>NZ_JACOGF010000009.1 GCF_014284335.1 Undibacterium hunanense | reverse complement strand
ACTGTCAACACCTGCAACTCATTTCGTTTCTCTTCGCTCTTTCGAGCTACTTAAACTGTTGCACGGCATTCACAGCTACTGACTTATTCCGCAATAACTTCCATCGCTCATTTCGCCAGCTTTACTTCGCTTCATTTCCCCCCGCTCTTCAGCGGGAGGCGAACTATAGCAAACCTTCACCCTTCTTTGCAAGCCTTTGCGTTAAATTATTTAGCCGGTTCTCTTATCTTAGTAGGGTGCGCTCCGCGCACCGGCTCTTTGCTTGGCCGCTGACCTATAGGGGCAAAGCTATCGGCATATATAAGGTGCGGGAACGGTGCGCATGGCGCACCTTACTATGCTTTGTGCGTTATCGGGACTCTCGCTCGAGATTACACGTTAGTTTTGTAGCGTGCGTTACGCGCACCGGCTCTTTGCTTGGCCGCTGACCTATAGGGGCAAAGCTATCGGCTATATAAGGTGCGGGAACGGTGCGCATGGCGCACCCTACTATGCTTTGTGCGTTGTTGGGGCTCTCGCTATACTTTACATGCTAATCTTTCAAAAATTGAATCGCGTACTTATATGATAAGCACGCAGGTAATAAAGAATGAAATAAAACAGCGTATGAATTATTCACTATTTGATGATGTCAGCAACATGCAGCCATGGGTCGAACCCATCTGCGATGGCGCCCTCATCCTCAGGCATTTTTCGGTACAGCACGAAACTGAAATCATGGAAGGTATACAGCAGGTATTGAACAGTCATCCTTTCCGTCAGATGCGTACACCGAACGGTCATCGCATGTCTGTCGCGATGACTTGCTGTGGTGACGTGGGTTGGGTATCGGACAAGGATGGTTACCGCTATAGCCCTTATAATCCGGAAAATGGCACGCGCTGGCCAGACATACCGGAACGTCTTGCCGCACTTGCCATGCAGGCTGCACTGGAAGCCGGCTACCCGGGCTTCCAGCCCGATAGCTGCCTGATCAATCAATATCAGACCGGGTCGCGCCTTAGCCTGCATCAGGACAAGGATGAGAAAAATTTTGCTGCTCCCATCGTGTCTTTCTCATTAGGTATATCGGCGACGTTTCTTTTTGGTGGCATGCAGCGCAGCGATTCCGTTCAGCGTTATCATCTGGCGCATGGGGATGTCGCGGTATGGGGTGGCCCGGCCCGATTGCGTTACCATGGCGTCGCCCCCATCAAGGACGCAGCACATCCTTTATTGGGCACACAAAGAATCAATCTGACATTTCGCCAGGCTATGTAGTGCTGCGTTGAAACACAGACGGACTATCCAACATTTCAGAACAAGACAGACCAATCAATCATGCCAGTGTCACTAGACAATCTCCTCGTTATAGGAATCTCTTCACGCGCCTTATTTGATCTGGAAGCAGAGGAAACGCTGTTTCAGGAACAGGGGCTGGATGCGTATCGTCAGCATCAACTGAAAGAAGAAAACAGCGTACTAAAACCAGGTGCCGGCTTTGGTCTGGTCAAAGCCTTACTGAAACTGAATGAACTGACACCCGGACACAGGCTGGTGGAAGTGGTTATCATGTCGCGCAATTCATCCGAAACTTCTTTGCGCATTTTCAATTCGATTGCCCACTACGGCCTGGATATTACACGTGCGGCCTTGTCTGGCGGCGCGCCCTTGGCACCGTATCTGCTGGCGTTTAATGTCAGTCTGTTTTTGTCACTACATGAAGATGACGTGCAGGCGGCTATCAATTCTGGCGTGGCATCGGCGATGCTGTATCGCTTGCCGGATAATGCAGCAGATCCGGAACAGATCCGTATTGCGTTTGATGGTGATGCCGTGATTTTTTCAGATGAATCTGAACGTATTTATCAGGAACATGGCGTAGAAGCCTTTGAAGCGCATGAAAGAGAAAATGCCAAAAAGCCTTTGCCACAAGGGCCCTTTGCAAGGTTGCTGGTGGCACTTTCATATTTGCAGAATAATTTCAAAACACCAGATGGCCGCGCCTTCCCCTTGCGCACTGCATTGGTGACAGCGCGTGCCTCACCCGCTCATGAACGGGTAATACGTACACTGCGTGCATGGAATATCGCAATCGACGAAACCTTCTTCATGGGTGGCGTGAATAAATCCGCTGTGCTGGCGGCCTTCAAACCACATATGTTTTTTGATGATCAGCATGGTCATTGCCTGCATGCATCGAATGTCGTGCCGACGGGACGTGTGCCCGTCAAACAGAATAAATAAATCCCGCATAAAACAAAAAAGCCAGCCGTATCAGTCATGCTGAATCAGGCTGGCTTATTTACATGCTATGAGTGCTTAACGCTGTGCCACCGCATCCACTACACACAAGGCTGTCATATTGACGATACGACGGACCGTGGCCGATGGTGTCAGGATATGTACCGGTTTGGCGCAGCCCAACAAGATGGGGCCAATCGCCACGTTATTGCCTGCCGTTGTTTTTAGCAGGTTGTAGGCGATATTGGCTGCATCAATATTCGGCATGACCAGCAGATTGGCATCGCTCTTCAAGGTCGAATCAGGCATCATTTTCTTGCGATAGCTGGTATCGAGCGCAGTATCACCATGCATTTCGCCATCGACTTCCAGATCAGGCGCGTCACGCTGGATTATCGCCAGTGCCGCACGCATTTTCTGTGCTGATTCGCTATTGCTGGAACCGAAATTCGAGTGCGACAACAAGGCTGCCTTAGGCATCAGACCAAAACGGCGCATTTCTTCTGCGGCCAGGATGGTGATTTCGGCGATTTGCTCTGCGGTCGGATTTTCATTCACATGGGTATCGACCAGCACCACCTGGCGATCCGGCAAGACCAGGCCATTCATCGCGGCATAGACGTTCACGCCTTCACGTTTACCCAACACCTGATTGATGTAATTCAGATGCAGGCCAGTGGTACCAAAGGTACCGCAAATCATGCCATCTGCATCGCCTTTATGGATCATCATGGCACCAATCAGTGAATGACGGCGGCGCATTTCCAGCTTTGCATATTGCTCGGTCACACCCTTGCGCGCAGTCATCTGGTGATAGGTTTGCCAGTAATCACGATAGCGGTCATCGTGCTCAGGATTAATCACCAGGAAATCTTCGCCCGCCTTGAGACGCAAGCCAAATTTTTCTATGCGCTGATCAAGGATGTGTGGACGTCCCACCAGGATAGGTGTCGCCAGTTTTTCATCAACGATGACCTGTACCGCGCGCAAAACTTTTTCTTCTTCACCTTCGGCAAAGACAATACGTTTGCGTTCTGCAGGCGCTTTTTTGGCGATCTGAAACAGCGGCTTCATGAATGTGCCGCTGTGATACACGAACTGCTGCAGCTTCTCTACATAAGCCTGCATGTCTTTGATAGGACGTGCTGCGACACCGCATTCTTCTGCTGCCCTTGCCACTGCCGGCGCAATCTTGATCATCAGGCGTGGATCAAAAGGCTTGGGTATCAGGTATTCAGGGCCGAAAGACAGGTTGCTGATGCCATAGGCAGAAGCAACGACATCGGATTGCTCGGCCTGAGCCAATTCAGCAATCGCGTGCACGACCGCAATTTCCATTTCACGTGTGATGGTGGTTGCACCACAATCCAGAGCACCGCGGAAAATATAAGGGAAACACAGGACATTATTGACCTGATTAGGAAAGTCAGAACGCCCGGTCGCCATGATGGCGTCATCACGTACCGCCTTGACTTCGTCTGGCAAGATTTCTGGCGTAGGGTTAGCCAAAGCCAGAATCAGAGGATTTGCTGCCATCAGCTTGACCATGTCCTGCTTCAACACGCCGGCAGCCGACAAACCGAGGAAAATATCAGCATCAGGAATCACATCACGCAGGCTACGAGCCGTCGTTTCTTGTGCGAAACGCTCTTTGTCCGGGTCCATCAATTCAACGCGGCCTTTGTACACTACGCCGGCCAGGTCGGTCACGAATATATTTTCCAGCGGGAAGCCCAGGTCCACGATCAAATCCAGACAGGCCAATGCCGCCGCACCAGCGCCAGACACCACCAGCTTGGTGTTTTTAATAGTTTTTCCAACGACTTTCAAGCCATTCAGGATTGCTGCGCCGACGATGATCGCTGTACCGTGCTGGTCATCATGGAAGACCGGTATGCGCATGCGCTCACGCAGTTTGCGTTCTATATAGAAGCATTCCGGTGCCTTGATGTCTTCCAGATTGATACCGCCAAATGTCGGCTCCAGAGAAGCAATGATATCGACCAGCTTGTCTGGGTCAGATTCGCTG
The DNA here is from genome assembly GCF_014284335.1 of Undibacterium hunanense. GTDB lineage: Bacteria > Pseudomonadota > Gammaproteobacteria > Burkholderiales > Burkholderiaceae_D > Undibacterium > Undibacterium hunanense. The sequence continues at coordinate 281,059 of NZ_JACOGF010000009.1, read as the reverse complement.
ATTTCGATGTCAAATACATCAATACCGGCAAATTTCTTGAACAAGACGCCCTTGCCTTCCATCACCGGCTTGGATGCCAGCGGGCCGATATTACCCAGGCCCAGCACCGCAGTACCGTTGGTAATCACACCAACCAGGTTGCCACGGGCCGTGTATTTGAAGGCTGCTGTCGGGTCAGCCACGATTTCTTCACATGGGGCAGCTACACCGGGGGAATACGCCAAAGCCAGATCACGTTGATTCGTCAATTGCTTGGTTGCAGTGACACTGATTTTGCCCGGCGTCGGGAATTCATGATATTCCAGCGCCGCCTGACGCAATTGTTGACGTATTTGCTCTTTTTGATCTGACGAATCCATGTGCTTGGCCTTCTTTCTATTTTTGCTTACGGAAATCTTACTGCCCGTGATTCTAGCAGAGGGAACACTCTAACTTTATACGTATTTGTACGACTCATATGCTTTTGGCGCATAACCAAATGCGATTTATTCTGTTATGCCAAGCAATATAGGATTTATCTATTGAATCAATAAAATCAATTGTCTTTTAAAATCAATTATTAAAATCTATTATTCTTCTCACGTTGATAGCAAACGCAAGCAAATTTCAGTAAATCACCAAGGAGAGCATTATGAGCACCCAGGCAAACCCATCCGTCACCATCAAGAACCTTGAATCCGCTTTTGCCGGCGAATCCATGGCCCACATCAAATACCGCTACTTTGCCAAACTGGCACGTGAAGCCGGCGCCATAGAAATTGCCGAAGCATTTGAAGCCACCGCCGACCAGGAAGTCATGCATGCCTTTGGTCATCTGGATTTACTGTATCCCAAAAGCCAGTTGACGCCACAGCGCGCGCTGGAAATTGCCATTGAAGGTGAAACCTATGAATACACTGAAATGTACCCAACATTCCGCCATCTCGCTGTGGAAGAAGGCAACCATGCTGCTGTCGCTGAATACGATGAGCAAATCGCAGAATCTAAGGAACACGCTGAAAACTTTAAGCGGACTTTAGAAATCGCTGCCAAACGCTTCGCCGCGCTGGCCAAGGTAGAAGAACGTCACGCCAATCACTATCGCGCCGTGCTGGAAGCCAATCAGGCTTGAATCCGGCAAGGCTGGCACTGAATCAAGAATCAATCAAACAATACAGAGGACAACATGAAAACCTACCAATGCATCGTATGCGGCTTTATTTATGACGAATCCACAGGCTTGCCAGAAGAAGGCATCGCCGCTGGCACACGCTGGGACGATATCCCGGCAGACTGGGAATGCCCGGATTGCGGTGTCGCCAAAGCTGATTTTGACATGATAGAAATCTGAGGTTTACCATGAAACCCATCACCATCATCGGCTCTGGCCTGGCAGGCTACACTCTCGCCAAGGAATTTCGCAAGCTCGACAAAACCACGCCCTTGCTGATCATCACTGGCGATGATGGTGGTTTTTACTCCAAACCCATGCTGTCAAATGCTTTTGCCTTGGGCAAGCAGCCGCAACAATTGCAAAGCCAGACGGTGGAGCAAATGGCTGCTCAACTGAATGCCCATATCCTGACCCGGACTATGGTCAGCAGCATCAACACCGTCACGCAAACAGTGCGGACCAATATGGGTGAATTTGAGTATGCACAACTGGTGCTGGCACTGGGGGCACAAGCAATACGCCTGCCCATCGCTGGCAATGCTGCCGATCAGGTTCTGTCAGTCAATAATCTGGCTGACTACAAGATATTTCGTGACAGGCTGACGCAAGCCGGTGACAAGGTAAACGTCACCATACTCGGCGCCGGGCTGATAGGTTGCGAATTCAGTGATGATCTGGCCAGTGCAGGCCACACCGTTACGCTGGTAGACCCCAATGCCCTGCCGCTGGCAGCTCTGGCACCGGTCGCCATTTCGCAAGGCTTGCAAACTGCCCTGACAGAAAAAGGCATACAACTGAAACTCGGCACCACGGCCAGCCAGATTTATCGGCGTGACCAGGCATTGCACGTCACCCTGTCGAATGGTGAAAGTTTTGTCACGGACGTCATCTTGTCGGCAGTAGGTCTGCGTGCCGACACCCGTCTGGCGCAAGCAGCCCAGTTGCATACCGGACGCGGAATCATCGTGGATGAATATGGCCAAACCAGTGCCAGCAAGGTCTATGCACTGGGTGACTGTGCGCAGTACACCCTGGACGACGGCAGTCAGAATACCATGCCCTATGTAGCGCCACTGATGGCAGCAGCCCGATCAATTGCATTGAGCCTGAGCGGTCAGCCCACACGCATAGAAATGAAGCTGGCAGCAGTCCTGGTCAAAACACCCAGTTATCCGGTCGCCCTGATCGCACCTGCCGCCCACGTCAGCCCATCAGGTACATGGGAATCCGAAAACAGCGCCGGTGTCACGACCAGTCGTTTCTTTGACGAAGACAGAATAATGCGCGGCTTTGCTGTTGCGCCACACAGTGCCAAATCGAGAACCACACTGATCAGTGAGTTGACAGAAGCACAGACGACATCCCTGGCATCCCTGGCCTGATTGTGTTGATTGGCAAACACCTGTCAACGCCTGGGTAGGTAAGCATTTGTACCGAATTAAGCCAGTCCATGTTGTATCCCCGGCTTCATTCGGTACAATGCCAGCATGCTTTCCGAATTTGACCTCATCAAGCGCTATTTTGCGCAACACCATATTCAAGACAGTCGCGTCGCCCTGGGTATAGGGGATGATTGCGCCCTGCTCAACCCCAGTCCGGGCATGCAAATGGCTATTTCCAGTGACATGCTGGTTTCTGGACGTCATTTCTTCCCCGATGCTGCCCCTCGCATGTTGGGCCACAAATGTCTGGCCGTGAACTTGTCTGACCTGGCCGCCATGGGGGCAAAACCCATCGCATTCACCCTTGCCCTGTCGCTGCCGGAAGCCAATCCAGCCTGGCTGGCTGAATTTTCAGCCGGCTTGCTAGCCCTGGCGGATGAACATCAATGCCATCTCATTGGTGGTGATACCACCAAGGGCCCACTGAATATCTGCATCACGATTTTTGGCGAACTGCCCCCCGGCACGGCGCTGCGTCGTGATGCCGCCCGCAGCGGTGACGATATCTGGGTATCGGGCAGTCTGGGTGACGCCCGTCTGGCGCTGGCAGCTTACTGGAATGAAGTATCACTGGACCCGCAAGTACATCAGCAGGCAGCATTGCGCATGCATACTCCCAGCCCCCGTATTGCTTTGGGTATGGCGCTGCGCGGTATTGCTCATGCGGCGCTGGATATTTCAGACGGACTGGCTGGCGATCTGGGCCATATCCTGGACAAGTCGGGCGTCGGCGCTACGCTGTTGATAGACCAGTTACCGGCAGGGCCGGTATTACAAACACAGCCACAGGATTTACGCAGGCAATTTACCCTGAATGGCGGTGATGACTATGAGCTATGTTTTACCGCAGCAGTCAGCAACAGGCAGCAGATATTGGCTGCGGCAACACAATCGAACACCGTCGTCACCCGCATAGGCCAGATAGACAGCGCCAGCGGTTTACGCCTGCTGGATGATGAAGGTAAAGACCTGCATCTGGCTTATCAATCCTTTGATCACTTCGTCAATCCATGACTACCCTAGAACAAGGCCAGACAGCCATCGTCACTCAACCCACCTGGCGGTTCATGCTGCGCCACCCTGCCCATATACTGGCGCAAGGTTTTGGCAGCGGCCTGTCACCGATCATGCCAGGCACATCCGGCACCTTGTTTGGCTGGCTGAGTTTCCATGTTTTTTCCACGCGCTGGCCAGAAATTTTTACCACGGTCAACTGGGCCATCATCATCCTTCTGGGGTTTATCGTGGGTGTCTGGGCTTGCCGCATTACCGGCAAGAACCTGGGGGTTGCCGATCATGGCAGTATGGTATGGGATGAAATCATCGCCATGTGGCTGGTGCTACTGTTCATCACGCCGGCCAGTTGGCAGACCCAATTGTGGGCCTTTATCATTTTTCGCTTTTTTGATATGGCAAAACCGCCCCCTATCGGCTATTTTGACCGCCGCTTCAAAGGTGGCTTTGGCGTAATGTGGGATGACATTGTGGCAGCCTTCTTTTGCCTGCTGACTTTTGCCCTGTGGCGCGCAGTGTGAATACATTAATTTTCACGTAAACAAGAAGGGGACATGCAAGCATGTCCCCTTCTTGTTTCACGATCACTTCAGCGTTCACATCAGCATTCACATCGGGCAAACGATTGCGATTTTATTCGTCCTTTACACCATCAATACCCAGTTCCTGGATTTTGCGTGTAATCGTATTGCGGCCTATGCCCAGGCGAATGGCGGCGTCATTCTTGCGACCATGGGTATGGCGCAAGGCTGCCTTGATAACGACAGATTCAAAGCTGCGACCCAGCTTGTCAATGACTTCAGACTGACCTTCTGCCAGCATGGCTGCTGCTTCGGCTTCCAGTAAGGATATCCAGCTTTCACCACTGCGATACACCGGCTTTTCCATAAAGGCACTGGCACCGGCCTGCACAGGCGCTGCTGCCGTATATTCCGCCGGACGTGCTTGCAGATCGCTGCCATTCATACCGGCTGGCGGGCTTGCCGGTGCTGCGATTGGCACCAGATCTTGCGGCAAATCAGGGATTTCTACTGTCTGCCCCGGTGCCATGACGGTAATCCAGTTGCACAGGTTTTCCAGTTGTCTGACATTACCCGGAAAATCCAGACTGGATAAAAACTGCAATGCCGGTTCTGACATGCGTTTTACATCAACACCCAGTTGCTTGGCACTTTGATTCAGAAAATATTTGGTCAGCAGTGGTATGTCTTCGCGGCGCTCACGCAAGCTTGGCAAGCGCAGGCGAATGACATTTAAACGGTGGTACAAATCTTCACGGAACAAACCGTCTTTGACACGGGTTTCCAGGTTCTGGTGCGTCGCCGCAATCACGCGCACATTCGCCTTCATAGGCTGATGCCCACCTACACGGTAGAAATGACCGTCCGACAAAACGCGCAGCAGACGTGTCTGCAAATCAAAAGGCATGTCACCGATTTCATCGAGAAACAGAGTGCCGCCTTCAGCCTGTTCAAAGCGTCCGCGTCGTGTGGTTTGCGCGCCGGTAAAAGCGCCACGTTCATGGCCGAACAATTCTGACTCCAGCAAATCCTTGGGGATAGCCGCAGTGTTTAATGCAATAAACGGCTGGGATGCGCGTGGACTATGCTTATGCAGTGCACGTGCCACCAGTTCTTTACCGCTGCCGGATTCACCGGTAATCAGCACCGTCACATTCGATTGTGACAAACGACCTATGGCGCGAAACACATCCTGCATGGCTGGTGCCTGCCCCAGAATTTCCGGGGTTTCTGACATGCTTTGCTCAACGCTGGATTCACGCAGACTTTCATCCAGTGCACGGCGTATCAACTCGACTGCCTTGTCCAGATCAAAAGGTTTGGCCAGGTATTCAAATGCGCCGCCCTGAAATGCCGCGACTGCCGATTCCAGATCCGAAAACGCCGTCATGATAATCACAGGCAAACCCGGATATTTGGCCTTCACGGTTTGCAAGAGTTCCAAGCCGGAAGCACCATGCATGCGTATGTCAGAGACCAGCACTTGCGGCGTATCGCTTTGCAAAGCGTTCATCGCATCTCTTGCATTGGTGAAGCTGCGCGTTGCCAGATTTTCCCTCGCCAATGCTTTTTCCAGCACCCAGCGAATTGAATCGTCGTCATCCACTATCCAGATTGGTTTCATATTGTCGTTCTGCATTCTGTGTTAAGCATATCAATAGAAGGAGCACTTTTGGTGCAACCACTTTTCCTTTACCTCACTTCAAGGTAAGGGAATGAGTATCCTGAAATCCGTGTACTCTGGCCTGCTTTCACATTCGATGACACCCAGATGCTGTTCAACGAAAGTTTGCGCCAGTGTCAATCCCAGACCGCTGCCGCCCTCCTTACCCGAGACCAATGGATAAAAAATCCGGTTGCGTATCTCGGGTGGAATTCCCGGACCGTTATCAATGATATGCAAATCTAATGCCAGCCTGTAGCGAACCTTCGCCAGCGTGATCTGGCGCACCACACGCGACTTGAAAGTCAGCACTGCATCGCCCTGTCTGATTCTTTCATGCAAGGCCTGGGCAGCATTATGGGCGATGTTCAACACCGTCTGTATCAACTGTTCTTTGTCACCACGAAATTCGGGTATCGATAAATCATAGTCGCGCTTGATGGTCAGCCCCTGCGGGAATTCAGCCACAATCAGGCTGCGCACGCGCTCACAGACTTCATGGATATTCACGTCGCCAACGATATGTGGCAGTCGGTGCGGTGCCAGCAAGCGGTCCACCAGAGTCTGCAGGCGGTCAGCTTCCTTGATGATGACCTGGGTATATTCGCGCAATTCACGCAGGTGGCGCTCGGGCAATTCCAGCTCCAGCAGTTGCGCGGCACCACGTATTCCACCCAGAGGATTTTTGATTTCATGGGCCAGATTACGTATCAGCTCCTTGTTGGCCTTGCTTTGATCGAGCATGCGCTCTTCTCTGTCGAGCTTGAGTTGCTGTACGTTTTCGCGCAACTCTATCAATACTGGCGTATCAGGATTATCCAGCGCTGTCACGATGCTGTGCACATGCAATGCCTCACGCCCGGCACGCTCCAGCGTCAGGTCTTGGCGCTTGTCGGCAAACTGATGGGCGACCGCCTGATGAAACACCTCGATCAGCTCTTCGCCGTTCAGGAACAGGTCCGTCAACTTTAAATGCGTGAGTGATTTGAATGAGCTGTCCAGCAGATTTTCAGCAGAGGCATTGGCAAACAAAATACTGCCCTCAGCATCCAGCACGATCACGGCTGAAGTCAGCAAATCCAGTCCGGCAAATGAGGTAAGTGGAGTTTTCAAACGATATCCAATAAAAAAGGCCGCACAGAGCGACCTTTACGCAAGCATCATGCCCGGACTGGTGCCTGATAGCACCATTTCCCGACATGGGCGACTTATTTCGAATTAGCTATCTCTCGTTTAAGCGCTTCTATGTTCTTTTCGGTGCGACTGATGTCTTCTTTCATCAAATTGGTGCGTTCCTGGTATTTGGCGTAATTCTTTTCATCGCCTCGCCTTTCAGGCTCACCATTATTGAACTCTTTTTTCAAATTCGCGAGCTTCTGCTCCTCCGCCTTCAATTCGTCCTGCAAAATCTGCTTGCGGTCTGAATCTCTGGCTTTTTGCGTTCCCTCATCTACTTTGGGGAAGTCGGTAGGGCTGCTGGCAGGCTTGCCCTGGGGCTTTTTGCCTGCTGCCGGGAAGACAGGGGCCGGTACCACCGTAATGCCCTGCAATTCCACCTTTTTACAACCTTTGACTGCGCCCGTGTTCTTATATTCCTTTTTACCGTTCTCGTCGACGCATAGATACACATCGGCCTGCGCATGGGCATAGGCCTGCACACCAATCAGGAGAATGAAAGCTGACAATAGTCGATTCATATTAAAGCAATAATCAATCACGGACTTGTAGTGTATGCGATGCAGCGATGCAACACAATTACGAAAAAATTAGCATTTGTAACAAAAAAAGCGGGGTTGCCCCCGCTTTTTCTGTTTTTACCCTGATTACAGAGAGTAGTACATGTCGAATTCGACTGGATGAGTCGTCATGCGGAAGCGTTGTACTTCTTGCATTTTCAAGTCAATGTACGCATCAATCATGCTGTCGCTGAACACACCACCGCGTGTCAGGAATTCACGATCTTTGTTCAATGCATTCAGTGCTTCTTCGAGGGAAGCGCAGACTGTCGGGATCAATGCATCTTCTTCTGGTGGCAAATGGTACAGATCTTTGCTCGCTGCTTCGCCAGGATGGATTTTGTTTTGAACGCCGTCCAGACCTGCCATCATCAGTGCAGAGAAGCACAGGTATGGGTTCGCCAGTGGATCAGGGAAACGTGTTTCAATACGACGGCCTTTTGGATTGGCAACGTAAGGAATACGGATGGAAGCAGAACGGTTACGTGCGGAGTAAGCCAGTTTAACCGGTGCTTCATAACCTGGAACCAGACGCTTGTAAGAGTTGGTACCTGGATTAGTGATCGCGTTCAATGCTTTTGCATGTTTGATAATACCGCCGATGTAGTACAGGGCGAAATCAGACAAACCAGCATAGCCGTCGCCAGCAAACAGGTTTTTGCCATCTTTCCAGATGGATTGATGTACGTGCATGCCAGAACCGTTGTCGCCAACGATAGGCTTAGGCATGAAAGTCGCTGTCTTGCCGTAGGTATGCGCTACGTTCCAGACTACGTATTTCAGGTTTTGTGTCCAGTCAGCGCGTTCTACCAGAGTAGAAAACTTGGTGCCGATTTCATTTTGACCAGCGCCAGCCACTTCATGGTGATGCACTTCAACCGGAATGCCCAGGGATTCCAGGATCAGGCACATTTCAGAACGCATGTCCTGGAAGCTGTCGACTGGAGGAACCGGGAAATAACCGCCTTTAACGGTAGGACGATGACCAGTATTGCCGCCTTCCAGTTTTTCGCCTGTTGTCCAGGAAGCTTCTTCGGAATCGATCTTGACGAAGGAACCGGACATATCCACTTTCCAGCGTACGCTGTCAAAAATGAAGAATTCTGGTTCTGGGCCAAAGTAGGCGGTATCACCAATGCCAGAAGATTTCAGATACGCTTCAGCGCGTTTTGCGATGGAACGTGGATCGCGGTCATAGCCTTTGCCATCGGATGGCTCGATGACGTCACATTGCATGAACAATGTTGTTTCTTCGAAGAAAGGGTCAATATTTGCAGTATTAGGATCAGGCATCAACAACATGTCGGATGCTTCGATACCTTTCCAGCCAGCGATAGACGAGCCGTCAAATGCATGGCCAGATTCGAATTTATCGATATCGAACTGGGAAACTGGAACAGTAACGTGCTGTTCTTTGCCTCGGGTATCAGCAAAGCGAAAATCAACGAACTTAACTTCGTTGTCTTTCGCCATTTTCAAGACTTCTGCGGCTGTCATTGCCATGTGAAACTCCTCAAATAGAGCTAAAAAAAATTCGGAAATTGCTGAGCCCTGCACCTGCCAGCAACCAAGAACGAGTGAACAGTCCTACCTCATCCACTCTTGAATTCAACTGGCGGCTAAACTCAGTGAGAGATGATAGCAGAATCCATGCCATCAACCAGCCAAAGCATATTCAAATTCGAAATTTGTTAAATGCTTGTTTTTGTGGCGTTTTCTTTGTGCATGCTCATGTCTTGCCGCAAACAAACAAATAGCAAAACGATTCAATTTGGTGCAAAAATAAAATATTGCACCAAATAAATGCAATATGTTGCCAAATGCCAGTTTATGCACACGTTTAGTGCGGAATTTATTTTATTGTGTAAATAACACTTCTCTCACGTCACATCCTACCGCCCGGATCATTAACTACTAACCCATTAATCATTCACTGGTCAACTTATCAAGCAGTTCATCCGCGCTGACTGATGTTCAGAATCTTATTCAAATAGCCAAACCAAAAGCAACTGGATGGTCGTCATTTGATCAGTATCAATCGCGCCCTTCATTTCTACCAGCGAGATTGACTCTCACTGCCAGAGTCGCTATCTTCATTTCGCCTGTTTGCAGGGTTTAGGTTTTCGGCTCTTGCACAATTGCGCCATACGCCAAAGACAAATAATCATGCATGCCTATTTACGCCAATTTCTTACCAAGCCCCTGCTTTTCGCCATGGGGACATTCTTACTGGCCATGCTCACCAGTTTCACGCTCATCCCCGAAATGCGTAACCGGAGTGTCGATAACATTAAATTACTGGATCCTTCGATTACCGTCAGGCAAGACACACTGTTCAACTATGTAGTGGGATTTATCTTCAGTGCAATGCTGGCATATCTGGTCAGGCTATTGCTGGAAGCACGTGAGCAAAAACGCGGTCTGAAAAAAATCATAGAAAAAAGAACTGCCCAGCTGGCGCAACGTGAAGCAGAATTGCGCCGCGCCCAGACCATTTCAAAAACCGGTAGCTGGATCAGCAGCCTCGATAATCAGGACATACGGTATACAGAAGAAGCCTGCCGCATCTGGGGAATAAACCCTGACAGTAAAATCACCTGCGCCACCATCTTGCAGCGGGTACATCCAGACGACAGGACCCTGGCTGGCAACGCATGGGACAGAGCCATGTCTGGTCAGGATATGGAAATCGAGCACCGCATACTGGTTGATACCCAGATCCGCTGGCTGCATATACAAATCAAGCTGGAACGGCAGGCAGACGGCAGCGCCATCAATCGCTATGGCACCGTGCAAGACATCACCGAACGCAAACATGTAGAAGAAGATTTGCGTATTGCCGCCATTGCCTTCGAAGGCCAGGAAGGCATGGTCATCACCGATGAACACAGAACCATATTGCGCGTCAATCAGGCATTTACACGCATCACCGGCTACACCAGGGAAGAAGCCATAGGCAAGCAAACCAGCCTGTTAAAATCCGGCATGCATGGCAATAGCTTCTATGCCGAAATGACCGGCCACCTTGAAAAAAGCGGCTACTGGCAAGGCGAAATCTGGAACCGCCGCAAAAACGGCGAAGTGTATCCGGAATGGCTGACCATCACCGCCGTCAAATCCGGCAATGGCAAGGTCGTCAACTATGTTGCCACCATGCTGGATATCACCCAAAGAAAAACCACAGAAGCAAAACTCGAACATCTCGCCTATCACGATGCCCTGACAGGTCTTGCCAACCGCCGTCTGTTACTGGACAGGCTGCAACACACACTACTGAGCAAATCGCGCCACAACCGCTTTGGCGCATTGCTGTTTCTTGATCTGGATAATTTCAAGAGCATCAACGACACCATAGGCCATGGCAAGGGTGATCTGTTATTGCAAGTGGTTGCCAAACGCCTGGCGCACAGCATACGGCAAGGCGACACACTGGCCCGCCATGGTGGCGACGAATTTGTTTTATTGCTGGATGACCTCAGCGACAACATGCGCGAGGCAGCGATAGAAGCCCAGATGATCGCCACCAAAATACTGTCCGACCTGCATCAGCCATATGACCTGGAACATCTTGAATATCACAGCAGTGCCAGTATCGGTATTACCCTGTTTGGCAGACACAGTGACGACGCAGAAGAACTGCTGAAACAAGTAGAAGTCGCGATGTATGAAGCCAAAGCCAGCGGCGGCAACCTGTTTCGTTTCTTTGACCCGGACATGCTTGACATCGTTAATGCCCGCGCTGCCATGGAAGCAGATCTGCGTCTTGGATTGGCGCAACAGCAGTTTGTTTTGCATTACCAGGCGCAGGTCAACGCAGCAGGCAAAACCATCGGGGCAGAAGCACTGATACGCTGGCAGCACCCGCAGCGTGGTCTGGTGTCCCCCGCCGAATTTATTCCGCAGGCAGAAGAATCAGGACTTATCATCCCACTTGGCATCTGGATCTTGCAGACCGCCTGCCAGAAACTGGCCGAGTGGCAGCAAGATCCGGCAACATCAGCGCTGACGCTGGCGGTCAATGTCAGTGCCCGCCAATTCAAGCAGATTGATTTTGTGGCCCAGGTGCAGGACATCATCCGTCATGCAAACATCGATGCCAGCAAGCTAAAACTGGAATTGACAGAAAGCCTGCTGGTAGATAATGCAGAAGAAACCATCGCAAGAATGAATCAGCTCAAAATGCAGGGAGTCGGTTTTTCCCTGGATGATTTCGGGACTGGTTATTCTTCCCTATCCTATCTGAGACGCCTGCCCCTGGATCAGTTGAAAATCGACCAGTCTTTCGTACGCGAGATGCTCAACAACACCAATGATGCCGTCATCACCCGCACCATCATCGGACTGGGACAAAGCCTGGGACTGGCAGTGATTGCCGAAGGCGTAGAAACCAGCGCGCAGCAAAAGTTTCTGGTACAGCAGGGTTGTCAGGCGTTTCAGGGTTATCTATATGGTAAGCCAAGCCCCGATTTAATATACACTAAAGGCTAACCCATTCAGCAACAATGCACGGAGACCAATATGTCCACCACTGATCATCTTCAGACAGCGCGCCAGCGTGGCCAGGAACAAGCCCTGGATTATGCCGGCGCAGTCACCCCGCAAGAAGCTTTTGAATTATTGCAAAACGATAGCGGCGTCTTGCTGGTGGACGTGCGCACCAATGCCGAACGAGACTGGGTCGGTCGCGTCAACATCAATCCAACGCAACACCAGGCCGTACAATGGAGCCTCTACCCCGGAGGCGTCCCCAATCCTGATTTTCTGGCACAACTGCAAGCTGCGGCACCCGACAAAACCACAGCCCTTCTTTTCCTGTGCCGCTCTGGGGTACGTTCACGTCATGCCGCCAAACTGGCAACAGAGAATGGTTACACCAACTGCTTTGACATCCGGCAAGGCTTTGAAGGTGACAAAGACACCGACGGCCACCGGAAAACCCTAGGCGGCTGGTGCCAACTGGGCTTGCCATGGCTGGGTGCTTAAGTCTTTTTCAACAAAAAAGAAAAAAGCTTCCAAGTTGAATTTTATTTTGCTAGAATAGCGGACTTCGCTGTTACGGCAAATGACTGCGAATGTAGTAGGAGAGGTGGATGAGTGGTTTAAGTCACACGCCTGGAAAGCGTGCGTAGGTTTATCCCTACCGGGGGTTCGAATCCCCCCTTCTCCGCCAAGAACCAAGTAATAACGGGCCCTTGTGGCCCGTTATTCATTTCTACGCGCCCTCCTTCGTACCTCACACTGTCTGTTCTCACTTATAGCTGATTACTCGTGTTGAAAGCGTTCGTCATTCGTCTATTCAATACGCCGCATATTGACACAGTCACTCCAACGAGAGTGCCAACATCAGCGATGGCAATGCAAATCACTCTCCTTCCAGTCTTTGATGGCTTGTATGAACAGACGCAATGCTGTTGGAGGGTGGCGATTTGCGGGGTAGTAGAAACAGAGCCCCGGCATGGAGGGACTCCAGTCCTTCAATAGGTGAACCAGCCTGCCAGAAGCAAGGTGTTCAGTCGATTGATATTCGGGAACCCAGGCAATGCCGATACCACCCAACGCGGCTTCGGTCATCAAGTTTGTATTTCCTAAGGTCATCGGTCCTTCCACATCCATGTTGAAGCTTTTATCGGAACGCTCCAGATTCCAACGATAAAGATTACCGCTGGCAAACCGAAAGCGAATACAGCGGTGGCGCAGTAAGTCCTCGGGCATTTCGGGTATGCCATATTCAGCGAGATATTCTGGTGAAGCGACAGCAGTGAATTTCATTTCTGGTCCAAATTTCACGGCAATCATGTCTCGCGGCACGTCATCAAAGACACGGATGCCTGCATCATAGCCATCGGCTACGATATCCACAAAACGCGTATCGACAACAAATTCCACTTGAATATCCGGGTACTTTGCAAGAAAACCAGGCAGCACGTGACGTATCAATGGCCTGGCACCTGCTTCAGCAGCGCTGATTTTAATCACGCCCGATGGCCGGTTCACTGAAGATGCGACTTCATCCATGGCGTCGGACAAATCAATAATGGCCGGGGCTACACGACGCAATAGTTGTTCCCCTGCCTCGGTTAATGCTACGGAGCGCGTGGTGCGGTTAAATAACCTCACATTTAGTCGTTCCTCCAAATGGCGGAGAGAATGACTCAACGCAGACGGAGATATCCCGAGACGCAATGCAGCCGTGCGGAAACTCTTGTGCTCTGCTATGGCGGTAAACGCCGTCAGTTCAGATAGACCAACCTTCATAAATGAATTTTTCTCATTAGCTTGTACTAATTTTATCCCATAGTTGAATAGATCACAGCAAACTATACTCGTTCATAACAAAGCGAATTTGGATTTTGTGCAATCGTCGTAATCAAAACCCGGTGTGTTGAGCGCATTAAAGAGATCGTCTTCCAATCGACGCACCAGGAAAGCTGATAGCGCAGCAGTTTTTGGTGTCTGGCAATCAAGCGCCTTCCCTACCGATTACCAAGATGGACGATTCACATTTTTGAAGCATGAACTTTACAGACAAGGACATTTATATGGTGCAAACAACTTTACAAGCATTTGCCTTATCGGCAGCGATCGCCGTTTCAGCACAATCCAGCGCAGCGGACTATAAAAAGAATCCTTACACCCTGGTTTATGACGGTGCGATCACTCAAAATGAGTCGGGCAAGATCCATATTCACCCGGTCTCTTACAAACTCAATGGTCTGGATATTTCAGCAAATATCTATACTCCAGCCAACTACGATCCGAAGAAAACCTACCCCGCTGTGGTGGTAGCGCATCCGAATGGCGGCGTGAAAGAGCAAGTGGCCGGACTTTATGCTCAACACTTGGCAGAACAAGGCTACATCACGATTGCGGCAGATGCCGCGTATCAGGGCGCGAGCGGCGGCCAACCGCGTTATGTCGACAAACCCTCGAACCGTATTGAGGATATCCATGGCATGGCGGATTTCATTATTCAGTATGCCGGTGTCGATAGCGCCCGCCTGGGTTTGCTCGGTATCTGCGGTGGCGGCGGGTATTCACTGGCCGCAGCGCAAACCGACAAACGATTTAAATCCATTGCGACATTGAGCATGTTCAATTCTGGGCGGGTTCGTCGTAACGGATTCATGGACTCACAACTTTCCACGATTCAGGAGCGCTTGTTGCAGGCCTCGAATGCCAGAGCGCAAGAGGTAACCGGCGGGAAAATTCTGTACGCTAACGACGTGCAACTGACTGATGAGCAAATTGCCAGGCTGCCATTTGAAATGTATCGTCAAGGATTTGAATATTACGGAAAAACCCATGCCCATCCAAATTCGGAGGGGCGGTACACGTTAAGCAGTCTGCTTGATCTGATGCGCTTTGATGCAACGAATCAGATTGAGCTGATTAACAAGCCTTTACTGATGATCGCTGGTAGCAAAGCGGATAGTCTGTACATGACGGAGGAAGCCTTTGCCAAAGCAACTGGAACCAAGGATAAAGAGTTGTTCAAAATTGAGGGGGCAACACATATCGAAACCTATTGGGTACCCAGATACGTTGACGCCGCTATGGGAAAACTGACCAGGTTTTATGCCCGGACTCTTTAATCAATTCGCCCCAGAAGTTAAATAAAAAAATACTCATGAATAGATTCTTTTCAACGCTCGCAGTATGCATTATTTGGGCAACCACAGCACAGGCACATGAATATGAGCATGAGCATGCATCCGCTCCGACGCAGGAAATAGTGCGCGCCGGTAGTCAGGCTTCCATCATCGGGTCACCGGATTACTTCATCGGGCGAGTAAATGTTACTCCATTATTTCCTGCCAACGAGCACAACTCTGCAACAGGTGCCTACGTGAGTTTCGAACCAGGCGCCCGCTCGGCCTGGCACATCCACCCTGCGGGGCAGCGGCTCGTGGTGATTTCCGGAACCGGATTGACACAGGAATGGGGCAAACCGATACAGGTAATTCAAACTGGCGATGTGGTGCTATGCCCACCCGGTGTCAAACACTGGCACGGCGCCGCACCGACGATAGCGATGACTCATCTGGCAGTAACAAATTCTATCGATGGCAAAAGCGTAATCTGGATGGAGAAAGTAAGCGATGACCAATACAATTCCCACTAATCGTCGCAAAGTCCGTTTGCTGGCGGCTGCTTCAGCCCTGGTGGTAGGGCTGGGGTTGGTGGTGGCATCCGGGCATGCTGCTCAAAACGAAACGGAGTCGCAATCCATGATACGCCAAGAACCTGCCTCCGTCGCACTTTCCGCCCGCCAGCAGTCCATCCCATTGATCGCCGCTTTCATGGCAATGAGCGATATGCCCAAACTCAGCGCGGCATTGAATCAGGGGCTGGATGCGGGTCTCACGGTGAGCGAGGCGAAAGAAATTCTGGTGCAGCTTTATGCCTATACAGGCTTTCCACGCAGTCTTAACGCACTGCAAGAATTAATGAAGGTCGTAGCAGCGCGCCAACAAAGTGGTATCCATGACATAGTTGGACGTGAACCTGGTCGTGCCATCCCCACCGGCGATGCACTGATCGTCGCCGGGACATCCAACCAGACCAAGATTGCCGGCGCAACAGTCAAGGGAGCAGTGTTCGATTTTGCGCCTGTCATCAACCAGTTTTTACAGACCCATTTGTTTGGTGACATCTTCGAGCGGGACAACCTCGACTGGCAAAGCCGCGAGTTGGCGACGGTCGGAGCCTTGGCCGCCACGCCCGGTGTAGAGGCGCAATTGCGCTCTCACATGGCCGCCAGCATGCGCGTGGGATTGACGGTTACGCAATTGCGCCAATTGACGCAGATACTGACCGAACATTGCGACGCGGATACTGCCAGGCGTGCGGACCATGCATTGACAGAAGCACTGGCTGTAATCAGAAAAGAAAATCCTCACTTCGATTAGAACACGTCAAATTTTTGCGCCAGCGATCAGACAACAAGCTGCATGGTCTTGCTGCTTAACTGCTTAACTGCTTAATTGCTTAAAACCTGCACCTGCACAATCTAAAGATTCTGTCCGCATCCGCCACCCTCATTGCACTCCTTGCATCCATCAATTGTTGCGCCTGATACCAGGCCCGGCCACTTGCCGCTGATTTCCCTGCATTGCTGCGTTTCATGGTGGTTCGTGTTCAGAACAGATCAACACACGCATATTCTTAGTCGAAAAGATTCGTTTTGTCGTACAAAACTGACTCCTATACTGGGCCGACTATCCACCTGTCCATTACCATATATGAAAAAAAATCTGCGTGTCCTTGCCCTCGCCGCCAGCGTCTTCCTTATGGGGAATGCCGTGGCCGAAACCAAAGAAGTCGTCATCGCTTATCAGGACATGGTGGTGCCTTGGCGCTATGCGCAGGAAACGCAAAACCTGGAACAGAAGACCGGATATAAAGTCACTTTCCGCAAACTGGCGAGCGGTGCAGACGTCATCCGGGCACTGGCTTCCGGTTCGGTACAAATCGGCGAAGCAGGCTCGGCACCGATTGCATCAGGTTTGTCGCAAGGTTTGAATATCCAGTTGTTCTGGATTCTGGACAATATCAATGATGCCGAAGCGCTGGTGGTACGCAATGGCAGTAATGTCAAATCGCTGGCTGATCTGAATGGCAAACGCATCGCTGTGCCATTTGTTTCGACTTCACATTTCCATACGCTGCTAGCACTGGAACATGCCAAAGTCGATGCACGCAACGTCAAGATCATCAACCTGCGTCCACCAGAAATTGCCGCCGCATGGGAACGTGGCGATATTGATGCGACCTTCATCTGGGATCCTGTGCTGGCCAAAGTCAAGAAAACCGGAAAGACCCTGATCTCCTCTGGCGAAATCGCCAAACAGACCGGCACCGCGACCTTTGACGGCATTGTGGTGAACAAGGATTTCGCCAAACAGAATGATACCTTCCTGACCGAACTGGTGAAGCTGCTGGCAGCAACAGATGCCGACTATCGCAACAACAAAGCGAACTGGAAGGTGGATTCTGCGCAGATCAAAGCGGTAGCCAAATGGGCTGGTGCGGATGCTGCCGAAGTCCCCGCCAGCCTGGCGCTGTATGAGTTTCCGACCTTGCAGCAGCAGGCTTCAGCCCAATGGCTGGGTGGCGGTGCTGCCAAATCGCTGGCTGCTACGGCAGCCTTCCTGAAAACCCAGGGTACCATCCAGACGGTATTGCCGGACTACAGTGTAGGAGTCAATGCAACATGGGTACGCAAGGCAGCACAATAAACCTGCCAACTGCGCACAGTGGCGGTCAGCTTGACATACGCCGGCTCTCGGTGCGCTTCGCCGGTGCCGGGGCTGACGAAGCACTGGCCTTGTCCGATGTCAATCTGTCTATCGCCCCTGGCGAATTCGTGGTCGCACTTGGCCCGTCAGGATGTGGCAAGACCAGCTTGCTGAATTGCCTGGCTGGATTTATACAGGCGTCGGAAGGCGAAGTCATGCTCGACGATGTAGCAATCACCGGCCCCAGTCCTGAAGTGGGCGTGGTGTTTCAAAAACATGCGCTGATGCCATGGCTGAACGTGCTTGACAATGTCGCGCTGGGATTGCGCTTTCGTGGCATTGCGCGTAACGAGCGCAATGCGCTTGCACTCGACAACTTACGCCTGGTCGGACTGGAGCAATTTGCTTCGGCGCCAGTCTATCAATTGTCAGGTGGTATGCAACAACGTGTCGGAATTGCCCGTGCACTGGCCAATAATCCCCGCGTGCTGCTGATGGATGAACCGATGGGTGCGCTTGATGCATTAACGCGGGAATCGATACAGGAACTGCTGGTCAATGTCTGGCAACGCAGCAAGAAAACCATTTTTTTCATTACTCACAGCGTTGAAGAAGCGCTGTTTCTGGGATCGCGTGTGATTGTCATGTCGCCACGCCCAGGCCGCATTGCCCATCAATTCAAGCTGCCGTTTTCAGGTGACTATCTGGCGTCTGGCGATGCGCGTGCAGTAAAGTCATCGCCTGATTTTATTGCCTGGCGTGAACGCCTGCTGCAACTTGTGCACCACCCTGTCTGAACTGCCACGCCATGACTCTCTCATCGACTTCACCTGCTATCCCTGATATCGCCTATGCAGAACCTGCACAGCGCAAGACCACGCCACTATTACCAGTGGCAAAGGTATACCCTCGCCCGGGAAGTGGAAAAACGCTGGGCGTCACCATCGCCACTATCGCAATTCTGTTGCTGGGCTGGTGGATCATCACTGCCAGGGCCTGGATAGAACCTTTATTTCTGCCTTCGCCTGCGGCGGTATGGCTTGCCGCTGCGCAGGCATGGAACGGCAATATACAAGGCGGGCTGCCATTACTCCAGCATCTGGCCTGGAGTCTGTTACGGGTGTTTGGTGCATTTTTTCTTGCTGCTATCAGCGCCGTGCCGCTGGGCTTGCTGATGGGTACCAACCGTATCGTGCGTGGTATTTTTGATCCTCTCCTCGAATTCTATCGTCCGCTGCCACCACTGGCCTATCTGCCTTTGATCGTGATCTGGTTCGGCATCGACGAGACGGCCAAGATATTGCTGATCTACCTGGCCTGTTTTGCGCCCATCGCGGTCGCTACCCGCGCTGGCGTCATCAAGGTGGCATCGGAACAACTGCATGCAGCGCTGTCGATGGGTGCGAGTCAATGGCAATTATTGCGGCATGTGATCTTACCGGCAGCGCTGCCGGATATTCTGACTGGCTTGAGGATTGCCATCGGCTTCGGCTGGACGACCCTGGTTGCGGCTGAAATGGTGGCAGCCACGGCTGGGGTAGGACAGCTTGTATTGAATGCATCCAGCTTCTTGCGTACCGATATCGTGATCATGGGTATCATCCTTATCGGCATCGTTGCATATTTGTTCGATCTGCTTATGCGCCGCCTCGAACACAAACTGGTGCCCTGGAAAGGACATGACTGAAACAGCAACAGGCTTGCAGCCGGACACAGCACAGATCAATATTTGACACTGTGCGTTCCAGTGTAATACTGGGCGGGATGGTGATCACACTTAAGCAATGACACGTCCAGGCAATCCCGCCTCCAGTAAATCCATTATTTCATTAGGCAACAAGGCGCATGGATTTGTTGTTTGATGGTGCTGCTTCCACAATTTTAAAGACCCTGACCGCATCCATCAATTGTTGCGCCTGGTCCTGGGTGCTACCTGCTGCGGCAGCGGCCTGTTCAACCAGGGCGGCATTTTGTTGTGTTGCTTCATCCATCCGTATTACTGCGGTGTTGATCTGATCTATGCCCTGGCTTTGTTCAATACTGGCGGCAGTAATTTCACTCATGATGTCGGTGACGCTTCTGATGGAGTTCACAATCTCATTCATGGTCTTGCCTGCATCATCGACGAGTCTGCTGCCTGCATCCACTTTTTCTACCGAGGTATCAATCAATTGCTTGATCTCTTTTGCAGCACTGGCGGAACGCTGGGCCAGGGTGCGGACTTCGCTGGCCACCACGGCAAACCCGCGCCCCTGTTCACCGGCACGTGCGGCTTCCACTGCGGCATTCAATGCCAGGATATTCGTCTGAAAAGCGATACCATCAATCACGCCGATAATATCCACGATCTTGCCTGAGCTTTCTTTAATCGAATTCATCGTGGTGACAACATCACCCACCAGAGTGCCACCACGCACCGCCACTTCCGAGGCAGCAATGGATAAGCGGTTTGCCTGTTTGGCATTGTCCGCATTCTGCCTGACTGTTGAAGTCAGCTCTTCCATGGAGGAAGCGGTTTCTTCCAGGCTGGCTGCCTGTTGTTCTGTGCGGCCAGACAAATCCATATTGCCTTTGGCGATTTCATCGGTTGCAGTGGCGATGGAACTGCTACCCTTGCGGACACGGGCAACCGTTTCAACCAGGCTGACACGCATTTTTTCCAGACCTGTCATCAAGTGACCCATTTCATCGCGGGAAGTGGCGTGGACGGGTGCAGTCAGATCACCAGCAGCAATCGCATCAAAATGCTGCAGCATCTGATCAAGGGGCCGGGTAATGGCGCGCAACAGCAAGACACTGGAAATAATCACCAAAATCAATCCAACAATCAATGCGCTGATGCTTAACCAGCGGAAAGTACTGTTCATGGCCTGGCTGGCCATGTACTGCTGTTCTGTGCTCTTGGTCTGGTAGGCGACCAGTTCATCCGCTTTTTCTGAAAACGCGGTATACAGTTTTGCTGCCTTGCCCATGACGATGGCATCAGCATCTTCCTGTTTGCCAGCCTTTAACGCGGCTACCAGAGGTCTGAAGCCCTCGTTGAGGAAATTATTACGCTTTACAGTGACATCATCCGAAATCTTTTTTTCTTCAACGTCGCTAGGCAGTGATAAATATTTTTCCCAGGCTTTATCAGACTGACTGATAAAGTTTTCAGACCGCTTGATGGTTGCCGCCGCTTCGCTGGCATCCGGATGCATGACCACCCTGTCAATCGCAGCTCTTGCGCGCAATGCATTCACTTGAGTCTCGCCAATGGCAATGGCGGATGGTAACTGGTTAGTAAAAATATCGTTGATCGCGCTGTTGCTGCGATCACCACCAACAATACCCAGTACCGCCACGATGACCAGCAGACATCCCATGACTGCCATGGTCAGAATAAGTCTGAGTCGAATAGTAAGATTGAACATCATGGTCTCCTCAATTTGATCGTTGTAATTCATTGCTCTTAAACAATACCTATTCTGCGCCCAAGTTCTCACAAGGGTTGGTTTTGCTGGTGAATTATTGTTAAATGTTTAGCTTTTTGTGACAATTTTCGATTTCAAAATAACAAATATATCGATTTTTAAAGCATTAAGTTATAAAAAATATACCCCTTTAACAGGTGACTTTAGAAAAAATTCCTTGTCGTATCGTCTTCATCAAAACGGGAGAAATGGATTAAAAAATACTCCAGAATAATCCTTCCCGCTTTGCGTTTGCTCACAAGCTGCAACAAAGAACAAGACTGTTATTTTTATGCCCTGGCATATAGACTGACTCGTTCTTTTTCACGACAAGGGCATCAACATGAATCACTGGATTTTTCTGGGAATCGCCATCGCCGGCGAGGTCATCGCAACGTCTGCACTGAAGGCAAGCGAGGGGTTTTCGAAACCGATACCGTCGATAGTCGTTGCAGTTGGATACCTGATTGCTTTTTACTTTCTGTCTTTGACACTGAAGACCATGCAGGTCGGTGTCGCCTATGCCATCTGGGCCGGGCTTGGTGTGGTATTGGTAAGCGCAATTGCCTGGATAGTGTATGGTCAAAAACTGGATCTGCCAGCCATCGCGGGAATGGCATTGATCATCTCGGGCGTCATGGTGATGAACTTGTTTTCAAAATCTGTTTCGCATTGACTGGGCACGACGAATTCTTGATCAAGAGTCTTGACCGAAAGCAATATTGACTCTACTATTTTCCTCTTCCTGGATAAAGCCCTGTATGCTCGTCCTCAAGTGCAGAAATGCACCTGGTGACAGCCTGCGTATGGGCAAACTGCAAAGAGTGGACGGGCTCGTTGGTAAGAGCAGTGCTGCCTGACCACCCTCCTCCTGAATTCGTTCCGGGTAATCCACGTAATCCACGCAATGATATGAGCCATATATCAATGATGGCATCTCAACCGTTTGTACACACCACTCTTAATGACGAGAGTGGTTAAATTTAAGGAGCCGAATGGACCACAGTATTTCTTTGATCACGACTGTTGCAGCAGCTTTTGCCGGTGCATTGGTCCTCGGATTCATTGCTGAAAAAATTAAAGTGCCAGCCCTGGTCGGTTATCTGCTGGCAGGCATCATGATAGGCCCCGCTACACCCGGCTTTGTGGCGGATGTCAATATCGCCTCACAGCTATCAGAAATTGGCGTCATGCTGCTGATGTTTGGCGTAGGTCTGCATTTCTCACCCGGTGATCTTTTGGCGGTAAGGCGGATTGCCATCCCTGGTGCGGTCTTGCAGATGGGCCTGACCACTGCGGTGGGTGCAGTCATTGCATCCTGGTGGACCTGGAGCCTGGGTGGATCACTGATTTTTGGATTGTCACTGGCCTGCGCCAGTACCGTCGTTTTGTTGAAATCACTGGAAGCGCGCAACTTGCTGAGCACCATGAATGGCCGCATAGCAGTAGGCTGGCTGGTGGTTCAGGATTTGGTCACCGTGCTGGTACTGGTGTTATTGCCACCGCTGGCGGGTGTGCTGGGTAGTACAACAGCCATAGCGCCAGACGCGGCACCGTTGTGGATGACCATAGGCAAGACATTGCTGCAGGTATCCATATTTATCGCCTTGATGCTGGTTGTTGGTCGCCGTGCGCTGCCATGGTTGCTGTGGCAGGTTGCACGTACCGGTTCGCGCGAACTCTTCACTCTGTCGGTAATTGCAACCGCTATCGGTATTGCTTATGGTGCGTCGGTCATATTCAGCGTGTCTTTTGCGCTGGGGGCGTTCTTTGCCGGTACCGTCATGCGTGAATCCGAATTTAGCCATCGCGCTGCTGAAGAATCACTGCCATTGCGTGACGCTTTTTCTGTACTGTTTTTTGTATCCGTCGGTATGGTATTTGACCCTGCCATCCTGGCGGCACAACCTGTGCGCGTTCTTTGTGTGGTTGCCATCGTCATCCTGGGTAATTTTTTCACCTCGGCAGCTTTGGTCATCCTGTTGCGTTATCCGCTCAACACTGCACTTTCAATCGGCGCCAGCCTGGGGCAAATCGGTGAATTTTCCATCATCCTGGCCGGACTGGGATTATCACTTGGTCTGTTACCTGCCGAAGGGATGAGCCTGATACTGGCGGGTGTACTGATTTCCATAGGCTTGAATTCTTTCTTGTTCACACTGATAGGACCGCTTAGAAAATGGGCATTGTCCCATTCTGACCTGGCACGAGAACTGGATCAGCGCCAGGACCCGTACGCAGAACTGCCCATGAGTACCGAACGCAAATATCTGGAAGGCCAGGTCGTGCTGGTGGGTTATGGCAGAGTAGGCCGCCGCATCGCCAAGGCGATGGATGAAAGAGGCATCCCTTACGTCATCGCCGAGCAAAATCGTGAAATAGTGGAAGACATTCGTAAAAAAGGCATGGCTGCCGTTTCCGGCAATGCAGCAGACCCGGCGGTATTGATACAGGCGCATATTGCCAATGCAGCGATGCTGGTGGTAGCAACACCAGACACACTGAATGTTCGTCATATGGCAAAAACTGCCCGTGCACTGAATCCAGGCATAGAAATTTTACTTCGCACACATAGCGAAGATGAGTCGATTCTGTTGCGTAAAGAAGAAATAGGTGATGTGTTCTTTGGTGAAGAAGAATTGGCAAAAGGCATGGCCAATCACGTATTGAATCGCTTTAAACCAGGCGATAACTGGCACGAGAGTACACATACCTGATCACAACCCGCCACCATCTGGCTGGTGCAATGGATCAGTTGACGTAATAAATCATATTGTCAGAACTCATTTCATCAGAAGTGCGTTCTGATTTTTCCAGTCAAATTGCAATGGCGTGTCGGCATTCACTGCCAGGGAACGCACTTCCTGCATGTGCGCTACCAGCATGACTCGTTTGCGCGGGGCTTTCAAGGCAGCGGGCAAGCGACTCAGCCAATGGCTATTGGGCCCAAGCTCAGTCCCCCTTAGCGCTGACAGATGACGCGTGATCGGCAAAGGTTTGGCCGACAGGGTACGGATGAAATGATCAAGTTGCGCCGGTGAACTGAAAACCAGTTCATGTTTTTCAAATACCACATGCAAAAAAACATAGCCTTTGTGCGGTACCAGTGGCGGCGCAGGCGGCACCCAGTTGTCCGGCTGATCTGGCACCGGCACATGTACCCAATACGCAAGTGGCGCATGTCGCCAATGCTGTTGGAAACTGAAGTGAAAGACAGCTTTCATGACTGAACCCAGTATGTCATGTTGACGCGCAATGCCTGCTTTTCGGACTGACCTGATCAACCGGAAAATTCACCATGACGCGTCCTTTTATCCTGACATCGAATTCCTGGTGCTGCTACCGGAACGCTGGTATCACATTCAATCAGCCAGGGCAGCCTACTCAATCCTGCGCAGGGTAATTGCCCTTTCCGGACAGGCTGTCACACACAACCCGCAGGCGCGGCAGGCATCGGCATGTGGAGTGTAAGCGACCTTCATGCCATGTACACGTTGCTTGATCTGTGCCAGCAAACCCAGTTTTTTATAATCTTCACTACCAATGCGGCGAATTTCAAAAACATGCTCAGGACAGACCGGCACACAGTCGGCCTTGCCTTCACATTTACTGAAATTCACCACCGGGACGATGATACCGGGCTCTTGCTTGCAGATGTACTTTTCTGGCGCCTGCATGTCAGGCCTGCTCGTTATTTTTAGCGTGCGCCTGATCCCAGTGTTTTTTACGGCCAAACAGGCCATGCTGGAATTTTTCGCGTTGTTCCGGTGTCAGTTTTTCCCAGCGCTGATGCCAATGATGATGGTCACCATGCCTGTGCCAGCCTCCTGGGTGGCCGCGAAAACCGCCAAACAGGATTTTACTCAGCACCAGCAAAGCGACTGCCTGCAAGAAATTGATGCTGTGTGCGCCGATAAACAAGGCTGGCATGAGCCAGTTCCATAACATCATGACGACCCAGCTCAATGCGGCGATACCGCCGACAACCAGAATCATAAACTTCAATATTTTAAAACGATGTAACATGGTGATACTCCTCTTTCAATTCAATTCGTCAAATATGTCCTGCAAGCGGGTACGCAGATGCAGGACGGCATAGCGCTTGCGCGCCAGCAGGGTATTCACACCCAGGCCTGTTTCCGCTGCCATTTCTTTAAAACTGCGGCCTTCTATTTCATGGCCAATGAAGGCATCGCGCTGTTCTTCAGGTAATTCTTCCAGGGCATCGTACAGTTCCGCCAGCAAGGCATTGCGTGCATAGGCAGCTTCCGGCCCTTCGTCTGTCGATGGCAACAACTTGTCCAGCCAGATGTCGTCATCGTTCCCCTCCCCTGCTTCAGGCAAAGGCAGTTCCTTCTTTTTACGAAAACGGTCAATAATGCGGTTGCGCGCCACACGAAACAGCCACGCACCTATTTGCTCTATGGGTTCTGGCAGCCGGTAAGCCTCAACCAGTTCATAAAACACATCCTGCAAGATATCTTCCGCTTCACCGGCATCGGCGACACGTTTGCGTATGAAACTCCCCAGGCGGGCACGCTCGCGCAATACCGTTTCAGTGATGTGATTATCTTGATCAGCCATCAATTCGTCAGGGGTTAATGTGGTTTCCATGATGGTGTAGACGCATCATGACAAGCAATATTGTAGAGAAACGAGAAAACCACAGAAAAGTCAGGCCAGCATGCCTGCAATGACTTTTTTACCAAAACGCATTTCATCAACAGGAATGAGATGCGTTTTATGCAATTATGGAGCGGAACCAGCCTCGAAACCAGCTTCTTTCTCTATATCCCTTGCATTATTTTCATTGGCAATCTGAGGTGGGACCAGTGGCAGGGTCATGATGAAGGTGGTTCCTTCATCTGGCTGGCTGTGCAGTTGTATCTCGCCCCCCAGCACGCCAGTCACCAGGTTATAGACAATATTCATTCCCAGCCCCGATCCACCCTGCCCCAGCTTGGTGGTGAAAAAGGGATCGAATACCCGCTTCCTGACATGTTCATTCATTCCCATGCCATTGTCCGAGAAGGTGATCTGCACACTACCGTTGTCCTGCAGATGGGAGCTCAGCCGCATTTCACCGCTGGCGCGGTGCTCAAACCCGTGCGTCAGTGCATTCGTCATGAAGTTGGTCACGATCTGCCCTAGCGGCCCCGGATAACTATCCATGTTTATGCCGGGGGCCAGATCAGTCAACAGACTGTAAGGACTATTCTTGTACATCGGCGCCATGGTCACGATCAATTCTTCCAGCACCGTCTGCAAATCGAAATTTCGCCGGTGACTACTGGACTGGTCTACGGCCACCTGTTTGAAACTGCGTATCAATTCCCTGGCCATGCCAAGAGTACGCATCAGCAGTTCAGTCCCCTTGCTGGCAGTATCTACATAGGTGTCCAGTGTTGAACGCTTCAGTTTGCCTGCACTGATATCCTGTATTAATTCCCTGGTTTTGTCTTGCAGGGTACTTGCAACGGTTACACTATTGCCGATGGGGGTATTCAGTTCATGCGCAACCCCTGCCACCAGTGAACCCAGGGCTGCCATTTTTTCGGCACGCACCAGTTCATCCTGGGTATGTCTGAGTGACGCCATGGCAGACGCCAGCTCGGCATTCGCCTGTTGCAGATTCTGGGTACGCGATTTCACCCGCTCTTCCAGCTGTGCCGTCATCTCGCGGATTTCATGCTCGACTTCTACCTGTCGGGTCACATTCAACAATGAGAAAATACACATGCGTTTGTTGTGCATTGTGATCAAGCGGGCCGACAGCACGAAAATCAGTCTGGCACCATCTTTGGGCTTCAGATGAATTTCCATCTGATCTACCTTTTTGTCACGCAGTAAGGCCAGATCAAATTCTTTTCGCTTTTCCAGCTGGTCATCAAAACCAAGTGCGCTGGTAAGCTGCCCAACCACCTCGTCTCTGGCATAGCCGAACTCCTTGAGCCAGACATCATTCACTTCGACGATGCGGTCCGTCTTCACATCCACCAGACCCAGAGGAATTGGTGACAACTGAAACAGGGTGGAATATTTATGTTCATTTTCGCGTAACAGCGACTCGACTTGCAAGCGCGTTGCTTCTGCCGCGATTTCACTATCGATATTGCGTGAAGACAGCAGCAAATAAGCTTCATTTCCCGCTTCAAATTTGGAACCTGAAATGCGGCATTGCGTCACCAGACCGGTTCTGCGGCGAAACGACACTTGCATGTCCCTGACTTCACCGTCCCGATTGATGCGGGCTATCAATTCGTCGCGCTGCTCGGGCTTGGCCCATAAATTCAATTCATTGGAGGTACGTCCTATGACATAGTCACGGGTGTAACCGGACATCGGTTCCCAGTTACGGTTAACATCTATGTACTGACCGGTACCCATCCTGGTAATGGTGAGTATGTCGGGCACCAGTTGAAACACGGTCGCCAGGAGTTTTTCACGTTCCTGTAATTCCCGTTCTGCCCTTACTTGCAATTTCTCCACCTGGCGCAGTGTCGTCACATCCTGCATGGCATAGGCGATATACGGCTCACTGCCTGCATCAAAGCGTGTACCGGAAATCAGCACATGATATTCATGTCCCAGCTTGTGCCGGTATATCGTTTCATAATTATTAACCTCGCCATCACGCGCGAGGATGGCGAGCATTTCCGGGCGCTTGCCTGGGTCTGCCCATAAATTCATTTCCAGTGAATAGCGTCCCAGCGTTTCATCCCTGGAATATCCGGTAACGGTTTCCCAGTGACGGTTTACGTCGAGATAACATCCATCTTTTTCGCGACATATGGCCAATACATCAGGAACCATCTGAAATACTTTTTCGAACAGTGCATTGCGCTCTTTCGACATACGCTCTACCTGCTGACGTTCCTGTATTTCCTGTAACAGGTTTTCATTGATGCGGTGAGCATCTTCCTGTTGACGCAGCAAAGCTGCCACCATAAACAACATGCCTATGGCAAGATCAAGGAATGCCCCTATGGCAAAACCCAGCGAGGCAAACCCGGCATATTCCCGCAACAAGGGAAAATCCAGCAGGTGTACGCCCTTCAAAAAAATCAGCGCACCGAGGGCAAGGTAACCCAGGCTATGCCGATCATTTTTCATACGCCAAAAAGTCAGGCCCGTGGCAATCAGCATGCAGCCCGCCAGACTGTAAACCGGCAGCGTACGCCAGAACAAGGTGGCACCGGTCAGAAACGTCATCAACAACCACATAACGGCAAGTGCAAAGCCCAGCATGACAGGCATGACATGCACCGTCACGCCATAAAAGATTCTGGTACCTGCCCATAAAAAACAGACATAAGCAAGCATGGACATATCGGCGGCAAGAACCAGCAGGGGTGCATGGGTGACTGCCAGCAAATTGCATGCACTGCGCAAAACCAGAAAGGCGTACGCCAGCGCCCAGCAACGGGTAGTCCGGACATGCACATTCAAATGCTGCACATAAAACAGCACCAGCATGGTCAGCAAGGAAGCGATCAATGAACTGCTAATGGCGGCGGGAAGAAAGGAAGGAGGCATGGCTATCCTGCGACGCTATCGAGAGCGGAAACCTGGAGTTACCATCAACATCTCCCAAATGAGGCTTTTTAGTATTGACTAATCGCAAAGCATCAGGCGGTGCAATACCTGTCTTTGTTTGCACTCTGTTTAATTCATTTTAATTGAATACCAGCACTTGTCTGCAAATTTAATTGGCGGTTCAAAGCAATGGATTGTTAACAAATGCAAGGCCGATCTGCACTTTAGCCGTGCAGACCACCGGCCTTTACCAACAGATGATCACCAGGGCATGTGGCTGCGTAGTCTCATTGCATAGCATCTGACTCTGCCAGCCTGTTTTCCTGCACTGATTTAATCAGATCACAGGGCCAGTTCAACAATCATCAACGTACTGTGTTGCAATAGTCATTATTTAACATATTTCATTTCTTTAAGCTTGATTAAGCTGAGCGCTTCACATAAGATTAAACGAGAAGTAAGACAATTCAAGCAACAGGGAGCGCACTGATGAAGAATCAACACAGTAGAACACCCGGCTTGTTACAAAATGATCTTTATGCCGCCGTCATGGCTTGTGATGCGATGGCAAAAAATGAAAGATCATCGGGTAATGGTTTTTTTTCGTATCTGGATGGTAAATTTTCATCCGACGCTGCACTTGGCAGCACCCAGGACGATGATATTATTGATTTTATTGAAGAAGACGAAGAATCATTACAACCCAGGATTGAATTACATCCGTGGAAAATACTGATCGCGGATGATGACAGCAATGTCCACGATACGACCTTGCTGGCGCTCAGCGGCGTAAAAATCCACGGTCGACCACTGGAGTTTGTGCATGCTTACTCGGCAAAAGAAGCCGGTGCCGTCATCGGCAACAACCCAGATATCGCTCTGGTGCTGCTGGATGTGGTGATGGAAACCGTCGATGCCGGCTTGAAACTCGTCAGCGTGATACGTAATGAAATGGGCTTGACCAATTTGCGTATTGTGTTGCGTACCGGACAGCCAGGCTATGCACCAGAACAACAGGTCAGCGAGGCTTTTGCGATTGATGGCTACACCACCAAATCCAAACTCACACGTTCGCTACTGATTTCCGTTTTGAACGACACCCTCAAGATTGACAGCGACGATTCCGAATTACCCAACTGAATCTGCCCCCCCTCCATATACATACAGCAAGGGCCTCAATAGAGGCCCTTGTCTTTTATATTTTTATATTTTTATACCGTCATTCTGCACCGGCACGCTGCCATCTACGTACAATTACTTAATGTCGTCGCGACTCGGTTCATCATTATTCAGCATCAGGCTGATTGGCTGGTGCTGCCTTGATGAAAGCCGGATGTTCAAGGCAAGCCTGGTGTATGCGCATCAACACCGGCATGCCCGATAAATCGCAATTGAAACGCTGGGCGTTGGCAATCTGCGGCACCAGGAAACAGTCCGCCATGCCTGGTTCGTCACCAAAACAGAAACGTCCGGTGCGCGCATCCGTCGCCAGCTTTTGTTCCAGCACTTTCAGGCCTTCGTCGCACCAGTGCCGGTACCAGGCATTCTTTTGATCATCACTTACCTGTAAAGTTCCAGTCAAATAGCGCAATATCCGTAAATTGTTGACTGGATGGATTTCGCAGGCAATGGACAAAGCCAATGCACGTACATGTGCACGTTCTATTGCACTCGACGGCAACAGGGCGGGCTGTGGATACACTTCATCCAGATATTCAATCATGGCCATGGATTGCGTCAGCGTCACGGCATGGCCTTCATACTCATCCTGCAAAACAGGTACCAGTGCATCGGGATTGAGTGCGCGGTAAGCCGGGGCAAATTGCTCGCCCCCGTTTTTCACCAGATGCACGGCCACCTGTTCATAGTCCAGTCCTTTCAGGTTCAACGCAATTCTTACTCTATACGATGCCGAGCTGCGGAAATAGCCATAAAGTTTCATCATATATCCGCCACTTAAACCAGTTTGACTTTCAAGTCACTCAGGCCGGCAATACTGGCCTCAAGCAAATCACCACGCTGTACGGCTGCAACGCCTGCGGGTGTGCCGGTATAAATCAGATCGCCAGGCTGCAAGGTATACAACTGCGACAGGCAGACAATGATTTCAGACAGATTCCAGATCAGTTTGCCGGTATCACTGTCCTGACGGGTTGCCCCATTTACGTCCAGCCGTATGCTCGCCTGTTCCATACCGGATACCGTATCAGCAGTATGAATGGCACCGATGGGTGCAGAAAAATCAAAGCCTTTGGATGTACACCATGGTCGTCCCTGCGCTTTTGCTTCAGCCTGCAAATCACGACGTGTCATGTCCAGGCCAACTGCATAGCCCCAGATATGGCTGAGTGCATCTTCTTCACGAATATCCTTGCCGCCCTTGCCTATGGCCAGCACCAGCTCGACCTCATGATGCAGATTGCTGGTCATGGAAGGATAAGGCATTTCCCCCACGTTACCAGAAGCGACAGGCACGATCGCGTCAGCCGGCTTCATGAAGAAAAACGGTGCCTCACGACCGGTTCCGCCCATTTCTTTTGCGTGCTCTACATAATTGCGGCCAACGCAGTAAATCCTGTGTACAGGGAACAAGGCCGTGCTGCCAGCCACCGGAACAGCAGCCTGGGGCTGAGGGGGAATAAGGTAATCCATGTCATCTCCGATCAATGCTTGTTAATGCTTATGTGTGTCTCACATGTCTATCACATGTCTTTTACATGTCGCTCACGCGTCTCTCCACGGCAGTAAATCTGTGCAACAGCACTGCCTGGGACTCGCTCTATTATGGCATTTTCCCTTGATGCCTGTCATGCCTGCATGAGATTACACCTGCGGTGTTTTTACATACCACAGCCAACAACTCAATCGTCCTGTGCTGCAAGAATAGCGCGCTGTGTATGTGCAATGTGTTCTTCCAGCATACGGATGGCTTTTTCTTCCGCACCCGCACGCAATGCTTCAAGAATTTCATAATGCTCACGTTGTGGCTGTTCGCGCCCCAGTATGTGTGAGATGTAGATCCGTGTGTAGCGCTGCGTCCCCAGCACCAAGTCTTCAATCATCTTGATCAGACGTGGTTTTTTCGCCGCACTATACAGGGTCAGATGAAATTCAAGATTGAGTGCAAACCAGACACTGGGCTTGCTCGCATGATCGTAACGCTCAAGAATGGCCTGGCATCGATCAAGATGGTCTTGTGTCATATTCGGCATGGCCAGTCTTAATGCCCTTGTCTCCAGGCCAATGCGTATATCCAGCATCTCGATGATTTCAGGAATCGAATGCGTGGTAACCACGGAACCCTTATGCGGTTCATGCCTGACCAGGCCTTCGGCTTCCAGCTTTTTGAGTGCTTCGCGGATGGGAATCCGGCTGACGCCAAATTGATCGGCAAGCTCTTCCTGTTTCAAAGGAACACCCGCCGAAAGAACGCCTTCATAGATATTCTTTCTCAATGAAGAGGTAATCTGGTCTGAAGTTGGCTTGCTCATACGTGCTCATTTCTTTGGTTAAATAACTTACAAGTTAAACAATTCAAAAAAATTATACATTATTGGATCCAATTTAAGATACAATTTTTCATCACCTTTATTTCTGCTGTCAGACAAATTGAAACAGGATTTCCGCAAAGTTTTCCCGGCTTACCCTGGCGAGACGACGAAGACCGTATTTCAGTACGACCAGACTCCCCCAATGCAGCCGGGGGAGTCTAGCGCAAACCCTATGAAATCTTCTTTTTAAACAAAGGTTTACCATGGATGCTTTAAATACCAGCCACTATGACGTGGTGATCATTGGTGGAGCCATCGTCGGTTCGTGTACGGCTTACTTCCTGAAACAGGCCAGCCCTGGCATGACAATCGCCGTGATCGAGCCTGACCCTACCTATGAATTTGCATCCACCTTGCGTGCATCTGGTGGCGCCAGGCGCTTGTTTTCCTGTCCCGAAAACATTCAGATGTCGAACTTCAGCATCGATTTTATCAAGCAGTTTCCAGTGAAAATGGCGGTCAATGGTGACGTTGCCCATATCGACTGGAAGGAGCAAGGCTATCTGTTCATCGTCCAGGGTGAACATATGCGCGTTATAGAAGAAAACGAAAAAACGCAAACCGCACTCGGTGCTGAAATCCACATCCTGGATCGCCAGGGATTGCTCAAGCATTTCCCATCCATGAACGTCGAAGATCTGGATGGCGGCGCCTATTCACCGCGAGATGGCTGGTGTGATCCATCCAGCTTCCTGCAAGGCGTACGCAAGAAGGCGCGTTCCCTGGGTGTAGACTACATCCAGGACAAGGTCGTCGGTCTGGGTTCGAGCAGGCATGCCGTCACCAGCGCCACCCTGGCCAGCCAACGGGAAGTCACTGCGGATTACTTTGTCAATACCGCAGGTCCGTGGGCCAGCCAGATCTGCGACATGATAGGCATGCATTTGCCTGTCAGCCCACTGCGCCGCTTTGAACATTACTTCACCGGCCAAAACAAGATTGAACCACTACCGTATGTGAAAGACACTGCGCGGCTGGCATTCCGTCCTGAAGGTGTGGGTTATTCGGGTGGGCTGGTCAACTCTGACGAGGCACGTGGCTTCAACTTCGACGTGGACCATGATTACTTTGAACGTGTTGTGTGGCCGGCTTTGGCACATCGCTTCCCAACGGCATTTGAAGGCAGCAAATGCCATCGCACCTGGTCTGGCCTGTATGAACAGTGCGAGCTGGACGGTAATCCTATCATTGGTAACTGGAAGGGCCACTTCGATAATTTCTACGTTTCCGCCGGGTTTTCAGGTCACGGCATGATGCATGCACCAGCCGCTGGCCGGGCAATTGCGGAGATGATAGTCAAGGGCCATCAGGAAACAATCGATCTTTCCCGCCTGTCTTATGCACGCGTTGAAAAGAACCAGGCTTATCGCGAAAACGGCATCCTGTAACTCATAACAAGGTGGATTTGGT
The DNA here is from genome assembly GCF_014284335.1 of Undibacterium hunanense. GTDB lineage: Bacteria > Pseudomonadota > Gammaproteobacteria > Burkholderiales > Burkholderiaceae_D > Undibacterium > Undibacterium hunanense. The sequence goes on along the minus strand of NZ_JACOGF010000009.1, from coordinate 247,343 downwards.
CGTGCCCTGTTCCACCTTTTTCTTTAAAACGCCAGCCATGTGTACCATTGCGCCCATCGCGGTCCACTGTGTCACGCTGTGTACACTGCACGACACTCCTCTGGGCGGCATAAAATACACTTCCTGCTACCCCTTGCCATCCATGCTTATCGTGCAAACGCATCTCACCCTATTGATGAAATGAGTTCTAGTTATAATGCATGATCAATCGTGGAGTAAAAAATGAAGACTTGCCTACATCCCAAATACCTGATCCCCATAGAACCGGCCGCCACTGTCCTGCAAAATCATGCGCTGGTCATGCAGGATGAAAAAATTCTGGCTGTACTCAGCAGTGCAGACGCACGGCAACAATATCCTGATGCCCAGCATGTAGAATTGGCGGAACATGCGCTCATGCCCGGCATGGTCAATCTGCATGGCCATTCCGCCATGAGCCTGTTGCGTGGCCTGGCGGATGATCTGAGCCTGATGGACTGGCTGAACAACCATATCTGGCCAGCAGAAAAGAAACACGTATCGGAAGAATTTGTGTTTGATGGCAGCGTCTATGCCATGGCAGAGATGTTGCGCGGCGGTACCACCACTATCAACGACATGTATTTCCACCATGAAGCCGTAGCACGTGCGGGCCTGCATACCGGTATGCGTACCGTGGTGGGTTGCAGCGTACTCGAATTTCCTACCGGCTATGCGGCTGATGCCGATGCCTACCTTGACAAGGCCATGGCAGCACAGCAGGCGTTCCAGGGCCAGAGTGGCGTAGCGTTCCGGCTGGCACCACATGCCCCCTATACGGTGTCAGATATCACCTTCAAGAAAATTGTCGCCCTGGCTGACAAGCATGACATGGGCATACATTGCCATATTCATGAAAGCATGGATGAAGTCAATGACAGCCTGCGTGATCACGGCATGCGCCCCCTGCAACGCCTGCATCAACTGGGCTTGCTGTCGACACGCCTGATAGCTGCCCACATGGTGCATGCAAATGAAGATGAAATTCAATTGCTGGCACAACAGGGGGTGCACATTGCGCATAACCCTGCCAGCAACCTGAAACTGGCTTCCGGTTTTGCTCCCATCCACGCCATGCAAAGTGCAGGCGTGAATGTAGGCATAGGTACAGATGGCGCAGCCAGCAATAATAAACTCGATCTGCTGGGTGACTTGCGTATGGCGGCCCTGCTGGCAAAAGCCGTATCAAACAACCCGACCGCCCTGAATGCAGGCAAGGCGCTGGAAATGGCGACCCTGGCTGGTGCCCGTGCTTTAGGTATGGATAAGCAGATAGGTAGCCTGGTTGCCGGCAAGCTGGCCGATATCATCGCGATTGACCTGTCGGCACTTGAAACCCTGCCCCTGTTTGATCCTGTATCACAAATCGTCTATGCGGCTGGCCGCGAGCAAATAAGCCACGTCTGGGTCAATGGCCGTTGCCTGATGGCAGAACGCCAGTTACTGAACCAGGACGCAGCACAATTGAAAGACAAAGCCATCTGGTGGCAACAGCGCATTACGGCTGCCTGAACAATTTACCGTTAACTTCATCATGAAATCATTAGCTGCTTTCATCAAAACCCCTCTTTATTCAGGATTGGCCGGGCTGCTGGTCAGCACCCTGCCGCTGTCACCTGCCCTTGCAGGTAATAATCTGCTCACCACAGTGGCAGAGCAATCCGGTTTTCTGAAAACCGGCCGCTATGAAGAAGTGGAAAAGCTGTGTGTGGCGTTTCAGAAAAATTATCCCAAAGAAGTGCGCTGCCTGGAATTTGGACGCACACCAGAAGGCCGCCCCATGCTGGCCTTACTGGCGACACGTACAGGTGTCTTCCAGCCTGCCGAAGCAGCAAAGAAAAACCTGCCTGTCACCCTGATACAGGGCGGCATTCATGCCGGTGAAATTGATGGCAAGGACGCCGGTTTCCTGGCCTTGCGTGAAGTGCTGGACAACAAGACTGCAGCACATGCGCTGGATCACCAGATACTGTTGTTTGTGCCGGTATTCAATATTGATGGACATGAACGTTTCGGCGCATGGAATCGCCCCAATCAGCGTGGGCCGGAAGAAATGGGCTGGCGCACGACAGCACAAAACTTCAATCTGAATCGCGATTACGTGAAAGCCGATTCTGCTGAAATGCAAGCCATGCTGGCACTTTTCAATACCTGGAATCCGCTGGCTGTCATCGATTTGCATGTGACCGATGGTGCCAAGTTTGAACATGATATTTCCATCCAGGTCGAACCTGTCAATTCTGGCGATGAAGACCTGCGCAAGGCAGGCAAAGTCTTGCGTGACAATGTCATCGCTGACCTGGCAAAACAGGGCTCATTGCCATTGTCTTTCTACATGACATTTACACGCGAAGACGATCCCATGTCTGGCTTTGTCGACAATGTGGCGCCACCACGTTTTTCGAATGGCTACCTGCCCTTGCGCAATCGCTTTGGCATGCTGGTGGAAACACATTCATGGAAAGATTACCCTACCCGCGTACGCATCACCCATAACACCATTATTTCAGTGCTGGAGCAAGTTGCACAACATGGTGAAGCATGGCTGAAGACTGCGCAGGCGGCAGATCAGCGTGCTGCGCAAATGGCAGGGCAGACTTTGGCTGTAACTTATAAAACCAGCGACAAGAGCAAGGATATTGCCTTCCGTGGCTATGCCTATACTCGCAACATGTCGGATGTGTCAGGTGCCTTGATGACACGTTACGATGAAAGCACGCCTCAGGTATGGAACGTCAAATTACGTGATGAAATTCTGCCTGATACCACGGTCACCCTGCCCAAGGCTGGCTACCTGGTACCCGTCGCCTACAGCAAAGCGGTCAAAGAAAAACTGCAGCAGCATGGCATACAGTACAGCATCATTCAGAAAGAACTGGGCAATGTCGACACTGAACAGTTCAAGGCAAGCAAAGTGAATTTGCAGCCGCAATCATTTGAAGGACGCCAGACCCTGAAATTGCAGGGCCAGTGGGAAAGTAAAACGCAAACCCTGCGCAAGGGAGCGCTGTTTATTCCAATTGCCCAGGCAAAAGCGCGCCTGGTGGCAGCCCTGTTTGAGCCATCTGCACCAGATGCCCTGGTCAACTGGGGCTGGTTTAACGGTGTATTTGAAAGAAAAGAGTATATGGAAGCCTATGTGGCAGAAGATGTCGCGCGCCAGCAACTTGCCGCAGATACCCAACTGAAAGCTGCATTTGAAAAGAAAATTGCCGACGAGCCAGAATTTGCCAAAAGCCCTGCTGCCCGCCTGGAATTTTTTGCCCAGCGCCATTCATCATGGGACCAACGTTATCAGGTATATCCCGTACTGCGCCTGAATACCAAACCCTGAAGCAGAAACGGCATGCAGCAAATGCATGCCATTTCAGATGGGTTGCGGTATTAATGAAAGAACAGGTAGGCCACAAATATGGCCGCCACGACACCTGCAAAATCGGCCAGCAAGCCCATGGAAATGGCATACCGGGTCTTACGTATGCCGACTGAACCAAAATACAGGGCAACGATATAAAACGTGGTATCGGCAGAACCCTGGAAGATACAGGCAAGACGGCCAACGAATGAATCCACGCCATACGTCTTCATGGCATCCACCATCATCGCACGTGAGCCACTACCGCTCAGCGGTTTCATTAATGCTGTCGGCAGGGCAGCGGTGAAATCCGTGTTCACTCCCATCTGCGTAAATAGCCAGTTAAAGCCGGACACGACAAAACCCAGTATCCCGGAATTGCGCAAGACACCAATTGCCACCAGCATACCCACCAGATACGGGATAATCGTCAGCGATGTCTGTATGCCGCCCTTGGCCCCTTCGATAAAGGCTTCATATACGTTCACCTTTTTGCGCATCGCCCCCACTATAAAGCTGACGATGATGGTGAACAGCAAAAGATTGCTGCTGACCTTGGAAAACACTTCAATCTCTGGCCGCGTCATATGCTGGCTTAAATACCAGACCATGGCAACGATAAAACTGCTCAGACCACCGAGCCAGGCGAGTATCACTTTATCGAACAGGTTGATACTCTGCCTGATGGCCACAGCCACCAGACCAACCACCGTGGCGACATAGGTGGCGATCATGCAAGGGATAAAAATATCTGATGGGTCTTTTGCCCCCAGCACCGCACGTTGCGCCATGATGGCCAGCGGTATCAGTGTCAGCCCGGATGTATGCAAGACCAGGAACATGATCTGCGCATCGGTGGCTTCTTCCTTGCTGGGGTTCAGGCTTTGCAGGCTTTCCATTGCCTTTAGGCCGAATGGTGTAGCGGCATTGTCCAGTCCCAGCAGATTGGCGGAGAAATTCATCACCATGTGACCATTGGCCGGATGGTTTTTTGGTACTCCAGGGAAAATACGTGCAAAAAACGGCGCGATCAGTTTCGCAATAAAATCGATGGCCCCGGCTTTTTCTCCAATATTCATGATGCCCAGCCACAGGGTCATGACACCAGCCAGCGGCAAGGCAATGTCCATAACGCCGATGCGCGCAGAATCAAAAGTTCCATCCATGATGCGCTTGAACACTTCCACATCCCCAAACACCAGCCACTGCACCAGGGCGGCAATGAAGCCAATCAGAAAAAAGCCGGTCCAGATATAGTTAAGTAGCATGACTTGTCAGTTTGACCTGAGTTTGATGTAGGAGTGCAAGCTTTTTATCATGAAAAGCCTTTACCGTAGTATGAAAATTTCATTCCCTGTCATAGACGGCAGACATACCTGAAACATCCTGTTGCAGTTTTTCCACCTCATATACAAATTCATGTAGCCGTAACTGCGCGGGCCTGCGTTATATGAACATCGCAACAAATAAGAGGTGGTGTCATGAAAACCAGCTTACTGATGAAATGCCTGTTGTCTGCAGCAGTTTTGTACGCTGCCGGCACGGGAATAGCTGCTGCACATGATTTTGACCGTGGCTGGCGCAATTATCCGCCACCACATCATGTAGTACGCAATTACAACTATGTGTATTACCCTTCGCACCAGGTGTATTACTCACCCGATCACCGCGCCTGGTATTGGACGAATGGCCGTGGCTGGGAGACCGGTAGCCGCCTGCCTTACTTTGTGAATGTGGATACACGATTCGGTGGCGTACCTATCGTATTGCGTTCTGCCACACCGTATGTCGAGCATGTATATGTGGAACAGACCTATGGCCGCCCATGGCGCGACAGGCATGGCTGGCACCAGGAAAGACGCTATGAACGTGAATGGCGCGAAGAACGACGCGACCACCACCATCACTGGCGGTAGTAAATACCACCTTAGTTACCAACCAGGGCAGCCGCAATATTGATGGAAAAGCCCACGACGGCCACATTGAAGAAAAAGCTCAACACAGATTGAGCAAGCACCGTCTTGCGCACCTGGCGGTTCATGACACACACGTCCGAAGTTTGTGCAGCGACCGCAATGGTGAAAGAGAAATACAGGAAATCCCAGAAATCCGGCATTTCCTCGTCATCCGGGAAGTGCAAGGCGCGTTTTTTCTCTGGTGAATTGTAAAACAGCAGCGCATAGTGAAAACAGAAGACAATTCCCAGCAAGGCCCAGGAACCAAGCACAGTTGAAGCGGCAAACAGGTATTTCATTATCCGGACTTCACTACTGAGCCCGGCCATGCCTGACAGTTCATGAATAATGGCCAGCAGGCTGATGGTCGCCGACAGCGACAGAATCACCAGCACTGCAACGGCACTTTCATCTTCCTGCTGCGCCATCCTGCGCACAGCCTGTTTGTCAGCGCGCATCATCAGCCATCCCATCGAGATCAGATAGAGCCAGACCCCCACGTTCCAGCCGCATAGTGCCCGCGTCACCAAAGGTGTCGTCCCCGGCAGGGCCAGCGCTGCCACGGTGCCCAAACCAAGGGTGATCAACAGCCTGGGGCGTCTTTTAATAAAGTTTCTGATGATTTTTCCTGTTTTTTGCTGTTTTTGCAGTTTTTTTGCTATTACTAAAACCTGGGCCGCCATGCACTCAAAAGAATGTGCTCAGGACAAACCACAACGAATCAATCAGCGCACTGATTGCAGTGCCTGTAGCTTGCCTGACACGGTATCAATCCCGGGTGTAGTATATACAAAGTCAATGAGCAGTGAGCAGCGAGTACTCTGAACTCTGAAATGACAGCAGGACATTTTTATTCAAAAGAAACTTTCAAATACGCAATTTTTTATTACACTGCAAATACATACTCAGGCTGTAAGCCTGGCTGGAATCTTACGAACAGAGGCAGCGGATATGAATAAACGTACCCATTATGTAGCGCTTTCCAAAGTCACCGCAGGTGCTGTGCTGGCAGATGATCTGCTTGATAAGGTGGGGCATGTGTTGTTGCCAGCTGGCGTAACGCTGACGGAGAACATGCTGCATTCCATCGCTCACCACGAAATACACCAGCTATCCATCGTTGCTGCTCCAGTCTCAGAACAGCAAGAAACCGAAGAACGCGAAATCAGGCTGGCACGCCTGGAACGACTATTCCGCCACGCTCCCGACAGTGCACCCGCCAGCCTGTTGAAAGCATATGTCTTCCATTACCGCCATGGTGACTATCAATGAATGACACGAGCGAGTATCAGGTACATCTGGAAGATGTGGTCAAGCATATCAAGGACTTGCCTACCCTGCCAGCAGTGGCCATGGAAATGCTGCAAGACCTGGAAGATGAAGACAGCAGCCTGGATATGATCACTGAAAAAGTGGCCATGGACCATTCTGTCTCGGCCAAACTATTGCGTCTGGCCAATTCATCCTACTACGGGAATAATTCCAAAGTGGTGACCTTGCAGCAGGCAACGGCCATGCTGGGGGTGAAAAATGTAAAAAATTTAATACGGACCACCATCTTAAGCGACAAGTTTCCAACTTCCAAATGCCCTGCCTTTGATTTTCGGGCCTTCTGGCGTCACAGTATAGGAACGGCCATCTGTGCCGAACTGATCTCGCGGGCCTTGCACATGAAGCATGATTTTGCGTTTACTGCAGGCTTGCTGCACGATATAGGCAAGCTGGTGCTGGTGACTGGCTATCCTGACAACTACAATCAGGTACTTGACTATAAAGCAGCAAATGATTGTCACCTGCTGGAAGCAGAACGACGCATCATGCATATTGACCATGTCGTTGCCGGCCTGGCATTGGCGCATCAATGGCGTTTTTCAGAAGCAGTGTGCGATGCCATACGTGGTCACCATGATCCCGAGCAGGAAAACCTGCATGCGCTGGCTTCGGTCGTGCATGTGGCCAATGCCATCGTGCATGCCCTGGACCTGTCTGCGGAAGAAAACGACATGCTCCCCTTGCTGTCACAGGCTGCTTGGGATACGCTAGGGCTTAGTGAAACTGACTATATAAGCATATTTCGTGAAACTGAAATGCGTTTCGATGCTTTGGATCAGATCGTACTCTGACTTTTTCTTTTTGGCCCATGTATCTGGATAAAACAATTTTGGAACACCTGATGCTTTTCAGATCAACGGACTATCGCATAGAAGATATCCACCTGTTTCGTGACATCAACGAAGAAAACCGAAAACTGATCGCCGACATCATCAAGGACTGTCAGGTCGTCAAGGCCCGTACCGGCCAGATCGTGCTGGATGCCAATAGCTCCGGCGCCAGATTATTCATCGTCCTGAAAGGCGCGCTGGGTGTCAGCCGCCTGACCGAAAAAAGCAATCATCTGGAAAACACCATTACCCAATACCTGCCTGGTGAATGCGTGGGTGAGATATCGGTGCTGGATGAAGAAATCCATTCGGCCACCATCTCTGCCATCAGCGACAGCGAGTTATTGCTGATTGAAGCTGAAACCCTGTGGAAGCTCATCGATGAATCCAACGGCGTTGCCCGCAATCTGCTGCAGTTATTGTCCTTCCGTATCCGGGCGGCGAATGCACAGATACGCAACCGCCAGAAAGTCGGTGAATTTTATCGCCAGCTTTCCATGGTGGATGGCCTGACAGGCCTGCACAATCGCGCCTGGCTCAATGCACAATTGCCGGGCATGATCGAATATGCCCATGCTGCCGGCGCACCACTCAGCATCATCATGGTGGATCTGGATCACTTCAAACGCTTCAATGATGAATATGGTCACCTGCTGGGCGATGACGCCTTGCAAACCGCCGCCAAGGTCTTGAATGCAGGCCTGCGCCCCAGTGACTTTGCTGCCCGCTATGGCGGCGAGGAAATGATGGTGATCTTGCCTGGTGCCAGTCATAAATCAGCCATGGGTGTAGCCCAGCGGCTATGTAACCGTCTGGGTAAAACAAAGATATTTAGCGACCGGCAAAAAATCCTGCCGCATATCACCGGTTCATTTGGCGTGGCGACACTGACACCCGGTCAGGACAGCAATGCCCTCATCAGCACCGCCGATGCGGCACTTTACCGCGCCAAGGCGGCTGGGCGCAACCAGGTGGCCAGTTAAGCCGTCGTTGCCACACATCTGTCCTTCTCATCAACATTTTCCAATGCCTGAAAAGGGCAAGCGAGTTATCGAATCCTGATAACGACCTTGCCTTTGGCGCGGCCCTTTTCAACATACGCCATGGCTTCGCCCGTTGCCTCGAATGGAAAGATTTTGTCCACAACCGGACGTATGGCCCCGGAATCGATGAGCGCGGCAATCTCGCGTAGCTGCGCTCCGTGCGCTCTCATGAACAGAAAAGAATAGTCGATATGTCGACGCATGGCTTTTCTTTTGACACCAGAACTCAACAGCCGCATGATGAATTGTACAAACCATGGTGCACCAATTTTTTTCGCAAAATCAATGTCCGGCGGTCCGGATATTGAAATCAGTTTCCCACCAGCTTTGAGTATTTGCAAAGACTTGTCGAGTGTCTTTCCATCCTGGCTGTTTAAAACCACATCGTAGTCGCGCAGGATTTTTTCGAAATCATCCTTCTTGTAATCAATAACGATATCTACGCCCAGGCTCTTCACCAGATCAATATTCGCGGTACTGGTGGTGGTCGCCACTGTTGCCCCGATATGCTTCGCCAATTGAATCGCAAATGTGCCGACACCGCCAGAACCGGCCTGTATGAATACCTTTTGCCCTTTCTTCAAATTCGCTTGTTCTATCAGCGCCTGCCACGCTGTCAAACCCACCAGAGGGATAGACGCCGCTTCTTCCATGCTGAGCGTTTTTGGTTTCAGCGCCAGTGAATCTTCTTTGATGGCAATCAATTCCGCGAAAGCACCGATACGAAGGTCATCTGAACGGGCATACACTTCATCACCTGGCTTGAATTGCCGTACCTGAGGTCCTGTTTTAACCACGACCCCGGCCACATCATGGCCCAGAACAAGCGGCAACTGATAAGGCAGGATGAGCTTGAACTCGCCATTCCTGATCTTGGAATCCAGCAGATTGACACCAGCCGCGTGGATCTGGACCAGTACTTCATCCGGCCTGATATCCGGAACCGGCATAGAGCCAATCCGGCCCTCAGTCTTTTTTCCGTAACTGTCGATAATAAAAGCTTTCATCATAATTCTGGTTCCAATCGGATTAAATATGCTTGCAGTCAAATATCTGGCCAACAGATATTGCTGCCAAAGCGCTTGCATTTCAGGTCTGCGTTATCCTACGTCTTTGAACAACAGAAATATGAATATTCCTAGGCTTCAAGCCGCAGGTCTTTACGTATGCCAGCATCCATCAGGCCAGCAGGTGCATATGTGCGCAGCAGGCGCAGGCGACTGGCCAGGCTACCTGCGGTGTAACGTAACTTGGGATGATGTGCTATCGCTGCCTTCAGTACGGCTTCGGCCACGACTTCAGGTCCCTCTGCCGTTGCCATGACTTCTTTCACCCTTTTATTCACCGCAGCACGCACTTCGCGATATTCGTCCAGCTTGGTGTCCGGCTCCAGCATGTTGGCGTCGAATGGGGTCCTGGTGTAGGCAGGTTCAAGCACAATGACACGGATGCCCCAGGTGCGCAGTTCATGGTCCAGGGATTCTGAATAACCTTCCACCGCATGCTTGGTTGCGGAATACAGAGCACCGTAAGGCATGGGCAAAAAACCGAGTACCGAGCCAATGTTAATGATGCGCCCCGCCCCCTGATGTCGCATATAAGGCACGACTGCGCGTGTCACACGCAGGAGTCCAAAAAAATTCGTATCGAAAATCGCCTGGGCCTGCGCAATCGAGACCTCTTCTGCGCCAGCAGGGGCGATGCCTATCCCGGCGTTATTGACCAGCAGGTCTATGCGCCCACTCAAACGTATCACCTCACTGATGGCTGATTCGACCGACTCATCGCTGGTCACATCCAGCGGTAACATGTTGAATGATCGCTCATCACCTGAAGCACCCCGGCGGCTGGTGCCATAAACCGTGTAACCTGCTTTCACGAGTCGTTTGGCAGTCGCTTCGCCTATGCCCTGTGAGGCACCGGTAACCAATGCTATTTTGTTGCTCATCATGCTCTCCAATCTATATGGACTATGTACTTAAGGGATTGCAATACCTTCATTTTAATCAAAATATTATGATCATCATATTTTAAGACAAACAAAAACCGGCGTACATCCACCGGCATCAATCATGAACCAGATGTGATCTTTTCCCGCGCAGCGTCGAGAAAACTGTCTGACAGCCTGGTATCGTCAACGGCGCGCGCCAACAATAGCGTACCGACCATGGTAGCGACCACCATAAGTGCCTGCTCATGTGCGCCTGGCTGGCCCCAGTCTGGCAATTGACGTGCAACGACATCAATCATTTCCTTGATGCGACGGGTAGCAGCACGCCGCACCTCTGGTGCCTGCCTGGGCATCTCCGAACCCAGCGCGCAAACGGGACAACCCCTCTCTATGCTGTCGAAATGCTCCTTCGACAAGTAAGCCTGTACCAGCGCCTGCAAAGCCTGTTCAGGCGGCACGGCAGCGGCAATCTGTGCCGAGGCTGCCACCGCTTCGGCACCGGCACGATCCGCAGCCTCGGCAAGCAATGCTTCGCGCGACGCAAAGTGGCTATAGAAACCGCCATGCGTCAATCCCGCTTCTTTCATGATGTCGGCGACGCCAGTACCATCGTAACCACTGCGCCGTATGGCACGCGCAGCAACTTCAACGATACGTTCGTGTGAAATTTCTTTGCGTCCGGTGGCTTTTAATTTTGTCGATTTATTCTGCATGATGGTCATCATATATCATTTCAGCACAATGTGCTGGAGCAATCCAAGAATAGTCAGAATGCATTTCTTGACAGGGATAGATGGATTGCAGACCAGGTCTGCATGCGAGGTGAGCCAGCGTGATACAGGAAGGCCCGATGAAATCACCCGCATCATGGATGCTGCGGATACTGCTGGCGCTACGACATTATGGGCGCCAAAAGTGCTACAAATGCTACCAATGGCTACCAATGCCAGGACTGCGTTTGCCACATACAGATTTGCAAGAAAAAAGGGTTCCAATGAAACATTGGAACCCTTTTTCACACTACCGAAGAAGAATCTTAGAAGCTGTAACCCACGCACAGACCATATACAACTGGCCGGAAATTGATGGTGGTTTTACGTTCTATGCTGCCGGTTGTGGCCTTCATATCAGTCTTGACATCTGCCGCAGCGATAGACGCATTGACAGACCAGCGATCACTGAATTTGTAGCTGATACCAACCTGCCCTGCAAGACCGAATGAATCCTTCAAATCAATCTTGGTTGGGCCACCTGTTGCGATATTGCCGACCGCGGTGGATGTCGCATCAAAGAATTGGGTGTAATTGAAACCCAAACCTACATACGGACGCCATGCGTTGGTTGGTGCACCGAAGTTGTAGTTGATGAAGAAAGTCGGTGCACGTTGTTTAACCTTGGCAATCGTGCCATAAGGTGCCAGCGTGCCACGGCCTTTGACATCATGCTCCGGCGGGATACCAGCGAGGAAATCAAAGTCAAAATTATCATTGAGCCGGCGCGTGTATCCCAGCAAAACTGTCGTTGCATTGCCAACAGTCAGACCTGCCGGTTGTGGCGTCAGGAAAGCCGGGCCATTGCTGGTGAAATCAGGAGACTCGGAATGCACCTGCACATTGATGATACCGGCACGTACCGTATTGTCATATGCCATGGCGGAGACAGAAGCCAGACCCAGTGCAACGGCGATAGCGATTTGTATTTTTTTCATGATGGCGTCTCCTCTTATTTAGCCAAAACTTGCTGGAAGAAGGCGCGTGCTGCAGCGTTGCAGAACGGTGGAACCAGCGTGCCATGGTAAGCAGCGGCGACAGCTGTAGCTGGATCCTGCTTGGCGGCAATGGCTGCATTGATCGCTGCCGTTTTGCTTTGACCAAAACCGACCTTGGCAGCAGCGAACGGATCTGCTGCGCTGGTTGGAGCGGAATCCACGTCCAGCACTGTCAACGCTGCTGCTGGCAAACCTTTAGCCTGGAAGTAACCTGCCGTTGCCTGGGTGCTGGCAAAGAACACGGTAGGGTCACCATTACCGCCGCACAGGAACACCGGCACGGTAGGCACATAGTTACGCAAGTCATTCTTCACGCCAGCCTTACGGAAAGGATTGGCAGGCGTACAGTTCAAAGGATCTGCAGGATTGACGTTGCAAGGATTTTTCTGTGCATCAGCCAGATAGGTGTTGCGATAGCTGGTTTTCACCAGGTTACCGTCACCGAAGAAAGCAGCGAAGGCAGCAGATGAAGGACCTGGCAGAGAATCCTTGGCAAACATTGCATACGCTGGCAATTTACCTGTCGTGAACAGGTCATTGAAAGTCAGCGCGCCTGGCAACAAGGTTTCGATGCCGGTTGCGTATTTGTCTTCATAGACTTCATTCGGATTGGCATACAAACCACCATAGGATTTTTGCCAACTGGTCGTGATCAGAGGAATGAACACCGTACCACCCGCATTCGGGCTACCGGCAAACGTTGCGTCACCCAACAGGGACATGGCGTAAGGACCGGACATACCTGCCAGGGCAGTTACCTTGAATTCAGACGCGTAGGTAGTCTGCATAGCACGCTGTGTCGCCATGGCCACATGGCCACCTTGAGAATAGCCGCTGATGACCAGCTTGCCGGAATCCTGTGCACCGATAGAGCCGAATGCCTTGCGTGCCGCACGCAGGGAATCCACCATGTCATTGGCTTGCTGTTCAGCATTCAGGTAAGGATGGTAGCTCAGTGCCGAGGTATCGTAACCGGCATAGTTAGGCGCAACAACGATGAAACCTTGTGCGGCATACATGGCTGCCAGCAGAGTGGCTTCCGAGTTGTCACGCAGGTTGGCCATGTTGAAAGATTTTTCTACTGTCGTGCCATGTGCATACAACAGCACAGGACGTGGGCCGGTACAGGCAGCATCCGTGCCAGACGGTACCATGATGGCGCCAGTTGCATCAGTCGCTTCGTTTGCGCCGCCAACAGTGGTGTACTTCATGTAGTAGGTGCTGATTTCGCACTTGGGTGCGCCAGTGATCTGGGTCAGACCAGGTTTTGCTGCATCCAGCGAAGCCTTGAAGACGACTGGATCAAGTTTGGTCAATGCCGGGCCGCTCGCCTGAGGAATAGGCACCAGGACAGGGGGATTGGCAACCAGCGTACCACGCGCAGGTGTTGTATCGATTGTTGGACCAGCACTACCACCGCCACCGCAAGCCGAAAGAACGGCAGCCGAAAGCAGACCCAGCGCTATATGGATTTGACGCATTATTGTCTCCTGTTAAGTATTTTTTTTGGAAGTCAGTAGAACCACCGAAGTCCAAAATAAAATGGAACGAGCGTTCTAAAACTCAATGAGTAGTATGTCATTTACGCAATTTGCTGAATAGCGAAAATTTCATCTCTAGAGTAAACACTCTTAAAATTCTGATTGAATTTGGTGCACGAACTGTCTACGCGTACCAAATACAACACAAGGCGTAATTTTAATGTCTGTTAAGAAAAAAACCAGAAATGATTTTATTGATATAAATTCCTGTGACGACCAATAAGGAACTAATTCATGTCTAGCGAAGAGGGATTAACGCTGACGCCACACATCCGTAAACTTAATTTAAAGAGTACGGTTTATTTTTGTATCTAAATACAAAAAGCTTACCTCATTGCAGTTTTGAGCATTAAAACTGAATTTGACATTCATTAAATATAGCAAGTATATTTATTTTTTATAAATACTGATAGACATTAATAATGTTGTTAAAATACTTCTCACTTCAGGCTTAAGCCATGTCAATAGAAGCAATTTAAAAGGACGCCCTCCTCAACAAAAATAAACAAATTGGAATTTTCTAAGGACAACCACAACAGTTATTCTTTAATTACAACTATGTAGTTTTTCATATGAAAGGCACTTTAATGGACTCCATGACCAAAGACTTAGTAGATGCAATCGCAAAATTAGCAATCCCCATAGCGCTAATATGGATAGGCTTTCTTATTACAACACGCATAGAAAAACAAAAAAGTGAACTAGCACGCTCATCAGAATTCAAGGTCAAATGGGCCGACAATTTCTATGACAAATGCCAAGAATTTACGTTTGCCACAGACAGGTATATGTCAATTCTGTTTTTTATTACTGAGCAAGAGAAGGAGTGTGACCGGATAACTGCCCTCAAAAGCGAGCTTACAGACGAGCGCTACAAGCTCAATATGAGTATATCGGAACTTATTCTCGCTATTGATCGAATGAGTCTTTTCGCAATTAAAACTGGGGCTGATGTAAAAAAAAGTGCAGAAAAAATTCCGACGTACTTCGAGAAAATGATGACCACAGGAACCGGCACCTATGACGAACTTATTGCCCTTCAACATATTTTCAATAAGAATGTAAAAGCAGCGCATGCGGAAATGCTTGAAATTGGCCCTATGTAGCATTAAACATTTATTTCCACATGCCAAATACTTTGACATGTGGATCTATTGAATTAGTAAAATAGGTATGCATTTAATCTAGATCGGTTTAGGCTAAACAAATTTTCCAACGATATCGTCTACATTGCTCTTCAAAAATTGAATCTCTGAATTTAGTAGTTACCTCGCCAACCGATGTAACTAGCGCCTCGTTGTAACCATAAACATTTGAAATTCATGCCCATCTATTATCGCCTTACACTTACTCTAGGAGGAGTGTGATTTTTTACTGTGGATCTACTTTAGCGACAAGGCAATGATCTTCATTTCTCCATTCATCTTCGCAAATTTTCAACAATTACTATAACACCATTAAAAACGCCATTATGTTTTTCCTTGATATGTTTTGGCTTTATCAGTCTCTGCACAACTATGGGTTTTGAGCCCAATTGAGATAGCCGGCTATGTATTAACTAGGTCTGCAATTATCTTAATACTCTTAGACAGATAATTATTGAAGGAGTTTTGCTATGCAACAAAAAAAGAACTGGTTTTATGCTGCTGGCATCGTCTGGCCAATTTTAATCGAAGCTGCAAAACATGGTGAAACCGTTACTTACGAAGACGTCGCTCCTTTGATTGATACAAATCCGTTGTCGGTCGGATATGCTTTAAGTCCAATACAGGACTACTGCCTTACGAATCGCCTACCACCATTAACCATACTCGTTGTAGGAAAAAAATCCCACGTGCCTGGTAACGGGTTCATAGCATGGGACATCTCCGACTTGCAGTCTGGCATTCAGTCTGTTTTTAATTTTCAGTGGTCGAGCGTTATAAATCCATACAACGAATTCAGTATAATCGATACCCCTGAATCACTTGCTCTGCAAATATATAACGATCCAAAATGTCGCGAACAGATTTACATCAAAGTCAAAGTGCGTGGGATTGCGCAGAGCATATTTCGAACCGTTTTGCTAAAAGCGTACAACTACCAGTGCGCATTTTGTCAATTTTCTCAAATGGAAGCTTTAGATGCTGCACACATAATTCCATGGGAAAAGGCAAATTCTGACCAAAGAATGGATCCAAAAAATGGTCTTCTTCTTTGCGCTTTGCACCATCGATTGTTTGATTCAGGCCGTATTACTTTAAATGAGTCATTTCAAATCGAATATCACCCTTTAAACAATAATCGGAATTTGTCTGCGACAGACAAATTTCTCACAAGCGATCTCCACGGAAAGTCAGTGAAAATACCAGTACGGAGTGACTTACAACCGTCGGAGAGATATCTCATTGAACGTCGCGCATTTCCAAAATTGGGCAATATTACGTAACTATTTATATCCACGCTCACTGACAACGATAAGGAACCTCCCCATTCGCGCCAACACAAACAAATCTAGTTTGACAAGTTAACCTATATGTTCACACCTGAATTTATCGATCTCTCAAAAAACGAATATGTGCTCCTAGCCAACCACAATCTTGAAAACCAGGACGCAATTAATTTAAGTGTTCAATACAACAAGGCACGCATCGCTTTCGGTGCCAAGCATTTGCCACCTCACATGAAATCATGTCGTATCATTTATGACATCAGGGGGCAGTCGATATCCGATTTGGCAATTAATGAAATTATTCTGGCTCTTGCTGCACTTTGTACGGTGGAGTTCAAACGATAATGGGTATCCAGGTCATTGTAAGAGCCAGGGTAGCTAGCGATATTGAGTCTGCGCTTGGAAACATCGCATTAGAATGCGAAATTTTCTCTATTGACAGTTCAAGCTGGGGAATTTCCATTCCAACGAAACTCATTGACGTCGTTGGCGAAAAAAATGTCAGAGAATTCTTGGGAAAATTCGACCATTTTGATCTCTGGACTGGCGTATGGATTCCGGCAAAACCAAGATGGAAATTCTGGTAGGCACGGTTTATATTCGACACATCAAAACCTTCGCCTACATAAACATCTCGTATAAGCTTACGCGCCCACCCCTCCCACAAACTCAGCGCGATATCGATACTTGCCTACGTCATCAGCAAATTCAATTCCCCCGCTTACCCAACCACTCATCCACAGAAAATTTACCCGGACCAAAACTGACGAGTACCAGCAACAGGATGCCCCAGTAAAAATGGGCGTTGATAGCTGCCGGGCATTCGAGCATGAACAAAGCAGGGTAAGAAATCACAGCCATGGCGTTGACGGCAAACAGGGCAAGTGCTGCTGGGCGGCTGAAGATGCCGACGACCAGCAGCACAGGCAAAATCAACTCGCCCCCTGCCCCCATCCAGGCAGCCAGTTCAGGCGGGATGACGGGGACCATGTATTCTTCCTGGAACAAAGATAGCGTGGCAGACCAGTCAGACACTTTGACCATGCCGGCTTTAAAGAATTGCCAGCCCACATAAATTCTGAGTGCCAGGCATAGAACCGAACCGGCCCAGATATTCAGATTCTGGTCAAAACGGCGGCTTAAAGTATGAACGTATTGCAGGATGTACATTGAGATTCTCCAGTTTTAAACTCCTGCAACTTAGTCAGACCAGCAACCGTATCCTTACAGGCTATCGTCAGAAAATCTGACCCCGGTAAACAAGCCTGCATGAAACCAGGCTTGCAGATTACTGTTGATATCAAAATCACAGTCTGCATTGACGGCTGTTTCCAGTGCTTCGGATAAGCTTGCGCCTGCCTGCAGGGCCTGCAAAGCCAGGTATGCTGGCTGCGGGATATCTGTCAGCTCTACCGACCACAGCGTGCGCGAGATCAGTCCGTGGCTGCTGTGCCGGATCTGTTCAGGAAAGCCAGTCTGTGTTCCCGGTTGATGAGCAAGCCAAATTGCAAATGTCGCCCAGTCTGATGCATGCAGACCAAAAGCCGGATGCAAATCGAAACGGGCTTGCTGCAAATCCTGGCCGGTTTCACCCACCAGTTGCACCAGTGCCGGCAGGCTCAAGATGTCTGCATCTGCCGCGTAGTAAGCGCGATGGATGTGCCATTCCAGCGCAGCCACGTCGGGAAAATAAGGGTAATCGGCTGCATCTGGTGTCTGCCTCAGGAACGCTGGCAGGTGCGCGCCAAAATCATTCAGGTCACCAGATTCAGAAGGAAAACTGCGCCCGAAACTGCGTGCCATTTGCGCAAAATAGTCTTCGCCAACCAGTGCATGCAATACCGGATAGGCGTTGCGCAAGGCGGCGGTCCAGATGGCAGTCAGGTTGCCACGATACAGAGCCAGACGATCATCCTGCGCTGGGTGGGCAGCAAACAGCTTGCCGGCATCCATAGCCGTTTCGGGCTGCAACAAGGCAGTGGCAAATTGCTGCTGTATCTGCGCAAGTGATGATGTACTCATGATGCACTCATGATGCCGCCAGTTCCATGGAATGACGGTAGCGATGCCGTATTTCGCCAGCCTTGGCCGCCTCGTCCAGCAATACCGGCAAGGCAGGGATTGCCGTGTCCCATTCTATCAATACGGGAATATCGGCAGGCAGCAACTGACAGGCCTGTTCATACAAATCCCAGACCGGGCTGCCAACCTGACTGCCATGGTCATCAACCAGGCAGATATCGGTCTGCAAATGTCCCGCCAGATGGATTTCACCGATCGCGCCTGGCGGCAATGTCGCCATGATGCGCAAGGCATCCCGTGCGCTTTCGCCATGATTGGATTGATTCACATACAGGTTATTAATATCCAGCAATACACCGCAGCCGGTGCGACTGACCAGTGCAGCTAAAAATTCAGCCTCGGACATATCGTCGCGGGCAAAACGTACATAGGTCGATACATTCTCTATCAGTATCTGACGCTGCAACAGCATCTGTAGCTGATCAACACGTTCACATACCAGATCGAGCGCGCTTTGCATCAGTGGCAAAGGCAGGAGGTCATTCAGGTGCTGCCCGGCGATGGCGCCCCAGCATAAATGTTCGGACACCAGCCCCGGTTCGATGCGTTCGACCAGGCGCTTGAGTTTATCCATATGGGCTGCGGAAAATCCCTGGGCTGAGCCCAGGCCCAAACCGACACCATGCAGGCTTAGCGGGTAATCACGGCGCAGTGTCTGCAATACATGCAGATCATAGCCGCCGTCACCAAAATAATTTTCTGAATGCACTTCCAGCCAGTCGATGTCTACAGGCGCATTCAGAAAATCACGATAGTGCAGGCTACGTAAACCCACGCCCACCCCTTGCAGGGTGGGCGTGGAATTGGGTATGGCATGTGAACGGGCAATGTCAGTCAACATTATTCCCGCCCGTCAAAAAACCAGCCATCAAGCGCATTAAGATTTAGGTGCGTCCAGTTTGCCGCCCATTTTTTCGCAGGTACCGGATGGTACTTTTTTCCATTCTGCAGGGTCGTTGTCCTTTTTGCCCTGACCAGCGCAAGAGTGAGAACCGGATTTGGTCGCGCAGTCATTTTGACCTGCTTTTGCAATACCAAAGCATTTTTCTGTTTTTACTGGCTCTGCAGCCATTGCTACGCTTGAGCCAAGCAAACCAGCCAGTGCTACTGCAACCATTGCCTTGTTATTCATTGTCTTCTCCTGAAAAAGTAAAACATCCCACAGCGGGAAAAATTAAGAACTACAGCCTGTAGTCGGAGCAGAAACGGCAAACTTACAAAAATCTCTGAAAAAATTTTCATAAAAACAGATCTGCATCACAATATACGGGAAACTGGTTTGTCTGGATTCAAGCCATAGTTCAAATATCGTACTATCTTATTACTTTTTTTCAAGAAAAACTTTCTTTATGTTTAACATCATCGAGCAATTGGGTAGCAGTATTACGGATTTGTCTGAGGAACGTATCAATATCCGCCAATTTTGCCAGCTCTGGCGTACACAAACGGATTTACTCGCAGCCTTGCCACCCCAATTTGCAGAAGTGATGGAAAATTTGCTGGGCAGGATGGAAGCCAGCAGCCTGTTCACTGAAGAAAGCTGCTCCTTTAGCCAGGCGGATCTGACGGCACAACTGCGCATCTGGCTAAAGAAAGCAACAGCGAGACTCAACGCGTCTGCATAAATAGTGTAAGCTGCGCCCCTTTTTACTACCATTCGTAGGAATTATTATGCAAAAACTGAGTTTTAGCCTCGAAGGCGAATATGTAGAGTTGAACCAGTTACTGAAGCTGGTCGGTCTGTGCGAAAGCGGTGGTGCCGGCAAGGCGATTGTTGCCAGTGGTGACGTCAGTGTTGACGGTGAGCAAGAACTGCGCAAGACTGCCAAGATCCGTGCGGGTCAACTGGTCAGCCTTGGCGATATTGAAATCCGGGTTCAGGCGGGTTGAGTCTGTCCCTGCTGATCCGTTTGCTGTTCAGATAGCTGCTCAGTTAGCTGATTGGCTTGCCCTGCGGCCATAAAACGCGCCAGCATATTGTCCATGGTATCGACATGATGTTCAAACCATAATGGCAACTCTTCTGCCAGGCGGGCCGCCAGGTCTGTTTCGCCGAGCGCAACACGACGCCTGACTTCCTGCATGACTTCCAGCACGGCATCATGTTCCTGCCTGTGGCAGCCGACAGGCGGAAAGGCTGTTTCTTCCATCCAGCGGTTTTCTTGCTCGAAATGGGCAATGGAATGCACGATGAGTGCATCCAGCCGGTTCAGGAAGGTATCTGGATTATCTTCGGACAGGGCAGCACATAATTCCACGAATTCTTTGTGTGTCTCGTCCATAGGTTCATAACTGAGGCTGAGGCGGTCGGACCAGCCCCAAGAATTTTGCTCCATGCTTTTTCCTGAAATCAATGTTGGTCAGAATTATCGCCGATCAGCGCCGGGCTTGCTTGCGCCATATCAGCATATCCACCAAAGACCCGCCAAAAACAAAGCGCGCCTATGGCGCGCCTCTTGATTCAAACACATCCGACAAAAAAACTAATTACCTAAGCCTGATTACTCCAGCTTCATGCAGTCGTGTTGATGTTGCGACCCAGATTGGGTGGCAAGTTGGCAACAGACTTGTTGTCAGGCACCGCTTCGATCAGCGCAGTTGCACTTTCGGCAGTAATGTCATTTGCTTTTTTCAATACGGCAATACTCACCGCCTGGCTTGTACCGACATCCGCCAGCGTTGTTGCCAAATTAGCTATACCAGTTACATCCATGACAATTCTCCTTATCTGTCTACATACAGTAACGACAGCTTTAGAGGGATTCTTTAGGGCCGCTTGCGTTTTTTTTCAATAAACTGTTCTGCATCGCAGCAAGCAACCACTCCAGCACCTGTTGGGGCTGGTTCAAATCCAGCCATGCCAGCCCTGCCCGCAGATTGGTTGGTGCCGGAATATCGGACGCTACCGCCAGAATACAGGCATCATGCGGATAGATGGCTGGTTTGCCAAGCGTGGGGCGATGCACTTCCAGCTTGGGGATAGCTTCCCATTTATACCCTTCCACCAGGGTCAGATCGGCTGGCGACATGCGCAGCAACAAATCACTGAGCGGCGGCTCAGCTTCTTCGCGCAGCTCGCGTGTGATGACATAACGGTATGGCGAAGCCAGCAATACTTCGGCGGCACCGGCCAGACGCAGCCTGGCACTGTCCTTGTGGGGTGGTTCAATGATGATGTCGTGATGGCTATGCTTGACGATATTGATCTGTTTGCCAGCCGCTGACAATTCCTTTACCAGATATTCCAGCAAGCTGGTCTTGCCACTGCCCGACCAGCCTATGACACCAAGTATCTGCCCCACCATATGTACTACGCTCCGTTTGTCTGTGTATTTATTGATGAAATGAGTGAAATCAGCAAAAACTGATCTTTTCGGGCGAGTTCATCCGGCAGGCCAGGCCCGCCTGTTTTCGCCCAAACCGCCAATATACTGCATTGCTCATCGACAGACTCTGCGCGGTTCAAGCCCGGCGACAGTTTACCTGTTTCCTTATGCTGCTCTTCTGGTCAGGGAGGATGCATGGTGAACAGAAGAAGCACTGATCTTGAAGGTACTCATGGTGCTGGAAAGCGCGCTGGCCTGATCATTCAGTGACTGGGTTGCCGCCGCAGCTTCTTCAACCAGAGCCACATTCTGTTGCGTTACTTCATCCATTTGTACAATGGCAATATTGACCTGATGAATACCTTCAGCCTGTTCCTGACTTGCATTCGAAATTTCATTCACAATTTCAGACACCCGCCTGACGCTGGATACAAGCTCACCAATCGTGCTACCAGCCTGTTCGACCAATTTGGCACCTGCATCAACCCTGGACACCGTGCTGTCAATCAGGCTTTTTATTTCCCTGGCTGCTGATGCTGATCGCTGGGCCAGATTGCGCACCTCTGAAGCGACGACGGCAAAGCCCCTGCCCTGTTCGCCGGCACGCGCAGCCTCAACCGCTGCATTCAGAGAAAGAATATTGGTCTGAAAGGCGATGCCATCAATCACACTGATGATCTCTACAATCTTGCCGGACGCCGTGTTGATATCATTCATGGTACTCATGACCTGTTCCATTACCTCACCACCACGGGCAGCAACCTGCACGGAACTTTCCACAAATTTTTTGGCATCTTTGGAATTGGCTGCATTATTTGCCACCACGCTGGTCAGTTCTTCCATGGAAGCCGAAGTCTCCTCCAGGGAGCTTGCCTGGCTTTCAGTTCTTGACGATAAATCCATATTTCCAGCAGCAATTTCTTGCGAGCTCACATGAATCGATTCTGCAACGATCCTGACCTGGCCTACCGTCCTGGATAAATCCTTGCGCATGCTCTCTATGGCGGCAATCAACTGGCCAATTTCATTATTGCTGTCTACTTTTATGTCGGCAGTCAGATCCCCTTTGGCTACCTGATCAAGCAATTGAACTGCATGATTCAGGGGTTTCAGGATGATTTTCTTGGTAGCAAGATGTACGGCGACGGCAATCAGCAAGGCGGCAATCATCGCCAGCACACAGACTTTCACGGTCGTTTGATATTCAAGTTCACGCGCTTCCATGATGGATTGAACCTGCTTGTCTGCATTCGATTGAAACTTTTCCAGCAACGATGAAAACTCTGCGCCTTGTGAAGTTAATTTATCTTTATTGATGGCACTGTAATTGTCGTAATCCTGTTTCTCCAGGGTTTTGCAGGCATCTTCGATTGATTTGATCAATCGCCCACCAGCCTTCAGCAAGTCTGCTTTCAGCGTGGCATCTTCATTCTGATAAGCGGGCAGATTTTCAAAATTCTTCAACATCGTTTCTGCCTTCGACAAAGAATTTTTTGCTCCTTTTATTGCAGCGTCTTTATCCGTGCCCGCATCATTCTCTTTGGCCGATGCATACACCCGTGTCATTGCAGAACGAGCTCTGGTGGTGTCCTTGTAAGAATCATTGATCATGATGATGCGCTGAGAAATTTCATGGACCAATGCAGTCGAAAAGTTCGACTGTTTAACGACATACATGCCTATCACGCCCTGGGAAAGAATGATTGCGACAAGCACGAGCAGGATACTGTTCAAACTAAAATTGACAGAGAGATTTTTCATGGGATTCATTCTTAAAAAATTTCAATAGTGACTTTCAAATAGTTACTTTTAACATAGCAAATATTTCTCCAAAGCAGGAGTTTTATACAAAATCTAACATTTCATGCAGGACGAAAATACCCCAAATCAAAGTGCTTTTTCATCAACCGCACAGGCGACCGAAGAAAAACAGGCGGCCAACCCTGCCTTTGGCTGAATCCAAAAAGAGACAATATATCCAGCAAAGCAGAGTAAATACCCACGGGTATCACTACCCGGAAATTGAATTTACATCAAAACAACGTTGTACGACATCATATAACAATGTATAGTTTTCCAATTTGTATTTGGGCTTTGGCATGGCTTGCCACGCAAAGCACAGGCTTAGCGCCGTTAATTTTTTGCAACTGGAAACCGTATGACTGCATTGAAGTCCTCATCATCACCGCTCTCACCATCAGGCAGCAATAATTCAGGCAGTAACAATACCGGCAACGCCACAGGTGTACGCTGGAGTATCTTGCTGATACTGTTCATCGTCACCACGATCAATTATGCTGACCGCGCCTCCATTTCTATTGCCGGCCCGGAATTAAGCAAGACACTTGGTCTGTCATCGGTAGAGATGGGCTATATCTTCTCTGCATTTGCCTGGTCTTATGTCCTGGCGCAAATACCCGGCGGCTGGTTGCTTGACCGGTTTGGCTCGAAGATAACCTACTTCTTCAGTATCTTTCTCTGGTCATTTTTTACGCTGCTGATGGGAACGGTTGGTTTTCTTTCCGGGGCAGCGGCGATCACATTACTGTTTGCTCTGCGCTTGCTGGTAGGGGCGGCAGAAGCACCTTCTTTTCCAGGTAATAGCCGCATCACTTCTGCCTGGTTCCCTGTCAGCGAACGTGGACTGGCGGCAGCGATTTTTAATTCAGCGCAGTATTTTGCCACCGTTATTTTTGCTCCCTTCATGGGATGGGTCGTGCATAACTGGGGTTGGCAAAGCGTGTTTTACGTCATGGGTGTGTTGGGCATAATCATGGCGGTCATCTGGCTGTTCACTATTTATGATCCAAAAAATCATCCAAGAATCAATGCCGAAGAGCTGAACTATATCAATGCGGGCGGCGCCCTGGTTGATCTGGAAATCGTTCACCAGGCACCGGAAGCAAACCGCATCGATACCTTTTCCATCATCAAACAATTACTGTCCAACCGCATGCTGTTAGGTGTGTACATTGGTCAATACTGCATTAATACCCTGACCTATTTCTTCCTGACCTGGTTCCCGGTTTACCTCGTTAAAGAACGACATATGACCATCCTCAAAGCGGGCTTCGTGGCGGCCATACCAGCCATCGCCGGTTTTGCTGGCGGCATGCTGGGTGGCTTCATTTCTGACCGTATGATCAAATCCGGCGTGTCACTTTCCATATCAAGAAAAACTCCTATCGTCATAGGTTTGCTCTTGTCCACATGCATGATTTTGTGTAACTTCATTTCTACCGATGAACTGGTGATCGCAGTCATGTCCCTGGCATTCTTTGGTAAAGGGATAGGCGCACTTGGCTGGGCCGTCGTATCCGACACATCACCCAAAGAAGCTGGCGGTTTGAGTGGTGCTCTGTTCAATACGTTTGGCAATGTCGCCGGCATCACGACACCGATCGTGATTGGATACATTCTCCAGGCCACAGGTTCATTCTCGGGTGCGCTGGTTTTCGTGGCAGCCAATGCGGCCGTCGCCATCTTTTGCTACCTGGTCATCGTTGGGGATATCAAGCGCGTCACATTTAACGATACTGCAAAAGGAAACGCAGCCTGATCTTTCAATGAACAAAACCTGTCTTCATGCCGGGATTCAGCCAGATGCTGTTTCCCGGATGCCTTCCATAATCTGATCAAGAATTTATCTCGCACTACCGGCGACGCAAGCCCGGTTTGCTGCTTTCACCCCCTGAAAGAGGTATAACTATATTACCTGAGGATATAACCAAAATGGTGCATCGTCATTGGGTCGTAACATTTTCATGACAAACTTGTTGCATTGCAATAAACAACAGGTTATCCAGGATGATTTCTTTCCTCAGACAATGCATCATTTGCGTTTGCTTACTTTCGGGCATGTTTTCGGGCATTTTTAGCGCGCCAGCTCTGGCTCAGGGCAATATGATCATTGTCGGCCAGGCCATTGACCTGTCCGGGCCCAATGGCAGCATAGGCCGCGATTATGTCGCCGGCATCACTACCTATTTTGACAGTATCAATGTTACTGGTGGTGTAGGCGGACGCCGTATCAAATATCTGGTACGTGATGATCAGGGTGTACCGGCACAGTCGGCACAGGCAGTTACCGAACTGATAGAAAAAGACAAGGCAGAATATCTGCTGGGCGGCATAGGGGCAGCAGTCACTGATGCCGTGCTGGCCGCGCCAAAATTTGCACAAAGTGGACAAACCCTGTTTGCACCTTTGGTTGCATCGGTAAAAAATTACAATTCGCGCGTATTGTTCTGGCGCCCCAGCCCTGAACAGGAGATGCAATACATTTTTTCCTATTTCGATAAACTGGGTATTAAAAGTGTAGGCATCGCGGTGCAGGAATCAGCACTGAATCAGGACATGTACCAATATGTGGTTGCCGAACTGCGCAAACGCAATATGCTCATGAGTGGCATCGTCCACATCAGTGGTACGGCTGCAGATATGGCCAGGGAATCCGCCGTACTGGCAAAAACCAATCCTGGCATCGTGATTGCCATTTCCGATACCCTGGGTACCGGCATTTTCCTGAAAGAGTTCAGGAAGTATGCCCCACGTACTTTTGTCGCCGGTATGTCGCTGATCAATCTGGACCGTCTGGCAGAAGTGGCTGGACCTACTGCACTTGAATGGACGGTATTTTCCCAGGTAGTGCCAAACCCTCTGAGCAAGAAATCTCCGATACAGATGGACCATAGCAATATGATGAAAAAATTCAGGGATGAAGATTTGTCTTCCCTGACTTTTGAAGGCTTCATGGTTGCCAAGACGCTGGTCAAGGGCATACAAATGGCCAAACCCGGACGTGATGCCGTACAGTCGCTGGCCGTACAAAAAAGCATTATTGACCTGGGCGGCATTACCGTCACGACATCTGATGGTACACATCGCATGTCCAGTTTTGTGGATATGGCCTTGTTCCGCAAAGGTGGCGGCCTGCTGTTTTGAGTCTGACCTTGGCAGCCACACTTGGCAGCCAAAAGAAAAACCTCGCTTGCATTTTGCAAGCGAGGTTTTTTCTTTCAGGACAGGCTGTGCTTAACCGCTATTGCGCAAGCCGGCAGCAATACCATTGATGGACAGATGGATGCCACGGCGCACACGCTCATCTTCATCCCCGTTACGGTAACGTTCCAGCAATTCCACCTGCACATGGTTCAAGGGTGACAGATAAGGGAAGCGGTTACGTATCGAACGTGCCAGCAAGGGGTTGGCTGCCAGTAATTCATCCTGGCCAGAGATTGCTTTCAATATGTCGATCGTAGCTTCATGTTCGGCCTGTATGCGCGGGAAGATGCGGTTACGCAAAGAGTCATCTTTCACCAGTTGTGCATAACGGCTGGCGATACCGATATCGCTCTTGGCCAGTACCATTTCCATGTTCGATAACACAGTAGAAAAGAAAGACCATTCCCTGAACATGGCCTGCAAGGTCTGCATGCCCGTATCCGGATGTGCTGTCAGATAGCTTTGTACGGCGCTGCCAAAACCAAACCAGCCCGGCAACATCAAACGGCATTGTGACCAGCTGAATACCCAGGGTATGGCGCGCAAGTCTTCTATCGCTGTCGATTTCTTGCGTGATGCGGGGCGGCTGCCTATGTTCAGGCCGGCGATTTCGGAAATGACGGTCGATTCCCAGAAATACTGTTCGAAGCCTTCAGTTTCATACACCAGGTTGCGGTATGCCTTGAATGCATGGTCAGACAATTCTTCCATCGCTGACAAAAATTCTGGCCTGGGTGCTGTTTCGGTATACGCCAGCAAACTGGCTTCCATGGTGGCGGCTGCCAGCACTTCCAGATTGCGCCGCCCTACTTCCGGATTACCGTATTTGGCGGTGATCACTTCCCCCTGCTCTGTCAGACGGATTTGCCCCTGCACGGCACCAGCAGGCTGCGCCAGGATAGCCTGGTAGCTGGGGCCACCGCCACGCCCCACTGAACCACCACGCCCATGAAACAAGCGCAGCCTTACCTGATGTTTGGCGAATACCTCAACCAGATCCAGTTCGGCCTTGTACAGCTCCCAGCCCGATGTCAAAAAGCCGCCATCCTTGTTACTGTCAGAATAGCCGAGCATCACCTCTTGTGCATTGTTGCGGCTGGCCAACAAGCGCGCATAGGCAGGGATACCAAACAACCTGTCCATGACAGGTGCACTGTTTTGCAAATCACCAATGGTTTCAAACAGCGGGATGATGTTGACATCGACACGCCCTTCTGCCGGATGCAGCAGGCCAGACTCTTTCAAGAGTAGGGCCAGTTCCAGCATGTCGGACACACCATCGGTTTTGGAGATGATGCAATTCGGTACCGCACCTTTGCCATAGCGTTGCTGCGCGGTGCAGGCGGCGCGGTAAATCGCCAGTTCGGACTGGGTTTCTTCAGAATAGTTCAGGTATGGCGATGCCAGCGGCCGGGCCGAACTGATTTCCCTGATCAGGACTTCAATACGCTGTTCTTCATTCAAATCAAGGTATTTCAATTCAGGATTGGCCGCCTGCAATAATTCGTGTACCACGCGCTCATGCACATCAGAATTCTGCCGCAAATCCAGTGGTGCCAGATAAAAACCAAAGACTTTGACCGCACGTCGCAGGTGGCGCAGACGGCCACGGGTGATCGCGGCTGAACCATTCGCATGTAGGGAATGATGGACGATATCCAGATCCGCTACCAGTTCTTCGGCCGTTGCATAAGGCTCAGCAATGCCGCTGGGGTGAATCACCGGTTCAAGATCAAGCAATTGTTTGTAGGTGGCAGACAGTCGCGCATACACGCCACTGATGGCCAGGCGATAAGGCTCATCTGCACGATGTGGTGAATGATCGGGCGAACGTTGTGCCAGTGCCAGCAGATCGTCAGATACCTTGACCAGCAGGTTGGCCATCGATAATTGCGAACCCAGGGTATGCAATTCGTCGAGATAAAATTTAAACGCTCGGGTCGCCTGCATGGCCAGGGTTTTTTCCAGCACGGTGGCAGTGACGAAAGGATTGCCGTCGCGGTCACCACCTATCCAGCTACCCATTTTCATAAAACTGGGCAATTCTGTTTGCGTCAATGCCGCATCTTTGCTCGTCAATAAATCTTCCAGCCCTGCATACAGTTGTGGCAATTCGCGCAGGAAGGTGTAGTCATAAAAACTCAGACCATTTTCCACTTCATCCAGCACCGACAGTTTGGAAGTGCGCAACATGCGTGTCTGCCACAGCGTCAGGACGGCGCGCCCAAGGGCTTCTTCATTGGCGGCGGATTCTTCGGGGGTCAGCTGCATGCGGTCACGTTCATCCAGCAAACGTGTAATCACCATCTGGCAATTCAAGATACTCTTGCGTTGCACCTCGGTAGGATGCGCTGTCAATACCGGAAACACTTGCGCAGTCTGGAAAAAATCCAGCAATTGCTGGCTGCTGTGTCCGGTGTTGTACAAGGCTTCGATGGTGTGTGCCAGACTACCCTGGCGCGGGGCAGAACCTGCGATCAAATGGGCACGCGTGCGACGTACGTGATGCTGGTCTTCCGCCAGATTCACCAGATGCGAAAAATAACTGAAGGCACGTATGACTTGCGTGGTCTGGTCATTGGTCAGGGTATCCAGTGTGGTTTCCAGCTCGGCACGTGCGGCTTCATCTGCATCGCGGCGGAAGCGTATGGAATTCTGGCGTACCTGTTCGATCAGGTCGAACACTTCATCACCATGCTGGTTTCTTACCGTATCACCTAAGATACGCCCCAGCCTGCGTATGTCTTCACGCAGGTTCTGGTCTTTGTCGTCACTGATATCGTTCATTTTTAATTGTGGATGTAGGTGGGCGTTCATGCTGACAAATTCTACGGTAAGGATAAAATCGGAATGATGAAAATTCTTGCGTGTCTGACTGAGGCAATGTATCGGGCAACGTATCGGACAATAATATCAGGCGATAATTTTATCTGTATCAAGACGCAGCTCTACAGAGTAAGCACCTGTCTTGACAGCATGCTTACACCACAATCTGCGACTTGATATATCAAACAGGCTGCGGCTTGCTTACAACAAATGCCTGACTTATCTGCCCGCACGCCAGGGCGTGTTGCTACGTGTTACCGCTTAATACCCTACGCAGCTTTTTTTAACTTGTGACTGCGTCCCACCGCCTGCAACAGGCCCTTGGTGGAACTATCGTAATCTTCCTTGACGGCACTGGGGTCGAGACTGATCAGTTGCTGGGCCAGGGATTTACCCAGTTCCACACCCCATTGATCAAAGGCGTTGATATCCCAGATCACGGATTGCACAAAGACCTTGTGTTCATACAAGGCAATCAATGCGCCCAGGGAACGCGGCGTCAGAGAATCCAGCAAGACGGTCGAGGTCGGGCGATTGCCTTCGAACACGCGGGGTGCCAGTACTTTATCTGGCAGATCGCCCAGTTCTGCGCGCACTTCTTCCATGCTCTTGCCCCAGGCCATGGCTTTGGACTGGGCAAAGCAATTCGCCAGCAGCGCTTGGTTGTGGCCGGGCAAACCGGCATCGTCATCCGCCACCACAATAAAATCTGTAGGGATGATGGTTGCGCCCTGATGCAGTAACTGGAAGTACGCATGTTGGCCATTGGTACCGGCTTCGCCAAACAGGATGGGTGAGGTGGTGTAATCCACTCGCTGGCCTTCACGTGTGACGGACTTGCCGTTGCTTTCCATTTCGAGCTGTTGCAAATAAGCTGGCAGGCGTGTCATGCGCTGATGATACGGCGCAATCGACAAGGCTTGCAGGCCAAGGAAATTGATATTCCATACACCTATCAGGGCCATCAAGACTGGCAGATTCTGTTCCAGCGGTGCCTGGGCGAAATGCAAATCCATTTCATGCGCACCGGCCAGCATTTCTTCAAAACGGTCTGCGCCCACGTAGAGCGCAATCGACAGCCCGATAGCACTCCACATCGAATAGCGGCCACCCGCCCAGTTCCAGAACGGGAACACATTTTCAGGTGCGATACCAAAATCAGCTGCCGCCTTGACATTGGTGCTGAGTGCCACGAAATGCTGACGTATCTGGTCAACCGGGCAACCGTGCGACAACATCCATTCACGGGCGGTGCGGGCATTGGTCAGCGTTTCCATGGTGGCGAAGGTTTTTGATGCCACCACAAACAAGGTGGTTTCAGGGTCGGCATTCGCCAGCGCATCGGCCACATGGCGACCATCGACGTTGGAAACAAAATGCAGTGACAGGTTTTTTTGTGACCAGGGTGCCAGGGCGATGCAGGCCATTTGCGGGCCCAGATCAGAACCGCCGATACCAATATTGACGATGGTACGTATGGCCTTGCCAGTATAGCCCAGCCAGCGCCCTTCCCTGACTGCATCACTGAAGCTGCGCATTTGTGCGAGTACCTGATGCACATCCGCCGCGATATTGTCACCGTTCAAATCAAAGGCTTCACCTTTCGGCAGACGCAAGACCGTGTGCAGGACAGCGCGATTTTCCGTCTGGTTGATGGCTTCGCCACGCAACATGGCGTCACGACGCGACTCCACATCCTGCTGCCTGGCCAAAGCCAGCAAATTAAGCTTGGCTGTCGTGTCTATGCGCTGCTTGGAATAGTCCAGCATGATGCCGCAGGCAGACGCAGAAAAATGCGTAAAGCGCTGTGGATCAGCGCGAAACAATTCTTTCAGACTGGGCATATTGGTGGCACGTTGCTGCAACAAACACCAGAGCGGAGTACGGGAAACGGAAGTAGCCATAATCTTGCTTATTTTGCGAAAAGTGATTTACGAAAACTGCTAACACTGCTAACACATATCAACCAGTACCAATGCCGGATTACCATTTGCTGGCACTGGTGACAATATTTACTTCTTGCCGGCTGCTGCTGCCGCTGCGGCCAACACACCTATCGCTGCCCAGTCACCAGCATTGATCAGCGCAGCCGGACACATCCATGATCCGCCCACGCACAGGATATTCGATTGCTGCAACAAGGCCGGTGTCGCTTCCACAGTGACGCCGCCGGTCAGGCAAAACTTCACATCAGGGAAAGGGCCGCCCAAGGCTTTGGCCATCTTGGTACTACCAACGATGTCCGAAGGGAAAAGTTTGACGACATTAAAACCATGTTCCAGCGCCAGCATCAAATCACTGGCACCACCGACGCCAGGAAAATACGGCAGGCCGGAATCAGCAGCAACCCTGGCCAGTAATGGTGTGATGCCCGGGCTGATACCAAAGGCAGCTCCCGTAGCCTTGACCGCTTCCAGTTGTGCCTGCGTCAGTATCGTGCCGGCGCCTACCGTTACGGTTGGGCAAGCCTTGACGACTTCACGCAGTACCGTCATGGCATTCGGCGTACGCAGCGTGATTTCCACGGCTGGCAAACCGTTTTCTGCCAGGGTTGTGACACAGCGTATCGCCTGATCCACATCATCGGTGACCAGAATAGGCAGTACACGGATTTGTTCAAGCTGGGCGATGATGTTGCGTTTGCTCACGCTGGTATTGAGACTCATGATCTTGTTTCGCTTTCAGAAATAGTGATGCGGGTTTCCGGCATTACGATGAAATTAATCGATGAAATTAATCGATAAAATCAATCGATGAAAAGTGTGGACGCGCCATGCTCAGGCGCAGTCACGACACGGCGTTGTGCGGCGAACAGATCACGGCCATAGCCAAAGGTCGGCTCCTTGCTGAGTTCACGCACGGCACGTTGTGCCCAGATATCGGCATCCACCAGTGCACGCAATTCGCCGGTATGGACATTCAACTCCACCAGGTCACCATCGCGTACCTTGCCCAAAGGCCCACCTTGCGCCACTTCAGGGCTGACATGCAAGGCCGCCGGTACTTTGCCGGATGCGCCCGACATGCGACCATCCGTCACCAGTGCCACCTTGTAGCCAGCCGACATCAGGCTGCCCAGTACAGGCGTAAACTGATGCAACTCGGGCATGCCATTCGCCTGCGGGCCCTGGAAGATCACGACAGCAACAAAATCCATATTCAGTTCGCCGGCCTTGTATGCCTTGACCAAGGCATCCTGCGATTCAAACACCCTGGCAGGTGCCTTGATGATCCATGCATCTTCAGGTACGGCAGATGCCTTGACGATGGCACGACCCAGATTGCCATGCAATAAGCGCAGACCACCCGTAGGCGCGAACGGATCCGTTACATTCCGTACCACGGTGGTATCTGTCGATTCCGCAGGCAGTGCTTCCCATCTGACCTTGCCTTCATCCGTCAATACCGGACGGCTGGTATGTGAGTTTAAACCGTCATTGCCATAGACGGTCATGACATCAGCATGCATGAGACCGGCCGACAGCAATTCGCGTATCACGAACACCGGGCCACCGGCATCTTCAAAGGCATTCACGTCGGCAGTACCATTGGGATAAACACGTGTCAGCAAAGGAACGACGGATGACAGTTCATCAAAATCCTGCCAGTCGATGATGATGCCAGCGGCGCGGGCCACCGCGATCCAGTGAATGGTGTGATTGGTGGAACCACCCGTTGCCAGCAAGGCGATAACCGCATTGACGATGGTTTTTTCATTGACCAGTTGACCAATAGGTGTGTAGTTGCCGCTTTGCTCGGTCAACTGCAGGACGCGCTCTACGGCGGCATCGGTCAGGACGCTACGCAAAGGGTCGGACGGGTGGACAAAGGCTGCACCCGGCAAATGCAGGCCCATGGCTTCCAGCAACATTTGATTGCTGTTGGCCGTGCCATAGAAAGTACAGGTACCGGCGCTGTGATATGCCGCGCTTTCTGCGGCCAGCAACTCTTCTTTTGTTGCCTTGCCTTGCGCATAGCGTTCACGCACGGCAGCTTTTTCTTTATTCGACAAGCCAGAACCCATAGGTCCTGCCGGTATAAAAATGGTTGGCAGATGACCAAAGGCCAAGGCACCAATCAGCAGACCAGGCACGATCTTGTCGCAAATACCCAGACACAAGGTAGCGTCAAACGCATCATGGGTCAAAGCCACCGCCGTTGCCTGGGCGATTACATCCCGCGAGAATAGCGAAAGTTCCATGCCAGGACGGCCTTGCGTCACGCCATCGCACATCGCAGGTACGGCACCGGCCACCTGGGCTGTACCACCAAAGCGCAAGGCTGTCTGGCGGATCTGCGCCGGATAGTTTTCATACGGCTGATGCGCCGACAGCATGTCGTTATAGGCAGTGACGATGCCGATATTCGGCTTTTGTGCCTGGTTCAGCCAGATCTTGGTGCCACTATCCATGGCCGCATTGGCGTGTGCCTGATTGGCACACGACAGGCTGGCACGACGCGGGCCACGGCCACGCATATGCTCCAACTGGGAAAGATAGCTACTACGCAAGGTTTTGCTGCGCTCTGTAATACGCTGGGTAACCTTGTCGATAACAGGGTGCAGCGTCGTGGATGGGGATGTCGTCATATAAACACCTGAGGCCCGAAAGGGCGAAAATAAGAAAGCTTTTGCAATACTGATTCAATACCAGTAAAGATAGCATAAATCCCGATTTTTCTGTAACAAACTTTCAGTATTTTAAGTTTTAGCCAGTATTTTAAGCAAAAACATCAAATTTATCGTAATGAAACTACATTTTTGATTATTTTCTGGCATAATCAACATAAACCTATATCATCAATGTAGACCATTTATGGGACTACACTGATTTTAAGCAGAACTAAATCTGCTTTAATCAAAACACAATACGGAGTCAGCATGACCACATTTGTCTTATTTGGCGGCACCGGCGATCTGGCCAAGCGCAAGATCATCCCTGCTTTGTATAGCGCATTTGTGAATGGCCGGCTGGACCAGAACTTCAAGTTCATCGGTGCAGCCCGCGAAAAGCTGACTGACGAAGAGTTCCGTGTGCGTGTCGCTGCGGCGATAGCATCCTATGCTGCCAATGTTGATGGTGCGACAGAAGAAAAGCGTGCTGCCTTTCTGGCGACGACGCATTATTCAAAAATCGATGCCCGCATCCCTGAAGACTTTGCCGCGTTGAAAGACAGCCTGCATACCAGTGACGACAACGCCACCCTGTTTTACCTGGCAACTGGCCCTGACATTTTTATCCCCGTGGTTGAACAATTGTCCAAACATGGTCTGGTCGAAGGCAATGCCCGCGTGGTGGTTGAAAAACCGCTGGGTCGTGATGCGCAGTCGGCCAAAGAAATCAACCAGTCCCTGCGCAGTTACCTGAACGAAAACCAGATTTACCGTATCGACCACTATCTGGGCAAAGAGATGGTGCAAAACCTGCTGGCCCTGCGTTTTGCCAATTCTTTCCTCGAACCATTGTGGAACCGCAAATGGGTACAGGATGTGCAAATCTCCATCTCTGAACAGGTGGGAGTGGAATCACGCGGTGATTTCTACGACCATACCGGTGCCCTGCGCGACATGGTACAAAACCATTTGCTGCAACTGGTGTCCATCGTCGCCATGGAACCACCGGTGAATGCCAACCCGGATGCCATCCGTGATGAAAAAGTGAAAGTCTTGCGCGCCCTGCACAAGTTCACGCCGGATGAAGTCAGCAAGAAAACCGTGCGCGGTCAATACCGTGCCGGCGCCGTCGATGGCAAACCCGTCATTGCTTATCAGAATGAACCCGGCGTACCGCCAGCATCACGCACAGAGACCTTTGTCGCCATACGTGCCGAGATTGATAACTGGCGCTGGGCCGGCGTGCCCTTCTATTTGCGCACAGGCAAACGCATGGCCAGCCGCAGCGCTGAAATCACGATTAATTTCAAGCCGATTCCTTACTCCATTTTTGGTAAGTCACAGGGACCTTTGCGCTCGAACCGCCTGGTGATTTCGCTACAGCCTGAAGAAAGCGTACAACTGTACATGAAGGCCAAAGAACCTGGCGAAGGCATACGTCTGTCTGACGTGGCCCTGAACCTGGACTTTGCCGAAGTATCCAATTCACGCCGCGTGGAATCATATGAACGCCTGCTGCTGGACGCCATGCATGGCGACCTGACCTTGTTCGTGCGTGATGATGAACTGAGTGCCGCCTGGGCCTGGATAGACCCTATCATGAGCGCCTGGCAAAACGATAGCGAAGGCTTGAAGTCATACATCGCCGGTAGCTGGGGACCGTCTGCTGCCAGCTACCTGCTGGCCCAGCACGGTGCGGCATGGGGCGAAGAATTCGTGGAAAGTTAAGCCGGAAAATGAGCATGAAATACCATACCTTCGAAAATTTCGCCACCCTCAGCGAAGCCCTGAGCCAGCAATGGCTGGACGTGATACAGACCACCCCGACAGGCAGCAGCTCCAGCTTTGCGCTGGCTGGCGGTTCCACGCCAGCTCCTGTGTATCAGCGTCTGGACCAGTTGCTGGCCGACATCGATAAACATCAACCGATCAAGCTGGTCGCCACCGACGAACGCTGGGTACCGGACCAGGACACGCAAAGCAATGAAGGCCTGTTCCGTCGTTGCCTGTCAGCGTCGGCCACAGACAAACGCTGGCAACTGGTGTCACTTAAAAATGCAGCAAATACACCTGAAGTCGCCACCGAAGCCATCAATGCCAGGCTGAATGAACAATTACCCCAGGCTTTCAGTGCGGTGTTATTGGGTATGGGTGCAGACGGGCATATCGCTTCGCTATTCCCCGGCGCGCCTACCCAGCATGATGACCTGGCCTGCCTGGCAGCAGTGCATCCGCAAACCCGGCAAAGCCGCATGTCGCTGTCGTTGCCGCGTCTGCTGAACACCAAACGCATCTGGCTGGTGATTACCGGCGCAGAAAAACGTCAGGTGCTTGATCATGCAATAGAAAATAATCTGCCGGTTGCGTCCTTATTGCGTGAAGCTGGCTGTACCATAGATGTTTTCTGGTGTCCGTAAGACCAAACAATATGGCAAACCCGTTTTCTGACAACAAACCCAACAGTCCGCCTGAAAAAGGCTTGCTGGCACGCATACGCACTGCCAGCACGGCCCTGAGCCGTGCTGAGCGTCAGGTAGCAGAATTTCTGCTGCAAAAACCGCATGATGCGCTGGAAATGTCGATACGTGTACTGGCCCAGGCCTGTGATGTCAGTGAACCCACGGTCGCCCGTTTTGCCCAGAGCCTGGGCTTTGATGGCTTCAAGACCTTCAAGCTGGCATTTGCCAAAAGCCTGGCAACCGGCATCCCTTACCTGCATCTGGATGTCAACCAGGCCGATCATGTACGCGATGTCTTGCCCAAGGTATTTGATCGCACCATCGCGGCCCTGATGGAAGCCCGCAATAATGCCAACACCGCCACCTTCGAAGCCGCTGTCAGCCTGCTGGCGCGGGCGAGGCGCATAGAATGCTATGGCCTCGGCTATTCCGGCGCACTGGCGATTGATGCGCAGTTGAAGTTTTTCCGTTTTGGCATACCCACGACGGTATTTTGCGATGCCCACTTGCAGGCACAGTCAGCAACTTTATTGAACAGCGATTGCGTCGTGGTCGCCTTTTCGCGCACAGGCCGTACACGCGACCTGATCAATAGCGTGCAACTGGCCAAGGAAGCTGGTGCCAAAATATTGGTATTGTGTGCCAGTGGCGGCCCCTTGGCAGAACTGGCTGATGTACACATCGGTGTGGACGTGGAAGAAGATCCTGATATTTACACTCCCATGACGTCACGACTCGCGCATCTGACCTATATCGATGCGCTGGCAGTCGCCGTCACCTTGCTGCGCGGCCCGGCTGCCATCGACATGCTGGAACGCGCCAAGGCCAGCATTAGTGAAAAACGCCTGGTACCCAAGATAGGCTGAAAAACAGGCTAAAACCAGGCAGACCGTTAAGAAATAACTGGATTAGTTGATATTGCCGGAGCTTTGGCGATCACCCTTGCGCGCCGTTTCCTGATCCAGATGATGAGGCCGGTGATACTCAACATGGCTACCACCAGACCCAGCATTGAAATAAGTATGCGCCCCGTCAAGCCCAGGATGCGTCCTGAATGTAGCGGGAACTGCGCCTGCAGGAAAATATCCCCGGCGCTGCCGGTACCGGGAATCTTGCCACCCAGGGCGTGCCCGTCCTTGCCATCAAAATATAGCCAGGCATTGCCGAGACCACCATCGCCATGATCATTGCCAGCTTCAAAAAATCCTACGTCATAAACGCCAAAAGCCGGTGAATAGAATATGCCGCCAGCCGGCAAGGTCCAGCCACGCTGTTGCGCTTCCTGTTTCGCCAGTTCAACAATGCGTTCACGGCTAATGCCTGGTATGACAGGCTGATCCGGTGCCTTTGGCACGCGACTGGCAAATACATCAGCGCTTAAAGGCGAGAATAATGAAACCACAGGGCGCACTACCTGCGTGTTCAGGTTCATCGATACCGATGTAATCGCCAGCAACAGCATGAACAGCCACAGCCAGACTCCGCCGGAACGATGCAGGTCGAAATTGAGTTTATGGCCGCCCTGCGACCAGCGAAAAGCAAACGACTTGCGCCAGCTACGCCAGTTGGGGAAAGAAATCCACAGTGCGATAAAACAATCCA
The DNA here is from genome assembly GCF_014284335.1 of Undibacterium hunanense. Classification (GTDB taxonomy): domain Bacteria; phylum Pseudomonadota; class Gammaproteobacteria; order Burkholderiales; family Burkholderiaceae_D; genus Undibacterium; species Undibacterium hunanense. The sequence goes on along the minus strand of NZ_JACOGF010000009.1, from coordinate 209,208 downwards.
GCACCCATACCAGGCCAATAATGCCCATGAACCAGATACCCAGTTCCACACCCGATACATCGGGAATATGCATGGTGTAATGCAGCTTGTACAAAAAGGGCAAAAGGTTTTCCCGGCTGAGGGATATTTCACCCCATTGCCGCTTGCCCTGCACATCACCAGTAACGGGATCAACTGCGATCTGATTAAACCCCAGAACATAGGGCTTGCCGGTGGCAGGGTCAATGCGTCCTTCCACCGACATCTGGCTGGTATGTCCTGGCTCTGCTTCATTCAACACATAAGTCACCCAGATTCTGGGGTCATGCGCCTCTACCCTGTTTGCCAGTTCCAGCCCTGACAACAGCTTGCTTGCTTCTCCCTGCGCCTGGCTGCGCGCCTGGAACAGTTGCGGATTGAGCATGGCATCGAGCTCATGATCCCAGGAGATGAAAGCACCGGTCAAACCTGAAATGAACAGGAAAACCGCCACCGCCAGTCCAAACCAGCGGTGCAGCAAAACGAAGACAGGGCGCATCAACATGAGTCACCGGCCCGGTCAGTATTTCCAGTTGATCGTGACGCTGCCATTTCTTGGTGCCGCATAATAACTCTGGCTCCAGTACAGGCTGGTAAGGTATTTTTTATTGCTGACATTGTTCAGATTGGCCGATATGCTGAAATTTTGGTTCACATCATAACGCGCCATCAGATTCATCGTTGCATAACTGTCCTGACGAATGATGATGCCTGAACCTTCATCACGGAAAGTATCGCCCTGCCAGTTCAGACTACCACCCACTTTCGCCTGCGGCATGAAAGGCAGTTGATAGGTAGTCGACAGACGGAACAGTTTTCTGGGCACATAGGTTTTCACATCCTTGTCATTGCTGCCCTTCAGACTTAGCTGGGTATATCCGGCACTGAGGTTCCAGCCTTTTGCCAATTCACCACTGGCATCCAGTTCAAAGCCTTGCGATTGCGCATCGATGCCTTTGTAATAGGTTTTGGTACCGATATAACCAGCCTGCTCTGCTGCATTGTTTTGCTGTATCTTGAAAACAGCGGCCGACAGGTTGAGCTTGCGCTCAAACAGTTCAACTTTAACGCCCAGTTCATCGCCCTTACCCTTGACCGGATCCAGGGTTTTGCCACTGACATCCACTTCGCTTTGTGGATTGAATATTTCAGTATGGCTGGCATATACAGAAACATAAGGTGTCAGGTCATACACCAGACCCAGATAAGGTGTGGTCTTGCTGGCGTTCTTTTGACTACTGACACCGTAAGCATAGCCGGTGCTTTCGGCCTTGGTGCGATTGGCACCGGCAATCAGTTTGAACTGATCTGCCAGGTTAAAACGGGATGCTATAAATACCGTATTGCGCTTGTCTTCATAGGCGCTGCCATCGGTGTAAGCATTAAATGCCGGTTGCGGATAATTACCTGTCCAGTTCGTGATATCCGGCAAGGCAGTACCTATGCCCACGCCATAGTGGGAAATATCATCCATTTTTGACTTCGACCAGTTGACACCGAAACTCAGGTCATGCTGACGTCCTGCCAGCGTGAACTTGCCCGTGGCAGACAGATCAAACAGGGTCTGGCTATTGACGTCGTTATACATGGAAGGGTAGCTGTACAAACCCAGGCCGGTCTTGCGGTCAGGCGTGCCATAGACGTAAAACAGTTTGGAATCTGCTGTTGAACGGTTGTGGCTCAGGGTAGTCTTGATTTGCCAGTCATTATTCAGTTGATGGCTCAGTTCGACAAAGCTGCGATCATCCTGCGTCACCCAGCGTGCCCAGTCTGCCGCAGTGCTGGTAGAGGTTCTGTAATTGGTCGGGCTGCCATCGGTGTAATACAGGGGCAAGGCACCCCACATGCCACCCTTGCCATCACTCTTTTGATGCGAATGCCCCAGGGTCAGCACGGTGGCATCACCCAGATTGGCTTCGATCACGCCATATACCACCGTTTTTTCAGGTGAGTAACGGTCCAGATAAGAATCACCCACCTGCTTGGCCACGACAATACGGCCAGCAATCGTACCAGCCGCATTCAGGGCGCCTGACACATCGGCATCCAGCCTGCGCGTATTCCACGAACCCAGCGTCAATCCGGTCGATGCCTGGAATTGGTACGCAGGACGCTTGCGGATAAAGTTGACCGTCGCAGAGGGATTGCCGGTAGACGACATCAAACCATTCGCCCCACGCACGATATCCACCCTGTCGTAAATCGCCGTATCAATATCACCGGCCACATTGCCGGTGGTGAATGGCAGGCCCACGCCGTCATACTGGAAATTGACGATATCAAAACCACGCGCCATGTAATAGGTGCGGTCCGTTTCCACTTTTTCCACCGATACACCGGTGGTGTTGGCCAGCACATCATTCGCATTGACTTGTTTGAAGTCATCCATTTTGGCGCGTGTCACTACTGATACAGATTGCGGTGTTTCGCGCAATGTCATATCGAGGCGGGTAGCCGAACCACTTCTACGCGTGGTGTAGGCTCCGGTTTTTTCAGTACTGGGCTCGTTCCCGGCAGTTCCGCTGACCACTACCTCGGGTAATTCCGCCTTGTCCGTTTTGGCCGGAGTGGCCTCATCGGCAAATGCCAGCGCCGGTGATGTCACTGCGGCCAATGCGGCCATTGCCATGGACAAGGCCCATGCCATCGGCCTCAAACGCGGCAAATTGTCCTGCAAAAGATGGGAAATGCGACGGGAAGTAATTGAAGTACGCTGATTCATGAAGAGTCCTGAAAAATGACTGCACAGGCAAAAAAGTGGTTTCTGCTGGCAGACCGGAATTGAAAAATCTTGCCGACATTGTACTTAAGTAACATTTTTATTGCAAATCATTCTCATTACCATTTACAATATTTCGTATTGTTACAATTTCACGATTCCCATAAGCAGCCAGCCCTCCTACTCAACACGTTCGCCAGCATTACGACGTGGGTAGATCGCTTGAAAAAACAAAAACAAAAATCAATCAACTGAGGGAAAGTAATGCGTAAAAATCTCTTGATGACTTCGCTCATCAGCGCTCTGACCGTTAACCATGCGTATGTTAACTATGCCTATGCAGCAGCACCGGCAACACCAGCCGGCACCACCACCAATGACGAATCCGGTCCGGCACAGGACAGTGACCGCGACAAACCGGCGCAAGTCGATACCGTTGTCGTCAGCGGCGACAAACTCAAACGTAGTGAAATCGACAGCAGCAACAGTGTCGGCATCCGCAATGGGCGACAAATGGCAGAAGCTGCCAATGCCTCACTGGAAAACGTAGTCAGCCGCATGGCGAACGTGGGAACAGCGCAGGGTCTGTCGATTCGCGGCGTCCCGCTGTATGGCCCGACTGGTGGCGACGGCAAGACTGCCACGATCACCATCGACGGTGTCGCCCAGGAAGGATATGGCCAGGATTTCAGCGGCATGTCGGTCTGGGATGCTGACAGGGTGGAAGTTTTGCGTGGGCCACAATCTACCAATCAGGGGCGCAATGCCCTGGCTGGCGCAGTAGTAATGCGCACACGTGACCCGCTGGATCGCTGGGATTTCAGTAGCCGCGTCAGCATGGGCAACTTCAATACACAAAGAGTCGCCGTTGCCGGTGGCGGTGCACTGGTACAGGACCTGGCAGCATTCCGCATCAGCATTGAACAACAGCGCAGCGATGGTGAAAGTTTTAACCAGACACGCAATGATTCGCGCTGGAACCCGGATGACAACCACACCTACCGTGGCAAATTGCGCCTGACACCGTTCGGTGACAATTACCAGGCCAAACTGACCCTGGTTGAATCGCAACAGCAGCTTGGCGACAGCTATGTGGAAATGACGACACGCAATGTCAATGACCGCATCGCGCTGTCGAACATGCCACATTTTTCCAGCAACCATACCAAAAACCTGGCGCTGGAACAAAGCATGGCATTCGGCAAAACCGAAGTCACCTTATTGACCACGCTTGCCAGGAATCGCTATAACCGCCTCACAGATTACGACAAGACTGAGCTCAATCAGGGAACTGCCATAGGCTTGCATATCGACAAGCAATTCAGCCAGGAAGCACGTGCCAATTTTGACTTGCCCGTCTTTGGAAATCAGTTAAAGGGTGTGGTCGGTGCCTATTACGCCACGCAAAAAAGCAATGCCAGTGATGACTTCCACGTGCCGGTATCGTATGTGCTGAACATTTTTGGCCTTTGCCCCAACCCCACTGTCTGCGAAGCAGCTTACCCTAACGATCTCATCCTGCGCAACAATGGCGAACGCAACCAGATTGACAATCGCGCCGTATTTGGTGAACTGGATTACAGCATCGACAAGCTGACACTCACAGCTGGTGTGCGTTACGACAAAGAAAAGCAAAGCCGCATCCTCATCAGTAACACCAGCGGCAATACTGCCACGGCGAAGCAGGTGGTGACGCAAATGATTGGTGCCGGCGTGGTTGCCAATGATGGCATACAGGATTTGGCCACGGATTTTTCTGCCTGGCTGCCCAAGCTGGGTGTGCGCTACAACTTCAGCAAAGACTGGATGGCTGGCATTACCGCACAGCGCGGCTACCGTACCGGCGGCGTCAATTACAGTTATCAGCGTGGTGCAAAAGCCTATGCGCCGGAAACCACCAGCAACTATGAATTTTCAGTCAAGGGCAAGCCTGCCGAACAATTGTTCCTGGCCTTGAATATTTATCGTGTGGACTGGCGTGACCAGCAAGTCAATATCGCCCGCAACTCGCTCGATACCTATATCGTGAATGCAGGTAAATCACGGTTGCAGGGGATGGAGTTGGAGCTGCGCGGCCAGGTTCACCCCGACCTGGAAGTTTTTGGCGCCCTGGGTATTTCGCGCAGTCGCTATCTGGACTTTACGTCACCACAAGGAAATTTCACCGGCAACCAGTTTGAACGGTCACCAGATGCCATGCAGTCCCTTGGATTTACCTGGAAACCCGGCGCATGGATCATCAATGGCGATGTCGTGCATGAAGCAGGCACTTATTCCGATGCGGCAAACACGGCGAACAGACGTAATGATGGTCACACCATTTTCAACAGCAAGCTCTCGTATGCCATGACGGAAGGCATACGCTTTTTTGCCTATGGCAGCAATTTACTGAATAGCACTTACACCACCTATCGCACAGATACCGTAGGCAATCGTCAGGCGGCAGTGCTGGGCAAAGGCCGCATGCTGGGCCTGGGAGTGGAAGCGAAGATCTAGAACTCATTGCATCCAACTTCGCTATGGCAAGGCAGGCAAAGTCACACGCATGCCTTGCCATGATATTCATCAATATGATTTTCATCTACGGTTTCAGAACTCATGATTATCCTGGCTCTACTTCTTTCATGGCTGGCTGCCCTATGCCTTTACCTGACTTCACCACATCAGCATTTGTGGCTGGCGATCAAGGCCAGCCCGGATCAGCGGCGCAGACTGCTTATTCTGTCCGCTTTATGCTGCGGGCTGGGTATTGCCGCCGCCTGGTTTGCGCTCGGCTGGTGGGCCGGGTTTTTTTCGGCTTTGACTGCCCTGATGCTGGGCCTGGTTGTCCTACCCTATTTTGATGCTTACAGGAGAACAAAAAATGTGGGCTAAATCCCTGGCCGCGGCACTGCTCGGCCTGCCATTGTCTGTTGCCATCGTCGGTCTGCTTGCCCTGTTTGGGCCGGGCGATGTCAAAACCCGTACCCTGCCTCTGCTATTGCTGGTTTTCCTGGTATGGATAGCCAGCATGTGCAGTGCATTCCTGTTTAAAACCGGCTTGCGTGCCTGGCTGTGGATGGGTGCCGCAACGCTGCTGGGCTTTACTGCCATCCATCTACTCAAGGCCATGGGCCTGGCAATGTTTTTGACCACCATGGTGAAACCCGCATGAAAACTTCTACCTTACGCAGCTTTCTTCAGGTACATACATGGGTTGGACTCATCGCCGGGCTGGGTTTGTTTATCGCTTTTTACGCCGGATCCATCACAGTATTTACCGAACAGCTACATGCATGGGAACAAACCGAAACCCGCCATGCACCAATAGAATCGCTACAACAAGGTCAAGCCCTGATTGATGCCGTGCTGGCAGCACACCCCACCGCCAGCGAAAGATTTCACCTGAACCTGCCGACCCCGCATGAACCCAGACTGGTACTGGAATGGGATGAAAAGCGCAAAGACGGCACTTCACTCGAACACCATTTCAGCCTGTCTGCCGATGGCAAATTACAGGAAAAGAACCAGATATCCGAACTGTCACACTTCATCTATCGCCTGCATTACACCGCTGGTTTGCCAGCATCATGGGGCCTGTATGTGCTGGGCATAGTTTGCGTGTTATATGGTCTGGCACTGGTCAGCGGCGTAGTCATCTACGCGCCGGTCATGTTGAAAAGCCTGTTCGCTTTGCGACAAGGCAGGAACCTCAAACTGTTCTGGCAAGATGCACACAATGCCATCGGTATGCTGTCACTTCCCTTCCACATCATTTTTGCCTGGAGTGGTGCCGTACTCGCCATCGGCACCCTGATGCTGGCACCATTTCAATTCCTGGTGTTTGACGGCAAATTGCTGGACATCATCAACGAAGATTTATCGCTGGTTGCACCGGTAAAGGCCAGCGGTAAAAGCGCAGCCCTGATTTCTTTCGATGATGCGGTTGCACGCGTACAGGCAGCAGCGCCACAGATCAACATCGCCCATATGTACTATCACCATGCAGGCGACAGCAATGCCAGGATAGAAGCCTACGGCGAAAACCAGCAACGCACACTCAATACCATGGCCGGTGTTGCCGTTGATGGCAGCACAGGAAAGATATTGCGTGTGCAGCAGCCAGAAAATTTCAGTATCGGCACCGGCTTCCTGCGCGCCTTGCAAACCCTGCACTTCGGCAATTATGGCCATGTCGCCTTGCAGTGGCTGTACTTCATCCTCGGTCTGGCGGGTGCCTTCCTGTTCTACAGCGGCAATCTGTTATGGGTGGAAGCACGCCGCAAGCGACACCAGATCGCACAGCCACGCAATACCAAATGGATGGCACAACTGACCCTGGGCGTGTGCCTGGGCTGCATTGCGGGTATCTCCGCCGTATTCGTCACCAATAAATTCATGCAGCTATCGCCACAGGCCGGCGACCCGGCACTATGGGAAGAACGCAGTTATTATGCGGTGTTTTTCATATGCATGATCTGGGCATTTTTGCGAGCACCGGCGCGTGCCGGTCATGAATTACTGCTGCTATGTGCAGCCCTGACAGCCGCCATCCCTGTCATCAATTACGCGGCCAGTGGTGAACACCTGCTGCAAAATCTGTGGCATGGGCAATGGGTCATTTTTTCTGTGGATACGGTGGCCCTGATCGCCGCTTACCTTTACTGGCGCATGGCCAAAGCGACTTTGCGACGTGGACAACAGGGTGACCCCAATAGCGTGTGGGCATTGCCGCAAAAACAAACCCAGGTACAGCATGCTGAAGCAAGCGTGACCGCATCAACTGCAGCTCCAAAAGCATAAATATTCCTGCGCCACGATTTGCTCATCTGGATTTGAGCACGTGGCGCAGATGGATTGCCGGTAGACGATATCAAAACCACGCACCATGTAATAGGTGCGGTCCGTTTCCACTTTTTCCACCGATACACCGGTCGTGTTGGCCAGTACATCATTCGCATTGACTTGTTTGAAATCGTCCATTTTTGACGCGTGTCACTACTGATGGACTTAGCAATGCCTGCCATCAAATCAATCAAATCTTTTCGACTCTTGCTATTGCTCTTTTTTGATAGAAATTTAAAATCACTTCTTCAAAATCCGTGATCAGTAATTTGGCAACAGCATCAGCATACCAATTGAAATCTGTACTGACTCGATAACGCATTTGTATCTTCAGTTCTGTAGTTTGTGCGGTCAATGGCTTGAGGGAATAAGTCGTATCCAGAATATCGAAGTATCGCCCACCTATCATCACATGGTCATCGAGCGCATTGGGCGGGAAAGAATCCGGGTAAAAGTGGTAACGCCAGACCACATATTGATTTTTCACCCAATCGCTGGAAACCTGATCAAAGTAAATAGCCTTGTTCATTCTGATTGTACGCACCAGTCCAGTCGGGGTTTCGCGGGTGATGCCAGCAAGTGGCGAAGGAACTCCTATTCGATACATCCAGGCCTGCCCTACTTCATCTTGCTGTATGTTTTCTGCATGATGTAATTGATGCCAGATCTGTTCTGGCGAAGCCTGTATCTGTATCGTACGCTCAAGCATAGCTATACGTTGCAGATCAGGATCAGATGCCGGGATTGCACCAAACAACAGTGGCAACACCACAAAACCAGATACTGCCTGCCTGGGCCAATTGGTGGTACGACAAATTACCCCCATCAACAGCCCTCCAAGTGCACCAACCACGGCAAACAGCGGGATGATAATGATGGCGCAAATCATGCCTTCTATTAAAATCGCCATCGTACCTAGGGCGTGTTGACATATCTTTTAGGCAAGCAAATGGGTTTGAAACCTTGTCTGGCTAGGCGTGCGGAGCGCTGCTTGGTAATCCAAGTGAGCGACGCACAACAACGCCAGGCGAGGTTTCGGACCCATTCCCTCCGGGTTTCCCCCATAGCGCGGGCTGGACTGCGTTGCGCGTCTTGTCAGGGGCACCAGCCCTGACTGCGCCGCACGCCTTGCCAGCCCGCGCTATGGGGGAAATGCTTCGCCTAAAAGATATGTCAACACGCCCTGATACAAACAGGGTGTTCGCAACAATAGGTCCTGTAACATAGAACCACCAGCTTTGCCGCGTTTGGCACTCTGCAACAAACACGGTACTTACCCCAACCGCCATTGGTACCAGCCAGATAAACGCACTTGCCATAGCGGTATAAGCCGACCCGGTGGTGCCTGAAAAAACCAGCCTCAGCACAACACCGATGACTGCACCGGCAATGAAGGGCAACCATTTTGAAAAAGGCAGCGCTTTCTTGCGTGGTGCTGGCAGAACCAAACCATTTACTACTTCCGGAACAAACCCTTCAATGAAGTTTTTATTTGCGTTATCTGCCACCAATGGAACTAATGGCTGTACTTCCTTACTCTCATCTTCATTCATAGATGTCTTTTATCTCTTTAAATTGCCGCATTTGAGTATTTTTTCTGGGGCACATACTGTCCAGCTACCGTATATACATGCAATTCAGGTCGAACCGGCAAATCATCCGGCAGCTTCAAATTGGAAACCAGTCTCATTTTCTTTAACAGCAAAAGAGCCCACCAACCCGGATCCCATTCACCAGCCAGCAAACCCAGTCTTGCAGACCCCGGATAGGCGTGATGGTTGTTGTGCCAGCACTCTCCCATGGTCAACAGTGAAGCGAGTCGTATGTTACGCCCCTGTACCGCAGCACCGCTGACTTCATAACGCAGTTGTCCATGATTGTGTGCAAGGTAACCAATGAACCAGTGACCAAAAACACCCGTAGTAACGCGTGCGCACACCCCCCAAAATACAAATGCCCAGCCACCCCAGCAATAAAAAAGCATGGCAATCGGTAATTGTTGCAACATCCAGGTTTTTTCCAAAAAACGATAAAAACCGTCGTCTGCTATTTTGCTCTCTATGCGAATTTCTGGTGGATGATGTAAATGCAGATCACAATGTAATTGCCACCATCCATCCACCCAGATACGACGACCATGCCGCAGATAATCATGGCAGTCTGGCAGACGTTGCGCGTAATCACGCAATTCGTGTTGTCGCAACAGCCCTATCGGCCCAGCCAGCCCCACTTGCACACCTAGATAAACCATAAGGTACTCCAGCCATAACGGACATTCGAAGCTATTGTGTATCAGCTTTCTGTGGCTGCCCAACGAATGTCCAAACAGCAAAACCACGATCGTAGACGAGATGAACAGTGTTAATGCAGCCCAATTGAAATGCGTGATGCCGCCTATCACGGCGGCAGACAGCATCCCTATAAACCAGAAAGATTTCAATAACGAATAGTTGACGCTGCCTGCCTGAACACCAAGGGCATCAGTAGCAAGCACACGATGATCAATAATAAAAGGCTGAATTGATTTCATAAATTTTCATGCGGGAAAGAACCTATTTCTACACGTGCACCAACGAAGCAGCTCACCAGACCAAGGCTGGCTAACAATCAGCATGGTTTTACACCTATTCTTTTTGGCAACTTATCTTGTATCCTGACACAAAAATGCGAGTTGCTGCACATTCTTTGAATTACTCAATTTCATGGCATCTTGCGTAGTAAATTGGTACACATAAGAAAAATGCATGTTCAATTGCCAAATTTCTGGCAATCTATGGGGATCAGCTTTGCAGGAAAACCCGTATGAACTCCATCTCACTTGCACAGATTATCGACAGCGTTAAAGATTTGCCAACCTTACCAGCGATCGTGATGGAATTGCTGAACAGCATGGATAACGATGAACTGGATGTACATGAGCTGGCACAAAAGGTCAGCCTGGATATCGCACTGACAGCCAAGACTCTGCGTTATGCCAATTCGGCTTATTACTCGACCATGATCAAGGTCACCACGGTGCAGCAGGCAATTTCACTACTGGGACTGAGCACGGTAAAACAGATAGTGATGACCGCCGCCCTGTCGGGCTGTTTTCCAGAAAATAATTGTCGTGGTTTCAGCCATAAGGAATTTTGGCGTCACTCAAATGCAGTTGCCATTGTCGCCAAGATCCTGGCAAGGCGCCTGAACTTTAATACTGACGTGGCCTTCACCGCCGGTCTGCTGCACGACATAGGCGCGCTGGTACTGGCGACCTCATATACCGAGGCCTACGAAACTGTGCTGGCCCATAGACAAGAGCATCCAGAAACACAATACGAAACTGAAAAAAGTTTGATCGACATCGATCATGCCGCGATAGGCGAAGCGCTGGCAATACAGTGGAATTTTTCAGAAATGATGATCAAGGCCATTTCAGGCCATCATCAACCAGAAAAACCCGGACTGGGTTTTCTGGCAACCATCATCCATGTGGCAGATGGTATAGCCCACGCCTTGAGAGTAACAACCACGCCCGATCTGGCACCGCCAGAAATCACCGGGCAGTCATGGGAAAGCCTGGGACTGGATCAGGCTTCGCTGGATGAAGTCTTGACTGAAGCCACCACCGAATTTGAAAAACTGCAAGACATGGTGGAAGTATGAATCTTGCAGGTGAACTGACTGGCGGCAGAGCGTCTTACAGTTCTGGCTGTATCAGATGCCCGAGCTTAGTGGCCTTGGTGGCCAGGTAACGCTCGTTAAAAGGGTTGCGCTTGATGATCAGCGGCACGTGTTCTTTCACCGTGATCTTCATGCCTTCCATCGCAGCGATCTTGCGTGGGTTATTGGTCATCAGTTTGACTGAGTTGATACCCAAATGCTTAAGCATGGGGTCACACAGACTATAGTCACGCAAATCAGCCGCGAAACCCAGTCTTTGATTGGCTTCTACGGTATCCGCGCCTTCATCCTGCAAGCGATAGGCGCGCACTTTATTCACCAGGCCAATGCCACGTCCTTCCTGGCGCAGATATAACAAGACACCGCGGCCTTCATTGGCGATCTTTTGCAGGGCAAGTTCCAGTTGCGGGCCGCAGTCACAACGCTGGCTGAACAAGGCATCACCAGTCAGACATTCAGAATGGATACGTGCCAGCACAGGCTGGCCGTCGGCCACGTCACCCAGGGTCAGGGCAATATGTTCCTTGCCTGTTGCTGTTTCAACAAAGGCATGCATACGAAATGTCGCCCAGCTCATGGGCAGATTACAGGAGGTAACGTATTCCAGTGCCTGTTCCTTCAGATCGACAGGCTGGTCATTGCTTAACATACAATTCTCGCGGATTCTTTTTATGAATATTGCTTGGTATTCTGTTATGACCGGCATCAAAAAACCTGACGGCTCAGACCAGAGTATAAACGAGGCGCGCATTTCCTACTTTTTGCGGTGAACGATCGTATTATTTACCAACTCTGCTCACTATGTATGGTCAGCGTGCCAGAAAGCAAGTAGCGAGAACTCATTTCATAAATAGGGGTGAGATGCGTTTGCCTCATAACGTGGGCTGGCAAGGGTAAAGCAGGGGTTTCGTGCAGCATGCTGCACGCCTGCGTACGATGTGCGCTTACCAGCGCACATGCGCCCTGCAAGGGGACGAGGCAGTCAATAGCGGGTCTATTGCAACGAGTCGAATTGTTCACACCTTGCAGTCCAGCACGCGTTATGAGGCAAACCCTCCGGGAGCTGGCCGCATTGACACTTCGCGGGCGCATTGCAGCGCGAGGTTGTGACATTGCGCTTGCTAAGGCACCAGCCTTAGCTGCACAGTGTAAACACCTTACGCCTTGCACTGCATCCCGAATCGCCTTGCTCGCACTCATCCCTATTTATGAAATGAGTTCTACCAGCTTAGAGGATTTCTACAATTAAAAAAGGGCATCGGTTTATACCAATGCCCTGCGATGTCAGCCAGCGAACAAATTTGCCCGAACGAGGCTTTTATTTACGCTGCAACTGGGTAATATCCCTGACTGCGCCACGATCAGCCGATGTTGCCAAAGCAGCATACGCCTGCAAGGCTTGCGAGACATAGCGTTCACGGTCTACCGGTTGCCAGGCTTGCGGACCACGTGCTTCCATTGCTGTCCTGCGCTGAGCCAGATCGCTGTCGCTGACTTTCAGGTTGATGGTACGGGCGGGAATATCGATTTCTATGATATCGCCCTCTTCTACCAGACCAATCGTCCCGCCTTCTGCTGCTTCGGGTGACGCATGGCCGATGACCAAGCCGGAAGAACCGCCCGAGAAACGACCATCAGTGAACAGCGCGCAGGCTTTGCCCAGGCCCTTGGATTTGATGTACGAAGTCGGATACAGCATTTCCTGCATACCGGGCCCGCCTTTGGGGCCTTCATAACGGATGATGACGACGTCACCTTCATGCACGGTATCACCAAGAATGGCTTCGACAGCAGAATCCTGGCTTTCAAACACACGTGCTTTGCCGGTAAATTTCAGGATGCTTTCATCGACACCTGCGGTTTTGACGATACAGCCTTTTTCTGCCAGATTGCCATACAGAACTGCCAGGCCGCCATCCTGCGAATAGGCATGTGCCCTGTCGCGTATGCAGCCAGCTTCGCGGTCAGTATCGAGGCTGTCAAAACGTTTGTCTTGCGAGAATGCAGTCTGGGTAGGCACGCCACCCGGCGCAGCGCTGAACAGTTTGCGTATCGCGGCATTGTCAGTCACGGCAATATCGTTTTGCGCAATCGCGTCTGCCATGGTCGGACTATGCACAGTCGGGCGTGTGGTATCCAGCAAACCGGCGCGTGCCAGCTCACCCAGGATAGAGATAATACCGCCAGCGCGATGTACATCTTCGATATGGTATTTATCGGTCATCGGTGCGACCTTGCACAGACAGGGTACTTTGCGCGAGATACGGTCGATATCCGCCATCTTGAAATCGACGCCAGCTTCATGCGCTGCAGCCAGCAAATGCAAAACAGTATTGGTAGAGCCACCCATGGACACATCCAGTGCCATGGCGTTTTCGAAGGTCGCCTTGTTGGCAATCGAACGTGGCAGGATGGAATAATCATCCTGCTCGTAGTGGCGCTTGGCCAGTTCGACCACCAGACGACCTGCACGCAGGAACAGTTCCTTACGGTCAGCATGTGTCGCCAAAATCGTGCCGTTACCTGGCAAGGACAGACCCAGCGCTTCGGTCAGGCAGTTCATGGAATTTGCCGTGAACATGCCGGAACAGGAACCACAGGTAGGACAGGCAGAGCGTTCGATACGTCCGATTTCTTCATCCGATACCTTGCTGTCACCAGCCTTGATCATGGCATCGACCAGATCAATCTTCACTATCCTTTGTTCACCAGTCTGCTTGGGATGCAAGGTCTCCAGCACCTTGCCCGCTTCCATCGGGCCGCCAGAGACAAATACGACGGGGATATTCAAACGCATGGCAGCCATCAGCATACCGGGCGTGATCTTGTCGCAGTTGGAAATACACACCATGGCGTCAGCACAATGGGCATTCACCATGTATTCAACCGAATCAGCAATCAATTCGCGTGAAGGCAACGAATACAGCATGCCGCCATGACCCATGGCGATACCGTCATCCACCGCTATCGTATTGAATTCTTTGGCAACGCCGCCAGCCGCTTCAATCTCACGCGCCACCATCTGGCCCAGGTCTTTCAGATGCACGTGCCCAGGCACAAACTGGGTGAAGGAATTGACGACAGCAACGATAGGCTTATCGAAATCACCATCCTTCATGCCAGTCGCACGCCACAGGGCGCGGGCACCGGCCATATTGCGGCCGTGGGTGGTGGTACGGGAACGGTATGCGGGCATGTCTGACTCCAGGCTGGCGATAAATGAAAATGTTATATCAGCATGCGCTTCGTCTAGTCATATGTCAAATATGGAATTTATTGATAATTAGGTCGAATTAAGTATCAATAAAATCAAAACCTAAAAATTCCCGCAAAAATAGGTACAACGTTATTAAATTGACAATTCTGGTGACAATTATCACCCTACATGCGAACTCCAGCAGATCTAGAAGTAGCAAATTGCTCAGGCTCCTTGCCGAGGGGGAAACCGACAACATAAAGTACGTTAACAGACATTGGCATACTATCTGTATCCAAACCCCATTTCACCTGCATCTTGCGTTCTGCATATCTCAGTGAAACTCCAAGTACCTTGAGCGTGTCAATATAGGATTGCATCTCATCGTACATATCAAGCTTCTGGGTTTGACTGTACTCATCGGCACAATCACGATAGCAACGGAAATAATCCACCAGTTCCGCAAAGGCTTCCTCCATTTCGCGGGATAGTTCGAAGGCTGGTTCCGACAGGTCCATCGCGCATGTTTCCACAAGCTTGGCCAATTGCCTTCCTGTTGTTAGCGGAATCGCCGTTAACGTGACGTTTTCTCGATCAAATTTTTCTTTCTGTATTTTTATTTCTTCTTCGGATGGAATAGCGAATGGCTTGTTAAAAGCATCAATATCCTCTAATTCAAATGCACTCGCGAGAGCTCGTCGAGTATCGAGACTTGCAGACAAGCCCTGCTCTACCCGCTGAATTGTTCGTACATTGAGTCCTGAGATTTCAGCCAATTGCTCTTGAGACCAGTGTCTCATCTCACGGAAAATTTTAATAAAAACCGCAAGCTCGTTAGGTGTCAGTAAGCGAGTTTGTTGAGTGTTTTTTTCAGTATTCATTTCGTAATTCCATCGTTTCGATCAATGTTGCGAAGTATAGATAAACGTTCAAAAAGACAACACGACAGAAACCCGACAGTTGACCGACAAGTTGAAGAATAATTCAAGCGTCAATATTTTCAACAATTTGCCATTAAGTTTCGATGTGAAGTAACCAATATGAAAAAAATGGCATGCCCCCAATACCGAATCATGATCATGATTTAACACCGACAAAACACGAACACCCATAAAAAAACGCGAAGCTTACACTTCGCGTTTTCAAGGATTATGACTCCATCATTCCTGATGGTATTGCGTCACTCTTTCCACTTCATTTTTGGAACCCAGGAACACCGCAACACGCTGATGCAGTTTTTCTGGCTGGATATCCAGCATGCGTTGCTTGCCGTCGGTCGATGCGCCGCCAGCCTGTTCGACGATAAAGGACATGGGGTTGGCTTCGTACATCAAACGCAGTTTGCCTGCCTTGTCCGGTTCACGTTTGTCTGCCGGGTACATGAAGATGCCGCCACGGTTCAGGATGCGGTGTACGTCGGCCACCATGGAGGCGATCCAGCGCATGTTGAATTCTTTGCCGCGTGGACCGGTGCCGCCCGCCAGCATTTCATCGACATAACGCGTGACGGGTGGATACCAGTGACGGGTGTTGGAGGCATTGATGGCAAATTCCTTGGTATCTTCCGGGATTTGCATATTGCGTTGGGTCAGTACCCAGGAACCCATTTCACGGTCGAGGGTGAAGCAGTTCACGCCATTACCCGTGGTCAGTACCAGGACTGTCTGGGGGCCGTACACGGCATAACCGGCGGCAACCTGCTTGCTGCCGGGTTGCAGGAAGTCTTGCTCAGTTGGCTTGCCCATGCCTTCCGGTGCCTTCAATACCGAGAAGATGGTACCGATAGAGACATTGACGTCAATATTGCTGGAGCCATCAAGTGGATCAAACAGCAGCATGTATTCGCCCTGGGGATAGCGGTTAGGTATCGGATGGATGCTTTCCATTTCTTCCGATGCCATGGCGGCCAGATGCCCCCCCCATTCATTCGCTTCCAGCAAAATTTCATTCGACAGGATGTCGAGCTTCTTTTGCACTTCGCCCTGAATGTTTTCGCTACCGGCGGTACCCAGCACTTCACCTAAAGCACCCTTGCCTACTGCATGGCTGATGGTCTTGCAGGCGCGCGCCACCACTTCGATCAGCAGGCGCAATTCTGCCGGTATCGAATTATTCAGGCGCTGCTCTTCGACCAGGTACTGGGTCAGGCTTACACGTTTCATGTTGTTCTCTCGATTTTTTCAGTAATTCTTGTCAATAGTTTGTTCAATAAGTCGTTCAAAACCTGTTTACGATCTGCAGCGAGCGTGCGTCAGCGGGCTCAGTGGCAACAAATAGAGCCGCGCAAAAAGCGGAATGTACTATAGTACATGAGCATTTCGAGCAGCGCATGAGCCCCGATCACGCTCGCGCAGTAAGATCAAAACAGGTTTTCAGGAAGCCAGGGCTTTGCTGACTACTTCCAGAACGTCTTTCGACAGTTTTTTGGTGTCAGCTACTTTTTGCAGAGCGGCCTTCATATGGGTTTGCAAATTCTTTGGATATTTCTTCCAGCGATCCATGCTGCGCGCCAGACGGGCTGCCACTTGCGGATTAAGCTTGTTGAGCGCAATCACCAACTCTGCCCACAAGGCATAACCACTGCCGTCAGCCGCATGGAAACGTGCCGGATTGGCATTGCAGAAGGCAAACGTCAGGCTGCGTGCACGGTTGGGGTTGTTCAAGGTAAAGGCTGGGTGTGTCATCAGTTCACGTACTTTTGCCACATCAGTGGTGCGCGCAGTGGCCTGCAACATGAACCATTTGTCGATGACCAAGGCTTCTTTTTTGAAGTCTTTAAAGAACTGGTTCAGGGCTTTGGCGGCTGCTTTGGCATGTTTGTCCGTGCCGCTAAAATTGGTCAGGGCTGTCAATGCGGCCAGACGATCTGTCATGTTTTCAGCTTCATCGAACTGGGTTTTCGCCAGATCAAAAGTGGAATCATCCGACCATTCAAGCAAATACGACAGGGACAGGTTTTTCAAACCGCGTCTGGCCATGGATTGTGCATCCGGGCTATATTTTCCTGGTGTCAGATGGCCTTCATAGGCACTCAGCAAGTCGGCGCGCAGATGCCCGGTCAGGGTGGCACGGGTAAACTGGCGGGCAGTATGAATGGCTTGTGGATCAACCACCTTGAATTCTTCAGCAATCATGGCTTCGGAAGGCAGGGTCAGCACCAGTTCGCGGAATGCCGGGTCGAGGCTGGCATCCTTCAGCGTGGCACGCAGGGCTTCTATGAACATGCTGTCCAGCGTCAGTTCTTCACCCTGTTGTACTGCTGTCGTCAGTTTGACCAGACGGCGTGTCGCCAGGCGCTGGCCAGCTTCCCAACGGTTGAACGGGTCGCTGTCATTGGCCAGCAAGAGGCCCAGTTCTTCATCGCTGTAATCAATCTCCAGCACCACAGGTGCAGAGAAATTGCGCAGCAGTGAAGGCACAGGCTTGCTGCTGATTTTGCTGAAGCGGAATATCTGGCTATCTTCTGTCAGTTCCAGCACCAGACTGCTTGCGCCTGCGTGGGCTTCGTAACCGTCGCAATGCAAGGCCATGTCCTTGCCATCAGCACCCAGCAAACCCATCGCCACCGGGATATGGAAAGGCAATTTTTTTACTTGTCCTGGTGTGGCCGGGCAAGACTGGCTGAGTTTGATTTCATAGGTCTGCGCTTCTGCGTCATAGCTTGTTTCCACCTTGACGCGCGGGGTACCCGCCTGGCTATACCAGCGTTCAAACTGGGTCAGGTCACGACCGCTGGAATCAGCCATGGCAGCACGGAAGTCATCACATTCAACAGCCTGTCCATCATGCCGTTCAAAATACAGATCCATACCCTTGCGGAAGCCGTCGTGGCCCAGCAAGGTGTAATACATGCGCACGACTTCGGAACCTTTTTCGTAAATCGTGACAGTGTAGAAATTATTGATTTCAACAAAAGAATCAGGGCGTACCGGATGAGCCATAGGGCCTGCATCTTCCGAGAATTGCACCTGGCGCAGCAGGCGCACATCTTCGATACGTTTGACGGCGCGGCCGGTGGCGGTGCCAACCAGATCGGCAGAAAATTCCTGATCACGGAAAACCGTCAGTCCTTCTTTCAGCGACAGCTGGAACCAGTCGCGGCAGGTGACACGATTGCCGGTCCAGTTGTGGAAATATTCATGGCCAACCACGGATTCTATGCCTGCGTAATCGACGTCAGTGGCGATGGATGGATTGGCCAGTACAAACTTGGTATTGAAGATATTCAAGCCCTTGTTTTCCATCGCGCCCATATTGAAGTCGCCGGTGGCAACGATCATGAAACGATCGAGATCCAGCTCCAGGCCAAAACGCTGTTCATCCCAGCGTATGCTGTTTTTCAGGGAATCCATGGCATGCTGGGTCTTGTCCAGATTGCCTTCTTCCACCCAGACTTGCAGCAAGGCTTTGCGACCGGATTTGAGCTTGTAATTTTCTTCCTGACATACCAGCTTGCCCGCAACCAGGGCAAACAGGTAGGAAGGTTTCTTGAACGGGTCTTCCCATTTGGCGAAATGACGGCCATCGCCCAGATCACCTTCTGCAATCAGGTTACCGTTGCTCAAGAGGACAGGGAATTTTTTCTTGTCGGCACGCAGCATGACCGTGTATTTCGCCATGACATCGGGACGATCCGGGAACCAGGTGATCTTGCGGAAGCCTTCTGCTTCGCACTGTGTAATGAAATTGCCATTCGACGCATACAGCCCGGACAGCGAGGTGTTTTTTTGCGGATTGATCAGGGTTTCAATTTCCAGCGTGACTTCGTCCGGGGCATTGGCAATGCGCAGGGTTTCGCCTTCTATCTTGTAAGCGCTTTTCTTCAGGTTCACGCCGTTCATGCGCAGTTGCAGCAATTTCAGGGATTCACCGAACAGTACCAGGTCTTTCTCTTTGCTGTCATGGTTGCGGCGCATGGTCATGCGCGTTGCCACATGGGTTGCTTGCAGATCAAGGTCAAAACCCATCTCTACCGTGTCCACCCAAAAGCCTGGGGCCACGTAATCTTTACGGAAAATAGTCTGTGGTGTGCTGGCAGTATCGTTGCGCATGGATTGAATATCTCGCGAAAATAAATGGAATGGCAAAGTCTTGTGAACCCTGCGAAGACTGCCATTTTACCAAGCTGTGTGTGAGCAGGCACGAAAGCAGTCATAATTACTTTGTAATAACGCAGAAAATTTGGCCTGATTGTGGATTTTTTGCAGAGACAGGCTAAAAGTTTTATAAAAATCGCGATGAATCAGGGGAAAGCGGCTTGCTCACCAACAGTAACAAAATCGTTACAACACGTTACAGAAATCACAACATGTTTGCGCAATGATGCATATCATGAAGTGGTGGAACAGAAATAGAACAGAAACTGAATTATCAAGGAGTAGCACCATGAAAAAGATCGCCATGCTATTTGCTGTGGCCTGTAGTGTTTTACTGAGTGGCTGTGCAACCACCTTCAGCAGCCAGGTCAGCGTATTCCATGAATGGCCGGCAGCAGCAAGCAATAAATCGTATATCTTTGAACGTTCGCCAGGCCAGGAAAATAATCCCGAACACAAATTATATGAAGACTTGCTGCGCAGTCGCCTGCAGGTTCTGGGCTTCACGGAAATCAGCGCCGGTGCAACGCCTGCAATGAAAGTAGGACTGAAATACGGCACCACACTAAGAGAAATCCAGTACTCACCGTTATGGCATCCTGCGATTTATGATCCCTTCTGGAACATGCACTTCAGCCGCGGGATTTATCGTTATCGCCTGGGCTATCCTTACCCTTACTGGGGCTGGGGCGGCTATCCACGCTACTGGACCGATTTCAGCCTGCGTGCCAGCTATCTGCATCAACTGGAAATACATATAGACGAAATCAATCCGGCCAAAAAGCTGGCAGACATCAAGGTCAGTTCAGAGCAGACCGATCCTGAAATATCGACCTTCATGCCCTGGATGATGGACAGCGCGCTGAAAGACTTTCCAGGTAAAAACGGCAGCACTACCGAAGTTGAAATAAAGATGGGTAAATAGTAAATCTCTTCACTATAGCCTATAGAAAATGCCCCTGGATTGATGCAACCCAGGGGCATTTTTGTAAGGCATTGTAGCGGCGTTAAACTACTCAATCAGGCCGGCGGGTCTCTCAGTGCTTCCACCAGGGCACGATCCACCACCGATTCGGCAACGATCTGTATCGCATTGCCTTCGCGGAATTGGGTAATCAATTCTTCGCTTGATACAGAAAAGGCATCATGCCCCTGGCGGTTGGTGAAGATATAACGGGTGCGCTTGGGGCTGACCCAGGCCAGCTTGAAACGGGTAGTCACACCATTCTGCCGGGTGAAGTCAACCCAGATGCCGCGTTCCATGGTTTCTATGACACGCGCCCATTCATCGACAGGTTGCTCTATCTGATCCTGCACATGACGGTTGAGTCGTCTTTCACTCGCTCTTTGGGCAATATTGACGGCAATTTCCAGTTGGCGGCGCGGTGAAAATTCCAGTGGCGCACGGGCAATCGCGGCATGCCGTTCTGCCAGTTTGGAAAAGAATATCACGCGTTCCGGCTCATCCCATTTGATCGCATTCAGCCAGGCATTCAACAGCGACAACATGGCCGGCAACTTGCTGACCAGTTCCTTGCGTTCTTCCGCGCTGTTTTTTGGTTTCAGACTCCAGATCAGATCATCCATCGTCCGCAGGGCGTTTTCCAGGGCGT
Organism: Undibacterium hunanense; assembly: GCF_014284335.1. Taxonomy (GTDB): domain Bacteria; phylum Pseudomonadota; class Gammaproteobacteria; order Burkholderiales; family Burkholderiaceae_D; genus Undibacterium; species Undibacterium hunanense. The sequence goes on along the minus strand of NZ_JACOGF010000009.1, from coordinate 188,079 downwards.
TGGGTTTTTCTTCCTTGACGTTATGGGAAATGGTCAGAATGCGTATCCACTGCTCTTTCAAAAACACTTCCAGAAAGCCGGCAACTTCACCTGTTTCAACCCGGATGGCGACATCGTTTTCAGCAAACTCGCGCGCCAGCCGCATTTTCTCCTGCTTCAGGGCGACTGCCACCGGTTCACTGATGGCAACTTCGGTTTGCTGTTCTTCTTCCTTCAGAAAGGCTTCAAGATCAGCGACAACGTCTGAAAACAATTCTATCTGCTGATCGAAATCCTGCTGCACGCGTTCGACGATGCCTTCTATCATCTGATAGAGAGGATCTTCTGCTGTGGTATCACTATTGAGCAAGACACTGGATTTCGCCAGCGTATCAATCAATACCCTGGCTGGATGGTTTTCCTTAAAAAAGAAATCCTTGTCCAGTAAAGCCACTTTAAGCGTGGGGATCTGCAACTGGCCGATAAGGCCCTTGATATCTGACGGGATGCTGGCATCATTGAACACATAATCAAAGATCCTTGCCAGCAACTCAATGGTACTTTGATCGATATGGGTCAGGCTTTCGGCATTCGGCTGCTGCGACAACTGCCGCAAATGCGCCGTATCCATGGGCATGGGGCTGACCGAGAAATTCCTTTGTACGCTAGTCAGGTAGTCAAAGAACTGACGGTCAATGGTCACCATATCGGGTGCATGCATGCCGCCACCGCCGACATTGCCATCACCGGCAAAACCTCCACCAGCGCTACCTCCGCCACTACCGCCCTGCTGGCCGCCTGCGTAAGGTATGCCGTCCACACCGCCACCGCCACCGCCACCGCCACCGCCACCGCCACCGCCAACAGTATTGCTGAAAGAAGCAGGCGTAGAGGTACCAGAGAAAATATTTCTTAACTTATTTTCAAGATAAGGGTCGCGGTCGCTAATATCTTCTGTAGGCGAATGCATGCTTTTCTTTTGCTTATTCTTGTACCCGTCATTAATATCAGGAAGAATGCCACGTTCTATCAATGCCTGGTTCAATTCTCTATAAATAGCACCCAGCTGGAAAAACAATTCCGGCTGCAACAAACGCAAAATCAGGTGATGGGTTTCCGGATCAGGTTCCAGTTCCATCCAGGCCTGATGGACCGCCTTGACAAACAGTTCAGGACGAAACGGGTTTTGCGACACGCTGATGGGTGTCCGCCGCAAAACGTGTCCTATACGCATGTTCAGCGCCACCAACTGCTCGGCATTATTCACTTCCAGCGACTGACTCAGGTTACGGCTGAGTACCTTGCTCTCCATCTCTTCGAAGCTGACCAGCGAAAAATCCTGCTTTCCTTCATCGGTTCTGGCACGCTTACGGGTGTTTACCACGCTCACTTCCTTGGCCAGGGCAGCATTGATCTGGCCGGCCACCAGGCGATAAAAGGTAGTGCCATTGCGTTTCAGTTGCTGATAAGCCTGAAAACTGATTGCCACTTCTTCAGGCCTGACTGTCTGATCCGACAACTTGAACAAGGCTTCGGTCAGACGTCCGGCAAATGCTTCCAGTTGTGAAGACACCAGGTTAGTCGCTATCGGTACCAGACTTTGCAATATCAGCAAACGGCTGGAGCTGGAAAATTCGCTGGTTTTAGCGGTATTCAGTGGAAGTGTGTCCATTGCTAGTTTTTATTGTAATCAGAATGGTTGATAAAACTGTGCTGACATGGCGCACAAGGTACTTGCGCCACACACCACCAAATGTACACTGCTCACGACCTGAATTGTCTGCATAGTCACAATAATGACAAAAAACAAATAACAACGGAGAATGCCTTGCACTTCTTCATTCACCAGACTGTCTTGATTGGCTCAGTTAGCTTAGTTAGTATAGTAAGCCTCTGAAGCAAGGGTAATCACCACGATCAGCATCACGGCAAAAATCAGGACTATCAGCAGGCGTCCGAATTTGGGGCCGTCATTTTGCTGCCCATCTGGCTTTTTTGGTGGTGTCACTTGTGTCATATTATCTTGCATCATGGAATTAATATGGTAGAACCTGTTGTTTTTCGCGCTTCCAGATCACGGTGCGCCTGGGCAACCTCGCTCAGGGCATAGCGCTGGTGAATGTCTATTTTAATCTTCCCGCTTTCCACTATGGAAAACAACTGCGCCGCCATTTGCTCAAGATCATCACGCTTTGCGGTATAGCTCATCAAACTCGGGCGCGTAATAAACAGCGAGCCACGTGATGCCAGTTCGCTCAGATTGAAAGCAGGCACTGGCCCCGACGCGTTGCCAAAACTGACCATCATGCCCAACGGTGCCAGGCAATCAAGTGAATTGATAAAAGTATCCTTGCCGATGGAATCATAAACGACAGGCACCCCTTTTCCATCCGTAATTTCACGAACACGCTGAACAAAATTTTCTTTGTTGTAGTTGATGACATGGGTGCAACCATGGGCTTTTGCCAGCTCGGCCTTCTCGTCAGAACCCACGGTACCTATCATGGTCACCCCGATTGCTCTTGCCCACTGGCTGGCAATCAGACCTACACCACCGGCGGCGGCATGAAACAGTATGGTTTCACCGCCCTGTAAAGGAAAGGTACGATGAAACAAGTATTGCACAGTCAGTCCCTGCAACATCATCGCTGCGGCTGTTTCAAAAGTTATGCTATCAGGCAGGCGCACCAGATTGTCAGCAGGCATGATGCGCGCTTCAGCATAGGCACCGCTGGGTCTGCCGGCATAGGCAACACGGTCACCAACCCGCACATAGGTAACACCCGGCCCTATCGCCTCGACGATACCTGCACCTTCCATACCCAGCCCGGCTGGCAGCGGCTGCGGGTAGAGTCCAGTGCGAAAGTACACATCGATGAAATTCAGGCCACAAGCCTTATGTCGCACCAAAACCTCACCGGCACCAGGTTGCCCCAGCTCTACGTCGACATACTCCATGACTTCCGGACCACCGGTTTGCTGCATCCTGACTGCTTTTACCATTACCATATCGGGCTCCTGATGGTTCAATCCGTTTATTGACTTCATCTGATTGTTACGCCTGCCTATACCTCTTTTACCTGGATTCAAGCTGAAGTTTTCTTTGCCGACAGCAAATACATTCCCCCCATGACCAGCACTGTACCTGCCATTTGCCAGCTTGTGATGGGTTCATCAAGAAAATACGCACCTAAAAACAAGGTCGATACCGGCCCTATCATGCCAGCCTGCGATGCGGTTGCGGCACCAATCTTCTTGACGGCGATCATGGTCATGAATACCGGCAAGACCGTGCAAAAGATGGCATTCACCACGGACAAAGAATATACATGAAGCGGCTGCACCAGCATGGATGCCGGGCGCAAGACAAAAAACTGGCCTATGCAGGCGGCACTGGACACACACATCGCATAAGACACCAGGCGCAAGGACCCCAATCGCTGCACCAGCTGGCCTGACTGTATCAGATACAGGGCATACGACACCGCAGCCCCCAGCACCAGCACCGAACCCAGCAAGACATTGCTGCCTCCAAATTTCAGATCGTGGAAAAATACCAGCACGATGCCCATATAGGAAACCACCAGGGCAGCCCATTCCAGCCGGCTGACAGCGCGTTTCAAAAAGAAAGCGGATATCAGCAACACGAAAGACGGTGTCAGAAACAGGATCAGCCTTTCCAGCCCGGCCGTGATGTATTGCAAACCCAGGAAATCAAGGAAAGATGACAGGTAATAGCCAATCAGCCCCAGAACTACCAGACTAAGGCGGTCTTTTGAACTCAGGCTGCCGGCCTTATGCATCTGCCACAGGGCAATGCCGGCAAAAATCGGCAGGGAAAATGCCATGCGAAAAAAAATCAGGGTGACGGCGTCCACGTTATAGCGATATATCAGCTTGGCGACGATGGCTTTTGTGGAAAAAAGGATGGCACCAGTCAGGGCAATCGCAAGGCCGGTCAGGTAGGAACGTCTTGCAAGTAAAGCGGAGTTGCTATTGAGGGTATTGGGATGCATAAATAATCTGTTGAAAATCTCTCTCGATACGTCCATGGCGGCAAAAATTCACTGCTGCCATGCTTCATTCTCTCATTCCGGGGTGCGTCACAGGCATTTTAATTTCCACTTGGAAAAGAACTCACAATCTTTTACACCGAACACCCTGATTTGCATGCCAATTTGACTTTGTGTAACCATCAAAACAAGCAAAGTTCACTACACTCGATTCATGGATAACAGCATTGCTCAGGAGCTTCAAATGTACACACCAAGATTGCAATATGCGGACCAACCCGTACTTCGCCCAAAACGCGTTCACGCAGAAGCGCCACAATTGCGCCAAAAGCCTGTCACGCTGAAACAACATGCCACAGATTTGAGCAGTATTTTCAAACGCCTGGCCAATTCAGGTCAGCAGGACTGAAGTCTGCGCAGAAGGGATTGAGGAACAAGTCCCCAATCCCATCCAGCTTTATTTCTTCAGAATGGATCCCAGCACGCCACGGATGATTTCGCGTCCGACCTGAGAGCCCATGGTTCTGACCGTGGACTTGATCATGGTCTCCACCACATTGTCCTTGCGCCGCAAGCCCCCACCGCCAAGCAGATTGCCGAATACGCTTTTCAGCGTATCGCCAACGCCACCGCCTTCTTGTTGTTGCGCAGGCTGAGCTACCCGCCCATTACTGCCAGCACCACCCGTAGGCCTGGCTGGTGCTGATGGCGCATTACCCCAGCCATTGGCATCTGCCGCTGCCGGTTCATCCTTGCTACCCGGCTGCAGACTTTCATCCTTATCAGCCGCAGTCGTGGCAGTAGCAGCACGCGTAGCCACCCGTCCTGTCAGTTTTTCATAGGCAGATTCGCGGTCTATATGTTTTTCATACACACCGGCGACGATGGAGGTCTGCATGACTTGCTGGCGCTCATCGGCAGTAATCGTACCTATCTGCGAAGATGGCGGCACGATCAAAGCACGTTCCACGATGTTTGGCCGGCCTTTTTCATCCAGGAAGGATACCAGAGCTTCGCCCACACCCAGTTCGGCAATCACCGCCGCCGTATCCAGTTCTGGATTGGGGCGGAAAGTCTCTGCCGCAGCCTGTACTGCCTTCTGGTCACGCGGAGTATACGCACGCAAGGCATGTTGTACGCGATTACCCAGTTGGCCCAGCACGGTGTCCGGGATATCCAGCGGATTTTGCGTCACAAAATACACGCCGACGCCCTTGGAACGTATCAGGCGCACCACCTGCTCTATCTTTTGCAGCAAGACCTTGGGGGCTTCATCGAACAGCAAATGGGCTTCATCAAAGAAAAATACCATTTTCGGCTGATCGACATCACCCACTTCCGGCAGATGTTCATATAGTTCGGATAGCATCCACAGCAAAAAAGTCGAATACAGGCGCGGCGATTGCAGTAATTGATCGGCAGCGAGGATATTCACGTAACCACGGCCATCGCCGTCGGTCTGCATCATGTCATCCAGGTTCAGCATGGGTTCGCCAAAGAATTGCTCGCCTCCCTGCTCAGAAATAGTCAGCAAGGAACGCTGGATAGCCCCCACGCTGGCGGCAGAGATATTGCCGTATTCAGTCTGGAATACCGACGCATTTTCAGCCAGATATTGCAGCATGGCGCGCAAATCCTTGGTATCGAGCAGCAACAGGCCATGATCGTCTGCGATCTTGAAGGCTAGTTGCAAGACACCTTCCTGGGTATCGTTCAGATTGAGCATGCGGCCCAGCAGCAAAGGCCCCAGGTCCGACACGGTAGCGCGCACCGGATGCCCCTGCTTGCCAAATACATCCCAAAAAGTCACAGGACAAGCCTGCCATCTGGGTTCATCCAATTGCAGCGCTTGCAGTCTTTGCTGTATCTTGCTGCTGGCAGTGCCAGCCTTGGCCATGCCGGACAAATCACCTTTGACATCGGCCATGAATACCGGTACCCCGATATCGGAAAATGCCTGTGCCATGGCCTGTAGCGTCACGGTCTTGCCGGTACCGGTTGCACCGGTGATGCAGCCATGCCGGTTGGCCCAGTCTGACAGTAAATTCAGGTCGATTTCGGAATTTTTAGCGATCAACAATGGTTTTGACATAGTTTTGAGGGGTGATTTGGGGAATTCGGTCTGTACCACTATGGTAAAATACTGGTCTTCATTATAAAACCAAGCCAGGCAAAATTGCCGCCCTCAGGGTGAGCTATTGTCAATTCAGGAAAGAGCGATCATGGCAGGACATAGTAAATGGGCCAATATCAAGCATAAAAAAGCCGCAACCGATGCCAAACGCGGCAAGATATGGACGCGTCTGATCAAGGAGATCACAGTTGCAGCACGCATGGGTGGTGAGGATGTCGATTCCAACCCGCGCCTGCGTCTGGCAGTAGACAAGGCGGCTGACGCCAATATGCCAAAAGAAAACGTCACGCGCGCGATACAACGCGGTGCCGGCACACTGGAAGGCGCAAATTACGAAGAAGTACGTTATGAAGGTTATGGCATAGGTGGTGCTGCCATCGTGGTTGACTGCATGACTGACAACCGCGTGCGTACCGTGGCGGAAGTACGCCACGCCTTCAACAAATACGGTGGCAATATGGGTACTGAAGGCTCGGTGGCCTTTTTGTTCCAGCATTGCGGCCAGATGTTTTTTGCTCCGGGCACGAATGAAGATGCCCTGATGGAAGCTGCTTTGGAAGCCGGTGCTGACGATGTCGTCACCGACGAAGAAGGTGGCATAGAAGTGCTGTGCGCACCATTCAGCCTGTCTGACCTGCGTGCCAGCCTGGAAAAAGCAGGTTTCAAGGCAGAAGTCGCTGAAGTCGTCATGAAACCAAATACTGAGACCGTATTTGCTGGCGAGGAAGGCATCAAAATGCAAAAATTGCTGGATGCACTGGAAAACCTCGACGATGTACAAGAAGTATTCACCAACGCCATCATAGAAGATTAAGATGAAATTACTCGTTGTCGGCTCTGGTGGCCGTGAACATGCACTCGCCTGGAAACTCGCGCAATCTGAACGTGTACAAACCATTTTTGTGGCACCTGGCAATGGCGGCACAGCTGCTGACGTACGCCTGAAAAACATCAACATTACCGATCCGGTTGCCTTGGCGGACTTTGCCGAACAGGAGCATATCGGCATTACCGTAGTCGGACCTGAAGTCCCGCTGGCGGCTGGTATCGTCAATATTTTCCGTGATCGTGGCCTGAAAATCTTTGGCCCGACCAAAGAAGCGGCGCAACTCGAAAGTTCCAAGGATTTCGCCAAGGCCTTCATGCACAGGCATGCCATCCCCACGGCTGAATACCAGACCTTTTCTGATCTGGCACCGGCGCATGACTATATCAACGCCAAAGGTGCACCTATTGTCATCAAAGCTGACGGCCTGGCCGCTGGCAAGGGTGTGGTCGTGGCCATGACGCTGGAAGAAGCACATGCTGCCGTTGACATGATGTTGTCTGACAATAAGCTGGGTGACGCAGGCGCACGCGTGGTGATTGAAGAATTTTTGGCTGGTGAAGAAGCCAGCTTCATCGTCATGGTGGACGGCAAAAATATTCTGCCGCTCGCCACCAGCCAGGATCACAAGCGTTTGCTGGACAATGACGAAGGCCCCAACACGGGCGGCATGGGTGCGTACTCCCCTGCCCCTATCGTCACACCGCAATTGCATGCACGCGTCATGCGCGAGATCATCGTGCCTACGGTACAGGGCATGGCCAAGGACGGTATCGTGTTCACCGGCTTTTTGTATGCCGGCCTGATGATTGATGACCAGGGTAATCCAAAGACACTGGAATTCAATTGCCGCATGGGCGACCCTGAAACCCAGCCCATCATGGCGCGCCTGAAAACCGACCTGCTGCACGTCATGGAACATGCCGTGAATGGCACACTTGATACCGTGGAACTGGAATGGGACAGGCGCACAGCCATGGGCATCGTCATGGCTGCCGCAGGTTACCCGGACAACCCGCGCAAGGGTGACAAGATTACCGGCATCCCGGCAGAAACGACGGAAACCGTGACCTTCCATGCCGGTACCGTATTGAATGAAAAGACCCTGAGTGTGACTGGTGGCCGTGTTTTATGCGTCGTTGGTCTGGGTGATACAGTCAAACTGGCGCAAAAACATGCTTATGACGTAGTGGAAAAAATCCATTTCGACGGCATGCAATATCGCCGTGACATAGGCTGGCGTGCGCTCAACCGCAAACATTAAGTCCTGATCAGGCGCATTGAGGCGCATTGCTGGTGAGCACTGCACAATGCGCCCTCGATCTTTTAAAACAGGTTGAGAATAGTTCAAAGACCAGTTACCGGGCCCAACCCCTTGCGTTTTTTAGAGTAGATAGCAGAATGACAGATACACTCGCGGTTAAAAATTACTTCTTGGGCCTGCAGGCTGGTATAGTCGCGGCTCTGGAAGCAGTTGATGGCCATACTTTTATCACAGATAGCTGGGAACGCCCTGAAGGTGGTGGCGGTATCTCGCGCGTTATAGAAGAAGGCAAGGTATTTGAACGTGGCGGTGTGAATTTTTCCCATGTCATGGGCAAAAACCTGCCACCGTCTGCCGCTGCCAGCCGCCCTGAACTGGCTGGTCGCCAGTGGGAAGCCATGGGTGTGTCGTTGGTCTTGCATCCACGCAACCCCTATGCCCCTACCGTACACATGAATGTGCGTTTTTTCACCACCCGTGCCGAAGGGCAAGAAGATGTGTGGTGGTTTGGCGGTGGTATGGATTTGACACCTTATTATGGTTTCGCTGAAGATGCGGTGCATTTTCACCAAACCTGTAAAATGGCGGTCCAGCCTTTTGGCACAGATTTGCACGCCCGCTTCAAAAAATGGTGCGATGAGTATTTTTACCTGAAACACCGCAAGGAAGCCCGTGGTGTCGGTGGCATCTTCTTTGATGATTTCAATGAAGTTGATTTTGACAGCAGTTTTGCCATGATGCGCAGCGTGGGCGATGCCTTTGTTCCTGCCTATCGCCCGATACTGGGAAGACGCAAAGACCTCGCATATGGCGAACGTGAGCGTGATTTCCAGGCTTATCGCCGCGGCCGCTACGTAGAATTCAATCTGGTATTTGACCGTGGTACGCATTTCGGTCTGCAATCCGGCGGCAGGACAGAATCCATACTGATGTCCATGCCCCCTATCGTCAAATGGCGTTATGACTGGAAACCGGAAGCTGGTAGCCCGGAAGCAGCACTGGCAACAGACTTTCTGGCACACAGGGAATGGGTATAGACACTGCAGCAAAACCTTGCGTCCTGGTACTGGGTGGCAGCTTTGACCCTGTCCATCTGGGTCATATCGCCCTTGCCCATAGCCTGGCAACGGTATTGAAACCGGATGAATTACGCATCATTCCTGTTGGTCAACAATGGCAAAAGAATGAGTTTCAGGCAACAACGCTACAAAGGCTGGCCATGCTGGAGCTGGCTTTTGAAGACTGGCAGCTCTGCCCCGTCAGGATAGACCAGCAGGAAATCATCCGGTCAGAACAGGGTAAAAGTAATTTCACCATCGACACCTTGCACCAGCTACGTACGGAAGTTGGCGAACAGGCATCATTGGTGTTTGCCATGGGTGCAGATCAGTTACAAAATTTGCATACCTGGCACAATTGGCAAGCCTTGCTTGGCGTAGCGCATCTTTGCGCTGCTTCACGACCGGGTTTCAGCCTCGATATCAGCAGCCCCGACATTGCTGATATCTGGAAGAAAAATGCCATCAGCGCCATGGAAATGCGCTCCCGGCCAGCAGGTGGTACTTATCTCGAAAGAAACCTGGCGCAAGATGTATCTGCCACCCAACTACGTACAGAATTAAAACAGCATAACCCGACAACAAGATTGCTAGTCCCGCACAAGGTGCTAGACTACTTACAACAACAAACTATCTACCAATAAAATATGGATATTAAAAAACTGCAAGCTTTGGTCATTGACGCTCTGGAAGACGTCAAGGCACAAGACATAGAATTATACGAAACCACCCACCTGACCAGCCTGTTTGACCGTGTTTGTATCGCATCCGGTACATCCAACCGTCAAACCAAGGCTTTGGCGGCTTCGGTACGCGATAAAGTCAAGGAAAACGGTGGCACTATCGTCAGTATGGAAGGTGAAGCGACTGGCGAATGGGTACTGGTCGATCTGGGCGATATCGTCGTTCATATCATGCAGCCAGCCATTCGCGCTTACTACCGTCTGGAAGAACTGTGGGGCGACAAACCTGTGAAATTCGGCGCAGCCAAGCGTATCACAGCGAAAAAAGTCGATGCACCTGATGCCGGTGAAGCCAGCGACAAGCCAAAACGTGCGCCACGCAAAACTGCAGGCAAGGCAGCCCCACTGGAAGTCACGCATGACATGATGGCAATCCAGACCACGCTGGATGATGAAAAGAAACCAGCCCGCAAGCCACGCGTCAGCAAAACTACAGGCGAAGCAGATGCCAAACCAGCGCGCAAACCGGCTGCCCGCAAAGCTGCCGATGGTACCGCCAAACCAGCCAAGCCAGCCAAAATACCAACTGGTGGCCGCGTCAAGGTAGCCTCTACCAAGACAGCAGTGGCATCCGCCAAACAGGCTGCGGAAAAACGCGGAGCGGCAGCAGCTGCACCAGCCAAACGCGCAACAGTCCGTAAAAAAACAGAGGAATAATTCTGTTGAAGACCCATTTCAAATGGCTGCCCTGGTGCAGCCATTTGTTTAAGCAAGCTCGTTTTTTCAAGCTGTTATTTGCAGCAAACAGACATAAACATGCAATTGATCATCGCCGCCGTCGGCCACAAAATGCCGGCCTGGATAGAAACCGCCTTTCAGGAATACGCCAAACGTATGCCGCCGGAATGCCGCGTGCTGCTCAAAGAAATCAAGCCGGTAGAGCGTTCAGGCAGCAAAACTGCTGAAACCGTGATGGCACTGGAACGCACAAAAATCGAAGCCGTTATTCCCAAAAATGCCCGCATTGTCGCCCTCGATGAACGCGGCAAGGACTGGACCAGCGTCGCTCTGTCACAAAACCTGACCCAATGGCAGCAGGATGGCCGCGATGTCGTCTTTGTCATTGGCGGTGCTGATGGGCTGGATGCAGAATTCAAGGCCAGGGCCGATACCCTGATACGCATCTCCAGCCTGACCCTGCCACATGGCATGGTCAGGGTGCTGCTGGCAGAACAACTGTATCGCGCCTGGTCGATTACCCAAAACCACCCCTACCACAGGGTGTGATCAAGATACGCTCGGACAACCATATACAAACCTATGCTCCGCGAAAATAAAATCTACCTCGCATCCAAAAGCCCACGACGCCGTGAACTGCTGCACCAGGTCGGGATAGAATTCGACCTGCTGCTCTTGCGCGATGCACCGCCACGCGGACCCGACGTGACAGAAATCGTCTTGCCCGGCGAAGCTCCGGAAGCCTATGTCAGCCGTGTCACCAAAGAAAAAGCCGACAAGGCATGGGAAGCCATGCATTTGCGCAAAATGCTGGCGCGACCAGTGCTGGCAGCAGATACGACCGTGGTGCTGGGCCAGAAAATTCTGGGGAAACCTGCCGATCTGGAAGAAGCAGTCCACATGCTGGAAATGCTGTCTGGACAAACTCATCTGGTACTGACCAGCATCGCAGTCCATTCAGCCCAGGGCAGCGCCGCCGTCACGCAATGCTCGGAAGTCAGTTTCGCCAAACTGGATCAACAGCAGATCATGGCCTACTGCCGCAGCAATGAACCGTATGACAAAGCTGGCGGCTATGGCATACAAGGAGCGGCTGCTCGCTTTATTTCGCACATCAAAGGCAGTTATTCTGGCATCATGGGATTACCCTTGTTTGAAACCTGCCAGTTATTGCGTCAGGCCGGCATCATTATTCCCTAACAGATAAAGTCTTTGAGAAGTCCATGAGCGAAAATCTCCTCATCAATATCACTCCGCAAGAAACCAGGGTTGCCCTGATGTTTCAGGGCGCAGTACAGGAACTCCATATAGAACGTACCTTGTCACGCGGTCTGGTCGGTAATATTTACCTGGGCAAAGTCGTGCGCGTTTTGCCCGGCATGCAGTCAGCCTTCATTGATATCGGCCTGGAACGTGCTGCCTTTTTACATGTTGCCGATATCTGGGATGCCCGTCCGCAAGATGGCAATGGCAGTAGCAATTCGCCGCTGACACCGATAGAAAAATTATTGTTCGATGGCCAGTCGGTGACCGTGCAAGTTGTCAAAGACCCGATAGGCACCAAGGGTGCGCGGCTTTCCACACAAATCTCGATTGCTGGCCGCATGTTGGTCTATCTGCCGCAAGACTCGCATATCGGTATCTCGCAAAAGATAGAAAACGAAGCCGAACGCGAAGCCTTGCGCGCCAAAGTGCAAAGCCTGCAGCAAAATGACGAGAAAGGTGGTTTCATCGTCCGCACCATGGCAGAGGATGCCTCGGATGAAGACCTGAAAGCCGACGTCGATTACCTGCGCCGCACCTGGTCCACCATACTGCAACTGGCCAAGACCCAGCCACCCACCACTTTGCTGTACCAGGATCTGAACCTCGCACAGCGCGTCTTGCGTGATTTCGTCAACGAAGAAACCAGCAGCATACAAGTCGATTCGCGTGAAAATTACATCATGCTGCAAGAATTTGCGACGCGCTACATGCCATCTGTACTGGGCAAATTGCAGCACTATATCGGCGAACGCCCGCTGTTCGATCTGCATGGGGTAGAAGAAGAAATCGAAAGAGCCCTGGGCCGTCGCGTGGACCTGAAATCAGGCGGTTACCTGATCGTCGACCAGACCGAAGCCATGACCACCATCGACGTCAACACCGGCAGCTTTGTCGCTGGTCGCAATTTCGATGACACCATCTTCAAAACCAACCTGGAAGCCGCCCACGCTATCGCCCGCCAGTTACGCCTGCGCAATCTGGGTGGCATCATCATTCTCGATATCATTGATATGGAGAATGAAGAACACAAGACCGCCGTCCTGTCAGAACTCAACAAGGCGCTGTCACGCGATCGCACCAAGCTGTCCGTTTCCGGCTTTTCTGCCCTGGGCCTGGTCGAAGTCACCCGCAAGCGTACGCGTGAATCACTGGCCCACGTACTGTGTGAGCCCTGCCCTGCCTGCAATGGCAAAGGCCAGGTCAAGACCGCCCGCACCATCTGCTATGAAATCCTGCGTGAGCTGCTGCGCGAAGCCAAACAATTCAACCCGCGTGAATTCCGCATCATGGCTTCACAGGTAGTGGTCGACATGTTCCTCGAAGAAGAATCGCAACATTTGGCAATGCTCGGTGACTTCATCGGCAAGCCGATTTCACTGCAAGTGGAAAACGTGTTTCATCAGGAGCAGTACGATATTATTTTGATGTAGTAATTTCATTCTTTTCATTTTCGCCAGCGAATCAAGCGCGATGCCGCTGGCGCAATGAAGGTTGCGTAATTGTGACAACCGCAGATACGGATGTATTATTCTGAAAAAAATCTATTGCACACGCAACAGAAACCGGAGTGAGAGTCACTATGTTTGCTACCAAAATAAAAAAACTTCTTTTCATTATGGGAATCACTCTGGTGATGGCGCCTCTTGCCCATGCATCATCCACGGCAAATAAACACGCCGCCGAAATAAATGTGGGAGTGGTGTCGCCATCGATTGAGAATGCTTTTTCTCCAGACGCAGGTGCTGAAGCATTGGTTCTCAAGGTCATCAATACTTCTTCTTCAAGTATCAAACTGGCTGCCTACTCGTTGAGTTCGCCATCTGTAATTCAGGCATTGCTTGATGCGAAAAAGCGCGGTGTAAATATTATGGTGATGGTGGATTATCTCCGCAATCAAAGAAAAAACAATCTCGCAGCGTTAGACCGTCTGGTCAATGCGGGCATTCCAACACGCACAATTTCTGTGTACGCGATGCACCACGACAAATACATCGTTGCTGATGAGCAGACTGTTCAAAACGGAAGCTTCAATTACACGCTCGATGCGGCCGAATCCAACAGTGAAAATGTGGTCGTATTCTGGCGCAATCCAGAGTTGGCAAAATCTTTTCTTCGCCACTGGGAAAGTCGCTGGTCCCAGGCAGTGGATTACAAAATGGTGACAACGAAGAAGTAAGGAACAATATTGCATGCGATCACATCGTCGATACAAATGCCCTTCCTGATCGTCTATTCACTACCCGCCTGTTTTGAAAATTGAGAGGGCGTGGCTGAGGCAGTAAAAAACCCCGGCAAGTGACATTTCTACGTACCAAATCCGGCTATACCAGCTCACCAGACTGTGGCAGCGCCCTGCCCTTCAGTAATAGTCTGACCGTCTCTTTTTTCCCAGCCCAGTTTCTCATTGATCTTATCAATGGGCAGGTACTGGATTATAAAAACTGGCGCGGCAGGAAAGCTCTGCCTCCTTACATCCACTCCTTTCTTGCCATGCGATAGCGGCCTTAACTTGCCTAATTGATTACTTTGACAATTAGTTGCAATGTAGCATTGATTTTTTGTGTAAAGTTTCAGCAATGAGATCCATTGTCATAATGAATGCGTACGATCATGGCTTCGTATTGCTGACCAAGGCTCTTGTACTGTGCAGTAATCATATGTTGGCATTGAAAAGATTTCGTGTTGCATGAAGAAATATTTCCAGTCCTTACATGAAATATGAAACATGAAAACTTCAATCAACCATATCAATAATGTCTGCTGCAGCCATGTGTGATTTGCTGCCAAAATTGTTGCCAAAAGGTCTGCAATAACCCTACTCATGCCCAATCGAAAAATATTTTATTTCAGCATACTTGGCGTTGCCTTCAGGGACGCTGAACTTTTTAAATCCTATGTTCGTGTGCTGAACTTTAATTTGCAATATCAGTGGTTGCACCGCGAAACCTCACCTGATCTGATCATTTATGGTGAAGAGGCAGGTACATCTATTTCCCCGGATGAGACTGGTGCCGTATATACACTGAGGCTTACTGCTTTGAATACCGGAGACGATCAATGCTTGTCGCTACCATTGAATTCAGTTGAAATTGCAGCTGCATTAAACCGTATCGGCATGGCGCTTGGCGGAAAGACCAATGGGCAAAAAATGCCTACTGTACCTGTTTCCGATCTGGCCCAACCGTATCGCCTGAAACGATGGCCGCCATCCAGCCTGATCAATACACGTGACCGGATTCGCCTGGCTACCGTCATGACCAGACAAGCCATTTCAATAGAAACACTGAACAAGAAATCCGGCCTGGACATCGAAACGTGCAAGTCATTTGTATTCGATCTGTACGCGTCCGGACTGTTGGCAAAAGAATCCATCGTAACAAAAGTGGAAAGTTCACATCAATCTGCTGTGCCTGCGTATGTTCAACCGGGCGTTCTGTCCCGGATACGCAGCAAGCTTTCTCGCATCATGGGGAACGAGTGACCATGGATTACAAAGTATTATTTACCGGACCAGCAGGTGCTGGAAAAACCACGGCCATCACTGCGGTGAGTGAGGTCACAACCCTGAATACGGATGTGCTCAATACGGACCTGGAAATCAATAAACTGACCACGACCGTTGGGCTGGACTACGGCGAAATGACACTGAGTAACGGCGACAAGCTCAGGCTATATGGCACGCCAGGCCAAACCCGTTTTGATTTTATGTGGGACATATTGTCACGGGGTGCACTGGGCCTGATCATCTTGATTGATAACCGCAAGGCTGATCCGCTGGCTGATTTGGACGTGTACCTGAATGGTTTCAAGAATTTGATTAACTCGACCAGCTGTGTTGTCGCCATCAGCCACATGGGCACACATCCGGAACCTGATGTTGAACAATTTTCCGAGCACCTCAACACACGCGGCATATTGTGTCCCGTTTTGCAAACCGATGTTCGCGAAGCCAGACATGTTGCCGAATTGTTGGAGTTACTTATGCTGCAGTTGGAAGCGAAACAGGATATGGATACTTATGAAGATTGATGACAGTTTGATAGAAAGCGCAAAAAAAGCAGTCGATTCCGTGCATTCCCAGGTGAAGGGTGTAAAGGCGGTTGTCATCTCAACGGAAGATGGGTTTGAAGTTGCTTCTCGTGTGGAAAGTACCGCACTCGTCACCCGCCTGTCTGCCATGTCCAGCTCGCTAGCCTCTCTGGGTGCACTGGCGGGTGAAGAAAGCAATCTTGGATCATGTGAAAACGTGATCATTGAAGCCAAATTCGGGATGTTACTGATATTTCAGATTCAGAGGGAGCAAGGCTCGCTGATCATGAGTGTGGTTGCAGGGCGTGATGCGATAGTGGGGCAAGTGCTGTATTTCGCCAAGCAGGCAGCACGTAACCTGCAGCATACCTAGAGCGCACCAATACCCAAAAAATAAAGCAGCAAATTAGCTTGAGATGGAAGCTGACAAGGTCCTTCCCTGTATCACATGGGAAATCGCTGGTTAGCGCTACAGATTTCTTTCAGACAAATGTCGTTTTAGGCGTCACGTCGTTTGTTTTTTTCTTGACGTCGTTATATTGGAGTTTTGAATGGCGAATATTAATCAATCAGTGCAAAATTTACTGACCCTGGATGGCGCGCAATGCGCGGCTCTGGTAGATTCCAGCAGCGGCATGATACTGGGACAGGCAGGCAGTGGACTGGATCTGGAAATTGCAGCAGCAGGCAATACTGAAGTAGTGCGTGCAAAACTGAAAACCATGCAATCCCTGGCGATCGATGATGTGATTGAAGATATCCTGATCACTTTGGGTAAGCAATACCATATCTTGCGTCCATTGGCCAAACACGAAGGTCTGTTCTTGTATGTCGTGCTGGATAAATCCAAATCGAACCTGGCACTCGCCCGACGCAAAGTGTCCGATATCGAAACTGCATTAGAGCTGTAATTAGTGCAGAAAATGCTGTGATTTTTACCTGCTTTGGCTGCTTTTTTGTATAACCGTCCGGCTGGCAAGCTTCATAGCATTTTCATTCAGATGCAAACATGTACGTGGCAATAGCCATCTACGACGATTGTCCCGCAGAAATATTGCGCACCATGCACCTGGCATGAATATCTCTGGCTGATTCTGTTCTTGAATCAGCCAGTCCCCCGCCCTACCTCCTCACTCGCCATCTCCAAGCGTGAGTCAATGTTGTTGCGCAGCGCATTGCAACAATTGATGATTGCATATTATCTGGATAGATGATATTTTTTAGGCAACACTCAGCAAAACAGTCTGCTCACCAGAGTATGGCTGTAAGGTATAGCTGCAAGAATTTGGATTCACAGCGTTTCAGAATACCGCAATTCAGCTTCGTTTTTCCCTCTCGGCATGTTCCATCAAAACAAGGAGCTATCATGTATCCATGGCTATGGGTGTGGTCACCGCAAGTTCATTTCCCCTGGAGTGGCAATGTCGCACAAAAGATTGAACCAAGGACATGGTTCAACGCCATGATTCCACCTGTGTCCGGGGATGCTGAAATAGAAGCGCAAGTATTCAATGCGGCGTCGTATGGTACGCAGTTAGGATTGATCATCGATATATTGCTGGATATAGTCAAAGAAACTGAAGACCTGTCTCCCAAAGCATCGGCATCGCTGAAAGAATTAAGCGTGCTGAAATCAAAAATTGAAGACATCAAGAAACGCTCTGGAACGCCTTCAAGGATCAATTGAGCGCAAGGTTTCAGGCGTAACAAATCCGGCCAGTTATGGTGCGGGGCTCAGGCTGGGTGTGTACAGGGTAACCTGATTACGCCCACCAGCCTTGGCAGCATACATGGCCATGTCGGCTTTTTTTGCCAGTTCCAGCTCTGTCACGCCATGATCAGGATAGATGGCGATGCCTATACTGGCGGAAATGATGTGGGTATTGTCTGCAATCACAAACGGGGCTGTCAGCGCGGCGCGGATTTTTTCTGCCAGCACTCCGGCACTTTGCTCATCGCTGACATTCAGGGTCAGTGCGACAAATTCATCACCACCTATGCGCCCTACCGTGTCTGAATCGCGCAGGCACTGCTTCATGCGTTCAGCAGCCTGCTGCAGCAAGACATCCCCCACAGCATGACCAAAAGTATCATTGATGGGCTTGAAGCGGTCCAGGTCTATATACATCAGCGCCAGTCGTGTCTTGTTTCTTTTCGCCAGTGCCAGCCCCTGAGCCAGGCGCTCAAAAAACAAAATCCGGTTAGGCAGGTTCGTCAGGCTGTCATGGTGTGCCAGGTAAGCCAGTTTATCGTTGACCAGCTTGCGCTCACTGACATCAACCTTCACCGCAACATAATGGGTAGTTTTTCCTGTCGCGTTTTTCACAGGCGCAATATGCGCTTCTTCCCAATACACCTGGCCATTCTTGCGACGATTGATGAGTTCGCCGGTCCATTCTTCACCGCGCAACAACTGTTGCCACATGGCCTTGTAGGTTTCTGGCTTGACCTGGCCTGACTGCAAAATACTGGGCTTTTTGCCGATAACTTCCTCTGCCGCATATCCCGTTTCGGTAGTGAAATGCGGATTCACATATTCGATGACACTATTGGCATCAGTGATGATGACAGATGC
This sequence comes from Undibacterium hunanense, assembly GCF_014284335.1. Taxonomy (GTDB): domain Bacteria; phylum Pseudomonadota; class Gammaproteobacteria; order Burkholderiales; family Burkholderiaceae_D; genus Undibacterium; species Undibacterium hunanense. The sequence goes on along the minus strand of NZ_JACOGF010000009.1, from coordinate 169,514 downwards.
CGGACTATGTTCGATCGCAGAAGACAGGAAACTCAGCCTGAGTTCGTTCTTGCGAATTTCATCCAGACTATGTGCCAGCCTGCGGTTCACACGCAAAATATACAGCGCAACACTACCAACAATGCCGACAAAAATCAGCGCAAACAGACTCCATACATAGAACCAGCTCAGATTGACTTCCGGATTGGGCTCATACAAAAAATCATCCATGGAAAAATGGGCTGGCAACATTCCCAATTCTGCATAAGTATCGGCGATATGTCGCCAGCGCCCCGGGTTCATATAGCCGATGGCAATCAGGTCATGACTAAGCAGGTAGCTGGTTTGTGCCGCCTCATAATGAAAAAACTCTTTATTCGACCCAAGCTTATTCAAACCCACATAGCGCTGCAGGATGAGGTCGATAATTTCTTCCTGATGTTGCAATGCATATTCCCAGCCACGCAGGCTGGCCGCGCGGAAAGCTTTTACCCGTTCGGGATGTTCCTTGATTTCCTTGTCGGTAGTGAACAGATTGTCGCCATAAAAATCAATGCCGACAGAACGTGGTGTATAGATGTGATAGGCAACACCGGCCTGCCCCAGCCGGAAAGGTTCGTTCGTCAGGTAGGCGGACATGACATCTACCCTGCCATTAATCAAATCATCGACATTGAAACTGTGCTCAACTTTCTTGAATTGATCAAACGGGATGTTTTCGCGCTTGAGATAAGCCAGCAATTCCTGGGATTGTGGTTCGAGCATGATGCGTTTTCCAGACAGATCATGCACAGTCTGTGACTCTCCATCTTTTCTGGCAATCAATATCAAGGGTGAATGCTGAAAAATCACCGCAATGACGACGACCGGCTTGCCTTCCTTTCGCGACAGTACCAGGCTGCTGGTGCCTATGCCATAGTCGGCTTTGCCACTCACCACTTCATCAATGACGTCCATACCAGGCTGTGCCTGCTGGATATCGACATCCAGGCCTGCCTCGCGGTAATAACCGAGTTCCTTGGCCGCGTAATAACCGGCAAACTGGAAGGCATGCGTCCATTTCAGTTGCAGTCTCACTTTTTCTACGGCATGCGCAGACGGCGTGAGCATGGGCAGCATTTGCGTGCACAGGCAGACCAGGCCAAGCAATAAGTGTCTGAAGAGTTTCGTTTTCATGTAATGGGAAGCAGCACGACACTTCCTGACTGAATACACATCAATACAGCTAAAAGGAATGTTGTAATTATTAAAATGCACACAATACAGGCGCAGATCCACTGCCACGTCACTGCCTGCCTTGTTCATCTGGCTACAATGCCCTGCAATGTTTATTACATCTAATTGATGTCCAGGCTACGTCTAAGGATACTGCAACGCTTAAGTCCAATATTGCCAAAATTGACATGCTTCGGGTGCTAAGGGCACAAAAATAAGCTTGACAGTGTATTTGTAGTGTTTGATTTTTGATGGTACAACAGCTTGCCGTGCAGAATCACGGCTGAAACAATCATTTACAGTCGAATGGTTTCCCGTTCAGATGCACTTGGCAGTAGCAATCTGAACATGTCTGCCAGCATGAATGCGCTCAGCCAGCGGACAGCAAGATCTTTTGCAGTGGTTGCCAGACCTTGTCTGCCCCCAGCTTCTGCATGCAGTCATGATGCCCTAAGGGGCATTCCCTCTGGCGGCAAGGTGCGCAGTCCAGATGCAACGATAATGAATGGGCAACATCTGAAAACGGCGGTGCATGACCGGGATCAGTTGGTCCATAAATCGCAATCACCGGACGATTCAGGGCCGAAGCGATATGTAAAAGACCAGAATCATTGGAAACCACTGCCGCCGATTGGGCGATCAAGGCCACGGCCTGGTCCAGCGAGGTTTTGCCGGCAAATTGATGTACCTGCGGGCAGATAGCCTGGATCTGATTGCAGACTTCCACATCCTTGGGCGAACCCAGCAAGACAATTTGTGCAGTCGGCTGCGCATACAGGATGGTGCGGGCCAGTTCGGCAAAGTGCGTGACCGGCCAGCGCTTGGCATTACCAAACTCGGCACCCGGCGCAAAACAGACTAGCGTATGCTGCATGGATAAATCCATGGCCTGCATGGTCGCCGCTATGTTGACAGCATCAACTTGCAGCCTTGGTTTTGGCAAATTCTGAGGTGCTGCATCGGCAGGTGCAAAAGCCAGGGCAGCATAAAATGCCACCATGGCACGCGGTGCCTGGCGATTGTCATGATGCATGAGGTTGATCAGGCCGTAACGACTTTCGCCCTTGTAGCCTACGCGTTTCCTGATACCTGCCATCCACGGCAGCAGCGCAAATTTCAAGGTATTGGGCAAGACATAGGCAGCCACATAGCCGCGCTGGCGCAACTGGCGCGCATAACGCCAGCGTTCGCGCAATTGCAAGGCACCATGCCGGAACGGGGTTTCCAGCACGGTATCGATTTCTGTCATGGCGCGTAGTACGGGTGCCACCCAGGCCGGTGCCAGCACATCAATCGCAGCCTGCGGATTATCCTGTTTAAGCAATTGCAACAGAGGCTGCGCCATGACGGCATCACCTATCCAGTTAGGTGCGATGACAAGGATACGGGGCAATGTCTGTTCCATACCCGGCATCATCTTGGCGTACGCCCCATCAGAAAGAATTCATCATTCGGTCGCATCGAAATCACATTCGCCATGCGGTTGGACAAACCAAAGAAAGCGGTGATGGCGGCAATGTCCCAGATATCTTCATCGTCAAAACCATGGCCATGCAGCAAGGCATAATCAGCTTCGTTGACGCTTTGCGAATCGAGGCACACCTTGATGGCAAAATTCAACATTGCGCTTTGGCGGGGCGTGATGTCAGCCTTCAAATGATTGACAGCAACCTGGTCAGCCACCAAAGTATTTTTGGCATAAATGCGCAGGATGGCACCGTGCGCCACCACGCAGTACAAACAATTATTTTTGGCGCTGGTGGCAGTGACGATCATTTCACGTTCGGCCTTGTTCAGATTGCCCGTGGTCTTCAACATCAATGCATCATGGTAGGCAAAAAAGGCACGGAACTCATCCGGCCGGTGCGCCAACGTCAAAAACACATTGGGCACAAAACCAGCTTTCTCTTGTACCGCAAGGATTTTTTCACGTATGTCCTCAGGCAAATCTTGCAGGGAAGGCACCGGAAAACGGGAAATGGCAGCGGTCATCATGCATCCTCTACTAAGTTACTAGTTCAAGTTACTGCGCTAAGCTGCAAATTGCAGGCGGTACAGATTGGCATACACCCCATTATTATCCAGCAATTGGGCATGCGTCCCCATTTCCACAATCCTGCCATCCACCAGCACGGCAATGCGGCTGGCGCGTTCTATGGTGGACAGACGGTGTGCAATCACCAGCGTGGTTCTACCCTGCATCAATTCGTCCAGCGCCGCCTGGACAGCACGTTCGGATTCGCTGTCAAGTGCCGATGTGGCTTCATCCAGGATCAGGATGGGCGCATTCTTATAGATGGCACGGGCAATCGCCAGGCGCTGTCTTTGGCCACCAGACAGGCGCATGCCATTGTCGCCTATCATGGTGTTCAAGCCGTCTGGCAAATCGCGCACCACATCAGTCAGATAAGCAGCTTGCACGGCAGCAGCAATACGGGCAGCATCCGGCTCGCCATCGCCATAAGAAATGTTCGCGGCCAGGGTGTCATCGAACAGCACCACGTTCTGGCTGACCATGGCAATCTGTTCACGCAGGCTGCTGAGGGAAATCGCCTGTAGCGAGCAGCCATCCAGCAGGATATCTCCTGAATTTGGCGTATAAAAACGCGGTACCAGATTCACCAGCGAAGTTTTACCGCCGCCCGACATCCCTACCAGGGCGATGGTTTCACCCGGTTCTACACGCAGATTAATGTCCTTGAGTGCTTCCTGTTCTTGCCCCGGATACGAAAAATTGGTGCCGACAAACTCCAGCCTGCCCTGCGCCCTTGCAGTCAGTGTCTTGCCGCTATCGCTTTCGGGTGCGGTGTCGATCAATGCAAATACCGATTCTGCCGCTGCCATGCCACGTTGCAAAGGGCCATTCAGATCAGCCAGTCTTTTCAGCGGGGTCAGCAACAACATCATCAGGCTGACAAATTCAACAAAATGTCCTGCTGTCGTGGCATCGGCTGCCGCCTGCGACACTGCAAACATGATCACCACCGCCACTGCAACGGCAGCTGCCAATTGCGTCAGCGGCGTGGTGGAAGCCACGGCAACCGTGGTGCGCATGGCATAGCCACGCAGTTTTTCATTCTTGGCATCAAAACGCTGCTGTTCATACTTTTGGCCACCAAAAATACGTATGACCTGGCTGGCGCGGGTGGCTTCTTCTATCACCTGCGTCAGTTCATTATTGACGTCCAGCTGATTCTGGTTGAGCTTGCGCAGGCGCTTGCTGACCCCGCGTACCAGCAGGGCCATGACCGGCATCAGCACCAGGGCGACGATGGTCAATTGCCAGTTACGCCACAGCAGTGCCGCCATCAATACGATCACCGTCAGCGAATCGCGGAACAAGGTCGTCATCGACACCTTGAGCATTTCCACAATCTGCTGTGCTTCAAACATGATGGTATTGATGATGCGCCCGCTGGATTCGGCCTGATAAAAACTGATGGGCACGTTCAGTATGCGGTCAAATACCCTGGCCCGCAGTTCATTGAGCAATTTGCTCGACACCCAGGTCATCAGATAACTGGTGGTGAATGTGCAGATGCCACGAAACAGGAAAATCGCAATAATCGCCACCGGCACTTTCCACAAAGCCAACTTGCTGGCATCACCGTTGAAGCCATGATCCAGAATATACCCTAGCACCTTGGGGAACATGACTTCGGTCGAAGCTGTTCCCAACATGGTCAGCAAGGCCCACCAGACGCGCGCGCGATAGGGCGTAATGGATGCCCATAAACGCCGGAAAACCATCGTTGTTTCTTTATTGATCAAGCTCATAGTCCGATTTCATTTTTCTCGTTTGCTCTGATTTACGCTGATATGTATGCGGGCACTTAATATCTCACCGAATGTCACGCTTACTGACACACTTGATGTCATTGAATGCCACGCAATACCACAGCATGGCATCACAAAAATTTTATTCTGAAGATGTTCTGCAGCAGTTTTACTGCAGACTTATTCACTGCGCAGACCAGCCAGCGGTATCGCCAGCAGTATCATGAATGCCATGCCAAACACCCCGTCACGCAAAATGGCATTGAACATACCGCCCAGCATCATCGCCACGGTCAGCATCAGCAAGGGCATGGCCAATTCCGCTACCCGGGGATGTTCATGCTGCGACATGCGGCGCGCCGTCCACAACTGTGCTGCCCAGATACCCAGCAGGGCAAGCAAGCCAAACACACCCAGCTCAGTCAGGTACAACAGATAATCATTGTGTGGCGTGGTCATGGTGGCACTGCTGAGACCTTTGGCTTTTTCCTGATACAGCGGCATCCAGCTGGCAATACCATGCCCTGCCACAGGGTCGTCGGCAATGATGTCGGCAGTAATCCGGTATATCTCCAGACGCATGCCATCTTCATTAACCTTGCGGCCCTGAGAAAAATCGCGCAATTGCTGTATGGTGCAGATGCTGCGCAATTTGAATATTTCCCAAGGGCCAGCCTGCACCAGCCGTATCTCGCAGGTCGGTGGTGGTGGCAGGCTCAATGCATATTTCCAGCCGCCAAACAAGGCTGCCAGCAATACCAGCGGCAAGGCAAAGGTACGCCAGGACCAGCCCATCTGGCGCAATATCAAGATCACGCACAACAACACAAACAGCAGACTCGCCGTGCGGGTCTTGGCCAGCAAGATCAATGCCGCCGCCACATACACAATGGCCAGTACCCGCCACAACAAATGATCGCGATGGGTACGCAATTCATGCAACATCCAGGCAGCCGCCACCGCCATCAGGATACCCAGCAAAATTGATTTATTACCCTCATACACTACATAGCTGCGAAACAGGGTATTCGCAGGCAGCAGGTGAAAGGCATTCGCCACGAACAGGCTGGCTGCCACAACTGCCCCGGCAAAAAACACATACATCGCACGACGCTGCCAGATACCCGGTGCCACCGTGATGAAGGGCAAGAGAAACAGATAAGTCTGGTAATGCCAGAAACCCGGCCAGAATTCCCTGGCATTATCGTCCGGCATACCCTGGCTGGCAGCTATCACCACGCTGACCAGGCTCAGGGCAAAAATTGGCAACAGCATGGGGCTTTGGCGCAGTCTTTGTATCTTGCGGACAAAACCGCCAGATACCAGCAATCCTGCATAAAACAGCAAGACGCCGAAATACATCACACCCACCGGAAAAAACAGGGTCAGTGGCAATACCGACAATATCTGCTGCGGCAAAGCCTGCCGCCAACCCTGTGCTGCATCCCTGTACAGCACAGCGTCAACAGACGACACGCGAACATTATCCATGGAATCAGGCGTACTCAATTTTGACGTTTTTCATGGACAGCCATTCACCCAGATTTTGCCGCAAGGTGTCATCCGGATTCACCCGCCACTGGTCCGACAGATACAGCTCGGCACCGGCATTGGCGTTCTGGTAGCGTATCAAGACCGGACAACCATCGGCATTCAGATGCGGTTTCAACAGCTCTTGCAGTTTCTTGGTATCGGCACCGGCAGTCAGCGTCAGGCGCAAGCCTTGCGAAAACTGTACGCGGGCGCGGCCAATGTCCATGACTTTTTCAGCAGAAATACGCAAACCGCCAGAGAAACGATCTTCTGACACCTTGCCCAGCACTGCAAGGAATTCATCTTCCTTGAACAGTGACTTGAATTCTTCCATGATTTCGCTGTAGACCGTGACCTCAACCACGGCAGTGCCGTCGTCCAGACTGACAATCAATAACTTGCCGCGTTGCGTCATCTGGGTACGTACACCACTGATGATGCCGCAAATCAAACGCAAATCACGCGATGGTTCCAGCTTGGCCAGCGTGGTCTTGATGAACTGACGCACTTCAGGTGCATAAGAATCAAACAGGTGGCCTGACAGATAAAACCCCAGGGCCGTCTTTTCTTCGGTCAGGCGTCTTTTGTCTGTCCAGACTGGTACATCCAGATAATCCGGCGGCGGGATCAGGTCGTCGTCATCACCAAACAGGCTGACCTGGTTTGCTGCGGCTTCGGCCTGCTCGGCAGCTTCCAGTGCAAAATCTACCGTGGCCAGCAAAATGCCACGGTCTTTGCCCAGGCAATCCATGGCACCGGCACGTATCAGTGATTCCACGGTACGACGGTTGACCTGACGCTTGTCAACACGCTTGCAGAAATCGAACAAATCCGTAAACGGCCCGCCAGTTTTTCTTGCAGTAATAATGCTCTCTATCGCATTCTGACCAGAGCCCTTCACAGCCCCCATGCCATACCGTACCTGAGTGGATTTTTTGCCTGGCTCAGCAACTGGCATGAAACGGTATTCAGACTGATTGATATCCGGCGGCAGCATTTTCAGCTTGCAGATATCAATCGCATCTTCCACCAGAATCTTGACCTTGTCGGTATCATCCATGGCCAGCGACATATTGGCTGCCATGAACGCAGCGGGGTGATGGGCCTTCAGATACGCAGTGTGATACGACAGCAAGGCATACGCGGCAGCATGGGATTTATTAAAACCATAACCCGCGAATTTTTCCATCAAATCGAAAATCTCGTCGGCCTTTTCTTGCAGCAAGCCATCCTTGGCGGCACCATCGCGGAAAATCTGACGATGCTCGGCCATCTCTTCGGCTTTTTTCTTACCCATGGCACGACGCAGCAAATCCGCACCGCCGAGTGAGTAACCACCGACCACCTGCGCCATCTGCATAACCTGTTCCTGATACACCATGATGCCGTAGGTTTCAGACAAAATGCCTTCAGTACGCGGATCAGGGTAATCGAATTTCTCACCATGCTTGCGCTTGCAGAAATCCGGGATCAGGTCCATAGGACCAGGCCGGTACAAAGCCACCAGCGCGATAATGTCTTCAAAACGATCGGGACGCGCATCTTTCAACATGCCTTGCATGCCGCGACTTTCCAGCTGGAACACAGCGACGGTTTTCGCCTTGGTCAATAGTTCATATGATGCCCGGTCATCCAGCGGCAATTTGGCCAGATCGAAATCTGCCATGGCAGGGTCCATCATCTTGATATAACGCACGGCCCGGTCAAGAATGGTCAACGTGGTCAAACCCAAAAAGTCGAACTTGACCAGGCCTACGGCCTCCACGTCGTCCTTATCATATTGCGAAACCACGCCAGAATCGCCACCCTGAGTATACAGAGGACAAAAATCGGTGAGCTTGCCCGGTGCAATCAACACACCACCGGCATGCATGCCGATGTTACGGGTGATGCCTTCCACCTGTTGCGCCAGGTCGAGCAGGGTTTTGACTTCTTCTTCATTTTCCTGACGTTCAGCCAGCAGTGGCTCTTCGACAATGGCTTCAGCAATCGTCACCTGCTTGCCCGGCTTGAACGGAATCAGCTTTGACACGCCATCGCAAAACATATAGCCGAAATCCAGCACCCGGCCGACGTCACGTATCGCACCCTTGGCCGCCATGGTACCGAAGGTGGCGATCTGCGACACCGCATCTTTGCCGTAGCGGTCTTTCACGTATTGAATGACGCGGTCACGGCCTTCCTGGCAAAAGTCAATATCGAAATCGGGCATGGATACCCGCTCAGGATTCAGGAAACGTTCGAACAGCAGGTTGTACTGCAAAGGGTCCAGATCGGTAATCAGCAACGAATACGCAACCAGCGAACCGGCACCGGAACCACGACCAGGCCCGACAGGCACGCCATTGTTTTTTGCCCACTGGATAAAGTCCGCCACGATCAGGAAGTAACCGGGAAAACCCATCTTGATGATGGTGTCGGTTTCAAACTTCAGGCGCGCTTCATAGCGGGCGCGCTCTTTCTCCCGCTTTTCAGGGTTGGTGAACAAATGCTGGAGACGGAATTCCAGGCCACGCTGGGCTTCATGCACCAGGAAATCATTGATGGTCATGCCATCCGGCGTAGGGAAATCCGGCAACTTGGGCTTGCCCAGTTCCAGTGTCAGGTTGCAGCGCTTGGCAATTTCTACTGAATTGCGCAAGGCACCGGGCATGTCGGCAAACAGTTCTGCCATCTCTGCCTGGGTTTTAAAACACTGCTGCTCATTGAAGCGGCGTACACGGCGGCCATTGGCCAGCATGTCACCTTCTGCAATACAGACCCTTGCTTCATGCGCCGTATAGTCATCCTTGCTGATGAATTGCACGGGGTGGGTTGCCACTACAGGCAACTGCAGCCTGCTGGCCATTGCCACGGCTGCACGCACATGGTTTTCCATGTTTGGCTGGCCGGCACGCTGAATCTCTATATAAAAATGCTGAGGGAAAATACGCGACCAGCGCAATGCCAGTTGTTCCGCCAGGTCAACATTGCCATTGTCGATGGCAACACCAACATCTCCAAAATGCGCGCCAGAAATAGCGATCAGGCCGCCGCCCTGGCCTTCTTCATGTAGTTTTTGCAACCATTCATAACGGATTTCTGCGCGGCCACGGTGTTGATTGGTCAGCCAGGCCTGTGCCAGCAATTCACATAATTGCAGGTAGCCCAGGCGGTTCTTGACCAGCAACAGCAAGCGGGAAGGCTTGTCGCGGTCAGCGTCATTGCTGATCCAGACATCACAACCGGCAATTGGCTTCATGCCCTTGCCGCGTGCGGATTTGTAAAACTTCACCATGGCGAACAGATTCGCCAGGTCAGTGATCGCCATTGCTGGCTGTTTATCTTTGACCGCTGCCTTGATGACATCATCTATGCGCACCAGGCCATCCACAATCGAATATTCGGAATGGATGCGCAGGTGCACGAAGGCGGGTTCGTAAGGCTTTGTGGTAGCCGTTTCAGTACCGGCTTCGGGGGAAATAATTAATTCTGTAGTCATCCCGCTATTCTACCCCGTTGCCTGCCTGGTTCAGAAGCTTTGCCCTCCTTCGTGGCCGGGATAAATGATATTTTTTAAAACACGGTCACCAATTGCAAGCTGTGGGATAGCTGGCAGACATAGTATAAACATAAGCCTGTGTGCACCTGCGCCACGATTCAAGCCCATATCTTTGTACAAATGTTAAATAACGCATAAAAGTCCCGGTAAATCACCAAAAAAGCACACCTGTGATTTTCTTTGCATTTAAACTACATCTGTAAGCTTCGCTGTGTTACTCTAAATCAACATTTGTTATGGTGCTGGAGCAACTCTTGTCAGCTAAAAAAAACAGATTCGCTTTACCCTGCCTGTGCCCGGGCAAAAAAACCGGCAGCATGCTGTTGCTGTGCTTGCTGACTCAGGGCCAGGCCCTGGCAGGTGGTGGCGAAGAATCAATTTTTCTCGATGACATGCCAGTCATCCTGTCGGCATCACGCCTGTCACAACCCATCAACGAAGCGCCGGTCGCGGTCACCATCATAGACCGGCAAATGATCAAAGATTCCGGCGCCTGGGATTTATCTGAAGTATTCCGCCTGGTGCCCGGCATGTATGTGGCTTATCACGCAGACCCGTATTTTTCTGCTGATAGCACTGTTGCTTATCACGGCATGGTCACCACCACCACATCTGACCGCATGCAGGTGCTGATTGATGGCAGATCGGTGTATTCCAGTCTGTTTGGCGGCGTCAACTGGAGTGACCTGCCCATCGTCCTGGAAGACATAGAACGCATAGAAGTCATACGCGGGCCCGACTCTGCCAGTTATGGGGCGAATTCTTATTCCGGCGTCATCAATATCATCACCCGCCACCCTGTAGAAACCCAGGGTCAGATGCTGTCACTGACAGCCGGTACCGGGCGCAAGGAAGCCATATTCCGTTATGGCGGCAAGAATGGTGATCTCAGCTATCGCATCACCGGCAGCCTGCGTGACGATATCGGCGAAGACAGCCGTATCAAGAATGCAACCTCACAATTCACTTTCTGGAACCTGAACAAGTACGACAACAAGACCATACAAAACCTGAACCTGCGCGCCGATTACCAGCTCACTGCAGCCGATGCGCTGGAATTCCAGTTCGGTTACAACGGCGGTCCGCGTGAAGTGGGCGAATACGGCAACGTATCTGCCATCAGCCGCAGGGCAGAAAACCATTTTGAAATGCTGCACTGGCGACGTGCACTGGAAGCCGGTGGTGAACTGTCCGTACAGCTTTTCCACACCGTAGAACGGGTCTACGCCAAACTCAAGGATTCTGATGGTGTCAGCGATGGCGATGCCATCTTGCGCCGCTATGACATTGAAGTACAGCATACCTTTACCCCTTTCAAGAATGCCAGGCTGGTATGGGGTGGCAGCGTGCGTTATGACCAGACCTATGCACCGTATTATCTGGGGGTCGGTAACAACCAGTATCTGTACGGTGATTTTCCTTATCATTTGCGACGCTTTTTCGGCAACCTGGAATGGCGTGCCAGACCCGATCTGATTTTCAATGTCGGTGGCATGATAGAAAACAATACCTATACTGGCACCGACACTACACCGCGCGTCGCCGTCAACTGGCATGTATTGCCGGGGCATACCTTGCGCTTTAGCCATTCGCGCGCTACCCGCTCGCCATCGGTGTATGAAAAAGTCTACGACACCTACTGGCGTAGCGCCGGTTTTTACCCCGGCTTGCCCGAAATGCAGACAGAACGCGTGAAATCCAGCGACATCGGTTACATGGGCAAATATGCTGGCCTGGATATTGATTTCCGCCTGTTTTACGATGACTACAGCCAGTTGATTGATGTACGCAACAAGCGTTCGGCAGCCAGTGGCAACCTTAACGCAGGCACCGCCATCATGCGCGGGTATGAACTGCAACTGAAAACACAGCTTGGCGACAAAACCAAACTGATATACGGTTTATCGGGTGGTGGAGTGAAAAGCGATAATGCGAATGGTGTCATCTATAGTGATTCCCTGCCCAAGTACAGCCAGAGCCTGATGCTTAGTCATCGCTTCAATGAACAGTGGAACGGCAGCCTGGTGATGTACCAGGTCGCCCGAACCAAGTTCAATGCCACTGATTACAATCCCAATGAAAACCGTGGGTATTACGTCGATGCCAACCGCCGTCTGGACGGCAAGCTCAGTTATCAGTTCAAAGTCGGTGGCAAGCAGGCCGAATGCTCGCTGATAGCCCAAAACCTGGCTGACGCCCGTTACTTTGAATACCGGCATGACAATGAATTGCCAGGGCGTCGCGTCAGGCTGAATTTCAGACTGGATATGTGAGCTATGTTGCGTCAGCATGTCCAGCGCCTGCTTCGTCACTTGCCCTCTTGTGCCGGCATGGGTTTGCCGTACATGCTCGGCTTGCTATTCTGTCTGCTGACGCCCCTGCGCTGTCTGGCTATCGATAATGTCACCATACTGCTAAGTGAAGATGGCGCTGCCTATACCGAATTTGCCAGTAGTCTGACCAGCCAGCTGGCGCAAGGCAGCACTGCCAAAACCACGGTCAAAACCCTGTACCTGCCTACCCTGAAAACAGACGAGCTGTCACGCAATGCCTATAACCAGTTGCTGATTGCAGTAGGCACGCCGGCGATGACGGCCATGGCACAAAAGCCGCCCGCCATGTCTGTACTGAACGTGCTGGTGCCGCGTAGCACCTTTCAAAAGGTCGCCAGGCAGTATGGCCGCCATCAGGACCCGCATCATTTTTCTGCCGTGTATGTAGACCAGTCGTGGAACCGCCAGTTGGCCTTGATACGTGCCGCCCTGCCTGCCAGCAGCCGCATTGGCATATTGCTGGGCAAGGATTCTGCCGACATGATGACAGGTATGCAGACCGCCACCAAAGAAGCTGATTTCCAGTTGAATATGGAAACCACGAATGATGATTCAGACCTGCTGCCAGCCCTGCGCAGGCTGCTGGCCAATAGCGATGCCCTGCTGGCAGTACCTGATCCGGCTATTTATAACCGCAATAATATTCCCAGCATTTTGCTGACCAGCTATCGTCAGAAAATACCGCTGTTCGGCTTTTCCGCATCTTATGTCAAGGCCGGCGCCCTGGCTGCCGTCTTCAGTTCCCCGGCTCAAATCAGCCAGCAGGTGGCAGAAATCATTCAGGGCTTGCCCGCCCATGCATCCTTGCCACAGCCGCAATACCCACGTTACTTCACCGTCAGTGTGAATACCCAGGTCAGCCGTTCGCTGAGCCTGGAAGTAGATGATGAAAGCATACTGATGCGAAAATTAAAAGCCATACCGGAGCGCGCCCAATGAAAAACTGGCCGCTCGCCCATCGCATACTCTTCCTGGCACTGGCACCGGTGTGGGTAATTTCTGTCTTGCTGGTGCTGTTGGCCGTCATCGTCGGCATTACCGAAATTGATGGTGCCCTGAAAGCACGCGGTGCCGTCATCACCCGCCAGTTGGCACCTGCCAGCGAGTACGGTGCGTTTTCCGGTAACCGCGACGTCTTGCAAGCCCTGACTCAGTCTGTCATGAAAGAAGATGATGCCAAGGCCGTCATCATCACAGATGCCAGCAACAAGGTACTGGCCGTCAGCGGCAAACCCAGCAAAATGGGGCCGGAACATGCAGATGCCGCCAACACCGGCAAAGTGATCAAGGGTGAACAGGGCTCGCTGATCTTTGCCGCCCCGATTTACCAGGGCAAGGCCGACAGCGATACCTTTGACCTGTTTGACCGCGGCAGCAATGACAAGGCTGGCGACAAGGCCAGCAACAAACCCAAATTATTGGGCCGGGTATATCTTGAACTGAGCACCCATGCCAGCCGCCAGAGCAAAAATGCCTTTGTCGCCGCCAGCATACTGTTAGGCCTGATTGGCACTGCCTGTGCATCGGTACTGGCATTGCGCATGAGCCGCGACATCACTCGCCCCCTGTCACGTCTGCTGGATGGTGTACACCAGATGGAACAGGGCGACCTGAGCACCCGCATCACAGCCAGTTCTGGCGGCGAATTGCAGGAGCTGGAAGCAGGTTTCAACCAGATGGCAGAAAAACTGGAAGGCAGCCACAAGTCCATGATGGAAGTGAACAGCAACCTGGAAAGCCTGGTCGCCGCCCGCACCCACGAACTGGAAATGCGCAATCGTGACCTGGAATTATTGTCCAGCACCGACCGTCTGACCGGTCTGCATAACCGCTTGAAGCTGGAAAAAATACTGGATGAAGAACACCAGCGCAGCTTGCGCTATGGCACCTTCTTTTCACTGGCCATTGTTGATATTGACCTGTTCAAGCAAGTCAATGACTGCTATGGGCACCAGATCGGTGACCAGGTCCTGGTCGGCATTGCCAACATCCTCAAAGAGCATGTGCGCAGCATGGATGCCGTTGGCCGCTGGGGTGGTGAAGAATTTTTAGTCATCTTCCGTGAAACCAGCATCCACGCCGCCGTGGCCACGGCAGAAAAACTGCGCTGCGCCATCGCCAATCATGAATTCAAGATCGTCGGCAAGAAAACTGCCAGCTTTGGCGTGGCCGCCTATCACCATCCGGATACCATACACGACACCATGAGCAAGGCCGACAATGCCCTCTACCATGCCAAGAAATGCGGGCGCAATCGTGTGGAATCGAGCGGAATTTAAACAATCTGAGCCGTTTTACACTTACTTTGCCCTGTTTTCAGGCAATTCCCCTCAAAAAATTGCCCATTTTCGCTGAGCCGCCTCTGCCAACTACCAAACTGACTGTCAAACATTCGCGCCCGCAATGCTGCGCTACGGTAAAATACTTGTCAGCCCTAAATTTGCATCCTACTTACTTAATTATTGATTAACGATTAGTATGATGTGCAAATAACAAAAATCAGGCTTGCTCAATCATCTTCCGGCAAGATGTCATGCCCATGAATTGATATTGTGCAAGTCAAAAAACATACATGGTCACTACCTCACTACTATGAGCAACGATACTAAAAATAACGGCAACACCAACGCAACCTCGCCCGCACCGGTTTCCAATTTTCTGCGCGCCATCATCGACAATGACCAGACAGCAGGCAAGTACGCACGCGATGGCATGCCAACCGTCATCACCCGCTTTCCGCCAGAACCAAACGGCTATCTGCACATAGGCCATGCCAAATCCATCTGCCTGAACTTTGGCCTGGCACGCGATTACGCCGGCCGTTGCCACCTGCGCTTTGATGACACCAATCCTGAGAAAGAAGACCAGGAATATGTCGACACCATCATGGACAGCGTCAAATGGCTGGGCTTTGACTGGAACAACAATGGCGTGGAACACCTGCACTACGCCAGTGACTATTTTGATCGCCTGTATGAAATTGCCGAATACCTGATCGGCGCCGGCCTTGCCTATGTCGACAGCCAAAGCGCCGCCGACATGGCTACCAACCGTGGTGATTTTTCCAGACCAGGCGTGAACTCGCCTTTCCGCGACCGTGCACCAGCCGAATCACTGGACCTGCTGCGCCGCATGAAGGCGGGCGAATTCAAAGATGGCGAACACATCCTGCGCGCCAAAATAGACATGGCGTCGCCCAACATGAACCTGCGTGATCCGGCCATCTACCGCATACGCCATGCCCACCACCACCGCACGGGTGATAACTGGTGCATCTACCCCATGTATGACTACACGCATCCGCTGTCAGACGCGATAGAAAACATCACCCATTCGATCTGCACGCTGGAATTCCAGGATCATCGTCCTTTCTATGACTGGATCATAGAACGTGCCGCTGAAGGTGGCTTCTTCAAAAAACCAGTACCGCAACAATATGAATTTGCCCGCCTGAACCTGACCTATGTCGTCACCAGCAAACGCAAGCTGCGCCAACTGGTAGAACAAAACATCGTCAACGGCTGGGATGACCCGCGCATGCCCACCATCGTCGGTATACGCCGCCGTGGCTACACGCCAGAATCACTGCAACTGTTTTGCGAACGTATAGGTGTGACCCGTTCTGACGGCTGGATCGATTACAGCACGCTGGAAGGCTGTCTGCGCGAAGATCTTGACCCCAAGGCACCACGCGCCACCGCCGTGCTGCGCCCCTTGAAACTGATCATCGACAATTTCCCTGAGAGCGAAAACATCGCCTGCACGGCACCTATCCATCCGCACCACCCTGAACTGGGCAACCGCGAATTCACCATAGGCAAAGAACTGTGGATAGAACAGGAAGACTTCATGGAAGAGCCAGTCAAAGGCTACTTCCGCCTGTTCCCTGGCAACAAGGTACGCCTGCGTTATGGCTATGTGGTTGAATGCACAGGCTGCGACAAGGATGAAAATGGCAATGTCATCGCCGTGCATTGTAACTACTTCGCCGACAGCAAATCCGGCACCGAAGGCAGCGCCAACTACAAAGTCAAAGGCAACCTGCACTGGGTCAATGCAGCAGATGCACTGGAAGCCGAAGTCCGCCTTTACGACCGCCTGTTCACCGACGCCAACCCGGACGCCGGCGGCAAAGACTTCATGACTTTGCTAAACCCGAATGCACTGGAAGTGGTACGCGCCTACGTAGAACCTGGCCTGGCGACCATCACACCAGATACGCGCCTGCAGTTTGAACGCCATGGTTACTTTGTGGCAGATCGTGTGGATTCTGTTGTGGGTAAGCCGGTGTTTAACCGGGTGACGACGTTGAAGGATAGTTGGGGGAAGTAAAGCATAGCAGAACCATTTACGCGGTTTTTTATAAAAGGGAGATAGTCAGGCCGTCGATTTTTGAAACGAATAGGCGATCTGACATTTCCACAAAATTCCGATATCGAACTATATCCGCAAGGCCTGAATAAGCCCGTAGTGAACAAAGGTGAACCGTCAAAATGCATCATTCCAAATCAATTTTTTGCTTCGCATTTCTTTCCTTTTACTTTTCAATTCAGGCTTTTGCTCAAGTAAATCAGCAAATCAACCAAAATCACAATGAACCGGGCTCCAGAATCATTAAGAGTGGATGTAAAGCTTCTGTTCCAACAAATACACTGCAAAATTTGGCATCTGCCATTGTCACGCTTCAATACATTGTCAACGAAAAAAGTGAGATTACCAACATTAAAATCCTAAAGACTAGTGGCGATAATTTATTGGATGAAGCTGCACGCACAGCCATGTCCACATGTTCGCTGGAAGCGATTTCAGAAAATGAAAAAACAAAACAGACATGGTACAAAACTCAATGGGAATTTAAATCGGAAGAACAAAATGAAGTGCTGACTGCCATCGCTAATAACGCACAACCAATTTCAATTCGTCCTGGTGTTATAGATATGTCGATAGTAGGCTGCACACCAGACTATCCGAAAGAGGGTCTAAAAACAAATTTACAAGGAACAGTATTGTTCAGTGCGCTTATTGATGCAACCGGCCTGGTTACCAAAGTCACAATAATTGAATCAAGTAAAAGTCAGTTATTGGACGACGCAATAACAAATCGCCTCATGGAAGGCAGATGTAGAACTAAACCCGGCACTTTTGACGGCAGCCCAGCTAGCACCGTCACGAAAATTCGGTATATATTTCGTTTAAAATAAAATATGTAGGGACATCCCCAATTGGGCTAAACTAAAACCACTCTCCACCAACACCTCACATGCCGCGTTGGCGAATAAATGGAATACCTTCGACAATTCAAAATTGGCCTATGCAAAGTTGATCGCTACCTAAATACATGAAAATCATACCGGCATATTTGAGGAAACATCATGGAACAAAATAATGTCGATCTGACGCAAGAGCATGATCCTATTGCAGAAAAATTGCGCGATACGCAAGCCCTGACCAAAGTCGTACAACAAGCCGTCAGAGAAGCCGTCGATAAAGCTCAGCGCCTGGGTTTTCTCCCGTCAACCAAATCCTGGTCACAAGGCTGATACTCGCATTTTAGTAGGGTCCGCCATGCGCACCGCCCCTATGAATCGGAGTGACAGCGTAGAAAATGGTGCGCGCGGCACACCCTACTTATCATGTGGTTTATTTGCGATGGCTTACGCAAAACAAAAGCGTTCGCATACGATTCGATTCATTAATGACGATAGTACAGCCTTGACCATCTAGCTGTCTTTTACCTTAACCCACGGTGCACATGGTGCACCCTATCAGGTAGCAGGCGATTTCATCATGCCCAATTATCGACGTTCACGTGTCAGCGGCGGTAGTTATTTTTTTACTGTCACCAGCTTGCGGCGTCGGCCTGTATTGACACAACCGGCATTGCGACAGGCATTACGGATAGCGATACAGCAAACCCGGATTTCACACCCCTTTGACATTGACGCCTGGGTATTATTACCTGAGCATTTGCATTGCATCTGGACATTGCCACCTGATGATGCCAATTTTTCTTTGCGCTGGTCCATGATCAAACGTCTGGTGTCGCAAGCCTGCGCGGCGGAACTGGGAATGCCTGTTACTTCAACCTCTGGTACTGCAAGAAGAGAGGCCGGGTTATGGCAACGCCGGTTTTGGGAACATCAAATTCGTGATGATGAAGACTTTGCGAGGCATGTCGATTACATCCATTGGAATCCGGTCAAACATGGCCTGGTTAGTCGTGCGGGTGATTGGCTGTATTCGACATTTCATCGTTATGTAGAACAGGGGATGCTTTTACCGGATTGGGGTCTTGGTGTTGTAACGGATGTGCGGCAGGGGTTTGGTGAGTAGGTACGGGGTATTATTTTGCTCCCTTTTGACGGCGGTGCGCGGGGCGCACCCTACAGTATGGCACGCCCACCTCAACCGCCCCCTACCCCTTACTCGGCAAAACTTCAATCGTGATTTCCTTGCTGGCGATGTAGTAAGGCACGTGCTGGTGGTTGGCGAACATCAGGCGTAGCTTGTGTTTGCCGGGCGGCAGGTTAAGGACGGTTTCGGTTTCGCCTTTACCAAAGTGCTTGTAATGCTGATGCTGGTATTCATCGGTGCGGTCAAAAGGGATGGCTTTTTTGATGTCTTGCGGCAGATCAAGGTCAATCAGGATGTGATGATGGCCGGTACCATCAATCTTGCCGGCTTCCACCGGTGCGACACCCATGCCAGAGACGGAAAACACGGCCCTGAATGGCGAATGTACTTTGTCACCATCACGCAGGTTGAGAAAATACAGTGTCTTGTCACCCACAGGAAAAGGCAGTGTGCGTTCTATCGCACTGCTGCTGCAGATGGTGGAATCTGGTGTATTGACGACAGCAATGGGCTTGGTGTTACTGGCGGAATAGGTCAGGCAAGGCAGGGTCAATAACAGTGCGGCCAGGTAGCTGATACGGGGTGCATGAGGTTTTTTGAATTGAAATTTCATGATGTTGTCTCTGCTATGGTAATAGTTCAGGTCACTGTACAGGTAAAACAGTCGTGGCAATCCTTCTCTTTTCTTCAAATTGCTGGGGCATGCATGGGTATTGTCTTTAATACTACCCTATAGCGACCAGGCCCGCCATTAAAGCATGGCCTGTCCCTACAACGAAATTGATTATGTCAATCCTGGCCATTGACATTGGCTATGATCGATATGGCGTGATCCGGGTGAAATGCTTGAGTGCCGGAAGTAGCTTCGACTCACTTCGAGTACTCTGGATTATTGCATCCGCTCATCAATACGCTCTGCCACCGACAGCTTTGGCGCGTTGACCGGCGAACTGCCCTTTTCCAAAACCGGTCAAATTCCAGTAACCGGACACACCGCCTGTCTTAAGATTGATTTTGCCATCAAAACTGGCTGAACCAGCCAGGCCCTTCCCTGTCATTTGCACGACGCCATCGCTTGATACTTTGCCGGTAATCGTGAAACTGCTATGGGCGGTGCTTGAATCGGCAGAACCAAAGATATTGCCGATGTGATCAACATGGATATAAAACGTGCCTGTATCGGCACCGTTATAACTACCGTAATAATCGCCAAGAATACCTATATGACCAGATTCACTGGTGTCAGTTTGTGCCAGTTCCCTGGCAAGCAATGCGCCTTGTGAGCGAAGCTGGGAAAGATTGATTGTGGCTTTGTTGGATGCATCCGCTTCGACGCCTGCCGTTATATCCGTCATTGATTTAGCTGTTGCCGGAGGCGCAGGTGATTTTTCGATTGATGCCAGATTTGCTGAATTCGCTGAAATCCTGGGTGGGTGCACAGACTCTCTTTGGGAAGTAAGTAGCGGCTTTTGATGAACAAGTCTTTCATGTTCAGTTTTTTGTATCAATGGATCTGCTGGCGTCATCGCAGGCGCCAAGAAGGCTACTGCCGTTCCTGGCATGTCTTTATCTGTTTGAAGAACATTGCTACGTGATAAAACCAGGAACAACAGGATATGCAGCACCAGAATGGCAATCAGGGGCCCTATGCGGACAGGGCTACTTCTATGCGGCGCTTGCTGTACTGATACCATGCATGTATCCACTTTTTAAATATGTCGCACACCAGGCCTGACGACGTCATCCTCATATTTCCGTAGCTGTTTTTAAATTCACTGAAGGCTGCGGGCGCGCATGTACCCGCAGCTATTCACTTACTGCGCCAGCGGAAATTCGCTATTGATGATCTTGTTGCCTATGTCGCTGACGCTGACATCGGCATTCGACAGTATCACGACACCCTTGCCGGCTTTTTTATCGAAGGCAATATAGCTGCTGTAACCACCCGTCCTGCCTTCCAGTCCCAGGATGGAACTATCGAATTTATTATTATAACCACCCCATACAAGCAAAAGGCGATTGCCTGGCTCGAACTGCAACTGCAGTTTTTGCATGGTGCCATTTAAAGCTGTCTTGGTCTGGCCCATATTGGCGGCAAGAAACTTGAGCATGTCATTGGCAGAGGAGTGCAAGCCGCCAGCACCTTCGAATGAAGTATAGTTCCAGGCTGGTGCCGCAGTAAATTGTGCCTTGCTGCTATACCCGGTTGCCAGGCGTTTTTGCATGTCTGTGCTGAGATTGACGCCAGTAGCTGTCATGCCCAAAGGCGTGGTGACACGGTTCTTGATCAGGGTGTCATAGTCTGTACCGGCACGCTGGCTGAGTGCCAGACCCAGCAGGCCATTGCCAAAATTTGAATAGACGAAACGGCTACCAACATCGTATTTCATGTCGTAGCTGGACAAGAATTCATACGCCTTGCTTGCAGTAAAACCTGCATAGGGATTATCGCTGCCACTCTGGGTGGAATTGCCTGGCACGGCAGGCAATCCCGAGCGGTGAGATGACAAGTCAGCGAGTGTGATTTTCTTCTCGTCATAGTAAGGTACCTTGACGCTAGCAGGCAGATAGCTTGCAAGTGGGTCTTTCAATCTGATTTCACTTTTTTCTGCCATATCCATCATGGCCACACCCGTAAATGCGCTGGTGATGGAACCAATTTCAAACAGGGTATCGGCATCAACCGGGCGGCGCTCTGCCAGGTTGGCATAGCCATAGCTGATCACCCGGCTGCCTTTTTCATCAACAATACCAACCACCAGACCTACGCCTTTCTTGTCTGTATCTATGCGCTGTTTGAGGATGTTCAGGATGTCTGCGTCCGACATGGATGTCGCTGCATGCGCCTGAATTGCACCCAGTGCCAGCGTTGCCATCAGTAATTTTACGGGGAGAAGGCGGTAAGTTTTTTTCATGTTCTATGTACTTTCTGATTCAGGATTGAGAAACCCGGACCTGCTCCTGGAGAGGTCACTGGAAAACTGTGCAAAGGCAAACTAATGGGCTGTGATAGTCCAGTATTCCCTTCGCCGGTGCAGTCTCTTGCATGCACATGGCGCAATATAGGCAATACCTGCATTGCAAGTGGGCAGATTGAGACGGAAGCGCAATATAAGGGATTGAAACTGAAATTTTGAGGAACCAAATGCATCAGGGCTTACGCGAATCCGCCCGGGCAGCGTTGCAGCTCCTGGCCGTATTGGAACGAATTGACGACTAAACGACTAAACGACTAAACGAATTAGCGAGTTAGCGACTAAACGACTTTAAGGTGACAGTGGCAGTGTTAGTGGCAAAAGCAAACCGCTTTGCTGCAATACTTCACGCGCCATGGTGACGAGCGTGCCATCAGCCAGACCGGGCTCCTGGCGTAAGTACGAAACGTAATACATCAAGGGATTGAGTGGCGGTTTTACTTTCAGCGTGCGAATAATTCCGCTCTTGATTTCTGCATCGACCACAGCACGCGGCAGCACGGCAATCGCGTGGCCTGCAACGACCAGCTTGATCATCATGACCATGGAATTACAGATACTGAGATTTTCTGGCTCATGACCTGCCGCCCTGAACCATTCCATGACGACATTACAGATCGTCGTTGGTGAAGGCATGGCGACAACCGGCAACGCGGCCATGCCTGCGGGATGGAGTGCTTGCTCGTTCAGCACGGTTTGGGTGGATGCCACCCATGCCAGGTCTACATGCCCTATCGCAACATCAACGACATGCGGTGCAGAAACAGGGTCACTGAGGATGGCGATGTCGAGTTCACGCGCATTCAATTTGCGACTGAGGTTGGCACCCACATCAATGGTCAGCTCTATGCGCAGGTCAGGGTATTGCGCTTTTAGCCGCCCCAGCAATTCAATCAGGCCGGACATGGCCGTGGATTCGTTTGCGCCAAGGCGCAGCAGGCCGCGCATGGGGTTGCGCCGTTTGCTGATTTGTTCCATATCGTCAGACAGACGCAGCATTTTTTCTGCCTGCACCAGCACATCGCGCCCGACCGGGGTGATGACGGCGCGGTGACCGCCGCGCTCAAACAGCTTGAGGCCAAGGATGTCTTCCAATTCCTGGATTCTGGCGCTGATAGTCGGCTGTGTCAGGTGCAGGTGCCTGGCGGCAGCATGAAAACCACCCAGCCGGGCTATCCAGTAAAAGGTTTCAAGTTGCTGCAATGATGGTCGCATGATAGATAAATCTTATCAAATATTGGCGATAGTTTCAATTATCTTCTATCAAAAGCCCATTTTATACTGGCTGTATCGGTCGTCATGCTTCATTGGCGGCCATTCCCTCTATTCACAAGCTATGGAGCAGCCATGTCCTCATCTTCTCACGGTTCTCAATCACCAGCCCAATTGCGCCAGGCCATACGCCGTGGCGAATGGAATAAAGAGACATCGGGTCTGGCACCGGGTTTTGTACAAGTCAACCTGGTGATTTTGCCCGCATCAGACGCCAGCGACTTTCATCGCTTTTGCCAAAACAATCCCAAGCCCTGCCCTTTGATTGCCATTTCTGAAGCAGGAAACCCACATGTCACTGCTCTGGGCGCTGATCTTGATATCCGCACCGATGTACCGCGTTACCGTGTCTTCCATCATGGCGAACTGGTTGCTGAGCCGAATGACGTCAAGGATATCTGGCGTGATGACCTGGTGACGTTTGCCATCGGTTGTTCATTCACGTTTGAACATTCATTGATAGAAAATGGTATCGCCATTCGCCACATAGAACAAAACCGCAATGTACCCATGTACCGCACAACGATACCAACCACCCCGGCAGGCAACTTCCACGGGCCACTGGTGGTAAGCATGCGCCCGATGAAGGCAGCGGATGCCATACGGGCAATACAGATCACGTCACGCTTCCCTGGTGTACATGGAGCGCCTGTACATATCGGTGACCCGGCACTGATAGGCATCAAGAACCTGGCACAACCGGATTATGGCGACGCGGTAGACGTGCAGCCTGATGAATTGCCGGTGTTCTGGGCTTGCGGCGTGACGCCACAGGCGGCACTGGCAAAGGCCAGGCCTGCTGTTTGTATTACCCATGCCCCCGGTCATATGTTGCTGACCGATTTGCGCAACTCTGACTACTCCATTTTTTAACCGGCCCGGAGCAAATCGCATGGGCATACTGTATGGCCTGGTGGTGGCCATTATCTGGGGCGCGCAGCCGGTGGTCGCCACGTTTGGTTACCGTGCATCGCTGACGATACTGGACTTGACCTTATTGCGTTTTACCGTCAGTGGCCTGGTCATGTTACCGCTGTTTTTACGGCGTGGCGTCTGGAATGCCGGTGGCACAGGCTGGCCCCGGGCGCTGGTGCTGCTCTTGCTGGCCGGGCCCTTGTACAACATGGTACTGGTCGGTGGCTTGCACTGGGCACCGGCATCCCATAGTTCGCTCATCTATCCGGCGTTCACGCCTTTGTTCACTTCGATACTGGCCAGGCTGATGCTGGGCAGGCAGGATCGCATCCCGCTATTCGGACTTGGCTTGCTGGTGCTGGGTGTGCTGGTGGTTAAAATCGGCAGTGTGTTGCAGGCACCAGCCCAGGTGTATGCGGATGCCTGGCGTGGTGATTTGCTGTTCATGCTGGCAGCACTGATGTGGTCGTTTTACACGGTCCTGATGCGGCGCTGGAATACCGACCCGCTGTCGGTAGTCAGCGTCATACAGGTCGGTGCCCTGCTGTACGTGCCCGTGTACTTTCTATTTGAAGGGGGCGCGCTGTTTGACAAAGACCTGGTTGCCATCGCGGTGCAGGCTGGATATCAGGGCTTGCTGGTCAGTGTAGTATCCGTATTGCTATTCAATCTTGCGGTAAAGCAGATGGGGGCCAAGGCATCCATGTTTACGGCACTCATGCCATTGGTTGGTGTGTCGCTGGCGATTGTGGTGCTCGGGGAAGCCATGAGCCTGTCCCTGCTGGCTGGTGCCCTGCTGATATCAGGCGGACTGTTTTTATCGTTGAGAACTACAACCAGTAAGCAATAAAATATTGACGAGAAGATACTTCATTTGCTGCATTATTCATAAGAGCTAGTACAATGTGCCTGCGCCATTCATACAATGGCATGACTGACTAGCTGACACCATAAACCCGAATGAAAACATCTTCTCGCTCTGCTTTTAGCCTGGCCCGCAAGCTTGGCATAATGACTGCCATACTGGCCATGCTAACCCCTCTGGCACAGGCAGAAATTTATAAATGGAAAGATGCCAGCGGACACATTCACTATTCTGAAAACAAGCAGGATGCCGGCAATGCCAAAACTGAAGAAGTAAAAGTCAGTACCCAGGCAGGCACAGGATCAGCACAAAGCTGGCAAGAGCAGGAACAGGCATTCAGGCAACGCCAGGCAGAACGCAAGAACGACAACACAAGACCCAGAATCAATCCTGGCCCCAAAGCCAACACCGGCAATCAGGTAGAAACCGATGCCACCCGTTGTGCTGAGGCGCGTCGTCTGCTGCCAGCCATCAAGGAAGGCCGCGCCTATCACCGGACCATTTCATCCGGTACCAAAGCAGACGATAACGACCGCATGATAGCGGAACGGGACATCAGCCTGTTTTGTCACTAAAATTCACTAGCAGAGTTGGCAACTCCGCTATATGTCAATTCGGTCAATTCAGTCAATTAGGTCAATTACGCCAGATACTGCATTGCATATGCAAGCTCGCCCGGATGGCAGCAAATAATCGCGGTCTGACATGGCATACTTGCTGCGCCAACTGTCTTGTTTCATGTTATTGCGCAGAGACTGTACAAGCTGCATCTCCCCAACCCGCCCTCTCAACATGCCCCTTCAGATACGCTTCCAGACAACATGTCTGCATAAGGTGTAGGATGCAGCCTGATTTATTACATTAGCGAGAATTTCTTTTGCCTAGCGATACCGACAACCAGCAAGCGCATGACGCCATGCCCGATGAACAGCAAATCATTCGTGAAGCCCGCCTGTGGCGTGACAAAGGCTGGACCGCACGCGTCATTAAAAATGATGACGATGAAGGCTGGGCCGTCGCCATGATCAAGGATGGTGAACCAGAACCAGCCCTGGTCGGCCCCTGGACCATGGGCCGGGACAAGAAAAATCCCAAGCCGCTGGATGCCAATGCCTTTGGCACCCTGGTGAAAACTGCATCTGAAGTCATACGCCGGCATGAACAGCAATTGCATGCGCAACTGCACAAGAGCCTGATGGTGGCGACAGTCGAAGCTGATTTTAAAATCATGCTTGATATCGTACCGGACGAAGATGATCCCTACGCCTGGCTCAGTGCGCAGGATGCCAATAATGTGGAACTGGCCAAAGTCAGGGTTGCACCTAACTACAAACTGAACCAGCAAAATGCCAGGGCCTGGATAGCAGATGATTTCCGTCGCCCAGATTAAAATTTTCAGATTAAAATTTTTTAAGAGATAACACCATGGCATCACAAGCAAGCTTTGTTGAATTTATTCTCGACCAGTTAAGTGCCTGTGATGATGTGATCGCGAAGAAAATGTTTGGCGAGTATGCGCTGTACATGTCTGGAAAAATGTTTGCGCTGATATGTGACGATCAGTTATTCATCAAACCGACGACAGCAGGCCGGGAACTGTTAGGCACGACCACTGAGGTTCCACCTTATCCCCAGGCCAGGCCGTGGTATCTGATCGATAGTGATTTATTGGAAAACAGAGATGACCTGGCAGCATTGGCACGCGCCACTGCCGCTGCCTTGCCAATGCCGGTAAAAAAAGCAAAGAAAACGGCGAAAACAAGCAGCGCCTGAGTCCCCACGGTTTTACTGGTGGCGTTGATGAAGCAAAATGTATTCATCAACGCCAGACCATTACTTAAAAATTGTATTGCAAACCAGCCGAAAGATTGCTTACTGAGGTTCCCCTGTTGGAAAAAGTCTTGGGGTTATATACCTCCAGTTCTGCACGAACTGAGAGATTGGCATTGATCTTGTAAGCCAGCCCCAGTCCATATAAGGCATGGTTTTCAGTATATGAATAATTTGTTGGAGGCAGGCCTGACGTGTCGTAAAACGAGTCGGTTTTCAAACGTGCAAAACCCAATTTTCCAAAGCCGGAAAAAGCTTCATTGAATTCATAGTTATACACACCAGCCAGGCTGAACCCGGTTTTCTTTTGCTCACTACGCCCAAGCGCAAGGCCCGAGTTGATCGATGTTTTTCCAGCTGAAAAATAGCTGCTTTCCACCGCAAAATTTTTGTCTATGTTATAGCCACCAAAAACCTTGTAACTGGTGGCTTTGGAATCGCAGGTAGTACTGTTACTACAGTAATTACCTTTGTCACTCTGGCCAACCGAGCCACCGAAATAAACCTGGGCAGAAGCGAAGGAGCTGGCAAGCATGCCTGCAGTTGCGCACACGATAATGGAAATTTTTTTAATCAACATAAAAACCCTTATTCGTTTATCAATGTATCTGAACTGAATCAGAAAACCGGACCCGAAGCATCAAAGGTGTATGGCATCATGACCAAAAACACTTGTTTTATTACTCAGGTTGCAAGTTGCAGTTTATACAAAAACTTGCAGAAATAAAACTTTTATACGCAAGTACCGTATTTATGTCTGGCCGGTACCGACTGGCTAGACTTTGGCCGTGACTACGGTTTCTACCTTGCCTGCGTCAGTTAAGAAGTCTTCAATAAAAATAAAAACAAAAAGCAAAACCTGATTGCAGGTTTTGCTTTTTCATTGGCAATGACAACCTGCCTGTGCAATTAGAAATTGTATTGCGCGCCTATGTTGAAATTGGTTGCAGCCCTGCCTTTACCAGAGAAGGTACCGGGATTCAATTTTTCAGCCTCTGCCCGCAAGGTCCAGTCCGGGCTTAATTTATACGTCAGCCCCAAACCAAACAAGGCCTTGTTCGAACGGAACGAAGAATCACTGATTGTTGCAATGCCTGGAACGGAAAACGACTGCTCCTCTTTAACATTGGCTATGCCCAATTTGGCAAAGCCACCAAAGCTTTCATTAAATTCCAGTTTATAGA
Source organism: Undibacterium hunanense (assembly GCF_014284335.1). Taxonomy (GTDB): domain Bacteria; phylum Pseudomonadota; class Gammaproteobacteria; order Burkholderiales; family Burkholderiaceae_D; genus Undibacterium; species Undibacterium hunanense. Next base: position 141,741 of record NZ_JACOGF010000009.1, on the reverse strand, counting down.
TGGCTGCCAGGCTGACGCCGCTTTGTTTGACTTTGGAGTTAAACATCGCTCCAGATGCAGCGACATTCCCATAAGGACTATTCGAAGCGGGATAAGAATAATTTGCAGAACCCAAAGAAAAATAAGCCAGTTCCACTGCAAAATTCTTGTCAATATTATAGCCACCAAAGACCTTGAAATTATTCGACTTGGTGTCACATGTAGTGGCAAAGCTGCAGCCCAATGACTGATCGCTACGACCAATAGTCGCGCCGGTATAAGCCTGGGCGGAAGCAAAAGTATGCGCAGTCAGCGCAGCCATGGCCGCTATGGCAAGGGATAATTTTTTCATCAGCATGATAAGCCTTTGTAGGTAAATGATTTTGCGTAAGCTCTGTCAAATCAGGCATGCCCCCGGTTCAGCAACGGGTCTTGCAACAATGCTTGCGCAGTAAAAACAGCTAAGCAACTAAGCAGGCAGCGAATGACAGTAAGGGCAAGCGTATAGAAAGAAATAACAATACTGAAATCAATTTTGACAAGTACTATATTTCGATCTTGCAGGTATCGTCCCGTCAGACATCGCAGGCAGCTTCACGACATCAAGCCCCGGAGAAAGAATGGCATTTGACCCACTGAAATTAAAAAACGCTTCCGAGCATTTTGAAAACAGTCTTAACCGCGTCATAGATGAACGGGTAGCGCCGCTGGTTGATCGTTCCATCAGCCATGTCAGCAAGGAATTGTCAGATGTTATCCGTCAGGCCGGTGAACAGGTCGACAGAAATATCGCCCTGCTGTCAGACGAAATACATAACCAGCGCAGTATGACCAAGGAAGACATCAAGTCGCTCATTGATTATTCCACCGCACAGATAGGTGCCGCAATAGACCAGCGCATCATCGCCATCAAGCATGAGACTTCGACCCTGATCAACGAAAAAGTCGACATGCTCAAATGTGAGCTGGAAGATGCCGCCGTCACCAGCCGCAAGACCATGTATGCGAATGTTGCTATCTCTATTGGTGCAGCGCTCATCATGGCGATGATCGGCCTCATTTATAAAAAGGTATCGCTGGGCGAAGTCAATCTGCTTAATGTATTCCGGGTTTCGCTGTTGTCATGTGCGACCTTTACCTTTGTGTTGTCGGGCCTGAAAGTGATACAGCGCTGGCGCGGCATGAAGCGGGCAAAGAAAGGTGTGGCAACCGTTGCGCTGGGCTATTTTGGCGTCTTGCGCCCCAACGGTGCCGGTGGTCTGTTTGTGCTGAGCCTGGCTTTGCTGGCAGGCTGGACCTGGCTCTATCTTGGACATTTTTAGAACTCATTTCATCAATAGGGGTGAGATGCGTTCGAATAGCTGTCAGGCATTTATTCTTTCGATGCGGCAACAGCCCACATCAATTAAGCGTACAATCAAGGGCTTCCACGATGCATCTTCGTCTTGCCTGAATTCACAAAAATATTCAAGTTTGTGAACTTTGGCGTGTAGCCGATGTCATCCTTACTGGCAGACCCCGGTTATTCGCTGTTTTCAGGTGATGACAGCGCCCTGGTCGCTCATGATCACTATGCAAAACAAGAAATTCAATCCCGCTTTTAATTCCTATCTGATTTATGTTGGTGTGGCGATTGCCTCTGGCGGCGTTGCCTTGTATACACCTATCATCGTCTCTGAAACTGGCAAGGCGTTTTCCGGCTTCTGGGCTGCATCGATTTTATTCGGGCTGAACCTCGGACGTGTGCTGGGTTCTTATGCAGGTAGCCGTTTCCCCCGCCTGGCAGCGCATCCACTGGCGGTATCCGGCAATATTCTGCTGGAAGGTATTGCCCTGTATTGCATGGCGTATTTACAACAGGCCTGGGCGCTGGCACTGTTTGCCTTGCTGGCGGGCCTGGGCAGCGGCCTGTCCTTTCCCGGTTTAAAAAATTATCTGCTGAAGCTGAAAGAACTTGATCAGGCCACCCTGTTCAGCAAGCTGGCATTTGCCATACGTATGGGCCTGGTGGGCGGTTATCTGACGGCCAGTTGGGTGCCGCATGAGCAATTGAAACTGGTGTTTCTGATCGTGCTGGTCACTTTCATTGTCTACGGCCTGTTCATGCTGGTAGCCATGCGCGCCATCAGTGACCATGAAGCACACAGCCTGGCACTGGAACAGGAAAGCCGTTCTGAGCTTGCTTCAGCTTCAGCAACAGATGCAAACAATGGTGGCAGCGATAATGACAACGACAGCGCTGCCCCTTCGCAGTTGCCATTGATGTTTCATTTGTCGAATGCCGTGTTCTGGTGTTTTGCGGTACAGCCCATGATAGGCTTCAGCCTGCACATCCCCAAGTTTACACCCGAGATCCCGGTATCCACCCCCTTCTGGCTGGCGGCACTGGTGATCATTTTCTTCCAGATACCCATCTCCAGTCGTGCCGTGCGTACGCGTGACCATTTCCGCTTTTTAAAGATAGGGTATACCTGTCTGTTTTTGAGTTTTGCACTGATGGTCGTATTTACCCACAGTGCAGCGGCAGTCGTCGCATCAGCGATTTTGCTGTCCTTCGGCCAGGTATTTTATGGGCCTTCACTGGATGTGCTGATCGCCCGTTTCGCCAACAAATCGGCAACTGATACCGGCAGACTGATGTCGCAGCAAATGTTCTATCAAAGCATGGGCACCATGGTCGGCAGCATGGCAGGCGGCATATTGTTTGACCTGGCCCAGACCCTGCACCTGCCTGGATTGAACTGGGCCTTGCTGGCAGCAGCCAGCATGGGCATGATGATACTCAGCAAGAATAAAATCCCTTCGCTCTATCACAGCGCAGGGCAGCAACCTCAAAGCGCGAATTAAAGCGACCGGGCAGGCTCCTTCCGAGTCTGCCCTCTCCCCCCTGCCATCTCACTCACTCTTCCGCTTCCACTCCGGCAAAAGTACTGCACAGCCACCTGCCTGGGCTGTAGTAGTCATTTCTTGTCATGTCACTGCCACATTCCTTTGCTTTGTGCGTCAAAAATGGTCAGGCATTTTGCTAACACCAATCATGGAATTGCGTGAAATCCCGCTTCACAAGTTAATTTTTTTACTATACTATTGAATAATTAAATTATATTTTAAGCAATCAAATTCAGATAACTGCATGCAGGCAAGCCCGTCTCGTCTGAACCAGCTTGCTTAAGGCTTTTGTATTTACTCTTTAGAACAATTCTGGATTTTCTCACGCAGTAAAACCTCAAAAGGATGTCATCAATGAATGCCAATTCACCCTTGCGCGCCGCAGCTCCCAGCCATCAGGCCACGTCACCGCTGGGATTTTTGTCTGAACTGGAAGGAAGCTGGTCTGGTCGCGGCTTTAACCTGATTGCCGTACCCGACAAGCAAAATGGGCAGGATTTTCGCCTGATCCTGAATACGACGACGGAAAGAATACAGTTCAATGCCATCGGTGGTGCCGTACCCAATCGTGGCTCGGTCCAGAATGACATCAACATCTTTGGTCTGACTTACCTGCAACAGGTCAATGATGCACAGACGATGGAAGGCATCCATATCGAACCCGGCATCTGGCTGAACGTACCGGCAACTACAGCGCCGCCAGGCAAGGCCAGTATCGTCCGGCAATCGACCATACCCCATGGTGATTCCCTGCTGGCGCAAGGCTCAGGCTTTGGTGCCAAAGGCGGCCCGCAAATTGCACCGGTCAGCGCCAAGCCCACCGGGCCTGGCCTGGCGCACAAGATGCTGGGCTATCTTGATCCGTACACGTTGACGAAACTGCCACCCGGCATGAAAAAGGAATACATCGTCAACATGAACCAGGCCCTGGTGGATGCCATACAGGGCCAGAACATCATCAGCAATACAGTGCTGTCAGTCGCCTCTATACCGGTAGGCGGAATTGTGAATATCCCCTTCGTGACCATCAACGCGAATGCCACCAAGATGGAGGCAATTTTCTGGATAGAAACGGTGCAACGCCCGGATGGCAGTCACTTCCTGCAATTGCAGTACACGCAAACGGTGATACTGAATTTCCTGGATATAGACTGGCCCCATATCTCCGTCGGCACATTGATCAGGACATGATGCCTTGATGTAGAAAAGCGGTGCTGGCAGCCCACATTGAACACAGAGAGGACATGCTATGAACAGTGACAAACACTTCGATGTGATCGTCATCGGTGGTGGCCCCATGGGTCTGTCAACCGCCTGGCACTTAAGCAAGCGCAAGGTCACTACCCTGGTGCTTGAACAATTTACCTTCATCAATCAACTGGGTAGTTCTGCCGGAGTTTCAAGGCAGTTCCGCATTCCTTACCCCGATGAATACATGGTCAAGCTGGTCAAACAATCCATCCCTTTCTGGGATGAATTGCAAAGTCTGACACCGGTACCGCTGATGGATGAAGTCGGTACCCTGTGGTTTGGTGACCCGGATGTGCATTCGACCGAGGGCAATATCAAACAGGCAGAAACTGCCCTGAAAGCGCAGAATGTCCCTTACACCACCGTCAGCGCCAGCGAGCTTGAAAGTCAATACCATTTCAAGGATCTGCCATCCACCTACACAGGTCTGTTCCAGCCCCAGGGCGCCAGCATAGATCTGAAGGCGACCCAGCAAACCCTGTACAACTGGAATCGCAAATCCAGCCTGGTGACATTGAAGGAAGAAGCACCAGTCACAAAAATAGAACATCGCTATGATCAGTTTGAAGTGACTACGCCACTGGGCAATTTCACGGCAAAAAAACTGGTGCTGGTTCCGGGGCCGTATGCTGATGCTGTTTTCAAATTGCTCAAGTTTCAGGTTGCCGCCACTTACTGGAATATGGCATCGGCATTTTATAAAAAGACTTCACCGCAGGTTCAATACCCGACCTGGTTCGTGTTTCAAAATCCTGTGGGCAGCAATGGCAACCAGTTTTATGGTTTCCCTGAAGTCAGCTGGAATTATCCTGGTTATATACGGGTTGCATCTGATTTCGTGATCACACCGCTTGACTCTCCCGGACAACGCAGCCTGGTGCCCAATCCGCAAGAGCTGGCCTACTCGGCAGAGTGGGTCAAAAACCATATGTCGGGCCTGGACCCGGTACCGCATTACACATCCACCTGTCTGGTGGCGTTGAGCAAAATCCCCAACAAGGAATTGCTGGTTGATTTTGCTCCAGCCTATGTGCCCGCACACAAGGACATCGTGATTTATGCCACAGGCTGGGCCGGAAAATTTGTACCACTGCTGGGAAAAATACTGGCCGACCTGGCCCTGGATGGCCACACGCCATTTGACATCTCGCATTTTTCCACCGGTTACAAATATTTTACGCAATTGAAATAATGGGAATGAGCAGCCAAGCCAGCATTCACGATAGCACTCATCGACTCAACAACAACGGCGACACGACATCATGACAAACAAAACCTATTCCATCTTCGGGGCCGGCGCAGCTGGCCTGTACACTGCCTGGCGTCTGTTAAGCGGACAAACCAGGGAACATGAACACCACAAGCTGCTGCTCAAAGGTGACAAGCTTGAACTGTTTGACTGGGGCAAGTACGATTTCAGCAAAGAAGACCACGGCAGCCGCGCGCCGGGTGCCCGCGTCTGTACCTGGCATTATCAGGATGACCCCGGCAAATCCTATGTGGAACTGGGTGGCATGCGCTATTCGGAGTGGAATAGTAAAGCCAAGGATGCAAATAATGGCAAGGCACCGGGCCACAGACTGGTGACAACCGTGATTGCCAAGCTGGGGCTGGATCAGTATTCAGTTCCCTTCAATGAATCTGACAATCCCCTGTATTATCTGCGCAGCGAAAATTTCTACCTGCAAGATGTGACTTCGCGTAACCCCGCACCCTATAACGCCAACAACTATCTTGCCAGTCTGTCGCCGAATCAGGGGTTTACTGTGGTTGAAGACCTGGCTGTCACCGCCACTACCGGGCCACAAACCCGGCGTGAATGGGATCACTTTTACCAGCATGGCAAAATCACGGCTGAATTGCCGGAATCATCCATCTTCCAGAAAGGCGATAAACTCAAGGATATCGGATACTGGAACCTGATGTTTGACCAACTGGGTTCTGAAGGCTATAACTATGCTGCCGATGGTAATGGCTATACATCGAATGTGATCAACTGGAATGCCGCAGTGGCTTTCCAGGCCAATAATGAATTCACACCCGGCAACCAATACAAAACCCTGACGACCGGTTATTCGGGCATGTTCAAGACCCTGTTCGAAACCGTCAAACAACTGGCAAAAGACAAGGGTGTAATTTTTGATTACCAACCCAACCGCCGTCTGCATTCCATACTCGACATCGATCATGTCATCCACTACAACATCGCCAACCGCGATAACCCGAACAAGAAATCTGCCAGTGGCACCACCGATGCCGCCTGGCTGGCCATGCCGCGCTATGCACTGGAACTGGTGGCACAGGCGACACGCTATGAAAGCCATGCCGGGCTGGATGTATTGAACGCGCAGAAAGTGCAGTTGTATATGGAAGCATCCATCATGCAGCCTTCGTACAAGATAGGCATGTTTTTCAAAGACCCGTGGTGGCTGACCCAGGCCAGCTATGCACCACAACTGACCAGCTATGAAGTCACCAAGGATGTCTTGCTAACACTGGAAAAACAGCAATTCCCTGAAAGGTATTTGCTGAAAATTGCCAGACCGGCAGTAGATGCTCAGGCAGAGATCATGAACACGCCGTATTCCAGCGCCGAAAGCCTGTTGAAAGTTGTGGAGCAGCGCCTGCAGGAGCGCCTGACCGTGCCACAGGAAGAACAGTTGCTGGCAGCCTCAACACGCAATACCATAGGCCCCAGCGTCACGGATAATCCGGTGCGCATGGTAGTCTATTTTGGCAACAATGCCACCGACAAGACGGCGGAACCGGTGTACGGCCTGCTGGCCGCCTATGACGATGAAATGTTCACCACCTTCTGGCAAGAACTGGAACTGGGGCCGGATGAGCAAAGGCATATACCCATATCTGAAAACACCGAACCACTGAAAGGTCCGCGCAAGCTGCCGCCACGCATGCTGAAGATGGTGCGCAAGCAGTTGGCAAATATTCATTTCGGCCCGAATGCTGATTTTACTGCCGTGCCGGAACCGCTGGACGCCGCCTATATAGACTGGTCCCTGCCGCCATTCAATGCCGGCTATCATGCCTGGGCTGCGCATTATGATATTGGCGACGTACAGCAAAAAATCCGCAAGCCTTCACAACTGATACCGGGCGCAGATACCAATATCTTCATCGTCGGTGAAGCCTATTCAAATGACCAGGCCTGGGTAGAAGGCGCTTACTGCACGGCCGAATCGGTATTGAATGATTTCTTCGGTGTCATACCGCTGATAGACAACACCCATTATCCCTTTATCTGCTCGGGCAAATAAGCAGGTTCTCAAATTGACGGGCCCAACTAGCGGTCCGTGATGTATTTCCACCATGCATTCCCATCATGCATTGACAATCACAATGCGGGCACCGGATTCTGGTGCCCGCATTGTTTTCACCACCCTCGTCCTGCAAAACACTACTGACAGAAACTGACACTAGCCGGGCATACCATGGCCAGGCCTTGAGCACATGGCTCAAGGTATTTACCTCATATCTCATTATCAGGAGTGTCATTTCATGTTTAATCCAGGCTATATTCTTTTGTATGTCTCCAGTCCACAAGCCAGCGCCGCTTTCTACAGCGAATTGCTGGGTTTGACGCCTATAGAAAACTCAGACACCTTTGCTCTGTTCAAACTCACTTCCGGTGTCATGCTGGGCTTGTGGTCAGCTGCCACGGTTGAACCGGCAGCCACCGCCGTTGGCGGCAGCGAACTGGCTTTCAGCGTCGCTGACAAGGCTACCGTTGATGCCACCCATGCACAGTGGGCAGCACGCGGACTGAGCATTGCGCAAACCCCGCGTGCGCTGGATTTTGGCTACACTTTCGTAGCACTGGATGCAGACGGTCACCGCCTGCGCGTTTTTACCCCGGGCTGATCATGGCACGTAACTGGATCGCAGTTGCCTCGGCTGACCACGTGCAAGGTGGTCAGCGCGATGGCTTCATGCAGGTATGCCATGGCAAGGCTGCCCCTTTGCGTCGCCTGCAAGCTGGCGATAGGGTAGTCTACTACTCACCCAGCCAGGTGTTTGGCAGCAAGATCAAACTACAGGCGTTTACCGCGCTGGGCATCATCCAGCCACGTACAACTTACCAGGTGGACATGGGGGAAGGATTTCAGCCTTACCGTCGTGATGTCTTGTGGCTGCCGTCGCAGGTGGCAGCCATCCATCCGCTACTGGACAGAATGGAATTTTCTGTCGGCGTGCGCAACTGGGCTTACCAGTTCCGCTTTGGCATCGTTGAAATCAGCAGTCAGGATATAGACGTCATTGCTGCCGCCATGCAGGTAAACATGGAACTGGCTTTGGATGCGCATGTGGATATACTGAAGGCCAGGTTAAGTACTACTGGCCAGCTCAGCCTGTATTTGCCTTAGCTGCTTGTCTGTAGAATGCAGCCAAACTGGGCACATAGTCGTTTTTGTGCCCATTGTCATGGAATATAGCCGTGTTGACCAGTAGTTGTGGCAACATCTGTGTTTTCTGCGTTTTTGTAGTTTCAATGCAGTTTCCATAGAAAGACCGGCTTGCAGGCATTTCACAGACATCCATTCCAATTTTCATTCCTGTGCAGGGGCCTGTTGCACACGGGCCTGTTATTGTCTGTACTTGCTGTATTGCCAGGTTTAACTGGCTGTGAGCAAACCAGGGGCGGCAAGACTGTCACATTGCTACCCTGGTTGAAAATGCACGAGGCAGACAAAGCGACAGGTGCAGCCAATGGCAACAGCAAATCATCAGTGAGCTATTCAATCCGTCGGCAAGAAAAATGGTGGTTGGTTTCTTTTCCTGTCTGGCAAGACCTGGACTATGACGAAGTCAGTATCATCGACGATAAAACCATTGTGCTTGCCCGGTCAGTCAGCTTTGCCAAGGCCATGTCTGCCGATACCCACGCCAGGATCATGACTGAACACGATAGCCATGGCATTGATGTCTGCACGTCCTCAACGGCCATCAATGCACCAGGCAATGTCAGCTTCATAGACTGCATGGATGCCAGTTCAGACAAGAAACGCATCGTCAAACGCCTGAGCCTGAACGGTAAACTGATCCAGACTTTCAGCATGCCAGCCAATGAGTGGGAAGACTTGCCAACACCGGCAAACATCGCTTTTTATGACGATGAACAACACCCCTATGTGCTGGAAACTGCCAGGGACAACACCTATTGCCGCCTGATCATGCTGGGCAAAGACAAGAACCTCAGCTTTTCCATGAATGCAAAAACAGACAAGCTCAAGTGTACTGCGACAAGCGACTGGGAGAAAATCAGCCTTAAGCATTTGCAGGCAGCCAGCAGTTTTGAAAGTCTGGGACAAAATCTGCAGGTCAGGAAAAAAATTCCGGCCGAATCCCCGGAAAAACCTGCTCTGAAATAAAGACGATAAAGATGGAAACCACAAGCATGGGTCGTGGCCATGCAATTTATCGCCACTTGTCGCCGGTCGGGGTTAAAATTCCAGTTCAGCTTGTGTTGCAAGGCATGCTTGCGACCAGCTTCTTATTCACAGAGCGCATCAGATGATAGTCAGAACACTCACCGTAATTTGTGCCATCATTTCCATTTATCTTGGCATAAGCAATTTACAACAGCTCAATGTCATGCGCATACCAGACACCGAGTTTGAGCAGATTGATGGCACGGTCGTTTTGATGGTGCATGGTGTGGACGATAATCCAGGCTATGTCGTGACCGGCGGTTTTAACAAGCAACTGATACAGATCACCTTTTCTTACATCGTCAATGGCGTCGAAAGAACAGCCGATACCATTTCCCCCATCTGCAGTCGTTGCGAAGCACATCATGTGCTGAGAATGACAGGCCTGAAACCAAATGAACTGGTACCCGGCACCCCCATACGCGTCATGGTCTCCAAAACCGATGTCAACAAGGCTTATCTCGCCTTGCCAACTTCGGGTGAAAAACAGTCACAAATGTGGACGGTTTTCCTGTGGCTGATTTTCGCCCCCGGCATGGCCCTGCTCTTCTATAAGCTGGAAGGCAGCAGCAAAAGGCCGGATGAGACTGCTCCTGATAAACCTGCGACATGATGACAGGCCATCAGGGCCCGTGATAAAACGAAACAAAACAAACAAACCAAACCAAACGCACACCCGGCATAATTCATTCGCAGCAATGAATACCGGGCATATTGATCTGGCAACGCACTCAGGAAAGTCTGAGCGATCAATCCAGTCCACCTTATTTTGACGATGAAACACACTCCGCACGCCTTGCAAACCATCGCCATTCTGGCTGTCACACAAATTCTGTCGTGGGGATCACTGTATTACGCCATCGCCATCCTGGCACCGGAAATTCAAAAAGAAATGGGCTGGCGCGCCGAACTGGTATTTGGTGCGTTTTCCTGGAGCCTGCTGGTGGCGGGGATGATCGCCACCTATTCCGGCATGCTGCTGGACCGCCATGGCGGCAGGCTGGTCATGGGTATGGGTTCGGCCACTTGTGGCCTGGGCCTGATACTGCTGAGCAGCGCGCACACACTGCCGATTTATTTTCTGGCCTGGAGCATACTGGGTCTGGCCATGGCCATGACGCTGTATGAAGCGGCCTTTGCCACCATCACCCATCATTTCACCATCCACAGCCGGCAGGCGATTTCTACCCTGACCCTGTTCGGTGGCTTTGCCAGTACCGTGTTCTGGCCGCTGACACAAAAACTGAACAGCATGATCGGTTGGCGCGACACCTATCTGGCTTATGGTATTGCCCAGCTTCTGGTATGCCTGCCTCTGCATTTGCTGTTGCAAAAGAAAAGAGCTGTACCTCACGTAGAGATAGCAAAAGCAAAAACAGCACCCGATACACAGCGCAGTCACAGTCTGCAAGAAGCCTTGCGTAATCCTACTTTCTGGAAACTGGCATTTGCTTTTTCTGCAAACAGCTTCGTTTTTTCTGCGCTGTCTGTACACCTGATTCCATTACTGGGCCAGGTGGGACACCCGGTTACGCTGGCAGTATTCATGGCAGCCCTGATAGGCCCGATGCAGGTCGCAGGCCGTATAGGTGAGATGACGCTGGCAAGAAATGCCCTGCCGCAAACTGTGGGTAAATTCACCTTCGCCGCCCTGCCAGCTGCGCTGTTGACGCTGATATTATTTGGCACGCACGCCTGGGCAATCGCGCTATTCTGTGTGTTTTATGGCTTGAGCAATGGCATACTGACCATCGTACGCGGCACCATCCCGCAAGCCCTGTTCGGTACAAAAAACTACGGTGCGATTTCTGGCGCGATGTCCGGTCCGGCGCTGTTTTCAAAAGCCGCTGGCCCGCTGATCATTGCCAGCCTGGTGCAGCACGCCTCTTCACCTGATGTCATTTTTGCCTGTCTGCTGCTATTTTCGATTGCTTCGCTGGCGTTTTATCTGGCGGCATTGAAGACAAGGTAATTCAGGATTTCCCCTGCCTCTGGTTTTTTCCTACCCCAGGTTTTCCTACGCCTGGGGTTTTCCTACTTCTCGTACTGTGTATATTTCCTGGCATCCCCTTTGACCAGAGGTGCAGGATATTTCAAGGCATTCAGCGCGATTTTTTCCTGGCAGGCGGCAAACAAATCCACATCCAGGGTATCCGCCAGCATGATGAGATAATTCATCACATCTGCCATCTCATGACGGATGGCGGTTCTGGCCTGTTCATTCAATTCTTCCGGTTTGCCGGTAGGCAGCCACTGAAAATTTTCCAGCAACTCTGCGGCCTCAACGGTCAATGCGCTGGCCAGGTTTTTGGGTGTGTGAAATTGCCCCCAGTCACGCTCAGCCACAAATTGCCTGAGCTTGTCCCTGACAATCAGGCTGGCATCTGTTGGTATATCTTGGGGCATAACTGCAGTGGTCGTTGGTAAGGACATGATTTTTCCAGGCAAATGCTGATTTGTGCTGAACAGCATTATGCATCATCATCCGCATCTAGCTACCATGTAGCCACCATGCAGCCATCACGTACCCCATCCAGCATTGCCGCCAGTTTCTGCTGACTCTGACTCATTACACTTTTTCGCGCCATGGCATCAGTCCAAAAGAAATACTTTATTTTTAATTGCAACAGTGTTGCATTTAAAAAGAGACTGCATTATTATACGAAAATGCAATTGTGTTGCAAATAGATTTTCGTTTGGGACTAAAAAGTCGCCTGTATTTGCCTGCCAGATATGGTCGCGAATATCGTGGCGGATGTGGTGACGGATATCGTGGCTGCTATCGTGGCTAATATCGTGACGGACATAGCTGCTTAGTCATCGTTCTTTACCAATGGCATGCTGACATGCAGATGGACCACATGCTTGGTCAACACAAGCACCACCAGCGGCTTATCGCCCATGCAATAAGCTGTCTGTAACTACAGACAGTTTCGCGTCACGATAATGCCTGTTTTTTTAATTCAACAATGCAACAAAGTTGCATTTAATCATGGGCCAAAGACTGGTCTATGCAAACAGGACATCATGCCATGCCACAGAACCCCTTATTGCCAGTAACCGTGCTATCAGGTTTTCTGGGTGCAGGTAAGACTACCCTGCTCAATCACATACTCAACAACCGCGAAGGCAAGCGGGTCGCTGTCATTGTCAATGACATGTCTGAAGTGAATATCGATGCCGACCTGGTGCGCCAGGGTGGTGCCGAGTTGTCACGTGCCGATGAAAAATTGGTAGAGATGAGCAATGGCTGCATCTGCTGCACCCTGCGTGAAGATCTGCTGATAGAAATCCAGCGCCTGGCCAGTGAAAATCGCTTTGATTATCTGTTGATAGAGTCGACCGGCATATCCGAACCCATGCCGGTGGCAGAGACCTTTACTTTCCGTGATGAAGAAGGCCGCAGCTTGTCCGATATTGCTCGCCTGGATACTATGGTCACGGTCGTAGATGCCTATAATTTCTTGCGTGACTACGCGTCGGGCGACAGCCTGAACCAGCGCGGCAGTTCCATGGGCGAAGATGATGAACGTACCGTCGTCGACTTGCTGATAGAACAGATCGAATTCTGTGACGTGATTGTTCTCAACAAGGCGGACATGGTCAGTGCTGATGATTACGCCAGGCTCTGTATCATGTTGCAGGCATTGAACCCGCGTGCCGACATCGTGCCGGCCAGTTTTTCCAAGGTCCCGCTGGAACGCATCCTGCATACGGGTCGCTTCAATTTTGAACAAGCCTCGGCAGCACCAGGCTGGCTGAAAGAACTGCGCGGCGAACATGTGCCGGAAAGTGAAGAGTACGGCATACGCAGCTTTGCCTATCGCGCCCGCAGGCCTTTTCATCCACAACGTTTCTGGTCTTGCATTCATCAGGGCTTCAAGGGCGTAGTGCGTTCCAAGGGTTATTTCTGGCTGGCCACACGCATGGATATCGCGGGTGAATGGTCGCAAGCCGGTGGCATCTGCCGTCATCACGAAGCCGGATTATGGTGGTCTGCCGTCAGTCAGTCTGAATGGCCGCAAGACCCCGATTATCAACAGCACATTCTCAGCAAATCGATAGAACCGCATGGCGACCGTCGTCAGGAACTGGTTTTCATCGGCATGGACATGGATCAGACAAGCATAGAGGCAACACTAGATGCCTGTCTGTTGACGACAGCCGAAATGGCAGAAGGACCGGTGCTGTGGGCCAGCTATGCCGATCCATTTCCATCCTGGTTACATAGCGACGACGATGGCGACGACGGTAATGTTGATGAGGACAGTAATGGCGAAGACACTAATCTCAGCAAACAGCATGAGGTCTTGATTCATGCCTGATGTTCCGCCTGGCGCAATGCTGTATACCCTGTCCAGAAGCTTTGTTTTTGAAGCTGCGCATACCTTGCAGCGCCCCCTGCATGGGGACAGCAGCCAGCGCATCCATGGTCACACCTATCGCGCCAGCGTACATTTGCAAGGCCAGCTTGCGCCAGACAGCAACATGCTGCTTGACCTGGCGGTGCTGGACAGACATATGCAGAATGTGCGTCAACAACTCGATCACCGGTTTCTCGATGAAGTTGCGGGGTTGGGCCCGGCCACGCTGGAAAACCTGTGCACCTATATCTGGCAACAATTGCAGATAAATTTGCCGGCGCTGGTGAAGGTCAGTGTTGAACGCGGCATGACAGGCGACGCCTGCAGTCTGACATGCAGCAACACGCCAAACCAGACCACAGTTACAGCAACTATCAATCCATGAAGCAACAGCACATCATGAACAGCAAAGAATTACCTGACGTCGCCCGACATGGCATCGTCAGCCTGCCCGGTGCACTGGACTGGGTTGGCATGCAGGGTGTGGAAATGCCGCTGCGTCTGGCAGAGATCAGTCAGGGCCATCCTGTTCACGCGCATATCAATGCCGAGGTCAACCTGCCTGACCCCGACATCAAGGGCATACACATGTCGCGCCTGTATCTCTTGCTCGACAGTTTTGCCGACATAGAAAGCCTGCGTCCTGCCAGCCTGCATGACTTGCTGCGGGAAATGGTCAACAGTCACCATGATTGCGGCACCGACAGTGCGCGTGTCAGCATCAGCTTTAATCTGTTGCATCGCCGCCCGGCCTTGCTGAGCCTGCACCTGGCAGGCTGGCGGTCGTATCCGGTCAGGCTGGATATCCGTTTGATTGCCGGAGTTTTGCAATTGCAACTGGGCGTGTCGGTCTTGTATTCATCTACCTGTCCCTGCTCTGCCGCACTCAGCCGCCAGTTGATCAGTGCTGGCTTTATGGCCACGCTGGGTCAGCGTGACACGCTGTCTGCCACCGAAGTGGCTGACTGGCTCAACATCAACAGCACGCTGGCGACCCCGCACAGTCAACGCAGCATTGCCGAAGTCAGCCTGCTATTGCCGTCAGACGCAACAGAATTTGGCATACTGCCTCTCATCAATCTGCTGGAAGACAGTTTGCAAACCCCGGTACAAACTGCCGTCAAACGCGTCGATGAACAAGCCTTTGCCAAACGCAACGGGGCAAACCTGATGTATGTCGAAGATGCTGCCAGACGCTTGCAGCATGCAGTGAGCAGTCTCAGTGACAATGCAGAAATACGGGTACGGCACCTGGAAAGCCTGCATCCGCATGATGCCTATGCACAAAGCCGATCAGGCGCCCCATTATTTGCCGGAGACTGGTCATGACAACCCAGACCGCAGCGCTGCCAGTCATCCTGATCCGCAATGCCATGATGGTCAATGAAGGCCAGATCAGGGCCGTCGATATGCTGATACGACAGGGCCGTATTGCCTGCATCGCCAGCCATATCGACCATCTGGGCCAACATGCCGACATACAAATCGATGCCGAAGGCCGCTGGCTGTTACCGGGCATGATCGATGACCAGGTACATTTCCGTGAACCCGGCATGCCCGACAAGGGCAGCATCGCCAGTGAATCAAGGGCTGCTGTGGCCGGTGGCATCACCAGTTTCATGGACATGCCCAATACCATGCCCCCCACGCTGAACGTGGATGAACTGGAACGCAAGAAAGCGCTGGCAGCACGCAACTCCGTGGCCAACTATGGTTTTCATTTTGGCGTCAGTCACCATAATCTCGACACCATCGCAGCGCTTGATCCAAATTCGGTAGCGGGCATCAAGGTTTTCATGGGCGCATCGACAGGGCAAATGCTGGTGGATGATCCGGTCGTGCTGGAACGCCTGTTCCGCATTGCCCCTGCGCCTTTACTCGCGCACTGCGAGCACACGCCAACGATAGAACACCAGCAAGCCCGCTTCCGCGAGCATTATGAACGCCAGCACAGCGAAGTGCCACCCGATTGTCACCCGCTGATACGCAATGCAGATGCCTGCTACCTGTCATCTTCATTTGCAGTGGAACTGGCGCGCCGTCACAACACCCGCCTGCATGTACTGCACATCAGTACTGCGCGCGAGCTGTCCTTGTTTGATGCGGGTTCTGCAACCGACAAACGCATCACTGCCGAAGCCTGCCTGGCACATCTGTATTTTTGCGATGAAGACTATGCCCGCCTGGGCAACCTGATCAAATGCAATCCTGCCATCAAGACAGCGGCAGACCGCCAGGCCTTGCAGGAAGCAGTCGCAGATGGCCGCATAGATGTCATCGGCAGCGACCATGCGCCACATACCCGGCGGGAAAAATCACGCAACTATTTTGAAGCCCCTTCCGGCTTGCCACTGGTGCAGCATGCCCTGCCCTTGTTGATGCAGTTGTACGAAACCGGAAAAATGGATTTATGCACCATCGTTGAAAAAACCAGTCATCGCGTCGCCGACCTGTTTTCCATCAAGGACCGTGGTTATCTGCGCGAAGGTTATTGGGCAGATCTGGTCTTGCTGGAACGCCAGCAACTTGCCCAGAGCGTGCACTCCAGCCCCGTGCTGTATCGCTGTGGCTGGTCTGCCTTGCAGCAGGAAAGTTTCCATTACCGCGTCAATACCACCATTGTTTCTGGTCAGCTTGCCTGGCATCAGGGCCAGTTGCAGGAGCCTTGCCATGGACAGGCTCTGGCTTTTTCCCGGTAAAAACATGATAGCCATACCCTCAGGAGTTCACATGAAAAAACTGATACCCATCGCCCTCTTCACTTTTTTGCAGTCACTGACAGCATGGGCCAGCGCCCATGAAGCGCACGAAGCCCATGAAGCCCATGTACATGGCGTTGCCACCCTGTCGCTGGCGCAGGATGGCAGCAAGCTGTTTTTGGAATTTGACAGCCCGCTGGACAATCTGCTGGGCTTTGAACATGCACCACGTACCGACAAGCAAAAACAGACTGCCAGGGATTTGCTTGATCTGATGCACAAGCCAGCCACGCTGATCAAACTCACAGCCGAAGCCGATTGCCAACTGAGTACCGTAAAATTGCTGGCCCCCATTCTGCAGGCAACCGAGAAGGCCAGCACCAACAAGGATGAACACGCCAACCTGCATGCCGAGTATGAATACACCTGCGCCAGGGTAGCTGCATTAAAGTCATTGCAACTCAGCCTGTTTGATGCCTTTCCCGCCATCCGGCAGGTGGAAGCGCAAATGGCTGGCCCACGCGGACAGGCGGCAGCCACACTGACGACCAAACAGCGCCTGCTGACATGGTGACGTCAATGCAGGATGCAGACACTGGCCCGGCCCTGTGTTTCAGCGATGTGCTGTTTCACTGGCAGGCCAGACAACCGCCCTGTCTGCACATAGCAGACCTGCGTATCAATCGCGGCGAAAGCGTATTTTTATATGGCCCCAGTGGCAGCGGTAAAAGCACGCTGCTGTCACTGGCGGGCGGCATCATCACGCCACAACGTGGCCAGATCACCGTATTGGGTACAGACCTGGGTGCGCTGTCCGGCGCAGCGCGGGATCGTTTCCGCGTCGATCATGCAGGTTTTATTTTCCAGCAGTTCAACCTCATCCCCTACCTGTCTATGCTGGACAATGTCTTGTTACCTTGCCGGCTGTCCCCCAGACGCCGTCAACGTGCCAGCGAGGCGCACGGCAACCCACATGCTGCCGCTGCCGCCTTGCTGCACACTCTGGGGTTGGATGCCGGCCTGCATCAGCGCACCGTTACCGGCCTCAGCATAGGCCAACAACAACGTGTCGCTGCGGCCCGCGCGCTGATAGGTCAACCAGAAATCATCATCGCCGATGAACCCACTTCGGCACTGGATGCCGACAGGCAAAAAGATTTCATCGCACTCATCTTGCAGCAATGCGCCAGCCATGGCAGCAGCCTGCTGTTTGTCAGCCATGATCACCGTCTGGCAAGCCACTTCACGCGTGAGCTGGATTTGCAAAGTATCAAGGAGCAACACTGATGCCTTATTTTTTGCAACTTGCCTGGAAAAGTGCCTTGAACCGCCGCCTGACACTGGGGCTGATGCTATTCGTCATCAGCCTGTCCGTCTGTTTACTACTGGCAGTGGAAAGACTGCGCAATGACGCACGCGAGGGATTTTCGCATGCCGTCTCTGGCACTGACCTGGTGGTAGGTGCCCGCACCAGTCCGGTACAACTGATGCTGTATGCCGTCTTTCGCATAGGCGAAGCGACCAATAATATTTCCTGGCAAAGCTATCAGGACCTGCAAAAGAATCCTGTCGTGGCCTGGGCCGTCCCCTTGTCACTGGGTGATTCGCATCGCGGTTTTGCCGTGGTGGGGACTACGGCTGATTATTTCAGGCACTTCCATTATGGCGATGGACAAGCCCTGCAACTGGCACAGGGCCAGGCTTTTGGCGATGGAGCAGACCATCTGTTTGCCGCAGTCATCGGTGCTGACGTGGCCGACAGCCTGGGTTACCAGATAGACACCAAACTCACACTCAGCCATGGCACCGGCGACGCGGCACTGACTGAGCATGCCGACAAACCGTTCAGGGTAGTCGGCATCCTGGCGCGCACTGGCACGCCGGTAGATCGCAGCGTGCATATCAGCCTGCAATCGATGCAGGCTATTCATCTGGACTGGCAGGGCGGCGCGCCGGTTCCGGGGTTTTCCATCGCCGCAGAATATGCACGCAAGTTTGACCTGCAACCCAAGGAAATTACCGCCGTCCTGGTGGGCCTGCATAACCGCAGCACGGTGTTTCGCCTGCAAAGACAAATCAATACCGGCAGCTCAGACAGCTTGCTGGCGGTCTTGCCTGGCGTAGCACTGGACCAGTTGTGGCAAGTCATCAGCATCATGGAGCGGGTTTTGCTGGCGATGTCTTCACTGCTGGTGGTGCTGGGTAGTGCGGGCTTGCTGGCAGTCATGCTGGCCAGCCTGAATGAACGCCGTCGCGAACTGGCGATTCTGCGTTCTGCCGGTGCAGGTCCGGGTCATCTTTTCTTCATGCTGATGGCAGAAAGCCTGGGCCTGACTATCGCCGGTGCAATCAGTGGCCTGCTGTTGCTGGATGTGCTGACACTGGCAGGCAAAAACTGGATACAGATGCATTACGGCATCCTGATCAAAGCCAGCCTGATCAACATGACAGAAATTCCTCTTTTGGGTCTGGTGGTGCTGACTGGCATGCTGGCCAGCCTGGTCCCGGCCTGGCTCGCTTACCGCAACTCTCTGGCCGATGGCCTGACACCCCGATTGTAAGAACTATAGGAACTATAGGAAGCGATAGAAAAATCATGAAACCATCTCCATCTAGTTACAAATTCTGGCTGGGCAGCACCTGCCTGTTGTTATTCATGCTGACTGCCTGGTTGCTGATGTCTGGCAGTACATCCGCCAAAGCAGCAGAAGCAAGTGCCCAATACAAGCTGGGCGAAAGATTGCCGCAGAAAAAAGCTTCAGCACCAGCGCCAGAAAAATCAGCAGCCCCGCCGGCTGCTGCAGCCAGCGATAGCTTCAAGGAAATTACCTGGGAAGCCTTGATCCCCAAAAACTGGGATCCGAGCAAAGACTTCAAAAACCTGGACATGAACTTTTTGAATGATGGTGACCCACGCGCCATGGCAGCCTTGCAAGCCATGCGTGAAGCATGGGACAAGGCACCGGTTGAACCCAGTCTCAATGGTACACACATAAAAATCCCCGGCTTCATCGTGCCGCTGGATGGTGAGCGTGGAAAACTCAGGCAATTCCTGCTGGTGCCCTACTTTGGCGGTTGCATCCACACGCCACCACCACCGGCCAACCAGATCATTGATGTCACGCTAGAAAAACCGGCCAAGATACAAATGATGGATGCAGTCTGGGTGACGGGCGTGCTGGAAACCACACGCAGCGACACCTCCATGGGCAGTGCGGGTTATCGCCTGACGGGGATGAGTGTCACACCCTATGTACGAAAAAACGAACAACAAAAATGAACCGGCTGCAGGCAAGTAAAAACAAGCAACAATAATTTCACAAGGTAAAACCATGCGCAAACTCAGTATATTGCTGGCGATAGCATTTGCTCTGTCAGGTCCGGCAAAAGCAGATTTCGCTATCCCCGGCTTTGAACTGGTCTACACCACACCAGCAGAAACCACATTGAGCAACCCCGATTTGCGCGACCCAGTCACCGTTTGGTGCGAAATGCTGGATGCAGCAAAAACAGATATTGATATCGCGCAGTTTTACGTTGCGGGCAAAACGGGAGAAGCGCTGGACAAGGTGATTGCCCATCTGGCAGCGGCTGGTGAACGCGGTGTGAAGATACGTTTTCTGATGGAAGAAAAAGGTAAGTCTGCGTCCGAGATGAAGAGCATAGAACGCCTGAAAAACATTCCCCATCTTGATTTCCGCTTCATGGAATTCGGCAAGCTGCGTGGACAAGGCATTATCCACGCCAAGTATATGGTTGTGGATAAAGCCATCGCCTATGTCGGCAGTCAGAATTTTGACTGGCGTTCATTAAGCCATATCCATGAAACCGGCTTGCGTATCAATGATGTGGCCATGGTCAGGCAGTTACACAGTATTTTCGACATCGACTGGCAAGCGCAGGCCTTGCTGACTGAAGGTAAAGCGGTGCCCGCGCTGAACCAGTCGGTGGTATTGGCTGACCAGTCCCAGTCCGCCTATCTGGTGGCCAGCCCGAATGCGTTTAACCCGCCTGGTATCGGTGATTCGGAATCAGAACTGGTCAGGCTGCTGGCAGCGGCCACATCTGAAGTCAGGATCACTTTACTTGACTATGTGCCGCTGAGCTACGCCCCCGGTCGCAAGCGCCCGTATTACGCCGTGATCGATAACGCGATTCGCGCAGCGCTGGCGCGGGGTGTCAGGGTCAGGCTCATGGTATCGAACTGGAATACCGAAGAACCTGCCATTCATCACCTGAAAAGTCTCGCCCTGCTGCCGGGCATGGAAATCAGGATCGTCAACCTGCCCCAGGCCAGTAGCGGCTTCATCCCTTTTGCTCGTGTCATCCACAGTAAAACCATGTCGATAGACGGCAAATTGGCGTGGATAGGCACCAGCAACTGGAGTGGCGGTTATCTGGACAATTCACGCAATCTGGAAATCGTTCTGCGTAACGAAGCCATGGCAAAGCGCCTGGCAGATCTGCATGAACAAACCTGGCAATCGCCCTATGCGCAGCCACTGGAGATACAGAAAAATTATCCCAAACCTGTCAAAGGCTAAGTGCCTGAACAGGCAACAAGCTGCCACGTCTGCTCTCCCCCATTTTTAATTTTATATTTACAGGAAATTTCATGTCCCACAAGTTTTACCCCCGTCTGAGCATCCTGGTGGCTGCCACCTGTCCATTGCTGGCAGCCGCCGCTGACAGCAACACAGCAAACGACCAGGCTGGTAGCGAAGTGCTGATTCAGTCGCAAAGACAGAATTACCGCGGCATCTCTGCCACCGGTGCAACCAAGACCGATGCCTTGCTGGCAGACTTGCCGCAAAGCGTGCGGGTACTGACAGCAGACCTGCTCAAGGACAACGGTGTCACCAGTCTGAATAATGCACTTGACCTCACCAGCGGCATTGCCCGGCAAAGTAATCTGGGGGGCTTGTGGGACAGTTATGCCATGCGCGGCTTTACTGGTGACCCGAATTTTGGTTCCGATTATATGGTCAACGGTTTCAATTCCAGCCGAGGCTATAACGGTTTGCGCGATACGGCCAACACCCAGTCCATCGAAGTCCTGAAAGGGCCATCATCTGCACTATATGGCCGTGGCGAACCCGGCGGCACGGTCAACATTATGACCAAGAAACCACGCTTCAAGCCCGGGTATGATATCGACCTCAGCCTCGCCAGCCACCAGACTTATCGTGTGGCCGCCGACCTGACCGGGCCAGTCAGTGAGAATATTGCTTACCGTATCAATGCAGCGGCAGAACAGGGCGACAGCTATCGTGACACCATCAGCAGCAAGCGCAGTTTCGTTTCGCCTTCGCTGGTCTGGTTGATCGGTGAGCGCACCACGCTGTCGTATGAACTGGAAGCCAGCGAACAAAAGACGCCGTTTGACCGGGGTGTGCTGGCCATCAACGGCAAACTGGGCCTGATACCGAATTCGCGCTTCCTTGGCGAACCTGGCGATGGCCCGGTAACCGTCAAATCTCTGGGTCACCAGGTCTTTATACAGCATGATTTCAACCAGCAGTGGTCGCTGCAAAGTGGTCTGTCATACCGTGACAGTGAGCTACGCGGCTTTTCTACCGAAGCGAATAATCTGCTGGCTGATGAACGTACTTTACGACGCCAGCGTCGCTACCGTGATTTTTCAGCAACCGACCGATCGGCCCGTGTTGAACTGGTCGGCAAGTTTGATACGGCAGCCATCAGGCATAATGTGCTGTTGGGTATTGACAGCTATCAGTTTGACGACAGCCGCGTGCAATTGCGCCGCAATCCTTCGGCGACGAATGCGTATGCCATCGATATCTACAACCCCGTATATGGCAAAACAGCCGATCCGTTGGCGCTGTCAGTCAATACGCTGGAAAACCAGAAAGCCCGTGGCCTCTACCTGCAAGACCAGCTTGATCTGGGCCCGCAATGGAAAGCGCTGTTCGGCCTGCGTAGCGACCATTATGACCAGACTCTGACTAATTATCGCGCTGCCGTTGCCACCAGTCAGTCGCTCAGTGCCACCAGCCCGCGTGCGGGCCTGGTGTATCAGCCCATGGCTGGTGTATCACTGTATGCCAGCGCAGCAAAAGGTTTCCGTCCGAATAGCGGCATCAGTATCAGCAACACCGCCTTCCCGGCAGAAGAAAGCCGCTCGTATGAAGTCGGCGTCAAATTCGATACGCCAGACAACAAGACCAGCGCCACCATCGCCCTCTACCGTATCAAGAAAACCAATGTACTGACAACCAACCCGGCCAATACCGATTTTTCCATCGCTGCGGGTGAAGTCGGCAGCAAGGGGCTGGAAATGGATGTGGCGGGCGATATCATGCCCAATCTGCGCCTGTCAGCCGCGTATGCCTATACCGATGCGACCGTCACCAAGGGCGACAATACCATTGTCACCGGCAGCCGTTTTCCGAATGTCGCCAAACATAGCGCCAATCTGATACTCAGTCAGTTATTTTCCATAGGCACAGCCAGGGCCAGCCTGGGTGCGGGTATCAACTATGTGGGCGAACGCCTGGGTGACGTGGCGGTATCTTCCAACTTCACGCTGCCCGCCTACACCACGGTGAAGCTGATGTCGTCCTATAGTCCCAGCAAAACCACGCGGCTGTCATTGAATGTGGATAACCTGTTCAACAAGCGCTATTACGCCAGTTCGTATAGCCAGCTATGGGTGACACCCGGCACAGAACGCAGTGTCAGCCTGAACCTGCACCAGCAGTTCTAAAACGATGAGCAGTCTTGCCACTACCAGTATAACCGAGGGACGCATGCGCATCACTGCGATTGATGCCATGCGCGGCCTGGTCATGCTGATCATGCTGCTTGATCATGTGCGGGAAAGTTTTTACCTGCACCATCAGGTCAGTGATCCCATGGATGTCAGCCAGACCGAACCCGCCCTGTTTTTTAGCCGGCTGGCGGCCCACATCTGTGCCCCAGTCTTTGTGTTCCTGACCGGCTTGTCTGCCTGGCTGTATGCGCATTCGGCTGCACCTTCGGCTACACATTCCGCATCTGAACCGCGCGATGCCAGCGGCTTCCTGATCAAACGTGGTCTGCTGTTGGTGCTGCTGGAATTGCTGGTGGTGAACTTTGCATGGTCAGGACAATTTCCACCACCTGTCCTGTATCTGCAGGTGATCTGGGTCATCGGTCTGTGCATGATCGTACTGGGTTTACTGCATCGTCTGCCGGCCATGGTATTGGGGTTGACGGGTATCATCATCGTCGCAGGTCACAATGCCCTGGCCTCGCTCACAGTAGCGCCCGGTGGCATTGCCCATGCCTTGTGGACAGTGTTTTTGCATCGTGGTTTTCTGGTGACGGAAGGTGCAGTCAAGATCAAGGTCAGCTATCCCCTGTTACCCTGGATAGGCATTATCCTTTTGGGTTATGTGGCTGGCAGGCTGTATGCAAATGACATCACGCCAGTGCGACGCCAGCGCATGCTGACGCTACTGGGTGCAACGGCATTGCTATTGTTTGTGGTATTGCGCAGCCTGAACGGCTATGGAGAAAACCTGCCGTGGCAAACAGGTGAAGACAGCCTGCACAGTACCATGTCCTTCCTGAACCTGACCAAATACCCGCCCTCACTGGATTTTGCCTTGCTGACACTGGGAGCGGGCATGTTATGTCTGGCCTGGCTGGAAACCCGGCATGGCTGGCTAGGCCGCGTATGCAGCATCTTTGGTGCTGCCCCCATGTTTTACTACCTGCTGCATTTGTATGTATTGCTGCTCATGCAAATCCTGTTCGTCAAACTGTTTGGCGCCAACCACGGCCAGCGTTTTGGTGTCGATCATGTCTGGCAGCTATGGCTGATCTCAGCGGCGCTGATACCGGCGCTGTATTATCCCTGCCGCAGTTTTGCCCGCTTCAAACGGCAATCCGGGCAGGTATGGGTCAGGTATTTTTGAAGTTGCTTTTTACCATGTTGCCATGCAAGCGCCTGCTTTCGGCAGGCTGCTTGCTGTCTGGAATAGAATGGCAAATGCAGCAGCCTCATTAAGAAAATCAACAGACCGGTGGAGCCAGATATTTATTTAAAGTCTGAATTTTCAAATGCAGTTACAGCATTCACCTGTATCAGCAAAGGCACGGTAGAAGTTTCCATCCCATGCAAGCGGGCCAGATGATCAAGTTGCGCCCTGAGTTCCCTGTCATGGACGGTGATGCGACGGCCAGATTGTTCACACACCAGACATATCTCTTCAGCGTCCTTGATTTCATATGTCAGTCGATATTTTGCTTTGCCATCTGCATCGAAAGACCGTTGCAGAAAATTGATGGCACTCAAATCGGCAAGTACTCTGTAAATCGTCGTGATGCTGCCCATCCTGTCTTGCCGCAGCAACTCTCTTAAAATATCTTCCGGATAATGATAGCCATCACCCATCTGGATAATGGCAGACAGCATGCCCACACGACCGACCGTTGGCCTGAGCCCCGCGCGTTGCAACTGCTCTGTCAAGCGCGGTATTTCTTCAGAGTTCATCGAATTGAGTCTAGTCTTTTTTTCCATATTATTATCATTCAGGCATATCTTTGAAAAAGGTACTCGCTGATCTTTTTACCGGGAAGAACAAGTCTTGCCAGCTCAAGCTATGCACAGGCCACATCCGCAACACTTAAATGATAATGGTTCTCATTACTATTCGCAAGCAACTATTTACATTATTGTGGTAATGGAAAGAAATATCATTATTTCCGTGACGCTGCCCCTTAAGCCCCCCCCCAATACAGAAGCCAAGCCGCTCCAGTTGAGTCGCCGCTATCTGGAACCAACCAAGCCGAAAACCGTGCATAGCCCAATGACGACGGGCATACCCCATATCTGGCGAATATGGCGAAACTTGTTCTTTGATTTGATCTTGCCACTCATGCGTCAGCATCCATGGATGCTGCATGTTGACGTTCAATTTCTGTGATTCTGCTTTCTGTCGCCTTGCGTCGGGCAAACCATAGATACAGGCCGCTATTTTGGCAAGTTGAGGCGATGTGGGCATGCGGGCTGTACTGGTCTATACAATCCGTATAAGCAGCCCAAAAGTACCCAAAAGTTACATGACCATTCCACATAAAGTGCCCACCTTTTTATCTGTCCTCATTCATTTCTATTCATTTTTCATTTACGGACACCAGTACTTGCATCCCTAAGGCCATGTCCACCTGCCAGCACTGATTGCAAGCATCTGTGCACATAAATATTCGCTCGCTGTGCCGTTTAAAAAATATGTGCAAGACAGGTCTATTTTTCAGCTGCTGTTCTGATTAAAAATCGAGCAAAGATGCCAGACAAGGACGCAACTTATCATATAATCGAGAGCGAAAATAAGCACCATGCATTGAAGATTTTATTACTCGCAGGATTGACGAAAAATTGTCCGGCAAGCGAAGTCCGTACAAGCTTGTGCCACATGCAGGAGTTGTAACACCGGGGGCGATTTTTCGTAATTTCTGTCTTGAATTTATTACTATTCTGGAGCCAATATGTCAGACAAGCAGCATCCGATTCATACTGAAGATTCCGATCTTCCAACAGACCCATCCCGCCGGCGCCTGCTGCAAGGTGCAGCAGTTGCAGGCGTTGTGGGAAGCCTGCCTCTCGTGGGAGAAGCTGCTACGCACAAAACGGATAAAGTCGTGGCAGGCTCTCTGGATACCAAGCTTAAAGCGCACATCAAAAATGTGGTTGTGATTTATCTGGAAAACCGCAGCTTCAATAATCTGTTTGGCAACTTCCCTGGTGTCAGCCAGCCTTTGTCTGATGTTCCCGCTTCTGTTTTTACACAAAAAGACAGGGATGGTTCTGTCTTGAGTACCTTGCCCAAAATATGGGGTGGAATGGTGCCACGTGCGCAGAACCTGAGCGGTAAAAATTACGTGATTGCGGAAGACAAGATCACGGGTCTGCCAAATGCGCCATTTGCCTTGAAGGATGCAGAAGGCCTGCCGCTTCCTGAATCGGTGATCACCCGCGATTTGTGGCATCTTTTCTACCAGAATCAGATGCAGATCAATGGTGGGAAGAATGACCACTTCGTCGCCTGGGCAGATTCAGGTGGACTGACCATGGGCCACT
Source organism: Undibacterium hunanense (assembly GCF_014284335.1). Lineage (GTDB taxonomy): Bacteria > Pseudomonadota > Gammaproteobacteria > Burkholderiales > Burkholderiaceae_D > Undibacterium > Undibacterium hunanense. The sequence continues at coordinate 115,025 of NZ_JACOGF010000009.1, read as the reverse complement.
ATGGCGAAACGCAAAAGAATCTCGATTTATGGAAAATTGCCCGGCAATATACGCTGTGCGATAACTTTTTCATGGCGGCATTTGGTGGCTCCTACTTGAACCACCAGTTCCTGATCTCAGGCAGAACACCCGAATACTTTGATGCGCCAAATACCCCGGCAAAAAAGAAAATAGCCGTCACTGAGGATGGCCCAACCGGGGTGAGACTGGCGATAGACAAAGGCTGTCCGCCATCAGCAATGGACGGCAAACCGAAATTCGTCAGCGATGGCGCAATGACTCCGGACGGCTACGCAGTCAACACCATGGCCCCACCCTACCAGCCAAGCTATATCAAGCCAGCGCCTGGTGGTGATACCACATTGGCAGACCCGCAAGATCCTAGCACCTTGCCGCCACAAAGCTATGACACGATAGGGGATTTACTATCACGTAAAGGTGTCAGTTGGGCCTGGTATGGCGGTGCCTGGCAAGTCGCCCTGGAATATAAGGGGGGCGGTGAAAAACCGAATTTCCAGTATCACCATCAACCGTTCAATTATTTCAGGCAATTCGCGCCAGGCACTGCGGCACGCAAAGAACATTTACGTGATGGCGGCCTGGGTGACAGCCCCATTTCCAACAAGTTTCTGGCAGATGTTATTGCGGGAAAATTGCCTGCTGTGACGTTTTATAAACCGCAGGGCAATCTCAACATGCATGCGGGTTATTCTGATGTTGAATCCGGTGATCAGCACGTCGCCAATGTATTGGAACATTTGAAGAAAAGCCCCCAGTGGAAAAACATGCTGGTCGTGATTACCTTCGATGAAAATGGTGGCTGGTGGGATCATGTGGCACCACCCAAAGGCGACCGCTGGGGGCCAGGATCACGCATTCCTGCGATTATTGTTTCCCCGTATGCAAAGAAGGGAAATGTCGATCATAGCTTCTACGACACGACATCCATCATGCGTTTCATTACCCGCCTGCATGGCTTGCCTCTGTTGGAGGGGATCAAAGTACGTAACGCTGCATTTATTGAACGGGGTGCCTTGCCGCCAGGTGATCTGACTGGCGCACTGAGTTTCGCCGAACACCAGGTGAGTTAAAAACACCAGATGGGTATCACCTTTTTATTGGCAAGCTGTTTCCAATAAACTGTGTCCTCAATCAGTCTTTGACGTTTTAGAAGAGACTGATTGAGGTGTCCTGTTATTTTGGTAGTACCTCAAAAACCAGCAGTTGTGTCACCTGGGTCTGATCGAAATTATCATCCGATACAAGCACAATGGTGTCATGGCCGTTGGGCAATTTATGTCCCCACGCAATTCCTTCTATATTGTCGATTTTTGGCAAACCAGCTTCATTCAAATTCAAGACCAATCTTTTTTGAACAGGTACATACTTTGCTTTCTTCAACGAGGCAATATCCTTGATGTCTGTTGCCCCATGAATATCCATTTCATACAGACGAATATAAAATTTGAAAACACCTGTTGCGTCCTGAACGCCGGAACGTTCCAGTACCAGCAGTTGATGCTCATTGACAGCAAGCACTTCTGACAAACCGTTATCACTGAACCGGCCAGGTGCAGCTGCCACCTGAATTGGATCAAGTGGATAGGCATATTGTTCAAACACCTTACCCTTGCGGTCAAAACGTGTAATGCGACTGACCGCCCCTTTATCGACTGTGGCAACCGGTCCATCCTGATATATGGCTGTTTCCATGCCCAGCCAGAGATATTTACCATCCGGAGAAAAACTCAGTCCTTCGAAACTCAAATTATTCCGTGATCCGGTTTCTTCATTGGGTGAAACATTCAACATCGCAGGCGTGGGTAAGGTGGACAGGTAACTGCCATCCCGCTTCGCCTGTCTGATGAATGGATTAAGTCCCAATTTCCGGCTGCCTTCGCTGGCATACCAGATACTGTCATCCAGGGGATCGAAGCGTATCGATTCTATGTCTGCTACCTCACCACCTTCTTTTTCAAACAGCTTCGCATCCGGATAGTTTTTTCCGTTGGACTGTTTAAAAAAATGCACGCCAGTCAGTGTCACTGAGGTAAAGGCATGCTGGTCATAATTCAGTGTGGCAGTATAAAAACGTGCGGGGCTATATTCTGACCTGTCATCACTTTCCAGAATCCATGTTTCTGTACGTGCATCGTAGTCAATTCCAGAAAGCCCACCGACCACGGTATCAGCATAGATTGCTTTTAAAGGAATGCGCTGTTCACCAATGAAACGAAGACTGCCCACAGTATGTTGCACTGTGTTTTCCCTTGTCTTATTCACCTCTGTGTTCGCTACTTTGCCTACAGTACTGTCGCTAACGCAAGCAGAGATCAACACAAGCATGCACAGCGTCACCAGTGACTTGATGCTTTGAATTGCAGATGCCATGGATATAGTCCGTCCAGATAATTTTGCCAATGCAGTCATATTATTTCCTCAGCACTGATTACATCTAATTGAAAACATTTAAACTTCTCTCAATGACATCAGGAAAGCATGTTGATGGAAGAACGCACCAGCGTCAGCAAGGCTTCATCATGGACCTTTGTAATTGCCCATACATTTTCCTTGCGCCCATCAATCTGGGAACCAAACCAGGACATGGCATAACCTTCGGTAGGACCAGGGCGGCAATCTATCGTTACAGCACATGATTCACCGCCAAACAAGCTGCTGTCCAATAAATACGCGACCGGACAGGCATCGTGGAGCAGCGGGTCCAGTTTTGCATAAGCTTCCAGCATGTCGGCAGCCAGCTGGCCACAATGCGTGTCAATAGTTGAAAACGACTGTATCCACTCTGGTGACATGACCACCTGATGTGTCACATCCAGAGGAAACAGTACAAGACTGGCTTCCGCCGTGATGACAATTTCTGCAGCAACCGGATCTGCATAAAAATTGAATTCCGCTGCAGGCGTTACGTTGCCAGGACATCGCAGTGCGCCACCCATGATGAGTAACTGCCTTGCCCGCTTTAAAATGCCAGGCGACAGGCGTTCTGCCAGTGCCAGGTTGGTCAGCGGACCTATCGCTACCAGCGTTATGCTTCCCTCTTCATGTTCCAGCAGCAGTTCAATCAGGCGATTTGCTGCATGACCAGTCTGGACTGACCTGTCCGCCCCAAATACAACTCCACCCAGGCCATCTTCACCATGCACCAGATTGCAGCGGGCTTCTGCATAGCCCAGTGGCAAGGCTGCACCTGCATACACAGGTACATGCATTTTTCCAGCGGCATCCAGTATCCGGCGTGCATTCCTTGCAGTAATTGCTACCGGGCGATTACCTGCAACCGTGGTCACTGCAAGCAGATCCAGCTGATCGCTGGAAGCCGCCAAAAGCAAAGCCAGCGCGTCGTCAATGCCTGGGTCGCAGTCAATAATGATTTTTTTCATGATGTTCACTGCCCAGAGTTACTGGCAACAATACTTCTATCCATGATTGCGACCAGCAATCGCAGCCAAAGCCAGCGCCAACTTGTCAAGATCAAAATCGGCCTTATTCGCCTGCTTGAATTCCTGGATCAGATTCTGAGGCAGCTTTTCAGTACCAACCAGCGCACCGACAATAGACCCGGCCATGGTAGCGATGGAATCGGTATCGTTACCTATCGATGCACTCAGGGCTATCGTGCGCAACGCATCGCCTTTGGAATAAGCGACGACACCAAGGGCGGCTGGAACTGACTCTGCCGCCAGCACTGAATTGCCAACCATGCGCTCCATTCGGGTCAGGAAGGAATAATCGTTTGTCGCCTCTGCTGCGATGCTCAAAGCCATCTCAAGTCGCGCTATATATTGTGGACCAGCGACTATGCGCGCATGTTCACTGGCAAGCTGTTCACCAATATGTGCCCCCTCTATCGCGCCGTTGATCACATCATGGAGATTGTTTGATACCAGCGCCTGCGACACTGCTGCTGCGACAGAACAGGCAGCAGAAATGGCGACATTCGTGTCATGGGATGGAAGACAGGTAATCAAAGCCTGACGACATGCCGCATCGATATTTCCAGGGTATATCAAACCAGCTGGCGCAACCCGCATTGCCGCCCCATTGGTGGTACCGACAGATGTCATCTTGCGGCGGGAAGTGCCAATCACCCCGACCAATGCGGTATCGCTTCCCTCTTGCAGCGCTTTGACTATACCGGCAGTACTTGGTCCCATGAAACTGGCCTTGGGACTATTGCTTGCCCAGTCCAGCAGGCATGCAACCCAGTCGGCCTGATCCAGCGCGCCATCAGCCGCTATCATTGCACGCGCCAGGTAATACATCTGGCTGGCATCGTCAGTGACTTCTCCGCGCTTACCGGCATTTGCGCCCGCAAAAGTATCTTCAGGCGGAATGTCGAAATCAAGCACAAGTCCGCCATATTTTTTAAAAATCTCTTCTATGGTCCACTGTTCAGTCGGCGCACCCAGTGCATCACCCATACCTGCCAATAGCAGCGAAGCCAGAATCCGGTCCTGGAATATCAGTTTGTTCAAAAATTGCTCCTTCATTTTATTTTTATCCTCTTAAGAGACAGACAGTTTTCTCTGGCGCATGCCAGCAAAAACGAGCACGATAACCGTAATGACAGGCGGTATCATGTACACCAGTTGCGTAGGAATTTTGAACATTCCCAATTGCGTCGCCAGTACCGACGATGCACCAAATACACAGGCGGCGATGAAGGTTCCAGGTGCAGACCTGCGGCCCAGAAAAATCGCCGCCAAGGCCAGAAAGCCACGACCTGCCACCATGTCTGACTGGAACAGGGACAGATAACCCATACTCAAGTAAATACCGCCCAGGCTGGCCAAAAAACCACTGAGGAAAAACCCCAGGTATTGGACACGCTTCACCGGTATGCCTGCAATGAGGGCCGCGTCACGGTTTTCCCCTACCGCGCGTAACCAGGTGCCATATTGGGTACGCCCTAAAAACAGGCGGACCAGGACAACACTGGCAAGCGCCAGATACAGCAAAACATGGTGGCCCTGCCCACCGTCTCCGTTGAGCAATACGTCCAGTGGTGGAACGCCAGCCAGACCGGGGATATGAATAAGAGGCAAGCCCGGGCTGTTCAGGCTGGCGGTCGAGCCTTTGTCGCCGACTATCGATACCAGCAAAAACACGGTCAACCCCGCCGCGAGAATATTGATGGCAATACCTGCAACGATCAGGTCTGCTTTCAATTCAAGATGGAACACCGCCAGCACGCCAGTAAGGAGCAGTGCAGCCAGGATGCCTGCAAAGGCGCCTGTCCAGGGATATATCCAGGGTGACAATCCTGGCAACCATGTCTGGCAATAAACCGATACGATGACGCCAAAAAATGCAGCGACCAGCATGATGCCTTCCAGTGCCACGTTGATGCTGCCAGCCAGGTCGGAAATCAATCCACCCAGCGCAGCAAACACGATGGGGGTCGACGCCCGCATGACAGCCACTAACATGGTGGCGGCAAATGTTGCCAGTGCAATTGCATCAAAACTCATCATTTCTGGCCCTTCAAACGATGGATGTAATTGAATTTTTGCAGAAAGGAATTCCAGGATTGTCTCAGCCTGGCAGAAAAGCCTGCCGGTATCAGGTGTTCGGCAACAACGAACAGAATGATCAGGGCCTGGACGATCTGCACTACTTCGCGTGACACATCGGTCGTGCGTTCCATCGCTTGGGCACCGGTACGAAGATAGGCATAGAAAAATGCTGCCATTGGAATTGCCTTCGGGTCATTACGCGCCAGCAAGGACACGACCAATCCATCAAAGCCCAGCCCCGGCGACAATTCAACCGGTAGCCGCTTCAAAAGTCCGTTGCTGATGTGCAGGCCCGCGAATGCAGCAAACGCACCACCGAACGCCATCGAAAGAATGATGGAGCGCGTTACCGGCATACCCACCCGGCGGGCAAAAGCAGGGGCAGAACCAACGGTACGTATTTCATAACCTGTCGTTGTACGCATCAACAAATACCAGGCTGCGAATACGACAAAGGGCAGCAGGTACAACATGGTGCTGACATTGGTATGCGCTATCAGACCCGAAAAGATGGCAGAAGAAGGCAACACTGGCGTTACCAGAAAACCGGCCCCGGGGTCACGCATGTATTCAGAGATGATCAGGCGATACAATTGCACGGCGATCAGATTGAGCATGAGCGTGCTCACAATCTCGTTGACCTGGTAACGCGCTTTCAATACCCCGGGTAGCAGGCCCCAGGTGAAGCCGGTCAGAATGGCCGCTACAAAAACGATGGGCAAAAGAAAAGGGAATCCATCGCCCAGATAAAGACTGACCGCCGCCGCAGCCAGTGCCGACAAAAACAATTGTCCATCTGCACCCAGTGAAAACTGACGCGCCCGGAATGGAATGGCAACGGCAAGACCGAGAAAGCTCAGCGTAATGGTATCTTCAATGACAGAACCAAAACGCACCATGCGTCGCAATTGCCATCCATGCAGATCGCTCCAGCGGATTTCAGGCAGTGGCCCTGTAAGCATGGTCAGGTAGGCGCGAACAGGTTCTTTGCTGACCGTGGCAGTCACCAGGAAGCCAATCAGCAAAGCACAAAACACGGCGAAAAACAAACGCAGACGCTGTTGCCAGACCAGATCGACATGCCTTGCCATCGAGGGTGAGACATTACTTGTGATGATGTCCGTCATGCCAACACCTCAACACTTTCTACACCCGAGTTCACATCCAAACCGGCGTCGGCTCCTGACTGGCGTTTTGCTCCTGTCATATACAGTCCCAATTCATTTGCGCTTACCTGTCCACCGGTAAATTGACCGACGATCTGCCCCTGCGCCAGCACCGCAATACGGTCGGAGAGCGCAAGGATTTCATCCAGTTCAGCAGAGATCAATAATATGGATGCTCCCTGATCGCGCAATTCGATCAGGTACTTCCGGAGCATGTCACTGGCACCAATGTCGACTCCACGCGTGGGCTGGCAGGCGATCAAAAACAGCGGTTTCGTGGCGACTTCCCGTGCAAAAACCAGTTTCTGCATATTGCCGCCTGACAGGGCACCAATGATGGTATCTGCCGACCCGGCGGCGACACCGTAGTAATGAATGAGCTGGCTGGCGAAATTCCGGATGCTCGCTCTGTTCAGGCTTCCAAATCTGGAAAAAGGCCGTTTATGGTAATCAACCGCCATGACATTTTCTGCAATACTCATGTCTGCGGCAACACCATCATGCAGCCGGTCTTCTGGTATGTTGGCGACCCTGTGAGAACGTGCTGAACGCACACCCTGTCCTGTATAAACCTGCCCGCCTATGCTGGCATGCCCTCCGGAAGGCTGGCGCGATCCACACAAAACTTCGGCCAGGAAGGATTGGCCATTGCCTTCGATGCCGGCAATACCCAGTATTTCTCCCGGTGCGATATCGAACGATATATTCTGCAAGACATGTCGCCCGTCATCACGAACCACGCTGAGATTGCTTACGCTTACCAATGGATCAAGCGCATCTCTGCTGCTTCTTTGAATCTGCAACGGTGTCAATGTCTTGCCTACGATCAGTTCAGTCAGTTCAACTTCACTGACGGTTTTGGCATCGCCCAGGCCCACGACTTTTCCGCCACGCAGTACGGTATAACGGTCAGACACCTCGCGCACCTCTGAGAGCTTGTGGGTGATGATCACGACCGTCAGACCCAGCTCAACCAGCTTGCGCAGTGCGGTGAACAGCGCACCTGCCTCTTGCGGTGTCAGCACTGCGGACGGCTCATCCAGCAGCAACAGACGGGCACCACGATACAAAGCTTTCAGTATTTCAACCTTTTGTTGCTCACCCAGCGACAGATCTGCGACTGTCGCCAAAGGATCTACCTCCAGCCCAAACCTGGCCGAAACTGCACGCACATCGGCAATCGCTCTGTCATCGTCAACCAGCAGGCCACGCATGGGTTCACGACCCAACACGATATTTCTCGCAACTGAAAACGATGGCACCAATTTAAGATGCTGTGGAACCAAACCGATCCCAGCAGCGATCGCATCGCGTGGTGTACGGAATTGCAATTGCCTGCTTTCGAACAGGATATTCCCTGCATCCGGCTGCTCAAGACCATAAATCAACTTCATCAACGTAGATTTTCCGGCACCGTTTTCGCCGACAATCGCATGGATATCGCCGCGCCGGATACCAAAACTGACTCTGTCATTAGCCAGAATACCGTTAGCGTATTGCTTCGATACGCAGGTCAGTTCCAGGATGTAAGGCAGCTTGTTGTCAGGGTAATCAGTTTGCATGGTCTGCTCTATGGCATCAGGGCTTGCTCTTTACGGATGCGTCGCCGCTCGCAATGGGCATTTGTGTAAAAACACCAGGAACCTGGACACGTTTTTCAATCACGGCACGTTCTGTTTCATTAAGACTTTTCAGCACTTCCGCAGGCACCTTCGCCATGACGTCTGAATCGCGCACCAGACGCACACCGCCTTCAGCCAGACCGAGCGATTCAATCTGTCCATATGCCAGGCTGCCTGCCAGTTGCTGCTGTACCGCACGTAAAATACCGACATCCACGTTCTTGATGACGGATGTCACTATCCGCGCTGCGCGTTGCGGATTAGATACCCGGTATAAGGCATATTGATCTATGTCCACACCGATTGCATAGCGACGCGCCTCTGCCGCAGCCTCATTGACGCCCTGCCCGGTTGCACCCGCTGCATGAAAAATAAGCCCCACACCGCGCGCATATTGCGCTTTGGCGATATCCTTGCCTGCGGCGGGGTCAGAAAAAGAATTGGCGAACTGACTCAAAATCTGCGCATCTGACGATGCGGCTTTTGCACCCGCACGAAATCCGGTGAAAAAATCTTCTATGACAGAAATCTGCATGCCGCCTATCACTCCCAGACCACTGCCAGGAACAACATCCGGCAAGCCATTCTGCATCAGCTTTTGAGCAAGAAAGCCGGCAAGATAAGCGCCTTCGTTCTGTCTGAAAAGCATGGAATGGACATTTTTGCAGCGGCACTTCTGGTAATCCACTGCGGCATCAAATACCATGAAATGATTTTCTGGAAATTCTTCGGCAAGCTTTTGTACATAAGGCACCATGGCAAATGTGCCGGTAATAATCAGGTCATATTCTCCGCTGTCGGCCAGATCCGTCAACGCGGCTTCCCAACGTGTAGGGTCAACACCACCTTCAATGATCTTGGCAAATACGGGCAATGTTTTCCTGGCCTGGTCCATGCCATGTGCCGCCGAATCAAAGAAGGATTTATCCCCCAGTGTTCCGTTGATGAACAAGGCAACCCGCAGTTGCGCATTGCCTGGCTTGCGGATATCAGTACGCGCTGTCACAGCAAGTAACAGGTAGAGCAATGCCATAATTGCAGCAAAGCATGCCACCTGAAAAAAGAATTCTTTGACTATCCGCATTGCCGGAATCCTTCAATATGCCTGTGATTTTTGTATCGTACATTCATACAACATTTCATGTTGCTTTTTGGCGATGTGCTGCCGGTTGCCCCCGGCGGCACAGTGCGTGGTACCCCAATCTTTTGGGAAAACACTAGCGATTGAGTACCACGCCCTGACATTTCCCTCATCCTCTGCCAGAGAATTTCTACGCAACAGTCCAAGCTAACAATTCAGACTAAAAGTTCAGTCCAGAAACTCAAAAATGAGTACGCATCGTTACGAACAGCGTTCTCGGGCTACCCAGAAAATATCGTCCTGATGTCAAAGGATTGGACGTTGTCAGCTCAGACCCCACACCGGCAAGATATTGTTTGTTAAACAGATTGTCGATATTGAAAGCGAGCTCTGTTTTGGTGAAGGCCCCCAGGAAACTTCCATTCAGGCGATAGCTGCCAGAAAGACCAATCAGGGTGTAATTGGGCATGTACTCTCTGGGATAGAAATCAGGGCCGCCTTTAACTACCGTATTTGCGACGACATTGTAGGTACCGGCTGCTTTGCCAACATACTTGGCATTGGCAGTCAAACGCCAGCCGGCAGATGATTTCCATGTCACTTCGGCAAAGGCATTATGCCGCGCTGCGCCCAGTACGGGGTCACCAGCCTTGATCCCTTCCGCCACTGTATCTTCTACATAGTGCGCGTCATTGAACGCATAATTGGCATACAGTTCCAGATGTTCAAAACTGGCACGCGCAGTCAGTTCAACGCCGCGTGAACTAATGCCACCCAGATTCTGGAATGTTGTTTTTGCATCGCGAGAAAAAATGTCCCCGTTAGGATTGCCATTCTGGATGGAAATGCGGTCACGATAATCAATCGCATAGACTGTCATACCCAGCCCGTAGGGGCCTTTCAGCCAGCGAATACCGGCATCCTTATTAATCGAGGTTTCTGGTTTGATACCATTCTTCGCATCGACTGCTGCCGTGCCTTCAAAAACACTATCGGGAATTGCACTGAAGTTTTTTGAACCACTGACAAAGAATTCCCAATCGTCATTGATCCTGTACAGCGCGGCAATTTTCGGCAAAATACCTGAAGAAACCGACAACTGGCGTTCACCATTAAACTCGACAGGCGAGCTGTAAGTTTCACTGAAACGCTGGTAAGTCGCACCGACATCCAGCTCGAAACGATCATCCAGCAAATTCATCTTGTCTTGCGCATACATCATTCCTGCATTGGAATTGTAGTGACGATCTTGCGTAATCGAATATAAATTACTGTCAGAGTATGCCGAACTGACGGTTGGGTCTGTGGTCTGATACCAGTTACGTGTTTTTGCACGGCTGATATGTTCGTACCAGCCACCTACCCTGAGCGAGTGACCGCTATCGAGGTTGGTAGCCAATTCTGCAAGCGTACCTTTTCTATCCATTTCATAGCCACCGCGCCGGGTGGTCGCCTCGCGTGCGCCCCATTGACTGACTGGGTTCATGGCATATTTAGCCGCCGCCGGACAAGCACCAGCCAGAAGCCTGGCGCTGGCATCCGCAGTCAGTACCACACTAGCTGTCGGGATCAAGCCGCCCGATGCAGATGTCTGGTATTGATTCGCATAACATTCCTGCACGGTAGACACAGGCGAACCGCCAGGTGCCACGGCACTGTAGACGCTACCATTGGTCGGCCTCTGTTTATAAGGAACATAGAACCATCCATCGCCTTCCTGATGATGGAAATAGGGTTTGATTGTGAGCTTGCTTGCATCACCCAGTTTTTGAATCCAGTCAATGTGGGAAAATACTTCGGTACTCGCGATACCGCGTGTTCCACGGTAATTTTGATCGATAGCCGGATTGCCGGTCCAGTAATCAGTCAAACCATCCGTGCCAGAATTGGTTTCAAAATTTGATTTATAGAATGGTGCACTGACAGCACGCAATGCCACGGCATCATAATCATTGTCAGCCATTTTGTTGTAGCTGACTGTGGCGCGCACACTGGAACCATTGCCCAGATCTTTCAGGACACGAATATCGGCATGATCGCGCTTGCTGCGGCCTGACTGATCCCCTGGCCAGGTTCTTACATATTCATGCGAAAAGTCGCCATAGGCGCTGATCCCATTATCAAACCGGCCAGTGTCGTAACGGACAAACGCCCTTTGATAGCCATAATCACCGATCGATATCTCGGCATCACCACCACGCTCCTTGCTGGGATCACGTGTTCTGAAATCGATATAGCCACCCAGGGCCTGATTGGAAGGTGTACCAAGATCACCGGCAGTCTGAGAAACATCGACTCTGGAAATATTTGCCGTATCCATCAGACGGTTTGGCATGGTTCCACCATTCGACAAGGTCGAACCGTTAGGAATGCCATCGATTGATATACCGATCTGTTCTTTGTTCAGTCCACGCATGGACAGCCGCATTGAAAAGCTGCCTGTCAACGCATCACTTGACCCTACTTGCAAACCCGGCACCCGGGTCAGTAACTTGAGCGGATCAAGACCCGCAGGTTGTTGCTGTATCGTCTCTTTATCGATAACGCTATTCGCCCGGGCCTCGCCTTTACCCAGCACTTTACCGGTGACCTCGACAACGGTAACCGGATTTTCCGCCGACACAGCAGCAGCCGCAGTGGCAGCCTCTTGCGCACTGGCTGCACCACCCCACTGAAACGCCACCACCGTTCCTGCTGCAAACATTCCTATCCTACGATACATGATACCCCCCGATTGACATGTGAAGTTTTCGATTCTTAAGCTGACTTGATTTGCATCTGAATTTCGACGGAAAGAAAAACAATGGATAACCGTTGAATTAATTTTATATTGGTATGTACCACTAATCAATAGAAATTTAAAATTTCTTTCCAATTTCCTCAATTCGCCCATTAACCCTTATATTTAATGGTTTATAACGTTTTCCTTGAAAGAATAATTTAAAAATACCACACCTTAATTAGTATAAATATTTTATACTGGTACGTACCTTATAAATAATAATGAGTCATTTTTGCACCAAAATGATCGATTTTTAAAGAAAGGCTCCATGGAATTTGCAGGCCTGCAGAAAAATTTCTTGGTTGGTACGATCCAATGCACGAAAATCGTGCTTATTCCATAGAAAATATGTCAATTACTTCTGAAATGTGTAAAAATTGGTATGCACCTTACATACAACTGATGCGACCAGATATCTGTAAGCTCAAGCCCATTCATTGACATGCAAGATGCAGCGGACATCGATACGAAGGCGAAAGCGTCCAAATCAGGAAATGTGCTTTTTAAAGGAATAGACGAAACCATGCGTACCAAGAGACAAAGTAGCGAGACCATCCCGACCAACCAGAATCCGGTCGAAAAATCGTCCGCCCCTCTGTACCGACAACTGGCCGAAACTTTGCAGCTACATATGGAGTCCGGGAAAATTGCGCCGAATGAACCCCTGCCCGCCGAAAGAGATCTTGCCATCAGCTTTAAAGTAAGCCGGGATACCGTCAGAAAAGCTATCCGTCTGCTGGAAGAACGCGGCGTCCTGTACAGCGATCACGGACGAGGCACTTTCGCAGCCCCTGCTGCCGTGCGCCAGATGTCCCGCTTCCTGGACAGTTTTTCAGAAGACACACTCAAACGCGGCGGCACGCCTGGCCAGAAAATCCTCTCCATGGAAAACGTCGCAGCCAATATGGCGATTGCCAGCCTGCTGCATGTAGAGGCGCATGTGCCCTTAATGCGCATCAGACGTTTGCGCCTGATGGATGACGCGGTGGTAGGCTTGCAGGATTCTTATCTGCATCTTCCCCAGGGTGCGCGGCTGGAGCGTAAAGAGCTTGAGCGGGCCGGTTCGCTGTATCGTCTGCTGATCGACAAGTTTTCTATCGAGCCGTCAGAAAGCCTTGAGAGCGTCGGCGCCATTGCCGCCTCTGCGGATGATGCGCTCTTGCTGGGCGTCGGACCTGGCACCCCTCTGCTGGTGTGTGAACGTGTCATGCTGTCAGACAGGCGTGAACCGATAGAATATTGCGAAATGAAGTATGTCCCATCGTATCGCTACAAGACGCGCATCAACAAATGGAGTAATGGCTAAGAGACATTGAGGAATGGGCAATGAGGAATGCGCAATGAGGAATGTGATAGCCCTGCAACGTGACATGCAGGGGTACTGAAAAACCGCGCCGGATTATTACGCGTATAAGGCGAGCCTGGCGTCTACCTGTGCCCTGGTAGGCAAAGCAGAACGCGCCCCTGTCGCTTCCAGCGCAAAGCTGCCTGCAGCACAAGCAAATCGCAAGGATGCTGCCAGTGACAGACCATCAAACAAGGCCACCAGAAAAGCCCCATTAAAACAGTCCCCCGCGCCAGTAGTGTCAATCACCGTTGTATGAAATGCGGGCACATCAACCCCGACATCACCACTAACCGCCATTGCGCCATGAGAACCGCGCGTGACCACCAGTATCTGTTGTCTGGAATGGAGCCTCTCCTGCATCGCCTTCAACTGCGGCGCTTCATTGAAAATGCTCAGATAGGTCGCTTCATTCATGAATACGATATCGCACATCGCCATGAGCCTGCGCATATGTGCCAGGTCAGTAATCATGACCGCTTCGACATCAATGGCAACGATGACCCCGGCCTCGCGCGCCAGACCGTGGACAAGGCTAAATTCTTCCATGTCGTAAGGCATGGCATACAGTAAGCGGCTTTGCGTCAGGGCCTGAAGAAAAGACGATCCCAGCGGTACAGTGCCCTGCATCGGTGAATAGATAAGAGCTTTTTCACCACTGCTCTCCACCATGATAATCGCCATTGAAGAGGCGGTATCCGGAATCTTCTTCAGTTGCTCAAACCCGACACCGAAACGGGAAAATTCTCGCGTCAGCAATACCCCTTCACTGTCATCACCAACACGACCATAAACCTGCGTCGGCAAACCCAGATTGCTTGCTGCGCAGGCCACATTCGCCACCGTACCACCGGCAAATTGTCCGAGCCGACGGCCCAATACCTTCTGATCCGCACCAGGCGCATAATCAACGGCAAAAACCAGGTCGACATTGGGATCGCCAAAAGCCAACATATCCCACCGACGAGGCGACGCTAATCCCATTTTTTCCAGCATTTGACTCTCCTTGCTTAAACCGCGTTCGCTACGTCTATTGGCAAAAGGGCCCACTGTCCCTCATAAAATTTCATATGCGGTCAAAACCGCGAAGTGAATTGCAAGCCAATTATGCGCGGATTGTAATCATTGACGAAACCGGTCAGGTTGTTAAAGTCAATACCGCCAACAATTTGGACCCGATTCGTGATATTACGTCCAAACATGGCCAGCTCGTATCGGTCGCCATTCCATTTGTAACCAAGACGCAGGCCACCAGTCAGGAGCGGCTTGCCAGAGAACTCCGTCGATTTGTATAGTGTGAAATTGACCTGGCTGCGATAGACCCAGTCAGTATAGGCAAAAAACTCCCCGTTCCGATACGGCACGCTATAGCGCAGTGTAAAGTTGGCAGCCCATTTCGGTGCCTGCGGCAAAGGATTGCCATCGATAAGCGCCAGCGTGCTGCCACCTGCGCTTACATAGGTAGGATTGAGCACAGTACAAGAGCGACATACACCTACTGCCAGGGCAGCATCGTCTATTCGTGTGAAGTTATAACTACCGCCCAGGGTCATGAGCAGGTCATCTGTCAAATACGCTTCAAAATCCATTTCAACACCACGGCCAACACTCTTTTTTGAATTCAGCAAGATTGCAGAATTTGATGTGCCCCCTACTGCCGTTAATTGCAATCCCTTCACATTGTAAGCATAGATGTCCGCATTTAAACGCGCCCGGCGCTGGAACAAGTCGGCCTTGAATCCGGCTTCAACAGAAGTAATGGTTTCAGGTTGCGCCACGGACATCGGGTTAAAAGATCCCGCAGGTTGAATCGTTGCCCCACGAAAACCAGTTGCAACACGCGAATACAGATTGGCTGTGTCAGACAATTTATAAACTCCACTGACATCCCAGTTAAACTTGGAAACAGTATTACTCGCTGCCAGCCCGGCAGACCGGTCAATATCCGAGCTGCCATCCGGTTTATTCGATGCCTCTGTCATCAAATACTTCCGGTCTCGCGTGTAACGTAAACCGGCACGCAGATTGAAACAATCGCTGACATCATAATTAAGCGAACCGAATACTCCCCAGGCATCATTTTTTTGATGTGAGCGTACGTCGCTGGTCAGCACACCAGCGGACAAGGAATCATAGCTATAACTATCTATCTGGTATTTTTCGTCAAAATAGAACAGACCGGTTTGCCATTTGAGCCCTGCATTTGGACTGGATTCAAGGCGAAATTCCTGGGTAAATTGATGGTGACCAGATGTTCCATCCGCAGATTCAACCGGGAATGGAATCAACCCCGGACCCGAAACCGGCGTAAACGCAGCACCATAGCCGCCATCAATATCCCCGCGACTGAATACGCGCACCGTTTCGTAGCCTGTTATCGAATGAAGACTCATATCCCCGAACCGCCACTTTAGTTTCAGGCTGCCACCGTAATTTTCCAGATGCTGTCCATTCCCCCCATCAGTGGCCAGGCTGCCGATATCAAAGTTGGGGACAAGCGCATTGCTGCGCGGCTGAATGATATTGGCACGAAACAAAGACGCGCTACCGTTCAGCGTCCGTGCGTGGATGTTGGCAAGCGCACTGAAATCGGCATTTGGCTTGTATAGCAACTGAAAGCGCATGGCACTGTCATCATATCCTCCGTATCGGTTTTGCTCCCCTGTATATGAATTGTCAATCCAGTTATCGCGATGCTGGTGCAATATGGAAAGCCTGGCCGCCAGGTCAGTCCCTACGGGCAGGTTCATGGCCGCCTCCAAATTAGCCGTATTGTGCGTAGCATCAGAAATGGAAACGTAAGCATTACGATTAGGTGCAGGTTGAACCGAATCGAATTTGACTACGCCGGCAGGCGTATTTCGTCCAAACAATGAGCCTTGAGGTCCCCTCAGCACTTCAACACGTTCCAGATCAAATGCGGGAAAACCTTTCAACACCGGACTTTCCTGTACCACATCATCATAGATCAGTGACACCGGCTGAGAAGCGTTTTGATGAAAATCCACGTTGCCATAACCACGAATGTAGAAGCGTGGAAAAGAACGTCCAAATGAAGATTCCACATTTAAGCTGGGTACCCTGCCGGCGAGCATTTGCATATCCTGGCCACCAGAGTTGAGAACAGCCAGTTGCTCATCGGCCACTATGGATGCAGATACCGGGACATTCTTGATATTTTCTTCCCTGCGCTCTGCCGTCACAGTAACCGACTGCAACTTCACCGCTGGTGCAGCGACTGCCGAACCAGTCGCAACTGCATCTTGCGCGCTTGCTTCGACCAACTTCCCGGACAGTACAAGCACGAAGCCATACGCAAGCATGCTTTTTTTATCAATATGATTTTGCATAACATTCCCCTTGAGCAATTGTTGAAATCCCACATTCGATCACGCCAATTAATAATACACTGGTATGTACCAATTAATAGTTAACAATGCATATTCTGTTGTTTTTTCTACGAAATTTAGAATTTACATAGAATGAAATTACATTCGTATTGACTACCATTATCAGCACATCTATTTTTCTTGACAAAAATCATTGTTGGTACGTACCATATAAAAATCATCAATCAATACTTTATGCCATGCCTACCTCCCCCTCCTCCCCCGTCTTTATTACATTTACCGGCGCAGACAGCATGGATCTGATACCCGGGATGCAAGCACTGTCCAGTCAATATTCAGTTGAATGGGGCATACTCATTGATCCCGCACGACAAGGAATTCCTCTATTTCCAGATCACAAAACCCGCCAGGCGATGCAACGCAGCGGCCTGCGTCTCTCCGCCCATGTCTGCGGTGAGCTGGCACAGGCGATTGCCGAAGGCAGAGATTCCGGGTTTGATTTCTCGGGATATTCCCGTGTACAGATTAATCATGGCCGTGCTGGCAGCAGCGAGCAGGAAATTCAAAACTGCTATTTGTTTGGCGTGCGCCATGGTGTGCGCCCTGCATTGCAATCCCAGGGCGTTTTCCCTGACGATGGCAGGGTAGACTGGCTCTATGATGTGTCTTTTGGAAATGGCATCAAACCGTCCGTATGGCCACCGTTGCAAGGCGCCCACCCTTTCTGCGGCTTCTCTGGCGGCATTGGCCCGACATCCATCCGGGATGTTTTGCAGACACTGGTCATCACACCTGGCACACCATACTGGCTGGACATGGAATCCAGCGTGCGCAGCAATAATCAATTTGACCTTGCAAAATGTCGCCTGGTCTGTGAAGCAGCTTTTTAGAAACAGTTTTCAGAAGCCCCTTTTTAAATCCCGACTTGACACAGGCTGTGGCAGCCTGTGTCCATGGCAGTGGCAAGATCCAGATATTGCAATGCAAAAATAGTGCTTACAAATTAAGCATTTAAGCGATAAAATGCAAGACCATATGCAAATGCTGCATTGCGCCAATGAACCCTATGGG
This sequence comes from Undibacterium hunanense, assembly GCF_014284335.1. Taxonomy (GTDB): domain Bacteria; phylum Pseudomonadota; class Gammaproteobacteria; order Burkholderiales; family Burkholderiaceae_D; genus Undibacterium; species Undibacterium hunanense. The sequence continues at coordinate 97,071 of NZ_JACOGF010000009.1, read as the reverse complement.
CGCGGCAGTAAAGCATAGTCGGTCCACCTTTATCCACTCTGGAGAGTTTCATGTCTTTGCTTACGGAACAATTATCATCTGCTGCCCAGAACCAGTTTGCGACACAAATCGCGGTTTTCCGGGCTTTCTCGCAATCTGCATTTGGTGGACTGGAAAAACTGATTGCCCTGAATTTCAATCTGGCAAAACAGTCATTCGACAATGCAAATACCGTCACGCATGAGCTCTTCACCATCAAAGAGCCGCAAGATATCCTGGCATTGAGCCGCGCCCACAGCCAGCCTCAACTGGAAAAAATCCTGTCTTATGGTCGCGAGCTGGCCAGCATTACCAGCAATACGCGGGCAGAGTTGTGGCAAGCCGTCAGCGCTCCGACACAAGCCGCAACAATAGCCAAAATAGCGACAGCAGTTACCGCACCAACAGTAAAAGTCGCAACAAAAAAACCGGCTGCGGCAAAACCTATCGCAGCGACCAGGCAACTGCCTTTGCTGGCAGAACCAGAATCCAAATCTGCACCCAAGGCCAAGGTAAAAGCCAACAGCAAGCCAGAAACAAAACCGGCAACAAAAGCGAACGACAAAGCTACCACTAAAGCTGGCGCGAAAACTGATGTCAAGGCCGAAGTCAAAACCGAAGTCAAAACTAATGCAGATACTGGCAAGGCCAGCAAAAACCCAATCGCAAAACCAGTCGCTGCCAAGCCTGCTGAGGTGGCAAAGAAAGCAAGTCCTGCCAGGACTGGCAAGCCGGCGTCAGCAACAGCCCCCAAGGCGCCACCGGCAATAGCAGAAAAAATTACCGTAAAAACTACCGCAAAGAAACCCTTGAAAAAAGCTACAACACCAAGCAAAGCCAGCAGCGCTGACAGTATCACTGCCACAACGACTAGCGCGCCCGCCAAGACAGTCCCCAAAAAAACCGCCGCCAAGCCGGTAGCCCCGGTTGATGCCGCCCCCGTCCAGACACCCGCACCTGCGGACACAACGGCAGCAACAACGGCAACAGCGCCAGAGAAAAAATCCGCAGTGAAATTTCCTTTCCCTATCGCGCCAAAACTGAAAGCCGGCGCGCCAGCCTTCCCTGGTGCTGCCGCCCCAGCGTACAAGGCAAAATCCAGCTCTGCCACGGGCGCCAAGAAACGCGTACGTCAATAAATCAACACTGATTCATAAAAGAACCGCTGTCAGTGCTGATGCACGACAGCGGTTTTTTTACATATGCCGTAGTAAAACCACGTTGTCACAGTATTAAAAATAAAATACCTTAATACCCAGCGTCAGCACAGTAAAATGCATCATTGATCTTTGCATTCACAAAATGAAACTCTTTCCATTCACAAGTCTGGCAGCAATCTGGATGCTCATCCACGCTGTGCATACGGTGGCGGCAGAAGACACCGTTACCGTCGCCTGGCGCATCAAGCCACCACATCAGTACATAGAAAACGGAGTCGAAAAAGGAATCTTGCTCGAACGTGCCAAACAGGTTTTCGCTCAGGCACAAGTACCAGCCAATTTTGTGGAAGAACCGGCGAAACGCATCTGGAGCAATTTTTCCAGTGGCACAAAAAATTATTGCTCATTTGGCTGGTACAGAATTCCCGAACGGGAGTCGCTGGTACAGTTTTCCGATATCTTCCACACTGATCCACCGCATACACTGCTGGTAAGCCCCGTCGCTATCAGGCAGGTGGCAGCCCATCGCAGCCTTGCCAGCCTGATGGCTGACCGCAGCCTGACACTGGGTGTCGTCGATGCCGTGTCCTATGGGCCGGAACTGGATGCCCTGATCAAATCCAGCAAAAACAGAATAGAACGCAGCACTACCCTGCCGATGATCATGGCGCGCATGGTCGGTGCCAACCGTGCATCCTATATGCTGATTGATCGTGAAGACTGGGAATACCTGAAAGACAAAGAAGACAGTCTGCGTCAGACCACGCAGATGGATCTGGCAGGCATGCCGGCAGGACTAAACCGCTACATTGTCTGCAGCAAAGACATGCCCCCCGAACAGATGCAAAAGATCAACGCGGCAATACAGAAAGTATTCCGGGGCAAGAAATAATACCGGCCATCAGCTTGAACAGCCTGATCAAGCTGTTTAGTGATGGCCCGATATCAAAGTGCTTCCCATTCATGTCTCAACAAGGCATACATCGCAATATCACCATGCTTGCCACGGCAGAAAATAGCTCCACGTGCAATGCCTTCTTTGATGTATCCACAATTGATAGCGACTTTTTCTGATGCAAGGTTACCCACACTCATATGAATTTCGAGGCGGTTGATCAGCAGGGTTTTGAACAGGTAATCGGTGAGCAGTTTGACTGCCTCGGTCATGATACCTTTGCCGTGCAGGTTTTTGACGAACAGGCCATAGCCGATTTCCCTGGCATTGAAATACGGCACGGTCTTGAAATGAAAGACGCGCCCTATGATCTTTTCATTCTCGTCAATGATCAGAAATGTCTCTGACACATCCTTGGAGCGCGATTCATCATCAAATTTCTTTTCAGCAGTGCCCGGCAACATGATATCCAGCGGCAGATAATCGCCCTTGCCATCCGGATGGTTCATCAGATCAAGCAGGGTCGCCACATCTTCTTTCCGGACATGGCGCAGGTAAAAACAGCTTCCTTTAATCATGCATATGCTCCTCTACAAGTATCCATAAGATTGATGCCATCCATGCGAATCCGCTGCATGGGGTAGCGAATGAACAGGTATGGACATGCAAAATAAGGCAAGAGTTCCCGCGCTGCGCTGATCACCTGAATTGTCAGGGGCTTACATTTCCAGCAGGCGCCGTTGCCGTTCTTTTTCTTCCAGGATGGCAGATTCGATTTCTTCCAGCACAGCACCGACATCGACCGGGCGCTTGTCGATGGCAATCTTGCCGGTCAATACGGTTTCCGGTGTCAGCAAGCCTGCGACATACAACTTCCAGATTTCCTTGCCGTACTGGGTATCCAGCAATTCAGGGGCAAACTGACCAAAATAAGTCGCCAGATTGCGTACATCGCGTTCCAGCAAAACGGCCGCTTCGGTATTGCTGGCTGCGTCAATCGCCTGCGGCAGGTCGATAATCACCGGGCCTTCGGCATCGACCAGAATATTGAATTCAGACAGATCACCGTGTATCACGCCGGCGCACAGCATCAGAACTACCTGATGCAATAACTGGGCGTGATAATCCAGCGCCATCACTGGTGACAGTTCTATGTCATTCAGGCGCGGTGCGGCATTGCCATCAGCATCGGTGACCAGGTCCATCAGCAGTACGCCTTCAAAACAGATGTAAGGCCGTGGCACTTTGACACCAGCTGCAGCCAGTTTGTACAGAGCATCCACTTCGGCGTTCTGCCAGACTTCTTCCTGCATCTTGCGGCCATAGCGTGTACCTTTTTCCATGGCGCGCGCCTGCCGGCTGTTTTTGACCTTACGTCCTTCCTGATACGAAGCAGCGTTCTTGAAACTGCGCTGGCTGGCTTCTTTATAGACCTTGGCACAACGGATTTCTTCGCCACAGCGCACTACATACACGGTCGCTTCTTTGCCGCTCATGAGCTGGCGCATGACTTCATCCAGCAAACCCTCTTCCTGCAAGGGCAGCAGTCGTTTTGGTGTTTTCATTCGTGGCTGCTGCTCAGGCCTTGCGCGGCTTGCCGCCGGTTTTCACTAGTTTGACCGGTGCATGGCCGCGTGATTTGTTACGCAGTTCGTAAATAGCCTTGGCATCCAGTTCTGCTCTTTCTTGCGTACGCATGGCGGGAATATCGTCATGCAGGGTAAAAAAGTCGGCAGCCTGGGCGCGCATCACGTGTTTGATGGCTTCATCGTCGCTGAGATCAAATCGTTCTGTCATTAAAGTGGTGACTTCATCCAGATATTCTTCATAGGTCATCATTGTATTTTTTCCTGTCTGTTATGAAGTGCTTGGCGCTGATGCATCAAATGGATATAAAAATAGCCATAAAGATACATAAGCTGTGCCAACTACACAATCATTGCTTTTGGCACAAGTGTATTTGGGCTGTGCCGACTACTGCTTTATCAATAAAGTCTGCACAAAGGTGAAGTATTGTACACGTGCTGTCTGCTCACAACGGTAAGCTGTGAAATCTCGGCTACAATGCCGCCTTCCAGGAAATATCCCACAAGAGTTATTGCATGAGCATAGTCATCCATGAGGCGCTGCGCGCCTATATCGATCCCCTGACCGAACACGAATTCGCCGCGCTGGAGCGCAGCATCCTCACAGAAGGTTGCCGCGATGCACTGGTATGCTGGGGTGACATCCTGATCGATGGGCATAATCGCTACGCCATCTGCCAGCGCCATGATCTGCCCTACAAAACAGTACAGAATGACAATTTTAGCAACATTGAAGACGTGCAACTGTGGATGATAGACAATCACCTTGGACGTCGCAGTGTGTCTGACTTCCAGCGCGGCATGCTGGCGTTACGCAAGAAAGAAATCGTCACCAGCCGCATGAAGGCCCAGGAAGAACAACCCGCACCAGATACGCCGGAAAGCGAAGTTGCCGTTCCCGTCATCAAACCCACCCAAAGCCGCCAGGAAATCGCCAGGCTTGCCGGCATCAGCAGCAATGCCGTGGTACAGATAGAAAAAATACAAAAGGCAGCAGCACCAGAACTGGTACAGGCGGTACGCGATGGCACCATTTCCATCAGCGCTGCTGCGGCCATCGCTTCCCTGCCCAGTGACGAGCAAGTCGCAGCGGTAGCGGGTGGCCGCAAGGAATTGCAGCAGGCAGCTCGTCAGATTCGCGAAAAAGCACGCGAGCACAAAGCACCACCCAAAGTCAGCGAAGCGGCTGCCGAAGTCACGGCAGAGCATCAGACTACAAGGGTGCAGACCCAGGATGAAGTCAACACCCTGCGCCAGCAAGTACAAAACCTGCAAATGGAAAACAGTGAATTGCAACGCCAGATCGCTGCCCTGAAAGAGCAACTGGCGGCCTGATTATCCGTATTGCCAACAAGTAGCAACCGCACAAATCCGTGGATAGGAAAATGGCAAAAAAGCGTGCAAGTTTGTCCAGCCTGTTTTTGAACAAGCCATCCGGTGCCGAGCTGGAGCATATGCGTCGCCTGGAAGCCTTGCAACAAGCGCATCAGGGCCGGGCTTTTTATGTCGATGACGACAATCTGCGCATGATGTACCTGAACCCCAAATGCATGCAAAGCGTCATGAAGCTGGATGCGCCGGATGAACTGGTCTGTGCCTATTCGCGTGCCGTCATGGGCTTTTTGCTGTTTCACCCCAGGCCTTCGCATATCCTGCTGATAGGCTTGGGCGGCGGTTCCCTCGTCAAATACTGTTATCGCCATCTGCCTGATTGCCGCATCACCGTGCTGGAAATCAATGCTGACGTAATCGCCATGCGTGAGCAATTCATGCTACCAGCAGATGATGAACGCCTGCGCATCATCCATTGTGATGCCATCAGCCATTTGCAGGAACATGCCTGTACCGCCGATGTCATCCTGCTGGATGCCTACGACGAAGACGGTCTGGTAGCGGCACTCAACACAGCAGAATTTTATGCCACCTGCCAGCATCAGTTGACTGTCAGCGGCGTGCTGGTCGCCAATGTCTGGGGCAAGCCCAGCGCACTGGCTGGTATGCTGAGTCGCCTGCGCCATGTATTTGATCGTCAGGTCTGGTGGAGCCGTTCTGAAGATAGCTACAACCTCATTGTCTTTGCAACAAAGGACAAGAATCCATCCAGGCCAGCAAACACAGGCCAGCACCCCACGTTGCAACTGGAACAACTGACAACCCGCCTGCTCAGCATTGATCCCGATGTCTCATTTGAACAGCCAGAAGAAGAATTACAGGCTCTCAAGCACAGCCTGGCCAGCATCATGGTAGCGGATGACAAAGTTCCCCAGACCTATGCCGACTGGAAAAAACTGGTCACACACCAGCAGTTGTAAGTTAATCGTGGCTGATCCGACTACATTACAGTTAGTCATAAGGAACAACCATGAAACCTCTATTCCTCATCATCCTGCTTGCCTGTGCTGCCAGCAGCCCACTACAGGCAGCCGATATCTGCAGCAAAACCAGCCCCGGTCACACGACGGCTTTGCTGGAACTGTATACCTCCGAAGGCTGCGACAGTTGCCCGCCAGCCGACAAAACCATCAGCCGCCTGTATCAAAGCACAGGCCTCAACAGTGATCAGGTGATACCTGTGTCCCTGCATGTGGATTATTGGGATTATCTGGGCTGGAAAGATATCTTTGCCAAACAGCTTTTCACCGAGAGGCAACATAGTCTGGCAGACCTGGCAGGCAGTCGTTCGGTGTACACACCTGAAATCTTTTTGGCAGGCAAGGAAATGCTCAACTGGCGCAATGGCCTGACTGACGACATCAAGCGTATCAATCAAAAACCGGCGACGGCCAGCCTGCGCCTTGCTATAGAAAAACTGGCCGACAATAAGCTATATGTCAATCTGCAAGGCAATAGTATGCAGGACGCCCGCCTGTACTTCAGCCTGGTAGAACAGGGCCTGGTCAGCAAAATACAGGCAGGTGAAAACCGTGGTGCCACCTTACAGCATGACTATGTCGCCCGGGAATGGGGAGAAGCCTACAGGCTAAGCGCAGGCAAGGCCGCAAGCTATTCAGCCCAACTGGGCATACCTGCCAGCGCCAAACGCAAGAACCTGTCGCTACTGGCATTTGCGCAAGACAGGCAAGGCAATATCCTGCAGGCAGTCAGTCTGCCACTGTGTGAAAGCCTGCAATAGTTTTAAAACTGCTTCACACCGTTTTATGAGGGCTTGGCGACAAATTTGACGGCCTTGGTCTTAGTTTTAACGCAAGTACAAGACAGATAGTTTAGACTTTCTGCATGCACTGTTGTAACCAACCATCTTGCCAGGAGCCAGCCAAATGAATCTGCTAGTCGCTTTTTTACACCACCTTGCTGCATTCACCCTGGTCAGTTCACTGGTTGCGGAAATGGTGCTGATACGCCAGCCTTTAAGCCTGTCAACCGCCAAAAGCCTGCGTACCCTCGATAGCATCTATGGTGTAAGCGCCATGCTCATCGTGGTCATGGGCATATTGCGCGTTATCTACTTTGAAAAAGGTGCTGTCTATTATTTGCACAATCACGCCTTCATGCTGAAGATGACTGCTTTTATCATCGTTGGCCTGCTGTCTGTCTATCCAACCGTGATCTTCCTGCGCTGGGGCCAGGCACTGAAACAAAATCAGTTACCGCTGCTGAGTCTCGCCCAGGCCAGAAATATACGGAGGGTTTTGCATCTGGAACTGGCCGGTGTCGTCATCATTATTCTGGGTGCGGTGCTGATGGCGAAAGGTGCCGGTTTTACTGGCTAACAGACCCCAAACCACATTTATGGAAGAAAAGTTGTATAAACGACTGACTTCTGGCAAGCTTTCCCAAAAGAGACATGGCCTCCAACAATTGCATGTCGTCAAAAACAGGATGATGCCACCCTGGCTGGCATCGCAGCTTTTCAGGAATTCGCCATGTACGATGAAAATGACTTCTCTGCCGTATCCAAGTTCTTGAAACTGGGCATCAAAATCACGTTTAAAAACCCCATGGGTCAAAACCCTTCGTTTCAAAGCAGTTTTCCAACGCCCAAGGGCACCACCGTTACTCTCGATGAAAAAAGCCTGTATGACGTCGAGCGTAAATTACGCAGCTTGATAGGCAGTGATGTACCGGTCAGGACCAAGGCCGCCCCGTTTGTCTACCTGGGTACAAATTTTCGTGGTTTGCTGTACTGCACCAAAGGTTCCAACGAATACATCGTGCAGGAAACCCACGACCTGTTCGGCACCGAATCCAAGCGTATCGTACGCACCGCCGAACATTTCATTCAATTGCTAAGCTAAAACGACAGCCACAACACCATTGCCGGAAGCGGCAATGGTAAAGCCGACAGCCAGCCAGTTCTGCCCGGCAAAACGACCCTCCAGCGCCAATTACCGACGATTTGCGTCATTCGCCGACACAGGCGCGACAAACGCGCTGGGCTTGGGTATCTTGACTTCACCGGACAAAAACCGGCAGATTTCAAGGACATTTGCTCCAGCATCCACCAGAACATCTGTCTTCAATGCCAGCATGCTTGCGCCCTTGAGCGACCAGCAAGATTCGGCAGGTCCGCAACAGTTAAAGAAAGGAAATCGTATGACAAGTGAAAGAGATAATCAAAGCCTCAGCAAGGGTAATTTCTTCTTTGGGCTGACACTGATCGTTGCCGGTTGCGTGTTCCTGATGGATCATATGGACATGCTCAATGCCATGGACTACTGGTTCCTGTTACCCGCCATGATCGCCGTCAGCGGCCTGGTCGATATCATCAGCCCCGGCAAACCCCAGCACATCGCCAAAGGTTGCTTCAACCTGGTATTTGCATTCTGGCTGTATGTATCGATAGAACACATGTGGGGCTGGAGTTTTCGTACCAGTTGGCCATTGTTGCTGATAGCTTTTGGGTTACAGCATTTCGTTGGCGGCTTGCTGGCTGCACGTAAATAAAAAGACATTTCAACTAAGGACTATCATCATGAACAACAATAACGGGCAAGGCCGCATCCTGGTAGGTGCCATGCTGCTGCTATTTGGCACGCTGGCCTTACTGGATAATCTGGATATTTTCAGCACCCGCGACATTTTCCACTTCTGGCCCATGGTGTTCATCATCGTCGGTGTGCTGAAAATTTCAAAAAGCGATAGTACTACCGGGTATATTATCGGCGGCGGCTTCATCGTTCTGGGTACCATGCTGACCTTGCAATATATGGGCATCATCCACTTCCGCATGCGCGACCTGTGGCCGGTTTTCCTGATTTTCGCTGGCCTGATGGTGATCTTCAAAGGCAAACTGGGTGATAAGAATAACTATCTGAATGGACAGACAAATCAGGATTCAGTATGCAATATCGTTGCCGTCATGAGCGGCAACAAGTTGCAAAACAGCTCGCAAGATTTCAAGGGAGGCGAAATCAATGCCGTCATGGGCGGTGTGGAGCTCGATTTGCGCCAGGCATCCATACAGTCAGAAGCAACGCTGAATGTTTTCGCCATGTGGGGCGGGATAGAGTTGAAAATACCGAATGACTGGACAGTAATCAGCCATGGCTCTCCGATACTGGGTGGCTTTGACGATAAAACCGTGCCACCTATGCTGAATACAAAAAAATTGTATATCAAGGGCTACGCCGTCATGGGTGGCGTAGAAATCAAAAACTGAAGCGCCTGGACTTGCATGCATCCCATATTGTCAGATTTCCGTCGCTTCCTGCTGTATATCGTCGCCTGTCTGCTGATGGGTGCCGGTATCGCCAGATTGCTGGTGGTGGCGGGACTGACGACAATGTCTTACGCACTGCTGCTGTCCCTGCCCCTGGTCCTGCTCGGTGGTTTTCTTGCTTCATCCGCCTATTTTGTCTGCCGTTCGCTGCCCATCGCACACAGAAGAATGGCCACAGCCGTGCTGGTCTTTGGCAGTGCCTCACTCATCTCCGGCCTGATCTGGCTGGGCATCTGCCACGGCTGGAATAAGGTATTGATGTTCCTGATGGAAGACGGAATTGCGCTACAGATCACATCACACCTGTCGGTACTGTTTTTCCTGGCGGGTTTTGCCTTGTATCTGCTGGCCTTGCTGGCCTTTGATCTGTATATCGCCTTTGACAATATGCGCGAAGCCGAACGGCGAGAAGCTGCATCACGCCTGCTGGCAAGGGATGCCGAACTACAGGTCCTGCGCTCGCAGATTGATCCGCATTTTCTGTTCAACAGTCTCAATTCCATCAGCGCCCTGACAGCGATAGACCCCGCTGGCGCGCGCGGCATGACGATAGCGCTGGCTGATTTTTTTCGCCAGACCCTGTCGGTTGCCGAAAAAGAAAAAATCAGCCTGAATGATGAACTGCGGCTGTGTGAAAATTTTTTGGCAGTGGAAAAAATCCGCTTCGGTAAAAAACTGGGGAGCACATTCAATGTCAGCCCGGATGCAGGACAGGCCCTGATACCGCCCATGATTTTGCAACCGTTGCTGGAAAACGCCATCAAGCATGGCATACGCAATCTGCCACAAGGCGGCGTCATCACCGTTACCGTCTTCAGACGTGACCAGTGGCTGCATATCTCGGTACAAAATCCGGTTGGCAGCGCAGGCAGCAACAGTACTGGCAATGGTCTGGGCCTGCACAATTTGCGCCAGCGTTTTGCAGCCATCTATGCAGAACAAGCACGTGTCACCTGGCAGAAAACAGAAAATGAATTCTTACTTGAAATGGCTTTACCATATGAACAGGACAGACAGACATGAACAAGCGCTTACGGGCATTGATCGTTGATGACGAAGAACTGGCACGCCGGCTGTCAATCGAATACCTGCGTCCACATACCGACATAGAGATCGTTGGCGAATGCGAAACCGGGCTGGAGGCAGTAGACGCCATCAGCAGGCTGGACCCGGAACTGGTCTTGCTGGACATACAGATGCCGCAATTATCCGGTCTGGAAGTACTGGAAGTGACAGGCCGGCGCAGCGGTGTCATCTTCACCACGGCCTATGACCAGTATGCGCTGAAAGCCTTTGATTTACATGCGGTCGACTACCTGCTGAAACCATTTTCCCAGCAACGCTTTGACGAAGCACTGGCGAAGGCGCGCAAGTTGCTGGCACAGGAAAAAAGCACAGAAAAATCAGCCGATACGACGCAAGACGGAGGCGGGAACGCGGGTAAATTAGACCGACTGGTAGCACAACAAGGCAATCAACTACAGCGCCTGCTGATACGTGACCGTGGCCAGGTACATCATGTACCACTGGACAGCATAGAATATGTTGAGGCGCAGGATGATTACATCACCATCCACGCAGCGCAAAAGTCCTATATGAAAACCCAGAGCCTGTCAGAACTGGAAGCGCAACTGGATGCCAGCAAATTCGTGCGTATACATCGCTCGTTTTTATTGCATATCACCGCGCTCAAAAACATAGAGCGGGTCAGCAAAGACAGCCACATCGCAATACTCAAATCCGGCGTGCAGATTCCCGTCAGCCGCGCTGGCCATGAGCGTATCAGGGCCTGTCTGGATAATCAGGCTTAGCCATCGCTTAACTGTCACTTAGTCATAACTTCGCCACCAACAGATTTTCAGTTGATCGCCTTCAGAACCAGGGCCAGTTCTGTCCTGGTAGCCTGCATCAGTTCATCAATATTGTCCGGATTGATTTCGAGGAATTTAAAGCTGCCCGGCACCTTGCTCCAATCCAGTTCGGCAATCGTCTCGTTGACGAAATGGGCATCCAGAAAATCTGCCACGGCCACCACATCGATCAAACCCAGCTTATGCATGGGGCCAGGATTATGATCGCGATGATCCATGACGGCGATGCGTATATCGTCAGAGATTTCCCAGTCTTCCAGTATCGCCGAGCCTATGCTGGCATGCCAGTGATCAATCAAATCCCACAGTGACTGTTCGGACGTGAACAGATTCTGGTAATGGTTGGCACGGTTCAGTATGTAAAATTTGCCTATATCGTGCAGCAGACCGGCCAGCATGGCCTTGTCTGCGCTCAGACGGGTATGGGTCTTGGCAATCACCATGGCCAGGGCAGCCACCCGCAGGCTGCGCCGCCACAAGCCATCCATCTGGGCAGACAGGCTACCGTTGTACTTGTTTTCTGCCAATTGCTTCATGCCGACAGAGATGGCGATATTGCGCACGGCAGCAAAACCCAGCAGTACTGTCGCCCCGCGCAAATCCGTAATCTTCTTACCCTGTGGATTGAACGAGGCAGAATTGCTGAGATGCAGCACCTTGGCCGACAGTACCGGCTCGGTACCAATGATACGGGCTACCATATCGGTGGAAATGTCCGCCTGGCCCAGGGCCTTGCGGATTTTCATGGTCGCACCCAGCGAAGTGGGAAATACCAGCTTTTTCGCTGATAGCTCAGCGGTAAAAGCTTCTAGGAAAGCGAATTCGGTATTTTTTTGGTCTGTCATGATGGCAATAAATATGCTGACGATTTTTTATTGTACCTTGGGAAATCATTTTCATGTAGACAGGGCCGGCACCGTTGACATGAATTACCCATTGTCACCGCTTACCTCGCTTAATCCCCCGCTTATTCCCCACTTATTCCTCCGCTTATTCCTCCGCTTATTCCCCCGCTTAATCCCCGATTCCGGCATTTCGTCGCATGTGGGCTGCATTGCTCGTTATGGCAGCGTATTCTCTGTCTGTCCACACGCTTACCAGAGACGAGCAAACACCATGAAATTTACCGATACCGATCAGTTGATCACTTTCCTGCGCCAAAGCGCACACGAGTTTTATTATCTTTGTCGCAAAGCATTTGCCGCCCTAATGGGGCTGCCGTTGCCACACCTGCTGCTGATCTGTGTGGCGATCGCGCTTGCGCTGACCATACTGCCACTGGCACTGAGTCTTTTTATTGCCTTCCTGATCTTCAAAGTGCTTATCGTCCTGCTGGCAGTCAGCCTGAAAAAGAATCGCCAGCAGTCAAAACAGCTACAGCAGGAACCTTAATTTATAAAGAGGTGGCTGCCCTTGCAGCCTGCTCATACAAACCGGACAGGACACGTAAAAACCGTGCCAGTTCGCTCAGTTCAAAACTTTCCGTGCCATCACCGGTCAGCGCTGATACCAGCACCTGTTCGCGTACGGCGTAATAGCGCTGGCAGACATCGCGGCCCGCTTCATTGGTGGAATACAGGATTTCCTTGCCACGTTTTTCTGTCTGTACCAGCGACAGGGCCTGCAATTTCTTCAGGGAATAATTGACGATGTGGGTATCTTCAATATTGAGAATGAAGGCAATATCCGCCAGCTTCTTTTCGCGTGCGCGGTGGTTGATATGATGCAATACCAGTACATCGGTAATCGTCATGTCTTTCATGCCGACGGCAGCCATGCACCTGACGGCCCAGCGATTAAAGGCATTACCGGCAATGATCATGCCAAATTCAAATTCACTCAGTTCTGCACTGCGCCCCTCCGCCAGATGCGAGGAAGAAACAATCGGCACCCTGGGTGATGCAGGTGAACTCAGGCTGGTCTTTTTTGCAGGCTTGGTAGTGGACATAGTGACTCTTTAAAAGATAAATTGAAATATGTAAGCAGATGACGAGATTTCATCCTTTAATTCTAGCTTTTTTGAGAAAAATAGCATCTATTTTCTATCAATTTATCAATAAATAATCAGTAATTCGTCTTTTTACACACCTGTTAGTTATCAAGTCCGATCAAGCCTGATCAAGTTTGGCCAAAATCAGGATATCGCCAGCACAGGTACAGGCCGCGCCAACACCGGCACGGCTTGCCGGAATTTTTCCAGTTTGAATACCGCCACGGTATGCACCAGTATTTCTGCTTCTTCCTGCATGCTTTTGGCAGCGGCGGCGGCTTCTTCCACCAGTGCGGCATTTTGCTGCGTCATCTCATCCATCATGCTGATGGCATGGTTGACCTGCAAAATGCCGGTGTTCTGTTCCCGGCTGGCCGAGCTGATTTCGCTGATGATATTGGCCACATGCTGCACAGAGGCGACGATATCCTGCATGGTGGCGCTGGCCTCAAGCACCAGTTTACCACCGGCATCGACCTGACCGACGGAATCAGCGATCAGGGCCTTGATTTCTTTTGCAGCACTGGCTGATCTTTGTGACAGATTGCGCACTTCCGCTGCCACGACGGCAAAACCACGACCATTTTCCCCTGCGCGCGCCGCTTCGACCGCCGCATTCAGTGCCAGGATATTGGTTTGAAATGCAATGCCGTCAATCACACCAATGATGTCAACGATCTTGTTGGAACTGGATTTGATCGCCCCCATAGTCTGTTCAACCTGCTGTATCACCTTGCCACCCTTGCCTGCATGCTGGAAAGCCTTGTCGGCCAGTTGATGCGCCTGGGCAGCATTTTCTGCATTCTGCCCTACAGTAGCGGTAAGCTGTTCCATCGAGGCGGCGGTTTCCTGCAAGCCCGACGCCTGTTGCTCAGTACGGTTGGATAAATCCAGATTGCCATTCGCTATTTCACGCGAAGCAGTACCAATTTTTTCCGAGCTTTGTCTGACCTGTCCTACGGTACTGATCAGGCTTTGACTCATTTGATTCAGCGACGCCAGCAGCTTGCCGGTTTCGTCATTGTTTCTGACTTCTATTTCTGCCCGTAAATCACCACCGGCGACCGATTCAGCCACCAGGATCGCGGCATTCAGTGAAGAGGTAATCGTCCGCGTGGTAATGACGGCAATCAATATCGCCACCACCCCGGCGATCGCCAGCAAGATGATCATCAGCACCTGTGCTGCGCCAGATATGCTTGCAGCATCACTGCCACTACGTTCCATCAATCCGGCTTGCCAGGCCACCAGTTGGTCCAGTGCGGCAAAATATTGATCCTGCAAGGGAGCAATTTCAGGCAAGACCAGATCCTTGGCCTGCTCCACTTCATTGTCTGCAACCAGCTTTAAGAATTTGTCCAGCACGGGTTGATAACGCTGCTTGGCAGCCAGCACTGCCTGCAAGCGTTTTTTCTCTTCGTCAGAACTGGCCAGCTTGCCAAACTTTGCCAGATCAAGATCAATCTGCCTCGCAGCCTTGTCTATGGCGGCTTGTTCCAGCTTTCTCTCGTCCAGGGTAGACAGCAGCAAAAGACTTCTCAGACTGCGGGCGATGTGATCAAGATCAGATTTGATGCGGTTGGCAACCGCCGTTTTTGGATAAACTTCCTTGACCACCAGATTCACGCCCTGGTTGACACGTCCCAACTGCGTGAAACCAGTCACCGTCAGGGTCAGCATCAACAAAATTACAAAACCAAAACCCAGGCCCAGTCTATGACCTATCTTCCAATTTTTGATGTATTTGTTCAGCATGGCGAATCCTCAAAGATGTAATCAAAAACAAAAACGCAGGTCGTCACCAGAATCGCAGGCAAAGGGGCGCCCTGGCAAGTAAGAGACTTGCCCCTTGGTTTGCTCGCGATTGTTTAAGCGATGTCAGACGCCCAGATAGGCTTTCTTGACATCCTCATTGTTCAGCAGTTCCTGCCCCGTTCCCTGCATGACGATGCACCCCGTCTGTATCACATAGCCATGATGGGCAATCGCCAGCGCCTTGTGCAGGTTTTGCTCCACCAGCAGGATGGACATACCCTGTTCATTGATCAGTTGTATGGTGTCGAGCACCTTGGTGACAAACTTGGGAGCGATTCCCCAGGAAGGTTCATCCAGCAACAGCAATTTGGGTTTTGCCATCAGGCCACGGCCAATCGCCAGCATCTGTTGTTCACCACCACTCATGGTGCCAGCCAGTTGGTAGCGCCTCTCCTTGAGGATGGGGAACAGGCTGTACATGGTGTCTATGGATTCGGCCACTTCATCAGCGTCACGACGGGTATAGGCCCCCAGTTGCAGATTTCTTTCTACCGTCAGGCGCGCGAAGATACGTCGGCCTTCCGGCACCAGTGACAGGCCCAGGCCCACGCGCTTGCTGGCCGGTATTTTTTCCAGTGGCTTGCCATCGAATATGATCTGGCCCGCATCGGCTGTGTTCAGCCCGGCGATGGCACGCAAAGTGGTGGACTTGCCATTACCGTTACCGCCGACCAGGGCAACGATCTTGCCCTTTTCGACATCAATATCGACCTTGGACAAGGCCAGCACACCGTCATAACTGACTCTCAGATTTCTTACTTGCAGCATCATTCATCTCCCAGATAAGCGGCGATCACTTTGGGATCGTTCGATACTTGTTCAGGACTGCCTTCCGCGATCTTCTTGCCGTAATCGAGCACGACGATGGCATCGGCAATCGGCATGATGCCCTCCAGCACGTGTTCAACTATCAGGCAGGAAATACCTTCTTCACGGATTTTCAGGACCACATCCACCGTCTCTTTGACTTCAGTCGGGTTCAGGCCAGCCATCACTTCATCCATCAGCAACAGGCGTGGCCTGACTGCCAGTGCGCGGGCAACCGCCAGGCGGCGCTGCTCACTGATAGTCATGCTGCCTGCCGGTTTGTCTTTAAACTGCCCCAGATTCACAAAGCTCAGTAATTTCGCGGCGCTTTGTCTGGCATCAGCCACATTCTTGTTGATCAGGAATGCGCCAACCATAACGTTCTCCAGAGCGGTCATGCTGGTGAAGGTCCTTGCCACCTGGAAGGTGCGGCCTATGCCTGCACGCGCACATTGCTCCGGGCTCATGCCGGATACCTTGATGTCATTCATCCAGATTTCACCGGTAGTCGGTGGTGCGTAACCGGCGATACAGTTAAACATGGTGGTCTTGCCAGCACCGTTGGGGCCTATCAGACCAACGATCTTGCCGGCACCGACTTCAAATGACACATCCTGATTGGCGGTAATACCGCCGAAGCGTTTGCTGACGCTTTCTACTCGCAATAAGCTCATGCTGCCTCCTTGCCGGCTTGTGTGCCTGTGGTGTCTTGTGCATCTTGCGCCTTCTGCGCCCTGACCGCTTTTCTGCGCGCAAAAAATTGCTTGATCCAGCCCATCACACCGGTCGGATAGTAGACCGCAATCACCACGATCAAAGCGGCATAAATCACCAGATCCGTACCACGGCCAGAACCACCAAACAGGGCACGCGTACCTTCTTCAATGAAAGTCAAGACACCTGCACCGATGACGGGGCCCAGCAAAGTGCCTACTCCGCCCAATATGGATACCAGGGCCATCTTGATCGACAGGCCGGTATGCAGGACCGAACCCGGATCGATATACAATTCCTTCTGTGCATACAGACTGCCACCGATGGCGGTAAAAAAACTGCTGACGGCAAAGGCAATCTGCTTGTAGCGGCTAAGGTTGATACCCAGGCTACGTGCAGCATCCGGCTCATCCTTGATGGCGCGGAAGTAATAACCAAGGTAACTGTGTTCTATCCAGTAATTCACTGCCAGCGTCAGCAACAAAAGACCGAGGGCGATGTAGTAATACGGTGCCTTGTCGGTAAATATCATATTGCTCCAGCCTTGCTGATCCATGGGCAGGGTCAGGCCGACGGCACCACCTGCATATTCCCAGTTGGTGAAAATGATCTGGATGATTTCAGCCACGGCGATAGTCGCCATGCCAAAGTAATGACCGTTAAGACGAAAGCATGACCAGCCTATGACCAGGCTAATCAGTGCTGCCAGTATGCCGCCACATAACATTGCCAGCCACGCGTTCATGCCCCATTGCGTCAGCAGCAGTGTTGAGGTGTAGGCGCCCAGTCCGTAAAAGGCGACGTGCCCTAGCGACACCTGACCGGCATAACCACCGACGATATTCCAGGCCACGCCCAGTTGCGCCGCCATCAAAATCAATATCGCCAGATTCTGATGCGACGGATCCTTGACCACGACGGGCACCAGCAAAGCACAAATTACACATAGCGATAACAGTATGTATTTAACCGAGGATTTTCCATGAGAATCTGGCGCCAGCAATTCATGCGCCGATGTCACGGTTTTTTCTTGTATGTTCATAGCTTCACCTTATTTTTCACCTTACTGCTTACCCATCAGTCCTTGCGGACGGAACATCAACACCGCCAGGAACAATCCAAGTACCAGTGCCAGCTTGTATTGCGGCCCAATCAAAAAGCCACCCATGACTTCAATGACACCGACAATAATCCCGGCAAACAATGCACCGATGACGCTGCCAAAGCCACCCAGATTCACCACCACAAAAGCAATCAGGATGAAGTTCGCCCCCACTTCAGGGAAGATGGGAAAGAAGGTCGACAGCAATGCCCCGGCCACGCCCGCACATGCAGCACCAATGCCCCAGGCCATGGCAAACATTTTCTGTGAATCGATGCCCATCAGTTGTGCTGCCTCTTTATCCGCAGCAGTCGCTTCCAGTGCTGCCCCGGCTCGGGTCTTGGTCAGGAACAGGTAAATACCCATCGTCACCAGAATTGCCCCGACACCTGCAGTCACCTGCGGCATACCGACCTGTATGCCGAATACCTGCACCGCACCGGATACGACAGAATGGTCTACTGTCCTGAAATCCGGCTTCCAGAAAAACTGGGCCAGACCACGGAACAGCATCATCAGGCCGAAGGTTGTAAAAATCTGCGACAGCATCGGCGCATTGGTTATTTTTCTGATGATCAGCTTGTACAGGATCACGCCAAGCGCAAACAGAAACAATGCGGTCAATGGCAGGGTAAACATGGGGTCCAGTGCAAACAGCGAGTACATCCAGAAACTGGAGTACATGCCAAACATCAGAAACTCACCATGCGAAAAATTGACGATATCCATGACGCCAAAGATCAACGTCAAACCAATCGCGACCAGCGCATAGATCAATCCGATCAAGATCCCTGACGCCAGGGTCTGAATAATAATTTCAAGGGACATATTTCTCCTCGCACTTCCTATTATGTATAGCTATGTAAAACCGACGTCAGGTATCGCCAGGTATTTTTTACTGAATATCTTTGCTCTTGCCCGGCCAGAAGGCCGGGAAAACATGCTTCTTTTTTGCTGTGCTTGTTACTTGCGTTGATCCCACTTTGGCATAGGCCAAACGACATCTTTGGTCGCCAGGTCGAAAGGCCAGACCGTGTTGTATTTGCCGTCGATGATCTGTACCAGAATGCCGGAACCCAGGACGTTCTGACCGTTTTCATCAAACTTCACACCCTTCCATGGCATGATCAGTTTGTTGGCTGGAATATTGGTTTCCGTCAGGGCTTTGCGAATTGCTTCTGGCTCGGTAGAACCGGCACGGTTAATCGCATCCACCAGTGTCATCAGACCAGTAAAGGTACGGGAAGAATTGCCGGTAAAGTCGATCTTGTATTTACTGTTGAACAAATCATTGACCTGCTTGATCAGCGGATTGTTCTTCGCCAGATCTGGCGACCAGACTTCGCGGGTGATGACATAATCAGCATCCTTGCCCAGGGTGCGACGGAATTCTGTATCGGTAAAACCGGCATTGTTGGCCAGGATCATGTCAGGTGAAAAACCCAGTTCCTTATAGGTTTTCATCGCCATGATGGCGTCACCCAGATAGGAAGACTGCATCACCACTTGCGGGCTGGCTGATTTCAATTGCTGCACTTCGGAAGTCAGCTGTGTGCTTTTCGCCGGATAGACTATGGTCTTCACCAGGTTATAGCCTTTTTCTGCTGCCAGCTTGGTTTCCAGCTTGGTGGTTTCATTGCCCCACAGGGTATTTTCATTGAAGGTTGCCAGTTGCTTGACCTTGATACCTTTTTTGGCTTCCAGCTCCTTGAAGAAGTCAAAGAAATTATGCACGAACAAATCATCATGGGCCGTGGTACGAAAGAACCATTTGAAGCCGCGCTGTGTCAACGTGGAAGAAGATGATTCCGGATTGACATAAGGAATCTTGTATTTTTCAGCCACCTGGCTGGAGGTAGCCGTCACATTACTGAAGTAGGCACCGACAATGGCAACCACTTTTTCCTGGGTGATCAATCGTTCGGTTTCAGTCGCACCAATTTGCGGGTTGCCCTGATGATCAGCAAATACCAGCTTGATCTTGGCACCTTTCAGGTTTGGCAAACCACCGCCGGCAGAAAATGGCAGATTGGGAACGCTTTTTGCGCCATTGTTGACGATGTCCGCGGCCAGTTCCAGCGCGTTTTTCATTTCACTGCCTGACGATGCCGCAGCACCGGACAATGGATAAATGACGCCTATCTTGATCTCTTGCTGCGCATAGGCGGAGTAGCAAAAGCTCAATCCCAGACTGGCCAGAAGACCGGCGCGGGCAATTCTCTTGATGGTATTTGTAAACATTATTAAACGCTCCAATTTAATTAAATGTAAGCCCTCTGCTACCTTGATGAGAGCCGTTTCCTATGCTGCAACTCCTGTCCTTGCCTGCATTGGTCCGCATTTACCGGACCTGCCAGCCAAAGATTTACTTCATCGACCTTTCGGTCGTGTATTTCAATAAAATCGATACTTCTTCACTGCTTGCTGTTTTCAGCCATTCCCTGACAAACTGCTCACCCAGTCTGTCCAGGTTATTTCTTAATAGCGCGTCGACACGGTCGACCTTAACCTTGTTGTTGCGCAACTGGTTTTCAAAACCGGCATCACTGTCCCTGCTCATATCCCAGCCACGTTTTTCGGCATGCTGGGCCGCATCCATGATTTTCTTTTGCGTATCCGCGTCAAATCGGGCAAATACCTTTTGACTGATGAAGACCATGTTCTTTGGTATCCATGCATTGGCCCGGTAGTAATACTGCATCTTGCTCCAGGCCCTGGTTTCCACCCCGGTCCAGCTTGAGGTAATCATCAGGTCCAGCTTGTCACTGGCAATCGCCTTTTCCAGATCAATCACCTGCACCGGCACGGCTGTCGCCAGGGCCAATTCGGCGATTCTTTCGCTGGCAGGGTTATAACTGCGCATGCGCATACCCTTGAAATCTGCCAGTGAACTCAAGGGCTTTTTTGAATATAGATTCTGTGGTGGCCACGGCACCGTGTAAAGCAACTTCAAACCACGCTTGTTGAGCGCCTTTTCCACTTCAGGTTTTGACGCCATCCACAGGTTATAAGCATCTTCATAACCCCTGACGGTAAAAGGTAGAGAATCCACACCAAATACCGGTATATCTTTTGCCAGGCTGGACATGATGACTTCCCCTGCCTCGGCTTTGTCGCTGATGACACCGGCAAAAATTTCTGCTGGCTTCAACAAGGTGCCAGCAGCAAAGATACTCATCTTCACTCTTCCCCCGGTGCTTGCCATGACGTCTTTGGCAAATTGCAGCAGATTCAAAGTCTGAAAATTATCGGCAGCATAAGCAGTGGCGAAACGTACCTCTGTCTCTTCTGCCTGACAGGGCAAGGCCATCATCAATATGGTTACTGATACGGTTACTGATACTACGACGGATAGCCCTGCAAACCCTTTGATACCTGATCGAAAGCGGGCATATGACGAGGACAAGATCAACTTATATTGCTTTAAGTCAGACATCATTTACCCTTTCGATGTTTTATATCGTAAACGTTTTATCGATAAAACGTCAATAAAATATATTACATTTAATCTCAATAAACACTACAATATCATTAAAGGAAAAATCCACAAGATGTTTATAAAGTTTTTTTCCTACTCTGAATCTGTTTTAAAAAACTGCACCACGCTGTGGCGGAGATGCACAAGAACAGTGATGTTTTTTGTTTTTTTAGTACTGGAAATCCATTCCACTTGCTGCCTTCGTGCAACAGTTAAATATGGGAACTGTCTGATTTTTGACACAAGGACTGTTGCCCTGGATGTGGATGGCGGATCAAACCGAGATTAGACTTTGCCGGTGGACGGCAACATCTCTTTATGAAAGGTGGTTGCAAAATGAACGAACAGAAACAAGCGCACGAAGATCTGCCTGAAGATCAACGCTGGCAATTCTGGATAGATCGCGGTGGTACGTTTACCGATATCGTGGCGCGCCGTCCGGATGGAAAACTACTGACACATAAATTACTGTCAGAAAACCCGGAGCAATATAAAGACGCTGCCGTCGCTGGTATACAGGGTCTGCTCGGTTTAAGTTCAGAACAGAATATTTCACCCGCACTGGTCTCTGCCGTAAAGATGGGAACTACGGTTGCCACCAATGCCTTGCTGGAACGCAAGGGCGACCCGACTGCACTGATAATAACCAAAGGTTTTCGTGACGCCTTGCGCATCGCCTACCAGAACCGGCCGCGCCTGTTTGACCGCCATATCGTATTGCCAGAACTGTTGTATGGAAAAGTGGTGGAAGTCGATGAGCGCATCGATGCCCAGGGCAATGTGTTGCAGGCATTGGATGAAGATGCCGTCAAAACAGAACTGGCTGTCTTATATAAGGACGGTTATCGCGCACTGGCGATTGTGCTCATGCATGGCTATCGCCATACCCAGCATGAAGATCGCATAGGCAGGCTGGCAACGGAAGCTGGTTTCACACAGATTTCCATTTCCAACAAAGTCAGCCCGATGATGAAGCTGATCTCGCGTGGCGATACCACGGTGGTGGATGCCTATCTGTCGCCCATATTGCGACGCTATGTCGATCAGGTTGCCAGCAAGATGGATGGCGTGCGTCTGTTCTTCATGCAAAGCAATGGTGGCCTGACAGATGCCCATCGTTTCCAGGGCAAGGACTCCATTCTGTCCGGTCCGGCCGGTGGCATCGTTGGCATGGTACGCACGGCGCAGACTGCCGGCTTTGATAAAATCATTGGCTTTGACATGGGCGGCACATCGACGGATGTATCCCATTACGCTGGTGAATTTGAACGTGAATTTGAAACCCAGGTTGCCGGTGTCAGAATGCGGGCACCAATGATGAGCATCCATACGGTCGCCGCCGGTGGTGGTTCCATCCTGCATTTTGATGGTACCCGCTATCGCGTTGGCCCTGACAGTGCCGGTGCCAATCCTGGCCCCACCAGCTATCGGCGTGGCGGCCAGCTGGCCGTGACCGATTGCAATGTCATGCTGGGGAAAATCCAGCCAGCTTATTTCCCCAAGGTGTTTGGCCCGAAAGCCGACCAGTCGCTGGACCGCGACGCCGTGGTGGAAAAATTTACTGCCATGGCTGCAGAAATAGAAAAAGCTACCGGCATACGCAAATCACCAGAAGAAGTAGCCGAAGGCTTTATTGAAATTGCCGTAGGCAATATGGCCAATGCCATCAAATTCATCTCGGTACAGCGCGGCCATGATGTGACTGACTATACTCTGACCACTTTCGGTGGTGCCGGTGGTCAGCATGCCTGCCTGGTGGCGGATGCGCTGGGCATGACAAAAGTATTTGCTCATCCATTCTCTGGCGTGCTGTCCGCATATGGCATGGGCCTGGCAGACCAGACTGCGATGCGCGAGCAGGCCATGGAATTGCCGCTGGCACCAACGTCTCTCCCCGCACTGGAAAAACACCTGGCCCGCCTGTCTGCTTCGGCAAAAAATGATTTGCTTGAGCAAGGCGTGTTAATAGAAAACCTCAGTGTCAAACAGCGCGTGCATTTGCGCTATGAAGGTACAGATTCTGTCATCGTGGTTGGCATGCAGGATATTGCCGGCATGATTTACCAGTTTGAATCTGCCTACAAGAAACGCTATTCCTTCCTGATGCCGAACAAGCAGTTGGTGATAGAAGCAATTTCGGTAGAAGCCATAGGCAATTCGGGTGAAGGTAATGAAAGCGTCGACTATCTGCCCCCGCGGGAAAATAATCAGACGCTGAAACCGGTAGAAATCGTCCAGCTTTTTTCTGGTGGAAAATGGCACGACACCGGTCTTTATGCACGGGAAGACATGCGCCCGGGTGATCACATCAGGGGTCCGGCCATCATTGCCGAGAAAAATGCCACCAATATCATAGAACCAGGCTGGGGGGCCGAAGTCACGGCCCTGGATCACCTGGTATTCACGCGTCTGGAAGCACGTCCGAAACGCCAGGCCATAGGCACCAAAGCAGATCCGGTGATGCTGGAGGTATTCAATAACCTGTTCATGAGTATCGCCGAGCAAATGGGCCTGCGCCTGCAAAATACTGCCTTCTCGGTCAATATCAAGGAACGCCTGGATTTTTCTTGCGCACTATTTGATGCCGAAGGCAACCTGATTGCGAATGCGCCGCATATTCCTGTGCATCTGGGTTCCATGGGCGACAGCATCAAGACCATCATCCGCGCCAATGCCGGCAGCATGAAGCCGGGTGATGTGTATATGCTCAACGACCCGTATAACGGCGGCACGCACTTGCCTGACGTTACGGTTATCACCCCGGCCTTCAATGCCGCGGGCACCGAAGTTCTGTTCTATGTGGGCTCACGCGGCCACCATGCCGACATAGGCGGCATCACACCAGGCTCAATGCCGGCAGACAGCACAGTGGTGGAAGAAGAAGGGGTACTGATCAATAATTTCAAACTGGTCAGTGCTGGCAAGTTCCTGGAGAAAGAAACCATCGCCCTGCTCTCTTCAGGTAAATACCCATGCCGCAATATCCATCAAAACCTGGCCGACTTCCAGGCTCAGATTGCCGCCAACCAGAAAGGCGTCGATGAGTTGCTGAAAATGGTGCAGCACTATGGACTGGATGTGGTGCAGGCCTATATGAGCCATGTGCAGGACAATGCAGAAGAAGCGGTCAGGCGTGTCATCACGGCCCTGCAAGACAGCCATTATGAATACAGGCTCGACAACGGTGCCATCATCAAGGTTGCCATCCGGGTTGATCATGCTTCACGTTCTGCCGAAGTGGATTTTACCGGTACGTCGCCACAACTGAATAATAACTTCAATGCACCCAGCGCGATTTGCATGGCTGCAGTGTTGTATGTATTCCGTACATTGATCGATGACGATATCCCACTCAATGCCGGTTGCCTGAAACCGCTGAAAGTCATCATCCCGGAAGGTTCGATGCTTAATCCGCGCTACCCTGCTGCGGTGGTATCCGGCAATGTGGAAACTTCAAGTTGTATTACCAATGCACTGTATGGTGCGCTGGGTGTGGTCGCATCATCCCCGGGTACCATGAACAATTTCACCTTCGGCAATGATGATTATCAATACTATGAAACCATCTCTGGCGGCTCAGGCGCAGGCGAAGGTTTCAACGGTACGGATGTCGTACAGACACATATGACGAATTCACGTCTTACCGATCCGGAAATTCTGGAATGGCGTTATCCGGTCAGGCTGGAAAGCTATGAAATCAAGCCTGATTCAGGTGGCACGGGTCGCTGGCATGGTGGTAATGGTGGCGTCAGAAAGATACGCTTCCTGGAAAACATGACTGCTTCCATCCTGTCGAATAATCGCGTGTATGCACCATTTGGCACAGCTGGCGGTGCCGACGGTGCCTGCGGTAAAAACTATGTCATCAGAAATAATGGCAAGACTGAGGAACTGGGATTTGTCGCCAGTACCGACATGCAGGCAGGCGATATCTTCGTGATTGAAACACCAGGTGGAGGTGGCTACGGTAAAGCATGATGTGCATGGCCCGACGCATTGCAAGCAGCACTATCAACTAGCTTTGCAGTAACTGAACGCGCCTGAAGAATGGCCGGTGATGAAGTCATCACCGGCCATTTTTATTTTCATCACCTGCGACAAAATAATTACCCTCCGTCGCCAGCATACGGATATTCCATAAATATTTCCCCAAGTTCAATTTCAACTTTTTAACAACGTTTCATCTATTTTTTATCAACGTTTTATAAATAATATATATGTAAACATCTTATTTTTCATCGATAATAAATTACCGACTGCGATGACAGGAAATCCGGTCGGTAAGCACGTGTATCACCATTAGTACCCTCAGTACACATATCGCCCTTGTTGTTGGCATTGCCGGTATAGCTTGAACACCGCAGCACAGATGTCGCATTCATACGATGGGGCATCCCGGCAACAGGCGATTCTTTTGGCAGCGAAATTATTTCCTTACCTATTTTTTGAGAGAATCAAATGAAAAAGACGTTTCTTGCACTTGCCTTACTTGGCGTTATTGGCACTTTTGCCGGCTCTGCATCGGCCCAGTCTTCCGTTACCATTTACGGTATCGTGGATACCGGCATTGCCATAGAAAACGGCGGCAGCGCCGGTTCTGTCAGCAAGCTGACCAGCGGTATTGGTTCGGGTTCGCGTCTGGGTTTCAAGGGCACTGAAGACCTGGGTGGTGGTCTGTCTGCTTTCTTCTTGCTGGAAAGCGGCATCAACGTCGATACCGGTTCATCAGGCCAGGGTGGCTTGATGTTTGGTCGCCAGGCCTACCTCGGTATCAAGGGGGATTTTGGTACCTTGACTGCAGGTCGTCAGTACACGCCAGAATACCTGACACTGGCTTTTGCTGATCCCTTCGGTACCGGCTTTGCTGGCGATGCTGCCAATATCATGCCTAACTCCGGCACCGGTGCCAGCCGTATGGACAACACCTTGAAATACGTCACGCCTTCTTTTGATGGTCTGACTGGTGAACTGGCCTACGGCTTTGGCGAAACCGCGGGCGATACCTCTGCCAGTCGTCAGTTGGGTGCGGCAATTGCCTATACATCCGGCCCGTTTGCGGTACGTCTGGGCTACCACAACCGCAACAATGACACGGCAACACTTAAAAATACGGAAGATGGCAAAACCACCCTGCTGGCTGCCACCTATGATTTTGGTGTGGCCAAAGCGCATCTGGCCTACGGTGTTAACAAGGGCCTGAACAGCTCGCCACTGCGCAATACCGCCAACCCCTTCGGCAGCCTGGTGGCACCAACAGCATCAACAGATTCCACTGACTTTTTGGTGGGCGTGACAGTGCCATTCGGCAGCAACAAGATACTGGCTTCCTATATCCGCAAAGACGACAAGACAGTAAAAAACCAGGATGCCAGCCAGTTGGCTGTGGCCTACCTGTACTCTCTGTCCAAGCGCACTGATCTGTATGCGGCTTACGCCAAAATAGATAACAAGAATGGTGCCGGCTATACCGTAGGTAGTGCCATTGAAGCCGGTTCTGGTGATAAGGCCCTGCATCTGGGCATACGCCACAGTTTCTAAAAACCTGTTTACGATCTTACTGCGCGGGCGCAATCGGAGTCTGCGCGGGGCTCATGTGCTGCTCAAAATGCTCATGTACCAAAGTACATTCCGCTTTTTGCGCTGCGCTTGGTTACCCTTACCCCGCTGACGCTCGCTACAGATCGTAAACAAGTTTTAAAAAGAACGTCAGGCAGTGAAGTGCGTTCAGCAAAATTTCACAAGGACGTTTGTGGCGATGCGCTTCACGTTACCGATCCACGTATAAAAAGTGAGTGGACCGGTGACACGTATAATCTTTTACAACAAGCGTCCAGGCAGCAAATACAAGAAGCTTGTTGTATTACCGAAGCAACTTAGCGGTAAGTATTGATCGTGTCGCGGGTTTCCAGCGCGACCCGGCGAATCGCAGCGACATTGCTTTCACCTGCCTGCAGTGCCGGATACAAAATGGCGCGTGAAGAATTGATCATCATGCCAGTGCCGTTTGCTGTCTTGCCAGCCTGCACCGTCGCAGCAATATCTCCTCCCTGTGCACCAATGCCTGGCACCAGCAAGGGCATATCCCCCGTCAGGGCACGCACCTGCGCCAGTTCATTCGGGAAAGTCGCGCCGACCACCAGGGCACACTGACCATTGGTATTCCATTTATCGGCTACCAGTTGCGCCACGTGCTGGTACAAAGGCTTGCCGCCGACATCCAGAAATTGCAGATCAGAGCCACCGGCATTCGATGTACGGCAAAGTATGATGACGCCCCGGTCTTGCCATTCGAGATACGGCGCAACGGAGTCAAAACCCATGTAAGGGTTGACGGTCACGGCATCGGCTGCATAACGTTCAAATGCTTCACGTGCATACTGACCGGCAGTGGCACCGATATCACCACGCTTGGCATCCAGAATCACAGGGATATGCGGATACGCCGTCTTGATATAACGGCAAATTGCTTCCAGTTGATCTTCTGCACGCAGGGCGGCAAAATAGGCAATCTGTGGCTTGAATGAACATGCCAGGTCTGCCGTCGCATCAATCACGGTTTTGCAAAATGTAAATATGGCATCCGGTTTGCCTGCCAGCTCTACCGGAAAGCGACTGACATCCGGGTCCAGCCCCACGCACAGCAGGGAATTGTTTGCCGTCCAGGCGGCAGAAAGTTTCTCGATAAAGCTCACATTATCCTCATACGGTAGACGGTGGCAAAGCCACGCATGACGACCGACATTATACCTTGCCGCCCCTGACCAATCTCAAACCAGGCCCGTCCCGGCGAACAAACATCTTGCAGCAAGTTTGCTACAGCTTGAAGAAACTGTTTATCATGACTGACAAAGACTTTTTTGCCGCCCCACGGCTACCCTATCACCACGAGTGCCATGATGAAAAAACCTGCTGATCCCCCCATCAACATGCTGGCACTGGAAAACCAATTCTGCTTTGCCCTGTATTCTTCATCCCTGGCCCTGACGAAGGCGTATAAGCCCCTGCTGGAGGAACTCGGACTTACCTATCCGCAATATCTGGTCATGCTGGTTTTATGGGAGCAGGACAAGGTACTGGTCAAGGAGATCGGCAACGCCCTGTTCCTGGATTCCGGCACTCTGACCCCCTTGCTGAAACGCCTGGAAGCAAATGGTTTGTTGCAGCGCCAGCGTGATGACGCAGATGAGCGCCAGGTCAGAATTACACTGACAACAGCTGGCAGGGAGTTGAGGAAGGCGGCCATGGACATCCCGCAAAAAATCCTCTGTGCCAGCGGACAAAGCAAGGAAACCCTGATAGACCTGCGCACCAGCCTGGGCGCTTTGAGGACAGAGTTGCTCAATACCTGAAGCATCTTGGAACCTGTTTGCGATCTGTAGCGAATGTGCGCAATCAGAGTTCACGCAGGGTTCATGTGCTGATCAAAATGCGCACGTACCAGAGTACATTCCACTTTTGCGCTGCGCTTAGTTGTCATGAATATTACCCCCACCCCGCTGAAGCACGCACGCTCGCTACAGATCGTAGGCAGGTTCTCAGGTCATGAGATGCACTCAACAAGGATTTTTTCTATTGATTTTGTAACAAGCCCTTGAATAAACACATATGCCTACTATGATGCCTATAGAAAAAAACAATGAGAAATTAGATTGCACACAATTTAATTGCGCGATATAGTTCATCCATGGCATTCGTAGCCACTCAATCAACCCGAACAAGGAGCAAGATAATGCAAGTACTTTACACAGCAAATGCAACAGCCACTGGTGGTCGTGATGGCCGTGCCGTTTCCAGCGACAATCAGCTGGAAGTCAAACTGACGACCCCAAAAGAACTCGGTGGCGCAGGTGGTGAAGGCACCAATCCAGAACAAATGTTTGCTGCCGGTTATTCCGCCTGTTTCATCGGTGCCATGAAATTTGTCGCAGCGGCCCAGAAAACAGCACTGCCGGCAGATACATCCGTCAATGGCCTGGTAGGCATAGGCCCGAATGGCAAGGGTGGTTTTGGTCTGGCCGTGACACTGAATGTCAGCCTGCCTGGCCTGGACCGTGCAGCAGCCGAAGCACTGGTACACAAGGCACATGAAGTTTGCCCATATTCCAACGCCACACGCGGCAATATTGATGTGACTTTGAATATTCTGTAATACCGCAGCAAAATATGCCGTCTGATGACGGTACAAGCTGTAAAAAATCCCCCGTCAGCAATGATCAATATTGATCTGACGGGGGATGTTTTTCATGCACATACACTACATCATGAAAATATCAATGATGATGCTCGGCCTCAGGGTGGTTCACCAGTTCCAGTACCGGGGCCGGTGTTTTCAGGCTCTTGCCGCTCTGCCCTTCAGCAGGTACTTCCACCCAGTCCAGCCTGCCCTTTTCACATAATTGCAGCACCTTGAAAGCCAGCTTGCCCGCAGTATCAGGCAGCTTTACCTGTATGGAAAATTCATCATAGTAAGCATCCGGCAAAGGGCCTCCGCTCCAGCTGACTTCACGTACGTCACGGCTGATGGTCTTGCCATGTGAGGTATAAGGTGTGCTGAGATTTTCTATCACCGTATCAATTTTCCAGCCAGCCTTGGGCATGGGTTTGGCACCGCTCACGGTTTCCGGCAAGATGACTGTCAGGGTATGCGTGGCACTGCCATCACAACCATGTCCCACCTTGAATGTCAGTTTCTGATAACTGCCAGCAGGCGCTTTTGCCTGATCCAGGGTAATGTGTGCAGATGCTGCCTGCGCGAATAAGGCGGCAAGTAAAATGAAACCCGATTTTTTCATACTTCTCCCCTTACATCTGAAGGCCTTGCCTGTTCAGGCAATTCAGGCAATTCAGACAATAAATGACCCGGCTTATTTTTTGTCATGTTCATGGTAACCGCCAATCAATGATGTGCAGCCTGGTTCAAGGGCTTTGCGATTGCCTTCACTTCCAGCGTTTCGCGTTTCTTGTCCTTGCCTTCGACGACCAGTACCAGCGGTACGATGTCACCATCCTTGATCTGGTTCTTTAAATCCATCAGCATGATATGAAATCCACCTGGTTTCAGCTCCACCGTTTTACCAGCGGGCAAATCAATGCTGTCTACCTGGCGCATTTTCATGATGTTGTCACTCATTTCCATTTTATGCATTTCTGCAATGCCAGCTGTCGGTGAACGTACTTCCACCAGTTTTGCATCTTTGACAGAACTGATCTGCATGAAAGCGCCACTGGCTTTTTGCTGGACCACAGTTGCACGCGCCCAGGCTTCTTTCACTGTTACCTGCGCCTGCACTGAAGTGATCAGGCCAGAAAACAACGCAGCAAGTACTGCCAGTTTATTGAAGTTTTTCATTTATTTATTCCTTTTCAAGTAATCCAGAATTCATGCAATTTCCAGCATGATGAATATTTTATTTCTAAGCCGCAGACTGCATCAGATTACGCAAATCTTCTGCACATTGTTCGGCCGTTTGTTCATGCTTCAGAGCAAGGCGGATTTTTCCATTGCCATCATAAACATAACTGATGGCAGTGTGGTCCATGGTGTAAGAACTTCCACTTGGCACCTTGTTGAAAAACACACGGAAAGCCTTGGCCACTTCAGTTATTTGCTGAAGATTACCCCATAAACCCAAAAATCCGGGATCAAATGCCCGCATATACTGCGCCAGCAATTCCGGGGTATCGCGTTCTGGGTCAATGGTAATAAAGATGACCTGCAAACGGCTGGCATCCTTGCCCAGCAATTTACGTATCAATACTGCCCTGCTTAAGGCAGTAGGGCAAATATCCGGACATTGTGTAAAGCCAAAAAAGATCAACAGGTATTTGTTTCTGAAATCTTTCAGGGAATAGGTCTTGCCGTCATGTCCTTGCAGATGAAAATCTGCCCCATATTCAGCACCCGTAATATCAATGCCATTAAATGTCACCGGTGGACGCTGGCAGGCCAGCAAACCCATGCCGCCCAGCCCAAACAGGCCAAGTAGCTCCAGGGCGTAACGTCGCTTCATTTTTGTGTTCCTTTCTGTGCTCATATCAGTCATCAGGATTCAATCCAGGCTTGAATTGAATCCTTTCACTATCGTGTGACTGCGTGCGTGTCTGCTTGCGTAACTTCGCCTATGACGGTGCTATGGCTGGAATGCTGCCATACCGCCATCATGTATTTAGGAAGATCAGCTATGAAAGACAGGCGGGGCGCGGGCTTGCGCATGTGCCCACGCTATCTGCGTGACAGGGGCATGATAAAACAGGGATGGGAAGAATTCGCTGAGCCTGCTGTCTGCAGGTTCAGGAAAAACAGGAGGCAGGAAAATGGAGTGATCATTGAGCGGCAGACACAGCGCGCAGTGACTAAATGCGTGCCCACCTGGCTGGCCAGTTTTGCCTTCAGCAAGCCTGACAATTTTACCGGTAGCCGTATCCAGCAGCGTCTTGCCGCTGGCACTGCACAGTTCCACCAGGCCAGGTGCCTGACTGATAGCAGTTGATCCCGACTCCCTGCCTGTCGCCAGGGATGGCAACAGGCCACTGAACAGCAATGCAAAACATGCAAGCCATATGGTGAAGTGCCGGAGTCGGTAAGAGATACGCATGGCAGGATTATAACCAACATGGCTGATAAGGGTCTGCCGGTCCAGGGAATAGAAAAAATTATTTTGAGTAAGTTGTGAATTTTTCTGGTGACTGGCGAATAAAAGTATATGCGTTCAGCGATTGCAGCCATAGCACAGGTCGCTGAATATTTATTTTCTTATTTGACACGTATTTGATTTCCATCAAATACGGCGGGGAGATGTCATGTCTGCTGTATACCGTATAGTATTTTTCATCTTTCTTTGCCTGCATGTTATCCATGCAAACGCACAAGCTGCTGGCACTGCTTTACCAAACCTGGACTCTATCCTGCAACAACACTATGCAGCGACAGGTGATTTTTCCAGGCTGCAATCCAGACGTGTCAAATTGCGCATCATCGGTATGGCGCCGTTTGAAATACCAAGCACGGTAGAAGCAAAACGCCCTAATCTGTTACGGCGTGATGTCTTTCTACAGGGGCAGGTGCAAAGCAGCGCCCACGATGGTAAGGATGCCTGGAAAATAGACCCTTTTCTTTCCAGCGGCAAACAGACCGTCAACATGCCCACTGATGAACTGCCTGCGCTGATTGAAGAAGCCTATTTTGACGGCATCCTGGTAGCGGCACAAAAATCCGGATTCCAGCTACGCTATCAGGGTGAAGAAAAACTTGATGGCAAGTCTGTCCATGTCATTAAAGTCAGCGTGCCGGGCACAGGTGAATCCAGCATTTATCTGGATGCCAGCAATTTTCTCGAAGTAAAACGCGTACAAAAACGACCTGTGATGGGACAGATGACAGAGCTGGAAATCTTCAGCATGGATTACCGTAAACAGGATGGACTACAACTACCCTTTCGCATAGAAATCGGCACCAAAGGTGCAAGTCAGCGCATGCGCATGATCATAGACCAGGTAGATAACAATCCCGTGATTGCAGCCTCCCGTTTTCAGCGCCCTGCGGGCAATTGAATTGCCACAGACCTTACTTCTGATCTGGAAACTTTCATGCACACTGCCATGCACTCCATCACACATACACGCACGCAGCATACCGCTTTAACCACCAGCAGTACGGACCGTCTGCATGGACTGGATGCCCTGCGCGCATTTGCCCTGTTGCTGGGTGTACTCTTGCATGCAAGCATGTCCTTCCTGCCGGGTGCTCAGTTTTTCTGGGTAGTCAGTGATCATGAAAAAAGTGCTGTCCTGGGACCTGTATTTTTCATGATTCATGTTTTCAGGATGCCTTTGTTTTTCATGCTTGCCGGTTTTTTTGCGCATATGGGTTTACAGAAAAAAGGTGTGTCCGGTTTCATCAAAGACAGGGGCCGACGCATCGCCCTGCCCTTGCTTACAGGCTGGCCGCTGATCTTCAGCGCCATCATTGCAGCCGTGGTGCTGGCGGCCTGGATCAAGTCGGGCGGCAACTTGCCCAGGCAATCTCCACCAGGCCCGCGCTTCACACCTGACAGTTTCCCGCTGGCTCATCTGTGGTTTCTGTACATGCTATTGCTGTTGTATATACCATCTGTAGCGCTGTGGGTACTGTGGAGAAGCCAGCAAACCAGCGGTATGGTCAGGTGGCTGAACAAGGCCGGTACACTGATCATGGCCAGCCTGACTGGCTGGGCGGCCCCTTTCCTGCTGGCCCTGCCGGTTGCCCTGGCTTTGTTTTATACGCCTTACTGGATCAACTGGTTTGGTGTACCCACACCAGATCAGTCACTCTATCCGGGGCGAGCGGCCTGGGTCAGTTTCGGTATGGCGTTCGGTCTTGGCTGGCTGCTATGGTCTGAGCAAAGTGTTTTTAATGGCTGGAAAAAACGCTGGACCTGGCATCTGCTGATGGCATTTTCTCTCACCAGTTATTGCCTGCTGCTTGCTGGCATGGTGCCACGACTGATGCCAGCACCCCACGACTTGAACAAGCTGCTATACGCCTTCCTGTATGCCGCTGCTGCATGGCATTTCTGCTTTGGGCTTACGGGTCTGGGCTTGTGCTACCTGACCCAGTACAAGCCCGTACTGCGCTATATTGCTGATGCGTCGTACTGGATTTACCTGATGCATCTGCCGCTGGTCATGGCAACCCAGGCATGTGTGTCACGCAGCGACTGGCACTGGCTATTCAAACTGACGGTAATTATGGGCAGCACTTTATTGCTGACACTGCTCAGCTATCACTGGCTGGTAAGATACACCTGGCTGGGTGCTGTGTTGAATGGCAAACGTGCCCAGCGAACAGACAGGGCCCGATAACATGGATGAAGCACTCTTCCTGCAACAACTGGCAGCGCACAAGCGTCTGCTGTACAAGATTGCCTATAGTTATTGCCGTAATGCAGAAGACCGGCGCGATCTGGTGCAGGACATGGTGATGCAGTTGTGGCGTTCGTTTCGCAGCTTTGACCAGCGCGTCCTGTTTTCCACCTGGATGTACCGCATCGCCATGAATGTCGCCATTTCGCACTACCGCAGCGAAACACGGCAATTGCGTGACACCTTGCCACTGGAAGAATTTGGCCTGGACATTGCAGAAGCAGATCAGCTCTTCAATGCACAAAGCGACAATATACGCACCCTGGACAAACTCATCAGCGAACTTGATGAACTCAATCGCGCCCTGATCCTGCTCTTCATGGATGGTTACAGCAATGATGAAATTGCCGCCATCATGGGACTGACTACCAGCAATGTCGCCACCCGCATGAGTCGTATCAAACAGAAATTACAAAGTCGTTTTGCAGAAGGAAATTAAGATGAATCTCGATCTTTTAAAAACCGAATGGCAAGCCAGGGATAAGGGCCTGGAACAGGCTGTCAGGCTGAATACCCAGATGTTGCGATTATCCCTGCTGGAACAGCACAGGCGCGAAATCAGCAAATGGGGCTGGACAGACAAATATGAAATCATTGCCGGCACCCCCGTGTTGATTTACCTGATCTGGTTTCTGTCGCATTACATCACGGACCTGAAATTTGCCCTGCCTGCCCTGACCATACTGGCATGGACCATCGCCATGCCCCTGCTTAACCATCAACAGCGGCATGCCTTGCAAGACCTGGATTTTGCACAGCCCATCACTAGCGTGCAAAGACAACTGGCAGAACTGAAAGCCGGGCGGCTCAAGCTGTTCAAATGGGCGTTCCTGCTGGGGCAAATTGTCTGGTTCATTCCGTTTTTGCTGGTGCTTTTCAAGGGTGTGTTTGGCGTGGACCTGTATCAAAAAACCGAGAACTTCATCATCCCCAGCCTGATGGTCAGCCTGATGTTCATCCCGCTGGCGATAGGTATTTCCAAGCTGCTGTCAGGACGGTTGAGTCGCTCGGCAAGCTTCCAGGCGCTTACCGATTCGCTGGCAGGCGAAGATTATAAACAGACCAGGCATTTCTTAAAGACACTGGCGCAGTTTGAAGAAATGCCTGCAGAAAGCAAAACTGATGCGACATCCAGCCATTGAGTCCATCACCTGCAAAACGCGTTCAATTACAATTGCTCATAGTCGTATGCTAACCAAATTTTCTAACCAAGCTTTGGTTTGCGAGTGTTACTGTCACTTGAGTACGCAAGCAAAGTCAGCCAGAACCAGCATGGCCGATTACCAGCCCTTAATGTAGGTTCACCTGATAGATCAGACAAGCCAGACAAACCAGATGAAGACCATGATTCCCCATTACAGCCAGCAGCAAGTCCGTGCCGCATTGCCCTACGCAAGACTGATTCCTGCCTTGCGCCAAGCGTTCACGGAAGACATGATCGCCCCCAGGCGACATGCGCATACCCTGTCAGAGGCGGATAATTCCAGTCTTTTGCTGATGCCGGTCTGGCAAAGCCACGGGCACCTGGGAGTGAAACTGGTGACGGTTGCCCCGCACAATACCAGCCTGCCCTCGGTACATGCGATCTTTGTTTTGTTTGATACGCAAACCGGTGCGCCGCTGGCCCTGATGGATGGCGAAGAACTGACCCTGCGTCGCACAGCTGCCGCTTCAGCACTGGCATCATCGTTTGCATCCCGAAGCGACAGTCAGCGTCTGCTGCTGGTCGGCAATGGCAGCCTGGCTCCACACATTGCGGTTGCACATTGCCATACCCGGCCTGTCAGCCATATCAGCATCTGGGGACGATCAGGCGATAAATCTGCACTGACTGCCAGGATGCTGCGTGAACATGCCGAGCTGCCTGCAACTGTCCATATTGAAGTGGTAAGTGACCTGGCAGCTGCCTGCTCGCAGGCCGACATCATCTCCTGTGTGACCACCAGCAAGACCCCGGTGGTACTGGGTGAACATGTGAAGGCAGGCACACATGTGGATCTGGTGGGTGGATTTCGCCCCGATATGCGTGAAGTGGACGATGCCCTGATGCACAAGGCCACTGTCTACGTGGATACGTACGCAGGCGCTCTGGCAGAGGCGGGGGACCTGACGCAAACCCTGACCAATGGAAGCCTGGCCAGATCAGCCATCGTTGCGGAACTGGCCGAACTCTGTGCAGGCCAACATCCCGGAAGAACGCAAGCAACAGACATCAGTGTGTTTAAATCGGTGGGAACGGCGATAGAAGATTTATGTGCCGCCAACCTGGTCTGGGAAAGTCTGGCTGCCAACGCCTAAAGCGTCATACAGCCATTTTTCGTTCAAGTCAGCCAGCATGGCTGAGTAGCCAGATGGGGCAATGCTGATCAGGTCTTGGAGAAGCCACCAAGCAAGGCTGCTTTTCTTTGTGGCTTGGCTGTAGTGCCTGCCTTGCCGTCTGTTGCATCTGCCACTGGTGTGGCGGCAGAGGCGCTAGGTTCGTAAGGCTTAAGGAACCAGGGATCGATTTTTTCTCTTGGCGGTTGAAAACTGCGTGTTGGCCTGTCACTTCTGTCGGCACGATCAGTCCGTTCTGTGCGTTCGGTACGCTCAGCGCCTCTTTCGCCACCACGGTCAGCGCGTTCACGCGGCGCACGGTGTTCAGCCTGATGTACGGATGTAGCAACAAAACCAGCCAGGTTCAGGCGCACGATCTTTTGCTTGATCATTTTTTCGATATCGATCAGCAAACGCTCATCCTGATCGGTATGCAGGGAAATCGCATCCCCTTTGGCACCGGCACGACCAGTACGGCCTATGCGGTGTACATAGTCTTCGGCGTTATATGGCAAATCAAAATTGATGACGCAAGGCAGTTCTGCAATATCCAGTCCACGTGCAGCCACGTCAGTCGCCACCAGCACCTCAACTTCGCCCTGCTTGAAGGCTTCCAGTGCAGCCATGCGTTCTTGCTGTGACTTGTCACCATGAATTGCCGATGCCTTGACACCCTGTTTGACCAGATGTACAGCCAGACGTGATGCACCTATCTTGGTATTGGAAAAGACAATCACCTGTTTCAAGCCGCGTTCGCGGATGATAAAGGATACGGCATCGCGTTTTTCTTCCGTCGACACCTTATACAGAATCTGCGTGACATTGTCAGCCGTGGCATTGCTGCGTGCCACTTCTATCGTCTGCGGATTGGTCAAAAAGCTGGCTGCAAGCTTTTTGATTTCCTGTGAAAAGGTAGCGGAGAACATCAGGTTCTGGCGCTTTTTAGGCAGCAGATTGATGATGCGTTGCAGATCAGGCAAAAAGCCCATGTCCAGCATGCGATCGGCTTCATCCATGACCAGGATCTGGGTCTGGGACAGGTTGATGGTTTTTTGCTGCACATGATCCAGCAGGCGCCCAGGCGTGGCAATCACGATTTCAACGCCGGAACGCAGGGCCGCAACTTGCGGTGCCATATCCATCCCACCAAACACGACTGTAGAACGCAGGGGTGTATGGCGAGAATAGGCTTTCACGTTTTCAGCGACCTGATCAGCCAGCTCACGGGTAGGCGTCAGTATCAGCGCGCGCACCGGGTGGCGTGCCGGTGATGCACTGGTATTCGCATGCGCCAGCAGCAACTGGATAATGGGCAGGGAAAAGCCGGCGGTCTTGCCAGTGCCGGTTTGTGCCGCACCCATGACGTCACGCCCTTGCAGAACAACCGGAATAGCCTGTTCTTGTATAGGTGTGGGGTGGACATAACCCTGATCAGTCAGGGCACGCAAAATATCCGGCGACAGGCCGAAATCAGCAAACTTCACGTCTGGTGTAGTTTGCCCGGGGACAGGTATAGCTGGGGACTTGATATCAGTCATGGTATTTGGTGGGCCTCCCGTGAGTCGAACACGGTACCAACGGATTATGAGTCCGCTGCTCTAACCAACATGAGCTAGAGGCCCAATTCTTTCTGCAAGCTCTGCCTGCTTTAATCTGAGGATAATCCAGGATTGGAAAAATACTTCAGGTTTGCAGGAAAAGCCCGATGCTGCCACCTGCAAAATACTGTGCCTACCTACTAAAAACTCAGCACAATATCAATTGAATGGGCACCGAAAAAACCGACGCCCATTGTACAACATTAATTACCTTCTAGGAAGCTCTTCAGCTTATCAGAACGCGAAGGATGACGTAATTTACGCAATGCCTTGGCTTCTATCTGACGAATACGCTCCCTGGTCACGTCAAATTGTTTACCCACTTCTTCCAGAGTATGGTCGGTAGACATTTCAACGCCAAAACGCATGCGCAGTACTTTTGCTTCACGCGGTGTCAGTGAATCCAGCACATCCTTGACGACATTACGCATGGATGCATGCAGGGCTGCATCAGCCGGAGCCAGTGTATGGTTATCTTCAATGAAATCACCCAGGTGCGAATCGTCATCGTCACCGATCGGTGTTTCCATGGAAATTGGCTCTTTCGCAATCTTCATGATCTTGCGAATCTTATCTTCCGGCATTTCCATCTTGATCGCCAGGGTAGCCGGATCCGGCTCGACGCCTGTTTCCTGCAAGATCTGGCGTGAGATACGATTCATTTTATTGATCGTTTCTATCATGTGCACTGGAATACGGATGGTACGTGCCTGATCAGCGATGGAACGGGTAATCGCCTGACGTATCCACCAGGTGGCGTACGTCGAGAACTTGTAACCACGACGGTATTCAAACTTGTCCACTGCCTTCATCAAACCGATATTGCCTTCCTGGATCAAATCCAGGAATTGCAAACCACGATTCGTGTATTTCTTGGCGATGGAAATTACCAGACGCAAGTTGGCCTCGGTCATTTCACGCTTGGCCTTGCGCGCTTTCATCTCACCAGCAGACATCTTTTTATTGATGTTGCGCAGATCAGGCAAAGGCAATACAACGCGGGCCTGCAAATCAATCAGTTTTTGCTGCAGTTGTTGTACTGAAGGGATATTACGACCCAGCACAGCACTGTAGGAATGACCGGAATTCACTTCGCCTTCAACCCAGCTCAGATTGGTTTCATTACCAGGGAAGACTTTGATGAAATGCGAACGCGGCATACCGCAGCGATTAACCACCACTTCAAGTATCTGTTTTTCCACATGGCGTACTTCATCTACCTGGCCACGCAAGGTATCGCACAGTTTTTCAACCACTTTGGCAGTAAAGCGTATGCCCAGCAATTCACCGGAAATCGCTTCCTGTGCCTTGATGTAAGACTTGGAGTTATAGCCTTCTTTTTCGAAGGACTTGCGCATTTTTTCAAAATTCGTCGCAATGATTTCGAATTTTGCCAGCGAATCACGTTTCAGTTGTTCCAGCTGTTCTGCAGAAATGGCAGCTGCACCGGCGGCGCCACCATCATCATCTTCCTCATCTTCTTCTTCGTCTTCTTCTTCGTCTTCTTCTGACTCTTCTTCGACGACGACAACCGCAGCAACAGGCGCAGACTCTTCCGTCGCATTCGGATCCACAAGGCCATCGACGATTTCATCGATCTTGATTTCATCGGCTGCAATACGGTCAGCCGCAGCCAGGATTTCAGCAATCGTGGTTGGACAGGCAGAAATCGCCTGTATCATGTCTTTCAGGCCTTCTTCGATTTTTTTCGCGATGACGATCTCGCCTTCGCGCGTCAGCAACTCAACCGAACCCATTTCACGCATATACATGCGTACCGGATCAGTGGTGCGACCAAAATCGGAATCGACCGTGGACAACGCAGCTTCAGCAGCGGCTTCCACTTCATCATCATCGGTCGTGACAGTGACGACGTTATCCGACAACAACAGGGTTTCTGCATCGGGGGCCTGTTCATACACAGCCACACCCATGTCATTGAAGGTACCGATGATGCCTTCAATCGCTTCCGGATCAACGACGTTTTCCGGCAAGTGATCATTGATTTCAGCGAACGTCAGATAGCCGCGATCCTTACCCAGCTTGATCAGAGTTTTCAGTTTCTGGCGACGGCGTTCGAGTTCTTCTTCTGTGGCTTCCGGATCAGATGAGAAAGCATCTTTCAGCAAAGCTTTTTCCTTGGCTTTGCGATCTTTTGCCTTGGCCTTGTCTATCGCTTTCATCTCAGCGCGTTCTACCGCGTTCAATGCAGCGATTTCTTCATTCTCTGGCTGATATTCCTTAGGCTTGCGACCACGACGACCAGGCACCTTCACTCCAGGCAATACATAGCCGGAAGTGTCAATGGCGGCAAGCACCGCAGCATCGGTAGTCTGGCTTACGGTAGGCGCAGAACCGGTCTTGATTTCCTGCACCTCTGGTGCAGCTTTTGCTGAATTCTTGGTTGGCTTAGTCACTGTCTTTGAATCGGTTTTGTTAATTGTCACAGAAGCTTTCGATGATACGGATACTGGTTCTGGCTGAGGCCTGGCTAGTGCTGCACTCTTGGCTTTTCCACTTGCCTGAGAACTGGCCGCTTCTGCAGGCAAATTCTCTTTTCTTGCCGGGGGTTTCGCATTCTTGCCGCTCACGTCCTTACCAGCCGTTTTTGTCGCAGACCTGGACTCTTCAACATCCACGTCTTTGGCTTTTGCTGCCGCCTTCAATACTGCTTTACTTGCTACCTGTTTCGTTGCCTGTGGTGTCACTGCAACCGTATTCTTTATTACTTTAGGCGCTTTAACGTCTTTCGCAACCCCTTTTTTCTCGAGCACTTTTTCCGCAGTCTTCACCTGCTTGCTACCGGACTTTGATGCGGGCGGCGTAACGACAGCGGTTTTACCCGGCTTGCCGGCAACCACCTTTACAGATGCCTTCGCTGCTGCATTGCTGCCTGCACTTGCCGCTTTCGCGGTGCTGGCAACGGTCTTTACCGTTTTTGTTACGGCCGTGGCCTGCGCTTTTTTGGGCGCGGTAGTCACGGTTTTCTTAACCGTAGTGGATGCCAGGGTTTTCGCGGGTTTCTTCATTGCGTTAGCCATTGAATCAAACCATCCGGAACTGAGGAAGTCGCCTGTGTGGATTTCACAAAAAAGAAAATGCGCTGCCATCAGATCTTGCGACCTGCATCGCAGAGCAAACTCTTGTTTGTTTCAGACTTCCCGAGTCTCAGCGCCAGTGTTTTGGGTTACTCGGAGGAGCATTACACTCACCTAAACAACACATTCCACGCAAATGCCAAGAGCTTTGCCCAGAATGAAACAACCTAAGACCTTGAATCGAAAGCCTTTAATTATAACACGCGAGCGTACTTTACTCCAGCCCAAGACTATGCCATATAGCTATTTCCTGAACAAAATTTAGGCAATATCAAAGCAGTTACAGGCATTTCAATACAGTTTTGCACACAAAAAATTGCCAAATGGTTTAGCAAAATGTGCAATCAGCGCAATAATTCTTCAAGTATGCACAGCAATTGATGGCGAAAGCCGCAATAACAAGGGCCAGGTCAAGCAATCATCAAGCCAGCAACGAAAAAACCTCTGGAATTTATCTAAAAGCAACACAGAGGCAGGATAAACGAGCTCAAACCACCACCTCAGCGATTGGCGGCTTCAGCCTCTGCCTCTTTACGCAATTGCCCCTGCAACAACATAATTTCGCGATAACGGGCAATATCTGCTTCTTCACGCAGGCCACGCGCAGCCAGCGCGTCCAGTTCTGACCGCAATACCTGAAAACGCACCTGGCGTATGGCGCCAGACAATTCCTGCCTGACCATGTCGATATCGGTTTCGGTCTGCTCAGCCACTTCGGCAATCAATGCATCAAAATCAGATCCACTGGCGCGTAACTGTTCTGCCAGGGCAGCAAACTGGGCATGCTCACCCATGCTTTGTGCTATCGCCACCAGTTGCCCCAGCATGGCAGCACCGTCAGGCGCCAACATGGCGGCATCCGTCAGCATGCTGTCATCCAGCATCAATGCCAGCGAAGGATGCGCCACCAGAATGCGGATAATCTGTCGCTCCAGCCCCACAGGCGCACTGCGCTTGGATTTGGGCGGCGCCAGTTTCTGGCGCGCTACCGGCTGACTCAATTCAAACATGGTTTCAATTTCTGCCGGACTGGTCTGCGTCACCTGCGCCAGATTACGCACCAGTTGCAAACGCAGGCCGGAAGGCTGCATCGCCTGCAACAAAGGCTTGGCATCAAACTGTGTTCTGGCTCGCCCTTCTGCCGTCGTCAGGTCATTGTCACCTATGGTTTCACGCATGAAGAATTGCGACAGCGGCATGGCATCATGCACTTCCTGCTCAAAGGCTTCAGCACCAAATTCACGAATGAAACTGTCCGGATCATGCTCGGTCGGCAAGAACAAAAACTTGATGATCTTGTCGTCGTTTGCATGCGGCAGACAGGCATCCAGCGCGCGCCTTGCGGCACGACGCCCGGCACTGTCACCATCAAAACTAAAAATTACGTGATCCGTCTGACGCAGGAGTTTTTGCACATGGGTGGGCGTACAGGCCGTTCCCAAAGTGGCCACGGCTTGCGGGAAACCCATTTGCGCCAATGCCACCACATCCATATAACCTTCTGTCACCAACACGTAACCAGCTTCGCGTATCGGCTGGCGCGCTTCAAACAGACCGTATAACTCAAAGCTTTTTTGAAACAAGGGGGTTTCTGGCGAATTCAGGTATTTAGGTTCGCCCTGCTCCATGATGCGACCGCCAAAACCGATCACCTGCCCCTTGGTATTACGGATCGGGAACATGACGCGATCACGAAAACGGTCATAGCGCTTGCGCCCGCCGCCCTCTTCTTCGCTCTTGTCTATCACCAGACCAGCCTCAACCAGCGAAGCATCGCCATAATCATTGAAGACAGAACGCAAGCCATCCCAGGCATCAGGTGCAAAACCCAGCCCGAAACGCGCCGCCACCTCACCGGTCAAACCACGTTTTTTCAGATACGCAATAGCTTGTGGCGCAGTACGCAATTGCTGCTTGTAATATTCACCGGCCTTGGTCATGACTTCGGACAGGGCCAGACTTTTTGCCTGCACTTCTGCCCTTTGTGCCGGCAGCATGCGATCTTCTTCCGGCACGATCATGCCATTGCTTTGCGCCAGATCGCGAATCGCATCGACATAACTGAGGCCGGAATATTCCATCAAAAATCCGATGGAACTGCCATGCGCACCACAGCCAAAGCAATGATAAAACTGCTTGGTCGGACTTACTGTAAAACTGGGGGATTTTTCATTATGAAAGGGGCACAAACCCATGTAGTTTGCGCCACCTTTTTTTAACTGCACGTATTTACCCACCACGTCGACAATGTCAACGCGGGCCAGTAGATCCTGGATAAAACTCTGAGGTATCAAAGC
Source organism: Undibacterium hunanense (assembly GCF_014284335.1). GTDB lineage: Bacteria > Pseudomonadota > Gammaproteobacteria > Burkholderiales > Burkholderiaceae_D > Undibacterium > Undibacterium hunanense. The sequence continues at coordinate 53,746 of NZ_JACOGF010000009.1, read as the reverse complement.
AGGATGCCAGCAAATGAATTCAACACGCGCGGCGCCGGCAAATTATTTTGCCAGTGCCGCCTTAACCAAACCAGACACCTTGCCCATATCGGCACGACCGGCCAGCCTGGTTTTCAATACATCGATGACTTTGCGCATGTCTTGCGGACCAACAGCACCGGTTTCAGCCACAGCGGCAGCCACGGCAGCCTGCACTTCTTCATCTGACAGAGCAGCAGGCATGTACTTCGACAAAATTTCCAGCTCAGCTTTTTCTATGTCTGCCAGATCCTGGCGACCACCGGCTTCAAACTGCGTGATGGAGTCTTTGCGCTGCTTGATCATTTTTTCTATGATCACCAACACCATGCCATCGTCCAGTTCTATGCGCTCATCCACTTCTTTTTGCTTCATGGCAGCAGTCAACAGGCGGATGGTGCCCAGTTTGGCTGTTTCTTTGGCACGCATTGCGGCCTTCATGTCGTCGGTGATCTGTTCTTTTAAAGTCATGGCCAACCCCTGATATTAATTAATCAAATAGTAGTCAAACAATCGTCGAATAACATTTCGACAAAAACAACAAAGCCCGCTGCGGCTGACCGGAGCGGGCATGCAAACCTAAGCAGATAACCGCGATGTACCCGGCAAACCAACCGCCGAACACAACAACAGGATTAGTACATCTTCTTAGGCAATTGCTGACTACGAATACGTTTGTAGTGACGCTTAACAGCAGCAGCCAGCTTACGCTTGCGTTCCGCTGTTGGCTTCTCGTAGAACTCGCGAGCGCGCAATTCGGTCAACAGACCGGTCTTTTCGATAGTGCGCTTGAAGCGGCGCATGGCGACTTCGAACGGCTCGTTTTCTTTAAGGCGAATTGTGGTCATGTAAGTTCAAACCATGGAAAGATTTATAGGAAGACCGAGATATTAACAGGAAAATTAGATTAATGGAAGAAGCTTGATTAAATCTTGCGCAAATACTTGCAGGGGCCGGTAATAAAAGCCTGCGCAACGTCAGATCAACATCCCTGTTCTTCTTTGATTTATGGGAGTATAGGCAAATACTTAACCGTTTCCCCTCCTGCAACAATAGCCTGAAATTTATACTCCCTACAGTATAAAGCAAATCAAGGTCTTATGCAAAAACACAACGTCCAGGCTACATTACACCGACAGGCCAGCGGCAGTGCCCGATGCCCAGGCCCACTGGAAATTATATCCACCCAGCCAGCCAGTCACATCCACCGCCTCACCTATAAAATACAGGCCAGGCACTTTATTGCTCATCATGCTTTGCTGTGACAATTCACGGGTATCAACACCACCTCGCGTCACCTCGGCCTTGCGATATCCTTCGGAGCCATTCGGCACCAGTTCCCAGCGATTCAGTTTTTCACCTATCAGGCGCAGGCGCTTGTCAGGCATATCGGCCACCTTTGCGTCACCGGCAAAACCGTGCGCCAGCAGCAAGCCATCCACCAGCCGGGCCGGCAGGTATTGCGATAAATGATTGGCCAGATTTTTCTTGATCGTGGTCTTGTTTTCCACCAGGTCCTGCGCCACATCGATTTCGGGCAAAAGATTAATGCGCAAGGCTTTGCCAGATTCCCAGAAGCTGGATATCTGCAAGACCGCCGGACCAGACAGGCCACGGTGGGTAAACAATAAATCTTCCCTGAATACGGTACGTGCTTTTTTCTCACCGGTTTCTATATCCACCTCCAGCGAAATACCGGACAAGGGCACAAATGGCTCCCATGCCGTGGCGTCAAAAGTCAATGGCACCAGCGCCGGGCGCGTCTCTATGATTTTCAAGCCAAACTGACGCGCAATTTTATGGGCAAAATCAGTTGCACCTATCTTCGGTATGGATAAACCGCCAGTAGCAATCACCACCTGCCCTGCCTTCACTTCACCGGCACCAGTATGCAAGATAAATCCCTGACCATCCTGCTGTACATCGTCCACCTTGCAGCCCATGCGCCATTCCACTTTACCGGCGTCACATTCAGTTTTCAACATGCGTATGACATCTTCTGCACTGTCATCACAAAACAACTGGCCCTTGTGTTTTTCATGCCAGGCAATGTGATGGCGCTTCATCAGCGTCAGGAAGTCTTGCGGGGTATAACGCGAGAGTGCACTTTTACAAAAATGTGGATTCTCTGACAAAAAATTAGCCGGCGTCGCATGCAGGTTAGTGAAATTGCAGCGTCCCCCACCAGAGATACGGATTTTTTCTGCCAGGCGATCTGCGTGGTCTATCAACACCACGCGCTTGCCACGCTGACCGGCGACTGCTGCACACATCAAACCGGCAGCACCGGCGCCGATAACGGCAAGATCAAACTGTTTGCTCATGGCTTTTTACTTTCACAAAATTCAGGCGAGATTGTAGCGCAGGGCATGCAGGCTCGTCCGCAAACAGGAATCCTTGCATTCCAATCCGGAATAATTCCTGTGTACGAATCAAGCTCATTGAGCGGGTTATAGAGCGGGTTATAGAGCTACTGATCAAGCTACTTGGCAGGCAAACCCCTTGCCTGATTTTTACAGCAGCCATCCTTTGCATGCATCAGAAAACAGGACCCATTGCTGTAACATCTTGATACACAAATGCTGCTCATTTTTCCAATGTCATAATTGATTTGAAAACTGTGCCGTCGTTTCACGTATCGATTAAATCAGACGCACCAAATCACTTGCCTGACGCACCAAAAAAACGCAAATCAGTTTTGCGTCAAATCAAGCGCATCCCTGTTTGAAATACACAACATATTTCTTCCAAAAAGCGCATTTACTTATAATCAAATAAGTAATTCTTGACTTGTTTCTGGCCAAGAGAGATAACAACAACGCAGCCACGCAAACGATTACGCAAACGATTGCGATGGTTCTTGTAGCGAAATTTTATTTCACCACGCCCCATTTCAGGGATGGTGCATATGCACCATGCCAGAACACCCTCGATTAACATCATTTTGGGAACATACCTATGCGCAAAACTATTTCTCAGCAACTACACAAGGGAGTCGGGCTGAGCGCCGTTGCCCTGGCCGTTGCTGCCGCCTTCCCCATGCAAGCTGCCTGGGCCCAGGACGCCAAGCCTGAAGCCAAAAATGACGGTACACAACTGGAAACAGTGATCGTTACTGCTAACCGCCGCGCAGAAAACATCAAGGAAGTCCCGATGTCCATTTCCGCCATCAAGGGCGAAGCACTGGATACCTACAATGCCAGCGGCCAGGATATTCGCTTCCTTGCAGCCCGCGTACCCAGCCTGAATGTGGAATCCGACTTTGGTCGTACTTTCCCGCGTTTCTATATCCGCGGCCTGGGTAACACCGATTTCGATTTGAATGCATCCCAGCCAGTAGGCTTGGTCTATGATGACGTCGTACAGGAAAGCCCGATGCTGAAAGGCTTCCCGGTATTTGACGTGGATCAGGTTGAAATTCTGCGTGGCCCACAAGGTACGCTGTTTGGCCGTAACTCCCCTGCCGGTGTATTGAAGTTTGACTCTGCCAAGCCAACTCGCCGCTTTGAAGGTTATGCCAACGTCGGTTTTGGTAATTACAAGGCCATCAATCTGGAAGGTGCCGTCAACGTTCCCTTGAGTCCAGACTGGGCAATGCGCTTCTCTGGTCAGTCACAGACCCGTGATGACCGCGTCACCAATCCACGCTCCACTGGCGAGAAAAACCTCGAAGGTTATCGCGACAATGCAGCACGCCTGCAATTCGCGTACAAAAATGGTGACTTCAGCGCCCTGATCAATCTGCATGGCCGCGACATGTCCGGCAATGCCACCCTGTTCCGCGCCAACATCATACAAAAGGGTACGAATGAACTGGTGCCCGGCTTTGACTATGGCAGCTACCCGACTGACGGTCTGAACACCCAAACCTTGAAATCGTCCGGCGGCAGCCTGCGTCTGCGCTGGGATTTGCCAGGCATCAGCCTGCATTCCATCACAGCTTATGACAAAGCGAAGTTCTACAGCCGCGCTGACGTTGACGGTGGCTATGGTGCCTCCTTCGCATCCAGCATGGGCCCGGGCTTTATCCCCTTCCCGTCAGAAACAGCCGATGGCTTGCCTAGTCTGAAACAGATCACGCAAGAATTCCGCGTTGAATCGAATACAAAAGACCCATTGCAATGGATAGGTGGTCTGTATTATTTCAGCGAAGAACTGCAGGTAGACAGTTTTGACTACAATTCCCTGGCACCAGGCAATCCACAAGATGGTTATGCAGTACAACATCAGAATGCCAAATCCTGGGCAGCCTTCGGCACTGTCAACTATGCAGTGACTGAACAGTTCAAACTGCGCGGCGGCTTGCGTTATACCAGTGACAAAAAAGACTTTGATGCGCAACGCACCTGGACACCTGGCACTGCATTCGGCACACCAGGCACGCCAGTACTCAGAGCTAATCCATCTGCCACCAACATCAGCTGGGATTTGGGTGCCAATTACACGCTGGACAAGGCAACGTCCGTCTTTGCGCGTATCGCCACCGGCTATCGCGCCCCAAGTATCCAGGGCCGAGTTCTGTTTGGTGACAGCATCTCTGTAGCCAACTCTGAAAAAACCCTGTCTTTCGAAGCCGGTATCAAGAAAGACATCCTGGATAACACAGCACGTGTCAGCGCTACGGTATTCCAGTACACAGCTAAGGACCTGCAATTGACCGCAGGTAGCGGCGGCGTGAACCAGAATAAACTGGTGAATGCGGACAAAGCCGTCGGTCAGGGCTTTGAAATGGATTTGCAGGCCAACCTGAGCCGCAACTGGAAAACTACCGTCGGCATCAGCTACAACGATACTGAAATCAAGGACGACAAACTGTTCGTCGCCCCATGCGGTAACGGCTGTACAGTCACCAATCCTGCCGGCCCGGTCAAAGGCACGGTACTGATCGGTGGCAATCCCCTGCCACGCGCACCGAAGTGGGTAGGTAACTTCTCACTGCGTTATTCCACACAGATCGGCGAAGGCACGCTGTACGCCAACACCGACTGGTCTTACAAGGACAGCTACAACATGTTCCTGTATGAAGCCAAGGAATACCGCGCCAAGTCCCTGCTGGAAGGCGGCGTACGCGTGGGCTATATGTGGGCAGATGGCAAGTATGAACTGGCAGCTTACGGTCGCAACATCACCAACAAGCAACAGGTCGTCGCCGCCATTGATTTCAACAACCTCACAGGTATCCTGAACGAACCACGCAGCTACGGCGTGCAATTCAAGGCCAACTTCTGATAGTCTGTTAAGCATAAAAAAACGCCGGATTATTCCGGCGTTTTTTTATGTCTGTACATCAGTCATTTAGTTAAGTTGAGTTGAATTTGCTTGAGTTTAGTTGAGTATTGCCTTCAACAACTCACTCCCTCATCCACCTTATCATGGCCGGAAAAGCCTCCTTCCCCTCCTTCTCCGCCCGCACCGCTCCCAGACTCAATCCCGCCCATTCCAAAAACGGCAAACCAATATATGTCCCCGCTTCGAAGGTCTCGATCAACCAGGCTGAATCATCTTTATATCCGTCGCCGTGAAACACAAAATCCAGCGGCAAATCCAGTTCGCGCGCAGCGGCAAACGACCACAATATGGCGGCAATTTCTTCTCCCTGCGGTGGCCAGTCCTTATCCTGCTCTGCACTGCCGATCAAGGCACGCTGGGATGAGGGTGTCACCGCCAGATGTCCCGCTTCATGCACCATGTCACCGGGATATTTCAGCCGGCCATAGTCGACATAAATACAGCCTGGGCCAAGATCAAGGCCAGGCAAAAATGTGGTGTGCAATAACTCGCGCTCTATGACCTTGACACCGATCCGATCCAGAAAACGCAGGACTGTTTTCAGACGCGGGTCATCCCTGATGAGGTTGATGTTGGTATCGGCCAAATCCAGTTCCATGATGTGTCGGGTTTTAAGTCAGGTTTTAAGTCGGGTATTACGTCTGTTCTTGCAATGATTGCGCCACCGTAACGCAATGCTCGACCTGGGCAGCGATATTCTCTGGCACGGCAATTTCACCTGCCAGCACGGCCCGTATCCAGGCCGCGGTGGTAGCTGCCTCAATGCTTTCGGGCACCTGTGGCACCTCCGCCAGGGGTTCTTGTTGCACGGGCACCAGAGTCTTCAGTTGCCGCTGATGGAACCAGTCTATCTGTTGCGCACGTCCGGTGCTGGCTACTGTTTCGCCTTCGGTACCACGCATCAAAAAGACATCACCGGCTTCAACCGGTGCACAGCCTGAAAAATAGTCTTTCAGCATGATCAGATATTCTGGATGCGTGTAGGAACTCAGGCGCAGGGCCGGCACAGCAAAAGGCTGCAAGATCTTCACCAGCGTGTGGGTGGAATTGCGCACCCCCAGAATACGCCGCAAGCTCAGCAAATGGGCCATGGCAGGCGACAAGACATCAACCGGCATGAAGGCAGGCTGCAGTTGCTGCATCTGCTCCAGCGCCTGTTCTGCGGTCGTTACCAGCGGCAAACCCAGAGCCTGGAATATTTCAGCCGTGGCGACACGATCCGTGTCGGTACGCACTCCGTGCACCAGTACCGGCACGCCACGTTTTGCCAGCAGCAAGGCCAGCAAAGGCGTCAAATTGGCTTTTTTGCGTGCGCCGTTATACGTAGGAATGATGACCGGCGCATAAGCGCTGCCTGCCGGTGCCTGCATGGGCAACATATATGGCTGCGCTGCCTGCAAAAAACCTGCAATTTCTTCTATCGATTCGCCCTTGATGCGCATGGCCAGCAAGATTCCCCCCATTTCCAGGTCAGAAACCCTGCCTGCCAGCATGGCGGTATATAAGGTGGCGGCATCGGCCTGCGTCATGCTACGTGCACCATCCTTGCCGCGCCCGATCTCTTTGATGAATTTGGCGGCAGCCAGGGGCGCGGTCACGCCTGTCAGGTCTGTGGCGCTGGTAGCGTTAAATGGCAAGAACTTCAAACCGTTTTCTCCAAAAGTTTCTGGATGAAACGCCATTCATCCGCCGTTACCGGGGTAATCGACAAACGGCTGCCTTTTTGCAGCACCGTCATGTTTTCCAGTTGCGGATAAGTCCTGAGTTCAGCCAGGCTCAGCAAACGGGTTTTACGTTTGGCCTTGACATCCACCATCATCCAGCGTGGGGTTTCCTGCGTAGCCTTGGGGTCAAAGTATTTGCTGTCTTTTTCAAACTGGGTGTGATCCGGATAAGCCGTGCTGGCCACTTCAGCCAAACCGGCTATACCAGGTTCCGGGCAACTGGAATGGTAGAACAGCACACCATCACCGACACGCATACCGTCGCGCATGAAATTGCGCGCCTGGTAATTGCGCACACCAAACCAGGGAATGCTGGGCAGCGCCAGCACATCATCGATGCTGATCTCATCCGGCTCAGACTTCATTAACCAATAGGCCATGGCAGAATAGTTGAAAAATCAAAAGGAAATTGTCGCACATTTCTTAATGTTTTTTCATTCAAGGCACAAGGATGGACAGAAATAAGCCGCACACTCTACAGACTATCCCCCTGCGCCTGCCCGCCAAATCCGGAACAACATCCTCCCCCTCACATCAGAACACAATGACTATATATGCTCCGTGTGCATGCGCTGCGTGAATACTGGAAGTGACAGAAGTCATACGATTACATGCCGTCATGCGAAATGCCACGCAAAAATGGACGGACAAAGAAAAACGGCTGTCATTAAATGACAGCCGTTCTGATATAAGTCCCCACCGATGCCGCTATGCCGGCATCCTGAACCTGGCGGTTCAAGTTGGCCACAGTCAGTTCAACTTCGGGTTCATCGGACTAGCGACGCTCACACCAATCGAACAATTTCCACGGCCTATGCACATAAATGGTTCAAGGAATATATGGCATTGGCGAACACGGTAGGGATCTAAAGTGTAACCCCAAATGGCAGTTTTCTGCCAGCTATTTTGATTAAATTAAATAATAGCGGATGCAATCAAAATAGTTTTTCTTGTGGGGTCAGCGCATGATCCATGGTCTCGTGCATGTCATTAATCTTTTGCTTGACTTCTGCCAATGACATACCAGAGAGCGGGCCCTCGGGTGATTTGGTTGCCAGCAGCTCGGTCGTCATGCTCAGTGCAGCCATGACAGCAATCCTGTCATTGCCTTTGACCTTGGCCGCATCGCGTATGGTCGACATCTTGCCGTCAAGATAGGCGGCGGCTTCACGCAGGGCACGGTCTTCACCATTCTTGCAACTCAGCTTATAGCTTTGCCCCATGATGGTGACGTCGACCTGTATCAGTTTGGCTTCGCTCATGCTGCTTCCTTGTCATTCAATACCTCGGCTGGCAATTGGGCCAGCAAGGCAGCAACACGATCATGTGCCTGATGCATGCGTTGTTGCAGGTCTGCATTTTGCGTCGTCAGGGACGTCACGTCATTCCTCAGCCCCGCATTTTCGCTGCGTAAGGCATGAGCCAGCTCGGCAAGCCGCGCTACTTTTTCTGCAAGCAATTCGAAATCGGAAATCATCATGTCTCGGTAGTAAGGATCTGGAACTCAGCCTTTAATTATACGAGTAAATTTTCCTTCAGAGCAGCTCTCGCATGCTGCCATCGCTCAAAATAAGTGCGGCGTGGACACTTTTATTGAAAAATACCGGCTTTAAGGCATTCACATAGGCCTGTAACTGGTTGCGATAGACAGTTTCCTCTAAAGCCAATAACTGACGTTTGTAATCCAGTACCCACACCGTATCAGAAAAAACCACCACGCGGTCCAACCGCATCAATTTTTGGTCTACCAAAACATCCATTTCATTGCGTGCATACTCGAATCCAGCCCTATCGTAAAATTTCTGCAACTGTGCATTCGCAAAAATACGTTCTGCCTGCTGCCGTATGGTCTGGGCGACGCTGGTCGCGCAGGGCAACCAGGCGGCTATCGTCTCTGCTGCCGGCAAAACCACCGGCCAGGGCTGTCCAGGGTTGGTCAGACGTTCCATCAAAGTATGCAGGGCGATACCCTCAATCTGCTCGTCGCTGACGGTTTCTGGCTCCAGGTCCGCAACCGGCATGGCAGGCGGGTTAAACACGGCCAGACTGAATTCCGCACTAGTCTGACTACCTGAAGTCTGCATGCCTGTGCCTGGGGTTTTCAGTTCTGCACCTTCCAGATAGCCATACCAGCTGGGGTTGGCCTGTTTCTTGCCGCTGACCACGCCACTGATGATCAGTAATTGCCTGGCCCGGGTCATGGCGACGTAGAGCAGGTTCCAGTTTTCCTGCATGGCCTGCCGTTCTTCCTGCAAAAACAACTGATCACGCGCAGCACCACGCTGATCTTTCTTGCCAAAGACGGAAAAATGACGTGTCTCCCCTGCCTGCAAGGGCCACTGACACAAGACACCAATCTTGTCTTTCAGTGATTCACTGTGATTGGTATCAAGCATCACGACGATATTTGCTTCCAGTCCCTTGGCGCTGTGTATGGTCAAAATGCGCAAGGCATCGGCCGCACTGTCCACTGCAGACTCATCCGGCGCATCACTGTCACCGGCACGGCGCAGGGCATGCAGAGCCGCGATAAATTTTGGCAGACTGGGGTAGCGTCCGCCATCCAGATTCAATGCCAGTTCAGTAAAGCTATGGATATTGCCTGTCACCTGTGAACGCTGCGCTGCTGGCACACACTGGGCATAGCGTTGCAGCACATCGCCCTGATGCAGGATGCGATCCAGCAAATCATGTACCGGCAGATAGCGGGAAGCTTCCATCCATTGTTGCAGCAAGCTGCAGGCTCGCTGCAAACGCGGATTATCGTGGCCTGCATGTCCATGCCAGGCTTGCAGGCGCTTCCACCAGGTTGTGCCATCTGCCTGGGCGATCAGCATCAGGTCAGCGTCACTGGCAGCCATGATGGGTGATTTCAGGACATGCGCCAACGCCCGGTTATCCCCAGGTGTCATCAAAAAGCCCAGCAGGGCAATCAGGTCCAGCACCTCCAGCGCATCCAGCAAACCACCGCGACGACTTGATACAAAGGGAATGCCCGCTTCCCGCAATGCTTTTTCATAGGCGGAAAGATGGGTGCGACGCTTGACCAGCAACATCACTTCCGACCACTGGAAAGTATCCGTTCCCTGTTGCGCACGCAGTTCCAGCAGGGTTTGTGCAAGCTGACGCCCTTCTTCATAGCGTTGCAGGTTTTCAGCCTCTTCCAGCGGGGTCGTCAGTGAATTACGTAAAGGGAAACGTCCTTTGGTCACGGCCACCATATCAGCGTCAGCAGCATCGGCAGCATCGGGTGATGTGCCTTCGGCGCTTGCGGTATCTATACCTATCAGTGGCAAACGCCAGACATCGCCGGTTTGCTCAGACGCCGTGGTCTGCGCTGCAAACAGGGGGTTGCCGCGCATACTCAGGTTCAGCATGCTGACGATTGCCGGTGCATTCCTGCGGGTCTGGTTGGTGCGCAAGACCCTGGCACCCTGCTGCGCCAGCATGGTGCGGGCTGCGGTGAACACCCGTGGTTCAGCGCGCCGGAAACGATAAATCGATTGCTTGGGGTCGCCCACAATAAATACCGTAGGCCGGGATGCATCATCACCATAGGCATACAACCATGCCTGCACGATATCCCACTGCAATGGATTGGTATCCTGGAATTCATCCAGCAAGATATGCTTGTAGCGTGAATCCAGCCGGCTATGCAGATAGGCGGCATATTCATCATTGCTCAACAGGCGATAGGCCTGCCATTCCAGATCAGCAAAATCAAAAACCCGCTGATCTGATTTCAAGTCCTGATAACAATCCAGATAAGCTGCACCGACCTTGAACAAGGCTTCATTGAGTTGCAGCACCATTTTTTCAGCGCTGCGTTTTTGCAGGGAATTCAAGGCATCCACGATGGCCTGGCATTCATCTTCAAATGCCAGCACATGATCTGGTCCCAGATGTTTGTCTATGGACGCCTGCAATGCCTTCACCTTGGTATTGTGTGAACGGGCCGCGCCACGGCTATCAAAAAAACCACTGCACAGCATGTCAAACGCAGGCAGCGACGGCCCTTCACTCAAGCCCTGTTCAATCTTGACTGCATTGCCCTGATTCTGTTTCGAACCCTGTCCCAGAATCAGCGCCAGTTTGCTGATGCGGTCATACAGACCGGCATCTTCCCACAGGCTGAGACGGGCATCGCGGTAGGCATCGGCCCCGCATAAATCCTGCAACCATTGCAGAGGATCGCCAGCATCGGATGCCTGGTTTGACGCCCACCATTCTGCCCGTTTGTCCAGAAATGCTTCCAGCATTTCGCGGGCAGTAAAATCACCGATTTCCTGATACAGAAACAGCAGTGCTTCCCTGATCTCAATATGCTCTTCCCGGGCGATCATCTGCATCAACTGACCATAGGCTTCACGCTGTATGTCGCCACTGGCTTCCACCAGGCTAAAGCCATGCGGCACACCGGAAGCCAGCGGTGCCAGTTGCAGCAAGCGCCCGAACCAGCTATGAAAAGTATCCATGGACAGGGATTGCGGGCTGGACAATACCTTTTCATACAAACTGCGCGCCAGCGGTATCAGTTGTGGCATTTCGGCTTCCTGTACGCCACGCTCTGCCAGCAATTGATGTACCTGGGCGATATCGGCCAAGGCCAGTTCATGCAGCAGGCTCATCAGGCGCTCACGCATTTCCTGCGCCGCTTTACGGGTAAAGGTAATGGCCAGCAGCTCTGCGGGTTCCGCGCCCGCCAGCAGCAGGCGCAACATGCGCGATACCAGCAGCCAGGTCTTGCCGCTGCCGGCACAGGCTTCCACCACTACGCTATGGCGCGGGTTGCAGGCAGCTGCGGTGAACTGTGCATGACTAACCGCTGCGCCATCAATTTCATACGCATGTGTGGTCTGGATGGTAGATGTGCTTGATGTGGCAGATGTGGCAGATGTGGCAGATGTGGCAGATGTGGCAGATGTCATGTCCGTCATTACCATGCTCCCTTACGACACAGACCACGCATCTCGCAATATTGACAGGCTTGCTCTACCCCATGAGCAGGCAAGGCTGCGCCCTGCTGCAGGGCGGCCATGCTGTTCCTGATTGACTGCGCCAGCTCAGACACCCAGCGCTCAAAATCGTCAGCATCGGTTTGCCCGGTTTTACCCTGACTCAGCTCCAGCGCGACATAGCTGGCAGAACTGACTGGCAATTCCGTCAGCAGGCCATAAAACGGTAACTGATGGTCTTCTCCATCTTTCAGGCGCTTGCGCAAATCATTGGCATTTTTTGTCTTGTAATCCAGCACAGCCAATTCACCACTCTGATGTTTGTCGATACGGTCTATACGCCCTTTCAGGGTCAGGCTCCCGCCTGACCATTCCAGCGTTTTCTCCGCCTTGATTTCACCCATATCAAATTGCCAGCCATCATCTTCACGTGCCTGCACCCAGGCAATATAGGCAGGTATCACTTTTTCCCAGCGCACACTGTAGGCCAGTGCTGCCGGGCTTTTTTGCAGCACATCAGCAAAAAATTCAGAGGATACTGCTCTTAACAAGGCTTCCTTGTCCACCTGGCCTTGCTCCTGATCCTGCTCCTGCATGGCGGTTTTCAGCTGTTCATGAAAGCGCTTCAATATTGCATGCAGCCAGTCGCCATAATCCCGTTTTTCCGGCATGTCGGACAATTCATCCATGGCACTCAGCCCCAGCATGCGGCCGGCAAAAAACTGGTAAGGGCATACAACCAGACTGGTATAGCCACTGGCAGACAGGCTGGCTGGCAATAGCACGGCCGCTGATGGTGCCGGCATTTGCTGCGGCAAGACCGGCAAATGCGTAAGGGGCAAAGGCAGCGGCTGCCTGTCCAATATCGCCTGCCGGGTTCTTTCCAGCGTCAGGCCCAGTTGCTCCAGCCAGGGGCTGACGGGATTATGCTCACCATTCAAACTGCCCTGCCAGGACAGCACCACATCGGTATTGCTTAACAGCAGTTCGGCAAAATCACGCAACTGCTGTTGCTGACGGGATTCGCGGGTTTCCAGACCGCATTCTCGCCGCACGGCATTGGCAAAGAACAAGACCTCGCTGGCCTGTGACGGCAAGTGCCGGGCGTCGGCACCAACCAGCAAGACCGCATCAAAAGACCGCAGGCGGGCACCATTCAAAGGCAGCATCACTACCCGCTTGTCGGCATGGGTAACGACAAAGGGTGTGCTTTCCATTTGCAGACTCATCAGCGAGCGCCATTCTGCAAAAGTGAACCCGGCTTTCATATCTTCACAAGACATCTGCATTTTTTGCAGTAGCTGGATAATCTGCGCGCCGGCAGGATCAGCCTGAAAGGCATTGAACATGGACAGATCAAAAAAAGACTGCAGGCTAAGCGCGCACCATTCCGGCAGACTGCGACGACCTGTGAACTGATTCGCCTGCCTGGCAATCGCTCTCAGCCAGCGGCGCGCTGCCACCGTGTCCTGAGCCCCATCCAGCGCAGACAATACTGCCTCCCATCCACCCAGAATATTCGCGCGCCGCAGCACGCTTTCTATACGCATAACGATGTCAGCCTTGTCGCGGCTTTCCACATCAGCATCTGCTAATTCTGTATCCTGTTCACTGTCTTTCCAGATCACATAAGGTGATTTCAAAAAATCCAGCAGGGTCATGGTATCGGCACGGGTTGCCACCACTTCCAGCCAGGCGGCGATGGCGGCAGCAGCGCGGGTGGTTGACAATTTCCAACCAGTTTCATCGGCGACCATGATCTGGGCTCTTTCCAGCAACGCACGCATGCGGCGCGACACCACCCTGTCCTGCGCCACCACGGCCACATTTTGCTTGCCCGCCTGCAGCCAGTTGATGATGGTCTGCGCGCCCTGTACGGCTTCATCTTCCAGCGAGGCGGCGCAGCACAGACGTATATGCGAGGTATCCACATATTCCGTCAAGGCTTGTTGATGACTGGGGCCGCCTGCATCCTGCAAACCCGGCCAGGCATGGTAATACGGTTGCGGCAGGATTTCGGCGCGCCAGTCCAGCGTGCATTGCATGACAGTCTGGTTTTTTGCCCATGCCTGCAAAAACGCTGCTTCCATCGCATCTGGTGCAGTCGGGCTGATCCACAATAAAGGTTCAGCGGCCTGGCCGGCCAGTTGCATCAGGCGTCCATAGCGTTGCAGCATGGGGTCATTGCCATCCAGTTGCCCCTGCCAGACTGACCACACCAGTTGCGACTCTTCCGACAGCACAGCCTGCGCCGGTGCTGGCAACTGCGCCAGTGCGGCCTGCCATTCGCGCTCCAGCTTTGTCTTGTTGGCTGTAGTTCTATTGGTGCCACTGCCCTTGACTGCCAGCGGCAACAGGGCAGCGGTCAGTTCATCAGACAGGGTTAACAAGGTCTGCGCCAGCGGCAACAAATCGGTATTGCTGCGTGCACCGAATAACTTCTTCAGCCAGGGATGTTGCCGCAATTCGGCATATAGCCCCATCAAACGCTCACTGGCATCTGTACCTGGCTGGCCCTGGCTGTCTGGCGCCTGCATTTCCAGCAGGGCAAACAGGGTATGGATACGCGGCGGAATAAAATTGCCCTGCAGACTGGCGCCCAGCGCCCGCAGCAGCAAATTGGCATGCTGGTAAGTAGGCACCACTACCCGCACGGCGGAATAATCACGTCCCTGCTCCAGTCCCCAGCCCTCGGTCCTGGCCATACGCAGGAAGGCTTGCGCCAGCCGGGGCCAAAAATCGGGAGAAGCAGGAATCAGTTCGGGTGGACGCAGCATAGAGAGGACAGTAGGCAGTAAATAAGTACAGTAATAAATACGGTGACAAGACCGGTAATAAGCAAAGATGAATTTTGTCTGTAGAGCAAGTATACTATGCGACAGCATAGGCAATTTAGCTGTGGGCATCACACTTTATTTAAAAATAGGTTATTATCACTCCATAGCCAGCCACGCCCGACTCTTGTTGTAGTCATGCTGATACACTATTCAATACCATTGAATTCGTGATTATCACCCCCAGATTCATACCAGAATGCGGCGCTGTCCGATAGACCGACATTCAGTGGCGCTGTTACCCCTTAATTTTTCCCTCTCGTTGAGGATTCCATGAGCGAAAACATCAAATATGTAAGCGATGCTTCATTCGAAGCTGACGTAATCAATTCCAATGTACCAGTGCTGGTCGATTTCTGGGCCGAATGGTGTGGCCCTTGCAAGATGATCGCCCCTATCCTGGAAGAAGTTGCCAAAGAATACAATGGCAAAATCATCGTAGCCAAGATGGACGTTGATGCAAACCAGGCTGTTCCAGCCAAATTCGGCATTCGTGGCATCCCTACCCTGATTTTGTTTAAAAATGGTACTGCTGCAGCGCAAAAAGTTGGCGCGCTGGCAAAAGGGCAATTAACCACTTTCATTGACAGTAATATTTAAGGTATTATCACGGTCTGAAGCAAACACCGTAAGTAAAAGAACTAAAAGAACTTTACTTACGGCGCTTGCATGTGAAATACAGCTTCGCGGTAATTACCCATTACCCGGTTGCGATTAATTTAGACCCGAGTTCAAACTAAAATTTAAACCACGACAGAACTTCTTTCTATCCTGTTTATTCTGTAGTTCCTCCGCTCACTCCCCCACCTCATAATCCCATCCCGGGACACTCACCATGCATCTATCTGAATTAAAGGCCTTACACGTATCCGCTTTGCTGGAGATGGCCATCGGACTCGATATCGATAACGCTGCGCGTATGCGCAAGCAGGAATTGATGTTCGCGATCCTGAAAAAACGTGCAAAATCAGGCGAACAAATTTTTGGCGATGGCGCCCTTGAAGTATTGCCGGATGGCTTTGGCTTCCTGCGCTCGCCCGATGCCAGCTATATGGCATCCACAGACGATATTTATATTTCCCCTTCTCAAATTCGCCGTTTCAACCTGCATACTGGCGATTCGATAGAAGGTGAAGTACGCACCCCCAAAGATGGTGAGCGCTATTTTGCACTGGTGAAGGTGGACAAGGTCAACGGCGAATCGCCAGAAGCGTCCAAGCACCGCATCCTGTTTGAAAACCTGACGCCGCTGCACCCGAACAAGGTATTGACACTCGAACGCGAAATGCGCGGCGAAGAAAATACCACCGGCCGTATCATCGACATGATTGCCCCTATCGGTCGTGGCCAGCGCGGTTTGCTGGTGGCATCACCCAAATCCGGTAAATCCGTCATGCTGCAACACGTGGCACACGCGATTACCACCAATCATCCTGATGTTACTTTGATCGTTTTGCTGATCGACGAACGTCCGGAAGAAGTAACAGAAATGCAGCGTTCCGTACGCGGTGAAGTGGTTGCATCGACTTTCGATGAACCCGCCACCCGTCACGTACAAGTCGCTGAAATGGTGCTGGAAAAAGCCAAGCGCCTGGTCGAAATGAAAAAAGACGTGGTCATCCTGCTGGATTCCATCACTCGTCTGGCGCGCGCCTACAATACCGTCATCCCTGCATCTGGCAAGGTACTGACCGGTGGTGTGGATGCCAATGCGCTGCAACGTCCAAAACGTTTCTTCGGTGCTGCACGTAATGTCGAAGAAGGTGGTTCCCTGACCATCATCGCCACGGCACTGATCGAAACCGGCAGCCGTATGGATGATGTGATCTACGAAGAATTCAAAGGCACAGGCAATATGGAAGTTCATCTGGAACGCCGCCTTGCCGAAAAACGCGTCTACCCAGCCATCAACCTCAACAAATCCGGCACCCGTCGTGAAGAATTGCTGATCAAGCCGGATCAGTTGCAGAAGATCTGGATCTTGCGCAAATTGCTGTATAGCATGGATGAAATCGAAGCGATGGAGTTCATCCTCGACAAGATGAAGGCCACGAAAAACAACGCAGAGTTCTTTGAAATGATGCGTCGGGGCGGATAAGTTCCCCTCCTGTTTTTGGGCTGACAAGCCGTCACTTTTGTGGCGGCTTTTTTCTTGCCTGACACCCTGGCAAGGGCAACAAAAAAGCTGGTCTTCAAATAAGAAGACCAGCTTTTTTTACACTACCCATTTTACAAATTATCCACGTACCTGCTCATCCGTTTTTTCTTTGTGGATTTTTTTGGACTGATGGTTTTCAGCATGTTGGATATTGCGTTGTTCGGCTTCGCCGATATGGCCATTTTTGGCCGCAACAGCTTCTTTGTGATCGACTCTCGCCTGGCCTTTTTCCAGTTTGGCGACCTCATGGTTGGTCAGCTCGCCAGACTTGATGCCATTTTCCACGCGTTGCTGCTGGTTCACGTTTCTTTGTACGTCAGCCTGCATGCGTTTGCTTGATACAGAATTCGGGTTGCCGACTCGCCCGTCATTTTTTTCTGCATGAATATCAGCACTGGCCTTGTTCTGCATTCTGTCAATTTTTGCTTTTTCACCGGCACTCAACTTGCCATCTTTCAGGGCATTATGCTCTTCCCGCGCTATCGCAGCCTGTTCACGTTCCAGTTTGCCAACTTCTTTAGTCGTCAACTGACCTGTTTTCAAACCATCTTCTATCCTGGTTTGCTGATTAACATTACGCTGTACATCCGTGCTGACGCTTTGGGCAAATGCCGAGCATGTCAACAAACCAGCCAGTAACAAGGGGATAAATTTCGTTTTCATGATGAAGTCCTTATGCAGTGTTAATGTATTGTGTGCCTGTCACAAGCCTATAACGGGCAAACAAAAAAGGACGATGACAGAAAACCTGTAAGAGAGCGTAACAAGCGTAAGTATCACAATGTAGGCAAGCGGATCCTGAATGGTCTGGCAGCTATCGCCTGGCCATGTCGATACCCTCTTCACCGTGCGTTCAGTCCGCCACGTCACTCTATCTTTTTTACAAAGCCCACATAAATACGCTGCGCGACGAAATGATCGAAGCCGGTCTGACGGAAGGTGCTGGTGTCTGTCCTGTAGGTGCGCCTGCTGCCATCGAAAATATCATTAGCGTTGACCGTCAGGCTTAAGGTCCTGGTGATTTGATGCTTCCAGGTCAGGTTGATGCTGCTGGTCGCGCCATATCGGCCCAGTGGTGTTATTCCGGCAGATTGGCCATGCGCATCAAGCGACACCTCGTTGTGCCCGAAGCTGTGACTTGCTCTGAGATCGATATAGCCCGAGACACTGTCCTGATGCACAAGATTATAAAGATCAGGCGTATCAAGCATCACACGATAAATACCGGCATCCATACCCAAACTCAGCTTCGCATCAGGCGTCCAGTCGAAAGACGCTGTGATGCCTGCCGAGCGAGCCCGCCCACCATTCTGCTTCGAGGTAACCAGTACATTATCCGCGTCGACACTGCGCGCATCGGTCACCGTATCGCGGCTGGTACGGTAGAAGACAGCAAGATTGCCGCTCAGGTGCTGCGCGTCCAGATTCGTGCCAAGCTCCCATGAGTTCAGTATCTGCGGCTTGAGGCCCGGATTGCCACGGTTCAGATTTTGCGCATCGACATAGGTGGTGAACGGATTGAGATCACGCGGATCGGGCCTCTGGAGGCTGCGACGAAAACTCAGTGTCAGGTCAGCCTGGTCGCTGACGGTATATTTCAGATGGACGCTGGGATTGAACGCCTGCCAATACCCTGTCTGCACGATGCCCTTTGCCGGACTCACCCGCAATGCCATGCGCTCGGCCCGTCCACCCAATAGTACTTGCCATTGTCCGTAGGTGATCTGGTCAGTCAGATAAACAGCTGTCAGCGTCGTCATCACGGCATAAGCATTGGTCGTCGTGGGATCTGGCACTTCACTACCTGTCGAAGGATAGACAGATGCCTGATAGTTGCTGATGTCGTCAGTCTTGTCCTGGATATCCAGACCCATGCCCCACTGGCCATGTTCCGATGAGCGACTCCAGTCAAGACTGGCCTGACTGAGGTGGCGCGCCGACCTGGTGGCACCATGGCTGTAGCCGGTGTCGCGCACCGGTGCGACGAACACGTCGCGATAAGACTTGTCGATCAGGCCCGTCGTATTGCTGTGTTGAAGCATGGCCTTCAACGCTGTTCCATCGTCCTGATGACTGTAACTAAGGCTGGCGCTATCGTCAGACTGTTCGTTGGGTCCATAGGAGATACGGTGATAGACGGTCTCGGCCGTTGTCGTACGATTTTCGTTGAGCACGTCGAACAAAGGACGTGAATGACGATTGTTATACCGCATCGACAGGCTGAGACTACTCGCATCGCTCATCGCATAATCGACGCCCAGGGCCGCGCTTTCAACGATGCGACGAACAAATACCTCTGAAGTCTGCAGTGTTTGCCCGCCCTGGTCACCGAGGGGATTATTCCAGTCAACGGCTGACTGACGGAACTTCAGCGTGCCATCACGGCGAAACGCCAGGTTACCGTGCACGCTGATATCTTTTTCTGTGATGTCGCCCGACGCACCGACATTCCAGAGGCCCTGATCCGTGGCACTCCCCTGTATCTGCGCACGTGCGCCAGGCTTGCGGTTTCGCTTCAGCACGATATTCAGGATCGCACCGCCATTGGCATTATAGGCGGCGGATGGATTGGTGATGACTTCGATGCTGGCAATGTCGGTGCCGCTCATGGTCTGTAGTGCCACGACCCGGTCATCGCCCGACATCATTGCGGTCGGCTTGCCATCGATCAGGATCGTGACCTGAGAATTTCCCTTGACCGAGATTTTGCCGTCAGCCGTCACCGATACTTCAGGTGTAGCCTGCAAAACGTCCTGTGCAGTCCCGTTTGCCGCTTTCGGCATATTGGAAACGTCATAGACAGTCTTATCGATCTTTTTGACGACTGGCTCTTTCTTGCCTGTCACTGTCACCGTCGGGCTTGCCGGATCTTCCGCCCGCGTTTCCACTGGCTGCAAGACCAGCCAAAGAAAAATTATGCAGGATATCGTCCTGAACACGTAAGCGATCATGTACCAACAGTTGGATTGGCGGCGAACATTTTCGACATGAGCTGATGCACCAGTGACGCCAGGGTCGAATGGACAATTTTAGCGACAGATTTTGGATTGAATGACATGTGATTATTATAAAGTTTTCACAGAATGATCAGGCGTATTTTGAGATTCAATGGCAGGTTTTTATATCACCGGATCAGCGCCTCGCCATGCTCTCTACGTACTCTCTACGATACCGGTGCGGGAATTGCACCAGGTACTTGCAGGCGATTTATACCAGGTCGCAACTTTCGAGGACGAAGATTCCAGCTTGCCCATGCCGCGTCCATACGAAATACAGGCGCAAAAAAAACGGACCGATCATGCAATCGGTCCGTTTTTTACTTCTGGTACTTATTTATTTCTTTTACTGACTTGCTTCTTTCAGCAATTTATTTACTGGCCAAAGTCTCAGGCTTGCTCCAGCCACCACCTACGGCCTTGTAAATACTGACCACGGCAGACAATTGCGCACGCTTGCTGTCGATCAGGCTGGATTGCGCCTGGAACAGATCACGTTGTGCATTCAGGACTTCCAGATAACTGCTATAGCCATTCTTGTAGCGCAGATCCGCCAGACGCAACGAATCTTTCAAGGCTGTGACCCTGCGCTCGGAAGCGGCATTCACCTGCTCATTGGCAGCCGTATTGTTCAAGGCATCATGCACATCACGGAAAGCGCCCTGCACTGCCTGCACATATTGCGCCAAAGCCTGGTTCTTGCGAGCTTCTGCACCAGAGACTACCGCAGCAATCGCACCGGCACGGAAAACTGGTTGCGCCAGGCTGCTGCCCAGGCTCCACAGCAACGAGGCTGGATTAATCAGGTCTTCAAACACCCTGGATTCATAACCAGCAGTAGTCGTCAGTTTCAGGCTGGGGAAATACTGCGCCTTGGCCTGGCCGATGTCCGCATTGGCGGCCACCAGGGCCTGCTCTGCCGACAGGATATCCGGGCGGCGGTTCAGCAAATCAGACGGCAAATCTGCCGGCATGATCAGTTGCTGATGCAGGCTGTCAATCGCATTGCCACGCGCAATCACCGGTTGGGCAATGGCGCTGGCAGAACGACCCAGCAAGACTGCCAGTGTCGATTCTATATTCGACAAAGACTGTTTGGCCTGCGCGTAGCTGATGTCTGCCGCAGCACTTTCTGATTCGGCCACATGCAAATCAAGCTCACTGGTCGCACCAGCTGTATAACGCTTCTGTTGCAGACGCAGGTTTTCCTGACGGGTCTTCAGGGTTGAATCGGCCAGGGCCAGTTGTGCATCAGCGGCACGCATGGCGAAATAGCTTTGCGCGACATTCGCATACAGGCTGCTTTGTACCAGGCCACGATTGGCTTCCTGTGCCAGCAAGCGGGCACGGGCTGCTTCATCCGCACGTGACAGCTTGCCCCAGAAATCCACTTCATACGAAGCCGTCAGACTCAGCTGAAAATCTTTGGCATAAGGGCTGACACCAACACCCAGCTTGCCTGCATTTTCACTGGTGCGCGTACGTGATGCACCCAGATTGGCATCCACACTGGGGTAGCGATTTGAATTGGTGCCAACGGCAACGGCACGCGCCTCTTCTATGCGGGCAGCAGCCAGAATCAGATCCTGGTTATTTTTTGCAGCTTCATCCAGCAAGCTGTCCAGAACCGGGTCCTGGAAGCTTTTCCACCATGCCGCGTAGTCAACAGCAAGCTGTTTGTTCTGTGTCGCCACAGCACCCAGGCTGGCCGGTGTTTCCAGGGCCGGACGTTGATAGTCGGGCCCAACCGATGCGCATCCTGCCAGCACCAGGCTGGCGACCAGCGTCGTTAATACTAATTTTGTTCCAGACATCATTATTCCTTCACATCTGCTTGAGGTGCATTGTGCAAAATATGGACAGGGTGTTCAAAATCCTGCTCAGTGGTTTTCAAGCGCCTGTCATTGATCAGCTTGAAGAACAAAGGCACGAAGAAGATCGCCAGGAAAGTCGCTGCCAGCATACCGCCCAAAACACCAGTACCCAGAGATTGACGCGCAGCAGCACCTGCACCGTGCGAGAAAGCCAGTGGTACCACACCCAAAATAAAGGCCAGCGAAGTCATCAGAATAGGACGGAAGCGCAAACGTGCTGCTTCCAGTGCCGCAGCCACCGGTGCATAACCCTCATGCACTTTCATGACCGCAAATTCCACAATCAGAATCGCATTTTTCGCCGACAGCCCCAACAGCGTCACCAGACCGATCTGGAAGTACACGTCATTGTTGAAGTGACGCAGGTACACCGCCAGCAAGGCACCAAAGATACCGAAAGGCATGGCCAGCAAGACCGAGAATGGCAGGGACCATTTTTCATACTGTGCAGCCAGAATCAGGAAAATCATCAGCACGCCGGCACCGAGTGCCAGACCAGCCGCGTTGCTGCTGCGTTTTTCCTGGAAGGATGCACCACCCCAGTCATACACGACATCTGCCGGCAAGACATTTTTCGCTGCACGTTCCATCGCCGCAATCGCCTGGCCAGAGCTGTAACCTGGTTTGGCATCGCCCAGCAATTTAATCGAAGGCAAGGCATTGAAACGCTGTACAGAGTCAGGGCCGGTAATGAACTTCACTGTTGTGAAGGCACGCACCGGTATCATCTGGCCCGTGGCAGAACGTACATACATGCTGCCGATGTCGTCTGGCTTGGCACGATACGCACCTTCTGCCTGCAACTGCACGGTATAGATACGACCGTTCTTGTTGAAGTCATTCACATAATAGCTACCCATGGTCGCAGCCAGGGTGTTATATACGTCCGACAAGGCCACGCCCATGGAACGTGCTTTTTCATTGTCCACGTCTACGTACAACTGTGGAGAATTGGCTTGCCACAAGGTTTTTACACCAGCCAGTTCAGGCTGCTTGTTGGCTTCTGCGATCAGCAAAGGCAACAGTTGCGCCAGGCGCTTGACACCACCTTCACCGGCATTTTGCAGATAGAACTCAAAGCCACCAGTCTGACCCAGACCTTGAATCGCAGGCGGGGCAAAGAACAAAGGCAAACCTTCCTTGATACGGCCAGTCTTCATATAGCTTTCGCCTACCATCTGCTGTGCAGACTGGTTACGCTCTTCCCATGGCTTCAAGGGGAAGAACATGGTTGCAGCAGAAGATTTCAAACCGCCACCACCCAGGAAGTCCAGACCAACCAGAGCAAAGGTGGTGTCGATGTTCTTGTTGGTTTTCATGATGGATTCAACCTGACGCACCATAGCATCAGTACGATCCAGCGAAGCGCCGTCCGGCATGATGGCCGCACCGATGAAATAACCCTGATCTTCATCCGGCACCAGACCACCTGGTACATTT
The DNA here is from genome assembly GCF_014284335.1 of Undibacterium hunanense. GTDB lineage: Bacteria > Pseudomonadota > Gammaproteobacteria > Burkholderiales > Burkholderiaceae_D > Undibacterium > Undibacterium hunanense. The sequence goes on along the minus strand of NZ_JACOGF010000009.1, from coordinate 30,458 downwards.
TTCCACAACAGGCCAGTCAGTGCGACCATACCCAGCACCAGTGCAATACCCAGTACGGCACGCTTCATGAAGAAGGTAACGCCATTGGTATAACGCTTGGTCAGACGCAGGAAGGCTGCGTTAAACCAGGTAAAGAAACGGTTGTGATTTTCTGAACCAGGCTTGAGCAAAATCGCGCACAAGGCAGGTGTCAAAGTCAAAGCAACGATACCGGACAAAACAACCGCGATGGAAATCGTGACCGAGAACTGACGATACAATTCACCCGCCAGACCACCAAGGAAAGCGATAGGACCAAACGCAGCCACCAGCACCAGCACAATCGCGATAACCGGGCCAGTCACTTCATGCATGGCTTCGATCGCCGCATCTTTCGGCGTCATGCCTTCTTCATTGATCAGACGCTCAACGTTTTCCAGCACCACGATCGCATCATCCACCACAATACCAATCGCCAGCACCATACCGAACAATGTCAGCGTATTAATGCTATAGCCCAGCAAATGCAGACCAGCCATGGTACCGATCAACGATACCGGCACTGCCAGTGTCGGGATGATGGTCGCACGCCAGCTTTGCAGGAACAGATACACCACGATAAACACCAGCACCATGGCTTCTGCCAGGGTTTTCAACACTTCGGCGATGGATTCCGTCACGAAAGGTGTGGTGTCATACGGCGTGGCATATTCCATGCCTTCCGGGAATTTGGCTTTCAGGTCTTTCAGTGTTTGCTCTACAGCCTTGCGGGTTTCCAGCGCATTCGCGCCGGTCTGCAGGAACACACCGATGTTGGCAGATGGATGACCATTGACCCGACCATACAGGTTGTAATCCTTGGAACCCAGTTCAACACGTGCCACATCACTGATACGGATGGCAGAACCACCCTTGGCAGATTTGATGATGATATTGGCAAATTCAGACGGTTCCAGCAAACGTCCCTTGGCCGTGACAGTCATCGTCAGTTCTTCGGTATTGTTTGGCGGTGCGCCAACTTTACCGGCAGCATACTGTGCATTCTGTTCAGTAATTGCGTTCGAGATATCGGCAACCGTTACCCCCAGTTGCGCCATGCGGTCAGGACGCATCCAGATACGCATTGCATAATCCTTGGCACCGAAAATCTGGATATTGGTGGTACCTGGTACACGCTTCAATGCATCCAGTACATTCTGGGTTGCATAGTTGGACAGATACAGCGCATCGTAACGGTTATCTGGCGAGAACAAGGCAGCCACGACCAGGAAGTTGGACGAGCTCTTGGACACCGTCACACCCTGGCGTCTTACCTCTTGTGGCAACTTGGCATCTGCCTGGCGCACGCGGTTGTTGACGTTAACGGCAGCGATATCCAGATCGGTACCGACTTCAAATGTGACGTTGATCGATACCCGACCGTCAGCAGAAGAAACCGAATCCATGTACAGCATGTGTTCCACGCCGTTGATCTGTTCTTCGATAGGGCCGGCAACGGTGCGTTCAACCACCTCGGCAGACGCGCCGGGATAAACTGCAGTCACATTCACTACTGGCGGAGAAATCTCCGGGTAGCGCGAAATCGGCAGGACGCGCAGAGCGGCCAGACCGGCCAGCACGATGATCAGCGACAAAACTGTCGCGAAGATCGGCCGGTTAATAAAAAATTTTGAGAACATGAATAATTCCTTGTAGCCTTAGCTTTGTTATGCAGCGGATTTTCAGCTTGATACTTTGGCTTAATTTAGGGGCTTAGTGTTTTGCCTCGGCGCTGGCTGCTGGTGCTGAAGCAGATGCACTGGCTGCAGCAGGTTTACCTTCAGCAGCAGGGGCAGCAGGTGGTGCACCTGCTGGTGCCGCTGGTGCATTAGCTGCCTTGGCAGTAATAGCCACTGGCGTTACCGTCATGCCTGGATCATGTGCCTTGATGAAACCATCCACCAGAACACGGTCGCCGCCCTGCAAGCCTTTGGTCACTATCCATTCACCATGTGACCAGCCATCCAGCTCAACCGGCTTTGGTACCAGTTTGTTATCTGGAGAAACCGTGAACACGATTTTGCCCATAGGGCTGTCAATCACCGCACGTTGCGGTATGGCGATGGCGGCGCTACGGGTGGCACCGCTGAGTATCACGCGTACGAACTGGCCTGGACGCAAAGTACCGTCAGCATTAGGCACCTGGGCACGGGCATCAAAACCACCTGTGGCCGGGTTCACTTTTTCGCTGACAAAATTCATCTTGCCTGTCACTGGAGACATGCTGCCGTCGGCAAGTTTCAATTGCACATCAAATGCCAGACTACCGTTATTGGTTTTCTTGCCAGGCAAGGCAATTTTGCCTGCGCCTACGTCCTTACTCAATTTCAGGTAATCCGCTTCCGGTACGCTGAAGTTGACATACACAGGGTCGGTCTGCACGATAGTAGTCAACAGGCTGTCAGCCGAAGTCACCAGGCTGCCGTTGGATTTGGCGGCAACACCGGTCACACCATCAATAGGAGCTACCACGCGGGTATAACCCAGATTGAGTTTGGCTTCATTGACTTGAGCCTGCACTTGCTTGTAGCTGGCTTCTGCTGTTTCCAGTGCAGACTTGGCATCGTCAAATTCTTTCTGGCTGATGGCTTTTTCTGCTGCCAACGGTGCCAGGCGGGCAAATTCGCGCTTGGACTGGTTCAACTTGGCTTCAGCGACACCGGCGGCGGCTTCTGCCGATGCCAGTTGCGTGCGGTACGTACCCTGATCAATCTGGAACAGGACCGTGCCTGCCTTGACGCGGGAACCTTCTTCATACAAGCGGTTTTCCAGAATACCGGCAACACGGGCACGCACTTCCGTTTCGCGTGAACCTGCGGTTTGTGCCGCATATTCAAAATCCAGACCCAGGTTGCGTGGCTGTACGGTCACCACATTGACTTCAGGTGGCGGCATGCCACCCGGCGGCGCAGCATTGGCACCCTGCTTGCCGCAGGCAGCCAGCACCAGCAAAGGCAGGCTGACGGCAGCAATACGCAAGGCAGGCAAGGCCTGGGTCATATGACTGGTAATCGATGAAAGCTTAAAAAACGGTGTAGATAATTGTGCAGGGGAGCGCATGGGAGATTCTTTCTTCTAAATTGAAAGGCGGTGTGCTATTATATACATTCACGAATGTTTGTAAATAAGGTTTTTCAATAGCCCTACAGGAAAGCAGGGGCTTTGAGGTATCTGGTTCCAGCAGACTCTGATAGAGTCCATTGAGATTTTATTAAATAGACATCACTTGCTATAGACGCTGAAACAAGTATCGCAAACAGGCTTGCCAAATTTGTCCCGGCACACCATCTGCGACGAAGACAGTATGTTGATATGGCCTGGGTTTTAATACATTTGCGGCAGTTTTGCTTAATTCCGGGTATTTTAAAGACACAAAATGACAGCCTGATCTCATCGCTGTCATGGACCTGATAACAAGGTTGGTACCAAGGCAAGAAAACTAGTATAAAGCAGACATGAAATTTCTGCTGCGGGACAACATATTTGATCTGGAACAGATCATTTTTTTAAATTTGTACCAGTATCAAGGCGTAACAAAGCAGGCTTTAACAGCAGAAAAACGATATAAGTATTTCATGCAGCTCTCGTTTTATGTCTTTATAAGCAGTATTTAGCATCCATATAGCTTTATGTACCTTATGCACCGGGCTGCGAATGGCAGAAAGCCCATGTTTTCCAGGATTTCACTCTGCATTAAATACTATAACGAAGAGACGACGTAAAAATTGTGCGCAGCGATCATTAATCTGCAAATTAACCAGCAAATTAATCCGCGACGTACGCAAAGGAAACAAGATGGCCAGAAAGACGAAAGAAGAAGCGCAAGAAACTTATAATACGCTGATCGACGCTGCTGAAAAAGTATTCGCCGAAAAAGGTGTGACCAGTACAACACTCAATGATGTTGCTCTTGCAGCAGGCATGACGCGCGGTGCTATCTACTGGCATTTCAAAGACAAAAACGCCCTCTTTCAAGCCATGTGTGACCGCGCCTTCCTGCCCATGGAAGCAATGCTCAATGAAATTGCGTCAACTCCACACAAAGACCCCCTGGCAGGTATCAGGCAACTGAATATACACTTTCTGAATCTGGTCACCGGCAATGAGCATCAGCAAAAAGTATTTGACATCATTTTTCATCGTTGCGAAAAAAACAGTGAACTGATCTTCTTCTCTGCCGAAAGCGAAAAACGTATTGAATGCCTGGCAAAAGTCGAAGCACTGATCCAGAAAGCGGTTGATCAGGGCACCCTGCACGCCGACACCGATACCTGGATCGCCATGCAAGCCTTGCACGCTTACGTTATCGGCATCGTTCACGAATGGCTGGAAGATACCTCCGCCTACTGCCTGATGCAGCATGCAGAGGACATGGTCGATATATTCCTGGCCGGACTGGTCGCCCGCCCGCCATTAAAAAAACCGCGCCCTGCGGAACAGGCATGCACTATGCGGCTGGTGGTCAATCAAGCCTAAACCGGTAATTTCCAGTCAAAACGTACTGCCAACATGCGCAGTACGAAGCAGATGCCTACGCCAAACCCCAGCGCAACCGCCTCGCTGACCTGCAGCCAGTTCAATAGCAGATAAGCCCAGCAACCGGCAAAAGCACAGGTCGCATACAAATGACTGCGCCTGAACACCAGCGGTATCTCATTACAGATAATATCGCGCAAAACCCCGCCAAAAATGCCGGTAATGACCCCCATCATCACACAGACAAACATCGGCATATCCGCCTCTTGCGCCAGTGAAGCACCGGTCACGCTGAACAAACCCAGCCCCAGCGCATCCGCCAGCACGATCGCGCTTTCTGTCACGGCATTGCGTAAATGCCGCAAAAAGGGAATGGCAATCAGCGATATCACGAAGATGAGGATGGGGTATTCCTGATTCTCCACCCAAAACAGTGGCCGCCTGTCCAGCAGCAGATCACGCAGCGTGCCGCCGCCAAAGGCAGTAATAAACGCCACCGTAAACACCCCCACCACATCCATGCGCTTGCGCCTGGCTTCAATAAACCCCGAACTGGCAAAAGCCAGTATCCCGGCGACTTCAATACTATGTAGCATCGAACTCATACCCAGATAGCTCGTCGTCATGGTTCTCCTTCAGGACTTGATTTATGAGGTGGGATTTTAGCAAGCGGGACAGGAATGGGATAGATTTGCCGGCCTTTTAAGATGAAGACCTCTCACCACAGAGGCATAGAGGGAGAAATGACTTTTTTGCAAAAGATCATCGTTCCGTAAGCAGGCAACATGTTGCTTGAATTTCTTACTGCACCACAGAGAAATGCAATGAGGAGGCAAAAACCTGAAGGCTATTAGAACAGCCTTGCTCTCAAATTCGTCGCTCCTGCGGAGGCAGGAGCCCAGCGACTTTCTTTGCACACTGATAAAATTTATAACAAAAAGAACAGAAAAAGCACACAACAAGCAACATTCTATGACCCTAGCCTACAAAACCCCATCGCAAAAACCTTAATTTTCATTGTATAATCATGGGCTTGGCATTTTGGGCAACCAGAATCCAGACAATTAATTAACCTTTGGCAAGTGATAATGCAATCGGGTCAAGAAGCTGGGCGACCGACGAAGTGCTTATTGGCTACCTACACTATTTTCGAGGCAAACATGAGAGATGGCATCCATCCAAATTATCGCGAAGTGTTGTTCCACGACGTTTCTTGCGATTTCAAATTCATCACACGTTCAACTATCAACACCCGTGACAAAGGTGAGTTTGAAGGTAAAGAATACCCACTGGTAAAGATCGAGGTTTCTGCGGAATCCCATCCTTTCTACACTGGTAAACATAAAATCGTTGATACTGCTGGCCGCGTTGAAAAATTCCGCCAAAAGTTCGGCAAAGTCGGTTCCAAGACTTCTGTCGCCGCCGGTTAATCGGCGCAGGGAAACACCGCTTAAGCACACCCACTGTAGCGCGCTGCCCACATTTTTTGCGGCGCAGCGCCAGCCGGCAAGCATACGGTACTGCCTGTGAATCTTATACAGACTCCATGCGGACTCCATATGCATCCCGGTATAGCACTATGCGTGCTTATGCGTCTATCCCGTGATTTAAATTAAAAAAGGCAGCCCTGGCTGCCTTTTTTACTAACGCTTTACCCTACAATAAGCATCCTTTCCTTCCATCATAAAGATATGAAGCCAGTCCGACTTCCTGCTGCCGCAACAGTTGCGCTACCGCGCTGGGGAATCTTCGCCCTGTGTCTCCTGTATATCTTGCCCGGCCTGATAGGCCGCGACCCATGGAAAGGTGACGATGCCGCCGGCTTTGGCATCATGTGGACCATGGCCCATGGCACCCTGGCCGACTGGTTGTGGCCGCACATCGTCGGCCTGCCTATGCCTGAAGAAGGCCCGCTGGCATTCTGGCTGGGTGCCATATGTATTAAATTATTTGGCTGGTTAGTGGGCGAACCCATGGCCGCCCGCCTCAGCACTGGCTTCTTTTTTCTGCTGGGCTGCCTCTCGGTCTGGTATGCCACCTATCTGCTGGGCCGCAGGCCAGAAGCACAGCCCTTGAAACTGGCCTTTGGTGGCCAGCCCGAACCCAAGGACTTTGGCCGTACCCTGGCTGACGGCGCCCTGCTGATTTATCTGGGTTGCCTGGGCCTGCTGGTACGCAGCCACGAAACCAGTGCAGAAACCCTGCAAATTTCCCTGATCGCCTGCACCCTGTATTTTTGCGTGCGCCTGCTGGATGACCCCAGCAAACGGACTGCCATCAAAATCGGCATCATCTTCGGTTTGCTGGTACTGACCAGGGGCTGGGTGCTGCCCACCGCTTTATGCATCAGCCTGCTGGCTGCCTGTGCTTATCGTCAGCAACGCCAGCCCCTGCAATACCTGGCCCTGATCAGCCTGCCGATTGCCTGCGCCGTAGCCGCCATCTGGCTGACTGCCATCAATGTCCTGCATCCGTATGACAGCTCGCCTTATCAGGCCTGGATGCTTTGGAATTATCGTCAGTTCAATATACCGAATGCAGAAAGCATCAGCTATCTGTTCCGCAACGGCATCTGGTTTAGCTGGCCTGCCTGGCCTTTTGCAGCATGGGCTATTTATGCCTGGCGCAAACAAGAAAAAGCCCTGCATATTTCACTGCCTGTCAGCTTTCTGATTTGCTTTGCGGTACTGACTGTAGTCAACACGCAATCAGAAGAAGCCTTGCTCTTACCCATATTGCCACCGCTGGCCATACTCGCCGCATTTGGCTTGCCGACCATGAAGCGCAGCGCGATTAATGCCGTGGACTGGTTCTCTGTCATTGTATTTACCACCGTCGCCGGTTTCATCTGGTTTGCCTGGATAGCCGACCAGACCGGCTGGCCAGGCAACTGGGCGAACAGGGCCGCCATATTGGCCCCCGGTTACAAAACCAGCTTCAACCCCTTTGTCATGCTCATCGCCATGGTTGCCACCGTCGCCTGGTTCCGTCTGGTGTACTGGCGCATATCACGCCAACCCGCCGTCTTGTGGCGTGCCGTCGTACTGTCAAGCGGTGGCGTGATTTTATGCTGGCTGCTGTTGCTCAGCCTATGGCTGCCATGGGCCAATCAGAAAATCAGTTATGCCCCTCTGTCACAAGAACTGGCCAAAAACCTGCCCGCCAACTATGACTGCATACAGGCACTGATAGGCCCTTCACAGCGCGCTTCATTTGCCTATTTTGGCAAAGTAAAATTTGCCGGATTCTCAGACAATGAATGTCGCTTGCTGCTGATACAAAACAGCAAACGTGCCCATCAAACTCAAGCTCAATCTCAGAATCAAACCCAGGATCAGGAACTGGCACTGCCAGCCGAATACAAGGCCGAAGAATGGACCGCCATCTGGTTTGGTCACCGTGCCGCCGACAATGATGAAGTATTTACCCTGTACCAGCGTAAATAGTCATGAAATTCGAACATCCCAGCACCCTTAGCGGCAATATCAAACGCATCGCCTCACTGTCATGGCCCATGATGGTGGGCCAGATGGCCGTGGTGGGCAACGGGGTGATCGACACCGCCATGACCTCGCGCTTTTCAGCGACTGACCTGGCGGCACTGTCCATCGGCATATCGATCTATGTCAGTATCTTTGTTGGCCTTAACGGCATACTGCAATCCATCTCCCCCGTCGTTGGTCAATTGTTTGGTGCACGCAAGTTCAAACAGATAGGTGCAGAAATCAAACAGGGCGTATGGCTGGGCCTTTTTCTGGCCTGCATAGGCTGTTTGATTTTACTCTTCCCGAATGGCTTACTATCCATCGCCCAGGCATCACCAACACTGAACGACAAGGCCGCACAATACTTGCAGATACTGGCCATTGCCCTGCCCGCCACCCTGGGTTTTCGTATTTATGGTGCGCTCAACAATGCAGTGGGCCGCCCCAAAATGGTCATGGCCATACAACTGGCAGCACTGGCAATTAAAATCCCTCTCAACACCCTGTTTATTTTTGGTGGCCTGGGCATACCCGCCATGGGCGGCCCCGGTTGTGCGGCTGCCACTGCCGTCAATGCCTGGCTGATGCTGCTGACCGGCTGGCTCATGCTCAAGCACGTTAAATATTACGATGTGTTTGCCCTGTTTGGCAGCGGCTTTGTCAAACCCAACTGGAAAGCCCTACGCAGCCTGCTTAACCTTGGCATACCCATGGGCTTAAGCTATCTGATCGAAGTCACCGCCTTTGCCTTCATGGCCCTGTTTATCGCCAGGCTGGGTGAAGTGGCAGTATCTGGCCACCAGTTGACCGCCAACTTCGGCACCATTTTATACATGTTGCCTCTATCCATCGCCAGTGCTACCGGCACCCTGGTTGCACAAGCCATCGGTGCCAAACAAATGCAGGCAGCGCGCGTGACTGGCAACGCCGGCATCATCCTGGCAGCCATGCTGGCCGTGCCCATAGGCATTACCATCTGGTTCAGCCGTGGCCTTATCCTGCATGCCTATACATCCAACCCCCTGATCATTGCAGCCGCCCTGCCCCTGTTCACCTTTATATCCGTGTACCAGATTTTTGATGCGATACAGGTCACCACCGCCTTCATCCTGCGCGCCTATAAAATCGCCATCGTCCCCACGATTCTGTACGCCTTTGCCCTATGGGGCTGCGGCCTGGGCGGCGGTTTTATCATGGGCCTGGACCCCTACCACATCAGCCCCGCATTTCTGCATGGTGCCGCCGGTTTCTGGATGGCCAACAGCACCAGCCTGGCCATCGTTGCCTTCAGCCTGTGGTACTACCTGCGCATCGTCCAAAAACGCTTCCCCACCCCCGCCATGTGGCGCCGGAACGTAAAATTTGAACGCCCGGACATCAGCCCATAAGCTGAACACAAACAGAAAGCCCCCGGAATAAGCGGTCGCTTGCAAAAATCTGACAGCTCTGTCATAATTTCGGTCTGCGTTGCCGAGATGGCGGAATAGGTAGACGCACGGGACTCAAAATCCCGCGCCGCAAGGCGTGCCGGTTCGATTCCGGCTCTCGGCACCAATTAGATGTTTTAAGACATCCAGTAACATACAAATCAACCCGTGTTTCTCTATGAAGAACGCGGGTTTTTTGTTTATTAGCGTCCAAGCAGATTTATTGCCAGCCACGTTTTTTGTGGCCATAATTGTGTCCATAATTCTTATGGACACAAAATGCCAAAATTAGCGATTCCACTCACGGATACCAAAATCCGCAACGCTAAGCCGAGAGACAAAATATATTCTCTGGCTGACGGTGGCGGTTTAAATTTAGAGATTTCTCCAACTGGCTCGAAAATCTGGCGTATGCGGTACCGGCAAGAAAACGGAAAAGCCAACCGTCTCAGTTTCGGAGAATATCCAACAGTCTCACTCCAAGATGCTCGCGAAAAAAGAACCGAAGCTCGGAAATTAATTATTGAAGGTATTGATCCGAGCGAAAGCAAGAAAGCGAAGAAAGTTGCAAAAATAGAAGCGGCAACGAATAATTTTGAAGCAGTTGCATGGGAATGGTTCAGAATCAAAATAGAGCCGCTCTCAGAAACACACAAAGCCAGAACAAAAGCATATCTAGAAAACGACCTCATCCCCTACCTTGGGAAACAACCAATCGCCGAAATCAAAGCGATTGATCTACTCAGATGCTTACGCCGCATCGAATCTCGTAAAAATAATCGCGGCCAACGCGTCACAGAAACAGCCAACCGCGTTAGAACACTAATGTCCGGTCTCTGGCGATATGCAATCCAAACAAGCAGAGCAGAAAGAGACATTGCGCATGATCTACTGGGCGCACTCGAAAAGCATGTTAGCAAGAACTTCTCACACATCGTAGACCAAAATCTTCTTGGCCAGTTAATGCGCGATATTGACCGCTATGTCGGCTCGCCAGCAACCAAGGCTGCACTTCAACTACTGCCACTTGTATTTACGCGACCAGGTGAACTGCGACAAGCGAAGTGGAAAGACATCAATTTTATCAGCAAGGAATGGCGCTATTTGGTCACAAAAACTGAAATTGATCACATCGTTCCACTCTCGGATCAGGCTATACAAATAATTCAATCTATGCGCCCCTATACTGGTTTTGGTGAATATGTTTTTAGCGCTGGTTCTGGTGCAAAACCAATCAGTGACGGAACAATAAACAAAGCCCTCAAAACACTTGGCTACTCAAGTGAGGTAATCCAGCCACATGGTTTCCGCCATACGGCAGCTACCGCGCTTGCTGAACTTGGATGGGGAGAGGATAAAATTGAACGCCAACTTTCACACTTAGTCCAAGGTGTAAAAGGCAAGTACCAAAAAGCAAAATATCTTGAAGATCGACGGGAGATGATGAAGGCTTGGTCAACCTATCTGGATACACTCAAGAATACGGAAAAAGTATTAAGCATTAAACATGTTGCAATCAGTTCAAATAGTGCAATACGCTAGATTAATCTATACAAAAATCCCAATTTGATAACCCTGCTGTGAATTTAATTACAAAACTATGCCTGTGATAACCAAAAAGAAACCGAGACCAGATGGTGCCACCATCGACAGATATAAAGGACTATCTAGATGGACCTATCGAAGGTGGGCTTGGGAATTTCTACGCAGGAATAATGAATTCATTGAAGCATGCAATAACGCTAAAGACAAATCCGAAGATGAAAAACAAGCGATAGCCCAGCAATTTGGTTTGCTAAAATTTAAAGATTTTAAAGACAAGTACAAAGGCAACTACGGCTTTCCCAAGTTTGAAACAGAAAAACTATCGATCTGGACAAATATCAATATTGAAGAATCTCCAAAAAGATTAAAGAAAATTAAGCTAATTCCTGGAGCGATATTAATACGATTCGATTTAAATAAAGCGATTACCGATATCAAAGCATTTGACAAGCAGCTAAGGGATGCAGAAAAAATATTGAAAAACCGGTTAGATAAATATAGCGAAATACGCGGAAAAAAACCTGCCCACTTTAACCATAGCGTAAAGACTTTTGGAATTTACATACGACTATTGGATGCACGTGCTGCTGGATACAAAATAGCTCAGTGCGCGCAGCTGATTGAACCCAAAAAATCTGAAGGTAAAACTACCACTGAACTACGAGACTCTGTAAAACATAGAATTAAACAGGCAGAAGAGTACGCCAATTACAAATACATGTCCTTACCACTACACTCAGGAAAACCCACAAGTAAAGATATCTACGTGGGAGAAAAAACATAGTTTTCATTTTGCCAATGGAAAGTTAGGTAGCTCACCGTTTTCCCTAGATGAAAAAACATACTTCAACGAAGATAGGAACTGTGCCGGCCAGCGCAAGTTCAACTACTTTGGAGTATCTATGACCTCTTTTCAATTAATCGTTCCAGCAATCGTCGATTCTGAACACGTTCGCTGCATGTCTGAAATTTCAGCTGTGGCTAGCAACGACAAATCAAAATATCCAGAGAACATTCCTGCGCCGAATTTGATATCTATTAAACAAGTTCAAATTCGTTGCACAATTTCTCGCTCAACCATTTACGCGTATATCAAGAAGGGTATTTTCCCTAAACCTTACTTGATTGGCGTTCGCGCCGTCCGTTTCTCAGAAACTGAGATTGATCAATGGATCAATGGACATATCCAAAATAAGTGAGGACTTAAAGATTCGTCCTAATTGTAAAAATTGGATGACCTTAAAAGTCAACGCGTGCCAGCTGTAAATAGTGCTTAGAGCGTCACACATGCTCGTAATTCATCACAACCTACTTAGCACGTGGCACGGTATCTATCGAACACCACATCGAGAAAAACAAATGACAGTAAAAGTTAAAACATCTAAAAAACCGACTAAAGAGCGCACTATAAAAAAGGAAAATAAATCGGTAGGACAACAAACCGAAATAATTAAATTTGAGCCCACAAAAAAGATGATGCTCATGACAGCAGAAGCCCTTACAAAAATCAGCGTTCCAAATCGCAAAAAACACTGGGGAAAATTGATTTTATCCAATCAAACTGGCATGTTCTATGGTCCTCGTGGTTGTGGTAAGACATGGCTGTTGATGGGTATCGCGATCTCCATAAGTTCAGGTGTTTCATTTTTGGACCATCATCCATTTAAACAACGTCGCGTGATTTATTTAGACGGAGAGATGGATATATCTTCATTCAAAGATCGATTAATAATGATGTGCGACAGTTTGGACACTCCCCCTCCAAAAAATCTGTCAATTTTCACCCCGGAATCTTTTGCTGGCTTAATGCCATCAATAACGGATCCTGTTGGACAAACACAAATTGATCAAATGATTGGTACAGAATGGGATGTTGTCATTGTCGATAATTATTCCGCATGGAGCGGTGACGGTCGTGAAACACCTGAAGCATTTGCTCCTCTAGCAAAATGGATGTTGGCCCACAAACATGCTGGTCGCTGCGTCATCGTTGTTCATCACTCTGGAAAGAAAGGAGGTCAGCGTGGTAGCTCGCGCCATGAAGATGCTCTCGACTGGTCAGTTTCGCTCAATCCAGTCGACAACAAGAGTACCGATGGATCTCTGCGCATACAGATGACATGGGAAAAAAAACGTCACCTGGCTAGCGATGAAGCATTGCCAATTACGGTTGTAATGGCAAAATCGACAAAGGGTGAATTGCAATGGGAATACTCACGTGGCCATTCTGTTAGCGCAATAGCATCGAAAATAATTAGTATGAAAGCAAATAATATGTCGAGCGCAGAGATTGCCAATCAGCTGAAAATTGACCGCTCAACGGTCAATCGTCACCTGAAGGCTGCAAAATCGACGATGCAGTAATGCAAGCACTAGCGCGCGCATTTTTGCACCAAGGCGCGCTTTTAGCTTTATGTATGCACTCTCGATAGTAGAGCTATGGAGATCGCTATCGTCAGTTATATCCGACTACTACTGGCCTTAAAACGACTGTGCTCGCTGCCAACATATCCATAAACATATCCATATGGCTTACCATGATTGACTATTTCAACATTACAGTGAAAGGTAACGACTTACCAGTGTTAGGAAAAACAGTAGAAACTACTCATGCCAGCAAAGTAAAGTCGAAATCTTTCACGCCAACTAAAATTCAAGTCAACAAACACGCACCCAGTTTTGAAGTGCGGATAGAAGACCAAGGTCAGCTAATACGCTTTAGCGGCTGTCCACTGAAGTTAATTCAATGCCACAATGGACTTGGAATTAATGAACTGCATCCGCTGGTAAGCAAGTCAATCGAACTGTGCTTTAAGACATTAAAAATAAAAATGCCAAGTTCGGTGAGACAGGCAATAAAAGATCGTACATATTTTGTTCACGAAGTGCACATCGCCGAGTACTACAGGATACCAACAGCTTCAATCAATTCCTTTTGCGATAATATGCGTCGGTATGCCCCACAAGCCTTAGGCATAACTCCAATTCAAAAAGGTGTAGGCATCCGAATTTGGCCAAACTCTCGTGACCGTCAAATTATTGTTTATGACAAACAATACCAATTGCAAAATGAAGTGCAAAAACACAAACTGTGCATTCTAGGAGAGCTTGAAAAAAAGTCTATTGACCGCATCGGAACCGGTATTCAATTTGACCGCCTAATCAAGTATTTAGAAGACAGTATTCGGATCGAAACTCGTTTTAAACGCGGACTAAAATCTAAGGGTTTGGATATCGGTTCATCATGGAATTGTGAAACTGCAGCCGCAATACATCGTCAATCCTTAGACAGCGTTTCTATCACGGATATGCCCTCGGTGGACGCCCTTGATATATCGCTGAAAACTCTCGGAAATCAAGACGACCGTCGATTATTGATGTTGTGGTCACATGGCGAACCTCTACGAAAAGTATTCGATGCTCCAGCAACCTATTTCCGTTTCCGAAAACGTATGCTAACAACTTATGGCATTGATGTTTCTCGAATCCCGTCACCAAGTAAAAACGGTATAAATTGGACAACATTGATTGCGTCTAAAAACAAGCTGAACACACCTGATTGGGCGATTGAAGATGGTTTCATTTATGCCCCCTCAAAGCAGACCGAGCTTGATGGCAGGACACAATACGAGAAGTCATGGCTGAACAGTTTTAATCATGCAACTGGAAGATAGTATTCTGAACATGGCACCCAAGTACATTTAGGTGCCATGTTCATATTTCACTACAAAGCGCTCTGTATATGATTTAACAACTTCCACTCAATTACTTCCGATAAGTGATAATTATCGGAAGAAACAAATAATTCTAGATAAATGATTAAAACATAAGAACCATTTGGATATGAATACATTATCATTGTTACTTTGCAATGTCGGTCAGATACGTAAAGACCGTAATGTATTACCTTTTGTAGCATCTCTGCCGGATAAGATGCAAATGCCAAGTCTTGATATGGATACATCCCTTTATCTATAGATTTAATTCAGCTTCAGCTCCCAATAACCCACATCCACCCATTGCTCAAACTTGCGGCCAACATCCTTGAAGTGCGCCACCTTCTCGAATCCAAACCTTTCATGCAGCGCCACGCTGGCAGCATTGGGTTGGGCGATGCCGCCCAGTACGACGTGGATACCGCTATCACGCAGGTCGTTTAACAGCACTTGATATAGCCTGGCCCCAATTCCTTTACGTGGATGTTCAGGCGACACATAGACTGTGCTTTCCACAGAAAACCGGTAAGCGCTGCGTACCCGCCATGGCGTGGCATAGGCATAGCCCACCAACTGACCATCCTGTTCTTCCACATACCAGGGCATATTCGCGGTGACATCTCTTATGCGCTGTGCCATTTCTTCTTCTGACACCGGATTCTCTTCAAAGCTGATCGTGGTCGTGGCAATGTAGTGGTTGTAGATCGCGATGATGGCTGCTGCATCGGCAGGTGTGACTGTTCTTATCATGATGTTGAGGTTCGTAATGGAGAATGGCTAAATGGCTTCCATGCTCACAGGTTCTAGTCTGATCGCAGCCAGATAGAAACCCAGAGAGACGATAGTAAAAAGCAAGAGTATCAGCAGAAACGGGTAAGGTGTAGCAGTCTGTTGCGCGACAACCGCCATGGCAAGCGGGCCTGCTGCTTTGGATATCAGTGCAGGGCCAGCCAGTGCCCCGGATATGGCACCATAATTTTCTCGTCCGAACAAGGCTTGTGGAATCGTTCCGCGCACTATCGTCAAAATGCCGTTACTCAGTCCGTACAGTATGCAGAACAATGCCACTGCCCATTGCTGCGTGCCAAATGTGATCAGCACCAGCAATGCCACTGGCAATGCCGCAAAGATGCACTTGCCGACTGTCTGCGGTAAGGCATGCCTGGCAAACGTCATTTCACCGAGGCGGCCAGCTACTTGCATAGGGCCTATCATGGCTGTCATCATCACGACCCAGGTCGTTGCATGGCCGAACTTGCCAAGCAAGGGGATCAGATGGACTGACATCGTCGAGAAGACAAAGCTATTCGCTGAAAACGCCAGTGCCAGCTTCCAGAAAGCCGGGTGGCGAAGGGCTTCGGCCAGGGTATGGCTGCGCTTCACAGGTAATGACTTGCTTTGCACACTGGCAAGCGCCTCCCCGCTCTTTGGTGATCCCAGCATCATGTGCAACGGAAAACACACCGCCAACTGCACCAAACCATAGAGCAGATAGGTATCGCGCCAGCCTATCAGGCTATTCAATTTCAACGTCAGTGGCCAGAAAACAGTGCTGGCAAAGCCGCCGAACAGCGTGAGTGTCGAAATTGCCTGGCGGCTATTCGTCAGAAAGCTGCGGTTGATGGTCGCAAATGCCGCCTCATACAAAGTCAGCGCCATTCCCAGTCCGAGTAATGACCAGGCCAGGAAATAAATTGCCATTGAATGATTCAAGCTGAGAATGATCATGCCAATGGCGCAAACCAGAGAACCGCTGCCCATCACCAGCCGCCCACCATGACGATCCAGCAGGATACCTATTGGCGTCGATACCAGTCCTGCGACCAGCAGACTCCAGGAGAATGCACCAAACACGATTTCTGCTGACCATCTCATCTCCTTCAGGATTTCAGGTGCCAGGATAGAAATGGCGTAATACAGTGATCCCCAGGAGGCGACTTGCGTAAATGCCAGGATAGCGATGGTTTTTCTGGCGTGAAATTGCTGGTTCATACGAGACGCGATCAAAAAGGGTTAGTTACAGCAACTGGATTTAGCCTTGACAGGTGCAGGTATGGCCGTTGGCGTCGATGCTTGTGTCCCTTCCTGTGTGCTGCATCCGCAGCCAGCATTACCCTTGGCTTTTTCATCGGCATCAAGGACACAGCAAGCATTCGAGCCTGTCGGTGCGGCACCACCGCAGCACCCGGCATTTGCATCCTTTTCTGGTAGCTCATAGACTGGCTGCGTGCTACACACGCCGGTTTTTGGCAAGATCAACTGCACATGGTCTGCTGCGGCCAGGTCGCCAGTCAGTGCAGCCACGACAGAACGTACTTGCTCATAGCCCGTCGCCATCAGGAAATTCGGTGCACGGCCATAGCTTTTAGCACCTACTGCGTAATAGCCGGTTTCTGGATGCGCCAGCTCACGGTGACCATGCGGGCGCACCGTGCCGCAACTATGGACATTGGGATCAATCAAGGGAGCCAATGCATCCGTACTTTCCAGCCAGGGGTCATAACGCACGCGTAATTCCCGGCTGAGACTCAGGTCGGGTCTGGCACCGGTAGCGCCTATGATTTCATCTATGCCAGAAATGAGCGGCGTTTCGCCTTGATGAACTTCGCCAATGACCTCAATGCCGTGTTCTTGAGAGCGTATTTCCCTGATCTGGAAATTTCGGTACAAGCTCAACTGCCCGGATTCTTTCAATGCCTTCAAACGGGAACCTAGCTGCCCCCGCGCTGGCAAGCCATCAGCGCTGCCACCACCAAACACTTTGGCAACATGGTTGCCCCGGATAGCCCATAGCAGCGTGGTTCCTGGCACTTGTTCTGCCAGTTGCGCCAAAGCCAGCAGATTGCCGGCGGCTGAATGGCCGGTACCAACGACCAGGACACGTTTACCAGCAAAGCGCTGGCGTTCGGCACCAAGTATGTCAGGCATGCCGTAAGTGATGTGGGCAGCATTTCTTTGTTCGCCAAGTGCCGGGACGCCATTGGCTCCCAGAGGATTTGCCTGTGACCAGGTGCCACTGGCATCAATGACGGCGCTGGCCTGATATTCCTTCTCACCATCAGGCGTCTGTACGCGCAAGACAAATGGCGCGTCATCTCGTCCCTTGGTTTTGACTTTGTCATAGCCTTGACGGCTAATCGCCACTACCCTGTGTTCAAAGTGCAGCGCTTCAGCAATGGCTGGTAACTGGGCAAGCGGCTGCAAGTATTGATCTATCATCTCTCCTGCAGTCGGTAAGCCTTCCAGATCAGGCTTGATCCAGCCTGTAGGCTCCAGTAAAGTAACGGATGCCTGGTCGAGATTGAAGCGCCATGGAGAAAACAGTCGCACCTGACGATAGCTGGCCAGGTTCGCGGCAACGGACGAACCGTCTTCAAATATCAACGGCTTTTGTCCGCGCAAGAGTAAATGTGCAGCAGCAGCCAGTCCAACTGGTCCTGCGCCGATCACTGCGACTGGTAATGCATTTGTCTGTACTTTCATCATGACCTCCAAGAATGATTACATCAATTTGCTATTCGTCGAATAACGAATATGAAGACAAAAAAATATGTGTTTATAAACCTGCGATTAAGTTCTTGAATTGCGCCAGTCGGACTTCGTTGACGCAATAACAAACACGCTGCTCATCTGACGAGCCGAGTATAAGACCAGCTTCTTTCAGGATGGTGACGTGCTGCGATATGGTGGATGCCGCCAAAGGCAGGATATCCGTCAGGCTTCCAAAAAAACACTCACCATAGTTTGACAGATGCTTGAGCAGCTTGACCCTGGCAGGATGCCCCAATGCCTTGCATAGTAAAGCAATCTCATCTGGCTTAAATTCAATATCCAGAGCGGCGGGTTCAGTAGTGCAGCAATTGTTCGACATAAGGCTTTATTCGTTAAATTACGAATAAAGGATAACACAAGGAAATGGGCTGTCAAGAAATTTAAGTTTCTCGGTGTTGTCGAAGTTGCTCAATACATAAATTATCATTAGGGAAATATGACGATTAATCCGTATTTATTTTGTATTGCCTTATTGAACTGCCGTGTACACTTCACACTCCCCAAATATAGGCGATGTGAATTACGTTGGCGGTTATGTTGAAATACTAAAAAGAGATATTTAATGTTGTTAGAAATAGGCTTGCCTACACTGATTTTTATTGCAGCAGCGCTTTATGCAGCGGTGGGACATGCCGGTGCTTCAGGATATCTGGCGGCAATGGCATTGTTCGGCCTGGCTCCAACTGA
This sequence comes from Undibacterium hunanense, assembly GCF_014284335.1. Taxonomy (GTDB): domain Bacteria; phylum Pseudomonadota; class Gammaproteobacteria; order Burkholderiales; family Burkholderiaceae_D; genus Undibacterium; species Undibacterium hunanense. The sequence goes on along the minus strand of NZ_JACOGF010000009.1, from coordinate 11,552 downwards.
AATGAAGCCCGCTGCACTGACACTGAATATCCTTGTGGCATCAATTGCGACGGTCAAGTACATACGTGCTGGTTTTTTTTCGTGGACACTGTTTTGGCCTCTCGCCCTGCTGGCAATTCCGGCTGCCTTTGTCGGAGGCAGACTGCAATTGCCATCCCACTATTACAAACCACTGATAGGCATCGTATTAATCTACGCAGCCTGGCGTCTATTGTGGAAACCGCAGGTTTCAACGGAAACGGTGCGCCGCGGCCGTCAGGTTTATTTAATATTCGCAGGGGCGTGCATTGGATTGATGTCCGGTTTGACCGGTGTTGGTGGGGGAATTTTCCTGAGTCCCTTGCTGCTGTTCGCAGGCTGGGCAACGGCGCGTGAATCGTCTGGCGTGGCAGCACCGTTCATCCTGGTAAACTCATTGGCAGCTTTATTTGGTCTGATGAGTACCAATATCACTTTTCCAGACGCTATGCCTGTTTGGGCCGTTGCGGCAGTGGCCGGTGGTTATCTTGGTGCTGATTATGGTAGCAAGCGATTGGCGAGCCCTGCGATATTATCTTTGCTGGCTTGTGCTTTAATTATTGCTGGCATCAAGATGCTGCTAACGTAAGTTACAAACCAAACCTGCTCCTTGTCACACATCAAGGAAAAATAAAATGAATGCAAATGAAGAGGCTACGCCTGGAATAACGTCATCACCCACAGCAAAAAGCTGGTTTAACCGCACAGTGGCGGGGGCTGGCTTGACCAGCGCGTTGGGTGATTTTTGTTACGAGACAACGACAGTCATTTTGCCAGGTTTTCTCGCTGTGCTGGGTATTCCTGCCGCTGCGCTCGGCGCAATTGAAGGTATTGCTGATGCGGTCGCCAGTTTCACAAAAATGATCTCCGGCTATATCGCTGACAAGCTTGGTCATCGTAAGTTGCTGGTCTTGCTTGGATATGGACTCACTCCATTAGGGCAACTCCTGATTTCTTTGGCAGCAGGTTGGCCTTTGTTATTGCTGGGACGTCTGGTGTCCTGGTTCGGTAAAGGTTTGCGTGGCCCTCTCAGAGACGCCATCGTGATACAAGCGGTCAGTACTGAAACTCGTGGTCGAGCATTCGGCTTCCATCGGGCAATGGATACTGTCGGTGCTGTATTGGGACCATTATTAGGTGTCGCCTTACTTGGTTGGGCGCAAACTTGGCACTGGGATGATGCCACAGGACCTTTTCGTTTTGTACTTTGGCTAAGTGTCATACCAGGTGTGCTAGCAGTACTTGCTTTCCTGACCCTGGTGCAAGACCCTGAGCATTCCCCCAACCCGACATTAAAGTTTTTCAGTGCATTGCGCAGTTTACCTTTGCGTTTCAAACGTTATCTGGCAGCGGTTGGTATCTTTGGCATGGGTGATTTTTCACATAGTTTGCTGATATTGGCAGCGACTCAATTGATGACACCTTCTATGGGTGTTCTGCACGCGGCACAAGTAGCAGGCTTGCTGTATGTCTGGCGCAATGTGGTTCAGGTTCTAGTTTCTTTTCCTGTGGGAGTACTGGCTGATCGCTTTGGATCATTGCCTATTCTAGTGATCGGTTACGGACTCGGCGCACTGACAGCAATACTGACGGCGCTGGCATTCTGGTTCAAAGTCGATAGTCTGGCTTTGCTGGCTGGTATTTTCTTCATTGCAGGTTTATATGTCGCCATCCAGGAAGCACTGGAATCGACCGTCACCGCGCATATGGTGAGCCGTGATACGCTGGCGATGAGTATTGGTGCCTTGGGAACCGTCAATGGCATCGCCAAATTTATATCCAGTACTGCTGTTGGCGTGTTGTGGACCGTCCTGTCTCCCTTACTTAGTTTCGCTCTGGCAGCAGTGTTGATGTTTGCGGGTACTATTGCGTTAGCTAGACTCGATGTTCATACAACATCGTGAACAACATAAGTGCATCCATTTGTGCAGTGTTGTGCAGTTTTCTTTACGTGCTGATCAAATGCTTTATTTTCGACATTTCCACCCGGCACATTACAAGCTACTAGGATAAGCTTGTCTTACATGCAGGTTATGCTGACCACACCACTATTTAAAGGCGAAGTTGGGTTTATCTGATGCGGGCCTTGAGTAAAATATTTGTCCTACTGAATGAAACTTGGTAATATTTGCTACGCAAAACGGAGATGGCATTCCTCCGGTTAGTCTATACGAACCGCCACTCGCATATCTCGGGTAGCTGATGATGCCTACAGACGTTCCTGGTCATCGGGAAGCTGTAGGTTTTTGCCCAAGGCAAATATATGACCAGGTTTTATTTCAACTAAATCCTGGTTCTATGAAACATTCAAACAAACCTGAACAAATCGATCTGCTTCCCTATATGGGAAAGTGGTTACTACTTGCGGTCATTGTTGCAGTACTTTCTGGCACTGCCTCAGCTTTCTTCCTGTTTTCACTCGACTATGTGACTTCCTGGCGTGAATCCCATGCCTGGATCATCTGCTTACTGCCAGCGGCAGGCTTTGTTGTTGGCTTGGTGTATTTTCATTTTGGCAAGCATGTCGAGGCTGGGAATAATCTCATTATCGATGAAATACATGATCCTAAAAAAGTCATTCCATTACGTATGGCACCTCTTGTACTAATCAGTACAGTGGTATCTCACTTGTTCGGCGCGTCTGTTGGTCGGGAAGGTACAGCGGTGCAAATGGGAGGCAGTTTGGCAGATCAACTGACGCGTGTTTTTCGCATACCAGCGCAAAAGCGCAGGCTGCTTATCATGGCCGGGATCAGTGCCGGTTTTGCTTCCGTTTTTGGGACACCCTTGGCAGGTGCAATTTTTGGATTGGAAGTATTGGCAATTGGACGTATGCGTTACGACGCCATCCTGCCTTGCTTCGTGGCGGCAGTGGTTGCAGACCAGGTCGGCCTGTTGTGGGGAGTGCATCACACCCACTACAGCGCCGGGGTGGTTCCAGCGATCACTACCTGGACTTTGTTGGCGACCCTGATAGCAGGCATTGTATTTGGACTTGTCGGCATGCTGTTTGCCAATGCCACACACGGTTTATTCGACTTTATGAAGAAACGCGTCCCCTATGCGCCATTACGTCCTTTTTTTTGGTGGGATAGTGGTGGCAGTGGCGATCTGGCTCGTTGGCACGCAACGATATACTGGCCTGGGCATACCAGTGATAGTGGAGTCATTCCAGCATCCTTTGGTCTGGACCGATTTTGTGGGCAAGTTAGTATTAACCGTGATGTCCCTTGGAACTGGCTTCAAAGGGGGAGAAGTCACACCACTGTTCTATATCGGGGCAACGCTGGGGAATGCCTTGGCGCCGTTGCTGCAAATGCCGTTTGCTACACTGGCCGCGCTGGGTTTTGTGGCGGTATTTGCAGGGGCCGCGAATACGCCAATTGCTTCTACAGTCATGGCGCTGGAATTATTTGGTCCGCAAATAGGTCCCTATGCAGCACTTGCATGCGTTATCAGTTATCTGTTTTCAGGGCACACGGGCATTTACAGAGCGCAGAGAGTGGGACATTCAAAACATCTCTATGTACCGGAGGGCATGAAGCTGGGTGAATTCCCGTCCTACCGCGTGCAAGAGATAAAAAGAGCCAACAGAGAATCCCAGGAATAAGCTAACCAATTACTCGACATGAATGAATTAACAGCACTCCGTTTGTACTTTCCCTTGTCCGTTAAAGCCGGTGCAACACGCTTCTGGCATAAGTTCAGCGCGTCTTGAATAGCGACCTGTCAGCGCGATTTCACCATTGACCAATATCATTGGCAAACCTTCTTGACCAGCGCGCTCCAAGAATCCTTTCACAATGAGGTTTTCAGCAAATGCCATGGGTTGCTGGGCCAGGTTGAAGCGCTCAACGACTCCACCTAGAGATTTCAACCAATCGGCATCCCCAGGAAAATTGACTAATTGCTGGTCAATATCGACACCGCAAACACCCGTGCTACAGAATAGCGCTGGGTCAAATACTTGTATTGTTGTCATAAAACACTTCCTTTACCGTGGATTTCTGCTGACTCTTTAAATGCATCATTTCCATAATAGTGGAATTATAAAAGCAAATTTACAGGATGTGCGTAAGCTTGATCGTGATCAAATTTATGCTGTTCTCATTCTTGCAGAGCAACATGCAATTGCTGGGAAGCCCCCTAAAGCTCAAGCAGCAACATTGGTGTAACAAGGCTGTCATGCTCAAGCCTTACAATCAATTCCATATTTATAGAATTGCAGTAATGTAAAAGCATATTTTATTCACGATATAAATTGATTGAGCATAGCCATGCATCCCATTTTTAATAGAAAGTTCGTTGCCGTCATTTCCTTGATGATGTGCATCGATTCCCGCGCCGCCTTTTCCAAGCCGCCAGTCCCTGCCAACGGCGGTGGCTTGTTGACTGCGGGTATCTGCCGCATTGAGTCTGAGCGTAGCTACAAGCTCAGCTTGCAGATTGCCTTGGGCATCCTGGGTGACCAAGCACGCAAAGAACTGGACAGGTCGATTGCATCCATTGCCCGCATGCGCCAGGAACTGAGTGGACTCAGCGACAAGTCAGCCAAGACCAGCAAAGCATTGACGAGGGCAAATTTTGCGCTGACAGACCAGATCGATGGTCTGCCCAAGCTAACTGCGGCCAATGCCGGTGTGATGTATGACGTGAATGAGGATTTGCTGAACAAGCTGAATTTCCTGTCCTTCTCTCTGGAAGTAGATGCCAGTGAAAGCAGCTCACGTCTGGCCGCGTTGGCACTCCGGCAGGCATCGCTGGCACAGCGCATGGCAAAAATCATCCTGCTCAGGTCGCTGGACAAGTCCATGGCATCCAAACAAGGCTTGCAGGTGGACTTGAACCAGTCGCGGATCGAATTCAAGAATGGCCTGGACTTGCTGACCGCAGAAGCAGAATCCGACAAGCAACTCAAAGCCCGGGTCGAGGTCGCTCGCGGCCAATGGCTGTTCTATGAATCAGCCCTGGCTTCCATGACAAATAGCGCCAATGACTTGCGCAGCATCGCAACGACCAGCGACCGTATCGCTGAGCAGATGATCGAGCTGGTGCATCTGAGCTATTCCATGCCCATAGACAAAATGAATACCGCACGCTGGCAATACTGACGCAACGCTGGCTGGGCATGCTCAGCCATCACACCCACTGACACACTCACACATGCAAACCAAGGAAATTTCATGAAAAACTTCCGTTTCGATTATCTGACTTCTCTTGTCATCCTGACGCTGACCACTGGCGTCGCAATGCCAGCCAGCGCCCAGACCTTTATTAAGATTGATGGCTCCAGTACGGTTTTCCCGATCACAGAAGCCGTTGCCGACGACTATCAGGCCAGCAAGGGTGGCGCTGTCAAAGTCACCATCGGTATTGCTGGCACTGGTGGTGGTTTCAAGAAGTTCTGCAAAGGTGAGACAGATATCTCTGATGCATCCCGGCCTATCCTCAAGAAAGAAATGGAAGAATGCGCCAAGAACGGCATCAAGTATATGGAGCTGCCGATTGCCTTTGATGCTCTGACCGTCGTGGTGAATCCCAAAAACAAATTCCTCAGCAAAATCACTGTGGAAGAACTTAAAAAGATGTGGGAGCCAGCAGCCCAGGGCACGATCATGCGCTGGAAGCAAATCAATCCTGCCTGGCCGGATACGCCAATCAAGCTGTTTGGTGCCGGTGCCGACTCCGGAACTTTCGATTACTTTACTGATGCCATCGTTGGCAAAACAAAATCCAGTCGGACTGACTATGTCGCTTCGGAAGATGACAACGTCGTGGTGCAAGGTGTTGCACGTGACCCCAATTCCATCGGTTACTTCGGCTACGCCTACTATGTCGAAAACAGCAAGAAACTCAAACTTGTCCCCATCGTCCATCAAGCTGGCAAGCCTGCGGTAGCACCATCGGTACAGTCTGTGGTTGATGGTAGCTATCAACCGCTGTCTCGTCCTATCTTCATTTACGTCAGTGCCAAAGCAGCAGAACGTCCTGAAGTAAAAGGATTTGTTGATTTCTATCTGGCTAATGCACAGAAGTCTGTCAAGGAAGCAAAGTACATCCCGCTGACTGACAAAGACTACAAGCATGCCATGCTGAACTTTAACAGCAAGAAGACAGGCACCGCTTTTGGTGGAGAACCAGAAATCGGTGTCAAGATCGCCGACCTGTTACGCCGTGACCCCAAGGAATAATCAAATATCAAGATATTGCCTGGAGAGCAACCATGAACGTCATTTATCTCAGAAAACGTACTGTTATCAAAATAGCCCGCTGGGTCTGGGTCGCATCGGCAATCCTGATCGCCCTGGTGTTTAGCTCAGATTGGCTATATCGATAATTTCTGGCGATTGCGTGATTTCGCTTTACTTGAATTCTATATTTCCATTAATATAGAAATATAGTCTAAGCGACTCAACCTTTTGATACGCAGATCATGGAAACTAAAAAAGTCTTATTGGCATTGGCAGCACTGGCGCAGGAATCCCGTCTGGCCGTGTTCCGTTTGCTGGTGCAGGTAGGCCCGGAAGGCATGGCGGCAACAAAGATCAGCGAGCAGCTAGGCATACCGCCATCTTCCCTGTCTTTCCATCTGAAAGAGCTGTCCCATGCTGACCTGGTGGAATCGCGCCAGGCTGGGCGCTTCGTTATTTACTCAGCGAACATCACTACGATGAACCAGATGTTGGGCTTTTTGACAGAAAACTGCTGTGGCGGCAATCCCTGCACACCAATACAGGCGCAGCAATGCGCCACTACTGAAGCATAAAACACCAGTAGTTATCCCTCTCACTTATCTCTAGACGACTTATGAACGTTTTATTTCTGTGCACTGGCAATTCTTGCCGCTCTATCCTTGGTGAAGCCACTTTCAACCATCTGGCACCGGCTGGCTGGAAAGCCATGAGTGCAGGCAGCAAGCCGACCGGTCAGGTTCATCCGCGTTCGCTGGCGCTGCTGGCACGTGAAGGCATCTCGATAGAAGGCTATGTCAGCAAGTCCTGGGACAACCTGCCTGCGACACCGGACATCGTCATTACCGTCTGTGCCAGCGCTGCGGGTGAAACCTGCCCAGCTTATCTGGGACCAGTCTTGCGCACACATTGGGGTGTGGAAGACCCGGCACATGCGACAGGCACTGACGAAGAAATCGATGCTGCTTTCATGACTGCTTACCGTATCTTGCGTGCCCGTATCGAGGCATTCCTGGCGTTGCCACTGGAAACACTGGCGCAAGACAAGCAAAAGTTCAAGGAAGAGCTTGACCGTATTGGCGGCCTGATCCCTGCATAAAACTGCCTTTACTCACCTTCATTCCAGTCGTACCCAGCCATCAGGAGAACTCCATGAGCGAAAAAATCTATACCGTCTTGTTTTTATGTACTGGCAATTCTGCCCGCAGCATCATGGCGGAAGCCATGCTAAATGCCATGGGCAAAGGCCGGTTCAAAGCCTATAGCGCTGGCAGCCACCCAGGTGGTGTTGTCAACCCGATGGCAATCGAGCAGATTGCGCACTTTGGTTTTGGTGCATCCGGTTTGCGGAGCAAGAGCTGGGATGAGTTTGCTTCAGCAGAGGCACCGCACATGGATTTTGTGATTACGGTGTGTGACAAGGCGGCGGGTGAAGTTTGTCCTTTCTGGCCAGGTCAGCCTATGACAGCACACTGGGGCTTTCAAGACCCGGCTGAAGCAAAGGGTTCAGAAGAGGAAGTTCGTCATACCTTTGCCCGCATCTGCCGTGAAATCAAAACCAGGCTGGATATTTTCTTGAGCCTGCCTATCAATAAACTGGAAAAGCTCGCCTTGCAAAGAGAACTCGACCAGATAGGGGCGACCAAAGTATGAGCATGGCACGACGCTTGGTTTCTGAAGGTCTGGGCACGGCCATGCTGCTGGCCGTGGTGGTGGGTTCTGGCATCATGGCTGAACGCTTGGCGGGCGGCAATGTCGCTATCGCCTTGTTGGCGAATGCGATTGCCACGGGTGCTGGCCTGATCGCCCTGATCTTGATGTTTGGCACGATATCGGGAGCGCACTTCAATCCCGTAGTGACGCTATCTGAAGCATTCCAGAAGAATATGCCCGGCAAAGAGGTGCTGCCTTATATCCTGGTGCAAGTACTGGGTGCCTTTGCCGGTGTCGCTGCTGCGCATGGCATGTTTGAAAACCCGCTGTTCTTTGCATCTGAGCATGTGCGTACTGGCATGGCGCAATGGTGGAGTGAGTTTGTCGCGACCTTCGGCCTGATCGCCGTGATCATAGGCTGCTCGCGTAGCCGTCCGGCAGTAACACCATTTGCGGTGGCTGCTTATATCACCGCCGCGTACTGGTTCACTTCTTCGACCTCTTTTGCCAATCCGGCAGTGACGCTGGCCAGGGCTGCAACCAATACCTTTGCTGGAATTCGTCCGGCAGATGCGCCAGGTTTCATCATTGCCCAATTGCTGGGTGCGGCTGCGGCAACGCTGGTATTTTGCTGGCTTTACCCGGCACCACCCAAAGATGCCACAGTAGCCGGTACGGTTGCCCCTGGCGATTTTGCAGGCAAATAATCATTTCGGACAGACACCTATGACCATTACCATTTACCACAATCCCAAGTGCGGCACGTCGCGCAATACCCTGGCGCTGATACGCAATACCGGTGCAGAGCCAGAAGTCATTGAATACCTGATCAATCCACCCAGCCGAGACAAGCTGGTGGAACTGATCGCCGCCATGGGTACGCCAGTACGGGCACTATTACGCAAAAAAGGTACGCCTTACGAAGAGTTGAATCTGGATGACACCAAATGGACTGATGATGAACTGCTTGATTTCATGATGGCACATCCCATCCTGATCAATCGTCCTATCGTCGTGACCTCAATGGGAACACGACTCTGCCGTCCATCGGAGGAAGTACTGGATATCCTGCCTCTGCCACAATTGGGTGAATTTACCAAAGAAGACGGCGAGAAAGTCATTGATGCAGAGGGTAAGCGTGTCAACAATGCTGCCTGATCTGCCCAGCCTGAATGCTGAATTGTTCAATATGCCTGAGCCAGCTAAGCTCAGGCCAGCCGAAGCATCAACTCACGCGCCACGTTTCCTGCTGCTGTACGGCTCATTACGTGAACGCTCCTACAGCAAGCTGTTGACGCTGGAAGCAGCGCGTCTGCTTGAAGCCATGGGTGGCGAGGTGCGGATATTTGATCCCAGTGGATTGCCACTACCGGACGGAGCACCAGATAGCCACCCCAAGGTTGCAGAGCTGCGTGAGCTGGCGCAGTGGGCCGAAGGCATGGTCTGGACTTCGCCGGAGCGCCACGGTGCCATGACGGGCATCATGAAGGCGCAAATAGACTGGATACCTTTGTCGGTCGGTGCAGTACGACCAACTCAAGGCAAGACCCTGGCGGTGATGGAAGTTTCTGGTGGCTCGCAATCCTTTAACGCCGTTAACCAGATGCGCATACTGGGCCGCTGGATGCGCATGATCACCATCCCTAACCAGTCATCCGTTGCAAAAGCATTCATGGAATTTGATGATGCAGGACGCATGAAGCCATCGGCCTACTATGACCGCGTTGTTGATGTCATGGAAGAACTGATGAAATTCACCTTGCTGACGCGTGATGTGTCACCTTATCTGGTGGACAGGTATAGTGAACGTAAAGAGACTGCGGAAGAATTGTCCAAGCGTGTCAATCAAAGGGCTATCTGAGTAACAAGCTGGAACAGATTCTGTTCCAGCTCATCAATGTACAGTTCACCCGCACGAAGAGCTGCGGTTGAGCATTTTAATATGCTGTACGCTCTTACCAGTAAAACCAACCACACTACCGTCACAACCACAGAAAAGACTTGGCTCGACGAGAGATTCAACAAGAACTTGTGCCCAGTTTCAACAACGATAGACGCAGCCACAACTTCGAGTTTCATTGGCGCCAGCAGTATCGACATACGTTTCCTGAGACGGAAGCAAGTGTGCGAATAGCGCTTCGGCATCGCTTTGGACTTCCGGCGGTGCTGTAATGGACAGCGTAATGCCATCAGACGACTGTCCCATCTCAAAACTGAGGAAACCGCAGCATGACTGCTCCTGCTGCACTAGCTGTTCGACTGCTTGTTTTGCGTCTTGGCGATAGAGCAAATGCGCAGTGCAACCGTCGATCCGATGTGACAATAATGATGTCGCGGTTAACTGGGCAATCGATGCTGCACGGCCCTTAAACTCCATGGCCGACAGCGTGCACGCAATGGGCGCAGGCTTATTGGACGCCATTATTATTCCTGTCTGTGCTTGGCGGCGTCGTATTGCAGCCGCAGGCATTAGCAGTAGCACGGTTTGCCCGTGAAGTTTGATTGTGCAGCTTTTTCATGAACATCAGCAGCGCGGGGATAGCTAACAAAAGCAAGTACCAGGGTGAAAAAACGAACCCAAGGGTTACGCCAATCCAGGTGAGCAGCGGCCCCATGAAAATCGGCACTGTACAGCAGGCCACACATGCCGCAGCAGTACCACCGAGCAATCCAAGTCCTTTCAAAAACTTCTTCATCGTTTCCTCCTGTTTGGTATATCTGATAAAAAGTGCTTGCTAAGACTGTACATGCTCAAGTAACTTGAGGATCAAGCGCTTATTGAAAGAAAATAATGGAAACTCAGAATTTATCGATTGGTGCTTTAGCCAAGCAAGTGCATTGCACTGTCCCGACTATTCGGTATTACGAAGAGATAGGCTTGCTGCCGCATGCAACCCGTGCGACAAACGGGCGACGGTATTATGGAGATGCGGATCACAAGCGTCTTTTGTTCATCAAGCGATGCCGGGACTTTGGTTTCCCCATCGACCAGGTACGCAACCTGGTCAGCTTGTTTGAAAATGGAGACCGTGCCTGCAGCGAGGTGCGCGACCTGGCGCAAGAGCACTTGAACACCGTCCGAGCGAAGATTGCCGAGTTCCGTCAGTTAGAGGCGAACTTGGAGATATTCGTCGAAAGCTGCAATGCTGCCTGCTGCAGTGGAACAGCCAGTGATTGCACAATTATTGAGAGCTTGTCGTCAATTGCCAACCCTACTAGTAAGGGATGTGGTGGCGGTGCAGCAATGGCGGGGGCAGTAGACAGCCCCGGCTTCGTCAACGTAAAGAGAGGTTGAGATGGATTGGATCAATATCGGGCGAACCTTCGGACTTTTTTTTGCAACGGCTATTGCAGAACTCCTGGGTTGCTATTTGCCGCTGCTTTGGATTACTGGAAAAGGTAGCGCCTGGCTACTCCTTCCAGCCGCTATCAGTCTGATCGTATTTGTATGGCTGCTGACCTTGCATCCCTCGGCCAGCGGCCGTGTGTATGCTACCTATGGTGCGATTTATATCGCCACCGCGCTTGGCTGGCTATGGGCTGTCGATGGCATTAAGCCTGTGATGACAGATTACATTGGAGTTGGGCTCGCCTTGTTGGGCGCTGGTGTGATTGCGATCGGGCACAAGGCAGGCTAATCAGACTTTGCCTGCTGCCGACGTAATATTAAATAAACAGCAGGCACCACAA
>NZ_JACOGF010000098.1 GCF_014284335.1 Undibacterium hunanense | reverse complement strand
GTTATCGACGATGATGGCACTGGGCCGGGGCGTGCAGTTCAATAGCTGCTGTACTGCCAGGTGGCCACTGCGTCTGTCGAGCGCATCCTGTATCAGGTAACGGGTATCAATATCCAGGCCGGCACTGATGAGGCTGATACGCTGGTGACCAAGCGCCAGCAAGTGTTGCACTGCCAGGCGTATGCCATTTGCATTGTCATAGTCAAACCAGGCATAGGGTTTGTCGGTCTGCGTGCGACCATGGGCTA
>NZ_JACOGF010000097.1 GCF_014284335.1 Undibacterium hunanense | reverse complement strand
AGCTGTGTCTGCTGTGTTGTTGGCATTGTTGGCTGTGTCGTTGTCATTGACGATGGCCAGTACACCTGCGTTGTTGTTGGCAGCGATCAGGGCATCGGTCAATGTCAGACGGTAGTTACCAGCACCAACAACGCCGGCGTTGTTGGAGGTACCAACCAGACGGATTGTTTCGAAACCGGATACGTTGGTCCATTCGGACGCGCCCAGGGCGATGGTGTCACCCAGGTTGGCACCTGTCAGGTCACCGTCGAT
>NZ_JACOGF010000096.1 GCF_014284335.1 Undibacterium hunanense | reverse complement strand
AAAGCTTTCATCATAATTCTGGTTCCAATCGGATTAAATATGCTTGCAGTCAAATATCTGGCCAACAGATATTGCTGCCAAAGCGCTTGCATTTCAGGTCTGCGTTATCCTACGTCTTTGAACAACAAAAATATGAATATTCCTAGGCTTCAAGCCGCAGGTCTTTACGTATGCCAGCATCCATCAGGCCAGCAGGTGCATATGTGCGCAGCAGGCGCAGGCGACTGGCCAGGCTACCTGCGGTGTAACGTAACT
>NZ_JACOGF010000095.1 GCF_014284335.1 Undibacterium hunanense | reverse complement strand
AGGTAATCGAATAAGCTGCTGGCAACTTGACCTCTCGGGCGACGACTTCCTGCATTTCATGTACGGCTGAACTCAGGTCACGATCGCGGATATCCACATACACCCATCCTGACAGACGGGCATTTTCACTCTTGAGCATGGGTGGGCCGTCGTCGATGCGGATTTCAGCAACATCGCCAAGTTGGATTTGAGCGCCGCGCTCGGTAAGTACAGGCAACTGGCGCAGTTTCTCAACAGAATCGCGTACTTCCCGGG
>NZ_JACOGF010000094.1 GCF_014284335.1 Undibacterium hunanense | reverse complement strand
AGGTAATCGAATAAGCTGCTGGCAACTTGACCTCTCGGGCGACGACTTCCTGCATTTCATGTACGGCTGAACTCAGGTCACGATCGCGGATATCCACATACACCCATCCTGACAGACGGGCATTTTCGCTCTTGAGCATGGGTGGGCCGTCGTCGATGCGGATTTCAGCAACATCGCCAAGTTGGATTTGAGCGCCGCGCTCGGTAAGTACAGGCAACTGGCGCAGTTTCTCAACAGAATCGCGTACTTCCCGGG
>NZ_JACOGF010000093.1 GCF_014284335.1 Undibacterium hunanense | reverse complement strand
TGCCGATGAAGTTGTTGGCGCCTGTGCTGTTGACTGTGAGTGTTTCATAGCCTGTGCCGCCTACGCCATTGGCGGAGGAACCAGAAGTGTTGCCACCGATGTTGACTGCACCAACTTGTACGTCAGAGAGGTTCAATGCACCGACGTTGGCACCTGTCAGTACGCCTGTACCGAAGGAGAATTCAACGACGCCAGCCTGGTTGGCGTTGGAGCTGGTGATGGACATGGTATCGAGAACGGATTTGATGTTTTCGA
>NZ_JACOGF010000092.1 GCF_014284335.1 Undibacterium hunanense | reverse complement strand
CATTGACGATGTTTTGGGTGATGCCGTTGGAAAAGGTGTTGCTGTGTTGAATAGTGATGTTGGTGGCTTGTGCTGCCGTCAATTTGTTCAAATTGAATGTGGAAGTGCCAACAGCTGGGAACCAGAGACCAACAGCACCAGTGAACGAAACATTGCGGACCAGCACGCCAGTCACATCGGGCAGTTTGCTGAAATCGAGGGACTGGGCGGTATTGCTCAACAACATTTGAACCGCTTCCACTTTGGTGATGACGC
>NZ_JACOGF010000091.1 GCF_014284335.1 Undibacterium hunanense | reverse complement strand
TCACCCAAAACATCGTCAATGCCCGTCTGGCTGTTGACACAGGTACAAGTGACACCGTTGCCCTGACCATCGCTGAAGGTTTGAATACGGATCCACGTTTCAACGTCACCCTGACCACAGGCGCCGCTGAAAACGTCACCATCGTTGATGCTGATTCAGAAAACAACACCGTTGCCCTGGGTAGCGTAGCAGCCCACACAGGCACCGTCACCATCGGTACAGCAGCAGGTGCAGGCAAAGTTGGCGGCTTCATCA
>NZ_JACOGF010000090.1 GCF_014284335.1 Undibacterium hunanense | reverse complement strand
TGGCACCAACTGTTGTGGTGTCAAAGTTGATGAAGCCGCCAACTTTGCCTGCACCTGCTGCTGTACCGATGGTGACGGTGCCTGTGTGGGCTGCTACGCTACCCAGGGCAACGGTGTTGTTTTCTGAGTCAGCATCAACGATGGTGACGTTTTCTGCGGCGCCTGTGGTCAGGGTGACGTTGAAACGTGGATCCGTATTCAAACCTTCAGCGATGGTCAGGGCAACGGTGTCACTTGTACCTGTGTCAACAGCCA
>NZ_JACOGF010000089.1 GCF_014284335.1 Undibacterium hunanense | reverse complement strand
GCGCACAAAAAATCACCATGGGTGCCGGTAACGACACCGTCATCTTCGACAACATCCAGGACACACGTGCTGGTCTGACCATCTCCGACACCGTAGCCGGTGGCGCAGGTACAGGCGACACACTGGTGATCGACGGTGACCTGACAGGTGCCAACCTGGGTGACACCATCGCCCTGGGCGCGTCCGAATGGACCAACGTATCCGGTTTCGAAACAATCCGTCTGGTTGGTACCTCCAACAACGCCGGCGTTGTTG
>NZ_JACOGF010000008.1 GCF_014284335.1 Undibacterium hunanense | reverse complement strand
TGCCAAATCCAATCCAATTACGGTAATCTTTTCCATGACGCTTCCCTTCTGTTAAGTAGTTTGTCGAAACTCTACTTTGGCACATCACGATGCCGTTTGGGAGGGAGGCGTCCATTTCATTACCCTACGTATTATCCATTCATTTATCGGGCAAGGTCGAAAAATGCTCGGGTGCACCATGTGCGCCACGCGCACCGGTTTTGCCGTAAAAACGTATAAAGAACACGCCGCCCATTAGCAATACGCTACACCATCAAGCCAACTGTTCCAACGCCCGCGCCAATTTTTCCACATCATCGACCGTATTCAAATAAGAAAATGATGCCCGCGCAATACTGTGCAGACCGCGTGCCTGCATGTCCAGCGGCGTGTAGGGTATGCCATTGGCACCGATGTAGATGAGCTGCTGTGCCAGTTTGTTTTTTAAGGCCATTGCATCATGCCCACGCAGGTTGAAGGCGACGATGCCTGATTGTGGGCCAATACCCAAATCGCTCAAATCGCCCAGGTCATGCAGGGTGATGCCGGGCATGCGTGCCAGGCGTGTACGACAGGCGCTAGCCAGTCCGGCGCTGACCTGGCCAAGCTGATCCACACCCCATTCCAGCGCGAGTTTGATGGACTCTGCCAGCCCCAGTTGCAGGGCGACGGCGGCTTCGCTGGTTTCAAAGCGGCGGGCGTCATCGCGCAGGTGGACTGCATCTGTACTGATGGGGGCAGATGATACATCGACCCAGGCCGGTTCCAATTGCTGCAGGAAAGTACGTCGCACATACAGCAGGGCGGTGCCGCGTGGACCACGCAGATGCTTGCGGCCTGCGCTTTTCAGTACATCACATTGCAAGGTCTGGACATCGACTGGCACTTGCCCCAGTGCCTGCCCAGCATCAATGATGTAGGGCACGCCCGCTGCGGCGGCGACCTTGCCCACGGCAGCGGCGTCGTTGATCAGGCCACTGTTGGCCGGTAGCCAGGTCAGCGAAATCAGGCGCACGCGGCTGTCTATCATGTTGGCCAATGCATGGGCATTGACGCTACCGTCCACATGGCAGTGGATGGTTTCAACGCTGGCACCGGCAGCCAGCGCCGCACGCTGGTAATTGGCCAGGTTGCCGCCCCATTCTTGCCTGCCTACCAGAATGCGCTCACCCTTGTTCAGTCTGGGCATGGCAGCAAACATGCTGCCAAAGGCGCTGGAGCCGGATGTCATGAGGGCGATTTCATCTGCCTGTGCATTGATCAACTGCGCTGCATGCTTGCGTAAATCTTGCAACTTGTCTGCTACCAGCAAACCCGCCTCCATGGGGCCGACTTGTGCTTCCAGATCAAGGTGTGCATGGATGGCTTGCAGGGCCGCCTGCGGCATTAGCGATGCACCTGCGTGGTTGAGGTGCACACCGCTGTTTAACCCCGGTGTGTCATCACGTAACTGTGCCAATTGGTCTGCGCTGATCATATTGCTCATGCCGGATTCAATTGTACAATCGCATCCACTTCTACCGCTGCACCTGTCGGCAGGCTGGCGACGCCGATGGCAGTGCGTGCATGGTGGCCACGTTCACCCAGCGTTGCCACGATCAGATCGGATGCGCCGTTGGCGATGGCACTGTGCCCGTCAAAGTCTGGTGTGGCGGCGATGAACACGCCCAGGCGCTGCACTTGGGCGATGCGGCTGATGTCGCCACCAGTGACGGCATCGATAACCGCCAGCACGCCAAGGGCGGCGATTTCTGCCTCTTGTTTTGCGATTTCTGGCGATAGCCCGGCACCCACCACGCCAGCTTTGGCAGCGCCGGGGCGACCAATTTGCCCGGCGATGATGAGTACATTATTTTGTACCGTATAGCTGACATAATTGGCCGCCGGTGCTTTGACAGGGGGCAGGATGTGGCCGAGTTGTTGCAATTTTTGTGCGATGGTAGTCATATTTTAAATAATTTTAGGGTTTAGGGCCTACGAAAAATTGTCCCAGCAAGGAGTAGCGACGAAGACAGTACTTTAGTACGGCTAGGAGTTGCAACGCAGCTGGGGCGGTTTTTCGTAGGCCCTAGTTGATAGAGAGTAGTAGCTTGCCTTGAGTGCCCCGTTCTGCGAGTGCACTATGCGCCAAAGCTGCGTCGGCCAGCGGATAAGTGGCATGAATACGCAATTGCACCGTACCATCGGCAATGTGGCGTAACACTGCCGCCGCATGTGCTTGCAGACGGGCAGGGGTGTCCACATAATGTGGCAAGACTGGGCGCGTCAGCGTGATGCTCTTGCGCATCAGTTGCAAGACATCGACCGGGTCTGGCTGGCCGCTGGCAGCACCAAACAGGACAACATGGCCACGTGTGGCGACCAGTTGCAGGCTATGTGCAAATGTCGATTTGCCGACAGAATCGAACACTACATCGACCCCACGCCCATTGGTCTGGTCCAGCACCAGCGCAGGCCAGTCAGTATCTCCGTTATACCGTACCGGGATAGCACCAACGCTGCTCAGCCATGCAGCCTTGGTGGCAGAAGATGTCGTACCAAACACGGTCAGGCCACGCGCCACCAACAATTGCACCAGCCAGCCGCCGACACCACCGGCAGCGGCATGGACCAGCACCGAACCTGACACTGATCCTTTTTCAGGTAGTCTGGCTACGTCATCAGCCAGCATGATAGAGGTCAGGCCATGTTCGATTGCCGCACAGGCATCGCGCAGGCTGATGTCATCCGGCACGCGTATCAGGTTGGCCGCAGGTACGGCCACCAGTTCAGCATAGCTGCCCTGTACGCCGGTGGTATAGGCTACGCGCTCGCCCGCCTTCCAGCCGCTGCCAACGGGTGCATGGATGATGATGCCGGTGCCTTCTATGCCCATGGGCCAGGGTTGTTTCACGCCAAGGTAGCGGCCTTCGCGCTGATAGATATCGACAAAATTGACGCCCGCCCAGGCGGCCTGCACGATGATGTCACCGCCTGGTGCATCCACCTCTTGCAGTCTTAATTGTTCTGGCCCGCCGAATTGATTGATGATGATTGCGTGCATTTCACATCCCATAGGAAGTTACGATGCCCAAATTATTGTCGTACTATGTGAAGATTAAAAAACGATACTTACGCAACATGAAAGTGAAGAAAATTCAACATGCACGAAAAACTGCCGCCCCTATTCACTCTGCAAGCCTTTGAGGCAGCATCGCGGCTAGGCAGTTTTAGCCGTGCCGCAGAAGAACTCAGCCTGACGCCCGGTGCCATCAGCCGCCAGATACGTCAGTTGGAAGACTGGAGTGCGCTGACCCTGTTCAAACGCAATGGCCCTAAAGTCAGTCTGACGGATGACGGTGCTGCCTTGCTGGCGCGTCTGGCTGGGCCCTTGTCGGCCCTGCACCAGGCGATTTATCCGCCTGATGATGCGACACAAAAGACTCTGCACATCAGTACTCTGGCATCCATCGCCAAAGAATGGCTGTTGCCGCGTCTGGACAGTTTTGCGCAAGCTCACCCACATATCCGCCTGATTATCGATACTGATTATTCTTTGGTGCGGGCAGCACCGCGCGTGGCCATGCTGGCCATACGCCATGGCACCCGGCAAAGCACCGACCAGATTTGCGAAATCCTGTTTAATGATCGCCTGGTAGCATTGACCTCGCCAGCACTGGCGGCAACACTGGGCAGCGATGCACGCCTCTGGCCCGCCAGCGCCATGCTGCAACACCTGTCGTTGGACGCGGGTAGCTGGCAAACCGCTGCCGGCATGGCAGCAGATTTCAGCCCGCAAGGACAAGCCTATAACGATGCCGATGTCTTGCTGGAAGCCGCTGAACTAAGCCAGGGCATTGCCCTTGGTCGCCTGTCGATCGCCTGGCGACGCCTGCAGGCAGGCAGCCTGGTGCTGGCCAGCGATGTAGTCTGTGCCACGCCACGCGACAATCTGCTGATCATGCGCGAAGACAGTGCTGATCTGCCTGAAATGCGTGTATTTACAGACTGGCTGCGCGAGCAGGCACGTCTATGGCAAAGGGAAGTGGATGCCTTTGATCAAAGGCATCCTGTATTGTAGAGGGACGACTGGTAAAGCGTTTCGTTTTAAGCCTGCCCTGAGTTTATTTCTGCAACATACGGCGCAACACGCTGTCTTTCTTCACCAGACCATGCCACAGCGCCGCAGTCGCATGAAACGCTACCAGCGCCAGCAAGATATTGACCAGCAAGCCATGCAGTTCCACTACGTTGTGCCGCAGATCTTTATTGGCCAGGTCAAAGGCGAGTACGCTGAATTTCGCTCTTTGCGAAAGCCTCGCAGACCTCAACGACGACGCTTAACTGGGTGGCGTTTGGGGCGCCCCCAAAAGGGAGCAACCGGGGCCGGACCAGCTAGACCCTCAACTGCCCCCGGCTGTGCCATTCAGGTTTTTATTGCTGCTTGGTGCAGCGCCAGTTAAATCCTATGCCAGTGATGACCCCGTTCTTGGTGTAGCCAAACAGGGAGTCGAGCTGGCCCGAGGCGCCTACCGGTGGCTCGCTGCTCCAGCAATTGCCACGTTGACGCTGGCCACCGCCCACGTCTTTCCATTTGTTGGTGAACAGGTAAAGGGAATTGAGCGGTGCTTCATTGCCCCAGGCAGCGACGATGGCTTCGTCCTGGTCGAGGTAAAGCTCACGTTTGGTGCCGGTTTCGCTACCGTACACAACTTCGCCCGAGCCATCGCGTGGTCTGATGCGGATGCCATTGAGCACCTGACCGTCTTCCCGTACAAAAAGCACGATTTGCCAGATCGGCGAGGCCTGTTGAGGTTTGCTGGGCAGCTCGAAGTAGGTGCCCTCGGCCTCGCCATATAGTTTGCTTTTGAGAATACAGTGTTCAAACCGCGCTTTTTCCTTGATCGCGGGATCGTAATAGCGCCACAAGAGCGCAGCCGAAAGCAGGGTGTCAAGTTCTACGCTGAAATGGTCCTTGATCAGGGCAAGGCGGGCATCGCGCTTGGTTACGGCCAGTGCCTCTGCCTGTTGGTAGGTCATATCACCACCGCCGGAATAACTTTTCCAGCCGTCGAAGCTGTCGGTGGCGACAAAGGCATCATGGTGTGGGTGGCCGTTTTCGTAGACCACTTCGCGGTGATAGCCAATCTTGTCCAGACGCCAGCGCAAGGTGTTGGCTCGCGCCTTTTGGCAACCCTCGACATACAGCGCCACGCGCTTTTGCAAATCCTTTAGTAATTCTGCCGGATTGGCGTGCGGTTTGTCATAGATCTTCTCGTAATTATCGTAGCGTTCACGCAATATACCCAGGTGGAGGGTACCCATGATGACCAGATGCGGCAGCGTCTTTTCGGGCGATGCCTGGTCGAAGAAGTATGGTCGCATCGCTTCCAGACTGGCGACCATGCTCGTCATCCACTGCCCTTTATCGGTGCCAGGTGTGGCCAGCGAATACTGATCCATCTGATTCTTGAAGCCGCTCAGTTTCAGGCCCAGGTCTCTGATATAGGATTCTTCGATCATCTCGCGCGCGATGCTCACGACATAATCTCGCACCTGTTCGATCAGAGGCGGCCGGCTATTCGGCCACAGCAGATCCGTCACGAATTTGATGGCTCCGCCCACTTTGGGCACTTCACCGATCAGGGACAACGCGCCCTCCCGAAACTGATCGTTCCCGAGCAGTACAATCTCGCGCAGGCCGCGTGCGGCTACAGGTGGTACAGGTTCGAAGGTGAACTGATAGTCAGCGCCCTTGCCGATATCTTGCACCAACCTGGCACCTTTTGGCTTGTCGTTGCCGTTGACCATCAGGAATTTCAAGCTGTGGTGGGCGCTGATGAAATACCGGTTGTTCCCGGCAGGGTGGAGACTGAATTGCTGGTTACCTTGATGGGGGGTGACATCCCACTGGATGACAGCGGCGCCATTGTCCTGCGACAAATTAGTCACATCAAAACTCTTGCCGGACGAGCGAGAGCGGATGCTGTAGTACCCTTGCTGATACGACACAAACTGAAAATGTTGATGATTGCCCTTGCCCTCTTCGGTGACCATCTCGTCCTGCACGATCTCGGCACCGCGGTGGCCCGCCTTGTCGCGCACTTGCAGAACCAGACCGCTTTTGACTGATCTGATGAGAAAAAATTGCCCGGGAATTGGATCAAATGCCATGGTGACTCCGCTTGAAGTAATAAAAGTGGTTGCCGCGCCGGCCTGGACTCAGACGCCTCTGGGAAGAGGGGAATACTGCTGGGTCAGGACTTGCTAACTGTGTTGCGTGGCTAGTGAATTACTTCGTTAGTATACCGAATTTGTTTGTTAAAAAGGAAAGATATTTTTCCATTGGGAATCAATCTGCTGCACATTTGCGCGCAATTTAGTAGCGCAGGCTGTCCAGCTTGCCGCCGTAGCAGCTCATCGACCAGCGGATGCCAGCCCAACGCGATGCCGTGGCCGGCGATGGTCGCCGGGAAGATAGTAGGCCAACACACCTGAATGCGGTATCCTCGTATCAGTGTGCTGACTTATGCCAAACGAAAGCCCAACAAAAAGACAACTAGCGGATAATCCATGCAGCCAGCACAAGACCTCACGACCGTTGCCACCTACCTCAACCCCTGGGATGCGCATGTCATGCGTAGCCTGCTGGAATCAGAGGGCATCGCCGCCAGCCTGGCCGGTGAACACCATGTCTGGGCCAACTGGCAATGGTCGCTGGCACTGGGCGGCGTGCGGCTGCAAGTACCGGTGAGAGATGTAGATATCGCGACCGAAATCTTGTCCCGCTACGCCAACGGCGAATTTGAAGCTGCGCTGCAAGATGAACTGAAGGCCAGTTCATCAGATTCCACAGATTCCTCAGATGCTGCCGAAAATGAACAGATCAAGCCTGCAACCTGCCCGCATTGTGGTTCCACCCATATCGAACCTGTTGGCAGTGTGGGTGCCATGGCGACAGCGTTGGGCATACTGTTCTTGCTGGGTGTCATCGTGCCGCAGCACAGGGATAAAAAATGTGGGGCTTGTGGCAAACCCGTGCCCAAGAATGTGGCACTGACTTAATAAAAAAAGTATTGCAGCTACCATTTACATGTCATCTAAAGTATTTTTTCATCATGCCCACACTGATTTTTACACCACGCTACACGGACGATTCTCAGGCTTTATGGAAAGCTGCCGCAGCACTGGGCTGGCAGGTAGAAAGGCTGACCGGGTGGCGCGTGCCAGACCATCTGCAAAATCTGCCTGAACCTGTTTTTTACGGTGAGGCATTGTTTGGTCCGACCCTGGCAGAGCAACTAGGTATACGTCTGCTTAATCCGCCGGAAGACTGGCTGGTGCAACTGCCCATGGAATACAAACTGCGCAATATCAGCCTGCAAACACTGGGCGAAGCACGCGGTCTTGACCAGCCTTATTTCATCAAGCCGCCGAATGACAAGAGCTTTCCGGCAGATGTGTATCTGGGTTCAGCCCTGCCTGCCGAATATGACGATGACATGCCCGTGCTGGTCTCTGATGTGGTGACATGGGAAAAAGAATTTCGCTGCTTTATCCTCAACCGCAAGCTGATGACGTATTCCGTCTACTCCCGCTTTGGTGATCTGCAAAGGGAAGCAGAGTTCGCCAGCACTGTCGACGAAGACCAGGCGCTGCTGGCCTTTATGCAAACCCTGCTGAATGACTCTCGTGTCGATCTGCCCGCCGCAGCCGTGCTTGATGTGGGTACCTTGGCAGGTGCAGGTTGGGCTTGTGTAGAACAAAACGCTGCCTGGGGTGCAGGTATTTATGGCTGTGACCCGGTAGCAGTGCTGGAGGTGTTGCGGTGTGCGGGTGCCAAGCTTGGTTGATGGATGACGGCACCAGACAAACCTGCATCAAGTACCACACTATCCAGCCGCGCTAAGCCCGTAAAACATCCGCAGCCATCTTCGCGACTTGCTTAAGATAATCATCCGACCATGATGACCATTTATTCCAGGCAGGCAGTGCCAGGCTAGGTACAACAAATATCCTCATCCTGCTGGCGTTGATTGCTACTGGTTCGCTTGTCTTACCTGGTGGTGCCGGCAAATTTATATTCAGTATCTGGCTTAACTGCTTCGCTGTTCCTGCACCGTGCACGATCAGCACGGTGGGTTGGATGAAACGCAAAAGCACTTCAAAAATCTCGGTACCATGCTTTGCGCCGCCTTGATGACCCGACAGTGCAAGATCACTGCTCATGGGGGTGGAGTAACAGATGACGTTTGTTTCCAGAACGTCGTTTATTCCTTCTTTTTCCAGCATGGCCCGGAAACGGTTGATGTTCTTGCGCGTGGGGGACGGCACAGCGCCACTCATCTCGTCATACAAGGTGCGGCATGACTCACCGGCGCGGTTAAATAAGGCATCCATATGCCGCTGATGTGTGAGCCTGTTTGTTGGGTAGGCTTTCGCCTGATTTTTGCCGACGATGAACAGGGGAACCGACAAAGGGTCTGTTGCATCACTCATCCATGGACGTGGATATTGGCCATTCAGTGGTCTGGTGAGTTCATTAATGATGGATTCGAATTGCTGCTGGATTTTTGTCATAGACCGGGATGTCTGAAGCTTTGCTGAAATGAATTCGTCGATGCAGCCATTGTAATTGATGCCAGCATCAAGTTCTCAACATGGAAGTGCCAGGGGATCGCGCGGAATTTTGATTTGCATGCAGCTAAACGCTGGCGCAAGGAGTCGTGTATGCAGGGTGCATGCAGAAAGTTGAAGTTGCCGGACGCTGACCCCGGCATGCGCTTCCTCGGCCTAGAACGATTCAGCCAGCGTAAGCTGCTGGGCGATATGTGCGTGGTGCCTCATTGCCCGGCCTGCCTGGCAATCCAGGCAGGCTTGATATTCTGTTGAGGGAGATTACTGTGCCCAGTCCTGCATGACTTTGGCCATCATCCTGCCGAAATTTTCATATCGCCCCTGTTCCAGCATGGTTGCCATTTTTTCGCATTGTTCCATGCTGCATTCAGAAAACGCATCGATGAGATTTTGTGCATTGACGCCGCTGGCGCTGCCAGCCATGACTGGCTGGGCGTAATAACTGGCCGGTTGGCCGAAATAAGTTTGAGTGCTCATGCATACCTCCTGAAGAGTAAATACTGACTGTTGCCCCATGAATAGAATTATACGTAATCGTATTATGTAAGTCAATACTGAATTGAATTTTATGACTGTAAATTGTACTGCTTCAGTTAGATCAGTTAGATTGAATAGTCATAAGCAGGTGTCAGAATTCATGCTTTATTAATATGCATTTATTTCTTGAAGTTTGTATTTATCCGGCTTTTAAATGCCATGCTTTTTAAATATAAGTGATTGTATTTATAGGGGAAAATATTTTCCATCTTATTTGATGGAGCAAATGCCCGCTCTGCCAGGGATGTACATAGCGCGACAACCATGTGGACAACGACACACAGCTTTGCCTTCATTCTGAAACGCATTATATTTTTAAAAAACACATTAAAACTGTTTGAATGTAATACGTAATCGTATATAATATGTTCCATGATGAGGACATGCAGATGTCTTGCCCCAAGGCCATGATGCCGGGGTAGTTAGGGTGGGTTTGCCAAGGCAGATTTCGCCCGTAAGCGCAAATGCGCATAGCGGTCCACGCCGGTGAGTGTTGATGAATGTGAAGCAAGCAGTCAATCCGTACCGGTGCAAAAAAATGGACGTGAAGAAGTAAGGTAGCTGCCTGGTTTTTCAGGGCACTGAACAAAGCAAGCAATACGAAGTATCTATCCAGCCCAAAGAAGCCCGCGCTTTTTTGGAGGGCGAAGTGTTGTCTGTCACTTTTGTAAAGTGACAACGGCAGGACGACCTGCGTCTGGATGATGCAAGGGATTTGATCAATCAACCGACCAGAATTCGCATGTCAGATAAATACCAGCACATAACAAGGCAGATAAGCAGCACAAGAGCCAATGCCGCAGGCATCTGCACGCTTGCGCCTGTCGGTTTGTCTGTGCTGACAAATCAGTCCTGCTGCATAGCAAAGGTGGCCGTATGAATTATTACAGCCATCACATCGGTGATTTTAATAATGCCACGCGCCATCTGAATCGCCTGGAAAGAGCGATTTACCGCGACATGCTGGACTTGTATTACGACACGGAATCACCCCTGATGCTGGATCTGGCTTTGCTGTGCCGTCGGCTGGTGGCGCGCAGTGAAGAAGAAGCTGTGGCTGTAGAACAGTTGCTGAAAGAATTTTTTGTGTTGACGGACGCTGGCTGGTTTCACGCACGCTGTGATCAGGCGATACGTGATTACCAAAAAAATACCAACGCCAAGTCGCTGGCAGGAAAGGCCAGTGCGGCCAAGCGGGCAGCAGAAAAACACGGTCGCATTGATGAATTGAACGCGCCTTCAACAGCTGTTGAACGGCAAGGCAACGCAGCCTCTGGCTGTGTTCAACTAACCAATAACCGTAAACCAATAACCAGAAACCATAAACCAGTAAACCAAAGCAAGCTTGAGCCCGCGCTGGCCGCTAATACTACTGAAGTGCTGGCTGAAGCTGTGCTGGCGGAGGCTGTGGCTGCAGGTGGCGTTGCCGATGAGATGGCGAACGCGATGGCGAGCGAGTTGGCGGCTGGTACGACAGCTATTGCCGTTGCATCAGCAGCAGGCGGCAATACTGCGCTGGACTTGTGTCTGGCCTTTCGCCAGGCCGGGGTAAAGGCTCAGGCGGCTGATCCGCGTTTGCTGGCGCTGGTGGCGCAAGGGGCAACGGTGATGCTGGTGCAGGCTGCCTGTGCCGAAGCCAAAAGTGCCAGGCCGGATGAAATTATCGGTCTTGCCTATGTGCTCAAGATACTGGAACGCTGGGGCAAGCAAGCAGCCAGCATGCAGGTTCGTGCTGCTGTGCTGCCCAGGGGCGACTCTGGCATCGCCGGGCGCGGCGGTGGCAGCAGATCGCCTGCAAGCCAGTCGAGACACAACAATTTTGAGCAGATCAACTATAACGAGGGCATAGAAAATGGACGTATCATCTAAAGCCGGTAGCTACATCAGTACCACCCAGCGCAGCGCGCAATGCGATAGCCATGGCGCCTACGACAGCACGGCCATTTTGCTGGGGACCAAGGTCATGCACTGGTCAGCCTGCCCGCATTGTGTACGCCAGGCAAACATGGCAAGCCGTGCCCGTGCCGCACAGCAAGCCGTGGAAGAACGCCAGCGTCGTCTGGAAACACGTCTCAACCAGGCGGGCATACCCTTGCGTTTTCGGACAAAGGATTTCGCCAGCTTTGTTGCCGATACCGATGATAAGGAAAAAGCCCTCAGCGTTGCCATGGAATTTGCCCATAATTTTTCGCGCCATCGCCACATCGGCACGACCATGGTGTTTTCTGGCATGCCCGGCACAGGCAAGAGCCATCTGGCGACAGCCATAGCCCGCCATGTTATGGGTAGCCACACCATCCTCTACACATCCGCAATGGATGCCGTGCGCATGATACGGGATACGTGGCGGCGTGATGCGCCACAAAGTGAAACCCAGATCTTGCAGATGCTGGCTGAAATCGATCTGCTGATCCTGGATGAAGTGGGCATGCAATATGGTTCGGAAGCAGAACAGATCAGCCTGTTCGACATCATCGACAAGCGTTACCGCGATGTCATGCCAACCATGCTGATCACCAACCAGAACCGTCATGGCCTGCGCCAGTTTCTGGGCGACCGCAGCTTTGATCGCCTGCGCGAAAACAGCGTCTGGCAAAGCTTTAACTGGACATCACAGCGTGGGCAAATCATGCACCTGAGCATTTGATTGTCCTGGTGACGCGGTCGGAAATATAGCCGCGTCACCAGCAATACATCACCCGACATACAACGCACCAGCCTGGATAACAGGCTGAATGGGACTCGCTACGCCCACATTTTAGTTCTATCAAAAACCTGCATCTTCCCGCATGCCCTGAGCCGGAAGCCATGCCTGAAAAAACACAGGGTCAACAGCAACCCCGCATGCCATCGCGGATGTAACACCAGACAGCCGTAGACCAGCGTGAAGTGACAGGCACGCTCAGATAAACAGGGGCAGCGCGCATAAAAAATGCTGTGCCCGGACAGGATTGATGATCGTCGAACGTATTCGATGCAGCTCAATTCATATCGATAAGGATGCAGAAAAATGAAAAAAAATATCTCCACCAAAAATGTTATTCCATTCAACCAGGAAAACCTGCTTCAGTACATACGCCATAAGCGTGGCCTGAAGTTTCAGAATGCCCACCTGGCAGCCACCTTCGGCGTGCCTTCTGGTGACATGCGCAGCATGCTCGACAAATTGTTGGAAGAAGAGCAGATACAGACCTGCGTCATCGGCAATAACCGCCGTTTCTTTGTTCCCCTGCCTGGGCAGAGTAACTCAAATAACAACCCGCAATACAAGCCGCCGCAGCCACGTGTTTTTCGTGAATACAACAGTAAGGCCAATCCACAGATGCAGGCCATCAAGGAAAGGGTCAAGGAAATGTATCCCGATGGCCGTGGCTTTATCAGCATCCACACCGGTCTGGGCCGCCTGGAAGATTACCGCGTCTTTGGGGACCAGTACTGATGCGCCGCCATGAATATTGCCGCGATCCGCTGGCTATCTTGTTGCAGCGTGAAGAAAAAACCTGCAAGGGTTGCCGCCATCAGGGCTGGGTCGAAATCGGTGAAAAACGCCAGAACATCTGCAAGCTGAAAGACAACCATCGCCCGGTGCGCCTGCTGACCAAAGTTAGCGAGCAAGCCAAAACAGCCACCGGAGCCAAAGAAACCACTGAAGTCGATGGCCTGACCGCAGCCCTGCAATTACACGGACAACGTTGCAAATCTTACGAGGAGAGAGAATGACTACCTTATTCAACAATACCCATGACGCACTGACATTTGCCTTTAATTATTCCAGCCAGCAGTACGCGATTTCACCCATGGCCAAACTGGCTCTGCAAGGCGCTGGTGCTGGTGCCGGCAATGGTCGCGGCAAGGGTTTGATCGCACTTGATGGTGCGGCCCAGGCTGGCATGATACTGGCTGAAATTGAACGCCTGCCTTCTGTACAACGCGCGTGTATCACTGCCCGTTATGCCATCAGGACAGCAGAATGCAAATGCTGTGGTTCAGAAGGTTTAAGCGAAGATTACCGCAACGCCATCGGCAATCTGCGCGAGCTGTGCAGCAGCCAGGTCACCGGCATGTCACTGCGCATCATGCGCGAAACCATCATCCGCGCATTTTACGAACGCCGCATTTCCATTCTGAAAAAAGCAGAAGAACTGCGCATCGCCAAATCCACCGTCTACGATCAAAAGCGTTTGATTTGGGGTTGGTTGAGCAAGGTCGATGCCGAAGCGCAAAACCTGATCGCCGATAAATTGCAGGTGATGGTGGAATCGCTGGTATAAAAAAACTGGCAGATAGTTGACTGCAGACTTAACGGGAAACGCACTCTGAGGAGTGCGTTTTTTGTTGCTGGTGTATAGGAAGTATCTCAATCGTCTTAATCTACTGACATACAGAAACCACCAGGATGTATCCAGGCAGGCTGTCCTGTTCGACTATCAAAGACTTACTGTGATCAACAAAGGTATCTACCCCAGTTTTGGAGTGCTCATCTTTTGCATTTCTTTTTAGATTTTGTAATCGTTTTTTGGGAAAGGTACGTAAAAATAATGATTTTCTTAGATTTGTAATCATTTTTTGCGCGACATCTGGGGATTTTTCTTTCGACAAAAAGTGGACAAATATGAATTTTTGTAATAGTTTTTTTTAAAAAATTACGATTTGTAATGATATTTTTTGTCTTTTAATCGTTTTTTGTGTATTGTGAAGCCTAGACGTGTTGATATTTGAGTAATTGGAGATTTCTATGGATTGGGTCGGCGGAAAATGGTTGGTAGAGAAATACCAGATCAAATTAGCCCAACGCCTGCGGGTGGAAAGCGTCATCGGCAAAAGTCGCAAGACGAGTTCGTCTGCAGAATTGACCGCTCAAGAATTTCCAGAAGGGTTCCGGTCAGCAGAAACCCTGCCCGGAAATCTGACCTTCATGTTCAAATATGAAGAAATGCATTTCGAGTTGCTGTCGCGATTGTTCAACGCAATTGATCAGACTGAGCTTGAAGCGTGGATTAAAAGCGAATCGACAGGCGCTTATGCACGCCGTGCCGGATTTTTTTTCGAATGGTTTACTGATCGCCAACTGAATGTCGATGACCTAAGTCAGGGCAACTATATCGACGCCATCGATAGCAGCGCGTATTTCTCTGCGCCGCAACCGGAGTCGGTAAAAAGATGGAGAGTCCGCAACAATCTGCCTGGTACGCGAGACTTCTGCCCATTGATCAACATCACTGATAAAGTTCAATCCGCACAAAATTATGATTGTGCTGCTGCATTGACCGGTCTGGAGGTGAAGTTTGGGGCGGAGGTCCTCTTGAGAAGCAGCGTTTGGCTAACGATTAAGGAAAGCCGCGCCAGCTTCGCTATTGAACATGAGGAAAATCGCGAAGACAGAATAAGGCGTTTCGCGGTGGTGATGGAAAGCCGCTGCGGAGAACTGGACAATCCACTGTCTCTACTTGATTTAGAAAGACTGCAGGCGGAAATATTAGGTGAAAATGCGCTGACATATGGCGTGCGCCAATCGCCAGTATTTGTCGGGCATTCAGTCGGTTATCGCGAGGTGGTGGACTACATCGCACCGCATTGGGAAAAAGCACCAGCGATGCTAGGGGGACTCAGCGACACGCTGACCAGAACACAAGGCACTTCACCCATTGTGCGTGCGACGATTGCTTCCTTCGGCTTTGTCTATATCCATCCGATGGCAGACGGTAATGGGAGAATTTCCCGATTTTTAGTGAATGACATCTTACGTAGAGACAATGCTGTACCCAAACCGTTTATATTGCCTATTTCAGCAACGATCACGCATTCAACGACAGCCAAAGCAGGATATGACCAGAGCCTGGAGGTATTTTCCAAAGATCTGATGAAGGCTTATGCTGAAAACTTCAGCTTTGGTCAATCGGAAACCTATGGCGATGGGATTGAATCCAACTTTCACTTCAGCGCTTATGACCATGCCTTACCAGCCTGGCGTTACCCAAACCTGACATCCCAAGTGGAATACATGGGAAAGGTAATCCGGCAAACCATTGAAGAAGAAATGCGCGATGAGGCATTGTATATGCGAAATATTCACCGGGCCAGGCGTGCAGTTAAAAAGATTATTGAAGGCCCGGATGCAACGATAGACCGGATAATTAGTAGCATCTGGACCAATAAATTCGTGTCCAACAAACTGCGAAAGAAGTTCAGCATATTTGAGGATGAAGAAAAATCCAGCAAGATTGTTCAGGTGGTATTGCAGGCTTTTCGTACCGACCCTGAGGAAGGTCTATTTGACGATGAAGATGGTGATGAAGATAGTGACGAAGATAATGCATCCCTTGTTTATCGGCGATGACAATGTATGGATTTTTATGCGATATAAAAAGGGTGAACGCTCAAAAGCTCGCCACCAAACTATTTTCAGTACAATTCTGGATATCGGGATAAGCCATAGATCCCCGACTTATGCAAAAATTATCTCCCGATAACAAAGCCAGGCCACTGTTCAATTTCTTGCGTATTTGAGATACACACCCATGACAACCTATGCTCCCACACAGACATCCACTATTGGGAAAAGCGTTCAAATCAACAACATGGAAATGTATTACGAGGAATACGGTGCCGGAAAGCCGCTGCTGCTCTTGCATGGGTTTGGCGGTTGTGTGCAGAACTGGTATCCGTTTATTGGCACGCTCGCCGAACACTATCGGCTGATCCTCGTGGATCTGCGTGGCCATGGCCACTCAACCAATCCTGATAACAAGTTCACGCATCGGCAGGCGGCCATTGACGTGTTTCTCTTGCTTGACAAGTTGGGGGTGGATCGCTTCTCGGCCATGGGGTTGAGTACTGGCGGGATGACGCTATTGCATATGGCAACCAGCCAGGCCAGGCGCATTGACGTCATGGTATTGATCAGTGCAACTACACATTTCCCCGAGCAGGCAAGGATCATTATGCGCAGGTCTTCGTTTGGCACCATGCCCCAGCCAGTGCGGGACATGTACCGGGAATGCGCAAAACGCGGTGACGAACAGATTCGCCAACTGATTACGCAGTTCAACGCGTTTCACGAAGACTATGACGATATGAATTTCACACCACAAAGCTTGTCAGGCATCACCGCACGCACGCTCATCGTACACGGTGACCGCGACGCTTTCTTCCCTGTTGAAATTCCGGTGAACATCTACCGTTCCATACCGGATGCTGCCTTATGGATTATTCCTGGTGGCGATCACGTGCCTGTTTATGATTCTGCGGTTCCATTCACTTCAACGGCTTTGCGATTTCTTGATGGGGCAAATGGCAAGTAGCATTCAGTGGCCAGTATTCAGACTATTAAAAGATAAATTATCTTTTAAACTCGGAGAAAATATGACTAATTCAACCCTGCTGGAAACAATCGGTACGCTCAAGAAACTTGACGATATTCGCAACGGGATGGAGATTAATTTTGGTGGGAACGAAAGACCTCGTTTGGCGGCATTGCTTTTTGATTTGGCATATGAACACTTTAGGGCGATTGTGACCTTGATCGATCATAGTATGCCATCTTCCGCAGCCGCACTTATACGAGTAATCCACGAGACACATCTTCGAGGGCTGTGGATAGCCTATTGCGCTACAGAAAAGCAAATAGATGCATTCTTAAAAGATAAATTAGAACTGAAAATGCATGAAATGATTAAAGAGATTGAAAAGGTTGATGAATTTAACATTGGAGTGTTCTCTGATATTCATAAGACATATTGGGGAACGATGAATAGCTACACCCATTCCGGAATGTTTCAGGTAAGTCGTCGATTGACAGATGTAGATATCGGGCCGAATTTTACCGAAGAGGAAAAAAAAGATGTCCTTGAGTACTCACTAATGATTGCTAAACTTAGTGTGTACGAGTTTACAAAGTTAGCGAACGATCCTCCACGATTAGAGCTTATCGTACAGTTGATATCGAACCACGATGTGTAGACAGTAATATTGGATATTACTCATAAATTAGCTGAAAGTTCGTCGCAGCCTTACAAAAACGTGTCGTTTTTTTTGGGTGGCTATGCGGAGCAGTCAGGGGAATGTGAATTCAGGGTTTGCCAGCATTGGCGCGGACTACCGGTAGTGTTGTGCCGACACGTTGACGGCTTGCCCTTTGTCTTGCGCTTTTGGTGTTGACCATGAGCAGGGGGTTGATGCTGGCGAGCGGGGCCAGGCTTTGTATCCAGTCGATACGGCCCAGTGCTCTCAATACTTTCAGCAAAGTCTTGACGGTAGCGCCTTTGCCACCTTCCAGGTTTTTGATGGCAGTCAGGCTGATACCCGCCTGGCTGGACAGGGTTTCTCTATCCATGTTCTTTTGCAGGCGCAATTGCCGCACATGCTCACCCAGGGTGATTTCGTATTCTTCGGTATTGCTGATGATGTTCATAACAGTCTTAAATAAATATTTTAATGTAAAAATTAAGATTAAAAGTTCTTTTTAAGTCTATTATAGTTTGTTTTTTTGATGTTTCAATGAAGAATATTAAAAGTTCTAAATAAGTCTTTTGTGTTTGATTTTAATATTTAAGAGATTTAAATAAGGCTTTTAAGTATTATTGATGATAATTTTAATGATCATCAATCTGCTACTGTCGGCAATAAGCTTTCACGCTTTTTCTTGCTCAGACCAGACAGGGCTTTCTGGTAGGAATAGCTGATCAGTTCACGCAGATATTCTTCCGGAAAATGTTCGACCTTGACGATGGTGATCCAGTGAAATCGCCCCATATAACGTGCCGGTTTGACGCCGGGGGTGTCGGTCAGTTCCAGAAAACGATCGGGCGACACCCGCACGCTGAAGCGCCATTGTTCCGGCTCGCTGGTCTTGAAATAGGCGAAGGTTTTTCCTTCAACGCCATACACCAATATGTTGCTGGGCGCACCATGCAGTTTTTCTTGCGCGCCGATAAAGGCTGCGCAATGTTTTTTTAATGCGGCTAGTTTCATGGTGATTTGATTTTTAATGGATTACGGTAGCGGAATGATAAACTGCTTCGGGGATTGGGGTAGTCGTCAGCTTTTCTGGGCAGGCAAGCTGAGAGCCTCAGAGTAGAAATAAAAATGCTGAAGGCAGGCAATGAAAAAATTCGTATTGTTGGCAGCCAGTCTGGCTGCGGTGTGCTGTCTGGCGGTCGCGCAATCAAACATCAATAAGTCGACCGGCGCAGTGGTGATGCTGCCCGCCCAGGCTTCACCTTATGCAACTGAAGGTGAACGCGAACAACTGCATTTGCCAGGGCCCGAATACCGTTCTGGTGATGGCTGGTGGGCCTTGAGTTGCAAGATCAGTTGCCAGTTGCAGCCAGCCAGGCTGGCGGTGTCGGCCAGGCCGCATCCACAATATGATGGTGACCCTGTGCCTGGACAGGTGCTGCGTTTTGCGCCGGCCAGTACCGATTTGCCGTTGATGTATTTCAAACCTTTCCGCGCGCCTGCAACAGCTTTACGACTGCAGGCCGGGCCTGTACCTACCTATCATCCGGGAGCCTTGTCACGCCTGAAGCCCGCAAAAAATACCAAAGGGACGATGGAAGCGGAGATCAGTTTGCCAGACGGGCAGACCGCACGTCTGGTACCCACCTTGTTGCTGCCGCCTAAAAACAGTAAAACTGAAGAGCCCGGCCAGAGTATGCTGGTACTGGATCTGGTGATGGGCAGCAAGCGTCAGAGTCTCGATCAGTTCAGTTTTGGCATTGATGGAAATACGCCTGTCAAAGCCAGCGAATTTGTGCGCTGGGCTGGGGATCTGGATGGAGACGGTCGCCTTGATTTGCTGGTGCAATATGATTATGCGGGTGGCACCGTGCTGGTCTTGTATCTGTCTTCAATGGCAGGTCCGGATCAACTGGTAGGTGAAGCAGGGCGCTTTACTTATTATCCTATCGATGTTGCCGGGTGCTGATGATGAGAATTGTATCCGTGCTGACCTCTTCCCCTGCATTGCGACTGGCCGGTTTGCTGTTTGCCCTGCAATCGGCGACACCGGTGCTGGCAGATTTTCCTGCACCACCACCGCTGGCCCGCGAGCAACTGCTGATGAAGCAAGAGACGATTCTTCAGCAACTGGCCGCACCGCTACAGATGGGGGATGGCAGCGCACTGTTTTTCAATGTGGGATCAGGGCGGCAGGCGGTGCGCGTGTACCCCGAACAGCCAGAACGCAACCAGATCATCAAGCTCGATATCAAGGGCGCGGCAAATGTATCGGATAAGCCCGACAGCCACGGTGCCGCAGTCAGCGAAGCCGGTGCCTGGCTGGTGGGTGCGGGCGTGGAGTTGCTGCGGCCTGATGGCAGGATCATTCGTGGCAAACTCAGTGTGCCGCGCTTTGGCCCCAGGGTCGTGGCGCTGGCGGACGGCAGCATCATGGTGGTGGGTGGACGTAGCTGGCCAGACAGCAAGGATATGTCCAATACCGTGCGCGTTGAAAGACTGTGGCTGGATGCGAATGAGCAGATACAGTCTGAAATCTTGCCACCCCTGCCTGTTGCTGTTGG
The DNA here is from genome assembly GCF_014284335.1 of Undibacterium hunanense. Taxonomy (GTDB): domain Bacteria; phylum Pseudomonadota; class Gammaproteobacteria; order Burkholderiales; family Burkholderiaceae_D; genus Undibacterium; species Undibacterium hunanense. The sequence goes on along the minus strand of NZ_JACOGF010000008.1, from coordinate 289,179 downwards.
TAACAGTGATGGAAGTTCTGGGTATCGCCTGCTGCACCTGGGCAAGGGCCGGGTGATGTTATGCGGGGCAAAATATTACAGCGATAATTTTTTGTATGAACCGCAGGAAAAGCGCTGGTATGCGCTGCCGGAATTTGGGCAGCAGCGTGTCGGACCTGCGCTGAGTTTGTTGCCGGATGGCCGTGTCTGGGCTACCGGTGGTAGTAGTGGTAATGGCGGTGGAAATAGCGGTGGCAATGCGGCATCTACCAGTGAAATTTGGAACCCCGCAAGCAGGAAATGGACGCCAGGCCCGGATTTGCCTGTGCCCATGATAGAGCACAGCAGCGTCATGTTGAATGAAGCACCTGGCCGCAAGGCGACCGTGTTGCTGGCTGGTGGCTATTTCCCGTCTGTGTTGGCCTGGCACCCTGGCGATGTGGGTGACAAGCCTGTGCTGGTGGCCCAACATGCCATGCAAAGGCAAGGGGCGGCCCTGATCCCGCTGTCGAATAATCGCCTGGCCGTGATTTCCGGTCGCCGTGCAAGACCAAATTCGGATGAATCCTGGGGGCGTCGTTCAGAAGGCATGAGTATCGTCCCGCTGGACCTGAACGCCAGCGGTAAGCGCGATGCCGCCTGGATCATGCAGGTGGATGGTGGTGTTGCAGAACACAAGGGGCAATTGATATTTGCTGGTGGGCAGCTGCGCCACAGTTTTACCGGCAGTGAAGATGCCGTATCTACCCGGCTGCTGGAAGTGGTGCAGCTCGGCACCGGTCTGGTACGCAGTCTGCCAGCTTTGCCCGTGGCTGCCGACAAGGCGCAACTGGCCTGGCTGAATGATGGAGAATTGCTACTCCATGCTGAATCGGGTGAAGGACAGGATATGCAGTGGCTGGGTGTGCTGAATGCCAAAACCGGTGCCTTTCGCCGTTTACCAAAACTGCCCAATTTTAGCTATACCATGTCTGATGGTGTTCACAACCGTATGCGGCTGATCGGCGCACAGGCCGGGCGCGGCTGGCTGGTGGGGGAAAATGCCCAAGTGTTGTGGGTCAGTGCTAAGGGTGTGGAAGTCGCACCGCGCCTGCAACGGCAGCGTGTACAATTTGTTGGCCGTGTCCTTGGTGATGGCCGTGCCATAGTGGCTGGTGGCGAGGTCGAGTCAGAAGTCGTGGCAGCCCGACCCGCAGATTGCGTGAATTGCGCACCGGTCTATATCGGTTTTGGCCCCAATCTGCCAGCCAGACGGTATGAAATTTTCAACCCCGGCGACAATAACTGGAATACATCAGCACCGTCACGCGGCGTGGGTGGTAGCCATGCCATACTCGCCGATGGCCGCGTCATCAAGGCTGGAATCTTGACTGAAAAAATCAGGGATGCAAAAACGCCGGATAAAATCGAAGAAGTACGTCGCCCCTTGCTGGAACTGTCCAATCCTAATGGCACAGCCTGGCGTACGCTGCCCTGGCCAGATGGACTTCAACCCAGGGATGGAGACAGCATTCAACTGAAAACGGTCATTAATGAAGATGTCTCAGGAATGCCATCGCCCTATGGCAGTTTTGTTTTCCTGGGTTTGCCAGGCAACAGTAATAGCCTGACGCAGTGGTACTGGACGCGTGAACCAGGCGCTGCCGACCTGCGATGGTTGCCGCTGACCAGCAGCATGGCGCCTTTTGGTTTCATCAGTAATGAGGTCGATTTAAAAACTACTACCGCCGATGGCAAACACCTGTTTGCCATCGGCGGGCATGCCGGGGTAGCTGTGGTTGCGCGGCCATGAACATCAGTTCAAATCAACTCAACTCACTTCAGGGCTTGACGCAGGCTGCGGTATTCCAGCACCGCCAATACCACAACCGCTGCTGCCTGGGCCAGGATGAACACCATGCCCAGGGTGGTGGGGCTGAACCATAGCTCCATCGTCAGCAGGCTGGCGATGACCCAGCCTGCATTGCCGATGATGATCAGCCAGACCAGCGCTGCCGGTGGTTGCGCCTGCGTACCGATACGGCTGGTCAGCAGCATCAATGCCGCACAGGGGAAGAGGGCGACGCCGGCCAGTAGCACAAAATCTCTGGGCAGGCCCAATAACTCAGACAGCAAGCCAGACGTGCTGATCAATAACAAGCCCATGGCGACACAGGTGATGGCATCAAACATGAGAATTTTTCGTAACGAGATACCGGCAGCAGCCTGGCTGGCAGTAGAAGCATTGTCAGTGGATGTTGGGTTTGACATGGTGCTGGACATGATGGATCTCCAATTTCAGTTGAGGGGATTGCAGTGTCCCTCTGACAGTGCAGCAAGTCGATTACCTCAGAGGTAATGGAATTCATTTATTGGTCGGTGCATAATTTGACCATCGCCAACAGGAGACAGCCGTGACCATAGCTACCACTAACCGTGCAAGTACCGCCACCAAGGCAAACAGCGCTAGCCATCACGATGGCAGTATCGGCGGCGTCGGTTCACTGATCCGTGAATGGCGCACCCTGCGTAAATTAAGCCAGATGGATCTGGCGCTGGATATCGACATCTCGCCACGGCATTTAAGCTTTGTCGAAACCGGGCGGTCCATACCCGGCGCTGACTTGCTGATGCAGATTGCAGCGCAACTGGATGTGCCCTTGCGTACCCGCAATACCTGGCTGCTGGCGGCTGGTTATGCGCCCCGTTATAGCGAGCAGGGGCTGGATTCGGCACGCATGGCGCAAGCCAGGGCAGCGGTGCAGCGTCTGCTGGATACGCATGACCCTTACCCAGGCGTGGCGTTGGACAGGCACTGGAATGTGGTCTTGCATAACCAGGCCGCCGCTGCGCTGATGGCTTTGCTGCCTGCCTCTTTAAGCGCACAGCCGATGAACATGTTCCGCGCCAGCCTGCATCCACAGGGTTTTGCCGCTTACACCCAGAATTTTGATGAATGGGGCAGCTACCTGCTGCAAGTCTTGCAAAGGCTGATGTTGAACGCCCGCGATGAAAGCATTGTCGCCCTGGTGGAAGAAATCAATACCTACCCAAACGTACAGGCCCTGAAACAATCAGCGCCTGGTAGTGCCATGGCGGCAGCTACAGAGCCAGCCTTGCTGGTACCCTGTGTGCTGGATTTGCACGGCCAGCAATTGTCCCTGTTCACCACCCTGACCACCTTCGGCAGCCCGCGTGACATTACCCTGCATGAACTGTGTGTGGAATTGTTTTATCCGTCTGACATGCAGACGGAGGCATTTTTGAAAGGGCGGGTTTGACAATATCGCCTGCATGGTCTGATGCGGTAAAAACTTTGTTATGATGCTTTTTCTGACTTCATTTGTGAGGAAAAACCATCATGTATAAACTGTACGGTCTGTGCCAGTCCGGCAATGCCTATAAAGTCGCTTTGTTGCTGCAAGCCCTGAACCAGCCGTGGCAGCCTGAATTTGTGGATTTCATGAATGGTGTTTCGCGTGAAGTAACATGGCGTGAAAACAGTAATGAAATGGGGGAGGTGCCGATACTGGAAGATGGTGATTTGCGTCTGACACAATCTGGCGTCATCCTGACTTATCTGGCCGATAAACATGGTGCCTATGGCGGCACGACAGCAGAAGAAAAGCGCGACATCCTGCGCTGGATCTTGTTTGATAACCATAAGTTCACCAGCTATTTTGCCAGCTACCGCTTCATGAAAGCCTTTGGTCCGACGGCGCCAGATACGAATGTCATGGCCTGGTTGCGCCCGCGTATCGACAATGCCTTCCATATTGTTGACAAACATTTGGCCAGCCGGCCCTATATGGTCGGTGACAGTCCGACGATTGCGGATATGTCCCTGTGTGCTTATTTGTTCTTCCCGGAAGAAGAATCAGGCTACCCTGTTGCCGGTCGTTTTAATCACATCAGTGCCTGGCTGGACAGGCTGCGCACATTGCCGGGCTGGGCTGATCCGTATGCCTTATTGCCGGGTGAACGCATTTTGCCTAAATGGTAAATTGCTGACGTTGGTGGCGTGCACAGATCAACTGGCGCGCCACCAGTTTTGCTTCATGGCTGAACAATGACTAGACCAAATCTCAAACATGTTGGACTGAAAGCAGGGGGGCTTGCAGTAGTGCTGGCATGTGTCTGCCCCTTGCTGATGGCAAACCCGGCGGAATCAGCCAATGCACCCCCAAAAGAGGTGCGAATGATACCGAACGTCAAGCCAGTCAGTTCTTTCAATTTTCTGGAAGTGAAAGAACTGGCGGCACGCGGCTATCTGAACGAACAACTGATGATGGCAGAGATGTACGAGACCGGGCGCGGCGTGAGGCAAGACGATGCCGAAGCCTTCAAGTGGATACTGAAAGCAGCACAGCAACGCCATGCGCCATCGCAGAATACAGTCGGCGTCAAATATGCAATGGGTACAGGCACGCCACAAGACATGGTCAAAGCCTATATGTGGTTCACTTTGGGTGCTATGGGCGGTGAGATGTCTTCAATTGAAAATCGTTTCATTGCTGGCAGGCTGTTAAAGCAAGAACAGAAAACACAGGCTGAAACCATGGCGGTTAGCTGTTGGAACAGCAGTTTCAAGAATTGTCCCTGATTACTCATGATTGCCCCTGATTGCCCATGATTCATATTGGCCCGTCCTGTGTTGGCTTCACCGGAGATACGATGAATAAAATAATCAAGCCAGCTTCCATCCTCTTGATGACGGTGCTGGCTGCGTTGATTCAGCCCAGCCTCACCTGGGCAGCAGGCAACGGTAATGAGCCGGCTGCAAAAAAACAGCAGGCCTGGACCCTGGCTGAACTGAAAACCGAGGCAGCTAAAGGAAATGCCTGGGCGCAGAATGATCTGGGGTACCGGTATTCTGTGGGGGACGGGCTGAAAAAGGATGAGGTCGAAGCGCTCAATTGGTATCAAAAAGCAGCACTGCAAGGCTATGTCACCGCGCAATTCAATATCGGCACCATGTTTGAAAAAGGACGTGGCGTGCCGCAGGATTACCTGCAAGCTGTCAAATGGTATCGCCTTGCTGCATCCCAGGGTCATGCTGGCGCGCAGACCAATCTTGGCGTCATGTTTGTGAATGGCACCGGCGTGCCGCAAGACTATGCCGAAGGCATTAAATGGTATCGCCAGGCTGCCGCCAAGGGACAGCCGGTTGCGATGTATAACCTGGCGACCCTGTATGAATCCGGTAAAGGTATCAAACAGGATTTGAAGGAAGCTTTCAACCTGTACCTGCAGGTCGCCGAAAAAGGTGATGATGATGCTCAGTTTTCTGCTGGCCTGATGCTGGACAAGGGCCGTGGCGTGAATCGTGATGATGCCGCTGCCGTGAAATGGTATCAACTGGCGGCAGATCAGGGCAATACCAATGCCCAGACCAATCTGGGTACCATGTATGAGCATGGCCGCAGCGTAAAGAAAGATTATGCAACGGCGATGAGCTGGTACGCAAAATCGGCTGCACAAGGTGCTTCCAGTGGCCAGGTGGGTGTGGGATGGATGCATGAAAACGGTTTTGGTGTGCCGCAAAATTATGCCGAAGCCATCAAATGGTACCGGCTTGCTGTGGCCCAGGGCAATGCCGGTGGGCAGACGAATCTTGGTTATATGTATTCAACCGGCAGAGGGCTGCCGCTGGATGCAGCAGAAGCGGCCAGATTGTACCGCATGGCGGCAGAGCAGGGCGATGCGCAGGGGCAGAACAACCTTGGGTCAAAATATGACAAGGGCCAGGGCGTGGCGCAGGATTTCATGCGTTCATACATGTGGTTCAAGCTGGCGATGGAAGGTGGTAACACCGATGCTGCCAATAACCTGCCTATTGTGAAACAGAAGATGACACAGAATCAGATTGCCCGAGCCGATATCATGGCGGTGGACTGCCGCAAGCGTGACTTCAAGGGGTGTTGAGTGGAGGCTTGATGGCCAGGGATATTGCTCCGGCTTTCTATAGCTTCATCCGCCGTTCCTGCATTGTTGCAAGGAACGGCGAATTGTTGATGACATACAGTATGCCAGGCCAGATTATTACTTGCCTGCTACAACTGTGACGCATGCTGAATAAGGTGAGCAAGCTTTATCAACTTTGATTCGTCAGCTTGAATTTATTACCTTTAATTCACCATCTTTTACTCACCAGCTTTAACTCATATGCCAGCCATGGCTGACGGTAATGGATTGCCCGGTCAGCGCGTTGGAACCGAATGATGCCAGGAACAGCGCTGTCTGTGCCACGTCTTGCACGGTGGTGAATTCGCCATCGACGGTTTCTTTCAACATGACGTTTTTAATGACTTCGGCTTCTGATATACCCAGTTCTTTTGCCTGTTCCGGGATTTGCTTGTCCACCAGCGGGGTACGGACAAAGCCGGGGCAAATGACGTTGGCGCGGATATTGTCTTTGGCACCTTCTTTGGCGACCACTTTGGCCAGGCCGATCAAGCCGTGTTTGGCGGTGACGTAGGGGGCTTTCAACGGCGATGCTTCGTGTGAATGCACTGAACCCATGTAGATGATGGCACCGCCCTTGCCGCCCGCTATCATCGCGCGCATGCAGGCACGGGTAGTGAGGAAGGCACCGTCAAGGTGGATGGCGGTGAGTTTTTTCCAGTTATCCAGGCTTAAATCAACGATGGGGCTGATGATCTGTATGCCGGCGTTGCTGATGAGGATGTCCACGCTGCCATAGGCAGCAACGGCGTCTGCAACGCCTTTATCGACCTGGGCTTCGTCGGTGACATTCATGGCTACAGCCATGGCAGTGCCGCCAGACTGTTCAATTTCTTTGGCGGTGGCGGTGGCTGCTTCCAGCGCCATGTCGGCGATAACGATTTTGGCGCCTTGCTTGGCGTATTCGATGGCGATTTCTTTACCTATGCCGCTGGCGGCACCGGTGATCAGGGCAACTTTGTCTTTGAGTAACATGATGTTTCCTTTATGGATGAGAATCAGGTTTTACTGATTATTTGTTTGCCAAATAGTCGTACACAACGCTGCCATAAGGCAATGTCAGGTCGGCCAGAATATGAACTGCAGAAAGTACTTCACGCACCGGCAAGGCTGACACCGGGGCCAGTGCATGGGGAAACAGATCAAGTGCGCCGGGGCCACCCCAGGCACCCTTGATGGTGATGTCGGTCAGGTTGTATTGCACCAGCTCGCAGATGCGCGGTGTGCCATCCACATGCGGGATAATTTTAAGCAGGAAACTGGGTGTGGCCATGCTGGCTTTGACCTTATCTGTATCAAGCGTAGTATGTTTAAAGCCCATGGTGCCGGTTGCCACACGGATGTCGCTGTAATCCAGGCTGCCCACCAGCGTGTCTTTGTGTACCCGCAATTCGGGTTCGCCCAGTTTTTTAGGAAAGCCCCACAACTCGCGCCCGGCTGCAATCGGTGGGTGATCATTCAGGTACATGCTGTGTACATAACCACCGGCAATCCCATCCAGGGTGACAGGTATCACCTGGCCTGATTCACAATAATGGCCAAAGCCGGTCGAGTCAGGCATGTTGATGAACTCAAACTTGACCACCGGCTCTGTCATTTGCAGCGGTGCGGGAATGACTTTTCTTAATAAATCGGGGTCGGTGCGATAGGTGATGATCAGGTATTCGCGATCAGTGAAACGATAAGGCCCCGGTGGAAAAGCCGAATTGGTATAGGGCATGGCAAAGGCATTGTTGCGGATATCATCTTCTGTCATAACTCGTCCTGTTCTGCTGGAAGTTTGTGAATAACTGGCGGATGGGCACTAATAGGGGTTGGTCTGCACGGGCTGGGGAATCGTTGACCTCATGATTGTCTGGCTGCGCCTTTGTTCAATGGGCGTATCGGAACATGCATAGTAACTGAAGCTTGATTTATTTGTATTTCAGCTTTGTTACAAAGTGTTTGAATGTCGTGTGGTGCGATGGTTAATCTACAGATATTCAGGCGCTTGACCACCAAAATATTCCGGCTTACACTGGTTTCTGATACACGTCATCGTTGCGTCTGGATTGTGTCTGGATTGAGTCTGAATTGTTTCCTCAATGATGTCGTGAAGCGATAAAAACCCGTCAGTTACTGACGGGTTTTTTTATTTTCTGCTTTTGTTTTCCTTGCTGTTTTCTTCTGCAATTTCTGCATCTTCTGCATCTTTCTCTTGGTTTTACCTGCGCCTTGTCGTCGTTGGCAAAGCTTTTTTTTAAACCTGTTTTTCCAATTTTCTTAAAGGAATAAAAATGAAAAACGATCATTTTTTGGCTGCCCTGGGCAGTGTCGTTTTGTTGGCTGCCAGCTTGCTGTTGGCACCCCATGCCAGCGCTGCGGGTTGGAATCTGACTGATCTGGGTGCCTTTGCCGGTGGCTCCAGCAATGCCCGTGGCCTGACACCGGATGGGCGCGTGGCTGGTTTTTCACTGGAAGCCGATGGGCAGCCGTATCCGTTTTTAAGTAGCGGCGGGCAGATCGTCAAAGTGGGCAGCGGTATGGGTGCTACTGTGACGGTGAATGCGCAGGGGCAATCTGCCGGGGCGATATTGGGGGCTGACGGCAGTATGCATGTGGGGCTGTTTGTCGGTCAGACATCCACCGATCTGGGCAGTATTGATGGCGGCATCAATGTTGTATCCCGCATCAACAACAATACGCAAGTGGTGGGATACACCATTCTGGCGAATTACGATGAACGCGCTTTTGTCGCGACCACAAATGGCATCGTGAATCTGGGCACGCTGGGTGGGCGTTTTAGCCGGGCGATTGCCATCAACGGATCGGGCGTCATTACGGGTTATTCCACCACCAGCCCTACGAATAATCTGAATCGCTGTTTTGTGTCGTATGGTAATGGTCTGGTGAATATCGGTTCGCTGGCTTTGACAGGCAGTTGTCTGCCATCCGCTATCAATGATGCAGGACAGATCGTTGGTACGGCCTATAACGGTACTGCATCTCATGCGTTTTTGTATGACGGCTATCAGTTTCACGACCTCGGTACGCTGGGTGGTAACACCAGTGCCGCCAATGGCGTCAACCAACTGGGGCAGGTAGTGGGGCAGGCGCAAACAGCAAGTGGTGACATACGCGCCTTTTTGTATTCAGCAGGCCATATGACGAACCTGGGTTCGCCACGCGCAACGGGTGGTGTCAGCTCTGCCTATGCTGTCAATGGCAGTGGCCAGGCAATTGGTTATTACACTGTTCCGGGTGACAGCACTCGTCGCCCACTTTTGTTCAGCAATGGCAACGTCATCGAATTGAATACATTGTTGCCAGCGCTGACGGAAGTGGATGGCACTTTTATTTACCTCAACGATGCAGGACAAATCGCCGGCACAGGTAAAATCAACGGCGCACGACATGCATTTTTGTTGACGCCTGTTCCTTGAAGTGTATCGTTGGTCGGATGAAAATTTTGAAAATAATGTTGGAAGAAATTTTTTAAATAATTGTTTATAAAATGCTTGTCCGTCAAAATATTCCGACTTACACTGAATTCTGATACACGTAATAGCTGCGCCTAATTTAGATTAGAACTTGAGCCTGCCGAATTTTTTTGGTGGGCTTTTTTTTGTGTCTATTTTTAAATTGATGCAGATACATATTCAAAACCCCGTTGCTAACCCAACGGGGTTTTTCTTTTTAGGATAATCATGGCAACTCCGGTTTCGGTTTGTATAGAAATAGATGAAGACGGCAATATCAGCGTCGGCACACAGGATTCGGCTTCTGTGGATTCAAGTCTGTCTTCGTCTTCACCAGCAATGGGTATGGGAACAGATGCGTCATCTGCTGAGAATGATACTGACGGCACGTCCGGTATGCAGCCGGCAGACAGCATAGACCAGGCTCTGGCCGTGGCGCGTGAACTGTTGCGTAATGCTGCGCAAGCGGGGGCTGCCACTATCGGTGGTGAACCCGGTGGCGAAGGAGCGCAGGATGCGGCGGATGCAGCATTCAAATCACGTCGTGGCGACAAGGCGGGGTTTTGATGATGACGGAAGATGTTGAAGCAATGAATGAAAAAACTGTAAATGAAAAAACTGTAAAGCCGTCCAGCACAGATGTCATTGAAATGTCGGGTGATTTAATGGGGGCAGTGGCGCTGGCCTATGGTTCACCGGTGGATTTTGATGGCGTCACCATCAGTGTATTGCGTGAACCTGGCAGTAACCGCCTGCTGGCCCTGATTGTCAGCCCGGTGGACATGCATGGTGATGAACCGTTTGCCAGGTATCAGGTACATCCTGATCATGTGGCGAAGGCACGCCAGCGTTCGCTGATAGTGCCGGGCTGATTGTAAGCATGATTGTAAGCGTGACAAAGGGGAGGGTGCGAAGATGACTATGCCCGATGAAGAAAATAAGGCCAACAAAAAACGCAGCATCGACTGGGAATCCGTCGAACGTGATTATCGTGCCGGTGTGTTGTCCATACGCGAAATTGCCAGACTGAACAGTATTTCTGATGGTGCCATCCGCAAGAAAGCTACGGCCCAGTTGTGGGAACGTGACCTGACACAAAAAGTGCAGGAGCAGGCCAGGGCAGAACTGGTGCGGAGCGAATTAGGATACGGTGAAGAGCACATACCAACTGCGCCCAGCGAAAGGCAGATCGTTGAAACAGCCGCTGCCACGGTGGTGCAGGTGGTGCGTGAACACCGTGCCCGCATACGGCAGGGCCATGCGCTGGTGGAATTGCTGACGCAACAGTTGCTGGATGTGGCCGGGCGGCGCGATGAATTTGAGCAAGACATCGAAGTCGATTGCGCCGACGACAAAACCGGCACCCGCCAAAGCCGTTTGCTCAAGGCGGTGTCTTTATCCACCCATGCGGCCTTGGCAGTCAGCCTGGCGACTGCCACCAAGACCTGGATAGGGCTGGAACGCCAGGCATTCAATTTGCGCGAACTGGCACCGGCAGAAGATGAAATACCGGCAATGACGGATGCGCAACGCCGTGCCCGCCTGGCAGCTTTGCAGGAAAAATTATATGGCCTTGAGCAAGGATGAAGAACTGGAATTAATCGCGCTGCTGGAGCAGGAACAGGCGGCGCGGGCTGTAGATGACCTGGCGGTGTATGCCACCATGACGCTGGATGTGACACCAGCACGTCATCATGCCTTGTTGATCGCAGAACTGGAAGCAGTGGAACGCGGCGAGCTCGATATGCTGATCGTGACCATGCCGCCCGGTTCGGCCAAATCGACGTATGGCAGTGTGGTATTTCCCGCCTGGTATCTCGGGCGGCACCCGGAACGCTGTGTGATTGCTGCGTCGCATACGGTAGAACTGGCCGAACGTTTTGGCCGGCGTGTGCGCAATCTGTTTGGCAGCAACGCCCATGCACGGGCTTTTCCCAAGAGTGGTTTATCGGCACATAGCACCGCCGCCGGGCGCTGGGATACGGCGCAGGGCGGTGAGTATTTTGCGGCAGGCGTGGGCGGATCAGTGACTGGTCGCCGCGCTGACCTGGCGATCATTGATGATCCGGTCAAGAGCCGCGAAGATGCTGATAGTCCGACCATACGGGAAAAGCAGTGGGCATGGTGGCGTGATGACATGAGCACACGCCTGAAGCCGGGTGCCGCCACGGTACTGATCATGACGCGCTGGCATGAAGATGATCTGGCTGGCCGCATGATCGCTGATTTGAAACAGGCAGGGCAGCGCGTGAAAGTGCTGTCATTGCCGATGGAAGCACGGGAAGACGATGCCCTGGGCCGCGCCATTGGCGAACCTCTGTGGCCAGAATGGTTCACACCGCAGATGCTGGAAAACGCCAAGCGTGAACCCCGTACCTGGTCGGCCCTGTACCAGCAGGAACCGCGTCCGGTCGGTGGTGGCGAATTCAAGAATGAATGGCTACTGTATTACCAGCGCCAGCCTGCCACCAGCAACAAGGTGATCTTGGTGGACCCGGCCAGCGGCAAAAGCCGCACACGCGGTGATTTTACGTCGATGTGGGTAGTGGGGCGCGGCGCCGATGGCAATGATTATGTGCTGGACGGTGTGCGTGACCGCCTCAATCTGACGGAACGCACGGAAGCCTTGTTCACGCTGGTACGCCGCCATCGCCCTGCTGCGGTCGGCTATGAACAATACGGCCTGCAATCGGATATCGAACATATCCGCATCGAGCAGGAAAGACAGCAATACCGTTTCCGCATCCTGGAACTGGGTGGTGCGACAAAAAAGGAAGACCGCATACGGCGCCTGATCCCATCTTTCCAGCAAGGCCGTCTGTGGCTGCCCGCCAGCATGAAACGTCAGATGGCCAACGGCCAACTGCGCGACATCATGGGTGATTTTCGCAATGAATACGCCGCCTTCCCGGTCGGTGCCCACGACGATGCCCTGGATTGCCTGGCCCGCAAGGAAGAACCAGCCATACGCAAATTTCTACTCGCCCCGCGCGAGGAAGATGAATTCGAGGACGAAGCTTTTGTGCCTCTGGATTCGGAGTTTAATTATTGAGCAGATAGCATGTCGCTGTCTGCTCGCCTTTTAAGGAGTAAGACATGGCAAGCGTTAATCCCCAATTTTCTCGCGATATCGGTACCCGTGATGCCAGTGTCGTTTTGTTGAGCTGGGCCCTGAGTACGGCGAATGTCGATGGTTTGCCGTTTGAAATGCCGGAATGGGCCGACCGCACCTGGCAGGCGGTGGGTAGCTGGGGCGGTGCGACGTTAAGCCTGCAGGGCAGCAATGACGGCAGCAACTGGTTCGTGCTGTCGAATGCGGCTGGTGGTACTGCTGCCACGTTGTCTGCCAATGGCGGTCTGGCCAGCATCGAGTTGCCGCGTTATGTGCGGCCCAACCTGACTACACCCGGTAGCGGGGCGACGGTGACGGTGAGTCTGTGCGCACGTCGTGCCACGCCTTTGAGGAATTGACATGGCCCAGCATATACCAGTCAGAAAAGGCGGCGGAGGGCCGCGCCCACGTAGTTGGCAATGAATGTGGTGAAGACGATGAAAATAAAAAATCAGACTATGAATGCGGGCCAGGCTTTGCCTGAAGGGGCGCAGGTCCGTGCTGCTCGAAGTGGTAAAAAGAATGCGCAAAAACTTATTGACGACGATAGTGGTGATGGTGGCGATGCTGAAACCGGCGAAGAATTTGAAGACGAGCTAAGCGAAGCTCGTCTGTCGCGACTGGCGGCGTTTTCTTCTACCCTGCGCGCCATGCGCAATACGGCAATAGAAGCGCGCCGCCAGATGGGTATAGAAGAGCAGTGGCAGGAAGACGAAGACCATTACGAAGCGATAGACGACGCCAACCGTACGACATCTGCACGTATCAAGCCATATGACTTTGGTGGCACCGGCACCGGTGCGACACGTGCGCCAGATGCCAAGGCGACGCGCAGCACGGTCTTTGTACCGTTGACTCGGCCTTATGTGGATATGGCATCGGCCCTGATTTCTGATTTGTACCTGCCAACCGATGACCGGAACTGGGATGGTGAGCCGACACCGGTGCCGGATCTGGTGAAGCAGGCGAAAGACATGACGCCACTGATGCAGGCAGCGCAGCAGATGCAGTTGGGGCAGGATGGACAACATGGACAGCAGGGTCTGGATGGACAGGCAGGACAGAGCGGAGCAGCAATGCCCGCTTCCATGCTGGCACGTTTGCGTAATCTGTTTGTGAAACCTGGAGGGATGCAAGCTGCACAAACTGCTGCAACAGCAGATCCTGCAGCGGATATGACCGTCGCTGCACAATCAGCTGTACCAGCAGCAACCAACCCCATGCCAGGTGCCGGGATGATGCGGGGTGCACCTGCGGACATGGGCGTGCCTGGACTACCGGCAACACCAGCAGTAACACCGGCACCGCAGACCGTCGGCGAACTGGCTCAGCAAGAAATTGATGCCGCGAATGATGCCTGGAAAAAAGCCCGTACCCGTATCGACGACTGGCTGACCGCCTGTGCTTATAACGCAGAAATGCGCAAGGTGATCAAGGACATGGCGCGTATCGGTGTCGGCATTATGAAGGGGCCGTTTCCAAAAGCGAAATCTGCCAAGGCGGTGGTCAGGACGGACCAGGGCTATGCCATTGAGATACAGGAAACCGTGATACCGGCATCGCGCCGTGTGGACCCCTGGCGCTTTTACCCGGACCCGGCGTGCGGCGAAGATATTAACAACGGTAGTTATGTCTTCGAGCAAGACTTTATCACACGCAGCAAATTACGCGATCTGGTAAAGCTGGACAGCTATATCCCGGCGCAGATTACGCGTTGTCTGGAAGAAGGCCCCATCAGCGCCACTCACGGTGCCCGCAAGAGTGCTGCTGAACAGCAGGCGGATTCTGACCTGTTCGAGATCTGGTATTTTGAAGGTCAGGTGGAATGGCAGGACATGGCCGACGCCGGTTGTGAAGTGGACGGCGAAGCGGGCGATGTTTTCCATTCAGTGGTGACGATGGTAAATGACCATGTGATCAAGGCAGCACTGTCGCATCTGGACAGTGAAGAATTTACCTATGACGTGACGGTATGGCAGCGTAAATCCGGTTTGTGGATAGGTGACGGCGTAGCACGTCAGGGCCGTACAGCGCAGCGTGGTTTAAATGCAGCGGTGCGTAACCTGATGGATAATGCAGGCCGTTCTGCCAGGCCACATACGGTGATCAACCGCAAGGCGGTGGTGCAGGGCAATGACCCTTACACCTGGTACACACGGGGTGATGCGGATATTTCGCAGGTGGCGCATGCGATGATGTTTTTTAATGTGCCCAGCATGCAGGGTGAGTTGATGAACATCATCCAGTATTTTTCCAAGATGTTTGAAGACGCTACGGGTTTGCCAATGATGATGCAGGGCCAGCAAGGGGCTGCACCAGAAACCGTGGGCGGCATGCAATTGCTGATGAATAATGCCAGCATCGTCCCGCGTGACATTGTGCGGCGTATTGATGACTGCATTACTGAACCGCATATCGGCCGTTATTATGAATACCTGATGATCCACGGTGAAGACGATAGCGAAAAAGGAGATTTCAGTATTCATGCGCGTGGCTCCAGTGCCTTGATGGAAAGGGCAGCGCAAGACCAGTTTCTGGTGCAGATTGCTGCCTTTGCCACCAACCCGGCCTTTGGGTTGGACCCGGAACTTTTCATCGAAGAATTGCTGAAATCCAAGCGCATCAATCCGCAACGACTGAAGCTGAGTGACGCCAAAAAGCAGGAAATGGCAGGCCGTCAACCGCCAGAAGATGCCCGCATTACCGCTGCCAAGATCATGGCGCAGGCTGGTCTTGCCAAGGTGCAGGCACAGGCGCAGGCGAATGGCCAATTGCAGATGGCGCAGTCGCAGGCTGAGTTGCAGCGCATTGCGCAAGAAGCAGGCCATCAGCAACAATTATTGCGTACCGGTGGCAGCACGCCACAAATGGCCAATGCCAGCGCCCGTATCGAGCAGGAACGCATACGCGCGCAGACCGCACAGATGGTGGAAACATCACGTGCCAATGCCGAAATGGCACGCGCCGATAAGGAAATGCTGATCGCGCAACAGAATGGCGAATATGAAATGCGCAAGCTGGAATTGCAGCGCGAGATCGCTTTGCTGGATTATGCCAACAAGGAAAAAATCAGTCTTAACGACGCCAGGACGATGCTGGCCAAGTCGGCCATGGATAACCAGACCAAGCGCGAACTGGCAGCGGCTGAAATACAGTTGGCAAAGAATGAGGGTTTGCAGAATCGCTTGTTAAGCCTGCATACCCATCATACCAGCCTGGTACGTGATGAAATCAGTACGCCGGATACGCCATAGGATCAATCTATGAATGAAGAAGATTTTCAACTCAATAATGAAGAGCGGCACAGCCCGGTGTGGGCGCGCTTGCGCGAGCATCTGGAGCAGCGCCTGCAAAGCCTGCGTCAGCGCAATGATACCGATCTGACGCTGGAACAGACGGCAAAGCTGCGTGGCCGTATTGCAGATACACAGTATGTATTAAGTCTGGGAATCGCTAATCGCGATGTACCGGAACCATTGGCAGACCGCGACGAGTAATCGTTGCCCTGTCTGTAGTCTGACCCGCATTAGTGGACTCTTACTGGTCACGTATGCGGGTTTTGTTTTTTGGAGAAGAAAAATGAGCGGTGAAATCGAACAGGGTGGGCCAGCAGAGCAGCCAGTCCAGAGTCATCAGGATGCTGGCCGCAGTGCAGATAGCGGCAGCGGTAATACTGTTGGCGGTGGCGGCGAAGCCGCAGCAGCGGCAGCCGCTTTTGACCGGGCGCGCAGCGAAACATCCGTCGCAACAAAGGCAGAGCTGGATAAGGATGTCATTGCCGGGCAGGCCGAAGCGCAGGCAGCGCCAAGGATGCTGGCCGGTTTGACAGAACAGCAGATTGCCGGTTTGCTGGGTGAGATACCAAAGTACCGCAAGCAGATTGATCATCTGGCCGGTAACAACGGCAAGTTGAATGCGGCGATACAGCGTCTACAGCAAGAGGTGCCGCGCGGTCAGGCTGTCACGGTGAATGATGAAGATCTGGCAGAAATGCGCGAAATCTTTCCAGAACTGGCAGATCTGACCAAGGGGGCGCTCAACAAGATTCTGGGCAAACTCAATACACGCGGTACCGGGCCAGGGAATGGTTCAGAGGGGGATTCAGCAAATGGCAAGACCAAAACTGCAAGCCGCACACCGGACGACTATGTCGCTCTGGCTAAAAAGGCTGCAATGGAAGTCGCGTCGTCGGAACGGGTGAATACTCACGTTGAATTATTGCATGGCTTGAATCCTGGCTGGGATCAGATTATCGGCTTGCCGGATGCCGATGGTCGTCTGCCACAGACGGATTATCGCCGCTGGCTGGCAGCTCAGCCTATGGCTTACCAGACCAGGATGCACAACTCGAATAATGCGTTTGAGATCGGTGCTTCGATCAAGGCTTATCAGCAAGCCAGGGACGCTTTCGCCAAAAAATCGCAGCAAAACAAGAGCCGTCTTGCCAATGCCATGCAGCCGCAAGGCCAGGTGGCGGCACGCGGTGTCATTTCTGAACAATCTGCTGCCGACAAAGCTTTTCAGGCACGTCGGCAGCGCTAGGAGTTAATTTATGCCAGTAGCAAGTTATGCCAACGTAACTCAGCGGGTGGGCACGCTGAAAGGTGAAATCCTTTCGCATGCGGCACCGGTTGAAGTCTTGTCTTTGGTCGGTACCGACAAAGATAAAGTTATCCCAAAAAACAAATCGAATAATGTGAAGTTCCGCCGTTGGCTGCCATATGGTGGTGTGGATAATCAGTGGATTACTGCCAACAACGTCGCCACATTTGCATCCAGCCAGCAAGCCGTCGAAGGCGTGACCCCGACCGCTGACACGCTGACCCCAACCGATGTGACAGCCACGCTGGTGCAGTACCTGGTGCTGTACTGTGTGACCGATCAGATGAGCGATATGCATGAAGATGGCGACATCATCCCTGATGAAGCCAAACGCCAGACCGGCCAGCGCATGGGCCTGATTGGTGAAATGGTGCGTTACGGTGCTTACAAGGCTGGTACAACCGTGTATTACAGTGGTGGCACATCGCGTGCGACGGTATCGAACACGGTGACCATCAATATGCTGCGCAAGGTGGCCAAGACTTTGCTGGCCAACCATGCCATGCCTATCACGCAGGTGCTGGTGCCTTCCACCAATTTTGCAACAGCGCCGATTGAAGCCGCTTTCATCGTGTTTTGCCATACCGACCTGGAACCGGCGATCCGCGATTTGCCCAACTTCAAGGATATCGCCAATTACGCACAGCGCAAGCCTATCCATGATATGGAAATCGGTTCTTGCGAACGTTTCCGCTTTGTGCTGTCGCCTGAACTGGCCGGTTACCCTGACGCAGGTGCGGCGATTGGTGCAACCGGCATGACCAGTACCACCGGTTCGCTGATTGATGTCTACCCGATGATCATGATGGCGGATGAATCGGTCGGCCAGACGCATCTGGGCGGTGTCGAGAACTGGGATGCCTGGTACTTGCCGCCTTCGCAGCGTGACAAGTCTGATCCGGGTGGCCAGCGTGGTTACGTCGGTGCCAAATGGTATTACGCCGCCATTATCCAGAACCAGGGTCGCCTGGCTGTGGTGGAAGCAGGCACACCTTTGCTGAGCTAATGAAAGGAAACCTGTATGCCTGAATCCATCAAGC
This sequence comes from Undibacterium hunanense, assembly GCF_014284335.1. Classification (GTDB taxonomy): domain Bacteria; phylum Pseudomonadota; class Gammaproteobacteria; order Burkholderiales; family Burkholderiaceae_D; genus Undibacterium; species Undibacterium hunanense. The sequence goes on along the minus strand of NZ_JACOGF010000008.1, from coordinate 271,045 downwards.
AACGTACCAATGCCATGGCGACCCATCGCGATGCCGAGGCAGTGCGTTTTCTGATCACCGCCCTGCGCGCTGACGTGGCAGCCCTGCGCACGGCGCTGATCGCTACCAATGCCAAGCTCGACAATGATGCCGGTGTGACTGATACCAACTATGGCGCGCTGAACAATCCACCAGCGCTGACCACCAACCTGTAAGGAAGCAAGATGCCTCAAAATATCGCTGGTCAGGTTCTGACCTATAACCCGTCCCAGGGCTCGGCTGCATTTGCCAATGGCCTGGATGTCTTTGATGGCACGGCCATCACCGCCACTGATTATGTGGAAATTGTCTGCGGCTTCAAACCCAAATACGTGAAATGGGAAAACCTGACAGACCGTGTCTGCGGTGAATTTTACGAAGGCATGGCTGCCAATAGCTGCGTTAAAACGGCAGCGAATGGGACCCGTACGCTGGAAATTACCGGTGGCAATGGTGGCATTACGCTGACGAACAACGGTTTTCGCGTATTGCAAAATGTCACGCTGGGTCTGGTGCTGGCATCCAGGACTTGCGCCTGGCGTGTACACGCGTAATTCAGTCACGTAGTATTGTTTTACTGAAAGGAGCATCGGTGGATGCTCCTTTTTTTATTTTTAAAAGGATTAAACATGTCACGAAGCAAGAACACGGCTGAATTACAGGGCCCGGTGGCACCGGATATCACCATGCCTGCCAGCGGCGGTTTCAGTCATGATGATGTGCCTGACATTGAAGTCGTCGCCGATGTCATGGCCGACAAGAAGGATTGGGCGGACAAGATGAATTTCATGAATGAAACTGTGTGCATACGCATACAGGAAACCACCAACCCGAACGAAGAGCCACGGGTGCCGGTGTGCGTGAATGGTGTCAAATCCCATCCTGTGTATGGCAATAACCTGCCACGCGGCATCGAGCTGAATGTCAAACGCTATGTGGCTGAAGCGCTGTTGCGTGCCAAGCCTATCAACGTGCGTACTGTCAAAACTATCGATCACGACGGCAATGACACGGCCAGAATAGTACGCAGCATAGGCACGGCCTATCCGTTTGAGATGATCAACGCCAAACCGCGTGATACAGAATGGCTGCGGTCCATACGCGCGCAGGCATAAATCATGAACTATCTGTCTATCGTCAATGCACTGCGCGAAAAATGTGGTGCTTCAGGTGCTGCACTGACCACGGTGACGGGGCTCAGTGGCGAATCATTAAAGTTTTGCAACTGGGTTAATGACGCGTGGATGGATATCCAGGGCATGGCTGAAAACTGGGAATTCATGCGTGCCAGTTTTTCATTCAATACGGTGACGCAGCAACAAGCTTATACCCCTGCGCAGGCAAATGCGGTGAATTTTGGTAACTGGAAAACGGATAGCTTCAGGCTGTATCAGACCGCACTTGGCCCGGCCAATGAAGTCTGGCTACCTTGTCGCGACTATGGGTATTTTCGTAATCTGTATCAGTTTGGTGCCATGCGTTCTGCTTATCAGCGACCGGTGGAATGGGCGGTCAGTCCGGCCAAGGCTATTCTGTTGGGCGCTGCGCCGAATGCAGCGGGTTATACCGTGACAGGTGAATATTATCTGGCACCGCAAGAGTTACAGGCTGCGACAGATGTGCCGTCTTTGCCGACTGAATACCATAGGGCGATTGTGTATCGAGCCATGATGTTTTATGGTGGCTACGAAGCGGCGACTGAGGTCTTTCAACTTGGTCAATCCGAATTTGAAAAAGTGCTGGCCAGGCTGGAATTGAATCAATTACCGCCTGTGCGTTTTGTGGAGCCATTGCTATGAAGATGCCTGTAGTACGTCAGGATTATTATCCGCTGGGCGGTGGGCTGGATCTGGTCACGCCATCCATCGCGATGGCGCCGGGCATGGTGATCGACGCCCAGAATTATGAGCCAGCGATCGGTGGTGGTTATCGTCGCATCGATGGCTATGAACGTTTTGATGGCCGGCCTTCACCCAGTGCTGCTGCGTACACGCTGGTGTATGCAAATACTACAGTTGGCATTGTTGTTGGCAATACAGTCACCGGTGCCAACAGTGCAGCAACGGCGCTGGTACTGGCTGTCTTCAACACTTACCTGGTATGCAGCAGGGTAAGTGGCAATTTTCAGGTCGGTGAAAATTTGCGGGTAGGAGCGACATCAGTTGCCACGATCACCGCATCGCAAACCAGCAATGGCGCCAGTTCAGTCAGTGATCATGCCGATTATGTCTTCCTGGCAGCGAATGATCAGCGTAGTCTGATACAGGTGGTGCCGGGTAGTGGGCCGGTACGTGGTGTGTGGGTCTTCAATGATGTGCTGTACGTTTTTCGCGACAATGTTGCAGGTACGGCCGGTACCATGTACAAGGCGACTGCTGGTGGGTGGGTGCAGCAGAATTTTGGTGTGGAAGTGCAGTTTACTGCCGCCACGGCAGAAATCAAAACGGGTGATACGGTCAGCCAGAGTGGAGTGACAGGTGTTTGCGTGGCAGCGATGTTGCGCACTGGCACCTGGACCAGTGCTGGTGCCGGTACTTTGATATTTGCATCATTGACGGGGGGTGTCTTTACTGCGGGTGCCTTGCAGGTAGGCGGTATCAGCAAGGTGAGTGCCGCAGGCGCATCGACTGCGATTACACGTTTGCCTGGTGGCAGGATGGAATTTTTCAATTATAACTTCACTGGTGCCAACAATGCCGGCAAGATGTATGGTGCTGATGGCGTCAATCTGGCGTTTGAATTTGACGGTAACAACTATATTCCCTTGCGCACTGGCATGGCGCAGGATACGCCGGCCCATGTACTTGCCCACAAAGGTTATCTGTTTTTATCCTTTAACGCGTCGGTGCAGTATTCCAGTTTGGGTGCTCCGTATTCGTGGACGGTGGTGACGGGCTCGGGTGAACTGGATTGTTCAAAACCGGTAACCGGGTTTTTGCCGCAAGGTGGTAACCAGGCCGGATCTTCACTCGCCATTTTTACTGCCGAGCGCACCTTCGTACTGTATGGCACCAGCAATGCGGACTTCAAACTGGTGTCGTCGATTTTTGATATTGGCTACAGCGCATTCACCTGTCAACAGGTATCGAATGATGCCTTTGGCATGACCACCCGTGGCATACAGGCATTGACCACGACGCTCAATTACGGTGACTTTGATTATGCATCCATCAGCCATATGATACAGCCACTGGTGACACGCAAGCGCGGTATGGAATGCGCGTCGACAACGCTGCGTACCCGCAATCAGTATCGTGTTTATTTTACCGATGGTACGGCACTGGCAGTTGGCCTGACCGGCGACAAGGTCAACGGTATGCTGCCACTGAATTACAACCGGCCGGTACGCTGCATTTGTACCGCCAATCTGAGCAATGGTGCCGAAGTCACGTATTTTGGTTCGGACGACGGTTATGTATATCAGGACAATACCGGTACATCGCAGGATGGTAATGCCATAGAAGCCTGGTGTCGTCTACCCTTTAATAACAATAAATCACCCCGTATACGAAAACGCTTTCGCCGCGTGGTATTTGAAGTGGTGGTGGACGGTTTTTCCAGGGTCAATATTTCTTATGATCTCGGGTATGGGAATCCAGCGGTACTGCCTTCGGCTCCGCAAAGCGATACCTCACTCAGCGGTGGTGGTGGTTACTGGGACCAGTTCACCTGGGATCAGTTTAACTGGGATGCAGCTTATGTCAGTAGTCCCTCTCTGTCCATCGATGGCACAGAAAAAAATATAGGCCTGCTGTTCTATTCGAATCGCAACCAGGACCAGTCACATACTTTGCAAGGGGTGACACTGATGTCCACACCGCAATTACTTCAACGTTCGTGAAAGACTGGCATGACGAATCCTTATTACGCGCAGACCGGTGCGCCGGTGGCGCAATCGCGTGGCGCATCGACGTCGATACGTTCCGAATTTGGCCTGGTTGCTACCGGCTTTGACAATGTGCTGGCGGCACTGACCACCAAGGGCAGCATTGCCGGACAAACCTGGGCTGGCACGCACGACTATAGTGGTACCACCCTGAAAGTGCAGACCCGGCCAGCAGCTGACAATTCGACCAATGCTGCCAGTACCGCATATGTCGATGCGGCAACAGCCGTACTGGCAGTGGCACAAGCGCTGCTGGCCAGTTTGAATTCACCGGCACTGACCGGCATACCAACCGCGCCGACGGCAGCACCAGGCACCAATACCAATCAGATCGCCACCATGGCAGCGCTGGCCGTACAAGCCATGAATGCCGCCTTGCCGGCGCAAAGCGCAGCAACGACAGGGCAGGTTCCGGTCAGCGATGGTGCCAGCGCCACCTGGGGGGATCTTAGCAATGTCGGTGCCGACATTTATCTTTACAATCATTACTAAGGAGGCGCAATGCCTGCGAATCAAAAACCGATATTTCCATTGAACCCCAAGGTGTTGATCGCACCGTTGATGACCACGGCCAATACCGCCCGGGACGGCACAGGTACTGTCGTGCAGATATCCACATCAGCAGGCGCCAATGGCAGCTTTGTTGAAAGTGTGGAAGCCATGCCGGTCGGCACCAATACCGCATCGGTATTACGCGTTTTTTTAAATAATGGTGCTGCTACCACGACAGCTACCAATAATCTGCTATGGGAAGAAGTCGGCCTGCCAGCCACTACTGCAACTGAAATTGCTGCTCAGGCCAAAGTAATCATTCCCCTGAGTCGCTCCATCCCCGCTGGTTATACCCTCTACGCTACCCTGGGCACCGCCGTCGCCGCCGGTTGGCGTGTACGTGTGCATACGGGAGATTATTGATCATGACAGGGTTTAGTGGATTTTTGGGCGCAGCACCAAGAGGCGCGGGCATGCAGGTATTCAGGACATCGGGGAATTTTGTTGTACCTGAGGCGGACTGGTTTATTGTGGATGTGTTTGGTGGCGGGGGGAGTGGGGGGGCCACAGATTATTCTGTTTCGGGCGGTGTATATTCCGGCGGTGGTGGTGGTGCGAGAAACCGTCAGTTACTGTCACGGAATGTACTCAAACCTGGAGTGCTGATGCCAATTACTGTAGGTGCGGGAGGAGCTGCGATTTCAGTCGCATCAGGTACGAGCGCCGTAGGCGTGAATGGTGGCAAGTCTGCATTTGGACATGCATTACTGGGGGTGTTATTGGAAGCCTACGGGGGATGTGGAACCGGTAGTTCAAACAATGGGGGGGGCGGTGTTTTCAGTGCGGGTACTTCGTATGGGTTGGGGGGAAATCCTTGCACTGCATATACACCTGTTTCGGGAAGTGGAGCGGTTACTAGCAATATAGCAAATGCATGCACTGATGGCGGAGGAGCATCAGTGATTGGTTTTGGTGGGAGTATCTATTTAGGCGGCTCCACCTTTGGTGGCGGCGCTGCTTACTCAATGGGAAATGCAAACGGTGGATCCGGCGGAAATAGCCTGTATGCAGGAGCCGGCGGCGCCTCCGGCAGTGGTCAAGCTGGATTCTCAGGCCTATTTGATAACAATGGTGCCAGCTTCAATCGGGCAACGGATGGTGTGATAGGCAAACTCATTGGTGGTGGAGGTAATGGTGGGCAATCCAATTTTAATGGAAGTAATCAAACCAGCTCAAATGGTGGTTTTCCGGCGGGCGGCGGAGGGGCAGTAAGTGTCCCGAATATTTTCTCCGGCAAAGGCGGCGATGGCCTGGTCATCATTTACTGGTGGTAATTTTATGAAATCAGCAGAAATTAAAAACGGAAAAGTCGTCAATATCATACTGGGCTGCATGGATGGCCATGTTCCTGTCGACGATGGTGTAGTGATCGGTGACTGCTATGACGGACTTTGTTTTTACAAACAGCCTCCGGACATCCCCGGCCTGAAGGCCAGCAAGAGTGAACGGATCAATCGCGACTGGAAAAATTCCAACAAGGCGACATTTGTTTATGCAGGTCAAAAAATTGCCTGTGACGATGATAGCCGTGCGGCGATGGATGTACTGGCAGGTGTGATTGCCATGACAGGTGATTTCCCGGCAGCGTTTTCGCGGATGTGGAAAACCCAGAACAACACGCAGATCAGCATGCCCGATATTGCCAGCTTCCAGAGCATGTACGCTGCCATGGCAGAACATGTCAGCAATAATTTCAAACAGGCACAAACCCTGAAAGCAGCACTTGAACTGGCAGAAAGCGCCACTGAAATAGAAGCAATCAATTGGCCCACGCCAGCATAGGTGTGATGCCATCACCAGACCTGGTGAGATATGGCAGTTCACTAGTAACTCCAAACACTTCAATACCGCACCACGCAAACAACAACCCGCGCAAGCGGGTTTTTTATTGCCTGACGAAAGATAAAACCGCATGCAACATCCACAATTTACGCATTGGCTTGATGCCCTGTCCATAGGGACGATGCTGGCCACACTGGCGGGCTGGCTACCTTCCCTGGCGGCCCTGGCGTCGCTGATCTGGTCATGCATACGCATCCTTGAAACAAGAACCGTGCAGGACTGGCTTGCCAGACTGCACAAACTCAGCAGAGAAAGAAAAAAATGAATCACTTCGAATTATGTATCGCCCCCTTGCTGGCGAATGAAGGTGGGGTGTCCAATCATCCGCTGGACCATGGCCGGCTGACTAAATATGGCATCAGCCAGCGCAGTTATCCGAACCTGGACATCGCCGCACTGACTATCGAACAGGCTAAAGCCCTGTACCGGCGCGACTTTTGGGATACCAATCAGCTCGATAACTTTCCACTGGCTGTTGCATTTGAATTTTTTGATTGTGCAGTCAATTGCGGTGCCGGTACAGCGGCCAGAATTCTCCAGCGTTCCCTTGAGATAGCTGACGATGGCATTGTCGGCCCGGTAACAATGGCTGCGTTAGTCAAAAGCGATCCGGAAAAACTGGCAAAACGCATGGTCGCGCATCGAATCCGGTTTTATACCAAATTATCCGGCTGGGCCAGTTTCGGTGCCGGCTGGTTGAACCGCCTTGCCAACAACATGCTTTGGGAATCGCAACATGTCTAACCCGGTCATTTCATTCAGCCGGAATATGGATGGCGATGCCCTGGTCCTGCTTGATGGGAAAGTACATGCCATGGCAAAAAATTGCGATGGCTGGCAGGAAACGATTGCCATCGCATCATTCAACGCTATCACAACTGCAGAAGTTCAGATAGCACGAGAGGAAGAATCATGTTTGAAAAAATAGGTGCTGTAATCAATTTGTTTCGCAAGGGAAGCGAGGTATCGAATGTCGAAGCCTGGAAAACCGGAGGCATTTCCATTGGTGTCCTGGCTGCCTTCTTTGGCGCAATGCTCAGCTTTGGGGATGCTTTTGGCCTGCATCTGGCGGTTACGCCTGAACAGATCAATGGCATTGCTACTGGGATTATTGCCCTGGTTGGCGTCGTGCTCCCCCTTGTTACTTCAAAGCGAGCCGGCATATTGCCGGCAAGGGCAGAACCAGCTCCAATTGAAGATCATTCAGTCATCAGCAGCGTGCCAGAAGCACCAGCGGTTGTGGCATCAGAACCAGTGCAGCCTGACCCTCACACCGCTGCGCGCGTCGGCGAACAATTCGTTGACTCAGACAATCCCCTTGCCGGACTCGATACCACTTATCGCGGCTGATTATATCCGGCATATCAATGGCATCAGCCTTTCCGCTACCTGTACTCATTAAATATTAAAGGAATCATCATGCTACAAATCGCCGCAAGTATCTTGCAGATCATCAACTTCCTGGCGCAAAACAAAGACCAGATCAGGCAATTGATCGTCACCATACAAAATCTGATCCCTGATGCACCCGGCAGTGAAAAAGCCCTGCAGGTTCGCCACTTCATCGCCGCCAGCCTCAACCTGGAAGAGCATATCGAACAGGTCTGGCCATTGGTCACACCCCTGTTCAATGCCCTGGTCGCCAATGTCAAAAAAGTACCTGAGCATCAATAGGGAAGGTAGCAGTCAGCAGAGCGGATTGTAATAAAAAACGCGCTCCTGCTACCTGCACCCTGCTCCCGCATTGATTTACATATATGCAGTCCACTTGAACTCATTTCATAAACAGGGATGCGTTCTAATCATTCCATCACTCGACAGAGGAAAAACATGGGTTGGAAAATCAAAGATGGCATCTCTTACTATGAAGCAGATACGCCCACCACATCCCAAATTGGCCAGAGCGGCCTGACCAGCGGCAACAACGGCAACAACGGCATTATCAACACACCCGGCACAACAACTGTTGCCAGTAATACCGCAGTCACCGCTCCGGCCCCAGCCCCGGCCTCAGCACCACCGCCACCAGACGTGACCCAAACTACCACCAGCGCAGCAAACAAGAACAATGTCAACGTTGCGGACTGGTACACCAGCACTCTCGGGCGTGTTGGTGATGCTGCCGGTATCAATTACTGGCAGGCGCAATTGGCCAATGCTGCCAATCCGGATGACGTGTACAAAAGTTTCCTGGCAGGGGCGAAGCAGAATAATGAAGCCATACACCTGCCAGCCGCGCAAAATTCAGCCAGTTGGTACAGGGAACTGGGTCACACCGGTGACGCTGCAGGCATGGCCTATTGGGATGACCAGATTCTGTCCAAAGGCTATGATGCCGCCCACCAGGCCTTTACCGGATCAGCCAAACAAAACATTGCCAGCGGTGCCGCAGTCGGCCTCAGTGCCACGGCACTGCCATCCAGTTATGCCAAGCTGAATGATCCCAATGACATCTATGGCACCGCGCACTACAACGAAGCCATGGGGCTGACACCGCTGACTGATGAAAATGGTATTGCCAAATCCAATACACTGGGTACGTTTTCCGGCAACAGCATCATGCCCACCATGGATTCCTTTACGGCTGGTGTCGATCCTCTTGCCGTGTACAAGGCCGCAGGTCTGGCCGGTCCTACCGGCTCATATAGCGGGCCGAATAATTCCTGGGTGCCGACCGGTGCTGCACGCAATGACACCATCGAGGCCAGAAACGCCCGCATCAAGGCCCTGAAAGCTGCCGGATTATCTGAAACAGCCGCCCAATTGGAAGCCGACAATGGTTTTTGGCAAGGTGGTGGTGGCAGCGGGCAGGCTATCACGCCTGGCATGTCAAGCTATCAGGTCAATGGCCAGCAGATTGATTCCCCCATTTATGCGAGCGGCTACAACACTGCCTTTGATTATGGTGGTGCGCAATACGGCAGTTTTGGTTCTACCGTGACGGCCAATGATGCGCTTAAAAATTATGCGCAAACACATGCCGCATTGAAGATTACCGACCCGGCCCGCTATAACCTGGAAAGCTCGCGTGTCTATGAAGCTGCCCAGATGGCAGCGATGACACCGCAGCAAAGAGCAGATTGGGATTTCAGTCAGAATAATCAACCTGACCAGGCCTACATCAACCAGAACGGCGCCTGGGTAGCCAATCCCAATTACAACCCCTATTACGAATTGCGCTACAACTCGGCACCGTCTCTGGCAGCCAAGTATGTGCCGGGCCAGACATTCAATCCAGATGGCACACTGCGTGGCAGCAGCGCAGGCGGAGGAGTAGGGGCAGCCGGAACAGCAGGAACTTCTGCTGCTGGTAGCACTGGTGCCGCCAGTTCAAATGGCAGCGGCATCATCAACCGCACAACAGGTGGTGCGGCACCGCCGCCATCGGCAGGGCTGGGCGGCAACGGCACATCCAATGTGTACCAGGGCGCAAGCGGCGCGTATCAATACAATCCAGCCCAGCTAGCCAATCCGGCAAGCTGGGCTGTCACCGCCGACCAGACCACGCAAGGGCAAATGAGCAAGATGATAGACCCGAACAATCCCTATTATCAGGCCTGGGCCAATGCCGGCGCACAAGATGCGGCCGCCAGAGGTTTTACCGGCAATAGTACGATACGTGACAGTGCGATCCTGGATGCCGTCATGCGCAATGCCACTCCGATTGCGTCGGCTGATGCCGCAACTTATGCCAAGGCAGCCGGGTACAACACCGATCAGTTGAACCAGAATGCATTGCAGAACTTTAATGCAGCCAATGTGGCTGGTCAGTTCAATTCTGGTCAAAGCAATACGCTGCTGAACAATATTCTGGGCATCAATTCCAACCAGTCCATTGCCAAGCTCAATTCTGATACGACCCTGGGTGTCGCTGGCATCAATGCCGCCACATCCAAATACAATACAGACAGCAATGCTGCGACCCAGAAATACAGCACTGACAGTAGCGCCAATACCTCGCTGGCAACGGCCAATCTTTCTGCAGCAACACAGAAATATATTGCCGATGTCAGCGCCGCCAGCCAGAAAACTATTGCAGGCATGAACAACGCCAGCCAGCAAACTCTGAACGCTGTGCATGATGCCAATTCTGCCGCGACTGCATCCAGTCAAATTAAGGCAACCGCCTGGAACAATTACATCAATGGCATTGCCACCATACAAATTCAGCCCGGCATGGATGCGAATGCAAAACTGGCAGCCGTGGCTAACCTGACCGCTGCAGCACGTGCATCCGGCTTGAATGTTGCACTGACCAGTGAAGAACAGAATGCCCTGGCCGGTACCGGCAATTATGTAGGGGCTGGTGGCGTCAGTAACACCAATAGTGGCGGTGCGGGTGGTACAGCAGGTGGAACATCGGGCGGAAGCAATTTTACCGGCCCGCTTACACCTGCACAACAAGCCGCAATTGATGCGGCCAAGGTCGATGTCAGTGACCAACTGGTGTTCCCATGAATGACATTACAGAAGCAAAACACATTACCCGGCGACAGGTGAATGAACTCGAAGCAGCAATGAAAGAACTGCCGCAGGTGGAATTAAAAGTCATCAACCATTTTGCCTGCGGTGTCTATGCACGTGAATTGCATATCCCTGCCGGTATCACCCTCACTGGTCGTATCCATAAATACGACAACCTCAACATCTTGTCGCAAGGCGAAATGCTGGTGACGACCGAGGCCGGTCTGGTGCATGTCAAGGCACCATTCACTGTCGTCTCACCGGCAGGCACCAAACGCATCGCCACAACACTGACAGACTGCATCTGGACCAGCATACACGGCACCGATGAAACCGACATCGACAAGATAGAACAGCATTTCACCGCCGGGGACGAACAGGAATACCTGGATCACTGTGAAACATTAACACTGGAAGGAAAATAATATGGCATGGGTTGTAACCGCCGTCGTAGCGGCATTTGAAGTGACAACCGTCGCCACCGTGTTGACAGCGATATCCGCCGTCGGCATGGCCACCACCGTGGTGGGGGCGGTCACCGGCAATAAAAACCTGATGAAGATTGGGGGCGAGATCAGCATGGTCGGCGGCATCGGCAGCCTGGTCAATGCCGGAATAGGCGCCCTGGGCGCAGCCGGGGCAGATGTGGCAGCGGGGCAGATAGGCGCAGAGGCAGCAAGCCAGGCAGCGGGTGACGCTGCTACAGATGCTGCCAGTGATGCATTAGGTGATTCAGTAAGTGATGCCGTTTCCGATGGGCTGGCAGGTGGACTGGACTCTGCTGAATTGATACCCAATGATTACTCGAAAATCTCGGGAATTGCCGATACAACACCCGGAACGCCAGGATCAGATATCGTTGGTAGCGATCTCGCCGGTAAAGATTTGATCGGCAACCAGGCAACAGTGGCAGGTGCAGATACAGCAAATACCGTTGCGCAGACCACTCCGATAAATACTGCACCTATGCAGCCCCCTCCGATTGATGATGCAATCACAGGTGCACCAGTTGATGACGTACTTAATCCAGCAAGTGGAACAAATGGGCTACGCCAGCCCGGGCTTCAATTTAACACAAATGGGACAGTCAACACTACGACCAGCAACAAGTTTGCCGTAGCTGGCGAAGATTTGGCAGGTGGTCTGGATTCTGGTGAGCTGATCCCTAATGACTACTCAAAAATACAGGGTGTGGTTCCTGGCTCTGGCACGCCACAAAATCAAAGCTTCCTCGACAAACTCGGTAGTAAATGGGATTCGCTTTCCCCTGGGCAGAAGATGGATTTCGCCAAAATGGCATTATCAATCCCTGGGAGCATCCAAAACCAGCGTAACCAGCAAGCTGCGCTTGACATACAGCGCCAGAAACTGGCCCAGACCAGCTACGGCAGTGACGTCCCGCGTTTCGGTATCATCAACTCAGTACGGAGAACATAATGCTCGGCCAAGCTTCCAATTCCATGCTCGCACAGGCCGAGCAAGGTATTCAGTCCAAAGTACCACCGCAATTTCAAAGTGCCTTGTCCAAAGTCGTCAATGCCGGTTTGACGATCATGTATGCACCGCAGAATAAAGAAATGCGACTGCAACGCATGGCACAGGCCGGCAACCCAGCCAGGGATGCCGGCGCAGGGGCTGCCCGCATGATCAGCAACCTCTATGCCCAAAGCAACAAGCAGATGCCGCTGGAAGTGGTTGTTCCTGCCTCCATGATCTTTGCATTTGAATATCTCGATCTGCTGGTCAAAGTCAAACGCCTGGCCATCACACCCGACCTGATCGCCGCTACCACCCAGGCCGTGGCAGACGCCGTGCTGCCAATGTTTGGTGTCAGCAAAGACCACATGACACAACTGGTGGCCTATGCCAAACAGCAGCGGGCCAGACAGAACAGGGCACGTTAGCCCCATTTAGTAAACGCAAGAGGAAACACACCATGTACACAAACTACAGAAGCCCATATTCGAACGACCCCTATGCGAATGACCCTGATGCCGACGATGAAAACGGTGATGCAGATCAGATGCCCGATCAGTCGCAGGATGCAGATCCACAAAATGACCTGGCAGGGCAAGGCCAACAGGATGGACTGACACAGAACAAAACAAATGCCGTCGACGAATTGATGCGCACGCTCGCCCTGAACATTCCCGTTGGTGACGGCATTATTTCCCGTGCGCCCGGGGCAAATTTGCTGTCACTGGTCAATGAGAGCGACAGCAGCTATCCAGCGTCTTCAGATTCTGGCTATGACACTCCCGATGATGAACAAGTCCCAGAGCAGACGTCTGAACCGCAACGGGCAAGTGAACCGCGCACCATCAGCCCTGCCATCCAGAAAGAAATTGACCGGGTGAGAGGTGCATCCTCCGCTTCGCTCAAAGACAAATATGCGGCTTATCTGCTGGCGACCAGAAATCAAGATCAAATCAATCATCTGCAATCCGCAGGCATACCGGATGACGAATTGCAAAACGATGTTAATACGCCAGGATTTGCCGCCTTCAATCGCCAGCTTGATGCCGGCAATGTGAATATCAGTGGCCTGTATGACAAAGCCAAAAAAATCGCTGATCGCCTGAATGCGCCACCAGACTCCAGAGAATTCACCGATTCCCGTTACGAAGCAGCGCAACAACGTACACCGGAAGAAGCCAGGGCATTCAAGGAAGAAATTGCGGCAGCAACAGCCCGTCATTTCTTTGACCTCCTGAAACCAGAAACACCAAGGGATACGGATTTTAACGACAGACGTTTTGACAGCCGGGGTGAACCTGATGCCGAAGAACTGGACAGAAGAAATACGAAAAAACTGCATGACGATATCGGCAGTATTGTCCAGAAAATTGAGCCATTGTCTTCGGACAAAAAGGATGAAAAAAATCCGCTTCCATCAATTGAACTCAACAAATTACCAAAGATAAAATCACCCAAATCCAATGGAGATGGCTTTAAAATAATTGATGGATACAGCTCCTATTTTGACTCTGCCGTAGAAAAGACTGATGTTGACGGAGCGAGTCTGAGAGCCATGGCCAAGGTGGAGTCAGGAGGAACAAACGATCCTGCCACATCCCGCGCAGGGTCAAGCCCAGGCGCAGCGAGTGGAGTCATGCAGGTGATAGGAGATACATGGAAAGGGACTGTAAAAAAACACAAGGAGCTGAGTCAATACAGCGACTTTGCCAAATACAGATCAGACCCAGAGGTGAATATCCTGGTTGGTGCCTATGCTTTCCAGGATATCCGAAAAGCAATCAATATTTCAAGCAGTGATCCGAACTTTGAAAAATTATCTTTTGCTGCCTATAACGCCGGCCCGGGCACGATCAACAAAGCCATTGCCAATGCGAAAGAAGACAATCAAAGTGACCCGGCAGCGGCTGCACTGAATCCCAAATATCTTGCGCCAGCGATAGAGGATACCGGCATATACAGCTATTACCTGAAAGGTGGAGGTAGTAAATATAATCCCTATCTCCCTGGCAAGCCTGGTGCTTCAGCAGAAAAAGCGGAACAGTGGGCAATTGATGCCAAGCTGAAAGAGGTTTCTGAATATGCGAAAAAGGTGTTGGGCTACAGAGAAAAAGAGTAATAGCCCTTTTCCCTTGCTCAATTAGACTGCTGTGAACTCCTTTCTTCAACATCTTACCAAACAAGTATTTTCATGATTACATGAAGCCCTCGCTCCCCATGCCCGTATCATCTGGCAGGGGAGTAGTCACCCAGACTTCATACCGATCTCCCTACCACCACAGGCTTGCATTGCCTCGTTTGTTCATAGGCTCGCTGGTGGGTATATCCATGCATCACTCGCTGACATCACTCGCTGCAACAATAGCGACTACCCATTAAACCGCGCCAGACAAAGCAAGCTGCGGTAGTCACCGGTTGAGAAAACGCAAGAGGAAACACACGATGTACGCAAACCACAGCGTCCCTTATTTCCTTGACCCCTATGCCTTCGATGACAACGTCGGTACTGAACAAATGCCAGAACACGCCTATCCACAAACAGATGTCACTGCGCAAGACCAGCAAGAGGCATTGACCCAGAAAGCAAATGTTATCGACGATTTTCTCCGTCAGCTCGCCATGCACATTGCGGGCGGCACCGGTATTAATTCAAGGCCATCGGGTGCAGATCTGCTGATCCGCGACTATGCAAGTCCTGGCACCTCCCTCACTTCATCCGAAGTTGATTCTGAAGATGCGGGTGACAGGCATAACTCCTCTGAAGATAAACAAACACCAGAGGAAATATCTGACACTCCGCAGGCAAATAGAGCACGCATCATCGGCCCAGAGCTACGCAATGAAATCGACAGAGTAAAGGGAATCAAGCCTGATGAGATGAATATCTACAATGGAGCTAGCGTTGACGAGGTAATGAACAGTTTGCCAGCTATCATTGTGGCCAGTGGTGACAGTAATGTTGCCACGACCAAAGATGACCTGATGCGATCAGAAAAAGCGTCCGACCAGGCTGGCAACTTTGATGGCCGCGATGTCACCGAATCAGGCGATACCCTGACCGACTTATTCAAACGCAATTACGGCTACACCCCAAGTGAAGATGAACTGATCCAGTACGCCAATTACAACAACCTCAGCAGCGCGCACGACCTGTCGGTCAATCGCGTTATCGAGAGCCCCAGTCTGGATATACTCAGACAGGCAGACATGACAGACCGGCAGAAGAATAATTACCTGGCAAGGGATGCACAATATCAAGCATTGTATGCATCAAAGGCAGAAGAAGCAGCACGCCAGCCCCGCACCGTGAGCCAGGAAGCAGCCGACGGGTCGCGCAAAAAAATGGGCGGTCGCAATTCAGAAGCAACAGGACCAATTACTTACCGTCCTGACGGAGGGAATGATACCCCAGCAATGGCATCGCGCCCAATCTATGATGCGATGGGTAACTATTCAGGTACTGAGTGGGTACCGGTAGACAATACCCCTGTGCGTGATCCGGTTGGCGAAGCCATCGTGCGCGCATCCAGGGCCGCTGGTAAGGCTCCGCTGGAAGCCGGTAAGGGATCGTTGAAAAGCATCTTGAATGTAGGTCCTGGTCTAATTAATTTGCCCATCGCGGGTACCAAGTTGGCTACCGAAGGATATATGGCAATTGGCAACCAATTCGGACTGGTACCAAATGACATCTATCAAACCTTCCGCAATTCGCAACCCTGGCAATTGCATACCTGGACGCCAAGCAATGATGCGCAACGCTTCGGGCAGTATGGAACCGACGCAACCATGGCTGCCGCAGGAGGGTCTAATGCCTGGAGTAATGCTGGTAAATTAAGTAGGGTACATGGCGCGGAAAAGTTGGCGTCGTATGGGGCAGATAAAATTGCCTTAGATAATTCGGGTGATTTTACAACTTTCTATCATGGTAGCTCCCCTGCAAGCATAAGCTCGATTAGGATCTCAGGAATTGATTTGTCTAAATCAAAACCGCTCAATGACTTTGGCGCGGGATTCTATATGACTATATCAAGAGCGGAAGCCATCGAATCCGCTACAATGGTAAATAAAGAGCAAGCCTTGGTTGAATTTAGGATTCCGAAATCGGAACTTGAAAAAGTTGAATAGGTTGAAATTTGATTCGCCAAATCAAGAGTGGGAAAATTTTGTCAGCATGAATAAAAAATTGGATGTACCTTACTTGCTACCTGCTGAATGGGCATCGCCTAAATTTGACTTAGTTGAAGGACCTTTATTTAAGCGGCTTGGTAAGAATGGTGAGGTTCGAAATTGGGAAGGGCGTGCAAATCAGACCAGTATTCATACTGATAAGGCCGTAAATCTGTTTAACAATTATATGGTGAAGTAGGAGTTGTGAAATGCTATTGAATGTATCTTCCGACGAGGACGAGATTTATTTATTTGAGCGAGTTGTTTCTCATCTTCAATCTCGTTATAAGTATTTGCCGGATGACGCCGTTGAGTTAGTGAACGCCTATTATGCAAATTTTACAAATCCTGTTTTTTGTGAAAAATTCGGCATTCCTGTTCAGAATGTTGATTTTTTCTGTCACATGGAGGCGAATGCAATGGCAGATCGGATTCATTACTATCAAGGACTCGCTCATATTCCAGATGAACGCGCTTTCATCGACTGGCAAAAAAAATTTGGACTTGATTTATTTGGAGAGTGAAAATGGCAGTTCTGATTGAAGCAATATCTGTTGTGCTTCGTTGTGAGTCTATAGTAAATAGGTTTTCTGGTGGTGTTGAACATTTTATGTCTTCAATTCCCAATAAAACCCTTTGCTCCGATGGGGAACTGGCTTCCGTTAGTTTTATGGTCCCAGCAGATGTAAAGAGCTACGTTGAATATTTAGTTAGGCAAGGCTTGGTTTTTAAAAATGACGGAATCGCTATGGACTTGGTTGTAGTAGATCAGAGACGTGGTATGACGTCTGATTGTGATTGGGCCATTTTTGGGGAGGCAGATTGGAATAATAATCCGAAATGCCCTATTTCCGTTTGTTAATATTTTCAAAGTAATATCAAGCATGTCGTTGTGCCAGAAGGATGGGATTTTGCGTCTTCTTTGAGCGCGGCTAGTCACTTTGTTGATGGAGAAAATATCGCCTCCAGTTTAAAGTTTGTCCGGCGCGAGAGAGATTCGGACGTACTCTTTGATGAAAATACAAGACAAGAGTTTTTTGTGAGACGGTCCTAAGAAAATAGATGAGGCTGCTATGCGTATTATGAGTAATTTGAAAAATGAGTCTAATGAGTTGATGATTGATGAGCAGTTAGTTATGGTCCCAAGTCTCAGGAAAAGAACGTCAATTCAATGTGCAAAAATCACTTGCATATATTGAAAATGCAACTGGCTTAAAAGGCAGCCCGGCAGCATTCAATGAGCCACTCGCACATGCCGGTCATTATGCGGTATTCCCTCGCGTAGCAACCAAAGGTAACGGACATGTGATTTATGGAGAGATTCTACCGAACGGTGAAAGATATTTATATGATGCCCAAACTGGTAAGACGATGAGTTGGGAAGAAATGCTTAAGACTTATAGTGGCGGTGCCAAAACATTTCTTCTTAAGGGGAATTAAGTATGAAAATAATTTGTGATATTTGTGGTAAATATTCAAAAAGCGATATGACCTGCACAAATTGCGGTAGTGTAATTGTTTCTGAAGACGAAATTCCTCACTTAGCGTTACCTGCCCGATGGGGGTGGGCATCTTTTAGATTTGATATGGACAGCTTATTACTCAAAGAGGAAGCAATAAATTATTTGCGCGAAAAATGGATTGCACTCGAAGAGTTTACGGTGATGCATCTTTTAAATTCACAGGTTTCGAGATTTCGTTCTGATGTTAATGAGATCAAAGTTATGGTGAGAGAGGATTTTTTTTCTTCAATATGGCAAAACGTTTCAAATAAGTTTGAAGGCGTATCTGCAGAATTTGAACCGATATATTTCTTTGATAATGCAGAAGATGTAAATCGTTTGTTGAATGAGGAATTAAATAAAAAATAAACGGCCCAAACACCCGAAGCAGTGAGGTGTACTGTCAATAGCGGATACTCATGTTCTAAGCTGTCTGAGATTGCTGATTGAAATTTCAGCAATCAAGGCTGGCGATAGATTGCCAAGACGCGAGTGACGCACTGAGTTTTTGATACCTTGCATCTTGCCAAAAAAGTATTTTCATGATTACATGAAGACCTTGTTCTTCATGCCTGCGTAGTCATGGCGGGGAGCAGCAAACCTGTTCATTTTATTTTGCCCGGACTTCATGCGCCCCATCCCCCATATCAGGATTTTCCTGCCCCATTTATTCGCCAGCTTGCTGGCGGGTATATCCATGCCATCACTCGCTGACACTAGCAGCAGTGATCAGGCCAACGTTCCAACTCCCAGTACTCCGCATCTGCGCCATCTGGTGACCGGTACACTCACACGTGAGCATATCGCCGCGCTCGATGCAGCGTTGGCAGCAAAGCCGGATTTGAAAGAAATTGAACTCATCGACATCCCCGGCGCATCCGGCATCGCGCCAGAGATCGCCTATCAGTTTCAGTGGCGCATCAATCAGCATCAATTACATACTTTTGCCCGTGGCGAATGTGCATCTACTTGTGCCTATATTTTTCTGATGGGGCATGAACGCACATTATTGCCCGCCAGGATTGGGGGCGAAACCGTCTTGCTCATGCATTCTATCCATTCTGCCGCCACGGGTGCCTTTGAACGTACCTACAATGATGACCTGATTTCCATCGTGCATCAGCGTAGCCAGGGCAAACTGCCTTTGGATTTGCTCAATAAAATGTATGACACCACTGACAGAAGCGGCGGTATCTATATTTACCGCAAGCCCATCAGTACTGGCGGCCACGTCTTCTTTCAAGCGCAATACGGTGCCAAACGCATCAAGATCAGCGATGCCACACCCGCAGATTTAGGAATCAAGATCGATGAATAAGCATATCTATATTTCCAGCTACCAGGGTCACCGCCTGTCTACACATATTGCCAGCTTATGTCTGGCAGTCAGCATGCTGATATCCAGTAGTGGTGCTTTGGCGCAAACACCATCGCCTGTATCGGTATCAGCAAACTCAGAAAATACTACACAGTCCACGGTGCTTGCCCCAGCGCCGTCAGCGTCATCAGTGACAGCCCAGCGCTTTCGCATAGAAAACAAAATCGACCAGGCCGTGCTGGAAAAATTCGATGCTGCTATCAAAGCCAATCCTGCCATATCCATACTTGAATTCAATGGCGTGATGGATTTCTCTGGCATTGATATCGACGCCATCATGGGTTTGCATGACAGAATAAAACAACATCACCTGTCCACCACTGCCCGTGGTTTGTGTGTTGGTTCCTGTGCATTGCTATTCATGACAGGGTACACGCGCACGATATTGCCCGCAGCGAATAATCGTTCCACCCGAGTGGTGTTGCGGCCCATTACCAACCAATATCATGAGTTTCTTGTTGAACAGACCGATACACTGATAGAAGAAATCATCACACGCAGTGACGGTAAAGTTACCAAAGACTTCATCAGAAAAATATACCTCGTCCGTGATGACGTTGCCAGCATCATGATCCAATACCTTGCCGGCAAGAGCGATATTCATGTCAGCTTTATTGAACGTGCCGGTCAAAAATCCCAGCCGCTAGAACCAGCTACGGCAGAAGGGCTGGGGTTGAAGATAGGTGAATAAATTAAATAATCTATTCTGTAATGGAATAGTTGACAGTCTTCACTCACACCATAACGCTCACGAAAGCATGCAAGCACCATCTATTTCTTTGAAGCACGATTTTCTTCCCAAAGCGGATACCTTGTTCATGCAACTCAAGAATGAAGTCGTCTGGGATGAAAGGATGCGCGCTCGCAAGACAGCCAGCTTTGGTGTTGCCTACGATTATTCGCAAATAAGGTATGCACCCAATACCATGCCGGGTTTTTTGCAGATTGTTTGCAAAGCGATAGAAAACGAGTTGGGTTTTTTGCCGAACAATTGCCTGTTGAATTTCTATACCGACGGCAATTCATCCATGGGTTTTCATTCGGATTTCACTGGCGATTTGGCTGAAGGAAGCGGTGTTGCCATTATTTCTCTCGGCAGCCAGCGCCAAATCGTTTACCGAAGCAAAGCTGACAAAAGCCAGGAATTTGCCTATCCGCTACCGCCAGGTAGCCTGTTGTATATGTCAGCAGCCATCCAAGATGACTGGTTGCATGCGATTCCCAAAGAAGCCGGGGCGGGTGAAAGGATCAGTATGACTTTCAGGAAAATTGTCCCGTAACGTGATGCGTGAGATTTTCCAGCATCTTGCTTTAAGACTGCGCACAAAATTTCCGTAAAGCAGGCATTTCATTTGGGGTGTGCCAAAATGCTATTGTTGATCATACTACCTCGATCGGCTTTGTAACGGTCTTCTTTACCAACAAACTTTATTAATTCTATGCATTGGGTCATACAAAATAACATTTTCTCCGAAACGGGCTGGGATCATTTGTTGCAAACGATTGACAGGTTTGGGCTTGCTCACTCAGTGCACAAAGTGGTGCCATTTGTTGGCGAGCTAGAGCCGCCTGCTGCGCTTGATCATCGCAATGTCATCTGCATTGGCTCGTATTCCATGCGTCATATTGCAAAACGTAGTAGTTGGGAACCCGGGGTATTTGATTTGTTTGAACAGGATTTTGAACAGCAATTGAAACATTGGGGCGAGCATATGCTCAATGCAAGCTCTGTCATCAGCAGCTTCCAGGATGCTGTATTTACTGAAGAGTTGATGTTTGTGCGACCAACCAACGACTCCAAGTATTTTGCTGGGCGTGTATTTTCGCGGGATGAATTTGAGACTTGGCAGCGGCTGGTCTGTGATTTGAAACTCGAAGACGGCAGTAGTTTGACGCCGCAGACCATGATACAAGTCGTCAAGCCCATCGTGATTTATTGCGAAGCGCGTTTTTGGGTGATTAAGGGCAGTATCATTACCAAGTCCATTTATAAACGTGGTGACCGTGTAGTTTACTCTAGCGACGTAGATGATCGTTTAACATCCTATGTAGAAGAGCGCATAAAGGAATGGCAGCCACATGACGCTTTCGTCATTGATGTGTGCGACACCGAAAATGGTCTGAAAATAGTAGAGATCAATACACTCAATTCATCCGGTTTTTACGCAGGGGATGTGCAAAAGCTGGTGTTGGCATTGGAAGAAGCGTTTACCATTTGAATTAATGATGAGCGCTGCATACAGAAAAAATCGTTCTGTATGCAGACTTTATTACGACGACCAAACGTATTACAACGCCGTCCTCAAAGCAAACAATTCCGGGAACAGGACTACATCCAGCATCTTGCGCAGGTAGCTGACGCCGGCGGTGCCGCCGGTGCCGGTTTTGAAGCCGATGATGCGTTCTACTGTGGTGACGTGGCGGAAGCGCCAGATGCGGAAGGCGGTTTCCATGTCCACCAGCTTTTCTGCCAATTCATACAATGACCAATATTGTTCTGGTGTTTGATACACCTTCAGCCAGGCAGCCTTGACCGATTCATTGGCGACCACGCCTTGTGACCAGTCGCCTTGCAGGCGTTCTGCGTCTATCGTAAAGCCCTGGCGTGCCATCAGCATGATGGCTTCATCATAGATGGATGGTGTGCGCAATGCGGCGTCCAGTGTGGCGTGGATGTCGGGTTTGCTTTCATGTACCGCCATCAGGGTGGCTTGTTTATTGCCGAGCAAGTATTCCAGTTCACGGTATTGATGTGACTGAAAACCGGATGATGCCCCCAGGTAAGGGCGGATGGCCGTGTATTCGCTCGGTGTCATGGTGGACAGGACATCCCATGCATGCACCAATTGATCCATGATGCGGGCGACGCGTGACAGCATCTTGAATGCCGGTGGCAAATCGTTATTGCGGATGTGCTGGCGTACGGCATGCAGTTCATGCAGCATCAGTTTGATCCACAGTTCACTGGTCTGATGCTGGATGATGAACAGCATTTCATTGTGGTTGGGCGAACGCGGGTGCTGGGCTGTCAAAATCTGGTCCAGACCCAGATAATCACCATAGCTCATGGATTCGCTGAAATCCAGTTGCGCCCCATGCCAGGACATAGGACATTTACCAGACTGTTCGTTATTACTCATGATGTTTCCTTAAAATTTAAAACTGAAGACCTTTTAGGACCATTAACCACAGAGACACGGAGACACAGAGAAAAGCAAGAGAAAAACAAAATCATCTTCTGTTTTCTTTTTAGGGTTTTCTCTTTGCCTTTCTCTGTGTCTCTGTGCCTCTGTGTTGAGAGGTCTTAATCGAGAGGTCTTAATAAATCAAGTCACAGCATTCCGCTGCGCCGTTGTATCGTAATCCTTGCTATCGAGAATATCGCGCAGGCCTTCGGCTGCGTCCCAGACATCGACGTAGCGGGTGTACAGTGGCGTAAAACCAAAGCGCATGATGGCGGGCTCACGGTAATCGCCGATGATGCCGCGTTGTATCAGCGCCTGTATCACAGCATAGGCATGCGGATGCTTGAAGCTGGCCTGGCTGCCGCGTTGCTGGTGTGGGCGGGGTGTCACCAGTTCCAGCGGATGCGTGGCGCAGCGGGTTTCTACCAGGCTGATGAACAGGTCAGTCAGTGCCAGTGATTTTTTTCGTATGGCTTGCATGTCGGTCTTGCCGAAGGTATCCAGGCCGCAGCCCACCATTGCCAGCGAAGTAATCGGCTGAGTGCCGCACAGGGCGCGGCGTATACCTGGGGTGGGAGTAAATCCGGGGTTCATGGCAAAGGGGCTGGCATGGCCCCACCAGCCGGATAATGGATGGTGAAATGCTTCCTGATGGTGAGCCGGTACCCAGATAAACGCGGGTGAACCGGGGCCGCCATTCAGGTATTTGTAGGTACAGCCGACGGCAAAATCGGCATTTGCCACATTCAGGTGCACAGGCACGGCACCGGCAGAATGTGCCAGATCCCACAACATCAATGCGCCATGCTGGTGGGCGAGGGCGGTGACGGCAGCCATGTCATGCAGATAGCCGGTACGGTAATTCACATGCGTGAGCATCACCAGTGCCGTGCTGTCATTGATGACGTTCGGCAGTTCATCTGGCGAATCGATCAGGTGAATATGGTAGCCGCGATCCAGCCAGCGGGTAATACCTTCCGCCATATAGATATCGGTAGGGAAGTTACTGCGCTCGGTGATGATGGTCTTGCGCCGGGTCTGTGGCGCCTGTATCTGCAAGGCGGCAGCAATGGCCTTGAACAGGTTGACCGATGTGGTATCCGTCACCACGACTTCATTTGCTTCGGCACCGATCAAGGGTGCAAGCTGGTTGCCCAGCGTGGATGGCAAGTCAAACCAGCCAGCCGTGTTCCAGCTCTTGATGAGGTCAGTTCCCCATTCTTTGGTGATGACATCCTGCGCTCTTTGCAGCGCGGCTTTGGGGCGGGCACCCAACGAATTACCGTCCAGGTAAATCACCCCGGCGGGCAAATCAAATTCTTCACGCAGGGCGGCCAGCGGGTCTTGCTGATCCAGTTTTTCGCAATCGCTACGGGTTGTGGTGGTTTGTGTCATTACGGCAGACTCCTCAGTATGGCGCGTACCGGGCTGGCATCCAGCCCGGCGAGTTTTAATGGTAGACAAATCAATTCATAATCCCCGGCGGCGATGTCATCGAGGACTATGCCTTCCAGTATCGCCATTTCATGTGCTTTCACACGCAGATGGGCATCCAGGGTTTTGGATTCTTGCGGGTCCAGCGAGGGGCTGTCTATGCCTATCAGGCGCACGTCATGCTGGGCAAGCAAATCGATGGTGGCCGCTGCAACGCTGGGGAAATCGCTATCCCATGCCATCTGCGGTGCCTGCGTGTAAGTGCGGAACAATACCCGCTGAGGTAAGGGCGTCAACTGCGCTAAAAATGGCTGCACGTGTTCCGGCAAAACCTGAGCCACACCGATGCAATGGATGACGCGACAAGGGCCGATATAGGTGCTGATCGCCACTTCATCGATGGATTTGCCAGCAGCATCGTAATGTGATGGGGCATCGCAATGCGCGCCGGTATGGGTGGACATGGTGATCTTGCTGACCTTGACCGGGCAACCATCGGCAATCTGCCAGGTGGTTTCGGCGCTATAGGCACTGTCACCCGGCCAGACTGGTATGCCAGGTTGTATGGGCGGGGTGATATCCCAGATCTGTGGGGCGGGTAGAGACATGCTGACTCCTGTAAAAACATGCAGAGATTTTATGCCGTTTTGCCTGAATAGTTCTTGCAAATTGCCAGTTTAAAAACTATATTTTCAGAATAAACTGCGCCAAATAAGTGAAATAGTGGTGGATAATGCAGAAATGGCTTTGTGCATTGCGCAAAAGCACCATGTTGTTTGTGTTTTTGCAATTATTGGGTAGATTGATATCCAGTAATCATAATAATAGAAAAAAACCTCTCACCACAGAGGCGCTGAGGAAGGAAGGGCTGCTTGCAAGCAGCCTTCGTTTCGCAGGCATGCGGCATGCCGCATGAATTCCCTGCTACACCACAGAGAAAGGCAAAGAGAAAAACTAAGTAGAGAGATGAGGACTAGTTTTCACGCATTGAAGAGTTCTCTTGTTTTTCTCTGTGGCATCGTAGGGAATTCATATTGCATGCCGCATGCCTTCGTGACGAAGGCAGCTTGCAAGGAGTCACCCTCCCTCTTTGTTTTTCTCTGTGCCCCTCTGTGCCACCTCTGTGTCTCTGTGTTGAGAGGTCTAGCACTTAAACCCTGAAATAACAGGAGACACTGATGCAACTCGATGCAACCGACTTGAAAATCCTCCAGCAATTGCAGGCTGATGGCCGCATCAGCAATCAGGATCTGGCTGACAAGGTTTTCCTGTCGCCTTCGTCTTGCCTGCGCCGCGTGCGTATGCTGGAAGAGGGCGGTATCATCCATCACTATTGTGCCGTGATAGATGCCGCTGCCGTTGGGCTGGAAGTGGATGCCTTTGTCCAGGTCACCATGCGGCGCGATGTCGAACAATGGCATGAGAATTTTTCGCAGGCCCTGCAACAGTGGCCGGAAGTCGTCGGTTCTTACATCATCACCGGCGACGCCAATTACCTCTTGCGTGTGCGGGCACGCAATCTCAAACATTATTCTGCCTTTGTGCTGGAACGTCTGTACAAAACCACAGGCGTACTCGACATTCGTTCCAACATCGTCTTGCAGACGCTCAAGGATACGCAGCAGATCGCCACCAGCTTGCTGGTCGCTACAGAGTAATCTTGGTCAGCGCACAAACAAGTTTATGATTTCTTTTGACATTGACAATTACCGCTATAACCTGCGTGCTGCCGCCCTGATACTCAATGGCGACCGTGTTTTGTTGCATCAGATAGAAGGTGATGATTTCTGGTTCGTGCCGGGCGGCCGCGTAGATGCCGGTGAACTTGCTGCCGCTACCGTCGTGCGAGAGATGCAGGAGGAACTGGCAGAAGTGGTGACCTGTGAAAAACTGCTGTGGACCGTGGAAAATTTTTTCACCTACCGGGGACAGAAACATCATGAACTGGGTTTGTACTTTCTCACGCATCTGAAGCCAGAATCGCGTTTGCTGACCACGGCTGGCCCGTACACCGGCACGGAAGGCAAGTTGAAATTGCATTTTGACTGGTTCAGGCTGGCAGATTTACATCAACTGGATATACGTCCATCTTTTCTGGCCCAGGCCTTGACCGGGCTGCAACTCAATACGCAACTCAATAAGCAACTCAATAAGCAACTCCCTGTACAACATATTGTGCAGCATGAAATCGAATGATACCCTCTCAATAAATCGTAAAAAGCGGAGTGTCGATGATTATCGTCTGGGGGAAAAAACATGTTTTTAGCAAGCTTGGCTATGTTGCCGATTTTTGTCCCATCTGCCGCAAGCCCAGGGCGTTTGAAGTCAGGCGTGTAGGTCTGGCTGGCCATCTGTATTACATCACCGTCAGCCAGGGTGATTTGATCGGTTATGAGCGTACCTGCCAGAAATGCAAGACCATTCTTAACGCTGACCTGTCGGATTACGCAAGCGTTCCCAAAAAGAATGAGCCCATGCCGGCACTGGTCAAAACCTCGAATCCGCACATGTTCGAGGTATTGAAGGACCGACTGGCGCTGGAGGAAATCGTGCGTAAATCGCCTGAATCCTTAAAGGATGAAGTCCGGTTTTCGCTGATCAAGACCCCATTCTATCTTTTGTCCCCCATGGTGGAGCGGCGACTTGCCAAGGTCACGCTTGATCTCGAATTCTGCCTTGCGGTTGGTGCCAGCATTGTGCTCTTCAAGACCGTGCCCAATCTGGCAGAGAGGTACATTCCGCAATATGCCGACAAGGCGCTGCTGGCAACCATGGTGATCAGCCTGCTGCTGGTGTTTTGGCAGATACTGACGTCCGGTAGCCGCTATGTGCGAAAACAGATCGTTCCTGTATTGGCGATTTCACTGAAGCCTTTGCGCCCCAAAGTCAGCGAATTGAATGTCATCGTACGTGAAATGAAAGCGCAGAAACACAAGTTGGGGCGCAAGATCAGGGTGGCGGATATACAGCACTATCTCAAGCAAAATTAAGACCTGATAAAACCGGGCAAAGAGCGACTCCATGGCAATCTGATGGCAAGCATTTGCTGCGACAAGGGATAAGAAAATGCGTCTAAAAAATGGATTGCAAAAAGTGGGTATTGCCCTGGCCATTGCCTGTGGTGCGCTGGCTATCAGTTGCTCTGCCGTCGCAGCCGTCTGCCAGCCAGGCAAACTCGTGGTACAGGTATTGGGCTCGGGCGGGCCAGAACTGAGTGACCAGCGTGCTTCCACTTCTTACCTGGTCTGGGTCGATCAAAAGGCCAGGATACTGATCGATTTTGGGAGTGGTGCAGCACTGAATTATGAAAAATCCGGAGCCAATCCAGCAGATCTGGATGCGGTCTTGTTTTCGCATTTTCATGTGGATCATACGGCGGACTTTCCTGCCCTGGTCAAGGGTTTGCCATTTACAGGCTATAACAAGGAGTTGCGCGTCTTTGGTCCCGCCAAACGCGGCGTTTTTCCCGGCGTCAAAGAGTTTGTCCATGCACTGTTCAACCGCGACAGCGGTGCATATGCCTATCTGGCAGACTATGCCGACCCGGATGTCAGCAGCCAGTTCAAGATGGAACTGGAAGAAGTCGCCCCCAAGGACAAGGAAATCAAGCGCTATCACATCGGTGATGGCAATAGCAGCGACGATGTGCGGGTCAGCGCGGTCGCGGTCTTGCATGGCCCCGTGCCGTCACTGGCTTGGCGGGTAGACAGCAAGGATTGCAGTGTCACCTTCAGCGGCGACACCAGCAATAGCGACCAGGCGCTGGATCAACTGGCGCAGGGCACTGACGTACTGGTTGCCCACAATGCCGCCCGCGAAAATGATCCTGATGAGGTCGCCCGCCTGCTGCACATGATGCCAACAGAAATCGGCCGCATCGCCGGTGCAGCCAGGCCAGGCAAGCTGGTCCTGTCACACCGCATGAAGCGTACGCTGGGTCACGAGATGGAAAGCACTGCTGCCATACGCAAGAATTATGCAGGCACTATCTTGTTTGCGAATGATATGCAACGCATTATCGTTGGTGGTAAATGAAGGACTTACACAAAACAGCTCCAGCTGCGTTGCAGCTCCCGCATGTAGCAAGTTCGGTACTAGAACTCATTTCATAAATAGGGATGAGTGCGAGCAAGGCGATTCGGGATGCAGTGCAAGGCGTCAAGGGTGACACTTGCAGCTAAGGCTGGTGCCTTAGCAAGTGCAATGTCACCACCTCGCGCTGCAATGCGCCCGCGAAGTGTCAATGCGGCCAGCTCCCGAAGGGTTTGCCTCATAACGCGTGCTGGACTGCAAGGTGTGAACAATTCGACTCGTTGTCAATAGACCCGCTATTGACTGCCTCGTCCAGAGTTTTACCATTGCCAGCCCACGTTATGAGGCAAACGCATCTCACCCCTATTTATGAAATGAGTTCTAAAGTACTGTCTACGTCTCTGCGGTGGAGTTGGGGTTTCAGGTAACATCTTGCCTGCCAACGTAACGAACCTCCCTTGCAGGGGAGGTTTCCTAAAAGCGACACAGCCTTGCTGGGACAATTTTGCGTAAGTCCTTTTTTGTGGATTCAAATCTGGTGCATGAACATTTTTAGCAACACATGAGCCCCGCGTGGAATCCAATTGCGCTCGCGCTTAAGATCGTAAGCAGGTTCTAAGGATTCAAAGGTGCATGCGGCATGAAAGCCCCGCTTTTGAAAATGCTATAAGCAATCATCGCTGCGATCATGCTGTAGATAACACGCGGTATCCATTCTGCCACCAGCCTTTGTTGCTGTTCCAGTTGGATACTTTCTGTTTTTGCATAGCGTGTCAGCATCTCGGGCAAGCTACCGCTGGCTTCGCCGGTATGCACCATGCCCATCAGCGTATGGTCAATGATTGCTGGCATAGTACGCAAGGCGTCGCTCAGCGTCATACCCTGTTGCACCAGCGGCAGTATGCGCGCCAGTTCCTGCCGTATCAATACATTGTCTGCCGCCTGCATCGCCAGCGGCAGGGCATCAAACATAGGCAGGCCGGCTTCCAGCAACAAGGCCATGCTTTGCCAGAAATCAGCCAGGTTACGCCGCCTGTGCATGGCGCCAAGTACCGGCAGGCGCAGCATCAGATGGTCTGACCAGGATGCAGATGCATCCAAAGGCCGCATCTGAAAGCGTCGCAAGCCGTACTGCCCAGCCATGACCACCGCTGCCACCAGGCCCAGCGCCCGCAGTGCCTGCCACAGATAGGCACCCATCGTCAGCGTCCCGGCCACCAGTTGGGGCAGGGGTGTCACAAATAAAAACATCACAAACGTAAATGCCGGCATCATCAGACGTGAACGTATGCCGGATAGCTGCCGGGCCTTCTCTGTGTAATAGTCAGCCATGCGGCGGTACATCGGTGTCGGGTCACCGGCGGCCAGTGCTGCGCCCAGCAGACCGGCTTCCAGTGGCGTCCACAAGCCATGGCGCAATCCGGCCTGGGCAATATTCTGCCCATTCTGCATGGCGCGCCGTGTGCCATCCATTCTGGCCTGATACCTGCCCGGCAGCCTGATCATGGGCATTGCCTGAGCAGGCGCTATACCGGCTTTGCTGAGAGCGGCCATCTGCTGCAACATATCGGCACGCATGCCTATCGGCATCGGTAAATGAGGGGTGCTAGTCATAGATGACATTGTGCCATGAAACAATTTTGTGCAAGCAATGTCTTTTGTGGACAAGGTCTCGTAAAAAAGACGAATAATCACGGTTTCGCACAAAGAAGACTTGATGCAGGGCTACAAGCTAGTAAAATGATGCCTGAAAGATATTTTTCGATCTTGCTTTTGTTTGTGATTATTTATTTGTTGTCGCCTATTCGTTGATGACTATCAGTGCAAGACCTGATCAAGCATCAGTACAGCAAATCGCCGGGGAACCCACCATGTCTTTATCCAGATTATCCATCCTTACGCTTTGCGGCACCCTGTGTGCTGCCTGCTGCGGATCAGCGATCGCGGCCGACATTCTGGAACTGCAGGACTATCATGCTTCGGAAGCAAAAACCGATAGCAAGGGCCCCTGGCTGGGTTTGCAACAGGCCGATCATGGCTGGCGGCTGGTAACGGTCAAGCCGCATTTCAAAAAAATCCCTGACCCCATCACCAAATCCGGCATACGCGTATCGGCCAATATCAGCAATGCCCGCATGATCCTGTCTGCCCCCGGGCTAAAACCGGGTGCGGTCGTCTTGTCGGATGAAGCCAAGGTCGTCAATGGTTCCATCGACGAAGAATTTGAATTATCCACCTTGCCACCCTTGGGGCAAGAAAGGCTCATGCATTTGCAGGGCAATGAATACCACCTGCAAAACCGCGAAGGCCG
The DNA here is from genome assembly GCF_014284335.1 of Undibacterium hunanense. Lineage (GTDB taxonomy): Bacteria > Pseudomonadota > Gammaproteobacteria > Burkholderiales > Burkholderiaceae_D > Undibacterium > Undibacterium hunanense. The sequence goes on along the minus strand of NZ_JACOGF010000008.1, from coordinate 240,798 downwards.
CATCTATCTGGAATTGAACGGCGTGGCCCAATACCTGTTTGATTACACAGAAAACAAAGAAGACAACAATGCCAAGATCATCTGGGTGGGAGATCTTGATCATGATGGCAAACTCGATTTCATCTTCGATGCGTCCAGCCAGTACAACGTCACCGAATTGCGCCTGTATTTGTCCGGCGGCGCTGCCAAAGGCGAATTGTTGAAGCTGGTTGCACAGCGTAAATCTACCGGCTGCTGATAAATTCATGCAACCGATCCTTATTGATGGATGCGCTTAGTGATTGATGCTTAAAACCTGTTTACGATCTGTAGCGAGCGTCAGCGGGGCCGAAGAGCAGCGCAAAAAACGGAATGTACTTTAGAACTCATTTCACCAATAGGGGTGAGATGCGTTTGCCTCATAACGCGGGCTGGCAAGGCGGACGAGGCAGTCAATAGCGGGTCTATTGACAACGAGTCCAACGCAGTCCAGCACGCGTTATGAGGCAAACCCTTCGGGAGCTGACGATTCGGGCGCATTGCAGCGTTGCGCCGCTTGCCAAGGCACCAGCCTTGGCTACGCGACGCGCCTTGCACTGCATCCCGAATCGCCTTGCTCGCACTCATCCCTATTGATGAAATGAGTTCTTGTAAATGAGTATTTTGAGCAGCACATGAGCCCCGATCACGTTCGCGCAGTAAGATCGTAGACAGGTTTTTACAAATGCTTACTTCTGTAACACCCTGTCCGGTCTCCTTTTTTGCTGGTCCATGCGTTAATGGGGCAAGCACTACTTTTTTCCATCATCAGGAGATCAATATGGAACAAGCACAAACAGGCAAGCAAATTCATCCTCTGGTCGCTGGCGCAGCCTGCTCGGTCATACTGGTCAGCTTACTGGGTGCAGCCGCCATCACCGGTATTTTGCCCAGCTCGCACAGTACGACAGCACCAGCAGCCGCTACGGTTGCTGGTGCTGACAATTTCAATGGCAGCAGCCTGGCCAGCAATGGCAACGGTACATCTGGCATGAATACCATGCAACCTGCGCCACAATATGCAGCACCAGTCAGCCACCCTAAAGTGGCACAGAGCAGCCACAGCAGCCAGCCAAGAACCTATTCCAATGGCAATAGCTATCCTGCCCAGGCGCCTGTACAACCTGTAGCCCGCGCCAGCCAGAACAGCCCGGTCGGCATCGGTATCGGTGCTGTTGTCGGTGGCTTGCTGGGTAGCCAGGTCGGTAACGGCAACGGCCGTACCCTGGCCACTATCGCCGGTGCAGTCGGTGGCGGTTATGTTGGTAATGAAGTGGCCAAGCGTAATCCCTAATTTCTAAACTGATCTGTTCGATTCTGTGTGATTATGTGTAGTACGGGGGAGCCAGGCTCCCCCCTAATTTTTTATTCTTCCTGAATCGCTTTCCCCAAAATCTGCAACACAACCATCGCCGGGATTGACGTGCCAAGCGTCTGCTGGCACACTCTGCCTTGCGACGATGACACGTGATTGCACGTCGTCAAGCACCCAACCATCAACCACCCACAGGAGACAACACCATGCGTACAAATGATATTGCCACCCTGTCGGCTGCCTGATCCCGCTACACCCTCCATTTTCTGTATCTCCGTATTTGTCGATACTGATGTGCTGAGCTGCGGTTGATCCCGCGCCGACCTCCATTTTCTTTTTAAGTCCCTGCACGTTTAGCGTGCGGGAAGCTATCGTGCGTGCCCAGGCATTGCACGATCACCGGATTTGGATATTTACATCATGATCGATTTCGATTTTGCAGCACTGCGCCGTATCGGCCTGACACAAGTCATCGCCAACCAGCTTTATACACTCTCACTAACCCTGCCTGACGCCAGTGCGTTGCAGGCAGGCCGCATTACCGAAGTACACCGCGACTGGTTCACCGTTCACCAGGGCGTGACCCCATTGCATGCGCGTTGTCAACCCAGTCTGTTGCAGGCACTTGATGACAACGACGCCAGTCTGGCCGTAGGCGACTGGGTATTGATGGACCAGCATGAACCGCCACGCATCATCGCCCGCATGCCACCGCTGACCCACCTGGCACGCCGCAGCAATGACGGGCGGCGGCAGGCGCTTGCCAGCAATGTGGATACTGCATTGCTGGTCATGGGGCTGGATCATGATTTCAATCTGCGCCGTCTTGAACGCTATCTGGCACTCGTCCATGCGGCAGAGGTGGACCCTGTCATCATCCTCACCAAGGCAGATGTCAGCCCGCAAGCAGAAGCGCACCTGGCTGAAGTGAATCAGCGCCTGTCCGGCAACGTGCCGGTGTTTGCCGTCAATGGGCAAAGCGCAGCAACGGCAGAGCTGCTTGCACCCTGGATGGCGGCAGGGCAGACCCTGATCTTGTTGGGTTCATCCGGCGCTGGCAAATCCACCCTGACCAATACCCTGGCCGCCAGCACGCAAGACACGGGCGAAGTACGTGCTGGTGACAGTCGTGGTCACCACACTACCACGGCACGCTCATTGCACTTGTGCCAGCATGGTGCCTGTATCATCGACACCCCGGGTTTGCGCAGCCTGCAACTGGATCTGGATGAAATCGCGCTCAGCGCCAGTTTTGAAGACATTGATGTGCTGGCAACGCAATGCCAGTTCCGCGATTGCAGCCATCAGGCCGAACCCGGCTGTGCCGTGCGGGCAGCGGTGGATGAAGACCGCCTGCATAACTATCAAAAACTACTGCGCGAAGCGCGCCGCAATCAACAAACGCCACTGGATAAAATCGCCGCCCGGTCAAAGTGGAAAGTGCTGATGCGATCCGTCAAGGAAAGGGACAAACAAAAGCGCGGATAGTGTCATTTCCAGAATAAGCTGCACTGCGCTGTTGATCGCAACGCCGTGCAGCCATCATCCAATTTTTACCAAATGTAATTACGCTATTTATTCGGCATGCAAAATGTATACTGGAACACAATTCTGGAACCATAAAGCCATTGATGATTTTCTCCACGCGCCAGCTTTCTCTTTTTGCCTGCACCAGCCTGCTTTTCTGCCATGCCACCACCCATGCCAAACCGATGGAAGTGCATGCGCGGCTGGCACCACAAGCAAGGGCAGAAAACAAAGTGGCCCTGACCCTGGATGCCTGCTCTGGCCGTTTTGATGAAGACTTGCTCGCCTTCCTGATACGCAAGCGCATACCCGCCACCATCTTTGTCACTAAAAAATGGCTGGATAAAAATCCCCGTGGCGTTACTGTCATCAAATCCAACCTCGATTTGTTTGCTGTCGAAGACCATGGCGAAAAACATATTCCCGCCATCATCGGCAGCGGCAGAACCGTGTACGGTCTGGCTGGCGAACCCGATATCGCCCACCTTCAACGCGAAGTCACCGAAGGCGCCAAAGCCATCACCAGCACCATAGGCATTGCCCCACAATGGTATCGCGGTGCCAGCGCCAAATATGATGCAGAAGCGATTACAGAAATTAATCGCCTTGGCTACAAGATCGCCGGTTTCTCGTTCAATGCCGACCACGGTGCCACCTTGCGAAAAAAAGCCATCGTCGACAAATTCAAACGCCTGCAGCCAGGCGATGTCATCATCGCCCACATGAACAAACCCCAATCCGATTCCGCCCAGGGATTGTCATCCGGATTGAACGACGCCCTGAAACAAGGTTTTGTTTTCGTACGCCTGGATCAGGTAGAAATGCAAAAAATGCCGGATCAAAAAACAAAGCGCGACAAATCCTGAGTGCTGCTTATAATACGGTGTGGCGTAGGGGTGGGCACGCGCACCATCCATACAATAAAGGGTTTGGCAGCCGGTGCGCGCGGCGCACCCTACGTGACGTTATCCGGTGCGGATAGTAAGCGTTTTTTTGCCGCGATCAAATATCGCTGATATTCTTCAGATATGTAGATCCCTGGTAGGGTGCGCCGCGCGCACCGTCCACGCAAAAGGGTGCGGTATCCGGTGCGCTCAGCGCACCCTGCGCGGCATTGCGTGCACTGCATAGATACGATGTACATTCGCTTTAATTCAACCGGAGCAAGCAGCCACGATGGTCATTCGCCGTACCCGTACCGAATTCTGGGGCGCTGGTCCGCAGGGGCGAGAAACACCAGGCTTCAGCTTTCACCTGCTGGCAGCCAATCCGCCTGAAGATGAAGTGCAGACTCATATGCATGAAGAGGCGCATTTTGTGCTGGTACTGTCTGGTGCATATATGTCGTCGGCCAGACATGCACCCGCCATGTCCAATACGCCGCTGCTGATCTTCAATCCTGCTGGCACCACGCACCGCGACCGGTTTTTGGGTGGACGTGGCCGCTTCCTGGCCATATCCGGTGGTGATGCCGCAGGTTTTGGTTTTGCCACATCTCTGCGTGATCTGTATGCCTTGCAGGTGGCCACACGCATCGCCGCCGATTTTCAAAGAAAAAATCTCAGCCAGTTGCAACTGGAAGGTGGCGCGCAACAACTGCTGGCCGCCTGCAGCCCGTTGACATCGGATGAAAGCCGTCACGCATCGCAGCCACCAGTCTGGCTCAAACAGGCATTTGAAATGATCTTCACCAGCGACGACCCCGGTCTGAGCGTTGCCGATGTCGCCGCCTTTGCCGGTGTGCATCCGGTTCATCTGGCGCGAGTGTTTCGCCGTTATCTGCATTGTTCGCCGGGCGATTATTTGCGTGGCAGGCGCCTGGAAAGAGCGGCTGCCGTCATCGGTACTGCCACTGCATCCCTGGCCGATGCCGCCTTCGCGACTGGCTTTGTCGACCAGGCCCACCTGACCCGCAGCTTCCGCCAGACCTTTGGTCTTACCCCAGGTGCCTGGCGTGCAAGGGTGCAGGGGCGTCCGGACGAGCAGGGCAGGATGTTGCGCCGATACAAGCCAGTTAGATAAATAGCTTCCATAATCAGGGTTTGCCATTTTATTGTCTGGAGACCTTCCATGCGATTCCACCTCTGTACACGAGCGATATACCTGCTCGCAGTTGCCAGTGCCATGCTTTGTCCACTGCAAGCACAGGCACAAACACAGGCACAAACACCCCGGCCCGATAACAAACTCAACACCATACTGACGCAATGGGATCAGGACGAGCATAAAGATTTACGCAGCGTGCTAGTGCAGCAACACGGCAAAATCATCGCTGAACGTTACTACAACGGTGCAACGGCAGATGGCTTGCATGATGCCCGCTCGGTCGGCAAAAGCATTACCTCTCTGTTATTGGGTGCCGCGCTGAACCGTGGCAGCATACACAGCGCCAGTGACCCGGTGTGGCACTACTGGCCTGCCAGCAAAGGCAGCGCCGCTGGCGAGGCCACCCTGGCCCAGGTGTTAAGCATGCGCTCTGGCCTGGCTGCCTTTGATGAAGATGTTGCCTCGCCTGGCAATGAAGACAAACTCGATGTAGCCCCCGATCCGCTGGCCTTTGTGCTGTCACTACCGAGGGACACCAGCGCTTGCGCAAACTACCGCTACAACTCCGTCACCGCCTATCTGGCGGGCATCGTCGTCGAAAAAGCGACTGGGCAGGACCTGGAAGTATTCGCCCGCACAGCCTTGTTCCAGCCACTGGGTATCAGCCACTGGCAGTGGGGGCGTGATGTAGCTGGGCATCCCAAAGGCCAGGGCAACCTGTCGTTGACTGCCCGTGACCTTGCCAAAATCGGTCAACTGGTGCTGGATAAAGGCATGTTTCAGGGCCAGCGTGTCATCAGCGCCGCCTGGATAGACGCCATGCTGACACCGCAGGTAAGCATTGCTGCTGTAGATAATTATGCCGATAGCTATGGCTATTTCTGGTATGCCAAAGTGCACACAATTAAAGTGCCGACGACCAAGGAGCAACCCATCCCCGTCTTTTTTGCATCCGGCAACGGCGGCAATAAAATTTATGTCATCCCCTCTTTGCATGCCGTCGTCGTTGTCACCTCCAGCGCCTATGGAAAAGGTTATGGACAGCGCCGCTCAGAAAACATCCTGAAGGCTATCCTGGCAGAAAAAATGAACCAATGATGCGGATGGTGGTCAGTATGGCAGTCACTCTCACATCGCCGATTGATTTCACCATAGGGTAAGCCATGACACACTGGACCAGACGCCACTTCATGATAGGCAGCGCCGCTGCGCTATTGGGCAAACATGCTTTTGCCGGCAGTGGCAGTGGTAATAGCATTGGCATTGGCAGCAGCGACGTCATCGGTGCCGACAACCCCGTCGTCGACGCCTTCGTCAAAGCCCAGCCATTCTATGGTGTCGTCATGCTGGGCAAGCGTGGCAAGCCCACCTATGTGCGTGCGATAGGCATGGCCAATATCGAAGAACAAAAGCCGCTGCGGGCAGACACCCCGTTTGCCATCGCCTCTATTTCCAAATGGCTGACATCGGTCACCGTGCTGCGGCTGGTCGAAATGGGCAAGCTTGATCTGGATGCGCCTATCAAACGCTACCTGCCAGCACACCGTGCCGATACCGGCAGCAAGGTCACGCTGCGGCATTTGCTGTCCAACGCCAGTGGCATTCCCAACCAGTTTATCAGCATGATCAAGGCCGATCGCAGCCTGTTCACCGCCAGCATGACTACCACGCAGGCCATGCAGCAGTTTTGCCAGGGCGAATCCATCTTCCCGCCTGGTAGTAAGTTCGATTATGCCCTCACCAATTGGATCATCGTGGTGGGCATAGTCGAAGCAGTCACCGGCCAGCCGTTCCAGCAAGCCATGCGCAATATCACGCTTGACCCCTTGAAACTGTCTGCCACCCGTGCAGATCAGGCCTATGCCGACGATGCCGCCACTGCCGTGCCCTATGCCACCATCAACCCGCCAGCCCGCAAAACCGATGTGCGGCAGCCCTATATGGCTGCCGCCGGTGGCTATTACAGCACCGCAGACGATTTGATGAAGGCAGCACAAGCCATCTTCAACCAGGGCTTCATCACGCCTGCATCGCTGGCGCAACTGACCCATATCGAAGTCGACAGCGAAAACTATGCTCTGGGTGGCCGCGTCAAGAATCTGCAAATCGCTGGCCAGACCCACCGCTTCGGCTGGGAAACAGGCCGCACCACAGGCTACCGCTCCGTACTCGGGCACAGGCTCGATGGAGAAGACACCGTCATCATCCTCAACAACACCGACATGTCACAAAAAACGATGGATGAATTTGCCTATAGTTTGCTGGGCGCAAGTCAGTTGCCAGCGGTGTAGCAAATAGATTCGAACGCAGAAGGTAAGTACGATTAGCGAAGCGTAATCGTACGCATGTTTATCACGGCTTGCTATATTCAACCGCTGATTGAATGTCTTCGCCATTGCAAGGCACAACATACGTACGATTACGCTTCGCTAATCGTACCTACACACTGAAGCTCCCATGCATCCGAAACGCAATCAGAACGGATGTATCCACCTCGTCCGCGCAGGTCAAATTTAAAAAACAGATATTCAAGCTCGTAATAATTCGTTTTTCGAATAAAAAATATGCGCTTAAATCTGCAGTGTATCGCTGATCATCAGCAGGACAAGAGACAAAATACACTGGAGTTAGTTTAGAAACTAGCACCGCAATCAAAAAGGTAAAGGGCTAGCAATGAAACTGACATCCCACCGCATAAAGAAAATACTACTGCTATCAATGACCATATCTACCGGAGCATTTGCTACTGACGGTTATTTTTCGCATGGCTTCGGCGTCAAGTCACAAGCGACAGGTGGTATCGGCATCGCTCTACCGCAGGACAGCCTGGCGGCGGCCACCAATCCAGCGGGGACGGTATTGGTGGGGGACAGGGTTGACGCAGGTGTAAGCTGGTTTGCCCCCAGGCGTGGTGCAGACATTACCGGCAATGGCGCGCCAGGTGCCAATGGCAGTTATGACGGTAATGACACAGGTAATTTTTTTATTCCCGAGATTGCCTATACAAGGCAATTGTCCGCTGCGGCAGCAGTTGGCATCGCCGTCTATGGCAACGGTGGTATGAACACCGACTACAGCAAGAATCCATTTGGCGCGTTTGGCAGCAAGGGGCGGGCTGGCATTAACCTTGAACAACTGTTTGTTTCACCATCGTTTGCCTACAAGCTCAATGACCAGAATGCGATAGGCATCAGCGCAAATTTCGCTTACCAGCGTTTTTCTGCTAATGGACTGAGCGTATTTTCAAGCAATTCTATCGATGCGGCTAACCTGACTGATCGCGGAACGGATGCGTCAAACGGATGGGGCTTTCACCTGGGCTGGAATGGCCAGATCACGCCAGAACTCAGTCTTGGTGCCACATGGGCTTCCAAAGTAAAGACCGGCAATTTTGAAAAATACCGTGGCTTATTTGCCGACCAAGGTGGCTTTGACATACCAGAAAACTATGGACTGGGAATCGCCTTCAAGCCAGCACCAGGCCTGACACTGGCGGCAGATGTGCAAAGGATTAAATTTGCCGGTGTCAAATCCATTGCCAACCCTCTGGCCAATTTATTTGCGGGCAACCCGTTGGGGTCAGCAAATGGACCAGGTTTTGGCTGGCGTGATATTACGGTGGTAAAAGTCGGTGCGATTTACGAGTACAATAAAGCACTGGACTTGCGCGCTGGTTACAATCATGGCGGGCAGGCAGTACAAAGCGATCAGACTTTTTTCAATATTCTTGCGCCAGGTGTCGTGCAAGACCATCTGACTTTTGGTGCTACGTTTAAAAATACGCCGAATACTGAAATCAGTTTTTCTTACTCGCATGGCTTCAAGAAAACCATCAATGGCGTGAATTCTATCCCCGCTCCGTTTGGTGGTGGCAACGCGAATGTCAGTCTGAGTGAAAATATTGTCGGCATTGCATTCGCCTGGAAACTGTAAAAAATAATTGAAAAACGAAGCTGTCAAAACAAGTAAGCAGAATGGGCAATTAGAATAAGCAACCGAGTTGTTGGGCCTGTAAATACAAGATATAAAAGAATGACTAACCTGGCTATTTATACTTCTTTGGCGGGCGGCGCATTGATAGGCATCTCTGCCGCTTTGTTGCTGTGGGCCACGGGCCGCATTGCAGGCATCAGCAATATAGCGGGCAATTTGTTTGCCGCCAGTTCTGGTGAACGCTGGTGGCGCGCGCTGTTTTTACTGGGCCTGATAGGCGGCGCGGGCATTTATTATGTCGTCGCTGGCCATGCACCAGCTGCACGGGAACATTTTCCACCCTGGTTACTGGCCGTTGCTGGCTTGCTGGTTGGCTTTGGTACCTCGCTGGCGAATGGCTGTACCAGCGGCCATGGCGTGTGCGGGATAGGGCGCTTGTCGACACGCTCATTCGTAGCCACACTCCTGTTTTTATCGACAGGCATCGTTACCGCGCTGGTCGTTCGCCATCTTTTCAAGGTATTTTGATGACATCCTTAGTGTTCAACCTAAGCAGCCTGGTGGCGGGTCTCTTGTTCGGCTTGGGGCTGGCGATATCCGGTATGACCAATCCCGGGCAGGTCCTTGATTTTCTTGATCTGGCGGGCAACTGGAATCCGGATTTGCTATTCGTATTGGGCGCTGCCGTCACCGTGACTGTCATTGCATTCAGGTGGATACTGAGCCGGAAAAAACCACTGTTTTCAGATCATTTCAATCTTCCAACACTAACGGCGATTGATCGCAATTTGGTCGCCGGGTCCATTATCTTTGGTATCGGCTGGGGAATCAGCGGGTATTGCCCCGGCCCTGCCATCGCCTCTTTGGCCAACCCCAATTGGGAGACATGGGTATTCTTGCCAGCCATGTTGGTGGGTATGTTGTTGCAGCGTCGCTTGCAGGCTGCCAAAATTAAAAAACAGTAGTGCTTATCTCATCCGGCATGGGCTGGATAATCGACTTGATGCACCGCACATATCGTCCCAGTACATAGCTGTTACTGACTAACCGGAAACGCCAGCACCACATCACCCGCACCCTGAATTTTTAACTGTTCTTCAAATTGCCACTGGCGGTAATAATGGGCCTTTACCGGAATGATCGTTCTGGGATGAGGCAGTGCAACCCATACCGCGTGGTCGCCCGACTGTGACATCTTCTTGTGAAACTGTGGTTCGAACTTGATGGTCATCATGTCTCCTCTGTTTTTAGCGTCCCACTGTAGATGACAGCAGCTTCTGTATTGCCGGTCAGCGAATACAGGCATGTCGAAAGCAGAAAATGGCCGTCCTTTGAAACAGCTTAATTCAAGCTTTCTTTTCTAAGAAGGAATAGTTTTACCTATGAAAATGCGCTATTTGCAGACATCAATGCAGGCATGGGCGTGGGATGAGAGCTTTACGATAAAAATATCAAATTTACATGTAATTTTCATTTTAATACTATAATGGCTCGTAACATTTTTCTAACGGCACGGTATTTTTTTGGAAATGGAGACACACATGTCGGACATCAATCGCACAAGCTGGGATTTTTTGGCCGATACCTATTGGTACGTGACCTATCCAGATCTGCCCGCCCTGCAATTTTCAGCAAGCGACAATCTGCTGAACTGGAAAGTCGATCAAACCGTCTGGCATATCTCCGGCTACAAAAACGGCTATTTCTGGGGCGTGTCATCGGCCATCATTGTTGACGCTGGCGAAAGCAGCAGTGGTCCACGTGCATCCCCCCAGCAACGCAGCATGGTGGGTACAGTCACCGCCAATGGTCAGGTGCAGATCAGCTTTATCCGTGGCGGCGGCCTGCGCGAATCCATCGTCACCGGCTTTGGCCACATGAGCAAGCTCGACCAGCAATGGGTATTCCAGATGCAAATGGCCACCTCCGGCGGCGGCGAAGAAACCCTACACTGGGCCAATATGCTGGAAACCAAACGGGGCGATCCCAACTGGAACAATCTGCCAGGCGTGAACTGCTCGGTGCCGTCTATGTTGGAAGGGGCTAGTTATCCCCAGGTTGGGTAAGGGTAAATAGTGCTGGTGTTCCTGAAGTGTAATTTTCCGAGAACACAGTTTATTTGTTTAGGAACGCCTGATAGTAGAAAAAAACGTCTTCTTCGCTACCAAGCGTAATGCGTTTAGATACCTTCATCCAAGGCCAGAACAGCATCCCAGAACTAGTTTTTAGACCAGGAAACTTTTGCCCGAAGAGGTTGACTATTCCCCATTCCGCACCGTGATTCCGGCGGCTAACCTCACCCAAATAGCTGCCAAAAGCCTTTGCAAACTGCATGACTTGTGCTTCAGTTGGCTTGGGTGTCGTCTCCATGTATGAAGAATGCATGCGAGCCAACGTCTTCTCAACTTCTTCTATGCTGGCATCAGTCCAGTCAAGACGCACACCAAATTGATTCTTCGCATAATCGACCGCATCCAGAGAATAGGCTTCGGCTATTTTCTGGATGTTGGGATCTGCGCTGAAGCTCTGATTTGCTTTGTCGTCCGCGAAAGCGGAATTACCAAGAAAAAATAGTACTATAGAAAAAAGAATTTTGAAAAATTTCATGAACAAAATAGTCAGATTATTGCGAACGTCTTGAGTGGTTAATTTTCTTGAAGATACAAGAAAGCGTTTGTGAATTGCTGAGTCCAAAATCCGTGCAATTGTCCATTCGCATATGTTGCTGGCTCTTTACGAATATTTTTTATTTGACGTTTTGCGTAACTCTGCAATTCGGCTATTGCATTGTTTCTGCTAGTCGCATCAATTCGAGCTAGCAGTTCTTTTGAAATCAAGTGTGCTTTTAGGCGACCATCTCTCTGACTATTGACAATAAATTTTTCATTATTGATATCTACTTCGCTCACTTTAAACAAAGTTCTCAACTCAGCAGTGTCTAACACCAAAAATCCATGTTCATGCGCTTTTTCTCCAACAGGAATTCGTTGGTCTTCAACTAGCAGTAAATATCCGTTTTCACGAAGTGCGCGATTGATAATTGATGGGGCTGTATTTGAAGATGAAGATGAAAACAAATCTAGCCAGTCTTTCGGCGGTATTTCGTGAAGGACATTGCACATCACAACAATATCAATGGATGCATTGTCTTTGATTTCGAAAAACCTTGCTTCTGACTCGAAATACCTTTTCTCATAATCTGGATAATATTCCTTGATTAAGGCTTGGCAGGTCTCTTTATCGGCTGGAAATTCATCAAAAGCAAAATAGGATATTTTGCCAGAGATTTGCGATTGTTCATCTGCTGTAAATTGTGCGGTTAAACCCTCAAGCAGTCTTCCCTTTCCCGCTCCAAAATCAAGAATCGAAACTGAGCCTTCGGATTGCTTCGCATTTATGAATGTAGCAATCTGATTGATTTGAGGATCATTTTTCTGTAGGGGAGCAACTGTGGGAGGCATTAAGCTTTCGACTGCATAAGTTGTCGCAGCAAGTTCTGCAGGTAAACCGGTAAATGTGTTTAGTTGACCTATGCGTTCATCATCACCAAGAAGACCATTTAAAACTCTTTCAGGATGCCTGCCAGCGTGACAAATCCGACCATTCTCCATAAACCATAGAGCCGACGGATCTTTACTGTAAATATAGGCGAGTAAAGGGATAGAATGTGTGGCAATCCAAAACTGAGCGTTTGGTGCTGCTGAACTTATTTTTTCGATGATATCGATAGCTACAGATGGATGGAGATGGTTTTCAAGTTCGTCCAGAACGAAAACTGTGTCGTTCAATACGCCATTCCTTGCGTGTATTGCGACGGCTAACTGCAAGAGAATTATCTGACCATCTGAAAGCCCTGCATTTAGGAATGATTTATTAAAAATCATTACTTCACCGGCAGGCGAACGTTGAATTTCCTCTTCCATTAAAGCCAAAATTAAATTTTTTAATCGGCTATAGGATTCAGTCAATTCATGTTTACTTGGATGGCCTTCGATTTCGACGAATTCAGGGTGCGTAGCATTCCACCAAAGGTTTTGAACTTGCTGAATATATGCACTACATATCGTTGAGAGATCTTCAATTCCTAAACTTTGTGCTGACGAATACTTTTCAATAAGCTCCCCAAGGCTCATGTAAAGTGGATCTAAAAGAAGTAGCTTCTTTGGAACAAATTTTAATGACTTGATAGGTGAGCTATTTTTGAGAGTGATTGTGTTATGAAGTCTTTCGTAGGCGCGTGTAGCTAAAACAAGCTCATTTTTCCACTTTTCGTCATTTGGTTTTTGCTTATCTTCTTCAATAATTTTTTCTATTTCTTTAATTGAATTTGAGAAAGCAATAGATTGAAATAAATTTTGGTCACGATATGCAATCAATTCTTCCAATTTCTTTAGTAGCCTTGTCTTGCCCGAGCCGTTCTTCCCAGCAATTGCCACATACTTTCCCAGGCGAGACATGTGAATGTCAGCTAAACCAAGTTCGCTCGCCTCAATCTCGGGAATATGAAATTCACTGATCAGCATAATTAAGTGTAAATATTATAATATTCACCATATTACATTTAGCTGTCAATTATTGCTTCAAAATTTTGAATCTGCTCTCTTAACTACGGTAATTATTCAACTAGCCTCACTCCCCACCCCAAAACCTCACCCACTTCGACACCTCATCATCCGGCCCCACGCTGCGGTTTGTGCAGATGTTGGATTTGCCCCAGCCGTTGTCTTTCAGCAGGCCGTCATCGGTGATGTAATACGCGGTGTGGTAATACTCGGTTTCTTTTTCGAAATTTGGTTTGTGGATGATCATTGTTTGTAGCATGGTCGGCATGTTGCGGCCATCCTTGGTCTTGCAGTTCCATTTGACGGCAGAACCGCTGTCATCTACCCGTATGGTGCCACGGTCATTGCTTTTGGGTTGATCCCACTTGATCTGGTACACCGCATACGGCAACTTGTCGGCAACGGCCTTGAACTGCGGGTTGTTCTGGTCTGCGGGTATGGTGTCGACCACGATCAGGGCCAGGTTTGCATTGCGGCGAAAAGGCATCGAGCGGTAGGCGCGGCTTTCTTGCACCCAATAGCTGACATAGTATTTACCTGCACGGGTTTCATATACCTTGCGCAGCGAAGGCTTGGCATACAAGGCCGCGCGCGATTCCAGCACCAGCTCATAATTCAGTTTTTCACCCCTGACGTTGATGGCATTGTAGGCAAATTCACGGAATTTTTTGTCCGTGGCCATACGGCTATAGATGGGGCTATCTGCACGCTGGGTGACGACGTTGGATTTGGTGTCCATGGCTGGCATGTCCGTCCAGGTCTGCGCGTGGCAGGTCATGGTCACGCTGGCAAAGCCGATGCTGGCCAGCGTCGCGCACAAGGCAAGGCGTAAAGTCTTCATAGGGTTATCAGGGTAAAAGAAAATCAGACGATGGCAATATTGTTGACCAGCGAAAAATGCTTGAGTCTGTTGACGATCTTTTCGGAAGACACGGCCACGGTAAACACATGGTAAGCGCCGCCATTAATCCAGAAAGTGACATACGATACGCCACCCGGTGTCATGGTGACACTCGCGCTGCTTGGGGTATAGGCCGTGGCAGAGGTCAGCGTGGTTGTGATTCGGTCACGGGCCATGCCGATTTCCCAGCGCAAAATCTGTTCTGGTTGCAGGGCGATTTGCCCTGTTTTATTGATCAGGTAAATGGTTTTGCTGTCGTAATCAAGCGCCATGGCATTGCCTTCATCAATGTCAAGGCAATTGTCGTCTGTGAACTTGCAAAAGGCATGCACTCTTTTCTCAAACTTCTTGCGCTCGCGCCGGTTGTGCCCCAGACCATAAATGACATTACCTGCTATCCACAACAGCACCGGCAACGCCAATATATTTTTAATGTACTGGAAGCTGATGGTTTTTTCTATCAGGTAAATCAAAAAGCAACCGATCAACACGTTCCTGACAAAATTCAGCTTTAGTAAAGACAACATCTTGTATAGACCTCGCGTTTGGTTCAAAAAAAGGGCAGTAACCGACACAAGACTGGCCCAGCACTTGCATTACGAGGGGATATTATAATTGTAAGGGCATGTTAATTATTCAATCATCGTTGGTGATTGTGTAATTAAACGTTACAGGTGGGTGGGTATAGCAGGGCGGGTGAATAAAAACGGTCTGCATGGATTCATGCAGACCTGTGGTGTAACGGTACCTTAACTGCAACCAGTACTAAGACCGCAGACTTGCTTAGTGATCATTATCAATCAACTGAATTTCCAGTGTCCCCTTGGCGGCGGCGTCTACGACAATGGGATACAGGCGCTTGTAGGCAGGGCGGCTGGCACCGATGGACATATTGTGTTTGTCCGTGACAGCACTGGTGCCCACCAGCAGGCAGCCAGACGTATCGGCCTGTGTGTTACCACAGTGGATCAGGATATATTCAAAGCCAGGCACGTCCTGGATATGCAGCATGCCGCGATGGATATCCGGGAACAGTACTTTGTACTGCTCATTGTGCTTGCCTTCCGTGCGCAACTTCACCTTGTAAGTACCGGCAGGGATACGGGTTTCGTTCACCAGTTTCGTGACGCGGTATTCATCTTCCAGGCCAAAACAGACAAAACGTCCATCCACGGTGATATGGCTGATGGTGGTTTCATCGTCAGAGATGAAACGGTCGACTACTATTTTCATGTAAATCTCCTCAATGATTGTAAATCAGTTAGAAAAAAGCATAACCCAGTTCAATCGCTATCCAGGGTTTGCCATTGTCTTTATATCCGGTATCCGGGTTAACGCGGTCTGCACCCACAACAAAGCCCATGTGAAACTTACCTTTTACAGTTTCTAGCAGTCCTATACCGTAGCTGAAGGCTGTCAAGTTTTGTGTTTTATCCTGTCCATTGATGTTCTGGGTTACTGGTATTTGACCAGCACCCATAAAACCAACTAACTGTAGGCCAAGACCCCAGTAAGCGTTTTCATTTCTGTATCCCAAGTATCCTCCTACTGAAGTGCTACCCGTCAAATTTTTCGATCCGGTTAGATGATATTTGTATGGGACCATCATTGTTCCATACGTCAAACCGATTCGATCAGGTGGAGCGGCTACAATCTCGGCTTGTAAAAAAACGAGTACATCCCCTTCTTTGGCAGTATTATTTGCACCGACGCACATTGTTGAGTCTTCTTTTTCTTTACTGATATCGGTAACAACAAAAGCATGTTGAATATCGCTACTGTTATTGATTTTTACTTTTAACTTACCAATGCCCCGGAGTTTTGTAGCTTTTGGTAGGCAAGCCAAGATCGGCGTTATCATTTCTTTCGTCAGATCGACCCTATATGCCGATCTTCCATACCGAAATTTAATTTGATCACTCTGATAGTTGACGTCATCGTTATCTGCTAAAACGAAACCAACCTTCGTCTGTGCATCGTTCGGCGTTGTCTCAGCTTTAGTATCAACTGTAACTTTTGTATCAACCGTAGTTTTAGTATCAGCGGCGGTTTTAGTATCAGCGGCAGTTTTAGTATCAGTAGCAACCTTGGTATCAACTGTAACTTTAGTGTCAACTGTAGCTTTAGTGTCAGCGGCAACTCTAGGAACTACAGTGGTGTTATCGGTTGGTGCAGGAGAAGTTTTTTGCGTTAAAGCAGGCGGCGTCTTGCATGCAACAGCCAACAGTTTATCAATATCTTCTGGCGAGTATTTTTCTTTCAAAAACATGGGCAGCCATTTTTCCATGCAAGTCACGGCAAGGCAGTTTTGTGCCGATACGGCTAAGGCAAGAAAAATCAGGCTCTTTTTAATGACTGTAAACGGGTCATATTTTTCGCGTGAGGCAAACTGGTTTTTGACATAATTGATCGACACAATATCCTCCCTTTTTATTTTGTAAACGATAGTTTTTCTTGAAAGCACATGTTGCCAGCCGGCCACTGATAGAGTGCATCTTCCCACCCAACATCTGTCTGTTATTGATCAGAAGCCTTAATGGTTTCCCCAAATCAACGCATGCACATTTCCAGTCAATATTTGCGCCGGAATTGCGCTCAGCCAGAAAGAAGTCATAATTTGTTGACAAATTAAGCATAAAATTTGTCAACATAAATTGCATCATCCAAATGGATGAGATGACTGTATTTTTTATATTTTTAGAAAAAATGGCTTTCCCGATGATATTTCCCGAGTGGAAATTTTCATACGGAAAATTGGCATGTAGCACCAAGGGGAAACTGTGGCTCAGTGCTACGACACCTTATCGAATCAGATCATTACCCAGTTTTATGAGGGGATATTGACTCCGTCATCCTGGAATAACGGTCTGCGTCTTTTGTGTCAGATGATAGGCAGCGAACATGTTGCCCTGACCACCCTGAACCGGCAGACCAATACTGTGACAGTCAATGAAAGCATAGGCCTGACTGATGCCTGTCGCGACGAATTCAATGACCACTATTTTGCCTATGATCCCGCACTTGGCTGGGTAGACAAGATAGCGCTTGGCGGCTGGTACATCGATCATCAGCATATTGGTGTTCAGGCTATGCAGCACAGCGTTTTTTATCAGGATTTCATGCGCAAATTTGGCCTGGGATCCATCAATGTGTCACCTGTATTGCGTGATGGGCCGAACAATAGTTTTCTGGTGATACAGCATGGAATAGGGCAGCCTTTCCATCGCCAGTATGCAACAGCAAACATGGCACCCATTACACTGCATTTGCAACGGGCCTTGCGTCTGCGTCAGCATTGTGAAGGAATGACCCAAAAAGCCGATCTGGCCTTTGCCATGCTGGCGCAATTGCGATCTCCCATGTGCATTGTTGATGCTGCCGGGCAGCTTGTTTTTGCCAATCAGGCTGCCGAAGCCTTGTTCCGCCGGCAAACCATCTTGCATGTAGCGTCTGGCCGCCTTGGCCTATGCGGCACTAACAAACTGCGGCTAGTGAACTTGATTCGTTCCGCCTGTGGTAGCGATGGCCCTTGCATAGCAGGCGGGGTGCAAGCCAGCAAGATGACCGACAAGCTGCAACTGCAAATCCTGGTCACGCCTGTGCCGGTTCAGCATTCGCTGTCATCGACACCTGCGCGACCAATGGCGCTGGTACTGGTGCATGACCCGGAACTGCCGTTTTCAAGCGGGACTGAGCTGTTAAGACAAATATATGGCCTGACCAATTCCGAGGCCCGTATCGCCCTGCTGATATTGCATGGCGCCAGTCCTGCAAAGGCTGCGCTACAGGCCTGCGTGTCCGTGGCAACCGTGCGCAGCCAACTGCGGTCCGTCTTCCGTAAAACAGGCACGACCCGACAAGCTGAATTGATGCAGCTGTTGACTGCGATATTGACACTGGGTACCAGGCAACACTAAGCAATTTGCAAAAATTAAGCCGCATTAGATTGCAAACTGTATTTTATGGATACCTGTCTATAACAAGTGTTTTACAATCTGCTATATCTTTAGATAGAAAGTGATCAATATGAAACCATGGCGTAAGTTGGCCAGCAAATCTATTGTCGATGATCGCTGGATCACCCTGCGAGCTGATACCTGCGAATTGCCCAATGGCAAGACCATTTCACGTTACTACGTCCTTGAAGAGCCTGAATGGGTACATGTGTTTGCCCAGGATGCGGATGGAAAGATACTCGTGGTCAGGCAATACCGCTATGCAGCGAACGTGGTCTGCACAGAATTGCCCGGTGGTGTCGTGAATTCATGGGAGTCGGTACTGAAAGCAGCACAGCGCGAATTGCTGGAAGAAACAGGCTACACGGCGTCAAGCTGGACCCTGGCTGGAAAGTATTACGCCAATCCGGCACGCCAGACAAACAGCATTCATTTATTCATTGCACGCGGTCTTCAACGGCAGGCTGAAAAAACACTGGATGTCAGCGAAGACATCATTGAATCTTTCGCCCATCCATCCGAGGTGAAAGCAATGATCGCGAGTGGCGAGTTTTCTCAATCACTGCACATTGCTTCGTTTTATATGGCTTTGGATCAGGTGATGCTGTGAATAATATTCATCCAAGTGAGATAGTTTGTTGCGGTTAACATAGAATAGATGCAACTTTGTGAGTAAAAAAATTACAAACCGAAAGTAAAAAATGAAGCTTATTTCAATACTTTTTTCCTGATGTTTTTTTTAGTTTTTATACTCGTTTCAATGATCGAACTATTCGGAGTCGATATCAGGAGGTTTATTCTCCCGTTTATATTTCTCTTAATCGTCTCAACCATGATTTTATCAATTCGGCATGTTTTATTGCTAAAAATGACGTTGTTGAAGGAGACAAAGCATCAGGTCAAATTTCTACATTCAAGCACGATGATAAATCTCAGTACGACGATAAATAACTGCATCGTACTTCGTCAATTGTTTGCTACACAGGCTACATCTCCCTTGTTTGCCTTGGCTTGCGATTTGCATAGAAAGTCGCATTCGAACTGGTATTCGTTAGTGTAAATGCGAAAATGGATATGAGGCTTCACTAAATGGAAGAGTTTTTTCGACAGTTAAATCTCATGAGCGACCCACCAAAAAAAATCAAAAAAATCCTCCGCAAAGTTACGAAGATTGTTTTGTCTGTAATTTTAATCTTGATGATTTTCCCTGCCGCCGTCTTATACGCCAACTGGTCTGCGGAAAATGAAGCTAAGGCATTTTGCGATGCGGTTGATACAGGTTCGAATATTTCCCTGGCAATTATAAAATTTGAGACAAAGATCGGAGAAAAAGAAACATTACATTATGAATTTAATGACGGAAGAGGACACCGTTTCTTATTCTCCGGTTTTATGTTTGACAAAGCTCAATGTACTGTTCAGTCAGACCGGGAGGGTAAGGTGTTGTCCAAGGTTTCGGAAATGTTGTACGACTGAGTGCCTGACTGACTTGATCTTTTTTTACATCTTTTCAAATGCAAATATGAGAAAAAATTCAAATCATTAAAACGCGTAAATATGATTGTTGTCTTGGTGTTTATAATTGCATTGACTATGGTGTAAAAACTATGCATTCAAATTTAAAAACCATTTTTTGTGTCTTGGCATAAGTCTCGTTTGAGGATGCAAAATATTGTTTCCTTGGGCACCATTTTGGGTGGACTTGTCTGTTATCGCTGTAGGGATTTCAGTATTTTTATTTTCTTCACCAAAAGAAACGCATCCTGACAATGAGAAAAAAAGTAGTGATAATTTGATTGGCAAGAATGATTTGTAATTTTGAATTTTCAGACTTTTCGGTTTATTGAGTTGAATGATGAGATACAAACGAAAGTTGAGTTTAAATGAATACCAAGCGATTATTGTTTAATGCATCACTTATTGTTGTGATGGCTTGTCAATTCATGCAGATTGCCGAAGGTAAGGATTTGACAGTTTCCGTGGTTTCGACCAAGTTGGAAGCATTGTCCAAACAGCTTTCAAGCGGCGAAGTCGCAAGCGTGGAAATAGTGTGGATGGATCCAACCGCTGTGATGTCAATTCCGTTGTCTCCCGAATCGCTTGATGTATCTTATGACCTTAAACTGAAAATAGAAAAACTGCCGATTCGGAGCAAATTGACGAGAGAGTTAATTCAGGCGATAAAAAATACCGCAATAGTGCACTATGACAAAAAATGGGAAGAAGACGTTCGATGGAGAGTGAAGTTCTTTGCACAAAATGATGACCATACTATTGTGACTTTGTATTTTTCAGGTGGATCATATAAGGGTGTTTCACTTGGCGTTGTAGATGGTAATGTGGTGTATTTTAAGAATGGGTTGTATAGGTGGTTGACTTCGAATTTTCTATCTTCATTCAATCACATTAGTAGATGAATTCAGTTGGCGACGCACATGGCTGATGTCGTTAGGATGTGCAAGCACCTGATGACGATTAGCTTGCTGTATCGCCAGGTACACTACCTTCATGGATTACCAAGGTCATTGTCAACAACGGCAGCACCTGCACTGCGCTTAATAGTGCAGGGTAGCTGACTGTCACCAGCAATAGCGACAGTATTAATGAAAAAAAATTATTCATATTCCTATGGACTTGTTTCGTCTTGTCTTCATTGGCAACATGGATTATTTACTTTTATTTTTCTGCGTCCCATTCATACCTTGTAATGATGACTGTTGCATCAGTTGCAAATTTATTTATTGCATTGTGGATTGTCTATAAGTCTAATTGTACTTGGCGAACTCTCGTACCCATCGCATTGGTTTTCTTAGTTGGGCAGTGGTGGCTAATCGTGTGGTTTTTGGTGATTTTTGTGTGGAAAGCTAAAGGCTTTGCGCCTTAAAAATTAAGGGGAAGTTTGAAATTGCGACATTCCTGACCAAATCGCTGTATCTTTTAATGTATGTGGAAGCTTAGGTCAGGTCTTACATCCATAAGACCTGCCCCTTTTTTATGGATTGCCTGACCAAGCTTCGTTGGAGGCTCAAAGGGTATGGCTTGGTCCAGGTATTAGAACAGATGTAGGGGTAGACATCTGTCATTCTGTGACGCACTGTTCGAACGATCTTGGTAAGGAGCCTAATGTCTGTACACCAAAAAAATAGTATTCGAATAAAACAATGGCGCGGTTTTATTATTAGTCTGCCTTGTGTAATTTTTTTGCTCTTATTTATCGATTACAACGAGCCTATTAGTCGAGAAGAAAAATATATGTTCTTACTCGTTTTTTTTATTGGAATTTTTGGATTTTTACTTTATTTTTATGATATGAATAAGAATTATAAAAAACATGATTCTGATAAGAGTCAATAGGTGTATAAACAGATGAGAGCCTGTAACTATGTCTGAGTAAGCTCTTTTTGGACTACGGCTCTCCCCGATTTAACCTACGATTATGAGACAACAATTTTGAGTCATGTTCAAAGTATAGAAAATCCGATAGCCCAACAAAAACCACTCGCTTTCTCTTTGGATGCGAGTGGTTTTTTATGAGTAGGTTTTCGATAAGACCGCTAAAAATCGTGGCTATAAAAGCTAAATTTTTATTATGAATTACTTTAAATTGTTTCGCATTCTTCTTGCCATTTTGGTCGCGCCAATTGTGCCAGGTTTGATATTTGCAATTCACGATTTATTTAACACCAGCCCTGTCGGAGGGGCGTGGTATTTTACTTTTTCAGCATTGTTGGGATATCCAGCTACATTGCTATTGGTACTGCCTTCGTATTGGTGGCTATCCCGTAATCGAGCCCTGACATTGCCTCTTTTCCTATGGCTGGGAATGATACTAGGAGCCTTGGTTTACTTTTTGTTTTTTTTCATTGGTCTGATTGGTGCGGATTTTGAAAAAGTTCAAATGGGATTCAGATCATCTATGGGATTTATGCTAGTAAGCAGCCTGTGTGGAATGATGGTGACTGGATGCTTTTGGATAATAGCGCGTCCAGACAAAAAGTGACTTATTCGTTGAAAGGCAAAAGAGAAACTCTTTGGTGTAGGTATCATGTTCAATATAAATGGCATAACTCGATTGATAAAGCGAAAGAAAAATGTGAATGTAAAAAATAAAATTGAAACCTCGCTTTTTAGATTGCCTATTGCTTTTCTAATCGCACCTGCTGTACCTATTATCTTTATTTATGTAGTAATGGTGTCGCTAAAGTTGCAGTACGAGGCTGATTCCATGGCCGAAAGTTTAGGAATATTCGCTTATTTTTTTACTTTCTTTATCGGTGCGCCTGTGTATTTTATTTTGCATCGCTATAAGTTTTTTAGTTTAAAAGCCTATTTGACTTTCGGTGCACTGATTGGGGGAACAAGCTATGTGCTTGTGATAGCTTTTATTTTATCTAAGGTGCAATACCCATTTTTGGTTTTTAAGAACACAATTGGATTGTCTTTGTTGGCCATAGGGTGTAGCACGATTGCAAGCTTTTCGTTTTGGCTTATTGGAATAAGGCCAAGTAAAAAATAAGTCGGTTGAACCTGTAAAAATATCGATGTAAGTTCCCCCGGAACTATTGGTGAGCGTTGATACGCTCACCAAATTTTATACCCCTGCCTTTTTCCGTCACGGTCACCAGACCATCTCTACCTCCATCACAACTGATCAAGCCGTCGGCACAGGCATCTTCCCAGATGCACAGGCGCGGGCAGGTGCTGTGCCAGGCGTCCAGAACCTCTGTATAGCTGCGCGGTTGCTGCTGTATCCATTCCAGCATTTGCAGCGTCAGGCTGGTGTGGGTGTCGGGCATGATGTATTCCCCCTGAACTGAGTTGAGCCTGGATGCGCTTATAAGATGTGCAGCATCCCCGCGATGGCACCGGCGGCAATCAGGATGACGGGGTTGAGCTTGCTGCGCAAGACGATGACAGCGGCCAACAGTGTGATCACGTCAGTGCGCCAACTGGCATTGTCCAGTTGGGTGAACAGGCAGGCCGTGGCCAGCAAGAAGCCGATGGAAATCGGCGCAAAGGTATCGCGTACTGCGGCTGTCAGCCGGGTGTTAAGGTTGGATGTCTTCAGGCTGATGACGGACAGGGTCAGCAGGGTAGATGGGATGATGACTGCCAGGGTCGTCACTATGGCACCAGTCCAGCCGGCAATCAGCCAGCCCACCAGGGATATGAACAATAAATTGGGACCGGGTGCCGCCTGTGCGATGGCATAGGCAGAGGCGAATTGCGCGCTCGTCACCCAGTGTTTTTCAGTGACGACAAAATGGCTGATGTCAGGTGCCATCATCACCAGGCCACCACCGACTGCCATCATCGACAACAGGGATAAATGCAGGCACAGGTCCAGCATGGGGGATTGATCATCCATTTTTATCTTTCAGAAAATAAGCGACGATGCTGCCGGGTAGAGCCAGCAAGACAAACACGACAATCAGGCGCCATTTGAGCAATGCCAGGCCCGCAAAAGCCAGTGCCATCAACACCGCCTGCAAAGTGGCATGACGGCTGAGCAATTTGATTTTTCCTGGACTGCCAATTTCACCCGTATCGCCAGTCTTATCTGTCTTGGCCATCTTGCCCGTGTTATCCGCTTTACCAAACAGTAGCATCGCCATCTTGATGGCAGTTGCCAGTACCAGGCCCGCTGCAACGGCTGTCATGCCGGTCAGCGCGTCTTGCACTATGGCCAGCGTGCCAAAATGCTGATAGGCAACGCCAAGTGCTATCACCAGCAGAAAAGGTGCAATGATCAGGCCAGCCATGGCGGCCAGGGCACCTGCTATGCCAGCGTAACGCTTGCCTATCATCAATGCAATATTGCAGATGGTCGGGCCGGGCAAGACCTGGCTAAGGGCCAGATAGCGGGCGAATTCGTCTGCACTTAGCCAGCGGTATTGCTCGACCAGGGCGCGGTAGGCAAAGGGCATGACACCACCAAAACCAGTCAGAGCAATTTTTGAAAAGGCAATAAACAGGCGCGCCGGTGACAAGCTGGCAGGTTCAGCAAGGGTAACTGCGGGCAATGGAGGATTCAACATAAGACACTCATGGAAGCGATGAATTTTTTTGTGAGATCATCTTCACGCCTGGGCAATTAAAAGTACAATGAATTTATTTAGACGATTGATTCATTTTTCTTATGAAAATCGATATTCTCGGCGTACAGGCTTTTGTGGCCATTGCAGACCATGGCAGTTTCAACAAAGCGGCTGATGTGTTGCATGTCACGCAAACGGCGGTGACGCAGCGATTGCGCAATCTGGAGATTTTTCTGGGGGTGACGCTGCTGGAAAGAACCACGCGTTCCATCGCCCTGACCAGGACGGGGCAGGATTTTTTGCCGCAAGCCCGGCGCCTGCTGCAAGAACTATCAGCAGCATTGACCGAGATACACGAAACCGGCAAAGCCCAGCGCGGTGATGTGTCAATAGCCTGCATACCGACGGCGGGTGTACGTTACCTGCCGCAGGTCATCCGCGACTATTCGGCATTATTCCCTGATAACCGTATCAAGATACTCGACCACGCATCGGTCGGTGTTGCCGAAGCTGTATTGCGACGTGAAGCCGAGTTTGGCATCAACCTGGCTGGCCCCAATCATCCTGAACTGACCGCCACGCCTTTGCTGCAAGATCAGTTTGTGCTGGTCTGCCGCGACGACCATGCGCTTGCCAGACGCAAGAGCGTCACCTGGGCACAGTTGCAGTCACACCCGCTGATCTTTGCTGGCCAGGCAAGCGGTAACCGTGCCTTGCTCGATGGTTATCTGGGTAGCGAAAGCCTGCATGGTGGCCAAGGCGACCAGGGCGGACAAGCTGGCCTGAGCCTGCAAATACATTACGAAGTACAGCGCAACTCCACCGCCCTGGGCCTGGTGGAAGCCGGCATCGCTGCCGCCATCGTGCCCAATCTTGCCATGCAAAAAGGTACTTATCCGCGCCTGCGTGTGATCAAATTGCAAGGCCCTGTCATTTCCAGAACCCTGGTCCTGGTCGCCCGCAAGGCCGCCCGCCTGTCACCGGCGGCACAGATTTTGTATGACATGATTAAAAATAGCCGGGTTGTTAAATAGGGTAAAAGTAAACTTGACAGGCTTTATCTAAGACTGTCAAAGGGCACATTCGTTCCGCATGAAGTTGAATTAGGGCATGCCAGATATGATTGTGCTACGCAAGTTTTGCATAGATAATAGGTCGCGTAGGTGCGAATAGCTCTGCGTATTCGCACGCATGTGCTGTTCTGACAGCGTTACCAAACTTAAATAGCTGGAATGCTGAGGACCATTTTTTTCAGTCAGATGTGTTTACCCGCGAAACTGGGAATGTATGAATGCAGCTCGTCGGGCGATTCGCAACGCGTAACCTGTCCTGTAACATGTGTGCGAATACGCATGGCTATTCGCACCTACGCGGATTTAAACTTTATTTCGATTTCCAGCGTTATGCCAGCACAGTCAAACCCATCAAGGAAGTAAATTGAAAATGAAACGACGAGATATTTGTCTTTATATTGGAACAGCGTTGACTGGCTCTTTGGGGGTAATGAAAAATTCAAATGCTGAGGCATGGGTGATGGATGACGGGGAATCAGAGATTACACCTATCTACACGATGACTCACACAGATGGTCGGGATTTTACCTTTGTCCGTGCAGCTTTTTGGTTTTGGGAGGCCAAGAAGTCCGTCAAATTATCATCGACCGGTTCAATCACTGTCAATGGCATTGAGCTGAAAGGTGAGCTAGATTCCAAGGGAATGTTTTCTTATGTTGGAAATATTCCTGTAACTGAAGGCGAATTGACGTTCAAGCTAGTTCGTAATCCAAGTCGAACAATGGCGCACAGTTTCGATTTACCAAAACTGGGTATTCTTGAATATCCAGCAAGTTATAGACCGCATGAGCCAATTAGAGTGCCAGTAAAATACGTTCCACCAGCGCTTGGAAAAACAACTTTTGACATGATAATACATACGCCACAGAGAGCTTTCGATCTTGTTAGTCGGATTCAAGGCGATTATCTTGAGTTTATGCCGATCATTAAACTACCATTGCCAGCGGGTACATTTGAAGCGACCATTTTTAAGCAGCATCGGACACCACTGAGAGATATCTCAGATGCAAGCAAAACTGGATGGGCAGTGGCATCAAATGGAAAAAAATTTAAGATCGAAATTTTGGATTCGAAGTAATTAAGCTTCCTTTTTTTTCAACTTCAAAACGATATTCCTGCCACGGCGACCAGGTAGAAATGTCGTAATGTAAGACTTGACCCCGGTTTTTGAGCGGCGAAATCCCTGATGAAAGAATTGACGATTTTCTTTTGCCGGAGCTAGATAAAAACCGGTAAAGAGATCGTTATGAAAGCAGCAGCAATCCCAGCTTTTTTGACCTTATGCTTCTGGCTTCGCGGACCACGGCTTTTCTAGAGGTAATCAAAAATACTTTGCCCATGATAGACCCGCGTAGCCAAGAATAGATGTTACGAGGCCAGATAGTAAAATTCCTTCAATTGGAAAATCAAGAACCCAACCAAATCCTAGACCAGCAGCAGAGGACAAAAGTATCCTAAGAAATGGCCGGTTTTTTTGCCTGTCGCCAGGTCCACTGTCAAACGCGATAATGGCACCAATCATAAATCCAAAACATGCAAATGCAGCCGCATGCTGCGGCCATGAAGTATTCCCTGCGTCAATAATTCCAAAACCAGCAAAAAGCACTGTACAGATTACAACAATAGCGACGCCTAGTTTAATCGAGGTTTCCATGATCTTCTATCGAATCGCAAAAAATATGGAGTTTTTCCAAAGTACACGACATTTCTAACGTCGGCAAATTACGTCGCTACCGGATGCCATTCTTTGCAAGGTCTTTCCAATAGATAGTGGGTCTTTTTTTAAAGATGAGTTGCTTACTGCCATTTTCAGCTTCTTTCTGAAATGCATTTGGATGTGTCCTTAAAACAGCACTAAGTTTACAATTCATAAAAGTCATATTAGCTAAAATAGCGATATCAAAATTGGTGCGGCTCAACCCTTAACCGGGTTTGCAATTGAATAATCAAAGTATCCAATAAAAATTGGATCATCTGCGATCGGCCTGGAAACCTTAGCTGGATCATATCCGAACTCATATTGCACGACTATCCATCGGGCCAGATGTATGCCTTTGCGATATGCAGTTGATAAAACATTGTTTTTGAACGACGAAGAATAAGATATTCCGTTAAATAATTTTTCCAGGTTGACCAACTCAAAATTAAAACTGTTGCTCTCCTGCGCATCTAAATCGTAATATCCAACGCCACAAAAATCTTGCAAAACATCTGCGTCAGCATCCCCTTCGTCACTTCGAAGGCCTACCCAAACTGACACCACACCTTTTTTCCTAAAATCTTGATCGTAATAATCGTCGTCATCGGAATAATCTCTAAGTGCCATAATCGCCCACTTGTTTGAAAATATATGAATGAAAAGATCTGATCCGCTACCCAGCAGAGTTGATTCGCATTCCCCCTACTTAGTCAAAATCAACGCCTTCAACACTTCCGCCGCTGGCCCCTGGTTGGCCCAGGTCTGGCTCAGGTCGAGGTCGCCGTTGGTGCTGACCAGGATGAGGATGTTCTGGGTTTGCAAATCCACCAGGTTGAGGATGCGCACGCCGGCTATCCAGCCCTGGCGCTCGACGATGATGGTGGGGTTGCGTTCGTCAGCGCCTTTGAAGGGGTAGGACCAGACGCCGATGGCGCCGCCGACGGCATTTGGTTTGACCATTACGTCACGGCTTTTTTGCGATAGCAGTTTGTTGTTGATGAAAGCCAGGTCAAAGGCGTGCAGATCTTTCAGTGTGCCAAAGCTGGAACCGGCCGGGCCGTAGCTGGCGAAATTGACTTCGGGTTCGGGTTTGCCACCCAGGCTGCCGTGGATATGTTGTTTGGCGTCGGGCAGGGCGGCGGTGTAGTAGCTGGCGCTATCCATGCCCGCTTGCGTGAAGATGCGCTGTTGCAGCAGCTTGATAAAGCTTTGCTGGTTGATTTTTTCCAGCAGGGCGCCCAACACGATATAGTCGCAATTATTGTAATCAAACTTGGTGCCGGGGGCGGCATTGCCGGGGCTGGCGCATATACCGGTGGCAAATTTCTGGATGTCATCACCGCTGTTGGCGTTGAGCATGTGAAAAGCCGGGTTGCTCATGTCATTGTACAGGCCCGAATAATGGGTCAGCAGTTGCCGCAAGGTGGCGGCACGTGCCTGTGGGTTGGGGTAGTCGGGCCAGTAGGTGCCCAGCGGCTGATCCAGTTGCAGCTTGCCGGCTTCCACTTCCTGCATGACGAGTATGGCAGTCATTTGCTTGGTGATGGATGCAAAGCGGAAGGTCTGCTTGCTGTCCTTGACGGCACCCAGACTTTTTTCCAGCAAGATTTTATCGCCGCGTGCAGCAAAGACAATGCCCTGGAAACCGCTGTTCTTGAGGTTTTTGACTGCCACTTCCAGGCTGGGGATGTTGCCAGCGGGTGCGGCAATGCTGTGGGCGGTGGTGAACTGGGCGGCAAGCAGGGCGATGGTGACAAGTGTGGTACGAATGGCTGACATGAAATGCTCCGTGCAAGAAACAATATTTGGCAAGACCGCTATGGTTTTTTTGCCTGTGCGCACAGTGTAACAAAAGCATGTGTTCAGTGGGATATGGGGAAATGCACTATCTGATAAATATAAGTTAAACCATGGTCTTGTCATTGTTTGACAAAACCAGGGGGATTTTTGCAACAGTTATATCCTGATAGGGCTGTCGTATTTGCCACTATGGTTGACCTGGGATTTACTACGATTTACTTCCTTCATCGGCAGACAAGGCGTCTCCTATTGCATAAAAATGTCCGCCTGCAATGTAGTGAAGGCTACGCCAGGCCGGGTCGGCTTCTTCGAAGTTCCAATGCCCGTTGTTGAAAACGCGAGTATCTGCCCATGCACCCACGACTTCGCCAATAAAAAGGTCATATTTTTCTTGATTGCCTGGTTCTACCATCAAGCGGCAGGCAAGCCAGGCGGAACAACCCGCGACGAAAGGCAGGTCATGGCCTTCGATATTGAACAGTTCCACACCCGCGTTCACCAATTTATCCGGTTCTGTGAAGCGGCTACGGGTACCGACTTCATGCGTCAACTGCAATTGCGCTACGGTTGGCACCTGAATCACGAAAGAGCCGCTTTTTTCGACAAGCTCACGCGTCTGGGCAGTTTTATCGAGTACTACCGTCAGCTTTGGTGGCGCGAAATCCAGCCCACAGCACCATGCTGCGGCCATGACGTTATCTATGCCGCCATGACGAGCCGACACCAGGACGGTGGGACCATGGTTAATCAATCGATAGGCTTTCTGCAGTTCGACGGGTTCAATATGGCTGTTCACTGGATTTCCTCAAATATGTCGCTACTTTATAACGCTACTTTTGCATGCACCTTGACGCACGGCTTTCGGGCTGATGATACAACATCAGCCCGATTCTGTAGCAAGTGCAAATAGCAAGCCATTTTACTGTTTTGCTCTGGACAGTGTATTAGAACTCATTTCATAAATAGGGGTGAGATGCGTTTGCCTCATAACGAGGGCTGGCAAGGGTAGAGCAGGGGTTTCGTGCAGCATGCTGCACGCCTGCGTACGACGTGCGCTTACCAGCGCACACTGGTGCAACTGATCAGTGACCTGGCACCAGATCACCCCGAACTGTCATCGCAGCGATGACAAACTGGCAGGCTATAATGTTGACTACTTTTGCATTTGGCCCGAAGTTGACCTGCATATTTGATCTGCACAATTGACCTGCATAAACATGCATGAACCCCGACACTGATACTGACACCATCACCCCTGCCGAAGCCCTGTTCTATCAGGCCAATGATCTGATGGCGCAAGGCCAGGCGGATGCTGCCGAAGCCGCTTTCCGGCAAGCCTTGTTACTGGAGCCCGATCTGGCGGAAGCGCATGCCAATCTGGCCTGGTTGCTGGCGCAGCAAGGGCGATATGTGCAGGCAGAGCCGGCCTATCAGCAAGCCTTGCACCTGGCCCCTGACAATCTGCACATTGCCCTGAACTTTGCCGTCATGCTGGCAGCGCAGAAACGTTTAGCCGAGGCAGAACAGCAATATCGCCAGATATTGGCGCAGGATGCAGACCATGTGCCCGCCTTGTCGAATCTGGGCGTCTTGCTGGCCAGTATGCAGCGTGACGATGAGGCCGAAGCCTGTTACAGGCAGGCGCTGGTGTTGGCGCCGGATTATCGCAAGGCGGCATTCAACCTGGCTTACCTGTTGCTGCGCCAGGGTCGTTATGACGAAGGCTGGCACATGCTGGAAGCGCGTGACGGTCTGGAGATGCTGCAAAATCTGTTGCAAGATCATTTGCCTGCTGTGCCATCCGTGCAGCGCTGGCTGGGGCAAGACCTGGGTGGCAAGTCGATTATCATCCTGTTTGAATCTGGCCATGGCGACATGATGCAGTTTGCCCGCTATGCCAGCCTGTTAAAGCGGCGTGGAGCTGCGCGTGTCAGTTGCCTGTGCCACCCGGCCTTGAAAAGGCTGTTCACTTTACTGGACGGTCTGGACGACGTATGGGCCTTTGACCAGGACATTGCCATCAATGATTGGGATTGCTGGGTCGCGCCACTGAGTCTGCCGGGCCTGTTTGGCACGCGTGTGGACCATATACCCGCTGACCTGCCGTATTTGCACGCCCATCAGGAAGATCTGGATCAGCATGCCGACATCATCAGCATGGCAGGATGCGATGTGCGCGTGGGCCTGGTGTGGCACGGTAATCTGCAATTTGAAAACGATGCTGACCGGTCCATCCATGATTTGCAGGTCCTGCAGCCTCTGACGGCGATCGCTGGCGTGCATTTTTTCAGTCTGCAAAAGGGGGCAGGGGAATTGCGCGCGGGAGATGGTCCAACCGTCACCATGCCGCTGAAACTTAGCAATCTGGCACCACGCATCCACGATTTTGCAGATACCGCCGCCATCATCATGCAACTGGACCTGGTACTGACGGTGGATACCGCCGTGGCCCATCTGGCAGGGGCACTGGGCAAGCCCTGCTGGGTCATGCTGCCCGCCTGGCAGCCAGACTGGCGCTGGCTGACGCAGCGTGACGACAGCCCCTGGTATCCGGGCGTGGTGCGCCTGTTCAGGCAAGGCACGGTGGGTGACTGGGCCGGGGTGATACAGCAAGTCTGCGCGCAACTGGCTTTGCTGGTGGCAGGTTCTGGCAAGACATGAATTGTTTATTTTGCATTAAAAATTGCCTAATACAGGCCCAATACCGATCCAATACCGGCCCTGTATCTGCACTATCACCGGCACTATCCAGCGTCATTTTCCATCCCCACCGGCATGACAAAGTATAATGCCGCACCATGAATTTATTACGAACCCTTGCCGCCATCAGTGGCATGACCATGCTGTCACGGCTCACCGGTCTGGTGCGCGACGTGCTGATTACCACCCGTTTTGGCGCCGATGCCTATACGGATGTCTTTAACATCGCCTTTCGCATTCCCAACCTGCTGCGGCGCATGTTTGCCGAAGGGGCGTTTTCGCAAGCCTTTGTGCCCATCCTGGCTGAATACAAGGACAAGCAGGGCGATGCCGCCACCAAGACCCTGGTAGACCATGTCGCCACCATCATGACCTGGACCCTGGTGCTGACCTGCATACTGGGCATAGCCGGTGCGCCCATACTGCTGTACTTCATGGCCAGGGGCAAAGCTGGCCAGCCGGATGTGTTTAATGCTGCCATCGTCATGACGCGCATCATGTTCCCGTATATCGGGTTTATGTCCATGGTGGCACTGGCGGGCGGCATATTGAATACCTGGCGCGAATTCAAGGTGCCTGCCTTTACGCCGGTTTTATATAATCTGTCGTCGATTGCCGGGTCGCTGTTCCTGGCACCGTTTCTGGACCAACCGATTTATGCTCTGGCGATTGCCGTCTTTGTTGGCGGTGTGCTGCAACTGGTGGCCCAGGTGCCCGCGCTGATACGCGTTGGCATGCTGCCCAGCGTCAGCTGGCGCGTCGGCACTGCCTGGCAGGATGAAGGCGTGCGCCGCATTGTGCGCAATATGGTGCCCGCCATCCTGGCGGTATCCGCCACCCAGATCAGCATCGCCATCAATACCAGCATTGCATCGTCACTGCCGGATGGCAGCGTGACCTGGCTGGCCAATGCGGACAGGTTGATGGAATTCCCCACGGCCTTGCTGGGTGTGGCGCTGGGTACCATTCTGCTGCCTGGCCTGTCGAAAGCCAATACCGATGGTGATACGGCAGAATATTCATCGCTGCTGGACTGGGGCTTGCGCCTGACTTTCCTGCTGGCCATGCCCGCCGCTGTCGGCCTGGCTTCCATCCCCGAAGCATTGACGGCTACCCTGTACCACCATGACAAATACAATGCCCATGCGGTGCAGATGACATCCCATGCCCTGACTGCCTATGGCCTGGGTTTGCTGGGCCTGATCGTCGTCAAGATTCTGGCCCCCGGCTTTTATGCCAAGCAAAATATCCGCACCCCCGTCAAAATCGCTGTGGGTGTGATGATCGTCACGCAGTTGCTGAACCTGGTGTTCGTGCCTTATTTTGCCCATGCTGGCCTGGCATTGTCTGTCGGCCTGGGTGCCTGCGTGAATGCCATCCTGCTCTACACAGGCTTGCGCAAGCGCGGCATTTATCAACCCCAAAAAGGCTGGCTGATATTCCTCATCAAGTTGTGCGCCGCCCTGTTCCTGATGGCGGGCGTGGCCTTATGGACATCGCAGCAATTCCACTGGCTGGCCATGCGTGGCACCCCTATATTGCGGGCTGGCGCGCTGGCACTGGTGCTGGTGGCGGCTGCCGCTACGTATTTTGCGGCACTGGCTGCCATGGGTTTCCGGCCCAGGGATTTCAAGAAGGTGACCAGGGTGTGATGGTCAACACCATGTCCTGGCCGAAGACACATCAAAGATAAAAGCAGCGTGCAATGAACACAGAATATAAACCTCGCCCCTGGCTGGCAGTCTTGCTGAATGTCTTTGTGCCCGGACTGGGTTTTGTATACCTGAACCGGCTGGCGCTGGCGGCGGCCAATATTCTGTTCTTTCCACTGGTGCTGTTGATTGCTGGTCGTGCTGGGCTGGTTTTTTCGGCTCCGGGTTTTTTGCTGGTGACCCTGGTGTTGACCTGTTTCTGGCTGGCGTCATCCATTGTGGTGTTCCGGTTGGCGCGGCGGCAGTCGATGGCCGCACGTGGGTGGCTGCAACGCTGGTATGTGCTGCTTGCTGTCGGCATGGTCGGTTACGCTGTGGTGCAGTATTGCATGTCGATACGTGGCACCCTGTTTGGCTATGACATCTTCAATGTGCCAGGGATGTCTATGGAAACCACGCTGCTGTCCGGCGACAAGTTCATTGCCAATACCCTGGCATATGCGGATGCCGGGCATACACCACAACGCGGTGATGTGGTGGTGTTGCAGAACCCGGCGCAGGCCAATGTCAAATACGTCAAACGCATTATGGGTTTGCCGGACGAGCAGGTGTCCATGCGTGATGGCAGCGTGCTGATCAATGGCAAGGCGATTGCGGATGAACATGCCTTCCATGATCTCAGCAAGCCGGATCAGACAATGAATCAGCAATTTACCGTGCCGCCTGACAGTTATTTTGTATTGGGTGACAACCGCAACGATAGTCTTGATAGCCGCCATTTTGGCCCGGTACCGGCAGAGAAGATTTATGCCCGTGTGGAGCTGGTCTGGTTTTCTTATGGGATATCTTCCGTTCGCTGGGACAGGCTGGGTCTGGCGGTTAAATAAGTACTTGTTTCACGCTACAAGTTGTCCTCTGCACCTCCTCTTGACACGGTGTCAAGCGCCGTCGTCCGCACCTGACATAGTCATCATTGTTGCCCGACCCACGGCTGATTAGAATGCCCTCAAGCCTGTCGGGAAAGCACATGCCATATCCGCTGATGTGTGTGTGTTGAATTGTGCGCTGCTTGTGTGCTGCTTGTGTGCTGCTTGTGTGCTGCTTGTGTGCTTCCTTTCTCGCTGTATTCAATTTCAATGAAATTCATTCACCGTGAAAGAGTGTACCCATGTCTGAAAACCATGCCCGAATTACCGATGCTGAAGATGCACCCAAAAAATCCTGGTTGTCAAAGATCATTGGCTGGGTGGTGGCCATCATTATTCTGATCGTGGTTGCCCAGTTTATCGCTGGCCTTCAAAGCGATCAAAAAGCCAGGTTTGTTGCTGAATCACGCAGCCTGGCCGAGACCGCCTGTGCCGGTGATGCGGCCTGTCTGGCGGCAGTCAGCACCAAACTGGATATTTGCCTGGAACTGTATTCCGAGTCGCACAAGAGCGGCAAATTTAGTCGCAAATACACACTGAACAAAGAGAGTTTTCTGGCCTGCATGAAGTAATGCATAGCGGTTTTTGCTGGCCAGATACTTACCAGACACTGGCCTGGTACCCGATATATAGGGATTGAATACGCAACTTGCAGCTTGGTTATATACGATAAAAGAATCAACAAGATGATTGGAAAAGCGAGTTAACTTCGTACAATTTCGGCGATATACGTTCGATAATGCGTTCAAGGATCAGTAAGAATCCCTGACGCATCCACCATCCTTAGCTGGTGAATGCATATCAATGACGTACCAATAGGAGACACGCAAGATGAATAAAAAACTCATACTGGCAAGCCTGATGTTGGGCTTGTCTGCAGCAAGCAATGCCGCCACGTATTATGTTGCGCCTACCGGCAATGACGCTGCCGCAGGCACCAAGGCAGCACCATGGAAATCCATCGCCCGCGCCCAGACAGCCGCAGCAGCAGGCGACACCGTCTACTTCAGAGGTGGCAACTATAACTACACCGCAGGCATTAACACCTGCGCCACCCGTACCGACATCGTCAACGCCATTACGCTGGACAAGAGCGGTACCTCTGGCAGCCCGATTCGTTACTGGGCTTATCCTGGTGAAACACCAGTCTTTGATTTTTCACAAATGACGGATGATTGCCGCGTCAAAGCCTTCAATGTGGTCGCCAACTGGGTGCATTTGAAAGGGCTGGAAGTCACAGGCGCACCGCAACAACCCGGCAACCGCCTCAATCATGAATCATGGGCCGTATGGATCAATGGCAGCAATAATACGTTTGAACAGTTGAATACCCACCACAACATGGGGCCGGGCATATTCATCCAGAATGGCGGCAACAATCTCGTTCTCAATAGTGATTCCCACCATAACTACGACCCTTACACTTCAAATGGTGCAGGCCAGAGTGCTGACGGCTTTGGTGCCCACATCAAGGCAGGCAACCCAGGCAATGTTTTCCGTGGCTGCCGCGCATGGGCCAATTCGGATGATGGCTTTGATCTCATCAATGCCTATTCACCGGTATTGATAGAAAATTCCTGGACCTGGTCGCAAGGCTATCTGCCCGGCACCACTACACCTGTGACAGCAGGTAATGGCAATGGCTTCAAGCTGGGTGGCTATGGTGGCGTGTATGTATCGAATGCTGCCAAGCACACCATACGTTTCTCGGTCGCCTTTAATAACAAGGCATCGGGTTTCTATGCCAATCACCACCCGATCGCGAATGACTTCTACAACAATACCAGCTACGGTAACAATACCGATTTCAACATGCTGGGCATTGATTCAAACGGCAATGCAGTGAACCTGGGTAACCTGCGCAACAACATCGCGTTTGGCGGTACACTGCTGTCCAATATGACAGGTGTAAACGATCAGTTCAATTCATGGAACCTGGCAGTCACGGTTTCATCTGCCGACTTCCAAAGCATATCCACCACCGGCTGGGATGCACCACGCCAGGCCGATGGCAGTTTGCCGGTGTTGAACAAGTTCCGCCTGGTGACAGGTAGCGACCTGATCAACAAAGGTACCAATGTCGGCCTGCCTTTCAATGGCTCGGCACCAGACCTGGGTGCGTTTGAAAACTGATTTTTCTTTGACTGATGCAATAGAAATACGATAAGTACGAGAAATAAGAGAAATAAGAGGAACAAGGTACACGTGCTCTGTGTATCTTGTTCCTCTGCTTTATTGAAATGTCCACGAGGTAAATCGCAAGATGAACAAGAAATACATGGTTGCAAGCCTGACGTTAAGCGTCATGTTAGCTCTGTCAGCCGCCAGCAATGCCGCCACCTATTACGTGGCACCCACAGGCGATGACAAGGCAACAGGCAGCAAAGACGCACCATGGAAAACCATCGCACGCGCCCAGACAAGCGCTGTCGCTGGTGATACGATTTACTTCAGGGGCGGCAACTACATCTACACGGCGGGCGTCAATACCTGCGCCACCCGCACCGATACGGTCAATGCCGTTACGCTGGACAAAAGCGGTAGCGCTGGCAATCCGATTCGTTACTGGGCGTATCCTGGTGAAACACCGGTCTTTGATTTTTCGCAAATGAAGGATGATTGCCGCGTCAAAGGCTTCAATGTTGTTGCCGACTGGGTGCATTTGAAAGGGCTGGAAATTACCGGCGTGCCGCAGCAGCCAGAGAATCGCCTCAATCATGAATCGTGGGGTGTATGGATCAACGGCAGCCATAATATTTTTGAACAACTCAATACCCACCACAATATGGGGCCGGGCGTCTTCATCAAAAACGGTGGCTATAACCTGGTCCTCAATAGCGATTCCCACCACAACTACGACCCCTATACCTCGAACGGTGCCGGGCAGAGTGCCGATGGCTTTGGTGCCCACGTCAAGGCCGATAACCCCGGCAATGTATTCCGTGGTTGCCGCGCATGGGCCAATTCGGATGATGGCTTTGACCTCATCAATGCCTTTTCGCCCGTGTTGATAGAAAATTCCTGGACCTGGTCGCAAGGTTATCTGCCGGGCACCAGTATTTCACTGCCAGCCGGTAACGGCAATGGCTTCAAGCTGGGTGGCTATGGTGGCAAGTATGTGCCAAACGGCGTCAAGCACAGCATACGTTTTTCTGTCGCATTCAATAATAAAGTGTCTGGCTTTTACGCCAATCACCATCCTGTTGCGAATGATTTCTTCAACAATACCAGCTTTGATAATGGTGTTGATTTCAATATGCTGGGTATAGATGCCAGCGGCAAGCCTGTCAATCTGGGTAACTTGCGTAATAACATCGCATTCGGCGGTACCCTGGTATCGAATATGGATGGAACTGACAACCAGTTCAATTCCTGGAACTTGCCGCTAAAGCTCACCGCAGCCGACTTTCAGAACATATCCAACGCAGGTTGGGATGCACCCAGACAAGCCGACGGCAGCCTGCCAGTGCTGAAGAACTTCCACCTGGCACCAGGCAGCGCGCTGAAAAACAAGGGCACCAACGTCAACCTGTCTTACAAGGGCGCTACGCCAGATATGGGGGCGTTTGATGACTGATGGGGCAGGGCAGTGGCGGTAGCTACTGCCATGATGTTTGTCTACACTTTGCTGATACTGTTCGTTCTCAGTATCGTCTTTCATATCATCTTTAATATTGCTTTTTACAGACGCAAATTCATATTGCGTACCTTTGGCATGGGGTTCATTATGGAGCCTAATGTTCAGAGCACCTCAGTTGCTCTGGGCATTGTCCTATATTGTCTTAAGCACGGCCTTTATCACTGGTCGTAAAATTCCCGGAGGCAGAAGATCATGGCAAAGTACCTTATTTCATTTCCCAGCGTTGCAATGAATGTACCTGACAGTGAGATGGAAACGGTGGGGCGGGATGCTCGTGAAGTGATACGCGAGACGAAGAAGGCAGGCGTCTACGTATTCGGCGGTGGCATTGATGAAACAGTTGCACCCGTTCTGGTGTCGGCCAATGGCGCAGTCGCCGAGGGAGGCTACTCGTGGGCGCCGCCACTCAATGGTGGTTTCACTGTACTTGAGCTTCCTTCAAGAGAGGACGCCATCACCTGGGCCGCACGTATCGCAAAAGCCTGTCGCTGTGATCAGGAACTTAGAGTATTTGGCTTTGATCCAGAGTCGTGAGAACCTGTTCACGATCTGTAGTCTGCATGGACGAGGGCAGGGCAATATAAAAATAGCTTTAGAAAGAATACCAAATGAAAAAGTTTCTCGTCACTTGCAGCGCGCTGCTTCTCATGTCAGCCAGTGTGCCTGCTTTCGCGGAAGACCCCGTGGGCGATTGGACAGGTTTAATAGAAGGTGCGATTCGTCTGAATATTTTCGTCACTAAAACACAAGCTGGGCAACACGAAGTCAAGGTCATCAGCCCTGACCAGGGCAACTTCACCATCAAAGCCGACAAAGTAGAAGCTGGTGAAAATTTCATGCGTTTTAGCATTGCGAAACTCAATTGCAACTATGAAGCAAAATGGGACGAGACACAGAAAGCATGGTTAGGAACCTGGACACAGGGACAGCAAGCCAAACTTAAGCTTACGCGTTTAGACGCCAAAGCCTTGGCGGCACAAGTGAAAAAGCGCCCACAGGAAGAAGCAATAGCAAAAAGCCCGCACAACTACTCAAGTACAGATGTAAGTTTTCAAAATGCAAAAGCCAGGATAAGTTTGGCTGGCACATTGACGCTACCGCAAGGCAAGGGCCCATTTCCCGCAGTTGTTTTGGTGCATGGATCAGGTCCCAATGATAGAGATGAAACCATTTTCGATCATAAAATTTTCCTGGTATTGGCAGATCATTTAAGCAAACAGGGGGTAGCGGTGCTGCGCTACGATAAACGCGGCATCGCAGCATCGAAAGGCGATTACAAGAATGCTACGACCTTTGACTTTGCCGACGATGCGCAAGCAGCGGTGGATTATCTGCGCACCCGCTCTGAAATCAACCAGGACAAATTGGGAATGATAGGCCATTCCGAGGGAGGCCTGATCGCGCCCATGGTGGCAGCAAATGATCCCAAACTGAAATTTATCGTGTTGATGGCAGGTCCTGGCGTACGCTCCGATGCTGTACTACTGGAACAGAGTCGGCTAACTGGGCTTGCCAATGGTGAGAGTCAAGCCGAAGTCGAGAAAGCGCAGAAAGTAAGTCGTGAAGCCTATGCCATTATGAATTCGGGCGCAGACGACAAGACGATCAGCGAGCGACTGAAAGCACATCTCGACCAAGCGGAAATAAACGGTGATCTGACCAAGGGGGCAGGAGCAGGACAATTAAGCCGCCTGGAAAGACCCTGGTTCAGAGCATTTATCAAATACGATCCTGCACCGACCCTGGCGAAAGTGAAGCAAGCAACACTGGTTTTGAATGGCGAACTGGATCTGCAAGTGCCCGCTAAAATGAATCTCGATGGGATACGGGCGAATATGAAAGCGAACAAAAACGTCGTCATCAAAGAACTGCCTAAACTCAATCATCTGTTCCAAACCGCGACCAACGGTTCACCGGCTGAATACGGAAAAATCGAGGAAACTTTGTCGCCTGTAGCCTTAGACGTTATGGCTGGTTGGATCTTACAACAATAAATTCAGTGCACTTGCCAAGCACCTTTGTCAAGGAGGATTTGGCAGTCTGTGTAGGGGCGATTAGCAGCGCGTAATCGCCCACTGTGCACAGCAATGCCTTTCTTGGTTACATCCCGAAGCAGCCACCATTTACTTCAACAGATCCGCCTTTTTCTTGTCAAACTCTTCCTGCGTGATAATTTTGTCGTCGAGCAGGCCTTTCAGTTTTCGAATCTGGTCGAGCGGATCAAGGGCTGGTGCTGCGGCTGCTGGCTTTTTGCTTGGGTTTTTACATTCCATCAGTGTTTTTTCAGCCATCACTTTTTCTGACATGATGGATTGAATGGTGACATTGTGCTTGCTTTGGATGGTGGCATTTTCAGTTGCTGCCTGAATCCGGTAGGCTGGTGATGAACTGCTGGAAATTTCGCGTTTGGCCGGATCAAATTCGGCATCCAGTTCTGCCTGGGCAAGCCTGGCTTCAACGGCGGTCAGTGCTTTTTTTTCTGGTTCACAGGGTTTGGCTGCGACAGGTGTAAAGGAAGGATTTTTGCTGCTGATCGCCAGTTGCTCTTCTTTGGTCCGCAAGACCACGGCGCTTTGATTGCAAATATCCTTGTACATCGCTTTGACGAGGATGTCGTCTGTCGAAAGATCTGAGGCGACTTCGGTGTTCCACATGAAGGTGTAGCTGACCACGTCATCATTGAACTGCGCATAGATATCGTACAGGTAGGTTTCACCGTCACGGGCTTTCTCGTAAACCTTGGTGCGGATCACATACATATCGTATCTGTCATCAGAGAAAATGCCGGAGTTGACTTTCATGCCGTGACATAACTCGGTCTTGTCCACCAGATTCCTCGATTTGAATGTGGCGAAAAATTTCTCAAGCGGATTGGTGGGCGGAACATTCTTTTCTGGAATACCTTTCGATCCCCAGGAATAGATGGTGCCTGCCAAAAGCGGCGTCGATGCAACAGGAAGCAAGAAGGTGATGAGAGCTGCCTTGGTCAAAAATGAGCGCATGGTGTTTTTTTGTCGGTGGAGATGATGCAAGTATAAATTGAATCATGTCCTGTCGGTTGCAAAAAAACCATTGCCCGGCATAGCACCACCCAAACCCGGATACCAGCGGCATCCGGGCTTGCACTTCACTTAGTGCTCAAGCCCTGGCCAGTGCCTCTACCGGGTCAAGCCTGGCGGCGCTGCGGGCGGGCAAAAAGCCGAAGCTCATGCCTATCAGTGTTGATACGCCAAACGCACCGATGATGGCCGTGCTGGAAAACACCATCTGGAAATCATCCGAAAATTGCGCAAACAGTGCGCCCAGCCCCAATGCCAGGCTAACGCCAATGGCACCACCCAGCACGCAGACCAGCACTGCTTCAATCAAAAACTGGCGCAGGATATCGCCCTGACGCGCGCCCACGGCCATGCGCACGCCGATTTCCTGCGTGCGTTCGGTGACGGATACCAGCATGATGTTCATCACACCGATGCCACCCACCAGCAGCGAGATCAGGGCGATGGATGAGATCAGCAGGGTGATGGTGCGGGTGGTCTGTTCTATAGTCTGGCGTATGCTGTCGGTGTTTTGGGTAAAGAAATCGGTTTTGCCGTGGCGCTGGGTCAGCAACTGTATGATGCCCTGTTCGGCCACTGTGCTGGGTACGGCATCGGTGACGCGCACGGTCAGGCTGCGCAGATAATCCTGCCCGGTCAGGCGTGACATCGCAGTGGTGTAGGGCAGCCAGATATTCACGCTGTCATCATTGCCAAAGCTGCTGCTTTTCTTGGCGGTGACACCGATGATGCGGGCCGGTACATTGCCCAGCAAGATCACTTCACCCAATGCGTTTTCACCATTGGGAAACAGGGTCTTGCGGGCATTGTCATCAATCACGGCGACCTGTGATTGCTGTTTTTCTGCCTCTTCATTAAAGCTCTGACCGGCAGCAAAGGTATAGCCGCGCACGCGAAAGAATTGTTCGCCGACGCCAGTAACGTTGGCGCTGCTGGCTTCGATATTGCGGTAACGCAGAGTGACACTGGCACTGACTGTTGGCGTGACACTGTCTACATAATCCAGTTGCGCCAGTGCCTTGGCATCACCCACGCGCAAGGTGCGTATGGCATTGGCGCGGCGGTCACCAAAGCCGGTGCCGGGCGAGATATTGATGGTGTTGGTACCCATGGCGCTGATGTTGGACAGAATGCGCTGGCTGGACCCTTCACCCAGCGCCACGACTGACACCACAGAAGCAATACCGATGATAATGCCCAGCATGGTCAGCAGCGTGCGCAGGCGGTGGCCAGCCATGGCCCGCAGCGCCATCTGTGCAGCTTCGCCAAGACGACCCAGCAAATCACGCAGCGGCGTGCCGGCACGTACTGGCGCACCTGCCGCCTTGGTGACCAGCGCCGGGGCATCAGGTTGACGCCGGTCTGCCACGATGCAGCCATCGCTGATTTCAATCACACGCTGGGCATGGGCAGCCACTTGCGCATCATGCGTCACCAGGATGATGGTATGGCCATCGGCATGCAATTCATTGAGAATCTTCATCACTTCCAGGCCGCTGGCACGGTCCAGTGCGCCGGTGGGTTCATCGGCCAGTATCACATCGCCGCCATTCATCAGTGCCCGCGCAATAGACACACGCTGTTGCTGACCGCCTGACAACTGGCCGGGGCGGTGCCACAGTCTTTCACCCAGACCCAGCCGTTTCAGCAACAGCATGGCGCGTTCACGGCGTTCGGCGGTTGGCATACCGGCATAGATGGCCGGTATCTCAACATTGCCGATCGCACTGAGGTCACCCATCAATTGATATTTCTGGAAGATAAAACCAAAATGCTCGCGCCGCAGCCGGGCCAGTTCATCGGGTAGCATGGCACCAGTTTCCTGGCCTGCCACCTGATAGCTGCCACGGGTAGGGCGATCAAGACAACCCAGGATATTCATCAGCGTTGATTTACCAGAACCCGATGGCCCCATGATGGCCACCATCTCGCCAGCTTCAATCACCAGATCCACATCGCGCAACACCGCCACCATGCCTTCACCGGCAGGGAACTCGCGGGTCAGGCCGCGTACCTCAAGCAAGGCTGTCATGATCAGAACATAGGTGGCGGGCCGCCACGCTGGTTGTTAGCCGATACCGCGCCAACCTTGGCTTCGGTGGTGACAACCTGCTCATCCTGCGCCAATCCTTCCAGCACTTCAGCCCGCACCCGGTTGTTCAGCCCTATGCGCACGCTTTTTTCCATGATGCGGCCACCGGCCATGACCCGCACCTTGTAACGTCCCTCTCCCGCATGGGTATCACGTGCACCCAGTGCACCGCTGGGTATCGTCAGTGCATCCTTCACCTGTGCCAGCACAATGCTGGTCTGCGCCGTCATGTTGATGCGCAGCTTGCCGTCGGGGTTTGCGACATCGAAAATACCGTTGTAATAAATGGCGGTCGCTGTGGTACTGGTCGTGGTAGTGCTGGTATCGGTAGCCAGTGTGGTGGGACCAGGTTCAACGGCACGCAGCTTGGTTTCATAACGTTTGTCCGGATCACCCAGCAGGCTGAAATACACCGGCATGCCAGGTTTTACACGTGGTACATCGGCTTCTGATATCTGCGCCTTGATGGTCATGGTATCGAGCCTGGCCAGTTTGATCAGCGTCGGTGCCGACTGATTGGCATTCACCGTCTGGCCCTGTTCGGTAACGATGGCCACGACCACGCCATCCATCGGTGCGGTAACGCGGGTGTAACCCAGGTTGACCTTGCTGGTATCTTCCGCCACCTTGGCCTGG
The DNA here is from genome assembly GCF_014284335.1 of Undibacterium hunanense. Lineage (GTDB taxonomy): Bacteria > Pseudomonadota > Gammaproteobacteria > Burkholderiales > Burkholderiaceae_D > Undibacterium > Undibacterium hunanense. The sequence goes on along the minus strand of NZ_JACOGF010000008.1, from coordinate 197,225 downwards.
GCAATCTGCGCCTCTTGCACGGCGACATCGGCGCGGCTGGTGCTGAGCGTGGCTTCTGCTGCTTCCAGATCAGAACGCGAGCCTGCATCAATCGCCACCAACTGACGCAGCCGGGCGGCAGTCAGTTCAGCCTGCTTCAGTGCCGCCTGGCGTGAACGCAACTGCGCTTCGGCACTCTTCAATGCGGCCTGGGCATTGCGCAGATTGTTTTGCTGCGTCAGTGCGTCGATCTCGGCGATCAACTGTCCCTGCTTGACGGTATCGCCCAACGCCACGTGCAGGCGCTCTACCTTACCTGTCACCTGTGCACCAACGCTGACCAATTTGGCCGCACCAATGGTGCCGGTGGCTAGTACTGTATCTTCGACATCAGCTTTGGTGACAGGGGCTGTTGCCACCTGCGGTGGTGGCGGTGGGGTGAACCATATGCGCTTGGCCAGCAAGGCAAGCGCAACCACGACGATGGCAATCAACAGCAAGCGCCACGGAGAAAACCAGGAGCGAATACCGGAAGTAGGGAGTGTTTTCATTTTATTCAATTCGTTTCAGGTCAAGTACCGCCCAGCACCTTGTACAGCGTGATGCGGTTGCTTTGTTCTGCCAGCCGCATGCTGATCAGGGATTGTTGTGCCGCATAAAAGCTGCGCTGCGCATCCAGCAGATCCAGCTGGCTGCTGCTGCCAGCGCGCCAGTTTTGTTCGGCCAGACGCAATTGCAAGGCAGACGATTCGGTCAGCGCCAGTTGCATGGCCAGCCGGTCAGCCAGCGAGCTACGCACGCTCAATGCATCAGCCACCTCGCGGAAAGCGGTCTGCACCGTTTTGTCATATTGCGCCAGGGCGATATCGCGGCTTAGCTCTGCCGCCTGCACTTTGGCACGCCCGGCACCGCCATCAAAGATGGGCAGACTGACCGACGGTCCAAAGCTCCAGCTACCCGACTTGAACAGGTCTGCCAGATCACGGCTGCTGCTGCCCGCCGAACCCGTCAGCGTGATACGCGGGAAACGCTCTGCGCGCGCCGTGCCTATATCGGCATGGCTGCCCTGCAATTGATGTTCTGCCGCACGCACATCGGGCCGGTCTTGCAATATCTGTGACGGCAGGCTGGCTGGCAAGCTCAGCATGATGCTAGCTTCGGGCTGCTGGGGTTGTTGGGTTGGTGGTTCCAGCTCAGGCGGTGTGGCTGCACCCACCAGCAAATCCAGCGCATGGCGGTCTTGCGTCACTTGCAGTGCTGCATTCGCCACGTCCAGCCGCGCCTGGTCCTGTGCACTCAGCGACTGCGCCAGTGCCAGACCGTTGATGGCACCCAGTTGATGTCGCTGCACATTCAACTGATGGCTGCGCTGGCGACTGCTCAAGGTCTGTTCCGCCAGTTGCTGGCGTTGCAGGTCTGCGGCCAGTGTCAGCCAGGCACTGGCCACCTCTGCCATCAGACTTAATTGCACACTGCGATGCGATTCGGCAGAAGACAGAGCGCTTTGCAAGGCCGATTCACTGGCATTACGCAGGCGACCAAACAAATCCAGCTCAAACGCCGTCAGCCCTATCTGCGCTGAAACGCTGCGCCCGCCATGGTCCGAACGGCTGGCATTGGCACTGGCATTCAACGTCGGCAACTGCGCCGCATCCTGAATACTGAGCTGGGTACGTGCCTGCTCCACCTTCAGCGCAGCTACACGCACATCACGGTTATTCACCAACGCCAGCACGATCAATCGCTTCAAACGCGCATCAGTAAAGAATTGCTGCCAGTCTGGCAGCGCCGCCATATCCTGGCCGGTAGCGTCAGCTTTTTGGGTGCCATCATATACCGCAGTGGCTAGCGAAATAGTAGTGAGCGGAGTGGCAGCAGGCGGCCGCTGGTATTTAGGTGCCAGATTGGCACAAGCAGCCAGCGACAGCACTGCAGTGGCCAGCAGCAAACGCCGGCCAGGGGAGTTTTGACAAATCATGCGCAAAGTCTACGATCCTGTATGGCGGCATGGTATCCACCTTAAATGTGCAATCAACCCAGGTGCAAGGCATGTCATGCCAGACGGAATTGGCCTTCACACCAGGGTTTGCTAATGGGAAATTATAAGGGCGCAGGCAGATAACTGGGTGTAATTTACACCTGTTAAGGAATGCTGCGACTTGTAAAGATTGGAGGGGGATTTGTAAAGATTTTTTGGGAATTGACGGTGTATTCTTGCATTGCTTTAACAGCGTTGAGTGCTGCTGAATGATATGTGAGTATGTTAGGATTTGAGATCGTTTACGCAAATAAAACTTATGCAGTCAGTACATCAGTTTTCCCAGTATGGAATGGCACCGAGCCAGGCTGGGTAGTCCATTGTCACATCAGGAATTTGCAGTGTCTTGAGATCGTATTCACAGATACAGGACCGACGCTGACTGATATAAAAGCGCTACGCGTCGTAGTACCCGGGTTTGCAGACAAGCCGCCAGGCGAGATATTAGCGTTGCTCAGAAAGGCAAAGCGGTTTCCGTTAGGCGAGCATGAATCTTCTTATGCCAGAAAATTAATTCAGCTATGCGTGGCACATGGACTGCAAGTGGATTCCAATGGCGGACAGCTTGTTTTGTACAGGCTGGTCAACCAGATCTCTAAGCGCGATTTGATGATAAATGACGATATTAGCTGCTTGGTCGCCGAGGAAGCGATCAGGCAAGGCCTGCGCGTTATACATTCAGAGGAATAATTCAAATCTGGGTCCTGGAAAAATTTTCAATTAGACTGTTGGCATCTCGCACACAACCTATAAGACACCTGTGAAACCAGATGTACTCTATGAATATTCAGGACGCGATGGCGTAGCCGTATTCTTTTCTTTCTTTTTCATATTTATTCCAGGAGGCGTAGTCCCCGGCCTGCCTTTCATGAGCATTCAGGCTTTTTTGATGGGCGTTGGTTTATTTATTGTCCTGGCTTTGGGAATGAGATGCAAAATCATCGTAAGGCCTGATTCGGCAGAATTTGTGCGCACATGTTACTTCATCCCTTACTCTGGACATTTGGGGCAGGAAATTACCACTGTCAGGTTTGACGGTGATTGGGGCGATGAAGACAAATCAGCCGGAGTAGTCGTCACTATCGACAGCGTCGAAGTGCACATCGGGACAAAAAAATGCATGGCAGAACTCCATGATTCTCTGTTCAGACTATCTGTGGAATATAAGGAAATGCAGGCGAGATACGAGTTGCAGGGCGATTTGAGATAGTTTTTTATTGCAGAATAAGATGAAAAAACTCGCTTACATTGATGGGGCACGCTATTTAGACAGCAAATTCAAAAACCAAACACTATGCTTAACCGCACACTGCTATCCTGTTTATTGATTTGGTTATCCCCGCTGATTTGGGGCGGGATTGCTGCTGCCTACACAATTGGTTTGTTCCGGCTCATTGCCTTCAACCCAGAGATTGAGCCTGACTATATCGGCTATGTAACAATGACTCTGTATTTCGTTGGTGGAGCAATCGGATCATGGCTGATTGCCCGAATAGTGAATTTTAAAAAAATGACAGGTCCATTGCGCTACGTTCTTGCAGTGACTTTCATTTTCATATTTGCCTATATTTTTATTCGATCCGTGGTCGTTGAGTCTGCACTGGTTACAAAGTATGCGTATTGTTGTTGCTGTGAGCGTGTTCCAACAGTCAGTGAGACATATATCCGGATACTTAGTCCCATAGCGTTTTAACGTGAATGGGTTGGTGTGACGAAATACATAAAATAATAAAAAACTGAGCGTTATCGTTGCTACTCTTATCTGATCGCTCAGTCAATCCCTTAGGCATCACTTTAGTTGGACCTGCCGATGTATTTGCAAGTTCATCATCATACAATTACGACATATTTTCCCTTTACTGAAATATCCGTTACCTCGCGAATCCGGCATGCAAATAACAGTCGCAAATTGCCGTTTTTAATTGATCAACTCGTTGAAGCTTTGAGTGCAAGTTCAGATTGAGCAGCTTTGATGAAGTCTGCAAGTTTAGGGATTGTAGGGTTTATTGACCAAGGATCCATGCCAGGAAGGAAGGCAGGGAATTTCTTTGAGCGCAGCACAGAATAAATTGCTTCAATTGCGTCCTTGGTCAGCTCGAACGGTACTGGCGGTGGGGTTCTGTCATTTCGTTGTATAGCCAATTGCGTATATTTTTCGTCAGATACTCCATTGTTCATGACTTCATCTATATATATCCAGTAAGGCTCACTTGATTCATCTGGAGAATCATCTGCCTTCGCATGCCAACATAAAATCCATCGACCTGGTTTTATGTCATCATCTTCTAGAAAATTGACTGAATCATTGATAGTGGAGATATCCGCTATATCTTCGTTATACTCAAAATTGCCGTCAATCCAACAGACGTAAATTTCGCTTGGATTCGTCACTTGGTAGTCAGATAGATGCAGGTATACCTGATTGGGCTCAAAAATTTTAATATCCTTGGTTAAAACGGCACGATCCCAAGCGGCGCGAAGTTCAGCCAGTTTGCCTATTTTCGCTTGTTCGGTCGAATATTTTGATATTGCGCTCGATCTGTATTTATCGAATAGCGTCTTCAATTCAACGTTTATTTGCTTGTCATCGATGATAAACCCGGCCTCTTCCAAACCAGAAGCACTCAAGCCGTTCTCACTTAAATTGAAACTTCCCAATGCAGCTTTTCCATCGCCTAAGTACATTTTTGTGTGGAGATTATCGAGGAAGTGTACATTTTTCCAACCGAGTTTTATCGCCAATTCGGCCACTGCATTGGGATTCGTTCCCAATGTCGGTGAAAGGATGATCTCCTTAAGGATGTCGGGATTTATATAATTACTCCAGTGCTTGCCTACGTAGGCAACGGCAATTTGGGTTGGTGAAACTTCGCGAAGGGCTGATTTTATTTTATCGCCATAGATCAAATTCACATTGTCACCTGTTCAATTTAAGGGTTGAGTCAGAATTGAATCTTTTATAACATAGATGGCGTTATAGTAAAAGTCGGTTTAATGATAAATTAACTACTATTATAGATAGATGCTTCCGTCCGCATATGGGACTAGAAGGCTACGGTCCGTGTCTGGAAGATAAATTGCAAGTAATCGACAGTGAAAGAAGCAATGGAAGAGCAGATCGCCATTAACGCAGAAATAAAAAATGAATTCAATAAGTTGTTTAGTGACGAATTTATTCGTCCAAAACTGACAGAATGGCTGGATTGGGTATCGGGTAAAGATCACAATCACTTCGTCGCGTTGCCGGTACTCCAGCGTGGCTCGGTGTGGAAGCCGAGGCAGATTATTACGTTGTGGGATTCTCTACTTCGTGGAATGCCGATTGGCAGTTTAATGCTGAGCCGCCTCATTGCCAAGAACAGAAGTGGTGAAGACGTCTTGGTCCGTCGTGTCGGTAGCAAGGACCTTCAGTCGGTACCTGAAGGTGGCGGGGCTGCCCTCATCGATGGACAACAACGTACCCTGACGATGCTATTGGGCTGGCCTTATTTTAATGAAAATCAAATCCAGAACCGTACGTTGTGGATAGATTTTGCCGACAAGCCTTTGTCTGAGCATCTTTTTCGTCTACACGTTACTACGACCGCCCATCCACATGGTTTTGCCAGGGCAGACCCGAACGCCCGGCTTTCATTGAGAGAAAGACGGGCAGCAAAATTGGCGAACTCTGCTGGAATCCAGTTCCCTTGGGAAAGTCACTTTCCAATAATGCTAACCGAACTCATCCGGGAATATGTAGCTGTCAATCAGGATGCCGATCTCTGGTCTCAGTGGGTTATCTCAACGTTAAGGAAAAGAGGGAGTCATCGTGGCAGAAGCTGGGAAGAAGATGAGCCTGCTGCCGTGCCAGTCATACACCGCTTTGCGTCATGTTTACAAGCACTTTTTAACATTAAGATATCTCTCATTGCTGTTCCTGATAAATGCTTTGCAGAGCCCCAAACAGATGAAAACGAGGATCCGGCGCTGGCTATTTTATTCAAGCGCTTAGGTACCGGAGGAACACCATTAAGTGACGCGGATTATGTGTATTCAGTTATCAAACATCATCTGCCAGAGACTTTTCAGCTTGTCGAGTCCATCGCTTCGATAAAGGGGTTTGCCCAACTGCTAGGGCCAACGGACATTGTCATGACGGCGGTCCGGCTTGTTGCTGCAGATCTTGGCTTGACTGATTTTGAAAGCCCGGGTAAAGCTAATTTTGATAGCTTACGCAAGAATCCGGATTTTCTTGAAAGATTTTTGGACATGGTAAAGTCTGGTAAGTTGAGTGGTGCATTCGATTTACTGACGGAGTCTTTGAAATACAATCCAGATAATCGGGAAGACGATCCAGGATTGCCAATGCATGGTTTTATTCTTGTGTCCAGACCAGCACTGCAAATTGTGCTTCGTTGGCTGCTTTCTGTTTCCGAATTACATGACGCCAGAACGGTTTTTGAGCAGTCGCGTGAAGAAATTCTTCGCTTTGTCCTTTATGCGTATCTTGCTATTCCAGACTGCAAAAAAGCAAGCGTATGGGCTTTTACCTGGCTCAAAGAAACTGAATCGCATAAAAATCCTTCATTCCCTGGTAAACAGTTGATTGAATATCTTTTACGCAGAAGCGAATCCGAAAACAGGGAAATGGCGCTACCTCTTCCTTCAAAGAGGGAATTCAATGAACTGGCAATAACTAAAAACTATGATGTGGCAAGACCGATGCTAGGCTGGGAGCGATTTCAACCAAGAAATGAATCTACTCCCTTGATCATGAGAATTTTTCACCGCTGGTGGGGAAGTGGAGATCGTTATCAACATGCCTTGCTACTTTGGCTTCAGCGAAGTTACGTAAATAGAATAGAAAAAAATCCGGATGAAATCAGGTCGGATGATGAAGTACCTTACGACTACGACCACATTTGTCCCGCTAATCATTGGAAGGACTGGACAGGTGTTAGATCAAATAATCGCTTGCTGGACTTCCTGGCCAAGGATGGAAATCGCGGGCATGTCCATGTTGGAAATTCCATCGGTAATGTGCGTGTCTGGTATGCAAGTGATAACCGTGGTGATGGTGATAGCCCGGCTCAAGTTAAGTTGAACCTCGTTAACAACGAAACTGATTCTGGCGCTGATCGTCTCAAGGACAGTGTTATCCATATTTCCCACTCGGAGTATTGGAGTTCCTGCTCAGGAACAGATAGTAAGGACGTTTGGACTAAAGAGCGTGCACTGGCATTTCAAACTGCGGTAGAGCGCAGAACTAGTGATTTATATGCGCGATATTATGACGAATTGAACTTCCAGGAGTGGTTTCCTGTAAACACAATAATGTGAAACGGTTTTAAATTATAAAATTTACCGTTCCAATGCTGAACCTACGATTATATTACTACACTCCAAAGGCACATACCCCTCCCACTTCCACGGCGTGTACACGTCCTGTATCAACAATTTCAGCAGGTCTTTGAAGATGTGGTCGCCGTTGGCGCTGTTGCTCATGATGACGACGGCGGTTTTTTGGTCGTCGAAGACGACGGAATGGTTTTCCCAGCCATCGTCGTGGCCTTCCTTGAAGTAGGCTTTGCCGTGGGGTGTCTGGAATATGCCCCAGCCCAGGCCGTAGGATAGTTGTATGTGCTTGTTGTCGTCGCTTGATGCGGTGGACAGGGTGGGGAACTGGGTGGGTGTGGTGATGGCAATCTGTGGCGCCAGCATGATGGCTTTGGCGTCTTTGCTGATGATGCTTGCCTGCATGACGCTCTGGATGAAATGGGCGTAGTCATTCAGGGTGGTGTCCATGGAACCGGCGGCGTTGACCTTTTTTCTTTTTGTGTGACCCAGTGTTTTGCCTTTTTCGTCATGGCCGACAGCCAGGTTGTCGCAGAAGTGGTTTTGCCATTGCATGCTGGTGTTGCGCATGCCAAGCGGGTTGAAAATACGTTGTTGTATCAAATCGCCGATGCGTTTGTCCGTGGTGGTCTCAATTACGAATTGCGCCAGGTTGATGCCTTCGCCTGAATAGGCATATCTGCTGCCGGGTGTGAATTTGATTTCCAGTTTCTTGCTGGCGTTCAGCCAGCGGAAGTTGGCGAAGCCGGCGGTATGATTCAATAACATGCGCAGGGTGATTGTCAGGTAGCGCGGGTCGTCGGCCAGGTCGCGGTAGTTGTCGTAGTCTGGCAAGGGTTTGGGCAGGTATTTCTGTATTGGTAAATCCAGGTCAAGCACACCTTCGGTCACCAGTTGCGCCACCAGCGTGGCAAATACGGCCTTGGTGAAGGATGCACCGTACATGACGGTGTCTTCGGTCAATGGCAATTGCCTGTCTTTGTCGCGCAGGCCAAAGCTTTTGGTGTAGACAATTTTATTGTCATTGAGGATGGCAATGCCAAGGCCGGTGACGCAGGATGATGCCATCATGCGCGTGACCTTGCTTTCTATCTCGGTTGAGGAAATGCTGGAACCATCCAGGCGCTTGATCATGGCAGGCTGTGCCAGTGCCGGAATACTTGTGCAAGTCAGCGACAGGAGAACCAGAACGGTGCTGAGGGGTTTGTACCACGTCATTCGGTTCTCCGGAAAACAAGGATAACAGGGATAACAGTAAAATCAGCCCCTCAAAACATGAACGACTTCACCAGATTCAAATCGCCGATCTTGCGTAGCGGGATGACGAAGCTTTCGCGTTTTTCTCTGGCAGTGTTTTCATAAAACACCAGGGTCACGCGGGCAGTGATGATGGGCTGTTTGCGTTGGCCTTCGTCGAAGTTGTAACCGCCCGGGCCATAGTTGCCCCAATAGTTGACGAACACATGGTAAGCGCCGTGCAGGGGGGCGATGGTGGTGAACATTTCGGGGCCGGGGCCGTCGACGCTATCCACATCGAGGCCACCACCGCCATTCAAGGTGGGCACACCAAAAAAGGCGTGCTGGCCGTCGGGGGTGATGATGTGCAGGTCTACTTCGGCTTCGGGCGCATCCCATGAACAGATGATGCGTAGCTGAGGCGACAGTTGCTGGGTATTGGCTTCGTAATACTGTACGCGTTGCAGGCTCTTGCCGTCTGGCCCCTGGATTTCTATATTGTTGGAACCGCTGCCAAAGGCATAGTGGCGTTCATAGCGGCCATCAGTGCCATAGTTGAGTACCATGGGGTTGCCGTTGACGATGAGGGTGTGCTTTCTTTGCTTGCCTGCATCACGGATGTGGCCTTCGATCAGGGTGCGGTTTTTTTGTGTGCCACGGTCTATTGGTGGCAGCGGGTAAGAGGCACGTCCTTCGCGGGATTTGTCGGTCAGGCCGCCATAATTCCAGCCGCCACGCGGGCTGTTGATGGTGGGTTGTTCACTGGTGACGGGCTTTTCATCGGCGAAGGCCATGCTGGTGGTGCAGATGCTGGCAATTGTGCCTGCCACTGCGGTACAGCCCAGCAAAAAATGTGTGATCTTCATGACGTGGATCTCAAGGATAGGTGAAGGATTTGATCAGGGTCAGCTCACCGGGTTTGCGCATGGGTACCTGAAAGCTTTGCTGTTTTTCTGAGAGCGTGCCTTCCTGGCTGATGATGGCAACCTTGGCGATGGTCAGGTCCTTGTCATTACCGCCGCTGCCATAATAGTTGACGTACACATGGTAGGTGCCTTTGATGGGGGCAGTGTTGGCATAGATTTCTGGCCCGTAGCCGGTGGTGACGTCGACATCCAGCGCGCCGCCATTGGGCACTACGCGATTGCCGTAAAACACGTGCTGGCCATCGGGTGAAATAACGTGCAGGTCGAGATCGGTGCCATCGCTATCCCACGACAAAACCACGCGCAGACGTGTCAGCGGGCGGCTGGTGTTGGTGTCAAAAAACTGCACACGCTTGACATCGCTGCCGTCAGGGCTGCGCACCTCGACATTGTTGGAACCTGAACTGAAAGAGTAAGGACGGGCAAATTCACCACCAGCGCCCACGGACAGCGGCATGCCGACACCATTGACGATCAGTTTGCCCGGGCCTTTTTTGATGTTGCCGTTGATGCGGCCCTTGATCAGGGCCATTTCATTCTGGCCTTCGGTATTGACGGACGATGCTGGGTAATGCACGGGCTGGGTAAATTGTGACGCTTCAGCGCCGCTATGCCGCCAGCCACCACGCGGGGCTTCGACATTGACATCGGCTGCGCAGGCGCTGGTTGCCGCTAGCAGGCCAATGGCGGTACCAGCGGCGACGAAGGCCAGGCGTGAGAATTTAAGCTTGATCATGTACTTCCTTCTATGAGGCGGCGTGCCAGTTTTTCTACATAGTCTTCGTTGGCGCCGTTCGGATGAAATCGTAAAGCCAGGTGCAGGTATTCATGGGCGAGGGTGATGCGCTCGTCCAGGCTGCGCCAGCCGCGTGCATAAATACGCATGCGTTTCTGGTCTGAATACGGGTTGCCGGTGGCCAGGGCGCACACGGCGGGCGGCATGTCGGGGTTTTCAAAACCGGGCTCACGACGCAATATGGCTTGCCATTTGCTGCTGTTATTGATCAGCCAGGTTTGTGCAGCGGCCAGTGGCTGGCAATCTGATTTGCCGTTAAAGCTGGCGATGCTGGCTTGTGGATAACTGGCAGCCAGGATGCGTTCAAAATTCCAGCCCTGGCTGGCCTGCTTTGCAGCATCCTTCAAGGACATGCGGTTGGTGCCGGCGCTGTCATTGTGGTAGCGCACGTTTGCCCCTTGGAGTATCAGGTCATCGGTGAACCAGGCGACATCCATGGCGGCTTCGGTCGGCGGGTTGGCGCTGACGCGCTGGCGGCTGGTGGCGTCGGCAATGCGCCAGCAGCCATGGTCAAGGGCGGCATTCTGTACCAGGTAACTACGGGCGGCAATTGCCAGGCTGCGGGCAGCCTGTACATTGGCGGCGTCGCCTTCACGGTCTACCACGCGGGCAACATAGTCATTGACGCTGAAACGCCCGGTGATTTGCGGTGCCATACCGGGCAAGCGTTGCAGGCTAAGGCTGCCATTGCTGTTGATGTCCAGCGTATTGCCATTGGCAAATTGCAGGCGGAATTTACCAGTCATGGTGCCAGCGCGGGCGGTGCTTGCTGTCGAGTTGACAGGCACTGGCAGAGGAAGAACTTCGCGCAAAGGGTAACGGGCAAAAAAATCGACATCGACGCAATGCGCTTCGTCACCGACATTGTCCATGCTATTGATGCCTGCCCAGCGCGGTGCTGGCAGGGTGGTGGCCAGTGCGCTGGCCCAGGTACCGAGGGCAGACCGGCTGGACCCACGCGCACCAAACCAGAATGGTGTGCCATCGGCCAGCCAGCCAGCGGCACCACCAAAGGCTGACTGGTCGGGCAAATGCCAGGAATAGGTTTTGTAGCGTATGCCGGTACCCAGTTGCGCCCAGGCTTCGCGACCATAGCCTTGCACGGCGGTTTCCAGCAGGGCGGTGCGGGCGGCGGCCCGTGCCTGCGGTGAAAATTTTGCCAGGGTTTCCAGCAAATCCCTGATGCTGATCTGGGTGTCTGGCTGCAATTGTGCCGTGCGTTGTAACCAGGTGGCATCACTGCGGGTTTGCCAGTAGTTTTTCCAGTCCTTGTCGTTCAGGCCAAGTCTTGCCGGTGAAAAGTAGGGCGCGCATGATCTTGCCAGGGCGCTGTCACGCTGCACCTGATCGCCGGGTTCACAGCAATAGCGTTCTTCATCTTTCTCCAGTTTGCTGCGCTGTTCTTTTTTAGCGTTGCAGGTATAGGCACTTTCCTGCACGCGATTGTCTTGCAGATAGGCGTAGACAAACAGCTTCCACAGGCTGCCGAGGGGAATCTTTTGCTCTGTCGCTTTGCCATCCTGATTGGATGATGTGTTAGCTGATGTGCTGGGTGGGGTGTTGGATTGGGCACCAGACAGCCCACGTACTTCCACCTTGCCATCACGCAACCAGGCCACCGTGGCGGTGCCGCTTTCATCTGCATGTGCAGACAAAGGCAGCATCGCCATGGTTCCTATGGTTGTGCTGGCAAGCATGGTGATGCGGACTAGCTTGCGCGCAGGATCAGCGAATTTCCATAATCGCACGTGGCTTGTCCTCAAAGGCTTTCTGGTCTGGCTGGTACATGCGGTAGTAACGGGCAGGCGGCAGGGCAAACTTGCCGGTCTGCGCAGCCCTGACCAGGTGGCGCACCACGACTTCATTCGCCAGTGCATCTACCGGCACGGCATAGCCGCGTGGTGTCTGCTCATAACGTGCACGTTCCATCGCTTCCATATCTTTGCCGCCAGGGAAGCGAACGCTGATGCCCCAGGTAGAGCGGTCAGCCGTTGTGCCCGGTGGCAGCGGCACTTCAACGATGCCAAAGTTCAGTGTCGGGCCGGATGTGCGGGTCAGCACGACTTCATCCAGATACACTTCATCGGTCTTCAGTGCGGCTCCATCGCCCAATAATTCGAGCTTGAAGCCAGCTTTGCCAGGCACGGGCTGCGCTACAGCACCGGCGGAGTTGGCTGCAGGCTTACTGGCAGCGCTAGGCGTAGGAAGGGCTTCTGGCACCAGACGGTACAGACGGCGTTCCAGTTTCACCGGCAGGCTGGATTTTTCTGGCTCGCGGCTGTCAAACTGGGCGATTGCTATCATGCCGGCACTTGGGGTCGATGTCATTTTGATGACGCCTGGTGCCGGTGTGGCGGCAGTGACATTCCAGCGGAATACATTCTGGCCGGTGATGGTTTCTCTTGCCTGCCAGCCTGCTTCCAGTTCCACCTTGGCCATGTTGTTGCGCAACAGTGGGTCATTGGCACCAGATTTGCCGGCAGTACCGCCACCCATGGCGCGGTAAGTCCACAACAGGGCCAATGCACGGTCTATGGTTGGGTATTCAGCCCGTACGCGTTCAAGTACTGCTGCGCTTTCATTGGCCGGGCGTTTGCCGGTCAAAATCAGCAGGGCTTCACCCAAAGGCAGGTCAGCCTGATGCACGCGGGTAGCAGCATCCGGCAGGGCCGCGCTGGTGGCGGCTGTCAGCGTGCCTTTGCTTTGCTGTACCACATAGGCGGCCAGCAGGGTGCTCATGGCGTTTTGTACGTCATCATCCCTGTTGGCAAAGATCATGCTGCTCATGCCTGAGCGTGGAGTTATAGCAGCCGGTTTGGCTGATGCTGCCTTGTTGCCCAGTTCTTCACTCAATGCTTCGGCCAGTGAACGTACCGGCAAGCCCATGTCCTGCATCCAGTACAGCATCAGGGCGCGTTGCCATGCTGGCTGATTGACACCGTCTTTGCGATAGACTTCGGTCAGGCGATCAAAATGGCCGTCTGGCAACGCCAGTTTCAGCGCGCGGCTGGCATGCCAGTCAGCATAGTAGGCATAGGTGGTCAGGAGAGCATCGCCATCTTTTTCTGGTACGCTCCACCAGCCAAAGGTGGCGTTGGGGCCAGCCATTTGCGCAAGGCGGAAGCGGTAGCTGTACAGGCGTTGCGTCAGTTGTGCCGTCAGTTTTTCTTCGCTGGGCAGCGTGGCCTGCAAGGCCAGGCTGTACGGGATCAGACGGCTGGATGTTTGCTCGACACAGCCAAACGGGTAGTCGATCAGGTCATCCATCAAACGACGGAACTGGGCATTGGCGCTGTCTGCAAATTGCAATTGCAGGTTACTGGCGTCCGCTGGCAGTTTCAGTATGGTTTCCTTGCCGGTGACCGGCACGCTGACTGAACGCTGGCTGAGCCAGTGCACAGGGATAATCTTCAGCGGTACATTCAGTGCATCGACCGTTTTGCCGCCAACAGCCAGCGACAGGTCTATCTTGTTGTCGAGACCATTGGCTTTCAGCGGCAGCGATACAAAATTGGCGCCGGGCTTCAACTTCAGGTTTTCCTGTTTGTTGACGCCAGAACCTGTGACACTGAGGCTGGCGCTTGCATCCTGGTTACCTTGATTGAAGATGGCAACGCTGGCGTTAGGTGCATCCTGCACGCGCATCCAGTTCGGGCTGGTCCATTTCACATAAAAATCTTTGTCGGAACGCACATAGGCAATGTTTTGTCCCACGTTACCGCTGGCTGCCGTGGCACGCACGGTAATGCGCCAGCGCGTCAGCGAATCAGGCATGGTGAAGCTCAGGCGGGCGCGGCCAGTGGCGTCGGTGGTGACGTTTGGCTGCCACAGGGCGGTGTCCTTGTCTTCACGACGCGGTCTTTCCAAAACCTTGATGGCGCGGTCATGGGTTTGCCCGTTTGCCGGCAAGGCCAGTTTGGATGGTGGCACCGCCAGGTCATAGGCGATAAAGCTCAGGCTGGCAGAGGTACGTACATTGTTGCGACGCGGGTGATAGAAAAAGTCAGAAATGTCCGGTGCAATTTCTGGCTGCAGCACGTAGATCATTTCATCCACCACACCCACGGTCAACTGGCTGCCACCTGCTGGCTGGCCAGCGACCATGGCAGTCAGATCCAGCGTGACTTTGTCACCCGGCGCATACACGGCCTTGTCGGCTTTGACGGCGACATTGATGCGTGGCTGTTCCACTTTCAAGCCCAGGTTCTGGAATACATAATCGGCACCTTTCACATACACCACAGACAGGGTGATGTTGGGGCCATAAGTTTCCTGCACCGGTATTTCTACCTTCCACTGCATTGGTGACAAACGCTTGGCAGTGAGCCAGCCACTTGCATTCGAGTTGCCATTATTCATCAAGGCAGTTTTTTCTACCTTGTCACGCTCCAGCGTGAACAGGGCCTGGTCAATCTGCTGCGGGAAGGTGATCAGTGCACTGGCCGTTTCACCTGGTTTGTAGCTGGTTTTGTCAAACACCATTTCTATCGAGCCCTGTGGCGCAGCGACGCCGGCACCGCTGACGTAATGCGAAGTCGCACCAAGGATATTGCCGGCAGCGTCACGCACAGACAGGGTATAGGTACCAGGTTCAGGAAAGGCCAGAGTCAGCTTGTTGCCGTTGGCAAGCTTGCCGCTGGATTTTTTCTGGTTTTCGAGTCTGACCCAATCCCATGTTGCCGGGGCGCTGAGGGTGCTGACCACATTGCCGGGTACTGGCAGGGCAGTCATGGCAAAGTTCATGTTTTCACCAACGGCAGAAAAGGCGCGTTCGGCCTTCAGGCTATAGGTACCGGCACCACGTTCCACCAGAATTTCTTTGGTGGCACGCACGCGGTAGGCAGCACCATCCGTTGCCAGTACTGACAAGACATAGCGGCTGGGTTCAGTCGCTGCTGGCAGTTTAAAATCGACAAAGCCGTTGCTGTCGGTGGTCAGTACTGTGTTGCTCAACTGAACCGGGAACTGGCCTGCATAACCTAAATCACCTTCAACGATGGTCAGGCGCTGGGCGCGCACGGTCAGGTCAGCCTTGGCATTGACCACGGGTTTGCCGTCGGGGTAGACCAGTTGCAGCTTGCCGCTGATGGCTTCATTGGTTTTGTAATCTTTTTTACCGGGCAAGACATTGATTTCAAAGTGCGGCTTCTGGTATTCAGCCACGCGGAAGGCTGCACCGTAGTTATTGCCCTTGTAGCTGAAGCGCAATTCATAACCGCCAGCCACTGCATTGTCTGGCAACTGGAATACGGTATCTCCCCCCGATTGCGGTGTCATTTGCAGGGTCTGGGCAGCGACCGGGAAGCCATTCGCATCAAATACCTGCAACTTCAATTCACCTGCGGTGATGGGGGTGGATTCACGGGCTGATACAAAGGTACGGCCCAAAAACTTCACATACACGGTTTCGCCGGGGCGATACAGGGGGCGGTCAGTGACGGCATACAGCTTGGTGTTATAGATTTCGCTGTCGTAGTAATAGTTTTCTGCAACAAAGACGCCGCCTTTGCTGTCTTCACCATAGACATAGGTTTTTTCTGGCGCATCGCGCTCAAAATTGGCGATACCGCTGGCGTCAGTGTTACCTGTGCTTAAGATACCAGCACCATCGGTCCATACGGTTTTGGCATCTGCCACTGGCTGGCTGCTACGGCGGTCTGCCACCCATACCAGCATCTGTTTGCTGGATACTTTGGTGACAGCGATGGAATCAGACACAAACACCAGCGTCACAGCACGATAGCTGCCGACCATGGCTTCCACCAGGTACAGGCCAGGTTCTTTTTTACCCAGTGGTATCAGGACATTGCCTTTGGGCGAAGCGATAAATTCACTGCTGCTGCCATCAAGCTTGACGCCTTTGGGTGGCTGTATGGGCTGGGCCACGTGCACAGGGTAACGGAAGCTGTCGACCAGGGTATGTGCCTTCAGCGGCTGGTACAGCGGGTTCAGTTGCTGTGGTGTCGGGGCTTTGACCAGCGGGTGCAGGCGCACTTCTGGCACTTGCGTGGTCACGGCTTTTCTGGCGTCGGCAGAAAACAGGCTGCGCCACATGCGGCGCGATGCCATCCACCAGCTGTCCCAGGTACGTGCCAGCGCATCAGCGATGCCCTTGCCTTTGTAATTGCCCTGGCTGTCAATGCGGTGCAGGTTTTTTTGCGCCTTCAAAAAGTCCAGCGGGTCTTTGACCTTATAGACATAGACATCCACACCGCCGTATTCGCCGATCTGGCCCATGTCTTGCGCCTCCAGTCGCACGGTGGCATTGTCGGCAGAGCCGTAGGCGGCATCACTGAGCAAAAAGAATGATGAACCACTGCCGCCATCCTGCGCTATTGCAGGCATGAAGAGCAACAGGGCGCACAGCGCTGTCAGGAAGGTGAAATAGCGTGATTGATTGAGTTTGGCTTTCATTGGGCGCTTTCAGGCGGACAAGAAATTGAGGCGATACACGCCAGCAAAATTGGGATTATCTTGGGTAGGGTGCCAGCGCGTATCGCGCCAGGCTTGCAAGTCGCGCAGCTTGACGGCGCGCAAGCCATTGTCGGCGGGCGTGACGGTGCCGGTATGATAGGCAATGTAAGAATTCATCCACACCATCAGATGCTGGGCATCGCCCTGATCATAAAACAGCAGGTCACCGGGGGCGGCCAGATTGCAGTCCTTGCCACGAAAACGGGCATTCTCCTGCACCATTTCTATTGCGCTGACATAGGCCGACACCGAACCATCGGCCAGCCGCCACTGATGGCGCACCGACTGGGTACCTTTGTCGAGTTCGATTTCTGGCGGCAGGGCGGTGCCCAGCATGCCGTTGGCACGCTTCCATTTTTCATCATGCTCGCGCAGCGATTCGGCCACGGCAAAACGCACCAGGCCCACACAGTCACGCTGTTGCCAGCGCGGGGTGGGGCCTGCCGTCAACTGGGCGGCGATGATGCGTGTCATCCAGGCCCTGAAACTGCGCGATTGCGCCGGTGTCAGTGCTATCGATGTGCTGCTCACTGATGGCGAAGCCGGGCTGGCCGCTTTGCTGTTGCTGGCTGTCGGCAATGTTGCAGGCAGCGGCAAAGGTACAGCGGGTGCCGTCACCTTTTGCGCCAGCGCCAGCCGTTGCCAGCCCAGTGCGCCTAATGCGGCGCTGCTGGCCAGCATGCCCTTCAAGGCCAGGGTGTGCAAGACTTGTCGGCGGTTCAATTGGCTTTCTCCTTGCTGATCCAATCGACTTTATGCCAGGCTTTGCCGCTGGTCTGGGTTTTGCTCAGTTCCAGACGGATAGGCGGGTAACTGGCCAGGGCCTTCATGCGTGCTGGCAAATGGGTCTTGGCCGCATCCAGGAAATTCGCATCATCCGGACCGCTGAGTGCTGCATATACTTCACGCTGCGCCATTTCAGACAAAGGGCGAGGGGTAATCATGCCCAGCGTGCTTTGTGTGCCAGGGTTTTGATCAGCTACGCTTGGGTTGCTGCGGGCGATGGTATCGATCACTTTTTCAACCAGGCCACCGTCCGGCGAAAACACCACAAAATCGGCACTGGCCGCCAGCGTTGCCTTGCTGTTGGCATTGCGCCAGAATTTTTGATCTGGTTTGGCTTTGGTTTTGCCCTTGCCAGGTGCAGCCTGTTCACCGGTTGCGATGGCCCAGGTGGCCATGGCTTGCAAGGTGGTGTCGCGGTTGGCCGTATTGGCCGGCAGCTTGGCAATAAACACCGGCGAATACAGATTCGATTCACGGTACCAGCAGGCCAGGCCGGGGCCAGACAGGCTGGCCAGCGCCTGTTCAGGCAAATTTGGCTTGGCCGATGCTTCTTTCAATACCTTGTTCACCATCGCCCAGTCAACCGGCATCACCACGCAGGCGCTGGGGTTGGCCGGGGCCGCCGTCCACAGTGCAGGGTCCAGCAATTGGGCGGATGTCAGCTTGTTCGAATCCAGCCATACCGAGGTGGACCAGTCGCCGCCAAAATCGAAACGCATACCCTTAAAGCCCGACACAAAAGCGCCATACCCCAGCGCCATGGTGGGGGCACCAATGGCCAGCGTGTGTCTGGCGGTGTCGGCAGGTTGGCCAGCAGTGGGGGCCACTGCTGGTGCAATATTGTCCAGGTCAAACTGCTTGGCCAGGGCACCATCATGTTCCAGCCAGTTGCTGACGGCGGCACGGGCTTCTTTCACTATACTGTTGCTGTCATCAAACAGCAGGCCAGGGTCAGACAAGACCACCATGCGATCACCCTGGCTGATCAGCAACAGGGTGCGGCGCGGGTTAACTTCCAGCGCCAATACCAGTGCATTGCCATTGCTGGTGCTGATGTCACCGGCTTTTTTCAACTGACCATCTTTCAGCGCCACCTTGGCAGCTTCTTCCAGCGCCTTGGTGAACACGCCGCGCCGCATGACGACTGCATAATGACGCAGCGCGCCTTTGCCGTCGCGCCAGAAGGCGACTTCTGCCGGTTCATTAAAAATGCTGGCATACAGCTTGTCTTGCCAGTCAAGATCATGCTCATAGGCAATGCGCTTGATGGCACCGTTGAGGCCCATGCGGTCTTCGTTCTGTTCGTAGTAAAAGGCCAGGTCTTCGGTCAGCACATCTTTGGCGATGGGCACCCGCAGTAAATCACGCGGCAGTTTAGACAGGCTGGTGGTGCGGATGAGCGCATCAGGGCGTGACATATCCACCTTCAGGCGGCCGCCCACGTAGTTATAGTCTTTCCAGTGCTTACCCAACTGATAGGCAACGGCCGCGGCGGCAACTGTAACAACAGTACCGGTGACGATCCAAATACGACGCATGAATTCTCCCTTTTGCGCAGAGGTCTTTAGTTGCACGAATACTATCGAATGCAGACGGGGCTGACAATCGAATTTCTCTATATTGCGTCAATTTTTGGTAAGCATCTGTAAATATGCACATGCCTGGCAAGAACGTCGCCAAATGCATACATAGCCTATAAGCTGGGGTTATGGGAGGGCGGTCCAGTCTGCTTTTGCTGCGTTGATTTCGGACAGTGTGTCGGCCTGTTCCTCTGTAATAAGGGTACCGCTGCGAGGATATAGTTGGTCGAATTTGTTGCGGTTGCCTTGGATGTTGTTTTTGTTAGCAACAATCAGATTGTTTGGTGCTACCGTTGGTGTATAGGTAAAGCCCTCCCTTGCATTAAGTATGGTCGTATTATTCTGGTCAAAATTCAAACACACCCCACGTATCTCCGCCAGCGTGGTTGCAGCAGGCCATAATGTTTTTGTGGGGGTATCCAGGGCAGGCTCTGCCAGCATGCCGCGCAGCGTATGGCCCATAGCAAAATGGCCGATGCGGTATCCATTGCTTTGTGTACCAATTGCTTCGTAGTCATTGTTGCCTGGTGCTGCTTCTTTTGCAAAGTTAACCAGCATGCCCAGCAAAGTGTCATCTGGTTTTTTATCAGCCAACACCTCTAAAACAGCGAAATTCGGGTTATTGGTATGCAGCCAGGTCAGGACAAGGTCTTTACGTGAGCCAAGGTGGGTAATGACTGTTTGCAACAAGACAGGTGCTGCCACGATCTCGGCCACTGCAATAGGCTTGAAATTGGCATACTTCGTCAAAATGTTAGGAAGTAAAGTCAGCTTGGTAAGCGCTGGCACCATGGCCTGCAGGGCCACAAAGCTGGGGTTGGCAGTTTCCAATACACCGAGGACCGCAGCATCTTTTCCTGTCAACCATGTGATTACTTTTTGTAGCAACGCCGGTGCGCCTATCAATTGCGCTAATGCAATGGCACGGAAGTTAGGGTAGCTTTTAAGAATGGCGGGTAAACCTGACGTTTTCGTTATCGTCGGCATCAAGCTCTGCAGATCTGCAAAGCTGGGGTCTGCCGTTTCCAGAATACCAAGCAGGCCTTTGTTGTCTGTCAACCAGGTAATTACGGTTTGCAACTGGGCCGATGCACCTGCCAGTTGAGCTAGCGCAATGGCACGGAATTTAGGGTAAGTTGCAAGTATGTCTGTCAATCCTGAAGTTTTGGTGAGTGTTGCCATGAACCCCTGCAAAGCCCCAAAATTGGGATTGGCGGTTTCCAGTATGCCAAACAGGTCAGGATTGCTGGTTAACCAGGTAATTACGTTTTGTAGTGCGGCTGGTGCGACGCTGAGTTGAGCTAGCGCAATGGCACGGAATTTAGGGTAAGTTGCAAGTATGTCTTTCAATCCTGAAGTTTTGGTGATTGTTGTCATGAACCCCTGCAAAGCTTCAAAATTGGGATTGACGGTTTCCAGTATGCCAAACAGGCCAGGATTATCGGATAACCAGGTAATGACTTTTTGTAGCTTGACCGTATCGTCAATTACCTGGGCTACTGCAATCGCGCGGAAGTTGAGGTAAGTGGCCAGTATGGCTGCCATCCCGGACGTTTTGGTGAGTCTTGGAACCATCGTTTTCAACTGATCAAACGTCGGTGCAGCAGTTTCCAATATAGCCAGCATGGCCGCAGATATCGTGCCCAGACCGGTAATTACAACTTGCAATTGTGGTGCTGCCCGGGTCTTTTCTGCATCGGTAATGGCGAGGAATTTCGGATAGTGTTCACAGATATAGCCAAGCTTTCCTATATCTTTTAAACCCGCATTGTCAGACATGCCCAAGACCATCGTTCGCAAGGGCAGCGCCTGTTCACCTACCATGCGCCTGACTAGGCTGGTTCCCGCCTCCTTTTTTACCAACTTGCCTAATTTCGCTGCATCGTTTCCAACAAAGTCCAGTAAATGGTCGTAATTTGCCTCATCCAGTTGCTGCAAAATCTGCATTTTTATCAGCCGATCATAATGCGTCGCATTTATTTTCCTGAAAAAAGCGATCTCCATCTTTTCCGCCATGGGGAATGCAGTCGACCAACTACCTGCAATGGTTTTCAAATTCTCAGCTTCTGGGCCGCTATAACCTTTGCCAAGTGCAAGAATATTGTCTTTGATGGTGAGCTGTGCCACTGCCACCAACTGCGCTACGCCTTGTCTTTGTACCGGCGAATAAACGCCCCGTGTTTGCTGGCCTTGTCGCTGTGCCGTGACACTTGCCGCCGCTACCGACATGGCTCTGGCGCCCATCACATCCGCTTCTTGTTCCAGCCCGACATCGTCATTCACTGGTACCCCCTGCTTCATTTGCAGGGTGGGGCGCACACGGCCCTGTGCTTGCTGGACCACATGCCAGGCTTCATGCGGCAAGTGTTTTTCCTGGCCTGGTGCCAGGTGGATGTCGCTGCCCTGGGCATAAGCATGAGCTTGCAACTGGGCGGGTTTGTCGGAGTTGTAGTGTACCTGGACATGATCCAGACTCATGCCGGACAGGCTTTCCACACCGGCCTGTAGTTGCGCTGGCAGGCCATTGTTTTTTGGTGGGCGGACGCTGCTTGCAATAGAGGCATTGTCTGCTGACGCTGCGGTCTGGCGTTGTAATGCAGGGTGTTGGTGTCGCATGCGTTGTGCTGCATGTCCATCGGCCATCGCCTGAAAGGTGTTGAGCCGGCTTGCCTGTGGGCTTTGCCCGGCCATTTTTTGCAGGCTTTGTAACTGCAATGCCCTTGGGCTGTGGTTTGCCTGGCTTTGCAATTGCCGCATGGCACCTGCTTCAGAGCGCTGATCGGTAGTCTGGCTTGCGCTGTCATTCAATGCCAGGCCTTGCGTTTTGCCCTCTGTCGTTGTCGATGAAAGAGTTTTGCCGGCAGCATCCTGGCTGGTGTGTGTCTGCATAGAGATTGACTGTATTCGATAAAAGTGGAGCGACGCTAAATCTCAATACAGACTGCGGGAATGCATTTTTGTCGTAGCACCACCATGGCGCAGCAAGCTACGGCCTTGCTGGCCTGGTGATGTGTTACGAATTAGCCCTATGTGTGCTTGTGTGTACCATGTGTACTGATGTCTACGTACAGATACCTTATGCCGGTTCTTCGTCTTCCACCCGTTGCACAGGTTCAAACTTGCCTTGCGTCAGTTCATCTTCTTTCGCCAGTTGGGCAGTGTCGAACTTGCCCTGCGTAAGCTCGTCTTCCTTGGCCAGTTGCGCTGTCTGAAACTTGCCTTGCATGAGGTCGTCCTCTTTTGCACGCTGTACCGGCAGGTTATGCTGGCCCGATACGTCCATTCTTGCCTTGAGCTGCATGGCTTGTGGACTGCTGCTTGCCATGGCCTGCAGTTTCATTTGCGCGATGGCAGCGGGCCTTTGATCCGTAAAGCCTGGCGGATTTTTCTTTTTTTGCAGCGGCGTGTTTTGCCACGAAGGACTTTGTCTTGTTGCTTCTACCGGTGCTGAGAGACGCGATTTCATAAATCACCCTGGCATGTATGGAATGGATTGACTGGCATTTGGCTTTTTTCGTGATGAAGAAGGGCCAAAGCACCAGTCTACAACACGAAAAAACGAAACAAGTGATAAATTACACCAAAATTATTATAATAACAATGTAAATTCATCAGGACGTTCGTCAGGAAACCGGAATGAAATCACACCATGAGAAAACGGCTGCGCGCGTCAGCAAAGACCAGACCAATTGATCAATTGACCCAATGGCCGTTTCATCAAGGCAGATTCTTTTTTTCTTACTCGTTAGCCCTTACCTTACCCGGTCCACCATCGCATGGAAACCACAGAGCAAGAACCCACCACACAGGCAACCCCGGCATCTGGCTTTGTAGTGGAGCAAAACCAGCGTCTGTCTGCGTCTTTGCTGTGGGGTTTGCAGCGCCGCTTTTTTAGCGAGCAAAGCATTGATGCCTGGCGCAACAGCATCGTGCCGCATTACATCACCAGCAATACCTTTATTGCCAGGGCGTATGCCAGGCTGGTGTTTGCTTATTTGCGTGATTTATTGCGTGATCAGCAACGGCCACTGGGTCTGAGCCAGTCTTTGTATGTACTGGAACTGGGTGCTGGTTCCGGGCGGTTCTCTTACCATTTCATCAAAAAGTTTTTTACGGTCTGGCAGCAGTCGGCCCTCAGCCATATTCCTGTGTGTTATGTGATGAGCGATTTTTGTGAAAAAAATCTCGCATTCTGGCGGCAGCATCCGTTTTTACAAAATTATATACAGCAGGGCTGGCTTGATTTTGCGCTGGTTGATATGAGCAAGACTGAAGACATTGTCTTGCAACATTCTGGCGTGACGCTATCGCAGGCGCAGCTCAACAATCCGCTGGTGGTGATTGCCAATTACGTTTTTGACAGCATTGAACAGGATGCGTTTTACGTCAACGACGGCACCTTGCATGAAAGCCTGGTGTCACTGCACAGCCAGCAACCAGAACCCGATATCAACGATGTCACCCTGTTGCAACGCGTGCAGGCACGGTGGCATGATGTGCCTGTGGCTGGTGATTATTATCCCGAGCCAGAATTCAATCTGATACTGGCCCATTACCGGCAACACCTGGCAGACAGCCATGTGCTCTTGCCAGTGCAATCGCTGCGTTATCTCACGCATTTACGCCATATCAGTCACAACCGTTTGCTGCTGATTTCTGCCGACAAAGGTTATGGCCGTGAAGATGATCTGCGTTTCCGTGGCGCGCCTGGCCTGGTCAGCCACGGCAGTATTTCACTATCGGTCAACTATCACGCCATTGCGCAGTATGTTGACCAGCAGGGTGGCTTGTGGATGTCCACGCCGCAGCGCCATCAGGACCTGTATATTTGCGCTGCCGTGTTTGCTGGTGCGCCATTGCATGCAGCCGGACAAAACCCTGCGCAGTTTGTAGAAACGCAGCAGGCATTTACCGAACATATCAGCGACATCGGCCCTGATGATTTCTTCAGTTTTAAGCGCCTTATCCAGGCCCATGCCGACAGCCTGGAAATGGAACAAATACTGGCTTATTTGCGCATGAGCGGTTGGGATGCCACCAACTTCTGGGGATGTTATATCGCCCTGATGCAACATGCGACAACGCTGGTAGGCCCGCTCAAACGGGAAGTCGCCGACATGGCCGCGCAGGTGTGGCACAACTATTACCCGCTGGGCGAGGTGCGCGACCTCGCCTTTGCGCTGGGTAGCCTGCTGTATGAAATTGAATATTATCCAGAGGCCATTACGTATCTGGAACAGTCACTCAGCCTGTATGGCAAGGCCAGCCCCACGCTGTACAACCTGGGCATGTGCCACTACAACCTGGGCCAGTTGTCACAGGCATTGCAGTATGTTAACGACGCCCTGCAACTTGATCCTGACTACGAACCGGCGTGTGTCATGCTGACTGCGATAGAAAATGAAATTCAGCAGAATGCAGAAAAGCGCAACGAAATAAAGTGAAATGTCCTGAATCGCCAGAAACCTGTACAGGTGTTAACGCTTATGAAAACCCAACAACCCGCGCCTGCTGAAGCACAAACAGCACAGCAAGCAATCAGAGTTGAATCGCAACCGGCGCAACTCAGTACGGAGCCACAGGCAGCATTTGCAGACAATCGCCCGGCAGCAGTCGCGCAGCGGCAATTGCAGACACTGGTGAACAACAGCCCGCAGGCAACACAAGCCAGCGCACTGCAAGCCATGATGAACAACAGTCCTCAGGCGCAGCACATGCAGGCGATACAGCGCATGGCGGATCAAAGCGCACAAAGCCATCGCCTGGGCACTGCTACGGGCAATGCGCCATTGCAACGCATGGCAGAGGCAGCACCTGTGCAGCGCGAGGTGCAAGTCGCTGCACCCAAGCCGAACAACACCGGTTTGCCGGACAATCTTAAGTCAGGCATCGAAGGCTTGTCTGGTCATTCGCTCGACGATGTGAAAGTGCATTACAACTCGCCACAACCAGCGCAGTTGCAGGCGCACGCCTATGCCCAGGGCACCGATATCCACCTGGCACCCGGGCAAGAACAACACCTGCCGCACGAAGCCTGGCACGTAGTGCAACAGAAACAGGGCCGCGTCCGGCCAACTTTCCAGATGAAGGCCGGGGTGCAGGTCAATGATGACGCCGGCCTTGAGAGTGAAGCAGATATGATGGGCAGCAAAGCCCTGAGCCTGGACACGGCACAGTTGGCGCGGGACAGCCAGACTGCGCATGGACGCGAAAGCGTGGAGGGCCGTGATCCCGTACAGAGGAAGCTCATGTCGCAGACAGGGGGGAGCAAGGTTGTGCAGGCTTTAGCAGATACTAAATTGGTTGATCGACCATTGCTGGCCCATATCGCTGAAGAAAAAACGCACCTGAAGCAATGGGCTGCGGGAGAGTTCTATGCGTGGGAATTGGATCAACATTCAAAAAACGAGTGCCATGCACACTTATTTAAACCAGAATTGAAGCCGGCAGAGGTAAAATTTAAAGGTCACGTGGTCACGGGCAAGAGCGGCGAGCTTAGAAATCAAACTCCGCACGAAATTAAAGCTGTAATGGCTAAACCCGATGATTGGACCACAACGGTCACGGTAGGCGCGCCTTTAAAACAAATAGAAACAGGCACACTTGTTGAACTCAAAGATCATGATGATTACGCAGAGAGGATAAGAGGTACTCTGCGTGATGCCGTTGCGGTTATGATGAATTCGCCAGAAAGTAACTTAGAATCCAGTATTGCAGAGGCAAAAAAAATTGCAGAAGGATTTAAAAAAGAAAAGAAAGATAAAAATGCGACAGGCTCAGTTGTTAAAGAGACAGAGTGGGCTGATGATTTCAGTCTTGGGACTGCCTTCGAGTAATCATGACTAACTCAGAGGCGATTCGTGTCAAGGGATGTGAGTAGCAGAGAGAGATTTTTCAATTTCTGCTACTGATTAACTGGCTGTTAGTATGGCAGTTGAGCGAAGGGGCAAGTGATGTAGCGTTTGTTTAAAGCGGTAATACATCAGGTATTTTTGCAGACTTAAACTTTTGCTGAATTAGCCCCCGCGCTCGTCACCCCACCTTACGCCGCCTTACCCTCTTTCGCTTCATTCATTTCATTCACAGCCCGCTCATGCTCAGCAGCCCAGGCGGCATCCATCGCGCCGACTTTGACGAACGAAGGGCGGCTGGTGATGCGCTGTACATACTCCATGATGATCGGGGTTTCGGGCACCAGCTTGAACATCGTGCCCCAGTTCAAGGCATTGCCCCACAGGATATCTGCTGCCGACAGTTGTTCACCCAGCAGGTAAGGTCCTTTTGCCAGTTGGGCGGTAACGGTATTGAGCATCGTATCAAAATCGCCGTAAGGACACATCGATGGGGATGCTGGCGGATTTTGCTGTGACTTGTCCACCAGGGCCGGTTCAAAACAGGAAGCATAAAATGCCATCCAGCGCAGATAAGTGCCACGCAGGCGGCTGCTTGGGGCAGGGCTCAGGCCAGTTTCCGGAAACAGCTCTGCCAGGTACATAAAGACAGCAATCTGTTCCGTGATCAGCTCGCCATGATGCAGCAGGGCCGGTACCTTGCCCATGGGGTTAATGGCCAGATACGGAGCTTGCCTTTGCTCACCAGCCTTCATGTTCAAGACATGCAATTGATAAGGCGCACCCATTTCCTCCAGTAAGGTCAGCGTGCCGGTAGCGCGGGTTTGGGGGGAATAGAACAGGGTGATGTTGTCATTGTTGCTCATGATCTTGCCTTTCTGTGTCAGGGTTGGCGGCTGTAAAGCGTCATTGCTTGGCCGATGTGAACAGAATACGGCTTGATACCTGTCATCTTTTGTCAGGATTGGTTATTATTGAAAAATTATTTAATCTCAACCATTCCGCACCATCCTGACATGCGCGCCAGCCGACTGATCTCCATCCTCACCATCCTGCAAGCGCGGGGTTTTGCCACTGCGCCTGAACTGGCGGACGAGTGCGGTGTCACCTTGCGCACCATTTATCGTGACATCGATTCCATGAGCGAGGCAGGCATCCCCGTCTATAGCGAACGCGGTTCGGCAGGCGGCTACCGGCTGCTGGACGGTTATCGTACGCAATTGAATGGCTTGTCCGCCAAAGAAGCCGAAGCCCTGTTCATGAGCGGCCTGGCCGGTGCCGCCACCGACATGGGCCTGGGGTCTGTCATGGTGGCGGCGCAAAACAAGCTGCTGTCTGCCATGCCGGCGGCCTTGCGTGACGGTGCCATGCAAATGCGTTCGCGCTTCCACCTGGATGCCCCCGCCTGGTTTTCGCTGACAGATCAGCCGCATTACCTGCCGCAG
Source organism: Undibacterium hunanense (assembly GCF_014284335.1). Classification (GTDB taxonomy): domain Bacteria; phylum Pseudomonadota; class Gammaproteobacteria; order Burkholderiales; family Burkholderiaceae_D; genus Undibacterium; species Undibacterium hunanense. Next base: position 169,780 of record NZ_JACOGF010000008.1, on the reverse strand, counting down.
GTGGCCGATGCCGTATGGACGCAACGCTTGATCCATATCCGCTATGAAAGCTGGAAAGGCATCAAGGAAAGAACCGTCCAGCCCCTGGGCATGGTCATGAAAGGTGGTGCCTGGTATCTGGTAGGGCAGGTGGACGACAGACCTCGCACCTATCGCATCTCACGCATACTCGATTTCAATCTGCTGGAACAACATTTCGAACGCCCGGCCAGCTTCGACCTCACCCACTACTGGCGCGCATCCACCCGCAGAGTGGAACAGGACATGTATAACAGCCAGGCCACCATCCGCCTGTCACCCCTGGGCGTCAAAATGTGTGAACACTTTTTGTCGCCCTATGTCTACGCCGAAATGCACCTGTCCAAAGAAGTGGACGAACAAGGCTGGACCACCGCCACCATCCCAGTAGGATCACTGTGGCAAGCCAGCGCAGAAATACTGCGCTTTGGCAAAGACGCCGAAGTGCTGGAACCACCGGAATTGCGTAGCAGGATGAGGGATGTGGTGGGGGAGATGGGGGCGTTGTATGGGGTGTGAATTGATTTACTTAAAATCTGGAGGAGGCGTGATGAAATATTTTGTAACTCTATTTTTTGCTTTGAGTACGATTACTGCTTATGCAGATACACCTTTGGAGCCACCAACGGTACTCAGAAAAGAAAGCATCAATAAAGAATTCATCGTGACGTCAGACCCCAAAGAAGGGACGGTCGCTACCAGCCGTGATGGCAAAATAATCTGGCACATACCGTCTTGGTTCCGGTCATTTTATATTGCCAACGATGGCGAGTATTTCGTGACGTATTATTCCGGATTGAATTTAATACCCCGAGATTATCAAGATAGTCTGCCATTATTCACGTTTTGGAAAAATGGAAAAATTTTTAAAACAGTCTCTGTTAAAGAGTTTGTCACGCGTAAGAGCATTCTGGTGACAACAGCATCCCACTATTATTGGGGAACTGTTGAAGGTGTGAGTGATGATCGTGAGTTGAGAGTACGTCGGGCTGATGATGTCGTTTTCTTTTACGACATCAGGACAGGGCGCGAGGTCAAGAAGTAATATCCTTTCAATGTTTTTGGACGTGCTGGCAGAAAAATATTCAGTCATCTTGATTTTTACTTCTGCTGGCGTGAATGACAACTTAAAATTAAGTCGGCCAAGTCACCCGCAACACCTTATTCATCCACGGAAATTTGATGATGGAAAAACTAAACGGGCACTGGTTGATAAGTACATCGTAAGCGCGTTTTTCCACTTTCAGGTGCCAGTCTGCGCTGTCGCCTGACGAGCCATCTAGCGCACCATCCCTGACCAGCCAATTACCACGCATGCCTTCTACTGAGCTGGCACCGATTGCGGACCAATGGCCCATGAAGGCGTGCAGCATGCCCTCGCACAGGAGTGCTTCTTCTGCTGTCAATGTGATGCCGGTGCCCACGGTGTCTTGTGGTTTGAAGCCGCACAGGATTTTATTCAGCGTCAGATACTGGTCGGCGGTCTGGCTATGCCCGGTTACTAAAAACTGCAGGTAGTGGACAGCACGCTGTTGTGCTTCGGCAGAGATGAAGCGATTGTCTTCGGTCAGATGCAGATGTGAGAAAAGCGTGGGGACATAGCTTTGCAAGAGTATCAGTCCTGCATTATTCACTTTGATAGATGTAATCATTTTTTTCCTGTTGTCCCTGCTGTCAGATTGTGGTGTTGGGCGTCAATGTCGTTGCAAGCCGTGCAAGCGTACTAATTTACCATTTGCTGGCAGATTGGCATAGGTGGGCATAAGTTCACATAGATAGGCTTGTGTATGGTCCGGGCTATCAATGTCTGCACGGGTTTATGTTTGATCGGGTATTTCCAGCATCTCTTCCATACAAAGCTGCCGCCACCCGCTACAATTCTGTTTGCCCGATTTGATTGAAGCGCCTGAGCAAGCAAAACAGAATATGAAAATAGGAATACAAACTTGGGGTAGCCATGGTGATGTGCGGCCATTTCTGGCGCTGGCGGAAGGCTTGCAGGCAGCGGGGCATGAAGTCAGCCTGGTTATTACCTGCTTCGATGGTGCTTTGTATGCCGGTTTCAAATCGGCGCGTGGTGTAAAGATAAGGGTACTTGCTTCGCCGGTGGTCAGCCCGGAAGAGGCTGAGAAGATTGGTCGCCTGGTGTACACCACCCGCAATCCCATGACGCAAATGGCGACCATCTTGCGGCTGTGCTATGACCCTGTTGAAGATGCCATGTTTGACGCCGCCCAAAGCCTGTGCGCTGATGCCGATGTATTGATCGGGCATTATTTCATGCATCCGCTACAGATCGCGGCAGAAAAAGCGGGCAAGCCTTATGTCAGCGTCTTGCTGTCACATGCTGCCATACCCAGCGCTTTTAATCACCCCTTGAGCGTGGCTGTATTTGGGCAAACCGGTAATCGCGTGCTTTGGTGGCTGACGCAATTTGCGCTGAACCGGACGTTGAGGCATTATCCCAACCGCCTGCGGCAGCAGCTTGGTATGCCACTGACGCAAGACATCGTGACGCAAGTATGGATCTCGCCGCAGCTTGCCCTGGTGGCGGTCAGCCCGCAGATATGTCAGGCGCAGGCGGATTGGCCTGTATCTGCGCATGTTTGCGGTTTTCTGGATATGCCGAATTCTGAAGTGGAAGGTGTTGTGCCTGCTGCGCTGGCCAGCTTTCTGGCGGCAGGTGATGCACCTGTCTACATGACGTTTGGCAGCTGGATGCCCGCAGATGCCTTCGAACAGGGTAATACCATGCGCCTGTTCACGCAGGCAGCAGCACTGGCGGGTTGCCGGGCGATTATCCAAAGCCCGGGCTGGCAGGAATGCGGACAGGATGATGGTTGCGAATCCAGCGATCAGGTTTTGTATGTATCGGCGGCACCGCATCATGCCATCTTCCCGCTGTGCAAGGCTATCGTGCATCACGGCGGGGCAGGGACGACACAATCGGCGACGCTGGCGGGCAAGCCATCGGTAGTCGTTGCCCACATCAGCGAGCAAGAACACTGGGGCAATGAGTTACGCCGCCTGGGTATCGCCGGCAAGCTATTGAAACGACGCAAACTGACGGCGCGTGGCCTGGCGACACAAATCAAGGCCGTATTGAATGCGCAGCAGATGACAGTCAAAGCAAAATCAATTGCCGAAGCAATGAAGCAAGAAAACGGTGTTGCCGAGGCGGTTAGGTTGCTTAACAGGACTTTTGCAAAACTGGGCTAATCGTATCTACGCCGGTGACATACGTACGATTACGCTTCGCTAATCGTACCTACGACCTATCTTGGTTCGCATCTACATTGTGATACTTACTTTTACTCACAGACTTTACAGCTTTTGTGTCAGTCAAAACTCCCGCAATGACGTTGAATACCCTTTAAGTCGCTCTTTAAGCCTCTCTGGCACATAGCCATTGCGCTTGCATCTTTTGGGAGAAAATCATGCTGAACCGTGAGGTATTCGTTCGTCCCCGGCTGGTTTTTTTCCTCATTACGGGTTTGCTGTTCATGCTGGTGATGTGCAAGGTGGAGCTGCCTTTGCTGCTGGGTATGAATCCGCAGTGGGAACAAAAAATAAATGCCTATCGCTGGTGTCTGCACGCGCACGCACTGGCGGCAACGGTGGCGCTGCTGGTTGCACCGGTACAATTTTTCCCCGAAATTCGACACGGGCATTTGCAGATGCACCGGCTACTGGGGCGCTTGTATGCAGTCGCTGTCGGCATTGCCGCACCGCTTGCGATATACATTGCGTTGATGCATCTGGCCCCGGCTGAAAAATGGCCTGCGGTTGCGCAAGGCTGTTTGTGGCTGGGGACGACCGTGGCGGCTGTGGTCACGGCCTGTAACCGGCAACTGATCATGCACCAGATCTGGATCACCCGCAGTTATGCACTGACGTTGACTTTTATCGTCACGCGTATGCTGGTCGACGTATTGAAAATGGATATCAACGCCAGCTTTGGCGGCGCCGCCAACCTGATCTGGGTCAGTAGTTTGATGGCCCTGGTGATGGCTGATTTGTTGTGCCTGTCCCTGCCACGCGCCAGTCAGTTGGAAATTGCCTGAGCCCAGTCAGAACCTGTTCCAAAAAAAGCCCACAACTGTTGCCAGTTGTGGGCGAACACCTTTGGAGAGGAATATCTTGCACCTTGCACAGCAGACCTGATTTGGCTTCTGCGTTACTCCAGCAAGCAGAATAAGATAATCAGGTCAATAAATTAATTATATACATTTTATTGATAAATTGTAGTTAATTTGTGATTAAGTTGTCGGTGTCGTGATTTTGTTGAGGCTTTTACGGGACTTTCTGCATGATCTTGCCTGGTGCTATTTCCTTTCGGCAAGGCTGTCGGAATAGGCGCCTGAGTAATGTGGTTGACTACTGTGATTGACTACTGTGATTGATTAATGTGCTTACTCGATACGGATGATCAGGCTGGTGTTTGTATAGGGAGTCTGATTTTATGCAGGACCAAGGCAACGCTGTACCTGTTCAATAAACCAGCGCCCCGCCGGGCCGGGTGGGGCGGCGCTGGGGTGGACTGCCAGCATGGGAAGTTTTTTGCCACCCTTGGGGAATTCTTCGATATCGAGAATCTTCAGGGTGCCGGCGGCCAGGTCGCGCTCTATCATCGGCAGAGGCATGCCGCCCCAGCCTACGCCATTGAGCAGGAACGCATGTTTGGCTGACAGGTCGGCCAGGCGCCAGGTGTGGGGTGACATGACGCCCAGTTCCTGGCCTGCCATCAATTCTGAACGGTCGGTGATGACTAGCTGGGTATGCCTGGCCAGTTCGGATTTGGGGATGGTGCCATGGATGGCTGCCAGCGGATGACTGTGCAAGGCCACCATCAGCAACGGCACTTCACCCACGACCTTGCTGCTGAGCGTTGGAAAATGAAGCGGCAGGGATGCCAGTATGCCCAGGCTGCAACGTTCATCCAGCACTGGCTGATACGCAGCGCCCAGGCCTTCTACATACAGCCGCAAGGGCGTATGCGGGAATTGTCTGGCGAAATCTTTGGCGACGGCGGCAATCACGGCGGTGGGAAAGAACACGTCCACCACCACCGACAGTTCCGGTTCCAGCCCGGATGCCATTAATCTGGCACGCGCTTTTAGCGTATCAACACCGGCCACGATATTGCGGGCATCGGCCAATAACAATACGCCTTCAGGTGTGAGCCTGGGGTAGCGGCCAGAGCGATCAAACAGCACCACGCCTATCTGTTCTTCCAGGCTGCTGACCCAGCCGCTGACGGCAGACTGCACACGGTTCAGCTTTCTGGCGGCGGCAGAAAAACTGCCTTCATCTACGGCCGCGATGAAGGTTCTGAGTTGATCCAGCGATACGCCGTCCAGCATGGTTGATCCTAGCTTGATACCTATCCATCTCAAATGAAGATGGTATATATCTCAATATATCATCTTTTCAGATTCAAACATTGGCAGCATCATTCAGTTCACTTCTTCTTCCTTAATTTCCTTATTAAAGGTTCTGTTATGAAACTCCTGCATCTTGATTCCAGCATTCTTGGCGCTTATTCCGTCAGTCGCCAGTTGTCTTCGGACATCGTGACACGTGAAGTGGCCCTGCATCCGGGTATTGAAATTATCTATCGTGATCTGGCTGCGGATGCGGCCCTGCATTTGTCCGGCGCGCACATGGCAGTGCGCCAGGGCGCAGCGCTGGAAGACGCTGCTCTGGGTAGCGACATCGCCAAGGGCGACGCCTATGTGGAAGAGCTGATCGCCGCCGACATCGTGGTCATTGGCGCGCCCATGTATAACTTTTCTATCCCTACCCAGCTCAAAGCATGGATAGACCGGGTCGCAGTTGCCGGCAAGACGTTTCGCTATGGTGCCAATGGCCCCGAAGGTTTGTTATCCAAAAACAAAAAGGTGGTGATAGCCGCCGCCCGTGGCAGTGTGTATTCGGCGGGTAGCCCAGCCGCCGTGTACGAACATCACGACAGTTACTTGTCTGGCCTGCTGTCCTTTTTGGGTATCACTGACATCACCATCATTCGCGCCGAAGGCCTGGCTTTCAGCCCGGAAGCCAAGGAAGCTGCCATTCACCAGGCGCGTCAGGAAATCGCGGCCATTGCTGCCTGATGCCATCTTGAATTCCCTCTTAAATAGATCAAGGAAATGAACATGACTTACTCCATCATCGGTGCCGGCAAGGTCGGCACTGCACTGGCCCGCCATTTTGCCCAGGCTGGTATCCAGGTATCGATTGCCAATACCCGTGGCTCTGCCAGTATGACTGCGCTGGCAAAAGAACTGGGGCCGACAGTGACGCCAGCAAACTTGCAGGATGCACTTGCTGCCGACACCGTCATTTTTGCCATACCGTTTCGCGCTCATGCAGATGTTGCTGCCGCGCTGCCCAGTTGGAAAGGAAAAATCGTCATCGACGCCATGAATGCCTATGGCATTGCGCCAGAAGAATTACGTGGCATGGCCTCGACAGAAGTGTTGGCGGCAGCATTGCCCGGTGCCCGCGTGGTCAAGGCATTTAACCAGTTGCCAGCAGCCTTGCTGGCCAGCACGCCTGCACAGAATGAAGGCCGCCGTGTGGTGTTTGTGGCAGCTGATGACGCTGAAGCCAGTGCCAGCGTTGCCCATCTCGCCACCCAGTTTGGCTTTGCACCGATACAGCTGGGCAAGATAGCTGAAGGTGGCCGTTTGCTTGCGCTGAACGGGCCACTCTTGCTACAGAATCTTATCAAGCTGGTTTAGGCAGCGGATGACGGCGTGGGCATGAGTATGAGCATGAGCATGAGCATGAGCATGAGCATGAGCAAGAAGATGAGGGCGCTGCTGGCGACTTACTTTTTTGCCGTCTTCGTGCTCAGGGTTTTCAGGTAGGCGATCAGGTTTTTCCTGTCTTCGGCCTTGCTGACGCTGACATCCATCTGTTGGCCGGGGACATAGGATTCGGGGTCTTGCAACCAGCGATCCAGAGTTTTTTCATTCCAGACTATTTTTGCACCACGCAAGGCCGGTGAATATTCAAAATCCGAAATACTGCCTGCCTTGCGGCCTATCAGATTGGCATGTTTTGGGCCAATGCGATTGGCATCCACCGAATGGCAGCCAAAACAACGCGCTTCATACAAGGCCTGACCCTGCTGCACATCGCCAGCAGAGGCGGCGAGGGCATCTGCACCCATGATCAGCATGCTGATAGGTAATAGCCAGACGGCCAGGTTTTTTAGCCAGGCAACAAAGCCCGGTCTTTGTGACAATGCGGGCAAGGTGCTTGTTGCTACTGTGACCGATGGCGTGAAAGTAAAAAAAGCAGCCATCGTTTATACACCCACACTCACTGTTTGCTCAGACACGCTCGTATCCGGCGTGGTCGACAAAATAGTCCATTGCATGGTGTCATCAGCAACCAGGTGACCGGTGATTTTGACCAGTTCGCCATCCTTGATGGCGGGCTTGGTTGCCAGATAGGCATTAAGCACCGCATTGGCACCGACATTCGCCGCCAACACCTCATTACCAGCCAGCAGCGCAATACCCGACGCTGACAGCGCCATGCTCGACATGGTGCGGGAAAACCGCCGGCGATTGCCAACGGATGTAGAAATATTCAAATTTGTCATGACATCCTCTTCGTTTTAACCAGGGCTGTGTTGGCCACTCTGGATATACGGCAACAATTTCAAATCGGATTCACATTTCTTTGCACTTTTTTTGTTCTTTTCTTTGCACTTTGCGATGTGCTGATTTTGTCCTTCTTTTTTCGAGGGAAAGTGCCTGAAGGCACTACGGTAAGTCATGCGTAGTTTTAACTATTAAATAACATTGCAATATTATCTTTTGGATAATATTATTATCAAATAAGTATATAAAAATTTCAACTAAGGGAGTGTGGAGCTCGTTTTCTTCCTTAATAGAAATGGCAATAGATCCTGATTCTGCTGGATTTTTACAGCAGGTTTTGGATTGAAGCGTTATCGGGTCACCCATGCATGGCTGGCTATATCAAGGCGTGGTGGATTGGCTTGGTAGCAGAATTTTAATAATAAAACCAATTTTTCCTTACGGAAAAATATGAATTGCATTGAGAGATGTTTTCTTATTGCAATGCAATTTTAAAGAATGACGATTCCTGCGTTTTGATACGGTGCGTTGACATAGCAACTGGTAACGCCACCCATTTTCAAAAAATCGTAATCAATGCATCTCCTGCTGTTCGCGACGTTTATTTCACCTTTGTTCCGCACATTTCGCCTTTATTCCACACTAGAAGGAGCCAGAACGACATGAAATCTGAAAATGAAATTGAACAATTGCAAGTTGATATAGAACAATTAAGTTCTGCTATTGATCGCTTGCAAGCATCAAGCTGTCCGGTCAGTCACGCCGTACAAAAATGTCATTGTCCAGTGAGCAAATGCAGTAGCTGTGGTCCGGTTTCCCCTTTTGTACCTGATTACAATATTCCTTTACTTGCGCCCGGTGGCGGCGACCACAACCCGACAATGCTGAATAATCTGGGCCCGTTGGCAGGGTTGATAGGCACCTGGGTAAGCCCCAAAACCAATGGCTTTAACGTCATGCCTTTACCGCAGGCAACCGCGCCAAACGGTTTTATCCTGAAGAATGTTTTTTACTATGAAGTAATGACCTTCAGCGCGCTGCAGGGAAAAGTCGCCAATCGCGGCGGCGTGGATGAGCAGGACAGCTACACCTTATTCTATGAGCAGCGTGTGTTCTTCTCTGACGGTGTTCAGGCGAATACGCTGGTACATGCAGAAAACGGTGCCTGGCTTAATCTGATCACCGGTCCGCAGGGGCAAGGGCCGCTCGATACGCAACCGTATATCCCCAGCCCACCTGCACCTGACCCCATTCCGCCACAAAACCCGGCACGACAAATCATCAAACAGGTTTCTGTGCCGCACGGGAATTCCATCCTGGCGATGGGCGATGTCACAGTCATTCATGGCGCACCGGATATTCCCAATGTCAGTACTTTGCCGATTGATGCACCGGCTGCTTTCAATGTGCCTTATGGCACGGATATTCCAAGCAACCCGAACATCAATCCCAATATCGTTTTGCAGGATGCGTTGGCGGTGCTGCCCCAGCAGGGCATCAGGGTATTGCGCACCCACAAGCTCAATGTTGATACCGCTAATAACGGTGGCATTACCAATAACCCCTTCATCGCAGAGCATAACAACGTGACGCAGTTCACGCATACCGTCTGGCTGGAAGAATTATCCAACGGGCAGTTGATGTTGCAGTATTCGCAGAACATCAGTCTGCGGCTGCATCTGGTGGATGGTCAGTCTTATGTGTTCCCGCATATCACTGCCAACACCCTGAGCAAAATCCAATAGTTGATTTTGTTGTAGTAGCAACAGCGTCCATGGAGCGAAATTATGCTGCTAAAGACAATGTTTCAGGCGCTGATCAGTATCTCCCGCCATTTATGGCACAGGCTGTTTTATCAACATCCGTTGGCGCAAGCCAATATTTCAGGAAGAGAAATCATGAGCGATAACATCCAAGAGCTTCAATTGCAACTCACCGAATTGACATCCAAAGTCAAGGCGCTGGAAGAAACCTTGAGCAACAGCGCGCCCGTATTCAAATGCGACACCTGCCTGCAGTGTACGCCGTGTGTGGTGCATTGCGTGCCATGCATTACACTCTGCGCACATTGCCTGCATTGCTATTATTGCGTACCGTGCATCGTCAATTTTTGCGCACTGTGCCAACCTGCACCACAGGCACAGACTGCCAATGTCGTTTGCGCCGTCTGTCAGCCGGTCGCATTCTGCGCCCAGTGTGTGCACTGTACACCTTGCACTCCTTGTACCTTGTGCGCGCAGTGTAGCCATTGTGCACAATGCTATCAATGCGCAGCCTGCCAGCCAGCGGCGCAGTATCAAACTTCGAACGTCGTGTGCGCGGTGTGTCATCCTACCCAGCAATGTTTCTGCTGCCAGCCTACGACGCAGTGCCAGGCCTCCAATGCAGTCTGTGCAGTTTGTCAGCCAGTTTCCTTGTGTACGCCATGCACTCCATGCACACCATGTGCCACCGGTTATCCGACGGCACAATGTTTCTGCTGCCAGCCAACCGCACAGTGCCAGACCGCCAATGTAGTCTGCGCAGTTTGTCAGCCAGTTGCCTTGTGTACGCCATGCACCCCATGCACACCATGTGCCACGGGTTATCCGACAGCGCAATGCTTCTGCTGCCAGCCAACGGCACAGTGCCAGACAGCTAATGTGGTATGCGCGGTTTGCCAGCCAAGTCCGCAGTGCTATTGCTGCCAACCTGGTGGCCCGGTCACTTTTTGTGTACTCAGCGCAACCAGCAGCAGCTAGTTGTGAAGGGTGAAATGGGCAGGCTAGTGGACTGTAACAGTTGAAACAGAAGTGAAAGACGCTTGCCCGGCGATCAGGGCAAGGCAAGGTTAAAACCTGGGCAGAGCGATAGTGAACTATCGCGAGCATTTGCAACGCAGCCATGGTCGTCGCGCAAGCGGAAGGCACTCTGTTTTCAACTGTGACAGTCCACTAATATTATCTTGCCTTGAGGAAGTAGACGGTGCGGATAGTGACATGTGTACGCCACTATCCGTACTGTCCGTAGTTTTCAGCATAACCGTATTGACTAAAGAGCGATTTGCCATGATGAAGAAACTTCAGTTATCTCCCGCAGCCACGATCACGCCCAATGCACAAGGTGTGCTATTGCAATCCGATCTGGGCGATTTTCAATTGCATGGTAAGGACGTCCGCGATTTTGTGAATAATATCTGCCCCTTATTGCAGGGACAATATAGTCAAACCGAACTGTGCACCCAGCTTCCTGGCTATGCCGATGCCAGCATTATTGCCGTCGTCGATTTGCTCAAGAAGCATGGCCTGTTGGAAGAAATTGACGAGAGCAATCAATTTTCACCGCCATGGTCGCCGCATGAACGTTTTCTTAAAGCCTGGCAGCATCCAGATAAAAAATCGACAGATGATCTCAGTCAGGCCAGGTTGCTGGTGATTGGTCTGGAACCCTGGTCAGTCAAAATGATTGATGAACTGGCCAACGCAGGCATTGGTCATTTACATCTGCTGGATAACGAATCCCTGACCAAAGACGATGTGCTTTGCCATCGGCCATTTGGATCCGAACATATAGGACAAGCGCGGGCCGACATATTGCAGACCATACTGGCGCAACAGGCGCCCTGGTGCAAAGTCACCACAGGGCGATTGGCCCTTGGTGAACAAAAGCAGTTGACGGTGACAGACGAGAGCGAATGGGATCTGGTGATCGTCAGCCTGAGCAAAGAGGCACAATTCTGGCTGCACAAAGCATCAGAATATATCGATGCCGGTGGCTACCAGGCCTTGTTTGGCTGCCTTGATGGCCTTGAGTCCTGGATAGGCCCTTGGGTAATCCCCAGCCAGACCAGTTGCTGGAACTGCCTGCGCTTGCGCCGGCTGGGTACGGCGCATCAACCCTCGATGGCCCACGAACTGGACAAAGTGGCGACCGATAGCCAGCAAACCAGCCGCGCCCGCACATTGCTCAGCCCGATGGCGGTGATGGTGGGGCAGCAAATGTCGATGGAAGTCCTGAAATTATTACTGCGCTATACAACATCTACCCTGGACGGCCAGGTAAGGGTACAAAACCTGGTCACAGGTGAAAGTGAGCAACACAAAATTATTCCCATGCCGTGGTGTGAAATCTGCGGACATCAGCATGAACTTCGGCATCAAGATCAGCCACGCATCCCTGCAACAAGCGTCGGCCAACTGCCGCAATTCGGCGCCATGAGTGCGGTGGCGTCGTATGAACAGCCAGGCAGCAATCCGCTGAATCATGTCACCACGGTTGAGCAGTTAAAAAAATTACTGGCAGGCTGGATCGATCCTGTCACCGGGATTATTCGTCAATTGAGTGGTCATGCACTGCATCTGCCTGATTTTCCGGTTACTGCATCAGCAGGCATGTCGACTTTTTCTGCCGGCAAATTTGATCCGCGCAGTATGGGACAGATAGGCTCAGGCAAGGGTCTGGATGATATTTCTGCACACATCAGTGCCATTGGCGAAGCGATAGAACGCTATTCCGCCGCGCGTTACAACATGCGCGATTTTAAATACGCCAATGTCAGTGAATTGCGTGGCGACTATGTAGATCCGGAAAAACTGGTCCTGTATTCGAAACGCCAATACAGCACACCCAATTTTCCTTTTTCACCGTGGCGTGCCAAGCAAAAAATTCACTGGACGAAAGGGCATTGGCTGGGTTTGCAAAAGCCGGTGTGGGTACCCGCACTGGTCAGTTATTTCAACTTTGCTTCTCCTTATGAAGAACAGTTCAGCCAGGTATCATCCAATGGCCTGGCTGCGGGACAAAACAATGATGATGCCGCCATCCGCGCCACCTACGAATTGATAGAACGTGATGCCATGATGCTGACCTGGTATGCCCAATTGCCTTGCCAGCGCTTGAGTCTCGACAGCCAGTACCACGGAAAAATGCGTCTGATGATTGACGATCTTACCGGGAACGGCATACAACTGGAATTGTATCTGCTCGATGTCGGTATACACGTACCCACCGTGGTTTGCCTGGGGCTGGGTGATGGCATCAGCACACCCGCTGTATCGGTCGCACTGGCCACCCATGGCGACATCCAGGTGGCAATGCGCAAAGCCTTGCTGGAACAGGGGCACGTGATGCCTTACCTGTGCCACTTGATGCGCAGCGGGCACAAAATTCCCCAGCAAGTACACGAAGTACAAACGCTGGAAGACCATGCCGCCTACTACTTTTCCAGTAACAAGCTGGGGGCGTTCGACTTCATGCGCCAGCCAGCCAGCATGGCCATGGACGCCAGCCGCTGGCCGTATCCTGATGTCCAGAATGCAGAAGACTTGCGTCAGCGTCTGTTGGCCGCGAATGTGGATGTGGCGATCGTTGATGTCACTGCGCCTGACGTCGCCCTGAGCCCGTTCCGGGTAGCACGTGCGGTGGGCATCCATATGCAGCCCATCCACTTTGGCGAACAGTTCAAACGCATCGACAACCCCAGATTACGCAAATTACTCAAAGGCCGTATCGTCAACAACAACCCGCACCCGATTGCCTGAAGAGAAACTGAGCAAAAATTAAATCGGTCAGAAAAATTTAATGTAGGACTTACGCAAAATTGTCCCAGCAAGGCTATCGCTTTTAGAAAACATCCCTTGCAGGGAATGTTCGTTACGTCGGCAGACAACATGTTGTCTGAAACCCCGACTACACCGTAGCGACGAAGACAGTACTTTAGTACGCGGCTCCTAGGAGAGGAGCTACAACGCAGCTGGGGCGGTTTTGCGTAATTCCGACCTAGGAGAATTTGCATGAGAGTATTGGTATGTGGCAGCAACTACGGCGCGACCTATATCCGCGCCCTTACAGCAAGCCAGGACAGTGTCCGGCTGGCGGGCATACTATCGACCGGCAGCGCACGGTCTATGGCTTACGCCCATCAGGCGCAAGTTCCGCATTACACCGATGTGGCCAGCATCCCTGATGGCAGCATCGACATTGCCTGTGTCGCCGTACCTGGCGAAACCGGCAACCAGTTAAGTCTGGCATTGCTGTCCAAAGGCATACACGTCATTTGTGAGCATCCCATCGGCCCGGAGCAAATGCGCAAAGCGCTTGCCGTGGCGCAAGAACATGGTCGTTTGTTCCAGGTCAATGCCCATTTTGCTGATCTGCTGGCACCGCAGGCTTTTTTTCAGGGGCTGGCCGTTGCACAGCACATGGGGCCGCCTCTGCATTTTGATCTGGCAGCCAACCTGAGAACCTTGTATTCCAGCCTTGATATAGTTGGCCGCGCCCTTGGCTCGCTGGCAGACATACAAGTCATACCACCAGTGGCAACGGGCGACAGTCCTCCCATGTTTGCCAGCCTGCTGCTAGTCAGCCCCACGTTACATATTTCTTTGCTGTGCCAAAACTTCGCCTCCGCCGCCGATGATGGTACTGCCACCTTGCTCAATCACCGCTGCAGCGCCACCTTCGCCCATGGCAACCTGCTACTGGCAGAAAGTAACGGCCCAGTATTGTGGTTCCCATCTCCCGTGTCCATGCCCATACCGCAATGGCGCAATTACCTGCCTGTCGACATGAATCAGATCGATGCCCATGCACTGCAACAGCAACGCGACCAGGCCAATCGCATGGTGATCAAGCAAATGGTGGCGACAATCCACGGGCAAGCGCTAGCAGCACATCAACCGCCTGCACATCAACAGCCTGAATACCTTCTGGCGCTGGCAAGTGTGTGGGAACAGGTTCTGTATGCGCTACAACCGGCAATAGGGCAGAGGGTAGCCTGAGCAGACGCAGGTGTTGCTGCCGTTGGGAGCGTGATGTCGGACCTTTATGGAAGGAGGGATGGTGCGTGTGAAGTCCCGGCCTGCTATCATCCGGCATCACCAAGGAATAAAGCAATGAACGAACAACATCCACCCCGCACCCTGAATGGCATCACCCTGGAAAAAATCCTGGAGCAACTCGTCGCCCATTATGGCTGGGAAAAAATGGGCCAGCTCATAGACATTAACTGCTTCACCAGCGACCCCAGCATCAAATCCAGCCTGAAGTTTTTACGCAAAACTCCATGGGCAAGGGCGAGGGTGGAGGAGTTGTTTTTGAATATGCCGTGAGAGAAAAATAGCTGAATCCCGGCAGGCCCGAAGTCTTGCCCGGTCAGCCGCTTTTCTTCAGAAGATACCGGTTCTGCAAGTACCTCGTATAACAACGCAATTCTTGAATCTCTACTTTGGGATTGGCCACCTTCAATGACTTGATTGCAGCGACAATTTTTCCTTGCGCGATGAGGTCATTAACATCTTCAGGCACGGTGCCAGAAAAATCCGGGTTACCGGACATGCGGCGGATATATGCTTCCTTCTCAATTTCCATGAGCGGCAACCCAAAATCTACATCATTCTTTTCGCACCATAGTCGATGCTGTGTGCGGCATGTCTCGCAATACGTCGTCTCGGTCGAGTAGACCTCACCGCGCCTGCAGCCACCTAGCATGTAAAACCTTGAGTTGGGAAATAGCGTTCTATGCGCCTCGTGATATTCCGACGAATACCGAAACAGTCCATACAAGATCAGAACTATGTCCTGCTTGAGTCGTTCATCATGAACTGAACAAGATTCTTCAAATTTTATTCTCGGCATTATTAAGCAGTTTATATGTTCAATATGTTCATTGTCCCGGCCACGCAAGAATACATGCAAATCGTGGCAAAAAATTGTTTTTAAAAAATCAATTGAATAAATATAAATAGTGGTATATTTACATTATAAATTGTTAATCTCCGGGCTTTGTCGTTGAGTCCAATCAGATGCCGTATTGTCGGGATTCGCGTCTCAGCATTAACTTGAGAAGTCATGTCCAGCGCTTGGTCGTTTTGCTCGCGTTGCTTACTTTGCTTACTTTGCTCACATATCTCTGTTGATGAAATAAGTTTTAGTTTTAGACGGTTGTCCTGCGTCAGAAGTGCCAAGAAGCTTCTTGATCACAAAGAAAGGAATGTTTATGAAAAAAATCATCCCGCAGCGCCGTTTCTCAATAAGCGCGGCTGCTGTCATTGCAATTGCTGTCATGGGCATTATTACGGCACTTCCCTCAATTGCGCAGGCACAACAGAACCCGTTACCCAGTCCCGTAGTCTGCAACGCCAGTTCGACATGGGTAAGCAACCCGTCTTTGCCAGGCGATGTGCAGAATACCGATAACTGCAGTTTTCAGCAGTATATGTGGCAGACTCTGCTGTA
Source organism: Undibacterium hunanense (assembly GCF_014284335.1). Classification (GTDB taxonomy): domain Bacteria; phylum Pseudomonadota; class Gammaproteobacteria; order Burkholderiales; family Burkholderiaceae_D; genus Undibacterium; species Undibacterium hunanense. The sequence continues at coordinate 153,932 of NZ_JACOGF010000008.1, read as the reverse complement.
TCTGGTGCAACCGGTGGCAGCGGGCAGCAAGGTCCGGCAATTTGAAACCTTTATGCCTAGCTACGGCATTTTTGTTGATCCGGGCAAGACCCCAACCCCATGGGGAAAGACACCCAAACCGACGTATTGCAAAGGGCCATCTACCTTAAAACAGAGCTATGTTTTTTCCAATCTGACCTTGCAGGCAGGAGTCGGGCAGGCATTGATCGACAAATCGCTGAACCGGGTATTTTATGGCGTATCGGTCAATAAACCAGCGTATGACTTTATCACCGGTTGTGGCTTGCAAGAGGCGCAGTGCAGTTTAAGCCTGGCGCCCGATCTGGTTGATCCGGTTGGTTACAAGGTGGTGGATATTCCAAACCTGTACCCGAATCTGGCGTTTCCTACCGGCGCGATGGAATTGAAAACCGCATGGAAAATTTTGACGCCCGACGAAGTGACAGGCAACACCTTCTTTACCACTAAAGGCTCGGTTCAGGCACCCGGTAAAACCTGTATGGAGAATGTGAATCTGGGGCTGGTGGGCATGCACATCGTGAGCAAGACACCGTCCCAGCCGGAGTTTATCTGGGGTACCTTTGAACACCGCAATAACGCGCCGTATTGTTCCAATACCTCGGCTCCACCCCCATTAGGTGGAAACTGGACTTTTTATAATCCCAACTGCACCGGCAGCAGTTGCACCACCAATCATTATGCCGAAGGCAAAGCCACCCAGGTGTGCACCATGCACCCCTGGGGCGACCCGACGTTGGGCACCATGCCCAATAATTTGACTTGTGGTTCCACGCCGCCGCCTGGCTATATTTGTGACCCGGATACCCAAAAGTTTGTCATACAACCCACCACCGCCAATTTGCAGGCATTGGATTTATCTGTGAAAGCCATGTTGACCGCACTGCCTGCGGGCGACGCAAATAAATTGTGGGCCAATTATTCACTGGTCGGCAACGTATGGACAGCCAAGGGTACCTTGCCGCCTTCGGTGCAGGTGCAGGTCGGGTCTTTATCGGGTGCTAACAACAGCATGGAAACCTATGTGCAAAATGGCGTCTCGAACATTCAAAATCCCTACAACTGCTTTAGTTGTCACAATCTGGATGGCAAGAACAAAGGTCAGGCACTGGCTGACGCAGTAAAAGTTCAGTTGCCGCCAGCGGGTCTTTCCCATATTTTCAATTTACTGAATCTGAAAACCAAAGGTTGCAGCACAGGCGTATTACCTAGCAACCCTATGTGCGTCGCTAACGGTGGCCCAACCAAGTAAAAAAACCGCGTTCAACGATATTGAGAGGAATTGGCATGAGCTATTTGACCTATCCAAGATTGCACTTTAGCGGTGGCTTTTTGGCTGATCCAAGCACGGTGAACAATACACCGGACAACTATACCGATGCGAATAATGACGTAGCAAAGTTGCAGCTTTACTGGAACCCAAACGGCACCGGTATTTTTGATTTTCAAAGCTGTCTTGTCACCAAGGTAGTCTATGGCCCCGGCGACGAAACGACTGACCCTGCGGTTGACCCGGTGATAGGGCAACCAGTCAATGCCGTGTATACGATGGCAGCACCGAAACTGGTGGACCTCGATCCGGATCAGCAAAATACCAGCGAAATATGGGGGCTGAGTCTGCAAGTGGCCGGCATTACCACCAACCCGGCATCGATCAGTGATTTTGTCCGTGGTGATTATGTCGCGGGTTCATATAACGCGGTTTGGGCCCAGGCAATCAACGGCCCACGAAGCTCGGGCAGTGGTTGCGGGGTATATCAATCAAGCCTGACCAACTTGAGCTGGACGACAGCAGCGAAACCACAGTCTAAATTTCTCAGTTTGCTTCAGCAACAATCGCCGCAACAATTGAGCGTCAATTTTGTAGTGAACGCGCATAATAATGCGCCAGTGATCTATCTGTTCAATAAGGACACCTTGCAGGCATTGGAGAAAAAAGGCGTACCTGCCACTATCACTGCCAAGTTACTGCCCATGACCCGATACTACATGAACCTCGATAGTAAGGGTGTGCCGGCCAACCTGGGCTCGGTTCCTACTGAATCGTATGTGAATAATCGCCTCACTATTTTGCTGGGGCAGGCCGACGCCGATACCTATCGCGCCACTATCCTGGCGACTACACTGGCACCGCCACCATCGCCAGTGCCACCGCCGAACATCAATACCCTGTTTCCAACCGGTTTGTTAACTGGCACGATAGGGCCGCTGCCTACGGCGACCCCGGTGTTTTACACGCCATCACGCATGATGGCACCGGTTACGGTGCCGAATAGCAATGCCCAATGCAATTATGCCCCGTTCTGCACGCAGGAGATCAACAAAAGCGATGGCAGCAACGAAGTGTTGATCACCGTTAATCTGGGTAATTCACTTGCCACCGACAAGCCCGGTTATAACGATCCGGCGCAAGGTTTCGGGATTGCATTGTCTGCGCTGGGCGAGTTGTTTTTGGTCTATTTTGATCAAAATCAAGGAACGGGCATTAGCTTGAACAATGCAGTTACCATCGCCGCTTTGCCAAACGATCCGGCACAGATGGCGGAATTGATGACAACCAGCGGTGGCATACTGACGGTGAAAGTCGATCCCACTTTACTGCCACCTGGCTTGACCGTGCAACAGGCAGAACAGAAGGTGCTGACGATGCCCTTGGGTCTGATGGGCAAAAAATCGCCTGCGCCAGTTATCTGGTTGGCAGAAAACATCAATGGCTATAATTTGCGGGCCGATCAGTTTGTTTTCAGGATGAACCCCGGCATTCCTACAAGTCCAGACCAGCCCAACGGCGCAACCGCGCTGGTTCGCTTATATGCCACCCGGTTTGGTCAACCTGCGGCCAATATCAGCCTCCAGGCAACGCTGATGTCGCCAGAAGATTCGGTGACCTACACCAGCAATACCATGGGCACTGGCGGCACCTCTGGATTGAAAAATATCGCGATACCGCAAAATGCCTTGTCCTTCAACACTGCGCCTGTGCTGACCAATGCGCAAGGCATGGTCGAATTGAAAATCGTCGGCACTGACCCTGGTTTTCCGCGCGCCAGTCAAAACGTTGATGGGCAAATTTACTTTGTGCGCTACAATTTCGCCGATCAGACGATCGCAAAAAGCTACACCCAGCATCCGGACGATTTGATCAGTATCCTGCTGTTCAGCCAGCAGACCTTTCCCGAAAATCCGACCTGGGATAATTGCATCCAAACCATTTTGCCGCAGTACGCCAAGCTGTATCCCATCATGGGCCGTTTTAAACTGGACGACTATGCGACCGTGGTCCAATATGCCGAACCGATCAGCGTGGTGCTTGCAAAACCAATTGATGACGCCTTGCATATGCCGGTAATCCGGGATTTATCGATACAGCGCACCCAAGTTATCCTGAAGTGGTTTGCCAACAAGACGCCGAAGTAAGGCAGGCGAAGTAAGGCAGGGTTAGTCGCCACCGTAGCCGCATCATCGTGTCAAAATGCGCTCGTCAGGGTAGCATCCATGGCAGCGCATTTTGCACAACTTTGTAAGAAACAGCGTTAGCTCACTCACCACGCGGGGGACGATGGAATTCGGTAGTTAGCAGACCCGCACTGGTTCGCTGGTGCTTACGGCAAACTGATAACGCTGACGGTGTTGGAGGTGTAGTTGGTGACATAGGCGTTGCTGCCATTGGGGGTGATGGCGATTCCTGCTGGTGATTGTCCGACGGGCAGGGTGAATGGCAGCAGGGTGTTGGTTGCAATGTCGATGATATTGACCGTTCCCTGGCCGGCAGTCAGGCTGGTATAGTTGGAGCCAGCATACAGGGTATTGTAGTTGGAGACAAAGGCGTGACGGCCATCAGGCGTGATTGCAATACCGGCGGGCTGCAAGCCAACTGCAATCGCGCATGTCCAGCTTGGGTTGGCAAGATCAACCACAATGACGTGATGACCAATTGGTGCAAAGTTGTTGCTGCCAAAATTGGTGATATAGGCAAATGCGCTGTCAGGGGTGATGGCGATTGCAAAGGGACCGGACAGTCCTATGCCTGATACGGTATTGGTTACGACATCGCAAGAGGTATCGATTATGCTAAGGCTGCCATTGTTGGGGTTGCCATCGCCGTAATTGATGACGTAACAAAATTTACCATCAGGACTCAATGCCAATGCAGCAGGCGCCAGCCCCACTGTAATTGTCCCGACGATGGTCTTGTTTTGCAGATTGACTACGTTGACGCTTGTTCCGTTGCCGCTCTTGACCCCGTTTGGTCCACCGTAATTATTGACGTAGGCTTTGCTGCCGTCTGCCGTGATTGCAAAGCCAGAGGGGCCGTCAAAACCATCAATAACCTGAACGACATTGTTGATGGCAATGTCGATGACGCTCACGGTCGAGTCATGGCTATTCGACACATAGGCATATGTACCTGTTGGGTCTATCGATACCGTGTATGGTTGATTAAAGCTGGTGTGGTATATGGTGGTCAAGACCGTATTGTCCGGGAGATTCAGAACGGTGACGGAATCTTCTCCAGCAAGTCCATAATTATTGTTGTTGGCGATATAGGCATAATTGCCATCAGGGGTAATGGCAATTCCTGCCGGTGTGATGCCGGTATTGATGGTGGCGATAGAATCGTTGATTATGATACTGGAATCTAACTGTGTATTCATCATTATCCTCATAGAAAATTTGTAAAAATCAAAGTAACTGCGCTTCTGCTACATTTTTTTTGCTGTTTTGCTTCGTTTTTTGCTTCCTCTATTACAAGTCGGACTTACGCAAAATTGCCCCAGCAAGGCCCTTGCTAAAGTAACGATTTGCTGCTGGTCGTTGGTGTTGCCCCGGTGTTTGAACGCCGGGGTGATGGTGCATGCTGGCAACGAGGCGCGTTGACCTGGCTCAGCTAAAACTCAAAGGCACACATTCCTCCACCAGCGTAGCGTCGACGATGCCGGTGCTGAGCAGGTTGCAGTAGGCGCAGGCGACGGGGATGTCGCTGCCGCCGGGTGGGCTGGTGTCATTGCTGGGTGGGGCGAGATTGGCGGCGGTTTGTGCCTGTGCCACGGTATAGGGGGCGGCAGGTGTACTAGGCAGTGATAGGGCGCTGACCTGGCTGCCATAGCTCATCAGATAGCCGACAGCGGCGGCACCGGTGCGGTTGACGCCAGAATCGCAATGGATGTAGATGATGGCATTGCTGATGCTGGTCAGGCTGGCTGGAGCATTGGGCAACGCAGCCACATTGCCGGTCAGGGCATGGTAGATGGCACTGATCAGGCCGGTGTAGTTAAAGTCGGTCTGGTCAGCACCGATGGAAGTGGCAGGTGATACCGGCCAGGTTTCGCCAGTTGCGGTGGGGGCTGTGCCACCTATGGCCTGTATGGGCCAGTACACCATGACGCCCGGATTATCTGCAATGGCCGAGGGAATGTAGACAGGATAGGGGCCGGATTCACCATTCAAGGTTGGTGGGGTATTGGTGAACCAGGTCATTTCGGTATAGACGATGCCTTGATCTTTTGTGTTTGGCGCAAAGCCGATCAGACAAAAATCGATGATCACAGGGTTGCTGGAAAGGCTGATGCCGGCGGCCTTTGCCGCTACAAAATTAGTGTCTTGTGCGATGGCCTGGGTTAACTCTGCAATACCAAAGCCTGGTGTACCGAAGCATGCGCTGCCGCGTATCAAGACATTGTTGTTGGTGGTGTCGTAGTCCAGCAGGCGTACTGAACCTGCGATGAAGCTGCCGTTGCCATGCATGCTTTGCACGGTGCTTTCCAGTTCTCTTTCCATTAGGCTGTCCATTCTTATCCTCGCTATTTGATGGTTGAAGAAGTCTTTGCGCCTGGCCGTCCTGTGCATGGGCACGGGCAAAATACGGCTGTTGTCTTCTTGGTATATCAAATTGCGTGCCAGATATTTTCCCGGGGAAATTGGCGTTTTTCGCTGTTGTCAGTGTGAAATAAACTACTTTTTACATGCGGGGCCATGTGTTGACATGTCAATGACAGCTTTTTACATAGGGGGAGGGAGCTAATCCTGATATTTCTCGAACAGTTTTGCCAGCACGCCCTGGTTGTCCAACTGGACTAGGGCGGCACGCAATTTTTTTGCATCGTCGGCAGCCACGGTTTTTGATACCAGCATGTAGAACTGTTCTTTGAGCATGACCTTGGGCAGTAGCTTGACCTTGCCTTCCAGGCCGGCCTTGCGGATTTCGGTGACGATGCCGGGTGAGCGATGGCAATAAAAACGGCCACGGTTGGCCAGCAGTTTGTTCAGATTCGATTTGGATGAAACCGCTGTTGAATCCACCTGCAGGCCCCCCATGCCACGCAGGATGTCGCTGATGGCAAAATTGTGCATGGACAGGATGATGCCGTCATTGCCCAGCTTGCGGATATCGTCCCAGTCATTGACTTTGACGTCGTCATCGGCGCGCACGACCAGCAGGTAATTGACGGTAAATAAGGCCGGGCTTATATAGTCGTATTTGAGGGCGCGTTCCTTGGTGTACAGCAAACCGCAGACGACATCGTCTGGTCCGCCATAGACGCGGGCCAGTGGCAGCCAGTTTTGATCACCCACGAATTTAAGTCCAGGCTCTATCGCTTCAATGGCGCGCAATACGTCCACGCAAAAACCACCTACGCTGGTTTTGCCGCCTTCTTGTTTGGCGATGAATTTGGGTTCGGATGCTTCTTGTGCTGCGGTGCGCAATATGCTTTGTGCGCTGGCTGGGGAAGAGGCACACAGGATGAAGGCTGCCAGCAGCAGAAGTAATCCTTCCCGGGAAAAATCGGCTAGGCGATGCACGTGGTCTCCCCAGTTTGTCCTGACGCTGGATGGCGCAGTGCAAAAACGGCTTGCCTGCGGCAGTCTTTTTTGCATTGTACTACCGGGATGGAGATACGTCGCGGATCAAGTGCTGATACAGCACCTGGTTGCAACAAGGTGCTGCACGTGAGATGTAAGGGGGAGTGTAAGGTGGGGGAAAGTCAGTTGCGGAAAGCGGCGCATGAGGCTATGGCAGCCCCATGCGCCGGGTATATGAGTTAGCTCAGTTCGCTCAGCTAATTGAGTCAGAATTGAGTCAGATCAGGCTGTCCAGCCTATGTATTCAATACCGTTTTGTATCGCTGCGATGACCAGTGCCTGGTTTTCCGCGCTTTCGCAAAAGCTGGCCAGGGCACCGGCAGCGCTGATTTTGCCAGTATCGAGGGAATTAAGCCAATAATCAAAACCAGCTTTGTCAGGTGCGCGGTGCAGCACGTTCTGGTAAAAATTGGTGATCAGTGTGGTGTTGCTGGGGCTTTTTCCATACAGTTTTTGAAATTCTGGCGATGAAAAGAAGCCGGACGCCACTGTGGTCAGGCTGGAACCATTTGACATATCGTTGATCCAGTAACCCAGGCCGGCCAGATCGGGTTTGCGATCAAAGGCTGCCTGGTACAGGCGATAGGCCTGGCCTGCAATGCCTGCTGTTTCAAACGAGAGGTAATGGTCGTCAAACTTGATCAGTTCAATGTTTTTGAGCAGGTCGGTACCCTCTGCACCGGTCTTGTCCTTGACGATGTAGTCATTGCCGGATTTGGTCACCGTGTAATTGCTGATATTACCGGCACATTGCACCAGGTCTTTACCATCGGCACCGTCTATGGTGTCATTGCCACCACCACCTGACATCCAGTTGGCGTAAGAGCTACCGGTGATGTAGGTGCCAGTGCTGCCATAGATGCGGATGTTTTCCACGAAGCTGTAGCTGGCTAGCGAGCTATTGAAATTCACCCAGACGGTGTCTATGCCTTCACCGCTGTTTTCATACACCTTGTCTGCACTGGTATCGAGTACGTAGACATCATCGCCTGTGCCACCGACAAAGATATCGTTGCCACTGCGGGTACCTTCATCCCAGTCGAAAAGGTCATTGCCTGCGCCGCCGATCAATGTATCGTTGCCATCACCGCCATTCATGCTGTCGTTGCCGTCGCCGCCATTGATGCTGTCATTGCCACCCATGCCGTCTATTCCGTCATTGCCGGCCCCGCCATAGATGTTGTTGGCAAGGTCGTTGCCAAAGATGACGTCAGCCTTGGCCGAGCCGACGGCGTTTTCGTATTCGCCATAAAACCAGCGCAGACTGACAGGGCTACCGCCATAGACGATGGTATTGGCACCATCGTACAGGCTCATCGCTACCCCCACCAGATGGCTGGCACCGGTGATGGTGGTACCCATATGGAAGTAAGCACCATTGCTGTACAGCGACAGGTCTACTGTATCAATGCCGCCTTTGTCAAAATAGGTGCGATAGCCGTCTGTGCCTACTTGCAGAGTGTCATCGCTGACACCGCTGGTACCACGGCCTTCACCATACGCCTGTTGCAGCGCAATGACATCCAGGATCATAGGGGTGTAGGCATGCAGGGTTGCAGAATAATTCTGATCATCATACGACATGATGGTGAAATATTCCTTGTACATGTCTGCTGCACTGCTGGTCTTGAAGCCCAGCTTGTTGAACCCCAGGTACTGTGTCGCCGCAAAATCGGCACTGATGACAGGTGTTCCATTTGTATAGCTGATGTGAGGGTGTGACAAGCCCAGCGAATGTCCCAGTTCATGCATCAGGGTCTGGGTGGCACGGCTATATGGGCTCAGGGAATAATCGCCCTGAAATTCTTCCGCAGCTTCGTTGAGGAAGATGTCGCCGGCAGCGCCGGTATACCCCAGATTTTTGTCGGTGCTGCCACCGGACTTGCCGGCAAAGCTGACATCTGTGCGATAAATCCAGTTGATATTGATGTCGGTGACGTTGGAGCGGCCTACGTCTTCCGGGTTGGCAATGGTGCTGGTACTGGTGTATTCATAGTTGACCGCCTTGGTGAACGACAGGTTGGCAAACTGTGCATACACATCCGTTGCCAGGTCTATGTTATTGAGCTGTGTCGTGGTCCATACGTATTCATTGGGGCCATTGGTATAGATACCGCTGTTGAACAGCGAATAGTCTTTGTCCGAATAGTAATTGGCATAACTGAAATCGTCCGACACGCTGATGCGTATCGTGCCAGCAAGAATGTAATTGGTAATGCCAAAGGCATCAAAATTGAACATCGCCTTGGTGATGGTCGTGCCTGGAAAATAGGGTATGTATGAGGCCATAACGGATATCTGATTATTGTTTGTTATCGTTTGTAATGGTGAAACGCACGCCTGCCTGTCTGAAAACGGCAATGGTGGTGTTTTGGTTGACAAGGAAATATCCCTGTCATTTTTTATTCTCGCCACATTTCCGCCATGATAAGCAATAAACACCAATCGTAGTTATGATTTTTAGGGATGCCCTGTGTTTATCCAGCCAGCCATGCTTAAATCGCGGCAAAGATGAATTTCAGAACTCATTTCATGATGTTTGATGCTTTTTTATGACTCAGGATAGTTATGCATAAATTGATAGGGCGCGCTTTATTGAGCTTGAGCCTGGCGGGCATAGGCAATGCAGTGTTCGCTACGGAGCAGGGCAGTGATGCCGCGAGTGCTGTGGCGAACCCGCAACCGGCACCGGTATTAAAAAACCTGGCGGCTTTTCCTGTTGGCGTGGCAGTCAGTGCCGGGGATGAAAGACGCAGCCTGTTCAGGAAGACCGATCAACAAGCACTGATCAATCAGCAGTTCAACAGCCTGGTGGCGACCAACATCATGAAGATGCGCTATCTGCATCCGGCTGAAGACGTGTTTGCTTTTGATGATGCCGATGCACTCGCCAATTATGCCAAAGAGCACGGCATGATCCTGCATGGCCATGCGCTGGTATGGCACCCGGATTATCAGGTACCGGCCTGGATGAAAAACTACAATGGCGACTGGGATGCCATGCTCACTAACCATGTCGGGCAGATTGCCAGGCATTTTTCCGGACGGGTCGCCAGCTGGGATGTCGCCAATGAAGTGATAGACGAAAACGTGCCAGCAGCTTACCGGCCATCACTGTTCTATCAGAAGATGGGCAAGTCCTATATAGAAAAAGCTTTTATTGCTGCACATGCTGCAGACCCGGCGGCTGACCTGTATTACAACGATTTCAATACCGAATCCGTGCAATCCAAGCTTGATTTCATGCTGGGTATGATTGATGACTTCAAGGCGCGGCAGATTCCCATTCATGGCATCGGTTTCCAGATGCATGTCGATGTTGATTATCCCAGTATTGCGCAAATCCGCAAATCCTTCAGGGAGGTGGCTGACCGTGGCCTGAAGGTGAGGATTTCTGAACTGGATGTCGCGGTGAACAAACACAAAAATCTCAAATCCCTGACGCCTGCCGTGGCCATCGCACAAAAAGCCCGTTACAAGGAAATCGTCACGGCGTATCTGGAGGAGGTGCCGGCAGCACAGCGTGGCGGCATTACCGTCTGGGGTTTGGTTGATGGTGAAACCTGGCTCAGTGGTTTTCACAAACGGGCAGAGTGGCCTTTGTTGTTCAGGGATGATTACACCACCAAGCCAGCTTTTGATGGCGTGGTCGAAGCCCTTACGGGCCAATAGAAACCATCAACGTATTCAGTCTCCTTTGCGAAACCGCAAGCTCAGTACTAGCGGCACGGCGATCGCATAGACCACTACCACAGATAGCCAGATCGCCCCTGGCCATTGTTCGCGGACGACGAAGTAAAAGCTCGAGAATGCCAGTGGGGCGATGATGGATGCCAGGCTGACGACCGATGCCAGCACGCCCTGAAACTGACCCTGCTGATTTTCATCGACCAGACGGGTGGCAAGCGACTGCAATGCCGGGACGCCGATACCACCAAGTACAAACACCGGCATGACCGCAAATACCATCCAGCCTTGTCTGGCAAACGCCATCACAACCAGGGCGATGCATGTGCCTGCGATGCCGGTCAGGATGGTGCCGCGTTCTCCCAGCAGTTTTACCGCAGGGCCGGGCAGGAAAGCCTGCGCCAGTGACTGGCACACACCATAGGTACCCAGCGACAGACCTATCCACAGGCCGTTCCAGCCAAACACATCATTACCCCAGAGCGCCCAGCAGGTGCCATACACTTCACCCGTGGCACTCAAGAGGAAAAAGATGATGATGACGGGGGCCAGGTTTTTCATGGCAAATACCGAGCGTAATGGCCTTAGCGGATTCAGCACTGCCAGATCCAGCTTTTCATGATTTTCACGACTTGGTATGCGTGATTCTGGTAAGACAAACAATGCCAGCAGCAGATTACCCGCATTCAGCAGCGCCGCAGCGATGAAGGGTAGTCGCAACCAGTAATCACCCAGCACGCCACCCAACACCGGGCCGATGATAAAGCCTGCACCAAACACCGCATTGAACAGGCCAAAGCGGCGCGCCCGCTTGTCTTCGGGTGAAATGTCGGTGATATACGCCATGGCAACCGACATGTTGGCGCTGGTCAAGCCGGCAATGGCGCGGCCCAGCAGCAGCATCCAGAGCTGCGGTGCGAAGGCCATCACCACGTAGTTGATGGTCGCCCCGGCGAGTGAGATCAGCAGTACAGGCCGGCGGCCAAGACGATCACTCAATGCGCCAAGGACGGGCGCGAAAATAAACTGCATCACCGCATACAGCGCAGTCATGATGCCGATATAGGATGCGACATTCTCGCCATGCGTAACCTCTGCCAGCAGTCGCGGCAGGATGGGAAAGATCAACCCTATGCCGACGGCATCAAGACCAATGGCAGCGAAGATGACGGTCAGTGCCTTATTCATAGCCGCTCCCAAGGATGCAGCACACATCAGGTGCCCACAGGCGATCCTGTATGGGGATGCATACATCTACCCACGCCGGATGAGTGGTGAACGGCAGTCCGGATTGTCTGGCTGATGGGCTGGTTATTTCAATAACAAAATTGGTTTTCATAAATATGTACTTAATCTATAAATATACTGAGTACATATAAAATATGCTATCATGCGCCGCATGTCAATCCCATCTGATCTCCGGTCCCGCAAGCGTCTGGCCATGCGTCAGGGCATCTCCAATGCCGCTACCCAGCTCTTTCAGGAGCGGGGCTTTGATCATGTGACAGTGGATGACATAGCAGCAGCAGCCGATGTCGGGCGGATGACGGTGTTCAATCACTTTCCGCGTAAAGAAGACATGTTCTTTGATCGTGAAGAAGAAGGGCGTGAAGTGCTGCTCGAGGCCTTGCGACAGCGTGATCCCGGGATATCTGCAATAGAGACCTTGCGCCTGCTGGCGCACAGGCTGGTTGCGGAAGAGAGTCCTTATGTGCGGTTTGCTGCCGGAGCGCCCGGTTTTATCTCTGCCGCTAGCCAGGGCTTTATAGAGACGATAGAAGGCAGTGAAACCCTTAAGGCACGCGCCAGGGCAATCAGGGACGAGATCGCGCAAGTCATTGCGGTGGCCCTGGCCGGATCCGTCAAGCGGGAACCAGGCGACCCGGATGCTGAACTGGCAGCCGGTCTGCTGCTGGCAACCTGGACAGTGGCATTGATCCAGGCGCACCTGTGCTTCCGTCAAAAGCAGGACGCAGACGAAGCGAAAGCCATCTTTCTGGCGCTGGTAGATAAGGGCAGCACAGGCATACAGGCTGCACTTGCAGGTACACCTTACGCCTGATCAGGCATCTGTGACAAAAACTGCGTTTTCCATAAAACGGTTAAGCCGCAGAATTCGGCACGCGTTTTTCCTCGTATTCCCACCATAAGCTACGTGACTTCCCCCTGACCTGCGCATGGGCTTTCTTGCACGTAATCATGATTCACATTGGTGAGTTTCATAATTGTGAATGATCCCGATACCAGCGAGTATACCTATCAGCCTATCAATAAAGATCAGGGACACCGGCTGACTGCTTCATACAGGTAGAAAAGCAGTCGGCCTTCCTGCCAGGAGCAATCCGCAGGAAACTCTAAAGCGAAGAGCAAGGTGATCCAAAAAAATCGCTATACGGGAGACTATGATGAACAACACGTCCGGCATATCCTATTTGCCGCATGATTATAAACAAGCTGTGCTGCTGGGCCGCGTATGGCGTGCCGGCAAGATCAACGGGCCTTGCGTGGTTGTCGTGCGCCAGGGCGAAGTAGTCGATATTACCGCCCAGGTACAGACCGTTGCCGATCTGCTGGAAAAGGATCCGTTGCTGGACTTTGTCCTGTCCGTCAAAGGCGAATCGCTGGGCGACGTGCAGACCCTGATTGATCAATCCCTGCACCGTCAGGCAGATTCCACCACACCCTGTTTGCTGGCCCCCTGTGACCTGCAAGCCATCAAGGCCTGTGGCGTGACCTTTGCCGTCAGTCTACTGGAAAGAGTCATCGAAGAACAGGCCGCTGGCGATGCGGCAGCAGCAGACCGCTTGCGTGCAGCCATGCAGGCCAGCATAGGCACCGATCTGTCGCGTATACGACCTGGTTCTGACGTGGCAGAAAAACTCAAGCAGGATCTGATCAGCCGTGGTGCCTGGTCACAATATATGGAAGTCGGCATTGGTCCCGACGCCGAAGTATTTTCAAAATCGCAGCCCATGTCAGCCGTTGGTTTTGCTGCCGATGTTGGCATCCATCCCGATTCCAAATGGAATAACCCTGAACCGGAAATCGTCCTGGCCGTCAACAGCCGTGCACAAGTGCTTGGTGCGACGCTGGGTAATGATGTCAACCTGCGTGATATCGAAGGGCGCAGCGCCTTGTTGCTGGGCAAGGCCAAGGACAATAACGGCTCTTGCGCTATTGGTCCGTTTATCCGCCTGTTTGACAGCCACTTCACGATCGATACCATACGCCACGCCGAAGTGCGTCTGCTGATAGAAGGGCAGGACGATGATTTCAGGCTGGACGGCATCAGCATGATGCGCGAAATCAGCCGCGACCCGCTGGATCTGGTTAGCCAGGTCTGTGGCAACACCCATCAGTATCCGGACGGTTTCATGCTGTTTCTGGGCACCATGTTTTCGCCGATCAAGGACAGAGACGCTGCCGGCAGCGGATTTACCCACCATACCGGCGACAGGGTCAGCATTGCCAGCCCGTCTTTAGGTGCTTTGGTGAACCATGTACAGTATAGTGATGCGATTGCACCCTGGAACTTTGGGGTGCGCGCCCTGTATCGCAGCCTGGCCGTGCGCGGTATTGCCCATGGCCTGACGCATGGTGACACTTCAGGTGCGGTATGAGTGATAGCAATACGGTGAGCCATAGCGCAGACAGACAACAGATTCCGGTGGGCAGCCACCATCCCAAATCGCACAATGAAAGAAAAGCGATGATTTATGCGAGTTACCCGAATTTAGCCGGGAAAAGAGTAGTCGTAACAGGTGGTGGTACCGGTATCGGTGCCGCCATCGTGGATGCCTTCTGCAAACAGGGTGCCCAGGTGTTTTTTCTGGATATCGCCGACGAAGCGTCACAGGCACTGGAAAAAAGCCTGGTGCAGTCAGCCAAGCCACCCAGATTCATGCATTGCGACCTGACAGACCTGGATGCCGTCGCCAAAGTGTTTGCTGACATAGAGCGCGAATATGGTGCCGTAGAGATTTTGATCAACAATGCTGCCAATGATGACCGCCATCAGGTGCAGAATGTGACGCCAGCCTATTGGGACGACAGCTTTGCCGTGAATTTGCGCCACCAGTTTTTTTGTGCCCAGGCTGTGGCTCCGGGTATGAAAGCCCTGGGTGGAGGTGTTATCCTTAACTTTGGCTCCATCTCCTGGCATCTTGCCCTTGGCAATCTCAGCCTGTATATGACAGCCAAGGCAGCGATAGAAGGCCTGACCCGTGGTCTGGCGCGTGATTTGGGGCCAGATGGCATACGTGTCAACTGCATCATCCCCGGTTCTGTACGTACCCCGCGCCAGATGGCGTTGTGGCACACGCCGGAAGAAGAAGCGCAGATACTGGCCGCCCAGTGCCTGCACGAAAGGGTGGAAACTGAAGATGTCGCTGCCCTGACTTTGTTTTTGGCCTCTGACAACGCCGCGCGTTGTTCAGGACGTGATTATTTTGTGGACGCAGGATGGTACGGCGCATGATATTGGATCAGTCTCACTGCATTTGGGAAGTGGCTACGCATCTGGGCGAAGGCCCGGTGTGGCACGCGGGCGAAAAAGCGCTCTATTTTGTGGACATCAAAAGCCGTAAAATCCATCGCTGTGCAGAGGATGGTGCGGCCCGCCAGAGCTGGGATGCGCCCGACCAGATCGGCTTCATCCTGCCTATCCAAGGTGAGAATGGTAATTTCATCTGCGGCTTGCCGGGCAAGCTGGTGCGCTTTTCCAGCAGCACTGGCAGTTTCACAACCATGCTGGAAGTGGAAACCGCTCAACCCGGCAACCGCCTTAATGACGGCTATATCGATAGTCAGGGTTGCCTGTGGTTTGGTTCCATGGACGATGGGGAAAAAGCACCGAGCGGTTCCTTGTATAGACTGAACACACTCACTGATTTGCAGGCGAAGGACCATGATTACATCATCACCAATGGCCCCTGCATGAGCCCCGACGGTAAAGTGTTTTACCACACCGACACCCTGCGCAAGAAAATTTATGCCTTTGATGTGACACCTGATGGCAATCTGTCCGGCAAGCGTGTGTTTGCCGACATCACCAACGGTGGCCACCCGGATGGCACCGTGGTCGATGCAGAAGGCTATCTGTGGGTAGCAATTTTTGCCGGTAACCGGGTGGAACGTTACTCGCCTGCAGGTGAGATCGTCCAGGTCATCAGCTTCCCGTGTTCAAACATTACCAAGGTATGCTTTGGCGGCGATGATTTGCGTACCGTCTTTGTAACTACCGCCTGGAAAGGCATGTCGGCAGAAAGACGTGAACAGCAGCCACTGGCGGGTGGCCTGTTTTCTTTCCGTGTGGACGTGCCCGGTCTGCCGCAATATCAGTTCAGTGAGCATGCATCATGATGTTTGACAACAGCAAGGCACGTCGTTTTCGCTCGCAAGACTGGTTTGATAATCCCGATCATATCGACATGACGGCGCTGTACCTGGAGCGCTTCATGAACTATGGCATCACCCCTGACGAACTGCGTTCTGGCCGCCCCATCATCGGCATAGCCCAGAGCGGCAGCGACATTAGCCCCTGCAACCGCATCCATCTGGAACTGGCCAAGCGGGTACGCGATGGCATCCGGGATGCCGGTGGTATTGCGATGGAATTTCCGCTGCATCCGATTTTTGAAAACTGCCGCCGGCCAACCGCAGCAATAGACCGTAACCTGGCGTATATGGGGCTGATTGAAATCCTGCATGCCTATCCTATCGACGCCGTTGTGCTGACCACAGGCTGTGACAAGACTACGCCAGCCCAGATCATGGCGGCATCGACGGTGGATATCCCGGCCATCGTCCTGTCTGGTGGACCCATGCTGGACGGCTGGATGGATGGTGAACTGGTCGGTTCCGGTGCCGCCATCTGGAAAGGCCGCCGACAACTGGCCGCAGGTGATATCGATGAAGAAAAATTCTTGCAGATAGCGGCGGCATCCGCGCCATCGGCAGGCCATTGCAATACCATGGGTACCGCATCCACCATGAACGCCCTGGCTGAAGCCCTGGGCATGTCATTGACTGGCTGTTCAGCCATCCCCGCGCCTTACCGCGAGCGTGGTCAGATTGCGTATGAAACAGGCCGTCGTATTGTTGAAATGGCGTATCAGGACATTCGCCCATCCAGTATTCTGACGCGTGATGCCTTTCTGGACGCCATCGTGGTTAATGCCGCGATAGGTGGTTCCACCAATGCACAGCCACATATCATGGCCATGGCCAGACATGCCCATGTAGAGCTGCATTCGGATGACTGGATGGCACATGGTCATGACATCCCGCTGATATTGAACATGCAGCCAGCCGGCAAGTTTCTGGGCGAGCGTTTCCACCGTGCCGGTGGCGTGCCCGCCATCATGTGGGAATTGCTGCAAGCCGGCAAACTGCGTGCCGACCGTCTCACCGTCACCGGCAAGACTATGCAAGACAACCTGGATGGCAGGCAAACGAATGACCGCGAAGTCATCTACCCGTATGCGGCACCGCTGAAACAGCAGGCTGGTTTCATGGTGCTGAAGGGTAATCTGTTTGACTTTGCCATCATGAAAACCAGCGTGATCTCACCCGCATTCCGCGAACGTTATCTGAGCAAGGCCGGGCAGGAAAACATCTTTGAATGCAGGGCCGTGGTCTTTGATGGTTCTGGCGATTACCATGCCCGCATCAATGACCCATCGCTGAATATTGATGAAGACAGCATCTTGGTGATACGTGGTGCCGGCCCCGTGGGCTGGCCCGGTTCGGCTGAAGTCGTGAACATGCAACCGCCAGATGCGCTGTTGAAGCGCGGCATACTGAACCTGCCTACGCTGGGCGATGGCCGGCAATCTGGCACATCGGATAGCCCATCCATACTGAACGCCTCGCCTGAAAGCGCGGTTGGTGGTGGCCTGGCCTATATCCGTACCGGTGACACCATACGCATCAACCTGAACACCGGTCGCTGTGACATGCTGATCACGCCAGAAGCACTGGAAAGCCGCAAGGCCGAAGGCATACCGGCCTATCCGGCCAGTCAGACGCCATGGCAAGAGATTTATCGTTCTACCGTAGGGCAGCTGGAAACCGGTGCCTGCATGGAACTGGCTGTGCCATACATCGGTATAGGTAACACGTTACCCCGCCATAATCATTAATTTATACATTAGATTTATAAAAATAGCAGTTAACAACCGGAAGCAACAATACTGAATATACATAAAAACTTAAAGCAATAATAAATGGGATGAGCAATGCGAATACCCATGCTTTAATCCAACAGGAGACAAAACAATGAATACAAAAGTAAAAGCCGCTATCCTCAGTGTGATGCTGGCCCTGAGCAGCAGCATGGCTGGCAGTGCTTATGCCGATGCAAAGAACCCGAAAATCGGCTTTTCCATCGATGATCTGCGGGTAGAGCGCTGGGTCAGGGACAGGGATTTCTTTAGCGCAGAAGCAGAAAAACTCGGTGCCAAGGTGTTTGTGCAATCTGCCGACGCCAGCGAGCAGCGCCAGATTTCGCAGATAGAAAACCTGATCTCGCGTGGCGTCGATGTACTGGTCATCGTACCTTACAACGCCACGGTATTGAATAATGCCATCCGCGAAGCCAAGAAAGCCAATATCAAGGTCGTATCCTATGACCGCCTGATCCTGAATGCTGATATCGACGCCTATATCTCTTTTGATAATGCCAAAGTCGGTGAAATGCAGGCCGAAGGCCTGGTGCAACTGAAACCGAAAGGCAATTACTATTTGCTGGGCGGTGCACCAACCGACAACAACGCCAAGATCTTGCGTGAAGGTCAGATGAAAGTCTTGCAGCCGCTGATCGACAAAGGCGATATCAAAGTGGTCGGCAAACAGTGGGTGAAAGACTGGAGTGCTTCTGAAGCCATGTCCATCGTCGAAAACGCCCTGACTGCGAATAACAACAAGATTGATGCCATCGTTGCCTCCAACGACGGTACTGCCGGTGGCGCGATACAGGCCCTGGCCTCACAAAAACTCAGTGGCAAGGTACCAGTGTCCGGACAGGATGCTGACCTGGCAGCCGTCAAACGTGTGATGGCCGGTACCCAGGCCATGACCGTGTACAAACCCCTGAAGCTGATCGCTTCTGAAGCCGCCAAACTGGCCGTGCAACTGGTACGCAATGAAAAGCCTGCCTACAATTCCCAGTACGAGAATGGCCTCAAAAAAGTCAATACGCTGCTGCTGAAACCTGTTCCGCTGACCAAGGCAAATGTGAACCTGCTGGTGGAAGAGGGTTTCTACACAAAGGCACAACTGTCCGCTAACTGAAATTGATTTTAGTCGTCATGGTAATGGTAGCCAGCAATTGCTGGTTGCCAGTACCAGCTTCGCCTGCCTTGCTCGTGTGCAGGGCTGATTTATAGTTTGCTCCAGGATGCCCCGGGAAAATTAGCATGTCTGAATATTTGCTCGAAATGAAAGACATCGTCAAAGAATTTGGCGGTGTGCGTGCCTTAAACGGTATTGACATCAAGGTCAGGGCTGGTGAATGCATAGGTCTGTGCGGTGAAAACGGTGCCGGCAAATCCACCCTGATGAAGGTCTTGTCCGGCGTCTACCCGCATGGTACCTGGGATGGTGAAATTCTGTGGGAAGGTCAGCAACTGAAGGCGCAATCCATTCGTGATACCGAATCGGCAGGCATCATCATCATCCATCAGGAACTGATGCTGGTCCCCGAATTGTCTGTTGCTGAAAACATGTTCCTGGGGAATGAAATCACCTTGCCAGGTGGCCGCATGGATTATGCTGCCATGAACAAGCGCGCCGAAGAATTGCTGCGTGAACTGAATATACCCGAAGTCAATGTGGTACTGCCGGTCAAGAATTATGGCGGCGGCCACCAACAATTGATAGAAATTGCCAAAGCACTCAACAAGCAAGCCAAGCTGCTGATACTGGATGAACCTTCATCGTCGCTGACTGCATCAGAAATCACGGTTTTGCTCAATATTATCCGCGCCTTGAAGGCCAAGGGCGTGACCTGTATTTATATCTCACACAAGCTCGATGAAGTCGAAGCCATCTGCGACACCATCGTCGTCATACGTGATGGACAGCATATTGCCACAACACCGATGGCCGCTATGAGCGCAGAACGCATCATCGCCCAGATGGTGGGGCGTGAAATGAATCAGCTCTATCCCAAGCAAGAACATGCCATAGGCGAAGTGGTGTTTGAAGCACGCAATGTGACCTGTTATGACACAGAAAACCCGCAACGCAAGCGTGTCGATAACATTTCATTCACCTTGCGCCAGGGTGAAATTTTGGGTATCGCTGGTCTGGTCGGCGCAGGCCGTACCGAACTGGTGTCGGCCCTGTTTGGTGCTTACCCAGGGGAATATGAAGCCGAAGTCTGGCTCAATGGCAGCAAGCTCGATAGCAGCAGTCCACTGAAGTCCATACGCGCTGGCCTGGCCATGGTGCCGGAAGACCGCAAGCAGCATGGCATCGTGCCGGATCTGGATGTGGGTCAGAACATGAGTCTGAGCGTTTTGCAT
Organism: Undibacterium hunanense; assembly: GCF_014284335.1. Lineage (GTDB taxonomy): Bacteria > Pseudomonadota > Gammaproteobacteria > Burkholderiales > Burkholderiaceae_D > Undibacterium > Undibacterium hunanense. Next base: position 133,839 of record NZ_JACOGF010000008.1, on the reverse strand, counting down.
GAATTTGCCAGGCTCAGCCGCATCGACAAGGAAGCGGAACTGAAGACCATACGCACAGAAATCGCCAGCATGACCCTGAAAACCGCCAGCCCGTTTTTACCGATTACCAGCCTGTCTGGTGGTAACCAGCAAAAAGCGGTGCTGTCGAAGATGCTGTTGACCAAACCAAAGATTTTGATACTCGATGAACCGACGCGCGGTGTCGATGTCGGTGCCAAGTATGAAATCTACAAACTGATGTTTGAACTGGTGAAGCAGGGCATGTCCATCATCATGGTGTCATCTGAACTGGCTGAAGTGCTGGGTATTTCTGACCGCGTGCTGGTGATAGGCGAAGGCAAACTGCGCGGCAATTTCATCAATAAGGATTTGACGCAGGAAACCCTGCTGGCGGCGGCACTGGATCAAGGTCATGCGCTGGCGTCCAACCAAACAAGCCAGGCAAATCAATTCAGCCCTGTGCTATGACCACCCATCTGATGCCATTCATCGCTATCGGTAAAAATTAATATGAAAAACCTGAATATCAAACAGTTGTTCACCCAATACAAAATGCTGGCCCTGCTGATCGCCATCGTGCTGATCTGGGCTTTTTTCAGCTGGAAAACTGAAGGCGGTTTCATTACCCCGCGCAATTTGTCCAATCTGATGCGGCAAATGTCGATTACCGGCATCGTTGCCTGTGGCATGGCGCTGGTGATTATCGCTGGCGAAATTGATCTGTCTGTTGGTTCACTGCTGGGTTTGCTTGGTGGTGTGGCAGCGGTGCTGGATGTTACCCATCATTTGCCGCTGCCAGTCAACCTGATGCTGGTGCTGGCCCTGGGTTTGCTGATAGGCCTGTTCAATGGCTACCTGACTGCCTACATGAAGATACCGTCCTTCATTGTCGGGCTGGGTGGCATGCTGGCATATCGTGGCATCGTGCTGGGTGTGACTGGCGGCACCACGGTAGCGCCAGTGTCCGCTGACATGGTGTATCTGGGCCAGGGTTATCTGTCGGCGACGACCGGTGTCCTGCTGGGCATAGCCCTGTTTGCACTGGCAGTCTTTTTGACCTGGCAGCAACGCAACAAGCGTGCACAGCATGGGCTGGATGTCGCCCCGTTGTGGCGTGACGGCATCAAAATCGCTGCGATTGCGGCGGTGTTGCTGGCCTTTGTGATGACCTTCAACAGCTACGAAGGCATCCCCCTGCCGGTGTTGCTGTTGCTGGTGTTGCTGGGCATCTTCAGCTACATGACCACGCAAACCGTATTTGGCCGCAGGATTTATGCCGTGGGTAGCAATATGGAAGCCACCCGTCTGTCAGGCATCAATGTGAATGCCATCAAGCTGTGGATATTTGGCATCATGGGTTTGATGTGCGCGCTGGCTGGTCTCATCAATACAGCCCGTCTGGCGGCTGGTTCGCCCTCTGCCGGTACCTCGGGCGAGCTGGATGCGATTGCTGCCTGCTTTATCGGCGGCACGTCCATGCGCGGCGGTTCTGGCACGGTGTATGGTGCGCTGATTGGTGCGCTGGTCATGGCCAGCCTGGATAATGGCATGTCCATGCTGGACGTGGATACCTACTGGCAAATGATCGTCAAAGGCTGCATTTTGACGCTGGCTGTGTGGGTGGATGTGAGCACCCGTTCGGCCAGACGATAGTTTTTCAAGTTCCCTTCCGGGTCCGGCAAGGTTCGCCTTGCCTTGCAAGGCGGTTTCTATGAGACCGCCTTTTTTTATTGCTGAAGCAAAGCTGGCCATGCTTAACATAGGTAGCGTCGGTAACATCGGTAACATCGGTAACATCGGTAACATCGGCAGCATCGGTAATCATGATGATGATTGGTGAGTTTCATAATTGTGCCGCTATTCTTTTACATGCAAGATAGTACAGTCGGCACGGCAAGGTAGAAGCCTTGGGCTGTGACCCGCTATTTCAAAAATAAATGCTAAAAATAGCATATGGAGATCACATCAATGAGCAATCAACGCAGGCAATTTTTGTCTTCCGCATCCGGTTTGGCTGGCTGGGCGGTGCTGTCACCTTCTTTGCTTTCACCTTCCCTTGCCTGGGCTGCTGCTGCAAAAGCCGGTGGCAAACCTGTGTATAAAGATGCCGCCGCACCGCTGGCAGCGCGCGTGGATGACCTGCTGGGCCGCATGACCCTGGATGAAAAAATCATGCAGATGCAATGCGTGTGGCAAGACAAAAAACTGATACAGGAAGCCAATGGCGATTTTTCCGTCGCCAAGGCAGGCAAAGTCTATCCCCATGGCCTGGGTATGATGGCACGCCCATCCGACCATCAGGGCATCGCCAAGGCCACAGGTGCGGGTGATGATGGCTCGGTGCCAAACCGCAATGCCTTGCAAACGGCCACCTATGTCAATGCCGTGCAAAAATGGGCTGTCGAACAGACCCGCCTGGGCATTCCATTGCTGATGCATGAAGAAGCCCTGCATGGCTATGTGGCGCGTGATGCCACCTGTTTCCCGCAGGCGATAGGGCTGGCATCGTCGTTTGATCCGGACATGGCGACCAGAATATTCAGCGTGGCTGCGCGTGAGATGCGTGCACGCGGCGCGAATTTTGCGCTGGCACCAGTGGTCGATGTGGCGCGTGAACCGCGCTGGGGCCGCATAGAAGAAACCTATGGCGAAGACCCGCACCTGTGCGGCGAAATGGGCAAGGCTGCGGTGATCGGCTTCATGGGCCCCATGAGCAAAGACAAAAAACTGGCGAAGGACAAGGTGTTTGCCACGCTCAAGCACATGACAGGTCACGGCCAGCCAGAAAACGGTACCAACATCGGCCCGGCAGAAGTCAGTGAACGCACCTTGCGCGAAGAATTTTTTCCGCCCTTTGAAAAACTGGTGCGTGAAACCAATATCAGCGCCGTCATGCCATCCTATAACGAGATCGGTGGTGTTCCCTCACATGCGAATCGCTGGTTGCTGACCAAGGTCTTGCGCGAAGAATGGGGCTTTAAAGGCGCGCTGGTGTCTGACTATTTCGGTATTAATGAACTGGTGACCAGGCATAAGCTGGTACCCAATCCCAAAGAAGCAGCATTGCGCGCCATCAAGGCCGGTGTCGATATCGAAACGCCAGATGGCCTGGGCTACCGCACCCTGGCAGAACTGGTGAAGGAAAAACGTGTTTCTGAAGAAGAAATCAATCGCTGCGTGCGCCGTGTACTGGAACTCAAGTTCCTGGCTGGTTTGTTTGAAAACCCATATGTCGATGCCAGCATTGCCGACCAATTGACTGCCACGCAAGACGCCGTGGCACTGGCACGTGAAGCGGCCACCCGTTCCGTCGTCCTGCTGAAAAATGACAAGGGCCTGCTGCCGCTGAATGGCAAGAAGGTCGGCAAAGTCCTGTTGCTGGGTACCCATGCAAAGGATTGCCCTATCGGCGGGTATTCTGACATCCCGCGTCATGTGGTATCCATCTACGAAGGCTTGCAGGCAGAAAGCCGGGCCCAGGGCTTTGAACTTAGCTATGCCGAAGGGGTACGCATTACCGAAGGCGGCCATGTCTGGGGACATGATGAAGTCAAATTCACGCCACCGGCAGTCAATGCCAAGCTGATTGCCGAAGCGGTAGAAGCGGCCAAATCAGCCGATACCATTATCATGGTATTGGGTGACAATGAACAAACCAGCCGTGAAGCCTGGGCCGACAACCATCTGGGTGACCGTGCCAGCCTGGATTTGATGGGTCAGCAAAATGACCTGGCCAAGGCGATTTTTGATCTGGGAAAACCGACCGTCGTGTTCTTGCTGAATGGTCGCCCGCTGTCCGTCAACCTGCTGGCCGAACGCGCAGACGCGCTGGTAGAAGGCTGGTACATGGGACAGGAAACCGGCTTTGCAGCAGCAGACATTTTATTTGGCCGCGTCAACCCCGGCGGCAAATTGCCGGTGTCGATTGCCCGCAATGTCGGCCAGTTGCCGATTTATTACAACTACAAACCGTCTGCCCGTCGTGGCTATCTGGATGCATCGACCAAACCCTTGTACCCGTTCGGCTTTGGCCTTAGCTATACTTCGTTCAGCATTTCGGAACCACGTCTGACCAAGGCAACAATGGGCGTCGGTGACAGCACCAAAGTTGAGGTCGATGTCACCAACACTGGTGCTGTCAAGGGTGATGAAGTTGTGCAAATCTATGTTCGCGATGATTTCAGCTCGGTCACCAGACCGGTGCTGGAACTGAAAGCCTTCAAGCGGGTGACTCTGAACCCGGGCGAAAAACGTACTTTGTCTTTTGATATCAAACCATCAGATCTGTGGTTCTATAACATGGACATGAAACGCGTGGTGGAGCCGGGCAGCTTCACCATTCATGCCGGTTCCAGCAGCGCTGATCTGAAATCCATCAAGTTGACCGTTAGCTGACTGTTAGCTGACGCATAGCAAGCTGGATGGAAGATTAATGTCGAATGGGGGAGGGTACTGTCTTTGCCACTATGGCGTTCCTTTGGATTTCCTGAAATCGAAAGATGGAAAAGGGAAGGCAGTACAATATAAAAAGTATGGTGACCAAGCCATCCCCCCACGGAGCTGACCGAATATGAAGATGCCTAACTCGCATAGAATTGCTTTATTGTTCAATGCAAACAAGATTTATGACAGGGAAATCATCGCTGGCGTTGCCTCTTATCTCAGCTCGACCAGGGTATCCTGGGATCTGTTTCTGGAAGAAGATTTTCGCGCCCGCCTGCATGGTATAGAAAGCTGGCAGGGTGACGGCATCATCGCTGATTTTGATGACCCTGTGGTCTGCGAGGCGCTGTCGCATAGCCGCGTGCCGGTAGTGGCCGTAGGTGGATCGTACGAGAACGAAGCGCATTATCCCAAAGCTGTACCGTATGTGGCGACCGACAATTTCAAGCTCATCAAACTGGCATATGACCATTTGATTGAAGCTGGTCTGCCACGCTTTGCCTTTTTCAGCCTGCCGGAAGCACCAGAAAACCGCTGGGCGCAAGAACGCGAAAACGCCTTCCTCCAGTTGATGAAGCGCGACCGCCTGACGGCAGAAATTTATCGTGGCCAGATCACCAGTGCGCCATCCTGGGATGAAGCAGTCCAACAATTGATTAAATGGCTGGAAGGCTTGCCCAAGCCGGTTGGCATCATTGCCGTGACCGATGCCCGCGCCCGCCAGTTATTACAGGCCTGCCTGATTGCAGGCATCGCCGTGCCGGAGCAGGTAGCCCTGATAGGCATAGACAATGACCCGCTGGCCCGCATGCTGACCCGTATCCCGCTCAGCTCGGTCATGCAGGGGACGGAAGAAATGGGCCGTACTGCGGCCCACTTGCTGCACCAGATGCTGAACGGGGCAAGGCTGTCCACCACCAGAATCCTGGTGCCGCCGGTCGGCATCAATGTGCTGACGTCATCACGTTATGAGACCCCCAAGCACCCGCACGTCATGCAGGCACGCCATTTCATCCGTCAGTATGCATGTCAGGGCATCAAGACTGAACAAGTGGCTGACTATGTCGGCATTTCCCGTTCATCGCTGGAATCGTATTTCAGGCAGGAACTGGGTCGCAGCGTGCATGATGAAATTCTGCATTTCAAGCTGGAAGCAGCCAAGGCCATGCTGACACTGGGCCAGAGCAGTATTGCCGATGTCGCCGTCAGTTGCGGCTTTACCACCATACAGTATATGCATGCCGTGTTCAAACGGGAACTGGGCTGCACCCCGCGCAAATATCAGGAAAGCGTATTACAGACGGATGGCAATGCCACAGGCTTGCCGCCGTCACATCCCCACACTCAACTTGCCGAGCAAAGTGATGACGAATAAAAAAACAGTATCCTGCACGGCGACAACGGCAGACGAAAACATTTACACCCTGCGCAATGCACAGGATATGCAACTGACCATCAGCGATCGCGGTGCCTCGCTGGTATCCTGGCTGGCACCCGACCGTTACGGGCGCGTCGGCGATGTTTTACTTGCCTATGCCGAAGCCGGCAGCTATGTGCAAAATCCATTTTATTTTGGTGCCATCATCGGGCGCTGGGCCAACCGTATTGCCGCCGGACAGTTTGAGCTGGATGGCCGTAGCTACGCCGTGGAATGCAATGATGGCGACAATCATCTGCACGGCGGCAGCAGCGGCTTTCACACGGCCCGCTGGCTGGCAACAGAAGAAGACGGCAGCCTGCGCATGTCGTTGACTTCACCGGATGGTGAAGGCGGTTTTCCCGGCAACCTCAAGGTGCAGGTGACATATCGCCTCGATGACGAAGGGCGCCTGACGATAGACTATGAAGCACAATCCGATGCACCAACACCAATCAACCTGACATCGCACCCTTACTTCAATTTGAACGCTGGTACCTCAGACATCAAAGACCATTTGCTGTGCATCGACGCATCGCATTATCTGAAAATCGATGCAGGGTGCATTCCTGCAGAACTGGCGTCAGTAGCAGGCAGTGCCTTCGATTTTCGTCAACCGGCACCCATAGGCCCCAGACTTGACTGGCCCGATCAACAGGTCTTGATCGCTGGCGGTTTTAATCATTGCTATTGCGTGCAAGCCGGGTTGAATGGCCAGCCAGGCCCGCTGCGCGAAGTTGCCAGTGTGTACGACCCAGGCTCAGGCCGCAAGTTGTCCGTCGCCACTGACCAGGCAGGCCTACAGTTCTATAGCGGCAATTTCCTGAGCGGCGTCGCTGGCCGCGATGCACATGACTACGCCAGACACGATGGCTTTTGCCTGGAAGCACAAGCCTACCCTAACCAGATCAACGGCCCGCACGCCGAAGCCGTCATCCTGCGACCTGGACAGGTGTACCGGCAGACGACGGTGTATAGGGTTTCTTTGCAGAGTTGATGGGTCGCGGCAATCAGTATTTGGCACGACTGCACAGGCCACATGCGATAAAGGATCTTTTTGTCGGAGCTAGTGGGTAGCTCCGACAAAGAAGCAGCTCTTACTTGCCAGATGCCATCGCTGGCAATGTGCCTATGATTGTATTTTGAAATTTTTCTGGTTCGTCCTTATGGATTTGATGTCCAGATTTTTCAAACAAAAACAAATTTTTCTTTGGCGCTTTCAATTGTTCATAGTACTTTTCCGTAATGCTGGTCAATGTTTGAATATCGTTCTTGCCAACCAAAAAATACACTGGACAGTCAACTTCTTTCAAGGTCTTTGGTAAATCGACGCTTATTACTGCGTTCCATACAGGTGACCAGGATTTTGACCATTTAAGAAAGCCGTTTTTAAATTCAGTGCTTGTTACATTCTCTTTTCCCTCTTTGTATGCGAGCCACTTTCTTAAATAAAACAGGTCTTCGTCATTTTTTAAAGGAATATTCACGCTAGCCAATTCAGTACTTGCGATAACATTATCTTTGAAATGCTCTTTCAAAATGACAAGTAATTCTTTTTCGCTCGCCAACTGACTAATGACTGGATTTGCCGCAAAATATGCATGCAGTAATTCTGGATGATTCTTAACGATATAAAAGCCTAAAACATTGCCCCAGGAACTACCCAGTAAATATATTTTTTCCTGGTGTAATTCTTTTCTTATAAATTCTATGACTTGATATGTGTCCTGTTCCATTAGTTCTACTGAGGGCTGGATGGGCGAAGGATTTAATTTTAATGTCTTCCCGGCATCCCTCTGATCCCATTGAACAATCGTAAATTTAGTTTTTAAAATTGTTGTAAACGAAGCGGCATTGTTCATCATGGAGCTTCCAGGTCCTCCAGACAGAAATAACAGAACTGGCTTACTTGAATCATCCGTTTTAATTTCTACAAACTGTTTTATGCCACCAATGTCTGGAGTCAGAAGTTTGTCGATTTGTATTGGCGTGTTTTGGGATTTAATTTCGCTTACATCCTGGCCTAAGCATTCAGAAAATGGAATCAAGGCAATAAACAGAACTGCTAGTATATTTTTATTTATCATGGATTGATCGTCTGGTTAATTACTTATACGGTTGCTTCTATCCTAAAAGCGCATTGTATCTGCTAGATAGCTTCCGCTTTGAATTCATCTGCAAAGCCACTTTTTCTCATGATGTACATCCTTCTCAGTTTTTGACATTATTAAATGCCTACCGAATTAGTCGAAGTCCAACAAGACCAAACTTAACGACGGATATATATGCATGTAGAACTGATAAGAACGCTTAATTCGATTTATTAGTTGTTTTAAATTCAAGTTCCACCTTCTTTTAGTCTTATAATGTTAATAAATCAATCAACTAATCTTTACGAGCCAAGTTTGCATCAACCTAAATGAGAAATTCAAGCTTTTATGAAATCATCAAAAAATTATGCTCTCGCGCAGTTGCATTTTTATTTAAGCAAATGGCCGTTTGGGTTTATGTTGGTCAAAACGGTCTTTTCCGGTACTTTTATCCACAGAGGAATCCAAAGTGCCGTCCATCAATATCGCACTAAGCAATGTCAAGCACCGATTGTTGCCCATGTTGATGTAGTCGCAAATGAGAATACCGTACACTGGGATAATCATGTCAAATTAGTTGAAAGTAAGGTTTTGAAAGGATGGCTTGACTGGGAGTTCATCGAAGTCGAGCATATAAGGCCGAGTGTATCGGGGGATCGATCAATTTACTATCTCCAACATTTTTTTACTGAACATCTGCCACATATGCCTGTGAAACGTGCGCTGAGTTTGGGCTGTGGAGGGGGAAATTTAGAGCGCGCTTTAATTGGGTTAAATGCTTCGGAGACTATTGATGCTTTTGATGCGAGTCCAGAATCAATCAATTTGGCAAAGCGACTAGCCGTCGAAAACGGTTGCTCAAATCGAATTCACTACAACGTAGCGGATATTGATAAAATTAAATTGGAGGCGAATAGCTATGATTTCATCGTAGCAAAAATGTCTTTGCATCATTTTGAAGACTTTGATCATATTTTCGCTCAGATATCTCGTGCCTTGAAACCTGGCGGTGTATTCATGTTCAATGAATACATAGGACCAACGCGATTTCAGTGGACTGAGCTACAACTATCAATCACAAACAGAATCTTACAAACTCTTCCTGAAAAATATCGCCTCAGCGCTTTTACTGGTTCTATTTTGGATGAAATTCAAAGGCCAACGATAAAAGAGATGATCGACATGGATCCTTCTGAAGCGATCAATTCTAGTGAGATTATTCCTAAAGTCGAACAATATTTCGATGTTGTTGAATTAAAGAGATATGGTGGCACCATACTGCATTTGCTTATGAACCATATCATGGCAAATTTCGATACTGACAAAGAGTTAGATGCGACATTATTACGGCTGATTTTTTTACAAGAACAGCTTCTTGTGGAGAATAAGGTTCTAGACAGCGACTTTTGCTATGCCGTTGTTAAGCCTAAGAAAAATTAACAAATTAAGTCTTTGAAATAAAAACCCTATTTAAATTGTAAAAGATTAAATGATGAGTGGATATACATGCGAGGGAAAGCCAAGCTACTGAATTTGATTTCTCAGAAGCTGAAATTATTTTGACATCCAAAAAGTGCATTTTATCGATGAAGAACAATATGAAGTGCTCACTTAAACTTGGTCTGGTGCAGCAGTTCTCATACTATTTCGCCTGTTTTTTTACCGCCAAAGCTTCGCTTTCTTTTTTCAAACCTTTGGATACTGGGCATACGGCCTGCATGAAAGAGGCCAGGGTGTTTGCCAGGTTGTCGCTTTGCAGACGGTAGAACACAAATTGCCCGCGCTTGTCGCTGGCGATCAGTCCTGCTGATTCCAGTATGCGCAAGTGCTTTGACAGGGATGGTTTGGTCATTTCAAAGCGCGCAGCAATTTCACCAGCAGACAATTCTGTCTCCGATAGGTAAGCCAGGATTTTCCGGCGCGGCGTCGATGCCAGAGCTTCAAATATTTTTTCCATACGCAACTGAATGATCTTAATGATTCATCATAGCATTTCGCTGCAATTTATTGAAGTTATTTAGTTAATTAGACATTTAGCTAAATATAGTATATTCTTATTCCATGAACTTTGACGATAGATCGAACATCATGGAATCTGACAAAAGCCCGACAGGCATTGCGACGGTGTACTACAACAGTGCCTGTCCGGTATGTGATGCTGGTATCCGTGATCAGCGTCAACGCATGCAGGCATGCAATATCAACTGGGTGGATGTGCATAGCCAGCCTGATGCAGTGGCTGAAATAAACGGTGAACTTGAAGCCGTTCGTGAGCGCCTGCATGTTCGACATGCCAACGGCGACATCCTGGTTGGTGAGCAGGCCCTGGCTGCATTGTGGTCGGAGACAAAAGGCAGGCGCTGGCTGGCCTGGTTGACTTTACGCATGGGTTTCCTGACCCGGCCTTTGTATAACTGCGTTGCCAAGTACCTGTACCGCTGGAATCGCAGGCGTGGTCACTGGTAATACCAGAAAAAATCATTTCACTATTGAGAACACCATGAACGCTACACAAACCACAGAAAGTAATGCCGACCCAGCCGAATTGGCTCGCTTCAATAAACTGGCCAATCGCTGGTGGGATGAAAATTCAGAATTCAAACCCTTGCACAGAATTAATCCGCACAGGCTGGAGTGGATAGACAGTCTTGTACAGTTGGCCGGAAAACAGGTGCTGGATGTAGGTTGCGGCGGTGGCATATTGGCGGAATCAATGGCGCATAGAGGAGCGAACGTGACAGGCATAGACCTGGCTGACAAGCCTTTGCAGATCGCACAATGGCATGCGCAGGCCCAGGGCGTGGATGTGCGCTACGCCAAAAGCAGCGCAGAAACCTGGGCGCAGCAACAAGCAGGGCAATACGATGTTGTCACCTGCATGGAAATGCTGGAGCACGTGCCATCTCCGGTAGCCGTCATTCAGGCCTGCACAGACATGGTCAGGCCGGGTGGCTGGGTATTCTTTTCCACCATTAATCGTAATCCGCTGAGCTATGCAATGGCTATTGCGGCAGCCGAGTACATCATGAACATCCTGCCCCGCGGCACGCATCAATATGCGCGCTTTATCAAACCGGCAGAATTGCTGTCCATGGCAAATAGTGCAGGCCTGGTACTGCAGGACAAGCGCGGTCTGGGCTATAACCCTTTGACGCAACACTTCCGCTTGCATGGTTACATGGGAGTAGGGTACTTGCTGGCCATGCAGAAGCCACTGAAGCCATGAAATTGTTCAGGCTTGAATGGATAAAAGATAGTTCAGGTCAGATGTGACAAAGTCACAGCAAAATCCCAAAGAGTCCATACCAGGAGCAGGGTTGATTTGATGACAAGTGGCAGCATATTCTTCATGAAGTGATGGTGACTGCTTGACAGACCATGGCTTCCTACATGAAAGGGTACCGCAATGAATTCGGAACTGTCACTACGCACACAATTGACCAGCCTGGGCCGGGCGCTGCGTGATTTGCATAAGCGCTTGATAGAAGTGGAAACGCAATATTTTGGTGCGGTGGGTAGCCCGCTGGAGCATTTGCATCTGGTGGTGAATCACCCGCATTTTGCCTGGATACAGAAATTATCCAGCCTGATGACGGAGATGGATGAACGTCTGGGCGATGAAAAAGACATCAGCGCGGCCGAAGCCTTTGCGTTTCGTACTGCCATCGAAGAGCTGATAGGCCCGAATGAAAAAGGCGATATGGAATTTCGTGCCAGGTACAACGCGCTGCTGCATGATTCGCCTGACGTGGTGATGGCGCATGGCGCGGTGCGTCAGATATTGGTCGGTATTCTTCCGGCAAAGTAGCCAGATCTTTGCGCCGCTTCGCCGCTTCGTCGACATCCGGAATAATGTGTCTGACACAAAATGACTGGTGCATTCCCTCCCTTTCAAGGGGAGGGTTAGGGTGGGGATGGGTTTCGGTCAATTGACGGCAATGAATTTGTGACAGAAACCTATCCCAGGCTGCCCACTGAGCAGCTTGTAGCATCATCCCCTTGGAGGGGCGCTTGAAACGGTTTTTATCAAACATATCACCCATTTCTCCACCACACCTTAGCTGAACTGCCATCGCCCCATCAATTTGATGGCGTCGGCAGTTGCTGCGCGTAATCATGCCCATGATTGGTGAGTTTCATAATTGCCTAACAGCGCGACTGCGGGCATTCTTTATCCTGCACAAATTCATGGCCTTCGTTTGCAGGCAGACTTGCCGTATAGTCTGTTCCGAATGATAGCCGGCGTGATTTGTAGCGAAAAATTAAAATAAAATTGAGACAAAAATGCCCAAAATGAACGGCAAGGCACCCTGCGACATGCTCAGGTTGCTGTTTGTGTTCATTTCATCTGTTTTCAAAACTCAATTTACATAGCCAGTTGCCAGTGATGTGGTGGCTTGGCGAGCCGATTTTCATGCAGATGAATAGGGACTGAAACCGATATGAACAGAAAAATTTCAAGGCTGGTGTTTGCTGTTGCCGGTTTTTTTATGCTGGTGAGCAATAGCTGTTTTGCCCTTGGCGAAAAAAGCTATATCAGCCAAACACGACAGGCGGGCGATGTGGTCCTGGTTGGTGCCAACAGTACGGCCAGCCTGTATGTGGATACGGGTGATTATGCGAGTGTTCAACGTGCGGTAGGTAATCTGCAAAAAGACATAGAAAGCATTGGCGGTAAAAAACCTGTTATTACCAATGATGCATTGGCCTTGAAGGGCCAGGCTGTCATCGTCGGCACCATAGGTAAAAGCAAGCTGATTGATCAGTTGATTGCGGCGCATAAAATTGATGTCAGCGGTATTGCGAACCAGTGGGATGCCTATCAACTGGTGACGGTGCAAAACCCTCTGCCGGATGTGGCGCAGGCGCTGGTGATTATCGGTGCCAATAAACGCGGTGGTGCGTACGGTGTGTATGACCTGTCTGAACAGATCGGTGTGTCGCCCTGGTACTGGTGGGCTGATGTGCCTTTGAAAAAGAAGAGCAGCATTGCTATCCGGAAAAATACACTGGTACAGGAAATTCCCAAAATCAAATATCGTGGCATCTTTTTGAATGATGAAGCACCGGCACTGACGAATTGGGTCGCCAAAAATTACGGCAATTACAATCAGCAGTTTTATGGCAAGGTGTTTGAATTGCTGCTGCGCCTGAAGGCCAATTATCTGTGGCCAGCCATGTGGAACAATGCCTTTAATGTCGATGATGAACAGAATCGCTTCCTGGCGGATGAAGTCGGCATCATCATGGGTACTTCGCATCACGAACCGATGATGCGCGCCCACAAGGAATGGACGGCAGAAAACGGCAAATGGGATTACCAGAGCAATAAGGCCAAACTCTACCCCTTCTGGGAAGGCGGCGTCGCCCGTAACAAGAACCAGGAAAGTTTGATCACCATAGGCATGCGCGGTGATGGTGATGAACCGATGTCGGAAAGCGAAAATATCTCGCTGCTGGAAAACATCGTCAAAGACCAGCGCCAGATCATCAGCAAGGTGTACGCCAAACCAGCCACGGAAGTGCCACAGGTCTGGGCCTTGTATAAAGAGGTGCAGGCTTACTATGAAAAAGGTATGCGTGTGCCAGATGACGTGACCTTGCTGTGGTGCGATGATAACTGGGGCAATATCCGCCGCCTGCCCAAGCCGGAAGAGCGCAAGCGCGCCGGTGGTGCCGGTGTCTACTACCACTTTGATTATGTCGGTGGCCCGCGTTCTTATCGCTGGATCAATACCAATTCCATCGCCAAGGTATGGGAGCAGATGGATCTGGCTTATCAGTTTGATGCCAGACAGATCTGGATCGTCAATGTCGGCGATTTAAAACCTATGGAATATCCCATAGAGTTTTTCTTGCGCATGGCCTGGAACCCGGAAAAATGGCCGAAAGAACGCCTGCCAGAATTTGGCAAGCTATGGGCAGAGCGTGAATTTGGCGCAGAACATGCCGAAGAAATCGCTACCTTGATGACGGGCTATTCGCGCCATAATTACCGCCGCAAGCCAGAGCTGCAAGACGCCACTACCTACAGCCAGTTGCATTACGATGAAGCTGATCGCGTCACGGCAGAGATCAGGGATTTGCGCAGCCGGGCAGAAGCCTTGTACGCAAAAATGCCAGCAGAATACAAAGACGCGTTTTTTCAACTGGTGCTGCATCCGGTAAAAGCCAGTGCCATCGTTACCGAGATGTACAACATGGTGGGCAAGAACCGTTTGTATGCCAGACAGGGGCGGTCCAATGCAAATGATTATGCCGCGCAGGCCCGTGCCCTGTTCAAGGCGGATGCCGATTTGCAGCGTCAGTATGATACCGAGCTGAGCGGGGGCAAGTGGCAGCATTTCATGGACCAGACCCATATCGGCTACATTCACTGGGACCAGCCCGCCGCCAACACCATGCCTTTGCTGTATGACTTGCAGCCACACAATGGTGCGGATATGGGCGTGGCAGTGGAAGACATCGAACCTGCCTGGCCACAGAATGCCGCATCTGTCTGGCCGCACCAGGGCAATTATCAACTGGCGCGTTTTGACCCTTTTGGAAAACAGCAGCGCACTATCACGGTGTTTAACAAGGGAACCAAGCCATTCAAGTACACCGCCAAGGCCAGCGCGCCGTGGATTGTTCTTAGCGATAGCAGCGGCCAGGTGGTGGGTAGCCAGACTATCAAGGTATCAATTGACTGGAGTAAGCTGCCCATGGGCAAGGTTGAAGGCATGGTTGATATCAAAGGTACAGGCTGGGGCAGTGCCAACATTAAAGTATCAGCCCTGAATGTGGCGCCGCTGCCGCAGGATTTCAAAGGCTTTGTCGAATCAGATGGCAATGTGACGATAGAGGCAGAACACTATAGCAATAGCAGAAACGCGGGTCAGTTTTCCTGGCAAAAAATCCCGGAACACGGGCGGCATTTGTCGTCGATGGCGGTGTTCCCCCGCAGCGACAGGCATTTTACTGACCTGAGCCAGGCTCCTTATCTGGAATACACGGCTTACCTGTATTCCACCGGTGATGTCAGCATAGACTCAATTTTTGCACCCAGCCTGCCTTTTGCCGAAGGGCCAGGTCTGCGTTTTGCGATTGCCGTTGATGATGAAAAACCACAGGTATTCAATATAGTCAAAGACATGAGTTTAAAGGCCTGGGAAGAGTCGGTGAAGGACGAGATGCGTAAAATTACCAGCCGGCACCACATCGCCAAAGCGGGCCTGCATCGCATACGCCTGTACAGCTTGGACGCAGGCCTTACGCTGGAGCGCATAGTCATGAATACCGGCGGCTTGTTTGCAAGCTATCTGGGGCCAAAGGAAAGCACCAGGAAATAAGCGCCAGGAGGCTGTCGCAAAATCAAATGAAAACCATTTTTATACATGGGTAAGAAAATGAATCAGACCATTCGCAATGCCACTATGTTGATACGCCAGGTGCGTGTGACGCCGATCGCGTTTCGTGACCCACCTTTGCTCAATGCCAGCGGTATTCATGAACCATGGGCACTGCGCAGCATCATAGAAATCGAAATTGCCGATGGTCGCGTCGGTATTGCCGAAACCTATGGCGACCAGCCCATGCTGAAGGTGCTGGAACAAGCCAAAACCTTGCTGGCAGACCTGACGCCATTTGACCTGAACTCCATGGAAGTACGTGTACGCAAAAACATCGTCTCTACCGGTGGCGGGGCAGGGGTGCAGATAGAACTGGCACCCGGCTCGCATACCAATAAAAATGCCGACAAGGTCATCAGCGCGCTGGAAGTGGCCATGCTGGATTTGCAGGGCCAGATACTGGGTTTGTCTGTTTGCGACCTGTTGGGTGGTACCGTTCGCGATGCGGTACCGTATAGCGCCTATCTGTTTTACAAATACGCCAAACACGTAGACAACCCTTATCCGGCTGATGCCTGGGGCGAGGCGCTGACACCAGACCAGATCGTCAGGCAGGCACAGACCATGATTGCCCAATACGGTTTTAAAAGCATCAAACTGAAAGGTGGCGTGATGGAACCGGTGCAGGAAATTGCCGCCATCAAGGCACTGCGTGAGGCTTTCCCGACCTTGCCATTGCGGCTGGACCCGAACGCCAACTGGTCGCTGGAAACCAGTATCGCTGCGGCGAAAGAGTTGGATGATCTGCTTGAATATTATGAAGACCCGACCCCCGGTCAGATAGGCATGGCCGAACTGGCAAGGCATTGCGATGCGCCACTTGCCACCAATATGGTGGTCACGACGATGGAAGAATTCAAGCGCAATGCGTCAACCCATGCAGTCGAAATCCTGCTTTCTGATCACCATTACTGGGGCGGCCTGCGTGCCACGGTGTCACTGGCGCGCATGTGCGAGGTATTTGGCATGGGCATGTCCATGCATTCAAATTCTCACCTTGGCATCAGCTTGATGGCCATGACCCATGTGGCGGCTGTCATTCCTGGCCTGACCTATGCGTGCGATACCCATTACCCCTGGCAGGAAGAAGATGTCATCAAGGGTGGGCGGGTGCGCTTTGTTGATGGTTCGGTGCCGGTACCGACTACGCCTGGACTGGGTGTGGAAATTGACCAGGTCAAACTGGCGGTACTACATCAGCAATATCTGGAATGCGGCATACGCAACCGTGACGACCTGGGACAGATGCGCAAATATGATCCTGATTTCAAAGGTGCCAGCCCACGGTTTTAATGAAATACTGTTAGTACCAATAAAAAAGAGAAAATACATGAGACAAGCAAAAAAATTATGGTCAGCCACGCTGCTGGCAATCGCCTTGCCCCTCGCTGTTACTTCTGCTGTTGCCAGCGCTGCGGCGGCAGATGTGCACTGGGTAGCATCCTGGGGTACGGCCCAACAAGTGCCGGAGCCGGACAATATGTTGCCCGCAGAGCGCTGGCGCGAATCCAGCCTGCGCCAGATTGTGCGCGTCACGCTGGGTGGCAGCCGTGTGCGCGTGCGCTTCAGTAATGTGTATGGCACGACGCCGCTGTTTATCGAAGCTGCGAGTCTGGCCCGCGCGGTTGCTGCAGGCAAGACCGATGTGGAGGCATCCAGTCTGCAACAATTGAAGTTTGCCGGTCGCAACAATGTCATGATACCGGCAGGTGCCGAATACTATAGCGACCCGGTGAACTTGCCACATGCCGCAGCATCGGATCTGGCCATTTCCATGTATTTCAAGGGCGAACCGGTACGCCAGACCAGCCACCCGGGTTCACGCGCCAACAGCTTTTATATCAAGGGCAACCGCATTCTGGAATCGGCCTGGGCTGATGCCGGCAAGGTCGCACACTGGTACCAGATTGCCGATGTCGAAGTGCAGGCACCGCGTAGCGTCGGTGCCGTGGTGGCGATAGGCGATTCGATTACCGATGGTGCTGGTTCCACCACCGATGGCAATGATCGCTGGCCAGACCAGTTGTCCGCCCGTTTGATCAGGGAAGGCGCACCAGCCATGGGTGTGATCAATGCTGGCATAGGTGGTGGACGCATGCTGCGCGACGGTACCGGCCCCAACCTGGCATCCCGTTTTGAACGCGACGTGATTGCCCGCAGTGGTGTCACGCATGCCATCGTCATGATAGGCGTCAATGATCTGGGTGGGCAGCACCGCAATGGCGACGACGTGCCGGAAGCGCGCAAAAAGATCATCGAAGACTTGCTGACCGCCCATATTCAACTGGTGGAACGTGCCCATGCACACGGCATCTGCGTCATTGGTGCGACCATCACCCCATATATGGGCAGTGACTACTATCGTCCGAATGCATCCAATGAAGAAGACCGCCAGGCTATCAATAGCTGGATACGCACATCTGGCGTGTTTGATGCCGTGGCTGATTTCGATGCCGCCATTCGTGATCCAGCACAGGTGGAACGCATGCGCAAGGAATATGACACGGGCGATTTCCTGCATCCATCAACAGCAGGTCTTCGCGCCATGGCCCATGCAGTGCCCTTGCCGGCATTGCAGAAGTGTGTGATTCGCCAGTAAGGTTTTTCAGCTTCCTGCTTCCTGCTTCACTCAAGCCGCCGCCATACTATTGAATAGGATTTTCGGTAGTGCTGCGGCTTGCCGCCAATATGCATCAATACGCATTTGTAAGACCTTTGCAAATGTGTCATGATCATACTGCTGTCTTACCCGCAAGACAGGCAGATCAAATCAATCTGCATCCGCCCCCGCCCCCTGCGCAAGATGAATGCGCAGCTTGTTACCTGATGGAGAGCCTGGCTTGCGCCCATTGAAACGACTATTTCTGCTTGTTTTGGTTTCTGGCCTGACCTCTGTCGCGCTGGCTGGCACCGTGTATAAATCCGTGTCGCCAGACGGGCGCGTCGTGTTCAGCGACCAGCCACCCAAAGAAGGCCGTCTGGAAAAAGTCATGCAGTTCAAGGACCAGCCCAGTAGCGAAATCCCTGCATCCAGCCTGTCTTATATTGAACGCCTGAAAAAAGCACGTTCTGCTCCCAGCCCAACTGCCGGGAAAGAGCCTGTGCTGTATTCCGCCAGTCGGTGTGGTTACTGCAAGCAGGCCAAATCCTATCTGTCGGGCAAAGGCATCTCATATCGTGAAGTGGATATTGACACCAGTTACGGCAAGACAGCGTTTGCCGAAGCCGGTGGTGGTGGCGGCATACCGCTGATGTTGGCCGGTAACAAGCGCATACAGGGTTTCACGGCGCAAGCCTATGACGAATTCTTTGCCAGCAAGGATTGATGGGTCTCTGATGCTGCATGCTATACATGCCACAGCAAGTTTTTAAGCAAAAATAATCCAGCCGCGTTAACATGGGTGCCTGGCTTTACAGGCCATGTAGTTCATTATTTCTTTTTATTTTCTGACTGATTATTCATGAATATCCATCTTTCCCTCATGCCTGTTCTGGCTCTGGTAGCCGGTCTTTGTATCCTGGTTAAACCCAAGCTGGTGAGTTTTATTGTGGCTTTGTATCTCATCGTTGTGGGCCTGGTGGGCATACTGGGTTTGGGGCGTTTTAATATTTTTTGATGAACATGCAGGTGGAATAGTCCACTAGCACTGTTTCATCTGCCATTTTCTGAACAGGGCAGGCATCATGACAACATCGGTATTTCCTTTGGAAGGTGGCTGCGATTGCGGGCACATACGCTATCGCATGCTGATGGCACCACTGGTTGTGCATTGCTGCCATTGCCGCTGGTGTCAACGTGAAAGCGGCGCAGCATTCGCCCTCAATGCCATGATAGAAGCTGAACAGGTGCTCAACCTGGGCGGTGAACCAGACGTGGTCGATACCCCGTCAAACAGCGGTGCCGGGCAACAAATTGCCCGTTGCCCGCAATGTAGAATTGCCGTCTGGAGCAACTATGCAGGCGCTGGCCCGCTGATGAAATTTGTGCGCGTCGGCACACTGGATCAGCCCGATCATTTGCCACCCGATATGCATATTTTTACCGAATCCAGACAACCCTGGGTCAACCTGGCCGGGGACATACCCGTATTTGCCGAATACTATGACCGCACACAATACTGGTCAGCCAGCAGCCTGGCAAGGCGGGCAGCATTGCTGCCGCAGATAGAAGCGTATCAGGCCGCGCGCAAGAAATAGTATTCAGACCCACTCGGTGCAGTAAAGAAAATTGCTGAAAAAATATCCCCGTTAGCGCAAAAGGCTAACGGGGATATTTTAACTACGTTCTTAGTTAAAACTGGCCGAGCTGGTATTGGTATTCGTCAACGTCTGTGTCTTGAAGTTGACGGTGAAACGATCGCTAGGCTTGCCTGATCCCAGTCCTTTCAAAATACTGAATACCTGCTTGAACTGATTCTGGAAAACCACATTGACCGGATTCTGGTCTGAGGGTTTGCCATCCAGCACACTGATGGCAGCAGGGCTGGCAGGGAAGGCATTCATCAGCACCTTGTACTGCTTGACCCTGTCTGTACCCATATCACGCAAGGCCAGTTCACCCGCATACACGGTACGGTGGAAGTCACCATAAAACTCATATGCCGTTATTTTGGCAAAATCATCCAGTTTGTAACCTGCGGCGGTGGCCAGCTGTGTCGCTTTGGCCGTTGCCACAGTCCAGTCAGCCGTCAACTGGCTGGCAGATACCGGTGTGCCGCTGACGCTGCCTTTAGACATACAGGTGGCTGTTAAAGGCAAGACACCGGGGATGTCTTTCAATTGCGCGAAAGTGACCTGGGTTTGCAATTGCGACAGGATCAGCATCTGTTTTGCATCGAGGCTGGAAGCAGCTTCTTTCATTTCGCAAGGCCAGTATTCATCCATGAAGCGCAGGCGCGACAGTTCACCAAAATAGAAGCGGGTAAATTCGCCGTAGGATTTGGTGGCAAGAATATCCTTGCTCCAGCGCTTGCTGATATCGGCAGCAAGGCTGCTGTTTTGCAGGTAATCGTACTCGGTCTGGTAATACTTGAAGAGTTCGTTATAACGTGCCACATTGTTCAGCGACACGGTTTCGATATCGACAGTATCCTGGTCTTTGTATTTGACGATCTTGTAGGCGGCACCAAATACGGCTAATGACGGCGATTGCACATTGACGAAATAATTACCGGACGCATCCTTATAGTCATTGGTGCCATTGAAATGCATGTGGCCACCCATATGCAACTGCATGCCGGTTGCTGCCAGTGCCGTGGTCGTGGCCAGGTCCGGCACGCGGGTCACCTGGAAGGCGCCAGATTTGAAGACGGCTTTCATGGCATCGGTCTGATTCGCATAAAAATCCATGGTCGGATAATGCGAGAACGCAATCAGGCGCTTGCCCTGCGACTTTGCGCGTGCGGTAACGGTCTTGATCCACGCCAGCAAGTGCTTTTTATGCGTCAGCACCTTGTTCCAGCCAGCATTGCCTGCACCGTCAAAACCTTTGAATGCCTTGGCATTGACCGGGTCAAATGCGCTGTTGGGGATGTGGACATTGGCATCAATTGACAATAACCATACACCCTTGACAGGCTCCACCAGATAGCTGGAATCGATAATGCTGGTGCATTTGGTAAAGGATTTGCCCAGGGTTTTTTCACCGTCGGCCTTGTAACTGCCACCTTCGCCTTCGGCGCAAATTTCAAACTGGCGATTTTTCACATCGGCGCTGGTGACAGCTGCATCATAGCTATATGCAGCGCTGCCATAGTTGGAAAATGGGGTTTCCCAATACACGTCAGCCTTGTTGGGCATGTAGCCAAACTCACCCAGTTGGGCGATGAGCTTTTCATAGCCCAGCTCCATCAACTGGTTGGTACAGGCCACCGTGGGGTCCAGCGATTTACAGCCAGAATAATTGACCGCAAAGACTTTTTGCTCTTTACCTTCTGCTGTCAGAAAGTCGCTTTTGCCAGCTTCGTCATCATCATAAGGTTCATTTGGGTCATGATTGCCAGGGGCGATAAAGAAACGCATGCCTTTGGTCTGGTATTCCTTCAGGATCGCCGCTATGCCATCAATATTCACTGGCTGCGCATCATCCGAATAATCGCCTGACAAAGCAACCAGCCGTATGCCACGCGCATACGCATCATCCAGCGCACCACGGAAAGCAAAATAGTTTTCGTTAAACAGGCGGGTAGAGGTCAATTGCGCATACATGGTACGGATGGTCGCAAATTTGCCGTCACCGGTCGGGATACCAGAAAACTTGGCATTCTTAAGGTCACCGTAGACATTTTCAAAATGCACGTCAGACATGACGGCAACAGCAGGTGTTTCAGCCTCGGTTGCTGGTGCTGCTGTATCTTTGCTGTCACCGCAGGCAATCAATGCCAGCGGCAAGCAGAATGAAAGCAATTGCTTTGCAGCTCTGCCTTCATTTAAAAAACGAAGATTCATGGTAGTTCCTGTCACAGGTTTGATGGGCACAGCTATGTCATTTGTGCCGGCGCGTGGTACGGATAGAAGACTGTTGTATGACGCTAAAGAATAGAAAAATTAGCCATATCCAGTAGTCGAGGATTGTAAAGTTGCTTAATGACAAGCTTGTGACGATGGTGACCCTATATTAAGCGGCGAGCGGCTTGAGCCTGAACCTGATGGAATTTGCTGATTTGTTGCCATAGGGGAAATTTGATAGATGCCTGATCAAGTGCAGGCGGGCATAGGCAGAAAGGTTCAGCATCTGCACATGCAAGAAGTGACAAAATTGTGATGTCGAGAATGCAAATAAATGGAAATTTATGTATGCCAGGATAGGGGCCTGAATTATAATTTCTTAACATTCCACATAGGTAAAGAGCAAAGTGTTTTTTGAAATAAAATGTAATTGCCTGAATTGCCTGAATTGCCTGAATTGCCTGAATTGCCTGAATTGCCTACCGACTTATAAAAACTGCCTCATGAATAAATCACTGCTGTCTGCCATTTTTTGTCTGAGTATTTTCGCGTCTGGCGCTGCACATGCCGAAGTTCGTAAATGCGTCACCAGCACAGGCGAAACGATCTATACCGACCAGCCCTGCAACGCCAAAGTCGGCGCTGTCGCCACTGAAGTGAAAAGCGATGGTGCCTTGCGCAAGATCAGCTCTTTGCAAAAAGAAAAAGATACCGGTAAAAGCTGCTGGGTGCTGACACATCGTTATCAGCAATGTAGTACCAGCGTTGACAGCGTGCTCATGACCAATTTCAAGGAAAATTGCGAATCACCGACGAACAAATTTATCAAGGATAGCAATGCGGAAGCCGACACCGGCTACAAGAAAACCTACCGCGATAACCGCTACAGCCGTGAACAAACGCCAGACGCAGATGATCTGGAATACAGCCACCGCTACGTCAACAAAAGCCGCGCCGTTCTCCAGTGCGAGGTATTGCAAAAAGATATGTGGAACTATCTGAAAAACAATTTCAGCGAAAAAATACCGCAGGCAGATGCCAAAGGCATTGAATACCGTTTGCTGGGATTACCCGATCCTTCTGCCAGTGAAGCTTCGTATAAAAGAAAGCGTTGAGAATCGCTCAGAAGCGACAATAAACCTGATCAGAAAACGATGAATGTAAAAATGGCTTGCTATACAAATATAGCAGGCTATTTTTTTGCCTGTCATTTTGTTAAACAGCACACCAGCTACTAATTTCTGAGTGGTAATCTGATCACAAAATAAAACCTGATTGACAAGTCTTTGTGTTATCAGGAATACTTTCTTAAATGTTATCTACTCGGTAGCTTGTCCCGAGAAACTGTTTAGTCGAAAAATCTCCATGTCCAGCTACGCCAAGCATGCATCTAACAAGAACAATGGTACGCAAGCCACTCAACTGAATGCTTCAGAAGTGCGGCAAAGTAGCGACGCCGTGGTAAATTTTCAAGACGATCGCCCTCAGGCAACTGCACAGCGACAAATACAGACTCTTGCAAATAATAGTTCTCGTGCCTTGCAGTTAAAGGCGGCGCAACAGCAGGCAAATCTGAGCCCGCAAGCAAGCCGGTTGGCTGGCATACAGGCGCTAGCCAATCAGCATACAAGTCAGTTACAGCACAATCTGGCCTCACAGCAAAAAAACGCTAACCCTGCGACACCAGTTCTTAAGCCAAATAATACTGGTCTTCCCAACCAGCTCAAGGCGGGCATAGAAAATCTGTCAGGTCTGAGCATGGACCATGTTCATGTGCATTACAACTCGGCACAGCCCGCACAATTGCAAGCCCATGCTTTTGCAAGCGGAAGCGACATACATCTTGCACCAGGCCAGGAGCAACACCTGCCGCATGAAGCCTGGCACGTGGTGCAACAAGCTCAGGGGCGGGTATTGCCCACTACGCAGATGAAGGGTAACGTGCCGGTAAATGATGACAGAGGGCTTGAGGCAGAGGCAGATGTCATGGGGGCGCGTGCTTTGACGCATGGTGCTTCAGTAGCTTCTTTGCAGCGTGCAGACAACAGTGCTTTGGAGTCGCCAGCTTCCCATAATCAGGGTGGCAAATTGGCTGCAACATCTGTCCAGCTCAAATTTGATGGTCATAGCACCATGAGGGATATGAAAGTTGCACTTAATAATTATCCCGATGCAGTGCAGGCGTTGGAATTGCGGGAAGTGCACGACCTGATTGATCCGTATTTGACTATGGTATCCAATCACTATCCAACCAAACTTAGTGCAAAAGACCCTACAAAGGTTGAAATAAAGAAACCCATCAAGAGCTACGATATTGAATACCTGTCCAAATGGATTCTGAAGATAAAAGATTTCTATTATGGACAAAAGAAAAGCGAAGAAGGATTTGGGATCGATCATTCTTCTCTTCCATCACTTACCAAGCAACACAACGATAACTGGCAAAAATTTGTCAAAAACAGACTTGACAAAATCAGCTTGGGTAAGTTTAACAAAAGTAAGTTAAATAGCTTAAGGTTAAATGCTGAAGCCGCAGCAAAACGACTTGACGGAGAAGACCCGACGACTGCATCTGCAGACAGAGATATAGTCAATGCATTTGCCGAATATGTATATAACAAAGCGCAAAGTCCAGATATAAAACCTTCCATTCCTGTTTGGAGCACTGAAAGTCAGTACAACACGGGTACCAGGGTGCATGCCACTTACTTTCCTGGCTATACGATGATGAAAGGTAGCGGGTCAATCATCAAAACACCGATAGACTGGTTTTATGAAAGTCGCGTCAAAGATGGTGGAAGTGCTTATTACATCAAAGGTCATTTGCTTAACGATCATGTTGGCGGGGTCGCCAAAAATTACAACTTGTCACCACTCAAAGATAATCGCAATAAAGAACATGAAGCGGGTATCGAGCATTACTTGAAAGACGCTGTTGGGCAGATGACAGATGAACATTCCAAACAGGTTACGCCGACATATAACAAAATTGAATATACAACAGAACTTGGTGCACAGACTGGGCCTAGATCAAATACCTTGCTCTGGGAAAGTGCGCTTAACTATTGGAACCAGGTAAAAACCACAGATGCTGTTAGCTACCAGTCCACTACGCTTGACGATGTTTTAAAAGACAAGAATGTACCGGTTAATGTAAAAACCGCGATCCAGACCTGGAGTATTAACTATCAGGATTACACCATGAAAGACTTGTTTTCATGGGTTAAAACATCGGCCTTGTTACTTGAGACTGAGGATTATCTGGTGCGCGATTGGACGGTGCATTTGCGCTTGTCCTATTCGAATAATAAAGTGGAAGACAGATTTGTTGTTTTAAAAAATGAAAAAATTGATGGCGACAAAGTATCTGTTAAAGAACGTTTATATAAAGATACCAAAGGCGTCGGAAATATTGTCAAAGATACCGACAAGTATCACAAGGACAGGCCAACAGCGATCAAACATTTTATTCATAATCTTGGCGAGACTGATCGTCTGGGCCTCACTGAATTTATTTCAAGCCATCAGCTACATCCAGGTTTCGATATCATGGATATGGACCTGGTCGAGCAGTCACCCGACATCGGGATACGGCTATTGTCTGAATATGACACTTATGTGAAAAATTTACCCTCAGAGAATAAGTCACTGAAATCGGAGAATGATGAAATAAGTCTCAAATATAAAAAAGTAAAAAGAGAGAAAAGACGTTTGACGAGAGAAAAGGTGAGTAACCAATCTGACATGAAACTTGTCATGAAGCGTCAAAGCGTTATGCAAAACTTGAAAAAGAATCCAAGTACGAAAGTTATCGGACGGACTTTACTGGAATTCAAAAAGATAGATAGCGTTGATGGTACTGCGAATATTCTTGAAGAAGGGTTTAAGTTTTTATTGGATAGCAGTCTGGAGGAGACAGAAAAATTTGAACGCAGGTTCAACAGAAGAATAAAAAAGGAGGAAAAAGAATCTGTTGAAATAAGAAAACGCAAAAGAAACAGTGACGGACCGATACGAAAACGTAAAAAAATAGAAGTGATCGATGATGATAATGACGAGGTAATCGCCAACAAACTGCCGTTAGAGGTAAGGGCTTTTATCAATCATCATTGCCAAGGTTTTTTCATCTTGGATGGTACGGAAGATGTTGGCACGGTAAACGAATTTGTCAGACTCTATAGGCTGATTGAGTCAAAACAGTTGAACTATGATGAATACAATAATGAAGAACAGCAGATATTCCTGAAATGGAAGAATGCAAGCCCACTGGGCTGGGTCAAAAATGGCTATTTATTGTCAATGGGTGTCAAGCAGCTCATTAATAGCCATATCTCAAAAGGAAATCAGTTCAAATCCGGGGATCTGCAACCTGATCACTCTAAAGATGTATTAAAGTTCAAGTGGCTATATACCAACCATCATAATTTACATCTGGACCTTTTTCATAAGAGTGAAAAATCCTTGCTGGAGAACTGGATGTACGCACCTGCATTGAAATGGTTGGGATAAGAGCGCCAAGCTCCAGTTTTTTCTATTTCATCAACAGGTTAAGACACTTCCGATAAGGATACTGCAATCAGAGGGCAAAACCAGTTTGCTGGAAATTGTTTTCCTTATTTTGCAGGAAGCGCGGTATTGCTTCCTGCAAAACCGACGTTTATACAAAGTGGCAAACGTAATCCAGCGTATCAATGGTTTCAATTTCAAAACTGGAATTGGCCGGTACATTGAATTGTTGGCCGCCTTCGTAGGTGGCCCATTCTACTTCACCTTTGAGGCGGATGCGGCATTTGCCGGCGTTCAGTTCCATGATTTCTGCGGCAGCGGTGTTGAATACCAGGCTGGATGGGAAGATCACGCCTATGGTTTTTTTGCTGCCGTCAGCAAACAACACGGTGTGGGATACGCATTTGCCGTCGAAATACAGATTGGCTTTTTTGACGACGCTGACTTGATCAAATTGGGTAGACATGCTGGATAGCTCCGAAAAAAAAGACCCGCACAAATCAATGAGCGGGTCTGGAATAGATAAAAGTCTAAAAGATTACTGACCGCGTTTTGCGCGGGCATTGGCAGCAATACGCATGCGCAATGCATTCAGCTTGATGAAGCCGCCAGCGTCTGCCTGGTTGTAGGCGCCGCCATCTTCATCAAAGGTTGCGATGTTCATGTCGAACAGCGAATCGGTTTTGGAATCGCGCGACACGGTGATGACATTGCCCTTGTACAGTTTCAGGCGTACCCAGCCATTGACGGTGTGCTGGGTGTGGTCGATCAGCGTTTGCAGCGCGACGCGCTCTGGTGCCCACCAGTAGCCGTTATAGATCATGCTGGCATAACGTGGCATCAGGTCATCTTTCAGATGGGCGACTTCACGGTCCAGGGTGATGGATTCAATGGCGCGGTGGGCGCGCAGCATGATGGTGCCACCCGGGGTTTCGTAGCAGCCGCGTGATTTCATGCCAACGTAGCGGTTTTCAACCAGGTCCAGACGGCCAATGCCGTGCTTACCACCCAGGCGATTGAGTTCTGTCAGCACCGTTGCTGGCGACATGCGTACGCCATTCAGCGCGACGATGTCGCCGCGTTCAAATTCTACGTCCAGGTATTCTGGCTGATCTGGTGCTGCTTCCGGGCTGACGGTCCAGCGCCACATGGATTCTTCGGCTTCGGCACTTGGGTTTTCCAGGTGGCGGCCTTCAAAGCTGATGTGCAACAGGTTGGCATCCATGGAGTAGGGGGCGCCACCGTTCTTATGCTTCTGGTCGATGTCTATGCCTGCATCTTCTGCATATTTCATCAGTTTTTCGCGGGACAGCAAATCCCATTCACGCCACGGGGCGATGATCTTGACGCCTGGCATCAGGGCATATGCACCCAGTTCGAAACGAACCTGGTCATTGCCTTTGCCGGTCGCGCCGTGGGAAATGGCATCGGCACCGGTTTCTTTGGCGATTTCGATCAGGCGTTTGGCGATCAACGGGCGGGCGATGGAAGTGCCCAGCAGGTATTCACCTTCATAAATCGTATTGGCGCGGAACATAGGGAACACGAAATCGCGCACGAATTCTTCACGCACATCATCAATATAGATGTTTTCAGGTTTGATACCGAACTTGATGGCCTTGGCACGCGCCGGTTCCAATTCTTCGCCCTGGCCCAGGTCGGCGGTAAAGGTGACGATTTCGCACTGATAATTATCTTGCAGCCATTTCAAAATGACAGAGGTATCCAGACCGCCCGAATAGGCGAGGACGACTTTTTTAATATCGCTCATGATGTGCTTTCAAAATTAAACTAACTTTATGCTGAAGACCTAAAAGCTCACCACAGAGGCACAGAGACACAGAGAAAGGCATGAGAAAAACATCATACATTTATCTGCGACTTAGCTCCTACGATTACTCTTAATTTGATCTTGCCGCTTCCAATATAAAACGATTACAGAGACATTGAATTAAGACACTCTTTATTGACGTAGATTAAATCTCAATTTTGACAAGATTTTCTCCTGTTTTTCTCTGTGTCTCTGTGCCTCTGTGTTGAGAGGTCTTTTCTTAAAATGACAAACTCAGCGAATTTCACCCACAACCAAAAATTCCAGCAAGGCTTTTTGCACGTGCAGGCGGTTTTCGGCTTCGTCCCATACGACTGACTGCGGGCCGTCGATCACACCGGCAGATACTTCTTCGCCACGGTGGGCCGGCAGGCAATGCATGAACAGGGCGTCAGGGTGGGCGCGGGCCATCTTCGCTTCATCGACGATCCAGCCATCAAAAGCTTTCAGGCGTGCCTGGTTTTCATCTTCATAACCCATGCTGGTCCAGACATCGGTATTCACCAGATCCACACCGGCACAGGCGTCAGACGGGCTGTCAAACACGGTGTACTGTGATTTGTCAGCGGTGACCTGTGACATGTCCATGTCATAGCCCTTGGGCGTCGAAATATGCAGGTGGAAGTTGAATACCTGTGCAGCCTGCAGCCAGGAATACAGCATGTTATTGGCGTCACCTATCCACGCCACTTTTTTACCGGTGATGGAGCCACGGTGTTCTATATAAGTAAACACGTCGGCCAGTACCTGGCAGGGGTGGTGTTGATTGGTCAGTCCATTGATGACAGGCACGCGCGAATTGGCGGCGAAGCGCTCTATCATTTCCTGTTCGAATGTACGGATCATGATGATGTCGCACATGCGCGACATGACCTGGCCTGCATCTTCGACCGGTTCACCACGGCCCAGTTGACTGTCGCGGGTATTGAGGTAAATTGCGGCACCGCCCAACTGGTGCATGCCGGCTTCAAAAGACAGGCGGGTACGGGTGGAATTTTTTTCGAACACCATCACCAGGGTTCTATCCAGCAAAGGGTGATAGGTCTGGTAAGCCTTGAAACGCTGCTTGATGATGCGGGCACGCTGCATCACGTATTCAAATTCGGACAGCGAAAAATCGGAGAACTGCAGGAAATGTTTGATAGCCATAAATAAAACGGGCAGCAAGTTGAGCTTGCCGCCGCTTGTCATAACTGCTTAATTATAAGGGATTAATTCGTCTTTCCCATATTAAATTCTGGGTAGAGATTAATCCTGTCCATTTTACGCAGTTTTTTGCTTTCAGGCATTAATTTATTGCCATATGTGCAATGACTCTTGTAAACTTGCCGATTTTATTTCCCACATAAAGAATTTCAACATGTAACAGTTATTGCATTTCCTATTTGAATACAGTCAGCAATTTGTGAATTTTCGTCAACTAACTGGCATTGCGGACTGATTTGTTTACACTCAAATATATTGCAGTAAACGCACAAAAATGGATTTCGTATTTAACAGAATTTAACGATTCCGCAAACTGCAACCAATAGTGTTTGTTTTTGCAGCGGCCCCGGATTGCTTCAGCAGGTGGGGCAGATATGACAAACACATGTTATCCAACGCATTAATAAAAGTAGATAAATTATGAGCGCACTGTTAGCCGGACTTACCGTCCTGATTATTGGCGATAGCCATATGTCCACCCCTGATTATCTGATCACGACCCTGCATGATGATCTGATGAGCAAGGGCGCTGTCGTGTATTCCTTCGGTGCCTGCGGTGTTGCCGCCGGTGACTGGATGGTGAAAAGCCAATCGCCATGTGGCGGTGCGGCGCGTATCAAGGATGGTCCGGTAGAAGTGAAGACTGGCCAGGATGCAGTGACCCGTCCCTTTAATGAACTGGTTAAAACATATAAACCGAATCTGGTAGTTGTCGTCAATGGCGACACCATGGCGTCGTATGCCGCACCAGAACTGCCGAAAACCTGGATCTGGCAACAAGTGACACGCCTGACCAAGGGCGTTAAAAACAATGCAGTGAGCTGCGTCTGGGTCGGCCCTGCATGGGGTACCGAAGGCGGCAAGTTCAACAAGACTTTTGCACGTGCCAAGGAAATGTCTGGCTACCTGTCTGAAATCGTTGCGCCTTGCACCTATGTGGATTCTCTGAACATGTCCAAACCAGGCGAATGGGCTTCGGCTGATGGTCAGCATTTTGACCTGGCTGGTTACAAAGCCTGGGGTACGGCGATAGGCAATGCCATTTCTTCGCCAGCCGTTTTGCAAAACATTAAAAAATAAATAAAACCGGATCACCCTTAATCATGAAAAAACTGATCGTTGCCTGTCTGGGCTCTATCTTGGTGGTGGCGGCGCATGCCGCTGACAATCCTTTATATGAAACCGGTCCTGCCCAGGATTCTTCCTTTGTGCGTTTCCTCAATGCCAGTGAAGACAAGGCCAGTGTGGTGAATGGCGCTGCGAAAGTGGCGCTGGCAGCACAGGGCGACGCCAGGGTGTCCCGTTTTTATCCGGTCAAGGCTGGTGCCAAGCTGGCTGCCAATGTGCAGGTAGGCACTGCAAAAACAGCAGTGGAAGTGGTGGCCAAGCCAGGTGAATTTGTCACCGTTGCCATCATCAGTAAGGGCACAGGCATAGAAACCGTCATCATCAAGGACACACCGACGGATTTCAATGCCAGCCGTTCTTCAGTCGCCTT
The DNA here is from genome assembly GCF_014284335.1 of Undibacterium hunanense. GTDB lineage: Bacteria > Pseudomonadota > Gammaproteobacteria > Burkholderiales > Burkholderiaceae_D > Undibacterium > Undibacterium hunanense. Next base: position 103,010 of record NZ_JACOGF010000008.1, on the reverse strand, counting down.
GCTGAACCTGGATGCCAGCTGCGCCGTTGCTGGTCTGAATGTGGCAGTAAAAAATACCCCAATACTGGAAGCCGTTAAACCAGCTACGCTGCAACGTCGCCTGGTGAACCCCATCAGCCTGAAAGCGCAAGCCATGTGCGATGCGAAAGAAGAAGGCAAGGGCGTTGACCTGGGGCAGTTGCAAGCCGGTGAACGTTATAGCGTTGTAGTCATGCCGGGCAAAAAAGGACGTCAGACCTTCTTTGTCCGCGACAGTACTTCCTGATCCACGCTAAGCACAGGCACGATCCATGGTATTTGCGTCTTTAGAGTTCCTGACTCTCTTCCTGCCACTGTTCTTTGCTCTCTACCTGGTCACTCCCCAGCGGTTTCGCAATCACACCCTGCTGGTGGGGAGCTGGCTGTTTTATGCCTGGTGGACGCCAAAGTTCCTGGTATTGATCATTGCTCTGACTGTCTTGGCCTGGGCCGCAGCCATCTTGATCGACAAAACCAGCAATGAACGCAGCAAGACCCGCATCATGGCGGCTGCCATTGTGCTTAACCTGGCGTCGCTGGTCTGGTACAAGTACACCAATATGCTGGTGTATTCGCTCAATACCATCCTGACTGGCCGTGACATGCCCACCATCCCGTGGGAAAACCTGATGTTGCCGATAGGCCTGTCCTTCACGGTCTTGCATGCGATTTCATATATCGTCGATGTACGGCGTAAAACCGTACCGGCGCAATACAGCATTATTTCTTTCAGCGCCTATATGGCGATGTTCCCGCATCTGATTGCTGGCCCGATTGTGCGTTACAAGGTCATCGATACTGAATTGCGCGAGCGAGTTTTTTCTATCGACAAATTTGCCGCCGGTGTACGCCGCTTCATGGTCGGTTTTTCGATGAAGGTACTGATTGCCGACACCCTGTCGCCCATCGTCACACTGGCATTTGGTTTGCACAATCCAAGCTTGATCGATGCCTGGACGGGTTGTGCCGCCTATACCCTGCAACTGTATTTTGACTTTGCCGGGTACAGCGCCATGGCAATCGGCCTGGGCCTGATGCTGGGTTTCGATTTTCAGGAAAATTTCAACAACCCCTATCTGTCCGTGTCGATACAGGATTTCTGGCGTCGCTGGCACATGACACTGTCTTCCTGGCTGCGTGATTATCTGTATATCAGCCTGGGCGGTAACCGTCACGGCGCGGGCCGCACCTATGTCAACCTGATGCTGACAATGGCCATAGGTGGTCTGTGGCACGGCGGCGAAAACTGGAATTACCTGATCTGGGGCATCATCCACGGCTCGGCCCTGTGCTGTGACCGCATGTTTACCCAGCGTGGGTTATCCATGCCCAATTATCTGTCCCGCACGCTGACCCTGCTGGTTGTGATGCTGGCCTGGACCGTGTTCCGGTCCGATAGTTTTGCGACGGCGATGGATTTGTGGGCTGGTCAGTTCGGCCTGCATGGTGTTGCCATGGGCGACGCCATTGCTCTGGCATTGCGTCCCAGTATCGTGCTGACCTTTGTGCTGGGCCTGATCTGCGTCGTCTATCCGGCTACGGTCATCGGCAAGCGCGGTGGTCTGGGCTTTGCTGGCTGGAGCATGACTTGGCCCGTGCTGACCTTTGCTTATGCCGTTGTGGTACTGGCCGGGCAAAAGGCCATTCCCTTCCTGTATTTTCAGTTTTAGGAGGCGATCATGAGTGAGTGCTTTACCTTTGATCCCAAAAAAGCCGGCTGGACCCGTTTTTTGCCGGTGACGGCCTTTGCCGTCATCATGCTGGGTGGCCTTGCGGTGACCCAGACTTCTCTGCGTGATGTGCCTGCCGACCGCTGGAAGGGGATTGATAATCCCACGCGCCTGCTTGATGGTGAGGCCACCCGCCAGTTTTCTGCGCAACTGAACAGTTACTTCCTGCTCAGCAAACCATTCGCAAAAATTGAACGTGGCGTGACCTGGCTGCTGGCTGGCGATACCGGTGTATCGGTGCGCAAGGGCTGTACCGACTGGCTGTTTTTGACGGATGAACTGACTCCTTTCGCCAATGCTGCCGACAATGCCGCCGCCAGGGCAAAAATCATCACCCAGACTGCCAGCGATCTGCAAAAACGCGGCATCAAACTGGTGGTGGCCGTCGTACCCGACAAGACCCGGATCGAACATGATCATTTGTGTGGACTGCATCGCCCGCCCGGTTTTGCAACACGGGTGGACGACTGGGTAAAAATCCTGACAGCCAGCAAGGTCGATACCCTGGACTTTACGCCAACACTGGCCGCCATGACGGAAGAACGCTATTACCGCAGCGATTCTCACTGGAATGAACACGGTTCCAACGCTGCCGCCAAGGCCCTGGCAGAACATTTGCAGGCGCTGAACCTGGTAGATAAACCCAAAGCCTCACCCGACCCCAAAGCCATACAATCATCCAGGGTAGAGCGTTCGGGCGATCTGATGCGTGTCTCCAACCTGGAAGGCTTGCCAGCCTGGGTACGCCCGGCAACCGAAGTCACGCAGATCAGCAAGGTGGCCCCCGTTACTGTCGCCAGTGATGACCTGTTTGGCGACGCCGGTTTGCCACCAGTGGCACTGGTAGGCACGTCCTTCAGCCGCGCTTCGAATTTCTCCCCTTTCCTCAGTCAGCACCTGGGTTCGCCGGTCGCCAACCTGGCCAAGGATGGCGGTGATTTCGATGGCGCAGCCTATGCCTACCTGAATAGCAACGAATTCAAAACCCAGGCCCCCAAAGTGGTCGTTTGGGAAGTACCAGAACGCATGCTGCCCAAGCCCTTGTCTGTATCAGAAAAAAAATGGCTGGCGTCATTGGGACCAAAGACTTGATGTGGCGGGCGATTTTCAAAACGGAAATGGATAGTGTGCTCAGTGGCCCTTTAGGCTCTTACCCGGACAGGGATGAATTTCAGATAGCGCGTATGCTGGTCTGGGTTTATTACCTTGATGGGGATGAACGTGCATTACAGCTATCGAAGGCCAATGGCATTTTTCCCGCAATTCAGGCAGACATCCCAAAAGTAGAAGTCATGGCAAGCCGGGTTAGTGGCGAAAATACGAAGGTGATAGGCATATCCATCAAGCCAGATGGCAGCACGATATATACATGCAGGCAAGACGACCATGAAGACAGCATTGACATCGTCCGTACGGTTGCTGGTAGGCTGATGCTTCGTTGATGTTTTAAATTGAAGCCAGCAGCATGAAGCTTGAAATGCAAATAAAAAAATTGTCGTTTTATCTCGTTTAGACTTAGCTCTAAAAATAGAGACGCCTTGAAGCTTTATTAATTCTTTTGGTGCTCAGTTGAGATAGACGGTAAATGCCACAAAAATCCAAAGCTGTTTGGATGCCTATGATAGTTGTAATGTGCTTCTTCCTTGAAAGACATAACACTTCATTGACTTGTCAGAAAAGGCGCTGAAGACGACTGGTTTTTTTAGGTAGGGATTGTATTTGCTTAAGAGATACAATATTTTTCATGACAGGCTTGCTTAACGCCTCAGTACATTTGCAATTCTTGTAGCATCTTTCCCCGGAGGTTGCCCGAATTCGCGCAAATACTCCCGGCTGAATTGAGTTGAACTTTGATAGCCTACCTCATGTGCGGCGGCGGTAACGCTGTATCCGGCGGCCACAAGCAAAGTGCGGGCGTTCAGCAATCGAATTTGCTTCTGATACTGGACCGGACTGAGCGTTGTCGCCGACTTGAAGTGCCGGTGAAACGCAGATACGCTCATCGCAGCCCTGTTCGCCAGGTCTTCCACACGCAGTGGCAGCGTATAGTCGCGCCGGATCTGCTGGATAGCCAGGTTGACTCTGGAAAGTGCGGAATCAGGCAAGGCGATGTCGCGCAGCATCCATCCCATAGGCCCCTGCAATACGCGATAAAGAATTTCACGCTCATACACCTGTGCCAGCGCAGGGATATCGGCAGGATGATCCATGAGCCGCAGCATTCGTACCCAGGCATCAAGTAATTCCGGCGTCACCGCCGCAACAGAAAAACCTGCTTCCCTTGCATTAAACCTGTTGGCAGTATCAGGCAGGTCGCCCAGCAGATTGGCAATCGTGCTGGCTTCCAATGTCAAACTGACAGCAAGATAGGGCGCACCCGTATCTGCCGGGTGGACCACGCCTGCTGCGGGAAGATCAACAGACATCACAAAATAGGTTGCCGGATCATAATGCAGGGTCCGTCCCCCTACAGTCATGGATTTGCTCCCTGTAAGAATCAGATTGATCATGGGGTCATAGACGGCTGCCAGCTGGTGCTCAGGAATGGCACCCTGCACCATGGCAACGCGCGGAATACCTGTTTCTGTACGCCGGTTTTCGGCATGAGCGGCCAGGGTTCGAAGTTCATTTAACTGTTGTTCCATGCACAGATTAAACCCCAGCTTGAGGTGTGTTGGCAATGCAAAAGCAGGATCAGGCAGGATTGGGCAGGATTAGAGCATGAAATGGCAGGCCCGATTCTGCACGGATGCCTATCATGGTGGCTCTTTTACATATCTCTCGGAGCTACAAATGAACATCGTCATCATCACCGGCGGCAGCCGCGGAATCGGCTCCAGTACTGCCCTGGAATGCGCACGCCGTGGACTGGGCGTCATCCTCACCTACCATAGCCAGGCGGCCAAAGCGGAAGAGGTGGTTGGCCAAATCGCCGCTGCTGGCGGCAAGGCCACTGCCTTGAAACTGGACGTTGGCGACGTGCGTGCTTTTGCCGGTTTCCGTAGTACAGTAGAGCGCACTCTGGCCAGCGTTTGGGATAGCAGTGAACTTGCTGGCCTTGTGAACAATGCAGGCCATGGCCTGTACAACCCCATCGAAACCGTTACCGAAACACAGTTCGATGATTTGATGAATGTGCATCTGAAGGGGCCGTTCTTTCTTACGCAGACACTGCTGCCGCTGATGAAGAAGGGCGCAAGCATCGTCAACCTGACCAGCGCAACCACGCGGGTTGCGACTGCGGGTGTGGCACCGTACGCCGCGTTCAAGGGCGGGCTGGAAGTGCTCACCCGTTATATGGCCAAGGAATTTGGCGAACGGCGTATCCGCGTCAATGCAGTATCGCCTGGTGCCATACGTACTGAGCTCGGAGGCGGGCTGAACGATGAATTCGAAACACTTCTGGCATCCCAGACCGCTTTGGGGCGGGTTGGTGAACCAGAGGATGTCGCTCGCGTTATTGCAGGTTTGCTGACGCAAGACAGCGGCTGGATCAATGCGCAATCCATCGAAGTTGCCGGCGGCTACAACATTTAATACGAAGAGGGCAAAATCATGCTGGATCATATCTTTCTTTCGGTCAGTGACATTGACCGTTCCATCGCCTTTTACACTGCCGCACTGACACCATTAGGTATCGTCAATCGCCTTGACTACGATGGCAAAAACGGCCCGCCGGGCCACCCCGACCTGAAAGGATTCGGGGCGAACGGACGCGTGTTCTTTTGGCTACGCGAAGGCGTCGTTGAAGGCCAGGCAGCACACGTCGGATTTGTCGCTCGCGACCAGCACGAAGTGAACGCCGCCTATGCCGCTGCCATGGCGGCTGGCGCGACCGACAATGGTGCACCAGGGGCGAGGCTTCATTATGACCCGCGTTACTACGCCGCCAATGTGCGCGACCCGGATGGCTACAGCCTGGAGTTCGTCTACAAAAGTTGGCAGCACGGAGAAAATGATGGCAACTAAATCATTGGCAACTGAAGCGATGGAAATCACGACTTTCTACTTGTCAGCGGGCGTAACGATGAAAGACTTTATCGCGGCAAACAGTGATGTTGATGGCTGGCTACAGCATCAACCCGGTTTTATTCTGCGACGCATTTGCCAGAGTGCAGATGGCCTGGTGACTGACATGCTACTGTGGAAGTCAGCCAGGGATGGTGAACGTGCCGCCAGCGGAATCGTCACAGAACTCGCACACTCACCCGTTCATGCGGCGATCGACCAAGCTACGGTAAACTGGTCTGTCAACGTGTGTCGACATCGTTTGAACTGAAGAGGGCGATGCAAGTCCTTCCGAAAAACTGTATGCATTCATTCATGGCGAGGCTGGAGACAGTCTTGACATAGCCAGGATAGTTAATGGTAAGCTGATGCTTCTTTCCTGTATTATATTGAAGCCTGTAGTATGAAACCTGAAATACAAACCAACAAAATCGTTGTTTTATCCGGTTCTGGCATTAGCGCAGAAAGTGGTTTGCCGACTTTTCGTGATGCAAATGGATTGTGGAAATCTTACTCGTGGGAAGAAGTAGCCAGCCCAGCAGGCTGGGTAGCCCATCCAGAGCTTGTGCTCGAATTTTATAATGAGCGACGCGCACTGGCTGCTCGCGCCGAACCCAATGAAGCACACATTGCACTTGCCAAATTGCAGTCGGCATATGAAGTCGTTGTGATTACTCAAAACGTCGATGACCTCCATGAACGCGCAGGGTCCACCAACGTCATACATGTGCATGGTGAACTGACCTATGCCCGTGGCACATCTGACGCCCGCAGGCGCTATCGTATCGGCGATGCACCCATCACTATCGGGCAATTATGTGAGGACGGCACCCAGCTTCGCCCGGATATCGTCTGGTTTGGTGAAGAGGTCCAATATATGACCGAAGCGCGGCAACATATAGCCACTGCGGCCAAAGTGCTGGTCGTGGGAACATCCTTGACCGTCTTCCCAGCCGCTTCATTGGTCAAGTCCGCACGTGGCAGGGCAGAGAAGTTACTGGTCGCGCTGGACATGGAAAGCCTGCCTTTCGGCTTCACATTCTCGCGTGGTCGGGCAACCAATATTATTCCGCATCTTTGCGAGCGGTGGCTTAGTACACGCTAATTAAATTAATGCAGGATAAAGTAAGTACCTGACTTCCACGATGGATTGACTTTTAAAAACGTATTGAATTTTTCTTCATGGCTTCTATTCGACAGCAATTGACCATGTTTGTGCCAGCGCATGCTGCGGCTGAACTGGAACACGTGCGCAGCATTGTTGATCCTGTACAAAGCAGCCTGATCCCGGCACACATCACACTTTGCCGTGAAGATGAAATCGTCGATTTCTCATCCATCAGGCAAAGGCTGCAACATCTGGCATTCCCACCCATCACCCTGACGTTTGGTGCACCCGAAGTATTTTTGGGGCATGGCCTGATACTGCATTGCATTGAAGGAGAACAGGCTTTTCTTCAATTGCGTGAATACATTCTGGCCTCAGACAATATCAAGATTCAACGCCCACATCTGACCCTGGCCCACCCAAGAAACCCGAAAGCCTCTGGTAATTCACTGGCAGCGGCCGCCAGCCTGTCCAATCCTCTACAGATCAGTTTCACCAGCATTTACTTGATAGAGCAAGAAGGCACAAGCCCGTGGCGGGTGTTGGAGACATATGTCTTGCTGAAAAATCGGTGACCATACCCGGATTGAACGAGACGGGAAGAATATTTATCTTGTCCAAGATCCGGATGGCAGGAAAATTGAAGTCATGTAAGCCAAGCATGTAACACTGCTTTGCTTGTAGCCCACTCGCCAACCAGCGTTTTCTGGCGAGAGTGGGCCTGTTACATCACCTGACTTTTTCAATCTCTGCCAGTGCCGCATTGAGTTGCGTATCTTTGCCCGCCCTGAAGTCATCTATTTTTGTGTGGATCAGCTTGCCAGGTTGTACGCCTACGCCGACAAACGCCTTGCCGTCGATATAGCTGTCTTTTTTGGTACAGATGCGGGCACTGCCGCCACCGGGCATGCTGATCATTAATGGTTGGCCTGTGCTTCCGCCGGTAGGTTCGCCAATGATCAGGCCACGCTTCATGCTGTCAAAGGCAACGGCGAAATCTTCAGCGGCGGAAAAGGTTGATGCGCTGGTCAGGACCATGACTGTGCCGTGATAGGCGCGCTCTGGATCTGGCTGGTTTTTTTCGTCGGCAAAGTCATGCATGGCTTGCTTTTCGCCCCATGCCCGCTTTGCGGGCTTATAGTCGCGGGTGGCGGCATGGCTGCCGTCAAAGGGTGGCGTCCCCAGGGTTTGCAATACTCTGTAGCCTACGTCAGTATCACCGCCACCGTTTTTCCTCACATCGAAGATGATTGCCTTTGCCTTGGCAATTTCTGCATAGGCTTTGATGTATTCGTTGGCCGCGGTATTGTCACCAAAAGAGTTGAGTTCAACGTAGGCAACATTATTGGCTAACATGCGCCAGTTGAATGCCGGCCTGGGTGTCGCAAACTTGCGCCGGGTTGTGGTATTAATACGCTTGATGTCGATGGAAAGTGTCTTGCCCTGCGGGTCTGCGACAAGCATTTTCACTGGCGTGTCCAGGTCACCAAGCAACAGTACATAATTGTAGAGCCGGACATCCATGTCTTGCGGGGTAGACGCACTGATATAGGGGGCTACTGTTTTTTGTAAATAGGCTTTGATATCCTGCCCATCCGCAGTCAGTATCTGATGACCGGGCAAGATGCCGCGTTCGCGCAATGCAGGATCAAGCACGTCCGTGATGATGACCTTGTCTTCCATCAATGTGGCGCGTAGCGGTACGGTGCCCCACACATCGTTGTATAGGATGGTTGGTGGCATGACATTGGTATGTCCATCTTGTAGCAAGGCGCACATTTCCATCAGAATCTTGTAATAGTCTGCCGTGTTTTTTGCTGCGCGTACCTTGGGCAGATAACGCAGATAGACGGCATCCCAGTCCAAATCCATCAGTTTGTTGGTGTATACAAAATTGTATTTCACTTCAGACCAGAATTTGGACAGGCCAGCTATTCTCTCGTCTTCACTCAATTGTTCAGCATAAGCGCTATCCCACACTGGTGATGACCAAAGACGGGCTTGCCGGGCGGCTTCTTTCCTGGTTTTTTCGATTGTTTTTTGCCAGCGCGGATCGTCATGCAGGCTGTCAAAATCGCTGTCCTTAAGCATGTGATCAACATTCAGGTAACCAGCACCGATGGCCACATCCAGCCATTTGAAGGCATCGTCTTTCGCCCCGCTCAATGCGTGCAGGCAGGCAATGTCGTAAGGCAGTTCATGCGATGCAGGGACAAGTTCATACGCCTTGACCAGCAATTGCACAGCATCTGCATAACGTTTATCAAGCCGGGCGACGTCACCTGCCTTGTAGTATTCCCGTGCCTGCCTGAGGGCTGGATCAGTGGTTTTTGTCTGTGCCAGGCTGGCGGATGAAGGAACCATGTTCAAGCTGGCTATGATGAGGCAGCCAAGGACTTTTTTCGCAAACAGGTGCATCACATTGCTTTCAAGGAATGTTGACAGAAATCCTATTCTAAATGAAATGCTTATAGAAGCGAAGTGGCGCGATAAATCTCCTGAACTGAGGTGCCGGGGTGTCGAGGTGCAGGATGAAGAAGAGGCTGAAACAGGGCTCGTTCGCAAACGCTGGTTTTTATACTGATTGCGGAACAGATAGAGATTTTCTGCTGTTGCAGAAAAGTCCGGAAACCTGGTTTGTTGCCAGATTTCCGGAAAAGCTTGTTTGATCACTTGATCGTTTAGTCGTGATCGTTTAGTCGTGAGAAGGGGGAGTTCTAGTGTGTATTGAAGGCAGTTACATAACCTTCGAAATTCCTCACGTACAGGACACCATTTTTTGACATGCTCAGGTAGCCACTTCTTGCATAAGTCCAGACCGTTTTGTGTGTGCCCAGATCAATGGCATAGACACTGGAATTGGAAGTGGCGAGTAAAACGTTATTGGTCAAAATCAGGTTGAGTGGCATGGTATCTCTGGTGCTGAACACGAAGTTTTCCAGTGAGGGCAGAGCCCATGTCCACTGCAAGGCACCGCTTTCCAGGGAACGTGCTTCTATGGTTTTGCCATTGATGATATAAAAAGTGGTGCCCGTACAGACTGGATTGCTGTTGAATTCACCTCTTAGTCCCCATTTTATTTTTGATGATGACATATCAAAATTGGTGAGATACGAACCCAGGCGTGTCATCAGCAGGTTTTTATTACTGCAGATGGCCGGAGCAGATCGCAGGGAATCATTGCTGTTTTTGTCGTCCGGGTTTGCCACTCTACTGGCGATTTGTCCATTTTTTCTATCAAACGCAACCATCACCGAACTGTTGTCGGCGGAACTGTTTTTTGAATAGACATAGGTAAAATCCGTATCCATTGCTGCTGTCCAGCGATCCGAGTTGGGAGAATAATCAGATACTCTGCTGCCGAGCCAGTTGGTACTCAAGGTCGTGGGATTGAAACTCGCCACGCCATTACTAAAGCTAACAGGAACAATTACGCTTTGCTCATCCGCTACTGGTGCCAGGTAGGTGGTGTATGTTCCTGAATAGCTGTTTACCTTTGCCAATTGCTTTCCACTTGCCTGATCCAGCACGGAGAAATACTGGCGTCCGTTTTCATCACCGACAAAGTAGACCTTGCCATTTTCTGCTGCAGGCGAATTCAAACGGTAGTTGGATGTCGGGAAAGTCCATTTCACGCTTCCGGTAGCTTCATCGAGGGCCGTGATTGCACTTGTATAAATATAGTTACCGTTTGTAGCAGCGTAGCCGTCGCTTTCTACAAAACTGGTTATTCCACCTTGTGTAACGATGTCAGATTCCGCTGTTTTGATATTGGACTTCGCCAGGAAGCGGAGCGAGAAACTGTTGACGTCGAGGTTAACCGGAACATATCCGGTATGCGCCTTGTTACCCTGGAACGTGGTCCAGTCCTGCGCACCTGGTAAGGCTGAAAGTGTCTTCAGGTTAGGAGCTCTTACCTCTATGGAATATGGTAATTTCCAGGGGGATCCCTCATGCGGCTGTGCACAAATCACAGCAAAGTCCTTGCATAGCCGCACTTCAATGACGCCGCTATAGGTACCAACAGCAAGTTTGGGTGAAGTCGTCAACATGGCACGATAAGTGGTCGCATCCAGTCCGTAGATAGTGGGGTTGGTGTTTAATACACCGGCAGTATCGACGATTCCTATATTCACAAAACTAGGAAAATTTTTATTTGCGTGCGCTATTACTGGTACCGACAGGCTATCACCCTGAAGTACGACAGCCGTTAAAACCGATGGATCAAGTGTCAGGCCTGGATCATTGGAGACTGCAGGAACGTTGACATTTCCTGTTGACGTTGAAGAGGTTTGACCTGCGCTGGAACCACCGCCACCACCACCACAGGCGGTGACAGTGAGAGTCAGCGCGACCAGGGAAAGAGCACGTCGAAATTTTTTCATCGGTATAAGATAGACAATAGTGAGGTCAGGGATTATAAGTTTGCAGGCGCCATTTAACAATGAATTATTAGCGGGCCCTGGTTAGCTGGCCAGGGTAAATCGGCCTTGCCTGGGCAAACTTTTATTAATACCCCACCGTCTGCTTTGATTCATGCTTTAGTGGACTGTCACAGCTGAAAACAGAGTGCCTTCCGCTTGCGCGACGACCATGGCTGCGTTGCAAATGCTCGCGATAGTTCACTATCGCTCCGCTTTGCGTCTTGCCCTGATCGCCGGGCAAACGTCTTTCACTTCTGTTTCAACTGTGACAGTCCACTAGTGGTTCAAACATGTCATGCCGCATGATAGAGATGCTGCTGTCTTTGACTGTGGCCAAAATCGCGCAGCCGGGGGCAGCATGCCTTTGTTGAGGTGGTGCAGGCCAATTTGGTGAAAGCAGGGTGAGTCCATCGGCTCATCCATGTGGTGCAGGCGGGAGAAGGTGGTGGTGGGCTTGCCTGTGTCGAGCATGACCGGTTTCAAACGTGAGCCCTTACAGTTAAGGCATACCACCATAATTATTCATTATTGCCTCGATGCTTCCGTCTGCGATGGATGCATCAATTGCAGCATTGAGATGCCCTAACACATCACTCGCGTCTGGACGTGATTTGGAAATTCCAAAATAATTTTTATCTATCGCTAAAGGTGTTTTCTGTACAGTTAAGTCATTGAAGTCTATTCCCGCCATTTTTGCATTAAACGTCACGGCTGCAACACCACCTGGAATAATTGCAGCATCAATTCGACCTAATACAAGCTTACGCAAACGGGAAACGCCACTATTATCTTCATCCAGATTTACCATTGGAAGTTCTTCAATATACTTTGTACCGTATTTTGACCCTCGGTTTACACCAATGGTCATACCTTTCAAATCGGCCAAACTCGCTGCGACTAAGTTTCTTTTCTTTAAGGTGACGATTACCACACGATCGACAAGGACGGCATTCGAGTAATTAAAAAGCATTTCACGCTCAGGTGTCTTGGATAAACTACAAATAACACCTTCGCCTCGCTCCGCCATTTGCACTGCCCGTGCCCAGGGAACCGCAACGATCACAACCTTGTAGCCTGCGCGTCTGCCAATTAACTGTGCAAGTTCGGTGAAATAACCAACAGGCTTCTCAGCATCATTCAAAAACATCTTGGGTGCATTACTTGTGCCGACGAGCATGGTCAACGTAGGCTCTGCAGCTGACGTCGTTGCACTCAATGCCACAGAAAGGAAAATGAATAAAAAACGTCGTTTTAAAGAATCCATTTTTCTCTCTTGTTGTTAGAACTCATCCCTATTGATGAAATGAGTTTTAGCTTCGTTGGAGTGAACTTTTGACGCGCTTCAAAGCAAGTATAACCTTTACCGAAATAGATGGTCAAACCAAGTGGAATACTCACAATGCCCTGGCTGTAGCCAGCATAGATCAAATTTTGGTATTTGTTTGCATCAATGGTATTTCGTTCTACTCAAGAAGCAAGTTGCTTGTTGTTGCTTGTTAATACCCCACCGTCTGCTTCGATTCATGCACCAGTTGTTCAAACATGTCATGCCGCATGGTGGAGATGCTGCCGTCTTTGACTGCAGCCAGAATGGCGCAGCCGGGTTCGGTGTGGTGGTGGCAGTTGTAGAACTTGCATTGGCCCAGATGAGGTAAAAATTCAGGGAAGGCGCGTTCCAGCATGCCTTCGCTAAGATGATGCAGGCCAAATTCCTGGAAGCCGGGTGAATCGATCACGTAGGAATTCTCATCCATGTGATACAAGCGGGTGAAGGTGGTGGTGTGCTTGCCGGTATCGAGTGCGGCAGAGATTTCGCGGGTGGCGATTTCTGCATCGGGTATCAGCAAATTAATCAGTGATGACTTGCCCATGCCAGACTGGCCGATGAGAATGGTGCTTTGTCCCTGCATCAGCTTTTGCATCAGCAGGCGCGTGCCTTCGGGGTCGGTTTTTACGGATACTTCATGCACGGGGTAACCCAGGCCCGCATACAGGCCAACACGTTCACGTGCCTTGGGCAGGGATGTGGTGACGTCAACCTTGTTCAGAATCAGATGCGGTTTGATACCGGCTGATTCTGCCGCTACCAGCGCGCGCGATACCAGGTCATCGGTAAAGCTGGGTTCGGTAGCCACCACGATCAGCAACTGCGTCAGGTTGGCGGCCAGCATCTTGGATTTGTACTGATCAGATCTGTACAGCAAGGTCTTGCGCTCGGTGATGGCTTCGATCACACCCTGGTTTTTGGATGTCAGCGCATATTCAACGATGTCACCCACAGAGACATCACTTTTTTTACCACGGGTGACGCAATGCAGTTTGTGTTGCTGACCATCGATTTCGGCCTGTACCAGATAGTGGCGGCCATGCGCGGCTATGACCAGGGCTTGTGCACGTGCCATCAGGAAAAGCTTTGCTCAAAAATAGTGTTGATCTTGGCTGCGCAGATAAAATCATTTTCTGAAATACCGCCTTTGCCATCATTTACCGTATGCGTATCAAACCTGAGGACGCAGCGGTTATAGGTGACGACCATTTCCGGATGATGGTCTTCAGCGTGGATGACATAGGCAATCGCATTGATGAAGGACAGGGTTTCGTAATAATTCTTGAACTGAAAGGTCTTGACGATACGTGGCCCATCCTGGGTCCAGCCAGGGGTGGCGGCAAAATAGTTGGGCAGGCTGGCTGCGTCCAGCCCGGTTTCGGTATGCTGGGATTTTTTCGCCAGCAAGTCTGAGGTCTTGATCATGGTGTCTCCGTTATTGGGCAGCCAGCAGGTGCTTGATGCGCACCGAGGCAGAAGGATGTGAGTCATAAAACGCCGAATGCAAGGGATCGGGCGTCAGTGTCGATGAATTGTCGTCATACATTTTGACCAGGGCCGTGACCAGGTCGCTGGCATTGGTGTGTTGGGCGGCAAAGGCATCGGCTTCGAATTCGTGCTTGCGTGAGGTAATGGAACTCAGCGGTGAAAATACAAAGGTAAATACCGGCAGACTGAGCATGAACAGTATCAGTGCCATCGCATCATTGCGGGCCAGCAGCATGGGGTCTACACCCAGGCCGGTGTAAAACCAGACCTGGTCTTTCAAAAAGCCCAGTATCGCCAGAAACACCAGCGACAGCCCGAATGTAACGACCATGCGCTTGACGATGTGCTTGAGCTTGAAATGGCCCAGCTCATGTGCCAGCACGGCTTCAATTTCATTCGGGGCCAGACGTTCCAGCAGGGTATCGTAAAACACGATGCGCTTGGCACCGCCAAAGCCGGAAAAATAGGCATTGCCGTGGCCTGAGCGCTTGGAACCATCCATGACGAAGATGCCTTTGAGTGAAAAACTGACGCGCTTGCTCAGATCTTCAATACGTGCACGTACCTCTTCATTGTCCAGTGGCCAGAATTTATTGAACAATGGTGCAATCACAAATGGAAAAATTAATAGAAGCAATAACTGGAAAGCGATAAAAGTGCCCCAGGCATATAACCACCACAGGCTGCCAGCTTTTTCCATCAGGCTTAAAATAGTCCATACCAAGGGGAGACCAAAGACAACACTGATACCTGTCCACTTGGCCATGTCAATAAAAAACAGACTACGTGACATTTTATTGAAACCAAAGCGCTCTTCCAGCACAAACTGCGAGTAATAACTGAATGGAAATTCTATGATGCCGCTGATGAGGGCAAACGCAACCAGCAGGCTGATCTGGTACAGCATGCCTGGGCCTGCCAGTTTAACCAGGGTCACCGACAGCCATTGCAGCCCGCCAAACAGGGTAAAACCGATCAGCACCGATGCATTCACTATCTGCATCACGATGCCCATCTTGGTCTTGGCAATGGTGTAGTCGGCGGCTTTCTGATGCGATGCCAGACTGATCTTTTCAGCGAACTGGGCAGGCACGGCGGCACGGTTGCGCAGGATGTGGCGGATATGGCGGGAAGCCAGCCAGAACTGAAAAACCAGCGTCAATAGCAGGAAGGAAACGAATAAAACCGAAAAAACGACTGAAATCATGGGAAAATGTGACATTCGATAAGTAATAGCTAAGGAAGAATTATGTCACAAGCGACCGACATTCAAACAAACACGACCATTCCGGCCCGCCCTAACGAGTTAAACCTGATCTGGCTGGACATGGAAATGACCGGCCTCGACCCGGATACCGATCGTATCATCGAGGTGGCGATAGTGGTAACTGATTCGCAATTGAATGTATTGGCCGAAGGCCCGGTATTTGCCATCCACCAGTCCGATGAAACCCTGGACAAGATGGACAACTGGAACAAGGGCACCCATGGCCGTTCGGGCCTGATTGAGCGCGTCAAAGCCTCTACCGTCACCGAAGCCGATGCAGAAGTCGCCCTGATCGCCTTCCTGAAAGCCTTTGTACCCGCAGGCAAGTCACCCATGTGCGGCAATACCATCTGCCAGGATCGTCGCTTCATGGCACGCGGCATGCCCAAGCTGGAAGCCTTCTTCCATTACCGCAATCTGGATGTATCGACCCTGAAAGAACTGTGCCGCCGCTGGAAACCAGAACTGGCATCCGGCTTCAAAAAACACCAGAAGCATACCGCCCTGGCCGATATCCTGGAATCGATTGAAGAGCTGAAATACTACCGCGAGCATTTCATTAAAGAATAAGCTGTATTCATCAAACTTGTTGCAAAAAAGCCAGGCATGCCCTGGCTTTTGCTTGTTTGACGCTTATTTAGTACTTATTTTGCAATGAAAACCTGATCAATACAGCATCAAACCCGTAACCTCAGTCCCGGGTTTGCCAATATCGTTCATGCTGCCAAGGTTGGGGATGCCAGTGGATTAAACGCCCAGCAATTCAACTTCAAATATCAGGGTTGCATTGCCAGGGATAACGCCACCAGCACCGCGTGGGCCGTAACCCAGGCTGGAAGGGATAGTCAGCAGACGGGTACCGCCCACTTTCATGCCTTGTACGCCTTCATCCCAGCCCTTGATCACATGGCCAGCGCCCAATGGGAAAGAAAACGGCTGACCGCGGTCTTTGCTGGAATCAAATTTTTTGCCTGCGCTGCCGTCAGGATTTTGCAACCAGCCTGTGTAATGAACATCGACATGTTGACCGGCTTGCGCTTCTGCGCCTTCGCCGATGACTTTATCTTCATATTGCAGACCGCTGACTGTTGTGATTGTGCTCATGGTTTTTCCTTGGTAATGCGATAATGCGAAGTAATAGGGCGCATTAATACGCCCGCCATTGTTGGTTTTTTCAGGTGCAGGCTGACTTGGGGTTTTTCTGCTACCCTGTTTCTCTGGTCTGGGATGGGCTGGCGGGCATGTTACTCTGTACTGACGCACCAGGCGAAAACCATTGCTGCACGTTGAAACTGCATGCAAATCGTCTGGTGGCGAAGTGTGAGCTACAGGCCCGGCAATTCCCTCATCAAAAAAGCTGGCGCAATTGTAGAGCAAAAGTTTCCGGCATGGTGGATGGCGATACAATTGTTGAGAGCTGTCACAATTGCTTACTACTGCTTGCACTGTTACTTGCCAGTTTTTGACCTGTTTTGCTTTTCGGCAAGTATGATGCAGCTTGATTTTACGCAAAATTAGCGAAAAATCTGAAAAACAATGAAAGGAAAGCCCTTTCCTTATTGTCATGCGCTGTAAAATGCCTGTTCAATTTAATTTTTTGCGGTAACTTTCATGCGTAGTCGTTTTTTGTTGTCGTCTTTGGCGTTTTCTTTGCTTTCCAGTGTTGCAGCATCCTCTGTCCAGGCCAATGTCGTCGTGGTATTGAATTCACGTGACGCGACCGTGAGCTTGCTTGACCAGACAAGCTATAAAGAAATCAGCACGTTTCCTGTAGGCAAGGAACCGCATCACCTGATGGCTACACCGGACAATAAGTCCCTGATCGTGGCCAATGCAGTCGGTAATGAACTGGTGTTTCTCGACCCGAAAACCGGGCAGATACAACGCCGCATGAAGGACATTGCCGACCCTTACCAGATCGGCTTTTCACCTGACCAGAAATGGTTTGTATCGAATTCTTTGCGTCTTGATCGCGTCGATTTTTATAAATACGATGGCCAGGACATGAAACTGGTGCAGCGCGTGCCCCTGGGCAAGTTGCCCAGCCATATGGCATTTGATGCCGCCAGTACCACGGTCTTCATTACCCAGCAGGGCAGTGACCAGGTATCTGCCATTGATCTGGCAACCCAGAAAATCAAGTGGACTATACCTGTAGGCAAGTTGCCGGCAGGTATATCCATGACGCCAGACGACAAATACCTGCTGGTCGGTATCATGGGCAGTAATTATGTCGAAGTGATCGATTGGCGCACGCAAAAAACGGTCAAGAAAATCAAGGCAGGCGAAGGCACGCACAATTTCCGCGCCCTGGGTGACAAGCGTCATACCTTTGTTTCTAACCGCACGTCCAACGAAATCAATATCCTTGACCAGCAGACCCTGGAAATGGTCGGCAACATCCAGGTACCTGGCGGGCCGGATTGCATGGAAGTCAGCGATGACGGTAAAACCCTGTGGACGACCCTGCGCTGGATCAAGAAGGTGGCCGTGATTGATATCCCGTCCCGCAAAGTGATCAAGATGATACCGGTAGGGCGTTCCCCACATGGTGTGTATTTTGCCAACCGTGCCGGCAATATGTAAATTGCCGCTGCGCATGAAACTGGCCCTGGTGGCCATGCTGGGCTTGCCCGCAGTGGCCTCGCATGTTGCCGCTGCTGCCGCCGCCGCTGGTACCAATGCCAGCAACTGCAAGGCTACGATCTATCTGACTTTTGATACTGGTAGCCAGTCACAGGCAGAACTGATTGCGACTACCCTGCGCCGGCATCACATCAAGGCCACGTTTTTTCTGGCAAATGAAAAAACCGTGCAGGGCGATTATTCACTCGACATGAGCTGGTCTCCCTACTGGAAAAGCCTGGCTGACGAAGGCCATGCCTTTGGCACCCATACTTTTGACCACGTGTATGTTGCCGGTGATCTGCCCGACGGCCGGATAGCAGTCAAGCCGCAATTTGGTGCCCAGGCCGGGCAGACCCTGCAATGGACAGCACAGGAGTATTGCCAGGAGCTGCGTCGCGTCGATCAGCGTTTCTTTGCCTTGACGGGTAAAAAGCTTGATCCTTACTGGCGTGCGCCGGGTGGCAAGCTGACGCCGGGTTTGCTGAAAGCCGGTCAGGCCTGTGGATATCAGCATGTGGGCTGGGCACCGGCCGGGTTTTCTGGCGATGAACTGCCCAGTGAAAAATTCAGTAACCCCATGCTGCTCAAACGGGTGCTGGACAAGCTCAGGGATGGCGATATTTTTGTCGCCCACATGGGCATCTGGTCACGCAAGCAAGCCTGGGCACCCGAAAACCTGGAACCGCTGATTAGCGGCCTTGAGCAAAAATCCTTTTGTTTTGCTACCCTACGTGAGCATCCTGCTTACCGTAATTTAAATCAACCGAAAAAATAATGATGATTTCTGATCTGTTCACAAATCTGCAAGCCTGGATTTTTGAAACGATAGTGCAGCCCCTGATGTTTTATCTGGGGCTGGGCGAGTTTGTTGAAGATTCTTTCGAAGGCGTCGAATGGTTCATCCTCGGCGTGTTGCAACTGATCATACTGTTTATCGTGCTGCGTCCGCTGGAATCCTGGATACCCGTGCACGAAATCAAGAACCGCTATGCACGCTGGAATGATTTCATCTATACCGCCCTGCATCGGCTGGGGGCGTTTTCCATTCTGGTGTTTTTCGTGCTTGATCCCTTGCTCGACAGTGCGTCTGCGGTGCTGCATCTGCAAGGTGTCAATCCCTTCAATCTGGAAAACATCTGGCCCGATATGCTGCAATATCCGGTCTTGCTGTTCTTTGTCTACCTGTTCGTACTTGATTTCTTTGATTACTGGTATCACCGCGCCGAACATCACTTCAACTGGTCGTGGGCACTGCACAGCCTGCACCATAGCCAGCGTGACATGAATCTGTGGAGCGACAACCGCAACCACCTGCTGGATGATTTTATCCGTGACATCTACATGGGCGTGATTGCCCTGGCTATTGGTGTTGAACCCGGCCAGTACGTGATGCTGGTGATGGCATCGCAGATGCTGCAAAGCCTGCAGCATGCCAATGTGCGTATTCATTTTGGCCGTATCGGTGAATACCTGCTGGTGTCGCCGCGTTACCACCGTACCCACCATGCCATAGGCATAGGCCATGAAACCAATGGCAAGGGTACGCTGGGGGGGCATAATTTTGCTGTCTTGTTCCCGGTCTGGGATCTGCTGTTTGGCACCGCGCTGTTCAGTAAAGAATTTGCCATGACCGGCATCCGTGATCAGTTGCCCGCACCGGATGGTAATAACCGTAACTATGGCGAAGGTTTCTGGTCACAACAGTGGCTGGGTTTAAAACGCATGACAGGCTTTGACAAGGAACAGCAACCATGAACATGGCTTCCATCATGCGTGCCTGGGGCAGGGCAGTAGCAGGGCAATTGCATTACCGCATGCTCTTGCTGACTTTTGTCCCTTTCCTGGCAGCTTTGATGCTATGGGGGGGCGCCATGTGGTGTGGCTTGCAAAGCATGATGGACTTTATCCAGGCCTGGTTTGGTGAGCACAATGGCTTCCAGGCGGCAGGCAGCGTACTCAATATGCTGGGTCTGATCGCCTTTAAAACCATGGTCGTGCCGCTGGTGGCGATGTGGGTCTTGCTGCCACTGATGGTCTTTACTTCATTGGTTTGCATCGCCCTGTTTGCGATGCCTGCCATCAGTCAGCATGTGGGCAAGCGGCATTACCCGACGCTGGAACAAAAAAATGGCGGCAGCCTGCTGGGTAGCCTGGCGCATTCGTTTGCATCATTCGGCATTTTTGCCCTGATCTGGCTGCTGACATTGCCGCTGACCCTGATACCCCCCGTCAGCCTGGTCTTGCAGCCATTTCTGTGGGGATGGCTGACCTATCGCGTCATGGTGTACGATGCCCTGGCCCAGCATGCCGATACCGATGAAAGAGACGCACTGTTGAAGCAGCATCGCCCTTCATTGCTGGCGATAGGCATTGTCGCCGGTCTGTTTGGTGCCGGGCCGGGTTTGCTATGGCTGGGCGGGGTCTTGTCGGTTCTGTTTTTGCCGGTCATCGCGGCTGTGGCGATCTGGGTTTATGTGCTGGTATTTGTCTTTACCGGTTTATGGTTCCAGCATTATTGCCTGGATGCGCTACAGGTGCAGCGACAACAACATGAGAAGTTACAGGAGCAAGTGATCAACTGAGCGTGATTACCCACCAAACCGAAAATGGCGCACAATAGAGGCTTCATGCATAACAGGGGAGTGGATTGTGGCGATAGGTTTGATCATAGTCGGAGATGAAATTTTATCCGGCAAACGCGAAGACAAGCATATGTCCAAGGTCATTGCCCTGCTCAAAGCACGCGGCTTGCAACTGGACTGGGTCGAATACATAGGCGACAACCGCGAGCGCATTACCGCAACCCTGAAACGCAGTTTTGCCAGTGGTGACATCGTATTTTCTACCGGCGGCATCGGTGCCACACCAGATGACCATACGCGCCAGTGCGCGGCGGCTGCGCTGGATTTGCCGATAGTCCTGCAGCCCGAGGCCAAACTCCTGATCCAGGAACGCATCATCGACATCGCCAAAGAAAAAGGCGAAGTGGCCGACCTGAATACCCCTGATAACCTGCACCGGTTGAAGATGGGTGAATTTCCGCAGGGTGCGGACATTATCCCCAATCCTTTCAACAAGATTGCCGGTTTTTCGATACAGAATCATTTCTTTGTACCTGGTTTTCCGGTCATGGCCTGGCCCATGCTGGAATGGGTGCTGGATACCCATTTTTCTCATCTGTTCCACCAGAACGTGCAATTTGAAAAATCCGTACTGGTATATGAAATCGCCGAATCCATACTCACTCCCCTGATGGAAGAGCTGGAAGCCACCTATGCCGGTATCAAGGTCTTCAGCCTGCCCAGTGTCGGCAGTGCAACTGAACGCCGGCATATAGAACTGGGCGTCAAAGGCGGCCAGCAAGACGTGGCTATCGCTTATGACACCATGCTGGAAGGCTTGCAGAAACTAACGACTGACTATATTCCCACCCCACAAAAACATGCAGAAGATTAAATTCACCCTGTTCAATCTGCGTGATCTGCTGGTCGCTTTTGGCCCGGTCACGCTGATGGTGGTGATCGTCTGTGGTGTTGGTTACTGGCTGGTAGACCCGGCGCCATCACGCATCATCGATATGTCTACCGGTCAGGCCAATGGCGCCTATGAGCGTTTCGCCAAACGCTATGCGCAAGAGCTGGCCAAGAACCAGATCGAATTGCGCCAGCAGGCTTCTCTGGGGTCGGAAGAAAATCTGGCACGTATCAGCGACCCCGATTCTGATATTGAAATCGGTTTTGTCCGCAGTGGTTCCACCGATGAAACAAAGGCACAGGAACGTGGCCTGATCTCGCTGGGCAGCCTGTTTTATGAACCGATCTGGGTGTTTTATCGCAGCCCCAAAGAAGTCACCACTATCAGCCAGTTCAAGGGCAAGACTGTGAACGTCGGCCCCGATGGTACCGGCGTTGCCCGTCTGTTTGAGCAGATATTAGATGTCAACGGTATGACCGCAGAAGACGTCAGCATACAAAAACTGGCAGATACGCCAGGCACGGTAGCTTTGTTGGATGGCAAGGTCGATGTGCTGATCTTCAGTTCAGCCAGCGATTCGCCACTGGTGCAAATGCTGTTGCAGACGCCAGGTATACGTCTGTTTGATTTTGTCCAGGCTGAAGCCTATACGCGCCGCTTCCCTTTCCTGTCACACGTGGTGTTGCCACGCGGCATAGTCGATATAGGTCGTGACATTCCAGCCCGCGATTATCATCTGATTGCACCTACCGCCACCCTGGTCGCCCATGAAAGCCTGCATCCCGCAATGATAGGACTGCTGTTACAGGCAGCCAGGCGCATACATAGCGGGGCGGACTGGTTCAGCAAGCAGGGTGAATTTCCATCGGATAAATACACCGAAATCCCGGTCGCAAGAGAGGCCGAAAAATTCTATAAAAACGGCCCGCCGATGCTGCAGCGTTACCTGACATTCTGGGTTGCAAATTTCTTTGAACGCATGTGGGTGGTGCTGGTCGCACTGGGCGCACTGTTCCTGCCTTTGTCCAAAATCATTCCACCGCTGTATGTATGGCGCATACGCTCACGCATCTATCGCTGGTATGGCCAGTTGCGACTGGTCGAGCAATCGATAGAAAACGTGGACCCGGCAGAGTTGCAAGCCGTGGCCGCCAGACAGTTGCGCCACCTCGATGAAATCGAAGAAAAGGTCAACCGCATCACCATACCGCTATCCTATGCTGAAGAACTGTATGGCCTGCGCAGTCACATCAACTTCGTGCGCGCACGGGTAGAGGCGATGATGAAGGCCGGGGCGGTGCAGGCGGCGACTTGATGGAAATTTTTTCTGGAAATCGCAAATAGAAATGCCGTTTGAAATTACGTGCACAATGTGGAAACACATCGAAATGAGAGTTCGTTATGTCTTGGATATATAGCCAATTCTTTAAGAGACTGGTAGTTGTATTGTGCCTGATAATGCTGGTGTTGCTGGGTTGCCCCTGGCTCTTGTATATGTATGGTTTATCAAACATCACTGGTCGTCCTGAACCAGCAAAAATAGTTACGCTCACCCCCGAGACTAAAGAGTTGATTTGGATGGATCTGAGGGAACAGGGGCCGATACGCCTGGAACCTTTAACACCTTATGATATTTATTCTCTATTATTGGATAAGCCAGATACTGCCGGTGTGAGGATAGCATGGTATGTCGCCAGAAATTATAATCAAGATCATTTGCAAGACCGTCGCATGCTTTACTGGCATATCTCAGGCGAGGCACTTACTATTTGGCTGACCAGGAACTGGAGTGCAGACAAATTGTTGACGAAGGCACGGGAAATTCGTCAATATAAAGTGAAACCATAATTCCGTAGAATATCGATAGTGCAAAACTATATGCGTTTGTTTGCAGTCTGTGCATAGTAATTGATCGTTCATCGCATTTAATGAAGTCTGAAGAAAAAAATAATTTAGTATTGCCGCTACATTTTAATTTCTTTGTTGGGTAAAAATATGCTGCGCTACGCGATACTTTTGGTCTTTCTTGTTCCATGTTTGGCTCGTGCAGCAGGTGAAGAACAATGGCTGTTGCAGCTTGATCGCTGGGGCAATATTTCTTACCAGGCCATGACCCTGAAAGCAGCAGGCAATGCCATTAACGGTCAACTTGACGGTGACAGCCTGGCCGGTACCCGCAATGTGGGCCGTATCAGCTTTATCGTGACCGACAAGGACAAAGCCAGCTACACCTACAACGGTACAGTGACGCAGGATGTGATACAGGGCGTGGCAGATTTTCCCGATACGAATAATCCGCAGGCCAGGGCCAGCCATGCCTTCAGCGCCCGCCGCTTGCCTGAACGCCCGGCAGGGCCAGCGCGGGTCTATGACTTCCAGCCCAAAGATTATTCGAATGAATTCAGCCCGCATCGCTTGCCGGTGTTGACGGTCTGGCCCGGTGATTCGGTACATACCAAGACCATCGATTCTGGCGGTGTGGATGAACATGGTGTGACCAAAGCCCTGTATGGCAATCCGCAGACCGGGCCATTTTATGTGGCTACGGCCGAACCGGGTGACACCCTGGTGATCCATCTGAAACGCCTGCGTCTGAACCGTGATTATGCCGACAGTCTGGACAGCATCGTCGGCAGGGCAATGGGCCCTGGTCTGGCTGCCAAGGCCGGCAATCTTGGCAAGCCTATACGCTGGAAACTTGACCGTGAACGCGGCCTGGCCAGCCCGGAAAAACCGACGGAAAATCTGCGTATGCTGAGCCTGCCAGTTCGCCCCATGCTGGGTGGGTTGGCAGTCGCCCCCGGCAATGGCTCGCCGCCCATCTCTACTGGTGACACAGGCCGTTTTGGCGGCAATATGGATTTTAATGAAGTGGTCGAAGGCAATACCGTCTACCTGACAGTGCAGCAACCGGGTGCCTTGCTTTACCTGGGTGACGCCCACGCCTTGCAGGGCGATGGCGAGACCTCACAATATGCGCTGGAAACCTCCATGGATGTGGAATTTAGCGTTGATGTCATCAAAGGCAAATCCGTCGCATCACCCCGGGTAGAGTCCCCAACGCAGATCATGGTGCTGGGCCAGGCTGGCTCGCTGGACGATGCGCTGCGCGTTGCCACCAGTGGCATGGTACAGTGGCTGCAACAGGATTATGGACTCAGCCTGTCTGAATGCGCGCAATTATTTGGTACCGCCATTCATTTCAGTATTCCCAATCTGGCGGGACGCAGCGTCGGCGTGGCCGCCAAAATCGACAAGGCCGTGCTGGCAACCTTGCGTCGTCCATGATCAGATGCATTGATCTGACGCATTGATCTGGCGCATTGACGACACGGATAATCAGCGCACTGTCTGGTGGCTGTGTTTTGCTATCAGTTCCCGCAGTGCTGGGTCGGCAATGATGAACACATCAAAAACACCCAGTGCCTGCAAGGCTGGCAGCGCCTCCAGTGCGGATGATAGTGCCGTATCGCGTTCAAGCGCGGGTGTTGCCAGGTTCAGGTAAGTCTTGGCATTCACCAAAAATGCGGCAACCGTGCCTTTTCTGATGCTCAGCCCATTGATGTGGGCAATATTGATGTCGTCGGGGAGTATGTCTTCTGCTTTCATGTTTTTCCTTGTTGATGAATAATGGAAGCTGAAGTTTGCGCCGCATGGGCCTGAGACGCTTGCGATATAATGCCAGTATGTGTCGCACTGAGGCCAAGCCACTACCCTTGATTGAGACTGCCCGCGCCAATGCGGACGGTGGCGCTGTTGTCTACGCTGTCACCAGTAGCGGACAAGCGCGGACAACGCCAGAGCATAGCCACGCCCGTGGTCAAATGCTGGCGGCAATGTCAGGTGTGCTGGTTATCGCTACTGAACAACAGCATCTGGTGGTGCCCAGTGGGTACGCCATCTGGTTGCCGCCATTTCATCGTCATGCTTTACGAACCAGCCATTTGTTTAACGGCTGGAGCGCTTACCTTAGCGATTCTGCGGCGCTGCCTGTAGAGACCCAGGTGTTTCCCGTATCCGGTTTATTGCGTGAGTCGGTTTTGCGGGCCGCCAGTTGGAGTGTCAGTGATCATTTGAGCCCAGCTCAAGAGCGCATACTTGCCGTCATCGTTGATGAAACTGCCGGTTTGCCGCAGCGGGATTTTGTGCTGGCCATGCCAACTGACCGCCGCCTTTTGAAAGTCGCCAGCGCCTTGCTGGAAACCCCAGGTGACCCGCGGTCCATGCAAGAGTGGGCAACATGGGCCGGTATCGCGCCGCGTAGCATGACCCGGCATTTTTTAGACGAAACAGGCATGAGTTTTTCTGACTGGCGCCAGCGCGCCAGACTGATGCTGGCGCTGGAGTTACTGGCTGCGGGGACTGCCGTGACTGCCATTGCACTGGAACTGGGCTACGATAGCCTGAGTGCTTTCATCGCCATGTTCAAGCGCCATTTTGGTGTGCCACCAAGTCAATTCTCGCCAGAGAATACATAAAAATTAATCAGAAAAATTTATCAGAAAAATTTATCAACCTCAAAATCATTACGCAAAAATTATGCTGATCAAACATGAATTTGAAGTGCATGCCAGTGCCAAATATCTGTTCGACCTGACGCAGGATTACACCCTCAGGGCTGCATGGGATACGCTGACCAGTGAGGCCTATCTGATCAATGCTACGCAGGCGGCAGTAGGTGCACAGGCGCGCGGCATGGGGGGCAATGGCTTGTCCATGGATATTGAATACGTATCTTACAAGCCCAGTGAAGTGGCAGCCGTCAAGATGATCAGCGGGCCGTATATCTTCGATCAGTTTGCCGGTGGCTGGCACTTCAAGGCACTGTCGGATGAGCTTACCCGTGTGCGCTTCTCGTACAATATCACCGCCAGGCCACGCTGGCTGTCATGGATTTTGACGCCCATACTGTGCCTGAAGTTCAAGCTTGAAACAGAAAAGCGCATCGTCGCCCTGACCGCCTATGCGGAACGGCAATTTGTTGCCGTTCCGGTGGCAGTGCGCTAGCGATAACAGCAATTACAGCGCATTCATGAAAGCCTTGCGTATCTGCCGCCCGCATTTGACTGAGGCGACATAGGCACCGGTTGACCTGTCATGGCGCGACAGGATGCCGTAGTATTTTCTGTCGGGTGAAACCCAGGGGTAAAAACCCCATTTTCCAGGGCTGGAATAGGCGTCGATGCTGCCTTTGCCCTGTTCCGATTCTACCCAGTGATTGTACGAATATGTCCAGGGTTCGTTCAGCAATTGTATGGGTGAATACACGACCTTGCCCGGACAGGCTGCTGCCAGTGCGCACACTGCCTGGTCACCCAGGTAGCGACCGATTTCGAGTTCCTGCTTCATGATTTTTTTCAGGAACAGGGAATAGTCAGTGGCAGTACCCAGCATGCCACCCGCCATCAAAGGGTCTAGCGGCGCCATGTTGAAACCCTTGCTCAGACCCAGGGTGTTTTGGTATTCGGTATCAAGCTGGGCGGCAGTGAAGTTGCCCAGGCCCAGGTCTACGCTGGCCAGTTTCTGGTCATGTCCGCTGTCATAATCAAACAGGTTTATAGTCGTCGCGTCGGGCTGGCTGGTCTTGCCGCTGGTACCGTCCATGCCGGCGATAAAGCAGCCATTGATGCTGAGTTTGCCGACGCAGGCTTCTTCATCAAAACCGGTATAGCCTGACATGAAACGCAAGCCATTGCTGAGTGAGGTACTGCTGCGTACCTGGTCTATGCCTTTCTTTTCCAATACATAGGCACCAAATATCCACTTCGATGCAGACGCAATGTTGAAATACGTCGTTGCCGTCACGCTGCCTGCACCCTGCGCGCCGGACACTGCAGGTGTGCTGTCGGTGGCGTTACCAATTTCCCAGTAAAAATCACCAAGCTTGTCTACACTGCACAGCGGGTCGGTGCCGGCGGCTGTTTTGGCGGCGGCAATTGCAGCGGCAATGCGGGGGGTAACGCTGCCCGTTGTTGTGCCAGTAGTTGTGCCGGTGGTTGTGCCAGTAGTGTTAGCCGTGGCGGACGCTGCCGGTGGTGCGGCGGCATCTGTGCTGCCAGATCCGCCGCAGGCACTCAGCAGGCTGCTGGCAGTTGCCATGGTGGAGACCATCAACAGCGAAGAAACAGAAGGATAAGACATGATCATCTCCAGTAAGGACAAAAACGCGGTTTACATCTTGTTCTGACTGTAGTCATCAATTCTGTAATTTTGATGGAAGCAGGCCCGCTTACCCGTGCTATGGCAAAATGAAGGCCATTAAATTGTTACTACTTGTTTCTCCATCCATGCATCCTGCAATTCCTGTCCATTCTGTTCTTCTGGTCGAAGACGATCCCATGATCGCCCGCACCTTGAGCATGGGTCTGCGTTACGAAGGTTTTGCGCTCAGTCATGCTGCCAGCGTGGCTGCGGCCATGCAACTGCTGCAACAACAGACATTTGATCTGATCTTGCTGGATGTCGGCTTGCCCGACGGTGACGGCATTAGCCTGTGCCGGCAATTGCGGGTACTGCATCCTGCCACCCCGATATTGATGCTGTCTGCCAGGGCCGATGAAAGCGCTGTAGTCGCCAGCATAGAGGGCGGGGCGGATGACTACATACGCAAGCCCTGCGGTCTGCGTGAACTCAGCGCCCGTATGCGGCGTCTGCTGGGCCAGCGCCAGTCGGAAACCGCAGGCCGTCCTGTGATTAGCTATGGCGCCATCCGGATGGATAGCCAGCGTCGCACTGTCAGTGTGGGCGATACACCACTGCAACTGGGCAAGAAAGAATATGAGGTACTGATGCTGTTGGTGCGGGCCAATGGTGACGCCATTACCCGTGAACAGATACTGAATCAGTTTGAAGACAGCAATGTCATTTATGATCGCACCATCGATTCGCATCTCAGTCATTTGCGGCGCAAATTGAAAGATGCCAGTGCTGTAGAGCGCATCGTCGCCATTTATGGCGTGGGTTATAAACTGGAGTCTGCATGAGTCGTCCCCTGTGGTTACGTTTTCTGGTGATCAGTGTATTTTTTTCTGTGCTGCTGAGTCTGGTGTATCTGTGGATGATCCGGGAAGTGACGACGCGACCCGGTGACGAAGTGCAGCGCAGTATGTATCTGTTCATCGCCCGCATCGTCGAAGGGAATGACTATGCCGAAGGCTTGCACAGGGTGCAGACTTATCGTAGCGAATCACCGGCCATCGCGCTGGAAATGTGGGTCGTCAATGCCGACAATCAGGTGCTTGCCAGTAGTGTCAAGGGTGAAAAACCGCCCGCCAGCCTGCTGGAACGTAAAAAGCCTGACGCCATCCATGAAGTGGTGGCGCGCGGGCGTTTCTTTTCTGGCAGCGCTGCGTCTGCCATCGTGCGGCTGCAGTCGTCAGAGCCGGTCTACCTGCTGGTAAACAATCCCGGCACCCCGGCGCGGGGTGCTTTTCTGATGATGGGCGTATTGTTTGTGATAACCCTGATCGCCGCTATTCTGCTGGGCCTGTTATTGCTGACTTTGTACTTGCGTGGTCGTTCTGCCGAAGCGCGGCGTGTCATACAAAACATGGAAGCGGGTGATCTGACAGCGCGGTTTACATCGGGCCGACTGGATGCCATAGGCGGCCTGATGCAACATTTTAATGCCATGGGTGATGAAATACAGCGGCTGGTCACGCAATTGCAGGCAATCGAAAAAAAACGGCGTGAATTATTGCAGGAACTGGGACATGATTTGCGCACGCCACTGACCAGCCTGCGCACCGCGATTGATACGCTGACCGTGCATGGCGATGATATGGAACTGCAGGAACGTCAGGAATTTTTCAACGTCGTCAACAGCGAGCTGGATTATTTCACCCGCTTGATCGATGACCTGTTCTTTATCGCCAATATTGATGAACCACGGTACCGGAATCAGGCCACCAGTCTGGATCTGTGCGACTTGCTGAAAGCCGAAACCGGGCATTCCGTCCATAACCAGCAGCAGACCGGGCAACCGATCGCTTTCGAATTGCAGATTGACGCATCTTGCGCGCAGAACGGCCATATCAATGGCGACACCTATCTCATTGCCAGACTGTTGCGCAATGTGTTTGACAATGCGGCCAGCTATGCACAAAGTCGGGTACGCATACGGCTACAGGTGCTTGCCGATACGCTGGAACTGGTGGTGGAAGACGATGGCCCTGGCATTTCCAGTGACGGCATTTCCCGTTTTGGACAAAGGCGTGATACACGTCTGATGTTTGCCGGCTTACCAAGCAGGCAATCCGGCATTTCTTTGGGCTTGGGGTCGGTCATCATCAAAACCATTATCGAACTGCACGGTGGCCATGTCCGGATAGACAATGGCGAGGCGCGCAGTGAATTTCCGGGTGCACGACTGACGCTGGTTTTTCCCAGATTTGCCCAGAACTTGATCAATACTGATGGCTGAGAGCACGTTTGGTATTTGACGATGCAGGGCGCTCCGTATTCGTCGATGAGCTACGTTTTGCATTTGCCGCATGTTCCGTATTTGCAGATGCTGCAGATGTAGCACGTTCCGTACTGGCCGAAGACCTGTTTGCCAGTATCGGTTTCAGTTGCAGATCAGTAATCCGGAAATTTTCTCTCTTGTCACCCATCAGGGCGCGCAGTTCCTTGATGCTGAGGCCACTGGCTTCATGCATGCTGATCATCAGCGATGCACCTATAGGCAGGCGATGATGACGGATTTTACTGATCACCGGTGGTGCTACATCGAGTAAGCGGGACAAGGCCGCATCGTTTTTTAAATGCAGACGTTTGATCAGGGTATCAAACAAATGATTCGGGTCATACTTGAACTTGTCTGATTTCAGGTTGATTAAATTAACCATTTTTCTTCCTCCATTTGTGAATGCACGCAGGCAATTTGCCTTGATGCGCATTCACGTTTAAAAAAAACATGAAACAATGAATAGAAGATTAATGAAGAATTAAAGTCCTGTATGTGCGATGACTAACATAGCAGCCAGGCCCTGCCAGAACATGGTGGAAAGAGATAAAACCGCTGGTTTTTCAGGCAGCGGCTGTCAATGCGTCCGCCAGCAGGGTCAAGGCATTTCTGACCGCAGCATCATCAATGGTCAGTAAATTGTCGCCTGCATACCATTCAAACATGCATTGCCCTGGCAAGGCCGTGTGGACGGCGTTATTGAACAGCCATATTCCGTGTTCTTGCGCAATGCGGTTGCGGATGGTGATGGCAGTATCTCTGTCCACCGGCAGGTACAGGTGTAGCATATTGCATTGTGGTACTGCTGGATTGGTCTTGAATACAGGGTAGTCGCGCAGGGTTTCAAACAGCCATTGTGTACGGGCAAAGCAGGCGGGCAGGGCGGCCAGCCTGTCGTCAAACTGCATGGCTGCCGACACCACATAGGGGCTGCGCCGGAAGATGCTGCCGCCTTGCCTGTGCATCCACACTTTTGCCTTGGCGATGAATTCGACATTGCCCAGTAACATCGCACCGCCCAGCCCGCCTATGCCTTTGTAAAAGGAGACATAGGCAGTCTCGAACCCACGGGCAACATCGGCCAGGCTGCGTCCGTATCCGGCGGCTGCTTCCCACAGACGGGCACCATCCATATGTAAGTGGACATCGGCTTCACGGCACCAGGCCTTGATGGCTTCGAGTTCTTCCCACGGTGGTAATTGCCCACCGATTTCGCGCATCGGCAATTCATACTGAGCAGCGGCCAGTTTTTCCGGCACGGCCTGCAAATCTTTCAGTAACCAGGGGCGATGCGGGTTGCCGATCTGTAGTGCGTTGAAATGCTGTAGCAACTGGTAATTGCTTTTTTCATGGACCAGGATATGTGAACTTGCATGCAGGGCGACCAGGTCACTGCCTCTTTCTTCACAGGCCAATCTCAAGGCAGTGACCTGGGTCATGGTGCCGGTCATGCAGAACAGGCCCGCTTCCATACCCAGCAGGGCAGCGACTTTTTGTTCAAATGCCTGCACCAGTTCACCTTCGCCATAGGTGTCGTGCTGCACCTGATGCTGCTCGCACCAGGCGGCCATGCGGGCAAAAGTCTGGGCCGGGCTCAGGTTCTGGTGGCCCGGAAGTGTGGTGTGGCAGCGCAGGCGCAGGGCCAGAATATCGGCGTCGGTCAAGGTGGGTTCTCCGGCAATCCATTACATGATGCAAATTGTTTCAATCCAACATGAGTATGCCATGCCAGTTAGCCTACTTGTGAGATAAAATCTCGCGCATCAACTATTTAAGAGTTTATCGAACCTATGTCATCTCCGTCAGTGAATGCCAGTAGTCCTGCCAGTTTTCTTACACCCTATGAAGCCGGCAACCGAAACCAGACCACAAGCTGGGAAGACTGCATCGCGTTTTATCAAGGTCTGGCGGCGCAGTTTCCTGCTGTGCTGCAGTTTTCGCAAATCGGGGTATCGGATAGCGGCCGTCCCATTCATGCCGGTGTGGTGACTGCCGACGGGGTGTTTGACCGTGAGCATATCCGGCAGCAACAGCGTTCGGTGTTTTTCAATAACAATGGCATCCATCCGGGCGAACCGGAAGGCATTGATGCCTGCATGGCTCTGGTGCGTGATTTTTGCACCCAGCCAGAACGCCTGGCAGCACTGGGGCAGACAGTTTTTCTGTTTGTGCCGGTATATAACGTCGATGGCAGTCTGAATCGCCAGAATACATCCCGAGTGAACCAGGATGGGCCGGAACAATTCGGCTTTCGCGGCAATAGTCTGCACCTGGATCTGAACCGTGATTTCATCAAATGCGATAGTGAAAACGCCCAGGTATTCAACCGCTTCTTCAGTGAATGGAGTCCGGATGTCATGGTCGATACCCATACCTCGAATGGTGCCGACTATCATTACACCATGACCCTGATACAAACCCAGGCCGACAAGCTGGGCTATGGTTTGGGGCCATTCTTGCGCGATACCATGCTGCCAGCCATTTATGCCGACATGCAACAGCGTGGCTGGCCCACGTGCCCGTATGTGAATCCGGTCAAGGACAGCCCAGATCATGGCATAGAAGATTTCCTGGAAACACCGCGCTTTTCGACCGGCTATGCCGCTCTGCATCACACCATCAGTTTCATGCCAGAAACCCATATGCTGAAACCCTTTGCCGACCGTTATGCATCCATGCGTGCACTGGTGGAAAGCGTGCTGTCCTTTACTGTCGCCAATGCAGCGCAGATACAGGACCTGCGCGCGAAGGCGCGTCAGGCTGCCAGCCAGCCGCAACAGGTGGCGGTCCACTGGGTGATCGATCACAACCAGCCTTCGCAATTTTTATTCAAGGGTTACAAGGCCGTATATACACCCAGTATATTAGGTAATTACCAGCGTCTGGCGTATGACCGCAGCCAGCCCTGGGAAAAACCGATAGCCTATTATGACCGTTTCGTTGCCGACATCCGAGTGCAGCAGGCAAAAGCCTATCTGATACCGCAAGCTTGGCGTGCCGTGATCGAACGACTGCAATGGAATGGCGTGCAGATGCACAGACTGGAAGAAGATAGCAGCCTGCAGGCCGAGGTGTACCAGATACTTTCTGTTACATCACGCCCTCATGCCTATGAAGGCCATCTGTTCCATGATGACGTGCAATTGCAGGCAGTGTCACTGAATATGGCAGCGTATGCAGGTGATTATGTGGTGCCACTGGATCAGGACAAAGCCCGTTACATAGTCGAAACCCTGGAACCGCAGGCGCATGACAGTTTCTTCCGCTGGGGATTTTTCAACAGTGTGCTGGAAAAGAAGGAAGCTTATTCTGACTATGTATTTGAAGACACTGCCAGCGAGATTCTTGCCACCGAACCCGAGGTAAAACAGGCATTTGAAGAGTGGAAACTAGCCAACCCTGCCTTGCTCGACAAACAGGAAGCGGTGCTGGATTTTATTTTTCAACGTTGCCAGCGCTTCCATGAACCTGAATGGCGGCGTTATCCCGTGTTGCGCCTGATGGCGTAAATGCTTGAAATTTGTTACAACTTTTACAGAATCATAATAGAATCTTCATCAGTATGTCTCTCGTTTCTTAACCCACGAAGTTAAATGGAAGGTGAATCAACATGTCTAAACTGCTTGAGTACTTGAATACACTGGATAAAGATAGCGCTGCGCTGGCGGCCCACAGAAGCGATCCTAACGCTGCCATGGCCGATTTTGGCCTGACTCCTGAAGAGCAAACAGCTGTTTTGTCTGGTGACAAAGAAGCGGTTGCTGGATTGCTGGGAATTTCTGCTGAAGACCTTCCTGCTCTTGATTCAATTGAATATTAATAACGTAGCTGCGATAACTTTCCCGGTATAAGCGATGATTTCAGGCTTGAAACTAAATTTTTTCACGGCCATTTTGCTTGTTATTGGACTTTGCGCAAGTGTGCAATTATCCGCACGCGAAGCAGACACTGTTGATGGAATGCTGTCACAGATGGGGCAAGAAATCAGAAGCGCGCCTGATATCGTATCTACTACGATGACTCGTTTAAGCGAGTTGGAGCCAACGTTTAGCGACGCACAAAGAAATCGCTTCTACTTGCTTTCTGCTTCGGCGTACGGCTATAAGGGGCGTCACAAAGAGCGTGTCGAACTGGTGGAGTCGCGTTTGAGTTTTGTCAAAGACCCGGATTACCGCGTCCGGTTTCTTTATCAATTGTCTTCCGGCTACACCAGCCTGGGCGAATATGAGAAAGCATTGAAGGCCATCAATGAAAGCATCATATTACTTCCTAAATTAACTAATCAGATCGCCAAGGTCGATACTCTTCAGGCCGCAATCACTTTACTGAATTCCCTGCGTGCCTATGACGAAGCATTGGTCTATGCCGAGCGGATGTTGGCACTGGACGTTGATGTCGAGAGAAGTAGCTCGAGATGCGTTGGCATGGGAGATCTGGTGGAAATCAATTTCCTCAAAGGTGAGCGACAAAAGGCAAGATCACTATTGCCAGACGCTATCTCATTGTGTGAATCGCAAGGGCGGAAGTTTTTCGCTCTGTTGTTGCAGACGCTGGCCTGCATAGATCTCATTGATTCGGGTAATTACCAGCAGGGTAAAGGTGCTGGGCTTGCGCTGTTGACTGAGTTTTCCAAAACCACGCAAAGCTCGGATTACCTGACCATGCTGGAAGAGGCGATGGCGCGCGCGTTTCTGCATACCGGCAATCTTGAACAGGCTGAGCGCTACGGACTGCAAGCCTATCAGCACGCCAAGTCAGGCAATGCCGTACAGATCATGGAAAAAACTGCTGAGACCATGGCCAATGTCAAGCGCGCACAGGGGCAGTTTGCCGGGGCGCTAGAGTATTATGAAACGGCACTTGCCTTGAAAAATCGGGTACTGGACGATCAGCTACATAAAAATCTTTCATACCAGCGCGTTAAATTTGATAGCCAGGATAAAGCCAATCAACTGAGCCTGCTGGAACAGAAAAATAAAATCCTGGCTGTTGAGCGCGAGCTGGAAAAGAAAAGTAACCAGAATTTATGGCTGGTCATCATTCTTGTCGTCATCATCATGGTGTTGGTGGTCTTGTGGCTGATCAAGACCCTGCAACAGAAAAACCAGTTCCGCGAATTCTCACAGACAGACGGTTTGACCCAGGCTGCGAATCGCATGCATTTCATGACATCATCAAATGATGCCTTCAAAATGCGTACCGGCAGCATGAGCATCATTCTGTTTGACATGGATTTGTTTAAAAATATTAATGATTCTTTTGGTCACGCTACTGGCGACTGGGTATTGAAGAATGTCTGTGAAACCATCAAGACCCATTTGCGCAAAGAAGATTTGTTCGGACGTCTGGGTGGTGAAGAATTCGGTATTTGCATGCCGGATTCAAATCAGTCTTCGGCCTTGCAACTGGCAGAGCGTTGTCGTATGGCTATCGCCATGATCGATACCGAGCCTAGCGGTTATCGTTTTCCATTGTCAGCCAGTTTTGGTGTTGCCACCGTAGATAGTAACGGCTTGACAAGTTTTGACGCCACGCTGGAAGCAGCAGACAAGGCTTTGTATAACTCCAAGGCCGAAGGGCGTAACTGTGTGACAGTGTATCGATAGTTTTTTGCAATTCAAATCGTTAAAAAATGTAAAAATAAGTTTTTTGTTGCTTAAAAAAGTGGCATAAAATCCTTGATGACCATACTGCCAACATGTTTTGATCATCAAGGAAAATCGTATCTCCAGGCTCTTGGATTTTTTGAACGTCTAGAATCTGCTTACGATCTGTAGCGAGCGTGGGTCAGCGTGATAAGAGTAACTAAGCGCAGCACAAAAAGCGGAATGTACTACATTGCATGAGCATTTTTAGCAGCACATGTGCCACGATCACACACGCGCAGTAAGATCGCAAACAGGTTCTTGGATGCAAATGCTGACCTGATTCATGCAAATAAACAGGATCCGTACCAGGCGACCCACGATTTTGGTTTATCGGTTGACGAGCAGGCGGTCTTGTTGATGCAGGGCAGGAAAAAATTTCTGCTTTCCTCGATATCCCCTTCAAGGGCTTCGATTCACTCGATACAACAGAAGCGCCGTTCGATCTGGTTGGTAGCAGTATGCGTTTTGAAGAAGAAGCCATCATTGCCTGATGATGGTTTTGTTGTTTTCTCTCACTGCAAAATAAATGTGCGGGAAATAGTCAAAAAAATGAGCGAGACAACACTGCTTGCTTCGCTCATGGGCCAAATCCAATATGCTGCACTCTTTAAAGTTAATTTATTGAAAAGTCTATGACAAATCAAACTCAAGGTTCACTGGTCTGTGTAGGTACCGGCATGCGTATGGGAGGGCAACTGACGCCCATTGCGCAAAGTTATATTGAAACTTTTGATATCGTGATTGCAGCGATACCGAACGTCTTTACCCGTAAATGGCTACAAGGTGTTGCCAAAGAATATGTCTGCCTCAACGATCATTATGACGATACTAAAGTGGACGGCAAGACCCGTCGTGATACCTATCGTCGCATGGCCGATACCATCCTGAAAGAAGTCAGGGCCGGTAAGAAAGTGTGTGCAGCCTTTTATGGTCACCCCGGCATTTTTGCCTGCATCTCGCATATGGCGATAGCCGATGCACGTGCCGAAGGTTTTGACGCGCACATGGAGCCAGGCATCTCGGCACTGGATTGCCTGGTGGCAGACCTGGGTATAGACCCTGCCAACAGTGGCATGCAATCCATGGAAAGCACGCAGTTCATGATTTATCAAAAGCAGATAGACCCGACGGCACTGCTGATCTTATGGCAGATAGGCATAGCCGGCGATCTGAGCCTGAAACGTTTTGACACTGAGCCTGCACACTTGCAGATCGTGGTGGACAAACTCAGCCGCAGCTACCCGCTCGATCATGAAGTGATACTGTATGAGGCCGCCACCGATCCGATGGAAAAAACGCGCAAGGAAAAACTGTTGATGCGCGATTTGCCAAACGCCGCTTTCCGGCAAGTCACGACCCTGGTGATACCACCGGCAAAAACGATGGAAAAAGACCAGGCCGTGATTGATCAGTTGAACGCATTGGCGGCACAAAGAAATCTCGCCCAGCAGGTAGCCTGATAGTAGAAGAGACAAGGTTTTATTGTTTTTCATTGTGTTTTATTGCCACATGGAAATTTTCGTAAATGATTTAACAAATTTCATTTAAAAATACTTTCCAGGTTACAAATAAGCGCTTTCAATTTGATTTGCTCTTATTTAGAATTGGCTGCGGAAGACAAAATGGTTTGTCGACATGTTGGGGGATACTATGAAAAAAATGCTTAAGAACACACTTATTGGTCTGGCTTTGGCCGGTGGTTTGTCAGTTGCCTGTGCTGAAGGCGTGGACACTTCTGTCGACGGTATCTTCACTGCGCTGACCAGCAGTTCCAATCTGCAGGCAACGGTAGACAGCCTGGTTGCCAGCGGCGCCAATCCACAATCCATCGTTTCCGTAGCGGCTGCTGCGGGTATTCCTCTGGATACCGTCAAGGACTTGCAAGTCTGCAGCAACTCTGCACCGGATGCAGCCGTACTGAGCGCTTCCTGCCTCAGGCAGCGCAGCATGGTGACTGCCTATGCGGCAGGCGTCAATGACCCGATGAAATTCCTGCCAGCAACTGCTGCAGGCAAGCGTCAAAGCAAAGACGTTACCAAAACGAACTAAGTTTTTTTGCTGGACTTAAAAAAGGCAGGCATGTTGGACATGTCTGCCTTTTGTCGTTCCGGCCTGTCACAGGCCGCCTGATGTTGCCCTGAATAGTCAGGTTTTCTTCCTCAGTGGCACCAGTAGTTCACCCAGGTTATTGTGGTCGATCTCGTACATCAATTCCAGCAGACGGCCTATCTCGCCCTTAGGAAAACCTTCGCGGGCAAACCAGCCCAGATAATGGCCGGGCAGGTCGGCAATGACCGTGTCCTTGTATTTACCATAAGGCATCTTGAAACTCAACAGGCGTTGCAGGTCATCGGCTTGCATGGGTTTTATCTGCTTTATCGCTTATTCATCTGATTGCTTGACGACGGTTTCCGGTGGTGTCACCGGTGTGGCAGCCTGCGTTGCAGGTGCCGGTGTCGCGACGGTCTTCTTGTCTTCTTCGGTATCAGGTATGTAAGGTACGCTGTCCAGATAACGTTCCACCAGCTCAAAGAATTGTTCATAGAACTGGCCAGTGGGTATGGTTTCACTGGCGACCTTGACCAGCGCATCATCGGTAGAGCCAAACGGCAGGGATACCGAACCAATGGCGCTGACACCGATACTGGCCGAAGTATTGCTTTTCTTTAAGGAATAACGGTCACGTATGGCATTCGCAAACACGGTGGTGCTATTGCTGCCCTTGCTGTCGGCGACGCAGACGACATTAAATTCGATCTCTGCGTGCACATCGGCATCCGGCTGGTATTTTCTGCGGCCTTTGAGGACGGAGGGTTTCCAATCACTGATGACATAGCCCTGGCTCAGCAGAGCCCGGCGGGCCGACTCGCAGGCAGTTTTTTCGCTGCCGGGAAAGCTGCGGGTAAATACACCGGTAGCACCAAATTCTTCATGCTGGATACCTGTATGCTTGTTCGTTGTCGAACAGGCGCTCAAAGTAGCCAGGCACAGTACGACGGGTAGTAATACAAAACGGTGAATCATCTTCATTTCAATTCTTTTATTTCGTTGACGGCATGATGCTGCATGAATGCAGGTTGACGAACTGTCGCTGTCAGGCCAGTGCTTCTTTGGCGGCTTCTTCCGGGCTGAGTCCATCAAAGAACAAGTCCGTGAACCACTCGATCTGTTCTTCTATGTGATCCTGTGCCTGATGCACAGTGGCACCACCGGCAACCAGAAAGCCTTCCACTTCCGTACACCAGGCAATCAGCGCCTCGGTTTCGGGATCCAGTTCATCTTTTTTCGCCATGATGTGTCTTTCTTGCAATTCCAGCAAATCGCTGCGTAGCCAGCATTTTAACTTGCCAGCCTGTTTGAGGTGTTACCAGTTGGTTACCGTATGTGCCAAATTATTAATGTATAACGCGGCTGAAGGTGATTTGGGTGACATGGTGGTCGAAATATTTAAGACCGGAAAGCTCAACACAGAGACACAGAGGGGGCACAGAGGGGCACAGAGAAAATCTTTTGCAAAAGATCATTATTTCGTAAGCAAGCAATATGTTGCTTGAATTCCTTACTACATGAAAGAGTGAAACAGAGAAGAACTAATTCTCAATCTACATCTCAATGTCAGTCCTTTTCATGCAAAATTTCTTTACCAACATATACATCTTAAAGATTTTCTCTGTGCCCCCTCTGTGTCTCTGTGTTGAGAGGTCTTGCAGTCAAAAACTACCCGCAAATTGATAACGCTTACCCGGATGCCACATGGTGACGCTGGTGGCGATCATGCCTTGTGAGCGGGTTTTTCTGTGCAGGACCAGGCAGGCTTCTTTGGCTGGAATATGCAGCATGTCGGCGATCAGTCTGGTGGGTAGCACGGCTTCGATGCGGTAATCAACGCCTTGCAGCGGGGCGACCGCGACCAGGTATTCATTCGGTGTCATGGTGCTGAAGTCCTGTTGCAGGTATTCCGGCGTCACGCTGGAATTGACCCAGCGATCTTCCACCTGTATTGCCACTTCGTTTTCAAAATGGACGATGACGGAATGAAACAGCGGGTGCCCGGCCTTGACCTGGAATTCTGCGGCCAGCAATTCGGTCGCGGCTTCCGCCTTCAGTTCATGTAATTCGCTACGATGGGCATGGCCGCGAGAACGGATTTCTTCGGCGATGCTTTTGATTTCCACCAGCGTGGCTTGGTATTTTTGTTGCGCCACATAGGTGCCGGAACCCTGTATGCGCGTCAGTATCTGCT
This sequence comes from Undibacterium hunanense, assembly GCF_014284335.1. Classification (GTDB taxonomy): domain Bacteria; phylum Pseudomonadota; class Gammaproteobacteria; order Burkholderiales; family Burkholderiaceae_D; genus Undibacterium; species Undibacterium hunanense. The sequence goes on along the minus strand of NZ_JACOGF010000008.1, from coordinate 63,183 downwards.
CGCTGGTTAATTCACGGATGGCACGGTTGACTGTCATGCGTGACACCCCGAACTGGCCAGCCAGCGTGGTTTCAGCCGGAATGGCGTCACCTTCTTTCCATTTGCCTGCCTGGATTTCTTTCAGCAGGGTATCTTTGATCACTTGAAAGGCTGGAATATCTGGCTTGCTGGGTTTCACAGGATGGGCGGCAATAGAAAAATGGCGAATGCCTGCATTTTCTCATAGGCAGGCAGGGATGGCGAACATATCCACCGCCAGCGTTTATTTTTTTCGTGGCAAGGCAGAAAACTTGCCGGCGATATCCAGTTCCCTGAAGCGCATGAGGATGAAATCGACAAACAGCCGGGTCTTGGCAGGCATCAGTTTACTGCTGGCGTAGTACAGTGAAATCGGGCCGATATCCGCATGCCAGGCTGGCAGCACGCGCACCAGCGTACCACTTTCCAGATAGGGCAGGGCATGCAGTCGCGGCACCATGGCCACACCCATGTCCAGCAAGGCAGCGCGGCACATGGCCTCGGGGTCATCCATGATGATGCGCGTTTTTAATTCCATCGCAGCCTCTTCACCTGCTGCATTGCGCAAGGTCCATGATCGCAACCTGCCGCTTTGCGGTGAACGTCGGATGATGCCGTCCAGTGTCGCCAGGTCAGCAGGCTTGGCTGGTATCTTATGGGTAGCCAGATAAGCCGGTGACGCAACCGGTATCACATGGGCGCGCCCGATTTCACGCGCAATCACGCCGGGCACCAACTCTATGCCGCCACCGATGGCGACATCAAAGCCTTCGGCGATCAGGTCCACGCTGCGGTTGTCAAAATGCAGGTCGGGGATGACGTCGGGGTAAGTCGTGACGAAATCATTCACGGCTGGCAAGACATAATCCCGCCCAAAGGCCAGTGCCAGGCTGATCTTCAATACGCCGGCTGGTTTGCCAGCGACATTTTCAACGTTTGCAAGGGCTGCCTGTATGCTGTCCAGCCCACCCTTGATCTGGGCCAGGAATACTTCACCCGCTTCTGTCAACACCAGGCTGCGCGTGCTGCGCTGGAACAGCCGTATCCCCAGCCGTGACTCCAGCTTGGCGACATTTTTGCTGACCGCCGCCGGCGTCAGCCCCAGATTGCGCGCCGCCTGCGAAAAGCTGCCTGCTTCGGCACTGCGGACGAATGATTCGATGCTTGAAAGTGTTTCCACGACTATCCTTTTTATCTTCAACCTTTGGTTGAAAGTGATGTAATGGATTATGGACTACCTGTAATTACTTTAAAAGCACAAAATAGCTTCATCCAATCACGGATTGAACAGAAACTCATTAATACCCTTCATTGAAATTAAATTGCAACTACACAGGAGAATGACATGACACAAATTTTGAACACACAAGCAAACACAACATTGAACGGCAAAGTGGCCCTGGTTACCGGCGGTTCACGTGGTATTGGTGCCGCCATCGCACAAAAACTGGCACGTGACGGCGCCGCAGTGGCAATTACCTATGCCAGCAGTGGTGATCAGGCAGAGCAGGTTGTGGCCAGCATTCGTGCTGCCGGTGGCAAGGCCCTGGCGATACGCGCCGATGCACAGGATGCTGATGCCGTCAGGCAGGCAGTCAACACCGCAGCAGCAGCCTTGGGCGGGCTGGACATACTTGTCAACAACGCAGGGGCAGCCGTGTTTGGCAGCATTGACGACTTCAGCATGGCCGACTACCAGCGCCTGCTTGCCGTCAACGTGACCGCAGTGTTTGTCGCTGCACAAGAAGCACAACGCCATATGAAAGAGGGTGGTCGCATCATCACCATCGGCAGCGTCAACAGTGATTTTGTACCTGTACCCGGCCTGTCTGTCTATGCGCTGACCAAGGGCGCGGTAGCATCCTTCACACGTGGCCTGGCGCGCGACCTGGGCCCACGCGGCATCACTGTCAATAATGTGCAGCCCGGTCCGGTAGATACCGAAATGAATCCTGCCAACGGCCCCTTTGCCGACACCATGCGCACTTACATGGCAACCGGCAAATACGGTACCGGCGCACAGATCGCCAGCCTGGTAGCCTACCTGGCGAGTGAAGATGCGGCATTTATCACCGGTGCCAACCTGAAGGCGGATGGCGGCTTTGATGCCTGATGTTTGATGTTTGATGTTTGATGTTTGCTGGGGGGGCGGGGTATTACCTTTGCAAGGCTTCACTACAAAGGCAGTATCCACGCCTCCCACCCAGTATCAGGTTGTCCACCAAAGCGGCGATAAAATTGCCTGGCATTTTCATTGCCAGGCAATACATCCCATTTCAAACGACCACTGCCACGCGATCTGGCATGGGTCAGCACAGCTTGCATCAATGCCGTGCCCACGCCCAGACTCCGGGCACTGGGGCAGACATATAGTTCCTTGAGACGGCAGTCGGGGCGCAAATCATAGGTGAAGGCTATTTCCACCAGCACCGCATAGCCCAGCAAGGCACCATCTGCCGACTCTGCCAGCAGGGCGTGGAATTGGGCTGGCTCATGTTCCCATTCACGCCCCAGTCCACGTGCCAGCAAGTCCTGTTCCTGGACACGAAAGTCAGGCAGATAGTCTTCAAATTTTGCCAGCTCGCGCATCATTGCCAGCAAGGCCGTGGCATCAGCCGCCTTTGCATAACGCACCTGAATGTCTGTCGACATGCGCTATGCCAGTTCTGTCACTTCAGTCGTCAGGCTGAAGCCTTCATCCAGCCATCCGGTGATGCCACCTATCATGATTTTGACCGGGCGGCCTAGTTGTGCCAGCTTGATTGCGGCCCGTGTCGCGCCATTGCAGTGTGGGCCAGCGCAGTAAGTCACAAACAGGGTATCTGCCGGATAACTGGTCAGTTTGGAGGCGATGATTTTGCCCCGTAGCAGGTTAATGGCCCCAGGCACATGGCCTTTTGCATAGGATTCCGGGCTACGCACATCAAGCAGCACGAAATCGGCCTTGCCTTCGGACATGGCATGATGGGTATCCCAGCAATCGGTTTCAAAACGCAGGCTGTCTGAAAAATGGGCGATGGCTTCTGCACTGCCAGCAGCAGCAACTTCAGTAACGACGGACATGGGGTTTGCCTTTCATGGTGTGGTTGATGATGTGCTCATTGTCGGCTTGCTGGCTGTCCACGCATAGTGGCGTTAACGGCATAGGGCGGTAAGATTGCGCCAATGTGGCTGGCATATAAAATATTCCTGAAGTCCCATAATATTCGCTTGCAAAAGTTGTATATACAACTTAAACTTTCTCTCAATGGTTCAAATCTGATCCGGTTTTACTGGTTGGTTTTATTTTTGGTTTTATTCCATATAGCCGGATTTCTATATTGCATTTGTTGATGGAGAGAGACATGAACAACGATCCTCGCTGGGATGCCAGCCGTGAAATTCACGCCCCGCATGGCGCAGAAAAAACCTGCAAGACCTGGGTGGCCGAAGCGGCCTACCGCATGATCCAGAATAATCTGGACCCTGCCGTCGCAGAAAACCCCAAGCACCTGGTGGTGTATGGCGGCATAGGCCGTGCTGCGCGCAACTGGGAATGCTATGACCAGATACTGGCGTCCTTGAAAGAGCTGGAAGAAGACGAAACCCTGCTGATTCAATCTGGCAAGCCGGTCGGTGTCTTCAGGACTCATGCGGATGCGCCACGCGTACTGATCGCCAATTCCAACCTGGTACCCAAATGGGCCAACTGGGAACATTTCAATGAACTCGACCGCAAGGGCCTGTTCATGTATGGGCAGATGACTGCCGGCAGCTGGATCTATATCGGCACCCAGGGCATCGTCCAGGGTACCTATGAAACCTTTTCCGAAGCAGGGCGCCAGCATTTCAACGGTGACTGGGGTGGACGCTGGATTTTGACAGCCGGCCTGGGTGGTATGGGCGGCGCGCAGCCTTTAGCTGCCAGCTTTGCTGGTGCCGTATCGCTGAATATAGAATGCCAGCAATCGAGTATTGATTTTCGTCTGCGTACCCGTTATGTCGACAAGCAGGCCAAAGATCTTGATGATGCACTGGCACTCATCAAACACCATTGTGACCGCAAAGAAGCGATATCCATCGCCTTGCTCGGCAATGCCGCAGAAGTTTTGCCAGAACTGGTTAAACGTGCAAAAGCCGGTGGCATGAAACCTGATCTGGTAACAGATCAAACTTCTGCCCATGACCTGATCAATGGCTACCTGCCCATAGGCTGGACTGTCGCACAATGGAAGGCTGCACAGCAAGACGTAAGCCAGCATGCCAAACTGACTGCCGACGCTGCGCAAGCTTGCGCCGTGCATGTACAAGCCATGCTGGATTTTCATGCCATGGGCATACCGACTGTCGATTACGGCAATAATATCCGCCAGGTGGCGTTTGATACCGGCGTCAAGAATGCCTTTGATTTCCCTGGCTTTGTGCCTGCGTATATCCGTCCACTGTTCTGCGATGGTAAAGGCCCGTTCCGCTGGGTCGCCTTGTCTGGCGATCCGGAAGATATCCGCAAGACCGATGCCAAAATCAAGGAATTGTTCCCGCACAATAAGGGCGTGCACAAATGGCTGGACATGGCGAGCGAACGCATTGCCTTCCAGGGTTTGCCGGCACGTATCTGCTGGCTGGGTCTGGGGGAGCGTCATATCGCTGGCCTGGCCTTCAATGAGATGGTCAAAAATGGCGAACTGAAAGCACCGATTGTTATTGGTCGTGATCATCTGGACACAGGTTCAGTCGCCAGCCCCAATCGCGAAACCGAAGGCATGCGCGACGGCACCGATGCCGTATCTGACTGGCCTTTGCTGAATGCCTTGCTGAACACGGCAGGTGGTGCCAGCTGGGTATCATTGCATCATGGCGGTGGCGTGGGCATGGGTTATTCCCAGCATTCTGGTATGGTCATCGTTGCAGATGGCACGGATGCAGCGGCAAAACGCCTGGCGCGTGTACTGGTGAATGACTGCGGTTCTGGCGTCATGCGGCATGCCGATGCAGGGTATGAGCAGGCGGTTGCCTGTGCAGAGCGTGAGGGCTTGAAGTTGCCGATGATTAAGGGTACAGCCAGGTAAGCCGATTTTATTTATCGCAATAATAGTAATTTATTTTTATATTCCCTCCTCTTCAAGGGGAGGGCTAGGGTGGGGATGGGTTTCGGTTGATTGACCAGAAATCCAGATTACACAAGAAACCCATCCCCATCCCTACCTTCCCCTTGAAGGGGAAGGGGTAGACTGCCCCACGAATCTGCCCACACAAATTATTAAAGTATTCAGGAAAAAACCATGAGCACCCATTTTGAAATCCAACCCGGCCAATTCAGTCTGACTGACCTGCGTGCCATCTGGACCAAAGCCCAGCCTTTGAAGCTGGCGGACAGCGCCTATGCAGCCATCAATGCCTCTTCCGCCACCATCGATAAAATCGTGGCGAAGGGCGATGCCGCCTATGGCATCAACACCGGTTTTGGCAAACTGGCCAAGACCCGTATTCCGGATGAACAGCTGGAACTCTTGCAGCGCAATCTCATCCTGTCGCATTCCGTCGGTTCTGGTGAACTGATTGCTGATGAAGTTGTGCGGCTGATACTGGCGATGAAAATCGGTAGTCTGGCACGTGGCTATTCAGGCATACGTGCATCAGTCATCGACAGCATGATCGCCATGTATAACGCAGGCATCATGCCGACTATCCCGGTCAAGGGGTCGGTCGGTGCATCTGGTGATCTGGCACCCTTGTCGCATATGACCCTGGCTTTGCTGGGGGAAGGCGATGCCCGTGTTAACGGTAAACTGGTGCCAGCCAAAGAAGCACTGGCCGCAGCGGGTATCCAGCCTGTGGTGCTGGCCGCCAAGGAAGGTCTGGCACTTATCAACGGTACACAGGTATCGAATGCACTGGCCCTGAATGGCCTGTTTTTGGCAGAACGCCTGCTGGAAGCAGCCACCATTACCGGTGCGTTGTCGGTCGATGCGGCCAAGGGAAGTGACGCGCCATTTGATCCGCGTATCCATGCCAGCCGTTGCCAGCCCGGCCAGATTGCGACGGCACAGATTTATCGCAGCCTGTTACAGGGTAGTGAAATCCGCCAGTCTCATCTCGTCAATGATGAACGCGTGCAAGACCCGTATTGTCTGCGCTGCCAGCCGCAAGTCATGGGTGCCTGTCTTGACATCATCAATAATGCAGCCCGTACCTTGCTGATCGAAGCCAATGCGGTGACCGATAATCCACTGGTGTTTGTGGAAACCGGTGAAGTCATTTCTGGCGGTAACTTCCATGCAGAACCTGTGGCTTTTGCAGCAGATACCCTGGCGCTGGCGATTGCAGAAATCGGCTCCATTTCCGAACGCCGCATTGCCTTGTTGATAGATGCCTCGATTTCTGGCTTGCCACCTTTCCTGGTGCCTTCGTCAGGCTTGAATTCCGGCTTCATGATTGCCCATGTGACGGCAGCGGCACTGGCGTCCGAAAACAAATCACACGCCCATCCTTCCAGCGTCGATACCATACCGACATCGGCCAACCAGGAAGACCATGTCAGCATGGCCACCTTTGGTGCCCGCCGCCTGCATGAAATGGCGCACAATACTGCCACCATCGTCGGCATAGAATTGCTGGCTGCGGCTCAGGGCATAGATTTTCATGCCCCCTTGCAAACCTCAGGTATGCTGAAGCAGGTACACCAGCTGTTGCGTGACAAGGTGGCTTTCTATGACAAAGACCGTTTCTTTGCGCCGGATATCGAAGCTGCGAAAACACTGGTGGTAGAGGGGCAATTGAGCGCACAATGTCAGCAGTTGTATCAGAATCTATACTTATTTTGAACTTGTATTTGAGCCTCTATTTGGGGCGAAATAAGATAGTGGCTTCTTCAGTTTGAAGAAGCCACCCTGTGCATTCTGTTGCGCTGCCAATTTGCCTCACCATTTTTGAAAACTATGCGTAAGTGGACAAGACAGGATTATCAAACCATGCCATGGAAAAATGGCGGTGGCAGCACGACTGAGCTGGCGATTTTTCCATCTGGTGCCAGCCTGGATCATTTTGTCTGGCGCTTGAGTACGGCTGAAGTCAGCAGCAATGGCCCGTTTTCTCATTTCAGCCAGATTGACCGGACGCTGGCGATATTGTCAGGCGATGGCCTGATTTTGCATGGCGATAGCGAGCAAAGCCATGGCGGCAGCATATTCCTGAAAAAAGACAGCCTGCCGCATCAGTTTCAAGGCGAAACCCCGATCAATGCCGAACTCTTACATGGCACAGTGCTGGATTTGAACATGATGACGCGGCGTGATGTCTGCACCCACCACATGCAAAGACTGGAAGCCGGCAGCCATTTCATCGAAGCCAATGATGCCCAGCAGCTCTTGCTGTTTTGTGCAGAGGGCAGTGCCCGTCTGTCCACGGGTGAAGTCTTGCAAGATTATGATTGCTGCCTGTTTGATGAAGAGCATGAACACGGCGGCATACGCCTGAACCTGCATGCTAGTGAAGGGGCAGTGCTGTATATGATGCGTATACAATTTCTGAATATGGGTGACAGCTGATGGCGCAAATAGAATCATCCTGGGACAGTTTGTGGATCAATGTGCACCTGGCCTGCATGACTGATGGCTATGCAGAAATCAAAGATGCAGCCATTGCCGTCAAGGATGGCAGGATTGCTTGGCTGGGTTTGCAGGCTGAACTGCCAGCGGGCTATGCCACGACCAAAACTCATGATGGCAAAGGCTGCTGGCTGACACCCGGTCTGATTGATTGCCATACCCATCTGGTCTACGCAGGCAATCGCAGTAATGAATTTGAAGCACGCCTGAACGGCGTCGCCTATGAAGACATCGCCAGGCAGGGCGGCGGCATCAATGCCACCGTGCGCGCCACCCGTGCCGCAACCGAAGATGAATTGCTGGCAGCCAGCCTGCCACGTCTGCATGCCATGCTGGCCGAAGGCGTGACCACGCTGGAAATCAAATCCGGCTATGGCCTGGATCTTGAAACCGAGGCACGCATACTGCGGGTGGCCAGACGCATAGGGCGTGAATTTCCGGTGCGTGTCAAAACCACGTTTTTAGGCGCACATGCCTTGCCTCCAGAATATGCAGGCAGGGCCGACGATTACATCGACCTGGTATGTACACTGATGTTGTCGGCCCTGGTGGCCGAGGGCCTGGTCGATGCCGTTGATGTGTTTTGTGAAAAGATAGGTTTCACTCCAGCCCAGACTGAACGCGTGTTCCAGGCGGCACAGGCACTGGGCCTGCCAGTCAAACTGCATGCCGAGCAGTTGTCTGATCAGGGCGGGGCAGCCTTGACAGCAAAGTACCAGGGCCTGTCTGCCGACCATCTCGAATACCTGTCGGATGAGGGCATTGCCGCCATGGCCGCGAGTGGCACGGTGGCTGTGCTCTTGCCAGGGGCTTTTTATTTTTTGCGCGAGACCAAATATCCGCCACTGGCTGCATTGCGTACGGCTGCAGTACCCATTGCGCTGGCAACGGATTGCAATCCCGGTACTTCCCCCATGACTTCATTGTTGCTGACCATGAATATGGCATGCACCCTGTTTCGCATGACCCCGCTGGAAGCCTTGCAGGGCGTAACCTGTCATGCCGCCCGTGCGCTGGGTGTAGGCACAGAAATTGGCAGCCTGGAAGTTGGCAAGGCAGCCGATTTTGCCTTGTGGGCCATCGCCAGACCTGCCGATCTGGCTTACCACATCGCAGGCAATCCGGCGCAGGCCAAGGTTTTTGCTGGCATGGTGTGTTAGAACCTGTTCACGATCTTACTGCGCGGGCGCAATCAGAGATCACGCGAGGCTCATGCGCTGCTCAAAATGCTCATGTACTTAGAGTACATTCCGCTTTTTGCGCTGCTCTTAGTTACCCTGACCCCGCTGATCCCGTTGACGCGGGCTCGCTACAGATCGTAAACAGGTTCTTAGAAATTTCTTTGCTGATTGACATTCTTTAACCCCGTTCAGACGGGGTTTTCTCTTGCTTCCCTGCCTATCATTGCCCGTGGCGACTATAATGTTGTTCAGGTAGACACAAGCAAAGAATTGATCATGACAACAGTAAAGCAAAAAATCACGAATGCCAATCAGCGCTGGCATCTGGGCCGTTGGGCAATGGGTTTCTTTGGTTTGCTGTTATTGCTGGCGGTGTTGAGCTGGGCCTTCCTGCCGGGTGTGGTCAAACGCATTGCGACTGAAGAAGTGCAGCAGCAGATCGGTCGCAAGCTGGAGATGACCGATATCCGCTTTTCACCTTTCCGCCTGGCACTGACGATAGAAGGCTTGAGTCTGTATGAAGCCGACCAGCGCACCCCCGCAGTCAAAGTCAAAGAACTGGTGTTGAACCTGTCGCTGGCATCCCTGTTCCGTCAGGCGCTGATTGTTGATGAAGTCAGGGTTACCGAGCCTTATGTACACATCATTCGCACCTCGGGTGAAGGCTATGGTCGGTATAACTTCAGCGATATTCTCGATAAAATCGCGGCTATGCCCAAGAGCGATTCCCAGGCACGCTTTTCACTGGCCAACCTGCAGGTGGCAGACGGCAAGATCGATATCGACGACAAGGTCGTCAAGGAACAATTCAAGGTTGAAGCGCTACAGATCGGCGTGCCCTTTGTGTCCAATTTCCCGAATCAGGTGGAAAGCTTTGTCGAACCCATGCTGTCGGCCAAAGTAAATGGATCGAATTTTGTCCTGAAGGGCAGGGCCAGGCCATTTACCAACAGCCTGGATACCTCTCTGGCGATAGACCTGGATAAACTGGACCTGACCCAGTACCTGCCGTATGTGCCGGTGGCGCTGCCGGTACAAATCCAGAGCGCAAAATTGTCGACCAAACTGGATCTGATTTTCAGTCGCAAAAATGCCCATTCAGAATTATTGCTGGCAGGCGATGTACATCTGGATGAAGTACACGTCAATGACAAGACTGATGCACCTTTGCTGAAACTGGCCAGCCTGCATGCGCAGCTCAAGCAAGTCAATGTCATGACGGCCGCAGCCAGCATCAGCAAGCTGGAATTGTCAGCACCGGAAATCTGGCTGGATATCAATCAGCAGGGCCAGTTGAACTGGGCCAGCCTGGCGACTCCTGCTAATGCCAGCACACCAGCCATCCCAGCCAAAGACAGCAAATCAAATAATAAGAGTGCCATAGCGCCAGCGGTGGCTGCTGTTTCAGCATCGTCCACAGCTGTGAGCGTAGCAAAGCCGGTCGCTGCCGTGCAGCAATTGGCAGAACTGCAGCTGTCAAAAGGGATGTTGCATTTCCGTGATGCCAGGCACGCCAATCCTGCACAGACCGTCAACCTGAAAGATATCAGCCTGACAGCGCGTGGTTTGTCGTCTGCAACTGACGCCAAGGCTGCCGTGTTCAAGTTTGCACTCAACGGCGAAAATGATGAAAGCCTGAAACTGGAAGGCGAGATGCAGCCGCTGATTGGCACGGCAAAAGCACAACTGGCTTTAAGTTCATGGTCCTTGGCTACTTATCAGCCTTTGCTGAGCAATTATTTACTCGCGAGCGTCAGCGGGAAATTTGATGTGAATGCACAATTGCAAGTGCAAAAAGGCCTGGTGCAAGTCGATGATCTGGGTATGAAACTCAGCCAGTTCGCTATCAAACCCAAGTCTGTCGACGATGGCAGTTTCAACCTGAAAGCATTGACGGTAGATAAACTGACCCTGAACATGGAAAGCAAGCAAGTCAATATAGGCAGCGTACTGTTTGACGGCCTGGTGACGGATGTGCGACGGGATGAGCAAGCCGTATTGAATCTGAAGAAATGGCTGAAATCCAGCGCTGGCACCAGCAGTATCAGCAGCAGTGCCAGTGGTACTAGCAATAGTAGTACCAGCGTCACCCCAACTGCACCTGTAGCAGATATTGCTACAGCCAGCAAGGCTGGCACGACAGCTACGGCTGTCTGGAAAGTTAATCTTGCCAGCCTGGATTTCAAGGACAGTGCTGTCAGCTTCAACGATAAATTCATGTCACCAGAAGTAAAGATAAAACTGGATGCCTTTAATCTGCATGTAGAAAAACTCAGTAGTGATATGTCGCAGCCGGTCAAAATGAATCTGGTGACGAATATAGGAAAAAAATCCAGACTCAGTCTGGATGCGACAGCTTCCGCCCAGTTGAAAAGTATCAGTTTGAACCTGGATGGGCAGGGTTTGCCGGTATCCGCCTTGTTCCCTTATGTATCGCCGTATGTGAATGCGGCTCTGACACGCGGGCGTGCAGATATCAAAGGCAAACTGAATCTGAATAATGTGCTCGACAATAGCAGGCAGATCAATTATGAGGGTATGCTGGCGCTGAATGATTTCCACCTGCTGGAAAACGGTGCCGATGAAGATTTCCTCGAATGGAAAAACATCGCCATGGAAGGCATCAGTGCCCAGATTGGTGGCGACAAACAACTGGTGACCCTGAAAAAACTGGCACTCAATGATTTCTATGCACGCGCCATCCTGTCTGCCAAAGGCAAACTGAATATCCAGACCATACTCAGCACCAAGAAGGCTGATGCGGAAGAGGGTGACGCCGCATTGTCAGCAGTATCAGCAGTGCCAGCAACGCCCGTGGCACAAGCAGATGATGCTGCAGCCAAACCCGTCACCAGCAAGACGGCGACCACGACGATTGTCACCGTACCTTTGCCAGCCAAGCCGGAAAAAGCCAATCCTGTCGTGATACGCATAGCCCAGACCACGTTAAAGGGCGGCAATGTCAACTTCACCGACAACTTCGTCAAGCCCAACTACAGCGCCAACCTGACCGGGGTTGCCGGCACCATTGGTGCAATTGCCTCTGACAATCCACAACCCGCCACCATAGAATTGACTGGCAAGGTGGATGATGATGCCCCGCTGGTGATTTCCGGCACTCTGAATCCACTATCCAATCCTGTCTTCATGGATGTCAAAGCCAGCACCAACGGGCTGGAACTGACCCGGCTGACACCGTATGCCGCCAAGTATGCTGGCTATGTCATCGAAAAAGGCAAGCTGTCCATGCAGGTAGCCTATCGCATAGAAAATCAGCAATTGCAGGCAGAAAATGATGTGCGGCTTGACCAGTTGACCTTTGGTGAACGGGTAGAAAGCCCGACGGCGACCAAGCTGCCAGTCATGCTGGCAGTAGCCCTGTTGCGTGATAACCAGGGTCGCATTGCGATTAACCTGCCGATCACCGGTTCTTTGTCTGATCCGCAGTTTTCCGTCGGCGGAATTATCTTCAAGGTGTTTGTCAACATCATCACCAAGGCGGTGACATCGCCGTTTGCCTTGCTGGGTTCTATGTTTGGCGGCGGCGAAGAACTGGCCTATACCGAATTTTTACCTGGACAAACCAGCCTGACCCCTGCCGCTACCGCCAAGCTCGACAATCTGGCCAAGGCACTCAAAAACCGCAGCGGCCTGAAGCTGGACATCATAGGCCGCGTCGAACCGGCAACGGATTCCGATGGCATACGCCAGATCTTGTTGTTGCAAAAAATGCGTGAACTGAAATGGAAAGACGTGCACCAGAAAGACCGCACCGTCAAGAAAGACGATATCGTCATCACGGACGCAGAAAAAGCCAGGTATGTAGAAGAAGTCTATCAGGCAGAAAAATTCACCAAGCCACGCAATGCCATAGGCATGGCTAAGACCCTGCCAACCGCAGAAGCTGAAAAAATGATACTCGCCAACACCCAGGTCACCCCGGATGCCTTGCGCAGCCTGGCACAGAAACGTGCCGATGCCGTGCGTGATTATTTGGAAGATGTATCAGGTGTCGAGCGTGAAAGACTGTTCCTGATCGCCCCTAAACTGAGTGCAGATGGCATCAAGGACAAAGGCAGTCCGAACCGGGTGGATTTTAGTTTGAAGTAGGGGGGCACTTGCAGCAATGCGGGGGTGCTGTCGATAGTCATCGCCCCCGCTGCACGCCAGTCACCGCGCTACACGCCTGTACGTCCCTTTCTTATTCCAGACTGGCAATGCGGCATCGTTAGCAACCGCATAGCCCAGATTCAAGGTAAATTGCGCCTGTTGTACCATGCCGCTTAAATCCCATGCCGGGTTGTAACGATCGCGCGGGGTATGGTAGTCTTTTTTGAACGCTTTCATTTGTGCTGCTTCTTGTTCTGCGTCGTGATCGAAGGCAAACGATCCATCACCAGAAAACACGGCAGAGCCGACATTAAATGCTGGCACACCCGCCCGCACAAAGTTGAAATGATCGGCGCGAAAGAAGGCTCCACCTAAATCGGGAACAGATGGCGCAATGCGTAAGCCCATTTTCTTTGCAATGGATGTGGCACTGTTAAACAGGCTGCTGTGTTCACTGCCTGCTACGCCGATGTCCTGCGTTTTACCGACAAAATTCATGCTGTCCAGATTGAGATCAGCCGCAGTTTTTGCCAGTGGCCATAATGGGTATTGAACGTAAAATGCGCTGCCAAGCAAGCCCTGTTCTTCCGCAGCAGGCCATAAGAAAATCTGCGTGCGTTTCGCCGGGTGGGTCACCGCAGCCTGCGCCATGGCCAGCAAAGCAGCTGCACCGGAAGCATTATCCACCGCGCCATTCCAGATTTGTGCAGGTTTGCCGGGTTCTTGCACGATGCCCAGATGATCCCAGTGTGCGGAATACAGCACTGCCTGATCTTTCAGTTTTGCGTCCTTGCCAGGTACCATACCGATGACGTTTTGCTGCTCCACTTTACGTACGCTACTGCGCAAGCTGACATGAATCCTTGCATCGATTGCGACAGGTTTAAATTCACGGGTTTCAGCCTGTGCGCGCAAGGCATCCAAATCCTGTCCTGCCGCAGCGAACAAGGCTTTGGCACTATCTTCCTGTATCCAGCCTTCCAGTGCATTGCCGCTATTGTCGTTGTTGCCATCCTTGCCAAGACTAAAGCGTTCGTGGCTGAAAGATGTCTGTGGCACGTTCCAGGCATAGCTCGCTGACGGCGTAGTGTGTATCAATAGCACACCTGCGGCACCTTGCCGTGCGGCTTCTTCAAACTTGTAAGTCCAGCGGCCATAATAGGTGAGCGCCTTTCCGCCAAAGCGATTGGGTTCCGCCAGGCTCGGCTGCGGGTCGTTGACCATCATGATCAGCAATTTGCCTTTAAGATCGATTCCTTTGAAATCATCCCAGTGTTCTTCTGGCGCGCGCACACCGTAGCCGACAAACACCAGCGGCGCATCGAAATCATTGTCAGCTTTGCCGTTGGACGAGCCATACACAATGTCGGTCCCCAGAACTGGCGTGAGTGCGGCCTTGTTTGTTTCAAAACGGAGTTGACTACTGCCAAGCGTCTGGCTGCCGACCAGCGTCACAGTTTGGCGATAGCCATTTGCGCCCGGCATCTGTACCAGACCCATTGCTGCCGCTTGTGTTTCGAGGTAGCGCACTGCAATATCACCGCCGCGCTGCCCGGTACCGCGTCCTTCCAACAAGTCGTCAGATAAAAATGCCAGATGCGCACGCAAGGGTGCTTCTTGTACTTGCTGCGCCTGAGCCACATGGCTGGCTACAGCAAAATTCAAAACCATACTGGATATGGCGATCAGCATGAGACGCATCAGAACTCCTATAAAATCATTTAATTTGACGCCAGATCATATTACAAAGGCGGTGTTTTTTTAAACAACGACATCAAGTCCCCACAAAAACAGGAAAACAGTTATTTTGTAGTATTGGCCATTTTGGCTTGCGCGCTACAGATCATCAACATGCCCAAAAAGCGATGCTGCTGTTTATTTACTGCTTACCTTGCGGCAATCATAATTTTGATTGCTTGGCGAACAAGTGAATAATTATTTCAAAAAATACATTTATTTTGGAAACAAAAAGAAGGATTTAAGCCCTGACTTGTTGCCGATGGCTCGTTGAATGATGATTATCCTGATAATGAACAGGATTTATTGTTGTTTTGCGAGTAATCTTGATTTATCCTGAGACCATCCGTTTTACCTATCGCAATAAGGAGTAGCAATGACTTCTGCAACGCTCGCCAACATTCTGTATGTGGAAGACGATGCTGACATACAAACCGTGGCCCAGATAGCGCTGGAGGTTGTTGGTGGTTTCAGCCTGAAAACCTGCAGTTCGGGTGCCCAGGCCATTACTGAAGTCAGTGGTGGATTCGTACCTGACCTGCTGCTGCTGGATGTCATGATGCCAAACATGGATGGACCGACCACGCTGGCTGAATTGCGCAAGCTGGCAGGGACCCAGGCCACGCCCGTGATCTTCATGACCGCCAAAGTACAGTCAACCGAGATGGAATTTTACAAGTCACTGGGTGCCATAGGCGTGATTGCCAAGCCATTTGACCCCATGGAACTATCGACGCAGGTGCGTAAGTTATGGCAGGAGAAGCCGTAGATGTCAGACAAAAATGATAGCCTGCAAGAAAAGCTGCGTGCCCTTGAAGCCGTTTTCTTGCAGAAACTACCGTCAAAAATACAAGAAATCCTGAGCACCCTGCAGGCTGTGCAAGACCGTCCGGACGACAAGGAAGCCATGATCGTCCTGCACCGGCACTTGCATACCATGGCCGGTTCTGCCGGGACATTCGGTTTTGCCGAAATCGGCTCGCAAGCCCGGGTTTTTGAATCCGTGCTCAAGCCGCATCTGGAAGGCAAGCCCTGGACGGTGGGAGAGCTGAATGCCTATTCCGCCGACATGAACCGTTATTTTGACTATGCCCTGAAGCATGACACCACACCAGTGAATGGTGTGGCAGAGAGCGTGCAGGAAGAAGACCGGCATGTCAGCGACCCCCACCTGATTTATCTGGTGGATGAGGACGAAGCGCAAAATCAGGAAATTACTGATCAGCTTGAACATTTCGGCTATGAAGTCGTACGTATGAACCATTTGCGGGCATTGGCGGCGGCAGTGGCCACCAGACGCCCGCACGTGATCGTGATTGAACTCAGCTTCCCTGAAGGCAAGGTCGCTGGCGCAGAAGAAATCGCCCGTATCAAGCAGATAGAACGTTTCCGCATTCCTACCGTGTTCGTTTCGCGTTCCAGCAGTTTTGATTCGCGTTTGCTGGCCGTACGTGCCAGCGGTGACGGTTATTTTACCAAACCGGTCGATGTGGTAGCCCTGACCGAACGCATAGAAGGCATCCTGCAGCTCAATGAAAACAAGAGCTACCGCGTGCTAATCATTGATGATGACGCCGTTACCTCGAAGTTTTACGGTGCAATTCTGCGTGATGCAGGCATGAACGTTTACTTGCTGAACGACCCTACCCAGCTATTGACGGTGATGACTGATTTTCGTCCCGAACTGGTGTTGATGGATGTCTATATGCCGGTCTGTAACGGGGTTGAATTGTCGCGCATGATACGTCAGGATAATTCCTATGTTGATGTCCCCATTGTGTTCTTGTCCAGCGAGGCTGATCGTACCAAGCAGCTGGATGCCGTACGTGCCGGTGCCGATGATTTCATCACCAAGCCGGTCGCGCCAGAATATCTGAAATCATCATTGTCCAGCCGGGCAGAGCGCTATCGTTCCCTGCGCGCCCTGATCATGCGCGATGGTTTGACTGGTCTCTACAACCATACTGCCATCAAGGAGCAACTGGCCGCCGAGATATCGCAAGCCGGTCGCAATGGCGCACCATTGGCGCTGGCGATGATAGACCTTGATCACTTCAAGGAAATCAATGATACCTATGGCCATCCAGCCGGTGACCAGGTTTTGCGCACGCTGGCACGCCTGCTGCGCCAACGCCTGCGCCGCAGTGATATCGTTGGACGTTACGGCGGCGAAGAATTTGCCGTGATCTTCCCTGACACCACTGCGACCATGGCGCGCAAGGTACTGGATCAGGTACGGGTCGCATTTACCAAGATACAGCAGCATTGTGAAAATGGTCATTTCGGAGTCAGTTTTTCTGGCGGTGTAGCTGATCTGGAATCAACCACCGATGCCGACGAATTGATTGATGCCGCCGATGCAGCCATGTATGTATCCAAGCAAAGTGGCCGCAATCGCATCAGCATGGCTTAAATCTTTGCGGCGGAATAAAAAGGGCTACGGGCTACCATCGCGGTAGCCCTTTTAGTATGAAATGTGCGTGCAATAGCATTTAATATTTGTTTCTTCTGCTTACATATTAAAAAAGCAAGTGCGGCCTGCGTCGGTGTACACTGGGGCATCTTTATCGTTGTCCAGGTTGATGCGTGTTTTCCAATTTTCTTGCCGGCAATCCTACCGTAGGTGCCATGTTGATGCTGTACCTGTTGCTGGCTTTCGCGAGTGTAGGCGTTGGCAGACATAGCGCGCCCCAGAGCCAGTTGCGCAAGCAGGTGAATGCCTGGTGGTTTATTTTTCCGGTAGTCAGCCTGAGTCTGTTTTTATATCCCGTTGGGCCTTTGCTGATGGCACTGCTGATCGTGGTGCTGGCGGTGCGTGAATTGTCGCTGCACTATACGGGGCCACGCTGGCGCTTCCTGCTGTCTTGCCTGGTGCTGGTGTTGCTGCAAGTCGGCCTGCAGTATGTGAATGCCTTTGATGCCAGCCTGATTTTACCTGCCTTGTTATGCCTGCAAGCCTTGCAGTTCTTCATCTGGCGGCAGCGCAATCAATTGTTGCTGATGCTGTTTCTGCTGCTGTGCTACGGTCTTAGTTTCATGCTGAATTTATTGACCCTGCCATTTTCAAATGAAGTCCGGCTGGCCTGGTTTTTTTATCTGTTTGTTGTCACCGCCCTGAATGATATCGCGCAGTTTGTCAGCGGAAAAATATTTGGCAAACAGACCATCGCGCCCACCATCAGCCCGAATAAAACCCTGCAAGGCTTACTGGGTGGTGTGGTGGTGTCCATGCTGGTATCGACCGGCCTGGGCAGCTACCTGCATCTGGCGACCCCCTTATATCTACTGTTGATGGGCATCTTGCTGTCGGTTGGCGGTTTTGCCGGTGACCTGATTTTTTCAGCAGCCAAACGCTATCTGAAAATCAAGGATTTCTCTGAACTGATACCAGGCCATGGCGGCATACTGGACCGGGTAGATAGCTTGGTACTGACTGCGCCATTGCTGTATCTGGGCTTGCTGTTTTAAAAAACAGCACTTACAAAAAATTATAGCTAATGAAGGACAAGGCATGACAACACAACTACAAACCAAATGGCTATGCAGTGAATCCGGCTTTGATAGTCACAGCAGCCACGATGGCACGCGTCTGTTTTATCGCATCTGGAAGCCCCTGGCGATTCCCGCAGAGCAGTCACAGAAACCACAGAAAGCACTGATATTTTTACACCGTGGCCATGAGCATTCTGGCCGCATAGGCCCGCTGGTTGAACAGTTTGGTTTTGTGAATGACTGGGCCTTTGCCTGGGATGCACGTGGCCATGGCAATTCGCCGGGCGAGCGCGGTGATGCGCCTGATTTTCAAACCATGGTACGTGATTTTGACAATTTCATTAATCACCTCAGCAGTCACTATGGCATCGCCAAAGAAAACATGCTTATCGTCGCCAACAGTGTGGGCGCGGTAATCGCTGCAACATGGCTGCATGATTATGCCCCGCGTGTGCGTGGTGTGGTCATGGCGGCAGCGGCATTCGACATCAACCTGTATGTGCCGCTGGCAAAGCCGGCGCTGCGTTTTGCCACCTGCTTCAAGCCGGATCTGTTTGTTACCAGCTACATACGTTCGTCCATGCTCACCCATTCGGCAGAGCAGGCAAAAGCTTATGATGCTGACCCGCTGATCACCAAGAATATTTCTGCCCGTGTTTTGCTGGACCTGGCCGATACTGCCAAGCGCGTGGTGCAGGATGCACAGGCAATAGATGTACCCGTACTGATGCTGGTTGCGGACAAGGATTATGTCGTCAAACAGGCACCGCAAAAGCAGTTTTATGACAGCATTTCTTCGACCTTGAAGCGCTATGTCGTAATAAAAAATTGCCACCATGCGATTTTTTACGAAAGCGACGCCCAGGTGCAGCAAGCCATACAGGAAGCCAGGGATTTTATCGTCGCATGTTATGCACGTGATTTACCGCCTTTGCAGCAATACTTTAAAGCCGATACACAAAGCCAGAGTGCACAGCAATATCTGGCGCTACAGCAGGGCAAGCTGGGTGGCGCGCTGGAAAATGCTTTTTATGGCCTGCAAAAATTCATGCTGAGCCATCTGGGCAAACTCAGCAATGGCATGACTATCGGTCTGCAGCATGGTTTTGACTCTGGTGCCTCGCTCGATTATGTCTATCGCAACCAGGCCGGTGGACGCTTGCTGATAGGCGGTATGATAGATCGTGGCTATCTTGATGCCATCGGTTGGCGTGGCATACGTCAACGCAAAATGCAGATGCAGCAGACATTGTCTGATCTGATACAGCAATGCCCGGCAGACCAGCCTGTGCGCATACTCGATATTGCTGCCGGTGGTGGCCGCTATGTGCTGGAAACTATCAAGCGTTTTCAGAACCGCGATATAGAAATCAGCCTGCGGGATTTTGACCAGGCCAATATGGATCAGGCGCGTCAACTGGCGGAACGTCTGCAATTAAAAAACAAGATCAGCTACCAATGTCGCGACGCCTTTGCCGGTACCAGCTATCCGGCAGAAGAAGGGCCATATGACATCGTCATCGTATCCGGCCTGCATGAATTATTCAGCGACAATGTACTGGTGCTGGCGTCATTGCGGGGCATACAGCAGCAATTGAAAATGGGTGGTCATCTGGTCTATACCGGCCAGCCCTGGCATCCGCAACTGCTGATGATCGCCAAAACCCTGAATAATCACCGGGGGCAGTCGTGGCAGATGCGACCACGGCCACAGGCAGAAATGGATGCCCTGGTGGCCAGCATAGGTTGCCGCAAAGTGGCGACCAAGTTAGGTATTGCCGGGATATTCAGCGTGTCGGTGGCACAGCGGGATGCAGCAATGCCCGTTTTATCCGATTGAACAAAGTCCATAGCAAGAGCAACAGGACTATACCTAATACGGCATTCAGCCAGACGGCAGTTATTTGAAAGGCTACCAGCAGGGCCAGCACGCCAAAGGCAAAAGCGCGGTCGCTTTTGCCCATGGGTCCATCAAAGCGACGGCTTGACCCTGCCAGCAAAGCCGCCACGCCGGCAAATTCCACCAGCAGCGCCAGCATGGCAACAGCAACAAGCAGGGGCAGGTGGATGCCGCTTACCAGCGCAAAAGGCAGGACCAGAGCTGCATCTGATACCTGGTCAGCCACTTCATTCAGGATGGCACCAAAGGGCGTTTTTTGCTGGGTAAAATTGGCCAGCATGCCGTCTATTGCATTCAGGGCCATGCGCACAAACATGAATACCGGCAGACCCAGCCACAATCCCGCATTTTGCGGGAAACAGGCCAGCGCAATGCCATAGGCGATGGATAGCAACATCGCCAGCAGTGTGATCTGGTTTGGCGTGATCTGTCGTTTTGCCAGACCGTTCAGTACAGGTTGCAGCAGTTGCTGGAAACGGGGTTTCAGTTGGTAGATGGAAAAGCTCATTGTCTGCTCATTGCTTGCTTGTTGCCTGCTTGTTGCCTGCTTATGGCCTTATCAAGGTCCCTTGTGACATATACAGTTTGGCCAGCACTATACATCGGCTGTAGCCCATGGCGCAATGCAGGTAAACAGTCTTGCCGCCATCCATTTCCGCACGCATGTGTAGCAATATCTCGCGCACGGTATCAGGTGGTGGTGTCTGTAAATCCATCAGTGGAAAATACCGATAAGTGTGAGCACGCAAAGCCCTGGTTTCGCTTAGTTCATTGGCCAGGTCTATGATGCTGCAATCGGCCGGTAACTGGCTGGCTTCCGCATTGCTGAGACGGCGGCCCACCCATAATTGTTCTGTCAGCTTGATGACCACCGGTTTGCGCCGTTCACGCCAGACCACCGCATGCCAGGTCAGCCAGTAGCCCAGCAAATAAGGCGCATACATGAGCCAGATCCACCAGGCGTGCAAGCCATTGCGCTTGTGTAAAAAGTTGCAGTCACGCCGGAAATACGCCAGGCTGACCAGCAGCAAACTGCACATCAGGTACAAGGCCAGCGGTAAATGCCAGGCCAGCACGCCGGTAGACAATAGTGCACATGCTGCCACCAGGTAGTAAAAAGCCACATGCGGCTCGGTTTTTCTGGGGGTAATCATGATGATGCAGAAAAACGCCAGCAAGGCACCACCCACCAGATCCAACACATGGTGCTGATAAGTGAACAGGGTAGAGAGCGCCGTCAATATTAGCCAGCCGGCTAGCAAGCTACGGGCCGGGCCGGGTTGTATCTGTGGGCGCAAGGCGCTCCAGAAAAGGATGCAATAACTTACATGCAGTGAGGGTAACTGGTTATACGGTTTGTCCATCAGCGTCAGCGACGCATACAGATAGGCCCACCAGGGTGATTCGATGACAGGCCTGGGCCAGCTGAATTGCAGCGGGTAGATTACAAACAGGATAGCTGCCACCACCGTTGCCAGCAACAGGCGCTGGCTGATGACGCGCAACTCATCCTGCGTCTTTACCATGAAAAACACCAGGCAAAAAAACACACTGGAACTCAGATAAGGCAGGATCATCCATTGCAAAAATGGAATGCTGCTTTCAAATGGCAAGGCGGCATGACGCACTATACCCTGCTGTTGAGCCAGCAAATTGGCGGTCAGGTAGCACAGCGCAAACGTCAAGGCATTCAGCAGCAAATGACGCAAGCGGTGTTGCACAGTTGCAGGTAGGGACGGCATTTAAGGTGCGAATAGTCTTAACAGTGTGCTATTTTAGCAGTATGAATCAAGTTAAAAAATATAAACGCTGCATGGTATTGGCAGGCGGTGGGTTTCGTTTTGGCATTTATCTGGGAATGTACGCCGCTGCCGTTGAAGCAGGCCGGGCACCCGACATCCTGCTGGCAAGCTGCGGCGGCGCACTCGCGGCCAGCATTATTGCGGGTTTGCCAGACGATGCACAACGCAAGGCCTGGCTCAGTTCCAAAGACATGTACCATTACTGGGGTGGTCTGACATCATCACCCAGGGCAGGCATCGTCCGTACACTGGCCATGGCTGCCAAGCGCGGTTTCATCCGCGATTCAGCCACCGTCATTCCCGATCTGTTCAATGAATACCTGTTTGAAATCCCGCCCAGGCTGCCATTGCCGGAGGTCGCTGCCGGTGAACAGTCTGTCGCTACTGCCATCATTGGTGGCAAGCTGTTGTTTGATGAAAGCGAAGCAGGGCAGCTACGCGGCCAGCGTAAACTGTTTGCCGAAACCGTGTTTTGTGAACCCAGGGCTGCGTCCCTGCTGGCAGGCATGCCGTCTCCACTGGCAGACCCGCGCTGGGGCGAGCATGCCATTTCAGACGAATTGCTATGCGACGTGAATACTCCCACCAGTCTGGCAGCACGTATTTCCATTACCGACATGTTTTATTTCCGCTGCCATGCACATACTGATGGTAATTATTTTGGCGGCGTACTGGATTTATTCCCCATCGAAGTTGCCAGAGCCCTGGCCGACGAAGTGATGATGGAGTTCAAGCAAAGTTTTGATCAGGCCTTTTCCATCCCTGCCTGGCGTACCGTGCTTGGCCTCGACGGCAATGCCCGCCTGCGCTACGTGAATGGCCAGCCAGTCGATGTACGCATCGATACCTCAGATGTGGCAACCGTGCTGGACAAGGAAGCCGTACAAAAGAAACTGGATTGGCTACAAAACCGCATCAGCCTGCAAATACCCAAAGATTACGCCACCTATGTCGCCTATATGGATGCCCAGTGGCAGTATGGCTATACCCGCGGCATGGAAGCGTTTACCCGGCAAACTGCCTATGACGAAGCACATATTCGTAATAGCGACAAGTACAGCCGGGGCTGTGCATGAACATCATGATCGTGGGCGGGACCAGCGGCATCGGTCTGGCCCTCGCACGTTATTATTTGCAGCGTGGTGACAGAGTGGCCGTATGTGGCCGTGACCTGCAACGCTTACCGGCTGATCTGCATGACGCTGTCGGGGCTGTGACCTTTCAGTTCGACATTGCCGACCGCGCTGCTGTGGCACAAGCCATGGATGACTTTGCAGTGCAAGGCCTGGACATATTGATCGTCACGGCCGGCATCTACTTCAACACCCGCAGCCACTTGCTGGACGAAGCCACAAGCCTGCGCATGTTGCAAACGAATGTCAGTGGCCTTAACCATGCGTTTGAGCTGGCTGCGACCAAAATGTTAAAGCAAAAATCTGGTCAACTGGTGGCCATTTCATCCATCGCAGGTTTGCTGCACGATTACCCAGGCGCATCCGTCTATAGCGCCACCAAACGCAGCGTGCTGAGTCTGTGTGACACCTATCGCATGGCGCTGAAACCATTTTCCATTGCTGTGACTGCGATAGTGCCCGGGTATGTGGATACCGCCAAATTGCGGGCCCTGAATGAGGGTGATGCCAGTCATAAGCCGTTTATTATGTCTGAGCAAAAGGCAGTTGGCCTGATTGCGGATGCGATTGCAGGGCGCAAGGACAGGCTGGTGTTTCCATGGCAAATGAAGTGGCTGGTTGGGGTGTTGAATTTATTGCCTAGATGGGTGTTGAGGGTGAGGAAGTAGGGGGGATTGCAGATATTTAGACAGATTGCAGCTTGTTCGGATAAGGGCGGGTTTTCACGATAAGCGGCAATCATCATATCGTCGCTCCAGCGCAGGCTGGAGGCTACCGGGCTGGCGCTCCAGTGGCGTTCGTTTTATGCTGTGTCGTTAATTAAACCGATTGCCCTTCGTGGATTCAAGCCGGGTTTGGGATGATTAATGGCAATCATAGCTTCGTCGCTCCAGCGCAGGCTGGAGCCTAGTGGCGTTCGTTGTATACCTTCGTTGTTAGTTAAGAAGATTGCCCTTCGTAGAACCAGGCCGGGTCTCGGCCCGGCGGCCGAGATACTTTCTTTTGCTTCGCCAAAATAAAGTATCCAAAGAAAAGGCGACCGCAGACTCGCCCTACGGGTGCTTACGCTACGCTTCAGCATAATTTGTGCATCCCAAAAAATGGGAAGATCCGCAACTCGCTTCGCTCAGACATCGGATCTTCTTTTTCCATTTTCTGTGACGCACAAATTACATCGTCCCAAGCGGATTAAGGTCAAAAGCAACGGCGAGGTCAAAAGCAACGGCAAGGTCAAAAGCAACCACGACTTCAAAAACAACTGCAACCCCCACACCTTCGTTAATTAACGGCATTCAAATAAATATGAATGAGGTTGTGTTGACGTTGGTTTTGACTTTGGGGTTGTTTTTGATTTTGGGGTTGTTGTTGAAGTTGTTGCTGTTTTTGACGTCAATCCGCTTGGGACGAAGCCATTTTCTGCACTACACAAATGGGCACTCCCGCAGGGAGCGAGTCTGCGGTCGCTTTTTCTTTGGATACTTGCTTTTGGCGACGCAAAAGAAAGTATCTCGGCCGCCGGGCCGAGACCCGGCTTGCATCCACGAAGGGTAATAGATTTAACCAAAGTACGGCACGCAACGAACGTTGCTGGGCTCCAGCCTTCGCTGGAGCGACGATATGATGATTGCTGTTGATTGACTGAGACCCGGCTTGTGTCCACGAAGGGCAATCGCATTAATTAACGACACGGCATACCACGACAGACACTGGGCTCCAGCCTTCGCTGGAGCGACGATATGATGATTGCTATTGATTGACTGAGACCCGGCTTGTGTCCACGAAGGGCAATCGTTTTACACAAAACACAATATGCCACGACAGACACTAGAGCGTCAGCCCGGCAGTCTCCAGCCTGCGCTGGAGCGACGAAGCTATGATTGCCGCTTATCGAAAGATACCCATCCCCACCCTAACCCTCTCCTTGAAGGGGAGGGAATTTCAATTGGGTCGATAGACAACAAACGCCGCCGGGATCAAACCCGACAGACTCCAGCCTGCGCTGGAGCGACGATATGATCAAAAGAAGCGCATTTCCATCCCAAGCTGTTCATCGCTGCTTGCAAACCGTCAGGATGGAGCAAGCCCACCTCACTCACTCACTCACCTCAACCACCCGCCCATTCAATGGCTGCACCGGACGCGCATTCATTTTGTACAGTTTGTGGAAGGCAGCGATCTGGCTGCTTGAGAGTTCGACAGGTTGTTTCAGCACTTGCCAGCGCACGCCGTCGCTGCATGGTGGTGTTGTCAGCGAGCCTGCGAATTTGTAGTACGCGCGTTTTTCTGGCAGGACGGCTGAAGGGTCGAAGCTGCTTAAAGGAGTGGGTTTGCCTTCGGCAGGCAAGGCTGCAAATACAGAAGCCAGGGCGGCGTTTTCCTTGCCCTTTTTAAACAGCACGGCAACGACAGACAATTTACCGTCTGGCAGTTTGTGAACGAAATGCGCCACCATGGGATAGTTGACGCCATTGATTTTTTCTTCGCTGGGTGTGTGGAAGTGGAATTGCAGCAGGTTGGCTTCTTCATCGCCGGTTTTCAGGCTGTTGCCCACAGGCAAGCTGACCTGGATGGTGTGACCATTGTTGATCACTTCTGCGCTGCTGCTGACGTACTTGAAATCCAGAGGCTGCAGGGTCGCTTTTTTGGTGTTGCTGTCAATGATATTGATAGGGGATTGTTCTTTACTGATTTTGCAGGCACTGTTGGCTGCGTCCAGTTCGGCCCAGTGTGCCGGTGCAGTCTTGCCCTCGTAACTCCAGTGCGGGGTATGTGGCTTGTCGTCGGCCTGTGCGGCGTTGACAGAAAAGACCAAAAGGCCAGCCAATGTTGTATTGATTATTTTATTCATTTTTCTCTCTTTTTTAAAAAATGGATCAATCGGGGGCAAGACTTTATGATATTAATAAATATTTATGAAAATACATTATCAAATAAGTAATAATGTTAAAATTCATTCCATTCACCGGCCGTGTCGCTATGGCTTGATGAAGCCTGTTTGAAAGAGCGCACATTATTGGGCAGGTGTTTCGTCTGGTTGTTGTGGTTAACATGCTTTCTTGCAGTTGAGACGGCGGCCTTATGGCGATGGACTTCCGGAGTCGCGAATGATGTTTCCTGACTGCCCGGCATTTTGAAGACACTGACAACCTCTGCCAGGATATGTGCCTGTTCTTCCAGTGAGGCTGCGGCAGCGGCGGCTTGTTCCACCAGCGCTGCATTCTGCTGTGTCGTCTCATCCATTTGTGTCACTGCCTGGTTGACCTGCTCTATACCGGAGGTTTGCTCCTGACTTGCGAGCGTGATTTCACCCATGATATCGGTGACGTTTTTGATGCTGGATACGACAGATTCCATGGTTGAACCGGCCTGATTGACCAGGCGGGAACCGATGTCAACCTGTTCGACAGAATCATTGATCAAGGTTTTGATTTCCTTGGCTGCTGCGGCTGAGCGCTGTGCCAGTGTGCGTACTTCACTGGCTACCACGGCAAAGCCCCGGCCCTGTTCGCCTGCGCGTGCCGCTTCGACAGCGGCATTTAATGCGAGGATATTGGTCTGGAAGGCAATGCCGTCAATCACACTGATAATATCGACGATCTTTTTCGATGAGGCGTTGATGGACCCCATCGTGTTGACTACTTCTGTGACGACTGCACCACCTTTGACGGCGACTTCAGATGCTGAAATGGCCAGTTGATTGGCTTCCCGGGCATTGGCTGCATTGTGTTTGACTGTGGATGTCAATTCCTCCATGGAAGATGCGGTTTCTTCCAGAGAGCCGGCCTGTTGTTCTGTCCTTGATGAAAGATCCAGATTGCCGGATGCAATTTCGCCAGTGGCTGTTGTGATCGTATCGGTACCGCTACGCACCTTGCCAACAATATTGACAAGGTTGTCGTTCATGTCCTTCAGCGCCTGCATGAGCTGACCTGTCTCATCCGTCGACGTCACCTGGATATCGCTGGTCAAGTCTCCTTTGGCGACGGTCTTTGCCACATTCACGGCAATAGCAATCGGTGCCGTGATGGTGTGTGTACTGAACCAGGCAATGCCGGCACCTGCAACAAAAGCGATGCCGGTGATGATGATCATCATGCTGAATGCGGACTGATAAGCGGCAGCGGCTGCTTGTTCGTCGCTTTGATTTTTCTTTTCCTGGAGATCAATAAATTCCTGAATCGCATCTTGCCATTTGGTATTCACAGGCCCTGCTTCCTTCAACAAAAATAGCGTGGCTTCATCTCTGTTTGTCTTGGCCATGTCGGCAAACTTGTCATTCAGTGTTCTGGCTGCAATCTGGTCTTCCTTGATTTTTGTGATAAAAGCTTTTCCGGCTTCATCAAGTGGCATTTTTTCCAGTGCAGCAAGTGCGGTGTTATAGCGTGCCCGTGCATCATCAATTTTCTTGTGTTCGGTGTTTGCCCTGGCTTCGTCTGAAAGCAGGGCAATCGTGCGGATGACACGCGAGACGATATGTACAGATTTCGACATGTCTTCAAGCACTTCTATTTTCTTTACATTGACAGCCACTACATGGTGCAAAGCTTCATTGGAACGGTTCATTCCGTGTATTCCAAGATACGCGACACCCAGAAGCAATATCAGTACAAGGGCAAAGCCTGCGCCAAGTCGTGTGCCTATGCGTAAATTTGCGAGTTTCATAAATGCTTTCGAAGTTTTTGTTTGCAAAATGTTGTTGCCTGATATGTGCTGCTATTGTTTCTATTACTGCTGGAATACAAAGATGATCGAATGCTGTTTTTTAAAATTGAGTTCAGGCTTGATCAAAATGAAGCGTTCTTACTGCACCTGCAATCGTCTGTAACAATGCCTGGTCATTGACTGGTTTTTGCAATATCGCGACGGCGGAAGACAAGCTGTTGTTCACGTGGGCAGCCGTAATCTGATGTGCTGTCAGAATAATGACGGGGATATCTGGCGCAATAGCTTGAAGTTCATCAAGGACGGCAAAACCTGACATCTCGGGCATATGTAAATCCAGTACGACACAGCAAGGCTGGCGATCTTGCAAGCTTGATAAAAAAGCTTTTCCTGTTTCAAACGCTTGCGCATCCAGCCCGACTGACCGGAACAGGCGCAGCAAGGCACGACGAATGCTTTCTTCATCATCAATGACTGCTATCCATGTCGTATTGTTGCTCATGGGCATGATGATATGACCTGACCGTTTTCAGTGGTATTGGACCTTGGTCGTATATCGTTGGGCGGCAACAAACATGCCGCAGCCCGGAAGTGGCGGTGAAGAGTGCTGGTTGGCACAGAATGGGGATTTATTGGAGAGGTATTGTCCTGCTCATGCGGTAATGCGGTACGGCAGTTCCTGCCTGGTATTTTAGTATTTTGTTACCTTAGCTGAGCGTTGATTTTTTCAGTTTTTCCATCTGGTGAATGAGGGCAGCAAGTGATTTTGCACCCATTTTACTCATGACTCTGGCGCGATGGACTTTAATGGTTTTTTCTGCAATACCCATGTGGTCAGCCACCTGCTTGTTGAGTTTGCCTTCAGAAATCAATAGCAAAACTTCGTGTTCGCGTGGTGTCAGAGAGGCGATGCGGAGAGAAACATCATCGCGTTCGGCACGTACCTGACGTGCCTGCTGGTTGCTGGCAAAAGCTGTCTGGATGGCGGCCAGCAACTTGTCACTGTCAACGGGCTTGGTCAGAAAGTCTTGCGCCCCCATTTTCATGGCCTGTACGCTGCTATCGATGCTGCCATTGCCTGTCAGGAAGATGATTGGCAGATCACTCGACATACTGACCAACTGCTGTTGCAGGTTCATGCCGGTCATGCCGGGCATGGCAAGGTCAAGCACCAGACAGCCTGGTGCGTTGGTATTGCCGCTGTCGAGAAAGTCTTGCGCCGAGTGAAAGCTGGTGACATCCAGTTCTGCCGATATCAGCAGACGGGATAAGGCTTTTAATATGGCATCCTGGTCGTCAACCAGAAAAACACGGGGCTTGGTAGTCATGGCGTATCCTGACGGTCACTGGCCAGCAAACGGAAATGGAAACTGGCACCTGCGGTAGCGTTATTTTCGCACCATATATGGCCGTGGTTGCTTTCTATAATATTCTTGCAAATGGATAAACCCAGGCCCATGCCTTTTTCTTTGGTGGTATAAAAGGCGTCAAACACGGAAAGTATGCTTGTGTCTGCGATGCCTGGCCCCTGATCAATGACACTGAGAGCGACATACCCGTCTTTACGGTCTGTGGTGCGGACGATGATGGTCTTGTCCCGGACATCAAGATCTGACATGGCATCACAGGCATTGATGATCAGGTTGATGAGCACCTGCTGTAATTGCACAGGGTCTGCAACAACTTGTGGCAGCATGCAATTGAATTCGGTGATCAGATTGACGCCACGGTTGATCATGTCGTTGCGTAACAGGCGGCTGACATCCACTGCCAGGGCATTGATGTCTACCGCCTGAGTCTGGGTTTCATTTTTGTTGAACAACTGGCGCAGGCGATGAATGATTTCTCCGGCGCGTTTGTCTTCATCGATGATATCTTTCAAAATTTCGCGCAGTTCATTCAGATCAACATCATCACGCATCAGGAAACGCTGCGCTGCCTGGGCATTGCTCAGTATGGCGGTCAGTGGCTGATTCAATTCATGCGCCAGTGCACCTGATAATTCACCCAGTGTGGCGACGCGCGACAAGTGCGTGACTTCGACCCGTTTCTGTTCAAGTTCTAGTTCGGCCTGCTTGCGCGAGGTAATATCGAGCACCACGCCGCGACTGAATTTTGCATTTTGTTTGTCGTCAAATTCCACTTGCCAGATTGCAGAAATCCAGCGGATTTTGTCATTTTCCAGCCTGATACGAAATTCGGCCTGGTAGCGTGACTGCTTGTGCAGATGAAAGTTGCGCGTCAGTTGCTGCATTGAATTCAGGTCAGCAGGATGTATGCGTTGTAGTACATCGCCGATACCCAGAGACTGGTCCGGCTGAAAACCAAAGATGGCACGCCATTGTGGTGATGCCCATATTTCATCCCGCTTCAGGTCGCGTATCCAGACTCCCAGGTTCGCCGCATCACTTGCCAGTGTCAGGCTTTGCTGTATGTCGCGCAAATCATTTTCGCTGACCTGCAAGCGCTGGTTCAATTGTAATTCATGCTGGCGGCGTTCACGTTCTATGTCCGTGATGTCACGAATGATGGCAATTACGGTATCCGGGTTACTGGGCGCTATCCTCGCTTCGTGGATCAACTCTTTTCCGCTGGTACCGGGCAAGCTGTATTGGATCTCCTGTACTGTGCCGCTGCTGAGCGCGGTGTTGATGGCGCGCATGAAATCGTTGGCGATATGGGCCGGCAAGACATCCGGTAATTTTTGATGCAGAAAGTTTGCGGGCCTGTCGAACATGAGCTCTGGCCCGGGAGCATGAAAATCGAGGTAAGTGCCGTCATGCCCGATGATAAAAATCAGATCGGGTATTGCCTGTAACAAGGCGCTGTTTTTTGCTTCACTGTCCAGCAGGGCTGCTTCGGTCTGCTTGCGTATGCTGATGTCGCGCACAACGCCGATAAAATCAGCCGTGTCATCCGATCTGTCGTGTACCGGTGAAATACTCAGCTCATTCCAGAATGCCTCTCCATTTTTCCGGAAATTCAGGATTTCACCGGTGAAGGCGGTTTGGTTGTCGATGGCGAAGCGAATCGCTGACCTGGTCTTCTGATCTGTTTCTGGTCCTTGCAGGAATTTGCAGGATTGCCCGATTACTTCTGCTTCTGTATAGCCGCTGATCGTTAAAAATGCAGAATTCACAGAGCGGATAATGCTGTTGCTATCGGTGATGATAACGCCTTGCGAAATCGCTTTCAGGGCGTTGGCGCTGACGCGCAATTGTTTCTCCGCCTTTTTATAGGCACTGATGTCCTCGCCCACAGCCTGGAAAGAAATCAGTTCATTATGCGTATTAAAGAATGCCTGGCTTGTCCAGCGATGGTAGATATGGTCGCCATTCGACGCGGGATAGCAGTGTTCATGGGTGGCAAATGGCTGTGTATGCGTGAGTGCTGCCAACTGTGTCTTTACGGTTGTTCCGTTGTCCGGTAGCAAGAAATCAAAGAAATTCTTGCCAAGCAGCTTCGCCCGCGTAGATGCCATGGAATTGACCAATAACTTGTTCACATAGGTCAGGGTGCCATCAGGCAAGAAAGTGCTCACAAACAGGGGCATGTCTTCTGCCAGTGTGCGGTAATGCTTTTCGCTTTCCAGTAATGCGGTCTGGGTGCGCTTCAACACAGTGACATCCGTCGCCAGGGCAAAGAAACCAAGCACCACACCATCTACCTTGTGCGCAATATATTGCGTCCACAGGTGACCAATGTCGCCATTGGCTTTGATTAATGAACGTTCAAATTCCTGGTCCATGCCGTTTAAAACGCCATTTACATAGGCAATGTTCTTTTGAAACAGCTCCGGACCAAACAGGTCTCGCATGCTGACGTTGCGCATTTGATCTATGCTGCGGCCAAACCAGCTCAGATAGGACTGATTGGCAAAGGTGCAATGTAAATCGTTGGTCCAATACCCCAGCATGCCAGGAATATTATTGGCAATGAGCCGGCTCAGTTGCTCTCCTTCGGGCAAGGTCATTCCGGGATTTTGTCGTTTGCTGATGTCCGATAAACAGATGCTGATCCATTGTGTACTGTCTTCGTTATCCAGTCTTTCACAACTGAATTGCAGCAAGAGCGGATAGCGGTCTGCTCTCATGACGCGCAACTCACATTGTTGCGTGTTGCCGGTAAGCATGATCTGTCGGCACACCTGGTCGAAGGTGACAGCGTCTGCGTCAAAGAAATAAGGATAAAGGTTTTGCTGCAACAAAGCCCGGGAGGCAATGCCAAACAGTGCTCCTGCAGCCAGATTGGTCTGCATGACTGTACCGTCTGCTGCAATAGCCAGGTGTGCCTGGGCTGAATGCTGGTAAAAATGCTGATGCAGTGTGTGCCCTTGGTGTCCTGCCAGGGGCCTGGCTTGATCAGTCATTGACGTCATCCCTTTCACTCATCGACTCGCGCGGTGTCAGTATCCTGTATGCGATTTAGTGTACGAACAGGTGCTCTGTTTGTAAATCATAATGCAATACAGTGGGGGATGAAACTTCATTCAGGGGACCGTTCCCTGAATGAAGTCTATAACGCAACAAGAGCGCAACAAGAGCGCAACAAGATGGAATGAGCGGAATGATCCTGTATCATTCTGATTGCTGCTGGGATTACTCCTTCGCTGCTATCCTTTGCAGGCCGCTGGCCTTGATCCTGGCTTCCAGCGCCTTGCCCTTGCGTGCACGGGTACCGATGTGGATGCCCAGGCCGCTGGCACTGAGGCTGACTTCCTGTGGTTTGCCACCACGGCCCAGGCCGATGACGCGTACGCCGCGCTGGCTGATGGCCTGGGCGGCCAGCAGGCTTTCCTTGTCTTCCAGTTGCATCAGGATGACGCCACGACCACCGCTGGACAGTTGTTTGATTTCTGTCAGACCAAATACCAGCAGGCGGCCTTTTTCTGACAGGCAGGCAATCGCGCTGGCGTCACCGGCGACAATGGCCGGTGGCAGTGGCAGGTCACCTTCTTCCAGTGTCATGAAGGCTTTACCGGCTTTCATACGACCCACCATGTCGCCCAGTTTGGCGGTGAAGCCATAGCCGGCGCTGGAGGACAGCAGCAGGCTGATATCAGCACTGCCGGCAAAGTAATGCAGTATCTTCGAGCCGGGTGCCAGGTCAATCAGCGTAGTGACCGGTACACCATCGCCACGGGCACCGGGCAGGGCAGCGACAGGCACGGAATACACACGACCATTGGAACCAAACACCAGCATCTGGTCTACCGTGCGGCATTCAA
Source organism: Undibacterium hunanense (assembly GCF_014284335.1). GTDB lineage: Bacteria > Pseudomonadota > Gammaproteobacteria > Burkholderiales > Burkholderiaceae_D > Undibacterium > Undibacterium hunanense. The sequence continues at coordinate 30,335 of NZ_JACOGF010000008.1, read as the reverse complement.
ACGTGCCGTACAGGCTGTCGCCAGCCTTGAAGGTGAACTGGGCATTGTCATGGCCATGGCCGGTACGGGCACGTACCCAGCCTTTTTCAGAGATGACGACAGTCACCGGTTCATCGATCACTTTTTGTTCTACCGATGCCCTGGCGGCTTCTTCGATCACGGTGCGGCGGGCATCACCATATTGCTTGGCATCGGTTTCGATTTCCTTGATGATCATGCGCTTCATCGAGGATGGATTGTCCAGCAGGTCGTGCAAATTCGCTTTCTCTTTACGTAGTTCCGCCAGTTCCTGTTGTATCTTGATGGCTTCCAGTCTGGCCAGTTGGCGCAGGCGGATTTCCAGAATATCCTCAGCCTGACGATCAGATAACTTGAACGCCTGCATTAACGCCGGTTTGGGCTCATCAGATTCACGGATGATGCGTATGACTTTGTCGATATTCAACAGCACCGCTTCACGGCCTTCCAGAATATGGATGCGGTCATCCACCTTCTTCAGACGGAACTGGGTACGGCGGGTGACGGTCGTAAAGCGGAAAGATATCCATTCAGTGATGATGTCGAGCAAACCTTTCTGACGCGGGCGGCCATCGCCACCTATCATCACCAGGTTGATCGAAGCCGATGTTTCCAGCGAGGTATGCGCCAGCAGCATTTGCATGAACTCGGTTTGGTCCTGGTTTTTGGATTTTGGTTCCAGTACCAGGCGTACCGGTGCATCCTTGCCTGATTCATCGCGTACCGTATCCAGTACAGACAGGATGACCTGTTTCAGTGCCTGTTGTTCCGGTGACAGGGCTTTCTTGCCCAGCTTGATTTTTGGATTGGTCAGTTCTTCGATTTCTTCCAGCACTTTTTGTGAAGACGTGCCTGGTGGAAGTTCTGTCACTACGGCCTGCCATTGGCCACGTGCCATTTCTTCTATCTTCCAGCGCGCCCGCACCTTCATGCTGCCACGGCCAGTGGCATACATGTCATTGATGGTGGACTGCGGCGTGATGATTTGTCCGCCACCGGGGAAATCCGGGCCGGGTATATATTCCATCAGCTCGGCATGTTTCATGGCCGGGTTGCGTATCAGGGCCACGGCGGCCTTGGCTACTTCAGTCAGGTTATGCGAAGGGATTTCTGTTGCCATACCAACCGCAATGCCGGATGCGCCATTCAGCAAGACAAAGGGCAGGCGGCTGGGCAGTAGTTTGGGTTCTTCCGTGGTGCCGTCATAGTTGGGCTGGAAATCCACCGTACCCTGGTCGATTTCATCCATCAGCAAGCGCGAGATCGGTGTCAGGCGGGCTTCGGTGTATCGCATGGCCGCTGCACCGTCACCGTCGCGTGAGCCGAAATTGCCCTGGCCGTCGATCAGCGGATAGCGCAGCGAAAAGTCTTGCGCCATACGTACCAGGGCGTCATACACAGACTGGTCACCATGCGGATGCAGCTTACCCAGTACATCACCCACCACAGCGGCGGATTTACGCGGTTTGGCAGCAGAGTTCAGGCCCAGTTCATTCATCGCATACAAAATGCGGCGCTGTACCGGCTTTTGGCCATCGCAGACATCGGGCAGGGCGCGGCCCTTGACGACCGAGATGGCGTAATCCAGATAGGCACGTTCGGCGAAAGTCGCCAGGGTCAGTGCTTCACCATCGCTGGGTGGTGGTGGGGCTTGATCAAATAAATTTGCTTGTTCGCTCATAATTCTTTTTCGTATTTTTGATGCTAGTGTTCGATTCTGTTCGCGGCAGGGTGCTGATTAGATATCGGCTTCAACAGTATTCCCATGCTCTTCCATCCAGGCACGGCGGGCGGCGGCTTCACCTTTGCCCATCAGCATATTGAAACGATCTTCAGAAAATGCCTGATCAAATTCACCCAGCGAGACTGGCAGCAGACGGCGTGTGTCTGGGTTCATGGTGGTTTCCCATAATTGGCCGGCATTCATCTCGCCCAGGCCCTTGAAGCGGGAAATAGCCCATGCGCCATCCTTGACACCATCCTTGCGCAATTTATCTTCTATTGCAGTCAACTCGCCCGCATCCAGGGCATAGATTTTCTGCGCCGGTTTTTTGCCACGCGCAGGTGCATCAACACGGAACAGCGGTGGACGTGCTACGCAGATATGGCCGCGCGCGATCAGTTGCGGGAAATGTTTGAAAAACAGCGTCAGCAACAAAACCTGGATGTGCGAGCCGTCCACGTCCGCATCTGACAGGATGCAGATCTTGCCATAACGCAGATTGCTCATGTCGGCAATTTCATTGAGACCATGTGGATCAACACCAATGGCCACCGAGATATCGTGGATTTCATTGTTGGCAAACAGGCGGTCACGTTCAGATTCCCATGAATTCAATACCTTGCCGCGCAGTGGCAAGATAGCCTGGAATTCTTTATCACGACCCATCTTGGCAGAGCCACCGGCAGAATCACCTTCGACCAGAAACAGTTCATTGCGGGTAAGGTCGCTGGATTCGCAATCCGTCAGCTTGCCTGGCAAGACGGCTACGCCGGAAGATTTTTTCTTTTCGACTTTCTGGGCTGAACGCAGGCGTGACTGGGCTTGTTTGATGACCAGTTCAGCCAGCTTCTTGCCGTATTCAACGTGGGAATTCAGCCACAGTTCCAGCGGTGGTTTGGTGAATGACGATACCAGGCGCACCGCATCGCGTGAATTCAGCCTTTCCTTGATCTGGCCCTGGAACTGTGGGTCCAGTACCTTGGCGGACAAGACAAAAGACACGCGGGCAAACACGTCTTCCGGCAACAGCTTCACACCTTTTGGCAGCAGCGAATGCATTTCGGCAAAGCTCTTGACGGCGCCAAACAAGCCTTCACGCAAACCGGATTCATGCGTACCGCCAGCCGGGGTAGGGATGAGGTTGACGTAGGATTCACGCACGACATTGCCTTCTTCCGTCCAGGCTACTACCCACGATGCACCTTCGCCTTCGGCAAAGCCCTCACTTTCAGAGGTGGCGAACTGCTCACCTTCAAACAGCGGGATCAAAGGTTCGCCATGCGAAGACTGGGCCAGGGCTTCCGTCAGATAGCCGCGCAAGCCCTGGTCATATTGCCAGGTCTGGCTTTCGCCGGTTTTGGCATGGGTCAGGGTGACCTTGACGCCGGGCAGCAGTACTGCCTTGGAACGCAGCAGGCGTTGCAATTCGCCCTGTGGGATATTGGCGCTGTCAAAATACTTGGCATCCGGCCAGATGGTGACGCGGGTACCGCTCTTTTTATCGCCGCGTGCCAGTGGCTGGCTGCGCAGCGGCTCTATCACATCACCATCAGCAAAAGTCAGCTGGTGCAGGCCAGCCTCACGCCAGACCGTGATTTCCAGACGCTTCGACAGCGCATTGGTGACCGACACACCAACGCCATGCAAGCCACCGGAGAATGCATACGCACCGCCAGAACCCTTGTCGAACTTGCCACCGGCATGCAGGCGGGTAAAGACGATTTCTACCGTGGGCACGCCTTCTTCAGGGTGCAGGCCGACCGGGATACCACGGCCATCATCTTCAACGCTGATGCTGCTGTCGGCATTGATGGTGACGAGAATGTGTTTACAATGTCCGCCCAATGCCTCGTCTGAAGCATTGTCGATGACTTCCTGGATGATATGCAGCGGGTTTTCGGTGCGGGTATACATCCCCGGTCTTTGTTTGACCGGTTCCAGGCCTTTGAGTACTCGGATGGATGATTCGCTATAGTCGGACGGAGAAGTATTTTTTTTAGTGGCCATGCGAATGAAAATCTGTTGTTTTGGTTAATCTTGTGATGATATTTTGCAATTTTTTTCTCTGGCTGGCAGAATAAAGCTGTATTCTGGCAGCGTTTTTGCAGCTATTGTAGCTGCAATGATTGTAGCCGCAATAAGTAGGTGGAAAAACGATGTCAACAAAAACTCCAACGATCGCGATCCGACTGCTTGGATTTTCCCCAAAAGAGGAAGAAACCTTTTCAACCGTTCTTGCCGTTCTTCGCGAGAAGGGTTACCGCTATCTGGTCTTAAAAACCGGTAGTCTACAAGATCCGGACCTGCATATTGTCAATGCAGAGGATATTAAAGCATTGGCGACCCTGTCGGACTTAAATCTGGGTGATGCACAGCCAGTGTTGCTTATTGGTAAAACCACCATCAGTTTGCCTTATCCATTCATGCCGCGCCCCATACGCTGGCGCAAATTGTTTGATGTGCTGGATGAACTGGTCGATCGCCGCCAGTTGTTACTGACCACCCTGAGTGCCTATAGCGCTGTCGCCGTTCCAGAACGCCGTCGCCGTGAACGCCTGGACCTGGATCTGACCGACCCCATCGATTACCAGAAGATGCGCCGCCCCACAGTTACCCGTGGTGGCATCATGATCGTCGATAAAGACATGCGTTTCCGCGAATATGTGGCCATGATCATGGACAGATACAATATTTCAGTCACCCTGGCCTGCGACGAACGCAGCGCCCTGATGCTGGACAAGAACAACCGTCATGCAATGACCATGATCAACACCTCTACCCCGGGGCTGGACCCGTATCGCCTGTGTAGCGAGCTGAAAAAGCAAAACACGGACCGCAGGACGACGGTGATTTTTTTGGTGGATAAGACATTTACTTATAAAGTTGCTAATGCGCAACAGGCGGGTTGTGAGGGGTTTTTGACCAAGCCTTTGTCGCGTAAGCAGGTGTTGTCGACGATACAGAAGTTTTTGGAGTTGAGGTAGTTTTGGTCTGTTTCCGGCATTTGTTGCTTTGTCGCTTCGGCGAAGGATGGAGTTTGCAGTGCTAGGTCTAAGTGGCTGTTGCTGTAAGTATCATTCCAATTGAAATTCCCTCCCCTTCAAGGGGAGGGTTAGGGTGGGGATGGGTATCTTTCGATAAGCGGCAATCATAGCTTCGTCGCTCCAGCGCAGGCTGGAGCCCAGCGGCGTTCGTTGTATGCTGTGTCGTTAATTAAACCGATTGCCCTTCGTGGGCACAGGCCGGGTTTTGGGTAATTAACGGCAATCATGGCTTCGTCGCTCCAGCGCAGGCTGGAGCCTAGTGGCGTTCGTTGTATGCTTTCGTCGTTAATTAAACCGATTATCCTTCGTGGACACAGGCCGGGTCTCGGCCCGGCGGCCGAATTCCTTTCTTTGCTTCGCCAAAGAAAGGAATCAAAGAAAGGCGACCGCAGACTTGCCCTTCGGGTGCTTACGCTACGCTTCAGCACAATTTGTGCATCACAAAAAATGGGAAAGCTTCGAAACTCGCCTTCGGCTCAAACACGAAGCTTTCTGATCCATTTTCTGTGACGCACAAATTGCTACGGTGTAGCAGGGAATTCGGAATGCATGCATTCCGCCTGCGCAACAACATCGCCTTGCAAGGCGATGTATCTCCCTTCAGGGACACAGGGCCCAAGCGGATTAGCGTCAAAAGCAACCCCAGCGTCAAAAGCAACCCCAACGTCAAAACCAACCGCAACCCCAACGTTATTACGACCGGAATTTATGTTGCTTTGTTGTGCTCCTGCGCCGCTAAACCTCACTTACTCAACAACCTCATCCCCCGCTCCAGCCCCTCTATCGTCACTGGAAACATGCGGTTACTCATGATCTGCTTGATGACGGAGATCGATTGCCGGTATTGCCACAGGCCTTCAGGTTCAGGATTGAGCCATATATATTTGGGGAAGGCGGATGTGAAGCGTTGTAGCCACGTGGCGCCGGCTTCTTCGTTGTTGTATTCGACGGAACCGCCAGCCTGCAAGATTTCGTACGGGCTCATGGTGGCGTCGCCGACGAAGATGACCTTGGTGTCGGGGGTGTATTTGCGCAAGATATCCCAAGTCGGGAATTTTTCTGCGTGACGGCGGCGGTTGTTTTTCCACAGGTAATCGTAGACGCAGTTGTGGAAATAAAAGAACTCCATGTTCTTGAATTCGGTCTTGGCGGCGGAGAATAATTCTTCAGTCTGGGCGATGTGGTCGTCCATGGTGCCACCTACGTCCAGCAGCATAAGTACTTTGATATTGTTCTTGCGTTCTGGCTGCATCTTGATATCAAGGTAGCCAGCGTTATTTGCGGTGGCCTTGATGGTAGCGTCCAGTGCCAACTCTTCTTCTGCACCCTGACGTGCGAATTTGCGCAGGCGGCGCAGGGCGACCTTGATGTTGCGGGTCCCGAGTTCACGTTCATCGTCATAATCGCGGAAAGAGCGCTCTTCCCATACCTTGACTGCGGTACGGCTGCCGCCTTTGCCGCCTATGCGTATGCCTTCGGGGTTGGTGCCGCCATTGCCAAAGGCCGAGGTACCGCCTGTGCCTATCCACTTGCTGCCACCTTCGTGGCGCTCTTTTTGTTCTTTTAACAGTTCCTGCAATCTGTCCATCAGCTTGTCGTAGCCAAATTTCTCGATGGCGGCTTTTTGCTCATCGGTCAATTCGCGTTCCATGCGCTTTGTCAGCCAGTCCAGCGGAATGTCGGGACGCTTTTCAAAGATGGTGTCTATGCCTTTGAAATACAGGCCAAAGGCTTTGTCGAACTTGTCATAATGCGCCTCATCCTTGACCATGATGGTGCGGGACAAAAAGTAAAAGTCGTCGAGCGACATGCTGACCAGGCCTTTTTCCATGGCTTCCAGCAGCATCAGAAATTCCTTGATGGATACCGGGATCTTGGCGTCTTTCAGGGTAAAGAAAAAATCGATCAGCACTTGTCAGTCTCCATAGGTTCAGCGCTTGTACTTTGCTTCGTACGTACTACGCTTCATATTTGGTATGCATGTATTGCAAATTCTTTTTCACACCCGCCCATTCAGAATTCAGGATGCTGTATACCACCGTATCACGGATGCGGCCATCGGGCAAAATCATGTGATTGCGCAAGACAGCATCACGCTTGGCTCCCAGGCGTTCTATCGCGGCCTGCGAGCGGCGGTTGAACCAGTCAGTGCGGAATTCGACGGCAATACAGCCAAATTCTTCAAAGGCGTGGCCCAGTAACAGCAGCTTGCACTCGGTATTCACCGGGCTGCGCTGCACACGCTGCGCGTACCAGGTGTAGCCAATTTCCAGGCGTTTGTTATTGATGTCCATATTACAGTATCTGGTGGCACCGATAATCTGGCCGCTGGTGTTTTCGCGCACGACAAAGGGCACGGCTTTTTGCTGCTGTTGCATTTCCAGCGCGATATTGAGCCAGTTCTGGGTATTCTCTGGGGCCGGGACCGAGGTAAAAAACAGCTTCCATAATTCGCCGTCGGCAGCGGCGGCCTGGATGTCGGCGATATGATGCTGTTCCAGCGGCTCCAGCGTGACGTGTTTTCCGCGTAAGGTCAGGGGTGTGCAATTCATGGGCGGCTTTCGCATATAAAAAGGGTGGGGCAGGCAAGTCGGCGGTAAAATAGGGCCTTGACTGCTAGTTTTGCATCGTTTCACCTCCTGCGCATAGATACAGTCAGGCATTTATTGAGCATGACAGTTGCGTAAATCTCGCTTTATCGCGACAAATCGGCACGTCTGTTGCAAGATTCAACAGGAATGCTTGCTAACAAAAATAAATCCAGTTATACTGCAAAGCTGTATAGAATTTTTGCGACGTGGCATTTAATCAAATGTTTTGACCTCGTCGCTTTGACCACGTTTAGGAAATCTCATGGCAAATACCGCACAAGCACGCAAACGTGCTCGTCAAGCAGTTAAACTGAATGCACACAACTCCAGCCAGCGCTCCACGCTGCGCACAGCGATCAAAGCTGTTCGTAAAGCAATCGAAGCTGGTGACAAAGCTGCTGCAACTACAATTTTCCAAAGCTCCGTATCGGTTATCGACCGTATCGCTGACAAGAAAATCATTCACAAAAACAAGGCAGCTCGCCATAAGAGCCGCCTGGCATCTGCTTTGAAAGCACTGGCTGCTTAATTTTTAAGCCTGCTTGCAAAGCTTTCGCTTTGGTAGTGCATACTGCCGAGCGTAGCCTGAAGTGAAAAAAAACCGCAATGTATTGCGGTTTTTTGCTTTTTTACTTTGCTATTCTCGTCGTTGTTCCAGGCATTGGCTCTTAAGGTGCATATGTCTGCGCAATAACCATTTTGCTTAAATGCGGACGAAAATCTGGGCGAAAAAAAAGGCAGGGGATAAACCTGCCTTGCTCTTACACCAAAAAGTGTAAAAATTACATAGATGCAGAAGCGGAAGCAGATGCTGCTTTTGCTTTTTTATGTTTTTTCGCTTTTTTAGCTGGTTTGGATGCATCAGTAGATGCAGCCGCTGCGGCAGAAGCTGCAGGAGCAGATGCTTTGGCTGAAGGAGCAGAAGCTTGGGCGAAAGCGGCAGAAGCAAACAGACCTGCGACCAGAGCGGCGATCAATTTTTTCATTTTAATGTCCTTCATCAAGAGTTGGTTGCGGTGATAGATGATCATTGATTCAATTGAATCAAGGTAAATAACGCGACCAGTTGCCCGGGCGTTGACAGGAATTCTAATTAATTTATACGTTTTCGGGAACTTTTTCTGAAATTCCGTGCAAGTTTTATTGAAAGCATAACTTCTACAGCGTATTTGCTAAATACTTACTCGCTAAACTCATTTGCCAAGACTAACTTCCTGCCATTCGCCCGGTAACAAAGGATGGGTTTCCAGTGAATAACCACCGATGCTACTTCTGACCAGGCGCAGGGTGGGCAGGCCGACTGCCGCTGTCATGCGCCTGACCTGGCGATTTTTCCCTTCCGACAAAGTCATGCTCAACCAACTGGTGGGGATACTGGCCCTGTCGCGTACCGGTGGCGTGCGCGGCCATAGCCATTCGGGCGGGTGGATGTGCTTGACAATGCAGGGTTGGGTTACAAAATCACCCAGGTCCAGCGGCTGACGCAGTTTTTCCAGCGCTGTTTTGTCTGGCGTACCTTCCACCTGCACCAGATAGGTCTTGGGTTGTTTGTGATCGGGATGGCTGATGCGGTTTTGCAGTTGACCGTCGTCAGTCAGTAGCAGCAGCCCTTCACTATCGGCATCCAGCCTGCCAGCCGGATAGATATGTGGAATCCTGACGTAATCAGCCAGAGTAGGGCGGGTGGGGTGCGCAGAGAACTGGCACATCACATTAAAAGGTTTATTGAGCAAAATCAGTTTCATGGGGCATTATGGTAACCGTAAAATGCCCACAGCAAAACTGTAAGCCCGATTCTGTCTGATAGGGCCGAATCAGTTATTCCATGATTTGAACAGCGCATTAGTGCGCAGGGGCTGGTAGATACTGTCCCGGATTTCCATGCGTCCCCAGACAGGATTGATAGCAAGAAAAACGCTGAGGTAATCCAGCGCGCGGTCCGTATCCCCCATCGTCATTGCCAGGCGCGCTGCCCGTCGCCAGATACGATCCCAGCCGTGACATCGGTGCAATGCTTCCGAAATCGAGGTACGGGCATCACTGATGGCGCCTTTTCTGACTTGGCGTTCTGCACGCAGGATGGCTTGCAGGGCGTAATGTTGCTCTAACAAACGCCGCAAATCCCTGACCGGCTCTGCGGCACTATCAATACGCAGGTCAATGTCTTGCCAGGCTCCCTCTGGCGTTTTTAATAGCAATGCAGCCGACAGCCTGCCCGTGGTTTGACCGCCTGCCTTCTCCCCGGCTTCCAGGCTGGCCATCAAACGCTCTGCCAGCGTACCAGTGGAAGACAGGAAGACGCGTTTCATGCTGGACAGCACCTGTTCACCTGCGAGACCATTGCCCTGAATCGAAAAACCGTCGCCGTGCTCTGCACCTGCCCATGCGGAACTTAAGGCTTCAGCCCCCGTATACGTTGCCGAGCGCCCTCTGGCATCGACCATGCCAATTTGTCGCGCCGTGATGCCAGAGTTGTCGAAATTATTATCTCCATCCAGCAGTATCCTGATCGCGGCATCTGGTGATTGTCCGGATGCCAGCAACGCCAGTCCCTTGGGGCCATAGGTGGGATTGGTCTCGAATTGGGAAACCAGTGCACCTACATGTGCCTGCGCATACGGAACGCTGGCCCCGACGGCAAGATTATTGGTTGCTACCGCGGCCCCGCAATTGCCATTCCGGTCACAGGCAACGATAGAAAAGGTGGCCGATGCCAGAGAGGGCACAGCCAGCAATACGACGCCAGATAGTCGCAACACATATGCAGCAAGCCTGGCTTTGGCTACCTTGAAGGGCATGGACATATTCCTTGGTTAAGATTGCTTGGGGCGGGCAGTGTGCCGTATGTCAGTTTTTATATCCCGGCACTTGCATCTCAGTTCCCCTCAGTTTCTATATCTCAGTTCAGAGCGTCGGCAGACGGTAAAGTTCAGGTATCGACCTGTCCGCAATAAAGCGCCAATTAGAATTTTCACATAATATTGTTAAAACAACATTTAATTTGGCAAGTGGCATTGAAAAAATGCCCCTGATAATCTTGCTCTGCTTGATTATGAACTTTATGATAAGAATAGTAGAGCGCAGCGATAGATAAATTTATCCCTTATCGGGGTGTTTTATTGAATACAGGCCAACCTTCAGGCCGTGCAACGACTATGATGGAGGTTGCCGGAGGCAGGCTTACAGCATAAATCAGGCATACCCTGATGCCAGCAAAGCTGACAAACTGATGGCATACAGTAAAATAGTAGTGCATAATACGAAATGATGGTCTTGTGTCTTATAGAAGAGTTAATGCAAAAGTCATGCTGCCCTGATCTACCTGATCAGACAAATTGACGGCTGGCAACATATCGGCATGCAAGACAAATGAAGAGAAAAGCGCGACCCGCTTGATCGCCCAACTACGGAGAAAACGATGTATCAACATATTCAAGTACCTGCTGAAGGTAAACAAATTACCGTCAATGCTGATTTTTCACTGAATGTTCCTGACAATCCTATCATCCCTTTCATCGAAGGCGATGGCACTGGTGTTGATATCAGCCCGGTCATGATCAAGGTCGTTGATGCGGCCGTAGCGAAAGCCTATGGCGGCAAACGCAAAATCAGCTGGATGGAAATCTATGCGGGTGAAAAATCCACCAAAGTTTATGGTCCTGACGTCTGGTTGCCAGAAGAAACACTGAAAGTCTTGAAAGACTACGTTGTTTCCATCAAAGGCCCACTGACTACGCCAGTTGGCGGCGGCATCCGTTCCCTGAACGTGGCCCTGCGTCAAGAGCTGGATCTGTACGTCTGCCTGCGCCCAGTGCGTTATTTCAAAGGCGTGCCATCTCCAGTGCGTGAGCCAGAAAAAACAGACATGGTCATCTTCCGTGAAAATTCTGAAGATATCTATGCCGGCATTGAATTCGCTGAAGGTTCTGACCAGGTTAAAAAACTGATCAAGTTCCTGACCGAAGAAATGGGCGTCAAGAAAATCCGTTTCCCAGAAACTTCCGGTATCGGCGTCAAGCCAGTATCCCGCGAAGGTACAGAACGTCTGGTACGCAAAGCGATTCAGTACGCCATCGACAATGACAAGCCATCTGTGACTATCGTCCACAAAGGCAACATCATGAAGTACACCGAAGGTGGCTTCCGTGACTGGGCGTATGCTTTGGCACAAAAAGAATTCGGCGCAGAACTGATCGACGGCGGCCCATGGTGCAAATTCAAGAATCCAAAAACAGGTAAAGAAATCACTGTCAAGGATTCCATCGCTGACGCGTTCCTGCAGCAAATCCTGTTGCGTCCGGCAGAATACAGCGTTATCGCTACACTGAACCTGAACGGCGACTATATCTCTGACGCGCTGGCAGCTCAGGTTGGTGGTATCGGTATTGCTCCAGGTGCCAACCTGTCTGACTCTATCGCGATGTTTGAAGCAACTCACGGTACAGCACCTAAGTATGCCGGTAAAGATTATGTGAACCCAGGTTCCCTGATCCTGTCCGCAGAAATGATGTTGCGCCACATGGGCTGGCTGGAAGCGGCTGACCTGTTGATCAGCTCGACAGAAAAAGCCATCACTGCCAAGAAAGTCACTTACGATTTCGCCCGTCTGATGGAAGGCGCTACCCAAGTGTCTTGCTCCGGTTTCGGCGATGTCATGATCGAAAACATGTAAATTCCAAGACGGTGATATGGCTTGCATCAAGCCGTATTACCTGTAAGGAAAGCAATAAAAAAAGCCCTCTGTCGCGAGACAGGGGGCTTTTTGCTGGCTGCGAGTTTTTAGCATAAAAATAATTCAATCTGATAAAATTATCATGACAAACAAATCTCGAAGTTGATTTTCAGAGCAGGCATAGATTGTTGGATCATGGCTTCGGGACTCCGGCACGACCATAGTGGATACGGGTCTGTGTTTTCATGGCTGTTGATCATCATAATCCGCAATAATGCCACTCGCTTTTCTTGATTGTACTTTCAAGGCAGTGAATCATTTTTTGCATACTTATGACGCCATCTATAATAATTAAAATAGCAATCCAAAAAATAACTGCAGCAACAATTCAGGCAGGATTGCCTTCCAGTCTGAATCGACGCTTCAACAACGGCTTTTTCCGCATCTTCTGCGTTTTCGTAAGTTGTGTAGTGATGCTGGCCTTGCTGGGCAATGGTCTGGCGCATGCTGCTCAAACAGACAATCCGGGCACAGGCAAATCACAAGATCCGCAACGGTTTGAAAAAAACCTGACACGCGGCGAGGCAGTGCCTGCCTGGGTTGAGCAAGATCAGGGAAGCCAGATCGCCGATGCCAATACCGCAGCGCCGCTGGTGGTGCGTCTGTCGGATGTGCAGATGTATGTCGACAAGCCGTCCACGACCTATGTCCATCGCATGACGCAGGTGAATGAAGCATCCATGCTGGCCCAGGTGGGGCGGATTGAAATTCCTTTTCACCCGGAATATCAGCGGGTTGGCCTGCACAGCTTGCGGGTATTGCGTGGCGCTAGCGTATTTGATAAAACCACGACGGCCGACATTCGCTATCTGCAAATGGAAAGCGATCTCGACTCTGGCATCTTTACCGGGTCTGTCACTGCCTCCATCGTGATTGATGACATACGAGTTGGTGATATTGTCGATATTGCCTATTCCACGACAGGGCAAAATCCGGTTTTTGACGGTAATTTTTTCCAAACCACGTTGTGGGATAACACCTTTCCCACCTTGCGCAAGCGCATACGGTTAAGCTCGCCCATCAACAGGCCCATCAATTACCGCGTAATAGGACAGGGTAACGGCACCATCCAGACCAGGGAAGAGCAAGTCGCTGGCCGGAAAATTACAACCCTATCTGCCGGACCAATGAAAGCGGTCGAATATGAGCTGTATGTTCCGCGCGATGTATTCCAGTTCCGGGCGATACAATTTTCTGAATTTTCTCAATGGCAGCAGGTCAGTTTATGGGCGCAAAACCTGTTTGATGTGAATACCACCAGTGCCGATGTCGAAAAAGTCGTCGCCAGCCTGCGGGGGGCGGCCACTTCCGACGAAACGGTGCAGCAGGCGCTGGCCTATGTGCAAAATGAAATACGCTATCTGTCGATTTCCATAGGCGAGAACTCGCATAAGCCTTTTCCGCCGGACGTGGTGCTGGCCCGCCGATATGGTGACTGTAAGGACAAGTCGTTGTTGCTGGTGACCATTTTGCGCAAACTGGGTATAGAGGCATCGCCGGTATTGATTTCTGCCAGTAATCCAAAGCTGGCCGGAAAAATGCTACCTACGCCCCTGGCCTTTGATCATGCCATCGTCAGGGCCAGGGTGAATGGCAAGACCTATTATCTGGACCCTACCCGCGCTGCCCAGTACGGCCCCCTGGCCAATATGGGGCAGGTGCATGAAGGGGCGGAAGTACTGGTGATTCAAAAAGATACCCATGACCTGGCCGTTGTCCCGAAAAAGGAAGAAGGCACGCAGACCATCAACGGCAGGGTAGAGAAAATCCGCTTGCAGAAATTTGATGGGCTAGCAGATTTCAAGCTCATTCATCAATACTCTGGTGTTGAGGCGGAACAGGTGCGTTATTATCTGGCACGTCAGACTAGGGAACAGATCAAAAGTGGTTATATTGCTTCTGTTTTAAGGCGTTACCCGAATGCCGAGCTGCGATCCGGTCCCACTGTGACAGACAATCGCCAGGCCAATACCCTGAACATAGAGTTGAATTTCGAGATTCCCGGCATGCTGGAAAAAACCGCTACCGGCTGGCAACTGCGCTATCAGGCTTCGAATATGCGTGAACGTTTTGTCTTGCCAGAAAACCCCAAACGCACCCAGGCGCTGATGGTGGCTGGCCATACGCCATTGATTCGTTATGATCTGGAAATCAGTCTGCCCGAAGAAATCAATGCGAATTACACGCCATCGACTTCAAAAATCAACAATGCGGCGTTCCAGGCCAGCGAGGTGTTGACGTTCAAGGCGAATGTATTCCGCGCTTCAGTAGAACTCCGCATGCTGAAAGACCGGGTAGCGCCGCAAGAAGTGGTCGAATTCATGGCAGATACACGTAAGTTTGGCATGATGCTGGAAGGTGCGGCGAACGTGCGCAAGACTGATTTGCGTGAGGCGCCAGACCGCAAGCCAGTCACCGACTTGCCGTTGAAGCAAAGAATTAGCGAGCAGTTGGAAGAAAGCATACGCAGCAAGACCAGGCTCATTAATGAAGCACGTGCCAATGGCAGCAACGCCGGCATCGCTTTATGTGAGCGTGGCCTGTCCTATGCCCGCATGGGCAGAAAATCCGACGCCAGTGCCGATTTGCAGGCCCTGCAAAAAGAAGCACTGGATACGCAGGTGTCCTTGCGTTGTCGTGCAAAGATTTATTTTGCCATTGGCGATTTCAAGAATAGTGAAAGCGACGCCGGGCGTTTGCTGGCGCAAGGCACGGTAGACGGCGATGTCCACATGCTGCGCGGCATGTCCTTGTTTGCCCTGGCGAAATGGCGTGATGCCGCAGACAGTTTTGCCCTGGCAGCCGATCACAGCAATGCTGGCCGCACGAAACTGCGTGCCAACATCATGCGCCAACTGGCGCTGAAACGACAGAATCCACAGGCTACCCTGACGAGCACTATCGATAGCGGCGATGACTGGCTCAACGACATGCTGGCAGCGACCAACACCGGTGGAAAATCTGAAGACCAGATACTGCACCAGGTGCACAAACGTACAGGGGATGAGCTCGATGCCGCTCTGGCAGAAGCTTATTTCTATATCGGGCAATTGAATATTATCAGTGGCAACAAGATCAAGGCCATGGTGTATATACAGCGTTCTGTTGAAAAAGGGATGTTGACGGCTGAATACAGGCCTCTGGCAGAATTTGAAGCTGAACGCCTTAAGAAAAATAAGTAGTGTAATAAAAAATCAAAAAATCAAAAAATCAAAAAATCAAAAAATCAAAAATATAAAATGAATGAGGGAATGAAGATGTCTGTATGGCGATTATTAATAGTACTGTCCTTGTCCTGCCTGGCTTACATGGTTTCTATGGCCAGCATGGCTCCGGTGGCGCAGGCGGCGGTAATACCCGTAACTAATCCAGCCAGGGTTGAAGATGTGCAGCAGATCGTGCGCATTTTTGGTATTGATCAGGGGATACAGAATGTCATTCGGCGTGATCTGGAAAACAATAACCGAACCAAGCCTGAGACGTATCTGGATCAGGATATTTTCATGCGTCCTTTCACAGTGGACGCGATTAACCTGCACACGTCTACCGTGCTTGCCAAATACCTGTCGTCTGACTATGCGCAAAAACTGTTGAAGGAATTGCCCAAACCGATAGGGAAGATTTCTACGCGTCTGTGGCAAATAGAAATGAATCAAAACCTGGATGCAGCAAAAGCCGAATTCAATAAAATGCCGCCTGCTGACCGCAAAGCCTTGAATGAATTTCGTGCGACGCCCACTTTCCTGAGTATGCTCAATGCCTTGAGAAATAGTAAGGACGAGCGTAACGAAGAATTGGGTAACTGGTCCAAAAATGAAATGCAGGCGCGTGTGCGTCAGGCCCGTAAATCTATTGCTGAATTGATGGAAATAGGTCTCAAACTTGAAAAAGAAGAACTGGGCGATAACGTCAAGCTATCGGACCGCATTACCCTTACAGGTCAGCGCGTTTTTGATCAGGAAGCACGTCTGACTTTTGAATATTTGCGTGCAAACATCAGGCAGAATCTGCAGTTTTCTGAAGAGTTGAAAGCGCTGGATCTTGGCAATGTCTTGCAGCCTGCCAACGTGACGACGCGCCAGGGTCTTGAGAATGGCAATCTGACCCTGTTGTCAGCGGAAAACATGTTTGATAATAATTCAAAACGCTATGACAGCCTGCGCGCGACCTATACAGAAGCGATGGAAAGAATCGTCATGACGCCGCAGCAAAGACAGGAAATTGTTGCGGAAAATAAAAAGAATATGGAAGACATTCTTGAGCGCCGCTTACGCCGCAATGAACATTTGCGCGCCTTTATCGAATTGAAAAAGCAGGTGCTGGCCCTATGCGAAAGTCGCTTTGGCAAAATCAAATTTGAAGGCGGTAGCCTGATCTTCGAGAACGACCAGGATCTCAATCAGTATAACGGGCTGGTGAAGCAAATCAATGCCGAAAGACAAGCCTTGCTCGACGTGGAAAAAGAAGGCCTGGACGACAGAGCGCGCTCGCTGGAAGCGTACAAGAAGAAGTAGGCTCAATAAACCGGCTCGCAGGCCGGTTTATTGATTGGCGCGTATGGCTGACAGGTTTTGTATGCCTGCCAGAGAGCGGCTTGTGTAGTCACATTATTACGCAATCACATTATTCAACGCATACCGTATCAAATCCGCCTGCCCCTCGATATTGAGTTTGCGTTTGATATTCAGTCTGTGGGTTTCCACGGTTCTGACACTCAGCCCCAGTTCATTGGCGATGTGTTTGTTGGATTTGCCGGTGGCGATGCTTTTCAGGATGCCCTGTTCGCGCTGGGTCAGTACCTGGCTGTTGTCGGGTGTGCCGTTTTGTCTTTTCAGGCCGGAACTGAAATACATGCCGCCAGCGATGACGGTGTCGATGGCTTCGATGATTTCGACTGCCGGGGCATCTTTCAGCACATAGGCGCGGGCACCGGCCTGCATGGACTGATTCACATATTCTGCTTTTTCATGCATGGATAGCATGATGACGGCAATGTCCGGGTAGTCGGCTGTGAAGCGGGCTGTCAGGCCGATACCATTGCCGGCACCCAGGTTAATATCCATCAGCACCAGGTTGATACTGGTGGATGCAGCAATGGCCAGCGCTTCTTCGGCGCTGCCAGCTTCGCCGGCGACGTGGATGCTGGCGATGGTTTCCAGCCGGGCGCGCAGGCCATCCCGGACCAATGGGTGGTCATCTACCAGCAACAGATGGACCTGGGCGGGCTGCTCATGTGCGCTGTCTGGTTTGGCCTCTGTCAGCAATGGCTGGACCGTTTGTTGGTCGGTCATGTGTCTTCTCCGTTTGGAATGCGGGCAACGACGGTGGTGCCGTCAATATTGGATTGTAATTCCAGGCTGCCGTTGATGGCAGCCAGGCGTTCGCGCATATTGCTCAGGCCTATGCCGCGATGGGGGTGATTGGCTACTCCCTTGATGTCAAAGCCGCTGCCATCATCGGTAATGATGAGGCAAATGCTGCTACCTTCGCAATTGAGCTGCATGTGCACATGGCTGACTTTTTCGGCATGTTTGTGGATATTTGTCAGCGCTTCCTGCGCCACCCGGAACAGCACGGTGTTGCTGATTTCACTCAGGGCATGGAAATCGCCTTCGGCATGAAAGCTGACCGGCAGGGAGGTGGCGCTTTCAAATTCCTCCGCCAGATGGCCAAAAGCGGCCACCACGCCCAAATCGTCGAGCAGGGCAGGGCGCAGGTTATGGGAAATGCGTCGCACCTCGCTGAGGGCCTTGTTGAGCTGATCAGTGGCGCGGGCGAATGATATCTTGGCGGCGTCCGGGTTGCCATTGTTCTGGCCCAGCTTGACCAGACCGGATTCTATCTGCAGCTTGATAGATACCAGCAACTGGCTGAGGCCGTCATGCAGGTCACGCGATAGGCGGGCGCGTTCATCTTCCTGCGAGCTGACCACGCTTTGCGCCAGCACCTTGAGCTTGGCCTCGGCCAGCCGCGATTCACTGATATTCAGTGCCAGGCCGGACAAGGCAATCAGCAGGGCGCTGATAAGGGCAATACCAGCAATCCACGACATGGTGCTTTGTATGTTTTTCGCCACTTGTATGTCAATTTTATTGAGGGCGTTGTCTACGTCATCAAGATAAATGCCGGTACCCAGCATCCACCCCCATTGATCCAGCATGACCACATAGCCGAGCTTGGGCATGACCTTGCGCATGGACGGTTTTTCCCACATATAGCGAATGGCACCGCCACCGGATTTCGCCTTATTGATCAGATCCTGGATGGTGAAATTGCCTTGCGGGTCGGTCATGCCCCATAAATTCTTGCCGACCAGGTCGGGCTGGCGCGGGTGCATGAGATTATTCCCCTGCATGTCGTAAATATAAAAATAGCCATCGTCACCAAAATCCAGCGCGGCCAGGATCTTTTTGGCTTCTTCGCGGGTGGTGGGGCTTTGTTGCTTGCTCTTGTAGAGATGTGAAATGGCGGCGTTGCCGAGTGTTACATAGTGTTTGAGTTCGGCTTCCTTGCTGGCCAGGTAAGCCTGTTCAACGGTGTTTCTTTGCTGCTTGGCGAGAAAGGTAGCCTGATAAAACACGGCTAGCGCAATCCCGGCAAAGGACAACAGGAAAGGCGCAACCGCCAGCAGGATGATTTTGTACCTGAGTTTCATGAAACAATTCGCGTTCTGCTCACAGCGGCGATCAAAAAGAGTTCTACTGTAGCCTTGAACCGGATTTAAGGCAAAATGGATGTATGTGGGCGGCAGATGAAAAAAAACCCCGCCAAAGCGGGGTTTTTCATAAAACCAGAATCGTATTAAGGATTTTGGATGTTGGAAGCTTGCTTGCCTTTAGGGCCTTGCGTGACTTCGAACGTTACTTTTTGACCTTCTTTCAGGGTCTTAAAGCCGTTCATCTGGATTGCGGAAAAGTGGGCGAACAAATCCTCACCGCCGTCATCCGGAGTGATAAAGCCGAAACCTTTGGAATCATTGAACCACTTGACGGTACCTGTTGCCATAATGCATCTTTCAAATAGAAACTAATCACACGAGCCGTAAAAGCAAGAAACCTAGCACTATGCTACCTCCCCCTTGACCTGCTCACTTCATATTGACAATTTAATACTTATCTTGTCAATAATTATCATTCTTGGCGGAAAAAAAGCTAAAGTCAAGAAACTTTTGGTTACAAATGCCTTGGGGATGCAGTATTGTTGTATTTTTACTTAATGACAAGAAATTCCCGTAAATTAAACGGAAATAAATAGATTTTTAAAAGAAACTTGATCTGTGGGAATTAATCACCATCTGCGAGAAAAGCGGAAAGCGCGTAACATTTGATCAGGGCGAGAACTAAGCTGTTTTTATTCGCTTATTATTTGTCTCTGGAATGAATCAACGTACTAGAATATACGTATGGGAAACAAGCAAGGAAACGGTACGATACTGGAACGTCAGGCTCAGAAGCTAAAGCCGCCTTCCATGTACCAGGTGATTCTACTCAACGATGACTACACTCCTATGGAATTTGTGGTGGCCATCGTACAGGAATATTTTAACAAGGATCGTGAGACTGCCATGCAGATCATGCTCAAGGTGCACAGGGATGGCAAAGGGATATGTGGCGTTTATTCCAAGGATATTGCGCTGACCAAAGTGGAACTCGTTTTAACGCACGCTCGTAAGGCAGGACACCCCCTGCAATGTGTGATGGAGGAAGTATGATTGCGCAAGAACTGGAAGTTAGTCTGCATATGGCCTTTGTCGAGGCCCGGCAGGCTCGTTATGAATTCATCACGGTTGAGCATTTATTGCTGGCCTTGCTGGACAACCCTTCCGCGGCGGAAGTCTTGAGGGCTTGCGCTGTCAATATTGACGATTTGCGCAAAACCCTGGGTAATTTTATTACCGACAATACACCTACCGTACCAGGTACCAGTGAAGTCGATACCCAGCCGACGCTGGGTTTCCAGCGCGTGATTCAGCGGGCCATCATGCATGTGCAGTCGGCATCGAATGGCAAGAAAGAAGTCACCGGTGCCAATGTGCTGGTTGCCATCTTTGGCGAAAAAGATTCCCATGCTGTGTATTATTTGCATCAGCAGGGCGTGACACGTCTGGACGTGGTGAACTTCATTTCGCATGGTGTGCGCAAGGATCGTCACAATGAACCGGCCAAGGCACCAGAGGGCAACGAAGAAAACGCTGCCGAAGCCCAGGTCAAGGAAAACCCGCTCGACCAGTTCACGCAAAACCTGAACAAGGCTGCTGCCGAAGGCAAGATTGATCCTTTGATCGGCCGTGACAGTGAAGTGGAACGTGTGATCCAGATCCTGTGCCGTCGTCGCAAAAACAACCCGCTGCTGGTGGGCGAAGCCGGTGTT
This sequence comes from Undibacterium hunanense, assembly GCF_014284335.1. GTDB lineage: Bacteria > Pseudomonadota > Gammaproteobacteria > Burkholderiales > Burkholderiaceae_D > Undibacterium > Undibacterium hunanense. The sequence goes on along the minus strand of NZ_JACOGF010000008.1, from coordinate 9,857 downwards.
GGCAAAACTGCCATCGCCGAGGGCCTGGCATGGCGCATCACCCAAAGTGATGTACCTGATATTTTGAGCAATGCCGTCGTCTATTCGCTGGATATGGGCGCTTTGCTGGCCGGTACCAAATACCGTGGCGATTTCGAGCTGCGCCTTAAAGGTGTACTGAAACAGCTGAAAGACACGCCCAACGGCATTCTGTTTATTGATGAAATCCATACCATCATCGGTGCCGGTTCGGCATCGGGTGGTACGCTGGATGCATCCAATCTGTTGAAACCGGCGCTGTCCAGCGGCCAGTTGAAATGCATTGGTGCGACAACTTATACAGAATACCGTGGTGTGTTTGAAAAAGACCATGCCCTGGCACGTCGTTTCCAGAAAATTGATGTCAATGAACCAACCGTGGAACAAACCGTGCAGATTCTGCGTGGCTTGAAATCCAAGTTTGAAGAACACCACAACGTCAAGTATTCTGCATCGGCGCTGGCGACTGCGGCTGAACTGTCTGCCCGTTTCATCAATGACCGTCATTTGCCTGACAAGGCTATCGACGTGATCGATGAAGCTGGTGCAGCACAACGTATTTTGCCCAAGTCCAAGCAAAAGAAAACCATAGGCAAGGCCGATATCGAAGACATCATCTCGAAAATCGCCCGTATTCCGCCACAGACCGTCAATCAGGACGACCGCAGCAAGCTGCGCACCATAGAACGCGACCTGAAAAACGTGGTCTTTGGTCAGGAGCCTGCAATTGAAGCGCTGTCATCTGCCATCAAGATGGCACGTGCTGGCCTGGGCAAGACAGACAAGCCTATCGGTTCTTTCCTGTTCTCCGGTCCTACCGGTGTCGGCAAGACTGAGGTGGCCAAGCAACTGGCGTTCACCCTGGGTATAGAACTGATACGCTTCGACATGTCGGAATACATGGAGCGCCATGCCGTCAGCCGCCTGATCGGTGCGCCACCGGGTTATGTTGGTTTTGATCAGGGTGGTTTGCTGACCGAAGCCATCACCAAAAAACCACATGCCGTGCTGTTGCTGGATGAAATTGAAAAAGCCCATCCGGATGTGTTTAACATCCTGTTGCAGGTCATGGACCATGGCACGTTGACGGATAACAACGGTCGCAAGGCTGATTTCCGCAATGTGATCATCATCATGACCACCAATGCTGGTGCTGAAAGTCTGCAGAAACGCTCTATCGGTTTCAATGACAGCAAAGAAGCCGGTGATGAAATGGCTGATATCAAGCGCATGTTCACGCCTGAGTTCCGCAACCGTCTGGATGCCATTATCAGCTTCCGTTCGCTGGATGAAGAAATCATCCTGCGTGTGGTCGACAAGTTCCTCATGCAGCTCGAAGAGCAATTGCATGAGAAAAAAGTTGAAGCCACATTTACCGAGAATTTGCGTAAATTCCTGGGCAAAAAAGGCTTTGATCCGCTCATGGGTGCCCGTCCTATGGCACGTTTGATACAGGATATGATACGCAAAGCCTTGGCGGATGAGCTTTTGTTCGGTAAGCTGGTGACTGGTGGTCGTGTGATTGTCGATCTGGATGACAAAGACCAGGTCAAACTGGAATTTTCTGAAGGCGATGCAACTCCACCAGAAACATCACAAGAGGTGGTTGAAGTCGAATAAACTGCCTGTGTGCCCCGTACTTGCTCAGCTGTACGGGGCCTTTTCAGGAAGCTGTTTACGATCTGTAGCGAGCGTCAGCGGGAGTCAGGGTAATATAAAGCGCAGCGCAAAAAGCGGAATGTACTCTGGTACATGAGCATTTTGAGCAGCGCATGAGCCCCGATCACGCTCGCGCAGTAAGATCGTAAGCAGGTTCTAACAACAATGAGCAACGGTTGCATATCAAAGGAGACAAGTATGGCTGGTTTCACACTCCCGACCTACGTACTGGAATATACAACCAAGACTATCGATGCCGTCTTGTCACAGGCCGCACTTGAGGGTAATGAAGTTGAGATCGATGTGTATGAACGCAGCGACGTCAACAAAAAACATACGGCATCCGGCAAGCGTTTGAAAGATGACAACGACATGTTTCGTGTGTCGGTGACAACGCCAGGTGGCCAGCATAGTGATGACTGGAACTACACCATTCTGCGGGAATCCGCAGGACGCAGTCGCAAGATGAAAAAATAAGTGAAGAAATAAGTGAAAAAGTAAGTGAAGAAATAAGCAAAGCAAAAAGCCCGGATACTGTCCGGGCTTTTTGCTTTGGGGTTCAAACTGCTTGTGTCTCTTTGAACCTGCCTGAGTTTGCTTGCTTTTGCTTGCCTAACCTGCGCTAGTGATGATTGTCGGTGAGCTGGTAATGGTCTTGTGTACCGGGCATTTGCCTGCGATGGCAATCAGGCGGGTGCGCTGTTCTTCTGTCAATTCTGCGCCATGCAGGATGACTTCTTTTGTGAATATATCCTGCACGCCTTCCTTGTGGTGGGTCAGATTGACTTCCACCCTGTCCAGTGGCCATGCATGTTGACGGGCATACCAGCGCACGGTCATGGCGGTGCATTCACCCAGTGCCGCCGTCAGCAGATCATATGGGGCAGGGCCCAGGTTGCCACCTTCCACGTCCAGCGGTTCGTCACCTTTGATGTGATGGCCTGATACGGCGATATCGACAGCAAAATTGCTTTCGCCCGTTTCGATGACGTGGGCAGAGATGGTTTTGTCGCTCATGGTCTTGTTCCTGTGTTGATTGATGGCGCTTATTCAGGGAGAGGGATGAATTCATCATCACCCGGCACTTTGCCAAGGAGGCCGGCTTTCCAGTCGTTCTTGGCCTGCTCGATGCGTGCTTCAGAGGTGGAGACAAAATTCCAGAAGATATACCGCTGCTCAGGCAGCGTAGCGCCGCCCAGCAAAACCAGATGGGCATCGCTGGTGGCAGTGATCGTTACTTCGGCACCTTCTTCAAATACTGGCATGCTCAGTTCTTGTATGGTTTCATCACCGATACGCAATTCTCCGGAAACCAGGTAGAGGGCGCGTTCGGCATATTCGGCAGGCACCTGCAACTGGCTACCGGCTGGCATTTTTGCTTCGACATAAAACAGTGGACTGAATATTTTGACCGGTGCTGTATGACCATAGGCAGAACCGGCGATCAGTTTCAGTGCCACCTGCCCAATGTTAAATGCGGGCAGGCTGTCTGCTGCGTGGTGATGAAATTCTGGCTCTACTTCTTCAAATTCTTTGGGCAGGGCAACCCAGCTTTGCAAACCGTGCAGGGTACGTGTCTGCAGGCGCTGTTCCGGACTGCTGCGCTCGGAATGCACGATGCCACGCCCGGCCGTCATCCAGTTGACGGCACCGGCCAGAATTTCCTGTTCCGACCCCAGGCTGTCACGGTGGTACATATTGCCTTCAAACAGATAGGTGACCGTCGCCAGGCCTATATGCGGATGCGGGCGCACGTCCATGCCATGCCCGGCTTCAAACTGGGCTGGTCCCATATGGTCGAGAAAGATAAATGGGCCCACCATATGCCGTTTGGCAAATGGCAGGATGCGGCCAACTGTAAAGCCTCCAAGATCCTTGACGCGCGGGCTGATGATCAGGCTGATGACACTCATATGCATGGTCCTTTCCGGATGTGTCTGATATGGAAGCCGGAGTGATGTCCCCGGCAAGCACGAACAGACATGAAAACTGGTTTTGCCATGGATTGTAATTCCAAAGCAGGCATCCTGCATTACATTGCACTGCAAAAAAACATTTAAAAACCGTTATATTTGATATAATTTTTATGTGCAGTATTGCACAGGTTTTTAATAACCGGTTTCTAATGGCTTCCATCTATTTCATCAATACGCCATCAATTTTCATTAGTTGGATATGACAGATTTGTGTCATCCACTCCCCACCCGACAACAGGTCACTATGCAGGCACCGGTAAAGCATCATGCACGCTTCTTCCACCGTATAGCGACATTTTTCAGGATGATGCGACGCCTGCCCATGTTGCCGATGCTGCCGAAATTTCATTGGCAATTGCTAAGCTGTCTCATCTTGTGTGGTGGCATGAGTGCCTGTTCCTTCGTCAAGCTGAATGACGAAGCCAAGGTTTTTTATTCGTCCACGGTATTTGTCGGCACCATATCGAGCGATGCGCCATGGGACAAGCCTGTTGTCGTTGCGGCCTACACAAAACGTGATGGCCGATTGGAAATTGCGCACTACACCGTGCTGCATGAGCCAGGTGCTTATGAACTGATCGTACCCAAGGGGCAGTACAGCGTGTTTGCCTTTGGTGACGCGAACGGCAATCTCAGGCTGGATGCCGGTGAACCTGTCGGCCAGTATATGTCGCCGACGATTGAGGCATCTGGAACCGGTGTGGTCGCCGAACTCAATTTCGTCATTTCTGCTGCGCAGACAGCAGCGTCTACAATCTCAGTACCTGTACCTATAGGCACGATGGTTGGCGAGACACCGGCCAGCGGCAAACTGCACAGCACACAGGTGGGGGCGATCGCCGAGCTGGATCAGGCAGTATTTTCGTCAGAATCCGGCAAGAGCGGTTACTGGACGCCGGTAGAGTTTTTCAAAAAAGCCGGTGGCAATATCTATTTTTTGGACAAATACGATCCGGCCAAAACGCCTGTCCTGTTTGTGCACGGTGTTGCCGGTTCACCGCAAGACTGGAAATACTTCTTTGAACATCTGGACCGCAGCAAGTACCAGCCCTGGTTCTTTTATTACCCGTCCGGCGCTTCTCTGGATTCCATGTCTTATCTGCTGTACTGGAAACTGGCCAATCTGCAAAGGCGCTACCATTTCGACAAAATCTACTTCACCGCGCACAGCATGGGGGGCATGGTGGTGCGTTCTTTCCTGAGCAATTATGGCGCACAATTCCCGGCGGCCAAACTCTTCGTTTCCCTTTCAACCCCCTGGGGTGGCGACACCATGGCCGACAATGGCGTGCGCTATTCGCCGGTGGTAGTGCCGTCATGGAATGACATGCAATCAAAAGGGCGTTTCGTACAAACCCTGTTCCAGAAACCGCTGCCACCTGACCTCGACTATTATCTGTTCTTTGGCCATGGCGGCAGTTATAGCTTGCTGCATTCCGCCAATACCGATGGCAGCATTACTCTCGCCAGCGAATTGCGGGCCGATGCTCAGGCAGATGCCAGGATGGTCAAAGGTTTCAACGAAAGCCACATCGGCATCCTGTCTTCACCAGAGGTATTTCGCCAATACACCGCCGTGCTTGCTGCTGCCGACAAAAAGAATGGCGGACGTGGTGATAAAGGTAATAACAATGGCAGCAATGCTAGTAGTGGCAATCTGAACATTGCTTTCACTTACGAAGTTACAGGTAGCATACCCAAGTCTGATCCCCTGTTGTTGCTGACCCCGGTCGACAGTAGCCGTGAAAAAATCACACTGCCCATGAGTACCCGCGACAGTGGCACACAACTGGGGCCTTTCCCGCCGGGTGAATACACGGCGAGCGTAGTTGCCTATGGTTTTAAAACCGTACCGGCGACCATACCGGTGGTCATTACCAACAGTAAAAAAGCTGAGTTGAAATTTTCATTCATGCCGCAAGGCGTGCTGTCAGGGTATATAGGTGCAGACGTCAAATCTGGTGATAACCCCGCGGGCAGCTTTCGTGCACCGCATCCAGACATACAGATAGAGTCGATCACCCTGGTGGGGGAAAAAGAAAGCCGTACGCTGACAGCGAAGGACGATATCAAGGAGCGTGACCGTGGTGCCGATGCCTACCTGGCTGGCCGCGACTATCGCTTTCAGTCTTTCTTTTCTTTCGTCGGCCTCAAAGAAGGGCAGTATGAACTGCTGATCAAGGCTAGCGGCTATCAGCCTTATAAACAAAGCTATCACATCGTCCCCGGGCAATATGCTTACCTCAAGCCTATCGACCTGATACCATTGAAAAACTGAAGCATCCAGATTATTAAACCAGAAAGCCATCATGAAACTACTCGCCTTCGCCGCCAGCAACAGTAAAAAATCCGTCAACAAGCAACTGGTCACCTATGCCGCCCACCTGGTTGCCGGTGCCGATGTCGAAGTGCTGGACTTGAATGATTATGAATTGCCACTCTTCAGCGTCGACAAGGAAGCCGATCTCGGCAAACCTGCGCTGGCCCTGGCTTTTCTGGACAAGATCGCCAGCAGTGACGCCATCCTGATTTCCTTCGCCGAGCATAACGGTTCGTACAGCGCTGCCTATAAAAACCTGTTCGACTGGTGTTCCCGTGCCAATGGCAAGGTCTTCCAGGGCAAGCCCATGGTCATGCTTTCCACATCCCCCGGCGCCCGCGGCGGTGCCAGCGTACTGGCATCTGCTACGACCTCCGCACCGTTCTTTGGTGGACAATTAAAAGCCAGTCTTTCTGTACCGACGTTTTACGAGAATTTTGATGTGGAGAAGCAGGAATTGAAGAATGAAGAGTTGAAGGAGAAATTGGTGGCGGCGTTGGCGGCGCTGGTTTAAGGGGACGCGGCTTATCGATCGGTAATCGTAGTATCGTCGCTCCAGCGCAGGTTGGAGTCTGCCGGGTTTGAGCCCTACGGCGATTGTTGTCTATAGGCCCAATTGAAATTCCCTCCCCTTCAAGGGGAGGGTTAGGGTGGGGATGGGTATCTTTCGATAAGCGGCAATCATAGCTTCGTCGCTCCAGCGCAGGCTGGAGCCCAGCGGCGTTCGTTGTATGCTGTGTCGTTAATTAAAGCGATTGCCCTTCGTGGACGCAAGCCGGGTCTCGGCCCGGCGGCCGAGATACTTTCTTTTGCGTCGCCAAAAGCAAGTATCCAAAGAAAAGGCGACCGCAGACTCGCCCTACGGGTGCTTACGCTACGCTTCAGCATAATTTGTGCGTCACAAAAAATGGGAAAGCTTCGAAACTCGCTTCGCTCAAACACGAAGCTTTCTGATCCATTTTCTGTGAAGCACAAATTACATCGTCCCAAGCGGATTAAGGTCAACAACAACCCCTAACGTCAAAGGCAACAGCAACAGCAACAGCAACAGCAACACCCACACTAACGTTAATTGACGGCCTTTAAATAAATATGAATGAGGTTGTATTGACGTTGGTTTTGACTTTTGGGTTGTTTTTGACGTTGTAGTTGTTTTTGACGTCAATCCGCTTGGGACGATGTAATTTGTGCTTCACAGAAAATGGAAAAAGAAGGTCCGATGTCTGAGCCGCAGGCGAGTTGCGGACCTTCCCATTTTTTTGCGACGCACAAATTATGCTGAAGCGTAGCGTAAGCACCCGTAGGGCGAGTCTGCGGTCGCCTTTTCTTTGGATACTTGCTTTTGACGACGCAAAAGAAAGTATCTCGGTCGCCGGGCCGAGACCCGGCCTGTGTCCACGAAGTGCAATCTTTTAATCAAAGTACGGCACGCAAGCAACGCCGCTGGGCTCCAGCCTTCGCTGGAGCGACGACATCATGATTATCGTTGATTGACCGAGATCGAATTTGTGTCTACGAAAGGCAATCGTTTTAATAACGATTCAAGCATGCAACGAATGCCGCTGGAGCGCCAGCCCGGTAGCCTCCAGCCTGCGCTGGAGCGACGATGTTACGATTGCTGTTTATAGATAGAAGCTCCTCTAGTCCATCTATTGCCCCGCTCGCAAGCGACTTAGATTCTGTCAGGATAAGCCACATTTTTTGAAACTCCGACATAGCAACTGTAACGCATCTACCAATCGCCTCAAACTCCATACTTCTTAAACAAGGCTTTCGCTTCCGTCACTTTGCTCTTGTCGATGTTTCGCAGCGCATATTCTCCCAGGGTTTCATCTTCGTAGGTAGGGACAACGGCTCCCATTTCCAGCAATGCGGCGATGTTGTTGAGGTGGCCTCTGCGGGCAGCGATGGATAGGGGGTAATCTTGCTCGTCATGTTCTATCAGTGCAGAAACGAAGCGCGCCCCCAGTTTGCCCAGCTTGCGTAATAGTGTGCTGGTGCCGTTATAGCCTGCCAGATAGACGGCGATGACGTCCAGGGTTGTGGGCTCGTGGGCAACAGCATCGATGATCATTTCAACAAAGTCGAAGTCGGCATTGTCGCCACTGCTAAAAATGAAGGGTGTTTCAAACAGCAGGATTTCGCGGGAATAAGCTTCATCGAACATATCCGTTTTTGCTACGCTCAACCAATCAATTTTTTTAACACTGTCCAGCCATTGCAGCACTTCCAGCGCCTGGCTGTAGATAGCTTTGCGCACGGCGATGTCATAGTCGGTTTCGGTAAAATGCGCTTTGAGCGTAGGCAGGTCGCCATGCTTTGCTGCTTCGGCGATGATTTCTTCATGCGAGAAGGTGTCATAAAAGCCCTCTGGCGCGATGGGTAGTGCCCCTTGTTGACGGAAGTATTTGGCCCCCGCCATATTTGATTGCTGGTAATACGCTTCCCATAAAGGACTGCCATCTTCAGACATAGGGTTGAGCTTGCCGGCGCATTGCGCTGCGACATAGCAGGCTGCGGCGATTGCGCCTGGTTTGTTGCAACACAACACAGCATGCAAGACAGTGCAACCACCGTCATCTGCGAGATAGGGATCAAGGCCTGATTCAAAAAACGCTTTTAATACATCCAGACTCCCCATGTTGGCAGCCTGGACGAACAAGGGTGTTGTGCCCCAGACGAGATGGTTCATGGGTATGACACCACGTTCTATCAGTATCAGCATAAGCTGGCTGGACGCAACGTCATCAATCAAGGGCACCAGCACTTCATCATCAAATTTTATATTTGCCAGATCGACCTGATCAAGCAAGGTCATGGCTTTTGTAAAATTGTATCTGCTAAGGGCACGATGGAATTCAAGGTTGACGTCGGGGATGATCAGGCTTTCATATTCCTTGTCAAATTCCTTGGTCTTCTTGACGCGCTTGCCTGCGGCGTAACGTTCAGTTTCATTGTATTCGTCGGCGCTCACGCGCAGCTTGAGCATATGCGCGCCTGCGGCAAATATGGCTTTGATGACTTCTTCGTATTCGTCCCGCGTGCCGCAATAAAATTCAATGTTGATGGCATTGCGATATTGTTTGAACAGGTCGATAGAAAATTCAAAATAATCTGCAGGCAGGGCCGGCGACACGCGCGCCAATGACTTATTGAGTGTCCATGCATCTGCTTCCAGATGCGGTTCTATGGCGGCAAAAAAGTGATTTGCCGTAGCTTCTTCTTTGAACAGGATATTGGCGCTCAGATATTTCATGAAAGGTCCAGACAATGATAATTTACAGACTATTAATAAAATGAGTGTTGAGTTTGGCTGTGCCAGTCTTTGTTGAATTGTGATTGGCATGACAATTTTTCATTGCTTTTACTTTAAACGACATCTTGCATAGGTGCAATGCATAGAATGGTCAAGTGCTGATCCGCGCGGATGACAGGGTGTCAAGTATGGTTTCTCTCGAAAAAATCAGATGGCTTGTGAGTGGTGTGGTGGGCAGATTGGGAATGGGTTTCTTTTAATTAACGGCAATCATCATATCGTCGCTCCAGCGCAGGCTGGAGCCTAGTGGCGTTTGTTGAATTGCCGTACTTTGATTAAAAGATTGCCCTTCGTGGATACAAGCCGGGTCTCGGCCCGGCGGCCGAATTCCTTTCTTTGCTTCGCCAAAGAACGGAATCAAAGAAAGGCGACCGCAGACTCGCTCCCTACGGGAGTGCCCATTTATGTAGCGCAAAAAATGGGAAGGTCCGCAACTCGCTTCGCTCAAACATCGGACCTTCTTTTTCCATTTTCTGCACTACACAAATGGCTTCGTCCCAAGCGGATTAGAGTCAACAACAACCCCAAACGTCAAAGGCAACATCAACAGCAACAGCAACAGCAACAG
>NZ_JACOGF010000088.1 GCF_014284335.1 Undibacterium hunanense | reverse complement strand
CGCCGTCAATGGTGTGGGTACCGTTGAAGTTGGCATCAGTGAAGATGATGCGGTCGGCTGTGCGTGTGGCACCTTCTTCGCCTTTGTAGCTGAAGCGGCTTGTGGCGCTCAGGCTACGGGCGTCGATTACAACGGCGCTTTCTTGTGCTGTACCAGCTGTGTCTGCTGTGTTGTTGGCATTGTTGGCTGTGTCGTTGTCATTGACGATGGCCAGTACACCTGCGTTGTTGTTGGCAGCGATCAGGGCATCGGTCA
>NZ_JACOGF010000087.1 GCF_014284335.1 Undibacterium hunanense | reverse complement strand
CGCCGTCAATGGTGTGGGTACCGTTGAAGTTGGCATCAGTGAAGATGATGCGGTCGGCTGTGCGTGTGGCACCTTCTTCGCCTTTGTAGCTGAAGCGGCTTGTGGCGCTCAGGCTACGGGCGTCGATCACAACGGCGCTTTCTTGTGCTGTACCAGCTGTGTCTGCTGTGTTGTTGGCATTGTTGGCTGTGTCGTTGTCATTGACGATGGCCAGTACACCTGCGTTGTTGTTGGCAGCGATCAGGGCATCGGTCA
>NZ_JACOGF010000086.1 GCF_014284335.1 Undibacterium hunanense | reverse complement strand
AAGAAAAAGCGCGCGGTATTACAATCAATACAGCCCACGTTGAGTACGAAACAGCCGGCCGCCACTACGCCCACGTTGACTGCCCAGGCCATGCTGACTATGTTAAAAACATGATCACTGGCGCGGCTCAGATGGACGGCGCGATCCTGGTTTGCTCCGCAGCAGACGGTCCTATGCCACAAACTCGCGAACACATCCTGTTGGCCCGCCAAGTTGGCGTTCCATACATCATCGTGTTCCTGAACAAATGCGACATGG
>NZ_JACOGF010000085.1 GCF_014284335.1 Undibacterium hunanense | reverse complement strand
CAGCCATCGGCGACTTCAACGGCATCAAAAACATCGGTAACATCGAACTGACCAACGACACAGCAGTCACCCAAGTGTCCCAGATCCAGTTGAATGACACCATCGTTGATGCCCTGGTTGACAGCTATCAAGCTGCGAACACCACCACCCACATCGAACGTCTGACCATCCGTGCGATCGACAACGTCAACGTTGCCAACGCAACAGTTGGTGTTTCCATCGATGCTGGTGCACTGACAGCGCAATCTGCACTGGACG
>NZ_JACOGF010000084.1 GCF_014284335.1 Undibacterium hunanense | reverse complement strand
CTGACACACTCGAAACAGGCGACAGCATCACAGGCGGCGACGGTACAGATACCCTCATCATCGTCAATGGCGGTAACATCACAGCCGGTGCAACAGGCTCCTCCATCGTCACCAAAGTAGAAGCAGTACAAGTTCTGTTGAACAATGCTACTTCCTCAGTCGACTTCAGCAAACTGCCAGACGTCACAGGCGTACTGGTGCGCAACGTCTCCAACACCTTCGTAGCAGCCCCAGCTGACTCCGCACCGGTTGCTGGTA
>NZ_JACOGF010000083.1 GCF_014284335.1 Undibacterium hunanense | reverse complement strand
TAGCTGTCAACCAGGGCATCAACGATGGTGTCATTCAACTGGATCTGGGACACTTGGGTGACTGCTGTGTCGTTGGTCAGTTCGATGTTACCGATGTTTTTGATGCCGTTGAAGTCGCCGATGGCTGCGTTGGTTGCATTGCGCAGTTCGATGACGTCGTCGTTCTTCTGGCTGTTGTTGGTGGTGTTGTTGTCAACTGCACCGCCGTCAATGGTGTGGGTACCGTTGAAGTTGGCATCAGTGAAGATGATGCGGTCGG
>NZ_JACOGF010000082.1 GCF_014284335.1 Undibacterium hunanense | reverse complement strand
CCATCGGCGACTTCAACGGCATCAAAAACATCGGTAACATCGAACTGACCAACGACACAGCAGTCACCCAAGTGTCCCAGATCCAGTTGAATGACACCATCGTTGATGCCCTGGTTGACAGCTACCAAGCTGCTAACACCACCACCCACATCGAACGTCTGACCATCCGTGCGATCGACAACGTCAACGTTGCCAACGCAACAGTTGGTGTTTCCATCGATGCTGGTGCACTGACAGCGCAATCTGCACTGGACGTGACAC
>NZ_JACOGF010000081.1 GCF_014284335.1 Undibacterium hunanense | reverse complement strand
CAATACGGGCTTTCAAAGTACGGGTGCTCACATCCACTTGCGGCAGGATGGCGCTGACCTTGCCCTGGAAGACTGTGCCAGGTGATGAGGGTGTGCGTGCTTCGACTGGATTGCCTGAGCGTACCTGGGCAGACAGATTTTCCGGGATATCGGCAATCACCCATATTGTTGCAACTCCATTGATACGAAATAATGGCGCTCCTGCCATGACCGTCATACCTTCACGTATGGACAGTTCTGACACGACACCACTGACCGGTGCAG
>NZ_JACOGF010000080.1 GCF_014284335.1 Undibacterium hunanense | reverse complement strand
CTGTTGATACCACCAAAGAAATCACCGCCTACGCAGGTGTAGATGCCAACGCCACAGCCAAAGTATGGCTGAGCAAAGTTGTTGATGCCGCCACACTGGCCACAGCACAAACAACCGTTGATGCAACCATTGCAGGTATCGTCTCCAATAGCCCAGGCTCCCAAATCGTCCTGACCAACGGTACAGACATTGTTTCCGGCGAAACATTCACCGCCCCACAAGTCTACACACCAGGCGGCAATGCCCGTATCAACAGCCTGCAAGA
>NZ_JACOGF010000079.1 GCF_014284335.1 Undibacterium hunanense | reverse complement strand
TGTCTTGTTGGTTGCAACCACTTTTTTAGTGAACTGACCGGTCAGATCCTGGAAGTCCTGCGCCATCATGATGTCGAGCAAACGTGCTTTTTCAGCATCGGTTGCCGTCAGCACGGCATTGGCAAAGCTTTTGGAGTCCGTCGCCAGCGATTTGACTTCATCAACGCTCAGCTTGCCTTCAAACAGGTCAGTCCAGCGCGCATCCATGGCCTTGGCTTTCTTAGCCAGTTCATCCTGCTCTGGCAGCCCCAGATCGGTGGCATTCAAGACTTTATTGGC
>NZ_JACOGF010000007.1:221261-327989 GCF_014284335.1 Undibacterium hunanense | reverse complement strand
TACGCAAACAAGAACTGCCTTTGTTCAACTCCCTTGTACTCTCATTCTCTGGCAACGTGCCTCAGCCTTACTTGGGTGCTGAATAGTTACGGCGAAGCAAAGAAAGGAATTCGGCCGCCGGGCCGAGACCCGGCTTGTATCCACGAAGGGCAATCGTTTTAATAACAACTCAAGCATACAGCAAACGCCACTAGGCTCCAGCCTTCGCTGGAGCGACGTTAATATGATTGCTGTTGATTACCCCAAACCTGGTTTATATCCACGGAGTGAAATTGCTTTAATTAACGACACGGCATACCACGACAGACACTAGGCTCCAGCCTGCGCTGGAGCGACGATAATATGATTGCCGTTAATTGACCGAGATCCGGCTTGTGTCCACGAAGGGCAATCTTGCTGGAGCGACGTTAATATGATTGCTGTTTATTGCAGCTGTTCCGCAAATAATAGAGATCGACATTCCATCCCCTCACCGCACCAAACTCAACCACACCGGCAAAGTCAGCACCGACAACACGGTGCTTGCTGAAATCAGGAAAGCCACAAACGGCCCGTTGCCCCCCATGCGTGCCGCCAGTACATAAGCACTGGAGGCGGTGGGAAGGGCGCAGAAGACGACGGCGATTTGTAGTTGCAACAGAGGCAGTTCCATCCAGCGGCCCAATAGCAGGGCGATGAACGGCAGGGCCAGCAATTTGATGGCCAGGAAATAACTGGCGATGCCTTTGGCTTGTTTCAGGCCAGACACCTGAATGCCGGCACCCACGGCCAGCAAGCCGAGGGCGATGGAGGCGTTGCCCAGGCGTGACAGGGTGGCAGCGATGCCTTCGGGTAGTTGGATTTGCAAGACACTGAACAGGACGCCGCTGGCAGTGCCAACTACCAGGGGATTGCTGGCAATTTCTTTCAGCAGCCTGCCGCTGTTGTGTGCCAGTGCATACACGGCGGCCATATTGCATAGAGGTACCAGGAAGCCGATCAGCAAGGCCATCAATGCCGTGCCCTGTTCACCGGCCAGGCGTGATGCCAGTGCCAGCGCAATATAAGAATTGAAGCGAAAGGCGGTTTGCACCCCGGATTCAAAAATGCGTGGCGCGGTCTTGAACAGAAATTTTGCACACCAGCCCAGAAACATGCCGCAGGCGGTGGTAAAGACGGCGACTTGCAGCAGGTGTCCAGTGGAATGAAAATCAAACTGGGTGCGTGCTGTGGTGTAAAACAGCAGCGCCGGGAACATGATGAAATAAACGATTTTTTCTATACCAGCCCAGAAATGCCCACCCCAGTGTGCATGACGTGCCAGTAAAAAACCAAGCAGTATCAGGGTGAAATCCGGGAAGAGCAGGGTGAAGATGGACATGCCGGGGTATTTTCTATGCTGTCAGAGCAGTTTTTATTTAAGTATGCCAGCCAGTTCGACAGCAGTTTTCACCTGCATCTTGTCAAAAATATGGGCGCGATGCACTTCAACGGTGCGCATGCTGATGCCTAGCTGATCGGCAATGACCTTGTTCATTTTTCCTTGCAGTATCAGGTCCAGCACTTCTTTTTCACGGCCGGAGAGTGTCGCCAGGCGTTCATGGATGACTGCAGCACTGCCAGCCTGGCGCGATTGTGTCAGTGCTTCCTGCACGCGGTCCATGAGTTTGTTGTCGTTGAAAGGTTTTTCAAAGAAATCAAAGGCACCGCGCTTGAGGGTATCGACTGCCATTGGTACGTCGCCATGGCCAGTCAAAAAAATCACCGGCAGGCGTTTGATCAATTGCCGGGACGCCAGCATTTCAAACAGGCTGGTGCCGCTCAGGCCAGGCATGCGAACGTCCAGCAAGATGCAGTCACCCTGGGTGTCGAAGGCCATCGGACGGTCGAGCGCAGTCAGAAATTTTTCTGCACTTTCATAACTGTGGGCAGCAATCTGCCTGGACCTTGCCAGCCAAGACAAAGCGTCGCGTATGACTTCTTCGTCATCAATAATGTGTAACATGCTGCCTCCCTAACGGTAATCGGCGCTTCATTGGTCTGCGCTCTGCTGTTGTTGATGGATCGGTAATGCAAACTGGAAAATAGTACCACCCACGGGGTTATCCCTGTGTGACAGCTTGCCGCCATGGAATTCCACCGCTGTGCGGCAGATATTCAGGCCCATGCCCATACCCGAAGATTTGGTCGTGAAAAAGGGTGAAAACAGTTGTTCTGCCACTTCAGAGGGAATGCCATGCCCACGGTCTATCACTGCGACGATAACTTGCTGCATGGCTTCGTCGTAACTGGTTTCTATACGCAGGATACGATTTTCTGGTGGTGTTTTTTGCATGGATTCAATCGCATTTCTGGTCAGGTTCAATAATACCTGTTCCAGTAAAACGCCATCGGCCAGTATCATCGGCAATCCGGACAGGATTTGCCATTGCAGGGCGACATGGCTGGCTTGTGCCTGCAGTTCGACCAGTGGTGTGACGGTGTGAATCAAATCGGTGATTTGTACTGGCTCACGGGTGGCTTCGCGCTTTTTGACGAATTCATGCACGCTGCGGATGATGTGACCAGCCCGCTGCGCCTGGGCATTGACTTTTTCCAGCGCACTCTGAAACAGGGGGCGGTCTACGATGCCGGATTGCAGCAGGTTGATGGCACCGGTGGTATAGCTGGAGATGGCGGCCAGCGGCTGGTTCAGTTCATGTGCCAGCATTGAGGCAATTTCGCCCATGGTGGCGAGTTTGGCGCTGGTATGCAGTTTTTCTTCCTGCTGGCGTGTCAGGTCTTGTGCCCTTCGCAGTTCAGAAATGTCGAGGATGGAGCTCATCCAGCCAGTCTGCCTGCCATTTTCATTGATCAGGGCGGATTCGTAGATCAGCACCGGAATGCGTTCGCCGCTGGCGTGCTGGTAGATGGTTTCAAAACCTTCTGACGGTACCGTACCTGCCAGCAATTGGGTGAATCTTTGCTGGTATTCTTCTATGGCTTCCGGTGCCCAGTACGGCATGGGTGGCACGCGCCCTATGATTTGTTCTGCCGGGAAACCCACCATGCGACAAAACGCCGGATTGACATAGGTCAGACGGCCTTCCATATCGCGTGCGCGCAAACCGGTGACCAGGGAATTTTCCATTGCAGTGCGAAAGGTGACCTGCTGCCGCAATGCGCCTTCTGCCGCCAGTCGCCGGTTGATATCGCGCCACAGCGCCATCAGGCTCCAGATCAGGCCTGCTGACAGCAGGATGACAGACAGCACCAGCAGATTGGACAGCAGCTTGGGTTCGCTCTTGATGCTATTGGTGCGCAAGATCAGGGTCAGGCTGGGCAGTTCCAGTGCACGGCTGTGGGTATAGACACTCTTGCCACTGCCACCGGCGGCGCGTTCTGAAAGTACGCGGTCATCAATGTCGGTAATGCTGATCTGGTTATCCTGGGCAAACCACCAGGGCACCAGCTCTTCCAGGATGCCGTTCATGCGGTAACTGATCATCATGCTGCCTATGCGATGCTCATCCTTGATCAGGGGTATCTGGCAATGCAGCAGGTAGGCATTTTTTGCATTGATTTCCAGCACCGGCTTAAGGCAGATGGTTTCTTCACTGACATCCAGCGTCCCGAATTCAAATTTGGGCACGGGCAAACGTTCGGCATTGGCCAGCGTGCCTTCACGGGTATCGGCGACAACTTTGTTGTTGGCGTCATACCAGGCAATGCGCTGGACTTCGCGGTTGTTTTTAAGGATGGCGCGAAAGCGGTCCAGCACGGTTTCTTTTTGCAGCTTTGCCGAAATGATTTCACCGCCGATCTGACGCAAGACTTCATCATTGCGGTTTAACTGGAACTGTATGGCCTGTTCTACCCACAGCGAATCGGCGATCAGCTGTTCTTGTCTTTCATTGGCTTCCATACGCTGCGCTTGCCACGGCAGCCAGATCAACGTGGACAGAAACAGCAATAGCAGCAGGATGGGAATAATCCAGCGCCATTTCTGATTTGGCCAGGATTGGGTGCGGTAGAAGCTTTTCATGGGCCTAGTTTACTGCACCCTCGGCATTACGGACAGGGCCAATGCATGGACGTGTGGCAGCCGTGGTAACAACCTGTCATGCAGCCTGTCGTGCAACCACATGGCAAATCTGGACCATCCCGGTGTGGGAATGGTCCAGATTCTCAAAAGCCTTGCTTGTTGCATGCCTTCCTTACATCATGCCCATTGCCCTTGGCAGCCATAGCGACAAACCTGGCCAGTAGGTGACGATGACGAGGAATACCAGCATCGTGCACAGCCACGGCATGACGGCGACGGTCAGTTCGGTAATGCTCATTTTCGAGATGCCGCTGGCAACATACAGGTTCAGGCCCACTGGTGGGTGACACAGGCCGACTTCCATATTGGCATCAATCAAAATACCAAAATGCACGGAATCTATGCCCAGACGAATAGCGGCAGGGTGCAGAATCGGGGCCATCACGAGGATGATGGAAGAGGGTTCCATCACATTACCAGCCAGCAGCAACAGAATATTGGTAAAGAACAGGAAGCCTGCCTGACCGAGTTCTTTTCCTAATATCCAGTCTGCCATCATCTGTGGAATATTCTCATGCGCCATCAGGAAAGAGAACAGTACCGCGTTCGTGATGATGTACAGCAGCATGGCTGACAGTGCTGCCGAATTCACCAGTACCTTGGGGGTATTGGATATTTTCATGTCTTTGTAGACGAAGACAGAAATCAGGAAAGCGTACACCGCGCTCATCGCCGCAGCTTCGGTAGCGGTGAAGATGCCGCTATAAATACCACCGATGATGATGACGACCAGCAGCAAGCCCCAGATACTTTCGCGGAAGGCTTTCCAGCGCTCACCCCAGGTGGCTTTTTTCATGCGTGGATAGCCATTTTTCCTGGCCAGGAACCAGGTGGTGGCGCACAGCATGGCTGTCAACAGCATACCTGGGAACAGGCCGGCAACAAATAGTGCACCGATCGAGGTATTGGTTGAAATGGCGTAAATGACCTTGGGGATCGATGGCAGCATCAATATCCCCAGCGAACCTGCAGTGATGATGACACCCGCACCAAACTGTTTGGGATAACCCTGCTTGACCATGGCTGGCAGAATGATGGAGCCGATAGCGACAACCGTTGCCACGCTGGAGCCACATACCAGGGCAAACATGGCGCAAGAAATAATGCCTGCCAGCGCCAGACCACCATGCCAGTGACCGACCATGCTGGTGGCAAAATTGATCATGCGTTTGGCGACACCGCCATGGGTCAGGAAATTCCCGGCCAGAATAAAGAAGGGGATCGCCATGATCTCGAATTTCTCTATGCCGGTGAACAGTTTCAGAGCAACCGCTTCAATCGGCACCTGGGTCAGCAGGTACATGAACATCAGCACCGTCAGGCCCAGCGCAATGGAGACGGGAATGCCGGTCAGCATCAGCGCGATCAGCAATGCAAAGACGATGCCGACCTTGCCTACCATGCATAAGGCACCAAGTGCCAGACCTATACATAGCAGGACTATGGTGGCACGCTGTTTTGACATCTGTTTGATGCCGAGGGTATCAATGGCGGCGCTCATTACACACCTCCTTTCATGGCAGGGGTGGCGGGTAATTCGACGGCATTTTCTTCATCACTCAGGCCTTCGACGTGGGCGTGGTCATGCTGAGGCAATTCGCCGGTACGGTGAAAGATGAAACCAACTTGCAGGAAACGGAAACACATCAGGTAAGAACCCATCCAGACTGCGGAATAGACTATCCAGGTAGGCCATTCAAGATCCGGTGTGGTAGGGCCTTCGGACATGTCAGCACTGGCCATGCCAAACAGGTTATAAAGGGCGTAGTGCATGCCGTTTTCCCACACGAAAGTCAAACCCAAGGTGCCGATGATGGCGGTAAAAATCGCGCCACATGACAGTGCTGTATACACAGTCGCGTTGCGCCATTCGGCCGGCAGCCGGGTGACCAGCACATCCACGCCGACGTGGACCCCGGCGCGTACGCCATAGGCAGCACCAAATTTGGCCATCCACACAAACATGATGATGCACAGTTCCTGTGCCCAGCTGAACCGCAGCGACAGCAGCCAGTCCTGAACATACGGGATGCTGAAACCGGTACCGTAACGGTGTAGTACCGATATAAAAATGACGAGCGTTGCACCGCCCATAAGGATGGCGATAATCCACTCTTCCAGATGATCGAGGAATTTCATGACAGGGTCCCAGTTGAATAATAAATTGGCGCTATTGTGAGAATAATGGCCAAGTGTCGACAAGCAAGCCATGCAATACGGCAGATTTGCAAGGCAGATTGATACGTGTATCTTCGTTCAGATCAGGCTGTTTCGACAAGCGCCAGCTGTACTTGGATGTGGTATTTCGATGTCACCGGTACTGGTCAGCCTGATTGGCCGGACAGTCGGCAGATTGTTGGCAGTGTGCCTGGCCGTTGCGGGCGGTTGTTTCATACGGTCTCCCATGTTGCAAGAAAATCATTTTTATTATGTTTTATATTTTCCGGTAAGCACGTAACAGGCGGCAACTGTGGTTATCCACATCTTTCTGGAATAAACGACACTTTTCGCATGAATAGTACGCACATCTGCAATTGCCTGCCCCACATGCTGTTTGTTTCACGGGCAAACAGGTTTGTGATCCAGCTTGCCCTAGCTTATCCTAGCTTGTCCTGCATCACATGTTGCTTGCGCCCGGCATGTTAACATCTCATGGATTATGCAGTGGGCTTATCCATGTATGCAATGTGTGCATTGATGTGTGTGGGGGGTGAGTTTTTCATTCATTTCTGCACACTTGTGGTTTTCCACAGTTGCCGGATAATGCCGACATTGAAATAATCCGTGCAACAATCCATAAAAATGTCTGGAGACAAATATGAAACTGAAATCAGTGCTGTTTTCCCTGTTGACCGCTTCCCTTGTGAGTGGTGCCGCATTTGCGCAGGCCCCTATCGTCATTAAATTCAGTCATGTGGTTTCCAGTGATACGCCCAAGGGTAAAGCCGCTGAGCGTTTCAAGGAACTGGCAGAAAAAGCCACCAAGGGACGCGTCAAGGTTGAGGTCTACGCCAACAGCACCCTGTATAAAGATAAGGAAGAGCTGGAAGCCCTGCAATTGGGCGCAGTGCAGATGCTGGCACCGTCGCTGGCCAAATTCGGCCCTTTGGGCGTGAAAGAATTTGAAGTTTTCGATTTGCCTTATATTTTCCCTGCAAAAGACGTGCTGTACGCCGTGACCGAAGGCCAAATCGGCAAGGACCTGATGAAGAAGCTGGAACCCAAAGGTATTACCGGCCTGGGTTTCTGGGACAATGGATTCAAGGTCATGTCGGCCAACAAGCCTTTGCATATGCCTGCTGATATGAAGGGGCAAAAAATGCGCATACAGTCATCCAAGGTATTGGATGCGCAAATGCGTGCACTGGGCGCCAACCCGCAAGTATTGGCTTTCTCTGAGGTCTACCAGGCCTTGCAGACAGGAGTGGTTGACGGCACCGAGAATCCACCATCCAATCTGTACACACAGAAAATGCATGAAGTACAAAAGCATGTGACCATTACTAACCATGGTTACCTTGGCTATGCTGTCATCGTCAACAAAAAGTTCTGGGATGGCTTGCCAGCCGATATCCGTGGTCAGCTTGATGAAGCGATGAAATCTGCCACCAAATATGCGAATGCGATTGCGCAGCAAGAGAATGACAATGCACTGGAAGCCGTCAAGAAATCTGGCAAGACGACGGTGTATGCGCTGACGCCTCAAGAAAAAGCTGAATGGCGCAAAGCACTGTTGCCGGTGCAAAAAGAGATGGAAAGCCGTATCGGCAAGGATTTGATCAGCAATGTCAATAAAGAAGCCGCGAAGCTCGGTTACAAGTAATACGACCTGCACGCACGCATCACACACATCGCCAGAGCATGTAGTGCTTCTGGCGATGTTTGCTTTGGGCGAGCCATTTGCTCTGGTACGCAAGCCCACACCTGATGCATCGATACCAGCATCCCAGTATCTAAGACAATTTCTGCAAGCTCGAATTATCGGCTCACTTCAAAAATCACCAAAATGGGGCGACTGGAGCTGACTGCCACAGTTTTGTCATACCTGATAATGGAAGGTTAGCTTGCTGTTGCTGATTACTTAGGCACTGGTCATCACGATGTCATTATCAAATCTGATATACAAGTAGATAAAAAGGCCAGAGTCACCAAAGTTAAAAAGAAATTGCCGTGTTTTCCGCTAGGAAATACGGCATTTTTTATTTTGGCAAAATAAAAATTGGCATTGCCTAACACATTTTTAGGGTTTATGATCATATTTCACAAATCTGCAACAACGCACCAATTTGTACCATTTTTATTTTGAAAGCCAATTCTGAGCATGCTATATTCTCGTCAGTTCAGATTTCTGCAAGACGAAAAGCAAGTACCAGTTTAAAAGGCGGTAGTGCAAAATAACGGTAACAATACCGTACACACTGAGGAGACGCGCGTTTTTACTACAAGCTGAGCGGATGTGATAAATTAAAAAAAATCATGTACGCTAAACAGCCGAAAACGCGAAAGACGTTTTAAAGGCGCATCAGATGATGCGCCTTTTTTTCTTTTGTCTGAAAGGAAAATCATGCTGGATAAAGAATCGGGTATTTTTTCAGCCATTGTGGAGGCGCCGTTCGGTGCTGTAGGTATTCGCAGTGAAGGCCCTTACATTTCTGAACTGGTCTACCTGCCGGCCCGCTTTAAAGAAAAAGCGCCGGTCGACAAACTGGCTGAACAGGCTGCGAAACAGGTTGATGCCTATCTGAATAACCCGGATTATCAATTCACCTTGCCTTTGAAAGAGGCGGGCACTGCTTTTCAGGGCAGAGTGTGGCAGGCAATTTCATCCATACCGCGTGGTCAGGTATTAACCTATGGGCAGATTGCCAAGCATTTGCGTTCTGCGCCACGTGCAGTGGGGCAGGCTTGTGGTGCTAACTGGTATCCCCTGGTCATTCCCTGTCACCGTGTGACGGCTGCCGGTGGCATAGGCGGTTTTGCCCATAATGATGATGAAACAGGTTTCCATCTGGGTGTGAAACGCTGGTTGCTCGCGCATGAAGGTGTTGCTGGCTATGACCGGACTCAGGATGCATTGTGGAAGTAAAAGGCAAGTCAGCCATCGCGCCAGAACCGGCGATTGAGTTACCCGCCAGCATAACGGCGCAAATTGACCAGTTTTGCGATGCCTTGTGGCTGGAAGACGGGCTGGCCAAGAACACTATCGAAGCCTACCGGCGCGACATGCGCCTGTTTGCCGAGTGGTTGCACCATGGACATGCCAAGCACCTGTATCAGGTCAGCCATGCGGATATCAGCAGTTATATTGCGGCGAAACATGCCAGCTCCAAAGCCAGTTCTGCCAACCGCCGCATGAGCGTACTGAAACGTTTTTATCTGCTGGCATTTCGTCAAAACCTGATCAGTCAGAATCCTTGCAGCAAACTGCGCTCAGCCAGGCAGGCACCACGCCTGCCCAAGACCATGAGCGAAGCCCAGGTGGAATCATTGTTGAAGGCACCGGATGATTCGACCTCGCTTGGCCTGCGTGACAGGACCATGCTGGAGTTGCTGTATGCCTGCGGCTTGCGGGTCAGTGAACTGGTCGGTCTGCGTTCGATTGAAGTTGGGCTGAATGAAGGTGTCTTGCGCATTACCGGCAAGGGTGGCAAGACCCGCCTGGTTCCTTTTGGTGAGATAGCCCGCGCCTGGCTGGAACGTTACTTGAAAGAAGGGCGGCCAGCCATCTTGAATGGCCAGATTGATGATGCCTTGTTCGTCACTGCACGCGGCGCAGCCATGACCCGGCAGATGTTCTGGATACTGATCAAGAAATATGCAGAGCAGGCCCATATTGCCGTGGCACTGTCACCTCACACCTTGCGCCACGCCTTTGCTACCCACTTATTGAATCATGGCGCAGATTTGCGGGTTGTACAGTTATTGCTTGGCCATGCGGATATTTCAACGACACAAATCTATACGCATGTCGCCAGGGAACGCCTGAAGAAACTGCATGCGCAGCATCATCCGCGTGGTTGAAGGCAGTAGCAGTTATTTACTTGTCTGACTGCTGAAAAGAAAAAAATCCACGCATACCACGCGTGGATTTTTTTGTGAATTACCTGCTTACTTGACTGCTGTATTCTCTTCCAGGAACTTCTCTACCCTGGTCCAGAAGTCGACATTATTTTGCGGTTGGCGCCAGCCATGGCCTTCACCAGTATAAGTGATCCATTCTACCTTGGTGCTAGCCGGAAGCGCTTTTTTGAAGCGTTCGCCATGTACCAGTGGAACACGGTAATCTTCGATGCCATAGGCCAGTATCAAAGGTCGGGTCAAGCGACTCGCCTGCTCTACCGGTGACGTGGCTTTTAATTGCGCAGCGTCTTTCTCCTGGTCGCCGATAAGAATTGGCATGCCATAACGTGCCCAGGTAGACCCTGCAGTATCGCTCCAGCTAACGTCATACAGCAGATTGATATCGGTGACACCGACCCAACTGATACCGCAGCGGTACATGTCAGGTTCTTTGATCAGTCCCATCAGGACAGCGTAACCGCCATAACTTGCACCTGCAATACAAATGCGTTTCGGGTCCGCATACCCCTTCTCAATTGCCCATTTGGTGACATCTGTGACGTCATCCTGCATGGCCAGACCCCATTGTTTCCAACCGGCCCTGTTGAGAGTTTTTCCATACCCTTCGCTGCCCCGGAATTCGGGTTCGATTACTACATAACCGCGTGATGCCAGGAATTGTGTCTCGGGATTCCAATCCCAATGCACACCCCGCAAATACGGTCCGCCATGTACCATAACCACCATTGGCAAGTTTTTGCCAGTGCTGTTGCGTGGAATAGTGACATAGGTAGGAATCTCCAGGCCATCGCGAACCTTGATTCTGACAAAGTCCTTATAGGACATTTTTTTCGAGTCGACTTCCGGCTTCCTGTCACCTATGGCCGTAAATTCCTCAGTTTTTGTGTTGTAAATCAAATATGAACCAGGGTGCACGTCTGAAAATGAATGCACAATAATCAAATTATTCTCAGCATTGTTGGCTCCAGCCAGACTGTTGACGGTGTTCGGTAATGCCTTGTCAATTTTTGCCTGATAAGATTTCCATTTATCATCCAGCCACAATATGCCATCTGCATCACTCTCATAGCTGATACCCAGGAGTTTGTTTTGCTTGTTGTTGAAGATAAACCTGCCTGCGAAGTCAAATCCTTTAGTCGATACGATGGGTGTATCGTCTATCTTGTTTTTTTCAAGGTCATAGCGATAAATGGAAGTCGTGTCCTGCCCCTTGTGAGCACGAACATAAAGCTGGCCATCTGGGGCAATAAATGCCGGGGAAAAACCATCTTCCTTGATATTGTCAAACGTAATCAGATTACGCCATTGCTGGGTTTTGGGGTCTTTGTATTCGACGCCCGTCAGGTTGTCCAGACTGGTAGTCGCCACGCGAAGCTGACCAGATTTGTCGAGCATGAAACCTATGGAATTGACTGGAGCAGGAATGTTTTCATTCTGACCTGTCAGCGTATTCAATTTAAACAGTGCTGCACTAGGATTTTTACGGTTACCTGTTTGACGAGTCACATACACGTCATTTTCTTCGTTAGCACTCACAGTGGAATGAAGTGAATGCATACGATTTAGTACCCGTGTTTTTTCGTCACCAACACTAGCTATCAACTGACGGATTTCGGTACCGTCCTTGTTAATGGCAAATGTGCCACTACCACCGCGGCCTTCACCAATCAGAGCGCGAACATCGCCTATGCTGAAAATCAACCTTCGACTATTGACCCAATTAAAAGAAACCACGTCTGTCTTGTCATAACCGGCAATAACTTTGGGAGTCAGGGTTGCCGTATCGAGAACTGACAATACAAATCGATCGTTATTATTCAATGCCAACATGCCGATGGATTTACCATCTGGCGACATCTGTATTTTTTCAATGTGATGAATTTTGAAAAAATTCTCAACCGGAATTTTTTCTTGTACTGGCGTCTGTGCATGGACCGGCACCGCCATACTGAACGCGATAATTGCACAAACAGAAAGTTGTCTGCACATTGTAGTGAGCACCTGTTTCATTCTTTTTCCTATGGGTTTTTTTATTTGAAAATAAGAAGCACTAAAAATAAACGCCCCGGATTACGAGGCGTTTATTCCTTACACTACGTCAACCGATCAACGGAAAACGTATTTTGCAGAGACTGTGAAATAACGGCCGAAGTCGTTATGCAAACTTGAGTTATAACCTTGCTGAACTGTTGCAGCAGTGGTTGTTGGACTGTAAGGTGCTTTGGAATCAGTGATGTTTCTGATGTTGATGCCCAAAGTCAGGTCTTTAAATCCAGTGTAGTTATAACCTAAGTTAAGCGTAGTCCAGCTTGAGATTTGGCAATCTGGGAAATACTTGGTGTAGTTAGGTTGATTCGCAAACGTTGTAGTTGCACCAGCTGGAACACCGGAACCATAGAAGCAATATGGTGTGGCGTAAGTAGTGGCACCATCGTAACGACGATATTGCGAAACGCTGTCGGTAAAGTTGATTGAGCCGTATACAGTATGTGGACCTTTTTCCCAAGTGCTGCTCAATGTTGCACGCAGACGAGGGATATTATCTACCGATGTTGCCCAGTCATTCAAGCCGCCATTCGTACCAACCGCATTTCTTTCGACGTCACCAGGAAATTCAGCACGACGATAAGAAATCAGGTAAGTGGATCTAAATGAAGTGGACAGCTTGCCATTTTCACCCAGGTTGTTGCGCATTTTCAGCTCAACATCCACACCGCTGATTTCAGTAACACCTTGGTTAACCCAAGGTGTTTTTACTGCCAGCAATGGGCCTGTGCCAGGGATAGGATTACCGTTTGCATCTTTCAACTGATTTGCCGGATTTGTATCACGCAGAATAGCATCAGCAGGATATCTGTTTGCATGTTCCAACAAGAAAGTCGCGCTACTCAATGCAACTTCACCTTCTTTACGCAGTTTGTATGTATCTACCAGAATGTCAAAGTTGGCCGTTGGAGAGTAGATCAGACCAAAAGCAAGGCTTTTGGATGTTTCTGGTTTCAGATCAGGATTGGCACCACCAACACCCGAAATGCTCTTTGCACAGTCGGCTTGTTCAGCGCCAGCCACAGGTGTTGCACCATTAGGGCAGCGAACAGGATCAACTGTATTGTTCAGGAAGAATTGCGAACCGCCGGAAGCAACCTGAGACAGAGCTGGAGCACGGAAGCCTTCAGAATATGTACCACGGAATGCCAGACCATCTACGACTGTCCATTTTGCGCCAACTTTAGGTACAAAGTTACCCTTGAAAGTAGGGTATTTATCATACCGGCCAGCGAAATCCATTTCGAAGTTTTTCAGGAATGGTGTGCGGACCTCGAAGAATGCGGAAGAAACGTTACGCTTAGAATCGATTGCTGTTGTTGCCAGGCCCAGAATATCACCACGAGCGTTCGCTGCATCAGGAACAATGGTCAATTTTTCCTGACGGAACTCAACACCAGCCGCAAAGCCGATTGCGCCGCCTCCGAGGTTACCGAATTCTGTCGATGCTTTTGCATCCCATTGAGCGATTTCAGCAGTACCAACGTTGGTCAGATCCGGACTGATTGTTGGGTCTGCTGCGATGGAAGCCAATGAGCGGTTGTCTGTGATCAGCTTGCGCAGGGTAGGCAGGTACAGGAAGCCGTGTGCAACTTCATTGCGTTCGGAACGGTTCCACAATACTGCACTTTCCCAATCCCAGCTAGCAACTGTGCCTTTCAGACCAGCAACCAGACGGGAAGCCTTGTTGTCCAGATCTGTACCAGTTTTGAGGTTTTCAAAACGGTAGGAAACAGCAGTACGGGCATCTTTATTTGGATTGTCTGGATGGCCGATAGGCAGAATTGCCTGGAACGGAGTAGCCAGACCGCCAACCAGGAAGTTGGTAGTTGGAGATGTACCGCTGATGGTACGTGGCGATGCACGATACACACGCTTTGTGTCGTTATAGGCAAATTCACCGAAAGCAGACAGTTTGTCGTTGATTTTCAGATTGCCGACAGTCATAAAATTGATGTCATCGCCTTTAGTCTGTACGTCAGTATCTGCATCTGTATCGTAGTTACAGAATGTACGGCCAAACAATACGCTGGTAGAGCCAATATTGTTGACAGCAGCACCAGTCACTTTACGAGAGTCCGCGCAATTGGTCTGGTTGATGACCGTTGCGCCTGTCGTGAAGAAGGACAGGGAACCAGGAGTGCGTTCTTTGTAGAAGAATGCCTGATTGGATACGCTGCTGCTGTATGGATTCAAACGATAGTTGATGTCAGCATAAGCTTGAGCATTGATATCGTTGGAACCATTTTTCATGGTAGTTGCGTTTTGTTTTCTGTAATCTACAGCAAACAGAACGTTGTAACCCTGGCTGGAGTAGTCACCGAAACCGATCGTGCCGTTAACATTCTGGCGACCGAATTCTCGGTCATCATTGGCAGAGATACTGGTGGAAATTTCACCACCTTGATAATCACGTTTGGTGATGAAGTTGATAACGCCGGCAACCGCATCAGAACCATACACTGCTGACGCGCCGTCTTTGAAAATCTCTACTTTTTCAATGGCAGACAGAGGGATACTGTTCAGATCGTACAGTGTGGACTGGCCGTTGTTTGGATTCGCGTACGCGGAAGGCGTCATGCGGCGACCATTCAACAGGATCAGGGTGGAAGTGGAGCTCAGGCCACGCAGGGATGCCGTTGCAACACCGCGGGAGAAACCATTTTGGTCTGGTGTATCGTTGTAACCACCAGTACCCATGGATGGTACGCCTTTCAACAATTCCAGCACTGTTGTTGCACCACTCTGCTTGATTTCTTTGGCAGTGATGGTTTGAATTGGTGATGTACCTTCTTTATCGACGCGCTTGATGTTCGAGCCGGTAATTTCGATACGTTGCGGTGCTTCAGTCTGAGCGTGGGCATAGCCCCCGATCAGCATGGAGCCAGCAATTACGCTCAGCGCCAGACGTACTGACTGTACGCCAACTTTTTCTTTGAAAATCATTATTATTCCCTCTTTATTGATAGACCAGATGCAATCGGGTGCCGGATCCGTTTGTGGCAGTTTAACTTTGGCACGTCGGAAAATTTTGTGAATTTTCATGTTTGCCTGTACTGCGGTCTGATGAGATATTGCTATGTTTTTTTCCTCTTTAAACTTACATGCGGGAAATGAAAGGCAATTAATCAAACAGAACTTTATTATGTAAATAAAATACCTTTATGGGAAAGCATTTGTTACGCTTTTTTGACTTCTTGTTGTATAGCGGAGACAAGAAATGAAAATTTACTTTCGAAATTTATGAAAAAGCACGATTTTGTGACTTTTTTGAAAATTCATGTAAATGCATATAATTTCAAGTAATAAGCTTATAAAAACAGTGAAAACAGCTTATTTTCTTGTAAATATGGTCAATAAAACGATATTTACTTGTTATATTGCATATGTTTTTGGTCAAAAAAATGCGAAAAAATTTTCAAATTATGAAATTTCTGCAAAAATCAAGCTGTGAAAAGGTTCCTGCAACTTGTAAGAACTTGTAACGAAATATGTGGTCTATGACACAGCCGGGTAGCGCCCAAGTAGGGGTTGACTGCCTGTTTTTAATGTAACCAGGATTGATTATGAAATCGTCAAAAGAAAGCCATTTTAAGAAAAAGACCATGCTGCTTTTGTTATGTGCACTGGGTGGCTCAGCATTTGCGCAAACGCCGCCAGCAACACCTGCTGCCGGTGTTCCTGCAGCGAATGGCGCTGCTGCCCCTGCACCTGGTGCAGCTCCTGCTGCTGCGCCGACGGCATTGCGTCCGTTCAAAGATATCATTAAGGATGCCAAAGAGCTTAAAGGCTTTTTCAATCTGTATCAGAAAGACGACAAGGTCTGGCTGGAAATTCGCCCTGAGCAATTCGACAAGCCTTTCCTGTTTACCTATAACATCCCGAACAGCATCGGTGAGCGCGGTCTGTATGGTAGCCAGATGGGTGGCGGCCACCAGGTGGTTTTCCATAAAATCGGTAACCAGGTGCAATTGCTGGCTAAAAATACAGATTACTACGCAACCCCTGGTACACCACAGGCCCAGGCCGTGGCCCAGGCGTTTTCTGACAGCCTGCTGGGCAGTGCCCCCGTGCTGAGTTCGCCACATGCCGAATCGAAAGGCATCCTGATTGACGCCAGCGCCTTGCTGTTCTCTGATATTCCTGGCTATTCAACCCGTCTGGAATCGGCTTATCGCATGGCCTATGCAATAGACCGCACCAATACCAGCTTCAGCAAGCTTAACGTGGATGAGTCATTGACGGGCTTCCTGGTGAACACTCATTTCTTTGTTCCAAGAATTGCGGCCGCGCCACTGGTGCCTACGCCGGTGCCTATGCCAACGCCGCCAACAACGACACCAGATCCACGCAGTTTCTTTGTCGGTTTCTACTATAACTTCGCGGCCTTGCCGAAAGAAGTAATGCGCCCACGTATGGCAGATGACCGTATCGGCCACTTCGTGACAACCAGCTTTGACTATACCGATGACATCAAACCCAAGACTTCACGTCATTTTGTGAACCGCTGGCGTCTGGAAAAGAAAGACCCAACTGCTGCCCTGTCTGAGCCGGTACAACCCATCGTGTACTGGCTGGATAAAAACGTTCCTGAGAAATACCGCAAATCGATTACCGAGGGCATCCTGGAATGGAACAAGGCGTTCGAGAAAATCGGTTTCAAAAACGCTGTGGTGGCCAAACAGCAGGTAGAAAGTGATACCTTTGACACGATGGATGCGCTCCATGCTTCGGTTCGCTGGTTTGTCGGTGCCGATGTCGGCTTTGCGATTGGACCTTCCCGTGTTGATGAACGCAGTGGCGAAATCCTGGATGCAGACATTGGTATGTCCGACGTATTTGCCCGTGGCGCCCGTCGCATGGTAGGTGAAGACACGGCTGGCCAGGTCGCCAGCCATCAACACAATGGTGATTGCGATTTTGCCCATGAAGCAGCGATGGAAATGGGCTTTGCCATGGAATTGCTGGAAGCACGTGGCGAAGTGGACATGGATAGTCCAAAAGCCGAAGCATTGGCACAAGCCTATGTCAAAGACGTCATCATGCATGAAGTCGGTCATACCTTGGGCTTGCGTCACAACTTCCGTTCTTCCACCATCTATACACTGAAACAATTGCAGGATCCGGTCTTCACCAAGGCCAATGGCCTGGCAGGTTCTGTCATGGATTACATACCCTTCAACCTGTCTACCAAAGGTGAGCCTCAGGGCGAGTATGTCATGTCTTCACTTGGCCCTTATGACTACTGGGCGATTGAATATGCATACAAACCGATAGAAGCTGACAAGGAAAAAGACGAACTGACACGGATTGCGTCACGTTCTACCGAGCCCTTGCTGGCTTATGGTACAGATGAAGATTCCTCTGCTGCCCTGGTGTCAGACCCCGATGTCAATGTCTTCGATCTGGGTTCCGATCCTTTGACGTATATCCAGAAGCGCCTGACGATTTCCCGTGAACTGTGGGACAAATTGCAGACCCGCCAGTTGAAGGCCGGCGACAGTTATGAAAGCCTGCGTCGCAGTTTTGAGTACGGTTTTGGTCAATTTGCCCGTACCGTACCGCTGGCGACCAAATATGTCGGTGGTACCACCTTCCTCAGGGACCATGCCGGAACCGGTCGCGCTACCTTCACACCTGTGCCGGTAGAACGTCAGCGTCAGGCTTTGAAGCTGGTGTCGGACAGTTTGTTCACGGCGAAGAGCTTTGTGTTCACGCCAGAATTACTGAGCCGCCTGGGTGTGGATCACTTCCAGCGCGCTGGCCGTAGCGATATTTCCATCTCGGCCCGCCTGCTCGGTTTGCAAACAGCGGCCCTGGATCAGTTGATGTCGGATGTGGTTGCGCAACGTATGCTCAATACGGCAGAAAAACTGCGTGATCCCAAGAAAGTACTGTCTTTGCATGAACTGTATGGCAATCTGCAGGCCAGCATCTGGAGTGAATTGTCCAATGGTGCAGAAATAACATCTGCCCGTCGCAACCTGCAGCGCGAGCATCTGAAGCGTTTGTCGAACGCCCTGATCAAGCCAACTGCAACCGCACCGGCAGACGCCCGCAGTTTGCAAAGGGAACAGGCTACGCAATTGCTGTCCGCCATTCGTGGCGCTGTCGGCAAGCCGATGAGCCCTGAGTCGCGTGCGCATTTGTCTGAAAGCCTGGCTACGCTTAACGAGGTCTTGAAAGCCTCGCTGGTAAAAACAGGCGTCTAAGCGTTTGTAAGTCTGGGCCTGATTTCTCAGGCTGCCTCTGAAACCCGTGCTTCTGGCACGGGTTTTTTTATTGGGCGTCGCAAACGGAGCTGATGGGCGTTGCTGCCTGGCGGAGATTTTCTGCTAATTCGATAGCAAACATATAAACAATATTTCCATAACAAAATGTTTGACTGACATTACGGAAATGAAATGACTCGAAAATACAACATTCTAAATATATTTAGAATGTTATTTAAAGAATAATTTTTAAAAACTTAATTTTGGCAGAAAAGAAAAATCCATAAAAAACGTTCTTTTTGTTAAAAAATGAAAAACAATATTTCCAAATTTAACAAATTCCGGATTTTCCCTTCTGAAACGCAGCGATAAAAACCCTGCAAGTAACATTCTGTAGCGGCTCATAATCAAATTTCTCTCGATGGTCGTAGTGCTTTTGCAAGTAAAAATGCCAGACGTGTGTGATGCAAACGGTTTTTGAAGGAGGATCGTTTGCTACCGGATGGTATGTCCATGCAGTGGATCGATGCTGAAATCACCGCATGGCGGCAACCACGATACAAAAAAGAGAAACGCGCTTGCATTGAAAAAATTAAAACAGAAAGGTAATTCATGAAGCTGAGTCGTCTCACATTCGCATTATCCAGCATAGGTCTGTTCTCTATCGCCACCGGCGTATTGGCACAGGTAACCACCACGCAAGAGGACGAAAAGAAGGTAGAAAAAGTCCAGAAAGTGGAAGTGACTGGTTCAAAAATCAAACGCATCAATTACGAAACCGCGTCACCGGTGCAAGTGATTACCCGTGACGAAATCGTACGTGGTGGTGCCACCTCTCTGTCGGAAGTGCTAAAAACCATTTCTTCCAACCAGGGTGGTATTGATGAAAACCGTACCAATGGTTTTACCGCTGGTGCATCCGGTTTGAACTTGCGGGGTATTGGTAGCCAGGCAACGCTGGTACTGATCAATGGACGCCGTCTGGCTGCCTATGCGCAACCAGAATATCAAACCACCTTCGTGGATTTGAATTCTGTGCCGGTAGGGGCGGTAGATCGCATCGAAGTCTTGAAAGACGGCGCGTCGGCGATTTATGGTTCTGAAGCGATGGCGGGTGTGGTCAACATCATTTTGCGCGACAATTTTGTCGGCTCGGAAATCAGTGGTTCTGTTTCGCAATCGCAAAGACATGATGGTGAACAAGTCCGCACGACCCTGAGCTATGGTTTTGGTAGCCTGGTCGAAGATCACTACAACGTCTATGCCACGCTGGATATCCGTCAACGCAAGCCCATGTTCATCAGTAAGCGCGATGATTACCTGAGCACTGAAGATCTGCGCCCTTACGGTTATAAAGATAATCGTTCCCTGTACACTTTCCCTGGCAATATTTACTGGACGGACAAGGTTACCGGCAAGTTCGTTTCCCGCAGCCTGGACAAGAATTGTCCTGCCAATAATCTGGTGCCTGCTGATACCTTCTTCGGTGCCGGCACGCTGGGAACTGCCTGTGTATTCGATGATTTGAAAGATGCATCGGTGAACTCTGGTGGCAAGACAGACCGTGTTGGTCTGATCAGCCGTGGTACATGGCAGATCAATGCAGATACGAGTGCATTTGCTGAAATCATGTATAACCAGAATAAAGCGAGCGTTACCGGCCTGCCTCACTGGTTTGCCGGTCAGAATGGCCTGGATACAGGGGCTTTGCCGATTACCCATCCACAATATCCTCAAGAGTTGATTGATCCGGTTACAGGCAAGACGTTGGCGGGCGGTAACGGTACCGTGCGCGTGCGCGCATCCCTGAAAGATTTCCCTGGTCAGGGTCTGCAAAATACTACCGATTTCGGTCGTTATCTGGCAGGCCTGAAGGGCAACTATTCAAACTGGGATTGGGAATCCGCGCTGATGTATAACACCAGCAAAGTCGAATCCAAGGCCACTGCAGGCCTCTTGTCAGTGCCCTTTATTGCCGCCTACAACAGCGGTACTTTCCTGTTTGGCAGCTCGGCACAAAATGCTGATCTGTATAAAAAAATCGTGACTGATTCTTCAGACAATTTTAAATCTGGCATGTATATGTGGGATGCCAAATTGTCGGGCGAATTGATGCAATTGCCGGCCGGACCATTGTCCATCGCCGTTGGTGCAGAGGCACGTCGTGAAACCCTGGAAGTCAATCCTTCGCAATTATCCATCGATGGCGCCTTGTACCACAGGGCACAATCGCAACCAGGTTATACACGTGGCCGCAATATTGCCTCCACCTATGCTGAATTGTCGGTACCTATTTTCAAAACCCTGGAAGGCCAGATCGCTGGACGTTATGATCGCTATTCCGACTATGGTAATTCGACGACACCAAAAGTGGGTTTGAAATGGAATGTCCATCCGACACTGCTGGTACGTGGCACCTATGCAACCGGTTTCCGTGCCCCGACGCTGGTAGAAAACTCCACCCAGATTCTGAAGGCTTTCCTGTCTTATCGTGATCCTGAGCGTTGCAACGACAAATTCAAGAATGGCTGTCAGTGGAGCAG
The DNA here is from genome assembly GCF_014284335.1 of Undibacterium hunanense. Classification (GTDB taxonomy): domain Bacteria; phylum Pseudomonadota; class Gammaproteobacteria; order Burkholderiales; family Burkholderiaceae_D; genus Undibacterium; species Undibacterium hunanense. The sequence goes on along the minus strand of NZ_JACOGF010000007.1, from coordinate 307,044 downwards.
TGCCTATGAAAGCGGTTCCAATCCTAATCTGAAACCCGAAACAGCAGACAGCTTTACCGTGGGGCTGGTATGGGAACCAAGCACCTGGTTGAATGCCAGTCTGGATTTCTGGCAAATCAAACGCAAGGATGAAATCTCTACATTTGATCTGACTACAGTATTGGCAAATCCTGGTCGTTACGCCGGCAATCCGGCAGCAGTCATTACGCGTGATCCTTTGAGCGCAGCTGACAAGGCCGCCGGTGCGACTGCGGGTGAAATCACCAACCTCAGGTTGTTGCTGACTAACGTGGCAACCACCCAGGTGCGTGGTGTGGATATGGACATTAACGCCAATTTCAATCTGGGTGAATATGGCCGTATCTATCCTAACCTCAGGGTCACTTACAATCACTCGTATAAGTCTGCACCTTCTCCAGAAGCAGAGGCCATTGAATATGCCGGTTCCCGTAATCAGCCACGGGTTCAGGCAACGGCGGGCATCGCATGGGAAAAAGCCGCATGGAAGGCATCGCTGGATGCTGTGCATGTCGGCCACATGTCATCGAACGGCGACTTCACTCAGCCATGTGTATTTGAAACTCAGGGTTATGCCAATTTGTGCAAGGACATCCCATCCTTCACCACCTTCAACCTGGGCGGCAGCTATTCTGGTCTGATGAAAAATCTGAAGTTGAGCTTTGCCGTCAGAAACGTGCTGGATCGCATGCCTCCATTTGCACCAAGCGCAACATCTGCACAAGCTGTTGCAGCTATCACCAGCCTGCATGATGTCGTGGGCCGTTACTTCCAGTTCACCGTGGATTATAAATTCAAATAATTTCGTGAGCTGATCAGTGTCGGAATCTCAGGTCAGTACGCCCTGGATTCCGGCATTTTTTTATCCACTGTTTTTCCGATGCATAGTGACATAAAAAAGAGTAACAAGAACAGATTCTTCTGAGGGAGATAAATAGTGAAGAAACAATTTTTCAAGACTGTTATAGCCGGTATGTTATGTGCGGCCGCGACGGTGAGCTTACCAGCCAGTGCCGACAAATCCATACCGGTGGCAGATTTTTTTAAAAAAGCACAATTCAGCGGTCGTCCGGTCTTGTCACCTGATGGCCAGAGCATGGCAGTACTGACGCCGCGCAATGGCCGTTTTGTGCTGGCCATCATCCGCCTCGATTCGCGTCAGCCTAAAGTGATCGCGTCTGACCCTGACTGGGACATTATTGCGCCGAGTTGGGTGAATGACAAGCGCCTGGTATTCAGCCTGAGTCGTGGCAGCGATGTCGTCATGGAAGACAATGATGGTGGCGGTCTGTTCGCCGTCAATAGTGATGGATCGGCTTTCCGCAAACTGGTGCCGACCAGAAAAGAAGCACGTGGTGGCAATATCGCTTACAAACCGCTTTCCGTGTTGGCACGCGTTTTTGATGGCAGCAATGACCTGATCGTTGTCAACAATCAGCGTGGCAGAGATGCCAAACTGGGCGCTTCCGACGTATTGCGCCTGGATACTGTCACCGGCCGGACCAGACTGCTGACTTTTGATAATCCCGGCAAGGTCAGTGACTGGATACTGGACGAGAACAATGTCATACGTGTCGGTGTATCCAATGATGTAGACCCGGAAAACAAGCGTGTCAAACAGGTGGTGTATTACCGCGATACCGAGACATCTCCCTGGAAACTCATTCATCAGGCTTACCTGGATGAAGGCAAGGAAATGCATCCGCTAGGCTTTGACTTCGACAATAAGACCCTGCTGGTGGCGGGGCGCTTTAATGGCCGTGACAAAATGGCCGTGTATATATGGGATTTCGCCAAACAGACCGTGGGTGAGATGGTGGCAGATCATCCCGATGTAGACGTCGCAGATCTGGCAATGGATAGTTTGCGTAAAAAGCTCATTGGTGTGAGCGTAGACGGCATGTTACCCGAAATGATCTTTTTCGATGACGACTATGCCAAACTGGATGCAACTTTGCGGGCAAGTTTCCCCGGGCAAGAGGTTTCCTTTCAGTGGAGTGGGAAAAATGTCGTGGTGGTGGTGCGTGGTGACAATAATGTCGGTTCGGTTTACTTTTATGACACTGAGAAAAAAGTGCTGGAACCTGTATACGTCGCCAAGCCTGAATTTGAAGGCAAGAAATTATCGGCGCAGAAAGTCATCAATTACAAAGCACGCGATGGGCTCAATATTCCGGCTTACCTGACCCTGCCTGAAGGAATGCCAGCGAAAAATCTGCCTCTGGTTGCGTATATTCACGGTGGGCCGCATGCGCGTGACCACCATGGCTATGACCCCATTGCGCAAATGCTGGCATCGCGCGGCTATGCTGTTTTGCAGCCGCAATTCCGCATGTCGACCGGCTTTGGCTGGAAACATCATACCGCTGGCTGGAAGCAATGGGGCCTGTCCATGCAGGATGACGTGACGGATGGTGTGGAAAATCTGGTCAAACAGGGTATCGTTGACAAGAATCGTGTCTGCATCATCGGTGCCAGCTATGGCGGTTATGCCACCATGTACGGTCTGGTGAAAGACCCTGACCTGTATAAGTGCGGTATCAACTGGGTGGGTGTGACCGATGTCAAAATGCTGTTCACGGTTAACTGGTCAGATATGTCCGGCCCTTACATGGACAATATGGGCGCGAAAATGCATGGTGATCCTAAAACAGACGATGCCTATTTCCATAAAGTGTCAGCGATAGAAAATTCCGGCAAGATCAAGGCACCGGTCTTGATGGCCTATGGCAGTGAAGACATCAGGGTTCCGCTGATCCATGGTGAAAAAATGCGCGACAAACTGCTGGCACAGGGTAATACGGTGGAATGGATGGTATTTACCGGTGAAGGCCATGGCTGGGCGAAAGAAAGCAATAATATCAAATGGGGTGAAGCGGTCCTGCGCTTTATAGACAAATATATTGGTGACAATTCCCCCGCAGCCAAAAAATAAAAAGGCCGGTACTAAATTAACAACCGACAGCTTTGTCTGTCGGTTTTTTTTTATTCCTCGGGAATTGGGGCGCAAATTATGCAAGTTGGCCATCGAACGCTATAATTTGCACCGGTATATTTCACCAATCCTGTTTTTGAGAGTGTAATTTTGGCCAAGAAAGAACATGTTTCAGTCACCCAGGCGACTCAGTTTTTGCGCAAGCACAAGGCAGAGTTCTCTGAGCATCCGTATGCGTATGAAGAGCATGGTGGCACAGCGGTGTCTGCGCGTGAACTGGGAGTAGACGAACACGCTGTCGTGAAAACCCTGGTAATGCAGGATGAAGCTGCCAAACCTTTAATCGTACTCATGCACGGCGACAGGAAAGTATCGACCAAAAATCTGGCAAGGCAGATAGGCTGCAAATCGGTGGAGCCCTGCAAGCCGGAAAACGCGCAAAAGCATTCTGGCTATCTGGTTGGTGGTACTTCGCCTTTCGGTACAAAAAAGGCCATGCCTGTGTATGTTGAGCGCAGCATACTGGCTTTGACAAAGATTTATATCAATGGCGGCCAGCGCGGTTATCTGGTCGGTATTGCGCCAGGCTTGCTCGAAAGCCTGTTGCAAGCCCGTCCTGTCGACTGCGCGCTGGAAGAGTAATTAGTCCGGCTGTACCGGTTTTTACCAGATGCACTGACTGCTGGCATATACTTGCGGGGAATTTTTCCCCATGAAGAATAAGGATCAAGATGAATACAATACTGGCAGTCATTGCTGCCTACCTGATCGGTTCACTGTCGTTTGCTGTGGTCGTCAGCAAATTGTTTGGCCTGGCGGACCCGCGCACGTATGGGTCAAAAAACCCCGGTGCGACCAATGTTTTACGCAGCGGTAACAAGGCAGCAGCAGTGCTGACCCTGCTGGGGGATGCTGTCAAGGGATGGCTGGCAGTCTGGTTGGCCAGCACTTACGCCGTACAGTTTGGTCTGGATGATGGTAGCGTTGCACTGGTGGCGGTCGCGGTATTTCTGGGCCATTTATGGCCGGTGTTTTTCAAATTTGTCGGCGGCAAAGGCGTGGCAACTGCTGCCGGTGTTTTGATCGGTATTAATATCTGGTTGGGTGTGGCGACACTGGCTACCTGGATGATTGTGGCATTCGCCTTCCGTTATTCGTCCCTGGCGGCCCTGATTGCGGCCATCTTCGCACCTTTGTATTACGGCTTCCTGTTTGGCCCTGATGTCAAATTACTGGCGGTATTTGTGATGAGCGGCTTGCTGATCTATCGCCATAGCCAGAACATTGCAAATTTGATGAACGGTAAGGAAAGCCGTTTGGGAAGCAAGAAGGCGAATGTTAAAAAATAGGTAGAACTCATTTCACAAATAGGGCTGAGTGCGAGCAAGGCGATTCGGGATGCAGTGCAAGGCCTAAGGTTTGTACCCTGTGCAGCTAAGGCTGGTGCCTTAGCAAGCGCAATGTCACCACCTCGCGCTGCAATGCGCCCAAATCGCCAGCTCCCGGAGGGTTTGCCTCATAACGCGTGCTGGACTGCAAGGTGTGAACAATTCGACTCGTTGTCAATAGACCCGCTATTGACTGCCTCGTCCGCCTTGCCAGCCCACGTTATGAGGCAAACGCATCTCACCCCTATTTATGAAATGAGTTCTAATCTTACAAATAGCGCTAGATTTTTCCCTGTTTGTTAATTATGCTGAATTTAACCATCCAGGGAATTGACTAGCGATTTGACACCAAGGGGCTGGAAATGATTGCGAATTCTTACCGTTTGCGTTTCCTGAACCTTTGTCTGTTCAGCCTGGTACTGGTGTACTTGCCTGCACGTGCCGCCGAACATGGTACTGCCAACGAGGCAAAAGCCATGGTGCAAAAAACGATTGATGCCATGAAAAAGCATGGTGTTGATGCCACCATCGCAGACATCAATAAACGTGATGGTCAGTATCAGGACCGCGATTTATATGTGGTGGTCTACGATCTCAATGGCAAAAATATCGCCCACCTCAACCCAAAGATGGTTGGCAAGGACATGATAGATCTGACCGATGTCGACGGTAAATTTTTTATCCGCGAGCGTTTGGAAATGGTCAAGGCCAAGGGCAAGGGCTGGCAAGATTATAAATTTGTTAATCCGACCACCAAGCAGATAGAACCCAAATCCATGTATGTGGAAAAATACGAGGGTGTGATAGTCGGTTGCGGTATTTATAAGTAAGCCGCCCAGACCGGTGATGATCCGTGTCCGGGCCAGCAGGCCGTCAGGCTTCCAGCAATTCTTGCAAAGGCCAGCGTGGTCGCACATTGAAGCCATAATCCCGTGTTGCCAGCGCGGGATTTTTTTTGAGCCGCATGGCACCGGCAAAGGCAATCATCGCACCATTATCGGTACAAAATTCCAGCTCGGGGTAGTAGACTTGAAAACGGCGTTTCTGCGCGGCGGCATTCAGGGATGCGCGCAATTGCTGATTGGCGCCGACACCACCGGCTATCACCAGACGCTTCAGGCCACTTTCCCGTATCGCCGTTACGCATTTAGCTGTCAGCACATCCACGATGGCATCGACAAAACCACGGGCGATATTGGCTTTGTCCTGTTCGCAAATATTCGCAGGATGGTTTTTGACTACGGTCAGGACGGCCGTTTTCAAACCCGAAAAACTGAAATTCAAATCTTTGGAATGCAGCATCGGGCGCGGGAATTTATAGGCAGCAGGATCACCAAATTCTGCCATGCGTGAAATGGCGGGGCCGCCAGGGTAAGACAGCCCCAGCAATTTGGCAGACTTGTCAAAGGCTTCACCGGCAGCATCGTCCAGCGTTTCCCCCAGCAATTGATAGCGGCCCACACCGTCAACCCGCATCAATTGGGTATGGCCACCTGACACCAGCAAGGCAATGAAAGGAAATTCTGGTGGTTTGCTGGCCAGCAAGGGCGACAGCAAATGGCCTTCCAGGTGATGTACGCCCAATACCGGTTTGTCCAGCGCCAGGCCCAGTCCACAGGCGACAGAGGCACCTACCAGCAAGGCCCCGGCCAGACCAGGGCCCTGGGTGTAGGCAATCGCATCGATCTGCTGTTTTTCCAGGCCGGATTTGCTCAACACTTCGGTCAGCAAGGGCAGGGCGCGCCGGATATGGTCGCGTGACGCCAGTTCTGGCACGACACCGCCGTACTCCTGATGCATGGCGATTTGTGAATGCAGGGCATGGGCAAGCAGGCCCTGTTCAGTGTCGTACAGGGCCAGACCGGTTTCATCGCAGGAAGATTCAACTCCAAGAACTATCATGTTAATTTCTAAATTGCGCAGAGCACAGCCTTGTCCAAACTGCCGGGAGTAGCGTCAGTGAATGACAGGAAATGATGCTTTTACTTAAATAATGTGGCGGATTGGTGCGAATCTTGCTAAAGAACGCATACCGAGATTATATCTGCCATGGCCTATCTATGCGCACCAAACAGAATAGTGTTAATGCGACAATGTCTGTTTCACCCAGCTTGCGTATCGTGGTGGTGAATACGGTCATACAGACCGAGGATGAGTTGCATGAAGACGCGCAGGCGCAACTGGCGCGTTCGCGCGCCCTGCGCATTGGGCTGCTGCAGGCCGGGTATAACATCATTGCCGTGATTCCCGGTGATATGTATATGAGTGAACGGGTAGCGCAATTGCAGCCGGACATGATCATCATTGATGCCGAATCTGATTCGCGTGATGTGCTTGAACATATGGTCATGGTGACCCGTGACGCCCCTCGCCCCATCGTATTATTTACTGAGGACGGTAATCAGTCGAACATGGCCGCCGCCATGGAAGCCGGTGTGTCGGCTTACGTCGTCGCCGGCTTGCAGTCGGACCGTATCAAGCCTGTGCTGGATGTGGCTATGGCCCGCTTTAACGCGGACCAGAAGTTGCGCAGCGAACTGTCAGATACCAAGGCCAAGCTGGTTGAACGCAAGACCATAGAGCGTGCCAAGGGTTTGTTGATGGAAAGGCATCAGTTGTCGGAAAACGAGGCTTATCAAAGAATGCGCAAGCAAGCCATGGAAAAAAATCTGAAGCTGGTTGATCTGGCTCAACGCATGCTGGATGTCGCCGATTTGCTTGGTGGCTAAGAAACGTTTGCTTCATGCGGAATATAGGGCGCAGTGGATTGGAGTCCAAGTTTGTGCGTGTAATTGGTGCGCCGCGTCATTCCGGTGCGAAATAAGTCCTGATCCTTGTCGGCTTTGTATCGCCATAGCATTTTAATGAGACAAATTCACTGAACCAGGTCTGGCACGGCAATTGCTAAAGAAAGAGAAAGTGCCAACGCTGGCGCTAAACAATAAATGAGACTGACTAACGGCGGTCACCTCATTAGACAAAGGTGTCTTTCTACTGGTTTTTACCACGTGGAATGACACCTTTTTTCGTTGCAGAAAAACTTTCTCAGGCTGGAGTGCAGACATGTCGAATCAGGAATCGAACAAGAAATCTCTCATCATTGATGTCAACAAGCAGGAAGATCATGAACCGAATTTCAAACGTCGCAGTTTATTGCAAAGCGCTGCATTGGCAACGGGAGCTGGCATCATGGGTCTGAGTACAGGTGGTGTCTGGGCCGCAGGGTCAGACAAGCCAGAAAAAGAAGAAGTGCATATCGGCTTTATTCCACTGACGGATTGCGCATCGGTGGTGATGGCCTCTGTCCTGGGTTTCGACAAAAAATACGGCATCAAGATTATCCCCACCAAAGAATCTTCCTGGGCCAGCGTGCGCGACAAGCTGGTGAATGGTGAACTTGATGCCGCCCATGTCTTGTATGGTCTGCTGTATGGCGTGCAACTGGGAGTAGGGGGCAACAAGAAAGACATGTCGGTGCTGATGACATTGAATAATAATGGTCAGGCGATCACACTGTCCAAAAAACTGGCTGAAAAGGGTGCGGTAGATGGTGCGGGTCTGGCCAAGCTCATGCAGACCGACAAGCGTGAATATACCTTTGCTCAGACTTTCCCTACCGGCACCCATGCCATGTGGCTGTACTACTGGCTGGCAGCACACGGCATCAACCCGATGAAAGATGCCAAGGTCATTACCGTGCCGCCGCCACAGATGGTCGCCAATATGCGTGTCGGCAATATGGACGGGTATTGCGTAGGTGAGCCCTGGAACCACAGGGCGATTGCAGATGGTATCGGCATCACTGCAGCAACGACGCAGGATATCTGGAAAGACCATCCGGAAAAAGTATTGGGTACCACCTCCGAATTCGTACAGAAATATCCGAACACGGCACGCGCCATGGTTGCTGCGATACTCGAAGCCAGTCGCTGGATTGATGCCTCGCTGTCCAACAAGAGCAAGATGGCCGAAACCATTGCTGACAAATCTTATGTCAATACTTCAGTCGATGTCATCAACCAGCGTATTTTGGGCCGCTATCAAAATGGTCTGGGCAAGACCTGGGATGACCCTAACTACATGAAATTCTTCAATGACGGTGCGGTGAACTTCCCTTATCTGTCTGATGGCATGTGGTTCCTGACGCAACATAAACGCTGGGGTTTGCTGAAAACAGATCCTGATTATCTGGCGGTTGCCAAAGCAGTCAATCGCATTGACGTGTACAAGGATGGCGCGGCCATGGCAAAGGTATCTGTTCCCAAAGACGTCATGCGCAGCAGCAAGTTCATGGATGGTACGGTCTGGGATGGAAAGAATCCGGCTGCCTATGCAGCTTCCTTCAAAATCAGGGCTTAAGGAGTCGCAATGAATACCTTGGTACATGGTGCAATGCAAGAGCCGGCTGTGGAAAAAACCGAATCGGCAGTCGTCGAACTCAAACCGGCAAAGGTGAAACCAGTGAAAAATCCAACTGCAAAGAAGCAGCGTTCATTCCGGCCATTTTTCCTGAGTGTGCTACCGCCGCTGTTTGGCATAGGCATGCTGATCCTGATCTGGGAAATTATCGCGGTCAAGAACAGTGCATTTCCTTCGCCCTGGGTGACCTTGCAGGAAGCCATCAATATATTCTCAGATCCTTTTTATCAAAAAGGACCCAATGACCAGGGCATAGGATGGAATATTTATGCATCCCTGAAACGGGTGGCAGTGGGTTTTGGTCTGGCTGCGGCCGTGGGTATTCCAATGGGTTTTCTGATTGGACGTTTCAAGTTTTTGTCGGGCATGTTCAATCCCATCATCAGCCTGCTGAAGCCGGTATCGCCGCTGGCCTGGTTACCGATCGGTTTGCTGGTATTCAAGTCTGCGCATCCGGCAGCGATCTGGTCAATTTTTATCTGCTCGATCTGGCCGATGATCATCAATACCGCGATCGGTGTGCAGCGTGTACCGCAAGACTATATGAACGTGGCCAGGGTACTCAATCTGTCTGAATGGAAAATCGTCACCAAGATTTTACTGCCTTCCGTATTGCCTTATATGCTGACGGGTGTGCGTCTGGCGATAGGTACGGCCTGGCTGGTCATCGTGGCGGCAGAAATGCTGACTGGTGGTGTCGGTATCGGTTTTTGGGTATGGGATGAATGGAATAACCTGAATGTACCGCACATCATTATCGCCATTGTGGTGATCGGTCTGGTGGGGTTGATACTTGAACAAATTCTGGTGGCAATTGCACGCGCCTTTACTTATGAAGATGTGGGGACATGATCATGAACGAAATCGATAGCAAGTACATCGCAGTCAGCCAGGTTGAAATGGTGTTCAATACCCGCAAAGGTAATTTTCATGCCTTGCGTGATATTAATCTGAATGTCGCCAAGGGTGAATTCATTACCCTTATCGGTCACTCTGGCTGCGGCAAATCAACTTTACTGAATCTGATCGCTGGTTTGACCAATGCCACTTCAGGCACACTGATTTGTGCCAACCGTGAAATTTCAGGTCCGTCGCCGGAACGTGGCGTGGTGTTTCAAAATCATTCCTTGTTGCCATGGCTGACCTGTTATGAAAACGTGTTTTTGGCAGTGGAGCGCGTCTTTGGTGCCACTGAAAACAATACCAAATTGCAAAAACGGACCATGCAGGCCTTGTCGCTGGTTGGGCTGACGCATGCAGAGAAAAAACGTCCGAATGAAATTTCCGGCGGCATGAAACAGCGCGTTGGTATTGCCCGCGCGCTGGCGATAGAGCCGAAAGTCTTGCTCATGGATGAACCCTTCGGTGCACTGGATGCCTTGACCCGTGCCCACCTGCAGGACGAACTCTTGAAGATCGTCGCCAAGACCCAATCGACCGTGGTGATGGTGACACATGATGTGGATGAGGCCGTGCTTCTGTCAGATCGCATTGTCATGTTGACCAATGGTCCGGCAGCGACCATCGGCGAGATTTTGAAAGTGGATCTGGAAAGGCCGCGTGACCGCGTCGCATTGGCACAAAATCCCAAGTACGCAGAATACAGGACAGAAGTGTTGGAATTTTTATATCACCGTCAATCGCACCCCGCGCACGAGGCTGCGTGATCTTCATGCCATCGCAATACAGTATGCCGGATTTGATCTGGCATACTGTAATTGGCAATCAGTGGTTCAGAGCCTGCCTGGTAGCGATAAAAGTAAAGTCAGCAGAGCGTCATAGCGCTTCAGATGTGCACTGGTCGTGAATGGCAAGATGTCAAAAATTGGAAAAGGTTCTTCCGTCCCCCAGCCGATTTCACCTGCATGATCGACCGGCCAATCCTCCAGATGCGTATGTCCGTCGTAAAGTGCTGAACTTTTAAGTACCAGGCCATCATTGATCCCCGGATTTGATGTTTCAAGCACGGTAGCCAGCGGGTAAAAAAGCGAAGGTGCTCCCTTCCTGGCATCGCCGGCGATATTGTAATAACGAACTCCTGGAGCATCAGACGTAGTGTCATTAAATTTTTTTGCAGCAGTAGTCGTCAGGTCTTCCAGTGCCCCTGCTTGGTTTTTGATGAATTCTGGAATGGCCCGTGTCAGAGCGTGAGTGTGATCAAACACGGCGTCTGCTACCGGGGAACCCTTATGCGGCGTTCCTATCGTGACAAGCGCAGTTACCCTGGCTGCCACATCTGGCATGTGGGCAAGGGCAAAGCGCGCATCCAGCCCTCCCATGCTATGCGCTATCACATCAATGCGGCCTGGCGGCTGTTGGCGAATGATGTCGGCGAGTGTTTTTGCACGATCGGCAATGTGGCCGATGGGGGATACTTGCGGTTCTAAAACCTGGTCCACACGTTTCTTCAAATGCCTGGCAACACCATTGAAATAGGCAATAGGAGAATCGATGGGTAGAGGAAGGCCAAAATAATGACCAAATCCAAGAACACCATGAGCAAGAATGATTGTGTGTGTAGGCATGTCCATGTCCTGTCGTTGTTATGAAGTGCTGAAACTACTACTAAGCGGCTACGATAACTGCTACTAAATCGACTACTAAATCGGCTACTAAATGGCTACTAAATGGCTACTAAATGGCTACTAAATGGCTACTAAAGCGCAGGCGAAATGCAGCGCTCTGTTTTTGTGTTTGGGGCAAGCCGGTGACCAGGCAAAAAATTTTCGTTTTTTGTTATCTGCGTTCATTGTGCGTACCGTACTGCATGAGTTGAATTACCCTCGTCTTCAAGCTGATTCAATGAGAACTCAGTATAGAATAAATTGCATAATATGCAATCATGTTTTGTGAGCACAATACAAACTATTCCCAACTTGCTGTCATGCACTGGTATTGATTGATGCGAGCAGGAAACACTTAAAGTGAAAATCTATCGTCATATGGAAATCAGTTAATGAAAACTAATTTTCATTAAAAGGTTTGTAAATTGTCACGGCAAATGCGGAAACGATATAAATCTATGAGAGAATGCACCTTGATTTTGGAAACATTTCCTCACAGTTTTTTCAGGTCATGTTGACAACGAAAGGGATGTGCAATCCGTTCAGCAAGACAGGGTAGTGTTACCGCAAGGTAGTACTGCGTATTTTCTGGTCCTTGTGCCGGCATGTATGCTGGTTTGCATTCATTCTTCGGCAACAGACTTTAGCTTCTTATTCCAATACATGACATGTTTCGCTGGCTTTTTCTTAATGAAAGTGCATTAACGCCTGCCGAGCACACCGCATGGAAATTAAGCGCACTACGTATCATTTTGATGTCCGGCTTCGTGCTGGAAGCAGCCGTGGCGATTCACAGTTCTCTGGATGCAATCGCGGTTGGCGCCTATCAGGTGTTGTGGGTCGTTGGTTTTTTCTATGCCGTGCTGGCCGTGGGTTTGTATTATTCATCCCGGCACTTGCGTGCCGGTGCTGCCATATTGATAGGCACGGTTTATGCGTCTGCATTTTCCATCGTCAGCTTTATCAGCGATTTTGATATAGCCAAGTTTGGCTATATTTTTATTTACACCACGCCCATCATCGCGCGCCTGTTTTTTGGCACCCGGCTGGCGATGGGGCTGATGGTATTCAATTTCCTGCCTTTCCTGTTGCTGTTGATGAACCGGCCTCTATTCACCGTGCCCGGTTTTGACGTGACCCTTCCAGCCAGTAATACGTATATACAGTCGCTGCTATTTTTGTTTTTTAACACCTGTGTACCACTGGCCGTGTTTAGGGTCTTGCATGAGCTGGATGTGTCGGCCAAGCGCTATCGCCAGGCGAGTGATGCACTGGCGGTAAGCCATGCGCAGTATGAAGAAGTATTTCAAAATGCAGGTTCAGCCCTGTTATTGACGGATGCGGGTGGCCAGATATTGCAGGCAAATCAACTCGCCAACAATTTGCTGGGCCGCAATGCCGATAAAGATGAAGAGCTGGCACTGTTTGCCTGGCTGTCGCTGGATAACAGCGTGCGCCTGAAAAGCCCGAACAGCGATGAGTCTGAAAACATGCGCATGTCAGCCTACCGTACGCGTGACGGCAAACTGGTTGCGCTGGAAAATATTTCGCAAACCTCGACCGAACACTATATCGTTGCCCTCAGGGATGTATCCGGCCTGCACTCCATGCATCATGCCCTGCAATTGAGTCTGGAACGCGAAGATTATCTGAGCCGGCATGATGCCCTGACCAATCTGCCCAACCGTGACATGTTGCGCAGCCACCTGCATGACATTCTGGCTGACAATGACGACAGCAAGGTAACTGCTCTGGTTTCCTTTCGTCTAAATAGCATACGACATGCCAACCAGCAGTTTGGTGCTCATACGGGCGACATCCTGTTGCGTCGTTTTGCTGAAGAATTGTCACGCGCACTGCCAAAAAATTGTTTCTGTGCACGTTTGCGCAGCATTGTTTTTTCTTTTGTGGTGGAGCATTCACGCACACCAGGCGAGATCATCAAGTTGGTAGAAAAGGTAAGAAATAATCTGCCCAAAGAGCTGGAAATCAATGGTGAAAATTTGCTGGTGCAGTTTTCTGCCGGTATCGCCTTGGTACGTCCAGACGACAAACTGCCAGATGATTTGATACGCCGCAGCGAAGTCGCACTGGATACTGCCCGTCGCTCCAGTGACCAGAGCGTGACCCTGTTTGATGAAGAAGATGCGCAGCAAATACGGCGCAGTGTCGAGATTGAAGTCGGCATCGTCAATGGTTTGAAGCAAAATGAATTCCGTCTCGTGTACCAGCCCAAAGTGGCGCGCGATGGCAACATCGCCGGTCTTGAAGCCTTGTTGCGCTGGGAATCACCGACATTGGGCAATGTACCCCCGGCTGAATTTATACCAATAGCCGAGCGGGCCGGGTTGATACGTCTGATCAGCAATTTTGTCATGGACCAGGTGTGCAGTCAGATACGTGACTGGCTGAACCGCTTTGGTGATTGTCCCGTGATTGCCTTGAATTTGTCGGTGACAGATATCGCCCGCAGCGATTTGTTACAACTGATCGATGATTGTTGCCATCGCCATGGCGTTGCTTCGTCTTATCTGGAATTCGAGATTACCGAAACCGGCCTCATCGCTAACGAAACATTGACCATACATCACCTGGATGAACTCAAGGCGCGTGGTTTCAGTATCGCGATTGATGATTTCGGCACTGGCTATTCGTCATTGTCCAAGCTCAGTCATTTCCCGGCGCAAAGCGTCAAGATTGATCGCTCATTTGTAGCGCAGATCGGGCACAACAAGAAAAGTGAAATGATCATCAAGGCCATTATTTCACTGGCCGACATCCTGTCTTGTCATACCGTCGCCGAAGGCGTGGAAAATAAAGAACAGGAAATCTTCCTGAAAGAGATAGGCTGCGATTTCTTCCAGGGATATTATTATTATCGTCCGCTGGAAGTCTCTGCTCTGGAATTATTGCTGGCCGAATTGCCGGCAAAAGAGAATCTGCCTCCCTACCAGTTCAAGTTGGCGTAGGAGACATTTCATCTGTCATGGATGAAGTGTTTTCTTGTCACATTCCATAAGTATTTCAATTCTTGATCGCATCTCAATTCTTGATCGCATCTCAGCCCCTAATCCTCCCAGGTTTTATGTGCATGTGCATACCCTGCATTCACATTATTTCACCAATGCCTTGAACCAGCCGGTCAACCTCAGTGCCTGATAGCGCGTTGCATGAGAAAGTAGAACTCATACTGCGTCATTAAGTGAATATGTTTATACCAAAACTTGTTCGTCACGGTTTTACAACAGTGCTTTGATCTGACATTTTGCACAGAGTAACAATTTGCGCTGCACGTTTTGATAATTTCAACTACACTAAAGTCGTAGTGTGCTGGCGGCAATGAATTTTAGGCTGCTGCCAGGCCGGTTCGGAATTTGCTTTTTGCTTATCCATGGAGGTCGGGATGAATATCTTTGACAACTACACCGCACGGTATGAACGAACACGCGAAGAAGAATATTCCATGCAGGAATATCTCGATCTGTGTAAAAAAGACCCGCTAGTCTTTGCCAGTGCGTCTGAAAGAATGCTGGCAGCCATCGGCGAGCCTGAATTGGTGGATACGCGCCATGATTCCCGCCAGTCGCGTATTTTCTCCAACAAGGTCATCAAGATCTATCCAGCCTTCCGTGAATTTTATGGCATGGAAGAAGTCATTGAGCAGGTCGTGGCGTATTTCCGCCATGCTGCGCAGGGACTGGAAGAGCGCAAGCAAATCCTGTACTTGCTTGGGCCAGTCGGAGGTGGTAAATCTTCGATTGCCGAACGCCTCAAATACCTGATGGAAAAAATCCCTTTTTATTGCATCAAGGGTTCCCCCGTCAATGAGTCTCCTCTCGGTTTGTTCAATGAAGAAGAAGACGGCGTCTTGTTGGAAGAAGATTTTGGCATACCACGTCGCTATCTGAAGAGCATACCCAGTCCATGGGCCGTCAAGCGTCTGCATGAATTCAATGGTGACATCAACCAATTCCGCGTGGTGCGCCGCTATCCTTCTGTACTGAAGCAGATTGCCGTGTCGAAAACCGAACCTGGCGACGAAAATAATCAGGATATTTCTTCACTGGTAGGCAAGGTCGATATCCGCAAACTGGAAGAATATGCGCAGGATGATCCGGATGCCTACAGCTATTCCGGTGGTCTGTGCCTGGCTAACCAGGGCTTGATGGAATTTGTTGAAATGTTCAAGGCGCCGATCAAGGTCTTGCATCCTTTGTTGACTGCCACCCAGGAGGGAAACTTCAAAGGTACCGAGGGTTTTGGCGCCATCCCTTTTGAAGGCATCGTGCTGGCGCACTCGAATGAATCAGAATGGAAGGCATTTAAAAACAATAAAAACAATGAGGCTTTTCTTGACCGTATTTATATCGTCAAGGTGCCATATTGCCTTCGTGTGAATGATGAAATAAAAATCTATGAAAAACTGGTGCGCACTTCATCATTGGCGAGTGCACCTTGCGCCCCCAGTACGCTGAAAATGATGGCCCAGTTTGCCGTGCTGTCACGCCTGAAAGAACCAGAAAATTCCAGCATCTTCAGCAAGATGCAGGTATATGACGGTGAAAATCTCAAGGATACCGACCCCAAGGCCAAATCACGTCAGGAATATGCAGATTATGCCGGTGTTGATGAGGGCATGAATGGACTGTCAACCCGCTTTGCATTCAAGATTTTGTCCAAGGTATTTAACTTCGACAATACGGAAGTCGCTGCCAATCCTGTGCATTTGCTCTACGTACTGGAACAACAGATAGAGCGTGAACAATTTGCGCCTGAAATAGAACAAAAGTATGTGTCTTATATCAAGGAATATCTGGCACAGCGTTATGCAGAATTCATAGGCAAGGAAATTCAGACGGCCTACCTGGAAAGTTATTCCGAGTATGGCCAGAACATTTTTGATCGTTATGTGACCTTTGCTGATTTCTGGATACAGGATCAGGAATTCCGTGATCCCGATACCGGTGAAAGTTTTGATCGCGATGCACTCAACAATGAACTGGAAAAAATCGAAAAACCGGCAGGTATTTCCAACCCCAAAGACTTCCGTAATGAAATCGTGAATTTCGTACTGAGGGCCAGGGCGCAGAATGCTGGTAAAAATCCGGCCTGGACCAGTTATGAAAAACTGCGCACGGTCATCGAGAAAAAAATGTTTTCGAATACGGAAGAATTATTGCCCGTTATTTCCTTTAATGCCAAGGCCAGTGCCGACGACTCCAACAAGCATCAGGAATTTGTCGAACGCATGGTGGCCAAAGGCTATACCGCCAAACAGGTTCGCTTGCTGTGTGAATGGTATTTGCGGGTAAGAAAATCGTCTTGATGGCAGGTGACGAATGCTAATCAGGCAAGTGAAAGATTTTGCGGCAAACGGGAGAGCATTTTGGTTCATCTGATCGACCGGCGTGTCCAGGGTAAAAATAAATCTGCACCGAATCGTGAACGCTTTTTGCGGCGCTATAAGGGGCAGATCAAGGATGCTGTTGCACGTGCAGTCAAAGGGCGTTCCATTACTGATATCGAAAGCGGTGAGCGCATATCGATACCGGTCAAGGATGTCAGTGAGCCTAGCTTTGGCCATACGCACGGCGGTGTGTGGGAAGGCGTGCAGCCTGGGAATGAACAATACCAGCGCGGTGACCAGGTTGCCCGGCCCAAGGGCGGCAGTGGCGGTTCTGGCAAAGGGCAGGGTGGCAATAGTGAAGACCCGGCAGAGGATGACTTTGTGTTCCAGTTGTCACGCGAAGAATTCATGAACTATTTCTTCGAAGACCTGGAATTGCCGAATATGGTCAAGACACAACTGACCTCTACCACCGATTTCAAAAGCCAGCGTGCCGGTTACAAGACTTCAGGCACGGCATCGAGCCTGCATGTCTTGCGCTCATTACGTGGTGCCATGGGCAGGCGCATCGCAGTTGGCGGAAAATCTGCACGTCGTTTGAAAGAAGCCGAAGCTGAGATGACCGTCCTGCTGGATTCTGGTGTCGATGCCAAAGATGCGAGGGTTGTCACGCTCAAGCAAGAGATCCATCACCTGCGGACGCGTTTGCTGGCGATACCCTTCCTGGATCCTTTTGACCTGCGCTACAGCAATAGAGTCAAGATACCCAAGCCCGCCAGCCAGTGCGTGATGTTTTGTTTGCTGGATGTATCCGGCTCCATGGATGAGCAGAAAAAAGATACGGCAAAACGCTTCTTCATTTTGTTGTACCTGTTCCTGACCCGTGCCTATGAAAAAATCGAGGTGGTGTTTATCCGCCACCACACGACGGCGATGGAAGTGGATGAGGATGCTTTTTTCCATTCGCGCGAATCGGGCGGCACCATCGTTTCATCCGCACTGAACCTGCTGTCGCAAATTGTGCGTGAACGCTACACTGCCAGCGACTGGAATGTGTATGTGGCCCAGGCGTCGGATGGCGATAACTGGGACAATGATTCGACAACCTGCGGGCAACTGCTGACCAATGTCATCATGCCGCTGGTGCAGTATTATGCCTACGTGGAAATCACTGATGGTCAGCCGCAGAACCTGTGGCTGGAATATGAGAAAGTGGCCGAACATCATGCGCACTTTGCCATACAAAAAATAGAAACACCGGCTGACATTTATCCGGTCTTCAGGGAATTGTTCAAGAAACAGCCGAAATGAGGTCCAACATGGAAGCCAGCCATGCCAGTACCAGAAAAAAACATCCCCGTGCCTTGCCCGAGCAATCGGAATGGACTTTTGAACTCATAGAACAGGCGCATGAAGAAATACGCCGGGTAGCCGAACAGTTCGGGCTGGATACCTATCCCAACCAGTTGGAGGTCATTACAGCCGAACAGATGATGGATGCCTATGCTTCCGTAGGCATGCCGGTATCCTACAATCACTGGTCATTCGGCAAGCATTTTCTGTCTACGGAAAAAAGCTATAAACGCGGGCAGATGGGGCTGGCCTACGAAATCGTCATCAATTCCAATCCCTGCATTTCTTACCTCATGGAAGAAAACAGCCTGACCATGCAGGCACTGGTGATTGCCCATGCCGCGTATGGACATAATTCCTTTTTTAAAGGCAATTACCTGTTCCGCACCTGGACTGATGCTGAAGCGATTATTGACTACATGCTGTTTGCCAAGAATTATATTGCCGACTGCGAGCAGCGCTATGGCATGGAAGCGGTGGAGCTGATCATTGATTCCTGCCATGCCTTGCAAAATTATGGTGTTGACCGCTACAAGCGCCCGGCCAAGATATCGCTGGTCGAAGAACGTCTGCGCCAGGCAGACCGAGAAAAATACATACAGTCACAAGTCAATGACTTGTGGCGTACCGTCCCCAGGCGCAATGAAGTACCAGAAAGCCAGGTGGAACAGCGTGTACCGCCCGAACCGCAAGAAAACCTGTTGTACTTCATAGAAAAGTATTCACCCTTGCTGGAACCATGGCAACGCGAGATTGTGCGCATCATCCGCAAGGTATCGCAATACTTTTATCCGCAACGCCAGACCCAGGTCATGAACGAGGGCTGGGCGACATTCTGGCACTACACCATACTGCAGCAACTGTATGAAGAAGGTGTAGTCGGCGATGGTTTCATGATGGAGTTTTTGCAAAGCCATACCAATGTCGTCTACCAGCCACCAGTCAGCAGCCGATATTTTAGTGGCATTAATCCTTATGCCCTGGGCTTTGCCATGATGCGCGACATACGCCGCATTTGCGAAGCCCCGACGGCAGAAGACCGTGAATGGTTTCCCGACTTTGCTGGTGGCGACTGGCAAAAAACCTTGCAGTTTGCCATGCGTAATTTCAAGGACGAGAGCTTTATTGCCCAGTATCTGTCACCCAAGCTGATGCGCGATTTCCATTTTTTTGCCATCCTTGATGATGACAGCAAGGACAAACTGCTGATTTCTGCGATTCATGATGAACAGGGTTATCGTTATCTGCGCGAGCAACTGGCGGGGCAATATAACCTGGGTAACCGTGAACCGAATATCCAGGTCTGGTCAGTCGATATGCAGGGCGACCGCGCGTTGACCTTGCGTCATACCCAGTATCAGCGTCGCCCCTTGAACATGCAGACCGGGGAGATGTTGAAGCATGTCGCTAGGCTATGGGGGTTTGATGTCTATCTGGAGACTGTGGACCCCGGCAATAAAGTGCTGGCCAGACAGGAATGCAAATGGGAAAAACGCAACAGAGTCTGAGTTTTCCCCATCAGCGGTGCAGGCATGCCAAATGTCGATAGCCGTGGACAGGCTGATGCGATAAAATGAAAAACGACCATCTGAAGACGGAGACTGCACCATGTATCTGGATCACCCGAAAATTTCTGCCACCAATAGTGAAACCGAGCCAGACCGCATAGAACGTCTGAGCCGTGTTTACGGCTATGCGATAGGCCTGGCGGATATTGATGGCAATAAGGATTGTATTACCAAGCTGGCCAAGATCCACGATCACAAGGGTACCCTGATGGTGATCTGGTATGTCGCCCCTACGCAGGTAGAGAAAACTTATTTCAGCCGCGCCTGGAACAGCCGCATCGGCGATGAAACCGAACTGGTTGAACATGCATTGATGCTGCAAGAGACGCTGTAAGTACAGAGTGCCAGGGCGGATAAGCTATCCGCCCGTATCACTTACAGTGACAGTGATGAGTGCCCGCAGCACTTATGCGGGTATGCCATACAAACTGCTTTAGCGCAGTTTCAGGTCACCGACCAGATCAGAAATACCTGCCCAGCCAATTTCTATCCCTATACACAACAAGATAAAGGCTGACAGACGCAGCAACACGGTTGCGCCTACGTCTCCCAGCAATCTTTCCATATTGCGGGCGAAGCGGTAGCACAGGTAAATCACCAGCGTCGTCAGCAATACACCCATGGCAGAAGCGATACTGGTGATGATCCAGTCTACTGGTTTGTTAGGCATCTGCGTACCCAGGGTGACCGATGCTGCAATGGTGCCTGGCCCTACCGTCAGCGGAAAACTGAAGGGATAAAATCCGCGGCTGCGCAGTTCTTCACGGGTCCAGGTACTGCCACCATGCGAGGCAGCCACGGAATTACGCAGCTTGTCTTGCCCCTGATCGTTCAACAGTTTCCAGCCCGCCATGGCGACCACGATACCGCCGGCAACCCGCACGATAGGCAGCGATATGCCAAAAAAATCCAGTACATAGGAACCGATGAAGACGGCACCCATCAAGAGGAAGAAACAGTTCAGGGCGATACGCTTCGCCAGCCGGTTGGCCAGTTGCGGCTCTATTGGGCCGGTCATGGATAGAAAAATCGGAGCAATCGCGATGGGGTTCAGAATAGGTAACAAGGTGATCGGTACCACAATCAG
Organism: Undibacterium hunanense; assembly: GCF_014284335.1. Taxonomy (GTDB): domain Bacteria; phylum Pseudomonadota; class Gammaproteobacteria; order Burkholderiales; family Burkholderiaceae_D; genus Undibacterium; species Undibacterium hunanense. The sequence goes on along the minus strand of NZ_JACOGF010000007.1, from coordinate 286,365 downwards.
TGCCTTGAAAAAAATGATCATCGTGATACTCATGCGTACTCCTGAAAGATAGGGCTACGATTATGCAACAGAAACGCCTGATTGGCGACTATTGGCGACTGTGAGAATGAGTGAGACCAGGACGGAATGTGTGATTTTGGCATACAAAAAGATACATGGTGCATTATTGCGTCGCTGGAAATACCGTATACAATCAACAACGCCGATAAAAATTGATTTTCCTCTCAAAATAAAGGAAACACATGAAATCCCTGATCAAAGTAGCCGTTGCTTCTGCCTTGAGCGTAGCGTTCCTGGGTGCCTGTACCATGGCACCATTGTCTTATCTGAATGGCAATCCTGACCGCCCATTGCCGAATCATGAATATCCGGTGCAGATTGTTGCGGTGGATCAGCAAGCTAACTTCAAGGGTCCGGTACAAATCGCCCCTGGCAAGCATAATGTCCTTGTTCAGATCAGCCAGTCTCTGGCCGGTGCGCCTTCACAAAAAATGCTGGTGGTGAATGTGCAGCCTTGCACACGCTATTACATTACCGCCAAAAAAGACTCCATCATGGAAAACAACTGGGAGCCTAAAGTATTTGACAGTGAAAATGTAGGCGGTTGTGACGCCAGCGAAGAATTGAAAAAAGCAGGCGCCTCCAGCATAGTGACTGCATCCAGGTAATTTTTATTGCAGTAGTTAGTCCAGAGGTCTTTTTCCCGTGCGCATTCCTGCACACGGTGGAAAAAGGCCTCTTTTCAATGATGTGCCGTGATTTCAGTTCGCCATAGCCGCTGAGTCAGCAAATCAATAGTCTCCCATCGCCTCCTGCTGCCCCCGATATCCTCTACCAGGCTAAGCAATGTTGGCCGCATGTGCTTACAATATCGGCACTCTGGATATTCATTATATTGACCCATGTCCATCACCTTCACCCCGTTGCTTGCCAGACATCAGGATTTGCTCTGGCATTTCCTGCATGTTGCTTTGTGGGATCCGCCACCTGCAGGTCTGCGTCCGCTGGAAACCCTGCAACTGCCAGGCGTACGCATTTATGCGGAAAACTGGGGGCGCCCCACGGATGTCGGCGTCATTGCACAACTGGCTGGCCAGACAGACGCTGCAGGTGCCTGCTGGATGCGCGTGGTACCTGATGGCATGGGCCTGGCGTATGTGGATGAACAGACACCGCAACTGGGCATCGCCTTGCTGCCGGCCTATCAACATCAGGGTTATGGCCGGCAAATGATGCTGGCGGCGCTGGATGCTGCGCGTGATCATGGTTTTCGCCAGGTGTCGCTGACGGTGCATCCGCAAAATCCTGCCATTCGCGTGTACGAGTCCTGTGGCTTTGTCAAAACTGCGATCAGAAACAATTATCACCTGATGCTGGTACAGTTGTAGTAATCATTCATCGACAATCAGCAAAAATCAAAAACTGCCAGACCAAAATCCAGCGAACAGAAACGAACGAAACTACAGGACAGCCATGCCACATCTTACCGTCGAATACTCCGCCAATTTGCCCATACAGACCAGGGAACTACTGCTGGAAATCAATACCGCCCTGGTGGCGACGAATCATTTCAAGGAAATCGATATCAAAAGCCGCGCCATCCGTTTTGATACCTATGTCATCGGTACGGCCAATGCAGAAAGAGCTTTTCTGCATGCCAAACTGGTGATATTGACAGGCCGTACAATCGAAGTGAAGCGTGAACTGTCAGAGCTGGTGCTCGCCATCATCAGCAAGCATGGGCCAAGGCCTGCGGGGCTGGATGTGCAATTTTGTGTAGAGATACAGGAACTGGAACGCGAAACCTATGCCAAAGCGCATTTCAGTGCAGGCAACTAGAATGCATCTCACCCCCTATTGATGAAATGAGTTCTAGCAGTTAGCAACTAACTTGCTACCTGCACATGTCTGATCAGGCATGTGCAGGTCTGCATGTCAGCCTATCGATTTAAAAGTCGAACTTCAATTCACCTACTACAGTGCGTTGTGTGTACGGGTGGAAGGCCCAGTACTTTTTATTGTTCAGGTTATCTATGCCTATCGACGCCGCCCATTGTCTGGCGAGCTGATAACGTACCCGTATATCTGCCACTACAAAACTGGAAAATCCCTGATAGGTAAAGGCATTGGTATCGCTGTTGTCGAGTGAACCATATTGTTTGCCGCTATAGCGCAGGCCCAGGCTGGTGCTGAGTTTTTCATCCGGCTGGTAGCTGATCACCAGGTTGGCCCGCCATGCAGGTACACGTGGCTGCCATTTGCCCACGCTGGCCGGGAATTTGTCGTTCCTGGTGATGGTTGAGTCGGCATACGTCAGGCTGGCAAGCAGATCCAGTCCACGGGTAAATACATCGCTGGCCTGATATGCCAGTTCCAGTCCCGTGGTATGAATTTCATCCACATTCTGGATGTTTGTGATGTTCGGTGTCACCAGCGTGTTGACTTGCGAATACAGTGCGTCGCGGGTTCTTTCATGGAACACTGTTGCGCGCAAAAAGCCTTTGCCTTCATTCAGTACGCGCTCTGCTGTCCATTCCGTGGTCCAGGATTTTTCCGGTTTCAGGGTCGGGTCATTGTTCACGATGGTCGTGGTAGAAATCGTTCCCTGATACAGTTCTGATACCGTCGGCATACGGACAGCACGGCCCAGCGATGCCTTCAGTGTCCAGTCTTCACTGGCCTTGAAGGCAAGCGCTGCCTTGGGTGAAAAATAGCTTTCGTTACGGTCTATGAAGTTCAGGGTAGAGCTGGCATTGGAAATGGCTCCCTTGTCTGCCTGCCACTGTTCGAAGCGGCCACCGATAATGGTTTTCCATTGCTGGTTGATGCGCCAGGCATCTTGCGCATACAGGCTTTGTAACTGGGTATTGCCCTGGAAGGCAGAAAAACGTTTTATTGCGCTGCCGCTGATCCAGTTGTCAGTATCCGATACCAGTGTGCGCAATTGATAGGCTTCACGCTGATAGCCAAATTCCGTCGTGTGCTCTGCATTCGGGCGCCAGATACCTTTCAGAGCCAGGGTATTCCAGCCGGTGCCGTTACCATCTGTAATGCGACCGGCACCGCCGCTATCTGCCTGGGGAATGGCTACTGTTGGTGCACGTACGATGTCCTTGCTGTAGTCATACAGGCTGGCGGCGATTTCCCAGTCAAATTCGGCTTTGGTATTGCTTCTCAGGTTCAGGCCATGGGTGATATGTTCAAGCTGGTTTTTGCTGTTCGACATATCTGTCGCTGCCAGCGTATATTTTTTACCGCCTATATTAATGTCACCGCTATATACAGGGTTGCCAGCGGCATCACGCAGATAATTTTCGACGCCACTGTCCATATTATTGCGCCAGTAACCCAGCGTGTAGCTGGCCCGCAGCGTAGGGCTGAAGTCGTAGGCCAGCTTGATCTTGGCATGGTCCTGGGTGGTATGGTACTGGCCGGTGGCGCCCAATATCCACCAGTCGGCACCTTGTGGGTTCTTGTCGGCAATGGCACCGGTAACGGTTTTGCCTGCACTGCTGTTGACACCTGCGGACAGCAGTTTGTTGGCGAAGGCAATAGGATGGCCATCACTATCAAGCTGGTTCAGATTCAGCCACCAGGAAAATGCACCCTGCTTATTACCAAGGCTGGCACTTAACTGCTTGCCGCTGTAACTTTTGTCCGTGCCATATAACTGGAAGTTTTCACTAAAGCCAACCAGCTTGGCATGGGCTTCAAATCCTTTCGGCATGCGGGTCACGTAATCCACCACGGCACCGGCAGAGTTGCCGGCATAAGCGGCTGAAAATGGACCATACAAGACATCCACGCGTTCTATCTCTTCTGGCGTCACCAGGCCCCAGCGCGGTGTAAAGCTGGCGCCATTGCCCAGCAGGTTGGACAGCAAGATACCATCGGCATAGACCAGCGAGCGTGCACTATTGCCCGTGCCTGATGCACGGGTTGCCAGTACCGCATGATTATAGTCACCGACATAACGCTTGCGCACCAGCAGGCTGGGCAGGTATTTCAGGGCATCTTCGGCATCAATGGCATTGATGGTGCGTTCCATGGTCCTGGCATTGATGCCTTCAATGGTGGTAGGTATTTCTTTTGGCAAGGAAGATGGGCGGTCGCCATTGATGGTGACACGCTCCATTTGTTGTGGATTGTCATTGTTGTCAGTGGCATCTGCGGCAAAAGCTGGCAGCAGGGGAAAAGCAGTTATCAGCGCGGCACTCAGAGTGTGCAGACGCAGTTTGGTCAAGGAATGGGACATAGCTAGTCAAAAAATAGACTGCGCGTAAAAGCGCAAAGCAGTTTGCAGCAATGTAAAAATACGCTGCTACAACTGAACCGTGGTCGATTTTTTCAGGCTACAGGCGGCCCGCGTGCGGGCAGGGGGGCAGAAACAATGGCAGCCAGACGGGCTGCCGGTATAGATCGAGTGGCGTAAGACAGTGCGTGCTGCGGCACATATGCATCGGTTTGAGGCAGCGCCGCGGGCAGGGCAGTTGCCAGGCATAAAGAGCAATCCAGCAAATGCGTCATGCTCTTGCCTGCATTCTTGCCGTCATCAGTGGCCCCAGCCTGACTGACGAATTTATAGCCGGTGCTGGTACAGATCAGATTCATGCTGTCAGATTTCACCAGCGACGATGCCATGGCGACACCCAGCGTCAGTACATATAGCAATAGTACTGTGCGCACGATGTGGCGAAAGCAGGAGCGGGAAATTCTGTAGGCAGACATGGGGCCGCATTGTATCACCGTTCTGCCGGGGTATAAATTCACTTATACAACACGCTAAAAATAAGCGATCTGACATCAAGTCCGACAGATTTACCGCTATGATTGCGATTTTCGGGGCTGGACTGGCATGTTAAATGCTATTCCATGACCAGAACAGCAGCCAATGAGCTGCTGACATGATAAAGACAGGATTGCGGGTCATTTGCCCGGGCAGGCGTGGTGCCGCAGGCGTTGCCCAGGCATGCACATTGTATTGCCGTAACATGACATTGCCGCAGTCCAATTGCGTACAAGAAGAAGGGATTATCTTGAGACAACAAACATTGGGGCAGCAACTGACCCGCACCAAACCGATCGACCACAGCGAACAGGTGACAGACGATCAGGGCCATAGCCTGCATCGTTCACTGGGTTTGTTCGCACTGACCATGATAGGTGTCGGTTCCACCATCGGTACCGGCATCTTTTTCACCATGGTGGAAGCCGTGCCCAAGGCCGGGCCATCTGTGATTCTGTCATTTCTGATTGCCGCAGTCACCGCCGGTTTGACGGCATTGTGTTATTCAGAGTTGTCATCCAGGATCCCGGCATCGGGTTCGTCGTATTCTTACGCCTATGCCACCGTGGGTGAATTCGGTGCATTTATAGTGGCCGCCTGTCTTTTGCTTGAATATGGGCTGGCTGCCAGTGCAACAGCGATAGGCTGGTCAGCCTACCTGAATAATTTCCTAGCAAATGCACTGGGCTGGCACATTCCTGAAATGCTGCGTTCACCGATGATTGTGGCTGGTGCCAACGGCGTGGAAATCCATGCCAGTCAGTTCAATCTGCCGCCCATGATACTGGTTGCCATCTGTTGCTTCCTGCTGTTGCGCGGTGCCAAGGAATCGGCGACGGTGAATGCCGTCATGGTATTGATCAAGCTGGTGATTTTGACTTTCTTCGTCATCATCGCTTTTTCTGGTTTCAATGCCGAACATTTTACGCCCTTCTTTAATACTGACAACAGCAAGGGCCTGGCTGGCATGGCCGGTGTGACTGCTGCTGCCGGTACCGTGTTTTTCTCTTTCATTGGTCTTGATACGGTGGCAACTGCCGGTGCCGAAGTCAAAGATCCCAAGCGCAATGTGCCGCTGGGCATTATGGCGGCGCTGATCGTGGTCACCGTGTTTTATCTGCTGGTGGCAGTGGCAGCCGTAGGTGCCCAGCCAGCCAAAATGTTTGAAGGGCAAGAAGCTGGTCTGGCCGTTATTTTGCAGAATGTGACGGGCAAAGCCTGGCCGGCACTGGTGTTGTCGGCAGGCGCCGTGATTTCAGTATTCAGCGTGACGCTGGTGACTATCTATGGCCAAAGCCGCATCCTGTTTGCGATCAGCAAGGATGGCCTGATACCGGCATCTTTCCAGCGCGTGCATGCCCGCACCCGCACCCCTGTCAGCAATACCATTATTGTTTGTCTGCTGGTGGGTATCGTTGCCGGGCTGGTTGATTCCACCTTCCTGTGGGACATGGTCAGCATGGGCACACTGGTCGCCTTCATGGTGGTATCCGTGGCAGTGCCTGTGATACGACGTCAGGGTCTGGGCGAAGGTGCCAGCGGCTTCCGTGTGCCTTTTGGACCGTATCTGATACCAGGTTTGAGCATTGTTGCCTGCCTGTATATTCTGAAGGATTTGCCACCAACGACCTATCATGTGTTTTTCATCTGGATGGCCGTGGCAATAGCGATTTATTTCTTTTATGGAAAAAATCACTCCCACTTGAATAAAAACCAATAAGCCAGATATCGCTAAGGTGTATGTCATTTTCACCACTTTACTGAAAGAAACGACGATGAAGCTTTCACACCTTAATCATGCTGTTGTTGCAAGCACTCTGGTTTTGCTCACATCTTTAGCATCAGTCGCGCAGGCTGAAACGGTAGGTAGTGTCGACACCGCCTTCAAGCTGATCGGCCCTGACCATAAAGTCGTGGTCGAAGCCTATGATGATCCCCGTGTGAACGGGGTAACCTGTTATGTGTCGCGCGCCAAGACCGGCGGTATCAGTGGTGGTCTGGGCCTGGCAGAAGACAAGGCAGAAGCCTCGATTGCCTGTCGTCAGGTGGGACCCATCAGTTTCCCCGGCCCCATGAAGCAGCAGGAAGAGGTGTTTAACCAGAGCCTGTCTATCCTGTTCAAGAAATTGCGCATCGTGCGCATGGTGGATCAAAAACGCAACGCGCTGGTATACCTGACTTATTCAGACAAGTTGATAGATGGTTCACCCAAGAATAGCGTGACGGCGGTGGCGGTAGACCGCAGCACACCTATTCCGGTGAAATAAAACACTGTGCATAAAATATCCTGGGGAAGGCGGAAAATTAACATGGATTTTCTATCCGGCAATGAATTGCGTTTACAATGCAAGCTGTAAGCGTAATCCTTTCTGACGTATCTATATGACAAGCTCCGCCGCCCAGGCAGCACCCAAGCTGACCACCGAACAATCTGTCGATGCGCTGATCAAGACCATACGCATCCCGCCTCGCCCTAGTCTGTTGGCAGACGTACAGGTGGAGCTGGCTGACGATGATCCTGATCCGCGCAGGCTGACAGCCATCATTGCCAATGATGTTGCCATGTCGGCATCCTTGTTGAAATTGGCCAATTCATCATTTTTCGGCTTGCGCCTGAAAGCCAAATCGGTTGAGCATGCGGTGAGTTTGCTGGGTATAACCCAGTGCGGTAATTTGATGACCGGCATTATTGCCCGGCAAAGCATACAGGTGGAAAAAGTATCCCTGGTCAAGTTCTGGGACTTTTCTACCAAACGGGCGCAGGCCATGACGCAACTGGCACGCCGCATGCGCGTCTGCCCTGGTGATCTGGCGCACACTTTTGGCCTGTTTTGCGATATTGGCATTCCATTATTGCTGGAACGTTTTCCCGATTATGCAGAAACGCTGGAACTGGCGTACAAAGAGGCGAATGAAAGCTTCACAGCAGTAGAAGAGCGACGTCATGCCACATCGCATGCAGCAATCGGCTCTCTTATGGCACGTACCTGGGGTTTGCCAGAAAACGTCTCAATGGCAATCCTGTTGCACCATGATTATGGCGTGCTGAATGACCCGGGCACCGAAGAATCAGTGAAAAGCCTGATTGCACTGGCCTTGCTGGCCGAATACGGCATACAGAAATACCATGGGCAGGAATTTTCCTGTGAATGGGAAAAGGGTGGGGAAGCCGCCTGTGAATTCCTGGGTTTGTCGGCAGATGATGTCGAAGACCGCTTTGAGGAATTGCACGAACTATTCAATCATAGCCAATAACGTATAGCACATAACGAATAAGCATTAGCCAGTATCAGTTGATATTAACTGAATGAGCTGAATTAGCTGACTTAGCTGGAATTAAGCTTGACCAGGTAAGTACTTGGTCGGCATTGTACAGCGCCCATCAAGGCCGGTTCCCCAGTATGCGGGATGGCAACAGGAAGATGGCGCGCAATAATTCAAACACGCCATCAACGGCAAAACCCAGTATCCGGAACGGTAGCAGCAGTAACCATACTACCGGGTAGATCACCAGCGCCAGCAATGCCAGTGGCCAGCACAAGACAAATAAAGCCAGCCAGATCAGAAATGTCAGCATGATCTGCTTTCCTTAAGCGATCAGGACATGCAAGAGATTACTCAGCATGACCAGGGCGATAGTAGCGATGACTACGGCGTCCATGTTTGCGGTGATGTTCATGATATTTCCTTTCAATTCGGGTGGGAGTGATTGCACTGTAGTTGTTTGCAGAATTGCTTGCCATGGCAACGCGACGAAATGCATTTTTACAGGTGCAGATTGCTTTTGCAGCGGATGGATTGAGAGTGACTTTGAGCATCTTGCCCGGATGGCTTTTCATCTTCAATCCAGGCCCTTCGATTTTTTAATATGGGCTTTGCAAATTCACAGGTGCTTAAAAAATATGCTTGACATGCAGGTCCGGTGATTGCAAACTTCAATTATTAGTCAGCTGCATAGTAATGATGGAATTGAAACAGCATGGCACGCCCCTCACAACAACTTGATGAAGTCCTGCTGCAAAGTGGGCGAGTGTTATTTGCCCAATATGGCTGTAGCGGCTTGTCCCTGCGCCTGCTGGCAGAACATGCGGGTGTCAATGTCGGCATGTTTCATTATCACTTTCGCAGCAAGGACAATTACCTGACCCAGTTGCTACAGACCATGTATGAAGAAATGTTTGTGCAATTGCAGGCCGAAGTGGATCACGCCGGTTCACCACGACAGCGCTTGCGTCAGGCCTTGTGTCTGCTGGGTCGTTTACTGCGTGAGCACGGCAACTGGATAGGGCGGGTCTGGACCGATGCCAGCATGGGTGAAACCGTGGCGACACAGTTCCTGCAAAAAAACGGATCACGTCATGTGCAACTGATTGTCGGCCTGCTGATGGAAGCCATGCAGGCAGGTGAGCTGGCCATGCAGCCACCCATGCAAGCTCTGACCTTTCTCATGGGCAGTGTTGCTGCCCCCATGCTGGTGGCACCACGTGCGCTGGAACTGGGTTTTGTACCCGCCATATTGCAACTGCCCTTGCAGCATGTACTCAGTGATGAAGGCATTGCTGACCGCGTCAACCGCGCCCTGTATGCCCTGGCCGCAAGCAAAGAGGATATGAATCATGACTGATCAATTTCGCCGCATCAAAAATGTCCTGAGTGTACTGAATGTATTGTCACTGGGCAGCCTGCTCTTGTTGCTGAGCGCCTGCAAGGACAAGATTACGACAGGCTGGTCTGGCTATGTTGAAGGCGAATACGTCTATATCTCGGCCCCGCTGGGTGGCCGCCTGGACCAGATCAGGGTGCAGGTTGGTCAGCAAGTAAGCAAGGATGCTCCCTTGTTTTCATTGGAAGCCGAAGTGGAAAATGCCGCACGTGATGAAGCACAGGCACGTCTCTTGAGCGCCAGGGCGCAGGCCAGCAATACCGAAAAAGGCAGGCGCAGCGAAGAGATCGCTGTCAGCCAGGCACAGCTTACCAGCGCCCAGGCCCAGGCCGCACTGGCAAGACAGGAACTGGCGCGCCAGCAGCAATTATTGACCCAGGGTTTTGTATCGAAATCACGTATCGACGATGCTCAGACCAATGTCAAACTGAGCGAGGCAAGAGTTGCCGAACTAAACGCAGCCCTGAGTGTAGCGCGTTTGCCTGCACGGGTAGATGAACGGGCGGCGGCACAGGCCAGTGCTGATGCTGCAAAGGATGTGGTACGTCAGAGCGCATGGCGTTCCGACCAAAAAAATCAGGCCTCGCCCACGAATGCCCTGGTGGCTGAAGTGTTTTACCGTCAGGGCGAATACATACAGGCAGGCCAGCCTGTACTGTCCTTGTTGCCACCAGAAAATCGCAAAGCCAGGTTCTTTGTGCCCGAAGGCGAGCTTGGCAGTGTCACGGTTGGCCAGGCTGTCAAATTGAATTGTGATGGTTGCGGTGCCGCTATTCCTGCCCATATCTCGCGCATTGCCAGCAAGGCTGAATATACACCGCCCGTCATTTATTCGAATGTTCAAAGAGCAAAACTGGTTTTCCTGGTGGAAGCCATACCCGATCAGCCCGCTCGTTTGTTGCTGCATCCGGGGCAGCCACTGGATGTCAGTCCTGTCAGCCCTGTCAGTCCCGTGAGTGCTGTCAGTAATGGCACTACCGGAGCATCAAGGTGAGCGCAGTCAGCACGTTCACTGAGCAGGGCCAACTGGCCATAGACGTTCACAGCCTGAGCAAATCATATGGAGGACGTGCCGTTGTCGACAAGGTCGAATTGCAGGTCGCCAAAGGCCGTATCTGTGGCTTCCTGGGGCCGAACGGCAGTGGCAAGACTACCACCATACGCATGCTGTGCGGCTTGTTGACTCCCGATGCCGGCGCTGGTACCTGCCTGGGGCTGGATATCATCAAACCGGCGGAACAGATCAAACGCCAAGTCGGTTACATGACACAAAAATTCGGTCTGTATGATGATTTGTCGATACGCCAGAACCTGGATTTTGTCGCCCGCCTGTTTGAATTGCCATCCCGTAAAAATGCAGTCGATCAATCGCTGGAAAGACTGGGCCTGACGGCACGCCAGCATCAACTGGCCGGTTCATTATCCGGTGGCTGGAAGCAAAGGCTGGCATTGGCTGCCTGCCTTATCCATGAACCGCGTCTGTTGCTGCTGGACGAACCAACTGCCGGGGTAGACCCCAAGGCACGCCGTGATTTCTGGGACCAGATCCATCTGCTGGCTGATCAGGGTATTACCGTACTGGTCTCCACCCATTACATGGATGAAGCAGAGCGCTGTCATGAACTGGTGTACATCGCCTACGGTAAAATTCTGGCGCGCGGTACAGAACAGGAAATCATTCGTGACTCCAAACTCAAAGTCTGGACTGTACAGGGCGAACAATTGGGTAGTCTGCTGGCACCTTTGAAATCCGCACCGGGCGTATTGAGTGTTGCTGCCTTTGGCAATGCCGTACATGTGGCCGGGCTGGATGAAGCGTTGGTGTTACAGGCGCTGGACAGTATCAGCAGCAAGGCTGCTATCCAGATATCGGCATCCGCAGTCAATCTCGAAGATGTCTTCATCAGCCTGATAGCCAGCGCGCCCGACAATTTCTCGAAAGATGAACTACGGCAGAAGGTGGGCGCATGAAGCGTTTTTCCTGGGCGCGCATGTTTGCCATCTTCATCAAAGAGTTTCAGCAAATGATGCGCGACCGTCTGACCTTTGGCATGGCAGTCGGCATTCCCATCTTGCAGCTCATCCTGTTTGGTTATGCCATCAACACCGATCCCAAGGGTTTGCCAACCGCAGTCGTCAGCACAGACAACAGCCCCATGGCACGCAGCTTTGTGGTCGCCCCGCAAAACACGGGCTACTTCCGCGTCGATTCAGTCGGGCAAAGTGAAAAAGAAGCCGAGGCCCTGCTCGAAACAGGCAAAGTGCAATTCCTGCTGGTGATACCACCCCAATTCACCCAGCAACTGGTGCGCGGTGAAAAACCCGCCTTGCTGGTGTCGGTAGATGCGACCGATCCTTCCGCATCCGGCAATGCCATCGCTGCCCTGAACGTGATTGCCACCCAGGCCCTGCAACATGACCTGACCGGCCCTTTACGTTATTTGCAGACCGGCTCACCCGCGTATGAGGTCAGGGTCCACCGTCGCTACAACCCCGAAGGCCTGTCGCGCTACAACATCGTCCCCGGTCTGATAGGCACCATACTCACCATGACCATGGTGATGCTCACTTCACTCGCCATGACACGTGAGCGTGAGCGCGGCACCATGGAAAACCTGCTGGCAACGCCAGTACGTCCGGCCGAAGTCATGGTAGGTAAAATCCTGCCCTATGTATTGATGGGCTATATTCAATTGGCCGTCATCATCACGGCGGCATTCCTGTTGTTTGAAGTCCCCATGGTGGGTAGTTTCAGTCTGCTGATGGCGATGATAGGGGTGTTCATTCTTGCCAACCTGGCGGTAGGCTTCACTTTTTCCACCATCGCCAGGAATCAGTTGCAGGCCATGCAGATGACCTTCTTTTTCTTTCTGCCATCCATGCTCTTGTCCGGCTTCATGTTCCCTTTTCGCGCCATGCCGGAATGGGCACAGGTCCTGGGAGAAGTACTGCCACTGACCCATTTCCTGCGCATCGTGCGCGGGATTTTGCTCAAAGGAAATGATGCAGGCCAGCTCTTGCCTGAACTCTGGCCCATGTTGGTATTTTTATTGCTGGCGGGGGTGTTGGCCTTGAAGAGATACAGGCAGACCTTGGATTAATTTTTTTGATGAGCAGTCTTTGTTTCAGCAAAACACCAATGCCATGGTTCATACTGAAAGCCGCTGCTATTGCCCGGTGGGTAAGACAGATGAAAGCCAAAACGGCTGGCATTTGCTTGTAGCCAGGCGAAAGCCGCAGTGGTGTCGAAAGAAATTTCCAGTTCCGGATCTTCCGGTGTGGCGATGTCGATGGCGCGGCCTGTATGGTGTTCGCTGTAGCCAGGTGGTGCGCATACCTGCAGGATGTCCTGCAATACCATGCCTGCAGCCAGCTTGTCGCTGATGATGTCAGTCTGCCTGGCGATGCTGCGAAAGGCCGATATCATCAGCAGGGCGATACCATCCTGCGTGGCAGCGGTTTTCATCGCTTGCCATGCCTGATTGGTGGCAGGGGTCAGAAAATATTCCCTGCCATCTTCGCCAGTTTCTGCCAGTACCAGTTCCTGTGCTTCATCCTGCTCTGTCAGACCACGTTGCTGTATCAGTTGCGGCGGGATGACGAAGCTAGCAGCCATTTTCATTTGGCTTTCAGATTGGCGAGCAGGGTATCAAGCATGGCAGCGGTTTCTGCATCAGGGGTACCATCAAACTTTGCCGGACGATACTTGGTCTGGAAGGCCACCAGCACGCTGCGGGTCGCTGGATCAAGCACGCCATTTTGCGGGACGCCATAACCATATTGTGCCAGCTTTTGCTGGAACCATTTTACGTCGGGCAACTGCGATTCGAAGGCTGACATGCGTTGCGCTACTTCCGCTGGCTGTGGCCACGGTATCAAACCGGCATCGGCCAATTGCTTCCATGGGAACATGGGGCCCGGATCAGATTTGCGTTGTGGCGCAATGTCGGAATGGCCGAGTATGTATTCAGGGCGTATCTGATAACGGGCAGAGATATCTTTCACCAGTGTGATGACGCGGTCTATCTGCGCTTGCGGGAAGGGGAAGTAGATGCGGCCTTCGGGCGTATCCTTGAAACCCTGGTTGACGATTTCTATACCTATGGAACTGGCATTCAGGCGGCTATAGCCTTTCCATTCGCTCAGGCCAGCGTGATAGGACATGCGATTTTCTGGCACCAGTTGCCAGACCTTGATGGGGTCTTCATCACCGACCAGATAATGGGCGCTGACACCTTGTTCGCTCAGCACCCGCAAAGAAGTGGGCTGATCGATGGCGGTGTAATGCAGGATCAGGAACTGCACACGTTCTTCCTGGCTTTTGGCAAAAATACTTTTGTCTATCCCATTTTCAATATAGGGCGCCGCCACTTTGACAACAGGTGGTTTTGGGATCGTGTTGATGGTCGTTGCGGTATTCACGCTTGTGCTGGCACAGCCGCTGATGAAGATGCTGAATGCTGCCATCAGGCTATATAGATTGGTTTTTTTCATGGTCTGTTTTTGAGTTGTCGGGCAGCCAGTCTGGCTGCGGAAAAGTGGGCCTGACAGGTACTCTGGCGCAGGCTGATTTCTGGCGGCAGATGGGTGCGCAGGGATTCAACGATGGCGGGGTGCAGCTCCTGTACCCTGCCACTTAGTGCAATCGGTTTATTGCCAAAACGGGTGCACATGGCCATGCCGAGACGCGCCAGTTCCTTGCCCGCGCTTTGCAATATCTCCATGGCTACCGGGTCGCTGTTGGCGGCAGCGGCAACCGCCAGCGCCAGTTTGCCGATATCGCCACGGCTGCGGTGGTAGATGAAATCACGCGAGATATTCCAGTCATTGCCACCTATCAGTTTGAACAGGCGTCTCGCCATGTCAGATTCTTTCCAGTGGTCAGGATATTCATCTTCGGCGCGCCATAATTTGCGCATGGCTTCACGGGCGATCCAGAAACCACCACCGGCATCATCCAGCAAATAACCACGCCCACCGGCACGATGGAATTTGCCTTCGGCATCAATATAGGCGGCGATGGAACCGGTGCCGGCATAGATCAGATAACCGGTACCGGGTTTGAAAATGTCCAGATAGGCGATTTCTATGTCATTGCTGACGGAAATGCAGTTGTCTTCCAGACCAAAACTGTCGGCCAGCATATCCGGCAAGGTATGGGCATCGCCGCCAAAGCCGGTAATGCCGGCACGTATGCTGCCGACTTGCCCATGGCTGCCTGCGGTGGCCGCCAGGCCGGCAAAAATCTCGCGTAATGCTTCTATGCCTTCGACAGTATCGGTTTGCAGGGCGGTCAGGCCAGCGGCTGTGCCACTGGCAAGTATCTGTTCATCCTGGGTTGCCAATGCCCAGCGTGTTTGCGTGCCGCCTGCATCTATGCCCAGAGCAATCGGCCTGGTCTGGCCTGGCGCCTGTTCCTGCTGGTCAGATGCCATTTCAGCGAGCATAAACGGATAATTCCTGGGAAATTGATGGGCCATCGTTGAACTGAATCGTAATAACGTGCAGTTGTTCGTTTATCATAGGGCGCTTCTGGCGCTGGCTACGAATGAAAAGATGCACCCGGGTTATAACTTTTTGCTATGAACCGGTCGCAAAATTTCAATCGCGTTCTTCCTGCTTTACTGGGAACATGTACCGTAAATATGTTCTAAGGCCCGCCTTGTAACCTGGTTCAAAATCAGATCAGAATCAAAATCAGCTCTCAAGAAAAAGACGACAATGACAAGCGAGATAGCAAACAGCAAGCAATCCACCCAGGTACCAGAATTATGGCGCTGGATACCGTCATTGTATTTCAGTCAGGGAATTCCATACGTAGTCGTCATGACACTTTCCGTCATTATGTACAAAAAGCTGGATATTTCCAATGCAGACATTGCTTTTTACACAAGTTTGCTCTATTTGCCTTTTGTGATCAAGCCCTTGTGGGCACCTTTCGTGGATATGTACAAGACCAAGCGTTTCTGGATCATCACGCTGGAATTGCTGATCGGTGCGCTGTTTGGGGTAGTGGCGCTGATCATACCCATGCCCGGCTTCTTCCAGGCGACGCTGCTGGTATTCTGGTTGCTGGCATTCAGCGCGGCCACGCATGACATCAGTTCTGACGGTTTTTATATGCTGGCGCTGGAGCAGCATCAACAGGCGGCATTTGTCGGTGTACGCAGCATGTTCTTCCGCATGGCCATGCTGACCGGCCAGGGCGTCCTGGTGTATCTGGCTGGCACCTTGCGCGATCTGACCGGCAATCCCAGATTGGGCTGGATTGCAGTTTTTGCTGTGCTGTCGGTGATGTTCATCGGCCTGTCTGCCTACCATAAATATGCCTTGCCACAGCCTGACAGTGACCGTGCGCATGGTGATCCGAATCAGGTGGTCGCTACTTTCCTGACGATCTTTGGCAAATTCATCAAAAAGAAAAATGTGTTGATCAGCATTGCCTTTCTCTTGCTGTATCGTTTTGGTGAGGCACAACTGGTAAAGATAGCGCCGCTGTTTTTGGTGGATACGGTTGATAAGGGCGGGCTGGGGCTGACGACACAAGGTGTAGGCCTGATCTATGGCTCCATGGGCATGGGAGCACTTACCGTGGGCGGGTTGGCCGGCGGTGCACTGATTGCACGTTATGGCCTGAAGCGCTGTCTGTGGCCCATGGCCATGGCGATCAATGTGCCCCATCTCGTGTATGTGTACCTGGCATTTGTGCAGCCCCAGAGCGAAATACTGATCGCTATTGCCGTCGCTTTTGAGCAAATGGGTTATGGCTTTGGTTTTACCGCCTATGTGCTGTATATGATCATGATTGCAGATGGTGAACACAAGACTGCCCATTATGCAATCTGTACCGGTTTCATGGCCATGAGCATGATGCTGCCGGGTCTGTTCAGCGGCTGGTTGCAGGAGTTTTTGGGCTATTCCCACTTTTTTGTCTGGATTTGTATCGCTGCCATCCCCACCTTTGTGGTGACGGCCCTCATTAAAGTAGACCCGGCTTTTGGCAAGAAAGCCGAATGAACCATGAATACAAGAAACTATCCTTATGTCTTCCAGAGCAGTAGCTTCCAGTCACCCCAGACCGGGACTACCGTCATCATTACTGGTGCCGTACATGGTAATGAAACCTGCGGTACCAAGGCTATCCGGCGCGTAATCAGCGAACTCGAAAGTGGCATCCTGCAACTGGTTGCCGGTCGCGTGACTCTGGTGCCGGTATGTAATCCACTGGCTTACCAGTTAGGACAACGCGAAGGCGAACGCAATCTGAACCGTCGCCTGATCCCTACGGAGGATGTCAGCGAATTTGAAGATCATGTCGCCAACTGGCTATGCCCTCTGTTTGCCCAGCACGAAGTCTTGCTTGATCTGCACTCTTTCCGCAGTCAGGGGGAGGCCTTTGTGCTGATCGGACCGGAAAATAACCGTGGTCCGCTCGAATCCTTCAGTTACGCCAAACATGAACTGGCCATGGCCATGCGTCTGGGCGTACACCGGTTGGTCGATGGCTGGCTGAGCACCTATGCGCGCGGTGTGCAGCGGCGCCAGCAGCGACTTGCTCATGATGCGGATGTCAAAACCCTGGCGAATGCGAATACCCAGTTTGGTGTCGGCACTACAGAATATATGCGTTCTGTCGGTGGTTATGCGATGACACTGGAATGTGGTCAGCATCTTGATCCGCAGGCGCCTGAAGTCGGCTATCAGGCTATCGTCAACAGTCTGCGTCATCTTGGCGTGATTACCGGTACCGTACCCGAACCAGTGACACAGATGGAGGCATTGAGAATCTATGATGTCATCGATAAATTCCATGTGGATGACCGCTTCGTACGTGAATGGCGCAGTTTTGATGCATTGAAGCAGGGTGACCTGATCGCCATCAGGGCAGATGGCAGCGAGCTCAGGGCTGACCAGGATGGTCGCATCATCTTCCCCGATGCCGGCGCCAGCCCGGGCGAAGAATGGTTTTACCTGACCATGGCGAACCCGCGTCTGGCCAGTTTGTCTGAGGTCAGTGCATGAGCCACCGTCTGCTTGTTAGTCTGAGCTCGAGCCTGTTTTTGTCGCTGGCTGCCGCCGGTATTGTGTCCCTGGCACATGCAGCACAGACCGCACAGGCCACACAAACTGCACCCGCTGCCGATAAGGTATTGCGGGTGCTGGTCACCACGCCCGAAGGTGCGCTGGACCCGGCTGTGGCATCGGATGTGCCCTCGGTCAGCATTAATGAAAATATTTTCGAGCCCATGCTGCGCTATGACTACCTGGCGCGGCCGCTCAAACTCAAGCCAAATACCCTGAAATCCATGCCCGAGGTGACGGATGAAGGCAAGACTTATACCCTGCATTTGCAGCAGGGTATTTTCTTTACACCCGACCCGTCACTCAAGGGCAAGCCGCGCGAACTGACCGCGGATGATTACATCTACAGCGTCAAGCGTCTGTATGACCCTGCCGTCAAATCACCCTGGCTCTTCATGTTTGAAGGCAAGTTGCTGGGTGATGAGAAACTGCGCCCGGGCAAAGATGGCAAGGGGCAGGAATTCAGTCTGCAGACCAGTATCCCCGGCTTGCAGGCGCTGGACCGGTATACCTTGCGTATACGTCTGAATGCACCGGACAGCAATTTCCTGTTTATTCTGGCCACCACTGCCACGGGGGCGGTAGCGAGGGAAGTAGTTGAGGCTTACCCTAATCAGGTAGGCAACCATCCGGTGGGCACCGGCCCGTTCATGCTGGGTCAATGGCAACGCAGTTTCAGGATTGAACTGCTGGCCAATCCGCAGTATCGCAAGGTGGTCTTCAATGATCAGGGTATCGATGATGTCTCCCGCAAGATCGCAACTGAGCTTGCCGGGCAGACTTTGCCACGCGTCAGCAAGGTGGAAATCAAAGTCATGGAAGAACAGCAGTCGCGCGTGCTGGGATTCCTGAACCACGAATTTGATTACCTGGAGCAGGTGCCAGCACCCTTGTCGAATATGGTGCTGGACAATGGCAAGCTGAAACCTGCGCTGCAGCAGCAAGGCGTGCGGCTGTCTTTGTTCACACCCTTGCAAACCTATTACATGTGGATGAATATGGAAGATCCGGTCATAGGTGGCTATACCCCGGAAAAAATCGCCCTGCGCCGCGCAATTGCCTTGGGCTATGACAGCCGTGAAGATATCGCTCTGATGGAAAAAGGCCTGGCCATGCAGGCGCAATCTCCTTTGCCGCCAAATGTGCTGGGTTACGATGCTGCTTATAAAAGCCCGGTGCAATATGACCTGAAACTGGCGAATGCCTTGCTGGATAAATTTGGCTATAAACGTGGTGCGGACAATTATCGCAAGCTGCCGGATGGCCAGCCCCTGCAATTGCAGATGCATACGCTGGCCAGCACCACCGGACGCCTGCGTGATGAAGTCTGGCGCAAGAATCTGGATGCACTGGGTATCCATGTCAGTTTCAAGACCGACAAACATTCGGAAATCATACGGGCAGCCCGCCTGGGCAAAGTGCAGATGACCGAGGCCAACTGGATCGCTGATTTCCCCGATGCCGAGAATTTTTACCAGCTATTGTATGGCCTCAATGCAGGCCGTGCCAACTATGCACGTTTTAACCTGCCCGCATTCAACAAACTGTACGAGCAGGCAATACGCCTTAGTGATTCGCCGGAACGTACTGCCCTGTACCGCCAGATGGCACAACTCATGCATGGCTACACGCCGTGGGTGACACGTATTCATCCGGTTACGGCCGATCTGACGCAAGCCTGGCTACAGAACTATTATCGTCATCCGGTGGACTTTACCAATTGGCGTTATCTGGATATTGATACTGCGGCACGTAGCAAGGCGCTTAAATAGCGGCTGTAATTCGCTGCTGTAATTCGTGGCTGTAAATCGCGACTTTAAATAGATGTTGGACGGCAGGAGGAGCATGAAAAATGATTATTCCTTCTGGTTATATGTTATCGGTAAGTTTTCATTGGCAGGGGCGGGGGACTATCCCTATGCTGCCAGTATGAAAAACTCTGTTGTATGGAGCCTTTGTGCGTTGTGAAATCATTGCTGATCATCCGGATTTTTGCCGGCTCGATACTGTAGACGGTGTTGTCATCGATTTGCGTTATGTCGGCGACGACAATTTTGTCGGGCGCGATTTATATGGCGATCTCGACTGTCGCTGGTTGCACCGGGAAGCGGCACAGGCTTTGCAGTCAGCCGTCAACTGGCTGCGCGAACATTATCCCGCGTACCGTATTCTGGTACTGGATGCTTTGCGTCCGCACCGCATTCAGGAAATGCTGTGGCAGCATCTGGATGGCACCCCGCTGCGCATGTATGTTGCTGACCCTGCACGTGGCTCCATCCATTCCTTTGGCATGGCGGTCGATGTCACACTGATCGATGCTGATGGCAAGGAACTGGACATGGGCAGTGGCTTTGATGCCATGGAAGAAAAATCCCATCCTGTACTGGAACAAAAAATGCTGGCAGAGGGGCAATTAAGCCAGATTCACCTTGATCAGCGTAATATTCTGCGACAAGCCATGTTTCATGGTGGTTATCGCGGTATCAACAGCGAATGGTGGCATTTCAATTGTGGCGACCCGGTCGTCGTGCGCCAGACCTATCTGCGTATAGACTGATATGCACACCATCATGCAGGCTGGGCAGCCAGGCCGGCGCCAGAAGGTATGTCAGCGCCTGTTGCTCATCTGTGCATCAGCCGCTGCAATAACTGCACTGGCCATGCCATTCTGGACCGGGACAGCCATGGCACAAACATCTTCTGCATCTTCTACGTCTTTTGCATCTTCTGTTCACCAGTCCAGTCTTGACAGCCAGGTGACAAAAAAACTGGCAAGCATCGTCGCAGACCCCCAATTACCCCTTGCCGGACTATCGGTACTGAGCATTAAAAACGGCAAAATCATTTACCAGCAGCAGTTTGGTCAGCGTTATATAGACCGCGAGAATGCTGGCAATAATCTGGCGGTGGATGCGCGCACGCTGTTCCGTGTGGCGTCCGTGTCCAAGATGGTGGCTGCCATAGGAGCGATGTGCCTGGTCGAACAAGGCAGGCTGGACCTGGATGCCGATATCAGTCGCTACCTTGGTTATCAAGTCAGAAATCCGCATTTCCCCGATGTCGCTATTACTACCCGCATGCTGCTCAGTCATACTTCATCGCTGCGGGATGATGGCGGCTACAATTTCCCAGCCAATGTGAGCTTGCAGAGTTTTCTGTTGCCTGCTGGCGCACATTTTGATCGTGGTCTGCAATGGGCTAGTCCCTCCGGCGAGCAGGCGGATGAATCTCGCGCGCCGGGTAAGTACTTTCATTATGTGAACCTGAACTGGGGTGTCCTCGGTACCGTCATGGAAGCTGCCAGTGGTCAGCGTTTTGATATGTTCATGCGGGATACCGTTTTGCGTCCGCTGGGTGTGACAGGTGCTTACCATCCCGAACTGCTGTCGCCGGATGAATTATCCAGGCTGGCCGTGTTATACCGCAAGCAGGAAAATGAAATCTGGAACCTGCAAGGCCCCTGGGTCGCCCAGACCGACGATTTTCGTACAAAGCCGCTGATCAAAAGGTCGCTGGATAATTATGTCCCTGGCAGCAATGCTACCTTATTCAGCCCGCAAGGTGGCTTACGGATTGATGTACAGGGCCTGGCCCGCATCATGCTGATGTTGATGAATGAAGGCGAGCTGGATGGCAGGCGCTTCCTGCAGCCTGCCAGTGTCCGTGCGTTGCTCAGTGAACAATGGCGCTATGATAAAAATGCCCGCAACGGTGATGATTATCACGGATTGTTCCAGGCCTGGGGTCTGGGTTTTCAGCGTTTCAGCGATGTCAGCGCCCAGCACTATGGTGACAGGCTGGTATCACCGGTGAAGGGGAAATCTGCATTCAAGGCAGTCGGGCATCTGGGTTTTGCCTATGGCCTGCAGTCCGGCTTCATGTTTGACCCGACAACACGCAATGGCATGATTTACATTATCAGCGGTGTTGCTGCCGACCCCGAAAAAAATCCGGGCAACTATTCCAGCCTTAGTCTGTGGGAAGAGCAGATACTGACTGCCCTGTATCGTTTTTATTGATATGAATTAGGACCTTACGAGGTGCGGGCAATAAACTCTGTACCGGCTTCCTTGATGGATTCTACAAACGCCCGTGCCGAACGTGACAGGGGCGTAGCTTTGACGGTCAGCAAATACAAATCTACCGGTACATTGGGCGACAGCGGGCGGCACTGCACCTTGCTGTGATCTGATGTCGCCGCAGTGAAGGGGTCAATGACTGCCGCACCGGCACCCAGTTCCACCAGAGTCCTTGCCAGCAGGTAGGTTTGCACTACCGTGTAGGACGTAAAACTCAGGCCCTGTTCTTCGCAGGCGTCCATGACACGACTGACCAGATGGTCATCCAGATCGAGTGCGATCAGGTTCTTTGGTAAATCACTGACCGGCAAGGCCGTGTTATCCAGTTGTCTGGACCAGGTACCTATGGGCGCAATGGCTGTCATGCAGCCGCGTATCAGCGGTTCAGATGCAATATTCGGGTGGCAGGGATCATACAGGGACAGGGCAAAATCCACGTCACCCAGCAACAGGGCGTTCACGATTTCACTGGTATGGTGAGTCGCCAATGTGCAGTGGACATGGGCAAATTTCTTGCGCCATGCTGCCAGTGCCGCAGGCACGACCGTAATCGACAGCGTAGGGGTGGATGCCAACCGCACCGCTTCGTCGGGATGGTTTTTCAGGTTGCTGGCCAGCCGGCGTACTGATTGCAGGTCGCGGTTCAGGCGGTCCACTTCGGCAAACAGCTTGTGTGCTTCCGGTGTCGGATGCAATTTTCCCTTGATGCGCTCAAACAGCTTCAGGCCCAACTGAATCTCGCAATGTTGCAGGACCTTGGTTGCTGCCGGTTGTGAGATATTCAGCAACTGCGCAGCGCCACTGATCGTGCCTGCCTGCATGATGGCATGGAAAACTTCTATGTGACGCAGTCGCATGATTCAACCTGGGAGACAAAAGACGAACTAAATTGTAACGCGTTGCCAGCCTTGCTGTGCTTACTTTTGCTGTACCTGCAAGGCGCGTCGCAAATCGTCACCACATGCGGCCAGCCTGGCGCTGGCAGTTGCGACGCTGATATCGCTCAAAATGGCAAGAATGGCGGTCTTTACATGGAAGTCACATTCTTCCAGCACACGGCGGCATTCGGCTTCGTCACGACCGGTGGCATGCATGGTCAGGCTGACTGTGCGTCGCAACAGTTTGACATTGGTCGGTTTGACATCCACCATCAGGTTGCCGTAGACCTTGTGTAGTCTCACCATCAATGCGGTAGAAAAACTGTTCAGTGCCACCTTTTGTGAGGTACCTGCCTTTAATCTGGTACTGCCGGAAATAACTTCATTGCCGGTATCGAGGGTAATACCGATGTCGGCAGCGCCGGTCACTTGCGCATCTGGATTATTCGCAAAACCTATGGTCAGGGCGCCGCTGGCGCGTGCTGCCTGCAAGGCCCCCAGCACGTACGGGGTGGCACCGGATGCCGCGACCAGCAACACCACATCATTTGCGGTCAATGCCAGTTCACGAATTTCGCTGGCACCCTTTTCGGCATCATCTTCCGCCCCTTCAACCGCAACAAACATGGCTTGTTTACCGCCTGCCAACAGGGATAACGCACGCTCGTTGGGCCAGGAAAATGTCGGCAGCAATTCCACGCCATCGAGTACCCCCAGGCGACCGGATGTGCCAGCACCTACATACACTAGCCGGCCACCAGCCAGTATGCGCGGGGCAGCCGAATCCACTGCGCCAGCAATGCGGGCTGCTACCTGGCGCACGGCCCGTATGGCATTGAATTGGTCATCAATCAGAACGTGCAGCAATTCTTCAGTGGGATACAAGTCCAGATCGGTATGGCTGCTGCTGGGTGTTTCGGTATTCAACATGGTGTTCTTTCCAGTGCTTCAGCACCCGCATGCAAGAGGCATTCAGGTACACATTCCCATAACTTATAGGCTGGGAATGAAGTGCACAAATGAAAGCTCATAGCTGGTCCATAACTTCAGGTAATGCATCAAACCACAAGAATTATTTGCCGGCAGCTTTTGTTCAGCTTATGCTCGGTTTCTATTCAAGGAGAGATGAACAATGCTTACACTGTGTCGTAACAATTTCATCGCGCTGATGTCAGCATTGCTTCTGGCAGGTTGCCAGTCAACCTGGTTTCGGTCAGCCGATACGCGACATCAGTTGATCATTTCCGTTTCCGAACAAAGAATGCATGTGCTGGAAGACGGCAAGGAAGTTGCCAGCTATCCGGTATCGACGGCCAAGCGCGGCGTCGGAGACATGCCAGACAGTTATATGACCCCGGGTGGTCGCATGCAGGTGGCCGAGAAATTTGGTGACGGTATGCCTATGGGCACCGTTTTCAAGGACCGCAAGCCAACTGGCGAGATCGTGGCAGTCGATGCGCCTGGCCGTGACCCCGTCGTTACCCGCATCTTCTGGTTGCGCGGGCTGGAAGAACGTAACCGCAATGCCTATCCCCGCTTTATCTATATCCATGGCACACCACAGGAAAGCCTGCTTGGTACACCGGCCAGCTTTGGCTGCATACGCATGCGCTCAGTCGACATTGCCGAACTCTATGAGCGTGTCGGTACCGGTGCCCAGGTGGATGTCATAGAAACGCCATTTGTTGCCAGCCTGCTATAAAACAGGTTTACTGCCTGGCCTTACAATTTAATGACAAATTGAATACATTTGTAAGCTGATTTGTTTTTTTGTTCTGCATATGATCGCCGTGTAGTTGTTACGGAGACAAACAATGCATACAAAAAAATCTAATCACTGCCTGACCTGCTGTTTCAGTCTGGTTGCCTTGCTGTGTCTGACTGCTTGCGGTGGTAGTGGCACCCCGGCCTCTGCAAATCAGGCCACCAGCAACCCGTTGGCTGTCAGCAGTGCGAAATCCAGCCTGACCAGAAATCCTGTCCCTGCTGCTAGCGATGCCGATGTTGCTGTGGTTGTTGCCGGGAATACTGAATTTGCACTGAAAGTTCTGCCCTTGCTGGACGCCAGTGGCGACAGTAATCTGGTGTATTCCCCATATAGCATTACCCAGGCACTAGCGATGACTTCTGCCGGTGCGAAAGGGGAAACGCTGGCAGGGATAGAGCAGGCTCTGGTATTCAAGTTGCAGCAAAACCGCTTGTTCCCGGCCTTGAACCGCCTGGATTTGCAACTGGCGGAAAAGACCAATGCCGCCGCCAATACCAAATTGCCAGGCTTGACCATTGCCAATGCCTTGTGGGCACAGCAGGGTTACAGTCTGCAGCCAGCTTACCTGGACGCACTCGCAGTCAATTTTGGCGCCGCAGTCAATTTACTGGATTTCATGAAAGCGCCGGACGCTTCGCGCCTCAGTATCAATAGCTGGGTGGAACAGCAGACCCAGCAAAAAATCAAGAATTTGCTGGGCCCGAATGATGTGTCATCGAATACCAGGGTGGTACTGACGAATGCCATCTGGTTTAAATCTGACTGGGCCACAGCTTTCACCGCAGAAAAAACCAGTAACCAGAACTTTACTGATCGCAAGGGCACTATCCGCAGTCTGCCTTTCATGTCGCAAGACATACGTTTGCCGTATGCGCAGGGCAAGAATTATCAGGCCGTAGAGTTGCCATACGTAGATAACAAACTGAGCATGTTGCTGATCATGCCGGAAGCAGGCAAGTTTGATGGCTTTATCCAGAGCCTCGATGGCAACACAGTGAGCGAAATCAATTCTGCGCTGAAGGATCAGTATGTCGCTCTCAGCCTGCCAAAATTCAATTTCAGTTCTGCGGCAACGCTGGCAGATGTGCTGGGCAAGCTTGGCATGAGTGCGGCTTTCGATGCCAGCAAGGCGGATTTTTCCGGTATGACGGGTAATCGGGATCTGTCTGTGTCGGCCATCGTGCACAAGGCATTTATTAGCGTCGATGAAAAAGGCACTGAAGCGGCAGCGGCAACTGGCGTAGTGGTTGGGGTGACCAGTATCATTGGTGACACACCTCTCAAGGTGACACTTGATCATCCTTTTTTGTTCATGATACGTGACCGTCAGACGGGCCTGATTATCTTTATCGGCAAGCTCATGAATCCAGCGATCAGTTGAAATGTAAAAACTTAAATGCAGACATAAAAAATCCCCTGATGTTTTTTAACATCAGGGGATTTTTATTCGTCAGAGAATTACTTGAACTTGTAATTCGCCAGCAAGGTGAAAGAACGGCCACGTGGATCTGCTACGCGCGGTTCCCATGAACTGCCAGCACCGGTATTGCTGTCATAGGTGATGGCAAACGGCGGGTCGGTATTGAAGATATTCTTCAGACCCGCTGTCAGCGTCAGGCTCTTGATGCCGGTATACGTCACGCTCATGTTGTAGATGGTATAGGCTTTGACATCCGGATTGTAGTCCGGAGGCGTGACCAGACCGCTTTGTACACCTGGCAATACCTGGTCTTTATAACCGGCACGATAAATCTGTGTCAGCATACCTGTCCAGTTACCTTCTGTATAAGTGACAAAGGCTGTGTGCTTCCACTTCAGGCCCAGATCGCCAGTGAAGGTGAACCTGCCAACTTCGCTGGCACCATATGGCGCGTTAGCCATAGGGCGGGATTTTTTCTCCAGCAGATAAGAACCATCGATACCGGCTGTCCATTTACCACGCCATACCGCACCGTTTGCCTTGGCACCGACTTCGACACCACGGGTGAGGCTGGAACCGGCGTTTACCCAACGCTGGTCGATAAAGGCCAGATTGCCGCTGCCGTCACGGATAAACTGTGCTTTGAACAGTTCATAGTTTTGCAGCATGGTGGTCAGGTCGATGGACATGATGGTGTTTTCCTTGCGGATTTCCCAAATGTCGGCATTGGCACTGAAATTGGTGCTTGGTGCCCACACTACACCCACGGTTCCCTGCTTGGCGGTTTCTGGTCCCAGGTTGCTCTTGCCACCGGTCAGGGTATTTGGCGTGACGGATGTACAACCAGGTTTGGTGCTGTCTACCTTGAGTGTAGGGCAAGTGGCCGGATCGACCAGGTCCTTGCCTGCATAGGGTGAATCAGTCACGCCGTTAAACAACTGGTTAAACGATGGTGCACGGAAGCCAGTGTTATACGAACCACGGAACAACAGGCTATCTGTGGGCGTATAACGGAAAGCCACTTTGGGATTGAAAGTACTGCCGAAACCCGAATAGTGATCCTGACGGCCAGCGACCGTAACTTCCAGCGTTTTCAGTACCGGTACCAGTACCTCGGCGTACACCGCACGGATATCACGGCTAACGTTAGGCAGGGCATTGGCATCGTCAAATGGAGCATTCAGAATCGCAGGGCGCGCATTCGATACGCGGGCATCACCGTTGAACGCATATTCTTCTTTACGCAAATCCATACCCACGGCGGCCATCACAGCACCGGCTGGCAATTGCCATACTTCGCCTGACAGGGCTGCATCTGCCTGTGTCAGCGTGGTTTTGCCACCGTACAGGGTGACGCCGGCAGCAGATGTACTGTTGATCAGGTCTATCGCTGCCTGTGTTTGTTTTTCGCCTGCTTTCAGGAAAGGATTGATGATCCCGGTTCCCAGTGCATTCGCCAGTGCGACGGTATAGTTATATCCGGTACCCAGTTTGGATTCGGATTCGCTGTACGCACGCGATACACCCACACGGTAATCCCATTTGCCGATCTGGCCATCTGCACCAAATTGCAGGCGACCAGCTTCTGTTTTGGTGGTGATTTCACGGTTGCCGCATTCCATACAGCGCCAGCGGTAGGCGATAGGGGCACCACGATTCGCTTCTATGCTGGGGAAGACAGCGACAATCGCATTAAAGACAGAATTATAGGCAGCCCCGGTACTTGGATAGAATGAAGACGCAGGGAAGTTGGTGCCTGGCGAAACCTGGTTAGGCGAAAAACGTTTGGATACTTCAACCTGCGAGCCGACTGCTTCGGCAAACAATTGATGGGTACCGATCTTGAATGTGGCACGTCCGACAAAGTTATCGTTTTTGACTGGCTGTTGCAGTACCGCTGCGCGGCCTGTATCCCAGGCACAGGCATATTTGGAAGAGGCAACATCCCACAACTTGGCATCATACGCTGCCATGCCATCGACAGAATTACAGCCCGCGCCACCCGGCAGGTTCAGCACATTGATGGCATTCATTACCTGTGTCGTACCAGGAAAGACCGGGCCGTTATTACTCTTGTTGCTGAGTATGGTATTGGCCAGTGAGGTTGCAAATATCGTGGCGTTAGGTGTGCCACGGGTATCGACCGACAGGCCGCGATTTGGCTGGAATGTATTTACAAAATCACGCTGGTCACCGCGCAGCGCATCATTTTCGCTATGGGTTGCCGTCAGCAGGACATTGTAATTGTCCTTGTCCAGATCACCAAAACCACCAACGACGGAAACACGTTTGATATTGCCGCCACCCTGTTGCGTCACATCGGTGAAAGCCTGTGCTTCCAGACCACTATAGTTCTTGCGCAGGATGAAGTTGATGACACCGCCGATGGCGTCGGTACCATAAATTGCCGAAGCGCCATCTTTCAGGACTTCAATTCTTTCGACTGCCGCCATGGGGATGGAGTTCAGATCAACTGCCGAGCCTTTCATCCCATGGGTGGCAACGCGTCTGCCGTTCAGCAGGACCAGCGTACTGTCTGAACCCTGGCCGCGCAGATTGGCAGAAGAGGCGCCATTATTGCCACGTTGTGCACCGGAGGTGACGTCTGCATTACTGGCCAGATTGTCAGAGCCATTGCCGTTGATGTTCAGATTGGCAATAAACTGCTCGGCCGTCACGATACCTGCGGCTTCCAGCTGTTTGCGGGTGATGATCTCAATCGGCACAGCGCCTTCTACCGCAATACGCTTGATGCTACTGCCAGTAATTTCAATTCTTTGCGGTGCATCTGCAGGTTTTTCCTGCGCCAGCACCCATCCGCTACTACCGGCTGAGATGCCTATCAGGGCGATGCACCGGGCTATGGTCTTTAACTTCACTGGTCTCTCCTTGAGGTCAAACTACATTGATTTTTAAGCTGAATTGTGGGCAATTTCGACGAAATACGATCAAAATTGATATAAATATTTATTGATGTATCCCAGACTAGAGTTTTGCGGTCGCTGGTGACAAATGAAAATTTCATGACGGGCGATAACCAAAAGATATGGGGTTTGGGTACTGTGTCAGCCTCCCCAAGCATGGCGCAGATTTTGCCCGGATCGCAGAGGAAAATGCCGTAAAAAATGTGCGTGGCACGCCTTGCAGAACGTATCTAAAAACCACACTTTGATATCTGTTTTTTACCTGATGCTGAAAATTCAGGCAATTCGGCAGGCCATTGCATCCCAACCGGCCAGCAGTGGCCGGGTGGGGAAACCAGCCCTTGCTTACGCTATGGCAGGCTATAACTGGAACGCATGCTTTCCTGACCGGTACGGCTGATGGCCGATACGGTAATCTGCCTGATTGCGCCCGCCTGCGGGTCATCTGACAAGTCCAGGCGCATGCTTTGGGCCGGGACAACGCTGAACAGCCATTGTTGGCCGGTACGCTTCCAGATTGCCAGCAGGCGGGTATTCGCCGGATCGGGGATGGATACCTGTAGTGACTTCTTGTCTTCACTCAGTTCCAGCACCGGACTGCCTGGCAGTTTCTTGTCCAGCCAGGGGCTGGCGGGTATCAGCGCCTGCGAGGTGTATTTTTCGGCAGCCAGGCGCTTGCGTATGTCCTTGCGATTCTGGTTCAGTGCCGCCATGCTGAAATGCACATGGCCGTTACCACCTTTTTCGCGCATGGCATCGACCTGGTTCAGGATTTCGTCTGCTGTCCAGGATTTATCACTATTGTCGATACGGCTGGTGTACAGACCGGGCCAGACATGGCGGGCCATGACATTCTGTTCCAGCCAGTAATCATGCAAGACCTTGAACGCCTGCGGCGCCTGACCGATGGGCCAGTACAGTTGTGGCGCCAGGTAATCCAGCCAGCCATTCGCCAGCCACAATTCCACATCGGCATACAGCTTGTCATACTGGCTAAAGCCACTGATGCCTGCTGGCAGCCGGTCGGGGCGACCTATGCCAAAAGGGCTGACGCCAAATTTGACCCAAGGTTTTTCCTGATGTACACGCAGGTTGACGGTTTCCACCAGATGGTTCACATTGCTGCGCCGCCAGTCAGCCCGTGCCATGCGTCCACCGGATTGCAGATAGGCTATCCAGGACGGATCATCCGGAAAATCAACCTCATTGCCATTCGCTGCCTTGATTGGATAAGGATAAAAATAATCATCAATATGGATGCCATCGACGTCATAGCGGTGCACGACATCAATGATGACGTTCAGGGTTTGCTGCATGGCGAAAGGCTCACCCGGGTCCATCCATTGCAAGTCACCATAGGTCTTGACGGCTTGCGGGGCTATCCGGCTGATATGGTTACTGGCCAGGACACTTTTTGATTGGGCAGTCCGGGAGCGATAGGGATTGAACCAGGCATGCAGCTCCAACCCACGGGCATGGGCCTGTTCGACCCAGAATTGCAGCGGGTCATAATACGGTTGTGGCGGACGACCCTGTTCACCGGTCAGGAATTCTGACCAGGGTTCGATACCGGATGGATAGATGGCATCCGCAGCCGGGCGTACCTGCAAGACAATGGCATTGAGTTTCAGTTGCACCGCATTGTCGAGGATGGTGATGGCTTCGGCCTTTTGTTTGTCGCTGTTCAGGTCGCGTCGTGAAGGCCAGTCTATATTGGCGACGGTTGACACCCAGGCAGCCCGGAATTCACGCGGCAACGGTGGTGCTTCGCGCGGCATCACCGGAAAATTGACCGGCGCATTTTGCGGAACGATAGTCAGGTCAGTTTTATTGCCCTTGACAATGGGCAGTGGTTTTTCTGGTGCTGTGCTACAGGCCAGCAGCATGGCGGCCATGCTGCTGGCTAATAGTGGAAGCCTGATCTTTTTCAGGGAAGAAGCCGTGAAGGCAAAATTTTGAAACGAAAACATGCGTATGCTGATGCCGTAAGGAGGCGACAATGCGCCAAAAAAATGCAAAAACTGCGAAAGACCTGAGATGCTACTGCATTACACTTTCACAAACCAGCGTTTCTTCCACATTCCCCAGGCAAACAGTAACATCATCAGGTTGAACAGCACTGCGTAGAGCAGAGAGGCATTCACTGCCGTCAGCGGCAAAGCCTTGATCGGTGCATACAGTACCGCTTGCAAGCTGGGCTTGCTGTCATCGGCGGCACTGATATGGATAAACCCCAGCATCTTGGCGATCAGGCCAGACAGGGTAAACAAAAACAGCGCGTTCATGCCATACATGACCAGCGGATGGCACAGGCGGGCCATACCAGTTTTCAGACGGACAGAAGGATTCGCATCCAGCAGCCAGTAAAAACAGGCAAGGCTGATCAGGGCCCAGCCGGTCATGAAGATGCTATAGGAAGGTGTCCACAGGCTTTTATTGATAGGCATCAGCACACTGTCCAGTATTTGGCCCAGGCCCAGACAAGTCAGCCCTGCTGTGAATAACCAGGCGGTCTTGACTGCACGGTCCAGGCTGGTCGACAGATAACGCCCGGTCAGGACTCCCAGCATGACACTGGCCACTGCCGGCAAGCTGCTCAGCAAGCCTTCCGGATCCCAGGTCTTTGCCCGTTTCCACAGATGGCCATCCAGCAGCCAGCGGTCCAGGTAAGCACCGGCATCTTTGCCCGGTTCGAGTGCTGCCCTGGCCCAATTGCCATCTGCATCCGGCACGCTGACACCCAGCATGATGATTGAATACAGAGCCATCAAGGCGAGTATCCACCAGCACTGCTGTTGCCAGTTGCAGTAAATGACCAGCGGCGCTGCCAGCATGGTGCACAGCGCAATGCGCTGCAATACACCGGGAATGCGTACGGACTGGAAATCAAAACTGGGGATCAGATTCAGCATCAGGCCAATCAGGAAAATCCAGCAGGCACGTTTCAGCAACTGTCGTAGCAAAGGCCCTTGTGCATAACCCGCCAGGATTTTCTGATTGGTCGACAGATGCAGGGATACACCGACAATGAACAGGAAGAAAGGGAAAATACAGTCGGTAAATGTCCAGCCCGACCATTCTGCATGGGCCAGTGGCGGATACAGGTGGCCCCAGTCACCCGGATTATTCACCAGGAACATGCTGGCGATGGTGAAGCCACGAAACGCGTCTAGTGACAGCAATCTTGATGTATTTGTTGACATGCTGATCCGGATGGCTGGATGGAAAAAAAAGGGCGCTTGCGCGCCCTTGAAAAATCTCAATCTTCTTGGGGGAGTCCTGAGAGCAACCCAACAAATTCTGAAGGATTGTCATCATCATATTCACTAATACCAGTTTACTGCGATTGACTTTTTGTTAGGCACGTATAGACGGGGGTTATCCTCGTTCCCGGCTGGCAGGAATTGTATAGCTTTGCTTTTTTCTTTTGAGCAATTTTATGCAAGAGCAGCGTATGCGCATGACAAAAGTCATGCTGCTTGAATTTTCTTTAGTTGTTGAAATGCAGCAACAGGATAAATGCGCTGACCAAATGCGCAAGCAAGTCAGTGTGCTTGGTGTGCATTAACACGGCAGACGCAGAAACATCAAGTCCAATTTGACGGCAGGGCAGGAGATGTCAGAAATAGCAACATTCCGCTTGTGGTCCGAATTGGATTGCAGGATACTTCGCTTGAGTAGGCAAGTCGCCTATTTCTTTTGCGCATGTTCTGATTCCAGAGTCCGGAGAGCTGCGCCCGTATGTTCGTACTGGCTGTATGTAACACCGCAGTATTTTTCGATCGCTACTATCTGTGTGGGGGAATGCAATCCCTCCTGCGACAAGAACTTGTTGGCATGGCACGACTCAGCAACTGGGAAATCTTAGTATGAGACTGTTGAAGAACAAGCATTTCACACATCATCTTTCTGTTTGCCTGGCATTTGCCATTGGCCTGGGTGCGAGCTATCCGCTGGCAGCGCAAGACACTGAAAGCGTCGTTGGTCGCTTTGAGATCAGCAGTTTTGATGTCAAGGGTAATAATTTACTGACGCCAGCAGCGATCAATGCCTTATTGGCCCCCTTCACTGGCAAGAGCCGCAGTTTTGCCGATGTGCAGAGAGCGCTGGAGGCATTGGAAAAAGCCTATCGCGACAAAGGCTATAGCCTGGTGCAGGTGGTGTTACCGGAGCAGGAGTTGAATCAGGGCGTGGTCAAGTTCATTGTGGTGCAGGCCCGCATAGGCAGTGTCAGCGTCAAGGGCAACAAGTTTTTTGATGAGGCCAATGTGCGTCGCAGCCTGCCGCAATTGCGTCAGGGTGATACACCGAATGTCAAAAAACTGTCTGAGAGTTTGAAGGCAGTGAATGAAAATCCCGCCAAGAAAACCAATCTGCAGTTCCAGACCGCCAGTGATGAGGGCGAAGTGAATGCAGTATTGAATGTGACCGACAGCAAGCCCTGGACCATCGGTGCGAATCTGGACAATTCTGGTGACAGCAATACCGGCAAGAACCATGTGGGCTTATTGTTCCAGCATGCCAATATCAGTGGCCGTGATGATGTGCTCAGCCTGCAATACACAACGACCATGCAAAAACCCAGCCAGTATAGTGTGTTTGGCGTTGGCTACCATTTGCCGTTGTATGAGCTGGGAGATACGGTAGACCTGTATGCCAGCTATTCAAATGTTGATTCTGGTTCGATAGTTGCAGGCATCTTTGACTTGGCAGTCAGTGGCCGCGGTTCTGTGGTCGGTGCCCGTTATAACTATAGCCTTGGCCGCAAGGAAGATTTTGATTCACGCCTGAGCCTGGGGTTTGATTACAAGGCCTACAAGAATAATGTTTCACTGCTTGGTGTACAACTGGGCAGTGATGTCACTGTGCATCCGGTCAGCCTGACGTATTCCGGCACACTGAGTTCTGCCGGTGGCGAAACCAGTGCCTACCTGACCGCCCTGCATAATTTGCCTGGCGGTGAAAAAGGCAAGACCGAAGATTTTCAACGTGTGCGCAGTGGTGCTACTGCCGGTTACACCATCTTCCGTTATGGCGTCGGTTTCAGCCGCGTACTACCTGCTGCATGGCAACTGAAGCTGATGTTGAGCGGCCAATATACGCGGGATAGCCTGGTTCCCGGCGAGCAGTTTGGTGCCGGTGGTGCCAGCAGCGTGCGCGGGTTCACAGAACGTGCACTGGCCAATGATTATGGCACCCTGATCAGTGCAGAGATTTATACGCCCAACCTGTGCGCCAGTTTTACTGCCAGTTTCACGCAGTGCCAGTTACTGGGGTTTTATGACGCCGCCCATCTGTCGCGTAACAAGGCTTTGCCTGGCGAACCTGGTTCGTCTTCCCTTGCCAGCGTCGGCATAGGCGTCAGGCTGGCGATGTCGCGCGCCATGTCGCTGCAAATGGATTATGGCAAATCCCTGAAAACACCTGATGAACTGAGCAAAGATGACAGGCGCTTGCATGTCAGACTTGGCGTGAACTATTAATGATTGGTGAGGAAGAGCATGAGGAAAGAAATCAGTATGTTCGCTCAATCTGAATCCACATTGGCGGCGAACCGGCGCATCGGGTCTTTACCCACGCTATTACCACAGTTATTACCGCAGTTGTTGCCAAAGCTTTTGCCAGCTTTGCTGCTGGCCTGTTTTTGCCACGCGCCCGGCATGGCCAATCCGGTCGGGCCGCAAGTGGTCAATGGCAAGGTGATTTTCAACAAGGACGGTAATCTGTTCACGATTACCAATACGCCGGGTGCCATCATCAACTGGCAGGACTTTTCCATCAATGCCGGTGACATTACCCGCTTCATTCAGGAAAATTCGAATAGCGCGGTATTGAACCGCGTTACTGGCCAGAACCCTTCACAGATACTGGGTGCATTGCAGTCGAATGGACGGGTATTTTTGATCAACCCGAACGGCGTCCTGTTCGGCAAGGGTGCACAGGTGGATGTGAATGGCCTGGTCGTGTCCAGCCTGGGCATGAGCGACAGTGATTTCAAAGCCGGCAAGCTGAACTTTTCTGCTGGTGAACAGGCAGGCAAGATTACGAACCAGGGTGCCATTACCACTCCGGCAGGCGGACACGTGTATCTGATTGCGCCGGATATCGAAAACAGCGGCATCATCACGTCTCCCAATGGCGACATCTTGCTGGCTGCAGGCCAGTCAGTGAAACTGGTTGATTCCGCCAATCCTGACGTGCAGGTAGTGGTCAGCGCCAGCAAGGATCAGGCTGTCAATCTGGGGCAGGTGATTGCAGCCGGTGGCAAGATCGGTATTTACGGTGCACTGGTTAATCAGCGTGGGCTGGTCAGTGCCAACACAGCGGTGCTTGGCGAGAATGGAAAAATATATTTCAAGGCCAGCCAGGATACGGTCCTCGATAGCGGTAGCCTGACTACGGCGACTGGTGCCGGTAAAGGCGGCGACATCCAGATACTGGGACAACGCGTGGCGCTGGCCGGCAACGCAAAAGTGGATGCCAGCGGCGATACTGGTGGTGGCCAGGTCCTGGTTGGTGGCGATTATCACGGCGACAATGCCGGTGTCATGAACGCGCAGCGCACCTTTGTCGGCAGCGACGCGACTATTGCTGCCAATGCTGGCAAGAG
This sequence comes from Undibacterium hunanense, assembly GCF_014284335.1. Taxonomy (GTDB): domain Bacteria; phylum Pseudomonadota; class Gammaproteobacteria; order Burkholderiales; family Burkholderiaceae_D; genus Undibacterium; species Undibacterium hunanense. The sequence continues at coordinate 251,155 of NZ_JACOGF010000007.1, read as the reverse complement.
TGGTGATGGCGGCAAGGTCATCGTCTGGTCGGATGAAGTGACACGTGTCAACGGCAGCATTTCTGCACGTGGAGGTAACCAAGGTGGCAATGGTGGTTTTGTCGAAACATCGGGCAAGCAAAGCCTGGATTTTCATGCCAAAGTGGATGTCAGTGCCGCACGCGGCAAGAACGGCAGCTTATTGCTTGACCCTTCTTCCATCACGATTGCCGGTGGTACTGGTGACGGTGCATCGGATGGTGTCGGCACCTTTCAGGGTTCAGGCATAGGCACGATCAATTTTTCCGATGCCGGCCCGACCACTGTATTTCAGTCCGAACTACAGGGGCTTACCCCGGGCACGAACATCGTGCTGGAAGCTGCCAATTATATTGATACCAGTGGTACTTTTTTTGGTGGACAGATATCCCTGCCAAGCAATTCCAACCTGACGCTCAGAACTCGCAATGCGGCCACTGATGTCAGCGCTACCCGTGGCATTAATCTGACCGGCGCTGATCCCAATCTGGAAATAAGGGCAGCCGGTACCGGCACCATCACGCTGCAAACCGGCACTGGCGCATCACCCCAGACGGCCGATATTGTAGTCGCCAGACTGACCACCAGTAGCGCGCAGATCAGTACCAGTGCCAGTGGCAATACCACATTCAAGACATTGCTGACGACCCCGGGTACGGTAGGCGTGGGTGGCAATATTCTGGTCAATAGTACAGGGCTCATCAATGTTGGTTCAGGTGGCATCGATGCCCGTGGCAATTCTTCAACGAATGGCAATGTCACGCTTACCACAGGCGCGGATGTTATCCAGCAAAACGGTACGACCATCTATGCCAACGACCTGAAGATGACGGCCGTGAATGGCTTGCACGGGACGACCTCAACTGACAATATGGGTGTACAGGCAAGCAGGCTGAATGCCCTCAATACGGGTAGCGGTGATATCCGTATTGCCAGTGTTGGCGCCAATCTGGTGGTTGGCGATGTCGGTGCTACCGGCTATGGCATCAAGCAGCAAACAGCAGGCGGGGCGATTTACCTGAGTTCTCCCAGTGGCTCCAGTACGAATATCAGCGCACCGGTGCTTACCAATAATGGTGTGATCACGATCAATGGTCAGGGTGGCATCAATCTGCTGGCAGGTGGCAATATTAATAGCGGTGGCGGTGCAATCAGCTTGCTGGCCACCGATACGAATGCCATGACCAGTACAGTGGCGGGTACGCAGATCAATAGTTCTGGCGCTGCTATTTCCATCAAATCTGACAAAATGGATTTGCTGGGTACGGTCAATGCGGGTAGTGGTACTGCAACGCTGGATTCTAATGCGGCGGGTGCCATCCATCTGGCAACAGGTGCGACAAATGTTTTGACCAGTACTCTGGAGTTGTCTGCTGCCGAATTGAACAATGTGACGGCGGCGCGCCTGCGTATCGGCAACATGAGCGGTGCCGGTATCGACATCAAGGGCCCCATGACTTCTGGCGCTGGTGGCGCTTTGCAAAATATCAGTACCTCGCTGAGCCTGAATTCCGGCAATATCATTTCGCAGCAGACTGGTGCCATTATTGATGGCGCAAGCTCGGTGCAGGCGCGCGGTTATGCCGTTACCCTGACGGAAGCGAATACTACGGGCGTTATTTCCGGTTCGTCCAGTACCGGTAGTTTCCTGTACCGTTCGGTCAATCCCATCAATGTATCCACCGTGGATGCTTATAGCGGTATCAACGCGCCGTCGAGTGTAAAACTGACGTCTGATGCCGGCATCAGTCAGGCAGCGGGTAGCGCCATTGTGACCGGCAGTCTGGCCGTGCAGGCCAAGGGGGCGGTCAGTCTGACCAATACCGGCAATACTTTCGGCTCACTGGCTGCAGACCTCAATCCTGGCGGCCAGGGAACGGGTGGCCTGAATATCTTCAACTCCGGCAATCTGACTGTCACCAACGTTTCTTCCATTCCCGGTATTACTACCAATAATCAGCCTGTGACTGTCAGCTCGGGTACCGGCACCCTGACGATTTCCGATGTTGTCAATGCCGGTACGTCCAGGGTTGGTTTTGTCGCCGATCAACTGGTGCTTGGTGGCCCCGGTAGTGTGACCGCAGGCGATTTCGGTGTTCGTCCTTATACCGTGGGGCGTGCCATTACTGTCGGTTCGGCCACATGTAGTTCGTCCCCCTGTCTTGCAGTGACCAATCTGTACAAGGTCAGTGCGGCCAATATTTCTATCGGTAGTGACAATGTGACAGAAGCATCGGGGCCAATTTCCGTCCTCAGTATCACTGATACCAATACCAGTGCCGCCACCGATATCAAACACCTGACCACGACACGCATCGGTTTGTTGAGCGGGTCGAACATCACGCAATTCAATGCCATTACCGTGCAGGATTTGGGATTAAGTGCCAATGGCTCTATCACACTGAACAGCCTGAATGCGGTCAGCAACCTGGCAGCAAAAAGTGCAAGCAGTTTCAGTTTTGTGAATACCCAGGGCATCAATGTAAGTAATCTGACTGGCGGTAATGGTGCCGGCAGCTATAGCCTGAACGGCATCAACACCAGTGGTAACGTCTATCTGACGGCCAATAGCGGCAATATCAGTATTGCTGCCCCCATCAATGCAGGCACTGGTGCGGTGACCCTGTCGGCAACGGGCGGCGCGATCGTACAATCTGGCGGTTTGATCAGCGGCGCGGCGCTGGATGCGACTGCCGGCAATGGTATCGGTAATGGAACAGCCTTGCAGACCCAGGTGCCTTTGCTGCTCGCAAATAATACCGGTAGCAACACCGATATCAAGATCAATAATACCGGTGCCCTGAACTTGCGCAATGTCACGCAAAGTTCTACGGGCAGCACAGGCAATATCAGCATCGACAATGTGGGTGCCATTACGCTGGACAATGGTGATGCCGTGCGCACCAAGGCGGGCAATATCAGCCTGGTGGCGCATAGCCCCCTGACTGTCAACGGTACTGTGGCCAGTGCCAACGGTGGCAATATTACTCTGGAAGCGGGTGCCAGCGGCAGTACTGCCGACAAGCTCACTGTGGGAACCACTGGTGTGGTGACGACCTCGGGTAATATTTTGCTGAAAGCTGGCGACGCCATTCTGATCTCTGGTACCGTCAGTGGTGGTAGTGTTACCCAGCAAGCCTTTCTGAATGCACCGTTGCCTAGCCTGGCGGCCTGTATTGCTACACCAACTTTGGCCGGATGCAGTTCAGTATTGCCCAGTCTGGCGGCCTGTATTGCCAACCCTAACCTGACTGGTTGCAGCGTGGTCTTGCCCAGCGTCGAGACTTGCCGTGCATCGCCGACTACCGCAGGATGCAGTGCGGTACTTCCGACTATCGGTGCCTGTATCGCCAATCCTTCCCTTTTTGGCTGTGCCAATGTCTTGCCCAGCCTGAGTACCTGTATTGCCAACCCCAGTGTTGCCGGATGCAGTGTGGTCTTGCCGACGCTGGCTTCATGCATTGCCAATCCATCGATTGCGGGTTGCAGCGTCATATTGCCAAGCCTGACAAGCTGTATTGCCAACCCCGGCATCAGTGGTTGCAGTGCGGTGCTGCCTAGTTTGTCGCAATGTACGGCTACACCAACGCTGCAGGGATGTAGCGTGATCCTGCCAGCCCTGGCGGCCTGTATTTCCGCGCCGAATATTGCTGGCTGTTCTGCCGTATTGCCGTCGGTCGCAGCATGTACTGCCAATCCTTCTCTTGCGGGTTGTAGCGCGGTCCTGCCTACACTGGCTGCCTGTACACAGAACCCGGCTTTGGCCGGTTGCAGTGCTGTTTTGCCCAGTCTGGCAGCCTGTACCGCCAGCCCCAGTCTGCCCGGCTGTAGTGCGGTTCTGCCTACTCTTGCAGCCTGTATAGCGACACCGACACTGGCTGGTTGCAGCAATATCTTGCCGAGCCTGGCAGCCTGTACTGCGACGCCAACTTTGCCAGGTTGCAGCGTGGTGTTGCCCACACTGAGTGCCTGTATCGCCAACCCTGGCTTGTCTGGTTGTTCAGCAGTCTTGCCCACCCAGGCTGCTTGTGCCGCCAGCCCGAGCCTGCCTGGCTGTAGCGCGGTCCTGCCTACTCTTGCCGCCTGTATAGCAACACCGACACTGGCAGGTTGTAGCAATGTCCTGCCGACGCTGACGGCCTGTATTGCCAATCCTGGTCTGGCTGGTTGCTCAGTGATACTGCCTGGACTGGCGGCCTGTATTGCCAGCCCAACTTTGCCGGGTTGCAGTGCAGTCTTGCCAAGTATCAGCGCCTGTATAGCGACACCAACGCTGGCCGGTTGCAGCAGCGTTCTGCCGGGCCTGGCCAGTTGTCTCGCCACACCGACATTGCCAGGCTGCAGTGTGGTATTGCCAAGCATCGCCAGTTGCGTAGCCAACCAGAGTCTGCCGGGTTGTTCACAAATTTTGCCGACACTGGCGACCTGTATTGCAGCACCTTCTACACCCGGTTGCAGCGTGATATTGCCAAGTCTGGCAGCCTGCACGGCTAATCCTGCGCTGGCAGGTTGTGCGGCGGTATTGCCGACCCTGGCTGTCTGTACCATCAATCCAGGTACGGCAGGATGTACGGCAGTGTTGCCAGGCTTGAGTGCCTGCGTGGCCAATCCTGCCTTGCCAGGATGCAGTGTGGTTCTGCCTACCCTGGCAGCCTGTATTGCCGCGCCGTCTGCGGCGGGTTGCAGCGCTGTATTGCCGAGCTTGAATGCCTGTATCGCCAGACCGGCTGCCACCGGCTGCAATGTCGTATTGCCAAGTCTGTCCAGTTGCGCAGCCAACCCGGCGATAGCCGGTTGTTCGGCAGTCTTGCCTACACTGGCGCAATGTGCGGCCAATCCCGGTTTGCTGGGTTGCACGATCGTCTTGCCTATCGGTGATATCAGGACTGGCAATGTGCTGACCAATTCCATCAATGCTGCGTTGAACAGCTATATCAGTTCGACCCTGTCCATTACCAATGCCATCACCAATTCCTCGAATTTCTTTGAGAGCGGCAACGGTGATTCAGGTCGTGAAACCAGGTTCGAACAAAGAAGCAGTATTGCCGGCACAAGTGATAACGGAGTATCAAAAAATGCTACTGATAAAAAACTGTACTGCAATTAAGTTTCTTTTCCTGTTGTCGCTATGCCTGAGCTGCGCATTCAGTTTCGCAGCCCAGGTCGCGGGTACCGTCACGCACCTGAGCGGGCCTTTGCTCGTCAAGAAAACTGATGGTACGGTCAAGGTATTGACACAGAAATCCACGGTCGAGCAGGGCGATATCCTGATTGCAGAAAAAGATACCTACGCCCGTATCAAGTTTGCCGATAACAGTGAAGTCACCCTGCGTCCCAATACGCAATTGCGCATAGACCAGTTTTCTTTCGAAGAAGACAAACCAGCTAATGACGGTTTTGCCATGACCCTGATCAAGGGCGGCATGCGTGCAGTGACCGGTATTCTGGGCAAGCGCAACAAGGAAAGATTTGGCCTGAATACACCAACGGCATCGATAGGCATACGCGGCACCACCTTCATTGCCGAATATGTACCGCCTGAATTATCAGGCGCCAATGATCCGCAGGGTGCAGGCAGACCGCCCGGCCTGTATGTCCAGGTATTGGATGGGACGATCTTCCTGAAAAACGATGCCGGCTTGCTGGAGGTGTCAGCCGGACAGTTCGCCTATGCCGTCAGCTTCTCGAAACCGCCGGTACTGTTGCCGAATAATCCAGGCATGCAGTTCAGCCCGCCGGTCAGCTTCCCGGCTGGTAACAGCCAGGAGAATGCCAGCAATGAAAACAAATCGGGTAGCCTGATATGTGAGGTGCGTTAGCTTGTCCGGGTTCTGATCAATCCTGCCTGGTTCATCAGTGCAGGATTGGCAATCAAGACTTAAAAGGCGGGCAGATCGGCGCTGGCATGCTGGCGCAACTTGTTGCGGGCCAGTTCAAAGTCGGGGAATACGGATTGTACCGTCGCCCAGAAACGCGGACTGTGATTCATTTCCCGCAGATGTGCCAGTTCATGCGCGACGACATAATCAATAATCATCGGTGAAAAATGAATCAGTCGCCAGTTCAGGCGTATTTTTCCTTGTGAGGTACAAGAACCCCAGCGCGTGGTCGCCGCTGACAGCGCCATGCTCTGATAGCGCACATTCAGTTTTTCTGCAAAGACCGGCAGGCGCTCATTGAATACCCGCTTGGCCTCCTGTTGCAACCAGGCTTGTACACGGTCTTTCAACTGCTGCTCGCCGGCATTGGCGGGCAGGTTGATGATCAGCGTGCCCTGGTCTGCCAGGAAATGGGTGCCACTGACAGAGGCTGGCGCTATCTGTAGCGTGATCTCACCACCCAGATAGGGGAGTTTTGCCCCATCTTTCCAGTGCATTTTTGGTTCCAGCTGACGTTGCGTACGGTCCCGGCGCTCGGTCAGCTTGCGTAATATCCAGCTTTGTTTCTCGTGTATGGCTGTTTCAATATCAGCTATGGTCACCCAACGCGGTGCCGTGATGCGCAAACCATCTTCATTGATCAGAAAACCGATGCTGCGGCGTTTCGAACGCTGCAAATCATATTCAAGCAAATAATCCTGTATCAGGATGCGCCGCTTGTTGCTGGTGTTGACAAAGGTGGATGGTGGCGGCGCGAGCGGACGCACTTCATCCTTCTGGACACTGTCTTTGGCTGGAGTGGGGGGACTGGCAGGTGCGGGACGCAGTTTGTCCGGCACCAGAAAATCACTGAATAAATCCAGTTGCAAAGCCATTTGTATGGCTTTGCCAATAGATGGAATGCGGGGTTTCATTTCAGCCTGGGTAATCCTGATTCAATATCACATGGAACTTTTGGCCAGCATTTTTTGCTGACATATTCAATAGTGTGACCTATTTTCAGGGTTTCGTGTTTTTGTGGCTGAAATTGAGAATTTCTTGAGGGGGAGGGGAATGGGCCGACGCAGATCGCATCAGCCCGGATAGCTTATCTGGCTTGCTCAGATTGATACACCTGCGGCGAAATCACGCGCATTTCTGCTTCTATCCATTTTTCCACTTCAGCCATCAGTTCAACTGCATTCATGTCATTGGGGGCTATCGGTTTACCGACAGACACAGTGACAGTACCTGGCAATTTGGTGAAAGAGTTTTTGGGCCAGCATTCGCCAGAATTTACCGCGATAGGTACAACCGGTGTATTTGTTTCCACTGCCAGACGGGCACCGCCGCCTTTGTACTGGCCTTTTTTACCCACGGCGATACGTGTACCTTCAGGGAACATGATGATCCACTGGCCATCGGCCAGGCGCTTGCGGCCCTGGGTGACGACGTGGGCGAAGGCATCCTTGCCCTTGCTGCGGTCAATAGGGATCATGCGCAGCATGGATATTGCCCAGCCAAAGAAGGGGATATAGGTGATTTCTTTTTTGAAGACGAATACCAGCGGACGCGGTGTTGCCATCAACAGAAAGATGGTTTCCCAGGCGGACTGATGTTTACATAGCAGGATGGCCGGTCCATCCGGGAAATTTTCAAAGCCTTTGGTCTGGTAGCGTATGCCACAAATGACTTTTGCTGCCCAGATGATGGTGACATTCCAGCGGGCCGTGATGTAATAGCGCTGGTTATACGGCAAAAACGCAAACAGCATACTGATGGGAGCCCAGACGATGGTCACTATGCCCATCACCAGCAAGAATATCAGTGAGCGTACAAAAAGGGTAAAACGAAGCATGTAGTCTCCAGTTGCGGCGATGCTGAAAGCGTTCAGATCGCGATATTAAATTCGGATGGTGAGTTTTCCACCAGTTTGTCCACCATCGCTGCCAGGTTGGGATAGACCTGCGTACCAGGGGGTAGCCCGCCTTTTTCCTGGGTTTTGGTGCCTTTGCCAGTCAATACCAGGTGCGGGATACAACCAACGACAAAACCCGCCTGCAGATCGCGCAGCGAATCACCGACGCAATGCACACCTTTCAGATTAATGTCATAGCGACGTGCAATTTCCTGCAACATTCCGGGCTTGGGTTTGCGGCAGTCGCAGTTTTCATCTGCCATATGTGGGCAGAAAAAAATCGCATCGATAGTGGCACCCAGTTGCTGGGCTGCGGTATGCATTTTCTGGTGTATCGCATTCAGGGTCGCCATATCAAACAGTTTTCGGCCTATACCAGACTGATTGGTGGCCACGACCACGCAATAACCTGCCTGGTTCAGGCGCGCAATTGCCTGTAGTGAACCGGGGATGGGTTTCCATTCATCGGGCGACTTGATAAAGTCATCCGAATCCTGATTGATGACGCCATCACGGTCAAGGATGATGAGTTTCATGGCCTGTCCTTCTCATTGGTCATCAGTAGGCATCGGTTTACAAGGACAGTGCCGCTGTTGCGGGTACTGTCCTTGCGTGCATGGTCTTGGTTTGTACTATATAACTTTATCAGGCGGCCAGCTTGGAAATGTCGGCTACCTGATTCATCATGCCATGCAGGCTGGCCAGCAAGGCGAGGCGGTTGTTACGCAAGGCCAGGTCTTCTGCATTCACCATCACATCATTGAAGAAACTGTCCACCGCTGCACGCAGGGCGGCCAGGGTTTTCAGGGCGCTGGTGAAATCACCTTTGGCAAAGGCTGCATCGACTTCTGGTTTGACATCGGCCATGGCTTTGGCCAGGGCCTGTTCTGCGGCTTCCTGCAACAGCGATGGATTCACTGCGCCTGGTGCAGCTTCGGCCTTCTTGAGGATATTGGTAATACGCTTGTTGGCAGCTGCCAGCGCTTCTGATTCTGGCAGGGCAGCAAAGGCTTGTACGGCTTGCAGGCGTTCAACGATGTTATCCAGCGTGTCTGGTTGCTGGGCAACCACGGCTTCCACTTCGCTTTGTGAAAAACCCTTGTCGCGCAATTGACCACGCAGGCGGTCAAACAGGAAGTTCAATACATCGGCTGTCGGGTCGGTGAAATTGGCATTGCCGGCAAACAGTGCCACGGCTTGTGTCAGCAAGGTGTTCAACGACAGGTTCAGGCGTTTTTCTACCAGCATGCGCAAGATGCCCAGCGCATGGCGACGCAGGGCAAATGGATCACGATCACCGGTAGGTTGCAAGCCTATGCCCCAGATACCGACCAGGGTTTCCAGTTTGTCTGCCAGGGCTACGGCAGTACCTGTCAGCGTTGCTGGCAGCGCATCACCGGCGAAACGTGGCTGATAATGTTCAGATGCGGCAGCGGCGACATCAGCGTGCTCGCCATCGTGCTGGGCATAGTAGGTACCCATGATGCCTTGTAGCTCAGGGAATTCACCTACCATGTCGGTCAGCAAATCGGTCTTGGCCAGCAGGGCGGCGCGTTCGGTCAGGGCGATGTCGCCTTTCAGGCTGGCAGCAATCTTTCCTGCCAGGGTTTTGACGCGTTGGGTACGTTCTGCCTGGCTGCCCAGCTTGTTGTGGTAAACCACGTTCGCCAGCAAAGGCAGGCGTGATTCCAGTGTCTTTTTCTTGTCTTGTTCAAAGAAGAATTTTGCATCTGACAGGCGCGGACGCACGACGCGTTCATTACCCTGGATGATATGTTGCGGGTCGCTGGTTTCCAGATTCGAGACGATCAGGAAACGTGAACGCAATTTGCCATTGGCATCCGTCAGGGCAAAATATTTCTGGTTGGTCTGCATGGTCAGGATCAGACATTCTTGCGGTACCGCCAAAAATTCCTGCTCGAAATTGCATTCGTACACGACTGGCCATTCCACCAGGGCGGTGACTTCATCCAGCAGGGCTTCTGGCATCAGTACCTGATCGCCACCGGCTTTGCCCAGCAGGGCAGCACGTATCTGTTCTTTACGCTCATTGAAGCTGGCGATGACCTTACCTTCGGTTTTCAGGTTGGCGGCATAGTCTTCAGCCTTGGCAATACTGACTTCACCAGCAGACAGGAAGCGATGGCCTTTGGTAATGCGGTCGCTGTTCAAACCCAGCAAAGACAAGGGTACGATATTGACACCATGCAGCGCAATGATCTTGTGCACAGGGCGCACAAAATGCACCGTATCACCATCCGGGCGTTGATAACTCATGACTTTCGGGATAGGCAGTTTGCCTATGGTGTCTTCCAGTGCAGTCTGCACGGCGGGTGCCAGCGCGGTACCTGCGGCTGTATAGCTGTAGAAGAAGCTCTCCGCCTTGCCATCAACAGCACGTTCCAGATCGCTGACTTGCAAATTGGGAAAGCCCAGCGCTGCCAGTTTCTTGGCCAGCGGTGGTGTGGCATTGCCAGCTGCATCCAGTGCAACGGATACCGGCAAGACTTTTTCACGCATCAGTTTGTCTGGCGATGTGGCACGTACGCCAGTGATGCTGACCGCCAGGCGGCGTGGTGATGCATAGCTGGTGGCGCTGGAATCAGCGTCGAGAAAATCGCGTGATTTCAAGCCAGCCACGATGCCGGCACTGAATGCCTCGCCCAGTTTGGCCAGTGCCTTGGGTGGCAGCTCTTCGGTAAATAATTCAACTAACAGTGTTTGGCTCATGTTTCTTATCCTACGTTCCGGCGCTGTGCCAGAATCTGTTTAATGATGTTCTTGTTGGCTATGCAGTGCTTATGCAGCGGCGACCGTAGTTGTAGTGACAGCGGCGGGAGCAGGCTTGTGCCTGTCATCTGCCGCGCACATGGGGAAGCCCAGTGCTTCACGCGATGCATAGTAAGCCGCAGCCACTGCACGCGACAGATTGCGGATGCGGCCTATGTAGGCGGCACGCTCGGTCACGGATATCGCTCCACGCGCATCCAGCAAGTTGAAGGTATGTGCCGCCTTCAAAATCATTTCATAGGCTGGCAGCGCCAGGGATTTCTCGGTCACTTCCAACAGGCGCTTGGCTTCTGCTTCGTAGTTGGTGAACAAAGAGAACAGGAAATCGGTATTGGAATATTCAAAATTGAAGGTCGATTGTTCGACTTCGTTTTGATGAAAAACATCGCCATAAGACAGGCGCACGGTCTGGCCATTTTCTTCACGTTCTGTCCATACCAGGTCGTATACGTTTTCCACGCCTTGCAAATACATGGCCAGACGTTCGATGCCGTAAGTAATTTCACCCAGGATAGGCTTGCAATCAATGCCGCCGACTTGCTGGAAGTAGGTGAACTGCGTGACTTCCATGCCATTGAGCCAGACTTCCCAGCCCAGACCCCAGGCACCCAGGGTAGGGTTTTCCCAGTCATCTTCCACAAAGCGAATGTCGTTTTGCTGCAAATCCAGACCCAGGGCCTTCAATGAACCCAGATACAGATCAAGAATATTTTCCGGTGCCGGTTTCAACACCACCTGATACTGGTAATAGTGTTGCAGACGGTTAGGGTTTTCGCCATAGCGGCCATCTTTAGGACGACGGGAAGGCTGTACATAGGCCGCACGCCATGGTTCCGGCCCGATGGCGCGCAAGAAAGTACCTGTGTGCGAAGTACCCGCACCCACTTCCATATCGTAAGGTTGCAACAGGGCGCAGCCTTGTTTGTCCCAGTAATCTTGTAATGTCAGGATAATTTGTTGAAATGTGAGCATCGTGCTATCTGCCTTTGTCACTTCTTGAAGAAGCGATGAATAAAGTTTGCCAAACCTTAGATTTTAACGGCTTTTGCGCTGTATAGGCTAATTTGCTTGATGTTGTTTTATTAATTTTAACCTGTAGATTGTTGAAATACTAAAGACCTTTCACCACAGAGACACATAGGCACAGAGAAATTCAAGGGAAAACCGAAAAAGATAAAAACAGGAAAATTATTCTTTTTGTAAATATTTTTTAAAAATCTGCGCAGTTCTCTATTTGTTTGAACGCAATTGCAGCATAAATAGACAGCGCTGCTTTGGCGGTTTTTGTTGCAATTCGTGTGGCTACAAGGTATAAAAATTCACTTGCCCAGTTAGGACTTACGCAAAATTGTCCCATCAAGGCGCAGCGACGAAGACAGTACTTTAGTACGGCTAGGAGCTGCAACGCAGATGGGGCGGTTTTGCGTAAGTCCGGAAAACAGCGTGTTGAACAGGAGACCGCGAAGCAATGGCTATTATCGACCAAACGAATGCTTTGGATGTCGAGTCACATCGGCTCGAAGAGTGGTATCTGTTGCTGGGGGAGATTTCCCATTGCCTGTGGTATTCGTCAGCGTTACCAGAGATGTTGCGTGGTTTTTGTCGCATCCTGGTACAGCGTGCCGGTTATCTGTGTGCTGAAATCGAACTGGATCTGGGCGACAAGTCAGAAATTTATCGTTTTCGTGCTGACAGGCAAGCTGAACAAGGCACGCAATATCTGGTGTTGCCGCTACAGCATTATGGCCATGCACTGGCGCAGTTGCGGGTAGGGGCGGAATTTGACCTCAGCAAAAACAGTGATGCCTACAACATACTCAGCCGCTTCGCAAAAGAACTGGCGCACGCCGTACACTCCCTGAGCAGCACACATGAGCACCACGATTTACAAGACAATATGGAAATGCTGGCATTATCCGTGCAGCAAAGTCCATTTGCCGTGGTGATCACCAATGCCGGCGGTGAACTGGAATATGGCAATGACAGTTTCTGTCGCATTTCTGGCTATCGGCTCAATGAAGTCCTGGGTCAGCATGTGTTCTGGAATTCTGGTGATCCAGCTGACGAGAAAGTCATGCGGGTTATTCTTGCCCTGAAAGTTGGCGAACACTGGCAGGGTGAAGTGCTCAGCCATCGCAAGGACGGTACGACGTATTGGGAAAGACAGATCGTCAGCCCGCTCTGCAATGCGGACGGTGTGATCACACATCTGGTGGCAGTCAAGCAGGACATCACTGACAGTAAATTCCAATTGAAGGAAGTCGAACAGGCTTTGCTCTTGCGCGAACAGGCACTGGTGTCGAGCAGCAATGGCATCATGATTACCCGTAGCGATGACAGCGATCATTCCATCGTCTATGTGAACCCGGCTTTCGAGAAAATCACTGGCTACACGGCGCAGGAAGTCATAGGGCGGGAAGGGCGGTTCCTGGTCCGGGAAGACCTGGCCCAGCCTGATTTGCAAGAGATACGCTCTGCCCTGCGTGAAAAAAGAGCGGGTTGTGCGCTATTGCGCAATTACCGCAAGGACGGCACACAGTTCTGGAATGAATTGCACATTTCGCCCGTCAAGGATGCCAGTGGTGCAGCCACTACACATTTTGTCAGTGTCATCAATGATGTCAGCGAACGTGTCAATTACCAGAAAGAGCTGGAATACCAGGCCACGCATGACAGTCTGACTGGTCTCGCCAATCGCAATTTATTGAATGACCGCATCACCCAGGCCATTGCCTGGGCCAAGCGCCAGGATCTGTCGGTGGGTCTGATGCTGCTTGATCTGGATCACTTCAAACTCATCAACGATGCATCCGGCCATGGTGCCGGAGATGAAATGCTGAAACAGGTTGCGCAAAGGCTCAGTCACTGTGTGCGCGAAACAGATACCGTCGCCCGCCTGGGCGGAGATGAGTTTGTCGTCATCCTCACCGATTTGCCAGAAACCAGTGATGTGGATGTTGTCGCCGAAAAAATCCTGGGCGCATTGTCACGTCCGTTTGAAATCAATGGGCATGATGTATTTGTGACGGCCAGTATTGGTATTTCCCTGTACCCCAGGGACGGTGACCATGGCGAGATACTGTTGCGCTATGCTGATATCGCCATGTACCGCGTCAAGGAACATGGACGCAACAGCGTGCGCCAGTTTATCCCTGAAATGGGCGTGACAGCCATCAGTCGCCTGAATATGGAAGGTGCCTTGCGGCGCGGGCTGGAGCGGCATGAATTTACCCTGCATTACCAGCCCAAGATAGAACTGGCCAGTGGCCGTATTGTTGGTGCCGAGGCGCTGGTGCGCTGGCATCACCCGCAGATAGGCTTGATACACCCCATAGAATTTATTCCACTGGCAGAAGAAACCGGGCTGATCATACCTCTGGGCGAATGGGTTCTGGCTGAAGCCTGCCGGCAGCAAGTGAGCTGGAAAAAAGCCGGTATGGCAGACCTCAAAATTGCCGTCAATATGTCGCCCCGGCAGTTCCGGCAAGAAGACCTGTCCGAAAGGGTGGCCAGTATTTTTACTGAAACCGGCGCTGACCCCGCACAAGTCACACTGGAACTGACCGAGAGCATGGTGATGCAGGATGTCAGCAGCACCCTGGTGGCACTGCGTGCGTTGAAAAACTTAGGTCTTTCGATTTCACTCGACGATTTTGGTACCGGCTATTCCAGTCTTTCCTACTTGCGGCGCTTTCCTATTGATGAACTGAAGATTGATAAATCCTTCATCAATGATATCCATGAAAATCCGGACGATGCAGCCATTGCCAGTGCCATCATCGCGATGGCGCTGAGCCTGGGTCTGAGCGTGGTTGCCGAAGGGGTGGAGAAGAAAGAACAGGCCGAACTTTTGCGCAAAATGGGCTGCAACCAGGTGCAGGGTTATTATTTTGGTCGGCCCATGGATGCTGCCGGTTTTACTATCAAATTCCGCGAGCACGTCAATGAATAAACTACTCTGGCGCACCGGCAAGGTGACAGAATTGCCAGACTTGCTGATGCTGGCAACCCTGGAGAAGTCGGCTGCCGTTGGCGCGGCCACGGTCTACCATTTCAAGCATGACGGACAGGAAAAGCTGGCGATTTCACTGCCCGATGGCCAGGCTCTGATCATTGAGGCCTTGTCCAGCACCAGACCACGCAGGCGGCGCATTGATCCTTTGAAAGCGGATCAAGCAGATGCATTGTCTGAAACTGCTGTTTTGCCATCCGATTAGCAAACGGAACAGCGCAAAAAGCACGAAAAACACGAAAGGAGTGAGGCCATATATTTGCACTGAACATGCGCATATGGCAACTTCATGTGCCCATCCTCACAATAACCCTCACACATCATCAAAGTTACGGCTTAACTTTGACGATTTCGTGTTAATGAGTTGATTTCTAATATCTTTTTAGTAAAAACGCATGGACTAAGGGATTTTTCGATACTTTTTAGGTAATTTCTTTGTCTCCAATTCCGTATCGTTCAATACGCAAAATATCGTGCACATTAGTGCTGTCACAATAATGCAATTTAAGATTGGCACTGATACTCATCGCATGGAAAATACTGGATTAAGCGCTACTTCGTAGCTCGCTAATCAGCTTGACTACCTTGGATTTATCTCTTGTACCAAGCCGGTGAAAATCAACCAGCAACTGCGCGAGCAAATCGTTATCAGCATAGAAATGTGCCACAGGTACATTCAACGCCTTGGCAATGTGCGTCATGATTTGAATATTAGGTACGTGAACACCACGCTCGTATTGATTGATTGATTAATTCTTGCAGATGCAGAATTTTCATCGATTCCTGCGGCAACATCTAAAGCCATTTGGGAAACTCCCATCATCTTTCTCGCTGCCTTTAATCGTGCTGGTAGCTGCGTCATCCCGATTCTTAGCCTAAATACTAAGATAATCTGAGTTTTTAGTTAACGTAACACTAAGACTTACTTAGTATTTTCCCTATTGCACGCTTATTTTTAATTATTTATTTTTCCCGGGACAGAACAATCATGCGACTGCACTCCCCATTTACAAAGGATGTCATCCGGGATAAGGACGCCTTCAAACTGGTTTGGAGCTTTAAGTTATATCGGTTTCTTACACGAATCACACTCACGTAACCGGTAGCGGGCACATTCATATTTTTGAGGGGAGTGGAAACGGAAATCAAAGATCAGGTCTAGGACTCAAGAGTGAACAGATATCTGGTATTTGACTGCAGATGGTAAAGAACGTGACATACGTCTTCCTGGCCGCTTATCGATCCGAGAGGGACATGTAATTTTTACTTTGTTAGAGGGCGAGCAGGTACTGATTAAATCTGGTTAAGTGAGTAATGTCGACAATGCTAGTGGTCTTTTCATTTCCCTATTTAATCGCTCCACGAGTCAATTTGTATGGAATAACCTTGAGGAATAGTACACGAAAATGGACCGAGACTTAGCGTGGATACCTAGTACATTTGTGATTTGCGTCTCGTTATGTGCAATCATTATTTATGGAATTGGTGTTATCACTACCGTTTATCTGATCCATCAGAGTTTCCGAGGAATGCACATTATCGTCGACCATCAATTAGCGCAGAAAAAAAGAATTGAGGGCGAATTGAAAAAATTAGTCCTCGAATGGAACAAGCAGAGAGATCTGCTATTCAAATAGACAAAAATACTGTTTATGCTGCTGCGATAAAAGCCACAATGCGCCAAATTGCCGCATATTAGCCGCAACTGGAAGGCGTCCTGCCAGAGGATGTATATTTTTGCCTAACGCGCTTGGAGCAATATAAATCCCTCCCTAACAAACTGCTGGTGGCCTCAATATTTAGGTACGCACCCACAAACTTGGCCGATAAGACTGCGCAAAGATAAGCTTATCTACAACACTAAGATGACCAATAGCCGTCTGCACCACCCAATCGCCCGCCTTGCCAGTTAGGAAAACCAACCCATCAGCGGTAACAGGCACGCGAAACGCATAAGGCAATTGCGTAGCGAGTACCGATTTTACCTTTACGTACCAGCCTGCCTTACCTTCCACTGGCCGATACCACTCATCAAATTGATTGCGTTCCACAGGCCATTGCTCACCTTGGATGCCAAGCAACAGTGCGTCGCCAACCCGATAGGGCACTTTTCCTTCCAGCGTTTGTAGCAAACCATCAGTTTTAGCGAAGCTGACGTAGACCTCAACAGTCTTTACAAAGCTTAGCGCTCCGGCATCAATGCTCAATACACTAACTATAGGGAGTTCCTGGCCCATGCATTTGCCTTAGCTCGAGCATTCTTCAGTGATTTTTTGTCTTTTATGCCACAAACTTTTAATCTTCACTTTAAATTGTAATTGTAATTTACTACAATCAGCAACTCGGGCTATTTGCACATGTCTTGCCCTTTGATTTGTCCATCATACATCAGATCGAATTCAAAGAAGGGGCTGTGCTATGCAAGGGTCTATGACGGATAGCGATTGGCGCGACTTGCTTGACGAGATCGATGCGGGTCGTGTGGTGCCAGTGATTGGTTCGGCTCTCATCACTGTTCCCGACGAATTTGGTATTCAGAAGCCGTTGTACACGCTGCTCGCCCAGCGGCTGGCAACCGAGCTTGGCCTAAGCGAGCCGCAAACGTATGCGACGACTGGTGCTGCGGCCGCAGCGCATGTATTGTCCGGGCGTGAACGAATTCCGATCTACCGAAGCTTGCGCATGCTTCTAAAGACAATCGATGCTCAGCTTTCAGCGTCTGCCCCTGATGGCCGCTATCTCTCCCCTTCATTGAGCCAGCTTGCCAGAATACGTGGGTTCGGGCTGTACCTCGGCACCACGCCCGATCATCACATGCTAACAGCTCTTCGTGCTGGGCGTCCATCCTTCGATGCCCAGCGTCATCATGTTGTTTTTCATCCGAACGAGGCACCAGCCGAGCGCGATCTGCCTACGGCAAAGCTACGCGGTGGCGATGCCTACCTTTACCAGCTACTTGGCGATCAAGACGCGCAGCAGTGCCGAGACTTCGCTGTTTGGGAAGAAGACCTGATGGAGTTCGTCTGTGGGCTGCTCGAACATGCCGATCAGTTGAAGAACTTGTTCAATGCGCTCAAGGAACGCAGCCTGCTCTTTCTCGGTGCGCCAGCCGACGACTGGACAGTACGTTTTCTACTACGTGTGGTGCGCGGCGAACGCCTAAGTAGCCGTAGTCGCGATCACATTGGTGAATATATCGCCGACGATGGTCCGGAGCTTAGCCGTTCGACCGTGTTGTACTTCGACCAAGCCGTAAAGACCACACGCCTCGTTCGCGGCAATCCGAATGACTTTGTTGCCGAATTGTTCTCGCGCTGGCAGCAGACCTTCGGCGTGGAGGCCGATGATCGTCGTTTCCTAGAATCACTACCGCGCGATATGCCTGCTGGCGCTGTGTTTATTTCGTATGCCAATGAAGACCTCGCCGTTGCGCTAAATGTCGCGCGCGCCCTGCATGCCGCTGCTGTGTCGGTGTGGATAGATCGCCGTCAACTACAAGCTGGCCAGCTCTATGACGAGCGGCTGGAAGCCGCAGTCAGGCTGCGCAGTAGTCTGTTCATAGCACTGGTTTCGAGCGCCAGCGAGTCTAACGCCGACCGCTACGTCCATCGCGAAAGGGAGTGGGCGGCACAACGGCAAGGTGGGCTCACCGAGGAGTTTTATCTACCGGTGCTGGTAGATATTGCCTCGCCTAAAGACGTACGCCTAGAGCCACAAGTCGCGATGCGACGACACTTCCACAACTTGGGCGATGATGGCCTGAATGAGTTGGCGCGCCGGGTGGGTGACCTGCACCGGGCTCGCGGGAGCCGCACATGACATCTACCTCACAAATGGACACAGTTGACGTCAACCCAGATCGCCCGTGGCTGGGCCTGTCATCGTTTACCGAACAGACACGCACACTGTTCTTTGGCCGCGATCGGGAGATTCAGGAATTACTTGACCGCATTGAATCTCTGCCGCTCACTGTGCTCTTTGGCCTATCGGGGCGGGGCAAGTCCTCTCTGCTCGGTGCTGGCATAGTGCCGCGTTTGCGAGAGAATGGAGCCCGCCCGGTTGTGGTTCGCTTGCGCTACGACGGCCAGCCGCTGATCGTTCAAATCCGTGATGCGTGGGATCAGGCTTTGGGGTGCGAGGCGAGCGAGCGCACACTATGGGAACGTGCCCACAGCCGGAAGGATTTTGTTGAACTACGCGCACATCCGCCGGTGATTGTGCTGGACCAGTTTGAAGAGGTGTTCACAGTAGGCCAGTCGCAAGGCACCGAACTGCAGTTGCTGTTCAGGGAACTCGCCGGTCTGGTGGAGAACCGTGTACCACTGGAGTTGCGTGAACGATTGGCGGATGATGACGAGTTTGCGTCCCGGTTCATTGAACAGATCACTCCTGCCCGCTTGGTCATCACGCTGCGCGAAGATTTTCTTGCCCAATTGGAGGCATGGAAGGGCCAACTGCCCGCGCTGATGCGCAACCGAATGGTACTCCATCCACTGAACGGCCCGCAAGCACTCGACGCTGTGGTGCAGCCCGGCAGTCTAGGAAGCCGTCAGCTAGTGGATAAAACGACAGCAGCAGCGATCGTTCGCTTTGTTGCCCAAGTGCGTGACGACGCACCCTTGAGCGAGATTGAGGCTGTACCGCCTTTGCTGAGTTTACTGTGCTTTGAATTGAACGAAGTACGCTTACAGACGGGCGAAGAACGCATCACCCTTGATCAGCTACGCGAGCAAGGTTCTAATATCTTGCAGAATTTCTATATTCGATGCTTCGAGGGCTTGCCTGAGTCTGTGCGCGACGTGATTGAAAGCCCGCTGATCGTCAGCGAAAGCGGGCACCGCAACAGTTGTCCGCATGTGGACTTGATACTTGCACTGCAAGCAGGCGGCGTGATGGCGCACGAGGCAGAGTCTGCTCTAACAAAATTGATGGACGCGCGTCTATTGACCCAAGAGCGCATCGGTGCCACCCAGCGGATTGAATTAACCCACGACCTGCTTGCCCCGCTGGTAGTGAAATCGCGCAATGAACGTCGCGCCAACCAGCAACTGGCAGTGGCCGAAGCCAGCCGCAACGCGGCTGAACAACGAACACGCGAACTGGAGCAGGGACGCAAGCTGCTACAACGCTGGGTGGCCACCACCTCGGTGTTGGCTATTGTCGCCGTTGTTGCGCTGGTTTTCGCCTGGAACTCAGAGCGGCACGCCACCAACAACCTCACGCTGGCAGAGAAACAGACGGCACTCGTGAAACAAGAATCTGTGCGGGCATTGCACGCCGAGACCGATGCGAAAGAAAAGAGCGCACAGGCAGAACTGGAGGCGGACAAGGCACAACGGGCCGAAGTGAAGGTAAACCAAAGTTATGCAGAACTTAAGGCGCAGACCGATGCCCTGCAAAAGTCGCAAACGGTGACCGCCGAAACTCTGGCCATTGCGCGCCAAAACATCGACGACGTGCTCAACACGCTTGAACGTCCCGACATGGACGATGTCCACGGTTTTGGCGAAATCGAGCGAGAACTCCTCGGTAAGCTGGTGCCTCTGGAACGTCAATTGAGCGACAAGCTGGGCTCGGACCAGTCGCCTGCCGGCCTGCTACGCACGGCTCGCCTCAAGACGCGGGCGGCCGTTCAGCTTAACAGAGCGGGGGATCAGCTCGGTGCAGCCAAAGCTTGGCAACAAGTGCACGAATACATTGCCCAATTGCCCGAGCGGCAGGTGTCCCCACAATTACATGAGGTGCACTTCCTAGCAATCTATCGCCTGTTCATGCTTTCTCGTCTCCTAGATAATTTTGACAAGCAGGCACTTGTCAAGTCCACGCAAGCACTGCTGGAACGGACCCGCACCATACCAAACGGTGAGTATTGGCGGGAAGCAGTGTTCGATCCAATCGCCAGTTATCTCCGCGAGCAGGGCAATGTTATGGAAGCGATAGCGGCGCTGGAAAAGACTTGCGCGCAACTCGAAGGGCAAGTCGGCCAGTACCCCGACAATCGTGCCGCACTGGAGGGGCTGATTGTCATGCAACAAGGACTACATGATGCACTTACACATGCAGGTAAAAACGATGAAGCCTTGCGGATGAACTTGGCTAGAGAAAGCTCTATCCACCTTGGTCGCAAGCGATTCCCTCGCTCAACATCCATGGCCCGCCAACATTTGGTACTGGTCTTTAGTCAGCTATATAGTGCCTTGAACGCAAAGTCTGCGACTACTCATGCAACTCTGGCTGCCGAAGCCCAAACCATCATCGACCGTTTTCGTGGCGCCCGCACTGACAAAACTTTCGAGGCGGCCGAAGCAAGTTTACTCTTGCAGCGTGCCAAATTCGAGCTCTATGTAAACGAAGATGCGACGCGAGCGAGCGAACTGAGTCTGGCCAGTCTAAAGGCATATGGAACTCTCTACAACCAACGAATTGTAGAGTTGCAAAACTTCGACGAGACGGGAAACAGCATGGCCGCTTTTTCAGCAGCCTTGGAAAAACTAGAAGAACAGGCCAAACCGCAAGAGCGCGCTACGCTCATAGTGCGTCATGGCCTTGAGCTGGGCAAGCTGAGTGCGCCCTTCCTTTCCTGCGCTCGCTTCATGGGGCCAAATGCACAGTGCAGCACACTGGTACGGAGCGCGACCATTAAGGCAATTGAGCTGTTGAAGAACGACCGCCCGGATCATGTGGCAAAGCTGATAGCGGAGCGTAAATCGCTGTTTGACGTTTCTGCGCGTCAAATGCAGGCCGTAGACAAAAAACTACCGCCCCAAATTCCACATCAAGACCGGCCATCGACCGAGCCTCTCTTTGAACTATGTGGCTTGAAACGCGACCTTGGCAATGCACTGCGTGGAACGGCTCAACCAGCAGCATTGCGAGACGAATTGCGCGCAGCAGCGGCAGACTGCCTCGCCTGGGCTGATCAGTATGACTGGGACTTTTATCTACGCGGTAGTGCAGGCGGTTTGATGAACGCGCTATCGATGCTTGAAGAACAAATGGGCGCACTTGCCGATGCGCGTGCAACAGCCAAACGCTGCTGGGATGCAGCCCTACTGGGCTGTCGCGACCGCTACCTTAGTATGGTGCGTGAGGGGCGCGGCGGGAAGAAGGACGAGGCATTGGCTACGCAGATCGAAAAAGTTAGTATTAATATGAAGCGCTTTACGATCCCCGTCAAAGCCAAGACCACCCCCAAGGATGGGCTCACTTTTCCATTTCAGGTCTACATTGTTGGAGTTTCCGGCAATCGGCGTTATAAGGGTATTGAGGATCAGGCCATTTGGCTGCTGCGCAATCGTGGCTTAGTGATTCCTCAAGATGTTCGGGATTCGTTTCTCAAGCTGGAACAGATTGCGAAAGACAATAATCTTTCGTTCCCCGAACTAGCTATGTACGCACTCAATGCAGCTCAAGCCGAGACCATTACTGACGCAGAGATTTTGGCCATCCGCCAAGAGATGAAGCGAGCGGCGTTTAAGGCCGATGCCCGCATTGCGTCAGACAACAGCGGTGTGGCCTTGGCCGGTGACGATATGGTGGAGTTGTTTGAGCAGGAAAAGTCAGTCAGAGGATCGCATCAATTCCGTCATTTCTATGCCGGTGCGATATGGCTGTTTAAGGATGCCAACAACCACGATCGCTTTGCCGCTGCACCGCAAAACTTCTTACCGGAATTTGGCGGCCATTGCATTGGGCGCCTGATGATAGGACTCAAGGAACCTGGGTCTACGCAATTCCCGATACGCCACGAAGGGCGCCTATACCTAGCCTGCTCTCAGAATATACTAAATGAAGTACTGAAAGACGTGGCGGGCATTGTGTCCTCCGCTCAAATCCAATGGAATCGCTTAGCCGATCAACCAGGTACGAAGACGCCGATGACTGCCTTGGGACAACGCCTCGAGCAGGCCGAGACCTCAGGTAAGACAACAAAATAACTTGAGGTCTCCCAATGCTAGAAATGATATACACACAGTACTTGAAGATCGTGACTAAAGTTGGTATGGGTCGGGAGGAGAATGCCGCTCGCTCGCCTGCGCTTGGGTTAGCCCACGATGAGGCTGACAACGCAAAATTTACCTACGAGGAATCTGATGCTAAGGCACTGTTATTCGGAAATAGATACCGGGGGCTTGGCTTAACCGTAGGTCTGCTGGCCATTTGTGTGATGTTCTGCGCCATTGCTCCTTATGGTTTTGTCTTGTCGCACGAGGATGCCTGGCTATTTGGGACCGTCGAATTGGGCCTGCTCATCGTGATGTCGGTGTTGATCTTGCATGGAAGTCGCTCTCGACTGCGCCAGGACTGGATCAAGTTCCGGCGCATCGCAGAAGCGAAGCGATACGAATTCTTGAATGAGCAGATTGACATTGCACGTACGAGCAACGGCCTAGCAAACATGGCAGAGGTAGCAGAGAATGTTCGGCATATCGTAGATGATCAGCGGGAATATAACCAATCCAAAGCAAAGCTTTATCACAATGTTCACCATGCGGGCAACCTATTTTCTTGGGCATCCTTGGCGCTTGGCATTGTTGGCGGAGGAGTTCACGTGATAGGGTATGAAGCGCATTGGCTAATTTTTCTGACAACCTTCGCGCCCGCCGTCGCCGGCATTGTCCACGGCATCCACAATTTTTTGCGCATTGACAAGCTTGCTGAAGCACACGAATTGACGGCGGAGTACATGCAAGAGATTTTGCAAAAGCTTGACCAGATTTCCGGTGAGCGTCAAGGTGATGACTTGGCCGATTTGGCAGAACTAACCAGAACACTATTGACACACCGCGACGTCGAATGGAGCAAGCAGGCTGAAAGACTGGATATCAAACCCATTTGAGTGCGGAAAAAATTGGCATACACGCTAGCGTGTGTTGATATTTACCTCAACCCAATCGCCGAGGCGATAACTATTTTGACACCGGGGGGCCTAGTAACCCTTGAGCCGCCTAAAGGCGGCTACAGTCCCAATTTCATTTGATCGTTTCGCTCACCTATTTTAAGGGGACAGCCGCTTTAAAATTTGACCGAGTTATCCGCCCAAAAATTTTGTAGCTCTAATTCTGTCCCATCGAATTTATCACGATCACAATGTCTAATTCCTTCGACGATATGCGGCAGCGGGCTTACCTCTCCGTCGGTGTGTTGCCAGATGGGCCACCGCGACCAAACTTTTGGTAGGAGTGGAGCTGCGCAATCCAAAGCCAACACTGTGTTTGCTAGCTGAATTGACCTTGTCAGTTTGATCCACCTTCCACTTCCTGGCGAAGGCTGCCACCGGGTCATACGACCCTTCAAATCCCAGTTCTTTCAGATCCAGATGAAGTTGTTTTAAGCTTCGTCGCTGCTTCCGATTTTTACCCGCCTCGGTTTTAAGCCAGCTTGAAAGCTGTAATGCATATTTATCGATGGCGCTTGTTGTTTGTCGATCCGCATAGGCTGGCTCTGTGACTTCAGAGCGCAGATAGCGCCGGACAGTGTTGCGAGAGATGCCCAGTCGTCTGGCGATCTCCCGTAATGGAATCTGGTCACGAATTTGCCAGCGTCGAATAATACCTAGTAATGCCACGTCAATCACTCCTGTCCCCTACTCATCAAGATAAGTAGGATTGTGTGCTAAACGTGGGTCAATTTTCAGTGTAAATTAACAACTTTGGCAATGATAAAATGACATTTTCGCTAAAAGTTGGCTTAACTTTGACGATTTAAGCTATTTTTAAGTTACACAAACTATTTCTAACTCATTGTTTTTATTGATATGAACAGTTCGCTTAACTTTGACGATGGGCACATGCTCTTTACCTGCGGTCTTTGCTGCGCATGTTACGAGTAAGGATATTTTTAGGAAATTATAAAAAAGATATTGATTTGTTGGGATATGGGGGCTTCAAAAAGGAATTTCCAGATTTTTTCAGGCTGTGTTGCCCACAGCGACAGCCAGATACCCGCATTTCCCTTATCATGCTGGCATGACAGAAGATCAGGTAATTTCCCTCCCCCCTTACCCGGGCATACAGGCCAGCGACGTGTTCCTGGTACAGACAGCAGCAGATGCTGAACAGGCTTACGCCCATATGTGTGATGCCGATATCCTGGGTTTTGATACCGAATCCAAGCCGGTCTTTTTTAAAGGCCAGCAATCCGATGGTCCCCATCTGATACAACTGGCAACCGACACCAGGGCGTATTTGTTTCCAGTGGTGAAGGCCATCAATACCGATGCCGTACGCGCCTTGCTCGAATCCAAAGTAATACTGAAGGTTGGTTTTGGCCTGGGTGATGATGTCAAAAGACTAAAAATCAAGCTGGGCATCACCCCGCTGAATGTCCTTGACCTGGCACGCGTCATGCGCGAAAGCAAGCAAAGTGACATGGGAGCCAAGGCGGCAGTTGCCAAATTTTTTGGCATGAATCTGCAAAAATCAAAGAAAACCTCAACCTCCAACTGGGCTGCTCCGTTGAATGACAGGCAAATCATGTATGCGGCCAATGATGCGCAAGTGGCATTGCTGGTCTACCGCAAATGGCTATCTGGCCGTCCAGGCTGAACTATTCCGCGTAGCGATGGTCTGACCCGGCTGATTCTTGAATAATGCAATGGGGATTTCATGTCGCTAAAAAAGAAGTTGCTGGTATTGAGTGCGACCTGCCTGCTCAGTGCGGCCGCTACTGCGGCCAGAGCCGACGGATTGAGTGACCTGAAAGCCGCTTTGGCCCGTTTGCCAGGACAATCGCCAGTCAAAGCCCTGGTCGAAGCAAAAACCTGGAGTCGCCAGGGCGAAGGCAAAGAGCAGGAAGAACAGAACGGTCAGGCCAGCATCCTGCTGGAAGACAGCCCACGTGGCTTGCAGCTCTTGTTTGGCAAGGATTTGCTGGCCCGGCTGGAAGTGGAAGAACGCGCGCGTGAAAAAGACCCCAAAGCCAAAACCCCTGGTCTGGCTGCCATACGCGAAGTCAATGCATCCGAATTGCGCCCCATGATTTCAGCGGCGGGCAATCTGACGCGGGCAATGGAAAAAGCCATATTCAAAACCGAAAAGACAGAAACCTACAATGGCAAGCCGGCACGCTTGCTGAGCTTCGAAATACCGGTCGACAAGCTGACCGAAAAAGAACGCAAGTACGTAAAGAAATTTGAAGGCAGTCTGGATATCTGGATCGCTGCTGATGGCACACCCATTGCCAGTCGCATGCATCAGGCTATTTCAGGACGTGCATTTGTCGTCATCAGTTTCGAAACAAAAAATGAAGAAGATCTGGTCTATGGCCTGAGCGGTGACCGTCTCATCGTTATAAAAAAAGAAACGCATAACAGCGGTTCAGGTGCCGGTGAAAAAGGCGAAATGCGCGTGACAAAAACTTTGCAACTGCAATCCTGAATCACAAAATAAGCCGGATAATATAAATTTTTTTTGCAGACAACGGTGATCCTGTCTGCTCGTGTCATTAATTCAAGTAATGCCAACCAACATCAACTAACACCAACAAAACAAGAAGAAAGGTTTTCTCAGTGAACATCGTGCATCCACGTTTTTTGCCATTTTCTGATATGCCCTCCATCCCGTCTTCAACGCGCCAGCTTTGTGCCATCGCTCTGCTGATAGGTCTGAGTTTTGGTATGCATACCCCGACTGTCCACGCGGCTGCCTTGCAGGCTGAGGCTACTGCTGGCAGCGCAATCCCGGTATCTGCCAAAAAAATCATCACCCATGATGTATATGCCAACTGGCGCAGCATACAGGGCAATGTCATCAGCCGTGATGGTAACTGGGCGGCCTATGCCCTGGTCGGACAAGAATCGGACGGTGAGGTCGTAGTAAAGAATCTTAAGGATGGCCGCGAATGGCGTGCCCCGCGTGGTACTGCGCCAGTGTTCAGCGCAGATGGCCGCTATGTGGCTTTTGCAGTGGCAGCCACACGCGTGGAACTGGACAAGGCAAAGAAAGAAAAGAAGAAGGGGGATGAGCTTCCCAAATCTGGCCTGGGCATCATGGACCTCGCCACTGGTAAAATCGAACATATAGAACGAGTCAAACGTTTCGCCTGGCCGGAAGAAGGTGGTAATTTCCTCGCCGTCTTGCTGGATGCACCGAAAGAAGTAAAGAAAGACGCGAAGAAAGAAGCCGAAGCTGCCAGCAAGGATGATGAATATGCTGACGATGATCAGCAGGCCGCTGCAACTGGGACTGCAACTGCGGCTGCGGCTGCCGCCAGGAAAAAAGAATCAGGCACAGAATTTCTTTTGATTGACGTCGCCAATGCGAAACGCACTAGCTACAAGGACGTGGCAGATTTTACCTGGTCCAAGAATGGTGAATTGCTGGCCTTTAATGTGCTGACCAAAGATGCCACCAAAGAAGGTGCACGCGAAGGTATTTATCTCGTCAGCCCACAAGAAACCACGGCACGCTACATCATGGCAGGCGCGGGCAGCTACAAACACCTGCGCTTTGATGAGGCAGGACGCCAACTGGCCTTTGTCAGCAATCGTGATGACCTGGCAAAGAAACGTGCTGAAGCCGATAAGGCCGGCAAAAAAAATGCTGATGCAGACAAGTCTGATAAAGCAGACAAGGACATCACCGCCTTCAACCTGTATTACTGGCGTGCTGGCGATACAGAAGCCAAAGCCATCGTCACCGTAGACACAGCAGGTTTGCCAGCAGGCTGGTTACCCAGTGAACATGCCAGCCTGAGCTTCAGCAAGGATGGTCAGCGCCTGTTCTTTGGCACTGCAGAACTGGCAAAAGCTGATCCTAAAGATGCACCGGAGCCATTCAAGGTTGATCTCTGGCACTGGAAAGACCCCGAGCTGCAATCCATGCAAAAGGTCAAGGCAGAAAAAGAAAAACAGCGCAGTTACAAGGCCGTATTCCATATAGGCGAACAACGTTTCGTGCAGCTTGCCAATAAAACCATTCCCAATGTTCTGGTGAATGATAATCCTCGTTTTGCCATGGGTGCCAGTGATGTACCTTACAAGATGCAACAATCCTGGGATGCCCTGTATCACGATGCCTATGCGGTAGATTTACAAACTGGGCAGGCACGCTTGCTGGTGCAAAAATTGCGTTACGTACCGAGCCTGTCACCTGGCGGAAAATATGTGCTGGCTTTTGATGCGAATAACAGTATCTGGTTCAGTTGGTCTACCGCTGATGGGAGCAAGACCAATCTGACAGGAAAAATCAAGGCACGCTTTGAAGATGCCAAGCGTGACACGCCAGAGGTCAAGGATGCCTATGGTTTTGCCGGCTGGACTGAAGACGATGCCAGTGTGGTTTTATATGATCAATTCGATCTGTGGGAAGTCAATCCGCAAAACCAGTCCAGTCGCAATCTGACTGCTGGTTACGGTCGCAAGCATAGTCTGGAACTGCGCTATGTACCTGTCGACATGGAGAAGAAACCACCTGCTGACGAACCTTCGCCGGTTGCCGAAGCCAAGGCTTTGCCGACCGATTCCTGGATACTGGCCGCGACCAATGAAACGAATCGTTCCACTGGTTATTATCAGCAAAATCCCAAATCAGGTGAGCCAGTAAAACTGATACACGCAGATAAAATGATTGCCGGCCTGATCAAGGCCAAGAACGCAGACAAGGTCTTGTTCACGCAGCAAAGTTTTACAGAGTTTCCAGATTTGTGGAGTAGTAATCTGGCTTTGCAGAACCCGCAAAAAATCAGTAATGCCAATCCGCAGCAAGCCCAATTCAACTGGGGCAAGCAAGAGATGATTGAATATACCAGTCTGGATGGCAAGAAGCTGAAAGCACTGCTGGCCAAGCCTGAGAATTTTGATCCGGCAAAAAAATACCCGATGATGGTCTACATCTATGAAAACATGTCGGACAATCTGCATCGCTATGTTCCGCCTGCACCGAGCCAAAACATCAATGTCACCCGTTATCTGAGCAATGGCTACATCGTGTTGCGTCCGGACATCGTGTACAAGACCGGTCATCCAGGCAAGAGTGCCTATAACGCCGTGATACCGGCAGTACAAAAAGTGCTGGCGCAAGGCTATGTCGATCCCAAACGTGTCGGCATACAGGGTCATAGCTGGGGTGCTTACCAGATCAATTACCTGATCACGCAAACCAATATGTTCCGCGCGGTGGAAGCTGGCGCATCGATGGCGAATATGATCAGTGGTTATGGCGGTATACGCTGGGGCACCGGTATGAGCCGTGCCTTCCAGTATGAAAAACAGCAAAGTCGCATGGGTGGCGCACCCTGGAACAAGACTGCGGAATATATAGAAAATTCACCGATATTCCATATCGAAAAAGTACAGACTCCTTATCTGACCATCCACAATGATGATGACGATGCAGTACCTTGGTACCAGGCCATAGAATTTTTCACCGCCTTGCGCCAGTTGGGCAAGGAAGCCTACTGGTTCAATTTCAATGGTGAAAAGCATGGCTTGAAAGAGCGCGACAACATGAAGTATTACACCGTGCACATGGCGGAGTTCTTTGACCATTATTTGCTGGGTAGCCCGCGTCCGGAATGGATGGATAAGCCGGTGCCTTATCTGGAGCGGGGGAAGAGGGATGTGATGGGGCAGTTCAAGCCTTTGGGGGCGAAGGCTGAATAGTATGGCAGGGCCATTCATGGCTCTTTGCTATATGGCATATTGTGAACCTTGGATTGGTGTTGACTCCTTCTCCTTCAAGGAGAAGGATGGGATGAGGATGGGGTTCTGTCAATAAACTGCAATCATCATATTGTTGCTCCAGCGAAGGCTGGAGGCTACCGGGCTGGCGCTCCAGCGGTGTTCGTTGTGTGCCCCGTACTTTGATTAAATGATTGTCCTCCGTGGACACAAGCCGGATTCGAGGTAAACAACGGCAATCACAGTCTCGTCGCTCCAGCGAAGGCTGGAGCCCAGCGGCGTTGCTTGTATGCCGTACTTTAATTAAATGATTGCCCTTCGTGGACACAAGCGGGGTCTCGGTCAAGCAACAGCAATCATCATATCGTCGCTCCAGCGTAGGCTGGAGCCCAGCGGCGTTGCTTACATGCCGTACTTTGATTAAATGATTGCCCTTCGTGGACACAAGCCGGGTCTCGGCCCGGCGGCCGAGATACTTTCTTTTGCTTCGCCAAAATAAAGTATCCAAAGAAAAGGCGACCGCAGACTCGCCCTTCGGGTGTTTACGCTACGCTTCAGCATAATTTGTGCATCCCAAAAAATGGGAAGATCCGCAACTCGCTTCGCTCAAACATCGGATCTTCTTTTTCCATTTTCTGTGAAGCACAAATTACATCGTCCCAAGCGGATTAAAGTCAA
>NZ_JACOGF010000007.1:0-221167 GCF_014284335.1 Undibacterium hunanense | reverse complement strand
AAACAAAAACAAAAACAAAAACAAAAACAAAAACAAAAACAAAAACAAAAACAAAAACAAAAACAAAAACAAAAACAAAAACAAAAACAAAAACAAAAACAAAAACAAAAACAAAAACAAAAACAAAAACAAAAACAAAGTCAACAGCAACAGCAACAGCAACAGCAACAGCAACAGCAACAGCAACAGCAACAGCAACAGCAACAGCAACAGCAACAGCAACAGCAACAGCAACAGCAACAGCAACAGCCTCACCACGTTTCACGCATCGTTCTTCTCAATTCCCACCTTTACAGTCCTGTACGAATTGATTGGCTATCCATTAAGAAGCTCACAAATAAAATACAAATTTCCTTAAACAATCCAAAAAATGTCGTAAACGTACAATACACACTGCAATCAAGCGGGTAGTATCCACATCATGCATAAGACTGACATAAGCACCAAGGCGCAAACTCATATCTGGCCGGCCAGTGGGCAGGTGGCTGAGCATGTGTTGATGTATGTGGTGCGGGATACCCGTGGTAGTGGTCTGGATGGGCCGGATCAGTTGAATCATTTTCCCGCTTCGCCTTTTTGTTGTATTACCTGGATGCTGGAAGGGGAACTTGCTCTGGTACAGCAAGGTAAAGCGGAACGTGACCAGCGTTTGCCACAGATATTTCTGGCTGGATGTCAGAGTCAGTATGGGATTTCCGGGAATATCGGTGAACGGCATAGTTTTATGGCGGTGTTTTATGCGGATGCTTTTCATGCCTTGTTTGAACTGGATTTGTCGATAGTGCAAGATCTCTTTGTCGATGCCCGGACAAGTTTGAATTTGCAGGGCCGGGCTTTGCTGGAAGCGGTTGCCCTGGCCAGGGATGATGCAGAACGGTGTCAACTGATAGAAAGCCATGTGGCGCAATATGCCAGTCCTTTGTTTGCCAACCCCTGGTCGCGCTTGCGCAAGATGGGGCAAAATCTGAGCCTGCGACTGAGTTGCAGTTTGCTTGGTGTCGGTGAGCGTCAGGTACAAAGACGGGCCAGAAAAGAAGCAGGTTTACCTTTATTGGGCTTGTCCAGATTGTGGCGTGCCAAGCGCAGCCATAGCCAGGTCTTGCTTGGTCTGGGGCAGGGGCATACGCCAAATTGGGCTGAGCATGCCAGCACCCAGGGTTATGCCGATCAATCTCACCTGATCCGCGATTGCAAAGATATTTCGGGTCGCAGTCCACAACAATTGCTGAACGATGCCAGGAACAGGGAAAGCGACTGGATGTATCGTTTGTAGCAGCTTCCAAATCTTGAGAGCAGGAATATATGAATACAAATCAGCGCCTGCATTCCCTCGACAATCTCCGGGCCATCATGATGTGGCTGGGCATCGTGGTGCATGTGTCGGTCAATTACATGGTCAATCCGGCACCTACGCCCTGGCGTGACAGCCAGACCAGTTTGCTGGCAGATTTGTTGATTATTTTTATCCACGCGTTTCGCATGCCGGTGTTTTTCATACTGGCTGGTTTCTTTGTTGCCATGCTGGCTGCACGGCGTGGAACTGCGGCCATGTTGCGGCAAAGAGTGCGCAAGCTGGTTTGGCCTTTTTTGCTGTTCTGGCCTGCGCTGTCTATCGCCATGGGTTTGCTGGTGGCGGTGTATGCGCATTTGAATGCGTATGGAACGATAGGTGTGGACTTCGCGGTTATTCCGCAAATTCCGGACCGGCCCCAGGTATCGTTGCTGCATTTGTGGTTCATCTATTACCTGTTTTTGTATTGCCTGGCGTATGCCTTGCTGCTGCGTCTGTCTGTCCATATTCCCTCTGGGTGGCAGGGGGGCTTTGCCAGAGTCTGGAAAATACTGGGCATGAACTGGTGGGGTATATTCTTGCTGGCCTTGCCGCTGGCTGTAGCGGGTGGTTTTTATCGCAGTGGTGTTGTTACTCCGCTGGGTTCGTTCGTGCCTCATCCGGCAGAGTTGATACACAGCGGTCTGTTTTTCACATTTGGTATTTTTCTTTATCGCTATCAGAGCGAGTTGCTGGAAAATTTTGCACGCAAAAGCTGGTTTTACATGATTGCCGGCTTACCAGTGTTCATCGTGTTTTTGGGCGTGATCAAGCATGTTGGTGGCGCAGAACCGGTAAGCTACGGCATGCAGTGGGTAATGGCATATTTATACAATTGCGTCAGCTGGCTCTGGAGTTTTGCCCTGATTGGTGTATTCCTGCGCTATCTGCCAGGTCAGAATCGTGTGCTCACCTATATGGCCGACAGTTCTTACTGGGTCTATCTGGTACACATGCTGGGAACCATAGGATTTGGTATTTTGCTGTATCACAGTCCCCTGGCTGCTGTAGCAAGAATGATTTGCAATATCCTGCTCACGACATTGTTTTGTCTGCTCAGCTATCATTTTCTGGTGCGCCGCCGTTTCATGGAAGGTTTTTTAAATGGCGGTACACACAAACAGCTTACTGGTCTGGATACCGCAGCAATCCGCCCGAATCAGTGAGTTCACCAAGGGTTTGCCATATCTGTTTTGCCGGTCTCAGCTTATGAGGTAAACGCATTTCCTTCTATTACGAAATGAGTTCTAATAGCACGTACTTTGGTGCATGATACAGGCATCAATATAGTTGCTTCTGAGGATAGGGAATAAGGATATGCAAACTTCAAATAACAAGGCAGGTGTATCAGCATTGCCCAGTGGACATGGTGCTCGCTGGTGGAAATCTTTCGGGCCGCAAATCGTAGTCGGTCTGGCCGCCGGGATACTGGTTGGTCTGGTGGCGCGTAACATGGGCACACAAGGAACAGAAGCGAACTGGCTGCAGGTTGCTCTGGGTGCGGTCGGTAATGCCTATGTCGGCTTGTTGAAACTGATGATCCCACCGCTGATTCTGACTGCAGTGGTCAGCAGTATCGCCAATCTGCGGCGTTTGCAAAATGCGGCGCAACTGGCGACACAAACCCTGATCTGGTTTGCCATTACAGCCTTTATCGCCGTTGCCATTGGTCTGGCGATTGGCTTGCTGGCGAACCCGGGTGCCGGTGCCGTGGTCGATGCAGCCAAGGCAGGTGCGCCGTCAAGGACCGGTTCCTGGTGGGCCTTTTTAAATCAGATACTGCCAGGGAATATTCTGGGTATGACAGCCAGCAGTTCAGTGAAACTGGTGGGTGAGAAGGCAGTTGCCAGCACGCAGCTTGGTTTTAACGTCTTGCAGTTACTGGTGATTTCTATTGCCGTGGGTATTGCCGCAATCAAGATTGGTGACCGTGCAGAACCCTTGTTGCGTTTTGTCGATGCAGTCGGTGGCGTAGTGCAGAAAATACTGTGGTGGATTATTCGCCTGGCACCCTTGGGCACGCTGGCATTGCTGGGTGATGCAGTCGCCAGTTATGGCTGGGATGCGCTGGGTTCACTCGCCAGTTTCAGCGCTTCAGTGTATGTCGGCCTGTTGCTGGTATTGTTTATTGTGTACCCTGTGCTGATACGCATCCATGGCTTGTCAGTGCGCCAGTATTTCAGTGGTGTCTGGCCAGCAGTGCAACTGGGATTTGTTTCGCGTTCATCCATGGGCACCATGCCGCTGACTGAGCGTGTCACAGAACGTTATCTGGGCGTGCCACGTGAATATGCAGCCTTCGCTGTGCCCTTGGGCGCAACCACCAAGATGGATGGCTGCGCTTCGATTTATCCGGCGATTTCGGCGATTTTTATCGCGCAATTTTATGGCTTGCATCTCGATGTCACGCAATTGGGCCTGATCGCCCTGGTGTCAGTACTTGGCTCTACCGCGACCGCGGGCACGACGGGGGCAACCGTCATGTTGACGCTGACCCTGTCTACTGTTGGCTTGCCGCTTGAAGGTGTAGGCTTGCTGCTGGCGGTGGAGCCCATCATCGACATGGGGCGTACTGCAGTCAATGTGGCCGGCCAGGCCCTGGTGCCAACCATTGTCGCCAAGCGTCTGGGATTACTGAATCTGGAACTTTACAATGCCGAGCGCACGGCAGAGGCGCTGGCAGCAGAACCGGTAGAGTTGGCAAAGGCGGCATAAGTTAAGTAATAGACATAAACCGCATAGGCGGGCACCTTCGGTAGCATCTCAGTCTTGATTTTTCGGCGGATGTTGATGACAGCCGTACACAGAAAAATGATGGATTTGATATGTCAGAGCCATAAGTTTCTTTGCCAAAATTACCAGTCTGCATCTGTCTTGCAACACTATCTGAGGTTGCGCTTGTCAGTCGACTGGTATTGTTAAATACTGCCACTGAGCTGGTTCCGCAATCTCCGTCTTTGTCCTTTGGAACGCATTTCATTCCTGTTCATAAATGCGTTCTGTTCATTCCTGTTGTAACAGACGAAGTGCCAGGCTTCATTTGAAAGCCGTTGATCGTGCGTGCAATTGTCTTGCTGTTTTTGTTTTTCGCCTCTACAGACGTGTTTTCCCGTCAGCAGACTGGCGAACGCGAATTGCATTTTACGTCCTCTCTCAGTGAGGCTGGCGAAGCATTCGCCGATAGCAAGCGCTTGCTGGAAAAAGTATGCTATCAATATGGACTCGTATGCAGCCTGGCGGCTTATCCATCCGGCCGTGCCATCAAGATGTTGCAGGATGGTGAAACTGCTGGAGAGTTACCCCGGTTTGAAGAATTTCAAAACATGGCACCAACGGCGGTTCGTGTGCCTGCTGCTCTGGGGCAGTTGAGCTTTAGCGTGCTGACCCATGACAAGGCATTCATCGTCAAAACCATGAATGACCTGAGCGGGCATAAAGTATTTTATGTACGTGGTAATGCTGCCATTGCATTGCACAAGGACGCGGGACAAATGATTGCCGTCAATTCGGAACAGGATTGCGCCAGCATGGTGTTAAGAAAATTGGGCGATGCCTGCATCATCACCCGCTCCATGGCGCGCAAGATACTTGAAGCCAGTCATCAGGCGGCAGACACTTATTTTCTACAAGACCTGTTTTCCAAGCCGGTCTATATCTACCTGTCGCCCCGGTATAAGTACCTGCAAGAACCCTTTGATCAAATTCTCAGGCATGTACGGGCGGAAGAAAAAATTGCCCAATAAGGTAAATTAATACAAAGGTATTTACCTAAGTATTGATTTGAGCTATATTAGTCTGCGCTATATTGATGCGCATGTCTGCCGCTCATGTGCAATTTTCAGCCAACTGTCAGGCAACATTTATGCAACTAGACCAACTGTTTTCTGCCCTGAGCGACACTACCCGGCGCGCGGTATTGGCACGTCTGTGTAAAGGACCGGCGGCAGTCAGCGAACTGGCGCAGGATTTCGATATGGCACTGCCATCATTTACCCAGCATTTGCGGGTACTTGAAGACTCCGGCCTGGTGATGTCGGAAAAAAACGGCAGGGTCAGGACATACCAACTGGCACCACAGGCCTTAAAAGAAGCCGAACTCTGGCTATCCCGGCAGCGCAGCGATTGGGAAAGTCGCTTTAATCAACTCGATGAATATTTAAACAAAATGAAGGAGAATCGCGATGTCTGAAGTGACTGCAGAGGAAAACAAAGAAGAAAACAAATTTGATCTGGTACTGGAACGTATCGTCGATATCCCGCCATCACTGGTCTGGGCGGCCTGGACCACGCCCGCGCATCTGGTCGAATGGTTTACGCCCGCCCCCTGGAAAACAGTAGACTGTGAAATTGATTTGAAAGCTGGCGGTATCTTTCGTACAGTCATGCAGTCACCCGAAGGCGTCAATCACGACAATGTCGGCTGCTATCTTGAAGTCGTTCATGGTCAGAAACTGGTGTTTACCGATGCCCTTGGCCCCGGGTTTCGCCCTACCGGCAATGCTTTCATGACTGCCATCATCACATTTGAAGCCCATGACGCGGGAACAAAGTACAAGGCAGTCGTCCTGCATAAAAATGCAGAAGACAAACAGAAACATATGGACATGGGATTTCATCAGGGTTGGGGAACTGCACTCGATCAGCTGGTCGCCCACATGAAAAAACTCAATTGACGGAAAACCGACCGCATGCAGCATGAGCTCGCTTTTTTACATACCTCGCCGGTACATGCGGACAGCTTTGAAGCCCTGGTGCAGGAACTGGCACCAGGACTCAGGGTGCATCATCAGGTCGCACCGCCCTTGCTGGCAAGTGCCCAGCAACTGGGTGCTTCCGATGCAACTGTCGTCAGGGATGTTGAACATGCGATGCAAGAGGCTGCGGCCAGTGGTGCACGTCTGGTGGTATGCACATGCTCTAGAACTCATTTCATAAATAGGGATGAGTGCGAGCAAGGCGATTCGGGATGCAGTGCAAGGCGTCGTCGCGCAGCTAAGGCTGGTGCCTTAGCAAGCGGCGCAACGAAGCAATGCGCCCGAATCGCCAGCTCCCGAAGGGTTTGCCTCATAACGCGTACTGGACTGCGTTGAACTCGTTGTCAATAGACTCGCTATTGACTGCCTCGTCCGCCTTGCCAGCCCGCGTTATGAGACAAACGCATCTCACCCCTATTTATGAAATGAGTTCTGGCATAGGTGGCGTGGCAGAGCGCATGTCAGTGCAGGCAGATTTTCATACAGCCAGAATAGATCGCGCCATGGCTGACAGTGCTGTCGCCTTGGGCCCACGTATTTTGCTGGTGGCAGCGCTGGAAACCACCTTGTTGCCAACCACTGAATTACTGATGGAATCAGCCCATGCACTGGACAAGCCTGTCAGCATCAGCAATTTGCTGGTCAGTGATGCATGGGCATATTTCCTGCAAGGCGACAGCGACGCTTATCTGCAAGCGATCAGCACGGCAGTCAGAAACCAGATGCAGAAGCATGCGGCCGATATCGATGTCATCGTATTGGCACAGGCATCCATGGCATCTGCAGCACAGACATTGTCTGGCATAGGCAGGCAAGTTTTGTCCAGCCCCAGGCTGGGTGTCGCACGCGCAATCAGTTTTTTGCAACAAGGCTGAATACGCAAGCCGGGGCTGTGATGGCTTTATTCCGGCATTTAACTTTGCTGATAAATCGCGAAAACGGCACCTTGCGGATCGGCCAGAACCGCAAAGCGACCAGTATTGGGAATGTCGCTGGGCGCGACATAGGTAGCAGCACCCAGGGCCTGGGCTTTGGCGGCGGATGCATCACAATCTTCCACACTGAAATACGCCAGCCAGTGTGACGGTGCCATAAGGCCATCTGGCAAGGCCATCATGCCGCCTATGGGTGTGCCGTTATGCTGCCATTCTGTATACGTCATGCCACCGCCTGTACCGGTGCTTGCACCCCAGCCAAACAAGGCGGTGTAATACGCTTCTGCCTTTGCCGTATCGCTGGTATTGAGCTGTCCCCAGCAAAAGGCACCAGGTTCATTGTGGACGCCCAGACCCGTGTTCTTGCCGGGTTGCCAGATATTATGAAACGCACCGGCAGGGTCTTTCAATACTGCCATGCGGCCCAGATCATACACATCAAATGCAGGCATCACGATTTCCCCACCCAGTTCGGCACAGTGTTTTGCTGTTGCTTCTGCGTTCTCGCTGGATATATAAATCATCCAGTGTGGAGGTATGCCGGCCTGACGTTCAGCATGCAGGGTATAAGCGGCAGCGGCATCGTTTCCCTTGCGCTGGAAAATGGTGTACACGCCTTCCGGTCCCATGTCCTGGTCATTGGCAGTCCAGCCGAAAAGTTCACCATAAAATGCCTTGGCGGCCTTTTGATCATTGGTGGCAAGTTCTACCCAGCAAAATGCGCCAGGTTCATGTGCAGTAACGGTACTCATGTTCATATCTCCTTATGTTGATATCTTCTCAGGTTGGAAGCAGGATATGTTTACAACGGTTCACAACTGTTCACTACGGTTCACTATGTACACGACGGACACATATCCTGGAGCGCAGAAGCGCGGGCAGAGCTTGCAGAATTATAGGCCTCCGATGTCAGATTGGAATATTTATCTGCTGACTGCATGAAATTGCATGAGATTGCATCGGCTTATTATTTTGCCCGGTATTGCAGAGTCTGATATTGCTATAGCGCATCATGCAAAAGCCTGGTGTTATGCTATTGTCTTGACCCGCATTTCATCTTTCTGAATCACAATGAAAATATTCCATCACGATCTTTCCGCATTCAGTTACAGCTGCATAGCGGCACTGCTGCTTTTTGTTGGCAATTGCCATGCACAGACAGTCGCTTTCACTTTTGATGATGGTCCCCAGTTAGAGCAGACACCAAAGCTAAGTCCTCAGCAACGCAATCAAGCCATGCTGGATGCCCTGGCCAGACATGGTGTATCGGCGGCCTTGTTTGTGACGGGAGACAATGGCGCGAATCAGCCTGCCGGTTATGCGCTGGCCAAAGCCTGGTCCGATGCCGGACATGCGATAGGCAACCACAGCATGACGCATCCTGATCTGCATAGCGAGAAAGTCAGTCTGGCCCAGTACCAGCAAGAAGTACTCGACTGCGACAAGATCATCAGCAGCTTGTCCGGTTATCAGAAATGGTATCGCTATACCTATTTGCGTGAAGGCAATACGCCAGAAAAACGTGATGGCATGCGCAGTTTTTTAAAACAGCAAAATTATAGGAACGCCTATGTCAGCCTGGACACCAGCGACTGGCGTTTAAATGAAAAACTGACAGCAGTGCTGGAAAAAAATCCGCAAGCGGATGTGACCCCCATCAAGCTGGCTTACCTTGCCCATGTGCGACAACGCGCAGAAGCTTATCGTGCTTTGTCCTGGCAATTGCAGGGGCGCGATATTCCGCAAATCATACTGATGCACCATAACCTCATCAATGCCATGTGGCTGGGTGAGGTGATACAACAATTTCGTGACATGGGCTGGACATTTACCACGCCGGCAGCAGCGTTTAAAGACCCTGTCTATCAATTGATTCCGGAACGCGCAGCGGCAGGGCAGAGTCTCTTGCTATCGATGGCAAAAACCCTGGGCTTGGGCAAGTTTGCCGGATGGGAGCGACTGCTTGATGATGGCGATTTTGAAATTGAGGCATTGAAGCAACAAGGCTGGTAGCAGGCAGATAGAACACAGGCATCACGCAAAGTGACTTTGGTATATGATTGACAGGCACGGTGCAGCAAGCTGTTGCCTTCATGAAATGCACTGACATGCCAGAATGTGACAAAGCGATTATTGCTTTGTCACTAAAGCTGGTTCAGGGTATTTCTCCAGAGGATGCCTGAGGTTGATGAGTTTGGATACTTCGTTTGAAAGCCAGAATGGCAACCCGCGTGACAGCCAGCATGTGCTGGCACTTTACCGCCTCATCCTGGCGGGAATCGCTCACAAAGTCCCCCATGATGAATTATTGCAACAGTTGATTGGCAGCCTGGAACAGAACTATGCGGGTTGTGTGGCTATTCTGTTATTGGCTGGTGCTGATGAAGACCGGCTTGCAGAATGGTTTGCCGCCAGTCTGTCTCAGGACGAACTGAACAGCCTTGTCACCCAGTCAACTGCGCAAGACATATTCGCCATGCTGGGCAGGTCGACAGAAGAGATAGTCGGGGCAGATGTTTTGCTGGAGGCCAGCGTTTTTCGACAGACCAGCCCGGACAACACGATGCTTACGCCACAGCTATGCCTTATGGGCTGTGTGCCTGTCCGCCGTGCCGGGCAAAGCTTGCTGGGCGGACTGATATTGCTGCAACGGGCAGATCATGCATACACCCGGTTGCCAGAGCAGGTGCTGTCCGAACTTCCAGGCATGATCTCCACCATCGCCGAATACCGTGCCGATCAGAAAAAAATACAGGTAGCACACGATATTTCGCGCAAAAGTCACGCCAATATGATGCGCATGGCACTGGCGATAGAAGGCAGCGCAACCGGTATCTGGGACCGGGATATCCAGTCTGGCGAAATTCATTATTCACCCGGCTGGAAAGCCATACTCGGCTATGCCGACAATGAAGTATCCAACCGCATAGAAGACAGTTATACGCGCCTGCATCCGGAAGACCGGGCCTACGTGCAGGACACCATGCAGGCGCATTTCGAAGGCAAGACAGAAAGTTATGTCGTCGAACACCGGGTCCGCTGCAAGGATGGAAGTTATAAATGGATATCCAGCCGTGGCAAAGTGGTCAGCCGGGCAGAAGATGGCAAGCCCCTACGCATGCTGGGCACCACGACCGATATCACCACCATGCGCGCGTTGTCAGAGCGTCTGCAACAAAGCGTTGACCTGGTGACCTGCCTGACCAATGAAGTACCAGGCCTTGCCTATCAGTACCGCATGCAGCCGGATGGCAAGGAGTGTTTTTCCTATGTCAGCGAAGGCATACGCGATATCTATGAACTGACGCCGGCACAAATGAAGGAATGCGTGGACGTGATTCATGCACGTATTCATGCTGAGGATTTTCCGGCTTACCGGGCGGCTATCCTGACATCGTCAAGCCGTCTGGAACATTTGCATCACGAATACCGCGTCAATCTGCCGCAGCAAGGCATGCGCTGGCGTCAGATGGATGCGCGACCACGTCGCTTGCCAGATGGCGAAACTCTGTGGCATGGTTTCATCACTGATGTGACAGAACGCAAACGCATAGAGCAGGAATTGCAGGAACTGGCGACCATCGATTTTCTGACGCAAATTCCTAACCGGCGCAGTTTCATGGGCCGCATGGAAGAAGAACTGGCCCGCATACAGCGTGGGGCCGGTAAGGCATCTGCGGTATTGATGTGTGATCTGGACAATTTTAAAATCATCAACGATACCCATGGTCATGCCGTCGGCGATCTGGTACTCAGACATTTTGCCCATATCCTGGACGATGAATTGCGCAAGACAGATTACGCTGGCCGTGTGGGCGGCGAAGAATTTGCCGTCGTCCTGGCTGGTGCGAATGTGTCGGAAGCGACCGTGTTTGCACAAAGGGTACAAAAGCAAATGCGCGAAACGCCGGTCAATGCGAATGGACAAATTATTCCTGTCACCGTCAGCATAGGCATTGCCGTCATGCAGGCCAGCGATATTGACGCTGATGTGTCGCTGTCACGCAGCGACATGGCTTTGTATCAGGCCAAGGAAAACGGTCGTAACCGCATCATCGTTGCGGTAGATGGCTGATCTGCATATTGAAATCTGCACACTGAAATTCGCATGGAAGTTCGTGAATTGAAGTTTGTGCCTTGAATTCACGCATTTAATTCGATCTATGCGCTTTGCCTGTGTGCCACAGGTCAGGCGCGGGCCAGCCACTCTTCACGGCTCATCACGTATACTGCCGTATCCATGTCATACCAGCGTTCTATGCCACGGTACTGCATGCCCAGCTTTTTCATGACGTGGGCGGATGCCTGGTTTTCCTGATGGCAGACCGCAAATAAAGAATCACCCTTGACCGTCTCAAAGGCAAATGTTGCCATGGCCTGTGCAGCTTCTGATGCATAGCCCATATTCCATTTATCCTTGCGCAGGCGCCATCCAATTTCCAGTGGGTTGGCCGGGTCGCGTCCCAGATATTGTATGCAACCGGCACCGATGATTTCATTGGTGTCCAGTTCGATGAAGCTCCACCACGAAAAGCCGAATTCTACCCAGCGTCCCTTGACGCGTTCTATGACAGACAGGGTTTCTTCCGGCGTTTCTGGTTTGCCTGTGATGTAACGCATGACTTCAGGCTCACTGTTCATGCGCGACAGACCTTCAAAATGGCTGTCAGTAAATGGTTCCAGGCGCAGGCGTGCAGTCGTGAGTATGGTCATGGTCTGACAAGTTGGAGTGGACAAGCCTGTGAGTGTAAGCCCGAAAGCTGACTGTTTCAAGTGCCTCGCAGACTGCCCGGTTTTTTGCCAGAACCAAAACAATCGTCAGGCCCGTAGCACATCCCTGACAAATACGGTAAGGTCGCTGGACTGTGGCATGACACCTGCCTGGTACATCATGTCGCCGACGAAGCCGCGATGGTAAGTGGCATGATTGACGACATGCATCAACATTTCCTGGCAGCTCATGACGCCCTGGCCGCCACCGATGAAATTGAAATGGATGACGCGTTCCAGATCAGCTTCGCTGAGATCCCGGGCAAAATCCCGGTACCACTGATCCATATTTTTTACGGCATCCCACAATTCGTGCAATGGCGGTGTACTGGCCGTATTGCGATCCTGATAGCCATGCTGTTGCCCCAGCAGATGCGCACGAAACACATCATCGATGACGTGGACATGATTCATGGTGTGCAGCATATTGCCAAAGCGCGTCGCCCGGGGGCGCAGGACTTCTTCCTCTGGTATGGCATTGAGCATGGAAAACATCTTGTCATCCGCCCAGGCCTTGTAGTGGGTCAGCATGCGTATATTTGAAAGCGCGGTCATGGCTCTGCTCCGTTTTTGTGTCAGCAGGCAGAATAAGCTTTTTAAGATGGAGGAAATAGATACAGATTGCTGTAATTGAGAGAGATACAAATTGAGATACAAATTAAGATGCAAATTGAGATACAAAGAGACATGCTATTTGTGTATGTACCCATAATTGAAAAAGCCACCACAACACATGGTTCTGATGGCTTTTAATTTCAACAGCACGGGCTTGCAACCGGGGTTGCAACTTTGATGGGTCTATTTCTTGAACTTCGCTTCCGCAATACGATCGGCAACGACACTGGTTGGCAAGCCTTCTGCGTCGGCGCGGGCAAATACTTCTGCCAGGGTGTCACCAATACGGCGCACGTGGGCGACCATGCCGTCTTCCGGCGTGTTCAGATATTCATAGCACACCTTGATGATGCCACCGGCATTGATGACAAAGTCAGGCGCATACAAAATACCCTTTTGACGGCAGATTTCACCCATCTCCGGTGTTGCCAACTGGTTGTTGGCACCACCAGCAACGATCCTGGCTTTCAGGCGTGACAGTGTGTCCGGGTTCAGGGTGGCACCGAGGGCGCATGGTGCGTAGATGTCGGCTTCCACATCATAGATGGCATCGATGGCGACGACTTCTGCGCCCAGCTCTTCCTGCGCGCGTTTCAGTGCAGCCTGATCGATATCCGTCACGATAAGTCTGGCACCGGCTTCTTTCAACTGACGTGCATAGTCATAACCGACATGACCCAGACCTTGCAGTGCCACGGTCAGGCCATCAAAGCTGTCACGTTTTAAATGGTGTTTTACCGCAGCCTGGGCACCAACAAAGCAGCCCAGGGCAGTGTAAGGGGATGGATCACCACGGTCACCCAGTCCGGCTACGTAGCTGGTTTTGCTGGCAACATTGGCCATGTCGGCCGGGCTGGTGCCGACATCTTCTGCCGTCACATAACGACCGCCAAGACGCTCCAGGGCCTCACCCAGAGCTTCAAACAGGGCAGGGGTCTTGTCAGTTTTGGGGTTGCCGATGATAACGCTTTTGCCACCACCGATAGGCAGGCCGGCAACTGCGTTCTTGTAGGTCATGCCGCGCGACAGGCGCAATACATCACGTACAGCTTCGGCTTCATCTGCATAATTCCACATGCGGCAGCCACCCATGGCCGGGCCAAGATTGGTGTTGTGAACTGCGATGATGGCTTTCAGGCCGGATTTGGCTTCAGAAGCGAACACGACTTGTTCGTGGTCGTCGAAATTGATTTCATTAAATACAAAGGCGGTCATGCTTATGGCTCCGCGCGGATTAACCAGACGATCTGCCTGATCAGGCAGATGCGGTCATACCGCAAAAAAGTTAATAAATCGAATAAGTTTTTGGTGCTGGCCTGCAAATAAAAAAGCCTTTGATCACTGGTTGGTGTAATCAAAAGCGTGGGTCGGTGATTGTGTCACGCGCTGCGCAGTATAGGGTAAGAGGGGTGGAAACTCAATCTTGCCAAGAGGCTACGGCAGTGGAATATGGTTCAGGCAGCAGCGCTGATTTGCGTCAGTTCCAGCAATTCTTGCAGATAGCGTTCCTGGGTTTTCAGGCAAAACCCGCTGGAGTAGGGATTCATGAAGCCATGCCTGCTACCTTTGACCAACTCTGCCGCATGACCGCGTCGGCGCAAGTCACTGACCAGTTCTGCCGGTTCAAAGGCCGCTTCCTGTTCGGCAAAGATCAGACGTGCAGGGCAGCCTGGCTGTATGTCACGGTGTTCACGTATGCGTGATCCGTAAAACAGTACCGCCTGTTGCAGATTTGCCATAACCGGATTTTCGCTATTGAGCCATAACGCACTTGCACCGGCACTAAAACCGATGGCATAGCGCAGGCTGGACTGGTTGTCCCCGATTAAACGGGACAGCTTGTCTGCATAGGCAGCAACCCCACCCTGGGCGATAAACGCATGATAGGCCAGAGTTTCGGCCGGGTATTGTATGGTTTCACCGCTAAACGGCGAGGCAATCAGGCAGGGTAAGGGAAATTGTCTGGCAAAGCTGGCAATCGCCGGTGTATTGCCAAAAACATCCGTGACGATCAATAAGACAGGTGGTGAGACAGTAGGTGATGCTGATACGGGCACAATAAGAAGCTGGATGAACGCGAAAGAGGGCGCAGCCTACCGGACTTGTCGCAACATTGCAAGAAATATTGCCATATGACTACTTCTCACCACTAGCTTCAGGAAATCATGCGCGTTGACACCGTACTGTCTGCTCATGGATACTGCGTAACATATTGGAACTTTTTGTTACAAATCAGGTTTTTACCGCCTTATTCCCATGACTCATTACGGAGATTCACCATGTTGCGACCCAGTCTGATTGTCTTATCCCTTGCCCTGGCTTTGAGTGCCTGTAGCAAAGGAAACAAAGACAGTAAGGAATCAGATCAGGCAAAAGCTGCCAAAGCATTGGATAAACCTTTACTGGTAACAGAAGAGGATTTACAGCTTATACAGAACAGTGCCCTGTCTTCCGGCCCCGTGATTACCGGCTCGATACAGCCTGAACGCAAGGCAGATTTGCGGTCTGAATTATCGACCGTGGTCTTGCAGGTACTGAAAGAAAACGGTGAAACAGTCAAACGCGGCGATTTGCTGGTGCGCCTGGATG
Source organism: Undibacterium hunanense (assembly GCF_014284335.1). Taxonomy (GTDB): domain Bacteria; phylum Pseudomonadota; class Gammaproteobacteria; order Burkholderiales; family Burkholderiaceae_D; genus Undibacterium; species Undibacterium hunanense. The sequence continues at coordinate 206,174 of NZ_JACOGF010000007.1, read as the reverse complement.
ATACTTCCATCCGCGACAGCCTGCATTCGGCGGAAGAAGCGGCACGCGCATCGGCCCAGACGCTGGAACAGGCAGAACGCCAGTTTCAACGCCTGAAAACCCTGCGTGCCTCCGGCATGACATCGACGCAATTACTGGAAGATGCAGAAATGCGTCGCAATAACGCCCAGAGCGATCTGGTGGCAGCCAGGGCGCGCTCAGTCCAGGCCCGGCAGCAATTGCAACGCACCGAAGTGCGTGCACCATTTGATGGGGTCGTCAGCGAACGCAAGGTGTCGGCCGGTGATACTGCCCAGATAGGCAAGGAACTGGTAAAAGTGATAGACCCGACCAGTATGCGTTTTGAAGGCCTGCTGTCTGCCGACAAGGTCAACAATGTCAAGATCGGGCAAATGGTCAGCTTCCGCGTCAATGGTTACGGTAATCAGGGCTTTACCGGCAAGGTCAAGCGTGTTGATATGGCAGCGAATGCCACGACCCGGCAGGTTGAAGTACTGGTGGCATTTGCCGACAGCAATCCACCGCGTGTTTCTGGCCTGTATGCCGAAGGACGGATCGAGACCGGTTCCACCCAGACCTTGATGATCAAGAGCACGGCACTGCTGCGGGATGGCGACAAAGCCTATGCCTGGCGTGTCAGGGATGGCTTGCTGAAGAAAGTCAGCCTCATCGTTGGTGAACGTGATCCGCGCCGTGGTGATTTTGAAGTCCGTAGCGGTTTGGTCAATGGCGACAAGGTGGTACGTAATCCGGTATCGACCCTGATGGATGGGCAAAAGGTGCAGATGATTGCCTCTGTTGCATCCAACGTCCCTACCGCAAGTGCACCAGCTGCCGCACCCGTAGTTGATCCGGCGTCAGCTTCAGCCGCATCCGCATCCGCAGCCGCAACTACAGCCTCCACACCACCAGCCGGGAAATAAGCCATGTTCCTCTCCGATTTCAGTATCAAGCGCCCGGTGGCGATGATCGTGATCATCATCACCCTGATGTGTGTGGGTTTGCTGGCGCTCAAGAAACTCAAGGTTAACCAGATTCCCGATGTGGAAGAACCGGTGCTGTCCATAGGTATCCCTTACCCGGGTGCGTCACCGGAAACCGTCGAACGCGAGATCATCAATCGCCTGGAAAAATCCCTGCAAAGCATTACCGGCGTGTACCAGGTACGATCTACCGCCAATGAGGGCAGTGCCAGTATCACCATCGTCTTCAACTTCAACAAGAACATGATTGAAGCCTCGGAAGAGGTCAGGAATGCGATTGCATCGATACGGTACAAGATGCCGGTGGAAATGCGTGAGCCCGTCATCGAAAGACGGGATCCCTCGGCACAACCCATCATGCAACTGGCGCTGACGTCGGAGGGCCTGACCCATGCAGAAATTTCACGCATGGCAGAAGATGAATTGTCCGATAAATTCCGCGCCATAGATGGGGTGGCAACAGTCTCCGTCGATGGTGCCTTGAAGCGAGAACTGACCGTCTTGTTACGCGCACAAAAACTGCGTGAATACAATGTGTCGGTAGCAGAAGTGGTAACCGCTCTGCGCAACCAGAACACCACCGCACCGGTAGGCAAGGTCAGGGGCAGGCTGGACGAACAAAGCATACGCCTGATCGGGCGCATAGAATCACCTGCCGAATTCCAGAACATCGTCATCAAGCGACGTGGCAATGAACTGGTCAGACTGGCGCAGGTGGCCGATATTGCCGACAGCTTTGCTGAAATCAATGGTTTCAGTGTGCGTAATGGCCAGCCGAACGTGGGTATCTCCATCACTCGCTCACGCGATGCCAGTACGGTCACTGTTGCGGGCAAGGTACGCACCCTGGTTGCTGACATCAACAAGACTTTACCGGCAGGTACCAAGATTGAAGTCACCCAGGATGGCGGCAAGGATGCACAAAGCAGCCTGAACAATGTGATCGAATCGCTGATGTTTGGTGCCGTGCTGACGATCTTCGTGGTGTATGTATTCTTGAATTCCTGGCGTTCCACGCTGATTACCGCGATGAGCTTGCCGACTTCGGTGATCGCCGCCTTTATCGCGGTCTGGCTGTGTGGCTTTACGCTCAACTTCATGACCCTGCTGGGTTTGTCGCTGGCGATTGGTGTACTGATCGATGATGCGATTGTGGTGCGGGAAAATATCGTGCGGCATATGGAAATGGGTTCTGACCGACGTACTGCCGCCAGCAACGGTACCAAGGAAATTGGTCTGGCAGTGGCCGCCACCACCTTCTCCATCATTGCCGTGTTTATTCCTGTGGCTTTCATGCCTGGTGTGTCGGGTGAATGGTTCAGACCCTTTGCACTGACAGTGGCCAGTTCAGTTCTGGTCAGTCTGTTTATCTCTTTCACGCTCGACCCCATGCTGTCTGCGTATTGGGGTGACCCGGTCGGGCATCATCTGGAACCCAAGCGCGGCATCAGCCTGGTATTGGCCAGATTCAATACCTGGTTTGATCATCAGGCCGACCGTTACGGTAACGTGATCGCCTGGGCCTTGCATCACCGCGTCTGGATGGCATTGATTGCTGCCCTGAGTTTTGCCGGGGCACTGGCCCTGCACGCGGCCAAGGGTGGCACCAGCTTTTTGCCTACGGCTGACAATGGCACCATCATGATCGATGTCCGCACGCCATCCAGTTCCAGTCTGGAGTATGGCCGCCTGAAAGTGGAAAAAGCAGCCGAGCTGGCGCGTACCATCAAGGAAACCAAGGTCACCAACAGCATCATCAACAGTACTGGTGGTCGTGTGTATGTGGATATTGGCAAGAGTACCGAACGAGTACGGTCAGCAGTAGAGATCGCGGTTGAATTGCGCAAAAAAGTCGGCAGCATCATCGGAGCTGAATATGTGGTGCAGGACGATTTGCAAAATGGTGGCCGCAAGCCGGTGCAGATACAGTTTTCTGGCCCTGATTCGCGCAAGCTGATGCAGATCGCCAATGACTTCATGGAAAAGCTGAGCAAGGTCAATGGTGCCGTCGATGTCGGTTTATCCGAGCAGGATCCGAAAGATGAATTGCAGATAGAAATGGATCGTGGTCTGGCAAATTCACTCGGTATTTCCGTCAATGATGCGGCGCAGGCCCTGCGTGTGGCATTTGCCGGTGTCGAGATCGGTGACTGGGTTGATCCTACCGGTGAAGCACGCGATGTCGCAGTACGTCTGCATCCGGAAGACCGCATCAGCGCTGAAAACATAGAGCGGCTGCCAATCGCCGTGGCTGGCAGTGACAAGATGGTTCCGCTGGAACAGATTGCCACCATCACCATGGGCAAGGGTCCGGCCAAGATTCAGCATACTGATGGCAAGCGCATGATTGCCGTATCTGCCAATGCCCAGGGCAGGTCGCCTGGTGAAGTAACAGCAGATGCGCTGGCAATCGCCAAGTCAATCAATTTCCCTACCGGTTTCGGTATTGAGTTGGGTGGTGCTGCACGCTCGCAAAAAGAGCTGTTTACTGAAATGACGATTGCGCTGGTATCCGGCATCGGCCTGATGTACCTGATTCTGGTCATGCAGTTTGGTTCTTTCACCGCACCTATCGCCGTCATGCTGTCGCTGCCGCTGAGCCTGATCGGTGTGGTGGTGGCTTTGCTGCTGACCAAGGGTACACTGAACCTGATGAGCTTCATCGGCATCATCATGCTGATGGGACTGGTGGCAAAAAATGCGATTCTCTTGCTGGATTGCGCCCGCAAGCGGGAAGAAGAAGGCTTTGACCGTGAAGAGTCATTGATGTATGCCGGCCGCAAGCGCCTGCGTCCTATCCTGATGACCACCTTTGCCCTGATTGCCGGTATGCTGCCGGTAGCCATTGGCCTGGGTGAGGGCGGTGAATTCTACCGTCCACTGGCGATTGCGATCATTGGCGGCACCATCACGTCAACCTTCCTGACTCTGCTGGTCGTGCCGACTTTCTATGACAGCATAGAAATCAGCTTTGACCGCATGATGGCAAAATTCCGTCGCCGCGAAGCGCGCTGGAATACGTTTTTTGCCTTCGTGCTGACCTTCATCGAAGCCTTGCTGACCTTGCTGATGATACGGTTTATTTATCGCCTGCCGTTCAAGGCCTGGCGCTTGATGAATGGGCGTCCGGCTACGGCCTAGCCGCCGGATGCAGTATCTGAAGCAAAATACCCACCTTGCCGGTGGGTATTTTTTTGTTTCGTATGGCATTGCACAACAAAAAGAATTTTTATAATTTATAAATTATTTTCTGTAAAACCATCCATAACCATATTGATCTGCACCCATGAGTATTTTGCGTTGACGTATGGCAGAGCTATTATCCATGCGGGTTTTCACTTGATTGAGTGAGCTGCGGATGACTGATTTCAATGATCGTCTGGCATCATTTTCCTGAGGTCGAAATTCTTGCCTCGCCGTGCACGATATTCTTCACTATTCCGTAGCATTTTCAGGCTTGACGGCATCCCCGCAAATACGGATACTTCGCCCACTGTTTTTCTGGTTGATCGTCACATGAACAGCCAGCAAAACCTGTCTACTTTCCATCGCAAATAATTCCGGCCTTTAAAAAAGGCCGTTTGTCTTGGTGTGATAAAAACAATTGAACAGGAGAGACGAATGACTCAATCCGTGACTGTGGATAGTGCCGACCAGGCGCGAATGCCAAAACAGATACCGTATATTATTGCCAACGAAGGCTGTGAACGTTTCAGCTTTTATGGCATGCGCAATATTCTGACACCATTTCTGATTACCAGCCTGCTGTTGTCCATGCCGGAAAACATGCGTGCCGGTATGGCAAAAGAAGTGTTTCATACCTTTGTCATCGGTGTTTATTTTTTCCCATTGCTGGGTGGTTGGCTGGCTGACCGTTTCTTTGGTAAATACAATACGGTGTTCTGGCTGAGTCTGGTGTATTGCTGTGGCCATGCCTGTCTGGCGATTTTTGAAGATAATCGAAACGGTTTTTATACCGGACTCTTTTTGATTGCCTTAGGGTCGGGTGGTATCAAACCGCTGGTCACGTCGTTTGTCGGCGATCAGTTTGACCAGTCCAACCGGTCTCTGGCACAAAAGGTATTTGACGGCTTTTACTGGATCATCAACTTCGGTTCTTTCTTTGCATCCCTGCTGATGCCTATCTTCCTGAAGAAACTGGGTGCCAGCATTGCGTTTGGCATCCCTGGCTTGCTGATGTTGATTGCTACCATTATTTTCTGGTCTGGCCGCAAGAGGTATGTGCATGTCAAACCTGCACCACGTGATCCGCATTCTTTCCTGAACGTCGTGCGTACTGCATTGACCACGGATGCCCCGGGTCAGGCAAAGAGCGGTTACTACATGGCTGTGCTGGGGGCCTTGCTGGCAGTCGGCTCCCTGTTCCTGATTCCTAAAGTCGGTATCGTTGCTGCTTTGTGCCTGGCGCTGGTGCTGGTACTCGGTTTTGGCGGCATGGGCGCATGGATGCAACTGGAACGTGCCCGTGGTGTGCATCCTGACCATGCGGTAGATGGCGTCCGTTCCGTATTGCGCATACTGGTGGTATTTGCCCTGGTGACACCGTTCTGGTCCCTGTTTGATCAAAAGGCATCAACCTGGGTATTGCAGGCAGATAAAATGACCAAGCCGGAATGGTTTGAACCTGCACAGATGCAGGCGCTGAATCCCATGCTGGTGATGTTGCTGATTCCATTCAATAACCTAGTGCTGTACCCGCTGCTGAAACTCAGGGGCATGGAACTGACACCCTTGCGTCGCATGGGCCTGGGGATTGCATTTTCCGGCCTGGCCTGGATTGTCGTCGGTTTCATGCAGTTAGCTATCGATGGTGGCAATGCGATCGAAATCACCTGGCAAATACTGCCGTATGCCTTGCTGACTTTTGGCGAAGTACTGGTATCGACCACCGGTCTGGAATTTGCCTATAGCCAGGCACCATTGGCGATGAAAGGTGTCATCATGAGCTTCTGGAATCTGTCAGTGACTATCGGTAACCTGTGGGTCTTGCTGGCCAATTCCAGCGTCAAGAGCGATGCCGTGACCGAACAGATCAAGAGCACAGGCATGAGCGTTACTGCCTTCCAGATGTTCTTTTTTGCCGGCTTTGCCCTGCTGGCTGCTTTCCTGTTTGCCCTGTATGCAAGGGGTTACAAGATGCAAAATAATTACCGGCAAGCCGGGTGATATATTTTTCCGGTAAGCTGGGCTAAGCAAAAAGCCGCATGATTCATCATCATGCGGCTTTTTTGTATTGGCAAGCTATTGGTAATCTATCAAAGCGGATGGCCGTTGGTACTCTTAACGCAGGGTTTCTGTCAGTACCCGGCCTTCTGAACCTGATGGCGGACGTACTCTTAACAAATGCGCCAGGGTAGGGGCAATGTCCATGACTTCGGCGTATTGGCCATAAGCGCCTGGTTTGAACCATGGCTTGCCCATGAATACCAGCGGCACGTTGGTGTCATAGCTGTAGGGGGAACCATGTGAAGTACCATGGGAACCGCTACCGAAATACCAGTAAGGCTTGGTAACCAGCATGATGTCGCCAGAGCGCTGTCTGTTCCAGGCACGTTGCATCAGCGTGCTCAGCCTGTTTTGTGGCAGGGTACCGTTTTCAAACTGGGTACGGGTAAAACTGTTGGCAATGCCGGGTACGGTCAGGGCAAATCTGGCTGCTGCCGTTTCTACGTCTTCACGTTTCAAGCCTTTTTGTTCTATGAGTTTGTAGTCGAGCAGGATGCTGGGATTGCTCCAGGTGGACGCCAGTTTGTCCTGACCAAATTTCTCGGACAGGTACTTGTTCATACCTTCCAGTACTTTCTTGCCATCCAGTCTTTGCGCATCACGCCTGGTTGCTTGTGAAAATTCCGGTACGTTGGGGAAGCCGTGGTCAGCCGTCAGCACTACCATGGTGTTGTCCAGACCTACACGCTTGTCCAGGTAGCTGAAGAATCCGGCCAACTGGCGATCCAGTCTTTGCAGGTGGTCATGCGACATGCGGCTTTCCGGGCCGAAGCTGTGGTTCACATAATCGTGACTGGACAGGCTGATACCCAGTACATCCGGCACACCAGCGCCGTTCTGGCCCAGTTTTTCGCCTTCTATTGCGGCACGGGCAAAATCCAGGGTCATTTCATCCAGATATGGCCCAGTGTTGAGCTTGCCATAATATTCGGCATCGGGTTTGCCTGATTTGCTGGTGTAAGTGAAAGGAAAACGCTTGTCTTTTTCACTGGCATCGCTCAGCAGATTATCGTTGGCGTCATTGGCATAGGCTGCATCGGGCAGCAAGGGACGCCATTCTTTGCCGTAGAACCGGTCTTGTGGCTTGCCTGTCTGGTATTGCTGCACCCATTCAGGATGGTTTTTCATGTAATAAGTGGAACTGGCAAAGTTGCCGGTTTTCCCCATATACATATAGGCCGTACCTGCCTTGCCCGCCAGCAGAATCGCTCCCCTGTCCTTGCCGGATACGGTGATGACCTTGCTGCGGTCGCCGCTGGCATAACGCAATTCATCGCCCAGTGTGCTGACGCGCAGATTGGCTGGCGATGTACCATCGCTGGCCTTGGTTTCTTCACCGATATAGGTGTATGCCGTATCTTCCGTGCAATATACGGATGCCAGCGTTACCGGGTCTACCCAGTTATTGGCAATGATGCCATGCTGGTAAGGATAGGCACCTGTCAGCACCGCAGAGTGGCCGACTGCCGTCACTGTCACGCCATGCGCCTGATGTGCATCGCTAAACCAGGCACCCTGGTCCAGCAGACGGCGAAAACCACCCTGACCGAACTGATCGCGGTAACGTACAACTTGCTCTTGTGGCAAGCCGTCCACAACCAGCACGACCACCAGCTTGGGCTGGGCCGGTTTTTCAACTGCATAAACCGGCGTAGCGCACAGCGCGCTGGAGGCGGCAAGGCAGGTCAGTAAAAATAATCTACGCATGGGCTGCGTGGTGCGCAAGGCGGCTGGCAGTAGGGTCTTCATGAATGAGATAAGGTCCTGGTTGGTTACAAAAATGAAAGCAAAAGCAAGTGGATGAAACAGGCAAACAAGCCAGCGTAAATACATTGGCAAAAAAAAGCCGACTATCATTCTGGTCGGCGTGGCTGAGGCGGCTGGCTAACACCATGCTGCGGCAACATGCATAGGGCAACTCGGGCAATGACAGCACGGTCCGGAGTTGTCATTGCGATAGCTATTTGTGTTGCGAAGCAAAAACATTCAATCAAGAATTGTATTTTATTACTTTACACCCAGTTACCTGACGGTAAAATGAAACTGCAATCCTGATCCTGTTAAGCTTTAACATTGCCAGAAATCGAGTCATTCTTGAGCGAAGATACTACTGATACCTACCTGTTCGACATCACGCCGACTGCTATTGTAGTCATCATTGATGACAAGCTGGTGAAACTCAATCAGGCCGCAGTGTCCCTGCTTGAGGCCAGCGATGAACAAAGTTTGCTGGGTCTTTCCGTCAACGACTTTATTCATCCGCTGGATCAGCCACGATCCCAGGGGCGTCTGAGGAAACAGGGCGAAGCCTGGACCAATGCCCCCAGCAAGTTTCGCATACACACCAGCAAGGACAATTACCGCATGCTGCTGGTACGTAGTCGTGCCATACAGTTTCAGGGCCAGGAAGCCGTCATGATCAGCGGCATGGACGTGACTGAACACAATGAGATGGAAGAACAACTGCGCCTGAGTGAATTCAATTTCCGGCGTTTGTTTGAAAATATGCAAGATGTCTACTACCGTACCGATGTCCGGGGCATAGTCCAGAAGGTCAGCCCGGCCATACGCACGGTACTGGGTTATGAGCCGGAAGAGATAGAAGGGCTGGAAGTGGAAGCTTTTTATCCTTCCATGACTGACCGTGATGCCTTCATGAAGGCAATACTTGAATTTGGCATGGTGACCGATTTCCCCGGACGCATGCTGCACAAGGATGGCACGCTGATCGATATCTCGGTCAATAGCCAGGCACTGTATGACGATGAGGGGCAGTTTTCCGGTGTGGAAGGCATATGCCGCGATGTCACCCAGCGCAAAATGCTGGAACGCGAACTGCAACGCCTGGCCACGACTGATTCGCTGACTGGCATTGCCAACAGACGTGCTTTTCTTGAATATGCCGAACATACCTTCAAAAGTTGCCAGCGTTATCAGACACAAATGACTTTGCTGATGCTGGACCTGGATTTTTTCAAGAACATCAACGACCAGTACGGGCATCAGTGTGGTGACCAGGTGTTGCTGCGCTTTGCTGAAACCGTCAAGGTGGAACTGCGTGAGTCTGATCTGTTCGGCAGGCTGGGCGGTGAAGAATTCTGCATTATCCTGCAGCAGGCCAGTCGCACCGAAGCGATGCTGGTGGCGGAGCGCATACGCAGCAATGTGCAGTCACTGATGCTGACATCGGCTTCGGGTGAGGTGATCATCCTGACAGTCAGTATCGGTATCGCGACCTACAGAATCGAAGACGATCGCCTTGGCCGTTTGCTGGAACGTGCGGACAAGGCTTTATATCAAGCCAAAAGCCATGGCCGTAACCGGGTTACCTGGGAAGCCTAGAGGCCGGGCTTTTCCCAGTTACAGGCTACCCACTGATCAGGCGCTCAAGCTCAAAATCAGTAACAGATAAATGAGCAAAGAACATCCTGCCACGAACAGCAAGGCTATCGTGCGCCACAGGCTGGCAGCTATTCCCAATTGATAGGCTTGACGTAACTGCCTGAACATATGGACGGGTGGCACAAAAACAAATAGCAGTATTGCTGCGGTGCTGAAGCTCAAGGTATTCAGTATGGCCGTCGTCATCAGAAGCAGGGCCATGAAGGACAGGGAATACAGTGAAAACACCGCATGATCAAACATGCTGAATCTGCGCTTGAAGATGAACAGCAGCCATAAAAACGGCAATGAGATAGGCATGAGCATAAAGGCAAGCTTCGATGCATTGCTCTTCATTTTGTATAAGGTCAATTCAGGCGTATTGACCGCATGCCTGATTTTTTCCTGTATGCCCGGGAGAGAAGAGGTAACTGTTATCTTTTGTTTTGTCTCCGCTTCTTTTGTCTGTTTCTCTTCTATTTTTTTTAACAGTTTTTCATCCAGTTTTTGCGCTATTTTTCCCATGGCATCATAGGTGCCGTCAGCTTTTTTCTGGCTGGTTTCACCATTGTTCATGCCGAGTAAATTCAAGGAGCTTTCCAGTGCAGTGATCGCTGACTGAAGATTGGATATATTTTGATCCAGTTCTTCCAGTTTCGGGTCTCCTGCCGGCAGTTGAGCACGTTCACTTTGCAGGGTTGTCAGCTTCGCCTGATTATCTTGTAATGCCTTGCTGATACCTACTTTAGTCTGTGGTTTGTCAGAAATGCTCTCGAGCGGATTACTCGTCGTGAAAGAAAACACAAAGAACATCAAGAAGATCAAAAACAAAAACAGGGCCAAAGGCGATACATGGCGCGTGCGCTGGCCTTCTATATAGTCGCGGGTTAATTTTCCAGGAGACCAGATCAGTTTTGGAATAGTCCGCCAGGCCTTGGTCTCAAAGTGAAGTAAACCGTGTAAAAGCTCTTCTACCAAATGCAGGAGTGAGCGATGTATATGTGCCGCTTGTCCACAGGCATGGCAAAATGCTCCTTGCAGGCTGGTGTTGCAATTGGCGCAGGCATGATGATGTTCATCAGCGCTGCTTGCATGTGCACCGCCTTTTTGTGCTTCGTTGACCAGCACGGCTGCTGTTGCCACATCTGTCGCGATTTCCACGTCCACGTTCATACATTTGCTCTCTGATTTTTTGATTGTGCACTATATTGAGCTTCCCTCAGTCCGGCAAGATAGCACAAAATCAGGTGTGGATTTGATAGTATGCCAAGATTTTTCCCGCCATTGTGGTATCAAAAATCAAGGCGACGGACAAGCAAGTTGAGATTGTTCCCATGGAAGTATCCAGGGTGTCTGGCGATGCCAGTGCCAGGAAAGTCGATTTCATACTCGCCAATCCCAACCAGATCCTGATGCGCAAACAGCAGGCATCAAAGGCTTTATCGAACCGCTGAGTACATCCACGCTGTAAAACGCCATACGTGCTAAACAAAACGCATCACCATATTGCTGTGGTGATGCGTTTTACTTTGATGAATTTCATGGACTTACTGGTGAGCGGTGATGGCACTAAAATATACATCCCGCCTTGTCACAACCAGCCGGATTTCCTGAAACGGTAATACAGGTAAGCACAGGCCGAGAACATGATACCTACCGCCATCGGGTAACCATAATGCCATTCCAGCTCTGGCATGGCCTTGAAGTTCATACCCCAGATACCGGCAAAAGCAGTAGGTACTGCAAAAATCGCAGCACCTGCTGCCAGACGCTTGTTGACTTCACTCTCATCAATCGCGACCATCGACAAGTTCACCTGTATCGCCGTGCTGATGGTGTCACGTATGGTTTCGATTGAGGTATTGATACGGTACAGGTGATCATATACATCGCGGAAATACTCCTGTGTATTCACGCACAGGGCCGGCACGCGGCCGCCAAACAGTTTGCTGCTGGCTTCCATTAACGGCGTTACAGCATGTTTGATCACCATGATCTTGCGTTTCAACTGATACAGGCGCTGGATATTGGCGCGTTCACTGCCCTTGGTGAAGATCTGTTCTTCTATCAGTTCCAGTTCATTTTCCAGCGCTTCCACTACCGGGAAGTAGCGGTCAACGATGGCATCAATCAAGGCATAAAAGACAAAGGATGAACCATGCTTGAGCAGATGCGGTTCACGCTCGCAACGCTGGCGTACGCCCAGGAAATTCTGCTGGCAGCGGTTACGCACGGACAGTACATAATTTTCACCAACAAAGAGATTCAGTTCTCCGATGTTCAGCTCACCATTGATCATTTCCACCGTATGGATGACAGCAAACAGGGAATCCCCATATTCCTCTATCTTCGGTCTTTGATAACCATGCCGTGCATCTTCAACAGCTAGTTCATGCAAGTCAAACTCGACCTGCATTTCCTGCAATTCTTCATCCGAAGCATCGCGCAAGGCCACCCAGACGAACTGGTCCTTATGTTGTACATAGTCGCTGATTTCTGCCACGGATATATCGGACAGTTTACGACCTTCCTGGTAAGTGACGCAGTTGATTAACATAGATGGTGTAGTCTGGATGATAGGAAGGAACGATACAGATTTTAATGTAGCACTATCGTACTGGCAAAACTATATTTCCAGTATTTCCTGCCATTTCCAGCCATTTCCAGCCATTTTCTGGCCTTATACTGTTGGTTCAGCATCAGGAACCGGTGGTAGCAGGCGCTCGTATTCTTTGCGGACCATTTTATAACATTCGCAGACGCGGGCTTCCATTGCAGGGCGGTCCAACACTTTGATATGACCACGCCTGACGGCTATCACTCCATCCTTTTGCAATTGACCAATTGCCTGCGTCACATTCTCGCGACGTACCCCCAATAAATGGGAAATCATTTCCTGGGTGATGACGATATCTTCTGAATGCAATCTATCCATACTCATCAATAGCCAGCGGCACAGTTGCTGATCGAGTAAATGGTGCTGATTGCAGACGGCGGTTTGTGATGTCTGACAAATCAGGGCTTGCGTGTACAGCAAAGAATACTGCTGCAACTTGCCACCCAGGGAAAATCCCCTTTTCATGACCTTTCTGCTGAGTTTGTATGCCTTGCCGGTACTTTGTACTTTCGTGCTGGATGGCATACTGTCGCCACCCATAAAAATGGAAATACCCACCATACCTTCATTGCCTACCAGTGCCACTTCACTGGATGAGCCATCTTCCAGTGCGTAGATGAGCGAAACGATGCCAGAGATAGGGAAATAGAGAAAATGGACATGGTCACCAGATTCCAGCATGATCCACTTCAAAGGGAGAGAAACCAATTCCAGATCAGGCAATATGCGCTCAAAGTCTGCCGCTGGTAAGGCTGCCAATATACTGTTTTGCTTTGGATTTTCAGACCACACTGCCTTGCTGTTTTTTGTCCTACGCACCTTGAGGTAGGTTGTTTTGTCTATCGCAGGCTTGTGCAGTCTGTAACTTCAAGGGACTCTACAGGGTTTCTCTTCCAAACAACAGGCGATATTGCCTGGATAGGAGAAATAAGCCTGCTGTTTTTTAAATACATACGATGTGCTACCCCTGTGTATTTTTTGCCAAGAATTGAATCCAGCAATGAAGGCTGTGTAGACCGGTAAAGAGCGTGCCATAGCACGACTACAGTGCGTCATAGACTGTCAAAAAGGGATCAGGTCATCAGTAAATGGCAAAAAAATACCAGAAAAACAACTCCACGGTTATTTCGGACATCACTTGATAGGTATATCAGAAAGTCATACTGCTTTCTGAAGAGGCACATGCCCAATCAGGACTAAGTTAAGGCAGCGATCGAGATCTTGTCGAGATGTCTATAAATGAATTGGACTCAAGCAGATGCATCACTCGCCAGAGCTTGTACCAGAGCTGCTTTGAGGGCACCGGCAGCAAGCGGTTTGTGCAATAAGAGGGCGGCATGCCCCTGGGCTTCGCGCAGGCGTTCTGGATGGGTGTCGCCAGTGACGATGATGGCTGGCAAGACAAGTTTTTTGTCTGGCGTATTGTGGCTGATAGCCTGGCGTACGGCACGGATGATGTCACCGCCGGTGACGCCGCCGCGCAGGCGATAGTCGGTGAGCAAGACATCGGGTAGCTTTTCTGCGGTTTTTGCAAGAGCGTCTTGCATGCCCTCCGCCAGACTGACATGGCAACCCCAGCTTTGCAATACAGCGTGCAAGCCTGCTCTGACGGCTTCATCATCGTCTACCACCAGTACGGCAATGCCTTGCAAGAGCAAGCAGTCTGGCTCGGTATCGACGCAGGCCTGATCATCCGGGTTGGCATGACGTTCCGTTTTGCGCATGCCTTGCAACGGCAGTACCAGCGAAAACACTGAGCCCTTGCCGGGCCGGGAGGCGACTTCTATGCTGGCTCCCATACTGCGGGCCAGGCCCTCGGCTATCGCCAGGCCCATGCCCAGACCCTTGCGGTGATCTCTTTCCACATTTCCCAATTGATGAAACTCGCGAAATATTTCCTGATGCTTGTCAATCGGTATGCCTATGCCAGTATCCCACACTTGTAGCATGACATGCTGTTGCCTGCGGCGTGCTGCGACCAGCACGCCACCGCTTTGCGTGTAGCGCAAGGCGTTGTTGACCAGGTTGCGCAAGACCAGCGCTATCAGTTGCGGGTCACTTTCTATCCAAATATCGCTGGACCGGGTGCGGTAGAGCAGTTTTTTCTTGTAGGCTTGCGGTCCAAATTCCTCACCCAGCTTATTCAGTATGCTCATCAAGTCCATGCGTCTTTGCTGGGGATTCAGGACCCCTGCTTCTATGCGTGAAAAATCAAGCAGGGTTTGCAGCATTTCACTGGCGGCAAGATTAGCTGCACTGGCATGCTGCACCATAGTGACCTGCCTGGTATTAAGGTCCGAGCTTGCCAGCGCATCAAGGAACAAACTCAATGCATATACTGGCTGGCGCAGATCATGACTGGCTGCTGCCAAAAATCTGGTCTTGGCCATGTTGGCCGATACAGCCAGCGCCGTCTTTTCTTCCAGTTGCTGCACCAGCAAGGTATTTTGCAAACCCAGACGAATGGAGGCAATGATGGATTTATGATGGTTGCGCGCAAACACCAGTTGGCTGATCAATAAAATCATCATGCCGAAACCTATCCCCCAATAATAAGGTCCGCCACCGCGCAGCCAATACAGGCTGATCTGGGCAAGGAAAGGTGGAGTGATCCAGAGCCAGTACAAAGGCAGTGACGCTGATAAGATCGGTACAGAAGCTGCCGCCAGGCCGCCAAAAATGGTCAGCATGAACATCGAAAAAGCAAAATTTTCCGGATCAAAAAACAGCACAGGTATAGCCACCCACAGTAAACTGAAACCGCAGACAGAGAGGGCGTAAATGCGTTCCAGTACTTGATAACTGGCAGCAGCGTTATGGTGTCGTACTAGCAGGAAAATCAGCGTATAAGCCGAACCGGCGGTCGCCCATTGCCAAGCAAGGTTTTGTTGCGACGGGAGCATCAGGCTGATAGTCAGGCTCATCAGCATCATGGTGACCCAGTTGCAACCTGTGAGCCAGTTGATACTGAGGGCAGCATGGGCATGCAAGGCCTTTCTCACGCTGCCTGGTGGCAACCTTGGCGTGGCGCTGATGGCGGTACTCATGACCTGCTGCTTACTTTAACAGGCCCAGATCGCGCGCCCGCCGTATGGCTTGCAAGCGATTGATCACGCCCAGGCCATTGAGGAGGGCGGTCACGTGATTCTTGACGGTTTTTTCTGCCAGGCCCAATTGCAGGGCGATATCGCGATTTGTCATCCCTTTTTCCAGCATCAGCAGTACATCGAGTTGCCTTGCCGTTAGCGGGTTTAATGCTGCCAGTATGTCTGCGCCAACCTGGCGGGCACTAGCCGGTGCACCGCCAGTCAGGGCTAGTTTGATGGCATTGATCACATCGGAGGAAGTCTTGCTTTTGGGTACAAAAGCTGCAGCACCCAGCTTCATCATGCGCTGTATGGTCGCATCGGATTCATCGGCAGATACCAAGACCACGGGTGCACGGCCTGCACGTTGCGACAAGGCATGGATCAGGCTGCCACCATCGGCATCGGGCAGCCCGCAGTCGAGCAGGACGGCATCGAGTGGGGTGTGGTATTCGGCCTGTTCCAGTGCTTCGGTAGCCGTGCCTGCCATGTAGATGCTGGCACCGCCAGGCAGGGCAGACACCAGCATGGCCAGACCTTCGCGCACCAGTGCATGGTCATCTATGATCAGGATTTTGTAAGGCATGACAGGCTTTCATGAAGACCTACAAAGTGCTCTGGCTCAGCGCTAACAAATGCATGTTTTTTGTCCGGGCCAGTTCAGTTCTCATCATAAGGCAAGCATTCCTGCGTTGTCCAAACCGGGACTTTGGTCCCGGTCACATGGCAAGGGGAGATGCTGATTCTAATATTCATCTGTGTCATCAAGTGCTCACGCCGCTTTTTTTGGCCTGGCTTTGGGCAGGATGCACTGACGCATTATAGGTGATTCTATACCTGGTTATTTCAAGAAAATTTCTTAATGGGGCACATCATGAGTACACAAACACACAACACTTTTACAAAGGAAGATTGCCAGTTGCAACTGCAATCCTCGCTTGAGCCATTATTGGAGGCAGGCTTTATATCCCACGATTGCTATGCAAAAGTCTATGCCGAGCTTGATCAGTTTTATGCACTGCTACGCGCAGAGGATACCGATAGTGACGAATACTGGACAATATTCCAGCGACAGTTTGATTTCATCAACGCAGGGCCAGGTACGGTCAAGGTGCCGATGAATGCCGCCAATCTCTGCCCTGAGCCACGGCCCTTGTTGATAGCGGCCAATACTTTGAGGTTTGAATTCAACCGCAATGTCGCGCAGCAGACCAGGATGCGCGGTGGCCCGCGTGCCCAGCAGTTTGACCAGGCCCGTGAAGCACTGGCTGTTAGCCTGGGTATCAAAAATTCCAAAGACCTTGCCATCGTGCGCAATGCCAGTGAAGCCAATAATGCCATCAATGGTGGCTATCGAAAATGGAGCAAACCTGGTGCTGACGGCACAAGAGATAATATCGTCTTGTGGGACCAGAATCATCCAACCAATCTTGCTGCTTGGCAATTGCGTGGCGGCAAAATAGTAAAGGAACCCACTCACGATTCAGGCGAGGGCGGGCACATCTTCGATATCCATCTGGTCAGATTGCCTGAGAAGATAAGGCCAGAACAGGTGGCGGAGTATTTCATCACGCATATCAATGAACACACTCGCTTCGTCTCTTTCTCTGAAACATCCAATGGCAATGGGATGCGTATCCCTGAAATGGCGATACAGAGTATCTGGAAACATGTAAAGGAGAATGCAGCGCTGCACAACTGCCATATACACATAGATGGCACCATGGCTTTTGGCGCGCGTCAACTCGATTTTTCACAACCCTTCTGTCATAGCTTCGTATCCAGCTGTCACAAATGGTTTCTGGGGCCGAAAGAAACCGGCATCCTGTATGTGGATCCGGCCAAGGCAAAAAACTTTGAACCCAATATCTTTGCCTATGACTATAAGATAGATATCCTGAACTGGAACAATCTACCTCAAACTGCTGAGCGCTTTGAATTGCTGGGCCAGCGCGATGACGTCAACATCATCACCTTGAGCTTGACAGAATTAATGTGGAAGAACATAGGATATCCACGTGCATACGCGCGGGTGAAAGAGCTGGCGGGTGTACTGATGACTGAGCTGAAAAAAAATAACTGGACAGTCACTACCCCGGATGATCCTGCCATGAGCCTGGGTGTGGTGTGGGTTGATGTGAAGCAAGGGTCGCAAATAAAAAAACTCAGCGACGAGCTTTACGACAAAGGTATTGCTGCTTCATTTGATCCAAAAACAAACCGTCAAAGTGAAAAAAAAGTCAGGCTGTGCCCGCATATTTACAACACCATGGCGGACATCAGGACCGCTGTCAATATCATGACTAGATGGCGCGATTCTGTTGCTTGATCATGCGCATTATCAGCGTTGTATTCAAGCGGTAAAAACGCACTATGCATAGCTCATTTATGGCTCGCTTGACGACGGCGAGCCATATCTGAATGCTGAGAAATTGAACGCCTGCTAATCGATTGCAGCCTTTAAGGGATATGACAGGTCAAGCTTTCTTTTGCAGTGACTTATCCACTTTCCTCTGCAATACAAAAATAGGCTGCGCCCATTCTGTATCTTTTTTCTTCTTGCTGGTGATCAGCGTCAGTTCGGACGGATCATAAACGTCGGTGTTATGCGTCAGTGGTGTGGTCATTAGGTACTGGGCATCGGTATTTTTCAGGAACTCGCCAACCAGCTGGATATTACGTATATCCAGATGGGCGAAGGGTTCATCGATGAAGACAAAACCACCGGAACCATCGTCAGATTTCAGCAAGCCTATCAGCAGGATCAGTGACTTCATGACTTGCTGGCCGCCGGATGCTTCGCCGTCATTCATGCCTATCGGGCCCTTGCCGTCAAACTTGAAGCGCACGTGCAAGCCAGCCTGGGCCAGTTGTATGTCGTCATTTTCCAGCTTGACCGGGTCGGTATGTACTTCTATGCCTGCCAATTCACCGAGTTGTTTGATGTTCTTGCTGTACGACTTGATCGTGAAGCGCAATCTGTCCATATAGGCGGCGCGGGCATTCACGGTGGCTTCTATCGCCCGGTTATTCTGGTAGCGACGTTCATCGGTTTCTGCCTGGCGGCCTTGCAGCAGGGCATTCAGGCGGGTGTACTGATCGACGACGGTGGAATCGGTTTCCCAGTCATCGCGCGCCAGGTTATTGGTCAGGCTGCGTATGCGTAATTCGATCTGATGGACGTTTTCATGTTCGGCCACCAGTTCCTTGCGGTGCGAGGCACGTTTCCAGTTATGCGGCAGGGTATGCCAGGTATCACGCATGGCACGCAGGGTTTCAAACTGGACCTTGCGTTCTTCGGCATGGCGTTTTTCTGATGTGCGCAATTGTGCTTCCGCATCGGCAATCGCTGCCTTGGCCTGTTCCCATTTCAGATGGGCGACCGAGCGTTGTTCGGTGGCGGCTTTCAGCAAAGGTGCGATTTCTCCAAGACGGCCGCCGACTTCCATGCGCTGTTGTTTCAGCGGCTGAGTATTGCGGCTGGCTTCTTCAAATTCCGCATGACGGGCACTCAGTTCTTTTGCCGCATCCACACCTGCCAGACGTGCCTTGTAGGCGCTGATTTCACCTGCCAGTTTGCTGATCTGCATGGTCAGCACATCTTCTTGCGATTGCAGGCGCGGCAAAGACTTCAGCAAGGCTTCCAGGCGCTGGGTACGGCCCGCATTACCAAAGCGATAGCGCGACACTTCAACGAACAGCGAACGGCCACCACGGCGCTCGAAATGATAGGCGTCAGGCGTGATCCATTCCTGGTTCTTCGGCAACTTCATGCCCAGTTCAATCGAACCTACGGTATCAATGCGCTGCAATTGCTCGATCAGCCAGCCCGGAGCCTGACCGGTGAAGTTGACGACAGACAGCAGGCTCTGGTCCTTGACCACCGGTGCGCTGATGCGGTCTGGCACGATAAAGTGGCTGTAACGCTGTTTTTCACCAATGCGGTAAGCAGCAGAGGCGTCAGTTGCCTTGTCCAACAAGATGACTGAGGTATAACCGCGCAATACACCTTCCACTGCGGCCTGCCATTTTGGATCGGTGACTTCGACGATCTCTGGCAACATGCAATGCGGGATATTGGCATCCGTCAGGGCACGGCGCATCTGGCGCACATTTTCCGGATCGGGCAGGGCAGATTTACCTTGCAGGGCGGCGATGGTTTCCATCTCGCCAGCGATACGCTGGGTCAGGGCATCACGTTCCAGTTTCTGGCGTGACAGCTCGGCTTCTTTTTTCTCCAGATCGTCAGCGATATTGGCGACATCGGCATCCGCTTCGGCGGCCAGTTTTTGCAAACGCGCCTTTTGTTCCAGCAGGCTTTCTTGCGGCTTCAGTTTGCTGTTGATCTGTCCCAGCTTTTCACGCAAGGATGATTCTTCTGTTTCCAGTGCGGCTTCTGCCTGCTTGGCATCGGACACTTGCTGCGCCTGTTGCGCCAGGTGCTGGCGACGGTCAGACAGCGCATGATCTTGCGTCTTCAGGAAACGCTTGCTGGCACGCAGGGTTTGGCTGGTGCTGCCAGCCTGTTCCAGTGCTTCATGGTATTGCAGGGTGGGCAGTATCTCTTCCTGCAGATCGCGTTTTTCCTTGCTCAGGCTTTCATATTGATGGTAATTGGCAACGCGCAGGCGCAAGCCTTCGAGGTTGGTTTTTGCACCTTCAAGTTCTGTTTCAAAACGCTGCAATTCGGTTTCTGTATCACGCTGATGGCGTTTCGCATCATCATAGGCATCCAGCACTTCCTTGTCGCCAAATACCTGGAACACCAGGTCCAGCAACTGGCGTGGTGCGTATTCACACAGCTTGTCAGTCTCCCCCTGTTCCAGTGCCAGCACCTTGCCCATGGCATTCGACAAACCGGCATGTGACAGGCGCTTGCGATAGCTTTCCACACCCAGCCAGTCATTCGCTTCCTGCACTTCTTCTATTTCGGTTTTGCCGCTGCGCATCAGGTATTGGCGCTTCCAGTCACCGCCATTTTTTTCTATCTTGCAGAACAGCGTAACTTCATCTTCATACAGGCCCGACATGCGGAAAGGGCGGTTGGAAATCTGCGGGCCCACCGCACTGTTATCCACCACTGCGCGTATCCATGCCGTTTGCTGGCCAGAGTGACGGGCATAATGTTTATATGAACGTCCCATCGAACATTCCAGGCCAAACAGGGTGCGCAAGGCATCCAGCAAGGTGGTTTTACCAGAGCCATTTTGCCCGGCGATGGTGATGATCTTGGCATCCAGCGGGATGTTCTTGATGCGTTGCCAATAATCCCAATGGACAAGTTCCAGCGATTTGATATGAAACATGGTTCTTATTCTTTTCCGGTATGGATGTTGAGATCAGCATTGCTGTCAGTAGCGGCATCAACCTGGATATCTGCGGCAGTTTGCGTTGTGTCGTCTTCGCCTGCTGCGGCTGCAGCAACTGGCTCAATGCTATCTGCGGGTTCGATGATGGCTGGTGTGCGCGGTGCCGGGATCTGGAAAATATCTGACAGCGCACCATTGATGATGCGGTCTTTCAGGGTATCGGTATCCATCAGCAAATCCAGCAACGGCCCTTCCAGTATCAGGTCTGCCTTGCGCTCGATAAAACCGACGCGTGCCAACTGGCCCAGGTTCATGTCCATACGGGTTTTCTTGCCCAGTTTTTCACCAAAGTCTGCCAGCAGGGCACGGTAAGAAATACCTATCGAGGTATCTTCTGCACGCGGCATGGGTTTGTCCTTGCCGAACATATCGTTTTGGTCTTCTTCTGCCAGTTGATGGGCTTCCTGGCGTTCACGCTTGGGCAAAATAATCAGCGACCACAACACGACCAGCAGGGCCACACCGTCGCGTGCCAGGCCGAAATTATTGTTTTGCCAGGTTTCTTTGGTGCCGAATACTTTGGATTCACTATCGCGTGTCAGTGCCAGGGTGACATAGTCGGCATACACGTTATCAACAAACTTCATGCCGCAGGCTTTCAGACGTGTGTCGATTTCTGTGCGGAATATTTCATCTGACAGCGCACGTTTGACCAGCTTGTCTTCACGGCGCAGGGTCTGGTGCGCCAGCAAGCGGGCGATCAGGATTTGTGCATCTTCGGTCATGGTGTTTCTCTCGTTGGTGCTGAGGTGGCAGAAGGCAAGGGTGCTTGTTCAGCGACGGTGGCCGTTTTTACCCTAGTGGCTGGCGTGCTGGCCACAGTCGGTATGGTACTCAGGCTGGCGATGGAAATCGCGGCCACATGATCATCATGTACCTTTTGCATTTTGTCTTTGGAATTGAATACCAGCGGCAGACGGGCCAGAATAGCCGTGGCACCCTGCAAGGCAGATTCATTGGCGTCGCCCAGCAAGGGCAGCATGGAGGCGCGGTAAGAAGCAATTGCAAAACTCGATGGCAGCAAGATATCCTGCAAGACTATCGGCTTGTCGCTGGCATCGGCTTCAGTCAGCAAGGCCAGCCAGTGATCCAGTTCATGCAGGGCATCGCTGTCTTCATTGGCGACCGACGGTGCATTTTCACCGGCAGGCAGGGCACCGGCCAGGGCAGATACGCGGTGGCTCAGTAATTCGCTTTCTGCCACGTCTATCATTTCTGACGGCGTGATAAACATGGGCGTCACAGGCTTTGCCAGCGCATCGTCTGCCAGGGATGCCAGGTCTTCTTTTTGCAAGAGCCAGGTCTTGATATCCGTTGTCGACAGGCCAGACTGCCCCAGATGCACGCGCTGGCGTTCGATCTGGTTCAGGGCCCGCGAAAACATGCCCTGCATGTTCAGCAGCGCACTCTGGGCACGGCCTATGGCCTGCGCCGCTTTGTGGGTGGCCGAATCGGCCCGGCTGTCATTGGTGATGGCATGAATGATCTGCGAGCCTTTTTCTACCCAGTCGCAGGCGGTATGCCATTTTTGCTGGGCCGTGCGCAACTGGAATTCGGAACCGGAGGCAATCGCATCCGAAAATTCTTCTGTCAGTTCTATCAGCCGTCCCAGCAGATGATGCAACTGCTCTACCGATACGCCACCCACTGCCTGCGCACCGGCGACCTGGGTCAGCATATAGCTCATTTCGGCCTGGTCATTGTGCTCTTCGATATGCAGCAGCGATTCCAGCGCCGCCAGCACATTCCTGGCGGTCGGGGTGATGCGATACACAGACTGACTGGCATCCCAGATCAGCAAACCGGTGGTGCGCAGGCGCGACAGCACGGTTTCCAGCGCGTCCGGTTCCAGATAGGCCAGTTTGGTATTGATATCGGCACGGCTCAGCGACGGTGTTTCCACGTCTGCTGTCAGTTCACGCAAGACCAGCAGGCGTAGTAATACACCGTTGAATCCGCCATGAAACAGCGCCGTGAACGCCTGCAATACAGGCTGGGCACGTCTCAGGGGGAATACAGCGGAAACGTCGTCAGGAGTGATGCCAGTTTTGAAATACGTCTGCAGAGCGAGGTCTTCCCCGGTCTGGACGTGAGCGTCGTCACTAAAATTCTGCATGCTTTATTTAATGATTCCTTGCTTTTTTATTCGTATATTTAGCGCTTATTTTACCTTACGTTGAGTAAGCGTCGGCTCAATAAGTCAACAAGACATGTGCATGTGAAATTAGCAATATTTATTCCAAAGGAGCGCGAGCCTTTTTGAATTTGTTAATTCTTGAATTTGAGTCCCGCTAATTACGCCCCTACCACTCATAACACTTGCATTATTTAGCTTCGCTATTTCTAGACTGAGGGTCTTTCAACTGTGATGCAGCGAATTCTTTGGTTCTGTTCTGTTCTGTTCTGGTGGAGCACAAGCACAGGTGAGAAAACTATTGGCTATCAGTACAGCTTGAAAAATTTTAGGCATAGTGAGAGAGGTATTAAAAGTGACAATCCATCACGTTAGCACGTGGAAAATTTTGCATGTTGCACAACTAAATAAATATAACAATTATTTATTTTATTGCTATTTAGGGGCAAGCTGTCACGAATGAAGGAACTTACTAATTTCCAGGGTGCGAGTGTAGTAGTGCAGGCGATTAGCCATCATCCAGTCAAGTTTTGCGTTTGCCAGTTGTTTTTACATCTGGCGGCATTTTATCGAAAACGACTATATAACTTGTCTTGCTCCCATAGCCTCCTGTACCCATGATTGTTTATGGGCGCTGTGGTTCCAGCCGTTTTCAAGCTGTTGGGGACGAGGTAGATAGCCTCTGTGGGCAATAATAGCGTTTCTCTCCTGGAGAGATTTTCGTCTTAGCTATCAGGCCGTAGTTCCTCAACACAGCAACCCTGGAGCCTTGGAAGTCGTGTTTGATAATTGGAGCATGGTAATCAGGCCATGTATCTGTGTGTCACTTGTCCAGGTCGTTACCCGTTGCTTCAAGGCAGGCAAACTTGCTACTGCGACCAGGAGTGTAGTGGGTACACATATGGACTCTCCATGCAAATGCTATTGAAAAGTGGACATAACAACCACGTATAATAAGTTATTGGACTTAATTTGCAAGAGAGCTTCTCTGACAGCAACAGAGTCCATTTCGTGGCACATAGTGCTGTTTTTAGAGATAACCAGGACTTATAAATGGAAAAAGTAGCTGTCATACAGGTACAAGCTTATGATCTGGACGTCAAAGCTGGTGAAGCTAAAGTGCGTGCAAACAAATTTTATTTCATTAAATGCGCCATGGGTGATAATGGGATGGCAAAGGTAAAGGAGCAGTTGGTAAAGGAACAAGAGGTAGAGAAATATTACAAGTTTGATTGTCGCTACGCCGGTGCAATGCATGTACCTGAGAATTTTGTCGATCATTGCGATCCACCGTTATGTAGAGGTGTAGCAGCATATTTTATTCCCCCTATAGACGTAATAAAAGTTTTATCTGAGCCTTTAAAGTAACTGCGTAAGTTTTCACTGAACTATTGGTGAGCTGATGCGCTCACCAAATTCTATATCAAAGCGATTCAGTGCTTGTCGCCAGTGTTGTATAGGCATGAAATGCAACAAATTTGCACTCCCCCGACAATGCATCAGGCTTTAGCTTTCACTAAGAAACTCGCCACGGGATTTCAATAAAATTATATAAAGTTAGCTCAGTGCAGGCGCTTTTTGTCGTAGCGATATTCCACGATTTGCTGATGCAATGCTTCGCGGTCGTCCTGGCTGGCGTGCAGCAGGCGGGTGACGGCTTTTCTTTGTACCCGGAAGTAACGACGGCGGTTTTGGCGCATGTCCAGCGTGCGCCAGCCTTTTTCGGTCAGCCAGTCCCATTGCTCATAGTCGATGGGAACGATTAATTGCATTTTTAATCGCTTGAGCACGATGGTGCTGCCAAACGCAGGTTTGGGGCCGGCGGGTGTCACGGCGCGCTGGTTGCGTACCCTGAAAATATTTCTGAGACTGTTTTTGATGACGTCGATTAGCATGGCATTTAATTCAATAACAGAAAAGTAATCAATGCTGCGCAGGCAGCGACCCTGAAACAAAACCCGATTTCGTGATTCATTTCGTGATTCATTCCGCGACGCTGCAAGCTGATGTCTGGAGGAAGAAGCAATGACGAAAATATTTTCTAAAAGTTTTGCTAAAAAGCAATAAAATCGGGTTCGATATTCTATGCGTATATTAAGTTTAACTATATAAATAGTTGTGTAATTTTTTGTAAGTAAACGGTATTGAAGTTACATTTTTGCGTTGATCTGCACTGATTTCCGCTGATTTGTGCTGACTATTTTGGTCGCTGCAAATGCTATTGGTTTCGGTCAGCAGCAGGCCCCAGAAAATCCCCCAGCGCCTCAATGGCAGCCTGTACTTTTTGCGGTTGCAGGGCACGTTTCAGTGTGACGGCATACACTCCGGCCAGCGGCAGTGTCCAGTCTTTCAGCACGGCAATCAGCCTGCCATCACGCAGGGCGTTGGCAGCTGCGTAGGAGGGCAAGCGGGCCAGGCCAAAGCCGCTGATTGCCATTTCTGAAGACAGCCGCACGCTGTCTGTCATGGCGGCAGCAGGCAGGCTGACTTTGACTGTATGCTCTGCTGCGTTTTTCAGGTTCAGAGTGCAGGGATCATTCAGTCTCGTCATACCGATCATGTGATGTTGCGATAAATCATCTGGTGTCTGTGGAATGCCCCGTTTTTGCAGATAGGATGGGGCCGCCACCAGCACCTCATGCAGGTCCGCCAGCTTGCGTGCCACCAGTGAAGAATCGCGCATCCAGCCGGAGCGTATCGACAAGTCGATTTGCTGTGCTGCCATGTCAACGATATCGTCGGCTACCTGTATATCCAGCAATAACCTCGGATGTTTCAGCGTCAGGGGTGTCAGTGCCGGCAGCAGAATATTGTCGGCAACATCGGAAGCCGCAGAAATGCGCAGCCTGCCAGCGATGTCGCCCGAGCTTTCTGCAATCAGGTTTTGCGCGGCTTCAGCAGATGCCAGCATGTCTGTGCAGCGGCTATAAAAATCCTGGCCCAGCTCTGTCAGTGACAGGCGGCGCGTGGTCCGGTGCAGCAGGCGCACGCCCAGTTCGTCTTCCAGCTGCGAAACTGCGGTACTGAGGACCGAAGTAGCAAGATTCATTGCCCTGGCAGCGGCGGAAAAAGAGCCATGCCGCACAACCTGGGCAAACAGGGCCATGCGGCGTAGTTGATCAAAATGCATTATGCTAAGAATCCATGATGATTGTTCTGTTTATCAGAAAGATGATTTTTATCATACGCGCTTTTTCTTGCATCTGGTAATGTATACAATAGCAACACCATTCGAACTTAGAGGACGCAGGCATGGAAGCCAGATTACATATCGTGTTTGACCCGCTTTGTGGCTGGTGTTATGCCGCCAGCCCTTTTCTGAGACAGTCACAAACACATTTCTCTGAGCGCCTGTCCATGGTGTTTCATCCTGGTTTGCTGTTCCCCGAAATCAATGTCATCCCTGCGGCCTATCGTGAGCATATTATTTCTGCTGATCAACATATTGCCAAGTTATCCGGTGTGCTGTTTGGTTCTGCCTATCTGAGCAAGGTAAAGAATACTGCTTCACTCAGTTATTATTCCGTGCCGGCAGCTACTGCCGTAAGCGGCGTGGCTGCCCTGGCTGCGGTGGGTGAAATCGCGGCGGATGCCGGACTTGGCATGCTGGAAAAAATACAGCACGCCCATTATGTCGATGCTGCCGATGTCAACGACCTGTGGCTACTCAGTCAACTGGCAGCCGGGCTGGATGTCACGGCAGAAATGTTCAAGGATTGCTACGCCAAGGCGCAGGCAGATTTGCCGGGGCAGACCAGGCTGGCTCACCAGTTATTACGCCAGGTGGGTGCACAGGGTTTTCCAACTTTCATTCTGGAAGCCAATGGACAATTCCTGCGGTTGGATCACAGCGCAGCCTATCAGGATGGCAGACTTTTCGTTGAGCAGATAGAACAGGCGCTTGTCTCGCGTAATACAGCTTGAGTTGATTAATCCGCTGCCACGGCGGGCAGACTTACCGCAAATGTAAGAAAATGCTCCCCATGACGACTAATGAGTCTTGACAGGGAGAATGTAATGAACACGACATCAACTGAATTTGCCACATTGGGCGGCGGCTGTTTCTGGTGTACCGAGGCAGTATTCCAGCAAATCCGTGGTGTATCGAAAGTGGAATCCGGTTACGCTGGTGGTAGTGTGCACCAGCCCAGCTATGAACAGATCTGTACCGGCAAAACGGGCCATGCCGAAGTTGTGCGTCTGACTTTTGACCCGGCAGTTGTCAGCTACCATGATTTGCTGCAGATATTCTTTACCATTCATGACCCGACGACGCTGAATCGCCAGGGCAATGATGCAGGTACGCAATATCGCTCAGTCATTTTCTTTCATGATGAACAGCAACAGGCAATCGCCAGACAGGTGGTGGCGGACATGGCCAAAGTCTGGGATGACCCCATCGTCACTGAAATCAGCCCGGCCCCCATGTTTTATCTGGCAGAAGCCTATCACCAGAATTATTATCGCCAAAACCCGCAGCAAGGCTATTGTTCGTTCGTGGTGGCCCCCAAAGTGGCAAAGGCCAGGAAACTGTTTGCCAGCAAGCTGATTGCCTGAAAACAGGGATGCTCATGCCCACGATATTTGAAAGACTGATGTCGGGCGACTTGCCCTGTGCCATCGTCTATGAAGATGAACTGGTGTTTGCCTTCATGGATGCAGGGCAGGTCAATCCTGGGCATGTACTGGTTGCCACGCGCCAGCCCTACCAGACGCTGATGGATGCTGATGAAGCATCTGCCATGGCGATGATGCGTGCCGCCCGTCATATAGCAAGAGCCGTGCAGGATGTGTATCAACCTGAAGGCATTACCGTCTTGCAGGCCAACCGCGAGGCGGGCTGGCAAACCGTGCCGCACCTGCACCTGCATGTACTGCCCAGGTATCTGGGCGATGGTGTCGACCTGGGCTGGCCGCGCAAGGAACCCGGGCTGGAAGTTTTATACAGCCACGCAGAAAAAATCAAAAACAGCGATGTTTTGCAAGCGCTGATTGCAACGACACATCGCTGAAACCAGGCATGATACCTGCCCGCCACGGGTTTGCCTTGCCACACGAGCATGCATTTGAGTATCGCTACAGATAACTTAAAAAATTGTCATACTTGTTTGTTTATTTGATATTATTCTCCCAGTCTGTGCATAGGTTCTGAATGCAGTTGGTAATTACTGATCCGAGAACCTGTTTACGATCTGTAGCGAGCGTCAGCGGGGTGAAGAGCAGCGCAAAAAGCGGAATGTACTTGTAGTACATGAGCATTTTGAGCAGCACATGAGCCCCGATCACACTCGCGCAGTAAGATCGTAAACAGGTTCCAAGAATCAGGTTCACTCTGCTTTTCATCCTTGCATGGCTTACCCATGCCAATAACAGGGAGAAAAAAATGGCGCTTCGTGAAGTGAATCAGGCAACCGTTAATCTGGTCAAACAGTTTGAAGGCATACCAGACGGCAATCCAGCCACCAGCAATATCGACCCCTATCTCGACCCCGTGAATATCTGGACCATAGGCTGGGGCCATGCCATCACCTATCAGGGGCGTTTCCTGAAAGGGCAGGCAGATAGTCTGCAAGTGAAAGCTCTGTATCCGGACGGCATTACCCTGGCGCAGGCTACCACTCTGTTGCAGACGGATCTGATGAGTGCAGGTCGTGACGTGCTGTCCGTGGTGACGGTGGCCCTGAACGACAATGAATATGGTGCGCTGACCAGTTTTACTTTTAATCTGGGTATAGGCAATCTGAGAAGTTCCACACTTCTGAAAAAACTCAATGCGAATGACAGGGCAGGGGCCGCTGACCAGTTTGGTCGCTGGACCATGGCCGGCGGCAAGACACTGCCAGGACTGGTCACACGTCGCGCCGCTGAACGCGCTTTGTTTGTATTGCCAGTAACTAACTGAAGAGAGAACAAGATGCCGCTCCTGTTAAAAAAAATGCTGATGTGTACGCTGCTTCTGTGCGCGGGACTGGTACAGGCAAATGAGGCCGTCAAACCTGGTGGGCCGATAGAAATTGATCTCAGCGGGGATATCGACATTCCCGCTGCTGGTGTTTGCGCCTCTCTGGCAACTGACCAGTTCGATCTGGTTGAACTGCGTATCAATGGCATACTCAGTCAACGGAAACTGAAAGATTGCAATCCTGATCCTGTCATGAACAAGCTGGTTTTTCATTTGCCACAGGCAGATACAGGTAATTCGGCGCTGGAACGTGAATCCCTGATGGGTTCTCCCTGGCAGGAAATGCGGCACAATTACCATCGGGACTTGCCGTTCAACGTCAGTTTCAAAAATGGTGGCAGCACCGCCATCCTGACAAGCGGAGTCTTGCGTTTCCAGGTACTGAAGCCGATTTGTGTTTTATTTGGTTTTGGGTTTATCGCTATTGTTGGCTATGCCCTGTTCCGGCTGGGACGGGATTCTGGCCTGCTGCGTGACAGCTCCTCTGCCGCGGTCGGTGAACGTACTTTCAGTCTGGCGCGGGTACAAATGGCGTGGTGGTTCTTCATTGTGCTGGTATCGTATATCTGGCTGTGGATAGTGGCTGAAGGCATTCCTACTATTTCACCGCAGGCCCTGGGTTTGCTTGGCATAGGCAGCGCTACTTACCTGACAGCGGCTGGTGTGGATGTCAGCAAGCAAAACCAGTTTGGTGAAAGCAAAGGCTTCTTTAAAGACGTCCTCAGCGACAGCCAGGGTCTGACCCTGCATCGTTTCCAGATGCTGGTATTCAATGTCCTGATTGGCGTGTTGTTCCTGGTCTACGTGATACAGCACTTCGATATGCCCTTGTTTGATGGCAATATCCTGACATTGCTGGGGATGAGTGCCGGTACTTACGCAGGCTTCAAAATCCCTGAGCAACAGGGCAAGG
This sequence comes from Undibacterium hunanense, assembly GCF_014284335.1. Taxonomy (GTDB): domain Bacteria; phylum Pseudomonadota; class Gammaproteobacteria; order Burkholderiales; family Burkholderiaceae_D; genus Undibacterium; species Undibacterium hunanense. The sequence goes on along the minus strand of NZ_JACOGF010000007.1, from coordinate 176,482 downwards.
CTGCGCCGGATGGCGCCAAGGTCGCGTCCGATGATCCCAAGGCTGGCTATACTGCGGAGACTTAAGCTCAGAAAATACGCAGCAGATGCCAAAACGGGGAACCCTGGGTTCCCCGTTTTTTTATTGCAGGAAGAAGAGGATAAGGGGATGGCGATCAGCGCAGCTTGTTTCTCAATGCATCCATCATCTTGGGTATGCTGTCCTTGCTCATGCTGTCAACGATCCAGCCCAGTCCCATGGGTACCGGGCCCGGGTCGGTAAAGACCTGGTATCTGACCACTGTTTTATTGGGATTGCCTGCCACTGTCGTCAAGTCCCAATAGCCGCTGGTATCTGCAATGGTTTCTTCCTGTTTCAAGCCTTCCCATGGCTGTAATTTCCAGCTCAGGTAACAAGTGGCCAGGCTGGCCTTTGGCATCATTTTCAGGCGATATTTTTTCACTTTGCCCAGCGGCAGATTCAGGGTGAAATCTACCAGTGCAGACTCATCTGGCTGGCGTGCGACTTTGGCTTTGGCGGTATTCGGCATGAAGCTGGGATAATCTTCATACGCCTGCAATATAGCGCATACCTTGCTGACTGGTGCATTCAAGATGGTGCCTGCGACAAAGGTTTTGCCGTTGCTGTCGGGCTTGCTCTGGTCCAGCAATTGCACGTCGGTGTCATTGAATTTGCTGACATCCAGTTGCGCGGCCCCTGCCTGTGTCTGTATCTGTGTAATGGCCAGCAGACTGCATACCAGCGCATGTCTTGTAAACTTCTTGGTCGATATCATGATTAAACTCATGGTTGAACTACAGCTTGACGAATTTTATCGATATCCACCTTACGCAGATAATCGGGAATATTTTTCCACATGCTATGGTAGCCATAACCACCTTTGGTCAACTCTTCCAGTGCCTGGTCCCTGGTCCAGCCCTGGTTAAGGATGCGGTACATGGCCGTCACCAGTCCGGTACGGTCGGCACCATGCATGCAGTGCAATAGTACCGGGCCATCCTTCTCGGCTGCCTGCAAGGCGCGCAGGGCGGCAATCACATTCTTGTCGTTGATATCCCAGGTATTGATGCCTATGCGTTGCAGGCGGATACCGGAATTTTTCAGCACTTCCTCATCAGAGTGGAAGGACCGCAGGCTGACCACCGTTTTGATACCCAGAGACTGCAATAGCGCCAGGTCCTTGCTTTGCAATTGGGCGCTGCGATAAAACACCGGTGTTACGCGAAACAGGTTCTGTGTAGCGGCTACCGGGCTGGCCCATGCGGCAGGGCGGGCCTCTTCAGCGATGGCGGAGGATGATGACAAACTGATGCTGAGTGCTGCCATGCATCCCAGTAACAGTTGCAGTAGAGGTTTCGACTTTGGCTTAAGTTTGTACTTGCGCATGTGTCTTGTATGAAAAACGATAAAGAAAAAAACCTGCGATCAGGCCCAGCAGATAATCAACCGGAAAGCCCAGCAACCAGTGAACATGCCATTTCACTTCCACTGGATTAAAGCGGGCAAATCCATAGGCCGGGTTCAGGATAAACCACATGAAATCTTCGACTATCCAGAAGGTGATGATATTGGCGATGGCACGGCATTCCAGCTTCCCCGTCCATTGCTGCATCATGACAAAGGGAAAATGGAAGAACAGGGCGATGAAGGGAAACACCCAGGCATGGTAGCCCGTCATGGCGCGTCCACCCCAAAAAATATCCAGCAGCCAGTGTTTTTCTATGCGCCAGGTCGGCAGGTTGGCGGCCCAGCCTGCACTGCCCTCTATCTGTATTTCTACCTGGGCAAAAAACACAGCCAGTAAAACGGCGAACGCAAATGTCAGCACAAAGGATTTGAATGAAGATTTCATCATCTTGTCCCTGCTTATGATGCCTGGCCCAGAATCTGCTGCAAGACCTGGCTGGCGGCATGGGGTTTGCCCAATGCCCTGGCCTTGTCATGCATGTCCCTGAGTTTGTCAGGGTGCTGCAACAGATAATTGACCCGGTACGTCAGGCTGACATCATCATACGCCTTCATTGCCACACCCTGTTCCAGCAAGAAATCGGCATTGCGTTCTTCCTGCCCGGGTATCGGTGAATTGACTATCATGGGCAAACCCATGGCCAGGCATTCCGAGGTTGTCAGGCCACCCGGCTTGGTGATCACCAGATCAGAGCAAGCCATCAGGCGTTCCACCTTGTCCGTAAATCCCTGGGGCAAAAGACGGCCAGGATAGCGCTGTGCCAGTTGTTGCAAGGCGTGCAGGGCAGGTGCGTTATTACCGGCCAGTACTATCAGCTGGAAATGTCCTGGTAGCGACAACAGGCGTTCTGCCACTTTGTCCAGTCCGCCCAGGCCCGCGCCACCACCCATCAGCATGAAGGTCTGGCATGCCGGGTCCAGACCAAATTCGCGGGCACAGACAGTCCGGTCAAGGTGCTGGGTGAAGGCGGGCATGATGGGAATGCCGGTCACATGAATCTGTCCGGCAGCGATACCATTTGCCCGCATGCGGTCAGCGACTTCTTCACTGGCGGCAAAATAGCCGGCCATGTGTTCATGCACCCACATGCGGTGCAGATCAAAATCGGTAACCTGTACCCACACCGGGCAATGCAGTCTTTCCTTGCGCAGCAAGCGCGACAGCATTTCTGCAGGTAAAAAATGCGTGCAGATGATCACATCCGGCTGGAAATCGGCAATTGCCTGTAGCAGTGGCCGCGCATTCAGGCGCTCTATGCCACGCCGGAGTTTTTCCATGGTGCCGTCAGCCTGTGCCTCATTCGTCGCATGGTAAAGATAGCCCCACAAGGTCGGTGCCTTGTTGACCAGCTTGATATAAAAATCCGTATAGACTTTACGAAAACCTGCAGTCACAAAATCCATCACATCAAGGTGACTGACTTCCAGTTCTTCAGACTGTTGCAATGCCGTTGCCCGTATTGCCTCGGCGGCCCGCTTATGACCGGCACCAGCGGAAACGCTTAATAACAAGATTTTTTTCTTCTGCATGGGCATCGGCGAAATGATAAAAAAACACCGAGAATACCATGCTCCGCAAGACCGCCGCCAAAATCGAGGCCTTGCAGACGGGTGTTCTTAAGGTTGCAGACGCACGATACTCCAGTTATCGTCGATATCACCAGTATTGCGGGTGTAGACGATGCGGTCATGCAGGCGCGAGCTGCGGCCTTGCCAGAATTCGATTCTGTCTGGCACCAGACGGTAGCCACCCCAATGCGCCGGTCTTGGCGGGGTATCCCCGAACTGACTGACGACAGCAGCCAGTTGCTGTTCCAGCACGTCGCGGCTGGCAATAGGCTGGCTTTGTTGCGACGCATGCGCACCCTGCTGACTACCCAGCGGGCGGCTGAAGAAGTAGGCATCGTTTTCGGCATCCGTCAATTTCTCTATACGGCCTTCTATACGCACCTGCCGTTCCAGCGCAGTCCAGAAAAACAGCAGGGCGACATGCGGATTGTGTGCCATGTCCTGGCCCTTGGCACTTTCATAATTGGTGAACCAGGAAAAACCGCGCTGATCGAATTCCTTGATCAGCACTATCCGTGAACTGGGACGACCCTCTGCATTCACTGTAGACAAAGTCATGGCATTCGGTTCGGCTACATCGGCTTTCAGGGCCTGGTCGAACCAGTTGGCAAACTGGGTAAAGGGGTCGGCACTCACATCCGACTCGGACAGGCTGGCCTGGCGGTAGTCGGTACGTATATCAGCGATGGACATGTTTTTCCTTGATTATTTAGATAAATTGAGCAAAGCAGAATTCAGGTCTTGATACCCCGGCGTGCCTGCATGGCGGCCCCAAGGTCTGCCATCTGCGCGGCAGAAAACAGGCGCTTTGCCATGGGAGCGATATGTGTTTCTTCAATCTGCATGTGTTCATCATAAAGGGCATTGAATGCCTGCACATCGGTGGCCGACAGACTGGCCGGGGCGCAGTCTGCGCTTGCGACGATGACACGCAATTGTTTTTCCAGTTGCTGCCACTGGGTATTCATGATGCCATGCTGGTCAAGAATCGTGGGTGCCAGCCTGGCCAGCAGGGCTGCATCGTCTTCTTTGGCAGTCCGCTTCAGTTCCGGCAACAGATTCACTTCCTCATCATCATGATGCAAAGGGGCGGCTTTGGTGAAATAATTCAATACTGCCTGCGCCGCCTGCCTGGCTTCTTCGTCCGCGCCATGCCCGGCCAGGTGCGTGCCCAATTTGCTCAGGGTTGCCAGTTGCTTGCGTATGCGGTCATGGCAATGCTTGAGAACTGCCAGGGGCTGATCAAATCCTGGTGCGCTGTCGAATAAGGTGTTCATGCTGTTGTCCATGTTGGGTGGCAAAAATGCGGCTCGTGCTTCCTGCCCTTATTATGCAATAGACACGGCACACACGCTTGCGACATATCAACATGGCTGAGCAAATGCCCGGGCAGATCTTTCATTTCAGATAACAATGGTATGGAATGTAAAACGGCGACAGGCTGCTTCAAGTAAAATAGCGCCTGCTCTTACTGTCAGGCTTATTGGCCAGCTCTTCAACATGCAACAAGAAACAGATATCGATTTTGACCGTCGCTTTGGTGGCATTGCCCGCCTGTATGGTGCTGCTGCGCTGGAACGTTTCAGACAGGCTCATGTCTGTGTCATCGGGGTGGGCGGGGTCGGCTCCTGGGTGGTGGAAGCACTGGCGCGCAGTGCGATAGGCCAGATCAGCATGATTGATCTCGATAACGTCGCCGAATCGAATATCAACCGCCAGATACAGGCCAACACCGACACCATAGGCAAGGCCAAGGTGACGGCGCTGGCAGAACGCATCGCCCTGATCAATCCGTATTGCCAGGTCCACCAGGTAGAAGATTTCGTCACACCAGACAATCTGGATGTCATGCTGGGCAAGCCCGGTTTTGATTACGTGATTGATGCCATCGATAATGTGAAGGCTAAAACCGCCCTGATCGCCTATTGCCGTCAGCATGCCATACCGCTCATTACCATTGGTGCTGCCGGTGGCCAGACTGATCCGGGTAAAATCGAAATCCGTGATTTGTCCCGTACTGAACAGGAACCCTTGCTGGCCCTGGTGCGCAAGCGCCTGCGCCAGAATTACGGTTTTCCGCGCGGTGCAAAAAGCAAATTCGGTATCGATGCCGTATTTTCCATGGAAGTGCTCAGCATGCCGGAAACGGCAGAAGTGTGTGAAGTCGGGGCCGATGCCAATACTAATACCAGTGCTGACACCAATCCGGGTGTTACCGGCCTTAACTGTGCCGGTTTTGGTTCTTCCATCGTTGTCACCGCCTCTTTCGGCCTGATGGCTGCAGCCCAGGTCTTGCGCAAGCTGGCAACAACTGAACCTTGAACACAGAATTCCTGAACGCAGAATGAATAATCGCCCCGGTCAGGGGCGACTATAGTAAGACGAACAGCAGACAGGCTTGCAGAAGTGATGCGCTATTATTTTGCGCTCATCTTGTGCGTTTCAGCGTTTAATTATCCAGCTTGAAATTAAATTCCAGCATGGTCGTTTGCGGTTTGGAAATGGGTGCATATTTCCACTGCGATGCAGCAGCAATCACTTCCTTGTCAAAATGCTTGGGTGGATTCGCTTTTACAATATCCACTTGTGACACTTTGCCGTCGGCATCGATATGTACACGGGCACTCACCACACCGGAAGTGACACCGGCACGTACTGCGCCGTTAGGGTATTTGGGCTGAACACTGGAAACGACTTTCAACACATTGTTTTCTACTGGTGCCGGTGCTGGCGCAGCAGGCTTGGGTGCCGCAGCTGCGACAACGGGGGCAGGGATATCAACAGGTTTGGTCGCAACCGGTGCTGCTACCACAGCCGGTGCCACCCTCACAGGTTCACGCGCTTTGGCTGCCAGTAATTTGGCATCCGCTGCCGCTTTCGCGTCTGCTGCAGCTTTTGCATCTGCTGCTGCCTTCGCTTCTTTGGCATCCTTCGCTGCTTTTTCTTCTTTAGCTATCTGTGCTGGCGTTTTGTTTGACGCCATGTCCATCCACTTGGTGACGTCTGCCGTGTCAGAGTGTTTTACCGGATTTTTTACCAGACCTGTAGGCATGGGCGCAGTGGAGGCCGGTGTTTCTGGTGTACTCGCGGCTGTCTCTGAAGGGCTTTTTTGACATGCTGTATTCAGCAGCACGCCAGCCAGCAGACTCAAAGCCAGAACTGATAACTTCCCTCTTTTATTATTGACTACTGTTTTCATATCACTCCAGACAACGCGATTTTTAAGCTAAAGTTAAAAGAGCAATCGAGAGCACCTGCCGACCCAATTTGCTTGCAATGAAATGGTGCATGGCAGACATTCTTGCCATCTTGCAGTGCAAGGCCAATTGGCCAGGTGCCAAGAAAATTTTCACTAATGTGAGTGGCTATGCTGCCATGGAAGTAACTCCATGGCAATAATCAAATCACGGAAGTGATTGGAAAATGTGAAAATTCAGGCATCAAAATCACAGTTTTGTTCATTTCCATGCAGGAACTGTGCCAAAAACTGCGTAAATTGTTTTAACTGCATATTATGAGTCTGGCCGGACCTGGAAAATAATGTAAAAAAGCCAAGCTTTATTCAGCCTGGCTTTTGTCTGTAAAAATGAGATGAAATGATATAAATAATTCAGCGCAGGATGCGACTGCATTCCTGGAGCATCAGGATTTCCCGAAGACTTCATTCAATTGCTGAGTTACGCGTATGAAGGTAGTGCGCTTGGTCAGCTCCTTCAATTTGTGTGCACCTACATAGGTGCAGGCCGAACGCACACCACCCAAAATATCCTGTAGGGTGTTTTCCACCGCACCGCGATAAGGGATCAGCACTTCCTTGCCTTCTGACGCGCGGTATTTGGCCACACCGCCCGCATATTTATCCATGGCTGCGCGGCTGCTCATGCCGTAAAAGCGTTTGAACTGCTGACCATCACGTTCCACCAGATCACCTGCACATTCGTCATGTCCGGCCAGCATGCCGCCCAGCATGATGAAGTCGGCACCGGCGCCAAAAGCCTTGGCCAGGTCACCCGGTACGACACAGCCGCCATCGGCACAAATCTGCCCGCCCAGGCCATGTGCTGCATCGGCGCATTCTATGACAGCAGACAATTGCGGATAGCCTACACCCGTCATCTTGCGTGTGGTACAGACCGAGCCTGGTCCTATGCCCACCTTGACGATATCGGCACCAGCGAGTATCAGTTCTTCGGTAATATCACCAGTCACCACATTGCCAGCCATGATGGTCAGGTGCGGGTAGGTGGTGCGGACTTTTTTCACGAAATTGATAAAGCCTTCCGTGTAGCCATTCGCCACATCGATGCAGACATATTCGATGGCATTGCGCGCCCGTGCCATGACTGCTGAAAATTTCTCAAAATCGGATTGCGTGATGCCCATGGAATAAAAGGCCGTGGATTTCTTTTGCAGCGCAGAAAAATAATCGACCAGCACGTCTTCATCATAATGCTTGTGCAGCGCTACCGATAACTGGTGCTGTTCCAGTGCCTCTGCCATTTCCATGGTGCCGGTGGAATCCATGTTTGCTGCAATGATGGGAATGCCGTGATAAGTCTTGCGCGAATGATGGAATATGAATTCGCGTTCCAGATTGACCTGGGAACGGGAGGTAAGGGTGGAACGTTTAGGACGTATCAACACATCCTTGAAATCCAGCCTGAGTGTTTCTTCTATATGCATGACGACCCCTGTATGCGCCTGGCGGACGCGGGAAACGACGACCTGCTGCAGTCATGCAATCAAGTCGTTGAGCCGTACTTGAGTATAGTTCAAAAATTTTCTTTAGCCTGATCCAATTCGTAAATGAGGCTTATCACACAAGACGTATACTGAAACCTGCGAGTAGCACTTACCAGGCCTAATGACAGCTACCCTTACCCTTGTCGGTGAAACTCTGTCCTGGTACTGGCAAAAATTCCCATTCGTAAGACTTGTCATGCAGGCTCAGCTTCAGTACCCCATGGGTGGAATTGTCGCGGATTTCAGTTGACCCCTTGGGTAAAAACATGGGCGTCAGTTTGGCACCGCCAGTGCCGACTACAAAGCTGCGTATGCCTTGCTTGTCGTCGCGGTCGCCATTGGCATCCAGCGGCGCAAAGCGTTCGTAATCATGGTCATGCGAAGTCAGTACAATATCCGCTTTGGCTGCCGCGAGCATTTTCCAGGCAGCTTGCATGTTTTCATTGTTGCCGTGGCCACCTGAGCTATAGACCGGATGATGCCAGAATGCCAGCGTGCAGCTTTGTTTGTTGTTGGCCAGTTCTTCTTTCAGCCAGCTTAGTTGTGCCTGCATCTGTGGTTGGTCCAGATTGCTGTTGAGTGACAGTATCTGCCATTTGCCCAGTCGCGTCGCATAATAGCCGCGCCGATCCGGCCCGGCCAGGTCACCGAAATAATTGTAATAGCCCAAAGCCTTGGGCATGCCGTAATCATGGTTGCCGGGAGAAGGCAGGGTCTTGTCCTTGAAACGACCCCAGGTCGGGTCATAACATTTGGTGAATTCACTGGGGTTACCGACAGGATAAGTGTTATCACCCAGGGTGATGGCCCGGGCAGTCTTATCCTTATCCAGCCCGGCAGCGATCAGCTCTGCGGTCCTTGCCGCCATGCTTTCTTCAGCAGGTTTTTTTCTGCAATCAGCTATATCACCGGCCACATACACTGTCACGCTGACGGGTTTTATCGGCGGTTTTTTGCCAGCTTGCTTCGTATTATCGGTAGCGTGGGCAGAACAGAAGAGCAGGGCAGGGATACAAAAAGCCAGGATGGAAAGACGCATGAATTTTTCTTGTTAGGTAGGCAATAACAGGGACAGGCGCGTATTTTACCTGTTCCTGCCGCAATGCCTGACTTGTCGCACGAAACTTGTGGCATGAAAATAGCGACATGACTCCTTCACTGTTTCCAGATATCCCCCTGAACTTGCCTACAATTTTGCCTTGCGCAGACGCAGCGCATTGCTGATCACCGATACCGAACTCAGGCTCATCGCGGCACTGGCGATCATGGGGCTGAGCAAAATGTCGAACCACGGATACAGGAGCCCGGCAGCGACAGGCACACCGACAAAATTATAGGCAAAGGCAAAGAACAGGTTTTGCCGTATATTCTTCATGGCTTGCTGGCTGAGGGAGCGTGCTTTCACAATGCCGCGTAAATCGCCTTTCACCAGCACCACATGGGCGCTGTGCATGGCGACATCGGTGCCACTGCCCATGGCAATGCCGACATCAGCCTGGGCCAGTGCCGGGGCATCATTGATGCCATCACCTGCCATGGCAACCACGCGACCCTGGGCCTGAAGTTCCTGAACGATGCGGAACTTGTCAGCTGGCAGCAGGTCGGCCCGTACATCATCCAGCCCCAGTTGTTTGGCTACCGCCTGTGCCGAGATGGCATTGTCACCTGTCAGCACGATGATATGCATGCCCTGTTGCTGTAATTGTGCGATGGCTTCCTTGCTGTTGGCCTTGATCTTGTCGGCCACACTCAGCAAGGCCACCACTTTTTGATCAACGGCCATCAGCATGACCGTATGGCCCAGTGCCTGCCATGCCGCAACTTGTGGTTCAAATTCCTGCATGGCTATTGCATGCTCTTTCAGCAGCGCCGGATTACCCAGCAATACTGCTTTGCCATCAATATTGGCACTGACACCCTTGCCAGTGACGGACATGAAATCGCTGATGCTGACTGCTTTGCTGCCACGTGCTTCTGCATAGCTGACGATGGCATGCGCGACCGGATGTTCACTGCGCTGTTCCAGCGTCATTGCCAGTGCCAGCAAATCAGCTTCCGGTTCACCCGCTACAACTTCACCCGCTACAACTTTAAAGTTTTGCATGCTTGGCTTGCCCTCGGTCAGCGTGCCGGTTTTATCTATCACCAGGGTATCGATTTTTTCCAGCCTCTCCAGTGCTTCAGCATCCTTGATCAATACGCCATCATGCGCGCCGCGGCCTATACCTACCGTGACTGATATCGGTGTCGCCAGGCCCAGTGCACAAGGGCAGGCAATGATCAGTACCGATACGGCGGCCATCAAACCATTCGCCAGTGCCGGTGCTGGTCCCCACGCAGCCCAGCCAGCAAATGCCAGCACGGCAGCAGCTATCACACCCGGCACAAACCAGCCCGATACCTGGTCGGCCAGTTTCTGTATTGGTGCGCGTGAACGCCCGGCCTGATTGACCAGATCAATAATACTGGCCAGCAAAGTATCTTTGCCTATGCGCTGCGCCTGCATGCTGAAACTACCTTGCTGGTTGATGGTGCCAGCGCTGAGCTTGTCCCCGACTTGTTTACTGACTGGCAGCGGTTCCCCGGTCAGCATGGCTTCATCCACATTGCTATGACCATCCAGCAATACCCCGTCAACCGGGATATGGGCGCCCGGTTTGACGCGCAAACGGTCACCGACCAGCACCTGATCAAGCGTGATTTCAGCCTCGCTGCCATCATCAGCAATCCGTATTGCTGTCGCCGGTGTCAGGCCCAGCAATGCCTTGATGGCTGCATTGGTTTGTGAACGCGCACGCAGTTCCAGTACCTGGCCCAGCAAGACCAGGCAAATGATGACCGCAGCCGCCTCAAAATACAGCGGTGCCATGCCATCCATCTTGAAGGCGGCTGGCAAGGCATCCGGCAATAATAATGCGACCAGGCTGAACAGATAAGCTGCTGCCGTACCTACACCGATCAGGCTGAACATGTTCAGATGCATGCTCTTGAAGGACGCCAGCGCCCGCTCAAAAAATGGCAGACCAGCCCACAGCACGACAGGTGTCGCCAGCAGGAACTGCAGCCAGTTGTAGACCGTCATACCCAATAGCCCGTGAAAAGACACGCCAGGCAACATATCACCCATGGTCATGATCAGCAGTGGCACGCTCAGCACCAGACTGAACTTGAAGCGACGCCGCATGTCATCAAGCTCGCTGGTGTCTTCTTCCATGCTGGCTTCTTTTGGTTCCAGTGCCATGCCGCACAGGGGGCAGGTGCCTGGGCCGATCTGTTCAATTTCCAGATGCATGGGACAGGTGAATATCGCATCTTTTGCCACCGCCTTGGGCGCAGGGCGTTTGGCCGGGTCCAGCCAGGCAGCAGGGTCTTTGCGGAATTTTTCCAGGCAAGAATTACAGCAAAAATAATAGCTTTGGCCTTCATGCACCAACTGGTGCTTGCTGTCAGCATTCACGCGCATGCCACACACAGGGTCTTGGTGCTCGCCCTGGGCGTCGCTTTGCATAGTATCGCCAGCATCAGCGCCAACATCTGCACCAACATCTGCGCCAGCGCCACAGCAGGATGCTGCTTCTTTGGTGCTGGTCGATACAGCAGTAGCGACTGTAGCCGTACCTACGCTACCCATGGCTATGATCTTTTTTGCCTTGATATAGTTTTCCGGCGTCGCATTGAACTTGCTGACGCAGGAATTACTGCAAAAATAGTAGGCAATACCCTGGAAACGGGCCGTTTTCTCTGGATTCTTGCTGACTTGCATACCGCAGACCGGGTCTGTGTACTTCTTTTCTGCTGCGGGTTCTGCGCTATGCTTGTGTCCACAGCAACTATCACCATGCTGGTGCTCTTGATGATCTTGCGTCATTTCCAGTCCTCCACTACATAATTTGTTTGATTGCCTTATCATAGACTCCGTACCCAGGAACAGAGTCAAGGACTTTTCAGCGATGTTTGATACAGATCATGATGCAGATCAATATACGATAGGGCAATTGGCTAAAGCGGCCGGTGTCGGCGTGGAAACCATACGCTATTACCAGCGTCGTAATCTGTTGCCGGTGCCCGAGGTTGCCACTGGTTTCCGGACTTATCCAGCCAATCTGGCCGAACGCATACGGTTTATCAAGCGGGCGCAGGAACTGGGTTTCAGCCTGGATGAAATCGCCAATCTGCTGACGCTGGAAGATGGTAATGACAGGCAGGCGATACGCGATGTGGCGCAAGAACGTTTGACGCAGGTGCAAGCCAAACTGGCTGACCTGCATCGCATGGAAGATATGCTGACTGGTTTGATACGGCAATGTGCTTCATCGGATCAGCAAGCGCAGTGCCCCATCATACAGGCGCTGGCCAGCAGAAAACCAACTGACGGCATGGCATGCCATAGCCAGGACTTGTGAGTAATTACTCGCCGTCAGCGACCCAGTCAGGCTGTTCGGTGCTGATGTAATGGATCAGGGCATCCACCACGGCCGGGTCAAACTGCTTGCCGCTGCGGGATTTGATGTATTCGATGGTGTCCTTGAGCGACCAAGGTTCCTTGTAGGGGCGGCGGTGCAGCAGGGCGTCAAACACATCCACCACCGCAACAATACGGGCTGACAGCGGGATATCCGCGCCTTTCAGGTGGCGAGGATAGCCCTGCCCGTCAAAATGCTCATGATGGCTGCCGGCTATCTGTGAGCCATACGTCAGGTAACTGACGCCATCCACCATCGTGGCGGCGCGTGCCAGTACTGTTTCGCCAGCCAGCGCATGGTATTCCATGATTTTTCTTTCACTGCTGTCATGGCTGCCAGCTTTCAGCAATACGGCATCCGGCGTTGCTACCTTGCCGACATCATGCAGAATGCTGGCGATACCCACCATCTCCATGAACTGCGGCGTCAGGTCGGACGGAAAACTGTCACGCCGTTTCAATTCTGCCGCGATGGCATTGGTCAGCTTGCAGACGCGCTGCACATGGCCACCGGTATCGGTATCGCGTGATTCTGCCAGGTCGGTCAGGGCCACCACCGATGCTTCCTGGGCTCTTTGCAATTGCTCGTTCAGGTAACGATTATCAAAGGCAGCGGCAATGCGGTCGCAGAATAATTCCAGCAGGTCGCGCTGCATTTGTCCCAATGGCCATGGTGGTGTCACCAGGATGGCGAATTCATGTCCCTGCCGGGTGTGGATGAACAATACATCAACAGGATGCTGGAACTGGCTTTTCTTTTCGAAAAAGGCTTTTTCAACGATGGCTGTCCATTCGCAATCAGGTGGCAGGCGATCAAGGCCAGCCCAGTCGCTGTAACTGCCGGTGGCAGCAATGATGCTGGTGTTCAGCGACGTACCATTGCTGCCGGCAGGAATACTGCCCGGGCTAGCGCAGGCCGAATTGCGCGACAGGCACAACACCCCGTCTGCCCCCACATCCAGAATGGCACCGATCTGGTTCAACACGCCAGATGCAAATTCCTTCAGCGATTTCAATTCATACAGATTGGCCGATGCCTGCAAGATGCGGGTCAGGCCCACGCGGCTGCGTTCTATCGACAGCAGGCCCTCATATGCACGCAGCGAGGCAATCACGGTGGTGAACAGGCGTTGCGTCGTCAGTTCGGTCTTGGTTTTATAGTCGTTGATATCGTAATCGACGATGACACTTTTTTCTGGTGCCTGGCCTGGCTGGCCGGTACGCAATACGATGCGCACCATCTGATTCTTGAGTTCTTCGCGTATGCGTTTTACCAGACGCAGACCGGCGTCTTCGGTTTCCATTACCACGTCCAGCAAGATCAGGTTGATGTCGATTTCTCTGCTGAGTATTTCAAAGGCCTGGGCCGCACTGTGGGCAGACAGAATGTCTAGATGACGTCCCTTGAAGACGATATTGTTCAGGGCAAGGCGGGTGACGGCGTGGATGTCTTCTTCGTCATCAACAATCAGCAGGCGCCAGGGTCGGTTTTCAAAAGAAGCATCAAGCTGTTCCTGCGACTTGTCATGCGTATCATCTTCGATGATCCAGTCTTCTTCTGATCCCTGTTCGTGATTCATACACTCCCCCGGTCATGGTTTGTTGCTTGCTGCTGAACCTGCTAATTTGAATCTGTGCTGAACCTGTATTGAATATGGACCTGCTGCGCTACTGACGGTGCGTGACGTTGCGTGCGTGACGTTGCGGGCGACCATAGGTGACTGCTAACATCCTGCCACTCTTGTTGATGGCTGGCAAGTCTTGTTCACAATTGTTGACCGTGTTGTAAATATCTCTTTTTAAAATAATAGGACTTACGCAAAATTGTCCCAGCAAGGCTAACGCTTTTAGGAAACCTCCCTTGCAGGGGAGGTTAGTTACGTCGGCAGACAACATGTTGTCTGAAACCCCGACTACACCGTAGCGACGAAGACAGTACTTTAGTACGCGGCTCCTAGGAGAGGAGCTGCAACGCAGCTGGGGCGGTTTTGCGTAAGTCCTAAATAAAAATGTCTGCTTGGGCAAGCAGACATCCGGATGGGGAAAATATAATTTTTCAGGATCAGCAAACGTGATTGAGTACCATTTCCACGATCATTTTCTCTGCTTCCTGGAAATCATGTTCATTCAAAGGGCTGTGACCCAGCACCAGGCTCATCTGGGCAGAAAAATCGGCATATGATTGTGTCATGGCCCAGATCGCAAACAGCAGGTGCGTGGTATTGACGGCAGCGATCTTGCCAGCGGCTATCCAGGCTTCAAACACCGCGATATCTTTTTGCAGCAGTGGCAAAATTTTATTCCGCATGGTTTCTGCATACACCGGTGCACCACTGATGACTTCCATCGCATACACGCGCGAAGCCTGCGGCTGTTCACGCGAAAAGCGCAGCTTGGCAGCTATATAGTTGCGCAATAGCTGCGCCGGGTCCTGGTCCGGGTCGGCCAGGATATTCATGCGTTCCAGCCACTGATCCAGCACCTGGTCCAATACCTTTTCATAAAGGATCTGCTTGGTAGAAAAGTAATACAGCAAATTCTGCTTGGAAAGACCCGCCCGTTCAGCGATGGACGCCAGCGAACTACCGGCATATCCGGCTTCGGCAAATACCTCCACCGCAGCCTGCACAATGCGTGCTTCCAGTGCATCGCGCGAGCGCGTCAGTTTGTCTGGCGCCCTATCCATGACGCTGCTTCATCAAAAAGTTTTTCAGTACATCCGCATCGCTGTAGGCGATATTGAAACGGAACCACGGGTGTTCATTCGCATGCAGACTAAAAAATTCATCCGGTGCCAGCAAAATGCCCTCCTGCAAAGCCTGGCGTGCGATATCGCTGGCATTCGCCTTGCTGTCCTTCCAGCCAGCGCTGATGAACATGCCGCCACGTGGTACGGCCAAAGGTGTCAAACCGGCGGCCAGCAACATGTCCATGCTGGCATTGCGTGATGTTTCCAACTGGCGTTTGAGTTTTTCCAGCATACGCCGGTACAGGCGTGAACTGATCGCATGCAGTACCGCACGTTCATTGATTTCGGAAGTGGTTAGGCCGGCCAGCATCTTCACCCTCAGCAATTCACCTATCAGTGAATGCGATGCACAGACTGAGCCTACGCGCAGGGTAGGTGACAGTGTCTTGGAAAAACTGCCTACCCGTATCACGCGGCGCAAGCCATCCAGCGCCGCCAGCGAAGGTTCTGGCCGTGGGCACAGTTCACGATAGATATCATCTTCGACCAGCCAGAAATCAAACTGCTCCGCCAGCGCAAGCAGACGGTGCGCCTGGCTGGGTGTCAGGCTGGTGCCCAGGGGGTTTTGCAGCACAGTGTTGACAAACATCAACTTGGGCTGGTGCAGCAGGGCTTTTTCCAGCAGGCTATCGAGGTTCAGCCCCTGTTCATCGCGGGCGATGCCTATCGGTATGCAACCGTGATGGCGTATGAGGGACAACAGATTGCTGTAACCGGGGTCTTCGACCAGTACAGTGTCACCCGGCTTGCATAGCGTGCGCAAGATCAGGTCAAAACCATGGGTAGCACCATGGGTCAGCAAAATCTGTTCTGAATCCACACTGAACAGTTCCTGCGACAAACTGCTGGCAAGGTGCTGGCGCAGGCTGGGAAAGCCCAGAGGGTTGCCATAACCGCGCAGGCGCTGGGTAGGGATGCGCATCGATTGTTTCAGCGCATCCAGCAAAATATCATCGCCATACCATTCCGGTGGCAACCAGCCTGAACCCACGGGCAGGGCGCTGGATACGCCAGAATACAGATCCGGGCTCAACGCATCCAAAGCGCTGGGTACCGCCACCTGCGCCAGCGGCTGTGGTGTACAGGCCGGTTTGGTGACAAAATAACCAGAACCACGGCGAGAACTGAGCAAGCCCAGGGTAATCAGCCGCTCGTAAGATTCCACAACTGTAAAGGTGCTGACCGCATTGCATTTGGCAAACTGACGCACCGAAGGCATCTTGCTGCCCAGCGGCAAGTGATTCTGGCGTACCAGCCGCGTTACCTCTTGCACAATCTGGTCGACCAGACTGGCCTGACGGCTACGCTCCAGCGCCAGTTGCGGCCAGACCGGGCTTTGTTCTACTGCCTGCTGTTCTTTTACGGCGTCCATGCTTTTACTCCTCGCTGAACATACTCAATCTAATGGAACTTGCACAAAATCGTCCCAGCAAGGCGTAGCGACGAAGACAGTACTTTAGTACGGCTAGGAGCTACAACGCAGCTGGGGCGGTTTTTTGCAAGTTCCAACGTAACTGTGTTGTTCTGGCTACCAATACGGTTGGATGAAATTAAACTGGCTGTATATGTCATTACTGCATATGCTTATTTAGCATTTCAGCATATTTTTACCACTTGGTAAATTGTTTTCAGGAGAAGCCCATGCTCAGCAAACAACAACTCAATTCCTACTGGATGCCTTTCACGGCTAACCGTGACTATAAAGAGGCACCGCGCCTGGTGGCGTCTGCCTCTGGCATGTACTACCGCGACCAGAACGGCCGCGAGATACTCGACGGTACGGCAGGCCTGTGGTGCGTGCCGCTGGGGCATTCTCACCCGACTGTGGTGAAAGCGGTGCAAGATGCCGTCGCGACACTGGATTACGCACCGGCTTTCCAGATGGCACATCCGGATGCATTTGAACTGGCCGCACAGTTGATTGAATATACCGGCAACAAATTCGGCCAGGTGTTTTACACCAATTCCGGCTCAGAAGCCGTCGATACAGCCATGAAAATGGTCCTGGCTTATCATCGCAGCCGTGGCGAAGCACAACGTACCCGCTTCATCAGCCGCGAACGCGCTTATCACGGTGTAGGCTTTGGCGGCATGTCACTCGGTGGTTTGCCAGCCAACCGCAAACAGTTTGGCACTTTGCTGGCCGGTGTTGATTACCTGCCGCATACGCATAACCTGGAAAAAAATGCCTTCACACGCGGCTTGCCAGAATATGGCACACATCTGGCAGATGAACTCGAACGCCTGATTGCCCTACACGACATTTCCACCATCGCTGCCGTCATCGTTGAACCACTGGCTGGCTCTGCCGGCGTCATCCTTCCATCAAAAGGCTATCTGAAACGCCTGCGTGAACTGTGTGACAAGCATGGCATCCTGCTCATATTTGATGAAGTCATCACCGGCTTTGGCCGCATGGGCACGCCGTTTGCGTCTGATTATTTTGGTGTGACACCAGACTTCATGACCACTGCCAAAGGCCTGACCAATGGTGTCGTGCCTATGGGCGCGGTGTTCAGCAATCAAAAAATCTACGACACCCTGATGGATGGCCCGGCAGGCATAGAACTGTTCCATGGCTACACCTATTCTGGTCACCCGCTGGCCTGTGCCGCTGGCCTGGCTTCGCTGAAAGTCTTCAAGGAAGAAAAAGTGCTGGAACATGCACAAAGCATGACCGCCTATTGGGAAGATGCCCTGCATTCCCTGAAAGGCCTGCCACACGTCATAGATTTGCGCAATGTCGGCCTGATCGGTGCGATAGAGCTCGAATCCATGCCAGGCAAGGTCGGTGCACGCGCCATGGCCGCCTACAAGAAAGCCTTTGCTGAAGGTGTGCTGGTGCGCACGACCGGCGACATCATCGCCATGTCACCTCCATTGATACTGGAGAAAAAACATATCGATCAACTGTTCGGCAAACTGACCGACATCCTGAAACACCTGGATTAATCTGGCGACCATCATGACCCACTATCAAGTCAATCATTACATCAACGGCGAACTGCATCAAAGCGTGCAGCCACGCTATGCCGACATCTATAATCCGGCACTGGGTTCCGTGCAGGGGCAGGTCGCACTGGGCACCACGCAAGACGTGGACATGGCCGTGGCCGCTGCCAGCAAGGCATTTCCGTCGTGGTCAAATACGCCAGCCCTGTCACGCGCCCGCGTGCTCATGGCTTACCTGAACCTGCTGCAACAGCACACCGATGAATTTGCGAATCTGCTGACGCAGGAACACGGCAAAACCCTGGCTGATGCCAAGGGCGAAGTCGCACGCGGTATAGAAGTGGTGGAGTTTGCCATTGGTATACCACAACTGTTGAAGGGCGAATATTCCGAACAGATCGCCCGTGGCATTGATGCCTGCAGCATGCGCCAGCCGCTGGGTGTAGTCGCCGGTATCACGCCATTCAACTTCCCCGTCATGGTGCCGATGTGGATGTTCCCTATCGCTATTGCATGTGGCAATACTTTTGTGTTGAAACCGTCAGAGCGTGATCCATCCGCATCCTTGCTGCATGCCAAACTGCTCAAGCAGGCGGGTTTGCCTGACGGTGTTTTCAATGTCGTGCAAGGTGATAAAACGGTCGTCGATGCGCTGCTTGATCATCCGGAAGTACAGGCCATCAGCTTCGTTGGTTCCACCCCGATTGCGCAGGCAATTTATGCCCGTGGCTGCGCCAACGGCAAGCGCGTGCAGGCACTGGGCGGCGCAAAAAATCACATGGTTGTCATGCCGGATGCTGATCTGGACATGGCAGTCGATGCACTCATGGGCGCAGCCTATGGCTCTGCCGGCGAACGCTGCATGGCCATCTCGGTCGCAGTTGCCGTTGGTTCTGCCGCAGATGCCCTGGTTGATGCCATGGCAGCACGTGTTAAATCTCTCAAGATCAATAACGGTCTGGCACCGGATGCAGAAATGGGCCCGGTCATTACCCATGCCGCCAAAGAACGCATAGAAAGCCTGATCGGCGAAGGCGTGACAGAAGGCGCAAAACTGGTCGTTGATGGACGCAACTTCACCGTGCCAGGTCACGAAGAAGGTTTTTTCTGCGGCGGTAGTCTGTTCGATCACGTCACGCCAGAAATGACAGTCTACAAGCAAGAGATTTTCGGCCCTGTTCTGTGCGTAGTGCGTGTGCCAGATATGGCAGCGGCGGCAGACCTCATCAACAAGCATGAATACGGCAATGGCGTTGCTGTATTCACCCGCGACGGCGGCACGGCGCGTGAATTCGTGCGCATGATACAGGTCGGCATGGTCGGCGTGAACGTACCTTTGCCTGTGCCTATGGCTTTCCATAGTTTTGGTGGCTGGAAGCGCAGCCTGTTTGGTGATCATCATATCTATGGACCAGAAGGTGTGCGCTTTTATACGCGCGTCAAAGCCGTCATGCAGCGCTGGCCAGACAGCATCAGTAAGGGCGCGGAGTTTTCTTTCCCGCAAAATAAATAGAGATGAACTTACGCAAGCCTGCACCAATTCTGCACCAATTGCGTAAGTTTTTTGAGAGGTTTAGCTGTCACGAAACTTGCTTAGATAAATGCAGTAAAAACGAATTTAGTAATTAGAGATCGATTGGAGCCACCATGTTGGAAGCCCTTAAGCATTTACCCCAGGCAGAAGAAAGTCAGGAAACGCTGCGTTCGCATTTCACTGATTTGAATCCGGCACTGAACAAGCGCCAGGCAGCGATAGAAAGTTACCGCTGCCTCTATTGTTACGACGCTCCCTGCACACGCATCTGTCCGTCAGAAATTGACGTACCCAGCTTCATCCAGAATATTGCTGTCGGCAATATCAATGGTGCAGCCAAAGTTATTCTCGATCAAAACATACTCGGTGCAAGCTGCTCGCGCGTTTGTCCGACCGAAATTTTGTGCGAGCATGCCTGCGTGCGCAATCATGATGCAGAAGGTGCACCAGTCAAGATCGGTCTGCTGCAACGCTTTGCACTCGACAATGCAAAATTTGAACAACATCCTTTCCAGCGCGCTGCCAGCAGCGGCAAAAAAATCGCCATCGTCGGTGGTGGACCCGCAGGTTTATCCTGTGCGCACAGGCTGGCAACATTAGGCCATGATGTCGTGGTTTTTGAAGCCAAACAAAAATCCGGCGGCCTCAATGAATACGGTATCGCCAAGTACAAACTGACAGAAGACAGTGCTCAACGCGAGGTGGAATTCCTGCTGCAAATTGGCGGTATCACCGTCAAGCATGAGCAGGTACTGGGTCAAAACCTGCACCTGGCAGACTTGCGCCGTGATTACGATGCAGTCTTCCTTGGCTTGGGTCTTGGTGCCAGCCGCCAGTTGGGCCTGACAGGTGAAGATGCACCTGGTCTGATGGCAGCGGTTGATTACATCGCCGAGCTGCGTCAGGCAGAAGACCTGAGCAAATTACCCGTGCCCAAACAATGCGTGGTCATCGGTGCCGGTAATACCGCTATCGATATGGCAGTGCAAATCGCCCGCCTTGGTGCGGAGCAGGTTACGCTGGTGTATCGCCGTGGTGCAGAACATATGTCTGCCACCCATCATGAACAGGACATCGCCAAAGCCAATCAGGTGCGTATCGTCACCTGGGCGCAACCGCAAGAAGTCTTGTGTGATGCCGAAGGCAAGGTCAGCGGCATGCGCTTTGCCCGCACCAAAGAAGTGGGCGGCAAATTGCAAGCCAGTGGCGCCACTATCGATATTCCCGCACAAGCCATTTTCAAGGCCATCGGCCAAAGCATGGACAACAGCAGCCTGTCTGATGATCTGGCAAAAGACCTGCAAAAGCAGAATGACAAAATCCATGTGGATGCGCAGTACCGCACCAGCGTATCCGGCATTTATGCCGGTGGTGATTGTATCGCTGACGGGCAGGACCTGACCGTGCAGGCAGTCCAACATGGCAAGCTGGCAGCGCTGGCGATTGATAATGATTTGAAAGCGAAGGTGTAATATGGCTGACCTCTCGATTAACTTTGCCGGCATCAAGGCACCGAACCCATTCTGGCTGGCTTCTGCACCACCGACTGACAAGGCCTACAACGTCATCCGCGCTTTTGAAGCAGGCTGGGGCGGCGTGGTCTGGAAAACCCTGGGTGAAGACCCACCACCGGTCAACGTCTCTTCGCGTTACTCCGCCCACTTTGGCAAGAACCGTGAAGTCATTGGCTTTAATAATATAGAGCTCATCACTGACCGCAGTCTGGAAATCAATCTGCGTGAAATCACGCAAGTCAAAAAAGACTGGCCAGACCGCGCCATGATCGTATCGCTGATGTACCCCTGCGAAGAAGAAAGCTGGGCGCGCATCCTGCCACTGGTAGAAGCGACAGGTGCCGACGGAATAGAACTCAACTTTGGCTGCCCGCACGGCATGCCAGAACGCGGCATGGGCGCAGCCGTAGGGCAGGTGCCAGAATATGTGGAGATGATCACGCGCTGGTGCAAAAAGTATTGCTCACTGCCCGTAATCGTCAAGCTTACACCCAACATCACCGATGTGCGCGTGCCAGCCCGCGCTGCCTTCAATGGCGGCGCTGATGCGGTATCGCTGATCAACACCATCAACTCCATCACGTCTATCGATCTGGACCAGATGATCGCCCGCCCCATCGTCGGCACGCAAAGCACGCATGGCGGTTACTGCGGTAGCGCAGTCAAGCCTATCGCTTTGAACATGGTGGCAGAAATCGCCCGTGACCCGGCCACCAAGGGCCTGCCTATCTCTGGCATAGGCGGTATAGGTAACTGGCGCGATGCAGCAGAGTTCCTGGCGCTGGGTGCAGGCTCGGTGCAGGTCTGTACTGCTGCAATGCTGCATGGTTTCCGCATCGTCAAGGAAATGACAGACGGCCTGTCGCGCTGGATGGATGAAAAAGGCTATGAGCGCATCAGCGATTTTGCCGGTAAAGCCGTCGCCAATACGACAGACTGGAAATACCTGGACATGAACTATGCCGTCATTGCCGAGATCGACCAGGACAAATGCATACAATGCGGCCGCTGCTACATTGCCTGCGAAGACACATCGCACCAGTCCATCGCGCAACTGATCGCCGACAATGGCACCCGCAAATACGAAGTCATCAAGGAAGAATGCGTAGGCTGCAACCTCTGCCAGATCACCTGCCCGGTAGAACAGTGCATCACCATGGTGCCCCAGGCAACTGGCAAGCCATATATGAACTGGACGCAAGACCCACGTAACCCGCGTGCTGTGTTGAAATAATTGCTTGTACTTGGAGGGGAGTGGGGGTATAAATTCTTTGTGTATAAATGGCGCAAATTATTTCCTGCAGACGTATAAAAATGTGAGATTTTGGATTAGCTGAAATATTTGCAAAGGCTCGATATAAGCCCCTTCCCCTTCAAGGGGAAGGTTGGGATGGGGATGGGGTTCTGTAGCAAAGGCGTGAATGATAGAGTTTTACCGAAACCCATCCCCACCCTAGCCCTCCCCTTGAAAGGGAGGGGATATCTGCCAAGGTTTGATAATCACAAAATTGATGCAGGCATACGTGTTTGAAAAAAAGAGACTAGATTTTCCCCCCAACGTTTGCACATCATCAGTATCTGGAATAAAGTTTGCTACAGCTTTTGTACCTGAAATTTTTTCGAATATTCCACCTGGAGAAGAGTATATGCAGACACAAAGCGGGCAACTTTGGAATGAAGATTTAGCACCTACTTCAGAAGCACAGCGCACCTGGCGCTGGTATCACTTTGCCGCTTTGTGGGTGGGTATGGTCATGTGTATCCCGGCCTATACCCTGGCAGCCAGCCTCATCGAAGGCGGCATGTCAGGTTACCAGGCGGTAGTGACCGTATTTATTGCCAATGCCATCGTACTCGTCCCCATGTTGCTGATAGGCCATGCCGGTGCCAAATACGGTATTCCCTATGCCGTGCTGGCACGTACTTCCTTTGGCGTGCGTGGTGCACGTCTGCCTGCTTTGATGCGTGCCATTGTTGCTTGTGGCTGGTATGGCATACAAACCTGGTTTGGCGGGCAAATGATTTATACCCTGGGTGGGGTGTTGATCGGTCATCCTCTGGGTGGTGACAATATTGCCGGTCTGGGCATTAACGCAGCGCAACTGGTCTGTTTCCTGATTTTTTGGGGCATACAGTTCTGGTATATCTTCCACGGCATGGAATCCATACGCAAGCTGGAAACCTATACCGCACCGCTTAAAATACTTATCTGTTTCGTTCTGCTGGGCTGGGTCTATAACAAGGCTGGTGGCTTTGGCCCTCTACTGGATCAACCATCGCAATTCGTCGAAGGCGGTAAAAAAGCCGGGCAATTCTGGAGCACCTTCTGGCCTTCACTGACAGCAATGGTTGGCTTTTGGGCTACCCTGGCCTTGAATATCCCCGACTTTACCCGTTTCGCCAAATCACAAAAAGACCAGATCCTCGGCCAGACCATAGGCTTGCCCGCCCCCATGGGCTTGCTGGCCTTGCTGGCAGTGATTGTCACCTCTGCCACTGTTGTCCTGTACGGCAAAGCCCTGTGGGATCCGGTAGACCTCGCCAGCCGCATGACTGGCGTTGCCGTATTGATCGCCTTGCTGATCTTGCTGATAGACACGGTATCCGTCAATCTGGCTGCCAACCTGGTTGGCCCGGCGTATGATTTCTCGGCCCTGAACCCTAAACTGATTTCATATAAAACCGGTGGCTACATCACCGCATCCATTGCTCTCATCATGATGCCGTGGAAGATTTTGGAATCTACCCAGGGCTATATCTTCACCTGGTTGATAGGCTATTCCGCCTTGCTTGGCCCCATAGCCGGTATTTTGATTATTGATTATTACTTCATCCGCAAGACAGAAATTGATGTCAACGCCCTGTATCAGGATGAAGGCAAGTACAGCTATAAAAATGGCTGGAACATGGCCGCCGTGATCGCTTTCGTGATCGGCGTCTTGCCGAATATCCCGGGTTTTTTGAACGCGGCTTTCCCTGCCAGCTTCCCGGCTATTCCAGAAGTATTAAAAACCATCTACACCTACGCCTGGTTCGTTGGCCTTGCCTTGTCCGGTGTGGTGTATATGGGTTTGATGAACGGTAAGAAGGTTTGAATGTGCAAAATAGCGGAGCAGGTTGCAAGAACGTAGGTTGGGCTACGGGGTATCAGCCCAACACTGGGCTTTAACTTACGTATACGTTTTTTAAGGCCGAGTGTTGGGCTGGTGAAGCGTAGCCTAGCGAGGCCCGGCCCAACCTACGATACTTCGCCCAACCTACGAGAAGCGACTTCCGTAATTTTGCACACCCAATGAACAATGAAGGAACTGTCATGACCATACTGATACGCGGCGGCACTGTCGTCAACGCAGACCGCGAATTTAAAGCCGATGTCCTCTGCGACAACGGCAAGATCATCGCCGTCGGCGACAAGCTCGATGCACCTGTCGGTGCCGAAGTCATCGACGCTGGCGGCCTCTACGTCATGCCCGGCGGCATAGACCCGCACACCCACATGCAATTGCCTTTCATGGGCACGGTCACGCAAGATGATTTCTTTACCGGCACTGCGGCTGGGCTGGCCGGTGGTACCACCAGCATCATCGACTTCGTCATCCCCAATCCGCAACAAAGCCTGATGGAAGCCTTCAACACCTGGCGTGGCTGGGCAGAAAAATCTGCCGGTGATTACTCCTTCCACGTCGCCGTCACATGGTGGGATGACACAGTCCATGCCGACATGGGCAAGCTCGTCAACGAACATGGCGTCAACAGCTTCAAGCATTTCATGGCCTATAAAAATGCCATCATGGCTGATGATGAAATTCTGGTAAAAAGTTTCGCCCGCGCCGTAGAGCTGGGTGCCATGCCCACCGTACATGCAGAAAACGGTGAGCTGGTTTTTCTCTTGCAACAAGAAATGCTCAAGCAAGGCAAGACCGGGCCAGAGGCACACCCGCTGTCACGCCCACCTGTAGTCGAAGGTGAAGCAGCACAGCGCGCCATTGCTATCGCCAATGTCATCAACACGCCGCTGTACATCGTCCACGTATCCTGTGCCGAATCACTGGATGCCATCACCCGCGCCCGTGCCCACGGTCAGCGTGTGTTTGGTGAAGTGCTGGCAGGTCATCTGGTCGTCGATGACAGCGTTTACAAAAATAAAGATTTCGTCCAGGCCGCAGGCCATGTGATGAGCCCACCTTTCCGCAGCAGCCAGCATCAGGAAGCCTTGTGGCAAGGCCTGCAAGGCGGTAACCTGCATACTACGGCCACCGATCACTGCACCTTCTGCGCTGCCCAAAAAGCCGCAGGCAAGGACGACTTCACCAAAATACCAAACGGCTGTGGCGGCATAGAAGAACGCATGATGGTACTGTGGGATGCAGGCGTCAATACTGGCCGCCTGACACCTTCAGAATTCGTCAAGGTCACCTCTGCCAACTGCGCACAGATTTTTAATATCTACCCGCGCAAAGGCGTGATTGCAGAAGGCGCAGATGCCGACATCGTCCTGTGGGATGCCGCAGGCACCAAGACCCTGTCCGTCAAAACACAATTCTCCAAAGGCGACTTCAATGTCTTTGAAGGCCGCCAGGTCAAGGGCATACCAACGCACACCATCAGCGGTGGAAAACTGGTTTTCAAACAAGGTGAATTAATGGCGGAGATGGGAGCAGGGCGGTATATCAAACGTCCATCCTTCTCACCCATGTTTCATGCGCTGAATAAAATGCGCGCATAAAAAATTATCAAGAAAGATTTATATGACTACCGCAAATCTACGCAAGGATTTACGCATAAACGGTGACCGTCTCTGGGCATCGCTGATGGAACTGGCACAAATCGGTGCAACACAAAAAGGTGGCGTCAAACGCCTGGCCCTGACTGATCTCGATAAACAGGGGCGTGACCTCGTCGTCTCCTGGGCCAAACAGGCTGGCCTTACCGTCACCATAGACCAGATAGGCAATGTCTTCATGCGCAGGGCAGGCAAGAACCCGGCGCTGCCCCCCATCATGTCCGGCAGCCATATCGATACCCAGCCCACCGGCGGCAAGTTCGACGGCAACTACGGCGTGCTGGCCGCGCTGGAAGTCGTGCGCACCCTCAACGACCACAACATAGAAACCGAAGCACCAATCGAAGTCGCCTTCTGGACCAATGAAGAAGGCTCACGCTTCGTCCCCGTCATGATGGGCTCAGGCGTATTCTGCGGCGCATTTTCGCTGGAAACAGCCTATGCCGCCAAAGACACCGAAGGCAAAACCGTAGGCGATGAACTCGAACGCATAGGCTACAAAGGCACAGAAGTACCAGGCCAGCACCCAATAGGTGCCTACTTCGAAACCCATATAGAACAAGGCCCGGTTCTAGAAGATGCCGACAAGGTCATCGGCGTCGTCCCCGGTGTGCTTGGCCTCTCATGGTACGACTGCATCGTCACCGGCATGGAAGCCCACGCCGGCCCCACACCCATGGCCCTGCGCAAAGACGCCCTGCAAATCTCAACCAAAATCATGCAGGAAGTCGTCAACATCGGCAATCGTTACCCGCCCTATGGCCGTGGCACGGTAGGCATGGTGCAGGTATTCCCCAACAGCCGCAACGTCATCCCCGGCGAAGTTAAATTCAGCATAGACCTGCGCAACGTGTCGTCCGAATTACTGGACACCATGCACAATGAAATTCTCGCCTTCGTCGATAAAACCAGCAAAGACAGTGGCCTGAGCATCAGTGTAGAACGCGTATCCTACTACCCCCCATGCCCCTTCCACCCGGACTGCGTCAACGCCGTACGCGAAGCCACAGCCACCCTGGGCTACAGCACCATGGACGTAGTATCAGGCGCAGGCCACGACGCCATCTACACCGCCAGACTGGCTCCATCCGGCATGATCTTCGTGCCCTGCAAGGATGGTATCAGTCACAATGAAATTGAAGATGCGAAGTCAGAACACCTGGAGGCAGGGTGTAATGTGTTGTTGCATGCGATGCTGGGGAGGGCTGGGTAAGCTTATCTGGAAAAATTCAGATAGGCCGTGATGGATGCTTGCTGTTTAATTTGAAGTTTTTGACTTTGTAGATTTCTACTGCAAGCATCTTTCTTAGGTTTTAACTGCATCATTTCATGCAATCCACACCGCCGCGCCTTGAGCACTTGCAAGCTCGCAGGCGCGGATAATATTGCCCATTCTATGCTGATAGGTTTCGTCATGATCTAAAGCATCAAGCAAGGCCGTGACTTCTGTCTTCAATGTGACAATATCACTCCCAAGTACAAGAATGTTCTGATGCTTGAGTGCGTATAGTAAAGAAAGCCCGAGTTCGGCACTTCTCTGTGATCCATAAACTGAGTTTCGCCACTGCTCAGGACCTGCCAACTTTGCTCCTGCTGAGAGTGGTATCTCGTTTGCAAATCGCCATGTTAACTCATCCACATATATTACAGTAACTGTAAGAGTCATTTTTGTGTGTTACCAACCTATTTTCTGAGGCTTTGAACTGATGAATTTGATTATAAAGTGGATCAAATTTGATTTGTCCAGATTAATCGTTTTTGGAGAATATTTTTTTTGCTGCTTCGCTGATTTTATAGTTCGCGCCGTTGTTTTCAGCTATAAGTAACATGCAATTAATTGGATATCGTAAGTCGGATAGTTTCGGTTATTTACCTCTTAAATTTGCAATTTTTTTCTAAGCCTCTTAAAAAATCGGCTCGTTCTTTGATGTTTGAACTGCTAAATTTTTTAGATTATCATCCTCTGTTAGATTCGCTGCATTTACATTTTCTCACTCACTCTAGTTAGCCCTCAACCCTTGGCTACGCCGCACACTGATGCCAACTATACCTGGTGAAAGTCTCCTGGCTGAATGGCAGGTACTGAAAATAGACACAGACCAATGAGTGACGATCTCAAAGCATTGGAACAATGGGCAAGCGTTCTGTTTGCTCAACTCGACCCGGCACAAAGACGTAAAGTGAATTTGCAGGTCGCCCAGGACTTGCGTCGCAGCCAGCAACAGCGCATCAAATCACAGATGACGCCGGAGGGTATCACCTATACTCCAAGAAAACCACGCAAGGATATACGTGGTAAGAAGGGGCGCATAAAAAGGCAGAAGGCCGCCATGTACACCAAGCTACGGACCTATACGCACCTGAAAGTGAAGGCAGACGTCAATGAAATTGCAGTAGGATTTTTTTGGACGCATGGAGAGAATTGCGCGAGTGCATCAGTTTGGCTTGAATGACCGCGTGGCAAAGAATGGTCAAGAAATTAAGTACGCAAGACGAGAATTAATAGGATTCAACTCGGCAGAAAGAGTACAGATAAGAATTTCATTATTCAAATATTTTCAACCTTAATACTTAGTGTAGCGCTGGGAATTTTTAACAATTTCATCATTTAAGAAATTACTTGCTACTCCGTAAACTTCACCGATCTTAGCAAATTTTTTTTGCTTCTCTGGAGTTTGTAAATAACCAGTAGCTATGGCACGAACTGCACTCGTTCCACATGCAACATAATAATCATTCGTATGTTGAATCAAATCAGAAAAAGCATCTATGTATTTTTTTACAGGATCACAAAGTTCAGGGAAGTATAATTTTGCAATTAACATTGCCTTGTTCGCATCATCGAGAAGCATAATCTCCATGATGTCTGAACTTGTTTCGCAACTATATAATTTTGAACTTTGCTTTCTTGACTCAAGAAAAATATTTGAAAATTCCTCATATTTCTCTCTAAGTAGAATTTGGTGTTTATGTTTCCTTTCTCTATGTGATTGAAATACTGAAACGGCCTGAGATAAAGCCACCCCAGCCAAAGCACACGCAGCTCCCAAAATAGTGTTGTCAGCCATTATTTCTCCAAAGATTTATATGTTTATTTAATACTTTAAACAACAGTTTTTTATTATAATAAGAATAATATTAAAAACTGCAATAGAATGGTATTGAAGATTATCGCCTGAAAGTAAATATGCCAACTCTCAAAGCTTACGTAGTGAATTTCATGTTTATTGGTGAAAATTTCACGGATAAAAATGGACAATTGCAAATGGACGAAATAGTTTTTGAATGTGGGAAATTCAAATTCACTTTTATTCAAGACATGAAATTTGCAAAGGCCCCTGCAAAATATCGTGGAACAGTTTGTCAAACATCTGAAGTTTTCGTTCATGATGTGAAAGAAAGTGATTTAACTCCAGTTATTGAAACACTTGAAAAACTATGCTGGTTATTGTCATTTGTAGGTCTATGCCGTGTCGGATGTGCTGGTTATGAATTTCCAGTTGAAACAAAAAAGAAATTTATCTCATTAGTTGCTGAATCCAACTTTCATCTTCCATCCTTGAGCGACATTGGCGATAGATCATATATTAGAAAATTTGTAGAACAAGTCTTTGATAGATACCAAGGCATTTGTAACACAAGAAAACTTAATGTAGTTTTCGACTACTTAATACATTCAGACAGAACTCGGCAGCCAACTGAAGTTAAATTGATTTTAATGTTTGTTTTATTAGAGAATCTCAAAGACACTTTTGCAAAAGAAAAACAAATTCCATTTACAGATGGAGCATTTCGGAAGCCTTCAAAGTTGATTAAAAATAGAATGGTTAGCGTTGCATATTCATTTAGAGAATTATTAATGATGATGTTTGCAGAATACCAAATGAAGCCGAAGCTACAGCATATAGTTAAATTCAGAAATGAAATGATTCATTCCGGTCTATCGACTTCAAACACTCCCGCTGAATTAGAGGTTGTGTATGCCGAATGTCACGATCTAATAAGAGAGTACATTTTTAGGCTTCTCGAATTTAAAGGAACTTTTCCTACCTATAAATCAAGAAACACAGAATTTGTGGTCTTGCAATAAAATTAATCTCTCCAAAAGAATTTGATGTTATGGGGCAATAAATTTTATTGATCTAGTCGCAGGCGCCGTATTTCCCATTGTCGCCAGCGTCAAATAGAGGATAGACTTGGTTATATGGTTGATACATAGCTTTTTTCAGACAACAGCATTCGCAGTATTACTGAGTTTGTGCCAACTGGGGGGCATGGCGTAGGATGGACATCTTTTAGCTCATGTTTGGTGACCTTTCAAGCGTTTTCTTATTTAGTGCTTCGGCGTAGCTCTTATTGGAGAAATACTCAGCAATGACGTCAATAACAACCTTAACTCGCGTTGTACGCGCAATATAACCTTGCTTAACTGACTACATCATAGCTTTCGTGGTGATCTGCCTACAGGCCGTTCAGAAGGAGGCATTTTCTGCGAGGTGAACAGTCAGTTCTGCTATGCTGATGTCGACGCGGATATCTACGATGGGGTAGTTGCAGTTTTTTCTGCGTGGCGAGGTGCAATGCTGTGTTAGTCGGTGGTGATGCCATGGCCGTCCAAACTCTTGCTGTATGGTTAGGTCGGATGTCTCCTCGCGCAGGATTTGGTGGCGAACGGGCCTCATTTGCACTTTATCTAGTGATGGGTTACCACATTAGGATCAGTGGACCTGATTAAACATCTCAAAATCTGTTTACATGAAAATAAATGGTTTCCCTAATGAACGCTCTTTATGAGAAGTTTGAAGTGACGCAGATGTTATGTAAGTAAATCAATTGTGATTGCCGTCTTACGAAACCCCAACCGCGTCCACATCACCCCGCTATTCCGATTCCCTTCCTGAACAGACTCAGTCCGCACAGTCAGTATCGTCTCCAGTCCTTCAGCGGCTGCTAACCGTATAGTCTCCACAGCAGACACTTCAAACATGCGTCGCCCATGTGGGATGGGGCCATGTCTGAGGGACATGATCAACAGGCCGGATTCATTCAATAGCGATGCCAGTCTGGGCATGGTCTGTGTCCGCTGTTGCTCGTCCAGATGCATCCAGACTGCGCTGAGCATGATCAGGTCGAAGCGCTCATCTCTGCGATGCAGCACAGATAAATCAGGCAGGCTGTCATCCAGCCATTCGATATGGTCTGAGTCATGCAGGGCGATGGCTGCTGTGCGGAATTTTTTTATCGGTTCAACGGCGATGACCGTGTGGCCCATGGCGGCAAGTGCGGCAGCGTCTGTTCCTATGCCTGCGCCGATATCAAGAACCTTGCATGGCTTTACCGGTATCAGATGCATGACTGGCGCATGTTGATCTGCAAAAGAAATTGCCTGCCATTTATCGATCAGAAAATCGGCGGCTTCTGCATAGCCTTCGGTTCCACTTACCTGTGGCATATTTATGCTGCTAGCGGTCGTAGGTTTTACCACCGGTGGATATGCTGTACAGCCATGGGCTGTAAGGCAGGCGCAAGAGGATTTTGGAATTTTTGATGACGCTACCCATCATCATGCCGCGGCAAAACAGGCTGACGCCATCCTGTATTCTTTCGCACATGGCATCGGGGCTGTCAATGAATGCTGTTTTTTCAAAGCGGGTGATGATGACGGTCTTGCCTTCGGGCAGCAAGCCAATCGGCGGTACGACAAAGATGGTGATTTGGGTGTAGATGGTGATGGCCAGGATGACTACAATAGCGAGGCTGATTTTTATGCTTTTTTTCATTGTTGGGCTGAATAAGTGATTATGGATGTGTATCTGTCTGGCTGATGTATTGTTCGATAATTTGTTTACGCAATTTTTCCAGTTCACCGCTGGCTTGCATGCTTCTGATGACTTGCTCGACTCTGGGTATCAGGTCTTTATGTTTTTCATGCAGAAAATGATAAATCTCGATTTTTTGTAAAGGTGGTGTCAGTAAGTGGATTCTGTTTTCCAAGTGTAGTTTTTTGATCGCAACCATACCACTAAATGCGTCTGATACGGCAACATCCATGCGATTTTCTGACAGCATGATCATGAGTTGCTCCAGGTTGTTTGCCATGTATACGGTCTTCATACCCTTGGTGCCATCTTCTGATGTGCCAACTCCCCGTACGATGCCGATACGATAGTCCTTTATGTCGTCCCAGGCTTTGACCTCGAATTGATATTTCGCTGAGAATACAGATGGCTCAATATAATTGATGGCGGGGTGCACTGCTTTCAGCGTGGTGTATTGGCTTTCGACATGGATATTTCTTTGTACTTCGCCATCCAGCACACCGGCGCTTGATTCCATGAGTGCTCTTTTTGCCGGGCGATCAACCAGTTCCATAGGGATGTTCAGGCGTTTGTAGACGACCCTGAGAATTTCACCACCGACGAACTGATCTGGTATTTTTTCAATACGCGCAATATGCAATGGGGTTTGGGCCCAGGTAGTCGCGCACAATCCCAGTGTTAACAAAATTGCCAAAGCGGTCAACATTGCTTTCACGCCAATCCCTTCAGATCAGATTGTTGAGTAACAACTAAGGTATCAATGCATGACGACAGGTTTTGATCTGAGCTTGATCCGTGTCTGTGTTTCAACTTGCTGTTTCAACTTTGCAATTCAGCTCATTCTTCTCGCGATTTTAGGACTGATTAATGTACATGGGGTGGTTTTTTAAGCAAAGGGGCAGCCATATTCATAATGTGTTGTCCGGAAATACATGCAGATATTATATTTGTATCCGGTATTGATATTCCAAATTCATATACTTAGTCGTAGTTTATTCATATTTTGAATTGGACCTGCCGCCATACACTCTTTACTTCAATAATTACGTTATTTGGTCATGAAAATCATCAAGTTGATTATGTATCGACTGCCCCGGAGGTGGTGGTTGGTGCGCTGATAACTGTGTTTGCCAGGGCTTTTCAATGGCTTGGTACATACGCATGAATACCGAAAATAACGACGATAACGGCGATAACGACAGTAACAACGATAACAACCAGGAAATGGTAATGCAAAATAATACGAGACAAAACGAAGTCAAAAAAACATTTTCCAAAGCTGGCAAGCGTACAAAAATTGCGCTTGCCTTGTGCACACTCTGGCTGGCATGTTCACAGGCACAAGCGGCTAGTTTGTTGAAGATAGATGCCAGCGGTTTGACGCCGGACCCGGTATCGGGTCATCTTAAAATGGGTACTGCGGTATCCCCCGGCGGCGAACGGCTGGGGGCAAATAACCAGTATCTGACGCGCAACGGCCAAGCCTGGTTGCCTGTGATGGGAGAGTTCCATTATTCACGCAGCCCGGCAGCCAGTTGGGAAGCTGAACTGCGCAAGATGAAATCATCCGGTATTGATATCGTCGCCAGCTATGTGATCTGGAACCATCATGAAGAACGTGAAGGCCAGTTCAACTGGAAGGGTAACCGCGATTTGCGGCACTTTATTCAGTTGTGCGGCAAAGTTGGTTTGAATGTCGTGGTGCGTGTTGGCCCATGGGCGCATGCAGAGGCCCGCTTTGGCGGCATACCGGACTGGGTTGTGGATGCCATGCCAACGCGTGGTGACGATCCGCAATATATGCAATTTGTTGAACGTCTGTATGCGCAGATCGGGCAGCAGGTACAGGGGCAGTTATGGAAAAACGGTGGCCCTGTCATCGGTGTCCAGCTGGAAAACGAATACAATTTGCGTGGGCCAGGCGAAGGGGAAGGGCATATCCTGGCACTCAAACGTCTGGCGCTGAAAGCGGGAATGGATGTTCCCTTATATACGGTGACAGGCTGGGATGGCACCGTTTATCCGTCGGGGGAAGTAACGCCGGTATTTGGTGGGTACCCGGATGAACCCTGGGGCGTCAGCACCAAGGAATTGCCACCCAAGGAAACGTATGCTTTCCGTTTTGATAGCCGTGTCAGTGGTGATCTGGGCGCGCAAACAGCAGCCACAGCGCCTGGTACTGCAGAAACCGATATTGCACTCACACCTTTCCTGGGGGCCGAATATGGCGCAGGCCTGCCCGCCATGTATCGTCGTCGCACCCTGGTGTCGCCAGACGATATTGCATCCATGTTACCGGTGCAACTGGGTTCTGGTGTGAACCTGATGGGCTACTACATGTATCACGGCGGGCGCAACCCTGTCAGTCAGCCTTCGATGGAAGAAAGCACGCTCAGTGGCGGCTATAACGATACACCAAAGATTACCTATGACTTTAATGCCCCCCTCGGGCCTGATGGCCAGCAACGGCCTGTACTGACGCGCTTGCGTCCTTTCCATTATTTCTTGCATGATTTCGGCCCACGCCTGGCACCGATGACCGTACGCAAGCCGGAACTGGTACCTGCATCAGCGCAGGAATTGACTACCCCACGTTTCTCGGTAAGAAGCAAGGGCGACAGCGCTTTCCTGTTCGTGAACAACCACGTGCGCCAATATGCAATGCCCTTGCAATCCGGCTTGCAGTTTTCTGTCAAGTTGCCGCATGAAACACTGGTTTTCCCGCAGCAGGGTGTTGACGTGGCCGACGGCAGTTATTTTATCTGGCCGATTAATTTTGATCTTGATGGCACGCTGTTGAACTACGCTACAGCGCAGCCGGTAGCGCGGCTGGACAATGGCAAAGATGGCGTGCTCTACGTGTTTTCTGCCGCCAGGGGCATACCTGTGGAACTGGCGTTTAATGCTGATGTGGCACCCTATCTGAATGCTCCATCTGCCAGGCTGAACAAGCTAGGTAGTCGCATTGTTCTCGATAAGCTCACTCCAGGAACATCATCAACTCTGACGATCAATCGCCCCGGCTCCAAGCCAGTGACGATTCTGGTATTGGCACCAGAACAGGTTCAGCAATTGAGTATTGGCGTGCTGGGCGGTCAGCGTCGCCTGGTCATGAGTGAACAGGATGCCTATTTTGATGCAGGCAGCTTGCAGTTGCGGTCTGCCGGACAGGAAAATTTCAGGGTAGCGATTTACCCCGCTCTTGCCAAAAAACCTGCAGCCAATCAGACACTGACTGCCGCAGCGAATGACGGTGTGTTTCAGGTATTTGAAGCGCATTTTCCAAAATTGAATGCTGATGTCAGTATCAAGCAGACCAGGGCAGCACGAAAAATGCCTGCGGTAATGATAGGTGGCCTGGCCAAGGCAGCCATGCAGCCCATTCCTGAACATTTCAGTCATGCTGCGACTTGGCAGATATCGGCACCAAAAGCACAACTAAAAGGTTTGGATGATGCCTTGCTGGAAATTGATTTTGTAGGTGATATCGGACGATTGTTTTCTGGCACCCGCATGCTGGATGACTGGTATTACAACGGCCAGAAATGGCAAATCAATTTGAAGTCGCTTGGCGCGTCCCTGGATCAGGGGCTGACGCTGAACGTGCTGCCATTGCGCTCTGATGCGCCGATTTATTTACCCAAAGAGCACCGTCCTCAGTTTGATGAGCAGGCACAAATCGCAAGCCTGCGCAATTTGCGTGTTATCCCTGTTTATCAACTGCGTTTGAGTACTAAGTAAATAAGCGAGGCGCGTCAATAACTATTGTTATTGGCGTGCCTGACAAGCTTCCTGATGATGGTGATAATGGTAGTGCTTCAGCGATTCAAAAAATTTGAAAATAGGACTTACGAAAAATTGTCCCAACAAGGCGCAGCGACGAAGACAGTACTTTAGTACGGCTAGGAGCGGCAACGCAGTTGGGGCGGTTTTGCGTAAGTCCTAAAAAAATAAATACGAGACAATCATGAAAAAACACATGGCACGAACTATCTGGTTCCGTCTGCTTGGCAGCGTGCTGACAACTGCTTTCTGCTCGCTTGCTGCTAGTTCACCAGTACTTGCTGCTGATCCGGTAAAAATCGGTTTTCTGGTCAAGCAGGCAGAAGAGCCGTGGTTTCAGGACGAATGGCACTATGCAGAACAGGCTGCCCGCGAAAAGGGTTTTACCCTGGTCAAGATCGGTGTTCCCAATGGTGAAAAAATGATGGCTGCGATTGACAATCTTGCTGCGCAAAAGGCACAGGGTTTTGTCATTTGCGCACCAGATGTCAAACTGGGTATGGCGGTGGAGCGCACGGCCAAGCGCCATAACCTGAAAGTGATCTCGGTTGATGATCAGCTTATAGACGGCAGTGGAAAAGCGATCAGCTCTATCCCGCACATGGGTATCTCTGGCTACGACATTGGCAAGCAGGTTGGACAAGGGTTGCTCAATGAAATCAAGGCGCGTGGCTGGGTGCTGTCTGAAGTTGGTGCTATGCGTCTGGCATTTGATCAATTGCCGACTGCGCAACAACGCACGATGGGTGCGGCAGATGCACTCAAGGCAGCAGGGCTTCCGGCCGCTAATGTCTTCGACGCTGCACAGGCAAAGACAGATACAGAAAGCGCCTTCAATGCTGCCAACATCGTGTTCACAAAACAGACCAGATTCAAACACTGGGTGGTCTTTGGGCTGAATGATGAAGCCGTGCTGGGCACGGTACGTGCAGCCGAAGGCCGGGGATTACGCAACGACGCCGTGATTGGTATCGGCATTGGTGGCAGCAAGGCTGCCCTGAATGAATTTGCCAAACCCAACCCCACTGCGTTTTATGGCAGCGTCCTGATCAGTTCCAAACGCCATGGCTATGAAACGACAATGAATATGTATAAATGGATTACAGAAAACAAATTGCCACCACCGGTGACGCTCACCAATGGCGTGTTGATGACGCGCCAAAATCAGGCCGCCGTGCGCGCTGATTTCGGACTTTGAAAGCAAGGATGTCCGGGCCATGCTCGTTGGTTTTCATTTGCCCGCGTTGAAATGATTTCTAAATAGGACTTACGCAAAACCGCCCCAGCAAGGCGTCAGCGACGTAGACAGTACTTTAGTACGGCAAGTTGCTGCAACGCAGCTGGGACAATTTTGCGTAAGTCCTACTAAATAATTTTAAGCATTTTCCCAACAGTGGTCGTACGACCATTTCAAACGAATTCATAGCTGCAAAATCAGGTATATGAATTTCACATAGTATTCGCGAAATAATTCATTAGCTTGCAATGAATTCGATCAATAAGATGATTGAAACTCATTTCATCAATAGGGGCCTTATTTATTCGGATGGATGAAGCGAGTTAAAAAACTCTGGAACTTAGAAAGAGTTACATCCTGCCACTAACCCGGCAGTGTTATAAAAAAATCAGGAGACAAAATGAAGCAAAAGAAAATCAGCTGGATGATTCACGCCTTGTTCGTGATGCCAGCAATCAGCGCCACAGCCTTTGCCCAGGAAAAACCAGCAACACCAGCAACCGATGAAGTGCAGCAGGTTACAGTGAGCGGCATCCGTGCCTCGGTGCGCAATGCGCTTGCAAGCAAAGAAGCATCCAACAGCATGATAGAAGCCATTGCTTCAGAAGATATAGGTAAATTGCCGGATACCACCATCGCAGAATCGCTGGCGCGCCTGCCTGGCCTGTCGTCAGGATTGGATCGTGGCAATGCAAGCCAGATCGTGGCGCGTGGCATGGGCCCGCGCTTTATTGGTGCGACACTCAATGGTCGTGAATTGGCATCCACTGAACCGGCCCGTGCCGTGCGTTTTGAACAATTCCCATCAGAATCTTTAAGCGGTGCAACCGTCTACAAAACACAATCTGCTGAAATTACAGAAGGCGGTATTGCGACAACGATTGATTTGCAGACAGTGCAGCCACTGAAATTCAAGGATCGCCAGATTTCTTTGAGGGCAGATGCCTTGTATTATCCTATGGGCGATCAAATCCCCGGTGCAAAAAGTAAAACACCACGTGTGGGTGGCGTGTATATCGACCAGTTCAATAATAATACCTTGGGCGTTGCGCTGGCTTTCAGTTATCAGGACCAGCCTTCACTCCAAAAAAATATAAAACATTGGGGTTTTAACGAAGATCATTCAGCAGATTTGAATGGTGACGGCAAGGTTGACAAAACACCCTGGGGTTTTGGTGACGATGTCAAACGCGGTACAGATAAACGTACCAGCCTACTCGGCAAAGTCGAATGGAAGGCCAGTCCCAACGCCTTGATTACCGGTGACGTTTATTATGCAAAAGCAGCCATTAATGAACCGGGTTTACAGCACTGGACCGGCGATGTCGGTAACTGGGATGGCTGGCAAAAAGCCAATTACAGCAACGTCGATATCCGCAATGGCTATGTGGTGGGCGCGACAGTAAAAGACGTTGGCCTGACCACCAATGACTATAAGTGGGTGCAGGACAATAGCAATGTGGCTGGCGGTATCAATGGCAAATTTACGATAGGCGACTGGAAGGTAGAGACAGACTTGTCAACATCGCGCGCGAAACGTGACAGCCAGTGGCGTGACTTGCGCCTGTTTGCAAAAAACAATAGCACACTCACCTGGTCGTTTACCGGGGATGACCGTCAGGTTTACAGCCTGGGACAGGATTCTGGAAATCCGGCAGCGTTTGGTGCGCCTACGATGTATGTGGATACGGATGGTCACCTGAGGGATGAATTGAATGGCATCCACCTGAATGCTGCCCGTGGTGTTGATTGGGGTGCGGTAAGCCGTATCAAGTTTGGTGCCCGTTTTACTGACCGCGAAAAATCATATAACCAAACAACATGGAGTGTATCGCCAACGGGAACGATACCCGATTCGGCCTATGAAACCATACGCGTTGACGGTTTTTTGCCATTCATTGCGCTGAAAAATTTTGATGCGTCTTCTTTCGCTGCTTTTGGTCCCAATGTATTCAGTGCTAACGGTCGTCCGCAAACGCAGAATGATTTACTGTCGGGCTGGAAAGTCAAAGAGCGCAGTTCGTCACTCTATGCACAGGCTGACCTTGATGGTACGTTCCTGGGAACAGGATATCGCGGTAATGCCGGCGTGCGTGTAGTACATACCAGCCAGACTGGCGAAGGCATGCAGTCATTGAGTGGTGCAGCGCCGACACCAGTGCAGGGTGGCACTTCTTATACCGAGGTATTGCCCAGCCTGAACCTGATATTTGCGATGGATGACAAACAGGAAAAGCAGGTGCGTTTCAGTTTGGCACGTGCCATGTCACGTGCGCCACTGGATGAAATGCGTGCTTCACGTAATTTGAATGTCGACCCCAATCCTGTACAGCCTTTGACAGGCAATGCCGGTAATCCGGAATTGAAACCAATGATGTCGAATCAACTGGACCTGGCTTATCAATGGTATTTTGCCAAAGGCGGTTTGGCATCGGCTGGCGTGTTCTATAAACAGGTCTCACGCTATATAGGCATTACGGAAGACAAGACCAGCATCAATGGTCGCAGTGCGGTGATCACGCGTTCGGTGAATGGTGGCGGTGGCAATGTCAAGGGTCTGGAACTTGTGTATCAGCAGGCATTTACCGGCTTGCCTGCGCCATTTGATGGCCTGGGTGTGCATGGTAATTATGCCTACACAGAAAGTGACATCAAGGAAAATATGCCTTCCGTGAATCCTTTCCCTATCGAAGGTTTGATGAAGCACAATGGCGGCATCACTGTCTGGTACGAAAAAGCCGGATATGAAGCGCGGCTTTCTGCCAATTACCATAGCGCCTTCGTACGCAATCCCACCTGGGCTGCCGGTCAGTTGATATTGAATGGTGCCGAGACTTACCTGAC
The DNA here is from genome assembly GCF_014284335.1 of Undibacterium hunanense. Classification (GTDB taxonomy): domain Bacteria; phylum Pseudomonadota; class Gammaproteobacteria; order Burkholderiales; family Burkholderiaceae_D; genus Undibacterium; species Undibacterium hunanense. The sequence continues at coordinate 137,026 of NZ_JACOGF010000007.1, read as the reverse complement.
CCTGAATCTGTCCAAACAGATCACACCGCAGTTGCAAGTGCGATTTGGTATCGACAACATGACTAACCAGAAAGTCGTGTATACCAGCGCAAATAATCCATATCAACAAGAAGTCACTGAATTTGGCCGTCGTTTTAATTTTGGACTTACTTACAAGATGTAATTTCTGATGAAGAAGGGCGATGCAAATCGCCCTTTCTTTTTGACAGATTTGCATTTATATCATTTTTATCAATTCATGAAATTCGATCATTTTTTTTCTGGAATATGTTTGGCGCTGATGATTTGTAGCAACGCCAGCGCACAAAGTTTGTCAGCTGCAGGCAAGATAAAAAATGTGCCTGATTATCCTGCGCAAGCAGGAACGACACAAGGCTTTGCCAAAGGATCAGACATTAGCTGGCTGTCAGAAATGGAAGCATCCGGCTATGAATTTTTTAATAAGGCAGGTGTCAGACAGGATATTTTCCTGACTTTAAAAGAACAGGGTATGAATGCCATGCGTTTGCGGGTATGGGTGAACCCTGTCGATGGCTGGAATGGCTTGCCAGATGTACTGGCCAAAGCGCAACGGGCAAAACAGGCCGGTATGCGCATTATGATCGATTTCCATTATAGCGATACCTGGGCGGACCCAGCACACCAGACCAAACCAGCCGCATGGAGTCAGCATAGTATTGCTGAACTGCGTACAGACATCGCGCAACACACCTCTGCGACCCTGCTAGCCCTGCGTGATGCAGGCATTACACCCGAATGGGTACAGGTCGGCAACGAAACCAATGACGGCATGCTGTGGGACAGTGCACGGCCCTCCAAATCTGCCGACAACATGAAAAATTACGCGGAGTTGACGACATCAGCCTACGATGCCGTCAAGCAGGTTTTTCCTGCGACCCTGGTCATCGTGCATCTTGCCAATTGCCATAATAACGAAGGGTTTCGCTGGATTTTTGATGGTTTGAAAAAACATGGCGGCAAGTTTGATGTCATCGGTGCGTCGTCATATCCACTGGAAGCCCCTGGTCACACTTGGCAATCAGCAAACAATGCCTGCCTTGCCAATTTGAATGATATGACAGACCGTTATCAAGTACCGGTCATGGTGACCGAAGTCGGCACACCCTGGGATCACCCGCAGGCGAAAGCTATTTTGAGCGATGTTATCGCCAAGGTCCGTTCGGTTAGTCAGAACCGAGGCCTGGGAGTGATCTACTGGGAAGCGCAAGCCTATAAAAACTGGAAAGGCTATTCCTTCGGTGCTTTTGATAGCACAGGCAAACCTACAGAGGCTCTGGATGCATTTTTACATTAGAGGGCAACAATGAATGCGGGTATTTAGGTAAAGCGTTCTTGAATTGCCATGTGTGATGACACGTATAGTGATCGCCTGGTTTACAAATACGCATGTATATCAAATTCATCAATCTGTTCGGCATTCATGAACTGTTTTCCGTATTCCAGATAAGCACCTGATTTCAAAAACAGCCCAAACAATTCTGCATCGATGTGCTGGTCTTTTTTCATGAAGCTCATGATCTTGATGGCTTCTGACAGGGTTTTGCCTTTTTTGTAGGGGCGATCGGCAGCGGTCAGGGCTTCGAAGATGTCGGCTATGGCCATCATGCGGGCGGGGATGCTCATGTCGGTGGCGCTAAGACGTTTGGGGTAACCGGTGCCATCCATTTTTTCGTGGTGACCACCAGCGATTTCTGGCACTTTGGCCAGGTGGCGCGGGAAGGGCAGTTTTTCCAGCATCATGATGGTTTGTATCATGTGTTCGTTGATCTTGTAGCGTTCTTCTTCTGACAGGGTGCCGCGTGCCACGGTCAGGTTATACACTTCGCCGCGGTTGTACAGGTGTTCTGGCACCTTGACCTTGAAGCCCCATGGGTTATCTGGGGCGATTGTGTCGCGCGGTGATCTGGTGAAAATGTGTTCGGTTTTGTCGCTCAGCAGTTGTTCCTGCACAGGCAGTGCGGGTTCAGTTGTGCGGTTCTTGCGTTCTTTTTCATCGTGAGAAATGCCGATGCGATCAGACAGGGTTCTTAGCCAATGGCGTCCAGCAATATCTTGTATGCGGGCGATTTTGTCGGGGGCCATGAATTCGCCGCCCTCGTTGCATTCCGCCAGGAAGGCAAAATCGCTATCCAGCTGGGCGATGGTGTCGTCCAGTTTTTTCTTGAGTTCTGTTGCGTCATTGCCGGCACTGTCATTCGCCACTGCTTGCCAGTAGTCGATTTGTGCATCGCGTTTCAAGACTTCAAAGCGCATGCGTATTTCATGGATGCGGTCGTACAGGGTTTCCAGTTTGGTTGCCTTGTCGACGATGTATTCGGGGGTGGTGACTTTGCCGCAGTCATGCAGCCAGGCGGCGATATGCAATTCTTCCCATTCTGTATCACTAAGCTGGAAACCGGCAAACGGGCCTTCGGTTTCCTTGCAGGCAGCCTGGGCCAATAGTTTGGTCAGCACAGGTACACGCTGGCAGTGGCCGCCGGTATAGGGGCTTTTGGCATCGATGGCGCTGGCGATCAGTTGTATGAAGGCTTCCAGCAAGGCTTTTTGTTCCTGTATCAGGCGCTGGTTTTCTATGGCGACGGCGGCGGCACCAGATACGGCTTCGGCCATGGCTTGCCTGCCGGGGTCGATATCAGCATCATCAATCACCAAGGCAATTGCACCGACCAGGATATTATTGCGATCCTTTAAAGGAATGGCAATCAGGGTGGTGACGTGGTTGGTGGTGGGCAGGGCGCTGAAGAAGCGCGGCAAGTCTGTCGCCTGCAACTGGCAGATGCTGCTGCTGCGTGATTTGCATGCCTGGATGACGGGGTGTTCTCCATCTGTCATGGCAATGTGCTGGGCATCGCTTTCCAGTACCTGGTGGTCTACATAGACTTGCACCACTTGCATGGATTGGTCCTGTGGCTGGTACAGATAGAGGATGCCGGATTTGGCATCGGTGATTTCCGACATTTCTTTCAATACCCGCGCGAGCAATTTGTCATAATTGGTTTCTGATGCCAGGCTGCTGGCAATATCAAGGAAGGAACGTATGGTCGCTTTCATGCCGCGCATGGAATGTGTGAGGTCGGCAATCTCCTTGATGCGTGACTGGATATTGATGGGGCTTTTGAAATCGAAGCGGGCGATCTTGCTGGCTTCGTCGTTCAATTGTTTCAGCGGTTTGGATGCCAGGCGTGAAAAATAAATGGTCACACCTATGCCTATCGCCAGCATTACCAAAAACAGCATGATGGTTTGCTGGCGCATCTTGATGATGTCGGCCAGCAGTTCATCATGCGGGCTGGCGATCAGGATGTGCAAATCCTGGCCACCCGGGATTTGTATATTGGCCTGATAACTGGCCCAGGTTTGTCCTGCGACATCCAGCGCCTGGCTGGTATTGCCCGCAGCGCTTGCCAGTTCACGCACTTTGTTCAGTACAGGGGCATCCTGTTCAGCCAGGGTGGGCATGCTTTGCGTGCCATCCAGTTTGGTGACGATTTGTGGTTTGTAGGCGGCTTGCCTGCCATTTTTCCAGGCCAGCAATTGGCCCTTGCGGTCTATAAGCGCGATGCTGGTCGATGGTGTGACGCTGCTGTTCTTGATGGTTTCATGGATGGTGGGCAGTTCTATATCAATGCCGACGACGGCATCCACATCGACGATTTTTTGTGCGTAGGTGACGCCTATCTGTCCTGTGGTGAAGAAGTAATACGGTTCGGAGACATTCGCCTGGCTGGGATTTTTCATGGCGTTTTCATACCAGCCACGCAGGCGCGGATCATAGTTGCGCAGTGGGATTTGCTGGCGGCTGATTTCATTGAGTCTGTCATCCAGATAGACAACATGCTCAATCAGCTTACCCGCTTCCAGGCTGGTGCTTTGCACTATCCACTCTGTTCTGGCTGGTGCCTTGAAGACATCTTTATTGCCATTTGACTTGGCGTACTGACGCAACAGGAAAAATTCGCCATCAGCAAAACCGACATAGGCTGAAGTGGCAGATTTGACACTGATGATGGCCTTGGCCAGGTAATTGACATGGCTTAAGCGTTCATTCAGGTTCTTGCCAGAAATGGGATGGGCTTGCGCCAGTATCTCGGTCTGGCTTTTTACCGGCTCATAGATGTCCTTGACGTTGCTGGCGACTTCATTGCCTATCAGGGTGTAGCTGCTGTCTGCTTGCGCCAGGATGATTTTACTCATGCGGGTGAACTGCACGGTGCCCATGGCGATGGCGAACAGCAACATCAGACCGGTAAAAAAATACGCGATATAGATATAGAATTGAACGTTCTTTTTGATGCTCATCGACAGGCCCGCCCAGAGTAATGTCATGCCACCACGGAGCATCTGTTTTTGTCAATAGATTCAGATGCTTAAAATGCAAGTTCTATGGTAGTGGTTTATTTTGCATCGCGCAAATGAAAACTTTTTGCATGGATGCCACAGCGACGGTTATTTGATCGAAAAGCACGATGTTCAGCGCAGGGGCCGCACTGAAGTGCATCCTTTCAGTGCGGCTTTGACAAAATAGATTTAATTGCCTGGATCTTTGGGTGAGATGGGCAGGTCGATATAAAACTTGGCTCCGCGTCCCGGGCGCGATTCAAAGCCGATATTGCCATCCATTCTTTCAACCAGTTCACGGGTAATCGCCAGGCCCAGCCCTGTACCGCCGTTCTGGCGTGTATCCGATGAATCTGCCTGGGCAAACTTTTGAAATATCCTGTCCCTGAATTCGTTTGGCACACCCGCACCATGGTCAATCACATTGATGCGCACGCGGCGTTCGCTGGCTATGGTGGTGATGTCTACCATACCGTTTTCTGGCGAATACTTGATGGCGTTGGACAGCAGGTTGGACAGTACCTGCATGAATCTTTGTATATCGACCGATATATTGACAGCCGGGACCGGATGCGCCAGACGCAGCGATACCTGACGTTGTGCACCAAAAGTCTGATTCGATTCTATGGCCTGTACCAACACATCAGACAGTGGCACAGTCTGGAAATGGAAGACCATTTTACCCGCCGACAGTTTTTCCATATCCAGCAAATCATTGATGAGGAAAGTCAGGCGCAGGCAATTTTTAATGGCGATGTCCAGCATCTGCTGTATACGATCGGGGAAGCTGCCAAGAGCACCACCCGATATCAGACCCAGCGCACCAGAGATGGATGTCAGTGGCGTGCGCAGCTCATGGCTGACGGTAGATATGAATTCATTCTTGATCTGTTCAATACGCTTGCGTTCGGTGATGTCGCGCATCAGGCCTATGTACAGGGGCTTGCCCTGGCGTTTGACGGCAGACATCGATACATCAAGCGGGAACAGGCTGCCATCCTGTTTGCGCCCGGTGATTTCACGGCCTATGCCAATGATGTCTTTGACACCGCTGACGCCGGTCACCTTAGCGACTGATTCTTCTTTGTCCTGTGCCAGTGTGTCGTCACCTGTTGCTGTTGTTGATGCTGCGGGTTCCCCTGCCAGATCGATAAATGCCTGTGGCATCAATTGGCGTATGTGCTGGCCGGGCAGGTCATCAATGTCATAACCAAAAATATTGGCAGCGGCATTGTTGAGGCTGAGTATGTATTCATCTTCATTCAGCGTGATGATGCCATCCAGTACATTGTCAACGATGGTGCTGGTGTGGGTCGCGTGATCGCGCAGGGATTCTTCGGCAGCCTTTCTTTCGCTGATGTCCTGGAAGGTACCGTACAGACGCAGACAGACATCGTTTTCAAACTGCGGAAAGCCGATGACATGCACGCAACGTTCATTACCGCGCGCGGTAATGATGCACAATTCGGTATCAAAGGCCTTGCCTTCACGCAGTGCGTCACCCACCATCTGGGTTATCTTTTGCTGGTAGAGTTCATTCTTGTAGAAACTGATGGCATGTTCTACGGTACAACTGAAATCTTCATCCACTTCATGGATTTGCCGCGTGACCTTACTCCAGTGCAGTTCCCGGGTCTGTGCATCCAGTTCCCAGGTACCTATGCGGGCTGCTGCATTTGATTTTTCCAGTAACTCAAGCGCGTGTTCCAGTTCTGCTTCGGCTTCTTTTTGCGTGGTGATGTCGGCGTGGCTGCCGGACATGATCAGCGGCTGGCCATCGGGGCCCCAACTGACTACACAACCGCGATCATGTATCCAGATCCAGCGGCCATCCTTGTGCCGCATGCGGCTTTTGAGATCGAAATACTCTACCTCGCCACGGAAGTGCTGATCAATCAAGGCACTGGTCATCTTCAAGTCTTCCGGGTGACACAGTTTCAGCCAGGTATCCACCGTCGTGGGGCTGAGTTCAGCCAGGGTATACCCCAGCATTTCTGCCCAGCGTTCGTTGTAGATGGTTTCACCGGTGACGATATTGCATTCCCAGGTACCGATATTGGTACCCTTGATCACGTTCGCCAACTGACGTTCGGTTTCATATCTGTGCTTTTGCACACGGGCCGCGCTGATCAATTGTCCCAATGTACTGAACAGTGGTTTGAGAAAGGCGATCAATGCATCATCTGCGCTTGCGTCATGCTGGCGATTGGCAATGCCGACGATGGCAATCAGTTCACCATCGTAATGAACTGGAATGCCAAGGAAATTTTCAATCGGCCTCAGATGTTCTGGAAAAATGATATCCAGTTCTGCCAGCTCTGGTGTATGCAGCAGCCTGGCTTGCAAGGTATTGTCCTGGACACCAAACAGTGTCGTCAGATACTGTGCTACCTGATCTTGCACGTCTTGCCCCAGAGGTGTACCTACGGTCAGCTCCTTATTGGTATTCCAGGCCAGTACGGTTGATTTCAGGACGATTTCACCCTGCTTGCCGCGCAAGACTTCACTGATGAAGCCACATTCGCTGCCGGTCAGGTTCAGGGTTGCTGCGAGCAGGGATTCAAAGCCTTTTTCCTGATCGCTTTCGCTGATAAACAAGGCCTGGGTTTGGGCGATGGCATCACTCAGCATACGCTGTTGTTGCAACTGGCTGTCCAGTTCCTGGCGTTTCAGTACACCGCTTACCCAGTCACCCAGCAAACGCACGAATTCAATTTCCACATCTGAAAATGGGAACAGGCGTGCATGCACATCTGAAAAATTCAGAGTCCCATATTGGTGCTCATTCATGTACAGGGTGACCGAGATATAGCTGGCCACGCCCAGTTGCGTATAGCCGGGGTGGCGCAGATACGGGCTGTCAAATACGTCAGCGATATGAAAGACGGTATTGCTGGCTACAGTCAGTGATGCAAACGAATGGGATAGTGGGACTTTCTCGCCCTCATGAAAACGCTCGTCACCGGATTGCCGCAGGACGATTTCACATATCCCATCCTTTATTTTGACGATGTGCCCGGTACCGATACCCAGGTAATCACAGGCCATTTCCAGTGCCTGTCGCAACAGGTTTTCGGGGTGCTGATAGGACAGCGAGGTAATTTCGGTCAGGGCTAGCAAGGCATGATGCTGGCGTTGCTGTTCTTCCCTTGAAAATTCATGCTCTACGCAATCGGCAAGATCGCGCAGCGCGATGATGTCATCCTGGCTCAGGGTTCTTGGCACGCTGTCTATGATGCACAGTGTACCCAGCCGCTGGCCGTTTCTGGCACGCAGTGGTGCGCCGGCATAAAAACGTATATTGGGACCGGTAGTGACCAGCGGGTTATCAGAAAAACGCAAATCCAGCCTGGCGTCCGGCACATACAAGACATCTTGCGACAAGATGGCGTGGCCGCAAAATGAGATATCCCTGGGTGTCTGTGTGGCATCCAGCCCCTGACGTGATTTGAACCACTGGCGGTCAGTATCTATCAGCGACACCAGGGCAATCGGTGTCTGGAACAGATGTCTTGCCAGCCGCGTCAGCCGGTCAAAGCGCTCTTCTGCCGGGGTATCGAGGATGGCACATGCCTGTAGCGTCTGCAGGCGTAGGGTTTCATCGCTTGGGAGGGCTGGTGCTTGCATGAGAATCACTCAGTTCGCCGGTAAATTGGTCAACCATGTTTGCAGGGCTTCGCCGTACAGCGGCTTGCTGGCAAAATAGCCCTGCATGGAATCGCAGCCTAACATACGCAAGGTTTCGCGTTCTGCGGCAGTTTCTATGCCTTCTGCAATCACGCTCAGCCCCAGACCATGACCCATGGCAATGATGGCCTTGACCAGACTCTGGGTGCTGGGCAGGGCATCGATATTGGTCACAAAGCTGCGGTCTATCTTCAACTCACTCACCGGCAGGCGCTGTAAATAAGATAGCGAAGAGTAGCCGGTACCAAAATCATCAATCGACAGATCCAGCCCGATATCGCGCAAGCGCTTGAGCAGCAGTATGGTGCTGTCGGGGTCTTCCATGATGCCGCTTTCGGTGATTTCCAGTTTCAGCAAGGCCGGGTTGACGGCATGGCGCTGCAACAGTGCGGCGATCTGGTCTGGAAAACTGGTATCCCGCAAATCATGGGTGCTGACATTGACGGCAATGGTTTGCTGCGGATAATTCTGTTGCCAGCCCAGCAGGGTGGTGATGGCTTTTTCCAGCATCCACATGGTCAGCATGCTGATATAGCCGGTGCGTTCGGCAAAGGGGACAAATTCGGCCGGTGAAATAAAGCCACGGGTCGGATGTTGCCAGCGTACCAGCGCTTCAAAGCCATAGGCCTTGCCATCGACCAGATGCAGTTTGGGCTGCAGCCACATTTGCAGTTCTGAATCCCTGACGGCAGAACGCAGATCAGACAGCAGGCTTAAATGACTGAGACGTGAGGCTTCTTGCGCATCGGTATACCAGGCTGCTGCACTGGCACTGCGCTTGGCCGCATACAGGGCCACTTCGGCATTGCGTATCAGGGTCATCAAGGGCAATGCAGTGTCGATGGTGATGGCCAGGCCGTACACCAGGCTGACGTCGACAGAGTGCTGGGCACACTTGACCGGTTCGGCCATGACAGCATCAATACGCTGATGCAGGTTTTCCATGGTGCTTTTGCTGGTATCAAAGCACAGTATGGCAAAGGCACCGCCAGCCAGTCTTGCCAGCCAGGGTTTGCGCTCGCCATCGTCCTGGCTGACTACCGATTTGAGACGCGTGGCCACATCATAGATGACGGTATCTCCGGTATCAAAACCCAGGGTCTCATTGATGATTTTAAGGCGCGCCAGATCCATCAGTATCAGCCCCTGGTGTGGCTCACCTTTGCCGTCATGGGTTTTCAGCATGAAGGTGCGATTCGGCAGATCGGTCAGTGGGTCATAGTAAGCCAGGTGCTCGACGGTTTGCTCGCGTATGCCGATGGCAGTGGCCATCGCATTCAGGGCTTCGCCTACACGTGCCACTTCTTCTGTCTTGCCGGGTGTCAGACGTGTCTGGTAATCACCGTTGGCGATTCGCAGTGCGCTGGCCTGAAGTCGCGCCAGTGGCCGCACCACACTTCGGGTTGTCAGCCAGGCCAGAACCGCTGCTACCAATACCGCAAAGCCTGACAGCAGCGCCACCATCATGCCTGTGCGTTCAAAGTCTTGCTGGGCTTCGGCTTGGTGTTGCTGTATCAGCTTTTGTTCACGGTCGAGGAAAGTTTTTGATTCCTGCAGCAGGTTACCCAATGCCGGCTGCACCTGTTTCAGAAAAGTGGATTTGGCAGCTTCCTGTCCTTCATCTTCGAGCTGGTTGACGGTGACAATATAGTTTTGCTGGTAAATATTGCGTTTTTCCTTGAGATTCTTCAGGGTCTGCAATTGTTCGTCATCGCTGAGTGAAGCTTCCAGGGCGCTGATGAGTTTGTCGATCTGGCGATTTTTCTCGTCTACGGCGGCATATTCGGGTATGCGCTGTTCATAGGGTACGGTCAGCAGTTGCAGCAGAGCACGTCCGACATTTTCTGTGGATAAACTGAGTTCCTGTACATACAGCAGGCTTTGTATTTCCTTGGTGGCAAATTTATTACTCTGCGCCGTCATTTTGCGAATTTGTGAGATTGGCAACAACAGGACGATGGTAAACAAGCCCAGCAACAAGGCATAGCTGAGCGCCAGTCTTACCCCTATGCGGCGCAAGCGCAGTATATGTATCAGGCGGTCAAAGCTGTTACGCATGGCAAAGCAGTCTACAAGTGAATATCTGCCCAATGTTAATACACTATTAATTATGAGGGCAATATCATTATTCACACTCAGCCTTATTTATGAACTGAGTATCTACAAACAGTTGCAGTATGCATCATGCCACGGGTGCAAGCGGGTTTTGCTTAACGTGCGATCAGCAGATATACCAGCAAGAGGTTGGCGACGATGGAGATGACGGCCAGCGCACGCCACAGCGACAGCGGGTCGCGCTGGGCCAGTGGCTTGATGCTGGGGGCAGGCAGGGGATGGGCGGCACCGCGTTCTAGTGCCAGCAGAAATTCTTCTGCTGTTTCAAAGCGATCTTGCGGGTCACGGGCAACCGCTTTCAGCAAGACATTTTCCAGCCAGTGTGGCAAGTCAGGGCGATAACGACCCGGCGTCACCGGCTCACCGAACTTGGGGCGCTGGAAAGGTTCTACCTCTCCATAGGGATAATGCCGGGTCAGCAGGTAATACAGGGTCACGCCAGTGGCGTAGATATCCGTCGCCCTGGATGGTGGTTCCCCCTGGAATTGTTCCGGTGCCAGAAAAGAGGGCGTGCCTGCCAGATTGAAGTTGCTGGCTGGTGAGCTGTCCTTGCTGTCAAAGCCGGACTGCGCCACACCCAGATCGAGGATGCGGATTTCATCATCGTCGCCCAGATGTACATTCGCAGGTTTGATGTCCCTGTGCAAGATGCTGCGCCTGTGTAGCGCACCGACCGCACGCACCAGTTTGCCACCGCAGACGACGGCTTCGGGTACGGTAAAATGCTGCCCGGCATCCAGCCGTCTTTGCAGCGAATCACCAGCGTGCCAGGTAGACAGGTAATACAGGTAATTTCTTTGTTCTGGCGTGATCACCTGGGGAAAGAAGCGGGCGACCACGCGTTTCGCCAGCCAGGCTTCATGCGCAAAGGCAGAACGTTCCTGGGCGTCTGTGGCGCGGTCGGGGTGCAGGGTCTTCAGCACCAGCTTGCGGTGATGGACTGGATCGGTCACCCGGTACAGCAGCGTGGTCTGCGAGGTATGCATGACTTCATCTATCACATAGCCATCCAGCGTCTGGCCAGGTTTCATGCGGGGTGGTACGGGCAGGACATGTAATTCGGTAATGGCATCGCGCAAATCACCTTCCGGCAATTCATTGACACGCACGACCAGGGCACTGCAATTGTCTTGTGAGCCGGCCTTCATGGCGGCTTCACACAGGCCAGTGCAGGCCAGGTCCGGGCTCAGGCTTTGGGCGCTGACTTGTTGCAGAAAATCATTCAGGTCATATTCGCTGATGGCAGCCCAGACACCGTCACTGGCCAGCAAGAACACATCACCGGCACGCAGTTCACCCATGCCATGGTCGATGACCAGGTGCGAATCCAGGCCTATCGCCCGCGTCAGCACATGCTGCATTTCCGGTCTGTCCCAGACATGGTCCTGGGTCAACTTCTGCAAGTTGCCATTACGCAGCAGATAGCAGCGGGTATCGCCGACATGGGCGCTGTAATACATGCGTCCACGCAATACCAGGGTAGTCAGAGTGGTGGCCATGCCAGCCAGCTCGCGCCTGACCGAGCCTTGCTGCTGTACCCAGCTATTCATGGCGACCACGACTTTTTCCAGTGCCGTGGTGACTTCCCAGGTATCCGGGGTGGCGTAATAATCAGTCAGTAAACCGCGCACGACATATTCTGCCGCCTCGCGCCCGCCTTCACTGCCGGATACGCCGTCGGCGACGGCCAGTATCATGCCCTTGCTTGACAGTTCCGGCTCACCGGGTGTCACCATGCCGACAAAATCTTCATTGCGGCTACGCACGCCTGCGACAGACTGATAGCCGGTGGTGACGATGAGTGGCATGGTGTGGGATAGCTCTCAGTTGATCAGATTTTTGCAGTGGTCATGGCAGCAGAACCCCAGGTGGTGCGCCAGCGCTTCTTCACCAATGATAAACCGAGCAGGGCGACAATCGCCAGACCGGCAAAAATTGACAGACCCAGTTGATAGCTGCCGGTGATCTGGCGTGAATAACCCATACTGGCCGCCAGATAAAAACCACCGACACCACCGGCCATACCCACCAGACCGGTCATGACGCCCATCTCTTTGCGGAAGCGTTGCGGTACCAGCTGGAACACTGCCCCATTACCGGTACCCAGTGCCAGCATGGCGATCACAAAGACGACCACGGCAGCCACGGATGACTGCAAGCCAGTCGCAGCTATAAACAGGAAGGCCGCAGCAACGGTGTACATCACCGACAGTGTCTTGATACCACCGATACGGTCTGCAATGCGGCCACCGAACGGACGCACCAGTGAACCAGCAAATACACAGGCCGCAGTGAAATAACCAGCGTGGACAGGCGACAGACCATATTGCGTATTGAAATAAATGGTCAGTGACGATGCCAGGCCAGAAAAACCACCGAAGGTCACACTATAGAAGAACATGAACCACCAGGCATCCTTATCCTTCAGTACGGCCAGGTATTCACCCAGTGATTTGCTGGGTGTTTCACCCGGCGCATCCTTGGCAAAAATCAGGTAGACAATCAGTGCCACTATCAATGGGATCAGGGCCAGTCCAAACACATTCGACCAGCCGTAGGCAATCGCCAGTGCTGGTGCAAACAGGGCAGCAAAAGCAGTGCCGGAATTACCCGCACCGGCAATACCCAGCGCCGTGCCCTGATGCTCTGGCGGATACCAGCGCGACGCCAGTGGCAGTGCAACCGCAAAGGCAGAGCCGGCCACACCTAAAATCACACCCAGAAATAATAACTGTTCATACGTATGTATATTGCCCAGCCATGCCCAGCACAGGCCTGCCAGCACCACGACCTGACCAATAAGACCGGCTTTTTTGGGTTTCAGATGATCGACCAGGATACCCATCACGATGCGTAACAATGCACCAGCCAGCAACGGGGTGGCAACGATCAGACCCTTTTGTGCGGCGGTCAGCCCCAGGTCTTTGGATATCTGTATCGCCAGCGGACCCAGCAGTACCCAGACCATGAAACTCAGATCGAAGTAAAAGAAAGCTGCTAGCAGTGTCGGCGGATGGCCTGCTTTCCAGAATGATGTTTTTTGCATGATCGCTCCAATGATGAACGAGCATGCCACTTGCAAGTGCCGTGCCATGAAATCGTGCAGGAAATGGGCTGTTTACTTGCTTGCAGCAGAACGAAATGTGCAAAAAATGTGCGTCACGTAAATTAAATGGTGCAATGCACCAGTTTGGCCAATTTATTTTTTGTAAAAAATAGGTTTTTGATATCACGCTTCAGCAAGTGGCATTACTCATCCTGCTGATTGATTAATTGTTGGTTTTACCTGTGCAAAGCTGTTTTATATATGGTTTTATTGGTGCGCGCAGAATAAAGCGAGAAACTTGGCTACCTGGAAATTTCGAACTGGCATTGCTCTTGCTTAGAGATTGCGGAGACATGTAAAGGAGCAGCCATGAAGAAATTAAAGCTAGTGATGGTCGGGAATGGTATGGCAGGTGTGCGTACCCTTGAAGAGTTGATCAAGATTGCCCCGGATTTGTACGACATTACCGTTTTTGGTGCAGAACCCTATGCCAACTACAACCGCATCCTATTGTCACCGGTGCTGGCGGGTGAGCAGACGATCAAGGACATCATGCTCAATGATGTCGATTGGTATGAAGAAAATAATATCACCCTGCATCTCGGTAAAAAAATCACCAAAATCGATCGTCACAAACGCATCGTGATTGCCGAAGACGATACACAGACCGAATACGACCGCCTGTTGCTGGCGACCGGTTCCACTCCTTTCATGTTGCCGGTACCTGGCAAAGACCTCAAGGGCGTGATCGCCTACCGTGATATCTACGACACGAATACCATGATAGAGGCGGCAGAAAAGCATACGCACGCTGTCGTCATCGGTGGCGGCCTGTTGGGCCTGGAAGCAGCCAATGGCTTGAAAATGCGCGGCATGAGCGTCTCAGTCGTGCATCTGCCTGGATGGTTGATGGAACGTCAGCTGGATCCTGTTGCCGGCAAGATGCTGCAAAAATCCCTGGAAGACCGTGGCCTGAATTTTCTGCTTGAAAAAAATACCGAAGCCATCACCGGTGATGAAAATGGCCATGTGAAATCCATACGCTTTACCGATGGCCTGGAAATCCCGGCGCAACTGATCGTCATGGCTGTCGGCATACGCCCCAACACGGCCCTGGCAGAATCTGCCGGTCTGTACTGCAATCGCGGTATCATCGTCAATGACACCATGCAGACCTATGATCCGCGTATTTATTCCGTCGGCGAATGCGTGAACCATCGCGGCACGGTGTATGGTCTGGTCGCACCTCTGTTTGAAATGGCCAAGGTCTGTGCCAATCATCTGGCGAATTTCGGGATTGGTCGTTATCAAGGTTCAGTCACATCCACCAAACTGAAAGTGACTGGCATCGATCTGTTTTCTGCCGGTGAATTCATGGGGGGTAAAGATACTGAAGAAATCATCTTGTCTGACCCCATAGGTGGCGTCTACAAGAAGCTTGTTGTCAAGGATGACAAGCTGATTGGTGCCTGTTTATATGGCGATACTGTCGATGGCAGCTGGTATTTCAAACTGCTGCGCGAAGGCAAGAATATTTCTGAAATCCGCGATTCACTGATGTTTGGTGAATCGAATACCGGCGACGTGGGTCATGAAGGCCATACCAAAGCCGCTGCCATGCCGGATGAGGCCGAGGTCTGTGGCTGTAACGGCGTCTGCAAGGGCACCATCGTCAAGGCCATCAAGGAAAAAGGCCTGTTCACGCTGGATGACGTGCGCAAGCATACCAAGGCATCAGCATCCTGCGGTTCATGTACCGGGCTGGTAGAGCAGATCATCATGTTCACCGCCGGTGGTGATTATTCAACGGCTTCAAAAGTCAAACCCATGTGCTCGTGTACTGATCATAGCCATCAGCAAGTGCGCGATGCCATCAAGGCCAACAAGCTGCTGACTGTTGCAGGCGTACAGGAATTCATGGAATGGCGCACACCGAATGGTTGCTCCAGCTGCCGTCCGGCCATCAATTATTACCTGATTTCCACATGGCCGCGTGAAGCCAAGGATGATCCGCAATCGCGTTTCATCAATGAACGTTCACACGCGAATATCCAGAAGGATGGTACTTATTCCGTCATCCCGCGTATGTGGGGTGGTGAAACCAATGCCAGCGAATTGCGCAGGATTGCCGACGTCGTCGATAAATTCAACATACCGACAGTCAAGGTCACCGGTGGCCAGCGTATCGACTTGCTGGGGGTGAAGAAAGAAGACTTGCGCGCAGTATGGCAAGACCTGGGCATGCCATCAGGCCTGGCATATGCCAAGGGTTTGCGTACCGTAAAAACCTGTGTGGGTAGTGAATGGTGCCGCTTCGGTACGCAAAATTCCACCCTCATGGGACAGCAGCTGGAACGAGAACTGGCGCGCATGTATTCACCGCACAAGGTCAAGCTGGCCGTATCCGGTTGCCCGCGCAATTGCGCCGAGGCCGGTATCAAGGACGTTGGTGTGATCGGTGTCGATTCTGGTTGGGAAATTTATGTAGGCGGCAATGGCGGTATCAAAACCGAAGTCGCGCAATTCCTGGTCAAACTGAAAACCCATGAAGAAGTCATGGAATATACCGGCGCTTTCCTGCAACTGTATCGCGAAGAAGGCTGGTATCTGGAACGCACCGTGCATTACCTCGCCCGTGTCGGTCTTGACTATGTGAAGAAAATCATCCTCGAAGATGACGAGCGTCGCAAAGACCTGTACCAGCGTCTGCTGTTTGCCCTGGAAGGTGAATCTGATCCGTGGCATGAACCAGAAAAAGCCCAGGTCGATACGCGTCAATTCGAACGCTTGCCAGCATAAGGCCAATTTAGTTGAGAGGAAAGAAACATGAGTCAGGATTGGCAAGTAATTTGTCGTGTTGAAGATATTCCCGTACTGGGTGCACGGGTAGTGGCCCGTGCCGCCAAACCGGATGTGGCCATTTTCAGAAATAGTGAAAACAAGGTCTTTGCTTTGCTGGACAAATGTCCGCATAAGGGTGGCCCCTTGTCGCAAGGCATAGTCTTTGGTGAAAAAGTGGCTTGCCCGCTGCATAACTGGAATATTGAACTGCCTACGGGCTGTGCCATTGCACCCGATGAAGGCTGCACGCAAAAATTCAGTCTGAAAGTGGATGCAGATCAGGTGTATCTGGATGCGAATGAATTGCGTACACTTGCAATAGAGGCTTAGAACCTGTTTACGATCTTACTGCGCGAGCGCAATTAGAGACTACGCGGGGCTCATGTGCTGCTCAAAATGCTCATGTACTAGAGTACATTCCGCTTTTTGTGCTGCGCTTTTGTTACCCTTACTCCCGCTGACGCTCGCTCGCTACAGATCGTAAACAGGTTCTTAGAAAAAATGCGCTGCATCACATTTTTTGTGATGCAGCGAGCACTTAAAGGCATGTATGACTGAAACCAAATCTACCTGTTGTTATTGCGGCGTTGGTTGCGGTGTAGTAATTGAAAGCGAAGGCGGGCAGGTTGTGGGCGTACGTGGTGACGCGGATCACCCAGCCAATTTTGGCCGCCTGTGCAGCAAGGGCAGCACCCTGCATCTGTCGGCAGATGCCCGGATACAGCAACAGGTCAGGGCACTGTATCCCGAAATGCGTGCGCCATCTGCGGGGCGGGATCAGACACGCCAGCGCAGTGACTGGGATACCGTCATCGCCACCATGGCCGGCAAATTTACCGACACCATCAAGACACACGGCCCCGATAGTGTGGCTTTTTACATTTCCGGTCAGTTGCTGACCGAAGATTATTATGTCTTCAACAAACTCGCCAAGGGTTTGGTTGGTACCAATAATATCGACAGCAATTCGCGCCTGTGCATGTCCAGTGCCGTAGCTGGCTACAAACAGACGCTGGGTGCCGATGCGCCACCTGCCTGTTACGAAGATATCGACCTGGCGGAAGTGATTTTTATCGTTGGCTCCAACACGGCCTATGCACATCCCATCCTGTATCGCCGTCTGGAACAGGCCAGGGAAAAAAATCCTGACCTGAAAGTGATAGTCGCTGATCCGCGTCGTACTGATACTGCGCGTGAAGCCGACTTGTTCCTGCCCATTTTGCCGGGTACTGACGTGGCCCTGTTCAACGGCATGCTGCATCTGTGCCTGTGGGAAGACCTGATCGATCTCGACTATATCCAGGCGCATACCGAAGGCTTTGCCGAACTTAAACAAACCGTACGTGACTATACGCCAGCAGCCGTAGCCAAGACCTGTGGCATCAAGGAAGCCGATCTGGTGCAGGCAGCGCGCTGGTTTGGTCAATCCAAAGCCAGCCTGTCCCTGTATTGCCAGGGCTTGAATCAATCTTCGGCGGGCACTGCAAAAAATGCGGCCCTGATCAATCTGCATCTGGCAACCCATCAAATCGGCAAGCCAGGTGCTGGACCGTTTTCCCTGACCGGTCAGCCAAACGCCATGGGCGGGCGTGAAGTCGGTGGCATGGCCAACCTGATGTCTGGTCACCGTGATCTAAGCAATGCTGAACATCGTGCAGAAATAGCCGCTTACTGGGGTGTTGATGATGTACCGGCTGCACCAGGCAAGACAGCAGTGGAAATGTTTGAAGCAGTCAGATTGGGTGAGATCAAAATCATCTGGATAGTCTGTACCAATCCCGCACAATCCATGCCTGAACAAAACCTGATACGCGAAGCCTTGCAAAAAGCCGAGCTGGTCATCGTGCAGGAAGCCTATGCCAGCACGGCCACCGTGCCGTATGCCGACATTCTTTTGCCTGCCAGCACCTGGGCCGAGAAAACTGGCACCGTCACCAATTCAGAACGCCGTATCTCGCGTGTACGCCCCGTCATACCCGCACCAGGCGAAGCCAGGCATGACTGGCAAATCGCCAGCCAGTTTGCGCAAGCCCTGGCACCTTTACTGGGCAAGTCAGCGGTCAATTTTGCGTACGACAGTGATGAACAGGTGTGGAATGAACACCGTGACAGTACCCGTGGTCGTGATCTCGATATCACCGGCCTGTCGTACGCCATACTGGAACAGCAGGGGCCACAGCAATGGCCTTATCCGGCTGGTGCCAGCACAGGCAAGCAGCGTTTGTATGAAGATGGCATCTTCCCTACAGTCAGTGGTCGCGCCCGTTTCATCAATACCGTGTATCAGCCGGTCAAGGATGCGGTGGATGCCCGCTATCCATTCTCTTTGAATACTGGTCGCCTGCGTGATCAATGGCATGGCATGAGCCGTACCGGCACCGTGGCGCAACTGTTTGCCCATGTGGCCGAACCTGGCATCAGCATGGAAGCAACGGACATGCAAAGGCGCTTCCTCAAACCAGGTGATCTGGTACACGTCAGCAGCCGGCGTGGCACAGTGATTTTACCCATAGTCGAAAGCGATGAGCAGCGTGCAGGCCAGGTCTTCGTCGCCATGCACTGGGGTGAAGAATATGTATCCGGTCGTGGCCATGCACAGAATGCCAGCTATGGCGTGAATGCCCTGACCTCGCCAGCAATCGACCCCAGTTCCAAACAGCCGGAACTGAAAGCTGCTGCGGTCAAGATACTGAAGGCAGAACTGCCCTGGCGCTTCGTGGTATTTGCCTGGCTGGATAGCGAAGAAGCATACCGGGTACAGACTGCCTTGCGACCTTATATGCGTGAATTTGCCTATGCCTCATGCACACCGTTTGGCCGCGACAAAGTCGGCGTCATCTTCCGCGCTGCGAACGAAGAAGCTGTGGCAACAGATGTGCTGGAAAAAATTGAACAACTGTTTGGCATACATGGCACCGATGTGCTGCGCTATGACGACAGGCGTCGCAGTGTTTCACGCCATATCGTGGTGAAAGACGGTAGCCTGGCCGCCGTCGCGCTGGCTGGTGATGTGAGCGCTGAAAGCTGGCTCAAGGATTTCCTGCAAGCGCAGGAATCTGTCGCCAGATTGGGGCGTTTGTTGCTGATGCCAAGCACTACGGCACCACAGGGTTTTACTGCACGCGGCAAAGTGATTTGCAGTTGCCTGAACGTGACCGATACAGCAATCACTGCAGCACTGAAGGGCATGGATGGCTTGCCGGCTGATGTGTTGACGGCATTGCAGAACAAACTGAAATGCGGTACCAACTGTGGCTCCTGTGTACCTGAACTGAAGAAAATAATCAGCATCGGTGTACAGCAAAAAGCCGCATAGGATCTTAAACAGTCATAAACGGAAAATGAACATAGAAAAACTGGATCCGGCTTCCGACGCAGCAGGCAGGTTGATAGCCTTGTCTGATGTGTACATGGCTGCGCTCTATCCAGCTGAAAGCAATCACCTCGAAAGCCTTACCGCACTGGCGCAAGACAATGTGATGTTTCTCGGCTGCCATATCGATGGGCAACTGGCCGCCTGTGGTGCTGTCAAGATACTGTTTGATGTCGATGCCCAGTTAAACTATGGCGAGATCAAACGGGTGTTTGTGCCAGATGAGTTTCGCGGCAAAGGTTTGTCGAAACTGATCATGCGGGCGCTGGAAGATCATTTGCTGGCGCATGACATACGTGTCGCCAGGCTGGAAACCGGTATCAGGCAGCCCGAGGCCCTCAGCCTGTATTTTCGTCTTGGTTATGCCGAACGGGCTGCTTTTGGTGACTATGAAGAAAATCCCTTGAGTGTCTTCATGGAAAAAAATCTGCTGGCCTGAAAGCGGGGGACCGTAAGCATGTCCCCAGTAGCAATCTCTCAGGCCGTCTGCCTGCGCAAACTCAACAACATTGCCCCGAATGAAATAAAGGCAGCACCAACAACGCGGTTAATCCATTTGGCGAAACGTGGCTTGACCAGGATGTGCATGGCGCGTGCGGCTAATTGCGCATACATCAGGTGGGCCAGGTAAGACAGACTCATGAAGATGGCCATCAGTGCAAAAAACTGCGGTGCCAGTGCTTCACCCGGCGTAATGAAATGCGGGAACAGGGCCGTAAAAAACATCAGTGCCTTTGGGTTGGTGGCCGCTGTCAAAAAAGCTTCGAAAAATAATTTGCGCGGGCGTGGTGTTGTGACTGACGACACATCCTTTACCTCATGCGTGAATGCATTGCTTTTTCCAAACAATTGTTTGATACCTATATAAAACAGGTACAGCGCACCGATAATCTTGACTGCGGCAAACAGCAACGCTGAGGAATTCAGCAAGGCACCCATACCCAGGAAGGCGGTCGTAGACAGGCAAAAGATGCCACACACATTCCCAAATGCCGACCACATGACAGCACGTGCACCATAACTCGCACCGTTTTTCAAAGACAATAAAATCGCCGGGCCGGGGCTGAGTACAGCCAGGCTGGCAATGGCGGTAAAGGCAAGCAGAGTCTGGGTTTGCATGGTTAAAATCCTGATTATGAATAAAAATCCTGCCTTATGGCATGGCCGCGCCAGTCGCCTGCCGTACCGGAATACCCGCAGGGTCAAAATTTTCCAGGCAATAGACATTGATACCAAAATTGTCCGGCGTGACGCGCTTGCGATGAAAAGGATAAATACCGCAAGTCTTGCAAAAATAATGATGTGCCGTATGGCTGTGAAACTGGTAGTCGCTCAGTGATTCTGCGCCAGCCAGCAGCTTGAAACGGCTTTCATGCACCTTGACCATCAGGGCATTCTTGCGCCTGCATATAGAGCAGTCACACATCGTCAGTTCGGGGAAATCAGTCTCTATTTCAAAACGCACGGCACCGCAGTGGCAACTGCCCTGATAGCTTTGCATGGGGCGATGGCCCGGTAGTTGATCTTGCATCCTGTGCTTCCTGAGTGATTTGAGTACTATAGGGTCATACTACCGGTACAGACCGGTGCCGTACCGGTACAATTTTCTTTAAACCAGTACACTGCCATGGTCGTTCTACCATGACAATTTCCGAGATGCATTTTTCTGTGGTTTCCAGGCCATATCCTGCGTTGCTGGACTGTTTAATATGTGTCCAAATGTAATCAAACGCCTGAGTTGATTGTAATCATTTGGCAAGCCTTTTATTATGCCCGATTGGCGTTTTGCAGTCTCTTTGGAATTGCCCCGTTTATCCATCAGCGTATATTTTATGTCATTTACTATTCAGCATCAGACCGCAGCAAGCACCAACAGGAAACATGGCGGCCATCATTCATGCTGAATTATGTAATGAGTCAAAGGCGTTTCAAGCTTTGTTTTTCTGCGTGGGCAGGCTGTATCAGTCTTGCCTGTGGTGTGCCGGGCATGGCCAGCGCAACGCCAGACCAGCCCTTTGCACTGCCGCCGGTGCAGGTCAGTGCCGCCGAGGTGCTGGTGAAAGAAGTCCGGTTCAGCGGCAATAGCATCCTGACGACAGAAGAGTTGCAAAAAATGGCGCAGGCGTATGTTGGGCACCGTGTTACGCTGGCCGAACTGGAAGAACTGCGCATCAGCATTACCCGTAAATACATCGCCCTGGGTTATCTGAACTCTGGCGCCGTGCTGGTGGTGGCTGATGGGCAGGATGCATTCCCCGATGGCCTCATCCCCATACGTCTGATAGAAGGGCGTATCACCCATGTCAACATCAAAGGCCAGGGCAGGCTGCAGGCACAATATCTGGAACAGAGACTGGTGCTGGCGCCAGAAGTATTCAATATGCCGGTTTTGCAGCAAAGGTTCCAGTTATTGCTGACTGATCCCTTGTTTGAAAAAATCAATAGCCGGCTTATCCCTGGCGATGTGCCGGGTACCGCCATACTGGACATTGACGTACAGCGCGCCCCAGCCTATGGCATGACGGTGTTTTTGAATAATTACCGCGCACCGTCTATCGGGTCCCAAGTACTGGGTAGTGCAGGATGGGTACGCAATCTGACCGGGCGCGGTGACATGCTGGATGCCAGCATCAGCCATAGCGAAGGGGCTGATCCTGTTCATTTGGGCTGGACCATGCCGCTGAATAGCCGTGGCACCAGCCTGAAGCTGAGTGCCGATCAGGGCAGTTCATCCGTCATTGGTGAATCGCTGGCTGCCATCGATATCAAAAGCCGCAGTTCGGGTGGCGAGGCAGGGTTGACGCAGACCCTGCAATCGTCGCCACAAAGAAAAATTGAACTGGGTTTAAGCTATGCGCAGCGCGAAAGCCGTAGCAGTTTGCTGGGTGAAGCCTTTTCATTTACGCCGGGCGAACCGGACGGACACTCGCGCATCAGGGTCTGGCGTTTTTCGCAGGAATGGACAGAACGTGCAGAAACCCAGGCACTGGCAGTGCGCAGTGTCTTTGCCTTTGGCCGCAATAATATAGACCAGAGTGCAAGTGGTGCTGGTGCTGCTGGCGTGCCGGATGCCAGTTACCGCATCTGGACCGGGCAACTGCAATATGTAAACAACCTCGCGCAAGATGGCAGACAGATCGTCGTACGCGCCTTTGTACAACAAACCCCGGATCGTTTGTTGCCGCTGGAACGGTTTTCACTGGGCGGTGCCGCCACCGTGCGTGGCTATCGTGAAAATGCCTTGGTGCGTGACCGCGCTTTTTTGTTGAATGCAGAGTTTCATTACCCGCTCAGCTTTGCCGCATTCGAGGGACAAAAAATAAAGCTGATCAGCTTCGCCGATATGGCCATCGCAAACAACCAGGATGAGGCCACACAAAAGCTTGCTTCAATGGGCGTAGGCATGAACTGGCAGTGGAATAAATGGAGTGCCGATCTGTTTTTAGCCCGTAAGCTCAAAAGTTTGCCCAATGCCGGTAGCGGTAATTTGCAAGACCACGGTGTGCATTTTCAAATGACTTACCACGTGTTTTAAGCGGACGAATCATGCACACCTTCAACCATACACAATGTGTCCGCAAAATATTGATCGCATGCCTGGCGTCGTTCAATTTTATTTTGCCTTTCGCCCATGCCCAAATGGAAACACTGAATAACAAACTGGATTTATGCGAACGCGGCAATTACAGCCAGGTATTGCAACCCTTGCTGGCGCAATACAGTGCCACCAGCGTACAGGCTGATAAAGTCAGGCTGGCCGCAGCGATTGCTGCCAGCTATATACAGATGCAACAGACTGCGCTGGCCGAACCCTATCTGCGCTTTGCCTACGAACATGCCGATACCGCAGTGGACAAGGCCGCCCATGCCATTGCCCTTGGCAACTGGCAGCAAAGCCGTGGTAATGCAGATGCCGCGCGCGCATCCTATGATGTTGCCATAACCCTGGCTGGAAGCGATGCCGGCATTGCCATCAGCAGTGGTTTAAATCGACTGAAGCTGGATGGCGGCAAACTCAGCGCCACGGCTCGCATCAGTAGCCTGAATGCATACTGGCAACGTCTGCCAGCAGTCAGCAAGCCGCAGGCAAGAATACGCTTTGCCATCAACCTTGGGGCGCAGGCAAAAGCTATCGGGCCAGCTGGCCATGCGCTGGCTTATCAGGCATTCGATTATGCGCGCCAGTTGGCGCAGGCCGGGCAGGAAAGCCGTCTCTTGCTGGAAGCGCTGGATCAACTCGCGCAAATGTATGAAGATGCCCATCGCCAGGACGACGCACTGGCCCTCAGTGATCAGGCCATGTTGGTGGCGCAGACAATGCAAGCCCATGATTTTCTGATTGCTGTCGAATGGCGTCGTGGCCGCATTTTGCGTCAGCGTGGGCAGACTGATATGGCAATTGCTGCCTACCAGCGGGCACTCGATCATATTGAGGCCATACGCACCGATATCCCGGTCGAATATCAGGATGGAAAATCCTCATTCCGTGAAACGCTGGAGCCGGTTTACCTGGGATTGGCGGATATGCTGTTGCAGGGCGCAGATCAACTGAATGCCGCTAATAAGGAACAGCAATTGCGACGTGCCCGCAACGTGCTTGAACTCATCAAGCAGACCGAGCTGCAAGATTATCTGGGTGACCGTTGCGCAGTTGAAAGCGCACGCGCCAATCGCCGTTCATCCACACTTGCGCCTGGCACGGCCATTATCTATCCGGTGATCTTGCCAAGCCGCATGGAATTGCTGCTGGAAACCGCTGGTGGCATGCAGCACCGCAGCATCGCTGTTTCCGCCGACAGCTTGCGTGCCGAGGTCATCGAATTTGGTAGCAACATCCGCGATAATCTGTCCTTCAAACCGCAAGCAAAACGCCTGTACGATATGCTGCTGGCACCGTTAGACAGTCTGCTGCAACAAAAGAAAATTGAAACCCTGGTAATTATTCCTGACGGTGCTTTGCGTCTACTTCCATTTGCCGCCCTGCATGATGGCCAGCGCTTTGCCATAGAAAAATATGCGATAGCCATCGTCCCGGCACTGACACTCACAAATACCGCTGCGCGCGAACAACAAGGTACAAACTTGAAAACCCTGCTGGCCGGTATGAGTGAACCGGGTGCCGTCGTCGATAAACTACCTGCCGTGATGGTAGAGCAGTTGCTGGCCGCCGGTCCGCAATCTGCGACAGCCACCGTGGCCACCTCAGCCACCACAGGCCGCCAGCTAAGCCGTGGCAGTTTCACCCGCAGCATGCGCAGCCTGCCAGCAGGCAAATCCGGCGCTGACAGCAACGCTGCTATGTCTGTTACCGATAAACCTGCTGCCGAAAAACTGCTGCGGCACCAGCAATTGCAGCAAATGCTCTCGCTCAACGGTGTCGATGAAGAAATACGCATGCTGGAAAAACTTGCACCAGGCCAGACCCTGCTGAACGCCGGTTTTACCGTGTCTGCATTCGCCGGGAAAATAAAAACCGGCGATTACCAGATCGTGCATATCGCCTCGCATGGTGTATTCGGCGGCACGGCAGACAACAGCTTCCTGATGGCGCATGATGACCTCATCACCATGAATGGTTTGCAGCAATTGTTGCGTGCAGGTGAAAAAAACAGTCGCGGGCTGGAATTGCTGACCCTGTCCGCCTGTGAAACGGCAGAGGGCGATGACAGGGCTCCGCTGGGCCTGAGCGGCGCAGCCTTGAAGGCACACGCCAAAAGCGCACTCGGTTCGCTATGGCCAGTATCCGATGACGCCGCCAGCGCCCTGATGGCGCAGTTTTATCGCAATCTGTCTTCACCGGCAAACAGCAAGGTGCAGGCTTTGCAAAAAGCCCAACTGGAACTGCTGAAAAACGACAACTACAGTCATCCTTTTTACTGGGCACCATTTATCATGGTCGGGAGCTGGTTATGAACACGACCCTGTTGCATTTCCCTGTGGGGCAGAAGCGTCGCAAACAGACCATGCGTGCCATGCACACAGTCATCTGCATTAGTTTGTTGTTCGCCTTCGGCACCACACCTTTGCTGGCAAGAGCTGGTGCTGTCACCGATGGTACGGTAGGCCCGGTACAAAATTTATCCGGCAATTTTGTGATTCCACAAAACCTGGGTACGACCAAAGGTGCGAATTTATTTCACAGTTTTCGCAGCTTCAGCATAGACAGCGGTGAATCAGCCAATTTCACTACGACTACCGCCTTGCAGAATGTCATCGCCCGTGTCACTGGTGGTCCGGCATCCCAGATCAATGGCTTGTTGCAATTGACAGCGGCCACAGGCAGCCAGCCTAATTTCTACTTCATTAATCCGGCAGGTGTGATTTTTGGTGCAGGTGCGGCACTGGATGTGCCGGCGGGTCTGCACATCAGTACCGCCAATTACCTGAAATTTTCTGATGGTAATTTTTATGTTGATGCCACGCGCGCCAGCACCCTGTCAGCAGCAGCACCCGAAGCTTTCGGATTTTTAGGCAGCACCCGCGCTACGCTGGAACTGCGGGATGGCGCCACATTGTCAACCCGGTCGCAGCAGGTAATCAGCCTGATCGCTGGTGATATCAGCATCGACAATGCCAGCTTGCAGGCGCCGGGTGGCAATATCCGTGTCGCTGCCGTGGGCAGCGGCAAACTGGATGTGTCACTTGCAATTGCCGATGTGACAGGTATGAATGGACGGCTTGCTATTGTCAATGGCGGCAGTGTCAACAGCCCTGGCAGTGGTTTTATTGACGGTGGACAGATACGCATACAGGCCGGCGATATCGTCATCGATGCCCAGGGGGGCAGACAGGACACCGGTGTGTTCAGCAACGCGAAAGATGGTATTGCCAGGTCGGGCGACATACAGGTATCGGCCAGCGGGCAACTCAGCATTCTGAACGGTGCCCGCATATCTTCATCAACCTTCACCAATGGTAACGCCGGTGCTATCCGTATCGATGCCGATACTGCCGTGCTGGATGGCCAGGGCCAGGTGACAGGCATCTACAGTCAGGCGAATGACTTTGGCGGCAATGCCGGCAACCTTGACATCCATGTCAAAGGCAAGCTGGCAGTGCTGAATGGCGGTCTGATTTCTTCATCCAGCAATGCCAGGGGTAATGCTGGCACCGTCGTTGTCAGCGCCGGTGAAATCATGCTCGATGGCAGCGAAGCAAATGGCCCCGATACCGGTATAGTCTCGACTGCCAATACCGGCAGCAGTAATAGTGGTAGCGGTAATGCAGGAAAGGTCGACGTATCCGCCAGCGGCAAATTGACTATCCTGAGCAGTGCGCAGATTTCATCTGCCACCTATACCGCCGGGCAGGGTGGTGATGTCAAAGTCAGCGCTGGTGAATTGCTGATCAATGGCGATGGCCTGTCAACCGGCATCAACAGTATTTCTGGTGGCAAGGGAAATGCCGGCAATGTCGATGTGGCCATACGCGGTACTGCCACCATGCAGGCCGAGGGTGGTATATCAACGTCCGCATTTGACAGGGGCAATGCTGGCATCATCAAATTTCAGTCGGATAGCCTTGTCATTGACGGTCAGGGCCTGAGTGCCGGCATTTATAGTGATGCAGGGGATTTTCGTATGCCAGCCAGTTTTCAGGGTGGCAACGGCGGCAATATTGATGTCAGTGTTGCCGACAGACTGATGCTCACAGATGGTGGCCGGATTTCATCCACCACCTACACCAGGGGCAATAGCGGCAATATCAGCATCGTCGGCAAGAACGTTAGCATTAGCGGTGGCGAATCCGGCGTGCGTGCCGAGACCATAGGCGTGGGCAACGGCGGCAGCATCCAGGTGCAGGCCGGTCAGTCTGTATTGCTGGAGGCTGGGGGCAGCATTTCTTCTTCCACCCGCTTTATCGGCAATGCGGGTGCTGTCAGGGTTGATGCGGCGGCAATCGATATCAATGGCAAGGGCCAGGCCACCGGCATATACAGTGATGCCGGTACTCAGGCACAGGGCAATGCGGGCAGTGTGGACGTGAATGTCAGCGGCAAGCTGAGTCTGACCGATGGCGGGCAGATTTCCTCCGCCACCATCAGCTACAGCACCGGTTCGGCCGGCGCTGTCAAAGTTATTGCCGGCAGTCTTGATATGGATGGCAAACCAACTCAGATGGTAGATGCTGGCAGCGACAGGCCAGCGCCTGTCACAGGCATACTCAGCAGTGCCAATGCCGGTGATGAATATACCCGCTACTCGGTTGGCAATGCTGGCACCGTCAATGTGAATGCCAGCAGCATTACCATGCGTAATGCTGCGCAGATTTCGTCCAGCGCCTTTGCCAAAGGCAAGGCAGGTGCGGTCAATGTCAGTGGCGGCATTATCGATATCAGCAACCATGCCATCATCAGTTCAGAAGCCGGGCCTGCTTCCAGTGGTTATGCCGGCAGTGTCAACCTGGCAGCATCAGAGAGCCTGCATATCGATCAGGGCATACTGTCCATCAGCAATGCCGCAAGGCCAGATCAACCCGGTGCCATCAGCAAAACCTTGCTGGCCGTGAATGCGCCCGACATACAGTTACAACAGGCGCAGATCAGTGCATCTGCCAGCGGTAATGTGGCTGCCAGTGATATCCGGATCAGCTACGCCAGCCGTTTCCGGAGCCGTGCCAGTGCCATTACCACCAGCGCCCAGGATGGCAATGGCGGCAATATCGTGGTGCGCGGTAGTGGCCCGCTATTGCTGGACAGCTCGCAATTGACTACTTCAGTCAATGGGCTGCAGACCGGTAATGGCGGTGATATCAGCATTACCGCACCGGCGCTGGTTCTCAGAAACGGCTTTGTGCAGGCCAATACGGCGGCACCTGCTGCCTCTGGTGGCAATGTCAATGTTCAGGTTGATGCCACCATCGCCACCGGCAACCAGCTACGCATAGGTGGTCCGCCATTGAGTTTTAGCCGCAATAGTGGCAATCTTATTCAGGCTGCGGCCCCTGACGGCGTGAACGGAGTGATAAGATTGAGCAGCCCGCAAGTTGATTTTGCAGCCAGCCTGCTGACCTTGTCGGCACAAGCCTATGATTTGGGAGATCTGACCATGGATTTATGTCGTATCGGTAACGGCAGTTCACTTAGTCCGGTTGGGCGTGGCGGCTTGCTGCCTACGGCTACCGGTCTGTTGAAGCCTTGATCTTGTCAATGCCAGACCAGCCATGACATCTCGTCCTGTTTCCACACGCTTTCGCCCCGGGCCAGGCTGGTGGGTGCCTGTGCTGCTGTGCGGCTTTGCTGCGTTGTTGCTCAACTGGTCTGGGACACAGGCGATGGATAACAAGCTGCTGGATATCCAGTTTTGGCTGGCGCGTGAGTATTCACCACAGACGGTAGAGCATGAACCCGTCATCGTCGGCATCAATGAAGCTTTCCTGGATGAAGTCGATGAACCACTGGTGCTGAACCATGTGTACCTGGCCGAATTCCTGAAAACCATGAACCTGGCCGGTGCCAGGGCAGTTGGCATGGATGTCAGCCTGCCCGAAAAACGCTACGATACCCTGGCCTCTACCCGTAAGACCGATGCCGATTTTCATAAGGCCCTGCTGTCCGGCATATTGGAAACCATACAGGGTACACCTGTGGTGGCGGCCAAGGTCTGGGATATGCAGCGCCGGCATTTTATCAATATCCAGGTCGATTATGCCGCCGTGCTGGGTATGCAGAATGCGCGCTTCCAACCGCTTGCATCGGCAGAATTTTGCCGCGACAGCGATCAGCGCATACGTCGTTTCCCTGGTAAACACTGTCAGCCCGATGGCGGTGCCAGCGGCCTGGCGACAGAAGTCGCAGCTGCTGCCGGCGTCAGGCAAGACTGGTCGGGTCTGATCAACTACCGCCTTGGTCCGCGTTTTGACTACATTCCGCTGCAAGACGTACTGCAATTATCAGACAAGGGCAATATCGGTGAATTGAAACGCCGCTTTGAAGGCCGCGTGGTGTTATTGGGCGCGACCATGGAAGCGACAGACCTGGTCGATTTGCCCGTGCCTTTGGCGTCCTGGCTGCCTGATGGTGTTCCCAATCCTGGTGTACTGGCGCATGCACAACTGCTGCGCAGCATCATGAACCAGCGCATGCTGAAACCGGCCAGCAATGAAGTCCTGTTCACGCTGTGCTGTGTTTTTGTATTGTTCTGGTTTGGTCGCTCGGTACGTTGGAAAGTCGCATTGTTTGTGCTGGCTGTGACCAGTTTGCTGGCTGCCAGTACCGTCGCCATGCAATATGATGTGTGGCTGCCACCAACTGCCATCTTGCTGACTGGATTGCTGGCGCTGGGTTCCAGTAGTGCTTATCAGGGTTGGCGGCATTTCATCGACAAACAGCGTTTGAGCAAGGCATTTTCAGGCCGGGTCAGCCCGGCTGTGATGGATGAAATCGTCGCCGGACGTGAGCACAACTATACCCACAGCCGTCGCTTGCCAGTGTGCGTACTGTTTTCAGACATCCGTGGTTTTACCACCCTGTGCGAACATGCCCAGGCGGAAGAGGTAGTCAGTCTGCTCAACCGTTATTTTGCGGTGATGAGCAAGGCCGTGCATGAACATGGCGGCACCATAGACAAGTTTATCGGCGACGGCATGATGGCATTTTTCGGTGCCCCGAATGCCTTGCCCAGCCCCGAACAAAGTGCCTTCGATGCAGCACGTGACATGCTGTATGCTCTGGCGGACCTGAATACTGAATTGCAGCAGGAAGGCAAGCCACCACTTGCCATAGGTATAGGCCTGCATAGCGGCGATGCCGTCATCGGCCAGGTCGGCTCTGCCGAAAGGCATGAATACACCGCCATTGGTGACACTGTGAATACCGCAGCCAGGATAGAAGGCCTGTGCAAGGACGTTGGCTATCCCGTGGTATGTTCTGACACCGTGGCCGACAAATTGCTGGACCTGGTTACTTTTGTTTCCCTGGGCGAAAAGCAGCTCAAGGGTCGTTCAGCCATGGCGGTTTTTGGCTGGCAATTGCCGCAAGAAACCACCACCAATCTTTTAAAGAAACAGGCAAATCCATGATGTCCGCATTTACTTCACGTCGTCCGATTAGCATCGGCCAGGCTTTCGCATCTATGGCCTGTGCTCTGGTGTGCGCGCTGTTTGCCCTGATGGCCGGTAGCGCTCAAGCCGATACTGCATTGGGCATGGTGCTGGATGTGCAGGGCAATGGCAGGATGGAAGTGAATGGCGTCAGCAGCAAGTTGCAACTGCTGGCTTATCTGCAACCCAAAATGCAGATTACCGTCGATGCCGGTGCCAGAGTGTCGCTGTCGCTGTATGCCACCAGATCGGTATATCAGGTGACCGGACCGGCACAGGTCAGCATAGAAAAAGAGAATGTCATCAGCCTGCAAGGACAAAAAGCCGTGGTCAGGCCCATGGCAGAAAAACTGGTACGCGCAGCAGAAACCAGTAATGTGATTGCCGGCGCAGTACGTATGCGTCAGTTACCGCCACGTATCGCCATCACTGCACCAGAAAATAATAGCTTGTTGCTGGGTGATCGACCTGTATTCAGCTGGATGGCGGCCGAAGCGGCTGAATTTGACATCAGTATCCAGGCCGTGGATGAAAAACTCACAGACGAAAAGCCGATTGTCAGCCACAAGCTGAAAGAAAATAACTGGCAATTGCCCGACAATATACGACTGGAAGAAGGCAGGACCTATCGCTGGCAGGTTAGCTATGTCTCTGCCAGGGATGGAAAAACACAGATGTCACGTGCCGAATTCAGACTGGCCAGCAAGGCCGAAGCTGCTGCATTGACTGACTTGCGGCCAGATGAACAGGCTGCAGTTGAAGAGTGGGTATTGTATGCCGCCACGCTGCAAGGCAGGCGTGCCTATGCCGAATCCCGGCTGGTCTGGCAGTCCATCGCCAGACAGCGGCCAGACCTGGCCCGCTTTGGTGAAAGCGGGCAATAAACGAAGACCCCGATGCCGATCTGTTCAGCGAAGCAGATTCAGGCAGATGCGCTCATGCCGGTATCGAGAAAATCGACATGAAAATCAACAATCACCTGGCCTGCGATGCGTTGTACCGAGCCATCCTTATGCATACGGCTGACGGTCTTGTCTTCGCGTGAACGCACATCAATCTGAAATTCAGGGTGGTTCTTGCCAAAGGCATTGGCGATGGTTTCCCTGACCTGCGCCAGCAAGGCCGTTTCGGCAGCCGTCACCGTTTCGATGGCATCCTGATTTGCTGCTTCGATATGGGTGATTGTGTTTTCATTCTCACCAAAGAATTGATCGACAGTCTGCTGGAACTCGCGCTGGGTGGTCACGCAATATTGTATCTTCGCAATCGGGAACAGGCTGTGAACTATGCGCGACGCCATCACCCTTTCCGGATCAGTGGTCATGATGATGAGATTGTCAGCGTTTTCTTCCAGGACGATCCAGTGATGGTCTTCGACATACGCGCGCTTGAAGTTTTTCAGCGCATCCGGACGCACGCGGTCTGCCTTGTAAGGTTGGTAGCCGCATTCAAAATAAGCCGCCAGTGACTGGCCGATATCAGCAGGCTTCACCTCGAATTCATCGATCAGTATTTCTTCCACATCCACACCCTTGCGTCGTGCTGCACGTGCAGCCAGACCCAGTTCGGGAATCGACAGGATGGAAGATTTGATCAGGCTGTCAAACTTGGTATGGATTACCTGCGGTGACATCAGGCGCTGGGCAAATGCCACTGCCAGGGTATTGCGCAGATAGCGGAAACCCTCTTCCAGCAATGGCGGGAACTGGCAATCATTGCGGTTATTGATCAACTGCAGCACACCCAGCAATTCATTGCTTTGCTCATGCACCAATGGGCCGACCATCATCTGCTTGGTGCGGAAACCGGTACGCTGATCCACCCGGCGCAAAAATTCCAGATTCGGCGAGTGGGTTTTCAGCTCCGCTTCGTCGTAGACATTGCTCAGGTTGATGGTTTGCTTGCTCATGGCGACATAACCGGCCACACTTTTTTCCGAAATCGGCAGGGCAAAATCCTTGAATGAACTGAGGCCAGTCTTGACCTTGGATTCAATCGCATTTTTCCTGTAATTGACCGAATACAGCGTCAGGCGTTCACACTCAAACAGCTCGCATATACGTTGCGACATATCGAGCATGATTTGTTCGATATTGCTGGTCGAATGGATGGCATTCGTGATGGTTTGCAGGTGTTTGAAAAATTGTAAGCGAGCATGCACGTCGTCGTTGTCGTAGACATCATACTGATCTTCCTGGATACGGCGCACAAAACTCATAAATGGACTTTCAATAATTAAGGATTTCAGCGTCTATTCTGCCACAGCTGGATGGTCCAGTCGTTGTGACAATGACAAACTTGATGCGGCTTGCTTAAAAATTGACCAGCTTCCCTGACTTTGCGCACGAATGGCTGCATGTATGGCAGCATTTTCCGAAGGTTTTGTCGGTAAAAGTCGGGTAAGCCGTTTTTTGAGAGGGGGATGATGTGTCATGTCTGATACAGACAGTTACTGTATCAGACATGACAGTATGGCAAATAGCCGGGGGCTGGATTTACCAGATCGTGATGCGCTTGTCTGGTGCTACATACATCTTGTCACCTTCCTTGACATCAAAGGCCGAATAGAATGCAGGCAGATTCGTCAATGGGCCATTGCCACGGAAGGCAAAAGGTGAATGTGGGTCGGTATTGATCCTGAGTATGGATTCACCGTCGCGTGACTTGCCGCGCCAGACCTGCGCCCAGCCCATGAGCACGCGCTGGTTGCCGGTAAAGCCATCAATCACCGGTGCTGCCTTGCCGCCCAGGGAAATCTGGTAAGCCTTGTACGCAATCGACAGGCCAGAATTATCAGCAATGTTTTCACCCAGGGTCAAAGCACCATTCACATGGTAGCCCGGTAGCGGGCTATACGCGTTGTACTGGGCAATCATGGCGGTGGTCAGCTTGCCGAAGTTGACCTTGTCTTCTTTGGTCCACCAGTCGCGCAAATTGCCATCGCCATCAGACTGGCTGCCGGAATCATCAAAGCCATGGCTGATTTCATGCCCGATAACAGCACCGATACCACCGTAGTTGACAGCGTCATCTGCTGCCGGATTGAAGAATGGTGGCTGTAATATCGCCGCCGGGAACACAATTTCATTCAGGCGTGGGTTGTAATAGGCGTTGACTGTTTGCGGGCTCATGCCCCATTCCTTGCGGCTGACCGGTTTGCCCAGCTTGCTTAGTTGTCGCTGGTATTCGTGTTCACGTCCATGCATGACATTGCCGATCAGGTCGTTCCTGGCGATATTGAGCTTGCTGTAATCGCGCCACTGGTCAGGATAAGCAATCTTGGGATTGAACTTGGCCAGCTTTGCCAATGCTTCCTTCTTGGTTTCCGGGCTCATCCAGCTCAGGGTTTCTATGCTTTGCTTGTAGGCCTGCAGCAGGTTATTCACCAGTGCCTGCATACGCGCCTTATTTTCTGGCGGGAAGTATTTTTCCACATACAATTCTCCCAGCGCTTCCGACATGGCTTCTTCTACACGGGCGACACCACGTTTCCAGCGTACCTGATTGGCTGGTACGCCACGCAAGGTCTTGTGAGTAAACTCAAAGTCCTGGTCGACAAAACGCTGACTGAGGAACGGTGCGTAGGCATTCAGGACCTGCCACTTCAAATAGGTTTTCCAGGTATCCAGTGAAGTCGTGTCGATTATTTTTGCCAGTCCGCTGAAAAAATCAGGCTGACGCACGATCACATAGTCGACTTTGTCTGCCATGTCATTTGCCGCGAAGTAGGCTTTCCAGTCAAAGCCTGGCACCAGTTGTGCCAGTTGCTTCAGGTCGTTCTTGTTGTAGGTTTTGACGGGATCGCGATTGGCGACCTTGGTCCACTGTATCCTGGCGATCTCTGTTTCCAGAGCGAGGATGGTTGCAGCACTTTTTTCCGGATTGGTCTGGCCGCTCATGCCCAGCATTTTTTCCAGATGCTTCAGATAGGCATCACGAAAACCCTTGAGCTTGGCATCGTCTTCCTTGAGGTAATAATCGCGGTCTGGCATGGTCAGGCCATTCTGGCTCAGATACACGGCATAACGACTGGAATCGCGCGCATCCTGACTGATGCCTGCTGCCACCGGCAGGTTGATGCCCAGCTTGCTCAGGTGTGCCATCAGGGCAGGAAGCTTGCTCTTGTCATTTAATGCATCAATGCGTGCAAATTCTTTTTGCAAGGGTTTGATATCCAGCGCGTTGGCGCGGGCTTCATCCATGAAGCTATTGTATAAATCGGCAATTTTTTTCTGGTTTGAGCCGCTGGCCAGTTTGCCATCTTTGGCCAGTGCCTGAATGATGTCGTAAGACCTTTGTTCGGACAGTTCCCGTAGCTGGTCAAAAGAACCAAAGCGCCCACGGTCTGCCGGTATTTCTGCCGTTGCCAGCCATTTGCCGGACATGAACTGGAAAAAATCATCCTGTGGCCGCACGCTTTTATCTATCCATTGCAGATCAATGCCGGAAACCAGTGCAGGACTGGCTGCTGCGGTGGGCGCAGCATTGTCAGCAAAGGCGGTAGCCATGCCGGCATTGGCAAACAGACCAGCCAGTGCGAGAGAAATCAGGGTGCGAGACATAATATTTCCTGTTTATAGGTGTTGGATCAGGAAATGTAGATGCTTTAACTTGCGCAAAGTTCAGCCATTTTAAAGAAACTTTATGCTGCACCCCGGCAAAAATGGCTGCTTCTACCCTTGGCTAAATTACTGGTGAACCAGGCTCTTGCGATAGACAATAAAACCGGAGCGGTCGGCCACCTGATTATAGAGTTGCTGGGCAGTGGCATTGGTCTCATGGGTTTGCCAATACACCACGGTGCTACCGGCCAGGTTTGCCTGTTCATAGACCGCCTGGATCAGTGCCCGCCCGACACCTTTGCCGCGTGCTTCCGGTAGCGTGAACAGATCATTCAGATAGCAACTGGCTTCGATGCGGCTGGTAGTTCTGTGGAACAGGTAATGAACCAGCCCCAGCAATTGCCCGCCCTGCTCAGCCACCAGTGCGTGTACCGGCTCATAGCCATCAAAAAACCGCGACCAGGTCATCTGCGTGACAGCATCTGGCAGTGCATTCGGGCCTGTGCGCTCATAGAAACGGTTATAGCCATCCCACAGGACAGACCAGGCGGCAAAGTCTTCTTTTTTTACTGATCTGATCAGGATGTTGTTGTTCATAAGGTATGTTCTCAAAGTCTTTAAATAAATAATTGCTGTTCCATGACGGTAGCCATGTCCTGCACGTCTGTATTGCCGAGTTCACGCAAGCCGTTCGCTATTGTCATGCGATCCTCTGTGGTTTTGTTCTGGCTGGTCTTCCATTTGCCACAGAGGCGACGGATGGGGATTTCTATGCCAACGATCATGTCCATCATCCGGTCTATGTACTCAGCCGGTGCATCGCTGACCTGCCAGGGTTGATCCAGCTTGTGTTCGAAATGTGCGCTGAGCTCCGTCAGCAAGGCCAGGAATTGTTGCCTGTCTTCGACGATGCGCATAGGGCCGTGTGCATGCACAACCGCATAGTTATAGGTAGGCACAACCGCGCCAGTACGTTTTTTTTCTGCATACCAGCGTGGACTGATATAGGCATGCGCTCCCTGGAAAATCACCAGCAGATCTTTACCGCTAGCCGCGCTTTGCCACACAGGATTATTGCGGGCAACGTGGCCACGCAAGATGCCATACGGGGCATCGGCAGTCGGTGGTGTCACCAGAAAAGGCAGGTGATTGGCATCCAGTCCATTCTCATTGTGCGTGACCATGGCGGCCAGAGGATGGGCCTGTATCAGGGCGTGTAGTACATCAAGGCGTTGTTCGGAAAAATGATCTGGCAAATACATGATTATTCGATTTCTACGATGACTTCTGCGTGAATGGAATTGGCGATATAGCATTGCTCATGCGCCATATGATGTAATTCTTCGCGTTCCTGCAAGCCAGGTTGGTGCTCACCTGCATAGCGTTCGCGCGGACGTAAATGAATGCGGGTGATGGCCGGTTTGCCTTGCGCATTCTTGTCCATAATACCGACCGCCAGGTCTTGATACTGGTCCAGCACATAACCGCGCTGGGCCACGAAAGATAGATAAAACAGCATGTGGCAAGAAGACAGGGCGGCAACCAGGGCTTCTTCCGGGTCGACATTGCCAGCCTCAGACATCGGCAACGGGACTGACAGTGGTGACGATGAGGCAGGTACCGTCAATCCTCCATCGAATTCCCATTGGTGGGCACGGCTGTATTTATTATCGGTAAATGCCTGCTGGCCACGTTCCCAAGCAATTTTTGCCTGATATTGATGCATTTTTTTACTCCCTGCATAAGAAATTAAGTTAATCTTAGTTTTTGTATTGGTTATTTAAAAGTACCAATTTTAAGTAAAATAAGAATACCAATTTATTGGGTAAGTGTTGATTCCATGCATCAATCCTCATTGATTGCCAATATCGCTCTCG
Source organism: Undibacterium hunanense (assembly GCF_014284335.1). Classification (GTDB taxonomy): domain Bacteria; phylum Pseudomonadota; class Gammaproteobacteria; order Burkholderiales; family Burkholderiaceae_D; genus Undibacterium; species Undibacterium hunanense. The sequence continues at coordinate 100,126 of NZ_JACOGF010000007.1, read as the reverse complement.
ACAGACGGCATGACATGCCCCTGTACCGGCAGTTATATGGCGAAATCAGAAAAGCCATACTCGGTGGCCAGATGCTGCCGGGCATGCAGTTGCCGCCCAGCCGTGAATTCTGTCTGGCCCTGGACATCTCCCGGCAAACCGTGCTGAATGCCTATGACCAATTGCTGGCGGAAGGGTATCTGCGCGGCAGTGTCGGGCAGGGTACCTTCGTCAATGAAGATTTGCCCGCACAGGTACAAACGCGCAAATTCAGGGATGTGCAGGTGGCTGACAGTGTGGTGGCTGAAGAACAGCGGGGTCTGTCGCAACGTGGCAGGCGGCATATTGATCCACGTGGCAGTACCCGTTTCCATGAAGGGCCGGTGCGCGCTTTCCGCGTCAGCATGCCGGACCTGGGCCTGTTTCCTTTTGATGTATGGGCCAGGCTGGAAGCGCGGCATTGCCGTCACCACAAAGGGCAGCTCGGTTATGGTGACCCTGCGGGCTACCGCCCCTTGCGTGAATTACTGGCGGTGTATCTCAAAGCAGCACGCGGCGTCAATTGCACGCCGGCGCAAATACTGATCACATCAGGCTCACAACAGGCGCTTTATCTGCTCAGTACCATGTTGCTGGATGTGGGTGAACAGGCCTGGGTAGAGTCACCCTGTTATCGCGGCACCACCGCAGCCCTGCATGCAGCACAGGCGCAGATGTGCCCGGTGCCGGTAGATGCAGAAGGCATGGATATCGCTTATGCCGCTGGTCATTTTCCCGATGCGAAACTGGTCTTTGTCACACCTTCGCACCAGATGCCTCTGGGCATGACCATGAGTTTGCAAAGACGCATGGCCTTGCTGGAATGGGCACAACAGAATGCAGCCTGGATAGTGGAAGACGACTACGATAGTGAATACCGTTTCGGTAGTTCGCCACTGGCGTCCCTGCAAAGCCTGGATACCCGGCAATGCGTGATTTATGTAGGCACCCTGTCCAAGGTATTGTTTCCAGGCCTGCGTCTTGGTTATATGGTCTTGCCGGAGACACTGCGCGAGCCGCTGATACAGGGTAAATCAGTGATTGATAAGCATACTGCCGTCATGCCGCAAATGGTATTGGCAGATTTTATTGCTGAAGGCCATTTTGGCAGGCATATCAAACGCACGCGCAAAATCTATGCGGAACGTCAGGCATGCCTGGTCAACTGCCTGCGCCGCGTACTGGATGATGAACTGGAATGTGGCGCGCAAGACGGCGGGCTGGACCTGGCCGTGTATTTCAAAAAAAGCCGTGATGAAGAACGTATCATCCAGGCCGGACTGGCGCTCGGTCTGGAGTTGCGCGGCTTGTCGCATTATGTTGGCATACCGGGACAGGTTGGCAAGGCTGCCGGCCATCCCTCAGGTTTGTTACTGGGTTTTGCTGCACTGGATGTAGCTGAGATCGAGCGCAGTGTGATGTTGCTGGCCAGTGTGTTCAACAATGACCAGGGTTTCACTCACACCGCATGAAATTTTAGCCTTCACCGCTCAGTTCAGGCTGCCAGCATGTCCAGTTCTGTACTGGACATTGCCAGCGCATGCCGGTTGATCGCACTGATGATGGCCTTGATGCTGGCCGTCGTCGCATCGTCAGCGATGGCGGCACCGTGCTGGTTGCTACCGTCATTGATACGCGCTTCAATGATGCAGACCGATTGCTGTTTGCCATTGCGCGTGACCTGTTGCTCGCTCCTGTCCATGATATTGATGTTAAAACCGATTGCCTGAAAAGCCTGTATCTGTGCGTCTGAAATACCATGGCCTGTACCGTGCGCAGCTTGTGGCTGTTCCTGGTGCAGCAAATCCATGCACAGGGATATCTGTGCTGAATCAGATGGCGGGGTCCCGTGATGCGGGACAGGGTTTGCATGATGTGCCTGATAACTTAAAGGGTTTGCCGGATGCAGATAGGTGTCGCTGAAAATCTGATGTATCTGTTGGGCATGCATTTCTTTGCCGCTTTGATCAGCAAAGGCCTGTACCACCCGGCTGAACTCAATCTGCAGACGGCGTGGCAGACTGATGCCATATTCCTGTTCCAGCAAAAATGCCATGCCGCCTTTGCCTGACTGGCTGTTGACGCGTATCACTGCATCGTAGTTGCGGCCCAGGTCGGCCGGATCTACCGGCAAGTACGGAACTTCCCAGATGCCATCGGCGCTTTGCTGGGCGAAGCCCTTCTTGATGGCATCCTGGTGTGAACCTGAGAATGCGGTAAACACCAGATCACCTACATACGGATGTCGTGGATGGACCGGCAACTGGTTACACTCTTCCACGCACTGACGCACGCTGTCGATGTCAGAAAAATCCAGGCCAGGATGTATGCCCTGGGTGTACAGGTTCAGGGCCAGCGTCACCAGATCGACATTGCCGGTGCGTTCACCATTACCGAACAGGCAGCCTTCGACACGGTCAGCACCCGCCATCACCGCCAGTTCGGCAGAGGCAACGGCAGTGCCCCTGTCATTGTGCGGATGGACACTCAGAATAATGGCATCGCGTTGTGCCAGATGCCGGTGCATCCATTCAATCTGGTCTGCATATACATTCGGTGTCGCGCATTCGACCGTAGTTGGCAAGTTGATGATCATCTTGCGTTCAGGTGTAGGGGCCCAGATCGCGGCTACCGCGTCGCAGATTTCCTTTGAAAAATCCAGTTCTGCCATGCTGAAGGTTTCGGGTGAATATTCAAATACCCATTCCGTTTCCGGCATGCTGTCTGTCAGTTGTTTGATGAGGCGGGTGCCATCGATGGCAATCTGTTTGATTTCTTCCCGCGATTTGCCAAACACGATACGCCGGAAAGCTGGCGCAATGGGATTGTATAAATGCACGATGGCGCGCTTTGCACCCCGCACCGAATCAACGGTGCGACGTATCAGATCTTCACGTGACTGTGTCAATACTTCGATGGTGACATCGGCCGGGATGCGCTGTTCTTCTATCAGCTTTCGCACAAAGGCAAAATCGGTTTCCGAGGCCGATGGAAAGGCAACTTCAATTTCCTTCAAACCTACCTTCACCAGCATTTCAAAGAAGCGCAGTTTTTTTGCTGCATCCATGGGTTCGATCAGGGCCTGATTGCCATCACGCAAATCGGTGCTCATCCAGATGGGGGGCTGTTGTATGCGGCGGCTGGGCCACTGCCTGTCTGCTAGATCAACGGTAGGGAAGGGCTGATATTTTTTACTTGGGTCGATGATCATCTTGTTCTCTTTTGTAAAGGACAGCACAGTGCCTCAGCGATGCGCTGATTTCTGTTTTGATTGCAATGGAAAAAGTGGCTTCAGGCTAACCGGCGGCCACGAAAAAATACGAGGCCGGTTAACCGATCAGTAGTCGTAGCGCAGCCAGGCGCAGCATGCGGGCAGCAGGGACGATCGCCGTCAGGGTGAACTGGTCACCGGCAGGAATCCTTGCTGAATTGATCAAATGTGTCATGCTGTTTTTTCCTGCGTACAGGAATCGCTAAAGGTGCTGCTGAATAAACTGTGGATGTGAAGCTGGAGGTACGACAGAAAGACGAAGCTAATGGAGCTTATAGTAGCGCGCCGGATAGTGCGGATAGTAGAGACAGTGTTACCGACATAGGCATCTGTACCGCTGGCAAGAGCTTGCCAGTAGTCGCGGTGTGCGCATCAGATGTGTAGGTAAGAAAGTTCATGTGCTTAATGTAAAAGATATCTGGCGCTTTCGTCAAGCAGAATTTGCTGGCACTTCAATCTGCTTGAAAAGATGGGTACACAGGATACGGTCTTGTGCACTCATCCCTCATTAGTTTTTCACCTGTTCCCGGTCAGGATTTGCGTGCCGGCTTGGCGGCAAATTTGTAGGAAAAAAACAGCAGTAACAAGCCACCCAGTATCATGGGCAATGACAACATCTGTCCTGCCGATATCGTGAATCCAAGGAAATCAACTTCGTAATCCGGTGTGCGGAAGTATTCGGTAAAAAAGCGCGTGCAGCCATACAAGGTTACGTACAGCGCACCGACGGCCAGACGCGGCCTTGCCCGCATGGCAAACAGCCACAGGATGATGAACACCAGCAGACCATCTACCAGCGCCTGGTATATCGGTGAAGGGTGGACCGGGAAATTGATACCTGGCCACATCATGGCCCATGGCAGGTCGGCAGAGGCAACACGTCCCGGCAATTCATGGTTGATGAAATTACCCAGGCGGCCCGCGGCATAACCCAGCGGCACCAGCGGCGCTATAAAGTCATACACATCAGCCAGGTGAAATTTAGCCTTGCGTGCCCACAAATACATGGCGACCAGCACACCCAGAAAACCGCCATGGAAAGACATGCCACCTTTCCATACCGCGAAAATTTCCAGCGGGTGAGACGCATAATAAGAAAAACCATAGAACAGGACTTCGCCCAGGCGCCCGCCTATGATGACCCCCAATACCCCGAAAAACAGCATGTCATCGATATGTTCGCGGGTCCAGCCTTTGGCCGCAATATGTGGCTGCTTCAGCCTGACGCGGCCAAGGATGATGAACTGGACAAATGCCACCAGATACATGATGCCGTACCAGTGAACAGAAACCGGGCCTAAGGAAAATGCAATGGGGTCAGGATTTGGATGAATGAGCATGAAGTTCGATTATTGCAATTATTGCTAATTATTGGTTAAACAGATGCACAAAGGCACCAAGTACTGCTGAGTGATTGTTCTTGCGCCAGGCCAGGCCAATTTCCACTACCGCCGTGCTGTCCGGTAAATCAAAGTACAGAACACCAGGGCGTTGCAGGTTCGACACGGATTGTGGCACAAGTGCGATTCCCATGCCAGCCGATACCAGGCCAACGATGGTCTGCATCTGTATCGCCTCCTGGCCAATCTCTGGCGTCAGGCCGGCACCATGAAAGCAACCCAGTATGGCATCGTGCAATGCAGGGGCAATTTTTCGTGGAAACAGGATCAGGGGCATGTTCTCGCATTCCGCCAGTCCCATGCTGTGGCGTCCCTGTGCAAAGCTTTCCGGTACCGCCAGCATCAGCGGTTCGGACAAGACTTTCTGGTAGCTCAGCACATGTTGCAGCTTTTCAGGGATGGGGGGAATCAGGAAGCCGGCATCGATTTCGGCTTTTTCCAGCGCATCCAGTTGAACATCTGTGGTGGCTTCACGCAATTCTATGTGTACCGACTGGTGCTGTTGGCGGAATTCGCGCAGCGCGGGCGGCAATATGCTGTAATCGGCAATAGACACAAAGGCCAGCGATAACTGACCACTGGCACCACTGGCTGCCAGTTGTGCCAGTTGTGGCAAGGCTTGTGCCTGTTGTATCAGTCGCCTTGCTTCCGGTAGCAGCGCCAATCCGGCAGAGGACAGGGCAATATTGCGGGTATTGCGGATGAACAGGTCAGCTCCCAGTATGCTTTCGAGTGCCTGTATCGCCTGTGACAGGGGGGGCTGGGTCATATGCAGACGCGCTGCCGCTTTGCCAAAATGCATTTCTTCGGCAACAGCAAGAAAATAGCGCAACTGGCGCAATTCAAGGTGTCTTGTTTCTGGTATCGGCATGGAGTGTTTCAGGCGGATTTCAGCCGTATTGCTATCAAAAGGCCTGTTTTGCTGATCTGATCAGCGTCTGCCGGTTTTTTTCTCGAAAGCGCGTTTTACCCGCTCTTTTTGCATTTTTTCGAAATGTGCATGGTCTTTGCGCTTGTCCAGTCCGAACATGCGTTCAAATATCTCGAACCATAGAAAAGTGATGAAAACACCACCCACCCACCACCACCAGGACATGTTGGCAAAAATGGAGATTTCTGCGAGTTTTAATACCAGCAGCAAAAACAGGACAATGATGGCGAACATGGCTAACTTCCTTTGTGTATGGAACTTGTGCAGAATCGGGCCAGATAAAGGATGCTATCTTACTTGAACAGAAAAGTCCCCGTCCTCAACGCTGACTGCACCGCAACTGTTACAGGTTCATTATACCTTTCAACGCTGAATATGCCTCAGGTCTGCTTCAGGTCAACCTTTGCTTTACCCGCAACGTTAGATGTTGGAAAAAGGCGGTAAAATGCGAGATAGTTTTTAACCTGGAGAAAGCAATGAAATATTCTTTGTTGGTAGGTTCTGTGTTGGCAGTCATGGCTTCTGGTTCGGCAATGGCAAATATGGATTTGGCGAAAGCAAAAAACTGCATGGCATGCCATTCAGTAGATACAAAGATTGTTGGTCCTGCCTATAAGGATGTGGCTAAAAAATATTCAGGCGACAAGACAGCCGAAGCCAAGCTGGTGCAAAAGGTATTGAAAGGCGGTACGGGTGTCTGGGGACCGATTCCAATGCCAGCCAATGCGCAGGTAACTGAAGCCGAGGCAAAGACGCTGGTGAAATGGATTTTGTCCACGAAGTGATCTTCATGGGTTTGCTGCCCCTATAGCTGACTGTATAGCTGGTAGTGATGTATATTGTCTTATTGGCAAATAAAGCAGATTAAAGAAACAGGCTGCCCTGTAAGGTAAAAAAACCAGAGTTTCTGCTCTGGTTTTTTTATGCCTGGCGAATTTTGCTTGCAGATAAAAAAACAGCCAGCTTGCGCTGGCTGTTTTTTTGCAGAAGGAAGTAATATTACTTCACAACTTGCAGCAATTCACGAGCGCCGCCTTTGTATGTGTACAAAGTCAGAGTACCGTCTTTGATGTCGCCTTTGGCATCAAATGCGATATCGCCTGTCACACCTTTGTGCTTGATTTTAGCCAGGAATGGCAGGTATTTTGCTGGTTCGGCAGATTTGGCCTGTACCATCGCATCAACCATAGTCATGACTGCATCATAAACATATGGTGCGTAGATCTGTACGTCGATACCAAATTTTTTCTTGTAAGCAGCTTTCCAGTCATCATTGATTTTCTTCTGCGCTTCCAGAACACCGCCTGCTTCAGCGCAGACAACCTGGCCTTCGCCGATTGCATCGCCAGCCAGTTTGGTCAGATCCGTAGTACAGATACCGTCACCGCCCATGAACTTGGCAGTAATGCCCAGTGCTTTCATCTGACGCAGCATAGGACCAGCAACTGCATCCATACCACCGAAGAAGATGACATCAGGTTTTTTCGCTTTGATTGTAGTCAGAATCGCGTTGAAATCTGTGGATTTGTCAGTTGTATGTTCCTGAACAACGATTTCAGCACCCTTGCCTTTGGCGCCTTTGATAAATTCAGCAGCAACGCCTTCACCGTAGGCTGTTTTGTCATCGATGACAGCGACTTTTTTCGCTTTGTTGATCTGAACCGCGAAACGGCCCAGTGTGCCACCCAACTGACCGTCATTCGCAACTACGCGGAATGCACCTTTGAAGCCTTGTTGTGTGTATTTTGGATTGGTTGCAGATGGGGAAATCTGAACGATGCCAGCAGCATTGTAGATGCTGGAAGCAGGGATGGTAGTACCGGAATTCAAGTGACCGATAACGCCATTTACTTTCGCATCAACCAGTTTTTGTGCTACGGTTGTGCCTTGCTTTGGATCGCCTGCATCATCTTCGGCCAGCAGTTCGAATTTTGCTTTTTTGCCGCCGATCATGACACCTTTGGCGTTCAGTTCTTCGATCGCCATTTTGGCGCCGTTTTCATTATCTTTACCCAAGTGGGCGATCGCGCCGGAGATCGGACCAACGTGGCCAATTTTAACAACCAGATCTTGAGCTGCCGCAGCACCAGCGAAAGCGAATGCAATTGCGCCAGCCAGTGGAATCATTTTAGTTTTGAACGACATGAACATACTCCTAAGGAATAAAAAAAGTAGGATAACAACACTGCATCTCTGACTTATTCAGATAACTGAACAGCAAGAAGGTACAACAGAAAAAATATTTCGCAAAGCTATTTTGTGTGGTTTTTTCTCCAAACTGACGTTTTTTATATGCCCCAATATCGCACCCTTGACAAGCTGGATCGCAAGCTCCTGAACCTGCTCCAGAAAGACAATCAAACCCCTACCAGAGTCCTTGCCGACAAGCTGCACATTTCGCAGCCGACCTGCCTGCGGCGTATCCGCGAACTGCGTGAAGCCGGGGTCATCAGCGCCGAGGTGGCCATGGTTGACAGCTTTGCGCTGGGCTATGGCATGCTGGCCTTTCTGGAAGTGTCGCTGACAAATCAGGCCGATGAATGCATGCGTGAATTTGAAGCCCGCATGAACAAGGAAGCCGAAGTCATGCAGTGTTATTTTGTGTCTGGGGAGTATGATTATTTCCTGGTAGTGCATGTGATCGATATGGACGCTTACTACCAGTTTGTGCGGCGCGCAATTTCTGGATCGGGCAATGTCCGTCATTTCCACTCGCGTTTCCCCATGAAGAGAGCCAAATTCACCACCCGTATCGCATTTGATGAGAAGGCAGCTGAATTGCCCGTGCGCACAGGTAAATAATTTACTCTAAAAACGCAGCTGGCAGGGTTATGGATGACAAAAGAACGCAAGTTGCCGCATCTTATGATGCTGAAACGCAACTTGCGTGAGGGGTAAGCGGAATTCGGGGCTCTGCCATGTCTCTGCTATTTCTCTACAATCGCCCGATTTTGTCTGGATAGCCGTTCAGGCTGAAGGAAATCAGGCTGTCTGCAACTGGCCTTTTTGTTGGTTGCGGGCAATGCCAGTAAAGGCAAAGTCGACTTCAGGTGTCAGGCCGGAGACGATGTCGGCGATGGCACGGCCAGATCCGGCTCCCATGGTCCAGCCCAGCGTACCGTGGCCGGTATTGAGGAAGAGGTTGTCGAACCGGGTTTTGCCTATGTAGGGCACATTCGATGGCGTCAGTGGACGCAAGCCTGTCCAATACACGGGATTTTCATAATCGCAGGCATCCGGGAACAGTTCACGCGTGCGGCGGGTGATGGCTTCGCAGCGGGCCGTGTTCAGGTCACGGCCGTAACCGTTGATTTCACAGGTGCCCGCCACCCGCAGGCGGTCGCCAAGGCGCGAGACTACCAGTTTGTATCCGTCATCCGTGAGTGACACGGTTGGTGCCAGTTCAGGCCGGGTAATGCGGTAGGTGGCGGAATAGCCTTTGCCTGGATAAATCATCAGCGAAATGCCCAAAGGCTTCAGCAGGGCCTGGGAATGACTGCCCATGGCCATGACGAAGGCATCGGCTTTCAGCACACTGTGACGGCCAGCCGCATCGATGATTTCGACGCCGGTAATTCTGGCGGCTGCGCCCGTACCTTCAGACAGCAGGCGGGTGATGGTGGTGTTGAACTGAAACTGTACACCGGCTACCCTGGCCTTGTCCGCCAGCCCGGTGGTGAATTGATAGACGTCGCCTGATTCATCGGTTTCGGTAAAGTCGCCACCGACAATCTTGTCGCGTATACTGGCCAGCGCCGGTTCCCGTTTGACGACTTCGTCGGCGGATATGGAGTCACGCGAACACCCCAGGTCGCGCATCAGCCTGGCGGCAGGCAGGGAACTATCGAATTCCTTTTGATCGGTATAGAAATGCAGTATGCCTTTGGTCAGGCAATCATACTGTATGCCGGTTTCTGCACGCAGGGCGCGCAGGGTTTGCCGGCTGTATTCTGAAATGGCGACAATTTGGCGGATATTGTCTGCCGTACGGGCGGGTGTGCATTCACGCAAAAAATGCAGGCCCCACAGCCATTGCAGCAATTCAGCCCGGGGACGGAACAATAGTGGTGCGTCTTCCTTGCCCAGCCATTTCAATACCTTCATCGGGGCCGATGGATTGGCCCAGGGTTCTGCATGTGATACTGAAATCTGGCCGCCGTTGGCGAAGCTGGTTTCCTGTGCCGGGCCAGGCTGACGGTCTATTATTGTGACCTCATGTCCCTGTTTTTTCAGAAACCAGGCCGAGGACGTGCCAATAATACCGGAACCAAGAACGATGACTTTCATTGCAGAAATCTCCTTAAGTGATCTGAAACTGATCTGATCGATTAAGGAGATTGTAGAAATACTTTGCTTTTCCGGGTAATCAAAAGTGATGCGTTGATTTTTATTTTTGAAAGCGAAATTAAGTTTTGTGTTTAAAAATAAAAATAATTCACGAATTTTTGATTATTTTGAGGACTTTACCTTGCTAATTTCCTGAGTGATGGCGCGAGTGATGACTTCTTCCAGGGTTTTATGCAATCCCGTGCGTATTTCACCAGCCAGATTCTCGACGGCAATTTGCAATACATCTGCCAGGCTATCTCTTACCCTGTGTTCGAGTACGAAATCGATGCGTGCCAGTACCTGACGCAAGACGTTTTCATGCAAGGTCTGCTCCAGTGCCTGCCAGTCTTCTTCACTGCGGTCATCAGTCACATTGTTCGTGGTCACAGACGGCGTTTCTGGAGCGGCAGGCACGCTTACAGGTTCTTTGGCCGCAGCGATTTCTTCCGGCAGTATGACTTCGGTCAATACCGGGATGCTGGCATCAATTTGATTATTCATTTTATTTTGCCACCGAGTGAGTAAGTGGATAGCCCTGCTGCTGATATTGCCGGTAACGCTCGCGTCCGGCAAGTTTGTCGACATCTTCAGCGGAGATGACTTCTATCATGCGCTGAAACTGGGTGAAATTGGCTGGTGTTTCTGCGGTCAGGTTGATCAGCACGTCGTAGTGCGGACAGGCTGCCCTGTCGTCATAGCTGAGCACGATGGGTGTGCATGACGACAAAGGGTCGGTCAGCATGACATGCGGCAAGAAATCTGCCTCGGTCAGTGTCCACAGGGACATGCTTAGTTTTTGCAGAAAAACCCGGTCGTGATGAAACACGACCATCTTGCTTTTGGCCGCATGTGCCTTGCGTATCAGCCGGCAAGTGTAATTTAGCTTGTCGGCCACATTGCTATGAAAATCGATCCGTGTCATGCGATATTAAAAGCGTATGCCATTGTCCTGTGTTGGTTTTTGCGGCGGCAAGGGTGTCGCCGGTTTCGGTGGGGCAGCCGCATCCTTGGCAGCCGTTGCTACCACCGGGGCTGCCGGCTCTGCCGCCGGATAGCGATAATCCTTGGGTAATTTGCTGGTGGCGGGATAGCCGGCATTGCTCAGCGCTTTTTTCCAGTCTTCTGTATTGAAACCATGAAACTTGACATTGGCAATGATCATGAATGGTAACTGGCTGTCGCCGCTGACCTGCTTGAGTTTGTCCAGGTCAGCGTTATTGCTGATGGTTTTTTCATTGAACGGGACGCCATTGGTCTTCAGGAAATTACGTGAATCATTGCAGGGCGCGCAATTGTTGGTGCTGTACAGGGTCACCGGGTTTTTGGCCACAACTGCCGCCAGTTCGGGCGGCAGGTTACCAAGGTCCGGGCTATCGGAATAGCTTTTCTTTTCCACCTTGATCTTGCCTGAAGGAGGTGGCTGATCGCTGTAAGTGACCTTGCCATCCGGACCCACCCATTTATACATTTGCGCTTGCGCATTTGCGCTAAAAGATAGTGCAGACAATAGCGCCGGGAGTAGTGAGCAGGCCAGGATTGTTTTATTTGATTTCATCGTTTTCTCCGGATAAAGATTATGCACTCATGCCATTATGTCGCAACAGGGCGTCAATAACGGGTTCGCGTCCGCGAAATGCCTTGAATGAAGCAAGTGCCGGGCGTGAGCCACCAGCTTCCAGTACGGCTGTCTGGAAACGTTCTCCCACTGCGCGCGACAGGGTGCTGCCAGCTTCCCTGGCATGTTCTTCAAATGCAGCATAAGCATCTGCCGACAGCACTTCTGCCCACTTGTAGCTGTAATAGCCTGCGGCATAACCACCCGAGAAAATATGACTGAATGAATGCTGGAAGCGGTTGAATGCTGGCGGGTGCAGTACCGCGACTTGGCTCCTGACCACTTGCAGTATGTCCTGCACGGTTTGCGTACCTTGTGGATCAAAGGCATCATGCAGGCGCATGTCAAACAGTGAAAATTCTACCTGGCGCAAAGTCTGCAAGCCGGACTGGAAGTTTTTCGCCGCGATCATCTTGTCAAACAGGGCGCGTGGCAAGGCTGCACCAGTATCAACATGTGCCGTCATGTGTTGCAACACATCCCATTCCCAGCAAAAATTTTCCATGAATTGCGAAGGCAATTCCACTGCATCCCATTCAACACCGGAAATGCCGGAGACGGACAGATCATCCACCTTGGTCAGCAAATGATGCAGACCATGACCAAATTCATGGAACAGGGTAATCACTTCATCATGGCTGAACAGGGCCGGTTTGCTGACGCCATTGATGCTGACAGGCGCGCTGAAGTTGCAGGTCAGGTAGGCAACAGGCGTTTGTATGCCTGTACCGGTGAGCCTGCGGCCACGGGCATCGTCCATCCATGCACCGCCGCGCTTGCCATTGCGTGCGTACAGGTCCAGATAAAACTGACCTATCAGTTCACCATTTCTTTCGAGACGATAAAATTTGACGTCCTTGTGCCAGGTGGTTGCCTGATCCGTTTTGATGTCAACTGCAAACAGCGTCTGGATGACGCGGAACAGACCATCCACCACCTTGTGTTCAGGGAAGTATTCTTTCACTTCCTGCTCAGAAAACGCATAGCGTTGCTGGCGCAGTTTTTCTGACGCGAAGGCATAATCCCAGGCCTGTAGTTCAACTATGCCCAGTTGTTCTGCCGCAAAGGCGCGCAGTTCCTCCAGGTCTTTTTCTGCATAGGGGCGGGCACGACTGGCCAGGTCTTCAAGGAACTGGCTGACCTGTGCCGGAGATTCCGCCATCTTGCTGACCAGCGATACCTCGGCAAAATTCTTATAGCCCAGCAATTCAGCTTCTTCCTTACGCAGACGCAAGAGGTCGCTCATGATATTGCTGTTATCCCACTCTGTCTTTGCGCCCAGTTCAGAAGCCTTGGTCACGCTGGCGCGATAAATCGTTTCGCGGATGCTGCGGTTTTCTGCATATTGCAGCAAGGGGTAATACGAAGGGAAATGCAGGGTAAATTTATAGCCGTTTTTTTCATCGGCTTCTGCTGCCGTTTTGGCAGCTTGCAGGATATCCTCAGGCAAGCCTTTCAGGTCGGCTGCGTCTTCGATAAACAAGCCGTAATCATTGGTGGCATCCAGCAGGTTTTCCGAGAATTTCGTCGACAGGGCAGCCTGCTGTTCCTGAATGTCGGCATAGCGTTGTTTTTGTGCTTCCGGCAGTTCTGCACCACTCAGGCGGAAATCGCGCAGGGCGTTCTGGATAATGGTTTGCCTTGCTTGCGGCAAATCAGCAAAGTCAGCCGCATTTTTCAGTGCCTTGTAATTGGCGAACAGAGACAGGTTCTGTCCCAGTTCAGTCCAGAATTCGGTAATGGCGGGCTGGTTTTCATTATAGGCAGCCCGCATTTCCGGCGTGTCAACCACTGCGTTCAGGTGACCAACGATACCCCAGGCGCGGCCCAGTTTTTCGGTGGCATTGTCGAGTGGTTCGACAAAGTTGTCCCAGGTGACCGGGACAGCATTTTTTTCGAGTTCCGCGATAACCGCACGATTTTCCTCCAGCAGGGCTGCAATGGCAGGGCCAACATGCTCGGCCCGGATATCGGCAAAACGTGGCAGATCACTAAAGTCCAGCAGGGGATTATCTTGGGTCATATTAAATTCTCTCAGCAGCTTCTATGGTATTGACCAGCAACATGGTGATGGTCATCGGGCCGACTCCGCCTGGCACAGGCGTAATATAGCCTGCTACTTCCTTGCTTGGCAGATAATCAACGTCGCCGCACAATTTACCTTCATCGTCGCGGTTCATGCCAACGTCGATGACGACGGCACCGGGCTTGATCATGTCTGCCGTGACGATATTACGCTTGCCGGTCGCGACTACCAGGATATCGGCGTTGCGGGTGTGGGATGCCAGATCGCGGGTCTTGGAATTACAGATGGTGACGGTTGCGCCAGCTTGCAAGAGCAACATGGCCTGTGGTTTGCCGACGATGTTGGAAGCACCGACCACGACCGCATTCGCGCCGCGTACCGGATAATCGATGGATTCCAGCATCTTCATGACACCATACGGCGTACAGGGACGGAACAATGGCTGTCCTGTCATCAACAGTCCGGCATTGCTGATATGAAAACCATCCACATCCTTTTCTGCAGCAATGGCTTCTATCACCTTGTTGGCATTGATATGGGCAGGCAAGGGCAATTGCACCAGAATGCCATTGATTTTTGCATCCTTGTTCAGCCTGTTTATATGAGCCAGCAGCGCTTCTTCGCTCAAATCGGCTTCGTATTTTTCCATTACGGAATAAAAACCGCAGTCTTCACAAGCCTTCACTTTGTTGCGTACATAGACCTGGGAGGCGGGGTTTTCACCTACAAGAATGACGGCCAGACCAGGCTGATGGCCTTTGACAGTCAGTGCGGCTGCGCGCTGGGTCACATCGGCACGTATTTGTTGAGAAAGCTGGGTTCCGCTGATAATTTGAGCAGTCATGATTAGGCAATAAAGTGAAAATGGGGTGGGAAACAAGTAGAAATCAGCCTCGATTATAAATGATGCGCGCTGAATGGCCCCTGCGAGTGAAGGAGGCTGGATTTTAGTGAATTGCCGGAGCGTCGAAAATTGCATTAAATATAATGAATTTACGTCCATAAATTACTTTCTTGTAAAAATAATTTCCCATTTGGTTATGGTTTGTCATGCGTCTGTTGTTTTCTGACCGCATTCGTTGGGTAGTAATTGACTTCACATTTCAGGAATGGCTTCATACCACCTGTGAAAATTAATTTTCAAAAGTTTTTCATCGCGACATGGATTTGACGTCGTAATGCCCAGATTCAATTGAAAAGGAGAAATATATGCTGAAGGAAAAAGTACTTTCGAGATCGCTGCGTATGATGTTTTCTGGCGGTTTGGTGGTGACAGCCGGTATGCTGGCACAGCCTGCGTTTGCGCAGGATGACGGCAAAGTCCAAAGGGTAGAAGTGACAGGTTCCAGCATCAAGCGTGCTGAAGCTGAATCTGCTTCCCCTATCCAGATCATTACCCGTGCCGATATCGACAAGGCAGGCAAGACTACTGTTGCTGAATACCTGCAAACACTGACTGCTGATGGCGCCGGTTCTTTGCCAACAAGTTTCGGTAACGGTTTTGCTGCCGGTTCTACTGCAATCTCCTTGCGTGGTCTGGGTGCCACATCCACACTGGTATTGCTGAACGGTCGCCGTATGGCACAGTTCGGTCGCGCGGATGACGGTCAAAAAGCATTTACCGATATCTCCACTATCCCTATGGAAGTGGTTGAGCGTATCGAAATCCTGAAAGATGGCGCTTCTTCCATCTACGGTGCTGATGCGATCGCCGGTGTGGTCAACATCATCCTGAAAAAGAACTACGAAGGCGTAACAGTCAGCGCTACTGCAGGCACTTCCGGTTCACGTGATGCCAACCAGGCAAAAGCTTCGATTACCGCAGGTTTTGGTAATCTGGAAAAAGACAAATACAACATCATCATCAATGCAGAGGCTTACAAGTCCAATGAACTGATGAATTCCCAGCGTTCTGACCGTGACTGGATCGGTACAGGCGACTGGCGTCGTTGGGGTTACCCGATGAATACAGTTGGTTCCTTCACCAACGGTTACATTGCCGGTAATAACAGTGCTTCCCCAAGCCCTACAGGCTCCCTGCGCGATCCTAAGACACTGAATTATGTATCCCTGCCAGGTTGCTCGACATTGTCGACAACCAAAGTGCAAGATCTCGGCGGTGGTTGCTTGTGGTATGCGGATCAGTTCCGTTCCATGCTGCCACAAATCGATGGCGTGAATCTGTTCAGCCGTGGCACATTCCAGATCAATGAAGATCTGCAAGCTTATGCAGAATTTGGTTATTCTCAACGTAAGGCAGCCTTCACGGTAACGCCTCCGTCGACATCTTCCAACGTTTTCTTCCCGCCAAATACAGCCAGCCCGACTGGTAACATCAATTACGGTACAGTCATCGTAATGGCAGCAGAGCATCCACAAAACCCGTATGGCGCGCCAGTCCGTCTGCGTTATTCCATGTTTGACGTAGGTGCCAATCGCCGTATCGCTGACAACTCTTTCTACCGAGCTGTCGCCGGTTTGAAAGGCACGATGGCAGGCTGGGAATTCGACACTGCGATTCTGCATTCCGAATCCAAGCTGCACCTCGACTACACCAACATGATCAACATGAACGTGTTGAAGGCAGCTCTGGGCGATCCTAAGAGCCCATACTTCCCATACTATATCGGCACACAGGCAAGCAAAAACAATCCAGCCCTGTACGCTGCAATGGTCAAGACAGCATCCCTGGATGCGCCTACCAAGATGGACATCATCGACTTCAAGGCTTCTCGTGAGTTGATGCCTTTGCCAGGCGGTATGATGGGTCTGGCGGTTGGTGCTGAATACCGCAGAGAGTCTTACAACATGCCATCCCTGGACGGCAGTAAAGACGGTTCCATCAACAGCAGCTACGTTGCTGCAAAAGGTGATGAAACAGTATCTGCTCTGTATGCCGAAGTATTGGCCCCAGTGGTCAAGACAGTGGAATTGTCTGGCGCGCTGCGTTACGACAAATATTCTCACTTCTCTTCCGTGACACCAAAAGTCGGTGCCAAGTGGACACCGGTGAAAACTTTTGCTCTGCGTGGTACTTACTCTGAAGGTTTCCGTGCACCTAGTGCACCAGAATCCGGCTCAGAAAGCTTCAGTGCTGGTACAGCAACTGTCAGGGATCCAGTTCGCTGCCCGAATGGCACACCACTGGCAGGTGCACAGGCATCTGATTGCGCAACGACTTTCACAGGCTTCAAAGTTGGCAATCCTAACCTGCAACCAGAAACTTCCAAAGGTTACACTCTGGGTCTGGTCTGGGATCCGCTGCCTGATACCAATCTGGCTGTAGATGGCTGGTTGATCCGTCGTAACAACGAAATCAACTCCATGTCCTTCCAGACAGCAGCCGCTTTGCCAGGCGTACTGCGTCAGGACAATAACCTGACCATCAACGGCGTGGTAACACCGAATACAGGTACCATCATCGGTGGTGCAGCTCCATATGCCAACTCCAGCTACACTGAAGTCAAAGGTGTTGATTTCAATGCGAAACAACGTTTCAACCTGGGTGAATATGGCAAGTTGAATGCAGACCTGAACTGGACACACGTGATTTCATGGTTGCGTGTTGACGGTGCAGTTCAGCATCAATATGCAGGCACACACGGTAACTGCGATACATCCAACTGTATCGGTACGCCAAAAGACAAAGTCAACTTTGTACTGGCCTGGGACAAGGGTGACTGGAACGTGACTGGCATCATCAGCTATCGCGGTTCCCTGAAAAACATTTCCGAAGAAGGTCAGCCATGTGCTAACAAGTTTGCTGACGGCACTGATGCGCCAGCAGGTTGCACACTGGCATCCTTCACTACGCTGGATATGTCTTTCCGCTACAAAGCAATGAAAAACCTGGAAGTATTCGGTTCCATCTCCAACGTATTTGACAAGGTCGCTCCATTGGATCCTTTGACATACGGCGCCATGGGCTTCAACCCTATGGATTCCAGTGGCGCACTGGGTCGTTACTTCAAAGTTGGTCTGAAATATCAATTCAAATAATAGCTGGATAACCCGGTTCAATTCGACGCAAGTCGAATTGCGCTAATGAAGCGATAAAGAGCGATGAGAAATCATCGCTCTTTTTTTATCGCCATGCCCGCCGTCAATGATGAGTTTGATGGAGGACATTTTTGTCTGGTTTTATGTTCAGGCAATGCCGTTAGCTAAAAAACGGCCCAACCCGTAGAATGCAGTCTTTTTAACGCGCCTGTTGGCGACTGCGCGGAAAATTTTCATGCGCATCACATGACTTTTAAGGAAACATCCATGCAATTCAGCGAAATTCTGTCCACCCTGCCTGTCATTGATCACCTGGCTGCCATTCAATTATTTGATGGCCTGACACTGGTCGCGCAAATAGATAACAAGCCGGGCTCGGCTGGCAGCGTACGTGTCTATCATGCCCTGTTACAGGAATTTGCCGAAATCAATACCGCAGCCGCTGCAAAGGGCCTGCAGTTGTATGCTGAACATACGGCAGATGCCAGGGCTTTCCCGGGCAAGCACCCGAATATTGATCGCCTGTTGGTATTGCTGGCAGATGCTTCTGGCAGCAAGAAACTGACCGGGAAACTGATCGCTCATTGATTGTGTATTGATGGCCAATGCAAGGGACGGATCTGTCCTGACTGGCGAGGCTGGATTCTCCCGCAGACTCCTCGTGCTGCAATGGCCAATGCGCCACATGATTTCATTTGCTTTCACCTGCGGTAAATTTTCTCAATCTTTATGAAAAACATCAAAAAACTCACATCCTTTCTGTTGCTGTCTTTGCTTTTGACGGGCTGTGGCGGTGGTTCCGGTGGCGGTGCCGGGGCAGGTACGAATACAGGTACTAATACCGGCACAAGTACAGGCAATCCGGTTGACACGCTGCCGGTAGTATCCAACGATGGTGGCTTGAGCTTTACGCCATCGAGTTTGACGGCGACTATTCTGCCTTACGAAAATAAAACCTTATCACTTGATATACGCGCGAACCGCAATTTCCCGGATGTGGTGAATGTCGCGATAATCGACACAACAGGTGTTATTACCGACGATATCAGGATCAAGGCGGTTGATAAATATAATTACCAGGCAAGTGTCACAACAAGAAGCCTCAAGCCGGGCAGATATAGCGGCATACTGGAGGTGAGATTATGCAAGGACAGTCCCTACAGTTGCGCACAGCCGCATGACGGCTCACCCTGGAAGCTGCCATACAGCTTTGAAGTAAGGGCGCCAAGTATTACGGTCAGCCCAGCGGAGATCACGGCATCATTTGTCCCTGCCGAAGAAAAGTCATTTGAGCTTGAAGTCAGAAGTGAAGCAGGCATCGACTTCATCAATCGTGTCGGTGTCAGTGTCACCGATCCTGCCGGTTTGCTGACCAACGGTAATGCAGTGACCAAGATCGATAAAAACACCATACGCACGACCCTTAGGATGACTTCAAAACCGCCAGTGGGTAAATATGTTGGGGCGCTGGAAGTACGCTTGTGCGGAGGGAATATTAATTCATGTGATTTCCCCTATCAGATCAACCCCTGGAAAATACCCTACAACCTGGAAGTAAAAACGAATACCGTCACACTGACACCAACGCCGGGCGCGGCCGACTGGAATGGCTACCAGGGTAATGTGGCGCATACAGGTTACGTGCCGGTAACGCTGAATGTGAATGCCTTCGCGCCGCGATTCCTGTTTGAGATCGACAACAGCAAATACATGGCGCAGGGGCCAATCACTACGCAGGGTGACACAGTCTATTTTTCAGCACAGGCAGCAAATGGCGGGAGTGGTGGAGCGGTATTCGCTGTCAATGAATCTGATGGCAAGATCAAATGGACGTTTCCGGTTGCTGATGGCTGGGTGAACCCACCTGCTGCGCAAAACGGTAAAGTCTATTTCATGAATACTGCCACACAAAGCTCGGGCTTGTGGATGCTGGATCAATCCAATGGCAATAGATTGGGTAAAACGAACGTCATCACAACAATCAGTTATTTTTATGCGCCGGTGGTCGATGGGCAAACTGTTTTCAGCCGGAATGGGCCACAGAGTCAGTTTCTGTCCAGTTCGTCAGCGGATACACTGAGCAGTAACTGGAGTTTTTTATCCGACAATATGGAGGCACTCTGGTCACCAGCGGTAGATGCCAATTACGTTTATATGTTTGTCCCCAAGGGAAATACTGCCGGACCAAGCGGATTGGCGATAATTAATCGTCAATCCGGCAAGCAGACGACGCTGATCGCTGCTCCTGATATCCAGGCATCAATGACCAGGGTAGAGCCTACGCTGTGTGATGGGGTGAATTTATTGATTGCAAGTAATGGATTGAGTCTGGTGAACTTTGATCTGGCTTCGCAAAAAATTAAATGGACCGTCAAAGACACGTTTTATAGTAATCCTGTTTGTGCTGGTTCCACCCTGTACATCCTCAATGGATATGGCGTTGATGCTCGCTCACTCAGCACAGGTGCCTTGCTGTGGCAGTGGAAATTTCCGGACGGCGTTTACTATGACCAAAAGCCGATTGGTGCCAATGGCTATCTGCAAAACATGATTGTCACCAATAATGTTTTATTGCTTGGTTCTTTTAGTGCCGTATTTGCTGTCGATTTGAGTAGCCATCAGACGGTGTGGTCTTATCCACGGGGTGGCGATCTGGCCTTGTCTAAAAATGGCATTCTTTATGTGAACAAAGGCACCAGCGGTTATGGCAGCTTTATGGCGTTCAATACCAAATAGTCTGGAGTTGGCAGGTACCTGTGCGTACCTGTCTTTAAGAAGCTGCTTATGATATTGCTGCGGACTTACTCCTGGTCATAGCCGGGCCTCAAGAGCCGTAAGATCGTAGGCAGAATCCAGGAATCATATAAATGTTCTGGCATGGTGGTATGGGGTAAAAATGCTGCGCCGCAGCTTAAATTTCACAATATGGAATCATATATCGCTATTTGAAAAATGGAAAAGTCCTGTTAAAATGCTTGCGAAAACAAAATTCAAGCCGTAATTTGTCGATTCGCCCACGCGCGTTTCACCCAAACGTGTAATAACAGGAGACCCCTTCTATGTCACCCCAGATAGACCAGGTGCTGGCCCAGGCCGCCAATGATCCCGATGTAGTTGAAACCAATGAATGGCTGGATGCGCTGGAAGCCGTTATCGAAACAGAAGGGCCAGAACGTGCCCATTACCTGATGGAGCGCATGGTGGACCTGGCGCGTCGTCGTGGTGCCCATATCCCGTTCTCCAGCAATACGGCTTACGTGAATACCATTCCTGCTGATCAGGGTGAACATTGCCCTGGCAATCTGGAAATCGAAGAGCGCCTGCGCTCCTATATGCGCTGGAACGCGATGGCCATGGTGGTCAAGGCCAACCGCGTAGATGGCGACCTTGGTGGTCACCTGTCCAGCTTTGCTTCGCTGGCAAACATGCTGGGCATAGGTTTCAACCATTTCTGGCATGCCCCGACTGAAGATCATGGCGGCGATCTGCTCTACATCCAAGGCCATTCTTCCCCTGGTATCTATGCCCGCGCCTTCCTCGAAGGCCGTCTGTCTGAAGAGCAATTGTTGCATTTCCGTCGCGAAGTCGATGGCAAAGGCCTGTCTTCTTACCCGCATCCAAAACTGATGCCAGACTTCTGGCAATTTCCTACCGTATCCATGGGCCTGGGCCCATTGATGGCGATTTATCAGGCACGTTTCCTGAAGTATCTGCATGCACGTGGTATTGCCGACACAGAAAAGCGCAAAGTCTGGGCTTTCTGCGGTGATGGTGAGATGGACGAACCAGAATCCATGGGCGCCATCGGCATGGCTGGCCGCGAGCAACTCGATAATCTGGTGATCGTCGTCAACTGTAACCTGCAGCGTCTGGATGGCCCGGTACGTGGTAATGGCAAGATCATCCAGGAACTGGAATCGGATTTCCGTGGCGCCGGCTGGAATGTCGTCAAAGTGATCTGGGGTAGCGGCTGGGATGAATTGCTGGCGAAAGATAAAGACGGTATCCTGCAAAAAGTCATGATGGAAACCGTGGATGGCGAATACCAGAATTACAAAGCCAAGGACGGTGCCTATGTACGCAGCCACTTCTTTGGCAAGCATCCAAAATTGCTGGAAATGGTCAGCAAAATGTCGGATGACGACATCTGGCGCCTGACCCGTGGCGGCCATGACCCACACAAGATTTATGCTGCATTCAAAGTTGCCCAGGAAAACAAGGGGCAGCCTACCGTTATCCTGGCGAAAAGTATCAAGGGCTTTGGTTTTGGCAAGTCCGGCGAAGCACGCAATACCGCCCACAATACCAAGAAGCTCGATGATGAAGCCATCAAGGCCATGCGTGACCGCTTCCAGTTGCCGATTGCTGATGCCGAACTGCCGAATATTCCTTTCTTCAAACCGGCTGATGACACACCAGAAATGCAATATCTGCATGCGCGTCGCAAGGAGCTCGGTGGCTACCTGCCACAGCGCCGTCAAAAAGCCGATGAAGCACTGGTGGTGCCAGAACTGACTGCTTTCCAGGCGATGCTGGAACCAACGGCAGAAGGCCGTGAAATTTCGACGACGGCTGCGTATGTCCGTATCCTGACCGCCTTGCTGCGCGACGCCAGCCTGGGTCAGCGCGTGGTGCCTATCATGGTCGATGAATCGCGTACCTTTGGTATGGAAGGTCTGTTCCGCCAGATCGGTATTTTCAGTCAGGTTGGTCAGTTGTATGAACCGGTCGATAAAGATCAGGTCATGTACTACCGCGAAGATAAAGCCGGTCAGATTTTGCAGGAAGGTATCAATGAAGCCGGTGGTATGAGCTCATGGATCGCTGCGGCGACTTCCTACTCGACCAATAACCGCGTCATGATCCCGTTCTATACCTATTACTCCATGTTCGGTCTGCAGCGTATTGGTGATCTGGCCTGGGCTGCGGGCGACATGCGCGCACGTGGTTTCCTGCTCGGTGGTACAGCCGGTCGTACGACGCTGAATGGCGAAGGCTTGCAGCATGAAGATGGTCATAGCCATGTATTGGCTTCCACCATCCCTAACTGTATTCCTTACGATCCGACCTTTGCCCACGAAGTGGCAGTCATCATGCATGATGGCTTGCGTCGCATGGTAACTGACCAGGAAGATGTGTTCTATTACATCACCCTGATGAATGAAAACTATAGCCACCCAGGTTTGAAGGCGGGTCAGGAAGAGGGCATCATCAAGGGCCTGTACCTGTTGCAAAAATCTGAACAGACCACCAAACACCGCGTACAACTGATGGGCTCAGGCACGATCTTGCGTGAAGTGATTGCCGGTGCTGAACTGTTGCAAAATGACTGGGGCATTGCTGCCGACGTCTGGTCTGCACCATCCTTCACCTTGCTGGCCCGTGATGGCCAGGATGCAGAACGCTGGAACATGCTGCACCCGACTGAAGAGCCACGTGTGCCGTATATCGCACAATGCCTGAAAGACACGACTGGCCCTGTCGTTGTATCGACAGACTACATGCGCACCTTTGCTGAGCAGGTACGTGCCTTCATACCAAAAGACCGCAGCTATAAAGTCCTGGGTACGGATGGTTTTGGCCGCTCTGATTCCCGCGCCAAACTGCGTGAGTTCTTTGAAGTCAACCGCTACTTCGTGGTGATCGCTGCATTGAAAACACTGGCGGATGAAGGTGCACTGTCCGCTTCTGTGGTTGCTCAGGCGATTGCGAAATATGGCATTGATGCAAATAAACCAAATCCGGTGACTGTGTAATTTTGACGTTTGACACCCACTGACATGTCCTTCCTCTGGCGTCTTGCCTGAGGGAGGATAAGAATCCATCCCCACACTAACCCTCCTCTCGAAAAAGAGGGTGTAAATGGAGAAAATTATGAGTAGCGTAGAAGTCAAAGTACCGGACATCGGTGATTTCAAGGAAGTTGAAGTCATTGAACTGATGGTCAAAGTCGGCGACACCATCAAGGTGGATCAGTCATTGATCACCGTAGAATCAGATAAAGCCAGCATGGAGATTCCATCCAGTCATGCTGGTGTGGTCACAGAAATTAAAGTCAAGGTTGGCGACAAGGTTGCTGAAGGTTCTCTGCTGGTCGTGGTTGATGCTGCGGCAAGTGCAGCAGTGCCAGCGCCAGCACCTGCGGCGACACCAGCACCCGCGGCAGCGCCAGTAGCTGCAACGCCAGCACCAGCGGCCCCGGCAACAGTGTCAGCCGCCGCGCCTGCCCCAGTTGCAGCGCCAGTAGCATCGGCTGCACCTGTAGCAACAGCCAGCGCAGGCAAGGCACATGCGTCTCCATCCATACGCAAGTTTGCGCGTGAGCTGGGTGTCGATCTGACACGCGTTGCCGGTTCTGGTCAAAAAGGCCGTATCACGCAAGAAGACGTACAAAACTTCGTCAAGGGCATCATGGCAGGCAGCACTGCCGTTGCTGCGGTTTCTGCTCCGGCAAAAAATGGCAGTGGTGTTGGTCTCGATGTATTGCCATGGCCATCGCTGGACTTCAGCAAGTTTGGCGCGACCACGACATCGCCTTTGTCACGCATCAAAAAACTCAGCGGTCCGAACCTGCATCGTAACTGGGTCATGATCCCGCATGTTACGCAATTTGATGAGGCAGATATCAGCGACCTCGAAGAATTCCGTAAATCATCGAACGAAGCCCTGGTTAAATCCGGCGTCAAACTGACGATGCTGGCTTTTGTCATCAAGGCCAGCGTTGCTGCGCTCAAAAAATTCCCGGCATTTAATTCTTCGCTTGATGCGACCGGTGAAAACCTGATCCTGAAGCAGTATTACAACGTCGGCTTTGCTGCTGATACGCCGAATGGTCTGGTGGTGCCTGTCGTTAAAAATGCAGATCAGAAAACCCTGTCGCAAATCGCCGTTGAAATGGGTGAGTTGTCAGGCCAGGCGCGCGATGGCAAACTGAAACCTGCTGACATGCAGGGCGCAACTTTCACCATATCTTCACTCGGCGGTATCGGTGGCACGGCATTCACGCCTATCATCAATGCGCCTGAAGTGGCGATCCTGGGCTTGTCCAAATCCAGTATCAAACCAGTCTGGGATGGCAAACAATTCCAGCCACGCCTGATGCTGCCTTTGTCGCTGTCGTATGACCACCGCGTCATTGATGGTGCCATGGCTGCCAAGTTCACCGCTTATCTGGCTGATGTACTGGCTGATTTGCGTAAAACCTTGCTGTGAACGGAGAGCAGACTATGAGCACTATCGAAGTCAAAGTACCCGATATCGGTGATTTCAAGGAAGTTGAAGTCATAGAATTGCTGGTCAAGGTGGGTGACACCATCAAGGTCGATCAATCACTGGTGACCGTGGAGTCCGACAAGGCCAGCATGGAAATCCCGTCCAGTCACGCCGGTGTCATCAAGGAATTGAAAGTCAAACTCGGTGACAAGATTGCCGAAGGCAGTTTGTTGCTGGTCATAGAAGCTGAAGGCGCTACGGCAAGTGCAGCGCCAGCGGCTCAAGCCGCTCCCGCAGTTGCTGCTGCTACAGCCCCGGCTCCTGCTGCCACTCCTGTGGCACCAGTTGCAGCCGCACCTGCCGGGCCGGTTGGCATTGTCGAAGTCAAAGTCCCTGATATCGGTGATTTCAAGGAAGTTGAAGTTATCGAAGTCATGGTCAAGGTGGGTGACAGCATCAAGGTTGACCAGTCGCTGATTACCGTCGAATCCGACAAGGCCAGTATGGAAATTCCATCCAGCCATGCCGGTACGGTAAAAGAAATCAAGGTCAAGGTCGGTGACAAGGTTGCTGAAGGCAGCTTGCTGTTGCTGGTGGAAGCCGCAGGCCAGGCAGCGTCTGCTCCTGCTGCCGTTGCCCCAGCAGCAACTGCTCCTGCTGCTCCAGCCGTCCCTGCGCCGATTGCGTCTGGTTACACGGGCAAGGTCGATATCGAATGCGACATGATGGTCTTGGGCGCTGGTCCTGGTGGTTATTCCGCAGCCTTCCGTTCTGCTGATCTGGGCATGAACACAGTACTGGTCGAGCGTTATTCCACCCTCGGTGGTGTTTGCCTGAACGTAGGCTGTATCCCATCCAAGGCATTGTTGCACGTAGCCGCTGTGATTGATGAAACTGCATCCATGGCAGCACATGGCGTGACATTTGCCAAGCCAGAAATCGATATCGACAAACTGCGTGGCTACAAGGAAAGCGTCATCAAGAAAATGACGACTGGCCTGAATGGCATGGCGAAAGCCCGCAAGGTCAATGTAGTGCAGGGTGTGGGTCAGTTCCTCAGTCCTAATCATATCGAAGTCACAGCAGCAGATGGCAGCAAAAAAACCGTGCAGTTCAAGCAGGCGATTATTGCGGCTGGTTCTTCTGTCGTGAACCTGCCTTTCGTACCGGCTGACCCGCGTATCGTTGACAGCACCGGCGCGCTGGAATTGCGCCAGATTCCAAAACGCATGTTGGTCATTGGTGGCGGCATCATCGGCCTGGAAATGGCGACCGTGTATTCCACCCTGGGCTCACGCATTGATGTCGTAGAAATGCTGGATGGCCTGATGCAGGGCGCAGACCGTGACATGGTCAAGGTCTGGCAAAAATTCAATGAAAAACGTTTTGACAACATCATGTTGAAAACCAAAACGGTTGCTGTTGAAGCCCTGCCTGAAGGTATCAAGGTCACGTTCGAAGCTGCTGAAGCTGGCGCAACTGCACCCGCACCCCAAGTCTATGACCTGGTGCTGGTTGCGGTAGGCCGTAGCCCGAACGGCAAAAAAATTGCTGCCGACAAGGCAGGCGTGGCGGTGACTGACCGTGGCTTCATCAATGTCGACAAGCAAATGCGCACTAACGTACCGCATATCTTTGCGATTGGTGACCTGGTTGGCCAGCCCATGCTGGCACATAAGGCCGTGCATGAAGCCCACGTCGCAGCCGAAGCAGCATCCGGTGAAAAAGCTTACTTCGATGCCAGCGTGATTCCATCCGTTGCCTATACCGACCCTGAAGTCGCATGGGTAGGTATGACAGAAGATGAAGCCAAGGCCAAAGGCGTGAAGCTTGAAAAAGGTCATTTCCCATGGGCAGCTTCTGGCCGTGCCGTGGCGAATGGCCGTGATGAAGGCTTCACCAAGTTGCTGTTCGATGCAGAAACCAAGCGCATCGTCGGTGGCGGCATCGTCGGCACGCATGCCGGTGACATGATAGGCGAGATCGCCCTGGCTATCGAGATGGGTGCTGATGCGGTCGATATCGGAAAGACCATCCATCCACATCCTACTTTGGGTGAATCGATAGGCATGGCGGCTGAAGTGTATAAAGGTGTCTGTACCGATTTGCCACCGCAGCGCAAGAAATAAGCACTTAATAAAATACTGAAGCAGTAAGCAGGTACGACCCCTGTTGCAGGAAACTGCAGCGGGGGTTTTGCTTTTGTGGCGGGGGTAGTAGCGATAGTCGCAATGGAAAACCTGGCAGGGAATGTGCTTTTGCTGAACTTGTTCTTGCATTTGCAGTCTTATGACGACAATATCATCTACCTAAATGATTTCCTTATCCGGAGAAAAAATGAAAAAAATGCTACCCGCCACGCCGGCTTTGACCCTTGCTTTGGCACTGGCAGGCCTAGGCCTTGCTTTACCTCTGCAAGCGCAAGATTCTGGCACCGGCAGCGTCAAATCTGCCAACAAGCCTGTCAAGGAAGCACAGGGTAGCAAGGATGTATTGCCATTCCAGGCCACGGAAAAGCTGTTGCCAAATGGCTTGAAAATCATCATCGTGCCCACTGGCCTGCCAAATATCGTATCGGTACAGATTCCGGTGCAGACCGGTTCGCGCAATGAGGTGGAACCTGGCAAATCCGGCTTCGCCCATTTTTTTGAACATATGATGTTTCGCGGCACCAAGGACATCCCGGCAGACAAGTACAAGGATATCCTGACCGCCACCGGCGCACGCCAGAATGCCTATACCAGTGATGACCTGACGAATTACTACACGACTTTTTCCAAGGAGGACCTGGAAACGGTATTGAGAATTGAAGCCGACCGCTTCCAGCATCTGTCGTACAGCGAAAGTGATTTCAAGACGGAATCACGGGCCGTGCTGGGTGAATACAATAAAAATAGCGCCAATCCCATTACCAAATTGCTGGAAGTGATGCGTGATACGGCTTTCCAGAAACATACCTATAAGCACACGACCATGGGCTTCCTCAAGGATATTGAGGACATGCCGAATCAGTACGCTTATTCCAAAATTTTCTTCGACCGCTGGTACCGCCCGGAATACACCACCATCATCGTGGCCGGTGATGTCGAACCCAAATCCACCATTGCCCTGATAGAGAAATACTGGGGCCAATGGCAGCGTGGTAAAGCCCAGGCTCCGGTACCGGCCGAACCGGCAGCCACAGGTGCCCTGTACAAGCATGTGCCATGGCCCAGCCCAACCTTGCCGTATGTTGCTGTTTCTTTCCATGCGCCGGCGTTTTCCGTGACGAACAAGGAACATGCGGCATTAAGCATGTTACTGTCCTTGTCCTTTGGCAGTACTTCAGATATCTACAAGCGCTTGCAACAGGATGAACAAAAGGTGGATCAGTTATTTGATTTCACCCCTCCCTCTGTGGATCCGGGTCTGGCGGTGATAGGCGCGCGCGTCAAGAAGCTTGAAGATACTGTCTATGTGCGTGACGCCATCCTGCAAAAGATTGCCCGCATCGTACAGACACCCTTGGCCGACCAGGAACTGGCAGATGCCAAATCCGCACTTAAATATGGCCTGATACGCAGCCTTGATAACACAGACCAGATCGCTGGCACCCTGGCACGCTTTGTTCATTACAAGCGTTCTTACGCCACCATCAATCAGTTTTATAAAGTGATTGATAGCCTGACACCGGCAGATTTGCAGGCAGTCGCCAGGAAATACCTGGTTGATGACGGTATGGTCGTTACCAGCCTGTCGAATGCAGCCCTGCCAGCAGAGTTGAGCAGCCTGCCGAAACTGGCCAGCTTCAATGACAAAGCTGTGGACGGCAAGTTCGACGTACTGGTGCAGGCATCGAAGTTGCCACAAATCCGCTTCAAGCTGGTGTTTGCTGCTGGTTCAGCACAAGACCCGGCGGGCAAGGAAGGCCTGGCCAGAATGACGGCAGCGATGATAGACAGTGCCGGTTCGAAAGAACGCAAGATCGATGAAGTCAAGAAAATCCTGTTCCCGCTGGCGGCCAGTTTCTCGGCCCAGACAGATAAGGAAATGACCAGCTTCAGTGGTTCCGTGCACAAGGAAAAATGGAAGGAATTCATCCAGATCGCCTTGCCGCAATTGCTGGAACCCGGCTTCCGTGAAGAAGACTTCCGCCGTATCAAGGATGAACAGAAAAATGCCTTGTTGCTGGACCTGAAAGACAATAACGAAGAAGAGTTTGCCAAGGAACGTTTGCAGACCAATGTGTTTGCCGGTTCTGCCTATGCCCATCCGGTATTGGGAACGGTCAAGGGTATAGACGCCATTACCCTGGATGATGTCAGACAGTTCTGGAAAAAAGCCTATACCACGGGTGCGCTGAAAGTAGGTATTTCCGGTGATGTGTCTGACACCATGGTGACCAGTCTGAAGCAAGCCCTGAACAAATTGCCGGATGGTGCCGGCATGGCTGCCATTACCGCACCGGTTGGCAAAGTCAGCCAGGGCATGGAAGTCGAAATCATAGAAAAGAATACCCGTGCAACAGCGATTTCCATGGGCTTTCCTATTGCGGTTACCCGTTCACATCCTGACTTTGCAGCACTGTGGCTGGCGAAAACCTGGCTGGGTGAACATCGTTCCAGTTCTTCCCACCTGTATCAACGCATACGTGAAATACGCGGCATGAACTATGGTGATTATGCATATATCGAAGCATTCCCGGGCGGTATGTTCATGTCCTTCCCGACGCCCAACCGCGCCCGTCAATCACAACTGTTTGAAATCTGGATACGCCCTGTAGCGCCTGAAAATGCCCACATGGCCCTGCGTGTTGCCGTGGCTGAACTGGACAAGATGGTGAATCAGGGTTTGAGCAAGGAACAGTTTGAGATCACCCGCACTTATCTGATGAAGAATGTTTTCATGATGACGGCAACGCAAGACCAGCAACTGGGTTATGCCCTGGATGCACAATGGTATCGCACGCCCGAGTTCACGAAAATGATGCGCGATAATTTGTCTAAACTCAGTCTGGCCGATGTCAATGCCGCCATGAAAAAACACCTGTCGGCGCAAAACATGTCGGTGGTCATGATTGCCAAGGATGCGGTGGGTCTGAAAGACAAGCTGGTGTCTGATGGTTTTTCTGCGATCAAATACAATTCCGAGAAACCTAAGGAATTGCTGGATGAAGACCAGGTCATCGGTAACCGAAAATTAAACATCAAGGCG
This sequence comes from Undibacterium hunanense, assembly GCF_014284335.1. Classification (GTDB taxonomy): domain Bacteria; phylum Pseudomonadota; class Gammaproteobacteria; order Burkholderiales; family Burkholderiaceae_D; genus Undibacterium; species Undibacterium hunanense. The sequence continues at coordinate 70,132 of NZ_JACOGF010000007.1, read as the reverse complement.
GAAGCAGTCAGCATTACACCTGCCAGCAAGGTGTTTGCCGAATAAAGCGCAGTAGCTGAATTGGAGATGCGCAGTAGCTGAATTAAAGATGCGTTGAAGATGAGCCGAAAAGCATGTTAAAAAATCCTGAAGCCGCGAGGTTTCAGGATTTTTTTATTTACTGGTTTTTATAACCAGGCCATCATTTTCAAAGTGCTTTTTGTACGATCAGACCTATCGAGGTAACGACATATTTTTCTATCTGCAGACGCAGATGGGTGTCCTGTATATACGGTGCAAGATCAACATGACCATCAGCGTAGCCATCACCCTCATCCCAGTCTATGGCTATCTGATGGCCCTGCGCCTGCAAGGTGTTGATGATTTCCTGTATATCCCGTTTGCGGAACAGTACGGTGGCGCCACTGTCTACGGTGTCCTCATCGGATGACAGGTTAAACTCGGTCGTATGGATGGCAAATCCACCCGGCTTCAGGCAGTGCATGGCGTTGTACACAAAATTCTTGCCGTGTTCGATGGACCCCAGATGTTCAAACGCGCATGAAGACCAGAGGAAGTCGAATTTGCCATGCAGTTCTTCACTGATATTGTTCATATCGGCAAACTTGAATTCAACCAGCCTGTGCAGCTCTTTTTCATCACACAGGTTTCTCTGGTTGATGGCTTCAAAACCATTGGCGTGCTGGGTCGATTCTACCCAGCCCTTGGCCTGTGCTTCTTCGGTAAACAGATCGGTTGCTACAATGCTGGCACCGTGGGCGGCGAACAGCGCCGTCAACGGTTCAGTACCAACTGCAAAACCCAGGCCCAGTTGTCCAGCCTGTAGCATGCCGCGTTCTTTCAGCGCCTGCACAATAAACGCCCATTCCCAGATTTTTCTGTGCATATGTCCGGGGCGGTCACCCATGCGCACCGTCCAGTACTGAAAGGTTTCAGAACGCATGACCTGTTCTGTACATATCGCCGATTTTAATAAATGGGGAAGTGGGAGGGCAGGGTCTTGCTGATAATCATGCCTGGCAGTGAAGCGATCTTGCCACGCCTGGATGTGTTCGGCGATATTTTGTGTGTCTGCTGCTGGTGTTGCTGCGGCTAACTCAGCTACGGGCTCTGGTGTGACGGGTTGCTGTGTAATAACGATGGGCTCGGGGTGTGACACTGCGTGTGGCGGCGGTATGAACTGCTTTCGTATTCGTGCGGCTAAACCCGTTTCCCGGAACTGCCTGGGAAGCATATGCCACACCGGGGTGACTATTTTCAGTATTCTGGTTTTCATGATGGGTCGATTGGATTATCTGCTCACGATCTGAATGTTCAACAGTATGAGTGAGTGGCACACATGCAAAAAGTTCATTAAGAATGTTTATTTTAGCAAACTATTTGCAATTTAATTAATGTTTCTTTTAATCAAAATATTGATTCATGTGACACGGCATGCAAAACTGCCTCTACACTTGAGGAATTGATTGCCGTGATGCTCTGCCACTATAATTTCCTGCAGTCTTTTATTCATCCTCCTCCACTGACGCAGTACAAACATGAACGGTCCACAATGAACACACCGCATGGCGCTGATACCTTTACCTGCCCGGAATTTCTGGCCATGGAACGTACTATCATCGACGATTTTGTCGATTGCACGCGTGAGGCATGTGAAGAGGCCGAGGTTTGTGTCAAGGAACTCAATAATGGCGGCGGCACTGCCTATATCCACCGCCTGTTCCGTGCCATGCATTCGCTCAAGGGCAATTGCCAGATGGTGGGGCTGGGGCCTTTTACTGATTTGCTGCACCGCATAGAAGAAATCGTCGCCAGAGTTCGCGCGAACCAGGATCCTTATTTCCGCGAACTGGGTGAATTTTTGCTGCTGGCTAACGATGAAGTTGAAGATTTGCTCAATGATTTGATCGCCCATGGTTTTACCAGCGATATCCGGCGCAAGAAATTATTTGACTTGTGTGATGCGCTGCAAAAAAACAGTGCACATGGCTTTCAGCCTCAACACTTCAAGGATGCCATTGCACTGCTCGATGGCAAAGCCGAAAGCAATGACACCGTGTCAAAACCCCAGAAGGTCGTACTGGAATTGCCAGCCGACATGGAACTGATGCGCAAATTTGCTGCGCATATCGACAATCTCAGTATCTATCGCAAGAACCGTACTGACCAGGTCGCGCAATTGACGGAGTCGCTGAATGAGGCTTTGAACTTTCTGGTCGATGCAGAGCAACTGAAAGTCGCGTCTCTCATGCATGATGTGGGCATGAGCTTCATCCCGCATAGCATCTTTAACAAGGAAGGTGTCCTGTCCAAGGAAGAAGTCAAAAAGATCCAGGAACATGTGGTCACCAGCAGCCAGCTACTGTTGCGCTTTGGTGGCTGGGATGAGGCGGCACGCATGGTGCTGGATCATCATGAACGCTTTGATGGTTCCGGCTATCCCAATGGCTTGCAGGGTGAGCAGATTCATCCCGGTGCCCGCATGTTATCCATCGTTGATACCTTTTGCTCGGTCACCAATGAACGTTCAGACCGCAGCTACAAGCGCAGTTTGCTGAGCGCCATTTCAGAAATCAATGCCAATAGCGACAGCCAGTTCGATCCGCAAATGGTTGAAGTATTCAACTCGGTGGTACGCAAGCTTATCGCCAAACAGTAGACTTGCCTTTTTAGTATTCGATATGCAGATAACCAACATCCCCGATCCGGGTTTTGACGATTTAACACTGCGCAATATCCGTGTTGATGATGCCAGTGCATGGTATGCCTACCTGAAAAACCCTGATGTCATACGTCATACCAGCTGGAATCTGGAATCGGCAGACGACTTGCTGCCCCAGCTTGCCATGTATGAAGCAGATGAAGTCAATTCGCCCATACGTCTGGCTATCGTCAGAAAGCTGGATGATGTGCTGATAGGGACAGTCGGCTTTCATACCATGTCCGATCTTAACCGCAGCGCAGAACTAGCCTATGACCTGGCCCCTGAATACTGGGGAAAACGCATCATGCCTGCGGCTGCCCGGGCCATGTGTGACTGGGGTTTTGGCGAGGGCAGACTGAACCGCATACAGGCCACGGTACTGGAAAGTAATGCCAGTTCTGTCAGTGTGCTGGAGCGCCTGGGATTTCAGCGCGAGGGTTATTTGCGGGCTTTTCGCATGTTACGTGGCAAGCCAGGTAATTTCTGGATGTACGCATTGCTGCATCCGCATATTACCGGCTGAATAGCAACTGACGCTTTACTGGTTCAACAGTCAATATCCTTCAAAGCTGTTTTTTTCATGCCAACACCATCGTTTTGTGTTGGACATATGCATCCTGGTTGAGTTAGTCTGGAAACGAACAGATTCCATGTTGAACTCAAGCTTGATTATGCAAGGGTGAAATGTCTGATCGCTCGCCTGCATAGCTGCCAGGGAAATTCAGTATGTTTTTAAAACGCTCAAAAGAAGAAATCATCTTGCTGATGCTCTGCGGCCTGAGCATACCCAGCATACTTCCTTTCGGCCTTATCCGCATGGCCCAGAAGAACTGGTTGCTGGCAACCGTCGATTTGCTGATTGTTGCCGGCATGTTGTGCATCATGCTGTTTGTCTGGCGTACCCGGCGCGTACGCTTTGCCGGCCTGGCCGTTACCGTGTTTTATTCCATGGGCATGCTGGCCGCCATCTATATCAAAGGGCAGGCCATCGTGTATTGGGTCTATCCCACCATGATTGCTGCATTCTTTATCCTGCGTGCCAACGAAGCCCTGATGATCAACTCCGTCTCCCTGGCGTGCCTGATAGGCATTTTGTTCAGTGCGATGTCGGTACTGGATCTGTCCAGCATCATCGTGACGCTGGTACTGATCAATCTGTTCGCCGCCATTTTCTCGCATAGAACCAACCTGCAGCATTCTGAACTGAACCAGCAGGCGGAAAAAGACTTTCTGACCGGGGTCGGCAATCGTCGCGCCTTTGATCGCAAATTGCAGGAAATTTGTGCTGATGATCATTCTCAGGTAAATGCCTGTCTGCTGATACTCGATCTGGATCATTTCAAGAAAGTGAATGACCAGTTTGGTCATCCGGTGGGGGACCAGGTACTGATCAGTTTCTGTTCACTGCTGCGTGGCCGCATTCGTGCCATTGACAGCCTGTTTCGCTACGGTGGTGAAGAGTTTGTAGTGGTCGCAATGGGGGCTGACCACATCACAGGTGCCCGCTTTGCTGAAGAATTGCGTGCACTGGTTGAAAAAACAGAATTGCTGCAAGATTATCCGGTAACGGTTTCCATCGGCGTTGCTAAAAAACTGCCGAGTGATGACACCGATACCTGGTTCCAGAGAGCCGATACCATGCTGTATGCAGCAAAGCTCTCCGGGCGCAATGCGGTGCGTATGGATCAGCCGCCTGAAGCTGATTCTGCCGGTGGGGCCGGCGCATCTTCCCTGGTGGCAGGTTCATCATCTGGCCGATAACTCCAGGCTGGCATGAACAGCAAAACAAACAGTGAAAGCAGGGCGGTGATGACACTGATCCAGACTACAAACTGATTCGCCGCAATACGATCCGGGTAGATATGTACGACCGCCCCCAGGCCTATTGCATTTGCCGCAGCCACCAGCACTGCACAGGCATAATCCTGAAACCGCCTGGCCTTGTTGGCAGTCCTGGCCCAGCGTGGGTCCGTGTTATAACTGGGCAGATGCAGGTGGGCATTTTCCAGCCTTTCCAGTGTGGCAAGGAAATGGCGCAGATTGGTTATGGAGCGTTCTGCCTTGTAATTCAAAAATGCCAGGCAGATTGACGCCACCGGAAAACCCAGTACCAGCCATTCTATCGGCAACTTGCTGGTCGCTTCGCCCGGTTTCAAGGCCACCAGCGCTGCCAGCAGGCTCACTACCAGGGTCACATACAGCGCCAGTGCCTGATGTCTTTGGGCGATACGGGTATTCACTTCCTGATTGGCGGCAATGAAACGGTAATTGGCATCAACATGGGATTTCGACATACAGGCGGCTTTCAGCAATCATGGCACAAGCCGCTATTATCGCCCAAACATCGCCCAAACCCGGGCTCCCGCCTTCAGAAAGCCCAGGTGGCTGACAGATAAGCCATCCTGCTGTCCGGCAATTGCGCCAGTATCGCCCTGGCAGGACCGCCATACAGACGCAGGCCGGCATTGATGCTGATGCGGTCGCCTTGCCAGCCCACTGCTGCCGTGATGATGCGACCATTGTCTTCCGGTGTCCACAAGATATCCAGTGAAGGTTGCCAGTTGTTTTCTTGCCAGCTCCAGCGCGCAAAAACATTCTTGCGGCGGATATTGCCTGATGCCGACAGTGCCTGGTTTTGCCAGACCAGGTTATAGCCGATGACTTGCCGCATTTGCGGCAGGTAATTTACGCTGGCCTGCAAGGCTTGATTGCGCGTGTTCCAGTCTTGCCATTCCCGGCCGGACAGGGCGGTGCCATCCCACCAGGCTTCCAGGAAAAAACTGTGTTGCGATTCTGTCGTGTAATTGGCACCCAGCATGGCTTGCACGACATTATTTTGCGTGCTGTTTTGCCAGGGCGTGTTGCGTTGCAAAAGGCTGCTGTCGGCATTCATGCGCAGACCCGTGTTGCGCTGCATATAACGCAGGGATGCATGTACTTCCATTTCATCGGTCGCTACCCATGAGGCTGCTGCACCGACACTGCCTCCATTTTTTTGTCCATAACGGGCAAAGCCATGTAAATCGACACCGCCAGTGTGGTGATAAACGCGGGCGGCAAGAGCTTGCTCATCCGCGACATCGGTGCTTGCTGCATGGCCAGGGTTGACCCAGACCGCAGACACAGACGTAGTCGTATTGAAGTATTCGACACTCGCCAAAGGTTTGCCGATGATGGTGTTGCTGATCAGTGAACGGCGCTTTTCCTGCGCCACGACATCATTTGGCCGGAAACCATAGCCGACGTCCCAGGCGATGGTTTTTTTGCCGGCGCTGAACTGCCAGGCACCATCCCCCATGCTGCCATACAATTCATTCAGCCAGGCCGTTGCCTGAGTGCGCCCGCCATCGTTCATCTGTCCTTGCACGGTAGCGACCGCGTTGATGCCCTTGGCGCTGGCGCGCAACTCGGTTTCCATGACGGCCAACTGCGCATGACCGCTGGTCAGCCCGGGAGCAAGCTGATTCGCTATGGCGAGCTGGCTGGCACTGTTGCTGGTCGTGCTGTTGACCAGCCCTCGCACCTGGCCACTGAAATCGGATTCTTCAGCCATTACCGCAAAAGGTGTGCAGAACAATACTGTCAGCAAGCTGGCAAGTACATGGTGTTTGAAATCAGGCATGCTTACTCCAGACTGGGATTTTTCGCCAGGAACATAGGGTTCAGCCATTGTTCAGGCACGGTTTTTTGCTTGCGGCTGATATACCGTACCCGCGTCTCCTTGTGGCTGCTCAACTGGTCCAGCAACAGCATTTCTGCCACGGCAGTCGGTGCTTGTGGCTTGTCCAGGATGAAACTGGCCTGCTTGGCGAGTTTTTCTGATTGCACATACAAATCTGCCTTGACCGGTTCATGCCGGGTTTTGCCCAGCCACAGTTCTATGCGCTGGTAAGCCACCGATTTGCGCACGGCATTCAGGCTCAGGTGCAGGCAGGGTTTGTCATTGCATTTTTCTTCGCCTATGATCTTGCCGGTGTAATCCTGGGCCCAGCTCATGGTGGCTATGTCACCGATGGAGGCGTCACCCAGCAGTTTTTGCATGGGCGTAATCCGCAGCGGACGCTGGCTGCCAGGTAACAGCATCCAGAAATCATCACCCAGCATCAAGACCTTTTGGCCTTTTTCTGCGGGACTTTTCATCAACACCAGCGATTGATGGTTGGTTTGGGAAAATACCAGGTAATTTCTTTCTTTTTCTTTACTGCCGTCTTTGGCATAGGTGGTGATCTCGGTTTCCACCTGCATGTTTTCTGTTCCTATACGAAACAGGTCGGCAGCTTTCAACAAGTCACTGACTTCATCTGCCCTGACCAGGCCAGCGGCACTTGCCAGCAGCAGGATGGCGATACGTGTATAAGTTTTCATGGTGTTTTCCGTTTTTTAATTGTGTGCCAGTGCATCGACGATGGGCTGACGCAGTGTCTTGCGGGCGATCAGTGCTGAAGACAGCATCGACAGAGCAATCATCGTGAAGATGGTGATGGCGTACATTGCCGCATCTATGCTGATCAACAATGGATAACCGCTGGAACGTCCTGGTGGCGGGGGCATCTGCACCGGGAACACCGTCAGCAGCAATGCCACGCTGATTGCCAGTACCGCCCCCAATACCGCACCTGCACCACCCAGCAACATGCCTTCGAAGGAAAAGCTGCGTGTCAGTTGTCCGGGTAAAGTACCCATGGCACGCAGAGTGCCGATTTCGCGGGTACGTTCGATAATGGCCATCGCCATGGCATTCGCCACCACAAACACCACGATGAAGCTGATGATGGCACCCAGTGCACCAAAGATGCGGTTATACAAATCGCGGACTGACTTGTAAAAGAAAGCCTGTTCAAGCCAGTTTTGCACCGTCAGTTCGGGCAGTGCCTGTGCCAGCCTGGCCTGGGCCGGCATGGTCGCTTCCATGGAATTAAGGAAAACCCCAAGGCTGGAAACCCGCTGCGTATTCAGCAGTTTTTGTGCCGTCCTGATATTTGAATACACCAGGCGCTTGTCCAGATCCGGCACACCGGTTGAGACCAGGCCTTTGACCGTCACATCCACTGCATTCAGGGCGCCGTCGGTGGTGCTGGCCATCAGGGTCAGGCTGCTGCCGGGCCTGGCTTTCAGACTGCGTGCCAGGGCTTCACCGAGGACGATTTCTGCTTCTGTCGATTCAGTCTGTATCAGTTCGCCTTCCTTGACTGTCAGGGTAGGGCCTTTGACAGAAAATTCGGCATCGGGGTCTATGCCTATCGCCAGCATGATGGTGGATTTGTCGCCATTGCTGATCAGGCCACTGTATTCAATGCGCGGCAAGACATAGCGCACGGCAGGGTCTGCCAGGATTTTGTTTTTCAGGTCACCGGCATTGTCCAGCCCATACTGCAAAGGTACATCCTGGTCGCTGGTGAAGTGCTGGGGTTTTCCTATGATCAGGTGGCCGGTGCTGCGTGCCGATATCTGTGCCAGGCCTTCGTAAGTCGAATAGGCAAAACCACCTGCCAGCAAAATGGCAGCCGTGCCCAGGGCCGCTACCGCAACCGTAATGGTGGAGCGGCGGCGATTGCGCAGCGTGTTATAAAACGCAAATTTCATCCAGCTCTGTTTCATTGCAGTCTCCCATCCAGCAAGGACACGATACGGTCGCTGCGGCTAGTCAGGCGGCTGTCGTGGCTGGCTATCACAAAAGCCACGCCTTCGGCATGGCCGCGTTCGCGCATCAGGTCCAGTACCTGATCTGCTGTGTGTGAATCCAGGCTGGCCGTCGGTTCGTCGGCAATCACCAGACTGGGCCGCTTGATCAGGGCACGGGCAATCGCCACCCGTTGCCGCTGACCACCCGACAGGGCATCCGGCAAATGCTGGGCATGTTCATGCAGGCCGACGGCTTTCAATTGTGCGGCGACACGTTCACGTCGTTCGGCGATCGGTACGCCCGTCAGGAACAGGGGGTAATCCACGTTTTCAGCCACCGTCATGACCGGTACCAGATTAAAACTTTGGAAGATAAAACCTATGGTGTCGCGTCTTTGCAGGGTCTTTTGCGTGTCGCTGTACTGATCGATGTTGACGCCGTTCAGCAGAATGTCGCCGGAATCAGCATCGTCGATCAATCCGCACAGGTTCAATATCGTGCTTTTGCCGCTGCCTGATGGGCCGGTCAGTGCCAGCAGTTCGCCACGGGCCAGCGACAGGTCTACGCCTTGCAGAGCTTTGACTACGTGGGTGCCCAGGCGATAGGTTTTGTGAACTGCACGCAGCTCAATTGCAGGTGCCAGGGTTGCCATATTCATGATGGAATACCTTTCAGCATGGCTTTGGCAGCTTCTGCCTGCGGTACATTCTGCTTGACGGCTTCGTTCAGGTAGCGTTTGGCATCCTCAGGCCGTTTTTGCTCATTGGCCAGGTTTGCCGCACGCATCAGCACGGCACCACGGAAGCCCGGTTCTGCCTTTTCGAATTGCTTGTGTTCCAGCACCTCGTTAAGCAATTTGATACCGCGCGGGCCACGGTTCATGAAGGCCGGTACTGCCAGAAAAGTGGTCGCTGCCACAAATTTGACTTCCAGTACGACTGGCGTGCTGCCATGTCCCTGGGCATTGTCGTTGCTGGCAGCCAGTTGCAGGGCTTTTTCCAGCATGGCCAGACCTTCTTCTGCATACGACATTTTTTTCCAGGGGAACATCGTGGTAACCGCCAATTTACCGGTGCTGGCCCCGGCATACGCCATCACCAGCGGGCTGGCGGGGTCCTGCTTCAGCAATTCATTGAAGGCATTCGCGGTACTTTCTTCATTCCCCTTGGCGGGCTGTACGAACTGCTGGAAGGCCGCCTGGAATTGGGTATCCGAAAACGCCAGTGCCTGAGTGGACAGGGCAAGGAACAGGCTGCTGGCCAGCAGGAATTTTTTACCGGCAGTGGTTTGAATGAGGGTCATATGAGGCTCCTGTGCAGATTGAGAGGTGTGGTGTTATGTAGTGTTATGCGGTTTGATAAGTGCGACAGGTGGAGCTTAAGCAGACAGCCGCCGTACCTCAACGTCGATGCGACCAGATGCAGAAGTTTGGTGTGAGCGGGGTTGAAAACGGCGCGGAATGCAATGAATGCAGGATGGCTAGATCGTTATATTTTTGAAAACTATTGAATTTGAAGTGCAGAGCCGGAAAAATTTCACAAATCATGCAATACTTGATTTTTTAAAAAACATATAACGAGACCATGAGCATCCAGCCCAAAGAATTCATCGTCAACAAGAGCAATTTGCCTGACTCCCGATTCGTGCCCTTGCGCGTGCCAGAACCGGCCGAATTGAAGGACGGGCAGGTGCTGCTACAGATAGACCGCTTTGCTTTTACCTCCAACAATGTCACCTATGCCGCTTTTGGCAAGGCCATGCAATACTGGAATTTTTTTCCTGCAGAAGAGGGGTGGGGCAATATTCCGGTCTGGGGTTTTGCCGATGTGCTGGCATCCAGGGCTGACGGCGTGAATGTGGGTGAACGCTTCTATGGTTACTACCCGATGGCGACCCATCTGACGGTCAATGCCACCAGGGTGTCGGATGCCGGTTTTACTGACGGCGCAGAACACCGCCAGGCCATGCATGGCTTGTATAACCACTACGTCAGAACCACGACTGATCCTGGCTATACCAAGGAATCGGAAGATGTGCAGGTTTTGTTGCGACCCCTGTTTATCACGTCTTTCATGATTGATGATTTTCTTGATGACAATCAGTTCTTTGGCGCGCAGTCGGTACTGATATCCAGCGCATCAAGCAAAACGGCCTATGGCCTGGCGTTCATGCTTTCACTACGCAAGGACAAGGCTTGCAAAGTCATCGGCCTGACCTCGGCAGCCAACCTGGAATTCGTACGCAATATGGGTATCTATGACGAGGTGATCAGTTACGATCAGGTTACCACACTGACAGCCAGCCAGGCCGTGGTCTATGTCGACATGGCAGGTAATGGACAATTGCGCAGCCAGTTACATCATCATTTTGGCGATAACATGAAATACAGTTGTGCCGTTGGCGGCACCCACTGGGACGAATTGAGCGGCGCATCCGATTTGCCGGGTGCCAGACCAACCCTGTTTTTTGCCCCCGCACAAATCAAAAAGCGCATGACAGACTGGGGCCCGGGTGGTGTACAGACACGCCTGGCACATGCCTGGCAAGCTTTCATGCAGCCAGTGATGGCCGCTGAAAAGCCATGGATGCAGGTCACTCACGGATATGGCGAAGCCGATGTGCGTCAGGTCTATGAAACCATGCTGGGTGGTTCTGCGCGCCCGGATCAGGGGCATGTGCTGTCACTGTGCCGCAAGCTTGATTGAGGATCAGTTTTTCCAGAGTGCAGGCAAGTCACCTGACTTCCTGCCTCTGGTGATGGCAGCATTGATTTTATTGATGACCTCCGGTGCGCTGTCTATGCTGGAAGTGAAATGGATGTGATCAACCAAAAAAGGTTTGGCAAATACCTTTACACCAAAATTCACCTGTATTTCAGTACGGATATTTTTGTCACTCAGGTATTTATTCAATTCTGCTTCGAGGTCTTTGGCATTCGACATGCGTGAATTAACCAGCATCACATCCATGCGTCCTGACAAGAGCTTTTTTAAACGTGAACTGTTTTGTGGCTGGTCTTCTTCCACCCTGAACAGGACATTACGTTTGCTGTCAATCTCATCGCCAAAACGTATACCCCGCACGATGCCAACTGATTTACCCTTCAGGTCGCGGATACTGGAAAACTCCATCTTGCTGTCATCCCTGACCACGACCCAGACAAAATCTGAAAAGACCGGATCAGAGTAACGCATGGTTTTCAGTCTTTCGGTATTCTTGGACAGGCCAAAACCCATTCCTTCGCCTTTGCCTATATTTTCGATGACGCGCGGTAGCGGATAGCGCCGCACATCAAACTCCATATCCAGCGCATGTTCAAAATAATGGAGGATTTTTTGATTTTCAGGGCGTATGGGGGCAATCTCGCCGTTTTCATCACGTGTCTCTGCCAGCAATAAAGGTACGATGGTTTTTGCATGCGCAGTCAACTGCATGCAGGAGCAGCAGATCAAAAGCAGACCTGCCACCCGACTGGCATAAGCACTCACATAAGCACGAAAAATAGGAAACGACTTGTCTTGCACGTAATCTTCTCATTTTGAAGGATGCACTGATCATACCAGTAGCCCAGACTGGATTGTGACGTGGTTTTTCAAGGTGGAAAAAGTTGACGCAAATTAACATATTCTGTTCATTAATCTGCTTCCTGGCTGACTATTGAGGTTATCTCTTTGCTAAATTTGAAAATCATTTTCAATAATTTGATAAAATAACAAAACTCGTCCTTATTGATGAAATGAGTTCTAATACTCATTCCAAAAAAGGGAATGAGCTGCCTCAGCTTAAGGTCTGCCAGACGACGTTATGCTACATCCGGCGTCGTCTTGCTCGCCACAATTTGCGTGGAAAGGAGACATATCATGCCTTTAGTCACAATCACCGTCTGCAAGCCCAAATCCCTGCTTTTCAAAGAAACCGTATTGAATGCCGTGCATGCTGCACTGGTTGAAGCAGGGGTGCCGGAAACCGACAAGTTTCAACGCATCCTGGAACTGGATACCGAGAATTTTCGCTTCGATCCACATTATCCCGATCTGCACAAGAACCGTAATCAGGATTTTGTCCTGATCGAGATACTCTGGTCCGTTGGCCGCAGTGTCAGCATCAAGAAAAAATTGCTGGATACCCTGATGAAGCGGCTTTGCGACAAGAGCATGAATCCGGAAAACATCATGGTCTGTTTCAGGGAAACTGCCTGGGAAAACTGGTCATTTGCCGGTGGGCGATTGCTGCATACCTGAGAGTCTGGGTGTAAGGCTGTCTGACGAAATGCGCTTTGGAATCGGCGCTGGCCGGTATACCATGGCGACTGGCTCAGTACACCCTGCTTCCACGCGAACACCGTAGCAGCTTGCTGCTGGCGGCAGATGTGTATATCCGATCGCACAGACAAGACTAAAGAATGAGGTAGTTAATAATGGGAAAAACCCGACTGGAAGCATTCAGTGATGGCGTTATCGCTATTCTGATCACCATCATGGTGCTGGAAATGAAGGTGCCACATGGCGGCACGCTGGATACCTTGCTGGAGGTCTGGCCTGTATTCTTCAGTTATATACTAAGCTTTATCTACGTCGGTATTTACTGGAATAACCACCATCACATGCTGCATACCTGCCACCGGGTCACCGGCGGCATCCTGTGGGCCAACCTGCATTTGTTGTTCTGGTTATCCCTGATACCCTTTGCATCTGGCTGGGTCGGTGAAAATCATTTTGCTTCTGCGCCAGCGGCGCTGTATGGCCTGGTGTTGTTGATGGCAGCCATTGCCTATTTCATTTTGCAGCAGCAGATCATTGCGACCCAGGGGCCGGATTCGATTTTGAAAAAAGCCGTCGGCACCGACTGGAAAGGCAAGCTGTCGCCGATTACCTATGCAACAGGCATTCCCCTGGCTTTCTGGTACCCGCTGGTTTCCATGGCTCTGTATGTCACCATGGCCATGATCTGGCTGATACCTGATCGCCGCATCGAAAAAGTCTTGAGAAATCATGATGCCTGAAGAGCCGGTATTTGATTCATTTCCCGTTCAAAAGCAATCACCATATAAATCTATGCGCCTGATTTTATCTGCCGTTTTAAGTATTGTCTGTTTGAGTTTCTATGTTGACGGCATGGCTGCCGAACCGCCGGTGATACAGATGCCTGAACAGGATATGGTACTTGCAACCGATACCGGCAAGATAGCTGGCAGCTTGCTGTTACCTGCCGGTGCTGGTCAGGCTAAAGTGCCAGTAGTACTGATCATTGCCGGATCTGGCCCGACAGACAGGGATGGCAATACTGTAGGCATGAAGGGAAAAAACAATTCCCTGAAAATGCTGGCGCAGGACATGGCCGCTGCCGGTTTTGCATCCCTGCGTTTTGACAAGCGTGGTATTGCAGCCAGCAGTGCCGCAGCCACCAGCGAATCTGCCTTGCGTTTTGAAACCTATGTCCAGGATGCAGTCGCCTGGTTGAAGTTGCTGAAAACCGATGTGCGTTTTTCTGGCGTGGCCGTGCTGGGCCATAGCGAAGGCTCACTGATAGCCATCCTGTCGGCACAGCAAGTGAAGGTAGGCGCAGTGATATCAGTTGCGGGCCCGGCGAAAAATGCTGGCGATATCTTGCGTCAGCAATTCCAGGGCAAATTGCCACCTTTGCTGACACAAAAAAATGAAGATATCATCAGTGCCCTGCAAGCCGGAAAACTGATTAGTGATGTGCCGCCAGAACTGAAAGCTTTTTATCGTGACAGTGTGCAGCCCTATCTGGTTTCCTGGTTTCGCTACACCCCGGAAAATGAAATCGGCAAGCTGACTTGCCCGGTCTTGCTGCTGCAAGGCGACAATGACATACAGGTCGATGCCAAACAATTGACTGCTCTGAAAACCGCCAAACCGGACGCGACGCAACTGCTGGTTCACAATATGAATCATGTGCTGAAGATAGTCACCGGCGACATGAGCCAGCAAATGGCCTCGTATGGTGACCCAGGCCTGCCGCTGGCACCCGAACTATCCTCTGCGCTGACCAGGTTTTTACGCGACAAGCTGCAATGAGGCGTGCCTGAGTGTCACCTATGTATCGTTTGACTATCTGCCCAGGCATTGCCATTCCTCACTTGCTGGCTTAGGATATCAGCCAAACAAAGCTGATAAAAAGGGGACCGGCAATGGGCAATCAAACCAGGGATGGAGATAGTGCGCCGCCCGATATCAAGACGGTGATAGACAGGGAAGCGGTATTTCCGCCCTTGCGAAGGGTGGGAATATTCCGTCCTTTTGCCTGGTTGAAAATGGGCTGGCAAGACTTTCGTGCATCCGGTGGTGCCAGTTTATTTTATGGCGTCTGTTTTGCTGCCATGGGTCTGATACTGAAACTGGTGCTCAATAATGCACCAGAATATCTGTCTGCCCTGACTTGCGGTTTCCTGCTGCTCGGCCCCTTGCTGGCGCTGGGCTTATACGATATCAGCCGTCGTCTGGACAATGTACGCTCCGGCCTGTTGGGGAGTGTATTTTCCATGCGCGGGCGCTGGAGCAATATCGGCGTACTGGCTCTGGTACTGGCCGTCATCATGATGGTCTGGGCGCGTGCTTCGCTGGTGATCTTTGCGTTGTTCTACAACAAGGGTATGCCAACCATGCACGGTTTTCTGGCGCAGCTGTTTTCCCTGGATAACCTGGAGTTTCTGGGCGTCTATCTGTGCATAGGTTTTATCTTCGCCAGCCTGGTATTTGCGATCAGCTGGGTATCCATACCATTGATGCTGGACAGGGACACGGATGCCATCACGTCCATGATCATCAGCTGTGTGGCCCTGTTCATCAATGTGCCGGTGACGATGGTATGGGCAGCACTCATTATCGCCAGCGTGGTGCTGGGTTTCATGACCTGGAACATCGGCTTTCTGATCATCATGCCTATCATCGGTCATGCGACCTGGCATGCGTATAAAGAGGTGGTCGGTCATGCCGATGATCGTCAATAGGCGAATCACTTTCAGTATCAGGCATTGACATTGATATTGCCCGCGACTTCTGCAAGTTTATCCGGCTCACCCAATTCTTCGGCTTCATGATAAGCAGAATCAGCCTCTGCATCATGGCGCTGGTTTTGGGCGTGTTCATGTAAATCCAGCGTCACGGGTTCTACGACGGTGATTGCTTCTGTCGCTGTCACCGTGTCAGTTTGCGCTGGACGCGGTTTTTCTGTTGTATTGGCTTGAATACCATCCCTCACACGATATGCCGCTACCGCGGCGGAAATCAGGGGATTGATGCCGTCCTGTATGTGCGGTATGTCAGTTGCATTGATATTGGCATTGACTGCGGCACTGTTGCTGGCAGACATTGTTTGCTGGGTGCTGGTATTACTGGTCACTGTACTCGCAGTTGTCGTCGAAGCCAGGCTGGCTGGCGGGCTTTGATTGCTGGCCGTTATATTGCTTGCTGCCGTGCTGGTCTGGTTAATGGTAGCTAGCGTGGTATCCAGTGTCTGGCTCACTGCTGCCAATGCAGAGTAGTTGTTAGGGGCTGTTTTCGTATTGCCCGATGCCGTGGTGGATGCGGCGTTTTCATTGGATTGTATTGAATTTACAGCGATCTTGTTTTCCAGCTGGCTTTCCGTCAGTAGCGACGACGGTGTTGTCACGGGTGTCGTAACATTTGCGGCCAGCCTGTTTTCAGTTACTGTATTTGCCTGTACAGCTGTGGATGTGTCCACGATTTCAGTTGATGGCGATTGGAGTGGTGTCTGTACCGATGTTTGTGCCGGTGTTTGGATATTCAGTGACTGTGGCAAGGTAGTGTTGGCTGTGTTTGCTGTATCTGCCGTATCTGCCGTATCTGCTGTGATTGACAGTGTGTTGCCAGTTGCCGCGGCATCAATGGCCTGCGCATTTGATGCCACATTCAAATCTATACCTGTTCCTGTATTGGCCACAGAATCGGGAACTGTATCAATCCTTGCATTGGTAGCATTAGTACCATTAGTACCATTCGTGCTTATCGTCAAAGCTGCATTGGTAGGCGTATTAATTTGTGCCGTGTTTGTAGCGTCATTTGAAGCAGGTAATCCTGCTGCCCTGGTTTCAGGTGACGCCGGGATACCAGGTATTGCCTGCGCAGCGTCGTCCACAGTATTGACAGTAACTGTGTTTGATACATCGGCATTTACTGCAGCCTGAGAGTTTCTGGCGGTTTCGATTTCAGCCTGCAATGCCTTGTCCGCTAGTGTTTGCTGTAGTAGTGCCTCTGCATTGGCCGCCGGAGTAACAGTATTCACATTGCCTGTTGCTGTCGCTGTCGTGCCTGTGGTGTCAGTGTTGGGATCGCTGTTGGCATTGATATTGTTACTGTTGTTGGCTGCATTCGTTGTTGCGGTATTCTCAATTGAATTGTTGTCGGTATTCGACAGGATATTGCCGGAAGCGAATTCCTGATTTTGTGTAATGACCGTACTCTCTGCGCTACCCAATACCTGTAGTGCTTGCGCCAGTAAAGCAATCGTGCCTGAGCTATCTTTTGCCAGTACATTTTGAAAACTGGCCACGTCAAGTGTCAGCAAACTATTGCTATCGGGCTGGGATGCATTTTGCAGATTAATCCCTATGCCTCCCAATTGTTCGAACAGACTGGTGCCATCCGCATTTTGTGCGCCAGCATTGATAGCCTGCAACAGACTGTCGCTACTGGTTGGGACCAGAGGGTTTTCGGACAGACTGGAATTGCTGGCTTGCAGTTGATTAAAGGCATCCACAAATGAACTTGCAATGGCAGTGAGCTTGGCAAGGTCTGCTTCGGTTTGAATTGTGTCGGTGCGATTGACGCCATCCGAAGTTTGCCGGTTTTGCAATTTGCTCACGTAGGCCAGTAATTCACCCAGGCGAGAAACATCAACAGTAATATTGCTGTTGCGTGCCGTGTCCAGCAAGCTGGAATCAGCGCCTATGCCTGATGTCAGGGATAGCGCACTGACCGTATCCGGACCGCGTGCTGCCGTAACTTGTAATCCCGGAGTCGTCACTGAACTGATGGGCGAGATAATCATGCAATGCCTGCCTTCTTTGAACATACTTTTATACGTGCTTACAGATTATCTGCCAACTGGTCAATATTCTGTGCGGTATGTCACTTAGAACCTGTCTGCGATCTTACTGCGCGCGTGATCGGGGCTCATGTGCTGCTCAAAATGCTCATGTAACTAGAGTACATTCCGCTTTTTGCGCTGCGTTTTATGTTCCCCTGACCCCGCCGACGCACGCTCGCTACAGATCGCAAACAGGTTCTTAGAAAACGAAACAGCGAAATATCATTGCAGAATGAAAAAATCCTCATAGCGTTCAGCTATGAGGATTTTTTATGCAGCAAGAAAAACTATTTATTCAGCGGGGGAATGACTTGAGGCACCAGCGCTTTAACTGGTTGCTCTTTAAGTTTTTTCTCCAGCAGTTGTATGGCGGTTTCCAGTTGTTGATCCTTGCCGTTGAAGGTGGCGTGCGGCAGATTGTCCACTTCCACATCTGGTATTACGCCTACACCTTCGACCAGCCAGCGGCCATCCATGCCAAACTGTGCATTTTCAGCTGCCCTGATCATGCCATTGTCGGACAGAGTATTGCCGTCGGACAGCCATACACCAGCACCGGCAGTACGTTTGCCGACCAGTGGGCCGAGTTTAAGGGCCTTGACGCCAGCGGCAAAGGTTTCACCGTCAGAGTAGGTCAATTCATCGACCAGCACCACCAGATGACCACGGAAGGTCTGCTGCATGTTGACGTAAGGAGCAGATGTTGGGTTAGCCCAGAATGCCCAGGCCTTGCGCAAGAGTTTTTCTATGATCCAGCTGTCGATATTACCGCCGCGATTACGTCGCACATCGATGATCAGGCCATCGCGTTCGATGTTGCTGTAGAAATCGCGTGCAAAGCTGTTGATGTCTTGCGCACCCATGGCACGCAGGTGCAGATAACCGATGCGACCCTGAGTCTGCTTGTTGACCTGCTCGCTACGGCTTTGCTCCCAGTCGCTGTAACGCAGATTGGCATGCTTCATCATATTCACTGGCGTGACGATAACGGCACGGACTGCTTGGTCGCCGCGTTTCACATGCATCAATACCTGTTTATCGGCCTGGTTGGTCAACAGGTCCGAGATATCGCGCGCTTCCAGTACGGGCTGGCCATTGATGGCGGTGATGATGTCGCCTTCTTTGACATCCAGATCAGGTTGTGACAGCGGCGTGCTTTCGGATGGCAATTCCGGTTCGGTATGATAAATATGATCGATACGGTAGCCTGTATTGGTGCGGCTCAGTACGGCACCCAGCGAAGCAGCCTGGCCTTCCGCAGCTACACGGCGGACGTCACCCGGGCGTGTTTGCGAATGCAGGGTGCTGACTTCACTGGCCATCAGGCCAAGTACATCATTCAACTCGGCCCTGTCGGTCACGCGATCCACCAGCGGCGCATATTTGCTGCGTACCTTGTTCCAGTCCACGCCGCGCATTTTGTCATCAAACAAAAAGTCGCGGTGCATGCGCCAGGCATCGGCATACATTTGCTGCCATTCGAGTTTAGGACTGAGGAAGAAACTCCAGTCACTGATATTCACCTTGGCCTTGCTGATGTCAGACGGTTGTCTGGCACCGGCTTCAACGACGATGAAATCACCCGGGCTATTGGTGCTGTGGGTGCGATAAAACACATGCTTTTTGTCGGCAGACAAATCAAACTGACGTATATTGCCTGCAAAAATATCTGGTTGCGGTGCAGTTTTGCTGATGGCCAGGGTTTTCAGTGTGGCCTTGCCATCGGTGCCTTCGAGCTCGGTAAAATACAGGCGTTTGTCATCGATCGCCAGATCACGATAATTGCCATAGGCCAGCGGTACCTGGTAGAGGCGCTCTGCCAGGCCAGCATATTGAATGGCGGGCAGGGCTGGTTTTGCCGGTTTCTTGCTGTCCTCGGCTTTATCCGTGGTTTTGTCTGTAGTTTTGTCACCAGTTTTTTCAGCTGATTTGTCGATGGATTTATCGACGGATTTATCTGCGGGCTTGTCGGTTGCTTTGTCTGCCGCTTTGTCTGGTGTCTTGTTCAGTTCATCATCTGCCTTGAACGGGAAGCGGCTGCCAGTTTGCAGGGCCAGTGCGTAGATGCCGGTGCGTTTTTCAAAATGCGGCCCCATGTTGCGGTCGCCCCAGGGCGCGCGATTGCTGACCTGGAAATTGCGTTCAGAATAGAAGTAAAGCCAATGCCCATCCGGTGAAAACACAGGGTTGTGCGAGTTGTATCGGTCGCTGGTGACAAAATGCAATTGCTTGCTGTCCAGCGCATACAGACCTATCTGCGATCTTTGCAGTTTGTTGTCTGCCCTGACAATGGAGATGGTCTTGCTGTCGGGGGACCAGACGATTTCTTCCTGTCTTTCAGCCCCGATTTTGCCAGCATCATCAATCACCTGGTTGGTTTTTGTGGCCAGATCGAGCAGCCATAACCTGCCGCGCTTGTCGGTATGCGCCAGCCATTTGCCATCGGGAGAAGGATAAATGTGATAGCGATATACATTGCCATTGGTGGTCAGCATTTCTGGCTTGCCTACGCCATTGGCAGGAAATTTCCATATTTCATTTTCACCACTGGTGTCGACAATCGCGAATACCGATTTGTCGTCATGTGAAAAAATGGCTTCGCGGGCGCGTGCATTTTCAGGTACTGGCAAGTCTATGCGACGTTGCGGGCCAGTACCGGCAATCGTTACGCGACCGCGGGCGGTGAACAGCAGGCGTTCTTCCTTGCCGGATATTTCTACATTCGTCAGGTATTCCAGTGGCGTCTTGATCTGGCGTTTGCGCTGCTGGTCAAAATCAGATACCAGGTCTATGTTGATGAGTTCGTCTTTGGCAGTGGCAATATCGAGCACGCGCAGGTCTGCCCCCAGTTGATAGGCAATCTTGCCATCGCCCAGATTGGCGTTACGCACTTCCCAGTCCTTGTGCTGGGTCAGCATGCGGGCATCGCTGCCATCGGGATTGGCGCTCCATATATTGAAAGCACCATTGCGGTCGCTAACGAAATACAGGCGACCTTTCCACCACATCGGGCGGCGGTTATTGCTGGTGTCGCCGGCAAACAGCTGCGTGGCTTCGGTTTTGGCCTGGACGTCATAACGCCAGACCTGTGCCGTGGCACCACCGCGATACTGTTTGACATTGTCATTCGTCATTTGCAGGCCAAAGCGGGTGAAGTACAGGTACTTGCCACTTTCATCAAGTACTGCTTCATTCGCATCTGCCACCGGGAAGACACGACGCAGCATGGTCTGCGGATTGATGGCGGCCACCACGCGGTGGGATGAAGGACCGGTGCTGTTCAGTGTACTGACCAGGACTTCGCCGCTGTTGGTCCAGCCCAGTACATTCACCTGGTCATTTTCGAAACTGATGCGCTTGGGCACACCGCCACTCATGGGCATGACATAGGCTTCCGTCGGGCCTTCATAGGCGGCTGAAAATGCCAGCCATTTGCCGTCATGCGAGATGGCAGGCAAGGTTTCTGCCGCCGGGTGCGTGGTCAGTCTTTGTGCCTGTCCGCCGTGACTTGCCACTTTCCATAAATCGCCTTCGGCAGTAAACACGACTGCATCTGCACGTATGCTGGGGAAACGATAATAGGCTGGTGCAGCCAATGCCTGCATGGCTGTCGCAGTAGTCAGGCCTGCCAGGCTGAGGGTAAGCGCAAGTGTAGAAAGTCTCATTTTTGTCTGGTATTGGTGTGGAAATAAGAGAATGGGAGCAAGTTTTTTGTTTTTGTATCAAATATGCTGCACAGCTGATGAATAAAACGGCAAATATTGCGGCAATTGTAAATAAATATTACATATTTGCCGGATAAAGAAAGCTAACTTCTGGCATACTTTGACTTTAATATTTCCAAGTGGAAATGGTGCTGTGGCAGGCCAGGAGTCATCTCATGAGACAAGTCAGCGTTTGCAAAGTTCTTGCAATTCTATTTATTTCGGCAGAATTTTCGACATCGTCGGCACAGAATGTCACGTTCTCTATCGACACTCAAGCTGAACGCAAAGCCATCAGTCCGCTGATTTATGGATATAACGCCTATGCCGACGGTAGCAACCGTGCCGGTCTGGCAAATCAGGGTGGTCTGGCCAGCCTGCAAGGTCTGAACCTGCGCTCGCGCCGTCTGGGCGGCAACAATATGACCAGTTATAACTGGGAAAATGGTGTGAGCAATTCCGGCGCAGACTGGTGCAATTCATCGAATGCCGGTGTGAGTGCGATGAGTGGTGCCGGTGACCCTCTCCAGACTGCCGGGCTGGCTTATTATGCCCCCGGTGCTGCGCTCAAAAGTTTTCATGACCAGTCGCTGCTGCTGGGGACATATTCCCTGTTGCAATTGCCTGCTGCCGGCAAGTTGCCAAAAGATATCGTCAATCTGAATCCTCCTTCTACCTGCAATGGTTCCCAGTTATGGCAAAGCACGGCTGGGCCAGCCAATGTGGATACGGCGCGCTGGGTCGACATCGTCAATGACAAGCCCGCTGCTGCCGGTGGCCTGAGCCTGGCACCTGGCCTGACGGATGGTGTGGTGTATATCGATGAAGAAATCAATTTCCTGGTACAACAGTATGGTGCTGCAGCAACAAGCAGCGGTATCAAGGGCTATGAGCTGGATAATGAACCAGACCTGTGGCATCACTGGACCACCAGCAGTGGCGAAAGTGGTACCCATGCCAATCTGTATCCGCAAGTAACAACCGTCAGCGATGTGCTGCAAAAGAATATCGCGCTGGCAAAGACCATCAAACGTATGGATGGCGGAGCCGAAACCTATGGACCAGCTATCAGCGGCTATCTGGGTTTGTTCAGTCTGTGGGCAATCTGGGATGGTTCGCAATCTCACCAGCCAACTGACTGGGCGCAATACAATGTCGAGCCCTATGTCAGTAATGGCAGTGGTGACCGTTATCGCTATAACGGCATGACCATGGCAACTACCTATCTGGCGAAGATGCAGCAGGCTTCCCAATCGGCAGGCAAGCGTTTGCTGGATGTGTTTTCATTCCACTATTATCCACAGGCTTCAAGCTCCACTACCGACCGGGTACAGGCGGCACGCAGCCTGTGGGATGCAACGTATGTAGAACCCACCTGGATTACCCAGTCTGGTAATGGTTTTACCGATGGCCGCGGGCTGCAAATGCTGCCCAAGCTGCAACAGGCCATCACTGATTTTTATCCTGGTACCAAGCTGGCCGTGACCGAATATGATTTTGGCGGCAAGTCCGATATCACCGGTGCCATTGCCCAGGCCGATGCTTTGGGTAGCTTTGGCAGGCAGGGGGTCTATCTGGCTACGTATTTTGGGGATGCCGAAGGCTTTATCGCCTCTGGTTTCAAAATCTACAGAAATTATGATGGCAATAAATCGGTCTTTCCTGCTACTTCAGTCAAGGCTGTTGCCAGCAATAATGCCAATGCAGCCGTGTATGCAGCAGTTGACAGCAATGACCCGAATGTCATCCATGTGATCGCCATCAACCGTCTGGCCAGTTCACTCAACAGCAGTTTCCAGCTTAGCCATCCTGTGACGCTGAAATCGGCCCAGGTCTGGGGTGTCAGCGGTACGAATACTGCAGTCACCACCAGAAGCGGTTTGAACAATATTGCGCAAAACAAGTTCAGCTACAGCCTGCCAGCGCGTTCGGTACTGCATTTTGTGTTGAAACCCTGATCATTCAAAGGCGTCAGTGAAGCAAAAGCCGTCAGCATACTGGCGGCTTTTTTTCGGGCGCTTCAACTTTGCATCACTTTAAGAATCAGTTTGCCATTGTTTTCACCGGTGAATAATTTCTGGAAAGCTTCAGGAAATTTTTCCAGACCTTCCACGATATCTTCACGGCTTTTCAGTTTGCCAGAACTGATCCAGCCTCCCATATCCCTGGCTGCTTCCATGGCGCGTGGGTAATAGTCAGATACCATTACGCCCTTCATCGTGGCCCGTTTCACCATCAGGTTCAGGTAATTTGATGGCCCTTTGATCGGGGTGGTATTGTTGTATTGCGAAATCGCACCGCAGATAACAACGCGGGCACCAAAAGCCAGTTGTGCCAGTGCAGCATCGAGAATATCGCCGCCAACATTATCGAAATACACGTCTATGCCATCCGGGCAATGCTGGCGCAAGGCGGTACTCACATCTTCGGTCTTGTAATCGATGGCGGCATCAAAGCCCAGTTGTTCAATCAGGTAACGGCATTTGTCGGCGCCACCGGCAATGCCGACCGCGCCTGCCCCCTTGATTTTGGCAATCTGGCCGACGATAGTGCCGACGGCACCGGCAGCACCAGATACCACGACCGTATTGCCTTCTCTGGGTTGCCCAACTTCAAGCAGGCCGAAATAAGCCGTCATGCCCGGCATGCCCAGTGTGCTCAGGTACAGGGGCAAGGGGGCCAGCCTGGCATCCACCTTGCTGATACCCTTGCCGTCGGAATACGCATATTCCTGCATGCCCAGTAAGCCGCTGACATGTTCACCGGCAGCAAACCTGGCGTTTTTGCTGGCGACCACCTGGCCAACGGCCAGGGCACGCATCACTTCGCCGATGGCGACAGGCGGCATGTAAGAATTTTTACTCTCATTCATCCAGCCACGCATGGCCGGGTCCAGCGAGATATACAGGTTTTTAATCAAGATTTCATCTTCCTGCAAATCGTGCAATTGCTCGGCGACATAGTTGAAGTCGCTGGCTTTGACACTGCCCTGGGGGCGGCTGGCAAGCTGGAACTGATAGTTGATGGTATTCATCTTGTTCTCCCCCGGCTGCTATTGGTTTTTTTAGGTTGTTATTGTGATGCAGCTTGGCACTGACCACGCATACCAGTATAGGCAGGAAGTTACTGCTTGATAAGGGGGATTTTTTGCGAAATGTCGCGCAATGTTGTGGCGTGAAACAGCGCAGTAGGTAAAGCTGCTGTTATAGAAAAAGGCCACGAAAGTGGCCTTTTTGCAGGAAAAACTATGTGCTACGTATTATTTTTTGTTGGATTTGCTGTTGGATTTGCTATTGGCTGATGCCGGTTGTTACGGTGTTTTGCCTATGTTCTTGTCAAGGAATTTTTCGACGCGGCCCCAGAAGTCGATATTGTTCTTCAACAGGTAAAAGCCGTGGCCTTCTTCGGCATATTCCACCCATTCGACATCGGCATTTTTTTCCTTCACGGCCCGGTAGAATTTAGTTCCATGTTCTATCGGTACACGGCGGTCGCGTGTACCGTAAGCCATCAACAGCGGACGCGTCAGTTTGGCTGCATTTTCCAGTGGTGAAGTGGCTTTCAGTTGTGCTGCATCCTTGGTTTGATCACCAATCAGCACCGGCATGCCATACCATTTCCATTCATCGGAAGCATCGCTCCAGTGAATATTGTAGAGCAGGTTGATGTCGGTCACACCCACCCATTCTATGCCGCAGCGGAACAAATCCGGATCCTTGATCAGGCCCATCAGGGTGGCATAGCCACCGTAACTGGCGCCGGCGATACAGATACGGTTCGGGTCTGCATAGCCTTTGGCGATGGCCCATTTGGCGGCATCGGCCACGTCATCCTGCATGGCCAGGCCCCATTGTTTCATGCCAGCATCGAAATGTTTGACACCAAAGCCGGTGCTGCCACGAAAATCCGGTTCAATCACGGCATAGCCGCGTGAGGCCAGAAACTGGACTTGCGGATTCCAGTTCCAGTGACCGCCACGTACGTAAGGGCCACCATGCACCAGCACAATGGTGGGTAGATTCTTGCCGTTTCCATTTACTGGCAGGGTGAGATAAGCTGGAATTTCGAGACCATCACGAGCAGGGTAGCGCAGCATTTCCTTGGTGGCCATTTGCTCGGGCTGTATGTCAGGATTGCTGCTGCCCAGACGGACCAGTTTGTCGCTGGCAAAATCATATAACTGCCATACACCTGGATTGGTATCGGAATAAGAATGAATAATCGCGACACTGGCCTTACTGTCGTCGGCGAAAGTCAGCATGTTGACTGTGTCGGGCAAGAGCGCATCGATCTTTTTCTGTCTTTCGGCTGCCACTGTATCAAACCAGCGCGTGGCCGGCTTGCTCATTTCGTAGCGTATGCCCAGCACTTTCTTTTGCTGGTCGCTGTAGATCAGGCCGCCATCGAAGTCATATCCCTTGAGTTCAAGCACAGGCTCGCCATCCAGCTGGTTCTTTTCCAGGTCGAAGCGATACAGGGCGCGCGTGTTCTTGCCATTGTAGGCACGTACATACAAGTCACCTTCAGGACTGAAAAAGGTCGGGTCCAGACGTGCATTTGAGGTCCAGGGGGATGATGCCAGCTTACGCCATGCATTGGTCTTCGGGTCCATGTAAAACACGGTGGACTCGGCACCATCTATGGTTTCGGCAATGCGTGGTACACCGGATTTGTCGATCAGCCATTTGCTGACCTTACCCGGACGTTTGATCAGTTCGGTATTGCCGGTCATGGTATTGAGGCGATACAGGTCATAGGTTCTGGAGTCAGAATCCTGGGCCTGCTGTACATACACGTCTGGTGTACTGGAACCGTGGACGACATCAAGAAAGTAAGTGTGCCATGCCAGTGACGGCCCGGTTACTTTTTCGCGTGCACTGGTGTATTGATGCGTGACCAGGCGCAAGCGTTTCGAGCGGTCTTTATTGACGGCGTACAGGCCTGGTCCAAAGAATTGCTCAACGTCCTTGTGTTGATAATTGGTCAGGTCATACACCAGTCTGTCGTTATTGATCCAGTGGAAAGAACGGACATCCTTGTCTTCATAATTGGCAATGACTTCAGGCTTTAACTGACCGACTTCCAGCACTGCCAATATGACACGGTCATTGGCACCCAGCATCAGCATGCCTATGGATTTGCCGTCTGGTGACAGGCGTGCTTCTCTGAATTTAGGATGTTTGAAAAAACTGGCAACAGGAATCGCTTCCGTTGCGGCCTGGGCAGGTGCCAGACCCAGCAGGCTGATACTGCAAAAAATGCAGGCAGTTAATTTGAAGAATAAATTCTGTTTGAACAAGGACATGAGCGCTTCCGCAAGTGAAAGAGATCAAGCATTATACGCATGTAAAATGCCAAGATGGCAAGTTGAAATCCGGAGAATTTGTATTCCATTCCGATTCGAGCCATGGCTCTAAAATAAGAAAAGGCATGCACAAAAAATGATTGTGCATGCCTTCACCGAAGACGTATATCTTGATTTTTATGCAGTAAAAATCATGCAGCCTTGTTTTTTACTTCCTGTATCACCACGCGCAGCATGCTGATCAACTGATCGATTTCTTCTTTCGTCACATTCAATGCCGGCATGAAGCGCAGCAGGTCAGGGCGGGGTGAATTGATCAGCAAGCCGACCGGCTCCATATCGCGTGCAGCATCCACCAGCTTGCCACCGATGTTGTCGCCCAGCTTCAGAGCGCGCAGCAAGCCAAAGCCGCGTTCACCCTGCATGCCGAATTCGGCAGACAATTGTTCCAGTTGCTGGCTCAGGTATTCGCCTTTTTCCTTGACCGATGCCAGGAAGCCAGGTTTGGTCAGTTCCTTGAACACGGCAATGCCGACGGCGGTCATCAACGGTGCACCGTTGTAGGTGCCGCCCTGGTCGCCGGGTACAAAACAGGCCACTTCTTCGCGGCACAGCAGGGCACCCAGCGGTACGCCGCCACCGATGCCTTTGGCCAGGGTCATGATGTCTGGTTCTATATTTGACAACTGATAGGCGAACAATTCACCGGTGCGGCCCATGCCGGATTGCACTTCATCCACGATCAGCAGGATGCCGTGCTTTTTGGTCAGTGCGCGCAGCGCCTGCATGAATTCCGGGCTGGCCGGAATGACGCCGCCTTCACCTTGCACCGGCTCTAGCATGACGCCCACGGTCTTGTCGGTGATCAGCTTTTCTACCGAAGCGATATCGTTCAGATCAGCCTTGGGGAAGCCGCTGACTTGCGGGGCAAAAATCGTGTCCCAGCCGGGTTTGCCAGATGCCGACATCATTGCCAGGGTGCGGCCATGGAAACCATGGTCAAAGGTAATGATTTCAAACGCGCCATTCTTGTTCAACTGGCCCCACTTGCGCGCCAGTTTGACTGCACCTTCATTGGCTTCGGCACCACTGTTGGTGAAAAACACACGGTCAAAGCTGGAGTTTTTAGTCAACAGATCGGCAAACTCCACCATCGGGGCGTTATAAAAACCCGGGGAAGGGTTCAGCAATTTTTTGGACTGGCTGACCAGTGCTTCATGGATCACGTCAGGGCTGTGGCCCAGGCAGTTGACAGCCCAGCCTTGCAGATAGTCGAGATATCGCTTGCCCTTGTGATCAGTCAGCCACATGCCCTTGCCTTCGACGAACACAAGTTCGGGGCGCGGTGTGATGTACATCAGGGAATTTACGTTGTACTGACTGAATTCCATTTCAAGACTCCTAAGGTCGTTACAGGGGGGAAAGACAAAAAATCAGGATAAAAAAAAGCCACAGGACCGAACCTGTGGCTTGATATTCGTGGTGTCGCTTTTTACGCGCACGCTCACTCTTACATCGGCCCAGGCTCGCTTGGCGAGACGCGACGTCGTGCAATATTTGGTGAGGACATGTCAGTAAAGATTTTCATAAAACGGATAGTAGGACTTTTTGCGCACTGCGTCAAAATAAATTTGTGGGACTTACGCAAAAGCGCCCCAACTGCGTTGCAGCTCCTTGCCGTACTATTCGTACTGTCTTCGTCGCTTGTGGTGCAGTCGGGGTTTCAGACAACATGTTGTCTGCCGACGTAACGAACCTCCCTTGCAAGGGAGGTTTCCTAAAAGCGATAGCCTTGTTGGGACGATTTTGCGTAAGTCCCGTTTATGGAGATTTTCATATCATGTTTTTATGACATGCGGCAGGCTAACAGGGTCAATTTGCCAGATCAGCTTCTGAGGTGAACGAGTCGGCATAGAATTCGTCCGCAGGTAACTGGCACTGTGCCGTGAAGTCCCGTTTGGCTGATTCCACCACCACCGGCGCACCGCAGGCATACACCTGGTAGCCCGACAGGTCGGCATGATCTGCCATGACAGCCTGGTGTACAAAGCCGTTGCGACCGGTCCAGCCATCTTCTGGCTGGGCATCAGAGATGACCGGGATATAGCTAAAACCGGGCAATTGTGTGGCCCATTCTTTGCACAGGGCATCCATATACAGGTCAGCAGGGCGGCGGCCACCCCAGTACAGACTGACAGGTCGCTTCGACTCAAGATGGATCAGATGTTCCACCAGCGCCTTGATCGGGGCGAAACCGGTGCCGGATGCCAGCAAAATAATTGGCTTTTCACTATCTTCACGCAGGAAGAAGGTACCTTGCGGGCCTTCAAAACGCAGGATGTCGCGTTCTTTCAGTGTGGAAAAGACCTGGTCGGTGAACAGGCCACCCGGCATGTGGCGTACATGCAGGCTGATATGTTCGTCGAGGTGAGGGGCATTTGCCATGCTGTAGCTGCGGCGCTTGCCATCTCGCAACATGAATTCTATATACTGGCCGGCGCGGTATTGCAGGCGCTCATTAGCGGGCAATTGCAGGGCGATGAGCATGACATCGTCAGACAGTTTTTCCAGTTTTGCTATGCGGCTAGGCATTTTCTTGACCGGATAATCACCGTCAGCAACGATTTCACGTGCTTCTATGGTCAGATCTGATTGTGGTTTTGCGCAGCAAAACAGGGACATGCCCTGTGCTTCTTCCGCTTCCGGCAGGGCACGCACCTGATGCGGGCCATGCTTGACCGTGCCGCTGGCGACTTTGCCTTTGCACGAGCCGCAGGCGCCATTTTTACAGCCGTATGGCAGCACGATGCCAGCACGCAGGGCGGCTGAGAGCACGGTTTCATCTTCGTCACAACTGAATTGACGGCCACTAGGGGTGACAGTTACTTGAAAAGTCATCGGGTATGTTTTGAAATAAGTAGGGTCTGTTCTGGATACCGGAACACTAAAGCCTGGTGTGTTCTGCCAAAAGAGGGGCAGACAGGAATCAAACGGGAAGACATGATAGCGTAAATCCGGCAAGACCAACAAGCATGCATGCTGGCGGCAATATGAAGCTGACCCGGCAGTACGCCAGTGACAGGCCCCCGCTGGCAAGCCTGGCGTAAAAATACGGACATGTACTGTTAAATTTCAGCCTGCATAATTACATCAAATAAGCATGCCACATAAGCAGGTCACATAAGCAGATCAAATAAGCATGTCACATAATGAGTCTATATTCAGTATGTATAAGTGAGTATGGCTTATGGTGTTTTTGATATTTATTTAACTTATGTTAATTATTTTCCTCAGGGAAATCAGTACAATTGTTATAGAGGGCTACTATGGCTCATTTATATAGCTCATTTATATTGTTCAAGCGCCGGTTTTCTTGTAGACAGAATGTGTTCTGAAATTGAAAATTGTATTTTGCAATAAAACACGATGTTTACAGCATCGTATAAAGTTTAAAAGAGGTTGATATGAGATGGTTTCTGAACTTGAAGATAGCCTACAAGCTGTTGCTTTCGTTTCTTGTTGCTCTGAGCCTGACACTGGCCACGGGTATCTTCGGAATCGTGCAAATCTCGCACCTGAATGCAGCTTCTACCGAAGTACTCACCGATACCCTGCCCAGCGTGCGTTATGCATTGCTGATGAAGGCGACGCTCAACCGCATGCGCGTGTCTGAACTGCAGCACATCCTGTCCAACGAAGAAGTGGATTACAGCTACTACGAAAAAAGCATAGAATCCCGCTCCACCGAATTTATGGGGTATGAATCCAAATACCGCTCGCTGGTCAGTTCACCGGAAGAAAAACAGATATTCGATTCCCTGGCACAGTCTTTCACCGCCTATGGAAATGCCAGCAAAAAATTACTGGCCTTGTCACGCGCCGGAAATACCGAAGAAGCCCGCAAGGCGATTCGTGGTGATTCCGTCAAGCTGTTCCGTGCCGTGAATGATCTGGTCGACAAACTGGTTGAACTGAGCCAGGCTGAAAGTGAACGCGCTTTGGTGACCAATGACAGCCTGTTTTCATCATCGCGTTTATGGATAGCTGGCATACTGGCTGTCGCCATGCTGCTTAGCGTGATTCTGGCCTTGTGGATTGCCCGCCTGATCAGCCGGCCATTGCGTGCTGCGGTCAGCATTGCCGAAAGTGCTGCCAGTGGTGATCTGACGGTATCGATAGAAGTCGGTTCAGAAGATGAAATTGGTCAATTGCTGCGCGCCATGCAAGCGATGAATACCAGCTTGCAAAAACTGGTGGGCCAGGTGCGTGAAGGCACCGACGCCATCAGTACGGCATCGCAAGAAATTGCCACCGGCAATCTGGATTTATCCGCCAGGACTGAGCAACAGGCGGCATCACTGGAAGAGACTGCATCGGCGATGGAAGAGCTGACTTCCACCGTCAAGCAGAATGCGGATAACGCCCGTCATGCCAATAGCCTGGCCGCGTCTGCTTCCAAAGTGGCAGGCAAGGGTGGTGAAGTGGTTGGTGAAGTGATTGCCACCATGAGCTCCATCAATGATTCATCCCGCAAGATTGTGGACATCATCAGCGTTATTGACGGCATTGCCTTCCAGACCAATATTCTTGCATTGAATGCCGCAGTGGAAGCTGCCCGTGCCGGTGAGCAGGGACGTGGTTTTGCCGTGGTCGCAAGCGAAGTACGTAACCTGGCGCAACGCAGTGCTGCAGCGGCCAAGGAAATCAAGGAATTGATCAATGATTCTGTAGAAAAAGTCGGTGCCGGCAGCAAACTGGTGACCGAGGCTGGCAGTACCATGGAAGAAGTGGTCGACAGCGTGCGCAAGGTCAGTGACATCGTCAACGAAATCAGTTCTGCCACGATGGAACAAAGCAGTGGCATAGAAGAAGTCAACATTGCCATCATCAAGATGGATGAAGTCACCCAGCAAAACGCCGCACTGGTGGAAGAAGCCGCTGCCGCCGCACAATCCATGCAAGACCAGGCGGTGCATTTGACCAATGCCGTCAGCGTATTCCGCCTGGATTCAACTTCTGTGCGTAGGGCGACACCGAGGTAAGTGGTGTAAGCTGGAATTTTTATGGTCAGCGTTGCCGGTATGGCATTTTTCCTGCGCATACCGGACCTGGCCGTCTAGTCCTGAACATGAAAAAACAGTGTAAACAAATCGGCAAGCCACGCTTGCTTATCGTCGGCTGTGGTGATGTGGGCATGCGCCTGCTGCCTTTGTTGCAGACGCATTTCCGGGTATTCGCCCTGACCAGCCAGGCGGCACGCTTTTCAGAATTGCGGGCTGCCGGGGCGGTGCCTATTCTGGCGAATCTTGACCAGCCGCATAGTCTGGCACGACTGGCCGGGTTGGCAAGCCGGGTGGTGCATCTGGCACCGCCACGCAGCGAAGGGAATACCGATATCCGTACCCAAAACCTGATTGCGGTTTTGGCTGACAAAAGTCAACTGGTGTACGTCAGTACCACCGGCGTGTATGGTGATTGCGCCGGTGCCGAATTTGATGAAACCAGAAGCGTGAAACCGCAAAATGCCCGGGCAACACGGCGGGTGGCGGCAGAACGCAGCCTGCGTGCCTGGGCCAGGCGCAGCCAGTCTGGTCTGTCTATCTTGCGTGTACCTGGCATTTATGCGGCAGAGCGCCTGCCACTGGAACGCTTGCGCAAGGGTACCCCAGCCCTGATAGAGGCGGATGATGTCTACACCAATCATATCCATGCCGATGACCTGGCGCAGTTGATACGGCTGGCGCTGTTTCGCGCTTTACCCAATCGTATCTATCATGCGGTGGATGACAGCGATATGAAGATGGCCGCCTATTTTGATCTGGTGGCAGATAGTTTTGAATTACCACGCCCGCCACGTCTGCCAAGGACAGAACTGGCGCAGCAGGTCAGCCCGGTATTGCTGTCTTTCATGTCAGAATCGCGGCGCTTGCGTAATCAGCGCATCAAGCTGGAACTGGGCGTGCGCCTGCGTTACAGCTCGGTCAGGGAAGGGGTGCTGGCGGCACTGGATTCCAGCGGCAGGATGATGAAAAAGACAGAACCCTGACCCTCTTCGCTGTGGAAGCCGATTTCGCCGCCCATTTTTTCTATCATGGTCTTGCTCAGACTTAAGCCTAGTCCGGTACCCGCATATTTACGGGCAGCCTTGGCATCTTCCTGGGTAAACTTTTGGAAAATGCTGCTCTTGAATGCCTCTGAAATGCCGATGCCGTAGTCCTGCACTTCGATGCGGGCATAATTGATGTTGGCGCTGATGGTGACATCAACTCTTCCATTTTCACGCGAAAACTTGACAGCGTTGGACAATAAATTCGACAAAACCTGGGTAAAGCGTTGTGAATCTACCCTGACCGGCAAAGCGCGTTCTGCCAGTAGCTTGTAGCGTATGTCGACGCCAAAATTCTGGGCATAACCCAGATTTGACTGTATGGTGTTTTGCACCAGTTCGTCTAGTTGCTGGGTTTCCAGATGAAATTGCATGCTGCCGTATTCAAGTTTTTCAAAATCCAGCAAATCATTGATCAGCGTGGTCAGCCGTGTCGCATTGTCATTCGCCATGACCAGCATGGTATGTGCCTTGCCAGGAATTTCCCCGGCGACGCCACCCACCAGCAAACCCAGCACGCCGCGTATGGATGTCAGTGGAGTACGCAACTCATGCGAGACGGCAGAGACAAATTCTGTCTTCAGTTTTTCAACCCGTTTTTTTTCTGACAGGTCATGCATGATGATGACCAGCAGTATCTTTTGCCCCAGCTTGACACGGGTGATGGCCAATTCTACCGGTACTTCATGACCATCTTTTTTGATGGCCATCACTTCTTCACGGTCACTTTTACCTGTCTCTTCAAATGACATACCCAGACTTGAGCTGGTCAAATGGCGTACCAGCAGCATGCGGGAATCGGGATCGGGAAACAGGTTCAGCATGTTCAGGCCAAGCAGGCTGTCATGCGTGTATTTGAGCAGGATTTCTGCCGATTGGTTGGCCGATTCGATGACGCCATATTCATCGGTAGTGAGTATGCCTTCCGCCGCATTGTCGAGTATGGTGCGCAGGCGTTCTTCACTGTCGTGCAATTGCGTGGTTCTTTGCGCCACCAGGTTTTCTATGCCATAGGTATGCGCGGTAGCTACCAGCAAATAAGCGCCCAGCAAGCCGGTGAACAGCAAGCCACCTATCATGGTGATCCAGGTGATCCAGGCGACATGGGATTTCCAGTATTCGGACGAAGGCTGGGCCAGGAAAGCATATTGCCTGCCGCCGAAATTGATGGTGGACTGGAACAGGTAACGATTGTCGATTTCTGCAATGTCGTCGAGGAAGACCCCTTTTTTTCCTGGATAGGACAGGTCATAGAATTTGACGCTGAGATTTTTCAGGTCTTCGCTTGCCAGGTTGTCCTTGACCAGTGCCCCCATGCGCAACATGCTGACTGCCGTACCTGAAAATGCAGTTCTTCTCTGCTCTATGTTCTCCAGTGGCTTGCCATGTTCATAGACCGGGGCGAACAGCAGTACATGCAGTTGCAGGTCGCTAGCCTCCAGTGATGTCAGCGGATCGGTGACTGTCAGGTGACCGCTGTCGCGGGCATCTTCAATAGCGTTTCTGCGCAACACGCTGGAACCCATGTCATAGCCGAAGAACTGATGGTTACTGATAAATGGTTCTATGTATTTGACGGGGTAATATTCATCCCTGATTCTGGCTTCGTCCAGTGATTGCCGTTCATTCATTTCCAGTATCTGGAAATTGGCAAACCCCTCACGCAGCACGGATACTTCAAAACTTTCCCTTTGCGACTGCATCACTTTGGGCACCCAGGCCAAAAAGGAAATGGCTTTTTGATTGGCAATGGTATGGCTCACGAACGTGGCGAATTCACTCCTTTCGACCTGATTGGAACTGGCATACAGACGTTCGACATTGCGCATGATGTCGGAATGGCTATCCAGCCGGTTTTGCAGACTTTGACCTACACGTTCTGCTTTCAGGCGAAATTCAAGCTGCTGTTTCTGTTCTTCGCGATAGCGGGTGAAGGTGAATGCCGTGACCACCAGCAGCAGGCAGACAAATAGCGGCAGCATGACGCTCCATCTGCGGGCATGCCAGATGGCACGGGGTTTGCCAAAGATGACCATGACGATGGGGGTGATCGTCAGCACGCCGAAGGTGTCGCCGGTCCACCAGGCTATCCAGTTATTGGTGAATTCTGGCCAGGGTACGATATTCAGCGTTGCCAGGGTAAGCACGCCTATGCTGGCATTGATCAGGCAGGCGACCAGCGCGCCATAAAAAAAGAACTGGAAAATACGTTTGTCAGTGCCGAGTGACAGATCGTCCTGCAAAAAATGACGCACCATGCGACAACCTGCTGCGGCCTGCAGCATGGCACCGATAGCAACGGCGGATGAGGCGATCCAGGCACTGGTATCGAGCAGCCCGCCGCTAATTTCAAAATTGATAAGCAGATTGGCGAACAGGGCACCAGCAGCGACACCGGGCAAGAGCCGATAACCACCGGTCAGCACCACACCCAGGGCAATACCGGCAGGCGGGTAAATGGCGATCGAGTAGCCGGGTGGAATTGCCAACAGCAGGGAAAGCCGCCCCAGCACCGCATAGACCAAGGCGACTGCCAGTATTTGCTGTAGCAGTTGTCGTCTTGTAACGGATGTGCTGGACGGTGCTGTCTGCATTCCTGCTTACCCTGAAAACTGCGCTAAATCAGCGATGAAGTCACTTTCAATACTTCATCGGCGGTGGTCATACCTTCTATGATCTTATAGGCACCTGCAATGCGCAAGGGTTTCATGTCATCTTTGACACTTTGTGTACGCAGAGCGTGGATATCGGCTTCTTCAGTAATGAGTTTGCTGAACGGCAGGGTGACAGTCAGCAATTCATACAGGCCGGTACGTCCCAGGAAGCCGGTCTGACGGCATTCCGGGCAGCCAACCGGGCGATAAATGGATTGTGGCTTGGGAATGCCCCAGTCTTCTACCAGCGATGACCAGACGGCATCCTGCATTTCCCCATCGGGGGATTTGCAGTGTACGCACAGGGTACGTACCAGCCTTTGCGCCAGGATGCCGATGATGGTTGCTTCCAGTAAATAATAGGGTACACCCAGTTCCAGCAGACGCATGATGGCCGAAGGGGCATCATTGGTATGCAGGGTGGACAGGACCAGATGGCCGGTCAGCGCGGCCTGTATCGCCATTTCAGCGGTGGGCAGGTCACGGATCTCACCCACCATGATGATGTCCGGATCCTGACGCATCAGCGCCCGGATACCATCAGCAAAGCCAAGGTCAATGGACGCCTGTACCTGCATCTGATTGAACGAACCTTCCACCATCTCGATAGGGTCTTCGACCGTACAGACATTGACATCCGGCGTTGCCAGTGCTTTCAGCGTGGTGTACAGGGTGGTGGTTTTGCCGGACCCGGTAGGCCCGGTTACCAGGATGATGCCATGCGGCTTGCTGGTCAGATGATCCCAGCGTTTTGCATCATTGATGGGGAAACCGAGTTCGGGCAGGGTCTTGACCACGACTTCCGGGTCAAAAATACGCATGACCATTTTTTCGCCAAAGACGGTGGGCAGGGTGGACAGACGCAATTCCACTTCCTGGCCATCATTGGTCCGGGTCTTGATACGACCATCCTGCGGGCGTCGTTTTTCGATCACGTCCATGCGGCCCAGCAGTTTGATACGCGCCGTCATGGCTATCATGACGGTGGCTGGCACCTGGTAAACCTGATGCAGTACACCGTCGATACGGAAACGGATGATGGAAATATCACGTTTCGGTTCCAGATGGATATCCGAGGCGCGCTGGTCAAAGGCAAACTGCCACAGCCAATCCACGATATTGATCACGTGCTGATCATTGGCGTCCACCTGCTTGTTGGCTTTGCCCAGTTCGACCAGTTGTTCAAAGTTCTGCCGTAGTGCCGCATCATTCTTGTTGGCCTTGCGTGCATCCTTGATTGATTTCGCAAGGGAGAAAAACTGGACGATGTATTGTGAAATTTCCAGCGGGTTCGCCAATACCAGACGAATTTCCTTGCGTGTGAATTTCAGGATTTCCTGCTGCCATTCGAGATTGAAAGGCTCGGTGGTGGCAATGACTACAGTGCTGGCGGTAGATTCCACCGGCAGGATGTTGAAACGCGTCGCATACGAAGATGACATCACGTCCGAGACATTGGTGAAATCAATTTTCAGCGGGTCGATGCGGTAGAAAGGCATGTTGACCTTGCCCGCAGTCCACTCTGTCAGCCAGTCCAGCGTCAACAGTATGTGTGGCGAAACGGCAGAATGCAATTTGGATTGTGCCACGGCCGTCAGCGGATGCATGGATGCCGGGCCATTTTTCAGCAAGGCCTGGGACGCATTGAAATGCGCTTTTGCTTCCTCTTTGAGGACGATGCCATCTGCCATCAGCCAGGTAAAAATCTGCTGAAGATTCAGGCTGCGGTGTGCTGGTTTATTCATATTGTTTTGGCGTCTCAGATAATCATTTTGGATTGCAGGCCGCTTTTAGCCCGTTGACCCAGGTCTTGGCAGGAAGTTTGGTGCTGGCCTTGATCTGCTCTGCACGTTCATACAGGCTGTCGAAGTCGAGTGATTGTTTTTGTTTGAAGGCGATGGCCACCACATTACCGTCATGCACTTCGGGCAGGCACAAAACCTGGTCAAAGGCAAAGCGCAAGGCTTTCAGATTGCGCGTATAGCTGGGGTGGTCACCAAACAGGTTGACTGTCAGTATGCCTTCGTCTTTCAGGCAGGCGGCGCAGGCCTGATAAAACTCGGCACTGTCCAGTACCGGGCCACGTGCGGTGGCGTCATACAGGTCCACCTGCATGGCATCAATATTGCCATGATTGTTTTCATCATTGACGTAATCCAGTGCATCCATTTCCAGCACTTGCAGACGTTCGTCATTGGCCGGCAGTTTAAACATGCTTTCACAGATGGCAATCACCGAAGGATTCAGTTCCACTGCCGTCACACGTGCATTCTCAAACTGGCGGTAGCTGAATTTGCTCAGTGCACCAGTACCCAGACCCAGTTGCACCAGATGGCCGGGTGTATCGATGAACAGCATCCAGGCCATCATCTGCTGGGCGTATTCCAGTTCTATGGCATCCGGTTTGCGCAGACGCATGGCACCCTGTACCCATTCGGTACCGAAATGGAGAAAGCGTACGCCGTCGAATTCGGACAGGGTAACCGGGGCAAATTTGGGTTTGCGGTTGGCCTTCTTGATGACCGCAGCTTTGGGGCCGGAGCGATGATTCGCTTCGGCTTCTATGGATTTTCGTTTGATTAGCATGGCCTTATTTTAACCAGTCACCTGACGCTTAAAAAGGAAATTTACATGATTCCTGTTGTCAGTCATTATTTTCGCCTGAAAATGACTCATTTGAACAGATTTCCAGACATAAACCAGCTATTTGGCAAAAATGTCGCCACGCCACCCGCGACATCCACATCAGGGTGTTAAGAGCAGCATTACATTTCGGTTTGGAATACTGCCCCTTAGTCGCCTTGAAACTGGGCCTTCCATTCCCGCAGCTTGTCTTCAAAAGACCGCACGGCATACGCCGGTGAAGAGGACGGCAGTATGGCGGTCTGGTAGCCGCGTTGATTGAAGTAGCCCGCCATCTTGCCGGCAGTCTGGCCATTGAAGCAGAGCTTACGCAACTGCGGATGTTGTGCCTGCAAGCCGCTGAAATCATTCAGCTTACCCTCACGTATCGCCGAATCCAGACTGCCCGATCGCAGGCAGGAATGAAACACATCCCACAAACCGACGCCATGCGCCAGCAAACAATCCAGCCGTTGCTGGTATGCCAGGGCCAGCATATCGGTGTCCAGCGAGGCGGACATCAGACGCCAGAACTGGTTTTGCTTATAGGCGTAGTATTGAACCGCCTGCAAGGAAGCTTCGCCAGGGAAGCTGCCCAGCACCAGCGTATGGGTGTGCTGATCAATGACGGGAGGGAAGCCCTGTAATAGTGGCCTGGTATCAGCCTGCATGCCTTGTTCTTTCGTAGTGATAACTGGTAAAGCGTGAACTTGCACCAGCTTAGCAAGCATTCGCCAAATTTGCTTGCGTGCTTATGTTGGGAATATGTCAGGAGTATAAAGCGGGGAACTTACCTGCAGCATTGCCAGTCAACCTTATTGAAAGTCATGCGTTTTATGCTAATTGAAATGATAAAGGAGTGTATCTTGAAACGTCTTATTATTCTGCTTGCGGTAGCCAGCCTGAGTGCCTGTGCTGTTACGTCGCACAATTCGGGTAGTGTGTACAACTCCAGACAGACTCAGAATGAGCAAAGTGTACGTATGGGCTATGTAGAATCCATACGCGATGTCACCATAGACCGTGGTCAGAGCGGTGTCGGTACTGCTGCAGGTGCAGCATTGGGCGGTATTGCTGCCGGATCATCCATAGGCAAGGGTAATGGCGCTTTGGCTGCTGGCATAGTCGGCGCGATTGCCGGTGGCATGATAGGACAGAATGTGGAAAAGAATGCGACACAGGTGCGCGGTCTGGAAATTACGGTCAAGCTGGATAATGGTGAATTGCGCGCGATTACCCAGGATGCGGATGAACTGTTCCGCGCCGGTGACAGGGTACGTTTGCTGTCAAATGGCAGAACTACCCGCGTAACGCATTGATTCGGGCGGGAAGTAGCATGGTTATCCTGGCAGATTGAGGCCAGGGGCTGAAAAGTCTTGTCACAAATTCGATCCCCGGAAACGACCAGCCAGTCTGGTCGTTTTTGTTTTCATCGTCTATGCTTGAAGAGTTAAGCCGCCCGGTTTTTGCGCCTGTTTTCGCCACAGGCGTGGACTGACAATAGTCGGAATTCAAGTATAGTACGGGCTGGACTGTATCCTCAGTACGCAGGAAAAAAGGAGGTCAAAGTGAAAAAGATTTGTACCGTAATGTTGCTGGCCGTCGTCATGACGGGGCCAGCCTATGCGGGTAGCGCCAGGGTAAGCTGGCAAGAGCCGGAGAAATTTACCGACATTCGTCCTACCAATGAAAGCAAGATCGGTTTTCAGGAAAGAGTCATCAAGGAATTTGACCGGATGTTTGACGATCTGGCCAAAAAACTGCCGGATGGGTATGTGTGGGATATTACGGTGACAGATGTCGATCTGGCCGGTGATGTCAGGCCATTCTTTACCCCTATGGTGAGTGAGGTGCGTGTAATCCGGGATTTGTACTGGCCACGCATGAGCTTTCGCTTTGATCTCAAGGATGAACAGGGCAAGACCGTGGCATCTGGTAACGAAGATGTGAAGGACATGAGTTTCCTCATGCGCCTGGGTGTGGCCAGCGGACATAACAGTTTTCAGTATGAAGAGCAGATGCTGCGTGACTGGTTCAGCAAGCAGCAAAAGGAAAAGATTTTTCCTGTACGCTGATTTTGATGGCGCATAAAAAAACGGACTCAGTTCAAACTGAGTCCGTTTTTTTTTGAGTGAATTTTCTGTTTGATCTGTTTATTTATCCAACAGCAATTCATTCAGGCGTTTCACGAAACCGCTAGGGTCGCTGAGATTGCCGCCTTCGGCCAGCAGGGCCTGATCAAACAGGATGTGTGACCAGTCACTGAATTTCGCTTCTTCATATTTCAATTTCTGAACCAGTGGGTGGTCAGGATTGACTTCCAGAATAGGCTTGGATTCCGGCGCACTTTGGCCTGCTGCCTTCAACATGCGCGCCAGGTTACCGGACAAATCATGTTCATCCGCCACCAGGCAGGCCGGTGAATCAGTCAGACGGAAAGTCACGCGTACATCCTTGGCTTTATCGGCCAGCGCAACTTTCATTTTCTCGACCAGGTCTTTGAACTCGGTCTGGGTTTCTTCGTGCTGTTTCTTTTCTGCTTCGTCTTCCAGTTCGCCCAGATCCAGACCGCCTTTGGCGACAGATGCCAGTTCCTTGCCTTCGAAGTCGGTGAGGAAGGACAGCATCCATTCATCTACGCGATCCGTCAGCAGCAAGACTTCTACACCTTTCTTGCGGAAAATTTCCAGGTGCGGGCTGTTTTTGGCTGTGGCATAGCTTTCAGCTGTCACATAGTAAATCTTGTCCTGGCCTTCTTTGGCGCGTGCCAGATAATCTGCCAGCGAGACATTCTGTACATCGCTGTCATTATGGGTAGAGGCAAAGCGCAACAGTTTGGCGACGCGGTCTTTGTTGGCACTGTCTTCACCCACGCCTTCTTTCAGTACCTGGCCAAATTCTTTCCAGAACGTGGTGTATTTGTCTTTTTTTGCTTGTGCGTCGTCATCACCATCGGCATTTGCCAGGTCTTCCAGCATGCCCAGTACACGCTTGGTAGAACCTTCGCGTATGGCCTTGATGTCGCGGCTTTCCTGCAAGATTTCGCGTGAGACATTCAAAGGCAGGTCATTCGAATCGATGACACCTTTGACAAAGCGCAGGTATACCGGCATCAGTTGTTCTGCATCATCCATGATGAAGACACGTTTGACATACAGCTTGATGCCGCCGCGCTTGTTGCGGTCCCACATGTCGAACGGTGCACGTGCTGGTATATACAGCAGTTGCGTATATTCGCTGCGGCCTTCGACACGGTTGTGGGTATGTGTCAGTGGTGCTGTGTAGTCATGCGATACATGCTTGTAGAACTCATCATATTGCTCAGGCGTGATGTCAGACTTGCTGCGCGCCCACAGGGCACTGGCCTGGTTGATGGTTTCCAGTTCGTCTTTCAGGACCTGTTCTTTTTTCTCTTCATCCCATTCTTCTTTCTGCATTTTGATCGGCAGGGAGATATGGTCGGAATAGGTACGGATGACGGATTTCAGTTTCCATGCCGACAGGAATTCATCTTCACCTTCACGCAAATGCAGGGTGATGCTGGTGCCACGACCAGGTTTGACGATATCTTCGACACTGAAGTCGCCCGCGCCTTCGGATTCCCAGCGCACGGCCTGGTCTGCAGGCAGACCAGCACGGCGGGTTTCTACGGTGATGCGGTCAGCGACAATAAAGCCGGAATAAAAACCGACGCCGAACTGGCCTATCATGGCAGCGTCTTTTTGCTGGTCGCCCGACAGTTTGCCGAAAAATTCCTTGGTGCCGGATTTGGCAATAGTGCCCAGATGCTCAATGGTATCGGCCTTGCTCATGCCTATGCCATTGTCGGCGATAGTGATGGTGCGCGCTTCCTTGTTGAAGCTGACCTGGATATGCAGGTCCGGATCGCT
Organism: Undibacterium hunanense; assembly: GCF_014284335.1. Taxonomy (GTDB): domain Bacteria; phylum Pseudomonadota; class Gammaproteobacteria; order Burkholderiales; family Burkholderiaceae_D; genus Undibacterium; species Undibacterium hunanense. The sequence goes on along the minus strand of NZ_JACOGF010000007.1, from coordinate 28,452 downwards.
TTCAAACAGGCTGGCGTCATTGATGGCTTCAAAGCGCAGTTTGTCGGATGCATCAGAGGCATTCGAGATCAATTCGCGCAAAAAGATTTCCTTGTTTGAATACAAGGAATGAATCATCAACTGCAAGAGTTGTTTAACTTCGGCCTGAAAGCCCAGGGTTTGCTTTTCTGACATGGTTTCCCTCAAAGATTTCATTATTTAGTGGTGGCAAGTGGTAGCAAGTTGTAGCAACTACCTGCCTGCTGCTTTTTATCGCAACATTAATTTTGCTAGCGGTAGGTGAGGTCGCTTTAGTGGATTTCAAGATCGTTGTAGAAAAAACATGAAATATTCATGGCTTATGCACAGATGTGCATATTTAGTTGTACACATATTTGTAATATTTGCAAAAAATTACTAAACTTTCATGATGATTGAATACTTTGCTAATGTTGCCAGGCGCATGGAGTGAGTGAATGTTGCTTAAGGTATTGAATTTGCCGGGGTTTTGTCTGCTCAGTGGGCTATTGGGACTATTGGGGCTATGCGGGTATACCCCGCAGCTCATGGCGGCAAACCTGTACCTGACGGAAGTGGCCCCTTTTGCCTTTATCAAGGACAGCAAGGATGGCAAAACTACTTACGATGGCATTAATGTGCGCATAGTGAATGAATTGCGCAGGCGATCTGCGGTGCCCATTGAGGTGCAGGTCGTACCCAGTTCCCGCCATGTTGCGATGTTTCCTGCGGACAAAGAAGCCTATAGCATCTCACAGGCTGAAAATTTTACCGATCTGGATGGCGTTATCTTGTCCGAGGTAACCCAATACCCCATTATTGTCGTCGCGCAGCGCGGCGTAAACCTGAGAAATTTTGATGATTTGATTGCCCTGTCTGCGGAAAAAGGCATAGGCATGATGCGCAGGCTGAGTTATGGCACTTTCGGACAGGATGAACGTGTCAAGAAGGTGGAAATCAATAACCTGGAAAATGGCTTGCGTATGCTGGAGGCGGGTCGTATTTCCGGCCTTGTCGGTAGCCAGCCGGCTATCCTGGCTGCGGCAGAAAGAAATGCGTCCATGCAGTTATTAGGCCCCAGCCTGGTGATTGCCTATGGTTCCCATGTGATGCGGGTGCGGCCAGAATTTGCCACCAGTTCCACTTCCAAAGTCTTGAGCGCCAATTTGCTGGCGATGAAAAATGACGGCAGCATTGCCCGCATCCTTGATGAATTTTTCAAATACACCAGATCAGGATTGCAACCCGCAAAATAAAAGCTTGAGACAGCAAGCGCTTAAAAGTTCTTGCTCTGTCACCTCATTCCGGGTTTTGGTCACAAGCTGATTCTGTGATGGTTTTTCCCACTTCATAATCTCTCCTGTTTTCCAGATTTGGCAGTCGATTTAGCTATCGGTTTAGCTATCGATTTAGTTGCTACATCTGGCCATATTTAATTTCCGCCCAACCTGATCATCGTCATGTCCAAGCTTGTCTCAAGTCGTCCAACGCGCACGTCCTCTTTGTATCTCAAAAAATTCATAAAAACGGGAACCACCGGTCTGGGAAGTTTCATTCTGCTTTGGAGTAATCATCTCCATGCTGCGGACGTGCCAGCCAAAAAAGACGATGTGGTACAAACAGTGGAGGTTGCTGGGCCAGGTGCCAGTGCCCAAAGAAAAAACGATACCGCTGCCAAAATCGTTATTAACGCGGCAGAGTTATTGCAATATGGCGACGCGCAATTGTCTTCGGTCTTGAAGCGGCAGCCCGGTATTTCCGTCGTGGGGAATGAACTGCGCATGCGCGGCCTGGGTTCTGGTTATACCCAGATATTATTGAATGGTGATGCGGTGGCTCCCGGGTTTTCCATAGACAGCATTGCGCCTGAATTGATAGAGCGGGTGGAAATATTACGGACGACGAGTGCGGAATACAGTGCCCAGGCAGTGGCCGGTAGCATCAATATCATCTTGAAAAAAGGGGTGAGCAGTGCCAGGAAAGTCGTCAAGTTCAGCCTTGCGCATGGCGAAAATAACTGGAATCCTTCGCTGTCCCTGGAGGTGGCCGACAAGAACGCAGGGTTTTATTATGCCGTCACTGGCACCTTGTCAAAAACCGGTTATGAGAATGCACCCGTTGTGACCGAGAGTCTTGACGGCACAGCTACCCAGGCCAGGACTTTGCGTTTGATACAGCAAAAAAATCTGGCTGACTTCTGGCGCCTGGCGCTCACGCCACGCCTGAACTGGGAACTGGACAATGGCGATACGCTGAGCTGGCAAAGTCTGATTGATTATTATCGCAACGTGAACTGGGGACGTGATCATGAAATTCTCCTTGAGGGAGACCACACGCTGTATCCCGACAATAATTACCGTGCTTCTTCGCACACGGGTATGTTGCGGTCTGACCTGAACTGGGCGCACAGAATCAATGCAGACAGCAAGCTGAATGCGAAGCTAGGCCTGAGTTACAACAAGCGCGAGACGGATTACAACTTCTATGGTTACCCACAGGAACGAGTGCTGCCTTTCAATCGCCATGTGGTATCGAATGCGATAGACAGCAGTGTCAGCAGCAGCGGTAAATACCTGAGTCGCTTTCGCGATGACCATAGTCTGGCGCTGGGTTGGGACACTGCGCTGACACAACGCAGCGAAGCGCGCCTGCAATTTGATCGCCAGCCGGGTAGCAGTGTTGTGCAGGATCTGAATGAAGATTACAAGGCCAACGTGCGTCGCCTGGCTTTGTTTGTGCAGGATGAATGGGATGTGACGAATCGCCTGCAAGCCTATCTGGGCTTGCGCTGGGAAGGCTTGAATACCGAAACCGCAGGGCGCCTGATGCCAGTGGTACAGACACGGTCCAGTGTCTGGAGCCCGGTCATGCAATTATTGTGGAAGTTGCCAGAGCAGGAAAAAGACCAGTTGCGCTTTGCTCTATCACGCACCTACAAGGCACCGACCCCGCGCAGCCTGGTGCCGCGCCGTTATACGGCCAATAATGACAATGGCCCGAATAATCCAGACTATCAGGGTAATCCTCAGCTTTTACCAGAACTGGCCTGGGGCGCTGATCTGGCGTATGAATCTTATTTTGCCAAGAACAGCATGTTCAGCCTGTCTGCCTATGCCAAACGGGTACAGGACGTGACAGTGCAAAATCTATATGAAAAAGACAAAGTCTGGATTACCTCTCCGTATAACCATGGCACAGCCAGGGTCATGGGCATAGAGTTTGACGCCAGGTTTGCCTTGCAGAACTGGCTGCTTGCGGCACCCCCGGTGGAGGTGCGTGTGAATGCGGCACGTAACTGGTCAAAGCTGGATGCCATACCGGGGCCGGACAATCGCCTGACCGATCAGGTACCGCTGACCGCCAATCTGGGTATGGATTACAAGCCCGGTGAGCAGCAGTCATTTGGTTTCAACTTCAATTTTCAGACGGGTGGCAATGTACAGGTCGCCACTGGCTTGCGCAACTATAGTGGCGTTAGCCGTAACCTGGATATGTATGGTTTGTGGAGGCTGGAAAATAAAGTGCAACTGCGTTTGTCGATCAACAATCTCCTGCATCAGGATGTGCTGCAGGCCTCGCAATACAAGGATCAGGATGGCCGCAGGCTGCGCAGCTCGGTGACGCCGGGAAGTACAACGATACGTTTTCAGGTTGAGAAGAGTTTATAGACGCAAATCATAGACGCAAATCATAGACGCAACAGGGGGAATTTATTTCCCCTGTTTTTATTTGATTCCAGGATTCTTGAATTTTTCAGGATTGAAATCGGCGATATCAATTTTGCCGAAATGCCTGGGTGGCGTATAAATCTTTTCTTTGGCTTTGTCCGGTTCGCTGGTGTGGAAGGAAGATTCAGACACTTTCACCAGTTGCCAGGTATCGTCCTTGCGCGAATAATTGAACTGATAGGCATTCGCCCAGCGCCAGGCGCTGCCACCGTAATGGGACACCGTGAAGCTTTTCTTGTTTGCCGTCAGGTCGGCAAACGGGTCGCCCATCATGCCACCACAGGTGGAGCAGAGGACGATTTTTTCATTGGTCTTGACCAGTTTCAATTTGCCATCGGCCTGGCGTATGGCGATATGCAAAGGACGCTGCCCATCTTCTATATCTTCATCCGCAGGGCGTTTCTTTTGTTTTTCCACAACGAAGACATAATCAGGCTTGTCGTCACCGTTCAGGTCCGCGCTGACAAAGGCCAGCAGTTTGGTATCGGCAGTGACGAAGGGACGCAAGTCTGTGGGTATGTCCTTGCCCTCGATATAGGTACCCGCCTGACTGAAACCCGGCAGTACCATCATGCTGGCGATGATTGCTGCATTGCTTAACAACGAAGGTTTTTGCATGATGCTTCCTCTGGTCTTGAAAGAAAACAGGGGAAACTATTGTTTCCCCTGCTGGTTTTATGCTGCTAATTATCTTTATGCCGCAAATTATTACAGTTTCTTGATCTGCATGCCTTCAGCCTTGTCTTCTACTTCATAGCCTAATGCATGCAGTTCGCCGCGCAGGCGGTCTGCTTCGGCCCAGTTTTTGGCCTTGCGCGCTGCCTGGCGCTGTTCTGCCAGATGTTGCACTTCTGCCGGAATTGCCAGCACGGCAGGTTGCCATTGCGCCAGGCCCAGGCCAAAGACTTTATCGAATTCTGTCAGCGTGGCTTTTTTGTCGGCGTCGGATAAATCGGCTTTCAGCATTTCCCAGACCAGTGCCAAAGCACGCGCAACATTCAGGTCTTCATTGATGAAGGCAGTGAATTTCTCACGGTATTCGGCACTGACGTTGCCGCCTTCTGGCCATGCGTGGTAAGTCTCGCGCAAGCGTTGCAAGGCAGTCTGTGCGGATAGCAGGGCTTCAAAGCTGAATTGCATCTGGCTGCGGTAATGCGCAGTCAGGCACAGATAGCGATATGCCAGCGGATCAATATCCTGGTCCAGCAAGGTTTGCAGGCGTAAAAATTCACCAGTCGATTTGGACATCTTGCCAGAATCGATTTGCAGGAAATAACCATGCATCCAGAAGTTGGCCAGGCGGGTACCATGGCAAGCCTGGTTTTGCGCTATCTCATTGCTATGGTGGATGGCGATATGGTCTTCACCACCGCAATGGATATCAAACCAGGGCGTCAGGTATTTGGCCGACATGGCCGAGCATTCTATATGCCAGCCAGGGAAACCACGGCCCCATGGGCTATCCCATTCCATTTGCCGGTGTTCATCCGGCGGGCTGAATTTCCACAGGGCGAAATCGGTTGCATGTAGTTTTTCACCCAGGTCAACACGGCTGCCAGCCTTGATGGCATCACGCTTGATGCGCGCCAGAAAGCCATAATCATCCTGTTTGCTGGTATCAAAATAAATACCGTCACTGGTGCGGTAGGTGTAGCCATTTTTTTCTATGGCAGCGATGAAATCAATCTGTTCGGCAATGTGATCGGTGGCCTTGCACCAGATGGCCGGTTCCAGGATGTGCAGGCGATGCAGGTCATCCTTGAAGGCTGCCGTGAAGCGGTCAGCAATCTGCCAGGCAGATTCACCGGCTTTGCGGCTGCCTTTTTCCATCTTGTCTTCACCGTCATCACCATCCGACACCAGATGACCAACATCGGTGATGTTGATGACGTGACGCACGGTATAGCCATTCCATTCCAGGGCACGACGCAGCAAGTCTTCAAACAGATAGGTGCGCAGGTTGCCTATGTGGGCATAGTCATACACGGTAGGGCCGCAGCAATACATGCCGACCCAGTCTTTGTTCAGCGGGCTGAAGGGGCGCAGGCGGCGTTCCCAATTGTCGTAGAGAAGTATGTCCATCTTGTTATAAAAATATGAAATTGAAAATGTGGTAGGTGTGACCTGATGCATCGCAGGGGGAGGGCAGTGCCCTTCTGCGCTAATTGTGCAGACTCAACAACAACAGCAGGTGGCGTGGAAGACTGGTGTGCTGATTGCTGCGCCTGTTGGCGTGACTATGTTTGCGCGCGCGAACATGCCTGGCACAGGCGCGTTGCCTATGCAATCTTTAACATGTTGCTGCTGCAAGTGGGGCATATAATTAAGTCGGGCTTGGTCAGGCTTTGTTGTGCTTTATAGGGCTTATCTGAAGCGACGGAAATTCAGAATGAGAATGTAGCATAGATATGCACATATGACCAAACGAAGTGCTCAATTGATAATAATTGACTGAGAAGTAAAGCATCACAAACATGATAAACAGTCAGGTTCCGGAATCCAGATGAACTACAAAGATGTCAGCGAAGAGAATTACCGTTCTCAATATACAAAACAGGACCGGGCACAGGTACGTCGGGTGGTACGCATCATGCTGTGGGCATTTTTGCCATTGGCACTGGTGGATGTGTTGTTTCATGATATAGGCTGGCCACTGGCTGGCCTGTTATTGCTGCGCGTCGCTGTGCTGGCTTATTCGATATGGCTGATCAGGCAATATGCGAAGGTGGAAAATGTGCCGGTACTGGACCGCTATGCCCTGCACTGGATAGTGATGGTATTGCTGACGCAGTTCATCAGCAATGCCTGCCTGCCGCGTGAATATTTCGGGCATTACATGGTGGATGCCTGGTTGATACTGATGGCTTTTATTTCCTTGCCGCTGGCTTTGACCCAGTTACGCACGCCGCTGTTTGCATTTGCGGCAGCGTCCTGTTTCTTGTTACTGTATAAGCAGGCCAGCACGTTTTCCCAGGCTGCCAGTGTGGTGTTGATGTTGCCTGCCGTTGCCATTACCGGCCATGCAATTGCAGCCTATGTACACAGGTACAGAAGAAAACTGCTGAGTGCAGAACAGGAACTGGAAAGACAGGCAAACACGGACCCGGTCACCGGCGTAGCCAACTGGCGTGAGTTCATGCGTGTTTCCGATGCAGAGCTGCAGCGCCATACACGCCTGGGCAAGCAGTTATCGGTGCTGGTGCTGGATTTGAATGATTTTAAACATATCAATGACACCCATGGACCACAGGTAGGAGATGTCATCCTGGTCGAAGTAAGCCGGCGTGTCAAACGGGCGATGCGCTCTTATGACTGCATCGCCCGCTATAGCGGTGAAGAATTCTGTGTGTTGCTGCCAGAAGCATCGGCAGAGGATGCCGACAAGATTGCTGACCGCGCCCGCGCTACCGTGGTAGCCATGCCTATTGCCGTATCCGGCAAAGAAATGAAGATCAGCGCTTCGGTACGTACGGCAACCTTGCGTGAAGGCGATACCGCACTCAGCCTGATGCGCAGAGCCGGTGAGGCATTGGTCAGGCACGAGCGGGAAGCAAGACAAACTGGTAATCTTGAGGCTGTATCCGCATGAGTTTTGATGCCCACGTGGGCATGCATAATCAGCGATCAGTTATCAATGAGGGCAGGTGAAAAATGAGTTTTTATGGTGTAACCGATTTGTGGACATATGTGCTGGGGGCTTTGGGTATAGTCTTGTTGCCAGGACCGAATTCTATCTATGTGCTGGCAGTTGCTACTGCACGCGGCGTGCGTGAGGGCTATAAAGGGGCCATGGGTATTTTTGTTGGTGACAGTGTGCTGTTGATGCTGACAGCTCTGGGCGCTGCCAGTATTTTACGTACCTACCCGGCCCTGTTCCTGATGGTTAAATATGCAGGTGCGGCTTATCTGGCGTGGGTGGGTATCAATCTGATCTGGGCGGCTGTTCAAAAGTGGCGCAACAAAACCGTAATGGTGACTGAAACACAGGCGGTTGCGGTGAATATGCAAAACCCGTTCAAGCGAGCGCTGGTGATCAGTTTGCTGAATCCCAAGGCGATCTTGTTCCTGTTGTCCTTCTTTGTGCAATTCATCGATCCGAATTACCCGACACCGGCGATTCCCTTCCTTATCCTCAGTGCGGTGGTGATGGTGTTCAGTTCATTGTATTTGTCGGTATTGATTTTTGTGGGCGCACGCCTGGCACGCGGCTTTAGCCAGCGCCGCCGTCTGTCGGCCAGCCTGTCCAGTGGCGTAGGTGGCCTGTTTGTCTGGTTTGGGGTCAAGCTGGCGAACGCCAGCCTGCATTGACACGTAATTCTTCACAATCGCCACAATCGTCACAAGAGAGCCGCCATTAAGTTGCATCAGCGTGCTTCTCGTTTCAAGAATTCCCACACACCGGTGTCAGACATCGCAGCGATGTTGATGCGCATCCTGGTGGACGGTAGCTGGTTGGGTGAAAACAGGCTGCCCGGAGCCAGCAAATAGCCTTGCTCCATGGCTTTTTCGGTCAGTTTGTTGGTGTCGCAGCCGGTTTCTGTCCACAAGAACATGCCTGCCGGCGTGCGGTAATCGATCTTCATGCCCAGTTGCTCAAGACGCTTGGTGATGTCGTCACGCACACCATCGAGTTTGACGCGTATGCGGTCGACATGCTTGCGGTAATGTCCTTCCGACAGGATCTTGTAGACCACCCTTTCACCAATTTCGGTAGTGGTCAGGGTGGACAGCATTTTACGGTCAGCCAGGCGTATCGCCAGTTCTGGCGAGGTGGCGATGAAGCCTACCCGCAGATTTGCCGCCAGTGTCTTGGAAAAACCTCCCAGGTAGATCACCCTGTGCAACTGATCCAGTGCAGCGATACGGGTGGCGGCCTGTACGGCCGGGCCCGGGTGCATGTCGCAATACACATCGTCTTCGACGACGATGAAATCATGTTCTTCGGCAGTTTTCAATACCTGGAAAGCCTTGGCAGCGGACAAGGAAGTCGAGGTCGGGTTATGCAAAACCGAGTTGATGATATACAGCCTGGGTTTGTGCAAGGCCGCCAGTTCTGCCAGTTTTGCCACGTCCGGACCATCATGCAGGCGCGGTATGCCTATCACTTTGGTGCCAAGAATGGCGAAAGAGCCAAACATCAAAAACCAGGCAGGATCATCGACAAAGATGGTGTCGCCGGGCTGGGTAAATTCACGTGCGACCAGGTCCAGCGCCTGGGTAACGCCACTGGTCATGACGATCTGTTCGGGTGATGCAGCAATTTCCAGTTCAGCCAGTTTCAGTTGCAACTGCTGACGCAACGGCAAAAAACCTTGTGGGGTGCCGTAATGCAATAACAAGTTCTGGTTCAGGCGGCTGATGGCGCGCAGGCCGTTGGCGACCAGTTCGCCATCAAGCCAGTCGTGTGGCAAGACCCCTGATCCTGGCATTTTTTGTGGCGGCAATTGACGGAACATATTGCGTACCAGCCACACCACATCCAGATTCTGGGTAGGGAGAATGGCCTGTGCTGTGCTAGGCACATTGTTAAGCATGGACGCCCGCTCACGTACAAAAAAACCTGCACCACGTCGCGACTCCAGGTAACCCTTGGCCACCAGCCTGTCATAGGCTTCCACCACGGTAAAGCGCGATACCGCCTGTTCATCAGCAAACTGGCGTATCGACGGCATGCGTGCCCCCGTGCGCAACAGTTTGTCGTCTATGCGGGTTGCCACCGCATTGACGATTTGTTCTACCAGTGAACCGCCAGAGTCGCGGGAGATATAAAAGGTGGGTGTCAGCATGCCATGTCTCCGTGCTGTAATGGATAAAGAGCCATTACAGTATGAATATTATTGGTTGTAGTGTATTGGTACTGTATTGGTTTTTGCGTTTAGGATAGCACAACACCAAAGCAAAAAACGGAGAATCATGATGGACGAGACACTTACATTCAGCCAGCACACATTGCAGCCCCTTGCTTTATTGGCGGCTTGATATGGCGATACATACTTTCATGGCATTTGCCCTGTTCGCCCTGGTTTCTTCGATCACACCAGGCCCCAATAACCTGATGTTACTGGCTTCTGGTGTCAATTTCGGTTTTCGTGCCACTTTGCCACATATGATGGGCATCAATCTGGGTTTTATGGTGCTGGTACTGGCCGTAGGTGTGGGCCTGGCTGGCCTGTTTGCAGTTTTTCCATGGTTGTATGTTGTCTTGAAATGGGGCGGCGCAGCTTACCTGCTGTACCTGGCCTGGAATATCGCCAATGCCGGTTCGTTGGAAAACAAGACCCAGGATGGCACGCATAAAGCCAGTCCCATGAGTTTCATGAGTGCGGCTGCGTTTCAATGGATCAATCCCAAAGCCTGGATCATGGCTCTCGGTGCTTTTAGCACTTATATTCCGGCCTCGAGTGGTTTTTGGGTGGTCGCCCTGGCGGCAGCTGTGTTTGCCCTGATCAATTTACCCAGTATCAGTCTGTGGGTGCTGTTTGGTGCCAAAGTCAGGCATTTACTGAAGGTGGAACGGAATCTGCGCATCTTTAACTATGGCATGGCCTTGCTGCTGGTTTTGTCGCTGTACCCTATGCTGGTGACTTCATGATGCATAACAACTTATTTATTGAACGGACAGGTTCGCCATGGTGATACAGGAAAACAAGGGCATGGTACTGGGCCTGGTCGGTGTCATCATCTTCAGCCTGACCCTGCCATTTACCCGTATGGCAGTGGCAGAATTGAACCCGGTATTTGTCGCGCTTGGGCGCGCCGTGGTGGCGGCCTGTTGTTCCGGCATATTGTTGTGGATGCAGGGCGGCAAGTGGCCACAGCGCGCGCAAATGAAACCCTTGCTGATCACAGCGCTGGGCGTGGTAGTGGGTTTTCCCCTGTTCAGTTCCATTGCCATGGCACATGTGCCGGCTTCACATGGGGCTATCGTGCTGGGCATCTTGCCACTGGCAACGGCCTTGTTTGCAGCGCTGCGTTTCAATGAAAAACCTTCCATGGGGTTTTGGCTGATGGCATTGCTGGGTAGTGGCCTGGTGATCGTGTTTGCCCTGATGCAAGGGGGCGGCTCTTTCCAGATGGCTGACCTGGCCTTGTTTGTGGCCGTGATCGCCGCTGCCATGGGTTATGCCGAAGGCGGGCGCCTGTCACAAAGCATGGGTGGGCAACAGGTGATTTCCTGGGCCTTGCTGCTGGCGATGCCGGTATTGTTGCCAATTACCTTGTGGCTGGGCTGGCATTATGGCATTCAGGCGTCGGGCCGGGCCTGGGCCGGGTTTGCCTATGTATCCGTGTTTTCCATGTTCATCGGTTTTTTCTTTTGGTACAAGGCGCTGGCGCTGGGCGGGATTGCCCGTGTCGGGCAAGTGCAATTACTGCAACCCTTTTTGAGCCTGCTGGGTGCGGCTGTGATACTGGGCGAAACCCTGAGCGGCAGAGAAATCCTGTTTGCGCTGGCGGTGATTGTGGTGGTGGGCTTTGGTCGGCGCATGAATATCCGTCGCTGAAACGGTCTGGAAAAAAGCCATGACCGAATTTAATCTGCCTCCAGCGCTAGCATTAGGGGTGTTAATCGGGGTGGCAGGGGCTTACAATAGAGGTCTAATAAAGAAGACTTCCGATATTCCTGAACTGGTGAGCGAGGCCCTTCATTTTGCAGAAACAGGTTTTTTGCAAAAAATAATAATTTAAACTTAATTTAATCAAGTGGGCCAGTGAGGGCTGTCCGACTTTTTTCTGGAAAAAACACATGTCATTTTATGCAAAGCTTCAAGCACTGAACATTGAACTGCCAGCAGTAGCAACTCCGGCTGCGGCTTATGTGATGTATGCACAAACCGGAAATACGGTTTTCCTCTCTGGCCACATTGCCAAAAAAGACGGCAAGCCATGGGTAGGTCAACTTGGCAAAAATATTACTACTGAAGAAGGCAAACTGGCGGCACGTGCCGTGGCGATTGACCTGATCGCTACGTTGCAGGCTGCTTGCGGCGGCGACCTGAACCGCGTCAAACGCATCGTCAAAGTCATGAGCCTGGTGAATTCCACGCCTGACTATATTGAGCAGCACCTGGTGACCAATGGTGCATCCGAACTGATAGGCGAAATTTTTGGCGAACAGGGCAAGCATGCCCGTTCAGCATTTGGTGTGGCGCAAATCCCTATGGGTGCTTGCGTGGAAATCGAATTGATCGCCGAAATCGCTTAAATTTTATAAAACGATAACCTGCCTGTGATGGCAATCCTTATACAGTGAGACCAGCATGAAACTTGAGAATCCCAGCCCGATAGATTGGAAATTTTCCCAACGTGCAGAGCAGTTGCAAAGCTCGGCCATTCGCGAAATTCTGAAAGTGACCATGCGTCCTGAAGTTATTTCCTTCGCTGGTGGATTGCCATCGCCTGAAACTTTCCCGGTAGAGCGCATGCGCGCCGCCTTTGACAAGGTATTGTCACAACAGGGCAAATCGGCCCTGCAATACGGCCCTACCGATGGATATGCACCGCTGCGCGAATTCCTGGCAGATTCCTTGTCTACCAGTGACTCCAAAATATTGCCAGATCAATTGCTGATGGTATCTGGCTCGCAACAGGGGCTGGACCTGCTAGGCAAAGTACTGGTCGATGAGGGCAGCAAGGTTCTGGTGGAAACGCCCAGCTATCTGGGCGCCTTGCAGGCATTTTCTGTATATCGTCCTGAATTTGAATCGGTGGATACTGACGAGCATGGTGTCGTACCGGCATCTGTCGCCGCCAAGGGTGAAGGCGCACGCCTCATGTATGCCTTGCCGAATTTTCAAAACCCTACCGGTCGTACGCTGTCTGTAGAGCGTCGCTTCGAACTGGTTGAAACCTGCGCCCGCATGGGCATACCGCTGATCGAAGACAATCCTTACGGTGATCTTTGCTATAGCGGTGAACCCTTGCCCAAGATGCTGAACATGAATTCGGGTGGCGTAATCTATATGGGTTCTTTCTCCAAGGTACTGACACCAGGCATACGTCTTGGCTATGTAGTCGGGCCTGCACCGCTGATACGCAAGCTGGAACAAGCAAAGCAGGCAGCCGATCTGCATACGGCGCAACTGACGCAGATGGTGGTGTATGAAGTCATCAAGGATGGTTTCCTGACCGAGCATATTCCCACCATCCGTACTTTGTATGCCAAACAATGCAATGCCATGCTGGAAGCCATGAGCAAATATTTCCCGGAAGGCGTGCAATGGACCAGGCCAGAAGGCGGCATGTTCATCTGGGTGACCCTGCCTGCGCATATGGATAGCAAACAATTGCTGGATGAAGCGATACAGCAAAACGTGGCCTTTGTTCCTGGTGGCCCTTTCTATGCCAATAACCCAGCCCCGAATACCTTCCGTCTGTCTTTCGTGACGGTATCGCCAGAGCGCATCAATCAGGGTGTGGAAATACTGGGCAAGCTGATCAAGGCAAAGCTGTAAGCGTTTTGAGTATCCTTTTTGAAGACCCGCCGCCCGGCGGGTTTTTTTATGCCTTCCAGACATTTCTTCAAAAACGATCTAATATGGAACTGTCAACTATTGTGAGTTAGGTCATCAAATTTCCCTTATCGACGTTATAAGTAATATGTTTCGCAAAGCGATACAATTTTTGATTAATTAAGGAGCTTTACATGAACAAGAAAGTGCTGATAGCCAGCCTGATGTTGACCGTAGTGACTGGCGCATTTGCGCAAAATCCTGCTGCCAGGCAACGTTATGCTGAGGACAGCAAACGTGCTTCTGTCCGCTATAACGATGATAAAAAATTGTGCGCAGACGCATCTACTTCATCTGCCAGAATGCAATGCCTGCGCGACGCCAGGGCGGAATACAATGCAGCACTGGCCCAGGCCAAACAAAACATGAACAAGCCGCTTCCTGTACCTGCTGCTGCCAGGGTAGAACCGATTTGCCCTGAGTGCGGCAAAGTGGTGGCAGTAGAGATGGCCGAGAAGGAAGGTGAGGGTGGTGCACTGGGTGTGATTGCTGGTGGCGTTGCCGGTGCTTTGCTGGGTAATCAGGTAGGCGGTGGTACCGGACGTGATCTGGCTACTATTGCCGGTGCAGCAGGCGGTGCCCTGGCTGGCCACAAAATCGAGCAGAAAGTAAAAACCACCAAGATCTGGAATGTCACTGTGGTGTTCGAAGGTGGCAACAAACAAACCTATAGCTTTGAACATGACCCTGGCATGATGTCCGGTGATCTGGTGAGAAGCAACGGCAACAGTATCGCCAGACGTTAAGTCGGTTTGTCCTGTCTTTGTTTTGCCGTGCAACGTATGCATGGGCTGCATGGAGCAGGGTGAAATTGACCGGCAAACGTCGGTCAATTATTTTCTTTTTGGAAACCGTTCCTTAAGCACAACTACTTTCTTGCCAAGCCTAATTCCAGCAGTTAGACTTAAACATCTATTCCCCCCATTCTTGCTGAGAAGGTTGTGCTATGAAGCGGTATTCTTGCAAAGCTATTCCTTCCAATAGTGCTGTGTGGCAACTGGCTTGCTGGATGATACTGGCAGCACTGATGGTTGTTGGCTTTCCCGTCCACGCCAATGAATCCTGCAAGAGTTTGCTGGCAACCGGCAATCCTGAATATCCTCCTTATCTGTGGCGTGACCCTGAAGATGAAAATCGTCTGATGGGTGCCAATGCTGAATGGATACAACTGCTGTCCAAGGAAATCGGCGTAGCCATTGATGTGAAATATGTCGGCCCCTGGGGGCGGGTGCAGGAAGAAGCGAAGCTGGGTCGCGTCGATTTGCTGGCTGGTGCTTTTTTTACCCAGCCACGGCTGGAATACATGGATTATTTTTATCCGGCTTTTCGTGAAACCCGTACCGTGATCTGGACGCGCAGCAATTTCAATCTGCCCTACAAAAAATGGGCTGATCTGGCTGGCAAACAAGGTGTGACAGTGATCAATAACAGCTTTGGTGAAGAGTTTGATCGCTATGCCAAGGAATCGCTGAAAATTTCCATGGTGCCCAGTCTGGAACAAGCCTTGAAGATGGTGAGCCTGTCGCGTGCTGATTATCTGATTTATGAAGAAGATCCTGGCCTGGCCTATGTAGCCAAGCTGAATATCACGGGACTGAAAACCGTCTCGCCGCCCATCACGAATGAAAATCTGTATTTGACCCTGTCGCATAAATCGCCCTGCAATACACCGGAAATGCGCGGGCGGATTGCCAAGGCTGTATACAAACTGGATAAACAGAACGTGATGAATAAATTGATTGCGTCGAATATACAGTTATGGCGCAAGCAGCAATCGAAGTAACTGCCGCTTACGACAGGTAATCCATTGCGAACGCTTTCACTCCGACAAATTCTTATTCTTGGCGTTGTAGTTGGTATCGTGTTGCCAGCGACCGTGCTGGGACGTTTTCTGGTGCAAGACCGTTACGAACGCGAGTTGCAGTTACGCGTCCGCAATCCCATGTCGCAATATGCTGACATGCTGTCCCGGGCCATGGCAGTGCCGGTCTGGACGCTGGATAAAGCTGTTGCCAATCAATTTATCCAGGCCGTCATGCGCAACCCCGAAGTGGTGAGCGTTGAAGTATTTGACGAATCCAAATCCATCTTTGCACGCAGCGCCAAATTCAAAAAAGCTGACGCCAAATTCCTGCATGAGGAAAGACCCATCTTGCTGGAAACCAAGGTGATCGGCACGGTCATGTTGGAACTGACCACGGAACACATAGAAAAAGAATTGTGGGCCGACTTCCTCAAGCTGGGGCTGGCCTTGCTGGTGCAGGTGATATTTTCTTTCATCCTGATCTGGTTGCTGTTTGAGCGCCGCATCGTCAGGCCGATACAGGAGTTGCAACTGGCAACGGGCCGTCTGGCGCGTGGCAAGCTGGATCAGCCGCTGGAATGGCTGCGTCAGGATGAAATCGGCAACCTGGCGCAGGGGTTGGATAAAATGCGCCTGAACCTGGGGCGTCTGATTACTGAACGCGAAGCGCAAAACATTGTCCTGCAACAGGAATTGAACGAGCGCCTGCGTGCCGAACAGGCATTGAAGATTACCGAAGAAAAATTTATCGGCATCTTCCAGGCATCCCCGGTTGCCATGACTGTCTTGCGCAAGTCACAGCACTACAACATGATTGACGTTAATGATGCCTGGGTCAGGCAGTTTTTATGGTCACATGATGAAATCCTGGGCGATACCGACACCCAGAAAGCACTGTGGCGCAGTGAAAATGATTTCTTTGAAATTTTGCGTATCGTTGAGCGCGATGGCGAAATTCATGATTACGAAGCCTGGCTGACTTGCGGGCGGCAAGAAAAAATTATTCTTTGCCAGGTATCGGGACGCATGATACGGCTGGGAAATGAACCGCTGATTATTCTGGTGCAGGAAGACATTACCGAAAAGCGCCAGAATGAGCAGGAAATCCGTAACATGAACACCACGCTGGAAAGACGGGTATCAGAACGAACCCAGGCACTGGAAGTGGCAAACAGTGAATTGACGGTGGTGCTGGAAAACCTGCAACGCGCCCAGCGCGAGCTTTTGCGTACTGAAAAAATGGCGGCACTGGGTTCGCTGGTGGCAGGTATTGCGCATGAACTGAATACGCCTATCGGCACCAGTGTCACCGTGGCCAGTACGCTGGCGCAACACACCGATGATGTCTTGCTGGAATTTGACAAGGGCATGCGTCGCTCGGTGCTGGAAGAATATCTGAAAAATGCCAAGACTGGCGCGGATCTGCTGTTGCGCAATTTGAGCAAGGCATCGGAACTGGTGATCAGCTTCAAGCAGGTGGCAGTAGACCGTACCAGCGCCAACCGTCGCGTGTTTGCCCTGGATGAAATGCTGTCCGAACTGATCGTCACGCTGGGTCCGACCATACGCAAGACACGCCACGATATCATCCTTAAAGTGCCGCCTAAACTGATGATGGATAGCTATCCCGGACCTTTGGGGCAGGTGCTCACGAACCTGATCAACAATGCCTTCATCCATGCATTTGAAGGGGATTATCGCGGTACGGTGTCGATCATGGCACGGGTGGTCGATGAAGAATTTGCAGAAATTGTAGTCAGTGACAATGGCAAGGGTGTACCGGAAGTCAATCTTGGTCGTATTTTTGACCCTTTCTTTACCACCCGGCTGGGGCAGGGTGGGAGCGGCCTGGGCTTGAATATTGTCTATAACCTGGTCAATGAAGTCTTGTGCGGTAATATTCTCGTAGAAAGCGAATTGAACAAGGGAACCAGCTTCAAAATCACTTTACCGCTGGCGCCCAAGCTCAATGATGATGATGTGCAAGTCAGTGCTGAATGAAAACCGGCCAAAGGTAGTTCAGTAGTTCGCCAGCCCGCTAGCGTGGTAGTGGCTACATCTGATAAAGTCGCGTCATGACAAAATTAAGCTTAGATAAAATCTTGCAGTCGCAAGGATTTGGAACCCGGAAATACTGTCGCGATCTGGTGGAAGATGGCGAAGTAAGCGTGAATGGCGAAGTGGTACGCAGTACCAAGATGAGCTTTGAAACCGCTGGCCTGCAATTCCATATCTTTGATGAAGACTGGGAATACCGTGAGCGCGTGTATATCGTGCTCAATAAACCATCGAATTTCGAATGTTCGCGCAAACCCAGCCATCACCCTGGCGTGTTGACGCTGCTGCCAGAACAATTCAGCTGGCGTGATGTGCAGCCGGTAGGGCGTCTGGATCATGACACGACTGGCATGTTGCTGATGTCGGATGATGGTCCCTTTATTCACGCACAATCTTCACCCAAGCGACATGTGCCCAAGGTGTATCAGGCAACCACGGCAGAGCCAGTGACAGACGAACTGGTCAGTTTGTTGCTGCAAGGGGTTAAACTGCATGATGAACCTGCCCCGCTGGCAGCGGTGCATTGCCAGAAGCTGGATGAATACCTGATAGAAATTGTGCTGGAACAGGGCAAATACCACCAGGTCAAGCGCATGCTGGCCGCTGCTGGCAACCATTGCGCCGCCCTGCAGCGCACTGCCATAGGCAAGCTGACGCTGGCCTCGCTGGATATCGCGGAAGGTGAATGGTGTTACCTGACGCCCGCACAACTGGGCTTACTGGTACCATAAGGACAATAATTTCAAATTACTGTAGATGGTTTGCTTGTAGATTGTTGGTTTTAGACATGAAATTGGGAAGCAGAACTGCTATGTAGCAGGTATCGCTTCCATGAATTGAATAAAAGGAACACACATGCCAGTCATTGCCATTGTCAATCCCAAGGGTGGGGTAGGAAAAAGCACGGTCGCTACCAATCTGGCAGGTTATTTTGCTGCGCAGGGGCACAAGGTGATGCTGGGCGATACCGATGTACAGCAATCATCGCGTACCTGGCTGTCTTTGCGCCCGGGCAATTTGCCTGTCATCCATCCCTGGGACATCGCTGACGGTAAAGTGTTGAAACCGCCGAAAGGGACGACCCATGTGGTACTGGATACGCCAGCTGGTCTGAAGGGTAATCGACTGGAAGCCGTATTGAAGCTGGCAGACAAGGTGATCGTTCCTTTGCAGGCATCGATATTTGATATTCTGGCAACCGAGGATTTTTTGAAATCCCTCTCCAAAATGAAGCTGAACAGCCAGATCGGCATCCTGGGCATGCGTGTGAATACCCGTAGCCGCGCGGCCGATCAGTTGGGCCATTACGTTGGTCAACTGGGTTTGCCAGTGCTGGGGTTTTTGCGTGATACCCAGAACTATGTACAACTGGCTGCCCATGGCGCCACCCTTTGGGACGTCGCTCCTTCTCGTGTCGAGAAAGACTTGCCGCAGTGGGAAGAAGTATTGAAGTGGCTTAAAAACAGCTAGCCCCCTAGGCCAGACTTCCCTCAACTGGTATGACAATTTCGTGAAATTTGGAAAAACTTCCCGATTTACTCCCCTGTATTTGCCGTAGATCACTATAATGCCGCTTGCTTGAAGAGAAGGCAAAATTCTCTTTTGTGATCAAAGACTTACGGCATGCACCTTACTATTTTTGAAACTCCCATCATTAATGCGATCATGCGCTATCTGTCTCTCATGGGCTTGCGCCTGGCGGGATGGCGGGTTGAGGGTATAGTCCCGGCAGAGCAGAAATATGTATTGATTGCGGCACCACATACCAGTAACTGGGATTTTCCAGTCACTCTGGCGGTCTGTTTTGCCTTGCGCCTGCGGGTGTACTGGATGGGCAAATCCAGCCTGTTTCCACCTGTCATAGGCGGCATCATGCGCTGGCTGGGGGGCATTGCTGTGGACCGCAGCAAATCCGGTAACCTCGTACAGGGCACGGTAGATGCCTTCAATGAAAATCCACGTTTGACAGTGATCGTGCCGCCAGAAGGAACCCGTGGCAAGGTGACACACTGGAAAACCGGGTTTTATTACATTGCCCTTGGCGCAGGTGTACCCATTGCATTGGGTTACCTCGATTTCAAACGTAAAGCCGGTGGTATAGGCAAGATGTTTGTACCAACCGGGGATATCGCTGCCGACATGGCGGAGATTCAGCAGTTCTATTGCGGTATTTCTGGCAAGAACCCACAGCAGTTTGATAGCCAGACTATTCAGACTGGCAACAAGGATCAAAACAGGGATCAAAACAGGAATTAGGCGGCACTGGCCATGTCAGTACATGGCCAGTGCTTTATTGGTGGTGGTTACCGCCAGGCCAGATCATTACCGGCGGTTGGGGCTTTAAGGTTCCTGGCCCAGGGCTTTTTTACCGGTTTCTGCCGTGGCAGGTGTCACTGTAGTCGGTTTGCTGCTGTTGCCTTGCGCTGTCAGCAGCCAGCTCATGGGGTTCAGAATAAAGCGCTTGGTCACTGCCGCACATTTTTCATGCGCGCACAGCCAGACGATAGCCATTGATACCAGTGCCGAGATCAGCAAGGCCAGTCCATGGTCCAGCTTGAAGATATGGCGCAATACGCCTGATTCTTGCAGGATGATCAAGGCCATGCCATGCCACACGAGTACATAAATCGAACGCTGGCCGATGCCGGCCAGGCGCAAATTCTTTTGCGCTAGCAAATACAGGACAGACAGGCCAATCACTGTCGACAAGGCATATTGCAGCAGTTGATAAGCAGAGCCAGCCAGCGTCGCCATTTCCAGCCTGTGCAGGGAATAGCTGCCATAAAACCAGCGATAATCGAAATCGCTTTTCAGCATGAAAGAACCGATCAGGGCTGCCAGTACCACCACGGCGCTGAAGATCAGTTTTTCTTTTTTCTTGTCTGCCAGTCCACGCTGACCCAACTGCCAGCCCAATAAGAAATACGGGAAGAAGACCAGAGTTCTCGAAACGCCAAGGAAATAACCTGCATGTTCGGAATAACTGGCGACCAAAGACAGCGCCAGCGCCAGCATGACCGGGAATTGTATGCGCGCAAACAGCGGCAATAACAGACGCCAGCACAGCAGGCTCAGCAGATACCATAGCATCCAGTAAGGTGCCACCAGATTGGCATAGACGCTGACGCTGCCCTTGAGGGCAAATTCTGTCAGTTCATAAATGATTTCAAAGGCCAGCAGGGGCGCAAGTACGCCAGAAATCAACTGGCTTGAACTTTTCTCATTCCATTGTGCTTTGGAAAACATGCCGGACATAAGGGCGAACATCGGCATGTGGAAGGAGTAGACAAAAATCCAGATGGAACGCAAGACATGATCTTCACCGACATATATTTCTATCAGATGGCCAAAAACCACCAGAAATATCAAAACAGCTTTGATATTGTCTATGCTGGAATTTCGGTCGGAAAGTGCGGTGGAGGTTGACATGCGATTAATACAAATGCTTGAAATGTCGCCATGATAGCGAAATCAGCTGGTGTTTTATACCCTTAGTTTGTAACGAAACTTGATCATAAATTGTTGTACATCATTTTTTTGGACAAAATTACTGTCCCGGTTTTATCAAGCGGTCACTTAATTTAAGTAAAATACAGGGAACTTAAGCTGGTTTATCTTCTCAAAAAAGTTTCCTTGTGGAAAATTATGTAATGACCAAACACATGATGTTTGCTAGATAAGGTAGGTATGCCGAAAGACAGGTCAAAGGCGAGCTTGTTAAGTGAGCAATTGGATTTTGAATCCATTGATGGCGAATCCAGGGCGCCAGAGCGCGGTACGCTGGAATTTGAGCTGGAGCCACCGGCAACTGCCAAGCCTGCAGTATCTGCTGCGCAAAGGCCTGCTACAGCTGGCAAGCGGCCGGCAGCATCCACTGCGTCCAAAAAGCCTGCACTGGAAAGAAAGCCCGTCAAAGCAGCAAAAGTTGCTGAACCTGATCATTTTGGCCGTTATGCTGCGCTGATTATTCTGTGTGGATTTGCTATTTTATTGGCAATTTTCTTTTACTTTCGCACGATACATGGCAACGCCGCCGGACTGGCCTATATCGAACTGCCGCAACAGGTGGCGTATGTGGATGGGCAGGTAGTGCGTATGAAAGTGACTATACAGGTGAGAGAGGACGACAAGGACTGGCTATATGAAAACAAAAAGACCCTTGCCACCTATTACCAGATTGAGCTGGCCAAGGTGAATCCTGATGACCTGCATTCAGAAGCAGGATTTGAATTGGTCAGGGCGCAATTGAAGGAAGGTTTGAACAAGGGTTTGCAAACCGACAAAGTCGAATCGGTATTGATTAATGAGCTGCTCATGCAAAATCGTGATCCTGAATAACCAGAACGCATCTCACCCCTATTTGTGAAATGGTGAAATGAGTTCTGGTTACAGCTTCAAAAAAGCCCGGACAGTCTTCAATGACTGTCCGGGCTTTTTGTTTTCTAAAACCTGCCTGCCGGGATATCGGTACCGCAGTGCAGCGTCAATGCAGTATCAATAAGCTCAGGCAGTGACTGACAGACCCTGAGTCTGATCTTGCGGAGGAACCGCGTAGGCGCGCAGTAGTTGCAGGGCTTTCTTGAAAATCGCCGCATCACTGGTGCTGCTGGTACTGTCCGTGCTGGAACTTGCTGTCGTACCGCTGGTGCCCGAGGTCGCACTGGTACCCGTACTATCGCTGCTGGTGGATGTTCCAGAAGACGCGCTGGTGCTGGTCGTGCTGGCGGTAGCGCTTGTACTTGTGCTTGTGCCTGTGCTTGTGGTGCCGCTGGCAGATGCTGTCTTTTCAAGATAGGCAATCGATTCTTGTAAGCTGACTTTGCCATCCTGATTGGTATCGGCTGCCTCAAAGTTCTGGGCCACTTGCGTCAGGGCTGCGCCCGCACTGCTATTGCTTTCGCCGACTTTCGAGGCAAGATCTGTCAACTGGGTTTTATCCAGACCGCCATCTTCACCCTGACCACCGCCATCAGGTGGAGGTGGCGGACGTGCGCCGCTGGTACGACGTGCGTTGAACTGGGTTTCCAGTTCATCACTTAATTTCTTGATGCCGCTACTGAATTCATCCTTGGTGACCTTGCCATCGCCATCACTGTCCAGCTTTTTGAACAGATCATTGACGGTCGAGGAATTGGACGTACTGCTGGTGCCGGTACTGGCCGTGCTGCTGGTTGCACTGGTCGTGCTGGATGATGTGCCAGAAATATTGCCAAATGCTGTTTCCAGATCCGATATTTCCAGGTAACCCTGGTTTTTCGTATCCAGCTTGGAAAATACACTGTCCGCTAATTTTGCCGGATCGCCGCGCCCGTGTCTCTGAACACCGCTGCTGGCCTGGGAATAATAATTGCTGCTGCCACTTACGCCACTTACGCTTGTCATCGCATCCTCCTGGAAGTCTAACCACTATCAGTCAGATGCCAGTGTGTCAGTTGGATGTTGCCTGCTTGTGTCGGCTTTGTATCGGTGCTGATACAAAATCGGGGTAAATGTAAAGATACGTAGTGAGGATATGTAGTCTGTTACAAAAAAATTGACCTTAACAATTTACCCTCTATAAGTTAACCCCAATAAGTTGCCCCTAATGACGTGGCAGATGTAACTCTGCTATCAGGCCAGTGCCTTCCTTGCGATTGCTGAGTATCAGTGAACCACGGTGCCGTCTGGCTATTTCCCTGGCGATACTCAGGCCCAGGCCAACGCCGCCGCTATTTTTATTGCGTGACGTAGCGAGGCGAACAAAGGGTGAAAATACGTTTTCCAGTTCCTGTTCCGGAATGCCTGGCCCTTGGTCGCTAATGCGGATTAACAGTTCTGTTTCACTGTCTTGCAGGCAGATGTCGGCGGACTTACCGTAAAAAATGGCATTTTCCAGCAAATTGCATAGGCAGCGCCTGAGCTCATTTGGCAGTGCCGATAACGGGTTGGCCGTACCCTGCATACTGACGGCCTTACCTTCATCCTGCATATTGTCGACTATGGCAGCGACCAGGGAACTGACATCCAGCATTTGCAGGGTTTCTTCACTGCCGCGCAGATATTCCAGCGTGGCATCCAGCATCAGGCGCATTTCTTCCACGTCCTGCAAGAGTTTTTCGCCATTGCCATCTTCATGTATCTGGGCAATCCGCAATTTCATGCGGGTCAGCGGCGTCCGCAGGTCATGGGAAACCGCTACCAGAAAGCGCTCCCTTTCTTCCATTTGCTGATACAGGCGTTGTTGCATCTGATTAAATACCAGTGCACTTTGTCTGGCTTCTTCCGGGCCGGTCTCAGGTATAAGTGTGGGTTTTTTCGCATCTCCCAGTGTACTGGCAGCGGCAGCCAGGTCCTGCATGGGGCGAGCCAGGCTGCGCGAGCCTATCCATGCGGCGATGGCCAGCACCAGCAATTGCAACAGCATACTTAGCGTAAAGCCCATCAAAGGACCGCCCAGCAAACCAGGCTCAGGATGGTGGTGCAAATGCGGTCCGGGCGGGGGTGGCGGTCGGTGATCACCCAAAAATACAAACATCAATATGAAGGTGGCGATATGGCTGACCACAACGGCGGCCATGGCCAGACCAAACAGGCGGCTGAAGATGGTATCGCGCATCAGCCGTTTCATTTAATGCTGGCGCTGAACATATAGCCTTCGCCGCGTATGGTTTTCAGCATACTTGGATGGCGTGGATCATCCCCCAGTTTCTGGCGTAATCTGGAGACCAGCAAGTCTATGCTGCGGTCAAATACTTCGCTGGATTTATTGCGGGCAATGTCGAGCAGTTGATCCCGGCTGAGTACCTGGCCGGGGCGGTGGATAAAGGCATGCAGCAGGCGAAATTCGGCATTCGACAGCGGGATGACCAGTTTGTCAGGGTTGCGTAACTGGCGGCTTGCGAGATGCAGGGTCCAGGATGCAAAACGCAATTCCGTTTGCTGGTTTTCAGTTGCTTCATGGACTGATCTTGCTGTTGCGTTGCAACGCCTGACCACGCTTTGTATGCGCGCCACCAGTTCACGGGCATCCAGCGGTTTGATCAGATAGTCGTCGGCACCAGATTCCAGCCCCAGTATCTTGTCGGCGAATTCGCCTCTTGCCGTCAGCATGATGACCGGTGTTGTCGCATGGCGGCGCAACTTGCGCAATAAAGTCAGGCCATCATCACCGGGCAACATCAGATCGAGCAAAATGACATCAAAGTCGCGCGCCTGCATGGCCGTCTGCATCGCCACACCATCCTGTACGGCGACACAGTGGATATCGAATTTTCCCAGGTAATTGCTCAATAACTGGCCTATCTCAGCATCATCATCAACCAGCAATACCTGGAGATGCCCTGTGTTCAGTGACAAATCACAGCTCCTTGACGAACCTGAGTAATTTGTCCAGTGCATGAACCACGGTTTGCTCACGCACAGCCTGACGGTCACCAGAAAAAACCAGCCTTTCCGTATGCGTGATGCCGCCGACATGCCAGCCAAAACAGATGGTGCCAACGGGTTTGCCTGGTACTGCACCGGTAGGGCCGGCAATGCCGGTGGTGGAAAGTGAAATATGTGCTTCTGAATTGGCGATGGCCCCTTGTGCCATGGCTGCGGCGATTTCCTCGCTGACGGCACCATGCTGTGCAATCAAGGCCGCAGGAATATCGAGTAACTCAGTCTTCGATGAATTGGAATAAGTGACGAAACCACAGTCAAACCATTCTGAAGAACCGGCAATTTCTGTAATCGCGTGAGCGACACCACCGCCCGTACATGATTCGGCAATGGTGAGTATCAGTTTTCTGGTTTTGAGTTCTTCACCGACTTGTGCTGCGAGTTCAAGTGCATTTTTCATGATTTGTCTCCTGTCTGGTTACTAAGGCATGACGTCTACAAACTTACTTTACCACCATGTCTGGCCGGAAGTGAAGCAAAGACCGCATCGGGTTTGTAAATCTTCCGGAATCGCTGAAGCAGAGCAGGGGCGTTCACCCGTGTTCGTTTTATGGATGGGCGCGGGGCAAGATGAATGAAAATTTCCGGAATTTGCACCATACGCATAACAAATCACCCGCATAAGCGTTGCATCCAATTGTGGCTTATGTTTAAAACACTGCCTATATCAAAAAAAGCATTTCTGAAAAACGCATATCAGAGTATGATTTTTTATAGCAATAATTAATGCTCTTGCATTATTGGAATACATTCATGGCTGTTCATGAAATGCGTTCCAGGCAATTTGCTGACTGGCGTATCAATTTCCAGACATAAAAAGAGAGACGTGTGGTAGCTGTCCCCTCATCTAAAGGAGATGCCCTATGAAAATCGAGACACTGTTCCAGCAACAAAATGCTTTACCTTCCATTCCCAAGGTTGTGCAGGAAGTGATAGACAGTTTTAATAACGATGACGTGTCTATCGACGAAATTGCCAGGAAACTCTCGGCAGACCAGGTACTCAGTGCCAAACTGTTGCGTCTGGCAAATTCATCCTACTACCATGCATCAAGAACGGTGGGTTCTGTCGATGATGCCGTATTGATGCTGGGCTTTATGACAGTACGTACGCTGGTGGTCAGTAGTGGCCTGACCAGTGGTTTCAAATCCATGCCGGGTGTCGATCTCAAACAATTCTGGCGTTACAGCCTGCATACTGCGGTGGTGGCAAAATGGCTGGCAAAAAAAGCCCATGCCAATTCAGACTTTGCCTTTACCGTTGGATTGATGCATGCCATCGGGCAATTGGTCATGCATGCCGGTATGCCTGAGCAAATGCTACAGATCGATAAAATAGCTGGCCCACTTGATGTCCGCAGGCCAGACGTGGAACGCACCTCTTTTGGATACGATTTCTTTGATGTTGGTGCCGAGTTGTCCAAGCGCTGGCGTTTCCCGGACAGTTTTGCGACGGCCATCAAGGCTTGCGCCGAACCCTTGCAGCAGACTACGTTTGATCAGATTGGCGCTGTGGTGCATGTGGCAGCCTGGTGTGCTCGTGGCGAGGAAAATCATTATTCCAAAGAAGAGCAGGAAGCTACCTTCCCTGTTGAAGTAGCGCAGAAGCTTGGCCTCAAACCCGAAGTGGTCACCGTTGACATGCCACCTTTGAGTGAATTGAGCGCCGGACTGGACGATTTGCTGGGTTAATCCGACAAGAAAGACTCAGGCAGGGCAGATGACCAGACTGGCATCTGCCCTGTTTGATTTATTGAGCTTGTCTGCCCTGTATATCCGTTGCCATCGCTTCGGCAACACGGATGCCATCCACGGCAGCCGATAAAATCCCGCCTGCATAACCCGCACCTTCACCTGCCGGGAACAAGCCCCGTGTGTTCAGGCTCTGCAAATCACCATCATTGCGCTTGATGCGTATCGGGGATGAAGTTCTTGTTTCTACGCCCGTTAGTATCCCGTCTTTCATGGCAAAGCCCTTGATCTTCTTGTCAAATTCTGGAATGGCTTCGCGCATGGCCTGTATGGCGAAGTCGGGCAAAGCTTCTGCCAGGTCGCACAAGGTGATGCCCGGTTTGTAGGACGGTTCCACACTGCCAATTTCAGTTGAAGCGCGCGCCGCCAGAAAATCACCTATCAACTGGCCAGGGGCATTGTAATTACCACCGCCCATGGCATACGCCTTTTCTTCCAGCTTCCTTTGCAAGTCAATGCCAGCCAATGGGTCGCCAGGATAATCTGCCGGCGTAATGCCGACCACGATGGCGCTGTTGGCATTGCGCTCATTGCGTGAATATTGACTCATGCCATTCGTCACTACACGGCCTGGCTCGGACGTGGCTGCCACGACAGTGCCGCCCGGGCACATGCAAAAGCTGTAGACCGAGCGGCCATTCTTTGCATGGTGGACCAGCTTGTAATCGGCAGCTCCCAGAATCTCATTGCCGGCATTCGGTCCAAATCGCGCCTTGTCGATCACGGATTGCGGGTGTTCAATACGAAAGCCTATGGAAAATGGTTTGGCTTCGACATAGATGCCGCGCTCTGCCACCATCTTGAAGGTGTCCCTGGCGCTATGGCCTATGGCCAGTGCCACATGTGATGTCGCGATATATTCGCTGTCGTTCAGGCGCACGCCTTGGACTTTGCCATCCACCACATCAATATCCGTCACTTTTTGCTGGAAACGTATTTCCCCACCCAAAGCTTCTATAGTGTGGCGCATCTCCTCTATCATCTTGACCAGGCGGAAGGTGCCTATGTGCGGTTTGCTGACATACAGAATTTCTTCCGGCGCACCCGCCTTGACGAATTCAGCCAGCACCTTGCGGCCATAATGTTTCGGGTCTTTGATCTGGCTATACAACTTGCCGTCAGAAAAAGTACCTGCACCGCCTTCACCAAACTGCACATTCGATTCCGGGTGCAGTTCACGCTTGCGCCACAGACCCCAGGTATCCTTGGTGCGTTCCCTGACCGGTTTTCCACGTTCGAGTACGATAGGACGAAATCCCATTTCCGCAAGCAGCAGTGCCACAAACAGACCACAGGGGCCAAACCCGATGACTACCGGGCGTTGAAATGGTGTGTCACCAGCACGTGTGACGTATTTGTATTCTGTATCCGGGGTTGGGGACAGGCGCGGACGATTCTTGTGACGGCGCAGTAACTCTTCATCCTGCGTAGTGATGACATCGATTGTATATGTAAGAATGATCGCGGTTTTTTTACGTGCATCATAACCACGGCGAAAAATGGAAAAACTGACAAGCTCCTTGTCATCGATACTCAGTTCAGCCAATACGGCGGCCCTCAGTTCTGCGTCGGTATGATCCAGCGGGAGTTGTAAATCGGTAATGCGCAACATAAATTCGGTCCGGATAACACTAAGCGCCCATTGCTCTTATATAGCAGTGGGCTGGTTTAATGATTTGATGAATCCCGTATTTTAACCGCATGTGACAGGGGCATCAGGATTTCCTTGAGAGGAAACTACCATGGCAAAAAACCAAAGCATAGTAGGGTGTGCCGTGCGCACCGTTTCATTACGTATATATAAGACGCCCGATCAAACCCAAAGAGCCGGTGCGCGGAGCGCACCCTACAAACCGCCACCCCAACGCCAGCCTGCCAAAAAACAATCTAAATAATTCCCGCAAAGCACTTGCAAAGTGGGGGAAGAGTTTGCTATAGTTCGCCTCCCGCTGAAGAGCGGGGAGAAGTGAAGCAAAGTAAAGCTGGCGAAATGAGCGATGGAAGTTATTGCGGAATAAGTCAGTAGCTGTGAATGCCGTGCAACAGTTTAAGTAGCTCGAAAGAGCGAAGAGAAACGAAATGAGTTGCAGGTGTTGACAGTGGGAATAAAGTGCTTCATAATCTCGTTTCTCTGCTGCTGACGCACACAACGCTGCGACGCAAAACTGGGTAAATAAGTAACC
>NZ_JACOGF010000078.1 GCF_014284335.1 Undibacterium hunanense | reverse complement strand
GTACGCCTACCGAGACGTAGGATTTGGGGCTGAAGTAGCCGCCGTGTCCATAGGTGAAGTAGCGCAGGTTCTTTTGATAGAAGAAGGAGGTCAGGCCCAGCCCGGTGGTGAAGCTGAAGTCTTTGGTCTTATACGCTCTCCAGTAGGCGCCCGCTCCAAATTCGGCCATGGTGTTTTTGGCGACGTTTTTACCGGTCAGTCCATAGTAGCCAAGGTTGGCGTAGACGCCGCCGTCTTCTCCATCGTAGGAGGTGTCGAGTTTGATGCCGCTACGGGTGA
>NZ_JACOGF010000077.1 GCF_014284335.1 Undibacterium hunanense | reverse complement strand
GTTGCATCAACGGTTGTTTGTGCTGTGGCCAGTGTGGCGGCATCAACAACTTTGCTCAGCCATACTTTGGCTGTGGCGTTGGCATCTACACCTGCGTAGGCGGTGATTTCTTTGGTGGTATCAACAGCAGTAGTGAAGGAGGTAGCAGCAGTGACTTTGGAGTCAACGGCTGTTTTGTCTGCACCAGTGGCACCCGCGAGGATGGACAGGGCGGCTGCGCCAACTGTCACTGCGCCGTTGACGATCTGGCCTGCCCAGTAGGTCAGACCTGCTGGATCGG
>NZ_JACOGF010000076.1 GCF_014284335.1 Undibacterium hunanense | reverse complement strand
CGGAGGCGATACGGGAGATGTTGACGGTTTTGAGGCCGGTGGCATCTTGCAGATCGAGACCGGTGACTGCCAGGTTGGCACCCGCGGAAGAAGAACCTGTGAAGGCTGCATTCAGCGTTTGGATGTTAGTCAGTTTTGGGGTGATGAGGGTGCCGCCGTTGTCGTTGGCATTGCCCAGTGTGGCTGTCAGTGTGTTGGAGACGCCTGTACCTGTCAGTTGGTCTTCATCTTGCAGGCTGTTGATACGGGCATTGCCGCCTGGTGTGTAGACTTGTGGGGCGG
>NZ_JACOGF010000075.1 GCF_014284335.1 Undibacterium hunanense | reverse complement strand
ACTGACAGCAGCCCAGGCCACCAACATCACTATCCAACACAGTGACACAGGTTCCAACGCCATCACCCAAAACATCGTCAATGCCCGTCTGGCTGTTGACACAGGTACAAGTGACACCGTTGCCCTGGGTAGCGTAGCAGCCCACACAGGCACAGTCACTATCGGTACAGCAGCAGGTGCAGGCAAAGTTGGCGGCTTCATCAACTTTGATACCACAACAGTTGGTGCCAACGGTGGTTTGAACCGTATCGACGTCTCCGGCGCAGCCGCTGACGGCTCCGGCGTAC
>NZ_JACOGF010000074.1 GCF_014284335.1 Undibacterium hunanense | reverse complement strand
CACCAGGCGCTCGACGTCATCGCCCGCATCGTGGCCGCGATCGAAGCGATGCCCATGGTGGCCGTGCGCAGCGTGGACCGGGCCGGCATGGTGCGGTTCTGGAACCACACCTGCGCGCGGTTGTACGGCGTGGCCACGGCCGACGCGCTGGGGCGGCCGCTGGAGTCGCTGCTGCGTCCGGCCGCGATGGCCGACGACTACGCGGCGGCCATCGCCCGCGTGTGGCGCACGGGCCAGCCCGGCGCGGCACGCGACTGGTGCATGCGGCTGGCCGACGGGCGTACCGTGTG
>NZ_JACOGF010000073.1 GCF_014284335.1 Undibacterium hunanense | reverse complement strand
CTGGTCGTATCGAACGCGGTATCGTCAAAGTTGGCGAAGAGATTGAAATCGTCGGTATCAAAGACACAGTCAAAACAACATGTACTGGCGTTGAAATGTTCCGCAAACTGCTGGACCAAGGTCAAGCAGGCGACAACGTCGGCGTATTGCTGCGTGGTACAAAACGTGAAGATATCCAGCGTGGTCAAGTGTTGGCAAAACCAGGCTCAATCAAGCCTCACGCCCACTTCACAGGCGAGATCTATGTTCTGTCCAAAGATGAAGGTGGCCGTCATACACCATTCTTCAACA
>NZ_JACOGF010000072.1 GCF_014284335.1 Undibacterium hunanense | reverse complement strand
CTGTTGCTGTTGCTGTTGCTGTTGATGTTGCCTTTGACGTTTGGGGTTGTTGTTGACTCTAATCCGCTTGGGACGAAGCCATTTGTGTAGTGCAGAAAATGGAAAAAGAAGGTCCGATGTTTGAGCGTAGCGAGTTGCGGACCTTCCCATTTTTTGCGCTACATAAATGGGTACTCCCGCAGGGAGCGAGTCTGCGGTCGCCTTTCTTTGATTCCTTTCTTTGGCGAAGCGTAACTATTCAGCAGTTGTAAACATTCCCGACTTACTGCATAGTGCAGAGGATGATAAAAATTCCTGAC
>NZ_JACOGF010000071.1 GCF_014284335.1 Undibacterium hunanense | reverse complement strand
CACCTGCACCCAGGCTCAGGAAGTTGGCGCCACGGCCCAGTGTCACGTCCAGTGCAGATTGCGCTGTCAGTGCACCAGCATCGATGGAAACACCAACTGTTGCGTTGGCAACGTTGACGTTGTCGATTGCACGGATGGTCAGACGTTCGATGTGGGTGGTGGTGTTCGCAGCCTGGTAGCTGTCAACCAGGGCATCAACGATGGTGTCATTCAACTGGATCTGGGACACTTGGGTGACTGCTGTGTCGTTGGTCAGTTCGATGTTACCGATGTTTTTGATGCCGTTGAAGTCGCCGATGG
>NZ_JACOGF010000070.1 GCF_014284335.1 Undibacterium hunanense | reverse complement strand
CGTCGTTACTTCACCTGGCTTCCTGCCTCGCCCCTGCTTTGTGGTTGCTACTGTTCTTTCAAACCGGACTCATTACGTGCAGACGTCGTTGGTCTGCGCATGATCAGCCCGGAATATTTCTCCGCTCTGCAGCATCGCCCAGATCCGCCTGGCATTCTTGGCTGCCAGGGCACACACGGCGATGTTATGCCCCCGCCTTTTGGCCAGTTTTACGACCCAGTCTTCGGCATAGGCCGGTTTGTTGATCCTGGCCTGCAAGACGGACCTGGCCCCATGGACGAGGAGTTTGCGTACATAACCA
>NZ_JACOGF010000069.1 GCF_014284335.1 Undibacterium hunanense | reverse complement strand
CTTATCTCAGGCTGAAAAGCGTTTTTGTGCATTGTGCCATAACTTTTCAGGGAAGCTTCAGAACATGAAATTTTAACCTCCCACTATAGCAGAAAGGGTCTTTCTAGTAGTTGCACATCAAATCTAAGCTGTCTGAAGTGTTTTTCGAAAGTTATCAACACTTTTATGTTTGGCGTTCCGAAACCCACCTTATCTCAGGCTGAAAAGCGTTTTTGTGCATTGTGCCATAACTTTTCAGGGAAGCTTCAGAACATGAAATTTTAACCTCCCACTATAGCAGAAAGGGTCTTTCTAGTAGTTGCACATCAAATCTAA
>NZ_JACOGF010000006.1 GCF_014284335.1 Undibacterium hunanense | reverse complement strand
CAGCAACTGGCGTGTACACCATGACTGCTGCAGAATACAATTCCTTCACAGGTACTGTAACTGCAGGCAATACAGAAACCATCGCGTTGACTACAGCCGGTACGATCGTTGCTAACGCAGCTATCGAGCGCTTCACACTGGCTAACGGCACAAACACATTCACTGCTGGTACTAATACAGTGAGCGTTGTTGGTGGTACAGGTAACGATACGTTCAACTACACTGCTACACAAATCGCCGGCGCAACAACGCTGGACGGCGGTCTGGGTACAGATACACTGAACATCGGTGCGATCGGCGCTAACTTGAACATCAGTGCGCTGGTAACAGGCATTGAAACAGTGAACGTAACTGGCTCTGCAGCAACTGGCTACATCTTCACTAACGAAAACGGTGCTGGTGTCACACTGAACTACGCTAAAGGCGCATTCGCTGATACAGTTGTTCTGGGTACAGGCGGCCAAACAGTGAATCTGTTGGGTACAGCTGCTACAGCAGTAACAGTAACAGGCGGCGCAGGTGTTGATACCATCAACCTGTCTACCACTGCAACTGGTGCTGAAACCATCGCTGTTGGTTCTGTTATCTCTGCAATCGATACAGTGGCAAACTTCAAGGTTGCTGGCGCTGACGTGTTCAAGACAGGCACAGCAGCAACAACATTGAACTTGTTGTCTATCGCTAGTGCAGATACATCCACACTGGCAGCAGCTATCGCAACAGCAGCATCAGCAGCTGGCGCGGCCTTGGCAGCGAATACCCAGGCTTACATCATCACTGTAGCCGCAGGTACAGCAGCTGGTACTTATGCCTTCCAAAACATCGGTGGCACTGTAGGTACAGTCGATGCAACTGACTTTATCGTGAAATTGGTTGGCGCAGGTTCTATCGTTGCCGGCGACTTCATCGCTTAATTCAGTAGTAAGCAATGCAATAATGGGTACTCCGGTACCCATGCAACAGGGAGGGAACAACCTCCCTGTTGGGCAAAACAAAAAACCCACCTCTGTAAAGCGGTGGGTTTTTTTATAGCGCGGAGAAAATAGGTATCATGATGTCTTCCCTATTGAACAGTCGCCATCTTTTAGTCACTATTTTTCAGTTGCCATTTATCTGAGCAAACGCCCCTATGAAAAAAATCAGCCGTAATGATCCCTGTCCATGCGGTAGCGGGAAAAAATACAAACAGTGTTGCATGGCGAAACACGAGGCGGATATCGCCGACGCCGCAGTGCAGAAAGCCAGTACGCAAGCTTTGATTGAGCAATATTTGGTGCAAGGCATGGCCTTGCACCGTGAAGGGCAATTGGAGCAGGCAGAGCAGGCATACCAGCAGATTTTGCAATTGGCTCCTGCGAATGCAGATGCCTTGCATTTGTCCGGCCTTATTGCGCATCAACGGACAAATTACACAAGTGCGATCAGTTTGATCAGATTATCCCTGCAAACCAATCCCAATAACGCCTATGCCCACAATAACCTGGGAGCAGCATTCAGAGAAAATGCGCAGTTTGATGAGGCCCTGCAATGTTTTAAGCATGCCAGCGGTCTGAAACCCGATTACGCCGAGGCATACAACAATACCGGCAATATTTATAAGGATCTGGGCAGGCTTGAAGAGGCAATACAGTCTTATCGACATGCACTGATGTTGAACCGCGCTTTGGCTGAGCCCTGGAATAACCTCGCCCTGATTTACCAAAAGCAAAAAAATCTTGTGGCTGCGCTTGAATGTGCAGAGCAGGCAGCGCAATTGCAACCAGCCTTTGCAGAAATACACAATACCCTGGGGAATATCTACAAAGATCTGGATCAGTCAGAAAAGGCACTCAGCAGTTATCGGCGTGCGGTTGAACTTAATCCTCAACAAGGCAATGCCCTGCACTTTATTAAGGTGTTGACTGGTGAGCAGAGCGCGCAGGCACCGGATTCCTACGTCAGTAAGGTATTTGATGATTATGCCGAGCGTTTTGACCAACATTTACAGCAGGTGCTTGAATACCATATTCCTGTAGTTATTGCGACAGAATTGGGTAAATATCGGGCAGCATCACTGGAAAAATGGCGCTTGCTGGATTTAGGCTGCGGCACGGGTCTGGTAGGGAAAGAGTTGGCACCGATGGCAGCGAGCATGGTTGGTGTTGATCTGTCTGAGAAAATGTTGCTCAAAGCCCAGTCCAGGCAGCTATACCAGCGCCTTATACAATCGGATTTGCTGACGATGACACGACAAGAAGCCAGTAACAGCTATGACCTTGTGACTGCAGCAGATGTTTTTGTCTATATCGGACGACTTGACGACATTGTGGCAGATATTGCGAGGTTGTTGCCTGCCGGTGGCTTGTTTGCCTTTTCTGTAGAGTCTGCCGACGAGCTGCCAGCGTCCGATGAGACTGGATATTGCTTGCGTGCAAGTGGCAGGTATGCACACCGCACCGGATATTTGCAACAACTTGCCAGCCATTGTAGCTATGACATAGTGCACATGTCGCCAGAAACAATCCGGATGGAAAATCGTCAGGCGATACCGGGTTACCTGTTTATCTGGCGTAAGTTGTTATAAGAAAATTACCAACTGTTTTGAAAAAACTGGAATCTGTCCACGCTGCTGATACAATACGGGACTTGATTTTTTCCTCGATAGCCTCACTTTTGTTCTGACAATCGTGTTGTTATAAAAAACAATTGCCTGGCGCTCACTTTAGCGCAGCACCCATGCCGACAATGGAAATGGGCTTTTTCTAGTTATTGGAGTTTTATTATGTTTCAAAATGCTCAGACCCTGGACAAAACACAGCATGGCGCCTTGCGCTTCAAACCAGCCGCTGACTTTGCGTTTGCGCGTGGCTTGACTACTGCACCGCTGGCACCAATAGAAATCGCAGAAGCCGCTGAATTCTACCCTGTGCTGTTCACGCCTAATGGCTTGTTGAACGCAGTGGCGGTTCTTGGCTTAAGAGAGCGCAATGTATTTTTGAATGAAAAAAATCAATGGCTGGATACCTATGTACCTGTCCATGCACGCCGTTATCCATTCATCCTGGGTCGCGTTGGTACAACAGACGAATATTTGCTGGCAGCGGATATGGATGCGCCGCAATTCAATGCAACTGAAGGCGAACCGGTATTCACAGACAAATCTGAATTGAATCCTTACTTCGATAAAGTGATTGAGTTGCTCAACAGCTATGAAAAAAACCTGCGTGAAGGCCGTGCGGTCATGAATGAACTGGAAACAAGCGGTGTGTTGGTTGCCAAAGACCTGAGTTTCCGTGAAGGCACTGATGTCCACCTGATCGGTGGTTTCCGCGTGGTTGAACGTGAAAAAGTCATGGCACTTGACGACGCTACCCTGGCACGCTGGGTGCGTAGTGGCCTGATGGCATTGCTGGAATTGCACTGGGCTTCTTTCCGTCATTTGTCGAAAGTGGCGTTGGCGTCTTCTCGTCCAGAGCAGGTTCAATAAGTCACAGGCGTCTTATGTCGTCATGAATGACATCGGAATGGGGCAAAATTTGCCCCATTTTCTTTGGCCCTACTCTCTCAGGTGGATAGCTTGAAATTACTACATGTTGGCTGCGGGCCACAAAACAAGACAGGAACCACGCCATACTTTCAGTCCGATGACTGGCAGGAAGTACGGTTTGATATTGATGCTACGGTGAACCCTGATATCCAGGGTACGCTGACTGACATGAGTGCAGTAGAGGCCGGGTCCATTGATGCAGTCTATTCATCGCACAATATTGAACACCTGTATCCACATGAGGTACCTGTCGCCCTGAATGAAATTTTACGGGTGTTGAAGGACGATGGTATTTTCGTGGTGACTTGCCCAGATCTGTTATCAGTCTGCAAGTTGGTCGCCGAAGATAAACTGCTCGAACCTGCCTATATTTCGCCTGCGGGACCGATTTCACCGCTGGATATCTTGTATGGGCACAGAGCGGCGATGGAAAGAGGTAACCTCTACATGGCACATCGTTGTGGATTTACCCAAAAGGTATTGATGAATGTACTTGCTGGTGCCGGTTTTAAAACCGTAGTTGCGGCTGCACGTCCATCTGCATTTGATCTGTGGGCGGTTGCCAGCAAAAATGCCAGGCCTATCCCAGAAGTGGAAAACCTCTTGCGCGCGCAATTGAGATAATCAGATCTACCTGGATAGCGATGCGTAAAAATTCAGTTCAGGCTCATGGCAACAAGCCAAAACCAGCTAATAAAGATGCGCTTAAAGCAGCCAGACTGATACAGGAAGCGCTGGCCTTGCACAAGGATGGACAACTGGTCGAAGCAGCTGAACGCTATCTTCAAGTCTTGTCCATTGATGGGGTCAATTTCGATGCCCTGCATTTTTTGGGCATGATACGGCGTGGCCAGCATCAATTGGAAGAAGCCCTGAGTCTGGTCGAGCGTGCTGTCAAAATCAATCCTGCGAACTTGCCGGTGCATGCCACTTACGGCAATCTGATGATGGATTCAGGGCGCCACGAAGCTGCCATTGCCAGCTACGAGCGCTTTCTGTCGGTCATGCCGGATTTTCCTGAAGTGATCAACAATAAAGGGAGTGCCTTGAGTGCGCTGGCCCGTCATACAGAAGCCCTGGCCTGTTATGAACGCGCTTTGCAGTTGCAGCCCGATTACCTGGATGTCTATTTTAATCGCGGCAATCTTTATCTGGATATGCGGCGCTATGCCGAAGCGCTGAGTGATTATCAACAGGTTTTGCGTCTTAATCCCCGGCATTTTCAGGCATTGAATAATCAGGGTAATGCATTGCAAAAGCTGGGGCGCTTGCCTGAAGCTGCGCAAAGTTATCAACTTGGTTTAAGCCTTGCACCCGGGAATGCAGAATTGCATTCCTCCCTGGCCAATGCCTGTGCAAAATTAGGCAATCTGCAAGCGGCCAGTCAGTATTACGCAAAATCCCTGGAGTTACATGCAGAAGGTTTTACCAGACACAATGCAGCGTTGCAACTGGCTATCCTGCATTACCTGTATGGCAATCAGGCCAATGTAGAACCCTTGCTGAACGTGGCTAGCGGCATGCTTGAGAACAGCGGCATAAAAGACCAGGGTTCGTTGATTTATTGTGTCTACATGCTGAAAATACAGGCATGGTGGCAGCAGTTCAGATCGCAACCACAATTGAATGCCGGATCGCCCACAGACATTTTGTATGTCATTGGCGAAAGTCACATGCTGTCTACGCATCAACTGCTTGTCAGTTATGCCGGTAAGGTCTGGCAATGTAAAGGGCACTGGATAGAAGGATGTACCCAGTGGCGCATCGGTAATCAGGCAGACAATCATTACAAACAGCGTCTGGCTACATTTCTGCAATCTTTTCCCATTGGGGCAACTGTCCTGATTACTGTCGGGGAAATTGATTGTCGTATTGATGGCGGTATTTTAAAGGCCTGGAAAAAAACATCTGCCATTAGCCTACAGCAATTTATCCATGACACGATAGCCGCCTATCTGAAGCAACTCGTTGTATTCACTGAAGGTCGGCAACAAAAAATCATCATCAGTGGCGTCCCGGCGGCCAATCTGGCAGACGGTGTGGGTAGCGTCGAAGAACGGGCGGAATTTGGCAACTTGTTATCTTTGTTTAACCAGTCCTTGCAACAACAAGCCTTGCAACTGGGTATGGATTTTTTGGATGTGTTTTCCATGACGGATGCTGGAAACGGCAGATCCAACCAGCAGTGGCACATAGATGTGCATCACCTGCGCCCGGATGCTGTACAGCAAGCATTCAATCACCATGTATTGCGATCAGTGCAGGGCTAAACATAGGTGTTTTTCGGTGCAATCATTAATTCAATGATCTGATTAACGTTTATACTGTGATAATCAAGTTTTCCCGATATTTCAGCCTACACGCACCATGAAAATTCTGTTCGTTCATCAAAACTTTCCAGGTCAGTTCACTCATCTGGCCCCCGTGTTGGCGGCCGATGCATCGAATGAAGTGCTGGCCCTGACGATGCAGAAAAACGCACCAGCAGTATGGAATGGCGTGAAAATCATTTCCTACCAGGTGGCGCGTGGCACATCGAAAGAGATTCATCCATGGCTGGCGGATGCCGAACCCAAAGTCATTCGTGGTGAAGCAGCCATGCGTGCCGCCCTGCAACTGCGCGAAGCCGGATTTAGCCCCGATGTCATCATTGCTCATCCAGGTTGGGGGGAAAGTCTGTTCCTGAAAGAAGTCTGGCCAGATGCCAAACTGGGTATTTATGGCGAATTCTTTTATCACCCCAAAGGGGCCGACGTCGGTTTTGACCCGGAATTTCCTACCGACTCCATCGATCAGATATGCAAGGTCCAGCTCAAGAACATTAACAATCTGCTGCATATGCCGCTGGCGGATGCGGCCATTTCGCCGACGCACTGGCAGGCCAGTACCTTTCCCAGCTCATTCCGGGAGCGCATCAGCGTCATTCATGACGGCATCAATACCGACCTCATTGCCCCTAAT
This sequence comes from Undibacterium hunanense, assembly GCF_014284335.1. Taxonomy (GTDB): domain Bacteria; phylum Pseudomonadota; class Gammaproteobacteria; order Burkholderiales; family Burkholderiaceae_D; genus Undibacterium; species Undibacterium hunanense. The sequence continues at coordinate 344,838 of NZ_JACOGF010000006.1, read as the reverse complement.
CCAGCCGTATCCATGAGTCTTGGTAATGGCATGGTTCTGACCCGCGATGATGAAGTAATTACTTTCGTCAATCGCAATCTGGAACCGTATCGCGGTTACCACATCTTCATGCGAGCCCTGCCACAGATATTGGCCGAGCGCCCGAATGCCCATGTCTTGCTGGTGGGTGGTGATGACGTCAGCTACGGTGCCAAATCCGCTACCGGTCAGTCGTGGAAAGACATCTTCTACAATGAAGTGAAGCATCTGATGCCAGAAACGGCGTTGAAGCGCATTCACTTCCTTGGCAATATTCCCTACCAGCACTTTATTCCTCTGCTACAGTTGTCCAGAGTGCATGTCTATCTGACTTACCCTTTCGTGCTGTCCTGGAGCTTGCTGGAAGCCATGAGTGCAGGCTGTGCCATTGTTGCATCCGACACACAGCCATTGCGCGAAGCAATACGCCACGATGAAACTGGCCGTTTGGTGAATTTCTTTGATGTTAGTGGTCTCGCAAAAGAAGTATGCGACTTGCTTGATCAGCCCGATACCAGGCAAAGGCTGGGGGCCAGCGCCAGACGTTTTGCCTGTGAGTTTTATGATTTGCAACGCGTTTGTTTGCCTGCCCAGCTGGAATGGGTGCACTCTCTGGTAACTGAAACAAAAGTTAACAATGCTGTGGATATATCGGCACAATCGCTGGTAAACACGGTCGTAATTGAGTTAAAATAACCCCATAGCCAGCAAGACCATTAAGAACTCGCGCCCCACAACGGATATTGTGGGGCGTTTTTTTATTCGGCATCCTGTTTTTACGGCGTCGGCGTAGTTCCTTCATCACATTCAGTTTTGTGTCATTTCTGTGATTTTAATCACAAAGACAGCAAATATTTTCCTCCGGAAATGATCTTTTAATGATCATTCTTTACATTTTCCATTTCTTTTTTCAAAAAATATAAAACACAAAGTGATGGGAGTATATCGATAACTTCATTGGTAATTATCGATATACAGGGGGGGGTATGTAATATTTTCAAGAAAGAAGAAACAAAACACATTTAAAATCAAATTTACTTGTGTTACGCTTTCGAAAAATGTGATGTAGGTCACATTTAATTGATTTGCGAACAGGGATAATGCGGCCTTGTCTCGAGGTGCTCAAGTAGTTACAAGTAGTGACAGCGCTTCTTCATTATCGCATCAGGCAGTATCCCAATTAAATTGGCTGTTTTTAGCACTTGAATGTGCAAAGAATACAAATGATCTCGAAACTTAAAGCCCCACAAACTGAAATTGCACAAGTCTTGATGACGTTCAGGAGTGCATTTAGAACCGTTGGCATTTTCAGTGCCATTATCAATTTGCTCATGCTGGCACCATCCCTGTACATGTTGCAGGTATATGACCGCGTTTTGCAAAGCCGCAACGAAATTACCTTGCTGATGCTGACCATGTTGATGCTGGGTGCCTACGCATTGATGAGCGCGCTGGAATATATCCGCAGCTTCGTTGTGATACGCCTTGGTGCCAAGCTCGATATGCAAATGAACAAGCGTATCTACACGGCTGCGTTTGAACAAAACCTGAAGCGTGGCGGTGGTAATGCCGGCCAGGCTTTGCAGGATTTGACGCAAATCCGTCAGTTCCTGACAGGTAGCGGTTTGTTTGCCTTCTTTGACGCACCCTGGTTTCCGTTTTATCTGGCAGTCATCTTCATGTTTGACGTCTATCTGGGCCTGTTCGCTCTGGGTGCGGTGATCATCATGGTTATCCTGGCGTACGCCAATGAAGTGGTCTCCAAAAAGCCACTGGCAGAAGCGAATGCCATGGCGATTGCTTCCAGCAATCTGGCCACCAACAATCTGCGTAATGCAGAAGTGATTGAAGCCATGGGCATGTTGCCTAATCTGATGTCACGCTGGTTCAAACTGCATGGCCGTTTCCTGCAATTGCAGGCAGAAGCCAGTGAGAAGTCAGGCATTATCACCTCTGTCAGTAAATTTGTACGTGTTTCGGTACAGTCGCTGGTACTGGGTTTTGGTGCATTGCTGGTGATCGAAGGCAAAATGTCGCCAGGTATGATGATTGCCGGTTCCATCCTGTTGGGTAAAGCAACAGGTCCTATTGATCAGTTGATCGGTGTATGGAAACAATGGAGCAGCGTCAAGAGTGCCTATGACCGCCTGAACGAATTGCTGGGTGCTAATCCTGCACGTAAAGCCGGCATGGATTTGCCTAAACCACAAGGTGCCCTGTCCGTTGAAGGTGTCACCGCAGCAGCCCCTGGCTCTACCGTCGTTGTTTTGAAAGCCCTGGGTTTCGCATTGCAACCAGGCGATGTGCTGGGTGTGATCGGTCCTTCAGGTTCTGGCAAATCGACACTGGCACGATTGCTGGTTGGTGTATGGCCTGCAGCTGTTGGCAAAGTACGTCTGGACGGTGCTGATATTTATCAATGGAATAAAGATCAACTGGGCCCGCATATTGGTTACCTGCCACAAGACATTGAACTGTTTGGCGGTAGCGTTGCTGAAAACATTGCCCGTTTCGGTGATGTGGATTCAGAAAAAGTCATCCTGGCAGCCAAGCGTGCCGGTGTGCATGACATGATTTTGCATTTCCCGCAGGGCTACGACACTCGTCTGGGTGACGGTGGTGCAGGTTTGTCTGGTGGTCAGAAACAACGTATCGGTCTGGCACGTGCCATGTATGACGATCCATCTTTGCTGGTTCTTGATGAACCAAACTCCAACCTCGATGATGTCGGTGAACAGGCATTGGTGATGGCGGTTAATGATTTGCGTATGCGTGGCAAAACTATCGTACTGATCACGCACCGCACGACCATTCTTGGCGCGACGACCAAGCTGTTGTTGCTGCGCGATGGCGCGGCACAGGCTTTCGGACCACGTGATCAGGTATTGGCCGCATTGAACCAGGCTAATCAACAGCAATTGCAACAAGCCCAGCAGGCCCAACAGGCAGCAGCGCAGCAGCAGGCAGCCGCCCAGCAGGCCCAGGGCGGCCAGCAATCAGCAGCAGCTGAGCCACCGGCAGATACTCAAGCAAGAATTGATGCCAGCGTCCAGGCACAAACGGATGCTACAGCAGAACAGGAATAATCATGAAAAATGCACTGGTTAATAAGAAAAACGTTGTCACTGATGTGGCGACCCAGCATGTAGAAGTACTGGAAGTGAACACAGACGCACACGGCTATTCTCGTCTGGGATGGATCATCATCCTGGTTGGTGTGGTTGGCTTCCTGCTGTGGGCATCGCTTGCCAAGCTGGACAAAGGCGTACCGATGAGTGGTAACGTGGCCGTGGCATCCAGCCGCAAGGTCATCCAGCATCAAACTGGCGGTACAGTGGATGAGATTCTGGTCAAGGATGGTGATGTCGTTCAGGCAGGTCAGGTGTTGCTGAAGATGAACAACGTCAACGCCAAATCAGCGGCTGAAATCGCTCGTGTGCAATTGTTCACGGCGCAGGCCATCGAGGCACGTTTGACTGCGGAACGCGAAAATGCCAAGTCCATCCGTTTCCCTGCAGAACTGGATGAAGCAAAGAATGACCCACGGGTAGCCAACAATATACTGTTGCAGCAACAACTGTTCACTACACGTCAAGTCTCCATACAAAGTGAACTGGGCGCGCTGGATGAAAACATTGGCGGCCTGAAATCGCAGCTCAAAGGCCTGGAAGAATCCATGGTCAGCAAGAAGCAGCAATTGGTGTTCCTCAAGGAGCAACTGGACGGCATGCGTGATCTGGCCAAAGAAGGCTATATTGCCCGTAACCGTCTGCTGGATCTGGAACGTACTTATGCCCAGGTGAACGGCAGCATTTCTGAAGACATCGGCACCATGGGCCGTGTATCCCGCCAGGTGACTGAAATCACTCTGCGTAAATTACAGCGCCAGCAAGATTATCAGAAAGAAATCCGTACCCAGTTGTCGGATGTGCAGAAAGAAGCAGAATCCCTGCAAAACCGTCTGACAGCACTGGATTTTGACTTGGGCAATGTCTTCGTCAAAGCACCCGTTGCAGGTACTATCGTTGGTCTGAATGTATTTACCAAAGGCGCAGTCGTGCCTAGTGGTTACAAACTGATGGAACTGGTTCCGCAAGACGACAAGCTGATCGTGGAAGCAATGTTGCCAGTGAATCTGATCGACAAGGTACACACAGGCCTGAAGACCGAGCTTATTTTCTCTGCCTTCAATACCAACACCACGCCGCATATCCCGGGTGTTATTACCCAAGTGTCGGCTGATCGTACAGTGGATGAAAGAACTGGTCAGGCATTCTATAAAGTACGTGCCGAAGTTGCACCTGAAGGCATGAAACTGATCGCCAACCTGAATATTCGTCCAGGTATGCCAGTGGAACTGTTCGTCAGTACTGGTGGCCGTACGATGATGAATTACCTGCTGAAACCAGTCATCGATCGCGCCAAAACCGCGATGACAGAGGAGTAATCATGACTACATCCAGGATGCGTCTTAAACTGGTCGCAGTTGCTTGCGGTATCTGTCTGTTGTCATCCGGTTCTGCGTCGGCGCTGGGTCTGATGCAGGCTTACGAGTCAGCGTTGGTGAATGATCCGTCCTACCGCTCTGCGGTATCGGAAAATATCGCAGGCAAGGAATTCAGGAAGATAGGCCGTGCCGGTTTGCTGCCTACCATCCAGTATAACTATGGCACCGCCAAGAATAAGGCTGAAATTACCCAGCCTAATCCTTATCTGGTTTTGCAGCCTAATGTGCCAACGATAACCAGTGACTACGACTATACCAGTCTGACAAATACCCTGTCCTTGCGCCAGACCCTGTTCAGTCTGGATACGACAGCACGTTACAGGCAGGGTATTGCACAGACCAATTACAGCGATGCGATTTTCAATGCACGTAGTAAGGAGCTGGTGATACGTCTGGTTGCTGCCTATGCAGATGCCAAATATGCAGAAGATCAGCTGGACTTGTTCCGTGCGCAGCGTGAAGCGTATGCAGAGCAAAAACGTATCAATGAACGCATGTTTTCAAAAGGCGAGGGCACCAGAACAGACGTGCTGGAAACCCAGGCCAAGCTTGATGTGGCGGAAGCACAAGTCATTGAAGCACAAGACAATCTGCTGACAGCACGCAATACGCTGGCCGCTATCACTGGCACAGAAGTGACTCAGCTTGATGGCCTGCGACCTGATTTTCGTATCATGTCAGTGGCTCCTGCCAGTTTTGATGAATGGATGAATATTGCGAATGAAACCAATCCGGAAATTATCGCTGCCAAATATTCGGTTGAAGCTGCTGAAGAAGAAATCAACAAGGCAAAGGCTGGTCATACGCCGCGTCTGGAATTGAATGCAAGTTATAACCGCGCGATATCTGATAGCCTGGTTAACCGCAGCCAGGATCAGACCGTTAAAAGCATAGGTGTGCAACTGGTCATTCCTTTGTATGCAGGTGGCTATGTGAATGCGATCAGCAATCAGGCAGTTGCCAATCGCGACAAAGCCAGGTCGGATCTGGATGGTACCCGTAACCGCATTTCCATAGAATTGCGCAAGCAATTCAACGCCATGCAAACGGGCGTCACCAAAATTGACGCCTTGCAGAAGTCCGTCAACTCGGCCACCTTGTTGGTGGAAGCCACCAAGCAGAGTGTCAAGGGCGGTGTTCGCATCAATCTGGATGTACTGAGCGCAGAGCAGCAACTGGTGGCGGCAAAGCGTGATCTGGCGCAGGCTAAATATACCTACCTCATCAGCTTCCTGAAATTGCGTGTTGCGGCTGGTAACCTGACGATAGATGACGTCAAGACCGTATCAGGCTACTTTTCACCATTTAGTTAATTCCTGCTTATCTTGCTTATGCGCTTGTTCTGGTCAGCGCGTGTTGACCTGAGCAAACAGCAAATAAAAAACGCAGCTAACAAGCTGCGTTTTTTTATGCTGGCCTTGATTAACCTGCCAGTTTCTTTTTCAGTAATTCATTCACCTGTGCAGGATTACCTTTACCCTTGGTCGCCTTCATTGCCTGGCCCACCAGTGAGTTGAATGCCTTTTCTTTGCCGGCACGGTATTCATCGACAGACTGCTGATTGGCAGCCATGACTTCATCGATGATTTTTTCCAGTGCACCGACGTCAGAAATCTGCTTCAGGCCTTTGGCTTCAATGACCTGATCTGCCAGATTCGCATCCGCTGACGGTGCCTGCCACATCGCAGCAAACACTTCCTTGGCAATCTTGTTGGATATCGTACCGTCAGCAATACGCTGTAAAAGCACGGCCAGTTGCGCTGCTGTTACCGGGATGGCGCTGATATCCAGGCCTTCGCGATTCAGCGTCGCTGCCACATCACCCATCAACATGTTGGCGGCCGGCTTGGCTTGTGCTGCACCGGCTGCTGTCACCACAGTTTCAAAGTAAGTGGCCATGCCTTTGGATTGCGTCAGGATAGTCGCATCATATTCAGTCAGGCCCAATTGCTCAATAAAGCGCTGACGCATGGCAGATGGCAATTCCGGCATGGTGCTGCGTACCTGCTCTACCCATTCGCGGCTGATCTTCAGTGGCGGCAGATCAGGGTCAGGGAAGTAGCGATAATCCATCGAATCTTCCTTGTCACGCATCTTCACTGTAATTTTCTTGTCCGGATCATACAGACGCGTTTGTTGAATGACCTTACCACCATCTTCAATCAATTCAATCTGGCGGCGTATTTCATAATTGATCGCCTCTTCGAGGAAGCGGAAAGAGTTCAGGTTCTTGATTTCGCAACGCGTACCAAATTCTTTTTGACCAACCGGGCGCACAGAAACGTTGGCGTCACAGCGGAAAGAACCCTCCTGCATGTTACCGTCACAAATGTCGAGCCAGGTCACCAGCGAATGCAGAGCCTTGGCATAAGCTACTGCTTCCACCGCGCTGCGCATAACAGGCTCAGTGACGATTTCCAGCAAGGGCGTGCCGGCACGATTCAAGTCTATGCCGGTCATGTTCTGTGCTGCACCATGCGTTGATTTACCTGCATCTTCTTCCAGATGGGCACGTGTCAATTCGATGTTTCTGAATTCCGTCTTGCCATCTTTTTCAAAGACACAGGGAACGAAACCACCTTGCACCACCGGAATTTCAAACTGACTGATCTGGTAACCCTTGGGCAGATCAGGGTAGAAATAATTTTTACGGGCGAAGATGGATTCAGGTGCAACAACTGCACCTACCGCCAGGCCAAACTGTATGGCTTTTTCTACCGCACCCTTGTTCATGACCGGCAAGACCCCAGGCAAAGCCAGATCCACCGGGCTGGCCTGGGTATTTGGTTCAGCACCAAACTGTGTTGACGAGCCGCTGAAAATTTTAGAGTTAGTCTTGAGTTGAGCATGTGTCTCAAAACCGATAACGACTTCCCATTGCATAATAATTCCTTGTCTTGTTGCCTGATGTTGCCTGCTATTTACCGGTGTAAGAGACTGAGCAAGAAACCGGATAAGTGGCGCATCAATTCATTTTATTGATCATACTTGCAACTGCCGGTTTTCATATCCACCGTCAGTGCTGAAAAATTCTTGCGTGAACCACAAAGCGTAGGGCAACTGGGCTTGATATGCAGCGCATCGCCTTCCTGTTCCAGGCGTATGCTGCATTGAAAACCACGGTCAAAATCATAACCGCGTTTCGTCCTGGCTGCCATCGCATCCTTGAGCCTGATACGCCAGCCCTTGTCCGTCAGTTCTGCTTCCAGTCCATCGTCCATGTCGATACTGCATTCATGGCCATGATTGGTGCGAAAAACCGATGATTCCCATTGAAACTCGGTGATCTGCGTGCCGTTTAACTGGAAACGTGCCTGGTCACTCAGTATCAGACGTTCGCCGGCGCCATCTTCCAGTTGGGTCAGGGTACAGGCTACGCGTGTATCCAGCACCTGTGCCGGTGCCAGATTACATAGCAGGTACATGGCACCAGCCAGGAAGAATTTCAAGCTCATAGTGGTGCGCGGGTATGCCAGTCTGTCGCCTGCTGGAATTGGTGGGCGACATTCAACAGTTTCGCTTCATCGAAATAATTACCGATCAACTGCAAGCCAACCGGCCGCTTCGCATTTTTTTCGCCTTGTCCAAAACCACAAGGGATGGACATGCCAGGCAAGCCCGCCAGACTGGTCGACAAAGTGAAAATGTCTGCCAGATAATTGGCTACCGGATCATCTGCCTTGGAACCCAGATCCCAGGCCACTGTCGGTGCCACCGGTCCCATGATGACATCGCATTTCTCGAAGGCAGCAGCAAAGTCTTGCGCGATCAGGCGACGTATTCTTTGTGCCTGCAAATAATAGGCATCATAGTAACCATGTGACAGCACATACGCACCCACCAGGATACGGCGTTTAACTTCGGCACCAAAACCTTCGGCACGCGATTTTTTGTACATGTCTTCGAGGTCTTTGTAATCCGCTGCACGATGGCCGTAACGTACACCGTCAAAGCGGCTCAGGTTCGAAGACGCTTCTGCCGGTGCAATGACGTAATACACAGGGATGGACAACTCGGTTTTCGGCAGTGAAATCTCGACCAGCGTTGCACCCAGTTTTTCATATTCTGCTAATGCCGCACGCACGGCTTGCTCGACATCTGCTGCCAGACCGGCCGAAAAAAATTCTTTCGGCACACCTATGCGCAAGCCTTGCAGTGATTTGTTCAGGTCACGGTTGAAATCTTCTTTCTTGCGTTCCAGTGAGGTTGAATCCCTGGCGTCGAAACCTGTCATGGCATTCAGCAAGATGCCGCAATCTTCTGCTGTCTGGGCGATAGGGCCGCCCTGGTCCAGGGAAGAAGCAAAGGCAATCATGCCATAACGCGATACGCTGCCGTAGGTAGGCTTGATACCAGTTACGCCGCAAAACGAAGCCGGTTGACGGATGGAACCACCGGTATCCGTTGCCGTAACAGCGGGTGCCAGGCGCGCGGCAATTGCTGCTGCCGAGCCGCCAGAAGAACCGCCAGGTACGGCAGTCTTGTCCCAGGGGTTTTTGACAGCACCGAAATAGGAATTTTCATTCGATGAACCCATGGCGAATTCATCGCAGTTCAGCTTGCCCAGCGTCACAGTACCCGCCTGGTTGAACAGATCAACCACGGTGGCGTCAAACGGGCTGACATAGTTTTCCAGCATGCGTGAACCGGCGGTTGAGCGCCAGTCGCGGGTAACGAAAATATCTTTGTGCCCGATCGGGATGCCGGTCAGTGTCGTGGCATTGCCATTGGCCAGGCGCGCATCCGCTGCTGCTGCCTGCTTTAATGTCAATTCTGGATCAACATGCAGGAAGGCATTCAGGTCGCTGGCGGCAATACGCGCCAGGTAATGTTGGGCCAGTTCGGTGGCGGACACCTGCTTGCTGTGCAGCAGGGCGGATAATTGCGAAATAGTCTTGGTATGCATAAGTGAATGGTTGACTTAGTATGACTTATTCGGTCTCAATAACCTGCGGTACGAGGTAGAGGCCATCTTGTGTGGCAGGCGCGGGTTTCTGATAATCTTCGCGATGATTGCTTTCGCTGACCACGTCTTCACGCAGGCGCAGCGCCAGTTCTGGCAACAAGGCAGCGATAGGGTGGCTCAGTGGTGCAACACCGGTGGTATCAACGGCTTTTAATTGCTCTACCAGTGAGAAAATACCATTCAATTTTTCCAGAGTGGAGACTTGCTCCGCTTCGGAGGTTTCTATTTTTGCCAAATTGGCAATTCTATTCACATCTTCAAGTGTCAGCGACATGGTTCAGGGGCGCAAAACTGCGCAAAAAAGAGTGTCAAAAAATACATAAAACGATAGTCAACAGAAAGCTGAATTTTAGGTGTTGGTATCGAATAAATTTATACAGATTATAAGGTAGAATGGCGGGTTAATGCCCCAAATGCCTCGCTAAATCCCTTAACTTGCTCAGATAGTCGCTTAGACAGACGATGACAAGCAGGTGACAGGTGAACAGACTGGGGCTAAGAATCTGTTCACGATCTGTAGCGAGCGGGCGTCAGCGGGGCAAGGGTAACAAAAAACGCAGCGCAAAAAGCGGAATGTACTCTAGTACATGAGCATTTTGAGCAGCGCATGAGCCCCGCGTGATCTCTGATTGCGTCCGTGCAGTAAGATCTTGAACAGGTTCTAAAAATTCGGTAGCGCGCCCCGCAAAACAGGGACGTGCCCACAATCAGTTAAATACAGGACAATACATGTTTGGTTTTTTACGTAGTTATTTTTCAAATGATCTGGCGATTGATCTGGGAACAGCCAACACGCTGATTTATGTTCGTAGCCAGGGTATCGTACTCGACGAACCATCCGTTGTGGCAATCCGTCAGGAAGGCGGCCCTAACGGCAAAAAAACCATTCAGGCGGTGGGTAAGGAAGCCAAACAGATGCTGGGCAAGGTGCCTGGCAATATTGAAGCCATTCGCCCGATGAAAGATGGCGTGATTGCCGACTTCACCGTTACCGAGCAGATGCTCAAGCAATTCATTCGCATGGTACACGATACCAAATTTTTCAAACCTTCGCCGCGTATCATCATTTGTGTACCTTGCGGCTCTACCCAGGTTGAGCGTCGTGCGATTCGTGAATCGGCACTGGGCGCTGGTGCTTCCCAGGTCTACCTGATTGAAGAGCCAATGGCGGCTGCGATCGGTGCTGGCCTGCCAGTCTCCGAAGCGACTGGTTCCATGGTAGTTGATATCGGTGGCGGTACGACTGAAGTCGGTATTATTTCCCTGGGTGGCATGGTCTACAAGGGTTCGGTACGTGTTGGTGGTGACAAGTTTGATGAAGCCATCGTCAATTACATCCGCCGCAATTACGGCATGTTGATCGGTGAGCAAACTGCAGAAGCGATCAAAAAAGCAATTGGCTCGGCTTTCCCTGGCTCCGAAGTTAAGGAAATGGAAGTCAAGGGACGTAATCTGTCCGAAGGTATCCCGCGTTCTTTCACCATCTCCAGCAATGAAATTCTGGAAGCACTGACAGATCCGCTGAACAACATCGTATCTGCCGTTAAAAATGCGCTGGAACAGACACCGCCAGAACTGGGCGCAGATATTGCCGAAAAAGGCATGATGCTGACCGGTGGTGGCGCGCTCTTGCGTGATCTGGACCGTTTGCTGATGGAAGAGACCGGTTTGCCAGTGATTGTGGCAGAAGACCCGCTGACTTGCGTGGTACGCGGTTCTGGCATGGCTCTGGAGCGCATGGATAAACTGGGTTCGATTTTTTCATACGAATAAGCAGTCGCATGTGAGAGCAAGTTCAGTCGAAAACTGCTTTGCTCACACCGTGTCATTGCCAAGACGTGATAAGAGCCGCTTTGCGGTTCTGACCAACTGAAAAGACCTCGATCAGGCTATTTCTGCTTATAAAAACTGGTTAACGCTGGTTATTGAGAATCACCGGTAAAGTATGGATTACAGCCCACCACCACTCTTCAAGCAAGGCGCGTCTGCCCGCGCCAGAGTGGTCTTCTTCGCCGTCCTGGCGATTTTTCTTCTGGTTGTTGATTCCCGTCTTAAATCACTGACTCTGGCCAGGCAAGTGCTGGGCACAGTGCTGTATCCCGTGCAGATGATAGCAGTCATGCCGCGTGATACCGTCAAGCGGGTTTCTGATTACTTTGTGTCGGTAACCGCACTGGAAAAAGAAAATGCACAGCTGCGCCGGCAACAGACGCAAAATGCAGATAGCCTGCAACAAAGCACACAACTGCTGGCAGAAAATAATCATTTCCGCAAATTGCTGGAAGCGCGTGAACGTCTGCCTGTCAAATCCGTCATGGCCGAGATTATTTATGATGCCCGCGACCCGTCTACCCGCAAGGTGATTATTGACCGCGGTATCAAGCATGGCGTCGCGCTTGGCCAGCCAGTGATTGATGATCTCGGTGTCGTAGGCCAGGTCACCAGAGTGTTTCCATTGACGGCAGAAATCACCTTGCTGACCGATAAAAATCAGGCCATTCCGGTCCAGATCATCCGCAATGGTTTGCGTAGCGTTGCCTATGGACGCGGGCAATCCACTTACCTGGATATGCGCCTGACCGCCAATGCCGATATACAAAATGGTGATCAACTGGTGACTTCTGGTATCGATGGTGTCTATCCGGCTGGCCTGGCCGTCGGCAAGGTGGTGCAGGTAGAAAACAAGGCGACCACCACCTTTGAAAATATCCTCTGTATTCCCGCTGCCGGCATTGACCGCAACAAACAATTACTGGTACTGATGGTGTCTACTGACAACTTGCCACGCCCAGATACCGAAGATATCCGGGCCAAGAAAGAAAAACTGAACCGCAAGGTGACGCGCGATGCCGCCGCACCGGCTTCCGATGTGCGCCCGGTTGATCAGCCTTTCAATCAGCCCGTGAAAGATGCTGCCGCCAAGGATGCTCCGGCCAGTCCAGGCAAAGATGTGGCGGTCAAAGATGCTCAGCAAACCAGCCAGCCTGCCAACCAGCCAAGCACTCAGGCCAAAGAGCCGGCAGGCAAGGATCAGCCAGTCAAAAATGTGCCTGCAAAAGAAAGTCCGCCGGTACCCGGCAAGGAGAAAGGACAATGAACAGTCCCCATTACATATTGTTGCCAGTCAACCCGGTCTTCATTGCACTCAGTTTTGCAGTCGCCTTCTTCCTGAATTTCCTGCCCTGGGGTAACTGGATAGGCGTACCTGATTTCGTCGCCCTGGTACTGGTATTCTGGACCATCCATCAACCACGCAAGGTCGGCATCGGTGTGGCATTTGCCATGGGTTTGCTGATGGATGTGCATGATTCCATCAACCTTGGTGAAAATGCGCTGGCGTACACCTTGCTGTCGTATTTTGCGATCATGATACACAGGCGCGTATTGTGGTTTCATCCCCTGACCCAGTCGCTACATGTCTTTCCCCTGTTTCTGTTTGCCCAGGTGGTACAAGTGGTGGTGCGCCTGCTGATAGCGCCGAACGCCCATTTCGCAGGCTGGACGTATTTCCTCGTCAGTGTGGTGACTACCGCTTTGTGGCCCGTCGCCACCCTGTTGTTGCTGGCGCCGCAAAAACGGGCGATTGATAAGGACGATACCCGTCCCATCTAGCGCTGGTGTGCAGGTATTGTCTGACCTGCCTGAGCTGTCTGCTGTATTGCATCTGTAAAGTTAGTCCCACGTTGACCCTATGACCGAACTCAAGAACACGGAACGCGAATTACATTATTTCCGCATGCGCCTGCTTTTCATCGGCGTATTCGTGTTTCTGTGTTTTGCCGCATTAATTTCACGTTTTGTCTGGCTGCAGATCATCAAGCACAACGACTATGCCCTGCTGGCAGATGAAAACCGTATCGACATCGTACCCGTAGTGCCCAATCGCGGTTTGATACTGGATCGCAATGGCATTATCCTGGCACGTAATTACTCTGCCTATACGCTGGAAATCACCCCGTCCAAAATCCGCATGGACCTGGATGTCCTGATCGACCAATTGGCCGTACTGGTCGATATACAACCCAAGCACCGCAAGCGTTTTCGCAAGTTGCTGGAAGATTCCAAAAGCTTCGAAAGCCTGCCCATCCGTACCCGTCTGACCGATGAAGAAGTCGCACGCTTTACGGCGCAGCGTTTTCGTTACCCCGGTGTCGATATCCAGGCGCGCCTGTTTCGTCAGTATCCTCAGGGGGATTCTGCATCCCACGTCATTGGCTATATCGGTCGCATCAGCCCCAAAGATGCCGAGGTCATCGATGAGATGGAAGATGCCGCCAACTACAATGGTACAGACTACATAGGCAAGGAAGGGCTGGAAAAAAGCTACGAAAAAATCCTGCACGGAAATACCGGCTTTGAAGAAGTCGAAGTATCAGCCGGTGGGCGTGCTGTCCGGGTACTGTCGCGCTCTGCACCGACCTCAGGAAAAAACCTGATTCTGTCCGTTGATATAGAACTGCAGAAAATCATAGAAGAAGCATTCGGCGAACGCCGTGGCGCACTGGTGGCAATAGAACCGGAAACCGGTGATGTACTGGCTTTTGTGTCCAAACCCACCTATGACCCCAACCTGTTTGTCGAAGGAATTGACCAGCAAAGCTGGAATGAATTGAATACCTCGGAAGACAAGCCCCTGCTGAACCGGCCACTGACCGGGGCTTATCCACCAGGGTCTACCTACAAGCCCTTCATGGCACTGGCTGCACTGCAACTGGGCAAGCGTACAACGACGCAGGCAATTGCCGATCCGGGTTATTTCACTTTCGGTAACCATACTTTTAAAGATGATAAACCGGGTGGGCATGGCATGGTGGACATGTATCGCTCCATTGTCCAATCCTGCGACACCTATTACTACATGCTGGCGAATGATCTGACCGTGGATGTCATGCATGACTTCATGGCACCGTTTGGCTTTGGACAAAAGACCGGCATTGATCTGGAACATGAACGTACCGGCTTGCTGCCTTCAACCGCATGGAAGCGTGCGGCATTTAAAAAGCCGGAGCAAAAACGCTGGGTGCTGGGCGACACCATTTCCCTGGGTATCGGGCAGGGGCAAAATACTTTTACACCTTTGCAAATGGCCCATGCTGTCGCGACGCTGGCCAACAACGGCGTGGTCATGAAACCGCATTTGGTCAAAATGACAGAAGACCCGCAAAGCCGCCAGCGTACCTTGACCGTACCCAAGGAAAGTTACCGTATCCCGCTCAAGCAGGAAAACATCGACTTCATCAAGAATGCCATGGTCGGTGTCACCAAGGAAGGTACATCGGCCAAAGTGTTTATGAATACCGAATATGTATCCGGCGGCAAGACTGGTACGGCGCAGGTGGTTGGTATCAAGAAGGGTGAAACCTACAATGCCAAACGCATGACGGCACGCCACGTGGATCACTCACTGTATATTGCATTTGCCCCGGCAGACAAACCCAAGATTGCGGTGGCGATTATTGTGGAAAATGGTGGTTTCGGGTCTGAAGCGGCAGCCCCTATCGTACGCAAGGCACTGGATTATTATCTGCTGGGAAAACGTCCGCAGGACAAAGACAGTAAAGAACATGTACCGGTACCGAAATCCCAGAGCGATATGGCCCTGTACCGTTCCGATGCAGAAATAAAAGCGCCTGCCGAGCCAGATCCGGGACCGAAGCCCGGTGGTGAAACCAGCGGCAATAAGGATTGATTATGCAAAAACGCGGCATTAACTGGCATTTTATCCGCTCGCACATCCTGGTATTTGATGCGACGCTGGCGATTCTGATTTTCCTGATCATGTCCATCGGCATTATCACCCTGTACTCGGCCGGTATTGATTTCCCGGGACGGGTGGAAGACCAGATGAGGAACATCCTGGTTTCCTTCGTCATCATGTGGATCATGGCGAACGTGCCGCCACAAACCCTGATGCGCTTTGCCATTCCCATCTATACCTTTGGCATTGCCCTGTTACTGGCGGTTGCTGTCTTCGGCATGGTTAAAAAAGGATCAAGGCGCTGGATCAACATCGGCATGACCATACAGCCATCCGAGATGATGAAGATCGCTACGCCGCTGATGCTGGCATGGTATTTTCAGAAGCGCGAAGGGGCCTTACGCTGGCGCGATTTTGTGATTGCCTCCGTCATCCTGGGCATACCGGTGGCACTGATTGCCAAGCAGCCTGATCTGGGAACTGCCATGCTGGTTGTCGCGGCCGGTTTTACCGTTGTGTTTCTGGCCGGGCTGTCCTGGAAGTTTTTGATATCACTGAGTCTTGCTGTTGCGGTGATCGTGCCTACCGTGGTCTGGCCCATGCTGCATGACTATCAGCGTGACCGCGTCCTGACCATGCTGGACCCGAACCGCGATCCGCTGGGCAAAGGTTTTCACATTATTCAGTCCACCATTGCCGTCGGATCGGGAGGACTGCATGGCAAGGGCTATTTGAAAGGTACCCAGTCTCATCTCGAGTTCATCCCTGAACATACCACCGATTTCATTTTTGCCGTTTTCTCTGAAGAGTTTGGTTTTGTCGGCAATGTGATCCTGGTCAGTCTGTATTTTCTATTGATCATACGTTGCCTGATGATTGCCGCGAATGCACCTACCATGTTTGCACGTTTGATGGCTGGTGCCGTGACCATGATATTCTTCACCTATGCCTTTGTGAACATGGGCATGGTAAGCGGTATTGTGCCTGTGGTCGGCGTACCCTTGCCCTTTATGAGTTATGGCGGCACAGCCCTGGTAACCCTGGGCATGGGCCTGGGGATCATGATGAGTGTGCAGCGTAACCGCAAACTGGTGCAGACATGAAAACAGTCTGGACGCAAAAATTCCGCCAGGGCAGCCTGCTGTCCGCCAGCCTGGTCTTGCTGGCGGCCTGCGGCAGCGCACCGAAACAACATGTCATCATTGCCGATAATCAGCGTCCGGCTACCAGTACCAAACCGTCTACCACCAATCAGACCACGACGGCGCCCAAGGCTGGTTCCGGAAAAGGTGCTTATTACAAGGATGACGGTCCGGGTGATAACATACCAGAAGGGCTGGAAAACACGGTCGACCCGATACCCATGGTGGAAGATTTTTCCCGTTCGGGTAATAAACCCTATGTGATCTTTGGTAAAACCTATACCCCGTTAGCAGATAACAATACACCCTTTGTACAGCGTGGCATAGGCAGCTGGTACGGCAAGAAATTCCATGGGCAGAAGACCTCTTCCGGTGAGCTGTATGACATGTATAAAATCACCGCTGCCCATCCTACCCTGCCGATTCCCTCGTATGCACGGGTCACCAATTTAAATAACGGCAAGCAGATTATCGTACGTATCAATGACCGCGGGCCTTTCCATGCCAGCCGCATTATTGATCTGTCATACACCGCTGCGTTGAAGCTGGATGTCATTGGCAAGGGCAGTACCCAGATCGAAGTGGAACGCCTGTTGCCAGCCGATATAGAGCGAATGGCAGAAAACCGCAAGAACCAGCCAGCAGCAAGACCGGTCACTGTGCTTGCCACCAATGCGCCCATATCGACACCCATATCGGTGCTGCCACCAGCGTCGATACGGGAAGACGTCGTCACGCGGCCAGCAGAAAAAGCCGCCAGTATGACCATGGAAGAATTGTTGGCAGCGCAGGAAAACCGCCCGGTAGAAAAATTACCGGCACCAGTCACCCAGGTGGCAGCGGCGGGCAGTGCCTATTACATACAGTTTGGTGCCTATGCGATACGCGCCAATGCTGAATCCATCATGGGTCATCTGAAGGGCCGGGCCACCAGCCTGCTGCCGGGCTTTGATATCGTCCAGCAGGGTAGCCTTTACCGTCTGGTCAGCGGCCCGTTCAATAGCCGGTCTGAAGCCAATGCTGCGATTGCCCAGGCCGGTGAACTGGGTGTGGGTCGCCCTCTGGTAGTACAGCGCTAGGCTGTGTGAAGAGTCGGAAGAGCTGGGTAGGAAGAGAGCAGGTTCAGCTCTCTTCTGCATCCTGTTTCATTTCCAGTGCCAGTTGATACAGGGCGTTTTTCTTTTGTCCCGTCAATTGTGCCGCCAGTGATGCTGCCTGTTTGACCGAGCATTCTTCCAGCAGGATAGTCAGTACGCGCCGGGCTTCGGTCTGCTGATCATCTTCTGCCGCAACCGCGGCTTCAATCAGGATCACATATTCACCTTTTTCACGGTGGCTGTCGGCTGCCAGCCAGGCGGCAGCTTCGCTCAGTGGGCAACGATGGATTTCTTCAAACAGTTTGCTGACTTCACGCGCCAGCACGATGCGTCGTGCCGGGCCAAACATCGCCAACATGGCTTGCACTGATTCGATGATGCGATGTGGTGCTTCATAAAAAATCAGGCTGGCAGCGACATTACTTACTTCACGTAGCGTGCTCTCGCGCTGACCGGCCTTGGCTGGTAAGAAACCGACAAAATAAAACCGGTCGTGGATCAGGCCACTGGCTGACAGGGCGCTGATAGCCGCCGATGCACCCGGCAGTGGTGTGACAGGCAAACCTGCCAGTTTGATGGCATCGACGATTTTGGCACCGGGGTCAGAAACACCGGGCGTGCCGGCATCGGATACCAGGGCGATGCGTTCGCCGGCCTGCAGGCGTTGCAGGATTTTCTCGGCCACTTCCCGTTCATTATGCTGATGGGCTGCGATCAGTGGTTTGCTGATGCCGTAACGCCCCAGCAACTGCGCTGTATTGCGGGTATCTTCACAGGCAATCGCATCTGCCAGGGACAGCAAATGCAGTGCGCGCAAAGAAATATCCGCCACATTTCCAATTGGCGTGGCGACTACATATAATGTACCGGCCGGATAATTTTGCCGGGTTACTGTTTCTATGATGCTGGCACTTGTGAACAGTGCGTTGTCAGTCGTGGTCATGCGCGCGCGTTCCTGTGCATAGGGTAGATGGCTGCAATTGGTGTGACCCATTGCTAATGGGGCCGGGCATTGCAGCCGCTCATGTTTAACAAATCAATTAATCGGGATTGTACGCCAATGAGACCTACCCTGACCGCCGAAGACAAAGCTGGCCAGCAACAGGATGACCGCCGTACCAGTCGCCGCCGCAGTGGAGATGAAGCCGAAAATCAGGCCTTGCTGTATCTGCAAAAAGCGGGCTTGAAGCTGGTGATGCAAAATTTTTCCTGCAAGGGCGGGGAAATTGACCTGATCATGCAAGATGGTCCAACACTGGTGTTTGTCGAAGTCAGAAAGCGTAGCTCCATGCAGTTTGGCGGTGCCGTCGCCAGCGTCACGCCTGCCAAACAAAGACGTATGGTACATGCGGCGCAGGTGTATCTGCTGTCAAAAAAATCGCAGGCAGCCTGTCGTTTTGATTTGATTGCCATTGATGGTGACAGCATCAACTGGTTGAAAAATATTATTGTGGCCTGAAGAATCGTTAAAAATGGCGACAAGTGCCATTAATAAGCAACAAATAAGCAAAAAAACAGGTAACAAAACCTCGTTTCTGCCTGAATATTTTCAGATTGCATCCATCTGTCGTTTCGTAATGGTGACATGAGCATCCCGCATATTCCCTTGCGGTAAAGTACCGGTGGCACCCAGGGATTTGCGATAATTGCTTCGTCAGGCCCGGCCTGCCGTATAATTTGACGCACTATGACAAACCAACGCATATTGGCGCACTTTCAGGAAAGTGCCGAATTAAAGATGAGGGCGGCTGCCGAACTGGCTCTGCCTATTTCACAGGCCGTGGAACTCATGTTCCTGGCGCTGTCTAACGGTAACAAGATACTTGCCTGTGGCAATGGCGGTTCCGCCGCTGATTGTCAACATTTTGCAGCTGAACTGGTAGGACGTTTCGAACGTGAGCGCCTGCCTTTACCGGCCATGGCATTGACGACCGACACGTCCATCATGACTGCTGTGGCGAATGATTACAGCTTTCAGGAAGTGTTTTCCAAGCAGGTACAGGCATTCGGCCAGTCTGGCGATATTTTGCTGGCTCTGTCCACTTCTGGCAATTCTGCCAGTGTGGTGAATGCCGTTAACGCCGCGCTTGAACGGGACATGCGTGTAATTGCGCTGACTGGCAAGGGCGGTGGTGAGGTCAGGAATATCCTGACCGATGCAGATGTACACATATGCGTACCGCATGAGCGTACTGCACGTATTCAGGAAGTCCATTTATTGACCATACATTGTTTGTGTGACGGCATAGATGCCGCATTATTCGGAGGTGATGCAGATGAGTAAAAAAAACTGGAACAAGTTCGCCCGTCCCATGGCGATGGTTGGACTGTGCTGTGCTGCTGCCATGAGCCTGCAAGGCTGCGTGGAAATGGTGGTTGGCAGTGCGGTAGTCGGTACCTTTGCCGCAACTGACCGCCGCACTTTTGGTGCACAGACCGAAGACAAGGCGATTGTCATCAAAGGCGAGACCCGCGTCTCGCGTCTGTTGGGCAAAAATGGCCATGTCAACGTCAATTCATTTAACCGTCGCGTTTTGCTGACCGGTGAAGTGGTGGATGAAAATGCCAAGGCCGCAGCAGAGCGCGAAATGCTCGCTGTAGAAGGCGTTGTTTCAGTCATGAATGAACTGCAGGTTGCCAGTTCGTCAGACTTTGCTGCACGCTCCAACGATACGCTGCTGACCACCAAGGTCAAAGCGACTTTCGTGGACAACAAAGAGGTGCAGGCGAATGCCATCAAGGTCGTTACTGAAGCCGGTGTCGTTTATCTCATGGGCAGGGTTACACAACGCGAAGGCAATCTGGCAGCCGATCTGTCCAGCAGCATCAGCGGTGTGCGCAAAGTGGTGAAGGTATTTGAATACATTACTGAAGCGGAATGGAAAGAATATCAGGCCACGCCCAACAAGACAGAAAATAAAAATTAACTGAAATTTTAAGCGAGCAAGACCGACATGTTGTCGGTCTTGTTTTTTTGAAAGGAGGCGCAGTGTTCTTGCTGTAGTGCATGAAACTGCGCCGGCAAATCTTCCTGCCCACATGTAGCTGCCTTCCATCCCTGACAGGAGACACCATGTTCGCATTGGTATTGCTGATCGTTGCCGCCCTGTTGGTATTTTGGGTGATTGGCGCCTACAACCGACTGATCTGTGCACGCAATCATTTCAAGGCTGCGTTTTCACCGCTTGATGCCTGCCTGAAACAACGCTATGAGCTGATACCCAGCCTGGTCGAAGTTGCCAAAGGCTATATGAAGCATGAGCGTGAAACGCTGGAGGCCGTCATCGGCGCACGCAATCTTGCCGTGACCGCCATTGGCAAGGTCAGTGCAGATCCATCCAAAGCCAGCGCCGTACAGCAACTGGCAGCTGCCGAAGTGGCACTGATCGCCGCCCTGGGAAAAATGTATGCTTTATCGCAATCGTATCCAGATCTCAGGACCAACCCGCACATGATGCAACTGAGCGAAGAGCTGAGCAGTACTGAAAGCAAAATCGTGTTTTCACGCCAGGCCTACAATGACAGCGTCATGCAGTACAACATCAGTATTGAACAGATGCCTGGATCCGTGATTGCAAGGATGTTCTTTTTCCGTGCCGGTGCATTGCTGTAAGCAGGTCAGCGATGACACCGCATGCTTAAGTGCGGCCAACGATGGATGCGGTTGCCATCAATTCATCGATCAGTGCCAGCAGGATCTTGCCTGACATGCGATGCGGGTCCAGCACCGGCAAAGGTGAATATTTCAGCAGTATGGAGGGATTGATTTTCCCCATGTTGGCCTGACCCATGGTCCAGCCTGAATAACGGCGCTCAATGATTTCTTCATAATCGAGCAAAATCACATCCGTGTGGCGAGGATCGCGCAGGATATGGCCGTACAGCGTATTGACTGCATCACGACCGCCTTCCAGTACCTGCATGAAGACCTGATCGCTGTGACAGAGCACACCGGTGATGCCAAATTGTGGGTTGTGCAAACGCGACTGACC
The DNA here is from genome assembly GCF_014284335.1 of Undibacterium hunanense. Taxonomy (GTDB): domain Bacteria; phylum Pseudomonadota; class Gammaproteobacteria; order Burkholderiales; family Burkholderiaceae_D; genus Undibacterium; species Undibacterium hunanense. Next base: position 323,418 of record NZ_JACOGF010000006.1, on the reverse strand, counting down.
GACAATGGATTGCACCATGTCGCAGATTTTATCGTCAACAGCGCGGCTGGCATAAAGTAGGCGTACTAGCATGGTCAATCCCGGTTAACGTTTGATCAGAGATAAAAATTCACGACGCAGATTCGCATCCTTGAGGAAGGAACCGTGCATCACACTGTTAATCATGGCCGCATCCATGTCCTTGACACCACGCCAATGCATGCAAAAGTGATCTGCTTCCATGACCACGGCAAGACCGTCAGGTTGCATTTTTGCCTGTAAGGCATCGGCCAGTTGCACCACGGCTTCTTCCTGTATCTGTGGGCGGCTCATGACCCATTCGGCGATACGCGCATATTTCGACAGGCCAATCAGGTTCGAATGTTCATTCGGCATGACACCTATCCAGACCTTGCCGATAATCGGGCAAAGATGATGCGAGCAGGCACTGCGTACCGTGATCGGGCCGATGATCATCAACTCGTTCAGATGCGAGGCGTTCGGGAATTCGGTGACGGCAGGCATGGGCACATAGCGACCCTTGAACACTTCCTGGATAAACATTTTTGCCACACGTCTGCCAGTGTCCTGCGTGTTGTGATCGCTTTCAGTGTCTATCACCAGGCTTTCCAGGACGGCGCGCAGTTTTTCTTCCACCTCGGCCTGCAACTCTTCCATTTCGCCAGCTTCGATGAAATTGGCAATATTGTCGTTGGCGTGAAAGCGCGTTTTGCTGGCCGTGATACGTTCACGGATGCGCTGTGAAACCGGGACATTGACGGCTGTGTAAGCAAGGGGCGTATCGTTGGACATGCTGAAATAACCAGATATAAAAGGCTTATGGTAACTGAATTGCCGGATCAGCGTTGTTTGTGCGGTCTGACAGCGCCTCACGCTCAGCCTTCCATTGCGGCAGGCATTGAGCACAAAAACAACTGGCATCGACCTTCAGTTTACCGTCAGGCAAACTGCTCAGCGCGATAGGCGGCAAGGCCGTACACCAGCAAGCCTGGCCGGTCTGGTCTGCCATCGCGCAAGTGAATGCCGTCTGGCAGCGAGGACAAATACTCATTTGCTACCATCCTGATGGTCCTGGTCCGGACGATTGCCCGTCTCTGGCGACGACAGCGTCCGCAAGGCAGATTGCCGCACGGCTTTGCGCATGAAGGACATTTGCCCATTGAAACTGGTGCAATAGTGGCAGATAGCCAAATGCATTTTCAATTTGCTACGTTCAGACAGGCTGAGTCGCCGGTCCATACCTTCCGAAATAAGCTGGTGCGCCTGTTTGCAAGCGATAAATAATTGCATATGTTTTCCTCTGCTACTTGTGGCCGAACCAGTTCAGGTCCAGGCATTCGCGCAGCCGCAGACGTGCGCGATACAGTACTACCCAAAGATTAGACGTGGTCAGTTCCAATTCCTTACAAATTTCTTCTGTTTCCAGTTCCAGCCATTCGCGCATCATGAAGACCCGGGCCGTCTTGGCAGGCAAATTTTCAAGGCAGACTTCCAGTACGCGGAAAAAATCTTTTTGTTGTAAAGCCGCCTCTGGCGCACCCCAGCTGGGAGGATTGCCGATGACGTGGCCATTGGCATTAAATAAACTATCTATCAGGTCGTCTTCGGACTCGTCTTCTTTTGTTTCCAGCGGCTTTTCTTTTTTCAGGCTGCGCAGATGGTCGATGATCTTGAACTTGAGTATACCGGTGACGTAAGTACGCAATGAAGAATTGCCTGCAAAGCTGTCCGGTTTTTCCAGCACAGCCAGTAATGTTTCCTGAACAGCATCTTCGGCAGCGCTTTCATTACGCAATTGCAATTGTGCAAAGCGAAACAGGCCGGGACGCAAGGTTTCCAGCTGTTGATGCAGGTCGGTAATCGATGGCATAAGGGATGACATAAGTTTCGTGACGGAATTGAAAAAGCTTTCGCTGCAATTCCTGTAAAATTCGGGGATATTAAAAAACTTTCCCTATGATACCTTCAGGATACCGTCATTATGAGTGATTTGAATGCTAACACGGCAGAAACCCCTGCAGCCGAAGATAAACTGGCTGGCGTAGAGCCGGCCATCAAGGCCGAAATCCTGGCGGAAGCACTACCGTATATCCGTAAATTCCACGGCAAAACCATCGTCGTCAAATACGGCGGTAATGCCATGACCGAAGAACGTCTGAAACATGGCTTTGCCCGTGACGTCATCCTGCTCAAGCTAGTAGGCATGAACCCTGTCGTGGTCCACGGTGGTGGCCCGCAAATTGACAATGCGCTCAAGAAAATGGGCAAGCAGGGTACCTTCATCCAGGGCATGCGTATTACTGATGAAGAAACCATGGAAGTGGTTGAATGGGTACTTGGTGGCGAAGTCCAGCAGGATATCGTCATGCTGATCAATCATTATGGTGGTCAGGCTGTGGGTTTGACTGGTAAAGACGGTGGCCTGATCCGTGCCCGCAAGATGATGATGCCGGATCGTGAAAATCCGGGTGCCATGCTCGACATCGGTTTTGTTGGTGAAATTGATGCAATCAATCCGGCGGTAGTCAAAGCGTTGCAGGACGATGCCTTCATTCCCATCATTTCACCCATAGGTTTTGGTGAAGATGGCCAGGCTTATAACATCAATGCCGATCTGGTCGCTGGCAAGATTGCTGAAATCCTGAAGGCTGAAAAGCTGATCATGATGACGAATATCCCTGGTGTACTCGACAAGCAGGGCAATCTGGTCACCGATTTGTCTGCACGTGAAATTGATGAAATGTTTGCCGATGGCACGATTTCCGGCGGTATGCTGCCAAAAATCTCGTCGGCACTCGATGCAGCCAAGTCTGGCGTGAACACCGTGCATATCATTGATGGCCGCATTGAACATTCGCTGCTGCTGGAAGTGCTGACCGAACAAGCTTTCGGCACCATGATACGCAGTCATTGATGGCTGGCTTGTTGGCAGGCGGAGTGTCAGCCTGATGCGAAGACGCTCCGCGCCCCTGTGGCTGTTTGATCTCGACAATACCCTGCACAATGCGTCGCACGCGATTTTTCCGGCTATCAGCCGTAATATGAATGCCTTCCTGGCACGTGTGCTGGGTGATGGTGAGACACCGGCAGATCCTGACACGGTGAATGCCATAAGGCAGCAATACTATGCGCGCTATGGCGTCACCATGCTGGGCATGGTCAGGCACCATGGTGTCAGGGCCGATGAGTTTTTGCATGAAGTGCATCATTTCGACGACCTTGGCAGCATGATAAGGTATGAGCGTGGCCTGAAAAAGCTGCTACGCCGCTTGCCGGGCAAGAAAATTCTGCTGACCAATGCGCCGCGTGCGTATTCGGGGCGGGTGCTCCGGCACATGGGTCTGCATCGTCATTTTGATGCCCATATACCGGTAGAAGCCATGCGCGTGCATGGTCAGCTACAGCCCAAACCCTCGCGTCCCTACCTGCGCAAGCTTCTGGCTACCTATGGCAAACGAGCATCTGACTGTGTTCTGGTGGAAGACAGCATAGAAAACCTGCGTGCCGCCAAGCGGGAAGGGCTGCGTACGGTGTGGATAACTGGTTACACTCCGGCCCATCAACTGAAAAAATCTGCTGCTTGTGCCGATGTGAAAGTAAAATCAGTCATGCAACTACCGCGCCAAAGCTATCGCCTGGTTGCGCGCTGATCCCCGGCGTTCTGCATCAGATTGAGCAGAAGCTTCATTTTTTTGCTGTTTCAGACACAGAATGCTGGCAAGGGGATTGCTTAGCTGCAGGCCAGTCTTTAAAATCCGCTGCGGCAGCGATGGCATGTTGTCTGTCAGAATCTGATTCGCGTATTCGAACACTGGCATCTCTTAATTTACTTCTTACTGATAAAAACATGGCAAGCACCAAACCCGGCGAAAGAAAATTACAAATCCTCCAGACGCTGGCGGCCATGCTTGAGCATCCCAAGGGTGAAAAAGTCACTACGGCAGCCCTGGCAGCCCGGGTGGAAGTGTCAGAAGCGGCACTGTATCGCCACTTTGCCAGCAAGGCCCAAATGTTTGAAGGCCTGATCGAATTCATCGAAGCCTCGATTTTCGGATTGATCAACCAGATTTGCGAATCCCAGGACCAGGGCTTGATGCAGGCGCAGTCCATCAGCGGCATGTTGTTGAATTTTGCCGAAAAAAATCCCGGTATGACCCGTGTCCTGATCGGTGATGCGCTGGTGAATGAAGATGAACGCCTGCAATTACGCATGAACCAGCTGGCCGAAAGGCTGGAAATGGCATTCCGTCAATCCCTGCGTCTGGCCGTTAGCCAGGGTTATCTGACAGAACCCGAAGTGCAGGCGCGTGCCAATCTCTTGTGCAGTTTTGTGATGGGGCGCTGGCTGCGCTTTGCCAAGTCCGGTTTCAAACTATTGCCGACTGAGCTGGCACCCATGCAAATCGCGCTGTTGCTGCGCTGACCGTGTTGTGTAGCGGTGCGCTGGTCGCCTGACGCGACTGGCTTGACAGATTAATTGCTGGTGCCATACTCGTTCGTCACGGTGTTCTGCAATCCGCAGGACTGTCATGCAGTACTCTAAGCATCCATGAAACTGCCGGTTCGACCAGGACATTTATTCTTGTGGCGCGGCTGTGCACTGGTGATTTCGCCAGGCATAGATTCCACGCCGCATGCGCATTTCGCCCTGCAACTCAGCTATGGATTGGACCGGCCATTCCGTGCACGGCTGTCACCCGACCAGCCATGGACGGAAACCCGTAGCGCCTGTTTTGCTGCCAATCGCAGCCACCAGATCGACAGCGATGGCGGCATGCTGGCCCACCTGTTCATTGAATTGCCACGCACCAGTCAGACCGACTTTACCAGTCTGCAAGCTGCATTTGGACAGCATCCGGCCTTTGCCGCTATCGCTGCGACGCTGGCAAGCAAAGCGGCGACGCTTGATATGCAGGGCGCAGACGAGTTGCGTCTGGCCTGGCAGGCATGTGCATTGCCAGACGGTCTGTTGACGACCAATTACGATATACGCATCAGCCAGGCGCTGGCCCACATCCATGCGCAAGGTGACCAACAATGCACAGGTGCCAGCCTGGCGCGTCAGGTGCATTTGTCTGAAAGCCGCTTTACCCATTTATTCCGGCAGCAGACCGGCATGACGCTGTCGCGTTATCTGTTGTGGTCACGCATGCTGGATGCGGTGGCTTTTGTCGCCGAAGGGCAAAACATGACGGCCGCTGCCCATGAATCCGGGTTTGCCGATCTGGCCCATATGAGCCGCACCTTTCGCAGCATGATGGGAGTGGCACCTTCAGAATTGCACAGGATGGCGATTGCGTTCAAGCGCGATGCTGTTTGATGGTTTAGTCTGGACAGTGCAAATATGCAATGCCATGCAGATGGACTGTTTTGAATGCCCATGCTGCTGTGCATCAATATAAAACCAAAGGAGATCATCATGGAACCAGGCAACCCGACAAACACCGCCCAGACCACCCAGACCAGACAGATAGACTTGCTATTGGCGAAATACAGCGAAAGTCATCTGAACCCGACCAATGAACTGATACATTGCGTTTGCGTACCCGCCATCGTCTTGTCTTTTCTGGGGCTGATCTGGGCCGCGCATCCACTGGCCGCAGTGCTGGTGACGGTCATATCCCTGATCTATTACATGAGCCTGTCCATCAGTTTTGCTGTTGGCATGCTGGCCATGTCAGCCAGCATGTTGTGGATATTGTCGCAATTACCGCAGCAGTGGGTATGGCAAATCTCGCTGGGGATTTTTGTCGTGGCTTGGATAGGGCAATTCATTGGTCACAAGATAGAAGGCAAGAAACCTTCTTTCTTTGATGATCTGCGCTTTTTGCTGATAGGCCCGCTGTTTGTGCTGGGTGTTTTATATCGCCGTTTGCGTATTGCGTATTAATCACGACTTAGGTTCGGACTTAAGTTCGGACTTAGATCCGGACTTACGTAAAACCGCCCCAGCTGCGTTCCAGCTCCTTGCTTAATCCTGGATGGGTGGTGACGATTTCGGCAGGCCGCTACTGAACAGGCGCCAGGTATTGCGGCCTTCTGCCTTTGCTGCTTTCAGCGCAACGTCGGCATTGTGCAGGAACAGGCGTTGTTCTCTGGCATGCAGGGGGCAGCAAGCTACGCCAATGCTGGCGGTAATGACGATTTGTTTGCCGCGCAAGGTCATTGGTTGATGAATCGCCTGCACCAGGCGTTCTGCCAGGGTTTTTACCACATCCAGATTACCCACCTGCGGCATGATGACGGCAAATTCATCGCCATCCACGCGGCACAGGGTGTCGGTGCTGCGCAAGACTGCGCACAGGCGGTTGGCCATGGTTGTCAGGATCAGGTCGCCGGCATCATAACCAAAACTTTCGCTCAGGCCCTTGAAGTGGTCAAGGTCAATAAACATCAGGGCTGCCAGTTCATCGCTGGCGACGGCGTCATCCAGGCAATTGGTCAGCAGTCTGTGGAAATAATGGCGGTTTGGTAATTTGGTCAGGCTGTCGTGATTGTTCAGTATGGCCAGGCGGCTATCGGCCTCGCGGCGTTCGCGGGCTTCACTTTGCATATCATTTTCCCAGGCCTCCATGCGCGCCAGCACCAGGTTGAAATGCATGTTCAGGCTGCCAAAATCATGCTCGGGATCTTGCGGTGCACGCAGGCTGTAATCACCCAGGGTCGAGACTTTTTCTGCAATGACACTCAGGGCCATGACGGGATGCAGCTCCTGTAGCTGTTTTTGTGTCAGCCAGTAAGCCGCTGCGACCGTCATCAACACAGAAATGAGCCCTCCTGCCAGCAGAAAAATCAGCATATGCTGATGCAGTGGATGGCTGCTGCCATACAGCAGCACCTGGCCAATGACAGTGCTGCCGCTGGTGATAGGTGCTACTGCCATGATATAGCCGGAATGGTATTCTGAGCGGTGGCGTCTGACCAGCGAAACCGGGCTGAACTCGCTGGTTTTAATCAACTGCCCCTGAATATTCCAGGCCAGTATGGCCTGGCCATTGCGGTCATACACAGTGGCACTTTGCATGTCCTGGGTATTGGTGGCGTTCAATAGCATATTCTGTAGCTGGCGGGTATCGCCGCTGGCCATGGCGTCAGCCATATTGCTGGCCAGGGTATCGGCCTTATACATGGTTTCCGTGCGTATGCTGGCCAGCATCAGATAAGCAGACAGGCACAACATCAATAACAGTACGACCAGCATGGATATTGCCATCACGATCAGATTCTGGCGAAATATTTTTTTTGCCAGTGGCAGTCTGAAAAAAGCATTTTGCATGGATGGGAAGCGGGGCCGAAATTGTTCAGGAGAAATCGTCAATGAGCGACTATACCTTTGTGGCACAGCAATGTCATATAAAAATGCTGGAGTTGCCAGCCACAATCTTGACATCGACCAGCTATCACTTCAGCTATAACCTCGGCTATAACCTCAGCTATTACCTGTAGCGCTGAAAAACCAGAACATGCACAAGTCGGCGTCTGCGGGTAAACTGCGCCTCATCTCTTCCTTGGCCTGAAAAAGCGTGTCAGATTTTCCCAACAATGTTGCTTTGCCCTTTCCTTTGCCGCTGGCGGGGGAATGTTTTGCCCTGCTTGACGATGCCCAGGCCCGGACTGCTCAGTCGCGCCTGTACACGGGCTTGCAAGCCCGGCTGTCTTGCCGCTCCAAAGAAGAGTGGGCTGGTTTATGGCAGGATACCCAGGCAGCCTTGCAACAGGGCTGCTTTGCCGTGGCTGTCCTGTCTTATGAAACCGGGGCGCAGTTGCAGGACATTGCGCCCCGTACTGGGCAGGCACTTTCCCAGATATTACTGTTCCGGCACTGCCATGTACTGACATCGGCACAGGTGCAGGATTTCCTGAGCGCCCAATCGGTGGCCGGTGCCATGCCTGATAGTGGGGACATTGCAGGTATTGCTGGTGTGCATGCGAATGTTGATGCGACACAGTTTGATGCCGGTATAGCCAGCGTACTTGCCTATATTGCAGCGGGTGATACCTATCAGGTGAATTACACCTATCGCCTGCATTTTGATACCTATGGCTCACCCCTGGCCCTGTACCAGCGCTTGCGGCTGCGTCAGCCTGTGCCTTATGGTGCGCTGATTTGTATGCCGGATGGTGAAGCTGTCCTGTCATTTTCACCGGAATTATTTGTGCGCCATGAGCAGGGGCAGTTGCTGGCCAGACCTATGAAGGGCACTGCTGCAGCCAGTGGCGATGCCGATGAAGACAAGCGTCTTGCCGCTGCCCTGGCGGCTGACAGCAAGAACCGTGCAGAAAATCTGATGATCGTGGATTTGCTGCGCAATGACCTGGGCCGCATTGCCGCTACCGGCTCTGTCACGGTCCCCGCCCTGTTTGAAGTCAGCCGCTTTTCCAGCGTGTTACAAATGACATCGACGGTGCAGGCACAATTGCGGGATGGCCTGGGCCTGACCGAGATTCTGACTGCGCTCTTTCCCTGTGGTTCGATTACCGGTGCACCCAAGCGCCGTACCATGCAAATTATTCGTGAGCTGGAGAGAGAGGCGCGCGGTTTGTACACCGGTGCCATAGGCTGGTTTGACCCGCCGCAAGCCCATGCAGCGCTGGGAGATTTTTGCCTGTCGGTGCCGATAAGGACTTTACAATTGCAGGCGCCATCAGTACCGCAGATCAACGGTGTACGCCGTGGGGTGCTGGGTGTCGGTGCCGGGATTGTGTATGACAGCGTGGCGCAGGAAGAATTTGCCGAATGCCATCTGAAAGCCAGTTTCCTGACCGGTTTGCCAGCGCAATTTGAACTGTTTGAAACCATGTATGCCAGCCGTGAAGATGGCTGCCGCCATATTGATCGCCATCTGCAACGCTTGCGAGCATCGGCCAGCTATTTTGGTTTTGCCTGGGATGAAGCGCTGATACGGCAGCGCATAACGGAAGCCTGTCAGCAACTGCCGGCAGCACAGGTCTGCCGGTTGCGACTGGCGATCGATGCCAGACTGGGTATCAAATTGAGCAGTGGAGTGTTATCCCCGCTGCCAGCCAGGCCGACAGTCATGCTGGCGACTACAACAACGCGCGGCGATGACCTGTTTTTACGCCACAAGAGCAGCGTACGCCAGCAGTATGATGCCGCCTGGCAGGCTGCCGAGCAACAGGGGGCTTTTGATATGCTGTTCTTCAATGAAAACGCCAGGCTGACTGAGGGCGGACGCAGCAGCGTGCTGTTGAAAAAAAATGGCGTATGGCTGACCCCGCCCGTCAGCGACGGTGTCTTGCCGGGGATCATGCGCGCAGTCTTGCTGGACGACCCGGAATTCGGCTTGCGCGAATCCAGTCTGGTGCTGGACGATTTGTTGAATGCCGAAAAGATCATGCTGTGCAATGCCCTGCGTGGTGCCTTTGAAGTCGAATTGCTGCGTTGATAGTTAGTTGATCGCTAGTTGATCACTACGGATTTGAGTGCACACCACAGTAAACGACAAGCATGCAACGCTGTCATATATTTCATGTTGGAAATATAAGAAAAAGCTGCCAAAGAGCGCTTATCTGAAGTATAAAGAGTGATTACCGCCTATGCCGAGTTGTGCACGCACGTCAAAATTGACCCTGATGTTGTGCCTGAGCATAGGAAAGGTTACACTGATTAAAAATTAACCGACCGCTCGGTCGGTTAATAACATTCTATAAACAAAAAGCAAGACAGGAGACTATCCATGAAGAATCGATTCGCACTGGCGACTTTGCCAGTTATGTTGTCGCTGGTATTGGCAGGCAGTGCTTATGCGCAGATCAAGGTGGGTGTGAACGTATCCGCTACCGGCCCTGCCGCTTCCCTGGGTATCCCCGAAAAAAATACCTTCGCCTTGCTGCCGAAAGAAATTGGTGGCAAGAAGGTTGAATACATCGTGCTGGACGACGCGTCCGATACCACGACCGCAGTCAAAAATGCGCGCAAGATGATTGCCGAAGACAAGATCGATATCCTGATCGGCTCTACCATCACACCGAATTCGCTGGCAATGGTGGACGTTGCTGCTGAAAACGAAATCCCCATGATTTCCATGGCGGCATCATCAGCGATTATTTCGCCGATTGATTCCAAGCGTTTCTGGGTTTTCAAGACCCCGCAAAATGATTCTCACATGTCGACGGCTATCACTGGCCACATGAATGACAATGGCATCAAGACTGTCGCTTTTATCGGTTTTGCCGATGCCTATGGTGAAGGCTGGTACAAGGAATTTTCCAAAATCGCTGAATTGCGCAAACTGAAAATTGTCGCCAATGAACGCTTTGCCCGTAATGACACTTCAGTGACCGGGCAGATCCTGAAAATCATGGCAACCAATCCGGATGCCGTGTTGATTGCAGGTGCCGGTACGCCAGCAGCCCTGCCACAGAAGACCCTGAAAGAACGCGGTTATAAAGGCAAAATTTACCAGACCCATGGTGTTGCCAACAATGATTTCCTGCGTGTGTGTGGCAAGGATTGCGAAGGTACCTGGTTGCCAGCCGGCCCATTGCTGGTGGCCGAGCAATTGCCTGCTGATAATCCAGTCAAAAAATCTGCCTTGCGTTACCTGAAAGCGTATGAAAAAGAATATGGCGTCGGCTCGGTGTCCACTTTTGGTGGCCATGCCTGGGATGCCAGCCTGTTACTGGAAGCAGCCGCAACAGTCGCCCTGAAGAAAGCCCAGCCTGGCACCAAGGAGTTTCATGCCGCCTTGCGTCTGGCACTGGAAAACATCAGCAATCTGCCCGTCTCGCACGGCATCGTCAACATGAGCGATACCGACCATCTTGGCCTTGATCAGCGTTCCCGCGTCATGGTGCAAATCGTGAACGGCAAATGGAAGCTGTACGGTCAGGCCAACTGATTGCAGCATGTCTGAAAGAAGGGAGCTGCGGCTCCCTTTTTATTCGACATCTGAATCGAGAGAGAACATTCAAGTAATACCCAAGAAAGTCAGGTTTCCATGGATTTTTCAATTGCTGTCATCCTGGCTCAGGATGGCATTACCAACGGTGCCATCTATGCCTTGCTGGCATTGGCACTGGTACTGGTATTTTCCGTCACACGGGTCATTTTCATCCCCCAGGGGGAGTTCGTCGCCTTTGGCGCGCTGAGTCTGGCCGCCATACAGTCGGGCAAATTTCCGCAGTCTGCCAGCCTGTTGCTGGCCTTTGGCGTGCTGTGCATGATGAAGGAAGCCTGGTCCGTTCTGCGCGCCAGCCAGCCAGTCAATAATGCTGGCAAGAGCCTGCTGCTGAGCGCGGCGCGGCTGGTGCTGGCACCTTTGTGCATCTGGTTGCTGGCGCGTTATGTACCGGTACAGCAATGGCCCTTGTTTGCGCAAGTCGTACTGGCACTGGCGATCGTGATACCGATGGGGCCAATGATATACCGGCTGGCCTACCAGCCACTGGCTGAAGCCAGCACGCTGGTATTGTTGATCGTGTCTGTCGGCGTGCATTTTGCCCTGACTGGCCTGGGACTGGTGATGTTTGGAGCTGAAGGCTCACGCACCACCGCTTTCAGTGATGCCCGTCTGGAAATTGGCGCCATGCAGATATCCGGTCAAAACCTGGTGGTGATCGCGGTATCTGGTTTGTTGATCGCTGCCCTGTATTTCTATTTTGAACGCAGTCTGTCAGGCAAAGCCTTGCGGGCGACGGCTGTCAATCGCCTGGGGGCACAACTGGTGGGCATCGGGACCATCAAGGCTGGCCGCCTGGCATTTACCCTGGCGGCTGCCATGGGTGCATTGTGCGGCGTACTGATTGCGCCAGTGACAACGGTGTATTACGACGGTGGTTTCCTGATCGGGCTCAAGGGCTTTGTCGGTGCCATTGTCGGTGGTTTGGTCAGTTATCCGGTGGCGGCAGCTGGCGCCCTGCTGGTGGGATTGCTGGAATCCTATTCATCATTCTGGGCCAGTGCCTACAAGGAGGTCATCGTATTTACCCTGATTATCCCGGTCCTGTTGTGGCGCTCGCTGAACAGCAAACACAATGATGAGGATGAAGAATAATGAAAACACTCATCCAACATGGCAAATGGGTATTGCTGGTACTGATACTGTTATTCCCGCTGATGCCGGTACCTGAATTCTGGATCACCCTGGCCAACTATATTGGTCTGTATGCCATCGTGGCACTGGGGCTGGTGCTGTTGACCGGCGTCGGTGGCATGACTTCTTTCGGGCAGGCAGCCTTTGTCGGCCTGGGGGCTTACTCCAGCGCATATCTGTGCACGGCACTGGGTTATTCACCCTGGCTGGGTTTGCTGGCAGGTCTGGTACTGACCATGGTGGCAGCATTTGCCATCGGCATGATCACCATGCGTCTGTCCGGTCATTATCTGCCTCTGGGTACCATCGCCTGGGGCCTGTCATTGTTTTTCCTGTTCGGCAATATGGAAATTCTGGGTAAATACGATGGCCTGAACGGCATCCCGGCAATTACCCTTGCGGGTTTCAAACTGGATAGCGGACGCAGCATGTTTGCGCTGATCTGGGTCATCCTGTTATTGGCCATCATCGCCATCCAGAACCTGCTGCAATCCCGCCCCGGGCGCGCCATACGTGCCTTGAAAGGCGGCGGCGTCATGGCTGAAGCCATGGGTGTCAATACCGCCAGGATGAAGGTCATCATCTTCGTGATAGCCGCCATGCTGGCGAGTATTTCCGGCTGGCTGTATGCCCATCTGCAACGTGCCGTCAACCCTACTCCTTTTGGTCTGAACCAGGGTATCGAATACCTGTTCATGGCGGTGGTGGGTGGTGCCGGGCATGTCTGGGGTGCTTTGCTGGGTTCCGCTTTGCTGACCCTGCTGAAAGACAAGTTACAAAGCATCTTGCCGGTCTTGCTGGGTGCAAACGGCAATTTTGAAGTCATCGTTTTTGGTGTCTTGCTGATATTGCTGCTGCAAAGGGCACGTGATGGCGTATGGCCGTATCTTGCACGCTGGACCAGGCGTATTTTTGCTGCCTGGCTGCCAGAAGACAAGGGCATACAGGTCAAACCGGGGGCTGCCGTCCTCAATACGCGCACCAAGCCTGCTATTGATACCGTCATTCTGGAAATTGACAAGGCCCGTAAACAGTTTGGTGGCCTGGTGGCTGTCAATGATATGCAGTTTACCGTCAGTGCCGGGCAGATCGTTGGTTTGATTGGTCCCAATGGTGCCGGTAAATCGACCATGTTCAATCTGGTGACCGGGGTCTTGCCGTTGAGCGGTGGTGCCATCCGTTTTTATAGTGAGGGCCAGTTGCGCGATATCGGCAACCTGCCGTCACGCGAGATTGTCAAACTGGGGATAGGCCGCAGCTTCCAGCATGTGCGCCTGCTGGCCAGCATGAGTGTGCTGGAAAACGTCGCTATCGGCGCCCATTTGCGCGCCAAGGGTGGCGATGTGATGGAAGTGATGTCGAGTATTTTGCGACGTGACAGCAAGATAGAAAATTCCCTGCTGGCAGAAGCGCAGCGTCAACTGGAAAGGGTAGGCCTGTCCCACCTGATGCAAGAAGAAGCAGGCAGCCTGGCCCTGGGGCAACAGCGCATCCTGGAAATTGCCCGCGCCCTGTGCTGTGACCCGACGTTGCTGTTGCTGGATGAACCGGCAGCCGGTTTGCGTTACAAGGAAAAACAGGAACTGGCAGAACTGCTGCGCAAGCTGCGCGATGAAGGCATGAGTATTTTACTGGTTGAACATGACATGGATTTTGTGATGAACCTGACTGATCATCTGGTGGTGATGGAATTCGGCACCAAGATCGCCGAAGGCTTGCCGCAAGAAGTACAACAGCATCCGGCCGTGCTGGAAGCATATCTGGGTGGGATAGACTGATGACGACGCCAATTTCTACAGACTTGCCGGAAGAGCCGGTCATTCCAGTGACTTCATCCACCGAACCTGGCCTGTTGCAGACCAGGGACTTGCAGGTTTTTTACGGCAAGGTCGAAGCCTTGCAAGCCGTCAACATCCAGGTCGATGCCGGACAGATCGTGACTGTGATCGGCCCCAATGGTGCCGGCAAATCCACCATGCTCAACGCGATTGCTGGCGCACTGCCGGCGAATGGCAGCCTGCGTGGCCAAATCTTGTTGTCAGATAAAGACCTGGCCGGCGTCGCCATAGAAACCCGGGTTGCACAGGGCATGTCACTGGTGCCGGAAAAACGGGAATTGTTCGCCAGCATGAAGGTAGAAGATAATCTGCTGCTGGGCAGCTATCGCCGTTACCAGGCAGGTGAAAAAAATTATGCAGACCAGTTGCCGGTTGTATTTGACCTGTTCCCGCGCTTGAAGGAAAGACGTACTCAGGAAGCTGGCACCCTGTCTGGCGGTGAACGCCAGATGCTGGCACTGGGGCGCGCCCTGATGGCCAAGCCGCAATTGCTGATGCTGGATGAACCCAGCCTCGGTCTTGCCCCTCTGATCGTCAAGGAAATCTTCCACATCATCCAGCGACTCAAGCAAACCGGTGTTGCCATTTTGCTGGTCGAGCAAAATGCCCGCGCTGCGCTACAGGTGGCAGATTATGCCTATGTGCTGGAAACCGGACAGATCGCTTTGCAAGGCCTGGCCGCCGAACTGGCGAATGACCAGCGAGTGATTGATACGTATCTGGGGCTGGCAAAAAAAACGCATTGAAAAAGGAGTAGTTCGTGATTTCGCATATATTCACAGGTATCCGCGATTTTAACGTCGCGTTCGGTTTTTATTCGGCGCTGATGACTGAGCTTGGACTGGTGCTGAAATTCAGCGATGCAAAAAAGCCCTGGGCTGGATGGATGTCACCTGATCAGCCCCGACCGCTATTCGTGATAGGCCAGCCATTTGATGGTGAGCCTGCCAGCGCCGGGAATGGTCAGATGATTGCCTTGCTGGCACCATCGCGTGAAGCGGTCCGGCGCTGCCACGCGCTTGCCTTGGCACACGGCGCTGTCGATGAAGGTGAACCTGGTCTGCGTCCGCATTACCACCCGAATTATTATGGTGCCTATTTTCGCGATCCAGATGGTAATAAACTGTGTGTCTGCTGCCACCATGCGCAAGAAGATGATAAATAAAAATACGATCTGCTGAGTGTGTTGATTTTTTTCAAGCGACTGAAAAATTTGGATAGCAGCCTGCGTATAATCATGATTTTCCACTTTAGACGAGTGACCAGATGAGAGTCCTGCTTTGTTCTGCCGCCCTGCTGTTGACGGCCTGTGCATCCAATTCCAATGTGCTGTCGATAGGTAAGGATACCTATATGGTGTCGCGCCAGGCAGCGACTGGATTTTCCGGTTCGGGCACGCTGAAGGCAGAAGCCTTCCAGGAAGCCACGCAATATTGCGAAAAACTGGGTAAATCCTTCCAGGTCGTCAGCACTCAGGAAGCCAGCCCACCTTATATTTTCGGTAATTTTCCCAAGGCTGAAGTACAGTTCATGTGCCTCAATGCCAACGATGCCGAGTTCAACCGTCCCAAGTTGAAAAAGAATGCTGATACCGTGGTCGAAATCAAGAACGACAACCGCGGCAGGCTTGATGCTCCCGTCGCTCCTGCGGCCCCTGTATCCAAAGATGTCTATTCTGAATTGTTGAAGCTGGACAGCCTGCGCAAACAGGGCATCATTACCGAGGCCGAATTCCAGACGCAAAAAGCCAAACTGCTGAATACCAACTGACAGACAGTTCGCCAGTTTGCCGGCCATAATGGCTGGCAAATCGGTGCACAAGCTGAAACGGCACCACCTGTGAGCTGGTTCAGCTTTGTTCTTCCATCCACGCCTTCAAGCCATTCACCCATTTCGCCGCAGGCAGTTTGCTGGCGAGGCGTATTGCGGTGGCACGTTCATACAGATCGTCGAAATCAACCACGGGTGCCCGCTTGAAAGCGATGGCGACGGTGTTGGCATCGTGAACCAGCGGTAGCCAGACCACGGCGTCAAAGGCCGCTTCCAGTGCGGCGATATTGTCTGCGCAATTTGCTTCATAGTTTTGTGGATTGCCGAACAGGTTCACGGTCAGCATGCCATCTTCCTTCAGGCAGTCTGCACAGGCCCGGTAAAACGCGGGGCTGCCGAGTGCGGGGGCTTCGGCTGCGGCGTCATACAGATCGATTTGCAGGACATCGATACTGGCATGATTTTTTTCATTGCTGACATACAGCATGGCATCCATTTCCAGCACCTGCAGGCGTTCATCATCGGGTGGCAGTTTGAAATCCTGACGGCAGGCCTGTATCACATTCGGATTCAGTTCTATTGCCGTGACCCTTGTTTGTGGAAACTGGCGATAGCAAAACTTGGTCAGTGAGGCGGCACCCAGGCCTAGTTGGACGATATGCTGCGGCGCGTCGCTGAACAGCATCCACATCATCATTTGCTGTACGTATTCGAGTTCGATCTGGTCAGGCATCGCCAGTCGCATGGCACCCTGTATCGCCTCGGAAGACAGATGCAGGTTGCGGACACCGCGAAATTCGGTGATCGATACTTCCGGATGGACGATATGAACCTGCATGGCCACCTGGTTGAGAGCATACAGCTCACGGGCTTTGCTGGATTTGGTCACTGAATACACTCACTGGGCTTATTCACTGTATTTTTTACTTAATTATTTTTTTACTTAATTGGAGCTCACTTTTGGCCAGACATCAATGCCTTCGATGGCCACCATCTTTTGCCAGCTGGGGCGGACAATGATCAGCTGCGCCAGGCGATTCAGGGCTGGCCAGCCGGTGGCCGGGCGTGGCATATTGCGTGACCAGCGCATCAGCATGGTCAGGTACAGGTCTGCGCCAGAAAAAGTGTCGCCGAGCAGATAGGGGCCATTCTGTTCCAGATGCTGATCCAGTTTGTCCCAGATGGCTGCGATGCGATTCTGCAAAGCCTGGCGGGTGACTGCCGTGTGTTCTTCGTAGCCCAGTTCTGCCGGATAAAACCAGGCACGAAACGCGGATTGCAGACTGTGGCTCAGGTACATGATCCATTGCCGCCACTGGTCACGTTCTACGCTACCGGCGGCAGGCACCAGGCCGGCTTGCGGGTGGCGTTCGGACAGTAACATCAGCAATGCTGCGGATTCCAGATATGGGCGGTCATCGAAGACCAGGGTAGGTACCACGCCGTTGGGGTTCAGTCGCAGGTAGGCCGGATCTTTTTGCTGGTTCTTTTCTACATCGACCAGTTTCAATTCATGTTCTGCGCCGATTTCCAGCAGGGTCAGATGGACGATCATGCTGGCAGTGCCAGGACAGTAATACAGTGTGTACATGTTTTCCTTCAAAGCGAAATGAGTTGAGGGTGCTGTGCCAAGGCTAGATGGGGCATATGCAGCTTCAGGCGTGGTGAGTCTGGCCGCATACCGGGCAACCGGGGGTTTTGCTGATACCTATGCTGGTCCATTCCATGTTCAGGGCATCCAGCAGCAACAGGCGGCCGCTGAGTGGCTTGCCGATGTGCATGATGAGCTTGAGTGCTTCTGCTGCCTGGGTGCTGCCTATGATGCCAACCAGCGGTGCAAACACTCCCATGCTGGAGCACAGCACTTCTTCAAACACCTGATCTGGCGGGAACAGGCAGGCATAACAGGGCGATTCCGGGGTACGGCTGTCAAAGACACTGATCTGGCCATCAAAGGCAATTGCAGCACCCGAGACCAGCGGTACACCATGCTTGACGCAGGCCGCATTGACCGCATGGCGGGTGGCAAAATTGTCGCAGCAGTCGAGTACGATACTGGCCTGACTGACCAGTTCTTCCAGGCGTTCCTGTTCTGCTCTTTCCTGTAAGGCGATGATGTGGATATCAGGATTGATACCCTGCAGACTGAGCCTGGCCGAGCTGACCTTGGCCATGCCCACCCGTTCTGTCGTATGCAGGATTTGCCGCTGCAGATTGGTCAGATCGACACTGTCGTTGTCGACGATGGTGATACTGCCAACGCCTGCACTTGCCAGGTACAGCGCCACAGGAGAACCAAGGCCGCCTGCACCGATGATGAGGGCGCGTGCTTCAGTGATTTCCTGCTGACCTTCTATGCCTATCTGGTCCAGCAGGATGTGGCGGGAATAGCGTAAGAGTTGCTGGTCGTTCATCGTAGTAAAAAAGGCCGCTGCGTGCGGCCTTTTTGTCAGGGTTTATTTTTTCTTGGGGTCGGTTTTGCTATCTGTCTTGTGATCAGTTTTGTGTTCGGTTTTATCCGCTTTATCTGATTTATCAGACTTGCCGGCTTTTTCAGCATCCTTGCCTGTGTCTTTGGCATCTTTGCTGTCTTTACCATCTTTGTCAGCGACTTTGGCTTCGGTGACTTTGACTGGCAGGCCTTTCAGGTGATTCAGTGCCTGGGCCAGCTGGAAGTCTTCTGCACCACCATATTCCAGCGGCTTGCTCTTTTTCGCCAGCGCGATCAGACGTTGCTCTTCTTCTGCTTCATCGACTTTAGGACGGGCGACTTCTTTTTCCTTGTCATTGCTCAGATGTTTTTGCAAATCAGCTTCACGTGCACGCAAGCCATTGAAACCATCACCATCGGCGGTTTCTTCCACGTTCAGGTCAGGCACGATACCTTTCGCCTGGATGGAACGGCCATTCGGTGTGTAGTAACGCGCAGTGGTCAGCTTGACTGCGGTATCGGCAGAAATCTGACGTATGGTCTGTACCGAACCCTTGCCAAAACTCTGGGTACCCAGAATAGTGGCACGTTTGTAATCCTGCAGGGCACCAGCCACGATTTCAGAGGCAGAAGCCGAACCAGTATTGATCAACACGACCATCGGTACATTTTTTATGGCTTCCGGCAGTTTTGCCAGCGGGTCGCTCAATGTGCGTCCCGAGTAAAATTCGCGCCTTGCGTAGAAGGTTGCCTTGGAATCAGGCAACTGGCCATTGGTGGAAACTACCGGCACATCCTTGGGCAGGAAGGCAGCAGAAACACCGATGGCACCTGGCAGGACACCACCCGGATCATTGCGCAAATCCAGAATCAGGCCCTTGATGGCCGGGTCCTGTGCATACAGGGTCTGGATTTTTTTTGCCATGTCTTCGACAGTCGGTTCCTGGAACTGGGCAATTCTTACCCATGCATAACCAGGTTCAACGATCTTGGCCTTGACGCTTTGCTGCTTGATAAGCTCGCGCACGATGGTGACCACGATAGGCTTGTCTTCATTCTTGCGGGCGATAGTCAGGGTGATCTTGGTATTGGGTTCGCCGCGCATTTTTTTCACGGCTTCGTCCAGCGACAGGCCCTTGACTGGCAGTGAATCCAGGCGGGTAATCAGATCGCCCGGTTTCAGGCCGGCACGGTAAGCCGGTGAATCTTCGATAGGGGAGATGATTTTGACATAGCCATCTTCCATGCCGACTTCGATACCCAGGCCGACAAATTTGCCCTGCGTACCTTCTTTTAATTCTTTAAATGCTTTCTTGTCCAGATAGGCAGAGTGCGGATCCAGCGACGCCACCATGCCGGTAATGGCTTCAGTCAGGAGCTTGTTGTCTTCCACCGGTTCGACATAATCCGATTTGATCAAACCAAAGACATCTGTAAGTTGTCGCAATTCTTCTATCGGTAAAGGATTGCCCGTGGTTTTTTGCGCTACGGCGGAAAACTGCATGGAAACCGCTACACCCGCTACCATGCCGAGGCCAATTAAACCGAAATTCTTGAATTTGCTGCCCATGATTCACCTAAAGCCTATTTAACGACGATCCAGTTGAGCGGATCAAATGTACGTCCCTGATGACGTACTTCAAAGTATAAACCTGATTCTTCAATGCCGCCGCTGTTTCCAGCGCTGGCAATTACATCACCTGCTTTTACTATATCACCCACGTGCTTCAATACGGCCTGGTTATTGCCATATAAACTCCAGTACTGGCCACCATGATCAACGATGATCATATTGCCATAGCCTTTCCACCAATCGGCAAAAATCACCTTGCCGGGAGCGATGGATTTAATTTCTGCACCCTCGCTGGCCTTGATGAACATGCCTTTCCAGCTTGGCCCATCGGCGCGCTTGCTGCCATATTTGGCCACAATTTCACCTTTTACCGGCAGGCGCAACTGACCTTTGAGCTTGTCAAATTCGCCCGGTGGCGGTGTTTCTGCCTTCGCCTGCCTTGGCGGTTCATCGGCATCAATCGCATTCGGATTGGTGATTTTTGCCGGTTTCTTACCCTGTGCTGCCTGTCTTGCGCGTTCTTTCTGTGCGGCGGCAATTCTTTCCTGGCGCTGTTTTTCTTCCAGCGCTGCCCTGGCTGCATCCGCCTTGGCCTGCTCTTCAATCAGTTTATTTAATTGTGAGACCAGATTGCCCAGTCTTTGTTCATCTTTTTCCAGGCTATCAGCCTGTTTTTTTTGTATATATAATTTTTCTGCCAATTGACTTAATAAAGTGGCATGGCGTTTTTTCTCTTTTTCCAGTGCCGACTTGTGGCTTTTTTCTTCATCGGCGATTTCATCGAGTTCGGCTTTGGCTTCCCTCGCATCGTCGGCATTTTTTTCTGCAGCTTTCAGGCTGACGCGCAGGGCATCGATCATCTTGGCCTGGGTTTGCGATACATAACTCATGTACTGCAATTCACGATTGATGCGGTTGGGGTTGTCGCCGGATAGCAGCAGCTTGATGCGGTCACTGTCACCGCGCATATACTGGCGGCGCAGGAAACTGGATAGCTGATTCTTTTGTTTTTCAACCTTGGCCGCAATACGCTGTTGTTCTTCGGCCAATTGCTTGATTTTTCCTTCGGTTTCGCTCTGCTCGGTCTGCAAATCACGCAGTGAGCGATTGGCTTCGGAAATTGATTTTTCTGATTCTGCCAGGGCGTCACTGGCATTGTCTTTGGCTGTTTCTGTCTTGTTGATGTCGTTTTTTAGCGACTTCAGGCGGTTTTGCAATTCCAGGCGGTCTGCTTCTGCCTTGTTTTTCTGTACTGCACGGGTATTGCTGGCCGCCATGGCAGAGCTTGCCATGCCCGTCATCGACAGGCACAGCATGATGCTCAGCAGGGGTTTCAGCGACTTCTGTGTAAGTGGCATCAAATACTTATTTGGATTTACCCTGGCTGGCAACAGCCTGCAAAGCTGCTGCAATGGCTGCCTGGTCACCCAGATAATAGTGCCTGATCGGCTTCAGGTCAGCATCCAGTTCATACACCAGTGGTTGGCCGTTGGGGATGTTCAGGTTGACGATATCGTCGTCGCTGATACCGTCCAGCATCTTGATCAGGGCGCGCAGGCTGTTGCCATGGGCGGAAATCAGGATACGTTTACCGCTGCGTATGGCGGGTGCAATGCTGTCATTCCAGGCCGGCATGACGCGCGCTACTGTATCTTTCAGGCATTCGGTCAGCGGGATCTGGCTGCGGTCCAGGCCGGCATAACGCGGGTCATTGAACGAGGTACGGTCATCGTTTTCATCCAGCGGCATAGGTGGCGTGTCATAGCTGCGACGCCATACCAGCACTTGCTCGTCGCCATATTTGGCGGCGGTTTCCGCCTTGTTTAAGCCTTGCAATGCGCCGTAATGGCGTTCGTTCAGACGCCAGTCATGGATGACCGGCAGCCACATCATGTTCATTTCATCCAGCGTACCCCACAGTGTACGGATCGCACGTTTCAGTACCGAGGTATAGGCCAGGTCAAAGCTCAGGCCCGCTTCTTTCAGGAGTTTGCCAGCCTGGGTCGCTTCGGCGACACCTTTTTCAGTCAGATCAACATCTGTCCAGCCGGTAAAGCGGTTGTCCAGATTCCAGGTAGATTCGCCGTGGCGCATGAAAACGATTTTGTACATAGAGTGTGCTAGAACGTGAGGTAGGTGAAATTGGTGAAATAGGTGAGCTAAGTGATTTAGTATGCATCTGCGGCATCTATTTTATAATGACGCGCTTCTGATAACCATTCTTACTACTGGAAACCTGTGAAATTCATTATTGATAATATCTTTTTGATTGGTATCGCCCTCATTTCCGGTGGCGCGCTGTTGTTTCCGGCTTTACAGAAACGTGGTGCCAAAGTATCGCAATTACAAGCCACCCAATTGATGAATCAGGGAAAAACCCTGGTATTGGACGTTCGTGATGCTGAAGAATTTGCCACCGGACACCTGCCCAACGCGAAAAACATTCCTCTGGCAGAATTAGACAAGCGCCTGAAGGAAATCGAAAAATCGAAAAACAATGCGGTAATTACCGTTTGCGCACGCGGCGTACGTTCAGCCAGTGCAGCAGCCTTGTTGACCAAGGCTGGTTTCGGACAGGTCACAAGCCTTGAAGGCGGTGTGGATGCGTGGAAAACGCAGGGCTTGCCGACAGTAAAGTAAGCAGGAGAAAATGATGAAACCCCATGTAGTCATGTATAGCACGGCTGTTTGTCCTTATTGCACGATGGCAGAGCGTTTGTTGAAATCCAAAGGTATTGATGACATAGAGAAAATCCGTGTCGATCTGGACCCTTCAATACGCGAGACGATGATGCAGAAAACCGGGCGCCGCACCGTGCCACAGATATACATAGGGGATACCCATGTAGGTGGTTTTGATGATCTTTCAGCACTGGACAGGGCAGGAAAGCTTGATCCGCTACTGAATCCGGCGGGCTAAAAAGCGAAAATTACCGGATTTTCTGCGGCTTTTTCAGGTAAATTGCTGTTTTTGCGGACTACTTGCTACAATAGCGCGCCGCGACCTTGAAATGGCTGTAAATGACCTTATCTGCCAGTCTCGCTGTTCATTAATTAATCTTTTAGAATATTAGAAAGTTTCACATGTCTGACGAAAATCTGCAGCCCGTATTCCAAATTCAACGCGTTTATCTGAAAGATTTGTCGCTTGAACAGCCAAATTCCCCAGCTATTTTCCTGGAACAGGAAGCCCCTGGTATCGAAGTTTCCGTTGATGTCGGCTCTGAAAAGCTGGCTGATGGCATCTACGAAGCCACAGTAACAGTGACCGTGACTGCAAAAATCGGTGAAAAAGTGGCTTTCCTGGTTGAAGGCAAACAAGCCGGTATTTTCGAAGCACGCAATATTCCTGAAGACCAGCTCGAGCCACTGCTGGGCATCGGTTGCCCGAATATCGTCTACCCTTACCTGCGTTCCAACGTAGCGGATGCGATCACACGTGCAGGTTTCCCACCTATCCACCTGTCCGAAATCAATTTCGAAGCTTTCTACGCACAACGCCTGGCGCTTGCTGCTGAGCAAGATAGTGCAACAGCGGATGCACCAGCAACTATTCAGTAATTGAAGCAGTCTGGTCCGGTGAAAGCCGGGCCAGTTTGAAGAAGGAAGCCCATGCGACGCCTGATAACGACCCTGCCCTTGATCCTGCTTGCCCTGACGGCGGGTGGTACTGCCCAGGCGCTGGAGTTTCGTTCTGTCGGCGCATCCCCGGTCATCATGTATGATGCACCAGGGGCCAAAGGGGCCAAATTGTATGTGGCACCGCGTGGCATGCCAGTTGAAGTCGTGTTTACCTCAGGTGCCTGGAGCAAGGTGCGTGATATGGCCGGCGACATGAGCTGGGTTGAATCCAAGGATCTGATTACACGACGCAGCCTGGTGGTTCGCGTTGCCAATGCCAAAGTACGTGCTGCTGCTGACGATGCGTCAGCCCTGGTATTCAGTGCGGACAAGCATGTCTTGCTGGAAATGGCCGAACCGGTCAGCGCCGGCTGGGTCAAGGTCAAGCACAAGGATGGTCAGATCGGCTTTGTTAAAATAAATGAAGTCTGGGGTCTGTAATCATTTGGTGAACTTGCCACCGAAACAAAGACAGAGGACAGCATGCTGTCCTTTTTTTACATCCGGAATTCAGCAGTTTGTTTTTGATATGAAACAAATGCCAATTTTGCAGAGTGGTCAGGGGATAGCATGAATATCAGCGTATTGGGAGCGGGTGCATGGGGTACGGCCATGGCCATGGCGTTTGCGGCAAAAAACCAGGTATTGCTGTGGGGCCGGAATCAGCAGGCGATTGCCACCATGCAGGCTGAACGCCAGAACCAGGCTTATTTGCCGGGTTTTGCGTTTCCTGCTGCCCTGCAAGTGACGGCAGATTTTTCTGCTGCCCTGGCACATGCCGCCGGGCCGGATAATTTGCTGGTGGTAGCGACATCGGTGTCCGGCTTGCGTTCCACCCTGGAGTCCTGTCTGCCTTACCAGACCACTAATATCATCTGGTTGTGCAAGGGCTTTGAAGAGCATAGCCAGTTGCTGCCGCATCAGGTGGCGCAGGCCGTGCTGGGTGACAAGGTGGCTTTTGGTGCCTTGTCTGGTCCTTCCTTTGCGCAGGAAGTTGCCAAAGGCCTGCCTTGTGCGCTGACTATTGCCTCCAGCTCTTCTCAACTGAGCCAGCTGGTCGTACAGGCTTTGCACGGAAACGCCGTGCGTGTGTATTCCACTGATGACATGACAGGTGTTGAAGTTGGTGGTGCTGTCAAAAATATCATGGCCATTGCCACCGGCATTGTTGACGGCATGGGGCTGGGTTTGAACGCCCGTGCGGCGCTGATCACGCGTGGCCTGGCTGAGATCAGCCGCCTGGGCGTAGCCCTGGGTGCCCGCGCTGAAACCCTGATGGGATTGACGGGTGTGGGGGATCTGATACTGACCTGTACCGGTGACCTGTCACGCAACCGCAGGGTAGGGCTGGCGCTGGCGCAGGGCAAGTCACTGGAGAATATCGTGCAGGAACTGGGTCATGTTGCCGAGGGCGTGCGTTGCGCCCAGGCGGTGCGCGGGCTGGCACGAGAGCTAAGTATCGATATGCCCATCACTGAAGCGGTGGCCGGGGTATTGTTTGATGGCGTTTCGGCACAACAGGTGATGGGCCGTTTGCTGGCCAGAGATGCCAAGCAGGAAA
This sequence comes from Undibacterium hunanense, assembly GCF_014284335.1. Taxonomy (GTDB): domain Bacteria; phylum Pseudomonadota; class Gammaproteobacteria; order Burkholderiales; family Burkholderiaceae_D; genus Undibacterium; species Undibacterium hunanense. The sequence goes on along the minus strand of NZ_JACOGF010000006.1, from coordinate 298,568 downwards.
GCCAATAAAAGCAGATACCTGGCGGTGGCGATTTAATATTTTCGCCGGTATTCCGGAAAACGCAGCACCCTGCTGATAACCGTATCCGGCACCTGATGCTTGCGCAAGAAATCCATGGCCTTGTCCAGCCCCAGTATCTCCAGATAATGAATTCCCAGGTCCACCATGAAGCGGGTCAGCACGTCACGCCTGCGCAAGAGCAGTTTGCGCTTGCGTTGCATTTTCCGACGACGATTCCCTGACATGTGACTATCCCTGCTAACACTGATATTTCAGTGTAGAACGGCAATACAGGACAGAGCGGATTTTTGACATAGCTTAACAAAAAAGACCAGGTCAAACTTGGTCTTTGTCTGTCGTCAGTCACAATTGGCCCCGGGGCGGCGGACCAAAACTAGCTTATCTGATATCGCTGGCAGCCATGAAAATAGCGACCAGTTGCTCCAGACCCTGCTGGTCTTCGGCACTGAATCTGTCCAGGCGTGGGCTGTCGATATCAAATACACCAAATAATTCTCCATCCTTGATCAGCGGGATGACGATTTCGGAATTCGATGCCGAATCGCAAGCGATATGGCCAGGAAATGCATGCACATCAGACACCAGTACCGTACGTCTTTCCGCCGCTGCCGTGCCGCAGACTCCACGATTGAACGGGATGCGGGTGCAGGCAACCTTGCCCTGGAAAGGCCCGAGCAAAAGTTCATGCGGGAATTCTGCCGTCGGCTTACTGGCCGTTGTGCACAGATAAAAACCGGCCCAGTTGAGGTCACTGATGCTGTTATAGATGAAGGCAGAAAATTGTGCTGCATTGGTAATCAGATTACGTTCGCTTTCCAGTATGCTGGCAAGCTGGCGTGACAGCATGGAATAGTCGGGTTGGTCGCTGGCAGTTGGGCTGTTAAACATATGTTTTCTCTTTTTTAAAGGGATTATTTGTCTTCTGACTTGTCGGTGGTGTTGACAATAGACGTCGATGTATTAATGGCCAGACCACGATAGCCGGGTTGCGTCTTCCTGACTGGCTGCGGCCTGCGATTGGCCGGTACCTGTGCAAGCTCAACCCGGAACTGCATGCGTTGTCGTGTTGCCAGCGCCTTGTTTGCCATGTTGAATCCCGGGTTGAGCAGTTAAAAATTTACAGCACGTAGCGTGACAGGTCTTCATTCACCGACAGGGCTTCCAGACGTTCATTGACGTAGGCAGCATCGATGGTGACAGTCTTGCCACTGTTCTGGTGGGCATCGAAAGAAATTTCTTCCAGCAATTTTTCCATGACCGTGTACAAACGGCGGGCACCGATATTTTCTGTCGTTTCATTGACTGAATAAGCGATACCGGCCAGTCTTTCCACACCCTCAGGGGTAAAGTCTATCTGTACCTCTTCCGTCGCCAGCAATGCCTGGTACTGGCGTGTCAGGCAGGCATCAGTACCGGTCAGGATGCGTTCAAAATCGGCGATGGACAGGGATTCCAGTTCCACGCGGATAGGGAAACGGCCTTGCAGTTCCGGAATCAGATCAGACGGTTTGGCCAGGTGGAAAGCACCTGACGCAATAAACAGGATATGGTCAGTCTTGATCATGCCGTACTTGGTATTGACGGTGGTGCCTTCGACCAGCGGCAGCAAATCACGCTGTACGCCGGCGCGTGAGACTTCAGCGCCGCCAGTTTCAGAACGTGAGGCGATCTTGTCGATTTCATCGAGGAAGACGATGCCGTTTTGTTCTACATTGCGAATCGCTTCCTGCTTCAGCTCTTCTTCATTGACCAGCTTGCCTGCTTCTTCTTCAATCAGCAGCTTCATTGCTTCCTTGATTTTCAGCTTGCGCGATTTCTTGCGGCCACTGCCCATGCCCGAGAACATGGTCTTGATCTGTTCGGTCATTTCTTCCATGCCGGGCGGTGCCATGATTTCCATCTGGGCTACGCCTTCGGCCACTTCGATTTCAATTTCCTTGTCATCCAGCGCACCTTCACGCAGACGCTTGCGGAAAGTCTGGCGGGTAGTGTTGTCGGCTGGTGCTGCTTCCGCTTCATTGGGCTGGAAGCCAAAATCGCGTGCTGGTGGCAGCAGGATGTCGAGTACCCGGTCTTCTGCCGCATCTTCGGCACGGGCACGCACTTTGCGGGTGGCGCTTTCACGGGTTTGCTTGATGCCTATGTCGATCAGGTCACGGATGATGGTATCAACATCGCGGCCTACATAACCAACTTCGGTAAACTTGGTGGCTTCGATCTTGATGAAAGGAGCGTCTGCCAGTTTGGCCAGGCGACGGGCGATTTCGGTTTTGCCGACACCGGTCGGGCCTATCATGAGGATGTTCTTGGGCGTGATTTCATGGCGCAGCGGTTCCTGCACCTGCTGACGGCGCCAGCGGTTACGCAGGGCGATGGCAACCGCACGCTTGGCCTTTGACTGGCCGACTACATGTTTATCGAGTTCAGAGACGATCTCTTGTGGGGTCATGTTCATTGCTTGTTCCAATCTATTCCAGTGTTTCTATGGTGTGCGACAAGTTGGTATAAATGCACAACTCGCCGGCAATAGTCAGTGATTTTTTGACGATGTCGACTGGCGACAGATCCGTGTTTTCAAACAGGGCAATTGCTGCCGACTGGGCAAAGGTGCCGCCCGAGCCGATCGCGCCTATTCCCTGGTTTGGTTCCAGCACGTCGCCGTTGCCGGTGATGACCAGGGTCGTATCCTTGTCGGCGACCAGCAGCATGGCTTCCAGGCGGCGCAGCATGCGGTCGGTACGCCAGTCTTTGGCCAGTTCTACCGAGGCACGCATCAGGTGGCCCTGGTGTTTTTCCAGCTTGGATTCAAAGCGTTCGATCAGGGTGAATGCATCGGCAGTGCCGCCGGCAAACCCTGCCAGTACCTTGTTGTGGTACAGCTTGCGTACCTTGCGGGCAGTGCCCTTCATGACGATATTGCCCAGGGTGACCTGACCGTCGCCGCCAAGGGCAACCAGATTGCCGCGTCGCACTGTCAGGATGGTGGTGCCGTGAAATTGTTCCATATGAACCTCATTGATATTCGCTACGCCTGCTGCAAATGCTCAGGCCAGATGGGCTGAAGGCGGATGCCGGGCTGGATTGCCCGTTTTTTTGAAAATGGGGTGTTTTCGCAGAATTACAAGCACTACAGTAAGTGTTGTAGCCACGGCAAGCTTATGGCAAACCCGTGGCAAACCCGTAGCTGAACAGGGCATTCAGCTTAAGCGCTTGCTATTATGGAAACTGCTTAGTGTTTGCGGACGATGATGCTGGCAATGTTCTTCAGGCCCATGGCGTGGAACAGCATCATCACCAGATAATTGACGTTTTCAAAGCGTATGCTCATGCCGTTTTTGCCGGCGATAGGGGCCAGGCCATTCAGCAACTGTGCCGAGGCACCGAACTCAACCCGTTCCAGGCGTGAACAATCGAGTATCAGCGGATTCTGGTTTTCTGCCTGCTCGGCGATGCCTTGCAGCAGGAATTCAGTCTTGCCTTCTACCACTTTAGGCATGAGGAAGCTGTCAGAGGCGGCTTCGTCCTGATTACTGATTTCCGGGAAGGAACTGGTGATATTGTTTTTTGGCGCTTCAAAAGACGGCGGCGATACTTCGAAGGTGATGCAGTAATCCATACTGACTTCTTCGAAGGCCTGTTCAAAATGCAGCAATTGCAAGAGTTCCAGCAAGAGCAGCCATGGCGCTTCGGTCTCGTCACGGCGACCTACCAGCAAAATCGCACGGATTTTGTCCGACAGGTCTTTGGCACCAATCAATATCAGATCGTGGCCGGATTTTTTCAGATTCTTGAATGCACGCAATAGCAGGCCGCAACCGATGGGGTCGACTTCCTTGACGCGTATAAAATCCAGACGCAGGCTGCGGCTCTTGGCGCTGGCGTTCTGGATTTTTTCCAGGACCTTGACTATGCCAGCATCCAGTTTGGCCGGGAAGCTGATATTGGCCATGGTGTTGTCGGCCCGGTTATCGGTATCCTGGTCAGTATTGTTCAGTACCTCTGGCCACAAAGGTGGGGAGGTTTCAAATTTATTGGCGTAATCGAGCGACAGGCTTTCAAACTTGTGCTGGTCATTGCCGATGCGATACAGGTCAAACAGCATTTGCCAGCCAATTTCGGTGGCATCACCCAGCTCCTGGTGGACTGCAGCCACCAGCATTTGTTCGGCGACTTCGGCCTGGCCACTGGCAAACAGGATCGCTGCTTCTTCCAGCAAAGGTACGGATTCGCTATGCGCAACGGCGGACCCGGGCATTTCCGAATTCTGCCCAAGCAGATAATCGGTAGGCAGGGTCAACGGCATCGTTGTCTGGAATTCTACGGGTGGGGCTTTTCTTGACGAAACAGGTGCTTCGGCTGGCGGGTTTAGCAGATCGGTCTTGGTGACAGTCGGCGGACGGGTCTTGACTATGTCACGCGACATTTCAAATTCGATGGCGTCGATTTTTCTTTCGGTAGCACGGGCGATATGACGCTGAGCAATGATGGAATTGCTAAATACCTCACTGTCCTGGAAACCGCCAATGACGGTATTACCATTCTTGGAGCGCGTCTTTCTAGAAGAAGATTTCTCGGTGGAGCGATCTTCCTGCTTGACACCTTTTTTACCGAAAAGAGAAAAAATCCCCACTTTGTTCCCGAATAAGAATAAACGCTAACCGCCCGCTAGCGAATTTGACGAGTGCTTAGTATATTCTGATTTACGATGGAATGGTTGACTGGGCTCAACAGGTCCAACCAGTTTTTTTTCAAATGTTCTTTTAAATCCTACGCAAGATCGTCAAAAACAAACTGATTAGACTGGTTTTTTAATGAAATAGGAGGTGGATACCACCTCCTATACTTACAGGTTATGAATTGATAACCAAATGTGCAATTACATCTGCTTACATTTTTCTTGCAATTCTTAGCTGACTTTTTAACATTAGAAGCTGACTCTCAGCCCCGCAAGAACGTTCCTGCCGGGTTGCGGCACACTTTCCCGCAATACCGATGTAGACAGGCGGATATCCTGGTTCAGCAGGTTCTTGGCCATCAGGAACCAGGTCAGCTGACTGTTCTGGTAGGGATGGGTATAGGTCAGGCTGGCATCGACCTTGGTATAGGACGGTGTCTCGAAACTTTCAAAGCTGGCCAGCCGGTCTTGCCGTTGTGCATGCAAGATATTCAGGCCAGCACGCCATTTGCCTTCGCGATAGCCCAGATCCACGCCGGTACGGGTGGCCGGTTGCAAGGGCAGGCTGCCCATGCTGTCAAGGGTGCCGCGTGAATAGTCTGCGAATGCACGTATTGACGGGCCTTCGCCCAGCAGGTTGTAGCTGATTTCGGCTTCGCCGCCACGGATGGTGGCAGATGCCTGTGACCAGTTGCGGCGGGTAAATTCGGCATCGGCATCGGGTATGCCCTCTTCATCCACTTTGGTGCCATCCGTATGGCCGTAGATATAGTTGCTGACCTTGTTGAGGAAGGCATTCACTTTCCAGTGCAGGATGCCACTGGTTTTTTGCAGGCTGAGTTCGACATTGCGTGAAACTTCTTTCTTCATGTTGACACTGCCTATGTCAAATGTTGCAGTGGATTCATGCGGGCCGTTTGAATACAGTTCTTCAGTTGCCGGTGCGCGTTGCGCCCATGACAGGCTGAGGCCAGCACTGTAACCCTTTTCGAATTGCCACAGTCCGCCTGCGGAGGCGGAAAACAGGTTGAACTCACGCGAAGGCAGGCCGGTGCCCGCATCCGGTTTGCGGTTGACGTTTTCCATCCGTACGCCGGTGCTGGCGACAACATCACCAAACTGCTTTTGCTCTACCACGAAAGCGGCCAGTGAAGTGGACGTGGTTGGCGGTACCGTATCGGCACGGCCACTGCTGGCGGACAGGGCAGAGAACTTCACCTGTTCGGTCTGCAGTCCCCAGCTACCTTGCCAGCCAGCCCAGGATGGATGCGACAACACCACGCGGCCTTCCATCGATTTATTTTTGAAGTAAGTATTCGGCGAGCCGTCCTGGGCTTTTTCGGTATGCTGATAGTCGGTGGCGCTGAATTTGTATTTCAGACTGTCAAAGCCATTGATGGGTGAATTCAGCAAACCATCAAGATCGAAGCGGTTCTGGCGCAGGTCGATGAATGAGCGTTCTGCCGTCGGGATGCCGTAGTGGTCATTCAGTGTCTGAACCGCTGCACCGACATATCCCCAGGACTGGATTACGGATGCGCCCACAGCCAGGGTAGATTCGCGGGTAAAGCTGGAATTCAGGCGGCCACTGGCCGAGGCCGGATTATTCAATTCGCTGCTGCCCGGGATTTTATAGTTGCTGGTATCGCGGCTGCTGCCATCGGCATGCAGGCCAACCACACCACTGGAACCATCGACGGAAAAGGACAGGCTCTTTTCCTGGTTGACGGTACCGATGCGCACTTCGGCTTCGCCGGTAGTCTGTTTGTTGAGCACGGTAGGGATACGGTTATCCACCACATTCACCAGGCCGCCAATGGCACCGCTGCCATACAGAAGAGCGGCAGGGCCGCGCAAGACTTCAATCTGCTGCGCGGTAGCACTTTCGCTGGCGACTGCATGGTCATTCGACAGGCTGGAGACGTCGGCCACACCCATGCCGTTTTGCAGGATCTTGACGCGCGGGCCTTCCAGACCACGGATGATGGGGCGTGATGCACCCGCACCGAAGCCGGATGCCGATACTCCCAGCTCGCCACTCAGGGTATCGCCCAGGGAAGTGCCTACTTTTGCCTTCAGTTCTGGCCCGGACAATATCTTGGCCGGTGTCAGTACCTGCAGGTTTTCATCATTGCTGATGGGGTTGGATGTCACCGTGACGGTAGTCATGGGCGAGCCTTCAGCCCGGGCACCATGGTTGAATTGGGCGAGCAGTGCCATGACTGCGGTAGTAATCAGTGTACGTTGAAAAGCCATATTATTTCCTGTTTGCAAATGATGCAATGTCCGACTTCAGCTAGGCTGGTCTGGACGAATTGATGCCAGGCCCGTCCTTCACAAAGGCAAAGGAGGGCGGATAAACGGTTCAGGCAAACAGGAAAGGTGGGGCGCGGGAAGAGAAAGCTACACGCAGCAGGGCTTGCCAACTGGTGCTGCGGTTATTGATTGAAACCAGGGCGTGCCCATCCAGCAGGACAATCTGGTCAGGCAACAGGTGCAGGTATTCGGCGACGCAGGCAGCATCGTACAGGGCGCAGGAATGCTGGGTACTGCTGTCATCCTTGCTGTTAGGCCACAGTCCGTCGATCAGGCTGGAGGCATTGACCGCCTGCTGGCTAAAGACGACTGGCGCCTTACCTTCAGCCCAGCCCGCATGTGACAGTCGATGCGCAAACCCCAGCCATTGGCTGAATAACAGCGCAGGCAGCAGAAATAACAACAAGTAGCGCTTGCTGTTGTTCTTGCTTGAGGTGAGTGACGGCAACATGGTGTGGGGGGTTATCTGAAGCTAATCGGTATCAGGCTTGAAGCCAAAATAAAAAACAAAAAAGAATTGGGAAATTGTAGCAAAAAACCGACATTCTGGTCTGGATGCGCTGCGAATGGGCAGTTATTGACGGCATCGTTACCGCCATTGGAGTTGTTTCAGCGACAAAAGTTCATACGCCTGCAACATTGTTGCATCTCATTTCGTAAAAAAGCGCGCAGTGGTTAACTGCACGCTTTTAGCCGCACGCTTTTTAACTGCAGGCCTATCGCACTCAGAAGTGCTGTCAGTCCAGATCTTGCTCAGTCGCCGTACAGCTTTTGCTTCATTTCACGTCTTTGCTGTGCTTCCAGGGACAGGGTCGCTGTAGGGCGCGCCAGCAGACGTGGGATGCCTATCGGCTCACCGGTTTCTTCGCACCAGCCGTAATCGCCTTCATCAATGCTATTGATGGATTGCTGTACTTTCTTCAGCAGTTTGCGTTCACGATCGCGGGTGCGCAATTCCAGCGCATGTTCTTCCTCTATCGTGGCACGGTCTGCCGGGTCTGGTACCAATACGGTTTCACGAAGATGCTCGGTGGTTTCGTCGGCGTTCTTCAATAAATCCTTCTCAAGCTGCTGCAAACGGGCCTTGAAAAATGCCAGTTGTGCAGCGTTCATATAGTCCTTCTCGCCCATCTTGAGGATTTCTTCCTCAGTGAGCAGAGCTTCGGGGGCGCTGACTGTAGCAGTCGATTTAGTTGATTTAGTTGCCACTTCGCTTACTTTCGATACGACGGGTTAATACATAGAACAAATCTGAAACATGTTTGCTCCAGATAATTATCCTCCCCTTATTGATAAAGTAAATGACATTTGCATGAACGCCACTTGCACGACAGACAACAGCTGCCTTCAATAGCCCGCTAGTTTATACCAAACAATGCTCCAAACCTTGAATAAATATGTCTTTAGGTAGATTTTTGCCAATAAACACCATCTTGCTCTCGCGCAATTCGTTTTCTCCCCATTTGGCACCAATATCGGTGCCCATGATTTGGTGCACTCCCTGGAAAATCACCTTGCGGTCTGCACCTTCCATCAGCAAGACGCCTTTATAACGCAGCATACGCGGGCCGAACACCTGTACCAGTCCTCCCAGGAATTCATCCAGCTGGCCGGTATTGAAAGGACGGGTACTCTTGAAAACAAAGGCGGCGATGTCGTCGGAATGATGGCCATGATGATGGTTATGGGCACCGTGTTCATGGTGGTGATCATTATCATGGTGCTCATGCGTGCAGTGGTCGTCGCAATCATCATGTGCGTGTTCGTGCGCATGTTCATCTTCTTCGGCGCGCAGGAAATCGGGGTCCAGGTCCAGCTTGGCATTCAGGTTGAAGCCTTTCAGGTCCAGCACTTCACTGATTGCTACTTTGCCGAAATCAACGGCTGTGATGGGCGCGCGTGGATTCATGCGCGTCAGTCGGGTGCGTAGTGCGGCTACCTGTCCGGCATCGGCCAGATCGGTTTTGGACAGCAGTATCTTGTCGGCGAAACCAACCTGGCGCTGGGCTTCTTCATGTTCGTCCAGCTGTTGCATGGCATGGCGGGCATCCACCACAGTCACCACTGCATCAAGCATATAGTAGGTACCCACTTCTTCATCGACGAAGAAAGTCTGTGCTACCGGGCCGGGGTTTGCAAGGCCTGTGGTTTCGATGATGACGCGGTCAAAATGCAGCTTGCCTTCATTTTTTTGCTGTATCAGCTTGCTCAGGGCAACGATCAGGTCACCACGTACGGTGCAGCAGATGCAGCCATTGTTCATTTCCACTATCTGTTCATTGCTGTCCTGCACCAGGATTTCATTGTCGATATTTTCCTGGCCAAATTCGTTTTCGATGACAGCGATCTTGTGGCCATGATCTTCTTGCAGAATGCGGTTCAGCAAGGTGGTTTTGCCCGCACCCAGAAAACCGGTGAGGATGGTGGTAGGAATTAATGCCATGATTTTTCTCTAAAACAGTGTGTTTGACGGTGTCGTCTCAGCCTTCTGAAACTGGCAAGCCCGATTTACCTGGCGCAATCAGCGCACCAGCCCTTGATGGTCAGTTCCACATCATGGCTTTGAAAGCCGGGTCCCAGTGTGGATTGCAGGGTTGCCTGCAATTGCGTGCGTAACGAAGCCGGTGCCTGTGCTTCATCCAGGCAAAAAACCCGGGCGCAGCGCGTGCATTTGAAATGGCCATGCTGATGCTGAACATGGCCTTCATGCTTGCCATGGTCGTGACCGTGGACGCCGTCATTGCCGGTGCTGTAGCGAAACACGCGGTCATCGCCGGATATCTTGTGGGCCAGACCGGCATCGGTCAGGCAATCCAGTGCACGGTACAGGGTGACCCTGTCCATTGCCGGCATGGCGTCCTGTATCTCGAGATGAGACAGGGCGCGCTGACTGAGCAAGAGTTCGGACAAGACATTCAGGCGTGCATCGGTGACGCGCACACCGGCCTGGCGCAGCAGGTTACCGGCATTGCCTTCCCTGCCAGGGGCTGGCGCTGTGGCTGGCGGGCGTGATGCGGGGGATATGCGCACGGTTTTCATAAGTGATCATCAGTGTATCGGTGATTTACCGGCAACGTCAGGTGTAGGCCGGTCATAGCTGACATTATGCCTGAAAATGCAATTCAGTTGCAAAAGCCTTTATTCAGTTCCTTTAGGCAAAAAAGCGGGGTTTCTGTTTTTGATCCTTGCTGATTTTATGAATAGGACTTACGCAAAATTGTTACAGCAAGGTGCTGCGACGCAGTTGGGCCGTTTTGCGTAAGTCTTCATGAAAATGCTGGCGATTCACTTGCCTGTCACATTCACTTCTTATACTCCTGCCCGAACTTACCCTTACTTGTAACGCGGTTTTTACAGGGGGTGCTGCTGCAAACGAAAACCGTTTGTTTTCCTGGACCACGGACGGGACTGCAAAAAGGAGGCACGTTGCAGCAGGTCTTAAACGGCACAGGTGCAACTGGTGATCCACCGGTTTCCATGTGACTCTTTTTGTTGATATCAACTAATTGGAATGCAAATCATGTCAGATCAACCTCAACTCGGTCGCCGTCAGGCACTTAAATTCCTCGCTGGCGCGCCTTTGCTGCCACTGGGTGCAATGTCCACGGCATCTTTGTTGTCTGCCTGCGGTGGCAGCTCTACTGCTGCGACGCCTGCACCGGTCGTTGCGAATTTTATCGGCGCTGATTTCACTGCCATGCCTGCACCATCGCTGGCCAATGCGGCTGCCATGGCGACCACAACAGTAGGTTCGACCCTGAGCGTCAATTTCAGCGACAACAGCTCGCAGATCTATAAACTCGCTTATCAGGCGTTCTTCCTGACAGGTGACCTGGTACCAAATGGCAGCGGCGGCACTATCCTGGCTGGCGGCTACTACGATATCAATAACAAGCCTATCATCGATAAAACAGTACCAGGCAAAGAGCGCCAGTTCTTCTCTGATTCCCCGGATGGTACATCGCTGCTGTCAGTGGCCAATCCTACCGTGACCGGTATCAAAGGCAAGGCCGTATTTGCGGTAGTGCAGTTTGAATACACCACCTGGGCGCAAGACGGTACGACCGACATGTACGGCAAACTGCCTTCCCCTATCGCTGTCCTGACACTGGATCAAGACCAGGCCACAGGCAAGCTGAGTCTGGTGAAATACCACAATGTTGATATGTCCAAGGTCAATGGCCTGTGGATTACCTGTGGTGCCAGCCTGTCACCATGGGGCACCCATCTGTCCAGCGAAGAATACGAGCCGGATGCTTTCACGATTTCTACCAATACACAGTTCAAAGCCTACAGCACGAATCTGTTTGGTGATGAAAACAAGGCCAATCCTTACCACTACGGTCACATGCCGGAAATCACTGTCAACCCTGACGGTACCGGTACAGCGAAAAAACATTACTGTATGGGCCGTCTGTCGCATGAGCTGGTACAAGTCATGCCTGACAACCGTACCGCATTGATGGGTGATGATGCGACGAATGGTGCGATTTTCATTTTCGTTGCTGACAAAGAAAAAGACCTGTCTTCCGGTTCCCTGTATGTCGCCAAAATCGGTGCCGGTTTCTCTATTGATCCGGCTGCTGCCGGTGCGCCACTGACCTGGATCAAACTCGGTTCTGCCACCAGCGCCGAAATCGAAAACCTGGCAAACACCTTGAAGCCAGCCGACATCATGGAAGTGGCAACTGCCGATCCTAAAGACGCCAGCTTCACCAAGATTTATTACAGCGGCAAGATCCAGTGGATCAAGATCAAGCCAGGCATGGAAAAAGCCGCGGCCTTTCTGGAAACCCATCGCTACGCAGCCTACATGGGCGGCAGCATGGCACTGACCAAACTGGAAGGTACGACAGTCAATGCCAAAGACAAGGTCGCCTATTCTGCCCTGCAAAACATGCAAAGTTCCATGGTGCGTGGCAACGCCGCCTGGAACGAAGCCTTTGGCGTGACGCTGGAAAAAGCCGTGAATGCCGGTGCTGTCCTGGCCCATACACTGGCTGGCGGTCAGAAAGATACTGCCGGTACTGCCATCAATAGTGACTGGGTACCAACTGTCACCAAAACCTTGCTGATTGGTGAAGATATTACCGCTGATGCACTGGGTAACCTGGCAAATCCGGACAAGATCGGTGCGCCGGATAATCTGAAATTCTCAGAAAAACTGCGTACGCTGTTCATCGGTGAAGACAGCAGCTATCACGTGAATAACTTCCTGTGGGCGTACAACGTCGACACCAAGAAACTGTCACGCGTGGCTTCCATGCCTTCCGGTGCTGAAGCGACTGGCCTGTCTGTGGTTGACGACCTGAATGGCTGGACCTATATCACCAGCAATTTCCAGCACGCTGGCGACTGGCTGGGTATCCACGCTATCGTCAAGCCTACGCTGGACCCACTGGTACGCGCCAACTACAAAGACCGCTTTGCGTCTGCGGTAGGTTACCTGACCGCTGATGTCAGCAGCCTGAAGCTGGCCAAAGGCTAAACACCAAACTGGTGTGGGTGTGAGAAAAAAGCAGCTAATCGCTGCTTTTTTCTTTTTCCAGGCAATTTTGTAAGCAAGTGTTGGAATTGGGGCTATTGAAAAATCTTGTGCTACATTAGCAATTTATTGTAAAAATCGTCATTTTCAAGGAGTCTTGAACATCATGCACACTGCGCTCAAATCCTCCCTGCTCATGGTGGCTACGCTGATCATGCTGGCCAGCCAGGCGGTCTTCGCTGCCAGCAACCCGGCGTATGAAAAAGTGCTGACTACTGACGCACCGAATGCCAAGGATCATCCGTTGACCGGGCGTTACCAGGGATCCAGCATATTGTTGCAGACGCAAAAGGCATTTGACGAAATTGCTTTTCCGGCAGGACCGGCGACCGAGCCGGATTACAGTAGCAGCAAAAAATTTTCCAAAGTGCAAAAAGCAGAAGGCACGCTGACCCGCACTGTATATATGGTGCCGAAAGGGCGTTCGTCGCTGGAAGTGTTTCGCAATTTCACTGACAGTTTGAACAGCAAGGGTTTCAAACCGGTCTTTCAATGTGATAACGACAGTTGCGGCCCTTCGTTCAAAAGCCTGAAATACAACTGGAATGAAAAGCGCACCCATGTACAGGGCGAAGGTTATGACGTCAATCGCAATCGTTTTGTGCAGGCGGTATTTGATGGCGCCAAGGATTTGCGCTACGCCCTGCTGCAAAAAGGCACGGGCGCGGCAGCCACCTATGTCGGCGTCTATGCCGCGCTGAATTCTGGCGGCACCATGGGTGACATCACCGACAGCATGAGTGACCGTGTTGCGGTTCTGGTGGAGGTACTGGAACCCAAAGCCATGGAACAGAATATCGTTACCGTCGATGCTGACGCCATCAGCAAGGAGTTGGCAGCGAATGGCACAGTCAGTTTTTATGGTCTGTATTTTGATACCGACAAAGCCGTCATCAAACCAGAATCCAAACCGCAACTGGATGAAATGGCGAAATACCTGAAAGCCAATACTGCTGCCGTCTACATCGTTGGTCATACCGACACCCAGGGTGTGCTCGACTACAACATGACTTTATCTGGCAAGCGTGCCCAGGCTGTGGTGGATGCACTCAAAGCCTATGGCGTTGCCGATGCCCGTTTGATTGCCAAGGGTGTGGGGCCGCTGGCACCACGTGCCTCCAATGCCGCAGACGCAGGTCGCGCCAAGAACCGGCGTGTGGAAATGGTGTTGCGCTAAGCCTTAATTAAGCTGACAGCGTTTTATTTTTTAGCTCTGGGATGTGTCTGGTCATACACCTTGGCCAGATGCTGAAAGTCCAGAGACGTGTACACCTGGGTGGCGGCGATGGAGCTGTGGCCCAGCATTTCTTGTACCGCACGCAGGTCGCCAGACGATTGCAGCACATGTGAGGCAAACGAATGGCGCAACATATGCGGATGCACATTGGCCGGGATGTCCAGGCTTTGTGCATGCGCTTTCAGGCGCAGTTGTATCAGGCGGGTAGAAATGCGGGTGCCGCGTTCGCTCAGGAACAGCGGATGCTGGTCCAGTTTGACCAGCGTGGGACGTACGGCCAGCCAGTCTGCCAGTGCTGCCAGTGCGGGTTTGCCGACTGGAACGATGCGTGGCTTGCCACCCTTGCCGGTGACATGCACTTCGCCCTCCACCATATCGACATAGCCAGCTGAACTATAGCCACTTTCATGAATAGCAGCTATGTCGAGGCTGGCCAGTTCTGACACGCGCAAACCACTGGAATACAGCAGTTCAAACATGGCCCGATTGGCGCGGGATGTGGGCTGATCACTGCCTTTCTGATCAACCAGCCTGACTGCATCATCGGCCCCCAATGCTTTTGGCAGCGGCTTGTTTTTCTTGGGTGCGCGTACCCCTTCGACCGGATTGGCTGCCAGGTCCTGCTCTTCGGTCAGCCAGCGATAAAAGCCGCGCCAGCTCGACAGCTTGCGTGCAATGCTGCGGGCATTTTGTCCACTGGCATGCATTTGCGCAGCAAAACGACGTATGTGATGGGTGTTCAGACTGGCCAGATCTTGTTGCCCGGCCAGTTTGATGAGCTCGCGCAGATCCAGCAGATAACTGTCCAGCGTGTGCTGGGACAATTGCCTCTGACTACGCAAGACCTCCAGATAGCTGGCCAGGTACTGATCTTGTGTCGTCATGCGGACCTCCTGCAACAGCCCGGTACGGGCAATGGCTCTGTCTGACGGTTAATTACAGATCCACCAGGCAGCTCAGGGCTGCACTACTGGTGTCAGCAATCTTGATCAGGAAATCGGTTGCCATGTCCTTGGTATAACGTGCCGGGTCGGGTGAACCCAGCACCAGCAAGCCAAAGGTCGGTGACGTGGCTGTCAGGCGCAGTGGCAACATGGCCAGCGACTGCACGGGCTGGTCGGCATCGATCCAGCCAGCCGCTTCAAAATCGTGATTCTTGCCACAGTAAGGTGTGGTCAGGCCTTTGGCGAACAGACGGGCATCGTCACTGGTGGTACTGGCAAACCAGGTATGTGCATAGTCGGCGCCGACATTCCACAGACGCAGGGTGGCGTGTGGCAGATTGAAAATATCCTGCAAGCCTTGCGTCAGGACGTGGGGCAGGTCGACATCATTGCGTGCCAGCAGCAATGCCCGTGTCCAGCTCTGAAATTTTTGGCTGATGTCATGATTTTCTTCAGCGATACGCAGCAAATCTGCCATGCGCAATTCCAGACCACGGTATTTTTCGCGCACCACTTCCATCTGGCGTTCCTGCAGCGAGATGGCACGCCCCATGACCGGGCTGGTGAGTTTGATGGTGCCCAGCAATTCTGCATGTTCTTCAAAAAAATGCGGATGCTGTATCAGATAGGTGGCGATGTCGTTGGAATTCATGCTGTTTCTGTGAGATTGATTTCGCCTTCGAAGACGGTCACTGCGGGACCGCTGAGGAATACTGGCTTGCCTTCACCTTCCCAGGCAATAGACAGTTCACCGCCACGCATGCTGACACGGACCGGGCTATCTAGCAAGCCGCGACGTATGCCGGTGACGACTGCTGCGCAGGCGCCAGTGCCACAGGCCAGGGTTTCACCGGCACCGCGTTCATGCACGCGCAGGCGTATATGTTTGCGTGCCATTACCTGCATGAAGCCTGCATTCACCCTGCGCGGGAAGCGCGGGTGATTTTCTATCAGCGGGCCGTCGACGGGTATCGGAAAATCGTCTACCGAAGCCACGACCTGTACCGCATGTGGATTACCCATGGATACGGCAGAAATCCAGACGGTCTTGCCGTTGATTTCCAGCGGCCATAAGCTGTCATCAGCCTGGTGCATGGGTGTCAGTTCATCGGCCTGGAAGGGGACCTGTGCAGCTTCCAGTATCGGTGCGCCCATGTTGACGGTGATGCTGCCGTCTTCTTCCATGCGCGGTTCTATGATGCCGGACATGGTTTCCACACGTATGCTGGATTTGGTGGTCAGGCCTTTTTCAAGGACAAACTGGACAAAGGCGCGTGAGCCATTACCGCATTGCTCTACTTCGCCACCATCATTATTGTATATGACATAACGAAAATCCACATCTGGCCTGGTTGACCGTTCAACCACCAGTATCTGGTCGGCTCCTATGCCAAAGCGACGGTCAGCAATCAGCCGCCATTGGGCTGAAGTAAAATTGATTTGCTGGCTGATGGCATCAATGACGACGAAATCATTGCCCGCACCATGCATCTTGGTGAATTTGAGTTTCATATCATGATTATATCGCGGCGCGGCAATTACCACGAGATTATGCTGAAAGCCTGACAGATTGGTGCTTTTCAGGTTTGTAAGCTACTCTGGATCGCCCTAAACTTTATACACTCCGCAGCCCAGGACCAGATTGTCGGCCACGATTTCTATGTACGAGGTTTTGGATTCCACCTTCTTCGATGTCGGATTGACGATGGTGTAATCGATCCAGCCGCCGGTTGCCCCTACCTTGAACGCATCGCCGACCAGTTTTTTGCCGTCCAGGCCGTCAACATGGAAGAGATTGACTTTCAGTTTGGCGGCATTGCCGGCAAATGCCAGGTATTGGCCCTTGCGGTCAAAGGCAAACACATACATGTCGCGATCTGCGTACAGCTTGTCTGCATTTGCCGTGATCATGGGCAGGGCGCGCTGTCCATGGGCGTCATACAGGGTGGCTGCTTTCTTGACCAGGGCAAAGGCTTCATCTGCCGTGCCTTGTAGTAACTTGAAGGTGGATACCGACTTGGTCAGCGCCCGCGCCCGTTCTTCCAGACTCAGAGAAGAATGCTTGGCGTGGTCTGCCATCTGCGCATTGCTTTGCGTGATGCTGTCCAGGTGGCGCAGGGCTTCAGATATCTGCGACAAGCCATTGCTTTGTTCGCTCGAAGCGGTAGAGATGGAATTGATGTTGCCAGCCAGGCCGCGTATGCCTTCGACGATTTCACTCAGGGTCTGGTTGACGTTGTTGATTTGCCTGACGCCATCATCAACCCGATTGACTGAATCATCAATCAGGCGTCGTATCTGACGGGCAGAGTCGGCACTGCGTTGTGCCAGACTGCGTACTTCGGTGGCGACGACGGCGAAACCGCGTCCGTGTTCACCGGCGCGCGACGCTTCTACCGCTGCGTTCAGCGCAAGGATATCGGTCTGGAAGGAGATGCCATCGATCAGGCTGACAATTTCCTGCACCTTGCGTGCACTTTGATGGATGCCGTTCATGGAATCGACGGCGGCCCGCATGTCATCCCCGGTGGATTCGGCGATCAGTCGTAAATTCGCGGCCAGGTTATCGACAGCACGTGCACTATCGGCATTCTTTTTGACGGTATCTGCCAGATCATCGACGCTGGCCGAGGTTTCTTCCAGGCTGGATGCCTGCTGTTCGGTGCGTACGTTCAATTCACTGATACCCAGCGCCAGGCCTTGCCCCAGTTGCGCCACCATGCTGGCATTGCTGCGTACATTGGCAACCAGGCGCGACAGGTTTTCATTCATGCTTTCCAGCAGATTACCAGTGCGTGCCAGTTCATCACGACCGGTGATGTGGATATGATTGGTCAGGTCGCCAGCAGCAACCGAATGGGCAGAGCGGCCAACTTCGTTCAGTGCAAACATGAAGCCGCGATAAAAGCCCAGTGCCAGATAGCAGCTCAGCAACACAATGATGGTCAGTACAGTCAATATCACCTGGCGGTAAGTGTCGAGGCGGTTGACGCGTTCTTGCAACAAGGCATTCAGTCTACCATGCATGTATTTTTGCAATGTGATGGCTTTTTCTATGGCCAGCGTACCCTGGGTGAAAAATTCACTGGCGTCACCGCTGACGCTTTCTCCCAGCAGGTTTTTCTGGGCCAGGGTGGTAAAGGACAGGCTGGCATCAAGTGCGTCCTTCTCTGGAGCAGTGATGTTTTCACCGGCGCGTTTCAGCGCATCATCCATGTCCGTGACAGCATTGATGGCAGTCTGCAAGGCATCCGTGCGTGAAACCATGCCCGCTTTTTCGGGCGCTTCCATGCTGCCGGCTTTGATATAGGCAGAACCCACGCCGCGCAACAGTGCCAGGTTTTCCATCCAGACCGGCATTTTTCGTATGGACACGTCCATCAGCAGGAAGCTGGCATTTTCGGGATCGGTTAACAGCCCGGTTTTTTCATTCACCAGGGCAGAAAACGACAGGCTTTGCCTGATCAGGCGGCTGTGTTGCACGGTGTTTTCTTTGACGGCAGCGGCAGTTTGCCCTGCTGCCAGTTGCTGCAATTCATTGGCAGTGGCTTTCCAGCCGCTTGCCAGGTCTGGCAGTGGTATGCCGGGTAAGAAGGCATCCAGCTGGTCGAGATTGTCTTTCAGCTCTTTGCGGGTTTTGGCCAGGTCATCGTCCAGATTTTGGCCAGACAGCTTGAGATTCATCTGACCACGATGTTTTTGCGTCTGGATCACGATTTTCATAATCAATTGTGTTGCTTCGACGCCCTTCAGTTCCAGTCGGGAGTTGTCAGAATCATTAGCAACCTGACGTATGACTGTGCCAGTAAGCAACACCAGGGGTATCAGCAAGGTCGCAAATATACCCAGCAGCTTGACGCGCAAACTCAGCTTGCTCATCAGGAATAAGCCAGGTTTCATGAACTTGCCGAGCAGTGTTGCCTTGGGTTGAGACATGGTTTTCCTTGCGATTGAAAGGCTGTCAAAAGTATTTTCCCAGATTCTTGCCTTGGGTACGAGCGTAAATAAATAAAAAAACAATTTAGCCCGAAAGCAATCATTGTTTTGATTCCAGTACACTTTGCCAAAGTGTCAGTCATACTGTACTGGTCTTTTTGTGTGGCACTGTCCATTGGGACGGCCAATACAGCATGTTAATGTGCCAGGGCGTAAGATATGGCAATACGCTTTAGCTTACTAAAAAGTATATGATTCACTCACAAGGTGATTCTGTTTTGTTGCGCACACCATTGCCCAAACGATAAAAAGCACGGAGACCCCATGAATGCACCCCTGAAAGCAGAGCAAGCCGAGCAGCATGCACTGATCGATAACCATATTTCCCTAGACGATAAATTCACACTGGAGCGCGGCCGCGCTTTCATGACCGGCACCCAGGCCCTGATACGCCTGATGATGTTGCAGCGTCAGGCCGACGAAAAAGCAGGCCTGAATACTGCCGGTTATATTAGCGGTTATCGCGGTTCACCATTGGGTAATGTTGATCTGACTGCTGCCAAGGCTAAAAAACACCTGGCCAGGCATCATGTGAAGTTTCATCCGGGTGTGAATGAAGATCTGGCTGCCACCACGGTATGGGGCACGCAACAGGTTAACATGTTTCCGGGTGCAAAATATGACGGCGTATTTGCCATGTGGTACGGCAAGGGCCCCGGTGTGGATCGTTGTGGCGACGTGTTCAAACATGCCAACCTGGCTGGTACCTCCAGACATGGCGGTGTACTGGTGGTTGCCGGTGATGACCATGCAGCAAAATCATCCACGGCTGCGCATCAGAGTGAACATATCCTGAAAGCCTGTGGCATTCCTGTCCTGTATCCGGCCACCGTGCAAGAGTATCTCGACTACGGACTGCATGGCATCGCCATGTCACGGTATACCGGTTTGTGGGTGTCGATGAAATGCGTGACTGACATCGTGGAATCCGGCGCCGTCGTTGATATTGATCCGGATCGCGTCAAACCGGTTATTCCTGAAGATTTTGTCTTGCCTGCCGATGGCGTGAATATCCGCACACCTGACCCGGTGCTGGCGCAAGAAACCCGCATGAATAACTACAAATGGTATGCGGCGCTGGCTTATGTGCGTGCCAATAAACTCAATAAAATCATCTGGGACAGCCCGGTTGCCAAGATCGGTATCATCACTGCCGGTAAATCTTACCTTGATACCCGTCAGGCGCTGGCTGACCTTGGCATCGACGAGCAAGTCGCCAAAGACATAGGCATACGCCTGTACAAGATAGGTCTGACCTGGCCGCTGGAATCTGAAGGTGTGCGTGAATTTGCCACCGGCCTGGAAGAAATTTTGGTGGTGGAAGAAAAACGCCAGATCCTCGAATATGCACTGAAAGAAGAACTGTATAACTGGGAAGACAAAGTCCGTCCCCGCGTGGTTGGCAAGTTTGATGACAGTGGCGAATGGAGTAACCTGCATGGCTCCGGCCACGGCGAATGGTTGCTGCCAGCGACGTACGAACTGAACCCGGCGCAAATTGCCCGTGCGATTGCATCGCGCATCAGCCGTTATTTTGCCGGACATCCGGTCGAGCAGCGCGTGAAAGAGCGCGTGGCGTATCTGGAAGCCAAGGAAGCCATGTTGAATGTGGTGTCCAAGCCTGATCCGAACAAGGATCGCGTACCGCATTTTTGTTCCGGTTGTCCACACAATACATCGACCAAAGTACCGGAAGGCAGCCGCGCCCTGGCCGGTATCGGTTGCCATTACATGGTCACCTGGATGGATCGCGAAACGTCCACCTTCACCCACATGGGTGCAGAAGGTGTGACCTGGGTAGGTCAGGCACCGTTCACTACCGAAAACCATGTGTTCTGTAATCTGGGTGACGGTACCTATTACCATTCCGGCTTGCTGGCTATCCGTGCTGCGGTGTCCGGTGAAGTGAATATCACTTATAAAATTTTGTTCAATGACGCTGTTGCGATGACAGGTGGTCAGGAATTTGATGGCCCGCTGGACCCAGGCATGATTTCGCGCCAGATCGCTGCTGAAGGCGTGGGCCCGATTATCGTGGTCACTGACGAGCCAGAAAAATATGGTGCAGGTTATCCGTGGGCACCAGGTGTGACTGTGCGTCACCGTAGCGAGCTTGATGCCGTGCAGCGTGAATTGCGGGTGGCCAAGGGCGTGTCTGCCATGATTTATGACCAGACCTGTGCTTCGGAAAAACGCCGCCGCAGGAAAAAAATCGACAAGGATGGCAAACCCGGCTTCCCTGACCCTGCCAAACGCGCAGTCATCAATGAAGCCGTCTGTGAAGGCTGTGGTGATTGCTCGGTGCAATCGAACTGCCTGTCGGTAGAACCGCTGGAAACCGAATTCGGTCGCAAGCGTCAGATCAACCAGTCGTCCTGCAACAAGGATTTTTCTTGCGTCACCGGTTTCTGCCCCAGCTTTGTCACGGTAGAAGGCGGCAAGCTGAAAAAACCGAAGAAAACCAAGATAGAACCAGGCAATGCGCTGGATGTGAATGCCTTGCCTTACCCCGCCCTGCCGGATACCAAGACACCTTTCGGTGTACTGGTCACCGGTGTCGGTGGTACAGGTGTCATCACTATCGGCCAGATCATGGCGATGGCTGCGCATTTGCAGGGTAAAGCCTGTTCGGTGCTGGACATGACAGGTCTGGCGCAAAAGGGTGGCGCGGTGATGTCGCATGTACGCCTGGCTGACCATGCCGACGACATACAATCGACACGGGTGGGTACCGGCATGGCCGATCTGGTCATAGGCTGTGATCTGATCGTGACTGCGGGCAAGGATGCCTTGTCACGCATGGGCGAAGGCCGCACCCATGCCGCCATCAATGCCAATGGCACGCCGACTTCGACTTTCATCAAGAACCCGAACTGGCAATTCCCTGGTGAATCGGCAGAAAACGATATCCGCAAGGCTTGCGGTGCTGACCGCGTTGATCTGATCGATGCAGCTTCCATTGCCACTGCGCTGATGGGTGACAATATTGCGACGAATATGTTCATCCTTGGTTATTCCTGGCAAAAAGGCTGGGTACCGCTGGAAGAAGTCGCTCTGATGCGCGCCATTGAACTCAATGGCGTATCGATCGACTTCAACAAGCAGGCATTCAACTGGGGCCGTCTGGCTGCGCATGATCTGGCAGCAATACAGCGCCTGGTAGCACCAGCTCAGGTCATAGAACTGAAACGCGCTCCAACGCTGGATGACACCATCAACAAGCGCGTGGCCTTCCTTACCGATTATCAGGATGCCGCCTATGCTGGCCAGTACAGTGAGTTTGTTGCCGAGGTCAAGGCCGCAGAAAGCAAACTGGTCGATGGCAACAAGCCCCTGCGCCTGACAGAAGCGGTAGCGAAATACCTGTTCAAGCTGATGGCCTACAAAGATGAATACGAGGTCGCGCGCTTGTACACAGACGGCAAATTCCAAAAGAAAATTGCTGACATGTTTGAAGGCGACTACGCCATCAACTTTCACCTCGCGCCGCCATTGCTGGCCAAGCGGGATGACAAGGGGCATCTGATCAAGCAACAGTTTGGCCCATGGATGATGAAAGCTTTTGGCGTACTGGCCAAGTTCAAATCCCTGCGTGGCGGCACCTTTGATATCTTCGGCTATACCGAAGAACGCAAGATGGAACGTGCCTTGCCAGTGGACTACAAACAAACCCTGAACAAATTACTGCCTTTGCTGAATGCAGATAATTTGTCCAAGGCGGTGGCGATTGCCAGCATCCCTGAAGACATACGCGGTTACGGCCATGTCAAGGAAAGGCATTTCAAGGCGGCAAAAGCCAAGGAAGCAACGCTGATTGCTGAATTCAATACGGCACGTTCTGCGCAAAAAGCTGCCTGATGTAGGCTGACTTAAATTTGCATGAAAATAAGACGGGTCGCCAATGGCGACCCGTCTTATTTTTAGCAAAGATCAGGTTTTCTGTTTGAATTTTCTTTCTACATCGTCCAAATAAGTCCGCATGGTTTTCTCATGTGAAAACACATAGGTGGCAAAAAAACGCATCAGCGGGTTGGGTACGCTGCCTGCTTCTGTGATGCGCAACTGGCTATGGCCATTCTTATCGCTGAATTCAAAAGTCCAGGTGCCAGAAAACGGCAGGCCGGGGTCATCTATTTTTGAGATGATCAACTGACCGGCTTTATCTTCAATGATGCGGTAAGGTATTTTGCCGTGACCTGATTCTTCTATATAGCGTAGGCCACCCTCTTTTTGCATGGATTTGATGCCGGTGCGCCAGCTTGGATAAGCCTCATAGTCGCGCACCAGTTGATATACGGTAGTGACCGGGACCGGGTAGTCCTGACTCAGGCTCAGCTTGTGGTCTTTGGGTGCCAGCATGCCCATGGTGAAGACTATCAGGCCGAGCAGTAAAATCACACCGCCGGCGATCAATGCAAATTTCATTCTGTATCCTCTCTTTTCATCGTTAACCTGAAACAGGCTTGCGCCAGTAATTCCAGCCCGGCGATTGCCTGTTCCATTTCTGTTGCAGTCATTTCAGCCAATACGGCTGCCAGCTTGTCTGTTTCCAGCACTGAACTTTTCCCCATCATTGCTTTTCCCTTGTCTGTCAGACGCAACAGATGGGCACGTTTGTCAGTTGCGATTTGCATTTCCAGCAAACTCAGACTTGCCAGATACTTGATCGCTTCCGACATGGTTGACTTGGTGATGCCCAGATGCCTGGCCAGTTGTGACTGGGTCATGGCATCTGCCGAACTCAAATGCGCCAGTATCGTTGCATCACGCTGTGATATAGCGATACCACTGGCCGCAGCCGGCTGGTGATCAGCATGGCAGGCATGGTAGATGCGCGGGTAGGCTGACTGCATGCGATAAATGAATTCGGTTTTGTCCATGGTCAACAAGTCCCAGTCTAGTTAACAAAATACAGGTTCGTCAAAACGAACCATTTAGTGAGTAGATGATGCGTAAATTGTGCCTAAGTGAGTGCTCCGACATCAGCATATTTCATCTTGCCTTACAATTGTGTTTTACCGAAATCCCTGGACACACATCATGCAAGCACGTTTCTTCATTGCTACTGCCGCCATTCTCATGTTTACAGGCGTAGCTGCCGGTGCCTTTGGTGCGCATGGCCTGAAACAGATACTGGATGCCGACATGCTGGCGATCTGGCAAACCGCAGTGACCTACCAGATGGTGCATGGACTGGGGATGCTGGCGCTGGGTATCCTGTTGCAGCAACAGGATACTGCCTTGTTGCGCAAGGCCGCCTGGGCCATGCTGGCAGGGGTAATCATTTTCAGCGGCAGCCTGTATGCGCTGGCGCTGACTGGCATACGTGTGCTGGGGGCGATTACACCTATAGGCGGGGTGGCATTTCTGGCAGGATGGGCGATGCTGGCCTGGGCAGCAATTCGCCGTTAAACCATCGTAGTTGAGTCTGACCAGTTGATCTGGTTGAACAGGGTTTGCAATTTTGCCGTGCGTGCCGGATTGATCATGCGCATATAGGCGAGTTTGCCTGCAAGATGGGTGCGAAAATCTGCGTGCCCTGCGCGGTTTTGTGATGCCGGATTACTGCGCAGGCAGTTCGTCAGAGTCGCTTTGAGAGTATCGTAATCGCTACGCTTGATATTGCAGTGGCGATTCACGACGATGCCTGTGACCTGCTGCCTTGTCGCTGCACGCATGATGCGGGTCTTTTTGTAATTCAGTACAAAACCTTCTTCCAGTACGATGGCTGCGACTTGCGGGATGAAGCGTGTCAGACTTTGCTCAAATGCTTCATCGCCAGAAAATGTCAGGTCATCTGCATAACGGCTATAGCAGGCCTGGATACTCTCAGCCAGGGTTTGCAGACGTATATCGAGGCGATAAGCACACAAATTGGCCAGTGCAGGCGAGGTAGGTGCACCTTGCGGCAGGTGCGGGCTGCGTAATAAATGCGAAGAACTGACGGATGTCAGTGGCCCACCGGCCTTATCTCTGACGATACTGGTGGGCGTGCGGTTACTGCACAGCCGAGCCAGTGTGCCGGCTACTTTGTCCGGGTAGCCCAATTTGGCAAACAGGGCATGCAGGCGTGAGCCAGGGATGCTCGTGAAGAAATCCTTTAAATCGAGTCGCACGACTACACGCTGGCCGGTATGCAGGGCAGCATGGCTAATGCTGGAGCGGCCTTGTTGAAACGCTTGCGCAGCAGCATGCGGCGGTAGCCTGTTTAATATTTGCTGTAGGATTTTTCTTTGTATATTGCGCAGGCGTGATTTGGGTATTTCCAGCAAACGCCAGCCGCCAGATGCTTTTTCCAGCCAGCGGTAATGGTAGTGTCCCAGTTGCGGCGATGTCTGTGCATCCGGCCGCCACTGATCGGCAAACCAGGCCAGTTCACTGACGGTCAGGTTCAGGTGTTTTGCCAAATCAGCCTGGTTGCTGAAGTCAGGTAAAGCCAAGTCTTGCAGCCATGCAGGTTTTTCAGGTCTGATGGCTGGTTGCAGGCAATACTGCTTGATTTGGGGTTTGTCTTTACCACGCCAGGCATCGTAGTAGCCATGGTCATCCAGTATCAATGCGGCTATTTCATGGCGACTGTAATGATAAAAATGCGGGCCTGCATACTGTTCAATTTTTTGGCACAGCGACGGTATCCACGGCCATTTCTTACCCAATACCCAGGTCGTGTTTTTCATCAGGGCGACATGGCTGAATTCACCCGCCAGTAGAGCGTCGGCGATGGCTAAGGCGACCTGACGGGGTTTATCCATGAATGTAATGTAGCGGGCGGCGGAGAGCCTGCAACCAGTCTCGTGAAGTGTGAACTGTCCTGCATGAAATGCAGAACGGCTCACGCGATGAAATGCCAGGTAAATGTATCCCGCGGGGTAACCCCGCAGAGGCGCTATGGACTTGCGTTTGAGCGCCAGCTTGCAGGATCCGCCGCAGTGCGAAGATAGAGTATGCAGCCCGGGCTGTCAATCTTTGGGCTGCAATCTCAAGAATACAGTCTTAGGACCGCAGTCTCAGGACCGCAGTTTCAATACATCACTCACTATATTTTTCTACCGCTTTTTGATATGCAGGGCGTGCCGCTACCATATCGACAAAGCGCGTCAGGTTAGGGAAGGCTTCACGGCCAGCGCCGCGCACGGCTGACTGTATGGCGAAAGACAGTTGTATGTCTGCACCTGTCAGGCTGTCGCCAACGAAGTAATCCCGGCCTTCCAGTTCCAGATTCAGATAACTGAAGTGATTTGCTACTTCGCTGCTGATACGCGGGTGCAGCGGTGCACCGGCTTCACCCAGGCGTCCTACATACAGCTTCAGCAGCAACGGCAACATGGCTGAACCTTCGGCATAGTGCAGGAACTGCACATAACGGTTGTAATCAGGCGTGTCTACAGCCGGTGCCAGGCGACCATTGCCATAGTTGCGGATCAGGTAGTCGATGATGGCGCCAGATTCAATCAGAGTTTGGCCTTTATCGCGTATAACAGGGGCTTTGCCCAGCGGGTGGATTTTTTGCAGTTCTGGCGGTGCCAGACGGGTCTTGGGATCGCGATCATACGAGATGACGGTGTAATCCAGCCCCAGCTCTTCCAGCAACCAGGTGATACGACGTGAGCGTGATTCTTTTAAGTGATGGACTTCTATCATGGGAGGCTCGCTGTCTTGGGAAATGAAAAACTCATTATGCCCAGTTTTTGTAAAGCCTGCGTCGGCACTTGTTTATTAACTAGAACTCACCCCTATTGATGAAATGAGTTCTAGAGCCCTCGCTCTAGACTTTCCTTAAAGAATCGTTGTCAACGTCACATCCCTGACATAAGGCAGTCCTACTATCTCTCATTTTCCAGGGGAGTAGCCAAATGCAAAACGATCAGAAAAAAAGTTCACAAGCACCAGAAAATATTACGAGACGCGGCTTTGTCATCAAAATGTCTTCAGTCGCTGCTGTCATGGCATCTGGCGGTGTTCTGACCGCTTGCGGCGGTTCCTCCACCATCCTGAATGGGGAAATGGCAGCCTTCAATTATGGTGTCGCCAGTGGTGACCCCTTGTCTGATCGTGTCATCCTGTGGACACATGCCAAGATATCGACCGATGCCAGCGTGGACCTGACCTGGCAAATGGCGGCTGATGCCAGTTTTGCTAACGTACTGTCCTCCGGCAAGGTGACCACAACTGCTGCCAGCGGTTTTACCGCCAAGGTGGATGCCACAGGCCTGGCTGCCAATACTGAATATTTCTATCGCTTCATTGCACCGAATAATAGCGTGTCACCTGTCGGTCGTACCCGTACCCTGCCAGTTGGCAATGTGGATCAGGTCAAGCTGGCGGTGTTTTCCTGCAGTGATTATCCTGCCGGTTATTTCAATGCCTATGACAGTGCAGTCTCTTCCGGTGCCCAGTTTGCCCTGCATCTGGGTGACTATATTTATGAATACAAGGATGGCGTCTATCCACCTGTTGCTTCACAAGTGGCAGGCCGCATTTCTGCACCCGCGAGCGAGATTGTCACCGTCGCTGATTACCGCGCACGCCATGCCCTGCACAAGGCTGATCCTTACCTGAAAGCACTGCATGCACGCATGCCCATGATCACCATCTGGGATGATCATGAATTTGCCAACAATGCCTGGATGGACAGCGCAGAAAATCATAATCCTGCCACGCAGGGCACCTGGGCAGCACGCAAGGCAGCGGCCAGCCAGGTCTATCATGAATGGATGCCGATACGTTCACCGGACACCAGCAATTTGCTGAAGATCTACCGTTCGTTTGATTTCGGTAATCTGCTGTCGCTGCACATGCTCGACACCCGTATCATTGGTCGTGAGCAGGCCCCGGACCGCATGCTGGATGCGCAAGGCCGTGACGTTGCTGATCCCAAGTTCCTGCCATATGCCTTCAACAAGAACAAGCAATTGCTGGGGACAACACAGCAGGCCTGGCTGGATACACAGATGACAGCATCCAAGGCGACCTGGCAGATACTGGGTAACCAGACTGTCATGGGCCGCGTGCAATTGCCGGCATCAACACTGGTTGCCAATCTGAGCGCAGACTCAGTGACTGCCTACCTGACTGCCAAGGCAACGCCGGCAGCGGCACAGACACAGGCGCAAAAAGATTTGCTGGATCCCTTGAAGAATCCCAAGATTTCCTACAACTTCGATAACTGGGAAGGTTATCCGAATGCCCGTGATACGGTCTTTAACTCCGCCGCGAAACTGAAAACGGCAGGCAAAAAATTCCTGGTTTTGTCAGGTGACAGCCACAATGCCTGGTTCAACAAACTGACTTTGACGGATGGTACGCAGGTAGGGGCAGAATTTGCTGGCATGTCGGTCACTTCTTCCGGTTTTGAAGGCGTATTTCCTCCTTCAGTAGTGGCGCCGGCAACGCTGGCCGGCACCATCAAGGCACTGGTCGATGATATTACCTATATCGATACTTACCGTCGCGGCTATATGCTGATCACGGTGACACCTACCCAGGCCAAGGGTGAATATGTGTATGTCAGTACCGTCACCAGCTCCAGCTATACCACCAGCGTGGATACCTTCACGTATGCAGGCTAATACCTGGTAACAACCGAAGCCGGCAGTGTGCTGGCTTCGGCATGATTCCTTACACGCTGTATTCCATCGCCAATACTTCTGCATTTGAATCTGGTTCGACCGCTACAAAACCGAGCTGGCTGTATAAATGCAAGGCCCCAGGGTTGTCGCGGTACACACGCAGGCTGACGATGGACAAGCCGGTCGCGGTGATAGCCCGCTGCATCAACTGATCACACAATACCCTGCCATAGCCCAGCCCACGTGCTTTCGGGGAAACGATGATACGTCCCAGATGCACGCGCTGTTCATCCCTTTGCCAGAACTGGGCAAATCCGACTACAGTCTGGTTGGAATCAATCAATGTAAAAGCCTGTGATTCCGGCTTTGCCAACAAGTCTGGCAAGTCTGCCGTGGCAAATGGATAAGGCAGTTGTGGTCCAGCCCAGCGGGCGCAGGCTTTGGCATCGTGAATCCAGTTGGCGATGATTGCATAATCGCTTGGCACGACAGGGCGCAAGATTGGCGGCATTGTTTTGGGATGGATGAATTGAGTTTTTTAAAGACGGCTCGGCCATTTTATGGGATATCAGCTCAGCGCAACTGAAATTTATCGGCCACGAAAAAACCAGCAGTAATGTGGATGCAGGCAATGTTAATATCGTTGCTTTACGTTAGCCAGGATTGTGGCGGAGTAAAGCCAGCTATTTATGTCAACAGCCGTCGTCGCCATCGTCCTGTTCGCCGCCTTTCTGCATGCTGCATGGAATGCTGCGATCAAGGTCGGTGAAAACAAGTTTTTCAATACGGTATTGATCACCAGCGGTGCTGGTCTGGTCTGCGCGCTGGCTTTGCCTTTTGTCACTCAGCCCGACATGGCGAGCTGGGCGTATATTCTTGCTTCGGTGGTGTTGCAGATCGTGTACTTTTGTTTGCTGGCGGCTGCTTACCGGGTTGGCGACATGAGCCAGGCTTACCCGCTCATGCGTGGTACGGCACCCTTGCTGGTGGCCGTAGGCAGTGGCAGTATTATTGGTGAAGCGGTGCCTGCCATGCGCTGGCTGGGCCTGGGGCTGCTGGTTCTTGGCATCGTGGGATTATCATTACGCGATCAGGCAGCAAATCAAGCCGCAAATCAGGCCGCAAATCAGGCCGCAAAAAAGTCGCAGGGCGGCAGGTTTTCCACGCATTTCCTGGCGCTACTGAATGCATGTTTTATCGCTGCCTATACCATTGTTGACGGCATAGGCGTACGCAAGTCGGGTGCGCCTGCGGCCTACACCATGTGGATATTTTTGCTGACGGCGTTGTCATTGATAAGCCTGATCTTGCTCAAAGACCGGCGCGTTTTTTTCAATTACAGCAAGGGTAAATACATGTTGGGTATAGCCGGCGGCAGTTGTTCTGTTGCCTCTTACGGTCTGGCCTTGTGGGCAATGACGCTGGCCCCCGTGGCTGCCATCGCTGCCTTGCGCGAAACGTCCATCCTGTTTGCCACTGCGATTGCGGCCTGGATACTGCATGAAAAAATAACAGCGAGACGGCTGGCGGCTATCCTGCTGGCGGTCGCCGGAGCGATAGTCATTCGCTATACCTGAGAATGGTATTCTTCTGACGGATTATTCCTTGATAGCTTCAACGCTGAATGACAAGGTCACTTCATCGCTGACAAAGGGGGCATAGCGCCCAACACCATAATCGCTGCGCAAGATTTTGGTATAGCCATTTGCGCCGCAGGCGCGCTTCAGGTACAGAATCATGAAGCGGCATTCAAAGTGGGTGATGTCCACCTTTACCGGGCGTTTGACGTCGCGTATGGTCAGGTCGCCTTCGACCTGCACCAGCTTGTCTTCATTGAAAATCAGCTTGCTGGATTGAAAAAGTATTGCAGGATATTTTTGCACGTCAAAAAAACCATCGGAGCGCAATACCTTGTTAAACGTGTCTGAACCGGTATTGATGGAATCGGCATCGATGCTGATTTGCAGGCTGCCGCTCTTGTTGTCAGTGTCAATTTCTATGGAGCCGGTATTCTTGTCGAAGCGTCCGCGCTGCATCGACAGGCCCCAATGCTTGTATTCAAAACTGCTGAAGGTATGCTCGGTATCGACGACATAGCGATCCAGCGCCAGAGCGGGCACGCTGGCGGCCAGCATAATCAGGGCGAGTGCAGGGCGATGCCGAGGGAATCTGAACATGGTGGCGCATGAAATAAAAAAAGGCAGTAGTGCCATGATAGGCGCTTACTGCCTTTGCTGCCAGAAATCAATATCCTGCCTGTCAAACCAGTACAGGCAGATGTTGCAGACAGGAAGCCTGGATATTAAGGTTTGACGAACTAAGGTTTGACGAACTAAGGTTTGACAAACTTCAGGGTCATGCGGTCGCTTTCACCGATGGCTTCATACTTTGCCTTGTCTTTTTCCTTGTTGGCAAAAGTGGGCGGCAAAGCCCAGACGCCGTTTTCATGGTCGCTGGTATCTTTGGCGTTGGCATTGACTTCAGATTTTGCGGCCAGTTTGAAGCCTACGCTTTCCGCCAGTTTGATGACATAGCTTTCATGCACATAGCCGGTACTGGCTTTTTCATCCTGGGTCTTGCTGGCAGGCAGGCGATGTTCAACCACGCCAAACACGCCGCCTGGTTTCAGGCTGTCATAGGCGCTCTGGAACAGAGCTTTCATGGCAGGTTCACCATTGCCTATCCAGTTATGGATATTCCTGAAAGTCAGCACCATGTCGACGCTACCCTTGGCAGCGTACTCAAGCTTGGCAGGCGGTGCAAACACACCCATTTGTACCTTGCCGTAAACTGCCGGTGTGGCGTCCAGTTTTTGCTTGAAGCTGGCAGCACCCTTGCTGACAGCCGGGTCACCCAGCGCAGCGATCATCTTGCCGTTGTCACGCAGGTAGGGCGCCAGGATTTCTGTATACCAGCCACCACCAGGGGCCAGTTCGACCACCGTCATGCCCGGCTTGATGCCAAAGAAAGTCAGGGTTTCGTAGGGGTGACGTGCGCTATCACGTACTGCATTGGCTGGTGTGCGTTGCTGGCCGGCGATGGCTGCCTTCAAGGCGTCATCGGCTACGGATACCTGGCTGGCACCTATGCCTGCCAGCAGGCTTACAGCGAGTAAAAACTGTTTCATTCAGACTCTCCCAAGGAAAAACGATATGACTGCCAGGCTGCGTAAACGTTCCCTGACATGCTAAGTGGCTATCGTGCAGCGCATCATAAGCGGTTTTGGCCTGACGTGTTGCTTGCCTGATTGTGATTGTCGGTTTCCGCTTCGTCGTCAGGCGACTTGCCGTCATTGACCCATTCCATAATATCGCCTGGCTGGCAATCCAGACGTTCACAAATTTTTTCCAGGGTAGAAAAGCGTATGCCTTTTACCTTGCCTGACTTGAGCAGGGACAGGTTTTGTTCGGTAATACCAACAAACTGTGCCAGTTCCTTGGATTTGAGCTTGCGCCTGGCCAGCATGACATCGAGATTGATGATGATAGACATCAGACGAAGCCCTCATTTTCTTCTGCCAGCCTGCGCCCCTCATGCATCATGCCTGTAATCAGGTAAAAGGTGATGCATACCAGCAGTAGTATCAATTCTTCTGAAGACACCGATACCGAGAAATTGCCATCACCTTGCCCCGGCAGCAACTGCATGACGGCGGTGCGGGCAGGTACTTCTGCGATAGATAGCAGGGTGGACAGGGCGACGGCACCGGCAAATGTCCGCAGTCGCGCAATATTCTGCAAGGAAAACAGATTCTGCTGCTGGATGCCTGCCAGCAATCTGTCCAGGTTCCACAAACCGTATAGCAGGCACATTAGTGCCGGCAGTCCAAGCAGGACACCGATACCGCGTTCCATGGCCGGCATGGAACGCATCTGCTCAATCAGCAAGCCTTTGGCAGCAACATGCATGGACCAGGTACCCAGATTTAACGGAGTGTTACTCCAGGCCAGGATAAAAAAAGCCACCTCCGTGGCAGCGCAGAGCAAGAGCAGGGGCCGGATCAGGCGGGAGAGTTTGCTTATCTTCATAAATAATTGTCTTGTGATTATAAATTCTCGTTTTACAGTAATTTATTTCTGTTATAGTTTAATTGTAATAGACTTGACGACAAACTGTAAGGAGTAAAGATGCGCCAGTTATACAAAGGCTTTAGCCTGGTATTGATATGCCTGGGGGCATTGTGTCTGTCTGCCTGCATGAGCGTGCAGGTGAGTGAAAACCAGTTCATTCATCCAGATAGCCGTTCCGGTTATCGTCTTGCCGAAAAACTCGATGCGGCCAGCCTCCGGCAAATGGCAGTCGATGCTGAACTGACGGAATGGCGTCTGGACAGCAGCGATGGCGTGACTTTGCAGGGCATACGCATACAGTTGAAACAGGCGCAGGTGAGCGTGCTGTATTTTGGCGGCAATATGTTTCATCTGGACGATGGCGCAAAATACCTGTTGCCTGCCATGCAGCAATGCGGGGCCAATTTTCTCAGCTTTGATTATCGTGGCTATGGCCGCAGCAGTGGGCAGCCTACGGTTGCGAACATGCAGGCAGATGCCTTGCGTATCTATGATCATGCAAGGGCACAGACCACGGGAAAACTGATCGTGCACGGGCAGTCCTTGGGCAGTTTTATCGCTGGCTATGTGGCACAGAACCGGCAACTCGATGGCCTCGTGCTGGAATCAACGGCCAGCAATGCCATGGACTGGGCGCTGGCGAACACTCCCTGGTATGCCAAACCTTTTGTCAACATTGAGTTGAGCCCGGCTTTGCAGGACATAGACAATACCCGCGCTGTTGGCGCTTATCGTGGCAAGAGTCTGGTACTGGTCGGTGATCAGGACAAGGTCACACCGCTGGCTCTGGGGCGCAAGGTGTATGAAGCAATTCCAACTGGTGATAAACGGTTTGTGGTCAGCCCCGGTGGTGGCCACAATGGCCTGATGCGCCGTACTGATGTGTTGGATGCGTATTGTGGTTTTGTGCGCTCAGTTTGAATACACAGCGGAAAAGCTGGTAAATGTGGGTGGGTGAACCTAATATGAATCTATAATGCGGTTCACCTTTATTCTGGTACTTGTCATGAAGAAATTAAGCCTGGTCTTGCTTCTGCTGGCTTTCCCCCTGGCCAGTTTTGCGCAGACGGCAGTATTTCGTTGTGAAGTCGATGGCAAACTCGTGTGGTCAGATCAACCTTGCAAAAAGAAAGGCAAGGCAGTGACGGTCAAACGCTTGCCGTCGGGCACGCCGGGTGGCAATTCTGCGTCCACACCCAAAAATCCCCCACCCAAGTAAATCAAAATAAACATCGTGCAGTCTGAAAATCAGAGCAATATGTAATGTTGTCTCCCGGGCATCGCTATTCTGTTTCTGGATGCGGTAATGCTGCCGTGCACACGCTTCAAAATCACAAAAAACTTAACTATCTGCTATAGCCAGACGGGCAATTCCCGCACACGCAAGCTGGAAGCGCACTCTGTTAAAATTAAAATCAATGGGTCTGGTACCGCAGAGGCAAGCGTTAAACATAACGGTATTCCAGCATAGGCGAATCGGGCAAGTTAACACGCAGGGGACTGCGCCATTGGTAGTAACAACATCGGGTATGAAAAAGTGTTTTCAGGAGAAATGTAGATGCCATTGAACATGCCGTCAGTCATCTTGCGATTTATCGATGGCGCGCTTCTGAAGCGAGATAAGGTTGGTGAATCACCTTGCAAGGTCTACAGTTTTTACAGGGGAGATACGCTTTTTTATTTGAAATCCTCGCCGGTCGTTTATGCTAGCACCACTTATAGCGTCATGCGTGAGGCTGCGGTATTGCAGTGGCTTGCCGGAAAGCTGAGCGTCCCCGAGGTCATGGCCATTGCTGAACACGAAGAGCATGAATACATGATTACACGCAGTGTACCTGGCAGGCCACTGTCTTCATTGATACATGAAGGGCGAGCGCTTGATTTGTTCCGTGATGCCCTGCATCAGATACAGTCTGTTTCCATTGATGCTTGTCCATTTGATGTCAGTGCAGCAGCCCGGTTGCGTGAGCTCGATTATCTCTTGTCTCATGGTCTTGCGGCTGATGAATATGATCTTCAGCAGTGGCCGGACCTGGTTACGCCGGATGATCTTCGCTTGCGTTTGCAGGCAAGCATTCCGGCAGAAGATTTCGTGTTTTCTCATGGGGATCTTGGTGATAGCAATGTGTTTGTTGACGCCAGTGATGCACTATATTTCATAGACCTTGGGCGAGGTGGAAAGGCAGACAGTTGGCTAGATATCGCTTTCGTTCACCGCAATTTGCGTGAGGATGTGTCAGATGACACAGCGGCGCAGTTTCTTGATGGATTAGGTCGTCCTGATTCACCAGCAAAGCGTGAATTCTATGAGCAGCTTGACGAACTGTTCTGACGCGAGCGAGCATGGCTTTTAAGCCGCGTATTTCAGCCCTGTTCCTGAAATACGCTCAGGATTGAGATTATTTGCGCGGGTCCGCAATGCGGATCAATACCAGCAGCACGGCAATCACCGGTAACACGGCGACAAAGCCCAAAGCCACATAAGCGACTGCGCCACCCACGGCACCAACCACAAAGCCCATCACTGCCGGGATGAAACGGCGTATGCGTTCACGTGCGATGGCGTTGCCGGATGCCGCATCCACCAGATCAATCACGATTTGCGTCACATTGCCGGTCATGACCGTGGTGGGTACCAGGCTGGACAGACTCAGGCGACTGGTGCCGTTTTGCAAGCCCATGGCGACTGCACCCAGCATGCCGGTGACGATAGCGGTGAATCCCGGGTCCGAACCCAGATCAGGCCGCAGGATAATGCCCGCCATGGCGAAGGTAAACAGGCACAGGGCTTCCAGTGCCAGCAGTATCTTCAATACCCTGGTGCTGCCACGCGCCGACAGATATCCATGCGTCCATTTGGCCAGCAAGACACCGGCGATGAAGGCGGGAAAAGCCAGGAACTTTAAAGTCATGCCACTGCCACCATGCACGAAAGCCGCACCGATCAGGACAAAGTTGCCTGTGACATGGGCAGTAAAGAGTCCGAACAGGGCGATGAAACCTAAGGTGTCTATATAGGCAGCGACCAGTGCCAGCAGTGGTGCCATCCACGGATGAAATACGGGGGCTGGGCTGGTACCCGGCGTTGATGGTGAAATGTCGGCTGGCATGATTGGTGTCAGTATCCTGTGGATGTGGATGAATAGGGTGAAATAGGGTGCAATTAGAACTCATTTCATAAATAGGGGTGAGATGCGTTTGCTTCATAACGTGGGCTGGCAAGGCGGACGAGGCAGTCAATAGCGGGTCTATTGACAACGAGTCCAACGCAGTCCAGCACGCGTTATGTGGCAAACCCTTCGGGAGCTGGCGATTCGGGCGCATTGCAGCGTTGCGCCGCTTGCTAAGGCACCAGCCTTAGCTGCGTGTCACGCCTTGCACTGCATCCCGAATCGCCTTGCTCGCACTCATCCCTATTTATGAAATGAGTTCTAGATAAATCAGGCAGTCAGCAAAACCGTGGCTGCCAGCAGCAGGCCGCCGACCAGAGCCACATGCTCGAGGAAGACGGTCAGCATACGCCTTACATCTTTGGCAGTTTTTTCACGCCAGAAAGCATGAAACAACAGTGTTGCCATACCGGTGAAACCGGCCAGTGCCAGTGCAGCCCAGCCACCCAGATGACGCAGCGTGGGGTTGTCAGGAAAAAAGGCCGCCGCCAGCAAGCCTATACTGCCACTACCCTGTAGCAGCACGGTGCCGCATAACAGAAGCAGGGGAAAAAATGGCAGTTGCTCGCTGACTTCAGCAAGGCCCTCTTGCCAGTGCAACAGTTTGTCGGCCGCGCTCCAGGCGAACACGCTGGCCAGCAATGACAGTGCCAGCGTCTGTATGGAAGAGGGCAGCGTCATAACCAGCACGCGCAGCCAAGTGCGCCCCAAAAGCTTTTTTCATCTGATACCGGCACGGGATTGAGCCAGCTGGACGTATGGCCATGACCATGAACCTGACACGGTTTGGCGCAGCAATCGGCATGTATGACAGGTTTTTTCAGATGACCGGCTTTTGTTTTCTGGCTGACAGGCTCCCGCCAGTAACCGCCAAAGGCATTGGTCGGCGCCCAGTCATTGGCTGCACGCGGCATGGGTGGTGCCAGATTGGAAAATGCGTCATCACCATGCACGACCTTGCCACCGACCACGGTCAGATGCGACACCATACTGGCAATATCCATTTCGGGAATGGCAAAAAGATCTGCTGAAGGAACGATGAAATCCGCCAGATGACCGGCCTTGATCTGTCCCTGTTTGCCGTCAGCATTGGCAAACCAGGCACTGCCGGTGGTCCACAGGCGCAAGGCAGTTTCCCGGTCAAGTAAATTATCGGACTGATACAGGGCAGTTCCACCCACGGTTCTGCCGGTGATCATCCATGCCAGGCTGACCCAGGGGTTATAACTGGCGACGCGGGTGGCATCGGTGCCACCACCAACGGGAATACCCGCATCCAGCATACGCCGCACTGGTGGCGAATGCGCTGCTTTCTGGCTGCCATAACGTTCGATGAAATATTCACCCTGATAAGCCATGCGATGCTGGATGGCGATACCACCACCCAGTGCTCTGACACGGTCTATGTTTTGCGGGCTGATGGTTTCGGCATGGTCAAAAAACCAGTGCAGATTGTTAAAGGGGATATCGCGGTTCACCCGTTCAAAGGTATCCAGTGCACGGCTGATGGTTTCATCGTAGGTGGCATGCAAGCGGAAAGGCCAGCGCTTTTCTACCAGCAGGCGCACCACGCGTTCCAGTTCATCTTCCATGCTGTCGACCGGCGTTGGACGTGGCTCGCGAAAATCTTCAAAGTCGGCCGCTGAAAACACCAGCATTTCACCGGCACCATTATGGCGGTACATGGCATTGCCGGACAGTGGTGGCAGTAAATCACTCCAGGTCTGGAAGTCTTCGACTTCCTGTTTCGGTCTTTGGGTGAACAGGTTATAGGCGATGCGGACGGTCAGGTCACCATCGTTTTGCAACTTCTCGATGATGCGATAGTCATCCGGGTAATTCTGGAAACCACCACCGGCATCAATCACCGAGGTAATGCCCAGGCGATTCAGTTCACGCATGAACAGCCGGGTTGAAATCTCTTGCGCGTCCGGGTCCAGTTTCGGACCCTTGGCCAGGGTCGCATACAGGATCATGGCATTCGGTTTGGCCAGCAAGAGCCCGGTAGGATTGCCTTGCTTGTCACGCTCAATTTCACCACCGGGCGGACTGGGTGTGTCTTTGGTATAACCGACTGCACGCAGGGCTGCGCCATTGAGTAAGGCACGGTCATACAGATGCAGGATAAACACGGGTGTATCGGGTGCAGCAGCATTGATTTCTGCCAGTGTCGGCAATCTTTTTTCTGCAAACTGGTGTTCGGTGAAACCGCCGACCACGCGTACCCATTGCGGTGCCGGAGTGCGGGCAACCTGTTCCTTCAGCATACGCATGGCATCTGCCAGTGAAGGTACACCGTCCCAGCGTAATTCCATGGTGTAGTTCAACCCCGCGCGTATCAGGTGAGTGTGACTGTCGTGCAAGCCGGGAATGGCGGCGCGGCCCTTGAGGTCTATGACTTTGGTTTCAGCCCCGATATGGCGGTGCACTTCGTCCGCGTCCCCGACGGCAATGAACTTGCCATCGGCAATCGCTACCGCGCTTGCCAGCGGATTTTGTTTATCCAGGGTGGTGAAACGGCCATTCAGGTACAGCGTGTCGGCGATAGCGATCATGATGTCAGGTGTTTTAAGATTGATCAGAGGCGGAGTGGTCTGTGCTTAGTGCTTAGTGCTAGGTGCCATGCCCCGGCTGTTTCAATCAGCCGGGGCATGGTCTGCTTATTTCATTTTCCTCATTGTCGCTCAATGCGCGACTTTGCGTGCTGCCATTTTATGTACGTGCGTGATTGCATAATCTATGCCAGAACCGTAAGCACCGCTATGTTCGACCACTACGCCGGTGGTACCTTCGTAAGTGTCTTTTTTGGCCCAGTCACGCTGCAGTTCCAGCAGGTATTGTTGCCAGGTCATTGGCACGGCACCCGCCTGTATCATGCGTTGCAAGGCCATGTTATGGGCAGCGGCCGAGGTGCCGCCGGATGCATCTTCAACGAAATACACTTCATAGCCATCACGCATGGCTTCCAGTACCGGGAAGGTCAGACAGACT
Source organism: Undibacterium hunanense (assembly GCF_014284335.1). Lineage (GTDB taxonomy): Bacteria > Pseudomonadota > Gammaproteobacteria > Burkholderiales > Burkholderiaceae_D > Undibacterium > Undibacterium hunanense. Next base: position 260,034 of record NZ_JACOGF010000006.1, on the reverse strand, counting down.
TCGGTCCACAGTGCAGCAAACACCAGTTTTTTGCGGCCAAATTTTTTCAACTCTGTTTTGACGGCTTCGTCATCCCAGGTATTCATCGAGGTGCGTTCAAAGATTTTATTGTCTGGCAGTACCGCCAGCAATTCAGGCCAGATCTCACCAGAAAAACCGGCAGTTTCAACCGAAGTCAGCACGGTCGGTACTTTAAACACATTGGCAGACTTGGCCATGCCGATCACATTGTTTTTCAGCAGTTGGCGGTCTATGCCGCTGGCAACGCCAAACGTCATTTGCGGTTGATGGTCGATCAGGATCAGGCTGTGATTGGATGCTGTCAGTAAATCCAGTTTTGGGTTGCTCATGATGTGTTCTCCGTAGGTTGTTTGTAAGGCTGAGTAAGGCCGAATAAGGCTGAATAAGGTCGAATGTGATTGAACTAATTTGAATCTTTTGGGTTTTACCGGGTTCAACAAGTCTGTGTGAAGACATGCTGTACTGTAGATTGTTTCCATAATGCGCACTAGATAGTAAAATGAAGTCATTGTGTATCTAAATTGGAAACATTGCCATGGACAGACTCGATGCCTTCCGCGCTTTTGCGCTTTCCTGGCAACATGGCAGCTTTGCCGCTGCTGCACGTGAAATGGATGTGACCCGTTCGCAGGTCAGCAAACTGGTGGCGTCGCTGGAAGAGACGTATAACGTCAAGCTTCTTAACCGCACCAGCCGTGCACTATCCCTGACCAGCGCCGGTGCGGAATTGCATGAATACGTGCGTTCTATCCTGGCTTTGTCAGATGAAGTGACCCTGGCCCTGACCGAGCGGCGCACCCAGGCAATCGGCAAGCTGGTGGTTAACGCACCCATGAGCTTTGGTACCATCATGCTGGCACCGCGCATGAGTCAGTTTTTAAAACAGCATCCGCGTGTTGAATTGCGCATGGATTTGAACGATCGTATGCTCAATCCCATAGAGATGGGATTTGATCTGAGCCTGCGTATCGCCCATATGAGTGATTCGAATCTGGCAGCACGCCGCATTTGTGCCGTGAAACGTTCGCTGTATGCCAGCCCTGCTTATCTGAAAAAGCACGGCCAGCCTGAAGAGCCTTCGCAACTGGCTCAGCATCGCTGTCTGAATTATGGACACAATCTGACCGGGGCCGAATGGCAACTCACCGATGGTCGCAATGAAAAGCGGGTGCGTGTGGGTGGAGCCTTATGTTCGAATAACGGCGAGATGCTGGCCCAGGCTGCCGTCGATGGTCTGGGCATCGTCTTGCAGCCGGATTTCATCACACAAAAATGTGTGGCACAGGGGGCTTTGGTGCACATACTCAAGGACTGGCAAGAGGCCCCGGTCATCAGCCTGTATGCGCTGTATGTACCATCCAACCGGTTGCCGATGGCGGCACGGGCTTTCATCGATTTTCTGGTCAGGGAATTTAATGATGAGGCGACGCTACCAATTTAGCGCAAAGGCATGAAGATATTCGTCAACAATTCGGTCGGTGCCGTATCGCGCGGGTTGTTCAGATATTCTTCAAACGGCGGTGCATCATCGATTTCTTCGCCGGAAGCTGGCAGCCAGACACCAAAGAACCAGCGATACACTGGCTGCATGTCGGAATAAGGCCCCTTGTAAGTCAGCACCGCATACTTGCCGCCACGCAGTTCGGTCACAGACAGCGGTGCCTGCAAGGCCAGGTCTGGCAGCGGCTGCGGTGCGCTGATGCAGGCCTTGGAGCGCAGCCTGTCTTCTTCCACCGTCATTGCATCGTCGTAATAAATTCCTATCCAGCGCGTATCCGCCCGGAACAATTGTCGCGATGCAGCGCAGCCATTCAAGATATCAAAAGTCTTGCTGATGCCCATATAACTGCCAAGATTATCGATGCTGAGTAATTGCTGGGCAGCGATAGTCGTCAGACTGACCGGGAAATGCAGATCGGCGCGCAGTTCATCCGGTAAGGGAAATTGATGATGGCTGCCTTCTTTGCGGTAGCGTGCCGGTGGCAGGCCATATACCGATGCAAAAATACGGGTGAAGGATTGCAGGTTTGGGTAACCGGAAAATTCGGCAATCTGTTCTATTGCCATGCTGCTGCGGGCCAATAGTGTGGCGGCCCTTTGCAGGCGCAAGCGCTTGACGGTCGCCACCACACTTTCACCATGTATCGCACGGTAGATGCGGTGCCAGTGATAGGGCGACATGCAGGCAATCTCTGCCAGTCTGTTCAAATCCAGGTCTTCATCGAGATGCTCATGCAGATAATTGGTGACGCGGCTCAGGCGTCTTTCATAACTGACTTGAGAGGCTGGGTTTGCGGACATGCTGGCCTTTTATTGTATGCGCTGGACTTATTTTATACCGATGTAGATGGCGGCTTGCTGTGGCCCCAGATATTCTTCAAAATCAGTCTGATAACAACGTTCATGTTCTGTATTGCTGTTGAAGTAAGACCAGACCTTGCCCCAGCCCTGAATTACTGCCATGGGCATCTCACCTTCGCAGGCAAATACCAGATATTTGCCGGACTTGATATTGACTGTGGCAAAACCATCCGCTGTTATTGCTGTCGTTACTGCTGCCGATACCGCCGCGCCTGCCATGGCATCAAATTCACCGCTGGCGTCAGATTGATAGTTGGAGTAGACGCCATAGATTTTTGCATCCGCCGCTTTGTTTGGCAACGTGTCTGCCAGTTGCCGGGCAAAGAACTGTCCCCACATCGGGCCGATTTTGGCCGTGGATGGATTGGTTTCATCGGCATTGCGTGTACGTACCTGTAAACCGCTGACCTGAAAGCCATCGATGTCCTGTATCTGTGTTTGCATGATAATGTCCTCTTGTGTTGTTGAATCAAGTCTGTACATTAACATGACTGCATTTGACAAATCTTGCGGACTTGCAGGTGCAGGACGACAAAAAAGGAACAGCTAATGCATACAGATTTTACTGTCCGTTGTGCTGAACATGGCGACACTGCCGCCATGCAGGATCTGATTGCCGTATCGTCGATAGAACTCAGTGTCTCGTTTTATACGCCGCTACAGGCGCAGGCCATGCAGCAGCATGTGTTTGGGGTCGATACCCAGTTACTGACTGACCGTACCTATTTCATTGTTGAGGAACGGGGGCAGATGCTGGCCTGTGGTGGCTGGAGCAAGCGTAAAACCCTGTTTGGAGGCGACCAGGCCAAGCATGGTGAAGACAGTTTGCTGGACCCTGCGACCGAAGCGGCACGCATACGTGCATTTTTCGTCGCACCCACGGCCGCACGTCGTGGCCTGGGGCGTATGTTGCTGGCACACTGCACTGAGCAGGCATTGGCCGCAGGGTTCACCGCATTGGAACTGGTGGCGACCATGCCCGGTGTACCGTTATACCTGGCTTGTGGTTTTGCGCCTGTGGAAGACATCATCCTGCATCTGCCGGGTGGCGTGGATGCCCCGGTCTGCCGTATGCGCAAGCAGATTAATGGTGCTTGATACTGCCTCATGCAACAAAGCCCATGGCGGCGGCGGAACTTGCGCTACACTCTGGCAGAACACTCTGTGATCGTTTTGATAAAATTCAGTCATTTCCCTGAAAGTACAGCATGCAAAAATTGTTGAGTCTGCCCATGCGGATTACCCTGATCGTCCTGGGCATTATCATGCTGCTGTTCAGCATAGTATGTTTTGCGATCTTGTTGACCTGGGCACCGGACAAGCCGGTGGAAGAGTTGTTGCCACGCTGGGCACCAGCGCCTTCCCAGTTCATTGCCGTGAAAGGTTTACCTGTCCACGTGCGTGATGAAGGTTTGCGTGATGACCCGGTGCCACTGGTGCTCATCCATGGTACCTCGGCCAGTCTGCATACCTGGGAAGGCTGGGTAGCGGCGCTGAAAACGCAGCGACGTATCATCAGCATGGATATCCCTGCATTCGGTCTGACCGGGCCCAATTTTGAAGATGATTATCACAGCCCGACCTATGCGAAATTTATCCTGGATTTGATGGATACCATGCATGTCAGCCGCTTCATCATCGGTGGCAATTCACTCGGTGGTGAAATTGCCTGGCAGGTGGCAGTGGCTGCACCAGACAGGGTAGAGCGTCTGATCCTGGTAGATGCCGGTGGCTATGCGTTTACGCCAACTTCGATACCGCTGGGTTTTCTCATGGCTCGCATGCCTGAGGCTGCATGGCTGATGGAACATACCCTGCCGCGCCACATGATGGAAGCCAGTGTGAAAAACGTGTATGGGAACCCGGATAAGGTGACGTCAGACCTGGTTGACCGTTATCAGGCCATGACACTGCGCGCAGGCAATCGCCATGCTCTACGGGTGCGTTTCAGCCAGCTTGATCATGGCGCACAGGCAGCCAGCATCAAGCGCATACAGATACCGACGCTGATTATCTGGGGAGGAAAAGATCATTTGATCCCGCCGGAAAACGCCAAATGGTTTCAGCGGGATATTGCGGGCAGCAAACTGGTGATGTTTGAACAGCTTGGCCATGTGCCGCATGAAGAAGATCCGGCCGCGACCGTGGCTGTGGTCAGGGATTTTTTGAAGCAAACACCGTAATACTGTAAAAGCAGTGCGGTAAAAGAAAAAGAAAAAGGAAAAGCAGAAAGGAAAAAGCCCGCCTGCGGTATTGACCGGGGGCGGGCATCTCTACATTCAGGCAACTCGTCAACAACCCATGCTATCTGCATGGTGTCATCGACTGGGCATCACCCGTGCTATCTGCGCGGTGCAATGTGGGTTTGAGTTGCCTTGTCCTGTCGGCCAGTGAAATGAATCATGTCACGACAGGGTTTACCACGAATGAGGTCCTTCAACACTTCACTACACCATTTTCCGGTTTGCACGTAAGCGCAAATCCGGCCGGTGAGAATGAAGGCGCGACGGAGTAGACTGAAATTACTCTGCGGTGTTGTTCACAGGGGCACTGATTAACAGTGCGCCCTCTAACGACAATACCATTTTCCAATAACCCATGCTATCTGCGTGGTGCCACTGGCCGGTAAGTATCATTCTGCGCATCAATCATTCGTACTGGACGAAGACTGACAGATGAAGGGTTTGTCGCATTCACTTTCTGCTGACTGTTCCAGCAACCCGTGCTATCTGCACGGTGGTACTGGCCGGTAAATTTCAGACTTCAGAAAGTGTTGCAACTGAACAAACCTGGAGACTGTTACACCATCAGGATAGCGGGGCGAATGTATACCACTGCACTCCGCTGGCCTGACAGGCAAAGACTCTTGTTTTTTCCTGGGCCGGTAAAGACCCATCATTCAATTCTGATTAAGACAGAACTTGAATGTTACTTGCCTTGTCGCCCTTAGGGCTGGCAGTACGTTCGAACGAAACGCGCTGGTTTTCGCTCAGGCTTTTGAAGCCGCTGGATTGTATGTCCTGGAAGTGGGCGAACAAATCTGCACCGCCTGCATCAGGAGCAATAAAGCCGAAGCCTTTAGCGTCGTTGAACCATTTAACTATACCTGTTTGAGTACTCATGTTTTTTTCCTTTTGATAAGACCATAGGCAACATTGCCCGAGGGGGCACTTGTAAGCAAGTGATAAAACCAGTGGAGAAAAGACAGAACAGCCAGAGAGATAAAGCTATGCGGAATTGGGACCAACAAATTAAGGACTTGATGCAAGTACAAGCCGCAATATACACGCTTAATCCCGGAATGCCTAATTTTCTTTTCAATTATTTTTGCAGGCGATGCTTTGAGTACATCTAATCAAGCGTATGTGGCTGTTCAAATTTTTGCGCATTTTCATACGCTTACCATAGGTGAAAGGGCTAGTGAAACTGGACTGTGTAACAATTGATTTTCTTGCTTGACAAGGGGTGGGCAGCAGGTAACCATGTGGTTTTAAAAGCAAGATATTCTGTATTGGCCAAGCTTGAAATTGAAACGCGCAATCCAGACTAATGCAGACTAACGTAGATTAAGCCAGCTCCACCAACACACGCATATTTAAAGGCGCTATCCGATGAAACATTACTTTGAATACCAGGATTCCAAATCATACAAATTTTGGCAAGTGGAAATCGAGGCCACGACGCTGACTGTGAAGTACGGAAAAATCGGTACTGCCGGTCAGGAAAAAATCAGCAATTTTGAGTCCGCGGAAAAAGCACAAAAAGAAATGGACAAGCTGATCGCCGAAAAAACCAAAAAAGGCTATGTGCAAAAGACGGATGCCAGTGCAAAGAAAGTCGCACGACGTATAGGCGTCAGCTATGACGAGGCAGAAGACGGCAAGACCTTGTCAGAAAAAGTATTGGCTTTTCTGGAAACGACGCAGGCCACCGATGTGGAGTCGCTGGTCATCGCTGCCTGGGAAGATGCCTATGAAAACGGACCGCAAGATGCTCTGGGTTTGCTGGTGGCAAACCACGGCAAGCTGGTCAATTTGAAAGAATTGTTTGTCGGCGACATGGATTCTGAAGAATGCGAAATTTCCTGGATTAACCAGGGGGACTACACCACTATTTTTACAGCCTTCCCGGCGCTGGAACGTCTGCACATCAAGGGCTCGACGGGCCTGGAGTTGTCGTCACAGCCGCTGAAACATGACAAGCTGAAAGCCCTGACCATAGAGTGTGGTGGTCTGCCGAAAAAAATCATTGAAACCATCGCCACGGCAGATTTGCCGAATCTTGAATACCTGCTGCTTTACCTTGGCGTAGAAGATTATGGTTTTGATGCGACGATAGATGATCTGCGTCCCCTGATGCAAAAGGGCTTGTTTCCGAAGCTGACATATCTTGGTCTGGCTGATAGCGGTATCGCCAATGAAGTCGCAGTTGCGATTGCAGAAGCCTCGGTGCTGGAACAACTTGAGACGCTGGACCTGTCCATGGGTACCCTGACTGATGAAGGCGGACGTGCCTTGCTGGATAGCACAAAAATCGCTGGATTGAAGAAGCTGGACCTGCATTACCACTACCTGTCCAATGAAATGATGAAGGAATTCAAGCAATTGCCGGTACTGGTGGATGTAACGGATCAGCAAACCAGCGATGATGATGACTGGCGTTACCCGGCAGTGACGGAATAGTCGCTTGATGCGCAAGCCTTCTTCATTTGTAGTGATAGGCAATCCTGAAAACAGACGTGTACGTCTTTTTCAGGAAGCATTGCAGGAAGCTGGGCTGGAGCCAGCCCTGGTCATTTCTTATCTGGATGTATTGAATGATCTTTGCGTGCTGGACAAGGTGGCGACGGAAGGTGTCACTGTCAGGGTAGAGTCACCCGGCGAAAACTTTGAAGTCGAAAAAAGAATACTTTCCTTGGGCGGTCTGGAAAATGCGCTGATGCTTGAAGACCAGCGTGGCAGGATTTACCATCCGCGATTATGGTTCCAGGGTTTTTCTCAACTGATGACATCGCTTGCCCAGCGAGTCCAGATTGCCCAGAGTGACCAGCATGTTGGAAAGCTGAGCTGGTTTAATCACCCGACAGATATCATCAGCATGTTCAACAAACCCCTGTGCAAGCAATTGTTGCAGCCGTATACCTTACCAGCCTGCCCCGTATTTTCCTGCTATGACGAATTTTTTGCATTCGTGGAAAAGCAGCAAGCCAGCCGTTTTTTCATCAAGCTGAATTCCAGTTCATCGGCATCGGGTGTGGTGGCCTATGAATACAATAAAAAAAATGGCCGCGAACAGGCTTATTCTACGGTGGAAGTCGTGCATGACATGGATGGCGAGCGTTTTTACAATTCCCTGAAAGTAAAAAAATACACAGCGCGCGGCACCATACGGACAGTGCTGGATTTTCTGTTTACGGAAGGCGCATTGACAGAACGCTGGATACCCAAGGCCAGCCATGAAGGCAGTGCTTACGACCTGCGTGTCATGGGTATCGCCGGCAAGCGGCGTCATGCCATTGCCAGATTAAGCCGTGGCCCCATGACCAATCTGCACCTTGGCAATCAGCGTTGTGCGGTGGATGAGCTTGAACTGTCATCGGCGACCTGGGCAGAGATCGATGCACTGGTAGAAAGCAGCATGCAGGCTTTCCCGCTATCCCTGTATGCCGGGCTGGACATATTATTGCCCAGGGACGGGCGGCCACCTGTACTGCTGGAAGCCAATGCCTTTGGCGATTTGTTGCCGAACCTGTTGCATGGTGCAGAAAGCACGTATCTGGCAGAAATCAATGCTGTCCTAAGACGGCAGGCAGGTCAGTATGGTGAACACTGAAAAAGCCAGCCTGTTGTTTGATATCGACAATACCCTGATAGACCGGGATGCTGCCTTCCTGCGCTATTTGCAGGATTTCATGGACAGAAATCAGAACGCGTTTGCAGACGAAGATGTGGCAAGCGCAAGGGATCACATTCTTGCGCTTGATTGTCATGGGCGAAAAGACCGCAGTCAGTTCTGTCAGGAACTATTGCAAAACTATCCTGGGCTTCCATACACGGCAGATACTTTGTGGGCAGATCACCTGACACTGCCGGATTTTGTGCAAGCAGACAGCCTGCTGGAAAATATGCTGGAGCGGCTGTCAACGCAATATCAACTCATGATTATTTCCAACGGTTCTGCCAGCATGCAGCACCGCAAGCTAGGTAGTGCGGGGCTCAGTCATTTTTTTGAACACGTCTTTATCTCTGCTGACATCGGCTATGAGAAACCTGACCGCAGACTGTTCTCACATGCCCTTGATTTTTGCAGACATACCGGGATTGTCATGATAGGGGATGATTACTTCAATGACATGCAGCCTGCAATGGCCTTGCAATTGAAAACCGTTTTCGTTAAGCCTGGCAAGGTGCAGGTGCAAGTGCTTGAGCAACCCACCCGGCCTGACCGGGAAATCACCAGCATTTATGCACTGGAGGAGGCATTGACATGCCTGATATAAATAACATGCAGAATATGACGAATATGAACGAGATCGTTGGCAAGGCCAACTTCCTTTTCATCACTTTTGATACCCTGCGTTACGATGTTGCGCAGGCTGAACATGCAGCTGGACGTTTGCCTTTTCTTGCCAGCCTGTTGCCCGCTGGCTGGGAAGAGCGTCATGCGCCGGGTTCTTTCACCTATGCATCCCACTGCGCTTTTTTTGCCGGATTTTTGCCGACGCCAGCGCGTCCCGGCTTGCATGAAAGATTATTCTCTTTACAGTTTGCCGGCAGCGAAACCACGGGTGAAAACAGCTATGCTTTCGATACACCTGACATTGTTGCCGGTTTTGCAGGTTTGGGATACCGCACCATGTGCATTGGTGGTGTTGGGTTTTTCAAGAAACAGAATCCGCTGTCCTGTGTGTTGCCCGGTCTTTTTCAGGAAAGTTACTGGCAGCCTGAATTCGGTGTGACCGATCCGGATTCAACCAGACACCAGGTCGAATTTGCCGTGCAGCTCTTGCAACAGAAGCTTGAACAAAAAGTTTTTTTATTTATGAATCTATCCGCACTGCATCAACCTAACTGCCATTATCTACCTGGTTCTGCCGGCGACACGCTGACCAGCCATGCCGCTGCTTTGCGCTATATCGATAGCCAGTTGCCACCTCTGTTCCAGACACTGAATCAGCGTGGCGACACATTTGTGATACTCAGTTCCGATCATGGTACGACCTATGGCGAAGATGGTTATACCGGTCACCGGCTGGGGCATGAAAAAGTCTGGACCATTCCCTATGCCGATTTTCTGTTGCCGCAAGGGAGCCTGCCATGACGGATGTCGGCATTAGCTTTCGTGGCTACCTGGAAGAAAGCAATCGCTTTCAGAGCTATCTGTATTCGTATCCGCACAAGACGGCATATCGGCCATTCGAACAAAAGCTGGATTTGAAAACCCTGTGGGCACCGGAAAAGAAAAGTTCACTGTACCTGTACACGCACATCCCTTTTTGCCGCATGAAATGCGCATTCTGTAATTTGTTCACAGTCTCCAATCCGCAAGAAGACCTGGTCAGCCTGTATCTGAAGAAGGTGCAACTGGAAGCCGAAGTGGCACGCGATACCCTGGGTGAATTCAGTTTTGCCGGGTATGCGATTGGTGGCGGTACACCCAGCCACCTGGAGGTCAGCCAGCTGGAACAATTATTTTCTGTTTATACCAACACCCTCGGGCTGGATCTGAAGAATACGCCAGGCTCATTTGAAATTTCTCCCGACACCATCAATGATGAAAAACTGTCCTGCCTGTCGCAGCATGGCGTGCAACGCATCAGCATAGGCATACAAAGCTTTATCGATGCCGAAGCGCGCTCAGTCGGGCGCGTGCAGCCAGAGGCAGTGATGGAACCATTGCTGGAAAAAATCAACAGTTATCAATTCCCGATTTTCAATCTGGACCTGATTTATGGCATTCCTGGCCAGACGCCGGAAACCTGGCTGGCTTCATTGAAAAAAGCAGTGCAATTTCAACCGACAGAAATATTTTTGTACCCCTTGTATGTACGTCCTTTGACGACACTGTTCAAAAAACGCGGCAATATCCAGGCCGAAGATATGCGCAGCATACTGTATCGCATAGGACGCGAATTTTTGCAGGCGCATGGTTATGTGCAGGATTCGATGCGCCTGTTTCGCAGGCCAGTTGCCGGCTTGCGTGAAAGCTCGGAATATTCCTGCCAGGAAGACGGCATGATAGGGCTGGGTACCAATGCCCGCTCTTATACGACAGACGTACATTATTCGACAGAATATGCGGTATCCAAGCCGAACGTGGCAGCCATCATCAATGACTATGTGGCAAAAGAACGCCCCGATTTTATGACGGCAAGTTATGGCATTCGCCTGTCTGAAGATGACAGAAAGCGACGTTACCTGATCAAGTCGCTGTTGAAGTTTGAAGGGTTGGATGCTGCGCATTATCAGTCGCTGTTTAGCACTTCGGCACATAGCGATTTTCCTGAATTATCGACCCTTGTGGAAATGGGGTTGGCGCAAGAGACGGCGGGACGCCTGCAGTTGCATGGTGATGGCATGGCGTATTCTGACCTCATCGGTCACTGGTTTATTTCGCCAGCGGTCAGGAACAAGATGCAGGAGTATGTACCAAGATGAGCCTGAAAGTGATTTATCGCGGACACCTGACCGATTGCAACTATAGTTGTGAATACTGCCCCTTTGCCAAGGAAAAGAACAGCAGGGAAATGCAGGTGCTGGATAAAAAGGACCTGGATAGATTTGTCGCCTGGGTAGAGCACAACAGCAGTGCTGACTATCCCATGGAAATTTTCATTACGCCTTATGGTGAAGCCCTGGTGCGTAAATGGTATCAGGAAGCGGTGATACATCTGTCGCATCTGCCCCATGTGCGTAAGGTGGCGGCACAGACCAATCTGGCCTGGAACCCGCAATGGCTGTCACGTTGCAATCCACAGACCACGGCTTTGTGGACCACCTATCATCCTGATTTTGTCAGCGAAGATAAATTTGTCGATAAATCGAATGCGCTCAGCGCCATGCATATCCGTCACAGTGTCGGCGTGGTGGGGTTGAAGCAGCACTTCCCGCACATCACGGCCTTGCGCCAGCGTCTGCCACAGGATATTTATATGTGGATCAATGCCTACAAACGTGAAGCTGATTACTACAGCGAGGCAGAAATCGCCTTCCTGGAAAATATTGACCAACTGTTCAGGCTGAACCTGCCCTGGTATGAAAGCATGGGCAAAGCCTGCAAGGCGGGGGATGAGGTGGTGTCCATAGAAGGCAATGGCGACCTGTTCCGCTGCCATTTCATCAAGACCAGGAAAGGTAATATTTTTACCGATCCGCTGGCCAGTATGCTCAAGAAGGAAGCCTGTACCAAAGCGACTTGCCACTGTCATATCGGTTACATCCATCTTGACGATATGAAATCACATGAGGTGTATGGCAGCGGCTTGCTGGAAAGAATTCCAGTGTCGTATTTAAGCAACGGCTAGAAACCTCCATTGGCTGGTTTGGCTGATTTGGCTGAGGGCGGTACAGCAAGGTAGCCAACGCGGTGTGGCTAATTAAAATTATCGTTTAGCATATATTATTTTTGCATGTTTTTAGCTGAAAACAATCGTTTGCCGTCTATGCAGTAAGAAGTACCATCGGTTCAAATTGACTACCTGTACACAGAAAAGTGAAAGTGACCGTATGAATAATGCATTGAGTTTTCCCCTGCCTTTCCCCAAACAGCGCACCGCACTGCTGGTAGCTGCCGTGTTTTCAGCAATCACCTCGCAAGCCGTGGCTCAGCAGACTGATGCCACTGAGGCCAGTTCGGTCATCGTTACTGGTACCCGCAGCATCAAGCGCACGGTATCTGATTCAGAAGCACCTATTGATATCCTGACATCCAGGGACTTGCAATCCACCGGCTCTGGCGAGCTGGCAACGGTATTGAGCCGTTTGCTGCCGTCACTGAACTTTCCGCGTCCGGCGGTGGCAGACGGTACGTCGGCCAGTCGCCCGGCGCAGTTGCGCGGCCTGTCGCCGGACCAGACGCTGGTGCTGGTGAATGGCAAGCGCTGGCATACCTCGGCAGTGGTCAACGTGAATGGCACGGCAGGACGTGGCTCTTCCCCTGCTGACCTCAATACCATCCCTATCAGTTCCATCGACAAGATAGAAGTCTTGCGTGACGGTGCGGCAGCGCAATACGGTTCAGACGCGATTGCTGGCGTTATCAACATCATCCTGAAAAAAGGCGCAGATGGTGGTGAGGTGCAGCTTGGTGGTGGTCAATACAGTAAGCGGGATGGTACGCAAGGCAGTCTGAGCGCCAACTTTGGTACGGCATTGGGTGACAAGGGCTGGGCACGTTTTACTGCTGAACAGCGCAACCAGAATGAAACCAATCGCGCCGGTGCCGATTTCCGTAATCCGCTCGAACCTTTATATGGCCGGGTCAATCAGGTACAGGGCGACCCCAAGCTGCAACAAACCAATCTGGGTGTGAATGCGTCGCTGGCGCTGGCGACCGATCTCGAACTGTATGGTTTTGCCAATTACAGCCGTCGCAATACCGATGCAGCTGCCACCTGGCGTACCGCCTATACCACTGGTACGACCTTGCGTACACCGCTGTATCCAAATGGTTTCTTGCCGAATGAAGCGGCGACTAATACTGATGTATCGGCGGTGGGTGGTATCAAGGGCCGTACCGATGGCTGGCGCTGGGATGCCAGTGTCAATTATGGCTCCAGTGAATTCAGCCTGGATGTTACCAATACCGTCAACCTGAGCCTGGGTGCCACCAGCCCTACGCGTTTCTATGCAGGTAAACTGAAAAATACCCAGACCCTGGCAAATTTTGATGTGGCCAGAGAGATAGAACTTGCTGGTCTGGCGAATCCGCTGACGCTGGCCCTGGGTGCTGAATATCGCCGTGACCAGTATGAAATCGGTGCTGGTGAAGCGAATTCTTACTTCGGTAGCGGCGCACAGGGTTTCTCTGGTTTTCAGCCTTCGAATGCAGGCAGTTTCAGCCGTCACAGCGCATCGATCTACGCCAATATTGAAGCAGAACTGACCAGGCAACTAAGTGCGTCGGTTGCCCTGCGTCATGAAAACTACAGCGATTTTGGCAGCGTGACTTCCGGTAAATTATCAGGCCGGTTTGAATTCACCAAAGAATTTGCCTTGCGTGCAGCCGTATCGAATGGTTTCCGCGCACCTTCACTGGCACAGCAAAATTATACGATTTCCACCACCAACCTGATCACCATCAATGGCACATCGCAGTTGGTGGATACAGGAACCTTCGGTGTTGCCACTGCTGCTGCCAAGGCCCTGGGCGCAGTTCCGCTGGAAGCCGAGAAATCACGTAACTACAGTCTGGGCGCAGTGCTGCAACCAAGCAAGAATGCTTCACTGAGCATTGATGCCTATCAGATCGATATTGATAATCGCATCCTGTATTCGGGCAATCTGGTCTTGCCTGCAGCCCTGCAAAGTGTGCTGGCCAAGCAAGGCGTACTGGTCGGTGCGGCGCGTTATTTCACCAATGCACTTGATACACAAACCCGTGGCGTGGATGTGGTCGGTTCGTATCAAATCCCTTTGTCGGGTTCAGACAAACTGGGCTTTACCGTTGCCTATAACCACAACGACACGTCCGTCAAGCGGGTGGCAGATAATCCGGCAATCCTGACGCAAAACAATCTCTTGCTGATCGACAGGCAAACCATCAACCGTGCGACTCTGGCGACACCGAAAGATAAATTCAGTATCGCTGCCGACTATGGTTTCAATAACTGGACCATCCATGGCCTGGCAACACGTTATGGCAGTTTTGTCTCGCCACAAAATAGCGTTACCCTGGATCAGACTTATAGCGCCAATCTGGTGCTGGATGTTTCCGCCAGTGTAAAACTGGGCAAATGGACTGTTAGCGCCGGTGTCGATAATCTGACTGATAAATATCCGGATCAGGTGACTTCGACAGGCAATCTGAATACTGGCGGTACCCTGCCGTACAGTACCTTCTCGCCTTATGGCTTCAATGGCCGCTACTACTATGCCAAGGCAGCATACGCCTGGTAATCATGTAATCTGAACTGATCTTTGCGAAAAAGGGCTGCTTTATGCAGCCCTTTTGCGTCTGTTGCTGAAAAGTGGATTAAATTAATATCGGTATTTATTTATCGATAAACGATAAAAAACTATTGCATTTCGAATTTTATGGCTTTAGAATTCATTCACTTTAATTCAATCAGGAGCCAAAAATGCAAGTTCAGAAACACGCCAGGATTGTCAATATCCGCAAGTTGAGCAGGTATTTTTTATTTCTTAGCGTCTTTGCCATGGCCATGGTTGCGATTGGAGGTCTGGCTTTCCCTGTCATCATGGTGATGGCACCTTCAGGGGATTTGACACTGACCGCGTATCTGGCGAAAGCAGTGACGCTCAATGATGGCTTTTTTACTTTACTGCAAAGTGGAATAAGTACAGATCTGAAAGTGATCGCATCTGTGGTTGCCATTCTTTTCTGCGCACTGATGGAATTTGTTCTTGTCCATATCAATAAATTGCTGACTTGTTTTTACGAAGGTGAAATCTTTAACAGGAAGGCTATTTTTCATGCAAGAAGAGCGTTTAATCTGAACCTGATACTTGCAGTTGCAATGCTTGGCATTAATCTCCTGGCGATCATTTTCAGTTATGTTGAACCCAGCGCGGGTGGTTCAGGCAATATAGGGCATTTTCTGGGTAGTGTGCTCGATCAACTGACCTGGATAGGCTTCTTCCTGCTCTTGTTGTGGTCGCTGGAAATAGGCGTAGACCTCAATGAAGAAGCTGAACTGACTATCTGAGGACGCATATGCCGATTACTGTTAATCTGGATGTGGTGCTGGCCCAGCGCAAGATGCGTTTGAATACGCTGGCTGAGCTGGTGGATATCACGCCACAAAATTTATCCGTGCTAAAAACGGGCAAGGCCAAGGCCATACGCTTTGATACGCTGGAAAGAATTTGTCAGGTGCTGGAATGCCAGCCTGGCGATATTCTGGCGTACACCCCTGATGCTGAACATTCGGACTGAACAATCAGGTTGAACATGCAGTCTAAAACTGCAGCCGGGATCAGCCAGCGGGTGTAAGTGGAAACTTGCCTACATATCTGGCACGGGGGCGTATCAACTGGCCTTCTTCCACCTGTTCCATGGCATGTGCTATCCAGCCTGCCGTGCGGCCCAGGGCAAACAGGATTTGCGCCGCGCCCTGCGGCAATCCACAGGCAATTTCTACCGCGACCAGTGCATAGTCGATATTCAATGCCTGCCCGGTCAGGTCTTGTGCGGTATCAGCCAGCTCAAACAAGCCGGCATGGGTTTTTTTGTCGAGCATGTTCATCAGCAGGCTGCCACGCGGGTCGCCATGCGGGTACAGCGGATGCCCAAAGCCTGGCAGTCGTGGTGAAAAATGATGGCTGGCGTCATGGATGCGCAGGCGCTGTTGCAGGGAATCCCGCATAGCATGTGGTTCAACTGCCAGGCCGGCACGTACCATGCTGCCGACACGCAGGCTTTCGCCGCCATGCTTCGGGCCGGATAGTGCGGCCAGTCCGGCAATCAGAGCCATGCCCAGACTGGCACCGGCAGATGCGACGCAGCGCACGGTAAAAGTCGATACATTCAATTCATGATCTGCACTGACCACCAAAGCAGCACGCAGCAGGTCGGCCTGGCTGGCATCCAGTTGCCAGGCACTTGCCAGCTTCTGGTGAAACGTCTGATAGTCCGGCTTCATGCCCAGCAGTGCGGCGGCCATCAGGTGCATCCACAATTGTGCTTGCAGATGCGGGTGGATGCCGGTGACCTGTTTTACAGTCGTGCCCAGCATGGGCAGCATGCTGATGGCTCTTTCATAGGGCGGCAGAGCCGCATTCAGGTCCAGCAGTCTGGGCCAGAGTATATCCAGCCCGGGTAAAGGAATAGCCTGCAAATCAGTCGTTGCCTGGCTGTCCCACAAAATCAGGGCGGTTTGTTCCAGCGTATGCGTGCGTGCAAGCTCGTCCACCGGCAGGCCACGGTAATACAGTTTGCCGTGGCTGACCTGGGTGATTTTTGATTCCAGCACGGGTACGCCCCAGTCTATGGCAGATTCGGCGGCACTGCCTGCCCGCTTGCTGTCGGTATTGCGGGCCAGCAGACGCAAGACTTCTTCCTTCAGATAACGTTTGGCTTTTTGTCCTTCATGCTGATGCGATTGCAGTAAGCCACGGCTGACATAGGAATACAGCGTAGGCAGGCTGATGCCCAGCAACTGGGCAGCTTCTCTGGCAGAAATGAGATTTTCCACGATAAAAATTTATATTGATTGGCAGAATCAAGATTGACCACAGTGTGATGCAGATCCTAGACTGAACACTTAACTATGCGCACATGCATCAGATTATCTCATTGTGCGCTAATTTGATTTCCAAGTGGAGGAGCATCATGTCGGCAGAAGCACTATTAGCATCCTTGTGGCAAATGGGCGGCGGTGCGCCTGAGGACTTGCAGCAACTAACATTTGCTGGTGATACCGCGCAATTGCCATCGACGTTTCAGGTGGGCGGCGTTGCATCTGCCACGATTGCGGTGCAGGCCCTGATGGCGGCGCAGCTGTGGCAGGCGCGTGGTGGCGAAAGACAAAACATCACAGTCGACCGGCGCCATGCGCTGGCCATGTTCAAAAGTGACCGCTATCTCAGTGTGAATGGACATGCAAGTGAAGATCCCTGGAGCAAGATTGCCGGTTATTACCAGGCAGGGGATGGGCGCTGGATACAATTGCATACCAACTTCCCGCATCACAGGGATGGCGTGCTGGCGGTCTTGCAATGTGTTGAAGACCGTGCAGCCGTTGCCAGGGCGATTAGCGGCTGGCAGGCGGCAGAGCTGGAGCAGACACTGGCCCAGGCCAACATGTGCGCCGCCATGATACGTACAGAACAGGAATGGCTGGCCCATCCGCAAGCGCAGGCCATTGCAGATTTACCCTTGTTTGAAGTCAGGCGTGTAGCTGATGGTCCTGTCATTCCCTTGCATAGTGGCGGGCCGCGTCCTTTGAGTGGGGTGCGCGTACTTGATTTATCCAGAGTGATTGCCGCGCCCGTCGGTGCGCGGACTCTGGCACAGCATGGGGCTGACGTTTTGGCCGTCAGCGCGGCACATCTGCCTAACATCATGCTGCTGGTGATGGATACGGGCCGTGGCAAACGTTCTGCGCAACTTGATTTGCGGCAGACGGAAGGGCGGCAGAACATGCTGCAACTGATCAGCGGCGCCGATGTCTTCATCCAGGCTTATCGTCCCAATTCACTGGCGCAGCTTGGGTACTCGGTTGAGGAATTGTGCGCCATGCGGCCTGGCCTGATTCATGTCAGCCTGTCGGCATATGGACATATCGGCCCCTGGGCGCACCGGCGCGGTTTTGACAGTCTGGTACAGTCAGCCAGCGGCATTGCCGATGCGGAAGGACGGGCAGCAGCCAGCGCTGCACCCGGCAAGTTGCCGTTCCAGGCACTCGACCATGCCACCGGTTATTTATTGGCTTATGCGACCATGCTGGCGCTGCAAAAACGTGCTGTCGAAGGTGGCAGCTGGCAAGTCAGGGTCTCGCTGGCACAGACCGGACGCTGGCTGCAACAGATGCCCAGACGTGGCCTGCATGATCATGCCGCTGAATTACGTCCGGAAGAAATCGCCCGCTTTTTACAGGCATCAACGTCAGGATATGGGCAGATGCAGGCTATCGCACCGGTGGAAAAAATGTCTGTCACACCTGCACATTTTGAATTGCCTGCGCCAGTTCTTGGTGAGCATGCACCGGTCTGGCAGTAGCTGGTTTTACAGCCCATTCTGCTTTAACCACTGGTCCAGCAAAACGATCAGTTCCGGCGCTTTTTCCAGTGGTGACATGTGGCCGCAGTCTTCGATGATTTGAAGTTCAGCATGGGGCAGGCCGTGCGCCAGTTTTTCGGATTCTTCCAGGCTGCGCATCTGGTCATTTCTGCTGGCGACGACCAACGCGGGGCAGCGTATCAGTGGCAGTTCATGGTGCCCATCACCTCTTTGTATTGCCAACTGGCGCAGGAAAACTTCTTTCCCCAGTGTCACCGACATGGCATGCAAATGCGCCAGCATGGCGGTATCGTCCTGGCGTTGCGGGTGCAGGGCGCGACGCAGTGCGGTCATGGTCTGGCCCTTGTAAGGGTAAGTGGCCAGCATGTGGATTTGTTGCTGGTTTCTGCGCAACTCCTCTTCGGTACTGGCTCGCGCCGAGGTATTCAGCAATACCAGACCGGTCGGCCCCGGGTCGGCAGCCTGCGTGCTTAAGCGCCAGGCCAGATGGCGTGCCACATAACCACCCAGCGAAAAGCCGATGACTATAGCATGCGCGGGTGCCGTTGCCTGTATGCGTTGCGCCATGCTTTCTATGCTGTCACCCTGATTCAGGTCTGCCAGTTGCACATGGCCGCGCTGTTCCAGTGCCGGCAATAACAATTGCCACAAACTGGCATCGCACATGAAGCCGGGGATCAGCAGGAAGTGCCTGTCCTTATGCATGGGTGTCTGGTGTGTGTTGGCAAAAAACTGTCATGCTCATTTTTTCTTCAGATTTTGCAGCAGATCGTTGACCTGATCACTGAGGGGAATGCCGTGCTGGCGCAGCAGTTGTATATGCAGCACCAGGTTTTCCAGCACCAGTTTGGCGGCGACGGCCAGCAGGGTGACCTGGCGGTCTTCCTGGCTGAAGCTTTCCATGGCATCGGCCATCTCGCATAAATGCGTAGCGGTGATTGCGCGCAAATCATTTTCTTCGAAAGGCAGATCGGCAAAATCGATGGGATCTTCCTGTTCGACTTCTTTCATCAATTCCTGTAATTGCTCTGGAGTGATGGACATGCATATGTTCCCGACGAGTTGAAGGCATGATTATTTTATGCTGATTTTTGCCTGTAGGTAAAACGATTCTGACAGGGGCGTGTATCAACAGGTTTTATTGAGCAACTTATTGGCCAAACGGAAAACGTGCAGCTAGCTGGAAGTCTGCACCTGCTTGATGTTCGGTGAACAGAGCCAGGCCGGTGATATCGAGTGGTGCATCCAGGTCAAAATGTTTTTGTGCTGCGGTATGGATGCTGTCGGCCAGTGCGCCTGGTTCCAGCCTGTCGGTCAGCGTCATATGGAAGCGGAATTCTTCTTGCGTGTAAGGGTAGCCCCATTGCATCAGCAAGGCTTGTTGCCGGGGGCTGAGCGGGTGTTGCTGGCGGCGTGCCAGGTCGGCTTCGCTCATGGGGGCGCGAAAGTGGTCGAATTGCTCAACGCAGGCAAATGCCAGTGCGTTGATCGCGGCTTGATTTTCCGTCGGTCGCAGGGCCAGAAAATTGCCCATCCATTGCACGTCTGGTGCCAGCCCTCTGACCGGTGCCTGTTGTCGGCAAAAGTCTTGCAAGGCCAGATGCAGGGCCGCTTCGGTATAGCCCGGTGCCAGACGGAAAGGGGCTTTCAGCGTGGCATGAAAACCGTAACGACTGGCATCGTGGGTCAGCTTATGTTGCAAGTCTGGCTGTATGCCTTCGATTGCAGGTTGTGGCAAAGCTTCAGCAGTTTCGGCATCGCGTCCCAGCCACTGGTTGCCGGCATGCCACCAGGCAGAGTCGCTATCCGGCGCAAAATATAAGGCGTAACGCGTCATGCCGGCAGCATCAATCGCCCACCTGATCCGTAGGAAAGCGCAGTGAATCCCTGAGCAGAAAGCCCATGGACATATTCATGTTGACATTTTTTGGTGGGATAGGTTTCATGAACCATTTTTCGTAGATGCGGTAAATCTCGCCCTCGTGAATCAGCCTCAGCATCTCATTATCTACGATTTTCTTGAAGCCGGGATCATCCTTGCGCATCATGATGGAATACGGTTCTATCGACAGGGGTTCGCCGACGATGGCAAAGCTTGCCGGGGCCTTGGATTCGGCGCGCAGGCTGTACAGCAAGACGTCATCCATGGGGAAGGCATCGGCCTTGCCATCTTCTACCATCTTGAAGGATTCCTGATCGCTATTGCCTTCCACCAGTTTGATGTTGAGGGAAATCGTGTCGCTCCTGTCATTCAGCAGCTTGACGGTGGTGGTACTTTTGGTCGTGACGACCGTGCGGTTACGTAATTGCGACCAGTTCTTGATGCCGCTGTCGGTCTTGACCAGGGCGCGTACGCTGGAAAAAAAATGCGGTATCGTAAAAGCGACCTTTTTGCGTCGTTCTGCATTGTTGGTGGTGCTGCCACATTCCAGATCTATCTTGTCTTCCAGCAGGGCGCTGAAACGGGTGGTCGAGTCGACAGAATAAAATTGCAGCCGCATGGCTGGCATCTTCAATTCTTTTTTGATGGCATCCGCCACTTTCAGACACAGATCTACTGAATAACCGAGTGGCTGCTTGTCTGCATCGGTAAAGGAAAAGGGGGCGGTTTCGCGTATACCTATCACCAGGGTTTGGGTCTTGCGTATTTTTGCCAGTGTATCCGCGGCCTGGACGCATAGTGGTAATGACAGGCACAGCACAGTAGTAAGGCCGGTCAGCATTTGACGCATCATATTTTCCACCCGTTGTTATGTGACTTATTATTTGACTTATTATGTGGCTTGTTATTGACTTGCTATGTGATCTACATCATGAGGTAATCCTGTCAATCGACTCTAACAGTCAAGGGGCAAGACAAAGTTTGAATTTCGGGCGTCATGGCAATACAAGATTTCGTTATAAAATCCAAACAATATTGCTCAATTTCAATAAACAGCCAAAAATCTTTTCAGGCCTGCCTATGAACGGCTTGCTGATCATTATTGGGATGATAAGGATTTCTGTGCTTTGTCAGGCCTCAGGATGACATGGCAGAATTGATGGTCGCCAGCCAAATCATGATAAGGTTGCGGATGTAATTAATTGCTTTTTATTATCATGAAATTTTCAGAAGCCGGATTGGCAATTCGTAATGCCCGCATTGTTACTGAGGATGCCGTTTTCAAGGGATCAATGGCAGTCAGTGCCGGCCTGATCAGTGATGTCGGCGGCAGCGGTCTGCAGGGGGATGACTGGCAGGGCGATTTTTTACTGCCGGGGCTGGTCGAAGTGCATACCGACAATCTGGAAAAACACCTGATGCCGCGTCCCAAAGTTGCCTGGCCGGTCATGCCGGCAATTCTGGCACATGATGCGCAGATTGCCGCCGCCGGTATCACCACGGTACTGGATGCCATATCCGTCGGTGATATAGACCCTGACAGCATACGCATGCAAAGCCTGTTGCCCTGTGTAGAAGGCTTGCGGGTAGCCGCAGATGGTGGTTTTTTGCGCGCCGAACACTTATTGCATATGCGGCTGGAACTGGCCGAACCCAATTTGCTGTCCATGTTCACGCCTTTTATCCAGGATGAACGACTGAAGCTGGTGTCACTGATGGACCATACGCCAGGCCAGCGGCAGTGGACAGACCTGAGCCATTACCGCGTCTATGTGACCGGCAAGCGTGGCTGGAGTGACCAGAAAGTGGACCAGATGCTGGGCCTGTTGCGTGAACGCCAGGAACGCCATGTGGCTGAAAACCGCCAGCAGGTGGTGCAATTGTGTCGGCAGCAGACCCATCCGATACCGCTGGCATCGCATGACGATACCACGGCTGAACATGTGCATGAAGGTGTGGCCGAGGGTATCAGTATTTCCGAATTCCCGACCAGTCTGCTGGCAGCGCAAACCGCGCGGCAGCAGGGGCTGGCTATTGTCATGGGTGCGCCTAACCGCGTACGTGGCGGTTCGCATTCAGGCAATGTATCTGCTTCAGAATTGGCGCAGCATGGTTTGCTGGATATTCTGTCTTCTGATTATGTACCGGCCAGCCTGTTGCAGGCTGCCTTCATGTTGCAGCAGGATGGGTACAGCCTGCCCAGGGCGGTAGCCACTATCAGCCGTGCACCGGCACAGGCGCTGGATTTACATGACAGGGGCGCTATCGCCCCCGGCCTGCGGGCCGATTTTATCCGGGTACGCATGTTGCAGGATATTCCCGTTGTCATGGGTGTCTGGCGGGCTGGTCAGCAGATTGCCTGATTGTCTGAAGTTAAGCCCGGGCAGCGCCCATCATTGTCTGAATGGCGGTCAAGGCCTCCAGCGCACCCATCGCCAGCCCTACATCCTGGGCGAAGGCGACTTGTGGCTCGCGCAGATTGATACGCAATAGCCGGCCACCGTGTTGCAAAACCACACGGTGACTGAAGTTGCGCACAGTGGGGATGGTGGTGCCAGCGCCCAGCTCTATCACCAGCGGGCGGGATACTTTGTCCAGCCATTGTTGCTGCTGCGCGAGTTGTTGCCGCTGACGCTGGTCATTCCAGTCCCAGTCATCAAACATCAGAATATTCGGTCTGGCCATGCCACCACAATGGGGGCAGGTTGGTGCCTTGTTCATCAACTGACACTGGACGGTATCCACTTCCGGCTGAAAATCGTCTGCCTGCCAGATGCTGTCACGACAGGGTAACAGGCACTGCAGATAATGAATTGAACCATGGCATTCATAGACCTTGTCTGCCCCCACGCCTGCCGACTGGAAATGTCCATCGACATTGCTGGTGAATACCGATAGCCCGTGCGGCATGGTCTGTGCCCATTGCTGCACAATCTGGAAGCCGCTGTGGGGCCGGGTTTGCCGGTACATGGACAGTCTGTGGCCATAAAACCCCCAGGCCTGACCAGGGCGGCGCCGGAAAGCAGACGGGCTGGCTATTTCGTGAAATGGAATGGCTTGCTGGCCCAGGGCCGGATAGGCTTTCCAGAAGCCTTCGGTACCGCGAAAATCCGGTAGGCCGGAATCAACTCCCATGCCAGCACCGGCAGCAATCACCAGCGCATCTGCCTGCGCTATAAGGTCAACGGCCTGGTGGAGGAGGTGAACAGGGTGCATGGCTTACTTGTAAGATGACTATCACTTTGCATGGCCGTGCGTCTCTATCGTGCATCTTGAATACATGTTGATTGAGCTGGCACAGCTAAATTGTAAGTAAGAGTGAAATTTATCCAATTGACAGTATATCCTGAGGCAAACTATGTTTTAAGTACTGATTTTGTAACCAGTCGTGAAATTATGTATGTGCTTTGCCATACATGTGAAGCGGTAGTGGTTATCTTTAGTGCCATGTATCAAATGAGTTCCATAAAAATATAACATTCTGGAGACATCATGCTGCGCAAATCTTCCTTTATGGCTGGATTACTGGTTTTGCTTTCGTTGTCCGCACAGGCACAGGAACCGCCGATACGCATAGGTATCATCGGCCCCTTCACCGGTAAGTCTTCTACTGACATGGGGGAAAGCATACGTGGCGGTGCGCAGGTGTTTCTGGCCGATATCAACCAGATAGGCGGCGTCATGGGGCGGCGTATAGAGCTGGTGGAGCGTGATGACCAGGCCAAGCCGGATATCGGCGTGGCAATGGCTAAAGAATTGATAGAAAAAGAAAAGGTCGTGGCGGTCGTCGGTTTTGCCAATACCGGTGTGGCCCTGCCTTCGGCCAAGGTATTTCAGGAAGCGAAGATTCCGCTGATTATCAGTGCAGCGACAGGTGCAGCAGTGACCAAGCAATACATGCCGCCTGCCGTGCCCAGCAGCTTTATCTTCCGGCTGGCTGCCAGTGACAGTTTGCAACCGGCTGTAATACTCAATGATGTCATCGACAAGCGCAAGCTGACCCAGGTAGCGGTATTGCATGATGACACGCCTTACGGCCAGTTTGGCAAGGATAATCTGCTGGCAGAAATGCAGCGCCGCAAAATGACGCCGGTAGCCATAGAAAGCTTCAAGATTGGTGACCAGGACATGACTGCGCAATTGACACGGGCCAAGCAGGCCGGCGCCCAGATTGTCATCCTGTATTGCCTTAGCTCGGAAGCGGCGATGGTAGCCAATAGCGTCAGCAAGGCCAGGCTTAATCTGCCGCTGGTGGGTTCCTGGACCTTGTCACAGCGTAGTTTCGTCGAGCTGGCAGGCAATAATGCAGAAGGTGCGCGCATGCCGGTCACCTTCATAGAAAATGAAGCCAGTAACCGCAGCAGCAGTTTCGTGGCGAGCTATCTGAAGATCAATAATGTCAAATCCATTCCCTCAGCCGTGGCTGCGGCACAAACCTATGATGCCTTGAGAATATTGACGCTGGCGCTGATGCAGGCAAATGCTACCGATGGCGAAAAAATCAAGGCCGCGCTGGAAGACATGAAATACGATGCAACATCGACTGTGATTTCGCGCTACAAGAAACCATTTTCAAAAAATGATCATGAAGCCATTGTTCAGAGCATGATTTTCATCGGCGAAATTCGTAAAGGCCATGTCGGCTATGCGTATCGCGAAGATGCCAACAGCAGCCTGATAGTACGTACCAAATAAAATTGGGCCGCACAGGCTTTGGGCTTGCAGCTGTTGCCGGTGTTGCAGGTGCGCGGCACTGCAGGCAAAGAGATGAGAGCCTGTTCGCTATGTCGTCGATAGCAGATACATGATTCCTCATGGAAATTTTCGCTTCGCGAAGGTGAATACAGCGCCAGTTGATTCTGATCTGGTGCCAGAGAAACTTAACTAAATTTAACTCCGGCTTAGTTGGCATTCGGCTATCCTATTAACTTTCAGGCATGGATTGCCATGTCTGACCGGTTCCTGGTTGAGCACTGCCTGCACGTGCAAGCGCGCATATCGATACGAGGAATATCTTTAGAATAAGGAAGCTTGCTCATGAGCAAAGAAAAAATCCGTCAGGTATTAAAAGATCATGGCAAATTTGCCGCCGATATGGATAGCCTGGCCGACGATGCAGATCTGTATGAAGCTGGTATGACTTCGCATGCGAGTGTGAATGTCATGCTCGCGCTGGAAGATGCATTTGATCTGGAATTTCCGGACCGCATGCTCAAGCGCAGCGTGTTTGAAAGCATTGACGCCATAGACGCCGCCATACAAGAACTGACTGCCTGATATGGACACCCTATCACCTCTGCGGCAGGCTGCCAGGCTGGTAGCAAAAGACTATGCAGCACCGCATGCTGATGCAGTGGACCAGCAGGCCCGTTTTCCTGCCGAAGCCATCACCGCACTCAAACGCGAGAAACTGCTGAGTGCCTATATTCCTGCCGAGCTCGGCGGTGGCGGTGTGGGCCTGACAGAACTGGTGGATATCGTTGAAATTCTGGCGCGTGAATGTGCTGCAACGGCAATGATTTTCGCCATGCATCAGATACAGGTGATCAGCATCGTGCGCCATGCCATGCATAGTGACTGGTACAGAAATTATCTGCGTGAGCTGGTCGCGCACCAATACCTGATCGCTTCGGTGACGTCGGAGGTCGGCGTCGGTGGTGAAATGCGCCGCAGCAACTGTGCGGTGGACATCAGTGGCGAACGTTTTACCCTGATCAAGGATGCGACGACCATTTCCTACGGCGCGCAGGCCGATGATTTGCTGGTGACGGCCAGACGCAATCCCGATGCAGCAAACAGTGACCAGTCATTGATACTGGTACGCAAGGCCGATTACACACTGGAACAAAAAGGCGGCTGGGATACCATGGGTATGCGCGGCACCTGTAGTCCGCCTTTCCTCATGTGTTCGACCGGCGATGTAGCGCAGATCATTGATGTACCCTTTGGCGACATGTCGGCACAGACCGTGGTGCCGGTATCGCATTTATTGTGGGGTGGTTGCTGGATGGGGTGTGCGGCAGCGGCGGTCAACAAGGCCAGGGCCTTTGTTCGTGGCCAGGCCCGCGCCAATCCTGGCACCGTGCCACCGACGGCCTTGCGCCTGGCAGAACTGGTCAGCATGATGCAAAGCCTGCGTACATCGGTACAGGCCTGCCTGACTGAGTATGAAGCCCTGTCAGTCGCAGATGATGCGGCGATCGGTACTTTGACTTCCATGGGTTATTCGCTGAAGATGAATAATCTGAAGATAGATGCGACCCAGGCCCTGCCGCAGATTGTCACCAAGGCCTTGTCCATCTGCGGCATACTCGGCTATAAAAATGACAGTAAATTCAGCATGAGCCGTCATCTGCGCGATGCGCATTCAGCCGCCATCATGGTCGGCAATGACCGCATTCTGGCAACCAATGCCAATTTGTTGCTGGTACTGAAAGACGATTAGGAAAGGTACATATGTCTATCGATTTTTCTCCCGAAGGACTGACTGAAGATCTGGTCGCTGCCGGTCATATCATCCCCGTTGGTGTGCAGGGTATTTTTGGTCGCGGGCCGGTATTTGAAGATGTGTTGCGCCGTTTCGATGATTACGTCAGCCGCGTGGCGGTGAATGATGGCGCAGTCAAAATGTCGTTCCCGCCCTGCCTTGATCGCAAGGTGCTGGAGCGCAGCGAATACCTGGATTCTTTCCCGCAACTGGCCGGCACCATCTTCAGCTTTACCGGCACCGAAGCGCAGCACAAGGAATTGATAGAAAACGTGCATGAAGGCCGCCCCTGGACGCATTTGCAAACCATGACGGCAGTCTGCCTGACACCGGCTGCCTGTTATCCGGTGTATCCCAGCTTTACCGGCACCATCCCTGCTGAAGGGCGTCTGGTGGACATGCAAAACTGGGTATTCAGGAATGAACCATCGCCAGAACCAACCCGCATGCAATCTTTCCGCGTGCGTGAATTCGTGCGTGTAGGCACGCCAGAAATGGTGGTTGCATGGCGTGACATCTGGTTGCAGCGTGGACTGGATATTTTGAAATCCCTGGGCTTGCCGGCGCATTCGGATGTCGCTTCCGACCCGTTCTTTGGTCGTGGTGGCCGTATGCTAGCCGCCAATCAGCGCGAACAGCAATTGAAGTTTGAAGTGCTGGTGCCGGTGATATCTGAAGCCAAGCCGACGGCAGTCTGCTCTTTCAATTATCACCAGGACCATTTCGGCAAGCTGTTTGAGATTTATCAGCAAAACGGTGAACTGGCCCATACCGCCTGTCTGGGCTTTGGCCTGGAACGTATCGTCATGGCCCTGTTCAAGACCCATGGCATGCAGCCGGAAAACTGGCCGCAGGCTACCCGCGACATATTGTGGTCATGATGTGCTCATGAGCCTGCACGCTTTACCAAAAATTGTTGCCAGCGACTATCAGCCGCATGCTCTGCATGGCGCTGATCGTGCCTGGGCAGAAACCAATTGCTATATCGATGTCTGGATAGAGGTTTTGCATGCGCAAGGCCTGAACCCGCTGGCTTGTCTGTCCATGGTATTTGCCAATGATTTTGATGGCGACCAGTGGACCTTTTACAAACCGCCACATGAAGACCTGTTTGCGTTGTATGGCATCGATGTGCAGGAGCTGAATGTCTGGCGTGGTTTGCTCAGCAATGCCGGTATACAGCTTGGCCGTGGCCGTCTGGTGTTGACAGAGACGGACTCTTTTTATCTGCCGGATACCGCAGGTACTGACTACCGCAGCAATCACGTCAAGACCACCATCGCGATACAGGAAATTGATCTGGAAAACCGCAAGCTCGGCTATTTCCATAACAGCAGCTACCATGAATTGCAGGGCGAAGATTTTGTCGAAACCTTCAGGCTGGACAAACCGCATGATCCGGCCTTCATGCCTCTGTTTGCTGAATTCGTGCGTCTTGATCATGTGCAGCCAAGGACGGATGCAGAACTGGCCGCGATATCCTTGCCGCTTTTGCGCAAATACCTGGCCAGACGCCCGCGCAATAATCCTGTCAGCCTGTTCCAGCCAGTGTTTTTGCGTGATGTGGAACAATTGAAAGAAGAAGGCATGGCGGCTTATCATGCGTATGCCTTTGCCTGCCTGCGCCAGT
The DNA here is from genome assembly GCF_014284335.1 of Undibacterium hunanense. Classification (GTDB taxonomy): domain Bacteria; phylum Pseudomonadota; class Gammaproteobacteria; order Burkholderiales; family Burkholderiaceae_D; genus Undibacterium; species Undibacterium hunanense. The sequence continues at coordinate 231,732 of NZ_JACOGF010000006.1, read as the reverse complement.
TGGGGGCGGGCTTTAGTCTGGGCGCGCATTATCTGCGCTGGTTGCAACAACACCAGCCCCTGCAACTTGATGTGGCAGCGAGCGAATTTGACGCCATATCCGAACTTACCAAAACCCTGTTGCTGAAAACCGCAAGAGCCGTCATGGGCAAAAAAGCCGTGGACCTGAGCCCCTTGCTGGAACAACTGGCGACACACTGGCAACAAGGCATGGATGCGCTGGACCGCAGTCTGGCCCGCAGTCTGACCAAACAATGATCACGCGGATATGAGCAGTCAGACACGCATTTCCCTGACAGAAAACTGGCAAGCCATACAGCTTGCCAGTGACAGCCAGGTGCTACCTTCAGCGTTGCCATCTGTATTGCAGGCAGCTGGCCTGACTTGTTTGCCAGCGCAGGTGCCGGGCACCATTGCCGCTGCCTTGCGTGCCGCCGGACAGTTTGACTATGGCAAAGACAATTTTGATGCGGTCGATGTCTGGTATTTCTGCGATCTTGATTTGCCTGAGCCTGCTGCCTGGCTGCATTTTGAAGGCCTGGCAAGCCATGCCGAAGTGTACTGGAACGACAGTTTGATTTTGCGCAGCGACAATATGTTTATTGCCCACAGCGTTGATCTGGCTGCGCATACACTTGGTGGCAAAGGACGTTTGAGCATACGCTTCCTGGCCTTGAATACCCTGTTGGCGCAGCGTCGCCCTCGTCCGCGCTGGAAAACTCGCCTGGTTGAACAGCAGCAATTGCGCTGGTTGCGCACCAGTCTGCTGGGACGCATGCCGGGCTGGTCACCACCAGTCGCACCGGTAGGACCATATCGGCCGGTCGTGCTGGAATTGCAAAGTGCGGTGCAAGTCATCGATCAGCAACTGACCAGCAAGCTCGATGGTGAGGACGGTGTGCTGGAATTGGAATTGACCGTGCATAGCCTGCAAGCGATTTCCTCCTGTTTCATCCAGATAGCCGGGCAGACAGAAGCCTTGAAATGGCAGAGCCTGGGCGAAAACCGGTATCGCATTCTTGGTCTGTGTCGTATACCGGCGGTAAAAAAATGGTGGCCGCATACGCATGGTGATGCGGCACTGTATGCGCTGGAAATGCATATCCAGAATGCCAGTCACAGCCAGACCATTGCGCTGGGGCATACCGGTTTCAGGCAGATCAGGGTCGATCAGCGTGATGGTGATTTCCACCTGCATGTGAACGATGTATCAGTGTTCTGTCGTGGTGCCTGCTGGACACCGGTGGACACTATCTCACTGCAAAATGAAGCCACTGAACTGAGGCAAATGCTGAGTCTGGCGCGTGACGCTGGCATGAACATGCTACGTGTGGTTGGCACCATGGTGTATGAGACGGCAGAGTTTTACCAACTGTGTGATGAACTGGGCATTCTGGTCTGGCAAGACTGCATGTTTGCGAATATGGATTACCCGGTGAACGATGCTGAATTTGCCGCCAGTATTTCTCTGGAAGTGCAACAGTTCCTGCAACGCACTCAGGCTTCGCCCTGCATTGCAGTTGTCTGTGGCAATAGCGAAGTGGAACAGCAGGCTGCCATGTTGGGGCAGCCAGCAGAACTGTGGCGCAATGATTTCTTTGCGCAGACCTTGCCTGCACTGTGTCGACAAATCCGGCCCGATGTGCAGTACTGGCCATCAAGCCCCAGCGGTGGAGTCATGCCTTTTCAGCTGGATAGCGGTGTCGCCCATTATTTTGGCGTCGGTGCCTATTTGCGTCCGCTGGAAGATGCCCGCCGTAGCGGTGTGCGCTTTACTTCGGAATGCCTGGGTTTTTCCAATATGCCTGACGATGACCTGCTGGACAGCATGTTGAAAAATGGTGAAGCAGTGGGGCCGCATCCGGCCTGGAAACTGGGTATCCCCCGCGACAATGGCACAGGTTGGGATTTTGAAGATGTGCGCGATCACTATATGGCCAGCCTGTATAAGGTTGATCCGGCAGGCTTGCGTTATGCGGATCAGCAGCGTTATCTGGCATTGGCGCGTACCACCACCGGTGAAGTCATGACCAGGACGATGACAGAATGGCGACGTGCAGGTTCAGGCTGCCACGGTGCCCTGATCTGGTTCTGGCGTGACCTGAGACCAGGCGCAGGCTGGGGCATCATCGATGCGCATGGCAAACCCAAAGCTGCATATTATTACTTGAAGCGTGCGATGGCAGCAGTGACGGTGTTCATGACCGACGAGGGCTTGAATGGACTGGCCTTGCATGTCGTGAATGATACGGCGCAGGCATTTGACGGTGAGCTGGAGCTTGGCCTGTACCGTCATGCAGCAAGCTCCGTTGCACATGCTCGCATCAGCGTGCAGGTCGCTGCACATGCAACGATCAGGGTGCAGGATTACGCGCTGCTGTCACATTTCATGGATACCACCTATGCCTATCGCTTTGGCCCTGCCGGGCATGATGTGGCGGTAGCGCAGCTGTATCGTACCGGTGACGCACAGGCATTTGCCAGTGACTTTCATTTTCCTGGCGGGCACCAGTTTGCCCAAGTGGCCGACCTGGACTTGCGTGCACATGGCACACTGACAGATGATGGCAATGCCGTCCTGCATCTGAGTACCCAGAAAATGGCTCAGGCGGTAGCAATACAAATACCTGGCTGGCTGCCGGACGACAATTATTTTCACCTTGCCCCCGCAAGTGAAAAGCAGGTCATTCTGCGCGCTACGGGCGGTAAACAAAGCCTGACAGGGCAAGTGCAGGCACTGAATGCACAGGGCTATGTCCGGGTGCAGATTCATCAATAGCGGGCGGGGCAGATTTGGCAACACAACTCTATCCGAGTAAAGATATTCTGTATTCACCACAGGCGACCTGGTTTGGTGATGAGGTCAGTCCCATGCTGGGCTGGTATCACCCGGCAAAATTGCGCGATGCCGGTGGCAGCCGCCAGTGCGGTGTGGTTTTGTGCCCGCCTTTTGGTCATGAATATATGGTGTCGTATCTGGCCTACAAACATCTGGCCAACCAGCTTGCCAGGGCCGGGTTTGATGTCTTCTTTTTCGATTACGGCAATACGGGTGATGCCGCTGATGCAGATGTCGTGCCGGACAGAATCAGCCAGTGGCAAGAGAATATTCGCCAGGCTGCAGCGCAATTACGACAAATGGCGGGAGTGCAGCATATCGCGCTGTTTGGTCTGCGTCTGGGCGGTTTGCTGGCGGCCAGTGTGGCTCAGGATATTGATGCGAGAGCCATGCTTTTGATGGCACCGGTGATTTCCGGGCGCGCTTATGCGCGCGAAATGCTGGTCTTGCGTAACATGAGCAGTATCAATCGTGTTAGTGACCTGGCGCTTGATACTGAACCGCATTCGGAACATAAGTCGCAACGTGATTCTCAACGTAATTTGCAACATAGTGTGGCGCACGCCGTCACTGATGATGAGCTGACCGGCTATGAATTCAGCGCCATCACCCGCAGTAGTCTGGGTAAGCTGGATCTGTTGAAAATGCCGGTACCTGCCATGCCCGTGTTTATTCAGACACGTGATGATATCAGTGGCCAGGAAGCCAAACTGGCGAATGCCTGGCATCACCACGATCACGCCCTGCATTTATCCGACATGCCCGGTTATGCCGCGATGATGACGGAAGACGCCCATGACACCGTGGTACCGATGGCGATATGGGAATCGATGCAAAGCTGGCTGAGCCGTTACTTCCCCCTGGTCAGTATTGACAGTAGCGCGTATCCGCTCACCCGCGATGTCGCCGGCATAGCGTTTAACGGCCATGTCATCACAGAAGAATTACTTGAATTTGAAGGCATGTTTGGCATCGTCAGCCATCAGGCCGGGGCTGACCCCAAGGCTTTGCCAACCGTGATTTTGTGTAATATTGGCGCCAATCATCATGTCGGCAATCATCGTCTGTATGTGACGCTGGCACGTACACTGGCTTGCCATGGTTTTCACGTACTGCGCTTTGACAAGTCTGGCATAGGTTATAGCAAGGCGACGCCGGATGACAGGGAAAACGATGTGCATGCGGCCTCGGGGGTGGATGACGTCAGCAGTGCCATGTATTTCATGCAGGGTAAATACCACAGCCCTTCATTTGTGCTGGCTGGTCTTTGTTCGGGGGCTTACCTGTCGTATATGGCGGCGTTGAATGACGAGCGCGTCAGTGGCCTGGTTTTGATGAACCAGCTCACCTATCGCTGGCAGGAAGGCGATACCATCGACGCGCGCCGGAAAAACACCATCAAGTCCAGCCATTTTTACCTGCATGCGATAGCCAAAATCGATACCTGGAAAAGGATATTCAAAGGGCAGGTGGATTTACGTCAGATCACCGGCAATATGTTGCGTCGCATAGGCAAGCGCGTGCGTACCAGGTGGCAGTTGCTGGTCGTTAATCTGATGCACAATAATTTCTTCCTGGGGCGGGTCGCACGCAATTTCCGGAATATGGAAGCGCGCGGCACAGAACTGTTATTGATCTATGATGCCAGCGATACGGCGGTGGATGTCATGACAGAGCAACTGGGGCGTCATGCCAGCCTGCTGGGGCGCAGTGAGCGCATACGCCTGGAAATATTCAATGGTGCAGATCATACCTTCACCCCGCGCTGGGCACAGGGTGCGCTGGCCGATTTAATCAGCAAGCATCTGCACAAGCGGTTTAACGCTGCCGCTGCAGACGCGGCAAAATAAAGCGCCAGACGACAATCAGCTCAAAAATCTCGACCACGATCAGGGCCAGGATAGCACCGGGTGCGCCCATTCTGGGAATGCTGAACGCGGTGATCAGCAAGACCAGGCCCAGCGTGACACTGCCGAGAAAGAACATTTCCTTGTAAGCGCCACCGCTGGATAGCCATGAAGTGCCGACCCAGCGCGCCGCATTGATGGCGAAATAGCCACCCCACATCATGACCATGGGGTCCAGCCCGCTGTATTTGGCGCTGATGACATGCCCTTCCAGCCACGGCAATGCCGTCAGCAGCAAGGCCACATAAGCCACTACCACCAGTTCTATGCCGGCGATGGAAAACAGGGTCAGCCTGCGCAAGCCGCGCCAGTTGTTTTCTGCCATCAGGCGGCTGGCTTCCGGGCGCGCCACGCGTGACCAGGCCGCGACAGCCAGCGGGATGGGCATCAGCATCAGGCGCGAAGCATTCAGATCCGCAATCGCAGCAACACCCAGCCATGCTCCTGACAGGTAGACATAGCTGTAATTCGATAACCAGCCAACGATGCCGCCGGATACCGCCCAGCGTCCATGTCCACGTATGGTTTCATGGTGGGCAGCCATGGCTTGCTGGATTTCCTCTTTGGCGTGGGCTTCGGCATCGCTCGACGTATGTGTCAGGAAATGCTGGCGGCTGGCCAGTGTACACAGGAATGATGAACTCGCCAGCAGCCCGAATACCGTGATCAGATCAAAATGATGGCTGAAATACAGGGCAGCCAGGCCCCCCGCAACCAGACTCACATACAGGACATCCTGCCGTAGTACCGAGATGATATCCGACTGGATAAAGCCCACCGTACGTCCATATTCACGTATGCCGTTACCAAACAGGTAGGCTGCAAACACGAACGCCAGTAACCAGCTCTTGTTGCTGTAGTGCGTTGCCGCCGGAAAGAATTCCACGATGACGAAGGCAAGCACCCCCATCATCAGTGTCCAGCTGACTTGCCGGTACCAGTAGTGACGCAACAGGGACCGGCGGGTGTCGCCATGCACGGAAGAAGCGACCGTGGTCAATGGCCCGGCGATCCAGGAATCCACGATCAGGCCTACCAGCAAACCACCAGCGTACAATTGACCATACAGGCCATAATCGTCTTTTGTCACCAGATTCATGAGCAAAATGCCAATGACAAAATTCAGGGCACTGAGCATACCCTGATCGATGACCGATAAAATGGAAGAAGACAGAAATTTTTTATAAAAGCTCATGGGCTTGCACGGGGGGCGCGTTGGCTTATTATGCGGATTGGATGGCCAGAACTCACAACATGAGTTTTAAAAACCAACATAAGCCTACTATATTTTTCAGCAGAACCTTACCATCAGGCCCTGTTGTTATACAAAGTGTTTCATTCTTTTACAATAGCTTTACCTTATTTTTCGATGAATTATGAACAAAATAACCACCAATGACCGTGCGCTGGTTCTGTTTAGCGGCGGTCAGGATTCTGCCACCTGCCTGGCCTGGGCTCTATCGCATTATGCGCATGTGGAAACCATAGGCTTTGATTACGGCCAGCGACACGCCATAGAACTGACGGTGCGTCCCACGCTGATAGAGAAGATGCGTCGCTTTTCACCCGAATGGCAACATCGCCTGGGTGATGATCACATGATAGACCTGGGTCTGATCTCGCAACTGTCGCATACGGCCATGACAGAAGACATCGCCATAGAAATGCAGGAAAACGGTTTGCCGAATACTTTTGTACCTGGTCGTAACCTGATGTTCATGATGACAGCAGCTACCCTGGCTTACCGGCGCGGCCTGAATGTACTGGTCGGTGGCATGTGCGAGACTGATTTTTCGGGCTACCCGGATTGCCGTGACGATACCATGAAGGCCTTGCAGGTCGCGCTTAACCTCGGCATGAATACCCGCCTGAAACTGGAAACCCCGCTAATGTGGATCAACAAGGCCCAGACCTGGCAACTGGCAGAGCAACTCGGCGGCACCGCCCTGGTCGATCTGATACGCGAAGATACGCATACCTGTTACCTGGGGCAGCGTGGTGACATGCACCCCTGGGGTCATGGCTGCGGCACATGCCCGGCCTGTGCATTGCGCGCGCGCGGCTATGAAAAGTACCGTGCGGGCGAGTTTGCCATGGGTGAACAGTGATTTTTATAAGCAGAAATTGATTTGTAAGCATGAAGTTGGTTAGTGGGTCTACAATGAAGACTATGATTCATAGAATGAACCCCCATGCTGATAGCCATCCTGACTGACCTGCACGCCAATCGCGAAGCCCTGGAGGCTTGCCTGGCGCATGCCAGGCAGCAAAAGGCTGGTCGTTATGCCTTCCTGGGGGATCTGGTGGGCTACGGTGCCGACCCTGTCTGGGTGCTGGATACCGTCATGGACTATGTGCGGCAGGGGGCCTGGGCGCTGATAGGCAATCATGATGCCGCCCTGTTACCAGGCGACAAGCAAGGCATGAATCCAACTGCGCGCAAGGTGGTGGATTGGACGAAGGAGCAATTGCGCCCCGATCAGGTGGAATTCATCGCCCAGTTGCCTTACCGTATTGAATGGGAAGATATTCTGTTCGTGCATGCCAATGCCTGGGCGCCGGAAAAGTGGGAATATATCGATGGCGTCATGGAGGCCACCCGCAGTATGCATGCGACCAGGGCCAGCATCACTTTTTGCGGGCACGTCCACATGCCCACGCTGTTTCACCTTAGCCTGACCGGCAAGACAGGTGAATTTTTGCCGACGCCGGAAGAGGGCATTCCACTGAGCAAACAGCGGCGCTGGCTGGTGATTCCCGGTTCAGCCGGACAGCCACGTGATGGCAATCCTGCCGCCTGTTATGCCACCTTTGACACCGACACGCAGGAACTGACGTATTACCGCATTCCCTATGATGCGGAAACTGCCTGCCAGAAAATCATCAGCGCCGGTCTACCGCCAGCGCTGGGCCACCGACTGATCAACGGCAATTAGGACGCACAGGGCCAGTATGCATATCATGCGCAGACAAGAGCAGGTACGATGAGTCCAGGCAGTCCGCACGCCCTGCAGACCGGCATGGAATTCGATGGTTATCGCCTCGAAGAAAAGCTGCACACCGGTGGTATGGCCGCATTGTGGCGTGTCAGCGATCTGCGCGACCGGCATCCGGCAACGCTGGATACCGATCAGTCATTTCCGCTGATCATGAAGGTGCCCCTGCTGTATTCCAGTGAAGACCCGACTGCGATTGTTGCGTTTGAAGTCGAGCAGATGATCATGCCTAAGCTCAGGGGCCATCATGTGCCACGCTATTTTGCTGCAGGTGATTTTGATGCCCAGCCGTATATCGTCATGGAACAGATTGCCGGTACCTCTTTACGCAGCCGTTTTGAGCAGGCTCCCTTGCCAGTCGATGAGGTGGTGGATATCGGCATCAGGGTTGCCCATGCCCTGCAAGATCTGCACAGGCAGCATGTGATCCATCTTGATATCAAACCCAGCAACATCATGTTCCGCCCGGATGGTACGGCCGTGCTGATCGACTTTGGCCTGTCACGCCATGATCGCTTGCCGGATTTGCTGGATGAAGAATTCCGCCTGCCGTTGGGCACCGGCCCGTATATCTCGCCCGAACAAGTCGTGGGGATACGCAATGAGCCGCGCAGTGATTTGTTTTCGCTGGGCGTGTTGCTGTATCACCTGGCAACCGGCGAAAGACCCTTTGGTCATCCGACCTCGGTAGCTGGCTTGAAAAAGCGCCTGTATCGTGATCCCATTCCACCACGCAGCCATAGGCCAGACCTGCCATTGTGGTTGCAGGAAGTGATCTTGCGCTGTCTGGAGGTGGATGCGCAGGCACGCTTTGACACCGCTGCCCAACTGGCTTTCTTATTGCAGCATCCAGACCAGATACAACTGACAGGCCGGGCAGAAAAGCAAAGCCAGGATGGGTATCTGTCGGTGTTGAAACGACGTTTTCAGGTCTCTGGTGCCGAACCTTTACCTACCCACAGCGTGTCGGAACAATTGGCCAAGGCCCCGATTATTGTGGTGGCACTGGACTTGAATCGCGGTTCGGAAGCCCTGGCAGAAAGCCTGCGCAGCATCACCCGGCGCATGTTACAGACCGAGCCGGGCGCACGCCTGGCGTGCCTGACGATACGCAAAACCAGCCGCATAGGGATGGACGACAGCCTGATACAGCAGGGCGAAAACATTCATGTTAAACAGCTGGTGGACCTGAAACACTGGGCCCGTCCCTTGAACCTGAACCCCGATAAAATCACCTTCCATGTACTGGAAGCACCTGACCCGGCGGCTGCCATTGTGGATTATGCACACAGTAACCGGGTTGACCACGTCATCATCGGTTCACGCGGCAGTTCGGCCTTGCGCCGCTATCTGGGCAGCGTATCGGCGCAGGTGGTGGCCGAAGCCGAATGCACGGTCACCGTCGTCAAGGCGCAAGACAAATAAGCATGCAATCAATGCTTGGAACTCATCCCTATCTATGAAATGAGTTCTAGTTTTTCTTTACGCTTTCCAGAACCTGATCGACAAAATCACCGTCAGCATCGCTGAACTTCAAGCGCACCGGATACCATTCCATGCCAGGTGCCAGCCATAATTCAAGCTGCTGGTCTTTGGAGTCAGCCGGTGGAGCCTTGGTGACATGGATGACAGCCAGTTCGCCCATCGGGGTCTTGATGGTGGCCGGGCCTATGACCTTGAAGGTCCAGGGGTCGGCATCACGTCTGCCTGCAACGAACATTTTCCATTCCGTACCAGCCTTGAAATTGTCGCCGGCGGCGCGGGCCATGGAGATCAGTTGCCAGCTGGCGCTGGTGCGGTCCTGTTCGCCACCTTTGAGGGTATAAGTTTCAGTGGACGCAGTAAAACGCAGGGTTTTGCTGTCACGCTCAAAGCTGGTCGTGGTGGCGGGTTTGCCAAAGCGTTTTTCGACAAATTTTTCCGGTGCCAGGCCGTAGTCGTCGATTACACCCTGACTGCTGGCATCGAGTATCTTGCCAATCAGCATGGCGCGGGTTTCAGTCACGATGCTGTATTTCTGGTCAGTGTACTGCCATTTTACCGATGCCGAACCGCTGAGTGACAGGCCACTCTGACGCGCCTTGATACTGTATTGCAGCTCTGCCGGTGGCGGCAGTTTATAGGCATGTTTTACCGCCGCTTCATTACTTTGTGTGCTCTGGGCAGCGTTGCTCAGGCTGGCTGTTGCCAGCAACAGACTGCTTATCAGGAGGGAAATTGCACGCATGGTCATCTTTCTATGTTTTTACTGCTGATTATCTTGTTGGCCGTCTGGGTGGTGATGGCACCATTGCTTTCCGTATTGCGTATCTGTACCGGATACCAGTTATAGACTGGTGCCAGCCAGATTTCCAGTCTGGAATTGTAGGAGCCAGGTCGTGGCGGGCGGTTCACGTGCCAGGTTATGATTTTGCCCATGGGAGTATCGATCTCTTCCTGTCCGGTGATGACGAAGACGAAATTGCTGACATCCCGGTCTTCCGCAACTTGCAGCCTGATTTCGCGTCCGGCCTGAAATTTGTCAGGATTGGCATAGGCGATGCCAGCCAGTTGCATCAGTACACTGGCCTTGTCCTGCACCCCCTGGTTGACGGTGCTGGTTTTATTCGATGAAGAAAAACTGACGGTACGTTCATCCTGATTGAAATGGGTCGCGGTTTCACTCCGGTTGCGTCTGGTTTCGGTACTGAGTGTTGGGGCGATACCATAGCTGTCCTGTTTGCCTTCGCTACGCAGGGTATACAAATTCAGTGAAGTAATCAGCAGGTTCAGCGATGCTTCTACGCGCATTTTGTATAACCCGTTTTCGAAATCCCAGTGTATTTCACCCTGACCATTCACGGGGTGGCGATTATTTTCCGTCCGCACGATACGCATCAGGATGGCACCAGACGGTGGTGGCCGCACTGCATAGGCCGCTTCAGCTTCTACCGTGGGCTGAGTGGGGTAGGGGGCCGGAGCCGGCGGGGTTTCCCTGGCGACTTCGATAGGCGGCGTATTGGCTGTCAGCAGCGTCGCCGTATCTGGCACGGGCACACGGGTTTTTTCCATGACCTCAGGCAGTATAGATGCCGGTTCATCCTGTATCTGCCTGTATGGCGTGGTGCGCGTGCCAGAGACGGTTGATGCCGGTCTGGTCTTTTTCATTGAAGCTGCGGGGTTTGCCTGTGCCTGTGCGGGCGTCGCAGCGACACTCTCACGCAACTGTACCCGCACCATTTGTTCAGCCAGCAAGGGTTTGACAGCCACTGGCGTGCTGTTCAGATTAAACAGCACGAGCAGGTGCAACAGCAGGGCCAGGGCACAAAATGCCAGGCTCTGCCGGTTTAGCAGGGAACTGGGCAAGCTATAGTTTACAGGTTTAAAAGTTTGGCTCATCACAAAATAGTAAACGCGGCAGTCAGCATAAGGATGACCGGACTACGCCAGCAAGAGGGTAGAATGCTATCTTTATTGCAAGAAACAATGAATCGTGTCGTGCAGAATGCGTCACATTTTCTCATGCATAGTGATGTGCGCGTATTCTGTAAGGAAATTTGAATGTTAATACTAAAGAAATCATATTCCAGACTAGCCATGTTTGCCGCCCTGCTGCTGAGCACAAATTTGGCCATGAATTTGACTACAGCTTTGGCCGCAGCGCAAACACCGCAGGCAAATGGCGGTGCCAAAGCCTTGCCGCCGGTACGCATAGGCATGATCGATGGTCTCAGTGGCGCATTTAGCAATGCCGGTGAAGCAGTCCAAAGAAATCTGCAAATCGCCATAGACCGCGTGAACGCCCGTGGTGGCGTGCGCCTGCCTGATGGTCAGCACAAACTGGTACTGAGCAGTTTCGACAATAAACAGGGCGTGGAAGAATCCCTGACGGCGCTCAAACATCTGACCGATCAGCATATTCCTTTTGTGGTGCAGGGAAATAGCTCAGCCGTTGCGCTGGCGCTGGTGGATGCCATCAACAAGCATAATCAGCGCACGCCGGATAACCGTGTATTGTTTTTTAATTATTCAGCGGTAGACCCGGTATTGACCAACGAAAAATGCAGCTACTGGCATTTTCGTTTTGATGCCAGTGCCGATATGCGCATGCATGTTTTGACCGAAGTCATCAAGGACGACAGCCGCGCAAAGAAAATCTACCTGATAGGCCAGGATTACAGCTTTGGACGCCAGGTTGCCAGGTCGGCACGCAACATGCTGGCTGAAAAACGCCCGGATATCAGCATCGTCGGTGATGACCTGCACCCCATAGGCAAGATCAAGGACTTCGCCCCCTATGTCGCCAAGATCAAAGCCAATGGTGCCGATGCAGTGATTACCGGCAACTGGGGCAATGATCTCAGCCTGCTGGTAAAAGCCGCCAAAGATGCTGGCATGGTGCTGAAGTTTTATACTTTTTATGGCAATGGCCTGGGCGCACCCGCAGCCATTGCTGATGCTGGCATAGGCCGGGTCCGTGCGGTTGCTGAATGGCATCCGAATGCCGGTGGCACAGACAGTGATGCGTTTTACAGCCAGTTCCGCCAGCGTTATCCTGATCCCCGCGACGATTATGTACATCTGCGCATGCAAGTCATGATAGAGATGCTGGCCTCTGCCATAGAAAAAGCCAGATCCACCGAAGCGGCTGCCGTTGCCCGTGCCATGGAAGGCGCACAGTACAAGAATGCGTTTCACAATGCACTCATGCGTGCCGAAGACCACCAACTGATACAGCCTCTGTATGTCTCCGTCATGCAAAAAAAGGGAGAGAGTGGCGTGCGCTTCGATAATGAAGGCAGTGGTTACGGCTTCAAGACCGAGCGTTATTTCGATGCGCGATTGACGGCGCTGCCGACCTCATGCAAGATGACCAGGATGTAAGTATCCCTATTTGTAGCTGCTGGAAAAACCAAAGGAAGAAACTCATGAGTAATCCATTTTCTGGTACTGAAATCCCCGGCATGAATGCCATGGGCGATACGCTTTCTTTTGTAAAAAGACTCTGGGGTAGCATGCAGGTGCCGGGTATGGTGGCACCGCCCATGTCGCTGGATGAACTGGATAAAAAAATCCAGGATCTGAAGACCGTGGAATCCTGGCTCACCGTCAACATGAATATGCTGCGCGGGACCATACAGACGCTGGAAGTGCAACGTGCCACCATCGCCGCCTTGCAGTCCCTGGGCGAAAGCTTTGCCCAGCATGCACAACAGGCCGGTGCCATGGCCGAGCAGGCCACGGCTAGTTTCAGTGCTGCCGGTCATACCCATGCAGCCGGCACACCCGGCGCAACTGCCAGTGCTACCAGTACCAGCAATGCCGACTGGCCCATGCACCCGACCGCAGCCAAAGAACCAGATCCGGATGAAGAAGCCGACGAATCGCTGGACGACATGCCACCAGAAACAGTAACAACTGCCTCCAGCGAGGAAAAAGAAGACGCCGAAGAAAAGCCGGAACAATCATCTACCGAAAAGCTGTCAGACAAGACCGCAGAAAAAACAACGACGCAATCCGACGCCAGCGCCCAGTTCGCCAATCCTGCTGCATGGTGGGGCTTGTTGCAGGAACAGTTCAAGCAGGCGGTCAGCAAGGCTCTGGAAGGCGAACCAAGCGAGATCAAGGCGGATGCTGCTCCTCAGGCTGCAACTGCAAGTACAACGGCAGGCAAACCCCGTTCAGCACGCCAGACGACTAAAGAAAAAACGGCGGCTACACCAGGCAAGGCAGCCAGGGCAACTGCTGCCAGCAAGGCAAAAAGCACAACCAGGACAGTAGCCAAGGCTGCTGCCAAGCCCGTTAAGCCTGCTGCAAAGCCAGCCTTGAAGTCAGCGCCAAAGCCAGCGCCAAAGCCAGCGCCAAAGCCAGCGCCAAAAGCAGCGACAAAGGCAGCAGGCAAATCGGCTAACAAAACACCAGGTAAAACAAGCCGCACGAGCACTGGCAAGTAGTCACTCAGTTAGTCACTTAGTTACTCTACAAGCTAGTCAACAAGTTAGTCATTAAGCAGACATGACTAACGGATAGTATGCCGGTTTGATGTGCGACAAACTGTCGTGCAGACAATGATGATATATAAATGAGATGCGATGCAATGGGGTAATTGGGAGAAGGCATGCGTGGTGGATTATTGGCTGTATTGGTCTGGCTGGCAGGTGTAGTGATTTCTTATCCGGTGCTGTCGCAACCCGCTCCTCCCGAAGGGCAAGCATCCGTTCCGGTATTGAACCTGGTGACCGAGCATTATCCTCCCTATAACTTCGTCAAACCCGCCACCGGTGAAGTGACAGGTATATCCACTGACAAGGTGCTTGAAATCATGCGTCGTTCCGACACGCCTTATACCATCAGTGCCTATCCCTGGTCGCGTGCCCTGCAAATGGCACGCAGCGACCCCAATACCTGCATTTTCTCTACCACCAGGACAGCAGAACGTGAATCCAGATTCAAATGGATAGGCCCGCTGATCAAGAAAAATATCTGGACCATCTTTGCCCGCGCAGATGACAGCCGTCGCCCGACATCGCTGGAACAGTTAAAGCCCTATGTCATCGGTGCGTATCGCAAAGCGGCCGTTGGTGATTTTCTGGCGCTGAAGGGTTTCCGGTCAGAACTTGCAAATGTGGATTCTGATAATCCGCGCAAGTTGCTGTATGAACGTTTTGATTTCTGGGCAACCGGCAGACTGCTGGGCATGGCCATATTGAAGGAACAAAAACTCAGTGATGACATTATTCCCCTGTTTGATTTTCATCAGGTAGAGATGTATCTGGCATGCCACGCCAGCATGTCGCAGAGCAAGGTCAATCAACTCAACCGCATGTTGAAAGCCATGGAACAGGATGGCACGGTAGCTGCGATCGAAGCCAGATACAGATAAGGCCAGAACTCATTTCATCCCTATTGGATGAAATGAGTTCTACAAGAATGGCGCATTGTCATGAAAGGACACCGCAGGTGTCCAATTCAAATTTTTATGATAGCGCTTGCAAGGGCTCTTCAATAGAAAGCGCTTGTTTGTGGGCACTTGACCTTGCTGGCGGGCTTGACTTCAGTCAGTTGCAGCTTGCTATCCAGCATCCAGCCACTGACACGCTTGCGGCTGAGAATATTCCCTTTTCCATAGCTGTCGACACTGATTACAAAGGCCATGGCAGATTTGCCATAACTGCATTCAGTTTCAAATTTCACGCCTTCTTTGGCGGTGACAACCGGCAAAGGAAGTGTGTACTGTTTCAACGGCGGTTTTGCCATTTCTGCAGCACTGGCCTTTTCATAGTCGTTAATGGTATCGACAATAACTGCGGCATTTGAATAATGATCAAGTCCTGGTCCTGTCGGGTTGTCACTGGAGCGTTGTGCCAATACCTGCACAAAGTGGCCAGTGATGAATTCGGCCGTAACCATGCCCCATTTATCTTTCCATTCCTTGCGCGACAGTGAGATCGTGCTGGTGGCCATTGTAGCCGCGCCAGCGGGCTCAGCAGCAGGGGCGGGCATGGTGCTTGCGGCAGGAGCTGGCGTAGCTGCTTTAGGTGCTGGTGCAGCGACGGCTGCAGGCGCAGGTTTGGCTGGTGCTGCGGCTACTTCTTCACCTTGATATTTGTATTTGCCGTCAAACGGCACGTCACCCCAGGCGCTGGCGCAGGTTTCCACATGCAATTGCATGCCGCCGGCGGCACGTTTCAAAGTCATATTGCAACGGCCTTCGCTAAAATTCCAGCCGCCGGGTGCATCAGCCAGTTTTCCTTCGCCAGAGCCGCTGCGCAAATTACCTGACTTGCCTTTTTCAGAAACTTCCAGTGTGAATTTGCCGTCGGGCTTTACCGTCAGCAGACGCTCAAAACCATTATCGCTGGCATCATAAACACCGGCTTTGGGATAGGGATTGTAATCCGCCGCCAGCACGGGGGCTGCCATGCAGGACAGGCTTACTGATAACAGGCTCAGAGTTTTAAAAGAAAGAGTTTTTTTCATGTGCTCACTGGATGTCTTGAGAAGGTGGTTGCATCAATACCTATGGTGCACTACCAGATGCAATATCAAAGGCAAGGCCAAGGGATGTTGGCATGGGAGGCAAAACCATGTCAATTAAATAGTTGTATGATTTGCATTCATGCGCAACAAGATGTAAGCAGACTTGTACTATTGAGACTACTTTGCTAAAGCATTGGGGTTTGTTTAAGCTTCAGCAAAATTTGCCGCAACGAAATCCCAGTTCACCAGACTCCAGTAGGCTTCCAGATAGGCCGGGCGTTGATTGCGGTAGTCGATATAGTAGGCATGTTCCCAGACATCGCATGTCAGCAATGGCTTGTCGACACCGACCAATGGTGTGGCTGCGTTTGAGGTATTGGCAATGGCCAGTGAGCCGTCAAAACGTTTCAGCAACCATGTCCAGCCCGAGCCAAAATTACTGATACAGGATTGTGTAAATTCCTGCTTGAATTTCTCAAATGAACCCCACTGCGCAGTGATGGCATCTCCCAGCGCACCGGTGGCGACACCACCACCGCCCGGCGTCAGGCTTTGCCAGTAAAAATTGTGGTTCCACACCTGTGCAGCGTTATTGAATATGCTGCCGGTTGATTTCTTGATGATATTTTCCAATGACGCATCGGCAAATTCTGTATCCTTGATCAGGGCATTCAGGTTCGTCACATAGGCAAGGTGATGTTTGCCGTAGTGATACTCCAGAGTTTCCTTTGAAATGTGTGGCTGCAATGCATCCATTGCATAGGGCAGTTCGGGTAAAGTATGTAGCATGATAGTTCCTTCCGGGTTTTTCCTGACGGCGTTTGCTGCGCAGTTTTCACTTTGCAGCATTTACGTATGACGGGTGATTTTACGGAGTGGTATTTGTTTGCACTGTCGTCTGCAGTGTTGTCCGCAGTGTCGCTTGCAGTGCTATCTCAGGAACACTGGCAAGTGCCTTCGACAAAGGACAATCCCGTTTTGCCATTGCTGCGATTTCCTGAAATTGAGCATCATTTATACCGGCGATAGAGGCTTCCATCGTCAGTTGAATGTGATCAATCACAAAGCCCTCACCCTGTTTCGATAAGCGGATGCTGGCCCTGGTATCGATCTCTGTGGTCTTCCAGCCCGCCTTTTCACAGGCAAAAGAAAATGCCATGGTGAAGCAGGCAGCATGGGCGGCAGCCAATAATTCTTCCGGGTTACTACCACGCCTGTCGTCTTCAAAACGACTGGCGAAGCCATAGGGATAATCCTTCAAAGCACCGGTCTCGGTGCTGATATTTCCTACGGCAGTTTTGCCTGAACCTTCCCAATGTATGTGTGCAGTTTTTTCGGTCATGGCAGATCCTCTTCTGTGGATGTATGAAATAAACCAGCTTGATCAGGTACGCAAAAATTCGGTTTGTACCGTTTTGTTCCTGATCACGAATTTTGAATTTGACAATAGACTATGCCTCTGCCGGAAACGCATCTGTTCGCTAACACACGGAAAATTTTTCAGGCGATTTTTTAATGTTGCTGACGGTGATGTTTGTGGTGGCTTGATTCGTCAATCATATGCTGAATCAGGCCAATGACTGGATGGCAGAAATCTATAGGCGCTGAACTGTTGTCCATGCCGTGATCATTGTTGCTGCGGTGTATTGGCACCAAAGCCCAGCCCCTGAAGCGCATAAAGTGTATGAAACGCGCAATGTGGTAATCGCAGTGGCCAAGGCCGTCAGTGAATTGCGCTCAGGGCGATTGCAGGCTACACAGGCGCATATGCAACGACCACGGCCCAAGTGAAATTCCATTGGCGCAACATCTGGCAATGCAGGGGACGTATTCCTGTTAATGACGTGACCATGGCATGGGTTCTAGAAAGTGTTGCGCAGAACTTGCAGGGCCTCTTTGGTCCATTGCACCCGGCTCTGCTCAAAGGTGATGCCGGCTTTCAGGATCAGGTAGCGAAGTTGTGCTTCGCGTGACAACTGCGGGTTGCTGAAATCGCGCTGTTCTATGTTTCTGTAGTTTTGTAATTCCTGTTCATGCATTTGCAGGCGGCGTTCAAACTCTTCTTCCAGACCGAGTGGGCCGATAGCCGCATCGGCCCTTAGTTTGACCATCATATCGTCACGCCAACGCATGGGAATGCTGTTTTCGCTTGCCCAGCGTTTCAATTCTTCCCGGCCAGCAGCCTGGATATCAAATAATTTCTTGCCCGCACGACCACCTTCCACTTCTTTGGATATCACCCAGCCCTGGGTTTCCATGCGTGCCAGTTCCCTGTAGATTTGCTGGTGGGTGGCATGCCAGAAATAGCCTATGGATTTGTCGAAACGTCTTGCCAGGTCATAGCCGGAGCAGGGTTTTTCAGCAATGGATGTCAGCAGGGCATGGGGCAAGGACATATTTAGAGTGGGTATACGGTGTGGTTTTCATGCATTTTATATGCAACTGGTTGCATAAACAAATTTGTTTCGCTATTCTTATATGCACTCAGTTGCATATAGTTGCTTGCAAGAAGTTTTGTATGCCTGTGAATTCTTATAGCTACACCCTCATATCTAAGGAAAAGCCATGTCATTTTATCCTCACCTGACAAAGCCACTCGATCTCGGCTTTACCACTTTGCCGAATCGCCTGTTAATGGGTTCCATGCACGTAGGGCTGGAAGAGGTGGACAATGGTTTTGAACGAATGGCGGTGTTTTATGCAGAACGTGCACGCGGTGGTGTAGCGCTGATTGTTACTGGCGGTATCGCGCCGAATGAAAGAGCGCGTCCCATGCATGGCGGTGCCATGCTGACCACAGAGGCAGAAGCAGAGCACCATAAAATTGTTACCCAGGCGGTGCATGAAGCAGGTGGCAAGATTGCCATGCAGATTCTGCATTTTGGCCGTTACTCTTACCAGCCCACGCTGGTCGCACCCAGCGCCATCAAGGCACCGATCAATCCCTTCAAGCCACATGCATTGACGACGGAAGAAGTGGAAGAAACCATTTCCGACTTTGTCCGCTGTGCCACGCTGGCTAAGTCAGCTGGGTATGACGGCGTGGAAGTGATGGGTTCGGAAGGGTATCTGATCAATGAATTTATCGCCGCCCGCACCAACCAGCGCGAAGATGAATGGGGTGGCACGTATGAAAACCGCATCCGTTTCCCAATTGAAATCGTGCGTCGCATCCGTGAAAAGGTAGGCAGCAATTTCATCATCATTTATCGCCTGTCCATGCTGGACCTGGTTGAAGGAGGCTCGACGCTGGATGAAGTGATACAACTGGCGCAGGCGATAGAAGCAGCCGGTGCCACCATCATCAATACCGGCATAGGCTGGCACGAAGCGCGCATTCCCACGATCGCCACCAAGGTACCGCGTGCGGCCTTTGCCTGGGTGACCAAAAAACTCAAGGGCCATGTCAATATCCCGCTGATTGCCACCAATCGCATCAACACACCGGAAGTGGCAGAGCAGTTGCTGGCGGACGATTATTGCGACATGGTTTCCATGGCGCGACCTTTGCTGGCCGACCCGCTGTTCATGCGCAAGGCTGAACAAGGCAAATCAGATGAAATCAATACCTGCATAGGCTGCAACCAGGCCTGTCTTGACCATACCTTTGGCGGCAAGGTGACATCTTGCCTGGTCAACCCGCGCGCCTGCCACGAAACCGAATTGATCGATGCCCCCTTGGCCAAAGCCAAACGCATAGCGGTTGTTGGTGCCGGCCCTGCGGGCCTGAGTTTCGCTACCACGGCGGCGCATCGCGGTCATGCAGTCACTCTGTTTGACGCAGCATCAGAAATTGGTGGTCAGTTCAATGTCGCCAAACAAGTACCGGGCAAGGAAGAATTTTATGAAACCCTGCGTTATTTCGGCAAGCAGATCAGCCTGACAGGTGTGACACTGAA
Source organism: Undibacterium hunanense (assembly GCF_014284335.1). Lineage (GTDB taxonomy): Bacteria > Pseudomonadota > Gammaproteobacteria > Burkholderiales > Burkholderiaceae_D > Undibacterium > Undibacterium hunanense. The sequence continues at coordinate 212,133 of NZ_JACOGF010000006.1, read as the reverse complement.
ACTGAATACCAAAGTGAGCGCCGTCGATTTGCAAGACTTTGATGAAGTGGTGCTGGCGACGGGCATCTTGCCGCGCACACCTGCTATTGATGGCATTGATCATCCTAAAGTATTGAGCTACCTGGATGTCTTGCGTGACAAGAAACCGGTAGGCAAGATGGTTGCCATCATCGGCGCTGGTGGTATTGGTTTTGACGTTGCCGAATACCTGAGCCATAGCGGCACCAGCCCCAGCCTGGATCCGAAAAAATTCTTTGCTGAATGGGGTGTAGATACCGATTACAAAAACGTCGGTGGCCTGTGTGAAGCCGAGATAGAAAAACCGGCACGCCAGATTTTCCTGTTGCAACGCAAGACCTCCAAGGTCGGTGATGGCCTGGGCAAAACCACAGGCTGGATACATCGCACCGGCCTGAAAAACCGTGAAGTGCAGATGATTGCCGGTGTCAGCTATGACAAGGTGGATGATGCCGGTTTGCATGTGACCGTGGACGGGGTACAGAAACTGATTCCGGTGGATAACGTGATCCTATGCGCAGGCCAGGAGCCGAGGCGCGAATTGCAAGCCGCACTGGAAGCTGCAGGCAAGCCAGTACACCTGATCGGCGGTGCCGACGTGGCTGCTGAACTGGACGCCAAACGGGCGATCAATCAGGGGACACGATTGGCTGCAACGATTTAAATTCGAGGAAGACCTCTCACCACAGAGGCACAGAGGCACAGAGAAAAGCAAAAGAAAGGTAAAAACAATTCTTTGCATGTTGGGCTTGTCAGAACCCTTCCTTTGCTTTTCTCTTTGCTTTTCTCTGTGTTTCTGTGACTCTGTGGTTAATGGTCTTGTTTTTTAATTCTGCCCGACATTCTAAAGAGACATCATGAAAAATTTACCTGATACTGTTGCAGCTTCTTTGACGACCTGGCACCAGATGATCGCCAGTGGTGATCTGTCCGGTTTGCCGGCGATTGTGCATCCTGATGCCGTGTTTCGTTCGCCGATGGCGCATCAGCCGTATGCATCGTCGCAGGCGGTGGTGCTGATTTTAAGTACAGTCGTCAAGGTGTTTGAAAACTTCACTTATCACCGGGAACTGATGTCTGATGATGGTATGAATGTCGTGCTGGAATTTAGCGCCACTGTCGGTGACAAGCAACTAAAAGGCATAGACATGATACGTTTTGACGAAGCAGGAAAAATCGTCGACTTTGAAGTCATGGTCAGACCCATGAGCGGCTTGCAGGCACTTGGGCAAGAGATGGGAGCAAGGCTGGCGAAATATCTGCCAGCCTACAAGGCTGCAATTTAAGTTTATTTAGCTTATTAGGACTTACGCAAAATTGTCCCAGCAAGGCTATCGCTTTTAAGAAACATCCCTTACAGGGGAGGTTCGTTTCGTCGGCAGGCAACGTGTTGCCTGAAACACCGACTACACCGTCAGCGACGCAGACAGTACTTTAGTACGGCAAGTTGCTGCAACGCAGCTGGGGCGGTTTTGCGTAAGTCCTACTTATTTACGCGCTATCCATTTCAGCACGCGCATGAAGCTGCCCAGCAAGGGCAGCTTTTCATACAGTTCTTCGGCTACGTCCCAGTAATCACGGTGAAAATTGACTCGCCCATCATCGTCAAAACGGATATGGGTGCTGCCGCGTATGCATTGCTGGCTGGTGTGGAAATGCTTCATCGTGAACAGGAAATCCCAGCACAGAAAAGCATTGTCACCTTCCAGTACGGTGGATGTGATGCGAAAGCTGGGGTCATGTACCTGTTCAAACATATGCTGGAACACGTGATTGATGGCGGCTATGCCATGCAATTCATTGAAGGGGTCCTTGAAATAGGCATCTTCTGTGTACACTTCAGATAAATCCTGGCAAGCTTCAAGCGACAGGTTTTCAAAAAAAACGATCAATTTTTTCAGGCTGGCGCGATGATCCACATCGCTTGCCAGATCGCCAGCCAGGTTGCTGGTTAAAGCTTGTACATTCATTTATAAACCTGTGAATTTGTGAACCAGATAAAAATAACTGCGATACGGAAGCAGACGTGCCAGTCGTAACCAGTTAGTAAAGCGGTGCGGGAAGTGGATATGAAAATCACCGCGCATCATTCCTCTGATCAATGCTTTAGCTGCCGCCGGAGCCGGCATCAAGGCCGGCATCTTGAAATCATTACCAGCAGTCATCGGCGTTTCCACAAAGCCTGGGTTGATCATATATACGCCTATATTTTGCGGGCGTAAATCCAGATACAGCGACTCACACAGATTGATGATTGCCGCCTTGGTCGGGCCATAGGCCAGCGCCTTTGGCAAGCCAGACAAACCTGCTACAGAGCCGACTATGCCGATGGCACCGTGCCCCTGTTTCAACAAAGTTGGCAAGACCACGTCCAGGCATTGATAGATACCACGCAGATTGATGTTGATCAGGCGTTCGGCGGCTGCCAGGTCAAAGCTGTCTGCCCGCATTTCATTGTAGCTACCGGCAACGATCACTACCAGGTCGATTTTCCCCCAGCGTTGCATCAGTCGCGCATGGCTGCTGACGATGCTGGCATGGTCGGTAATATCCAGGGCGCTGGCATAGGCATACGGATAAGCCTGGGCGATGCACTCCAGTTGCACCTGGTTCCTGGCAGACAGGCATACGTGTGCACCCAAAGTCAGCAACTGGCGTGCGGTTTCTTCACCTATCCCGCTGGAGGCACCAATGATCCAGACTCGCTTGTCCTGCCATGTGCTGATTTTGGGGTTCATGGCATGTTGTTACTGCGTTTGGTGAAGGACAGCGTCACGCTACCCAGTTCGACACTAAACTTGCGCATGATGGCGCGGTTCAGCATCACCTGATCGTCCATCAAGACCATGGTGTCGTCAAAATTGACGTTATAGACGCTGCCATCGACAGGCAGTGCCAGTACATAATTCCAGTGCAGGGTATTGCCGGATACCACTCCCTGGGCTTCACCGATCACATCTGCTGCGGTGCCGATGAAACGGTCTGCCCCCACTTTTTTCAATGTCCAGATGCGCTTTTGCTTGCTGCCATCCGAGTAACTGAAGTCTTCGTTCAGTGTGCCGATATCCCCCGTCCATTGGCAATTCATGACCACGGTAAAGCGTTTGACGATGGCACCGGATCTGTCCTGAAACATGCCCCAGGCATCCAGCCTGCCATTGAAATAGGTTTGCAAATCCAGAGCTGGTTTTTCATTTGCATAACGTGCCGGTTCATACGAGCTGGCACAGGACGCCAGCATGAAAAACAGGCCGCAAGACAGCAAACGTCGGCACAACGATAGCAGGTTCATGGTGTTCCTTGGCAGGTCTTTATCAAAGTCAATACGGAATTACTTGGAAAAAACTTAGTTTGTTTCTGTTTTTATGCCCAGTAACTTGCTGCGCAAGCTTGGTGCCGAGCTTTTCTTGTCCAGCCAGATCGCAAAGAAAGCATGTGCAAATTCAGCATCTCTGATTTCACCCAGCAGTTTTCCATTCAGATAAAAACGTGCAGCTTCATTTGGGATATATACACCAGTGATATGAGTGCCCTGTTTCACGTCGGGGAACAAGGCTTTCATCTGGGCCAACCACTGCTGCCGTTTTTCTGGCGTGCCCAGTTTCAGTTTTTCAATTTCATCAATGCTGGCATCGGCAATCTTGCTGCCGTACAGGGTGCGGGCATATTCAAGATCAAGTGCCAGACGTTGCGGTTTATCGCTATCCGGTTTGTAAGAGGCTGCTGTGCTCCACAGGCTGGCGTCATAGATGTGCAAGCCGAACCAGCGAAAGCTGCCACTACCTTGGAGGCTTGCCTGTGGTATTTCGTCACGTATATGCGCCGGTACTGCAACTGTAGTTTGCGCGCTGGCAACAAGCAGCCCATAGGACAGCATCAACAAGATTGCTGCTATAAAGTATCGCAATCCATTCGAGGCTTGCCTGTCGGTATGGGTATTCATTTTTTCCTCAGCGTGAACTGGCTGACATTGATGCTGCCAGCGGTGAAGCCTGCCTCGCAATAAGCCAGATAAAATTCCCAGGTACGCAAGAATTCATCGTCGAAGCCTTGCGCTTTGACTTGTGCCAGTTTTTCCATGAAGCTATGGCGCCATAACAACAGGGTGCGTGCATAATCCTGGCCAAAGTGGAAGGTATCGACAACTTCCATGCCGTATTCGCTGGCCATCGCATGGAATTTTTCTACCGAAGGCAGCATGCCGCCCGGGAAGATATATTGCTGGATGAAATCTGTTCCCTTGCGATAGCGCTCAAACAGATTGTCAGCGATGACGATACTTTGTACGCAGGCACGGCCACCCTGCTTCAGGTTGCGTTGCAGGCATTCAAAATAACCTGGCCAATATGCTTCACCGACTGCTTCAAACATTTCTATCGAGGCAATGGCGTCATAACTGCCGTCAACATCACGATAATCCTGGATTTTCAAATCGCTTTGTGCATGAAGGCCGGCCTTGTACAGGCGTTCATGGGCGTAATGCAGTTGTTCCGTTGACAGTGTCAGTCCGGTCACATGGGCACCACCATCACGTATCGCCATTTCGGCAAAGCCACCCCAGCCACAGCCGATTTCCAATACCTTTGCCTGAGGCGGCAAAGCCAGTTGTTCAAGGATGCGGCGGTATTTTGATTGTTGTGCTTCTTCCAGGCTTTCTGGCTGATCACCAGCGAAAATGGCGCTGGAATAAGTCATCGATGGGTCCAGCCACAACTGGTAGAAATCGTTACCGATGTCATAGTGGGCATGGATATTTTTTTTGCTGCCAGCTCGTGAATTGCGGTTCAGTAAATGCTTGAGGCGGTACAGCAGGTTGCCCCACCAGCTTCCATAAATGACCGATTCCAGCTGCGCACGATTGTACGAAATCAGTTCTATCAGACCTGCAAGACTATTGGTGGTCCAGTGACCCGCAATATAACTTTCGGCAAAACCGATATCGCCGGATTTCAGCACTGAACGGTATAGTTGCCAGTCTTTCAGATGCAGGCTGACATGCTGACGGTTTTCATAAGTGCGTCCAAAACTGGCCATCTGGCCATCTGGAAACTGTATGGTCAGGCAGCCGTGTTCAAGTTTGTTCAACAAGCTGAGCACAAACCGGGCTTCAGTTGGAAAATGTTTGCTATTCAGTTCATTCATAGGCGTGTGATGATTGGTCACAGGTGCATGGGAAGCATGGTCGGTGCTGGATGTACCAGATGTGCCAGATGCAAAAGTAGGTTGTAGGCTGCTCATCGACTTAGCTCTTCAGTGGGTGGAACTGGTTTGGAAATAAATGGCACACGTTTGACCCACAGACGCAGTGCCTGCAAGTGGATACGCAGCACCACGCCCAGGGTCATGAACGGATAGCGCAGCATGACCTGCACGATACGGCGGTCTGTCAGATCCCTTTCTATGCCGGCAATGCTGGTCAGCAATAAGGGGCCACTGGCATCGTCATAATCGATGCGAGCCAGATGCTTTTTGATGAGCACTTCCTGCTCGTCTTGTTGGTCTGGCGTAGTGACAGCGATTTTTTGCCCGGCTTGCAGGAAACGAAAACGGTAGCCACCTTCGACTTTGCAGAATGGGGATACGTGGAAGATTTTTTTTGCACGCAGTTCTTCACCGTTGACCAGACTGTCACCGTTTTCCAGCAGATACAGATGTTTTTCACCAAAGGTATTGCGCACTTCACAGACGATGGCACGCAGCTTGCCGTCGGTGCGATGACAGAACCAGAAAGAAACCGGATTGAACACATATCCCAGCACACGCGGGAAACACTGTAGCCAGATTTCGCCATTTGCATCCTGTATTCCTTCGGCTTTTAGCAATTCATCCAGCCAGGATGCCAGCGCTTGTTGGCTGTCACCGTGGTCCTTTTCATGAAAGGACAAAAGATTGAAACCGTTAATTGAAAACAGACGTGACTGGCTGATCGGTTTGCCACTGGCCAAGGCGCGCAAGGGTATGCGCATGAAAAATACGCCATAGCGGAATGCATTTTTTGCTGGTCGCGTGCGCACGTGCATGACGTCACCGGTGCACAGGACGGCGTTTTGGTGTTCAAGAGAGTGAATGGATGAAGTCGTCATGATGTCAGGCCGCGCGAATGCGTATTTCCTGTGTCGCTTCCACCTGGGCCAGCAGACTTTCTGCTACACGCAGGCCGGATTTCAAGCCGTCTTCATGGAAACCGTAACCAGTCCATGCACCGGCAAACCAGATATTTCTCTTGCCCTGGATATTTTCCAACTGGCTTTGCGCCCTGACTGCGGTGGCATCGAATACCGGGTGGGCATAGTCAAAGCTGGCGATGACCGTTTCTGGTGCTGGCTCCTGTATCGGGTTCAGTGTCACGATGACGGGGGTCTTGAATGGTAGAGGCTGTAATTGATTGATGAGGTAGTGCACGCAAACACGGGCTTCTTCGCCGCTTTCGCTTTGATAATTCCAGGCCGACCAGGCTTTTTTGTTTTCTGGCAAAAAGCTGGCATCGGTGTGCAAAACGGCGCGATTCGCCTGGTAAGCAACGCCGGATAAAATCTGGCGTTCTGCCAGGTTGGCATCGGCCAGCAGGTTCAGGCTCTGGTCACTATGGCTGGCGATAACAAGATGGGCAAAATGTTGTACGCCATTGTTTGTTTTAACCTCAATCACGCCCGGGGCTTTTTCACGTACTGCCTGTACTGGCGTATTCAGATAAGTATGCGCAATCACCGGCAGTATTTTGTCTACATACTGTCTGGCACCGCCCTTTACGGTTTGCCATTGCGGCCTGTCACTGACCTGCAACAGACCATGGTTGTGGCAGAAGCTGACAAACGATGACAGGGGAAATGCCATCATGGTCGCTGTCGGGCAAGACCAGATGCAGGCTGCCATCGGCAATAAATACCAGCGACGGAATTCCTGGCTATACCCATGCTGGTCAAGAAATTCACCCAGCGGCAGTTGAAAATCTTTTTGTCCCGGCGTCAGGGCCAGTGCGGTGGTTTGTTTGTTGAAGCGCAAGATGTCACGCAACATACGTAGAAATGCCGGGCGCAACAGATTGCTGCGCTGGGCGAATACCGTATCAAGATTTGCACCGGCCCATTCCAGCGTGCGCCCCTTGCCTGAATTGCCCGTCCGGGACTGCAATGGCATCTTTACAGAAAAAGACATATCGGTAGCGACGGTTTCTATTTGCAGTTTGGCAAACAGCTTGACCAGGTTGGGGTAAGTCTTGTGGTTAAACACCAGAAAGCCGGTATCAACACCATAAGTCTGGCCTTCCAGTGTCACATCCACGGTGTGGGTATGGCCGCCAAAATAGTCATTTGCCTCAAACAGGCTGACTTCATGCCCTGCATTGGACAGTTCATGCGCACAAGAAAGACCGGAGATGCCGGAACCGATGACGGCGATTTTCATAAGCGTATAAGAGCTGTAAAGATATCAATGGATTAATGGAGCTATGGATCAGCAGACCAATTATCTGGCTTGATAGCAAATTGCAAATACATTGCAAAATGTACACCAAATTCGAGCTTGTTAATGATTCATATCAATACATACGCAAAATTTTTATTTTCGGATTCACAGGCCTGCTAACGGCGTGTTAATAATTAAACGGTGAGATCCGTGCAAAACTTGCTTAGTGCGCTAGAATGTGACTATGAATTTCAAAACGTGACTGGCCAGTCACAAAATATACTACAAAGTTTTTACTTGTGCAGAAAAAATAATGGAAATTAGAATTCCTTTTAAAAAACAACAGTTTGATGCGCGTGAAGAAGCCATCATTGATGCGGTGAATCGTCTTTTGTCAGAAAAAGGCTATGACCTGATGACCATGGATGACGTGGCCGATGCCGTTGGCATTGCGAAGGGGAGCCTGTACAAGCATTTTTCTTCCAAGGAAAAATTGGCTGCTGCAGCTCTGACGCGCCTGTTGAAGGCAACCCTGGCAGAACTTGATACGTTGGCGGAAGATTTGAGTGCCATCGACAAGATCAGGCATGTGCTGGCCTGGTCTTTGCGCCTGCGTTTGCAAGGTGGGGTTCCGCATCTGCCATCCACCAGCCTGGCCCTACAGCGCAGCCTGATGCTGAATCTGGATTATGTGATGGTGGCTTTGCGTGTCAACAAACGCTTTTATGCGCTGGTTGCCAAGGCACGTGAGCAGGGCGCGCTGACGCCGCATGTACCGGATGACGTACTGGTGTACACCCTGTATTCACGTGCCTGTGACCCGACGATGGAATTTCTGCTACGTGATAAACGCCTCAGTCACGAACAAATCGTTGATTCCATGGTGCATGCGACGATAGGTGGATTTTTATCCGAGCAGGCTAGAAAGGTTTAAGCTTTCTTACCTGCGGCCAGGCTCAGAGCCTGCGCCAGGGTGTCCAGTTCACCGATATGATTCGCCAGCAGCAAGATCAGTTTTGCATTCAGCTTGCTGCTGTCTTCATCGCTGAGATCGCGGTGGGCATCAATCAGCATTTGGTAAAAATCATCCCCGGCGACGTGTTCACGCAAACCCTGTTGTTTGCTGATGTCGGCGTAATGAAAATTAGGCTGTAGTTGTAATGGCATGACCATGTCCTTCCTGGCATGAGGTGGCGCGAGCGAGTGCGGCAAGCACTTTCCCCAGATCAAACTGACGCCAGCGTGCTGCCAGGTGCTGGTCTGGTCGCAGCAGATAATAGCCCGCGTGCGTGGCAATGTTTGCATCATAGCGTTCGGCTAGCAGACCCTTGAAGTCATGCACTACCTGATAATCGTCGCGCCCAACCGCAGTCGCAGTGGCGCTGATGATGAAGGTATGCACCGGTACGGGCAGCCCTTTCAATGCGGCAAACCCGGCCAGGGTTTCTGCCGGAATCTGGCTGGCATCTTCACAAAAATACAGGCCATAAAAATGATGCTGCAACAGTTCAAGCAGGTAACCTGCCTTGCCCTGATAAATGACCGGGCCGTCTTCCACCGCAGCACCCAGTTGTAGCTGACCAGCAAATACATCGCTGTCGGTTGTATTCAACTTGGATAACTTTAATATACTGGGCACCGACAGCCGTCCGGAATTCACCAGCTTGCGGGCAAAGGCATGTTCTCGCGCCAGTTCCAGCACCGCATTCCGGAAACATTTGCTGACGGTACTTTTGGGTGTGATGAAATCGGTGGAACGGGTGGAATTCAAAAGATTGTCATCGGCCGCAAAGACGCGTTCGTCCGAATAACTGTCCAGTAAACCTTCTGTAGCCAGGCCGTCAATGACCAGTTTCAGCTTCCAGACCAGATTGTCCGCGTCCTGTATGCCGGAATTGGCACCACGTGCTCCAAACGGTGATACCTGGTGCGCTGCATCACCGGCAAACAGTATACGGCCGTGGCGAAATTTTTCCATGCGACGGCACTGGAAGGTATAGACGCTGACCCACTCCAGCTCAAATTCCCTGTCATCACCCAGCATGGCCTTGATGCGCGGGATAACGTTTTCCGGTTTGCGTTCTTCCACCGGATCGGCATCCCAACCCAGTTGAAAATCGATACGCCAGACATTGTCGGCTTCGCGGTGCAGCAATACTGACTGATTGGGATGGAAGGGTGGGTCAAACCAGAACCAGCGCTCTGCCGGAAAATCTGCCTTCATGAGCACGTCGGCAATCAGAAAACGGTCCATGAAGACCTTACCTTCAACTTCCAGTCCCAGCATCTGGCGTATCGGGCTGCGTGCGCCGTCGCAAGCGATCAGCCAGTCAGCCTGCATGGCATAACTGCCATCGGCTGTCTCAATGTGTAGGGTAGAAAATTCTGTTGTTGGTTCCACCGCAGTCACACGATTTTTCCAGCGCAATTCCACGCCCAATTCTATCGCCCGCCGTACCAGAAACTCTTCCAGATAATATTGCTGCAAATTCACCATGCCCGGGTGCTTGTGATCCACCACCGGCAACAGGTTGAAATTGAATACTTCATCCTTGCGAAAAAAGGTGCGCCCTACATTCCATTCCACACCCTTGTTGCGTACGGCATCTGCCACACCCAGCCTGTCGAGTATTTCCAGCGTGCGTTTGGCATAACACAGACCGCGTGAACCGACCGAGACCGTATCATCATCATCCAGCACCAGCACATCCAGCCCCTGCAACTTACAGTCTATCGCCGCCGCCAGGCCCACCGGCCCGGCACCCACGATGATGACCTGACGACGGGTAATATCCTCCGTCTGCAATTCAGGCGGAGTCAGATAAGGAAACTTTTGATATTGATAAGTGCTAAGCAAAATGAAGCTCCCGCTACGACATTAAAGCGAAGACGAAAAGACACAGAGAGGTCTACGACATAGATGGCACGAAAAGTTTTTCTCTTGCTTTTCTCTGTGATTCAGTTCCTCTGTGTCTCTGTGTTGAGAGGTCTTGAACTTGAAAAATTATCCCTCCAGACTCTTCCACATTTCAACATCCCGTTCCGCCGTCCAGACACGCGGATCAACATGCCCCGACGCTTCATCAAACGCACGCGTCACATCAAACGGCAGACAATGATCAAAAATCACCCAGTGACCGTACTTGGGTTTCAGAGTCGCATAAGTATTTTTATAAATGGTATTCAGGTCATGCTGTTGCTGCTGCCCTGCCTTGACACTGGCAAACAGATCGCTGATGAAAGACCGGGTTTCACTCAGGCCTGCTGCCACCAGTTCGGGTGAAGTCAGGGCGGCACCGCGACCTGGTACCAGTTTATCGGCCTGCATGGCTTCCAGATTGCTCAGGGTTTGCGGCCAGTCTGAATAATAGGCGTCACCGGCATACGGCGTTGCGCCAAATTCGACCAGGTCGCCAGAGAACAAGACTTTCTCTTGCGGTAGCCAGACGATGGTATCTCCTTTGGTATGGCCACGTCCGACCTGCATGATTTTCACTTCCAGCTTACCCAGCCAGATCGACATTTCGCCCTTGAAGGTGATGGTCGGCCAGGTCAGGCCAGGCACGCTTTCCACCGCACGGAACAGACGCGGGAAGCGGCCTATCTCGCTCTTCATATCGGCTTCGCCACGTTCAACGATCAGGTCATAGGTATCGCGGCTGGCGATGATATGCTCCAGGCCTTCGGCCACGTAGCCGCTGGCGCCCAGCACCCGTACTGCGTGGTAGTGTGACATCACAACATACTTGATGGGTTTGTCGGTGACTTCACGGATGCGCCGCACGACATCCTGCGCCATGATGGGCGTGGCCTGGGTATCGATGACCATCACCGCATCGTCACCGATAATGATGCCGGTATTGGGATCACCCTCTGCTGTATAGGCATAGGCATGTTCGGACAGTTGCTGGAAGCTGACTTTCTTTTCTTCCAGATCGGCGTGGGAAGCAAATTGCTTGGTTGTCATGACAACATCCTTGTAGTCGGTTTTAGATTTGCCCAACAATTGAGCAAGTTAACTAAATAGGACTTACGCAAAACCGCCCCAACTGCGTTGCAGCTCCCGCATTTAGTAAGATTCGGTACTAAAGTACTGTCTGCGTCGCTGACGCCTTGCTGGGACAATTTTGCGTAAGTCCTACTAAAACAAGAATAAGCATTAATTCGTTATTTGTAAATGCATTTGTTAATAGTAAAATGTATTCAAGTGCAATTCAGGGTAATCAGAGGCTCAGATGACAGAAAAAAACAAGGAAAGACGCGGCATCGGTGCCATCGAGGTGGGTGGCCTGCTCCTGAATGCACTGGTCAGTTCTGGCCGTGCCATGTCGCTGGGTGATCTGGCGCGTGACAGTGGTATGCCAGCATCCAAGGCGCATGCCTATCTGGTCAGTTTCGGTAAATTGGGTCTGGTACAGCAGGATGGCGCGACTGGCGCTTACCAGCTTGGCCCGTTTGCCCTGCAAATGGGGCTGGTCAGCCTGCAACAGATGTCGCCGGTGAAACTGGCGATACCCGAAGCCACGCGGCTGGCGGCCAGCATAGACCAGACGGTGGCGCTGGCAGTCTGGGGTAGCCATGGGCCTACCGTGATCTATATTGCAGAATCGAGCCGCCCGATTCATGTCAACATGCATGCGGGTACGGTCATGTCCATGCTGGGTACGGCCACTGGCCTGGTGTTTTCCGCTTTCCTGCCAGTAGCACTGGTAGATAAGGTGATTGCCAGGGAAATGCAGGATGAGCTGGTGATAGGGCAGGCCGGTGTACAACTGAATAGCCAGGATATTGCCAGTGTACTGGCGGAAGTGCGTCAGCAAGGCTTGGCGCGCGCCCAGGGCTTGCCCATTCCAGGCATCAATGCCTTGAGTGCGCCTGTGTTTGATCATACCGGTGCGCTTAGCCTGGTAATGACGGCAACCGGCCCAAAAGGCAGTTTTGATGCAGACTGGAAAGGGGAGCTGGCGCTTGCCCTGCGTGACAGTGCCAGCAGGGTATCGCATCAACTGGGTTATATGCCCGGTTGATCCTGAGTTCTTGCAAGGCGCATTTCACCATGGCGATGAAATGCGCGTTAGATCATTATTATTGCGCCAGGGCTTTTTCTACGTCAGCCACCAGTTTTTTATCATCAGGTGTTGTCACGCTGGAATAGGCAGCCACGACATTGCCTTTACGATCGATCAGGTATTTATAGAAATTCCATTTCGGTGTCGTGCCTGTGGCCTTGATCAATTGCGCATGCAGCGGATTGACATCCTTGCCCATGACCGAGGTTTTGGTGAACATGGGGAACTTCACACCGTAGGTGTTAAAGCAGAAATCAGCGATCTGCTGATCGTTGCCAGGTTCCTGCTTGCCGAAGTCATTGGACGGGAAACCCAAGACGACCAGGCCTTTTTCGCTGTATTTGGCATACATCGCCTCCAGCCCTTCATATTGCTTGGTAAAACCACAATAACTGGCAGTGTTCACAACCAGCGCTACCTTGCCCTTGTACTGGCAAAGATCTTGCGACGCTTCATCCTGCAGGCGTTTGAATTTATGGTTCAGCACCGCAGGGCAGGCATCACCAGTATCCGCCCAGGCACCCAAGGAGCAGCTAATCAGACCCAGAAAAACAGCAAGTTGTATCGGTGTGCGTCGCAGCATGGCTAACTCCTGAAAAAGATGATGTCATCTTAGCTCAGTTTTAGAAAAAATGTAGATCAAAAGTATGCAATTTTGTAGCGAAATCAGTGGCTTAGCCATCTATTGGTAAATGGATGTTAATAGATAAAAACACAATGAACGGCTGACAGGGAAGTTTTTTTGACTACAGTCCACAATTACCGCCTCTGTGCCCGTTTTGTTCCCATTTTTTGTCTCCGTGCCTCTGTGGTGAGTTCATTGGTCTTGCCTTTTGTTGCAGGCGATTGCACCTGCTTATGCATAAATCGTATATAAAACATCGAAACACTTCGTTTTAATTTATATAGCCTCGATTTATTCTGTAGTCCTCATAAAAATATTCTTACTTCAGGACGTACAGATGACTATCAAAAAAATATTCCTCGCTGTTTCTCTTGCCGCCATAGGTACTTTTTCTGCTGTGGCGCATGCGGCTGATGTGACCCTGCTCAATGTGTCGTATGACCCTACCCGTGAGTTGTATCAGGATGTGAATCAGGCGTTTGCCAAGCAATGGAAGGCAAAAACCGGCGACAACGTTACCATCAAGCAATCGCATGGTGGTTCCGGCAAGCAGGCGCGTGCCGTGATTGATGGTCTGGATGCCGATGTGGTCACACTGGCCCTGGCGTATGACACTGACGCGCTGGCAGAAAAAGGTTTGCTTGATAAAGCATGGCAAAAGCGTTTGCCGCACAATGCGTCCCCTTATTCTTCCACTATCGTGTTCCTGGTGCGCAAGGGTAATCCTAAAGGTATCAAGGATTGGGCTGATATCGTCAAGCCTGGTGTTTCTGTGATTACACCTAACCCAAAAACTTCTGGCGGTGCCCGCTGGAACCATCTGGCAGCCTGGGGTTATGCCCTGAAACTACCTGGCGGCAGCGAAGCAACAGCCAAGGAATTCTTGTCCAAGCTGTATAAAAACGTACCCGTACTGGATTCCGGTGCACGTGGTGCGACAACGACTTTTGTTGAGCGCGGCATCGGAGATGTCTTGCTGGCCTGGGAAAACGAAGCCCTGCTGGCGATCAAGGAACTGGGCCCGGACAAAGTAGAAATCGTTGCGCCGTCCACCAGTATCCTGGCGGAGCCATCTGTTGCTGTCGTTGATAAGGTGGCGGATCGCCGTGGTACCCGTAAAGTGGCAGAGGCTTACCTGAACTATCTGTACACCGACGAAGGCCAGGACACCATCGCCAAGCATTACTACCGTCCCACTACAGAAAAAGCGTCGAAAAAATATGCGGCGCAATTCCCCAAAGTGAAACTGTTCACAATTGATGACACCTTCGGCGGCTGGACCAAGGCGCAAAAAGAACATTTTGCAGATGGCGGTATCTTCGACCAGATTTATCAACCGGGCAAAAAGTAATTATTTGCTGCGGACGCTATAGAAAGCACGATCATGACCATACTGCTGCTATCAGGAAGCCCTTCTTCTCCTTCAAGGTCGGCACGCTTGCTGAATTTTATCGGTGAAAGACTGAATGAACTGGGGCAGCGTACTGTCAGTCTGCATGTCCGGGATTTGCCAGCGCAGGCTTTGTTGCATGCGGATTTTTCAGATCCTGAATTGCTGGCTGCCAAAGCCTTGCTGGCTAAGGCCGAGGCCATCGTCATCGCTACGCCGATCTACAAGGCGGCCTATAGCGGTTTGCTGAAAAGTTTTCTGGATATTTTGCCGCAAGACGGGCTGGACGGAAAAATAGTCCTGCCCGTGGCAACCGGTGGTAGCCAATCGCATATGCTGGCACTCGATTACGGTTTGCGCCCGGTACTGGCGGCACTGTCGGCACGTCATATTTTGTCCAGTATCTATGCGACCGATAGCCAGGTTGTGTGGACAGATGGACAGGGCCTGCAACTTGATGATGCGATATCCAGGCGGGTACAGGACGGTACGCATCTTTTGCTGGACAGCCTGGTGTCTTTGCAACGCGGCAAGCCAGCCGGACAGGCTGTGCAAAGTCCGATCCTGAATGGTTTGCCCTGTTGACGCAGGTTGAATACATCTACGATGTCTGGCACCAAATAAAGTAGCCACAGTAGCCATAGTAGTTATAAAGGCAGCCATTCTCCAGCTGCATACCTGAATTGCATTTTCCCCCTGTTTTTATGCTGCGCATGTCGGCAGGGGGAGGTCTTGCCCAAAATTGAAAGTAAAGTATGAGCGACGATAAAAAAAAGCTGTTTTCAAGTAATCCCGGCGATAAGGTAAAACACCAGCAGCGCGATGCCAAGCGTCTTACTCTGAGCCGTTTGTCCGCCCTGTCGGCGATGGCCCTTGGTGTGGTATTGCCCAAGGCCTTTGCTCAAAACAAGGCACCTGCTCCTGGCACCTTGCGCATAGGTTTTCAAAAGTATGGCACGCTGACTTTGCTGAAAGGTACGGGGGCACTGGATAAGCGCCTGGCTGCGCTGGGTGTGGACGTGAAGTGGGCAGAATTTCCTGCCGGGCCACAATTGCTGGAAGGCCTTAACGTAGGCAGTATTGATTTCGGTACCACTGGCGAAGCACCACCGATTTTTGCCCAGGCCGCTGGCGCCGATTTGCTGTATGTCGGTAATGAACCGCCCGCACCCGGTGGCGAGGCCATCGTAGTACCCAAAAATTCCCCACTGAAATCGATAGCAGAACTCAAGGGCAAGAAAGTCGCTCTCAACAAGGGTTCGAATGTGCATTACCTGCTGGTCAAGCTGCTGGAAAAAGCGGGCCTCAATTACAAGGATGTGGAAACCGTATTCCTGCCACCGGCAGATGCACGGGCAGCTTTTGAACGTGGCAGTGTGGATGCCTGGGCCATCTGGGATCCTTTCCTGGCCGCTGCAGAAAAACAGATTGGTGCCAGGATACTGGCCGATGGCAAGGGTGTCGTCAGCAATCACCAGTTTTACCTGGCGGCGCGCCCTTATGCACAAAAAAATCCCGAGGTCTTGCGCATCGTTCTGGAAGAACTGGCGAAGATCGATGAATGGGGTGCAAAAAACCTGAAAGAAGTCAGCAGCATACTGTCAACTCAGATCGGGCTGGATAACAGCATCGTTGAATTGTCCACTGCGCGTTTCGGTTTTGGTGTCAAACCACTTACCGAACAGGTGATACGCGAACAGCAAAATATTGCTGACACCTTTGCCGACCTGAAATTGATACCCAAGCGTATCAATATCCGGGATGCGGTATTCACCGTCAAGCTGTGAGGTTGATGATGTCATTGCCGACACTGGTGCGAGGTATTTTGCTACGTATTGTGCAACCTATCCTGGCGCTGAGCTTGTTGATGTTGTTGCCGGCGTTGAGCCAGGCGGCACCAGGTGCCGGTGATGCGCCGAAAGAAATTCGTATCGGTTTTCAAAAAAGCTCGGTCAACCTGACATTGTTGAAACACAGACAGGCGCTGGAACAGCAACTGAAAGGCGTAAAAGTCAGCTGGTTTGAATTTACTGCCGGCCCGCAAATGCTGGAAGCCCTGTCGGTTGGCAGTATCGATTTCGCTACCACCGGTGAGCCGCCACCTATTTTTGCGCAATCGGCTGGCAGCAACCTTGTGTATGTCGGTGCCGAACCAGCCAAGCCAGGTGTCAGTGCGATTCTGGTCAAGCCAGAATCCACTATACGCACGCTGGCTGACCTGAAAGGTAAAAAGATCGCCTTCCAGAAAGGTTCCAGTGCGCACTACCATGTCTTGCGTGCAGTCCAGCAAGCCGGTTTGCAATGGACGGATATTACGCCGGTTTATCTGGCACCTGCTGATGCACGCGCCGCTTTTGAGCGCGGCAGTGTAGATGTCTGGGCCATCTGGGATCCATATTGGGCTGCGATAGAACAAAACACCCAGGTCAGAGTGGTCGCCACCGGCAAGGGCCTTGTCAACAATCTCTCACACTACCTGTCATCCCGCAGTTTTGCTGACAGGTATCCGAAAGTGATACAGCTACTGTTTGAAGAACTGACGCGTAGCGACACCTTCGTGCAAAAAAACCGGGATGAAGCAGTCGCCATTATTGCCGCCAGCACAGGTCTGGACAAGCCGACTATTGCCAGCTTTCTGGAGCGCAGGCCGCGCTCGCCCGTGGTCTACCTGACCCAGAACATTATTGATGAACAACAGCGCGTCGCAGACAATTTTTATCAGAAAAAGTTGATACCCAAAGTAGTCAATGTCAGAGATGCGGTGTGGTTGCCACCTGCTGCCAGACAGCAGTGAACAAGAAAAAGCAAGAAGAGACAATAAAAGAATTTGAAAAGGAAACAAGATGAGCTTGAACATATTCTGGTTTATTCCTACGCACGGCGACAGCCGCTATCTGGGTACGACCAAAGGCGCGCGCCAGATCAATTATGATTACTTGCGTCAGATCGCCGTGGCGGCCGATACCCAGGGCTATGACGGTGTGTTGCTGCCGACTGGCCGTTCCTGCGAAGATGCATGGGTGGTTGCATCCAGCCTGATCAGCGCCACCACCAAATTGAAATTCCTGGTGGCGATACGTCCTGGTCTGAGTTCACCGGGCCTGGCAGTGCGCATGGCGTCGACCTTTGATCGTCTGTCGAAAGGACGCTTGCTGATCAATATCGTCACCGGCGGTGATCAGGGCGAACTGGAGGCCGATGGCCTGTTTGCGGATCATGAAAAACGCTATGAAATCACGGAAGAATTTTTACGTGTCTGGCGCGCTTCTCTGGCTGGCGAGGGTGGGGACAGCGGATATGATTTTGAAGGCGAACATATTACGGTCAAGGGTGCAAAGACCCTGTTTCCGCCTGTGCAAAAGCCGTATCCGCCTTTGTATTTTGGCGGCTCTTCCGAGCCTGCGCATGAACTGGCAGCCGAACAGGTTGATGTTTACCTGACCTGGGGTGAACCGCCAGCAGCGGTGGGGGCCAAGATTGCCGACATGCGCGCCCGTGCCGCCAGACATGGCCGTACCCTGCGCTTTGGCATACGCCTGCACGTAATCGTGCGCGAAACCAATGAAGAAGCCTGGCAGGCGGCAGAAGACCTGATCCGTTATGTCGATGATGACGTTATCGAAAGAGCACAAAAAGCCTTTGCCAAAATGGATTCTGTCGGTCAGCAACGCATGGTTGCCCTGCACGGCGGCAAACGCGACAAGCTGGAAGTGTCGCCGAACCTGTGGGCTGGTGTTGGCCTGGTGCGTGGCGGTGCCGGTACGGCCCTGGTGGGTGACCCGGAAACCGTGGCTGCGCGTATCAAGGAATATGCGGCGCTGGGTATCGATACCTTCATCTTTTCTGGCTATCCACATCTGGAAGAGTCGTATCGTTTTTCCGAACTGGTGTTTCCATTGATAGGTAAGGAAACACCTGACGTATCCAGCACTCTGACCGGACCGTTTGGCGAAGTCATGGCAAACAGTATCGTGCCCAAGGTGTCACAAAGCTAGGAGGCTATATGGGTCCCATCATCACTGAAGTAGCGCAATTTGCCGAGTTGCCTGGTCATCTGCGCCAGGGTGGCGGTTCTGTGCCCGGTGGAATATTCAGTCGCATCGCGTGGCGTCAGTTTGGCGTGCAACTGTTCAGAAAATTATTGCCATGGGCCCTGCCACTGATCCTGATACTGGTGTGGCAGATTGCTGCGCAGACAGGGTATCTGTCCAGCCGCATTTTGCCAGAGCCGCTGGCCGTGGCGCGGGCCTTCTGGACCCTGGGTGTATCGGGGGAAATCTGGACCCATGCAAAGACCAGTTTGTGGCGTGCGATTTCCGGTTTTATTGTCGGTGGCGGTTTGGGCTTGTTGCTGGGTTTGCTGACAGGCAGTTTCCGGTTTGCCGAAACCCTGCTTGATACCACGCTGCAAATGATCAGAAATATTCCGGCGCTGGCGCTGATACCGCTGGTGATCTTGTGGTTTGGTATTGATGAATCGGCAAAACTGTTCCTGGTGTCGGTTGGTGTGTTTTTCCCGGTGTACCTGAATACTTTCCATGGTATCCGCACGGTGGATAAGGGCTTGATAGAAATGGCGCAAAGTTATGGCCTGTCAGGCTGGGCTTTGTACCGCGATGTGATACTGCCCGGAGCATTGCCATCGATACTGGTAGGGGTACGTTTTTCGCTGGGCCTGGTGTGGGTATTGCTGATTGTTGCCGAAACCATTTCGGCACAGGCTGGCATAGGCTACATGACCATGAATGCCCGTGAATTTTTACAAACCGATGTGGTACTGGTAGGGATATTGCTGTACGCCTTGCTGGGCAAGCTGGCAGATGTCTTGTCGCGGGCGCTTGAGCATTATTGCCTGCGCTGGCATCCGTCGTATCAAAGGAGGGCATAAGCATGCATCAGTTTCCTGAATTTCCATTAAGTGCCGTGGCAGAAATCGCAGCCCTGCGTGAAGAGCTGGATGGTGGTTGGGAAACCACCGCCGCCGGTGAGTGGGGTAGTGCCGCCAATGAGCAGACTGAAGCTGGACGTGGTGCATCACTGGATTTGCGTGTCATACAAAAGTCGTATCAGGGGCGGCAGGTATTGAAATCACTGAACCTGCAAGTGCAGGCTGGTGAGTTTGTCGCTGTGATCGGTCGCAGCGGGTGCGGCAAAAGCACGCTGTTACGCCTGATTGGAGGTTTGGAGCAGGCCGATAGCGGCAGCCTGGAATTCAATGCTGATCAGACCCGGGGACAGGCCGGCAAAAAACCGGATACTCGCGTGATGTTTCAGGATTCTCGCCTGCTGCCATGGAAAACCGTGATTGATAACGTGGCGCTTGGACTTGGCAGTGATCAGTCCAAAGCCCGTCAGGCTTTGCAGAAAGTAGCGCTGGCAGAGCGCGCTGATGAGTGGCCATCTGTCCTGTCAGGTGGCCAGCGTCAGCGCGTTGCGCTGGCAAGAGCATTGGTACACGAACCAGCCCTGTTATTGCTGGACGAACCTTTGGGTGCGCTGGATGCCCTGACCCGCATAGAAATGCAGAACCTGATTGAAAGCCTGTGGCAGCAACGCGGCTTTACTGCCGTGCTGGTGACGCATGATGTGCAGGAGGCGATTGCCCTGGCTGACCGTGTGATCCTGATAGAAGATGGTCAGATCACCCTGGACAGCAGGATTGATTTACCCAGACCGCGTTCACGCGGCAACCCCAAATTTGCCGAACTGGAAGAAAGCATATTAAGGCGGGTATTGCAAAAACCGTCACCAGAACTGGATACAGAACTGGGTGATGTTTCACTGTTGCGAACCGTAAGCCAGGTCGCATGGGCGATTTAGAAAGCTGCTGTACATGTATTACCGCATTGCAGACAGTCTTACATTTTAATTTCCATTTTAATTTTCATTCAAGTTTTCAAAAGGAAGCATCATGAGCATACAAGCCATCAACGTCCGCAATCAATTTCGCGGAAAAATCAAAACCATCATTGAAGGTCCGGTGGTATCCGAGGTGGATGTAGAGACGCCGGCTGGTATCGTGACTTCGGTGATCACTACCCGCTCCATCAAGGACCTGAATCTGGTCATCGGTTCTGAAGTGGTGGCACTGGTCAAGGCAACCGAAGTATCGATTGCAAAATTATAGAAACACCACTGTCTTCGAAGAGGTCTGCATGCACTATCCCGCATTGCAAAACTATCTGAGCCGCCTGCAAAGTACACTGGCCACCACCAATCTCTGGCTGGATGAACAGGGGCGTGCCCGTGGACGGTATTTTAATTCCACCCTGACCAGCGCCTTCCAGGCGATACGTTCAGGAGATGACGGGCGTGTTGTGGCCTATGAGGCCTATGCACGCAGTTATGCCAGCGATGACCAGGGTCTGAATATCTGGAAGTTGCTGGAAAACGCTGCCAATGATGATGAATCGGTAGAACTGGACCGCTTGTGTCGTCTGCTGCATACCCTGAACTTCTACCGCCAGCCCGAAAGTGCACAACTGGACTTGTATCTGAGTGTGCACAGCAGGCTGCTGGCCGCGGTGGAAGGAAACCACGGTATGGCGTTTCGCCGCATTCTGGATGTGCTGGAATTGCCACATCACCACGTCATCCTGCAATTGCCGCAGATTACGCCCAGCCAGCGCTGGGTGTTGACCCATGTGGCAGAAAATTATCGCCGCAATGGCTTCCGTATTGGCCTGCATTCCGCCAGCCTGGAGCAGGCCAGTGATTTGCTGGATCGCATACGGCCCGACTCCATCAAGGTGGATATCAGTCTGGCCAATGATGCGCAGGCACAGGTTCGTTTGCTGGAACAGGCCGACCGTGGCAATTGCCATGTGATTTTCCGCCGTATCGAAAATCAAAAAAGGCTACAGGCCTTGCGTGAAGGCAATCAGACCGCCAGCCCTTACCTGATACAGGGCTTCCTGTTTGACTTGCCGAAAGCTGGTCTGTTAAGCAGGGCAGAACATCAACAGGCAGTGTTGTTTGAAGACACTGTCAAATTTGCATGAGATCCATTGCAAGCCTGATTTATTGCTTAATAATTATCAAAATTCAGTAAAAACAAAGCGAAAAGCTGAATTTGCCTGCTCCATATATGGAAAACGAATTTAGGAATAAGAAAAAATTCGTTTTCTATATAACGAAAAACTGCCAATATTACTCATCAATAGTCGTATCTGTAATAAGGGCTGCATATGGCAAGGTTTTTTGGCAATAATCCACAAGTCAGGCGCGTTATCCCGGGATTTCATCTTTCCCTGGGATTTACCCTGTTTTATCTGGGGCTGATCGTACTGATACCGCTGTCGGCGGTATTTCTGAAGACCTTTACCATGACCTGGGAGGCTTTCTGGAATACGGTCACTTCTGAGCGCGTTATCGCTTCCTATAAGCTGACTTTCGGTGCTTCCTTACTGGGGGCGCTGATCAATGTGTTCTTCGGCGGCATTGTTGCCTGGGTGCTGGTGCGCTATAAATTCCCCGGTAAAAAACTGGTGGATGCGTTGGTTGACCTGCCGTTTGCCTTGCCGACTGCGGTCGCTGGCATCACCCTGGCAACTCTGTATGCACCGAATGGCTGGATAGGCAAGCTGTTGGTACCGCTGGGTATCAAGGTGGCCTACACCCCATTGGGCGTGCTGGTTGCTCTGACTTTTATCGGCCTGCCTTTTGTTGTGCGTACCGTACAGCCCGTGCTGGAAGAGGCGGAAAAAGAACTGGAAGAAGCCGCCGTCAGCCTGGGTGCCAGCCATTTCCAGACTTTTGCACGGGTCATCTTCCCCAGTATCCTGCCCGCCTTGCTGACCGGCTTTGCACTGGCGTTTGCCCGCGCTACCGGTGAATACGGTTCTGTCATTTTTATCGCCGGCAATATGCCCATGGTTTCTGAAATTACTCCTCTGTTCATGATTACCAAACTCGAACAATACGATTACGCTGGTGCAACCGCGATTGCTGTGGTGATGCTGTTGCTGTCCTTCAGCCTCTTGCTGTCGATTAATGCCCTGCAGGCCTGGACCCGCAGCCGACAAAACGCAGGGAGAGAATAATGACTGCCATCACCATCAATGCACCTGTGGCAGCACGCCGGCACGAGCCCGTCATCACTCCTGCTGCCACCATAGAACCTTTGTGGGTGCGCATTGTTTTATCCCTGACTGCGCTGGCTTTCCTGACGCTGTTTCTGTTCGTGCCACTGGCAGCGGTGTTTGCCGAAGCACTGAAAAAAGGCTGGCAAGTTTACCTGGCTGCTATTGTCGAACCAGATGCCTTGTCTGCTGTGAAACTGACCCTGATTGCAGCTGGCATCGCTGTGCCGCTGAATCTGGTATTTGGTGTGGCAGCTGCGTGGACTATCGCGAAATTTGAATTCCGCGGCAAGAATGTCTTGCTGACGCTGATTGATCTGCCGTTTTCGGTGTCGCCAGTCATTTCTGGCTTGATCTATGTATTGCTGTTTGGTGCCCAGGGTTGGTTTGGCGAATGGTTGCGTGATCATGAAATCAAGATTCTGTTTGCCGTGCCGGGCATTGTACTGGCGACGATCTTCGTCACCTTTCCCTTTGTCGCACGTGAACTGATTCCTCTGATGCAGGCGCAGGGTAGTGAAGAGGAAGAAGCGGCACTGGTGCTGGGGGCATCCGGCTGGAAGACCTTCTGGTATGTGACCTTGCCGAATATCAAATGGGGCTTGCTGTATGGCGTGATCTTGTGTAATGCCCGTGCCATGGGTGAATTCGGAGCGGTATCGGTGGTATCCGGCCATATCCGCGGCGAGACCAATACCATGCCGCTGCAAGTCGAGATTTTATATAACGAGTACAACTTCACTGCTGCCTTTGCGGTCGCTTCGCTGCTGACTTTGCTGGCTTTGCTGACGCTGGCACTTAAATCATTAGTCGAATGGCGTACCAGTGAAAATCGCCTTTGCCACAAGAATGAAGAGAAATAAGGGAGTTCACCGTGAGTATCGCTGTTAATCAATTACAAAAACGTTTTGGCAATTTCACCGCGCTGGATAAGGTATCGCTGGATTTTCCGAATGGCGAACTGACTGCCTTGCTGGGGCCATCGGGCTGTGGCAAAACCACGTTGCTGCGCATCATCGCCGGGCTGGAATATGCCGATAGCGGCCAGGTCTTGCTGGATGGTCAGGATGCGTCGGCCCAGCATGTGCGCGAACGCCAGGTGGGTTTCGTATTTCAGCACTATGCGCTGTTCAAGCACATGACCATCTTTGAAAATATCGCTTTCGGCCTGCGTGTCAAACCGCGTCATTTGCGCCCGAAGGAAAGCGAGATCAAGGAAAAGGTCACCAAGCTGCTGGAACTGGTGCAACTCGACTGGCTGGCTGATCGTTATCCACCGCAATTGTCTGGTGGCCAACGTCAGCGTATTGCGCTGGCCCGTGCGCTGGCTGTGGAACCGCGCGTACTGTTGCTGGATGAACCTTTCGGTGCGCTGGATGCCAAGGTGCGCAAGGAATTGCGTCGCTGGCTGCGCCGCCTGCATGATGAATTGCATGTGACCAGTATCTTCGTCACCCATGATCAGGAAGAAGCGCTGGAAGTGGCCGACAAGATCGTGCTCATGAACCACGGCAAGGTCGAGCAGGTCGGTGCCCCGGCTGAGGTGTATCACCATCCAGCCACGCCTTTTGTATACGGTTTCCTTGGTAATGTGAACCTGTTCCGTGGTCGTATCCATGAAGGCATACTGGATGCTGATGGCGTACCGTTTGAAGCGCCTGGTCATGCCGATACGCGCGATGCTTTCGGCACCGGATATGTGCGACCGCATGAGCTGGAAATTGATCGTTATTCACCCGGCGCTGCCGGGCTGGTGGTGCAATTGCGCCGCGTGCACAGCATAGGGCCGCTGGCACAGCTGGAGCTGGAACGGGATGACAACGGTGAACTGGTGGAAGCCATGATTTCCACCGAACGTTGTGAACAACTGAAACTCAAAGTCGGTGAAGCATTGGTAGTGCGCCCCAAGCGCCTCCATGTGTTTGTCGACGCTCAATAAGGTAAGCCATGAATTTCCAACAATTACGCTCCATTCGTGAAGCATCGCGCCGTGGTTACAACCTGACGGAAGTCGCCAATGTCTTGTTCACTTCACAGCCTGGCGTCAGCCGCCAGATACGTGAGCTGGAAGAAGAACTGGGCGTTGATATTTTTGAACGCAACGGCAAGCGACTGACCGGTTTGACCGAACCGGGTCGCGATATCCTGCCCATCATCGAACGTCTGTTGCTGGAAGCAGAAAACCTGCGTCAGGCAGGCGAGGATTATTCAGACCAGACCAAGGGTACGCTGACCATCGCTACGACCCATACCCAGGCCCGCTATGTCTTGCCGAAAGTGGTACAGGGTTTCCGCCAGGCTTTCCCGGATGTGCGCATTGCCCTGCAACAAAGTTCACCTGAACATATTGCCGAATGGGTCTTGTCTGGCAAGGCGGATATCGGAATTGCAACAGAAGGTTTGTCGCAATTCAAGGATCTGGCATCTTTCGCCTGCTATGAATGGAACCACGTGGTGGTAGTTCCGGAAAACCATCCCCTGCTGAACAAGGATGTGCTGACGCTGGAAGACCTGTCGAACTACCCGCTGATTACTTATGATGTAGGGTTTACCGGTCGTGGTCATATCGATGATGCCTTCCGCCTGGCGGGCCTGCGTACCGACATCGTGCTGACTGCCATGGATTCAGATGTGATCCAGCAATATGTGGCATTGGGTCTGGGCGTGGGGCTGGTTGCTTCAATGGCGATAGAAGTGCAGCGTGCGCATGGTCTGCGGACCATATCTGCCGGTCATCTGTTCGCGCCGAATGTAACGCGGCTTGCAGTCAGGCGCGGTGCCTACCTGCGTAGCTATACTTATGAATTCATACAACAGTTCGCCCCGAGCCTGGACCGTGAAGAAGTACGGCAGGCCATCAGCGACAATGAAGTGAATTAAAGCAGGAAATTTGTAACAGCGATTTGTCAGCAAAACAGGCTTGTCGTGAAGCCGTCACATCTCTCTGGTAAAATTAGGTAAAAGATTCTAATTTTTGCTATTTTTATCAGAGGTTCACCATGCTTTACCCTGAGTTATTCAAGTCTTTGGAGCAAGTGCGCTGGAATATGGAGTCTGATATCCCCTGGGATAAATATGACGCCAGCAAACTGACGCCAGAACAGGCGCAAACCATCAAGATGAATGCCATCACAGAATGGTCGGCCCTGCCTGCGACAGAAATGTTCTTGCGCGACAACCGTGGCGACAGCGATTTTTGCGCCTTCATGTCAATCTGGTTTTTTGAAGAACAAAAACACTCACTGGTGCTGATGGAATATCTGCGCCGTTTTCATCCTGAACTGGTACCGACAGAAAAAGAACTCGACAATGTACGTTTCGAGTTCGACCCGGCACCACCGCTGGAAACGCTGATGCTGCACTTTTGCGGCGAGATACGCCTGAATCACTGGTATCGTTGCGCGTCTGACTGGCACACTGAGCCAGTGATCAAACATATCTACAAAATCATTAGCCAGGATGAAGCACGTCATGGTGGTGCTTATCTGCGTTACATGAAAAAATCCCTGGCTGAAGCGGGCGATGTGGCACGGGCGGCATTTTCCAAGATCGGTGTCCTGATGGCATCGGCCAGACGTACGGAAAAACCGTTGCATCCTACCAATCTGCATGTGAATCAGGCCCTGTTCCCGAACGACACCATACAGTCTCGCCTGCCTGACCCGGACTGGCTGGAACGCTGGCTGGATGGCCAGATCAAGTTTGACGGTGTGTGGGAAAAGAAAGTTGTCGACCGCATTCTGCACAATATGTCGCTGTTGTTTGAGCGTACATTTGAAACCGTGCAAGATTTGAACCGCTACCGCAAGGAAGTGGCGCAAAGGCTGATTATTCTGCCAGGCAGCCTGCCAAGTGCTGCATAAGCTTGGTCTGCTGACTGCAAGCAGTTACAATCGCCGCTGATACCAGCGGCGTTTTTGTTTATAAATTCAAGACCTCTCAACACAGAGGCACAGAGGTGGCACAGAGGGCACAGAGGGCACAGAGAAAAACAAGGGAAAACCTTTGTAGAATGAGTGCAAATCGCAGTCTTGTTTAGCTACTTAAGGTTTTCTCTGTGCTCCTCTGTGCCACCTCTGTGCCTCTGTGTTGAGAGGTCTTTCTCGTCAATCACTCATAACCCATCATGCCAGAATTCGAAAAAAAAATTACTACACGCAGCGAATTGGCTGAGCGTGTGCTCGCGTTGCCGAAACCAGTGGTCATGACGAATGGTGTGTTCGACATCCTGCATCGCGGTCATGTCAGTTATCTGGCGGATGCGCGGGTGCTGGGGGCATCGCTGGTGGTGGCGGTGAATACCGATGCTTCAGTCAAGCGTCTCGGTAAAGGCGATGATCGTCCCGTGAATACTTGTGAAGACCGCATGGCAGTACTGGCCGCGCTGGAAGCGGTCAGCCTGGTGGTCGATTTTGATGAGGATACGGCCTTGCAGGCAGTGCTGGCCGCGCATCCGGATATTTACGTCAAAGGGGGGGACTACGATATGGCGACCATACCCGAAGGCCAGGCCGTGCTGGCGTACGGCGGCCAGGTAGCCGCAATTGAGTTTGAACATGACCGTTCCACCAGCAAATTGCTGGCCAAAGTCAGGTCAGCTGGCTGAGGCTTTTTGCTGTTGCAGCAAGAGTTCAAATTCTTCTGGTGGCAGCGGTTTGGCAAACAGGTAGCCCTGCGCAAAGTCACAGGCAGCCTGTTCCAGCAACTGACTTTGTTGCGTTGTTTCCACACCTTCTGCGACTACCTTCAACCCCAGCTTGTGCGCCATCATGATGATGGCTTCGGACAGGGCGATATCGCTGGAATCCGGTGCCAGATTGCGGATGAAGGACTGGTCTATCTTCAGATAATCAATGTCGAATTTCTTCAGGTAAGACAGGGAAGAATAGCCAGTGCCAAAATCATCCAGCGCCACCTGTATGCCGGCATCGCGGAACTGCAACAGCTTGCTGGTGATTTTATGGCTGGCATCCAGCAGCAAGCCCTCGGTGATTTCCACGATGATGGCCTGGCCCGGCAGATTCTGGTCCGCCAGGTACTGTATCCAGTTCACATAACGTTCCTGATCCCCCTGGAATTCCATCGGTGACTGGTTGACACTGACCTGGAAATCGGGGTGATAGTCCTGACGCCATTGCTTCACCCATTTGACGGATTCACGAAACACCAGATCGCCGATTGCCAGGATCAGGCCACTGGTTTCTGCAATCGGTATGAATTCCATGGGGCTGATGAAACCCAGTTGCGCATGTCGCCAGCGCACCAGTGCCTCGGCTTTCTGTATGCGTCCGGTATGCAGGTCGACGATGGGCTGGAAATACACTTGCAGGTGTTGTTCGGCGATCGCTACCCGCAAATCATTGGTCATGCGCAGGCGTGCCAGTGCGGCGGTCTGCAGGCTGGGCGTGAAATAACTGAAGCGGTTGCGGCCCTGGTCCTTGGCGGCATACATGGCCTGATCGGCATGCTTGATCAGATCATCCAGGTTATCGGCATCTCGCGGATAAAGGGTGATGCCTACGCTGGCCGACAGATAGATTTCTTCGCCGGCAATCTGGAACGGGGTAGACATGGCGCGGATGATATGTTGCGCGATGATCTCGGCCCTGTCCTGTTCCTGCATTTCTGGTAATGATACGGTGAATTCATCTCCGCCCAGGCGAGCGACCGTATCGCTTTCCCTGACGCAATTGCGCAGACGCTGGGCGGCTTCCACCAGCAGGATGTCACCGGTGGAGTGTCCCAGGGTATCGTTGACTTCCTTGAAAAAATCCAGATCGATGAACAGTACCGCCAGCGGCATTTTGTGGCGCTTGCTGAGTTTGATATCGTGATCCAGCCTGTCATAAAACATGCGGCGATTGGGCAGGCCGGTCAGGGTATCGATATTCGCCTGTTGCCAGATCAGGGCTTCGGTCTTTTTCTTTTCCGTGATGTCGAGCACCGTGCCCAGCATGCGCAAGGGCTGGTTTTCCTTGTCCCATTCAACGATGGCCCCGACCGAGAGTATCCAGCCCCAGTCACCATTGGCGGTTTTTTGCCTGAACTCGACACGGTATTCTTTGGACCTGCCTCCGAGGAGGTCGCGAAATGCGCGTTCGGCTGCTGCAAAATCGTCCGGGTGCAGGCGCGCCGCCCAGAGGCTGCTGCTTTCCTGAAAGCTGGCATGGTCATAGCCCAGCATCTTGGCATATTCGACGCTGACGATAGCGTCCCCAGTTTTTAAATTCAGATCGTACAGACCCTGATGGGTTGCCGACAGCGCCATGCGCAGACGTTCTTCACTTTCGCGCAAGGCAACTTCAGCCTGTTTTCTTTCAGAGATATCGGTGTGAGTGCCGACTACCCGGGTAGGCATACCCTCTGCATTTCTTTCAATGACGGTGCCGCGTGTCAATATCCATTTCCAGCTCCCATCCTTGCATTGCACGCGATGTTCATTGATGTAGATAGGGGCCAGTCCATCGAAATGGGCTTGCCGGTCACGCTGCATTTGCAACAGGTCATCGGGGTGGGTGCGGCGGTCCAGTTCTTCCGACAGATCGGCAATATTGTCCTCGCCATAGCCGTAGATTTCTTTCAGACGATCTGACAGGATTTCCACGCCAGTCTGTGGATACCAGTCCCAGACGCCGTCGCCTGCCCCTTCCAGTGCCAGTTGCCAGCGCTCTTCGTGGGCGTGTAATTGTTCTTCGTCGCGCTTGTGCTGGCTGGTATCGACGATCATCGCGTAGCAACCACGTACGTCGCCCCGGCTGTCGAACACCGGAAATATCCGGGCTGCAATATTCCTGCTGCCGCCATGCTGATAAGGCACGGTGGCTTCATATGAAATGCTGTGGCCGCTCAGTGCCTGCTCTATATACGAGCGCACATGTTCAAAGGCTTCCTTGCCAATGACATCGGCGATATGCCGGCCAAGAACTTCCGATTTGGGCAGACCGAACCATTCCATGTACACGGCATTGATGAACTGGTAGCGGTATTCCCTGTCCAGAAAAGAAATACATACTGGCAGGGCATCGATTAAATGCCGCAGTTGCTCAAGATTATCTCCGAATGCTTCGCCGGCAGAATTTTGCACGTTCTGGTCTTGGTTTTCCACGTTGTGTTGTTATCGGGGAATAGGGAAATGCTTTTTGTGTCGTCCAAAAAAAGGACGAAGTACAGGACGTAATACAGAATGTGATCTATGAATCCTAAAGGATTTTCCGGGTAAGCAAGCAAATTTCCATTGTTGATGTGGTAATTTTGATCAACAGACATTCAGCCTGTTGCTGTTTTAGCTACCACCGGCAAAGCCGTTTTGTCGCCATGCTTCATACACCACCACTGCCACGGTGTTGGACAGGTTCAGGCTGCGGTTATCTGGTCGCATGGGCAGACGTATGCGTTGTCCGGCGGGAAAGGATTCCCGCAGTTCTGGTGCCAGGCCGCGGGTTTCCGCGCCAAACACAAAATAGTCGCCCGGCTGGAAAGCCAGGCTGGCAAAGGTTGAAGAACCATGCGTGGTCATGGCGAACATGCGTTGCGCATCTGGTTGTTCCGCCGCCAGGAAGGCGTCCCAGTTCTTATGCACTTTCATGGTGGCGTAGTCGTGGTAATCGAGGCCGGCACGCTTCATCTTGCTATCGTCCAGCGGAAAGCCGAGTGGCTCGATCAGATGCAGTTGCACCCCGGTGTTGGCGCACAAACGTATGATGTTGCCAGTATTTGGCGGGATTTCCGGTTCAACCAGGACGACGTGAAACAAGGCATTTCCTTCATTAAAGATGGGGAGGAGTACGGGCAAATACATAGGTGCTGACTTTGGCTGCGCCGTAACGTTTCAGCATTGTAGCTATTTCATGCATGGTCATGCCAGTGGTCATGACATCATCGATGATGCCGATGTGCAAGTCCTTCACGGCATGCAGTTCATGTTCATCCAGACTGAAGGCTTGCCTGATATTGCGGGCACGGGCATCAATTGGCAGGCTGCTTTGCCGTGCCGTTTCACGGCTGCGATGCAAAAGTCCGGTATGCAGGGGCACGCCCAATTGCCGGGATAAGGGGCGGGCAATTTCCAGCGCCTGGTTGAAACCGCGTTCAGCCAGCCTTTGCGTGCCCAGCGGTACGGCACACAGATAATGAGGCAGTTCAAAAGCCGGTCTACGCAGAATGCTGTCACGCAGCATCAAGGCAAACCACGGAGCAAGTGCTAACTCATGGCCAAATTTGAGTGCCAGTACCAGTTGATCCTGTGGGGCCGCATAGTCGCAGACAGCAACCGTCATGTCAAACGCTGGCGGATTGCGCAGGCAATCACCACAGCGCGGGCTGACAGCGTTGGCCGGCAAGGGCAGGGCACATTGCAGGCAGCGTTCCTGCTGGCGCGCAAAATAGGCATAGCGACAGGCTGCGCATACAGCCATGTCGGTTATGCTGGCCGCTTGCCGGCATAAGGCGCAACTGCCAGGCAGCAGCGCACTGAGACTATTTTTCAGGTGGTGCAACAGGGCACCGGGTAAGCCTTGCATGACTTTATCTGTGATGAGCGGGTAAGCAATCCACCAGGCAAGCGTGTAGACTGCCAGCTTATCGCATCTCCTGTGTTGTTAAAATCATTATTTGCTTATGTTGAGTGCACCCATAGACCTGCAACTGGTTCGTCGCCTGTTTGCAAGACCAGAAAAAATCCGTCCATCCGCCTTCCTTAGGCGTGAAATCGCCAACCGCATGCGGGAAAAGCTGGAACTGGTGAAAATCCAGCCGCAGCACCTGCTTGATGCTGGCTGTGGCGAAACCGATGATGTGGCCGAGTTGCAAAAAAATTATCCCGGTGCGCTTGCCTTTGGTGTCGATGCCTCTTTTGCGATGTTGCAGGCAGGATTGCAAAAACAGCAAGCCGCAATGTCTGCGGTGGGCCGTTTGCTGGCGAAATGGACGCCAGGCGTGTTGCGGCAAGATGCGGCCCAGCAATTATTGTGTGCTGATTTTGCCCGTCTGCCGCTGGCCAATGGCTCCATGGACCTGATCTGGTCCAATCTGGCCCTGCACTGGCATCCGCAACCTGATCTGGTATTTGCTGAATGGCGCCGGGTCTTGCGTACCGAAGGCTTGCTGATGTTTTCCTGTTTTGGCCCGGATACCCTGATCGAGTTGCGCCAGGCCTTCGCTGGTGTTGATGAATTACCGCATACCATCCCTTTTGTCGACATGCATGATTTTGGCGATATGCTGGTGAATGCCGGTTTTTCCACGCCGGTCATGGATATGGAAAAAATAACGCTGACGTATACAGATGTTAATAAACTCTTGCAGGACGTGCGTGCGATTGGCGGCAACCCCTTGATGACACGTCGTCAGGGTTTGTTTGGCCGCACGGCCTACCGCAAGCTGCTGGCGGGTCTGGAAAAGCAGCGCAATGCGCAGGGGCAACTGGAACTGAGTTTTGAAATTGTGTACGGACATGCTTTCCGCCCGGTATCCAGAAAAACGGCAGCAGGCGAAGCCATCATTCGCTTCGATCAGCACAAAAAAGGGCTTTAACTGATGTCAAAGAATAGGTAGAAAGCTGAATTTCCCGGAATAAACCTTTGTGACATTTGCGCCAGATCATGGCTCGCCGCTATGTATTCTGCTTGATATCACCCTGCTTTACGCCTTATACTCTCGCAGTTGTGGAAGTTGCCGGTACGCATTTGTAATTTTTGAATCTGTGTCCCTGGCGCTCTGTTAAAAGAATTCTAATCGGGGTTTGGGGAAATTCATGAAACATGCTAAGCGATTAAAGTCGTTCATGCTGGGTGCTTCGCTGTTGGCGGCTAGTTTGCCGTCTTGGGCGGTGGTGAATGGTCCGGCTGTTGACAGCCAGGGCGGTCCGGCGATTAAGCAGTTAAATCTGCAACCGCCAGTGACACAAATTGCAGAGCAAATCTATTCCATTCATAACCTGATGCTGGTTATCTGTCTGGTGATCTTTGTTGCAGTTTTCGGGGTGATGTTTTACTCCATCCTGAAACATCGCAAATCTGTTGGTCACAAGCCTGCCACTTTCCATGAAAGCACGGCAGTTGAAATTGCATGGACTATCGTTCCATTCATTATCGTTATCGTCATGGCTTTGCCCGCTACCAAAACGGTTGTGGCAATGAAAGACACGTCGAATGCCGACATCACCATTAAAGCCACCGGCATGCAATGGAAATGGGGCTATGACTACCTGAAGGGCGAAGGCGAAGGTATTTCCTTCCTGTCCACACTGTCTACTCCACGCACACAAGTGGGTGCGCCCGGTGTTGAACCGACTGAAAAGCGCGGTGACAACTATCTGCTGGAAGTGGATAACGAAGTTATCGTTCCAATCAATAAAAAAGTCCGCATCATCACTACAGCGAATGACGTGATCCATTCCTGGACTATCCCGGCTTTCGGCGTCAAGCAAGATGCGATCCCCGGTTTTGTGCGTGATACCTGGTTCAAGGCTGAAAAAATCGGTACATACCGCGGCCAATGCGTGGAATTGTGCGGTAAGGAACATGCGTTCATGCCTATCGTGGTTAAAGTGGTTTCTGATGACGACTACAAAAAATGGGTAGACGTCAAGAAGAAAGAAATGGCCGCCAAGGCAGATGATCCAAGCAAAGTCTGGACAATAGACGAGTTGAAACAGCGCGGTGAAAAAGTCTATGCAGCAAACTGCGTGGCTTGCCACCAGGCCACTGGTAAAGGTGTGCCGGGTGCGTTCCCTGCACTGGATGGTTCTGCTGTTGTCACCGGACCAAAAGAAGCGCAGGTAGGTATTGTGCTCAATGGTAAGGCTGGCATGCCCGCCTGGAAGGCAACTTTGTCGGATACTGAAATTGCAGCGGTAATTACTTACACACGCAATAGCTGGTCCAATAAAGCGGAACAAAACATCGTCCAACCGGCTGAAGTTCTGGCTGCGCGTAAGTAATAAACAGGAAGAACAGGAGAAAAGATGAGCACTACTACAGCTGATCACGCTCACGATCACTCTCACGACCACGCGCATGACCATCCTCATGGTTTCCAGCGCTGGTTGTTTGCAACCAACCATAAAGATATCGGTAGCCTGTATCTGTGGTTCGCTTTCACGATGTTGCTGGCCGGCGGTGTCATGGCCCTGGGCATTCGTAGCGAATTGTTCCAGCCTGGCCTGCAACTCATGCAACCGGAGTTCTTCAACCAGTTGACCACCATGCACGGTCTGGTCATGGTGTTCGGCGCGATCATGCCGGCATTCGTTGGCTTTGCCAACTGGATGATCCCGCTGCAAATCGGCGCGTCCGATATGGCGTTTGCCCGCATGAACAACTTCTCGTTCTGGCTGATGCCTCCCGCAGCCCTGTTGTTGCTGGGTTCCTTCTGGGTACCTGGCGGCGCAACTGCTGCTGGCTGGACACTGTATGCACCGTTGTCCACACAGATGGGCCCTGGTATGGACATGGCGATTTTCGCGGTTCACATCATGGGTGCGTCTTCCATCATGGGCTCCATCAACATCATCACGACCATCCTGAACATGCGCGCTCCTGGCATGACACTGATGAAGATGCCGATGTTCTGCTGGACTTGGCTGATTACTGCCTACCTGCTGATCGCTGTTATGCCGGTTCTGGCCGGTGCGATCACCATGACGCTGACTGACCGTCATTTCGGTACATCCTTCTTCAATGCTGCAGGCGGCGGTGATCCTGTCATGTACCAACACATTTTCTGGTTCTTCGGACATCCAGAGGTGTACATCATGATTTTGCCGGCGTTTGGTATTGTTTCCCAGATCGTTCCTGCATTTGCCCGCAAGCCTTTGTTTGGTTATGCATCGATGGTGTATGCAACAGCATCCATCGCGATCCTGTCCTTCATCGTCTGGGCGCATCACATGTTTACAACCGGTATGCCAGTGACGGCCCAGTTGTTCTTCATGTATGCCACCATGCTGATCTCGGTACCTACAGGCGTGAAAGTATTTAACTGGGTAGCGACAATGTGGAAAGGCTCGATGACTTTCGAGACGCCTATGCTGTTTGCTGTCGGCTTTATCTTCGTGTTCACCATGGGTGGCTTCACAGGCCTGATCCTGGCGGTGACACCGATTGATATCCAGTTGCAGGATACTTATTACGTGGTTGCCCACTTCCACTATGTGCTGGTGGCAGGTTCCCTGTTTGCATTGTTTGCCGGTTACTACTACTGGGGTCCAAAATGGACAGGTTTCATGTACAACGAAACTCGCGGCAAAATCCACTTCTGGGGTTCGCTGATTTTGTTCAACGTGACTTTCTTCCCTATGCACTTCCTGGGTCTGGCCGGTATGCCACGTCGTTATGCCGACTACCCTGCGCAATTCACTGATTTCAACCAGGTTGCAACTATTGGTGCATTTGGTTTTGGTCTGATGCAGGTGTACTTCATCCTGGCAGTGGTTATTCCTTCTATCAAAGGTGGCATACCAGCGGCTGCAAAACCATGGGATGGCGCTGAAGGTCTGGAATGGACAGTGCCTAGCCCTGCGCCTTTCCATACATTTGAAGAACCACCAGAATTTAAATAATCGGGTAGCCTTAGGCTTGCCCCGGTCATGCCGGGGCAAGACAAAAAATGAGTAATCAAAAGAAACCGAATAACCTCAGAACCGCAATCATCCTGTTTTCTGTTGCGTTGGTGTTTTTTGCCGGCGTCATCATTAAACAAACCTGGTTACGCTGATAGGATAGTGCATGTTTCAAGATGAACCCGGTGCAGGTGGCAGGCGCAAGCTGAATGCAAAAATGCTGGGCAAGTTGCTGGTGATTGCAGTCTTGATGTTCGGTTTCGGTTATGCGCTGGTGCCTATCTACAAGCAGATTTGTGAATTAACCGGGGTAAATATTCTGACCCCCAAAGATATTTCGGTGAAAGAAATATCCAATTCCCAGATCGACAGAAGTCGTGAAGTCACCATAGAGTTTGATGCGAATACGCAAGGCCCATGGCGTTTTCGCCCTACCGTGGCAAGCATGAAAGTGCATCCCGGTGAGATGACGCAAGTTGTCTATGAAGTAGTCAACAAGCAGGCTTACAAGATGGATGCGCAGGCAATACCAAGCTACGCACCGCAGCAGGCCAGCAGCTACTTCAAGAAAATGGAATGTTTTTGCTTCAAGCAGCAAACGCTGGGGCCGAATGAAGCACGGCAGATGCCGGTGGTGTTTTACATAGATCCGGCCTTGCCCAAGGATGTCAAGACTATCACCCTGTCTTACACCTTCTTTGAAGTCGGTGGTAAATCGCAGGCTGCAGTGGCTGAAGGGCAGGGCAAGTCATGAGTGATCTGAAAGAAGCAAGCAAGCGTAAGGCTTCGTTTTTAGCAACAATGAAAGCCGTATTCTGGTCGTTTTTGGGGATACGCAAGAAAAATGATTATGAACGGGATGCAGCGCAGTTG
Organism: Undibacterium hunanense; assembly: GCF_014284335.1. Taxonomy (GTDB): domain Bacteria; phylum Pseudomonadota; class Gammaproteobacteria; order Burkholderiales; family Burkholderiaceae_D; genus Undibacterium; species Undibacterium hunanense. The sequence continues at coordinate 176,114 of NZ_JACOGF010000006.1, read as the reverse complement.
AATCCTGTTCACGTGATAATTGCCGGTATCATCGGTGCGTTGATTTTTATTGCAACGCTGATCGTGATCGTGAAGCACGTTGTCGCCAAATAACAATTCAAGTAGTACATTAAATTGCATCGGGAGATGGAAATGAGTTCTCAACACGCTAAAGCGCCATATTATTTTGTGCCAGGCCCATCCAAATGGCCTGTGTTCGCTGGCACCACCTTATTGCTGACCATGATAGGTGCTTCGGCCTGGGTTAATGGTCTGGCATGGGGTTCTTACCTGAACCTCGCCGGTATCGCCCTGACACTGGTCGTGTTGTATAACTGGTTTGGTGACGCGATTGCTGAATCCGAAGGCGGCAAATACAGCGCACGTATTGACGTGTCCTTCCGCTGGAGCATGAGCTGGTTCATCTTCTCTGAAGTCATGTTCTTTGCCGCTTTCTTCGGTGCCCTGTTCTATGCGCGCAGCATCAGTATGCCTTGGCTGGCTGATCTGGATCACAAGGTATTGTGGCCTGACTTCGCCGCCAACTGGGGTAACACTGGTCCGGCTGGCACGATCGAAGCCTTTAAGACCATGGGTCCTTTCCCTATCCCTACCATCAATACAGCACTGTTGCTGACATCGGGTGTAACGCTGACGATTTCCCATCATGCGTTGCGTGAAGGTCACCGTGCGAAAACAGCATTCTGGTTGTTTGCTACCGTATTGCTGGGTGCAGTGTTCATGGGCTTCCAGGCTTACGAATACATCCATGCTTACCATGAACTGAACCTGAAACTGACATCCGGTATCTATGGTTCTACATTCTTCATGCTGACCGGTTTCCATGGTTTCCACGTGACCATGGGGGCAATCATGTTGTCCGTGGTACTGTACCGCGTGATGAAGGGTCACTTCACACCTGAGCATCACTTCGCATTCGAAGGCGCCGCCTGGTACTGGCACTTTGTTGACGTGGTCTGGCTCGGTCTGTACGTTGTGGTGTACTGGCTGTAAGCAGGCATCAGCTACCCAGAGTGGCATAAAAAAAGCCGCACAGATAGTGCGGCTTTTTTACATGGCTTTTTTATCTATATTTATCTGTATTTATCTAGATCAAACGCTTTGTTGCCGTGATTGGATCCAGCTCATGGCGCAACAGGGCAGGCAGGTTTACCTGATGCCGGTAGGTTGTATCAGGCCATAATGATTGGCCAGCAATATCAGCAAAAACAGGGTGATGGAAAATCCCACGCGAAATGCCAGCGCTTTAACGGTGCGATTACTTTTTCCCTTGTCCTTCATCAGATATACCAGGGCAGATCCCAGGCTGAAGATGATGAGAAAAAACGCGACGGCGACAAGAATTTTCATACTGAGCTATTGTTCATGCTGGTTAGATTGATGTCCTCATTGTAATACCTTAATACCTGAATGCCTATTTCCTTCCGTTTTCGCCCCATTCCTTTCATTGCCTGCCTGCTGCTGGTCAGCCTGGGTATTGCATTGGCGCAATGGCAGACGCGACGTGCGCAGGAAAAAGAACTGATCGCCACGCAGATGGCAGATCGCCAGCATTTACCCGCCCTGGCATTGACCGCGACGACGCCGGCATCAGAGATACAGGCATTTCGCAAACTGCAGTTACGTGGCCAGTTCATGAATGAATGGCCGGTTTACCTGGATAACCGGCCCTTGCAGGGCAAGGCGGGGCTGTATGTGCTGATGCCCTTCAGGCTGACGGGCAGTAACCGGTATGTGCTGGTAGCACGGGGCTGGCAGCAACGCGATGCGCGTGACCGCACGCATGTGTCGGCTGACCCTGCACCAACAGGTGAGCTGGTACTGGAAGGCATAGTCAGGGATCAGCTGGATCGTGTCATGCAACTTGGCGCACCGGAAACCGTCAAACCTGGCAGTATCGTGCAGAATCTGGAACTGGATGGGATTGTGAAACAGACTGGATGGAATTTCTATCCCTTCATCGTAGAACAAACCTCGTCTGCCGGGGACAAGCTGTCGCGTGACTGGCCTTTACCGTCTGCCGGGGCTGACAAGCACAGGGGCTATGCTTTTCAATGGTGTGCCCTGGCCCTGATGGCTTTTGTATTTTTTGTTGTTACTGGATTTCGCCGTGGAAAAAATGGATAAACAAACTTCGCGTGGTCGCTGGAAATTATTGATGGTGCTGGCAGTCTGTGCCGCCCCCATGATTTTTTCTTACCTGGCTTACTATGTCATCAAACCCAGCGGCCGTACCAATTACGGCAGCATACTGGACCCGCGCAACTATCCCATGCCAAAAATAGCGGGCCGTCCGCTGGGTGCATCTGCGACCGATCCCGTGGTTGGACTGGATGCCTACAAAGGTAAATGGATCATGTTGCAAGTTGATAGTGGTGCCTGTGCCGAAGCATGTCAAAAGAGAATGTATGACATCCGTCAGTTGCGTGTGGCACAAGGCAAGGAAATGGACAGGATAGAACGGGTCTGGCTGATCACTGATGATGTCGCCATCGATACCGCATTAATACGCCAGTTTGATGGTGCGCGTATGCTGAAGGTGGATCCGGCAGTTCTCAAGGCCTGGTTGCCAACAGAAAGCAGCACCCAGATCAGCGATCACATTTATATGATAGATCCAATCGGCAATCTGATGATGCGCTTCCCCAAAGATGCCGATCCGAACAAGATCAAAAAAGATCTCAGCAAATTATTGCGTGCTTCAGCGATAGGGTGATGTATGTGGTTGCAACTTGCACTGACAGCTTTGATAGTGGCGGTGATACCGCTGACCATGGTTGTTCTTTCGAAAGAAAAAAGTAAATACCGCAAACTGATCGCCGTCACCGTGACGCTGACGTTTGAACTGATCATGTTTGGTGCCTTCACGCGCCTGACCGATTCTGGTCTTGGCTGTCCGGATTGGCCGGGTTGCTATGGCCAGGCTAATCCCCTGCAATCACATGCAGCTATCAAGGCTGCAGAAATTGCCATGCCCACCGGTCCGGTGACTTTGCAAAAAGCCTGGATAGAAATGGTTCATCGCTATCTGGCCATGAGCGTCGGTGTGCTGATCGTGGTGCAAATGGCAATTGCGTGGGCGCGCAGGCGACAATTGAACACTGCACCCTGGTTATCCACTTTCCTGCTTTTCTTCGTTTGCCTGCAAGGTGCATTTGGTGCCTGGACGGTCACACTGAAGCTGCAACCCGTCATAGTGACCACTCACTTGATCCTCGGCATGGGTTTGTTGGCCCTTTTGAGTGCCAGTCTGGAACAGCAGAGCCATCAGGGGGATGCGCTGCGCCAGGCAGATGCCCGTCGCCTGCTGTGGCCTGCCAGCCTGGCCTTGCTGCTGGTCTTCATGCAAATTGCCCTTGGTGGCTGGGTGAGTACCAACTATGCTGCTTTGGCTTGCCATGACTATCCTTTATGTAATGGCAAGGTCATGCCTGCGATGGATTTCGAACATGGCTTCAGCCTGTGGCGACAACTGGGGCAGACCGTAAATGGTGATTTCCTGCCTTTCAGCGCCCTGGTGGCGATACAATGGGTACATCGTAATTTCGCCTTGCTGGTGGTGGCCGTCTGCCTGTGGGCAGGCTGGAAAACCCGTCAGACTCCTGGCCTGGAAAGCCTGGGCAGGAATATCCTGCTGGCGATTGTTGCCCAGTTTGTGATTGGTGTATCCACCGTCTTTTTTTCCTGGCCTTTGTTACTGGCGGTTTTGCACAATGGTGGCGCAGCGACTCTTGTGCTGTTGCTGACCATGTTAAACTACCGCATAAGGCATGTGAGCCTTGCCGCTGCCAAAGATAGATTATGACCACTTTAAGTTTGCCCTCCAACCGTTTTGCCCAGTACTGGGCTTTAACCAAGCCCCGTGTCACCCAGTTAGCCGTGTTCTGTGCGGTGATAGGCATGTTCCTGGCGACGCCGGATTTGCCTGACTGGCGTATCGTCGTTGCTGCCACGGTCGGTATCTGGCTGCTGGCTGGCGCTGCCTTTGCGGTTAATTGCCTGGTGGAAAAAGAAATTGACTCGCGCATGGCAAGAACTGCGCGCCGTGCCACAGCCCAGGGTGAAATCAGCGTTCTTCAGACACTGGTGTTTTCTGGTGTCATAGGCGGCATGGGTATGTGGATACTCTACACCATGGTTAATCCGCTCACGATGTGGCTGACCTTCGTCACCTTTGTCGGCTATGCCGTGGTCTACACCATTATCCTGAAACCGGCGACACCCCAAAATATCGTCATCGGTGGTTTGTCTGGTGCCATGCCACCGGCGCTCGGCTGGGCTGCCGTGGCCAATGACGTACCCATGCAGGCCTGGTTACTGGTACTGATCATTTTTGTCTGGACGCCGCCGCATTTTTGGGCGCTGGCCATGTATCGCCGTGACGATTATGCCCGCTCCGGCTTGCCGATGCTGCCTATCACCCATGGTCTGGAATTTACCCGTTTCCATATCTGGCTGTACACCATCGCCCTGTTTGCGACCACCATGCTGCCCTATGCAGTACACATGAGCGGCCTGATTTACCTGATCAGCGCGGTGATACTGGGGGCCATATTCCTTTGGTACGCATGGCGCATCTACAAGCACTATGATGATGCGCTGGCACGCAAGACCTTTGCTTTTTCCATCATTTACCTGTCCCTGCTGTTTGCGGCCCTGTTGATTGACCACTATATCAAGCTATGATGATATCCAATCTGTTCAAAGCTTTGACGGCTGCCCTGCTTGCGGTGTCGCTGCTGGCCTGCCAGAAACCGGCAGAAAAGTTCGTGAATACCGACCTGACTGGCCTCGATTACGCGAAAGACTTTGCCCTGACCGACCACAATGGCAAGCCGCGCACGCTGGCTGATTTTCGTGGCAAGGCAGTGGTGATTTTCTTCGGTTACACCCAGTGCCCGGATGTCTGCCCGACCACCATGGTGGAAATGGCGAATGTCATGAAATCCCTGGGGCCGCTGGCGCAAAAGGTACAGGTTCTGTTCGTGACAATAGATCCGGAACGGGATACTCAGGCCCTGCTGGCCAACTATGTACCAAATTTTGATCCCAGCTTCCTCGGTTTGTATGGCGATGCTGCTGCTACCGCCAAAGTTGCCAAGGAATTCAAGGTGTTTTATCAAAAGGCTGCAGGCAAAACGCCTGACAGCTACACTATGGACCATACGGCAGGCAGCTACGTATTTGATCCCGAAGGCCGTATCCGCCTGTTCCTGCGGCATGGACAGGGGCCAGAACCGATTGCCCATGATTTGAAGATGCTGCTGCAGTAATCTCACAGAAAGCGAGAAAGAGAAATCAGGCAGTAAAAGTAAAAAAGGCACTCAATGATGAGTGCCTTTTTCATGCAGTGCCGTGGTTTCAGGAAGTGAAACTGGCGAGGCTGCCTTTCATTTTCTTCAATGCCGCACTTTCGATCTGGCGTATGCGTTCGGCAGATACACCGTATTCATCGGCCAGTTCATGCAGGGTAGCACCGGTACCATCATCATTTTTCAACCAGCGTGCTTCGATGATGTGACGTGAACGTGCATCCAGCTTGGACAGCGCTGATTCCAGACCTTCGCTTTGCAGGCGATCGTACTGGCGTGTTTCCAGTACACGGGTAGGCTCATCGGATTCTGTCTTCAGATAAGCGATGGGAGCGAATTTCTCATCGTCATCATCCGTCGGTGCATCCAGCGCAATATCATGGCCGGACAAACGCATTTCCATCTCGATGACTTCTTCGCGTTTGACATCCAACGTTGATGCCAGGGCATCAATCTGCTTCGGTGTCATCGCGTCCAGGCCTTCTTTATGGCTGCGCAGGTTAAAGAACAACTTGCGCTGTGCTTTGGTTGTTGCAACTTTGACCAGGCGCCAGTTTTTCAGGATGTACTCATGCATCTCTGCCTTGATCCAGTGCATGGCATAGGACACCAGACGTACGCCCTGGTCAGGATCGAAACGCTTGACGGCTTTCATCAGGCCGATATTGCCTTCCTGGATCAGGTCTGCGTGTGGCAGGCCATAACCCAGGTAGCCGCGTGCAATCGAGACAACCAGGCGCAGATGCGACATAACCAGTTGTTGCGCTGCTGCGAGATCATTGTCGTTACGCAATTTTTTTGCATAATCAATCTCTTCCTGATGCGTGAGCATAGGCAGGCGATTGACTGCCGAGATATAGGCATCAATATTTCCCAGCGTGCCGCTAAAGCCAAGGGCCAGTGCGGTGCTGTCAGAAGCAGGGATTAATTGTGTTGTAGTTGTTGCCATTTTTCCTCCTCATTGCTGCCATCCTGAGTATGAATTACCCGATCTGGCACGTTCAAGTTCCTATATTAGCACTCTCTTGAGAAGAGTGCTAATACTGTGATTCTATGAATTCCATCAAAAAAATCTATCGAAAAACTTGTATTAATATGAAGTACTTATATAGCTTAGATGGCTGCCAGCTCTGAAAGTTGCAATCATTGAGGTAAATTTTAACTTTACAACATGGTCTGGATGTAATGCACAGGCTATGTTGACCTGTGGATTCAATTTGCCCGTGCCAGTTGTCTTCTGACCGACAGCCATACCCCGACCAGGCCCAGCACCATGCTGACAGCCAGCAATAACAGACTGGGCAGCAGACCCAGTGGTTGCAGATGGAACTCGGATGCATACAGTTTGGCAAATTCTGCAATCGCCCGGTTCAAGGGCTGCAGGGATGCTGCGATCAAGCCCAAAGCGGCGCCACCGGCCAGCAAACCGAGCAGGGCACCAGTATAGTAGTACGGCTTGTGGATAAAGCTATTGGTCGCCCCAAGCAGGCGGGTCACGGCAATTTCTGACTGGTGAGAGATCACTTGCAGCCGGGTGGCATTGAACACCACCACCACTACCACCACAGAAAGCGTTGCCGCCAGGAACAATAAGCCCAGTTGCATGATCTGTACCAGTGCCGCCAGCCGTTTGACCCAGGCCGAATCCAGTTGCACGATATCGACATCAGGCATTTGCCTGATTTCTTCCACCAGCATATCAAGCTTGCCGGCATCATTGTTCGACAGCGACAGGATATAGGCATCCGGCAAAGGGTTGCCACCCAGCGTGGACAGCACTTCGGCCAGATTGGATGATTGCTCCAGACTGGCCAGGGCCTTGTCCTTGGGGATGAAGTTCAGGCTGGCTGTAATATTTTTTTCTTTGAGCAACTTTTTGATCGGTATCGACAAGGCAGTTGCAGTTGGCCGTGGCGTATCCGGGCTGACAAAGATACTGATTTCCGGTTCTATCGACAATTGTGACGAGATGGGGCGGATATTTTCTATCAGCGTCAGGCCAGCGATGGGCAATGCCAGCGCAATGGCAACCACCAGCACATTAAACAGGAAATTACCGGGGCTGCCGCGTAAATGGGTCAGGGCACTTTTTAAGGCAAACAAATGCTGGCGAAACCAGATGGTCATGAATTCTTCCTCTGCGGGCAGCTAATGTAGGGTAGGTGGATCAGGCAGCGAGCGATGATTTCCAGGTATTCACGACCTGGCCCTGGCTCAGGTAAATTACGCGGCTGGCCTGGTCAAGAAACTGTTCGTCATGGCTGGAAATAATGCAGGTCACGCCTGCACTCTGGAAAGCCTTGAGCGCACCCAGTACCTTGTTGGCATTTTCGCGGTCCAGAAAGGCGCTCGGTTCGTCTGCCAGTATGATCTGGGGACGATTCACGATGGCGCGGGCAATCGCCACCCTTTGCTGTTCACCGCCAGACAATGCCATGGGCAAGCTGGCTGCCTTGTCCGGCAAGCCGACTTTTTCCAGGGCGATGCGGGCACGCTGCTCTGCTTCCGTGGATGAGGCACCAGTGACAACCAGGGGCAGCATTACATTCGACAGGACGCTACGGTCATTCAATAATTTCTGGTCTTGCAGTATCAGGCCCAGCTTGCGGCGCAGATAGGGCAGGCTGCTGGTTTTCAGCTTGCTGATGTCCTGGCCGTTGACGCTAACACGGCCGCTGCTGGGTTTTTCTATGCCCGCGATCATTTTCAACAGAGTGGATTTGCCAGCACCGGAAGGGCCTGCCAGAAAAATCAGTTCACCATCGGCAATCGACAGCGACACATCTTTCAATGCATAGGCATCTTGTGAATATTGTTTGCTGACGTGTTCAAAGACTATCATGGTCGGCCAATTCAGAGTGAATGAGAGAAATGGAAGTGAGCATTCAAATTCTGTTTTAGTATTACAACAGCGCTGACGCAACTTGTAATGTCTGACGTGTTAATGCCATCTCAAGCGCGTGCGTCTGACCCGCATCAATTCAGCAGGGCGTCCACAAATTCCTGCGCATTGAAGGGTTGCAAATCTTCGATCTGTTCACCTATACCAATGAAATACACAGGTACCGGGCGGTTTTTGGCAATCGCAGCCAATACGCCGCCTTTGGCCGTGCCGTCCAGTTTGGTAATCACCAGGCCGGTGAGTTGCAATGCATCGTCAAAAGCCTTGACCTGTGCCAGGGCATTTTGGCCCGTATTGCCATCGATGATCAGCAAGACTTCTTGCGGTGCACCGTCCATGCCCTTGCCTATCACGCGCTTGATTTTCTTTAACTCTTCCATCAGGTGCAGCTGGGTAGGCAGGCGTCCGGCGGTATCAACCATCACCACATCCGTACCGCGTGCACGGGCCGAAGCAACAGCATCAAATGCTACCGCTGCCGGGTCACCGGATTCTTGCGAGATGACGGTGACATTATTGCGTTCACCCCAGATCGTCAGTTGTTCACGCGCTGCCGCACGGAAGGTGTCGCCTGCTGCCAGCAATACCGATTGCTGATGGCTTTGCATATGCTTGGCCAGTTTGCCTATGGTGGTAGTCTTGCCGGCACCGTTGACGCCGGTAATCATCATCACCATTGGCTGATAGCGCCCTAGCTCCAGCGGTTTTTGCAAAGGCGTCAGCAAGTCCAGCAGCAACACTTTCAAGGCAGATTTGACTTGTTCGGCTTCGGTCAGTTTTTCTTCCTTGACCTTTTTCTTCAGCCCATCCAGCAGGAATTGTGTGGCTTCAACTCCGGCATCGGCGGTCAGCAAGGCGGCTTCCAGCTCTTCATACAAATCATCATCAATGCGAGCGCCGATGAAGAGGGTGGTAAGATTCGTGGATGTCTTGGCCAGACCTGCTTTCAGGCGGCTCAGCCATGAGCGTTTTGGCTCCGCCTGGGCGACTTCGGCAATGATTGGTGTGCTTGCTGTCACCACTGTGGCAGCAGATGTGGCAGGTGCAGCAAGCGCGTCTGCCGTTGTGGCGACAGGTGCCTCAATAGTGGTAGCGGCAGGCGCAATACCAGGTATGACAGCAGGCGCTTCTTCTTTGGGCTTCTTTTTAAAAAAACTAAACATCGGGAGTGATTTACCGGAATGCGGATGGCCAGAATGCCCATCCTGATATGAGAATGCTGCCATTCTAACAGACAGCGCCCGGTAAACTTATGCTCCAGTGTCAAGCATGCAATGAAAACAAATAGTAAAAAAACTACACCTATCAAACGTTCCAGTCATCAGGTCAGGATCATCGGCGGTCAGTGGAAGCGTACTGTCCTCAGCGTCATAGAAGCAGAGGGCTTGCGGCCCACGCCCGACCGTGTGCGTGAAACCGTATTTAACTGGCTAAATCATTTGCTGGATAATGCTTGGGGAAACAAGACTTGCCTGGACCTGTTTGCCGGTAGCGGTGCCCTGGGTTTTGAGGCAGCCAGTCGCGGTGCCTTGCAGGTGTATATGGTGGAATCGCATACACCAGCCTTCCGCCAGCTGGAACAGATCAAGGAAAAATTGCAGGCCAGCCAATGTAATCTGATACGTGGTGATGCCGCCAAGGCGCTACAGGTATTTGCGGACAAACAACAGATGCTGGATGTTGTTTTTCTGGATCCACCTTTTGGGCAGGACTGGCTGGCCCGTATCCTGCCTTTATGCAGCCGTGTAATGCAGGCAAAGTCTGTTTTGTACGTAGAGGCCGAGTTCTCATTGGCAGAACCGGTAGAGGATGAAAATCTGGCAAAAATACTTTCCGAATGGCAAGTTGTCAGGGCAGACAAGGCAGGTAGTGTGTTCTTTCATATACTGCAACGCAACATCTTGCCGCATGAGACGCACGAAAATCAGGCATAATGCCTGCTCAACTTGGTGCATATCCTTATGCATATTGCGAAAAAGGGAGTGAAGATGGTCACAGCCGTTTATCCGGGAACATTTGATCCGTTGACGCGTGGTCACGAAGACCTGGTGCGTCGCGCCTCCGGTCTTTTTGATACTTTGGTCGTGGGCGTGGCAGATAGCAAGAGCAAAAAACCTTTTTTCTCTCTGGAAGAACGCCTGACAATTGCCAATGAAGTATTGGGGCATTATCCGAATGTCAGGGTCGAGAGTTTTTCCGGTTTGCTGAAAGATTTTGTGCGCAAGAATGATGCGCGCGTGATTGTGCGCGGCCTGCGTGCGGTATCCGATTTTGAATATGAATTCCAGATGGCCGGCATGAATCGTTACCTGCTGCCGGATGTCGAAACCCTGTTCCTGACACCGTCGGATCAGTACCAGTTCATTTCTGGCACCATCGTGCGCGAGATCGCCATGTTTGGTGGTGATGTATCAAAATTTGTATTTCCTTCCGTCGATCGCTGGCTGAAACAAAAAGTGGCTGCGCTGGGCGACAGGACTTGATAGCTGTTTGCCGGTAGCGGCAGTAATAACGGTTTGACACAAACCGCCTGAATGAGAAGTGAGCTGGTATGGCCCTGATGATTACAGATGATTGCATCAATTGCGATGTCTGCGAACCTGAATGCCCGAATGATGCGATATACATGGGCCCGGAAATTTATGAGATCGATCCTCATAAATGCACGGAATGCGTGGGCCATTACAAAGAGCCGCAATGCCAGCAAGTGTGCCCGGTGAGCTGCATTCCCTTCAATCCGGAATGGCGCGAGACACCGGCACAGTTGCAGGCAAAATATGAAAGCCTGCAGGCTGAATCATAAGCCGCGTTTCATAAGCCGCGCTTCATAAGCTGATTCTTAAGCGGATTCAATAAGTGAAAACTGGCACAGGGGCTGCTTCCGCAGTCCCTTGTCGCTTCAATAGCAGCGTACCTGATTGCGTCCACCGTTTTTAGCCTGATACAAAGCCCGGTCTGCGCGTTGCAGCATATCCCGTGCGACGACGCTGGCGTTGTCCTGGTTAGACTTTTCATCGATGGTTGTGAGGCCGATGGAAATCGTGGCCTGGCAAGTGCCTGATGCGCTCAATGTAAATTCCTGGCTGGCGATACTCTTGCGTATGCGTTCCGCTACCAGAATGGCATCATGCAGATTGGTGTTGACCAATACCACCACGAATTCTTCGCCACCAAACCGCCCCAGCGTATCGCTCAGGCGCAGTTCAGCCTTGATGCGTCTTGCCACTTCTTTCAGCACATCATCGCCACCTTCATGTCCATAACGGTCATTGATTTGTTTGAAAAAATCAATATCCAGATACATGCAGGCAATGCTGTAGCGCTGCCGGCGCGCACGGCCTATTTCTTCCAGTGTTCTTTGTTCCACATAGCGACGGTTGCTGACATTGGTCAGCGGATCGGTCATGCCTATATAGGTCAGCCGTTCATTATTGATGACATTTTCCAGACAGATGGCAATGATGGAGCCCAGGCGCTCGATAAAATCGGTGGCCATATTCGGCTGAAAGCGGTCGGCCCGGAAGCTGCCTACATTCAGGCAACCGATCAGCCTGCCCTGACGGCGCATAGGGATGATGGCGATGCTGGCCGGTTTCTTGTTGAAACTGGTGAAATACGATGCATAGGCCAGGCTCTGGTACAGACCCAGCTGTGGTTTGCGCAAGGCTGATTCGGGCTGGCTTAATTCAACCTCATGTCGCAGAAACAGCAGGTGAGGGAATTCATTGAGATCAATTTTCAGGTCAGCCAGCATTTGTTGCAGGTCGCCATATTTATCGAACAGTACCAGCGACACCACATCCAGTTCGGAAGTGATCGCCAGTGCACTGAAAATATTCGTGATCAATTCACGGAAACTGTTGGCACCGATGATCTTTAAATCAAAGTTTTGATGGCGGGCCATGATGCTTTGATTGCGATGTGCCAGTTCCAGCAGGTTTTCCAGCCGCGCGCGCAAAGCCTGATTTTCGCGTTGCAATTCTTGCAGCGCGTCCTGAGCATCAAGCTCCAGGGTATCGTCGTCAGGGGCGGGGATGGCGCTATCCATAATGAGTTGTTCTGCTGTTAAAAGGCAATCTGCATATTGACTTCATCACCAAGTCGCAGGGTGTGCCCGGCGCCACTGTCCAGAATGACGTTCATGCCAAAAGTAATGCCACCATCCACCAGCGGGTTGGCGCGGTAAGTCTGCAAGATGTCCAAAGGATCAGGGCCGATTTTTTCGGTCAGTTGATCAATTGAGGGCATGGGACAGCGCGGACAGGGCTTGACCGGACGCAACTGTATGTCGGCACCGATTTCAAAGCATTCCGCATAATCTTCTTCATAGGCTTCCATCTCATCCAGCACCACATTAGGACGAAAGCGGTTCATTGGCAATGCGTCACGGCCCTGTTGTTGAAGGCGTTCATTCAAGTCATCGAGCGAAGCTGTACCCGTTAGCAAGATGGGGTAACCATCAGAAAACCGCGTGGGTACGCGTTTATCCCCGGTCCATTTCTGGTTGGCAAAGCGCTGGGTGTGTACGCTGGAGCGTACCAGCCTGCAGGCTACGCCAAGCACCTGACTGAACCAGGCGGCGGCTTCATCACCAGCATCCAGAGCCAGAAAACTTTCTTCCCAGATCGTTACCTGTACTGGTGCATCATCAGATTGTTCTGCTGGCAGTTGCAGGGGGAGTTGCAAAGCAGTCATGTTGGCTGCATGTACCAGCAAATGCTCGCTGCCCAGTTCCGGGCGTATCGTTGCCATCAGCGGATATTCCCTTTGTGTCAGGAACAGGCCCTGTTCATCCACCAGCATCCATTCCCTGTCATACACACCACCCGCGCTCAGGCCGGTATCCGTCAGGACGGCAGTGTTCAGCCGTATGCCAGCGCAGGATTTGATTGGGTAAATGTTCAGTTCAGCGATGCTTGGCATGGTAATTGGATAAATTAAGGGCCAGAGATGCGGTAGTGGGTATTTTAAAGGGGATCATGCTATTCATGCTGGCAATTTACAGGCATATTTTATGCCTGCATCGCAGGATGGGGGCTGGCTTCAGTCTTCGCCGCGAAATGCACGCCGGTAAGCCGAGGGCGAAATCCCGAATTCGCGGGCAAAATAGCGGCGCAGCAACAAGGCGGAACCAAAACCCGTATCCATGGCGATATCGTCAATAGACCGTTTGCCCGCTTCGAGTTGCCGCTGAGCCAACGCCAGACGCTGGTTCAGCAACCATTTTCCGACAGTGGTGCCGGTCTGTTGCTGGAAATGGCGGGTAAAACTGCGCCTGCTCATCAAGGCCCTTGCCGCCAATTCGTCCAGATGCTGGGTGTCTGCCAGATGGGCCAGCATCCATTCCAGCACTTTGGCCATGCGTTCATCTGTGGCCAGTACCGGTAACGGCTGTTCTATGTATTGCGCCTGGCCGCCCTGGCGATGCGGGGCCACCACCATGCGGCGCGCCACATGCGCCGCCGCTTCTGCCCCATAGCTGGTGCGCAAGACATGCAGACAGCAATCAATGCCAGCGGCGGTACCAGCCGAAGTGATCACGTCACCATGATCGACATACAGCACATTCGGATCCAGCCTGATATGTGGATAACGCTCGGAGAATTCTTTGACCAGTGCCCAGTGGGTGCTGGCACTGCGCTGTTCCAGCAAGCCAGCCTCTGCCAGCACAAATGCACCCAGACACAAGCCAATGATGCGTGCTCCGGCCTGGTGGGCGCGTCGTATGGCTTTCAACAGTTCCGGCGGGGCCGGACGCAAATCATCATGCCAGGATGGTATCACCACCATGTCGGCGCGGGCCAGTACGTTCAGCCCATGCTGTGTCTGTATGCTGAAACCGGCATTGGTGCTTATGGTACGTATGGTAGGTATGGTACGTGCGGTACGCAGCTTGTCAGCCCTGCCGCTGCCGTCTGATGGGGAAGGGGAACTGCATACACGCAGATGAAATCGTGGCAGGTCGATACTCGCATGGTGTTCGCCAAACACCATGCAGGGTACAGACAGATGAAACGGGCTGATGCCGTCAAAGGCCAGCACAGCTACATTCACACGATTGACAGGTTTAATTGTATGCATGGCCCAATTGTATCGAATATTGGCTATCGGGTCACTTATTCCATATCCGGTTTTCACCGAGAATGATGCACATGGACAGCATAAGTGCTGATTATTTTTGATCAACCCAAACAACAGGAAGCAGCCATGACTAGCGTTACAACAAACCAAAACGTAAAACGTGCCCTGATCGTCATTGATGTGCAAAATGAATATTTCACCGGCAATATGTTGATTGAATACCCTGATCCTCAGGTGTCTTTACGCAATATAGGCAGGGCAATGGATGCCGCCAAAGAGGCGGGTATTCCGGTACTGGTTGTCCAGCATTCTGCGCCAGAAAGTGCCCCTATTTTTGCGCGCGGCTCGCAAAGCTGGCAACTGCATGAAGTTGTCGCCAGCCGTCATGCGGACCATCGCATAGAAAAAAACATGGCCAGCGTATTTACCGGTACCGATGCAGCGGTGTGGTTGCAGAAAAATGAAATCACAACCATCAGCGTCGTTGGTTACATGACCCATAACTGCAATGCCAGTACCATCTATGAAGCTGCGCATAATGGCTATACAGTCGAAGTGCTGACCGATGCCAGCGGCAGTCTGCCTTATGCCAATGCAGCCGGGTTTGCCAGCGCAGAAGAAATCCATCGCATTTACAGTGTAGTCTTCCATTCAAATTTTGCCGCAGTGACCAGCACTGAAGAATGGATAAGCGCTGCGCAGGCGGCGACCCCGCTTGCCAAAAGCAATGTACTGGAATCACATCTGGCTGGCCGTCAGCATTCAGCCAGCCAGAATGGAATTTGATCTGCAAATCTGTTTGAGGTAAAACGCGACTGTCAGCGCGCGTACATTTTTCCTGATATCAGGAAGGCAGAGGCTGGTTGTTCATGGAATGCAGGGCGATGCAGTTACGTCCTGCATTTTTTGCCCTGTACAGTGCCTGGTCTGCGGCACCAACCAGGGTCGACAGATCAGTGCCGACCGTCGATGAATCGGCAACACCGGCACTCAAGGTGCTTTGCAGGATTTCGTTCTTCCATTCTATGCGCAGATCGGCATATAGCAGACGCACGCGTTCTGCCAACTGGGCGGCACCCTGCTCACGGGTACCTACCAGCAAGATACAAAACTCTTCACCACCGTAACGTGCCAGGCAATCCTCGCTGCGGATGACTGCCTGTAATAATTTGGAAAGACGGCGTAAGACTTCATCGCCAGCAGGGTGACCATGGCGGTCATTAATCCTTTTGAAAAAATCCACATCGATCATGATGATGGACAGCGGCTCACCGGTGCGGATGGCACGTGCCAGCAAACGTCGGGATTCGTCCTCGAAACGGCGCCGGTTCATGGCACCGGTCAGGCTGTCATATGATGCCTGTTCGCGCAAGTCACTGACCAGGCGGAAGGTGATCAACAGCACCAGCGATAGCGAGATCGACAGTTGTGACAAACCACCAAGGACCAGGAAGATGGGATTGACATTGCCCTGTGCGAACAGGCCGACTCCATGAGCAGGTGTCAGAAAAAGATTCAGTGCCCTGAGCAGGCTCATCAGCGCAATGAAGGCAAAAGAACCGGCGGCCAGCCAATAGGCTGTCTTCAGCGGTTGCGTGGTTTTCACCATCAGGTTGATTGCACCAGCCGCAAATATGCCACTGAATAACAGGGAATTAGCGATCAACACGGTGCGGATGTCATCTTGCACAATACCGAACCACAAGCTTTGCGTCATCATCTGCAAGCCCAGCCATGCGGTGATCCAGTAATTGCAGCGCTTTCCCTTGAAGGCTTGAATGCCGTTGAAGATAAAACCAAAGCCGCAGCCTGTGATCAGCGGCACGGCGGCGATAATCAGCAAGGGCCATTCCGGCGACATTTGCGTGCTGGTAAAAATACCGATACACATGCAACAATGCCCCAGAGCCCACTGGCGCGCACCCCTGACATTGTCGGCATGAAAACTGATGAGCGCCATCATCCCCGCACCCAGAAGATTGATCCCGCTCAGCATTAGCATGATGGTTCTGACATCCAGATTCATGTCAAACTCGCATCGATGATGTGGTGGGGATTCTTGTCAGGCAAATTTGCTCCGCAGTGGGTGTATCGTGACGTCAAAATTATTATAGCTTAGGTGCAGCAGAAATAAAAAAGCCGCGAATATCGCGGCTTTCCAGGCATATGTGCAAAACGTATGTAGCTTCGTTCAGACGTTGTGCTCAAACGTTGAACAGGAAGTTCAACACATCACCATCCTTGACCACATATTCCTTACCCTCGGCGCGCATCTTGCCTGCTTCCTTGGCGCCGGTTTCACCTTTGTAAGTGATGTAATCGTCGAATGCGATGGTCTGGGCGCGGATGAAGCCGCGTTCAAAATCGGTGTGGATCACGCCCGCTGCTTGCGGTGCCGTGTCACCTACATGGATAGTCCAGGCGCGTACTTCCTTGACACCGGCGGTGAAGTAAGTCTGCAGGCCCAGCAGTTTGAAACCGGCGCGTATCAGTCGATCGAGGCCAGGTTCCTGCATGCCCATGTCAGCCAGGAAATCGGCTTTGTCAGCGTCATCCAGATCCGCGATTTCAGATTCTATGGAAGCACAAATGGCCACGATAGGGGCGTTTTGTGAATTCGCATAAGTCGTCAACTGATCCAGCAAGGGGTTATTGGTAAAGCCGCTGTCAGAGACATTGGCCACATACATGGCTGGCTTGGCAGTGATCAGGCACAGTGGCTTGATCAGCAGCATTTCTTCTGCATCCAGACCCAGTGCACGCACAGGCTTGGCATCGTTCAGGGCTGGCATGATGCGTTCCAGCACGGCCACCAGTTTGGCTGCGTCTTTGTCACCGGAGCGGGCTTTCTTGTTTTCGCGATGGATGGCTTTTTCTACCGTACCCATGTCGGCCAGTGCCAGTTCGGTCTGGATAACTTCGATATCGTCGAGTGGGCTGACTTTACCGGCTACGTGGATCACATTGTCATCTTCAAAGCAGCGCACCACGTTGACGATGGCATCGGTTTCGCGGATGTGTGCCAGGAACTGATTGCCCAGGCCTTCACCTTTGGATGCACCGGCAACCAGGCCAGCGATATCAACAAATTCAACGATGGCGTTCTGGATGCGCTCAGGCTTGACGATGTCAGACAATTGCTTCAGACGTGGATCAGGCACTTCAACGACGCCCACATTCGGTTCTATCGTGCAGAAAGGATAATTTTCTGCCGGTATGCCCGCTTTGGTCAGCGCATTGAACAGTGTGGATTTGCCGACGTTAGGCAGGCCGACGATGCCGCATTTGAGACTCATGATGTTTTGCCAGTTGGATTTGATTAACCCGCTATTTTACCGGAACTGGCGGTCTTGCTGACTGATTCCGCAGCGAATACCCCGAAATAGAAGGAAGTGCTGCATCGCCATCACCGCATCACTGCCCTGTTTTAGACAGGAAACAGGCAGGTCTGCCATATTTTGAGGCGATTTTTATCAAAATAACAGGTATGAAATTTGCTATAAGCCATATGAAACCAACAAATGTACAGGAGCAACAATATGGACAGACGTGGATTTATAGGCAAAAGCGCATTGGCTGTGGGCAATCTGGCAGTCATTACCTATGCCATTGCGCAGGTCATCAACCTGAACGAAGCCATCAACAAGTCGGGCAAGCAACGCATGCTGTCGCAGCGTCTGGCCAAAGCCTACCTGCAACTGGGACAGGGGATCGAGGTCGAGCAGTCAAAAAAGATACTCGATACATCCATGGCCAGTTTCGAGAAACAACTGGGGGAACTGAAAACCTTTGCGCCCACCCCTGATAACCGGCAAATGCTGGCAGAAGTGGAAAAAAACTGGCTGCTGTATAAAAAGGTGTTGCTGGAAAAAGCCCCTAATCAGCAAGATGCCAGACTCGTCATGGTGCTCAATGAAGATGTGCTTAGCCTGGCGAACAAGGCGACCGTGCAGCTGGAAGCCTTTTCTGGCACGGTCATGGGGCAACTGGTGAATGTGTCTGGCCGGCAGCGCATGCTGTCGCAAAGAATGGCCAAGTTTTACCAGGCACAGCAATGGGGAGTGGCACCGCCTGATGTCATGGTCAAGCTGGATGCGGCACGCAAAGATTTTGTGGCTGGCATGGCGACCTTGCAGGCCTCATCGTCGAATACCTCGCGCATCCGCGATGAACTGGCCCTGGCACAACAGCAATGGCTGTTTTTTGACGATGCCTTGCGGCAGATCGCAGAACCAAAAAATGCACGTCAATATGCCGTCAATGTGGCCACGACCAGCGAAAGAATCCTCAGTACCATGGATGGCATTACCAGCCTGTATCAACAACTGAGCTGATATGCCTGAAGTCCTGGACTATGGCTCAGGCAGTTTGCCGGATACGTCTGGTGCTAAGGCGTTGCAGGAACAGAGTCAGCAGGACGCCGGCAACGGTCAGGCCCAGTACCAGGCCTATCCAGAAGCCGCGTGCTTCCATCGCCTGTTGTGGATGCCACGGCATCCATTCTGGTGCCAGGCCCAGCAGGCAACCCAGCGGCAATGCAAAGCCGTAAAACGCCATGAGGTGTATCAGCATGGGAGTGCGCGTCACCTTGTAGCCGCGTATGGCGCACGAAGCCGTTACCTGTGCAGCATCCGACAACTGGAAAATTGCTGCATACAACAACAGCTCTGATGCCAGTGCCTGCACCGCCAGATCTGATGTATAAGCGGCGGCAATCTGGTCACGCATCAACATGATGCCCAGCGCAGACAGCACGGCAAACCCCATGGACAGGGCAAAACCTACCCAGGACACAAAGCGTGCCCGCACGGCATCACCTTCACCCAGAGCCTGACCGACACGGGTGGTCAGGGCGATACCCAGGCTCATCGGCACCATGAACACCAGCGAAGAAAAATTCAGTGCAATCTGGTTGGCAGAAACCGGCACCACACCAAAACGGGCGATCAGCAGGCCGACTGCGCCAAAGGCCGACACCTCGGCAAAATAGGTGATGCCTATCGGAAGCCCCAGTCGCAGGGTGGAACGTATCTCTGTCCAGTTGGGCGCTTCAAAATGGGTGAAGGGGAAGGTGCTGTGATACACCGTAGAGCGACGCATCCAGAACACCATCGCGCCTAGCATCAGCCACAGCCCGACGCCAGTCGCCAGTGCGCAGCCGGTAGAACCCAGTTTCGGGAAACCCAGGTGACCATAAATGAACAGCCAGTTAACCACGATGTTAAAAGACAGGCCGCCCAGTGCAATCATCATTACCGGCTTGGTCTGGTTCAGGCTGGTGGTGTAACCATACAGCGCGCGGTACATGGCAAAGGCTGGCATGCCGATACTGATGACATGCACGAATTGCGATGCCTTGGCATTGATGGCGTCATCCAGTTGCAGGTAATTAAAAATCAGGGTGGAAATATTCAGCAGCAGGCAGGCGATCAGGCCTACACCCAGGCCCAGCCATAAAGACTGACGCACCATATGTGGTACGCGCTCATGATTTTCGGCGCCGACTTCATGCGCAATCACCGTGTTGACAGCCATCATGATACCCATGACAGTCACCAATATGATGGCCCAGACATTCGCCCCCAGCGAAACCGAAGCCAGGTCATCCGCACTCAGATGGCCAGTCATGGCCACGTCAGCCACACCCATACCCACGGTCGCAAGCTGGCCTATCAGGACAGGCCAGGCAATATTCCAGAGAGCGGCGGCTTCGGTGCGGATACGGGTTTTCATGCGGGACTGCCAAATCGAATAAGAATGCGGACCAGCATCTTACCGTATAAAGCCGGGACTTACGCAAAACCGCCCCAGCTGCATTGCATCCTTGTATGCCTGCTTATCACCCGACATGCGCTGATAACAGGCGCCAAGTTGTACTATGACTGTTATTCAGATAATATCCGCGGTTAGGTAAATTCGGTATTTTGAGCTGGAAAAATAATCCGGCCGTCACTGGAATGGGAAGCTGTAGTTTGACCCGATGCTGGGGAAGACTACCTGTATTAAAAGTGTTATTTCAAAATAAACTTAATATGGAGACTTCTTATGTATACGTTTTTATCATTGAAACGAACTTGTTTCAGCCTTCTGGCGAACCTGTTCCTGATCCTGTTCAGCGCCAATGCCCTTGCGCAAGCCGTAGATATCAATCCCAATACCAGTTATCAAACCATGCGCGGATTTGGTGGCTTTAATGGCGCCGGGTGGATAGACGATTTAACCAGCGCCCAGGTGGACAGTGCTTTTGGTAACGGTAGCGGGCAGATCGGTTTATCGATCATGCGCATGCGGATCGACCCTTCCAACAGCAACTGGCAAAGGCAGGTGCCCACAGCCCAGTTGGCCAAGGCCAAAGGTGTGACCCTGTTTGCGACACCCTGGTCACCGCCTGCCTATATGAAGACCAATAATAATCTTGTATCGGGCAGGCTGTCACCGACCTACTATCCTGATTATGCGACGCACCTGCTGAACTTTGCCTCTTATATGGAAACGAGTAACGCCGCCTTATATGGAATTTCTGTTCAGAATGAACCGGACTGGGATCCCACATATGAAGGCTGTCAATGGAACTCGACCGAATTCATTAATTTCCTGAAGGCGCAGGGTTCACGCTTTGGCTCGCTGAAAGTCATGACGCCAGAGTCTCTCAATTTCAGTAAAACCCTGGCAGACCCGATACTCAACGATGTCAACGCAGCACCGCAATTTGATATTGTTGCGGGCCATCTGTACGGTGTCAGCCCCAGTGATTATCCGCTCGCACGCAGCAAGGGAAAAGAGCTGTGGATGACCGAGCATTTCACCGACAATTCTGACGCCAATGACTGGACCAAGGCCATGCCCGCCGCGCTGGAATTACATAACAGTATGGTTGCCAACTACAGTGCTTATGTGTGGTGGTATATCCGCCGTTCGTATGGTCTGATCACTGAAGATGGTAATGTCAGCAAGCGTGGTTATATCATGTCGCAATACGCAAAATATGTGCGCCCTGGCTACACGCGTATTGCCGCAACTGAAAAACCTTATGCGGATGTGTTCATCACGGCCTACAAAAACAGCAGCGGAAAAATTGTGGTGGTGGCGATCAATAACGGTACGTCACAAAGACAGGTCAAACTGCAATTGAGTGCAGCAAGTTCAGGAAGCGCAACTGCTTTCGTGAAATACAGAACATCGTCCAGCTTCAATAATGAATACGCTGGTCAATATACGGTCACCAGCGGTCTGGCTACCGCTTATATTGATCCGGGCAGCGTTAATACGTTTGTGAGTCAGTAAAAACTTCAGTTTTTACTGAAGATACTTGTACCTGTTTTTTACTGCTTTTTTTTAGAATTTTTTCCGTACACCACCACAATCCCTATACTGAGATCGTGGTGGCGTGGTGGTGCTATTCAGTGCTTCAGCCACATTTCATCGAAAGAAACAAAACCAAATGGCGTCATCCTGACACCGGCCACATGTGGGGCGATGCTGACTTGCTGGTTTTCGTGTGAAATAGGGATCAGCCAGCCTTCTTGTACCAGGCGTTTTCCTATGCGGGCATACGCCAGCATGCGGCGCTTGCTGTCTGGCAGTGTCTTGATTTTCATCAGATCAAGATCGATGTGCTTTAGGGCGGCGTCCGGCATCCAGCGGCGGAACACACTGTCGGCGGCAAACCATTCATAGCAACCAAAATCCTGATCATCATGCATGACTTCACGGGTGACCACCAGGTCGGCGTCTTTCATCCAGTCACGGGCCAGCAGTTGATCAAACGGCAGGCTGGTCCAGATGACGGTGACCCCGCCTGCTTCCAGCCTTTGCTTGATGGTCGCTGCAAGGCTCAGCATTTCCTGGGTCTGGCCACTGACCATGCGCAATTTGCAGCCAGCTTTAAAGCTGCTGCATCTGGTCTTTTTCGCGACGCGGTGTTTCCAGATTGCCAGCAAGCCTGATGCTGCTTTTCTGCTGCGTTCATTCGGGTCAATCAGCATCTCAGGTGCCAGCCAGTCCGCCAAAGCCAGTCTTTGTTCCACCGTTTTAAAAGCATTGCGGCAGGGGTTGCAAATAATATAGGTGCAGCCTGATTCCGCACCGGCGACGGTTTGCTTTTTTGTGCAGTCTTCATTGGCATAACCAAACTGCAAATCAAATCCGGACGGGCCGGATGGCGGCGGCAGCATCCACAAATCAATTTCATCCAGCAAGGGGCGCTCGCGATAATAATCCTTGAACGCCTGCAAGGTCAGTTGATAGGTATTGTTTCGTATCACGCGAAATGCACCGCTGCCCACCGGAAAGCGTTCAAAGTCGGTGTTGCGATGACGTGGCACGATGGAAGAATTGGCAGTGGCCAGACAATGTGGCCAGAGCTGATCGGGGTGTTCCAGATAAAAACTCACGCGCCGACTGGGGCCAGTCTCGACATGCTGCAAATGACGGTACAGACGTTGATAAATTGCCGACTCATCCCGCAGGCGTAAAAAGCTGGCTTTCACATCATCTACACCCAATTCCATGCCGTCATGAAAGCTCAGGCCAGGGCGTAGCCAGAAATGCCAGACGGTGGCATTTTTCTCACTTTCCCAATGATGGGCAATCGCAGGCATCAATGCATTTTGTTGATGATCGAATGTGGTCAGGCGTGAAAAAATCTGACGTACCAGATGCGCTTCCAGGCGTCCGTATACCTTCAGCGGGTCCAGGCTTTCCACCTTGCGAAACAGCGGCATGCGCAGGCTGCGGCAAGCGGCATCAGGTACACCCAGGTATTCCGGCAGGCGCATTGCCAGTTGCTGGCGCTGTCCATCTTCCAGGCTGGCAAAGGCCTGTTCCAGATCTCCGCGTGCCAGCAGATGGGACAGATGATCAAGCGCGAGCGTATCGGGTGTCTGTAGAAAATCCAGTTGTGAATGATTACCACGCCCGCGCCCCGCCTGCCAGTGCAGCCAGCCCTGTTGCTGCATTTTTGCCAGCAGGTTGCGCATGTTGCGTTCACTGCAATGCATGGCCTGCGCCAGGCTGGGCAGACCTGGTTGTTGCGTCTGGCCTTGCAAGAAAGTGTAGAGACGCCGGTACTGGTCGAGAAGTTTCATAAAAGGGGAAATTTTTTTCTCAATTATATCCATTTTTCCTTTCTGCTTTTTTCTGGATACTTGCAAAGAGCGAGAATCATCCATGCCGTGCGCGAGGATTTTCAATGCCAGGTTTGCCCATTTATACAAAGATTGATGAACAAGGATAATGATGAAGCGCTTCCCATCGACAGTGATCCGGCTCTTGTTGAGTTCTTTTGTCTTTGTCATGGGGCGAGCGGTGGCGCTGCCCTTCATGGCCCTGTATCTGTCAGACAGTCTGGGGCTGGATCAGCAGGCCGTAGGCTGGATAATGGGCGGCAGCATTTTCTTTTCCACGCTGTTTGGTCTGTATGCGGGCTATCTGACAGATCGTCTCGACAAGCGCCGTCTGATGATGTTTGCCTGCATCGCCGTGGCCCTGTGTTCGCTGCTGGTGACGGTATCGGCCTTTGCGCTGGCGGCCTTGCTGGCACTAGCCTGTATTGAATCGGCGCTGACCTTGCGCAGTATCGCGCTGAAGGCCATGCTGGCAGATTTGCTGCCGCCAGACCAAAGGCCACGTGCGTTTTCCATGAACTACATGCTGATCAACATGGCGTTTGCCATTGGTCCGGTATGGGGCGCCTGGCTGTTTGCGTATCAGGTGGCTGCACCCTTGATGATATCTGCCATATTTTCATTGATGGCTTCGCAAATAGTGGGGTATCAGGCCAGAGACAACATCACCCAACCACCCGCTACGGTACCGGCAGTTGCCGATACCGGGCTGAAGCCCGGCTTTGGCAGTACCCTGACCAGCCTGAAGAGTGACAGACGTCTGATTTTCTTCACACTGGGCAGTGTCCTGACATCGTTTGTGTTTGGTCGTTTTGTATCCGGCTACCTGTCGCAATACCTGATACTGAGCAGGGGTACGCAAGCCACAGCAAAACTGATTCCTTACATCCTGATCACCAATGCGGTCACTGTCGTGGCCTTGCAATATCCGGTTGGTAAACTCATGCAGCAAAAATACCTGTTTCGCTGGGTGACGCTGGGGGTTTCGCTGTATGCGCTGGGTTTGCTGGGCTTTATGCAGGCCGACAGTGTTATATCCTGGGTGATGGCGACGCTGGCTTTCACTTTGGGTGAAGTGATCGTGATTCCCTGCGAATACCTGTTTATCGACATGATCGCACCCGCCGACAAGCGTGGCAGTTATTATGGAGCGCAAAGCCTGGCGACTTTTGGGGCAGCTTTCAGCCCGGTGGTGTGCGGTTTCTTGCTGGCGCATTTCCGGAGTGCTGTCATGTTCTGGACCCTGATTGCGGCTGCCCTGATGGGTGTCGTGCTGTATTACGCCGGCACCCGTGCCAGGGCATCCTTGCCCGTGGTCGCTGCCGGGCCTGCTCAAGCCGCTGAGAAAGAAACGCGCTGTGTGTCATGCTTGAAGGCCGCATCAAGTATGATGGCATCCAACCGTATCAGGAAGTTGTTCCCCTTTTCCTGAGTTCCGGCATTTGACCAGGTCAACACGCCCTAGCTGAATGGGTGTTGCTCATACAATGCCTTGCACCTTGCCTTCGCTACAGGAATACACCCTGTGGAAAATGCTGACTGTGCCAGTCATGGCCTTTCTACTATTGTTTTCATATTTTCTTGACAGGCTCGTATTTGCGGCCTAAAGTGATATCACTTTGATTTCAAAGTGCCATCTATCAGGAGAAAGTATGAGTACTACCTCAGTGTCTGCGAGTGATAAAAAATTAATACAAGAGCGCTCCCGCCCATCGCTAGACGGTTATTTCATGATTATTGTTGGCCTGCTTCTTGTGGCAGGCGGTGCCTATAGTTTTATCGGTCTGGTTGGTGTGGGTGGCGACCCCAGTGTGCCGGGGGTATTGCTGCGTCTGGCTGTCGTCGTGGTAGGTATTTTCATCTTGACTGGCTTGTATATGCTGCAACCGAATGAAGCGGCTTTACTGTCGCTGTTTGGTCAGTACAAAGGGACAGACCGCAGCGAAGGCCTGCGCTGGGTGAATCCTTTTTATTCCAAGCGCAAGCTGAGCCTGCGCGCCCGCACCTTGAACACTGCGCCTTTAAAGGTGAATGACAAACGCGGCAACCCCGTCGAAATTGGCGCGGCCATCATCTGGCGCGTGCAGGATACGGCGCTGGCAATTTACAATGTCGATGATTTTGAACGCTTCGTCAACATACAGGCAGAAGCTGCAATACGTCATCTGGCAACGCAGTATGCCTATGACGATGGTGAAGATCTTGCCGAAGGCGAAACGACCCTGCGGGCAGGCATGGATGTGGTTGCCGGTGCCATGCGTGACGAATTGCACAAACGCTTTACCGCTGCCGGTATCGATGTTGAAGATGCCAAGCTGACCCATCTGGCCTATGCCGCAGAAATTGCCCAGGTGATGTTGCGCCGTCAGCAGGCAGAAGCCATCATCAGCGCCCGCAAAAAAATTGTGCATGGCGCAGTCAGTATGGTGGAAGCTGCATTGCAGGGTCTGTCAGAGCGCAAGATATGTGAACTCGATGATGAAAGAAAAGCGGCCATGGTCAGCAATTTGCTGGTGGTGCTGTGTTCCGACAAGGAGACCCAGCCTGTCATCAATACCGGCACCTTGTACAACTAAAAGTTAATGGACCAAGCATATGCAACACCCTATTTATGTGGAAAGACAGTTATTCAAGTTTTTATGGATATTCATGCCTTTGATGGGCCTGGTTAACATGTGGATGCATATGCACGCAGATGGTTCACGTCCTGTATGGGCACCATTCATCGTGCTGCTGGTTAATCTGCTGGTGTTACTGATATTGGGTAGCCTGACTATACGGGTAGATGCCACTCATCTGTCCTGGCGGTTTGGCTGGCTGGGCTGGCCAGTGTGGAAAGTCGCACTGGCTGACATCCAGGCGGCAGGGCCTACCAATACCAGCTTTCTGGATGGCTGGGGCATACGCAGAACCAGGCAGGGCATGCTGTATAACGCACATGGCAAGCAAGCGATACGTTTGATCATGCGTAATGGCAAGACCATACTCCTCGGTACGCAAGACCCGCAACGTCTGCTCAGTTACCTGACCCCACGTCTGAACGGTAGATAATGGCCAGCCCCGGGAAAAAATCCTTCCCCCTGCGTATCGATCCCGTGTTGTGGAACGAGATCGAACGTATGGCGGCCCAGGAACTGCGCAGCGCCAATGCGCAGGTTGAATATCTGCTACGGCAAGCCCTGCAACAGCGTGGCAGGCATATTCCTGTGCCGGGCAAGGCTGAAATGGAGGGTGGTACTGGTGGTGCTGGCGGTACTGGTGGCACTGGTGGTACTACGAAGGCAGATAACGAAGGGCCGTAGAGTGCTTGCCAGGCTCTTCGGCAGCCTGGCCCAAAGAGGGGTAAACTCTGGCTGATTCTATGAACTATCTCGCCCACATCTTCCTGGCACAACAAAGCGACCAAGCCATGCTTGGTGCCTTGCTGGGGGATTTCGTCAAAGCCAGCGACACCGCGCGTTATGCGCTGCCTATACAGACAGATATTATCCTGCACCGCAAGATAGACAGCTATACCGACAGTCACCCGCTGGTGCTGGATGCCAGGCGGCTGTTTCAGCCACAGCACCGGCGTTATGCCGGTATCTTGCTGGATGTGTTTTATGACCACGTACTGAGCCAGCACTGGTCGCGCTATTCTGACGCGCCCATGCAAGATTTGATCGCACGTTTTTACACTGCCTTGCAGGCGCATGAAAGCATTTTGCCTGACAGGCTGCAACGCGCATTGCCGTACATGGTCAGCCAGGACTGGCTGGGTTCTTACCAGAACTTTGCCGGTGTCGATATTGCCTTGCGCCGGGTGTCGCAAAGGCTGTCAAGGAATGGACATCTCTTGCGTGAAGGTATCGCCGATCTGGAAACCCATCATGCCGCCTTGTCGGCAGGCTTCCTGGAATTCTTCCCCGAATTGATTGCCTATGTGGCAGAGCAACGGCAGAACGGTGCTCTGGTTTTGCCATCACCTGTCGTGATGTAGAAATTAAAAATTCAGCGGTATGACCTGGCTCATGTCGGGCTTGTCCACGAATGCTGCAAAGTCATCGCGTATGCGGCTGCTTTCTGAAATAGCGAGTTTCCAGTTCAGTATGCGGAAATCGTGGTCAGTGCCATAGTAAAAAAAGTCTTTGCGGTCTGGCAGTTTGCTACGTGACAGGGTTCTCAAAAAAGCCGGCGACGGTGCGATCATCAGCACATTGTCCAGCCATTCGCGGTTTCTGCCCAGACCGGCGCGGCGCCACGGCAGGGGTTTGTCTAGCCAGCCGGGTACGATATGGTCAGTGAAATGTGGATACAGCACCAGGCCACCATCCTTGTCACCGGCCACGCGTGAATACGGTAGCGCCAGGTGGTAATCGATAATGCCGCCATCCCAGTAGCTACCAGTCGGTGCGTGCGGTATATCTGCCACCGGCTCCATGATCAGTGGCAGCGTGCCAGAGGCCAGCAGGGCCGGGGCCAGATTGTCTTCTGTCAGTTGGCAGAAATGTGTATCAAAACTGTCAAAGCGCGCCTTCAGCCAGAACAGCGGGTCGCGCACGTCGCCCACGACCACCCTGTCCATATGCCTGGCAAGACGCGAGCGTGACGCCAGATTGGCAAAGCTGGCCGCCACAAAACCTGCCTTGGCCTTGTGCTGGGATTTGGGCGCATTCAGCAAACCGCGCCCACGTCCGGCCAGCAAATGCAGCCTGTGCAGTGGTTGATGCACGATATCTGATTCATGGCCTCCGATGAAGGCATGCAGTAGTTGCTGTATTTCGCGTGTGACGTATTGGGCCGTCGGTTTTTCCGGATAGCGCTGTTCACAATACAGATCCCCCAGACGTGCAAATGCCGCCACCGGGTCAGCCTGACTGGCCGCTGCCATGCGCCATGCACCGATGGATGCACCAATCAACGTGCGTTCACGCGGGGCGGTCGGCAACCATTCACCAAAAATCCATTGATCCAGCGCTTGCAGTATCAGCCCCTTGGGGCCACCTGCCGCAGCGGGAATGATGGCCACATCCTGCGCCCGCAAGCCATGCTGACGCAGATGGTCAAAGGCTTTGCGACCGGCATGAATTTGGATTGCCGATTTCATTTGGTGGTGTGTAGTTGCATCATCGCTTCCGGGAACTTTCCTTCAACCAGCATGGGTAATACATCCAGACTTTTTGCTATCGCTTCATCGATCAGGCTTTGCTCTTCCTTGCGTGGGCGGTGCAAGACAAAGTCAGCCACACCCTGTTGCAGGTTCAGGCTGCGCGGATGGCCTATGCCTATACGCAAGCGCCAATAATCCTGGGTGCCCAGTGCAGCGGTAATATCCTTGAGACCATTGTGCCCGCCGGATGAGCCACCCTGTTTGAGTTTGGCCACACCAGGCAGCATATCCAGTTCATCATGCACCACCAGCACCTGGTCAGGCGTGATCTTGTAAAAGCGGCAGATGGCACCTACTGACTGACCAGAACGGTTCATGAAGGTTTGTGGTTCCAGCAACCAGACCTCGTGACCGGCGATACGGGTCTTGCCAACCAGGGCATTAAAATTCTTGTCCCTTTGCAGGCTGACCGGCAACTGGTCGACCAGCCAAAAGCCCGCATTGTGGCGGGTTTGTTCATATTCGGGGCCGGGGTTTCCCAGGCCAACTATCAGACGTATGCTCATAGGTTGCGGCAGATTCTTAATTATGTTTTGCTACGGCGTGCCGCGACGGATTAAATTTAGAACTCATTTCATGAATAGGGATGAGTGCGAGCAAGGCGATTCGGGATGCAGTGCAAGGCGTCAAGGGTGACACTTGCAGCTAAGGCTGGTGCCTTAGCAAGCGGCGCAACGTAGCAATGCGCCCGAATCGCCAGCTCCCGAAGGGTTTGCCTCATAACGCGTGCTGGACTGCGTTGGATTCGTTATCAATAGCACCGCTATTGACTGCCTCGTCCGCCTTGTCAACCCACGTTATGAGGCAAACGCATCTCATCCCTATTCATGAAATGAGTTCTATTATAACCAAGCGCTGTGGCGCACCTGTAAATATGGCCATGAGGCCGCACTTATCAAGCGACCACAGCCATTAAAAAGCCGTATTTCCCGCAAAGGAAATACGGCTTTTTACCCACAAAGGGAAAACGATTATTTTGATTTTTTCAACAATGGCAGCAGATATTTCCCAGTGACGCTATCTGGATTGGCTGCCACTTCTTCCGGCGTGCCGGTAGCAATGATCTTCCCGCCGCCAGCGCCACCTTCCGGTCCCAGATCAATCAGCCAATCCGCTGTTTTGATCACATCCAGATTATGTTCAATGATGACCAGTGTATTGCCCTGATCACGCAGCTTGTGTATTACCTTCAGCAGCAGCGCAATGTCGTGGAAATGCAGGCCCGTGGTTGGTTCATCCAGAATGTACAGAGTGCGGCCAGTGTCACGCTTTGACAGTTCCAGCGACAGCTTGACGCGCTGCGCTTCACCACCCGACAGTGTGGTAGCACTTTGCCCCAGGCGTATATAACCCAGACCCACATCCAGCAGGGTTTGCAATTTGCGTGCGATGATGGGAACCACCTTGAAGAATTCAAATGCATCTTCCACCGTCATGCCCAGCACTTCATTGATGTTCTTGCCCTTGTAATGCACTTCCAGGGTTTCGCGGTTATAGCGTTTGCCGTGGCAGACATCGCAGGGTACATACACGTCAGGCAAAAAGTGCATCTCGACCTTGATGACGCCATCGCCCTGGCAGGCTTCGCAACGGCCACCCTTGACATTGAATGAGAAACGGCCAGCACTGTAGCCGCGTTCCTTTGCTGTCGGCACGGTGGCAAACAGGTCGCGTATCGGTGTGAACAAACCGGTATAGGTCGCCGGGTTGGAACGTGGCGTGCGACCAATAGGTGCCTGATCGACAGAAATAACTTTATCAAAATGTTCCAGACCGCTGACATGGTCAAACACGGCTGGTTCGGTTTGTGAACCATACAAGTGACGTGCAGCGACGTGGTACAGCGTGTCATTCACCAGCGTTGATTTGCCAGAGCCGGATACACCGGTGACGCAAGTCAGCAAGCCCACCGGCAATTTCATCGAGACTTTTTTCAGATTATTGCCACGTGCACCGGCAATCAGCAATTGCTTGGCCGGGTCCGCTTTTGTACGCTTTTTAGGGACAGCAATTTCCAGCGCGCCGCTCAGGTATTGTGCTGTCAGCGAACGCTTGTTGCTCATGATGTCTTCCAGCGTACCCTGGGCGATAATTTCGCCGCCATGTACACCCGCACCAATGCCCATGTCGACCACAAAGTCGGCGCAGCGTATGGCGTCTTCATCATGTTCTACCACCAGCACGCTGTTGCCGATATCGCGCAAATGCTTGAGTGTGTCGATCAGCCTGTCATTGTCGCGCTGATGCAGACCAATCGAGGGTTCATCCAGCACATACATGACGCCAGTCAGACCAGAGCCGATCTGTGATGCCAGGCGTATGCGCTGGGCTTCGCCGCCAGACAGGGTATCGGCACTGCGTTCCAGTGACAGGTAATCCAGACCGACATTATTGAGGAAGGTCAGGCGGGCCGTGATTTCCTTGATGATGCGGTCGGCGATGTCGCGCTTGGCACCGGTCAGTTTCAGGTGTTCAAAGAAATGCAGGGTTTCACGCAGCGGCATGGCGCTGATGTCGTAAATGGCTTTCTCTTGCTTGCCGGTACCGACCTTGACGAAACGTGCTTCGATGCGCAGGCGTGCGCCATTACAGGACGGACATTGTTTTTCATTGATGAACTTGGCCAGCTCTTCCTTGACGGCCATCGAATCGGTTTCGCGATAACGGCGTTGCAGGTTGGTGACCACGCCTTCAAAGCTATGCTCCTTGATGACGGTGCGGCCTTTTTCATTGATATAGGTAAACGGTATTTGTTGCTTGCCCGAGCCATACAAAATGATTTGTTGCGCTGATTCCGGCAATTGCTCGAAAGGCGTGTCGATATCAAATTCATAGTAGGCGGCCAGATTCGACAGCATCTGGAAATAGAACTGATTACGCCTGTCCCAACCCTTGACGGCACCACTGGCCAGCGACAGATTAGGGAAGGCGACAATCCGTTTTGGATCAAAAAATTCTATATGCCCCAGGCCATCACATTCCGGGCAGGCACCCATGGGGTTATTGAAAGAGAACAGGCGTGGTTCCAGTTCTTGCAATGAATAGCCGCAGATAGGACAGGCAAATTTGTTCGAGAATAATTGCTCATGATTGCTGTCCATATCCACAATCAGGGCGCGACCATTTGCCAGTCGCAAGCAGGTCTCGAAAGATTCTGCCAGACGCTGCTTGATGTCTGCCTTGACCTTGACGCGGTCTACCACGACGTCAATGGTGTGCTTCTCGGTCTTCTTCAGCTTGGGCAGGTTATCGACTTCATAGATTTTGGCGTCATGCGTGCCGCTCTGCACACGAAAGCGCACAAAACCCTGGGCCTGCATCTGCTCAAACAAATCCATGTGCTCGCCCTTGCGGTTGGCAACCACCGGGGCCAGTATCATCAGCTTGGTATCTTCCGGCATGGCCAGCACGGCATCCACCATTTGCGATACTGATTGTGCCGCTAGTGGGTTCTCTGGATGGTCAGGGCAATATGGCGTGCCTACACGTGCATACAGCAGACGCAGGTAATCATGGATCTCGGTGACGGTACCGACTGTCGAACGCGGATTATGCGAGGTGGCTTTTTGTTCGATGGAAATGGCTGGTGACAGACCTTCAATCAAGTCCACATCCGGTTTTTCCATCAACTGCAAAAACTGACGCGCATAGGCCGACAGCGATTCCACATAACGGCGCTGGCCTTCTGCATACAGCGTATCAAACGCCAGTGAAGACTTGCCCGAACCCGACAGACCGGTGATGACCACCAGCTTGTTGCGCGGCAGGTCAAGGCTGATGTTTTTCAGATTGTGCGTGCGGGCGCCGCGTACGCGTATCAAGTCCCGCTTTTGTGCCAACTGGATGTCGTTGGCATCAAAATCGATTTCTGCGGGTTTAGCCGCTTTTGCTGCTTTTGTACGTGTGGTCATGGTATTGGAGCTGAATTTGGGCCGAATTGGGGGAAGTAGGCGTGCAACCTGATACTATAACGGGTTTTGAAAATTACCGTGGGCTCGTCTTTGCTTTATGTAAGTTAAATTGATCAGGCGGGTTTTGAATATGACTATTGCAACACCTTCAGATGCTTCTACGCTGAATGAAATGGAACCTGCCGGCATGAGCCGGCAAGAGATCAGCGCCAGTACCTCGCTGGCATCCATCTTTGCCCTGCGTATGCTGGGCCTGTTCCTGATCCTGCCGGTTTTTGCCATCCACGCCAAAACCTTGCCGGATGGCGATAACGCCAGCCTGATCGGCCTGGCCATGGGTATCTATGGACTGAGCCAGGCATTCGGGCAGATACCGTTTGGCATCGCCTCAGACAAGTTCGGACGCAAGCGCATTATCGTGATTGGCTTGCTGTTGTTTGCCATTGGTGCTTTTGTTGCCGCATCGGCAAGCACCGTGGTTGGCGTCATCATCGGGCGGGCCATCCAGGGTGCGGGGGCGATTTCTGCCGCCATCACCGCCCTGATCGCCGACTCTACCCGTGAAGAACACCGTACCAAGGCCATGGCCATGGTCGGCGGCTCTATCGGTCTGACGTTTGCGTTTTCGCTGGTGGCTGCACCACTGTTGTATCAAAGCATAGGCATGGGTGGCATTTTTGCCATGACCGGCGTGCTGGCCCTGGTCGGCATTGCCGTCGTGGTCTTTGTGACACCAGATGCCCCTGCCGTCCACCATGCGCCGGTACCGTTTTCCGTTATTCTTAAAAACCGTGAGCTGATGCGCCTGAATTACGGTGTGTTTGCCCTGCATATGACACAGATGGCCATGTTTGTCGTCGTGCCATCTGCCCTGGTGCAATATGCCGACTTGCCGGTGGCAGCACACTGGAAAGTGTATTTGCCCGTCATGTTTGCTTCATTTATTGCCATGTTGCCAGCAATCTTCATCGGTGAAAAATTTGGCAAAATGAAACAGGTATTTGTGGTTGCAATTGCTTTATTATTATTAGTTGAACTGGGTTTGTGGCAATACCTGCAGTCCCCGCTCATGCTGGTGATTTTGTTGTTTGTTTTTTTCATTGCATTCAATATTCTGGAGGCATGTCAGCCTTCGCTGGTATCACGCATTGCCCCGCCTGCAGCCAAAGGGGCTGCTCTCGGTGTGTACAACACCTTGCAGGCCATAGGCCTGTTCTGTGGTGGTGCGCTGGGAGGCTGGATAAAGCAGCATATGGCAGCTTCATCCGTTTTTGTTGTAAGCGCAGTCCTGACAGCGATATGGCTGCTTATCGCTGTCAATATGCCGAATATACCCAAACGCAGCAAAGCTGCCGTTGGGGCAGAGGCTTAAATTAATTTGTATCAGGAAACTTCAGGAGAAACATATGGCATCAGTGAACAAGGTCATTATCGTCGGCAACCTTGGGAGAGACCCGGAAACCCGTTATATGCCATCAGGCGATGCAATGACCAGCATCACCGTGGCAACCACCGATAGCTGGAAAGACAAATCCAGCGGTGAAAAGAAAGAACAGACCGAATGGCACCGCATCACCTTCTTCGGCAAGCTGGCAGAAATCGCTGGCCAGTACCTGAAAAAAGGCTCACAAGTGTACGTAGAAGGCAGCCTGCGCACCCGTAAATACACCGACAAAGACGGCGTAGAAAAATACGCAACCGACATCAAAGCCGACAGCATGCAAATGCTGGGTAGCCGCCAGGGCATGGGCGGCGGCGCACCGATGGATGACAGCGGCTACGGCGGTGGCGGCGGAGCACCAGCTCCACGCCCACAGGCAGCACCACAACAACGCCAGGCACCAGCATCCCGCCCGGCACCGAATTTCTCGGATATGGATGATGATATTCCGTTTTAATTCGAGTAAATTGTATTGATATCGATTCAAGCCCGTTCTTCGAGAGAGGAGTGGGTTTTTTTATAAGCACATTTTTGTGGTTCATTTGCTATACGACTGAAAAGGAAGAATATGCTATCGAGCCAAGAGCTTTGTATCGAAGTTGCACAACTTACTACCCGCGTAACTTTGCAGAAAACCGAAGATAATGAGTTGCTTACTACCGAAATTTTTGGTGTGGGATTATTGCGCTATCCATATGTACAAGTACTTCATGAAGGTTACCCTGACAAGACTGCCAAGCTGACTCAATGCGAAGTAAGAATTCAAGTTGTGGCCGACAGAGAGGAAGACCACGTTGAATGTTTCATGTTTAATTACCTTGAGAGTTACGGCCAGTTTCCCAAAGATGTTCGGATGACCGTGTCGGTCCTAGTTTCCAAGTCACTATTTGAAGCTCTTAGGGCAAGCCTCATAATTTCTCATAGCAGGTGCAATCTCTATTTAGAACTTTCTGACTGGGTAAATAAATTTACTGTTGAGCGGGACTTTGCAAATGTAAGGGCTAAAGCTGCCACCCTACATTTGGAAAGTTCCCAGCATTTTGTCAAAGTTGTCCCGCAGAACTATGAAGACAGTAGCTACTATCAGGCTGTCGCCGAGAAAGTTCTATCGAAGCGTTGGGCGCTGAGGTATCGTATTGGCGTTGAGTTGTCGTCTGGACTGGCGCTACAAGACTTGAGTGCAACCAGATGGAATGTGATTGAAACTTTGGATGAAATTATGAGTTATCTTGTAAGTTCATTTCATTCCATGGAGGAAAACACAGTAGAGAGAATTCCTCAAAATTTGTTTCGTTTATCCCCTACTGAATTTTTGGAGCAGGTTTCTGATTTGCCGAAATCATTGTCAGATAAGCTCATCTCATCATATGACCGCGTCTGGATACACGTACCTATTATGCAGGTGTTACGAACAGGCGAAGCCGCATCAGAATTGAATGCCCAGCGATTGTCACCGAACGTTGAGGAAATAGAAGAATTAGCTCGTCTTTATTACGAGCACAAGCAATTGTGTTCACCATTACTCGAATGGGCGATTATCAATGCGCTCATCTATTCAGAAACTATTAATTTTGCCAGAACTATACTGGCAAAAAATCATTTGTTAGGTTTCCCAATCGCTGAATCAATAGAGCCTGTTGGTTATTGGAAGCAGTTGCGTCTATCGCTCACCGAAGGTCTGGGGTCTATATTCTGTGAAGCATATTCATTGGGACTTACGGCCATTGCTGCTAGCGTCGCAAATTTTATAAGCGAAAGTGGTTTCTGGTTGTTGTTTTGGGGGATCACTGCAATACGTTGGATTCGTAAAAGGGATGATCCCAAGTTAGAAGTGCATAAAAAAAATTATGCACTACTTTCCGATATGATCAGCGCACATCAATGCCTCAAAACCTATGATTTTAATGCTGATCTGCTCAAGGCAAGGTTGCATGCACTTGAAATTCGCGGTGCAGTTTTCAGCGTGACCGTTTATAACCTTTTGGAGAAGCGCCTTTATCGAGATTAGTTAGATCTTAAGGATTACTCAAGAGTCAAAGGTTAGGCGACCGCCTTTAATGCTAAAGTCTCTTCCTATCTAATGGAGACAACGCCAATCCACAATGCCCTGCGCTTCTGCCAAAATCTTGTTTAAATGCTTTTCAACCTTGAAACTCTCGGCATAGATATGATAGATTTCCTCAGTGCCTGATGGAGGGCGGCGAACCAGTCTTTGTTTGTAATGACTTTCACGCCGCCATGGTGGTCATGTTGCCGGATGCGGTGGTGAGAATGTCTGTGATGCTGTTGTTCGCCAGCAATGTGCTAGTGATCTATTGCGTAGGACAGATTGGACAAGTTTTTTTCTGTGTTCGGTGGCAGCAGCTTCTACTCTTATGCTGGTCTGGACGTACCCCTAATTCAACCCCGGCAACAATCTCCGCCCCCAACTGCTCCAATCACTACCGGTGACTGGA
Organism: Undibacterium hunanense; assembly: GCF_014284335.1. Taxonomy (GTDB): domain Bacteria; phylum Pseudomonadota; class Gammaproteobacteria; order Burkholderiales; family Burkholderiaceae_D; genus Undibacterium; species Undibacterium hunanense. The sequence continues at coordinate 139,737 of NZ_JACOGF010000006.1, read as the reverse complement.
TCATTGTCGTTGCGCGGATGCTATGTCACTAACAAGTCGAACTGTCTTGCTATCAGCGGCAGGTCGAAGCTGTCTAGGTGGTCGGCGTTGGCGGACAGGAAATCTTCTGACGTGGAATAGATGAATTTGGTGGCGGTAACGGTGATTGATAGCAGGATGTAATTAGATACCGAGACTGCCACATCCTTATTCGTCTCACTACCACCTTCAAGGCAATTCCGTGACAAATACATTGACGCATGCAAGACCAATTACCTGGTTATGTTGCCTGATGAGCTCTTTGCTGCTTAGTGTCTTCAACACCTTGATGTGGCGCTGGACTGGAATCAATCTTTTTTCTTTCTCTTACCTGGTCGTTCTGCCGATAGGTGCCATTGTCATGGGTTTTATCGCCATGAGTGGTTTTTACTTCGCGGCGAACATCTTCAAGTTCCAGGCAAAGCGAATCGATTTTGCCTTTTTGCTGGTGGTCGCAGTCGCTTTTGCTGTGCAAATTTTTCTGGGTATCTACGTGTGTTTCTATTTGATGGGCAGTGTGGCACACTTTTCACCTGCTTCATTTATGGAGTTCATCTCGCTTTACGTGACCAAAGTCAAACACACCATGCACCTGGACAACCATACCAGTGATTCCGTGGCTGCGGGTGGGGCTGGATGGTATCTGTTGATGGTGCAGGTGATGGGCCTGTGCGCCGTTGCCCGTACTATTTACGGTGCGACCGATAAAAGCGGCAATGCGCAATGGGAATCGACGTTTTAAGCGGCACTTCGCCAGCAGATTTCATTCATGCTGGAAAATGCGGGGTGTCCCAATCTGCATCCCTAGTCTTATCGGAAGTAAAGCCGCGCATTTTCTTCTGCTCCTGATGGCAGCAGGGGCGGCCTCTTATTGCGACAGAACCACAATTCGCTGGTGAAAATTTCTAGAGGGATCTGTTATCCCAATATGCCGAATATGCTGCCAATTGCGGCTGTTGCGCCCATCGCAAGTACATTTCAGAATGTCATACGAACAATGCCTTTTATGACGTTAGCACCGCCGACCCTCGCGGCTAGACCGCCAGGGGTAGCAAGAAAGAGTAGTGAGCCGATTCCTACAAATAAAATCAGTTGATCAACCGGCGCAAATACCACGATCAGCAATGGGAGCAAACAACCCAAGGCAAAGCTGATTGCCGACGCGAATTCTGCCTGCAATAGTTTGGCGCTTAACATGTCGGTAATACCTGACTCATCTCTGGCATGCACTCCCAACGCATCGTGTGCCATCAATTGGGTTGCCACCTGTTGTGCCAGTGCTGCATCAGGGCCGCGATCGACATAGATGTTCGCCAATTCCCTGTATTCGTCTTTGACGATGAGGGCGCAGGTTCTTGAACAAAAGCCTGCGCCCTGCCTTGGTGCTGCCTGCGCTACTTCTCTCTATTTCACTTCTTTCTGTTTCACGTCTCCCTATTCATGATCGACATTGCGCAGGCTGCGGCTTAGCTCGGAAAAATTGGGCTTGCCGGTTGGCTGTTGCTGGGGCGCGATGCTGTCGCTGACTGGCGTTGCTGCCGGTGTTGGAGCTGCTGCGGCCAAAGTGTGGGGGGCGATTTTTTCTGCCAGTTCGACTGGGTGGGGCAGGGCTTGTTTGAGGAAGTTGTTGAGCAGGCTGCGCTGGCCGACTGTCATGTCGCGGGTGACGGGCATGAAGAGGTAGCTTTCAAAGGCTTTGGGGTCGGTCAGACGGTGCAGGATGCTGGCGTAGTTGTGGACTTGCACGGGGTTGGCCAGGTCTAGCCAGTTGTCCATGCAGGGGGCCATGGCGTTCCAGTTGATGAGGACGTTTTTATACACATTGTCCCAGGTTGGGGGCAGGGCGGCGGTGGCACTGTCGGCGGGCAGTACGCGCACATAGGCATAGGTGTAGGTCTGGGTGTCGATGCCGTTGCTCAGATCGGGCGGAGGCAAGTTTTTGCCAATCAGGGGCAGGTAGGCATACACCTGACCAGCGCTGGCGTCGGCGCTGATGACGAGCTGGCCCTGGGCATTGGTTTTGAGCTCTTGCGTGCCGGTGATGGTTTGGCCAGCGGCATCGGTTTTATAGACGGTGATGTCGCTGATTTTGTGCAGGGGTTTGCCATGCAGGTAGACTTGCATTTTGGTGTTGCCAGCCGGGCCCTGGTCGAGATAGAGGTTGGGGCTTTGCGGGATGATGCGTGTTGCCGATTCACTCAGCAGCAAACCTTCTTTGCTGCTGCGTAATTGCCAGTCAGCCAATTCGGCATGGGCCAGGTCGGCGGCGCTTAAGGCTGGATTGAGAGGCACGCTGACGATGCCGGCGCTGGCTTCATAGGCGTGGCGGTCATATTGTGGGTAGTTGAAGCTGGCCAGCTGGTATTCTTTTTTGCTGGCGGCATCGACGGCCACCACTTGCAGGGTGCCAAGGTCTTGTTTGATGAGGGCAGCGCCGGTTTCGCTGATGCTGTTGGAGAGGTCAAGGTTGACATGGCCACGATCTATGCGGGCGTGGGCGGTGGCGACAAAGGCTTTGGCATTGGCATCGGGCAGCAGGGCGCGGTCACTTGGTTCGTGCGCGGCTTCGCCTTTGCGCCAGACGCCGATGGTGCCGACGATGAGGCTGCGGGCGGGATTGGGCTGGAAGCCACCAGCCAGCAATTTTTTGTAGAGCAGGTCGCGTTGTTTTTGTACCGGTATGGGGACGCCATTTTGCAGCGTGGGATCATCAAAATAGATGGTGCGGTAGGCATTGAAGCTGACCACCAGGCCGAGTGCATCGGGTTCATACAGGGCTTGCTGCAGGGCGTGCAGGGCATCGCTGCCGTGGCTGTTGATGGTGAGGCCAGCGGTGGCGAAGGTAGTTTGCCAGTTGACGGAGGCGCCGCCAGCAGTAAAGCCGAATGAGTTGCGGCCAAAGTTGATGTAGCGCGCGGTGAAGCGTTCATTGCGCGGGGCAACAATGCGGCAGCCGCCGTCTATGCCAAAGCGCAGCGTGTCAAAGAACAATTGTGAGGTGCAGGCGCCATACGGTTCCAGGTCAACCAGCATGGCGTTGAGGAGAGCCGGTGCGCCGCATAGTTTGTCGGTAGTGACCGCGCCATGGCCGAGGTCAACGGCGGTGACGCTGGTCTCAAAGAAGGCGGCGCGGTGGGTGCCGTCCGGGTTCCAGTTGCCACCCTTGGCCGCTTCGATGGCGGCCTGGCGGAACTGCTTCATGCTTTCGGTTGGTGTCAAGACGGTTTGGGCATTGTCTTCATCATAGAACTTGGGGTAGTTGTTGGTGACGATGGGGTCCCAGGACATTTGTCCCTTGAAGTGGATGCGTGGTAATTGCAGAATGCTCATGCTGTTTCTCCCGTGATCGTTGCAGTGTGCCGTGTTCAGGCAGCGTGGTAGATGAAGGCCGGGCCGGCCACTTTGCTCTTGTCGGCCAGCGGTGTCTGCAGGACGTGAATGGCGGCCATGCGCAGGTCAAACATGCGACGCACGGCAATGCCGAGTTGGGCGGCATCGCCGTTCAAAGCCAGGTTCAGGCTGTCGACCATGGCGGTGTAGGCGACCGTGCAGGCTTGCTGGGCGGCGCGGGCGGCTTCTGGCTGCTTGCTGTAGTCGAGCAATTGTGGGTCGGCAACGGCGGGATAGGATTTGGCAAAGTCAACGCCTAGCGGCTCGCCCCAGGCAAAGCCGGGTTTGCCTGGGATGCTGGTGAGCACCTGGTTGCGGTAGATTTCTTCAAAGCGGTAGAAGTGCGCGAGTTCGTTGCTGAAATCGAGCGGGCTGGTGCTGGTGGCTTCGCCTTCGGAGACGATAACCTGGATAGCGCGGTGGGCATCGGCATAGTTGTTGACGGCAAAGATCTGACCAGGGAAGAACTGGGCGTCGCTGATCTGGTTGCGGTTGATCTGCCAGGCGGTGGCGGGCAGGGATTTCAGGTAGGCATCGAGGGCTTCATAGAACTGGCCTATGGTGACAGCCTTGGTGGCAACCAAGGTGGTCATTTTGAGTTGTGGGAAGTCGATCGGATCGACCGGCATTTCTATGTCCATGCCTTGTTTCATGGCGTACTTGCCAAAAGGCAGCAGGTGCAGGGTTAGCACTTTGCCGTCAAAGCCGATGTCGCCAGGCAAGGGGCCAGGATAAACCGGTGCCACCAGCTTGGGACTGCCGCCAAGGGCATTGAGAATGTTTGCACTCAGGCAGAGGTGGATCATTTCCTGATGGGTAATGGTTTGCAGGCGCGCCATGGCCGGGGCATTGCTGCCGGGCAGTATGCTGAGCTGAGCATACAGGTAGGGCGGCAGGGTGCCAAATTCAACATTGATGGCGGTTTGCAACATGGCCTGGGCATCGGCAACACTGGCAATGGGATTGAGTTGCAGGCGTATCATGCTTGCCCCCTGCTGGGGTGTGGCTGCTGGCGGCTGGCAAGAATCAATGAGGTGTTCATGGCGCTTCTCCTATAGCTGGCAAGTTGGTGTCGCGGGTGAAAAGGGTGGAGTAAAAAGCAGGCTGACCATAAGGCCAGTTTTTTGCCTGCCTGCTAGCCGTCTGCCACCTCTTATAACGGCGGTAGACAAGCGGCAGACAGGCAGTATAAATTAATATAATGACTTTACTATATGATAATAGAAATTCCAGCATTATTTTGCTGAATTTATATTAATGATGCATTAAGCAACATTTGAGGCGAAGCAGGCTGGAGGGGGATTGCAATCGACTTAAAATAACAAGGGGGTCAACATGCCTCTGGAACGTTGTGTCTGGGGCGAGCGGAGTAAGTGCATGCTGATCGTGCCAATGACGGCGCAGGTGATGAGCCCGTGCGCCGCTGCCCGTACTATTTACGGTGCTGTCGACAAAATCGGCAATGCGTAATTCATGCCGACAAATACTGCGTATCTCAATCGGTACAATACTTTTATCGGCAAAAAATCACACACCCCTGAATAGCAGTAACCCAGGTGTACCGCGCACGAATTGTCTTCAACATTTCCTGCTTTGATGCGGCAAGTGGCTATATGCCTCAGGGGCGCGACCATGCTTATCATATGCCATGCAAGGTGAGCCAGTTTACTGCGAGACTGGTTCCGACAAACTCTCCAGCACCATGGCAATACGCTCCGCCAAAGGCAAGAGGCCAGGGTCATAGTTGGACAGCACAACGATCGTATAAGCCTTGTCCAGATACATATCCAGCTTGCTATAAACGCCTGGCATTTGTCCGCTGTGGCCTGCGACTTTGCCCAGTGTGCCGGTACCCAATTCAAAACCGTACCCATAGCTACCCTTGTCTGCGCGGCCAGCGGTGTGGTCTTGCCAAAACAGCTTACGCGTTGCTGGTTTTAGCAGCTTGTCCATTTGCAGTGCCTGCGCAAAGCGCAACAGGTCATGCACGGTTGAATAGCCGGCACCGTAAGGGGCACCGCGCAATAGCATCAGGTAGGTATTCTCTTTTTTGCCTGCTGTTCTCTCTTTTTTGTCCATATAGCCGGTAGCAAGGTTTTCTGTCCCCTCGTCTCTGACATAGTTATCGGTGCTGTTCATACCTGCAGGTAAAAAAACATGCTGGCGCACATAGTCATAGTAACTTTGCCCGGATACCTTTTCTATGATTGCTCCCAGTAAAAGCATGCCTATGTTGCTGTAAAAATAATTGCTGCCTGGTTCAAAAACGGGAGTGGCATCATGTGTAAATGTCTTGTAGCCATCCAGGTCTTTGAGTGTCGCCAATTGCATGTAAGGGCCATTAAGAAATTGGGGATTAAAAATATCCCCCAGACCCGATGTGTGGGACAGTAACTGGCCTACCGTAATTTTCTTGGCCACGGCTGGTGCCAGCCAGCTTGCATCCAGGTATTTGCTCACTGGGTCGCGATACGACAAACGCCCGGCTTCTGCGAGCTGGCCTATGCCAACGGCGGTAAACATTTTGCCGACCGAGGCAACGTTGAATCGTGTATCGATAGTATTGGCGACGTGATAGCGCTTGCTGGCTTCACCGCATGCTGCCTCGCTGATGATCTGATTGCCTTTGGCGACAAGGTAGGCACCAGAAAATTCATCCTTGCTACAGGCTGTGTTGAACATGGCTTGTAGCTTGTCCTTCAGCGAACTCGCACTGTTAACAGTAGTAGCAGTAGTAACAGTGTTGACCGGAACATTTTTTTCCACGGCTATTTCAGGTGTGGCGGGTACGCTGGTTTGAGCAATTACCTGAGATGACAGCAACAAACTCAGTGTCGCAGAAATTACATGGATAGTAGGCATTCGTTCCCTTTTTTATAGCCGTCCGGCTGATGTCATCGCAGATTTTATCTGAGTATGATGTTGAAACAAGTAGATACATTACTATTTTTAATCGGTCATTTACGGGTAATACAAAACAGCGCTATTTCACTCTGCCCGGGAGATGGCATGATTTTCAATAGTGTGACAAAGAGCTGGTTCGCTCCATGTTTCAGCAAGAGGCAGGCTCTCTCATCAATGACGATGCGAGCGGCACTACAGATGCCGGGATCGCTTGCCCAGATCATGGAAGCAAGCGGTGATCATTTTCTTGACCGCTTTGTCAGATCTTGCTTGATCGATAGTGGATAGCAGGTGTCCGAATTTATCCTGAGGGCAAAGTTTGCGGAATTTTATGCAGGTAATATATAATAAGAATCATTATCATTTGCATTAACGACTGCTCCTACTCCGGTATTTTGTCGTTAAGCACGGGAGGATATTGTGGCGGCTGTCGAACTCGCACTGCATCAGCAAGTTAGCATTTTGTATACTGACCATCATGGTTGGTTGCAGGGGTGGCTGCGCCGCAAGCTGGGAGATTCCTTCGTGGCTGCTGACCTTGCACATGACACATTCATGCGGGTGCTTACCAAGGATGTGCCGCTGACCATCGAAGAGCCGCGTGCGTTGCTGACAACGGTTGCCCGTGGCCTGATGCTGAATATGCGCCGTCATCAGCGCATTGAACAAGCTTATCTTGAGGCGCTTGCTCAGCAGCCAGAGTCGCATGCCCCGTCACCGGAAGCGCAGGCCATCATGATTGAAGCACTCATGGAAATTGATCGCCTGCTTGATGGTCTGCCTTTGAAGGTAAGACAGGCTTTCCTGTTGTCGCAACTTGACGGCCTGCGCCAAAGCGAGATCGCCACGCGCTTGGGCTTGTCTGTCCCCACGGTCAAGCGTTATATCGCCAAAGCGCTGGAGCAGTGCTGCTTCGCCTGACACCGCTGAACAAATACGCCGCCATGACTACGCCGTCTATCTCACTTGCGAAGGATGATGCCACGCAGCCTATCCCGCCCGAAGTGCGGAAACAGGCAGTCGCATGGCGTGTGGAGTTGCAATCTGATGTCGTCACGGCTGACACCTGTCAGCGTTGGCAACAGTGGCGTGAAGCGCATCCTGATCATGAACGGGCCTGGCAGCGTGTTGAATCTTTTGGTGGCAGACTACAGGCGCTGCCATCGCCGCTGGCGCACGCTGCACTGGCACCGAAATCAATTCAGCGTCGCCAATTCGCCAAAACCATGGCAGTCATTTTCTTTACTGGTGGCGCTGGCCTGATGCTTGAAGAACATACACCCTGGCGTTTGTGGTCGGCAGACAAGAATACTGCTGTTGGTGAGCAAGCCAGCCTCACCTTGCCAGACGGTACACAGGTTGAACTGAATTCGGGAACTGCCGTCAATATCAGGTTCACCAGTACCGAGCGTGTGCTGCACTTGCTCAATGGCGAGATACTGGTTACTACCGCGCATGAGCCACTGGCGGCATCAGGCGCGACGCGACCATTCATCGTACAAACCGCGCAAGGACGGCTACGGGCTTTGGGCACGCGTTTTTCAGTGCGTGATTTTGGGGATGGAGACAGCAGTCGCGTCGCCGTGTTCGATGGTGCAGTGGAAATCTCGCCAGAACGGATGCAAGTGTCGCCTCGTATTCTGCGGGCGGACCAGCAGGCCCGGTTTACACGAGAGACTGTCGACGACATCACAGCGGCTGATGAACATGCTATCGCCTGGACGCAGGGCATGATCGTGGCAGAAGATATGCCTCTCAGCGATTTTCTGGCTGAACTGAGCCGTCACCGGCCTGGCCGCCTGGCCTGTGCCCCGGCCATCGCCAGACTCAGGGTGACGGGGACTTATCCTTTAGCCAATACCGACCGCATACTGACAGTGCTGGAGGTCGCCCTGCCTGTGGAGATCCGGCGCATCACGCGTTATTGGGTTACGGTGCAACCGCGCAGGACATAAGCGCTGATGGTCGGTAGTAGAGGATATTGGCGGGTAGAGATGAGACAAGATGAGATGGGAGAAAAAATTATTTTTTCTTGAATTTGATCCTTTTTTGGTTTTCGCGGGGCAATGAAGATAGGACCACCTACTTCTCTCACACTCCAAAGGAAACGCATATGGGCCGAGCCCGTCAATTTCATACCAGGTCAATGTCTTCCCGGCTGCCTTCACGCCGGGTCCAGCGCAGCGTCATGGCACGTGCCGTCACGCACGCTATTTCACAGACTGTAGCGAACATACTTGCTCGTAGCATGCTGGCCGTGACCGCCACCACGTTCTCTGCCATGGTTTTGCCCGGAGCGTATGCACAACAGGTCGAAGCCGCAAAGGATTATCGCATCCCGGCTGACACGCTGACCACCGTTCTCAATCGCTTCGGGCGTGATGCCGGTATCCTGCTATCTTTCTCCACGGATCAGACAAATGGCCTGCAAAGCAAGGGCATTTCAGGCCGTTACACAGTGCCGGCAGCCTTGCGTGAATTATTGCAGGGTAGTGGACTGGAAGCTACACCACAAGCGGGCGATGCCTATGTGATACGTAGCCAGCTAAACCCGGCAACGGCCAGGAATCCGGTCAATGTACCTGCGTCAGACATGAGTACGGGTACATCATTGCCAACCATCGTTATTAGTGCTCAACAACCCCGCCTGTTCGAAACACCGGATGTCAATGCTGGCGCCCTGGGGGTACGCGGCATGCAGGATTTGCCATTTTCTATCGGTTCATACACGACTGATACTATCGAAAGCCAGCGTGCACGCACTGCGCTTGATGTATTGCGCAACGATCCTTCGGTCAGCCCTGTGACTTATGGTGCATCTTTCGATGGCGTGGCAGTACGGGGATTTTCTGCCAACACCTTCAACAATGTCAGACGTGACGGTTTGCTGGCGAATGTGTATGCGGACGTACCGCTTGAAAACAAGGACCGCATTGACGTACTCAAGGGCGTGTCCGGGTTTCTTTATGGTGTGGGTGACCCTAGTGGTTTGGTGAACTACGTCATCAAACGCCCGACACGTGATCGATTGCTGAGTCTGACGGGGGAAATACGCAGCCAGTCAGGCTACTATGCCAATGTTGATGCCGGCGGTCCGCTGAATGATGGCCAGCTTGGTTATCGCTTGAATGCGGCTAAGGAAAAGGTGGGCGACTTTACACATCCAGGTGACCTAGACCGGGAGTTCGTGAGCGGTGCGCTTGATGTAAAACTCAATCGTGACAGTATGCTGCAACTGGATTTTGACTACCAGCAAAAATCACAGTCGGCCAGTGCCAGTCTGGGTCCGCGTCTTGATGGCACGCTGGTACCGGCATCCAGTGTGGATCCGCGCACCTTGATCGGGCAACCATGGGCGCGCTATAAATCCCGTAGCTGGAATGCGGGCGCACGACTCGACTACGCCTTGAATGCTGACTGGACTCTCACCAGTCAACTGGGTTATGGATCAACCTTTCGCAATGCACTGTTTAACAATGTCAACACAGTGGCACTCAACGGTAATGTACTTAGCGGCGGTGTCTCTTATGAAGGTGAGGAATACCGTGTCATATCGGGCCAGGTTTTTGCTACCGGGAAGCTTGCGCTAGCTGGTTTCAAACACGAACTGGTTGGAGGATACAGCTATTCAAAAATGGATTATCCGGAAGGCCCGTATACGCGGTTGCCCGACCAGATTGCCAATATCTATCACCCCGTGTCGAGACCCGACCCACACCTGCCTTCTGACACAGGCTTGCCAACCGCACATTCGATACAACACAGTCTTTTTGTGAGCGACACGATTGCCTTGTCTGAAGCCTGGTCAGTCTTGCTGGGCGCACGCTATATCGATTACGTCAACGACAAGCCGCGCGACTATCCTGACAGCGGCGTGCGCCTGCATTATGCAACGGCAACAACGGTTCCTACTGTCAGCATCCTGTTCAAACCGCTTTCGCACACGACGGCCTACATTACTTATACCAAAGGTTTTGAACAAGGTGCTTATGCGCCCAACTGGGCCAATAATGCCTATGAACGCCTGGACCCTATCACCAGCCGTCAATATGAGATCGGGCTTAAATCAAGCATAATCCAGGGCATGCAGCTATCGGCTGCCTTGTTCGACATCGACAAGCCATTGCAGTCCGTAAGTTCTGTCGATAACGTCTTCAAGACCAAAGGCCGGCAGCAACATCGTGGCGTCGAACTTGCAGCGAATGGACAGATCACGCGACAACTGAGCGGCATCTTCGGCCTGGCCTGGCTGGATGCCAAACAGCATGACACCGGTGACGTGAGTGTCGATGGCAAGCGGCCAGCCAATGTGGCGCGCTTCCAGAGCAGCATGTTCCTCGATTATCGTTTTGATGAAACGCCAGGACTGTCATTGAACGCTGCGTATTACCACATGGGTAACCGCCCACTCAATGGCGCTAACAGCATCATGGTGGATAGCTTCACTCGCTGGGATTTGGGTGCTACCTACACCACCCGGCTTTTCGACAAACCTTCTGTCGTACGACTGACAGTGCAAAACGTCGCGAACAAACGATATTGGGAATCCGTGGTCTATGGAACGGTGGGGATGGCACAGCCACGTACCGTACGCCTTTCATTGACCAGCCAGTTCTGACGGAGACGCCATGACATCTATTGCATTCATGCGCAGCACGGCGTTGGCGTTGTTGACTGGTACGCTGCTGTCTTTGGGAAATGCCCAGGCCCATGGGATCTGGATAGCACAGCGAACCGGTGAATGGGCCGTGGTGCTGGGGGAGGGCGCATTGGATGATGCCTACCCACCTCAAAACATCAAGCAGGTCTTGGGGCAAACACGCAAGGGAACAGCCTTGCCTGTAAGCGTTCGTGCGCAAGCACACAATGTGGTGTTTGACGCACCCTCCGAACTTGCAAGCGTGGCAGTGAGTTTCGAAGATGGCTACTGGAGCCAGGGTATTGATGGCAAATGGGTGGCGGGATCGCGTAGCCAGGTGCCGGCAGCAAAAAAGGTTGGTTATTACCAGATGTTCACCCGTACAGTGTTGGCGTCTGGTTCATCAGTTGTGAAAGCCTTTGGTTTGCCTTTGGAGATATTGCCTCTGGCCGATCCAATGCAACTCAAAAAAGGTAGCAAGCTACGCGTGCAGGTGCTGTTTGAAGGCAAGCCACTGGCCAGTACGACAATAGCCAGCGACTATCTGAACGCAGGTGAAGACCATTCAATCAGGACAGACGCGCAGGGTTACGCCGTTGTCACGATACGCAGCAGTGGGCTGAACGTGATCAAGGTCGCACACAGCGTGCGACGTACTGATACCAGCGAAGCTGACGAGGATGGCTATGCAGCCACCCTTGCTTTTGCATTGCCGTCAACCGGGGACTGACGCGTGGCAAATGCACGTGCGGCGGCAGTGGTGATGCACCGCTGGGTTGGCCTGGGCATCGCCGGGTTTCTGGTGATCGCCGGGCTGACCGGTAGCTTGCTTGCATGGAATGATGTGCTGGACGCTGCCTTGTATCCGGCGCTGCGTGTCCAGACATCAACTGATCTTGCTCCCCTTGATCCGCTGACCATACGTGACCGTCTGCAGGCGCGTTATCCTCAGGTGACGTTTTCTTCTGTTGACCTGTATAGCGAACCTGGGAAGGCGATGCTCTTCAATGTCCAGCCGCTTGCACAAAAAAATGGATCAGCCGCATCAGCCGAACCGGGCGCTGATGCTCAGGCATTCGAACAGGCATTTGATCAGTTATTCGTTAATCCCTATACCGGTCAGGTGCAGGGCGCGCGCCTGTGGGGTGATTTGTCGCAAGGTTGGAAAAATTTCATGCCCTTCGTCTACCGTTTGCACTATTCGCTGGCGTTGGGAACGGCAGGTACATCCATTCTCGGCATCGTGGGTTTGCTGTGGACGCTGGATTGCTTTATCGGTATGTATCTCAGCTTTCCGGCGCGGTTGCGCAGAAATACTAGCGGGCATGAGCGCGCCGATAACAAGCCCTGGCTGATACGCTGGCGCTCATCATGGCGTGTGCGTTGGCCTGGCGGAAATGCTGGTAATGGTGCCATACACAAACTCAATTTTGATCTGCACCGTGCAGGCGGGCTGTGGATATGGGCCATGCTGTTTGTCATTGCCTGGAGTAGTGTGTCATTCAACTTGCCGGGAATCTACAACCCGACCATGGCAGCCTTGTTCGACCAACAGACGGGTGATGACGCAGCGTCAGAGACAGGGGTGCAGCAGACTGGGCAACTCCTCAGTTGGCAGCAGGCACGCGAGTCTGGCCGGTTCTGGATGCATAGGCAATCGGTCTTGCATCACTTTCATATTGAGCATGAAGCCTCGTTATCGTATGACGCCAGCCGCATGGAGTTTCGTTATACCGTGCGCAGTAGCCGTGACATCCGTGATAAGGGCGGTGCCACCAGTATCTGGTTAGATGCCGGTAGCGACGCCATGAAGAGATTTTTTGCGCCGACTCGTCAGGCCAGCGGGGATACCATTCGCACCTGGTTGACGAATCTGCATAAGGCCTTGCTTGGTGGAGCCTGGTTCAAATCGCTTGTCACGCTGACCGGAATGGTGGTGGTTTTGCTTTGTACTACGGGTAGTATTCTATGGATAAGAAAACGACGGGCAAAGCGCTTAGCAATGACCACGAGAACATCTTCAAAAATGTCGCGCAGATAGAATGATCTCTTGGGTGCCGTCAACTCTGAGCTTCAACTTTCAGCGTCAACTCTCAGCTTCCACTTTTTTGGCCGATCAATCGAATGAGCGGTTGTTGGAAATCTTCATCTGATCAATGAAATACTCCAGAAAATTGCCGTATAAAACTATGCGGCATCTCTTTCCTGAGCAGGTGTATATACAGAAAAGCGCAATTTTTCTGTACGTTACCGCACATTTACCGATCTTCCTCCCGGCTACAGTTGCAATAACCATAAAATAGGATAGTATCCGGATGATCATGCCGCAACAAGGCGTCGTTCGGTTTAACGCGTCGTGGGAGTGCTATATCCAGTCTTTATCCGGTATAGAAATACGGTTGTTGCGCGCTAGCTGACGAAGTTTTGTTACTGTGGAAACAGCCGATGTCCATCCGAAATTTGCTTGACGATAAAAAACTGATTGACCTGCAGCGTTTTCAGCTACTGGTTGATGCGATTACTGATTACGCGATATACATGCTTGATATCGATGGCCGGGTGGTGAGCTGGAATGCCGGTGCGCAGAAATTCAAGGGCTACACCTCAGAAGAAATCATTGGTCAACATTTTTCCCAATTTTATATACCTGAAGACCAGAAGGCTGGTGTTCCTGCGCTCGCATTGCAGATTGCTGAAACTGAAGGGCGTTACGAAATCGAAGGTTGGCGCGTTCGCAAAGACGGATCTTATTTCTGGGCAAGCGTGATCATCGATGCAATCCGTGAAGATGGTCGTCTGCTTGGTTTTGCAAAAATTACCCGTGATATCACTGACCGCAAGAAAGCGGAAGAAGCATTACGCCTGAGCGAACAGCAATTTCGTTTGCTGGTGCAGGGGGTGACTGATTATGCGATCTATATGCTGGACAAAGACGGTTATGTCAGCAACTGGAATTCTGGTGCGCAGCGCATCAAGGGATACCGGCAGGAAGAGGTGATCGGTACACATTTTTCCCGTTTTTATACGCCAGAAGATCAGCGTAGCGGGGTGCCGCAGCGCGCATTATTGACAGCCAGGACCGAAGGTCGCTTTGAACAGGAAGGCTGGCGCGTCAGGAAGGATGGCAGCCAATTTCGCGCCCATGTCGTGATTGATCCTATTTACAATGCATTCAGTGAGTTTGTCGGCTACGCCAAGATTACCAGGGACATTACCGAAAAATATGAAGCTGCAGTCGCATTGAAAAAAACCGAGCAGGCATTGCAACATTCCCAAAAGATGGAAACAATCGGTAAATTGACGGGTGGCATAGCCCATGATTTCAATAATCTGTTGCAGATCATCTCAGGCAATCTGCAACTGTTGTCGGCAGAGATTGCCGGTAATCAACATGCAGAGCGGCGCGTTACCAATGCGCTTGCCGGTGTCAGGCGTGGTGCCAAACTGGCCAGCTATTTATTGTCTTTTGGGCGGCGTCAGGCGCTGGATCCCAAAGTCGTCAATATTGGCCGTTTTGTGATTGATATGGAAGATATGCTGCAGCGCAGCCTTGGTGAAACGATAGAAGTCGAAACGATTCTGGCCGATGATTTGTGGAATACCTTTGTCGACGTCGCTCAAGTCGAAAATGCTTTACTGAATCTCGCAGTCAATGCACGCGATGCCATGGAATCTGTCGGCAAGCTCACCATAGAAATCAGTAATGCTGTTCTGGATGAGAATTATGCGCGTACCCACGCTGAAGTGAATCCTGGCGAATATGTGATGCTGGCAGTGTCCGACGTTGGTTCAGGTATGCTGCCAGAAGTGGTGGCCCAGGTATTTGAACCGTTTTTCTCGACCAAACCAGAAGGCAAGGGAACAGGCCTGGGTTTGTCCATGGTGTATGGCTTTGTCAAGCAGTCAGGTGGTCACGTCAATATATATAGTGAACTTGGCTACGGCACTACCGTTAAACTTTATCTTCCACGTTCGACAGAACAGGAAGGGAAATTGACGATACAGCCACTGGAAAAAATTGTAGGAGGGGCTGAAACTATTCTGGTAGCAGAAGACGATGACGAGGTTCGTACTACTGCAATCGAGATACTGATGGGCTTAGGCTATAAGGTATTGCATGCCAGCGACGCTGAAAGTGCTCTTGCAATTGTTGATACCGGTGTCAAGATTGACCTGTTGTTTACGGATGTCGTCATGCCTGGTACTTTGCGTAGCCCTGAACTGGCCCGCAAGGCGCGCGAGCGTTTGCCGAATCTGGCGGTATTGTTTACCTCTGGCTACACGCAAAATGCCATCGTACATGGAGGACGGCTGGATGGGGGCGTGGAGTTGTTGAGCAAGCCATATAGCCGTGAAGCACTGGCGCGCAAGGTCAGGTCTGTGCTTGCCAATTGTAAGCAGCATAAAACATAAGCATCTTGCCGCAAGCAACAGTATTGATGTAGTAGAGCATATTGCATCGTATCAGGCGCATTTCGTATCTGGTGCAGATATGTTCCCGCACAAACGACTGCTGCATCTCAGGCAGATGCCGGGCGCACACTATAAA
Source organism: Undibacterium hunanense (assembly GCF_014284335.1). Lineage (GTDB taxonomy): Bacteria > Pseudomonadota > Gammaproteobacteria > Burkholderiales > Burkholderiaceae_D > Undibacterium > Undibacterium hunanense. The sequence goes on along the minus strand of NZ_JACOGF010000006.1, from coordinate 124,237 downwards.
TTCAACATGGTTGCAGACGACGCATGTCACCAGTTCCTGCGCTGACAATCAATCAGTTTTGTTGTTATAAAGGCCGATTGCTTAAGGCGATCTCGATTTTTCGCAAAAACTGATCCTTGGCAGCGCTTATTTCTATATCGGACATAGACGGCAGGCGGCTGATCAGTTTATCCAGTTCATCCTTAAAATCAGCACTTGAACTGTAGATCGGATTGTTTGAATCTTTTGTGACTTTTTTCGTCATGATTATTTCACTCTTTTGAATACAAGAGATTGTTGCAAAGAGACCGTTGCACAATTAGATGACCCTGTGCTCCTGACCAGGCGTCCCCGGCCAGGCTTTGCATAGAGCCATCATTTAGCTGGAAAAATACATGGTTCGTAAATTCCGGCGATGTTCTTCCATTTTCTTCAAATGCACATGATGCTTTGCAGGAATCAGGCTTTTCGGTTTTTTAGCGCAGCTCATGTCTGTCGCTGGAATCGCTGTAATGTCAGGATCAACTTTCTGTTCCTTGATTTCAGAAAGTTTTTGATTATTGCTTGAAAAAGGGAAACCGAAAAAATTCCTCATGATGACTCCTCTGAAAAGATAGGGTGCGCTGTACTTTCTCTGCCGCATCGGTACCAGAAATGCCGACGAATATGTCGCCGAATTATGGTCGCTGCTTTGCAGTAGAGCTGACATGGTAACCAGAATGCCGTACATGCAATACCGGACAATAGCGAGCAGATTTGTAGGAAAAATCTTACTGGGCAGGTTTATGCAATCTATACAGAATTCTCTGTTTATTCAACTCTGTTTCAGAGTAAAAAAATTCCAAAGCTCGCAGGCACCTTACTGAAGCAGCACGGATACAGGCTATTTCTCAAATGAAATAAGTTGGACGATATCTCCGCTTGTCGTTGCGTGTGGTCTACCGCACAGATGTAGGTAGATTAATTGCCTTAGTCTGGTACCACTTGTCCACAATGGACTTAATCAGGAGCGATGAATGGGACGAATATTTAATCAGATAGGCACCGCTGTATTGCTGTGCGCCACTATATTGCCATGCACAGGTTTTGCGGCCGATCCGGTTCCTCCCGTTGTTAAAGAGGGGAAAAGTGCATCTAACGTCGATAATACGGCGATCAATAACCGGGACAAGTACGCCGGGAATAAAACGCCAGAAGATCAAGCCAATACGCCAGAAGACAGGACTCTTCTTGCTGCGGTCCGGCGTTCTGTCGTGCAGGAAAAATCGCTGTCGGTGATGGCACATAACATCAAAATTATGGTGGATGCGGGTGCCGTTACGTTGCGCGGCCCTGTAAAAACCGCGGACGAAAAATCGAAGGTTGAAAAAATTGTCCAGACAGTCAAAGGCGTGAGTTCCATTAATAATTCACTGGACGTAAAAACCAACTGAAGCCGGCAAGCAAAGCGTGCAACACCGACAGGTAAGCATGTAACTTAATTCACTCAAGGAAATTATATGAAAACCGCAATCTACTGTATCGCAACAAATCGTGTTCAAGCAGAAACTATCGTCGACAGGCTGAAGGTGTCTGGCTTTTCAAGTGCAGACATCTCGGTCTTGTTTCCTGACCAGACTGGTACACGGGATTTTGCACATGAACAAAACACCAAATTACCTGAGGGTGCTGCCACTGGCGGAGTTGCTGGCATGGGTGTCGGTGCGATACTGGGCTGGCTGACAGGCATAGGCACATTGGCAATCCCTGGTGTCGGTCCTTTCATTGCTGCCGGGCCTATCATGGCTGCATTAAGTGGCGCTGCATTGGTGGGTGCCGCTGGCGGCATTATTGGTGGCCTGGTGGGTATGGGGATTCCTGAATACGAAGCAAAGTTGTATGACGGAAAAATTCGCGGTGGTAATGTGCTGATCTCCGTGCATACCGATAATTCTGATCAGGCTGAAATTGCAAAAGACATTTACAAAAAAGCCGGCGCAGAAGACATCAACTCCACGTCCGAGGCAAGTGCCCCTTAAGTTTTTTCAGGATTTTTTTTGAAATAAAACCCTGCTTGCATCGCAGAAACGGACTGTATAACGCAGTCCGTTTTTTATTCTTGAATATGAAACACAAAATTCCAAACACTCTTTGAAAATAAAAAGTAATTTTTATTGCGAGCCTGATCTGAGCGTTCGTTTCCGAACAAAGGATGACGAGATTTTGGTCTATCGTGAGTTAAGCCAAATTAAACGTCGATCTGATCCATGTTTAACTTTGATCGCGTCCAAACTGATCTTTTGTAGAATGCCTGCCATGTCCAAAACTGATACGACAATAGTCAATACTGAAATAAAGAAAACAAAAAGCCGCACCACTACATTGACTGGTAACGGTGGCGAACTACATCAGACTGCCGGGAAAAATCATCCGGAACTGACGACAAATCAAGGTGTGGTCATTGCCGACGATCAAAATTCTCTGAAAGCCAGCGTCAGAGGTCCGACTTTGCTGGAAGACTTTATCTTAAGAGAAAAAATTACCCATTTTGACCATGAACGTATTCCGGAACGTGTAGTACATGCACGTGGAACTGGGGCGCATGGATACTTTGAGCTGACACATTCGCTGGAAAAATATACCACCGCCAAAATCCTGACCGAAACTGGCCGTCAAACTCCTGTATTTACCCGTATATCTACAGTAGCCGGCGGCTCTGGCTCGGTTGATACGCCAAGAGACGTACGTGGGTTTGCGGTCAAGTTTTATACATCGGAAGGTAATTGGGACTTGGTTGGCAATAACATTCCTGTTTTTTTTATCCAGGATGCCATCAAATTTCCCGATCTTGTCCATGCGGTAAAGATGGAACCAGACCGTGGTTTTCCGCAAGCAGCGACAGCACATGATACGTTCTGGGATTTTATTTCACTGACACCTGAAGCCATGCACATGGTAATGTGGATCATGTCGGACCGCACGCTGCCAAGGTCACTACGAATGATAGAGGGTTTTGGCGTGCATTCTTACCGCCTCATTAATGCAGATGGTCATGCCAGCTTCGTGAAGTTCCACTGGCGCCCAAAGGCCGGGTTGCAGTCTACCATCTGGGATGAAACAGTAAAAATTGCCGGTGCTGATCCTGATTTTCACAGACGCGATTTTTTCGATGCCATCGCTGCGGGTGATTTTCCTGAATGGGAATTGGCCGTACAGCTATTTACACAAGAAGAAGCAGATCAATTTCCGTTTGATCATCTCGATGCAACCAAACTCATTCCTGAAGAGCTGGTACCACTGACTTTCATTGGACGTATGGTACTTGACAGGTGGCCGGATAATTTCTTTGCCGAGACTGAGCAAGTCGCATTTTGCCCATCACATATTGTCCCTGGTATTGATTTTTCCAATGACCCTTTGTTGCAGGGGCGTTTATTTTCTTATCTTGACACGCAGCTGTCCAGGCTGGGTTCTGCCAATTTCCATCAGATTCCGGTCAATGCGCCGAGGTGTCCGTTTGCCAATAACCAGCGCGATGGTCATATGCAAATGACACAAGCTACCGGCAGGGTAGCGTATGAGCCAAATTCATTGGACAAGGATGCCCCGCGTGAACAAGCGGTGAAAGGTTTTAAAAGCATGGCAGAACCGGTAGCTGGTGACAAAGGCCGGATACGCCCAGAAAGTTTTGCAGATCACTATAGCCAGGCTCGTCAATTTTACGCCAGCCAGAACGAAACCGAACAAGCACATATCATTGCAGCACTCATCTTTGAGTTATCAAAAGTCGAGCATCCGCATATAAGCGAAGCAATGGTCGGCCATATGCTGCATATCAACGAAGAACTGGCGCGACGTGTTGCTGTTGGCCTGGGCATTAAGGTGTTGCCAGTGGCACCGCCTGTTTTGGTAGAGGTGCAGGACTTGCCGGTGTCACCGGCCCTGCAATTGATAGGCAAGATGAAGGACACGCTGGCAGGTCGCGTGGTTGGCATTCTCATTGACGAAGGTTCGGATGCCAGTATCCTGGAAAAGCTCAAAGCTGTAGTTACCAGTGCAGATGCGAAGTACAAAGTTATTGCTCCCCGGATTAATAGCATCCATCTGTCTGACGGTAAAGAAACCAAGGTGGATGTGCAACTGGCAGGAAGTCCTTCGGTAATATTTGATGCAATCGCCCTCGTTCTCTCCAGCGAATCTGCAAAAAAACTGGAGCACGATATGACAAGCATTGATTTTGTCAGGGATGCCTATAGTCACTTGAAAGCAATTGCCTATGATGCGGGGGGCGATATTCTGTTGAATGCAGCCTGTATCAATAAAGACGTTGCTGTGATATCGACGAATAAATTGAAGGACTTTCTGACAGCAGCGAAAACACGACAATGGAACCGCGAGAAATTGGTAAGGCCATTAGTGTAAGCGTGCAATTATCGTAGAGAGAATTTGGAAATACTAAGCTGGATGACGTTTCTGCATGACCCCGGTGTGCAGAGCCTGTTCCTAAAAATGTACTTCCAAGCGCTTACTACGATTGATTGCACAGGTTTTAAGATGACTGACCCTGCCCAGCTTAGTTCATATGCGATCTTCTTGAATCAGGTTGAATAAGCAGACTTATAGCATTTTCTCTTTTTTATGACATAAAGGATATACCATGCGCACCGCCACACCTTCGGCCAAAGCCAAGTCTGTAAAACTCCCTGCTGTTATTGCAAAAAAGGCGAAAGGCGCTGCAGCGCAAGATGCTGTCAGCCTGCTTAAGCAAGACCATAAAAACGTGAAAGCCTTATTCAGTAAATTCGAAAGCCTGGGCGATAAGGCTTTAGTCAGCAAAAAGAAAATTGCCCGGCAGATTTGCCTGGAATTGACCAAACACACCATTGCCGAGGAGGAGATTTTTTATTCAGCCATGCGCAAGGTCGGTGAAGATACCCGGGACATGATGGACGAAGCTACTGTCGAACATGCGGCTGCCAAGGATTTGATTGCACAGATCCTGGCCATGGAGCCTGGTGATGATCTCTATGACGCCAAAGTCAAAGTCTTATCAGAACAAATAGAGCACCATGTAAAGGAAGAAGAAGCAGAAATGTTTCCCAAAGCAAAAAAAGCGAAACTGAATCTGACTGCCCTGGGCGAAGCAATACAGGAACGCAAGAATGAAATTGATTTTCCGTCCCTGCAATAAATGAAACAATACAAGAACTCTGGACATGAAAGGACTTTTTTACTGTCCAGCGTTTTTAGAGTCTCTTGTATGAGACCAGGACATCATCAGTAAGCCTGCTATCCGGAAATGCATTGGGAAAATTTTCAGATACAGTGATTACCGTTTGGGTTACACGACATGCCGCCTGAGTGATTGCCAGGCTTTAGTTATCCGGAGATACCCAAAGACAGGATATTTCCCGCATTTACGCGAATTTTTGATTTGAATGTGCTCTAGCGCACAGATTTATTCAGAGCAAGACTCCATCATCTTTTCCCTGCGTCCCGCTTTCCTGGCGTAAATCCCCATACCGGCACCTCCCGCCGTAAACCTGTAATTAGTAGGCTTGGGATACCTGCGAGATCTGCATGATGCACGAACCTTTGATCGACCGTCACCCAGAGCTTGTCCATGATTGCGACAATCCTTGTCAAGAGTTAGTGGATCCGCGTGCTGGCCTTGACGAAAAATTTGAGAGCAGCGCATTCCGCATAAATAATTGCTTCTTCGGTAATGCTATCGTAGAAGCTGTAAAGTTGTTTAATGCGTGTCATGATTCAGTCGTCGTTAATGAACAGGCTTGGAAGGCGAATCAGCCTTTGGGGTTTTTCGCTCATGCGTTTCACCATTGCGTGAAGATAACGATGCTTGCATTCGCTGCTATCAAGTCAGGTAATGTTCACCTGATTTTTTCCATCAACAGGATGCCGCATCGCAACATGGCGAAACTTCGGCGGCAGATTGAGCGTTTTCTGGCTGATCTGATCAAGCGCAACTTCAACGCTGAGCAGTTTTCTTCCATAGCCACTGTCAATAATCACGATGATTTGTTGACCTCAGCGATGGGGAATCTATGGCTGAACGCGTTCAAATTTAGTGGCAAAGGTGGTATTGTGATGCTTGGTATTGGTACCCGGGCGGTGCGTAATTCGACGCAGTGTAAAAATAATGCTATTTATTGAAATATTGAGAAACTTCATTTGGGATAGATGAATTGAATGCATATGACCCTGCTTTACTTTACACGCAGGCTGTTTTCAAACCAGACAGGTAACAATGGAAAATTCACTTTCTGATAAAGAGCATGAGACTTCTCTTGCCAAGGACTCTGCTACTGATTCTGCCAGTGATACAGGGGCAGGCTTGCATATTCTGGTTGTTGAAGATAACCAGGATTTGCTGGAGATGTTATGCGAAATGCTCGATATGATAGGACATATGCCCGTCCCTGCTGCAAGTGGGGAAAATGCTTTGGAGTTACTGCAGCAACAGCGTTTTGACGTATTGCTGACGGATATCAATTTACCCAAAATGTCGGGCATCGCCCTGGCAAAGCAAGCCATGCTGAATGCGCCGGATATGCATATTGTTTTTTCATCCGGTCATGGCCCGCACATTCATAGTTATGTCAATTTTCCCTGCCATATGCTCACCAAACCGTATGAACTGAGCCAGATTCAACAGCTACTTGAGGGATTTTTGGTGCGGCGATAACAAGAAAAGTACCAACGCTGTTCAATGTGTTGTTTGAATACGCAGGTGGAGTAAGGCGATCAGGTTCAGGCTGGCCCCATGCTGGGTGTGTTGAAACGGGCAATTCAGCGTACTTCCTGGATTGACCAGTTTGAGTGAGTTCGACCTGTTGGACCTGAACTTCAATTTCTTCGTCATGATAAGCACCGCAGTGGAATGAGTGGGATGAGTCAGATGTGAATCTTAAACACACTCTTGCACGGGGTATATCAGCGAGTCTATACAGCTTTTGTAGGATGGGGACCACAAAGTCATCTTTGCTTGCTCAAGCCAGGCACAACAGGCAGGCTGACACTTCAGCGTCAGGCAATTCAGACTATTTCAAGCTTTTCTATGGCAAGCATCAGTTGCTGGAGTTTTAAAGGTTTTACGAAGTGGGAATCAAAACCGGCCTCCATCGTCAATCTGTGATCTTCTCTGAGTCCGTAACCGGTCAATGCGATCAGGTACATGCTGCGGGTGTCTTTGTCGCTGCGTAAGCGTCGTGCCACTTCATAACCGTCCATGCCTGGCAGCCCGATATCAATCAGGGCTACAGAAGGTTTTTCTTCCTTCGCCAGGATCAGTCCTTCGGCACCATTTGCAGCTTCAAGCACCTGAAAGCCGTGAGCCGTGAGTAACTGCGTAGTCATTTCGCGGGCATCCTGATTGTCTTCAACCAGCAGCAGCTTGGTGTTCGTTTTCAGTCTCCGAACCTCGTCAGGTTGAGGTGATACCCTGCTCTCTATGGCCTGGGGTAATACGACAGTAAAAGTGCTACCCAGATTTTCACCTTCGCTTTGGGCGAGGATATCGCCACCGTGCAATTCAACCAGCTGCTTGACCAGGGCGAGACCTATGCCGAGGCCCCCTTTGGCACGATCCAGAGAATGTTCTCCCTGGACGAAAACATTAAAAATCCGGGGCAGCAAATCTTTCGCTATACCGATGCCGGTGTCGCTGATCATCAATTTTATAGTGCCCTTGCGGACGGCAATCTTTATAGTGATGGTGCCACCAGCGGGCGTATATTTAATGGCATTGTCCAACAAATTAGTGATGATTTGCTCTACACGCGTGGGGTCTGCGTCTATCCATGATTCGGCAGGATCCATATTCCATTGGTAACTGTCAACCGGGCGGCTGGCTCTCAGGCTATCGAGGCAGGACAAGACAACTTCGCCAAGATTGACTGCCGTTTTATCGAGAACGATTTTTCCTGACATGACCCTTCCCAGATCCAGCAAATCATCGACTATGCGGGTTAAATGCTGTGATTGTCTTGAGAGGATTTTTTTTGCGCGCTCTACACTGTCTGCTTTCGCACCTGGAAAGCCTATGATGGATGCTGCGCTGGTGATTGCACTTAAGGGATTGCGTAATTCATGGCCAAGCATGGCCAGGAATTTATCTTTGGCTTCATTCTGTTGAACAGCTATTTTTCTCTCTTTTATTTCACGCTGCAGTTTGTCATTGGCCGCCTGCAAATCCAGAGTACGCAGACCGAGGGCGTCTGTTTGTGCTTTCAACTCCAGATTTTTTTTTGCCAGTGAAACGAATACGGATACCTTGGCTTGTAACACCTGGGGAATGATAGGAGTGAAAAGATAGTCGACGGCACCCTGCTGGTAAGCCCTTAATTTATTCAGATCATCGACCAGGAAAGCCGTAATGAAGATAATCGGTATCGAAGAAGAACGAGCGCGCTTGTGGATCGCTTCGGCGGTTTCGAATCCATTCATGCCGGGCATGTTGACGTCCAGCAGTATCACGGCGAAGTCATCCTGTAATACGTGACGCAGTGCATCCTCTCCGGATTTTGCGGTAACCACAAGGCAGTTATTCTCATCAGCCCAAGTCGTGAGCAGCCCGCTCAGGGCGAACAAACTCGCCTTATCGTCATTAACGACCAGAATTTTGGGTTTATATTTTGCTTGCACGGGGTTCCTCGTCTGCACCGTTTCCGGTTGGAGACACTTTTGTCATTATAGAAATATTCAATTGTCACAGATCTTTAAATATGAAGTAAATTATGTCACCGTATCTCGTTTGACGGAAAGAAAATAATCGAATACCGCTGAAAAGCTGTTTGCAGGCTTTTAATACGGCGTTTAACGCATGTTGCCCTGCAAAATACCTGTGTTATTTGCTGCTACCTGGCTGACACTGCATCAGTTCCAGTCAAACTCTTGCAGAAAAAAGGGTGAATCAGTGTTTTTGCAGCATTTGCCATCAATCCCATTGCTTAAAGGTCCGAATGAATACGCTCACAGACACTACAGAAACACTCGATCCCAAGCTGTTGCTGGCGGCACTGACTGCGCTCAAGAAGGGTGATTTCTCAGTCAAAATGCCATCTGACCTGACGGGCTTGAATGGCAAGATTGCCGATACCTTGAATGAGATCATCGAAAATAGCTCACATATGACGCAGGGCATTCTCAACGTCAGTCAGTTGGTTGGTCAGGAGGGACGTTTGTTGCAGCGCGCTTCTTCAGTACGGGCGGAAGGGGATTGGGGCACGATCGTCAACTCGGTCAATTCACTGATTGATGATCTGGTACGCCCCACGACTGAGATGGCAAGGGTGATTGGGGCTGTAGCAAAAGGCGATCTTTCCCAAAGTATGGCACTGGAAGTGGATGGGCGCGCCTTGCAGGGCCAGTTCCTCAGCGCGGCGACGACGGCGAATACCATGGTGAGCCAGCTAAGCTCTTTTGCCTCTGAAGTCACCCGCGTGGCGCGGGAAGTGGGTACTGAAGGTAAGCTCGGTGGGCAGGCAAATGTGCCCAGCGTGGCTGGTATCTGGAAAGATCTTACTGACTCGGTCAACTCCATGGCCGGTAACCTGACCTCACAGGTGCGCAATATCGCCGAAGTGACCACTGCGGTGGCAAACGGTGACTTGTCCAAGAAGATTACGGTCGATGTGCGTGGTGAAATCCTGCAACTGAAAGACACCATCAATACCATGGTCGATCAGTTACGCTCTTTTGCGTCCGAGGTGACGCGGGTAGCGCGCGAGGTGGGTACCGAGGGCAAATTGGGTGGCCAGGCATATGTACCAGGTGTAGGCGGTACATGGAAGGATCTGACCGATAACGTCAATTTTATGGCATCCAACCTGACCGGGCAGGTACGTAATATCGCCGAGGTGACTACAGCGGTGGCGAATGGCGACTTGTCCAAGAAAATTGCGGCGGATGCCAAGGGTGAAATTTTACAGTTGAAAGATACCATCAACGTCATGGTGGATCAGTTGAGCTCGTTTGCATCTGAAGTCACACGGGTGGCAAGGGAAGTGGGTACCGAAGGCAAGCTCGGTGGGCAGGCGCAGGTCAAGGGAGTTGGCGGTACCTGGAAAGATTTGACCGATTCGGTGAATTCCATGGCGGGCAATTTGACAGGCCAGGTGCGTAACATCGCGGAAGTAACGACAGCGGTGGCAAACGGGGATTTATCGAAAAAAATCACGGTGGACGTAAAAGGTGAAATTCTCGAACTGAAAAACACGATTAACGTGATGGTGGATCAGTTGAATTCGTTCGCATCTGAAGTAACCCGTGTGGCACGCGAAGTGGGGACTGAGGGCAAACTGGGCGGACAGGCAAACGTGCCCGGCGTGGCTGGTACATGGAAGGATTTAACGGATTCCGTCAATTCCATGGCAGGTAACCTGACAGGACAGGTAAGGAATATTGCCGACGTCACCACGGCGGTGGCGAATGGTGACTTGTCGAAGAAAATTACTGCCGATGCCAAAGGTGAAATTCTGGAATTGAAAAACACCATCAACGTAATGGTGGATCAGCTCAGCTCGTTTGCCTCTGAAGTCACGCGGGTGGCCCGCGAAGTGGGTACCGAAGGTGAGCTGGGTGGGCAGGCGAATGTACCGGGTGTTGCCGGTACCTGGAAAGATCTGACCGACTCGGTCAACTCCATGGCAGGTAACCTGACCGGGCAGGTGAGGAATATTGCCGACGTCACCACGGCGGTGGCGAATGGTGACCTGTCGAAGAAAATTACTGCCGATGCCAAAGGTGAAATTCTGGAGCTGAAAAATACCATTAACGTGATGGTGGATCAGCTCAGTTCGTTTGCCTCTGAGGTAACGCGGGTGGCCCGTGAGGTCGGTACCGAAGGTGTGCTGGGTGGCCAGGCGAATGTGCCTGGCGTGGCGGGTACTTGGAAGGATTTGACAGATAACGTCAACTTCATGGCATCGAACCTGACTGGTCAGGTTCGTAATATCGCCGATGTGACAACAGCAGTGGCCAAAGGTGATTTGTCGAAAAAAATTACGGTCGATGTCAAAGGCGAAATTCTGGAACTGAAAAACACCATCAACGTCATGGTGGATCAACTGAGTTCATTTGCGTCTGAAGTAACACGCGTGGCACGTGAGGTCGGTACAGAAGGCAAGCTCGGTGGACAGGCGTTTGTGAAAGGGGTAGGCGGCACCTGGAAGGATCTGACCGACAACGTCAACTTCATGGCATCCAATCTGACTGGCCAGGTACGTAATATTGCAGAGGTAACCACGGCGGTGGCGAATGGTGATTTGTCCAAAAAAATCACCGCCGACGTCAAGGGCGAAATTCTTCAGTTGAAAAACACCATCAACGTCATGGTGGATCAGCTCAGCTCATTTGCATCTGAAGTGACGCGGGTAGCGCGTGAGGTGGGTACCGAAGGCAAGCTGGGCGGGCAGGCAAATGTGCCCGGTGTTGCCGGCACCTGGAAAGATCTGACCGATTCGGTCAACTCCATGGCAGGTAACCTGACTTCACAGGTGCGCAATATTGCCGATGTGACGACGGCGGTGGCGAATGGTGACTTATCCAAAAAAATTACCGTAGACGTGCGTGGCGAGATTTTGCAACTGAAAGATACCATCAACACCATGGTCGATCAGCTCAATTCTTTTGCTTCTGAAGTCACGCGGGTGGCGCGTGAAGTGGGTACTGAAGGGCGTCTGGGTGGCCAGGCGAATGTTCCCGGTGCTTCAGGTACATGGAAGGATTTGACGGATAACGTCAACTTCATGGCATCCAACCTGACCGGTCAGGTGCGTAATATTGCAGATGTAACGACGGCTGTGGCGAACGGTGATTTATCCAAGAAAATTACGGTGGACGTAAAAGGCGAAATTCTTGAATTGAAGGACACCATTAACGTCATGGTGGATCAACTGAGTTCCTTCGCTTCCGAAGTGACCCGCGTAGCACGTGAAGTGGGCACCGAAGGCAAACTGGGTGGACAGGCGCAAGTGAAGGGCGTGGGCGGCACCTGGAAAGATCTGACAGAAAACGTCAATTTCATGGCGGCCAATCTTACCGCGCAGGTACGCGGTATTGCCGGTGTGGTGACAGCCGTGGCGAACGGCGATCTTAAAAAGAAACTGACCGTGGCTGCACAAGGTGAAATTGCCTCGCTTGCCAATACCATCAATGAAATGACCGATACGCTGGCCGTGTTTGCGGATCAGGTGACAACCGTTGCGCGTGAGGTGGGGGTTGAGGGCAAACTCGGTGGACAGGCCAGCGTGCCAGGCGCATCGGGTACCTGGAAAGATTTGACTGAAAACGTCAATCAGCTCGCCGCCAACCTGAGTACGCAAGTGCGTGCGATTGCCGAAGTGGCGACAGCGGTGACCAGGGGCGATCTCTCGCGTTCCATTCAGGTGAAAGCCCGTGGTGAGGTGTCTGACCTGAAGGACAATATCAATGAAATGATACGTAACCTCAAGGAAACCACACAAAAGAATGCTGAACAGGATTGGCTCAAGACCAATCTGGCACGCTTTACCCGTCTGCTGCAAGGCCAGCGCGATCTGGGTACCGTCACCAAACTGATTCTGTCTGAACTTGCACCGTTGGTGTCCGCGCATCATGGGGTGTTCTATATGATGGACTCCAATAACGATGCTCCCTTGCTGGAAATGATTGCCAGTTATGGTTATCGCTCCAGCAGCAAGTTACCGACTTCCTTCCTGCCTGGCGAGGGCCTGGTAGGGCAGTGCGCGCTGGAGAAGAGCCGGGTGTGGCTGACCAATGTACCGCGTGACTATATCAAGGTCTCGTCCGGTCTTGGCTCTGCACCGCCGACCAATATTGTGGTCTTGCCTATTTTGTTCGAACAGCAGGTCAAAGCGGTCATTGAGATTGCTTCTCTCGACAAGTTCACGCAAACGCATATGGGCTTTCTGGATCAGTTGATGGAGTCTATCGGCGTTGTCTTACATACCATTGAAGCGAATAGCCGTACCGAGAGTCTGCTGACACAATCCCAGTCATTGGCGCAAAAATTACAACAGACCAATCAGGAACTGGCAGAAAAAGCCAGCCTGTTATCTGATCAGAATATTGAGGTGGAACGTAAAAACCGCGAGGTTGAACAGGCCAAGCTGGCACTCGAAGAAAAAGCTACGCAACTGGCTTTGTCATCCAAATACAAGTCCGAATTCCTGGCCAATATGTCGCATGAATTGCGTACGCCACTGAACAGTCTGTTGATCCTGGCCCAGCAATTAAGTGATAACCCGCAGGGAAATCTATCTGGCAACCAGGTGGAATACGCCAAGACCATCTTCGGTTCCGGTAGCGATTTGCTGACGCTGATTAACGATATTCTGGATTTGTCGAAGATAGAATCAGGTACCGTCACGCTGGAACTCAGCGAATCGCGCCTGTCCACACTGGCATCTTATGTCGAACGTACTTTCCGCCACATGGCAGAAGCCAAGAATATCAATTTTTCGATTACCCTGGATCAGGGCTTACCGGCAGCTATCAAAACCGATACGACACGTTTGCAACAGATTCTTAAAAACCTGTTGTCGAATGCCTTCAAATTTACTTCACGCGGTGAAGTGCGGCTCAGTATCGGTGTGGTGCAGTCAGGCTGGACGCCTGATCTTCCCCAGTTAAGCCATGCAGATGCCGTGCTGGCATTTTCGGTAGCTGATACGGGTGTCGGTATTGCCAGTGACAAACTGCAATTGATTTTCGAGGCATTCCAGCAGGCAGATGGTAGTACCGCGCGTAAATACGGGGGTACAGGGCTGGGACTTTCCATCAGTCGTGAACTGGCACGTTTGCTGGGCGGAGAAATTCGTGTGACCAGTATCGTCGGCAGCGGTAGTACGTTCACCCTGTTCTTGCCATACAGCGGTGGGGGCCTGATTAGCCCAGTACCGCAACAAAATGCAGCATCAACAACGCCGGCACTGATCAGGGTGTTGGGAACACCTGTGGGTAGTTCCAATGAATTGACGCACCCTGCACTGGGCGAAGCAGCGACGATGAGCCTGAACTATGCCGAGGGGGAGGCTGCATTCGATGACAGAAACATGATAGCCAGCGGTGACCCGGCGCTATTGATTGTGGAAGACGATTCCCGTTTTTCTGCTATTTTGCTCGCTTTCGCCAGAGAGAAAGGCTTCAAGGGTATAGTCAGCCAGAGCGGTGACGCGGCATTGACACTGGCACGCGATTACAGTCCGACCGCGATTCTGCTCGATATAGATTTGCCAGACTGCGATGGTTTTACTGTGCTCGATCGTCTGAAACGCGACCCCGGTACACGGCACATTCCTGTGCATATCATGTCCAACTCCAATGAGCGTGAGCGCGGCCTGCAACACGGTGCCATTTCTTACCTGACCAAACCGATCAAGCGCGAGAGACTGGAAGAAGAGTTCAACCGCATACAGCAATTCCTGATCCGCGGTAAGCGCAGCTTGCTGGTCGTGGAGGATGAGGAATTGCAGCGCGCCCGCATTGTAGAGCTGATAGGCGAACATGATGTGCAGATCACAGCCGTGGAAAGCGGCCAGAAAGCGCTGGAGGCACTAAGAAACGCGCATTTTGATTGCATGGTACTGGATCTGACTTTGCCTGATATTGATGGTTTTGAATTACTGGACATCATCAGCAAGGATAAGAAACTCAGGGACTTGCCGGTGATTATCTATACCGCCAAGGAATTGTCACGCAAGGAAGTCACCAGGATACGCAAGGTGGCGAAAACCATCGTCGTCAAGGATGCCCGTTCTCCCGAGCGCCTGCTGGATGAGACGGCGCTGTTCCTGCATCGTTCGCCTGCCGATTTGCCTGAATTCCAAAGACGCATGCTGGAAGACATGCACGCATCGGATGGCAGCCTGTCAGGCCGGAAAGTACTGGTCGTTGATGATGACTTGCGTAACATTTTTGCGCTGACGACCGTCCTCGAAAGGCAGGACATGCTGGTGGTTTTTGCAGAAAACGGCAGGGATGGCATAGAGTTGCTGGAACAAGACCCGGATATCGAGATCGTGTTGATGGATATCATGATGCCGGAAATGGATGGCTATGACACCATGCGTGCCATCAGGAAAATACCCAAGTTCAAAAGCATGCCCATCATCACCCTGACGGCCAAGGCCATGAAAGGTGACCGTGACAAATGTTTTGCGGCAGGGGCGTCCGACTATATTACCAAGCCGGTGGATAGTGCGCAGTTACTGTCATTGATGCGTGTCTGGCTAACGGAATAAAGCAGGCATCTGATGAACGCATTAAAAGTCGAGGATATTGAACTCGATATGCTACTGGAAGCCATCTACCGCTACCGCGGTGATGACTTCCGTGGTTTTGATCGTCTGATGCTGATAGAGAAATTCAATGTCCTGATGCAGCAGAATGCAATCAAAACCTATTCTGCATTGCAAGACAGCATATTGCATGACAACGCGCAGTGGGATGCGTTGTTGCGCAGCCTTCTTTTAAGCCCGTTCGCCATGTTTGGCGAACCGCAGCGCCTGCGATTTTTGCGTAATCAACTGTCACCGTGGCTGCGTTCACATTCGCATACCAGGATATGGATTGCAGACTGTTCCAGTATTGAAGAAGTGTATGCCCTTGTTATCCTGCTTCATGAAGAGCAGGTGTACGAAAAAGCAGCAATTTACGTAACGGGTGCCAATGAAATGCTGATACGGGAAATGGCCGCAACAGGATTTCCTGCCGGGAAATTGACTGAATATGAAAAAAATTATGTGCAAAGTGGAGGTGAAGGCAGGTTCGCGGATTATTTTTATGAAAAAAACGGCAACCTGATACTCATCGACCATCTGCAAAAAAATCTTGTCTGGTCGCAGTTCAGTCTGATCACGGACACTTCTTTTAATGAGTTTGAACTGATCAGTTGCCGCAGGGTGCTTGCCCATTTTGGTGTCGCCCTGCGTCACAGAGCATTGCGCCTGTTTGCTGCCAGCCTTACTCCGCTTGGTATGCTGGATGCTGATTTAGCGCGCCATCAAGATATAAGGACTAATATTACCTGGCATTACCAGGCTATCTCGGATGAGTATGGATTGTATCGCTATCATCCCTGATGTAGCGACATGCAGCATGCATGTCGGTAATGACTGAAGGCTGTCGATGATGTTTAGTCTTTCCGCAAGCCCTCAACCGCCTTCAATTCTTTCGAACGATCAATCGTTTGATTGGTCGTGGCAAACTGATCGTTGGTTGGCAGTTTGATTTCGATATCGGATACCGCACCGACCTTGATCGCGCCCAGGCTAAGGCTGAGTGCCAGTACGTGGCCGCCAGCTTTGTGGTCGTTGGACAGATAGTGCCAGTGATAGCCCGGTACATTAAAGCCCTTGGCAAAACCAGGACTGCGAAAGCCGACCAGTACACCTTTGGTATTGGTATAGTTGAACAGGGTTTGTGTCTTGGTGACTTCGGCCAGTGGTTTGTAGGGTTTGTCCTGTGGTGCAATGGCACGTGTGGTCAGTTGCTTGAAATCACCCTCTACCCGGATCGCATAGAAAAGGTTTTTATTGTCCAGGCGCTGATCCAGCATGTCTTCCAGTTCTTTCATGCCGGTTTCTTTGCTGATGTCATAGCGAAAGTCCGCGTTGAATCTGGTGACGACGGCAAAAGGTGTCAACTGAGTGCCACTGGCTTTGACCACGGAACCGTCGGCTTTGAACTGGAATACTTCACCGTCAAGAACAATCATCTCTCCATCAACCCGGTTGAAAGTGCCAATGCCAAAATCCCCCTTCAGTTTAAGCTCATCGACGGTCAATTCACCTTCATACGCACCTGCCAGTAATGCGTCTATGGTGGAGTAATGAAAGGCCTTGGCTGGCGGCGGTGTTTGCGCGCAGCTTAGTGTTGTGACTGTTGTAGCGAAGAAAAGCAGGGATGCCAGGCTCAGATTTTTCATGATTTTTATTGGGCGGTAATGTTGCGATGGCAGATGGACAGTAAAGACGTGCGCCATATTAACTCAGGATGCCTTTGTTTTGTAGTTAAATAAGCAATTGTGTTGCGTAGCGAAAACTGACGGAAGGTGCGACATAAAATTGGTGAACTATGCGAAGAGAAGATAGTCTGAGTTAGTCTGATAATTGCTCGACAATTGAGCAGCTTGTATCCCCACACACCGGTGAACATGATGAAACGATTAATTGAAATACGCACTTATCGCCTGAAGCCCGGCATGGCTGAAGCGTTCCACCAGGCGGTACATGGCCTGGCAGTACCCATGCTAAAGAGCCGGAATATGGATGTCGTTGCTTATGGGCATTCAGATCATGAAGAAGCCACTTATTACTTGATACGTTCGTATGAAAGTCGTGACGCACTGGAGCAGGAGCAGAATGCTTTTTATGGTTCCAGCGAATGGAAGGATGGCCCCAGGAAAGAATTGGTGGATTGCATAGACAGTTATATGAATACGCTGATCTGGGTGTCTGCCGAAGCAATTGAAAGCATGAGGGAATTGAATCAAGCCTGAGTGTATCTGGCAATGAACCTGCTTTGCGTCAAATCTGCAACTTTGTCGCACCCAGGAATTGTGAAAACCACCAAATCGAATAACGATTCTTCCTAGCGGCATCCAAAGCAATGGTCTGATGCATTGTCATCTGATACCCTTTTTGAACTTGCTTTTGAACTTGCATCAGACATGGTGCTGATCATGCAAAAGTAATTTGCAATACGATAAAATATAGTCAACCGTGCAACCTCGGCCATTGTTTTGCGATGGTCCTCGTTTTAACGGCGCGGAGTACGCGAGGTGCTCCAGTTAAACGGCATGCCGCAGGCATGTGTGTTAGTTATAACTGGAGACTGACAATGCACTGTTTTACTTCCATTCAAATTCATCGACATATCCTTAACTGGCAGAGTTTGCTTGGCCTGACTGCGCTTGCCTCATTGGTTCCTGTCGCACAGGCACAGGATACGCGCAACGTGCGCGAGCCTGTGATGCCAGCGACATGTACAGTCTTGCTGGCAGAGCCATCAACACCCAGCCGCAACGATGCCCCGCGCATCCAAGCCGCGATGGACAAATGTACAGCAGGGCAGGCTGTGCATCTCGCACCCGGCAGCGGCAACACTTCCTTCACATCTGGTCCGTTGAAGCTGCGTTCTGGCGTAACGCTGGTGGTCGATGCGGGCACTATCTTGTATACCAGCACCAATCCTTTGCTTTTTGACCGGGGAGCAAAAACCTGTGGCACCAATGATGCAACAGGCAAAGGCTGTCAGCCGTTTATCACGGTCGAAGGAGTAAACGGCACGGGTATCATGGGTGAAGGTGTGATTGATGGCCAGGGCGGTCAGTTAATCGACGGCAAGAACGAAACCTGGTGGCAAATCGCACGTCGTGCGCAAAAAGAAAAGCAGCGCCAGAATGTGCCACGTCTTATTCAACTAGACAAGGTGCAGGATTTCACCATGCACCGTATCACCTTGCGCAATTCACCCAATTTCCACGTGGCGATGAACCGTGTTGATGGCTTTACCGCCTGGGGTATCCGCATCGATACACCGCATGATGCACGCAATACCGATGGCATAGACCCGGGTGCATCGCGCAATGTGACGATTGCATACAGTCACATCCGCACGGGTGACGACAATGTCGCCATCAAGGCTGGCAGCAGTGGGCCTAGCGAAAACATATCCATCCTGCATAACCATTTCTATAGTGGTCACGGCATGTCGATAGGCAGTGAAACCAATGGTGGCGTACGCAATGTACTGGTCGAAGACCTGGTGATGGATGGAACCACGTCAGGCTTGCGCATCAAGAGCAATGACAGACGTGGTGGCATCGTTTCTGGTGTTGTATATCGCGATGTGTGCCTGCGCGATATACGCTGGCCGCTGTACATCAACACGCAATACGAACCCGGCCCGGCGGGTGACCTGATTCCTTCCTATACCGACATCCGCATGGAGCGTGTGCACAGCCTGACCCCGGGGCAAGTGATCTTGCAAGGCTATGACGAACAACGCCCGCTGCACCTGGCATTGAAGGATGTGGTGGTGGATGGCAATCCGGTAGTCAAACTTGAATTTGCCAAACTGACGGGGCAACTGAATGCGCCGGATGCGCAGGCGGTCAATTGCACTGAACGCTTCGTGCCGTTTCGACAATCATGATGCGATAGCTTCAGCGGCCAGTTTAATGACTGCTGCGAGTTGTGGCTTGAGGCTTCTTTCAGAAAATTTCACTACACATATCAATGAACACAAGACATTTACTGCTTGCTTTGCTGGCGGCCATATTGTCATTACCTGCATGCGCCGTCACTTGTCCGGGCAATGCGACATGGTGCGACGATTTTGAGCATGGAACAGAGCGGTGGCCAAGCAAAGACCTTGCCGCATCTGGCGCAACGGTGCAAAGCCAGAATGGATCAGGCAATCATGTGCTGGTGCTCAATGGTCAGGGTGTACCCTTGCTGGCATCCGAACCTGTTGCACAAGTAAAAGATGCCTACTTTGTCGAGGCACGTATGCGTCCAGTCAGCAATGCAGTCACCTCTTCGACTGGCGGGCAGGCTTATCTGATTGCCCGCTACCAGGATGACAATAACTGGTTGGGTGCCAGCCTCAGTATCAATGTCGACAGACAAAGACTAGCCGTTGACCTGGTCAAAATGCAGCATGGCAAACTGCTCAAACTAAAACAGTCTGGAAAAGACGCTGGCCCAAACGGCAGCTTTTACACCGTCAGGCTGGACGTTGCCGGTGGCGCGCTGGTGCTGTACCTGAATGGGGAAATGCTGGTCAGTGCCACGGATTCTTCACCGTTTGAGGGACGGATAGGCTTATTGGCCAAAGGCCAGAGTGTCGAGTTTGATGATGTACGCATCGGCGCTGCTGCCAGCAAGCCTGTGCGCCTTGCCTTGGCGCGCGTGATGGATCGTGTCAGCTTGCAGTTGGGTGATGCGCCTCAGTCTTATCAGGTACTCGCGTTCTCAGGCAAGGACAGGCTCACACTTCCCTTGAGTGCATTGTCCAGTAACGCCAGCATTGCGGGCGTTGTCGTGGAAGATGGCAAGCTTGTATTCACCGCGAAACGCCCTGGCCTGACAACGATCGCAGTCAGCAGCCAGGCAGATGCCAACGTGGCCACGTATATCACCGTGCGGGTTGATCCGGCTTTTACTTCATCATCACAACAGTATGCACTGCAAGGCAAAGTCAGGCCGGCGTCGCATGCTGATGAAGTGCCAGTGGATACCCATTTGCAGATCGAGTTTGATCAGGCACCAACGCTGGGGCAAGGCGGATCGGTGCGGATTTATCGCGCCTCAGACAATGCCCTGGTCGATATCATCCGCGTCGGTGAAGATATTGATGAAATTGGTTACGAAGGGCAGGAACTCAAACGCGTGGTGCGCTTCCGGCCCATCAGGATAGACGGCAGGACTGTGACTATTCAGCCGCACAGTGCGCGCCTGGCGTATGGCATGGCGTATTACATCGCTGTTGACGTAGGTGTTTTCGTCAACGCCAGCCTGGCGGGGCAGGCATTTACCGGGCTGGGGCAAGCTGCCGGCTGGAGTTTCAGCACGCGCAAGCTGGCACCATCTGGCACCAGTCTGACGGTTGACGATGATGGCCCGGCTGATTTCCGTACCGTGCAGGGGGCCTTGAATCATGCAATGCGCTATCTGTCGCGTGCAGAACCGGTGTCCATACGCATCGCCAATGGTCGGTATGAGCAGTTACTGTATCTGCGGGGCAAGGACAATATCACCCTGCGTGGTGAAAGCCGTGATGGCGTCATTCTGCAAGCTTACAACGACGATGGCAATAATCCCGGAACCGGTGTCAGTCAGGGCCTATTGACGCCATCGGTTACCGGTGGACGCTCAGTATTTCTGATTGAAGATGCCGACATGCTGATGCTGGATACGCTCACGCTTGTCAACACGGCAGTGCGTGCCAAAAGTGTCGGCGCGCAGGCAGAAACCCTGGTGTTCAGCAGTGACCGCGGCCGCCTGGTCGCGCAGCATGTCAACTTTTTCAGCGAACAAGACACCATACAGGTGAAGGGTTACTCGTGGTTTTATCGTTCACTGATTGCTGGTAACGTCGATTTTATCTGGGGTGCCAACAGGGCAGCCTTGTTCGAAGAAAGTGAAATCCGTTCTGTCGGTGACAGTGCCAATCCCGGCAAGGGTGGCGGCTATGTGGTGCAGGCACGCACGGTTGCCGCCAGTGAACCCGGTTTTGTTTTTCTGAACAGTCGCCTGACGCATGGCAATGGTCCCGGACAAAACGACGTCTTGCCCGGCACGGCTTATCTGGCCCGCCAGGGGCCATCAACTACCTGGGACAGCGTCAGTTTCATCCACTGCATGATGGACAAACATATAGCTCCCGCAGGCTGGCTGACGCCACGCCCGGAATCCGCACAGGCGCAGCCCGGTGCCGGCTGGGGTGAATACGGCAGCATGGATATCAACGGCAAGCCACTGGATGTATCGCAGCGTTTGCCGGGGCACACATTGACTGAACAACAGGTGGCGACACGCTTCGCCAGTCGCCGCCTGGTTTTCGCAGATTTCGATAACGGCAAAGGCTGGAACCCATCGCCATCGGATAGCAAGTAAGGCAGTAGCAGGAAATATGAAGTAAACATGAAATAAGCATGAAGTACAAATAAAGCACATATAAAAAAACGATAAAACAAAGGAGATAGACAATGAACAGAATCAGGTGCGCCACTACCCCAGGTCTGGCACTCAGCACGGTCACCCTGGCCGTGCTGACCTTGATGAGCCAGGCCCAGGCTCAGCAGGGTCAGCCAGGCCCAACAACACCCACACCAACTTCCGCACCAGTAACCAAGATAGAAATCACTGGCTCATCGATCAAACGGCTGGCTACGGAAAACGCCTTGCCGCTGACTACCTACAAGGCCGAAGAACTGGAAGCACAGGGGCTGACAACCATGTCCGAAGTAGCCACGTCCTTTGTTATGGGTGCCACCAATGAACCCGTTGGCGGTGGTGGTGGTGGCACCATGATCAATATGCGCGGCCTGAACACCAACCGCACCCTGGTCTTGCTGAACGGCCGTCGTTTGCCGAATGAAGCCATCGGCGACAGTTCGATTAACGTTGATGTCGTGCCCATGAGTGCGATAGAGCGCGTTGAAGTTTTGCGTGATGGTGCGTCGTCAATTTACGGTACCGACGCCATCGCCGGGGTCGTCAATTTCATCACCCGGCGTACGCTGACTGACATCAGGCTGGCTGCCAGTGTGGTGGCACCAGAACGTGCAGGTGGCGGTGACCAGCGCCGCTTTTCCATCGCCGGTGGCAAGGGGGATTTGAACAAGGATGGCTGGAACGTGTATGCAGCATTTGATACGCAGACGCGCTCGTCCCTGTTGCAAAAGGACAGACCGAATATCACCGATCCTGATGCCATCGCCCGCCTGGGGGGAAGCGTATTCAGCACCAATACCTCGGGCTCTTCGTCTGCCCCTGCCAACTTTACGGTGTACACCAATGGCAAGGCGACCAGCACTACCGGAAATCCGTATTGGGCCACCGGTTGCTCCAGCACGTATGGTGCGCAATACAGTCTTCCCTCGATCAAGGCTACTGGTTCTGGCATCAAGACCTGTATTCTCGACCCTACTCTTTATCCACAACTCTTGCCCGAGAACCGGCAGACTACCTTGTTTAGCAAAGGATCTTTGCGCCACGGCGACAACAAATTGTTGACGGTTGAAGTGCTTGCCAGCGAATCCTATATCGATGCACTTAATCCGCCGCAGGTATTTGGTGCCCAAACAGATTACGACAAGTTCAACCCTGGTGTACGCAAGCCGTTGTTTATTACCAAGAGCAGTAAATGGTACCCAGGCGGCAGTGGTGGTGTACCGGCAGTTGCGGGGGTGACCGGGCAGGACCTGGCATTGACCTGGAGCCTGGATGAGCTTGGCCCAGCCGCTACGGATGATCGTCAAAATACCAATCGCCTGGTCATCGCTGATGAGGGCGAATTCATGGGCTGGGATTACCGTGTCGGTTTCAATGCCGCGATGAGCAAGCGCCGGGTGGGCTGGAAGAGTGGTTTTGTCAGCACACCGAAGCTGTATGACGGTGTGGCAAACGGTATCCTGAATCCCTTTGGTGCACAGGATGCGACGGGCCAGGCCTACCTCAACAGCATCAAGGTGGATGACATTACCTATCGCACCGCCAGCGTGAAATACTTTGGCCCTGATTTCAATCTGTCGCGCTCACTGACAGAATTGTCCGGCGGGTCGCTGTCGGTGGCAGTGGGTGGTGATTTGCACAGAGAAACCTATACCGATTCCACGAGTCTTCTTACCAATGAAGTCGTCTACAAGGTGTCCGGTACACCCGGTGCGAATCCAAGTGGTGCCCGCACCATTGCGGGCCTGTATGTGGAACTGGACGCTCCGCTGACCAAAGAGCTTGATCTGACCTTCGCTGCCCGTGCTGACCGTTTCAGTGATTTTGGTTCTACAGTGAACCCCAAGGCCAGCATACGCTGGGAACCGCATAAGTCTGTCATGCTGCGTGGTACGGCCAGCACCGGTTTCCGTGCCCCGACCTTGCCTGAACTGTATGGCACACCACGGACCAAGACACCGTCTACCAATCGCTGGGATGACCCTTTGCTTTGTCCAAGTACCACTCCGTCACAGCCAAATACCGGGACGCTGACGACCGACCCCAAATATGCCAGCCTGAATCTTGATCCGGCACGCGTATGTAATACCCAGCAGACCATATTGACGGGTGCAAATCCTGATCTGCAACCAGAAAAATCACGCACGCTGACGGCTGGCATCGTGCTTGAACCTGTGCAGAACATGATGCTGTCCTTCGACATATGGGATATCCGCATGAAGGGAACCATCGCCCAGATTACGGAAGAGACGATTTTTTCTGATGTCAACAAATATGCCAACCTGTTTGTGCGCAACCCGGATGGCACGCTGAACTACATCGTGGTTACGCGCCTGAACATGGGCGGGGTACACACGCGTGGTGTTGATGTCAATTTCCGTTATCTCTTCCCAACTTCCAGATGGGGTAAGTTTGGTGTGAGCATGGATGGCACTTACGTCAACAAATATGAAGGGCAAAACGATGTCGGCGGGGCCTGGGTGGATAGCGTAGGCAGGCCAGGTGCACTGGCGACGGGTTCTACTTCAGCCAATACGTATATTTACCGCTGGCGTCATAATTTGCGTTTGTCCTGGAACATGGGCAAATTCGCGACGCAGTTGTCGCAATCGTATACGTCCAGTTATGAAGACACCAATGCGCTGGCTACGCAAAAAATCGGGCAGCCGTATTACAACGTGATTGATTCTTACATCATCTATAACCTGAGTGCCAACTATAGATTTTCAGATAAATTCAGGTTGAACTTTGGCATCAACAATCTGTTGAATGTGGACCCGCCTTTGTCGAATCAGCGTTTGAGTTCACGCGTGGTGTTTGCGCAAAACGTCGCCAAACCCATAGGCCGTGCTTATACTGTCAAGGCAGAGTATGCATTCTGATTTTGCTTTGAGCATTATTTGTACTTAACAAGCCGAAGAGCTGCCGGTGCAGCTCTTCGTAAGAATTCTAAAATGAATCGTAACAGTATGCCTAATTACACTTCTTCCTCTATGTACCGCGCTGCATCGACGATTGCATCAGTTGTCCTGCTCGGACTTGGCATTTCGGCTTGCCAGCATACGCAGGTTGCGCAACGCGAGGCGACAAAAGAGCCGTGGGTGGCTGACCTGGGTGATGGGCGTTATAAAAACCCTGTGCTTCATGCCGATTATTCTGACCCGGATGCGATACGTGTAGGTGATACCTATTACATGACGTCTTCGAGTTTCAACAGTTCGCCGGGTTTGCCTTTGCTGCAATCCCGGGATCTGGTGAACTGGGAACTGGTAGGCCATGCCTTGCCGCAACTGGTACCGGCGGAACGTTTCGCTGTGCCACGCCACGGCGAAGGCGTCTGGGCACCGTGCCTGCGTTATCACGACAATCAGTTCTGGATATTTTATCCCGATCCCGATCTGGGTATTTTCGTTATCACGGCAAAAGATTTTGCCGGACCATGGAGCACGCCCAAGCTTTTGCTGCCGGGTAAAGGCATCATCGACCCCACTCCGCTGTGGGATGACGATGGCAAGGCTTATCTGTTGCATGGCTGGGCAAAAAGCCGGGCTGGTATCAATAATCTCTTGACCTTGCGCGCCATGGCTCCAGATGGCAGCCGTTTGCTGGACAGTGCGGGCCAGACTGTTATTGATGGCAATAAAATACCTGACTACCGTACGCTGGAAGGCCCGAAGTTTTACAAGGCCAATGGCTATTACTATGTGTTTGCGCCGGCAGGCGGGGTTGAGCAGGGCTGGCAAGCAGTATTCCGTTCGCGCAGTATCAATGGGCCATATGAAGTCCGTACCGTCATGGATCAGGGCAATAGTCCCATCAATGGTCCGCATCAGGGTGCCTGGGTAAGGGCGCAGGATGGCAGGGACTGGTTCCTGCATTTCCAGGACAAGGAAGCCTATGGCCGTGTCATGCATCTGCAACCCATGCGCTGGGTAGATGACTGGCCTGTGATTGGTGAGGATGGCCCTAAAGCTGGCACCGGGCAACCAGTGCTGACTTATGCAAAGCCGGTATCCGGTGCTGCAATCAAGGTGCCACCGACATCGGATGAATTCAAAGGAAGCAGGCTGGGTCTTCAATGGGAATGGAATGCCAACTTCAACGCGCAATGGTATTCATTGACTGAACGCCCTGGCGTATTGCGCCTGTACACGCAAATTGAACCCGAAGTGATCAATAACGTACGGCGTGCGCCGTCGGTGCTGACGCAAAAACTGCCTGCGCCAGAATTTGCAGTCAATACACATGTGCAGTTAAACAATGCGGCAGATGGTGACAGGGCCGGTTTAATTCTGAATGCCATGCAATATGCCTGGCTGGGCTTGCAGAAAACAGCAGGCGTGACACAACTGGTATATGTGACCTGCACCGGGTCTGGTGATCGTTGCACGGAAGCACCACAGGTGATCTTGCCGTCTGCCCCATCTTCATTGTATTTACGCCTGAATATGGCTGATGGTGCACTCGCAAGCTTTTCTTATAGTACGGATAACGTGAATTTCCAGAAAATTCCTCAAGCCTTCAAGGTTGGCAAGGGACGCTGGGTGGGAGCCCAGATTGGCCTGTTCAGCATTGGCGAAAAAGTGACGACGCCACGTTCCAGCATGGATGTGGATTATTTCCGTGTTACCGCGAAATGATGGACTTCAATTGATCAAGGTGCATTGCGTCTGAATCGCGATTGGGCAGGATAAGTTACATACAAGTGCAACACAAAAAACAACGCCCAATATAAATTGGGCGTTGTTCTTTAAGCGGCGACCTCTTGATGAGACCGCCATTCCCAGCGGATTACTTCGATGCTGCTGGTGTTGATGCAGCTGGTACTACCTTGGCATCGTCCGCTTTCATGTCCTTTGTTGTCTGCTTAACTTGCTTGGTCTGTTTCTCTTGCTTCGTGTGTTTTGCGTGTTTTGTTGCTTTTTCTGTTACCGCAGATTTGACTTCAGGTGCTGCTGGCGCTGCTGCAACGGGTGTTGCAACGACAGGCGTTGATTTGGCGACGCTGGCCGCAACTACAGCAGATGCTGCCTTGACTGGCTTATTAGCTGCTGTACTTGCTGCTGCGCTTGCTGTAGCTGGTGTCTGAGCGAACGCGCTACCCATGATGACGGTAGAGGCAACGAAAGCGGTGATGAGCTTGTTCATGTTTATTTCCCTGATATGAATGGTTTTTTGAGTATCTGTTTTTTTACCGACAGCATATGTTGCGGGTAATACCTGCGCTTTATTGATTATTTCGATGCTGCTGGTGCCGAGGCTGATGCCGCTTTGACTTCATCTTTCTTGACTTCTTTTTTTACATGTTTTTCATGCTTAGTTGTTTTGTCCGTCATTGCTTTGTCTGTCACCGGTTTTGCTTCAGTTGTGGCAGCGACAGAAGCAGATACAGAGCTGGCTTTGGCAACAGGAGCAGATTTCGCTACGCTGGCTGCGGCAGATGCAGATGCGGCTTTCACTGGCGTGCTGGCGGCTGTTGCGGATGCTGCTGGAGTCTGTGCAAATGCGCTACCCATAACAACAGTGGCGGCGATGAAAGCGGTGATGATTTTGTTCATGATGTTTTCCTATTCCTGTTTGGGTTTGCTTGCTTTGTTTTGCGTAGTCAAGCTACGTAAGCCAAGAACGCAGTCAATGACAACAGCGTTGACGGAAAAAAGACAGTTTCAGCCTGTTAGTATTGTTGATCTAAACGCAGATCAGGCTGTCAACCAAAAACATGGTTTGCACGTTACGCACGTATACTTGTATAAATTTTGTAAAACGAAAGAACAAAAAAAACGACACCAGCATATTGCCTGATGTCGTTTTTTTATAGATTCTTGGCCTTGCCTGTAGCAAGACCGCCTGCTATTTTTTGGTGTTCTCGCTATAGCTGACACGATAAATACGCCCACCAAAGTCATCCGAGATGAGCATGGATCCATCTGGCAGGAAGGCAATGTCAACCGGGCGACCAATCACTTTTTCATCCTGCAAAAATCCTTCGATGAACACGGTATCACTGACGACCTTGTTGTTATACAAGGTGATCAATGCGACGCGATAGCCGATTTTTTGTGTACGGTTCCAAGAGCCGTGTTCTGCGACAAATAGCTGATTCCTGTATTGCGCAGGAAATTGCGTGCCATCGTTGAATGCCAGACCTAGTGAGGCAACATGTGGCCCCAGCTTTGCTGCCGGTTCTGCGAATTCTTCACAGCGCCTGTTTTTGTGAAATTCCGGATCCTCCACGGCACCGCCAGCGCAATACGGAAAGCCAAAATGCATGCCGGCTTTGGGGGCGTAGTTCAATTTATCGGATGGCATGTTGTCACCCATTTCATCGCGACCATTGTCGGTGAACCACATTTCCTTGCTGGCCGGATGCCATGCAAAACCGACAGAATTTCTGATGCCGCGTGCATAGATTTCAAAGCCTGAGCCATCAGGGTTCATACGATAAATTTTGGAATGTGGTGCATCTTCCTTGTCGCAGACATTGCATGGCGCACCTATGGGTATATATAATTTTCCATCCGGGCCAGCCTTGATTATTTTCTCGCCATGCCATTTGTCTTTGGGAAAATCATCTTTGACCACGTGCAGTTGCGGCGATTTGTCGTAGGTTTTTTCGATGTCATCAAAGCGAATGACGCGTGTCATTTCTGCCACGTACAGTGAACCATTCAGCAAGGTCAGGCCGATAGGGGAATCCAGCCCTTTGGCAACGGTGACGACTTTCGGTGGCACGCCATCTTTGCCGCTATTGATGACGGCATAAATTTTTCCCACTTTACGTGATCCGACAAAAACAATGCCGGATGCAGTCACGGCCATGCCACGTGCATTTGCAAGCTGATCGCTATACACAGAGATGGAAAAACCAACCGGCAGGCGAAATTTTTTGAGTTCGGGGTAGGGATCTGCCCGTGTTTCTTTGACCACTGCCTGCGCCACCGGCTCAGGCAGCAACAGATATTCAGCAAGGGCAGCAATCTGCTTCTGGTTCAGGACATTCTTCCATGCGGGCATGCCGGTGTTGGGGGAACCTTCGCTAATGAAGCGTTGCAGACTGTCTTTTTTCCAATCGACCTTTGCCCACGGCCGCTTGAGCAGGCTGGGACCAAGGCCTCCTTCACGATTGGCACCGTGACATTGTGCACAGCTTTGCTTATACAGATCGCTGCCTTCTCCTGCAAATACAGATGAGGTATGCAGTAGCAGCAGGGTGGTGAGCAGAGTAATGATTTTCATGGTGTTGTGTCAGTGTCGGGGTTAGTACTAGTAACTTAACTTCACCAGGGAAACCGCCTGGCGCGGCAACTGCATATGTATCGTGACTTGCTGCTCACGCACCTGCAGATGTGCAGGTGCTTCGAGTTCAGCCAGTTGACCAGCTTTTTCCAGTTCTGCAATCTGTGCTGTGTTTGGGTTTTGTGGCGAGCCCATCTTTTTCCAGGCAGCATAGGAATTGCTGTGTGCTTCATCAATACGATAGTGGTGCACGGTCAGTTTATCAGCAGCTATGCCCTTGATGGTTAATGCTACTGGTGAACCCGCGTCGATGATGTCAGTGTCATGGTAATTCCACACCAGAATGCTGACACTTTTTTTGTCTTTGGCGGCAAGTGCATTGATGTCGGTTCTTTCTGCACGTACGCCGGTTTTGATGACGGCTTCGGTATCGTAGGCAATATCGCCACTGACTTCGACCCGCTTGCCCGACATCATACCCAACATGCGAAATACATTCAGTACAGGTTTATCGACACCGTTGGTGGCCAGGTCTCTAAAACCGGCAAACCATGGCTGGTCTTCAAATTCAAATGACCAGTTGACGGCGCCCAGCAGGTTGACGCCACGACGATCGGCAATCTCGTATTCGCGTGCAATGGAGGCTGCAGTGTAGCTGGAATACAAGGTGCCGTTGCGATAGGCATTTTCTGGATTGGTCTGCATGCCGCAGGCTGCACAACCTTCAGGATCAGATTCGCCAATGATGATGGGGATGTTCTTCAACTCGGGATAAGAGGCAACGATAGAAAAACCACGATCAATTTTACTGAGATGCGCCATGATACCCATTTGCACCACGCCATTGATCAGCCTGGGTGAACCCTTGGCGTGAAAGGCGACAAAATCAAGCGGTGCGCCAATCTTGCCTGTCGCCATATTGGGCTCGTACAAAGCATGCTTCAGAAAGTTGTCAAAAAATTTGCCTATACTGGCGGTATGCGGGCCACCCATGCGTGCCGTTGGCAGGGCGCGTTTGACGGCATCGGCTGCATAGTCGTACATCTTGAAAAATTCGCGCTCTGTATCTTCGGCTTTTAGATAGGCGCCATCCGGTTCATTCCATAATTCCCAGTACCAGCTCTCGACTTCGGCCTGGCCATAGCGATCCACGCTGTGCCTTACCCATTGATAAATCAGTTCTGCCCATTTGTTGTAGTCCTTGGGTGGGTAAGCCCATCCGGTCATGATGTCTTTGTATTTTTTGCCGGGTTCCCAATTGTGTCTATAAGGTTGTGGTACCCGGGATAGCGCTTCCGGCATGAAACCGATTTGTGCCAAAGGCTTCATTTCTCGTTCGACATAGGTATCAAAAATCTTGTCGATGATGGTCCAGTCATAGATGGGCTTGCCGTCTTTGTCTTCTTTGTACATATCGGTTGACCCCCACTTCAGCGCGGCAGTGCCATCGCCGGAAGTCATCAGATTGTGGGCGCGTACATACACCGGGGTCGGGCTGAGTGCGGCGATTTCGCTGAGCAGCTTCTTGCCATCCTTCATTGTTGTGTAGTTTGGTTCGTCGTACCCAAACCATGCCCATATCGGCTTCATGTCACCTTTTTCCCTGGCCAGATCGACTTGCAGGGCGACGGCAGGGGTCTGACTGTGTGCAGTGACAGATGCCGCCAAAGCAAGCAACAGACAGCAACTAAGAATGATACTTTTCATGATAGGGTCATTTTTCAGATGGCAAAGATGATGAATGAGCGCGCAGTGGTATTCGGCTGCACGACGCAAGGTGCTTGCCATGTCTCTCTGCGTCCACTGAGTATGGATTCTTATAAGTGATAGTGGCCTTGTTTGTCTGGGCCAGTATTGTGTTTGAGGACAGTATTGTCAATAATATTGCTCTCATGTTTTTGATTGAATTCTTGTATCTGTTATTAACTTATTGTTTTTTAATATAAAATTTGAGTAAGACATTGATTGCCCTTGATTTGTTGTGAATAGTATTATCGATAATTGTCCAATGGCAGGTTTTGTCGTGTTGACCTTGCTTTCAACCCTGACGAGTTTTGCTCATGCCTCAAACACAGCGCAGTACTATTGATTCATACCCGGATGCAGACCTGCACGTCATCAGCGAAGCTGAATTGGTCATGCAACTGGAAGAGGACATACTTTTTTTGCGTCTAAAGCCTGGAGAGCGTCTGGTGGAAGATCTCCTTATGCAGCGCTTTGGCGCAACGCGGCATTGTGTGCGTCAGGCCCTGAATCGGCTGGAGCGTACCGGGATAGTCATGCGAGAACCCAACAAGGGGGCACGTGTACGTTCGTTTTCGCAGGAAGAGGTAAGCCAGATTTATGAAGTGCGTGAATTCTTGCAGCGTCAGGCCGTGCTGATGTTCAAGCTTCCGGCACCGTCAGAATTTATTGATGAATTGAACGCGATTCATCAAACGTATTTAGTGCATGTGAAGAATGCTTACCTGCG
This sequence comes from Undibacterium hunanense, assembly GCF_014284335.1. GTDB lineage: Bacteria > Pseudomonadota > Gammaproteobacteria > Burkholderiales > Burkholderiaceae_D > Undibacterium > Undibacterium hunanense. Next base: position 92,866 of record NZ_JACOGF010000006.1, on the reverse strand, counting down.
TGGTGTGCATGAATTGAATGATCAATTCCATTCGAAAATATTTTCACTGTGTGGCAACCGCTACCTGGAACGGTCGATCCAGGATTATATGAACTTGAGTTATGCAATCCGCACCAACTCATTGGCTGTACCAGAAAAACTGCAGATTTCAGTCGCCCATCATGCATTGATGATAGAACTGCTGAAGGGACGTGATAACTGGACGCTGGCCCAGCTTTGTGTTGATCATATCTTGCCCAGCAAATATGAATACCTTGCACAACGCAAGGCCAGTGAAGCTGGAGATGAAACTTGATCTCTGCATACGAGTCCTGGCATTCTCCGGTTGTTCACCTTTTTGCCTGATTACCTGAAGCAAAGACAAAATATGTGTAAAAAGAGGGTTGTACTGGGATTGAGTCTGCTTGCACCGTATAGTCTCATTGGCCTGACTCCGGCCTATGCTGGTACACCTGCGGATGTCGTGGTTATCAGTGGCAGTCGTATTGAGCGCAGCAGCTTTGATCTGGCGGCAGCGATTGATGTTGTGGACGATACCCGCCTGGGCGAAGCGCAGATGCGTGTCAATCTGTCAGAAGCGCTGATGTCTGTGCCTGGCCTGGTGGTATCGAACCGGCAAAATTATGCGCAAGACTTGCAAATATCTTCCCGTGGTTTTGGCGCACGTTCTGCTTTTGGCGTGCGTGGCATGCGACTGATCAGCGATGGCATTCCAGCCACCATGCCCGATGGTCAGGGGCAGGCCGCCACCTTTAATCTGGATGTCGCCAGCCGCATCGAGGTCTTGCGTGGGCCACTTGCCGCCATCTATGGCAATCATTCTGGTGGTGTGATGCAGTTGCTGACCAAAGACGGCAAGGGGCATCCTTCCGTTGAGGTGAGTGTCGTCAGCGGCAGTGAAGGTGTCGGCAAGATCGACGTCAATGCGCAGGGCGAAACTGCTGGCATCAGCTATGTGGTGGATAGCTCGCGTTTCCAGACCAGTGGCTACCGCGAGCATAGCGCCGCCAGACGTGAGACCAATTTTGCCAAAATAGCGTTTGTGCCATGGGCCAAAAGCAAGCTGACACTGGTGGCAAACAGATTGATTCAGGACGATACCCAGGACCCGCTGGGCGTGCAATGGCAGACATTTCTGAATAATCCACGTCAGGCGGAAATCGACAGTTCAGACACTCAGGACCCAAAGCGCTCATTTGCCGACCGTTACAACACTCGTAAAAGTATCCATCATGCGCAATTTGGACTGACTTATGAACAACTGATGGATGCTGGTCGCTTGCGGCTCAGCTTGTATGATGGCGACCGTCAGGTCAGCCAGTATCAGGCGTTTTCCAAAGCGCTTCAGGCAAATGCCAGTCAGTCTGGTGGTGTGGTTGATTTTGACCGGCATTTTTATGGCGCGGAAGTGAACTGGCTTCACACGGCTGAATTGGCCGGTGGCGTGCTGACCACGACATTGGGTCTGGAGTATGCAAGGTCGAGCGACAGGCGTCAAGGATTTGAAAATTTTATTCTTACCCAGTATGGGGTGAAAGGTAACTTGCGACGTAATGAACAGGATATCGTCACCAGCCTTGATCCTTACCTGCAAACAGAATGGGTGACGGGCCCGTGGCGCTTCAGTGCCGGCTTGCGACGCAATCAGCTTAATATCCAGGTACGTGATTATTTTCTGGCAAATGGCAACGATAGCGGCAGCCTGAAGTATGCGAAAACCACGCAATTTGCCGGGCTATTGTATAAATGGAATCCAGAACTGAATCTGTATGCCAGTGCGGCGCGTGGCATGGAAAGCCCCACGCTGAATGAATTATTTTATTCAGGCAGTGGCAGCGGATTTAATTTCAATTTGCGGGCCGCACACAATACCCAGATAGAAGCCGGTATGAAAACCATCTTGCCTGGTGGTGCACGTTTTAATGCAGCCATCTTCCAGGTGCGCAGCGCGGATGAACTGGTGGTTGACACTGCAGTCGGCGGACGCACCAGTTACCGGAATGCCGCCAGTACCTTGCACCAGGGTATGGAAGTAGCGCTGGACTGGTCCTGGCGCAATGGCATCAGTGCCAGGTTTTCCGGCACAGTCTTGCGAGCAATCTATGATGAAACCTATGGCGCTATTGCCGCAGGCAACAGGCTGCCAGGCGTGCCGGAGATCAACTGGTATGGTGAGCTTGCATGGCATGCCCGGGATGACAGCCTTGATGCAGGGCTGGAATTGCTGGCAAGCAGCAAGTTATATGTAGAAGACAGCAATAAAGAGACAGCTGCCCCTGCATATGCCATTGCCAATTTTCGCGTTGGTGCCAGGCAGGATGCCGGCGCCTGGCGTTTCAAAGAGTTTTTACGTGTTAATAATCTGTCGGATAAGATCTATGTTGGCTCAGTAATCGTTGGCGATACCAACCGGCGCTTTTACGAAGCTGCGCAGGGGCGGAACTGGTTGCTCGGCATCAGCGCACAGATGACTTTTTATTAAAAATATCCTGCGAAGTGTGCTAATGATGCTGTCCCCAATTTATTGAAGGCAGGTTTTGCACAAGTATCTCTCCGGTAGTTGTGGGGCAAGTGAATTTTCAACCAGACAACTTTTGTTGATTATTAAATCGCCTGAGGTCGTAGCAAATCCAGTCAACCTGGCTGTTGAAATGGATTAAATAATTACGACAGGGAGCAGATGCCATATTTTTTTGATATCTTTCTAGTCTGTCAAAGCCTTAAACCATCTTATAAGTTGACTTTGTATTTGTTACAGATTGTTAAAGAAAAACGCCGAAAAGCCTGTTTTTCACGTGAAAACAGGCTTTTTTATTGTTTTTTTATAAAAAATATAAAAAAAATCCTGAGTTTTGTAACTTTCCATGTCAACTGAACTGCAAGTCGAATCGTTTTTGGACTAAAGAATCTTTGCTGACCACTTCTATTAAGCAAAGTTTCACTTATAGGAGTCAGAAAAATGATTTACGAAATACTGGTTCGCCCATCGGACAACAGCAAGAAAATGACTTCAGATCATTTGATCTGGATTGAAAGCGACATGACTACCCGTTCTTTCGAGAAATGGCTCCGCGAAAAATCCTTGCTTGATGGCAGCGGCCATGCGCCTGTAGCGCGCTGGAGTATCGTACAGACGCAGCGTGCTGCGCATTTTAAACTGGCTACCCAGGCTAAAGCCCTGAAAAGCCGCATTTCCGAATTGATGACTGGTGTACCAGAAGTTGTCGCCGTACCAGACGCGAAGCGTGCACTGAAAGTGTTCCGTCTGAAGAGCCCTGTAGCGCCACAGTTGATCGCAGCCTGATTGCTGTCTGATCCGCATCAGATAGCGCTGTAGCCTGACTTGTTGAATTGCCCTGATACTGCATCAGGGCAATATATTTTGACAAGTACGCCTGGGGCAAGCACAATCCAGTCTCTTTTTTTGGATTGCACCCTGCTTGCCCTGCCATGGCCAGATTAGCCCGACTCGTTATCCCGCATCAGCAACATCATGTCATCCAGCGTGGAAACGCTGGTGCCATGGTTTTTATTGATGCGGAAGATTATGCTGCCTTTCTCGATTGGCTGAAGCAGGCGGCTAGCCTGTTTGATGTTGCCATTCATGCCTATGCGCTGTTACCTGATCACCTGCATTTATTGCTGACGCCCGGTGATGAAACCGGCCTGGGCAAGATGATGCAATGGCTGGGGCGCCACTATGTCCCCTATTTCAATCGCAAATATCAACGTACCGGCACCTTGTGGCAAGGGCGTTATCGCGCCACAGTGATCGAATCTGCCGTTTACTTCATACCCTGCAGTATTTATATAGAAAGCAATCCTCAGCGAGCAGGCCTGGTGACGGATTTGCTGGATTACACCTGGTCAAGCTATCGCCACCATATAGGCCTGCACATTGACCCGCTGATTACCGATCACAGCACCTATTGGGCTTTAGGCAATACGCCGTTTCAACGTGAGGCGGCCTACCGCGAAAATATGGAGCATGGTTTGTCAGGCCAGCAAATCATGGAAATTACCCAGGCAACGTCCAAAGCCTGGATGTTGGGTTCGTCCCGCTTCAAGATAGAGATGAGCAAACTGACCGAAAGACGGGTAGAGCCCATCAAGCGTGGCCGTCCCCGCAAAATTGCCGTTAATTCCTGAACGGTATTACCCCTGATGCATACGTCCGCAGCACGCAAGTCATTCAATTAAACAAGCTGAAAAATGTCGATATAGCTACAAATTTGCCTGAATTTACTATGTCCCCAATTAAATAAATCAGGAAATTTCCTTAATTTAAATTGACACTGACCCTAAATAAATTTGTTGAATAATCTTTTGCACCGCAGTATTCTCTTCCTTAGTCCTTTTCAGGATTTACGCAAAACTGTTTGAACACCCTGTTTTCATGCTCGCAAGTCTGTTGTAGACAGATTCCGGCAGTTCCTCTTGGTTGATCCGCCTCTCTGATCAACACGCCCGATACTGGCTGTGAAAGCCCGGCTTGAACAGGTGATAGCAGTTTTGCGTAAGTGCTGAATTTAAATTTGTTTTCCGGAGATCGCTATGCATGCTCAAGGTTTATACGACCCATCCAATGAACACGACGCCTGTGGCGTCGGTTTTGTTGCCCATATCAAAGGCAAAAAGACCCATGCCATCGTTGATCAGGGTTTGCTGATATTGAAAAACCTGGACCACAGGGGTGCAGTTGGTGCTGATGCCCTGATGGGTGATGGTGCCGGTATCCTGATCCAGATTCCTGATCAGTACTATCGTGAAGAGATGGCCAAGCAAGGCATCAGCCTGCCGCCGCCAGGTGAATACGGCGTGGGCATGATTTTCCTGCCGAAAGAACATGCATCCCGTCTGGCCTGTGAACAGGAAATCGAGCGTGCCGTGCGCGCCGAAGGCCAGGTGGTACTTGGCTGGCGTGATGTACCGGTGGACCGTGAAATGCCGATGTCGCCTACCGTACGCGAAAAAGAACCGGTCATACGTCAGATTTTCATAGGCCGTGGCCCGGACATCATGGTGACTGATGCGCTGGAACGCAAGCTCTACATCATCCGCAAATCCGCAGTACACGCGATTGAAGCGCTGAAGCTCATCCACGGCAAAGAATACTTTGTGCCATCCATGTCAGCGCGCACCATTGTGTATAAAGGCTTGCTGTTGGCGGACCAGGTTGGTGTCTACTATAAAGACTTGCAGGATGAGCGCTGTGTATCTGCGCTGGCGCTGGTACATCAGCGTTTCTCTACCAATACCTTCCCTGAATGGCCACTGGCCCACCCGTATCGCATGATTGCGCACAATGGTGAAATCAATACGGTAAAAGGTAACTTCAACTGGATGCGCGCCCGCGAAGGCGTCATGAAATCCGCCGTACTTGGCGATGATTTGCAAAAACTGTATCCGCTGATTTTTGAAGGTCAGTCTGATACGGCAAGTTTCGATAATGCGCTGGAACTGCTGGTCATGGCCGGTTATCCGATTGCGCAAGCCATGATGATGATGATCCCGGAAGCCTGGGAAAATCACACCATGATGGATGAAAACCGTCGCGCCTTTTATGAATACCATGCCGCCATGATGGAACCATGGGATGGCCCGGCCGCCATGGCATTTACCGATGGTCGCCAGATCGGTGGTACGCTGGACCGTAATGGCTTGCGTCCTGCACGTTACATCATCACGGATGATGACCTGGTAGTCATGGCATCTGAATCAGGTGTTTTACCGATTCCTGAATCCAAGATCATCAAGAAATGGCGTCTGCAACCAGGCAAGATGTTCCTGATCGACCTGGAAGCAGGCCGCATCATTGATGACAAGGAAATCAAGGATACCTACGCCAATGCCAAGCCTTACAAACAGTGGATACAATCGGTACGTATCAAGCTCAATGACCTGAAGCCAGGTGCAGACAAGGCTGAATACAGCGCCAGTCTGCTGGATCGCCAACAGGCATTCGGCTACACCCAGGAAGATCTGAAGTTTCTGATGGCACCTATGGCCCTGGCTGGCGAAGAAGCAATCGGCTCGATGGGTAACGACTCTTCACTGGCAGTCATGTCGAACAAGCTGAAGCCTTTGTATAACTACTTCAAGCAATTGTTTGCCCAGGTGACCAACCCACCTATCGATCCTATCCGTGAAGCGATGGTGATGTCGCTGGTATCCTTCATCGGCCCAAAACCGAATCTGCTGGATACCAATAACATCAATCCGCCTATGCGTCTGGAAGTGTCACAGCCTATCCTGGATTTTGCCGACATCGCCAAACTGCGTAACATCAGCGCGAATACTGGCGGCAAGTTTCAGTCGTATGAACTGGATATCTGTTATCCGGTGGCATGGGGCAAGGACGGCATTGAAGCACGCCTGGCTTCCATCTGTGCTGAAGTGGTTGATGCGGTCAAGTCTGGCCATAACATCATGATCATTACTGACCGCAAGATGGATGCCAACTATGTCGCGATTCCTGCGCTGCTGGCGACATCGACCGTGCATCAGCATCTGGTCAGCAAAGGCTTGCGTACGACGACAGGTCTGGTGGTGGAAACTGGCTCTGCCCGTGAAACCCATCACTTTGCCCTGCTGGCAGGGTATGGCGCGGAAGCTGTTCATCCTTACCTGGCGATGCAGACACTGGCCGATATGGCGAAAGACCTGTCCGGTGACCTGTCGGCTGAAAAAGCTGTCTACAACTACACCAAGGCAGTGGGTAAGGGCTTGATGAAAGTCATGTCCAAGATGGGTATTTCGACGTACATGTCTTACTGTGGTGCGCAGATTTTTGAAGCCATTGGTTTGAACAAATCACTGGTCGACAAATACTTCAAGGGTACTGCCTCCAACGTTGAAGGCATAGGCGTGTTTGAAGTGGCAGAAGAAGCTCTGCGTTTGCATAAACTGGCTTTCAGCAGCGACCCTGTGCTCGAAAATGCACTTGATGCCGGTGGCGAATATGCTTACCGTGTACGTGGTGAAGACCATATGTGGACGCCGGATGCAATTGCCAAACTGCAGCATTCCACCCGTTCCAACAACTACAATTCTTACAAAGAGTACGCCCAGATCATCAATGACCAAAGCAAACGTCACATGACTCTGCGCGGCCTGTTTGAATTCAGGATCGACCCAGCCAAGGCCATTCCTCTGGACCAGGTTGAACCTGCCAAGGAAATCGTCAAACGCTTTGCGACTGGTGCGATGTCTCTGGGTTCTATCAGTACTGAAGCACATGCCACGCTGGCTGTGGCGATGAACCGCATAGGCGGCAAATCGAATACCGGTGAAGGCGGTGAAGATCCGGCGCGTTATCAGCAAGAATTGAAAGGCATCCCTATCAAGCAGGGCCAGACCATGGCATCTGTTGTTGGCAAAGACCAGATTGAAGTCGATATCCCTTTGCAGGATGGTGATTCGCTACGTTCCAAAATCAAGCAGGTGGCATCTGGCCGCTTTGGTGTGACGGCAGAATATCTGAGTTCCGCAGACCAGATACAGATCAAGATGGCACAGGGTGCGAAGCCTGGTGAAGGTGGTCAGTTGCCAGGCCACAAAGTGTCTGAATACATTGCCAAACTGCGTTTCTCGGTACCTGGCGTGGGCTTGATTTCTCCACCGCCGCATCATGATATTTATTCGATTGAAGATCTGGCGCAGTTGATTCATGATTTGAAAAACGTCAACCCAAAAGCATCGATCTCGGTCAAGCTGGTGTCTGAAGTGGGGGTAGGCACGATTGCTGCCGGTGTTTCCAAAGCCAAGGCAGATCACGTGGTGATCGCCGGTCATGATGGCGGTACCGGCGCATCACCTTTGTCTTCCATTAAACATGCTGGCACACCGTGGGAACTGGGTTTGTCCGAAACCCAGCAAACGCTGGTATTGAATGGCTTGCGTGGCCGTGTGCGGGTACAGGCTGATGGCCAGATGAAAACCGGTCGTGACGTGGCGATCGCTGCCATGCTGGGTGCAGACGAAATCGGTTTTGCGACAGCACCGCTGGTGGTTGAAGGCTGCATCATGATGCGCAAATGCCATCTGAATACTTGCCCGGTCGGCGTGGCGACACAAGACCCGGTCTTGCGTGCCAAGTTCTCTGGCAAACCTGAATATGTCGTGAACTACTTCTTCTTCGTTGCTGAAGAACTGCGTCAGATCATGGCGCAACTGGGTATCCGTACGTATGACGATCTGATTGGTCGCGTTGATTTGCTCGATAAATCCAAAGCGGTTGGTCACTGGAAAGCCAAGGGCCTGGATTTCAGCCGCATCTTCCATCAGCCAGAAGTGGCCGAAGGCGCTGCTATCCGCAATGTGGACTGTCAGGACCATGGTCTGGAAAAAGCACTGGATAACAAACTGATTTCCCAGGCGAAAATCGCGCTGGAAACCGGTGAAAAAGTATCCTTTATCTCACCTATCAAAAACTTGAACCGTACTGTCGGCACCATGCTGTCCGGTGAAGTGGCCAAAAAATACGGCCATGCCGGTTTGCCGGATGACACCATCCATATCCAGTTACAGGGTACGGCTGGTCAGTCTGCCGGTGCCTTCCTGGCGCATGGCGTGACCCTTGATCTGGTCGGTGAGGGCAATGACTATGTGGGTAAAGGTTTGTCCGGTGGCCGCATCATCATTCGCCCGAATACCGAATTCCGTGGCTGGGCGGTTGACAACATCATCTGCGGCAATACCGTGCTGTACGGTGCGATTTCTGGCGAAGCCTTTATCAACGGTGTTGCCGGTGAACGTTTTGCGGTACGTAATTCCGGTGCGCTGGCAGTGGTCGAAGGAACCGGTGACCATGGTTGCGAATACATGACTGGCGGTACCGTCATCGTGCTGGGTAACACAGGCCGCAACTTCGCTGCCGGTATGTCGGGTGGTATCGCTTACGTGTATGACCCGGAAGGCGAATTTGAAGCCAAATGCAATATGTCCATGGTGACACTGGAGCCAGTGCTGGCAGGTGATGTACAGGTAGCCACGCTGGACAAATCCATCTGGCATAGCCGCCTCAGTGGCGGTGAAAGAGAAACAGATGAAGCCATTCTGCGTAATCTGATCGAGCGTCATTTCAAACATACAGGCAGTACCCGTTCCCGCAACCTGCTGGATGACTGGGCCCGTAGCCGCGCCAAGTTCGTCAAGGTATTCCCTACCGAATACAAGCGCGCACTGGGTGAAATGTATGCGGCCAAACAAGCCGCAGGAAAAAAGGAAAAAGTCACAGCATAAACCGGATGGTCACGCCGCAGCCTGGCTGCGGTAGTGTCTGCTTGTGTTGTTCAGACTATTCAGCTTGTTCAGATTAAGACAGGGCAAAGGCCCGCAACGATATTGAGGTTAGAAAATGGGTAAAATCACCGGCTTCATGGAATACCAGCGCTTGCAGGAAGCAAGCGAAGCACCACAGTCACGCAAAAAGCATTACAAAGAATTTCTGGTGCATCTTGATGATGGCCAGGCCAAGGTGCAGGCCGCACGCTGTATGGATTGCGGTATTCCCTTCTGTAACAACGGCTGCCCAGTCAATAACATCATTCCTGACTGGAATGATCTGGTCTTCAACGGCAATTACAAACTGGCGCTGGATACACTGCATTCCACCAATAACTTCCCGGAATTTACCGGCCGTATCTGCCCCGCACCTTGCGAATCTGCCTGTACCCTGGGTATCAACAGTGACGCAGTAGGCATCAAGTCGATAGAACATTTCATCATCGACAAAGGCTGGGAAAATGGCTGGGTTGTGCCACAAGTGCCTTCCATCAAAACCGGCAAGAAAGTCGCCGTGGTCGGCTCCGGTCCTGCAGGCATGGCCGCTGCCCAGCAACTGGCACGTGTTGGCCATGATGTAACCGTGTTTGAAAAGAATGACCGCGTTGGTGGTTTGCTGCGTTATGGCATTCCTGACTTCAAGATGGAAAAATCGCACATCGACCGCCGTGTCGACCAGATGGTGGCTGAAGGCGTGACTTTCCGTACCAGCGTATTCGTCGGCAAGGATTTTCCGGCAACAGTCACCAACTGGGCCAAGGAAACCGTCTCTCCTGAACAACTGCAAAAAGAATTTGATGCAGTCATCATTGCCGGTGGCGCAGAAACACCACGTGACCTGCCAGTGCCTGGCCGCGAATTGAAAGGCGTGCATTTCGCCATGGATTTCCTGCCGTTGCAAAACAAGGTGAATGCCGGCGACAAGGTCAAAGACCAGATCATGGCCAGTGGCAAGCATGTAGTCGTGATCGGTGGCGGTGATACCGGTTCGGATTGCGTTGGTACCTCGAACCGTCATGGCGCCAAATCGGTTGCTCAGTTTGAGCTCATGCCTCAGCCGCCAGAACAGGAAAACAAACCCATGGTCTGGCCTTACTGGCCAACCAAATTGCGCACCTCTTCTTCGCATGAAGAAGGTTGCGAGCGTGACTGGGCAGTTGCGACCAAGCGTCTGGAAGGCAAGGGCGGCAAGGTTGACAAGCTGATCGCCTGCCGCGTGGAATGGAAAGACGGCAAGATGCAAGAAGTACCGGATTCCGAATTTGAAATGAAGGCCGATCTGGTCTTGCTGGCCATGGGTTTTGTCTCGCCAGTTCAGCAAGTGCTGGATGCTTTCGGTGTCGACAAGGATGCGCGTGGCAATGCCAAAGCGAGCACGGATGGTGCTGGCTGTTATAAAACCAATGTCGATAAAGTGTACGCCGCAGGTGATATGCGTCGTGGCCAGTCGCTGGTGGTGTGGGCGATACGCGAAGGCCGTCAGTGTGCACGTGAAGTCGATGCCTTCCTGATGGGGGAATCGGTACTGCCGCGTTAATCGCGCCGTACTGTGTACACGCAGTGTGTGCCGTTATGTACTTGCACTGCCGCTTACTGAAATAATGACATAAGCGGCACGCGGGGCACTGGCAACAACAGAAGTAAGCGATGGGGCAGGCACTTGGCTTGCCCCATTTCATTTGCGCTGTAATGTGCATCCTTAACTATGTACGTCCTTATTTGTGTTGTTATCGGCACATACATTGCCGATGTCTTGTCATGCGTCAGCAGTTTTTGTGTATGCTAGACACATAAATCAGACAATACAGACAGTAAAGAAGTTGGTGAAAGGGTAAGTATTTGTAAATAACTGACTTACTGTTCATTAAAAAATTTATTTTTCATCGTTCATTTTTGAATAAAATTTTGAGATGGGTAACTTTGCTGTATTTTGCGTGGAATTATTCGGTTATTCCGAATTTATCGCGAATCATTGTATTTTTGTCATAGTTGTCTGTACAACCCTCTTTGCTGTTCTGCATTACAATCTAGCTTTTACAAAACTATCTCCGCTGCTGTGCCAAATCTTGTAGAAATTCGTGATATCCACTTTGGGTATGGAGATCGGGCAATTTTGTCCGGGCTGCATATGGATTTTCCACGCGGTAAGCTGATTGCCGTGATGGGTGGTTCTGGATCAGGTAAGACAACGATACTGCGTCTGATCGGTGGGCAGATTCGCGCCCAGCAAGGTAGTGTCAGCGTCAATGGACAGGAAATCAGCAAGCTCGATAATAGTGGTTTGTATGCTATTCGCCGCAAAATGGGCATGCTGTTCCAGCACGGTGCCTTGTTCACGGACCTGAGCGTATTTGATAATGTGGCTTTTCCCCTGCGTGAGCATACGGATCTGAGCGAATCCATGATACGCGACCTGGTGCTGCTTAAATTGCAGGCAGTCGGTTTGCGTAATGCAGCAGGTCTGATGCCGTCTGAAGTCTCCGGCGGTATGGCCAGACGGGTCGCTTTGGCACGCGCAGTGGCGCTTGACCCCGAACTGATCATGTACGATGAACCGTTTGCCGGTCTTGACCCGATTTCCATGGGGGTTGCTGCCAATCTGATACGGAACTTGAACGACGCTCTGGGGTCTACATCCATTCTGGTTTCGCATGATGTACATGAAACCTTCGCGATTGCGGATTATGTCTATTTCTTGTCCAAGGGCAAAATCGTCGCACAGGGTACGCCGGAAGAAATGCAGGTCTCGGATGATCCTTACGTCAGGCAGTTTGTGCATGCCGAGGCGGATGGTCCGGTTCCCTTTCATTACCCTGGCGCTTCCCTGCAGGATGATCTTGGACTGGAGAAGCGCGCATGATAATTGAAAAAATAGGCGGTACTGTCAGATCGGTTGTGGCTGATCTTGGCTATTCTGCACGCAGCTTTTTTTCTATCCTGAGTAATTGTCTGGGCTTGTGGCGCAGGCCGCGCCTGGTGACAGACCAGATACATTTCATCGGCAATTATTCCATGCTGATCATTGCCGTGTCGGGATTGTTCATCGGTTTTGTGCTGGCGTATCAGGGGTATTATGTTTTGAACCGTTATGGTTCAGAAGAGGCACTGGGTTTACTGGTGGCACTGTCACTGACGCGTGAACTGGGGCCGGTGGTGACGGCCTTGTTGTTTGCTGGTCGTGCAGGTACTTCATTGACGGCAGAAATAGGTTTGATGAAGGCGGGCGAACAACTGGCCGCCATGGAAATGATGGCAGTTAATCCTATACAAAGGGTGCTGGCACCACGTTTTCTGGCAGGTATTATTGCCATGCCAATATTGACATCGATATTCAATGCGATGGGTGTGATTGGTGGTTACATCGTCGGCGTGAAACTGATAGGCGTCGATAATGGTGCCTTCTGGTCGCAGATGCAGGCTGGCGTGGAAATCTGGCAAGACATAGGTAATGGCGTCATCAAGAGTATCGTATTTGGTTTTGCAGTAAGTTTTGTCGCCCTGTTTCAAGGGTATGAAGCGCAGCCTACGCCTGAGGGCGTGGCGCGCGCCACCACCAGGACGGTGGTGGTGTCTTCCTTGCTGGTGTTGTGTCTGGATTTCATACTGACGGCGTGGATGTTTCAATGATCGTGCATGACACGATGGGGAAACATATACCTTGTATAGCGTGTATATAGAAAATGCGAGCAAGTACGGCATGTCTGAATTTTAAACATCGCCCGTCTGTAATGATGAAGAGTTTCATTTCTACTGATGGTGCATATGGATTGATTTGTTGATGCCCCGCTGAAGGCTGGCTAACAAAATGTAGGAAAAAGAAAATGCAAAAAAAATCTCTGGATTTCTGGGTTGGTCTGTTTGTGGTGCTGGGTGCACTGGCTTTGCTGTTCCTGGCGCTGAAGGCAGGTAACCTGAGTTCGCTCTCATTTGAGCAAACTTATTCCGTGACGGCACGTTTTGACAATATCGGTGGCCTTAAACCCAGGGCCGCAGTGAAAAGCGCCGGCGTGGTGGTCGGTCGTGTCAGTCAAATCAAGTTTGATGATAAAACCTTCCAGGCTACGGTCGTGATGGACCTGGAAAAACGCTATAAATTCCCACAGAACTCATCCATCAAGATTTTGACGGCAGGTTTGCTGGGCGAACAATACATAGGTCTGGCACCTGGCAGCGACGAAGATAAATTCCTGGTTGCCGGTGACAGAATTAAATTTACACAGGATGCGATTGTGCTGGAAAACCTCATCAGCCAATTCCTGTTCAGTAAAGCCGCAGATGGCAATACGGAAGAGAAAAAATGAAATCCCAATCCCCATTTCCTGCATTCTCCGGGTTGCGCAGATTGCTGCCCCTGTTACTGCTGCTCACCAGCATCGTGCTGACTGGATGTAGCACGGTAACGGTAGAAAAGATCAAGGACAAGGCAGATCAAACCCTTGATGTATTGAGTACCAAGACCAATATCGGTAAAAACCCGCGTGACCCGCTCGAAGGCTTCAATCGTGCCATGTTCAGTTTCAATGACACCATTGATCAGGCTATCGTCAAACCGGTGGCCGAAGGCTATCGCGCTGCCTTGCCAACGTTTGTGCAAACCGGTGTCGGTAACTTCTTCAGCAATATCGGCGATGTCTGGAATGCGGTGAACAATATATTGCAGGGCCGTGTGAATGATGGTGTTACCGACGTGATGCGCTTTGCCGTTAACACCACTATTGGTATCGGCGGCTTGCTTGACATCGGTTCTGCTGCCGGTATGCCCAAGCACAATGAAGACTTTGGGCAGACTTTGGGCAAGTGGGGTGTGAAGTCCGGGCCGTATCTGGTGTTGCCTGTGTTGGGGCCGTCAACCGTGCGTGATGCGCTGGCAACCCCGGTTGATATGAAAGGTGATTTGTGGACGTACAAGCGGCCCGTCTACGTGAAAAACATAGGCACAGTGTTGCGCCTGGTGGACAAACGGGCATCGGTGCTGGATGCCGGCAGTTTGCTCGAAGAGGCAGCACTGGATAAATATGTATTTTTCCGCGATGCCTATTTGCAACGTCGTGCTGGTCAGGTGAATCCTGAAGACGATTAAGTTCGTTGTGTTTGTGCAAATTACTTGCTCGATATGCTGATCTGGCGTGCACAAATTGTAAGAAATAATAACAGCCGTCAACCTGCCTGCAGGCTGACAGGTTAACGCGATATGCATATCGCATAAAAAAGGAATAAAAATGAAAAATCTGATCACAAAAATAATTGCTCTGAGCTTGCTTGGTATGGCCCTGTTTGGTGGTAATGCCATGGCGCAGCAGGAAGCGCCGGATGTATTGGTCAAGCGTATCAGTCAGGAAATCATTGATCTGGCCAAGAATGACAAGGAAATTCAGGCTGGCAATCAAAAGCGTGTCTATGACATGGTGGAAAGCAAGATCCTGCCTTACATCGACTTCCCGCGCATGACATCGCTGGCGGCAGGCAAAAGCTGGAAAGAAGCCACGCCTGACCAGCAAAAGCAGTTGACGAATGAATTCCGCACTCTGTTGGTGTTCACTTACTCTGGCGCTATCTCCCAGATCAAGGACCAGCGCGTTGAATTCAAGCCTCTGCGTGCAGCACCTGATGATACCGAAGTGGAAGTACGTTCCCAGGTGATTCAGACCCGTGGCGAGCCTATCCAGTTGAACTATCGCCTGGAAAAACTGGCATCCGGCTGGAAGATTTTTGACATCAATGTACTCGGCGCCTGGCTGGTGGAAACCTATAAAGGCAGCTTTTCAGCAGAAATCACCAAATCTGGTATCGATGGCCTGATCAAGACTCTGGCTGAAAAGAACAAAAAACTGGCAGCTGCCGGTGCTGGCAAACCAGCTGGTAAGTAAGTAGACAAATAAGCTGACCGATAAGCCGACAAATAAGCCGACGAGGTATTTGTGTATAAAGTAACAGGCGAGTTATGCCATGACAATGCCCCCGCAGTAGTGGCTGCGGGCTTGTCTGCTATTGCCTCGGGGCAATTGGCCTTCGATTTGTCTGAATTGAGCAAGATAGACTCCAGCGCCGTGGCTGTCATGATTGAATGGCAACGCCATGCCTTGCAGCGTGGCGCGCAACTGCAATTCCAGGGATTGCCAGGTAGTTTGCTCAGCCTGATCTCTTTATATGGCCTGAGCGAGCAGTTCCAGGTCGCTGTTCCAGAACGACATTGACGTTTCCCACCTGGCGGTGTCGTGCTGCCAGTCACTGAAATGCACAGCGTCTGCCCATGATGCTGTGCCATTTCAGATCAAATCCGGAAAATCCCCTATAATCAAAGGTTTCGCCACCTGAATGGCGTTTAAGCCCAAGCTTCCGGTTCTTTCTACCCCCTGATGAGCACGTAAAGTGCAAACAACGCCAGATGGCAGCCATACAAATTACCAATATACAAAAACGCTACCAGTCGCTACAAGCACTGGGGGGCGTATCACTCACTATCGAAGAGGGTGAGTTTTTCGGTTTGCTGGGGCCTAATGGTGCCGGTAAGACTACCTTGATTTCCATTCTGGCGGGCCTGAACCGGGCTGACGCTGGCAATATCACCGTGCAAGGCCACGATGTGGTCACGGATTACCGCAATGCCCGCAAGAAGCTGGGCGTGGTGCCGCAAGAGCTGGTGTTTGATCCTTTCTTCACCGTACGCGAAACCCTGCGGATGCAATCTGGCTATTTTGGTCTGAAGAATAATGACAAATGGATAGACGAGGTGATGGAAAACCTCGATCTGACCAACAAGGCCGACACCAATATGCGCGCCCTGTCCGGCGGTATGAAGCGTCGTGTGCTGGTCGCACAGGCGCTGGTGCATAAACCACCCGTCATCGTGCTGGATGAACCGACTGCCGGTGTCGACGTGGAATTGCGTCAGACCCTGTGGCAATTCATTGCCCGTTTGAATCGCGAGGGTCATACCGTGGTCTTGACCACGCATTACCTGGAAGAAGCGCAGGCATTGTGTAACCGCATCGCCATGCTAAAACTGGGCAAGGTGGTGGCGCTGGACAGCACAGCGAATCTGATCAAACGCATTTCCGGTTCGCAATTGCGCATTACGCTGGCGGCCAGTGCAGTGGTGACACTGCCAGCCAGCCTGCGCGACAAAGTCATCACGCATGAAACACCGTCTGATCCACGCCAGTTTGCCCTGCGTGTGACTGACTATGATCAGGTCGAAGGCATGCTGGCGGCCTTCCGTGCGGATGGCTGTGTGATAGAGGATATGCAATTGCTGCAAGCTGATCTGGAAGATGTCTTCCTGCAAATTATGGAGGGCGCCAAATGAGTAACCTGACCGGCTTTAACACCCTGTTCTACAAAGAAGTCTTGCGCTTCTGGAAGGTCGCAACGCAAACCATTACGGCGCCCATCATGACGGCGATTCTGTATCTGTTGATTTTCGGGCATGTGCTGGAAGATCATGTGCAGGTCTATCCGGGCGTCAAATACACGGCCTTCCTGGTGCCAGGCCTGGTGATGATGAGTGTTTTGCAAAATGCATTTGCAAATTCGTCGTCGTCGTTGATACAGTCCAAGATCACAGGTAACCTGGTGTTCATATTGCTGCCACCGTTGTCGCACTGGGAGATTTTCAGCGCTTATGTGCTGGCGGCCATCCTGCGTGGTGTTGCCGTCGGTGCCGGGGTCTTCATCGTGACTGCCTGGTTTGCTGATCTGCATTTTGTCGCGCCATGGTGGATAGCGATTTTTGCCTTCCTTGGTGCGGCCATGTTGGGTACCATGGGTTTGATTGCTGGTATCTGGGCAGAAAAATTTGATCAGCTCGCTGCTTTTCAAAACTTTCTGATCATGCCGGCGACTTTCCTGTCGGGCGTGTTTTATTCCATTCATTCCCTGCCTGCTGTATGGCAAGGTATTTCGCGCTTCAACCCGTTTTTCTACATGATAGACGGCTTCCGCTTTGGTTTCTTCGGCAAGTCCGATGTCGATCCTTTGCATAGTCTGATGATCGTTTGCATATTCTCGCTTTTGCTGGCGGGCATTGCTATCAATATGCTGAAACGGGGATATAAGTTACGACACTGAGTACGCCACTGGGTACGTAACTAAGTACGTAACTAAATAAGATACAAAGTAAGACACTGAACGCATTACTGAGTACAACAATTGCTTCACCAATTTGATCAAGAAAGTTAGCCGTGTTTCCTACGCCCGAACAAATTAAACATTACATTGCAGCCGGTCTGGAATGTACGCACCTGGAAGTCGAAGGCGACGGCCAGCATTTCAAGGCTGTGATCGTTTCTGCTGCCTTTGCCGGCAAGCGCCCGATACAGCGCCACCAACTGGTGTACGCCGTGCTGGGTGACCGCATGCGCGAAGAAATACATGCCCTTTCGATGAAAACACTGACTCCTGAAGAGTACGCCGCATAATGGATAAATTATTGATTACAGGCGGCAAACGCCTGAATGGTGACATACACATCTCCGGTGCCAAGAATGCGGCACTGCCTATCTTGTGCGCAGGTTTGCTGACTTCGGGTGACGTGGTTTTGCACAACGTACCATCCTTGCAGGACGTCAGCACCATGCTGAAACTGCTGCGTCAGATGGGTTTGCAAGTCACACAGGAAAATGGTGTGACCACCCTCAATGGCAATGCCGTCGACAAGCTGGAAGCACCGTATGACCTGGTGAAAACCATGCGCGCATCGATACTGGTACTCGGTCCTCTGCTGGCGCGTTTTGGTGAAGCCAAGGTATCGTTGCCGGGTGGCTGCGCGATTGGTTCCCGTCCTGTGGATCAACACATCAAGGGCCTGCAAGCCATGGGTGCCGAGATCACCATAGAAGCTGGTTATATCCATGCGCGGGCCAAGAAACTCAAGGGTGCGCGTATCGTCACTGACATGATTACCGTGACAGGTACCGAGAATCTGTTGATGGCCGCCACGCTGGCCGAAGGTGAAACCGTGCTGGAAAACGCCGCACGTGAGCCGGAAGTCACTGATCTGGCCAACTTGCTGGTTGCCATGGGTGCGAAGATAGAAGGCATAGGCACAGATCGTCTGGTCATTCACGGTGTTGACAGCCTGCACGGCGCTACCCATACCGTGATTGCTGACCGCATAGAAACGGCGACCTTCCTGTGTGCAGTAGCTGCCACTGGTGGTGACATTACCCTGAAAAATACCCGTAGTGACATCCTGGATGTCGCTCTGGATAAATTGCGTGAAGCTGGCGTTATTCTGACCACAGGTCCGGACTGGATACGTGCGCAAATGAGTGGCCGTCCCAAGGCTGTCGGGTTCCGCACTACCGAATACCCGGGTTTTCCTACTGATATGCAGGCGCAATTCATGGCCTTGAACTGTATTGCGCAAGGTACCAGCCGCGTGACAGAAACCATTTTCGAAAACCGTTTCATGCATGTGCAGGAAATGAACCGCCTGGGCGCAAAGATAGAAATCGATGGTCACACGGCGATTGTGAATGGCGTCGATAAACTGGTCGGTGCACCGGTGATGGCCACTGATTTGCGTGCCTCTGCCTCGCTGGTGATTGCTGCCATGGTGGCCGAAGGCGAGACACTGATCGACCGTATCTACCATCTGGACCGCGGCTATGACCGCATGGAAGTCAAACTCTCCGCCGTTGGTGCCCAGATACAGCGAGTCAAATAATGTCTTCACCTATATCTTCGCAACTGACACTGGCCTTGTCCAAGGGCCGCATCTTTGAAGAAACCCTGCCATTGCTGGAGGCAGCGGGCATACGTGTGGCGGAAGATCCTGAGAAGTCACGCAAGCTGATTCTGGCCACCAATGATCCTGATGTACGCGTCATCATCGTGCGTGCTTCCGATGTGCCTACCTACGTGCAATATGGCGCAGCCGATTTCGGCGTAGCCGGCAAGGATGTTCTGCATGAACATGGTGGCGCTGGCCTGTACCAGCCTATCGATCTGAATATTGCCAAATGCCGCATGTCGGTGGCGGTGTCGGTTGGTTTTGATTATGAAAATGCCGTGCGCCAGGGGGCACGCCTGCGTGTCGCCACCAAGTACACAGAAACTGCGCGTGAACATTTCGCCAGCAAGGGTGTGCACGTCGATCTGATCAAGTTGTATGGCTCGATGGAACTGGCACCGCTGGTTGGTCTGTCGGATGCGATTGTCGATCTGGTCAGTACTGGCAGCACCCTGCGTGCGAATAATCTGGTGGAAGTCGAACACATCATGGAAATTTCTTCACGACTGGTGGTCAACCAGGCAGCGTTGAAGTTGAAACGTGAACGCCTGCAACCCATACTGGAGGCATTTGATCGTGCCTCCAAAGCAAATGCATAAGTGACCAAGAGAACAGCATGGCATCCCTGATTACCCGGCTTGATACGACCGATGCAGATTTTTCCAGGAAACTGACTTCACTGCTGGCCTTTGAAGCCAGCGAAGATGAAGCGATAGACCGTGCCGCTGCGCAGATTCTGGCCAGCGTCAAGACCAACGGCGACACCGCCGTGCTGGAGGCGACCAATCGCTTTGATCGCCTGAATGCCAGCAGCGTTGCCGCGCTGGAGTTGACACAGGAAGAAATGCAGGCAGCACTGGCATCCCTGAATGTTGAGCGTCGTACTGCGCTGGAAATTGCAGCAGCACGCGTACGCTCTTATCACGAAATTCAAAAAGCAGAATGTGGTTCTGCCGGTTTCAGTTATACCGAAGCGGATGGCACGGTGCTGGGGCAAAAAGTTACGCCACTCGATCGCGTCGGTATCTATGTGCCGGGCGGCAAGGCTGCTTACCCATCTTCCGTATTGATGAATGCGATACCGGCCAAAGTGGCAGGCGTCAAAGAAATCATCATGGTCGTGCCTACACCAGATGGTGTGAAGAACCCGCTGGTATTGGCGGCTGCGGCAATTGCCGGTGTTGATCGTGTCTTCACTATCGGTGGTGCCCAGGCTGTCGGTGCCCTGGCCTACGGTACGGCAACCATACCGCCGGTCGATAAAATTGTTGGCCCCGGTAACGCCTATGTGGCTGCGGCCAAGCGCCGTGTGTTTGGCGTGGTCGGCATAGACATGATCGCCGGTCCTTCCGAGATTCTGGTCTTGTGCGACGGCACCACGGACCCGGACTGGGTCGCCATGGATCTGTTCTCGCAGGCAGAACATGACGAGCTGGCGCAATCTATCTTGTTGTGCCCGGATGAAGCCTATATCGAAGCCGTGCAGGCCAGTATCATCAAGTTATTGCCAGACATGCCCAGGCATGAAGTGATACGCACTTCACTGGCCAATCGCGGCGCCCTGATCAAGGTGCGTGATATGGATGAAGCCTGTGAAATTGCGAACAGCATCGCGGCCGAGCATCTGGAAATTTCCGCAGAAAACCCGCAACAATGGGCGGACAAGATACGTCATGCCGGTGCCATGTTCCTCGGTCGTTATTCATCTGAAGCATTGGGCGATTATTGTGCCGGCCCCAACCATGTGCTGCCGACTTCGCGTACCGCAAGATTTTCTTCACCGCTGGGCGTATATGACTTCCAGAAGCGCTCATCGATGATTCATGTCAGTGAGCAGGGCGCGCAGACTCTGGGTAAGGTAGCGGCTGAACTGGCGTATGGCGAAGGCTTGCAGGCCCACGCACGCAGTGCAGAATTGCGGCTCAAGTCATGAAGGCGAAACCGCTGTCTGCCATGAATACCTGCATATGATGGCTGAATGGCGTAACCAGATTTTTTGTGAAGACGCGCTACAAGGATTGGCGCGCTTGCCCGATGCCAGTATCGATTTATTGCTGGCTGACCCACCATATGGCCTGGGCAAGGATTATGGCAATGATTCCGACAAGATGGAATCTGCAGCCTACCTGGAATGGATGGCGCAATGGGTGGATCTGGCCCTGCCCAAACTGAAAGCAAATGGCAGCCTGTACATCTTCCTGACCTGGCGATATTCACCAGAAGTCTTTGTCATGCTGAAGCAGCGCATGAGCATGATGAATGAAATCATCTGGGACAGACGGGTACCCTCCATGGGGGGCAGCGTGCGCAAGTATTCATCGGTGCATGACACCATAGGCTTTTTTGTCAAAGCCAAGGATTATTATTTTGACCTGGATGCAATACGCATCCAGTATGATGCAGCCACCAAGAAAGCGCGCAGCCGGAAAATTTTCGAAGGCGCGAAATGGCTGGAAATGGGATTCAATCCCAAAGATGTCTGGAGTGTGTCGCGCCTGCACAGAGAACATGCCGAACGCGAAGAACATCCTACCCAAAAACCGCTCGAAATCATCGAGCGCATGATCAAGGCTTCCTGCCCACCCGGCGGTGTTGTTCTCGATCCCTTCATGGGCAGCGGCACCACCGCCGTAGCTGCCAAACGTTGCGGGCGTGATTTTGTCGGTTTCGAACTGAACTCCGACTATTGCGCAATGATAGAAAATCGCCTGGCCCTGATCGATACGGAAGAAATCTCTGTCTGATTGAGTGATTCATCACTCAGACCCAGCCTGCGCGATTTTCAATGAACTGAGCCTGAACATGGAGCAATAATTGAGCATCACCAAACTGATACGCCCTGAAATCGCCAATCTATCCGCCTACCATGTGCCGGATGCCAGCGGTTTTGTGAAGCTGGATGCGATGGAGAACCCCTACCTGTTGCCACCCGACATGCAGCAGGAACTGGCACAGCATCTGGCCAGCGTGGCACTGAACCGCTATCCGCAGCCAGCGTATGCCAGCCTCAAGCAACTGATCGCCGACAAGCTGGGTGTGCCTGCCGGCCATGACATTGTGCTGGGCAACGGATCGGATGAACTCATCAGCATGGTATCCATCGCCTGCGCCAAACCAGGTGCCAAAGTATTGGCGCCGGTGCCCGGTTTTGTCATGTATGCGATGTCGGCGCTGTTTGCAGGGCTGGAATTTGTGGGTGTTGACCTGAATCCCGATTTCACGCTGAACAAAGCCGCCATGCTGGCGGCCATTGCCGAGCATCAACCGGCCATCATCTATCTGGCTTATCCGAACAATCCTACCGGCAGTTTGTATGATGCCGATGACATGCTTGCCATTTTGCAGACAGTGGGGGATACGGGTATCGTCATCGTTGACGAAGCGTATCAACCCTTTGCCCAGGCCAGTTTCATGTCCCGGCTGGCAGAGTTTGATAATCTGGTGGTCATGCGTACCGTGTCCAAGCTGGGTCTGGCAGGTATACGCCTGGGTTATATGGCGGGCAATAATGCGCTGATGCATGAATTTGAAAAAGTGCGTCCGCCCTACAATATCAATGTACTGACACAGGCGGCGGCAGAATTTGTGTTGTCAAGAGTAGAAGTACTGGATGCCCAGGCGGCCGAATTGCGTCAGCAGCGCACGGAATTGATGGCAGCGATGGCAAGCTTGCCAGACGTGCAAGTGTTTCCATCGGCTGCCAATTTTGTGTTGATTCGTGTTGCGAATGCCGAACAAGTCTTTGTGAAATTACGCGAACAAAAAATTTTAGTCAAAAATGTAGGTAAAATGCATAATCTGCTGGGACACTGTCTGCGCATTACAGTCAGTACCCGGGAAGAGAATGCTCTTTTTCTTGCTGCCCTGGCAGCATCTTTATCATCAAAATGAATAAGCCAATTGAACGCATTGCGGCGGTTACCCGCAATACCAATGAAACGCAAATCCGTGTCGCCATCAATCTTGACGGCACTGGCCAGCAAAAACTGAACACCGGTGTGCCTTTTCTTGACCACATGCTGGATCAGATCGCCCGTCATGGCCTGATCGATCTGGACATTGAAGCCGTCGGTGATCTGCATATCGATGCTCACCATACCGTGGAAGATGTCGGTATTACGCTGGGCCAGGCATTTGCCAAGGCAATAGGTGATAAAAAAGGTATACGCCGTTATGGTCATGCCTATGTACCTCTTGACGAGGCATTGTCACGCGTGGTCATCGATTTTTCTGGCCGTCCAGGTCTGGAATACCATATCCCCTTTACCCGCGCCATGATAGGCAATTTTGATGTGGACCTGACCCGTGAGTTCTTCCAGGGTTTTGTCAACCATGCGCTGGTAAGCCTGCATATTGATAACTTGCGTGGCGACAACTCCCATCATCAATGCGAAACGGTATTCAAGGCTTTTGGCCGTGCCTTACGCATGGCAACCGAGCTCGATGCACGTGCCGCCGGGACCATACCTTCGACCAAAGGCAGCCTTTAAATCCTGATGCCAGCCTTGCTGGTAAATCATTATGAACAAAATTGTTGTTGTAGATTATGGTATGGGCAATTTGCGCTCGGTAGCGCAGGCCCTGCGTGCAGTTGCGCCAGATGCCAATGTATTGATCTCGGGTGAAATCGCTGATATCCAGAGTGCCGACCGCATCGTCTTGCCGGGGCAGGGGGCCATGCCTGATTGCATGAGTTGCCTGCGTGAATCGGGGTTGCAAGATGCCTTGCTGGAAGCCGCCCGTAACAAACCCCTGTTTGGTGTCTGTGTAGGTGAGCAAATGCTGTTTGACATCAGCGAAGAAGGTGAAACACCCGGCCTGGGCCTGTTGCCCGGCAGAGTGGTACGCTTTGCGCTGGAAGGTCAGTTGCAGGAAGATGGCTCGCGTTACAAAGTGCCGCAAATGGGCTGGAACCGTGTACAGCAATCACGGTCTCACGCTTTGTGGCAAGATATCGCAGACGATGCTTATTTTTATTTTGTGCATAGCTACTATGCGCGCCCTGCTGATGGTCAGCATACAGTCGGTGTGACCGATTATGGCAGTCCATTTGCCTGCGCAGTAGCCCGCGACAATATTTTTGCGACACAGTTTCACCCTGAAAAGAGTGCAGCAGCCGGCTTGCAACTGTATAAGAATTTTGTACACTGGAAACCCTGAGCGCATTTTTTCCTGAACAGTTTTTTGCTTTTCGTTTTGCTTATTCGTTTGCCTATTCGTTTTACTTATCCATTTTATTGTCAATCTGACGCCCACACTTTTCTCATATCATGCTGCTCATCCCTGCTATCGACCTGAAAGACGGTCACTGCGTACGCCTTAAACAAGGCGATATGGACCAGGCTACCGTGTTCTCCGAAGATCCTGCTGAAATGGCACGTCACTGGCTGCGCCAGGGTGCACGTCGCCTGCATCTGGTGGACTTGAACGGTGCCTTTGCCGGCAAGCCAAAAAATGAGGCTGCGGTCAAGGCCATCATCCAGGCTGTGCGTGACTATGCCGAAGAAACCGATACCGAAGAAATCCCTGTGCAACTTGGTGGTGGTATCCGCGATCTGGACACAATAGAACGTTATCTGGACGACGGCCTGTCCTACATCATCATCGGTACCGCAGCGGTCAAGAACCCTGGCTTTCTGGCAGATGCCTGCAGCGCGTTTCCAGGTCAGATCATCGTCGGCATTGATGCCAAGGATGGCAAGGTAGCTACCGATGGCTGGAGCAAATTGTCAGGCCATGAAGTCATCGATCTCGCCAAAAAATTTGAAGATTATGGCGTCGAAGCCATCGTCTATACCGACATCGGTCGTGATGGCATGATGGGTGGCGTGAACATTGAAGCCACCGTCAAGCTTGCGCAAGCCGTCAGCATTCCTGTGATTGCTTCTGGTGGCGTGCACAACCTGGCAGACGTGGAAGCCCTGTGTGCCGTGCAGGATGAAGGTGTGGAAGGTGTGATCTGTGGCCGTTCGATTTACGAAGGCACCCTGGATTTGTCGTCAGCACAAGATCGTGCCGATGAACTCAGCGGTGAATTCGATGATGAAGAAGAAACTGAATGAGCTTAGCCAAACGTATTATCCCTTGTCTGGATGTGACTGCCGGTCGCGTCGTCAAGGGCATTAATTTCCAGGAACTGCGCGATGCCGGTGACCCGGTAGAAATCGCCCGTCGCTATGACGGGCAGGGCGCAGATGAAATTACTTTTCTCGATATCACCGCATCATCTGATGGCCGTGATCTGATCTTGCCGATTATCGAAGCCGTGGCTTCGCAAGTGTTTATCCCGCTGACAGTCGGCGGTGGCGTGCGTACCGTCGCCGATGTGCGTCGACTGCTCAATGCAGGTGCCGACAAGGTTGGTATCAATACGTCGGCCGTGACCAATCCGCAACTGGTGGCCGATGCGGCGCATAAATATGGCTCGCAATGCATCGTCGTTGCCATCGATGCCAAAAATGTAGCACCAGGCAAATGGGAAGTATTTACCCACGGCGGTCGCAATGCCACTGGCCTGGATGCGGTCGAATGGGCGCAGCACATGGCGAAACTGGGTGCCGGTGAAATCTTGCTGACCAGCATGGACAAGGACGGTACCCGCTCCGGTTTTGATCTGGGCCTGACCCGTGCAGTGTCGGATGCGGTTTCCATTCCCGTCATCGCCTCTGGTGGTGTGGGTGGTCTGCAAGACCTGGCGGACGGTATCAAAGTCGGTGGTGCGGATGCCGTGCTGGCAGCCAGCATTTTCCATTACGGACAACATACAGTCGGTGAAGCAAAGCAATTTATGGCGGCACAACATATTCCCATGAGGTTGTCATGAGCGCGGCAAAATGGTTGAACAAGGTCAAATGGGATGAAAACGGCCTGGTGCCCGTCATCGCCCAGGAAGCCAGCAGCAATGATGTACTGATGTTTGCCTGGATGAACCGGGATGCCCTGGCAAAAACGGTGGAACTGGGTGAAGCCGTTTACTGGAGCCGTTCGCGCAAAAAACTCTGGCATAAAGGCGAAGAATCGGGCCACATCCAGAAGGTCAAGGAAATCCGCCTCGATTGCGATGAAGACGTGGTTTTGTTGAAGATAGAACAGACGGACAGCATTGCCTGCCATACCGGACGCCATTCCTGCTTCTTCCAGAAATTTGAAGGCAGCCTCAATGATGGCGACTGGGAAGCGGTTGATCCTGTGCTGAAAGACCCCGAAAGTATTTACAAGTAAGTATTTACCAATGAGTGCCGTGAAATGACAGTAACACAAGAGCAGACTTTGCAGCATCTGGCAGAGATCATAGAAAGCCGTAAGCTGGTCAATGGCGGTGATCCGGACAAATCCTACGTCGCCCGCCTGTTTTCCAAAGGTGACGATGCCATACTCAAAAAAATAGGCGAAGAAGCAACAGAAACCGTGATGGCGGCCAAGGATGCGCGCGTCTCGGGTGACGCCACCAAGCTTTTATATGAGTGTGCTGACCTGTGGTTTCATTCGCTTGTCATGTTGGCGCAGTATGATCTCAGCCCTCAACAGGTGCTGGACGAACTGGCCAGGCGCGAAGGTATTTCTGGCCTGGAAGAAAAAGCGGCACGCAAGGATGCCTGACTGGTATTAACTGGTATCAAGCGATATTAAGCGGCATCAAAATAATCATGCATCTTGTTGAAATGAACGGATAAAACGTGGATAACTGTATTTTTTGTAAAATAGCTGCTAAACAGATTCCTTCCGCCACGGTGTATGAAGATGAAGAATTGCTGGCTTTTAAGGATATCAATCCGGCTGCCCCGGTGCATCTGTTGATTATCCCTAAAACCCATATCGATACTTTGTCGGCTGTGCAGCCGGAACATACGGTTTTACTGGGTAAAATGCTGGCTCTGGCGCCAAAACTGGCGCAGGAACATGGTTGTGCTCCGGTGCAACTGGCCGATGGCAGCCTGTCCGGGGGCTATAAAACCCTGATCAACACCGGACCGGATGGCGGGCAGGAGGTGTATCATCTGCATATGCATGTGATCGGCGGCCCCAAACCATGGCGTGGGCAACGCTGAGACTGGCTTGACCGTGCGATAAAATACACGTTACGGTTATCGGATTCTCATCAGGACTGAACGTTCTGATCATCATATTTTTCGGGAGCAAGTCTCTCACAAGGAGTAAGTAATGGGTTCATTGAGTATTTGGCATTGGCTGATTGTTCTGGTGGTGATCGTACTGGTGTTTGGTACCAAAAAATTGGGTAATGTCGGTTCCGATCTGGGCAAGGCCGTCAAGGGTTTCAAGGATGGCGTCAAAGGCGAAGAGGAAAAAACTGCTGCTTCCCAGCAGGTTGCCGATAAAAGCACCATAGACGTAGAAGCAAAAGAAAAATCCAAGCTGTGATGTTTTTTTTGACGATTCATCCGTATTTCCTGCCCAGGTCTGACCAATGATCGATCTGGGTATCAGCAAACTCGCCCTGATTGGTGTGGTTGCCTTGATCGTGATAGGGCCTGAAAAATTGCCAAAAGTGGCAAGGATGGCCGGTACCCTGCTGGGACGGGCGCAGCGCTATATCAATGAAGTGAAATCTGAAGTCAGCCGCGAAATCGAGCTGGAAGAGTTGCGCAAGATGCAAAAGGATGTGCAGGAAGCCGCTCAGAATGTCGAGCAGTCGATACATCAGACCTGGTCAGAAACCGAAAATGAACTGCGCAACATCGGACAGGAAACTGATTCTGCACTCTTGCATACCGCGACGCCAGAACATCTGGCCATCAAGGCAAAAAACTTCCGCCGCAAGAAACTGGCACGGTCTTCTGCCATACCGGCCTGGTACAAAAATCGTCATGGCCAAAGACAGAAAATCACCTCAGGCTCAGCCAGAATGGCGCGCCATCGGGTAACTGCCCGTTCTGGCAGCAGCTTCTTTTAATTGTCGCTTATGTTTTTGCGTATTTATAATCTGGCGGTATTCGCATGAGCGAGCAAACGGAACACAGTCCTGAAGAAAGCTTCATCTCGCACCTGGTCGAGCTGCGCGACCGGCTGGTCAAGGCCATGTATGGCCTGGGTATAGCCTGTGCAGCATTGATGGCCTGGCCTGGTCCATCGGCGATTTATGATTTTCTTGCAAAACCCATGCTGGCATCCCTGCCGGCGGGTTCCAAAATGATTGCGACAGGGGTCATATCTCCATTCCTGGTGCCAATGAAAGTCACCTTGCTGATGGCTTTCATGCTGGCACTGCCATGGATACTGTACCAGGCCTGGGCTTTCATCGCGCCTGGCCTGTACACACATGAAAAGCGTCTGGTGGCACCGCTGGTGATTTCTTCTTCGGTCCTGTTTCTGAGCGGCGTGGCGTTCTGTTACTTCCTGGTGTTTGGCCGCGTCTTCAAATTCATTAATGAATTTGCGCCGACCTCCATCAGTGTGGCGCCAGATATAGAAAACTACCTGGATTTCATCATTTCCATGTGTCTGGCGTTTGGAGTGACATTTGAAGTGCCGGTGGTGGTGGTGGTGCTGGTGCGCATGGGGCTGGTACCGCTGGAAAAACTCAAGGCCATACGCCCGTATGTCATCGTTGGTGCTTTTGTCATCGCCGCCATCGTGACACCGCCGGACATCGTCAGCCAGTTTTCACTGGCGATACCGATGATTATCCTGTTTGAACTGGGTTTGCTGATTGCTCCGCTGTTCGTGAAGGCAACCCAGGCACCCGGATCGACAGAATCAAACGGCGGGAACTGATCTTAACCAGCTTACCAGCGGCTTTGCGCTCTGGTAGGCTTTCAGCAGGGTGGCTTTCAGGTCATCCGTATCCATGCCCTTGAGTGGGCATTCTGTCCACACCATGAAATTTTTCAACTTGATCTGCTCTATGTGAGGCAGATCAGCATCAAAGCCTTTCGGCGGACGTTGCAGCTTGCCTTCATCCTGCAAGACACCAAAATACTGTTTCAGCTTCTTATCCTTCAATACTTTGGCAAAGCCATCCGGGTCAGCCACGATCTGGTTACGTATCGCTTTCAGGCGGTCTGATGGCGGCATGTATTCACCGCAGGCATAAAACAGGCGTCCAGTACCATCCATCTGGAAATAATAAGCCGGCCCGCCACCTTCGCTGGGTTTTTT
The DNA here is from genome assembly GCF_014284335.1 of Undibacterium hunanense. GTDB lineage: Bacteria > Pseudomonadota > Gammaproteobacteria > Burkholderiales > Burkholderiaceae_D > Undibacterium > Undibacterium hunanense. Next base: position 63,732 of record NZ_JACOGF010000006.1, on the reverse strand, counting down.
GCGCCCGCTGGGTAAAATGGATGAAGAAAATGTCGTCTTGTAGGGCGATTTGTCATGGGCAAAGCGCACGTCGCGGTTGATACGGAACAGCGCTTTTTTCGGTTCCAGCCCGGCAATCGCCGGATCAAACTTGCTGATGTCGGCAATCAGTTCCGTTACCAGTTGCAAAAATTCTGCGCGCAAGATGTCGTAGCGCGGCTTGTTCATGACAAACCAGGCGCGGTTATTGTTATCGCCCAGTTCGGACAGGTAGGCTTGCAAATCAATCAGGTGCATGGGGTTTTACTCTCTCTGTTCTTCTCTGCGTGCCGGTGGGCGTTTGCCTATCAGGACTTCCAGTGTGGGTTCCTTCGTGTCACGCAAGACAGTAATTTTAGCCTTGTTGCCAGGTTTTAGCTGAGCCACCAGATTCAGCATCTGGGTGGTGTCGCCCACGGTTTTACCTTCGATTGCGATCAGGATATCACCTGGTTTCATGCCAGCCTTGTCGGCTGGGCCGCCACGTATGACGCCAGCGATGATGGCACCGGATTTTTGCTTCAGGCCAAAGCTCTCTGCCAACTCGGGCGTAATGTCTTGCGGTTCTACACCTATCCAGCCGCGTACAACATGGCCATTGGTGATGATGGATTCCATCACCAGTTTGACGGTGGATACCGGAATGGCAAAACCTATGCCTACCGAGCCACCATTTTGCGAATAAATCGCGGTATTGACGCCCAGCAGATTGCCATTGACATCCACCAGCGCACCACCGGAATTACCAGGATTGACGGCAGCATCGGTCTGGATGAAGTTTTCAAAGGCATTGTCGGTCAGGTTATTGCGGCCCAGGGCCGAGATAATGCCCATGGTGACAGTCTGGCCGACGCCGAAGGGATTGCCTATGGCCAGCACCACGTCACCGACGCTGGCCTGGTCCGAGCGGCCAAAGGTGATGGCAGGTAAATCGGTCAAATCGATTTTGATGACCGCCAGATCGGTTTCCGGATCGGTGCCGACCACTTTGGCATTTGCCTTGCGGCCATCAGCCAGTGCGACTTCGATATCGTCGGCAGATTCGACCACATGGTTATTGGTCAGAATATAGCCCTGGGTGCTGACGATCACGCCAGAACCCAGGCTGGACAGACGTTCGGCCTGCGGGTTTTGCTGATCGCCAAAAAAACGCTTGAGAAAGGGGTCGTTTAGCAAGGGATTGCGACGTTGCCGGACTTCTTTCGAGGTGTAAATATTCACCACGGACGGCATGGCATGTTTGGCTGCCGCGCCATACGAGCTTTGTGCCGGCACGCTATTCGGTGGCGCTTCCTTGACGGTGACACCGGCATTCAAGGGCAGATCCTGGCCCGCACGATAACCACCTTTTACCCAGGCGGGTTTCAAGGTGGTTACAATAAACCATATCGCCAGACCGACAGTGACAGTTTGGGCAAACAATAACCAAAGACGACGCATAGTGAGAGTGAGTATGAAATCAGTGAATCGGGATGAGCTGGGCCAGTTTTTGGCTAAAGAATTACAAGTCAGTTACTTTCGTGATTATTGCCCAAATGGCTTGCAGGTGGAAGGGCGGGATACAATAAAACATATCGTCAGCGGGGTGACCGCCAATCTTGCCTTGCTGGAGAAAGCGGTGGAACTGCAGGCGGATGCCATACTCGTGCACCATGGTTATTTCTGGCGCGGCGAAGACATGCGCGTGATAGGGCAAAAACACCGCCGGCTGAAATTGTTGTTGAAGCATGATATCTCATTATTTGCCTACCATCTGCCACTGGATGGACATGCTGAGCTGGGTAATAACATTGGCCTGGCCCGTTGCCTGGGCTTGCTGCCGGACGGGCGTTTTGGTGAGAATGACCTCGGCTGGCTGGGGTGGGCAGACAATGTACAGCTCAATACCATGGCTGACCTGGCGCTGCATGTTGAACATAAACTGGGGCGCAAGCCTTTGCTGATCGGTGACCCGGCGATACCGCTGGGGCGTATAGCCTGGTGTACCGGCGCTGCGCAGAACATGCTGGACCAGGCGATTGCGGCGGGGGCCAGTGTTTACCTGAGTGGAGAGATTTCTGAACCGACCGTGCATCTGGCGCGGGAATCAGGGGTAGCTTACCTGGCTTGCGGCCACCATGCGACCGAGCGTTTTGGCGTGCAAAGCCTGGGGAATTTCATCGCAGCGAAACTCGGTATAACGCATAGTTTCGTGGATATTGATAATCCGGTGTGACGGGCAATCACAGTTTTCCCCCTTGCCTGCAAGGGGGAAAGGATGGCATTGCTTCTTATTATTTCTTATTACTTCTTCAAAGCGTCACGTATTTCACGCAATAACAGAATGTCTTCTGCCGTTACTTCTGGTGCTGGTTCTGGCGCAGGTTCTGCTTTTTTCATCGCATTCACCAGTTTCACCATCTGGAAAATCACGAAAGCCAGGATGAGGAAACCAACACTGACCGTAACAAAATTACCATAAGCGATGACGCCGCCGGCCTTTTTGGCTTCGGCCAGTACCAGATGCGTGCCCTGGCCATTCAAAGGTATGTAGTAGTTGGAAAAGTCCAGGCCACCGACAATACGGCCAATCACAGGCATGACGATGTCACCGACCAGCGAATCAACGATTTTGCCAAAAGCGGCACCGATAATGACACCGACAGCGAGGTCGACCACATTGCCACGGCTGACAAAGGTTTTGAATTCTTGCAACATACTCATGAAAATCTCCTGTTTGGTGGATAGAGCTGGTGCAAATGCCATGCCCCAACGATAAGTGACAAGATTTTAATGCCCAAATCACATGAAAAGGAGAGGGAATTTTGTCAATTTTGTTTTCCATCCCGGTATAAATACCAAATCCTGATTGGAATTCTGGACTTTAAGCAGGCTCAAGACTAGCTGAAGCGCGCAAATGAGGGCTTAAATGTTGAAAAAAGCCTTCAAGTTGGTGATTCGGATATCTTTTTCTTTAAAACCATACCCGCCTCATTTATAATTTAAGGTTGCTAGAAGCTGGGTTTTGCTTCATCAAGTTTTGATTATTGACAGAATGGGGTTGGTATGAGTATCGAAAAGCAGGTCGATTCCGGCCGTCGCGGTTTGCTCGTCGCCACTTGCGCGGCGGGTGGTGTGGCAGGCTTGGCAACGGCAGGAGCGCTGGTAAGCACTTTCCAGCCATCCGAGCGTGCCAAGGCAGCTGGTGCTCCAGTGGAAGTGGACATTTCGGCCTTGAAACCGGGTGAAATGACGACTACGGAATGGCGTGGTAAGCCAGTATGGATACTGAAGCGTACGCCAGAAATGATGGCGAGTCTGGCCAAGACAGAAGACAAGGTCGCTGATCCAAAGTCAGAAAAACCCTACACCATGGAAATGCCGGACTATTGCGAAAAGCAAAGCCGTGCGCGTAAAGAACATAGTGACATCCTGGTGGCTGTTGGTATCTGCTCTCATCTGGGCTGCTCTCCAAGTTCCAAGTTCCAGGAAGGCGCACAGCCATCTTTGCCGGACGACTGGAATGGCGGCTTCCTCTGCCCATGCCACGGTTCGACTTTTGATCTGGCTGGCCGTGTATATAAAAACAAACCAGCTCCGCAAAATCTGGATGTGCCTCGTCACATGTTTTTGTCAGATACTAAAATCATCATCGGTAAAGATGAGAAAGGCGAGGCCTGATCATGGCATTTGTTGAGAAAAAACTCCCGGCGGACGCTCCTGTCGTGGACAAAGCCTTGAACTGGGTTGACTCCCGTTTCCCGCTGACCAAGCTGTGGAATGATCAATGGGGCAAGTACTACGCACCAAAGAACTTCAACTTCTGGTACATCTTTGGTTCCCTGGCGATGCTGGTGCTGGTTATCCAGATCGTTACCGGTATTTTCCTGGTCATGCATTACAAACCAGATGCGACACTGGCGTTTGCTTCGGTTGAATACATCATGCGTGATGTGCCCTGGGGCTGGCTGGTGCGCTACATGCACTCGACAGGCGCTTCGGCATTCTTCATCGTCGTCTACCTGCATATGACCCGTGCTTTCCTTTACGGTTCGTATCGCAAGCCACGTGAACTGATCTGGTTGTTCGGTTTTGCCATCTTCCTGTGCCTGATGGCCGAAGCCTTCTTCGGTTACCTGCTGCCATGGGGTCAGATGTCTTACTGGGGTGCTCAGGTTATTGTTAACCTGTTTGGTGCCATTCCTTTCATCGGTCCTGATCTGTCCCTGTGGATCCGTGGTGACTATGTGGTGTCTGATGCGACATTGAATCGCTTCTTCTCTTTCCACGTCATCGCCATTCCTCTGGTCTTGCTGGGTCTGGTGGTTGCTCACTTGATCGCCTTGCATGAAGTAGGCTCCAATAATCCTGATGGCATCGAAATCAAGGAAAACCTGGGCCCGGATGGTCACCCTGTTGATGGCGTACCTTCTCATCCTTACTACACTTTCCACGATATCTTTGGTGTGACTGTGTTCCTGACAATTTTCAGTGCAGTCGTGTTCTTTGCACCGGAAATGGGTGGTTACTTCCTGGAATACAACAACTTTATCCCGGCTGATTCCCTGAAAACGCCTCCGCACATTGCTCCTACCTGGTACTTCACGCCTTTCTATTCGATTCTGCGTGCAACCACTTCCGAGTTCCTGTTCGTGGTACAGGCAGGTGCAGTTGGCTATGTCGTGCTGATCTGGCTGACGACCAAGTTGCCACAACTGGTGAAAATCGCCATTGCTGCGATCGCAGTGATTGCGGTAGCAGGCATGATGCCAGGTGCACTCGATGCGAAATTCTGGGGTGTGGTATTGTTCGGCGGTTCTGTCATGATCCTGGCATTGTTGCCATGGCTCGACGTTTCTCCGGTCAAATCGATACGTTATCGTCCAGACTGGCACAAATATGTGTACATCGTCTTCGGTATTGCCTTCGTTACCCTGGGTTACCTCGGTGTCGAGCCGCCTTCACCAATTCGTGAGCGTATTTCTCAAGTTTGCGCGATCATTTATTTCGGCTTCTTCATGCTGATGCCATGGTGGAGTGCAATGGGTACATTTAAGCCTGTGCCAAAGCGCGTTACATTTGCAGCGCACTGAGAAAAAGCGAGGAAGAATAAGCATGAAATTACTTAAAAAACTGATCGCTGTGTTGGCTTTTGCTCCTGCACTGGCACTGGCAAATAGCGGTACTTTCCCACTGGATCATGCACCTGACCGATCTACGGATATGGCGGCTTTGCAAAACGGCGCGAAACTGTTCGTCAATTACTGCCTGAATTGCCACTCTGCGTCTGCGATGCGTTACAACCGTTTGAAAGATATCGGTTTGACAGATGACCAGATCAGGCAAAACCTGTTGTTCACGGGTGAAAAAGTCGGTGACCTGATGAAAACCACGCTGGCAGCAAAAGATGCCAAGGCCTGGTTTGGCGCAGTGCCACCAGACTTGTCCGTGATTGCCCGTGCCAAGGCATCTGAGGCGGGTTCTGGTGCTGACTGGATTTACACTTATCTGCGTACTTACTACAAAGATGAATCCCGTCCAACTGGCTGGAACAACATGGTGTTCCCTAACGTCGGCATGCCACATGTACTGTGGGAACTGCAAGGCACGCGTAAAGTCAAAATGGTAGAAGAAAAAGACGCGCATGACGAATCCAAGACCGTGCATAAATTTGATGGTTTTGAGACAGTCAAGCCGGGCACCATGACTTCCCTGGAATATGACAATGCAGTGGGTGACCTGGTCGCTTACCTGCAATGGATGGGTGAGCCTGCACAAAGCACACGCAAACGCCTGGGTGTTTGGGTATTGCTGTTCATGGCAACACTGGCAACACTGGCATGGCGTCTGAACGCGTCGTACTGGAAAGAAGTCAAATAAATGTAATGTTCCCGGTTGATGCTGCTTACAGTGTGAACCGGGGATTTTTGAGATCGTCCGTTTTTCTCCGTCGTAAATGGACGTGTAATCCCAGGGGTGAGGTGCGCAAAACTGGCTCCTCGCCCTGATCGTTTCTAAGGAACTATAAAATGATGGTTCTCTACTCGGGCACAACTTGCCCATTTTCCCAACGTTGCCGCCTGGTTCTGTTTGAAAAAGGCATGGATTTTGAAATCCGCGATGTTGATCTGTTTAACAAACCGGAAGATATCTCGACCATGAATCCTTATGGTCAGGTACCGATTCTGGTTGAACGTGAATTGATATTGTATGAATCCAATATCATCAACGAATACATCGATGAACGTTTCCCGCATCCGCAACTGATGCCGGCAGACCCGCTGCAACGTGCACGTGCCCGTCTGATGTTGTTCAATTTTGAAAAAGAATTGTTCATTCACGTCCATACTCTGGAAAACGACAAGAACACCGCGTCGGCCAAGGTACAGGACAAGGCACGCGCAGAAATCCGCGATCGTCTGACGCAGCTTGCTCCTTTGTTCGTCAAGAACAAATACATGCTGGGTGATGAATTCTCCATGCTGGACGTGGCCGTTGCACCATTGTTGTGGCGCCTCGATCACTATGGTATAGAATTGTCGAAGACAGCAGCACCGCTGATGAAATATGCAGAACGCATTTTCTCTCGTCCTGCCTATATTGAAGCACTGACACCTTCTGAAAAGGTCATGCGCCGTTAAAAACCTATTGACGATCTTAAGCGCGGGCGTAATAGGAGTCGACGCGGGGCTCATGTGCTGCTCAAAATGCTCATGTACCAGAAGTACATTTCGCTTTTTGCGCTGCTCTTCTCTCCGCTGACGCCCGCTCGCTACAGATCGTCAACAGGTTTTAAGAGCGCAGTCCGTAGCAGATAGGGATAACAAGGCTGATGTACTACGTCAGCCTTGTTGTTTTTGGGCTCCACGCCTATTCTTGAAATACACTTCCGACTGATGGTATAGCCATGCAAGAAATATCCACCAAGCCTTATTTTATGCGTGCCATTTATGAATGGTGTACCGACAATGGCTACACCCCGTATATGGCAGTCAAAGTGAATCACGCCGCACGCGTCCCCATGGAATTTGTACGCAATGGCGAGATTGTCCTCAACATCAGTTTTGGTGCCACCAGTGGCCTGAAGATGGATAACGATGCCGTTGCCTTCAAAGCCAGATTCGGCGGGGTTTCGCGCGATATCCATGTGCCGGTTGAAAATGTCATGGCAGTGTATGCCAGTGAAAATGGCCAGGGCATGGCATTTGAAGTTGATCTCAGCGAAGCCAGCGAAAGCCCTGCCACGGATGAGGCTACGGATGAACCCGTCAAACCTGTACTTGGCCTTGCCGCAGTGAACAGCAAGCCGGCACCGGCAGAAACCGCTGTTTCACCAGAAGAAGTAAAAAAACCTGAAAAAAAATCAGAAAAGCCCTCGCTAAAAATAATAAAGTAGCCTATAATCTTGGTCTTCGGGAATGCAACGGTAACGAAGCAAAAACGAAAAAAGTTTCGCCGACTTAGCTCATTTGGTAGAGCAGTTGACTTGTAATCATCAGGTGGCCAGTTCGATTCCGGCAGTCGGCACCAAATTAAAATCCCATCGTTAGCAATAACGGTGGGATTTTTCTTTATCTCTCCTCTTTGCAACAAAATCCCTCTCTGTAGTTTTCGTTATGCAAGCAAGTCTTGCAGGTCTTTATCGCCGTATTCGTTTAGCACGAATCGTGGTGGCAGCTTGCGTCCCATGGTTGCAAGAAATTTACCGCCGCCTTGACTGGCAAGCAATCGGCTTAATAATTACTGGCAAAATCGGTTTTTTCTGATATTCTCATTTTGTCAATTGTTGGAATTGCCATGCCTGACAAGCACTCAAACTTTCTGCGGGCCTGGAACATACCGGCCTGAATCTGATCCTGAAGTGGTATGTGTTTGAATAGTTATCAAACTTTGACCGTAAGGAGAGCCGGACTATGAAGCGTCTTGTCACTCAACCGGGATTGATCGGGCTAGGCTTGATTTTGCTTGGCGCAGAGACGATGACGGGCTGGGTGACACGGCATCCACTCTGGATTCTGCTGTTCCCCAGTAGTACGGTCATGGTGTTTTCAACGGCATTCTGTTTCTTTTGCGTAGGCATTGCTCTGGCTTTGCCGATGTTCCACGCGACACATAGTGTACGGGTACGCAAGCTGGTTGGCATTATTGTCATTTTGATTGGCAGCATGATGCTGCTGGAAAACCTGTTCTCCATCAGCACAGGTCTGGATATGCCAGGACTGCACCGCTGGTTTGACGATGCCAATCCTTACCCTGGCCGCATGGCACCCAATACCGCGCTGGCATTCATGGTCGGTGGTGTCGGCCTGTTGTACACAGATGGTTTTTTTTATGTGAAACCGCGCATGCTGGCGTCCATCATGCTGACCATCAGCCTGCTGGGCATGGTGGGGTATGCATTATTGCTGGATCTGGCCTATACCTGGTATGGGTTTCCGCGCATGGCTTTTTCAACCGGGCTGGGCATGAGCCTGTTTGCCTGCGCACTGTTACTTGAAAGAGCAGAGGCTGATAGCCCCAGCAAAAAAGAATCGAATATCTACCTGTTCCTGGGAGTGGCAATCACGGTACTGATCACTACCATGTTTGTTTCATATGGCAGTCTGCGTGCACTGGATGCGCGTACCAACTGGGTGGATCATACGTATCAGGTCAGGCTGTTTGCCGATGAAGTGATCGGTACTTTGCAGCAGGCCAGGCGTGCCAGTGATCAGCATGAATTCAAGGCTATCACCGCGGCGATCGACGACAAGATAATTGAGTTGCACCGGCTGAGCAAAGACAATCCAAAACAACAAAGCAGATTGATGCAATTGCGCCAGATATTGCTGACGCACCTGGAGGCGGCGCAAAAGATTTTGCCTGAAGAATCGACAGATGCAAACGATGCCAGGCTGGATCTGGAATTTAAACCTCTGATATCGACGATGGTTCAGTTTGCAGATGCAGAAAGTCTTTTGCTGGTACAAAGAAAACAGGATTCCATACAAAGCACATCCAGTACGATTTCAATTATTGTGATGGGCAATTTGCTCGGTTTTGCGATTTTACTGTTTACTTTCTGGCTGCTTAAAAACCAGAATGATCAACGCAATGCACTGGAACTGGCTTTGCAGCGATCGAACACAGAACTGGAAAGCAAGGTCGAAGAAAGAACCCGTGCGCAGGCAGTATTGAATGACGAACTGCAAGAACTGAATCAAACTCTGGAGGCAAGAATTACCGAGCGCACCGCTGATCTGGAGAGTTTTACTTACTCGATCTCGCATGATTTGCGCGCTCCCTTGCGTGCCATCGATGGCTTCGGTCGTATGTTGGAAGAAGACTATGCCGCCAGCCTGGACAAGAGTGCAGCACGTTACCTTGCCGTCATCCGCAGCAATAGTCAGCGCATGGGTAATCTGATTGATGACTTGCTGGCTTTTTCCAGACTGGGTCGTCAGAATGTGGTCAAATTCCACATCGACATGACGGCATTGGCACAGGAAGTCATTAGTGAATCCGTGCAGAATCTGCCCGATCCGCCAGAGATACAACTGCTGGCTTTACCTTCTGCATTTGCCGACCGCAGCCTGATGAAACAAGTCTGGGTGAATCTGGTGTCCAATGCGATCAAATATAGCGCCAAAAAGGAGCGGGTGCGTATCGAGATCAGTGGCAGTACAGAGGATGGTATGCTCAGGTATATGATCAGGGATAACGGTGCAGGCTTTAATATGGAATACTATGACAAGTTGTTTGGCGTGTTTCAGCGCCTGCATCATGTCGATGAATTCAGTGGTACCGGTGTTGGTCTGGCTATTGTTCACCGTATCGTCAGCAGGCACGGTGGACGTGTATGGGCGGAATCAATCATCGATGAGGGTGCCACTTTCTTTTTCACCTTGCCAATAGGAGAGCACAATGGATGAACTGGAAGTTGTAGAAATTTTGCTGGTCGAAGACAGTGAAGAAGATGCGGAGTTGACGATACGTGCGCTGAAAAAGAATAACCTGGGCAACAAGCTGGTCTGGGTCAAGGATGGCGTGGCAGCATTGAATTTCATCTTTTGTACTGGCGAATACGCAAGCCGCAACAAGGGCGATCCCAAGCTGATTTTGCTGGACATCAAAATGCCTAAAATGGATGGTGTCGAAGTGCTCAAGCGCTTCAAGGCCGATGACCGCAGCAAGACTATTCCGGTAGTGATGCTGACTTCGTCAGCAGAAGGACGCGACGTGACCGACTGTTACAAGCTGGGTGTGAATAGTTACCTGATCAAGCCGGTCGATTTCGATGCTTTCATGAGTGTGGTTGCACAGGTTGGTCTGTACTGGACAGTGATGAACAAGGTGCCCAAATAAGAGGGCTACCCTATTCATAAGCGAAGAGTACTGCGTGGCACCGTAACGGGTGCCATTATTTTTCTGCTGTAGTCAGGCCCATGCGTATGGCATAGCGAACCAGACCGGGTACGTCATGAATGTCGAGGCGCTCCATCAGTTGTGCCCGGTGGGTTTCGACCGTCTTGCCGCTGACATTGAGCCGGTAGGCAATTTCCTTGGTGTTGTCCCCTTCGGCAATCAATTGCAATATCTGTCTTTGCCTTGGGGTCAGCACTTCAGCGCTGGTGCCCTTGTCGAGTACCCGGCGCATATATTCATCCAGTGCCTGGGGTGACAGTATGGAGTCGAGGTAACGCTGGCCCTGCATGACCTGGCGTATGGCTTTTTCCAGTTCGTATGCGGCAGAATCTTTCAGCAAATAACCGTTGGCACCGGCATTCAGTGCCTGCATCACATACTCTTCACTGCTGTACATGGATAGCATCAGTAATTTGATATCTGGTTGCTGGGCGCGGAAACGGCGTACAGCTTCAACGCCATTCATGCCTTTCATGGCGATATCCAGAATCGCCAGATCAGGCTTGTGGGTGCCTGCCAGCAACAGGGCTTCGGCCCCATCGGCAGCTTCGGCTACCACCTGTATGCCAGGCATGGATTTCAGTAATGAATGTATGCCGCTGCGCACCAGCGCGTGATCATCTGCCAGCAAAACACGTATATTGATCATGTGAGCTCCCTGATACCGGGGGTAAAGGGAAGCACGACGTCGATGCTTACACCACTGCCCGGAGAAGATTTGATATCCATCGTGCCTCCCACCAGCAGGGCGCGTTCTTCCATATTCAGTAGTCCGAAACTATTGCCACGTACTGCATGCTCGCGCGCCTTGTCCACGTCAAAGCCCTTGCCGTCATCGCGTATACGCAAGATCAGATTGCTTTCATTCTTGTCCAGCCTGACCCAGATATTGCCGGCCCGGGCATGCCGCAGGATATTGGTGATGGCTTCCTGGACGATGCGAAAACAGGTATTTTCTATATCCGGATGCAGTTTGCTGATTTCACCTTCATGCTCAAACCAGCCATGCAGGCCGTCGTCTGAAGTTTTGCTTTCTACATACCAGCGCAGGGCCGATACCAGGCCCAGGTTATCAAGCTGGGGCGGGCGCAATTCCAGCGACAGCGTGCGTACCTGGGACAAAATGCTCGATACCAGTTCTATGCCTTCCTGTAATTTGGCATGGCGGTTTTCTGCATCATTTTTCTGTGCTGCCTGCAGCATAATTTTGAGAGCGGTCAGTGACTGCCCCACATCATCATGCAGGCCACGTGCCAGATGCTGGCGTTCTCTTTCCTGCACCTCTATGACGCTGCTGGATAATATCTGCAGGCGCTGATTGGCTGCTTTCAGGTTTTTCTCGCCATGCACCTGTGTCGTCACATCAATTGCCAGGCCGGCAACCATGGGCATGCCTTCATCCACTTTCAGAGGGAAGCGAGTGATATTCAATATCCGAGCGGTCAGGCCTTCATCTGCGATGGTTTCCTGGGTGCTGAGGCTTTCCTTGCTGGCCAGGACTTGTTCATCATGATGACGTGAGTTTTGTGCGGCACCTATCGACATCAGATCAAAGTCATCACGCCCTATCATTTCTGCTGGGGACATGCCAAAGAAGCTGGCCTGGGCTGCATTTACGTAGACATAATGCAAATCCCTGTCCTTGATCCAGGCAGGCATGGGGGCATTATTCATGAAGGCATGGAACCGTGCCTGGGTTTCCCGCAGCGAGGTTTCGCTGGCCAGTTTTTTTCGTCTGAGGACGGTATCGCGCAATTCTCTTTCGATTGCCAGTGGCAGGCGGGCAATATTCTGCTTGAGAAAAAAATCATCGGCACCAGCACGCATGGCTTCGACCGCAGTTTGCTCACCGATGGTACCTGAAGTAATGATGAAGGGAATCTGTACCTTCTGGCGCTTCAGAACTTCCAGCGCATTCAAGCCGCTGAAAGAAGGCATGGAATAGTCAGAAATGACGATATCCCACTTTGATTCTTCCAGTGCGCTTTGCATCGCCTTGGCATTGTCCACTCTTAACCAGTCAGGCGCGAAGCCGCCGCGCTTGAGTTCGCGGACGATCAGCTCCGCATCTTCGCTGACATCCTCAACCAGAAGTACACGCAGCGGTATATTCATCAGCTGGTCCTTATACAGTTAGCAAGTAGAAGGCAAAATATTGTATAAAAAAGCGATTTTGCGTGCTGATAAAGGAATATCGCTATATCCTTACAGCTTCAGACTTGTTGTTTGTGTTTAGTCCTGCCCGGTTGTTTTACGGCCAGAAAAAAGCTAGCCATAACAACAAAGATCATTGCAAATTAGATATTAGCAATTATTATAGAATTAGTTGTAATTTTTTGTCAAAACAGATGAATACCGGATGAATGCAGGTTAAAAACTGCAATCAGGAGCCTGGTTGCGTGATGCAGTTGACCATGCCGGTACAGATTGATGTTCCTCTTATCAGATAATGTGTATTTTTTTAAATAAAATAAAAACATTGCCAAAGTTAATGATTAATTTTGCAATGCTCTCTGCTTTACTTGTTATACTAACACCAGCTCTGGCAGAGAATCGTACTGCCAGCCTGGCAGTATCTGCAGTTGTTGTCCCAACTTGTACAGTACAGGGTTCGGCAATTTCCTTTGGAAATTATGAAACCACGCCTGTTGAACAAACCAGCAATATCGGTGTGAATTGTTCGCAAGGCACGGCCTACGTGGTGAGTCTTGGTGGTGCCAATGCCAATGTACGGCAGATGGCAGGTCCGTCAAATGCCACACTGAACTATGCCTTGTTTCAGGATGCGTCGCGTAGCAAGCTCTGGGGAAGCGCTGTGGACAGCAATGCCGTCGCCGGTACCGGCAATGGCAATCTGCAAAATCTGCCTGTATATGGTCGCATCCCGGCTGGTCAGGTAGTTACACCTGGTAATTACAATGAAGCGGTAAGCATCACCCTGACCTATTGATGTAAAACCTCGCGATGGAGGAGACGTCATGTTTCCTTATGCATGTGTTTTAATTCTTGGTTTCAGTTTGATGGCAGGCTCTTTCTCTGCCCGTGCTTCCAATTTCGAGATCGCTCCTGTCGTACTTGAATTGGGCATGAATCGTACGGCTGGTGTCATACGTATCGTTAATAAGGACGATCATGCCGTTTCCCTGCAGGTCCGTGGTTATGAATGGACCCAGCTGGACAATGATGACCAGCTCAACAGTACCGAAACCCTGCTGATCAGCCCCCCCATGTTCAGCATCGCGCCTGGCGCATCCCAGGTCATACGCGTGGTATCTCGCAAGCCCCAGTCCAGTAATGTCGAGCTGGCTTATCGCCTGTTGATTGATGAAATTCCAGACGAAGGTCAGGTCGCAGTCAATTTCAAGTTCCGTATTTCCATGCCGGTATTTCTTGTCCCGGACAAGCCGCAGGCGGCACGCATCAACTGGCGTGTCGAAGCCGGCAGCAAGCAAACCATCACTGTAGAAAACCAGGGCGGCCAGCGGACCAGGTTACTCAATATCAGCGTGGGTCTGCCTGATGGCAAGCGACTGGTACCGAAAGCCGCCGCCAATCCGTATGCTCTGGCAGGCGCAAAGCGTCGCTATGAATTTGAGTCAGCCGCAGAACTCAAGGCCGGGTTGCCAGTGAAGATATATGCAACAGCAGATACCGGAGCCATCGAAGTGGATACCATCGTCATGCCATGAAATTACTGGTCATGTGTGCCATGTTTTTCTGTATGACGACTTTGCTTCAGGCTGCCCCGGCGGACGAAATATTATTGCTGGAGGTGAGTGTGAACGGGCGTCAGACGCAGGCAGTAGTGCCATTTACCAGGCGTGCAGGCAAGTTATATGCAAGCGTGGAAGAATTGCAGGCTGCCGGTATACGACTGACAGCACAACAGTTGCAGCAAGGGCAGCAGGGACAGCAAATCGACCTGGCCAGTTTTTCTGATGATGTCCAGCTCGATATGGCTGCGCAGAAAATCAATATCAATGTGCGCGCAGACATGCTCGGTACCACGCAATTGACCATGAGCTCTGCCGACGATGAGGCAAGGGCCATGACAGACAGGAGTCTGGGGGCCTTGATCAACTATGATGTGCTGGCATCGCAGACGGCAGGTAGCCGTGCTCTCAGTGGCCTGGCCGAGGCCAGGGTGTTTTATGGTCCCCATGTATTCAGCAGTACCGGCCTGGCCTATGCACAAGGTGGCAGGTTCAGTCCTTTGCGGCTTGATACCACGTATACTCATTCCAGCCCTACTACCATGCAGCGCTACAGTGTCGGTGACTTTATCAGCAATGGACTGACCTGGTCGAGGCCGGTACGTATTGGGGGCCTGCAGCTTTCCACCGATTTCAGCCTGCGGCCGGACCTGGTGACGTTTCCTACCCCTGATCTGCGTGGCGAGGCCGTTGTGGCTTCCAATGTAGACCTGTTCCTGAACGGCATACGCCAGTTATCGGAAGCAGTGCCGCCGGGGCCTTTTGAAATCCGGCGTGCACCTGTCGCTACCGGTGCTGGTACGGTGTCGATTGCCGTGACCGATGCGCTGGGGCGCCAGACCTTCAGGAACATACCGTTTTATGCCAGCGAAAAATTGCTGCGGGATGGCCTGTTTTCCTATTCGCTTGAAGCTGGGGCGCTGCGCAGAAATTATGGACTGCAAAGTAGCGACTACGGTGGCATGGTGGCATCTGCATCGACACGCTACGGTTATTCGCCCACCCTGACTCTGGAAGGACATGCAGAAACGGCCAATTCACTGCGTCTGGCCGGCATGGGCCTGGCAACCACACTGTATGACTGGGGGGTATTGAGTGCAGCAATCAGCGGCAGCACCATGGGTGACAGGCGTGGCCGGCAATATATGCTGGGGTTTGAGCGGCGCGCTGCCGAGGCCAGTTTTTCCGTTTCAAAATTACAGGCCGACCGTGATTATCGCGACATTGGTGCCGTGTACGGGTCGCCCGTGCCACGTGCCTTGCTGAATGCCAGCGTGGGTTTATATTCACAACAGTATGGCTCGTTGAACCTGGCTTATACCTCGGCAAAAACGACTTTGCCAGGTACTGAAAACATGCCGGAAGTGAGGCAGATAGATGCCGACATATTTTCCTTTTCCTATTTCAAGTCGATTTTCAACCGGGCAAATTTTTTCCTGACAGGGTTTCGCAACAGCACGGACCAGAGCTATGGCCTGACCATGGGTTTGCTCATGGCCCTGGGGGGCAGGGATAGTGTGAGTGCCACCTATACATCAGGCGGTGGCCTGCGCAATCTGTCGCTACAGGCATCCAGGCCGGCCATCGTGGCTGGCGATATTGGCTGGCAACTACAGGCGAATGAGGGTGACTATACACAAAGGCTGGCTGAGTTTTCTTACCGCGCCGATGCTGCACGTGCCAGTTTTGCCGTCGCGCAAAATGCCAACCTACTGAGCCAGCGCGCCAATGTGCGTGGGGCTGTGGTGTGGGCCGACCGCTCTTTCTTTCTGTCCAACTGGGTGGATGACAGTTTTGCCATTGTGGATACCAATGGTATCAGCGATGTCCCGGTATTTGCTGAAAACCGCAAGGTGGGCCGTACTGATCAGCGTGGCAAATTGCTGATACCCGACCTGCGCTCGTATGAACTCAACAAGATTTCCCTTGATCTCACTGAATTGCCACTGGATGTGCAGGTAGGCGTGTCTGAGCAAACGGTCAGACCACAGCACCGTAACGGTGTCATTGCGCATTTCAAACTTGCCCGAAGCCTGGGTGCGCGCATCATATTGCGTGACCAGGATGGCAAATTCCTGCCTGTCGGCAGCCAGGTCCGCATGAAGCGCGGCGGCGTGCAGGCACTGGTCGGGTATGACGGTGAAACGTATTTTCCTGAAGTGCAGATCGATAACAATCTCGAAATCATTACTGCAACCGGGGCCAGATGTCGTATGAACGCGGGCAGTATTCCGCAAAAAGACACGATACCCGTGATAGGTCCACTTACCTGTAAATGATCATGCGCTATTTTCGCCAACTATTTCTGATCCTGATGCTGCTCTTCAGTTATGAGGCTCAAGCCCTGACCTGTACGGTTTCCACGCTGCCAGTGACATTCAGTACCTATGATCCGCTATCGAATACGCCTTCTGATATCAGCGGCACGGTGACGGTGACCTGCAATGCCCTGGTGTCGATACTGGTCAGCTATAGCGTCAAGCTGAATGCCGGTCTGACGGGCACCATAGGGTCGAGGATCATGACCAGTGGCAGTTCACAAATGACTTACCAGCTATACACCGATTCCGGGCGCACCACCGTCTGGGGCGATGGCACTGCCAGCTCTACCGTGGTCAACGATGGTTACCTGCTCAATGTAGTGGTACCGGTGATACGCAATTATTCCGTGTATGGGCGTATCGCTGCCAAACAGAACGTCAAGGCAGGAGCCTATCTCGATACGGTCACGATTTTGCTGACGTATTGAAAAATGTATTGACTGATGTATGGATGAAACAGGTTTTCAAAACGCGGTAAATAATTTTGCCGATTTTTGCCCATATCAGGAAAACCCTGAGTTATATACGGCAAAACTCAGGCTTACCCTGATACCACAGAAAGCTTGTCGGGCATAAAGTTCTATTACAGCGCAGGTACTCAAAACAGTGAAAAACCTGGCTTACAAAAGAACCAGAAACAGAACCCGAATCCAGCCTGAGGAAACCATCATGTCCAACGCAAACCGCCATCGCCTGATACACCAATTATTGCCCGCCGTCTTTCTGTGCATGACAGCCAGCAGCTTTGCAGCGACCTCCACTGGTAGCCTGTCAGTGTCATCCACTGTCCTGGCTGCCTGTTCGGTGACGGGGGCTTCCCTGGCTTTTGGAAGTTACACAAATGCCCAGATTGATAACAGTGCTGCCGTCAGCGTCACTTGTACCAATGGCACATCTTATAACGTTGGGCTGGATGCCGGTGGTGGCTCGGGTGCCACCATGGCATCCCGCAAGATGACAGGCTCTGTCAGCGGAACGCTGAGTTATTCTCTTTACAAGGATGCCGGTCGCAGCACCGTCTGGGGTAATACCGTGGGTTCCGATACAGCCATTGGCACAGGTACCGGCTCTGCGCAATCCATGTCTGTGTATGGCCGCGTACCAAGCGGGCAGAATGTCGACGCCGGTGTATATAGCGATACTGTTACCGTTACCCTGACTTACTGATAGACCAGGCTGATACGCTATAAGTATTGAATTAGTATCGAGTTGGTACTGCGTCACCACTGATTGCTGATTGCCTTTGCATTGGCAGGTCGTGCACCTTGTATGTGTATGTATTTGTGTCGCATTTGTGTATTTGCGTCGTATTTTTGTCGTATTTTTTTATTAGGCAGGCCATTTAGGCTTGTTGATGATTTATGACAGTCGGATTTTCCTGGGTAGACGGATACGGGTGTCGGTTCCGTCATATGCGTGGCGAAATTGCCTGTTATTGGCGTTATTTTTGTTTTTTTGTGGCGTTTTCCACAAGAAATACTTCTGTTGCTGCCGCTGAACGGTGGCCATTATTTTTTAAATTATTTTGCCGATTTTTGTCGATATCAGGAAAACCCTGAGTCACATAAGGCGAAACTCAGGTTTACCCTGATACCACAGAAAGTCTATCGGGCATAAAGTTACATCACTGAGCTTGATTCAGAAATATGAAAAAGCTAGCCACTAACAGAACCCGATAATTCAGCCTTAGGAAAACATCATGTCCAACGCAAACCGCAACCGCCTGATCACCAAATTGTTTTCTGCCATCTGCTTGTGCGTTTCAGCCAGCAGCTTTGCAGCGACTTCTACTGGCAGCCTGTCAGTGTCCGCCACCGTCTTGTCGGCATGTTCTGTGACCGGTGCTTCCCTGGCTTTTGGCGCCTATGCAAGCAGTCAGATCGACAACAGCGCTGCCGTCAGCATCACTTGCACTAATGGCACATCTTATAACGTTGGTCTGGATGCCGGTGGTGGCTCGGGCGCCACCATGGCAGCCCGTAAGATGACAGGTTCTGTCAGTGGCACACTGACGTATTCTCTTTATAAAGATGCAGGTCGCAGCACCGTCTGGGGCAATACCGTGGGTTCCGATACTGCGATTGGTACAGGTACTGGTTCCGCCCAATCCATTTCCGTGTATGGCCGGGTACCTAGTGGACAGAGCGTCGCCGCTGGTGTGTATAGCGATACTGTTACCGTTACCTTGACTTACTGATCGACTTGGTACGGCCCCTTCACATGGAGGGAATGGCCGGATGTGTACGTCAGATTTTTATAATGTGATGTTTTTCAGCTTGATGATGGTTTCTGACAGGCAGATTTTCCAGGACAGACCGACCCGGGGCGCCGGGTCTGTCATATTTAAGCCGGAATAGCCTGTTTTCTGTATCCCCCGCCTTTCAGGCATTCCCTGCTTTTTTCTCGTTCTCGTTCCCCAATACTTGAACTGCTGCCCTGTATAGCGGTCATAATTCCTTGATGCAAAGGTTTGATCATGCATTTCTGGTAAAAGCCTGATCAGTATTAATGAAATGAAAAGAGTAGGAGTCTTATGAAACTTCGCAAGGTATCGCAGTTGTTGTTCCTGTTCCCGCTGCTGGTGGTTACGGCCGTCCATGCGCAAGAAGGAATGTTGAGTCTGGAAATGTTGTATCACCCGACAAAAAAAGAAAAATTTGATACCAAAACCCTCACTCGTCTGGCATGGGATGCACAAAACCGTCTGATAGAAACCCAGAGTACCAACGGCGTCGTCCAACAGTGGGTAGTTAACCCCGCCACCTGGGAAAAGCAGGCGCTACCGGCAGATGGCAATATCCTGGCCATGATGACGGCGGCGGGCATTCCGGAACGCGAAGCCAGGGCGCAGGTGGATAAGCTGACACCGCTGATCAAGCCGGAACTGAAGTCTTATCTGTTCACCTACAAGAATGATGTATGGCTGCTTGATCTGCAGCAGGGCAAGGTCAGGGAATTGACGCATACGCCTGACGTGGCTGAAGATGAAGCCCTGCTTTCTCCCGATCTGCAATCAGTCGCGTATTTGAAAGGCAATGATCTGTATGTAACCGATGTCGCCAGCGCTACCGAAAAACGTATGACCACAGGCGGTAGTGAAACGGTATTCAATGGTCGCCTTGATTGGGTCTACATGGAAGAGGTGTATGGCCGTGGCCGCCTGCGCGCTTTCTGGTGGGCACCCGATTCGAAAAAACTGGCCTACCTGAGCTTTGATGAAAGCAAGGTGCCGGTGTATACCCTCAGCGGTGATCATGTGCAGCCGGTCAGGACTGAACGTACCCGTTATCCCAAGGCTGGCGATCCCAATCCCGAAGTCAGACTGGGTGTCGTTGATATGGCTGGCAACACCAGCTGGACTGAGAATCCTTATCCTGGCAAAGAAACCCTGATCGTGCAGGTGGGCTGGACGCCGGATGGCAAGTTGCTGGCATCCTGGCAAGACCGGGTACAGACCTGGCTGGATTTGCGTTTATACGATGCGCAGTACCGCAGCACACAATTGCTGCGCGAAAGCGGCCCGGCATGGACGGATCGTTTGCCACTGCCCCAGTTCCTGAAAGATGGCAGCTTTGTCTGGGAATCAGATCGAACCGGGCACCGGCACCTGTATCGGTATGACAAACAGTACAAGTTGAAAGGAGCCATCACCCAGGGTGAGTGGGATATCCGTAGTGTGTATGGTGTGGATGAAAGCCGGGGGCGGGTATTGTTTGCCGCGAATGAACGTAATCCGATTGGCAACGATGTGTATGCAGTCAGCCTGGAGGGCGACAAGTTGCAGAGACTGACTGCAGAATCGGGTACGCATTTGGCACGCTGGAATACGGCCTATACCCACTTCATCGACAACTGGAGCAGTTTGAAGCAGCCGCCAAGGCAGGCCGTATTCAATGCAGAAGGTACATCCCTGAAACTGGTTGACGATGTCGGCATGCCGGAAAAAATGCAGGGCCTGAAACTGGCGACCGTGACACAACAGCAAATCAAAT
Source organism: Undibacterium hunanense (assembly GCF_014284335.1). Classification (GTDB taxonomy): domain Bacteria; phylum Pseudomonadota; class Gammaproteobacteria; order Burkholderiales; family Burkholderiaceae_D; genus Undibacterium; species Undibacterium hunanense. Next base: position 43,305 of record NZ_JACOGF010000006.1, on the reverse strand, counting down.
CGCGAGATGGCTTTTTGATGGAAAGCCTGTTGTTCCTGCCACCTGATTTTGATCCGAAGAAAAAATACCCTGTCTACCAGCATCTGTATTCAGGCCCCATGGCACCACAGGTCACGGACCGCTGGAATAGCAATCTCTGGCATCATTTCCTGGCGCAACAGGGCTATGTGGTGTGGATACTGGATAACCGCAGTGCCAGCAACAAGGGCGCAGTCAGTGCCTGGCCGATACATAAAAAGCTGGGACAACTGGAATTGCGGGATCAGCTCGATGGCCTTGACTGGCTGCGCCAGCAGGGCTGGGCCGATATGGACAGGATAGCTCTGAATGGCTGGAGCTATGGTGGCTACATGACTTCGTATGCGATGACACATAGCAAAGCCTGGAAGATCGGTTTTGTCGGTGCGCCAGTCACGGATTACCGTCTGTATGACAGTATCTATACCGAGCGTTATATGGGTTTGCCTCAGGAAAATGCTGAAGGCTATGACAAGGGCAGTGTATTGAAAGCGGCCAAGGATCTGAGCGGAAAAATTCTCATCATGCATGGCACCATGGACGACAATGTACACCCGCAAAATACCGTCATGCTGATCGATGAACTGATCAAGAATGGCAAGGACTACAGTCTGCAATTGTACCCAGGTGCAGGTCACGGCCCACGTGGTGACTGGACCATATGGTCATTGCAAAAAGCCAAATGGGAATTTTTGAAAAATAATCTCTGATTCTTTAATCCGCCATCAAAAACAATAAGAAACGGTGCAGAAAAGTCTGCACCGTTTTTTTATTGCATCAGGGCCGATAAGGCAGAATGACGTGCACGCAGGAAAGCACTTAGTAAAGCAGGATAATCTTCACTGACTGCGGTCTGTACTGAAACCCGTGCCTGCAGAGCCTGCCGCCATGCCCGGATCTGAGGAAGATCAGTAAAAAATCCAAAATCTGCTATCTGTTCAAACACCTCAAAATAGCGGAAAACGGGTGCAAATGCAGCATCCACCAGGCTGAAATTCTCACCTGAAAAATAAGGACCATCGCCTGGGTGTTTTTCAAGTTGCGCAAATTTCGTTTTTAATTCCGTGACTTTGGTATTCAGTGCCTGCTTATCCGGGGCATTGTAAAAGCCGCCTATGCTATTCAGGGTGGCCGAGGCAAACTCTATCCATGCACGGTGTTGTGCTCTTTCCAGTGCTGCTTGCGGATGCAGGCGGTGTGGCGTGGTTTCATCCAGGTATTCGCAAATGACTGCTGATTCAAAGATGACTTGCCCATCCACCAGCAATACAGGTGTTTTGCCCAGTGGCGATACTTGCAGGAACCAGTCAGGCTTGTTGGCCAGGTCTATGTCCACACGATCGAAATCAAGACCTTTCTCGGTCAGAGTAATTGCCGCACGTTGCACGTAAGGGCAAAGCTGGTGGCTGATCAGGGTATATTTGCTACGCATGATTTTTCCTTTCCTTATGCCAGTGAAAAGCGGGAGCTGCGGCGCAAGGCAAAGGCACCATCACCCAGTAACCAGACGGCGACTGAAGTTGCGATCAGAAATACCGGATATTCCCAGCCACCGTCAGGGCTGGTATGCACCCAGCCATTGCCAAAATGCACAGTCGCGGCAACCGCCATGACAGGCACCAGTGCCAGCGCAACCTGGCGGCTGTAGATGCCGAGTACCAGTGCCACGCCACCCAGCAATTCCAGTGCAAATACGGGGTAAGCGAGAAAGCCCGGATAACCTATGCTGACAAAAAACTGCGCCGTACCAGGCAGGGTAAACACCAGCAGTTTCAGCAAGGCATGGGCTATCCACATAGTGCCCAGACTGATGCGTAACAGGGTGATACCGTAGGCATTGCTGCCTTGGTAGGTAGAGGGATTTGAGTGAGTCATTTTATTCTCCAAAAAGTGATAGCTGGAGCTACTATATGATTTCGAATTTGCAATGAAAATAGGCAACGGGGCAAACTATGAATGCAAAAACACAATACAGACTGAATTACAGATTAACTGCTACTGATCTGGAAATAGTTCTGGCGCTGGTGCGTACCGGCAAACTGGCAGAGGCTGGTGAGCGCCTGGCCCTGGATGCTTCCACCGTATTCCGCAGCATACAAAAACTGGAAAAAGGTCTGGGACAACGTCTGTTTGAGCGCTCGCGCACAGGTTATCAGGCCAATGAGCTGGCGCAGGAACTGGCGGTGCATGCTGAGCAGATGGAAGCGCAACTCGAAGCTGCCCGTTCAGCCATGCAAATGCAGCCAGACCAGGTAGCAGGAGCCGTGCGTATCACGACGACAGATACCATACTGCATGGCTTGCTGGCACCCGTCTTGAGGCCCTTGCAACTGCGGCATCCCCTCTTGAGCCTGGACCTGCATGCAGGCAATGAACTCGCCAGCCTGACCAGGCGTGATGCCGACATTGCGATACGGGCCAGCAAGCGGCCGCCACAGCATTTGATAGGCAAGCATCTGGGGCCGATACGGGTGGCCTTGTATGCAGGCAAGACCACTAAGATAAAGCACTTTGATGCCGATGTCGCCCAGCGTCATCACTGGATAGCGCCTGACGATGCCTTGCCTGAACATCCTTCGGTGCTATGGCGCAAGAAACACTTCCCAAAGCTGCAGGCGACCTACAAAGTCAATAGCATACTCACCGTGGCGGAACTGGTGGGGCAGGGTTTGGGGCTGGGTATCTTGCCGCTATTTCTTGCTCAAGGTCGCAAGGATTTGCTGCAACTGACGGATGTGCTGGATGAATGTCAGACCGAGCTGTGGCTGCTCACGCATACCGAGGCCAGACATTTGCGCAGAGTTTCTGCGGTGTATTCGTATCTGTCGCAAGAGATGGTATTGAATTGAAAAAGCCGCTGTGAGTTCTATCACTCACAGCGGCTTTTTATCGGCAAGACAATATCAGGAAGGGATATTAAAGTCAGCCAGTTTCTTGCTGAACTTGAACAGCCAGATACGGTTAGGACGTTCGGTATCAGCACCACGGGCAACGCGCATGGTATTGCCTGCGGTACAGCCCAGCACCCCAGCTGTCGTCGTCATGGCACCATTGGCGTCTACTGTACACTTGGTGACATCCGCACCAACCACAATGGCACCGCTAGGGTCAAGGATTACGGTCTTCATGCCAAAGTCATCGTCATTCGTCAGCGCCAGGGTGTTTTCATCGACCAGTGCCAGACCTTCGGCTTTTTCTGCCAGCCAGCCTGCATTGTTCAGATCAAACAACTGGGTTTTCTTGAGCAAGACGATATCAGCATAATTGACACCATTGACTGCTGCACCTGTCATGCTGCTCTTTTCCAGATCGCTGCTCATGTTGGCGATGTCGGTGGCATTGCCTGGTACTTGCACCAGCATCAGTTTGTTGAACGCCTTGCCGTCCGGGCCTGTACCCTGTTCGATGACGATGAATTTGCCATTGCCCAGCGATACCATATCACCCAGTTTGGCATTGCCGGTCTTGCCTGCGGTGTATTGCGTGCTGTCGATAGGGTAGGCATACAGCTTGGTTTTTTCTGTGGTCGGATCAAACTCTACCCAGCGGTTGAACTTGGCATAGTCCTTGATGCTTTCGCTGGTAGCCACGGTGGCACCGGGGACGATGTAATTTGCCTTGCCGTCATCCAGCGGGCTTTGTACAAATCCATTCAGCTTGCCGGTAGCAACTTCCAGCGACAGGCCTTCCATGCCGCGATTGGCACGGCGTTTCAGCAAAACTGCCGGCAGGTCGGCGGCACCTGTGCCTGGCTGGTATTTTTTCAGGATGATGCCAGTGGCAATATCTATTTTCAGTATAAAAGGACCGTATTCGTCCGACACCCAGACCACACCACGTGCTGCATCATAGACGATGGATTCGGTATCCAGGCCATAGTCGCTGAACGTGGTTTTGCTGCTGGCGTCAAATTTGGCAGCATCATTCAGTGGTACTTCGGCAGAAGAACCCAGCTTGCCCGGAGCGATAGACAGGCCGGAAGAATTGATGGTGCTACTGAACTTGATAGGCGTACTGGATTTCAGGATTGCACCATCCTTGCCTATGCTGATCAGGCCAAATGATGGCGTAAAGCTGGGAGATGGAAAAAACTTGGCATCGCTGGTGCCTGTTGCGCCAGCAGTCACGACAGAATTCGGTACTTTGGGGCCATCACCATTCGGACCACGGTCGGTGATGCCATAAAATTCCAGTGAGCCATCAGCGGCCTTGCCCTTGAAAGTCAGGCCAGAACCATAGGATGGCAAAAAGCCTTTGGGGAATTCGGCCTTGACAGCAGCATTCGTGCCTTCATACGGTACAAAGAAATTGTCGGCAGCCTGCACCTGATAACGCGTGACGCTGGCGCTGACCGTGCCCAGGGCATTGGTTTGCGTGACTGTATCAACAACAGGTGTACCCAGTTTGGATGCCATGGTGTCTTCAAAATGTTCACGTACCAAGGTGCGGCGATCTGCATCCACGGTGAGCTTCTGGTAATTCGCAGGCAGCTTGGCCAGCAGGTTAGTCATTGCGGTATTGAAGTTGGCCGCAGTGGCAGTGAAATCCAGGGTCTGGCTGGCGAGTGCAGTCTTTACTGTAGCAGGAATCTTGATGCCGGTGGCAACATCATTGTCTTCATCCAACAATTGCAGGAACAGCAGACGGTTGACTACACTGTCATCCTTGACGTTGCTGGAGTTGGCCAGGTTCAGTGGCGTGACCATGGCCGCACAAGGGGCAGAACCAAGGGCGACACCACCTACAGAAAATGCCACGGTATCGCCTGCATTACAGTTGAAGCCGCCAGTGCTGGATGTGCTGAGTTTGCTGCTACCAGATATGGAATAATCCAGACCCTCGACTGTCGCATCCAGAAACACACCACTCACAGGAACAGGGGTAGGTGTAACGGTAGTATTGTTGCTGCCACCACAGGCAGTTAAGAATACGGCTGTAAACACCGCTGCAGCCATGCTGCCCGGCAACAGGTTTTCCTTGGGTTGTTTCATTGGAGTGGACCTCGTAGTAAATTGCGTGGAAAAAGTTTTCCGCGAATGTACTACGGGCTTGTGACGCAGCCATGACAGGCATGTGTGTACATGTTGCACACACGTATGCTGTGCGCTTGCTAAGTGTTTTCCTTGATGCCTTGCCAGCGTGGCGTCAGCGTATGCGGCAGGGCAAACATGTCGAGTACGCGGCCAATGGTGTGGTCAACCATCTCGTCTATGGATTGCGGACGGTGGTAAAAACCGGGTAGGGGCGGGAAGATGATGCCACCCATTTCAGTTACGGCCGTCATATTGCGCAGGTGGGCCAGATTGAAAGGGGTTTCACGCACCATCAGGACCAGACGGCGGCGTTCTTTCAGGACCACATCGGCAGCGCGGGTGATCAGATTATCAGACAAGCCATGTGCTACGGCTGCCAGGGTTTTCATCGAACAGGGTGCAATCACCATGCCATCGGATAAAAACGAACCGCTGGCAATGCTGGCACCGACATCGCGCACATTGTGGACAACATCAGCCAGGGCTTCGACATTCTTGCGTTTCATGTCCATTTCCTGATGCAGATTCAGTACACCCGCTTCTGAAATCAGCAAATGACTTTCTACACCGGGAATGTGACGCAAGACCTGCAACAGCCGTACACCATAGACAGCGCCTGTCGCTCCGGTAATGGCAACAATCAGGCGCTTGGAGACGGCAGGTGCAGTCATGCCTGTCTTAGTCTTTCAACAGGGCTTGCAGTTCGCCGCTTTCAAACATTTCATTCATGATGTCAGAACCGCCGACAAATTCACCCTTGATATACAGTTGGGGAACGGTAGGCCAGTTGGAATAATCCTTGACGCCCTGACGTACTTCCGGGTCTTCCAGCACATTGATGGTGACCAGGTTTTCCACGCCACTGGCTTTCAGCAATTGCACCGCGCGGCCAGAGAAGCCGCATTGTGGGAACTGGGCAGTTCCTTTCATGAATAAAACGACAGGGTTTCCTGTGACGGTTTCTTTGATCCAGCTTTGTACGTCGCTCATGGCTATTTTCCTTTAATAACGAATGTTCTCATTATAGAGGAAAGCCCAATTCATTGTCGCCGCTATGCGCTCAGGCTCTGGCGCTTTTCAATGGGAAAAGTGTTCAATCAGATAATATTTCGTTGCCCGTGCCACTTCGAGCCAGCCTCGTTGTTGCGGTTATGTTGCGCTTATTCACAACCCGGCAAGGGTCATTGCCCCGTCATATTCAAACAATATCATTGCGCTTCCCTGGAGGCAGGCGCAAATTCCGTGTATTTCAGGACAAGAAATGACGGCTGGATTCATGTAATTTTATTAATCATGAATAGCCACAAACAGCATTTCTTGCGCAGGTCTCGAACCAGACATCCAGCCAGACATTTCCCTTAAGGCAAATGTGGGAGCAATATTTTTTGTTGCTTTCAGGCTTTGGTTTTGCTTTTACTACTTTTGAGATTTTTTATGCACCTGAATTTTCCTGCTTCTTTACGTCTGACCAAACTGCACAAGGCTTTTCTGGCTGCCGGCCTGTGCGCCACTGCCTTTAATACGACTACCGTATTTGCTGCAACAGAAGCCAGCGCTGAAGCGGCTGCTGGTGACAGTGCGCCATTGTCACAAGTGGTGATCAAGGCTACGGTAGAAAAAAAGAAACTCAGCGACAAGGTCAGCACCGGTGCGCTGGGACGCCGGTCAGAACTGGACACGCCGTTTTCGACCAAAGCCGTGAGCAGCGATGAAATCGAAGACAGGTTGGCCACCAGTATTTCTGAAGTCATGAAATACGATGCTTCAGTCACTGCCATCAGCCCGCCTATCAGTACGCATCCGGCTACCATACAAATGCGCGGCTTGCGCCTGGATGATTTGAACGGCTACAAAATTGATGGCCTGGCCAATATCAATCGTGGCACAGAAATGCCACTGGAAATGTTTGAAAGCATAGAAGCCATGAAAGGCCTGTCAGGCTTCATGTATGGCTTTGGCTCACCAGGCGGGATCATCAATTATGTGAGCAAGCGCCCAACGACAGAAAAAAGTTTTAGTGCAGCACTGGGTTACCAGCAAGGTGGTGCCATCAAGGAACATATCGATGCAGGTGGTCGTGTGGGTGAAGATGAGCGTTTTGGTTACCGTCTGAATATGTTGCATGAAGATGGTGGCGTTGCCGAAGAAAGTGGCTCGGTCAACCGCAACGCGGCTGGTTTGAATCTGGACTGGCGCCTGACCCGGGATCTGGTGCTGAGTTTGAATGGCATCTATCAAAAACGCAAAACTGTAGGTGGTACAGATATCGTCACCAGCCCTGCGTTTGCCTTGCCGCAGCCTATTGATGGCAGCACCAGACTCAACAGCGATGGTGCAGGCAATGATGTTGAATACAAATTGATGACTCTGGGCCTGGATTACCAGTTCACTCCAGGCTGGATTGCCAGCGCTTCTTATCGTGGTTCAGACTCTACCCGTATCTACAAAAAAGATCAGTACTACATCAGCAGTGACAGCGGCAACTACCGCGACAGGGTTACGTCTGAATACCATGCGTATAAGTTTTCCCAGGTACAAGTGGGACTGGAAGGGAAATTTACGACTGGCGCTCTGCAACATCAGTTGATCGCCGGAGCGATGACACAAGAGCTGACGTCGACATCTTCTGTCGTTACTCCCAAGACCTACTTGAGCACAGGTAATCTGTATTCACCAACCATCATTTCAGTTGCCTCAGTCAACTATAGCGGCGGTATTTATCAGGATGAAAAAACCAATCAGGATGCCGTGTTTGCCAGCGATACCATCAAGCTGACGGATGACTGGTCTGTCCTGGCCGGATTGCGTTATACCAAATTCAAAGACATCGCCTACACTACAAAAAACACGGAAGCAGCGAACTACCCGGCCAATAAAACCACGCCAACGCTGGCGCTGATGTACAAGCCTGCTGTCGATACCACCGTCTATGGCAGCTATGTAGAAGCGCTGGAGCAAAGCGCCAGCGCACCGGCTTCGACCGTTAATGCCAATCAGACATTTGCACCGCTGAAAAGCAAGCAACTTGAATTTGGTATCAAAACCGAACGCAGTTTCTGGAATGGCAGTGCTGCTTTGTTCCGCATAGAACGTGCGGCACAATATACCAACAGCGCAAATTATTTTGTGCTGGATGGCAGAACCCTGTATCAGGGGCTGGAAGTCAACAGTGTCGTGCAGGCAGCGAAAAACTTGTCGATAGAAGGCGGCATCATGATATTGGATGCCACGTTAAAAGATGCAGCCGCTGCCGTCACCGGCAAGCGTGCCGTTGGCGCACCAAGAAAACAGGTGTCAATACAAATGACCTGGCGACCAGAAGCCCTGCCAGGCCTGGCCCTGCACGCAGGTGCCCAGTATCTTGGCGAATTGCCTATGGATGCGGCGAATGTACATACCCTGTCTTCCTATGGTCTGTTTGACGCGGGTTTGAATTACCGTGCAAGAATAGGTGGGAAAATGGTCAGCGTACGCGCCAATATTTCCAATATCGCCAACCGCAAATATTGGACCTATTATCAGGAAAACTATTTGAACGTCGGTTCGCCACGTACTGCCAGTGTGAATGTCAGGGTGGATTTCTAAACGGCATTGAAAACCGTGCCTGCCTTGCCATAAATGTTTAGCGGCAAATGACGAACGCCACTGCAAGATCAGAGGCGTTTTTCATTTGCAAATATTGATTGGTCTGGCAAGGCATAATTTACCAATGCTGCACCACATCAATTTTCTGAAATAATCATTCTGCCCTGGATATCATCTGCCTGACTGCTATCCTTGCTGTTCGACTTAACAAGCCTTGCCAATGAAACCTATTTTTTATCCGGTATATACGCTGCTATCCTGCATTCTTTTCGGTCTGAGCAATACAGCCGGGGCAAACGCTCAGGGGCAGGTGACTGATCCCGTAGTTGAACGTTACTATCAAACCAAGACACCGTATCAAGCCCGGCAAACTCTCGCTACTTACCAGGCTTTGCCTTCGGGTTATAGCGCGGTGTACACGCAAATGCTGGCACGTCATGGTTCACGCGGCTTGACTGGCCCCAAGTCTGACCTGGCGCTATACAATCTCTGGCTTCTGGCGCAAAAGGATGATGCACTGACTGCACTCGGTACAAAACTGGGACCTGATATCTTCAAGTTGATGCAGGCAAATTTGCTGTTGGGCTATGGCATCAAAGGCATTAGCAAGCCGGGTTATGGTAATGAAACTCAGCAGGGTATCAATGAACATCTGCAACTGGCAGAACGCATGTATCAGCGCCTGCCTGCCTTGTTCAGCACGGCGACAGAGGCACAGAAATCCAGAAAAATCATTGTTCTTACGTCAGGCAAGGACCGCGCCGTGGACAGCGGTTATTTTTTCGTACAGTCACTGATCAGGCAACAGGCCAGTCTGCAAAATGTGGTGGTTTTTCCGCCATCCCTGGCACCTGCGGCTGAACAGGATCATCAGTCACGCCCTGTTGGTACAGACCGGTTCCTGCTGTATTTTCACAAACTCGGTTCTTCGCAGGATAAGGTCAGCGACCCGGCAGATCCCTTGTTTGCCACTTATCAAGCCAGTCAGGCTTATCAGCGTTATGCAAAGAGCAGTGAGTTGCGCAGCAGGGAAGAGGCTGTACTCAGGCAGCCGCAACTGGCAGTCGCTGCCAGAGTCGTATTGCAAGCCTTGTTCAAGCCAGCCTTTATCGCGGCGCTGGATCAGGGCAAATACCATGTCAGCAATGAAGGTAGTTACAGTTTCACCAGCAGCGACGGCAAGTTTACCGATACCCTGCGCGGTGATGGTGATACTGAAATCAGTTCATCTGTTGAAGCCGCCATGGCGCTGTATGATTTATACAGTGCTGCCGCAGACATGCAGGCCGAGCTGAATGCTGACTTTACGGTCTATATCCAGCCCGCACAGGCCAGCATTTTTGCTTCGGTGAACGATGGCCTGAGCTTTTATGCCAAAGGGCCAGGCATGATAGAAAATGCCGATGTGACCTATCGCATGGCAGGCACGCTGCTCAAGGATTTCTTTGATGAGGTCGATGCGATTGCCAAAGGTGATATGTCGCATGCAGCCAAACTGCGCTTCGCCCATGCAGAAACTGTCATTCCCATGGCAGCTATATTGGGGATTAAAACCATGTCAGAACAGCAGCCACGCAATATACCTTATAGCTATGAAAGCAATCCCTGGCGCGGCGAAAAAGTGGCGCCCATGGCAGCCAATATACAGTGGGATGTATATCGCAATGCACAAGGACATACTCTGGTAAAAATGTACTATAACGAGAAAGAGACGCACTTCAAGACAGAGTGTGATGCAGCGCAAATTTTACCAGGCAGTTTCTTTTATGATTATGCAGGCCTGAAAAACTGTTATCTGCATCAGATGCCTGCCGGACAGAAAAAATAACTTGGCATAGGGTGGTATTGGGTGACTCTAATTAGGATGGGCAGGGTAAAAATGGGCAAACTGCGCCTTATTTTTTCAATGATGTTACATTAAGCTTGGTAGAACCTAAAAACATATAAGAAAAAGATTGCCATACAGCAGGAGAGCAGGAGACCGTCATGCAGATGCCAGATACCTCGATTTCTTCGCGACCAGCCCATGCCGACCCTGGCATGATTTCTGCGAGACCTGATCGCATGATGATAGAACAGGCTCATGAACGTTCCGCCGCCTATGGCATACCGCGCAGTGCTGCGCCGGATTATGGCCCTTTGGGCAAAACCGACCTGAAAGCTTTGCTGGAGCAAAACCGGGTCTTGCACCGCCATGCCGTACCGGTCATGGAAACCCTGTATGAGCAAATCATCAATACCCATAATATGGTCATATTGACGGATGTGAATGGTTTGATCATTCATACCCTGGGCGATGCCGATTTTCTGGAAAAAGCCGATAAAGTGGCACTCAGCCCTGGTGTGGCGTGGTCAGAAAGAAGCAAGGGCACAAATGCTATCGGTACCGCCATCGCAGAAAAAACACCAACCATCGTGCACGCCGATCAACATTACCTGGAAGCCAACAGCTTTCTGACCTGCTCTGCCGCACCGATTTTTGATGTCATGGGGAATGTCATCGGTGTGCTGGATGTCACCGGTGACCAGCATAATTTCCACAAGCACACAATGGCCCTGGTGCGTATGTCGGCGCAGATGATAGAAAACCAGTTATTTGCGTCTTCTTTTCAGGATGCCATCAAACTCAGTTTTCATAGCCGCCCGGAATTTCTGGGTACCCTGATGGAAGGCATCGCCTGCTTTGACAGTGATGGACGGTTTTTATCGGCCAGCCGTAGCGGCTTGTTCCAACTGGGTTTGCCTTTATCTGCCTTGCAGACACATACCTTTTCTTCCCTGTTTGGTTTGCCGGTATCTGCATTGCACGAACATTACCGCACCGCTGCACCGGGTTTGCTGACGCTATGCCTGCACAATGGCGTGCGTGTGTATGCCAAGAGCCAGGGCTTGAAGCGCCAGTCGGCAGCAGCCAGGCACGTGCTGGACAATGCGCGTGAAGCGCAAAATCCTGAAGTTAAAACCAAACTTTCCAGTCTGCATTATCTGGACACGGGTGATGAACAGGTCGCCCGTGCCATTGATAAACTCAAACGTGTCATAGGGCGCGATATTTCAGTTCTGGTGACCGGCGAAACCGGTACCGGCAAGGAATTACTGGCCCAGGCGGTACATAATGATTCGCCGCGCAAATCGGGGCCTTTTGTGGCCGTGAATTGCGCCTCGATACCCGAAACCCTGATTGAATCTGAATTATTTGGCTATGAAGACGGTGCATTCACCGGTGCGCGCAAGAAGGGTAATATAGGCAAGATATTGCAGGCGAACGGTGGCACGCTGTTTCTTGATGAAATCGGCGACATGCCATTGAACCTGCAGGCTCGTTTGTTGCGTGTATTGCAGGAACGTATGGTGACACCGCTGGGTAGCAGCAAATCCATTCCTGTTAACCTGGCCCTGATCTGTGCCACCAATCGCAATCTGCGCGAGATGATAGGCAAGGGCGAATTCCGCGATGACCTGTATTACCGCCTGAATGGACTGGTCGTGCGGCTGCCGCCCTTGCGTGAGCGTTCAGATCTGGATGTGGTCATAGAAAAAGTATTGGCGACAGAAAGCGAAGGCAGGCAATACAGAATCGCACCTGAAGTCATGCAACTATTTCATGCGCATGGATGGCCGGGCAACTTCCGGCAACTGACGAATTTATTGCGCACGGCCATCGTCATGACGGATGCCGATATGGAAATCCGCCTGGAACATTTACCTGAAGATTTTCTGGAGGATATGGACGTGATAAGCGCGCCGGTCACTCCATCTGCAACGATTACTCAAGCTGCATCCAGTCTGGAAGTACTGGAAATGGATGCCATACAGCAGACTTTGCAACTACATCAGGGCAATGTCTCTGCTGCTGCCAAGGCTCTGGGTGTGTCACGCAATACGATTTACCGCAAACTGGCGACGTTGAAGCCTGATTGATTACACTTGTGGTCCATGTAGCACGGTAGTACCCAGCAAATCATTTTCTTCGTCCGTGAACAGGCGCGAACGTGTGAGGAAACGTTTGCCAGTGCCATTGTCGAGCGAAAACATGCCGCCCATACCAGCCACCACATCAATGATCAACTGCGTGTGTCGCCAGTATTCAAACTGATCGCTGCCCATATAAAACGGCGTGCCATCCAGATCGCCGAGATACACATCGGCATCACCGATGCCATATTCGTTCCGGGCGTAACACAGCGGTGAACTGCCATCACAGCAACCGCCCGACTGGAAAAATAATAGCGGACCGTATTTGGTCTTTAGCGCACTGATAAATTCCAGAGCGGTAGGTGTGGCGGTGACGCGGGCGGGTGTGGTGGTCATTTTTCTCTTTGTCTCGAGGATTCATGCATAAATTCCCTCCCCTTCAAGGGGAGGGCTAGGGTGGGGATGGGTTTCGGTTGATTGGCTATGTATTCCGCTGGCGGAAGAACCCCATCCCCATCCCAACCATTCCACTGCGCCGCTTGCATGCGGCTTAGATATTTGTGGCGCAAAGCAATGCTTTGCGAATTCCCACAAATATCCCCTTGAAGGGGAAGGAGCGATACACCGGATTTTAGAAATTCTCAGGAAATGCAGGTTCACGTTGACCTAGCTTCATGAAATGCAGGCCACCTTCCCCTCTCTGCACCTCTGTGTTGAGAGGTCTTGAACTTAATGACTACTAAAAGAATCCCATCGCATTCGGGTTATAGCTCACCAGCAGGTTTTTAGTCTGCTGATAGTGATCCAGCATCATCTTGTGGTTTTCACGTCCTATGCCGGATTGTTTGTAACCGCCAAATGCTGCATGTGCTGGGTACAGGTGGTAGCAATTGGTCCAGACACGGCCAGCTTCGATGGCGCGACCTACGCGGAATGCGCGGGAACCATCGCGTGTCCACAGGCCAGCGCCCAGGCCATACAGAGTGTCGTTGGCTATAGCTATCGCGTCTTCTTCATCCTTGAAGGTGGTGACGGACACCACAGGGCCAAAGATTTCTTCCTGGAAGATACGCATCTTGTTGTGGCCCTGGAAGATGGTAGGCTTGACGTAGTAGCCCTTGGCCAGGTCTCCTTCGAGTACATTCCTTTCGCCGCCTGCCAGGAGCTGCGCGCCTTCCTGCTTGCCTATGTCGAGGTAAGACAGGATTTTTTCCAGTTGTTCCTGCGAGGCTTGCGCACCTATCATAGTGGCGCTGTCCAGCGGATTACCCTGCTTGATGGCAGCGACGCGTTTGATGGCTCTGGCCATGAACTGATCATAGATAGATTCCTGTATCAGCACGCGTGAAGGGCAGGTGCAGACTTCTCCCTGGTTCAGCGCAAACATGGCAAAGCCTTCGAGGCATTTGTCGAAGAAGGCATCGTCCTGCTCCATGACATCGGCAAAGAAAATATTTGGCGACTTGCCACCCAGTTCCAAAGTCACTGGAATAAGGTTTTGCGACGCATATTGCATGATCAGGCGGCCAGTGCCGGTTTCACCAGTAAAGGCAATCTTGGCGATACGCTTGCTCGATGCAAGTGGCTTGCCTGCCTCCAGGCCAAAGCCATTGACCACATTGAATACACCGGGCGGTAACAGGTCTTTGATCAGATCAACCAGTACCATGATGGAAGCAGGTGTTTGTTCTGCCGGTTTCATGACGATGCAATTGCCTGCTGCCAGAGCGGGTGCCATTTTCCACACTGCCATCAGGATAGGGAAATTCCATGGAATGATCTGACCGACGACGCCCAGTGGCTCATGGAAGTGATAGGCATAAGTCTGGTCATCGATCTGTGAAACCGAACCTTCCTGCGCACGTATGCAACCTGCAAAATAGCGGAAGTGATCGATTGCCAGCGGAATATCTGCCGCCATGGTTTCGCGTATGGGTTTGCCGTTGTCTATGGTCTCGGCAGTGGCCAGCAGACTCAGGTTGGCTTCCATGCGGTCAGCAATCTTGTTGAGAATGTTGGCACGCTCGGCTGGTGAAGTTTTACCCCAGGCCACTTTTGCTGCATGTGCAGCATCGAGTGCCAGTTCCACATCTTCTGCGGTGGAGCGTGCTACCTCGCAAAAAGCCTGGCCGATGACAGGGCTGATATTCTCGAAATATTCACCCTTGACCGGGGCCACAAATTTGCCGCCGATAAAATTATCGTAGCGTTTGGCGAAAGGATTGCTGATACCGAGTTTGCTGATGTCTGCCATGTTCATGATGGTGGTCTCCGTTGTTTGTCAGATGGTGCGCAGTTGATGCGACACAGGGATAACAACGCAAACGGCGTGCCATGCTGGGAATGTTGAGTCGACGAAATATTTGAGTGCAAGGCTTGAATGAATTCCCGCCCCTTCAAGGGGAGGGTTAGGGTGGGGATGGGTTTCGGTTGATTTCCAGTCGTTGAATTTACATAGGAAACCCATCCCCATCCCTGCCATTCCACTGCGCCGCTTGCATGCGGCTTAGATATTTGTGGCGAAAAGCAATGCTTTGCGAATTCCCACAAATCTCCCCATGAAGGGGAAGGAGTGAATACGGCAAAATATACAAATAGGATTAATTGGAAACTTGTGTTGAAGTAAGTGCGTGGTTGTCACATTATTTCGCAACACAGATCAGACTGTCACAATTTGAGACAGTCTGATCAGCAAGCTTATTGCTTATTTATTGCTTATTTATTGCTTATTTTTACTGCTTACCCACGCAACTTCGCAAACGCCGCAGCCATCGCATTACCGGCAGGTGCTGGTGCCTGAGCTTGTGAGCGGTGTTGATTGAGGCGCTTGGCATCATTACGGTCGCCACGCTGTTCAGGTTTGCTGCCTGCCACAGGTGCGGCGTCCGTCAGGCGCATGGTCAGGGCGATACGCTGGCGTTTGACATCGACTTCCAGCACTTTCACCTTGACCACCTGGCCAGCCTTGACGACTGTATGCGGGTCCTTGACGAAGGTATTTGACAGGGCAGAGATATGTACCAGACCATCCTGATGCACACCAATATCAACGAAAGCACCAAAAGCGGCAACGTTGGTGACCACGCCTTCCAAAATCATGTCAGGGCGCAAGTCCTTGATTTCTTCCACTCCATCCTTGAAGGTGGCGGTGGTGAATTCTGGACGTGGGTCGCGGCCCGGCTTTTCCAGTTCACCAATGATGTCGGTAATTGTAGGTACACCAAATTTTTCATCGGCGTATTTAGCGGGATTCAGAGATTTCAGCAAGCCAGAGTCGCCAATGACGCCCTTCACATCCTTCTTGATATCCGCCAGGATTTTCTCTACCAGTGGATAAGATTCAGGGTGGACTGCGGACGCATCCAGCGGGTTGCTGCCATTCATGATGCGCAGGAAGCCGGCAGCCTGCTCAAAAGTCTTGTCGCCCAAACGCGGTACGGCACGCAGGTCAGAACGTGAGCTGAACATGCCTTTGGCATCGCGGAAATTGACGATGCTTTGCGCCACACTGGATGACAGGCCGGACACACGTGCGAGCAAAGGTGCAGAAGCAGTATTCACATCGACGCCAACCGCATTCACGCAATCTTCAACCACGGCATCAAGTGAGCGCGCCAATTGTGACTGGCTGACGTCATGCTGATACTGACCAACACCGATGGACTTGGGATCAATCTTCACCAGCTCAGCCAGTGGATCTTGCAGGCGACGGGCAATCGATACCGCACCACGGATGGAGACATCGAGGTCAGGCAATTCTTTGGAAGCAAATTCAGAAGCAGAGTAGACCGATGCACCGGCTTCAGAGACCACGATCTTGGTCAGCTTGAGTTCAGGTTTGAGCTTGATCAGATCGCCTGCCAGCTTGTCGGTTTCACGTGAGGCCGTGCCGTTGCCGATAGAGATCAGCGAGACATTGTGCTTGGCCGCCAGTTGTGCCAATACATGCAGCGAACCATCCCAGTCATTGCGCGGTTGATGCGGGTAAATCGTCGCATACTCAACCACTTTGCCGGTCGCATCCACAATCGCCACTTTGACGCCGGTACGCAGACCAGGATCCAGGCCCATGGTGGCACGCGGGCCGGCAGGGGCGGCCAGCAACAGGGCTTTCAGGTTGCGGGCAAAGACATTGATGGCTTCAACTTCTGCGGTTTCGCGCAGTTTGCCCATCAATTCCGTATCCAGATGCATAAAGACTTTGACGCGCCAGGCCCAGCGCACAGTATCCACCAGCCATTTGTCGGCTGGACGGTCTTTCTGGCTCACACCAAAGCGGGCAGCGATGCGGCTTTCGCAGGGGTTCAGCGGCGCATCCCATTTTGGTTTTTCTTCTTCTGTATCCAGACGCAGGCTGACTGTCAGCATTTCTTCACGGCGGCCACGGAACAGGGCCAGGGCGCGGTGCGAAGGGATGGTGCCCAGGGTTTCTGAATAATCGAAATAATCGGCGAATTTTTCACCGGCTTCTTCTTTGCCAGCGACAACCTTGGATTCCACGATGCCGTGGTCATTCAGGTATTCACGCAGGGCTTGCAACAGGGTCGCGTCTTCGGCAAAGCGTTCCATCAGGATTTGGCGTGCGCCATCGAGTGCTGCTTTGGCATCCGGCACACCGGGGTTGTCGCCATTGTCGGTCGTGAAGGCAGGTTTCAGATAGCTTGCTGCTTCGCTATCCGGATTCAGCATGGGGTCAGCCAGCAAGGCGTCGGCTAGCGGCAACAGACCAGCTTCAACGGCGATTTGCGCTTTGGTGCGACGCTTGGGTTTATACGGCAGGTACAAATCTTCCAGGCGGGTCTTGTCTTCGGCATGGGTGATGGCATCCAGCAGCACTGGAGTCATCTTGCCCTGTTCTGCTATCGAGGCGATGATGGCGGTGCGGCGGTCTTCCAGCTCGCGCAGGTAGCGCAGGCGTTCTTCCAGCAGGCGCAACTGGATATCATCCAGGCCACCGGTCACTTCTTTACGGTAACGGGCGATAAACGGGACGGTCGCACCTTCGTCCAGCAAGGCAACAGCAGCGGCAACCTGAACCGGCTTGGCAGCCAGCTCTACGGCAAGTCTTTGTTCAATCGAAGGCAACATAAATCCAGAATCCAGACAATAAAAAAGCAATCAAGGCGCAGATGATACGCAATTTGCGACTTTGCGCCAGTCTTGACATGGGGGCAGACTAAGGTTAGAAGTTGCAAATTATTAAAAGAACATTCCTCTAATTCAATCGGCAATACCTGCTGACCGTGCTTTATCCGGACATTACTGAGGGTTTGTAATGGCCCTGTTGACGTCCTTCTTGCTTACCAAGTTTTACAGGATTCTGGATTTAATAATGATAAAGTTGCGCATATTGATATTTATTTTGCCACTTATCCTCAGGTTTCATGAAAAATTTTTCCATTTCATCAGGCGCATTTCCCGTCCAATTGCTTGTGACTGCGGCGTTGCTGCTGCCTGTTACTGCCGCATTCGCGATTGAAGACTGCGAACTGAACAAGGAATCAGTCAATCCTGCAAATGGCAGCACGACAGCAGGCAAGACCGGCATCATGAAATGTGTGGACAGAAATAGCGGCAAACTGGTGCGCGAGCAGGAATTGCAGGCGGGTGTCTTCATGGGTGTCCGGCGTTATTACAAAGATGGCGTGTTGACGAAAGAAGTTAACGTCAATGAACGCGGCAACATGCACGGGCGTTCGCGTGAATTTGCCCCTAATGGACAAGTGCTGCGTGACGAAACCTATGTGAATAGCAATGTGCGGGGGCTGGTGCGGGAATGGCATCCAAACGGCGCGGTAAAACGCATCGCCTTTATCGGTGAAAATCCAAATGAAAAAGCAGCGGTCAAATATACGTCAGACAAACAACTGAGTGATATTGAATGTGCCGACAAACCCTTGCTGGCACCACATGCGAATGACGCCGCCTTGTGCGGTTTTAATGGCAAGCCATCGCAAGTACAGTTGTACGCCGAAAATGGCCGCTTGCGCAGCCAGTTCACCTTGCTGGCTGGTGTCCGCCAGCAATCCACCTATTTTCATGACAATGGCAAACCGGAGACAGTGGAGGAGTCAGGTAGCAAACAGAAGACCCGCAAACAATATTCCGATACAGGTATTTTGCGCAAGGAGACCGTCTGGAACATGATAGAAAAAACTGCCGTTATCGAGCGCGAAGTTGAATATCACGAAAGCGGCGCAAAAGTGCGTGAACAACTGTATACCCTGACTGAAAAAGACGGCCGCCGCCAGAATCGCCTGGTATCTGACGCCAGCTTTTATTTGAATGGCCAACCCAGACGCAGTGAAAAATTCTTGATCGAAGGCAAGAACGATATCAAGGAAGTGCGCAATTATTTTGATAATGGCCAGATGTCCAGCCTGGAACGTTATGTGTCTGAAGGCCGTTATCTTGAACGCCCGGTCGGTATCCATCAGGGTTTTGCGCAAAACGGCAAGTTGGTGCGTGAATCGCATTATGATGAGCGTGGCCGCATACAGCGCGAGCGTAGCTGGGATGAAAATGGCAAGCAATTGTCGGATGATCAGGTCTATGAAGACGGGTCACGCAAGGCCTTTTCAAAATAGATGGTAGTGAGTGCCAGTCAGCCAAGCCACGGTTCATGACCATATTTAATTTCAACTGTTTGCGCAGCGGCGTTCAACTGCACCGATATGCATCCGCGCTGATGTGTCTGGTGCTGTGTTGCCTGCTGTCTGCTTGCAGTATGGCTGAGCTGCAACGCGGGCGGACGCTGGTACAACTGAGTCAATTCCAGTTCCGTGACGGTGGCAAGGCGATTTACTATCAACTGGAAAAAAAGCCCTGGCGGCAACAGGATGGTGATGCGCCACTGGCGAATCTGATCTTTGTGATTTCCGGTTCGGATTGCGTCAGCATGGGTGAATTTTTGCCGCAGTATTTTTCTGGACTGGAAGGTGAGTCAGGCCGTACACGCATACTCATTCTGCACAAGCGGTATATTTTACCTGGCTCAAATGGCCAGGCATGTGGTGACGCGTTTGTGCGTGCCGATCATCCCTCGCGCTGGCAGGCAGATCAGCTGGAATTCATGCGGGTGCAACTGGCCAAACTGAAACAACAAGGCATTACGCCAAAACGTGTGATTGTGTGGGGTGTGTCCGAAGGCGCGGAACTGGCACCGCTACTGGCGCAACAAATACAGGCGACGCATCTGGTGTTGCTGTCGCATTCAGGCAAAAATGCACTGGATGCTTACCGTGCGCTAGCCACGCATTACCCGACCATGCAACAGGGCTGGCGAACCTTGCAGACCGCGTTGCTGACAGTGCCGGCTGATCCGGATGCTACACGCATACATGGGCGCAGCTGGCGTTACTGGTCTGAAATTGCAGCCATTCCACAAAAACAGAATTTGCTGCATGCAGGCATACCTGTCTTTCTGGCTGTGGGTGAAGCCGATCCTGTGATACCGCCCGGTGCCGTCGATGATTTGCAGCAAGCCTTCAAGCTGGCGGGCAGGCAAATTCATATCAGTCGCTTTCCCGGCGTGGGACATAGCCTTGGCGGCAAGGACGCGAATCGTCTACCCGATTTCATGCATCAGGTCGATAATTGGCTGGCAGAAACTGATGTACATCAAACTTCCATGCAGTAATACGTTTTTATAACTAGAACTCATTTCATCAATAGGGATGAGATGCGTTTGTCTCATAACGCGGGCTGGCAAGGCGGACGAGGCAGTCAATAGCGGGTCTATTGACAACGAGTTCAACGCAGTCCAGCACGCGTTATGAGGCAAACCCTTCGGGAGCTGGCGATTCGGGCGCATTGCTGCGTTGCGCCGCTTGCTAAGGCACCAGCCTTAGCTGCGCGTCACGCCTTGCACTGCATCCCGAATCGCCTTGCTCGCACTCACCCCTATTGATGAAATGAGTTCTGGTTAATTACAACTCGTTACATAACTGTATTTTTGTAGCAGTTCTTTCAATGACAATATGGCAAAGCCTTACTATACTTATTGGCTGTGCTTGCGCCGTAGTATTTGTCGTGTCTTGAAGGAGGCGTTTTGCATGTCGTGCTTTTCCGTTTCTCAAAAAAAACATAATCATAACTATGCGCCTACTGACTGTCTCTTATACCCCTATTGTCGCGGCACTCTTGCTCGCCGGTTGCGTGACCACGCCAACCCATGACAGCAAAGTGGCAGCTTCGCTTTCTGTCGCCAAAAGTGGCCAGATCGATGAAGCGATCAAGCAAGTGGAAGCGCAAACACAAGGCAGTAACAAAGCGGATCTGTTGCTGAACCTGGAAAAAGGTGAACTGATGCGCATAGGCAAGCGCTACAAGGACAGTCTGGATGCTTTCGATGTGGCCGACACCAAAGTGAAGGAATGGGAAGAAACAGCCAAGTCCTCGCCGCAGAAACTGATGGGCCAGATTGGTGCCACCATTATGGGTGATGCCAGTCGTGATTATGAGGGCCAGGACTATGAAAAAGTCATGCTGACCACACGCATGGCCATGAACCGCCTGAACCTGGGTGATCTGGATACAGCACGTGTCGATATCAAACGTACCCATGAACGCGAAGCCGTGATTGCTGAATTCCGCGCCAAGGAAACCGCAGAAGCCGAAAAAGAAGCCAAAGACAAAGGCGTCACTACGTCCGGCAAGGAACTCAATGGCTATCCGGTAGAAACCCTGAATGACCCTGAAGTTCTGAAACTCAAAAATGGCTACCAGAATGCGCTCAGTCATTACATGGCTGGTTTTGTGTATGAAGCCCTGAATGAACCTGGTCTGGCTGCGCCCGGCTATCGCAAGGCGATAGAGTTGCGTCCTGATTTGCCGGTGCTGGAAGATGGTCTCAAGGGCCTCGACCAGCGTACCAGCTTCCGCCGCAAGAAAGGTGTGACGGATGTTCTGTTCATTATCGAAGCCGGTAATTCGCCAGCACGCCAATCCAAGAAAATTGCGTTCCCGGTGCCGACCGGCAGAGGTTTGGTGACGGTTTCCTTTGCTTTCCCGGTCATTTATCCTGATGCCAACGCACCTATGATTGACAGTGTGCGTGTCGGTAGCCAGGTGTTACCAACGGCACTGGTAACCGACTTCAACGTCATGGCCCGCAAAGCCTTGAAAGATGAATTGCCAGGCATACAAATGCGTGCTGCGGTACGTACCGTAACCAAGGCTCTGGTGCAGGATCAGGTCAATAAAAAATTCGGTGCGCTTGCCGGTCTGGCCGCCAACGTTGCTGTCGCTGCGACCGAAAGCCCGGCAGATGACCGTATGTGGCGCAGTTTGCCAGAACGGGTTTTTGTTGCGCGTGCCTTTATTGCGCCTGGCGAATATGAAGTGAATTTTTCCAATCGTCCGGGTGACAGCATGAAGCTGACGGTGGATGGTCGTTACATGGTCGTGCCAGTTCGCATGTATCAGGACAAGACCTATCTGGGTGACCAGGCAAAGTTTGGCAGCGTCACACCTGTGGCACAATTGCAGGCTGAACCGGAAGCCAAACCTGCTGAAACCGCAAAAGGCAAGCCCAAAACTGCAGCAAAAGCGAAACCGGCAGCCAAGGCAAACACAGCAACCACTAGCACCAGCAACACCACCAGCAGTGCCAAATCCAATTGACATCCAATTGATAACAGAGGGTATATGAAACAGTTTTCCAAACAATTTGCAGCCTGCGCCGCTCTGGTTGCAGCCTGTTTTGCAGCACCAGTCATGGCTGATGATATTCCTAACGCCGTTTCCCCCGGCATCGCCGCCAAGCTGATCGTGCGCGGCACGCTGGAAGGCGTTCAGGTGACTGACTTGCGTTCACAACGCAAAAATGATGTTCTTGTAGTGCAGGCAGAGCTGGTCAATCAGATCGTCAAGGATGTCCGTGTGTATTACCGCTTCCGCTGGACAGATGCCGCAGGCATGCAGGTCGGCGATGGCGAAGTGTGGAAACCCTTGATGATACTGGGCAAACAAAGTCAGTTCATCAAAGGTACAGCCTATGGTCCGCAAGCGACCGACTTCAAAATTGAGATGAGTGCAGAGCCACGCTAAGTGAATGCAGATTTTGCAGAGTTGAACCAGATAAAATTTATTTACGGAGTACCTATGAAAAACATATCCTCACTGTCCAAATCCTGCGTCATGCTGGTTCTGGTATGTGCCTCACTCAGCGCCTGCCAGACAAAACTGTCTCAACCTACCGTCAGCCTGGCACGTCAGACCAGCTATGGCGATAACAAGGCAGTA
Organism: Undibacterium hunanense; assembly: GCF_014284335.1. GTDB lineage: Bacteria > Pseudomonadota > Gammaproteobacteria > Burkholderiales > Burkholderiaceae_D > Undibacterium > Undibacterium hunanense. The sequence goes on along the minus strand of NZ_JACOGF010000006.1, from coordinate 20,509 downwards.
GAAACCGTCACCAATGAATTCGGTTCCACCGACTTGCAGATGATTGCAGAAAAAATGGTTGGTTCCCTGCTGGAAGATCCGGTACTGGCAAATCGCCCGACCATGACACTGGCAGGTGTACGTAACAAGACCAGTGAATACATCGATACCAAATCCATCATGAACAGTATTCAGACTGCATTGGTGAAAAGCCGCAAGGTGAAATTCACCCGTAGCGCTGATGAAATGCAGCAAGGTGTTGATGAGTTGCAGCGTCAAAACCAAAGCGGCTTGTATAAAGCCCAGGGCAAGGCAAAGATCGGTAACATGACAGCCGCCAAGTATTCCCTCGAAGGTGAGATTGTTTCCATCGTCAAACAAAGTGCAAACACCAAAGACGTGTTCTACAAAATGACCTTGAAGTTGTATGACGTGGAAGATGGTTCCATCGAATGGCAAGACGAAAAAGAAATTCGTAAGACTTCCAAGCGTTAATTTCGTGCGTCATTCTGAAGCGTTATTCTCTTAAAGAGGCAATACGATGTTGAATTTAAAAAAATTGATGGCAGGCTTGTTCTGCTCTGTAGCGGCATTGTCTGCCAGTGCAGCTGAACAAAGAATCACCATCCCAAAAATTGCGGTGACTGACCTGACGTATGAAGAAAAAGTCAGTGAATACTTCCGCGTTGTGTCTGCTTCCAGCAAGAGCAGTGTCAAGGGCAGCTACAGCGAACGTGAAACCGATCACAGCTATTCCCAGCGTGGCAACGTCAATGCCAAGAGCGAAAGCAATTACTACGAAGCGGAAGGTTTCTATACCTACATTGATCGTGGTGAATTGAAGACCTATACCGCTGACCTCAAAGGTGCATTGATCAAGGGCGGTGGTGTGTCCCTGGTACAGGCGCGTCCTTATGTTGGCAAGCCTATGGAAAAAATTTACGACATCATAGGCCGCATCAAGCAAGGCATGTACCCAGGTGCTGATTATGTCTTGTTTGGTACTGTCAGTAATATCCAGTTCCGCCAGGAAAGCAATCAGCTGCAATACGGTAATTCCATGACAGCCAGTCTGTCACTGGATCTGGTCGCTGATTTCAGTCTGATCAATACCAAGACCTATGAAGTCAAGGCAGCTTTCAGCGCCAGCGGTTCTGGTGTTGACACCAAAATCATCAGCCGCGCTGGTGACCGCGTTGTGTTCAGCCGTGGCAAGGTCATGCAAGAGACTTCCCGCAGCCTGGCTGACGCAGCCTATGATGAATTGTTAGTGCAGTTCGGCGCCCCGCGTGGTGCCAACCGCGGACAGTATGGCCGTGGGCAGAATGCTCAGCCTGTCGTGCCTGTGCAAAATACTGAACCGGTGACTGTTTACAAGTAATCTGCCGGTAGCAGTGCAGTAGTAATGCAGTAGCAGCGCAGTAGCAACAAAAAGCCTGGTGTGTTCACCAGGCTTTTTGCATTCCGGAATACCAGATTGTTCGCAGATGTGGAAAATCAGGCTTCTGGATTGATCTCGACTTTATACAAACTCTTGCCATCGATGTCGTGGATGGACACGGTCATCGCCCTGGTCTTGGCATCAATTTTCGCTATGCCAAAGAATTGCAGCAATTCTGCCGGTGAGCGGTTTTGTTTCATGCCCTGTGGCACGCTGACATATTTCACATCAGGGCCAAAGGTCTGGTCTACTTCATTCGGGCCAAAGGTGCCGGCATTCAGCGGGCCACCGACAAATTCCCAAAAAGGTTTAAAGTCGGTGAACCGGGCTTTTTCAGGCGTGTAATAAGTCGCTGCTGCATAGTGGACATCGGCAGTGACCCAGACCACATTCTTGATATTGTGTTGCTTGATGAATTTGAGTATCTCGGCAATTTCCAGTTCACGTCCCAATGGTTTGCCATTGTCGCCGTTGGCCCATGCTTCATATGTGCCTTTGGGTACATCCGGGTTCAGGTCAGGAACGACGATAGAAATCGGCATATCGCTGGCGATGACTTTCCAGGTTGAATGTGAACGCAGCAATGCCTGTTTCAGCCATTGCAATTGTGGCTTGCCAAGAAAGGCTGCATCCTCATTCAATTCGGTTTGCAGATTGGGTGAATTCTTGCCGCGATAGCTGCGTTCATCCAGCATGAAGACTTCCAGCATGGGGCCGTAGCTGAACATGCGGTAAATGCGGTCCGGGTCATGCTGATTGATGCGATAGGGGTTGTATTCAAACATCGCCCGGCGTGCATGGCCTGCCAGCGTGTTCAGGTCGCGCTGCTGGTAGCGTTTTTCTGCTTCACCTATCTGCTGGCCCGGATACCAGTTGTTGCGTACTTCATGATCATCCCATTGCACCAGGAAAGGCACTTCGGCAGCAAAGCGGCGTTTGTTGGCATCCATGAAGTTGTATGCAAAATTGCCGCGATAGTCTTCCAGGGTTTCGGCTACTTTGGACTTGGCTGACGTGACGAGGTTGTTCCATATACTGCCATCGTCGAGAGTGACTTGTGCCTGTATCGGACCATCTGCATAAATCTGGTCGCCAGAGTGAATGAAAAAATCTGGTTTGAAACGGCGCATGCTTTCATAGATGCGATAGCCACCGAATACCTCATTGATGCCCCAGCCCTGACCTGCTTCATCGCCCGAAAAGGCAAAGCAGATATCGCGTTGGGTGCCACCCGGAAGCAGCAGGCTGCCGTTGACGGCTTCGCTGATGGCAGAAGGATTTTGCGCATCCTGAAAACGCACGCGATAAAAAGTGGGCTGGCCAGTGCGCAAGCCACTGAGATCTACCCGGGCCGTGTAGTCTGTGCCTGGCAGCGCCATCGGGCCTGTAATCCGATGTGCATTCTTGAACGCTTCGTCATTCGCATATTCAACCAGCATACGGGCTGGCCTGTCCGTGCGACTCCAGATGATGGCCTTGTTGCCGGTAATGTCGCCACTCATGACGCCGCATGGCATTTGTGGTCTGGCCTTGTCTGCCGTGATCAATGCAGGCGCTTGTCCCTGCTCCTGCCCTTGCTCGTGCGCCATCCCAGGCAAGGCAGTGCCACCCAGCAGCGCGCCGGCACCGGCAGTCATATGGCGCAGGAACTGGCGGCGTTGCGGCTTGTTGCGTGAAGTAAGATCGTCAGACATGGCTTTTCCAGAGAGGGGCAATCAAGCCCCAGATTGTAAAGCGCTTGTATGACCAAAGCATGTCAAATCTATGTCAACCACGGTGGATTGCGGTCTAATCGATCTTCCATACGTATTGCACTCTGGTCCAGCTTTGTTGTGCTACCCCATCGATAGTGCCGGGTGTGAAGCGGCATAAGGACAGTGCCTGGCTGGCAGCCCGGTCCAGATTGCGAAAGCCGCTGCTGCCTTCGGTTCTGGTATCCATCACACGACCATTGGTACCGATCAGCATGGCGAGTGTCACTGTTCCTTCTTCATTATTGCGTATGGAACTGGCGGGATAGACCGGTTTTTCGCAGCGGCTCATGTCAACTACCGCCGCTACATGGACCGGCGCTTTCGCCTGCGCAGGTAAATCGCTTACGCCTGTGGTTCCGTTGCCGCTACCTGTACCTTCTTTTCCAAGAGTAACTGCCGGTCCATCGTTATCTGTCGTTTTTGGCGGCGGTGTATGAATCACAGGGCCATCAACAACAGGCGGATCAATGACAACAGATTTCAGCGGTGGTGGTTTGGTCGGTTCAATCACAGGATCACGCGTGACAGGTTTTTCCTGTCTGGGTTTCTCAAAATCCACGATCAGCGGATCAGCGTGCGGCAGCGCAATCTTGATTTTCATGTCATTAAGTACAACTGCCAGCAAGACCACGTGCAATGCTGCGACGGCACCCAGACGTGACAGACGCCTAATGGATTGATATCGGGAATGAAGCCCGGATTGATGCTGGTTTTCTGTGAATTCCATATTTTTCTCCAAGTTTGGGCTTAGGCCAGTCATGAGGCGGTATTGCAAACGGCTATTGCAAACCATGCTGGTGTCAATCTGGACAGACACGTGAGGGTTTTTTCCTTTGGCTAGGGAGGGAAAGAAAGTTCTCGTGCAATCCATATGCTTTAATATAGCAATATAAATTGCTATTTAAAAGCATTTAAATTGAAATTTAAAAGAAATTACTTTGCTTTTATAGAGGTGGCTGTTGTTTTTCTAGCAGGGAAAATGGAATTTATGTGTTGAATTAACAATTAAATACGGTTAGACAGAGGCTTATTTAGGTACGTCCAAAGTGCAGCCATGGCAATAAGTCGCTTAAAAATCGACAGCGAATCCTGTTATCGCATCGGGAAAAGTGATATTGCTAGTAAAAAGCATTATCATTGCGTGTAAAGGGTAATTTGCCCTGCCGTACAGGAAAATAGTGTGAATATGCAAACGCAAAACCCTATCAAGGTACTACTGGCTGACGATCACCCTATTGTGATGACGGGCTTTGCCATGTCGCTCAGTAACTTGGGAATCAAGGTGCTGGGGCAAGCCAGGACCCCGCAAGAAGCCTTTGAGCAATATGCAGCCCTGCTGCCAGACGTGGTGATACTGGACATACGCTTCGGTGCTGAGCTGACAGGACTGGATGCCGCGCGTGACATCCTGGCGACATTCCCGGATGCAAAAATCATCTTTCTCAGCCAGTTCGATCAGGATGCGCTGATCAAGGAAGCCTATCGCCTGGGTGCCAGGGCTTTTGTCACCAAGGATTGTGACCCGGCGGATCTGGCCAGCGCTGTACAACGTGCGCACCAGGGAGAATTATATTTCTTGCCGCAGATTGCTGAACGGCTGGCGAATTTGTCGGTGCGTGGTGATGAGTCACCGCAATCTTTGCTGAGCGAACGAGATCTGGAAATTTTCAAATTGATGGCAGAAGGTCTGACCAATGCCGAAATTGCCGAACGTCTGGATCTGTCGCTGAAAACCATCAGCAATGTCAGCCAGGCCATCAAGGAAAAGCTCGGCGTACACCGTCCTGCGTACATTACCAAGCTGGCTGTCAAACATGGGCTGATCGCCCCATGACGCTGCCACCGGCGACGGGCTGTTGATGTCGGGCACGCATATCTTCAACTGGAAGAATTGGGGAATACGCACGCGGGTGATACTGATCACCTTGTTGCCGGTGATCTACATGTTCTGTTCAGTCGTCTGGTATTCCTATCACTCGCGCCTGCAGGAAGCTCGCACGGAACTGGCCGAGCGGGCCTATGTCGTGTCGACCGCGCTGGCAGAAAGTGTGGAATACAATCTGCTGTCCAAAAACATGGCAGGCTTGAGAAGCACCATGGCGGATGTCATGCAGTCGGATCACAGCATTTTCAGGATCGATGTTCTGGATACCGACAAAAAAGATATCGTTCACATCATTTCTGCGAATCGTGTACAGGGTGATGAGCGCTATGTCGAAGTACCCATCAAGAAACAACTGGTATGGGTCAATATCCTGAAAGATACGGCGAATACCGCACTGACCGGGCGCAGCATGGAAGCTGCAAAAAAAATCGGGAAAGACAGCGACATCGCAGGCTACGTGCGGGTCACCATGTCGCCAACGCGTTTGCAGGAAAAGCATAGTCAGCGCTTCCAGTTTGAACTGGCACTGAGTGCTCTGGCGCTGCTTGTCAGTGCCATGGTGGCTGTGTTCCTGTCGCAAAGTCTGACCTATCCCTTGCAGCGATCGATAGAGACCTTGCGTGAGATACGCGAAGGTGATTATTCCACCACCCTGGAATTAAGCACAGGCGGTGAACTGGGTGATTTGCAGACTTCCATCAATACCATGTCGGTCAGCCTGCAGCAGGCCAAGCAAGATCTGGAAAACAAGGTGCAGGAAAGAACCAGGGATTTGTTGGAATCACGCAATGAAGCACTGAAGGCAAATGCAGAAAAAAGAAAACTGATACAGAAAGTGCATACCATTGTTGAAGATGAACGCAAGAGCATCGCGATCGAGATTCATGATGAATTGAATGCGTCCCTGATCGCTGCACGGCTGGAATCACAGCGCATCCTGCATCTGGCGGAACAGATGGCACCAGGTGCGGCGGCAGACGAAATACAGGAAAGAGCCCGGGCCATCACCACGTTGACGCTGGATCTGTATGCCAATGGCCGCAACCTGGTACGGCGCTTGCGACCAGAGGTACTGGACATGCTGGGTTTGCAGGGTGCAGTCGAAGACATGCTCAGGCATTACAACAGCAATGCACAGGCTTGCCAGTTTCACTTTGACAGCGAGGGTGACTTTGCGCAACTTGACAATGCACTGGCGATTTCTGCTTACCGCATTATTCAGGAAGCCTTGTCGAATGTGCTCAAGCATGCCCATGCCACACAGGTAGAGGTGGCATTGACGATGATGCCTGAACAACAGCTATTGCAGATCGAGGTGAGTGATGATGGTGCCGGTTTCGACATGGGCCATAGTACAGCAGGTATAGGCATTACCGGCATGCGCGAACGGGTGGCGGCATTTAACGGCGAATTTGACTTGCACTCGGCCAGTGGCCAGGGAACCCAGTTGACCATACGCCTGCCGCTGATACCTGCGTGAATGCAGGCGTCAGCAGGAGATAAGTGACCACAAACTTTATACAGAAATCGCCACGGACAAGGTAACCACATAGCCCAGCGTGGCACTGCCAGTCACACTAACCATTTGCAGGCTGGTGCCATCGCTGAACACATTATCGGTCGCATACGTGATCTGTGACAGATTGCGTACACTGGTGGTATAGCCTGTGGCCTGATAGGCCTCATTCAACGTCGCCATAGGGAAGGTGAATTGTGATGTTTTTACTTTGTTGTTGGCGCTGCTGATCTTGCTTAAACTTGGATACACCTCAAAATGTACATGCGGTATACGGCCTGAATAACAGCCAGGGAAGATGGTCGTGAAACTGACATTGCCGCTGCTGTCGGTTTCCTGTACGCCGCGCAAATAGTTTTCATTGGTGATGCCCGACGAATACATGGAGTAGTTGCCATCACGGTCGCAATGCCACAAATAAATTGCATACCCGGCGAGGGATGCACAACTGGTTTTGGTATTTACCAACTGTAATTTGATGGTCAGCGGTACGCCAGCAGCCACCGCACTGGCACCAGCGATGCTGGATCGTATGTCGCTGCGCACTATGCCAGACAGCAGCAACGCATTGGCAATACTGGTGCCATTGCTGTTACTGCCATCGCCAGGATATGGGCCAGCCGTTTCTTCCGGTATGACCGTGCATGAACCGATGGCCGTTGTTGTACCAGTGGTGGTACCGGTGCTTGTGCCGGTCGTGGTACCCGTGGTAGTGCCCGTGCTGGTGGTCGTTCCTGTCGTACTTGTCGTGGTGCTGCCGGTCGCGGTGGAACTGCCACCACCACATGCCAGCAATGACATGGCGCTTCCAGCCGACAGCCAGCGCAGCATTTGCCTTCTGTTGGCGGCCATCTGCAACAGATTGTTCAGGTCGGTTTCTAGGTGTGAGCTAAGCTTGTCCATGGCATTTTTATATAGAAGTTGCGGTTGTGGTATTTTGTCTTTTCAGCTTGTAAAGCGCCGTAAATCGAACGTAAAGATAGGTAAGGAATTTGTGTAATTGAACTGAAAACACTGTAAAAGCAGGTAAATTTGCCAAAAATCCAGGTGATTTTTGCTATGATTTGCAAACGTACATAACTTATGTTGATAACTGGCAGCTCCCGATGACCAAGGTATTACTCGCTGACGATGATGTCGAACTGGTAGGCATGCTCAAGGAATACCTTGAGCGTGAAGGTTTTGTCATTACCACAGCTCATGACGGCGAACAGGCTGCAAAGGAAGCCTTGTCCGGTGAACATGAAATCGCCGTACTGGATGTCATGATGCCGCGCATGAACGGTATTGATGCCTTGCGCCGTATCCGTGCTGAAAGCCGTATCCCGGTATTGATGCTGACCGCCAGGGGCGATGACGTCGACCGCATCATCGGTCTGGAACTGGGAGCGGATGATTACGTCCCCAAACCCTGCACGCCACGCGAATTGCTGGCCAGATTGCGCGCCATCTTGCGACGCACCCAGATCGGCGTCAATATCGAGCATGATCGCCAAACCCTGGTGGTAGGTTCCTTGCAAATATGGCCAGGACAGCGCCGGGCCGAATGGAATAACAAATTGCTGGATCTGACCAGTACCGAATTCAGCCTGCTGGAATTGCTGGCAAAAAATGCTGGCCAGACTGTCAGCAAGAGCGATTTGTCGGAGCAGGGCCTGGGCCGGCCGTTGACCAGGTTTGATCGCAATATCGATGTACACCTCAGCAGCATACGCCAGAAAATCAGTGCATTTTCCGATGGCCGTACCGTCATACAGACGGTTTACAGGCAGGGCTATATGTTGACCCGCGAGTAATCATGGGGCGCTTGTTCTGGAAATTCTTTTTCTTTATCTGGCTGGCACAACTGACTGCCATTGCCGGTATCAGTACCACTTTCTGGCTCAAGCATCTAGAGCTGGATAAGGACAGCACGTCAACACGCACCGCTGATTTTGGGAAACCACCGCCGTTCGGCGATGGTCCGCGTTTTTCTGGAGATGAACAACGGCCCGGACCTGGCATGCCGCCGCGTGGTGAACCCTCATCCAGAGGCGGGCCGCCGCTAATGCGCGGGCAACCACACGATGAAATTTCACGTGCGCTGGTGCCTATGTCGGTAGCATTTTTTGCCAGCCTGCTGTTTGCTGCATTAATGGCATGGTATATGGCGAAACCGATACGGCGCCTGAGCGAAGCTTTTCACGCACTGGCAGGCGGTAGTCTGCATACGCGTATAGGCGACAGCATGGGGCAGCGTCAGGATGAGTTGACGGCATTGGGCCGTGACTTTGACCGCATGGCTGAACAACTGACGGGTGCCTTGCAGAGCCAGCGCCGTCTTTTGCATGACGTGTCGCATGAGCTGCGTTCGCCGCTGGCGCGCTTGCAGGCAGCGATCGGCCTGGCCAGACAGCAGCCGCAAAAAGCCGAAGAATATATGACCAGGATGGAACGTGAAGCCATCCGCATGGACAAGCTGGTGGGTGAACTGCTGACCTTGTCCAGGCTGGAAGCCGGTGCGAATATAGGACAAGACCTCATCCATATGGATGAACTGATGATAGAACTGATGGATACCGCCAGCTTTGAAGCGCAGTCTGTACAGAAAAACTTTGTCACTACCTGTCAGCCGGAACGACTTGCCCTGGTCGGTGTAAAGGGAAAATATGAGTTGTTATACCGGGCATTTGAAAACGTATTGCGCAATGCACTGCGGCATACGCGGCCGGGTAGCACAGTGACACTGGAAGTAGCCGTGCTGAGCAATGAAATCCAGGTGACAGTGCTGGACGAAGGCAGTGGCGTCCCGGAAGCTGAACTGGACAATATTTTCCGACCGTTTTATCGCGGCCATGATGCCGAGCGCAATACCGATGGCTATGGTCTTGGTCTGGCAATTACCCAGCGCGTCATACAGGCACATGGTGGTCGCATCGTGGCCAATAACCGCCAGGAAGGCGGTCTTTCCATGCGCATGAGTTTACCGCTGGTGGGGATGCAGTAAGTGTAAATTTTACTGCGGTCCTTGGTGCGGTATTTACGGTGGATGGTACTTATCTTACCGCGTGGTTGACAGGCAAAAACAGGCTGACTGACAGTCCGCCGCCTTCCCTGTTATTGAGGGTGATGCGCCCGCCATGGGCTTCTATGATTTCGCGTACCAGCGCCAACCCCAGTCCGGTGCCGCTGCGTTTGGTGGAATAGAAGGGAATCAGCGCATTCGACATCACCGTATCCGTCATACCGCTACCTCTGTCCATGATCTCTATGCGTGCAATATCCTGCACGACACGTATGGCCAGGCCGACTTCACTTTCGACTGAACCCGATTCATGCGCATTCTTCAGCAGGTTGAGCAGGGCATGTTCCATTTGCGCTGGGTCAACACTGATGCTTTCATCTGGGATGTTGCCGCTTATCGTGAACGTGATTTGCGATTTCAATCCGTTGATGAAGCTTATCCAGTTGATGTTTTCCAGACGGGGTGTCGGCAATTTCGCAAACCTGGCATACCCATCGATAAAACTTTCCAGGTGGCGGGTGCGTTCTTCTATGGTGTGCAGGATGGCAGGCAGGCGTTCCGTTTGTCCGCGTCGTACCAGTTCCTTGGCCGAATTGGCCAGCGAGGCGACGGGGGCCAGTGAATTATTCAATTCATGACTGATGACGCGTATGACTTTCTTCCAGGTCTGTACTTCCTGACGGCGCAATTCCACCGTCAGGTGACGCAGCAGGAATAATTCATGATGTCGTCCATTCAGGCTGAAATGACGGCGTGCCAGGTGATAGACTTCTTCCTCTTCATCGGCACTGGCTGCACTGACAGTGAACAGACCATCACCGCCGCGCTGTATGGCTTCGCGCAAAGACAATGAAACACGGTTCAGCAATTCATTGAAATGATGACCTTCCAGCTTGCGTCCCTGGTTGAGCAATTGGCGGGCCACGATATTCGCAAAGACGATGATGCTTTGATCGGTGGTCAGCAGCATGGCTACCGGCGTATTTTGCAGCATGGTGTCGAGCAGGAGCTCGCGCTGTACCAGGTCCAGGCGCTGGCTGCGCAATATGTCGCCCAGCGCATTGTGGGCGTCGACCAGTTCTCCCAGCTCATCCGCATACGGCCAATGCACGCCAAAAGAAAAATCATTGTCCTGATAACTGATGACCGTACCGGCCAGCGTATGGAACAGCCGTATGACGGAGTGCATCTGGCTGCGTATGATAATCAACCCGAAGGGCAGCATCACCAGCAGGCTGATGGAAGCTGTCAGCAAGGGATGCAGATCCAGCCAGTAGTGCAGGCCGGTTGTCAGCGATACTGCCAGGGTCAGCAGGCCCGCAACGCTGAGGCTGAGGCGGCTGATCAATGACGGCACCAGCGTTTTCCCGGTTTTGCCATGCTTGTCTGATGAGTCTGACATCATGCGTTACGGTTGATGCCCAACCTGTCCATGCGGCGATACAGGGCTTGCCGGCTTAATCCCAATTCAGCCGCTGCCTGTGCCACCACGCCACCGGCCTTGCTCAGTGCCCGTTCTATGGCTTCCTTGTCCGGTTCATTGTCGCTACTGGCCCAGGAGATACTGGCAGGCAAGCCTAAATCGGCTGGCATGATTTCATTTTTGGCCGCCAGCAGGCAAGCGCGTTGCAAGACATTTTTCAGTTCCCTGACATTGCCTGGCCATGCATATTGTTGCAGGCAGCTTTGTGCCGTCGGGTGCAGGCTTTTGCCATCGGACAGAAAAGATTCTGCCAGCGGCAAGATGTCGCCCGTCCGTTCGGCCAGCGGTGGCAGATGCAATTCGATCACGTTCAAGCGATACAGCAAATCCTGTCGGAAACTACCGGCCCTGATCATGGCTTGCAAGTCGGCATTGGTGGCGCTGAGTACCCTGACCTTGACCTGTCTTTCCTTGTTGGACCCCAGGCGTTCGAAACGCCCGGTTTCCAGCACACGCAATAATTTCATCTGACCCGCTAAAGGCAGGTTGCCGATTTCATCGAGAAACAGAGTGCCGCCGTCAGCGGCTTCAAACTTGCCTTCGCGTGCCTTGCCGGCACCGGTATAGGCACCGGCTTCGGTTCCAAACAATTCAGCTTCAATCAGTTCTGACGGCAGGGCACCGCAATTCAGGATGACAAAAGGGCCGTCCCTGACGCTGGAATTGGCCTGGATGATTTGCGCTATCCTTTCCTTGCCCGCGCCGTTGGGGCCGGTAATCAACACCGGCACATCGGCACGTGCGACCTGGCAAGCCATGCCCAGCACGCGCTCGGTGGCGGCATCATTCCAGACCAGACCGCACAGATTGAATTTTTGTTCCAGCTCGCGTTTTTGCTTGCGTTCTCTTTGCAGCCGCGGTTGCAGTGCACGATTGGTCTGGCCCAGTTCTATCAGGTTACGAACCGTGGTCAGCAGCTTCTGATCATTCCAGGGTTTACCCAGATAATCCGCCGCGCCTGACTTGATCAGATTGACGGCGGTATCGAGATGGGTCCAGGCTGTCAGCAACACCACGGGCAAATCTGGAAAGTGTTTGCGAATTTCACTAAACAAAGCTTCGCCTTCTTCGCCAGAGGTGGTATCCGCTGTAAAGTTCATATCCTGTATCACCAGATCAACGGCGTGCTGGTCCAGCATCGCCAGGCCCTGTTCTGGCGATGTGGCACAGATTGCATCGATATCATGCAGCGAAAACAGTACTTCCAGTGCCACCGCAACGGTGGTGTTATCATCAATAATCAGTACGGTAGGCATGGGTCTGTATCTAAATTTTCAGGGCTTCAGGTGCTGCGGGTGGCGGTTGCCGGCGAGATGGCCGCTGCACGTGCAGCAGGCCCCGCAACCGCGATGATACCAAGTATCCAGAAAATAACACTTCCTACCAGCAAATATTGCACCGGTAATTTAGTCAGTTCCAGTTTGCTGACCAGCAGCTGGTTCAGGGCGATTGCCAATGCTGTGCCACAGAAAATGCCGATACTGGTAATCATGACGTTCTCTGTCACGAAATAACGCAGGATGTCGATGCGGCGCGCACCCAGTGCACGTCGCACGCCGATATGTTTGCGGCGTTGTGTCACCCACAGGCTGGAAATACCCACGATGCCGCTGGCCGTCACCAGCAAGAGCAATACGCAAACCGCGATCAGCATCCATGCCAGGCCGTTGTCAGCGCGATAGCGTCTGGTTCTGTCTTCTTCCAGGGTGCGCATATTGATAATCAGGGGTGTTGCAGACGATTTTCTGAGCGCCGCCTCAACATCCTTCATGACACGGTCACGCTGACCTGGTTCAGCACGTATTGAATACTTGGAATACGGGTCATTCGACATGCGTATTGGCAAGATAACTGAAATTTCACCCTTTGCGCCGATTTGGGCGGCATGGGTCTGCAAGCGTTCAAGCACGCCAATGATACGCGTCGCATAGGCATCGTCACCAGTGCCAAAATAGATCGTTTTTCCTACAACACTGGCCTGGTCAGGGAAAAGTTTCTCTGCAAGGGCTTTGGTGATGATGACGACATCAGGAAATTCCTTGCTGGTGCTGGTGTCAATTTCGCGGAATTCGCCCTGATTGAAGTCACGCCCGTCAGCCAGCTTGATGCCCCAGAGTTTCATCAGCGATTCGGACGTGATATACATCGAGACGTTGGCGCTGGTGGCAGCCTGTTTCCTGTCCAGCGAAACGCCAGTGGTACTGCCCGACCAGGACAATGGCGTCTGGCTTACTCTGGTGACACCCTTCACGCCAGCGACGCCGCGTATGGTTGCCTCATCCTGCTTTTGGGTGGCGATCTGTTCTGCATGCTCAGCCAATTTACGGTTGCTGAGGTTGATGGAGAACAGATCATTTTCTTCTGTCAGGCCGCTGGGGCGTGCTACTACTTCCATACGCAGTTGTACGATGTACACGGCGTTGGCCAGGATTGCCAGACTGATTGCGACTTGCAGGGCCACTAGGATGGCGCCTGTCTTGCTGCGCATCAGCGCAGACAAAATGGGGCGAATTTCCAGATTGAGTTTCATATTAGCCTCATTGTGATTTGAGTTGTATTGCAGGCGTCACCTGGCATGCGCGCCAGGTCGGGAACAATCCCGCCAATATGGCTGCCGTGACGGACATGACGAAGGTGATGGCCAGCATTTGCCAGTCCATGTGTGCGACTACAGTCAGCTGTTTCGATTGCATGGCGATCAGGGCAAGTGCGCCAAAAGCCAGCAGCAGACCAGTGACACCGCCAGCCAGGCCAATGACGCTGCTTTCGATAAGAAACTGATTAAATATTTCTTTGCGGGATGCACCCAGTGCACGTCGCACGCCCACTTCTGATGCCCGTACAGAAAACTTGGCCAATAAAAGACCCACAGTATTCACCAGGCATAACAGCAGAAAACCAAACGCCAGCCATGCAGACAGTCTATTGTCGTTGCCAACCACTTTGGCTTCGTCCAGCCATTCCATGACATTGAACAGTTTGTTTTTTGTCTGGCGCATGAAACGGCCCAGCTTGCGCTGTTCAGCTGCATAATTGTCGAGATAGCTTTGCAGTTCCTGACGCTGACCTTCTGACTTCAATTCAAACCAGAAGCTGAGCCATGTGCATTCAGAATCCAGTCGTCCCTGCCAGCCGGGTGCGGTGTCGCCAGTACAGCCCATGCCGCCAGCGTGGGTAATTTCATGCCGGATGGCGCTTGCAAGTGGAATAAAAAAATCTTCCTGCGTGCCAAATGTGGCGTTACGGTAAAAGCGTGGACTTGGTTCCCAGGTATTAAGTACGCCGACTATCTGGAACTGATGGCCTATCATGGTCAGGTACTGACCAACTGGATTGGTATTGCCGTACAGTTTTTCAGCCAGTTTTTTTCCAAGCACGACAACGTCTGCAGCTTTCTTATCGTCGTTATCAGTCCACCCCTGTCCATACAAAAAGGGTGTATCAAACATGGCGAAAAAGTCCTTGGTCACAGCGCTACCTTCTGGCTCTATTGCGGGCAAGTCTTTGCGTGCTGGTTCTATGGCCATTAATATGCCGTACATAGCCGTACGTCTTTCCCCAATTTGGGCCGGCAGATGATTCATGACATCCCGGTAAGTCAACTGGGTATCATTCGGTTTATCGTTTGGTGTGTAGCCTTTCAGCGGGCCATTGTCCATCACGGGGGTGAACAGACGGCTACTCTTGTGTGGTATCGGGTCACCTGACATTACATGCAAAATCGTCAGTGTGGAAATGCTGGCAGCAACGCCGACAGCCAGGGTCAGCACCATCAGTGCAGTCAGGGCCGGATTGCGGCGCAGGCTGCGTATGCCCAGGAAAAAATAATATTGAAACATGTCACTACTCCTCAGGCGACAGCTGAACGATCAACTGCATTGGCAGAATTTTCAGCCTTGGCGTCATACAGCGAAGGCATCTTGCGCACCAGATCACTGACCTGACCATCGATGATGTGGACATTGCGCTGGGCGCGTACGGCCAGTTCAGGGTCATGCGTTACCATCAGAATGGTCGTACCCTTGGCATTGATTTCTTCCAGCAATTCCATGACACTACGGGCCATTTGTGTATCCAGGTTACCGGTCGGTTCATCGGCCAGCAATAATTTGGGAGAACCGGCCAGTGCGCGTGCAATGGCGACCCGTTGCTGCTGTCCGCCCGACAATTCCGCCGGATAATGTTTCATGCGCGAAGCCAGACCAACCTGGGCCAGCGCCGCTTCTATGCGGTCTTTACGTTCAGTGGCGTTCAAACCACGATAACGCAGGGGAACATCGACATTGTCGAATAAATTCAAATCAGGAATCAGATTGAAACCCTGGAAAATGAAACCCAGTTTTTCATTGCGCAAACGGGTGCGGGCATTGTCATTCATGCCTTTGACATTGATGCCGTCGAGCAGATAATCACCATCATTAAAATCTTCCAGCAAACCGGCGATGTTCAGGAAGGTGGTTTTTCCGGAACCGGACGGGCCGGTCACGGTGACAAACTCACCTTCCTTGACATGGATGTCAAAGCCGCGCAGGGCATGGGTTTCTATCAGATGGGTACGGTAAACTTTGCTCAGGCTTTTCATGCGTAACATGGGATGTTCCTTTATAAATTAATTAGTTATTGATAGAAACGCTGGTCGCGCTTTCAAATGTATCGGTACCTGATATCACGACCTTGTCGCCGTCCTTCAAACCACTGAGAATTTCTACTGCAGAGATACTGGTTGCGCCCAATTTGATGGGACGGCGCTGGGCTATACCTTTTTCAACAACGTAGGCAAAGCGTCCACCGTCTGCTTCAACAAAGGGGCCACGCGGCAAGATCATGACGTTGGTTTTTTCTTCCATCAGCAAACGGGCTGAGACGCGCTGGCTTTGACGCAAGCCTTCTGGTTGCTTACCGCTGAAACGGACTCTGGCAAGTATCTGGTTCTTCACCACTTCTGGCGAGATAGCCGTCAAGGTACCCATGATCTTGTTATTGTTGATCATGATTTCTGCCTTCATGCCCAGACCCAGATCAGTCATATACGATTCCGGAATTTCCACTTCGACTTCCAGTTGCGACAGATCAACCAGGGTCATCAGCGCCGTATTGGCTGCCACGACACTGCGGTTGGAAATGGCCAGGCTGCCGATGATGCCGTCTACTGGTGCGCGTAATTTCAATTCGTCGACGCGACGCTTGGCATAGTCCAGGCTCAGGCGCTGACGCTGCAACTGACTCATTTTTGTTTTCAGTTCCAGGGTCACGTCTTCGTTTTCCAGATCGGCTGCCTGCGCTGCATGTTTTGAACGTATTTCTGTGGAATGCATGGCATCCTGCGCTTTCAGGAAATCATTCTTGGCGACCACACCAACGACACCAGCGGCTTCTATGCGCTGGAAGGCTCGCTGTGCAGCCACGCGCTCTATTTCTGCCTGGTCAGCATCACGACGGGCGATCAGCTTTTGCTTTTTTGCCAGTATCTGCTGGCGAGCGACTTCGGCTTCCAGCTGTTCGGTATTGGATTGCTCGCGTTTAAACTGGTCCGTCAGGTCGGGCGATTCTATTTCGGCGACGATATCCCCTTTCTTGACGGTTTCACCAGCGCTCACCTTCAACGTGACCGTGCCACCGGCACTGGAATACAGAGTAGGGCTGATTGCCGCCACAATCCTGCCGTTGACGGATGCATCCCTGACCAGGGTACCGTGAGTGACTTCTGCAATGTTCAGGCGCGATGCATTCACCGACTGGCTGCTGCCACGCCAGGCAGACATCAGCAACACCAGGGCAGTGATGCCAGCCAGGCTGGTGCCTGCAACGATCAACAGGCGCTTGCGGGTTTGCCCCTTACTGGTGGACAACTTGGTATCTTGGGCTGAGGTATCTCGTATCATGATGTGCTTGCTTGTTGAATTGAATGCATGACATTTAGCAGAAACCGTGCCAGTTATAAGTTGTTGAATATTAAGGAGAAATTTTTAATCTGATTTGTCCGCCCCGTCCGTTATTTGTCCGCGTTCAGCAAGCGGGCAGTCCGGACGGCAGGCAGGGTAAACGAATGGACGGTATGGCAGGGAAGCTGAAAAGGCTGGAAGAACGGGGCAGGCAGTGATGCAGTTAGGCAGGCAGTGAGGCAGACAGAAAACTTACCCACAGACTATCCACTGCTTATGCACTACTTATTCACCACTTATCCACCTTATTTGTATGACTTATACATGGCTTGTCCACAGCCGGTCGAGGGTGTATTGATTGCTTATTTGTGCTTGCCAGCTCCTGACGACGTTGCGTCATACGGGGTTTAAGGGACTATCTACATCTGCTCATCTGCTCATCTACCCATGACCCAGGTTTTCACTGGCTGTTGCAAGATACCGGTACAGCCTGCCGCCACTGCAATCAAGATCTGCATGCTGACTGACTGGAGACTGGCGACACCGTTGAAACCGAATGCATCGATCATGCTGATATGGCTTGCGTTGACTGCGACATACAGACCAAACAGGAATAGCGACATGAAGGTGCGTGATGTGCCGGACAGACGACCCAGCAGGTTGGCAACAGCACTGAAGCTGATGATGCCGGTGATGACGGCTGCCGCCCGCACCGGCTCATGTACCAGCCAGCGCAAGGCGATGACACCGGTCAGCATGAAACCAATGCCAGCGCTGGCAGCAAGATGGCGGATATACGCCAGACTGGCACCACCTGCGGCACTGCCGGTCATGTCCGCAGTGGTGGTTTGTTCATCGCGTGTGCTGATGTCACTGATCAATATCCCCCATATGGCAACCGTCAGTGTCAACAGGCCAGGCAGCGAAGTGGCGGGCAGGAGCAGGGACAGGACAGGTATCAGCAACAAGGCCAGGCCGGCAACAGGTGCGCTGGCCACGGTCAGCGCCATCTCTGCCACAAGCTGACCAGTCATGCCCGGTAATGCCTGTGCCAGACTGAACAGGGGTTGTGCCAGCCTTGCGAACGGACGCAGCCATTGATTCAGATATGCCAGTGGTGAGCGGCGTTGTCTGGCACGTGCCATTCGCACGCGGTCTGGTGAAAACCGGTGGAACAACATGATCGCCGGAACCAAAGGCATGATGGCCAGCAAAGCGCTGATAGCACGTATCGTCATCACTTTCAGCGACCACAGCGATGCAGGAAGGGCGATGGCCGTCAGTGCCGGGTCAAAACTGGCAGTGCCCAGAGAAAAATGCGTGGTGTCGACATAGGCCTTCAAATTTGCCATGGCCGTCGCCAGGCCGATAAAATCAAAATACATGGCGGGATCAATCCTGCCTGCGACCGAGCCATCTATTTTTGCCATCAGTACCAGTTGCCCTATCCAGATGAAGAAAAAAATCACGTCACCTGCTTTACCCATCAGGGGTGAGAAACTGTCAAACAGGATGGCGCAACTGGCACAAAACAAAGCCATCGGCACCAGTAGCAGGACATAAGTCTGCAGATAGATACCCAGTTCGATGGGTGCTTCGCCGCGTAACAAATGGCATACCAGCATCGCCCCCAGCAGTGCCAGTATCAGGGTTAGCAAATACAGCGTGCCACCCAGTGCACGGCAACATAAAAACCCGGCATTGCTAACCGGCGTGGCAGCAATCACGCTACCACTGCCACTGCGCAAATCTTCTGCTATGCGACCACGTACCAGATAAAAACCGGCCAGACCCAGCAACAGGCTGGCGAGTGATGCGCTACCCAGGGCCATGGTTGAACTGGTATATAAAACGCGGGCATGGTTGATTGCCATCAGGGTATCACCCGTGCGCGGATCGGGGATCATCATCCACGCCAGTACGATGACCGCGAGCATGGTCACGACGGTGCTCAGACGGCGCATGCGCAATCTGATTTCATTCAATACCAGCGTGCAGATCAGATGGAAAGTCATGCTGCCAGCTCCTGGCTTGCATAACGTTGCGCCATCAATGCTTCTTCCAGACTGGGAACGGCATGACTAGCGCTGGCACAGGGCTGATGAGGGTGGGCGATACGCAGGCTGACCTGGTTCCCCTGTTTTTGAGATTGCAGTACATGTACCTGCTTGCGCAGGATTTCGTATTCCTGCGCATCCACTTCGGCCGACCAGATCTGTCCGTGGGCCTGCGCAAGAATTTGCTCCGGCGTTTCAAAGGCGATCAATTCTCCTTTGCGCATGATGGCGAGCTGGCTGGCAATGCTTTCCACGTCAGAAACGATATGGGTGGACATGATGACCAGTTTCTTGAACCCCAGCTCACTGATCAGATTACGGAAACGCAGACGTTCTTCCGGATCCAGGCCAGCGGTTGGTTCATCTACAATCAGGATGTCCGGATCATTCAGCAAAGCCTGGGCGATACCCAGGCGACGTCGCATACCGCCAGAAAAGCTCGCGGCCTGACGTTTTGCCTGATCGTGCAGATTCACCAGTTCCAGCAAATGATGGATGCGGGCCGGGTCACGCACCCCTTTCAGGGCCGCAAAATATTGCATGAATTCGAGTGCTGTCAGATTTGGATATACGCCAAAATCCTGCGGCAGAAACCCCAGCCGGCTACGCATGGCTTGCGGTTTTTTGACAATATCCTGTCCCTGGAAAAGGATATTGCCACTGCTGGGTTGCGTCAGTGTTGCCACCATTTGCATCAGGGTCGTCTTTCCTGCACCGTTATGCCCTATCAGACCCACCACGCCTGCTTCAAGCTGCAAGGACACATCCTTGACCGCAGTCAGTTTTTTGCCGAAATGTTTGCTGACGTGGCGTATCTCTAGCATGGCGTATCCTCATGATTTTTATTGGTTGATGTTCTGACTGTAAAGCAAGTCAGTTTCAAAAATCTTTAAAAAAAGACGGAATGCAGATTTCTTGGGATGGAATGGCAATTTTCCGATCTGGCAGCTGACACCTGCGCACCAGCCTGGATGGAATGCCGTCTGAATATATTTTTCTGGTGACGGTTATGGCAGGCTCATGCGCCTATACTGGTTATTCACCAAATTCTTGGTGTTACCAGGAGATTATCGTGAGTAAGGTACAACAGAGTAATAAAGAGACCAAGAAGCAGGCAGCTAGCACACCCAAGGAAAAGAAGGCAGCCAAACAGGCCAAGAAAGAAGCTTCGACGGTGATTCCGTGGACGCAACGTAATGGCGCCTGATCTGGGCATCTGACCAATAGCCAATAAGCCAATAGCCCGGCTAGCTGCCATTCCCATCACTGCCCCTTATTTACCCTCTATCAGACGGTAATCAAGGGGCAGTTTCCTTCAAACTGCCCTCAAGCATCGCTGCCCTATCCTCAAACCGGCATAAACCTGGCGAGATACTCAGGCGAATTAATAAACTGCCCGATGAGCGTCACCGCATCCGTGCCCGACTGTGCCAGCAACTGATTGAAGGTTGCGGCATCCGGTGCATGGCCCAGCAGCCCGATATAATCCAGCGTCAGCGAGACCTTGG
>NZ_JACOGF010000068.1 GCF_014284335.1 Undibacterium hunanense | reverse complement strand
CCAGTGTCAGGTTGGTGTTGCCTGTGATGATGACTTTACCGGCTGTGCCTGTGTCCATTGGCAGGTTGAGAGCGCCGATGAAGTTGGACGCGCCTGTGCTGTTGACTGTGAGTGTTTCATAGCCTGTACCGCCTACGCCATTGGCGGAGGAACCAGAAGTATTGCCACCGATGTTGACTGCACCAACTTGGACGTCAGACAGATTCAATGCACCGACGTTGGCACCTGTCAGTACGCCTGTACCGAAGGAGAATTCAACGACGCCAGCCTGGTTGGCGTTGGAGCTGGTGATGGACATGGTATCGAGAACGGATTTGATGTTTTCGATAC
>NZ_JACOGF010000067.1 GCF_014284335.1 Undibacterium hunanense | reverse complement strand
TGACGTACAAGTTGGTGCAGTCAACATCGGTGGCAACACTTCTGGTTCCTCCGCCAATGGCGTAGGCGGCACAGGCTATGAAACACTCACAGTCAACAGCACAGGCGCCAACAACTTCATCGGCACATTGAACCTGCCAATGGACACAGGCACAGCCGGTAAAGTCATCATCACTGGCAACACCAACCTGAACCTGGGTTCCACAACAAACGTCGTCAACGGCGCTGTTGGTACCATTGAATCCGTCAACTACCAGGGCGGCATCCTGCAAGCCTCCGGTCGTCTGGCTACAGTGGACGCATCCGCATTCACAGGCAACCTGACCATCAACCTCG
>NZ_JACOGF010000066.1 GCF_014284335.1 Undibacterium hunanense | reverse complement strand
CGCTCGTTACAGAGATCAGGGACAGATCAATGTTGTTTGCGCCAGCGATGTCATCAACGATAGTCAGTTGATGTGGCACATTGCCTGTGAAGGTGATAACTGGTGTGCTCAGGGACAATGCAGCACGGGCAGCAACCAGAGCAGCGTATTGGCTGGCAGTGATCACGACAGCAGAGTTTGCTGTGATGTTTTCAATACCAGACAATGTAGCACCAGCCAGGTTGATCGCACCGTAAGTGACCAGTGTATCGTTACCGTTACCCAGGTTGATGGTGTCTGTCACTACACGGGCCACTGCTGTTGCTGTGGATTGTGCATTGAGGTTCACACCGTTTT
>NZ_JACOGF010000065.1 GCF_014284335.1 Undibacterium hunanense | reverse complement strand
CTGTTGATACCACCAAAGAAATCACCGCCTACGCAGGTGTAGATGCCAACGCCACAGCCAAAGTATGGCTGAGCAAAGTTGTTGATGCCGCCACACTGGCCACAGCACAAACAACCGTTGATGCAACGATTGCAGGTATCGTCTCCAACAGCCCAGGCTCCCAAATCGTCCTGACTAACGGTACTGATATTGTTTCCGGCGAAACATTCACCGCCCCACAAGTCTACACACCAGGCGGCAATGCCCGTATCAACAGCCTGCAAGATGAAGACCAACTGACAGGTACAGGCGTCTCCAACACACTGACAGCCACACTGGGCAATGCCAACGACAACGG
>NZ_JACOGF010000064.1 GCF_014284335.1 Undibacterium hunanense | reverse complement strand
GCGCACCCTACAAACCGCCACCCCAACGCCAGCCTGCCAAAAAACAATCTAAATAATTCCCGCAAAGCACTTGCAAAGTGGGGGAAGAGTTTGCTATAGTTCGCCTCCCGCTGAAGAGCGGGGAGAAATGAAGCGAAGTAAAGCTGGCGAAATGAGCGATTGAAAAGATTGCGGAATGAGTTGGTGGCTGTGAATACCGTGCAACAGTTTAAGTAGTTCGAAAGAGCGAAGAGAAACGAAATGAGTTGCAGGTGTTGACAGTGGGAATAAAGTGCTTCATAATCTCGTTTCTCTGCTGCTGACGCACACAACGCTGCGACGCAAAACTGGGTAAATAAGTAACC
>NZ_JACOGF010000063.1 GCF_014284335.1 Undibacterium hunanense | reverse complement strand
GCGCCAACTTCCTGAGCCTGGGTGCAGGTGCTGACCGTGTCGTACTGCTGGGTAACTATGTTGCCGGTACCTACAACACGACAGAAAACGGTGTGAACCTCAATGCACAATCCACAGCAACAGCAGTAGCCCGTGTAGTGACAGACACCATCAACCTGGGTAACGGTAACGATACACTGGTCACATACGGTGCGATCAACCTGGCTGGTGCACAACTGTCCGGTATCGAAAACATCACAGCAAACTCTGCTGTCGTGATCACTGCCAGCCAATACGCTGCTCTGGTTGCTGCACGTGCTGCATTGTCCCTGAGCACACCAGTTATCACCTTCACAGGCAATGTGCCACATCAAC
>NZ_JACOGF010000062.1 GCF_014284335.1 Undibacterium hunanense | reverse complement strand
TCGTCTCCAATAGCCCAGGCTCCCAAATCGTCCTGACCAACGGTACAGACATTGTTTCCGGCGAAACATTCACCGCCCCACAAGTCTACACACCAGGCGGCAATGCCCGTATCAACAGCCTGCAAGACGAAGACCAACTGACAGGTACAGGCGTCTCCAACACACTGACAGCCACACTGGGCAATGCCAACGACAACGGTGGCACCCTCATCACCCCAAAACTGACCAACATCCAGACGCTGAATGCCTCCTTCACAGGATCATCTTCTGCGGGTGCCAACCTGGCAGTCACCGGTCTCGATCTGCAAGATGCCACCGGCCTCAAAGCCGTCAACATCTCCCGTATCGCCTCCGCAGCAGGTA
>NZ_JACOGF010000061.1 GCF_014284335.1 Undibacterium hunanense | reverse complement strand
CTCGTCGTTGACCTTGCCCAGCGGCTTTCATGACGCGGTAAAAGCTCGATTCAGAGGCAAGGTAGATGCCTTGATCTGCCAGCTTGGGAACAATCTGGTGCGGTGTCAGGCTGGCATACTCAGGGAGGTTGGTGGTCATTAATAAGGCAGCCCGCTCTGGCTCGCTAAGTTTATTGGCGGGTTCCGGATGAATGACATCGGGCCGTCTATCCTTGGGCGTGTGCCGCCAGCGCTGCACGGTGCGCTCACTGAGTCCCAGCAGCTCGCAAGCCAGATGCTGGCGTGCACCAGCAATGACGGCTTCATCAATCAATTGCAGGGCATCAAGGCGATCCGGGGAGGCGATCATTCTTCCTTTACCACACCCCAAAT
>NZ_JACOGF010000060.1 GCF_014284335.1 Undibacterium hunanense | reverse complement strand
CAGATTACATTGGAGTTGGGCTCGCCTTGTTGGGCGCTGGTGTGATTGCGATCGGGCACAAGGCAGGCTAATCAGACTTTGCCTGCTGCCGACGTAATATTAAATAAACAGCAGGCACCACAAACATCGACAACAAGGGGGCCGTAATCATCCCACCCACCATAGGTGCGGCAATTCGTTGCATGACCTCCGAGCCAGTTCCTGCACCAAACATGATGGGGACCAGCCCGGCAATGATGACGGCAACAGTCATCGCCTTTGGCCTCACTCGAAGCACGGCGCCTTCCCGGATGGCATACAGCAAATCCTCCTGAGTATCATTGCCTGCCCTGACGCGGCTTTCCCAAGCCTGCTTCAGGTACAGCAGCATGATCA
>NZ_JACOGF010000059.1 GCF_014284335.1 Undibacterium hunanense | reverse complement strand
AGCCGCTGGAAACGAAGATCGTGGAAGAGGTGAAACCACCGCCACCACCACCGGATACGCCACCACCGCCGCCACCGAAACTGCTGGCACCGCCACCACCGTTCATTCCGCCACCGGAAGTTCAGGTACAGCAGCCAGTACAGCAACAGCCGACCATCTCTGCCGTGTCCAATGTCAAGCCAGAGAATCCGGTCATGCCAAAGGGTCCGGCCCAGCCAGCCCCCGTTGCTGAAGCCAAGGCTACCGGTCCGGTAACCGTTCCTGGTGTGATCGACTTCAACGTCGGTGGTTGCAAACCGGAATACCCGCGTGCTTCGTTGCGTAATGAAGAAACCGGTACTGTCCAGTTGTCCGTTCTGATCGGTGCCGATGGCTCCGTTGCAG
>NZ_JACOGF010000005.1 GCF_014284335.1 Undibacterium hunanense | reverse complement strand
TGGATATGGTGATGTCATTGGTCGCGCCGATGGTTTGAACCAGGTTGGTGCCGGTGACGGTGAAGACGTGGGTGATGCCATCATAGGTTGCGGACGTAATCGTTGGTGCGGTGACGTTGGATACGGTCACGGCATTACCTGTCAGGTCAGCACTGGAGGTGGTGGTGGCATCCCAGGATGCGGCTGCTGCGAGGTTGAAGGTGGTGGTATCAACCGCTGCTGTGCCGTTGTTGTTCAGTATGCCATTGATGGCGAGCTTGTCGGCGGCGTTCAGGGTGACGGAGAAGGCGGTGGCACTGCTGGCAGTGACGTTGGCGGTGGTCAGGGTGTAGGAGCCGGTCTGGCCAGTCAAAGACAGCTTACTTACATCAATGGTGTCGCCAGCGACGATGTTGACGGCGGAGACGGACAATATGCCGGTGCTGGCATCGTAGGTGGAACTCAAAATACTTGGTGCGGCATTCGAAACGGTAATGCCATTGCCAGTCAGGTCGGCGATATTGCCGCCGGTGATGACGCTATCCCAGTCGTCGGCTGCCGCCAGATTGTACGTTGTGGAGCTACCGGCGGAAGACGTGCCGTTTTTATTGAGCAGGTTATCGACGGCAGCAATATCGGCACCAGCCAGTGTGAAGGTAAAGCTGGTAGCAGACGTGACTTCGACGTTGCCGGTCGTGGACAAAGTGCGGGTGGCACCGCCTTCGCCGGTGATGGTCAGTTTGGATATCGTGATGTCATTGGTCGCGCCTATCGTCTGAACCAGGTTGGTGCCGGTGACGGTGAAGACGTGGGTGGTGCCATTATAGGTTGCCGATGTGATCGTTGGCGCTGTAACGTTGCTGACTGTGACTGGGTTTGTGGTATCGGCCAATGGTCCCTGCGAAGCATCCCAGCCAGCAGCAGCGGCCAGATTGAATGTGGTGGTATCAACCGCTGTGGTGCCGTTGTTGTTCAGTATGCCATTGATGGCCAGCTTATCAGCCGCGTTCAATGTTATTGAAAAAGCTGTCGCACTGCTGGTCGTTACATTCGCCGTCGTCAGCGTGTATGAACCCGCCTGCCCTGTCAGCGATAGTTTGGAAACATCAATGGTGTCGCCGTTCGCCATATTGGTGCCGATGACGGACAGAATGCCGGTACTGGCATCGTAGGTGGCACTGGTGATGGTCGATGGCAAACCGGCAGAAGTAAAGGCCCAGGTGGAACTGGACGTAATGCCGGTAAATGACTTGCTGCTACTGTCCAGGAACGAACCGCTGTCTATCAATACATAGTAGCCAGTCTTGCCGAGGAAATTGGCGGCAGGATTAATCGTAATCTTGCTATTGGCACCGCCCGTACCGCTGCTGAATGTGACCTTGCTCGTATCGGTGGCAGCGATGGTTTCCAGCACCGCATTATCTGACTGGCGGTAAATGACGATATTTTTTGCGGCAACTGCAGTAACCGCCGTGCCAAAATCGATCACCAGATCATAGTTGATGGGTACATCAACGACACCATTTGCGGGAGAAACCACTCCACCGAAATTGAAGCTGCCATTATCGGAAGATTCATAGGCGCCAATATCAATTGTGCCACCACGGTTAAATCCACGCGCATCCGTCGTCGGCGCGCCGGTTGTGGTACCGGCACTCACAGCACTGCTGCCACCGGCAATCGAAATAGTTTTTACCGGGCCACCGTTGTAGGCCAGCGTACCCATACTGGGAACGGTGGAAATGGTGCCGGTCAGGTTGTTGATGGTATTGCCGCCACTGCTGGATGCGGTGTAAGTACCCGCCGTGGTACCAAAAATATTATTGGCACCATTGACGGTCAGATTACGCCCCAGAACCAGATCAGCGCCATGGTTACCGACAGCGCCGGTACTTGTATTATTGGCGATCAGGTTATTCGAAAGGGTAATCACACCAGGCGAACCATCCACATGCAAGCCGCCACCATCTGCAAATACCAGATCCGTATTAACGGTAGATTTGCCGATGAAATGATTACCAACAACAGTGTTATTAATGATGCTGCCAGTACTACCAGACAAAGCCGTTACCTGCAAGCCACCACCCTTGCCCGCCACCACGTTGCTAGTACCACTGGTATTATTGGAAAAGGTATTGTTGGTGATGCTGAAGGTACCGCCGCTGATGATGGACAGCGCTGCACCACCGCCACCTGTAACGGCCGTGTTGCTCTCAAAAGTATTGTTCAGCAATATCGCTGAGTTGGCATTTAAATTGATACCACCACCGCTACCAGTCGTGGTGTTGGACTGGAAACTCGAATTACTGATGGTGATACTGCTATTGTAATTACCGTAAGAGGAAAACCCACCACCATAGCCCGAAGAGCTGGAATTTTTTATGACCACGTGATCAATGACCACGGCACCAGTACTCGCCACGACGATGGCACCACCACCACGCGACGCGGTGTAACCGCTACCCGTGGTATTGGTGGCATTGGTCAGTGTCATGCCCGAAATATTCAGGGCAGAAGTATTGGCGGCAGCATAACTGTCAGCACGGAAAATTTGCGAATTATTGTTGCCGCTGATAGTCAATAAATTGCTGCCAGGGCCAATAATGCTGAACGCGTCCGCATCGCTGGTGCCACCAACTTCCAGTGCGCCGCTGGTCAGGGTGATGGTAGCTGCACCACTGGCAAACAGGGCGGGATCAAATACGATGGTATCAGCAGCACCGTTGCCAGTGGCGGCAAGAACCGCATCGCGCAATGAACCTGCCCCGCTGTCATTCAGATTGGTGACCTTGATGGTCGCCAGATCATACTGATACTGTTGTGCTGCGATGGCTGTCGTTTCCACCGCACCGCTATGGTATTCCAGCGTCCAGTCACCATGCACACCTGTGTCATTGGTTGATGCAGCGACATCTGTGCCAGTCGCTTTGGCCAGCTGATTCACAAAATTGGCACCCACATCGCCTTTGGCGACATCACAGCCATACAGCAAAATATCGGCACCTGGTGCCATGGCTTTTTGTATGGTCGCCAGACTGGCCTGATAGTCTGTCAGGTTATAGGAAGACAGCATGGTGTTGCCAACCACCAGATACCCTTCACCGCCATGCGACACAATGTGGACAGCAGTGATATCCGCCTTGCCTTGCAGTGCATCAGCCATTTGCTGTACACCGTTCTTCAGCGGATCAAGTGTAATGACTTCTGTACCCGGTTTGACAGTCCCGATCAGGCTTTGCCAGTTTTGCAGCGTGGTGTCCACAAACACCACTTCGTGGGGTGTTGCAGCAGCGACAGGTGCGGCGACAATGGATGGTGCAGGAACGGCCTGCGCAATAACGAGAACAGGTGGTGCAGCAACAGCCGCCGTCGCCATCACAGACAGACCATCTGCCTGGCTTGGATGTAAAGGGTCAAATGCAAAACCTGGCGAAGAACTGGAAGATGAATTGGTGTCAGCAATGGCTGGATTCAGGGAATTAGTCGGTATCATCTTCAGTTTTCAGTAGAATTTGGAACAAATTTGGCGGTAATGACATTGGCACGGCTACCGGTCGTGTCTTTCCAGAACGATAGCTGGCTGTACTGCTGAAACAAATCGGGGGGCAGGATGGTATCGCGGGCCTGGAAGCTGACTTCGGGCCTGACCTTGTGCAGACCACGCATGCCTAAAGGCGCATCAAATTCTGGCGCGTCATACTGGATATTCTGGAAGTCATGCTCGAATGGTTCGGCACCGATAAAGTCATAAATCAGTGGCAGCACTTTTTGTGGCGCCTGTGCCAGCAAGTCATAATCAATAAGCAGCATGGACGCTGCATGTTCGCTATAAAAAGCACTTTTCAGTGCAGCCCAGGGATAACCCACCATGCGGTTACGCATTGCCAGGGTTTCTACCCGGCTATAGACCGTTGCACGCTCATTGTCGTCATTGAACAGGCGCGTGATTTCGTAAGGGTCAGCCGCGTATTTGCGTTCTATGCTGTCCATCACCCAGGCGACATTGCGCACACAGGCAATGACTTTGGAACCGGGAAACTGGTCCATCAACATCGGTAAATGGGCTGTCCACATGCGGTTGGTATCAAACACCACGCTTTTATCAGCGTGTTCAGCATAATAAGAATCAAACAGGCCACGCACCAGGCGCTTGCGTTCAGGTTTGGTAATGACAGGCCCAAATTCGGTACCGGCGCCAAACTGATGCAGCATACTGGTATATAAAGTACCGACCGGACTGGTCATGCCTGCATGAAAACGCGGGTTTTGCAGCAATAGCGCTGCCAGCAAGGTGGAGCCAGAACGTGGCAGGCCAGAAATGAAGTGATAAGTTGCTTGTGTCATTGTGCCAGATAGCGAAACAAGGCCTGGTCCGAGGGGCAGGCATTATGGTGGAACAGAGAAATAGCTGCATTGCCAAGCGGGCAGGATTCAAACGGGGCTAAGCGGAGTTGAACTGGCACAGTTGATTTCATACACTTATTATTCAGAAACAATGAAAAATAGACAATTTCCGTCAAACGATTCCAAAATGCAACTATTTGCCATTAAAACCCATGAACTATTTCATTACATTAATTAACAAACGTGGAATAGTAGCATCGAAATAATTGGTTTGCACCTAACAAAGTTGTATCCTTTTTCTTACAGTTTACGCAATCGCTCACTTGCTCAATTACGCAGGGTGTTTGCAAGGCGGCATAATAAAAAGATATCAATCAGATAAACGAGAACGAGAGCAATCGGAATTGCAGAAGAGCACCGCGAGCGATTCGTAATAAACCAGGATTCAAGATTCACCGATGGATGAGCGCGGTTCATTACAGACAAAAAAAAACCTGCAACAAGTGCAGGTTTTCAGTTGATTTCGTCCAGCTCAACCCGGGTCTTGCCGGGCTTTTTCTTTATTCAGCAATACGGTTCAGGCATGTGGCTTGATGGTTTCCAGCCACTTTTTGATGCGGTCAGCATCGGCCAGGCGTGAATATTTACCTTTGGAATCGAGGAAGACCATGACGATGGCACGCCCTTCTATCATCGCCTGCATCACCAGGCAACGCCCGGCTTCGGCAATATAGCCGGTTTTTTGCAGACCAATTTCCCATGCAGGATTGGCGACCAATTTGTTGGATGTACCATATTCCAAAGTCCGGCCACCTGGCGCGACCACATATTTGGAATCGGTAGAATACTGACGGATCAGGGGATGCTGATAAGCCGCATTGACCAGCTTGACGAGGTCACGCGCACTGGCGCGGTTCTGGCTGGACAAGCCGCTGGAATCGACATAATGCGTGTCGCTCATACCCAGTTGGCGGGCTTTGGCATTCATGGCACCGACAAAAGCTGGCAAACCACCCACATAATTACGGCCAAGGGCAGAAGCAGCGCGGTTTTCTGAACTCATCAAGGCAATGTGCAGCATGTCAGAACGTGACAGTTTGGCACCTATCTTCAGTCTGGAACTGGTGCCTTTTTCCTTGTCGATATCTTCATTGGTGACTTCAATTATTTCATCCATGTCCTGATGCGCTTCAACAACAACCAGACTGGTCATCAGTTTGGTGATGGAAGCAATCGGCAAGGAGACATCGGAATTTTTTTCAAACAGTACTTTAGAACTGTCCTGGTCGACCACATAGGCAACACTGGATTTAAGGTCCAACGGATCCTGGGTGTTTTTCAGGCCGGCGATATCGCCCGAGCTAGGACGTTCTGGCACTTCGCGTACCAGAGACACACGCTGGACAACCACTTTGCGCTTGCCATTGACAACCACCGTACGCTTGACGGATTTGCCGGAAGCAGCAATCGCCACCACTTTTTTATGGACAGTGTGCTTTTTAACTGGAGTTTTATGTGAATTTGTCGCCGCAACCGCGCTTGCCAGGGGCAAAAGCGTAATCAATGTACAAACCACTGCATGACGGGCAAATTTCACAATCAATGACTCCCAGATCCAATGTACCTTAAAAGAAATTGCAGTGTAGCAAAATCGGAAAATTCTGCAAGTAAAATAAGGAGTTAGCTGTGTTTATTCATTCGCAGCCTTAGACTAAGTTGCAAAATTAATCTGCTTTTTTGACGTATTGCCAAGTAACACACTGTCCTCCACAGTGTGTCAGCAGATCAACCTGGTTTAATCGGCGAAGCGGGTGAAACTGTCGGCGCTGTCGCGCTCGGTCACCAGTGTGTTTTCTATTTTGCTGGTATCGGCATAACCCAGCGACATCCCACAGACCAGCATTTCATTGTCAGGCAATTGCAGTACCTCGGCAATCACTTTGTGGTATTGCGTAAACGCTGCCTGTGGGCAGGTATCAAGACCACGGCCTCGGGCGGCAATCATGATGTTTTGCAAAAACATGCCATAGTCCAGCCATGAACCCTGTTCCATGATGCGGTCTATGGTAAAAATCAGACCGACAGGCGCATCAAAGAATGCATAGTTGCGGCCATGTTGCTGATGCATACCGAGTTTGTTTTCTCGCCCCAGACCCAGCAGGGCATACAGATCCCAGCCCACCTTGCGACGGCGTTCCTGATAAGGGGTAACCCATTGCACCGGGTAATAATTGTATTCCTGCTGATGTCCGCCCTGCCCTTCTGTATTGTGGGCAGCCAGAATAGCCGCCGACAGGACCTGCAGTTTTTCACCTGTCACCACTGTCACCTTCCAGGGCTGGGTGTTACTGCCCGAGGGAGCGCGCGCTGCCACATCCAGTATCTGGCGTATATCTTCACGCGCGACAGGCGTAGGCAAAAAAGCACGTATGGAACGGCGCGAGATAATGGTGTCGTCGATCAGTTGCTGGGTCGCTGATGTAAGCATGGGTATCTACCTGGTGGAAATAGGCTGCGCCAGCCATCTGGGCTGGCGATTGAGTACAAATAACTGGCTTAGTTGGCTTAGTTGGCTTAGCCCGGCTGTATGGTTTGCAACAACTGCCGCATGGGTTCGGGTATGGCCGTAGGCCGGCGGCTGTGCCGGTCCACATAAACATGCACGAAATGCCCCTGGGCTGCAGCACTGTCTTCACCGTTTTTGAAGATGCCAACTTCATAACGCACGCTGGAATTGCCCAGCTTGGTGACACTCACACCGGCTTCCACCACGTCCGGGAAAGCCACCGATGCCAGGTAATTGCACTGGGTTTCAATCACCAGGCCAATCACAGGGCTGGTTTCTATATCCAGCACACCATTGCTGATGAGGAACTGATTCACTACCGTGTCAAACCAGCTGTAATAGACCACATTATTGACATGCCCATAGGCATCATTGTCCATCCAGCGTGTGGTAATAGTGTGGAAATGTTGAAAGTCTTTACGTTGTCTTGCTTCAATTGCCATTGTCTGCTCACTTTTTTCGACTAAATGCGCGTCAGTATCAAACCCAGACTGAAAGTCTAACTGAAAACGCCGCCGACAGAGAGTCACTTCATTTTCTGGTCATAATTGCCATACATAATTGTTTCAGGAAAAGTAAAGGCAGGCATTTCCATTTTCCTGTTTCACGATCGGCATCTGCTCATGTAATAGGCAGATTTTTTATATTGCAATGCACAAATATCGCTTGACTTCGCTATTTGAATCAATAAAATACGGATTATTGCATCGCACAATTTAATTGATATTCATGTAGCGTGCATTGCACCACCAACAGCCATCGCCACTTATTTATTTGATTTCCATTTGATTTCTATTTGATTTTTTCCTACTCCAGGAGATTTATATGTTTACAGCACCTGAACAGTTTTCCGCCGCTACCAAAGCGAACTTTGATGCCCAACTCGCGCTGATCACTACACTGACAGGCAAGGCATTTGAAGGCGTAGAGAAATTTGTAGAATTGAATTTGAATGCCGTCAAATCTTCCCTGGAAGAAAGCGCTGCGACAACCAAGCAATTGCTGGCTGCCAAAGATCCACAGGAATTTTTCAATCTGACAGCGGCACAGGCACAGCCTACCGCAGAAAAAGTATTGGCCTACAACCGCCATCTGGCCAATATCGCGTCCAGCGCCCAGGCAGAATTCACCCACGCGGCAGAAACACAAATTGCTGAAACCAATCGCAAAGTACTGGCGTTGATCGATGAAGTATCCAAAAATGCACCTGCCGGTTCCGAGCAGTTTGTGTCTTTCTTCAAAACATCGATAGACAATGCCAACGCCAGCTACGACCACCTGACCAAAACCACCAAACAGGCAGTTGAAGCACTGGAAGCCAATCTGAACAATGCAGTGTCCACGATTTCCCAGACGACAACCAAGGCAGCTCCTAAAGCGTCCAAGAAGTAAGTTGCAACTTGCCAGGACAGGCTCTCCCCTGACCTGGCAATCTGTCAGTGCCCTATAGTACCGACCGTACCGACCGTACTGACAGCACCACAAAGAAGCCCCGGTTCATTTCAACGTGAACCGGGGCTTTGCTTTTTAATCAGCTGCGTTTACCTGAACAGATCAGGCAAACATGGCCATGACCTTGATGCCGGTCTGCCACACGCCCCATGCCAGCGGCACACCAGCCAAAGTCCAGAAAAATATGACCCTGGCTTTCATGCCCGGATCGACGTGTTGATTGATATGTTGATTGATGTCTTGCATGACAACTCCTATTTTGATGATGTTTGTGGTGACAACATGCCTGGAATGGATGTGTTGGCTGGAATAGCGCTGCTGCGTGGTTCCTTGACGAACAGGTTCAGCACAAATTCAGCCACCAGCAAACCACCCAACACATACACCACGGTTGAATACGCGGCGGCATCAGCCAAACCTTCCGTCTTCACCAGATAATCACGCCCGGCATTCACGACCAGTGGACCGATCACACCGGCCATGGACCAGGCTGTCAGCAGACGACCATGAATCGCGCCGACTTCCTTCTTGCCAAACATGTCCGCCAGATACGCCGGGATAGTCGCAAAGCCGGCACCATAAAAACTCATGACCAGGGCAAACAGGGCAACAAACAGCAACATATTGCCACTGGCAGCCGCGCCAGGAATAGCCCAGTAAGCCAGTGCCCCAACGCCGGAATACATGGCATAGGCCCATTTGCGACCTATCCTGTCAGAAAAGCTGGACCAGATGAAACGCCCCGCCATATTGCACAAAGACAGCAGGCCGACAAAACCGGCCGCAGCAGCGGCAGAAATGCCCACCATTTTTTGCGCCATCAGGGATGCCTGTCCGAGAATACCGATGCCGGCAGATACGTTCAACAGCAGGATGCCCCACAATAACCAGAATTGCGGCTGGCGTATGGCTTCAGAAACCGGGAAATCACCAGCACCGTTGGAAGCGATATGCGCAGCATCCACCTTGCCCGGCACCCAGCCACGCGGCTGATAACCGGCAAATGGAATGCGCGCTATCCACGCCGCCGACAACTGGAAGCCCAGGTACAGCACAGCCATGGTCACGAAGGTGGCAGGAATCCCGCCATATTGTGAACCCTCGCTGAAATACTTCATCAGGTTAACCGCCAGTGGCGACCCCACCAGTGCACCACCACCAAAACCCATGATCGCCAGACCCGTGGCCATGCCACGCCTGTCCGGAAACCATTTGATCAGCGTCGATACCGGCGAGATATACCCTATGCCCAAACCAGTACCACCGATCACGCCATAACCAAGAATGACGACAGGCAGAGACCCCATCAACACTCCCAATGCCGATACCAGAAAGCCGGAAAAGAAACACAGGGCCGATGCCAGCATAGCCTTGCGTGGGCCAACCCGTTCCACCCATTTACCAAATACTGCAGCCGACAAGCCAAGAAAAATAATCGCTACCGAAAAAATCCAGCCTACACTGGTCAGGCTGGAACCCAGCACTTTGACCAGTGGCGCATTGAACACGGAAAAGCCATACGCCTGCCCCAGGGGGAAGTGAATCAGCAACGCCGCAGCGGCCACTAACCAGCGACTATACCCAGGTGCGGCAACTGCACCGTCCTTGCTGAGCGCCATTTTCAGACCATCAAAAGTTCCCATAAATTTCCTTTATTTTTATTTAAAAAAGTCATGCTATTCATGACAAAAATCACGATATCGCATGACATTAATCAAGGTCAATTATGGAAACATATGCTTGCAATAAATTTTTCAAAATCTGGCCAGCACCCCGGAGAGACAGCGTGTATCAGGGTTTACCACTGATGGTGACGATTGACAGCACGTTTTTCAGGCTGCGGATGCAAGACAGGACAGGGACAGGATAGAGCCGGATAAATTACGCGGCCAATTGTTCTTTACGACGGGAAAATGGCAGAAGCAATACGCCGGAAAATTGTCCTGCACAGCGGAACAACATCCAACCCACCCAACCCATCCAGCAGATTGGATGGAGGCAATCCGTGCGCGTCAACATCCGTCAGGCTGGTGACGTCAAACATGCGAACACCAGCCTGTCAGGAATAATCATTTTGCAGATGCAGCACAACTATTGCAGGTGACCTGGATGGAAATCGTTGCCAGTTGCTGATCGAATTGCGCGACCTTGGCCTGATTGTGCAGATGCTCACTCAACTGCCTGTCAGCAACGACAATGGCGCGCTGGCATTCGCGACAGGTGAACGTGTATGAGGGTGGCGGCAAAATTGCCGGTGCGATGAGATAACGTGATTTGCCGGTACCATGGCCAACATCCCATTCGCGCTGCAGCAACTTGCATTGTTCAAGATCATTTAACACCCGGTAGATGGTGCCAAGACTGACCCTGATACCAAGGCTGTCGAGTTCCCTGAAGATAGATTCCGCGCTCAGCGGCAACTGTGGTGACGCCAGCAGAACCTGCAAGATACACACCCGAGCACTGGTTGGACGCAAACCCAGCTTGCGCAATTTGGCAAACAGATCGGTGCTGCCCTTCAATTCCTGAATTTCAGTTTTATCCTCATTTTTATCCTCATCCGGCAGATACGGCTCTTTATCCATGTGCATCGTCTTGGTATGTGAAATTTCAGGAGGCACGTCAGCCCGGCTGGCGCGTGGCGCTGCATCATAGCCGGACAATAATTAAGGAATCATTAAGAATTGACACCTGCGCGGCATACAGGCAACAGTATCCAAAAATATATTTTTTGCGTTGCATGGCTTTCGTATTACGAACGATAATGAGATTGCTTCTCATTTACATCAACGATTGAAATTATGCAACTTACTCATTCTCCCCGCCTTTCCCCATTGTCCCTGATGCTGCGCCTGGCTTTTGCCGGTGCTGCCCTGTCCAGCAGCATCACGTATGCGGCTGATGCAGAACCGCTTAAAAACGATGCCACCCTGCCTACTGTCACCGTCAGCGGTAAAACCGAAGCCAACAGCTATGCTGTAAAGCGCACCAGCACGGCAACCAAGACCGATACGGCATTGCGTGACACGCCACAAACCATCACAGTCATCAACGAAGCCCTGATCAAGGACCAGGCGATGCAAAGCATGGCAGACGTTGCCCGTTATGTGCCTGGCATAGGCATGGCCAACGGCGAAGGCAACCGTGATGCGCCTATCTTCCGTGGCAGCACTAATGCTTCCGGCGATTTTTATATCGATGGCGTGCGTGATGACGTTGAGTACTATCGTGACCTGTACAACGCCGAACGTGTTGAAGCCCTGACCGGTCCCAACGCCATGATCTTTGGCCGTGGCGGCTCAGGCGGCATCATCAACCGCGTATCGAAACAGGCCAACTGGCTGACCACACGTGCAGTTGACCTGACACTGGGTTCATACAGCAATCGCCGCCTGACCGCAGATGTGGGGCAGGCGATCAATGACACCGTCGCATTCCGTGTCACTGGCCTGGTGGAAGATTCTGAAGGGTATCAACGCAATTTCAGCCTGAAGCGCTCAGGCATCAACCCGACACTGGCCATACGCCCTGCCAAGGGTGCCAGCATCGTACTGGGTTATGAGCATTTTGAAGACAAACGTACCGCTGACCGTGGCGTGCCATCCTATCTGGGCCAGCCGCTGGATGTCCCGGTCAATACGTTCTTTGGTGATGCCAGTGGCGACAGCCGCCCTACCCGCCTGCAATCCGATGCTGTCAGCAGCGTGATTGACTACGATTTCGGCAATGGCGTCCACATCTCCAACAAGACGCGCTATACCGACTATGACAAGCTCTACCAGAACTACAATGCCGGTGCAATCAACCTGAAAACCAATCTGGTTCCCATCAGCGCCTATAACAATCACCAGTGGCGTAAAAACCTGTTCAACCAGACTGATGTGAACTTTGATATCAACAGTGGCGATATCAAACACCGCATCCTGGTCGGTATGGAACTGGGTCAGCAAGATACCGATTACCTGCGCAAAACCGGCCTGTTCTCAAACAACGCGACCTCGATCAATGTCCCGCTGGCCAGCCCGGATGGCGCCTTGCCCGTCAATTATGTGCTGGGTGGCAGCAATTCTGACCGTGACGGTTCCAGCAGCGCCAGGATCGCGGGTTTCTACGCACAGGACCAGATCATCCTGTCACCACAATGGCAGTTCATCGCCGGTCTGCGTTTTGACAGTTTCAAACTGGATTACCGCAACAACCGTCCGAACGGCGTCTTGTCGCTGCTGTCGGCACCAGCCAGTCTGTCGAGTAAGGACAACCTGGTCTCGCCACGGGTTGGCATCATCTACAAACCGGTGGAAGCGGTATCGCTGTATGCCAATTACAGCGTGGCATCCTTCCCGCGCGGGGGTGACCAGTTGAGCAGTCTGAGCAGTATCAACCAGGCCCTGAAACCGGAAAAATTCATCAACTATGAATTGGGTGGCAAGTGGGAAATCAATCCTGACCTGATGGCCACGGTGGCACTTTATCGTCTGAACCGCAATAATGTGGCAGTCGTTAATCCGGCTACCGGCATTGCAGATCAACTGGTGGATGGTCAACGCACCAATGGCATAGAAATAGGCATCAGCGGTAACGTGACCAAGGAATGGAGCATCAACGGCGGCTATGCCCACCAGGATGCAAAACTGCTGGCGACGGCCTCTGCCACCGCACTGAATGGCGCAACAGTCGGCGGTGTTCCGAAAGACACTTTCGCCCTGTGGAACCGCTACAACGTCACACCTGCAATGGGTGCCGGTCTGGGTGTTATCTACCGCAGCGACATATTTGCTTCCACCAGCAATACGGTCACGCTGCCAGCCTATACCCGTATTGATGCAGCCCTGTTCTACACCATCAATAGCAACTTCAAGCTGCAATTGAATGTGGAAAACCTGACGGACAAGAAATACTATGCCTTCGCCAACGGTGACAACAATATCACCCCCGGTTCGCCACGTGCTTACCGCGTCAGCCTGCACGCAAACTTCTAAACCGGCAGTCTGACTTCAGCAAGGCCCGTGTTGCCATCAGCGACGCGGGCCTTGTTTGTTTTGATGAATTTTTAATGCATTTTTACGCATTTTTAATACCTATCAGGGAAACACCACCGTGACCGTCAGGCCGCCCTCTCCCGGACTATCAGTCAGGTAGATGGCGGCCCGGTGATGATCAGCAATATTGCGTACGATGGACAAACCCAGTCCACAACCCCACACATCATTGCCGTCAGGGCGATAAAACCGGTCAAACAGACGTGTCCGGTAAGATTCAGCCACCCCGGGGCCATTGTCCCGCACACATAATACGGCCCTGCCATTTTCATAGCTTGCCAGCAAATCCACGCGACCGCCCTGCTGGGTGTAGCGCAAGGCATTGTCGACCAGGTTATTCAGCAGCACATGCAGGCTGTCCTTGTTGGCCTGTACCACCACGACATCGGATGTACCAGATGGCTCTACCCCCAGGTCGATTGCACGGCTGTCGGCAAATGCCGAATGATCCATCACGGCGGTCTGCAAAAGCTGCCCCAGGTCCACGGCCTGTATATGGGCGGCCGTGTAGCCGGTTTCATGTCTGGCCAGGCTTAACAGTTGCTGTACCAGATGGGTGCTGCGGTCCAGTCGTTCATGCAGCCGGGCCAGCGCGTGCGCGCGCGTTTCGTCATTGCTGGCACGTTCGACCAGTTGCAGTTGCAGCTTCAGCGCAGCCAGGGGAGAACGAAGTTCATGCGCGGCGTCTGCAACAAAAATGCGTTGCGCTGTCAGGGCATCATCAAACTTGCCCAACAAGCCATTGAGCGCCAGGACGATGGGGCGCAATTCCGGCGACAGCCCTTCACTGTCGAGCGGCTGCAACACCGTGGGTGAACGCCCGGCCACGGCTTGCGCCAGCCTTTCCAGTGGCCGCAGGGCGCGACCAACAACCACCAGCACCAGACCCGCCAGGATGACAACAAACACCAGCAAAGGTGAGCAGGCGCGCAGTGCCATACTGGCCGCCAGCTTGTCACGTGCGCTTGTCAATTGCGCCACCTGCACATAACGGTCATGCCGCGTTTCGCCATAGATGCGCCAACGTTCACCATGCAGGCTCACTACGCTAAAACCATGGATCTGATAGCGTGGCAACAAGGGTTGCCCCGGTGAAGCATGCAAGAGCGCGCCACGGCGATCCCAGGCCTGCATGACATATTCTTCTTCCGGGTCTTCGGCAGCAGGCAAGCCGGAATTGGCGGCGAACTCGTTCGGCAGGGCGGTGGCCAGTTGTCTTAGCTGCAGATCGGCCAGTTCATTGGTTTCTTCCAGCAGCGAGTGATACAACACGGCGATCGCCCCGGTAGCACACAGCAGGGTGGCGCACAACAGGCCAAGCAATAACTGTTGACGTATGGTTTTCATGGAATGGCCGCTATCTTGTAACCTACGCCACGCACGTTCTTGATCAGGGCGGTGCCAAATTTTTTGCGCAGGTGGTGCACATACACATCCACGGCATTGCTTTCCACTTCAGAATTCCAGCCATATAATTTTTCTTCCAGCTGGCTCTTGGTGACGACACTGCCCGGATTGTCCAGCAACGCCCGCAAGACGGAAAATTCACGTGCCGACAAATGCACCTGAGCGCCATCGAAAGTTACTTCATGGCTGGCCAGGTTGAGTACCAGTGAACCATGCTGTATGACCGAATGCGTGCGTGCCACCCGGCGACGCAGCAGGGCACGTACCCTGGCCAGCATCTCATCCAGGTCAAAGGGTTTGACCAGGTAATCATCGGCACCACCATCCAGCCCCTGAATGCGGGAAGAGGTACTGTCACGCGCAGTGATGATCAGGACCGGCATGTCAGCACCACGCGCCCGCAGCCCTTGCAAGACATCCAGTCCTTCCTTGCCGGGCAGGCCCAGATCTAGCAGCAACAAATCATAGTCGACACCGATCATGGCCAAATCTGCATCACGGCCATCACGCACCCAGTCAACGGCGTAGTTTTCACCACGCAAGCCTTCCTGAATGCTTTCCCCTATCATGGGGTCATCTTCCACCAGCAACAAACGCACGACCAGTCCTTTCACACTGCCAAGGCATCATCTTAGCCTGCCTGCAGGCAAAAAAATACCTGCAATCGCTTGCAGGTATTTCAAATGCCCGGCACAGAATACACTGTACTTGAGGGCTACCTTACTTCAACCGGTATCAGCCTTCGCCCAGATAAGCCGCCTGTACTTTAGGGTCGTTCAGCATGTCTTTGGCATTGCCACTCATGGTGATGGCACCTGAATCCATGACATAGCCACGGTGCGCTGCCTGCAAAGCCAGTTTGGCATTCTGTTCCACCAGCAAGATGGTGATACCCTGGGCAGATACATTACGCACGACTTCAAAAATCTTTTCCACCATGATCGGTGACAAACCCATCGATGGTTCATCCAGCAGCAGCAGGTTGGGATGGCTCATCAGCGCACGCGCCATGGCCAGCATTTGCTGCTCACCACCCGACAGGGTACCGGCCAGCTGCGCAGCACGTTCTTTCAGGCGCGGGAACACGGCAAACCATTTTTCGATATCGGCTGCGATACCAGCCTTGTCATCACGAATATAGGCACCCATCATCAGGTTTTCCTGGATCGTCATTCGGGTAAATACACCACGGCCTTCAGGTACCATGGCCAGGTGGTTTTTCACCATCTCAAAGGAGTTCACGCCTTTGATGGATTTACCCAGGTAAACAATATCGCCTTCCACCTTGCAGCTGGGCAGCGTGGAGGTAATGGCTTTCAGTGTGGTGGTCTTGCCGGCACCATTGGCACCGATCAGGGTAATCAGTTCACCCTTGTTGACTTCCAGGTCGATTCCCTTAACGGCCTTGATACCGCCGTAAGCAACTTTCAGATTGCTTATCTTTAATACGTTCTCAGCCATTAGTGACCTCCTCCCAAATACGCTTCGATAACTGCCGGATTTTTCTGTATATCTGCTGGCAAGCCTTCTGCAATCGGCTTGCCGTAATCCAGCACAGTCATCCTGTCGCACAACCCCATCATCAGTTTTACATCATGCTCAATCAGCAGGATGGTCTTGCCCTCGGCCTTGATCTTGACCAGCAGTTCACGCAGGGCGAGTTTTTCTGTGGCATTCATACCGGCAGCAGGTTCATCCAGTGCCAGCAATTTCGGATCTGTCGCCAGTGCACGTGCGATTTCCAGACGACGCTGGTCACCATACGACAAGAACTTGGAAGTACGGTCAGCAAATGCCCCGATGCCGACAAAATCCAGCAGTTCCTGGGCACGCTGACGGACTTCGGCTTCTTCCCTGCGTGCCGCCGGATGGCGGAATACGGCACCAAATACGCCCTGATGGGTACGTATGTGGCGGCCAACCATGACGTTTTCCAGCGCCGTCATTTCACCAAACAGGCGGATGTTCTGGAAAGTACGGGCGATACCTGCCTTCGCCACTTCATGCGGGGCGGAAGGTGAATACGGTTTGCCATCCAGTTCAAACGTGCCGGTGTCAGGCTGATACAGGCCGGTGATCAAATTAAAGAAGGTTGTCTTGCCAGCACCGTTAGGACCAATCAGACCATAGATCTGGCCTTTCTTGATATTGATGCCAACGTTGGACAATGCCTGCAAGCCGCCAAAACGTTTATTGGCGCCTTCGATTTTTAAGATAGTCTGTTCAATCATCTTGATCTTCCTTAAGCTGCCGCTTCATTGTTCTTGGACATACGGTCTTCATGCTTCGGTGCGGGCCACAAGCCGGCAGGACGATTCAGCATGACGGCAACCATGGCAAAGCCGTACAGCAATTGACGCAATACTTCGGCCTCGATCCAGATTTTTCCAAAGATCAGGTTTTGTACTGGTTCGACAACGTGACGCAATACTTCCGGCAAAGCAGCCAGCAATACTGCACCCAGAATCACACCAGGAATATGACCAATACCGCCCAATACCACCATTGCCAGAATGACGATGGATTCCATCAGCGAGAACGATTCTGGTGAGACAAAGCCCTGGAAGCTGGCGAACATGGCACCAGAGACGCCACCAAACGACGCGCCCATGGAAAACGCCAGCAACTTGACGTTGCGGGTGTTGATACCCATGGCCTTGGCAGCAATTTCATCTTCACGTATCGCCACCCAGGCACGGCCCAGACGGGAATCCTGCAAACGTATGGACACGATCACGATACCAATACACAAAGCCAGGAACAGGAAGTAATAGGCATTCACCGAAGGCATGCTCATGCCAAGGAAATGTACGGTCGCATTGGAACCTGCTTCACCCGCCAGTGACACACCAAAGATACGGATAGGATCAATCAGATTGATACCTTGTGGACCGTTGGTGAAGTTGATCGGTGAATTCATGTTGTTCATGAAAATACGGATGATTTCACCAAAGCCCAATGTCACGATCGCCAGATAGTCACCGCGCAGTTTCAGGGTTGGGGCACCCAGCAGGGCACCAAACAAACCGGCCACCGCTGCCGCAAAAGGCACGATCACCCATACCGACAGGTGAATACCATTCTGGGTAATTTCCGGGCCGCAGACAGCGATCAGAAAAGCACCGACAGCCGGATAATTATTGACGAAGGATTCCAGGATGACAGCAAATTGCTGTGATCCAAAAATCGCCGCCAGATACGCACCGACTGCATAGAAAGCGATATAACCCAGATCCAGCAGACCGGCAAAACCGACCACGATATTCAGGCCCAGGGCCAGCATGATATACAGCAGCGCAAAGTCGATAATCCTGACCCAGGAATTACCAAAATTGGAAGCCACGAAGGGGAACAATACAATCACGACCGCCAGCACAGCAAAGCTGGTGTAGGCTTTTTTCGGATTGGCTTTTACATCAAATATGGTTGACATTGATTTTCTCCTTACGCACGATCAGCAACACGCTCACCCATGATGCCGGATGGACGCAAGGTCAGTACGATAATCAAAACGACGAAAGCAAAGATATCCTGATAGTGGCTGCCAAGGATGCCGCCAGTCAGGTCACCGATATAACCGGCACCCAGACTTTCGATCAGGCCCAGCACAATACCGCCCACCATCGCACCATAAATATTGCCGATACCGCCCAATACCGCTGCGGAGAAAGCCTTCAGACCTGGCACAAAGCCCATCGCAAACTGTGCAGAAGAATAGTTCGCTGCCCACATCACACCGGCAATCGCTGCCAGCGCGGCACCAATGGCAAAAGTCGCCACGATCACCTTGTTGGAATCAACCCCCATCAAACCGGCAACACGCGGGTTTTCTGCAGTAGCACGCATGGCGCGGCCCATTTTGGTTTTTTCAACCAGCAGTACCAGGCCAGCCATCGCCAGCGTCGCCAGCAACAACAGCAATATCTGGGTTTGCGAAATCACCGCACCACCGACTTCAATCGGCGTAGACGGCATCACGGATGGGAAAGGAATCGGATTACGGCCCCACAGCATCATGGCAAAAGTCTGCACCAGAATGGAAACGCCAATCGCCGTAATCAGGGGAGCAAGTCGCGGTGCATTTCGCAGCTTTCGATAAGCGACCCGTTCTATCACCACATTGACGAAAATACACACAGGTATGGCACCCAGGATGGCAATGATCAGCTTGACGATGCCAGGCAAGTCAGGTGCGATGGCCTGCAACAGCTTGAGGACACTCAGGCCAGCCATGGCACCCACCATCAATACATCGCCATGGGCGAAGTTAATCAGGTTCAGCACCCCATACACCATGGTGTAACCGAGTGCCACCAGCGCATACATGCTGCCCAACACCAGACCATTAATAATTTGTTGGATAAAGGTATCCATATTTTGCTTCTCTCTTATGAACGAATCGAATTTTGATTAAAAACAGGCGATGAACTGAGTACCTATCAATACAACTGAAAAAAGTTCAGCAAAAATCATTCCTGATAACGAAAGCGGCACCCTGGTGTGGGTGCCGCCGGAATTCGAACGAGCGCTATCCAAACAAGCGCGTCATCATATTGGGAGCAACGATAGCGTGATCGATACACATGATTAAAATCTCCTCTGCAACTTTTGGTAAAAGCTTTTTGTAATATATTTGTACTTAATGGTTATACCAGTAAAGTGGGCCGGATTATACAGAGTTTGAATCTTGCCGCAGTGGTAAAAAAGCCACCGAAAGCTACGTATTTTCCACAACAGCCACGCACCAGCATACACGCTATATCAGCCCGGTAAAGACCGGATTTGAATAGTGCCGCAATCTTAAACACGTATTTACAAAATAAAATATCGAAAACAACAGCTGCAACAAATTATTAATCAAACAGAGGTCACATAACTCCTTGAGAAAACAAATAAGTAAACGATTATGTCAATAAATAAGCCCAGGCTGCCTGGGCATAGCTACATTCGCTTGTCAAACCTTCGCAGACAGCCCTTTCGGCATGGGAAAAGTCACTGCTTCTTCTACCCCATCCAGTGCACGCACGCTGCGCGCACCCAATTGTCGCAGACTGGTGATAACTTCCTGCACCAATATTTCGGGGGCTGATGCACCAGCAGTGACACCTATGCGCTGACGACCTTCCAGCCATTCGGGCTTGATCTGGCTGGCATTGTCGACCATATAAGCCGTCACGCCTTTCTTTTCAGCCACTTCACGCAGACGGTTGGAATTGGAACTGTTGGGGCTACCTACCACCAGCACCAGATCCACCTGTGGTGCCATGAACTTGACGGCTTCCTGACGATTGGTGGTGGCGTAACAGATATCGCCTTTTTTCGGTTCACTGATGGATGGAAAGCGCGTTTTCAGCGCCGCGATGATTTCTATCGTATCGTCCACCGACAGCGTGGTCTGCGACACAAAGGCCAGCATATCGGCATTATTGACCTGCAGCTTCTGCACATCGTCCACGGTTTCCACCAGATACATGCCACCTTCGGACTGGCCCATGGTGCCTTCCACCTCTGGGTGACCATGGTGACCTATCATGATGATTTCACGACCCTCTTTGCGCATTTTGGCGACTTCGATATGCACCTTGGTCACCAG
Organism: Undibacterium hunanense; assembly: GCF_014284335.1. Classification (GTDB taxonomy): domain Bacteria; phylum Pseudomonadota; class Gammaproteobacteria; order Burkholderiales; family Burkholderiaceae_D; genus Undibacterium; species Undibacterium hunanense. The sequence goes on along the minus strand of NZ_JACOGF010000005.1, from coordinate 350,808 downwards.
CGGACAGGTCGCATCAAAAATCGCCAGGCCACGGGCTTCGGCTTCCCTGCGCACTTCTTGCGATACCCCGTGGGCAGAAAAAATCAGGGTATTGCCGGACGGGACATCATCCAGTTCTTCAATAAATATCGCCCCCTTGGCCTTAAGGTCGCTGACCACGTAGGCGTTGTGCACGATTTCATGCCTGACGTAGATGGGTGCACCGAATTGCTGCAAGGCACGCTCGACGATTTCAATGGCACGGTCCACGCCGGCGCAAAAACCGCGTGGCTGGGCTAATAGTATTTCCTTGTCCATGGCAGTCAATTAAAGTATCCCAATGATTTTTGTTTCAAACAAGACAGTCTGGCCAGCGAGCGGATGATTGAAGTCAAACAGCGCACCTTCATCATCCAGCGCCCGCAGGATACCGGCAAACTTGCCACCGGCAGGTGCGGCAAATTCCACCAGGTCACCAATCACATATTGCTCGCCAAATGCCGAATTTTCTTTTAGTGTAGCCATCGATACTCTTTGTATCAATTCTGGATTACGCGGACCGAAGGCTTTTTCCGGCGCCAGCTCTTGCGTGGTGTGAGACCCCTCTTCCAGTCCCAGCAATGAAGCTTCCAGTTCAGGTGCCAGTTGGCCCGTACCCAGTTGCAATGTGGCGGGACGTTCATTAAAGGTACTGAGTATGTCTTCGCCGTCCAGAGTAGCTAGGCGGTAGTGCAAAGTCAGATAGGCGTTGGGGGTAACGGTAAGATTGGCGGTAGCAGACATGGTATGAAGCTTTGAAAGTAAGGCAATAACTTGAAGAGAACGCTTGGTAAGCTGGTATTGTAAGCCAGCTTTGGATAAATCAGGCTGCGGGCCTGCATTCTGTGGAGAAAACCTGGATGGCAATCAACGAATGGCCGGAAGAACAACGACCAAGAGAAAGACTGATCAAACACGGGGCCAGCGTCCTGTCGGATGCCGAATTGCTGGCTGTCTTCCTCAGAACCGGCGTGGCAGGCAAAAGCGCAGTGGACCTGGGGCGCGACATGATCAGCCAGTTTGGCTCTCTATCCGGCCTGTTTTCTGCCACTATCCGCGAATTTTCAGCCATTCATGGCCTGGGCAGCGCCAAATATGCACAATTGCAAGCCGTGCTGGAACTGGCCAAACGCGCCATTTCTGAAGAGTTGCAAGAAAGTACCTCGCTGTCGTCACCGCAATCGGTCAAGAAATACCTGCAACTATTAATAGGCAGCAAGGCACATGAATCCTTTGCCGTGCTGTTCCTGGATGTCAAAAACCGGCTGATCACGACCGAAGAACTGTTTCGCGGCACCCTCAATCACGCCAGCGTCTACCCACGCGAAGTGGTCAAAAGCGCACTCCAGCACAATGCCGCAGCCATTATCATTGCCCACAACCACCCTTCCGGTTCGTGTGAACCCAGTTCCGCTGACCTGCAACTGACCACTACCCTGAAACAGGCACTGGCACTGGTGGATGTGCGGGTACTGGATCACTTCATCGTGGCCAATCCCAAAGTGTATTCGTTTGCTGAAAATGGGCAGATCTGACGCTATTGCTTGAAAATCAGGCTGTTTGTTGTCGCGGCACTACGCTGCCTGATAATCTGCCTCTGGCAAGGCTAAAACCGGGCTTTTCAGACGGAAAGCATGTGAACTGCCTGTGAAAGTAGCAGCTTTTTCATCCTGAAAATCAAATTGTTAAATTAATTTTTTAAATAAGACACATTTGTTTTTCGCAAGTCGTTGATAATTCATGGAATTTTGTTTATACTTGCGTTTTTCCAATTTCGGAATGCACTGAGGAGTTAAACATGGCACGTGTCTGCCAAGTGACTGGGAAAGGGCCAATGGTTGGCAACAACGTTTCCCACGCTAATAACAAAACAAAACGCCGCTTTTTGCCTAATCTGCAAAATCGTCGCTTTTTCGTAGAATCAGAAAACCGTTGGGTTTCTCTGCGCTTGTCCAATGCTGGTCTGCGCGTCATTGACAAAATCGGCATCGATGCTGTTTTGACTGACCTGCGCGCTCGCGGCGAAAAAGTTTAAGCTAAACTATAGTTAGGAAAATATCATGGCTAAATCTGGTCGCGACAAAATCAAGCTGGAATCGACTGCTGGTACAGGTCACTTCTACACAACCTCCAAAAACAAGCGCACTATGCCTGAAAAAATGGAGATCATGAAGTTCGATCCTAAAGCACGTAAGCACGTCATCTACAAAGAAACCAAAATCAAGTAATTTTGCTTTCTGCGTCAGAAAAAAAGCCCTGCTATGCAGGGCTTTTTCATTTGTATTCCTTCGTATCCTTCCGTAGCAATCCCATTGGATTCACAGTTACACTGATGAAGTAGGCGGCAGCCTTTGATGACATTGCCCCCCAATCACGGCACTCCATGGATACCAGCACGGTGGTCGTGAGGATCAAAAAAAACGGCACCGAAGTGCCGTTTTTTTTGATGCAATACCTGTTGCAATGTTTGCTGAATGCCTTGCCACAGCTACTACTTACTGCTGTTGCTGCATCAGGCGTAAGTACGCAGTCTTAAAGAGAAATCACGCAGGGTGTGGATGCCGGATGCTTCGGCGCGTACGCACCAGTCTTGCAGTTGCTGTACCAGTTGCTCACGACTGACCGTAGAACGTTCCCAGATCAGACCCAGTTCCACGCGCATGTCGTGCATGGTTTTCAGGGCACGGCTGTGGGCCAGCACTTCAGACAATTGCTGCTGTTGTGGTGCTTCGAGCTTGGTTGGCTCGCGTTGCAGCAGTTTCTTGGTGGACTTCAGCAGGTGCGCTTCAAACATGGCTTTTTCGCGCAGGCTGGCGACTTCATCATGCCAGGTGCGGCGCAGGGACTTGGCATACTTGGCCATCACGTCATAGCGATTGGTGATGACGGCTTGCAGGGTTTCCAGATCGACCACGGATTTGATTTCGGCAAACTTCGGTTCCGGAGCCACTTTCTTGACCTTGGCCAGACCAACGATTTCCATGCAGCGTATGTACAGCCAGCCGATGTCGAACTCATACCATTTCGAAGACAGCTTAGCTGATGTACCAAAGGTGTGGTGATTATTGTGCAGTTCTTCGCCGCCGATCAGAATGCCGATAGGCAAGATGTTACGCGACGCATCGGTACAGTCATAGTTGCGATAACCCCAGTAATGACCAATACCGTTGATGATGCCGGCAGCAGTAATAGGTATCCACAGCATCTGCACGGCCCAGACAGTCACGCCGATCACACCGAACAGGAAGAAGTCGATGATCAGCATCAGTGCCACGCCCTGCCAGCTGAAACGGGTATAGACATTACGTTCCATCCAGTCGTCCGGTGTGCCATGACCATATTTTTCCATGGTTTCCAGATTTTTGGATTCGGCACGATACAGTTCTGCACCTTCGAGCAAGACTTTCTTGATACCACGTGTGACCGGGCTGTGCGGATCTTCTTCTGTTTCACATTTGGCATGGTGCTTGCGGTGAATTGCAGCCCATTCCTTGGTGACCTGGCCGGTCGTCAACCACAGCCAGAAACGGAAAAAATGACTAGGAATGGCGTGCAGCTCCAATGCCCGGTGTGCCTGGCAGCGATGCAGGAATATCGTCACACTGGCAATGGTGATATGCGTCACGACCATGGTGAAGATAAATACCTGCCATCCTGTAGCCCGGGTCAGGCCATTGGACAGAAAATCCATTACTGTATCGATAAAAGTGCTCAAAATGACATGTACTCCATGGTTATTGACGGCATCTTGGTTGATTTCGCATAAAACGATCAACCTTTATCCATTATAGACATCGGACGGCATTGTACGCCGGTTTAGAGGATGTCCACCAATTTTAGAACTAAATTTATTGCCTGACCTCAAGTTTCTTGAGGTGGATTGTTAATTAAGGTGATAACCCTGTGTGCATAGGGGAGGATGACTTCCTGTTCCTGCAAAATTTGCCACAAGGCACGGTTAACACCGGACATCACACTGGAGCGACCGTTTTCAGGGTCACTGATCCAAAAGCCGACGCGAAGCTCGAAGCCGTCAGCGCCAAACTTCATCAGATAGGCGGACGGTGCCGGGTCACTACAAACCCGCTCCACTTTAGCAGCGGCTTCGCCCAGCAGGGGTAAAATCTTGTCAAGATCGGTCTGGTAATCCACCGTCATGTCAGTCCACATGGCCACGGTGCGGTCGCTGAGGGAATAATTCTGTACCGGACTCGACACCAGCATTTCATTCGGGATCACCGATTCGCCGCCGTCCTGGCCCTGCAGTACGGTGTAACGGGTATTGATCTGGGTGACGCGTCCGCTGAATTTATCGACGGTGATCATGTCACCAATGGACATGCTGCGGTCCAGCAGGATGATGAAGCCGGACACATAGCTGCTGGTGATTTTTTGCAGGCCAAAGCCCAGGCCAACGCCCAGCGCACCGCCAAATACCGACAGTACGGTCAGGTCAATGCCAACCAGAGTCAGGCTGATGAGGATGGCCAGCAAGATCAGCACGGCCCGGCCGACACGCGACAGCACCACTTTGAGCGAGGTATGCGCATTGGGCAATTGCATCAGGCGTGCTTCCAGCGCCGCGCTGGCCCACATCGCCACCACCACCGTCACCACTACCGACGTCAACGCCTGCAGGATGGTGAGTATGGATACCTTGTTCTTGCCCATCGGCAGGGTAATATCCTCAAGGGCGGTAAACAGTTCCTGCCACAAGCCGGTGAAATGCAGGACCACACCCAGCCAGACCAGACCGGCAAACAGCTTTTCAAATACCGCCAGCAGATTGCCGATATAACCGTCACGGGCAAATGTGCGGCGCACGATGTAAAAGCCAACACGTATCAGCGCCAGTGAACCTATGATGGGGATTAACAGCGACAGCAAATGTGTATGCTGCCATTTACCCAAAATCACTTTGGCGATCAGTATGAAGACCAGGGACAGTATCGGCGACAGCACCCGTGGGAAGTTTTGTACTCTCAGCTTGACGTCTTCAGGGTCGCTTTCCTTCGGTGCCATGCTGCGCCAGAACGCACGTGACAGGGTCCAGGCCAGGCCGAAGCAAAACAGTACCACCGCCACCTGCCAGTAAAAATCCGGCTGGCCCACATCATTCGATAAATCAGACAATAAACTGGCGAGTAGTGGCGTGCTCATGGTGCGTGCTCAAGAGTGAATTTGGGGTGCATCCCTGCCCTGTTGGATCGTGGTCAGGGATGCAGGTGATCAGACCTTGTTGCGTTCCATAATGGCAGCAAAGAAGCCGTCAGTCTGGTGCAGATGCGGATAGAGCTTCAGGTAGTCACCCATTTCCAGTTCGACTTTTTGTTCAGCCAGCACCTGGGACGCAGGCAGCAGCGTAAAGTCAGCGTGTTCAGCCAGGAAAGCCTGGACGATGCCTTCATTTTCTTCATCAAGAATACTGCAGGTAGCATAGACCAGACGGCCACCCGGCTTCACCATGCGTGAAGCACTGGCGAGGATGGATGCCTGCTTGACGTTGAGTTCAGCCACGCCTTCCGGTGTCTGACGCCATTTGACATCGGGATTGCGGCGCAAGGTACCCAGACCACTGCAAGGTGCATCCACCAGCACGCGATCAAGCTTGCCTGCCAGACGTTTGATCTTGGCATCTTTTTCATGCGCGATGACCACCGGATGTACATTCGACAAACCGCTGCGCGCCATGCGCGGTTTCAGCTTGGCCAGACGTTTTTCAGAAATATCAAAGGCATACAGGCGACCGGTGTTGCGCATCAATGCACCCAGTGCCAGGGTTTTGCCACCGGCACCGGCACAAAAATCTGCCACCATTTCACCGCGCTTGGCACCAACCAGTTGAGCCAGCAACTGGCTGCCTTCGTCCTGTACTTCTATCGTGCCATCCTTGAAAAGTGGCAAATTTTGAATAGACGGTTTTTTTATTACACGCAAACCCGTGCTGGAATACGGTGTAGGTTCAGCAATGATGGGCGCCTGCGCCAAAGAGGCGATAACAGTATCGCGGTCACCCTTGATGGTGTTGACCCGCAAGTCCAGCGGAGCCGGGGTATTGAGTGAAATGGCCAGCTTCAGCGCATCTTCTTCACCAAAGCGTTCCAGCAACTTGGTCCATATCCATTCGGGCAGGTTGGCCTTCATGGTCAGCGGCAGATGCGTGCGGTCAATTTCCATCACGCGTTGCAGCCAGGCGGTTTCATCTTCAGTCAGGCCACCCAGGGCATCGACACCGACGGCATCGGCCAGGCCCAGCAGGCTCAGGCGACGCATGGGTGAACCTATGCCAGATTCAGAAAAATTGGTGTACACCGATTTATTGCGCAACAAGCCATAAATAGCCTCCGCAATCACGCCGCGTTCACGTGAACCCAGGCGTGGGTGATCACGAAAATAACGCGACAAGGTGCCATCTGCCGGACCGGTAAAACGCAAAATCTCACGCAATACTTCTTCCGTGTTGACGAGAATGGCTGGAGGTAATCTCATGCTGCTTCCTTCTATATGCTGATATGACCCGGATGGGTCTTGTTACCATTTGGGACTGACACAAAGCAGCCACAGCGGCGTTACCGCCCCTGGTTGTGACAACTTTGCGTAGATCCCACTACTAATATTAACTGGCTAAGTTGACTGACTACGTCGACTGGCTATGTTGACTGACTACGCTGACTGACTGCGATACATCAATCAGTGATGCGGACACGATTGCCTTCTATACGCAATTTGCCTTCGACAAATTGTAGTACGGCACGTGGATAAATCTGATGTTCCTGTTCCAGCACGCGGTGTGACAGGCTGTCTTCGGTGTCATCGTACAGCACAGGCACAGCGGCCTGGGCAACGATGGGGCCATGATCCAGTTCGGCAGTCACAAAATGTACCGTCACACCATGCAGCTTAACCCCGGCATCAATGGCCTGCTGATGGGTTGCCAGACCGATAAAGCTGGGCAACAGGGACGGATGAATATTCAACATCCTGCCGGCATAGTGCTCAACAAAGCCTGCGGTCAGTATGCGCATAAAACCTGCCAGCACCACCAGATCCGGGGCAAATTCATCAATCTTTGCCTGCAAGGCGGCATCAAATGCTTCGCGCGATGGGAATTGCTTGCTGACGACCACGGCAGTTGGTATGCCACGGCTGGCAGCATAATCAAGACCACCGGCATCGGCACGGTTGCTGATGACGGCAGCAATTTGTGCTGGCCATTGCTGTTTTGCGGCTGCTTCAACGATGGCTTGCATATTGCTGCCACGACCAGAAATGAGGATAACAATCTTTTTCATGGCGGCATTGTACCGCTGACAGGGGTCCAGCCCCAAATAAAAATGCCGGATTCAGCCAACCGGCATGATGTCACTTAGCTGCAAAATCTGGCTTTTAGTGCCGATTTACTTACTCAAACGAGTAAAAAACCCGGAAAGCGACCTTTTTCTCCGCCCAAAAATCAGCGGCATCGCGGAAGACATCGAGCAGGGTTTCTCTTGCTTCCCTGTCAAATTTTTGCGTATTTGGCAACTGCTCAATGACAATCACAAAACCTGGTTGCGCACCTGCCTTATAGATCATGTCGGTCAGACAATCGGACAGGGCATCAAAATTCCGGCAAAGTGGTTTGGGAAAACCAAAAGACAAGGCAATCTTGCCCAATACCTGCTGCTTGGTGACGGCGTCCAGGCAATAAGCATACAGAAAGTGCTGGCCCAGATTGGCCGCCTCTGCCTGCAGGTCAGGCACGCGGAATGCCCGTATCGACTGCACGACATTTGGCGCTACCGTTGCCAACAAACTCTCTTCTCCCTCTGTTGCTGAGATCATATTTACTCTTTAATTCGTCGAAAACTTTCGTAGTGGTCTTCTGTGTAATAGTATTCACCCGAAGTCTGCGGGTCTGCACCGGCAATAATGCGGCGCGCACCCCGATTGCGGGCACGTGGCGTTTTTACCGTGTATTCGTGGTAATAACCACGTTTTTGCTTGGGAAGTCTGGTTTCATAATTACCAAATACGACGCCGTCTTTATCGTAGGCGAATGGTCCGCCCTGCTTGATCAGCTTTAATGTCGTCTGCGCTTCTTTTGGCAATTCAGCAACATTGACATAGGCAATATTGGGCAAGCCGCCAGTGTCTTTCGCAAAAGACGTAGCAGCGAGCAAAGCAAGCGCCAGAAGTACCAGCCATTTTCTAAAAAATGTTGGATTTACCATGATTTTCAAATCCGCACATGCTTAAACAGGGCATAGAGTAACGGTTTGTCGATGATGAATCAACCATTGTTGCACTTGTTACAATGTGAAAATTCACCGTTTTGTCATATTTGTGACAGAAATAGGACTTACGCAAAATTGTCCCAGCAAGGCGCAGCGACGAAGACAGTACTTTAGTACGGCTAGGAGCTGCAACACAGCTGGGGCGGTTTTGCGTAAGTCCTAAGAAAAATACCTACAGGAAATGAAGCAGTAAAATGCTTGCAGAAAGTGCTTGTCCTGATGATCACATTCCAGTTTCCCGGCAGCATCAATCAAGCAATCAGCCGATCAGGCAGCTACCCGCCCTGCTGCATCGGCATTAAAAAAGTGCAATACGTCGTCGCTGCGGGCACGGGTATCTCGCCTGCCGAGTTCTATCAGCTCTCGCGTATAGCTGGATTCAAACAGCAGGTAAGATGCCAGTGCCGAACCGCGTGCCTCGGTGGCGCCAATGCCCCCCAGCATGGTACGGACAGGCAAAGGCAGGCTTTGGGTATGACGGCTGGCGATTTCATCCAGCCTTTCGGAAGGGGCAATGACCAGAATATCCACTGGTCGCAGGGGTGTTTTTTCCAGCAATTCCGGCGGCAGCATGGACAGGGTTTTGTTGACCCGCATCAGCCTTTCTATATCTACCGCCAGGCTGTCCAGAAAAATACTGGACAGGGCATGACCAGCGATTTGCGCCAGGCTGGGGTAACGCGCAGTTTCGGTACTGACGCTTGGTGGTTCGGCCAGACGACCGGCACCGACGATCATGATCTTCTTGGCACCCAGATGGATGGCTGGCGAAATCGGTGCCAACTGACGCATGGAGCCGTCACCGCAATATTCCATGCGGCCACTCCAGTTCAGTGGCACGGCAGGAAAGATGAAAGGTATCGCCGATGAGGCCAGCAAATGCTGAACGCCGATAAAATCGCGCTGTGCCAGACGCTGGCTTCTGATCCAGGGTTCAATATCGGCAAGGGTCTGGTAGAACGTCAGATGCTGCCCGGCAGTATAGGACGAAGCGGTAACCGCCAGCGCATGCAGGCTGCCGTTATGAAAGGCGCTGTCAAGGCTGGACAGATCCAGCATACGCGTCAGCAGTGCTTCCAGCGGTGAATTGTCGAGCAGGGAATTGGGCGGCGCCTTGCGCCATTTGTTGAGCAACCAGCCAAACGACCACAGGGTCAGCCAGCGCGCCCCGCTGCGCATCACCCCCAGCGAATCAGCCCGGTAGACTTGTGCTGCTTCAAAGTTTTCCCAGATATGCAGCATGCGCTTGAGCGCATCGCCAAAATCATCCGCACCGCAGGCCAGCGCCGTCGCATTGATGGCACCGGCAGAAGTGCCACAGATAATACCAAACGGGTTTTCCGCCGGATGCCAGCCCGCCTCCGCCAGGATCGCCCCTATTTCATTCAGTACCCCAACCTGGTAAGCAGCACGCGCACCACCCCCGGTCAAGATCAATCCTGTCGCAGCATTCTTGCTATTTGGTGTAGGCATAAAAAAAGGGCAAATCCAGATTTGCCCTAGTGTAGTAGCCCACCAGCAATTTGTCATGCTGCATGGCACAGTGAAAATGTGCCAATTTACAAATACAACAAATGAAACAGCGCACCGATGCCGCATGAAGTGTTGAGAAAGCGTAGCGAGCTGCCTTAGTTTTAGTCAAGAAACGCAACGGCTTTTTCCTATCTTGGCACACTGAAACGCAGTAAGTGCTGAGAAAGCGTAGCGAGCGACGCTAGTTTGAGTTAAGAAGCGCAGTCGTACTAAGGTACGACGACGAATTTACAAAATAGCAGACTCAAAATCGCGCCGCGCAGTAGCTTTATCAACACTTACTATTTGGGCTGCATGCTGGTCGCATGAAGTGTTGAGAAAGCGTAGCGAGCGGCCTTAGTTTTAGTTAAGAAGCGCAACCGTACTTTAGTACGGTGACGAATTTGCAAAAACAGCAGGCTAAAAATAAGGTCGCGCAGTAGCTTTATCAATACTTCATTTGGGCTGCATGCGAATGGCTCCGTCTAACCGGATTGTCTCCCCATTCAACATCACATTTTCAATAATGGACTTGGCAAGGCTTGCATATTCATCCGGTTTACCCAGGCGCGGTGGAAACGGAACCATCTTGCCCAAAGCATCCTGCACTTCTTGCGGCATGCCCAGCAGCATGGGGGTTTCAAAAATGCCTGGGGCGATGGTCATGACGCGGATGCCGCTGCGTGACAGGTCGCGTGCCATGGGCAGGGTCAGGCCGACGACGGCAGCTTTGGAAGAGGCATAGGCTGCCTGGCCGATCTGGCCGTCATAGGCAGCGACAGACGCGGTGTTGATGATGATGCCGCGCTCACCATGTTCTGCGGCTTCGGTCTTGCCCATGGCGTCTGCTGCCAGGCGGCACATATTGAAGGTACCAATGAGGTTGATATTGACTACGCGCTGGAATACATCCAGCGGATGTGGACCATCCTTGCCTACGGTCTTGATGGCAGGGGCGACACCGGCACAATTGATCAGGCCACGCAACGTTCCCATGAACGTGGCTGCATCCACCACGGCTTTGCCATCGGCTTCGGAAGTCACATCACATTTGACGAACTTGCCAGCCAGTTCCGCCGCCAGTTGTTCACCGGCTTCAACCTGCACATCGGCCAGCACGACTTTGCCGCCATTGGCAACAATCATTCTTGCTGTTGCTGCACCCAGGCCGGAAGCACCGCCAGTAATAATAAATACATGGTTTTGAATTTGCATAATGGTCTCTTTCAATGAATGTTTTAATGAAGCGAGTTGATTGGATTATGAAGATAACGTCTCTTTTGTTTACGTTTACGTAAACGTCACATATCCTTATTGTAGCGAATATTCTTCCCAAGGCAAAAAGAAAAATGGCAGCGACTTTCTCGCTGCCATTTTTCATTGTTGATTGCTGTACAGCTAATTGCTTATCTACCTCTAACCTGCCCTCTTACCTGCCCTATTTGCTGGCAGAGGCCGGTTCAACCATGGGCGGTGGTGGTGGCACATCCATCGGGGCCGATGCAGCAGACGCTGCTGCCGGTGACACGACCGGAGCAGTGACTGACGCCGCTGCCGAAGCTGCCGGTGCTGCCATTTGCGCAGGCGGGCTGGCATGGCTGCTGGCCGCAGTGGATGTCGTACCCGTAGCAGGCAACAAAGGCACCAGCAACAGGGCGACAATGTTGATGATCTTGATCAGCGGGTTGACTGCCGGGCCAGCAGTATCCTTGTATGGATCACCGACGGTATCACCCGTCACGGCAGCCTTATGCGCGTCAGAACCCTTGCCACCAAAATGACCATCTTCTATGTATTTCTTGGCATTATCCCAGGCCCCGCCGCCGGTAGTCATGGAAATGGCCACGAACAGGCCAGTGACGATGGTCCCCATCAGCAAGCCGCCCAGTGCTGCCGGCCCTAACAATAAACCAACCAGGATGGGCACGATGACAGGCAACAGTGAAGGAATGATCATTTCCTTGATGGCCGAGGTGGTCAGCATATCAACCGCCTTGTCATACTCGGGTTTGCCGGTACCATCCATGATGCCCTTGATTTCCTTGAACTGGCGGCGCACTTCCACCACCACTGCACCGGCTGCGCGGCCCACTGCTTCCATCGCCATCGCGCCAAACAGGTAAGGAATCAGGCCACCGATAAACAGGCCAACGATGACTTGCGGGTTGGACAGATCAAACGAGGTACTCTTGCCGACTGAATCCAGGGCATGGGTGTAATCGGCAAACAGCACCAGTGCAGCCAGACCGGCAGAGCCAATCGCATATCCCTTGGTGACGGCCTTGGTGGTGTTGCCGACGGCATCCAGCGGGTCGGTAATGGCACGCACGGACGCTGGCATTTCCGACATTTCGGCAATGCCGCCAGCATTGTCGGTAATCGGGCCATAGGCATCCAGCGCAACGATGATGCCAGCCATGGACAGCATGGACGTGGCCGCGATGGCGATGCCATACAGGCCAGCAAGCTGGAAGGACACCAGTATCGCTGCGCACACTGCGAGCACCGGCCAGGCCGTCGATTTCATCGATACACCCAGACCGGCGATGATGTTGGTGCCATGCCCGGTGGTTGAAGCCTGGGCCACATGCTGCACGGGTTTGAAATCGGTGCCGGTGTAATATTCAGTGATGTAGACCATCAGGCCGGTGAGAACGATACCGACCAGAGCCGAGCCCATCATCTTCATGCGCATGGCTTCATCCGGCCAGACTTGCCAGGTGACGACGGCAAAACCGATCAATGACAAGCCGGCAGCCCACCACAGACCAGTGTACAGGGCCGACATGATTTTCTTGCCCGCCTTGGCCTTGACCATGCTGCAACCAACGATGGAAGCCAGGATCGATACAGCCCCCAGCAACAAGGGGTAGACGATGGCTTCAGTCACATTGGTGGTCACCACCAAAGCGCCCAGCAGCATGGTGGCAATCAGGGTCACCACATAGGTTTCAAACAGATCGGCAGCCATACCGGCGCAGTCACCGACGTTGTCACCGACGTTATCGGCAATCACGGCGGGGTTGCGCGGATCATCTTCGGGGATGCCAGCTTCAACCTTGCCGACCAGATCGGCGCCCACGTCGGCGCCCTTGGTGAAGATACCGCCACCCAGACGGGCGAAGATGGATATCAGAGAAGCACCAAAAGCCAGACCAATCAGCGGTTTGATGACGTCATGCTGGGTCAGCGCGCTGCCAGCCGCGTTGGCCACCAGCACCCAGTAAAAAATGGTCACGCCCAGCAAGCCCAGGCCCACCACCAGCATGCCGGTGATGGCACCACCCCTGAATGCGACATCCAGGGCTTCGTTCATGCCTTTGGTAGCAGCCTGTGCGGTCCTGACATTGGCCCGCACGGAAACATTCATGCCGATGAAGCCGCAGGCTCCTGACAGGAAGGCGCCAATAAAAAAACCGATAGCGGTGATCAGGCCCAGACCGGGCATGGCGGCAATGGCAACAAACAGCACCACGCCGACGATGGCAATGGTGCGGTATTGCCTGGCCAGGTAGGCAGCCGCCCCCTGTTGAATAGCAGCGGCAATTTCCTGCATACGCGCGTTGCCGGGGTCCTGCTTCAGGATCCAGCTACGCGATATCAGGCCATACAGTACTGCAATGACTCCACATGCGATGACAAACCACAGACTTGCTGCCATGTTGACTCCTCCTGTTGTTATGGGCATGTCTGCCTGGGGGGCGAGCATGCTTTTTTGACGACAAAGTAAAACAAGGACATTTCTTCATTCTTACGATGCCGGGGCATCAGAACTAATCAGCTCATGGATAAGAATGAAACCTGCACACTGCGAAACTTGTACGTTGCCCATATTTTTGGAGTGACATGGCTTGGACTGGCCAAAAAAAAGCGGACCATTGAGTCCGCTTTTTAAAAACTTATTCTGCCAGCGCAGCAAATGCGCTGTCGCGGATAGTATCTACAGGCCCAACACCAGCGATCTTGCGATATTTAGGTGCACCTGGCGTACCGGATTTAGCCCAGTCACCATAGTAAGACAAGAGCACTTCGGTTTGTTCGTGATATACGGACAGGCGTTTCTTGACGGTTTCTTCTTTATCGTCAGGACGTTGCACCAGGTCTTCACCGGTCACGTCATCTTTGCCTTCCACTTTAGGTGGATTGAATTTGACATGGTAACTACGGCCCGAAGGCAGATGTACGCGACGGCCACTCATACGGTCAATAATGGCTTCATCAGGGACGGCGATTTCCAGTACATAGTCTATATTGACGCCGGCATCCTTCATCGCATCTGCCTGTGGCGTGGTACGTGGAAAGCCGTCGAACAAATAACCATTCGCGCAATCAGACTGTTTCAGCCGGTCTTTGACCAGGCCGATGATGATGTCATCGGACACCAGTCCACCAGCATCCATGACTTTCTTGGCTTCCAGACCCAAAGCTGTGCCTGCAGCGATTGCGGCACGCAACATGTCGCCAGTAGAAATTTGAGGAATATTGAATTTTTCTTTAATGTAATTGGCTTGTGTACCCTTGCCGGCACCCGGCGCTCCCAACAAAATAAGACGCATTTTTGATTTCCTAAGACGAGTTTGAATTTTTTGTGTATGTTGTTATCAGAATCACCATTGCTTCATGGTCGACTCTGCCATTTTGCTTTTTTTCTTATTTAGCAGTGATAACACAGTATCTTTTCACGAAACTTACCACAATTTTCCCGTTTCTTGATGCTTTGCCACGAAATCCGGGGTAAGTTGACCGTTTTTTTATTTCTTATCAATAAAGAATTGCCTGACCCGCTGCAAGTCTTCTGCTGTATCCACCCCTGGTGCGGGGCTGGAAGCGGTCACGTGGACGGCAATTGCATAGCCATGCCACAAGACCCGCAATTGTTCCAGTGCCTCGATTTGTTCCAGTGGGGAAATAGCGAGTTGTGGATATTTTTTTAAAAAATCGTTGCGGTAGGCATACAGACCAATGTGGCGCAAAGGCGCATAGCCTGCCGGAAACTCGGTACGGCTGACGGCGAATGCATCCCTGTGCCAGGGAATGGTGGCGCGCGAAAAATACAGGGCACGGCCATGTTTGTCCAATACCACCTTGACGACATTCGGGTTGAAACCATCGTCCACACCATGAATGGGATGGGCGGCTGTTGCCATCGGTACATCAGCATTCACCAGAGCGGCAGTGGCGGCGATCAGGGCTGGATCTATCAGTGGTTCATCACCCTGCACATTGACGATGACGGCATCATCCGCCAGGTTCATGCCGGCAGCGACTTCAGCAATGCGGTCGGTGCCGGATGGATGGTCGGCGCGCGTCATGCAGACCGGCACACCATGGGCCTGGCAGGCGGCAACGATGTCGGCATGGTCAGTGGCGACCATGATGGCGCTGGCACCGGATTCCAGTGCGCGTTCCGCCGTGCGTACTACCATGGGTTTGCCGCCGATATCGGCCAGCGGTTTGTTCGGCAGGCGGCTGGAAGCCAGCCTGGCCGGTATGATTGCAATAAAACTCATGCGTACATATCCAGACTCAAGTTCAGATCAACTTCAATTCAACTCAGGTTCAACTCAGATTCAAGCCAGGGTGCACTCAGACTCTGGCGGACACTTCTTCCGGCGTCAGTGCGCGGGCCTGGTCGGCCCACATGATGGGAATATCATCCCTGACCTGGAAAGCCAGTCTGTCTCCATAGCAAATCAATTCCTGGCTGGCCTTATGGTAGACCAATGGCCCCTTGCACAAAGGGCAAACCAAGACATCAAGCAGACGTGCGTCCATGCTTTTTCTCCGAAATCATTTGTATCAGCGATGCGGCAAAGCCGGCATCAAGTTCTGCTTCCACCGGCACGACCCAGATACGGGTATCGTCCAGCAAAGCCGCAATTTGCCTACATTTTACTGCATCCTTTTCCGTGATCAGGATGCATTCTGCATCTGCCCGGCTAAAACTCTGTGCGTCATAGGCATGATGATCAGGAAAAGCCAGCTCCTGACAAACCAGCCCCTTGCCCGCCAGCATGTCAAAAAACCGCTGCGGATTACCGATACCCGCGGCGGCTACCAGACGTTTGCCACTAAAGTCGGCCAGCAGCTTTTGCTGCTGCCTGTCATTCAAGCGATAGGCTGCACCAGCCTGCAAGTGCATGCGCACCGCATCTGCCGGTACGCCAGGTACAGATAAACTGCTGCCAGCAGGCAAATTAGATACATTACAAACCGTAAAATCACGGCTGCGCTGCACCGGTTCACGCAAGGGGCCAGCAGGCAGTAGCCAGCCATTACCGACACCGCGCTGGTCAAACAGGATAATTTCGACATCGCGTGCCAGCGCATAGTGCTGCAAGCCATCGTCAGCCACAATCACATCTACCTGTGGATGAGCTGCCAGCAGAGCCTGGCCCGCCATCACCCGGTTGCGCCCTACTGCCACCGGGCACTGGGCACGTTCGGCAATCAGCAAGGGTTCATCGCCCACCGCTAGAGCACTTGAATGCGGGCCAACCAGGCTGACGCTGTCCGCTTCTGCACCATAGCCGCGTGAGATCACGCCCGGATGCCAGCCAGCCTTGCGCAATTCCTGCACCAGCCAGATCACCAGCGGCGTCTTGCCAGTACCGCCAACAAAGATATTGCCCGCCACCACCACCGGCACCGCCAACCGGGTCTGCGGCTTGTAACCCATGACAAACAGGCCGAAGCGAAACGTCACCAGCAACTGGAACAGTTTTGACAGTGGCCACAGCAGACATGCCAGCACACCGCGCTTTTGCCAGGCTTTCAACAACAGGCTTTCCATGCGGGTTCCCATGCCATGTTCAAAAAAAGAAACCGGGGAGCGATACACACTCCCCGGCTAGCTGAATAGTTGAAATAAACGATACAGACGCTGCCGGTACTGTGCCTTATTTGGATCTGGCCGATGCCTGCGCCGCAAAGGTGACCTTGGCCAGACCAGCCAGACGTGCAGCTTCCAGCACATCAATCACGGACTGGTGCGTGGCTGCACGGTCAGCGTTAATGATGACGACCGGGTCAGGCTGGTTGCCAGTTTTGGCCGGATCGAGTGCACCTGCCGCTTTTTTCAAATCTTCTGCCAGCGTCACGGTATCAAGGAAAGACACGGCCTGGTTATTGATTTTGTAGCGGCCCTGAGCATCAATACCGATATCGATCTGGTTAGGCTTATCCTGCGCCTTTTCGGCATCCGCCGTAGGCAGGGTGATCTGCAATTCGGTAAAGCGGCTATAGGTCGTGGTCACCATCAGGAAAATCAGGATGACCAGCAACACGTCAATAAACGGGATCAGGTTGATTTCAGGCTCTTCCCTGCCCTTTCCTTTACGAAAATTCATGACTACTTCCTGGCGCTGTGGACAACGTCAACAAACTTGATGGCCTGTTGCTCCATATCCACCACAATACTGTCCACCAGAGCACGGAAATGACGCCAGAACACCATCGCAGGCATCGCAATCATCAGGCCAAAGCCGGTGTTGTACAGCGCCACGGAAATACCATGCGCCAGTTGCGCCGGGTTGGCACCCGAAGCATTTTGCGAACCGAAAATTTCTATCATACCGACGACAGTACCAAACAGCCCCATCAAAGGTGCCAGCGAAGCGATTGTACCCAGCGTCGTCAGGAAACGTTCCAGATCATGGGCAACGGCGCTGCCGGCTTCTTCTATCGACTCTTTCATGACATCACGTGGCGCATTGACGTTGCGCAAACCGGCTGCCAGTACTTTGCCCAGCGGCGAATTACCCGCCAGTTGCTGTATCACTTCAGGTTTGACCTTGCCGGCCTGGTACACGCGGATGACTTCATCCAGCAATGTCGGTGGCAAGATACGACTACGGCGCAAAGACAGACTGCGTTCGATGATTAATGTCAGCGCAATAACTGAGGCAATCAGCAACAAATAAATTGGCCAGCCTGCGGCTTGAATGATGGCGAACAAATTAACTCCTTGAAGGTTCCTAAATCCAAGCCCGCAATGTAGCGCGTTGTTTGTCTGCGGGCAAGAGCCGTCAGCAAAAAACTCTGTACAAAATTTATCACCTCTTAGCACTGTTTTGCACAAAATCTGTGTGCAAGCTTGTGGATAAGTCTGTGCAATTCAACTAAACCCATGATTTGTATGGATTTTTCATCGGTGCCAAAGAAATAGGCACAGCCATTCTGTGGATATATTGTTATTTTTCCGCCTGTTCCGGGGCGTGATTCTGCACATAATATGTGGACAAGTTTGTGCAAAAGCCGGGTACAGTTTGCCAAGCCCATGATTTCAAAGAAGATTATCGCCATGCTAATAATTTAGGCATAAGGCGTATTTGGGGCTTTTCTGCACAAGTTTTCAGCAAACAAAAACTCCTGTGGAAAACCCCTTTTGTTTTGCACAAAAAATGTGGACAAGATTGTGCATTACCCACGGCAAACCCACTAAGTCCATGATTTATATACAGGATTATCCACTGCCAGAAAAACAGGCAAATCCTTCATTATCGGGTTTTCCACAGCGATTTGCTCACTCAGGGGTGTAAAAGTGTGTAAAACAGCAACGTTAAAAATATACGCTGGGGACAAAACCGATGTTTTGCACAAATTGTGTGGACAAGATTGTGAAAAAGCCGTGGAGATGTGATCAAGTCATTGATTTATAATCAGAAAATTGTCACGCCTAAAAAAGTGGCAAGTAGCATAAACAGTGGAAAATAAATATTTAATTGCCTTATTTGACATTTTTCATGTGTATAAACCCGCTTTCTGCACAAAATGTGTGGACAAGTTTGTGTAAAAGCATAGGGAAACATCGTAAGCCATTGATTTCATTCGACATTACTTCAGTGCCAATATTTTGAGCAAATGCAGGGCTAACTGTTGGCAAAAAGTTTTCAACAGCTTAATCACAATTTCTGTGGATAAGTTTGTGTACAAGCTTGGCAAATCACCGCAAGGTCCTTGATTTGAAAGAGAATTTTCATATTGCCTTATTCTTTTGCAGATCGATTCATATTAAAAATCAATGACTTAGAAGCTAAACTTTCATTTCTTTTGACATTGCAGAGGCAAAATGACATGCTGATGACCAATCCACGCTTCTGTGGACAGAATTTACGCCGCCAAGCTTTATGAATACTGATTCTCGTTTTGCAAACCCAGTAAACACGCCATCTGTAATGACAGTTTCGGCGTTGAACCAAGCTGTGGCGCAGCTTTTGGAACGCAACCTGCCGCTGACATGGGTTTCCGGCGAAATATCCAACTTTACCCGCGCCGCTTCTGGACATTGGTATTTCACGCTGAAAGACAATGCGGCACAGGTCCGGGCGGTGATGTTCCGTGGCCGCGCCCAATATGCCGACTTCCAGCCCAAAGAGGGCGACAAGGTCGAAGTGCGTGCCCTGGTCACCCTGTATGCACCACGCGGTGATTACCAGCTCAGCGTAGAAGCCATACGCCGCGCCGGTGTCGGCAATCTGTATGAAGCCTTCTTGCGCCTGAAAGCGCAACTGACACAGGAAGGCCTGTTTGATGCCGACCGCAAGCGCCCCCTGCCAACATTCGTGCGGACCATAGGTATAGTCACCAGTCCGCAGGCCGCCGCCTTGCGTGACGTACTGACCACCTTGCAGCGACGTGCACCGCATGTCAACGTGATCCTGTACCCGACCCCGGTGCAGGGTGAAGGTGCCGGCTTAAAAATAGCGCAGGCCATTGCCTCTGCCGCTGCGCGTGAAGAATGTGATGTACTGCTGGTCTGCCGTGGTGGCGGTAGCATGGAAGACCTGTGGGCCTTCAATGAGGAGATTGTTGCCCGCACCATCGTCAACTGCCCTATGCCCGTAATTGCCGGCATCGGCCATGAAACCGACTTCACCATTGCCGATTTTGCCGCTGATGTGCGCGCCGCCACCCCAACGGCAGCAGCCGAACTGGCAGCCACACCACGAAGTGAATGGATGCAGCTATTACAGCGCCAGGCCCAGTTGCTCAGCCGCAGCATGCACAGGCGCCTCGATCATCACGCCCAGACCCTGGACTGGCAAAGCCGCCGCTTGCTCAGCCCCAAAGCGGCAATTGCTGCCCGCCGCCTGCATGTTACCCAACTGGCGCGCTCACTCAGCTATACCGCCAGCACCAGCCTGAATCAGGCCAGGCATGAACTGGCACAATTGAAGCAAGCCTGGCAGGCGCAACGCCCCGGCGTTGCCACACCCAGGCTGATACTGGCCGAATGGCAGCGACGCCTGCAAAATGCCGCCAAACGCCATCAGGACACCAATCGCCAGCGATTACAAACCCTGCAAGCCCAACTGGAAATGCTGAACCCCCAGCGCACGCTGGAACGCGGTTATGCCATACTCAGTGATCATAAAGGCAAGGTCTTGCGCAACACCGCTGAACTGAAACCGCAAACCCTGCTACAGGTAAGGCTAGCCGAAGGTACTGCGGATATATGTATCAGCAGCGTACAGGCAAGCCTGGATTGAAGGCGGACTGGCGAATAAATGCGCCAGCCTGGTTGAAACTCATCCACTTGATCATTTTGGAAAGTAGCGGGCCCCTTTGCATCAGTCTGCGTGCAAGCTTTTGTACAAAAGCTTACAATGTTGGTCTGGCTTTTCCGGATTGCCGGAAATGGATAGACTCACTATAAAAGGACGCGATATGGAACATACCTTACCGGCACTGCCCTATGCACTGGACGCTCTGGCTCCACATATTTCCAAAGAAACGCTGGAATATCACTATGGCAAGCATCACCAGACCTATGTGACCAATCTGAACAACCTGATCAAGGGTACAGAATTTGAAAATTCCACACTGGAAGAAATCGTCAAGAAATCTTCTGGCGGCGTGTTCAATAACTCAGCCCAGATCTGGAACCACACTTTCTACTGGAACGGCCTGAAACCTGAAGGCGGCGGCGCACCAAGCGGCAAACTGGCTGATGCCATCAATGCCAAATGGGGTTCTTTCGATGCGTTCAAAGATGCATTCACCAAGTCTTGCGTAGGCAACTTCGGTTCTTCCTGGACATGGCTGGTCAAAAAAGCCGATGGCACACTGGATATCGTCAACACATCCAATGCAGCCACACCACTGACAACAGCCGACACACCGCTGCTGACTTGCGATCTGTGGGAACACGCTTACTACATCGACTACCGCAATGCACGTCCAAAATACCTGGAAGCATTCTGGGCACTGGTTAACTGGGATTTTGCGACAGCAAACCTGGGCTGAGCCAGCTTGTCATGATGCCAGCATCGTGACATACAGGTAACATACGCGTGAAATACGCGTGACAGATGAAAAAAACCTGCGCTTGCACAAGCATCGCAGGTTTTTTTTCACCCATCGTTTCATGTGTCTGTGCGAAGATCATGCCTCTTCACGAGTTGACGGATAATCATTCTGGACAACTCTTTGCCACTACTTACATCCATGCATACCAAAGCCTCACCCCTGTTACGCTTCCTCCCCGCCATTTTCATTTTCATCTGGGCATCTGGTTACGTGGTTGCCAAATATGGCCTGCCCTATGCCGAACCGCTGACGTTTTTATGCCTGCGTTATCTGGGCGTGATCATCTTCATGCTGGTGCTGGCACTGGCCATGCGCGCCCCCTGGCCAGAACGCCGTGTGTGGCTACCCATCGCGATTGCCGGCGTCATGATGCAGGCCATGTATCTGGGCGGCATCTGGTGCGCCGTCAAACTCGGCATGCCGGCAGGTGTAGCCGCATTGATCGCCAATACCCAGCCCATTTTCACGGCATTGCTGGGCCCCGCCATTGGTGAACGCATTTACGGCAAACAATGGGCCGGGCTGGCATTGGGCATTTGTGGCGTGGCACTGGTGGTGGCAAATAAAATATCGGTCATCGGCTTGTCAGGCAGCAGCGTGGCACTGGCTGTGATGGCACTGACTGCCATGACCATAGGCACGCTGTATCAGAAAAAAACCTGCCCCAGCTTTGATGTCAGGACCGGGCAAGTCATACAGTTTGCCGCTTCCCTCATCGTCACTCTGCCGTTTGCGCTGATGCTGGAAACCCAGACCATCATCTGGACACCGCAATTTTTTGCTGCCATGGCCTGGTCGGTATTTGTCCTGTCCGGTGTTGGTATCTCGGTGCTGTTCATAATGATACGGCATGGCGAAGCCACCAAGGTCACCAGCTACATGTACCTGGTGCCAGCAGTCACCGCCGCCATGGCCTGGTTGATGTTTGGTGAAAAGCTGACAATGACAGCGATACTTGGCATGGTCGTGGCACTGGCCGGTGTAGCGCTGGTGGTGAGGCCGGCAAAATAAAAAAACAAAAAAAGACAAGGAAAGACGCGCAACAACCGCTTGCTGCGCGTCTGTTTCATATTTAGCTCACGTCCCTTTTTTGCCGCAAGAAGACGGCAACTGCCAGCATGGCGATACCGATGATGGCACCTACCCATAGCTCGGATTTTCCCAGCATCTCCAACGACGGCCCATACATATCCCCTGACCAGGCAGTGAGGGAGTGAGCATAGTCAATTTGCGGGCTGTCGACTTTCTGATAAGCGATCCACGACGCAGGAAGAATGCTCATCAAACCACGACCGATAATATTGAAGTTCAACCAACGAATATTCAAACCCAAATCCAGGTTCTTGCTAACTATGTAGATCAACCATACTGTCAGCATCGGTATGCATATTGCCCAAAGGATGGGTTTGGTTTTGGCCCAGGCTGACACCATCATCAACCAGCCTACCGTAGGCAAAGCCCACAGCATATAAACTGGCAAAAGCGAGATCATTTTCAAAGGCGTCAGTAACATATCACTGTCCTGGAAAGCTGCGCTGAATACATTCGTCTGGATACCACTCGTTTGCAAGCGTATGCCAAAACTCAAAAAGATCGGTATGCCAGCGATCAGGGAAAACACCAAAGTCGCGAGCGGAAACAACAACAAGGCAAACAGCACTTTGGACAGAACAGTGGTAGTTCCCGAGACCGGCATCGACTTCCAGAACAGCACACTTCTGTCATCCCGCTCATTATATAAAGAGCCCAGGCAATACACGCCAATCAGTATGGGCAAAAGTACCCCCAGCAGCGACAATGGCAGATAAAAAGATTCGTTAAGCCCCTTGATCACATAACTGATCTGCGCTGCAGTCATGACCGCAGGCTCCACAACCTGCCCTTCAAATTGATAGCTGGGCCTGCCCCTGAGTGAGGCAAACACGATCACCAGCAGCGCAGCCACCGCTGCATTTGACCAGAGGAGCATTGCCTTGTTTTCCCAATACTCACGGCGTATCAGCCACATCAGTTTTTTCATGCTTGCGCTCCTTTCATGGTGGCGAGATAAATTTCTGCAATGCCCGGCTGGCGAATGTCACCCAGGGCACGCAATATGTCTGTACCTACGTTTTCAAACAGCATGGCTGATTTGCCGAAAACCGTACGCTGGCTCAAGGGTTTAAGGGCCGTTGCCTGCGCCATCTGATCCGGGTTGATGAGGACTTCAACAAAGCGTTCTGCCAGTTGTTCCATGCTGGTATCAAGCACGATTTTTCCTTCATCGATGAAGATCACATCGCTGAGGATATGCTCCACCTCTTCCACCTGATGGGTGGTGATGACGATGCTCTTGTTTTCATCAAAATAATCTTCCAGCAGATTTTGATAAAACTGCTTGCGATACAAAATATCCAGACCTAAAGTCGGTTCGTCCAGCACCAGCAATTTCGCATCGATGGCCATGATGAGGGCAAGGTGCAATTGCGCCACCATGCCTTTGGACATGGCCTTGACCTTCATGTTTGGCTTCAACTTGGTCTTGGCAATATATTGCTCGGCCCTGGCACGGTTGAATTTGGGGTGTACACCTTCGACAAAAGCAATCGCGTCCTTGACCTTGAGCCAGCGCGGCAAAATAGCCACATCGGCGATGAAGCAGACATCATTCATCAGCGCATCACGCTGGGTACGCGGGTCCAGGCCCAACACCTGCATGTCGCCATCAAAATCACCCAGGCCCAGTATCGCCTTGAGTGTCGTGGTCTTGCCTGAACCATTCGGCCCTATCAGGCCGACGATGCGACCGGGTGCAATCTCAAAGTTCAGGTTATCGAGCACACGCTGTTTTCCATATTGCTTGCTGATGTTGCGGGCTGAAATGACGCCAGGCATTAAGCTGTTCTGTGAGCTGTCCTGTTTGATATCCGCTACGCTGGTCATTTCGCTTCCCCCTTATCCTGCAAGCCCGGCAATTGCTGCACATCCAGCCCCAGCCTGCGTATGCGTTCCAGCATGGCTGGCCATTCTTCATCAATGAAACGCTGGCGTTCATTCGCCAGTAATTTATCGAGCGCTGTTGCTGTCATATACATGCCCACCCCTCTTCGTTTTTCGACCAATTCTTCATCCACCAATTCCTGATACGCCTTCAGGACGGTGATAGGATTGAGCTGATACTCTGCCGCAACCTGTCTGACCGAAGGCAAGGCATCCCCCGGCTTCAACAAGCCATCCAGCATCATGCCCAGCACGCGCTGTTTCAATTGCCGGTAAATCGGCGTCTGATCGTTCCAGTTAACACTCATGCTTGCACCTTCCTTTATGGACCATATGAGGCAACACGAATCCCGCTTATCTCGTGCCTCACCATTTGTCGATTAGTGTTGTAGTTAACTATAACACCAACTCAATACTTTATGCACAAGTTTTTTGTGGGCTATGACAAGACTTACCCGGCGTGGCAAACTTAGAGGCTGTTGCAAAATTAAGCTGGCTAGGCGTCGTTGCCGCAGACAGTACTTTAGTACGCCAAGGCAACGCAACAACGCCAGCTTAATTTTGCAACAGCCTCTAGCTCACTTTCCTGCCTCTTTGATACGGACATTCACCATGCATCACCTGAAGTCACTGCTCTGCCTGTGCTTACTATTTGCAGTAACGGCAACTGCCCATGCCGATTGCCAGCCAAACTCAGCTCTACACAATGAGTTGAAGGCCGCGAAAGCGGATGGCTGGAAACTGGCCGACGATGACAAGCGCCAGCAACTGGCACTGTCAGCAGCAGATTGCCTGGGTGTGAGCAACCCGGAACTGCGGGACGAACTGGCCTTTGATGCGCTGTCCGCCTGGATGCGCGCCGAGAAACTGACAGTGCCTACCCTGACCGCCCTGCGTATCAGGATGCTGAATGCGGTACAGGCGCCCGCCGCAGAAGAAACCAGTTTCCTGCGTCCGTTTGCCATCCTGACACTGGCCGAGCTGGTACGCGTGGACAGACGCAAACCCTATCTGTCGGCGGAAGAACGTATAGACATCGTCAATGCAGGCAGCCATTACCTGACTAATCTGCGTGACTATCGTGGCTTTGATGAAAAAGAAGGCTGGCGCCATGGCATTGCCCACAGTGCCGACCTGATGCTGCAACTGGCGATGAATCCTGCGATAGAAAAACCGCAGCATGAAACCATGCTGGCAGCCATCACTACCCAAATTGCGCCATCCACGCATTTTTACCAGTATGGTGAAGGCGTCCGCCTGATGACGGCCGTGTTTTTTCTGGCAAAAACACCCAGCTTCGGCATGCGTGACTGGAATATGTGGTTCAATAAACTGATGGAAAACAGCATACAGCCTGGGCCTTATACAATGGCAAGGCTGGCACAAAGACATAATGTCAGCGCCTTTTTGCTGCCACTGTATTTTTCTGTCAGAGAAAACACCGATCCGGCAATGAAGGAAAATTTCTTGCCGGCGTTGCGGGAAGCATTGCGCAAGGTGAACTAGCGTACATTCACAGCAATGCCCATTCGGCAGCACCGCGTGCATGAATGGCCGTCGTATCAAACAGTGGCACGCTGGCATCCTCCTGGCTGACCAGCAGGGATATCTCGGTGCAGCCAAGGATGATGGCTTCGGCCCCGTTTTCTATCAGCCCCGCCATGATGCGACGGTAATGCTCACGCGATGTCGCATTGATTTTACCCAGGCACAGTTCTTCGTAAATAATCTGATGCACGATGCCACGGTCTGCAAGTGCTGGAACCAGCACGTCCAGACCATGCTGGCTGCGCAGACGTTCACGATAAAAATCCTGTTCCATGGTAAAGCGCGTGCCCAGCAACCCAATCTTGCCAAAGCCAGCCTGCCTGATGGCTTGCGCAGTCGGGTCAGCAATATGAAATAGCGGAATAGCCACCGCAGATTCAATACTCGCTGCCAGCTTGTGCATGGTATTGGTACACAGCACCAGAAAATCTGCCCCCGCCAGTTCCAGCGAACGAGAAACCTGCGCCAGGATGACGCCAGCGGCATCCCAGTCACCCGCATATTGCAGTCTTTCTATTTCATGAAAATCCACGCTGTACAGGATGATCCTGGCCGAATGCAGGCCACCCAGTTTTTCTTTGATGGTTTCATTGATCAGGCGGTAATATGGAATGGTGGATTCCCAGCTCATGCCACCGATCAGGCCTATGGTTTTCATTGCAACTCCTGTAGTTTGATTTAGCTTTTATGGTTGATTTCGCCCCTATAATAAGCAGACCGCTTTTTCTACGCTATCAGGAAATTTCAGCAGGAAGCTTTACCATGAAGATGGACATACCCTGGGCCACGCTGGAACTATTGCCCGCCTCACCCTATTCAGTGAATGGCATATCGTCCTGTCCCAGCCTGGGCCTGGCATTTGCACGCCAGACCGGTGTGCACGCCATAGACAGCGATGTGCGCCAGGACTTTGATGCCTGGCCGGGTGACCTGGCCCTTGCTGCGGCTGGTTTGCCGGTGTTTTCAGAATCATCTCATGGGGGTGAATATCTGCTGATGCATGCCACCAAACCAGATTTGCAACCTGACTTGCATACAAGCTTGCCGCGCCAGATCTTCCATGGCGACAAACAGGCTGTAACGCTGGCCTGGCAATTACGTTATCTGCTACACCAGACAAATTGTGACCCACTGCTTCTGGAAGAAAAAGCAGGATTGTTTTTACAACGCGGCCTTAAGCTTGCATCATTGGCAAGCCAGCACAGTGCCACTGCCAGTGACTACGCGGCTGATCGCACATTACATGGACGCATACTCGACTACATCGAAGATAACCTCGATACCCAGATTCATCTGGAAGAATTGGCATCATTGGCAGGCATGCCCTTGCTGCGTTTCTTGCGCAGTTTCAGTCATGCCACGGGCAGCACACCCCATGCCTACATCACCGAACGCAGATTGCAAAAAGCCAGGCGCTTGCTGAAGAATAGCAATGCAAGCATCGCCGATATCGCTGCGGATTGTGGTTTTGCGCATCAATCCCATCTCGGCAGTCACTTCAAATCCATGCTGGGTGCTAGCCCCCGGCAATACCGCAAATCAGCGCTGATTCAAGCAAAAAACTGAACCGATCCGCGTTCAGACAATGCAAAAGCAAATTTTCTACCGATTTTCATCGAAAACATTTTCCCGAGGAACTGTTTCCACAGACATTTGTCTATGGAAAATGCGTTAATTTCGTCTATTGCTTGATAACATCGCTATTTGCGCATCACCTCTTTATCTACCCCATACCTGCTAATTAAACTAAAACCAAGGTTCTTACTATGTCTCCGAAAATTCTCACCGTCAGTATTGCGCTTGCTTTCAGCGGCGCGGCCAGTCTGCTGTTTCCGCAAGAAACGGCACAAGCTGCACCGGCAGTATCCGCTGTTGCCAATGTTGCCAAAATCAAGCCAGTCGACCTGACGTTGGAACAGGTATACCGCGCCAAAGGCTATGCAGGCCAGCCAGCACGCGTGATTCAGTTCAGTAAGGATGGTCGTTACCTGGCCTACACCTGGAATCCTTTCGGTGAAAATGGTTTTGATTTATATGTGCATGACACCCAGACCGGTGAAACCAAACGCATTACCTCACCCGCCCTGATGAAAACCTACGATGCGCCAGAAGACTGGGAACGCTTCGACAAAAAAGCCGCACAAAAAGAAAAAGAAGAAGCCGAACGCCAGGCAAAGGCCGAAGCCCAGGCCGCTTATCTGCGTGGTGAAAAAGTTAACCTGATGCAGTGGGAAGAAGCTGCGCTGGAAGAAGTCAAGCGTGAACTGGCCGAGAAAAAAGCCAAAGACGCCGCTAAAAAAGCAGAAACAGATGCCGAAGCGGCAAGGGAAAAAGCCGCGGCAGCAGCAGCTAAAACCGGTACCGCCAGCGTAGCCAAAGCCGACGGCGACAAGAAAGACGAAAAGAAGGATGAAAAGAAGGATGAAAAGAAAGACGACAACAAGGTAAAAGAAGTCTGGGAACTGCGTGACGAACTGAAAAAGAAACTGGAAAAAGAAAAACTCAAACCAAGTGACCTCTACCCTGGCGTCGATGCCCTGGCCTGGGCAAATAAAAAGAATGAACTGATCTTCCAGTACCGTGGCGACCTGTTCCGCCTGAACGCGGCTGATGGCAAGATAGAACGCCTGACCCAGACCGACAAACCAGAACGCATCGTCGCGTATCAGGCAGATGACAATGGCTATATCTACATGGATGAAAAACGCCTGTTCAACGCCAGCTTTGACAAGAGCGCCATCCGCCAGTTGAATCGTGAACTGATACACCCTGACGATGCCGACAAAAAATACCGCATCGCCAATACCGTGCTGAGCGAAGACAAGCAATGGATGGCCATCTCTGCCGAAGCACCGGATGCAAAACCAGAAAACGGCAAACCGGCACCACCGTCTGAACGCCAGGTCGAAATCATGAACTACAGCGAACGCTTCGCCACTGCAAAAAAAGTGTCGCGCGAAGTGTCGGATGACAAACGCAAGATACCGGCAACCGCCCTGTACATACGTCGCGTGGGTGATGCCTCTGCACGCCAGCCACAACCCGTCTTCACCAATGATGGTGGCGATGTCTGGTTTGAAATGAGCCCGGTCAGTTGGGCCAAGGACGGCAGCCGCTACACCTTCTCTACCTGGGAACGCGAAAAAGACTTGCTGCGCATCTATGTCGGCAAGGCAGAAGAAGGCGTCAAGCCACAAATGGTACTGGAAAGACGCGGCAATGTCGGCCATGAAGTCGTCAACGTGCTGGCCCCCCGCTTTACACCAGACAGCCAGCAATTGATCGCCGTACTGGATGACCAGGGCTATCGTCAGCCATATGTGATTGACGTTACCAATGGCAGCGCCAAGCCAGTACTGAAAGGCGATTTCGAAGCGCACAACATCATCGGTTTCAGCGCAGACAGCAAATCCATGTTCATACTTGCCAACAAGGATGATTTTGCAGCAATGAATGCCTACAAGGTTGACCTGGCAACAGGCGACATGAAGGCCGTCGGCCAGACCGGTGATTTCCACCGTACCAGCACCGTCACCGACAGCGGCGACAAGCTGGCCAGCATGGCAGGGCAATGGGCCAGCCGTCCTGAATTGAAACTGGTGGACATCAGCAAGGCCAAGTCCACCACGCTGACACAAAGCCATGACCCGCAATGGAACGCGATAGACCTGCAACGCCCTGAACGTTTCAGCTTCACCAATCGCCATGGCGACAAGATCCAGGCCTATGTTTTTAAACCGGCCGGACTCAGTTCATCCGACCACCGCCCTGCCATCGTCTACACCTATGGCGGCCCGCTGAATGACAGACATATCGTCGAGACTGACAGCTTCCAGCAAACCGCCTATATGTTCGGCATGTATATGGCAGCCAAGCATGGTTATGTGACGGTAGCCGTGGACCCGCGCGGTCATTCCAATTATGGCCGCAAGTTCAGCGACGCCAACTGGGAACAGGCTGGCAAACCGCAGACCGAAGACCTGGAAGACCTGGCCAAGTACATGCAAAAGAACCTGGGCGTCGATGGTAAACGCATAGGCCTGACAGGCTGGAGCTTTGGCGGCTTCCAGACCCAGTACGCGATGTACACCAGCCCTGACACCTTCGCTGCCGGTATCGCCGGTGCCGGCCCGACAGAATGGGAAAACTACAATAGCTGGTACAGTGGCCGCACCATAGGCAAGACCGAACGCAGCAAGCCTAACCTGCGCAAATACTCCCTGCTGCCTTTGACAGCCGGCCTGAAAAAACCACTGATGCTGGTACACGGCATGCAGGATCCGAATGTACTGTATCAGGACACCGTCAATGTCTATCGCGCCCTGCTGGAAAACGGCAAGGAAACCCTGGTCGACCTGTTCCTTGATCCGGATGGCGAACATGGCCTGGGTGGCACCGTCAAGCCCAAGGCTTTGCACAAGAAATATGAAGCCTTCTTTTTGCAGCATCTGGGCAAGGCCAAATAAGTAAACAGCAGGTCAATAAACAAAAAGCGGCTGAGTGAAATAACTCAGCCGCTTTTTTGTCTTTGTTGGCTATGGTAATGTTTTGCAAAGATTACCGTAGATCAAATCTGCCTGAATTCAGATAATACGGTCTGCCCTCATTGACCATACTGACTGCTCCAACATGAAACCCTATCTGATATCAAGCGTTGTATTAATGATGAGCATCAGCCTGCATGGTAATGTCTATGCGATGACCGTCAATGAAGCGTACAACAATCTGATATTTTTTCAGGCGGCAGCGAATGAGGGCGATTACTGCGAAAACAAACTCAACATCCAGGCTCTGCCTGCACTGAAAAAATGGCAGCGCCAGAATGACCCTGTACTCAAACGAACCGTCAACACCATCGAGCAGCACCTGATGACAGACAAGGGTTTGTCTAAACCGGAAGTCAAACTGGCCATGGTTGAGGTATGGAAGAAAATGGATGACATAGACAAACGCAGGCTGGCAGAAAGGCGCACGCATAAAACCTGCATGCAATTTACACAGTCACTCAAGTTTTATGAATCCAGGCTCACACAATAACTATTTGTACTTGCGCTATCAGCATCAGCTATCGGCACCAGTTATCGGCAATTTCTCTTGAAAATTACCGTAGACTATTCGCGGCAGTCTACTGATAATGGCAACACCGCTTCATTGCAAGCAAGCACCATCTCAGGAGTACCTTATGAAAAGTAGCACCCGCCAATACCTGTATTCAGTTTTTAGACAAGTAGCACAGGAATTTCGTCAGATTGGACAAAAAGTAGGCGAGCGCCTGTTGCGTACGCCTTTGCCAAAAGTACTGATGGTCTGCGTGGGCATCGCCCTGCTGATCGCCATCATTCCGCTGATCATTACCCTGTTTATCGTCTTTGTGTTGCTGAAACTCTTGCTGGCCGTGGTACTCATGAGCATGGGCCAGAATCAGGCCAGGGCAAAGCCAAAGAGCAGACCGGTACATACCGTGTATGTTGAACAAAATACGGACAGGCAATAAACCCAAGAAATTACAGAATCAGATCTTGTTCACGGCCTTGGTTTTAGCCGTGTCAGCCTGCGCGCCTTTCTTGCTTTCGCGTTTGAGAGGCGCACCAACAGGGCAGATGGAAAAAGCGAACTGCGTCAGGGTATTGACCAGACTATCGCCATTTAATTTGTACATCACAAACTGCCCCTGACGTTCACCAGTGATCAACCCAGCATTTTCCAACACCGACAAATGGCGGGAAATTGCTGGCGCACTCATTTTAAAGCGTGCGGCAATATCCCCGGCCGTCAGTTCCTGCTCAGATAAATAAGCAAGTATCTGCCTGCGGGGTGATGATGCCAAAGCTTCAAAAATCTTATCAGAAGACATTATTCATTCTCAAAAGACCATTGCCGCGCTAAGCGCGGCAAGTGGTTTTACTTCAAACATTCAGCGCAATGGCTGCAACACATTATGCAGGCGCAGAAAACTTTTCAGGCTCACGTAATTCATTGACTCTCACCCAGCCGGTAATCGTTCTGCCAAACTTCGCGATCATGACCATGTTAAAGAAATGCATGGCCCCCAGGCTGAGTACGGACACACCTATTTTACTACCAACATAGGGGATCAATCCGTCGCCAGGCGCGATATGCCAGCCATCCAGACGAATGGCAATCAAGCCGACATTGATCAGATAAAACCCGACAACCAGTAAGTGATTCGTGGATTTTGCCAAAACTTCATCCTGACCAAAACATTTTACCAAGAATACCTCACCGTTTTTAGACAGTGTTCTTGCCACCCATATTGTCATGACGACAGAAACAATTAAATAGATCAGATAACTAAGCTCCATACTCATTTCATACTCCTTCAAGGTTGAACAACAATTCAGTAATTAACTAATATGTTAATTGCTTAATTGATTAATGTCAATAATATTTATTGATGAAATGAGTTCCACGCAAACAAGCAGAAAGCAAATTCAATCGCCAATCACCCTCGCTACAAATTGATGACAATTTGCAGACATTTTGGGCAGTATTTTTTCCCCGGCAGCTTCTATGATGATGTCAATTCATCACAGAAAGCGGGAAAACAATGAAACCTCATAATCTACTGGGCCTGTGCACCATGGCAGCGATGCTGGCGGCATGTGGTGGCAATGGCAGCGTCGGTGCAGGCATTAGCACACCTGGTGCCAGCCTGGCCTTGCGTGGCACTGCGGCAACCGGCATGGCCATTTCAGGCGCCACCGTCAGCGCCAAATGTCGCGCCGGCAACGGCACGGCAAAAACCGCTGCCGACGGCAGTTTTGAGATGACTGTCAGCACCGGCAGCAGCACAGCGGCAGCCCTGCCTTGTGTGCTGGAGGTCACCAATGCTGCCGACAGCAGAAAACTGCATGCCATCAGCATCAATGGCGGCGTCATCAACCTCACGCCTTTGACAGAAATGTTGTCCACCAGATTGATGCGCACCAGCATGAGCACGGTGTTCAGCACCCCTGATGTTGACGCCATTGCCAGAACCGTCACCGTCAACAGCAGCAGGGCTGCCCAGATCGAGATCACGCAGGCAATCAGCATGATGGCAGACACCAGCAAGATCGACGATTTCTTCACCACGCCATTGAAGGCAGCAGTACCCGGCAGTGCAGGCACTGGCGATGCGCAAGACAAGGCTTTGGACAATCTGAAGCTGAACATGGATGGCAAATTGTTTGACCCTTTCCTGCTGATGCTGACCAAGGCCGCAAGCAGCAAAGACATCGTCACCCTGGGCCAACCAGGTTGCGTGCTGACAGGTCTGAATGGCTTGCCGCTGCCATGCAGCGGGCCTGGCATCTGGGTCAATGCACCGAAAATCAATATTACTCCTGGTGCCGTTTTGATGGCCCCTGGCGGCAAACTGACTTTCAGCGCAGAAATGAATTATCCGCCGAACGTCAACTATGTGCGCCAGCCCGTGAAATGGGTAGTGCTGGAACCAGAAGGCGGCAGCATCACCATCAATGGTGAATACAGCGCCCCAGCCAAGGCAGGCACCTACCACGTGCAGGCACAAAGGGAAGATTATCCTACCGTCGCAGTCAATGCCACAGTGGTGGTGGATAACAGCTCACCCAATTTTGTGCCGGTATTAAGCGTGCCTGGTCGCCTGATTACGCTGATGCCAGGCAGCAGCATAGGCTTGACAGCAGACAACAATTACCCGCCGAATGTCACCTACATCAGGCAACCGGTGACCTGGAGCGTGGTCGAAGCTGATGGCGGTAGCATCACCCCGCTGGGCCTGTACACTGCACCGCAAAAATCCGGCGTGTTCCATGTCGTGGTGAAACGGGATGACTATCCTAACCTGTTCATCACGCTGGATATCAATGTTATCTATCTTGAGAACTGAGCTTGAGAACTAAGCTTGAAAACTGAGCTTGAAGAATGCGCTTGAAGACTGAATTGAAGACTGATCCTGCAATTTGAATTTGTGATTGCTTGCCAGAATTGGCTGCAGAATTGCTTACCAGAACGGACTCATTTCATCCCTCAGGCTGAGATGAGTCACAGTTAATCCTTGTTCACAATTGATGCGAATTGATGCCAATAGCGGGCGGGTATAATTGCCGCCTGTGTGATCTGGAATGAATTGCAAAAATAACTAGATTTAAGTACGACGCCTGCTAAACTGATCAGAATGAAATAGCAGGCTGACAAGGATTTTTATCCGATCTTGGTTTTGTAATAAGCTCTTGGCCTAATTATTAAAAAAAGTTAAATTAAAAGTTGCTTTTGAGAATTTTTTGACTAAGATACAGATTGCAGATGATTCCGTACGGCAACTTCTTAGAATTCATAACAGATACACAAGCAGGACTTACGCAAAATTGCTCCCCCAAGGCACGAGGAAGTCAATACAAATTGACAGTACAAAAGTACGGCTGGCGTTGCAAAGTAGTTGGGTGGTTTTGCATAGGTTTTGATCAGTATGCTGTGGCTTGAACAGAATGTCGGGTGTTGCTGGCTTCAACCCCTACAAGCCCATAGAGGAATCACCATATCAATATTGGGAGATATTCATGGACAAGCTAGAAATATTTAAAACCATCGCCGCCGAGGTTAACCGGGGTGACCTGGTCTTCCCGACCAGCGTTGATTCATCACTGCGTCTGCAAAAGGCGCTGGATGACCCTGACTGCCATGTTGACGCAGCAGCAAAAATGATCGCAGCAGACCCCTTGTTGTCAGCCCGTACCGTGGCGCTGGCCAATTCTGTTGCCTACAACCGTTCCGGCAATGAAGTCACCAACGTGCGCCTGGCAGTGAATCGCCTGGGTTTTCGTACACTGAAAGCCATGCTGGCATCCGTCATCGTGCGCCAGTTGAACAGCCAGGTCAAAGACCCGGCACTGAAGGCAAAAGCAGCACAGTTGTGGGAACACTCGGCCCATGTTTCCTCGCTGGCGCAGGTAATTGCCAAGCAGGTTACCAAGGTTGATCCTGAAACCGCGATTTTTGCCGGTATCGTGCATGAAGTCGGCGGTTTTTACCTGATTTCACGTGCAGAAGAATTCCCCGGTCTGCTCGATGGTGAACCAGCTACCTGGATAGAATATGGCGAACGCCTGATCGGCCGTGGCATCATGCGTCGGCTGGGCATACCCGAAAGTGTCATGCAGGCCGTCGAAGCCCTGTGGCATGGCGTTTGCGCCTTCCCGCCGGAATCCCTGGGTGACACCCTGATTCTGGCAAACGACATCGCACCGGTACTGTCCCCCCTGCATAATAATGAAGGCGACAAGATCGCGCGCTTTTCACGTCGCATCAATTTTGAATTTGAAGACGGCAACTTTCAGGATGTGATGTCTGATTCGGAAGAACAGATCGATTCCCTGACCGCAGCACTGATGCTGTAAGCAGCAGATACAACTTCACCCCGGCATCGTCGGATCCAAAACGTCAGCAGGCATCAGCTTGCTGACGTTTTTTATTGTGCGCGTGCCATGTTTTCCTATGTCGCTTGAAGCAATATGCTGGCCGCTTTACCGTACCGCAAACGTCACGCTGACACGCAAGCCTGATGCCGGTCTTTCATTCGAAAAATCAAGTTGCACTCCTGCCCCGACACGTGTGGAAATAGCTTGCACGATAGCCAGACCGAGACCGGATCCTGGCTGATCATTTCCCAGCACGCGATAAAAAGGATCAAATACTCTCTTTCTGTCAGTGACAGCAATGCCAGGGCCATTATCTTCAACGGTCAGAGTGATCATCGTTTCAGTGCTTGCCACTGACAAATCGACACGCCCTCCTTCCGGTGTATAACGAATGGCGTTGTCCACCAGATTTCTGATGAGAATGATCAGATCAAGTTCGTTGACCATGACGGTGGCATCCTCGTCACCGACCACGCCGATGTCAAGCTGTTTCGCATCAGCCAGCGGCATCATATCTTCCAGCACACGTCGATAGATTTTTTGCACAGATACGCCGCTTTCGGATGATACGGCGGTAGTTTGGACACGCGCCAAAGTCAACAACTGCGCCAGCATTGTTTTAGCCCGATCAATACCCTGGCGTAATAGCTGCAAATGCTCGCGCGCATTGGCCGACATGTCAGTATTGTCCAACAATTCAGCCTGAAGCGACAATGCAGTCAATGGGGAGCGCAGTTCGTGCGCAGCATCAGCGACAAAACGTCGCTGTGCTCCCATGAATTGTTCCACACGCATCAGGAGGTGGTTGATGGCGGCCACAAACGGGCGGATTTCACGGGGCAATGCCTCACAAGAAATCGGATGCAAGGCCTGCTCGTCGCGCCTGTCTATTTCGGCAGAAAGGCTTGCCACCGGCTTGAAGATGCTACGCACGATATTGGCGACCATCAACAGTAATATCGGCATCAGTATCAGGAAAGGCATCAACGTGCGCAATGCGCTATTGTTAGCAATTTCATCCCTGACAGACATTTTTTGAGCGACAGCCAGGTGCTTGCCAGTACCCAGTGTATGTACCAATACACGATAAATTTCTTGCCCAGTATTGAAAGTCTGCATGCCATCCTGCAAGCTTCCTGGTAGCGGCAAAGACGTTTTAGCTGTAGTGGCCAGGATGGCTGAAGTGGCTGGCATGGCTGTAATGCCACCACCGGGTGCTGCCATCGGTAGCAGTTGCACAAAAACCCGGGATTCCTCATCAATACCGTCATTCGTGCTTTTGTTTTTCTCTGCATCTGTAAGCTCAGCCCAGTTCTGGCGTTCGGACAAGGTAGCAATCTGGCGCAACATATCGTCCTGAAGCTCGTTAACCTCGTCAAGCGCCGAGAAAAATGCAAACACTCCGGCAATCAGTGCCACACTGCATATCATCACAGACAAGTACATGGACAACCTGATCTGGATAGAATTTTCTATTCGTTTTTTGATACCATCCATCCAACACCTCTTACATTCTTGATCACCGTATTGCCGAGCTTCTTGCGTAATCCATGAATCAAAAATTCGACTGCGTTACTCTCCACCTCATCCCCCCAGCCGTACACCCGGTCTTCGAGTTCACTACGAGACAAAATAGCGCCTGGACGAACCATCAGGGATTGCAAAACCGCGAATTCACGGTTCGATAATTGAACGCCTTTGCCTTGTTGCACACGCGCCTCGCGGGTGGCCTGATCAAGTGTAATGATGCCGTTGCTCAACTCAGAATTGGCAACACCGCCTTTCCTTCTGATGGCGACCCGCATACGGGCCAGCAATTCGCGCATTTCGAATGGTTTGAGGATGTAGTCATCCGCGCCACCATCAAGACCAAGTATCCTGTCATCCACGCCGTCACGCGCTGTAACGATCAGCAAGGGTACCGGATTGTCTCGCATTCGAATGCAACGAAGTACATCCAATCCGTCTTTGCCGGGCAAGCCCAAATCAAGCAAGACCAGATCATAGTGCTGGCACGATAACACCTGGACAGCAGACAAGCCGTTGCGCATCCAGTCTACGGCATAGGACTCCTCTTTCAGTGCCGAACACAGGGCGTTTCCTATCATCACATCGTCTTCGACCAATAACACGCGCATCTATTCGCCTTCGGGTCTTTGTCAGATTTAATCCATACATCAATATGGATTAATACGGATCAATATGGATCGCTACGGTTGTAATGGGTATCGTCATCATCACAAGCATGTGACGATGACGAAAACTTGAAGTCTGCATGAGTACAACAATGAGTACAGCCCCAGTCAGGTCTTCTGCTTTATGTATTTGCGTTCATTTTCTGTTGATCATACAAGAACTTTACTTCTTGTTTACATCGCCCTTTTTTTCCACTTCTTTTTCTTGCGCTTCCTGCTCTGGCGTTTCGTGTTTTTGCGAAATGACCTGGCCGGAAACTGCATCAATCATGATTTCTTCACTGCCTTCGGCAGACCTCAGTTGCAAGTCAAAGGAATATACCAGGCAGTTTTCTTCCACTTCCAATTCACGGCTCACTACTTTCTTCAAATCTGCTTTAGCAATCAGTTTAAGGGCCGTTGCCTGCGCACTAGCCATACTGACCTTGGCCATTTTCTTCATTTCCTTGTCTGTCATGCTTCCGCTTACTTTTGCGCTGCATTCCCCCTGGGCTGCACTGGCGAACAGTGGAAAGACTGCAATAAGGGCGAATGCAACAAGGCGGACAGGACGGCTAAATACATTGAGTTCAGACATGAGTATCTCCATTTGATAGCGTGAAAGAAGCAGGCAATTTAATTGCAGGGATTTACGCCAGACCATTCCATTAAGTTTTGTGGAACAATTTTGCGTAAGTCCCAAGCCTATACGGAGACAATTAGCTCAAGCTTAGAGACCTTAAATCATGATTGGGCAAAACCGCATTGACAACATGATTCGAAACGTATGCTCAATGGGCGGCGAACAGGAGTGGCGAGCAAATGAAACAGATGGAAGATAATTCCAGTAAAGGGAGCTCGCCCCATCAAGACCACTCACAAAATACCAATTTCACTTTCCCTGCAGGCTTTACGGTAGAAAAACCCTTGTCCCGTAAAACGTTTGCGATAATACCAGTGCCAAAATAAAACAAAGTGGTATTGGCTGTGAGTTCAAATACTGCGGGTTTTCGTTACCATCATATGACATCTGCATGGCTTAAAAAAGTCTGCGAAAAATGCCTTGTTTACTGCATTCAAACAACACTGGAACGGCGTTAACAAGGATGTACTGGCACTTAAGTGGCATTATAAGTATAAAACCAGTTGACCAGTTTTTTTGTGCCTAGTATGTTGTGGCTGCACGCTGCAAGAAGGCAGCCAGAAACGATTTCAGAAAACATCATTCAGCAGAGACACCCACCATGAGCACAGAAAAAGACCTGCCCCAGCACCCCATGCGCTGGGTACCCAGCCTGTATCTGGCATCCGGCATGCCGTTTTATGCCGTCGCCCTGATCGCTGGCCTGA
Organism: Undibacterium hunanense; assembly: GCF_014284335.1. GTDB lineage: Bacteria > Pseudomonadota > Gammaproteobacteria > Burkholderiales > Burkholderiaceae_D > Undibacterium > Undibacterium hunanense. The sequence continues at coordinate 312,240 of NZ_JACOGF010000005.1, read as the reverse complement.
TGTACAAAAGCATGGGTGTGCCGAATGACCAGATTGCCCACTGGACAGGTCTGGTAGGGCTGGCCTGGGTATTCAAGTCTTTGTGGAGCCCTTTCCTGGAAGCCGCAGGCAGCAAGAAAATGCTGGTGGTGCTGTTTCAGATGGTAGGTGGTGGTGCGCTGGGCCTGCTGGCACTGTCTTTGCAATTACCGGCCTATTTTGCCATCAGCATCGCCCTGCTTGGCGTGGTGGCAATCGCATCAGCAACGCATGACATTGCAGCCGACGGTTTATACATGGCCAGCCTCAGCAACACCCAGCAAGCCAGCTATGCCGGCTGGCAAGGGGCGTTTTTCAATGCAGCAAAATTTATTACCCTTGGCCCTCTGGTGTATCTGGCTGGTTACCTGGAAAAAAGCCTGGCACCGGCGCAGGCCTGGACCATCATTTTTGCCATCATGGGTGTGCTCCTGTTCAGCCTGGGTTTGTATAACAGCTGGTCACTGCCCGGTACTAAAAATACAGAAACCAAAGCTTCCATGCATAGCATTTTTGTGACCTTGCAGGATGTGATTGTTGAATTCTTTAAAAAGCCTGGTATCTGGCTGGCTATCGTTTTCATTATCCTGTTCCGCGCTGCGGAAGGGCAAATACAAACCATAGGCCCGCTGTTCTTGCGCGAAGCAAAAAATCTGGGTGGTCTGGGGCTGACGACTGACCAGGTGGGTACGGCGTATGGCGTTGCCGGCACGATAGCATTTTTGGGTGGCAGCATACTCGGCGGTTATTTCGCATCATGGCTGGGTTTGAAGCGTGCACTGCCGTGGCTGATACTGGCGATGAATACCCCTAACCTGGCCTTTTTCTTTTTGAGCAGCAGCCTGCCGGAAAACATGGCCGTCATCACCGCTGCGCTGGCATTCGAAATGTTTGGCTATGGCTTTGGCTTCGTTGGCCTGATCCTGTTCATCATGCAGGTGGTGGCCCCCGGTAAATACCAGACTGCCCACTATGCGCTGGGAACGGGCGTCATGCAACTGGGCTTCGTATTGTTCAAGACCATCAGCGGCGATATCCAGGTATCACTGGGCTACAAGAATTTCTTTATCTGGGTCATGCTCAGCGCCATCCCGGTATTGATCATGACACGCTTCGTGTCGTATGGTGACGCTCCGCCAGGTGCCAGCAAATCAGGCGCAACTGAAGGTTTGGGCAAGACTGCTGATGCATAAGCATTAGAAATAAGCATTAAAAATAAACGTTCAAAATAAGCATTCCACCTAAGTAGTTTCATTCTCATTCAATTCGATGGCGCAATGTAAAAATTGCGCCATTTCTTTTGCCCTTGAGCAAGAAATAGTTAATTAAAAAATAATACTTGACGCACTCAGCAAATGGGCGTGCAATGGGTACCATGCGCAATGACGCATGCCAACCCACACCGGAGACCCATCTTGCAATCTACGACAAAGAAATCATGGCACTACGCCGGTGCCATCGGCATCCTGCTGGTCAGCGCAGGCCTGCTGGCGCAAAACATCGGTGTGACCCGTACCCCGATTACCCAGGCAGATTCATCCATTCCCGGAAAAGAAGATTACATAACCCGCATTGATGTAGCCGCTGGCGGCAAGGTTGACTGGCACACTCATCCGGGTGACGAAATCAGTTATGTGATGGACGGTGAAATAGAGTTACTGGTCGCCAACCAAACCCCGCGCAAGATCAAAGCCGGCGAAGGTTTTGTCGTACCTGGCGGCACGGTTCACAGTGCAAAAAATCACGGCAACACAACGATCAAGCTGGTCGGCGTGTATGTGCTGGACAAAGGCAAACCCTTGGCTTCGCCAGCCTCAGCACCGGCAGCATCGTATTAAAATCAAAGAGAGCTTAATTGGATTAATTGCTTAATTGGATTAATTGAATTAATTGGTATGGCGCCTGAATATGGCATCCAGTTCACCACTCTTTTTCAGCGTGGCGATGGCAGCATTCAGCCTGGGTAGCGCAGCTGCCCGGGATGGATGTATGCGCAGCATCATTTCGCTTTCGTCGATCATGCGGCCTTCATCGCAGGCATAGCGCTTGGCATCGACTTTGGTCCAGTACTGCCGGACGTAGCTGCTGATGATGATCTGGTCAAAGCGCTTGGCTTTCAGGGTCAGCAACAGATTGGGGGAGTTGAAAATGTCTGCGCGCTGTATCTGCTCAGTCGCAAAGGCAGCTTCAAATTCAGGATAAGAATAGCCGGAAATCACACCGATTTTCTGTCCATAAAAATCGCTGACTGCCTGCTTTTTAGGGACTTCGCCCGGTCGGAAACATAGCACGGCTTTGGGCAGGCCAAAAGCCATGCTGTACACACCAGGCACCGTTGAATTAGCACGCCACTTGGGATTGGCCCCCACTTCAATATCCAGTTGGCCATCTTCAAAAGACTTCAGCAAACGGCGCATGGGCAGGTATTGCTGATCCAGCTTGTCGCCACTCAGTCGGACAATGGCAACCATCAGGTCGGGAAAGATACCACCAGGCCCTTTGGGGCCCACCAGGACAAAAGGTGCATCACCGCCTTCATAATAGGCAATGCGGAAGGTGTCTGCCATTGCTGGCGATGCCATCAGCACCGACACTGCAAACATCCATTTCCTGATCATTGCGCCCTCATTCCTAGATTTTCTTCCAGCTACAAGCTGAAATATGATTATGACCGTTTAGAGCATGTTGACCTAGTGTAATGTAGAAATATTACAGAATGCTTGCAGAAAAACAATCGTATTTGCAAACGATGGTTGCAAACGATGCTGCACGCAGTTCAGATCCACATTCCATCGTCGTTCAACCCCAGAAAACCGTCACTGGTCACATATCCGGGCTGGCTGGCTTGTCGAAAATATCAGTTGCAGCTATCTTGGCTTCATGAAAACCGCTCCTACATCCTTTCCACGCTGGCCTGCACTGCCAGGCCTCCGGCAAATCGTCGTGGTCTTCTTGATCAGTCTGTTGATAGCCTGGGTAACCACGCCTGTCTTCCAGTCACCTTTCTGGCTGGTGCTCAGGCGCACGACTTTCATCGCAATGGTGATGCTGCTGGCCTTCACTGTCTCGGGTACCTGGCGTTTGCAGTGGCTGCCACGCTGGATACCACACTGGCTGGTGCGGGTAGCGGCGGTCTGCCTGCTGGCACCTTTTGCCAGCCTGGCTGCCTATGTGGCGATAGCAGGCGATTTCATGAGTTTCATCAAGGCGAATAATCTCTTGTCCGGTTTTGCCACCAGCACGATTTTTGCACTGTTTTTTGGTCCCCTGGTCGCCGTCGCTGCCATCAAACGCGAAGACAAACAACGTGAACGTGCAGACCGCCTGCAACTGGAACTGGAGAAGAGCGCCCTCGAACGCGAAGTGCTGGATGCCCGCCTGCGCCTGCTACAGGCGCAGATAGAACCGCATTTTCTGTTCAATACCCTGGCCAATGTACAGGCCCTGGTTGAATCCGGTTCAGACAATGCAGCGCCGGTCTTGCGCCACCTGATCGCCTATCTGCGGGCAGCCATGCCGCGCCTGAATGATGCCGACGCAACGCTGGAAAACGAAATGCAACTGGTCAGCGCCTATCTGGAAATCATGCATATGCGCATGCCAGACCGGCTGCAGTTTGAACTTCAGCTTGCGCCTGAACTGAAAGACTTGCGCTTTCCCGCGATGGCCTTGCTGACCTTGGTGGAAAATGCCGTACGCCATGGCATAGACCCCGGCACTGAAGTTGGCCGCATAGAAGTCGGCGGCAAGCGAGATGCCCGTAGCGGCATGGTGACATTGTGGGTAGCAGATACTGGCATAGGCATGGCAGAAACCGCTGTACCCGGCACAGGCCTGACCAATGTCAGGGCAAGGCTGCAAGCCTGCTTTGGAAAAGATGCACGTGTCGATTTGCATGAACAGACACCACATGGTTTGCGTGTTGAATTAATTTTTCACTCTGGGGCTAAGACATGAAGCAGATCAACGCACAAATCACCCGGCAGATCAACAGGCCAATCACTGCGCTGATCGCCGATGATGAACCTTTGCTGAGAGAGCATTTGCGTTTCAACCTGTCGCGCCTGTGGCCAGAACTGCATATCGTCGATGAAGCCCGCAATGGTCACGAAGCAATAGAGATGTTCGATATCCATCAGCCCGACATTGTCTTTCTGGATGTGCATATGCCCGGCTTGAATGGCATAGAAGCCGCCAGGTCTATCGCCCGCAGGGCACATATCGTCTTTTTTACCGCCTATGAGCAATATGCAGTGCAGGCGTTTGAACAGGGTGCCATTGATTACCTCATCAAGCCCATCATGGAAGCGCGTCTGAACGACACCATCACGCGCCTGCAACAGCGCATGGTACAAGCGAATGAACCTGGCGCCGGTTATGATGCCCTGCTGGACCGCATGGCAAATGATTTACGGCAGCGCAATCCACCACGACATCACCTGCAATGGATCAAGGCATCCGTCGGCAACAGCGTGCGCCTGATCCCGGTAGAACAGGTTGCCTTTCTGCGCGCTGACGATAAATACACTCTGGTCGCCTGGGATGGCGGCGATGCCCTGATACGCAAGAGCATACGTGAACTCAGTGACGAACTGGACCCGGATCGTTTTGCACAAACCCATCGCTCCGTCATCGTCAATCTGCACTATGTCGCCGGCGTGACACGCGGTATGAATGAAACCGCCGAATTACAACTGCGTGGCCGCCCCGAAGTCTTGCCTGTCAGCCGCAGCTACCTGCATCTGTTCAGGCAGATGTAAGCACCGCAGAAGCAGGCTCAAGCTGTAGCCACCCAAAACAGTCAACTGCAATCTTTACGAACACCGGACACGCAAAAAGCAAATCAGACTTTGCAGGCACCGTCACGCCTGTACATAACCAGACACAACCAGACACAACCTCAACACTCAACCAAGGAGCTATCCCATGAGCACAGGCAGCATAGACACCATACCTGATTCAGCCAGCATGCATGAACCGGCCAACAAGAATACCCCGCCGCATACGCTGTCACGTGCGCTGAACAAACCTGCCAGCATGGCCCTGAGCCATGCTGCAAGACTATGGTTTTCTGTTGCGATAATAGGCCAGCTATTATTCGTCTATTACATCCTCGGCTTCTACGTCGCATCTGCCTTGCGGGGCGACCTGGCGGCGTGGAGCAAGGTACTGCCGCATGGTTACATCAAAGGCGACAACATCGGCAATGCCGCCATCATTACGCATATTTTTCTGGCGGCCTGCATCACCCTGGCTGGCATACTGCAACTGATACCGCAGCTACGCACACGTGCACCGGTCTTCCATCGCTGGAACGGGCGCATCTATCTGGGCAGCCTGGTCATCGCTGCAGGCAGTGGCCTGTACATGGTGTGGCTTCGTGATGGCGTGGGTGACTTTGTGCAGCATCTGGGTGTCAGCCTGAATGCCGTGCTGATACTATTCTGCGCAGCCATGGCCTTGCGCCATGCACTGGCACGCCAGTTCGCCCTGCACCGCCGTTGGGCGCTGCGCCTGTTCTTGCTGGCCAACGGCGTCTGGTTCTTTCGCATAGGCCTGATGTTCTGGATAGCGGTCAACCAGGGTCCGGCCGGTTTTAATCCCAAGACTTTTGAAGGCCCATTCCTGAGCTTTCTGTCGTTTGCGAATTCACTGATCCCCCTGCTGGTGCTGGAACTGTACCTGCGCACCCAGGACAGCAAGAGCACCCTTGCCCGCTACAGCATGGCAGGCGGATTGCTGGTGCTGAGCGTGGCAAGCGGCATAGGCATTGCCGTCGCTTTCATGGGTATGTGGCGGCCGCATCTTTGACACTTGCCGCAGATCGGCCCGGCACATGGATGGGCCTTTCTCAGGCTTTTATCTCAAAACCCAGTGCCCGCAAGGCAATTTCAGCGGCCTGCTGATCTTGCAACGCATTCCCGCCGGATATGCCTATGCCACCGATCACTTTGCCATTGTCGATAATGGGGCAACCGCCACCAACAGCAACCAGGCGCGGCCTGTGAGCGAGCTGGGCCACGACATCATTGCTGATGATTGCGGTCCAGGTATGTGTAGGCAAACCAAAGGACGCTGCTGTCCAGGCCTTGTCTATGGCCACATCCACCGTCAGGAAAGCCGCGCTGTCAGCACGTTCAAAGGCTTTCAGATGCCCGGCATTATCGCTGACGGCGATTGTCACTGCGATACCAAGATCACGCGCAGCTGCACTGGCTGCGGCGATCAAGGTTGTTGCAGCACTGGCAGTAATACTGGCGGCGGGAAATGACCGGCTGATTTGTGTTGTTTGCATATGTTCTTACAAAAGTTCTTACAAAATAAGTTTTTACATAATGAGAAGAAAAGCATGGCCCGGCATCTGCATGCCATGAAACCATTACGGTCAGGAATATTGGCTGATTCTAATCACCCGGATCATTCAGATCATTCGTACAAATCAGATCAATCAGGTCGTTGCGTCACAGGTACCTCCAAGCCTTTTATCACCGCAGGCCTTTGCACAAAATTCGCCAGTACCCGTGCAACATGGGGATAATTGCCAATACCAATCAATTCGCCGGCTTCAAAAAAACCGCTCAATATACGCACCCACGGAAAAATCGCGATATCGGCAATCGTATAGTCATCACCCATGATCCAGGCACGGTCAGTCAGCCTTTTTTCCAGCACTGCCATCAGTCTCTTTGTTTCTGTGACGTAGCGTGTCAGCGGTCGTTTATCTTCATATTCTCTTCCTGCAAAGCGATGGAAGAAACCAAGCTGACCAAACATCGGCCCTATGCCTGCCATCTGGAACATCAGCCACTGTATGGTTTCATAGCGCGCTGCTGCAGATGTGGGCAAAAGCTGCCCGGTTTTTTCGGCCAGATACAGCAAGATCGCCCCCGATTCGAACAATGCCAGGGAATTTCCATCCGGACCAGCTGGGTCTATAATGGCCGGGATCTTGTTGTTGGGATTGACCGACAGAAAATGCGGCGACCATACCCCGTCCTGATCCAGCGTAACGCGATGGGCATCGTAGGCCAGGCCTGTCTCTTCAAGCATGATGGAAACCTTGACGCCATTTGGCGTAGCCAGGGAATAAAGCTGTATCCTGTCCGCATGGACTGGATGCCACTTTTTGGTGATATAAAATTCTGAAAGCTTTGTCATGTTTGATCTCCACAAATGAATGCTCTTGCAACTTGCCTCAAGGCTTCGAATTGTCCATGGATGACAACTGCCGGTGAAGCAGGCAGCGGGAAGTAGTGTTCTAACTAATGGTTAGCAATGGATAAATTGAAATGCATGGAAGTGTTTGTCACCGTGGTCGAAACGGGCAATTTCACGCTGGCCTCTGTCAAACTCGACATCACCTCCGTCATGGTTGGCAAGCAGATTCGCCAGTTGGAAGAATTGCTGGGATCGCGTCTGCTAAAGCGCAATACGCGCCACCAAAGCCTGACTGATGCGGGTGCCATCTACTATCGCCGCGCCAAAACGATACTCAACGACATCAACGAAGCGCAAGACGCAGTCCTTGAACTGGAAACCGGGCTTGGCGGAAAACTGCGTATCAGCGCCCCGGTGTCCATGGGTAGCTGCGTCATTGCACCGCTGCTGGCAAGCTATTTTCATCGTTTTCCAACGGTAGAAATCGAACTGGTGCTGAGCAATGCCAAAGTGGATTTGATCGACGAAGGGTTTGACCTGACCATACGCGTGGGTGTCTTGCCAGATTCTGGCCTGGTCGCCCGCCCGCTGCGCCCTTACCGTAACCTGATTTGCGGCTCACCTGCTTATTTTCAGCGCGAAGGCGTGCCCAGGAAATGGTCGGATCTCGACAAGCATCGTTGCCTTGCACATCAATTATGGCAACCGGTATGGCAACAAGATGACGGGGCAGAATTAAGCTGGCCCACCCGGCATGTGTTTTCTTCAAATGACGGCTATGCCTTGCGCGCCGCCGCCATCGGTGGTGTCGGCCTGATCATGCAACCAGAAGCATTGCTGGAAGAAGCCATTCAGAACGGTCAACTGGTTTCCGTCCTGACTGATTTTCTGCCACCACCGCTTCCGGTACATCTGATCTATCTGCAAGATCCCTACCCCCGACGCAAGCTCACCAGTCTGGTGGATTTTCTTGTTGACGCGCTCAGATAGGTAATATCATTTCTGTACTGCTGACAGGTGAACATGTTCAAGCTGCCAGCCGTTGTCGTGCCGGAACCATATCATCGTAACCAGTGATTTTCCTTCAACTGGTGTTGCTCCTGGTTTGGTGATTGCACCTACACGGGTGCCGGTGACTATCGCCGTGCCCCCATTGGTCCTGACCTGAATGTCGGTGAGACGTACATCAATTTGCGCGCCAGATTTGAATAAAGCAGAAAATGCACCGGCATTCAGTTGCAAGAGTTTATCTGATTCAGGAATGAACTCAGTAAACCCTTCAGAACCCAGATAGCTGGTCACTGATGTGAGATTTCGGCTACTGATGCTGGCAAAAAAATCGACGGACGCGGCTTTGACCACATCCATCTCATTGAGTTTGCCTGCATGTGCCATGGACATGAATATTGACAGGGCCAGAAAAATAACTGCGCCAGGTTTTACTGACAGCAAACGAATAACACCAGATTTCATGGTGATTGATTTCCTTAAAAAGAGAAAATGCATTGCATGCATTTTTTCAACACAGCTGGTTTGACTTACGCCTTCACTTCAAAACCCAGTGCAACCAATGCAATTTCTGCTGCCTGCTGGTCTTGCAACGCATTGCCGCCTGATATGCCTATGCCGCCTATGACTTTGCCATTTTCAACAATGGGGCAACCACCACCAACTGCCACCAGGCGCGGCCTGTGGGCAAGCTGGGCCACCACATCATTGCTGATGATGGCGGTCCATGTATGAGTAGGCAGGCCAAACGAGGCAGCCGTCCAGGCTTTATCGATCGCCACATCCACCGTCAAAAATGCGGCGCTGTCTGCACGTTCAAATGCTTTCAGGTGACCGGCATTGTCAGTGACGGCTATCGTGACATCGATACCGATATCGCGGGCAGCAGCACTGGCTGCGGTGATCAGGGCATGCGCAGCATCGCGGGTGATGCTGGCCGCCGCAAATGATTTATTGATGATCGTCGTTTTCATAAAAACTTTCTGATGAACTTAAGAACTTACGCAAAATTGCCCCAGCAAGGCGTCGGCGACGAAGACAGTACTTTAGTACGGCTAGGAGCTGCAACGCAGTTGGGGCGGTTTTTCGTAAGTTCTTTTAATTAAAAACCTTGCAGTACAACTTTACCTTGCGCCTTGCCACTTTCTATCAGGGCATGCGCCTTGCGCAAGTTTGCCGCATTGATCTTGCCAAAATTCGCATTCACAGTTGTGCGTACCTTGCCCGCATCCACCAGAGCCGCGACTTCTGCCAGCAACTTGCCTTGTTCATCCATATCGACAGTCTTGAACATCGAACGGGTGAACATCATTTCCCAATGCAGGGAGATGGATTTGCCTTTCAACTGCATCAAGTCCAGCGCCACCATGTCGTCAATCACGGCCAGCTTGCCTTGTGGCTTCAGGCTGGCGATGATTTCTGCATAGTGCTGGGCCGTTTGCGTCAGGCCAGCGACGATATCGACTTCATTGATGCCTATGGCTTTCAATTCAGCGCTCAGTGGTTTGGAGTGATCAATCACTGCATGCGCACCCAGATCGAGGCACCACTGACGTGTCTCTGCACGTGAAGCGGTAGCAATCACACGTAATTGCGTCAATTGGCGCGCCAGTTGTATGAGAATGGACCCAACACCACCGGCACCACCTATCACCAGCAAGGTCTGGCCTGCGCCACCATTCTTGGCAACACCCAGGCGTTCAAACAGCAATTCATAGGCAGTGATCGTGGTCAGTGGCAAGGCGGCGGCCTGCGCATCATCCAGTGTGGTTGGAGCCTTGGCGACTATGCGTTCATCCACCGCATGCAATTCACTGTTTGCGCCGGGGCGGTCTATCGCACCAGCATAATAAACGCGGTCGCCCGCTTTGAAATTGCTGACTGCAGTGCCAACTTCTTCAACGATGCCCACAGCATCCCAGCCCAGCACATTCAACTGGCCTTCTGCAGGTGCGCGGCCCAGCCTGACCTTGGTATCGACAGGGTTGACAGAGATGGCGTTCACACGCACCAGCAAATCCCGCGCTTCCAGCGCTGGTTTTGGCAATTCCACATCTTCCAGTGATGCAGCGTTATCGACAGGTAAAGAATGGCGGTAAGCAATGGCTTTCATGTTGAGTCCTTGAGTGTGTTCAGTATTGATAATCGGTATCCAGAAACATTTCCAGATCAGTGCAGGCATTGTAGAATCTGAAGCATGGATTGATAAGCCCGATAAATAACTATCACTTTCAAATGAAAATTGAAAATATAAGTGACCTGCATGTACTCGTGCAGACGGCGCGCTGTGGTTCACTGTCTGGTGCTGCCAGTGTGCTGGGCATGACCCCGGCAGCCGCCAGCGCCGCCATGAAACGGCTGGAAACCCAGCTGGGCACACGCCTGTTTGAACGTTCAACCCGCGCCCTGCGCATCACCTCCCAGGGGCAAATCCTGCTCGACTATGCGCAAAGGGCGTTTGATTTACTCGATGAAGGCGAATCGCAGGTATCAGAGGCCCGCACCGCTCTGGTCGGCACCATACGGGTCGCCGCCCCGTCCGACCTGACGCGCACTACCCTGCTGCCCTGGCTGGATGAATTTTTGGCTCTGCACCCCGGCGTGCAACTGGCACTGAATGTGGGTGACAGACCGCTGGATGTCGTACGGGATGAAGTCGATGTGGCACTGCGCTATGGCACCCTGACAGATTCACGCCTGGTGGCACGCCTGCTATGCGACAACCGTCCGGTACTCTGCGCCGCACCATCTTACCTGGCCCGCCACCCTGCCCCCACAAGCCCGCAAGACCTGATCCAGCACAACTGCCTGATTTTCGAGCGCAATGGCCGCCTGCACAAAACCTGGCGCTTTGCCCAGCAAGGAAAATGGAAAGAAGTCAGAGTAAGCGGCGACCGCAGCGCCGACGACGCCTCACTGGCCCGCATGTGGGCAGTCGCCGGTGCCGGTGTCATTTTTAAATCATTGATCGATGTCCGGCAAGAACTGGAAGATGGCAAGCTGGTGGCGCTGCTGACGGACTGGGAGACAGATCCCTATCCACTACATGCGCTGTTGCCTAGCGGGCGATTTGTACCGAATCGGGTAAGGGCGTTGGTGGAGTTTTTGGGAAGGAAGTTTGGCGATTCATGTAAGAAAAGTCAGTTGAAGTAACAAATACTTCATGGCGTCAGCCTAGACATTAAAGAACGGTAAACGAACTCTCGTCACATAAACATTGATGCGTGCAATCACAAAAGATAACAAAAAATTATCAATCCGTAGGGTATGATAATGTAACTTCACAAGCTTCAAAAAAATATAGTCTATTGGAGAAATACAGTGCAAAGTATAAATTCTACCGTCGAGAAAATGACTAAATTAAACGACCTCTCCGATTACCCAGCCATCAAAAAATTAGCCGCAGCATTACATAAGTTTGACGCAAGTCAACGTGGTGCAGCCATTATAATTGGAGCAGGATTCAGTCGAAGTTCAGCAACACACATTGGCGGAGAAAAGAAAATACCTCTATGGTTTGAGTTCACAAAGAAATTAGTTGCTGAACTCAGTCCAAATAGCGAAAGTCTCGACTTTTCTGATCCAATGAGAGTTGCAGAAGAGTACCGCGCATATTTTGGGCAAACAGCACTAAATGACAAAATTCGTGCAGAAATCGACGATGAAGCATGGATAGCAGGCGTACTTTACGATTCACTTTTGAAACTGCCATGGTCTGAAATAATGACCACAAATTGGGACACGCTTTTAGAGCGCGCATCTGAAAAGATTCACGGCCCTTACTACACCTCTGTAACCAAAGCTGCTGATTTAGCATGGGCTCCATCTCCGCGCATTGTAAAACTGCATGGCACAATTGGTGTTACGGATACATTTATAGCTGCTCAGGAAGACTATCGTACTTACCCAACAAAATTTGCTCCCTTCGTAAATTTTGCACGACAGGTCTTTATCGAAAATGAGCTTTGTTTACTGGGTTTCTCAGGTGACGATCCCAATTTTTTACAATGGGCAGGTTGGGTACGTGATCAATTAGCAGGACATGCACGAAAAATATTTCTTGTAGGTGCATTCAATCTTAGTGCGGCTCGACGTAAGCATTTAGAATCCATAAATATATCCCCAATTGACCTGTGGGATGCAGTGAAAGAGCATAGTAATGATCGCGACCTGATGCACAAGGTCGCGACTGAATTATTTTTATCCGCTATGAAAAATGAGGGTGATTGCAAGGCGAAGCCACACGAGTGGAAGCCACATAATTTGAATCTTGAGCCATTTATCCAAGAGCTTAAAAATCATAAAACGGAAGAAACGGAATTCATACCTGTACCAAAAGAGTTATTAGAAACATTAAAAACCGATCGCGAGTCCTATCCCGGATGGCTAGTTTGCCCACCAAAGTTACTTTGGAGGGTAAAAGATCAACTACTTGCTCAGTTTCTTAATCAAAAAAATTTAATCGCATTTTCACCCAATGACGGCGCAAAATTACTTTATGAAGTCGCCTGGAGGTATGGCATAACATTTGAATACATAGCTCCCTGGCTTGAAAAAGCTTTATTTAGAGTTACCGATTCTCATGAGCAATTTGGACTTAGTAAACAACAGCAATATGAGATTATTTTAGTTTTATTAAAAAACAGCCGCTGGCATGACTCAGAAAGTGAAGAAGAAAAAACAGAGTTTCAGCAATATGTTCAAACTCTAATTAACCGTTTGAAACAACGCGCTCAATATTATCCAGATGTAATCGCCGAAATTGCCTATAACAGGGCAATTACCGCACGCGATGCATTGAATTATTCGGTAATGAGCTTAGAAGTTGAGAAAATCGCTGGAGAAGATCCTGTCTGGAAACTCAGGAAAGCAGCCATATTGATGGAATTAGGAAGGTTTGAAGAGGGTACTCAATTAATCGCCAAGTCCTATGGGGAATTACGAGAAACTTACCGTCGTGATCGCCACTCTATTCCTGTCCTTTCTCGCTTATTATGGGCCCACTGGTTGATGAGGTGGCCTCAAGAAAATAGCACAATCAAATTCGAAGAAGAATTACCTGCGTTTGCTGAAAGCACATATCGAAAATGGAATTGTGATCCATGGGTGTGGATCGATCACGTTAAAGAAAGAGTGCTGAAGCGGCAAGAGAACTACTTGGAAAAGAAAAATCCGATAACGCCCTCTTTTCAGCAAGGGCACTACAGAGATAATTCAAACCAAATAACACTTAGCAACGAAACATCAGAGATTCTTTTACTGGAAGGTTTAAAAGCAGCCGTGGGCATCCCCTTGCGCTCTGGCAGCAGTTCTGGATCGATCAATTTGCTTACGGATACAGTTGACAAACTTTTGCAGTCTGGCGAGATTCATACACAACTATGGGATTACATTTTAGCGATTCATTCTGCAAGCAATGAAGACTCCCCATCAATCAAAAGTACGTTTACTCGTATGGGCATAGCATGCGCGCCAAAAAATGTCGTGGATGAATTAGTTATATATATCCTTAAAGCAGTTGAATTTTGGAACAAACAGCGAATCAAAGAGATCGATGAACTAAATCGTCATTCATTATCTGTCCTTCGAGTATTAATGGAAGTTTTAGCTCGCTTAGTTATTCGTGTGACACCAGAAAAAGCCAAAGAATTATTCAATCTTTCAATTCGCCTTAGAAAAACTACCCAATTACAGCATTTTTACCTAATTGACATTATCAATTCAATAACAGTACATTCATTAAATAGCATCCCGAATTCCGAACGATGGGAATTATTAGCAGACACTTTAGAAATTCCATTAAAGAATGAGTTTTTTTCGGATTGGCCAAATATTGCTATTAATCACCTTAAAGAGCGCAATACATATATTGGACTGGAAAAACATATTGACGAACTAATCGAGGCAGTTGCAGAAAAAAATCCAACGAGAACTGCCGCTATATTAAGACTTTTTCCTTTAGTAAAGAAGGATGGATTTCTTACGGAAGATGAGCATACCAAGTTAGCAAACGCTATTTGGGGTGATGCCCCCGACTATACGAATCTACCAGATGTGAATCTATTCCCTCATGCCTTTTTAATCTTACCCTCGCCTGATAAAGAGAAAGTCAAAGCACTGGTGTACAACTTTCTGTATAAGCATGAGGATGAAATTTTAAGTGACACTCAGAAAGATATACGCAGATATCCATCTCCAGAAATTACTCTTGCGGTCAAAACTTATTTTGGCATCGCCCATGCAGCGAACAAAAATACTAATTTATATCCGATGCCTGAAGATGCTCAAAAATTGTTCGATCGTCTAGTAATCTGGCGTCCCCAAAAAGTCGAAAGCACTTTATTTAATTTCATAGGTAACAGTCAAAGTCAATTGATCGACAGCATCAGTAATGCACTTTCATACGGGATTGTTCCAGCATTAACTGATGAGCAAAAATGTATCAATCGATTCGAAAGCCTTTTGAAATTTTATCAAGAAGTAGAAGATGTGTTTTATGTCTTGCCGGCCTTTGCTTATTTTGCGTCAAAAGATCAGGCAATGGCAACGGTTACCGAGAAGACAATTCGAAAAGCATTGCGAGGACAGAATGTTCGCGAAGTTGGTAATGCAGCATCAACTTTGATGGAATGGGCAAAATTACCAATGGCGCAAAATTCCTCACAACTGAAGAGCTTGATTTCAATATTAATCGATATTATTGAATCAGGCCGCATCATTGGATTGCAGCGATTAATATGGGTTGCTGGTGAACTATTCAAAAGAAAGTTTCTTTTTGAAGAACAAATAACAACACTTATTGAAGCTATATCAAATATCTTTTACGCGACAGACTATGCAGATATTGAACCCCACAGCAAGGAAGCTATTGGAGCATCTACTATTCGTGAATCATGCGTAAACGTCGCAAATATTTTGGTTAAGGAATATCCGGATGAGCTGCCGCTACAAAATTTACTGAAAGATTCTCACGGAGATGCATTACCAGAGGTGCGTTTTGCTACTGACTCTTATGAGTCTTAAATTGTGCCTTAAGGGATTCTGTCTGAACTATCTTTTTGAGAATACAACTAATTGACGAAGATGAATCAATCTTTGTGAGCTAAGTTTTATTTGCGATAAAATTTGTCCGAATCACAGTAGCAGGCAAAATTAGCTTTAACAGGGATGCAACAAAATTGTCTTTATTTTAGTGATGCATCCGTTGATCTTAAAGCTCCCCTAGAAAAAGGAAATATCACATGTCTGAAGAAGAAAAAATCAAAGGCCCCGCATCTTATTTCCCATCAATAGAAAAGAAATATGGCAAGCCCATCCAGCACTGGCTGGATCTGGTTCAGCAAAACAAGGGATTGAAGCACATGGAGATTGTCAACAAGCTCAAAGCTGAACATGAAATGGGGCATGGACATGCCAATGCGATTGTCGCCTATGCCTTGAGTGAAGACAAAAAATAGACTGGTCGTTGTGGTGGCTAACTTATCGACCTAAAGCCACACCATTGGCATCAAACACATGACACCGCCCCACCGGCAATTGAATCCGCAAATCCGCCCCCGGGAATAAATCTGAAGTATCCGCAGGCAGTTTGATGGCGAACAGGTTTTCTTCGCCGGGCAGTGTGGCGTAGACGATGGCAGCGTCGCCCAGGTGTTCGATGAAGCTGATGCAGGCGGTGAGTTGGTTGTTGCGGTCTGGTGTTTGTGCTGCTGGTACCACGTGTTCTGCGCGTATGCCTATGCTGACTTCTTGTCCTTCTGTGAGTGCGCTGGAGGGGATGTTGACCTCCAGTTGTGCTCCACCGACCAGGCTTACTGTTGCCTGATTGTCGGCGCAGCGGCTGACTTTGCCTTGCAGGAAATTCATTTTGGGGGAACCCAGAAAACCGGCGACGAAGCGGTTGGCGGGTCTGTCGTAGAGTTCCAGCGGTGCGCCTATCTGTTCTATCTTACCGCCATTGAAGACGGCGATGCGCTGGCCCAGGGTCATGGCTTCGACCTGATCGTGCGTCACGTAGATCATGGTGGCGGCCAGTTCCCGGTGCAGCTTGCTGAGTTCTATACGCATTTGCACGCGCAGGCTGGCGTCGAGATTGGATAGCGGTTCATCAAACAAAAACAGGCCGGGTTTGCGGACAATGGCGCGACCGATGGCGACGCGCTGGCGCTGGCCACCGGACAGATCACGCGGCTTGCGTTGCAGCAGGTGGGTCATTTGCAAAATGCCGGCGGCGTGCTGCACCGCTGCATCGATGTCTTGCTTGCTCATGTTGCTGAGGCTAAGGCTGAAAGCCATGTTGTCATACACGGTCATGTGCGGATACAGGGCATATGACTGAAACACCATGGCCAGGCCACGCTTGGCGGGTGGAATGTCGTTGGCCAGGGCGTCACCGATGTACAGTTCACCGGTGCTGATATCTTCAAGGCCGGCGATCATGCGCAGCAGGGTCGATTTGCCGCAGCCCGATGGGCCGACGAAGACCATGAATTCACCATTGCGCACGTGCAGGTCTATGTCTTGCAAGACCTGGTTATTGCCATAGGATTTGCTGATCTGCTGCAGTCTGACTTCGGCCATGCCCTGCCCCTTTTCCTTATATTTGTACCGTTGCAGCGCTTGAAAACCCGGCGACCGGGATCTGGCCGCTGGCGACTACTTCAGCGGCAAACCAGGCGCGTGCGGCATCGATGGCAGGTGGTGCGAAGCCATAGGTGATCAGGGCCGGGGCCTGGATGTCTAGCATCTGGAACGGGTTCCACAAGACCAGGTGCAGGTCTGGCTTCCAGCTGTCGCGTACCTGTTTGCTGTAGCGTATGCGCACGGTGGATGCGAGTATGACGAAGCGGCCATCGTCGGGCAAGGCGCTCCAGTCAAAGGTGTCGGCCTTGTCAAAGGTAACGGTGTCGACATCATACAAGCTGGACAGCATGGCACTGACCCTGGCTGCAGGAATACCGGCTTCTGACACACCATCGCTGACAACATCGGCGCTGATGATCAGGCGCACCTTGCTGCCCCTGGCTGGCGGTACGGGATTGCCCTGCGTGGTCAGGCCACGTTTCCAGGCGCTGGACATGAGGATGCGGTCGGCCATGTCGGTCTGGTAGGCGGTGTCCATGCAGGGATAGGTTTTTGTCAGTGCCGTCATGCGCTGCAGTTTTTGCTGTACTTCCGCCAAAGTAATGCCGCCAGACAAAATGACTTCGGTCAGTGCGTTCAGGGTTTCAAGCTGGGTTTCTGTGGTGCCCAATGCCATGACCATGTCGGCCCCGGCCAGCAAGGCACGCACTGCCGCATTGCCAACGCCGTAGCGCCCGGCGATGGCGTGCATGTCCATGCCGTCGGTGATGACCACGCCCTGGTAATTCCATTGGTCACGCAGCAGGCCAGTCAAGATAGGTTTGGACATGGTGGCGGGATTGTCTGCATCCAGCGCCGGGTAGACGATATGCGCAGTCATCATGGCTGGGGCATTGCGGCTGACTGCGGTCTGGAAAGGCGCCAGTTCCAATGCCTGCAATTCGGCCAGGCTTTTGTTCACGGTGGGCAAATCACGGTGGGAATCGACATTGGTGTCACCATGACCGGGGAAGTGCTTGACGCAGCAGGCCACGCCTTCAGACAGGCTGCCATCCATCCAGGCCAGCGCCAGTTCACTGGCGCGCTTTGGGTCAGAGCCGAATGAACGTTCAGAGATGACAGGGTTATCGACGTTATTGTTCAAATCCAGCACCGGTGCAAAGTTCCAGTTGAAGCCCAGAGCCTTGACGCCACGGGCAACTGCGGCCCCCACCTGCCGGCATAGTTCCGGGTCATCGCTGGCCCCCAGCGACATTGCCGCCGGGGGCTGCGGTACCCAGGTGGAACGCACGACTGCGCCCCCTTCCTGATCGATACCGATCAGCGCTTCCTCCCCCAAGGCAACGCGCAGATCAGCCGTCAGTTTCTTCAGCTGGATTTCGTCCACCATGTTTTGCCTGAACAGGCAAATACCACGGATGTAATTGTCTTTTAAAAATTGTGCCGCCGCGTCATCAAGACTGGTAATGGGCATGCGTATCATTACCAGTTGCCCGGCCAGGCGGCGTGCTGCTTCACGTGTCAGGGTTTGCTGATTATTGTTGTCTTGCTTATTGTCTAGCATCATTTCACTGCTCCATCCATGCCGCGCATAAAAAAGCGCTGGGTAAATAAAAAGGCGACCAATATAGGCGCGACTGTCAAAATGGTTCCTGCCGCGATCACGCGAGTGCTGCTGCCGTAGGTGCCACGCAAATACAGTACACCTGCTGACAGCGGAAAATCTTCCGGCTTGCTGATGACTATCGATGGCCAGATGTATTCATTCCAGGCCTCGACTGCGGTCAGTATGCCCACTGTTGCCAGCCAGGGGGTAATCAGCGGCAAGACAATGCGATAAAAGATGACCCATTCACCGGCACCATCCACCCTTGCGGCATCCAGCAAGTCTTGCGGTACTTCATCGAAAGCCTGTTTCAGCAAGAGTATGGACACTGCTGTCACGATATTCGGCAACACCACGGCGGTATAGGTATTCACCAGTGATATCTTGGTGATGGTAATAAAATTGACCAGAAAGTTAACTTCTGACGGCAAGATCATGGTTGCCAGTATCACGCCCATGATGAGCTTGCTGCCACTGAACCGCATACGTGATAAAGGATACGCCGCCAGTGAACACACCACCAGTTTGCCCAGCACTGTCGCCAAAGTGATCAGCAATGAATTTTTGTAAAAAGCGACGATGGGGATGACGCGGAATGCCTCGATAAAATTGTCCAGCGACATACCACGCGGCCAGAACGTGGGCGGGAATTCAAACAGATTGCCCTCAGTCGACATTGCCACCACCAGCGTCCACCAGAATGGAAAAATACAGATGACAGCAATCAGGCTCAGCAAGCCATATTGCGATGCCGTACGCAGGAATTTTTTGATGTTCATGCTCATTCCCTGTGCCCGGGTTTAAGCCAGCGCAGGCAGACAAAGGCAATCGCCATGCAACACACAGACACCACGAAACTAGCAGCCAGACCACGCGGCAGCTTCAGGTGTTTTAGCCCCTGGTCATACGCATAATACAGGGCCGTGAAAGTGGAATTCATGGGGCCGCCCTGGGTCAGCACATCGACTTCCTGATATGCCTTCAAAGCCGCCAGAACCGACATGATGCTGCATACCAGAATGGTTGGTTTCAGCATCGGCACGGTAATGCGCCAAAACCGTTGCCAGCGATTGGCACCGTCGAGTATGGCGGCTTCCTGCATCTCGGATGGCAGCGATTGCAGGGCCGCGAGGTACATGATCATATACCAGCCCAGGCCACGCCAGAAAGAGACGAACATGACAGCGAACAGGGCCAGGGTATCGTCCGACAGCCAGCCCAGCGGCGCAGCAATCACATGCAGTTGCAGCAGTACATAATTGAGCGTGCCCTGTTCATGGAACATGAAACCCCACATGATACCCACCACAGAAACAGTGGTCACCACCGGCACATAATAGGCAGCACGAAACCAACGTATGCCGGGTAACTGATTATTCACCAGCACCGCCAGCGAGATAGCACCTAGCTGGGTGAACGGTACGACCAGCAAAAACAGCAACGAGTTCTTCAGCCCGGTCAAAAACATGTCATTCGCAAACAGGGCACGGTAGTTGGCAAAGCCCACCCAGTGCACTTCGCGTATCAGGCTAAAATCGGTAAAGCTGAGGTAAGAGCCATACATCACGGGCCAGAAAGAAAACATCAGCAGCAAGAACAGGGCCGGCGCCAGGAAGGCATAGGCCAGCAGATTACGCCGTCTTGTCATGGAAGAGGATGCAGTTTGCCTGTTCATGGCTGCTTTGCCCCCTGCAATTTACGGTTCCAGATGGCGACGGCTTCATCCAGGGCTTGCTGTATATCGCGGCGACCGGTAACACCAGCCTCCACTGCCTTGACCAGGAAACGACGTAATTCATCATAATCATCAATGCCGCTGACATACAGGCTGCGCGACGCGTTCATGGAATTGGCGGCGACTGCCAGTGCCTGTTCTGATGCACCGGCGTTCGCCGCTACTTTCTTGAAGTAAGGATTGGACAAAGCCTGCCTGGTGGTCGGCATGACACCGGCCAGCCGTGCAAACGTCAGTTGGTTGGCGTCGCTGGTCAGGTAGCGGGCAAAGGCGGCAATCTCGGGCAACTGCTGTTTTTTGACGCCCCTGGGTATAGCGAAGTGGAACAACCAGCCACCGTCATTGATGCCTGTCGGCCCCGGTGGTACCGGGAAAATGCCGGTCTGCGCATACACTTCTGGCGCGTCTGTCTGTATGCGTTTGATGGCAGTGGGTGCGCTGACCATGACACCCAGCCGCCCGCCCAGATAGGCATCCACCACCGCCGGGAAATTGTCTTCGGCAAATAATTTGTCTTTCAAAAAACCGTTTGCCTTGTAGGTCGCCGCCAGTTTTTTGATCAGTGCCACATGGGCTGGTGAATTGAAGACGGCCTTGCCATCACGCAGCAAATCCAGCCCCTGCTGCATGAAGAAACCATCGATCTTGCCCAGTGCAGGTGCATAACCGGGCTTGCCGGTTTTGGCGGAAATCAGCACCGCCTGTGCCAGCAATTCATCCATGCTTCTGGGTGCCTGGGTGATGCCGGCGGCTGCCAGTATTTTGCGGTTATAGGCGATGACATTGACGTTGCTGTAATGCGGGAAGCCATACACCTTGCCATTGAAACGCAAATCGGCTAGCGCCGCATCGGTGTAATCAACTGTCGCGCCCGGTGCTACCAGCCAGGCATCGACTGGTTCCAGCAAACCGTCACGCGCCATTTCTTCTGCCCATGGCACACTCAGATTCACCAGCGCCGGTGGGGTACCGGCTGCAATGGCAGTGATCAGTTTCAACTGCAATATGTCCCACGGAAAATCCACCCATTCGAGCTTGATGCCGGGGTGTTGCGCTTCGTAGTTGCTAACCAGTTGCTGGAAGTAAGGGATGAATTTTGGCTTGAGGCTCATGGTCCAGAATTCGATTTTCTGGACAGCGAAGGCATTGCCATGCAGTGCCGTACACAGCAGCAAAGTAGCCAGCAAAGCCATGCGTCTGCGCCAGCAGGTTTTGCCGGGGCTATCGCCCGTTGTTATACTCCCCCTTATTTTTAACAAATTTCGCATTTTTTCTACATCTGCATTGCTGTTAGTAAAAATACTAGGGGGAGTATCTATTTTTTAAGTTTTTAAAAAATAGCGTGGCGGCGTAGTGCTACAGTCTAATTGGTTTTTGTCACTTTACTGAGATGACGTGGTTTGTCCGGGTCCAGGCCACGGGCAATCGACAGATTGGCGGCCATGACATAAAACGCCTGTATCGCCACGATGGGGTCAAGATCAGGTGTGGCAGCTACTGGCAGGGTCAGGTTACGTTCCTTGACATCATCAGGTGCAGCCAGCAAGACATTGGCACCGCGACCACGCATTTCTTCGGCAAGGGCGATCTGGCCAGCCTGTGATGGGCCACGGGTTGCGAAGATCAGCAGCGGGTAACCATCATGTATCAGTGCCATGGGACCATGCTTGATTTCTGCACCGCTGAAGGCTTCTGCCTGGATGACCGAGGTTTCCTTGAACTTGAGAGCAGATTCCAGCGCCACCGGAAAACTGATACCACGGCCGACAACCATAATGCGTGATGCAGGTGTCAATACATCCAGTGCTGGTGACCAGTCAAATTGTGTCGCGGCGCGCAAGGCATCCGGCAATTGTTCTATGGCCTGCAACAATGCAGCGTCATCCTGCCAGTGACCGACCAGACGTGCAGCGGCAACCAGCGAAGTAATAAAGCTCTTGGTGGCAGCGACGCTCAGTTCTGGTCCGGCATGCAGGGGCATGGTCCATTCTGCGCTTTGCCCGAGCGGCGACGCAGCATCGTTCACCAGCGCCACGGTGGTGGCACCACCTTCACGGAAATAACGGATAGGCTCGACCACGTCCGGGCTTTGCCCAGATTGCGACACTGCAATCGCCAGCGCATCTTTGGCCAGCAAAGGTGCATTATTGAGCGTCACCAGCGACATGGGCAGAGATGCGACGATGCGCCCCAACCTGGCCATGATGAGGTAGGCCGCATAATTGGCAGCATGATCAGAACTGCCACGTGCCACCGTCACGACCGAACCCGGTGGGTGGGCGCGCAGGTGGGCACCCAGCGCGCTGTAACGATCATTATCCTGCGTGAGTTGTGCGGCTACAAAATCGGCGGAAGAACATGCTTCCTTAAGCATCTGCGAGGTCAATCTTTTCTCCTTCTACATAAACAGCGATGAGGTTGAGCTGGCGATCCAGCACGACCAGGTCTGCGTAGCTGCCAGCCTGCAGGCGGCCACGCTCATTCAATCCCAGATAATCGGCTGCGTAGGTAGAAACACGCTTCGATGCATCTTCCAGATCCAGGCCTATACTGACCAGATTGCGCAGGGCCTGATCCATGGTCAGGGTGCTCCCTGCCAGCGTGCCATCTTCCAGACGCACACCACCCAGGCATTTATGCACTACCTGACGGCCCAGCATGTACTGGCCGTCTGGCATGCCGGATGCAGCAGTGGAATCAGTCACACAATACAGATGCGGAATGGCGCGCATGGCGGCCCTGATCGCCCCCGGATGCACATGCACCAGGTCGGGAATAATTTCAGAAAATTGTGCGTGTGCCAGTGCAGCGCCCACCATGCCAGGAGCGCGGTGATCCAGGCGCGACATGGCGTTGTACAGATGGGTAAAGCCGGTGGCACCGTTTTCCAGCGCTGCCTTGCCTTCTTCGTAGGTACCCAGGGTATGCCCTATCTGTACCTGCATGCCGATGTCTGTCAGCTCGCGCACCAGTTGCAGATGGCCATCCATTTCTGGTGCCACGGTAATCAGTTTGATCGGTGCTATTGCGTTCAGGTACCGTACCTGATCCAGCGAGCCTGCATGTGCAAAATCTGGTTGCGCACCCAGCTTGCCGGGATTGATATACGGGCCTTCCAGATGCACGCCCAGCACACGGGCAGCACCACTGCTGCGTTTTTCTACTGATGGCCGGATCGCCTGCAAGGCTTGTTCCAGATCCGCCAGCGGTGCCGTCATGGTGGTGGCCAACATGCTGGTCGTGCCATGTTGCGCATGCTTGCGCGCGATCACTTCAACGGCATCACCGGCTTCCATGGTGTCTTTGCCACCGGCACCGTGCACATGCAAATCGACAAATCCCGGCAGTATGTAATAACTGTTTTCTGCATCTGCCGCTGTCGTACCAGCGGAGGCAGTAATCGCCTGTATTTTTTCAGAGAAGGCCAGTGATCCGTGGACCCAGCCTTGTGGCGTCAGTATTTGACCCTGCAATTGTTGATCCACACTCATCTGAACAACTCCGCCACAAAGTCATAATAATCACTGCGGCAATACGAATGGGAAAGCTCAATCGCTGCGCCAGTGGGAAGGTAGGCCACGCGGGTGATAAACAACATCGCCGCCCCCTGTTTGATATCTGCCAGTCTTGCCTGTTCAGCCGTTGCGTTGACAGCACGTATGTGTTGCAGCGCACGGGTGGGCGACAGATTCTGTGTTTCAAGATAGCCATACAGACTGTCGCTGACCAGTTTCGGATTCGGTATATACATCGCCGGGATGGTGGTGCTTTCTATCGCCATCACCACATTGTCGGCAGTACGCAAACGCTTGAGGCGCGATACCACGGTATTTGGCGACAAACCCAGCGACAGGATTTCTTCTGGCGATGCGATGCCGGTTTCACGTGACAGCCAGCGTGAGCCTGGCACAAAACCGCGATTGCGCAATTCTTCGCTGAAGTTGGTCAGGCGCGACAAGGGTTGTTCAAGCTTGGGGGTGATGTAAGTGCCGGAACCATGCTTGCGGGTGAGCATGCCGCGCTCGCACAACATGTCGATGGCTTTGCGCGCGGTGACGCGTGAGATATCCAGGGTTTCAGACAACATGCGTTCTGATGGCAAGGCTTCATCCGGTTGCCACAGACCGCTATGTATGCCGTTAGCCAGTTTGTTTGCCAACTGCAGATACAGAGGAGTAGAACTCTCTGCGTCAGGTTTGAAGTCTATCAGTTGTGCCAGCATGTTTCTCTCTCTTGGTTTATTGGTGTTGCCGATGTTGCAGATACTGCTGTATCAGTATCATGGCACCCGCTGCTGAATCTGCCTGCGGCTTTTGCACGCGCCCTGCCAACTGCGCCGGCAGATACACGGCCACGGCAGCGGCCAGACCGCCACACAGGGCAATCGGCAATTCACCAGAAGGGTCAAGCGCCTGCGCCATGATGGCAACCTCGGCACCGGCATCCAGCATGATGGCGCGGGCCACGTCGACTTCGGCGGCAAAGCGTATCACCAATGGTGCAAGTTCTGCATAACGGGTCTGGTTGGCCTGCGCCAGCCAGGCAAAGACGGCATCTTTGTCGCCACCACAATGTGCCAGCACGGCGCCGGAAAAGGGATTGGCAAGGTCACGACCATCCAGCACGCGCTGCAGATGATTCACTGCACGCATGCCCAGCCATGCACCACTGGCTTCATCACTGACGGGAAAGCCCCAGCCACCCACTTCACGACGCTGCCCGCTGGCCAGCAATACTTCGCCAACGCTGCCAGTGCCCAAAGCAATGATTGCGCCAGGCTTGCCATCCAGCGCGCCCAATAAAGTGGTATAGGCATCGGTTTCAGCATAGACGGCACCAAAGCCGGGATTAAGGGCGACGAATTCTTTGGTCCAATGAATATTGTGTACACCTGCCAGCCCGCAGCCAACGGCAATTTCCTGCAACGGTGGCATGGCCATGCCTGCTGCATCAAATGCCTGCTGCGTCGCCTGCAAAATGGATTGCCAGGCCTTGTCACGCCCCAGCGCCAGGCCAGACGGCCCGGCGCTGCCACGCCCCAGTTCCTTGCCTGCGGCATCAGCCAACACCACTCGCGTGCCAGTACCACCGCCATCGGCACCGACAAGATAACGGTAAGCCATGCCGCTAGCATTCTGCCCGTCTGGTGTATGCTGATTTTCTGCTTGTTTATTCATTGATAAGTGAGGTATTCATGTTTTTTGACGCCACCAAACCAGCGACGCTACATCTGCTACCATTTCAGGCTTCACTGTAAGTTTTTTCCCTAGTGGATGTCAATAGGTATTTAAGTGGTATCTTCATTTAAAATGTAACGAATTTCCCGCTTGGCTGGTAATGACTCATGGCAATAGTGGAAACCAGACCACTGCGTGCGCGCCCGCGAACAAGTCTTGCTACAGTTGTTTGCTGCAAGCGCTACGGTAAAGTACATGACCAGGGAAAGATAACTAGCTGGCACCCGCCTTCAATACCAGGCTGCAACATGCATATACTGACGTGGCATTCAAACAATCAATGCAGTGATTTTTTAAGGTGGTATTAGGGCACAACGTCCAACACCCAGGCAAAGAATCCTGCTTATCATGCTGAAGAAGTCATAGCGGAGAAGAAATGGATTATTCCGAATTCGTGCGTCACCTGATATCCGCCGTTTGGCTGATATCACCCTTCTTATTGATGATGCGGCTGGCGTCCCTGCGCAAGAAAAACAGACTGTTATTCGCCGCCATCCATTGGACAAACACAAATTCAATGCAATTGTACGATTTGGAGAATATACAGTTTAGCTACGGCAGAGGCCCTTCCACGATATGGTTTCGGGTCAGGGGTGTCGACGGCAAACGTTTTGAGATTTGCCTGGAGCAGACCTGGATACCCTCGCTTCCGTTCAGGAAGTATGCGTACAGAACAGAACTCAAGTCCAGAAAATCGCTTTAAGTGGATGCAGATGCAATTCAACTGCCACTAATCCAGATCCCCCGGCTCAGCCGATGGCTTTTTACCCGTCAGCATGGCTTTGGGCAGATTTTCGCGATGTTGCCAGCTAGTGAACAGGACACCAGCCACATGCAGGGCTATCAGTCCGACCATGATCCAGGCAATGGTGACATGCATGCGTACAGGCCATGCGTAGCCCCACAGCAAATCGGTGCCCATGGCCCATCCGGTCAATACCAATAATGCCACGCAAGATAACAGCGCTACGACCATCCAGCCGCCCAAGGGGTTGTGACCGATATAACGCGGAGCTTTACCAAGCATGACCTGGCGCACGTAATCAAGCGTCACCGGCAATGACTTCAGGAATTGGCCAAAGCGTGCATAGCGATTGCCGATACCAGACCAGACCAGCCGCGCCACTACCAGCATGCCAGCACCATAGCCTGCATATTCATGGGCAACACCAATCTGGCCGCTGGTGAACCACGCAGCGCCGATGCTGAACACCAGTATCCAATGGATCAGGCGTACAGCCAGATCCCAGACGGGCACGTCCCGAACGGGCACGTCCCGGACGGGCATGTCCCGAACGGGCATGTCCCGGACCGGTTGATTATTCTTCAACGCGTTCGAACGTTACCGGGTTGAAGAATGC
Source organism: Undibacterium hunanense (assembly GCF_014284335.1). Lineage (GTDB taxonomy): Bacteria > Pseudomonadota > Gammaproteobacteria > Burkholderiales > Burkholderiaceae_D > Undibacterium > Undibacterium hunanense. The sequence continues at coordinate 285,534 of NZ_JACOGF010000005.1, read as the reverse complement.
TTCAACGCGTTTGCCCTTGGGATCTTTGGCATACACTTCGTAGCAGCTGGTAGTCTGTTCCATGCGGCGAATTTGCCAGCCTTCCTTGGTCAGCTTTTCCTGCAGTTCTGTATGTGGACGCCATTTGGCCTTTGGCTGGTCAGTACATTTGACATCGCCATGTGCCCACGCGCTGCTGGCTATGACAGCAAAGGCCACCGGGACGAGTTTTACAAAAATTGATCGCATTTTTTACTCCTTATAGTTGATTTAAAATTTAATGGGACTTACGCAAAATTGTCCCAGCAAGGCGTAGCGACGAAGACAGTACTTTAGTACGGCTAGGAGCTACAACGCAGCTGGGGCGGTTTTGCGTAAGTCCTGTCAAGTAATGGCCCAGCGACGTAACAAATTATGGTACACACCTGTCAGCGTCAGCAGTGCCGGATTTTGCGCATCCACCGTCATCGTCAGTTTCTGGATCGCCTGGTCAAGATCGAACAGCATGGTACGTTCAGTACCGTCACTGACCATGCTCTCTATCCAGAAAAACGAAGCAAGCCGTGCACCCGATGTTACCGGCGTCACCCTGTGCAGACTGGAAGCGGGATATAACACCATGTCACCCGCTGCAAGTTTGACGGTCTGGGCGCCGAAGTCGGTATCGATTTCCAGCTCTCCTCCTTCATACTCTTCCGGTTCGGCCAGGAACACGGTAGCAGCCAGATCACTGCGCAAGTTCTGGCCTGTGCCGGGCTGCACCATGATGGCACTGTCCACGTGCAGGCCATATCCGCCACCATCCTGGTAGCAATTGAATTTTGGCGGATAGATTTTTTGTGGCAAGGCGGCAGAAATGAAGACCGGATGCTGACCCAGATTGCGCAGAATATGATTACCCAGCTTGATGGCAAGCTCAGAATTGTCATCTATCTGCAAATTGCGTTTGACCTGTTGCGCAAGGGTGCCGGCAGTACGTACACCGTCCTGCCATTCGGCCTGATCAAGATGCGCCCTAAACTGCCGCACCTCATCCTTGCTCAAGACATTCTCGATCACAATCAACATACATTCAGCCTTATTTTATAGTTAAATTGGCGTACTCAGCGACTGCTCGCGACAATCAGGAACAGCGCAGCAAAGCCTCACTGCTGATGTCTCGCAAAGTCGCGCACCCGGCCTGGGCCATGCATACTTCCAGTTCTTCACGTAACAGTTTGATCATGTGGGCAACACCCAGGGCACCCGCGACACTCAGCGCATACATTTGCAGACGACCGACCAGTACTGCATCAGCCCCCAGTGCCAGCGCCTTGAAGACATCGGCACCAGACCGTATGCCACCATCGAGCAACAGGGGAAAATCATCCCCCACCGCAGCACGGATGGCCGGCAACACAGTCAGGCTGGCAGGTGCACCATCCAGGCTGCGCCCGCCGTGGTTGGAAACCACGACACCAGCAACACCGGCGGCCTGCAGCGCTCGTGCATCGTCTGGATGCAAAACGCCTTTTACCCATACCGGCAAAGAAGTCTGCGTCATCAGCCAGGCCAGGTCAGGCCATGTAGGCGCAGCCCGCATCACACCCTGAAAAATACGACTGTCACCGGGTGATAATTCAATGTCCTGGGCAGGCTGTCCGGCAGATGCATCCTGGACATTCACCGCCACGCAATCGGCAGGCATGCGAAATCCTGCCTGCAGGGCACGCGTACTTGCCACCTGTATGGATGCATCCAGCGTCACCACGATGGCACTGAAACCTGCTGCCTCTGCCCTTGCCAGCAGGGCCAGCGTGTCACTTCTATTTGTTTGAAAATACAGTTGAAACCACTTGTGCGCACCGGCTGCATGCGCTACATCTTCCAGCCGACAGGACGCCAGCGTACTGCATACCATGCAGCTATCCATGGCCTGGGCCGCACGTGCAGTATCAATTTCACCTGCCGGATGGGCAAGCTTCTGGAAAGCCACGGGGGCCAGCAATATGGGGTGAAGGAAGGTTTGTGTACCTAGCGCAACTCGCGTATGCCCGTCTTTGACATCGCGTAATACACGCGGATACATGGACCATTGCGAAAAGGCTGCCAGGTTGGCTGCTACGGTAAGGTCGCGTCCGCTGCCACCGGCTACATAGGCGTAGCTGGGTTCTGCCATGGTACGCTGCGCCACGATTTCATAATCCTGGGCGCAGCGTATATCTGCCGGAATACCACCAGCGGCGCCGCCAGCGACTGGCTGATTAACAGAGTTGGACGGGTTATTCATCAATGGAAAATATCAACAAAGAACCCGTATTTTATCTGAATCACCAGCTCGCCAGACAGATGCTTTACATTTCGTAGTTCAGCGCGACGCGTACTGCACGTGCATCACCTTTGTACAAGAAAGCACCAGAACGGTACACGGCTGTGTAGTAGTCTTTGTTCGTGACATTCAGTACATTGACGCGGACATCAAAGCGACGTGAGAAGCGATATGCAGCAAACACATCATATGCCGTGAACGAAGGTACTGGCTGCGAGCAAAGACCAGCAGCTGTGTAACCTGCCGCTGTGTCAGGCTGGCCACCGCAACGATCACTTTCATGACGTGCTGCGCCACCAAACGAGAACGCATTGGTCAACTGGTACTTGGCCTGTACCGAGAAGGTTTTCTTGGCGAAGTTACTCAATGGATTACCAATGTTTGCTGGTGTAGAAGAAGCCAGCACTTTGGAATCCATGAAAGCCGCGCCAGCCTGTATGGACAAGTCTTCAGTCAGATTGCCGCTCAGGCCCAGTTCCAGACCTTGCACACGATTTTTACCGGAGTTGAATGTACCGATCGTGTCATAGTTGGCACCTTCCATCACATCAGACTTCTTGGTCTGGAACAAGGCTGCCGTAGCAAGCAGTTTGTCGTCCAGCAGATTCCACTTCACGCCCAGTTCATAGTTGATCGATGTTTCTGGCTTGGCACCAGCGATCTGGTTTTGATACAACACAGCACCACCGTAACCACTGCTGGTACCGGCATCGGCTTCACCGCCGTTGATGTCCTGTGCGCTGGCAACAGAACCGTAGACGATCAGCTTGGGCGTGATCTTGTAGCTCAGACCCAGATGGCCGTTCACCAGTGTGTCTTTGTAACCGTAGTCGCCAGTGATGGCGCCTGTCGTGTTATTGCGACGTGTCAGGTTCAGGTCAAAGGAATCTGCACGCAAGCCACCGAAGGCTGTAAATTTGTCAGTCAGATCAACGGTGTCCATCAGCGTCAGCGCCAATGCCTTGATATGCCAATCCTGGTTCCAGGTCAGACGGCTGGAATTACGGCCAGCCAGGTTGCTCAGGTTAGCAACTGGTGTGCCATTGCTGTCAGTGAAGCAGAAGCCATTGTTGGCGCCAATGCCGGCTGTGGTTTTGCAATTGAATGTGCCAGTATTGGTAATAGCGTAGGTACCGGATACCACTTTGTGGTCAGCATATTCAGCACCGAAGATGAATTCATGCTTGAGGCCGCCCAGCACTTTGTCCCAACGCAAATTGCTCTGGTGCGCAAAGTAATCGATATCCTGCCAGCCAGTGTGGCCGCCATCAAGAACGCCCGTGGTGTAAGACACACCGGTTGCACCGTTGTAACGCGTTGCAGAAGACGCACCTGTAGTGACATAGCCGTTGCCGGATTTACCGTAACGCGTCAGGCTGGTGAGCTTCAGATCAGGCGCCAGCGTCCAGTTCACACGGGCTGTAACCGTGTCTACATCAGACTTCAGGAAATCATTTGCCTGGCCATACACCGGCACATTGGTTGCAGGTACGCGGTTCGGCACTGTGCCAACCAGGTAGTAACCCAGATCCGGAGATGTATCCTTGGTACGCAGACCATAGTAATCCAGCGTAACGGACAGATCCTTGCTGACTTCATACAGGCCGGACAAGGCAACACCCTTGCGCTTGCGGTTAGCAGGTGAACGATCAGGCACGTCTTCATCGCCATACAGCACATTGGCACGCAAAGCAAAATGATCGCCAAAACCTTTGTTGATGTCAGCAGTAACGCGGCGTTGTGAATCACTGCCGACACCTACGGAAATACGTTCAAAATCATGGTCCAGAGTAGCTTGCTTGGTGATGGCGTTGATCGCACCACCAGCAGTACCACGACCGGCAAAACTGGAATTAGGGCCTTTGGCGATTTCCAGTTGTTCAATCACGAAACTTTCACGTGTAGACATACCTGGATCACGCAAGCCATCGACGAACACGTCGCTACGCGCTTCCTGGCCACGGATGATGTAACGGTCGCCGAAGGCGTTACCGTTTTCGCCGGTACCCAGCGTGATGCCAGGCTGTGCGCCCAACACCTGTTTCAGGTCTGTCAGGCCAGAGTCATCAATCGCTGCACGGGTCAACACCGAGATAGTCTGTGGTGTTTCTGCCAGTGGGCGTGTGTGACGAGAATCAGCAGATGATTTCGCTTTGTACGGCGCACCAACTTCAGCATTTGGATTGGATTCAACACGTTTGCCCAACACTTCCACTTCCGGCAATTTCTGCGCATCTTTCTGTGTTTTGGCAGCAGGCGGTGTGGCGTCTTGCGCCATTACAGCCATAGGCATGAACATCGCACTGGAAATACCCAATGCCAGCGTTGTCTTCTTCATTGAGTTCATCACCAGATCGTCTGCATGACGAAGACTTTTTGGTTTTTGCGCTTGCGAATGTTTCAAGTTACCCCCTAAGTGTGTATTCAAAGTGTTATGTATAAGATATTAATTACTGGCTATATAGCTATCGCGAATCCCGCTGATGATACACTGATCGCCAATGAGAATCAATATCATTTACATTCACAGATAATGTTTTAAGGGTATTCCATCAAATAAAAGACTTATTAGCAGACCGTAGTGGGATGCCCGCAACACAGTTGCGCTGTGGAAGCAGCAGCAAGAGACAGCGAACAAAAGGAGTGGTTTCGTGGGAATTGCCAGTGCAGTCAGAAATCTGGTGCAAGGAAAGTGAATGCAACTGCAATAATCAAGATATTGATTATTGGTTCAAGTTGACGTGCAGGACTGGTTAGCCCCTGACAGTAATACAGGCTTGAAAATGGAAGAAATCTTTGTCAGTATCAATCAGGTGTCACAGATGATTTCAGACATCAATGAATTTCGCATAAAACAGACATCACCCGTTGAACAAGCTCATACCGACGTCAGCAACAGCAACCATACCGTCTACAGCAATGCTGGCGCAATCAATGAGGTGGCAAGCTAAGGTCATAGACAGGTTTTCTGACGCAAGCTAACTCTTTGACCTCGTTCATGGACGAGTTTGTTACACCACACCAGCATGGATTGCGAAGGAAGGAATAGCGGAGCCAGTTTAGAACGATCCGCTATTCATGGAAATGCGTTTCGGAATGCGCTGATCTGTGCAATAGCGCCCCCAGACTACAGCACATGTACAAATCAATACTTGGAAAAAATTGGTGTACTGCCCACACCCGCAGCAATATTGTCACCTATCGCTATTGAGTAACTATAATTGCCATTTGGGACTTTCGTTTTTTCCCATTGGATGCCGTCACAGCTGTAAAAAATATCATCGCCATCTCTAGTAAAGTTGGACGCAGAATCGACCGCCATCAATTGTCCGCCGCCAGCAACGATTGCATTACCATTTACGGGAAGGAAGACTCGCCCTTTCGCGACCGTTTTCCAGTTGATACTGTCGCTGCTATTGGCAATATTGCCTTGGCTATCAACAGCCACATACATGCCGTTAAAGTACTGCATGCCAGTTAAACCAGTTGTCGGAAATGTACCATCGCCAACGATTTTTTGTGTCTGCCAGGTATTGCCATCGCTGCTGACATATACATTAAGACGTGCACCAGCATAGAATTTTCCATTCGCAAATGTACCCCAGTCAAAGCCATAAACTTTGAGATCAGCCGCATTTGCTGCGGCATACCAACTCCGGCCATCTGCGCTCCAGATGATTTTTCCATCACGACCGACCAGTACAAATCTCCCATTTCCATAGGACATGCTTTGTGGGTCAACATTTGGCAGTGCTTGCAAAGATGGATTAGCGCTGTCGCCAATAATCACGTTATCCCAACTTGTACCATCGATCGTGCTTGATGCCATCATTCGATTATCCGCTAGTCCACCAGTTTGGCCCACCATGTAGATTTTTCCCAAAGCATAAGTCAATGCATAGCCGCCATGTACACCGGAAGAAGCCACATTAATCCAGTTTTCGCCATCCCGACTTATTACTGCCTTTCCGTACCCTATTCCCAAAAAAACGCCATTGCCATAGACGACATTATTAAAGTATTCCAACTTCTGCTTTACCCCATCCACAGCAGTCCAAGTCCGTCCGAACTTATTGGTACAACCTTGCCCCGACACAATCCCGGAGTTGGCCCCACCCGTGGCACCGCCACTATTTGCAGAGCCGCCACTACCGCCGCCGCAGGCAGATAAAACAAGAGCGATAGAAAGTACTGCTGTATTTTGAAATTTCATCATGTCAGATTAAAAATGGACCTGCATTGACTATCTTGCGTGCCAGTCAAGTGAGTCACGGGAAAAGGGAAAATAAAAAGCGAGAAATAAGAAAAGCCGCTGATTGTAACAAAAATAAATGCAATTTAAACCACTCAACAACTCACCCATGCAACGTAGTCGGCACAGCCGCTCGTATCATTTCAATAAACCGCCGCAATCGCACCGGGTAGAAGCGTGCATAGGGGTAGACCAGGTTCACGGGCAAAGGTGAGGCCTGCCATTGCGGAGCTAGTTGTACGAGGCGGCCTGTGGCCAGGTCGTCGACCAGTATCCAGGTGGAACCTATTCCTACTCCCAGGCCTTCCAGTGTTGCGGTACGCAGGGCGTAGAGATTGTCGGTGCTGAGACGCGGGGTGAAAGACAGGCGCTGGATTTCGCCTGTTTGTACATGATGCAGAAAGACTTCGTTGCGGTAAAACGTGCGTAGCGATAACCATGGCAAGCCTGCCAGATCCATCGCATGTTGCGGCATGGGTCTGCCTGCCAGTACGGATGGCGCAGCGACGACAATACGTGGCACTTCGGCCAGCTTGATGGCTACCAGCGAAGAATCGGCGATTTCACCGACCTGGATGGCGCAGTCTATGCCGGCGGCGATGAAATCTTGCAATGAGATGTCGTCATGCAACAGCCATTCAACCGACACGCGCGGATAACGTTTAAGGTAATCGGCCAGCGGCTTGATCAGGCGTTCTTGCCCGAAGGCGTGTGGTGCCACTACGCGCAGTACGCCTTCCGGCTCTTCGTTGGTGCCGCGTATATCCGATTCCAGCGTAGCCCAGCTGACCAGCAGGTTTCTGGCATGTTCGTAGCAGCGCTCGCCATCCACGGTAAGACGCATGCTGTGGGTAGAGCGATGTAACAGGCGCACACCCAGAAACTGTTCCAGCGATTGCAGGCGGCGGCTGACGGTCGGCTGGGTCGTGCCCAGCTGGACGGCAGCGGCAGAAAGGTTGCCGGCTTCAACGATGCGGACAAAGGTCTGCATCAGTTCTATGCGGTCACCTGCCCCCGTCATGAGGGCTGCTGTGGCGACATTGGCAGTATTGTCGAGGCGGGAAGCGCGGGCTTTGGTCATACGTCAAATGTATAACAAATCTGCAAGCCATGCTACTACCGTTTTATTTTGCGGCGCAATACACTGGGTTCATTCAAGCAGCCTTTGTAGTCATCAGCAAAAAACAAGGAACAAATCATGTCTTCCATTCATAATTCGCATAACCAGAGTACATCAGGCCAGCCTGGTCCTGCTCTGGCCCTACAGACACCAGCAACGGCACCTGCCTCTCATGCAGCAGTTGGCGTCAGCGTGGCGCACCAGCAACCTTCATCATCGATGGTGCTGTTGCTGGCCAGTGGCGCCAGCCTGTCGGTGGCATCGCTGTATTACAGCCAGCCCATGCTGGGCGTACTTGCCACAGACATTGGTGTCAGCGACCTGGATATCGGTTTTGTGCCAACCCTGACGCAGTTGGGCTATGCGCTGGGTATCTTGCTGCTGGCACCGCTGGGTGACAAGCATGATCGTCGTAACATCATCCTTGTCAAGGCTGGCTTGCTGGTGGTGTCGCTGATTGCGGCAGCGTTTGCGCAGTCATTAAGCGTACTGCTAATTGCCAGCCTTGCTATCGGGCTGACGGCGACCATGGCGCAGGATATTGTGCCCGCCGCTGCCACGCTGGCGCATGAATCAAGGCGCGGCAAGGTGGTGGGCACGGTCATGACCGGGCTGTTGATGGGTATCTTGCTGTCGCGTGTTATCAGCGGTTTTGTGGCAGAGCATTTTGGCTGGCGCACGATGTTTGTGCTGGCTGCTGCCGGGGTCTCGCTGATAGGCGTTGCCATCTGGCGTGGCTTGCCGCATTTTGCACCGACCACCACCTTAAGCTATCGCGCCTTGCTGGGTTCGCTGCTGGATCTGTTACGCCGTCACGGCATGCTGCGTCGTGCCTCATTGGCACAGGGTTTGCTGGCGATGGGTTTCGGTGCTTTCTGGTCCACCCTGGCAGTGATGCTGCATGCAGAACCGTTTCATCTGGGTAGTGCAGTAGCGGGTGCCTTTGGTCTGGCTGGGGCTGTAGGTGCACTGGCCGCCCCAGTGGCCGGTCACCTGGCCGACAAACATGGGCCGGGCCTGGTCACCAAACTTGGTGCGGGCCTGACTGCTGTGTCCTTTGCGGCGATGAACTTCAGTCCTTTTCTGTCACCCACTGCGCAACTGTGGTTGCTGGGCATAGGTACGGTCGGTTTTGATCTGGGTGTACAGGCAACGCTGATCGCTCATCAAACCATCGTCTACAGCATAGACCCGGGTGCACGCAGCCGTCTGAATGCGGTACTGTTTGTCGGCATGTTCATCGGCATGGCATCTGGCGCCACGCTGGGCAGTGCCCTGCTGGCACAATGGGGCTGGACAGGCGTGACTGGTCTGGCAACTGCAACAGCCCTGGCAGCATTGGCGGTGCGGTTCTGGAAGGTGCCCGCTGGCAAAGCCTGATTGATCAGGAACGAATTTCAGCTCTGCAATTTTCTTGCAGAGCTGTTTTTTTATGTAGTCGCGACAGGTATTTTCAGACGATGAATACCTTTTGCATCCAGACTGACATCCATTCTGACACCACGATAACTGACGCGCGCAGATGTGCCTGGTAGCCCTTGTAATGTCGCTGACACCAGCTTACCGGCGCGCCATTGCATATCCACACTCATGCCACCGCGAGCGCGCAAGCCAGTGACTTCACCTGATGGCCAGGCAGCAGGCAAGGCGGGCAGCAAAAACACTTCCCCTCCCCATGACTGCAGCAGCATTTCCAGCACACCGGCAGAACCACCAAAATTGCCATCAATCTGGAATGGTGGATGGGCATCAAACATATTGGGGTAAGTGCGCTTTGGGCCAGTGAGTGTTTTAAGTATGCTGTGCGCATGATCGCCCTCCCCCATGCGCGCCCACAGGCAGATGCGCCACGCGGTACCCCAGCCGGTTGCCAGGTCGCCGCGCTGACGCAGGCTGTTTTTTGCAGCTTGCAACAAGTCTGGTGTATCGCGCAGATTGATCTGGTTGCTGGGATACACGGCATACAGATGGGATACATGACGGTGACGCTGATCGGGTGCCTGCGTATCCCAATCGTCCAGCCATTCCTGCAATTGCCCGGCGTGGCCAATACGGTCGCTTGCGATCTGCGGCAAAGCCCTGGCGATGCGCTCTATCAGGGCTGGTTGCTGTTTCAGCAGACGGGCTGCTTCCAGCGTGTTTTTAAATAAATCCCGCACGATCTGGCGATCCATGGCAGGGGCAGCGCACACTGATGTCCCGAATGGATGCGAGTTTTCTGGTGACAGTGAAGGGGATGTCACCAGGCCACGGCCTTTGGGGTCTTCAATCAAGGTATCGAGAAAAAACGCGGATGCACCGAGCATGACCGGGAACAGCCGCGTCAGTACGTCAGCATCACGGCTGTAATCATAATGATCCCACACCGAGTTGCATAACCATGCGCCACCACAAGGCCAAAGGCCCCAGCGAGGACCATCGTTTGGCGAGGCCGCACGCCACAAGTCAGTATTATGATGTGTGACCCAGCCGCTGGCGTTATACATGGTTCTGGCGGTTTTGGCACCTGTTACGGCCAGGTCTTCGACCAGGCGCAGCAATGGCTCAACGCAGGCACCCAGGCCAGCGGGGTCTGCGGGCCAGTAGTTCATTTGCGTATTGATGTTGATGGTGTATTTGCTGCCCCATGGCGGATTGGTGCCTTCATTCCAGATACCTTGCAGGTTTGCTGGCTGTGTGCCAGGGCGCGATGAAGAAATCATCAGGTATCGTGCATACTGCACATACAGTGCGGACAAGGCAGGGTCTTCCGTCGTTTCGGCAGCGGCAATGCGAATATCCGTTGCTTGTGCTGCCTGCGTCGTGCTGCCCAGGTTGATGGACATGTTATTGAACAACACCCGATGATCACGGATATGATTGCTCTTGAGTAGCTCGTAAGGTTTTGTTGCTGCCTGCTCGGTCTGCCGCCTGACTATCGCCACCGGGTCACCACTGACATCGTGATAATTGACATAGCTGGTTGCAGCAGCGATCAGCAGCGTCACCGTGCGCGCCTCGCTGACTGTCATTCTATTGTTTTTCATGGTATCAGTAAGCAGGTCAAGCCTGCCATCAGACACCAGTTTAATACGCAGGGCATAGCGCAGGCCGGATTTACCACCGGCACCAGGTTCGTTGCTGCCTGTGATCAGGATGGCGTCTTTGCCGTCTGCTGCCATGGTGGAGCCAGCGCTCAGCTCGCCTGCCAGTTCCGTCTTCAGCCAGTCAACCGGCGTCTGTTTTGTCAAACCATCGGCACCCTGATAATCAGAGGAAGGATATTTCACCTTGCGCGGGCTGCGATACGCCAGTTCAATACCCAGCCTGGCTTGTTCCGCCGTCATATGCATGACAATAACCTGATCTTGTGCCGAAACAAATGTCTCGCGCTCAAATACACCATCGGCTGTCTGGAATGAGGTAAGGTTAATCGCCGTCGACAGATCAAGCTGGCGCTCATAGCGTGTGGGCTGCACAGCGCCATTATTAAGCGTCAGCAGTACATCACCCAGGCTGCCATAAGGCATGAGCTTCAGGGGATTACCCATCATATAGGTACTGGCGAGATCCGTTGCTTCTTTATATTTGCCATCGGCGATCAGTTGCCGGACTTCTGGCAATGCTGCCCGCGCATCTGGATTGTCCGGCGTGTAAGGTGCACCTGCCCACAAGGTATCTTCATTCAGTTGCAGGCGCTCTTGCCCTACCCGCCCAAAAACCATTGCCCCCAGGCGGCCATTGCCGAGTGGCAGCGCCTCTTCCCAGCACGATGCCGGTTGTCTGTACCAGAGCGTGTTTGTGCTTTTTCCCGATTCACTGTTTTGCGCCATGACCAATGAGGGAGTACCAACCAGACCCGCCATGCCCAGCATCAAATTGCGCCTGCTGCGATTGAATTTTGCGGCCGCTGCCATTTGATTCACAATGAGCTTTTTGGTCATGATTTACTTCACTCCGTTGATAAGGGATGGCAAATACACACTGAACGAAACGACTGTTGATGGCTCATGGCATTACAGCAACTGCTAATAACGAAGTCAATTCTTTGCCGCGTAGCAGGCGAAGTAATCAGAATCATGACTGACCATACGTGGCCATACGTGGCCAACATAAAGCAGTTGTTATTTCGCGATATAAATTCATCAATCAATTTAAAAAATCAGCACTTGAAACGCGTTCAGGCAAACCCACATATAATCAGAACTCATTTCATTGCTGAAGTAATTTTTAACCTTATTGCCCAGAAAGTAAGAACCCATGTCTGAATTGTTAAGCAAACTCGAATGGCGCTATGCCACCAAAAAAATGGAACCAAGCAAGGCTGTTCCACAGGAAAAAGTTGACCGTATCCTGGAAGCAGTACGTCTGACAGCCAGCTCCAGTGGCCTGCAACCTTACGAAGTGATCGTTGTGACCAATCCTGCAGTACGTGAAGAAATCAAACCACACGCCTGGAACCAGGCACAGGTTACCGACTGCTCCCATCTGCTGGTTTTTGCCGCATGGGACAACTACACCGAAGAACGTATCAATTACATGTTCGACCTGGTCAATGAAGAACGTGGTTTCAAAAACGAAGGCTGGGAAAACTATCGCCAGATGTTGTTGGCCAGCTACCCAAAACGTGATGCCGAAACCAATTATCAGCACGCTGCCCGTCAGGCTTACATCGGCCTGGGATCAGCACTGATCGCCGCTGCCTACGAAGAAGTCGACAGCACACCGATGGAAGGTTTTGATCCAGCCAAGGTCGACGAAATTCTGAAACTGCGCGAAAAAGGTTTGCGTTCGGTCGTGATCCTGCCACTGGGCTATCGCGCGACTGAAGGTGACTGGCTACAAAGCCTGAAAAAAGTGCGTCGTCCACGTGCTGAATTCGTCACCCTGGTAGATTAAACCTGCCAGTTAGCTGTCGATACTATGGCCTGCCAGGGACTATCCTGGCAGGCCATTTTCGTTATCGGGGTAGCAGCCTGACCAGAACCACATCATTCTCACGCATATCAATTTTGATGCTGGCTTTGCCTGATTGCTGCACCTTCAACTGGCGAAGCTCAGGCTGGTCTGTCGTCAAATCCTGTAATCTCTTTAACTGCGTCGTGCTCAGCCTGGCGGGCGAACCCATTTCCAGATACGCGGTATGGGCGTCATTTGATCTGAAACCAGTGCGATAGATATATGCCGTGTAATCCCCCGCTTGCAGGCCACTGACATCCAGTTCCAGGGGTGTAAGGTTTTTGGATGGCAGCACGGTGGTATAGAAGCCGCGGTTGCTCTTGTCTTGTACGGGCTGGCGATAATCCCAGGCCAGCACCTGCAAGGCCCCGTCTTCTGTACGGGTCACATAGCTTTGCGGGTCCTGGGTGGAAATGACTGCTTCGCCCAACTGGTGCAGGTATTTGTAGGCGAAGTAGGCTGGCTTGCGTATGCCTTCAGGATTGAGCAAACCAAAACCACCCTGAAACGATGCCGTCGGCGGACCCGGTTCTTCAAACAGATCGGTATAGGTCCAATAGCTCATCCCTTGTGCATGAGCTTCGCTGGATTTCAATTTACTCAAAATGTAAGCGGCACTGATGTAAGAATCATGCACAGGGTCACGCGGCGTATAACTGCTGCTCCATTCGGTAAAAAAGAGAGGCAAGTCAGGTCGTGCAGAAGCTTTGATCTGTGCCCGCACCTTTTTCACATCACCTGTCACGGCATGGGGTGAAGTGGATAGTTTGGTGTCACTGACGCCATGCTCATCAATGAAACCACCATCAACGCCATAGGTATGCGTAGTGACGAAGTCAACCGGCGCGCCGGTCTTTTGGGTAAATGCCAGAAATTCTGGCACCCAGGCCGCACCGGCGGTGGCGGGTCCGCCCACTTTCAGTTGCGGATCTATGGCCTTGATGGCGCGGGCGCTTCTTTCATATAAATCAAAATAGGCAGCCTGATCAGCCCCTTCCCAAAAAATCGCGAGATTGGGTTCATTCCATACTTCAAAATACCAGCTTCTGACTTCTTCACGCCCATAACGCGCTTGCAGATGGCGTACAAACGCGTCCACCAGAGCTGTCCATTTGACCGGATCCGGGTGCGAGATATTGCCCTTCCAGTAAAAAATGGTCTTGTCAGAACCCCGCATCGCATGCGGTGTGAAACCCAATTCGACAAAAGGTTTGATGCCCATGCGCAGCAAGCGGTCATACAAATAATCGATTTTGGTCCAGTCATATACCGGCTTGCCGTCATGCTCGGTATAGGTGTTCAGGACATCATGAAAAATGCCATGAAAGCGCAGGTAACGAAAACCCAGCTCGGCCTTGACCGTCTGCAACTGCGCCAGACTGTCTTCGCGCATCAGCGTGCCGGGGTAGTCAGAACCAACTGAAAAATCTGTGAAGTGATCACGCTGTGTTGTCGGCGAGGTGACATCAATGTGGATGCTACGCAGATCGGCAGCATACGACACGCCAAACAGCAGCGGCGTCGCCAAAGCCAACAGCAAGGGTTTGAACATGTTGGTAGTCTCGTATTTTTAGAATAGCTGAAGAACAGCTTTATTTGAGCCTGTATTGTGCTGCGCGCTGCCCGCGTGCGCAATTACGAAAACCGCCAGCCGGGGGAATGATAACTGTCAGTACCTGTACCCGCATAAAGCACTTGCCCTCATACCGCATGTCTGCATTATTTAGGGAAGCTGGGTACGGTAGCGCGGGTCGGATTGGCAGCAGATACAAAGACATTTCTTCAAGATTCAAAGAAATCCGCAATCTCATCTGAACCGCCGGCTATCTATCACAGCTTACGCATCTCCAGGCAAAACCTCTCGCATAAAAACACCTTCAGACAGGCTTGCCAAAGCCATTAATTGCTGAAAATTGTCGCACGGAAATTCCATCAAAAAAACCAATATCAATTCCACTTTAAATCCACTTTTTCAAGAGAAAATTTGCCCCTGAAGTTCATGCTGTGGGTTTAAAACATCAGTCCACTTCCATAATTGGCAAATTAAAAAAAATAATTTATTCAATAAAATCATATGGATAGATGATATATAGATGACAGAATAGAAACCAATTAAACATCGCATAGATACCACTTAGATACCGATTGACAACCTGTTTAGGCATCACTAAAGTTCATCACATCCGGTGTAATTGTTTCGAGTGGTAGTTAACTCAGAATGAACTTTATGATGCAGCGGGTGGTACCGAAAATAGTCACTGTCGTCTACGTCAAGTGCGTAAGGTATTTGGGGGAGTAAGCAATTTTTTGTAATGACCTGAAGTGGTCGGCAGGTCTTAACCGAAGGAGAATTAAATGCAAAATAAATTGAGTCCGATGAGAAGTAATCTAACGCCGATGGCATCCGCAGTTGCACTTCTGGTCATGAGTGTCGCCATGCAAGCGCAGGCACAAGAAACAGAAAAACCGGCAAAACCAACAGAACCACAAGAAGTGGTCGTTACTGGTATTCGCGCATCCCTGCAACAGTCCTTGAATCAAAAACGTAATGCCGACACTTTCGTTGAAGTCATTACTGCTGAAGATATCGGCAAGATGCCGGATAAAAACGTTGCTGATTCCCTGCAACGCGTACCTGGCGTCAGCGTTGCAGCCGCTGGCGGTGGCGAAGGCAGCTTTGGTGAAAATGACCGTGTTGCCCTGCGCGGTACACCGTTTGGCCTGACGCTGACAACACTGAACGGTCACTCCGTATCCAGTGGTGACTGGTTTGCGGACAATATCGTTGGCGGTGGCCGCAGTGTGAGTTTCTCGCTGTTTCCATCTGAACTGATAGGCCGTGTGACAGTACACAAAGGTTCCCAGGCCAACCTGCTGGAAGGTGGCGCTGAAGGCGTGGTGGATATCGAAACACGCAAACCGCTGGACTTCAAAAAACAATTCAATGCCCAGGCCAGTATTGGCATGGTCAACTCTGAAAATTCCAGCAAGTCTGACCCACAGTTGAGCGGTATGATTGCCTGGAAAAATGATGCCTCCACCATGGGTATCCTGGTTCAAGGTTTCCACCAAAAACGTACGCTGAGCCGTGCCGGTCAGGAAAATCAGATCTGGTGGGAAAAAGTTGACGTCGGTTCACCTATCGACAATGCCATCAAAGGTGCAGGCACAGCCAACACGGCTACGTCCCCTGCTTCTGGCGCAATCACAAACTTCCTTGGTGGTACTGCCTGGTTTGAACAACAGCGTACCCGTGAAGGTGGTCTGATCGACTTCCAGTTCAAGCCATCAAAAGATGTCAACATTGATGTGACTGCCTTCCAGTCACACCTGGATGCACCAAACATCAACCACAACTTCATGCAGTCACTGGGACGTTTCGTCGGCCCATCCTGGGCAACCACAGGCTACCCTACCAGCGCTTTATCCGGTACCCTGAGCCAGGGCGTGATCAGCCAGTTGACAGTCGGTAACCCGGCTGGTTGTGTACCTTGCAGCGGCATGTCCAGCGCCGTGCAGGAAATTTTCTCTCGTCCAGTTGCTGAAAGCCAGTCCCAGTTCTTTAACATCGACGGTTCTGTCCGTGTCAATGACCGCTTCACTTTAAGCGGCAAACTGGGCACCACAAAAGGCCTGGGCAATACTGTCAGCGGTGCCATGGGTATCTGGATGCCATGGACAGGTGGCAGCTACACCATCAATGGTTCTGACAAGGCTGTTACTTATGTCACACCTGGTGCTGACAAGTTCTCTATCGGCGGCTTCAACAATGGCGCACCAGGCACACCTGGCGCACCGTACACCTACGGTTCTCACGTTACTGCCAACGACAAGGAAGATTACGCACAGGTCGATGGCGTGTACAAAACTGACCTCGCAGGTATTCCTACCGTACGTTTTGGTTTCCGCGTAGCAGATCATAAACGTGACCTGAGTTCCATCGGCGTGAATGCATTGCCTGGTTTGTCGAATGCAGCCAACCTGCCTATGTCTGGTCTGACTGCTTTCCCTAACATCTTTAATGATCTGGGTGCAAATGGTGCCGGTTACTGGACTTTCTCTCAGGCTGCAGTGAATGCCTGGCTGTCCCAGTACACTAACTACAGCGGTCACTTGCTGCAAAATGAGTTCTCCATCAAGGAACCAACTCAATCTGCGTATGCGATGGCTGATTTTGGTGGCGAAGGCTTCAGCGGTAATTTTGGTGTACGCGTTTCCCGCACCAGCGAAGAAGTCACACGTAACGAGATCGGTCCTTCAGGTAATTTTGAACCGAAAACCTATAAAAACAGCTATGTCGATTTCCTGCCTAGCGCTAACTTCCGTCTGGATGTGACCAAGGATATCGTCGCCCGTTTTGGTGTTTCCCGCACCATGGCACGTCCTGAACTGGGTCAGATGGCTGGTCTGGATCTGCGTGACGTACAAGGTACAGGTAACGGTGGTAACCCTAACCTGAAACCTATCCGTGCCAATACGGTTGATCTGGGCGTGGAATGGTATTTCGCTCCAAAATCCATGATGTCTGCTGACATTTTCTATTCGGCTCTGGACGGCTACGTGACTTATGGCGCAAGCACAGGCACGTTCTACAACCAGATCCAAAAGAAAAACACCGTGTATGCGATGAGCACACCGATCAATACACAAGCTGAAGTCAAAGGTCTGGAATTGTCTTACATCCAGGCATTACCAGCCGGCTTTGGTGTCAACGCCAACTACACCTACACACTGGGTAAAGAAACTGGCCAGGCTCCTGGTTCCAAGTGCGGTGATTTGATTGCGCCTGACTGTACTTTGATCGGCACTTCCAAAAACGCATATAACCTGGGTGTGTTCTATGAAGACAGCAAGTTCAGCGCACGTCTGACATACAGCTATCGTTCCGGCTTCCTGAACGGCACCAGCCGTAACAGCGCTGCCTACCAGAACGATATCGGTACTTTGTCTGCGACTCTGGCTTATCAGATCAGCGACAATTTCTCCATCTCTCTGGATGGCAAGGACTTGAACAATCCTCTGGTCAGCTCGGTCACCAAAACACCAGGCGCAGCAGATTTGCCAGCATCCCTGTATAAAAATGGCCGTCAAATCTTCCTGACTTTGCACGCCAAGATGTAATTTGCTCCGATCAGGCGGAGGGCCCGGATAGCTTTGGCCCTCTTCCCGATTTTTTAAAGTGATGGTGCGTTTTGCTCCATCACTTTTTTTCATTGATAAGCTGAGTTGTCAGATAGGCTTACTATTGTATTTATAGTCCAGGACCGTAACCATGCAAGAACCCATCAAAAAAATCATGATCGTCGGCGGTGGCTCTGCCGGATGGATGGCTGCCCTGATTATTGCCAACTCGGTCAAAGACAAAGGTGTAGAGATCACCGTTGTCGAATCACCGACGGTAGGTGTCATTGGTGTAGGCGAAGGTTCCACACCAGTACTGAAAAAGTTCTTCGACAACCTGGGCATACAGGAAAGCGAATGGATGCCGGAATGTAATGCCACCTATAAGGCCGGCATCACCTTTGATGGCTGGTCTACCAAAGCTGGACATGAAAGTTATTTCCACCAGTTTGCCACCATGGTGGATAACCTGACCCTGCCGGTGTTTGTCAACAACGTCAAGGCACGCCTGCGCGGTGCGGATGTGTGTGCGCTGCCAAACAAATTCTTCCTGTCGTCAGCGTTGGCAGACGGCCATCTGGCCCCTATCGCAGCACATCATTTTCCTTTCTTCACCACCTATGGCTATCATTTCGATGCCATGTTGCTGGGCAAATACCTGCACAAGAAAGCACTGGAAATGGGTGTGCGCCATGTCAGCGCCCACATCACCGATGCACGGCAAGATGCCAGCGGCAATATCGCCGCGGTCGTACTGGAAGATGGCAGCAGCATGGAAGCAGATTTCTTCGTTGACTGTTCCGGCTTTGCGGCACTGCTGATAGGTAAAACCCTGAAAACACCTTTTGTCAGCTATGCCGACAATCTGTTCAATGATGCCGCGATTGCGATGCCCTCGGATATCGGTGACGCAATACCCACACAAACCATCTCCACTGCCATGAAGCATGGCTGGTCGTGGCGCATCCCGCTGCAAAACCGTTTTGGCAATGGCTATGTGTACAGCTCTTCATTTACCACGGCAGAGCAGGCCGAACACGAGTTACGTGCCAAGCTGGGCTTGCTGGAATCTGATACCCAGGCGCGACACCTGAAGATGAAACTGGGCCGCGTAGAAAAACACTGGAACAAAAATTGTCTTGCCGTTGGTCTGTCACAGGGTTTCCTGGAACCACTGGAAGCCACTGCGCTTTACCTGACGCAAATGACGGCTGCCATTTTTTGTCTGTTCCTGGAAAAAGGTGATCTCAGCGAACAGGCACAGCAAGTCTATAACCAGGAAATCAATGATTATTTCGATGGCCATCGCAACTACATCATTGCGCATTACAAAACCAATACCCGGACTGACACTGAATACTGGAAAGCCAATGCAGCCAATCTGAATGGCATCCCAGATTCACTGAAACACATCTTCGCCGCCTGGCTGGAAGGGCGCGATCTGGGTGACGAGATACGTCGGCAGGATATAGAAAAATATTACCCTATAGGTTCATGGTATGCGCTGATGGCTGGCATGGGTCTGTTCCCGGAAGTGGATGCAAGAGCACCTGATTCAGGGCAGGACAAGAGCAACCCGCTGGGTGATTTCATACCGCGTTGTGCACTTAACTTCAAGGACCATCGCCAGGTATTGGCGGATCAAAGCAAGATGCGGTAAGCCACATCACCGGTCATGCACTCCATGACCGGTGTGTGCCTGCCCGGGCAGGTGCAGCTTATCGGGACTGGCTATATGTGGTGGTTATCAAAGCTGGTTTTAGGCTACACTGGAAGCAAAGCAAACTTTCCAGGTTGCCATGCCCTTACATTACCTGTCGAGCCTGACCTCGCCCAAGCGGACGCCGCAATCCAACCGGCATCTGGGTGTCACACTGGCCTGCGTGGCTGGTGCCCTGAATGCCGGTGGTTTTTTAGCGGTCGGACAATACACCTCACACATGACCGGTATGCTGTCATCGGCAGCGGACGATTTCATGCTTGGTAAATTCCTGCCTGCCTTTGCCGCCCTTTTCATGTTGTTCGCTTTTGCCTGGGGTGCGGCCTGTACTGCGCTAATCGTCAATTATGCCAAACGCAACCAGTTCCGTTATGTGTACACACCTGTGCTCTTGCTGGAAGCCTTGCTGCTATTGTTATTTGGCCTGGTCGGTGTCCGCCTGCAAGAACATGCTGTCGTTACCGTGTCGCTGACGACCGTCTTGCTATGTTATGTCATGGGTCTACAAAATGCCCTGATCACCAAGATATCAAATGCAGAAATCCGTACCACCCATGTGACCGGGCTGGTGACGGATATCGGTATAGAAATGGGTAAACTGATTTACTGGAACCGACATCAGGGCAAGAGTGAGGGTGAAACTGAGGGTGAGGCCGGCAAGCAAAATCAGGTCGGTGCCAACATGCAAAAGCTGCGCCTGCATCTGATGCTGGTATCGGCCTTTTTTAGCGGCGGCATACTGGGTGCATTCGGCTTTCAATATTTCGGCTTCATCTCCACCCTGCCCATCGCGATGGCATTGGTCCTGCTTTCACTGGCACCGCGATTGAAGAAGCTTTGAAGAAATACTGAAAACACTGAACAGCGTTGCCATCACACCTGATGCGCTTTTTGCAGACGTTTTTCCAGGCGTCGTTGCACCACTTCAAAACACAGGCTCAGGGCCCAGTAGACGCAGGCTGCCGCAATATACAGCGGTAAGGGGCGAAAACTGGTGGCGATGACTTCCTTGGTCGCCAGCATCAACTCCGTCACCGTGATGACCGATACCAGCGAGGTATCCTTGATCAGGCTGATCAGGGTATTGCTCATGGATGGCACGGCAATACGCATGGCTTGCGGCACCACGATATAGCGCAGAGCCTGCCCGTAGTTCAATCCCAGACTGGAACTGGCCAGCCACTGGCCACGACTGACACCCAGGATGGCTCCGCGTATGCTTTCTGACAGATAAGCGCCCGCATTCAGGCTCAGCGCCAGGATACCGGCTGCAGTAGCAGAAAATTCTATGCCTATGCCGGGCAAGCCATAGTAGATGACAAAAATCTGTACCAGCAGCGGCGTGCCACGTATCAGGCTGACATAGATGGCTGCCGGGGTACTGATCACGGCAAACGGCAGTATGCGCGCGACGGCAAGCACAAATCCCAGTATCAGGCCACCAGCCATGGCACCAATCGCAAATAACAAGGTATAGGCAACCCCCTTCATCATGACCGGGGCGGCCATCTGCAGCAATTCTAAAAGTTCCATGGCGGCTTTAAAAAGAAATATCCCCGCCTTGCTGAACGGGGATATGTGAAGTGAGCGATACCCACTTAATCATACAGCGTATCGGGCGGCTATTGCTCTTCGCAAAGCAAAGTCGCCCTGGATTGTAGCTTATTGCGCTGCAGGTGCCTTGCTGACATCCTTGCCAAACCATTTATTGGATACCTTGGCAAAGCTGCCATCCTTGATGATGTCTGCCAGTGCCTTGTTCAGGGCGGCGGCAAATTTTGGGTTGCCCTTCTGGAACGGGATGCCGTTCTTGGCCAGTTCACCAACAGGTGCGCCCGCCTTGATCGGCAAGGAGCTTGCTTTCAGCAGATAGGCGACCATCAGACTGTCATTGAGTGCGGCATCGACACGGCCTGCGGCCAGATCCTGCAGGTATTCTGGCGCACCCGGATAGCTTTTAACTTCAATACCGGCAACTGCCTTGGCGCGTTCTTCATAGTTGCTGCCCTGCCCGACGCCCAGTTTTTTGCCTTTCAGGTCTTCCAGGCTTTTGAAAACACGCTTGTCATCTTTCTTGACGATGAGCTGGGCACTGGAAACGGTGTAAGGGTCAGAGAAATCAAAAGTTTCCTGGCGTTTGTCTGTGATACCGACCTGGTTGACGATGACATCAAATTTACCGGCGGACAAACCAGCCAGGATGCCACTCCATTCCGAGGTAACGAATTCCGGCTTAACGCCCAGTTTAGCGGCCAGCAGCTTGGCGACATCAACATCGAAACCGGCCAGTTCATTGGTTTTGGTATCTTTGAAATTAAACGGAGGATAAGTACCTTCCAGCGCAATTTTCAGCGTTCCACGGGTCTTGACGGTATCTAGCAGATCGGCTGCTGTAGCAGACAAGGACGCACCAGCCAGAACGACACTGGCCAGCAAAGTGGATATTGTTTTTTTGGTCAAGAGTTTCATCATAATCCTGAAAAAGGGAGGCAACCGTAGAAGACGGCAAATGCCAGTAAATCGCAACAGGCCAGACAAGCAGAACTCATTTCATCATCAGGAATGAACTCAAATTATCTGGCGACCTGCATATGATATGGAGTCTGGACTTTCAAGGACAACGAAGTATTTCTTATTTGCATATATCAGGCCTGCGCATATGCATACAGGCTAATAGACAGAAAGATAGACAGAAAGCACGCTGCCGGCACACATCCTGTCAGCCATGATAGGCTACAGCGGTGTCAGCAGCGTGCTGGCATCATAAAGAAAACCATCAATAAGATCAGAAAGAAGGCAGGTCGTTCAGGCTGTGGCCGGGTACATCATCACTGGCAGAGCTCAGGCCGTGCGCACCATCTTCATACTGGATGCCGACCACTTTGGGGCCAAGGATGATGCCATTACCGTTGCTGAATTTCGGGATGACTTCGTCGCCATTGGCGATCGTGTCCAGCACGGCCTGTACATCGGCCTCTTGCGGATCATCGACCATGGTGGGCGGCATGACCTGCCCGCCCTTGCTCTTGCCCCAGCGTACCTTGGCGATACGCTGCCCACTGTCGTCATAACGGACGGCTTCAATAAAAAATAATGCCATGATCACGCTCCTCATTAAAGTTGCAACAGAAAATCGGGAAGGGAATGGAATTGCCTGGAAGCATCGTGCATACAGTCAACGCCTATAGCCAACATACATGCCAGCATATCGTCATACTGTTTCAGCAACAGGATCAAGCTCCACTTTGCGCTTGCAGTATGACAGCCCTATGTCATTGCATTGCGCAAAAAATGCGATCTAAATCACCATGTTAGCAAATTAAAATCTGCATTCAAGGCGATTTTGTAAGCACCAATGACAAAGCGGCTGACAGGCACTTTTAGCCCTGTCAGCCGCTTGTTGATTCGTTTTGTGTGCGCTTGTTTATGCTTGATTGTGCTTGCTCATAGCTGTTTCTGCTTGCGCCTGCCAGTTAACTTAGCTCAATTTGGCCGCATGTTCACGTGTCGCATGGAAAGTTACGCCAGGCCAACGTTCTTGCGTCAACTTCAGATTCACACCTGATGTCGCCAGGTAAGCCATGTTGCCTGCAGCATCGTACGCGATGTTGCCACCGGCACTGGAGCGTTCAAAGTCGGCCAGCATTTTCTTGTCTTCGCAACTGATCCAGCGCGCGCTGCTGATGCTGGTGCCTTCAAACACGGCATCTACACCGTATTCATTTTTAAGACGGCTGGCGACCACTTCAAACTGCAGGACACCAACCGCACCCAGCACCAGATCGCTGCTGACGACGGGCTTGAATACCTGCACCGCGCCCTCTTCGCCCAATTGCTGCAAGCCTTTTTGCAATTGCTTGATCTTCAGCGGGTTCAAAATACGTGCTGTACGGAAAAAATCTGGTGCAAAGTAAGGGATGCCGGTAAATTGCAGCAGCTCGCCTTCAGAAAAACTGTCGCCTATCTGCATATTGCCATGGTTAGGCAAACCGATGATATCACCGGCGTAAGCCTCTTCCACCTGTTCACGTGACGATGCCATGAAGGTGACGACAGACGACACCTTGATCTCGCGGTTCAGGCGCAGATGTTTAAGTTTCATGCCACGTTCAAAACGACCGGAACATACGCGCAGGAAGGCAATACGGTCACGGTGGGCCGGGTCCATATTTGCCTGGATTTTGAAAATAAAGCCAGAAAACGGTGTTTCTTTCGGTTCCACTGAACGGATGGTCGCATCACGCTCACGCGGCGCTGGTGCCCAGTCCAGCAAGGCGTTCAGGATTTCACGCACGCCAAAGTTGTTGATGGCAGAGCCAAAGAATACCGGTGTCTGCACACCTGCCAAAAAGTCTTCCAGACTGAATGGATGGGATGCGCCATGCACCAGTTCAACTTCCATCTTCAGTTGTTCAATTTCCAGCGGGAACATCTCTACCAGACGCGGATTATTGATGCCCTTGATGACTTCAAATTCCTGATCCGCACGTTCGCTGCCCGGCGTGAACAGCAGAATCTCATCTTTCAGGATATGGTACACACCACGGAAAGTCTTGCCCATGCCAATAGGCCAGGTTACTGGTGCGCACTGTATCTTCAGTACTGATTCCAGTTCATCCAGCAATTCCAGCGGGTCGCGGGTTTCGCGGTCCATCTTGTTGACGAAGGTGATGATGGGCGTATTGCGCATGCGGCAAACGTTCAGCAGCTTGATGGTCTGCTCTTCCACACCCTTGGCGGCATCGATCACCATCAGGGCCGAATCGACAGCCGTCAGTACGCGGTAGGTATCTTCAGAAAAGTCCTGGTGACCCGGCGTGTCGAGCAAATTGACCACATGGTCGCGGTATTCAAACTGCATGACCGATGAAGCAACCGAAATGCCGCGTTGCTTTTCGATTTCCATCCAGTCGGAAGTCGCATGGCGACCGCTCTTGCGCGCCTTGACTGTGCCAGCCAGTTGAATCGCACCCGAAAACATCAGCAACTTTTCAGTCAGCGTGGTTTTACCCGCATCCGGATGGGAAATAATACCGAAAGTACGGCGACGTGCCACTTCGCGGCTGATCAGATCTTTCGATGGCGCACTGGTCGTCGTCGATTCCGAGGCTGTCTCTGGGATCTCGTTGGCAGCTTGCGCGCTGTCGTCTGGGGATGGGTTCATGGTGTTCATGCTGATGCCGCAAAAATGGGAGAAAAACACGCAAGTTTAGCTGGTATTGGGAGCGAAGTCGAATAACCGGCGAATAACCGTAGAATAAGCAGCAAGAGATAAGAAATAAGTATGAAATAAATATGCAATAAGTAAGCAATAAAGATTGCCAATCAGGCTACAAGAATGCTATAAGAGCAACAGTTACTCTTCATTCAATTTTGCAGCCGACATGAAAACTTTCCATCTGTTCGTCTTCAGCATCTTTGCCTTCGTCTTGCCAGCCTGCGCTCAGGCCGATGAAGATATCCTGTGGCAAAAATTCTTCACCCAGATAGAACTCAGCAAAACCTGGGTCGCTGCCACAGTGGATTCAAGCTATACCGAAGAAGAAAAAAACTGGCTCAGCCCCAGCCAGTTTGCCAAACGGGCCAAGCTAAGCAAATGGGCCAATGGAGAACCGGTACGGACTATCGAAAACCTGCCAGGGGCAATACCAAGCAGCAAGACCCATGTTTCCAGCCCCATTGCCAATCACCCCAATCTGGTATTGAGTGGCGTCACCTTCCACCAAAGGGAAGCAGATCAAATGATCGATGGCGACACCTGGGCCGTATACACGCTGAAACTGGGCACGAAAAAACGTCCACAGACAGCAAAAGTCTGGCTACAACCTGATAGCGGCAAACCCATGAAGATGGAATTCAGCTTTTCTGCCAGCATGGAGGGAACCGTGCTGTATCAAAGCAATGAGGCTGGCATCAGCCTGCCGATACGCTTTGTGCTTGAGCACGAAAAACCGGGCATGCCCAAACACTGGGTCATCGTCTTTGAAAACCTGGAATGGATATCCAGACCCGCTACCGAGCTGGTCGGCCTGAATAACTTGTACCACGTGCAACTGGACAGTTTTCAGGTCCAAAACGCGGGGCGCAGCAAATAAATCACCTCAGGTGATCCATCCCCATCCAAATCCCCATACTTTTACAGCAGGTCAGGCCACAGGTCCACCAGCACGTACTCAGCAGGATGTGCTGCGCATCAGCGACAAATCTGGCACTTGTATGCCAGCGTGATCAACATGCGTCTGCTATATGCTCACTGGCCTGTACACAAAGTTGCAGTTTGCTATATCCTCGTCATCTTTGTGTATTACCATTGACGATACTTGTGACCGTAACTTGCGATCGTACCTTCCTTAACCGCTATCTGAACTTCCTATGAAAAAGATACTGATTTCCGCCCTGATGCTGGCCATGGCCAGCCTGCCACAATTGAGTTTTGCCTGGGGTGCCGATGGCCACCAGACCGTGGGAGCAATTGCCGATTCCCTGCTGACAGGCAGCAAGGCGGGCGCTCAGGTCAAAGCCCTGCTGGGTGACAATACACTGGAAAAAGTGGCGGTCTGGGGTGATTGCGTCAAAGGTATATCCCCTGAAAAAGACTATGCCTACACGTCCACGGGCCGTTATCCGGAATGTGCATCGTTTGAAACCGCCGCAGGCATTGCTGCCATGAGCGATTATGTGAAACGCAATGACACCAATTGCAAGCCCGCCAGCGGCGAAGAAAACTGCCACAAGCAATACCATTACGCGGACGTGGCCCTGCAACATGACCAATACAAAACCGGCTATGTCGGCACCAGCGACCATGACGTGGTCAATGCCATCCGTGCTGCCGTCCTGGTGCTGCAAGACAAACCACAGCCCAAGCCCTTCAATTTCAAGGACAAGCAAGAAGCCCTGACCCTGCTCACGCATTATGTCGGCGACTTGCACCAGCCTCTGCATGTCGGCTCCATCTTCCTGAATGCCGAAGGCAAGATCATCAACCCGGATGAAGGTCAGTATGACCATGCCACCAATACTGTAGGCGGTAATGCCCTGCAATGCCCTTGCGGCAACCTGCATTCGCTGTGGGATGACTTGCCACAGCAATACAAGCGTGGCCGCATGAATGAAACACTGACCAAAAAAGCCAAAACCCTGACCCTGGCCAATGCATCCATTGAAGAACTGCCAGTGCTGTGGGCAAATGATGCCATTCGCGATGCAAGGATTTTGTTTGCCGGCACCCAATTCAGCAAAAGCACACCGAACCAAAAAGGCAATAACTGGTCTATCGCTTTGCCACTGGAATATGAAAAAACCATGGCCAGTCTGAAAGATGATGCCCTGGCCCGCGCCGGTGCCCATCTGGCCCAGTTGCTGAAAACCGTCTGGCCAGATTAAACAGTCAAGACAGCACTCGTTTCATTAGAATCACTTGAACAAATAGGACGAACTCACTATGGCTTTCACCCCACTAACCTGGATAGGAAAAGGTTTCAAATATGCCTGGTCGGCGCTGGATTTCAGCCGCCGGGTCATACTTAACCTGATCCTGCTGATCATCCTGATCATGCTTGCCGTCGGCCTGTTTGGCGGGGGACCTAAAAAAATCGAAGACAAGACCGCTTTGCTGCTCGATCTGAAAGGCACCCTGGTTGAACAGAATTCTGGCAACGCCCGCGACACGCTGCTGGCAGAAGCCCGTGGCGATGTCCGCCGGACCACGCAATTGCGTGACATCCTGTGGGTGTTGGACCAGGCAGCCAAAGATCCACAGATCAGCAGTGTTGTCCTGCTGCTGGATGATATGAGCGGCACCGGCCTGACCATGCTGCGTGAAGTCGCAGCCGCGATTGACCGCTTCAAGGCCAGTGGAAAAACCGTGGTGGCCTGGGGTTCAAGTTTTGACCAGCGCCAGTACTACCTGGCAGCACATGCCAGTGAAGTCTACCTGCACCCTATGGGTTCAGTAATGATGACAGGCTTTGGCCGCTACCAGAATTATTATCGTGACGCGCTGGACAAACTGGGTGTCACCGTCACCGTCCTGAAAGCCGGTGATTACAAGAGCTTTGGTGAACCCTACGTCGCCAATGCACCTTCGCCAGAAGCTGCAGAAGCCGAAAGCTTTTTGTACACAGCCCTGTGGAAAACCTACACCACGGATGTGGAAAAAGCCCGCAAGCTGCCGGCAGGCACCATCATGAACGGCATCAATGACCTGACCCAGTTGCTGGCCGCAGCCGGTGGCGACATCGCCAAACTGGCGCTCAACACCAAGCTGGTCGATGGTCTGAAAACCCGTGATGAATTGCGTGAGCTGATGCTCAAACGCGGCATCAAAGATGAACAAATCAAGAGTTTCCGTCAGGTGGCTTTTGACGATTATCTGGCACGCCAGAAACCCAAACTGTTTGGCGATGCGGTAGGGGTCATCATTGCTTCTGGCGAAATCAGCGAAGGCATGGCACCCCCGGGCTCCATAGGTGGCCTGTCCACCTCCAGCCTGATCCGCAAGGCACGTGAAGACGATGCCATCAAGGCTATCGTCCTGCGTGTAGATTCGCCTGGCGGCAGTGCTTTCGGTTCAGAGTTGATACGCCGTGAACTGGAGCTGACGCGCAAGGCTGGCAAGCCGGTAGTGGTATCCATGGGTAACGTCGCTGCATCGGGCGGTTACTGGATATCCATGGCGGCAGATGAAGTGATTGCAGATGAAGCCACGATCACTGGCTCCATCGGTGTCATTGCCATCTTGCCGACGGCCGACAAGGCCATGGACAAACTGGGCGTGCATACGGCTGGTTCACCCACCACCTGGCTGGCTGACCCGTTCAATCCCTTGCGTCCTTTGAACCCGCGTTTTGCTGAAGTCCTGCAAAGCAGTATCAACCATACCTATGCCGACTTTACCGGCAAGGCCGCTGCAGCCCGCAAAACTACGCCAGAGAAAATCAATGCCGTGGCCCAGGGTCGTGTATGGACAGGTCTGCAAGCCAAGGAACGTGGTCTGGTCGATACCATAGGCAGCTACGCGGATGCATTGAAATCAGCATCGACACGCGCCAAGCTGGGTAATGATTATCGCATCAGTTATATCGAACGCGAGCCATCCAGGTTTGACCGCATCTTCAGCATCTTTGGTGCCAAGACTGCCCAGATATTGCAAGACCAGTTCAAGGTCGCTGTCGTACCTACCGGCCTGCCACCGGCAGCAGCGGCACAAATGCTGTCTGACCTGACCTGGCTGTCAGAAATCAACAAGGAAGGCAAAAGCTTTACTGCACTGACACATTGTCTGTGCAAGGTTCCGTAAAACGAATTGCTCATTCCTGACCGGGCTGGCAGCGTCAATGCTGCCAGCTTCCCCGCCCCACCTCTGTTCTCCCTCGATTCCAGTCTCTCCGCCCTAATCTCATGTTAGCGCCCTGAATATGACAAATGTCATATGAAACTGGTGGCAATTGCTTCTGTCTTATCCTGCCTTATATCAGCACAATGGCGACATCCTCACTATGGAGTCGACCATGAACAAAACTTTTTTAAGCCTTGCCATCGCATGCAGCCTGAATGCTGTCGGCCTGACGCCAGGCTTTGCTGCCGATAGTTTTCTGATACGCCAGGTACGTGTTTTTGATGGCGAAAAAATTCTCAAGGACAAAAATGTCCTGATCGCTGATGGCAAGATCAGTGATCTCGATTTCAAAGGCACACCAGCAGCAGATACGCACATCATTGAAGGCCAGGGCCGCACTCTGCTGCCTGGCCTGATAGACGCGCATGTCCATGCATTTCAGGACCTGGACCTGCCCTTGCTGTTTGGCGTCACCACCCAGATTGATATGTTCACCAATGTCAATCTGGTCGCCAGCATGAATGAAAAAATGCGTAAGTGTGAAAACCGTGACCAGGCTGATCTGATTTCTGCCGGTACGCTGGCCACGGCACCTGGCGGTCACGGCACCGAATATGGCATGCCCATCCCCACACTAAGCAAACCCGAAGAAGCCCAGGCCTGGGTCGATGCCCGCATTGCCGAAGGCTCGCACTTCATTAAAATCGTGCTGGAACACGGCAGTGAGCAACATCCCTTCAACAGCCTGGATCTGGCCACTGCCAAAGCACTGGTGAAGGCAGCCCATCTGCGCAACAAGCTGGCCGTCGTGCACATAGGCAATCTGAAAGAAGCCCAGGATGCGCTGGATGCCGGGGCTGACGCCCTGGTCCACCTGTTTGCAGGCAAGCAGATCAGCGACCAGGACATGCGCGCGCTGGTCAAGACTGCCAGTGACAAACATGTTTTCATCATCCCCACCTTCAGCGTGCTGGAAAGCATGGCAGGTATCAAAGAAGAGGATGTCCTCAACGATACACGCATGACAGCATTGCTGAACAAGGCACAACTGCAGCCCCTGAATTCACCTTACCGGGCCAAAGCCGATGCCGACATGCTGAAAGTACCCAACATGATGACAGCCGCCATGCACGCTGCTGGCATACCGATACTGGCCGGTACCGATGCCGGCAATGCCGGTACCCAGTACGGTGCCAGCCTGCATCATGAACTGACATCACTGGTCAGGGCCGGTTTAAGCCCGGCAGCGGCACTGGCATCGGCCACATCGGTTCCCGCACATGCCTTTGGCCTGAAAGATCGCGGACGCATTGCCAAAGGCTATAAGGCTGACCTGTTGCTGGTCAGTGGCGAGCCAGACCAGGACATCAGCGCCAGCCGCAATATTGTCGAGGTGTGGAAAGATGGCGGACGCGTCACGCAACAACGTGAGCAAAAAATCCAGGAAGTGGCACGTCTGAATGCTCAAAAGAAGCTGGCAACACAATTGCCAGCGGACGGCCGCATCAGCCTGTTCACAAAAGACAAGCTGGCCAGCCCCTTCGGCTTTGGCTGGGCACCATCGAATGATGCCCTCATGGGCGGTAAATCCACCATCGATATCAAACTGGCAGAGGCCGGGCCGGATGGCAGCAGCGGCGTGGCAGCAGTTGATGTGGTGGCGACGGTCAGGCCCGGCTTTGCCTACCCATGGGCAGGCCTGGCATTCTTCCCCGGCAAACAAGCGATGGAAGCAGCCGACCTGAGTGCAGCCAACACCCTGAAGTTCAAAGTGAAAGGAGATGGCAGGCAGTACAGCGTAGGCATCAGCATACAGGGCAGTTATATCCCTATTTCAGTACGCTTTACTGCCAGCGAAGAGTGGAAGGAAATCAGCATTCCTTTCAGCCAGTTCAAGGGGCTGGACCCAAGTATCATCACTCTGCTGGCCTTTAACGCCGGGCCACAACCGGGCGAATATCGGTTTCAGATTGCGGATATACGCCTTTTAAAGGAATAATGTCATTTACAGGACTTACGCAAAACCGCCCCAGCTGCGTTGCAGCTCCTTGCTGGGACAATTTTGCGTAAGTTCTAAATAAAAGAATATCAGGGCTCAGTTTATTAACACCACTGAGCCTCTACAGAAAATCCGAGAAAACCCGAGAAAACCTGGGAAACCCGCTTGAGCACATCCATCTTCAATCATCTGTCCCCACCTTGGGTGCCGCCACGCTATGGCAAGGCACCTTATTTCTGGTTGCTGTCATTCGCCATTTTTGGCATGAAGTATTTTTATATTGCTCCTCAGGCCAGGGAAATATTATTGCTGGCGGCCAGCCTTGTGTTCTTTCTGCCGGTGTATTTTTACAGTTTCTGGTCCAGTGGCTGGCGCATACATGCCTGCATTCTGGTGGTGTGTGCCATGGGCATCGTCTGGGCACCGGTTAATTTTGGTGGTTCCACTTTCTGTATTTTTGCAGCCACCATGTGCTCGCGCATACCGGATACCAGCAAGGCCTACAGAGCTTTATGGGTGATCGCCGGCATCATCATCATCGCCACCGTCAGCATGCGGCTGGAAACATTTTTTTGGGTACCAGCAATTATCTTCAGCATCCCCAGCGGGATAGGCGCCATCATCGGCGAACGCCTGACACGCAGTAATGAAAACCTGTTGCGGAAACAGGAAGAAGTAGAACACCTGGCCGCCCTGGCCGAACGCGAACGCATCGCCCGTGATTTGCACGACCTGCTGGGCCACACCTTGTCCGTCATCACACTCAAGGCAGAACTGGCAGGTAAATTGTTTGACAAGAACCCGGCAGCCAGCAAAAAAGAAATCAGCGATATCGAACACACGGCCCGCCAGGCACTGGCCGAAGTGCGTGCTGCCGTCATCGGCTATCGCGCCACTGGTCTGCTGCATGAATTACAGTCCGCAAAAAATGCCCTTAGCGCAGCTGCCGTCGAGCTGGAAACAGAGATAGAAAAAGTCCGGCTGCCAGCCGCCACAGAAAACGTGCTGGCGCTGGCCGTGCGCGAAGCTGTCACCAATATCATCCGTCATGCCCAGGCCAGCATTTGCAAGATCCACCTTACTGCGGGCAACGGACGGGTAGAATTGCATATCGCCGACAACGGTGTCGCAACACACAGCATCGCTGCCAATGATAACGACGGCAAGCAAACCCTGCATAAGGGTAGCGGCCTGAACGGCATGGATGAACGTGTGCGGGCCCTTGGCGGTACACTGAATATCCGTATTGAACAGGGGCTGACCCTGCATTTGTCAGTGCCTTTGAAAGAATCCACATGATACGCATCATCATTGCAGAGGACCAGGCGCTGGTCTCCGGCGCACTGGCCGCCCTGCTGGGTCTGGAAGATGACCTGAAAGTGATCGCCCTGGCAAAAAATGGACAGGAAGCCTATGCCCTGTGTGAAAAAGAACGCCCCGACATCGTCCTCACCGACATAGAAATGCCCATCATGTCCGGCCTGGAACTGGCCGCAGCCATTGCAGAAAAAAAACTGCCCAGCAAAGTCATCGTGCTGACCACGTTTGCGCGCACCGGTTATCTGCGCCGCGCCATGGCCAGTGGTGTACGTGGCTATATGCTGAAAGATGCCCCAGCCGACACACTGGCAGCCGCCATCCGTACCGTACACGGCGGTGGCCGCGCCATCGCACCAGAACTGGCACTGGAAAGCTGGAGCGGCGAACAAGACCCGCTCAGCGAACGCGAGCGCCAGGTCTTGCGCCTGGCAGGCACAGGCTCCACCAGCACCGACATCGCCACCATCATGCACCTGTCGGAAGGCACGGTGCGTAATTACCTGTCAGAAGCCATCAGCAAACTGCATGCCAAAAACCGGGTCGAAGCCTATCGCCTGGCACGCGATCAGGGATGGCTGTAATCAAAGCTGGCAATAAGTTAAGGGCTGATGCGACTGTAAAACAAATCAGGCGCAGTAATAGCATTGCCCGCAAAAAAAACACAACACATTCCCGGGCAGATAAACCCGGGATATCTGCTGTCGCAGCTTATTTCATCCCGACTTATTTCATCCCCTCCCCATCTGTCGCAAGCACAGTGCGCAACGATGCATTCCCTTTCACGCCCAAAACAGCGGCCATATACGATCAAAAATGACGCTTGGCGACATAGGTACTGCGCAAAGAATGTCCTGCATTAAAATTGGTTCACTGCAATGAGAAATGATTGCGATTGATAAAACCCCGTGTCCGGTGCGCTTCCAGTCCTGCTGATTCTGGTGGTGCCGTTTAATATAATTGATAGAAAGATTGAAGATGAAAAAATTGATATTCGCCCTGCTCACTGTATTCGTGTTTCATTCCAGCGTATGGGCGCAGTCTGATGACAGGTTTTATTATCCATCAAAAGTGATGGTAAAAATTGAAGGGTTGGACTACGAAGAATTGCGCTTCAAAGCAGGTGATGATGAAGTCACGGGTATCTGGCTCAAACCAAAGCAAACACCAAAGGCGACCATCATTTATTTTCATGGTGCTGGCGGCAACGTGTCTGTTTATTCCAAATTCATGCGCCCGCTGGTAGAAGATGGTTTTCAGGTCGCCATGATCGATTTCCGGGGCTTTGGGCTTTCTACCGGTAAGCCGACACATTTGAATGTTGCCAGCGACGGGCAAATGGTGTTTGATCAGTTACTGCAAAGACCTGAGCTGAAAGGCAAAAAACTGATCGTCATCGGCGCTTCTTTGGGAAGCCAGATTGCTACCCATCTCAGCAAAACCAATGTGGGCAAGATAGACGCGCTGGTGCTGGATGGCCCCATGAGTTCATTCACCGATATTGCTGTGGCCAGCGTGCCAAAAGAAATGCAGGAAACGGTACGTGCGAGCCTGATCTCCCCCTATTCTGCCAAAGAAGATATCAAGGAAATCGGCAAGATCAAACTGCTGGTGTTGCATTCACCCGGCGACAAATCTGTACCCTTCAGCCAGGGCCAACTGGTATTTGCTAATGCTACGACAACAAAAACATTCTGGGAATTTGAAGGTGGACATCTGGAAGCGCCTATCAAATATCCGACAGTATGGGTAAGCAAAGTAAATGCCCTATTGGCTGACTGAACAAAGCTTCTTACTGAACCAGTAATGACCCATTACTGGTTCCTTACTGGTTCTTTACTGGTTCTTTACTGGTTCTTTACTGGTTCATTGTGTGCCTGTCCATATTGTGCAATACACTATTGTCGATACGCCTTTCCATACGTGCCATCGAGTTTGCCTTTTGCCCAGTCAGCCATCAGCTCGTAAAACCCCGGTGCAATACGAACATGCTTTCGCGTGCCATCCTTTGCCTCTACATATTCCCGCATACCGTGGCCGGTATCGGGAAAGCGGTAAATCGTGATATGACTACCTTGCTTGCGTAATTCTGAGAGCCGCTCCAAAGTAACGGCACCGGGGGCCTGGCGGTCTTCATCCGCGAATGCCCACATCTGCGGGACATTGACCTTGCTCAAGACCTGCACGGGATGCAGCGACCAGTCAATATTCAGTTTTTGAAATTGTGGTGGTATACCATTTTGGCGCAGCTTATCCACAGACAGACCCAAAAGCGCGCCCGAATATCCGCCCTTGATACGAGAAAACCAGACTTCTTTTCCAAATTGATTCTGCACTTCTGCAAGCTCGTCCAAACTTTCTTTGGCTTCTGATCTTGCAATTCTTGCCGTGATATCTGTCAGCTTCCGGGCCTTGGCGACAATGTCATCGCCATAGCCGAGGTCACGCAATTCTCTCGTCACCTGCGCCGCATCCTGCTCTGTGATATCAACGGCCAAACCATAACCTACCCCCAGAAAATCTGCCTGCGCACGCGCTGACGCAAGCGGGACTATCCATCCGCCCTGGCTTAAGCCTACGAGACCAAAACGACCGTAGCGACCTGCCGCCAGCCGTTTGGCCTCACGCGAAGCCGCTACCAGATCTTCTGCCAGGAGAGGAAAGTTCTGCGTATATTCGCCCCCGGAAAGCCCGGTACCGCGTTTGTCATACACAAAAACCGACACGCCCCGCCCAACCATCTGGTAGGGATCGCCTGCGCGATCGATCCAGCCAGCTCCTTCGGAACCATGCGCATAGACGACGAGAGGCGTATTTTTTCCCGCACCTGGCGCTTCCATCAAACGGCCTGCGAGCAGGATGCCGTTTGATTCGAATCGGGTGTTCGTTTCAGAAAGGACGACTTTCGACCAATTCTCCTTGCCCCTGACAAGGACAGCATCTTTTCCGCATTCGACGGGTGCCCCGGCATCCTGCATGTTGCCGATCGTCCCGTCGCTAAAGGTGTAGCTAAATCCCTTGTCTGTTTTCGTGATAGCGACGAATGTCAGCTTGTCCTTGCGAAAAATACCTGTCTCACAAAGAATTGATTGCAATGATTCAGGCGCCGGCATTGCCTGTCCGGGCGACACAGTATCGCGTAGTGATGCGCCAGTTGCTCCAGACTCGGGGACACGTCTCGTATCCTGGGCGAAGGAAATGGAACATGACAACAGGGATGCAGCCAACAGGGCAAACGATAGATTTTTCACTCGGTTCTCCAATAGAAATAATTGCCACGCATGGTAGGCGATGTCATCATTGCCAAGTCATGCAATCCGATGAACACGGGATTTCGATGACTGAAACCGTGAATTTCTACCTTACACACCGTTTTTTTTAGCGCCGCAACTGTTAAAGAAATAAGTTTCGATCTGTCTTGGAACGTTCATAAGCCCAGGTATCTGGAAGCTATTTGGAAGGGAATTTAGAATTGATAAAGGATGAACGGCACAGCAATTGTAGGTAAGATTAGCGAAGCGTAATCGTACGCATGCTGTACCTGGCAATGAGCAAGACGTTTCAAATTTTCTTGTCTTCTGTTCGACAAAAGGAAATTAACTGTTTTGTATTTTCATCAGAAAATCAGCAGTTGAAGACAGAACATGCGTACGATTACGCTGCGCTAATCGTACCTACGTAGGTTCAATGCGCAGCTCTGCTATTTTGCGTAAGTCCTATTAATAAAAACCAGCAAAGCTGCTTGCAACAGCAGCCTTGCTGGTCCCTGGCTTGCGGACTTTTAGCGAATCCGCAATGACATCAGATCGACGACAGGTGTGCTTGCAGCACAGCGCGCAACGTCGTCGTTGGACGCTGGATCAGCTTGCCGAGCTGGCCATCGCCATCATACAAGCCACCTTGCGCGGCACCTGTATCCGATTGCGCCAGGACGTAGGCAAAACCTTCCGGCAGGCCGAATGAGACCAGCATATCCTTGTATTCGGTTTCGGAAAAATTCACGTACGCGACAGATTTTCCAGACACATCTGCCAGCGTCGCTGCCAGTTCTGCGAGAGTAAATGCCTGGTCGCCTGCCAGTTCATAAATCTTACCGGCCTGGTCGCTTCCAGTCAATACTGCCGCTGCTGCAGCGGCGTAATCTGCGCGTGATGCAGCCGAGAATTTTCCTTCGCCAGCTGCGCCAAATACCTTGCCCGTTTCCAGCGCTGTACCCACCGCAGAAAAATAATTTTCTATGTACCAGGAATTGCGCAAGAAGACGAAAGGCAGGCCGCTATCGCGTATCAACTGTTCGGTTGCGACATGCTCTGTGGCCAGTGCCAGCGGTGACGTATCTGCATGCAGGATGCTGGTGTAGGCGATCAATTCAACACCCGCATTTTTAGCCGCCTGAATCACATTCTTGTGCTGTTCCAGCCTTTGTCCGACTTCACTGGAAGACACCAGCAAGAGTTTTTTCACACCCTGCAACGCGCTAGCCAAAGTCTCTGGCTGACTATAATCACCCTGACGAAGCTGTACGCCACTGGCACGTAAATCATCTGCCTTGCTCACATCCCTTACGATGGCAACCACCTGATTGGCTGGAACAGTACCCAATAAAGCCTGAACCACCAGCCGCCCCAATTGCCCACTTGCACCTGTTACTGCGATCATATAATTCCTTCCGAAAAGTTCAATACATCCCATTTCTGTCAGTGAAATGAGTTCCAATTGATTATTTGCTTCTCTAATTCTTTAAAGCAGAATCCCAATGTTCATCTGCCTTGCCATCCACAATCCGCCAGGTGTCAAACCAGGTGGTCGTGTATAAAAGCTGGTTGGTCGTCTTGTCCCTGACCGGCAAGGGATACATGACAGTCACCAGATCGCCTTCGGCAATCACGGCAACGATCGGTTTTGTCATTTTTTCTGGAATAGGTTTGGGTTGCACCTTTCTGACCTCGACAAAATACTTGATCACGCCATCCAGACCAGACGCCGCATTCGGGTTATGCTGTATATAGCGCCTGGACAGATACTTGTCTGCCTGTTCCCAATGACCAGCTTCCAGCAAGTCTTTAACGATGTGATAGGCCACCTGCTTGTTTGCATGCAGCCTGGGATCACTGCTGGTGAACAATGCGTCAGGATTGGCAACCCCAACAACCGGCTCTTGTGCATAGCTGGCCGCTGGCAACAAAACGGACATTGTGGATAAGCCAAGTACCGTCATTGCGCCCAGGCGCAATAACTTCTTGCCAACCAAGTTCTTGAAGCGATGTGTCTGTTTTTTCATGACTAAGTCTCTCCTTGTTTCGACATGATAGCCGATAAGGTCTATAATAGAGACTAAGTCTAAAAATTGTAAGGAGGCAGTTTTTCGTGCCAAGGTTACCTGAAGTGAACCCACCCAAACGCGCAGGAATGGCGTCTGATTTTGATCCGACCATGTGCCCGGTCAGGAATGTGCTCGACCATATTAGCACCAAATGGACGCCCCTGATCTTGCTAACCCTGCAATCAGGCGCATTGCGCTTCAGTCAGT
This sequence comes from Undibacterium hunanense, assembly GCF_014284335.1. GTDB lineage: Bacteria > Pseudomonadota > Gammaproteobacteria > Burkholderiales > Burkholderiaceae_D > Undibacterium > Undibacterium hunanense. Next base: position 247,910 of record NZ_JACOGF010000005.1, on the reverse strand, counting down.
TGCACAAGCAAGTCCCCGACATCTCCAAACGCATGCTCACCCAGTCTTTGCGTGACCTGGAAAGAGATGGGTTATTGAGCCGCAAAGTATTCCCCACCAAACCACCCAGCGTCGAATATGAATTAACCGAACTGGGCCTCTCGGTCATGGTGCCAATGGGCGCACTGGTGGATTGGGCGGAAAATAATTTTGAGAAAATGAAGTCGGCCAGGCGGGATTTTGACAATGGCATGCAGGTATGAAACTTCAGGGCTTAAATACTTTCAGCAAGGCACCATCTGGAACAGTCCTGCGCCGCACCTAAGCAGTTTGTGAAGTGACAGTCGCAGTAAAAAAGAGTCGCGTACCTGTGTGTTCATCGACATCGTCACTCCGACCCCGTGCAATGCCAGCCCTTGGGCGACGCTATTGATTTCCCCTGCAGCACCCGGTTACACAACTGCAAGAGTCATGGCCCGCTCATGCACGCTTCACCCAATCACTGTGCAACAAACCATATAACGCCGAATCTGACACTTTCCCTTCGACGATCCAGCGTTCGCGTAAAAAACCTTCCTGGATAAAACCCAGTCTTTCCAGTGTTTTGGCTGAGCCGAGATTGTGCGGCTCTATGTCGGCTTCGACACGGTTGAGATTCATTTCATTGAAACCGTAATTCAACAAGGCGACCAGTGCTTCGTGCATATAGCCCTGCCCCCAGACGGCAGCGTCCATGTCATAACCAATTTCAGCACGGCGGCACCCGGCATCCAGATGAAACAGGATACAACTGCCAAGAAAGAGATTGTCAGTTTTTCGTATCAGTCCCAGTCGCACAAAATCACCTTTAAGCATGGCCGCCATATCGCGCTCTACCATCGCCATGGCCTGCACCATTTCAGTCCAGGGTGGCGAAGGCATGTAGCGCATGACGTCCGGGTTCGAACGTATACGCAAAATAGCGTCAGCATCATCCAGACGCAAGGGCCGCAAATGCAGGCGCGGGGTATCGATAGTGATTTGTTCGAAAGATGGCATGTTGGATTCGGTGTTATGAATAACGAATACGGTCAAAAAAGTACACTAAAGAAAGCTTCACTCAATCTCATCAATCGCCTCAACCCCAAGCGCCTTGAGTCGCTCGACGTTGTCCTTCATGGCCTGTAGTAATTCGGAGGGATGGCCCTGCCAATCGGTCACTTCGCCTGTAACCCGCAGCGGTTCGCGGGAGCGGTATGATTTTGTTGGATTGCCTGGAAATTTTTTGTCCGTCAGATTGGGGTCGTCCGCTATGGTACCAGTAGGTTCTACAATGTAGATTCTGCCCGGACCTTCACCTTGTGCCAGTTCTGCGCCCCAGATGGCGGCGTCGAGGGTGGCCGTCAGATAGACGTGGTTTGCTTTTTTTCGCTGTCCAAAGTTAGAGGCATAGCCAGGCTCGATGAGGTCGCCTGGTTTCAGGTCGGCCCGTGTGCCGTGGTAAAGCTGCTGCAGGCTCAGGTCTTCGGTGGCAGGTGCTGGTTGGTTTGCTGTCATTTCTCTCTCCCTTTTTTGAACAGGCGACAGATTTAATTATGCAGCACAAATCCCGTATTTCGGCAAAAGTTCTTGTACTACATACAGCCTGTGCATTTGTAGCGCATCGTGGAATTTTTTCCAGTCGCTGTCCAGAAAATTGGGGTTATATATAAAATCTTCATTTCCTGTGTCTTTGGCTTCTGTCGTTCCCAGGGCTGCATGCTTCCATGAATTCAAGCCTTTTGGTACATAGGTCAAATCAATTTTTCCAAAACTGAAGTGCGCTTTTCTGATCGCTTTTAACCATGTCGCATGTCTTATATCACCATCTTCGTTGATGGTTCCCCTGATCAGTTTATCTATCTTGTCTTTGTCCTCTGGTGTCAGCCCGGTAGCGCTCAATGAAGCATCGCCAGCCCTGAAACTTTTCATGGCAATGCACATGTGGTCGGCAGCTTCGAGGAAGTCTTTGGGATTATCTCTGTTCACCACTTCTCCTGCGCCGTTGGTATAAGCCCAATTCAGGTAGGGCCGGTCTGGATAACTCAATACTGCACCATGCCCCAAAGGTAATGCGCCAGCGACAAATTCCCCTTTTGCATGATCAAACAAATGAGAAAAATAATCCTTGATGCTATCGCCCATGCTGTCAGATGTATGTTCTGCATGCTTACTTGTTAATTGCGAAGCCCGGTTGATTGCATCTTCAACGCCGACAAAACCTTGGTGCGCCCATGTATCGGCGTAGACATGCATGGTAATTCCCAGCCGATGCAACGCATTTCTGTCAGTTTTTCGTTGTATGCATTCTGCAACCATGTCACGCGCCACATAACTGTTAGGCTTGCAGATAATTCGCTGTATGAACCCCAGGTCATCCCCCTGGCCTGCCGGTAACCCATTATTACCAGGAAGAAAATGGAACGGTATCCATGCATGATGATTGGCAAGATCATTGAAATTTTTATAGTCCAGCATCTTGTGTGCAGACGCAATGCGGGAATACAGGGCACCGGTATCAAACTCTATATATCCGTCATTGGTGGCATCATCCACATACTGCGCACTGTAGGCGACGATCTGTGCTTCTTCATGCGAGAAATCAGCCAGGCGTGCAACTATGTATGTGACTGCATGATGAAAATCAATTTGCATGATGACCTCATAGAAATGGAGGGGTGCTTCAGGAATGGGATGATCGTATTGCAGCTTTTTGCTCAGGCGAACTTCAGTCCGGCCTGATCACAGGATGCATTTTCACAGGATGAATCATTGTGCTTTATATTTATCATAAAGACAATAATAATTACAGTGTAATAATTGCAGTGACCGAGTTTTAGCAGCTAGCAATGAATGAGCGGCAACTCAAGCGACTCTTTCTGACATGAAGCAGGGAATTATTTCTTATTATCAAGAGTTGCTATGAAGGTGGACGAACAGCACGGAAATATAGCTATGGCATGACCTGCCATGTATATCAGGGGATGTATATTACCTTGTGCAGTCAATGATCTACTGCACAAAAGCCTGTGCGAGTATTGCTGCTCGCCCGCACTATCGGCGATGCCGCCTGTGCCTTGATGACCTGGGCTTCACTTCTTCTTTGTAGCCAAGCAATTTGCCTATCTTTAGCGCATCCATCAACCTGGCGGAACTGGCCCTGGCATTCAGCAAGACCAGAGTCGCCATTTTGCCAGCGAGCTTGACGCGCATGATGAGGCAGTTGCCAGCTTCGTTGGTGAAGCCGGTTTTAGAGAGCAATACTTCCCAGCCTTTTTTGCCTACCAGGCGATTGGTGTTGTGGAATTCGCGGGTACGCCCATCTTTAAGGGAGATGCTGTCTTCACTGTCGGTCGTGATGTCGGCAATCTCAGGATATCGGGCAGCAGCCTGCGCCATTTTTACCAGATCGGCGGCGGTCGAGGTGTTTTCTGGCGACAGGCCAGTGGCTTCCTTGATGACGGTGTTGGGCATGCCCAGCGCGATCAGCTTGCTTTTGACGGCGACGATAAAGGCATTGTTACCACCAGGATAGGTGCGTGCCAGCGATGCGGCGGCACGGTTATCAGAAGACATCAGCGCCAGTTGCAGGGCATCCCTGCGGCTGATGGAACTGCCTACGGGGACGTGTGAGCTACTGTGTTTTAATTGATCGACATCGTCCGCAGTGATGTCGATTTTTTCATCCATATTGGGCTTGGTGTCGAGGACGACCATGGCGGTCATCAGCTTCGTCAGCGAAGCGATGGGTACAACGGTGGTGGCATTTTTTTCCAGCAAGACCTTGCCATTGCGGTCATCCACCACAATCGCATTCTGGGAATTCAACTGCATGGCAGCCAGGCTACTGCTATAAAACAGCAAGATCACAACTAGCTTACGCATCAACATCGGGGCATTCTTTTCAAATACAAAAAAACCAGCATGCTATCTATCTGAGCTTCAGACAGATAGCGGCCTGGTCTGGTCAACACAGGGGAAGCGATGGCTTCCCCTTCAGTTACTACTTTCCAGCTATTACTCAACTACTACTGTTCAGCTTTTACAGCTTAACTACTACTGTTGAGCGACTACTTACCGGTTATTACTTGCCAGAATACACGATATCGGCACGGCGGTTTTCTGCCCATGCGGCTTCATTGCTGCCTTGTGCTTTTGGTTTTTCCTTACCCAAGGAAACAGCTTCCATCTGTGCTTCAGACACACCCAGCAATGTCAGGGATTTACGTACGGCTTCAGCACGTTTTTGGCCCAGGGCCAGGTTGTATTCGCTGCCACCACGTTCGTCGGTATTGCCCTGGATCAGGATTTTTTTGCCTTTATTGGCGCCCAGGTATTTGGCGTGTGCATTCACGGTCGTGCTGTATTCGGATTTGACTACATACTGATCATAATCGAAATACACGCTACGTTTTGCCAATGGGCTGTTTACATCATCCAGTTCATCTTTGACAACCACAGGCGTCACAACGCGGTCATTTTTTGCTTCTGGTTTAGGTTGTGGTTGCTGCTGTGGCTGTGCAACTGCCTCTGGCGGTTTGACTGGTGTGCTGCTGCAGGCTGCCAATAAAACTGCTACTGCTGCCAGACTGGCGGCGCTTTTGATTGTGTTGATTGCACGCATGAAAATTTCCTCGAAGTTTTAATTAATGAATTCAAACCTGAAGCGGGGAAGTACACACCACAGGTATTACAAAACTTCGCTATGGTGCCCTAGGAAACTTAGGCGAATCTTAAAAAATACCCGTGGATAGGGATAAAACAGGGATTTTTACGCTGAGATTGATGATTTTTGCAATATTTGCCAGCCAATTTCCGGCTATCTTTAACTTGCATGGCGAAGAGAAGCCGGAAACTGTATGCGTACTTCCAGCCCGCCGATGGCAGCCTGGGCCATCTGTATGCGCGCCTGGTGGTGATCGGCAATGGCTTTGGTAATGGCCAGACCCAGGCCGCTGCCACTGGCACTGCTGCCTGCTACGCGGTAAAAACGATCAAAAATGCGCTCACGTTCGGCTTCGGGGATACCAGGCCCGGAATCCTGAATCACCAGCTGTATGCCGCCTATATCATCAATCAGCGTAATGTAGACTGTACCTTCTCCCTGTATATAACGCACGGCATTGTCAAGCAGGTTGCGTATCATGACGCGCAGGCTTTCGGCATCGCCCATCAAAGCGGTATTGGCGGCCATCTGGCTGCTGATGCTGATTTTTTTTGACACTGCAAACGGCATCACATCGCTGACGGCCTGTTCCACACAGGCGTTCAGCAAGGTCGGACTGAAGCTGAGTGCCGCCTGCGATGAAGGGTCTTGCCTGGCCAGTGCCAGCAATTGCTCCACCAGGCGCGATGCACGGTCTACCCCGCCCAGCAGGCGATTGACGGCTTGCTCATGCGTGTTTTCATCCTTGGCACGGCCCAGGTTCTGCACCTGCAAACGCAGGGCTGTGATCGGCGAACGCAATTCATGTGCGGCATCGGCGACAAAGCGCTGCTGTGCCTGCAAGGCCTGGCCCATGCGGTTAAGCAGTGAATTCAATTCCGTCACCAGCAGGGACACTTCGCCGGGCAAGCCTTTGTCTGACACCGGGTCGATAGAATTGGCGCTGCGATTAGCCAGTTCACTGCCGATGCGATTAAGTGGTGCCAGTACCGAGCTGACGCCCCACCAGGCAGCACAAAACAGCAAGATGGAAACAGGAATGACCGGCCACAGGGTACTGAGGGCAAATGAAAATGCACGTTCACGGCGGGCACTGATTTTTTGCGCGACCTGGATCACGCGCTTGTTTTCTTCGGCGGCATACACGCGCCAGTCGCCATTTTCAAGATTGACGGTGGAATAACCCAGTGCCGCCTGTTTCGGCAAGCTGCGATGCTGGCGTGACTGGTACACCCTGGCACCATCTTCTGACCATACCTGCACTACAAAATCAAAATCATCCATCTCGGCGCCGGGCAAGGTATGCCAGTCTACCTGGTCAAAATCACCGTCTTGCAGGGCCAGTGCCATTTGCTGCATGTGGTAATCGAACAGTTTGTCGGCTTCGCTGATGGCGGCATGCAGGGATGTGGCAAACTGCAGGGCAGCGGCAGTCAGAATGGCGATGCCAAACAGCAGCATCATTTGCAGGCGCAGGGATTTCATGCGTTTTTCTCAACCATGTAACCGACACCACGCACGTTGACGATAAATTTCTGGCCCAGTTTTTTTCTCAGGCCATGGATATACACTTCCACCGCATTGCTTTCAATTTCTGAGGTGTAGCCAAACAGCAGCTCTTCCAGCCGGCTGCGCGACAGGATGGCACCTGGCCTGGCGATCAGAGCGTCCAGTATGGTCCATTCACGTGCTGACAGAATGACCTGCTCCCTGGCGTTGAAAACCTGGCGCGTGGTTGAATCCACCTCCACCTCACCACAAACATAAGAACTGTCCACCCGCCCGCGTGAACGGCGCAGCAGCGCGTGCATGCGAGCAATCAGTTCATCCAGATCGAAGGGCTTGATGAGGTAATCATCCGCCCCGGCATGCAGGCCCTGCACTCTTTGCGCCACGGTATCACGCGCCGTCATGACCAGCACTGGCAGGGCATCACCACGCTTGCGCAAGGCTTTCAGGATATCCATGCCATCGCGCTGCGGCAGGCTAAGATCCAGCAGCAGTATGTCGTAACTGTGGATTTGCAAGGCAGCCTCTGCGGCTTCGCCACTGGTCAGCCAGTCGACCAGATTGGATTCACTCTCCAGTGCGATCTGGATATTTTCACCTATCATGGGATCGTCTTCGACGAGCAGGACTTTCATGGTCTGTCAGAAATCAGGGTTATGGTGCAATGACGGCTTGCACATGCTGTAAAGCGAGGATTGTACGCGATGGCGGTGCTAACGGCATGCACTAAACCGCTTGACACCGCTTTGCGTTTGACAGTTAATTTCCATAACAACAAAGAAATGAAAGAAAAAATGACAGCGCAAACTGCCCCAATCACTACCGGTGTCCATTCTGTACGAACAGAAAAGATACGCACATGGCTCGTGCGCTGGATGATGGCTGCTGCCGTGGCACATTTTGTGGTCGGTGCAATCCTGCCATGGCTGGCAGCGCAAAGCTGGATGGATGTCTATCACCAGCATATAGACCAGCATTTCTGGCAAGCCGCCGCACCGGATGCCGCACGTGCCGTGCAGATATGGTGGATCAGTCTGTTTGGACCAACCGTACAAACCGTCGGCCTGTGGATGGCAGCCCTGACGCAGTTGGGTAAGCGCTATCGCAGCCGCCTCGCATGGGGCTGGCTGCTTGCCGGTATCGCAGTCTGGGCACCACAAGACATACTGATTTCGCTGCAAGCGAATGCCGTGGTGCATGTCTGGATAGACAGTCTGGCTGTGCTGACCCTGATACCGCCTTTGCTGTGGCTGTGGCAGATTGATCAGGCCAGTGATTCGACGACGCTAAAACCTGTTTCGTAAAACGCAGGTTACAGCCGTCTCAGTACTTGCAAATGGATTAACAGCCACAATCTACGAACTTCTTATTCAGGAGCACGCATGTTCTTTCTACACCACCCACAACCGGTACGCCCCAGAAAAGCCGTACCTGAACTGCAAGTTAGTAGCCAGAGCCAGGCCATAGATACCAAAACCATCGTGGTGGAACACAGCACAGAAGAATTGCGCACGCTGCAATTGCCGGCGCAAGCCAAAACACCTGCCGACAGCAAGTAAAAGAAACAAAAAAAACTGCGGCTTCCCTCACAACGAAGAAAAGCCGCAGAAGCGCTCACAACACAAATGGAATCGATATTGAACTGATTGGCTTATGAAGCGGCTCCTTCCCGCTTCCTGGCCTCTTCTTCATACAATTCTTTTTTGGACAATTTGCCTACTGGCGTTTTGGGCAATTCAGCCCGAATGTCCATGGCTTGCGGCATTTCATGTTTGCCCAGCCTGTCTTTAAGGAAGTCTTTCAGGTCATCAAAACTGAATACGGCCTGCCCTGCCTTGAGTTTGATAAAGGCCTTGGCCGCCTGCCCGCGATAAGAATCGGGGATGCCGATGACGCTGACCTCGGCTACTGCAGGGTGTTCATAAATCGCTTCTTCGATATTGCGTGGATAGACGTTATAGCCACCCGACAGAATCATGTCCTTGGTGCGGTCAACGATGTACACAAAACCGTCCGCATCCATGTACCCGACATCGCCAGTGCGGAAGTAGCCATCGGCAGTGAACGCTTCACGGGTCGCATCTGGCTTGTTCCAGTAGCCTTTCATGATATTCGCACCAGCGACGCAGATTTCGCCGCGTTCACCCGGTGCCACCTCCTGACGCGGATCATCAATGCTGACAAACTTGAAGCTGATGCCGGGCGTAGGCAAACCGCAGGAACCTGTCTTGCGCACGCCACCTAAAGGTGTGAAGGTACCAGTGGGTGACGTTTCAGTCATGCCCCAGCCTTCCAGCAGGGTACAGCCTGTCAGTGCCTGGAATTGCTGCAACACCTCTGTCGGCAAGGGTGCGCCGCCGGAGTTACAGAACTTCAAGGCGCTCAGATCAAATTCCTTGATTTGCGGATGATTGATGATGGCGGTGTACATGGTGGGTACGCCGGGGAATACCGTGATCTTCTTGTTCGCCAGATCCTTCACCACGGCATCAGCATCAAAGCGGGTATGCAAGACAATTTCTGCACCCAGGCGTATGCCGAACAGCATGTCCACCGTCAACGCATAGATGTGGAATAGCGGCAGCACGGCCAACAGTTTTTCCTTGCCCTCTTCCAGCACGCGCGGCTCGATATTAGTGGTTTCCATGATCTGGCTGCACGCCGTGGTCAGGTTACCATGAGTGAGCATTGCGCCCTTGGGCAGGCCTGTGGTGCCGCCTGTGTATTGCAGGGTAGCGATGGCTTCTTTGGGGTCTATCGCCGCAATGGGCGTGTAATCACCATCATTGTCCAGCAGTTTTGCAAACAGCAGATGTTGTGCATTGTCGGGAATGGCACTGAGCTGGCCGGCCTTGTCCAGATTCGCCCTGACGGCATCCGGATAAGGCGTCATTTCCGGGATATTGCCGATGATGAGTTTTTGCAGGCGGGTATGGCCCAGCATCTTGGCCATTTGCGGATACAGCATGACCATGTCCAGCGTCACCAGCATATCGGTATGGCTGTCGGCAATTTTATGCTCCAGCACTTTCTCGGCATCCAGCGGTGAGTAATTCACCACGGTGCCACCAGCCTGCAAGATGGCGAAAAAGCTGATGACGTAATGCGGTGTATTCGGCAAATACAGGCCCACATGTACGCCGGGCTTCACACCCAGTTGCTGAAAGCCTTTAGTAGCCTGGTTCACCAGTTTTTGCAGTTCTGCATAACTGGTCTTTTTGCCCATGAATTCAAGAGCAGGCAAGTCCGGCCATTTGGCGACGGCATCATGCAGTAATTGTGGCACGCTGCTGATGGGCAGGTCGGCGTCCCAGTGTACGCCTGCGGGGTAAGATTTGATCCAGGGTTGTAAGTCGCGCATTTTTGTCTCTCTTTATAAGAATAATTTGAAAATGTCAGCCAACTGGGAAGTTAACGTCGGAAAAGCCCTGCCTCAAAAAGAGGAAGGGCCAATCCGGAACTACCCGTAAATCGCACTTATGAAACTACAAGTAATTATTTTTTCTCCGTATATTTTTTCAATTCCATCTTGCCGATCTGATTTCTGTGTACTTCATCCGGGCCATCGGCCAGGCGCAGGGTACGGGCTTGTGCGTATGAATACGCCAGGCCAAAATCATCCGACACGCCACCACCGCCATGCGCCTGTATCGCCCAGTCAATGACCTGGCAAGCCATGGTCGGTGCGGCCACCTTGATCATGGCGATTTCTTTGGCGGCTGCCTTGTTGCCTACCGTATCCATCATCTGTGCGGCATTCAGGACCAGGAAGCGTGCCTGGTCGATCAGGATGCGGGCATTGGCGATACGTTCCAGTGTCACGCCCTGCTCTGCGACCCGTTTGCCAAAGGCCACACGTGTCAACGAGCGCTTGCACATGTCTTCCAGTGCACGTTCTGCCAGACCGATCAAACGCATGCAGTGATGGATACGGCCAGGCCCCAGACGGCCCTGGGCAATCTCAAAACCACGGCCTTCGCCCAGCAAGATATTGGATGCGGGCACGCGCACGTTTTCAAACAGGACTTCGCCATGGCCATGCGGTGCATCGTCATAACCAAAGACTGGCAAGGCACGCAAAATGGTTACGCCCGGCGTATCGCGCGGCACGATGATCATCGATTGCTGCTTGTGGCGGTCAGCATTATCAGGATCACTCTTGCCCATGAAGATGAACACTTTGCAGCGCGGATCATTGGCACCGGACGACCACCATTTGCGGCCATTGATAACGTACTCATCGCCATCACGCACTATCGATGATTCAATATTGGTGGCGTCAGATGACGCCACTGCTGGTTCTGTCATCGCGAAACAGGAACGGATTTCGCCACGCAACAATGGTTTCAGCCATTGTTCCTGATGTTCAGGCGTGCCATAACGGGCAAATACTTCCATGTTGCCGGTGTCGGGTGCCGAGCAATTGAATACTTCAGGTGCCCAGACAGCGCGGCCCATGATCTCGCACAGCGGTGCATATTCCAGATTGGTCAAACCTGCACCATGGCCAGATTCTGGCAGGAACAGGTTCCACAGACCGGCATCACGTGCCTTGGCTTTCAGTTGCTCAACGACCTTGGTTGGTATCCAGGCATTGCCTGCCTTGCGGTTGGCAGCGATCTCACCAAAGAAAGTCTTTTCATTTGGATAGACGTGCTCATCCATGAAGGCGATCAGGCGTGTCTGCAAATCTTTGACTTTGGGGCTGTATTGAAAATCCATGATGTGTCCTTTTTCCTCGTTTGTTCAGTTAGCTAGGTTTGTTCAGTTTTTTTTCAAATGGACATGGCTATGTCCGTTTTACCTTCTTTGTAGCTCAATATTGCGCGCCGTCAGCAATGCTGTTGCGCATAAAACCTCTTCGCCATCACGTACAGAGAAAACCTCTGCGGCGCTGACTGTTAACAACTTGCTGTGTGAAACCACGCGTCCGCGTGCCCGCAGTTTTTCACCATCGGCGGGAGCGACTATTTTTAAACTACTGTCTATGCTGGCGTTGATCCAGCCCGGTGGCAACAGAGTGCCGGCAGCAGAAACACCGGCAAAATCTGCGGCTGCAAATATCGCTGTGGCCTGCATCTTTCCGGGTACGAAACTGAGTTCTTCGCGGTAGGCAATATCCAGTTCCACTTCGCCCGGTTCCACCTTCACAAACTGTATGCCCAGCCATTGCGCCATGGGCATGGCCAGCACCAGACTCTTCAGTTGCACTGCGTAATCTGGATTGCTTGCCACGTATGCCGGTTTCATGATCGCGCCTTGTTATTTGCCGTATTAACTAACCAGATAGCCGCCATCAACATTGATGCAGGCCCCGGTGGTGTAGCTGGACGCATTCGATGCCAGATACAAGACCGTGCCCGCCATTTCATCGGGTTCAGCAATGCGCTTCATGGGTATGCGGGTCAGTGCTCTTTCAAGGATGACAGGATTGTGGAACAGGGCTGAAGCAAACTTGGTATCGGTCGCGCCGGGCAGCAAGGCATTCACGCGCACGCCCATGGGTGCACATTCCAGCGCGAAGGATTTGGTCATGGCGATGACTGCCGCCTTGGTGATGGAATAAATCCCCTGCATGGCACCTGGCACCACACCGTTGACAGAAGCCACATTGATGATGCTGCCACCACCGTTTTTTGCCATCAGTTTGGCACCGGCAGAAGACATGAAGAAGTAGCCGCGTATATTGACATCTACCGTCTTCTGGAAGGCACCCACGTCCGTCTCGGTGATATGCCCGAAGTGAGGGTTAGTGGCGGCGTTGTTGACCAGAATATCGAGCTTGCCGTGCGCTGCCGTAATGTCGGCAAACAGGGCATCAATCTGCGCCATTTCACCAATATGGCAGGCACGTGCTTCGGCCTTGCCGCCAGCGGCAATAATTGCTGCCACCACGGCTTCGCAAGCTTCTGCCTTGCGGCTGGAAACGATGACATAGGCACCGTTGGCAGCCAGGGTTTTGGCAACGGCTTCACCTATGCCACGGCTGGCACCGGTGACCAGTGCGACCTTGCCGGTTAAATCGAACATTGCTGTCATAACTTGTCTCTCTTATTTCTTAGAACCTGTTTACGATCTGTAGCGAGCGGGTGTCAGCGAGGTCAGGGTAACAAAAACGCAGCGCAAAAAGCGGAATGTACTCTAAGTACATGAGCATTTTGAGCAGCGCATGAGCCTCGCGTCGACTCCGATTGCGCTCGCGCATTAAGATCGGAAACAGGTTCTTAAACGTAGGTAATTGCTTTGGGGTTATTCAACACTTCAAGATGCGAAAAATTGTTCAGGTAAGCCAGTGCAGGACGCAATATGCCTTCTGCTGTCGGCTGCAAATGAAAGCGGGTGACGGCACTATTCACCAGCGACCAGTTAAGTTCGGCAAAGCGCGGATCAGGAAAGCCCAGCACATGCTGGCAGAGCGCCGATATGGTGCCGCCAGAGGTGAACACGACGATGTTTTTGGCATCATCAGCAATCGCCAGTTGTTTGTGCATGGCGGTGACGCAACGCTGGCGAAATGTGTTCCAGCTTTCCACATACTCAGCATCATGTTCGCCTGACATCCAGCGGCTGATGGCCTGGGCAAAAATATCCTGGAAGGCCTGCTTGCCATTCGGGGTATTCATGAGGAAATGTTTGACCGCTGCCGGGTCATCAAAGGCTGGAACATGGCGTGCCAGGACTTCATGATGGTTGTATTCGTTGAAACCGGCATCACAATGCCAGGCAGACATATCCAGCGCGTCAACATCTTGTTGCAGTATTTCCGCCATACAGACTTGTGCCGTTTGCTGATGTCGCTTCAAGGCACCCGTGACAACCCGTGAAACCTGCATGTCACGCGCCGCCCACCAGCCCCCCAGATACCGCGCCTGCTGCTGACCCAGTTCAGACAATTGATCATAGTTCTGGCTACCGAATGAAGCTTGCCCGTGTCTGACCAGATATAAAGCTGCCATTACTTCCTCTTTGATAAATCAGGTATAAATTGATGAACAAAGTGTAAGCGCGCGACTATAATTGATCAAATGAATAGTTATTATCCATATTAATTAATCTCATGCATTTATCCCGTGTCGATTTAAACCTGTTCACCGTCTTTGTTGCCATCTATACCGAAGGCAGCGTGACCCGTGCCAGCCAGCAACTGAACCTGACCCAGCCTGCCATCAGCCATGCATTGAACCGCCTGCGGCAATTGTTCAATGACCCGCTGTTTGTACGCCAGGGGCAAATGATGGTATCGACCCCGCTGGCGCGCAGCATCATAGAACCTGTGCGACAGGCGCTGCGCGGGCTGGAAGTGACGCTGACCGAGAATGACAAGTTTGACCCGGCACTGGCTAGCAAACAGTTCAATCTTGCTTTGCGTGATGTATTGGAATCGACTGCCCTGCCGCCATTAATGGAAAGCATTACCCGGCAGGCACCGCAAATCAATCTGGCAGCAATACAGGTAGAAAGGCGGGAACTGGTCAGTGAACTGGCGGCTGGCAGTCTGGATCTGGCGATTGACATGTTGTTGCCATTGCCAAATGAAATACACCGCCAGAAGGTAGTGCAAGGCAATACCGTCGTGCTGGCAAGACGTGATCATCCCGTCATCCATGGCAAGCTGGATCTGGACACGTATATGCAGGCTGAGCACATACTGGCAAGCTCACGCCGCAAGGGTATGGGTCTGGAAGATTTTGAGCTGAGTCGCCTGGGCCTGCAAAGACGCATACGCTTGCGCTGCCAGCATTATTTCGCCGCTTGCAGGGTGGTTAGTCAGACCGATTTGTTGCTGACCATGCCGGAAGGCTATGCACGCATTGCGAATGAACAGTTTGGCAACCAGATATTTCCCTTACCTGTCGCCATGCCTTCATGGGACGTGTACCTGTACTGGCACCAGAATGTGGAAAATGACCCAGCCAACCGCTGGCTGAGACAACAGGTGATAGCGGCGTTTCAGAACCAGACGGTTTGATAAGGAATAAAGTATGGTTCTGCTTGCAACCCAAGCTTGCAACTAAACCAGATGGGATTTGGTGAAATTTATTTACCGGCCTTTGGCTCGTCTGGTAACAGACAGGCATCGATAATTTGCAAATCATTATCTTTGGCAAAACTGACCACGAAATGGTAGGCCAGCGGTTCGATTTCACGTATGGCTTCATTGACCACGACAGAACGCACGCCGTTCAGCAGGATGGGGCGAACATAGGGTGAATATTGCAGATGCGAGTGACGGCCACCGTCAGGACTGAAACAGGACATGGCTCCACACAGGCGCTCTGCCCAGTCACTGGGGCGAAATTGCTTCCCATCACTGGTGATGCCCTGGATGAAAAACTCGCGGACTTGTTGCGTTTTTTTGGTATCGGCCATGTGCTCGGCTTGCGATAAAGCAAGAGTGAATAAAGCTCAACATCATTATGTGATACCAAGCTTTCAAAATACTTCCATATTATATCTTATAGAAGACTTGAATCAAAATCGCCAGGTAGATATATTACGAGTCTTTGCAAAATCCGTTCCAGCATGTGAAAGCCAGGATGGCATCTGGCTAATATAGTTCATTTTGGACCATAGTAAAGCGTCAGCTTGCACCTGCACTTCCAACTTCTTTGTATGTGAACACAGACAGGCTACATGCTAATGACTTGCACGCCCATCCACACAGAATGAAGTTTGTATTTTCTACAAGCGACTTCTGGAAGCCAATAATAATTTTGTCAGCAATGTTTGTCTTTTCACCACTTCCAGCATCAGTAAGGGCAACAGCAGGCCACATACCAGGGCAATGCTGGCATACAGAATATTGTGCAAGCCTACATCGTCCTGTGTGCCCAGCTTGCCCAGCAGGGCAAACACCTTCCACTCTATCCATGAATGAAAAATCATGATAAACAGGCTGCTGCTGCCCAGATAGGCCAGAGCCCGCCTGCCTGCATTCCATTTTCCCAGGACATCGGCCAGACTCAACAACAGGTAAATGCCAGCCAGTGCCTGTGCCGTGGATATCCACCAACTGCCGTACAGGCGCATGTTCAAGTCTATGGTGTCGTCAAACAACACATGCAAGGTCACGAAGGTAAGGCCAGCCAGCGCCACGCCCCATGGCTGCGGCTTGAAATGCATGACCTTGTCGCGCCACAGATAACCCAGCAGGATAAAGGCAGTGCTGATGCCCAGCAGATCAGCACTCCAGGGCAGACCGGGGAAGTTGTTTTGCCGGTTCCCCAGTGCCTGGTTCAGATGGGTATAGGCTTGCCCGTCAAGTTGGGCCACAAACTGTGTCAGCACGATCCCAAGGCCAAGCAGCAGTGTAGTAACAAGCGCCACCAGGCCCTGTCTGGCGTCAAAATGATCGATGATACGCAGCACACCCCAGGCAGCCAGCATGGCCAAAAACAGATGCGGCAGATACCACAGCGGTACCCATTCTATGGTGTTGCCGGTGCCATATAACAGACCGGCCAGGTAAGTATCCCATGGCACATGGGCAAACAGAACGCGAAAAGCACCCCAGATCAGCAGCACCACAAAATACGGCTTCAGCAGCGCATCCGCCTTGACGACCAGAAAGTCCCGGAAACCGGCATCATGGTGGAACACAGCACCAGACAGAAAGAAGAACAGAGGCATGTGAAAAGAAAAAACGATGCGAAATAATTCGCCATGATCATGCGCAATGATCCAATTGTGACCAAATACCACCAGGATAATCCCCAGCCCTTTGGCAATATCAATGGTGGCATTACGAACGGTGGGATGGCTAGTGCCGGGGGTAGTAGCAAGGGGAGTGTCAGAGGCAGTACCAGAGATCGCATCAGGAGAGGCGTCATTGCTGGAAACAAGCACTTGCATATAAGCCGCCCTCCCCTGATATTAGCCCTTAATTCTCAACAATGATCTGATATGGCAATGCCGGCCATTGCTGCGGTATCAATGAATAGATCGATGCTGCTACCGGCAAGCCATCTACCATCAAACGGTTGCGGGCTGTGCATTCATGCAGCGCACCCAGCTTTCTGGCGACTTGCATGCTGAGTTCATTGCCTTCGGCCACGACGATCTCGATACGGTTAAAGCCCAGCTCTTTAAATCCGGCTTCAGCCAGTATGCGTGCCACCCGGGTGGCTATACCCTGCCCCTGCCTGGATTGCCTGATCCAGTAGCCAAGGTTACAGTAATTATGCATCTTGCTGATCAGATTCAAGCCACAGGCTCCCAGCAATTCCTTACCGTCTTCAGCAAAGATACCGAATTCATAGGCCGTGCCTTCTGCACGACCACGATTGCAGGTATCAAACCATTCATGCGTACCTTCTATCGTAAAGCCAGCATGGCACCACGACATCCAGCGGCCGACGGTTGGTACGGATTCCAGTACCGTAGCAGTAAATTGTTCTGCATCCTGCGCCTCAAAGGCACGCAGGCAAATACCAGGGGCAATAATTTTTTTCATGTGATCAGCAGGCAGTTTTCATATCAGGACGGTGACTGCGCAGACGGGGCAGCCAGCGCATCACGCATGCAAGAAGAAAAAAGCTGGCAGCATGAGCACCAGCTCTTTATTTATACCCAGGCAGCAAAAGAGAGCAGCAATAACAGCAGCATCCATAGCAACAAGGCGCGCCAGACCAGGCCAACAGCGCTTTGCAGGGCTCTGGGTGATGCTTCGGCACCGGGCTGGCTTTCCAGTTCCAGACTGTCGACATCGACGGCGCTGGCATCGGCCTGCAAGACCATGGCTTTTTCTTCTGGCTCGCCCAGACGCACACCCAGTGCACCACCACCGGCGGAAAGAATGATGCCCACCGCTTCGTCAGACCAGCGATCAGCATAATTACGCCAGGAATACACGGCATCTTCAAAATTGCCGACAACAGCAAAGGCAACGGCTGTCAGGCGGGCTGGTATCCAGTCTATCCAGTAAAACACCTGGGCTGCGTAGACACCGAATTCTTCATTTTTCATGTGATCGGGTTCATTCCATGCACGCGACAGGTATTCAGCCACGCGGTACATGACGGCACAGGCTGGCCCTACCGGCATCAGGAACCAGAAAAACACACCAAACACATTGCGATGGCTGGCAATCAGCGAACGCTCGACAGCCAGTCTTGAAATTTCAGACACATCCAGGCCGGTGGTGTCCAGATGCGTCCATTCCGCCAGATAACGGCGGGCGGCGTCTTCATCCCCTGAACTCAGGGCCAGTTGTATCGACGTGAAATAGTGGCTGTAACGACGAAAACCCAGGGTCAGGTAGACGATGATCACATTCCAGATCAGGGCTGCAAAGGGGCTCAGGCGATGGCATAGCCAGTAGATCAGCGCAGTAGGCACAGTCAGCAGGCCGACTATGATCCACCAGCCCAGGCGACCATGCTTGACTTTACCGGCATTGAACGAGGCCTCGATTTTTTCAGCCAGCGTCTGAATCTGCGTATAGATAGGGTTATCCGCACGCAAGGGCTTGAGCTGCTCGATCAACAGAGCTAACAGAATCGAAATAAAGGTCATAATTGACTGAATTGATGTTGCAGCGCAAGGCTGACAACAATGAATTTGCAAATGCGGCAAGTGTAAACCGATTTGCCCAGATTATGAAGCTTTGTTCAGTGTCCTGAGTTACTAATTCGTTGAAAAATAAATCAGGCGAAATCGGTATGAGACAAGGAGCAAAGCACAGCAAGGCTGGTGCCTTGCGCGCATTTGCGAGGCAGTATCGTATCGATTCTCGCCGGATTTATTCAACGAATTAGTAACTCAGGACACAAGAAGGCAAGTCTTTTGCTGTCATGCGCGCAAGAAATGAAACAGGTTGCGCAGCATACCGGCGGTGGCTCCCCAGATGAAATGCTGCTCATAGGGCATGGAATAAAATTGCCTCTGGCCGCTACCGTCAGGCAGTTCAAACAGGCGGCGCTGGTGATGCTGGCCATCCATCAGAAAAGCCAGGGGTACCTCGAAAATCGATGCAACTTCAGTAGGATCAGCGCGCAGGTCAAAACCGGGGTCTACCAGCGACACCACGGGGCTGACGCGGTAGCCGGTGCCGGTATGGTAATCCGGCAAATGGCCCAGCACATCCACATAACGGCGATTCAGCCCCACCTCTTCTTCTGCTTCACGCAGCGCGGTTTCTACCGGATTGATGTCTTCTTCTTCAAAACGCCCACCAGGAAAACTGATCTGGCCAGGATGATGATTCAGATTCGCGGCACGCTCGGTCAGCAGCAGGGTCAACCCGCTCTGGCGGATGACGATGGGTATCAGTACCGATGCCGGGCGAAAAGGCAGGTTTCTGGACAGGGAATGTTCATCATTGATTTC
The DNA here is from genome assembly GCF_014284335.1 of Undibacterium hunanense. Taxonomy (GTDB): domain Bacteria; phylum Pseudomonadota; class Gammaproteobacteria; order Burkholderiales; family Burkholderiaceae_D; genus Undibacterium; species Undibacterium hunanense. The sequence goes on along the minus strand of NZ_JACOGF010000005.1, from coordinate 229,411 downwards.
TGGCGTCCACTCGGGCGGCTGGGCAAAACGTGCACGCAACCACGCTGGCGACAGCCGGCTGACAGGCACCGCCGGCTCGGTCGCCACGGATTGGATGGGCAGGGATTCAGGATTCAGAAAAATGTTGCTCACGATGAAAAAGTCTGCGACCACATCAGGCCCGGAACTGCTATCACAATCGCGGGGGGATTTAATTCAAACCGGGACAGAGACTGCTTTGCCTGTCCGGGCACACTAAAAAGCATTTGAAAAAAGCAATAAAAAAAGGATGCCTGAGCATCCTTTTTTCGATACGGCAATAACAGATATTACTCTGCTTTTGCAGCAACAACCTTACGTGCTGGCAATTTCTCTTTGATACGAGCAGATTTACCAGAGCGTTCACGCAGGTAGTACAACTTGGCGCGACGTACGTCACCGCGACGTTTCACTTCGATAGAAGCGATCAGTGGGGAATACAACTGGAATGTACGCTCAACGCCTTCGCCGGAAGAAATCTTACGGACGATGAAGTTGGAATTCAAACCACGGTTACGACGAGAGATAACAACACCTTCGTAAGCCTGTGCACGTTTGCGTGTGCCTTCAACAACGTTGACGCTCACTACAACTGTGTCACCTGGCGCAAAGTCAGGGATGTTCTTGCCGAGGCGAGCAATTTCTTCTTGCTCTAATTTTTGGATCAGATCCATTTTTTACTCCTATGACCATCTTGCCGACGCCGCAGAATCTGGTTCTGACTGATGCCCGGTAGAGGATGGGGTTTAACATGTGAATCAATTGATCCACGCTTAAAGATTCCAGCCCTGAAGCTGAAAAATACTACAAACTGCTTAAAAACTTTTCGTCAGCACGGCTCAACAAACCGGCAGCACGGGCTGCGACGATCAAATCCGGGCGTTTCAGTTGACTGGCTTGCAGTGCACGCTGACGGCGCCATTTTTCGATCTCGGCATGGTTACCGCCCATCAGCACGGCAGGCACGGTTTCGTCTTCAAATACTTCTGGCCTGGTGTAATGCGGGCAATCCAGCAAGCCATTGACAAAACTGTCCTGCACTGCCGACGCCTCATCATGCAAGACACCGGGGATTTGCCGTATTACGGCATCCATCAGTGCCATGGCTGGCAATTCACCGCCAGACAGCACAAAGTCACCAAGACTGATCTCTTCGTCGACATACCTGTCAAGCAAACGCTGATCAACAGCCTCATATCTGCCACACAACAAGACCAGACCCGCAGCTTCAGACAATTGCATGACCTTTTGATGGGTCAGCGGTTTGCCTTGGGGTGACAGATAAATGACCTTGGGTACCGCCTGTGCCGAGACAGACTGGCGCTGCTTTGCCGCGTCAATTGCCGACTGCAAAGGTTTTGCCATCATCACCATGCCGGGGCCACCGCCGTAAGGCCGGTCATCCACGGTACGATGCCTGTCTGTGGTGAAATCACGTGGATTCCACAGCTTCAATTCGCATTTTTGTTGCTCGAACGCCCGCCTGGTCACACCAGATTGGGTAATGGCAGCGAACATTTCGGGAAACAGCGTAATGACATCGAACTGCATGGCTATGCCTTCTGAGAACCTATTTACGATCCTACTGCGCGAGCGTGATCGGGGCTCATGTACTCAAGTACATTCCACTTTCTGCGCTGCGTTTTTGTTACTCTGACCCCGCTGACGCACGCTCGCTACAGATCGTAAACAGGTTCTGAATTCATCACCTTAATAATCACTACCCCAGTCGACCTGGATTTTGCCTGTCTTTTGATCCACTTCCTTGACGAAAGTCTCTACAAAAGGAATCAGGCGTTCGTGTTTCGCCAGTTCATTCTCAGGTACATCCGCTGCTGCCACCCGTAAAATCGGATGCGCACCGTTGTCCATCAAATCCCTGACGACACCTAAATTTTCACCCTGAAGATTGTCTACCTGCAAACCTATCAGATCGAGCCAATAGAATTCACCGGTCCCCAAAGCAGGAAAATGCTTGCGAGAAATTTGTACAGTTGCACCTTTCAGCGCTTCTGCGGCATTTCTGTCAGGCACACCTACCAGCCGCGCAACCACGTCTTCGCCATGGATTTTGACTTCCATGCGATCAACATCACGCAACTCAGGCTTATCCAACCACCAGGTCTTAGCTGACAGCATTGCATCAGCATCAGCAGAATAAGGACGTATCCTTACCCAGCCATGAATACCAAATGCTCCCGAGATATAGCCCACCAGGACCAGATCATCAGGAACATGAACTCCAGCAGACATCAAAGCGGCTATTAAGCTGCAGCTTTGGAGGATGCTACCAGACGAGCTACTGCTGGCGACAATTGCGCGCCAACACCTTGCCAGTATGCCAGGCGATCTGCTGCTACACGTACTGTTTCGGCATTACCAGTTGCTACAGGGTTGTAGAAACCGATACGCTCGATAAAGCGACCATCGCGACGATTACGGGAATCAGTTGCAACGATGTTGTAAAAAGGGCGCTTTTTTGCGCCACCACGAGCTAAACGAATAACGACCATAATATTTCCAAAAAATGTCTGAACGCGGAAAAAGCTGTAGATTATAGCCCGTTTCTTAAGCAAGTCGCAAGGACTATCCCACTTTTCCCTTGCGCAATCGCATTTTTATTGATCAACGTGACTATTCCGACACATCAGGGCGGCTTGACATACAATCACAGCTTCCACTTTGATGACATGCTGCAATGACACTCGCCAATACCACACCGCATAAAAATAAAGCCCTGACAGCATTGCTGGCCGCCGTATTTGGCTGCATAGGCCTGCACCGCTTTTATCTTGCTGGCAAAAAAGACAAGTGGGGCTGGCTGCATTTCAGCTCACTGCCACTCAGTATGGTCATCCACTATTTCTATTTTGGCAAACCCGAAATCGTGCAATACAGCCTGCTGCTGATTTCTTTCCTGGCCGCCATACTGCAAGCACTGGTCATCGGCCTGACACCGGATGAAAAATGGGATGCAAAATATAATAGCAAATCCGGTAAAACCAGCGAGTCAACCTGGCCACTGGCCCTGCTGCTGGTGCTGACACTGGGTGTTGGCGCATTTACGCTGATCGCCGCCATTGCCCGCACCTTTGACCTGCTATACACCGGTGGTGCATACGGTTGATCTGATTACCGGGCAGAAAAACGGCGCCTGTCGCGTGCGCCATGCGCCATCTACCTGAATAAATAAAATGCCCCCGAAAAATTTTTCGGGGCATTTTCACTTGCCTCAACAATACCGATGTATTAACGAACGAACAAGGCAATCAGAATAACGATAGGCAGAGGTATGCCGAGCAGTAAAAGTAAAATTGAACGCATGATAGGCTCCAAAAAAAATAGACAATGAGGTATCCCCCTGCCCCACCAGGAAGCAAGGGTGACGATTATGAAATCACATGTGCCTGGTCACGTTGACGACCACCCAGTGTTGCTGCCAGGCTGGCCACAAACGCACCGAGAAGCAGTGAGACAAACATCCACAAGGCAGAATTTGCAGCAGCCCTGCGTGCCTGATCAGCCGCTGATTTAGCCGCACTCCCAATATCTGTTACCACTTTATTCATTTGATCAAAGATTGCATCAACACGTTTTGCTGCATCCACCGGTGTCATTTCCGTGCGTTTGGCGACGATGCTTGCCAAATAGTCCCGGTCACCCGGCGATAGTGCACCGGCCACAACACCAACAGATAAAATCCTGCTCACTTCCATGTGTGCAGCATTGCTATCTGTAGAAGCCTGCCCGGAGCGCAATAACATGTCCGTAAAATAATCAACCGGATTCATTTTTGTGCTGCCTGCGGCAGGCGTTCCTGCTGCCGCTGCGACTGCTGTTGTCGCTGCGATACCCGCACCTTTCTCTGCTGTATCAACTACGCCACTCACTATGCTGTGTGCAGCACTGGCCAGCAAACCCACCGTCAATAATGAAGCCACGGCCCATACCAGCATGCCATGTGCGGTATCGCGAAAGTACACCTCATCGTCATGCACGTTGCTCCATTTGATGCGTAAGCGCCCGGCGATATAGCCACCTATACCAGACGCCGCAAGCTGGGTAAAAGCCAGCCACGCAATGGTAGATATACCCATTACAGTCGCGTTATAAGACCAGGGTGACACCGAAGATAAACCCAGCCCGGCACCCAGCATCAACAGTATCAAGGACAGTGCGGCCGCAGCCACTGCACCGGCCAGCACAGCCCCCCAGGACACGCCCGAAATGCCTGAACGGGAAGCGTTTTCCTGGGTGACTACCAGCATATTTGCATCAGTCGTATTGTTGTTCATAGAAGTATCCATCCGCTTTCAATTGGTTTTTATTCGCAAGGAGTTCTGAAGTCTTTTCATCAAAAACCTTCAAGAATGACTTCAGCGTATGCGCCGCAATAGTTGATGTCTGTACGTTAACGAACACTGGCGTAACAGTTAAAGAGCCTGCCATCAGTCCAAGCTCGCGGATCATGTTTGAACGCTGCCAGACAGAAAGCACTCAGCGAAGCTGCACGCAACAGACAGCTTGATGTGCAATGGCAGAAATCAGGCTGCATATGCAAATTGTTTGCGTGCAAAAGCCCAGATCATGCCGGATGCATCGGGACCTTTGGGATCGCTATAGGCATGGCCCGCAGCACCACCGCTCCATGCATGATCCAGTCCATTTATCTCGCATAAGGTGATGACGATTTGTCCCCGGATACGATAATCGGTCATCGTTGCCGGGTAACGTGCGCCGCGCTGAACGGTACGCGCCATGCCCGCTTTCGCCCCCGATTGGGCAGCCCATTGCTGCGCCAGCAATGCACTATTGACGGGAGCAACAACGTGGTCTTTACTGCCCTGCATGATCAGCAAGGCTGGCAACTTCAATCCTGCTGGCAGCGCATCAGCCACAAGCCTGCGCCCACGCATTGCCATGATGGCCGTTGCGGATGAATGCGCAAGACCGGTAGCAATGCCGGAATGCATGGCCAGCACCCGAAAACGTTCAGGGTGTCGTATCGCCATAAGTGCGGCCATACTGGCTCCTGCAGATAATCCGGCCAGCGCAATGCGACGACTATCCACTGGTTGTGTCAAACAAATTTGATCGATCACCACATCGATAGAATCAGCCTCGCGTTGCGCCCTGCCAGAGCGCGTGTCGTACCAGTTCCAGCAAGCCTGAACATTCGCAAGACGCTCTTGCTCAGGGTAAAGCACAAGAAAACGTTCTCGCCTGGCAATTTGATTCATTCTGGTACTTGCTGCCAAGGCTGCGGCATCTTGTCCGCAACCATGCAGCATGACGATCAGAGGAAGAGATTCCGTGCCCCGCACACCAGGTGGCTTATACAGACGATAGCGCCTTGCACCTGTCATGCCGACAGTCAATCCGGGCTCGCTGCGCTTTTTCGACACCGGTCGTGTTGTAACCGGTAAGCGTTTGCGTTTTTCCGGCGCCGTCGTCAGCGCTTCCCTGATCACCCTGGATCCCGCCCGTGTCGCTGTCTTCGCCATCTTGCTGACAATACGGGTGAAAGATTTTCTCCATAGTGCCGTGCCTATGCGCTTAGTCATGGATGCGTTCTATTTTTCACTCTTTATCCTCACGCCTTGTCACCCTGGATCACTCCCTCTCAGCCACCACGTATGGACAAAAAGGCTTCCTTGACCCGTGCCAAACCAAAACGCCATATCTGGTCAATATGGATATGTGGCATGGACGGTAGCTCTGCGGGATCGATAAAGACATTCAGGAGCGCGGGGCCGCTTGCAGCAAATAGCTGGCGCAAGCCGTTTTCCAGTTCACTGGATTTTCTCACTGTAAATCCTGATGCACCACAGGCCAGGGCAAAGGCGGCAAAATCCATATTCGGAAATGTGCTGCCTTTATCTGCAGGCAAACCCGCCTCTTCCATTTCAAGATGGACCAGACCCCATTGCTGATTATTGAAAACAATCACCTTGACCGGCAAATGATGTTCTACACTGGTCATGAATTCACCCAGCAACATGGTAAAGCCTCCATCCCCTACCGCCACGATGACTTGCCTGTCGCGATTCAGGGCCTGCACGCCGTTGGCCTGACCCAGGCTGGTGCCGACAGCAGCGTTATTGAATGAAGCCAGAATCCTTTGCTGGCCAGATTGCTGCAACCAATTACCGCACCAGAGTGTCACCACGCCCGTGTCGATGATAATGGCAGCATCACTTTGCGCATGCAGGCTGATGCCACGTGTCAGAGCCTGCGGATTGACATGCTCATTGCTGTCTTTCAACCTGGCTTTTTTATCCAGCATCTCTTCCCATTTTTTGCGTGCTTCGCTCACGCTCTGCAAAAAATCCTGATCTTGCCGCTGCGGCAATTGCCCGAGCAATTGCATGACACTGGGCTTGACCGCACCGACTATGCCCAATTGCACGCCGGTGCGTCGCCCCAGCACCTCGGCGCGCAAGTCGATTTGTATGACCTTACCGTTCCTGGGCAGGTATTCGGTATAGGGGTAATCAGATCCCAGCATCAGCACCAACTCTGCATTTTGCAGGGCATCAACACCCGGCGCACCACCTATCAGGCCCACCCCTCCCATCCAAAAAGGATGGTCATGGGCCACCATGTCCTTGGCCCGAAAAGTATGCATGACAGGTGCCTGCAAACGTTCTGCCAGTTGCAGTACTTGTGCAATGGCAGAGCGACAGCCGGTACCAGCAAAAATCGCGATTTTTTTTGATTGGCTGATTAAATGAACCGCCACCGCAACATCTTCAGGATCGGCAGCCATTTCTGGTGCGGCACGCAGGGTGGCCAGACTGCTCATCGTGGCATCCGTTTTTGCAGAGAATACGTCTGGCGGAATGTTCAGGTGAGCAACTCCGTGCATGCTATAAGCATGGGCAATAGCCTGATGGAATATATGTGCTGCCTGTTCTGCATTCGTCAGCGTCTGGGTATATACCGCGACATCGCGAAACAGCAGATCAGGTGTATTTTCCTGCAGATAATCATTACCCCGCTGGGCGGCAGGTACCCCGCCAGAAATAGCCAGTACAGGGGCATGATCTTTGTGCGCCTCATACAAGCCTGCGATCAGGTGATTGGCACCCGGACCTGTCGTACCACAACAGACCGCAAGCTTACCGGTCAACTTGGCCTGGCCTGCCGCCGCAAGCGCAGCACCTTCTTCATGCCTGACCCCTATCCATTCCATACCTTTGTGTCTTCGTATGGCATCAGTAAAAGGATTAAGCGCATCGCCCACCACCCCAAAAATCTGACGAACACCAATGTCATATAAAGTGGCAACCAAAAATTCAGCGACGGTTTGTTGCATGGGATTCTCCTCATCCGGGGCGCGCGATCTGGGCAGACAACATCAACAGCGGGCAAAACAGATGCCCAGCTTTGATGGTAGAGGTGAACGTGAAAAGCCTCTATGCGCTAACGCACACAGGATTTGGGGGGAGACAAGCCAGGGAAGGACAAACAGGACAACATCAAAAAAAACGGCTCATTCAACATGGAATGAGCCGTCCTTATTCAGCTTACATTCAGCTTCTACTCAGTTTCTGTTCAAACATACCACTTATTTTCTTACAGCCCGCATCAGAACTGGTCTTCTGACAAAGCCATGACACCAGCACTGCCATCCACAATTGCCGAACGCAAACCTTGTGCTGCCGACAGGATATGGTCAGCGAAATAACGTGCCGTGGCGATCTTGGCTTTCAGGAAAGCCGCATCGCCCTCGCCCGCATCCAGTTTTTGCTGGGCGATGATGGCAGTACGCGCCATTTGCCAGCCACCGAAAACGATGCCTGCCAGCTTCAGGTACAGGACACTGCCGGCAAACACGCCTTTGATGTCTTGCTTGAAGTTGGTGACGACATAATCAACCACATCTTCCAGCGCAGCTGTACCTGCTGTCAGTTGACGCTGTATCGCCAGCGCATCAACAGAACCAATCGCCGCCAGTTGTGCTTCTGTTGCGCGCATGTCAGCGATGAATGCCTTGGCTGTGGCGCCGCCATCGCGTGAAGTCTTGCGGCCTACCAGGTCATTCGCCTGGATGGCTGTCGTGCCTTCGTAGATCGTCAGAATCTTGGCATCGCGGTAGTGTTGTGCCGCGCCGGTTTCTTCGATGAAGCCCATGCCACCGTGTACCTGCACACCAGTCGATGTGACATCCAGCGACATTTCTGTGGACCAGCCTTTGACGATAGGCACCAGGTATTCATATTTGGCCTGGTTCGCCTTGCGTACTGCGGCATCTGCATGATGATGGGCAAAGTCGCTGATACCGGCAGCCACGTAGGCCAGTGCACGAGCGCCTTCGGTCTGGGCACGCATGGACATCAACATGCGGCGTACATCCGGGTGGTTGATGATGGCAACCGGGCCGGCAGAACCTGCCAGGTCACGTGACTGCACACGGTCTTTGGCGTATTGCACGGCCTTTTGGTAAGCGCGTTCTGCCACGCCTATGCCCTGCATGCCAACGCCAAAGCGGGCTGCATTCATCATGATGAACATGTATTCGAGGCCGCGATTTTCTTCGCCAACCAGGGTACCCAAGGCACCACCGTTGTCGCCGAATTGCAATACCGCAGTCGGGCTGGCTTTGATGCCCAGCTTGTGTTCTATCGATACGCAATGTGCATCATTGCGTGCACCCAGTGTGCCGTCGGCATTCACCAAAAACTTGGGCACGATGAACAGGGAAATACCTTTCACACCTTCTGGTGCATCAGGTGTGCGTGCCAGCACCAGGTGAACGATATTTTCTGCCATATCGTGTTCACCATAGGTGATGAAAATCTTGGTGCCAAATACTTTGTATGTACCATCACCCTGCGGCACTGCACGGCTGCGTACCATCGCCAGGTCAGAGCCGGCTTGTGGCTCGGTCAGGTTCATGGTGCCTGTCCATTTACCGGAAATCAGGTTTTCCAGGTAAATGGCTTTTTGTTCGTCGCTGCCTGCGGTCAGCAGGGCTTCAATTGCGCCATCGGTCAGCAAGGGGCACAGGGCAAATGAGATACTTGCCGCATTCAACATTTCTATGCACGGCGTTGCCACCAGCTTGGGTAATCCCTGGCCGCCAAATTCTTGCGGATGCTGCACACCCTGCCAGCCTGCTTCACCAAACATCTTGAAGGCTTCTTTAAAGCCCTTGCTGGTGAAGACTTCGCCGTCTTTCCAGTAGCTGGGGGCCTGGTCGCCAGGAAAGTTCAAAGGCGCCACCACCTCACCAGCAAACTTGGCGTTTTCTTCCAGCACAGCTTCTACGGTTTCTGCCGTTGCATCTTCACAGCCAGGCAAGGCATTCACTTCCGCCAGACCGGCCAGTTCATTGATGAGGAACAGCATGTCCTTGACAGGGGCAACATAGCTCATTTTTGTATCCCAAAAAAAGAAAAAGGGGCAGGTCAGGAAGATCGCTAGAAATAATGCGATAAACCGCTTACCTGCCCCCGTCAGGCCGCCGCAGCGACCAAAAAAATTAACCTAATTCAGCAACAAGCTGTGGAACGATTTCAAACAAATCGCCAACAATGCCGTAATCCGCTACCGAGAAGATCGGTGCTTCAGGGTCTTTATTGATAGCGACGATAGTTTTGGAATCTTTCATACCGGCCAGATGCTGAATCGCGCCAGAAATACCAACGGCGATGTACAGTTGCGGCGCAACGATCTTGCCGGTTTGGCCCACTTGCCAGTCATTCGGCACGAACCCTGCATCCACCGCAGCACGGGATGCACCCATCGCTGCACCCAGCTTGTCAGCCAGCGGTTCCAGAATCTTGAAGTTGTCGCCAGAACCCATGCCACGGCCACCGGAAACGATGACTTTGGCAGCGGTCAGTTCAGGGCGGTCAGACTTGGCCACTTCACGGGAAACGAAAGCAGATTTGCCAGAGTCAGCAACGGCAGTAATTGTTTCAACAGCAGCAGAACCGCCAGTGGCAGCAGCATCAAACCCTGTGGTACGTACGGTGATGACCTTGACGGCATCAGTCGATTGCACGGTCGCGATGGCATTGCCGGCATAGATAGGACGCTCGAACGTATCAGGGCTGTCTACCTTGGTGATTTCAGAAATTTGCGATACGTCGAGCTTGGCTGCAACGCGTGGCAAAATGTTTTTGCCGTAGGCAGTTGCTGGCGCCAGGATGTGGCTGTAGCCAGAAGCGATGGCCAATACCTGTTCAGCAATGTTTTCTGCCAGACCATCAGCAAAATGCGCTGCATCTGCATGCAATACTTTGGCAACGCCAGCGATTTGTGCTGCGGCTTGTGCCACTGCGCCAGCATTGAAGCCAGCAACCAGTACGTGTACATCTGCACCACATTGTGTGGCAGCAGTGATGGTATTCAATGTGCTGCCCTTGAGGCCAGCGTTGTCGTGTTCAGCGATGACGAGTGTAGTCATGATGTCTTCCACTTGATGTGTCGTCAGGAACCATGCCCTGCCAACAAAAATTATTCTTAAATTCTATCTTTATCCAAACCTGTCCAGGCTTAATCAAGCCGGATGAAATCAGCCAATGACCTTGGCTTCATTGCGCAGCTTGGCAACCAGTGTGGCCACGTCAGGTACCTTGATACCAGCGCTGCGTTTTGGTGGCTCTACCACTTTCAAAGTCTTGACACGGGAAGCAACATCCACACCCAGGTCTGCCGGTTTGACATTGTCCAGTTGTTTTTTCTTGGCCTTCATGATGTTAGGCAAAGTCACATAACGTGGCTCATTCAAACGCAAGTCAGTGGTGATGATGGCTGGCAGTGTCAGGGACAGCGTTTCCAGTCCGCCGTCAACTTCACGTGTCACTGTGGCTTTACCATCAGCAACCGTGACTTTGGATGCGAAAGTCGCCTGTGGCCAACCCAGCAGGGCTGCCAGCATCTGACCAGTCTGGTTGCAATCATCATCAATTGCCTGTTTGCCGAGGATGATCAGTTGTGGTTGTTCTTTGTCAGCCAGTGCCTTGAGCAATTTGGCCACAGCCAGCGGTTGCAATTCTGCGTCACTTTCGACCAGAATACCGCGGTCAGCACCAATCGCCATGGCAGTACGCAGGGTTTCCTGGCATTGCGCCACGCCGCAAGAAACAGCGACGACTTCAGTCACGACGCCGGCTTCTTTCAGGCGAGTGGCTTCTTCAACAGCGATTTCATCAAATGGGTTCATGGACATTTTAACGTTGGCGATATCAACGCCAGAGCCATCAGATTTGACACGTACTTTGACGTTGTAATCGACGACGCGTTTGACTGGTACCAGGACTTTCATAGTTCTGCCTTTATGAGCTAATTGGGAAATACCGAAGGTGATACAAATATACTAAATACAAACACAGACTGAATACTGAAAATTTGCTGCCTGACGCTGCCATAAAGCTTGTGGCTTTACCGAAGAGCACTGCCCCACCCTGCACTTAAGGCACTGACTTACCACTACTTACTTATATTACTGCGCTTTCGCATTCTCAAATTGACGTATACGTAAATTCTAATGATTATAAAACGAAAACATCAACATTTTGCATAATTTAGCACGAGCGTTCTTTTTAATCCACTTAAGTGCTAGAGCAGAATGCCTAATCAAATCGCAAGCAATGACAAAAATGCGGCGATGCAAGATGAAAAACAACTAAATGAATAGTGCTACCTATGCCGCCAGCACCGGCATCTGAATAAAGACAAAGCAAGGACAAAGCAATGATAAAGCAGCCAGAGGCATCCGCGCCGGACGTAAAAAAACCCGCAACATGGATTGCGGGTTTTTTTTAGCTGCGTTGACAACGTCCATAGGCTTACTAGCCTATGTCTATGCAAGCTGATCAAACTTCTTGAGCCAACTTATTTGCCAGCCTATTTTTGCCAGCCTATTTATTACTTGCGTTTGATGAAATATTCAAACTCTTTACTGCCTTCCATGTGCGACAGCAATTCATTGCCGGTCTGCTTGGAGAAAGCTTTAAAGTCGCGCACAGATCCAGGATCAGTCGCCAAGACATGCAAGACTTCACCGGTGAGCATTTCTGCCAGTGCCTTCTTGGTCTTTAAAATTGGAAGAGGACAGTTCAGTCCGCGTGCATCCAGTTCTTTATTGAATTGCATGATTTTCCCAGTAATGCAAATTAATTGAGTAAGCTAATTCGCCTGACAATCGATGCACCAATTCTACCGGATTTTTCATTGACATGGTGCATTGCAGCAGACTAACAACAAAAGAGTTCAACTTCTTTAAAGCTTTCGCACAAAAGCGGTGCAAAACTATAAATTCTCTCTCTTGAGCTTACGCTTCCATCTTAGTCATTAAACTTACTGGCGACTGACTTGAGTCAATTATTTGATCAAAACAATTGTAAAATCCCGCGATGATTGTCAGCAGGACACCAATTCGTGACTCAATGCATGACGCAATGCATAACAGTATCTGTCTGATCTGACCCAGAACATAGGGTTGTGGGGAATTTTGGAGATTTTTATGCGCAAGCAAAATAAAAATATTATTTACTTTCCCATTCTGCATACACTGGCTCCAGACCACGGGCACGCATCCAGTCTGCCATGGCGTGGCCGGTGCCAGCATTCCAGGGCCGAAGTTTTTCTGGCGCGATCAGGCGATATTCCAGCAGTTCTGGTGACAGCCGGATTTCGCCGGATGCCTTGACGTGATAGGCAATGATGAGCTCGTTTTTGCGAATGAATTCATAGACACCGATGAGGGTGATCTGGTCAGCATCGAGATTGGTTTCTTCCTTCAGTTCCCTGGCGACGCCCTCTTCTGGCGTTTCACCACGTTCCATGAAACCGGTGATCAGGGCAAAGTTTTTTTCTGGCCATGCGGCGTTGCGCGCCAGCAGGATATGGCCTTCGACTTCAACCAGGGCAGCCAGCACCGGCAGCGGATTATCCCAATGCGTCCAGTGTCCATCCGGGCAAGCCAGGCGCAGCTTGCCGGCTTCCTGTTCATCAGGACGTTCTATCAGTGACGTAGCACAAACGGGGCAAAATTTAATTTCCATGCAGACCTCAGACTGTCATTCGCTGGTGGCTGTGAGGCTGGGTAATTGGTAGCCCTGGCTTGATACTGGCACAGACTACCAATTCTCTGGCAGCCTGTTTAAGTTTGTTTCTGTGTAGGTACCATGGCCTGGCGAGGATGCAGGCGCGCCATGGCATAACTGTCGACAAATTCACCATTGCGAAAAGCATGTGCGCGCATGGTGCCTTCCATGTCGAAACCAAATTTCCTGTACAAATGTATGGCTGCAGCGTTATCGCAAAACACCGTTAATTCCACACGCAGCACATTCAGCCAGTTATCCGAAATATGCAATAACTCGGTCAGCAATGCCGAGCCGACACCGCGCCCGGAAAACGCATCTGCCACGCCCATGCCCAAACTGGCCACATGCTGACGCCTTTGGGCTTTTTCCAGATGCAGGCTGGCTGAACCAACCACTACGCCATCATAGATGGCGACCAGACGGGTATCTTTGGGATCGGTCTTTTCCAGCCGCTCCTGCCACATCTCCAATGAAGGATGTGGCAGTTGCAAAGTGCCTGAATAGGTGCCCGTGCTGGCGAACACCCTTTGCAGCTGGGCCGCATCTGATATTTCAGCGCGACGTACGTGTATCATAATTTGGCGCTGACCCATTCGCTGACACCAGCCAGTGCTTTTGCCAGGCCACTGGCATCCGTACCACCGGCTTGTGCCATGTCAGGACGGCCACCACCTTTGCCACCGACTTGCTGGGCCACAAAGTTGACCAGGTCACCGGCCTTGACTTTGGATGTGCTATCCGCTGTCACACCAGCGATCAGGCTGACCTTGCCATCATTCACGGCTGCCAACACGATGGCTGCAGTTTTCAGCTTGTCTTTCAGCTTGTCCATGGTTTCACGCAGGGCGGTTACATCAGCGCCTTCCAGCGTTGCTGCCAGTACCTTGATGCCTTTGACATCCACAGCCTGGTTCACCAGTTCATCGCCCTGGCTGGAAGCCATTTTGGATTTCAGCGTAGCCAGTTCTTTTTCCAACGCCTTGACGTGATCCTGCACCTGACCAATACGCAGCGTCAATTCTTCTGGCTGGGTTTTCAGGGCAGCAGCCGCTTCATTGATGCGGCTGTTCAGGTTTTGTACCAGCGTCAGCGCAACTTCACCCGTCACCGCTTCCACACGACGGATACCGGCAGCAACACCGCCTTCGGCGACGATCTTGAACAGACCGATATCGCCAGTACGGGACACGTGCGTACCACCGCACAGCTCGCGCGAAGAACCGATGTCGAGTACACGTACTTCGTCACCATATTTTTCGCCAAACAGCGCCATGGCACCGTGCTTGACCGCATCGTCATAACCCATGACTTGTGCCTGGGTAGCAGCATTCGCCAGAATTTCACGGTTGACGATGGTTTCTACCTGACGGATTTCATCGGCAGTCATGGGGCCATTATGGCTAAAGTCAAAGCGGGTTTTTTCCACATCCACCAGCGAGCCTTTTTGCGACACATGTGTACCCAGCACTTCGCGCAAAGCCTTATGCAACAAATGCGTGGCTGAGTGATTGCGCATGGTTTGTGCGCGAATTTCTTTCGCAACTTCAGCTTTCACACCTTGCGCTACGCTAAGGCTGCCGGATTTCAACACGCCATGATGACCAAACACATCGGCCTGCACTTTCAGCGTATCACTGACTTCAAATACCGTATCATCTGCTGTCACCAGCACACCGGAATCACCCGCCTGACCACCAGATTCAGCATAGAAAGGCGTGGTATCAAGTACCACGATCGCATGCTGGCCAGCCTTGATTTCATTGACGGCACTGCCATCCACATACAAAGCGATGACCTTGGCTTCATGCTGCAACTGGTCGTAACCGACGAATTTGGTTTTATCGCCGCTGTATTCAATTGCCGCAGCCATCTTGAATTTGCCGCCTTCACGCGCTTTCTTCCTTTGCGCTTCCATCGCCACTT
Organism: Undibacterium hunanense; assembly: GCF_014284335.1. Classification (GTDB taxonomy): domain Bacteria; phylum Pseudomonadota; class Gammaproteobacteria; order Burkholderiales; family Burkholderiaceae_D; genus Undibacterium; species Undibacterium hunanense. Next base: position 214,406 of record NZ_JACOGF010000005.1, on the reverse strand, counting down.
CAAAACCAGCTTCGTCCAGCGCGACTTTGCGCTCACGGCAAATATCTGCTGTCAGGTCCAACGGGAAGCCATACGTGTCATACAGCGTGAACGCAGTTTCGCCATCGAGATTCTGACCATCTTTTGCCAGTGCCGCTTCCAGTATCTTCATACCGTGTTCCAGCGTTTCGCCAAAACGTTCTTCTTCCTGCTTCAAAACCTGGGCAACACGTTCAGCCGCTTGAGCCAGTTCAGGATAAGCAACGCCCATTTCCTTGACCAGATCGGGCACCAGCTTGTAAAAGAAAGGCTGGCTTTGACCCAGCTTGTGGCCATGACGCAAGGCACGACGGGTAATGCGGCGCAGCACGTAGCCACGGCCTTCGTTACCAGGGATGATACCGTCAACAATCAAAAAGCCCGCACAGCGGATATGATCAGCAATCACGCGCAGAGAATTGTTTTCCAGATCCGTACAGCCGGTTTCACGCGCAGCAGCCTTGATCAGGTTCTGGAAAGTATCGATTTCATAGTTGGAATGCACATGCTGCAAGACTGCAGACAAACGTTCCAGACCCATGCCCGTATCCACGCATGGTTTAGGCAAAGGGTTCAGGACACCCGCTTCATCCTTGTTGAACTGCATGAACACCAGGTTCCAGATTTCAATGAAACGGTCGCCGTCTTCATCTGGCGAACCTGGAGGGCCACCCCAGATTTCCGGTCCGTGATCATAAAAAATCTCGGTACAGGGGCCGCAAGGACCCGTGTCAGCCATTTGCCAAAAATTGTCGGATGCGTAACGTGCACCCTTGTTGTCGCCAATGCGGATAATGCGCTCTACCGGCACGCCGATTTCGTTTTTCCAGATATCGTAGGCTTCGTCATCTTCCTGATAGACAGTAACTGTCAGCTTGTCTTTTGGCAAACCATAGACAGCCGTCAACAATTCCCAGGCGTAGTGAATCGCATCTTTCTTGAAATAATCGCCGAAAGAGAAATTGCCCAGCATTTCAAAGAAAGTATGGTGACGCGCCGTATAACCAACATTTTCCAGATCATTGTGCTTGCCACCGGCACGAACACTGCGCTGCGCTGTCGTGGCACGGGTGTAGGCACGTTTATCCTGACCCAGAAACACATCCTTGAACTGCACCATACCAGAGTTGGTGAACAGCAAGGTAGGGTCATTGCCAGGGATCAGACTGGAAGAGCGCACACGTGTATGGCCCTTGGATTCGAAAAAGCTGAGGAATTTATCGCGGATTTCTGACGAGTTCATAGAGTGATAGTTCAAAGCTGAAAAATAGGGGTAATTTCTGATTATACGGTATAAATTCGGCTGGATATCTATGGGGGTTGATGGCTGACGGCTGGGATTATTGGAAAAAGTGCCTGAAAACCTAAGACTTCTCAACACAGAGGCGCGGAGACACAGAGAAAACCGGAGGAAACCACAAGGTGTTTTTTGATGATTTGATGTTGTTTTATCGTCATCAGTATCAGTGGCGAGTACTTGAATATGCAACAATATGATTATCTTTTTTACAAAGACGAACTCATCAATGAAGATATCAATACAACTAAAGGCGGGCCCATGGCAGCAAGCGCGTCTTTAAAATCAGTGGCAGAAGATCGTCGTGACACTTCGAAGCAAACCTTGGAAGACATTAATCTCAACACGTACGAATATCTTATGAACGTAGAGAAGAGAATTTCCAGGCGAAAATTGTGTGAAAATAACATCAATTTCACGTTATGTGCATAATGTCCACTTCTGAAAAAACAACTTCACTATCGCTCGGCTCAGATACGCCGAAGACCGCGCCATCTGATGATGCCTATGGTTACGCGGCGTTTAGCGCACGTCATTTTTCGACATTAGACAGAATGCATATATTTACCTTCAGTAAACCACAATGCACTACCTATCAGAAAGGTTGCGATGAAAAAGAACATTGAAGCGTTTATAAGATATCACCAGTCAAAGGAGGCGCTCGCAGAATACACGCAAATTGGCGCCGCCGCTATACAGCTACTTCGGTTAAATGTCTCTGTGTCAAATGGAGCAAAGTTACTTGGGCAATTTGTAGATGCGTGCGATGTAGCGCATTGGGGCGAAGATAAGAGATTTCCAGATCCGGTCAAGAAAACGCGCGACATTGGCGAAATGCTATGCAATCAGGTGCTAGTGCAACAGATTTCCTCGTTCGATTTATTTAGTCGATCGATTGTTTCGGATTTTGCGAGATTTTCGAGTTTGGCAAGAAAAAACAACCCTCACTTGATGCACCATCACACGCTATGCATCCTTTCCCCACAATCACGTTGGGTGGCGTCGCCATGTTGCAACGAATTTGAAAACAAGTTGGGTGATCTAATCAGCAGATTAACAGACCTAGAGATCATGATTCAATGGAAAATGTCCCAGTCATTACAATCTGTTATGCCACTCTTCGACTTAGCAAGGATGTGCAGAAACAGAATAGTACATGGTGATGGTATTGTCGGATCTGATCTTGAGGAACATTCAGAAAGCAAGCAGGTTAGCGATGCGTTTGCGAACTTCAAGAAACACTATGCACGCGCCGATCTTCCTCCGCTTCCAAAACTTGTTCGGGGGAAGCAAATTGTATTGTCACCTGCAAATGCTATCTTTTTTGGAGCCGTTTTATATGAATTTGCAAGAGAGCTTAATGATCACGTATGCGCTCAAATCTCTGACAAAGAATTCGTGGAAATGGCTTTTTTTTATGGCTGCCTTGTTGAGACCCATCCTGCAAGAACGATTAAGCACCGTGATGCGGGAGCTCGAATCAAATACTTTTTAACATCAAGATACCTATTTAAAGACACTGCAAGAATCAAGGATGCTTCGTTTTATTTGAAGGAAAAAGTATGGGGAAAAACGGGCAAAGTGAATGTGGAAAGCACATATTGGAAAGTTGCGTTGGCTAGACATGAGGCCATTCGAGTCGAGCCTGTAAATAAAAATGTGTAAGCCCGCGTAGATGCGAATAGCCCTGCGTATTCGCACGCATGATCTTGTTTATTGATATTTTTACAGACTCTACATGCGTGCGATTCGTTACGCTAACCGCCACTACGCACTAAATACCCCTGAAAAAAATAGCTTTCCTTGGTACAGTTGCGATCCAGCACTTATCAAATGGCCGTAATTAGTCCAAGCGATTGAGCTTCGAAATGTCAACCAGATTTTGCAGGGAGCGCCATGCCAGCAGTTTTAAACACTATTCTGATTTATGCGAAAAACCCGTCGGCTACGGCTGAGTTTTATCGCAAGTTCTTTGACTTTGAAACCACCGGCGAAATAGTTGAGGGTTTGATTGAGCTTAATTCTCCCGCATCTGGTGCCAGTATCCTGATTCATCAAGCAGCCAGGACCGTTAAACTCGGTCAGGTTGGTGTGAAGCTGATGTTTAGCGTCGAGGATGTTGATGGTTTTAAAGAACAATGTGCGCAACGTGGCCTGATCTTTGGCAGCACGCATCAGGCTAACGGGTATTCTTTTGCGAATGTCAAAGATCCCGATGGTAATTCGGTGGCGATATCAAGCCGTGCATACCGTGCTGCGGTCTGAGCGATCAGGGGTGCTTGTTTGGGTGGAGATCAAGATGGTACGGGCTCCGTGTAGGTGCGAATAGCTAAGCGTATTCGCACGCATTTTTTTATGCGGTTATTAATATTTTCTAATCTCGACATGCATGCGAATAAGCCCCACTAATCGCACTTTCACAGATTAACCAAATACCAATTAGCGGGGCTCGCAACTATGAAGACTTTCGTTCAAGCTCGAAGAATTGCTGAGGCATGGGTTGAAATTATGATCGACGGGGATTGCGCCATCGATATATCGAAAACCAAGACAAAGCCATACGGTTGGCTTTTCTATTGGAACAGCAAAAAATATCTGGCTGACCCGGCGAACCATATGGAAGCACTTGTCGGAAACGTTCCAATTTTCGTTGATCGCGTGAATGGTGAAGTCTTGGTCGCTGGCCCTGCTGGAATCGATTGGTTTGCGAAGTATGAGACATCGATTCCACCTGCACGGCTATTGATGACGCCCGAGCCAGCTGTTTGGGACAATGTGGCTTGAAGGCGCACGACAACATGACTTTTCCGAAAGACGCAAGTCTCGCAATGCTGGTAATGCGCCTCCGCGCTGCCACAGACATGCAAGTGTTAGCGTGCAAAACAGTGCTTGAACCACTTTCAGATCAGCATCGACAATTGTATGTGGAACGATTTGAACAGGACTCTTCATGGTGCGGGTCATCGCTACTATTTGATCCAATAGAAGTTGCCCCAGAATACTCCGAATTAATTGAAGCTATTCGCCTCGAAGCGAAAAACAAACTTGACGCTGGGGAGCTCGGCGATGGTCGACCTGGACGATCTGGAAGAATGTGGGGCTGAATGAAAAACGAACTATACGCGCGTCACAATATCATCTGGCGTACTCCATTGGAAATGTCCCCGCCAATTGCGCTTTATTAGCCCACGTAGGGGCGAGCAAATTCACGTATTCGCACAAACTTATCCATTCACCTACAATGACCTCTCTAGAAATTTCAATAGAAAAAGCATTCCATGATGCCTGGCCAACAACCTACATCAAAGAAATCTCAGTTGTTGGATACATTCATGTGCTACGACATAGTCCACGGTCAAGCCCTAAAAGAATCGAAAGTAGTCTGACTCTCGCCAAATTAGACCTGGGCAATGGTTTGGAATTTATGCTTGCTCCAAAATACAGATTAAAACGAAAAAAATTATGGGAAGATCCAATAATCGAATGCGGTGACAGATTAAATCCGCCGCCGGATTTTTTGCAACTTTACAGGACATCACCAACGTCTAGCGAGTTACTGGAATTCATCAACAGAATAAACTTCTTTTATGTCTCAAAAGGTGATGAAGTCATTGAGTGCTTTGGACCAGTTCTAATCGGACTAGATATACCGAAAGTTGGTTTGGTATGAAAAGGCAACTCGCGTCTTCACACGTATGATTTTGAGGTGGTTATTGATATTTTTCAATCTCGGCTTGCGCGCGATTACGTTTCACTTGTCTGCGTGCTATACAGGAAAATGGATTCCTCATATGACGGCTGGATACCCGAAACCTTAATTGAGAACAACTACTATGGCTTCCTTAATCGTTGATTTACCCAAAAATCGAGAACTCCTGGAGAATGGTACTGTAACCATATTTGAACGCGATTTGTGTGCTAAATTTTCCGTTCACATCACTAAGAATTTTCCTTGGCATATTTCAGGGGTAAGGCTTGATTGGGGAAGCATAAAAAATTCTATACAACTGCCGTGGAACGAGGTTAGTGACGAAGAAGCAGAATTTTTTATTAGCAATACAAGCTTAGAAGAATTTACTTATGTAGCTGTGATATTTAGTGAATCACAGCCAGGCTTATTATGTACTCTTCAATTCGCAAAGCAGAACATCGATTTGTTAACCTTCCACTGTCCCGGTTTAACTTATATTGTCGCAGTAAGTGATTTGAAGAATAGAGTTTTGAAAAATGATACTTTTATTGAAGTTGACGGAGCTCGTTGGATTTCCGGCTTCAGCCCATGTAGATACGAATAGCCCTGCGTATTCGCACGCATGACATTGCCATGCCTAATAATATTTTTGCAGCCGCTATATCCGGATGATGAAGGCCCGCAGGACGTTGGTGAGTTAAAGCTGACCCCAGCTTTGCATCAACTTGTTACGTTTAATGTTTCGGCTCATTGATTGCGTCCACTGGCTTGGCCACGGCGGGACGAACATTACTGACGATGGGGATGGGAATAGTCGTGACAATCGAATTTGCTTTATTTTCCATTTCAACTGCCTTTTCTTGCTGGCCGGTCTTGCGGTAAAGGCGAGCGGAGTAGACGAAAAGGTTCTGGTAATAAGTGCCCACCGTATTGGGTGCAAATTCGCTTATTCTGATCGCGAGCTCCAGAACTTTCGATGCCTGCTCCGTCTTGTCTTGTGCGAGGAAAGCTGCGCCCAATTCTCCAAGCGGCCCGACAAATTCCTGTGTGTTAGAGCTTAATTCACGCTCGACTAATGCGAGCGCCTGAGTTGCTAGTGTTTCGGCTTGCGCAGGATCACCTGACAAGGTCAAAATTTCCGCAAGATGCGTCAAGCTAAACGCCCTGAATCGCGCGTCAGCTGAGGGTAATATCATGACAATATCGACGACTCGGCGAGAATATTTTTGTGCCGCATCGAACTGGTTCAATTGTTGATACGCAAACCCCAACTGCGTGAGAATTTGCGCGAGCTTTAGCCGCGGAAAATCCGGATCGTGTTCAGCGAGCGTTAATGCGCGCTCGGCGAGTTCCCTTGCTTTATCGTATTGCTTCGATCCAGATGCTACACTGGACTGAAAGACAAGCTGATCAATTGTGGAAGTTTCTGCTCCCGATACTTCATTAAAAAAGAGTAGTAAGGCAATAAAGAAAGGAAGCGTCTTGTTCAACATAATATGCCGCACTAATTAAAAAGGGGAAATTTAACTCTTCACATGCAGAACGATGTACTGCGATTTTAAAGTTTATCATAGGTGCAGGTGCTGGGGTCTGCCCTCGTGGGAATAGCCCGCGTATTCGCACGCATGACCTCGCAATGACTAATAATATTTTTACAGACTCTACGTATGTGCGACTACGCTACAACTAATCGCACGCGAGATGATCAGCGTACAATTACGCTACGTCAGATCGCGACTACGCAGCCGGCATCGGTGCCCATAATGTTGCAGCAAAGCGTATTTTCAGTCTTATTGGAGTGTTTTCATGAACAGCAGTAGCCGCCAGATTGTCTTTATCGATGGCGTTGGCGGCAAACGCTACATGCGCGGCAAGTTTGTCCGCTATTTTGAACGGCGAGGGTACTCGGTTTCATGTTTTGATTACCGTGCGTCATCTCTATCCCTTGATGAAATAAAAAAGAATCTGACCGAATTTTTATCCAAGGTAGCGCGTGCGGGCGAATACCATGCGGTAGCTTACTCTTTTGGTGGTGTACTGCTCCGAAGTATCAGCACACAATTGAGCATGCGCCAGTCACAGCCAAAACGTGTCGTCCTTCTCGCGTCACCAATACGTGCCATGAGACTTGCCCGCAGATTGCGTGACTGGAAAATATACCGTGCACTGACAGGCGAATGCGGCCAGTTTGCCGCTGACGACGACCTGATGAACAGCATTCCCTTGCCAGATATGCCAACCGCGTACATCTATGGAACATGGCCGTGGCTAGGCGCTTTCGGTTTCTTCTTTGGAGTTGGTTTTCCGCATGACGGAATGGTCGCAGCGGATGAAGCAATACCATCGTCACAGGCGCAAGCGACGCCAGTTCCGGCAAGTCATGCATTCATTCCATCGAATGATGATGCGTTAAGGGCCATAGAACAGTGGTTCAGTGCAGTTGCTTAAGTTGAAATAACGGGATAGCGCCTGCTTGCGTCCAACGCAAGAGGACATGCGGTTTTCCGCGTCAGCCGCTTGAGTCCGGCGAGTTAGCTCGCACTCTTCCAAGGTAGATATTGACATTTTTCAGCCCCGACATGCGTGCGATTACGTTGCACTAATCGCGCCTACACGGGCTGCATAAATCCTAATTAATCTCCCTACAAACAAAGACCGCCAGCACAGGCTGGCGGTCTTTGCTTTTTGCTTTGCATTGACAGCGGCGCGTACCGCCAAAACTTAATTTGTTGCCGTGCTCGCATTGTGTTTTTTGATGCGGATTTTTCTGCTCGCACGGTTTTCTTCTTTTTCCAGTTTGGCGCGCTCGGCTCCGGTGACTACGCCGTCGGCTTTGGCGGCTTGCTTGTCGGCTTCAATTTTGGTTTCGCGTTTTTCCAGGTTGGTCGCTTCTTTTGCGGTCAGGGCGCCGCTTTCGATGCCTTTGGCAACGCGCTTTTGTTGCACTTCCTGGCGTTTATCGATATTCGGGGTGTTGGTTTGTGCGAAAACAGAACCAGCGATCAGTGTGGTGAGCAGTGCGGCGGCAACTTGGATGGATTTCATGGTCTTTTCCCTTTGAAAAATTTCAGTGATCAGTTTTATTGTGGATGAGCAGGCTGCCCATGTACCAATAACGATGCTGCGATTTTTTCTGATGACAGGAAAAATGTAATCCGTGTAAGCACTCGTAACCATTTTATTTCCACCCAGGAATTTTAAAAATCCGCCGGTATCAAATCTATTCTGTCGGTGCAAAACGCATCCACACCCCAGTGCAGGATTTCTGCTGCCCTTTCTGGCGTGTTGACGGTGTAGCAAAACACGCCGTAACCGGCATCCTTGATTTCTTTGGTGGTATCTGGCGTCAGGTATTTGTGGTTGGTGTGCAGGGCGCGGGCGGCCAGTTCTTGCAGCCTGGCTTTCCAGTCTGGGGTGACTTTATCCATCAAGAAACCACGTGGGATAGTGGGGGCGGCGTTTTTGGCGGCCATCAGTGCGCTGAAGGAAAATGAAGAGAACAGCGGCAAATGTACCGCATCGATGACGGCCACATCGGCGAACAGGGCTTGTGTCTGCTCTGCCACTACCCTGCCAGTTTCTTCTTCGGCGCCAGGGGATGGCTTGATTTCCACATTCATCCAGATACCGTGCTGACGGCAAAAGCGTACGACATCTGCATACATGGGCACGGGTTCGCCTTTGTAGCTGTCGGCGAACCATTTGCCGGCATCCATAGTCTGTAAATCGGCAGCCATGGTATCGGCCACGCGGCCAATGCCGGGCACGGTTCGACCAAATTCAGGGTCATGCATCAGCACAGGAACGCCATCCTTTGATAACATGACATCAAATTCCACGGCGGCAAAACCGTGTTCCCATCCGCAACGCATCGCTGCCAGGGTATTTTCTGGTGCAAGTATTCCGCCCCCACGGTGGGCGATGACTTTAGGATAGGGCCACATGATGCGCTCCACATATCAACAATTAAACAAGGACTTACGCAAAATTGTCCCAGCAAGTCTATCGCTGAAGGAAACTGCCCTTGCAAGGGCAGTCCGTTACGTCGGCAGGCAACATGTTGCCTGAAACACCGACTACACCGCCGGCGACGAAGACAGTACTTTAGTACGGCAAGTCGCCGCAACGCAGTTGGGGCAGTTTTGCGTAAGTCCGCAATAAATGTAAGGATAATCGAAGATGCCGAGCTCGTCGCTACAAAAAACTGCCCTTGGCCATATCCGCGTGCTGGATTTGACGCGGGTACTGGCTGGCCCCTGGTGTGCGCAAAACCTGGCTGACCTGGGAGCGGAAGTCATCAAGGTTGAAAGACCGGGCAGCGGCGACGATACCCGTAGCTGGGGGCCGCCTTACCTGCGTGATGCAGAGGGCAATAACACCACCGAGGCCGCCTACTACCTGGCGGCGAATCGTGGCAAGCAGGCCATCACGGTGGATATTGCCACGCCTGAAGGCCAGCAAATTATCCGTGAACTGGCCGTCAAATCCGATGTGGTGCTGGAAAACTACAAGGTCGGCCAGTTGAAGAAATATGGCCTCGATTATGAATCACTAAAACTGATCAAGCCGGATCTGGTGTATTGCTCCATCACCGGCTTTGGCCAGAATGGCCCGTATGCCCACCGTGCTGGCTATGATTTTATCGTGCAAGGCATGGGCGGTTTCATGTCATTGACGGGCGAACGCGATGACTTGCCTGGTGGTGGTCCGCAAAAAGCGGGGGTGGCGATTGCCGACCTGATGACGGGCATGTATTCCACCATCGCTGTCATGGCGGCACTGACCCACAGGGACAGAACCGGTGAAGGCCAATACATAGACATGGCCTTGCTGGATGTGCAGGTTGCGATGCTGGCCAACATGAACATGAATTACCTGGCCAGCGGCAATGCGCCCAAACGCTGGGGTAATGCGCATCCGAATATTGTGCCTTACCAAACCTTTGCCACGACCGATGGCCATATCATCGTCGCGGCAGGGAATGATGGCCAATATAAAAAGTTTGTACAGGCAGGCGGACAGCCCGAACTGGCAGATGACCCGCGTTTCAGCACCAACCCTAGCCGTGTCGCACACCGTGATGTACTGGTGCCTGTGCTGGCAGACATGGTCAGGCGCAAAACCAAGCAGGAATGGATCAGTCTGCTGGAAGAGGCAGGCGTGCCTTGCGGCCCCATCAATACCCTGGATGAAGTGTTTGAAAACCCGCAGGTACTTGCACGCGAGATGCAATTCAATCTGCCCCACCCCACTGCTGGCGAAGTCAGGCTGGTGGCCAGCCCAATGAAGTTGTCGGCAACGCCGGTCACTTACCCATCGGCACCGCCTTTGCTGGGGCAACATACCCAGACCGTGCTGACTGATCTGCTGGGTTATGACGAGCAACAACTGGCAGCACTTAAAACCAAAAACATTATATAAATACAATTGACATGCCACTGGCGCGAGTTTACTCGCGCCAGTTTGGCTGGCCTTTACGACAAAAAACACAGGCTTTGTCCTGTTTGCCTGTTGCGCAGGCAGCAGGCAGGTTAAGCTGCAAACACGAAAATACCCGGCCCAAGATGACATGAACAACAAACTTTTGCAGCAGACCCAGACTTATTTGCAGTCGAGATTAAAGCCAGAACATTACCAAAGCCTGGTAGGTATTATCGGGGACATGCCACGCCTGCTGGCCATCAATACGACTTGCGGTTTCGCTGTTACCTTTGTCTTGCGCGGCGGCGGGACTCTGTTTCAAAACATTTTGTTTTCGATGTTCATAGGCTTTTCTGCCTATTCACTGATCAAGTTGTTCAAGCGTCTTTTTTGGGGAGCGGGCACGCCTAACACTATCGGTTTTTACCTGATGTGTGTCATGGTGGCACCACTTGCCTTGCTTGTTGGGATGTTTGTTGCGGCCGTTACGTTTAACTATCCCCTACCTGATATCAGTAAATTCAGATGGTCTTACATGGGCGGCGTTGTCACCCTGACATGTTTCGTCAGCCTGATCGCTGCATGGTCGTTCTGGAACCGTAGCAAGATGTCTGAATTGCAGGCATCTGCCGAAGCAGAAAAAGCCAAGAATGCCGCCATAGAAAAACAGGCCATGCAAGCCCAGTTGCAAATGTTGCAGGCACAGATAGAACCTCACATGCTGTTCAATACCCTGGCCAATCTGCAAGGCTTGATCGCTATTGACCCACCACGCGCCCAGCACATGCTGGCACAGCTGATAGTCTATCTGCGCAATACCCTGAGCTCATCCCGGGCAGAACAAACCACGCTGAAGCAGGAATTTACGCTGATGCAAGCCTATCTTGAATTACTGGCCATACGCATGGGCAAGCGCCTGCATTACACCCTCGATCTGCCAGACGATTTGCAACATATCACCATCGCCCCCATGCTCTTGCAACCCCTGGTGGAAAACGCCATCAAGCATGGGCTGGAACCCAAGATGGAAGGTGGCAGCATCCACGTCGTCGCCGAAAAACTGGGCACACAGCTACATCTGAAAATCATCGATACCGGCCTGGGCCTGCCTTTTAATTATGATGACAACAAGAACATCAGCAGCACAGACCAGCATGTCGGCAATGCCAATATCCGTGAGCGCCTACTAGCGCTGTATGGGCCACAAGCCAGCCTGAGCCTGCAAGCCAATCAACCCGAGGGGGCAATTGCCCATCTCACCATTCCTCTTTAACTGAATTAACTGATTTAACTGATTGAATGTGAGTACCTACCAATGACCACAACAGCCAAACGCGCCCTGATTGCCGAAGACGAACCGATACTGTCGCTGACCCTGCAAAAAATGCTGGAAAAACTCTGGCCAGAACTACAGCTATGTGCCGTGGTGGAAAACGGCGTACATGCCGTCCAGGAAGCCCTGGACAAACAGCCTGACATCCTGTTTCTCGACATTAAAATGCCAGGTAAGACTGGCCTGGAAGTGGCGCAGGAACTGGCAGAAGAATGGCCGGATGACAAGGCCTTCCCCCTGATCGTCTACGTCACTGCCTATGATGAATATGCGATTGAAGCGTTTGAACATTCAGCATCCGATTACGTGCTGAAACCGGCCAGTGAAGAACGTCTGGCAAAGACAGTACAAAGATTGCAGGCCAGGCTGGATGATGGGGCACAAAGGCCAAATGAGCTGGATCGCGTACTGGAACAATTGCGCCATCTGGTACCAGGCCAGGCTCTGTCAGTTGGTACTAACACTGGCAACCAGGCAACACCAGAACGCCTGCGTATTATCCGCGCAGCAGTCGGCAATCAGATACGCATGATACCGGTCGATGAAGTACTGTATTTTGAAGCCACGGACAAATACATCAATGTCGTCACCAAAGAACATTCATCGCTGATACGCAGCAGTCTGCGTGAATTGTTGCCGCAACTGGACAGCAGCATCTTCTGGCAAATCCATCGCAGCACCGTGGTCAATACCCTGCACATACAGATCGCCAACAAGGATGAGACGGGCAAGATCAGCCTGAAGTTGAAAGGTAGTGAGGACAAGCTACAAGTCAGCCGGGTCTATGCACACCTGTTCCGTCAGATGTAAGCTAGTGGCTTTCAAAGCAAACCAGACAGAATATTGATGAATACGATTAAAAACTTAAACGATTTGCAATGGCAATGCGTCAGCTTTGCAGAATTAAGCAATCTGCAATTGCATGCCATTTACCAGGCCCGTGCTGCCGTGTTTATCATTGAACAAAATTGCGTCTATCAGGATGTGGATGGCAAAGATCCCTTGTCGCATCACCTTACTGCCTGGACGCCAACAGGCGAAGTGGCTGCTTACCTGCGTATCGTACCCGCCGGCATCAGCTTTACCGAAACCTCGCTGGGCCGCGTCATCAGTACCAAAGACTGGCGTGGCACCGGCGTTGGCAAAGCTTTAATTGCGAATGGCATCAAGGCCCTGCATACACTCTACCCTGCTGCCGATATCCGCATAGGTGCCCAGGCTTACCTGGAAAAATTCTATGGCAGCTTTGGTTTTGAGACGGTTTCTGACATCTATCTGGAAGATGATATTCCCCATATCGAGATGCTGTGGACCGCAAAAGCCTGATTAAATCGCTTATAATGCTGCCAAATCAATGACTTACTGAATTTCATCATGCCCGCTGTAATACAAACACCCGATAAACCCTACGTCAATATTTCTGCCTACAAGTTCATCACTTTCAATGACACCGCTGAAAAACGCCAGGTGTTTCTGGATAAATGCAAGGAACTCAATCTGAAAGGCACGGTACTGCTGACGCCGGAAGGCATCAATATGTTTCTGGCCGGCTTGCGCCATGAAATTGATGCGTATATGGACTGGCTGCACCAGGACCCGCGCTTTGCAGATGTGGTCGCCAAGGAAAGTTTTTCTGACCACCAGCCTTTTACCAAGATACTGGTCAAGCTGAAGGCAGAAATCATCACCATGCGCATGCCGCTGATCAAGCCCGAAGAAGGCCGCGCCCCCGCAGTGGATGCTCACACACTGAAGCGCTGGCTGGACCAGGGCCATGATGACAATGGCAAAGCCGTGGTCATGGTCGATACCCGCAATGACTTTGAAGTCGATGTTGGCAGCTTTGACCACACCATTGATTACCGCATTGCCAAGTTCACCGAATTTCCAGCTGTCATCGAAGCTAACCGCGATGCTTTGAATGACAAGACCGTGGTGACTTTTTGCACCGGTGGCATACGCTGCGAAAAAGCCGCTATCCATATGCAGAACGTTGGCTTTGACAGCGTGTATCAGCTCGAAGGCGGCATCCTCAAGTATTTTGAAGAAGTTGGCGGAGATCATTATCATGGCGACTGTTTTGTGTTTGACTACCGCACAGCACTGAATCCACAGCTGGAAGCCACCGACACCAAACAGTGCTTTGCCTGCCGCGCCGTTGTCACGCCACGTGAACAATTGTCGCCCTGGTATATATCCGGCAAATCTTGCCCACATTGCAAGAAAGAATCAACAGGGGCCAGTGAACCGGCAGTTTCGGCAGAAGCCACTGCCGGATAATCCCGCCAGCACTCTGCAATAAAAAAGCGCATTTCTGATGATGTCAGAAATGCGCTTTTTGCTTTCTATGTAAATTGGAACTAAGGTTCTGGTAACGTGTCAAAAGCCTGTTGTCGAAAACAATAGCTTCTCACTCGGCACAATTAACCGCTTACGGTTCACATAAAACATAAATACGGCTTACGAAAAATTGTCCCAGCAAGTCTAACGCTTTAGGAAACCTACCTTGTAAGGTAGGTTCGTTACGTCGGCAGACAATACATTGTCTGAAACCCCGACTGCACCGCCAGCGACGAAGACAGTACTTTAGTACACGGCTCCCAGGAAAGGAGCTGCAACGCAGCTGGGGCATTTTTTCGTAAGTCCGACACAAAGGGAACAACATGAAACGCCTTCTCCTCAGCACCCTCACTCTCGCCTTGCTGGCCCCAGTCTGCCAGGCTGCTGATACAGCATCGGGCAGTACAGTAGTCAAGACTGCCGCCCTGGGCTCTGGCATCAAACCAGAAAACATGGACAAGGCGACGCGCGCGCAGGATGATTTTTACCGCTATGCACAAGGTGGCTGGTTGAAGGCGAATGAAATCCCGTCCGACAAATCAGACTGGGGTACCTTCATGCAGGCCCGTGAAGATGTACAGCAGCAATTGCGCAGCATTGTCGAAGGTGCGGCAAAAGATGGCAATAAAGTGGCAGGAACTGATAATCAAAAAATCGGTGACTTGTATAACAGTTTCATGGATGAGAAAAAACTGAATGCGCTCGGCATACAGTCGCTGAAAACCGAATTGAGCAGCATCGCCGCATTGTCAGACAAAAAGGCCATACCGGCACTGATTGCCCATTTCCACCAAATCGGTGTGACGACCCCGCTGCGCGTTGGTATTCATCAGGACAATAAAAATTCCAGCCAGTATGTGGTAGGTGTTTCCCAGAGCGGACTGGGCTTGCCCAACCGTGATTATTACCTGAAGCTGGATGATCCCAAGATGACGGATATCCGCAACAAATACCAGGCACATATAGAAAAAATGCTGACACTGGCGGGTGAACAGAATGCGGCCGAGCAGGCCAAACGCGTCGTTGCGCTGGAAACTGAAATTGCCAAAGTGCAGTGGACGGCAGTACAAAACCGTGACCCCGTCAAAAGCTACAACAAGTTTGCTATCGGTGACTTGCCAGCACTGACGCCCGCCTACGACTGGCAGGCCTATCTGCAAGCCACCGGTATGGCAGGAAAAATCAATGAACTGATCATCCAGCAACCCAGTTATATCAAAGGCTTTAATGAAAGCCTGAGCACGAACTCGCTCGACGCCTGGAAATCGTATTTCACATGGCATCTGATCAACGTGTATGCGCCTTTCCTGTCATCCGATTTTGTGAATGCAGATTTTGCCTTCAAGGGCGCACTAATAGCCGGTATCCAGGAAAACCGTACTCGTGACAAACGCGGCGTCGCACTGGTCGATCAGGTGCTGGGTGAAGCGGTAGGCAAAGCCTACGTAGAAAAATATTTTTCACCTGAAGTCAAACAGCGCACAGAGAAGATGGTGCGCTATTTCCTGGCCGCGTTCAAACAGAGTATTGATACCCTGGATTGGATGAGCCCGGAAACAAAGAAACAGGCACAAATCAAATTGTCCAAGATCAGCGTCAAGATTGGTTACCAGAACAAGTGGCTGGATTATTCCAAACTGACGATACGCAGCGATGATCTGGTGGGCAATCTCATACGTGCCCGTGCCTTCGCACAAGAAAGGGAAGTCGCCAAGCTGGGTAAACCGATCGACCGCGAAGAGTGGCATATGACACCACAAACGGTGAATGCCTATTACAGTCCAGAGATGAATGAAATCGTCTTTCCGGCGGCACGCCTGCAATCACCGCTGTTTGATGTGAATGCTGAAGATGCCTTCAACTATGGTGCACTGGGTATTTCGATAGGCCATGAAATCAGCCATGCCTTTGATGACCAAGGAGCGCAATACGACGGTGACGGCAATCTGCGCAACTGGTGGACTGCCGAAGACAAGGAAAAATTCAAGAGCAAAACCAAGGTACTGGTCGAACAATACAATGGCTACAGCCCGGTGCCTGGCCACTTCCTCAATGGTGAGCTGACGCTGGGTGAAAACATTGCCGACAATGCCGGTATCGTCATGGCCCTGCGTGCCTACAAACTGTCGCTGGAAGGAAAGCCGGCGCCGGTGATTGATGGCTGGACGGCAGAACAGCGCCTGTTCATGGGTCTGGCCCAGGCCAGACGCAACAAATCAAGCGAAAAGCGTGCAATTACCCTGGTAAAAACCGACGTGCATTCACCTGGCGAATTCCGCGTCAATGGCAGCATGGTCAATCACCCGGATTTCTATAAGTCCTTTGACGTGAAGCCGGGCGACAAGATGTACCTGGCACCAGAAAAACGCGTCGCCATCTGGTAAGTCAACCCGCGTCATCATGAAACAGCTAAAGGGCCGGAACATTCCGGCCCTTTTTGCATTTACACATCAGTGCCAGGACCGACCCCGTCAGGGTCAAGACCAAGGCATCATATTCTGCTACCTTTTCTGTAACTATTTGCTACTAATGACAAATTGCTTGTGCTTTTGTGGTCTCATCATAAAGTGAGGTCTTACATCAACGAAGGAGATACCGTGTCAACACGATTGCAAAGATTTACCCGCACTACCATTCTGATTAGTACCCTGATGGCATCCAGCCTGTTTGCCGTCCAGGCACAGGCCGGTGATTGCCTGTCATGCGGTCCATCGAATGGTTCCGAAGCACTGTCTGCGGGTGTCGGCATCGTCATGCTGGGCAGCATGTCCATGGTCGTGGGGTCTGGTCAGGTCGTGGTTGACAGCGTCAAAACAGCAGCCGATGGCGTTACCGTGGTATTGAAAGGTTCAACCGAAGCAGCCAGCGCGACCGTCAAACTGTCTGGCAAGGGTATAGAAAAAGCTGCTCTGGTCAGTGGCGCCGTGATAGAAGTCAGCGCCACCACTACCGGCTATCTGCTGGTCAGTGCTGGCAAGGCACTGGCATTCATACCAAATGAAGTCGGCAGTGCACTCATGCATCACACCAGGGTGCAATGATGAAGCGCACGGCATTCGGACTGGCAAGGACAGACGTTAGCAGTTGGGTCAGGTATTGCCTGCTGCTGGTCTGCCTGGCATTCAGCCTGCCGTCCTTTGCCGGACGCCCTTGTGAAGACAGTGCGCTAGACCCCAGAAAGGCCATGAAGGCACTGGAACTGGCACAAAAGACCAAACTCAGGCTGGATGACAGCAAGGCAGAAATTGCCATCATCGCCCGCGTTGGCCAGGATTTGTCCAAATACAAACTGCGCTATTCCCATCTGGGGCTGATACAGCATATGCCTGATGGCACCTGGTCAGTCATGCATGAACTGAACCAGTGTGGCACCGCTAATTCGGACCTGTTTCGTGAAGGCTTGGGCAATTTCTTCCTGGACGACATGTTCGCCTTTGAAACCTTGATCCTCATCCCCAGCCCTGAATTGCAGCAAAACCTGAAACTCGTCATGGCCAATGGCCGTGCCAAAAACCTGCATGCAGCCCGTTACAACATGCTGTCTTATCCGTTTTCAACGACCTATCAGAATTCCAATCAATGGGCGCTGGAAGTCATTGCCGCAGCCCAGGCCAGCGATCTGAAGATAGAAACCCGTGGCCAGGCCCAGGCCTGGTTGAAAGCAGCCGCCTACCAGCCTGACACCTTGCAGATTTCCGCCGCCACCCGCCTGGGGGCACGCATGTTCAGAGCCAATGTGAGTTTTGATGATCATCCCTTCGATCGTCGCATGGCAGGCCAGATCGATACTGTGACAGTGGAATCCATTGTCAGATTCATGATGGCCAAAGACCCTAAAACAGAAAAACTGGTATTGGGTCTGTAGCCGTCTTTCCACAAGAACAGGAACAGGGGCGTGTCAGATGACATGCCTCATTCCGATAGTGCTACACTTCTGCGCACCCGGACGAGTGCGCGCAATTATCTGAACTATCAGCATGTTCATCAGATACCTCGGTCTGGCTTGATACCCACAGCCATGGATGATCCTTGTGATGACTGCAGGCAGCAATTCCAAGCAAGAACAGCACGATCAGCACGACCAGTTCAAACAAAACGTTCAGGATATATACAAGAGCGACAGCCGACGCGTCTTCGCGACGCTGGTGCATTTGCTGGGCGATTTCGACCTGGCAGAAGAAGCCTTGCATGAAGCCTTCAAGGCTGCACTGGAACAATGGCCAGAAAAAGGCATGCCCGATCACCCGCACACCTGGCTGGTATCGGCAGGACGCTACAAGGCCATCGACAGCATACGCCGGCAAAGACGTTTTGATCCGCTGGACCAGCATATCGATACGGTAGAAGCACTGGCAGATGAAAGCGCCCTGCCCGGTGAAGCCGACATCATGGAAGACGACAGGCTGCGCCTGATCTTTACCTGCTGTCACCCAGCGCTGGCAGCAGATGCCCAGGTCGCCCTGACCCTGCGCGAAGTCTGTGGCCTGACCACCGAAGAAATCGCTCATGCCTTTCTGACTCCGGCCCCCACGCTGGCACAACGCATCGTACGTGCCAAGGCCAAAATCCGTGATGCGAATATCCCCTACCAGGTACCCGAAAAAGCAGACCTGCCTGCCCGCCTGCATAGCGTATTACGGGTGATTTACCTGGTTTTCAATGAAGCTTATTCCAGTTCAGCCGGGGCATCAGCCCTGCGCCTGGATCTGGGGGCCGAAGCCATACGCCTGGCACGGCTGCTGGGAGAGTTATTGCCGGAACCAGAAGTCAGCGGCTTGCTGGCATTGATGCTCCTGCATGAATCTCGCCGCCCTGCCCGCATTGATACCCAGGGTGAGCTGATCGCGCTGGAACAGCAAGACCGGCAATTGTGGAATCCGGTACTGATCGCCGAAGGATCAGCGCTGGTGGAACAGGCTTTGCGCTCAGGCCGCTTTGGTGCTTACAGCTTGCAGGCCGCCATTTCTGCCGTGCATGCTGAGGCAGCAAACTATACAGATACCGACTGGCCACAGATCGTCGGCTTATATGATGCCCTGTTGCGTGTCGAAGCCAGCCCCGTCATCGAATTGAACCGCGCCATTGCTCTTGCCATGTGCAGCGGCGGATTAAAAACAGGCTTGCAACTGGTGGAGAGCCTGTTGCAGAATGGTGAAATGCAGAACTACCATCTGGCGCACGCCGCCAGGGCAGACCTGCAAAGACGCAGCGGTAATTTACAGCAGGCAAGATTATCCTATGAGCAAGCCCTGACCCTGTGCAGACAGGAACCGGAACGTCGTTTTTTACAAAACAAGCTGGCTGAAATAAAAAAAATAAAATAATTTTTGAATTGATGTCGATTTGCAGCCTCACCAATCGACTATCTGATGTGGAAACGCTTTCACGCCCATTTTGAAGTCCAACAATGAAGGAATTGATCATGCCACATCCCGTCGCTTATCTGAGTTTCAACGGCAACTGCAAAGAAGCCATGTATTTTTACGAACAAACCCTGGGTGGCAAGATCACCGTCATGATGAGTGGTGCCGAATCTCCCATGGCAGCCATGATGCCACCAGAAGCAGTCAACAATATCCTGCATGCCCGCCTTGAGTTGCCGGATGGCGGCCTGCTGTTTGCCGGCGATTGCCCGCAGCACATGCCGTATGAAGGTATCAAGGGTGTGTCATTCACACTTAACTACGATACCACCGAAGAAGCCACGCGCATCTTCAATGCCCTGGCCGATGGCGGCAATGTAACCATGCCGGTACAGCCTGCATTCTGGGCCAAAAGCTGGGGCATGCTGGTAGATAAATACGGCACACCCTGGATCATCAATGGCGAACCCCTGCCACTGTAATCAGCCTTTGCCGGAGCCACTATGAAATACCTATGCCTGGTATATCTCGACAATGAACACTGGAATGCCTGCCCGGACGAAAAATGTGCAGGGTATGCGCAGGGTCTGATGGAAAGTGGCCATATGCTGGCTGCCGAACCTTTGCATCCCGTGCATACCGCCACTACAGTCAGGGTCAGAAACGGGCAATTGTCCGTGACGGATGGCCCGTTTGCCGAGACCAAGGAAATGCTGGCTGGTTTCTACCTGATTGATGCCAGAGATCTCAATGAAGCCATACAACTGGCGTCAAAAATCCCCCCGGCCCAGCATGGCAGTATAGAAGTGCGTCCAGTGCGTGCGCTGGATTTGCCTGCGGCAATAACAAATTAAGGAGATAAAATGCATAAGCAAATTTTTGTTAATCTGCCTGTCAAAGATCTGTCGCGTTCCAGGGAATTCTGGAGCAGCCTGGGTTATAGCTTTGACTCCAAATTCTCCAGTGACAAAGCCGCCTGCGTCATCTTTGGTGAAAGCATCCTGGTCATGCTGCTGGAGGAAGAACTCTTTGCCAGCTTTGCCCACAAACCCGTTTGCGATGCGCAGGAACGGGTAGAAGTGTTACATGCAGTCTCTTGCGACAGCCGCGAGCATGTCGATACCCTGATCGCAAAAGCCAGGGCTGCGGGTGCCACCGTACCTGACGAAGCAGAAGATCATGGCTTCATGTATGCGCAGGGCTTTTATGATCTTGATGGCCATGGCTGGAATTGCTGTGCATGGGCAACTGAAACTGCATGCCAATAAAGCAGTTCAACTCACTGGACCTGCCCCTACCCGTACAACACTACCGAAAATGAAAGCAAAACAAAATGCATAAGCAAATCTTTGTAAATCTGTCTGTCAAAGACCTGCCCCGTTCCAAAGAATTCTGGAACAGCCTGGGTTATAGCTTTGAGCCCAAGTTCACGAATGACCAGGGTGCCTGCATGATAATGGGAGAAAACCTGTTCGTCATGTTGCTGGTCGAAGAATTCTTTGCCGGTTTTACCAACAAACCCATCAGCGACGCGCGTGAACGCACCGAAGTGTTGAACTGCCTGTCTTGCGACAGCCGCGAGCAGGTCGATAGCCTGGTCGCCAAGGCAAAGGCTGCTGGTGCCACAATACCTAAAGAGCCAGTGGACCATGGTTTCATGTATGGGCATGGCTTCCATGATATCGATGGGCATGGCTGGGAATTGGTGCACATGGTCGCTGAAGGCGAGTCCAAATAAGTCTGCACAAGCTTAATTTGATCAGGCCGCCCGTTTTACAGGCGGCTTTTTTATGGGCGCCTTAAATAATTATCGGAATCCACATAAAAAAATCCGCCGAATCTGTGACTGGGCGGATCTTTTACTTCATTCCAGTTTCAGCTTATTTGAACTTTTGCGCTACTTCAACAATGCGCTTGCCAAACAGTTTCGCTGTTTCCAGGTCACCAGGCAATGGACCTTCTTCTGGTGTGGAATCAGATGGGGATTGCGTCATCAAACCGCTGAAGCTGGCGACGTAATTGATGTCATTGCGTTGTGCAGCCTTGCTGTTGGCTGGCATCAAACCGGTGCCGACCCAGATCATGGAATGTTGCTGTGACAGCGTGAACAGGTAATGCAGGGTCGACAGTTTGTCGCCATTCATCGATGCAGAATTGGTAAAGCCTGCAGCGATCTTGTCTTTCCAGACCTGGCTATACCAGGGCTTGGAAGATGCATCGGCAAATTTCTTGAACTGCCAGGATACGGTACCCATGTAGGTAGGTGAGCCAAACACGATGGCATTTGCTGCCGCCAGGCTTTCCCATTGTGCGTCAGTGATATTACCTTCTGCATCGATCTTGATCAGTTCGACATCGGCACCGGCCGCGGCGGCACCTGCGTGTACAGCTTCGGCTGCCTTGGTGGTATGGCCATAACCTGAATGATAAACAATAGCAACTTTAGTCATGTTCTTACTCCGTATGTTGGTTCGAATATTGGTTCGAAAATAGTTAGTTCGTAAATCAGCAACAGACACAGACACTACTTTTGAGGTAGTGCCTGTGTCCGATTCACTGCGTAAGCTTCACTGTGTCCGCCTGAGCTTCAATCAGTGAGGTAAATCAAATACCAGTACTTCTGCCTGCTTGCCCTGCTCCAGGATGAGTTTTTCTTCATTCTGGATTTTTACGGCGTCGCCTTCCTTCAGGCTCAAACCGTTGACTGTCAACTCGCCGCGTGCCACATGCACATAAGTCAGGCGGTCTGCTGCCAGTGCTACTTCCTGCCTTTGCTCTGCATCGAACAAACCTATCTGCAAGCTTGCATTCTGGCGGATTTTGATAGAGCCATCAGCCCCATCACCAGATACGACCAGACGCAGGCGCCCCTGTTTTTCTTCACGGCTGAATTCTTTTTCGCCGTACAGCGGTTCACCGCCCAGTTGATCTGGCTGTATCCAGATTTGCAGCAAACGCGTATGTTCGGTATTGGCCGGATTGAATTCCGAATGACGTACGCCAGTGCCTGCACTCATGTACTGTACATTGCCGGGACGTATCGTGCTGCCATTGCCCATGCTGTCTTTATGCGCAATCGCGCCTTCCAGCACATAGGTAATGATTTCCATGTTCTGGTGTGGATGGGTACCAAAACCCATCGCCGGAGCGATCCAGTCATCATTGATGACGCGCAGAGGGCCAAAACCCATATGCTGTGGGTCATAATATTCAGCAAATGAAAAACTGTGATGCGATTTGAGCCAACCGTGCTCGGCATGGCCGCGTTCTTGTGACGATCTAAGCGTAATCATATAAGTCCTTTCAAAATTCCTGAATATTGTTTTCAGGCGATGAACGTACTATATACAAGCAAAATCATTCATATAAGGGTAGAATTTTCTACATCTCATTCAAATTTTTTGAACAATCGTGAATATCACTCTCGAAGCCCTGCAAATCCTTGATGCGATAGACCGTAAAGGCAGCTTTGCAGCAGCAGCAGCGGCGCTGGACAAGGTGCCATCAGCCATCACCTATAGTATACGCAAACTGGAAGAAGACCTTGATGTCCTGCTCTATGACAGGCGCGGCCACCGCGCGAAACTGACCATTGCAGGGGAAGAACTGTTATTCCAGGGAAGAAACCTGCTGATCGCTGCCCAGGAACTGGAAAACCGCGTAAAACGCGCCGCCAGTGGCTGGGAGGCAGAATTGCGCATCGTCATTGATGGCATCATACAGTTCGATGACATGATCCCCTTGATCAAGGAATTTGAACAACAAAGCTGCGGCACGCGCATCCGTATCAGCGAAGAGATTTTGTCCGGCGTCTGGGAAACCATGGTGTCGGGTCGCGCCGACCTGGCCATCGGTGCTGCTTATTACGGGCCAGATGCCATACGCATGCGGGGTGAATTTCAAACCCGCCTGCTGGGCAGTGTGGAATGGGTATTTGCGGTTGCCCCGCAACACCCGCTGGCGCAGGCCGAAGGATTGCTGACACCAGCCATCTTGCAGGCACACAGGGCAATTGCCATTGGTGACACCGGGCTGACCCTGCCATCCATGACGGCAGGTTTGTTAAGCGGGCAAGATACGCTGACCGTCCCCACCATGCAGGCCAAACTGGTGGCCCAGCTGGCGGGGCTGGGCTGCGGCCACTTGCCGCGCAGGCTGGCCTTACCCTATTTGCGCAGTGGTGCATTGGTAGAAAAAAAGACGGATGCGACCCGCCCGCCGGAAGATAATCGCCTGGTCTGGCGCAGTGCCAACAAAGGCAAGGCCCTGATGTGGTTTTTACAAAAGTTGCAAGACCCTGTCGTGCAACGCATGCTGATAGGTAATTGAAGAACATTCATGCAAGCAAAACAAGTTTATACAGGACGATTTGCCCCTTCACCAACCGGCCCCTTGCATATGGGTTCCCTGGTTGCCGCCATGGCCAGCTACCTGGATGCCAGAGCGCATGATGGACAGTGGCTGCTGCGCATGGAAGACCTGGATTTTGACCGCAACGTCAAAGGTGCCGATCAGCACATCATCGCATCACTGCAACGCAGCGGCATGCAATGGGATGGTGAAGTCACCTGGCAAAGCCATCGTCAGCCGCTGTATGAAACGGCATTGCAAGAACTGGGCAATGCTTTATACCCGTGTTCATGTTCACGCAAGGAAATTGCAGATTCACGCCTGCGCCTCGGTGAAACTGCCAGCCAGATTTACCCTGGCACTTGCCGTAACGGTCTGGTTGCAGGAAAAACGGCACGTGCCTGGCGACTGTGCGTACCGGATCAGGTTTATGCATTTGAAGACAGACTGGCAGGTATGCAAACGCAAAACCTGGCGATTGAAGTTGGGGATTTTGTGTTGAAACGGGCTGACGGCTTCTGGGCCTATCAGTTGGCGGTCGTGGTGGATGATGCGGCGCAAGGCATCACCCATGTGGTACGCGGTGCCGATCTGATCGATTCAACTGCCCGGCAAATTTATTTGCAGGAATTGCTAGGCTTGCCCACGCCCGCTTATCTGCATGTGCCAGTAGTCACCAATGCAGAAGGTGAAAAACTGTCGAAACAAACTGGTGCACTGGCATTTGACCGCGGTGACAATGATGTCTTGCACGAAGCACTGTTACCGGCGGCACAGTTTCTGGGTTTGAAAATGGCATCAACCGTTGAGGATATTCCTGCGTTCTGGCGTGCTGCAATACAGGCTTGGAAAGAGAAAATAGTGTTGAAATAAATTCTGGCTGCCGTTTCTGCTCTTTGTGCTCTTTGTGCCCTTGATAATAACTATCAAAAACAGCCAACAGCAAGGACCAGAACTCATTCCATAAATAGAGATCGCTCTGACAACAAGGGCCGCAATGCGGCCCTTGTTATTGCTTGAATCATCCAGGCTTGATCCCTGTCATGTTAACGACCATGCTCGTAACCACGTCCGCGATCGTCACCACGGCGGTCACCGCGTCTGTCATCGTCACGCCTGTCGCCACGTCTATCATCACCGCGCCTGTCGTCACCACGTCGTTCATCGCGCCTGTAATCGCCATGCCTGTCATCACGTCTGTCATCGTATCCACGGTAATAGCCGTCACGGTAACGCGGCACTACTTGCGTGTTGTACCAGTTTTCCTGCACGAAATAGACCTGGCGATCACAGGCATTGTAGCGATAGCAGTTTCTGTCCCATCTGCTTCTGTGGCCGGGCGGCACGACCAGGTATAGCGGTGGCTGCACGACGGTGACCCTTTGCACTATGCGGGGTTCACGATAATACACTTGTGGCTGAGGGAAATTACCAATATCAACATGACCGTAAAACCCGGGCTGTCCAAATTGTACGGACACGCCAACGTTTTGCGCCTGAGAATGGCTGCTCATCAATAATGCGGCACTTGCAGCTACATAAAACAGCGCCTTTTTTATTGAAGTATTTTTCATGATGTATTCCATTTCGTCAAACTGCACAAGTTTGCTAAATTCGCCAAATCCAAAGCAGCATCAAGGCAAACCAACTTGTTGATGCCCTACATGCCTATAACGTTTGAAGTCAGCATCTGTTGACAGCACTACGCAGGCATTGAATGTAAGCAAGAGAGTGCACGGAATGAGTTTGTCGGTCTGTACGCCAGCCCACAAATGAATTATCTTGTTTCCAGAGTATTTATTTCGCCGCAAAATCTGCGGCCCATTGCTGCCCTTTGGCATCCAGCACGGCACGACGGCCAGCGGGTAATTTGACGCCCAATTGTGCCATCGTTGTACGATGCACAGGGCAGGCATACTGTGCCTCACGATTGGCAAATTTTCGCTTCATCACACATTCGAGCTGATTGGCACCACTGACATCTTCATAGGCGGTTTCTACACGTTCTGGCAAGGCCGTCACATAACGCAGCACCAGTTGTGCCGACATGCCGCGATACGCGGGGTCTTTCCTGCCTGCCTGATGCATATAGCTAACCGCATCCCTGAGTGCCGCATAGGCATCATCATATTTTTTGATATCGGCAATACCTGGATTCGATCTGGTTTCACTGCCGCCATCCTTGCCGGTGACCGTCATTGACCATTGCGAATTATCGGTCAGCAAATCTTCGAAACAGGCAAGGCGGTTATTCGCTTCGGCAGCCAGCATTTTCAATGCGTCGACATTGCCACCAGATGCCTGTTTACGGCTCTTGTCCAACCAGTCCTGAAAGTCGGCACGCAGGGGTTTGGCGGTCAACAGGCCGCAATCATCCAGATCAATTTGTTCGGCATGCGCCTGGTTGCATAGCATAAGGGAAAGTGGAAGGAAGACTTTGCACAGCGTGTACAGCGCGGGAATTTTTTTCATTTTGACTGGGCGGATGGATGTATCCGGAAAATGATAAAGCCGGGGCTGACGGCTTTATCATTCTTTTACTTCTCGTCACAAATCAAACAGAAAAAAACATGGCCATAATGACTTCAATGGTCTGAACAGCTTCAATGCCCGCCATGGCCTTGCGGCTTTCTGACCTGTACTTCCACTTCTGGCGTAGCAGGGGCAGCATGCTTCATGCCGGCATGTGCATCTGCCGGCTGACGCGGCGCATCTGCAACGGAGCCGGCATATTCATAGGCCACCGTGCCTTTGGGATGCTGGTACCAGCCCGGGTCTTTATAGTCACCCGGCTTCTGGTCCTTGCGTACTTTGACGACACTGAACATGCCGCCCATTTCCAGGCCACCAAATGGCCCCTCGCCGGTCATCATGGGGATAGTGTTATCCGGTAACGGCATTTCCATGGCCCCCATGTCCGCCATGCCCTTGTCACCCATGGTCATGTATGCCGGAATGAGTTTGTTGATCTTTTCGGCCACGTCTTTGTGATCGACACCTATCATCGACGGCACATTGTGCCCCATGGCGTTCATGGTGTGATGGCTCTTGTGGCAATGGAAGGACCAGTCCCCTTCTTCATCTGCAATGAATTCCAGCTGGCGCATCTGGCCTACGGCAATATCCGTCGTCACTTCTGGCCAGCGTGCTGTCCTGGGTACCGGGCCGCCATCGGTGCCTGTCACCGTAAATTCATGGCCGTGAATATGGATGGGGTGATTGGTCATGGTCAGGTTGCCCACGCGTATTCTGACCCTGTCATTCTTGCGCACATTCAGGGTATCGATACCGGGGAAGATGCGGCTATTCCATGACCATAAATTGAAGTCGGTCATGGTCATGATATTCGGTTTGAAGGCGCCGGGTTCTATGTCATAGGCATTCAGCAAAAAGATGAAGTCACGGTCTACCTCATCAATCTGTGGATGTTTATTTTTGGGATGGGTGACCCATGAACCCATCATGCCCATAGCCATTTGCGTCATTTCATCGGCATGCGGGTGATACATGAAAGTGCCGGGGCGACGCGCCACAAATTCATACACAAAGGTCTTGCCTGGCTGTATTGATGGCTGGGTCAGGCCGGATACGCCATCCATGCCGTTCGGCAGACGCTGTCCATGCCAGTGCATGCTGGTATGTTCTGGCAGGCGGTTGGTGACAAAAATGCGTACGCGATCGCCTTCCACCACTTCTATCGTAGGGCCGGGGCTTTGGCCGTTATACCCCCACAGATGGGCTTTCATGCCGGGTGCCATTTCACGTACCACGGGTTCGGCTACCAGATGAAATTCCTTGACGCCGTTATTCATGCGCCATGGCAAAGTCCAGCCATTCAATGTCACCACGGGATTATAGGGGCGACCATTTTTGGGTTGCAGTGGCGGCATGGTGTCCGGGCTGCTTTGACTAACGGCTTCTGGCAAGGCTGCCAGTGCCACCTTGCTGACGGCTGTCGCGGCCAATGCACCACCGGCAATACCGGCGAATTTGAAAAAATCTCTTCTTGAATTCATTTTATTTCCTTCTCGCTGGTGCATCAATGCGCAGCGTCTGCCGGGGCAGATGATGATATGGGGTTCAGCGTGCTTGTCGATGGGCGGGGACGGCCCAGCAGTTCTGCCTGCAAGGCGGCATCGGCCAGCCAGAATTGTTGTTCTGCATTGATGGCAGCCAGCACACTATTGATTTGTTCACGCGTATCGGCCAGCAATTCAAACACGCTGATGAACATGCCGTTGTAACGTAACTGATTTTCTGCGGAGATACGTTTGCGCAGCGGCAGTATGTCGTCCCGATATTGCCTGGCGATGTCGTACATGCTGCGATAGGCGGAATAACTGACGCGCAAATGCGAGCCTGCATTATTGACCGTGTCTTGCAGGCGATAACTGGCTGCCAGGGTATTCGCATTCATGGCTGTTCTTTGTGCATCACCCCAATCAAATATTGGCAGGCTGAGGCTGATTTCGACACCGCGTTTGATCTCGCTATGTCCGCTTGCATCAAAGATGGTATTGCGCCGCACACCCAGTTCTATGTCAGTAAAACTGCTGACCAGGCTCAGGCCCTGGCGGGCTGCGGCGGCATCCAGTTGCTGCTTTGCCAGTTGGATGTCGAGACGGTTTTTCGTGGCTTGTGGCCCTATCGTTTCTGCTGCCACGGGTGTGACTGGCAGATCGGGCAAACGCTCTGGCAGTTTGAGGAATTTTTCCTGCGCATCATTCAAACCCAGCAGACGTACCAGTTCTTCACGCGTGGCCAGGCTGTTATGGCGGGCAAAGCTGAACTGGGCTAAGGCATCTGCCTGAAACGCCTGCTGACGCGCTGCCTGCAAGGTATTGAAATTGCCGGCTTTGTGCATGCGCCCTGCCAGTTCGGCACTGGCATCGGCGGCATCGACTACCTGTTTGGCATAGTCAAGACTCTGCTGTGCTGCCACAGCCTTGACCCAGGCCACGCGCACCTGGCTGACGCGGTCTATCACATCCAGGCTTAACTGGGTCTGCGCTTGCGCCAGGCTGTGTTGCGCCATGGTCTGTCTTTGCGGCAGACTGAGCAGATCAAGCAGGCCGAGACTGAGCATGCGGCCAATTTCCAGCTCACCACCCTGGCGGCTGCGTTCAAAGTTGAACACAGGATTGGCAATGCGTGCGCTCTGTACTGCATTTGCTGCACTGGCCTGATGCTGGGCCAACAGGGCTTGCATGGCCGGACTATTGAGCAATGCAATTTGCACGGCAGCGTCTTGTGACAGCGGATCACGCAAGAAAGCGTCCGCCTTGTCTTGCCGGTCTTTTTGCTGTTCCGGCTTACTGACCAGCGCCAACTGTCCCTGGGTATAAGCGGGATAGCGCTGGTTAATTTGTTGGGTACTTTGGTCGATATCAAAACTGGCGCAGCCACCAAGCAGCAGGATGGCCGGGATCAGCGCCGGAATGAGATAGCGATAATGAATATGAGACATGAAGTCCTCGCAGAAAACGTGTTTTACCCGTCATGACGGGTTATGTGAAATGGCATAAGTAGCATTCGCTAACGCAGGCATGTGGATGCAACCGGTCAGCAGCGTTCAGATCAGATCAACCTGGGAGGACGTTCCAGCATGGCTGGCGATACGGAAGCAGGCAGAGATACCGGCAGCGATTGTGCATCGCTATGGAAGGGAATAAAAACCATGCCCTGCACCGCTGGCATCAGGGCAATGCCCATGCAGCAAGGTGCGGATGATTTGCAATTGCCGTGGGCTGAGGTGGTCTTGCCTACGCCATCATGGACAGATTTGGCATCTGTCTGTTTGGACATTTCAGGCTGGCAGTGTTCATTGTCCGCCGCACTTGCCACTGCCTGGCTGACCGGCATATCCATGGCGCAAGCCATCCTGCTGGCAACAGCAAACCCTTGCAGGGGCAGCAAGACCAGCAATAGGCAAGCAATCAGATAACGCCAGGTGGATTTCATGCGCAGAAGTTATCACAAATCCTGAGGTTCAACAAACGACTGGCGCAATAACCATGCAATTTTTTCTCAAGCCAGGGCCAGATTCGCTGCCAGCAATAGCATGACCACACCAATCAAGGTATCCATCACGCGCCAGGCTACAGGGCGGGCAAACAGCGGTGCCAGCAAGCGTGCGCCAAAGCCCAGGGCAGCAAACCAGATCGTGGCATTCAGAACCGCCCCCAGGGCAAACCAGTATTTGCCGTCACCAGGCTGTTGCCCACCGATGGCGCCCAGCAGCACTACGGTATCAAGGTAAGTATGCGGATTGAGCAAGGTTGCACCCAGTACCGCCAAAACCGCCTTGCCTGCGGTCAGATTAAGGTCACCAGCAGTTGTGACCAGACTTTGCTGCTGGAATGCTGCACGCAGGGAGCGCAAGCCATACCAGAGCAGAAATGCCGCCCCACCCCAACGCGCCAGCGCCAGCAAGAAAGGCTGGCTATTAATCGCGCCGCCTACACCCGCCACGCCTGCCAGTATCAGCAGTATTTCACAGGCAATACAAATCACCACCGTCAACCCCACATGCTGACGCCGCAACCCCATGCGCAGCACATGCGCGTTCTGTGAACCAATTGCCATGATCAGCCCGGCACTCATGCCCATGCCCTTGAGTATAAAAGTCAACATTCTCTTGCTCCAGTTTGTTTCATGTTTGTTCCATACTGGAATTCTGGGCAAGAAAGACATTAAAATGAAGTTAATTTAAAATATTTACGAATTCATTAAAATTTCTTAATTTCAATGAAGAACTTTATTTGAAATTCCTTGAATAAAATTACCGTATTGACATCGAATACAATGATTTTCTCTTCTCTGCACCTCTGTGTCTCTGTGTTGAGAGGTCTTTACTTAAAATCACCAAAGTCCATAAATAAAAACCAATGCAACCCCGATTAGACAGCCGCCAGTGCGAAGCCTTCCTCAGTGTGATTGATCACGGTAGCCTGGAACAGGCGGCGCAAGCGCTGAACCTGACCAGCTCGGCCATTTCCCAGCGCATCAAGGCACTGGAAATGGAATTGGGAAATACCCTGCTGATACGCAGCCGCCCCTGTCGTGCCACTCACGCCGGGCAAAAGCTGGTGCAACACCTGCGCCGCGTGGCCGAACTTGAACAGGATTTGCAGACTGAGTTCGCTGGCCAGCAAAGCGCCGCCATCCGCATTGCGATTGCCGTCAATGCGGACAGCCTGGACAGCTGGTTTCTGCCCGCCATGTCAGAATTTCTGATCGCAGAAAACATCCTGCTCGAAGTATTGATCGATGATCAGGACCATACCCATGATCTGCTGGAAAGTGGCATGGTGCTTGGTTGTATTTCAGCCGAAGCGCAAGCCATGCGCGGCTGCCAGGCGACACCGCTGGGTGTCATGCGTTACCTGCCGGTTGCCAGCCAGGCCTATTGTGAACGCTGGTTTCCACAAGGGATGACGCGTGAGGCCGTGCGCCATGCGCCGGTACTGACATTCAATCGCAAAGACAAATTGCAGTCGCAAATATTGCTGGAACATTTCGGCTTGCAGGAGAATGCCTGTCCCACGCATTTTCTGCCGGCCACCACACCCTATAACCGCAGCATCGTATTGGGATTGGGCTGGGGTGTCATCCCCGATATCATGCTGCGTGCAATGCCGGGACAGGAAAGCCTGGTCAGGCTGATGCCCGCACATCCGGTGGATGTCAATCTGTACTGGCATAGCTGGAAGGTGCAGACCCCCAGGCTGACACGCATGTCTGAACTGTTGATACGGCGGGCAAGAACGGTGCTGTTACAGCCTGCTTAGGGTGACAGGTTTACTTTCTGGAACGATGCGCTGGTCATCTTTGGGCTGGACCTGATTGCGGCCATGGGCTTTGGAAAAATACAGCCACTGATCGGCACGGTGAACCAGGGTTTCAACGGTGTCCCCGGCACGCAATTCGGCGACACCAAAACTGGCCGTGATGCGCAGGCAGTAGCCATCGGACAAGGCTATCGTCAATAGCTCCACCTGTTCACGAATACGGGTAGCAACGTCGATGGCGGCTTTCAAGCCGGTTTCTGGCAGTATGATCATGAATTCTTCACCGCCATAACGGACTACCCAATCCACCTCGGCACGTAATTCTGCCTTCAGACTTTGCGCAAACGTCACCAATACCTTGTCACCGACAGCATGGCCATACTGGTCATTCACATTCTTGAAAAAATCGATATCACAAAACACCACGCATACATCACGGCCATACCGTACGGCCCTTTGTATTTCTGCCGGCATGCGTTCATTGAACAGCAGGCGGTTATAACAATCCGTCAGGCCATCGGTGATGGACAATTGCTTGAGCGTTTGCATCGCAGTTTCCAGTTGCCTGGTACGTTCCGACACCAGCGCATCCTGGTTGGCAATATGCTTTTCTATACTGGCCTGCATGGTGCGAAAGCCATCTACCACCAGATCTATTTCATTATAGATATGGCCGGGTTCAAGCTGCAATTCGAGCCTGGTGGAAATTTTATTCGCCTGCAGGTTTTTGACGAAATCAGCCAGTTGTCGCATGGGGCGTTCCAGGTCGCGTCGCAAAATCGCCACCACTGCCAGGAAAATGAAAATGGACAGGACCAGCACACCCAGCACGACGATGATCAGGCTGCGCCACAACTCATTTTTCAGCATGGTTCTGTCAACGACAAACTCGGCAGTGCCCACCGGCTTTTGTGCATCCGTCGGTGCCGGAATCTCAAAAACAATACGCTGACCACCTGCCATGCGATTGACATCGCCACCGACAAATTCCTGGCCGGTATTGGCACGTATCACGACATACGCGATCGTGGTGTTTTTCAATATCAGCCTGATCTGTTTTTGTATGGTATGCGGCTCAATATCCCAGATCGCTAATGACAGCAAAGGCAGATGGGCATGGGCCACATCGTTCACCGACATGTTGAAATTATCTTCTATCGCCCGATAGTTCATCCATGCCTGCAAGCCGCTGATGGCGATCACGCACAGGATCACCCACGTGAATACGCGACGTATCAGCAAACTGGCAATGGATTGTAAGGGTGCGGTATTCATAAGTACATCTGTAGCGATCACACCTTGGCCAACAAGCGGCGAAAACTGAAGTTATATTTCTTCAATGCCGGATTGAAAACCTTGCTGAATTTTTTGAAATTAACACGGGAAAAATTCATGTCGCCAAACATGTTCTGGAAACGGCGCGCATCTTCCGGCGTAAACAAGATGAACATGGAGCGTTCCAGCTCCAGACCTTCGTTGATAAAATCCTTGCCATGATGGTAGTCATACAGCATCACCAGACTGAAAGCACCAGCGATGAAGTGGCCACCAGACAAGGCCGTCAGGGATCCCGATTCCAGCGCAGTAAATGCCTCGGATGAGGTATTGATGGTGCTGAAACTGGCATCACGCCCTGGCTTGCCGCCACGCACGCGCCAGCTTTCCATCGCACCGAAAGCCATCAGGTCATTGGCGGTCCAGATCAGCCGCGTCTGCGGATACCGCCGGTACAGCCACATGCTTTGTTCCTGCGCCTTGGCCCGGTTCCATTCACCATACACCACCTGATCCAGCACCACATCTCTGGTTTCGGCCACGGCACGGCGCATGCCTTCGGTGCGCTTATAAGAAGTGGTGGTAGAACGGTCACCGGCAATCGCCAGCAAATGCAGTTTGCCATCCGTCGCCATCCATTTTTCAGTACGGCCACGTTCTATCAGCTTGCGGGCGGTGACATAACCGGCGTCTTCTGCCCGTGGTTCCAGGCTGCCCAGCCAGTTCTTATAGATCTGGCGCGGGTGACCGACTATTGCGCGTTCGCTTTGCTCGGTGATGCCGCTGTAGGCAAAAAAGGTCTTGATATTTGCCGCATCCAGCGTGCGCAATACTTCCGGCCCCACAGCAAAATCATTCGACAGGATCACATAATCAGGACGTGCTGCTGCCGGGCGGGCAGCAATCTGCCTGGCAAATTCCAGGGGTTTTAGGTGATCGCGCTCGGCATACAAGACTTCCAGTCTGATGCCAAGGCTACTGGCTGCCGCAGCCATACTGTTGGCCGCAGTCACCCAATAAATTTCATCTGATCTTCCAGGATTCAGAAAAGTGACCGACATGGCCCATGCCGAAGCAGGCAAACCCATGCCAACAACGCAGCAGAACGCTGCACATAATCTTACCAAACAGCGTACCCAACACTGTACCCAACATCGTACCGAACTCCGTACCCACCACATTTACTGTCTCCGTGCACCCGGTCTGCCAGGCCTGTCCGGCCCAACGGCTCGTGAGCCGCAAAGGCATCAGGCATTTGCACCGGTTTTAGTTATTCAGGCGATTCGCTCGCCACATGCATCGGCAGCTTCAAAATTTCGCTTAATTTATAGGCAGTATTTTCGATGATTTACCGCAACAAAAACGGTCAAGTCACAAAAAATCACATTTCCCATGTGGCAATATTTTCATTAATGATACGAATTTAATTGCTTTAAACACATTTTCAGTCATGGTTTTGACATCATAAATGCATGATTTCTAAGGAAATTTTAATTTAGTCTATTTTCCTGTCTTGAAAAGCATAGAGCTCGCCCATATACTTAGCACTCGTTGGGAGAGAGTGCTAACAAGTCTTTCCCCAGCTTAATTGAATTCCAATAGTAATTACTCGCAAAATTAAAGGAGCTTGTATGAACCTTCGTCCCCTGCACGATCGCCTGATCGTGAAACGCCTGGATCAAGAAACAAAGACTGCATCCGGTATCGTTCTGCCTGACGCTGCTGCTGAAAAGCCAGATCAAGGTGAAGTACTGGCAGTTGGTCCTGGCAAATTGCTGGACAACGGTACTGTGCGCGCCCTGGACGTTAAAGTTGGCGACCGCGTTTTGTTCGGCAAATATTCTGGTCAGGCTGTCAAAGTAGACGGCAACGAAGTTCTGGTGATGCGTGAAGAAGATATCTTCGCGGTCGTACAGAAGTAATCGGCATCCACGATATCAATTAAAGAATTCGGAGAATTAATATGGCAGCTAAACAAGTAATTTTTGGCGATGACGCACGTGCGAAGATCGTTAATGGCGTCAACATCCTGGCGAACGCAGTTAAAGTAACTCTGGGCCCTAAAGGCCGTAACGTAGTTCTGGAACGCTCTTTCGGCGCGCCTACAGTCACTAAAGACGGTGTTTCTGTAGCTAAAGAAATCGAACTGAAAGACAAGCTGGAAAACATGGGTGCACAACTGGTGAAAGAAGTAGCTTCCCGCACTTCTGACAACGCTGGTGACGGTACAACTACAGCGACCGTTCTGGCACAAGCCATCGTTCGCGAAGGTTTCAAATATGTAGCAGCTGGCTTCAACCCAACTGACTTGAAACGCGGTATCGACAAAGCGGTTACAGCCATCGTTGCTGAAATCAAAACGCTGTCCAAGCCAACAACAACCAACAAAGAAATCGCTCAAGTTGGTTCCATCTCTGCCAACTCCGATGCCAACATCGGCGATATCATTGCCAAAGCAATGGACAAAGTCGGCAAAGAAGGCGTGATCACAGTTGAAGACGGCAAATCCCTGGACAACGAACTCGACATCGTTGAAGGTATGCAGTTTGACCGTGGCTACCTGTCACCATACTTCATCAACAATCCAGAAAAACAATCCGTTATTTTGGAAAACCCGTTCATCCTGTTGTTCGACAAAAAAATCTCGAACATCCGTGACCTGCTGCCAGTATTGGAACAAGTTGCAAAATCCGGTCGCCCACTGCTGATCATCGCTGAAGATGTAGACGGTGAAGCGTTGGCAACTCTGGTTGTGAACAACATCCGTGGCATCCTGAAAACTGCAGCTGTTAAAGCTCCAGGCTTCGGTGACCGTCGCAAAGCCATGCTGGAAGACATCGCTATCCTGACCGGTGGTCAAGTGATTGCTGAAGAAGTTGGTCTGACACTGGAAAAAGCGACTCTGGCTGATCTGGGCCAAGCTAAACGTATCGAAATCGGTAAAGAAAACACCACCGTTATCGATGGCGCCGGCCAGGCTGTAGGTATCGAAGCACGTGTTAAACAAATCCGCGCGCAAATCGAAGAAGCAACTTCTGACTACGACCGTGAAAAACTGCAAGAACGCGTTGCCAAACTGGCAGGCGGCGTTGCTGTGATCAAGGTTGGTGCTGCAACTGAAGTTGAAATGAAAGAGAAAAAAGCACGCGTTGAAGATGCTCTGCACGCAACTCGCGCTGCCGTAGAAGAAGGCGTTGTTCCTGGCGGTGGCGTTGCCCTGCTGCGCGCACGTCAAGCTGCTGGCGACATCAAAGGCGACAATCCAGATCAAGAAGCAGGTATCAAACTGGTTCTGAAAGCAATCGAAGCACCTCTGCGTGAAATCGTTGCTAACGCCGGTGGCGAACCTAGCGTTGTTGTGAACGCCATCATCAATGGCAAAGGTAACTACGGTTTCAATGCTGCCAATGACACATACGGCGACATGATAGAAATGGGTATCCTGGATCCAGCTAAAGTAACTCGCTCTGCATTGCAAAATGCAGCATCTGTTGCTGGCCTGATCCTGACTACTGATGCACTGGTTGCTGAATTGTCTGAAGACAAAGCAGGCGGCATGGGTGGTGGTGATATGGGTGGCATGGGCGGTATGGGTGGCATGGGCGGCATGATGTAAGAACCCGTTCACGATCTTACTGCGCGAGCGTGATCGGGGCTCATGCGCTGCTCAAAATGCTCATGTACTTAAGTACATTCCGCTTTTTGCGCTGCTCTTCACCCCGCTGACGCCCGCTCGCTACAGATCATAAACAGGTTCTACTAGCTGCCAGCTGCTCTCAGTAATCTAACCGAGAGTCGCATTGCTCAAAGCCCCGCAACGCAAGTTGCGGGGCTTTTTGTTGTCTGTACATCCTGCCTGCATACTCGCTATTCTCATTTCAACATGCAATTTTCGCTATAAACCATATACAACAGCCCATACAACAACCTATACAACATCAAAACCCCATTTTTTCCACAGCCTGCTTGACAGAAAACATCTGTGGCTTGGATACTGCCGCACTTGAAAGAAAATTTTCATATTGAAGGGCTGGCGTTTCAAATTTGCAATGATCTTGCAGAAAAATAGCGCTTGCCCATGGCCGATATTCCGGCACATCAATTCCGACAAACCGTTTTGGAGACAATATGGCGCTGCAACAATTAAGCGACGAGCAGATCCGGACCTGGACTCGCGCCCAAAAGGACGAGTGGTGGTTCACCAATATTTACCGTGGCGATATGGCACAACTGACCATACGCTCGGCATTCACCGGTTTTCTGCTGGGCGGCATCCTGTCTGCCACCGCTTTGTACATCGGTGCCAAAACCGGTATTACCATAGGCGTGGGCCTGACATCCGTCATCCTGGCCTTTGCGATTTTCAAGATACTTGCCAATCTGGGTATCGCCAAGGATTTCACCATCCTTGAAAACAACTGCACCCAATCCATTGCCACCGCTGCTGGCTACATGACCATGCCGCTCAATACCGTGCTGTCAGCCTATATGCTGATCAGCGGCACTGTGGTCACCTGGTGGCACCTGGTGGTGTGGATGAGCGTCTGCTCCATATTGGGCGTGCTGGTTGCCTTCCCCATGAAGCGCCGCTTCATCAATGAAGACCAACTGCCCTTTCCTGAAGGCCGTGCCTGCGGCGTGGTGCTGGATGCCGTCTATACCGGCGAAGCGGCCAGCGGCATGTACAAGGCACGCCTGATGGCCTTTACCGCCATGTGGACTGCGATTTACCAGATGATCACCAGCGATGGCTGGATGAAGCTGATACAGTTCAAAATCCTGCGCATGGATAAATGGACCAGCATGACAGAAGCCTGGCATTTCCAGGAACGTGTCGATCATTACTATTACACCGCTGCCGTCAAATACGATTTACTGATCCCCAAGATCCTCGGTACCGATTTCCGTGCACTGGGCCTGCGTTTCACCCTCGATGCTGCCATGCTGGGCGTCGGCGGCCTGATGGGCATACGTGTTGCCAGCAGCGTCTTGCTGGGTGCCATCATCAACTTCGTCTTTCTGGCACCGTGGATGATACAGCGTGGCGACATCATCGAACGCATCGCCCCTAGCGGCAAGATCGTACCTATCTCGCGCACCGAAATCGTCAATCAGTGGGGCCTGTGGTGGGCGGTATCCATGATGGTGGTGGCGTCCTTCATCAGCCTGGCTGCCAAGCCCGAACTGTTCACCAGTATCTTCAAGAAGGCAGACAAGAATAAGGTTGCCGACAAGGGCAGCAATATTCTGGATCATATCGAAGTGCCGCTGATCATTTCCTACATCGGCATCCCCATTTTCAGCATACTGGCTGCATGGACCACACATGCCTTCTTTGGCGTGCCATGGATCATGTCCATCATCACCCTGCCGCTGGTATTTATCCTGACCATCATCTGCGCCAATGCCATGGCACTGACATCCTGGACACCGACCAGCACGCTGTCAAAAATCACGCAGTTCAGCATGGGTGCGATTGACAGTGCCAATCCAGCCAACAACCTCATCCCTGCCGGCATGACTGCCGAAGTGGCGTCGAATGCATCCAACCTGCTGTCCGACATCAAGCCTGGCTATATGCTGGGTGCAAAACCAAGACAGCAGGCGATAGGCCATATCATCGGCATCTTCTCCGGTGCACTGGCGTGCGTACCACTGTACTTCCTGCTGTTCTTGCCGCCTGATGCAAATGGCGTGCGTTCCACCGCCACCATCGTGTCCGACAAGTTTGCCTTCCCCGGCGCGATGCAATGGAAAGGCGTGGCAGAACTGATCGCCAAAGGCTTCAGCAGCCTGCCATCCTCCGCCATTACCGCCATCATCGTGGCAGCAGTCGCCGCCAGCCTGATCGAAGGTGCACGCATCTTCACCAAGGGCCGCTTCCCGCTGTCCGCCGTCTCCATCGGCCTGGGCGTCATCCTGCCGCCAGAATCCTGTCTGGCGATGTGGATAGGTGCAGCGATATTCTGGTGGATGGGTAAGCGCAACAGCACACCTGGCAGCAAAGGCTATGATTTCTGGGTAGAAGGTTGCGAACCTATCTGCGCCGGTTTGATCTCTGGTGCGGCATTGATAGGTATAGGTAACGCGATTATCAATGTACTGATCTGATCTGATCAGACGCTGACTTTCCAAGCCCCGCTTTTGCGGGGCTTTTTTATGGTCAGCTGAAAACGCCTGACAACAGACAATCCGGCAAAAAACTTTATCAAATCTCAGGAACAAATGCAGATATCGCAGGTCAAGGTAAAGTGACGCCATTCATTCAGGCATCAGCAAGGCAAGACGATTCCCCGTATATGTTACGAACATCACGCTACGGACATTCGAGATTTAAAATCAGGTTTCATTTCAGATTTCACTCACAGAGGAACGACAGACCATGCCCATCGCCACTTTTCTTGTCACTGCTGCCCTGGTTGCCAGCCCGGCCGCCAACGTCGATGCGGCAACCCTGGCCGCCATCGAAGCGACTTGCTATGACTATATTGATGGTCAACTGGAAGCAGACCCCAAACGCGTAGCCAGGTCGCTGCATCCAGACCTGGCCAAACGTTCAGTGATTGGCGACACGCCGGATGAACGCCTGGGCCTGCGGCGCATGTCCAAAGAAGAACTGGTTGGCCTGACCAAAGCAGGCGCCCTTAAAACACCCAGGGCAGAATGGAGCCGTACCTGCACCGTCCTCGACGTAACCGACACAGCCGCATCAGTACGCCTGGAAACACCATGGTTTGTCGATTACTTCCACATGGGCAAATATGAAAACCGCTGGATTATCGTGAATGCGCTTTGGTATAGCAAACCCAAGGAAAACAAGAAATAAAAACATCTAAGACTCACACATGACTGATAGCATGAACAATAATTGGCGCTCTTAATCTCACTTGACTTATAAAAAAGAGCAAAATTCAAACTATCCATAAAAATCATGAGTGAACAAACAATCCTGCACATACAATTCATTGGCGAAAATGATATCCCCGACATATCAAGCAAGTCTGATGAGATCATCAAAATCCTTACTGAGGATGGAATTCACAAAGATGTCTTGTGCGATCTGATCGCGGCTTTTTCAAACTACGAGGCAACTTTCAATGTGCATAGTATCTACTTGCTTTCATTGATCGAAAGTATCGCTTCATTATTTCCGTCCGCGTGGTTTGGGGCCAGAGGTTTAGGTGAAGAATTTCGCTACACCTGGGTAGCGGAATTCCAGGAAGGCCGTAAAGTGTTTATTCAGGGCCCTTGGGATTATGAATAAATCATTGGCTAACTTTTAACTTTGTCTGAACCCCATCTGCTGCCCCACAAACCCGTCAAAAGCCTGCAACAGCGCCTGATATTTTTCTTCATCCTGCTCCAGTTGCATCAATGCATAACAGGTAGCCTCCAGCGTCGATAACTGATCTGGCGCATGCGCCTTGCGTATGCGGTAGTGTGAGGCTGGCATGTCTTGCAGGCTCAGGCGGGGCAATTGTTGCAGCAGCAGGTTCAGGTACAGCATCTTGCGGCTTTTGCGCCAGGTGGCGTCGAGTACCACCAGCCGCAGATTGGCCAACGTCTGCCCGGCCAATAAAAATTCTGGTGCTTCATATTGCAAGTCATCAGCATCATTGTGTGTGGTGGATGGATACAGCAGGACGGGCTGTTTATCACCGGCATGCAGCAAGGATCGCAGATGTGTGTCTTCAAACTGCTCTCCTTCCACCAGACTGGATGT
This sequence comes from Undibacterium hunanense, assembly GCF_014284335.1. Classification (GTDB taxonomy): domain Bacteria; phylum Pseudomonadota; class Gammaproteobacteria; order Burkholderiales; family Burkholderiaceae_D; genus Undibacterium; species Undibacterium hunanense. The sequence continues at coordinate 173,805 of NZ_JACOGF010000005.1, read as the reverse complement.
CTGCAAACAAAGGTGCAGCAGACGTGCGCTGCCTTTGGCGTTATTCACTTCCAGCGTATGCTGCAAAATTAACACTTCTGGCATATTGGCAATACTTGTTACCCATTGGCAAATACAGGCAGTGACGGGCCGGCGGCAATGCGGGCAAAGGCTACGTTTGGCGGGAAGATTCAGCATGTCAACATTGTGAAGGATTGTTATTTTATCGGCAAGCTAAAGACGGTTTAATCCCGACTGCGATGGCTTCGACTATCATGAGCAGATACCTTGACGTTCTCTGCCTCCCTTTTATGAAAATTCCTCATTTACTGGCCACCGGCCTGTTGCTTGTTACCAGTGCCTGCGGCGGCGGCGGTGGTTCTACGGCAGCCACCACCACAACCGGAACTACAACGGGCACAACCACTGGAACAGGCACGGGTACAACGACCGGCACCACCACCGGAACTACAACGGGCACCACGACTGGCACCACCACCGGGACAGGTACGACGACCGGCACTACAACCGGTACCACAGTCATCACGCTGGAGAAAAAAGCAGCAGCACTGGCTGTCAAGCTGGGCAAGCCTTCACGCTTCCTGGTGGGTCTGGGTACGACAGAGCTGGCTGATATTCAAAAACAGGCCATTACCCCCGATATTTATGACCAATACCTGGTGGGCGTGGGTGATGGTTCCTGGCCGACCTGGAACAGCCCTTCTGGTGCCTATGTGCAGATTGTCGCCAAAAACGCCGATACCATGGGTGCGGTGCCCATGTTCACGCTGTACCAGATGGCCAGCAATGGTGACGGTAACCTGACCGGCCTGAGCAACACCACCTTCATGAAAAATTACTGGAACAATGTCCGCCTGCTGTTCCAGCAACTGAAAACCTATGGCAAACCTGCGCTGGTGAATTTTGAGCCTGACTTTTGGGGTTACACCCAAAGGGCATCCAATAATGCCGACCCATCGACCGTATTTGCGCTGGTAAATATTGATGCTGATTGCAGTACCCTGCAAAACAGCGTAACCGGCATAGCACAGTGCCTGATGCAGATCGCCAGAAAATATGCGCCGAATGCCTATGTGGGTTTTCCGCCGGCGCTGTTTGGCGACCTGCACACAACGGCCTTGTCATATATGCAGAAGCTGGGTGCAGACAAAGCCGATTTCATCGTCATGCAAACCCTGGACCGGGATGCTGGCTGTTTTGAAAATACACCACAAGTTTCGTATTGCACCCGTCTGGATACGCCATGGTACTGGGATGAAGCGAATATCACTTCGCCCAATTTCAAGGAACATTTCGCGCTGGCCAAAACCTATTACCAGGGCCTGCAATTACCGGTCTTGTGGTGGCAAACACCGCTGGGTGTGCCATCCAGCCAGTTTGGTTCTGCCTTGAAGTGGCGCGACAACCGCGTGCGCTATTTCCTGACGCATACCAGCGAAATGGTGGCGGTGGGCGGCATCGGTGCCGTGTTCAGCCCTGGTGAAGTCAACCAGACCAATATCAATACCGATGGCGGTCAGTTCAAGACCTATTCATCCAGCTATCTGGCAAAGCCTACCGCCCTGCCCTGACAATTTGTGATGTTGCCCGTTAATCGGTTTGGCCCTGCTTTGCTTGCGCAGCCCTACCGGTGACGGGCCTGTTTTATTTTTCTAAGCTTGAATCTTGGTTTGCCCTGAGACAGGAAAACTCATGCAAAAAGAGCGTCATTTCAAACAGGTTGATGTCTTCACCAGCGTGCCATTTCGCGGTAATCCGGTGGCGGTGATTCTGGATGCAGCAGGCCTGTCTGACGCTGACATGCAGGCCATTGCCAGATGGACCAACCTGGCAGAAACCACTTTTGTCTTACCAGCGACCGACCCGGCAGCAGATTATCGTGTGCGCATTTTTTCACCGGAATCTGAATTCCCTTTTGCCGGTCACCCTACCCTGGGCACGGCGCACGCCTTGCTGGAAGCGGGCTTACAGCCTAAGTCTGACGGTATGCTCACACAGGAATGCGGGGTCGGCCTGGTATCTGTGCAGATACGCGCAGATGGCAGCCTGGCATTTCGTGCGCCGCAGGCAGAACTGGTGAATCTGGATGACCGTGATTACCCGTTGCTGGCGCGCGCATTGAATATCCGGCCTGTTGATTTTCCTGCGCCTGCGGTCATCGCCAGTATGGGTATTTCATGGCTGGTGGTACGCCTTGAATCGGCCCGGCAATGCCTGGACATACAGACCAATGCCCAGGCTTTTTTAGAATTGGTGGAACATTGCGGCACAGATGGCATTGCACTCTATGGACCGAATGAAATCGATGACCCAACCGACTTTGAAGTCAGGGCCATTCTTCCCGAATATGGGCAACTGGTAGAAGACCCCGTCACCGGCAGCGCCAATGCCTGCATCGCCTGGGTGAAGCAGGCACAGGCAATCGCTGATAATCATGTGATCCATGATGGCAATGACAGCGCCTACAGCGTGCGCCAGGGTAGCCTGCTACAACGCAATGGCCATGTTGCAGTCAATTACCAGGATCAGCATCCATGGATAGGTGGACACAGCATCACCGTCATCAATGGCACGATCAACATTCCAGCTTAAACCACTAAGGACACTGAAAAAACTGCCTAGCGCAGCTCTTCAATAATCCTCAACTTTTCATCAAAATTCCAGATACGGCGAATTTCTATGACGTCGTAGCGGGCCGCTATATTCGGCGGGAAGGCGGCGTATTTGGCGTTCAGACGAGCGATTCTGCGGGCGGCCTCGTCGATGTCGGCCCGTCCACTGGAACGGTTGATGGTGATGTCTTCTATGCTGCCATCGCTGCGTATGGAAACCGTCACGACCGGGTCGCCACGTGCGCGGTCTTTGGATACTTGCGAATAATTCAGATTGCCGTTGCGTTCAATTTTCTGTTTCCAGCTATCGATATACATCTGCACCGGTACATCTTTATCCATGCTGCCAAATACACTGCGACGGCGCGGTTTATCTTCGGCATTGCTGCTGGCTGCGGGTGGCGATCCGCGCAAGAGATCCAGGCCACGAGCCTGTTCGCGAGCGCGATTGGCAAGGTCACTGCCCAACAAACTTTTCGGCAAGACAAAGGCACCCGCCTTGTCGCCATTCGATGTGCTACCACCAGGATTACTGCCACTGGCGTTAGCGTTGGGACCTGTGCTTTGCCCCTGATTCTGGTTGGCTGCGGCGGCATTGGCTGCATTCGCGGCTGCTGATGCGGCTGCAGCACTGGCAGCGGCAGCATTGGCGGCGGCTGTTGCTGCTGCGGCCGCGTTAGCTGCGGCCACCTTCGCAGCGGCGGCCTGTGCCAGTTCACGCTCGCGCTGTTCTGCGGCGACCTGTTCGGCGCGCTGGCGGGCCTGTTCTTCGGTTTTTTGACGGGCGGCCAGTTCTTCTGCTTTCTGTTTGACCAGTTGTTCTTCAACCCTGGTTTTAGCCAGCTGTTCATCCACCTGTTTTTGGCGGGCCACGGCGGCTTGCTGGCGCTGCTCTTCCTGCTTGCGTGCTTCCATTGCCAGTTGTTGTTCACGGGCTTGCTGTTCACGCTGCTGCTGGGCTGCCTGGGCTATCTGAATTGCCTGTGCAGCTTGCGCCAGTTGTACTTGCTGACGCTGCTCATCCTGTTGCTTTTGTTCGGTCTGACGTTTTTGCTCTGCCAGTTTTATTTCTTCAGCACGGACAGCTTCTTGCTGCGCGCGGCGGTTTTGTTCTTCTGCTTCTAGTTGTTTTTGCAAAGCCAATGCAGCAGCCTGATTGCGCGTTGCTTCATCAGCCTGTTTGCGGTTGTCATCATCCAGCTGTCTGGCCAGTTGCTGGTTCTGTTTAGCGGTATCTGCTGCATTTTTCTGGGCCAGTTCATCAACTTGCTTGCGCATTTTTTCTTCACGCTGCTTGCGTTTCTTTTCCTGCTCGGCGGCGCGGGCAATTTTTTCCTGCTCCTGGTCTATACCTTCCTGCGTCATGTCATCGAACTGTTTTTTGGGTTCGGTTTCAGCTTCGGCTTTTTTCGGAATTTCATCCGGATTGGGTACGGCCACGACAAAGCTGTCGTCATGAAAAGCATCCTGTGTAATCAGGCGCAGCACATCGGGAGCCTGCACCTTGCGTGTTTTTGGCAGGGATGGCGCTGCGTCTGCCGTGTTTTTCTTGCTGGCACGCGGCTTGTTGGCAGCTTTGGCTGGTACAGCGGCTGGCACGGGTGCGGCTTTTTGCGGTGCCACCAACTGTATGCCGGCGACTGCCTGCTTGCTTTCCATGCGATCGGTTGCAGTCACTGGCGGTGCCACTTGTGGAACAGGGGAGGTGACAGGTGGATTGACAAATACGGGAGGAACAGGCGTTGGTGAAGCAGGTGGAACAGGTGAACTGACAGAATTAACCGGGCTGGCAGCCGGATTATCAGCAGGTGCCGCTGGTGCTACCGGATTGGCAATTTGTATACTGATGGCAGGGGTCTCTGCCCTGCGCTTGTTCCATGGGGCTTCCAGTTCAGGCAAGCCCAGGCCAGGCAAGCCAAATTGCAGTGAAAGCACAAATGCATGGATCAATAGCGAGATGATCAAACCGCCGGTCAGGCGTTTTTTGATCTCCTCAGGCATCGTGTGCTCATTTTTGGCTGGAAACAGATTCATGCAACAAGTATAAAAATTCCTTATGTCTGCCGGGATTATCGCACGGCAAATTTGCGACCCCTACTTTACCATCTGTCAGCCTGACTGAGGATGATATATTCTATGAAAAACCTTTGGTAATCATGTAGTCAAACCAGCTTTGTTATGTGTGGATATTGCTGAAGTTGCCATCGTTTCCACAACGTCCACACATCTGCCTCTAAAACACCGCGATCAGGAAAAAGCGCAAGAAGAAACCCAAAAGGAAATCGCCATGAACTTCACATCCATCTCATTTGCTTTTTGTGCATTATTTTTTGTCACAAGTCATACCTCGGCTGAAGTAATCAATATCAGCCCCAACGGCTTTCTGATACGACATGAGGTGCAGTTGAATGTTCCCGCTGAACAGGCTTATGACCAGATGGTCAACCAGGTCAGCACATGGTGGAACCCGTCTCACACTTACTCACAGAATGCGAAAAACCTGAGCATTGATGCCCGTCCCGGTGGCTGCTTTTGCGAAAAACTGCCGAATGGTGGCGGTGTCCAGCATCTGAGCGTGGTGTATGTCGCCCCCGGCAAAACCCTGCGCATGACCGGGGCCCTGGGCCCCATGCAGGGTTCTGGCCTGGCAGGCAGCATGACCTGGGATTTCAGTGCCATCAAAGCGACAGAAACCGGCAAGGCACTCAGCAAACTGGTGTTGACCTATAGCGTTGGTGGTTATATGCCAGCCGGTTTTGACAAGATGGCACCGGCAGCAGACGGCATGCTGGGTGAGCAATTGACCCGGTATAAAAACCTTGTGAATACGGGCAAACCGGATTAAATCGTCTGCGCTGACATTGTGCCGATTTCGTCACGGTCTATTTGATTTCATGTCAAGACAGCAGCGGCGCGTATGCACTATGCTGCAGTTCTGCTATCACCTCTAAACCGCAGCGTTGCAACATCCTTACGACACCATTACGGTAAAACGACATGAAGAAAATTACAGTTATTGATTCTCATACCGGCGGCGAACCTACCCGCATCATCGTGGATGGTGGCCCGGATCTGGGGCAAGGCAGCATGGCAGAACGCCTGCAGGTTTTTCGCGAGCAGTTTGATCATTATCGACGGGCGACGGTATGTGAACCGCGCGGTTCGGATGTCATCGTCGGTGCGCTGGCCTGCGCGCCGCAAGATGCGTCCTGCACGGCGGCCCTTATCTTTTTCAATAATGTCGGGTATCTCGGCATGTGTGGTCACGGCATGATAGGCTTTATCGTCACGCTGGCGCATCAGGGCAAAATAAGTACAGGCAAGCACCGCATAGAAACCCCGGTGGGTATTGTAGAAGCCGAACTGCATGCCGACCACACCGTGACGGTACATAATGTTCCCGCCTACCGCTACCGCCAGGGTGTGCAGGTGGATGTGCCTGGTTACGGTCTGGTCACAGGTGATATTGCCTGGGGTGGCAACTGGTTTTTCCTCATCAATCAGCATGGGCAAGATCTGCGGCTGGATAATGTCGATGTACTGACCGACTTTAGCTGGCGTGTCAGAACAGCGCTGGAAGCCGATAAAATCACGGGCGATGGCGGTGCGCTGATTGACCACATAGAATTGTTTGGTGCCCCTGCATCAGCAGAGAATCACAGCCGCAACTTTGTGCTTTGCCCGGGCAAGGCATATGACCGTTCACCTTGTGGCACTGGCACCAGCGCAAAGCTGGCTTGCCTGGCGGCAGATGACAAACTAGCAGAGGGTCAGATCTGGCGTCAGGAAAGCATCATCGGCAGCGTATTTGAAGCGTCTTACCGTATGGCGGATGACGGCAAGCTGTTACCCAGCCTGCGCGGCAGTGCCTTTGTTAATGCCGAAGCCAGCCTGCTGCTGGATGAACGCGATCCTTTTGTGTGGGGCATACACTAAACCCATGTTACCTGCGACGTTGTACCTGCCAAATTAGTCAGTCCCTGCGCACCACATCGCGGTAATCGCTGGGAGTCATTCCTACCGTCGCCTTGAAGATGCGCGAAAACGCGCTGTGGTCCTGATAGCCGCAAGCGACGGCAACGTCGGTGATGCTCAGCGTTGATTCTGCCAGCATACTGGATGCGGCATCCAGCCGTATCTTGACCATCATCTGACGTGGCGTCAGTGAAAATATTTTGTGAAAATTACGTTCCAGCTGAGCCACCGATAAACCGGTCAGCTTCACCAGGTCGGCCATGGCAACCGTCTGCGTATAATTTTGATGCAGGTGTTTGACTGCTGCGGCTATCTTGGCATACACAGGGTGACGCTGATCCGGCATGGCCAGGTCGCGTGAAATGCCAGTCATGCCAACAATCTGGTGACGCACATCGCGCAGTGGGATTTTTTGGGTCAGGCACCAGCCGGGTGTACGGTTAGGATACAGATGCAGTTCCAGCTGATCATGGATTTCTTTCTTCCCCCCCAGTACCAGCGCATCTTGCGCGGCATAGCTGGCGGCCAGTGAAGCGGGAAATACCTGCTCTGCCCGCTTGCCTATCAAGGCATCCTTGTCACGCATGCCGCAACGACGCACCAGAGTATGGTTCACCACCAGATAACGCCCTTCCAGGTCTTTGACAAAAAACACAATGTCAGACATCACATCGAACAGGGCTTCAGAAAAAAATACATTTGCCAGTTGGCTGGCCAGTTGCTGACGTTTTTCCTGCGCAGGAAAAGTTGATGCATGCGGTGTCAATTAATCACTCCACAATAAAGCAGGACAACCTCCGCCGCACCGGCTGACCAGCATAACGCTTGCTGGTGGTCAATCAGGCATGCGCTGCCATGTGCTTTGGGTAAATCCATAAAAAATAACAAAACAAGATAAAAAAGCAAAGCAAAAAAAGCGACTGCTACAAACCTGCCTCAGCCTGATATTTAGCGCCACAAACAACAATTTAAATATATTAATATTATATTTGACAAAGAAAGCATAACCTAAACCACGGCCTGCAAACCATAAGTATGCTGATTTCTGTGTAATTTATGGGAAAAACTCAACAACGCATGGCAAATTCTGGCAATTGAATATATTCCAATATGGCAAAAATCAGGAATACTTATAGGAAAACACGCAGAATTTGATAATGACCGCATTTTACAAGGTAAAATTCGCATTCAAATAGGTAAAATCCATACAAAATACAGAACATGGATATCTGATGCTTGCTACTTCTGAAAAAATTCTGACTTTCACTCCCAAGCTGCGTGCAGCCGATGTGGCTTATGATGCCATCGAAAGCATGATCGTCACGCTGCAACTGAAACCTGGTTCACCGGTGGTGGAGTCTGAACTGGTGGAAAGAACCGGCCTGGGCCGCACGCCCTTGCGCGAAGCACTGATGCGCATGTCATCCAATGGCCTGATTTTGCAAATGCCACGTCGTGGCCTGATCATCAGTGATATTGAAGCTGCCGAACACATGACGCTGATAGAAACCCGCCGCGTCATCGAACGTCTGATTGCCGCCAGCGCTGCCCGCCGCGCCACGCCGCAACATCGCAAAGACATCATAGAATGCGCCGACAAAATGCTGGTTGCCGCCAAACGCAATGACTTGAATGACTACATGGCTGCCGACCAGGCTCTAGACCATGTCGTGCACGAAGCCTGCCGCAACCCGTCTGCGGTGTCTGCCGTGGTCCCACTGATCATCAAGTGCCGCCGTTTCTGGTACGCCTTCCAGCATGAAGGCGATATTGAAGAAGGTGCGCGCTGCCATATGCTGGTCGCCAAGGCGATTGCAAAAGGCAATGAAGAACAGTCAGCCAAGGCGGCTGACGGTCTGATGGATTATCTGGAATCCTTCGCCCGCAAGGTCATCGGTTAAGGACCTGATCACGATCTTAAGCACGGGTGTAATCAGAGACCACGCGGGGCTCATGCGCTGCTCAAAATGCTCATGTACCAGAGTACATTTCGCTTTTTGGCGCTGCGCTTAGTTATCCTTACCCCGCTGATCCCGTTGACGCCCGCTCGCTACAGATCGTGAACAGGTTCTAAGTTTCCAAAAAGCGCTGTGCATCCAGCGCAGCCATGCAACCTGTGCCTGCGCTGGTGATGGCCTGGCGATACACATGGTCCTGCACGTCACCGGCAGCAAACACGCCTGGTACATTGGTGGCCGTTGCCATGCCTTCGGTACCGGTACGTGTCTTGATGTAGCCGTTATGCATTTCCAGCTGCCCTTCAAAAATGCTGGTATTCGGCTTGTGACCAATCGCGATGAACACACCGTGCAGGGTGATGGGGGTAACTGTACCGTCGGCTGCCTTGACCTTGATGCCGGTCACGCCGGATTCATCACCCACCACTTCATCCAGCGTATGGTTCCATTTGACTTCAATCTTGCCTTCAGCCACCTTGGCCATGAGACGATCGATCAGAATCGCTTCGGCACGGAACTTGTCACGCCTATGGATCACTGTCACCTTGCTGGCGATATTCGACAGGTACAGCGCTTCTTCAACCGCTGTATTGCCGCCACCAACGACGGCCACTTCCTTGCCGCGATAAAAGAAGCCATCACAGGTAGCACAGGCAGACACGCCTTTGCCCATGAAGGCCTGTTCAGACGGCAGGCCCAGGTATTGGGCCGATGCGCCGGTGGCGATGATCAGTGAATCACAGGTGTATTGCGCCTGGTCGCCGATCAGGCGTATCGGTTTTTCATCCAGTTTGGCGGTGTGGATGTAATCAAAAATGATTTCGGTATTGAAGCGCTCTGCATGTTGCAGGAAGCGCTGCATCAATTCCGGCCCTTGCACGCCCATAGGGTCGGCGGGCCAGTTTTCGACATCAGTGGTAGTCATCAGTTGGCCACCTTGCTCGACACCGGTGATCAGCACGGGTTTCAGGTTGGCACGGGCTGCATACACGGCAGCAGAATAGCCTGCGGGGCCAGAGCCAAGAATTAATACATGTGCGTGTTTGGGTGTGGATGCGGGTACGGGAGTATTGGTCATACTAGGCAATCTGGAATGAGTTGATTTTACAGCGCAAAATGGCGTGACAAATGTTGTACGAAACGTTCAGGTTCCAGGTAGCCAATGATGCGGCTGTCCGGCACTTCCTTGCCGCTGCGGTCAAACAGGATGATGCCTGGCGGGCCAAACAATGAAAAACGTTTCATCAATGCTTTTTCCATATCGCTGTTGGCGGTTACGTCCACTTGCAGCAGGCGTACCTGCTTCAGTTGTTCGCTGACCTTGGGTTCGGAGAAAGTGAAACGTTCCATCTCTTTGCAGGACACACACCAGTCAGCATAAAAATCCAGTATCACAGGTGTGTTGGTCGCAGCCAGAGCAGCATCCAGTTCGGCGACGCTTTTGATGCGGGTAAATTTATTTTCCGCATGGTTTCCCGCTGAACCCGCGTCGGCCATTTGTGCAGCATTCGCTGTACCGCGCAAATGGGCCAAAGGCTGCAATACATCCTTGCCATCGCTGGCGGCACCGATGAGTTCAAACAAACCCAGGAACAGAAAACTGATCCCCAGTGCCTTTGCCACATAGGCACGCAAGCCTGCACCGGCTGGCAATGCATCAAACACATGCAAAAACACGGCACACAAAATCGCAAAGCCACCCCATACCGCCATCATGACCTTGACCGGAAACACCGGGCTGACCATCCAGATGGCAACAGCAATCAACAACAGACCAAACAGTTTCTTGACCTGATTCATCCAGGCACCTGCGCGTGGCAACAGGCTGCCGGCAGAGATACCTGTCAACAACAATGGCACGCTCATACCTACCGCCATGGAAAACAGCGCCCAGGCACCGATCAATACATTGCGGGTCTGGCTGATGTACAGCAAGGCACCAGCCAGTGGCCCCGCCACGCATGGGCCAACGATCAACGCAGACAGTGCGCCCATCACAAACACACCAAGGAACTTGCCACCGCTGAAGTTGCCACTGGCCTGACTCAGCCGGCTTTGCAGACCGCCAGGCAATTGCAATTGATAGACATCAAACATGGACAACGCCAGACCAATCAGCAAAGCTCCAAAGGTCAGCAATACCCAGGGCTTTTGCAATGCCCCCGCCAGGCCTTCACCAGCCAGACCGGCAGCCACACCCAGCAAGGTGTACACCAGGGCCATACCCAGACAATACGCCAGCGCCAGCATGAAACCACGGCCACGCGAGACATTACCCTCACCCACAATAATCGATGACAAGATCGGCACCATGGGCAAGACACAAGGCGTAAATGACAGCAGTAAGCCAAATACCAGGAATGCCATGCCTATGCGCCACAGGCTGCCACTTTGCAGCGTGCGCTGGGCCAACGAGCTGTCATCTTCCTTGTGAGCAGATTCGCTGGCGGCTGGCGCAGTGGCAGTAGCAGTGGCCGCCACTGCTGGCGTCGTCGATACTGCTGTTGTCGCATCTACCGCTTGAAGTGTCAATTTTCCGGGTGTAGAAGTATCAACACGATAGTGTTGTTCTGCCGGTGGATAACAGAGACCAGCATCGGCACAACCCTGATAACCCACCTTCAGCGTAAACACCTTGTCAGCTTTGGTGATGGGCAATTCCACCAGCAGACGGTCTGCATAGGTCTCTACTTCCTTATTGAAGGTCGTATCAAATTTGCGTATGCCATCCGGTAGTTTAGGCGCACCCAAAGTGATGCCCGGTTCCGTTGCATTGAAGCTCAGACGCTCGCGGTAGAGGTGGTAATCCTTGGCAATCGTCCAGGACAGCACCAGGGTTTTCGCGTCGCGCAATTCAGCTTGCAACTTGAAGGCCTGTTCCGGATCCAGGAAGTCGTCTGCTGCCGCTGCATGCTGTGAAAAACCACACATCAGCAAGAGCAACAATGCGGAAAACCATTTATAGAAAAAATTATGTTTCATTCAAACTCCCGAATTTTTGGGGCAGTAAATCTTTGGGTCTATTTGCTGATGCAGGATAGTCAGGGCGTAGACAGTCCCGCACCACGCATGGCGCGTAATCATTAGAACTCATTTCATAAATAGGATGAGATGCGTTCTAATTGCTGTCAGGCATCTACCACTGCTTGCTGATACCCAGTTGTATGCTTTGCGCTTCCAGTGCTGCCAGTCCTGGACTACCCTTGTGGAACAGACGCCAGTTACCGCGTTGTTCATAGTTTTCCAGTTTCACGTCTACCGTCCAGTCACGTGTCAGTTGCTTGCTCACTTTGATGCCGAAGGTGAGTGCACCAAAGCCTGACAAACGCTGATCAGCAGAGTTGAGCTGGTTAGAAGAAAACACATAACCCGGCGGGAAAGGCGCGCCCAGTTTGGCATCGTAGACCGGATCAAAATAGAAACTGGCCGCACTTTGCGAATACATGCGCAGCGACGGTGTGACGGTCCAGCCTTGCGACAGGGGCTGCACATATTCCGCCGTCAGCGTATGCGCCTTTACATCATAGCTGTCGCTGTAATAGCGATAACTGAAACGACCGGTACCACCGGTGTCCAGAAAGTGATGATTCCAGCGCGCCAGTACGGTAGTCTGGTTGCGCTCTCTGGGACGGTTATCCAGCGCCTTGTAAGGATCGGAAAAATAACCTTCACCCCGGCTATGGCTGAGCGTCAATTGCGCGATATCCTGCGCAGTGATGACCTGCGTCACACCGGCCATAAGGCTGATGGTTTTTTTGGTTTCGTTTTTGACGATCAGGTTGGTGGGGTTGATGCGGTCATGGCTGCCACCCAAGCCGGCGGTCCAGGTGGTGTTCTTGTCTTCACTGGAATACGTACCGGTCAGCGACAAGGCGCGTGACTCATAATCATGCTCGGTTGAATAGGCCGTACCCACTGTCAGGCTGGCACGCGGAAAGTAGCGGGTAAACGCCACGTCACCGGCCGTGCGCTGGTCATTCATGCGGGAAGCGCCAGAAATCGCGGTATGGTAACGCGGCGATGCGCCAGACACATCATCTGACGTCAGGGTCGCATCCAGCGACCATTCTGAACCCAGCGGGGTAATCAGGGACAGTGAAGGAGAATTGGCGGTAATGCGTTTCAGTCCAGCCTGTTTTTCTTCATAGTTCAGGTATTTGAGACTGAGGCTGGCATGTTCTGGCGGTGTTTCGGCACGCGCTACGCCCACGCCCAGGCCGGGCAACAACATGGCTGCAGTCAGCAATGCAGCACCTATGGCTTGCGATTCAACATTTGCTGATGTAGCTGACGCTGGCGATGTTTCAGATAAAGTCGAAACAGAAAGAGGAGCAGTTATTTTATTCATGTCGGAATTCTCTGATTAGTTGCAACCACAACCACCGCCACCCACACCGGCACCACCGGATGCCGCTTCGCGGCTGGTGTAGATGTGTTCGCTGTAGCGGGACTCGAGTCTGTCGCCTTCAAATGTCATTTCCGGCTTTGCCAGCGTGCCTTTTTCCCACGGTTGCACAACCTTGATCAGGCTGCATCCGGATGTGGCAAGTACACTGCTGCCGATCAGCAGCAGGCTGGCAGTTTTTTTAAACATGGTGTTCAGGCGTGACTTCATTTGATGGCTCCCAGCGAAGATTTTATTTTTGCTTCCAGTGCGCTTTTATCGGCGTCCTTGAAGCCCGCATGTTCAAACAGGATCTTTCCATCCGGACCAATCAGCACACTGCTTGGCATGCCTTTGACGCCATAGCTGCGTGGCGTAGTTCCGGCGGGGTCAAATGCCACCACAAAGCGGGCCGGTGTGGTGACCAGGAACTGACGCGCATCCTCATTTTTTTGATCCAGATTGACGCCGATAATTTGCAAACCCTGGCTACCGTATTTGGCTTGCAATTCATTCATCCATGGAAAAGACTGGCGGCAAGGTCCGCACCACGACGCCCAGAAATCCAGGTACACCAGCTTGCCCTGGTACTTCGACAGGCTGACATTTCCTTCTGCGCCACTCAGATCGAATGCGGGTGCTGCGCTACCTTTGTCGAGTGCCATTGCCGAGCTCACCAGCAATGTGGCAGCCAGGCCAGACAACAACTGGCTTACGCGTTTTTTATTCATATGTAACGTAAATTTCATCGTTCAACCTCTTTTCTTTTAAATCAGAAAAGCCGGACCGCGGTCCGGCTTCCATTATTACTTTTGCGTCGCGCCTTGGCGGGCCTGACGTCGGCGCCAGACGATGACTGCCGCAGCCAGCATTACCAGAACAGGCAACATCGGGTCATTGCCATCACGGGCGACCGAGCAACCACCGCCGCCTTCATTCCTGGGCACATTGCCGGTCACGACAGGCACTGTGGCAGTCACTGCCGTGGCAGCCAGGGAAATGCTCCAGGTCGTGGTGGTGTCAGATGAACTGATGACGACACTGCCGTTGTTAGCACCTGCATTTGCCGGTGTATAGCTCACCACCAGTTCACAAGAAGTATTCGCCTGCAGGCTGAACGGGAAGCGTGGGCAGGATGCACTGTCCACCACTGCGGCATACGGCCCGGTGAAGGCAGCATTGGTCAGGGCGATGGCACTGGTGCTTGGGTTGCTGAGCGTGAAGCGTTTGACCAGGCTGGCACTGCCTATCGTGGCGGAACCGAAGTCAAAAGATTGCGGATTGATGTTCAGCGTCACTGTCTTGACAGGGATGGCAACGCCAGTACCCGCCAGGCGAACACTCAGTTGCGCACCACCATCAGTCACCACCAGCACATCTGCGGTTTTACTGCCGGCACTGGTCGGTTTGAAGGTCGTATCTATGGTGCAGCTGGCCGCCGGACTGACTGTGCCATTAACGGCGCAAGTACCTGCCAGTGAAAAGTCATTGAGCTGGCTGCCGTTCAATACCAGGCTGGTGATCTTCAATGCAGCCGTACCGGTATTGCTGAGCGTTGTCGTATGCTTGACCGAGCTGACACCTACCTGGGTATCGGTAAATTGCACGGTGCCAGTATCAGACAACACGGGCTTGGCGACTGCCTTGCTGGTTGCCGTGCCAGTGATGGCCACCTGCAATGCTGCGGCGTTCGAAGTCACCGCCAGGCTGGCGCTTGCATCACCTTCCGTCGCCGGTGTGAATACCACAGGTACATTGCAACTGGCACCCACTGCAAGGCTGCTACCGCAGGTACCGCCCGTACCGATCACAATCGCTGATGAACCACTGACTTTGACAGATGACAGTGTCAGCGCCACGTTACCTGTGTTTGACAGACTGATCTGCTGCGTGACAGGATTACCACCAACGGTCTGCGCACCAAAGGCAAGCACGCTTGGCGTTGCGCTGATGGCAGGGGTGGCAGCAGCGCCGCTACCGGCCAGGCTGACGACAACACTACCGTTCGAAGCATTCGAAGCGATATTCAATGCCGCAGCAAAAGCGCCGGCTGTAGCTGGGGTAGCCTGTACGGTTACCGTACATTGGCCACCGGCAGCAACGGCAGTTTGTGTGCTGCAGCTACCGCCCAGGGCAAAGATGGCGGCGTTCGTGCCAGTCAGTCCGATGGAACTGAAATTCAGGGCTGCCTGACCGCTATTGGTGATCGTGATGGTCTGTGCTGCCGATGCCGCATTCACCAGAACTGAACCAAAGTTAAGGCTGGTGGCAGACACTGCCACACCGGCCTGGGCAGCGGCATTGCCGGTACCACTGAGGCTGACCAGGCTGGATCCACCAGTTGCATTGTGGCTGATGCTGATGCTGCTGCTGCGAGTGCCTTGCGCTGTCGGCTTGAAGGTAGCCAACACAGTACAGGTCGCGGCAGGGGCCAGTGCAGCACCCGCTGCGCAACTGCCACCAGCCAGGCTGAAGTCACCGCTGCTACCGCCAGTCAGCGCGATGGCTGTGATGTTCAATGCGGCAGAGCCGGTGTTACTGACTGTGGTGCTGAGTGCCGTACTGGTCTGGCCTATCGTCGTACCATTAAAGCTAAGGCTGGCTGGTGATACGCTTGCAATCGGGCCGGCGGCGACACTGGGGTTACCAATAAATGCGGCCAGATCTGCGATTTCTGCCTGGCTGAATTTATTGTTATATAAAGTGCCCATGCCACCCTTGTTCTGGGCCCAGGCATTGCTGATTTCCGTCGGATTATTCGCACCCCGCAAAATACCGTTGACGTTATTGGCGGGGCTGGCACCGTGGCAGGCAGTACAACTGGTACCGCCAGAAACCGGGCCATTCAGGTACAGGCTTTTACCATTCAAGGCATCGGCAGCATAGGCCGCCGACATGCCGGTTGCCAGTTCAATGGCGATACCTGCAGTTAAGGCCGCACCCAGCACACCAGCCTGTCGCAATAAGCGAGTAAAACGAAAATTCAACTTCATCATAGTTTCCCTTCAATGATTAAAATAGGTCACTGCATGCAAACACCAAGAGCCATTCCATTGAAGACGGCATGCATTAACGCGCACAGCCGCCAGTCACGCGTCCACTGGTACAGCATCGCCAGCAACAGGCCGGGCACAAAAATCGCTGCCACCATCGTCCAGCCTGCTGCCACATGCAGTGCGCTGAACACCGTCGCTGATATCACTACCGGTAACCAGGTCGCATTGACACCAGATTGCCGGAACTGCCCTGTCAGGTACTGCTGCAGACCAGCACGCACCACTAGCTCTTCCAATACCGGCGCCAGCAACAGCAGCCGCAACAACACGCCCACATCAGGCGCACGCATTTGATTTCCGCACATCGCATGCTGAACAAAAAAAGGAAAAATCACATTCGCCTGTTCAAGCATTTACCGTCCTGCCATGCTGATTTAAAAAAATTGCGCGCGTCGTTCCGGTGATCTGAAATACGAGTTCACGCATGGCCACAGCAGTTTCTTTTTTCATGTGTGACGACATAAAAAAATAGACCTCTCCGTTTGTTTCAAGCGGTTAATGCGCCATTCATTCGAATTGGTTCAAAGAAAAATGAAATATTTTTTGACGCATGCTGAAACTGCATTACGGCACCTTGAAATGACAGCCAGATGCTTAAGGGAGAATTCGGACGGGAAGAAAACAGCAGATAAAAAACTATGCGGAATGGTGGGACAAAAAACAATATGCGCATATCGATGCGATACAATCGTCTGATAATCTGGCTAAGTGTCGCAGCATGTGAGACCGGTAATTCATCTTGTTATTTTTTACGCAAGCCCCCTCAAAAGCCTGACATCAACATTTTTTTAACCTGCAATGAACCTTTTCCACCTGATCAGGTATTAACGTTTCATCGAGGAGAATGCAGGCATGTTTGAGAATTGGGGATGGCGAGGTAAAACAGACAACAAGCGTCCAACTACCCCGGAAGCACAGGAAGTTCAATTGATCGCCTCAATTGCGAATGCCGATCGCCAGGCGTTTGAGGCTTTGTATCGCCTGTACTTTGGCAGACTGGCCCGTTTTCTTGACAAGATGACACGCGACACACATCTGATAGAAGAGATAGTCAACGATACGATGCTGGTCGTCTGGCAAAAAGCGCATACCTTTAACCAGACTTCACGGGTCTCCACCTGGATATTTGCGATAGCTTATCGTCAGGCGTTGAAAGCCATACAGACATTTGATGCAGCGGTTGAATCCAATTTTGAGCATCATGCAGCAGAAACCCGCTATGAACCCGAACACCAGATGTCTGCCCAGCAACTGGAAGGTGATTTGAACCGGGCCTTGCGTGCCCTGCCCATGGAGCAGCGCGTGGTCGTCAGCCTCACTTATTATCATGAGATGGGATACAAGGAAATTGCTGAAACCATGGAATGCCCGGTCAACACCGTCAAAACCCGGATGTTCCACGCAAGACAGCGTTTGAGATTCATGCTTTCCGACAGCATGGAGGAAATATTATGAACATGAAAACAAGCCAGCCCTATCCGTCTGACGAGGCAATGCATGCCATCGTCCAGGACTTGCTGCCCTGGTATGTTGTCAATACCCTGCAGCCGGACGAAAAACAGCTGGTACAAAAACATTTACAAACATGCACGGCATGCAAGGATGATCTGCAATGGCAAATTAAGCTGCAAGCCCAGGAACCGGCGGCCAGCACGGCACCCGACCCTGATCGTGCACTCGCCCGTCTGCTGCCCAAACTCGATACTCCAAGGCTCGATACGCAGAGTAAACAGATACAAGCAGCCAGAGGCAAAGAAAAAAATAGCTTGCTGGAGCGCTTGCGAACCCTGTTGCCGGCAAGTGGTACCAGGTCCATGGGCTGGATCATGGCAGCACAGACGGCGATCATTGTGGGGCTGGTGGTACATCTGGCCCTGCCCACGCAGGACAATAGCAGTTATCATGTACTGGGCAGCGGCGAACGCTCGTCCGGCAATATTGTCGTCGTCTTCAAACCGGAAACCACAGTCAAAGATATACAGCGCATCATGTCATTGAACGACGCCCGCATCATCGATGGCCCGACGGTCACCAATGCCTATCTGCTCAACGTCCCTGACGACAGGTTGACGCAAAGCGTGGACGAGTTGCGCTCTGAAGCGGTGATTGAACTGGTAGAATCCCTGCAAGCCGGAGGTGCCAAATGAGTATGCGCGGCAAACCTCACGGGACCAGGCTCTGGCTCAGATTCGGACTTGCTGCCTTGCTGGCACTGACAGCAGGATTAAACATATCAACAGCCAGCGCCCGCAACGACAATGAAGCAGAAGCGGTCACGCAGAAAGAGCCGGAAGCCAAACGCCGGCTACTGGTCATGTTGCATCTGCCAACACCACATTTCCGGCCAGATGTCAGCTATAGCGGCGGTTATGCCAATGATGTCAGCCGCACTGCCCGCCGCCGCATCGCCGAAGAACTGGCGCGCACCCATGGCCTGAAACTGCTGGAAGACTGGCCCATGCCCGTCTTGAATGTCGATTGCTTTGTGATGGAAGAAACCGAGACCACGTCTGAAGCGCAGATGATGGAAACACTGAGCAAGGATGCCCGTGTCGCCTGGGTGCAGACCATCAACACCTTTGACGCACAAGCCAAAAATGATCCCTTGTTTCCCGTGCAGCCAGTTAACAAATACTGGCAACTGGATGATGTGCGCAAAATTGCCACTGGTCGCAATGTGGTCGTGGCCGTCATCGACAGTGGGGTAGAAATCAAACACCCTGACCTGGCCGGACAGGTCACACTGAACCAGAACTTCATCGACGGCAACCCCTATGTCGGCGAAACCCATGGCACCGGTGTTGCTGGCGTGATCGCTGCACGCGCCGGGAATGGCATAGGCATAGAAGGCATCGCCCCCGATACCCATGTCATGGCCCTGAGAGCCTGCTGGCAAGAACCCGAAAATAAAACCAGATGCAATAGTTTTACTTTGGGCAAGGCATTGAATTTTGCACTGACGCAGGGTGTGCAGGTGATTAACATGAGCCTGTCCGGCCCGCCAGACCGCCTGCTGAAGCAACTGCTGGATGCGGCTATTTCCCGCAACATCAAGATTGTGGGTGCCATGGACCCAAAGCGTGCTGATGGCGGCTTCCCGGCCTCGCACCCTGGCGTGTTTGCTGTGGCAGACAGCAAGACCACACAACTGGCGAGTGACATCCTGGTAGCGCCGGGGCGCGATATACCAACGACAGCACCGGGGGCACGCTGGAATTTTGTGTCAGGCTCATCCTATTCGGCGGCGCATATTTCGGGGATGATGGCATTGCTTAGCGAACTGAAACCATCGGCCAGCCTGGCGCAGGTACGTGCGGATCTGGTGGTCAATCCGGTCAACCAGAGCGATGCCAATATCAGCGGGCAGGTCAATCTGTGTGCCACTCTGCACAGGGTCACGCATAAATGTGCGTGTTCATGTCAACTGGCCACCCCTGCTGCCAGTGCGCTGCCATCCACAACCCTGGCCACCCATCCATAAGTGATGCAAATAAGTGATGCAAGATTGATGGCCATTCATAAAGGTGCGGTATTGCTTAAATTTTGTGCGATTTTCATCCTTACCCTGTTTGCTTTTGAAGGCAAGGCCCACGCACAGGTCAGCGGCAGTATCACGCTGGTGTCCGATTATTTTTATCGCGGCATCTCGCTCAGCGACGGCCAGCCGGCCCCCCAGTTAAACCTGGTCTACGATAATCCCGATGGCTGGTATGCCGGTGCCTTCGGCTCAAAAGTACGGGCCAACAGCAAAAGCAGTGATGGCGAACAGATCTTGCTGTATTCCGGTTTTTCACGCCGCCTGAATTCGGGCGTGGTATGGGAAGCAGGTGCCACGGGCTCATTGTTCCCCAAGGCTACGGACCTCAATTATGGGGAAATCTTCACCGGAGTCATGGTGGATAATCTCAGCGCACGCATCTACTATTCTCCCAATTACATAGGTTTGGACGCAAAAACCCTGTACCTGGAAGCGAATGCAGATTATGCGCTGCATGAACGCATAGACCTGTTTTCACACATAGGCTGGCTGACGTATCCGGATGCAAAACCAGGCCAGGTCATCAATAATCGCTTCGATGCGCGTATCGGCCTGGGTGCCAATTTCGCTTCATGGAAGCTGCAACTGGCCTATGGAATCAGCAGGCAAAGACGTGCTTACAGCCCGGGCAAATACCAAAGCCCGGTGCGCGACAGCCTGGTGTTCAGCGCCAGTTATCTGTTCTGATTTCTTTGCCTGCCCCCTGATCAGGCGACATAGGTAAGTATGGGTCAATGCCAGGAATGAGAGCAAAAACCAGTCCAAAGCTGCGCAAATCTTGGGCAGCACAGGGTATAATCTCGCCCTTATGGCTTTCCAACCCTTTATTTCCAAACCCAATCCTCACGCCATCGCGTTGGCGACGGTATTGTATGGCTTGCTGTATTTTGTGTTTATTACGGCGCTGAAGATATCGATGAGTCCGGCCACAGATGCCGGTACAGATACAGGTTTGTGGGGTAACCAGATTTTCATGACCATTTTTGGATTCATGCAATACTTGCTGCCTGGCCTGGCAGTAGGTTATCTGGCGCGACGTTCGCCCATGATGCACGGTTATTTGCTGGGCATCGCCACCACTGCTCTGGTATATACCTATGCCAGCGTGGCCTATAGCGATGCACCCGATTCCCTGCCCACTACCTACACCGTGTTATATACCTGCTTTGTGGCGGGGGTATGGTGTTCGCTGGGGGCGATTATTGGCGATCATTTCAGTTCACGCAAACAGTCGTAAGCTCAGCGCCTTATTTACTGTCTCATTCAGTACCTTACTCGTTGCCTTACTTCCAGACTGGTGAGCGTTTTTCCAGAAAAGCCTGTACGCCTTCCTGCGCAGTATCATCCATCATATTGCAGGCCATGGTTTGCCCGGCCAGCTGATAGGCCGCCGCCATCCCCATTTCCAGCTGCTTGTAGAATAATTGCTTGCCCATGCGGATTGCCAGCGCGGGTTTGGCGATGATGCTGGCGGCCAGTCCGGCAACGCAAGCATCCAGCTGTTCAGGGCTGACCACATGATTAATAAGGCCACGCTGCCATGCCGTCTGCGCATCGATAAAATCACCGGTCAACAACATTTCCATCGCCTGTTTACGTGAAACATTGCGCGACAAAGCAACCGCAGGGGTGGAACAGAACAAGCCCACATTCACCCCAGATACTGCAAAGCTGGCATTGTCACTGGCCACGGCCAGGTCACACATGCCCACCAGTTGACAACCGGCAGCCGTTGCCAGACCTTGCACGCGGGCGATAACCGGCTGCGGCAATTTCTGGATAGCCAGCATCAGTTTGCTGCATTGCTGGAACAGGGCCTTGTAATACTCTTCCGACGGTTGAGCCTGCATTTGCTTCAGATCATGCCCGGCACAAAATGCCTTGCCGGTGGCCGCCAGGACCACCACGCGTACGGTTTCATCAATTGCAATGGCCTTGAATTCAGCCAGCAAAGCGGCCAGCATTTCTTCTGACAGGGGGTTGAAACGCTCGCCACGGTTCAAGGTCAGGGTGGTGACACCGTCCGCATCGTTGCGCAATACCCAGGGCGTGTCCGCTGTAAGGCTCATTCTGCGTCTTCCGGCTCTGGCTCCATGCCGGTCTGCACGCTCTTGCCCTGCCCCAGCAAGACTGGCGGCACATAGGTCGCCAGCAAATGCTCACGGCTGGCCGGGGTCTCCAGGCTGATGCGACCGAGGGCACCGCTGCGGTAATCCAGCAACAGGGTATGCGATGCCTTTTCATAATCCCAGTCGCCGCCTTTGAGTTTATAGCCGCGTTTTTTTGCCACGCCTTCAATCACAGAGACAGCATCAATGCCTTCGACTGAAAAGCCATAGCGCTCAGTGATGAATTTCGGGTAATGAATCAGCAACTGCTCAGCCAGGAAAGTGGCGATTTCTTCTTCGATCAGCGCATTCACACCCACTGCATGGCTGGCAGCCAGCATCAGGCCATCGGTAGGATGTTCTATCTTGGGCCACAGCATGCCGGGGGTGTCGGTCAAAATCATGTTCTTGCCCAGATACAGACGCTGCTGGGTCTTGGTCACGGCCGGTTCATCACCGACATTGGCGACACGCTTTTTCAACAAGGCATTCATCAATGTCGATTTACCGACATTGGGTATGCCCATGATCATCATGCGCAATGGCTTGGTCGGCACACCGCGATGCGGGGCCTGCTGTAAAGCCAGGCCAGGCACTTTTGCAACATCCGATGGTTTTTTGCAGCTCAGGGCGACGGCAAACACACCTTTCTGGGCATTATAAAAATCCAGCCAGGCCTTGGTGGCATTCGGGTCAGCCAGATCGGCCTTGTTCAAAATCTTCAGGCAGGGGCGCTGGCGAAAATTGCGCAGCGACTCAACCATGGGGTTACAAGAGGCTTGCGGTATGCGGGCGTCCAGCACTTCTATCACCAGGTCGGTGTTTTCCATGGTTTCCGCCGCCTTCTTGCGGGCGGCGTTCATGTGGCCGGGGAACCATTGTATGGACATGCTTATTCTTCTTTTTAGCAAAAACAAAGCGATATTGTACGGAAGTCTGCCCTGCTTGCGCCGGAAGTTTCTCTACTTCTGCTGCTGCAATCACAAAACCATGGGAGTATGGCAATATTTACTTCATTTTTCGTATAAAAAATCAGATAAATTAAATATACATACCCCAGTATGTTTACCATGAAGAAGTCGCCGAATTGAGTAATACTGTTGAAGAATGCACGACAATCAGGGTATTTTGAAGGTATTTTAAACAATTCCTGCAATTTTCATGGCGCGTCGCTGGCTATGATCAAGATGACAAATACGCGAACAAAAATACACAAACCAGGCTGGCAGCTTCATGCACATTGTTCAACATATTTTATTGATAGGTCGGATGACCATTCCAGGCATTGCAGCTTTGCTGCTGTCAGCAAGCCTGAACATGGCATGGGCGGCAAATCCGGATGTGTCTGGTGATGACCCTGTCTGCGCGGATTTCTTACAACAAATAGCCAAAAAACCTGCCTCACTGGAATTCGTGTCTTGCGAGCCCACGATGCAGGCACAAATCCATGTCTTGCGGGTCACTTACCGTGTTGCCGGGTCACAGGCTGCCAAAGTGGAAGCCTATTTGGTCAGGCAGGCACACATGGGAAGGATGAAACGGTTTTGCTGTATCTGGGAAACCCACCCCAGCGGGCACTTCGCCAGCGGCCATGAATTTGATTACGATGTCAGCATGGCTTCGGAAGAAACCCTGGTCAGCCGTCGGGCAGACTGGTCAAAAATCAAATGGTTTTATGTGATTGTCGAACTGCCGCTGGAATCCCCTTAGGGCTTGGGCATCAGCTTCTGTCCAGCGTTTTTCTCGTCCAGTTTTTTGACACCGGCACCCAGATAGTCCGTCAATTCATTTGGTACCGTCAGCGATAACTGGTAATGCATGATTTCCAGTCCCTGTGCAGTTTGCTGGATGACGCCGGTTGCCTGACAGATGCCCATCTGGGTATGCAACTGTTCATCAAACCAGATCCAGCGACGGTCTTCTGAAAAACTGATATGCCGGTTAAAAGATTTGAAAGCCCAGGCTGAAGGGCGTTCGAAAAAGCGTTTGGCCCAGGCTTTGAATTCATCCCGCGTCCAGCGTTCGGTCTTGTCGGTGCCTATGTACACGCCGTCTTTTGCCATCTTGTCGAAATAACTGAGGCGCGCATGGGCGGCATCGTTATGCCATTCATCGATAAAGCGGGCGACTTTGTCGTTCAGCAAGGCACGTTCATCAAGGATCTGTGCCGATGCGCATGTACAGGCCAGTGCCAGGCCAAGTGCCAGGCTAAATTTAAAAAACGGCGCTGCAAAGAATCGTTTCATCAGTTGGCTCACTGTTTTCTTCAAGATGCTGCGTTCAGAAAATCTTCTTTTTTAATGCGATAGATCAGACTTGCTTCCTGGCCAGGCACGTCATCCACGGTGCTGCACAATTGCATGCCCATGCGTTCCAGCGTGCGGCGCGATGGGCTGTTGGCCGGGCGCACCAGACCATAGACTGCCGCTTCGTCCAGTGTTTCAAACGCCACTTGCAGGGCAGCTTGTGCCATTTCACTGGCATAGCCCTTGCCCCAGGCGTGGGTAGCAAAGCGGAAATACATGTTCAGGCCAGTGAAGTCACCAATCTGCTTGCGCATGACGCCGCCAAAGCCCAATACCTGGCTGTCGTCATCACCCGCGCAGATTGTCCAATAGCCAAAATGCTGTCGCTCCCAAAAGCTAACCCAGTCATCCAGCACGGCCACGGTTGCTTCACGCGAGCGCGCGCCACCGGGATTATGCAGATTGGTTGCGGGGTCGCCGTGGATAAGGGCAGCGCTATCGATATCCGAGCGTTCCAGTTTTCTGAGCAGTAGGCGTTCGGTCCTGATACTGTGCAATTGCGCAAACGGATACCTCATCAATCGAGATCCGCCAATACTTTGAGATGAGCGACCACGCTCCTGCCCAGGGCCGACAGGTTGTACCCGCCTTCCAGACAACTGACGATGCGCTTATTGGAAAATTCTTTGGCGACGCCCATGATTTCCCGCGTGATCCAGGCATAGTCGGCTTCCACCAGACCCAGCTGGCCCATATCGTCTTCACGATGGGCATCGAAACCGGCCGAGATAAAAATCATTTCCGGCTCAAATTCCCGCAGGGCGGGCAACCATTGTTCAGTGACCAGTTGCCTTACCACGTCGCCATAGCTATGCGCCGGTACCGGCACATTCACCATATTGGTGGCTGGATGATCGGTGCCGGTATACGGGTAAAACGGATGCTGGAAAAAACTGACCATCAATACCCGGTCGTCATTACGAAAAGCTTCTTCGGTGCCATTACCATGATGCACATCAAAATCAACAATGGCGACACGCCTGAGTCCGCGTGCCTCGAGTGCATGTTTGGCCGCCACGGCAACATTATTGAACATGCAAAAGCCCATGGCTTCGCCTGGTGTGGCGTGGTGGCCGGGTGGCCGTATCGAGCAAAAGGCGTTTTCAACCTCACCATCCAGCACGGCATCAGTGGCGGCCACGGCTGCCCCTGCTGCCCGTAGCGAGGCGCGCCAGGTATAGGCATTCAGACAGGTATCGGCATCGAGTGGAAAGTGCTCATACTCTGATTGCTCGGATGGGCAATTTTCGCGTATGCGGTAAATCGCATCTTCGGTATGCACCCTTGCCAGGTCAGCCTCACTGGCCTGAGGTGCATCGCGATGATCAAGAAAATCACTGATACGGCTGGCGATCAACTGATCATCTATGGCTTGCAGGCGTTCCGGTGATTCGGGATGCCAGGAGCCCATTTCATGGCGTTTGCAATCAGCATGGGTGTAATACGCAGTAGTCATGTCTCTGTATGTCTCTATGCCAGGCATTGGGGAAAGCTGCCCTGAAACCCATGGTGGGCCAGGAGAATTTTACCTTTGACCTGCTTATCGTATCTGTCTTGGCATCAGTTTCACCCTATTTCACCGATTTTGCAAACCCGTGTACTTAAAACTTTTCACCCCAGGCAACAGTTTGCGACAATTCCGTTTACACTGTCTGACGTAGACAAAAGCAATCCGCCAGTGCATGACGGCCCGGATTCTTATCCGGCCAGCGCGTTTATTTGAGGAAAAAAATGTTTTCCAAAGTACATAAAGTAGCAAAGCAGGTCAATGGCATCATCATTGGCAAAGAACAGCAAATCCGCCAGGCCCTGGTCTGTCTGCTGGCCGGCGGCCACTTGCTGATCGAGGATTTACCGGGTGTCGGCAAAACCACACTGGCCCATGCGCTGGCTATTTCCCTGGGTCTGAAGTTCAACCGCCTGCAATTTACCAGCGACCTGTTACCGGCAGATGTCATTGGCATTTCGATTTTTGACCGGGAAAAATCACAGTTCGTATTCCACCCCGGCCCCGTGTTTACCCAGGTATTGCTGGCCGATGAAATCAATCGCGCCACCCCGAAGACCCAGTCTTCCCTGCTGGAGGCCATGGAAGAGCGGCAAGTATCCACTGAAGGCCAGACCCGCATGTTGCCACAGCCATTTTTTGTGATTGCAACGCAAAACCCGGCGCATCAGGTCGGCACCTTTGCCTTGCCTGAATCACAACTGGACCGCTTCCTGATGTGCCTGTCGCTTGGCTACCCGGATGCTGCGGCAGAGCGCGCCCTGTTGCTGGGCGAAGACAGGCGCAGCCTGCTAGCCAGCCTGCCAGCCGTCATGCAGGCAGAAGAATTAATGGAAGCGCAACAACTGTTGAAGCAAATCCATACCTCGGCTCCGCTGATCGACTATGTACAGGCTCTGGCGCATGCCACCCGTCAGGGCGACCTGTTTGCAGAAGGCATGAGCCCGCGTGCCTCTATCGCCCTGTTGCAGGCTGCCCGTGCCTGGGCCGCACTTGAAGGGCGTGACCATGTCTTGCCGGAAGATGTGCAGGCCGTGCTGATACCGGTGATTGCCCATCGCCTGCGCCCACTGAAATCCACCACAGGAAAAGTCAGTGCAAGCAGTGAATTACTGGCGCAACTGATGAAGCGTGTCAGCGTCTGATGGCAGCATCATCCTTTTCAGCCCCAAGGCCATGCTGACCGCCATCAAGAAAAAGCTGCGCAAAATCATTTTTCTGGAAAACAAGCCGGAAAGCGGTGAAGTCTTCCTCAAGCAGCGCCGTGTTTTTACATTGCCCAGCAAGGCGGGCTGGTTCTTTGTAGTGCTGTTGCTGATCCTGTTTGTAACGGCCACCAATTACAGCCTGAACCTGGGCTTTGCCCTGACTTTCGTACTGGGCGGCGTCGCCATGGTGAATGCCTTCTTCGGCTTTCGTAACCTGGCTTACCTGCATTTGCTGGCAGGCCCCAGCAAATCGGTGTTTGCCGGTGAAGAAACCGAATACACGGTGTTTCTGATCAATCGCAAGCCGACCCAGCGGTATGCGATCTGGGTCGGTTTTGCCGGCCACCCCGACAAGGCGGTAGATATTTCACCAAACAGCCAGACGGCAATCCAGCTGAGTTGCCCGACCAGGGCACGTGGCCTGCAGGCCATTCCCAGGGTACGCTTGCAGACCTGGTTCCCACTGGGACTGTTGCGTGCCTGGAGTACCTGGCTACCAGATGCCCAGGCCATCGTCTATCCACAACCGGAACTGAATCCACCACCACTGCCGGTTTCCGGCAAGGCCAAAAACGAGGTGCAGGGACATGCCGGCGAAGAAGATTTTTCCGGCGTGCGTGCCTACCAGCCTGGCGACCCGATGAAACACCTGGCCTGGAAACACATCGCCAGGGTCGATAGCGCACTGGGCGGACAACTGGTCACAAAACAATTTTCCGGCGGCTCGGGCAGTGATGTCACAATCGATTTTTCTGCCCTGCCCACCCACATGGATACCGAATTGAAACTGTCACGCATGACCAGTTGGGTGCTGGAAGCAGATCAGCATGGCCTGACGTTTGGATTCCGTCTGGGCCAGACCGACCTGTCCCCGGCACAGGGGCCTGAACACTGCGAAACATGTCTGCGCGCGCTGGCGCTTTATGACTTATGAAGAGCATGCAATCCCCGTGGTTCCGGCCCATCCTGTCTCGTGACAAATCCGACACGCTGCTGCTGATTTTTGCCTGCTTTTGCGTGCTGCTGCCGCATGCAACCCATATCAAATGGTGGGTGAGCCTGGCCTCTGCCCTGTTGCTGATCTGGCGCGGCTGGCTGACGCTGAACGGCAAGCGGCTGCCACCATCATTAGTGCTGTTACCTATTGCCCTGTTGATGATGGGCGGGGTTTTCCTCACCCATAAAACCTTCTTCGGACGCGAGGCCGGGGTGACCATGCTGGTTTTGCTGCTGACCTGCAAGCTGCTGGAAATGCATGCCAAGCGTGATTTATTCGTAGTGATTTTCCTGGGCTTCTTTTTGCTGCTGACCAGTTTCTTTTATCAGCAAACCATAGGTACAGCCTTTGTCACCATGCTGGCGCTATGTTTTTTACTGACGGCACAGTTGTCCTTTCATTACACCGGCGTGGTGCCGCCCTTGAAACAAAGGCTGAAGCTGGGTGCCAGTATTCTGGGACTGGCGATACCAGTGACAGTTATCGCCTTCCTGCTATTCCCACGCATACAGGGCCCATTATGGGGCTTACCGGGGGACGCACAAACCGGGCGCACCGGTCTTTCCGGTTCCATGGCACCCGGCAATATCAGTGAACTGGTGCTGTCGGAAGATATCGCTTTCAGGGTGTTGTTCAGTCAGGCGGTGCCGCAAAAATCACTGTTGTACTGGCGTGGCGTGGTCATGACTGATTTTGATGGCCGCACCTGGTCACAGGATGAAAGAATGGGGCCGCTGTCCAAAAACCATGTGGTCTTCAGTGGTAACAAGATACGCCAGGAAATCATCCTCGAACCGAATGGCCAGAACTGGATGTTTGCTCTCGATGTGACAGCAGGTCAACCGCAAATAGAAGGTGCGCCCATCACCAGTAGCCTGGTGAATGCGCAAATGGAAATACGCAATGCGCGCAACATCAGTCAAAGGATGCGCTATACAGTAGATTCTTACCCTGCGTATAGACTGGAAACCAATGCCAGCCGAAATACCCTTCTTGCCGCCCTGCAACTGCCCGAAGGCTATAATCCACGCACTGTGGCTTTTGCCAACAAGCTGCGCGCCACCTATCAGGACAACCAGCAACTGATAGGCGCGGTGCTGAACCATTTCCGGCGTGAAGCATTTTCTTATACGCTGGAACCGTCACGCCTGGGTGTGCACAGTGTGGATGAATTCCTGTTTGATACCAAGGCCGGGTTTTGTGAACATTATTCCAGCGCATTTGTGATACTGATGCGCGCCGCCAAAATACCGGCGCGCGTTGTCACCGGCTATCAGGGTGGTGCCATGAATACGGTCGATGATTACTTTGAAATCCGGCAATCTGACGCCCATGCCTGGGCCGAAGTCTGGCTGGAAGGCCAGGGCTGGGTGCGCGTCGACCCGACTGCGGCTGTAGCACCGGAACGCGTGATGCAATCGCTGAACTATGCTGTACCACGTCGCGGTCTGGCAGGGCTTGTGAACCTGGGACCAACTGGCACTTCACTCTTGAATGTGGCACGCATGCAATGGGATGCGATCAATAATTCATGGAACCAGTGGGTACTGAATTACAATCAGAGCTCGCAAAAAAGCTTGTTGAATTCGCTGGGCTTTCTGGAGGTCGACTGGGCACAGATCACCCTGCTGTTTTTTATTGCCGCCAGTCTGGTCATCGGTATGATGGCCCTGCCCTTGATGCGCGACCGGCAGCGTATAAGCGCGCTTGATAAGGTATACTTTTCTTTCTGTCGCAAAATGGCCAGAAAAACTGCAGCACGCGATATGCATGAAGGCCCGCACGCCTATCTGCAACGCTTGCGTGCTGTGTTGCCAGCCACTGAAATGGCAAGCGCGGAGCGTTTCTTGTTGCTGTATGCAGCAACACGCTACGGTAAAATCTCTGAGCCGGAAGCCCTGGTGGTCCGGCGTTTAAAAACTTTGCTGGCTGAATGCCGCTAATTTTCGATACCGAATTTTGAAATCCTCTTATTCTTCTGTAACAGGCCGCTTGTTGACGCTGGTAGTCAGTTCCCTGCTTATCGCACCTCATGCCCAGGCCACGGCAACAAAAAAACCAAGAAAAACCAGCACGGCAGCCAGTGCATCCAGCAGCAGTGACAATACATCCGGCAAAAGCACTTCCATCAAAAAAGAGGATGTGCATTTTGACCAGTGGAAAGAAGTGTCTGCCTTCATCGGCAAAATGGTCAGCAAGCATGGCTTTGTTGAAGCGGATTTGATCGCCACCTTCAAGCAGGTACGCTATGTGGAACAGACCAGGCAGTTGATGCGCCCGGCGCCACCTGGCAAGCCCAAAAACTGGAAGGCATATCGCGCCCGGTTTGTTGAACCTTACCGCATTGATGCCGGCGTTGCCTTCTGGGACAAATATGCTGATGACCTGGCGCGTGCCGAACAGCAATACGGGGTACCGGCAGAAATCATCGTCGGCATCATCGGCGTGGAAACCATCTTTGGCAAGCAGACCGGCAATTTCCGCGTCATGGATGCGCTGACGACACTGGCCTTTGATTATCCGGACACACCGACACGCGATGCCCGCATGCAATTCTTCCAGTCAGAGCTGGAAAACATGCTGCTGATGGCACGCGAATCTTCGCTTGACCCCTTTGTGTTTAAAGGTTCGTACGCGGGTGCCATAGGCTGGCCACAATTCATGCCTGGCAGCATCAGGAAGTATGCAGTGGACTTTGATGGCGACGGCAAGATCAACCTCACTGACTCGCCTGTAGATGCGATAGGCAGCGTTGCACACTACCTGGCTGAACATGGCTGGAAGAAAAATGTACCAGTGGCATTTCCCGCGACGCTGTTGAGTCACGATAAATCAGAGGCACTTACGGCTGCAATAGGAAAAGGTCTGGCTGCCAGCTTCCAGTTACAGGAACTGAAAACCCTGGTCAGCACCGCCAGCAGCGATGCCCCTACCAACGTGCTGTATGGTCTGATTGATTTACAGAATGGCACTGACGCCACCGAATATTGGCTGGGAACAGATAATTTCTATGCAATTACCCGCTATAACCGCAGCTACTTTTACGCCATGTCGGTGTTCGACCTTGGTCGTGTGATTGCAGCTGCCAGAGGGAAATAATAGACTTAACCAAATTTAACAGAAGATAAATCAGATTTTGATGTATGTTTAGAGAAGAAAGGTTAAAAAGCAATATTTATTTTGTGAATTAGTTTTCCTAATAAACATTGCTAAACGGTATGATTTAAACTAGAGTAATGTTATCTAGTTGATACATTTACGTATGAATAAGGCAATGTGTCAAGAGATTTAACAATGATTTGCTATTTTTCTGATAAGCAAATTCTATTTTAAAGATACAATATTACCGTTTGATTAATTTTTTATTGAAGCAACTAATTTCAGCATCAATAAACTAAACAGCGAGGTAATTATGGCAAATCTGACCCAGCTTGAATCCGATGAAATCGACTATGATCCAAACAATCTGTTGGATACTCTGATCAAGCAATTGCATTTGAAAAACGATGCCGCACTTTCACGGGCATTAGAAGTTGCACCACCAGTAATCAGTAAAATCAGGCATCGTCGCCTGCCGGTCGGCGCATCACTGCTGATCCGCATGCATGAAATCAGCGATGTCAGCATCAAGGAATTGCGTGAATTGATGGGTGACCGTCGTGCAAAATTCCGTATCAGCGACAAACAATTCAAACCAAAAGACGCAGCATAATTTTGTTTTGATCTGGTAGTTGCCCGATTTAAAGCTTTAAATCAAAACGGCTATTGCATATTGAAAAATACCGAAAGCGCTCCACAAGTGCGGTTTCGGTATTTTTTTATTTGCAACCATCAGCAACACAAAAACAGAGCCAAATCTGCTTGACTGACTGTCTGCCTGCGGTTGCTGTATGTGTAGTTTAAAACCCTGCTTTACCGTCAGCCATAGTAATACCACAGCTTTATGACAGCCTTGTGAAACATCAAAGCTGCTTGCACCGATGTCATGACATCAGTGTACATACTTCAATCTACCCTGCCCTGCTATCAGGCTGAAAATCAGGCTGGGAAGACCCCCGTAGACAGATAACGATCACCACGGTCGCAGACCACAAAGACGATGGTGGCGTTTTCTACGTTCTGTGCGATTCTCAGAGCAATTTCGCAAGCACCTGCGGCAGAAATACCACAGAAAATACCCTCTTCAATCGCCATCCGTCGTGCCATATGTTCTGCATCTGACTGGCTGACTGACTCCACCTGGTCTACCCTTGCCTTGTCAAAAATCTTGGGCAGATAAGCCTCCGGCCATTTGCGTATGCCTGGGATTTGCGAGCCCTCTTCTGGCTGTGCCCCCACGATCTGTATCTGCGGGTTTTGCTCTTTCAAATAAGCAGACACACCCATGATGGTACCTGTGGTACCCATGGCACTGACGAAGTGCGTCACCTGCCCCTTGGTATCCCGCCAGATTTCTGGCCCCGTAGCTTCATAGTGTGCCAGTGGATTGTCGGGATTGGCGAACTGGTCGAGAATGACACCACGACCTTCAATCTGCATTTGCTCGGCCAGGTCGCGTGCATATTCCATGCCGCCGGTCTTGGGTGTCAGGATAATCTGTGCGCCATAGGCTGCCATGCTTTGGCGGCGTTCTATGCTGAGGTTTTCTGGCATCAGCAAAACCATCTTGTAACCACGCATGGCAGCTGCCATGGCCAGTGCAATCCCGGTATTGCCACTGGTGGCTTCAATCAGGGTATCGCCCGGCTTGATGCGACCACGTTCTTCTGCCCGCTTGATCATCGACAAGGCTGGTCTGTCCTTGACGGAACCAGCTGGATTATTTCCTTCCAGCTTACCCAGAATGACATTGTTGCGACGCCGGTTTTCATCGCCGGGTATCCTCTGCAACATGACAAGCGGGGTATTGCCAATGGTATCTTCGATGGTCAGATAGGACATAGTGAACGGTTGGAAAGAATCAAACGCTTATTCTAATCCCAGTTACCTATAGATGCTTGCCGTATAAGGCAATCAATCTGGACATGGATCGCAAACACCCACTGCAAAAAATGGCTGGCTGCTTGATTCTCCTATGAAAATCAGATGCTTCCGTCAATGGAACAGGGCTACAGGCAGCTTATACAGAATTTAAATAAGCAAATAAGTAGGCAAATAAATAAGCAAATAAGCAAAGAAAAAACCTCTGATTTGTCATCAGAGGTTTTTAGGGATGCGCGACCTTGTTACCACACAGCCTGGCCGTAGACGGCCACGGGCTGACAACCCACGCAATCAATTATTTCTTGGTTTCTTTCGCGCTAGCCGATGCTTTGGCAGATGCTGATGCCGACGGTGCCGGAGCAGAAGCAGCTGGTGCAGAGGCGGACGCAGATGCAGATGCAGAAGCCTTGTCAGCCTTTGCTGGCTTGGACGCTTTCTCTGCGCTGGCGGCCGGTTTGGCGGCGGCACCTGCTTTGGCCTGACCGTTGACTGTCAAACCTGCTTCTGACAATTTGGTGGAATTCTTTTCGCCTATGCCTTTGACGCGTTTTTCAAAATCAGCCCAATCCTTGAAGCTACCGTTTTTTGTACGTTCTTCGATAATTGCTTTGGATTTGGCTGGGCCTATGCCTTTGATACCATCCAGTGCAGCCTGATCACCTTTGTTGACATCCACGTCAGCAAATGCAAAACCCGAAGCAGCCAACAAAGCCAGCATAGCAAACATCAATTTCTTAAACATGCGAATACTCCCTCTTAAATTGAACAAGCATTAAATTGAACATCTGTTGAACATCTGTTTTTATTCAGACGCATAGTCCGGTTAAACATTCCTTCCTGCCCAGGTTAACACGCCTTATCCATCAACGGCGTAGCTGGCAAGTCGTTGACAAGTATTTCACAGATTTCTTTCAGGGATATGGCATACCCCCAAATTTACTTCGAAATGTCAGATCAAGCCTGTAATTCCTCACTCATCATTCATGACTCATCAATCATCACTCAGTTTTTCAATCAAAAAATCAATAAAGCAGCGTAACTTGGGTGGCATCTGACGCCGGCTGGCATACACAGCGAATAAATGACCAGCAAAACCGGGGCCATGATCACTGACCTGGACCAAACGGCCAGATGCCAGATCATCGGCCACCAGCCAGGCTGGCAAAAAAGCTGCGCCCATACCGGCCAGCACACAGTGGTAACTCAGCGTGGTGTCACTGGACTTCATGACGGCATCCAGCTTGAATGGCACAGTGTCTGCATTGGCAGAAAACTTCAGGCGTTCCAGTTGTACATAGTTGGGAAAAATCATGGCAACCGGCAATGGTTGCGCCGTATCGCCTACCGCCTTCAGGCTGTGCAGATAAGCAGGCGTCGTCACCATATAAAAAGGCACGCTGCACAGGCTTCTGGCGATCAGGTTGGGGGATGGTTCAGCCGTGGCGCGCAGGCCCAGATCAAAACCATCCGCGACCAGATCCACCATATGGTTGTCCAGATGCAGATCCAGCCGTATTTCTGGATAGCGTTGACGAAATTCAGCCAGCAGGCTGGCAAAACTGGCCGTAGCACACCATACCGGGGCACTGATTTTCAATTCGCCACGCGGCGGCCCGCTGTCCTGCGCAACAGCGGCGACGGCAGCATCGAGGATATCCAGCGCCTGCCGTCCCTGTTCAAAGAAGGTCTTGCCTGCTTCAGTCAGGCTCATGCTGCGGCTGGTGCGATTCAATAACCTGGCTCCCAGTTTGCGTTCCAGCCTGGCAACATGCTTGCTGACCATGGGCGCAGCCATGCCCAGCCTGTCGGCAGCAGCGGTAAAGCTGCCGGACTCTATGATTTCGCGAAAGACCCTGATGCCATTGAGTTCAAGTTCATCCATATGTTGCCTCCGGCCAATGTTGCCCGTTTTGGAAATAATTCAATGACTTTACCACTATCGATTTCCCAATTGGGAAACATTATGATCTTAAGTATGGGCACACTTTTTATGTCGAATCAGCTCTTTAGCTTCACACACTGAAGTCGTCGTTGCCAAACCAAGGAATTTTCAAACATGCGCTTACCTACTTATTTTATTTCTCATGGCGGCGGCCCCTGGCCGTATATGGATGACTTGCGCGCCCGCATGCAAGTGCTGGAAGCCTCACTGGTCGATATTCCACGCCAGTTACCGCAAGCGCCAAAAGCTTTGCTGATGATATCGGCACATTGGGAAGAAACCGCTTTCCGCGTCATGACCAATCCACAACCGCCCATGGTGTATGACTATGGCGGCTTCCCTCCCCATACTTACGAGGTCAGCTACCCTGCCCCCGGTTCACCGGCATTGGCAGAGCAGGTGATAGGCATGCTCAGAGCGGCAGGCTTGCCGACGCAGGCCGATGCCAGACGCGGCTTTGATCACGGCACCTTTGCGCCGCTGGCTGTAATGTATCCAGACGCACAGATGCCGGTGGTTCAGGTATCGCTGAAAACCGGGCTGGACCCGGAGGAACATCTTGCCCTGGGACGTGTGCTGGCCCCTCTGCGGGATGAAGGTGTGTTGATCATAGGCAGCGGGCTCAGTTATCACAATCTGCGGTATTTTGGCCCACAGGCCAAAGAGCCTTCGTCCCTGTTCGACCAATGGCTGCAAAAGATTCTGCTGGAATCCAGCGTGGAAGAGCGGGTACAACACCTGATCAACTGGTCAAAGGCACCGGCAGCACGTCTTGCCCACCCACGGGAAGATCATCTGTTGCCGCTGATGGTGGCCGTCGGTGCGGCTGAGGCAGAGGCTGGTACCTGTGTGTACCATGAAGAAAACATCTTTGGTGGCGTGGTGGCGTCGAGTTTTCGATTTGGTGCAATAGCCTGACACGAGATATAAAAACGGGATAAAAAAACGGGCTGAGATAAAAATCAGCCCATTTTTACTGAAAATGCGATGAATCAACCTGCTGTACCAGGAAACAGTTCTTCCCTGGTCACAGTTGCCGTACCCAGTTTGCCGACGACGATACCACCGGCACGGTTGGCAATCACCACTGCATCCTGCATGGACACACCGTTTGCCAGCATCACGGCCATGGTGGCGATGACGGTATCACCAGCGCCGGACACATCAAACACTTCTCTTGCCATGGCTGGTACGTGGGTGATCTGTTCTTCGGTGAACAAGGTCATGCCTTCTTCGGAACGGGTCAGCAGCAAACCCTGGAGACGCAAATCACGGCGCAATTGCTGCGCTCTGGTGGTCAATTCTTCTTCACTGCTCCAGTCACCGATGATCTGTTTGAGTTCCGATTTATTCGGGGTCAACAGGCTGGCGCCGGCATAGCGATGGAAATCACTTCCCTTGGGATCCACCAGCACCAGTTTACCGGCAGCGGTAGCCGCTTCTATCATGGCGCTGACATTTACCAGACTGCCCTTGGCATAATCAGACAGGACAATCACATCAAAATCAGCCAGCAGTGAATTGAAGCGATTGAGTTTGTCACGCAATACCAGTTCGGTAGGGCGTTCTTCAAAATCGATGCGCAGCAATTGCTGCTGGCGGCCTATTACCCGCAGTTTGATGATGGTGGAAATCTGTGGATCGCGGATCAGGTAAGCCTGTATGCCGGACGTTTCCAGCAGGCTTTCGACGCTGTTACCGGCGTCATCATCACCAACGATGCCCATCAGCGCGGCCTGTGCGCCCAGTGCCACGGCATTGCGCGCGACATTGGCAGCGCCGCCCAGACGTTCCTCACGTTTTTCCACGCGCACGATAGGGACTGGCGCTTCCGGCGAAATACGGTTGACTTCACCGAACCAGTAACGGTCCAGCATCACATCGCCTGCCACCAGGATTTTTTTACTCATGGTCTTGTTTGTCCTGCAAGCTTATTATTTGTCAGCGCGGGTCAGCACGGAACGGCCTATGCCATGGTATTCAATACCCAGCTCGGTCATGACGGTGGGTTCAAACAGATTGCGGCCATCAAAAATAACCGGCTGTTTCAGGCGCGCCTTGACCTCATCAAAGTCCGGGCTGCGGAAGGCCTTCCATTCAGTGACGATGGCTAGTGCATCGGCATCCACCAGGGCATCCATGGGGTTGGCGGCATAACGTATGGATGCCAGCAATTCTGGTGCGTCATAAAAATCCAGTTCCAGCACGCGTTTGGCTTCCTGCATGGACACCGGGTCATACACTGCCACGCTGGCGCCTGCGCGCAATAATTCACCCAGCAAGACACGCGAAGAAGCGGCCCGCATGTCATCCGTATTCGGTTTGAATGCCAGCCCCCAGATGGCAAAGTGACGACCGCTGAGGTTTTCGCCAAAACGCTGCTGTATCTTGTTGCCCAGTACCTGCTTCTGGCGTGCATTGACGGCTTCCACCGCCTGCAGGATCAACAGGTTCAAACCATAATCCTGGGCCGTACGTTCCAGCGCCTGTACATCTTTAGGGAAGCAGGACCCGCCATAGCCGCAACCGGCATACAAAAAGCTGTGGCCTATGCGTGGGTCAGAGCCAATGCCATGACGCACCGCTTCAATATCGGCACCCACATGATCAGCCAGATTGGCCAGCTCATTCATGAAGGAAATGCGGGTCGCCAGCATGGCATTTGCTGCGTATTTGGTAAATTCAGCAGAGCGTACATCCATCCAGAAAGTACGTTCGTGATTGCGGTTGAAAGGCGCATACAGCTTCTTCATCTGGCTGCGGGCTTTTTCACCCTGCGGTGTCTGGTCGCAACCAATGACAATGCGGTCAGGGCGCATGAAGTCTTCGACCGCTGCACCCTCTTTCAGAAATTCGGGATTGGATACGACAGAGAATTCCAGGGTCGCTGCACGGTTCGCCAGCTCTGCAGAAATGGCAGCACTGACACGATCAGCAGTACCAACCGGTACCGTTGATTTATCAACGACGACCTTGAAACCCGCCATGTACTTGCCAATATTTTTAGCGGCTGCCAGCACATATTGCAGATCGGCAGAGCCATCTTCATCTGGCGGTGTGCCGACCGCGATGAACTGCACGTCACCGTGCCTGACACTGGCTTCTATGTCGGTAGAAAATTGTATACGGCCCGCAGCACGATTACGCGCCACGATTTCTTCCAGACCCGGTTCATGAATAGGGATGCCACCATTGTTGAGAATATCGATTTTGCGCGGGTCAACATCCAGACAAAAGACATCATTACCCAATTCGGCCAGGCAGGCACCTGTGACCAGACCGACATAACCTGTACCAATAATTGTGATTTTCATTTTTTGATCACCATATAAAAATAAGCCACGCTGCTTGTCAGGATTTTGGACTGTTGGACTTTTGGACTATCTGACTATCCAGGCATCTGACAGTCTTGCCAGCCAGCAGATTCAGCAGATCCAGACCGCAGCACTTATTCAAGATTCTTTACAACACATCTCTGCTTCTGCATGGAGCACATCACCAAAAAAATCGGATCATGCTTGATTCAGATGCAGGAGTTCTTAATTCATGACATTCAACTCTTCCGTCCTGCGCGGCGGATAGGTTTCCCACCTGCTGCAACCCGGGCAGTGCCAGTAAAACTGTCTTGCCTTGAAACCGCAATGTGAACACTGATAGCGTGCCAGCTTTTGGGCATAGCCATGCACCAGGTTTTTCACCACAGCCAGCTCAGGGCGAACTTCCGGCGGTGCTGACATCAGGCGCGCATCAAGCAGTTTATCCAGGCCCAGCAAGGTCGGTGTACGACGCAGTTCATCGCTTACCAGCAGATTAACCGCCTCAATGCCTTCCAGTTCTTGCGTGGCCTTGAAGACGACTTCCAGCAAGTCGATAGACGGCGCTTCAGCCAGGTAGTTTTTCAACAGGTTCAAGCCTTCCTGCGGCCGGTCCAGCTTACGATAACCATCCATCAGGCGCTGGGCCACCAGGGCCACATGCGGCACGCTTTGCTGCTCAACCCGGCGCCAGGTCAGGACGGCTCTTTCGACATCGCCATTGGCCAGAAACACATCACCCATCAGGATAATCGCACGGACATTGTGGCGGTCAGCGGCCAGGGCACGGTCCAGCATGGCCAGGGCGGCATCGGCATTGGTGTGCACCAGCTCATCCTGCGCGATTTCGCAATAAAACTGGGCGACTTCTTTTTGCCGGCCACCGGCACCACATTCCTGCAAGGCATTTGCGGCCTCGATGGCACGCGCCCATTCTTTTTCACGCTGGTAAATTTCCAGCAAGGCTCGCCGTGCCTGCGCTTCAAACGGGCCATTCACGAGCTGGTTATAGGTTTCTTCGGCCCGGTCCAGCAGACCGGCTTTCAGGTAATCCTGCCCCAGTTCATACATGGCCTGGGTTTTTTGTTCGGTTGGCAGATCGGGCCTGGCAAGCAGGTTTTGGTGCACACGAATGGCGCGCTCGGTTTCACCACGACGGCGAAACAGATTACCTAGGGCGAAATGCAGGTCCACAGCTTCAGGATCAAGCCTGACGATATCGATAAAGGCATCAATGGCCTTGTCCGGCTGGTCATTCAGGAGGAAATTCAGCCCCTTGAAATAGCCGCGCGGCAGGCTGCGTGATTCAGAGATCAGTTGCCGGATATCGATACGTGCCGCAGCCCAGCCCAGTGTAAAAAACAGGGGTATGCCCAGCAACCACCAAATTTCAAATTCCATATGTATTTTTTCTTATTGAACAGGCCCAAGACTGGGTATGCTGCTTTTGCTCACTGCGATTGCTCACTGCGATTATTTACTGCGGCTGACGTGTGCAGTCTTAAACATGCTCCATGCCGTGTCAGCCTTGCTGGTATCAGGTATTGCGAATGCTATCAGCTGGCGGTGCCTGTGTGCTTGCCCTTTGCGCAGCTTCACGTTCTTTTTCAATTTCGGCCAGGGTTTTCTTGTGCTTGGACAAATCCCGGCGATGACGGAACACCATGGGCACCATGGCCAAAGCCCCCAAACTGGCGCCAGCGGCGAAGAAAATCAGCAGCATGATGACCAGCGGTGCCGATTGCTGGTAACCAAAGAAGTATTGCAGGGTGACAATCTGATCATTTTTCAGGGCGAAGCCAAAGAAAAAGATAAACAGCACCACTGCGAGAAACCTGGAGATATATTTCATGTATGCATCCTAGAAGATAAACAGGAACAAAACCCGGCAAACTGGCTGTCACTTGCAAGCGCACCTGCGCCAGCCTTGCTCCATTTGCCCATTATGCCACTGCCACACTGGCATGGTGGGGCTGTCCTGGTAGTCTACATTTTATAAAAGTGCATTGTACTGAAAAAAAACGGCATATCGGAGTACCGATATGCCGTTTTTATTTTTACATCGCTTTCGAAGCCAAATAATTCGAACCCAAATTCCAAACTCAAACGAGTTCAGTCATCGTGTATAGGTTGTCCGACCATGGCATCAACACGCTCGCGTAATTCCTTGCCTGGTTTAAAGTGCGGCACCCGTTTTTCAGGCACCATCACCTTGTCACCCGATTTGGGATTACGGCCTATGCGTGGTGGACGACTGTTCAGTGCAAAGCTGCCAAAACCACGAATCTCTATGCGCTGCCCGGTTGCCAGGGCATCCGACATGGCGTCGAGTATGGTTTTAACAGCGATATCCACATCCTTTGCTACCAGTTGCGGATATCGCTCTGCCAGACGAGCTATCAGCTCCGACTTAGTCATACGAATAAAACCTTATGACCTAAGCTTAGTTTTTATTGTCGAGCTTGGCTTTCAACAAAGCGCCCAGGCTGGTTGTGCCGGATGCTGCGTTGGAATCAGTAGTGGACATTTTTTGCATGGCTTCTTGTGTTTCAACGCTATCTTTAGCTTTGATAGACAATTGGATACCACGAGCTTTGCGGTCAATGTTCAATACCAGGGCTTCAACGCTGTCGCCGACTTTCAGGTGTGTACCAGCATCTTCCACGCGGTCGCGGGAGATTTCGGATGCACGCAGGTAGCCTTCAACGTCGTCTGCCAACTGGATTACTGCGCCTTTGGCTTCAACAGATTTAACTGTACCAACGACAACTGCACCTTTGTCATTCATTGCGCAGTAGTTGTTGAATGGGTCGCCTTCCAGTTGTTTAACGCCCAGGGAAACGCGCTCACGCTCAACATCGATAGCCAGAACGATGGCTTCCAGTTCGTCACCTTTCTTGAAGCGACGAACAGCTTCTTCGCCTGTTTCATTCCAGGACAGGTCAGACAAATGTACCAGACCGTCGATATTGCCAGACAAACCGATAAATACGCCGAAGTCAGTGATGGACTTGATCGCGCCGCGAACTTTGTCACCTTTCTTGTGGTTGATCGCGAAATCATCCCAAGGATTGGCTTTGCACTGTTTCATGCCCAGGCTGATACGACGACGTTCTTCGTCGATTTCCAGAACCATGACTTCAACTTCGTCGCCCAATTGAACAACTTTGTTTGGTGCAACGTTTTTGTTCGTCCAGTCCATTTCGGAAACGTGAACCAGACCTTCGATACCTTGCTCGACTTCAACGAACGCGCCGTAGTCGGTCAGGTTCGTTACTTTACCGAACAGACGTGTGTTCGCTGGGTAACGACGGGACAAACCTGTCCATGGGTCGTCGCCCAGTTGTTTTACGCCCAGGGAAACACGGTTTTTCTCTTGGTCGAATTTCAATACTTTTGCAGTGATTTCCTGACCAACTGTCAACACCTCGGAAGGGTGACGTACACGACGCCATGCCAGGTCGGTGATGTGCAACAGGCCATCGATGCCACCCAGATCAACGAACGCGCCGTAGTCAGTGATGTTTTTAACAACACCAGTAACCACTGTGCCT
The DNA here is from genome assembly GCF_014284335.1 of Undibacterium hunanense. Taxonomy (GTDB): domain Bacteria; phylum Pseudomonadota; class Gammaproteobacteria; order Burkholderiales; family Burkholderiaceae_D; genus Undibacterium; species Undibacterium hunanense. Next base: position 132,363 of record NZ_JACOGF010000005.1, on the reverse strand, counting down.
TCTTTCAGGGTTTCCATCAGTTTTTGACGCTCTTCGCCCATGGACGCTTCAACAACAGCGCGGCGGGACAGCACAACGTTGTTACGTTTGCGGTCGAGCTTGATAACTTTGAATTCCATGGTTTTGCCTTCGTAAGGAGTTGTATCCTTAACTGGGCGTGTATCAACCAAAGAACCTGGCAAGAAAGCGCGGATGCCGTTCGTCAGAACAGTCAGACCACCTTTAACTTTGCCATTAACTGTACCAGTAACGATCTCGCCAGACTCCAGCGCTTTTTCCAGCGCGAGCCAGGAAGCCAGACGTTTAGCTTTGTCACGGGACAAAATAGTGTCGCCGAAACCGTTTTCCAGCGAATCAATCGCTACGGAAACGAAATCGCCGATATTAACTTCCAGGTCGCCCTGGTCGTTTTTGAATTCTTCAACAGGGATAAAGGCTTCAGACTTCAAGCCAGCGTTAACGATCACGAAGTTGTGGTCGATACGGACGACTTCAGCAGAAATCACTTCACCGGAACGCATATCCTGACGTGACAGGGATTCTTCGAACAAAGCTGCGAAGCTATCTGCACCGGTTGCGAAATCTTGGGACATGAAAACAGTAGACATAGTATTTACAAGTTAGCCGGAAGAGTACAAAGGTACTATTTACCGGGTTAGGTTGAACATCCCTTTATTAACCTTGCGTCAATAAAGGCACTTGAAACGACACCTGCAAACTTCACCACAACCGTTACTGCAGTTTATATGGCGTTGTTTGTCTGTGTTTGCGCATACCAGACCAGCACTTTACTGACTGCTTCTTCAGCAGTTAATTCAGAGGTATCCAGGATGATCGCGTCTGGCGCGGGTTTGAGTGGCGCTGTTGCACGGGCACTATCCCTTGCATCACGTTCCATCAAATCTTTTACCAAGTTTTCCATATTAGCAGAAATTCCCTTTTCAATCAATTGCTTATATCGACGGCTTGCGCGCGCCTCGGCACTTGCTGTTAAGAAAACTTTTAAGCTGGCATCGGGAAAGATGACAGTTCCCATATCGCGCCCATCTGCCACCAGGCCGGGCTTATTGCGAAAAGCCACCTGCAAATCAACCAGTGCCTGCCGGACTGCAGGCAAAACCGCAATGCGCGAGGCGGCGACACCGACTTCTTCTGCCCTGACGGCATCGGTGACATCTGCTTCTTCCAGAAAAACATGGCCATGAACAAAACGGCAAGGCAAGGTCCTTGCCATTACAGCAATAGCAGCCTCATCATCCAGGGCAATACCCTGGCGACCAGCCATCAGGGCGGTCAGGCGGTACAGTGCGCCAGAATCCAGGTAATGAAACCCCAGATGCTTGGCCACCCTGTGCGCCACCGTGCCTTTGCCGGAAGCGGTGGGACCATCAATAGTGATAACAGGACTACGGGTAGTCATAAATACAAGAAAGCCTTTTAAAACAAGGGATTAAAACAAATCTTTGTGATTTATCCTTGCAAACACCTCGAAATAATCAGGGAAGGTCTTTGCTACGCATTTCGGATCATTGATGCGCATAGTAGCACCACGGCGGGCATGACCGTCCAAACTTGCCAAAGAGAAACACATTGCCATGCGATGATCATCGTAAGTATCTATGGTCGCCGGCAAAATCTCCACTGGTGGGGTGACTTTCATATAATCAGCACCCTCTTCCACCGTTGCACCCAATTTGCGCAATTCAGTCGCCATGGCGGACAAACGATCGGTTTCCTTCACGCGCCAGCTGGCAATATTGCGCAGGGTCGTGGTGCCATTGGCATACAGGGCCGCGACCGCAATCGTCATGGCGGCATCGGGGATATGATTAAAGTCCATATCAATAGCTTGCAAGGTGCCATTTGAGCTGGCTTCTATCCAGTTATCGCCCCGGGTAATCGTCACGCCCATTTTTTCCAGTGCTTCGGCAAAGCGCACGTCGCCCTGTATGCTGGCCTTGCCTACACCTTCAACCCGGATAGGGCCGCCAGCAATCGCGCCCGCCGCCAGGAAATAGGATGCAGATGAGGCATCACCTTCCACATGGATCACACCAGGCGACACATAGTGCTGCCCCGTTTTGACTGTAAAGGCTTGCCAGCCATCACGCTCTACCGTCACGCCAAATTTTTGCATGAGGTTCAGGGTAATTTCTATATACGGCTTGGAGATCAGTTCGCCTATGACTTCGATAGTCACATCATGTTCTCGCACCATCAAAGGTGCCGCCATCAGCAGGGCGGTCAAAAACTGGCTGGAGACATTACCCTTGACTTGCAAACGCTGGGCATGAACATGGCCACGGCGTATGTGCAAGGGCGGGTAACCGGGGTTGCCGGTATATTCAATCTGTGCGCCGGCTTCATTCAATGCATCAACCAGATCACCAATGGGACGTTCATGCATGCGGTGCACGCCATGAATGGTGTAATCACCACCCAGGACTGCCAAAGCGGCGACCAGTGGACGGATGGCTGTACCGGCATTACCCATGAACAAATCAGCCTGATGTTTGGGGAAATGCCCCTTGGCACCTTCTACCGTGTAATTCTGGGTATCACCATCCTGCTCCCAGTGCACGCCAAGCTGGTTCAGTGCATTCAACATGACCATCGTGTCATCCGATGCCAGCAAGTCCATGATCCGGGTCTTGCCTTCTGCCAGCGCCGCCAGCAACAGTGTCCGGTTGGAAATACTTTTTGAACCGGGCAATTTGACTGTGCCCTGCACCTGCATGACAGGTTGCAGATCGATGTGATGCGGATAATGTTTGCTTGCTTGTGTCATGGTCTATTCAATTCTGATCTGAGTTTGAAAGCGAGAGAAACGCATCAGCGTTATCAATCCCCACCTTCACGCTGCTGTTTTTCGGCTGCCTCGATGGCGCTGATCCAGTTATGGCGTGCGCGCTGGGCATTGGCATAAATACCTTCGATACCGGCGCTGTCTGCATCCACCAGATGCTGACGCAAGATAGCCAACCTGGCAGTGTAAGAATCCAGTTCCTGCAACATTGCGGCCCGGTTCGCCAGGCTGATGTCACGCCACATTTCTGGCGATGAACCGGCGATACGGGTAAAGTCCCTAAAACCACTGGCGGCATACTGAAACAGGGTATCGGCATGCGGCTTGCGGGCAATATCATCCACCAGCGCATAGGCCAGCAAATGCGGCAAATGACTGACAGCAGCAAACACGGCATCATGGGCCGCTGGCTCCAGATGATGGATGATGGCACCACATTGTTGCCAGGCCCAGGCCACCCTCGCCACATCGGCATCCGTATTTTCTGGCAGGCGGGTGATGACGGCTTTTTTGCCCACATACAAATCCACCAGTGCTGCTTCCGGCCCATTCAGCTCACGCCCGGCTATCGGATGCGCAGGTACAAATTGCGCTATCTTTTCACCAAGATTGGCGCGTGCGGCTGCCACCACATCGGCCTTGGTGCTGCCTGCATCGGTCACAATGGTGCCCGGCTGCAGATGCGGATAAATTGCCGCCAATATCGCGCCGGTTTGTGCCACGGGTGCAGCAATCAGCACCAGGTCACAATCCAGCAGCGCCTGTTCGGCATTGACAGCAATTTCATCAATGATGCCCAGTTGCTGCGCTTTTTCCAGCGATGCCTGGCTGCGCCCTACCCCGACTATCTGTTCCACTGCGCCCGCCTTTTTCAAGGCCAGGGCAAACGAACCACCGATCAAACCTACGCCAAAAATGGCGATGCGTTTAAAAGCTTTTTGCATCACGATCTCACAAGGTACAAGGGTAAGAACCCAGCACCTTGAAGAAGGCTGCCTTGTCATTCAGTTCGGCCATGGCGGCTGCGACCTTGCCATCCATGACATGGCCTTCGACGTCTACATAGAAATAATATTCCCAATTGCCGGTACGTGCAGGACGTGACTCAAAACGCGTCATCGAGACGCCATGCTTTTCCAGCGGGGCCAGCAGGTTATACACAGCACCGGCCTTGTTGGGCGTTGCCAGCACGATGGAAGTCTGGTCCTTGCCGCTAGGCGTGGTATGCAGGCGGCCAATCACAGCAAAACGGGTACGGTTATGCGGATCATCCTGAATATGTGCAGAAACGATGCCCAGGTTGTACTGGTGACCGGCAATTTCGCTGGCGATGGCGGCAACGGTAAAATCACCGCTGGCCATGCGTGCCGCTTCGGCATTCGACGCAACGGCCTGTCTTTCCACATGCGGATAGTGCTGGTTCAACCAGGCCTGGCACTGGGCCAGTGCCTGTGAATGGGCGCAGATACGGCTGATGCCTTCCATATTGCCGGATTTGGTCATCAGACTATGCTGCACAGGTATTGCCAGCTCGCCACTGATGGCCAGGCTGGTTTGCAAGAGCAAATCCAGCGTGCGGTTAATCGCGCCTTCAGATGAATTTTCGATAGGCACGACACCAAAATCAGCCGTGCCGGCTTCGGTCGCGCGAAAAACTTCATCAATCGACACACAAGGCAAAGCCTGTATCGCGTGACCAAACTGCTTGTATACAGCCTGCTCACTGAAAGTACCGACAGGGCCAAGGAAAGCCACGACCACGCGACGTTCCAGCGCACGGCAAGCAGACATGATTTCGCGGAAGATCAGTTGTATATCATCGCTGAGCAAGGGGCCAGGATTGCGCTCTGCCACGCCACGCAAAACTTGCGCTTCGCGTTCCGGACGAAATACCGGTGCATTGGTTTCAGCCTTGACATGGCCGACTTCTTCGGCCACACGGGCGCGCTGGTTCAGCAAATCCAGGATTTGTGCATCGATGGCATCGATCTTGATGCGCAGGGGGAGTAATTTATTGTCGCTCATAATGACCTAAAAACCGTGTTTGACAGGGGTGGGCAGGCAGCAATACTGTAGCGCATGTGCCTCGCCGGATATACTTTTTTCGCCGGGCTTTTGACCCGGTTCATCAGCGCCACGGTTTCCAGGTGATGGTGAGTACCATGCTCAGAAAGGGCTGATGATGAAAATATCTAATGGCGTCTGTCTATAGTGTAGTCAAAACAGACGCCTTATGTTTTAAGTGCTGGCTTAAACCTTGTGCTGGCTTTAAACCCTGGCTTTAAGCACAGGGCTTAAGAATGTTTGCGAGCAAACGCCTGCATAAAGCTGATCAATGCCTGCACGCCTTCCATCGGCATGGCGTTATAAATCGAGGCACGCATGCCGCCTACCGATTTATGGCCTTTCAATTGCAACAGGCCATTGGCCTTGGCTTCTGCCAGAAATGCCGCATTCAGGCTTTCATCTTTCAGATAGAACGGCACATTCATGCGTGAACGGCTGCCTTTATCTACCCGGTTTTCATAAAAATCTGTGGAATCCAGGTATTCATAGAGCAAACTGGACTTGGCGATATTCTTTTGCTCCATCGCCGCCACACCACCCTGTTGCTTCAGCCATTGAAAGACCAGGCCAGCGATATAAATCGCATAAGTCGGCGGGGTGTTGTACATGGAATCATTGTCAGCAACGACTTTCCAGTCAAAGGCAGACGGACAGATGGGCAAGGCATGGCCGAGCAAATCTTCGCGCACGATGACAATGGTCAGACCAGCCGGGCCGATATTTTTTTGCGCACCACCAAAGATGACGCCGTATTTCGATACATCAATCACACGCGACAGGATGTGCGAAGACATGTCGGCAACGATAGGTGCACCGCCTGTTTCTGCCGCCACATCAGGGGCGAACTGGTATTCAACGCCATCAATGGTTTCATTGGTACACAGGTGCACATAGGCAGCATCTGGTGTCAGCTTCCAGCTATCACGTGCAGGCACGCTGGTATAACGCCCAGCCTCGCCGGAAGCTGCAATATTCACATTGCCATATTTTTTTGCTTCCTTGATGGACTTGCCCGTCCAGGAACCTGTATGCACAAAATCTGCGGTTGCCGGCTGTGGCTTGCGCCCCATCAGGTTCATGGGGACGATGGCGTTTTCGCCCAGACCACCGCCTTGCAGGAACAGGATTTTATAATTGTCCGGCACCGCCAGCAGCTCGCGCAAATCGCTTTGCGCGGCAGCGAGGATGGACATAAATTCTGGCCCACGGTGACTCATTTCCATGACGGACATGCCACTGCCATGCCAGTCCAGCATTTCGGCAGCGGCTTGCTGCAATACCTCTTTCGGCAATACTGCCGGGCCTGCAGAGAAATTGTAGATCGTCGTCATGATGATTTACTCCGCTGCATCGGCTTCTGGTGCACTGCCTTCACTGTCACTGCCTGCATCTGGTGATTCAGGATCAGCATCTGTTTCCACGATACGTTGCAGACCAGACAGCTTGGTACCGTCTTCCACCGCGATCAGAGTCACGCCCTGGGTCGCACGGCCCATTTCACGGATTTCAGAAACGCGGGTGCGTATCAAAATGCCGCCGGTGGTAATCAGCATGATTTCGTCGGTGGTTTCAACCAGCGTTGCTGCCACAACCTTGCCGTTACGTTCGGATGTCTGAATTGCGATCATGCCCTTGGTGCCACGGCCATGACGGGTGTATTCAGTAATAGGTGTACGTTTGCCGAAGCCGTTTTCAGTTGCAGTCAAGACGGATTGCTGTTCATTTTCAGCCACCAGCAATGCAATGACCTGCTGGCCTTCATCCAGGTTCATACCGCGTACGCCACGGGCAGTACGACCCATAGGACGTACATCGTTTTCATCAAAGCGTACTGCCTTGCCGGAATCAGAGAACAGCATGACGTCATGCTTGCCATCGGTCAGTGCTGCACCGATGAGGAAATCGCCTTCATCCAGATCGACCGCGATAATGCCGGCTTTACGTGGATTGCTGAAGTCAGTCAAAGGTGTTTTCTTGACCGTGCCCAGACTGGTGGACATGAAGACATAATGGTCTTCAGGGAAAGTACGGTTGTCGCCAGACAAAGGCAGGATAACCGTGATTTTTTCACCGTCCTGCAATGGGAACATATTCACAATCGGCTTGCCGCGTGATGTACGCGAACCTTGTGGCACTTCCCATACTTTGAGCCAGTACATGCGGCCACGGTTACTGAAGCACAGGATGTAATCATGGGTATTGGCCACGAAGAGTTGCTCGATCCAGTCATCATCCTTCGTTGCTGTCGCCTGCTTGCCACGGCCACCACGTTTTTGCGCGCGGTATTCGGACAGGGGTTGCGATTTCATGTAACCAGTGTGCGACAGGGTCACGACCATATCTTGCGGCGTGATCAGGTCTTCTGTACCCAGGTCAGTGGCGTTATGGGTGATTTCTGAGCGGCGTACGTCTTTATTGCCTTCGCCGTATTCATTGCGGGCCAGGGTCAGCTCATCAGTAATGATGACGGTGACGCGTTCTGGTTTGGACAGGATGTCCAGCAAATCGGCGATTTCTGCCATGACGTCTTTGTATTCATTGACGATCTTATCTTGTTCCAGACCGGTCAGGCGTTGCAAACGCATTTGCAGGATTTCTTGCGCCTGGTCGTCAGACAGTTTGTACAGACCATCTGGCTGTATGCCGTAATGCTTGGGCAAATTCTCTGGACGGAAAGCGTCAACGCCACCAGAATTGTCGGCCGCAGTGCGCACCAGCATCTCACGCACCATGGAACTATCCCAGGCACGGGTCATCAATTCCTGTTTCGCAATCGGCGGCGTAGGCGCAGCGCGGATGATGGCGATAAAATCATCAATATTCGCCAGCGCAACGGCCAGACCTTCCAGGACATGACCACGTTCACGCGCCTTGCGCAGCTCAAACAGGGTGCGACGCGTTACGACTTCACGGCGGTGCGACAGGAAACAGGACAACATTTCCTTCAGGTTCAGCAATTTAGGCTGGCCGTTCATCAGGGCCACCATGTTCATGCCGAAGGTGTCTTGCAACTGCGTTTGCTTGTACAGATTATTCAGTACCACATCAGGTACTTCGCCACGCTTGAGTTCGATGACCACGCGCATACCCGATTTATCGGATTCATCGCGGATATCAGAAATACCATCCAGCTTTTTGTCGCGCACCAGCTCGGCGATACGTTCCAGCAGCGACTTCTTGTTCACCTGGAAAGGCAGCTCATCAACGATCAGTGCGGTACGGCTATCTTTGCCAAATTCTTCAAAGTGGGTCTTGGCGCGCATGACCACACGGCCACGGCCAGTGCGATAACCATCGCGCACACCAGACACACCATAGATAATGCCACCGGTAGGAAAGTCTGGCGCAGGGATGATCTCGATCAGTTCATCGATCGTACAATCAGGATTGCGCAAGACATGCAGGGCACCATTAATGGTTTCGGTAATGTTATGTGGCGGAATATTCGTCGCCATACCCACCGCAATACCGGATGAGCCATTGATCAGCAGATTCGGGATACGGGTAGGAAGAACCGAAGGCTCTCTCTCTTTACCGTCATAGTTGGGAACGAAATCGACCGTTTCTTTTTCGATATCTGCCAGGATTTCATTGGCGATCTTGTCCAGGCGACACTCGGTATAACGCATCGCCGCAGCATTGTCACCGTCGATGGAGCCGAAGTTGCCCTGGCCATCAACCAGCGTATACCGCAGGGAAAAATCCTGCGCCATACGCACCAGCGTGTCGTAAATGGAGGCATCGCCATGGGGATGGTACTTACCCATGACTTCACCGACCACACGCGCACATTTGACGAAGGGGCGGTTATAGACGTTGTTCATTTCGTGCATCGCGAACAATACGCGACGATGCACAGGCTTTAAGCCATCACGCACATCCGGCAAAGCTCGACCTACGATCACGCTCATCGCGTAATCGAGATAGCTTTTGCGCATTTCTTCTTCAAGGGAAATCGGGAGTGTTTCTTTTGCGAATTGATCCATTGGCGGGCCGGCAAATTAGAGCTTGGTTAATTGGTAACGTCTTTCACAAAGTCTGACGTTTAACTCTTGATTTTAGCATGCCTCGATTGCCGAATTCCATTTATAGCAATTCAGTTGGCAAACTGAGCACAATGCAGGGGCAAAGTCGGCCCTTCACATCGCAATATTACCTTTTGGCAACTGTCATCCAAATGACAGCCTCATCGTAAATTTATATGATTTAATCAAAAGCATAATAAAAAACACCTGACAAAATAATCCATCCCCCACGGAGACAACCATGTTAAAAAAATTGACAGCACTTTACGTGCTCGCAGCATTCGCCCTGCCCGTCTCAACAGTAATTGCCCAGACCAGCGCAGCTGCGCCGGCAGCACAAAGCGCTGAAGCCTCCGCTTCAGCTACATCAAGCACCGCGGCAGCAACTCCTGCGGTGCCAGCGCCAGCACCTACTCCGCCCACACCACCCAAGCGTTGCGACTTTGCCATCACCCTGCAGAGTGATGAAATTTTTGAACACAAGAAATCTGCACAGTTACCTATACTAAATAGCAAGGGTAAAGAACGTATCGACAGTGAAGTTCTGAGCAAGCTGGCAAACTGCACCAAAGTTGAGCTGATCGTGGTGAGTGGCCATACCGACCTGATCGGCAGCCATGCGCAAACCCAGAAATTATCTGAAAAGAATGCCGATGCCGTAGTCGCCTACCTTGGCAGCAAGGGCCTGAATGCCCCTATGGACACCATGGGCATGGGAAAAACCCAACAAATCAAGGCTTGCGATGACAAGTTAGCAAAGGCAAAACTGGCGGAATGTCTCGCACCAAACCGGCGCATCGTTATTGAAGGACGGGGTCTGGCTAAATAATTTCAACGGGAAAAACCCTCTGATTTCTGGTCGAAAATTAAACATTTCTGCTTAAAAACCGGATTTAACTTGCCAAAGCATACATTTCGTTGTCAAAATACGACATATTTAACTAACTGTAACTTTGTCGATTTAACAATTTTCGTCTTTATATTGATGGCTATGGCAAAATAGAACGCATGTTAATTTAAGGCTGTTGGGATGTTTGACGAAATAGTAATGTCATCATCCCCGTGGTAATATCTGGTTTTATGCAGTAATTCGCGCAGTTCATCTGCGGTAATAATCTCACCCGAGAGGAGAAATATGAAAAATTTAGTCAAGCTCGTTATCGCAGCGTCCGCAGTTGCATCCTTTTCTGCTTCCGCACAGCAAGATATCAAAGCAAACACACCATATAGCGCTTATGTGCAAGATGGTCGTGGTGTAATTGCTCGTGATCCATTTGGTCTGTGCTGGCGCACTGGCTACTGGACACCAGCTGATGCGGTTCCAGGTTGCGATGCACCATTGGTACAACCACCGCCACCAGCACCGGTTGCTCCTCCAGTTACACCTCCGCCAGCAGCACCAGTAACACCACCGCCACCACCACCAGCACCTACTTCTGAAAAAGTAACGTTTGCTGCTGACGCGTTCTTTGATTTTGACAAAGCTGTTCTGAAACCAGAAGCGAAAGTCAAACTGGATGACATGGCATCGAAACTGAAAGCCATCAATCTGGAAGTCGTGATCGCTGTTGGTCATACTGATTCTGTTGGCTCTGACGAATACAACCAAAAATTGTCCATCCGTCGCGCTGAAGCTGTAAAAGCTTACCTGGTAAGCAAAGGTATCGAAGCTAACCGTGTGTACACTGAAGGCAAAGGCGAAAAACAACCAGTTGCAGATAACAAAACTGCAGATGGCCGCGCCAAAAACCGTCGTGTAGAAATCGAAGTTGTTGGTACACGCAACCTGAAGTAATTTAGCACCCTGGCAAAACTTGTTTTGCTGCCAAAAACCCCGCATCTGCGGGGTTTTTTGTTTATGGGCCCATCCATTGGTAGCATACTGGCGAGCATATTGCGTACTGTGCCCGCATCCATGTCAGCAATGTCATTTTGCTGACTTTACGCAATGCGGTATGGACTTGAATAGCCTACAATACGGTTTTTGCAGTTTGTGCCCATGCTGGCATTTTCAGGTAAATACCATGTCCACTTTGAACGCTGATCCCGCAGAAATCCAAAAATTTAGTGAGCTGGCCCATCGCTGGTGGGACCCCACCTCCGAATTCCGCCCCTTGCATGAAATCAATCCCCTGCGCCTGGAATGGATCAACCAACTGGCACCGTTGGCTGGCAAACGCGTCATCGACGTCGGTTGCGGTGGTGGCATCCTGGCAGAATCCATGGCAAAAAGAGGCGCCAATGTCACCGGCATAGACCTGTCCGACAAGGCACTGAAAGTGGCTGACCTGCATGGTCTGGAATCTGGCATCAGTGTGCGGTATCAAAAAATCGCCGCCGAAGACATGGCCGAAGCAGAAGCCGGACAGTTTGACATTGTTACCTGCATGGAAATGCTGGAACACGTGCCCGACCCGGCATCCATCGTCAAAGCCTGCACAAAAATGGTTAAACCGGGTGGTCATGTATTCTTTTCCACCCTGAACCGCAACTTCAAATCGTATTTGTTTGCCGTCATCGGTGCAGAATACCTGCTGCAAATGCTGCCCAAGGGCACACATGACTATGCCAAGTTCATCACCCCGGCAGAATTATCACAAGACATCCGTAACGCCGGCTTACAAATTCAATCCATGAAGGGCTTGAGTTATAACCCTCTGACCCAAATCTACTCTCTGAATGCAGACACCAGCGTCAACTACATGGTGGCCTGCACACGCCCAGTGTGAATTGAATAACCGGGTACCCTGTGCCGCCAGGCAAGGGGTACCACCTTGATTTTTTCATATGCAAACACCACAAGCGATTCTTTTTGACCTGGACGGCACCCTGGCAGACACCGCCCCCGATCTGGCAGCCGCAGTCAACGTCATGCGTACCAGCCGCCAGATGGCACCAGCCCACTACCAAAGCCTGCGCCCCCATGCATCTGCCGGTGCCAGGGGTTTGCTGGGTGCGGGTTTCAACATCACCCCGGAACACCCTGACTTTATCGCCATGCGCGATGAATTTCTGAATCAGTATGCGTCTGCCCTGGTTGTGCACAGCACCCTGTTCAAACAGGTGCCTGATCTGCTCAGAGGGCTGGACGTACTCGGCGTAAGCTGGGGTATCGTCACCAACAAGGCCATGCGTTTTACCCTGCCGCTGATCCCGCTGCTGGATCTGCAAGAGGCACGCTGCGTGGTATCCGGTGACACCACTCCCCATTCCAAGCCCCACCCTGCCCCCTTGCTGGAAGCAGCCAGACAGTTAGGAATACGCTCAGAAAACTGCTGGTACGTCGGTGATGACCTGCGTGACATCCAGGCTGCCGAAGCTGCCGGCATGACCAGTATTGCTGCCGCCTGGGGTTATTGCGGTGCCACCGAACCCAAGCACTGGAAAGCCGATGCCATCATCGACAGCCCGCTGGAACTGCTGGAACTGGTACGCGCCAAACATTTACAGGCCGTCGGCTCTTGAATTTTACGCCCACAGCCACATATGAGATATACTAGCAATGCTTAGGGGTCGACCAGGTTTCGACAGGGGTTGCAAAGCAGCGCAGGGCATACCGAGGCCAGACTACCTCGTAAATACAATCTGAACTATATAACTGCAAACGATAACTCGTACGCATTAGCCGCTTAATACCGGCTAACCTTACACCACTTCGTCCATAGGGTGGGCTGGCAACAGCAGTAAGGACATTCATATGGAATCGTCTTGAGCCGGGTTACTTGACTCTCGATTAAATAATAGGTAACTCGTCCTGCCGCAGCGTGTGCGTCCGCGTCGTCAGGATTAAATCAAATGGCAGCACTAAGTATGTAGAACTGTCTGTAGAGTGCTTCTGGACGCGGGTTCGATTCCCGCCGACTCCACCAGAATATGAAAAGCCATCCAATTTATTGGGTGGTTTTTTTATTTTTCAATTTGCCTTTCAAGTATTTTGAAAGATGCACGAACATCAACTGCAATTAGCAAAGAAAAATTCTTATAATCAAAATTTAGCAATGCTAAATTACTGCATGTTTTCCATATTCCCCAAGGAATCAAGTATCAATGTCTCATAACAAACTGACTTTATCACGTCTCGAAAATCTATTGCTGACCGCCTGCGATGATTTGCGCGGCAATATGGATGCAAGCGAATACAAAGAATATATTTTTGGCATGCTCTTTCTGAAGCGTGCCAGTGATTTGTTTGACCAACGTCGGGCAGAGATCAAACGCGAAGGTAAAGCAGTTGGCTTGTCAGACGCAGATATCGCCATCAATCTGGAAGATAGGGATCAATATTCAGGCAAATATTTTTTTGTGCCGCCACGAGCACGCTGGAATGAAACCTGGATAGATGACAAAGGTAATCAGCAACCAGCGCTCAAACACATCAAAGAAAATGTTGGCTCCATGCTCAACAAGGCTTTGGAAGCTTTGGAAGAAGAAAACCCGGATGCGCTGCAAGATGTCCTGAAGGGCACCATCAATTTCAACCGCAAGATAGGGCAAAATACCCTTGACGACGACACCTTGATCGATTTCATCCAGAACTTCGAAAAAATCCCGCTCAAAGATGAAGACTTTGAATTTCCGGATCTGCTAGGTGCAGCTTATGAATGGTTGATCAAGCACTTTGCCGATTCTGCAGGTAAAAAAGCTGGTGAATTCTATACGCCAGCAGAAGTAGTACGAATCTGCGTAGAAATTTGTGATCCCAAAGAAGGCATGAGTGTCTATGACCCAACAGTGGGGTCGGGCGGCATGCTCATCCAGGCGCGCGATTATTTGCGTGAATGCGGTGCAGATCCAACTGAATTGTCTTTGAATGGGCAAGAAAAGATGGGAACCACCTGGTCCATCTGCAAAATGAATATGTTACTGCACGGTATTTCACACGCTGATATACGCAATGCTGACACATTGACCGACCCGCAACACAAAGAGCAAAACAACGAACTCAAGCGCTTTGACCGGGTACTGGCCAATCCCCCCTTTAGCCAGAACTATGCACGTACCCAATCCAAAGATGATGGCAGTGGCACCAAGAAAAAAGTCAGCATTGCCTACCCTGGCCGATTCAATGTCTGGATGCCAGAAAAAGGCAAAAAAGCCGATTTGATGTTTGTACAGCATATGCTGGCCGTGCTTGACGGCAATGGCCGCATGGCAAGTGTCATGCCTCATGGCGTACTGTTCCGTGGTGGTGAAGAGCGTGAGGCACGCCAGCACTTTATTGACAAAGGCGTGCTGGAAGCTGTCATCGGCTTGCCAGGCAATCTGTTTTATGGCACCGGCATCCCTGCCTGCATACTGGTACTCAACAAGGCGGGTGCTGCCAAGCGTGAGCACGTACTTTTTATCAATGGTGACCGCGAATACCGTGATGGCAAGGCGCAAAACCACTTGCGCCCAGAAGACATAGACAAGATCGTCCATGCCTACCGTGCCGGTCAGGATATACCTTCCTATGCGCGCCGTGTACCTGTCAGTGAAATCAGGGCTGAAGATTACAACTGCAATATTCGCCGCTATGTTGACAATGCCCCGCCGCCCGAGCCACATGATGTACGTGCTCATTTGAAAGGTGGTGTGCCCGTCAGTGAAATCGATGCCTTAAACCACTTCTGGCAAAACTATGAAGGCTTGCGTGAAAGCTGCTTTGTAGCGCGCACGACTTCTGCGCCAGGCACGGCGTATGCCGACTTTAGTACGATCATACAAGACAAGCGCGCCATCGCAGACCATGTCAAACAACACCCTGGTGTTTTACAGCGTCAAGCCATATTCATGGCCGTATTAGAAAAATGGTGGCAAAAACATTTACCCATCGTCGAGGCACTGGCACCAGACGCTGACAATCAACATGGTAAAACCACCAACGTCTATCAAATGCGCGCTACATTGCTGGACAGCATAGAGCGCACTTTTGCCAGCCAGCATCTGCTGACGCGTTACCAGGTGCGCGGTGCATTTGCCAATTACTATAAATTGCTTGCCTCTGATTTTAAATCCATTGCCGCCAGTGGCTGGGGTGCAGAACTGATCCCTGATCAAGATATATTGCAAAGCCAGTTCCCGCACGTACTGGCAGAGCTGGAACAGCAACACGCCAGGCTGGCGGAACTGCAAGCCCTGTTTGCTGCCGCTGGTGAAGAAGATTTCGAAGACAGCGACGACACCGGTGTCTTGCCTGCGGATGAAGTCAAGACTCTCAAAGCCAGCCTCAAAGAAGCCAGGGGCATGATAAAACTGGCCAAGCGCGACACCGCCTTTGGCGACTGGCAAAGTTACCAGCAAGAAGCTGAAGGCATAGAAAAACAGCTGGCCCGTCACAAAAAACTGGAAGACGAAGCAAAAAACCTCAAGGTATTGATCAAGAGTACCGAGCAAAACCGCGATGCACTGGTAGAAGCAGCCCGCCTAAAAATCAGCAAGGACGAAGCCCGCATAGTCATCGTCAAGCGTTTGGGTAAGGTATTGTTTGATAGTTACCAGCACTATTTGCGCGCCGATCAGCGCGCCTGTGTAGCTGAGATAGAAAACCTGTGGGCCAAGTATGCAATAACTGCTAAACAGATTGAAACTGCGCGTAATGAAGCGGCACAGGAATTACAAGACTACTTGGTGGAATTAGGATATGAGTGAGTGGATTGATTCTACCGTAGGAAAGGTTACGGAATACCAACGTGCAGGTGGCACACCTACTGCCACAATCAACTCTTTTTATGGAGGAGATATCCCATTTGTCACTATTGAAGATATCACGAATGGCACCCGCTTCCTTGATCGCACAGAAAAATGTCTTTCTGAGTCAGGCCTTGCAAACAGCAATGCTTGGTTTATCAAAGAACCGCACATACTTTATTCTATGTACGCTACTGTTGGTAAGCCGATCATCAATCGCATTGCATGCGCAACGAACCAAGCGATTATTGCTCTCAAAACCTCATCAGAAATTGAACCATCATTTTTGTTTTATCAACTTCTGTTTATGAGACCAGAAGTTTACAAGTACACGTCGCAGACTACGCAATCAAATCTAAATGCCGGATCAGTTAAGAAATTACCAATTTCTTATCCACGCAACAAAAATGAACAAAAGAAAATAACAACCATTCTTGCTGCGATTGATACCGCAATCGAAACGACTGAGACCTTGATCACCAAATACCAGCATATCAAGACTGGCCTAATGCTTGACCTGCTCACGCGTGGAATCTTACACAACGGACAACTACGTCCCCCTCGTTATGAAGCACCCGAGTTATATCAAGAAACTACGATTGGTTGGGTTCCAAGAGAATGGATAACGATTCCCTTAGCACAACTATTGGCTAAGATTGATGCTGGATGGAGTCCAGAATGTCCAGAAATACCACCCAGCAATGGCGAATGGGGTGTATTGAAAGTTAGCGCCGTGACGAAGGGAATCTACGATCCGTTAGAATCAAAGACTCTTCCATATTCTTTAGTACCAGATCCCTCTATAGAGGTAGCCGATGGTGACGTAATTTTGACGCGTGCCAACGGTGTGCCAGAACTAGTTGGTGTTACTGTACAAGTCAAAAATACACCGCCAAAACTAATGTTATCCGACAAATTGTTAAGATTGGTTCCCAAGCAAGAAAAAATGTCGAAAGAATTCTTGGCTCTATTAATGACATCAAACTTAATTAAATCTCAAATAGATAGCGTAATGAGCGGCAGTAGCGGTCAACGAAATATCTCCCAAGCTCAACTAAAAGGGTTCGTATGCATACGCCCTGACCTAAGCGAGCAAGAGCGAATCTTAACCTATCTTCGCTCGGTTCAGGATAAGTTAGAATTTGAGAATTTAAGTAAAGAAAAATTATTAATAAAAAAACTCGGCCTGATGCAAGACCTCCTCACAGGCAAAGTCCCGGTAAAAGTCGACGAACCTGGGCTGGAAACAAGCACATGAATACCGACCACCCTGCTTCCCTGACCCCGCCACCGGCAGGCTATGCCGAGTGGTTGTTTGATCTGAAAAGCCGTATCCATAGCGCACAGCAACGTGCGACACTGGCTGTCAACCGCGAACTGGTTGTGTTGTACTGGCAAATCGGCAGCGAGATTTTGGCAAGACAGGCGCAACAGGGTTGGGGGGCCAGGGTGGTAGATCGTCTGGCGCAGGACTTGCGCAATGCTTTTCCTGACATGAAAGGCTTCTCACCGCGCAACCTGAAATATATGCGCGCTTTTGCACAGGCTTGGCCAGAAGCTGAATTTGTGCAGCAAGCTGCTGCACAATTGCCCTGGTTTCATTTGTGTACTTTAATCGACAAGCTCAAAACCCGTGAAGAACGTGACTGGTATCTTGCCCAGACCATAGAGCATGGCTGGTCGCGCAATATACTGGTAATACAAATAGAAACCAGGTTAAAAGATAGAACAGGTGCCGCACTGAGTAATTTTGCGACACGCCTGCCTAAACCACAATCTGAGCTGGCGCGCGAGTCTCTGAAAGACCCCTATCGGCTGGATTTTCTGGGCTTGGGTAAAGAAGCTGAAGAACGTGACATAGAAGCAGCGCTGGTTCGACACATCACACAGTTTTTACTGGAACTAGGTGCAGGCTTTGCCTATGTGGGGAGGCAAGTGCATGTGGAAGTGGGTGGTGACGACTTTTTTGTTGACCTTTTGTTTTATCATCTCAAACTACGTTGCTATGTTGTTATCGAGATCAAGGCTGGCAAGTTTAAACCCGAGCATCTGGGCCAGTTAAGTTTTTACATGACGGCAGTGGACAAGCAAATTAAGCAGGAGCAAGACGCAGCCACCATAGGCTTGCTGTTATGCAAAAGCAAGAACAAAGTGGTGGCTGAATATGCACTGCACGATAGCAGCCGCCCTATGGGGATAGCCGAATACCAATTGGTGGAGTCTCTGCCAACGCAACTGCAAACCAGTTTACCGAGCATAGAGCAGTTGGAACAGGAACTGGTGGATACGCACATGCCTGAGAGCGATGCAGAATGAGCGAATACAGCGAGGTTGAACTACCGTTTTTGCAGCAACTTGCCGCACAGGGCTGGACGGTGGTTGACCAGGGTGCTGGCATCCCCCAGGATGCCGCCCCCAGCCTGCGCATGAATTTTCGACAATTCCTACTGCATGAGATATTCAAGCAAACCATACGCGCCATCAACCGGACCGATGAAGACAGCACCTGGCTAACAGACAGCCAGCTAGAAGAGCTTGCACAACAACTGCAACGCCAGCCTAACCGCACGCTGCTGGAAGCGAATGAAGCAATTCAGGCACTGCTATTCAAGACGCAGGTAGATACCAATGAACTGACAGGTGAGGCTGATCCTGTGGTGAGGTTAATCGATTTTCAGCATCCGGAAAATAATCAATTTCATGCGATCAATCAATTCCGTATAGATACGCCTGGTTGCGTGAAGGCTTTTATCATTCCGGACATTGTGTTGTTTGTAAATGGTATCCCTTTGGTGGTGGTGGAATGCAAAAAAGGTTCTGAAACCTGTGCCAACCCCATGCAGGAAGCTTTTGTGCAATTGCAGCGCTATATGCGCAAACGCGTGGAAACCGAAGCTGCGGGCTTGAAAGAAGGTGAGCCCCGCCTTTTCCAGAGTAACCTGATGCTGATCCGCAGTTGTGGGCTGGAGGCCGATTACGGCACCATCAGTTCAGGCGAAGAACATTTCTACGCCTGGAAGACCTTGTACCCCCAGGATGATGCAGCACTCAAGGGATTAAACGCTCAACAGCAACTGGTTGCCGGTATGTTAAACAAAGCCAACCTCTTGCAAATACTGCGCAGCAGTGCAGTATTCATGGATACGGACGGTGGCGCACGCGTAAAGGTGGTGTGCCGTTACCAGCAATTTCGTGCTGCAAATAAAATCATGGAGCGACTGCGCACGGGCGAGACTGCCATGGCACGCAGCGGTGTGGTATGGCACACCCAGGGGTCAGGTAAATCATTGACGATGGTGTTTTTGGCACGGATGATGCGCGCCAGCCGCGACTTGAATGATTACAAGATTGTACTGGTGAATGACAGACAGGATCTGGAAGAACAATTGGGTGACACGGCAACCCTGATCGGTGGACGGGTGAATGTGATTGAGACTCGTCAGGGCCTGCGCAACCATCTGGCCACCGACAGTTCAGACATCAACATGGTGATGGTGCATAAGTTTCAGGAACACAAGCAAACCCTGAGCAATGCAGTGGCCGAAGCCTTGGGCACTTACCTGGCCATGCCAGCGAACAAGACTTTTGGGACGGTGAATACCTCCGACCGCATTATTCTCTTGATTGACGAGGCGCATCGCACGCAAAGCTCGGACCTGGGTGACAATCTGTTTGAAGCATTTCCCAATGCGACACGCATTGCTTTTACAGGTACGCCATTAAAGCATGAACGTCATGGAGAGAAAAAAACCAATAAGCGTTTTGGTGAATACATTGATACTTACAGGCTAATGGATGCCGTCAATGATGGCGCAACCTTGCAAATTCTATATGAAGGTAAAACAGCTGACAGTGCTTTAAACGAAAAGCATGCTTTCGACGAGGCTTTTGAGGATTTGTTTCGCGACCGCAGTGAAGAAGAATTACAGGTCATCAAGAAAAAATACGGTGCTACTGGCGATATTCTGGAAGCTGAAAATCGCATCAATGCAATTGCCAAAGACCTGGTTCAACATTATATCGACAACATTCTGCCAAATGGCTTCAAGGCACAGGTAGTATGCCATTCCAAGCTGGCATGTGTACGTTACCAAGTCGGTATCAAAGCAGCGTTGCAGGAACGAATAGAGCAAGAAAAACTCAAGGCCGTACCGGATATTGATCTCGTCAGAAAATTACAGTTTTTAAAAACAGCGGTGCTCGTGTCCTCAGACGGCACGAACGAAGCGGCCTATATATCGGATACGCGAAAACAAGCACTGCGCCTGAATGCAGTCGAGAACTTTTGCCGCAGCTTTGATTTGGATGACCGAGACAAAGAAAACACGGGCATAGCATTTCTGATCGTATGTGATATGTTGCTGACGGGGTTTGACGCCCCTATAGAACAAGTCATGTATATCGATAAAAAACTGCGTGAACACAGTCTATTGCAAGCGATAGCGCGGACCAATAGGGTAAAAAAAGGCAAGCACCGTGGCTATGTCGTCGATTACATCGGCCTGGCTAATCACCTGACAGAAGCCTTGACACTTTATGCAGCCAGCGACGAATCGCAAGAATTACACGATAGTATGCAAAACATCAGCTCAGAATTGCCTATTCTGGATGAACGATATCAACGACTTATTCAGCATTTTGTTGCACTAGGCGTCAAGAACATTGAGCCATTCGTCAATGGGAAACTGGCTGATCTTGATGCAGATGCAGCAGTAGTTCATGACGCAGTAAAAGCGCTGAAAGATGAAAAACAGCGTGCTGACTTTGAGGTATATCTCAAGAAATTTTTGATGAGCATGGACATCATTTTGCCGCACAGTGCTGCACAAACATTCCGTGTACCAGTAAAACGGTTTGGCTATATCCTGCAAGTTTGCAAAGAGCGCTACAAGGATAGCAGCCTGGACTTGGGTAATGCAGGTGAGAAAGTGAAGGCGTTGATCAATGAACATCTGATCAGTCTGGGCATTAATCCCAAAGTCCCTCCTGTAGAGTTATTGTCAGAAGACTTTATGGAAAAATTGGCCACACATTC
Organism: Undibacterium hunanense; assembly: GCF_014284335.1. Classification (GTDB taxonomy): domain Bacteria; phylum Pseudomonadota; class Gammaproteobacteria; order Burkholderiales; family Burkholderiaceae_D; genus Undibacterium; species Undibacterium hunanense. The sequence continues at coordinate 111,761 of NZ_JACOGF010000005.1, read as the reverse complement.
AGGTCAGAACAATGAGGCCAAAGCCAGTGAAATGGAACATGCCATCCGCAAGCATTGCACTGTGCATCATGACGAAGACCCTGCCTTCTACAAAAGCCTGTCTGAAAAAATTGACGCATTAATAGAGAAGCATCAGGACGAATGGGATTTGCTTGCCGAAAAACTGGCAGAACTACGTAACGAAGCCATCACTGGTCGCCAAAAGGGGGAAGATGGCATGGGAAAGGAAGCGACCACTTTCTACGCGCATATCATTCAGGTGGGGTTTGCCAATGCAACTGTCGAAGTTGGTGATAAACCGAGCTTTAAGGCATTGATGGAAACCGTTGTTGAGATATTGCAAGAAACAATAGCCAGCGTTGATTTCTGGCAAAATCCGGATAAACAAAAGCGCGTACGTGGTCTTCTGAAAACTGAAATCGCTAAAACTACGATAGAAGAGCTCAAACAAAACCGTGAGCGCGTCGCAGTCGAGATCATGAAGTTGGCAAAAAACCGCCACAATGAGTTGATACGTAACCTAAGAGCTGGGAGTAATTAAATGCAGCTACGACAAGTACGTGATATCGAATACCAATTACTACCGGGTGCTGACAGGCAGACGACCGATATTGTGATTGAAAGAAACGGCATGATCTCAGTACGCCCCCCACTTCGAATGACACCGGAACAGGTGGATGAGACAGTACTGTCAAAACGCATGTGGATCTACCGCAATCTTGCAGATTGGCGAGATCTGAACGCTACCAGGGTTACGCGTGAATGGGTTAGTGGTGAGTCATTTTTATATTTGGGCAGCAGTTACCGCCTAGAACTGGTAAAAGAGCAAGACGAACCATTAAAACTGAAAGATGGCCGGTTTTGCCTATTACGATCCGTCGTCGAAGTGGGGGGCAGTGAGGCCGCACATAAAGCTTTTGAAGCTTTTTATGTAGAAAAAGGTTTGGCCAGAATCAAAAAGCGCGTCGCTTTTTTTGCGAGTAAAGTAGGTAAGTCGCCTGGGACTATCCACATCAAAGATATTGGTTATCGCTGGGCGTCATGTCTTAAAAATGGTGATTTACACTTTCATTGGAAGTGTCTTATGGCACCGTTGACTATCATCGATTACATCATCGTCCACGAGTTATGCCATTTGCACCATCGTGACCACTCAGATACATTTTGGAACGAAGTGGATAAAGTGTTGCCTGATTATCGTGACCGCAAAGAGTGGTTGCGCATGCGCGGTGCAGAGTTGGACTTATAGAAAATATGAGACAAATGGAAATCAATCAGGTAATAGCATCAAAGGCTAAATAATTACATTTGATTTTTAATTGAAAAACCCGCCACAGCGGGTTTTTTATTTCCCCACACCCGGCAGCATGGTCAAAACTCTCCCGCCAGTTTCCAATAAAAAAGAAACGCGGTGCCGACTTTCAATTGACTAACGCGCGTATAATTAAATCGATGCAGCAACCTCTTGCACTAAGATTTCCAAAGGCATACCCAGCCCCTTGTGCAACTTACGAATCATTTGTATAGACAAGCTACGGTGCCCGTTTAATACCTCGCTCGTCTTTGACGGACTACCAAAATAGTCAGTCATATCTGCAGGCCGTAAACCTTGCATTTCCATTCTGAATTTAATTGCGTCGATCGGACTTGGAAGCGTGGCCGGATATTCCACGGCCTCGTACAACTCGACCAGGGTAGCAAGCACTTCCAGCTTGTCACCATCTGGCGTACCAACTTCCGGGTCAATATCCACCAGGCGTGAAACTTCTGCAAGCGCACGCTTGTAATCTTCTTGTGTGTGGATCGGGCGAATGTCCATTTTTTACTCCAGTTCTACTGTGGTTGCATCCACGGCATCATATTCTGCATGCGTGCCAATAAATTTGATATACATCACCCCGATGCGGTAAGCGACGGCAACAATCAGGCGATACTTGTTACCACCAATATTGAAAACCACACGGTTTTTAGCAACAAAACTCGCTGTTAAAAATTCAGACTTGATGTCTGCCGGCGATGTCCACTTGGCTGCCTTTACCTTTCCTTCCCAAAGAGCAATCGCACTATGGCCATCAGGGTGTCTTATGCTGAACTGGCGAAGTGGTGGGGTAGCGACGATCTTCATGCTTTTATTATAGTTCCCTTAATGGGAACTTACAACATACTGGATAATATTCCCCCCATCTTTTTGCGTAACGCTGTTCGGCCCCATCTGCACATGCAGTCATATATGACCCGCCACAATTCTCAGATTTATTGAAATTTAAGGATGAGATTCCTGACTTTATGAGTGGAGAGTGAAGAATTCGAGCCACATGCAGCAAGCCCACGAAATGGCGCATGCACGTGCCATGGCTGGCCAGGATTACCGACTCCCGCCGACTCCACCAAAATTATGTTTAAAATTAATGACTTAGTATTTTTAATTGCCATTAAATTGGGGTTATTTAGGGCTGTTTTGGCGCCTGAATGACAACAAAAAGCCAACATGGAAAAAGCCCGTCTTTGATGGGCTTTTTGCTTTCTCATGATATTTTTTTGTTCATTAAATGATGTTTATGCTGCATATTCAATCATCATAAATCCTCAACGTAGCATCGATCACGACCACTTATTAAATATACATGACAACCCCCATCTTTATGCAGTAGGATTATCGACTGCCCATATACCAATTTGAATAGCGAGTAATCCTGCATGTCCCTGGACTTTTCTACTCTGTCCGCCCTGCGTACTCATCACCCTGCCTGGCGCTTGTTGTGTTCTGACCATGCGCCCTTGATCGCCAGTTTTTTACACCGTGTCTTTGTTGCCCCGAATGTGCGTGTCGTGAATGCCGCTGATCTGGCTGAGATGCTGGAAGACGAGTTATTTACCCTGCGCGAGCGTTTGGGTGAAAACGAATTCCCCAAGCGGGCGCAGGAGTATTTGAATGACTGGGCTAACCCGGATAAAGGCTGGTTACGCAAATTCTATCAACAGGGCTCGGACGAAGCACAATTTGACCTGACGCCAGCAACAGAAAAAGCCATCAATTGGTTGAGCAGCCTGACTGAGCGCAGCTTCGTCGGTACGGAATCTCGCTTGCTGACCTTGTTTGACTTGCTCAAGCAAATGAGTGAAGGTAGCGAAGTTGACCCCGCAAAGCGCATCGCCGAGTTGCAAAAGAAACGTGAAGACATTGATGCAGAGATCAGCCGGGTCTTAAGTGGTGATCTGGGCTTACTGGATGATACGGGTATCAAAGACCGCTTCCAGCAATTCATGCAGATTTCACGTGATCTTCTGACGGATTTTCGTGAGGTTGAATACAACTTTCGCCAGCTTGACCGGCGGGTGCGTGAGCACATCGCTTTGTGGGAAGGTTCCAAGGGTGCCTTGCTGGAACAAATCATGGGAGAGCGCGATGCCATCAGTGACTCAGACCAGGGCAAGAGCTTTCGTGCCTTTTGGGATTTTTTGATGTCCAGCCGCAGGCAGGAAGAACTGACGCAGTTGCTCGATCATGTCCTTGCTTTGACGCCGGTACAGGAACTTGCACCTGGTCCACGTACCAGACGTGTACATTATGACTGGCTGGAAGCTGGTGAGCATACTCAACGGACAGTCGCACAATTATCACAACAATTGCGACGTTTTCTGGATGACCAGACCTGGCTGGAAAATCGCCGCATCATGGATATCTTGCGTGGCATAGAATCCAAGTCACTGGCTTTGCGCGAGCAACAGCCGTCAGGTGAATTTTGCAGCATAGACGAAATGACGGCAGAGATAGAGTTGCCGATGGAACGTCCTTTGCACACGCCCTCTTTCAAACCTGTGATTGCAGACTTGATCTTGCAGGCGGGCGATGCTGATCTTGATACCAACGCCCTCTACAATTATTTTACTATCGACAAAGCAGAGTTGATGCTACACATACGCCATGCATTGCAACTGCAATCACAAGCAACGCTGCAAGAAATCACGACCAAACATCCCTTGCAACATGGACTGGCTGAACTCATCAGCTACCTGCATTTGGGTAATGAATCCTTCAACACTGTGATTGATGAAGACCATACTGAAACCATAGGCTGGCATGCAGTCACGTCCCACGGCGAGCAAGTACAAAAACAGGCAACCCTGCCACGCGTTATTTTTGTGAGATGAGCATGGACACCCAGACTACCCCCGCTACCCACACAACAGCTAGCCAAGCCGCACCTATTCAAGACAATGCCTTATCCCCGCTGCTGATCAATTTGCTCAAAACGGTGCTGTACCGTGAAGATGATGAGCAATTGTGGGGCGCTCTGCTAACACTGCAAGCAAGGGTGCGGGACTATGTGGCGATTCTCAATCTTGATCTGATGCTGGATGAAGCAGAAGGTTATGCTTTTCTTAAAAGCCGCCCTGAACCAGAAGAACAGGAAGCAAAAACCAGGACCAAGCTACCGCGCTTGGTAGCGCGGCGTCCATTGTCATTTCCTGTCAGTCTGCTGCTGGCCTTGCTCAGGAAAAGGCTGGCAGAATTTGATGCCGGTGGTGGTGACACGCGTCTGGTGTTGAGCAAGGAAGATATCGCCGGATTGATGCGTGTGTTTTTACCCGACAGCAGTAACGAAGCCAGGCTGGTCGATCAGGTAGAAACCCATATCAACAAAGTGATAGACCTGGGCTTTATACGCAAATTGAAAACAGGTAGCAGCCCGCAAACTTATGAAGTACGGCGCATACTGAAAGCCTTTGTCGATGCGCAATGGCTGGCTGAATTTGACATCAGGTTAGCCAGCTACCAGGCGCAACTCGCTGGCGAAGATGCGTCAGACAAAACCGATGATGAATGATGTGATGCAATCAGATACTGAACTCACGGCAGAGGTCGAGTTGTCAGGCTTTCGCCTGCACAGGCTGGAAGTACTGAACTGGGGCACCTTTGATAGCAATATCTGGACATTGCATCTGGATGGAAAAAATGGCCTGCTGACAGGCGACATCGGTTCAGGAAAATCCACTTTGGTAGATGCAATCACTACGTTGCTGGTGCCTGCACAAAAAGCGGCCTATAACAAAGCTGCTGGCGCTGACAGTCGCGAAAGAAATTTGCGTTCTTATGTGTTGGGTTATTTCAAGTCAGAACGCAATGAAGTCAGTGGTACTGCCAAGCCGGTATCGCTGCGCAAGGATAATAGTTATTCCGTCATATTGGCAGTGTTTCGCAATGCCGGTTTTGACCAGACAGTGACATTGGCCCAGATGTTCTGGATGAAAGAGCCGCATGGGCAACCTGCGCGTTTCTTTGTCGGCGCAGAGAAAGACCTGTCTATCGCAACGGACTTTGCCAATTTTGATGCAGACATCAACAAATTGCGCAAAAGACTACGCACTTCAGGCGCTGATGTAGAAGAAACCTTCCCTAAATATGCAGCATGGTTCAAGCGACGTTTTGGCATCGAGAATGATCAGGCGCTGGAATTGTTTCATCAGACTGTGTCGATGAAATCAGTCGGCAACCTGACTGATTTTGTTCGTACCCACATGCTGGAACCCTTTGATGTATCCAGCCGCACTGATGCATTGATTTCTCACTTTGAAGATTTAAACCGTGCACATGAAGCCGTATTGAAAGCCAAGCGTCAAACCACTATGCTGACGCCGCTGGCTGCCGATTATGAATTGCACATCGTCAAGGCTGCGGAAATCGAGCAACTGAAGCAATGCCGTGAAGGTTTGCCTGGTCATTTTGCCAGCTTGAAACTGCATTTACTGACCCAACGTCTGAGTCATTTAGGCGAAGAATGGCTGCAACATAATGCCCAGATCAGACAGTTAGAATTACAACGTGAAAAGCAGGGGTTTGAGATTGATGACATCAAAATTGCTATTGCGAATAACGGTGGCGACCGCCTGGCAAAATTGGAGGCGGAGATAAGAGAAAAAGAAATTTTGCGTGAAAATCGCAAGAACAAGGCTGACCGTTACCACCAACTATTCACTGATCTTGATGAGAAGCCAGCTTACAATCAACAGGATTTTTTGGTTCAAAACCAAGCCTTTCTTGCAAAGATAGCAGATTTAAAAACTGAAGAAAGTCGGTTACAAAATACTTACAATGAATATGAATTCACATTCAGAGATAAAAAACGCAAACGAGACGAGTTGCAATTAGAAATCAATAGCCTGAAGCGCCGCCCGAATAATATCGACAGCAAGCAAATCAAGATACGCGAACTCTTGTGCGGAGCACTAGATATCACAGAAGACGAAATGCCCTTTTGTGGCGAGTTGATACAAATCCGGGAAACAGAACAAGATTGGGAAGGAGCGGCAGAACGACTTATGCGTGGTTTTGCCTTGTCCATGCTGGTGCCAGAAAAATATTACCAGCGAGTTGCAGAATGGGTGAATAGTAATCACTTGTATGGACGCTTTGTCTATTTTCATGTACACCAGCAAAAGCGCGGTAATCTGGCTAGCCCTCATCCAGATTCATTGATCAGGAAACTCGCCATCAAGACTGACTCTGCATTTTATGAATGGCTGGAGCGTGAACTGGTACATCGCTTCGATGTTGCCTGTTGTGCCAGCCAGGCACAATTCCGCCAGGCTGCTAGAGCGATCACCATGGCAGGACAAATCAAAGACCCCAGGGGGCGTCATGAAAAAGATGATAGTTACAGTATTAATGACCGTAGTCGTTATGTACTGGGTTGGTCCAATGCGCCAAAAATAGCAGCGCTGGAAAAGAACGGCCGCAAACTGGAGGCCGACATGCTTCCTTTTGTGAAATTGATGAATGACGTCAAAGCAACAAAAGACATAGTAAATGCCAAAATTGATGCGCTGGGTAAATTGGGGGAATTCAGAGATTTTGAAGAAATGAATTGGGCCAGTCTGGTGACAGACATTGCCAATTTGCAGCTTGAACGGCAAAGACTGGAAGCTGCTTCTGATGTATTGGGATCATTGAACCAAAATCTGCAAAACGCCAGACAAGTGATGAAAGAACTGGAAACACAGCTTGATGATTTCAAACACAAGCGCTCTATCAATGTAAATAACAGAGAACATGCTGAAAGCCTGCAGACCGCAGCGCTGGCGATCATACAGCGACAACAGACAGTAGCAGATGTCACGCCACTCCTGGAAAAATTGCGTATCCAGGTTTTGGGCAAACACACGCTCACGGTTGAATCATGTGATCCGCAAGAGCAGGAAGTTCGCAGTTTCATACAGAAAAATTTAGAGACGGAAGACGATAAGCTGAAGAGACTGGCCAAAAGAGTCAGCGAAGCCATGTTCACATTCAAGGCAGAATTCAAGCTTGAGACCGCTGATTTTGATTCCCATGTCGATGCCGGGTTTGAATACAAGAAGCTGTTGGAACAATTGAATCGCGACGACTTGCCACGCTTTGAAGCACGCTTCAAAGAGATGTTAAACGTCAATACCATCAATGAGCTGGCCAATTTCAATGCCCAATTGGCCAGGGAACGTGAAACCATCAAAGAACGCATTGCGCATATTAATCAATCGCTGATACAAATTGACTACAACCCTGGTCGCTACATCATTGTGGAATCGCAAATCAGCCCGGATGCCGACATACGCGACTTCCAGGCAGATTTGCGGGCTTGTACCGAGGGTACGCTCACCGGATCAAACGAAGAACAGTATTCTGAAACCAAATTCCTGCAGGTAAAAGCCATCATAGACCGGTTTCGCGGACGTGAAGGCTTATCAGAACAGGACAGACGCTGGACTGGCAAGGTAACAGATGTACGCAACTGGTTCCTGTTTGCGGCCAGTGAAAGATGGCGCAGTAACGATGCCGAGTATGAGCATTATTCGGACTCTGGCGGTAAGTCAGGTGGTCAAAAAGAAAAACTGGCCTACACTATTCTGGCAGCCAGCCTCGCCTATCAATTTGGCCTGGGTTGGGACAGGCAACGCTCACGCTCATTCCGCTTTGTAGTGATTGATGAGGCCTTTGGACGCGGTTCTGATGAATCAGCGCAATATGGCCTGAATCTGTTCCAGCAGTTGAATCTACAATTGCTGATCGTCACGCCCTTACAAAAAATTCATATTATTGAACCTTATGTATCCAGCGTTGGCTTTGTGCACAATGAAGATGGCCAGGCATCCAAATTGCGTAATTTGTCGATAGAAGAATATCGCGAACAGAAATTACATGTACTCGTGGATGCGCTGACATGAGCTGGACTGGGCCATCTGAACTAAAAGCCCAGCTGCAGCGTCTATGGGAACGTGGCGACTTATTGCGTATGCAGTTGGAAGCTGAAGCCCACTTCCCATTGCGCCTGAGCTTGAAAGTACCCACATCCAGCGATATCAGCGACCTCTTTGATGCAGTACGGAAATGGATTGCAGAACTGGCTTCAGCACCACATATCCGTCTTGAGTGGCGCGAAGTGCGCCATCGCGTGCATGGCTTGCAACGCTTGCCTGATCAGATCTGGGTTGATAGCCTTGATGCGGCTTTGGCCCTGACAGGCAAAAAGCGAGAAGCTGCACGTTTTCAGTTAATGTTTGATGACACTGTACATAAGATCCCCGCCCTGCAAGCATGGTTAAAGAAGCGGCCTATGCAAGCGCTGGAGTTGCATGAGCGATGGCCACAATTGCTGGCCATCGTCGCATGGTTATGCGCACATCCACGCCCTGCGATTTATCTGCGTCAGGTTGATATAGCAGGCATACACAGCAAATTCATTGAAGCCAATCGTGCCATATTGTCCGAACTGCTGGATCTGGCATTAACATCAGACGCCATTGATGAGCGCTACACTGGGAGTAGTCAATTCGCTGCGCGTTATGGATTTCTGGATAAGCCACTGCGTTTGCGCTTCAGGGTACTTGACGAGCGTATGGAAATTTTAGCAGGTATCAGCTACCCCGATATCATGCTGGATGCAGATAGCTTTGCCCGACTTGACTTGTCCGGCAAGACTGTTTTTATTACCGAAAATGAAACCAATTATCTGGCTTTTCCTAAGGTCGCCAATGCTATCGTTATATTTGGATCGGGCTATGGCTGGGATGCGCTGGCATCTGCACGGTGGCTGAACAACTGTGCAATTTATTACTGGGGAGATATCGATACACATGGCTTTGCAATTCTCAACCAGTTGCGCCATCATTTCCGGCATGTCACTTCATTTTTAATGGACAGGGAAAGCTTGCTGAAGCATAAAATACATTGGGGAGAGGAAAGCAATCAAGTCACCCATGATCTATACATGCTTAATAATGAAGAACACTTATTATTCGACGACTTGCGTGAGCAACGCTTAGGGAAAAATCTGAGACTGGAGCAAGAACGCATACAATTTGAGTATGTAATGAATGAAGTATTGCGGATAACAAATACGCCACAGATATTGAATCAAGCTTGAACCTTATCAGCAATGACCATAGCATGTAAATTTTATCTCTCCGCTTGGATCAGTTACTGCGTCCTGTGTGCGTGGTTATATCTGTCTGGCCATAATTCCTTTCCTCTGCAAAGCTACAAATGGCAATTTAATACCGTCTATTCTCAGAAAGGTGGCGCAGTCTAGGATTGGAGTTACTATCTTGCAGGAAGTATCCAAAATGTTGCTGAAAAACTGTATGCCCTTCCAGACGCAATATGACTGCTTTAGAGAATGGAAGATATTTTGTGCACCATCAAGAAAATGACTTCGTCATTGAAAAAGTAGTAGGAATTTTGAAATTGCGCGGCTACGACTTCAATATCGCATACCCAGTTCGATGAATTAAAAACCTACACGCTCCCCGCCCTAACCCAGCCGCCCTCCCCCTCTCAAAATCATCCCGACAACCCCGATCAAAAAACAGCGTACGGGGTGCTACCGGTTCTTCAAAAACCGACAATGCCCGTTCACTTTCGCTCCCGCTTCCCCCCGCCATTAGCTGGCAGTCCGCAGGGCGATTAGCGGTGCCTAATCGCCCGCCGGGTTGGAAATGTATAAAGGTCAGACCTGACCCAGCACCTCGCTAATGATGCCTGCGCCTGATCCATATTTCTCTTTGCCAGTCAATAAAAGCCCGCTCGTCTGGAACATGTCCGAGTCCTTGATAGTAATGAACCCGATCTGCCATTCCGCGCGCTTCTATGTGACCGAAAAAATCAATATTCTGGACAGGGATATGAAATTTTTTACAAAAAATCGGATCCGTAAAATTTGAATAGTATTCGTTGACCAGCCGGACTGCATCTTCTAACGTGTGCTTGTACGTAGTTTGAAGATGAGAAACCACTCGTTCAAATAAAAAGACTTCGTCTTCATCAGACGATACATTTAATTGCATTTCCCATCCTTACTACCGTCTCAAATTGGTTAATAAATTTCTAGCCTACGTAGGAACGACTATGTTCGGCCCCGCCAAGACGAAAATGTATGAATGTCCAACGAGACCCTGCGTACTCAACTGAACAGGACAGCGCTGCAAATCACACGACCAAAAACACACCTTGACTGTCAATTCTCTTAATCAGTTCGACCACCAAGTATCTGTAAACTGACTTAAAGGGCGTGTCAGAGGGGACAAAGAGTATCTGCGAAATTGCGTAGTCCGTCTCTAACTCAGCGTTGATTTCGAGTAGTCCTTGGCTAACTTGAGCTAGCACAGCTTCCTGCTCAATTTGCTGGCATTCACCACTTTTCATAGACAACTCCACAACACCAATTTCTCGACCATCATCAGCGAGCCGGATTCCCAAGAAGTTATGTTCAGGCCCCGTTATCCGCGCTACTTTATAGACATCTTTATCTAAAACAAATTACAAATTCATATTCACGCGCAGTCTGAAATCAATTCTCTTAACAATAGAATCATCTCCGTCACATCATGTTCGCCGACATGAGCAATGTATACAACATACTTTCCACGTGCTTCCAAGTGGCGGACGTAGTCACGTATTCCCTCTTTGATTTCTTCCGTGGCCAAGTTGAACAGGCTAGCTTCATTGCTGCCTGTAATTACGACGACAAAACTCCAGACGGTATCGTCAAAATTAAATTGTCCTTGCTTATATTGCTCTACCCTTTCGAGAAGATATTCCCGATCTTCTTCTAACGAAGTAAGCCTCTCAGTTTTTTGCACTAACTCACCTCTTAAATACGCAAGGTTCAATGTGATTTTTCCCATTCAATCGCTCGCCACTGCGGTGCCTGGTTCGGCACTTCCACACATGATCTGAATTGCCCATCATCCATTTTTTCAATACTGCCGACTGCCAGGCAAGTAGCATATCGTTTGAGCCTGCTTTTTCTGTTCGCATTTGCCTGGTATTGTGCGCATTATGGTTCTGTTCGTTTGCTGTAAATGGTGTTGTGTATGTTCAGGGGACCGGTGGCGGTGAGGTCGGCCATTTCGCTTTCTGTTTGTATTTGCAGTTTTGTTGGCTCGGTTTCTGAGCCAAGGCTCACGTGTATGACTGTATTTAGGCGTGGTGCTTCGTTTAGATGTCAAAGGACTGCCTGGCGGACACTGGCTTCTATGTCTATAGTTTGGCTGTTGTCCGCGTTTACTTCGTTGGCTTTTTCCCGGATATGTTGACGGTGTTGCGGCCAGTGATATCGCAGACGATCTGCTGGCCGACTTTGCCGTGTATGGTTGCACCACCGCTTGCCTGTGGGGCGCTCATGCCGCTGATCATTACTAGAACGCCTGCCTTGCCTCGCGCATCCAAACTGCGAAATATAGTTTCGCACAACGGTTGGAAATTTCTCCAACCAGCCATTGCGCAATGCACCTGCAACAATCACGCTAGTGCCTGATTTCTCTACGAGACTTCGCGGTCAAATCTTTGGTGGCACACTGTACCCACCTACAACTGCGGCACATTGCCCTTGGCTTTGTCTTGCTCGGCGCGTCGCTTCGCTTCGACGCCCGCAGCCTTGGCGTTGACAGCGTCAAGATCATGTACCAACCACGGGGCCGCCATGGAGACGGCGTAACTTTCGACCAAGCCCGACTTAGGGGCCGGGTACGCCGACACCATAATATTTAGTGCACAGTTGGGCGAAGGATGGAGCAACATCGCATTCACTACCGGGGCGCCGGGTATCAAATCTCCCTGGCATGGACTGTCGGTATTTGGCCCCTTGTCCTTCATGCTGAGTTTGCCGTTCATGTCATAGCGCCACTGCGCTATCCCGAGAAAATCCGGACGCGTCGAGTTGTCGATTCCCTGTGCATCGAATTTCGCTGCGACCGAGCGCTGCAGTACGTCCGCTGGAATCGCTTTGTCTGATGGCAGGCTTGTAAAGGCGCGCAATACCATGAAGACGGTCCCCGCCTCGTTGTACAACAGAACGAACTTTTCTACGCTGCCGTAAGAGTTGCCAGGCCAGGTGGTTCGCACATCGGCCTCGACACCGTTGAAACTAGAACTCATCCACGTCAGATCGGTATTTTTGAACTTGAAATTCGGATTGGCCTTGAGCGCAAGCCGACGTGCCTCATCGATGTGCATGCCAATCTTGATGCCGGCAATATCTGGCAATTTCAGCTTGGCGAGGACCGCGCTGACTTCGGTCGAATCGGGTCCTTCCGAGCTATTACGCGAAGGACGGTTACTCCTGCCCGCTGCGTTGCTGGATGGGGTCGACTTTCCTGAATCTGCCGTGTTGCCACTTGCTGGTGTGGCAGCGGGCGTTTGATTCTGGGTTGCGATGTTGTCTTTGATGATCTTCTTCAGGTCAATCCGTGGACTAGCATGGGCAGCCAGCGGTGCCGCGAATGTCAATACTGATATGAGCGTTGATACAACGTACTTCATGTGTGCTCCGTCAAAAGGAAGTTGGGAGGGGCAGTCACCGCGCAAACGGCGAACGCGCCCCTCGCATTGAAACATGAACTTAATTTAATTTCAATATTACTGCCGTATATCACTTTCTATGATTGAACTAAATTGCCCCTGACTGGACGTGAAGCGTACGAGGCCATTACCTTGCACGACAAGCTCGCTCCTAAAAAAATCGTTGAAAACGGAACCAATCTTCCCTTGGTAATCAACAAGCAAACATTACCTATCTGCGCAGCGAATAGGTAGACATGTGCAGCGTTATCGGATATTTTGAATCCATGCCTTAGGTGTAAAGCCTGAAGTGCGTGAGAATGTTCATGAAGCCATACCCATTCGCCAACACGTCCATCTACATGCCAATAGAGTTAAGCATTTATTTAATCGCCTGGATACTCTATTGCATAGTCTGCGTTACGCTGTATTTATCTGACCGGGCTTCATTCCCGTTGCGAGCTTATCGTGATTTTTTGTTTATTCCGTGGAAGCTAATCACCTTCAGCATAGCCGCCATCGGTATCACGCTGGTTGCGCCTTATACAGGTGACCCGACCTGGGATTATATCGATGCAGCCCTGATGGCCACGCTGACCTTTCTGACTGCGCCATGGGCTATTGGGACGGTTTATCTGGCTTTGCGCGGCAAGGCAAGGGGCAGGCACATTCTGCTTGCACTGGGTATGTGGATGTTTTCGGCGAGCTGGTGTTATGACTTGTATCTGCTGCTGCGCGATGGGGTTTATCCATTGACCTGGGAGGCAAATATTTATGCTTCATCAGTCTTGTATGTCAGCGCAGGCCTGTTCTGGAATCTTGAATACAAGGCTGGCAGAGGTGTGACATTTTCTTTCCTTGAAACCGGATTTCCATTGAGGCCGCAACAAACGGGTTTTACAAAAATCGTCTGGTTTGGCCTACCCTTCATGCTTCTGGCCATTTGTTGTATTGCTTATTTTCTTATCTGAGGTCTGAATAAATTGACCATAGAAAAGCAATAGACCACCTCACAGTGGCCTATTGCTTTCAACTCAGATCCACAGCATCAGTGCAAATCAATTCAACTTAACCACGCACAAACCTGCTATCCACGGCGAAGGCAGTGTTTGAATTGCCGATCGCCTGGATGAAGAACAATTCGCCATTGCGTAGCATGAATGCGCCCTGGACGCTACCGGATGAGACTTCTATTGTCCGGGTAATTGTCGTGTCCTTGAAAACAAATTTCCAGGTGGTTTTGCCATTGACTACGGAAGATGACACGGCACTGCCAACAAAGTTGACAACAGCACCATTCGCGGTAGCATTGACGACATCAACAGAAGAAGCGACGGTTTCGCCAGTCAGCATTTTGACGGTGGCATTGGCTTCTGTCCTGACATGCTGCGCTACCAGAATTGGCGAGGTATAGGTGCCCGTTGCGACAATAGCCCCTGTGCAATTGAGGTTTTCATAGTATTCAATTTTTTGCGCCATGGACAGTGCAGAACCGCCACTGGTGGCGGTGATGGTAGTGGTCTCGATTTCATGGTTCTGGCAGCCCTGATTCCAGATGCCTGCGTACTTGCTCAAAGGGCCGCTACTGGTGTCAACAGGTGCCACTGTTGCAGGTGCACTACCACCAGAACCACCACCACAAGCTGCCAGCAGCATCGCTGTCACTACGCTCAAACCGAGCAGTTTAATTTCTTTCATATTGCTTCACTCATTAGTATAAAAATAACCCGTTCGCATTATGACAACTTTTTACTGAAATTGTTACAAATAATCCATGCTGGGCTTAATTTATCTAGCCGAATGAGCCTGCACTGCCATCAAACCTGCGGACTGAGATTCACATGCATCGTACAAGCCGTTTCGGGCAGCACTAATTGAAATTGCTAAAAATACACATTTCAGACAATTTAGGCTGAGTACAGATAAAAAAGACTTAAAATATTTGAAGCTGTTCAGACAGCGGAATGACACAAAAAGCCAACATGCTAAAGCCCATTGCTTGATGCGCTTTTTGCTTTTTAGCGAAACGTGGGCAATCGGACGCAGAAGTGTACTCAACCAAAGCAAAGGACATATCATGAAATTAACTGTATCCCAAATGCTGCAACTGATAGACAAACCTGGCTTGGGCGAAGTTTTCGCCTCTGCTGTTTTTACCAGTCTCAATGACCCTGAATATGTTTTGACACAGAGCGACGTGGATGCTGTTGCAAAAAGGCTCAATGAAAATTTCAAGGCCATACCAGAGATAGGCGCAGTCGTTTTGTTTGGGGAAATTCAGACACGGGATAACTGGCTGAATGCGCGAAAAGCAATCGACAGAATTGGCGACGATTTAAGATTGTTAGTCAGAACCGTAAAACTCGATATACCGTCTGACTTGAGAAGTCATGAGTAAAGAACATCCACATGTGACGCAGCTTCATCAGATGTAGCGAATTCAGATTCTATGGGAGAAAGCACCGTAGTCATGTGTGACATCAACATCATTTTCGCTTTGTCTCATAGAGATGCTATAACAGCAATTTTTTGATTGAGTTAGCCTCAGCCTAAACCTTAAAGACATTAAAACGAGTAGGGCAGAATTTGTTGCAAACGCAGAGGCATAACCAGCGCAAACCACCACTTCCGACTGAGTGCCAGCAAACAAGACCTGGATAGCTTGGGCAATTTCTGTCAGCAAACCCGAATTGCTCAATAAAATCTAATGAGCAAAAAACTGCAAAATATTGCAAGCTGGCAATCATTTCTTAATGACGTGCGCATTAACGCGTGATATAAGATTTTTACAGCCAGCAATGCGAAAAATGATGGTCAAGCCGTAGCTATCAATCACATTAGACGACGTAGCTTGGCTATAAAGCACTGATCGTTGCTTTTACCTTAATTTGCACCAAACCCTGATGATTCGCCATCCGTCTACACACAGGTTCACAAGACGCATACTTTTCAAGTCACGTGCGAGTGTTTCTGGTTGCTGTCATCCCTTTGGTTTAAACGATCATGGAAAGGCCACTACGGCAAAAATACATCGTACCTTGATTGACCATTTATGAATCATCCAACAACACTGAATAATGCGCCGACGTCAACACCCAGGAAGCTGTCTTTGACATGGCTGGCAATGGGATTTGTAGTTTTTGTGTGCATATCACTGATTTTCATAGATGGATGGCGTAGCTGGACGGCCAGACACAATCAATTGCACGAGACAGAAGTGTCCACGACCAACATGGCACGTGCGATAGCACAACATGCTGACGACACCATCAAAGCTGCGGATACTGCCTTACTGGGCATTGACGAACAAATCCAGGCAGATGGCACTGAACCGGCAGCACTGGAAAGATTGCATAATCTGCTGGTGCGCAAAACTGCCGAACTGCCTCAACTGAAGGGCCTGTTTGTCTATGATGAAAACGGTAACTGGTTGGTGAATTCACTGCCTTCCACACCTGCCAATATCAATAATGCCGACAGAGATTACTTCATCTATCACCGCACACATCAGGACAAAAACGCCTACATAGGGTCGCCGATACGCAGTCGTTCCAGTGGTATCTGGATCATGACTTTGTCACGCAGACTCAATCATGCTGATGGCAGTTTTGCTGGCGTTGCACTGGCAACGATAGACATTGATTATTTCAACCGGTTTTATGACAGTTTCAATATTGGCCAGGCAGGCGCTATCGTTCTGGTATCCAATAATGGAACCATGCTGACCCGACGGCCGCTATTGCCAGATTCCATCGGCAAAAATATGCAGTCAACGACCGTTTTTAAAGAAAGTGCATCCCATGCATCAGGAACGTTCACGGTCAAATCAGCGCAGGACGGTGTAAAGCGACTAAACGGCTTTCGACGCCTGGATAAATATCCTCTGTTTGTCTCTGCCGCCGTATCGGAAGATGAAGTCCTCGCCGACTGGTTGACAGATACATATCTGCATTCTGCGGGCGTTGGGCTGCTCGTCATTGCACTGGGTGCAATAGGTTTCTATCTGATTGGGCAAATGAAGTTGCGTCTCAACGCTGAAGCAGAAGTCATCAGGGCACGCGATGCCATGATCGTTCTGAATAAAACGCTGGAACGGCTGTCACTGCAGGATGCATTGACCGAACTGGCCAACCGGCGCAATTTCGATATCACCCTGGAAGAAGAATTCAGCCGTGCAATCCGTAATGCCAGTTCACTGGCATTGATCATGATTGATGTTGATCACTTTAAACAATACAACGATCTTTACGGCCACGCGGCAGGCGATGAATGTCTGCGCAAAATCAGTCAGGCGGTCAAATCCTGCCAGAATCGCGCTGGTGACCTGACGGCACGTTATGGCGGTGAAGAGCTGGCCGTTATTCTTCCAACGACTGATGTTGAAGGCGCCTTGTTGATAGCCGAAAGAATCCGCACCGCAATCCATAGCCTGGGCATTTCACATGCAGGCAATGAGGCCGGCATCGTCACAGTCAGCGCCGGGGTGGAAGCCATTATCCCCGTCAGGGATTTGAACAAGCCAGTAGAACTGATTGAAGCCGCAGACAATGCACTTTATGCTGCCAAAAAGAGCGGACGTGATCGTGTTTGCAGCAATTTCAATATGGTGGATGTGTAATGCAATTTATATTTACAGCTTATTCCCCGCCCTAACCCGCGCCGCCCACTCCCTATCAAAATCATCCTGACAATCCCGATCAAAAAACCGACAATGCCCGTTCACTTTCGCTCCCCGCTTCCCCCCACGCATTAGCTGGCAGTCCACAGGCTGATTAGCTGCGCGCAATCACCTGCCTGGTTGGAAATGTATGAACATCAGAGCTGACCGCAAGCCCGCACGTTGTATGCAAGCTGTTCCATGCCAGCGACTGAACCGGACGAGGAAGACTTAGGGCGCGGTGTGCGGTAGGAAAATCAGCATGTTTTTGCTGGCACGGTGCTTGTCAATGCATCGGAGGGCAAATGCCTTTGATGCTGCATTCCAGGCCGCCAGAGGTGACTTTGGATTTTTCGCTCTTTGATAGCTTGATGAGTTCTTCGCTAAGGTCGGAGAGAGTCTTGAAGTTTTTTTCCTGTGCACAAGACAAGCGGTTAATGGCGTCGCTGATGCTGCCGGTATCTAGTGCAATGGTGGGAGCAGGCTTCTTCAATAGATCGATCAGGCGTGTGTTAAGTTCATCTTGAATTTGAAAATTGCTTACCAGTTTGGCTTCCAGCGTGGGCAGGGCGACGTTGACCTGATGCTGTAAGGTGGTTTCAGTTTTTGCGCCTCCGTTGACATTGACGTCGATACTGGCAGGTGTGGCAACGGGTTTGAGAGTGATGGGCAGGGAGGCGCTGACGGAATCGATATCTAACTTGACTGGAATGTTGATGGGTTTGCCTTCACCGCCGACATGGACGTCTCTGTTGTTGCCACCAGTTCCCACCTTGCCACTTGTTGTCATGGATATGTTGAGTGGCTCAGTATGGATGGCCATGATGCCGCCCATTGTTGCGGGGCCGACAAACAAGGCGGTGGCAAGCAGGCCGGGCAAGGCGGATTTGTTCTTGTCTTTATCGTCGTTTTTGTTCCCCATCCAGTTTTTGAGCTTATCAATGATGTCATTGCTGTCATGGTGAATCAGGCCTTGCGATTCTATGATGGCGATAAGGATGAGTGCGGCGCACAGGATGATGATGGCATACAGTGCAGCCAAGCCAATTTTATAGACGAAGTTGCCAGCGCCACCCGGCGAGAGGAAGAAGCGTTCCAGCAATTTTGCGTTGCTTATTTCTTCGGCGTCTTTGCCAGCAGTCAGTTTATCCGCATAGCCAGAAAAATCAGGGTTGTCATACAGGCTTTTTTCACATTGTTTGAGCACTTCTGTGGTGACCCTGATATGTGAATTGTCGCTGCTGGTCTTGAGCTGGGCTTGCAGGTTCTTCTCCAGGGAGAGGCAAAGGATTTGCTTTTTTATGAGCAGATTTTTATCGTGGGCGCTGTTGTAGCGGCGTTCAGTGGAGGTGATGACATACAGCAAACTGATAGCGAGCAGTAGCACGATGAAAATGCTGCTAGTGGGTTTGCGTGATGGCGGTGTGGGTGCTTCCGCTGTGTCTGGTGCGTCAGTAGGCGGTTTTTTGCTGACGGAGCTGGTTGCAGTGCCTGCCTGCGTGACCTCGTCTGCTTCCGGGGTGCTGGCCATGTCTGTTTTTGGTGCTGTGGATGGCGTCTCTTCGTTTGCTGACATGCTTGCTCCTCTTGCTGATTTGCCTGTACGGGCGACATGCGGTCTTCGGCGACAAGTCTGATGTCTGCCTATGGATAGAATGGATGAGCTGATGCTCTGCTTGGTGGCAGTATGCGAGCAGCGGTGGTGCTATTCCGGTCTTTTATCCTCGGGTTTGTCAGCTGTATTTTTTTTGACGGCATCGGCGGCAAACAGGTTGACGGTGTACACCTTGTCGACATAGACGGCAAAGAAGTAAGTCGAGATGGCAAAAATGATGAGGCCGATCACGGGAGATTTGAGTTTGATGCCATCCCGGCTGATTTCCAGTGCACTTTCTATGTTGATGCCATCATGGCTGGCTTGCCTTGTATTCTGTTCCTTGCTGAAATCAAACTTGAGTGCGTTAGGACCCGGCGCACTGGCGACATTACTGCTGTTCATTTCTGTATTCTCTGCACGATTGCCAATCCTGAAGCTTTCCTTCATGTGTTTCCAGCTCATGAGCAGGCCGGTACTGATGATCATGAATACCATGATGCAGATAATCCAGCTTTGGTAATACTGTGCCCACAGTGCGGCTGCCTGGTGTTCGTTTTGTCGTTTGAATCTGTCTACGCTGGCTTGTTCATTTTCTACATAGATGGCTTCCAGTGAGATTTGCATGGCAGTCGAGACGATATTCTTTTTTTGCGCCAGACAGTCGCTATCGGCTTTGGCGCATCCGCTGAGGTCTACGGTGGCGGCCGGATTGACATAGCTGGTTTGTTCATGCGCTGCTGCCTGGCTGTTGCTGTGGAGGCAAATGAGGGTGAGCAGCAAAATTTGATATGGCTTCATGGGCTGGGTTCCTGGGATTTAATTTTTGGCGACTTCTTCTTTGCTCAGGCATTGGTAACTATCAATATGAAGGAAAACCTTGGGCGTTTTGCAGGTGTTGATGATCCTCAATAGTTTTGACAGTTGCGTGGCGCTGTCTGGCTGGCCGCTGCCACTGGACGAGGAAGCTGGTGTAGATATCGGTGTGATAGTCGGTGCGCTACCTGCCTTGGGCTTAGGGTCATTGAAGATGCTTGCATCAGGGCTCTTGTCCTTGCCGCCCAGGGATTTGATCACTATGTAATCTCCGCTCTGGACTTCACCCTGGATGATGTAGATGCGTTTTTTATCGCTATCAGACATCGCCTTGAATAACTCTCCCTGCGCGAGCTCGAATTTGCCTGTCGGTGCTTTAGTACTGCCTTCAAAGCCTTGCGAGAATGCCAGCCCGCCAAACATGAGCAAGGCGATGCCGCTGAGCAGTTTTATTGTGCTGGTGAATTGCATACTGTCCTCCGTGTTGTTGTTTGTGCTGATTTACGTGGTCGCCGGTGTGCTTATTTCGCATCCGCCTTAGGCTGCGAAAAAATCACCGGTACATCGCTTTGCCCAAACCGTATGCCGGTGTTGAGCAGGCTGCGTTTGCCGTCGCCGCTGACATAACCACGCTCGCTGATGCTGCCGATTAATAGCCACATGTTGTCGCTGAACTGGTATTCGGCGCCGTAACCCAGGCGGCGTATGTTTTGGGTGGCGACGCCTGCAGTATCGACGCGGGCGACGCCGCCATCGATGAAGGCATGCCATTTGCCGCGGCCCAGTTTGTAGCGGGCGACGATGTCGGTGCGGGTTTCAGTGCTGAATTTGTTGGCGTCCTTGGGGTCTTTGATGCGGTCATCCCATTTTTTGGCAGCATACAGTTGCAGCAGTTGTTTTTTGTCGTCGCCATTGCCCCAGCCTCGCGAGTAAGAGGTCCACAGCACTTTGGCACCGGGCAGGGCATCCTGTATCTGGCCGGTAGAGCCGGTGTACCAGGCTTTGGCAAAACCGGCATACCAGGCGGGCTGCTTCCAGCGGTCTTTATCGAGATCTTTATATTCTTTCAGGCTCTTATAGCATGTGTCGATATTTTTGGCGGTGATCTCATCCGGGCTGTTTGGGTCGGGAGTTGGCGTGCTGCCGGGTTCCTGTCGTTTGATCTCACCGGGGCTGACTGAGAAAGGATTCCTTTTGATCAGGTAGTCGGCGCAATTGTCCAGTCCTTTCCACAGCAGGCGCGGATCGCTGCCGTCTATCAAGCCTATGCGTATGGAGGCAGCCAGTTGGTTGCCGATTTTGGCGTCTTCTGACTTGGCTGTTGCCAGGCCGATGGAGGTGCGGGTAGCAGCCCGGTTGAACCAGTTGCTGTCATAGGTATAGGGCGCGCCACCAGTAATGAGGCCGGGTGCGAGCAAGGGCAGCGGGGCGAATTCTATGCCCATGCCTTCGTTGAGTTTGCCACTGGCATCGACACCGCGCGCGACTGCCATCAGCAAGTCGTGGGGGGTACTGGGGCGGTTGATGTCGGCAGCCGTGACACCAAGCAGGCTCAAGCCGGAAGAATCCATGATGGCATCTTCTTGCTTGATGAATTTGGGGATAGCTGCGCTGATGTCGTCAGCGGCTTTTGTGGTGTCGGTCTTAGCGGTCTTGTCGGTGCTGGCGTTGGCAACCGGGCTGGGGGCTGGGCTGGGAGCGGGGTTGCCAGCAGGCACAGTGGCTGGTGTGTTGGCATTGCTGCTTGTCACGGATTTAGATTTGACCCTGAGCAGAATTTCGCCATTAGCGAGAGGCATCTTTTCCAGTAGCTCGTATTTGTCGCTGCCGATGACCAGGTCCTGGGCGTGAGCCTGGGTCAAGCTGGTGAGCAGGGAGAAGGCAAGTATGCTTGCAGTGATGAGCTTTGGCGCGGTGCTGGGCATGGCGCTTCCTTAATTAAAATACAGGCCGTCATAGCCGACATGGGCAGCTACATCATTGGCACTCAGGGTGGTCTTGACATTGGCATCATGCAAGGGTGCACGACCAGCCTGGCTGACGCTGGTGACGACATCGACAGTGCTGCCGGCAACATTGCTGGTGATGAAGATGTTCCAGGAGACATAGCCGTCAGGTGAGCAGGCGGCTGGCGGGTCAAAGCTGTAGCTGGCGGTGCCAGTGGCTGCAGTGCTGAGTACAGAAAGCGCATCGACGGGCGTGCCTACGCTGATCAGGGTCTTTTTGTTGCTGTCGCATACCACCAGTTGCAATTGCGCCATGCCATTGCTGGCACTGAAATTGATAGTGACCCTGCCTGTGGGATTCAAATTATTGTTTTGATCAAATAAATAGCGATTGTCCTGAACAAATTTGGCAAGCATGGTAGATCTCCTGGAATGGTTGTGAAAAGAGATGTGAGATTAGTTTTTTTATAATGCTTAATAGGCTAGCATTTTAAATAATTTTAGTAATTAAAAAATCAAGCTATTTTGCAAATTGTTGCAAATTTGCTTAACTCTATTTGCTATGAGGAAAAGGCTTGGGTAGTTCGGGTATTGGCGCTTCTATTTGCTTTGCGGCAAAAGGTGATGGATTGCTGATCGGGGCATTCGAGAGTAACTGTGGTGGAGGTGTTCGTTGAAAAGAGGCGATACGGCTGGCCTGGGGTGTGAGGTCGCGGCAATTTGTAGACATGGGCAATATGAATAGCCCCGCGCTGTCATTCCCGAGACGTTTTTGATCGGGACCAGGATGGCGCGTCCCGATCTCACATGCACGCAAGCTGGCGTGCTGCTGATCGGCTCGCTTATTTCATGATCCCCACCTTCTTCAAATCAGCGTTGATATGGGCGCTGGCTTTGTCGAGGATTTCTGGCTTCTTTCTGAATGCGACGAATTGGGCTATCCAGCAGGTGATGAGCCATTGTTTGCTCAGGTAATGCTGGATCAAACGGTCAACCACGTTGTCGAGGCGGCGTTTGGTATGTGGATGTTTTCGGCGAGCTGGTGTTACGACTTGTACCTGTTGCTGCGGGATGGGGTTTATCCACTGACCTGGGAAGCAAATATTTATGCTCCATCGGTCATGTATTTCTTTCATTTTGCTTCGCTCATTAGTATAAAAATGACCCGTTTTCATTATGGCAACTTTGTATTGATATTTTTACAATTAATCAACACCGGGCTTAATTTATTTGCCTGAATGAGTCAGTACTGCCATCAAACCTGCGCGCTGGAATCCACATGCGTTGTGCAAGCCGTCTCGCTTAGTCATTATTAATGTTGCTGAAAATATACATATGGCGCAACTTAGACGGCATCCTGCCAAAAAAGACTTAAAATATAGGCATGATAAAAATATAATTAAAAATCATCTCTATCTCCCCGAATTCCCCGCGTTTTTCCACTTAGGGATCTGTCATGAAACTTCCAAAAATCAAGCTGAAAATATGGCACGGCTTCCTGTTGCTCATTCTGCTTTTCATCATTCCGCCGCTTTTCATCATGCTGGCGCAGATATGGGAAGTGTCTGACAGTGATCCGGATCGCGGGGCCATCACGGTCAGGCAGGATGTGTTTGGTGACAGTGCTGGCAAGATCGTCTATCTTGATCAAAACTGGAAGCCTGAGCAAAGTCTGTGGTTTTACACCACGACCCAGGGTTCCAATTTGCTGCCTTATGATTTCTTTCTGGTGCTGGAACAGGCTGGCAAGCCTGAACTGTTTCGCAGTGATGAAAACATCAATCGCTACCGCTATCTGCCGCAGAAAAAAACATCCAGCAATCCTGATGCCTTGCCTGTGGGTTTTGTCAAAGACAATTACCTGAGTAAAAATTATGTAGGCTTTACCTGTGCTGCCTGCCATACCGGGCAAATCAATTTCAAAGGTACAGGCATGCGTATCGATGGCGGCCCCGCCAGTGCAGACATGGCAGGTTTCCTGAAAGGCCTGACCGATGCGATGGTGGCAGTCAGGGATAAGCCGGACGTGCAAAAACGCTTTGTCCAGGCTGTCATCAAACTCGGCGCATACAGCAATGAAGCAGATGTGATTACCGACATCAAGACGTACACCCTGCGCCTGACCAGCTATAACATCATCAACCACAGTCCGGTCGATTATGGTTATGCCAGGCTGGACGCCTTTGGCCGCATCTATAACCGCACGCTGGAACATTTGCTGAACCGTCAGCAAATCGAAGAAGTGCTGGGCAATATTCTGACCGAGGATGAAGTGAAAACGGCACTGGCGGGTATAGGCCAGGACATCAGTTCTGCCGACCGCGACAAGATCATAGAAAGAGTTGCGACCTCAGCCAAGAACATCGTCAAACTCAGGCAGGAATTATTTATCAAGGCGGATGCGCCAGTCAGTTACCCATTCTTGTGGGATATTGCCCAGCATGACTATGTGCAATGGAATGGCCTTGGTGCCAATGGCGGTCTGGGCCCACTGGGACGTAATACGGGTGAAGTGATAGGCGTGTTTGGCTCGCTGGACTGGCATGAGAGCAAGCGCTTCTCTGTCACCTCATTGATTTCTGGTCAGGGCTGGACCAAGAAGGTCATAGAATTTGACAGCTCCATCAATACCCAGAACCTGCGCCGCATAGAAAACCAGTTGACTGAATTGCAGTCACCACTGTGGCCGCAAGAAATTCTGGGCAAACTGGATCAGACCCGCATCAAACGCGGTGAAAAACTGTTTGCCAATTATTGTGTCAGTTGCCATGCAGAGATAGACCGCAGCTCGTCGCAAAGACGGGTGGTGGCCCATATGTCCAAGCTGGAAGAAGTCGGCACCGACCCCACCATGGCAAACAACAGTATCAAATATGAAGGTTATTCAGGCATCTTGCGCAATCAATACGTAGGTGCAGGCGTAGGTGATGTATTGCTGGATAAAAAAGCTCCGATTGCCGCTTTGCTGACCAAGGCAACCCTGGGCGTGGTGACAACTCCAGATGCGGACAAAAGCTTCATACGTCGCTGGTCAGAATGGCTGTTCAATATCATCAAGGCTTTTTTCAGCAATGAAATCAAGGATTCGAACAAGCATGGCAATTACAATCCTGACACAACGATGACGCCCTATTCTTCTTTGCAGGCCTACAAGGGGCGCTCACTGAACGGTATCTGGGCAACAGGGCCGTATCTGCACAATGGATCGGTACCGACTTTGTATGATTTGCTGCTGCCAGCAACCTGCCCTTCGGATCAAAAAGATGCTGAATGCCGCCCTGAAAAGTTCCTGGTTGGCTCGCGTGAATTTGATGTCGAAAAAGTTGGACTGAAGAGCACGGGTTATGACGGTTTTACCTTCGATACCAGATTGAATGGCAATCGCAATACAGGGCATGAATATGGTACCAAACCAGCAAAAGAGCCGGGCGACTTGCCTGTGCTGACGAAAGAACAGAGGCTGGATTTGCTGGAGTATTTAAAGAATCAGTGATTGCCTTAATTGTCTTAATTGTCTTAATTGTCTTGCTTATTCTTGAAGGGGGCCGGTCGTTGATCCCGCGATCAGCACCGGCTGCCACAGCACCTGCAAATCCGCGGCGGGTGTGCCATTCATCAGCGCCAGCAACATTTCACTCATCCTGAACCCTGCGGCTCTTGGATCAGGCTGGTCTATGGTGGTGACCTGGTCACCGACCAGGGTGTCTTCCATATTGCCCCAGACGATGACAGAGATATCACGGCCTATGGCAATGCCGGCATCCATCAGGGCGCGCATGGCGCCAACGCCGGAGAGATGGTTATCGACGATGATGGCACTGGGCCGGGGCGTGCAGTTCAATAGCTGCTGTACTGCCAGGTGGCCACTGCGTCTGTCGAGCGCATCCTGTATCAGGTAACGGGTATCAATATCCAGGCCGGCACTGCTCATGGCTTCAACAAAACTGGTACGTCTCTGGCGGGCGAAATTTAATTCCAGCGGCGCACTGATGAGGCTGATACGCTGGTGACCAAGCGCCAGCAAGTGTTGCACTGCCAGGCGTATGCCATTTGCATTGTCATAGTCAAACCAGGCATAGGGTTTGTCGGTCTGCGTGCGACCATGGGCTATGAAGGGGAAACCCTGCCTGGACAAATAAGCGATACGCGGATCTTGCACCATGGTGCGGCTGACGATCAGGCCGTCGACGCGGCGGCCTTTCACCATTTGCTCATACGAGGGCAATTCATTACCGGGCGAGACCGGCGCAATCATCAGGTTCATCTTGCGTGCTTCCAGCGCTTCGGCCATGCCACCGACCACCCCAAGGAACATCGGGTCACCCAGATCAGATGGCAGCAAGGGGTAGATCAGGCCAAACACATTGGTGCGCCCCACAGCCAGGCTGCGTGCCATGGGGTTGGCTTCATAGCCATGCTTTTCTGCCGCCGCCACTACTTTTTTGCGCGTCTGCTCGCCGACTTCAGGGTAACCGTTCAAGGCACGGCTGACCGTGGTCTTGGACATACCCAGGCTGGCAGCAAGCTCCTTTAAAGTAATCGACATAGGGTAAATAGCAAAGATGAACAGAAGCTGGGATTATATACTTGTGCAGAGTAGCCAAGTTCATCCATGGCCATCTCAGTCCAGCCGCGCAATCGCACGCTTGAAGAAAAACAGGGTCAGCAAAATCACGCTGAGTGGCAACAGCGACAGGTAAAACGCCGTCTGCCCGTTCATTGCACCAAACACATAACCCGTAATCATGGAGCCGCTGGTACCACCCAAAGCAGAAAACAGAACCAGCAAACCCGTCATGGCGGCATGCTGATTGGTCGGCAGGGAACTCAGCATGACAGAATTAATGCCGGGATAAATCGGCGCCATGAACAGGCCAATCAAAGGGAAGATGAACGCCGCCAGCGGTGCATTGCTCCAGCGCAGATCAGGGTTGGCGACGATGTTATGGGTCAGTGGCAGGGTCAGCAGAACCAGCGCCGCCATGCTGATCAGACAGATGTTCAACACCAGATACCAGTTGAGCTTGCGCATGACGGCACCGGCTCCCAGCCTGCCTATGGCCAGGCAGGCTGCAAAGATGCTGGTGGCTTGCACGCTCATGTTCACGGGCATCTTGAGGATTTCATTATTGAAGGTTGGCAGCCAGGTGCCTATGCCCTGCTCCAGCAGTACGTATAAAAAAGCCGAGATGATATAAACACAGACGAGGGGACGCGCCATCAGTTTAAGCATATCGGCAAAATCGGTAAGCAGGCTGCTGTGACTGACTGTCAGCCTGGCTTCAAATTCTGTAAAGCTGGTGGTCGCAACCAGCAAAAAGGTTAGCGCACACAATGCCGCCAGCAACCAGTAGACATGCAGCCAGACTGGCGAAGCCGGATTGTCGGCGTCAATGAAATAACCAAATATCCAGTAACCGCTGAGCACGCCAACCATGAAAAAGCCTTCCAGCGTATTCATCAGACTGGCATGCTGTTTACGGTCGCTGCTGATCAAACCTATGGTTGCATACACGGACACCTTGATAAGGGCAAAGGCGACACCCACACTGAGAAACAAGAGCTTGGTCATCAAAAAGCCAGGCAGCAAAGGCATGATCGCCGTGCTGGCCGTGACTATCGCCATGCCAGTCAGCATCGCATATTTATAACCCAGGCGCGGCAGAAAAGACGCGACACAAAACGAGACGATGCTGATGGGAATATCCTTGAATGCCTCCAGCACACTGGCAGCAGATTTGCTGACGCCATAAGTCTTGATGACTTGCAGTATCACCGTGCCCACGCTGTTGAGCAGGATGGCGAATACAAAATACAGCAGGAATAGCGCAAAAATAATGCGCCGCCTGCTGGCTGCGTGCTGAGCCTGATTGGTCATGTTGTCTCCTGCCTTTTTTATTTTTACTGCTTATTTTTTATGTTTTACTTTTGCTGCTACCGCTTTTACTGCTGCTTCTACTTTAAATAATCCTGCAAACTGAAATGATGCAAGCCTGCGATGACAACATCAGCTTCGGTCAATACTGCCGGGCTACCTATGCCCAGGGCAAACATCCTGGCAGCTTTGATGGCGCGTATGCCAGCGATTGAATCTTCAACGCCAAAACATTCATCGGCAGTCAAACCCAGCCCTGCTGCTGCGGTCAAAAATATTTCAGGATCAGGTTTGCTGTTCTTTATTTTTGCGGCATCGACGACGACATCAAACTGCTCTGCGATACCCAGTCTTTCTATTACTGCCTGCGCATTTTTACTGACCGACGCCAGGGCGGTTTTTAAACCGGCGGCACGTATCTGTTGCAGGGACTCTGCTGCGCCTGGCAATAAATCAGCCGGGCTGAGTTGGGCGATCAGGCTTTGGTAATGCAGGTTTTTTTCATCTGCCAGTGTCAGTTTATCCGTTGCACTGAAGTCTTTGCCGGATGCTGCCAGGATCAGGTTCAGCGAACCCATTCTGTCCACGCCTTTTAACTGTTCATTGAAGGCCTCGTCAAAACTCGCACCCACACTCTCAGCCAGTTTTTTCCAGGCCAGGTAATGGTAATGCGCGGTATCTGTCAGCACGCCATCCAGATCAAAGATGACGCCACGATATTCGTATTTACGCATGAGCCAGCTCCTGTGACTGCAAAGCTACTTTACATATGGCTTGCTGCTCAGTGACTTGCAGATTTTGCCCTCTGTGTTGGAATTGCAATGCCGTACCGCGCAGTAGACGGTATTCGACATGGGTCTGGCTGACGCTTATCTCCAGCAATTGCCCGCGGAAGTGCACACGGAACTGGTAGTCCTGCCATTGCACGGGCAAAACCGGAGCAAAACTCAGTTGCGCCTTGCTGACGCGCATACCAGCAAAACCATAGGCAATGCCCAGCCAGGTGCCGCCCATGGCAGCGGTATGCACACCATAGTGGGTATTGCCGTGAGTATTGTCCAGATCCAGCCTGGCAGTTTGCATGAAATAGTCGTAAGCCTTGTCCTGATAACCAACTTCTGCGGCGATGATGCTGAAGATGCAGGTAGACAGGGATGAGTCATGGGTGGTGACTTTTTCATAAAAATCAAAATCACGGCGCTTGTCATCCAGACTGAACTGGTCACTGAGCAAGAGCAAAGCCAGCACCACGTCGGCTTGCTTGCACACCTGATGGCGATAGATGACCAGCGGATGGTAATTCAGCAGCAGGGGATAATTTTCCTTGGGCGTATTGGCAAAGTCCCACACCTTTTTATTGAGGAAACTGTCGTCCTGCTCATGGATACCGCGCTCTTTGTTATAGGGCAAAGCCATATGATCGGCAGCGCGTTGCCAGGCATTTGCCTCATCGGCCTGCAGATGAATTTTTGCAGCAAGTTCAGCAAATTTTTCTGCGTGTTCATTCTGTAATTGATGAACGATATCGACGGCAAAACGTAAATGCATTTGTGCCATGGCATTGGTGTAATAGTTGTTGTTGACCTGGGCCGTGTATTCATCCGGCCCGGTCACTTCATTGATGCAAAATGAATCCGTGTCATGACCAGACAAGCGTGTGTAATGACCCAGGCCCATCCACAGGCGTGCGGTTTCCAGCACGATTTCTGCGCCTTGCGTCAGCAAGAAATCCATGTCTGCCGTTGCTTCCATATACAGCTTGATGGAATAAGCAATGTCGGCATTGATATGGTACTGCGCCGTACCTGCGGGAAAATAAGCCGAACATTCTTCGCCATCTATGGTGCGCCATGGGTACAGTGCACCGCTGGCATGTGACATCTGTCGCGCACGTTCGCGTGCTTGCGGCAAATATTGAAAGCGGTATTCGAGTAGCTTCCTGGCGATTTCGGGTTTGTTGTAGAGAAAAAAGGGGAAGATATAAATTTCTGTATCCCAGAAATAATGACCTTCATAACCTTCACCCGTCAGACCCTTGGCGGCAATATTGGTCTTGCCATCGCGCCCGACCGATTGCAGCAGGTGGAACATATTGAAACGTATGCCCTGCTGCAAGGCAGCGTCACCACTGATGTGCACATCGGCCTGCGCCCAGAAATCATCCAGATAAGCTTGCTGGCTTGCGGCCAGTTGCGCGAAGCCTTGTTCACGCACTTTCGCCAGGGCCTGCTGGCTGAGTGACAGTAAAGACGCTGCGGGATAATCGCGGGAAGAAAAATAGCTGCAAAACTTGTCCAGCTTTATCGCCTGCCCCTGTTCTGCCTGAACTGTGAAGTGTTGCTCCAGCTTTTCATCACTTTGTTGCAAGCTGCTGGTGTAAGCGCTGTCTGTCTGCAAATGATGCTGCATGGCTGTCGCAAGACTCAGCCCGCTGTTGTGGGTACGGTGCAGAAAAGCAGAGAAGTCATCTTCCTGTACAAGTTCCAGCTTGCGCAAGACCGGACCACTGATGGCGGAACCGACACGCGGGTCATCACCAGCTGTAATATTTTTCACCGCCGCATCGATAGAAGAAACCAGCCTGATCTGACCAGAAAAATTAAACGGTGTGACTTCATACGACATCGCATATACATGCTTGTTGTCAAAACTGACCAGGCGCTGGCTGTACAGGCGTATGCTACGCCCCTGCGCAGATGTCCATTGCAGGGTACGTGTCAACAGACCGGTACGAAAATCCAGCTGGCGCTGGTAGCTCTCTACTGTGCCTTGCTGCAGATCGAAAACTTCATCTTCCAGTATCAATTCCACGCACCTGGCATTCGGCACATTCAGCATGAATTGATTAGTGCGGGCCAGGCCGTAAGCGTTTTCCGGATACTGTATGGCTTCAGATTCATAAAAACCGTTGAGGTAACTGCCGTTCAGTGATTCGGCTGCTGTTCTCTGGTTACCCTCTTCTGCCGTGCCACGCAAGCCTATATAACCATTTCCCAGAGCAAACAGGGTTTCGCTGAGCAGGTGATGTGCATCATCGATGTGATTTTCTGTAATCCCCCAGCCTTCCAGCGGAAATTGATGTTGCAAGGCATCGCTTGTTTGCACGGTGTCATCCTTCATTTTTATTCTTGATCCTGGGTATTCTTGAGTAAATTTACCGGGATTATCAAATTTTACTTTATTCAAACCGGTTTGAAATTTGAATTAATTCTATTTAAACCGGTTTTAAAAGTCAATGAAGTAAATTTTTTATTTTTCAACCCTGTTTTTAAAACTAGTAAATGAAGTCAGGAAACGACAGGAATTTAAAGAAATTTTTGTGTGTTCGTTTTTAAGACGAACGGGCTCAAGCGGCGGACGCCACTGGGCTCCTGCCTTCGCAGGAGCGACGATTTGGAGGATTGTGGCTTAAGTGGGACGTAGATGTGTGTGCGGGCCTGACCAGGTCAGCCGTAACTGGGTCTGCCGTAATTGGATTAGCCGTAATTGGATTAGCAGCACTTGGTTTGGCAACCCATAATGAAATGACTAAATCAAGTCTGCCTGACTACCAGCGTGGTCTGCAAGACCTCTGACTCAACCTTCTCTTCATTGATGAGGCCAAGGATTTTTTTGGCGAGCAAAATACCACCGTCGCGCAGGTATTGGTGGACGCTGGTCAGGGCCGGGATGAAGCTGGCGGCGCCTGGCGTGTCGTCATAGCCGATGACAGATACCTGACCGGGGACTGTCATGTTTTTTTCGGTAATTGCCCGTATCGCGCCCATGGCCAGCAAGTCACTGGCGGCAAAGACGGCATCAAAAGGTTTGTCTTTTTTCTTGAGGTAGGTGGACATACAGTCAAACCCGGCTTCAAAAGTAAAGGCCTTGGGGCGCAGGATGGTGACTGCATGTTGTTGTTCACCCAGGGCTTCCATGAAACCGGCACAACGCTCCTGCACTTCGGCATGGTCAATATCGCCGATGAAAAGAAGCTTGCGCCGCCCTTGCTGGATAAAGCGTTCAGCCACGCTGGCACCGCCCTTGCGGTTGTCACTGCCGACCACAATGCCGGGTTGATTGGCATCCGGCGCACCCCAGATCACCAGTGGCAGACCAGATCGCTGCAAATGGCGCACCGCTTCACCGTGCGATCCCTGACCCAGCAAAATCATGCCGTCGGCTCCCTGCACTGGCGGCGTGTCTATCAATTGCATGGATGTCAGCACCACGCTATAACCTGCTGTCGTCAGCTCCTGGGTAATGCCGCCCAGTAATTCCAGTGGATAAGGGTCAGACATGGGCCTGTCACTGGCAGGAGTCATCTCCACCACCACCGCCACAGAATGACTGCGGCCCAGGCGTAAATTGCGGGCGCTGACGTTGAAGCGGTAGCCCTGCTCTTCTGCAATCTTGCGGATTTTTTCGCGTGTTTCTACCGTCACCAGCGGGCTATTGCGCAAGGCACGTGACACCGTAATGGTGGATACCCCGGCAATGGCTGCCAGGTGTTCCATCGTTACCCCGGATTCGGGGTTGGGTGTGCTACGCTTTTTTGCTGACATGCAAAGACCTTGTCGGAAGCTGGATTCAAATGCAGGTATTTCTATCCAGGAGAATAAACATGCCCGGCACATTGTTGTGCCATACCCATGCTTCAAGCCCGTGACTGAAATTGTTTTTTTATTCCCGCGCATTATGACAGAGCTTGTTTCGACGCGATATATCCGTAACCTGCGCCTGCACAGACAAGCCGGCAACCACCAGTCATCATGCTGACGGCAACAGTCGGAAAATACAGTCCTCAAATTTTGTCACCATCGTTGCCAGCATCGTTGCCACCATCATTGTCACCATCGTGCAGGCATACGTCAAAGGCAGGTTCACAGGACATTTCAGATCATTTCAGGCCATCTGTTTCCGCGCAGAAATGCGTGTTTTCAATCATCAAAATAATTTGTGTCGAATAAATGACATCGATAACATTTCAATTGACATCGATAACATTTATTGTTTCAATGAGCTTGTTTTTACATCTCGCCACTTGAGTACCAGGGAAAACAGGCCGTATAAAAAGGCCAGGCTCATTTAGGAAGTGGCATGAAGTAGCATCACGCATGGTGGACAAGCCGCGTTTTGCCCTTGAACGGATGTTAAGGACGACAAACTTTATAATATTCAGGAGCACAAAATGAACTGCAACAAGCCTTTCCGCTTGTCGGCGATCACACTCGCCATGATGACATTATTGAGCCAGGCACATGCCCAGGTAGCCAGCAATCCGGCAGAGACTGGCAATACCGCCGCCAAACCGGCAAAAGAAGCAAAACCGGAAGAAGTCCAGCTGATCGTCGTCACGGGCAATGCCCGCAATGGTGGCCAGCGCAAGATTGATGCGTCCTATTCCATCACCACCGCCAATGAAGAACAGGTCAAACAGGCCGCTCCCAGCAGTACGGCAGATTTGCTGAAAATTGTTCCCGGCATCTACGCCGAATCCAGCGGCGGCAATGCGGGTGCCAATATTGGCGTGCGCGGTTTCCCTATCGATGGCGACGCCCCCTTCGTGACAATACAAATGAATGGTTCGCCTTTGTTCCCGCCACCTACCCTGTCCTTTCTTGAAGGTTCGTCGCTGTTCCGCATTGACGACACCATAGACAGGGTGGAGGTCTTGCGCGGTGGCCCCAGCCCGATTTTCTCGAATGGTCAGCCAGGCGCCACAATGAACTTTTTGCTGAAGAAAGGCCGTGACGTCGCAGAAGGTAGCCTGCGTGCCACCGTCGGCACCGGCAATCTGCGTCGCATTGATGGCTACTATGGCGGCAAGATTGCCGATGGCTGGTACGGAACGATAGGCGGATTCTATCGCGTGGCACAAGGCGTACGTGACGGACAATATCCAGCAGATGAAGGCGGGCAGGTAACTGCCAGCATCACCAGAAAACTGGATCAGGGCGAACTGACTTTCTATGCCCGTACCGTCAATGATAAAAACACTTTCTACACCGGCGTGCCTTTGATTTCTGCCACTTCTGCTGGTGGTAAACCTTCTGCCTTCCCTGGCTTTGATCCTTTGA
Organism: Undibacterium hunanense; assembly: GCF_014284335.1. Lineage (GTDB taxonomy): Bacteria > Pseudomonadota > Gammaproteobacteria > Burkholderiales > Burkholderiaceae_D > Undibacterium > Undibacterium hunanense. Next base: position 78,000 of record NZ_JACOGF010000005.1, on the reverse strand, counting down.
CCGGCTCGCTGTATGGTAATGAATTGCGCAATGTCGCGCTGGAAGTCGGTCCAGGCCAGGTCATCAACAAAGATCTGGCAGATGGACGCGGCTTGCAGGCAAATCTGTTTGGTGTGGACTTCACCCAAAATATAAATGGCTGGACAGTCAGCAACAAGCTCAATCATTTTTCTGGTGATGCGCCTACGCTGGCTATCTTTACCGGCAATAGCCCCATGAGTATGTCGGCCTACATCAATAGCGCGATACAGTCTGCCAATGGTCAGGCCAATGTGGTCGCAGCAGCAGGGGGCAAGCAGGCCACTTCAGGCACAGCAAGCTACCTGAATGGTGGCACGGCCGTTGCGGGCGACCAGCAGGTGATGTCAGCCGGTATCTGGTCGGTGGAAAAGAAACTGAATTCCTTCACCGATGAACTGCGCATCAGCAAGGAAATCGTCAAGGACCATACCCTGACAGCCGGCCTGTACTATGCCGACTATTCATCCAAGGACATGTGGTACCTGGGCAATAGCGTCCTGATGACGGCAACACCGAATGCCCGCCCCATCAACGTGCAATTGAACAACGGTGTCATCGTCAGCGGCAATGGCCACGATGGCGCGTCTTTCTATACCCTGAATGAAAACTTCTCGGCACAGAATACGGCGTTTTACCTGGCTGACGAATGGAAAATCAATGACAGCATACGTGTGGATGCTGGTGTGCGTACAGAAAACCGCCGTTTGAATGGTGTGATCTCCAATCCCAAATCGGTGGACCTGGATAACAATCCTTTGACCCTGTACAACAACAGCGCATCCGTACTCAGTGGTTCGAATACCCCCGTCAACCGCACCGACAGTGAAATCTCTTACACGCTGGGGGGAAACTACAAGGTATCGGACAACTTCAGCGTATTTGCACGTTTGAATTCCGGCTTTGCCCTGCCCCAGTTCGATACCATACGCGACAATGGCGTGAACTCGCCTGTGACCAAGGTCAAGCAATATGAAATCGGCCTGAAGAGCGTATCGGAATATGTCAGCGCCTACCTGACCTTCTTCCACAACACCTTCACTGGCTTGCCCTTCCAGCAGTTTTTGTCGAACGGCAGCAATGTAACGGCGATTGGTGGTTCCAGCGGTTCTGGCCTGGAGTTTGAAGTGGCTGCACGGCCTATCAAGAATTTCCAGATTTCACTTAGCGGCGCCTATCAGCAATCGAAGTATGAAAACTATGGCAGCAATACCGGCCATGAAGTGAAACGTCAGCCCAAACTGCAGTTCCGTCTGTCCCCCAGCTATCGTATCCCGCTCGACAATGCCGATATCAAGCTGTATGGCACATACACGCATGTCGATGCCCGTTTTGCAGATGCTGAAAACCAGCAATCCCTGCCCAAGTATTACACCCTGGATGCAGGTGTCCTGGTTGGCCTGGGTGACAATCTGGAATTCCGCCTGGCTGGTACCAACCTGACGAATCAACTGGGTCTGACCGAGGGTAATTCCCGCGTCATCGGCAGTGGCAGCAGCGTGGTATTTGCCCGCCCTATCTTTGGTCGTGCAATCGAGGCATCTGTGCTGTATCGCTTTTAATATAGATTGGCGCAGCAGTTCATACGCACTTTAGTGAAAGCGGGGCATCTATATGGTGCCCCGCTTTATTATCGAATTCATTTATATGAAACCGAAACTTCTATTCGCCTTCAGTATTGGAGTGAGGTATCTTGCTGCGCAATACGCAAAAAGAAAGAAAGGCCCCCAACATGGGGAAAACAAAGGGAAGAAAACCGTAATAGACCCAACTTCTGCCGGATCGCTGAGCAGCTTTCCCCAAGAAAACATGGGTAGCAACAAGGGAGAAGAAATAGCCTGACACTCCGATATATCCAAAAATTGGATTCAATGAGAATAAAAATGCTCCACCAAATAATGCGACAAACGTCAGTACAAAATATAGTCGTGCCCGGAGTAAGGCTTGTTCTGCAAGTGGCGCTGTAGTCATATGGTTCCCAAATTATTGACGCACAAGTATTGACGGAAGTAGCAATATTTGCATAGTTTACTTAAAAAAACGACGCTAACCAGTTAAAACTCAATCAGTTTTCTAACTTGTTTGACTTCATCAAACAAAAAGAAATGTCCACCCGCAAACGTATGTACTTCGGGCACTTGCATAAAGCAATCTGCCCAGGCCATGCCGTCGGCCAATGCTATCTGGTCATTCTGCCCCAATAAAATTCGCACGGGTACATGGTGCTGACGCCGGTGGCCATCGACATAGGCTTCGGCTGCGCCTATATCGGCACGCAGTATGGGTTCAAACAATTCCATCAGTTGCGGTTCGGCCAGCACTTCTGCGGATAGACCGCCCATATTGGCGACCCATTCCAGAAATTCTTTCTGCGGCAATTCTGCATGATGCTGCAACAGGCGGCTATGGGGTGCTGCCGCACCGGACAACACCAGTCTTTGTGGCAAGCTGGCACCCATTGCCACCAAGCGATCCAGCATAGCCAAGGCAATATAAGCCCCCATGCTGTGTCCAAACAGTACATAGGCTTGGCCAGCGCTTGCACGCAAAGTGGGTTCCAGCAAGGCAGATACCATTTCGGGAATGCTGTGCATCAATGGCAGGTTCATATTGTTGCCATGGCCGGGCGGATCCAGCGTAATCCATTCGTGGGCATGGTCACGTGCCAGTCCGGCATAGCTATGGGTGCTGCCTCCGGCAAATGGATAGGCGATAATTTTCAATGTTGGTGTCCTGTATTGTCTGCTGCGATTGTCTGCTGCGATTGTCTGCTGCGATTGTCTGCTGTGATTATTTGCTACGATTATTTGCCGTGATTGTTTTCCATGCTTGTTTGCTGTGAAACTGGATTAAAATTGCACCATGCCTGAAGATACACCACCATCATCGCTCGCAATGGCAACTGAAGTCTGGGTCGCCAGTCTGGCACAGTTGCGTGAATACCGCTCAGGTTTGCAAGATCTTTTGAACAGCACCGAGCAGGCACGCTGTCAACGCTATCTGCACCAGGATGACAGGGACCGTTATCTGGGCGGGCGAGCCGTGGTCAAACTGGCCGTTGCCAGAAGCACAGGCTTGCCGGTACAGGATATTTTTATCGCGCTGGAAGCATCTGGCAAACCCTCTATCGCTTTTGCACAAACCACGGCAATACAAGCACCGGCCATCAGTATTTCTCATGCTGGCGATCTGGTTATCGTTGCGCTGGGCTATGGCGCCGACATTGGTGTAGACGTAGAATTATTGCATCAAGACGTGAATCTGGATGAGTTGATGCCCGTGGTCTGTAGTAACAGTGAAATCGCTGAAGTCAATCGCCTGGACGGCAAAAGCAGGACACAAAAATTCTACGAATTCTGGGTACTGAAAGAAGCCTGCCTGAAAGCAACGGGGGATGGGCTTTCTGCCGATGCAAGGCGATTGATATTCAGTGTCGATGCCGCATCACGCGTCAGCCTGATACAGGGCCTGGATCATCGGTCCGGCGTCACATGGGATTTTTTACTACGACAATATGACAATCAACATGTGATGGCCCTGGCGATCAGGCGATTTCATGCCGCCGGAGATTCCGCAGGCAATGGCAAAGCTGGTGGTGCATCAGACGAATTGTCATACAAGGATGCTGAAGCTTTGCTGAGGGATTACTGTTTGCACAATATGGCGCGGAACTGACGATCATTTGATTGCTGCGAATCGACGGCAATCCATCTCCCTCATTCTCTCCAACACCGCGCAAGAAAACTCGCTAAAATCCTGTTTTCGCAATTGAATTGAATACCGGAGCACCCCTTGCATAGCAGCCCCCTACTCGCCGCCATCCCCCACATTCGCTACGGCTTCGGAAACGCCAGGGAATTTGTACCTGCTGCGCTAAGTACACACTGGGATACGGTACCGGCGAAACTCCAGGTGCATGGCAAGCGTGTGGTCGAGATTACGGAAAAAAATCAGCAATGCGGGGATGCCGACGCGTTTTTTACGCGACTGCCTGGCATACCGGTGACCATCATCACGGCAGATTGTGTGCCGGTGCTCATGGCAAAACGTGACGGCAGCATGATCGCTGCGGCCCATGCCGGCTGGCGCGGGATCGTTGGCGGTGTCATCGAAACCTTGTGGCAGGAACTGGCAGCACAGGGCGAACAGCCGCAGGATTGGGTGGCTGCCATCGGTGCGCATATCGGGCCTTGCTGCTTTGAAGTCAGTGAAGAACTGGCCGATGATTTTCTCAGGCAATTTCCGGATCTGGATGCCAATACGCTTCGCCCCACGCACCGCCATATCAATCTGAATGCGCTGGCCAGGCGTGCCTTGCTACAGACAGGCATCCGGGACATTGATCACGCCACGCCATGCACCATGTGCAGCAAGACGGGTGAAGGCAAATATGTGTTTCGCAGTTACCGACGGGGTGACCGCAACTCTCATCAGCATTCTGGCCTGGTGATACTGGACTGACGGTTCAGGCTGGCATTCGTTCTTGCGCGTGCTGATTCAGGTAAGACAGAAAAGCACTGACGATCGGTGACAGGCGCTTGCCTTGCAAGTGCACGATGTACCAGTGCGATACGATAGGAAAACCCTCCACATCCAGCACCGTCAGCGACTGGTCCACCAGGTGTTCGCCCAGGGCATGTCGGGACAAGACTGCCAGTCCCATTTCACCGGCCACCGCCTGCTTGATGGCTTCATTGCTGCCCAGTTCAAGGCGAACCAGTGGGCTGATGCCCAGCCCTGCAAAATAACGGTCACAAGCCAGACGCGTGCCCGAGCCCTTTTCACGCAAGATAAAACGTTCATGCAGCAGCTCATCCAGCCGGATGGCTGGCTTGCCCGCCAGTGCATGCTGCAAGGGTGCCACCACGACCAGCGGATTAGGTAAAAAGACTTGCTGCACTACATCGACATCTTTTGGTGGCATGGACATGATGTAGATATCATCCCGATTCTCGCGCAGGCGCTGCACCACACCGTCACGGTTTTGTACTTCCAGTGCGATGTCAATCTCTGGATATTCACGGCAAAATGCCCCCAGCATGCGCGGTATGAAATATTTGGCGGTACTGACAACCGCCACCCGCAGCCGCCCCTGAGTCAAGCCTTTCATGCCGGCAATGCGCTGTTCCAGCGTATCCCACTCATGCGCCATCGTGCGCGCCGTGGCAGCCAGTTCTTCACCGGCTGGTGTCAGAAACAATTGCTTGCCGATGACTTCGTATAAAGGAACGCCAAAGCTATCAGTCAGTTCACGCAATTGCATGGACACCGTCGGCTGGGTCACGTGGCAGGCACGTGCCACAGCGCTGATGCTGCGCAACTCTGACAGTTCCAGAAAAAGCTGTAGTTGCCTGAATGTTACATTCATAGAGTTTTATCTATAATTAACGTCGATAAAATTGATTTTACCTGATAGTTAAAACTGCATACCATACGCTCATCTGAACACCGGAAGCCTGTATGCAAAACCTGCTCGACCCCGCCATTCTTTTCTTCATCTTTGGCCTGATTGCTGGCGGCATCAAATCAAACCTGGAAATACCGCCACCCATTTCCCGCTTTTTATCGCTGTACCTGCTTATGGCCCTGGGATTGAAGGGCGGCTTCGCCCTCGCTCATTCCGGCCTGAACCTGCAGGTGGCCAGCAGTCTTGGCTGCGCGATTGCACTGGCACTGATCATCCCGGCAGTTGCTTATCTGCTGCTCAGGCGCTTTCTTGCCGATTTTGACGCAGCAGCCGTCGCCGCCACCTATGGCTCGGTCAGCGCAGTCACCTTTATCACTGCGGTGCAATACCTGGATAGCCATGGTCTGGCGTATGGCGGCCATATGGCAGCAGCGATGGCCCTGATGGAATCACCCGCCATTCTGTTTGCGGTCGTCATGGCAAATGCCATCCGTAAAAGACAGCCAGCCAATGCCGGTACAGCAGCAGACAAGGGCCAGCATGGTTTGGGCAAAGTCTTGCACGAATCCCTGACCGATGGTGCACAACTCTTGTTGCTGGGTGCCATGCTGGTCGGTATCTTGTCTGGCGAAACAGGCAAGGCCGCCATGCAGCCATTTTCTGGCGACCTGTTCAAGGGTATGCTGGCATTTTTCCTGCTGGACATGGGTTTGATGGCGGCACGCAAGCTGCCAGAATTACGTGGCAAATCCCCCTTGCTGATGGCATTTGCATTGCTGGCACCCGTTCTGCATGCGGGCATCGCGCTGGGATTGGCCAGCCTCATGCATCTGCCGGCGGGAGATGCCGGTTTGCTGATGGTGCTGGCAGCCAGCGCTTCGTATATTGCCGTCCCCGCGGTCTTGCGTTATGCCATCCCGGAGGCATCACCTTCGCTGTATTTTGGAATGTCACTGGGTATGACTTTTCCGCTGAATATACTGTTTGGCATTCCTGTCTACATACGGCTTGCGCACCAGGTTTTGCGCTGAGATGTCTGATTCATGGAATGACTCATGGAATGATTCAGGACAGGTTTTTCCAGATGCCAAAATGCACTTTGCACCAATGCCATGAATAACTACTACAATGTGCATTGCATCTCGAATCCATCCTTGCAGGGGAAATCCATGAGTAAATACAGCCTCAACATCAACGGCAAAATACAAGCCGTCGATCTTGCACCAGACACGCCCCTGCTGTGGGCTTTGCGCGATTCACTCAATCTGGTCGGTACCAAATATGGCTGCGGGGCAGGCCAGTGCGGTGCCTGCACGGTACAGATCAATGGTGTACCGACCCGCTCGTGCCTGATGCCGGTGTCGGCGCTGGCCAAACAAAAAATCACCACCATAGAAGGCCTGGACAGCAAGGCCATGCATCCCTTGCAACAGGCATGGCAAGAACTGGATGTACCGCAATGCGGTTACTGTCAGGCCGGTCAGATCATGACCGCAGCGGCATTATTGAAGGACAAACCACACCCGACGGATGCCGATATTGATGCTGCCATGTCCGGCAACCTGTGTCGCTGCGCGTCTTATATACGCATACGTGCCGGTATCCACCGGGCTGCCGAGCTGGCCAATGGCAAGAAGAAAGCATAAGGGGAAACGGGATGAACAAGGCTATTCAACAAGTTTCGCGCCGCGCTTTCTTGCGCAACACTGCCGCCGCCAGCGGTGGACTGGTGCTGGCTTACCTGACCGGCCAGGCCGGTGAAGCCATCGCCCAGGTCAGCAAAGCAGACGGCACGGCAGCAACTGGCGATTTCACACCACATGCACTGATACGCATAGGTGCGGATGGCACGATCACCCTGGTATCAAAACAACCAGAAATCGGTCAGGGTATCAAAACCTCATTGCCGATGGTGATTGCCGAAGAACTGGAAGTCAGTTGGAAGGATGTACGTATCATCCAGGGCGATCTTAATCCTGCCTATGGCAGCCAGGGCGCAGGTGGCTCCACATCCACGCCCACCAACTACAATGAATTTCATCGCCTGGGTGCCACTGCCCGCACCATGCTGGTCACTGCTGCCGCCCAGACCTGGGGCGTGAATGCGGATGAATGCCATGCCGCAGACAGTGCCGTGCATCACCCTGCCAGCAAACGCAAGCTGACATATGGTGCACTGGCAAGCAAGGCAGCGAGCCTGCCGGTACCGGATGCAAAAAGCGTCAAGCTGAAAGACCCGGCCACTTTCAAATTGCTGGGTACACGCATAGGTGGTGTCGATAACCTGGCCATCGTGACCGGCAAACCTCTGTTTGGTATTGATGTCAAACTGCCCGGCATGCTGTATGCCGTGTATGAAAAATGTCCAGTATTTGGCGGCAAGGTCGTCAAGGCCAACCTGGATGCCATCAAGGCTTTGCCCGGCGTGAAAGATGCCTTCATTATCGAAGGCACAGACAATATCCGTGGCCTGGTACCTGGCGTTGCCATCCTGGCAGAAACCACTTGGGCCGCTTTCAGTTCCCGCAAACAATTGAACATCACCTGGGATGAAGGCAAGACAGCCGACGACAGTTGGGCAGGTTTTGCGGCCCAGGCCAAAGAATTGGCTGGCAAACCTGGCAGCACTGTCTTGCGCAAGGATGGCGATGTCGCCCTGGCATTGAGCAAATCGGCAAAAATGGTAGAAGCGGCGTATAGCTATCCGTTTATTTCACATGCCAGCATGGAACCACAGAATTGCACGGCAGCCTATAACGCCAAAGATGGCAGCATCGAAATCTGGGCACCGACACAAAACCCCGAAGCCGGGCAAAACCTGGTGGCAGAAACCCTGAGCATTCCCAAAGCCAGCATCAAACTGCACATCACCCGCAGCGGTGGCGGTTTTGGCCGTCGCCTGAGTTCTGATTTTGTGGTCGAGGCAGCCGCCATCGCCAAACAGGCCAAGGTGCCGGTCAAGCTGACCTGGTCACGCGAAGATGATATGCGGCATGATCATTTCCGTGCTGGCGGTTTTCATTATCTGCGCGGCGGCGTTGACAGCAAGGGCAAGCTGATCGCCTGGCACAATCATTTTGTCACCTTTGCCAACAAGCAGATGCGCGACGGCAAAGCCACGCTGCAAACAGGCAGCGGTGCCGGTTTGTCTGGTGACGAGTTCCCCGGTCGCTGGCTGGAAAACTGCCTGCTGGAACAAACCCCGCTGGAATGCAGTATTCCCATGGGACCATGGCGCGCACCTGGCAGCAATGTGTTTGCCTGGGTGTTCCACAGTTTTATCGATGAATTGGCCCATGCAGCAGGGCGTGATCCGCTTGAATTCCGCCTCGACATACTGGGTGACAAGGACATCGTACCCGGCACCGGTGAACGCGGCCAGGCCTACCATGTGGGCCGCATGAAAAAAGTCTTGCAGGAAGTCGCTGACAAATCCGGCTGGGGTAAAAAGAAGTTCCCACGAGGTCAGGGCCAGGGCATTGCCTTCCACTTCAGCCATCGCGGTTATATTGCCGAAGTGGCGGAAGTTACGGTCAGCAAACAGGGCGAACTGACGGTGGACCGCGTAGTGGTTGTCACGGATATAGGCGCACAGATCGTCAACCTCAGCGGTGCAGAACACCAGGTGCAGGGATCGGTGCTGGATGGTATCAGTACCCTGATGTATCCGGAACTGGACATACAAAAGGGCCGTATCGTGCAGAGCAACTTCCACGAATACCCGCTGATGCGCATCAAGGACAGTAAAACAAAAATAGATGTGCATTTCCTGAAAACCGATTTCCCGGTCACTGGCCTGGGTGAACCGGCCTTCCCGCCTTTGGCACCGGCTGTCTGCAATGCGATCTTTGCAGCGACCGGCAAGCGTGTGCGGCAGTTACCCTTGTTGCATACCGACCTGAGCTGGAGTTAAATCCAGCGAAACTTGCACAGCATGCGGCCTGAACAGACAAGAAAAATCTGTTCAGTGCTGCGCACGCGTTCAGCCCGCCATTTCTGCCAGTGCCTGCAGGCGCGCGATGACAAACTGCGCCACCGGGGAATGACTGCGCCCGCGCAGGGACACAATACCTACTTCCGAATACATGGTGGGCACACCAGGCAACACTAACGCTGCCATCTCGCCACGCCGGATTTCATCACTGACTGCGGTGTAAATAGCTGCCAGCACCGTGTCCGATTCCAGCGCTGTTCGCTTGAGGGTCAGCACGTCATCACATTCCAATGCTATGGGCAAAGGCTTGCCTGCCTCCAGACCCAGCAATTGCCCCAAAGCCTGGCGTATTGCCTGCGGCAGCCGTACAGAAGCCAGGCCATATGGCACGATATCTGTGGCCTGCAAGCCCGGCCTGTTCAGCAAAGGGTGGCCAGTACGCACAAAGAACCCGCCGGGCTGGCGCGCCAGCAAGTGGATGTCCAGATCTTCATCTGGCGGCAGTTCCCGCGTGTCAGCCACAAAAAAATCCAGTTCTTCACTGCGCAAATGCTGGGCCAGGTATTCCCAATTATTGACTTCCACCCGCAGACTGACAGTTGCATATTGCTGACGCAATTCCGGCATCAGCAAAGGCAGCAGCGTCGCCGCAGGAAAAGGCCCGACACCTATCGCCAGATGTCCTATCTGCTTTTTACGGTACAGGTCAATATCCCTTTCCAGGCAACGGCTGTCAAACAGCAGCTTGCGCGCCCGCTCAATAAAAAAGCTGCCCGCCGGTGTCGGGCTTACCTCGGTCGTGCCACGATCAAACAGTTGCACCTGCAATTCCGCCTCTGCCGCCTGTATGCTGCGGCTGAGGGCTGATTGCGACAAATGCACGCGTTCAGCCGCACGCGCGAAATTTCTTTCATCTGCCAGGGCAACCACATGCCTGAGCCGTTTCAACTCCATGACCGTATATCCTTAAAAAATGCGGGCGAGCAAGCGCTACAGAAGTTAATTATTAAGTAACATTCTCATGCAAGCCGCGCATGGATTTTAGCGCAAGAATGCATTGGACACGCGGCACTGCCCACCCTACACTCTTCCTCAAAATATATAACCGGAGATCGTTCATGTCGTTCGCGCCCCGTTCTGCAAAAAGGATATTCCCTGTCGCCCTGACGCTCACCGCACTCGCCAGCAGCCTGCTATTGATTGCATGCGGACAAAAAGCCGTCACCAATAACGCCACCAGCGCAGCCAATAACGCCATCAGTAATGAAGCCAGCGAGACGACGCAAAAAGCCAATACCGACATGGGCAAGGCACTGGCGCTGGATGATCAGCAAGATTTTGAAGATGCCAAACGCGGCCTGATCGCAAAACCAGAAGGAAAAATCCTCGGCCCCACAGGTGAGATACTGATCGACTTCGATGCCTGGAAGTTCATAGAAGGCCCGGCCCCGGCCACCGTCAACCCCAGCCTGTGGCGCCATGCCAAACTGAATGCACAAACCGGCCTGTTCAAGGTGACTGACGGCATTTATCAATTGCGCGGCTTTGACATCGCCAACATGAGCATTATCGAAGGCAAAACCGGCTGGATCATCGTTGACCCGCTGACGTCCAAAGAAAGTGCCGCCAGCGCCATCGCCTTTGCCCGGAAGCACCTAGGGGACAAACCTGTGGTCGCCGTCGTCTTTACCCACAGCCATGCCGACCATTTTGGTGGTGCACTCGGTGTCGTTTCGCCGGATGAAGTGAACAGCAAAAAAATACCCGTCATCGCCCCCGATGGTTTCATGGAAGAAGCCACCAGTGAAAACATCCTGGTCGGCACCGCCATGGCCAGACGTTCTGGCTATCAGTTTGGCAAAGACCTGGAACGATCAGCCAAAGGCCAGGTCGATACCGGCCTGGGTAAAAGCGTGGCCTATGGCAGTGTCGGTGTGCTGGAACCGAATCAGCTCATCACCAAAGCAACGCAGGAACTGACACTGGATGGCGTCAACTTTGTTTTTCATAACGTACCCGGTGCAGAAGCACCATCAGAACTGACCTTCAGCATCCCCGATAAAAAAGCCTATGCCGGCGCAGAAATCCTGGCGCAGACCATGCACAATCTATTACCTGTGCGTGGTGCCAAAGCCCGTGATGCACAGCGCTGGGCAAGTTACCTGGAGCAGGCACTGCTACAAAGTGCCGATGCCGATGTCTATTTTGGCCAGCACAACTGGCCAGTCTGGGGCAAGGCACGCATTGCAGAATTCATTACCAAACAGCGCGATGTCTACCAATACACGCATGACCAGACGGTGCGCCTGATCAATGCCGGTTACACGCCCTATGAAATCGCTGACAAGATCAAACTGCCAAAATCATTGGAAAGCTATTTCGGCGCACGCGGCTACTATGGCGACCTGCGTCATAACGTCAAAGCCGTGTACCAGTTTTATATCGGTGCCTATGACGGCAATCCGGCCAACCTGAACCGCTTGCCACCGCAAGAATCGGCCAGGCATTATGTCGAACTGGCAGGCGGTGCAGACAAAGCCATTGCCGCAGCCCAGGCCGCCTTTGGCAAGGGTGACTACCGCTGGACAGCAGAACTGCTGAACCATGTCGTCTTTGCCGACAGCAATAACAAGAGCGCCAAAGAATTGCTGGCCCGTACCTATGAACAAATGGGCTACATGGCCGAAGCATCCACCTGGCGCAACAGCTACCTCACTGCCGCCAATGAATTGCGCAATGGCCCACCCGCCAAGGGTGTGAACCGTGCCGCCATGATAGACATGCTGGCCCACACCCCGATAGAACGCTTTCTGGAAGCCATGGCCGCCGGCCTGAATGGCCCGGATGCCGAAGGCAAGGATTTCAAAGTCAACCTGGTGCTGACTGACAGTAAAGAGTCTTACGTACTATGGATAGAAAACGCCGTCCTGCATCACAAGAAGGCCGAACCGGCCAAAGATGCAAATGCCACCCTGACGCTGACCAAACCCATCTTCATCAAGATGATGGCAGGCACAGCAGGTGTCAAAGACACGCTGTTCAGCGATGATTTGAAAGTCGATGGCAGCAAGATAGATCTGGTGCGCTTCTTCGGGCTGATAGACAAGGCACCGGGAACGTTTGCGATTGTGACGAAATAAATAACACGCCAAATTTCAGAATGTAACGACCGCCCCCCTAACCATGTCTTCTGCGATAGCATAGCGCTATCCTGTCGAAGCAGCAGGAGTACCCTTAGCTATGAAGACATGGAAACAGCGCACTCAGAAACAACTCATTTTTCGGCATCCTTTGCCCTGTTAAAAACGCGGCGCTTTGGCACTTTCTGGTTTGCCAGTTTATTGTCCAATATAGGCACATGGGCGCAACAGGTCGCGCAACCATGGCTCTTGCTGAGTCTTGGCGCTTCTTCATTCATGATAGGGCTGGATGCTTTTGCACTGGGTGCTCCGGCATTTTTTCTGACCCTGTTTGGTGGTGTACTGGCTGATCGCGCAGACCGGCGTCGCATCATCAGCATCTTCCAGTCGATACAGATGCTGTGCCCGACCCTGCTGGTCGTGTTGCTGCTGACTGGCACGGTGCATCCCTGGATCATCATCTGCCTGTCGCTGGTGGTGGGTGTGACGGATGCGCTGTCCATGCCATCCTTCCAGTCCATTGTACCGAGTCTGGTCGAACGTTCACAAATCGCTCAGGGACTGGCACTGAATTCGATACAGTTCAACCTGTCGCGCATTCTGGGACCGTCTATCGCTGGCGTCCTGCTGGTGAGTGTGGGCGCAGCCGGATGCTTTACCATCAGTGCCGTATCGTATCTTCCATTCATTGCAGTAGCCTTGTGGATACTTCCACGCGGAAAAACTACGGCAGATGCCAGTACTGCGACGAGTGGACAGGGCCTGTTTTCGGGTGCGCGCGATATCGTCGCAGACCCCAATTTACGCGGTGCCCTGATCACGGTACTGACCACCAGTTTTTTATGTAGCCCCCTGATCACCTTCACGCCGGTTCTGGTCAAAGAATCGTTGCATGGCGACGCCAGCCATTTCAGTATAGGCATGGCTTCATTTGGCGTCGGTGGCATGTTGGGTGCATTCAGTTTGCTCTTGATCAGCAGGCATATTGATTTACGCAACTTCAGTTCAAAGCTGGCAGCACTGTATGGTTTAACGCTGGTGCTTGCCGGATTGAATACATGGAATTGGGGCCTGCCTGTCTTGCTGGTCTTTGCCGGACTATGCATGACAGCCAGTAACACCGCAGCCAATTCGCTGTTACAGGCCAGTGCCAGTCCACAACTGCGCGGCCAGACAGTCAGCCTCTACATGCTGGCCATGCGCGGCGGCCTGTCCGCAGGTAGCCTGCTCACCGGCATATCGGTGCACCTGACGGGCGTTCGTACAGCATTGATCATCAATGGCTGCCTGGCAGTGGCGATCCATGTGTACACCGGCTGGGCATGGCAGCGGACAAGCAAGGTAGTCATCACTTCCTAAAAATCTGCAAGGTTTCGCTGGAACGCAAATAGACCGACTGCAACTCCGTCATGCAAACACAGCATTTTTAATGCCGTAATCCCATACTATTTCAATAGCTCTGCGCCACCAACATCAAACTTCAGCAATATCGAAAAATTATCGACAACACCATCACACCGTCTGCGGCCTGGTCTTATGAAAAATCACTGGGCTATACGGTACAGATGACGGCGGTGGTGCCTGCAAAATGTGTTTTTTCATTGCGCCTATGATGTGCATTTCGCAGGGCTTGCAGTCGAATTTCAGCGTGTATTTTTCTTCGCCTGTGACCAGGGTCATGGGTTCGGCCTTGACCTGGCCTTGTACGCCTTGCACGCCCTTGGCCTGTTTGGGGCAGAGGTTGAACGAAAAGCGCAGGCAGTGCTTGGTGATCATCAGCGATACTTCGCCTGCTTCTTCATGGGATTCGTAGGCAGCAGCGATCAGTTGTACGGCGTGTTTTTCATAGAAGCTACGGGCCTTGTGGTTGTACACATTGGCGAGGTAGCTGAGGGTGGTTTCCGGATAGGCGACTGGTGGCTCGACGGCCGGTGTGCGCTCAGGTCGCTGCCATGCGGCCAGGCGTGCAGCTTCGTGCGCGGCAACGGCGTCGCGGCGCAGGGCGTTGATGACAGAAGATGGCACGAACCATGGCTGCTGCAAATCCAGATTGACCTGCTCCGCTTCAAACATGGTATTACCGAGTTTGGCGAGATTGTCACGCAGGCCTGCTTCGGCCTTGTCGCGGTTTTGTGCTGGCTCCAGCGCCAGTTGGGTGCTGACTTCAGATGTCACGCCGTCTTCATCGGTGATCTTCAGACGCAGGCCATTTGCCTGCTCTGCCAGTGTCAGCCAGACCGGAATACGGCGCTCGGCGGATTTTTTGGTGAGTGCGTGTTCCCAGCGATGGTCACGGTTGCGATTGATCAGGGTGCCGACTTTGATGCCAGTCAGTTCTGCCATTTTTTCATTCGGGAAAACGCGCCAGATTTCGCCGTTGTCTGATGCGCCTACCCGCTCTACGGTGTTGGCCTGTATGCCAGCGACATCGCGTTTGACCATGTAGTTGAGGCCATCACCATTCGACATGGGTTCATTGGCTTCGATCTCAAAGAAGTTGGCTGCAAGGCGGGTCACATAACCAAGATGCAGGCCGACATATTTGGGTGAATCGAATGCGCCTATGTCTTCAAGGCGGCCATTGGCAAAATAATCGGTGTGGCCGCGATGGAAATTCTTGTCCACATTGGGTGTGAATGCCACCTGGCTATGGCCGCTGGAAGCACGGGTGAATTCTGGCCTGCGTTCCAGGATTTCATCCAGCAGCAAACGGTAATGGGCAGTAATGTTCTTGACATAGCCCATGTCCTTGTAGCGGCCTTCTATCTTCAATGACTGTACGCCTGCATCAAGCAAGGCTTCCAGATTGCGGCTCTGGTCATTGTCTTTCATTGACAGCAGGTGTTTTTCATAAGCGACTACCCGGCCCTCACCATCGCTCAATGTATAAGGCAAGCGGCAGGCTTGCGAGCAATCGCCACGGTTGGCACTGCGGCCATTGTCGGCATGCGAGATATAGCATTGGCCAGAGAAGGCCACGCACAATGCGCCATGCACGAAATATTCGAGCGGCGTGGCGACTTGCGCCTTGATGGCCTGTATCTGTTTGATCGTCAGTTCACGCGCCAGCACCAATTGCGAAAAACCGACATCGCCAAGAAACCTGGCTTTTTCCACACCACGGATATCACACTGGGTACTGGCATGCAGCTGGATAGGTGGGATGTCGAGTTCCAGAATGCCCATGTCTTGCACGATCAGGGCATCGACACCGGCGTCATACAGTTGACGTATCTGCTTGCGTGCCGGTTCCAGTTCTGAATCATGCAGAATGGTGTTCATGGTCACGAAGATGCGTGCATGGTAGCGGTGGGCAAATTCGACCAGGGCCGCGATTTCGCTGACTTCATTGCTGGCATTGTGACGTGCGCCAAACGAAGGACCACCGATATACACGGCATCTGCACCGTGCAGTATCGCCTCGCGGCCAATTTCTACAGTTTTGGCGGGCGATAAAAGTTCAGTCTGGTTGGCAAACAGGGTCATGGTGTACACCGGTGACGTGGAAAGGCCGAAATTATAACGAAATCAAGGGCTTATGTCTTATTTGTATTCACTATCAGGGCATAAAACCGTGCCATTTGATGAAAGTCTGGCACATTCATTTACGGATAGTAAGTTTCAGGCAACATTTACCGTGACCACACATGACAGTGTAGTCAGGTCTGCGCAGATAACCAGAAGATATGCTTCCCTGACAAAATTTCATTGATAAAACAAACACACAGGCGTTGCAAGGGTCTTGCCTGCTCTACAATGCCTAGCTATACCGACTTGAGCTATCCAAACGCAACCATGCGCCTATCTTACACCCGCCCGCTGTTACCAAAACCCTCGATCTTGCTGAGTTTGCTGAGCTTACTTGCCTCAATGGGTTCTTTATTGCCAGCACTGGCAAATGCCCAGAGCAATCTGCCACCTTCAGTGGAAGCAGTATTCAGCCAGACCGGGGTGCCGCAACAGGCCATGAGTGCGATAGTGATACCTGCCAGTGGCGGTCAGCCGGTGCTGGCACATCTGTCGGAAAGGCCGATGAACCCTGCATCGACCATGAAGTTGCTGACCACACTGATCGCGCTGGAAGAACTGGGGCCGACCTTTCGCTGGAAAACCCAGATCTTGACCGATAAGCCGGTAAAGAAAGATAGCTATACCGGCAACCTTTACCTGCGCGGTGGCGGCGACCCCAACCTGACGCTGGAAAAGCTGGGCAGCATGCTGCGTGCCTTGCGCCAGCAGGGTTTTCGTAAAATCCGTGGCGATATCATTTTGGACCGCAGCTATCTGCAACCAGAGCGCCCGGATGTCGGCGCCCCAAACTTTGATGAATATCCGGACGCCTATTACAACGTGATACCGGATGCCCTGCTGGTCAACAATAACCTGATGAATCTTGGCATTGATGCCGGTACCGACAAAATCAACGTACGTCTGGGTACACCACTGGATAAACTGAAAGTCACGAGCCACCTGCATTTCAATGATCTGCCCTGCTCCGCGTGGGAAAAAGAATGGCTGCCGCCAGCGATCGACTATGCGACCACACCGGCTGGCATGACGGAAGTAACGCTGAACGGTGGTTTCCCGCGTCGCTGCAAGATCAATAACAGCATCAATATCCTTGACCGTAATCATTACATCGCCTATGCAATACGGGCACTGTGGCAAGAAATGGGGGGCAGTTGGCAAGGTGAAGTCCATGATGGCAAAGTACCGGCCAATGCAGTTGTAGTGGTAGAGCGCACATCGGAAACGCTGGCAGATATTATCCGCATCATCAACAAGCAGTCTGACAATACCATGGCGCGCATGTTGTTCATGACGCTGGGCACAGAATCGGCCAACAAGCCCGTCAGCAACAGTCTTGAAGCCGCCAATACCCGTATCAGGCAATGGCTGGGGAAACAGAATATCAATGATGCTGGCCTGGTGCTGGAAAACGGTTCCGGCCTGTCACGCATAGAACGCATCAGCCCACAGCAAATGGCGGGCATTTTGCAGGTGGGCGCACGCAGCAACTGGAATGCAGAATTTTCCAGCAGCATGCCGGTCGCTTCGCTTGATGGCACCATGCGCCGTCGTCTGAAAGGCAGCCCAGCAGAATTACGTGCCCGCATCAAGACCGGTACGCTCAAAGATGTGGTGGCCATCGCCGGTTATGTCAGGGATATCAATGATCAGCAATGGATAGTGGTGGCCACCATTAATCATGAAGACAGTATCAAGGCCAAATCAGCACTGGACGAATTGATTAGCTGGGTTGCTGCCGGCAGACGTTGAAACTGTGTTGACGAGTCGTTGAGCAGGTGTTGCAGAAATGTAGAAGAAACGTAGAAAAAGCGTTCAAGAGTTGTTGAAAAAGCGTTGAAAAAACGTTTATATTGCACCTGCAGTCTGTAAAAATAACTGCGCACGTCCACACTTATTTTTTCTGCCTGGCCTTGTCAGGAACGACTACATATTTTTGCTGATCAGCATCGAAGTGAAACAGCTTCTTCCCCTTTTGCGCACTGACCTGCAGTTCATAGGTTGACGTGCGTTCGCCCTCGTTATCCATGGTGTGGGCAAGCTCCTGATAACGGTAATGCTTGTCCGCAAAATTAAGTGTGATGTCACCCGGCGCAGTGCTACCCATGGCAATGTCCCATTTGGCGAGGTAGTCATGACAATTCGGTGGTTCTGCTTCGTTTTCATGCACACGCAGGCGCACGTGTCTGCCTCTGGCATGAGCGCTGCTGGCTGTATTGGCATTGCGGATGATATTCACGCATTCTGGCCCACTTTCTTCATGCACGGCCAGGTCCAGTCCATTCGTTTTATCCAGCATTGGCACCAGATTATTGGCGTCAATACGAAATAATAATAAACGGGTACTTGCTACACCCTGTTTCAGTTGGCTGTGTTCCAGCGCCAGTGCAAACTGACCGGGGAACAATTCAATGATGCTGGTGTTACCGATCGCCGAATTGCGGCCATTGTTGTCCAGCCATTCAATCACATCCTGTCTGCTGACCAGTGACCAGGCTTCACCACGCCGATGAAACCAGTAAGCAGCCAGCAAAGTCGGCTTGCCTGCATCGAGGGTATCGCCCTTGACCAGCAAGACGGCACTGTCTTCATTCAATCGCTGTACCTGCAAGGCATCCATACGCAGGCCCGCCTGCAAGGAGGCGGAAACAGACACAGGAAATTCAGCCTTCAACAGTGGCGGCTTGACGACAGCATTTTGCTCACCATCCCAGCCCTTGAACACCAAGCGCATCAAGTCCCGCCGTTCCAGCGTCTGTACAGACTCCGTCCGTCCACATGCCGCCAGCACAAGCAGGAACAGCACAGAACCCAGGAATTTGATCAGGGACACGCGAAATTGCACGAGGGAAATTTTATGAATGAAGTAGCAGAGATTCTAACTGATCGCTGTTCGTAAGCATGGTTTTGCCAATGAATATTCGCGCAGACGATATCATTTTCCAGTCTGGCGATGAATGCTGCGTTCTTACTTGATGGCAGCAAGAACGCAGTAATTGAGCATTGGAGGGCAAGGTTTCATGAACGGGAATACATCAAGCCATTAATGGTTTTAATGATTTTGCCGGTATTCACGAATAGCGCTGCGGTGCTCGCTGAGATCAACCTGATATAGGCCAAACAGGCCTTTACGTACTTTCACGATCACCACTTCATCCACAGTCTTGCTGCACCAGTAGGCTCTGGCGAGATTGGTATATTCAATAATGGGCAAGTTTTTGTCTTCGGGCACCAATGCGTTGCATGGTATGTTTCTGTGATAATGCGCTTCCAGTAAGGGGCCGCCCAGCAACTGGTTAATGCGTATGCCGCCCACATAGCTGGCGCCAGCAAACATTGCCCCGCTCAATACCGCCAGACCCAAAATGATACGTACGGGTACAATGCGTTCGCGACTCGCCATAAACAAGAAAAGCCCCAGTACCAGGCTGGCCAGCACCCCTGCCAGCACATGCGGCATGCCATAACTGGCATTGAAGAAGGCCCATGCTTCGCTTTGCAAGAAACGGTCTACGAAACCGTAGACCACCAGCACAGCCATGCCTGTCAGGACTTTTTTTGTCGCAGGATGCTTCGTCAGATCAAACATTGCCGCATCCAGATTGCTATCGGCAGCAAAGCTGTCGAACACGCCATGTTCGCGGAATAAGCGTACCAGTGCAGGTTCTGCATTTTTATCTGCCACCGGCGTGGCGCCGGCATTTTGCAACTGCCAATCTTTACTGCGGATGGCCCATGGCAGCTTGTGCGCATGCGAGCGCAATTGCAAGACACCAAACCGTGGAATGAAAGATACGCTCTTCAGATCATTCCAGCGCATTTCTCTTCCAAAGAATGTCAGATTGGCCAGCAGTGAGGTTGAAGTCTGTTCCAGACGCAGCCCTTCAGCATTAACAACGAGTCTGGCAGAGCGGTAAGACCATTGCATGATGGATTGCACCAGCACGAGCGCCAGGCCAAAGACCAGCCCACTCCACCGCTCAGGATGCCGGAGCGAAAACATGCCCCACATCTTTTCCAGAGTCAGCAGGCTCAGCATATTCAGATGCATGAACCAGAAAAAGGTGCCCACCACGCTGGCAGCCAGCGCAACATACGCCAGCTTTTCTATCAAGAATAGCTCGCGTTTTATCCGGGTAAATACATAGCTTGTACGCACATCCTGCATAAGGCCTTTCCAACTGCGTGGCAGTAGTCTAAGTAGTCTATATGGCAATCAATGCGCATGATGTCATGAAAAAACTTTCGCTACAAGATTCAGCCCTGATTTCAGCCCTGATTTCAGCCCTGATTTCAGCCCCGATTTCAGTCCCGATTTCAGCCCCGATTTCAGCCCCGATTTCAGCCCTGATAGCGTGCACGCAATAACTGCATCATTGCCACATTCTGCTCCCACGCATCGGAAACCACCTGGTTCGTATACGGCAGGGTCTGCGTGTAGGGGGATGGCCCAAATTCTGGCGTCAGCGTGATCTGTTGTTTGCCGGATGCGCGCTGCTGGTGGATGATGGCATCCCACCACGACAGATGCTGTTGCAATGCAGCCGCATGTTCTGGTGCACGGAAATCATTCACCTGCGGACCCTGGCTATGACCAACACGGGCATGGATATGGCGTACATGCGGGTAGACCTGTTCCAGTACATGGGCCTGATCTTCGAGCAGCGATTCACAGGCGCAGCACCAGTGCGACAGATCGGCATTCAGGGCCAGTTGCGGTCGTTGCGCCAGGTAGGGCAGCAAGAGCATGGGATGGCCGCTGAAACGGCTACGGTGGATTTCATGCACGATGGGGACGCCGGTTCGGGCGGCGATCTCATCAGCCAGATCCAGCAATTCTGCATTTTGCGCATAGCTGTAAAAATCTTTGCCGGTATGCGTATTCACAAACAGGGGTCTGGCGGCACAGGCATTGCGCAGCAAGTCTGCCAGCGCCTGTTTGTGTTGCGCAAAGTCGCTGTGGAATACGGTTTCCCACTGCTGGGCGATCAGGTGCAGGCCGGCATCGGCGATGGCGCGGGTCCAGGCATCGCGTTCACTGGCATCCATGGGCAGAGACATTTCCACGCCGTCAAAACCGGCTTCCAGCACGCGGGCGATGAAAGCCTCACGACTCAGGTGGGCGCTGCCCCAGTGCGGGGCAAAAATCAATACACTCATATCATTACATTCATATCAATACACTCATACCCGGCCCTTCAGACAAAACCACGCACCGGGAAACTGTCATCGCGCTGTATCCAGTTGTGTGGTGAGTAATGGGTGCTGCCATCGGTGACATGCAGGGTATACGCATGGCGCGAAAAGGCCGAGCGATTGGGTGCGCTGTAATGCGGCAACAAACCATGGAAGCAGACCAGGCTGCCTGCTTTCACTTCCAGCGGTATGGCTGTACTGTCGTCGGGCCAGGGCATGGCATCAAGTTTTTCTACACGTACCTGATCACCTTCACGCACAAAGCGTTCACGCATGGGAGTGCGATGCCCGCCCGGTTCGGCCCACATGCAGCCGTTTTCCAGTGTCGCATCTTCGAGGGCAAACCAGAATGTAGTAACACTGACAGGATCGGTTTCAAAGTAAGTGGCATCCTGATGCCAGCGCACTTCACCACCTATGCCGGGTTGCTTGAAGATGTACATGGATTGCCAGATCTGTGGCTGCTGCAGGCCCAGTTGCTCAGCCACTTGTGCCAGAGCAGGGCCGCGAGAAAATGCGCTGAATACCGGATCAAGATCATGTATGGCATGCCCTATCTTGTTGATGGACAGGGCTTTGGCCTGACGCAGATTACCCTGCTCATCAAAGGCTTCTTCTTCAAAAAAACAACTGATATTGTTGGCCGAATTGAGGAAATAATGATCGACCTTCTTTTCCTGTTCTTTGGTCGTAAAGATAGACCTGGATGATGCAGGATCAAATTCATCGACAATTTTGGCAGCGCGTTCACGCAGGGCAGCAATGTCGGCCTGGTTTTTAAAATCCGGCACGACGATATAGCCGTCCTGATGAAACTGCTTGATCTGTTCGGCATTCAGCATGGCGACTCCTGTTGGCGTATGGCTGGATTGGTTGGACTAGCTGGACTGACTGGCACAGACTGATCAATATTGACGCTGCACCTTGACTTACATCAAGTGTAACGAATACAGCTTGTCTCTTACAACACCAACAATGGTTGACAGATTGTCTCCAATATATAGACAATCACTAGATGGACCAGTTAAAAGCAATGGAAATCTTTGTCGAGGTGGCGCGCCAGCGCAGCTTCAGTGCGGCCGGACGCCATCTGGGTATCAGTCGCGCCATGGTCAGCAAGCACATCATGCAGCTGGAAGCAGAGCTGGGGGCACGCCTGCTGCACCGTTCCACCCGTGAAGTCAGCCTGACTGAACTGGGTCAGGCTTATCTGGAACCATGCAGCGCCAGCGTCGAACAGGCTCGCCAGGCACGTCTGGTGATCAGCCAGGCCGGTCATGAACTGGCGGGTGGCATACGCATACAGGCACCCAGCAGCTTTGGCAGTGAATGGCTGGCCGATGCCCTGGCCCGCTTTGCACTGCTGCATCCCAAGCTGCAACCCACCCTGCATGTAGACGACAATTTGCTGGACCCGTTCAAGCATGGTTTTGACCTCAGCATCCGGGTTGGCGGCATACCGGACAGCCGTGGCCTGCATATGCGCCGCCTGGCACCCTGTCGCGGCATATTGTGCGCCAGCCCGGTGTATCTGGCGCAACATGGCATGCCGGTACACCCGGAACAATTGCTGCAACACCGCTGTCTGCATTTCAGCCACCTGACGCAAGGCAATACCTGGCATTTCGAACGCGCAGGCGAGCATCTTGCCATCGACATCACACCGGGGTTTTCATCCAATAATGGCAAGGTTTTGCACCAGGCAGCACTGCGGGGTCTGGGCATTGTGTATGACACGAGCTTTCTCGCATGGCGTGATCTGCTGGAAGGCCGTCTGATCCCCGTACTGACAGACTGGGCATTGCCACTGAACGACTTTACGGCCCTGTACCCGGCTACCCACAAAGTAGCACCGAAAGTCAGGGCTCTGATTGATTTTCTGGTGGAAGAATACCAGCCGGTGCCGGAATGGGATAAGGCCCTGTTAGCGGCCAGGCTGATCTGAATCAGGCGACATCCTGCGCCAGTCTGCCCAGCAGCTTCATCCCCTGTTCCATCTCACGTCCCCAGGGGCGTCCTATATTCAGGCGCAGATAATTCGCATATTTGCCAGAGCCAGAGAACAGGCTACCCGGCGTAAACGCAATGCCGACGCTGACTGCCTGGCGCAGCAGTGCCAGGGTATCGATATGTTCCGGCAATTCCAGCCACAACCACCAGCCGCCAGCGGGGCTGATGACTTGTGTCCCGGCTGGAAAATAGCGGTGTATCGCCGCTGTCGCCAGCGGTATGGTCGCAGCCAGTCGTTCACGCAATTTGCGCAAATGCGAAGGCAGGGTACCCGATTGCATGAATTCTGCCAGCACCGCCTGTTCAAACAAGGGCGTGATCAGGGACGTACTGAGTTTCAGCGAATTGATCCTGGCCTGGTAACGCCCGCCAGCAATCCAGCCTACGCGGAAAGCCGGTGCCAGGCTCTTGCTGCATGAACCACAATAGATGACCCTGCCCTGTCTGTCCCAGGCCTTGATGGCTTGCGGTCTATGCTGCAAATGCGAAAGGTCGCCGAATACATCATCTTCTATCAATGCCAGGTCATGTTGTTCTATCAAGCGCAGCAGACGTTTCTTGTTTTTTTCAGACATACTGCAACCTAGCGGATTCTGAAAGTTGGGCATGGCGACCACGGCCCGCACGCCCGTCTGATGTTCGAGTGCATATTCCAGTGCTTCCAGGCTGATGCCCTGGCCTGGCACACAGGGCACTTCTATCGCTTTGATGCCCAGGTTTTCCAGCATTTGCAGCAAGCCAAAGTAGACGGGCGATTCAACAATGACGGCATCGCCTGCCTGCGCTACCGCGCGCAGGGCTACGCTCAGGGCTTCGGTACTGCCATTAGTGATCAACAGGTCTGACGCCTCAAGGTCGACACCAGAGGTTTTCAGCCATTGAATCAATGCGGTCTTCAATGCAGGTAATCCCGTGCCACCCGGGTACACGCCGATGAGCATGGGATCCTGCCTGAGCTGGCGTTGGGCAATTTTTGCCAAGGCGTCGCAGGGGTACCATTCGGGTGCGGCACTGGCCAGATGCAGGCCCAGTTGCAGGGGTTGCGCTGTCAGCGAATACAGTTCTGTCATGCGGTGTTGCAGCGACACCAGTTTGTCATATTCAACCGCTGGCGGTGTCAGCTTTGTTTTCGATGCGAGGGTTCTGGCCTGATCCGCAGCACGAACCTTCCAGTCCGCCACATACATGCCAGACTTGCTGCGCGCTTCTACCAGCCCCTCGGTTTCAAGATACCGATAACAACGTATGACGGTGGATACACTAAGCTGCTTCAGGCTGGCAAATTCACGCACCGAAGGCAGGCGTTCACCCACCTGATAGCGGCCAGCCCGGATATCGCTGTCCAATGCCTGTGCCAGTTGTCTGTAACTGTGCTGCATAACAGATGCCCTCATATTCAATCTGTACAGCATAAATCAGTCTGGCACTGTAAGCAAATAACAGTCGCTGCTGCACTAGACTAAGCACATGACTACATCCCACACATCATCCCCTGCCACCAGCTCCCTTCTCTCTACTGCCAGCAATGTCAAGCCGGGTATTGCTCATAGGGCGGTTGATCTGTTCCCCGCCGTGCTGGCTGGCCTGATTGCCGTATTGATCTCTTACGCGGGTCCCATGCTGTTGATGTTACAGGCAGCACAGGCTGCCCATTTGACTTCTGCCCAAACCAGTTCATGGCTCTGGGCAGTCTCTATCGGTTCTGGCCTGTCTGGTGCATGGATGAGCTGGCGCTATAAAATCCCGGTCATCTGTGCCTGGAATACACCTGGTGCTGCCCTGCTGGTGACAGCGCTGGCGACACTGCCCTACAATCAGGCGATTGCTGCGTATCTGTTTGCAGCGGCCATTATCTTCCTCATCGGTGCCACCGGGATTTTTGAAAAGCTGATGGCGCACATCCCGAAAAGCCTGTGTGCCGCCATGCTGGCCGGCATACTGATGCGCTTTGGTGTCGATGTGTTTGCCAGCGCCCGCAGTGAAGCCCATGGTGCGCCGTATCTGGTGGGCCTGATGTTCATTGCCTATCTGTTTTACAAAAAACGTTCTGCCCGCTATGCCATCGTACTGACCCTGCTGACCGGGGTACTGCTATGGAGCGTGCTGGGCTGGGGTGATGCAGCCAATACAGCCGCCAATTCAGCAGCCATCACCTGGCAGGCCGGTCTGACCTTGCCAGTCTGGACTACACCGGAATTTTCTGTCAGTGCCCTGCTCAGCCTGGGCCTGCCGCTGGCACTGCTGTGCTTGACCGGCCAGCAGGTACCCGGCGTTGCGGTCCTGCGTGCTGCGGGTTATGAACGCGCACCCAGTAGTAAACTGGTCAGCGGCACTGGTCTGGCCAGTCTGTTGCTGGCACCATTCGGCGCACATGGGGTTAACCTGGCGGCGATTACTGCGGCTATCTGCACGGGGCCAGAGGCGCATCATCAACCAGAAAAACGCTGGGTAGCCGGCCTTGCCTGCGGGGTGTTCTATTTGTTGATAGGCAGCTTTGCCGGTTCGCTGACCACGCTGTTCCTGCATCTGCCGCATGCATTGGTGACCACGGTGGCCGGCCTGGCTTTACTGGGCGCGATACAGAATGGTCTGGTAAATGCCATGCAGGAAAACTCGGAACGTGAGGCTGCACTGATCACCTTTATCGTCACTGCCTCGAATATCAGCCTGCTGGGTCTGGGATCAGCCTGCTGGGGCATTGCGCTGGGCGTACTCAGTTATTACCTGCTGCGGGTAAAGACAGCATCACATGCCACTCAATAAAAGTGCATGCAATTATTCGCTGAACTTGCTGGCAAAGGTGGCAACGCCATCCCAGTCGGCAGGTGGCGGATTGTCACGATAATACGCAATACGTTCCAGGAAAACCTGGGCTGCGACATCGGCTGCATGGGTTTGCAGATAGTCTTTGAACAGCACCTCTGCCTCATGCCATTGCTGGGTACGAAAACTGTTCAGGGCGCGATGCCACAGGTCAAGTATTGCCGCCATACCTGCATCCAGATTGACCAATTCCACGACGGGTTCAAAAATGGAAATGGGCTGTGTCTTGCCCTTAACCCTGACTCGGTCAAGTTCTCTATACGCAAATTCCGGCGCAGCATTTTTTGTCGCCTCACCGACGATAATACCCACGCCGTATAGCTTGGTCACGCCTTCCAGTCTGGACGACAAATTGACGGCATCCCCCATCACGGTATAAGCCAGACGAATTTTGGAACCCATGTCGCCCACGCGCACTTCACCAGTGTTCAGGCCTATACCTATTTTCAGGGCTGGCCAGCCACGCTGGACAAATTCCTCACTCAGGCGTCGTGCTGTCACCTGCATTTTCAACGCGCTTTCTACCGATCGTCTGGCATGATCGGTAAGTCTTACCGGCGCACCCCAGAAGGCCATCACGGCATCACCTATATATTTGTCAAGCGTACCCCGGTTACCCCGAATTTCTTCAGACATCGCAGTCAGATAAATGTTGATGTATTCACGCAGGTCAACTGCACTCAGGGTTTCAGAGATAGAAGTGAACCCCCTCACGTCTGAAAACATGACAGTCAGCTCACGACTTTCGCCTTCCATGGTATAGCTGTCAGGTTCATCAGCCATCACGGCTACCAGTTCAGGTGCCACATATTCACCAAAACGCCTGACCACACCACGCAAGCGGCGTGATTCAACCACATAATTCCAGCCAAACACAAAGAGGAAAAGTAAAAATATCAACAGTAACGGCGTTGCCAGCGGCAGCACCTTATCAAAACTTTGATACATCCAATAATTAAAACCGATGGCTGCCAGCAGACATGACAGCGTGAACAAAATTGCCGATACTGGCTTAAGGCGTATGAGTGCAAACGTCAGGACAATGCCCAGCAAAATGACCTGTATCAATTCTATGCTGCGACTATCACTGGGTCTGACCTTGAAATCATTATCCAGTATCGAAGCAATCACATTGGCATGCATTTCAACACCTGGGTAATCAATACCAACTGGGGCCGTGCGCAAATCCTTGAGCCCTACTGCCGTAGTACCAATCAGTATAATTTTATCTGCGAGAACAGCTTCAGGTAGCTGTTTTTTTAAAACGTCAGTTGCCGATATGTAGGTGAATCGCCCGCCATCCGGGCCGCCCTTGCCTTTGTATTGAATCAGACTTCTCAACAAGGGTTCCAGAGGAATCGTCTTGCGTGGTGATGAATTCAGTACGATAGCTTCAATTTCATCATCCTTGCTGGCATCTGCCTGCAAGCTCTCGGCATCTTTGGAAAATTTTGGTTTCAGTCTGGTCGCATTCAGCGCCACCCTGGCAGTGGCCAGCGATAAGGCTTCATAATAATTTGATTTATATTTTGCCAGCAGAGGTATGCTGCGTATGACTCCATCAGAATCTGGTGTTGGGGTCAAGAAACCACCCGCTATGGCAGCATCCTGAAGCTGCTGCATATTGGCGATAAAACTGAAATATTCTGCCGATTCAACATCACGGCCACCCAACTCTGCTTGCAACAAGGCAGGTTTGGGCAAAGCCCCCTTGCTAACAGCTTTTTTATCATCTGAAAAAAAATAGCCAAGCACGACGGGGCGACTTTCAAATGCTTTAGTCAGGCGGTCATCAAAATCGAGTTGATGTTT
The DNA here is from genome assembly GCF_014284335.1 of Undibacterium hunanense. Classification (GTDB taxonomy): domain Bacteria; phylum Pseudomonadota; class Gammaproteobacteria; order Burkholderiales; family Burkholderiaceae_D; genus Undibacterium; species Undibacterium hunanense. The sequence goes on along the minus strand of NZ_JACOGF010000005.1, from coordinate 50,132 downwards.
CAGATTTGCCACCTGTTCGGCAAAGCCCTTATCGTCTTTTAACTCTTTCTTCGCCAATCCCTCCAGTATCTGGAAACCAGAGCTGCCATCTGGCTCAGGAAAAACAACGTCGACGCCCACGGCGCGCACATGGTAATCATCCGTCAATCTTTTGATCAGATCCGCCACAACCGAACGCTTCCAAGGCCATTGGCCTACCTCTGTCAGGCTTTTTTCGTCGATGTTGACGATGATGATATCTTTATTGAGCTGCGGGACTTCCAGGCGCATCCTGACGTCATAAGCAAAAAAATCGATCAGGTTGACCAGTCTTACCGGGAAAATAGCATTGGCCTGCAAGGCAACCAACACGGTCACAACCAGACCGATTATCCAGGGCACCTGTTTTCTGATATTTTTTAGCAAGCCGCCTCCCCATCAAAAACCATCTACGTCATCAACCCTCAGGGTTTATAACCTGGTATCCCGCTCTCATCCACGTTATCTATCTGCGCCTTATCCATAAATTTTTCGGCATAGGTCAGATAGACTTTCTTGCGAACGAAGATGTCAAACAGATCGGGATCAATATGGCCGTTCAGCGCGAAGCTGCCTAGTATGCGCAGGGATTCGGTCAGGGTCTTGCCGTCTTTGTAGGGTCTGTCCTTGGCGGTCAGTGCTTCAAAGATGTCGGCAATCGCCATGATCTTGGCCTGTACTGACATCTGCTCGCCACGCAGGCCACGCGGGTAACCTTTGCCGTCCATGCGTTCATGATGCCCGCCTGCGTATTCAGGCACGTTCTGCAAATGTTTGGGCCAGGGCAGGGCTTCCAGCATCTTGATGGTGGTGATGATGTGGTTATTGATGATGGCCCGTTCTGCCGCATTCAGGGTACCGGCGCGCACAGACAGGTTTTCCATTTCATCCGTACTCAGAAAGGTGCTGCTGGTGCCATCAGGGGCGGTCCATGGCCAGTTGGCAATTTCAGCGATTCTGTCCAGGTCTTCCTGACTGGTTCTTTCTGATCCCATGTTCAGTTTCTTCAGGAACTGGCGTGCATCTTCTATCCTGGTCAGTTCTGTCTGCAAATCATGGTCCAGTTCCGCCGCCAAAACTTCATTTTTGACATCCGCCTGGTAGAGCGAGCATTTGCTTTTCAAGACCCGGATTTCGGCGTCGCGCTTCAAGACTTCAAAACGGGTATCAAGCAGGTGTATGCGGTCAAAAATGGTTTCCAGCTTGGTCGATTTTTCAACCACATGAACCGGGGTGGAAATCTTGCCGCAATCATGCAGAATGCCAGCCATCCATAATTCCTTGCGGTCCTTGTCTGTCATGACAAAGTGCGCCAGCGGACCAGCCCTGGTTTCATGCACGGCACTGGCCAGCATCATGGTCAGTTCGGGCACATGCTGGCAATGCCTGCCAGTGTGTGGCGACTTTTCATCAATGCCGATATTGATCAGGTGCACCAGCGATACGAACAGGTTTTCCAGTTGCGAAATAAGTTGCTGGGTGGTCAGGGCAATCGCTGCCTGGGATGCCAGGGCTTCTATAAAGCGCTGATCGGTTTCAGTGAAGGTACATGGTTCACCGGTCTCAGGATCAGTCGCATTGATCAGTTGCAGTACACCGATCAGTTCGCCCTCGTGATCGTGCATGGGCACGGTCAGCAGGGATTTAGTGTGGTAATTGAATTGCTGGTCAAAATTGCGGGTACCCGAAAAATTGAACACGCCAACGGTGTACACGTCCTGGATATTCACCGACAGTTTGTAGTTGGCTGCATAGGCTGCCACGGCATTCAGGTTTTTGATGCCGTTGTCATCGATCAGGGGAATATTCGGGATATCCACCGCCTGCCCTTTGACACCACCCTGATACATGTTGAGTTTGTCATTCAACGAGATATTGAAGCACAGGCTTTTCTTGTCCTTGCTGGTGCGATACAGGGTACCACCGTCGGCATAGGTCATACTTTTCGCCGACCGCAATATGTTTTCAAGCAATAATGGTATGTCGTGATTATTGCTCAGCTCCAGACTTAACTCTGTGAGTTTTTCCAGGCGCTTTGCAATCTCGTCACTGCTTAATGCAGTCATAATCACTTTCTCCAAATCAAGGAACTGCTACAAAAACTGTTTTAAAAATTGTTTCAAAAACTGTTTCAAAAACTGCCAACGGCTACCGACTGACCAGTAGCGTCAAAATTGAAAACTGTCGCCTGCTCGCAATGCGGTAAATTTGCCTGGGCGTGTCGCTTCCAGTTCGGACATGATCTGTGTTTCCTGCGCGGGCTTGAGGTGGTAGATCAAAAAATCCACTTCCTCCGGCATGTCCTGAATATCCTGCAATAATGCACCCGGACAAAAATGCCGGGATATGTGCGCCAGTTCGGCTTCGGCATCCGGGAAGGAACAATCCACGATCACCTTGCGCAAGCCTGTTTCATTTTTCATGGCGGCCCATAAATCCGGGGTGGTCGCCATGTCGCCAGTGAACAGAAAGCCGGCGTCACGGTTTTTGATCCAATACCCTACCGAACCCGGTGTATGGTTGACCGGATGTGAACGGATGCTTCTGTCACCCAGGGTCAGCGTGCTGCCAGCCGGCATTTCTTCAAATCGCATGGATGGCTGTTCTGCATTGGGCAAACTGGCAAAATCAGGCCAGATCACCCAGTTGAAGATGTGGGTTTTCAATGCCTGCACGACCTCTGGCGTAGCATGTACGGTAACTGGTGCGCTTCTTTTACCAAACACGGCATCCATCAACAAGGCCAGACCAGCTACGTGATCGAGATGGCAGTGGCTGATAAACACATGGTCAATGGCAACCAGTTGCTCTACGCTCAGACTGGCCAGACCGGTGCCGGCGTCGACCAGCACGTCGTCATCGACCAGCATACTGGTTGTATTTGGCTCTTTTCCGCCGATACCGCCCGCGCAGCCAAGAATTTTTAATTTCATAAATATTGTTTTGGCAGTGAATTAAAACTACCCTATTTACAGCGGACAGCCTCAAGAGAAAAATCATTCCAGTTCAGGCAAGCCACGACAGCCTAGCTTAACACTTTCTTTGAGGGCAACGAAATTTAGTGGCAGTCAAACCACGGACTTGCCGCCTTTTTCGTCATGCTATAACAACAAGAAACAGGGAATAGGTCTATATTTGAGAAAATTCGAGGAAATTCCAGAAAAAGCTGCCCTGTAAATTGCAAATAAGCGCCAGCAAGAACCAATAACAGTTAATTTATGTCGCCAGCGCTGGAGGAAATCTCTTGCATTCTGGTCATACATGCACTTCCATGATACATTTTTGTACAAACTGGCAATCGGGCAGCACAGCAACAAACAACAGCAGCGGATCAGTGGTGCAATTATTGATCAGACAAGCCCTGCCTGCCTCATAATTTAGCTGAGCAATTAGACTAATCAAGGAAAAAGAATGGCGGTTACCGGCAACATCGCACATGCATCCAAAGAAGGCGTGGATCATCGCCTGCTGTTCTTTAAAAAATTACAGACACTAACCAATAAAATTCACGGTGCAGATGCGCTTGACCAGATCATGCTGGATGTGTCCCAGGATATCTGCGACCTCTTTGACTGTGACCGCCTGACCATTTATGTGGTGGCACAAGACAAAACCACGCTGATTTCCAAAATCAAGACCGGCCTGAATTCCTTCAAGGACCTGCGCCTGTCGATTTCTGAACAAAGTATTGCCGGCCATGTTGCCCTCACCCGCACCATGATCAGCCTGCGTGATGTGTATGATGAAAACGAATTGCGCTCGCATTCGCCGACGCTGAAGTTCCAGCGTGCAGTTGACCAGCGCACTGGCTACCGCACCAAGCAAATGCTGGTGGCACCGATAGTTGATGCGCAAAGCAATGAATTGCTGGGCGTAGTGCAGTTCATCAACCATCGCTTTGGCAATGCCTTTACCGATATTGCGGCAGAAGGCGTGCAGGCCCTGTGCGAAACTCTGGCTGTTGCGTTTTCGCAAAAAAGCAAGGCTTTGCCGACCAACACACCACGCACCAAATTTGATTTCCTGGTATCCGAGGCGATTATTTCGGCGCAAGAGCTGGAGCTGGCAGTCAGCTCAGCCCGCAGGAACCTGCAGGATCTGGAAGATGTGCTGACCGACGAGTTTGATATCCCCGTTTCCAGTCTGGGCCAGGCGCTGGCAAAATATTTCAATGTGCCGTATGAACCTTTCAAACCCGAACGCCTGGTACCGGTCGACCTGGTCAAGCGGCTCAAGCGCCAGTATGTGGAACAGAATTCCTGGTTGCCCGTCATGGAAGACCAGAATGGCCTGACCGTGCTGGCAATTGATCCCGAGCATATCAACACCACCCACGTGGTGAATCATGTGTTTGCCACCTCGAAGATCAATTACAAGGTCACGACCAAAAAAGAATTTCGCCAGACCATAGACCAGTTCTTTGGTGGCGTGGCCGATACCGGCTCGGTCGATGACCTGCTGTCGGGCATGGAAGATGAAGACGAAGAACACGGTGGTGGTCAATCCGCTGTGGAAATTTCGGCTGCAGTCGAGAATGAACTGGTCAAACTGATCAACAAGATCATCATCGATGCTTATCAGCAAGGTGCATCCGACATCCATATCGAACCTCGTCCGGGCAAAGAAAAAACCCTGATCCGCTTCCGCAAGGATGGTTCACTGTCGCCGTATATTGAAATACCTGCCAGCTATCGCAATTCGCTGCTGGCACGCATCAAGATCATGTGTGATCTGGATATCTCTGAACGCCGCAAGCCACAGGATGGTAAGATCAAGTTCAAGAAGTATGGCCCCTACGATATCGAATTGCGGGTGGCGACCATACCCTCGTCTGGTGGCATGGAAGACGTGGTCATGCGTATCCTGGCCGCTGGCGAACCTATTCCGCTGGATAAACTGGGTATCCTGCCGTACAACCTTGAACGTCTGAAACAGGTGGTCAGCAAACCCTATGGCCTGTTCTTTGTCTGCGGCCCAACAGGCTCGGGCAAGACAACCACCCTGCATTCGGTATTAAGCCACCTGAATACGCCAGAAACCAAAATCTGGACGGCAGAAGACCCGGTAGAAATTACCCAGAAAGGCTTGCGCCAGGTGCAGGTCAACCGCAAGGCCGGCATGGATTTCGCCACTGTCATGCGGGCCTTCCTGCGGGCTGATCCTGACATCATCATGGTGGGTGAAATGCGCGACAAGGAAACCGTCGCCATCGGTCTGGAAGCCTCGCTGACAGGCCATATGGTGCTGGCAACCCTGCATACCAACAGTGCACCGGAATCCATCGTGCGCCTGCTGGACATGGGCATGGACCCGTTCAACTTTGCCGATGCCCTGCTGGGTATCCTGGCGCAAAGGTTGACCAAGCGTCTGTGCGGCAAATGCAAAGTGGCTTACCACCCGGGCAAGGAAGAAATGAAAGACCTGCTCGACGAATACTGCGTGGAACTGCTCAATACCGAAGCCTTTACCAAAAATGCGCTGGAAGCCAAGAAAAAAGTATTCACTACCTGGCAGTCACTGTATGGCGACAAACAAGGCAAGTTCACGCTGTACAAGGCAGTCGGTTGCGAGCATTGCTCCAATGGCTATAAAGGCCGACTGGGTCTGCATGAATTAATGGTGGCAAATGACATCGTCAAAAAGCTGATACAGGATCATGCCCGGGTTTCAGAATTGCTGACAGCGGCACTGGCAGATGGCATGCTGACCCTGAAAATGGATGGCATAGAAAAAGTCTTGTCCGGGCTGACCGACATGAAGCAGGTCAGGATAGTGTGCATCAAATAGTTTCTTGAGAATACGCTACAATTTTGAATCTGAGACCGCAGTCATAGCTCACGAAGCAGCTGCGGTGACAGCCTCACAGCCATCCTTATTTTCAGAAAGCACACATGAAATACCTGCACACCATGGTCCGTGTTACCGACCTCGACGCCTCCATGCGGTTTTACCGCGATGCACTGGGACTGGAACTGGTGCATCAAAAAGAATATCCGAAAGGCCGTTTTACCCTTGTGTACCTGGCAGCGCCAGGCGACCATGACGCCCAGGTGGAACTGACCTATAACTGGGATCCGGAAGAATACACCGGCGGCCGCAACTTCGGCCACCTGGCTTACCATGTGGATGACATCTACCAGGCTTGCCAGCGCCTGATGGACCATGGCGTTGTGATCAACCGTCCACCACGCGATGGTCACATGGCCTTTGTCCGTTCACCGGACAATATCTCGATAGAACTGTTACAGGCCGGTGAAGCACTGGCCCCGGCTGAACCATGGGCATCAATGCCGAATACAGGCAACTGGTAATACATTGATGCCGTGATACCAGTGGTGAACTCCACCAATGAAAAACGCAGACCGTGGTCTGCGTTTTTTTAATTCTTCACCAGTCAAAAATTCAATTCTTGTAATCCGGGCGACGTGCTTCCTTGTTCATCGCGCGAATCAGACCCACCATAGTGACAACGACAACAATAGAAACGATACTCAAAATACCGGTCCACATAGGCACATCCTGAATTGAAATAATGATGTTTCCTTATATCAACTGAGATGCTGTGCGTCAACATTGCAAACAGACTTTCGAGGAGTTTTAACCTTTTCTTGCAATCTATCCATACCTGTCCTCGAATATACACCTACACATGTCCATGCCGGCGGAAATAAGCAATCAAACCACTGGTGGAGGTATCAAGATTGGAATCATATTCCTGATTCCCCAGAATCGCCGGCAACAGCTTATTGGCCAGTTGCTTGCCCAGTTCCACACCCCACTGGTCAAAAGAATTGATTCCCCAGATCACGCCCTGCACGAAGACCTTGTGTTCATACAGAGCCAGTAACATGCCTAACTGGAAAGGGTCCAGGCTGGGCATCAGGATGGTGGTGGATGGCTGGTTGCCAGCAAATACCTTGTGCGGCAAGAGCTTGGCGATATGATCATCGCTGAGGCCCGCCTGTGACAGCTCTTCCTTTGCCTGCGCTTCCGTCTTGCCAAATGCCAGTGCTGCACTCTGGGCCAGGCAATTTGCCAGCAAGGGTGCCTGGTGACCCGGCAAGGGGTAATCGCTGGAAGCAGCCACCACAAAATCGCATGGTATCAGCCAGCCGCCCTGATGCAATAACTGGAAGAAGGCATGCTGGCCATTGACGCCGATCTCACCCCAGACGATGGGGTTGGCGCGGCAGGTCAGGGCTTCGCCATCACGGCTGACGGTCTTGCCATTGGATTCCATTTCCAGTTGCTGTAAAAAGGCGGGCAAATGGCGAATCGATTCGTTATACGGCAGGATGGCTGTCGTCTCTGCCCCCAGGAAATTGGTATTCCAGATCGAAATCAGGGCCAGCAGCACAGGCAGATTTTTTTCCAGCGGTGCCTGGCGGAAGTGCTTGTCCATGGTTTCGGCACCGGCAAGCATGCGCTCGAAACCACTCATGCCGATAGCCAGCGCCACCGACAGGCCAACAGCAGACCACAGCGAATAGCGCCCCCCGACCCAATCCCAGATTTGCAGGATATTACTGTCAGGAATGCCAAATTCATGCGCCTTGTCGGGGCTGGATGTGACGGCGATGAAATGTTTGGCTACCGCCCATTCTTCCATCGCTGCCGCCATCAGCCAGGTACGTGCGGTCTGGGCATTGATGCTGGTTTCCTGCGTGGTGAAGGTTTTGGAGGCGACGATGAACAGGGTCGTGCGCGGATCAAGTTTTTCCAGTAAGGGGGCGATATGCGCACTGTCCAGATTAGAAACATAATAAAAAGTCAGTCCAGGATGCTGCATGGCCGATAGCGCACGGGTGGCCAGCTTGGGTCCAAGATCTGAACCACCAATGCCTATGTTGACGATATTCTGTATGGCGTCACCTTTAAAACCGCGCCACAGGCCGCTGCGCACCCGTTCGACGATATCACGCATCTGCTTGCGTACAGCCCGGACCTGCGGCATGACATCATGTTCAGCATTCGGGAAAGGAGTGAAATCGGTGTGACGCAAGGCGGTATGCAACACGGCCCGGTCTTCACTGATATTGATTTTCTCACCGGCAAACATGCGGTCGCGCCAGCTTTCCAGATTTGACAGGCGCGCCAGTGCCATCAGGCTGTCGAGAGCCGGCTGGTCTATACGCTGCTTGGAATAATCCACCAGCAAGCCATCCAGCTCAGCCGAAAAATGGCCAAACCTGTGCGCATCGGCGGCAAACAATTCACGCAGATGCTTTTTTTCCAGTCGCTGTTGATGCGCCAGCAATGCCTGCCATTCGGGCGTGTGGGTGATATTCATATTCTTCCTGGGCTGGTAAGGGTGAGCCGTAACTAAGCTCAAACTGAGCTCAAACTAAGCTCAAACTAAGCTTAAATCAAGCCTGATCTGGACGATGCCAGTGCTGTGACAGCACCAGCACAGTCCAGAACAATTATGCATGCAGCGAAGCCAATTATTGTTAAAATCAACATCAGGCTGTGTTAACCTATGTTACATCGCTGCACCTCTGTGACCAAAATAACATAGGGCAAGAACATCAACAAGATTAGGGCGTGTTGACATATCTTTTAGGCAAAGCATTTCACCTAGGCGGCCCCCGCCATACCGCGGGGGCCGCCTAGGTGAAACCCGGAGGGAATGGGTCCGAAACCTCGCCTGGCGTTGTTGTGCGTCGCTCACTTGGATTACCAAGCAGCGCTCCGCACGCCTAGCCAGACAAGGTTTCAAACCCATTTGCTTACCCAAAAGATATGTCAACACGCCCTAGCCTGACAAAAAGGATGATCATGCTGAGTAAACAGGATATCGGTATCTTGATTGTGGATGACAATGACATCAGCCGTTCAATGCTGCGTCACATCCTCGAAAGCGAACAATTCAATGTCATTGGAGAAGCCAACAATGGCGTCACCGCCCTTGAGTGGATGGGGAAAACCATCCCCGAAGTGGTGTGCCTGGACGTGATGATGCCCGACATCGACGGGCTGGATATACTGGATCACATCAAGAGAATCTCACCTGAAACCGTGGTATTGATGGTCACCGGCAGCAACAAGAAGGAAACCGTGGTCAAGGCCATCAAGGGCGGAGCCAGCGGTTTCATCGTCAAGCCTTTCAATCCCGCCACCGTGTTGCAGAATATGAACAGCCTGCTGACGAAGTCATACCGACCACTGAAGTACTTGATAGACCGCCGCAAAAGCTGGAGACAGTCGGGGTTTTAAGCTGTATCAGGTGAGCATGGCGCAAACAAACACCATGCCGGACAGGGTTGTTAGCGTGCGCTGAGCAGATTCGCCATGGCGACATAGGCTTCCAGTGACAAGGTCTCTGGACGGCCCTGCGGATCGACCCCACATGCGAGCAGATCGGCTTCTGTCAGCAAACCGGCGACGCAATTGCGTACTACCTTACGCCTTTGGGAAAACGCCTTGGTGACGACTTCTTCGAGCTTTTTGATGTCGCAGGGGAAGGCACCCGGCTTGGGTATCATGCGCACGATGGCAGATTCAACCCGCGGCGGCGGATCAAAGGCTTCTGGCGGCACGATAAACATCAATTCCATGTGGTAGCGTACCTGCAACATCACAGACAGGCGGCCATAGGTCTTGCTACCTGGCTCAGCCACCATGCGTTCCACCACTTCTTTTTGCAGCATGAAATGCTGGTCTTCCACCAGATGGGCAAATTCAGCCAGATGAAACAATAGCGGGCTGGAAATGTTATACGGTAAATTGCCCACCACGCGCAGCTTCTGTCCTGCTGGCACACTGATGCCAGAAAAATCAAATGCCAGGGCATCGCCCTCGTGCACCGTCAGTTTTTCTGCGGGAAAATTCTTTTTCAGGCGCGCCACCAGGTCACGGTCCAACTCCACCACGTGCAGGTGATCCAGATCTGCCAGCAACAGACGTGTCATGGCCGCCAGGCCAGGGCCGATTTCGACCATGGTCTGACCCGGCTGCGGGTGTATGGCGCGAATGATCTGGCTCAATACCAGATCGTCAGTCAAAAAATTCTGACCAAAACGTTTACGTGGGATATGTTTCATATTATTTCTTTGAAGCTGGAACATGTTTGCTCCAGCCAGTTGCCACAACAAAATGTCAATGCGTTTTTGCCATGCTGGCCGCAACACGTATGGCGACTATCATACTACCGATATCGGCATGACCGACACCCTGTGCTGCCAGGTCAAGCGCGGTACCGTGATCCACCGAAGTACGTATCAGCGGCAAGCCCAGGGTGATATTCCCCCCCAGTCCAAAGCTTGCGTGTTTCAGTACCGGCAAACCCTGATCGTGATACATGGCCAGTACGCAGTCGGCCTGTTCCAGGTATTTTTGCTGGAACAGGGTATCCGCCGGATACGGGCCACTGACTTGCATACCGGCTTGCTGTGCCTGTCTGATGACGGGCGTGATGACGTCAATCTCTTCCCGGCCCAGATAACCGTTTTCACCTGCATGCGGGTTCAGCCCGGCCACCAGTATGCGGGGTGCCGCGATACCAAACTTGTCGCGCAGGTCAGCATGGATAATTTCCAGCGTGCGCAACAAATCATCAAACTGGATCGCATCTGCCACCTGCCGCAAGGGTAAATGCGTGGTCGCCAGGGCAACCCGTAAAGGCTGCGGCAAGTGAGCATTGGCTTCACTCGCCAGCATCATGACGACACGACTGGTATTGGTTTTTTCGGCGAAATACTCGGTATGCCCGCTGAAAGCAACGCCAGCATCATTGATGGTGCTTTTTTGCAGCGGGGCCGTGACGATGGCGTCACACCAGCCCTGCTGCACACTTTCAATTGCCACATCCAGGGTTTGCAAGACAGAACGGCCATTGCGGGCATCCAGATGGCCGGCAATCACATGGGCATTCAGGGGGCAATCAATCACTGTCATTCGGTCTGTGCCACAGGCGGGCAAACCCTGATTGCGTAGTGCCTGCAAAGACACACCCATGAGATTGATGTCAGGATTGATATCCGCTGCCAGCATGGCCAGATAGGCAGCGTCGCCTATCAGGACCGGTCTTACTTCATGCCGCAACTGCCAGGCTGCGGCGATGGATATTTCAGGCCCGATGCCGGCTGGTTCCCCTACGGTCACCGCGATCACCGGCAAACTGGGCTGCGGCATTATTTGTCTTCCAGGCGATAATCCACGTAAGCACGGTCACGGATTTCGCGCAGCCAGTCCTGCAAGGCTTCATCGGCCTTGCGTTCACGTACGGCCTGACGGGCAGCAATACGCTGACGGTCTTTCGACAATTCATCAGTTTTCCGTTCCAGTACCTGGATGATGTGTACACCAAACTGTGTCGTGACCGGGTCACTGATCTGGTTGATGGACAGCTTATCCATGACCTGTTCAAATTCAGGCACGGTGACACCTGGATAAATCCAGCCCAGATCGCCGCCTTTGGAGGCAGAACCGTCGACGGAGTTGGCCTTGGCCAGGTCTTCAAAAGTCGCCTCTTTGGCTTCTATCTTTCTTTTGAATTCCATCAGTTTCTGGCGCGCCTCGGCCTCGGTCACGATCTGGCTGACCTTCAGCAGAATATGGCGGGCACGGGTCTGTTGTTCAACTGCTGCTGCCTTGCTGTCATTCATGGCACGCTTGCCATTGACTTTGACAATATGGAAACCATTCGGGCTACGCACGATATCGGATACTTCGCCCACTTTGACTTTGCTGATGGCATCAACAAACAATTGTGGCAAACGGTCTTGTTCACGCCAGCCGATGTCGCCACCTTTAAGCGCTTCGGAACTGTCGGAATAAGTCACCGCAAGCTTGGCAAAGTCTGCACCGCCACGCAATTTACCCAGCACTTCTTCAGCGCGCTTGCGACGCTGGGCAATTTGTTCAGACGAGGCGTTTTCCGGAATGCTGACCAGGATGTGCGCCAGATTCAATTCCTGCTTGCCAGCCTTGGAATTGGCTTCTGCAGCCAGGTAGTTGTCGATCTCGGTTTCAGATACCTGGATCTTGCTGTCAACTTCGCGGTCACGGATACGCTGCATCAGGATATCGTCACGCATTTCTTCACGGAACTTGGCGTAAGACGTACCTTCGCGTTCGATCTGGTTTCGGAACTCGTTCATGGACATCTTGTTTTGTTCCGCCAGACGCAACATGGTGCGGTCCAGCATCACATCATCAACACGCATGCCGTTTTCTTTTGCCAGCTGCATTTGAGCGCGGTTAACAATCATGCGTTCAAGCAATTGCTTTTGCAGATCAGCGCGGTCTGGCAGGGGTGTGCCCTGCTTTTTCAGGTTGGCTTCTACGGCCAGCAGGCGTTCATTCAATTCCTGGCGGGTAATCACTTCATCATTCACCACCACCACGATGGTATTGATGACTTGCGACTTGCCGTTGGTCTGCGCTGGCTTGGGCTTGACGACAGGTGCAGGTGTGAGCAGTGGATTGATTTTAACTTGTGACCACGCTGCCGGACTGGCAAGCAGGCCAACAGAAACCGCGAATACTGAGAGAAATTTACATTGTTTCATTTGCAATAAATGTCGCATATCGATCCAAAATCCTGTTACGCCTGGTCACGTGTCTGAGCATCGACACCGGGCAAAAGTTGCAATATACACGTTAGCACCCGTTTCATAAACAGCGCAGGCCATTCAATCGCCGGTGACGGCTACTACAATTGTTATTACAGCAAAAAATATCTACCGTTCGTTGATCGGCTGATAACCCGAAATATTTTTCCTCAAGGCATCAATTGGATTGCCACCGAAGCCCAGACGGGCGAGGCCATTCAATTCCAGCTGAATCGAGAAGCCCGACGTGTTATTGACACTGTTCGTGGCAAAACGTTGCGCAAGGAAACGCAAAGACCAGCAGTCTGCCTTGTATTCAAAGCCCAGCAAACCATCCACCATGCGTTTGTCCATCATGGAATAATTGCTGCGGCCCACCATATACCAGCGGTCTGCCATTGGCCATTGTGCCGACACATCCACCTGTTCCAGCGTGTTGCGCTGATAACGGTAAGCCAGATTCAATACTTTTTTAGGTGAAGGCTGCCAGCGAATACCGTAGTTGGAACGCACCGACTGGCGGTCAGTCTGGCTCAGTTGCAAGGCCATCTCGCCACTCAGAGTCGATGATAATTTGCCTATGGCTGCCAGCAACAGGTCGGAACGACTCGGGCTGACGGTATTGTCCAGCGTGACTTTCTGGGTATTGAAATAAAAGCGCTGGCCTATGGCCAGTTTCAGACTTTCATCTCCATTACCTTCAATAAAACGCGAAATCAGGGCCGCCGTGATCTGGTTGGAATCACCTATCCGGTCCTGGCCGGTGAAGCGGTTTTCACTGAAAATCTGGGCAAAGTTAAAATCGGCAACCGCGCTGTCAAAATTCGGCATGTTCGACTGGTCGCGGTAAGGCGTGTTCACATAGAACAGGCGCGGTTCCAGCGTCTGCGTCAGGTCGGTATCAAACATCCGGGTTTTGCGTTCAAACACCAGGCCGCTATCGACAGAAAAAGTCGGTACGGCCCGATGGAAATCAGATTCCTGCCCCGGGGCCGGATTCACCAGATGGTAATTGGTGGCGTGGAAAGAAATTTTCGGGATAATGAAAGCACCCGCCTGCACCAGTGGCAAAGACACACTGGGGTTGATCACCATGCGGTCACCACGCACCATGGTCGGATGCCAGAAGCGCGTCAGAATGGCATCCATGGACCAGTCCAGGCCACCTACGTCATGTTGCTCTGCATGCAGTTGCAACTGTGGCAAACGGTCATAAGGCCGGTCAATCGGCGCTGCCAGATCCTGCAAGACCTGATAGTTCGAGGTTCTGAGTGCCAGGTTCCAGAATGAGCCGTAATACGTCAGATTAGCTTCACGCAACAACAGGCGCTGGGCAGTTTTCGTAATAGTGCGGGAAAAATCGGTAGGATAATTGTCATCTGACGCGGTATTGATATTCCACGAAAAATCCAGCTGCGGCAGCAATTTTTGCTGATGCACAGACGCCACCGCATAACGGTTGGTACCAGTCACGCGGTCATTGAGCAAACCTTCAACACTGGTTTCACCAGAATAGGTTTCCCCCAGATAGCGCCCCTCCAGCCCCAGTTGCAGACCGCGTCTGGCGATCATTTTGGGGTAGACCGTCAAATCACGGTTGGGCGCGATATTGAAGTAGTACGGTACCGTCAGCTCTGGCCCGCCCTTGGATGACGCCCCCATGACAGGTGGCAGGAAACCAGAATGGCGCGCTCCCGACAAAGGGAAAGTCAGCGAAGGCGTCGCCAGGATAGGCATGCCAAGAAAATACACCACCGATTTGCCCGCTACACCACGGTCAAGGCCAGTATCCAAGTTCAGCGTATCGGATTGCAGGTACCAGTCAGGGTTCAGGCCTTCACAGGTACTATACGTACCGCTGGTGATAATAGAGCGTTCTTCATCCTGAAAATCAATGCGCTTGGCGTGGCCCTGGGCATTATTGCGCAAGAGCCTGTAGATAGGATTGCTGACGAATCCGGCGCCTGAATCAAGTTGCAGGCGCATGCTGTCGCCGCTGTAGCAGTCGCCATAGCGATTCATGCGCACATTGCCGGATGCATCCACCTCATCGTCGAGGTTGCTGTACATGGCCTCATCCGAATTGAGCTTGGTGCCGCCTTTGATGATTTCGACATCGCGTTCAAACTTGATAAAACGTTCCGGCCGGCCATTGAAGGCTTCTGCGCGTATCGTCACAGGCGCGTTTTTATCGTCCTGTTTTGCTTTAGCAAGCTGCAGTTTCTCTTTCTGCGATTTTTCTTCCAGCTGATTTTGTACCTGAGCCTCGGCAGTGATGCCTGAAGTCTGGGTCTGTGCCATCGCCTGGGAAAAATAGGCAGGCACAAGAACCGACACCAGAATCGCCGGGATAGTAGGAAACAACAGCGGTGAATGAGATAATACGGGTTTCCTGCGCATGAATTCAGTGGTCAATAAGCGTTTTGCCAAGTATGCTGGTCGATGTCATACAGACAATCCGCCAGAAATCAGTCGCCTATTATAGGTGAAATGCTGGCAAAACCACTTGAAGTATGCAGACAAACTAACTTCTATTAATATTTATACATGTCCTCATCAGCAATCCCAGCGAATTCTGCATCATCTGCAGCGATCTCCTCCGAAAAAGAACAACGCAAGCAGGCGCTGCAAACCTGGCTTGCAAGTTTAAACGGACATGCCATGAAACTGGACAGCATACGTGCAGCATCTGCCGATGCCAGCTTTCGCCAATATTATAGAATTGATACCGAAGACGGCGGCAGTCTGATTGCTGTTGATGCCCCACCCGCGACCGAGAATAGCGCGGCCTTTATCAAGATGGCGAGTCTGTTGAAAAGCATCAACCTGACTGTGCCCGAAGTACTGGCACACGACATAACACAGGGTTTCCTGCTAGTCACCGATATGGGCATGCATACATATGGCCAGGTCCTGAACAGCGACAATGCCCATAAGCTGTATCTGGATGCGATTGACAGCCTGATCCTGTTCCAGGCACAAAGCCAGGCCGATGTGCTGCCTGAATATGACCGCCCTTTCCTGCTGCGCGAATTGAATATTTTCAAGGAATGGTATGTAGGCAAGCATCTGGGTGTTGCCCTGACTGATGCGCAAAATGCCACGCTGGACAAGGTATTTGATCACCTGCTGGCCAGCGCAATGGCACAGCCACAGGTGTATGTGCACCGCGATTACCATTCACGCAACCTGATGTGGATGGACAAGGGCAATCCCGGCATTATCGATTTTCAGGATGCCGTGTACGGCCCTATCACTTACGACCTGGTGTCGCTGTTGCGCGATGCTTACGTGCAGTGGGATGAAGAAATCGTACTCGACTGGGCCATACGCTATTGGGAAAAAGCCAAGCGTGCCGGCTTGCCAGTGGCACCGGACATTGACAGTTTCTACCGTGATTTTGAATGGATGGGTTTGCAGCGCCATCTGAAGATTCTTGGTATCTTCGCCCGCCTGTCACACCGCGATGGCAAACATCATTACATAGGCGATATCCCGACTGTGATGGAATACGTGCGCAAGACTTCACACCGCTACAAGGAACTGATCCCGCTGCTGCGCCTGCTGGACGAACTGCAAGACAATGCGCCACAAGTTGGCTATACGTTCTAAGGTAGCGTCATGAAAGCCATGTTACTTGCCGCCGGGCGCGGCGAACGTATGCGCCCCTTGACTGATAACTGCCCCAAGCCTTTGCTGAAAGTGCGTGGCAGGCCACTGATCGTCTGGCATATCCTGAATCTGGTGAAAGCTGGTATCACCGAAATGGTCATCAATCATGCCCATCTGGGTCAGATGATAGAAGATACCCTGGGTGATGGTTCCCGTTTTGGCGCAAAAATCCAGTACTCTGCCGAAGAGCAACCGCTGGAAACCGCAGGCGGTATTGCCAAGGCCCTGCATTTGCTGGGTGATGATCCCTTCATCGTGGTGTCTGGCGATATCTATATCCCGCATTTCAATTTTGCTGAATGTCTGAATACCCTGGAAGAAAATGACCCATGGGGCAATCCACATCCGGCAGACAAGCGTGATATTGCATGGCTGTATATGGTCAAAAACCCCAGCTTCCATCCTGGCGGTGACTTTGCACTGACGTTAATGGGTCTGGCCAATGAAGGTTCACCAAGGCATACCTTTGGCAATATCGGCGTGTACCGGCCTGAGATGTTCCATGCCATACGCCCCGGTGACCATGCAAAGCTGGGCCCCTTGCTGCGTGAATATATTGATGCAGGCCGCATAGGTGGTGAACTGTATCGCGGCGAGTGGCATAATCTGGGTACCCCTGATCAACTGGAAGCGCTGAACGCGCCCCTGAACTTCAAAGGATCAGCATGAACCTGCCCACTCTGTCTACTATACCTGCCCTGCCCTGCTATATCAGCCGTCGCCAGCAACTACAGGCGCAGATGCTGGCACAAGGCGGTGGTGTTGCCGTCATCCCCACTGCAAGTGAATTGATACGCAACAACGACAACAGCTTTCCTTTCCGGCACGATAGCCATTTTTATTACCTGTCCGGTTTCAATGAACCGGAAGCCATCATCGTGCTCGTCGCCACTGCTGATCAGCAGCAAGCCATTTTGTTTTGTCGTGAAAAAAATCCTGAACGTGAAATCTGGGATGGTTTTCGCTATGGTCCGCAGGCAGCAGAAAAAGAATTTGGTTTCGATGCAGCCTATCCCATAGAAAGCCTGGCTGAAAAACTGCCAGAGCTGCTGGCCGATGCCCCCAAGCTGTTTTACAGCAGTGCCATGGAACCGCATATCGATGAACAGTTGCAGCAAAGCCTGCAAGCCGTGCGAGCCAAAAGCCGCAGCGGTATCCGCGCACCGGCCATCACGGTCGATGTGCGGGAACTGATTGATGAAATGCGCCTGTTCAAGGATGCCACTGAAATCGCGTTGATGCAGCGCGCCGCCAGCATTTCCGGCATGGCCCATGCACGTGCCATGCGCAGTGTGCAGCCCGGTAAATATGAATATGAACTGGAAGCCGAACTGCTGCATGAATTCCGCCGTCAGGGTGCGCAGTCACCGGCGTATGGCTCCATCGTTGCCACCGGTGGCAATGCCTGCATATTGCATTATCAGAGCAACCAGGCGCAGATACAGGATGGCGACCTGGTGCTGATCGACGCTGGCTGTGAATACGACAGCTACGCATCTGACATCACCCGCACTTTTCCGGCTAACGGCAAGTTCAGCACCGCACAGCAACGCCTGTATGAAATCGTGCTGGCCGCGCAACAGGCTGCCATGGATTGTGCCCGACCTGGCTCACGTTATATGGATGGGCATCATGCCGCCGTGCGCGTACTGACCCAGGGCATGCTCGATACCGGCCTGTTGGATAAGAACAAGGCAGGCAGCCTTGACGACGCCATCAGCAGTTCAGCTTACCGGCAGTTCTACATGCATGGTACCGGCCACTGGCTGGGGCTGGATGTACATGATGTCGGCAATTATCGCGAAAATGAAAAAGTCGGCGATGAAAAACCTTACCGCCTGTTGCAGGCTGGCATGGTCATCACCATAGAACCCGGCATTTATGTACGGCCTGCCGAAGGCGTACCGCAAGAATACTGGAACACCGGCATACGCATAGAAGACGATATTCTGATCACAGCAGATGGCCACCTGAACCTGAGTCGTGACACACCCAAGACCGTAGCAGAAATTGAAGCAGAAATGCGCAGGCATTAAAGATACCAGGACCTATGGATCAAATCATCAATGATGTGGATATCGCGATTTGCGGTGCCGGCCCGGTAGGCCAGGCACTTGCCCTGCTGTTACACCAACAGGGTTTCAAGGCAGATCGCATTGCCCTGTTCGATGGCAAAACCGCAGAACAGGCCGAACATGATGCACGCTCCATCGCCGTGTCGTATGGCAGCAGGCAAATCCTGGAATCTGCCAAAGCCTGGCCCATCAAGGCGACCGCCATCAGCGAAATCCATGTCTCACGCCGTGGTCATTTTGGCCGCAGCCTGATGCGCGCCAGCGACTATGATTTACCGGCACTGGGTTATGTCGCACGGTATGGCGACATCATCCGCCCGTTGCAACAGGCAATCACACAATCTGGCATTACCATCACGCGGCCACACACCATTACCGCGATTGATGAAATGCCCGACCATGTGCGCCTGAGCCTGCGCCCGGCTGACAGCATGGATACGCAGGCCATCAGCCATATCAGCGCCGGCATCGTGATACAGGCCGAAGGCGGCACCTTTGGTGACCAGCAGCAAAGAACGCAGCACCATGATTACCAGCAAACCGCCATCATCGCCCATGTAAATACCGACGCCCAGATCGCCGGGCGTGCATTTGAACGTTTTACTGAACAGGGCCCGCTGGCCCTGCTGCCACAGGAAGATGGCTATGCCCTGGTATGGTGTGTCAGGCCAAAGCAGGCCAGCCACCTGCTGGCGCTGGATGACGCCGCATTCAGGCAAGCCCTGCAAACAGCATTTGGCAATCGTTTGGGCAATGTCATCAAAACCTCGGCACGCCTGTCCTATCCGCTGGGCCTGAATGCCCAGGCACAGGCCACGGCCCGCACGGTTGCCATTGGCAATGCCGCCCAGACCCTGCACCCGGTGGCAGGCCAGGGCCTGAACCTGGGTTTGCGTGACAGCCTTGTATTGGCACGCACAATGGCCCCGCATACCAACGGCAGCGCCGCCATGACCGATCCCGCTGCTGCCTTGCAAGCCTATCTGGCGGAACGCCAGGCCGACAGAAAACTGACGATACGCATCACCGACAGCATGGCCCGCGCCTTTGCCAGCGCCCCGGACGGCGCTTTCAGCCAAACCCTGCTGGGCATGGGATTAGGTGCACTGGATCTGATCAAGCCAGCAAAAAAAATGCTGGCTGAACAGATGATGTATGGCTGGCGCTAAGTGTTTTCAGGCCCCCGTATCCAATGCAGGAAGGACAAAAATGAAGCAGATGCAGGGATTACTCTATAATCCGCCCTTCAACTGAAAGGAAACACCATGAAATTGCGCATCAAGAGACGTCATCTGAATTATGGCCGTTTGTACAATCACCAACTGGCTATCGTGCTGGAAGCTGCATTTGAAGAATTCAGAAGCAACTTCAGCGAACAAGGTGCATCCATTGCCGAATCCATCGACTCACTGCAAGACCTGGGCGCCAGCTACCGCCACTTCAAGAAGTTTGCCCTGCGCTTCGCCAAGGCGCACTAAGTAATACATTAGCAATACCTTTGACGAGTCGTGGCGGATGGCGCTAGCCGACAGACACGACTCGTATTTCATCGCTGACGACATTAAGCCCAGCCTGCGCGACAATCCCCGCTCGACATAAAACTGCATCAGCACCCCCTATTGGGCATTCATTCGCACTTCGTGCATCCAAACAGCGCTTGTTTCTCAGCACACATTCCCTATTCATTGATGCTTACTGCTGAATGCAGACTTCGATGAAATCGATTGTAATTCTGACGTCACAGTCATCCTTTACAATGCATTCATATACTACAAATATATTTATATTGCATATTTATATTGCGTATATATGAAAATTAATTGCATCAGAAAAAAGGATTTCCCATGCGCCCCCGTTTTTTGAGTTTGATTGCCATTTCCTGTGCTGTTCCTTCTGCCGTCTTCTTGCTGCATGGCTGTGGCAGTTCTTCTGACAATGCCTCGCAAGCACTCAACCCGAATTTGCCAGTCACGTCACAGGGCGGATGGACGACCGGTGACTTGCATGTGCACACCATACAATCCGACGATGCGCGGACAACACAAACACTGGATACGGTGCTGGACAAAGCATTTACCAGCTATGGCCTGGACTGGACCGCCATCACCAATCACCTGCGTTCTTCAAAATACGACAATAACGGTGCCCTGCTGGCAAACCCCGTGCCTTTTGCGTACGGCATGGAGTCATATGAAATTCCCAGGATCAAGGCCTTGCAAGCGTCTGGTCGTTATGCAGACAAAACCATCTTCTCCGGTTTTGAATGGGATATGCCCACGCATGATCACTTGGGTGTCAGCATTTTTGATGTTGCAGATGGCAAACTGATTTCATCAGCATCAGCGGCCAAGGAATTTCAATATTTGTTCACCACCCTGGAAGACAGCAAGTTTGACGCTGCCGATGTCAGCAAATGGAAAGCGAAATATCCGCAACGTTTCAACAGCACGGCGGCAGATGCCCTGCAGGCAGTGTCCTGGTTGAAGAAAAATTATCCCGACACCAGCTTTATCACCATCAACCATCCTTCGCGCAATCCTGGCAAATACACGATTGCCGATTTCCGCACAATGAATGATATGGCACCCAACATCATGTTCTCGATAGAAGGCATGGTCGGCAACCAGATGGAACCTGATCGTGGCGGTTATACCTCCAGCTACATTGATGCCAACAAACCAAATCGTGTGTATGGTGGTGTTGATGCCGTCGTTGCACAGGTGGGTGGGGTCTGGGATGCCTTGCTGGGCGAGGGTCGCCGCATCTGGAATATTGCCGATTCTGACTCGCATTTCAAAATCGATGACGCAGGCAATAGCAGTGGTTACTTCCCAGGCGAATACGCCAAAAACTATGTGTGGATGAACGACAAGAAAGCTGGCGTCAATGAACTGATCAAGAGCCTGCAGTCAGGAAGATCATTCAGTGTCTTTGGTGATCTCATCAATGCCATGGAATTCACCGTCAGCAATGTCAACAATGCCAGCGATGTCAAAAACATGGGACAAGAACTGAAGGTAGCAAACGGCAGCACGGTTGATGTCACCATACGTTTCAAAAGCCCTGTCAGGAACAATTATGAATTTCCCGTGGGTAGTGGCGTATCCGGCAACAAGGCACCGAAAGTGGATCATGTGGATTTGATCGTCGGTGATGTTGGCGCCAAAGCAGCACCGGATTCCAGCGCCTACAATGTGGCGACCAACTCCAGCACCAAGGTCTTGAAACGCTTCACCAGTGCCGACTGGAAAACAGATGCCGATGGTTACAATGTCATCAAGTACCAGATGCTCGTGCAGAAAAACCAGTACCTGCGTCTGCGTGGCACCAACCTGGGTATCAACGTCGCAGACCTGACAGACAATGGTGAACCTTTGGCTGATGCAAAAATCACGACAGCGGACAATCCAACACGCCATAACCAGATCAATGAGCGCAACTACGCCAGCCTGTGGTTCTATTCCAATCCCGTCTTTGTGAGCGTGAATTAGACTTGACTGTTGTCGTTTTAGCGACCAGGGTTAGGACCATGCAACTAGCAATTGCATGGTTCATACCCAAGGTAAAATTCACCGTGGCAATTCTTACTTCAAATGGTATAACTGCAAATCCATCTGTGGCATCTCCGTCGATTAAATCTGTATTTTGGAAAAAAATCCGAAAATGACCTCATGCTGAGGACCTAACTTAGGAAAATCTGCCACAAATATGGATAGAAAAGACAAATAAGAGATAGCTTCGATTCCACTAACTAAAATCGATTTTGGCTTGGTTCATTGCTCGTCTCTCGTCTTTCCAATCTGCCTTATCCCATTCAGCAATTGTTACGTTTCGTGCTTGAATAAAGCCTTCTAAATTTCCTGCGCGCAATGCAGACAATGCTTTATGAGTGATTAAATGGCTATCCAGAAAAGACTGAGGAATATCTGAATTTTCTCGCAAAGAATTGCGCATTGCTTTTAATTTAGAAGCGTCAATAAATACACGATTACCTAGAGTTTGAAGCAAAGCCCGAAGGTTTGTTGAAGCTCCTGCTGGAGTTGTAAATAATTTTGTAAATGCCTCTTTTCCGTATGATGCTAGTAGTGCCTTACCGTCAACACTGATACCATTTTCATCGACTAAATCTTTGCGCGCAGCCATTCTTAACATCCAAACACGAATCCGAGCAAATCTTGAGTCGAAACGATTACGTAAAACCAAGTTTTCATCCCAATACTCAAGTTCACTTAAAAAACTAATGTTTCGCAACTTTTCTTGCTCAGTTCTAACTTGCCTAAATGATCCACTGCCAAAAACCTCAACGCACCCTGTTCTCCAAAACCAATGGACAAATGCATGTTCTGGAATTGCCGCGTCGCCACGACGCGCATACTCAACTGATAAGAACACCAATTGTGGTGCATAAGGTAACAAGTCTTGTCGAACCACACCCATTCGGTTAATCAACAGATTTATCGCTGCATTTAATCCAGCTGCAGCTCTGTTTAATAGATCATTATCTTCTCTTATATTTTGAATTAATTCTGTCTCGTCGATTTTAGATATGTCTGGGGTAATCAAACCTTTACAAACTTGTAAAAAAATATGGTCATCTAGATCACGCCATCCCAGTGGAAAATTCTCACGGAGCGATGCTAGTCTCTCTCTAAGATCAAACTTGGAAGTCCAAGTAAGAGCAGCCACAAGATGCGCCTCTCCCATCGGAGTACCCTGACTATTAATTCTCTGGAATGTCCTCGCAGCTAAATCTAAGTCATCCGTGACCATCACAACTATCGGAATTCTATATTGTTGGAATCGATACGATAGCTGATCAGCTCTTTCTTCCCAAATCTCAAAGTCAGATTCGTTCCAATTCTTCTGTTTCCCTAATTCACGCATTCCTCGCATGTGGCGATTCACCATCCGCCCATCAAATAGTGTAGAGAGTGGTAGCAGTGGCCTACTTTCCGTAATTTTCTTTGGCCGATTAACGAATACAAAATCTTGATCCATGAGGTCGTATTGAATGTCCCAGTCAATACTGTCTTCCTCTTCTTCGCCAACGACCGTCGAACTAGATAGTGGTGCTAATAAGACACCAAGCAGCGTCGAAACTCGTTGATGTCCATCTAAAAGATATTGTCGACCACGTAATGTAAGTGTTTCGTTGAGCTCAGGAATTATATGAGGGCCTATCGTAGGAAAAGACGCTAGTTCAAATTGAGCTGTACTCCAAACCAATAAACTACCAATAGGCATATTGTCTCGAATTGATTCTAGCAATTGCAACCGTTGCTGGTCCTTCCATACAAAAGGTCTTTGAAATCTCGGAACCCGAATGTGTCCTCGTTGCACGTCCTCCAACAAACTCCGCAAGCTAGGGTTTAAATTTTCGGAAGCAAGTGAAGTAAGTGAATCTGACATAAATAATCTCTTTTAAAGCATATTAAGAAGTTTGGGGAGCACACTGTTAGCTTCAGCTAACGCCTCTGCGTCCCAAGTAAATTGGCTTGTTATTGAATTTTTATAATGCTTTGCCAACGTCCGCCCAAAGCCATTAGCAAGAATTTGTTTTTTTTCAGGTGTGAGATTATCGTATAAGTTTTTACATCGCTCGATATCGTGGCGACTACCGTCTTTGATAAATCCGGCTTTCATATTGTAATGCCATCTTTGCTCATTACTCATCGAAAATAGCGCTGCGATGGCGTCTTGACAAGGTTTAGCTGCAGTTGCCAATGTCAGTTCGTTCTGAGGCATATATGACTCTATGAAACGACGGCTCAGCATCCAATATCTGTTTGCAAGAAACTGTTTTGCGGTAACTTCCCACTCATAAGCATTACAACTGGAAGGTTGTTGTCCTTGCCTAACGGGTGTCCAATTTTCATCAAACTCATCTGGATGTAAACGATCACTATCAAAAATCACAAATGTCCGGAGTGCTTTCCAGTGATGTTGGATTCTATTATCCATAATCATTCCAAGAGTATCCCCTCCACCGTGCCCGGGCTCCGCCCACCCTTTTGCCACGTAATCGCACATTCGTGCACGATCACGGGAGTTCATAATTCCCAATAGGAAGTACCAATCGTTCTCAGCATTTTCAAGCAATATTACAAGCTTTTCAGTAAGTACTTTTAATGCATCATTCAAGGTTACGACTGGAATTGGGATATCCCATTGCGAACTACCAACTAGATCGATCTTTATTGCCGCTCTTTCACTAGGATAAGTTGCTGCCTCTCTATATGAATCAAGAAAGAATTTTTTATATAGCGGCTGCAAATTTTGTGCATATCCCTGTACCGCTAGCTCTATAGCGTTATCAGTTTCAAAAAACAAAAAATGCTGGCTTCCTTGAGTTGCAATAGCAATAAGCTGATGAAATAACAATATTTGTGATGGATTTATAGATGCCGCAACAAGTTCTTCAGAAATAATCACTTTCACGATGGCTGACTCGCTAATTGTTTACGCAGGAGTTTACGTCCTA
Source organism: Undibacterium hunanense (assembly GCF_014284335.1). Taxonomy (GTDB): domain Bacteria; phylum Pseudomonadota; class Gammaproteobacteria; order Burkholderiales; family Burkholderiaceae_D; genus Undibacterium; species Undibacterium hunanense. The sequence continues at coordinate 25,332 of NZ_JACOGF010000005.1, read as the reverse complement.
AATCGCTGGCATCACTGAATGCATCAACTAAGGTTGTGTTCGTGGGTTGTCCTTGGGGATCAAAGTCGACGGGTAGAACGTCACTTGTGCCGTCAGCGCGAGATTCGACCCAATATACTCGTACCATTTTTTCACTAATTTCTTTATTGGCGATCGCGAGTTGAATGCTGGTCAATAAAACCTCAGAGTGCGTCTCCATTAGTACTGTGGGCCTACTACTTGAGTTTACTGTATTAACTAAGATTTTTGCCAATTCAGCTTGTGCGCGTGTATGCAGGTGCAACTCTGGTTGCTCCAGACAAAGGAGGTTAGGCCCGCCAAATTTCGCTCTTGCTAATGCGACAAGTACAGGTAAAACTTGTGCGTAGCCTTCTCCGGTATCACAAAGGTTTACTTTGACATCTGGAGAGTCTAATGGCCTTAACATCACACGCCATGCACCGTCCATTGGATTGTCTAATACTAATTGTTCCCCTAGAGCAGAAAAGAATTCTCGAGTTTCTTCCAGAACTGGATCAGTTGTGCTATGAAGCATAGCCTCTATCAGGTGATTTGCCGCGTTGCTCCCATCTGGCTTTAATGTCGGAGAGTTTCCTCCGCCATACGTCACCAGACGTTGTGGACGTGCACGGACACCGCTTACCCATTGAACGTTTGACAAAAGCGGCATAAGAAAAGATTTTAGGTGCTGATTTAGCAATAATATTTCTTTATTCGCATCTGCTGCCATCTCAGGTAAATTGGGGGACGGAGCATATCCCTCCCACTCAAAAGAGCTTTGCTTTCTAAGCGTATCAAAATTCGTTTGATATAAAATGCCAAAAGATTTGTTGGATTGAACTTGTCTGCTATTGAACGATATTGACTGAGTATCTTGCCATTTACCTGCTAAATCTCCGTTTACGTCCCATTTAATTGTAAAGACTTCATCCTTGGACGAGCCATTCAAGCCAAATTTAAGATTCGAGCGCTGAGTTGATTTACAAACCAATTCCGGCCAAGTGGAATCACGACCAACTTCGCCAGCTAACCAGATTGGAGGCCCGTTTGCTTTGATTGACTCGACAAGAAGTGGCAAAAAACGTATTAAAGCGCTTTTACCTCCGCTGTTCCAACCAAAGAAAAGAGTAAGGGGACGTATTTCAATGTTCTGCTCTCGGGCGAAAGCCCGATAGTTTTCTACAGTAAAACCCGTGAAATTTTCAAGCATATAGCCCCCTTAGCAAATCAAGAAAAATAACAAAATAACACCTTATTTTACTCGATTCCTCGATATTAGATAATCACTCTATCGGCAAACCACTGACCGGCTTGATTTCTTCCATGCAAATCATCGACCTTAAAGATGCCACACCCGGCACCTGCATCAGCGTGTCCGTCAGGAATTGCGACAAATTTTTCAGGTCACTGGCAACCACCTTCAATATGTAATCAAAGTCGCCTGAAATGGTGTGGCATTCTATGATTTGAGGGAATGCCTTCAACTGACGTTCTACCTCGCGCACATTGCGGAACTGTTCACGGTCCAGTGACAGGTTCACAAAAGCCATGACGCCCAGGCCCAATGCTTCCGGCGCCACCTGGGCGACATAGGCGCGTATCACAGCTTTTTCTTCCAGCATCCTGACACGCCGCAAGGTCTGTGGTGCAGACAGATGAATGCGCTCAGCCAGGCTTAAATTACTCATACGACCATCTTGTTGCAGATGACGCAGGATACTGCGGTCATATACGTCCATTTTAAACTCCCGATTTTCGGTATATTTTACCAATTTCAATATATAAGAAATTTAAACACATAATTTTCTTAAATATGAAATTAAATTTCTATTTACATGAAATTTACATCTTATTTAGCAATCTAATTCTTGCTGCCGCTGGCTACAATGGATAACAGAATACATAGCACAACAGGTGCATAAGAGCCTGATGCGAAATGGGTCTGGTGGATTTCAACAAGCTTTGTCCTTCCTGGAAGGAACAACTTGGAAGTCTCGCAACATCAGGAAAACCAGGGTGATTTCGCAATAGCCTCTCAAATGTGTTCCCGCCAGTCCACCCGGACTTACGCAAAAATTGCCTCAGCAAGGCAGCTTTGCCTGAGTCCGGTATTTAAAACATACGGAGAACATCATGGTGACCTTCATCGGCACGCAAGAAATGCAAAACCATTTGAAAAAAACCCGGCTTGAAGACGCCATCACACGTCTGGCCGGTATGATCAAGGAAGATTATTTACGCTGGCAGGCTTTTGACAAATCGGCGCGGGTGGCCAATCATTCTGACGTGGGCGTCATAGAATTGATGCCAATTTCCGACGGTACACAATATTCATTCAAATATGTGAATGGCCACCCCAAAAATACCCAGTCTGGATTGCTGACGGTCACCGCCTTTGGCGTGCTGGCCGATGTCAGTACCGGCTACCCTCACCTGCTGTCTGAACTGACATTGACCACCGCCATCCGTACCGCCGCCACTTCGGCACTGGCAGCTACCTATATGGCCAGACCAGACAGCCGCAGCATGGCGCTGATTGGCAATGGTGCGCAAAGCGAGTTTCAGGCAATTGCGTTTCATGCCATGCTGGGCATCACCGAGTTGCGTGTGTACGACATCGACCCTGCGGCAACCGACAAATTAATCCATAATTTGCGCATGTATCCTGCATTGCGGGTTGTACGTGCCAGTTCCACTGCCGAAGCAGTCAAGGGTGCGGATATCGTGACCACGGTCACGGCAGATAAAACCAATGCCATCATACTGACACCGGACATGATAGAACCAGGCATGCACATCAATGGCGTCGGTGGTGATTGCCCCGGCAAGACCGAATTGCACGCTGATATTTTGCATCAGGCCCATGTCGTGGTTGAATATGAACCGCAATCCAGGATAGAAGGTGAATTGCAACAAATGCCGGCAGATTTCCAGGTAACCGAATTGTGGACTATCCTCGCAGGCAAGGCATCTGGCCGCACGTATGCGGAACAGGTCACGGTATTTGATTCTGTCGGTTTTGCGCTGGAAGATTTTTCTGCCATGCGCTATCTTGAAAAATATGTGATGCATGCCAATTCACCCGTGCTCGATCTGATACCCGAAATGATGAACCCGAAAGATTTGTTTGGCATGGGAATGGCAGGTAATACAATGACTAATCCGGCCCGCAGCACAACTGCAAATGCCGTACCGATAAACGCCTGATCCAGGCACTATAGCAAGAACGAAACCAGAGAATGAAAACCATTTCCTTGATTGGGGCGCCAACCGATGTTGGCGCAAGCGTCAGAGGCGCGGGCATGGGGCCCGACGCATTGCGTGTGGCGGGCCTGAACGAAGCCCTGACGGCACGTGGCCTGAAAGTCATCGACCATGGCAACCTGCATGGTCCTGCCAACCCATGGGAACAACCCGTCAACGGCCTGCGTCACCTGAAAGAAGCCATAGACTGGAACCAGGCAGTGTATGACGCCGTTGACCAGGCCTTGCGTGACGGCCACATGCCCATGATGCTGGGTGGCGATCATTGTCTGGCGATAGGTTCCATCAGCGCGGTGGCCGCCCATTGTCGTCGCGTGGGCAAAAAGCTGCGCGTATTGTGGTTTGATGCCCATGCTGACAGCAATCTGTCCACCATCAGCCCCACCGGCAATATCCACGGCATGCCAGTCGCCTGCCTGATGGGTCATGGCCCGAAAGAGTTGATCAATTATGCCGGCCATACGCCAGCCATACAAGCCACCGACATCCGCCTGATCGGCATACGCAGTGTGGACGATGGTGAACGACGCTTCATCCACGAAATGGGCATGCAGGTATTCGATATGCGCTATATCGATGAATATGGCATGCGCAATGTCATGTCTTCGGCCCTGGCCAATCTGGACAGCAATACCCACCTGCATGTAAGCTTTGACCTCGACTGCCTCGACCCCGGCATCGCCCCCGGCGTCGGCACCGCTGTACTGGGCGGCCCCAGCTACCGCGAAGCGCAGTTGTGCATGGAAATGGTAGCCGATACCGGCTTGATGGCATCGCTGGACGTGGTCGAACTGAACCCGGCACTGGACATCCGCAACCAGACCGCCGTACTGGCTGTGGACCTGATCGAAAGCCTGTTTGGTAAATCTACGCTGGTCAGGATGTAAGGCCTGAAAACACGCGACCGTCAGTGCGTATGCTGATGATGTATATCCGGGTAATGCGGATGTTTATGCCTTACCGGATGATGCTGGTGTTGATGCACATGCGGCTCGCTGCCATCCCAGTCAGGGTCATGTTCATGCTGATGATGCGAGTCATGCGTATGTTCATGCGCATGCAGCAGGGGTTCATGGGCGTGTTCATGTTCATGGTTTTCGGTCAGGTGTAGCCAGATGCCGGCCACCATCAAAAATGCCGCCAGCCAGAACATGTTGCCGGGCTGTTCACTCAACAGCAATAAGGACACGACCGTGCCGACAAACGGCGCTGACGAAAAATAGGCACCGGTACGTGCGGCACCCAGATGCCGCAGTGCCAGTACAAACATGACCAGGCTGAGGCCATAGCCACAGAAACCGATCAGACCAACCGACAGCAAAGTGTACGCCTGGGGCAACTGATGGCCGGATAACAAGGCTATGCCCAGATTCACACTACCGGCTACCAGCCCCTTGATGCCGACAATTTGCAAGGCATCACTGGCAGCCACCTTGCGTGTGAGATTATTGTCTATGGCCCAGCACAGGCAGGCTGCGATGATAGCCAGTGCGCCCCAGGGCACCCCCAGTACCGGCACCTGTTCCCAGGACAGAAGTGCACCTGCCACCACGATCAGCAACATGCCCAGAAAAATACGCCGGTCAAAATTTTCCTTGAAAACAAACCAGGCCAGCAATGCAGTCAATACCCCTTCCATATTCAGTAACAGGGAAGTTGTCGAGGCGGGTGTCAGCGTCAGCCCCGCCATCAGTAACACTGGTCCGGCAATACCACCGGTAAGAATGGCACCAGCAAGCCATGGCAGATCTACCCTTGTGACTGCTACGAATTTATCCTGTCTGTTACGAAACATGGCAGCACGCAAAAGAAAGACCAGCAACAAGCCCAGGCCGCTCCCCAGGTACAAAACGCCTGCCAGCATGACAGGGGCAATATCTGCCACCATGGTTTTGGCAAAGGGTGTGCTGATGCCAAACAGGATGGCTGCCAGCAATGCGTAAATAACACCTTTGTGCATCCGATGCGCTTTCTATGATGTGTTAAATCTGCCGTTTGTTGATGAACCTCATCAATGACAGCCACTGCCATGGCTACCCAGATTACGTACAGGATGTTCTTCCGCTGTCCCCAGGTTCTGCAAGATGCCGCAGTCTTTTGTGGCCTGCGTGGTCTTGCACAGATTGCGCAAGGATTTTAATTGCAGCTCCAATCCCTTCAATTCCTTGATGCGGTGAGCGACGTGGCCTATATGTTTGTCCAGCAAGGCATTCACTTCTGAGCAATTGTCTTCCGGTACATCACGGAACTGCAGTAACTGGCGTATTTCATCCAGCGTCATGTCCAGTGAACGGCAATGCCGTATGAATTGCAGACGTTCTGCATGCACTTCGCCATACAGACGGAAATTACCCTGGGAACGGTTGGCCTGGGGTAATAAACCTTCTTTTTCATAGTAGCGTATGGTTTCTACCAGGCATCCGGAACGTTTTGCCAATTCGCCAATTTTCAATTCCATTTGCATTCCTAACTTATTTTAAGTAGGACTTACGCAAAATTGTTCCAACAAGGCGTAGCGACGAAGACAGTACTTTAGTACGGCTAGGAGCTGCAACGCAGTTGGGGCGATTTTGCGTAAGTCTTTTTGAACGGTAGTGCTTGACTCTATACCTGCTACAGGGTGTCTAATACTAACTATACCCCTTTTTCGGAGCAAGCATGACGAACCGGCATCAACATGAACACGAGCATGTGCACTCACATGAACATGCCCATACTCATGCAGACCAACATGAGCATGGCAACAAGCATGATCATCAGCACGCACACGCCTGCTGCGATCATGGCGATGTCAAAATGGCTGGCAATGTAGAAAAAGCAATAGGGTCTTCAGATGTAGTATCCCTGCCTGCAGGCGCTTCCACCGTGGTGTATTCCATAGAAAACATGGATTGCCCGACCGAAGAGGGTCTGATCCGCAACAAGCTGTCAGGCATGACGGGCATCGTCAGGCTTGACTTCAATCTCATGCAACGCAAATTGACGGTCAGCCATACGCTGGAAAGCCAGGAGCCGATTCAAGCTGTCCTGACATCCATCAGCATGCAGGCGGTGCTGATAAGTGAAGACGGTCGCAGCAATCAGGATGCGGCAGTAGCGCCAGCAGCCAATATAGCCAATGCAAGCCGGAAATGGTGGCTGTTAGGTGCAGGTGCAATTGCGGCCATACTGGCCGAGGTGTTTACCTACATCGGCAGTACGGAAATAGCTTCGCCAGTCGTTCTGTTATCCGTTTTCGCCATTCTTGTCAGTGGTACCAGCACGTATAAAAAAGGCTGGATTGCGCTGAAGAATTTCAATCTGAACATCAATGCCCTGATGAGCATCGCCGTCACAGGCGCGATTATCATCGGTCAATGGCCAGAAGCGGCGATGGTCATGGTCTTGTTCAGCCTGTCAGAAGCCATAGAAGCGATGTCGCTGGACCGCGCCCGCAATGCCATACGTGGCCTGATGGCGATGACACCAGAAAAGGCCAGTGTCTTGCAAGCAGATGGTAGCTGGCAAGAGCTGGAAGCGAAATCGATCGCCATTGGCGCAACTGTCCGTGTAGCCCCCGGCGAGCGCATCCCGCTGGATGGCGAACTGAGCAAGGGCCAGTCATCCGTCAACCAGGCCCCTATCACGGGTGAAAGCATACCCGTCGCCAAAATCGTCGGCGACAAGGTGTTTGCCGGCACCATCAATGAAACCGGTTCTTTTGAATACCGTGTGACGGCAGCGCAAACCGATTCCACGCTGGCGCGCATCATCCATGCGGTTGAAGAAGCACAGGGCAGCCGTGCGCCAACGCAGCGCTTTGTCGATAGCTTTGCCAAAGTGTATACGCCCATCGTGTTTGTGCTGGCACTGGGTGTCATGCTTGTTCCCCCACTGCTGCTGGGCTTGCCGTGGATGGTCTGGGTGTACAAGGCCCTGGTCTTGCTGGTGATTGCCTGCCCGTGTGCGCTGGTTGTCTCTACCCCGGTGACGGTGGTCAGTGGCCTGGCAGCAGCGGCAAAGGCCGGCATCCTGATCAAGGGTGGCGTCTATCTGGAAGAAGGCCGCAAGTTGAAGTCGCTGGCGCTGGATAAAACCGGTACCATTACTCAGGGCAAGCCTGTGGTCACCGACATCAAATTGCTGACTGGCGAGCAAGACACTGTACTGCAACTGGCAGCCAGCCTGGCGGGCCGCTCTGATCATCCGGTATCAGGTGCTGTGACCTCGCACTGGAAAACAGCAGGCAATGGTACTGCCGTATTCGAAGTCAGTGACTTCGAAGCCCTGACAGGACGTGGTGTCAAAGGCCAGATTGCCGGCAAATGGTATTACCTGGGCAATCATCGCCTGATAGAAGAATTGAAGATTTGCAGCCCGACGACCGAGGCCGTGCTGTATGCGCTGGAAGCCGCAGGTAAGACAGCCGTGATCATTGCTGACGAACAAAGGCCACTCGCCATCATCGGTGTGGCAGATACCGTACGCGAGAGCAGTCGTCAGGCGATTGCAGAACTGCATGCGCTGGGTATTCGTACCGTGATGCTGACCGGTGACAATGAACTGACTGCAAAAGCCATCGCAAAAGATGTCGGCATTGATGATGCACGTGGCAACCTGCTGCCAGAAGATAAACTGGCCGCCATCAATGATGAACTGGCAAACCATGGCACGGTTGGCATGGTGGGTGATGGTATCAATGATGCCCCGGCGCTGGCCAAATCCAGCATAGGCTTTGCCATGGGAGCCGCCGGTACCGACACGGCACTGGAAACCGCCGATATCGCCCTGATGGATGATGACTTGCGCAAGATACCGCAGTTCATACGCCTGAGCCAGCGCACCGCTGCCATCCTGAAACAGAATATCGCGCTGGCACTGGGTATCAAGCTGGTGTTTCTGATTATGGCCGTCATGGGCATTGCCACCTTATGGATGGCCGTGTTTGCCGATATGGGGGCAAGCCTGCTGGTGATTTTTAATGGCTTGCGTCTGGTGAAGAGTTTGAAATAAAAATGTGACCTAAGTACGTGACCTAAACGTGTGAACCAAGCGCGTGGATTAAGCGCTTGAGCCAATCACGACATAGAATCCATTTTTTCTTTTTGAATACAGTTTATAATCTGCACCATGTTAAAAAAGTTTGTCTTCATGCTCATCATCGTTTTCACAGCCCAGTTGAACTGGGCCGTGGCGAGTGCCTATTGCATGCATGAAACAGACAAGACTGCGCAACACTTCGGTCACCATCCACATCAGCATCAGGCTGCGGATGGTGATGCGCATTCAAATAAATCAGTTGGTGAATCCGCAGATCAATCCAAAGATAAATCCAAAGATACGTCGCCAATCAAAAAAGCGGATTCTCATCCCGATTGTGCATCCTGTGCGCACAGCCCTCTGGGTAATCATTCGTCCGGTTTCCTGCTACACCAGCCATCGCTGGACAGCTATCAATTGCTTGCCGCATCGCTGCAAGCCCCCAGCCCTTTCCTTGGACAACCTGAACGTCCCAAATGGATGCCCGCCTACGCCTAATCCGGCCAGGCATCTGTCTGTATCACTTCCTGTTTTTCATGCATTGCGTCATATAAACATCTGACAGCGACCTGCTGGATTCTTCCTTTTCGTTTTTTCAGGAGAATGCCATGCAAAAATTCTTGTTGCCGCTACCTATAGCGGCTGCCTTACTGTGCCCGTTACTTGTGCAGGCACAAAATCTGGCGGATGCGAACAACGCAGCTGTCCTTACCACGCGCCAGGCTTTGTCGGCGAATGTCGCCTTATCTGCCACTACTACTGTCACTGCCACTACCACCACTGCCCCGCCGATTGTCCTCACTCTGCGGTCAGCACAGGCTTATGCCATGTCAGCAAACCCCGAGATTGCCGCCGCCAGGCGTGAAATCCAGGCCAGCGAAGGCATCTTGCGTCAGGCCGGTGTCATGCCCAATCCGGAACTGTCTGTACTGATGGAAGATGCCAGACAAGACACACGCAGCACCACGGTGCAGATCAATCAGCCGCTGGAACTGGGTGGCAAGCGGGCCGCACGCATCAGCGTGGCCGAACGCAACCGTAGTGCTGCATTGAATGAACTGGCCATCAAATCAGCCGAGATACGGGCAGCAGTCACCACGCAGTTTCATGCCGTGCTGATTGCACAGGAACGTCAGCGCCTGGCCCTCAGTTCGCTGGAACTTGCACAGCGCGCCAGCAATGCCGCCAGCCGGCTGGTCAGTCTGGGCAAGATCCCGCCACTGGAAGCGGCCAGGGCAGACATTGCCAAATCGGGTGTACGGGTCGAACTGGCGCAGGCAAACAGTGAATTACTGACATCCAGGCAGCGTCTGTCTGCGGCACTGGGCAATAGTCAGACTAACGACCAGCAATTAGAAGGTGAATTCAATACGCTGCCAGCATTACCTTCCATGCAAAAGCTGGCATCACACCTGACGCACTCACCACTCATGCAGCGCGCGCGCCTGGAACTGGACAAGCGCCTGGCCATGTCTGAACTGGAAAAAAGCCGGCAAATCCCGGACCTGAGCTTAAGTCTGGGAAACAAGCGTGAACAACAAAGCGGACGCAACCAGGCCATCATCGGGATCAGCATCCCGCTGGCCCTGTTCGATCGCAATCAGGGCAATCTGCAAGAAGCACTGAGTCGCAGCGACAAGGCCAGGGATGAATTATCTGCCACAGAAATCCGCCTGCACAACGAAATGCTACAGGCACATCAGCGCCTGAGCCTGGCCAGAGATGAGGCTGAACTGCTGAAAAAGGAAGTGCTGCCCGGTGCACAAAATGCCTTTGATATCGCCATCAAGGGCTTTGAATACGGCAAGTTCAATTTCATGGATGTGCTGGATGCCCAGCGTTCACTACTGCAAGCCAAGGCCCAGTATTTGCGCAGCCTGTCTGAAGCGCAGCGTGCTGCCGCTGACATTGAAACCTATATCGGCGATCGTGAATTCAGCCTGTTCACTGCCCTCTCTTCATTCCAGGAATTTGTATGAAACTGAATATCAATAAAAAAACCGTTGTCCCGGTTGCCATTGTCATCGCCGTGGGACTGTTATTGGCAGTCCTGATACTGAATAGCGGCAAGTCAAAAAATACTGCTAGCCATGACAGCCACACAGAACAATCTACCCACGCAGACCAGGAACATCATGGCGAAAAAAACAAGGATGCCCATACTGATGGTCAGGGCCACGCGGACAAAGAACATCATAGCGATGCCATTGCCCCTCAAAAAGGTCCGCATGGCGGCAAGCTGTTTACAAAAGATGGTTATGCGCTTGAAGTCAGCATCTTCGAACAGAATACAGCACCAGAATTTCGCCTGTATACCTACCAGGATGGCAAGGCTTTGTCACCGGCTGACAGTCAGTTGACGCTGAAGCTGGAACGTCTTGGCAGGGCCGCACAAAGCTTCAGCTTTACAGCAGAAAAAGACTATCTGAAAAGTACGGTCACCGTTGATGAACCACATTCCTTCAAGGTCGGCATCACGGCGATGCATGCTGGCAAAAACTATCAGTTCAATTATGAACAGATAGAGGGCCGCATCAGCATGGATGCCTTGAAGCGCAAACAGAACGGGGTCGAAATTCAAACCGCCGGCTCGGTAAAACTGCAAGGCAAACTAAGTGTGCTGGGTGAAGTGCGACTGAATGAAGACAGCATGCTGCAAATCGTACCGCGTCTCGCAGGCATAGTGGAAAGCGTGGCTGTGAATGCCGGTGACAAGGTCAGCAAGGGTCAGGTATTGGCAGTGATATCCAGCCAGGCCCTGGTGGACTTGCGTAGTGATTTACTGGCGACACAAAAACGCCATGCACTGGCACGCAATAATTTTGAGCGTGAAAAGAAATTGTGGGAAGAAAAAATCTCTGCCGAACAGGATTACCTGCAGGCCCGCAACACCATGCAGGAAGCAGAAATCACCCTGCAAAGCGCGCAGCAAAAACTGAACTCACTGGGAGCTGGCAATACAACCGGCAAACAGCTGAGCCGCTATGAAATCCGCTCGCCAATTGCTGGCACCATCACTGAAAAACAGATCACGATGGGGCAGTCGCTCAAGGATGATGTGGTGATTTTTACGGTAGCAGACCTGAGTAGCGTCTGGGTGGAAATCAGCATACCGGCAAAAGACCTGAGCCAGGTCAGGACCGGGCAAACCGCCAGGGTCAGCGCCAATGCATTCGACGCCAGCGCTGATGGCAAGCTCAGCTATGTCGGTGCCGTCATGGGTGAGCAGACACGCAGCGCCAAGGCCCGCCTGCTCTTGCCCAATACCGCCGGTAACTGGTACCCGGGTCTGACAGTGAATGTAGCTTTGTTGTCTGGTGATATGGAAGTAGCGGTCGCCGTTGCCAACGATGCGATACAACTCATCAATGAACGGCCTGTGGTGTTTGGCAGTTATGGTGATCAGTTTGAAGCACGCCCACTGGAACTGGGCCGCAGCGATGGCAAGTTCACCGAAGTGCGGAAAGGCTTGCAGGCGAATGAAGCCTATGTCATCAAAAACAGTTTCCTGATCAAGGCTGAGCTGGGTAAAGCCGCTGCCAGCCATGATCATTAGGAGAACAGACCATGTTTGAAAAAATCATTCGCTTCTCCATCGCCCAGCGCTGGCTGGTGATCATGCTGACACTGACCCTGGCGGCGCTGGGTGTATTCAGTTATCAGCAATTGCCCATCGATGCCGTACCCGACATTACCAATGTACAGGTTCAGGTAAATACCGCCGCCCCAGGTTATTCGCCGCTGGAAGCCGAGCAACGCATCAGCTTTCCGATAGAAACCGTGATGGCAGGTCTGCCGCATCTGCAGCAAACCCGCTCCCTGTCACGTTATGGCCTGTCGCAGGTGACCATCATTTTCAAGGATGGCACCGACATTTATTTTGCCCGTCAGCTTGTCAATGAACGCATACAGGAAGCCAAAGGCAAGTTACCGGCTGGCATAGAACCGACAATGGGGCCTATCTCTACCGGTCTGGGCGAGATCGTCATGTGGACCGTCGAAAGCAAGGAAGGCGCTGTAAAGCCTGACGGCCAGCCTTACACGGCAACAGACTTGCGCGAAATCCAGGACTGGATCGTCAAGCCGCAATTACGCAATGTCAGCGGTGTGACTGAAATCAATACCATAGGCGGCTATGCCAAGGAATTTCTGGTAGCGCCAGCGCCGGAAAAACTGGTGGCGCATGGTCTGAACTGGCAGGACGTGGTCACCGCACTGGAAAAAAACAATGGTAATGCCGGTGCCGGTTACATAGAGCGGCGTGGCGAGCAATATCTGGTGCGGGCACCGGGGCAACTGGCATCAATGGAAGATGTCCGCAATGTACTGGTCAGCAGCCAGCAAAACGTGCCGGTGCGCATTCGTGATGTTGCCGATGTCAGCATAGGCCAGGAGTTGCGTACCGGTGCAGCCACCGAAAATGGTCGTGAAGTGGTACTTGGCACGGTATTCATGCTGATAGGTGAGAACAGCCGCAAGGTGTCGCAGGCGGTCACCAAAAAACTGGAAGACATCAATCGCAGCCTGCCCGCAGGCATTGTGGCCAGCATCGTATATGACCGCACCACTCTGGTCGACAAAGCCATCAACACCGTCAAGAAAAACCTGCTGGAAGGTGCGGTACTGGTGATCGTCATTTTGTTCCTGTTTCTGGGCAATATCCGTGCTGCCCTCATCACTGCCATGGTAATACCGTTGGCGATGCTGTTCACGTTTACCGGCATGGTGGGCAACAAGGTCAGCGCCAACCTGATGAGCCTGGGAGCGCTGGATTTTGGCATCATTATCGACGGTGCCGTGGTGATCGTCGAAAACTGCGTGCGCAGGCTGGCCCACGCACAGGCTGCGGTAGGACGGGTACTGAACCGCAATGAACGCCTGCAAGAAGTGTTCACTGCGGCAAAAGAATCACGCCGGCCCCTGCTGTTTGGACAGTTGATCATCATGGTGGTGTATCTGCCGATCTTTGCACTGACTGGTGTCGAAGGAAAAATGTTTCACCCCATGGCTTTTACCGTGGTTGCAGCGCTGATTGCGGCAATGGTGTTGTCGATGAGTTTCATCCCTGCCGCCGTTGCCCTGTTCATCGGTGACCACGTCAGCGAAAAAGAAAACCGTCTGATGACCTGGGCCAGACAGGCGTATCAGCCATTGCTGACTTTTGCATTGCGCAGCAAGGCGCTGGTTCTGAGTATTGTACTGGTGGCACTGGCCTTGAGCGGCTTGCTGGCGAGCCGCATGGGCAGTGAGTTTGTTCCCAGCCTGAATGAAGGTGATATTGCCCTGCATGCCATGCGCATACCCGGCACCAGCCTGACCCAGGCCCTGCAAATGCAGACAGAACTGGAACACATCATCCGCACTTTCCCCGAAGTGGATAAAGTGTTCGGCAAACTGGGTACTGCTGAGATTGCTACCGATCCCATGCCACCGAATGTGGCCGACACCTTTATCATGCTAAAACCGCGCAACACCTGGCCAGACCCGCAACGCAGCAAGGAAGACCTGGTAGCCGCCATCCAGCAAGCAGTGGAAAAAGTGCCGGGCAATAATTATGAATTCACCCAGCCCATACAAATGCGTTTTAATGAACTGATCTCTGGCGTGCGCAGTGATGTAGCGGTCAAGGTGTTTGGTGATGACATGGATGTCATGAACCGTTCAGCGGAAGAGATTGCCGGAGTGCTGGAAAAAATCCCCGGTGCTGCCGACGTCAAAGTGGAACAGACCACTGGCCTGCCCATGCTGAGCATACAGATAGACCGTGAAAAAGCGGCCAGACTGGGCCTGAACATCAGCGAGGTACAGGAAGTGATTTCTGCGGCGATAGGCGGCAAGGAATCCGGCACCCTGTTTCAGGGCGATCGGCGTTTCGATATCGTGGTGCGTTTGCCAGAAAAACTGCGCAGCGATATTGAGGCCATCAAGCGCCTGCCTATTCGCCTGGGTGGCAATATGAGCAAGGATATGGGCAGCGACAAGAGTGCTGCCGGTGCTACCGGCATCGCACATTCCGCACACACCGGCTTTGTCACGCTGGCAGATCTGGCAAGCATAGATATGACACCTGGCCCCAACCAGATCAGTCGCGAAGATGGCAAACGGCGGGTGGTGGTTACTGCCAATGTCCGTGGTCGTGACATCGGTTCTTTTGTGACAGAGGCGCAACAGCAACTGGCAAAACAGGTCAAAATTCCAACAGCTTACTGGACGACCTGGGGCGGCACGTTCGAGCAATTGCAGTCCGCAACACAGCGTTTGCGAATTGTCGTGCCGGCAGCATTGCTTATGGTCTTCCTGCTGCTGTTTGCCATGTTCGGCAATATCCGGGATGGCTTGCTGGTCTTTACCGGTGTGCCGTTTGCTCTGACTGGTGGCATCCTGGCATTGTGGCTGCGTGATATTCCCCTGTCGATTTCAGCCGGGGTTGGCTTTATCGCGCTGTCCGGCGTTGCTGTATTGAATGGCCTGGTCATGATCGCCTATATACGCAGCCTGCGTGAAGAAGGGTTGGCACTGGATGCGGCAATACAACAAGGTGCCCTGACACGCCTGCGCCCGGTATTGATGACGGCACTGGTGGCATCGCTGGGCTTTATCCCCATGGCGCTGGCGACCGGTACCGGTGCTGAAGTCCAGCGTCCACTGGCTACTGTGGTCATCGGCGGTATCCTGTCATCTACCATACTGACGCTGCTGGTACTGCCTTTGCTGTATCAACTGAGCCATCGAAAACTGGCTAACTCACTGTAAGCCCATACCGCCTGGTGCATAAAAAATGCCCAAAAGCGAATAAACGCTTTTGGGCATTTCCAGTCCTGCATTTCAAACCAGATCAGATCAGATCGGGCTTTGTCGCATCGATTCAATCAGTCTGCCAGCTCGATTATTCAACTGCTTTCACCATGTCTTCAATGACTTTCTTGGCGTCACCAAACACCATCATGGTTTTATCCATGTAGAACAATTCATTGTCCAGACCTGCATAGCCAGAAGCCATGGAGCGCTTGTTGACGATGACGGTCTTGGCTTTGTAGGCTTCCAGGATAGGCATGCCGGCGATAGGTGATTTAGGATCTTTTGCCGCGGGGTTGACCACGTCATTTGCACCCAGTACCAACACCACATCCGCCTGACCAAATTCGCTGTTGATGTCTTCCATCTCGAACACCTGGTCGTAAGGTACTTCAGCTTCTGCCAGCAAGACATTCATATGACCAGGCATACGCCCTGCCACAGGGTGAATTGCGTACTTGACGGTAATGCCTTTGTGCGTCAGTTTTTCTGTCAGCTCTTTCAGGGCATGCTGGGCACGTGCGACTGCCAGGCCATAGCCAGGAACGATGATGACGGTTTCGGCATTACCCAACAAAAAGGCAACGTCATCAGCAGAGCCGGATTTGACGGTACGCTGTGCCTGGTCGCCGCTGGCAGCAGTAGCCGCTTCGCCACCAAAACCACCCAGTATCACATTGAAGAAAGAACGGTTCATCGCCTTGCACATGATGTAAGACAGGATGGCACCGGACGAACCCACCAGCGAACCGGCAATGATCAGCATGGAGTTATTCAGCGAAAAGCCGATACCCGCAGCCGCCCAGCCAGAATAGCTGTTCAGCATCGACACCACCACCGGCATGTCAGCACCACCGATAGGGATGATGATGAGCACACCCAGCACAAAAGCCAGGGCTGTCATGATGATGAAAGGTGTCCAGCTTTGCGTGACGCAGAAGGCAATGCCGCAACCCAGCATGGCTATCGCCAATACCAGGTTCAACTGATGCTGCCCACCGAAGCTCACCGGCGCGCCCTGAAACAGGCGGAACTTGTACTTGCCCGACAATTTACCAAAGGCGATGACAGAACCAGAGAACGTAATCGCACCGACAAAAGTACCGATAAACAATTCCAGACGATTACCGAAAGGAATAGGCTGGTCTCTTGCGACGATATTGAATACCCATGGTTCAGACACGACAGCTACGGCGATACACACCGCTGCCAGACCGATCAGTGAGTGCATCGCTGCGACCAGTTCCGGCATCTTGGTCATCTCTACGCGTTTGGCCAGCGTTGCGCCTATGCCGCCACCAACGATGACGCCGATGGCAACCAGACCGTAACCCAGACCTGCACCAGCGCTTTCGTTTTTCAGCTTGACGATGAGGGCGATGGTAGTCGCAACTGCGATTGCCATGCCTATCATGCCGAAGCTGTTACCACGGCGTGCCGTGGATGGATGGGACAAACCTTTGAGGGCCTGGATAAAGCAAACGGATGCAATCAGATAGAGCATCGTTACCAGATTCATGCTCATTATTTGTCCTCCTTCGGTGCTTTAGGCTCTTTTTTCTTGAACATTTCCAGCATTCTCTGGGTCACCAGAAAACCGCCGAATACATTCACTGCCGCCAGTGCCACGGCAACCGTGCCCATGACCTGGGCCAGTACGCCTTCGGTCAGGCCGGCAGCCAGCATGGCACCAACGATGATGATGGCAGAAATGGCATTCGTCACAGCCATCAAAGGCGTGTGCAGGGCCGGTGTTACTGTCCACACCACGTGGTAACCGACATAAATTGCCAGCACGAATATGATGAGGTTGGTAAGGGTATGACTAACTTCCATGATGTCCTCTCTTTAATTGGATTGAGACATGCAAATCGCTAGGTGGACAAGGAGCAAACAAGATTTTGCATGCTGCCTGCCCCGGCTACGTTATTTATACTCTTTAATACTGGTGATCTGATTCTTGCCATTCACAAAAACGACATTCGGTTTATACGCTTTTGCTTCTTCTTCTGTCATCGGCGCATAGGTACAGATAATCATCAAATCGCCCAGTTGTACGCGGCGGGCTGCAGCGCCATTCAGTGAGATTTCACCGCTACCACGTTTGCCCTTGATGGCATAGGTGGAAAAGCGTTCACCGTTGTTGACGTTATACAGCTCTATCTGTTCGTTTTCGATGATGTTGGCAGCGTCGAGCAGATCTTCATCTATACCGCACGATCCTTCGTAGTGCAGGTCACACTGGGTCACAGTTGCGCGATGAATTTTGGCGCGGAGCATATTTCTTTGCATGGTCTTTCTACTTTCTGATACTTAAAAAAATCTTAAATCTTAAATCTTGAATCTTGAAACTTTACTCGGCTGCTTATTTCTTCAGGACTTCACCAGCCGAACACACCAGGGTGGCGGCGACGATTTCATCTTCACGATTAATCGCCAGCGCAGCATCCTTGTCGATGATGAGCTTCAAAAAATCCAGCACATTACGGGAATACAGGGCTGATGCATCGGCGGCCACCAGGGTCGCCAGGTTAGGCTCGCCGATGATGTGTACGCCATATTTGGTGACGGTCTTGTTAAGTTCAGACAAGGGGCAATTGCCGCCCTGCTCTACCGCCATATCGACGATGACTGAGCCTGGTTTCATGGCCTTGACGGTTTCTTCCGAGATCAGGATTGGTGCCTTGCGACCTGGAATCAATGCCGTGGTGATGATGATGTCTGCCAGCTTGGCACGTTCATGCACGAGAGCTGCCTGCCTTGTCATCCATGCTGCCGGCATGGGGCGGGCATAACCGCCCACACCTTTGGCGATTTCGCGTTCTTCATCGGTTTCATACGGCACATCAATAAATTTCGCACCCAGGGATTCAACCTGTTCTTTCACTGGAGGACGTACATCGGATGCTTCAATCACTGCACCCAGGCGCTTGGCTGTGGCAATCGCTTGCAAGCCGGCCACACCCACACCCATGATCAATACACGTGCAGCCTTGACCGTGCCAGCCGCTGTCATCAGCATGGGCATGAAGCGTTGATAGGTATTGGCGGCCAACATGACAGCCTTGTAACCGGCGATATTGGCTTGCGAAGACAAGACGTCGAGCGACTGCGCACGGGTAATGCGCGGTGCAGCCTCGAGTGCAAATGCGGACAGGCCGTGTGTGGCCATTGCCGCAATATTGTCTGCGTCAAAAGGATTGAGCATACCGACCAGCACTGTGCCCGATTTCATCAGCGCACGTTCATCTGCATCTGGCGCACGCACTTTCAAAACCAGCTCGGCGCCAAGTGCATCGGCTGCCGTGCCGATTTCAGCACCAGCCGCCTGGTAGGCTTCGTCGGTAATGCTGGAAGCTACGCCAGCACCAGACTGCACGATGACCTGGTGTTTGGCGGCGACATATTTTTTTATGGTTTCTGGGGTTGCCGCAACACGCGTCTCCCCCGGCCGTGACTCGGCGGGAATGCCGATTTTCATAGATTGCTCCCTGATGTGAATAAATTCGGTGAATAAATTCCGTGCTGATCATTAGATGCTGATCATTCCGTACTGGTCGTACTGATAATTCCGTACTGATAATGCGGTACCCATGATTCTGCACTGATGAGGCCAAGGGCAGGCTCTGGCCTCAAGACTAATTTTGTCGGACCCAGTTGTATGACAACTTATACAATTCTTACCCGAATCTTACATTTAGTATTCGACAACGATATTACACGCAAATTGTTTTTTAGCACAACCGTTCGTTTTTCTTTATTTTATGATTTTCACGACGCAAATTTCAGGATGTCGCCCGGCATCAGGAAGCATGGAATTATTTATTTCTTTATTAAAAACAGTCACTTAAAGAAAACTCTTCAAGCCGCATCAGTTTGGTGCAAATTAAAAAATCAGGAATTTTGCTGTCTGCAATCAGGCCATAGATAAATTACGCATTAGCTAATTCGGTCTCAAATTTGCTGGATTGCCACACAAAATCTGACGGCAAAGTAAAATGTCGGACTTACCGGGAAATGCTATGTCTGCCATTTGGAAACCCTCCGTCACTGTAGCCGCAATTATCGAACGCGACCAACAGTTTTTCATGATTGAAGAAGAAACACCTGACGGTATCCGCATCAATCAACCTGCCGGTCATCTGGACCCCAACGAATCGCTGGAACAGGCTGTCATCCGCGAAACACTGGAAGAAACCGCGCACGCTTTCACACCTACCGGACTGATCGGTACGTATATGTCACGTTTCATTTCCCCCACAACGGGTGAAGCCGTGACTTACCTGCGCTTTGCCTTCAGCGGGGAACTGGGCGCAGCGCAGGACAGGCCGCTTGATACCGGCATCCTGCGCACCGTGTGGATGAGTTATGCCGACTTGCTGGCATCACAGGACAGGCATCGCAGCCCTCTGGTCATGCAGTGCATCAATGATTATTTGCAGGGGCAGCATGCGCCGCTATCCCTGTTGTTTACCCATCCAAGCGCACTTGGAAACTTGGAACATCAATAATGAGCAAGAAAAAAGTCGTAATCGGTATGTCTGGTGGTGTGGATTCTTCGGTATCCGCCTGGCTGCTGAAAGAACAGGGCTACGAAGTCATCGGCCTGTTCATGAAAAACTGGGAAGACGATGACGATTCCGAATACTGCTCGACCCGTGAAGACTGGATCGACGCAGTCAGCGTTGCCGACGTGGTCGGTGTCGATATCGAAGCCGTCAATTTTGCCAGCGAATACAAGGACCGTGTCTTCGCAGAGTTCCTGCGTGAATACCAGGCTGGCCGCACGCCCAATCCGGACGTACTGTGCAATGCCGAAATCAAGTTCAAGGCTTTTCTTGACCATGCGATGAAGCTGGGTGCCGATTACATCGCCACCGGTCACTATGCGCGCGTGCGCGAAATGAATGGCCAGTTCCAGTTATTGAAGGCAATGGATGCCAGCAAGGACCAAAGCTATTTCCTGCACAGGCTGAACCAGCAGCAATTGGCAAATACCCTCTTCCCCCTCGGTGAAATCCACAAGACCGAAGTGCGCAAGATTGCCGAACAGTTGCAACTGCCCAATGCAAAGAAAAAAGATTCCACCGGCATCTGTTTCATCGGTGAACGTCCTTTCCGTGAATTTTTGAATCGTTATCTGTCCTACAAGCCGGGCGACATCCAGACGCCTGAAGGTGAAATCATAGGCCAGCACGTGGGCCTGAGCTTCTATACGCTGGGCCAAAGAAAAGGCATAGGCATAGGCGGTATCAAATCCCATCAGAATGCCGATGGCAGCAGTGACGCCTGGTATGTAGCGAAAAAAGATGTCACAGCCAACACCCTCTACGCGGTACAGGGGCATGACCATCCATGGCTGTTGTCAGAATCGCTGGAAGCCGGACAGGTGAGCTGGGTGGCAGGCCATGCACCACAGGCAGGTGACCTGTCTGCCAAGACACGTTATCGCCAGCCCGATGTCGCCTGCGAGTTCAATGGCGACGAACAACGCTTTTCCCTCGCCTTCCCGCAGGCACAATGGGCTGTCACGCCCGGACAGTCAGCCGTCCTCTACGATGGTGATGTCTGCCTGGGTGGTGGTATTATCGACGTCGCTGCACGCGCCCACACAGAAAGCTGATCAGCAGTTGCACCCATGCCAGATAAATACCTATCCGTGTTTATCTGGCCAGCCAGCAAAACTGGCCCATCCATTCGCCAAATTCCTCCAAAAAGCCGGAAAAACAGCGTTCAGCACACAGAAATTGATATAAATCATATGCCAGCCAAGGTCTCTCCTGACTGGTGATCGCAATCTTTCCTCTGGTACACATATTAGCTTGAGCGAATAAGTCTAATTTCAGAACAAAATTTGATGTCTTTTGTTTATTCTGACAATTCTCCTTAAATGCGCGATTTATCCAAAATATGTACGGAGAGAGACAATCATCGATTTGACACGATTCATTTCTTTACAATTTAAATCGATGAAATTATATTTACATTTCTACTTCACCAGAAAAGCCAGTCGATATGAATCGTCCTGATACGCAAGCACTAGGTGGTACTGTTAATGCACGCATAGGCAAGGTCTATATGAGCTTGTCAAAAGCACATAGAAAAGCAGCAGACTATGTGCTGTCGAATGTTTTTCGCTCTGCCACGATGTCTATCGATGAACTGGCAAATGCAGTCGGTATCTCTGTTGCAACAGCGAATCGTTTCGCCAGGGCGCTGGGATTTGAAGGCTATCCGCAATTTCGTGCAGAACTGGTATATGGCTTCGAAGCCATGCTGGCCCCTATTGACAACCTGCGCAGTGAAATCCAGCGCCCTGCCACCAGCACAGAAATCATTTCCAGTTCTCTGAATGAAGACATGGCCAATCTGGAAGCCACCCGCCGCGGCCTGGCGCCTGATTTGTGTAACCATGCCGTACGCCAGATCCTGAATGCGGAAAGAATTTATATCGTCGGCTATGGCGCCAGCGCCTTCCTGGCCGGCTTGATGGCGCATAGCCTGGACCCCTTCTGCAACACCGTGCAATCCACCCTGGGTTCTGGTGGGCCATCGAATGTAGCGCGACAATTATTCAAGTATACCGAGCGCGACCTGGTGATCGGCATTTCCTTCCCGCGCTATGCCGAAGACGTGGTCACCATCCTGCAGCAATTGCGTGAAAAGGGTGTGCCTATCCTGGCCCTGACAGACGCCCCTAGTTCACCCCTGGCATCGCTGGCGAATGTCACGCTGTATGCGCAGACCCGACGTAATTTCTCGCCTAATTCCGAAGGTGCTGCCCTGTGTCTGATTGAAGCCATTTGCAGCGCCGTCGCCCATCAGGCCAAAGCGCCCGTCCATGCAGCATCAGAGATGACCAAGTTCATGCTGCCATGGCTGTATCAGGAACCCAACGCCACCAGCCGCAAATCCCAGGCTGCTGCTGCCAGCAAGATCATCGACATGGATCGCCCGGCCTGAACGCGGGTATTCAAGATGAAAACCAAAGCATCTGCCGGCATCGCCATCCATGGTGGTGCCGGTACTATCTTGCGCAGTTCACTGACGGCAGAACAAGAACAGACTTACCTGACTGCCCTGCATGACATCGTAGTTGCCGGTGCACGCATACTGGCCGACGGCGGCAGCGCGCTGGATGCCGTTACTGTGGCAGTCAGCCTGCTGGAAGACTGCCCCCTGTTCAACGCGGGCAAAGGCTCGGTATATACCAGTGCAGGTCAGATAGAAATGGATGCTGCCATCATGGACGGCCAACATCGCCGTGCCGGTGCAGTCGCCTGCGTGACAAACCTGCGCAACCCTGTGCGGGCAGCGCGCATGGTCATGGAGCACAGCCCGCACGTGTTGATGGTAGGACCAGGTGCTGAACAGTTCGTCCGCAAGCATGGTGCACAAATAGAAGATGCCACTTACTTTCATACCGAGCAGCGTTATGTGCAATTACTGCGCGCACGACAGGAAGCCGGTATGCTTCTCGACCACGACGCCGACAGAGTGGCCGCTGAATCAGGTACAACCTCAGACACAACACCAGGCACAGCGCCCAAGATGACACCCGAAGCAGCACCACTGGATCCGGATAAAAAATTCGGTACCGTTGGTGCCGTCGCACTCGACATGCATGGCAATCTGGCAGCAGCCACCTCTACAGGTGGCATGACCAATAAACTGCCAGGGCGTGTCGGCGACACGGCCATGCTGGGTGCCGGCTGCTATGCAGACAACCGCACTGCTGCCCTGTCTGCCACCGGCACTGGCGAAGCCTTCATGCGCAGCCTGGCACTGCATGACATCGCAGCACAGATGGACTATACCGGCCTGAGCCTGGAACAGGCCGCATACAAGACCGTGATGGAAAAACTGCCGCAATTGCAGGGGCGTGGTGGCGTCATAGGTATAGACAGGCAGGGCAATATCGTCCTGCCCTTCAATACCGAAGGCATGTACCGCGCCAGCATGCACATCGGGGATGTGCCACTGACAGGCATTTACCGCGACTTTCAAAAACTGTAGTTTTCAGAAGCGGTAGTTTCTTCCTCCGATTACCGGAAACAGTTATTCAAAGTACACCTATACTGCGGATGTCTTCACTTAACGAAACCGGAATCACGCATCATGCAAAATCTTCCTAAAATTGGCCTGGCATTACTGGTTATTGTCATCCTGTTTCTCTTGAATCCCTTTGCCACCATCCCGGCTGGCCATCGTGGCGTGCTGACCACGTTTGGCAAACCCTCGGATGAGGTATATAGCGAAGGCATACACTTTGTCTGGCCGATAGCGCAAAAACTGCACAAGGTGTCGGTCGCCATCCAAAAAGGTGAAGGCGATGGTGATGCCGCATCAAAAGACTTGCAAACCGTACACACCAAGATTGCCATCAACTATCATGTAAGGCCAGATGCTGTGGTCTCGGTCTATCGTGATCTGGGTAACGAGGCTGGTGAGCGTATCATCATCCCCAGCGTACAGGAAGCCGTAAAAGCCGTCACTGCCAGGTTCACCGCTGAAGAACTGATTTCACGCCGCTCGCAGGTACGTGATGAAATCGTGCTGGCACTCAAAGAACGCATGGCAAGGCATGGCCTGATCGTGGATGAATTTTCCATCGTGAATTTTAACTTCAGCAAAACCTTCAATGAAGCGATCGAAGCGAAAACTACCGCCGACCAGTTGAAAATGAAGGCCGAACGCGACCTGCAAAGGATAGAAGTGGAAGCCAAACAGAAAGTATCCCGCGCCCGCGCTGAAGCCGAAGCACTGGCCTTGCAAAGACAGCAGGTAACACCAGAATTATTGCGCCTGCGCGAAACCGAGAATCAGGCCAAGGCGATAGAAAAATGGGATGGCCGCCTGCCCACGACAACGGGTGGTGCAATCCCCTTTCTCAATATCGGTAAATAATTTCGCACCTGATTGTTAACAGAGCCCAGCCATGTCCGAACAAAAGTCTTCCGCCCGCTTCACGCTGTTTTGCATACTCTTGCTGTTGGTGTGGTACATGCTCGACACGCCGATGGACCTGAACATGGACTGGGACCTGGAAGACTTCGACATCTTCTCCAGCACCGGCATGTCCCTGCCCGGCATCGCCGTCGCCATCATCGCTGTCGTCTTCGCCATGATCATGGTTGGCCTGGTCATCGCCGGTGTATCGTTTTTACTGGTAGGCATAGCCGTACTGATAGGCGGCCTGTTCCTGATGGTGTTTTCACCATTCTTGTTACCGCTGGTGCTGGTATTGATTGTGGTGAGTATTTTTAAGAGGAAGTCGCGGTAATGCTGATATTTTGACTTTGCAATTAACTTGGACGTTAATCCGCCTGAGGCATAGCATTTTCTGTACATTACAAAAAATGTGCCGGAGCATAGCGCAAGCATCGGAATGACAAGTCTGCGTCGCCCTTACTTTGAATGCATATTCTGGCAAAGCGTTTTTATTCACCATATTCGTTGAGTTACGATTGCTGGTCGGGGGTAGCCCGACAGCTACTCACTTTTCTTTTCTTGCAAAGAAAAGTAAGCAAAAGAATGCGCCCGCGGCGTCGCATTCCACTGCGCCGCTTGCAAGCGGCTTAGATGTCGGCAGCGCAAAGCATGCTTTGCGAAACCCTGCCAACATCCCCTTCGGGGTCCCCGTTTGTGCAATACAAAAAATGGGAAGGTCCGAAACTCGCCTGCGGCCTTGCTTTAGGAACATGCGTTTGCAAGCGCATGCCGTTACGCAGGCGAGGTGCATACACCTCGAAACCCCTGCTACACCTCAAACATCGGCCCTTCTTTTTCCATTTCCTGTACCGCACAAACGGCATCGCCACAGCGGAACTGCAAAGATCAAAAACAGCAGCAAAGTCAAAAACAGCTTCAACGTCAAAAGCAACAGCAACCCCAAAAACCCAGGTTAATTAACGGTATTCATTACAATTTAAGTTTCGGCTGCATTGACGTTGCTGTTGCTGTTGTTTTTGACTCTGTTTTTGACTTTAATCCGCTTGGGACGATGTAATTTGTGCTTCACAGAAAATGGAATCAGAAGAGCCGATGTCTGAGCGAAGCGAGTTTCGGATCTTCCCATTTTTTGCGACGCACAAATTATGCTGAAGCGTAGCGTAAGCACCCGAAGGGCGAGTCTGCGGTCGCCTTTCTTTGATTCCTTTCTTTGGCGAAGCGTAACTATTCAGCAGTTGTAAACATTCCCGACTTACTGCATAGTGCAGAGGATGATAAAAATTCCTGACCTTAGAGAGTTAA
>NZ_JACOGF010000058.1 GCF_014284335.1 Undibacterium hunanense | reverse complement strand
AAGGCCGCGCCAGCTGCTGATGCTGCTGTTGCGATAGCTGCTGCCAGTGTGGATGTATCTGCACTAGCGATAGACAACAAGTTCAATGTTGTTGCTGCTGTGCCTGTCTTGAACACGTCAGCGCCAGATATCTTGAAGCCGGACACCGTATCAATAGCGGAGATCACAGAACCAGTAGTAATCGTATCAGCACCAGTTGCAACTGAAGACAGGTTGATCGTATCAACACCGCTACCACCAGTCACTGTGATAGCCGTGGAATTTGCACCGACCACAAAGATTGTTTGGCCGCCTGTACCCAGAACAACTGTATCAGCGAATGCGCCTTTAGCGTAGTTCAGTGTGACACCAGCACCGTTTTCGTTAGTGAAGATGTAGCCAGTTGCTGCAGAGCCAGTTACGTTCACT
>NZ_JACOGF010000057.1 GCF_014284335.1 Undibacterium hunanense | reverse complement strand
CCGCCTGTACCCAGAACAACTGTATCAGCGAATGCGCCTTTAGCGTAGTTCAGTGTGACACCAGCACCGTTTTCGTTAGTGAAGATGTAGCCAGTTGCTGCAGAGCCAGTTACGTTCACTGTTTCAACGCCTGTTACCAGCGCACTGATGTTCAAGTTAGCGCCGATTGCACCGATGTTCAGTGTATCTGCACCCAGACCGCCGTCCAGCGTTGTTGCGCCGGCGATTTGTGTTGCAGTGTAGTTGAACGTATCGTTACCTGTGCCACCAACAACGCTCACTGTGTTAGTACCAGCAGTGAATGTGTTTGTGCCGTTAGCCAGTGTGAAGCGCTCGATAGCTGCGTTAGCAACGATCGTACCGGCTGTAGTCAACGCGATGGTTTCTGTATTGCCTGCAGTTACAGTACCTG
>NZ_JACOGF010000056.1 GCF_014284335.1 Undibacterium hunanense | reverse complement strand
CGCCGCCGCATCGTTGAAGTCTCCCGAGTTGTCTGCCGTTAAACGGCCTCCCAGGAATAAATGCGGGGTCAGCTGGTATTCTGCCGCACCATTGATCTTGAAGGCGAACGCGGACCTCGTTTGCCCAGGGTACGTCGTCGGGATGTTGATGGTGGGGTTGGCTGCCGCAAATTGTTCCAGCTCTGCCTGGTCTGACGGCGAGTTGGGGTAGTACGGGGCTTCGAGTTCTCTGAAGTGTTGCAGACCCAATGTGGTGCCCAGCTGGTACGCCAGCTTGCCTTTGCGCCCTGCTATTTCAAACGGTACGCCTACCGAGACGTAGGATTTGGGGCTGAAGTAGCCGCCGTGTCCATAGGTGAAGTAGCGCAGGTTCTTTTGATAGAAGAAGGAGGTCAGGCCCAGCCCGGTGGTGAAGCTGAAGTCTTTGGT
>NZ_JACOGF010000055.1 GCF_014284335.1 Undibacterium hunanense | reverse complement strand
TCGATAGCTGCGTTAGCAACGATCGTACCGGCTGTAGTCAACGCGATGGTTTCTGTATTGCCTGCAGTTACAGTACCTGTGAAGGAATTGTATTCTGCAGCAGTCATGGTGTACACGCCAGTTGCTGCCAATGTCAGGTTTTCGAAGCCTGTGATGTTCGCACCAGAGATGTTTGCACCAGCAGCCAATGCCAGTGTGTCAGTTGTACCAGCACCTGCACTGAAAGTACCAGTGTAAGCCAACGCACCCAGAGTCAATGTTTGAGCAGCACCTGCACCCAGATTGACGTTACCAGCCAGGAAGGAAGTACCTGCACCTGTCAGATCAACGTTGTCAGTACCTGTACCGCCAGTTACTGTAGTGATACCTGTCGTTGTTGCACCGAAAGTGATCGAACCACCAGTGTTATCAGTGATCAGAGACTTGATGTTGGTG
Organism: Undibacterium hunanense; assembly: GCF_014284335.1. Taxonomy (GTDB): domain Bacteria; phylum Pseudomonadota; class Gammaproteobacteria; order Burkholderiales; family Burkholderiaceae_D; genus Undibacterium; species Undibacterium hunanense. The sequence continues at coordinate 16 of NZ_JACOGF010000055.1, read as the reverse complement.
ATCGTACCGCCTGTTG
>NZ_JACOGF010000054.1 GCF_014284335.1 Undibacterium hunanense | reverse complement strand
CCCCAAATCGCCGCGGCTTTTTTTCTTAACACCAATAATGCCTCCGACTCTGCCAGTTGATTCTCTCTCTTGATGAGCTTGCGTTCCAGTTCGTTGATTCGTCTGGTTTGGCTGGCACTAGGATGGGACTGTACTAAAGGCTCATTGGCTTGTTCACAGACCAGACTCCATTCCCTGACTTGCTCTGGATAAATGCCTTTTCTCCTGCAATAAGCTGATAATTCAGTTTCGCTTAAGCTAGCCGTTTCCAGCACAATTCTGAATTTATCTGCACTGCTCCACTGATCACTGGATTTACTATCTCCTGGCACAATTCTTCCTTCTGCTCTCGCTTCTTTCTGCCAAATTCGCAGAGTGGGAGTAGTGATTCCTGTGGCTTGGGCTAACTCCACAATGGCACGATTGATGGGCGGCGTCATTTGTTGTATTACCCATTCTTTTTGTTCTGCTGTATA
>NZ_JACOGF010000053.1 GCF_014284335.1 Undibacterium hunanense | reverse complement strand
AGCCAGGTTGATCGCACCGTAAGTGACCAGTGTATCGTTACCGTTACCCAGGTTGATGGTGTCTGTCACTACACGGGCCACTGCTGTTGCTGTGGATTGTGCATTGAGGTTCACACCGTTTTCTGTCACGTTGTAGGTACCGGCAACATAGTTACCCAGCAATACAAAGCGGTCAGCACCAGCACCGGAGCTCACGAAGTTGGCGCCACGGCCCAGTGTCACGTCCAGTGCAGATTGCGCTGTCAGTGCACCAGCATCGATGGACACGCCGACTGTTGCGTTGGCAACGTTGGTGTTGTCGATCGCACGGATGGTCAGACGTTCTACGTGGGTCGTTGTGTTCGCAGCTTGGTAGCTGTCAACCAGGGCATCAACGATGGTGTCATTCAACTGGATCTGGGACACTTGGGTCACTGCTGTGTCGTTGGTCAGTTCGATGTTACCGATGTTTTTGATGCCGTTGAAGTCGCCGATGG
>NZ_JACOGF010000052.1 GCF_014284335.1 Undibacterium hunanense | reverse complement strand
CCTGCGCCACCTGCGCCGCGAAGTCGCCCTCTGGCAAGAACAAAGCCGCGGCACGCTCGGCATACTCAACGGCCTGGTCGATGAGTTACTGCAGTATCTCAGTGAGTTAGAAGACAGAATCAGCAAGGTAGAGAAACAGATCAAACAAGTCCTGCAAAGCAATCCCGCCTGCAAACTGATAGAAACCATCCCCGGCGTGGGCGTCCTCACCGCCACCGCCATCATCGGCAGCTTTGGACGGGCAGAGAACTTTACGGAAGGACGCAAGTTTGCCAATGCTCTGGGGCTGACACCGAGGGAACACAGCAGTGGTGGCAAACAAGTCCTGCTGGGGCTGAGCAAGCGAGGCAATGGTTATGTACGCAAACTCCTCGTCCATGGGGCCAGGTCCGTCTTGCAGGCCAGGATCAACAAACCGGCCTATGCCGAAGACTGGGTCGTAAAACTGGCCAAAAGGCGGGGGCATAACATCGCCGTG
>NZ_JACOGF010000051.1 GCF_014284335.1 Undibacterium hunanense | reverse complement strand
TGAACGAAACATTGCGGACCAGCACGCCAGTCACATCGGGCAGTTTGCTGAAATCGAGGGACTGGGCGGTATTGCTCAACAACATTTGAACCGCTTCCACTTTGGTGATGACGCTTGATGTTGCTGTGACGTTACCACCATTGACAACGATGAGGGTGTCGTTACCGTCGCCACCTGTGATGCTGTCGCCAGCTTCAATTGTGTCAGCCAGGATGAAGGTGTCATTGCCTTTACCGCCGATGATGGAGACGTCCTGAGTTTGACCAGATGTGTCTGCTTTACCGGTAGTGAAGATGCCGTTACCGAGGTTGATGGTCAGGTTACCTGTGAATGCGGATGCATCTACAGTCGCCAGACGACCAGCAGCTTGCAGGATACCATCCTGGTAGTTGACGGACTCAATCGTACCGACCGTAAGATTAGTGATGTTGGTGGTAGAAGCCAGTGTCAGGTTGGTGTTGCCTGTGATGATGACTTTAC
>NZ_JACOGF010000050.1 GCF_014284335.1 Undibacterium hunanense | reverse complement strand
CCGTGGTCTCGACAATGCAGTTCGTTCGCAATTGATGTCTGGTTCCTGCAAAAACAAGCCAGGTACCGTCGATGGCAAACCGCAACAGACCTGGACCAAAGTCCAGTACGTCTGGAAGCTGGAGTAAACAAAATCAAGACCTCTCAACACAGAGGCACCGGGACACAGAGGTAACGCAGAGGTAACACAAAGAAAAATCTGAAAGAGAAACAAGTATTCATTCAGCCGATCTTTGCAAAATGAAATCCTTCCTCTTGTTTTTCTCTGTGGCTCCGTGTCTCTGTGGTGAAGTAGTTTGGTCTTAAAGTTTTAAATTAAACAAACCAAGTCGTACATAAAAACAGCAGTAAGCAATACCAACCTTATTTTTGTTAAAAGGAAGCACCTCAATGAAAACCCGTTTCTCCGCATTCCTGGCTGCCACCCTCCTGGCCCTGACAGCCGCTGTTGCCGTCGCACCTGTATCCGCACAGGAATCCGCCTCCGCTGCTGC
>NZ_JACOGF010000004.1 GCF_014284335.1 Undibacterium hunanense | reverse complement strand
AAACTGGTGACTTCGTCGCCAAAGGCACACTGATCATCATGGTCATCATGTCCATGGGCAGCTGGTACATCCTCATCACCAAAATCATCGACCAGGTCAAACTGTCTGGCCAGGCAACCGATGCCCGCGCCAAATTCTGGAAAGCAGCCTCTGTACAAGCAGGTGCTTCTTCCCTGAAAGAAGGCAGCCCATTCCGCTTCATCGCTGACTCTGGCATCAAAGCCACAGAACACCATGAAGGCGCATTGCTGGAACAAATCGACTTGAATACCTGGGTATCCATGTCTATCCAGCGCGCTGTTGATAAAGTTCAAAGCCGTTTGCAAGATGGTCTGGCCTTCCTGGCGACTGTTGGTTCCACAGCACCGTTCGTTGGTCTGTTCGGTACAGTATGGGGTATTTACCATGCGCTGACAGCCATCGGTATGTCCGGTCAGGCGTCCATCGACAAAGTAGCAGGCCCAGTGGGTGAAGCGCTGATCATGACTGCGATCGGTCTGGCAGTAGCTGTTCCTGCAGTTCTGGGTTACAACTTCCTGGTACGTCGCAACAAGAGCGCCATGGAAGAAGTCCGTGCATTCTCCGCTGACCTGCACTCTGTAGTTCTGTCCGGTAACATGGGCAAAACAGCAGCTAAAAAATAAGTCGTATCAGGTTTAAGTTAAACCAAGACCCTTAACCACAGAGGCACAGAGACACAGAGAAAAACCACAGAGAACATCAAAAGAGAATGAATCACCGTGTAGGTGATGTCATAAAAGTGATAAAAGTCACGTTTTACCAAGAGGTTTTCCTCCTGCTTTTCTCTGTGTCTCTGTGCCTCTGTGTTGAGAGGTCTTAAGGGTTTAAGCGCAACATCGAAAGAGAACACATTATGGCAATGGCAATTGGCAATGATGGTGATGGCGAAGACGAAGTCAACAGCACCATCAACACCACCCCGCTGGTCGACGTCATGCTGGTTTTGCTGATCATCTTCCTGATCACCACCCCGGTGATTACAGATACGGTCAAGCTCAAACTGCCGGCAGAAACAAACGTCATTTACAAGACCAAACCGGAAAACATCACCTTGTCCGTGAACAAGGATGGTGACCTGTACTGGAACGGCAGCATGCGTCCACTGGGTGGCACGGATGACCTGTTTGAGAAATTGAAAGTGGAAGCGGTGAAGGTACCGCAACCTGAGTTGCACATCCGTGGTGATCAGAACACCCGCTATGAATTTATTGGCAAGAGCATCTTGACAGCACAGCGGGCAGGTATCGCCAAGGTAGGCTTCGTGATTGAACCGCCTGCACGTAATTAAGCGGAACCAAGCGGAACTACAAGCAATTCGATAAAGGCCTGAGACCTCTCAACACAGAGGCACAGAGACACAGAGAAAGGCAAAGAGAAATTCTGGAGAAGATAGAGAAGAGAGAAGCGAATACTGTCAAGTAATCTGATTCTCATCTCTTGTTTTTCCTCTGTGACTCTGTGTCTCTGTGGTAAAGATTTCAGGTCTTGAAGTTTGATTTTTTATTCAGATTCCGAATCATTCGTGATGTGAATAAGTGATTCATAAAGGAAGCATTATGGGTATGCAAATAGGTTCCGGCGGTGCTTCGGCTGATCCGGAAGTAATGATAGAAATGAACATGACGCCATTGATTGACGTCATGCTGGTATTGATCATTATGTTGATTATTACCATTCCTATCCAGAACCATGCGATCAATCTGAACATGCCGACAGGCCCAACACCACCACAACCGGTCGAACCGATAGTTGTTAATATCGATGTTGACTTTGATGGTACGGTATTGTGGGATGGCGTTGCAGTCAATCAGAGTGAACTGGATGCCAAGTTGCAGGCAGCCGCGACTGCAGCAGTACAGCCAGAAGTGCATTTGCGTCCGGTGGCTGTGGTGCCGTATAAATCGGTAGCCGCAGTGATGGCAGCAGCGCAGCGTCTGGGTGTGACCAAGATCGGTATGGTCGGGAATGAACAATTCCTGAAGTAAAAACGACAGTGCATCAATGCAAAAAGGCAGGTTTTCCTGCCTTTTTGCTTTTGTATTGAGACCATTACCACATTACATGTCCGTCACCAACTGCCATCAGCCATGTACTGCCATGGCCTCATAGAGCTCCAGCGGCAAACCATCAGGATCGGCAAAAAATACGAAGCGCCGGTTAGTGAATTCATCAATACGTATGGCTTCTACCACTATGCCCTGCGCTTCCAGGGCTGCCTTGCAGGCAGCCACATCATCGACTTCAAATGCCAGATGCCGCAAACCCTGGGCTTCAGGGCGTGAAGGTCTGGGTGGCGCACCGGGAAAAGAAAACAATTCAAGCTGGGAGCCGTCCGGCAAAGCCAGATCCAGCTTGTACGACTGCCTGTCTTCCCTGTAATTTTCTGCGATGATGCGCAAGCCCAGGCATTCGGTATAAAAATGCCTGGAGCTTGCGTAATCTGCGCAGATAATCGCTATGTGATGAATGCGTTTAAGCATATTCATGACCAACCATCACAACCAGACTTATTGTTTTTCCATGAAGGCAAAATACAGGTCGCGTGCACGGGTAGCTATGTCACCTACCGGCAACTGACGGTCTTCGTAACGCGTGCAGGGTGTGACTTTTGCAAAATTGCCGGTATTGAAAATCTCTTTTGCCTGCAACAGTTCTTCCGGTTTGACCGTGCGTTCTGACACTTGCTTGCCATCTTCTTTCAACAGTCCGATGATACGGGCCCGGGTAATCCCGGACAAGAAACTGCCGTTCGCAACGGGGGTGACGATTTCATCGTCTGCCGTCACAAAGAAGATATTGGCAGTCGCAAATTCAGCCACATTGCCATGCACATCACAAACCACGGCATTGTCATAACCACGGTCTTTGGCTTCGCGCAAAGCCTTGGTGGAATTCGGATATAAACAAGATGCCTTGGCATCTGTCGGCGCCATCGACGGATCGGGCCGGCGCAAACTGGACAGGCAGGCAGAGAATCCGGAAAAAGCCGGCATGGCTGCGTCAAACAGTGTCAGCGCAAAACCGGAGGTTGCCGGTTCAGGAATAAGCAGGCCATCGGTGCCAAATACCAACGGACGTATATACAGCTCTGCATCCGCCGGAAACAAGGCAATGCCTTCGCGGCACAAGGCTTCGAGTTCATCCACATTGTAGGGGCATTGCAGACCCAGTCTCTGGGCCGACTGTATGACCCTTTGCAGATGCAGGCGCAAATCCGGTGTCAGGCCACGTATGGAACGTGCGCCATCAAATACCGAAGAACCGAGCCAGACGGCATGATCCATCGCTCCAAACAAAGGCGTATTGCCTTCGCTCCATTGACCCTTGAAATAAGTGCGGTACATAGTATTCCTCAACGATAGAAATGGATGACATTTGATTCTACAACTTGCCTGCCTGGGCTCAGCTATACTTTAGCGCTTGAGGCATTGGCGCTGTCGACAGCATTATCGACAGAATGAATAGCGCCGCCAGCATTCACGCTACGCTCACTGCTTCTGATCACGACATACTGCTTGCGAAATTCAAGGCCGCGTTGTGGCCATTTTTCTGCATAGTTCTGCAGATGTTCAGTTGCTGCTGGAAAGTCTTCGCCATTCACCCGACAATCAACGGCCAGCTTGCCTTCATTGTCACGCGAGACAAACAGGCGTACGCCTAAAAATTGCCTGGTCTGCAACAGGTCATGAAAAGCAGGCATGCTTTCCGTGAACAGGCAGCAGGGGCAAAATGGATGCTCTTCCTTGCGCTTGGGAGCTGGCAAGGTCGCCAGATGGGCCACCGGCCCCAATATGACTTGGCGGTACACGGCCTTGCCTGCCGCCACGTCAGTCTCACTCGCCACATTCATTTCAATGACAGTACAGTCTTTGGGTAACTCACGCGTGGCATCCAGCAAGGCCAGCAAATCCATCCTGGCCCAGGTACGAAAGCCTTCCGTCATCGCCAGTACTTCGCTTGTTCCCATTGCATGTTGATATTCACTGAGACCTTGCGGAAAATAGTCTGCATGGCTGACATGAATGCGGGTACAGGTTCTGAATCTGTCTTCTGCCAGGGTCACTGCTTCGACCCTTTCGGCAGCCAATACCAATCCGTCTGCCAGACGCAGGTAACTGCCTTGCCATGTAGCCTTGATGTTTTCTGCGGTCAATACTTCAAACACCATTTGCATCAGCACAGGATCTGTTTCAATCGATGGTGAGGCTGCCTGTTGTTGCGGAATAGCCTGGGCAGGAAGCAACTTTTCTTTAACAGTATTGAAAACTTTGCTGAATGAATGAGTCAGGGACATGGCAGGAGGAAAAAACAAGGATGAGGACAATCAGCCTGCATTGTAACAAGAACCCGCCATGCACGAGCAAATCATGCCGGCTCGTCTAATTTGTCTTCTAATTCGCCGAATGCTTGCTTGCGGCATGTTCATGAACCATGCATAGCTTTCTGATGACGGAATCAGGCCTTGATCATGGAAATCAGTTCACGTGCATGGGCTGGCAATTCATCATACTGGCGTACGCAAATCAGCAGTTGCCGCACCGCCCAGACGTCAGTCAGTTGCAACTGGCTGATCTTCATTATTTTCTCGTAACGCAATGCCGCTGTCTCCGGAATGATGGCAATGCCAGCACCACTTTCCACCATGCGACAGATGCCGTCAAAGCTGCGCAAGCGTAGCCGGTAACGCAGACGCTGCCCTAGTCTGGCGGCATGATCACTAAGATATTGCTGAAGCGCACTGTCACCAGCCAGTCCGACAAAATCATACGTCAGACTATCGGCAAATGACACCCTGCCATCCACATCCGCCATCTGCGCCAACGGATGCTCACATGCTGTGACCAACACCAGTTGATCATGGCGAAAAGGAAAAACCTGCAAACCCGCACAACTGACTGTATTGGCCACAATACCGATATCGGCCTGACCTTCCATCAGGGCCTGCACGATGTCATTGCTCAGCCGTTCTTCCACTTCAATATTCACATGTGGGTGTGCATGCATATAGGTGGCCAGGGCCTGTGGCAAAAATTCTGTCAGGGCTGAGGTATTGCACAGCAGACGTATATGACCTTTCAAGCCCTTTGCATATTCGCCGAGATCACCACGCATTCTTTCCATTTGCTGCATCAGCAAACGGGCATGATGCAATAGCGTACGGCCAGCATCGGTCAATTCTATGCCGCGCCGGTTACGGGTAAGCAGGGCTACACCCAACTGCTCTTCCATACCACGCAAACGGGCACTGGCCGATGCCAGTGCCAGATGGCTGCGACCGGCTCCGGACGTAATACTGCCTGCTTCCACCACATGCAAAAATAACTGCAAATCGACCAGATCAAAGCGCATCGCGTAGTCTTCCTTAGTTTTTCATATCATCACTACTTCAGCCTAAGTATAATCCGAAGGCTAACTGAGTGTATTCCACATTTTCAGTTCTTGCTGGCAATGGCAAACTGTGTGAATGGAAAACTTGTCTAACCTGTTCGGCAGCTATCAGCAACTCTTGGTGATCTGCCTGGTTTTTATACTTGCTGGTATGGTCAAGGGCATTGTCGGCCTGGGCTTGCCCACGGTCGCCATAGGTTTGCTGAGTTTGTCCATGCCAACCATGGAAGCTGCGGCTTTATTGATCATGCCTTCGCTTTTAACGAATATATGGCAGCTTGCCGCCGGCCCTGATCTGCGCCAGCTATTGCATCGCCTGCGCCCCATGCTGCTGGGCATCTGCGCAGGCACATTGGCGTCTGCCCTGCTGCTGACACGTATCAATCCTTACTGGTCAGGTATCGGTCTGGGTCTGGCCCTGATTACCTATGCCGGCATGGGCCTGGCATCATTTCACTGGAACATGCCTGTCAGACTGGAAACCAGGATGGCTTCCGTTGCCGGTACACTGACAGGCATAGTCACTGCTACCACCGGTGTATTTGTGATGCCGTCCGTGCCTTTTCTGCAAACCCTGAATCTGGAAAAAGACAGCCTGATACAGGCCATGGGCCTGACGTTTACCGTTTCCACGCTGGCGCTTGCCGCCAATCTGGCATGGGCGGGGCAACTGCACTGGAACGCCGCTGGCAATTCTCTTTTTGCCTTGTTGCCTGCCGTTGCCGGCATGCAGTTGGGGCAAGTGCTACGCGACAAAATGCAACCCGTAGTTTTCAAGCGCTGCTTTTTTGCAGGCTTGCTCTTGCTGGGTTTGCATTATCTATGGGGAGCAAGAGGATGATCAACACCATACCCTGTGGCAATCTGGCAGAGTCCCTGAAGATCTGCAAGCAATGCAGTAGCACCGATCAGTGCAGCGTGCAGTTCAATGCATTCTGGGACAGGCAGCATGTAGGCGCACTTGATTGCAGCGTCAACGGCAAGCACATCCACATCAATGTCCTGTATGTGAAACCGGCATTCCGCGAACAGGGCATTGCCAAAGCCTTGCTCAATTTTTTGCACGCCGACTTACCCGGACGGGAGGTCAGTTGCCAGCAAACCATCAAGTCAGGCGACACAAATCACCCGCTTTGATCTACCATCACAGCCTTATGCATTCACCTTTTGAATAAGGAATAAGGTATGGATATCGAAGTGCTTTTCCCCACGCTGGTCGGCATCTCGCATGCAGACCATGACACCATATCGCGCATCAATGAAGAAGTGCTGCAGCACAAGGATGCCATGAACCGTTTGCTGAACCATGCCTGGGGTGACAATGTGCTGTCGTCTTTCGATCAGGAGAAAAACATTTTTACCTACGCCCATTTGCATACCCTGAGAAAATTCATCGAAGATAGTGTGCTGCAGTTTGTCCATATGACCAGACGTGACAAGGACTGGAAGATTGATCATCGCTACACGCAAAGCTGGATTAACGTGACCAAAAAATTCGGTTACCAGGAAAGGCATAATCACGACAGGAATATCGAAGGCGTGCCCATCAGCGGCGCCTATTATTTCAGTACCAATCAGAATGATGGTGACCTGGCGATTTTCCCATGCGATATGCAATACAAGCAATTTGAGAATTATGTAATAGAACCAGCCGTTGGCAAGCTGGTCCTGTTCCGCTCGGACGTGTTTCATCGTGTCAGTGCCAATCTGACTGACACGGACCGGGTCTCGTTCAGTTTCAATTACTTGCTGAAAAAATGAGTCTTTATTCAAATTTACTTTTGCAGTAAATGCTGTTCAAAGAAACGCGCGATCTTCTGGTCAACTTCAGCCATCTGGCTGCGATCAAATCCAGGCGGATCATTCAGCATATCACCTACCAAACCCGTCAATCCTGGCGGCAAAGGCGACAATAATGCGCCATGACCTGCGGCAGGCAAGTGAGCCAGCAGCACGCAGCTTTTACAGGCCTGCATCACCAGATCGCTGTGAAAGCGCGGTATCAGCCAATGGTCTTGCCCAGCCGTGATCAGGGCTACCGGCATGGCCGGATGCGCCAGCGATGTCATGTCAAAGTCAGCAGCAGTTGGTACACCTGCCACCACGGCAGCGACCCTGGGGTCATGGTGCTCCCGTGGCGTTGCATCACTGAAACGATGACGTATCACCAGCATGGCAGCCCATTTCTTGATGCCATCAAACATGCTGCCCGTCAAACGGGTAATCAGACCAACGCAGGATTGAAAATCTTCTTCCAGACTGGCTTCACAATGCTGCTTGAAACCGGCTGGCGACCAGCGCCCGCCAGCCATGCTCAAGGCAGTGTGTCCACCTGCGGACATGCCGTAGATACCGACTTTGTCCAGCATCAGCAAACTGGCAAAACGGGTATCACGCCCAACGGCATCAATGGCACGTGACACTTCTGCCGGCCTCAGCGTCCAGCTATCCGGCCCGGGGTTACTTTCATCCATAAAATTATCCGCATGATGCTGCGGCATAGCGACCACAAAGCCTGCCTCAACCAGTGCGCGTGCCAGATTTACATGTACCCAAGGCCCACCACCAGAACCATGTGAAATGACAATCAGGCGACCATTGCCGCGTATCGGCCCGGCCCGCTCTGCCAGGTTCAGCACAAAACGACCACGTCTTAGCGGCTGGTCCTCAGCCTGGGTGGGATAAAACAGGGTGACGATACCGTCAGTTGCCGTTGCGGGTATTTCTTCCAAACCGACACCAGCCTGCGCCCTGTTCGCCCATAAGAACAAGACAAGTATCAATACAGGGAACAGGTAAGACCGCCAGATACGTCGAATGCTAAAAACAGATAGGGTATGCATAGTCAGATTCCAGTTCATGTGAAAGCCACAGGCGGTGGCCTGCGACGACGCTGACTATGGGTTTGAAACGAAACGATGTCTTGCCAGAGACTGCAAATTGCAGAATACGGCTAGCCGATTTCAGGAATCGGCCATATTTTCTTTGCGAAACTCGGTGGGCGTAAGGCCAGTCGCCGCCTTGAACGCCCGGTTGAATGGTCCTATGGACTGAAAACCAGCCTCCAGCGCAATGCTCAACACCGGCAAATCCCGTAGCGCCGGGTCTTTCAGGGCAGTGCGTGCCTCAGTCAGACGAAACTCATTGATGTAGGCATTGAAGTTGCGATAACCCAGCCGCTGGTTAATCAGGCGACGCAAACGGTATTCAGGCAATTGCAGGCGCGCCGCCAGGCTGGCCAGACTTAGTTCTTCGCTACGATACAGACGCTCTTGCTTCATCAGGTCCTGCAATCTGATAGCAAGACGTTCTTCGGCGGGATCATGTTCAACGGCTCTGGGCGTCGGGGATATTGGCGGATATCCTGGCGACAGCGGCTCATCTGCTGGCACCATATCAAGCTGATCAAGCTGCCCTGATACGGGCAGAGCTTGCTGGCGTGGTGCGGGGAATAAATCCAGATTCCCCAATTTCAACATTTTGACTGTTACCGTAGCGATAATCAGTAACAGAATCAGCACATCGGCAGTAGCCGTCGGCCCCATTAAGCGCCCGTGGGGTGAGCCCAGCCGGGCTGCCAGCAGGATGACGGTATAGGCAATGCCGGTAATCACGATAAATGCACGCAGACGCCGCCGTTGCTCAACCAGGTCAGTACGCCATTGCCGGGCGGCAGCCAGAGCAGCAAGAGCGGCAAACAACAGCGGAACGCCGCGTTGTATACCCAACAATAGCGGTGTCAGTATCGATGAACTGCCAGCAACCACAGCGCAATTCAAGCCACTGAGTACAGCCACCACCAGCCAGAGCACAATATGCAGGGGACGCAGCACAAAGTCATCATCAAACAGGGCTTGTACAAATATCCAGAACATCACTGCATTCGCGACAGAAACAGCCACCAGTGGTGCCTGCCATATGCGCGGCACCATGGCTTCAAACAAGGGGGTAGCCGCAAATACCTGCACTGCCAGCCCCAGGCAAAGGGCGATGCCGGTCCGCACTACGGTCAGACGCGGGCGGTCACGCCAGAGGATGGCGGACAATAGCAGTAACAGGGCAATCAATGTGCCACGCAGCCCAGCATCCAGCAGCATCAAAGGTTCGGTAAACGGCATGACAGATCATCACTATGAAAGATGATCACGATAGCAGCAAGCCGTCAATCTGCGCAAGCGTCAGAAGTATCAGTCAGCGATCCAGGAATTAACTGTCAAGGTGGGAAATCAGTAAATTGCTGAAACGTGATAATTCCTTGCGCCTGACGTCATCACCGCCAGTACCAGTCACTGGTGCATCGATAGACAGCCCCACGGCCAGAATATCGATAAGCAGCAATTGCAGTATGCGTGAAATCATGGACAGGAAAGTAGCATTGTCTTCCGTATGATTGACGGCCAGACAGACCGTCGCCTTTTTGGCCAATGGCGACTGGTTCGGCGTGATGGCGATGACATCAGCCCCGGCATGCAGAGCGGCATCCACTGCCTTCAACAGTTCTGGCAACTTGCCAGAATTCGACACGACAATCACCACATCACCCGGATTCAGCAATTCTGCCGCCATGGAAAACAAATGGGCATCACCATAGGAAGCCGTGGGAATGCGGAAGCGGAAAAATTTATGCTGACCATCCAGCGCCACCGCACGTGAATTACCCATGGCATAAAACTCGACCTTTTTGGCCTTGCGCAGCAGAGCAATCGCCTGATCCAGCGAACGCACATCAAGCTGATCACGGAAATTCAAAATCGCCGACACGGTATTGTCGATCACCTTGGCACTAAGGTCATGCGTACTGTCGCTCATACGTACCTGGCTGTGTCTTACCGGTATGGTACCGGTCAGGCTGCTGGCAAATTTGAGCTTGAAATCGGCCAGGCCCAGAAAGCCCAGGGAACGGCAAAAACGAATCACGGTAGGCTGGCTGACATCGGCCAGACGGGCAATTTCTGCAATGGCTTCATTCAGCACGGTGCGCGGGTTTTCCAGCACCAGGCTGGCAACCCGTCTTTCGGCCGGCGTCAGTTCAGACTGCAATTGCTGTATGCGGTCCATCAGCGAACTATCGCCACTGCGGCCACGCAGGTGTTCCGACAAAATCGCTGATACGCCGTAAAAGGCTGGATTCGGTGTGGTGATGACAAAGGTAGGGATTTGTGCGAGGTAGCTGGAAAAACGCCCCTTGGCTTCAAAGCGGCTGCGGAAAGGGGAAGTCGCAAAACGCTCGCCCATCAGTGGCACAATGCCACCACCGATATAAATCCCGCCAAAAGCGCCAAGCGTAACTGCCAGATTGGCACTGAAACTGCCCAGCATGCCGCAAAAGCATTCCAGTGTTTCCAGACACAATGCATCGCCATCTGTCAGCGCACCACGCATGATGTCTTGTGCCGGCAAACCCTTGACAGTTTTTTTATTGCGATCGGCAAGGGCACGATAAATCAGTTCCAGACCTGGGCCGGAGATCAGACGTTCGGTAGAAACATGCGGCCATTCTTTCCAGGCAAATTGCAGGATGGCATATTCACGTTCATCTACCGGTGCAAAATTGACGTGCCCCCCTTCACTGCCCAGGGTAACAAATCCATCGGACGTAGGGATCAGGCCAGACACGCCCAGACCGGTACCCGGCCCCAGCACGCCAATCACGGATTTGGCAACGGGTGTACCACCACCCACCTGCATCAGATCCCTGGCCTGCAAGCCCGGCAAGGACATCGCCAGCGCAGTAAAATCATTCACGATGAGCAGGGTGTATAAACCAAATTCGCGGCGTACATCTTCAATCGAAAAAGCCCAGTCGCGGTTGGTCATCCTGACCTGGTCACCATCGATAGGGTTAGCCAGCGCGAAGGCCGCATGATGTACCTTGCTGGCCGGTACCGACGACAGATAGGCACGTAACAGGGCAATGATGTCCGGGTATTCGTCACATTTCAAGACTTTGACAGATTCAAACACGCCCGGAGATGACTCAAGCGTAAAACGTGCATGGGTAGCGCCAATATCCGCCAGTAAGCGTGGGCCACCGGAAAAACCTGCGGCATTGCCATGTTCTACAAGTGCGTGTTCTGTCGTCATGCTGTCTTCATGTGTCACGTTATACCATTCCGGGAACAAATTCCATCATCCGGCCATTCTCTGTCATGCCTGTTATGTCTGTCATGCCTGCCATGTCTGTCAGGCATTCCTACATCAATCTCGCAATTTACCACAATCGTCAGCCAGATCAGGGCAAATCAGCCAACAAATGCCGCATTCCCTGCGGGCGCCTGAGCAATATCACTCAATGACTGAGTTGCACATTCAGATGGTGGACAGTATTTTTTTGCCAGTGCACATCCACGCTCAGCAACTGCTTCTGTTCATCCCAGACAAAAGGCAGCGACTGTTTCTGGCTCAGAACCTGTGCTGGCTTGCTGCGAATACCATGTACCAGCAATTTGATTGTGCGGTCACTGGCCGGCATCAGCCGCCCCTGTTGGGCACTAAAGCTGATATCCAGTTGCCTGCCCTTCACCGTGCTGTTAAAACGCAAGAGACTATATGCGCCTTTTTCAAAGGCCTGCGCTGTCACGCCGTCATCATCGTAGAGCTTGCCACTGGCGCGCCTGACTGTAGCGTCATGGTAATAGTGTAGTTCCAGTGCACTGGCAGAATAGTCACGGGTATTTTGTATCGGCCCCGTCATCGGGATAAACGCACCGGCACGCACAAATACCGGAATATGATCTGCCTCAACAGACACTGCCTGGCTAGTGCCGCCACGGTATAACTGTCCGGTATAAAAATCAAACCAGTGATGGTGCGCAGGAAAATAAACGATGGCTTCTTTTTGCCCGGCATGCAATACCGGATGTACCAGAAAACTGTCGCCCCACAGATAGGTATCGGCCGCGTTCTGCAAGAAAGTCTTGTCCGGTTCCGCATAAAACAGCGGACGCATGAAAGGCAGGCCTTGCTGATTGTTATCAAACGCCAGGGTATAGTTGTAGGGTAACAGACGATAACGCAATTCTATGGCGGCCTTGGCCAACGCCCTGGTCCTGGGCTCGCGCAGCACGGGTTCGGAAGCAACTTCTTCCTGTGCATGCGGGCGGAAAACTGGCTGAAAAACACCATACTGTAACCAGCGTGCATACAATTCATCATCCAGATTGGCACCGGCAAAACCACCGAGATCGGAGTGCATGTAGGCCATGCCCTGCATGCCCATTTGCAAGGCAATTTCAGGCTGTGAACGTAAGCCACCCCAACTGCGGTTGACATCTCCCGACCAGGGAATCATGCCATAGCGCTGGGAACCGGAATAACCGGAACGCATAAGTATAAAGGGCCGTTCGTCCGGATATTCTTTATGGTAGCCTTCGGCAATCAGCCTGACCCAGTTATGCCCATAGATATTGTGCAGCTCGTCAGCGCTGCCAGTCTTATGCTGCAAAGCTGGAGGATGCACTTCCGGTTCCCCCAGGTCTCCCCACCAGCCGGCGACGCCCTGATTTTTCAAGTCTTTGTAGATAGCCCAGAACCAGTCCTGGGCTGGTGGATTGAAGATATCGATGAGGCCAGTATTTCCAAAATAAAAATCATAAGTAAATGGCTTACCCTGTTTGTCGGTCGCCAGCACATTTTTATCGACGGCTTCTTGCCATTTTTTTGACGTAGTCAGGACAAACGGTTCAGTGATCAGTATGGTTTTAATGCCCTGTTGCGCAAAATCAGCCATCATGCCCCTGGGGTTGGGAAAGCTGTCCCTGTCAAATTCCAGATTACCCATGGTGCCCTTGATATCTTTACCAAACCAGTACAGGTCAAAGATGATGGCATCGACAGGGATTTTTTCTGCACGAAATTTATCCAGTATGCTGCGTGCTTCTGCTTCGGTATGGTAACCAAAGCGGCTGGCAAAATTGCCGAAGGTCCAGCGCGGCGGCAGAGGCTGACGGCCGGTCAGGCTGGTATAGTTACTGACAATGTCAGCCCAGCTGTCACCGGCGATCACATGGTAAGTTTTTCTGCCGCTAATGGTTTCATAAGCCAGTACATTGTTTTTCTTGCTGTCGAGATCAAGCTGCCCTATCGCTGCATTATCAAAATGCAGACCATACATTTTGGAAGAAAACACCATTGGCATGGCAAAGTTCATCTGCTCTGAACGCTCTTCATAACCATAGTGGGCCTTGTTGTATAACGGCAGACGATTACCACGGCGATTCATCCCCAGGGCACGGGCACCGCCGCCATACAGTGCCTCGGTCGCATCCAGATTAAAGTCCAGCACTTCTGCATCTGCAGTTTTGCTATAGCCATTTTTTTCAGACAACAGGGGCTTGCCCTTATACGCATAGGCAAGCTGCAACGGCGATCTGGTGATGGTCACGCTGATATCGCCGGCGACATACTGAATGCTGCTGGCAGTTTCCCTGAAACTGGTCTTGACGGGTGAAGGCTGCAACACAACGGCGTGCGATGCAGGATTAAAACTCTCGGTAACAGGGATAAAACTGGTTTCGATAATCTTGTCGCTATACGGCTTCAAGACGTAGCGACCATCATTGGTTTTTATTTCCAGCTGATTCGCCTGCCGCTCTACCGACACGATAGTGCGATTGGCATTTTGTGCCTGCGCTGTATTCGCCAGTGACAAGGCCACAGCCACCATGATATTCAGTTTTAATATGGATGTTTTTCTCATGCTGTCTCAGATTATTTTTTCAATCCAGGCGTACTAAGGTGCGATCAATACCGTGCTCAGGCCGCTATTGAACTGCACCTTGCCATTGACGACTGTGGCCGTCTTGCCCGAATAATAGTCTTTCAATATTTGTCCATCGGCAAACACACCATGCACACTGATCGCGGGATAGGTCTTTGCCGGTATATCGAGCGCGATCACCACTTTGTCACTGATGCCCTGCTGCGCATAGGTACGCTTAAAGGTATAGGGCTGGTCTGCCAGTTTTTCATGCAAGCCAGCACCTATGGCAGGATGGGCACGCCGGAACAGGCCAAGGCGGCTCCAGTGCCGGCGGACATCGGTAATGCGGTAGCCATTACGGCTGGCATTTTTTTTCAGCTCATCCCAGTTCATGAAAGAACGCAGGGTCGCATCACCCTGTGCACCAGCGACATTCAGCGATCTCGCGGTTTCATCCCCATAATAAATTTGCGCAGCACCAGGGCTTAGCAAAAGTTTGTTGGCGGATTCAAACGGTTTTTGACGCAAGAGATCGAATGGCCCGCCATCATCATGTGAACTGATGTAATTGAGTACGGAATATCCGGCCAGAGCGCCATGAAGACGCGCTGCATAGTCACTGAACAGGGCTTCATAATTTTTATTGGCATCTGACTTGAAACCAAAATTGATGAGACTGTCAAAACCATTCTGGTAAAAATTGACGGTCTTGCCCCCCCCCATGTCAAAGTCCTGGCCGTTAGCCAGCACGTAGTTATACACTTCGCCAGTCATGAAAAAGGCCTGGTTGCCCAGTTTCTTTTTGGGGTTGGCATGCTTCCAGTCTTCATACGCCGCACTGGCAAGGCCATGCAATTCTTTCCAGATTTCTGGCTCGGTATGCTTGGCGGTATCAGCGCGAAAACCATCCACACCGTATTTCTTCACCCAGTCTACATGCCATTTCATGAGGTAGTAGCGCGGTGCACGTGGCAAACCTGTGCGCTGAAAAAAATCATCCAGCTCTTTGACTTCCCTGTCGTAGCGCCCTTCTGCTTTCCACTTCTCTACCAGCACTGACGGCAGGCTGACAGGGGCTAGCCTGTCTGTACGTATATCCGGCAGGTTTTTCACCAGAGTGCAACTGACGGTGGTTTCAGTATCCTTATAAGTACAGACTGGCGATGTCCTGACCCATTCTTCTGGCCAGACAGGGTCTTGCTCTGTCACTGGCCCCAGGTGGTTCATAACCACATCCAGCAAGACACGCATGCCGTGCGCGTGCGCAGTATCGACAAACTCGCGCATGTCGGCTTCTGTACCCAGGTTGGCATCGACACGGGTGAAGTCTTTGGCCCAGTAACCGTGGAAACCATAGGATTTTCCCGTACCCTCATCGGTACCCGCATGGATTTGCTCAACCGGTGGCGTCAGCCAGATGACATCAACACCGAGGTCTTTGAAATAGCCAGACTTGATCCTGGCTGTGATACCAGCCAGATCGCCACCGGCATAACCGCGTAAAGCTGCCGCATCATTTTTGCGGCCATAGGCAAGGTCATTTTTATGATTGGCGTTATGGAAGCGGTCTGTCAGTAAAAAATAGACAGTGGCGTTTTCCCATAAAAATGGCTGGAGTGAGCTTTTTTTGTGCGGAGATGACTGAGCCATAGACGCAGAAATCGAACCCACGGCCAGCAGCAATGCCAACCCCAGTTTTATTGCAGTCATTTGCATGATGAGTCCCGGATGGTGCTATGGATTAAACTGCGGCCGCATTGGCTGCCGTCTTGTCAATACCTGATGCAGCTTCGGCTGCTTCATCCTTGACCAGCAAAGTCAGCAAACCGGCCAGTATCATGAAAAAGCCGCCCAGCATCAAAACCTTGACTGACTGATTATCAAACACGTGTTTCAATATTGCACCCAGCACGACACCGGCAATGATCTGCGGTATCACTACAAAGAAATTGAACAGACCCATGTAATATCCCATGCGATTGGCAGGCAGAGCACCGGCCAATATCGCATACGGCATGGTCAATACACTGGCCCAGGCGATACCCACCCCCACCATGGGCAAGAGTAGCATTTGCTTCGATGAAATCAGGAAGATGCTTACCAGGCTGATACCGCCAATCACCAGGCACAGCATGTGGACAAATTTGCGGCTGGTCATTTTCGCCAATACCGGCAACAGGAATGCTGCCAGTGCAGATACACCACCGTACACGGCAAACATGATACCTACCCAGTTACCACCTTCCTGAAAGGCGGCTGACTGTGCATCACTGGTATGAAAAACCGTTTGCGCAATCGAAGGCGTGGTATACACCCACATGGCAAACAGGGCGACCCAGGTAAAAAACTGTACCAGCGCCAGTTGCACCATGGTCCTGGGCATTTTGGTGAAGCCGCCGAGGATTTCCGATATCGCCTTGCCTATGCCCTGATTGTTTGTGCGTTCCTGTTTGAATTTTTTCAGATCAGCCGGAGGAATTTCCTTGGTAGTGAATACTGTCCACATGACGGACAAGGCAAATATCGCACCACCGAAATAGAAGGAATACCTGACCGTATCGGGTATGGCACCATTTACCGGTACATTGCTGACACCCAGATAATCAGTAAATATCGTCGGCAACAACGATGCAATCACACCACCGCAACCAATAAAAAAAGTCTGCATGGCAAACCCGGCAGTTTGTTGCGACACGTCGAGTTTGTCACCGACAAAGGCACGGAAGGGCTCCATGGATATATTGATGGCGCTGTCCATCATCCACAACACGGCAATCGCCATCCACAAGGCCGTGGAATTGGGCATGAGGAACATCGCGACCGAAGCCAGTATCGCACCGATAAAAAAGAAAGGTCGTCGACGGCCCCAAAATGGATGCCAGGTATTGTCACTGAGATAGCCGATGACCGGTTGCACCAGCAAACCCGTGATGGGTGCAGCCAGCCAGAACAATGCCAGATCATCCGGATTTGCACCCAGGGTAGAAAATATGCGGCTGGTATTGGTATTTTGCAGCGCAAAACCGAATTGAATACCAAAGAAACCGAAACTCATATTCCACAACTGCCAGAACGACAGACGTGGTTTGTATGCAGATACTTGCATGGTGTTGTGTCCCCAGATTTATTATCAACTAGAACTCATTTCATAAATAGAGATGCGTTCTACTTGTTGCGGCATCGCTTGGTGGCAGAAAACGACTTCCCAACAAAGTCACCATGCCAAGCCCGCATTTTTGAAATACTACCACAGTGAAATGTAATCAAACTACATAAATTTTCAATAACAACTACAAAGAATTTTAAAGCAACTTTTAAATAGAAAATTCAAAGCAGGGTGAGATTTTAAAATAGATGGTTGTAGCAATACTACCCATATTTTTACATGTGTTTCGCCGCTTGCCGCATCTTGCCAGAAAGGTCTGAAAGCATAAGGAAAAATGCCCGCTAGCTTCATTAAAGCAGCGGGCATTTTCTATCGTAAAGCTAAACTGTCAGGCGTTTTACTTGCTCCTGAAAATAAGCTCCTTCATTTTCTGCAATTTCGGATACACGACAGGGACGGTCAACATGGTGCTGGCGATGGCCATCAACAGCAAGGCGGTAAAGGTCTCGCTGGTGATGATGTTTTTATCCAGCAAAATATTGACGAAGATAATCATGATTAGGGCCTTGGTCTGCAATAACCAGCCTATGATGGAAGCCTCGCCCTTTTCCCATTTCAGTATCTTGCCTGCCACCTGTATGCCTATCAGTTTACCGGCAACCGAAGCGACCAATAACACGCCTGCGGCAACAAACACAGCAACACCACCCATGGCCCAGTTGGTACGCAAGCCTGTGCTCAGGAAAAACACCGGCATGATGGCCAGCAGCACATGATGGCGCATCAAGTCCATTTTTTCCTGATTAAACCAGTGTGCATCCATGACTGCCCCAGCCAGGAAAGCGCCCACCATATAGTGCAGACCAGCCCAGTCAGCGGCAAAACTGCAGGCAGCCAGCCAGATCAGCCCCACGTACCAGCGATCACGCTCTTGCAACCAGACCATGAGCTTGCGGAACAAATAGGTAGTGATGGCAAATAACAACAGAAAACCAACTTGCCGCCCTACCCGGGTCCAGTCCAGCAAGATAATCGCCAGCACGCCCCAGATGGCAATATCGTCCAGGCTGGCATAACGCAAGATGCGCTGACCTATGGGCTGGCGCAAAATCTCCAGCTTTTCCATCAACAATATCAGAATAGGCAAAGCCGTTACCGCACACGCCATGCCCACCCCCAGCACAAATTGCCAGCTCATGGCCTTGGGCCCCATCCAGCCGTCCATGGTCAGCAAACCCATGCCGGCAACACAACCGAACAGCAAAGGCATGCCCAGTGCCAGGCCTGCGGTAATGGTACTTTCACGCCGGTGTTCCCAGGCCTTCTTCAAGTCCAGTTCTATTCCGGCAACCATGACAAAGATCATCACCGCCCACCAGGCAATACCGTTCAACGACTGTATCACCTGGGGATTAAACACAAATTTATAGTAATCCGGGAAAATGGCGCCCAACACGCCAGGCCCCAGCAAGATACCAGTGATAATCTGCACTACAACCAGTGGTGCGTAATAGTCGGTTTTTCCTACCCGCCAGATCAGGTAGGGCAAGGTAAAAATCACAAACATCGCGATCAAGAAAATCTCGGTGGTGCTCATCCCTGTATGCATAATTTTGATTGGATTTAGGTTTATATTTTTATGCACCGCCTGTTTTACGGCGGTGTCTCCCCGCACCTGTATTGCTTAACTTCTGGCCGCGCAATACTGGGCAATATAGGCAGCATGATCCGGCATGATGGCCACACATTTCTGCACTACTTCACGCACGCTCTCGAGATAGTCGATCGTATCCGCTTCGGTCTGTAAATCTACCAGAGGATTGGTATTTTCAGGGACTAAATTTTGTCCTTCAAACACCTGTAACCAGCCCACTTCGGCAAACAATTCATTGTCAATGCGCAGCAAGCGACCGCTAGCACGGAACAAATCTATTTTGTGCTGCAGACTGTCTGGCACCTGCATGCTGGCACAGTCTTTCCAGAAGTCGGAATCCTCGCGCTGATTGAGCTTGTAGTGCAAAATCACGAAGTCACGGATACGCTCATATTCAAGGCGTGACTGGCGATTGTATTCCGCAATATCAACCGCATTGAAACCCTGATTGGGAAAGAAATCGATGAGACGCGCAATCGCCGACTGTATCAAATGAATACTGGTCGATTCCAATGGCTCCAGAAACCCGCCGGCAAGTCCTATCGCTACCACATTCTTGTTCCAGGCCTTGTTACGCATGCCGGTCTTGAACCTGATCACGCGCGGATCGGCCAAGGGCTTGCCATCAAGATTGGCCAGCAAAACCGATGCTGCCTCATCGTCACTGACGTACTTGCTGCAATACACATGGCCATTGCCGGTACGATGCTGCAAGGGTATGCGCCATTGCCAGCCTGCACGGTGTGCCGTCGCGCGGGTATAGGGTAAAAATTCTGCTGCCGACTCACAGGGAACTGCCTGCGCCCGGTCGCATGGCAGCCAATGTGACCAGTCTTCATAACCTGTCTGCAAAGTCTGTTCTATCAGCAAACCGCGAAAGCCGGAACAATCAATAAACAGATCACCGCTGATGCGCTGATCATTTTCCAGCGTGACGGCATCGACAAAACCATCAGCTTCATGCTGACTGACTGAAACAATCTTGCCCTCGGTACGAACGACACCGCGCGACTCGGCAATTTTACGCAAGTAACGCGCATACAGGCTGGCATCAAAATGGTAGGCGTGCGCTATCTGGTTCAGCGGTGAATTTGGCACATCATGCCGCGCTGGCATGAACTTGTTTGCTCTGGCAGCCATGCGCGTGATTGAATATGCGGCCAGTTCATCCGCCTTGCCCAATTTGCGCATTTTTTGCCAGTACTGGTCAAAGCGCACGGTTCCCAGGTCCTGACCTATGGTGCCAAAACCATGCATATAGCGGTCACCCGGTTTGCCCCAGTTGACAAATTCTATCGCCAGCTTGAAACTACCCTGGGTTTCCCGCAGAAACTCGTTTTCATCAATACCAACCACCTGGTTGAATCTTTGTATCATAGGTATGGTTGCCTCACCGACACCGACAATACCAATTTCATCCGACTCCACGACATGAATCCGGTATTGCCCCTGCAATACCGTTGCCAGGGCAGTCGCCGTCATCCAGCCTGCCGTACCACCACCAACCACTACAATATTTTTTATATTTGCATTGTGCATTTTTGTCCCCTGCAACACCTGAAAAACAAATCCCCTGCATAAAAGAAAGCGACCAAGCCTGGAGGCGACACGCATTTGAATACGAATTCAAATGAATGACATCTCAGGCTTGGTCGGCAGTTTTTAAAACATAAGCGCTGTCGGCATTATGCTAACAGCGGCTTGTTTGCAATCCGGTTCAGAACTTATAGTTCACACCGAATAAATAAGTCCTGCCGTACACAGTCTTGTCAGTGATCACACTGGGATCCGTGTTGTACTGCTGGAACGGTGCATTGTTCCAGTTATTTGCCTGCGCCAGCACAGACAAACCTTTCAGCCAGCCAGTCTGGAATTCATACGACATTTGCAGATCGACTATCGTTTCACCCTTGATAAAAGTCAGTTGCTGATTATCCTGGAAGTCGCTGATCTGTCCCAGGAAATCGGAACGCTTGCGACCTGCGATGGCAATCTGGAAGCCATTTTTTTCATAATACAGGCGCAGATTGCTGACACGTTTGGACAAACCCGGCAAAGGAATATTGGCGGCACTGATATTCGTGGTACCAAAACCAATTGCAGGCAAGGTGATCTGGCTGGAGGTGTCCGAATGATTCACCATCACGCCAAAACCGTCAAGCACAGGTGTGATCAGCGAGAAAGGAATATTCAATGCAATTTCAAACCCGGAAATACTGCCACCTGTGCCATTTTGCGGTGTAGTCAGCAAGCCCATGGTGGAACCCTTGTACGGGCCACTCAAAGGTAAAGGTGTATTGGCGCTGACGAAAGGTTTAAAGTCAAATGAACGAGGTGCGCGGTAGATATAAGTATCAAGCTGCTTATAGAAACCGGCAACGCTGAAATAGCCTTTCTTGCCGAAATATTTTTCATATGACAGGTCAAAAGCTTTTGCACTGAAAGGCTTTAACTCTGCATTGCCGCCACTACCTGTCAGGATAGGATAAGGACCGCCGGTATTGACGCCAAATTCCTGGCTGGCACGCAGGTCATCCATATTCGCACGCGACAAGACCTTGGCCATGCCCAGACGCAGGAATTGTTCTTTACCCAGGTTAAACGACACATTCAGGCTGGGCAGGAAATCAGAATACGACTTGCCGCCGCTGACGGTTGTAAAGGGGCAGGTGGCAGCGGTAATGCCGGTACACTTCGCCAGATCAACCTGGTTGCCGGTAGAGTTTTGATTGGTATGAATGAATTGTCCACCAAAATTGCCACGGTAATTAAAGCCCATCAATTGGCCGTCCAGATCACCCATGGCATAGGCTGTCGTCACTTTTTCACTCACGGACCAGTCTTTTGCCAGCACCGAAGCATCCACCCAGCGCGCCAGTTCGTAAATCGAACCCAGAGAATTATCCGGATCGAAAGAAACAATAGGCAAACCCACTGTGCCAGCCGTTGCGACAGCACTGCCCGGCACCGCTGCGGATGCATAGCCACCGCCCCCCTTCACGACCAGGCGACCTTCCTGACCCGTGCGCGCCTTGTCGCGATCAGTGTAATTGAAGCCAAACTGTGCCGCCACGACAGGACCGAAGTTCAGGTCACGTTTTGCGATCAAACGTATGCTGCTGACTTTGTCGTTAATATCCGGCAGGGCGACATAACCGGCTTGCGGCGTGTTCGGGCCACCGCCCCAACCGTCAACGTCTGTCAGTTTGGCGACATTGCGGTCAGCATAGTTCAGGCTGGTGGTGTACTTGACGTCAGCAAAGTTACTGCCATTAAAACCGGTGTACGAAATCGAACCCAGGGAAGCTGCATCACCGGGCTGGCCGGCTGTGGTTTCATAGCGTTTACTGTGCTTGACTGCCTTGGAATAAGACAGATCTGCAATCGCCGTCCATTCATCCAGTTTCAGTTCATTGTTCCAGCCTATCGATGTCAGCTTGTCGTCGGCGCTTTCCTTATGATTGCGTACTACGCCTTTATAGTTGCTGAAAGTACCGGCTGTGGCAACACCGTTCACGATGGTGGCATTGCTCAGCACGCCATCCGGGTCATAGCCACCGGCGGAACCGGCAATTGCACCTTCCAGACCGGTTTTCTTCAAGCTGGTGGAACCGGCGGAATAAAATACATCGACAGCCGATTTAAAGTTTTTATTTGGCTTGTATTGCAAGGTCAGCGAAGCACCATCGCGGTTGTTTTTACTGACTTCGGTATCGGATTTAAAGCCACCAGGTGCGGCAACCTTGGCACCGTTATAGTCTACCAAAGGCGCATAACCGCCCCAGGAATCAAATTTTTGCTGGCCGCCGCCATCCTCCTTGAACTTGGTCAGCCCCAGTGACAAACCGATGGTACGGTCAGCAAACTGATCCACATAAGAGAAAGATGCGCGGTCGCCTGTGCCCTCTTCGGAGCCTGATTGCACGCCTGAGCGTTGCTTGCGATAGCTTGCCGCCAAAACACGTTTGCCAAAGTCCAGCGGCTTGAGTGTATTCAGATCGATGGTAGCGGCCAGACCTTGACCAACCAAGGCTGCATCCGGTGTTTTATAGATCAGCACAGAACCCATGAGTTCTGCCGGAAACAAATCAAATTCCGGGCTGCGCGCATTGCCGGTAGATGCCTGTTCACGACCGTTCAGCAAGGAACCGTTGAAACTGGGCGAGAGACCACGCACACTGACATCCGCCGCCTTGCCCGACGAACGGCTACGCTGCGCCGTGACGCCAGGCAAACGGGCAATCGATTCGGCCACACTAGCATCGGGCAATTTGCCGATGTCTTCTGCGGAAATGGCTTCAACAATGGAATTGGAATTTTTCTTGATGGAAATTGCCTCTTCAATACCCTTGCGGATACCAGTGACCACGACGGTGCTATCTACTGTCTGTTGTGCTGACGCGATGTCAGTCAAACCAAAAATCAACACTGCACATCCGGCCGCAACCGGACTCAACTTAAAAGAAAAACGATGCAGAGCTCCGCCCTGCTGACTCTTTTGCGTAGCATGTTTCATGTAATGTCCCCTCACACTTTTATATATGACCTGCACTCTTCGAGCTGCCAGGCAGAAACCCAACATTCCGGCCTGGCAATCAGAACCCAACGTTCCGAAATGGATTCTGTACTAAAACTAGATTCAATGTCAAACGAAGACTACAAAAAACTACAAGGAAAATACACGCACCGATATGGGCCTATGTGAGGACAGGCTCTAATTGCACCTGAACATGTTGCGAATGCCCCACAAAGCAGCAAAGTTTAATATGTAGTTATACTACTTTATGTAATTGGACTACTTACTTTTTTAATGCATACGTCCTAAAGCCCGTATTTTATTTGGCTTGAACTTGCCCATCACACGTAAATGCGTGAAAAGCAACGGGGGCCGGTAGTGAGGGAGAAATAAGGAAGGAGACACAAGGAAGGAGAAACAAGGCGAAATTACCTGTGGAGTGCACTATGTGAAACCACGGCCAGATCAGCAACAGTGATAAGCCAGCACACCCGATCAGGGTGCGGAAACATTCTTAAGCGCTTGAAAAGCACCTGGCAGTTTTATTCTGCACCAAGCTGCTGACGCCGCCAGATGGCGCCGTACACACGCAAAAGAGCAAATGGTAATAAAAACCAGAAGCAGGCGTTCGCAATCACACTTACCTGTGTGAAACTGAAGTGGTAATAATTGTCGTTGGCATCTACATACACCGCCACGTAAGGCAGGCCGGCAAACCAGCCCGGGCCCATACTGTTCGGATAGGGAAACAGCATCCAGAACGTTGCCAGGCTGGAAATCAGTCCCAGCAGCAGGCCCGCACCCAGGGTAGAAAAAACCAGCTTCTTCCAGTTCTTTGGTGTCGCACCCGATCTGGCAAAGCGCCAGATACCAACAAAACCCCAGGCGCCAACCAGCATCAGCAGCGTGGCAGCAATAACAATAAAGATCAACATGGCATGCCTGGAAATATGAACGGAAATACTGCCAACATACCTGAAGGCCGGGCTGACTGCAATGCCATATACCTGCAAACATTCTGGGCATGGACGCCGTTTGCTGCAAAAATGGGCTTCAGTCTGCGTTAAACTGCAGGCAAGATACCAAAGGCCGTTTAAAGAACAGACAAAAATCGCTGATTGCTGCACCCTACAGAACAACCCAAACAAGCCAAATAATCCCCACGAATGACTGAAAAAACCGGAATAAACAACAATGAGCAGAAAATTTTTCTGCTATTTCTTGCATGTGTATTTGTCGTTTTCCAGATAGCCTCCAACAAGATAAATAATCTCACGCCGGATTCACTCAATTACATCCGTGCAGCACAGCAGTTTTCTCTGGATCAGAGCTTTGGGGATGCCTATATTTATTGGCCGCCGCTGTATCCCATAGTGCTTTCTCTGTTTTCATTGACGAAGATGAGTGTCAATGCATTCGCCAGCTATACCAATGTGTTTTTATATGGCTGGTTGCTGCTGTCATTGGGCACCATGACGAAATCGCAGTTTCATTCGCAAAAAATAGCATTTTTCATGCTGCTGATGGTACTGCTGTCGGGACCGGTAGAGCAAATATACAAAACCACCTGGAGTGAAGCGCTATACCTGCCCTTGTGTGTATCGGCAACTTATTGCTGGATACAATTTTTGTCGGGTAAAAACAGTCAGCGTAATTTTCTCATTTCAGTCATCCTGCTTGCCCTGGTACTGCTCACCAGGCATGTTGGTATTGCCTTGCTTGCGGCCATGCTGTTCAGCCTGTTTTACCACACTGGCCGTCAGTTGAAAGAAAAACTGCTATGTGCAACAGGTCTTGTTGCTGCCACCATTCCTTATGTATTCTGGTTACTCAGGACACAAGCCCTGTCCGGTTTTTTGACAGGGCCACGAACACCGGTCAGCAATCCGGATATCATGCTGCAGATCAATCGGTTTGGTAACACGATAGCTCACTGGATTTTCCCTCACTTTTATTTCAATGCCTCAGGCTTGCTGCTAAGTGGCATCATGCTAACCTGCTTGCTGGCATTTTTTATCTACGCCCATGACAGGATACCCAGACAGCCCGGACATGAAAACCAGGCGCAGGCATATCCATTTCGCTTGATTTCTTTCCTGATCGTTTATACGGTTGCACACAGCTTTCTGGTGCTGTCGAGCGCCTACCGGTTTAATCTTGATCCTGTCAATGACAGGCTGCTCGCCCCTGTATTCTGGTCTTTGGCACTGATCGCTTTTTTTGCCATTGACCTGTTTTGGAAACATGCACAAAACAGGCTCAGAAAAACTTACCTGAACGGCATGCGTCTTGTAGCGGCGGGCTACTTCTTATTCTGGCTCACCGGGTCGAATGCCATCAATGATGTCTTGCTGAGGGTCCTGTTTTTGTTCCATCCCTGAGTTGAGTACAGCGCCAGACAGTTATCAGGTATAACAGCACGCTGACAAGGGCGGCACTCATGATTACATCTCGTGCCTTAATGTTTTTGCAGTCAAAACCGCATTGTCCGCCAGAATATGGTCGTAATTATCCCTACCATCGTACAATGCCATAAGAAAGTTGAGTTTCTTGGGCGATTGACTTCCGATGCCCATGAAAACAGCGATAACAACATGTGACGAGAGTGAAAATAATGAAAAAAAACCTGCAACACGTCTTCACCAGCCTGTTTTGCAGCAGCCTGTTGCTTGTTTCTGCCACTGCAGTTGCCGAGGAAAAAGTAGCTGCAAAACAACTGATCGCCATCAAGGCAGGCCGTTTGATTGATGTTGAAAATGCCAGAGTCTTGCGTGATCAACTGATCATGATTGATGGCGAACGCATTGCCGCCATTACTCCTTTAGCGACGACCAGCATACCAGTCAATGCCACGATGATAGATTTGTCAAAAGCGACTGTACTTCCGGGCCTGATTGATGCGCATACCCACCTGACCAGCAATCCACGTCAGCACGGCTATAGTTCACTAGGCACATCCAATGTCAGGGCCGCGCTGTATGGTGTCAGGGCAGCACGCGACACCCTGAATGCCGGTTTTACCACCGTACGCGATGTCGGCTCTGAAGGTTTTGCTGATGTCGCCTTGCGCGATGCCATCAATGATGGTGACTTCCCCGGTCCACGGGTGCTGGCATCCGGTTATGCATTAGGCATCAAGGGTGGCCATTGCGACAATAATTTATTGCCACCAGAATACAATGACGTTGGCAAGGGGGTTGCAGACGGCCCCTGGGCAGCGCGCAGCAAGGTCAGGGAAATGGCCAAGTATGGTGCCGACCAGATCAAGATTTGTGCTACCGGCGGAGTCTTGTCCAAGGGTGACGCCGCCGGTGCTCAGCAATATACGCTGGAGGAAATGCAGGCTATCGTGCAGGAAGCGCATAAGCTGGGACGTAAGGTTGCCGCCCATGCCCACGGTGCCAGTGGCATCAGCGACGCCATTCGCGCCGGGGTAGATTCGGTAGAACACAGCAGCCTGATTGATGCCGAAGGCATACAACTGGCAAAACAGCATGGCACCTGGCTGGTGATGGATATCTATAATGACGACTATATTCTGGGCGAAGGCGAGAAAGCTGGTTTCTTGCCAGAATCACTGGAAAAAGAAAGGGAAATAGGCCAGAAGCAGCGTGACAACTTCCGCGCTGCCCTGCTCGGTGGTGCACGCATGGCTTTTGGTTCCGATGCAGGCGTCTACCCACATGGTGATAATGCCAAACAGTTTTATTATATGGTCAAATATGGCATGACACCCATGCAGGCAATACAAGCCGCCACCATCAATGCAGCCGACCTGCTGGGGCAGAAAGAAAAAATCGGCAGTATCAAGGCCGGTAAATTCGCCGACCTGATCGCGGTCGAAGCCGATCCGCTGGCTGATGTCACCGTCCTGACCAAGGTGTCTTTTGTCATGAAAAATGGCAGCATCTACAAAACAGCAGCAAAATAAGAATTCAAACATATGAGGGTATAGCGCCCTCAATCACCCCGGAAAGCAGCAATGAGTCACAAATTAAGCATAGATGAATACGACGCCCTTGAGCAACTAAGCAAGTTGCCGCGCCAGAACAAGCCCGGGGTATGCATCAGCCGCAATGCCAAACGCCTGTGCGGTATCAAGCTGATGGCATACCGCAAGGACGGCACACTGGAACTGACTGAAACCGGCCGGCAAACCCTGTTCATCAAGCAATGCATCGATGGCCTGCGCGCCATCGCCAATGACCCTGACACGGCCCTGCCTGGTCCGGTCGCCACTTTCCTCGGCAAAAAAGCACATGTGGAAGTGGATGCAGGTACCGGCAAACTGCTCATCACACAGCGTGGACGTGAATGCCTGGCAGATATTGATGCACAAATGCAGTCCAGCAAATAGACACATTGTCATTCACTCTGGATCGATAAATCCTGCACCTTCAGATGAATAAGCTGGCGGCAAAGTAAAATTATACAAAATAGGGCTTACGCAAAATTGTCCCAGCAAGGCTATCGCTTTTAGGAAACCTCCCTAGCAAGGGAGGTTCGTTACGTCGGCAGACAACATGTTGTCTGAAACCCCGACTGCACCGTAGCGACGAAGACAGTACGAATAGTACGCGGCTCCTAGGAGAGGAGCTGCAACGCAGCTGGGGCGATTTTGCGTAAGTCCTACAAAATCTCTTTTAACGACTCTGCCTGCTTGCCAACAAGCAGGCACTTTTTATAAATAAGGACTAACAATGACTATCGACTTCAAAGGCCGTGTTGCCATCGTGACTGGTGCAGGTGGTGGACTGGGGCGTGAACATGCGCTGGCGCTGGCGGCACGCGGTGCCAAAGTGGTCGTCAACGACCTCGGCGGTGCACGTGACGGTTCCGGTGGTTCGTCTGCCGCTGCCCTGGCAGTGGTGGAAGAAATCCGTGCAGCAGGTGGCGAAGCCATCGCCAATGGTGCATCGGTCACCGACTTTGAGGCCGTACAGGCCATGGTAGCAGACACCCTGGCACAATGGGGCCGCATCGATATCCTGATCAATAATGCCGGTATCCTGCGCGACAAGAGCTTTGCCAAAATGGACATTGCTGATTTCAAACTGGTGCTGGATGTGCATCTGATGGGTGCCGTGCATTGCTGCAAGGCGGTCTGGCCTGTCATGACGGAACAAAAATATGGCCGCATCGTGATGACGACCTCGTCTTCCGGCCTGTACGGCAATTTCGGTCAGTCAAATTACGGTGCAGCCAAACTGGCGCTGGTCGGCCTGATGCAGACTCTGGCACTGGAAGGAGCCAAATACGACATCCGCGTCAATAGCCTGGCACCAACCGCAGCCACCCGCATGACAGAAGCCTTGTTCCCGGAAGAAATCCTGAAAGCCCTGCAACCATCCGATGTCGTTCCGGCGATGTTGGTGCTGGCGTCTGAACAGGCGCCGACTCGCGCTATTCTGTGCGCTGGCGCTGGCAGCTTTGAAGCAGCCCATATCACCATGACTCAGGGTGTGTGGGTAGGCAGGGGTGACGATGCCCCTGAACAACTGGCAGCCCGCCTGAGCGAAGTCAGGCAGCGCGACGCAGAAACAGTGCCGGAGAGTGGTGCGGCACAAGGTCATCTGGAGCTGAGCAAGGCCATGAGCCAGCTCAAGCGCTGAACCAAAACCGGGCAACAGCCATCACGGTGGTGCCCGGTTACAATTTAGGGACAGACCAGAGTATCCGCAAATTCAGCAATCCCATGCCTGTCGGATATGGTTATCCAAAAATACTCCCCCTATTTTCTTGTGAAAATAGAAAAAAATATAGATCAGGAGCCAAGCACTTGCTGACGCTGCCCGCAGTCTGTGCCAAACTATCGGCATGACACTCACAGAATTAAAATACATCGTTGCGGTTGCCCGGCAAAAGCACTTTGGCCATGCGGCTGAAGCCTGCTTTGTTGCACAGCCAACGCTGTCCGTCGCCATCAAGAAACTCGAAGATGAGTTGGGCGTCACCATCTTTGAACGCGGCGGCACGGAAGTCTCGACTACGCCTCTGGGTGCGCAGATTGTCGCCCAGGCTGAACGCGTGCTGGAACAAACTGCCGCCATCAAGGAAATTGCCAAACAAAACAAGGACCCGCTGGCTGGTCCTTTCCGTCTTGGCGTGATCTATACCATCGGCCCTTACCTGCTACCCACGCTGGTCAAAACCATGATACAGCAGGTGCCGCAGATGCCACTGGTACTGCAGGAGAACTTTACCGTCAAGCTGATGGAATTGCTGCGTCAGGGTGAACTCGATGCCGCCATCGTCGCTCTGCCCATACCCGACCATGGCATGATGGTGCAGGCACTGTATGACGAGCCGTTTGTGGTCGCCATGCCGAAAGACCATGCCTGGGCGGAACGCAGTGAAGTATCCGCAGAAGAGCTCAAGTCAGAAACCATGCTCTTGCTGGGAAATGGCCACTGCTTCCGCGATCAGGTGCTTGAAGTCTGCCCTGAAATGTCACGCTTTTCTACCACCGGTGATGGCATCGCCAGAACCTTTGAAGGATCTTCACTGGAAACCATACGTCATATGGTGGCTTCCGGCATAGGCATTACGGTATTGCCGATGGCATCGGTGCCTGACATGGACGCACGTGACGGCATGTTGCGCTATTTGCCGTTCACAGCGCCGGCACCGGACCGTCGCGTGGTAATTGCCTGGCGCAAGAGCTTTACCCGTCAGGCTGCCATTGAGGCCATACGCAAGGCCGTGCTGGCTTGCGACTTACCTGGCGTCACCATGCTGGATGAAGCCCCGAGTGGACTGTAATCCCGTTACTCCCTGTTGATATCTATGTTGATGACGGATGCTATCGCCACCGCACGCCTGCAATTGCGGGTACTTTTGCCAGAACAGGCCATATTGCTGCAGCAGTATCTGCTGAACAACCGCGAGCATCTGGCCCCCTGGGAGCCGGCTCGTGACACGGCTTTTTTTTCGCTGGAAAAATGCGAAGAACGCCTGCTGGCCAGTACACGCTTGATGGAAGCGGGGCTGGCAGTGCATTTTGCGGTATGCCAGGATCAGGAAATGATAGGCATCTGCAATTTCAGCAATATCGTGCGCGGTGCCTTCCAGGCCTGCCACCTTGGCTATGCCATAGGTGAAAAACAGCAGGGACAAGGATATATGTTTGAAGCGGTACAGGCCGGCATCCGGCATATGTTCGATGCACACAATCTGCACCGCGTCATGGCCAATTACGTGCCGGAAAACCAGCGCAGCGCTGCCCTGCTCACCCGACTGGGTTTTGAAAAAGAAGGCTACGCCAGGTCCTACCTGAAAATCAATGGTGTCTGGCGTGACCATGTATTGACCGCCCTGGTCAATACCGCAGAACAAAGCTGAACTGCCTGGGCAGGCATCAAACCCTGTCGCTCATTGCCATTCTATTCATTATTGTCATGCAATAAATATAATTGCATAGAGTTGCACAGAGTTGCATATATACTGCGGTCTTTTGCGAAACCGGATGATCATTGTGCAGTCTATTCCACTGCCACGTCATCATTGTCTTTCTGGAGAAAGCAGTATTCATGTCATCGCTACGCTCATTGCTGCGCCTTTCGCTGAACCACATGGTCGTGCTGGCCGCCCTGGTGGCCGGTATTTCCCCTCTTTCCAGTCGCGCCCAAAACACTACTGAAGCATCGCCAGCAGCCAATACCAGTTCTGTTGCCAGCCCACGCCCCAAGGTCGCGCTGGTCCTGTCTGGCGGCGGTGCCCGTGGCTTTGCCCATATCGGCGTCTTGCGCGCACTGCGCAAACTGCGCGTGCCGGTGGATATGGTCGTAGGCACCAGCATCGGTGCCGTTGTTGGTGGTGCCTATGCAGCCGGCCGTTCTGCTGACGAACTTGAACAGATCGTGCGTGACACCAACTGGGACAACGTGCTGGCCGACCGCCCTGCCCGTTATGACCTCGATTACCGGCGCAAGGAAGAAGATTTTCTACTACCTTCCCGCATAGAATTTGCGGTAACCAAATCCGGCGTCTTCCTGCCACCTGCAGCAGCTGGTAACGCAGCGCTGGAAAATGCATTGACCCGTCTGATGCCGGAAGGCATGCGCGACCAGCCGGTTGATCAGCTAACGCTGCCTTTCCGCTCGGTTGCCTCTGACTTGCTGACTGGGGACATGGTAGAACTGAACGACACACCTTTACTAATGACCATGCGCGCCTCACTGGCACTGCCTGGTGTATTTGCGCCGGTCCGTATCAAACAGAAACTGGTAGTGGACGGTGGACTGGTCAGCAATCTGCCGGTAGAACTGGCACGTTCCATGGGTGCAGATATCGTCATTGCCGTGAACGTGGGCACGCCGCTGGCAAAAGAAAGTGAATTGAACAGCGCTATTGATGTCACCAAACAAATGCTGCAAATCCTGACCGAACAGAACGTACAACGCTCGATCAGGCAAATGCATAGCAGCGACATCCTGATTGCGCCAGAATTATCCGGTGTCAATTTTCTCGATTTTGCTGAATATGTAAAATCCATCAAGGCAGGTGAAACCGCCACCCACAAAATGGCCGATAAACTGGCAGCCCTGCGCGTCACTGATGAGCAATATGCCAGCTTTGAATACCAGCGCTCCACCGGCACACTGACTGCCAAATCCAGCACCGGCAAACTGCCATTGGCCAAGGTGGAAGTGGAAGGCCCACGCTATATCAATCCCAAAGCACTGATCACGCAAACCGGCCTGCAGGAGGGACAGGTGCTGACGCCAGAACAGATACGACAGGCCTCTGCCCGCTTGTATGGACGCGGCGACATCGATAATGTGGAAACCGTTATCACCGATGCAGAAGGCAAGCGCAATGTGCTGATACGGCCAACAGAATCCAATTCCAGCCGCAATCGCCTGCGCGTGGGTCTGGAGCTGACCAGCGATTTTGCCGACGAAAACCGCTTCGCCTTAAGTCTCATGCATATCGCTTCATCACTCAACAGTTACGGTGCTGAACTGCGCAGCGTCGCGCGCATAGGCAGCGAACGTCAGTTGGGCACGCAATTCTGGCAGCCCATTGGATCAGGGTCCCCCTGGTTCCTGGCCCCTTCCATCCAATACAATGGCAAAAGCCTGGACTTGTTTAACGATGGCCGCAAGATTGCCCGTGTCGGTGTGCGTGCCACCCAGGCAACCATGACCTTTGGTCGTCTGCTGGACAACTGGGGCAAGATAGAAGCAGGTATCACGCGCGGTTTTGGTAAAGTCGATTTGCTGCTGCCAGCTAATACCAGCCAGGACAGTGTGCGTTATTTTGATACGACGCAATTTGTCAATTTCCAGCTCGATACACTGGATTCACTGGCTTACCCAAGCCGTGGAGATCGTATCGCCGTAACCTGGGAAAGAGCACCGTCCAAGGGACCAAGTGAACCTTCCCAGGCTCAGTCTGAAATCGACGTACTGACCGCCTTCCAGTTCGGCGAATGGGCTGGTCACGTATATGGTGAATGGGGTAAATCGCAGCGCGGCAGTGCGCCGAATCCGCTGGGTGGATTCCTGCGTCTGTCCGGCACGGCAAATAATTCATTGACGGGCAATGCCACCGCATTCAGCCGGATACTGCTGGCACGGAAGATAGGTTCACTCCCGAGCACAGTGGGCGGTGCCATACGCCTGGGCTTTTCTGCCGAGATCGGCAATGCCTATGGCGACAAGCAGCCGCTGCGCTTCAATACCCTGAAGCAGGCAGCCAGCGCGCACATATCGATTGATACCCGGTTTGGCCCGCTGTTTTTTGCCGCCGGTGCAACCCGCGGCAACGGTTCCTCGCTTTATCTTTTCCTTGGCCCTATCTGGTGAGTCAGGCTCTTGACAACGGGCGCTGCTTCCGGGCGGCGCAACGCAGTGAAGGCTGAAAACTCCCAGGAGCGGAAACCCACCAGCAAGGTGAAGCCATCACGCTCTTCCGGCTTCAGACGCCGGTCATCCTGATGCAGCCTGGCCAGCTCGGCTGCCAGTTGCTGGATCTTTTGCACCAGTTCCTGTGCGCTGTGTGAAGAAACCCTGGCCGGTACAAACAGCAGGGTTTCACCAGGCCCGTCAAAGCTGCCGGCGAAGTAATCGCTGACCACCACATCACGAAAATATTGCTGTATCGGGCCGTCCGGACGCCAGTGAAATGCGGGCGACACATTCAGGCGATAACGGTTATGCGGGCGCAGTTCTATCAGGGCCAGCTTGTCGAGCGCTATCATTTGCAATATGCATTCCGATTCGGACATGTGATAGGTTTCGATGATCTGTTCCAGCGTCCAGTGTCCAAGGCAGCAAATTGCCACCAGCAAAAGCTTGGGGTCAGCCATCAGCGATTGTTCCTGTTCCAGGCTGAGGGTGTCAGATTGCGGTGTGACATCCGCTGCCTGTCGCAATATATCTTCCATGGCAATGCCTGCTGCCTTGCAGATTTCTGCCAGACGCGAAAGGCTCATGTCCTTTTGCCCGAACATGCGCTTCATGCTGGATTCGCTCATGCCTATGCGTTCTGCCAGCATTTTGTATGTCACGCCTGCTGCCCGCAATTCTGAACGCAAGACTTTCAAGACCAATTCGGGTGAACTCATGAACGCTTCCTGAGGAAAAGTTAAATTTTGCAAATAGTACCGTATTTCAATACCAAAAATAGTGATAAACAATGCTTTTAGTAATTTTATGGTACGTAATTTTAATTATTGCGACACTTCGACTCGCAATAACAGTGTGAAGTTCAACCCGTTGTGAAACTGCTTAGGGATTTTCAAAAAGATCCTGCCTGTCACATCACTGTCGCGTAAATAGGGTGTTGTCGTGTATTTGCGCAGTCCAGTCCGATAGTGCCGTCCAGTTTTCAGCGCGATGTCAACTCTGATGCAGAGGAGCAAATATGGGCAGGGAAGTGGTAAGTAGAACAAGGCCGACAATCAAGGCCATCAATATGGAAACAGCCAGCAGATACCTCATCAGCATCTGCCTGACAATCACAATATTCGGGCTGGGCTATTTTTGCGGCACACAGGCAGAAAAAGAAACCCGCTTTAACAGGCATTTACATATCGGCACCCCTGCCACCAGTGCGACGGCAGATACCAGCCCCGCCAGCGTGCCTGCAGAAACACTGCGTCAGCAACCCATGCCGCGCAAGGCGGGATTGCTGGTGTAATAAAACAGTTCAGCTTGCCTGAAAAGACGGCAAAAACTGTCCGACAGGTGTGCCGTTAAAACCGTTTGTTTGTCACCGGATCAAACCAGTGCATTACATCGGCCGCAAAACCAACCGAAGTATGCTCACCGGCTTCCACTGCCGTACCGGTAGGCGTTCTTATCACCACAGGCTGTTCACCACAGAGTCCATGTACCAACAAATCCGCTCCCAGCGATTCCACCAGTTGTACTTCCAGTGGCAACCCAGGCATGCCTATGAACAAATGTTCTGGTCGCACGCCCAGTATCAGGTCACGGTGTGCGACGCGCTCTGCTTCGCTTTGCACCAGCGGCAATGACACCAGCGACTGCCCTATCTTCATCTGGCGGCCAGTTTCACTGAGCTTGCCGCGCAACAGATTCATCGGTGGCGAGCCAATAAAGCTGGCGACAAAGGTAGTGGCTGGTGCGCCATACACTTCTGCCGGGGTACCGATCTGCTCTGCCATGCCGGCATTCATGACGATCATGCGCTGCCCCAGCGTCATGGCTTCCACCTGGTCATGGGTGACATACAGGCTGGTCGTGCCCAGGGTTTTGTGCAGGCGTTGAATTTCCAAACGCATCTGCACCCGCAGTTTGGCATCCAGATTCGACAGGGGTTCATCGAACAGAAACACTGCCGGTTCCCGGACAATGGCACGGCCCATCGCCACCCTTTGCCGCTGCCCACCTGATAACTGGCGCGGCGTTCTTTGCAACAGCTCGCCGAGTTCCAGTATCTGCGCTGCCTTCTGCACCCGGATTTCGATATCGGCTTTGGAAAAGCCGCGTATCTTCAACCCATAAGCCATATTCTGGTAAACGCTCATATGCGGGTATAGCGCATAGTTCTGGAAAACCATGGCAATGTCGCGGTCCTTGGGTTCAAGTTCATTGACGATGCGTTCACCAATGATGATATCGCCGGACGTGATTTCTTCTAGCCCGGCCACCATGCGCAACAAAGTGGATTTACCACAACCTGACGGACCCACCATGACGATGAATTCACCATGCTGTATGTCTATGGAGATACCATGAATGATATCAACGGCCTTGTCCCCTTTGCCGTAGGTTTTTTTGACGTTTTTTAAATGAACCTGTGCCATATGTTTATTATGTAACTCCATACGAATTGAAGCCTGACCGAGCATTTGTCATTTTTTGCTAGGGCTTTTATTTCTCGGCATCGACCAGTCCTTTGATAAACCATCTTTGCATGACGACCACGACCAGAGCTGGCGGCAGCATGGCCAGCAGCAGGCTCGCCATCACCATATTCCATTCAACCGCAGAATCGCCACCGGCAATCATGCGCCGGATGCCGACGCCTATGGGGTACATATCCTGCTCTGTCGATACCAGCAAGGGCCACAGGTACTGGTTCCAGCCATAAATGAACATGATGACAAACAGGGCAATCACATTGGTGCGTGACAAGGGCCACAGAATATCGACAAGAAACCGTACGGGGCCAGCACCATCTATGCGCGCAGCTTCTGCCAGTTCATCCGGCACCGTCAAAAAAAACTGGCGGAACAGGAAAGTCGCCGTCGCTGATGCAATCAGCGGTACGGTCAACCCGGCATAACTATTGAGCATGGACAGATCAGACACAACCTTGTAGGTAGGACTGATACGTACCTCCACCGGCAGCATCAGGGTAATGAAGATCATCCAGAAAAACAGGCTGCGCCCCGGGAAGCGAAAATACACCAGCGCAAATGCAGACAACATGGAAATGGATATCTTGCCCACGGCGATCATCAGCGCCGACACCAGGCTGACCCACAACATGCGCCCTACCGGGCTGCTGGCAACATTGCCGGACGTGCCGCTGCCAAGTACCGCACTCAGGTTATGCCATAGCTGATCGCCAGGAATCAGCGACATCGGCGCCAGTGCCGACTGCTCCGCTGTTTGCGTGCTGGCGACAAAAGCAACATAGACAGGAAACGCCACCAGACTGACGCCCAGTATCAGAATAAGGTGGCTGAACATTCCCAGAAAAGGACGGCGTTCTATCATGTTCAATACTGCACTTTCTTTTCTACATACTTGAACTGCAATACGGTAAGGACAATGACGATGCTCATCAGTATCACCGACTGCGCCGCTGCACTGCCCAGGTCACCGCCCTTGAAGCCATCATTGAACACCTTGAACACCAGGATTTCAGTATCCTTGCCAGGCCCACCCTGCGTGGTTGCTTCCACGATCGCAAAGGTATCAAAAAAAGCATAGACAACATTCACCACCAGCAGAAAAAAGGAGGTGGGCGTCAGTAAAGGAAAAACGATGGTAAAAAAACGGCGCCAAGGCCCGGCACCATCAATCGCAGCCGCTTCTATCAGGGATTTGGGAATCGATTGCAAACCCGCGAGAAAGAACAGGAAGTTGTAACTGATCTGCTTCCACACAGCAGCCAGGACGATCAGTATCATGGCATGCTGGCCATTCAAAAGACTATTCCATTCGACACCCACATGCCGCAAGCCATGGGCCACAATACCCAGCGTGGGATTGAGCAAGAACATCCATAACACACCGACCACCACAGGCGATACGGCATAAGGTAGGATCAGCATGGTCTTGTAAAACGAACTGCCCCTGACCACGCGGTCAGCAAACACGGCCAGCAGCAATGAAATACTCAAGCCCAGCACCGCCACCAAAAACGAGAACAAGGCCGTCGTCTTGAAGGCCGCGAGGTAAGTGGGATCGGCAAACAAGTCCTTGAAATTATCCAGCCAGACAAACTGAGAAGCTATGCCAAATGCATCCTGCAACAGTACCGACTGATACAGGGCCTGGGCCGCAGGCCAGAAAAAAAACAGTATGGTTACCACGATCTGCGGCAGCAGCAACAGATACGGCAACCAGGCAGATCGAAAACGTGCGCGTTTTTCCAAAGAATCCTCGAATGCTTAAATACTAAAACGGTAAAACCAAAAAGCTCACCATAGAGGCACAGAGACACAGAGAAGACAAAAAGGAGAGGCTGTGGATCAAACCACTTACTTAATGAGAAGTTTTCCGCACTTCCTCTGTGCCCCTCTGTGCCTCAGTGCCTCTGTGTTGAGAGGTCTTGATTTTACTTATTCGCTTTTTCGAAACGTTCCAGCAATTCATTGCCACGGGCGACCGCGCTATCCAGTGCTGCCTTGGCCGGTTTTTTACCGCTCCAGACTGCTTCCAGTTCTTCATCCATGATAGTGCGTATCTGTACGAAACTGCCCAGACGTATGCCGCGCGACTTGTCGGTGGTCTTGACAATCATCTGCTGCACGGCGACGCCAGGGCCTGGTGTCTTTTCATAAAAGCCCGAACTTTTGGTCAGTTCGTATGCAGCGTTGGTGGTGGGCAGGTAGCCGGTTTCCTGATGCCATTTGGCCTGTACCTCTGCCTGTGAAAGGAATTTATAGAACTTGGCAACACCTTTGTATTCTTCCGTCTTCTTGCCATTCATGGCCCATAGTGATGCGCCGCCTATGATGGTATTTTGTGGCGCACCTTTGACGTCAGAATAATAGGGCATGGGCGACACGGCAAATTTGAACTTGGCGTTTTTTGCCACATTGCCATAAGCAGAGCTGGATGAGGTCAGCATGCCGCATTCACCGGAGTAAAACTTAGCCTCTGGCTCATTCTTGCGGCCAGCGTAGGTAAAGTAACCTTGTTTGGCCCAATTTTCCAGATTTTCTATGTGTTTGACGTGTAAGGGGCTGTTGAACTTCAGCCGCGCATCCAGACCGCCGAAACCATTGCCTTTGGATGCAAATTCGACGTTATGCCAGGCAGAAAAACTTTCCAAGTGCACCCAGGTTTGCCAGCCGGTGGTATAAGCACATTTTTCGCCATTGGCTTTCAGACGAGCGGCGGCGGCCACCACTTCCTGCCAGGTAGCGGGTGCCTTGTTGGGGTCCATGCCGGCTTTGGCAAACATGTCCTTGTTATAGTAAAACACGGTAGTCGAACTGTTAAAGGGGAAAGACAACATCTCCCCTTTCGGCGAGGTGTAATACCCGGCGACCGCCGCTACATAACCCGAGGTATCAAATTTCTCGCCCGCCACCTTCATGACTTCCGACACCGGCTTGATGGCACCTTTGGAATACATCATGGTAGCCGTACCCACTTCAAATACTTGCAGGATATGCGGGGCATTACCGGCGCGGAATGCAGCGATGCCAGCAGCCAGCGCTTCATCATAGCTACCCTTATAGACAGCCGTCACACGGTATTCTGTCTGGCTTTTATTGAATTGATCTGCCAGGCCGGTAACGCGGTCACCCAGCGCACCGGTCATCGAATGCCACCAACTGATTTCGGTCACGGCATGGGCAGAACCGGCAAGGCCCATGCACACGGCGGCACTTACCAGTTGCAATTTGGTCGTAAATTTCATAGATGTCCCCGAAGATTTTATTAGCGTACTGTTTCTTGCAATAACACTACGATAGCATTGCCAACTGTCCAATGTATAGATAACACTTATAATTCTGCCTATGTGCAACAACAAAGCTGAATCATGAACCGCCTGTATTCTCGTCTGCATCTGTATTTCAAGCTGGTCAGGCTGGACAAGCCCATAGGTATCCTGTTATTGCTGTGGCCAACCCTGGCGGCGCTGTGGCTGTCCTCACAAGGGCAGCCAAGCTGGCAACTGGTGCTGGTTTTCAGTGTGGGTACGGTGTTGATGCGCTCTGCCGGTTGCGCTATCAATGATTATGCAGACCGTGATTTTGACCGGCACGTCAAGCGCACAGCCGAAAGACCGCTGACCAGTGGCAAAATCAGTGGTAAGGAAGCCGTTGGCGTAGCCGTGGTGCTGGCCCTGATCTCTTTTGCCCTGATCCTGCCCTTGAACACGCTGACCAAGCAATTGTCGGTCGCTGCCGTGCTGGTGGCGGGCAGTTACCCTTATTTCAAGCGGTTTTTTGCCATCCCGCAGGCGTATCTGGGCATTGCTTTCGGCTTTGGTATCCCTATGGCTTATGCTGCAGTGCAAGATACAGTGCCCATGAGTGCCTGGATATTATTGCTGGCAAATGTCTTCTGGGCCGTCGCCTATGACACTGAATATGCCATGGTGGACCGTGACGATGACCTCAAAATCGGTATCAAGACCTCAGCCATCACTTTTGGCCGCTATGACGTGCTGGCCATCATGCTGTGTTATGCCATCAGTTTTGTCCTGATACTGGCAGTAGGCTGGCAAGCTGGCCTGCGTACCTGGTTTGTGGCGGGCATGGGTGTGGCCGTATTGTTCGCGATTTACCATTACAGCCTGATACGCGAGCGTGAACGCATGGCCTGTTTTGCCGCCTTTCTGAATAACAATTGGCTGGGTGCAGCAATCTTCGCTGGCATTGCGCTGGACTATGCAGTAAAGTAAAACCATAGATTGCTACTTATTCAATTTTCTTGCGGGTCCTTGCGTTTCGACAAACCAGCCCCCATCTTTTTGCATAGACTGAATTTAATTAACTTATTTAATTCACTTGTTAATTCACTTCCCAACCAGAAAGGAAACATCATGAGTACAGTAGATGAACATAAAGAACAATTGATGAATGACCTGCATCTTGTTATCCGTGATGCAGAAGATTTGCTGAAAAACACCGAGCAACAAAGTGGTGAAGGTTTCAGAGCAGCCAAAGCCAAGTTTGAAAAAACCCTGAAAAATGCCAAGGCAGAAGTCGAACGCATTGAAGACCTGGTCGTCACCCGCACCAAAGAAGCAGCGCGTGCCACCGACGTCTATGTCAAGGAAAACCCATGGCAGTCTGCCGGCATTGCTGCCGGTATCGGCTTGCTGGTAGGTTTGCTCATCGGCCGTAGTAAATAAGTTCATGGCCATTACCGATTCGCTGGCACAACTGGCATCGACACTGATCAACAGTGTCCATACGCGCCTGGAATTAGCCTCGGTAGAGCTGGAAGAAGAGCTGAGTCGCTTTTCTTCCAGCCTGTTATGGTCGCTGGCTGCCATGTTTTTTGCCGGTCTGGCGATACTGGTTGCCATACTGACGCTGATTGTCCTGTTCTGGGATAGCTATCGCTATACCGTCCTGTTATCGCTGCTGGGCCTGTTTTCGCTACTGGCCATCGGTATTTCCCTGCACGTACGCAGTGTCATGCGCAACAAACCGGCATTTCTGTCTTTCACACTGGCTGAACTGAAAAAAGACAGCAGCAGTTTAAGCAATGCTGACCGCACTGTAAGCAAGAAATAGGCATTCAGTCATGGTGAAACGGCAAGAAAAACTCGCACAGAAACGTCAGGCCTTATTGCTGAAAATACAGGCACAACGCAGCCTGATCACTATCTATGGCAAAGAAATCAGACAATCATTAAGCCTGGTGGATATGGCCAGTGAACTGTTCGGCAAGATGGGAAACTCTGCCCGTCGTCGCCCCATCGCCAGTCTGCTCATTACCGCCGTCGTCATGATATTCAAACCCGCACGCGCATTCGCTGTCGCCAGATCCGCCCTGATGGGCTGGCAAATCTGGCAAAGCCTGTCCAGCCTGGTGAAACACCTGCGTCAAAGCAGGGATAAGCCTGCAGGTTAAAGGCAAATAAAAAATATTTATTTAGCAATACCCGCTCCCATTTTACGCAAGTCCAATTTCTGCCGCATCCCTGTCCGCCCCCTCCAATAGCGACACCGGTCAACACAAGCTGTCAGATAGAAGAATGAGCAGGCTGCATAGCCTGTTAAAATGCATTCTTGATAGTAACTAAAACGTTTTTTGCAGCCAGGGAAGCGAAAATAAAATGAAAGCAGTGATCCTTGCTGGCGGACTTGGTACGCGGCTCAGCGAAGAAACCACGGTCAAGCCGAAACCTATGGTCGAAATTGGGGGGAAACCCATACTTTGGCATATCATGAAAACCTATTCCCAGCATGGGATCAATGATTTCGTGATTTGCTGTGGCTACAAGGGGTACCTGATCAAGGAATATTTTGCCAATTATTTCCTGCATAGCTCGCATGTTACTTTTGACTTGCCACGCAATGACATGCAATTGCATCAGAACAGTTCCGAACCCTGGCGTATCACACTGGTGGATACAGGGGAAAATTCGATGACGGGCGGTCGTTTGAAACGGGTGCAGGAATTTCTGGACGATGAAGATTTTTGCTTTACCTATGGTGATGGCGTCGCAGATGTTGATATCTCTGCCCTGCTTGCGTTTCACCGCCAGGAAGGACGACAGGCAACGGTCACCGCGTCCAAGCCACCGATACGTTTTGGCGTGCTCGATATCGTCGGCAACCAGGTTAGCCAGTTCCGTGAAAAATCAGCCGGTGATGGTGCCTGGATCAACGCCGGGTTTTTTGTGTTGTCGCCCAAGGTCCTGGATTTGATTGATGGCGATGCCACGGTCTGGGAAAGTGAACCCCTGGAAAAACTGGCTGCCAGCGGAGAACTGTCAGCCTATCAGCATCATGGATTCTGGCATCCGATGGACACCTTGAGAGACAAGAATCACCTGGAAAGCCTTTGGGAAGCTGGCAAGGCCCCGTGGAAAACCTGGGCCTGATCCTTGCGAAATGGCCACCATTGCAAGGATGATGCTTTTCAGGCTGATGCTGACTGTGCACCAGTTGGTCCTATCCTATGATTGAGTTATTCCCCAGCAGTCGAAATACCCGGATGTCAACATGACGCAAAGCGATAAAAAACAGATACTGCGAACACAAATTGCTGCATTGGTTGAGCAATATGC
The DNA here is from genome assembly GCF_014284335.1 of Undibacterium hunanense. Taxonomy (GTDB): domain Bacteria; phylum Pseudomonadota; class Gammaproteobacteria; order Burkholderiales; family Burkholderiaceae_D; genus Undibacterium; species Undibacterium hunanense. Next base: position 507,808 of record NZ_JACOGF010000004.1, on the reverse strand, counting down.
CGACCTGGCATTGAAACCGGACGCATTTTTCCCAGGGGCGACGGCGATCCCTCCTTCAGGCAAATTACTGGACGCCGCTGAAATCAAAAACATGGTGGATGCGGCGCTGGATGGCTGGCTGACCACTGGTCGTTTCAATACGCAATTTCAGGAAGAACTGGCTGCCTTCATCGGCGTCAAACACTTAATTACCGTCAACTCGGGCTCATCGGCCAATCTGGTTGCATTCAATACCCTGACTTCGCCCAAACTGGGTGAACGGGCAATCCAGCGCGGTGATGAAGTTATCGCCGTCGCTGCTGGTTTTCCCACCACGGTGAATCCCATTTTGCAGTTTGGCGCCGTGCCGGTCTTTGTCGATGTCGACAAACTTACGCACAATATCGATGCCAGCAAGATAGAAGCAGCGATCACACCAAAAACAAAAGCCATCATGCTGGCGCATTCGCTGGGCAATCCTTTCAATCTGGATGTAGTCACCGCTTTATGCAAAAAATACCAGTTGTGGCTGGTTGAGGATTGCTGTGATGCCCTGGGCAGCACCTATCGCGGCCAGATGGTCGGTACTTTTGGCGACATCGCCACCCTGAGCTTTTATCCTGCCCATCATATTACGATGGGGGAAGGTGGGGCCGTATTTACCAATAATGCTGAATTGATCAGCATTGCAGAAAGTTTTCGCGACTGGGGGCGTGACTGTTATTGTCCACCGGGCAAGGACAATACCTGTGGCCAGCGTTTTTGCTGGAAGCTGGGCGATTTGCCCGAAGGCTATGATCACAAATATACCTATAGTCATCTGGGCTATAACCTGAAAATCACTGACATGCAGGCTGCCTGCGGGCTGGCCCAGGTAGGTAAGGCGACGCAATTCATCGAAACCCGCAAAGCGCATTACCAGTTTCTCAGGCAGCGCCTGCAGGCCTGCGAAGAATTCCTCAACCTGCCTGTGCCCACCGAGCACGCTGATCCATCCTGGTTTGGTTTTCCGATTACGCTGAAAGAAAACTGTCCGGTCACCCGCCTCGATTTGCTGACGTATCTCGAGCAAAACAAAGTTGGTACACGTCTGCTATTTGCCGGCAACCTGACGCGCCAGCCGTATATGCGCGATGCCGTTTATCGCATCAGTGGCGATCTCAGCAACACCGACTATCTGATGAACAATACTTTCTGGATAGGCGTGCAACCATCGTTAAGCTATGAGATGCTGGAATTTGCAGCAAAAAAAATAGAAACCTATTTAGGTCTGAACTTCTGACACCAAAGCCTGCCCATGCGCACCGCGATATCACAACAAGGCCTGATCCTGCTGCATCCTGAAGACGATGTGGCCATCTGTCGCACACAGATGATGAGTGGCAGCACCGCAGACGGACTGAACATCAAAGGACTGATCCCCGCTGGACACAAGGTCGCCCGTCATGCCATAGCAGTTGGACAAGCTGTGCGACGCTATAACCAGATTATCGGTTTTGCTTCCAAAGCCATCCTGCCCGGCGAGCACGTCCATACTCACAATCTGGTCATGGGCGATTTCGACAAGGATTATGCCGTCGGTGCCGATATCAAACCGCAATCCTTCAAACAACATGCCGGTTTCATGGGCATCAAACGTCGCAACGGCCAGGTCGCTACCCGCAATTACATAGGTATCCTGTCCAGCGTCAATTGCTCTGCCACTGTCGCACGTGCGATTGCCGATCACTTCAGGTCATCCCAGGTACTGGCCGATTTCCCGAACGTTGATGGTGTGGTGGCGCTGACGCATGGTGCCGGCTGTGGCATGGATGATCATGGTGCCGGCATGCAGGTTTTGCAGCGCACGCTGGCAGGTTATGCATTACATCCTAATTTCTCTGCCATTTTACTGATAGGCCTGGGTTGTGAAGCCAATCAGATATCGTCACTGCTACTGAATGGCGGCCTGCAGGAAGGTGAACAGTTCAAGACCTTCAACATCCAGGATGTTGGTGGTACCGGCAAGGCGGTCGAACGCGGCATAGAGCTGATCAAGACTTTTCTGCCCACTGCCAATGCGGTACAGCGTGAACTGTGCGATGTCAGTCATATCGTGGTTGGTCTTCAATGCGGTGGCTCTGACGGATATTCCGGCATCAGTGCCAACCCGGCGCTGGGCCATGCAGTGGATTTGCTGGTCGTCCATGGTGGCACAGCCATACTCAGTGAAACACCGGAAATTTACGGCGCCGAGCATTTGCTGACACGTCGCGCCAGCGCGCCAGCCGTGGCAGACAAACTGTTGCAACGCATACGCTGGTGGGAACAGTATGTGCAGATCAACCAGGGCGAGATGAACAATAACCCGGCACCTGGCAACAAGGCAGGCGGCTTGACGACCATACTGGAAAAATCCCTGGGGGCGGTCGCCAAAGGCGGCACCGGCAATCTGAATGCTGTCTACGAATATGCCGAAGCAGTAACAGAACGCGGCCTGGTCTTCATGGATACACCAGGTTACGACCCGGTCAGCGCCACCGGTCAGGTGGCCGGCGGTGCCAATCTCATCTGTTTCACCACAGGCCGCGGTTCAGCTTATGGCTGCGCCCCCAGCCCATCCCTGAAACTGGCCACCAACAGTGATTTATGGCGCCGGCAGGAAGCTGACATCGACATTAATTGCGGTGAGATCATAGACGGTGTGGCAAGTATAGAAGAAATGGGAGAACGCATCTTCCATGCCATCCTGGCGACGGCTTCAGGCAGCAAGTCAAAAAGTGAATTGCATGGTTACGGGCAAAATGAATTCGTACCATGGCAATTGGGCGCAGTCATGTAATCATTTGCGGATATCCATGTACGCTTGCCTGAATGCAGTAACAACAGGGACAGACAGCCAACGTCAATCCAATATCAACCCAGTGTCAAAACCTGCTGCAACCAATGAACACAGATAAATCAAAACTCGTCAAAGTCTCAGACTATATCTGCTCCCGCATCAGGGAACTGACCGGGTCCAGCCATGTATTTTTGTTGTCTGGTGGTGGCATGATGCATTTGCTCGATAGTGTGGGTAGCAGTGAGCTGGCTTCCTTTCCCATGCATCATGAACAGGCAGCGGCTATCGCTGCCTATGCTTATGGCCGCACCATCAACAGCACCGGCGTCTGCTTTGCGACATCCGGCCCAGGGGCGACGAATACCCTGACTGGCGTGGCGGGTGCATTCACCGACAGCGTGCCCATGCTGTTTATTTCAGGCCAGGTTTCCACGCTGTTTTCGCAAAGACAACATGGCCTGCGCCAGCGCGGCTTCCAGGAATTCAATATCATCGACGTGGTCACGCCGACGACGAAATATGCGCGGTTTGTCGACAATGCCCAGGATATCCGATATGAACTGGAAAAAGCCTGTTTCCTGGCACGTGCCGGACGCCCGGGCCCGGTGTGGCTGGATCTGCCGCTGGATGTACAGGCAGCCAGCATAGACCCGGACAGCTTGCGTGGCTTCGACCCTGCTGCTGAAGGGCTGGACGACCTGAACCCTGCACCTGATCAGCAACTGGTGCAATCGATATTGACGCATCTGCGCAATGCCAAGCGGCCCCTGATCGTACTCGGTCACGGTGTCTGGCTGGCAGGTGCGAAAGACGAAGCCAGGCAATTGCTGGAACTGTTGAACATCCCCGTGCAGACCACCTGGAATGCGATAGACCTGGTACCGGAAGCCAATCCAAATTACTTTGGCCGCGCCAATGCCTATGGTCCCCGATACGCGAATTTCATTATCCAGAATGCGGACTATCTGCTCAGCATTGGTGCCCGTCTGGGTGTCCAGCATACTGGCTACAATGTCGAAGCTTTTGCACGTGAAGCCTTTGTCGACATGGTTGATCTTGATCCGGCTGAAGCCAGCAAACCATTCCTGAAAGTGGACCGCTTTTCTCGTTGCGACGCCAAAGCACTGATCACGGCTCTGATCAGCGAGTTACAAAAACAGCCGCGGGACATGACGCCTTCCACCGAATGGCATGCGTATTGTAATCGCATGAAAACCAGTTACCCGATGGCCCCCAGCCTGCAAGAAGCGGGACCGGAACAACCGGTCGATCCGTATTACTTCGTCGAAGCATTGTCCGACTTATTGCCGGATGACGCCCTGGTACCACTGGGATCGTCCGGAACTTCATTTACGGTTTCCGGGCAGGCTTTCCTGCCGAAAGCCAATCAGCGGGTATTCCATGCCAAGGGTATGGCAGCCATGGGTTTTGGCATGCCATCAGCCATTGGTGCCAGCGTGGCACTGAATCACAAAATGGCAGTTACCCTGGTGGGTGACGGCGGTTTTCAATTGAATGTGCAAGAACTGCAAACCATGGTGCACCATGCCTTGCCGGTCAAGATATTCGTGGTGAATAACGGCGGTTATCATGCCATACGCGTGACCCAGGAAAATTATTTCAATCAGCGTTATGTCGGTTCAACTACCGAAAGTGGTGTCTCTCTGCCTTCCCTGCAGAAGATAGCCGATGCCTATGGCCTGCACTACCGCGTCATTCAAAACAATGCAGCCGTCAGAGATGAAATTCATGCCACGCTGTCTAACCAGCTACCTGAAATCATCGAGATCATGGTTGATCCGCACAGACATCTGATGCCCAAACTGGGGTCGTATATCAAACCGGATGGCACCATGGCTTCACGTCCGCTGGAAGACTTGCTGCCGTTGCTGGACAGAGATGAATTTCGCGCCAATATGTACACCAAGCCTCTGGAATAAACACCGCTATGAAAACCAAAATCTTGTTCATGGGAGCAGGTGCAATAGGCCGGGGTTACCTGCCCTGGACACTGGACGCCAGCAAGCATGAATTTGTATTCATCGACAGCAATCCCGGCATAGTTGAACATCTCAATACCCACGGCGGCTATACCACTTACCGTGTGAATGCTGACGAGTATCAGCAGATGCGGGTAGAGGTCAGTGCAGCCTTTACACCAGCCGACTTCAAGCTGGAAGATCACCTGGATGCGGTAGCCTGCTTTTTTTCTGTAGGACCACGCAATGTCAGCAAGGCAGCGCAGATACTGGCAGGTTCTGCCATCCCGCTGATCATGTGCGAGAATGAACCGGAAACTGTCGCTGTCGCCAAACGTGTAGTCGGCCACGATGCTGTCTATTTTGCCGTCCCTGACGTGATTACGTCCAATACGGCACCGGCACATTTGCTGGCGCAGGATCCGCTTGCCATTACCACCGAGAATGGTGTGCTGTATGTCGAAGCCTGCCCGGCAGTCATACATGGTGACATGGCTCTGCTGTCACGCGAAGAACTGCTGCGCATACAGTGGACCCCCAAGCTATACCTGCACAATACACCGCATTGCATCGCCGCCTATCTGGGTGCGCTGATGGGTGCAACCTATGTGCATGAAGCCATGATGCACCCGCGTGCGGCGCAACTGGTAGAAGGGGCCATGACAGAGATGCTGCAGGCACTAAAACTGCTGTGGGATATTCCGCACGATTTCCTGGAATGGTATGCAGAAAAAGAACTGGCACGTTTCCGTTGCCAGCTCTTGTTTGATCCGGTGGCCAGGGTGGCCCGTGAACCACTGAGAAAACTTGAGCTGCACGGCCGCCTGATCGGCGCAGCCCAGATGTGCCTGACGCTGGGGGTACTGCCGCAATATCTGCTGAAAGGCATAGTCGGTGCGGTCCTGTTTGAAGATGTCAACGATCCGGATCATCATATAGGTCTGATGCATGAAGCCATGGATACCGCCAGCTTCAACCGCTATGTACTGGGTCTGCGTCCGGGGGAACCGCTGGATTTGATGTTGCGTGAAAAAATCGCCGCGATTACCACCGAACTACGTGAAATCGCAAAGGATTAAATGTGGCTATCCAAAATGACAACAATGTGAATGACAACGAACTCATCAGGATCGCGCTGGATGCCGTACTGGCCGCCACAAAGATTGCTGATGGCTTCAATGGTGCTGCAGCAGTCGGCCACAAAGGCAGCCTGCGCGATATCGTCACCCAGGCTGATATCGATATCAGCGAACTGCTGATCAAGCGCCTGAGCCTGAGCGGCCTGCCGGTCATTTCAGAGGAAAATTCAAATCAGAAAATACCTGTCGACACAAGTTGCTGGGTGGTTGACCCTATAGACGGGACCGTTAATTTTTCGCATGGCCTGCCACAATATGCCGTGTCAGCCGGTCTGCTGGACAATGGTTCTTTCAAGCTTGGGGTTGTCTGCGCACCAGCCCTGAATGAATTGTACTTCACGCTGAATACAGAGCGCGCTTTGATGAATGGCCGACCTTTCAGACATGAACATCTGGGCATACAGGATGCATTGACGGCAGCCAGTTTCAGCGCCAGGGTTCCCGAATCGCAATATACTCTTTTCAGGCAAGTAAACGAAAGTACACGCGGCTGTCTGCGTACTGGCAGCGCTGCCCTCAATATCTGCTGGGCCGCCACCGGCAAGCTGCAGGCGGCTTACGGCTTTGCAGCAAAAATCTGGGATGTGGCAGGTGCACTGGCAATTGCCCGTGCAGCGGGGTGTGAAATCCAGCTGCAGTATGCAGATGATCATCTGACTCTGGATTACTGTGTAGGATCGCGTGATGTCGTACAGCATATCAGCAAGCTTGCACAGCAGAATGGGCTGGCGAATTTTGGAACTGACGATGAATAAATCTATCAATGAATTTGCAGGCATTCCCGTTGTTATTCTTTGTGGCGGCAAAGGCGTACTTCTGGATGATCAGCAAACAGTCCGCCTTAATAAGGGGCTGGTCAACATTAAGGGCAAGCCTCTGTTCTGGTGGGTGATGTTGCACTATGCACTGCATGGTGCAAGCGATTTCATTCTGGCAGCCGGTGTGCAGTATGAGCAATTTAGCCAGTTCCTCAAAAATTCCGAAGCAACTCAAGAGATTGAGGACAGGTTCTGTTATGAGTTAAAGATTGGAAAGAACATCTGTCGCGTTCGTATCGTTGTTACCGCGCCAGATGACACGACCGCTGCACGCCTGCTGGCATGTCAATCTTTCCTAAAGCAAAAACAACAATTTGCCCTTACCTATTCGGATACATTGAGCGATGTTGATCTGACAGAAGAAATTCGCCTGCACAAGCGACAAAACCTGGTTGCCACCATGGTGGCAACCAAACTGCCGGTGCGCTTCCGTATACTCGGAATACGCACCGGGGAAACTCTGGTGCGCGCTTTTGCATCACGCCCAGTGATAGAAGCTGCGAATATCAACGGCGGTTATTACATCTTTTCGCATCGAATTTGGGAAGCAGGCTTCGGTCTGAGCGATCAGCTTGCACTGGAAAACCAGCCACTGGATTTGCTGGCTGCTGCTGGCCAGTTAAATTCATTTGCGCACAATGGTGGCTGGCAAACTTGTGATGCAGAGCGCGACATTACAGAGCTGTCGAGATTAGCCAGCTATCTGGAGACTGCCGCCCAGGCAAGCGACTGAACTTTATCAACAAAGGAAAAGCCGTGCGAATAGCCCTACTAGGTGCGACCAGTCAGATCGCCAGAGACTTGTTGCTGTCGCTCAACGCACAAGAAGAACTTGAAATCCTGCTGTATGCCCGCCGGCCTGAATATCTCGCATCGTGGCTGAACGACCATGACATGCAAGGCCGATATCAGATTGCCGGTTTTTCTGCATTCTCGATTGAAGAAGAATTTGATGCGATCATCAATTTTGTCGGTGTCGGCAATCCGGTACAAACGACAGCATTGGGTATAGCGATTATTGAGTTGACAAGAGCGTTCGATGAACTTGTCCTGGATTATTTGTCTCATTATCCTCGCTGTCGCTACCTATTCCTGAGCAGCGGTGCTGTATACGGTACAGGTTTTGACAAACCCGTCGACGAACAAACACGTGCCGAAGTTCCCCTCAACCAGATACAACCACAAGACTGGTATGCGCTAGCAAAGCTACAGGCCGAATGCAGGCATCGCAGCCTGTCGACAATGGCTATAGTAGATATCCGGGTTTTCAATTATTTCAGCAACAGGCAAGATATGACCACAGGTTTTCTGATGGGAGATATTGTCCGTGCCATCCAGAACAATACTGTCTTACATACTTCATCAGACTATATAGTGCGAGATTATCTGCATCCCAGTGATTTCTACAGGATGATTACTGCACTTCTACACGCCCCCCCCATCAATACAGCAGTCGATTGCTACAGCAAAGCACACATAGACAAAACCGCACTGCTGGCAGCCATGCAAAAAAAATTCGGCCTTCGCTTTGATGTCACAACGAGAAATACTGGTATCAATGCCACTGGCAACAAACCACATTATTATTCGCTGAACCGACGAGCTGCCACTTTTGGCTACGAACCAGAACTGACGTCTCTGGAAGGTCTTTACAAAGAAACGAGCATTATTCTAAACAACCCAAAAAGTTAACACTTTCTTAAATAAATATAAAAACACGCACAGAACAAGCGCTAGCAAATAACAAATGCAATGAAAAAAATACTTGGCCATATCGGCATGGACAACGCTGTCATTTATACCCTGCTTGGCAGGGGGTGGAGCATGCTGGCAGCATTGATTACGCTATGGTTTATTACACGTCATCTGTCGGCCAGCGAACAAGGGTTTTACTATACCTTTGTCAGTGTCATTGGCCTGCAGATTGTGTTCGAATTAGGCATGAGCAATGTCGTCATGCAGTTTGCCAGCCATGAGATGGCACGGCTCTCCTGGCTGCCTGAACGTATACTGCAAGGAGATGAAAAAGCGCTGAGCCGGTTGTACTCACTGCTTAAGCTGATCGCAAGGTGGTATGGGATCATTGCACTACTCATCATTATCTTTATCCTGCCTGCCGGTTATTATTTTTTCAATAGCAATGTAGCCGCCTTAGGTATTTCCTGGCAAATGGCCTGGATATGTTTGATCCTGGCCGCGGCTTTTAATATTTTGCTGACACCAGTGTTTGCTCTATTGGAAGGCTGTGGGCATGTAGCACAGATTGCCCGTTTGCGTATGTTTCAGAATATCGGTGGAAGCCTGGTCTGCTGGGGAATGCTGGCATCGGGTGCTGGATTATTAGCCATGCCTGCGATGAGCACCGTCATAGCTTTGACAGGACTGTGTTGGCTATTTATTGCGTATGGTAGATTTTTCAGGGCGCTGGCGACTACTTATTTAACCACAAGTAAAATTGACTGGAAAACTGAAATCTGGCCTTTGCAGTGGCGTATTGCCATCAGTTGGTTAAGCGGTTATTTCATTTTCCAATTCTTTGTTCCCGTGCTGTTTGCTTATCGTGGTGCAATCGAAGCTGGGCAAATGGGTATGAGTCTGAGCGTAGTCAGCGCTATTTCCACCATAGCCATCGCCTGGGTCAATACCAAGGCACCTCAATTTGGCAGACTGGCCGCATTGCAACATTTTCGCGAACTCGATACCATCTTTTTCCGCATATTGAAACAATCAACGGTGGTCATCATCCTGGGTGCAATCAGTCTGTTATTAATCAAATTATTTCTGATTCACACTGACAGCTCTCTGGATGCAAGGATATTACCACTGGCACCATTTATATTGTTATTACTGACTACTATCGTCAACCATATCGTGTTCGGCCTTGCAATTTACTTGCGCTCACATAAAGAAGAACCGTTTACGTTATTGTCATTCGTCATGGCCATGTTGATCGCAACGGCAAGCTTGCTGTTAACGAAACGTTTTGGTGCAACCGGCATGATGGCAGCTTATTTTGTACTGACATTGAGTATAGGATTTATCTGGGCTTGCTGGCTTTTCAAAACCAAGCGGCAGGAATGGCAGGCAACAAACAAAGGAGAACAGATTGTCTAAACTGGCGCTATCCATTTATATTCCCACGTATAACAGAGCGGGTTTATTGCAGCATTTGCTAAAGTCTATTGTCGCGGGAATGACGGCATGGCCAGATGATCTGGAACTGATTGTTTCAGACAATGCATCAACAGATAACACCCAGGAAGTGGTAGCTAACTTTATCCAGCAAGGCTTTCCTTTCATCAGCCTGCGTAACGCTGAAAATATCGGGGCTGACAGAAATTTTTGCCAGGGCTTTAGCAAGGCAAACGGAAAATATTTCTGGGTAATCGGTGATGATGAAATCCTGTACCAGGGAACGGTTAACTATGTACTGGAGCAATGCCGGTCTTTGGACATTGGCGTTTTATATCTTGCCAATGATGGTTTTGGTCACAATGAGCAAGAGCACATCCTGGAGCGTAAGGCCCCCAAAGAGATCAGCGCAAGATTACTGAACTCAAATGATTTTTTCAAATCAACCAACGTCTTTCTGACATTTATTTCGGCGAACGTCATCAATCGCGAGGCCGTGCTCGCCTACACACCAGACTTTGATCCCAGCACTGAACTCAATACCTATCTGGTCCAGCTTACCTGGACCTTCACGGCAATCAAGGCATGCAGGCAGCATTTGTATGTGAATAGCCGAATCTTTGCAGCACTGAGAGAAAACAGCAGCGGCTATCGCCTGGTCGAAGTGTTTGGTGTCAATCTGGTACAGATGACCAAAAAACATCTGGGCGCCAGCATACCGGACGCAGAACGTATCATGGCCAATGCCGTGATTACCCGTTTTTTCCCACGTCAGTTGATGAGTCAGTTCAGCAATGCTGCCAGTAAAAATAAATTTCTTGATGAAGATATTGTCGATGTCAGCACGAAATGTTTCAGCGCTTATCCACTATTTCATATTTTCCTGAAACCTATCCTGACCGGCTCCTGGCTGACGAGACAGATTGCTTTCTTTTGCGTCAGGGCATTCAACAGTATCAATCGCTGGACAAAATACCGCTTTCTTTAAACTGACCAGGGACGTGAAGATAGGTGGGTCACGCTACTTCATCAACACATCCAAAGCGACACTGCCCCAGTTGCGCGCATAGCGTGCATAAGCGCCTGACTGCAGTTCTGCGGCGATTGCTGGCAGACGCCGCCATCTTGGCTTGGGAAAATCCATGCGTCTCTGCAGATGAGCACATTTATCATCAATGCCAGACAGGTGTTCCGGGATGACCTGCCCACTGCGCGGCAGGCGTTGCTGCAGCGTAGTCCACAATGCCAGTTCATCGCGCAGATATGTCTCGCGATCTACTTGCAGGGCATTCTGTATCTGCGACAGCAGGGATTTTTTCCGTCCGCCGATCTGATTATTGCCGTGCTGCCGGTATTGCAGCAGACATTCATCAATCGGCGCAATATTGCCGCAAGCAGCTGCCAGCAAGGCTATCCATGCATCGTGGTGCCAGGCCGGAGGAATTGGCAAAATCATTTCCCGCAACGAGGTACGAAACGCCAGGCTGGCCCCCATCACCAAAAAACGCTTGAGCAAGAGTTCGAAACCGGCGCCCGCCTGCATATACTGTATGGCATGGGCATCAAATTTAAGCCCTTGCCACATGCTGTAGCCAAGCGATTGCAATGATGCATCGGTAACTTCGGCATCACTGAAAACGGCAGTGACGCTGTCATCGATAAACGTCTGGCTTATTTTTTCCAGTTTGTCGCCACGCCAGACATCATCCTGATCCGACAAGGCAATGACATCACCGCTGCACAGGGCGATTGCCCTGGCAAAATTAAGCCTTGAACCCAACCTGTCCTGGTTGATAGAAAGACGCACGGGAAATGCGACCTCGCTGGCGAAAGCACGAATCAGCTCTGTGGTTGCATCCGTGGATTGATCATCGCAGACGACAAGCTCATACGGCCTATGGGATTGCGTACGAAAACTCTGCAATTGCTCCTGCAAATAAGTGGCACCATTGTAGGTACACAAAGCAATCGAGATGCGTGTGGATGTCATAGAGAGATCAAAGGTGCGCTAAAGACCTGTGTCGACGCGCATGAGAGAATGATCTGCATCATAGATATGATACGCACGCCATAGCAATAACACAGACCGTACCGACTACGTCCAGCCACTTGCACGGTAACAGTCAGTCGCCACACAAGAATAAATGGAACAGAATTTCATCCCATGAATTGCAGCTTTGCACTGTTCAGCTCTATGACATCATTGTTTTTGAGTTGCACCGGCTTGGACTCAATAACAACATCATTCAGTTTCGGTTTGGTAGTGCCTTCGACATGAGCAATAAAATAATTCTTATCCTGCCGCGTAATGGCGACCACCTGAACCGAGGGGCTTCCTATGGTAGTGACAGGCTTGGATAGCACCAGCTCCTTACCGGCATTGGCACCTGTCAACACTTTGACTTTGGCAGGCATATTCGCTGCGGCGGGTGCTGCAACAGAGGCAGCAACCCCAGCAGCAACCTGTGCAGTTGGACTCACTGACTGGGTGACCTTGCCCTGGGTATCTTTTTCAACCTGGAAACGCAATTTGTATTTGCCGATGTCGATGATATCGTCATGTTGCAGCAAATGCTTTTTTACCGGCTGGCCATTGACCATGGTGCCATTGGTACTGCCCAGATCAAGCACAAATGAACCGTTCGAAGAAGTATCGATCGCAGCATGCTGGCCGCTGACTGTCAGGTGATCAATGACCACGTCATTACTTGGCCTGCGACCTATGGTCAGCCTTGATTTGGTGATTGTCAGTTCTTGTTGTACCAGACCATTAAAGGTGACGACAATTTTCGCCATAAATCTCTCATCAATTCGTAAGCCCCAGAACTACCGGGTAAAGGTTCTTTGCAACCAGGATTTGTTTTCTTCGCCAACCAGTCTGAACAGGATAACCGATATATTGTCGAGGCCGCCACGATCATTCGCATGATCGATGAGTGCACCGCAACATAACCGCATATCCGAACCGTAGCGACTAAGGATGGTGAGGATTTCATCATGACTGAGCATATCGGTCAATCCATCCGAACAAATCAGGTAAAGATCGTCATCCTGGGTATGGTGTATATGCAACTCCACCAATAGTTCTTGCTGTGTGCCGACGGCGCGGGTGATCAGGTTCTTGATCGATGAGAAACGGGCATCGGCTTCTGAAATCAGGCCGGCATTGAGTTGTTCTTGCAGTACAGAGTGGTCTTCTGTGAGTTTGGTCAGATCACCGTCACGATAGCGGTATGCCCTGGAATCACCCACATGAGCCAGCAAAAGCTTATCCTGCAGACAACAGGCGGTTACTACTGTTGTCCCCATGCCCGCACATTCGGGATTGGTTTGTGCGACATTCAAGACGTTACGATTGGCGGATTCAATCGCCTCTGTCATCCAGCGCGCCATGGCAACCGGTCTGGGCCCCATGGATGGAAACCACAGGCCATCCATTTTGGTACACAGATATTCGGCGACGATTTGCGACGTCATCGCACTGGCCACTTCACCGGCGTTATACCCACCCATGCCATCCGCCAGCACGGCGCAGCCATAATCAGCGCAAACAACGATAGCATCTTCGTTATGCGCTCTGACTCGCCCGGTATCAGACAAGGCGGCAAATTCTAAAACACGCTGGTATGGCATCAATAAACGGCTGACTAAAATTTTTTGCAAATTAATTAACAATCATCAAACCCAAAAACTGGATTGATTTTTTCTCTATAAGTTAAGCTTAACATTAAGGAAATCTATTTGCACTGGATATCCTCAGTAAATGCAAGCATAAACAAAAAGAGTCGCAAAATCTGCGACTCTTTTTTTGACCAACTTTTTTTACCAAAAAAACCTTACAGCATGGCTTTCAACAAACGTGCCATTTCAGATGGGTTTTTGGTTGCTTTGATGCCACATTCTTCCATGATATCCAGCTTGGCTTGTGCTGTATCAGCACCACCAGAAATCAGGGCGCCTGCATGGCCCATGCGCTTGCCTGGAGGCGCCGTCACACCAGCGATGAAACCAACAACTGGTTTCTTCATGTTGTCGCGTACCCAGTAAGAAGCATTGGCTTCATCAGGACCACCGATTTCACCGATCATGATGACGGCGTCAGTATCTGGATCATCATTGAACATCTTCATGATGTCGATGTGTTTCAGACCATTGATAGGATCACCACCGATACCTACAGCAGAAGACTGACCCAGACCCAGTGCAGTCAATTGACCCACTGCTTCATAAGTCAGCGTACCGGAACGGGAAACCACGCCGATACGACCTTTACGGTGGATATGGCCTGGCATGATGCCGATCTTGATTTCGTCTGGCGTGATCAGACCTGGGCAGTTAGGGCCGAGCAATTTTGTTTTGCTGCCGGACTTTGCCATGCGGTCTTTCAACATCATCATGTCACGGACAGGGATGCCTTCAGTAATGCAAATTGCCAGGTCCAGGTCAGCTTCAACAGCTTCCCAGATGGCAGCAGCTGCGCCTGCTGGTGGAACGTAGATAACGGAAACTGTCGCACCAGTTGCTGCCTTGGCTTCAGATACGTTAGCAAAAATCGGGATGCCTTCGAAATCTTCGCCAGCTTTTTTCGGGTTCACGCCAGCGACGAAACAGTTTTTACCGTTTGCGTAATCGCGGCACATGCGAGTATGGAACTGGCCAGTTTTGCCAGTAATACCTTGGGTGATGACTTTAGTGTCTTTATTGATCAGGATGGACATATCTGTTCCTTGCGATTATTAAGCTTGAGCTGCAGCAGCGGCAACAACCTTCTGCGCTGCTTCTTCCATCGTGTCAGCCGCGATGATAGGCAGGCCAGAGTCAGCCAGCATCTTCTTGCCGATGTCTTCGTTAGTACCCTTCATACGCACAACCAGTGGTACTTGCAGGGAAACTGCCTTGGATGCAGTGATCACGCCTTCAGCGATCACGTCACAACGCATGATGCCGCCGAAAATGTTGACCAGGATGGCTTTCAGGCCTGGGTTTTTCAACATGATCTTGAAGGCTTCTGTTACTTTTTCTGCAGTCGCGCCACCGCCTACGTCGAGGAAGTTGGCTGGTTCGCCGCCGAACAGTTTGATGGTATCCATCGTTGCCATCGCCAGACCAGCACCGTTGACCAGGCAGCCAATATTGCCGTCGAGGGAGATGTAAGCCAGGTCAAATTTGGACGCTTCGATTTCAGCTGGATCTTCTTCATCCAGATCGCGGTAAGCCACGATTTCTGGTTGACGGAACAATGCATTCGCGTCGAAGTTGAATTTTGCATCCAGTGCGATGACTTTGCCGGAGCCGGTCAGGATCAAAGGATTGATCTCAGCCAGGGAACAGTCAGTTTCCATGAAGGCTTTGTACAAACCTTGCAACTGTACGCGCGCATCAGCGATAGAACCTTCAGGCACACCGATTTTACGGGAGATGTCGTCAGCTTCAGCATCTTGCAGACCATTGGTCGGGTCAATCGCCAGGTTGTGGATCAGCTCAGGATGTTTTTCTGCCACTTCTTCAATATCCATACCGCCTTCGCTGGAAGCCATCAAGACCACGCGCTGGCTGATACGGTCAGTTACCATACTCACGTACAGTTCTTTCTTGATATCTGCGCCTTCTTCGATCAGCAGGCGACGAACCTTTTGACCTTCAGGGCTGGTCTGATGCGTGACCAGTTGCATACCCAGGATGGCATCTGCGTATTCACGCACTTGTTCCAGGGATTTGGCGACTTTCACGCCACCACCCTTGCCACGGCCACCGGCATGAATCTGGGCTTTAACAACCCAGACTGGTCCGCCCAGTGTTTCAGCTGCTTTGACAGCTTCGTCAACAGACAGGCATGGAATACCGCGCGGTACTGTCACTCCGAATTTGCGGAGGATTTCTTTACCCTGATACTCATGAATTTTCATACGACTTCCCTTCAGACACTGAGGTATAAATAATTAAACAAACAAACTAGCTGGGTGATTTCACGCTGGACAAGGTCTTTGACCAGCGCGGGTAATACTTGACAACCGCAGGCCCATCAGTACGCAGGGCATGGCAGCGATCGAGTTGAAAAGGTTGTTCTGACTGCTGCGCGTCATCGGTCGCGCCATCGCGGGTGTCAATCACATCACCGGCGAAAGCCTGGACTGCTGCAGTGGGTAAAATTTGCGCCATTTCGGTTAAATGGGTACAGCCATGAGTGCCGGAAAGACGCTCTTTCACGCCCTGGCGAAACTGCCGCAGCAGATTCAAACCGATCAACTTTTTGTAATCGGGAGCAATTTCTTCACAATAACCAGGATAAGGAACCGCGTCGGAAGCCGCCTCAACATCCACGACATTGAGCTGCAAATCGATGGTCAGGCGTAAATTAAGGTCGTGAAGAGCCGCACCATTCGGGCGCGTGCCGGAGGCAAGAGTGATATCGCGTGGCTTGTAATCAGTAATACGGGCGTCAAGATCCCACAATCCATCATCGCGCGCGAACGCTTCGATCTGGATAGTACGCGTATGCTTCAAGGCGCGTCTGTTGGTTGACGAAGATAAGGGCATCATGCCTGCTGGCGGCTCATTCTGGATAAATAGCCACAATTGCGTGTCGTTACCGCAGCTTCTACGATAACAGCCGCTCCTGC
Source organism: Undibacterium hunanense (assembly GCF_014284335.1). Classification (GTDB taxonomy): domain Bacteria; phylum Pseudomonadota; class Gammaproteobacteria; order Burkholderiales; family Burkholderiaceae_D; genus Undibacterium; species Undibacterium hunanense. The sequence goes on along the minus strand of NZ_JACOGF010000004.1, from coordinate 491,320 downwards.
GGCCCTGCAAAAAAACCAGCAGAGTTTAGCACAGACCAGCCGGGAACTCATCATATGACTACAATTTAAGCAGTTTTCTGAGTATGCTTATGCAGAAATCTAAGCAGAAAATTAAGTTTTTTGTAGTATAAGAGGTAAAAAGCAGGCAAGCAGCGAGCAATTTTCAGATAAATTTCTACTCTTGCAAAATCAACATGTGATTTAAGTGCCCGCTTATTCTTGGCACAAGCCAAAGCATATCTGAAAGCCTGATCTGAAACTTTGACACTCTTGCACTCGTCAATCCTTAGTAAATATGAATATCTTTCACTTCGTCATTCCTGCGAAGGCAGTAATCCATGGGATTAAAGCCCTAAGCGCTTGATTCACTATGATCTTTTCCTGGATTTTTTGAGTTTGGGCTTTTGAGTTTTTACAAATAAATGATGGGCAAATGTAATCAGGCAAAGCCGCCAGGCCCCAGCTTAGGCTGGGTCGACCTTATTGAAATTGCGGCACGTTGAAATTGTGAATACTATTCATCATCCTCATCCCGCGATGCCCGCATCGCTGCCTGCGTCGCCCGGCTGGAAAATCCCCTCTGCTGCAAAAACGCTGCCTGCTTCATTTTCTCCTGATGATCTTGCGGTGCATGCGGGAATTTCCTGTGCAAGACCTGAACTGCCCTCTCCGCCTCAGATTCTTTCAAATCCTCTTTCACGTTTTCTATATCCTGCGCATCCAGGCCATGGCTTTGTAACTCCGCCAGGATACGGTTATTGCCAAACCTGGCCTGCCGCCGGTTCACCAGCGATTCAGAAAAACGCTCGCCTGACAGATATTTTGCCGCCTCCAAAAAATCCAGCACGGCAGCCACATCATCGCCCTCTTCCGCATACCGTGCCAGCTTGCGCTCCAGCTCCATGCGGCTATGTTCACGCATGGACAGATAACGAAGGGCACGGGCTTTCAGGCTAATGGCAGGTTTTTTCATACTTCGGATACAAAAATGCCAGTCGGACAGCACAAGTACATTGAAGTACATCGCACCAGCCAACTGGCATTATTTTAAAGAGCAAACATAAAGCGAGTAGCCAAATAGCGAAACTGCTTAGTTAAGTTGCTTAGTTAAACTATTCAATCAAACCGCTTATTCAGTCGTTGCTGCCGCCACCAACAAAGGCACCCCCAGATGCAGACGCACTTTGTTTTCAATTTCAAATGCCAGTTCAGGACGCTCTTTCAGGTATGTACGTGCATTATCCTTACCCTGACCAATGCGCTCACCATTATAGCTATACCAGGCACCGGCTTTCTCTATGATCTTGGCATCTGCCGCCAGATCCAGAATCTCACCTTCACGGGAAGTCCCTTCGCCGTACATGATGTCAAAGTGTGCTTCTTTAAATGGTGGCGCCACCTTGTTCTTGACAACTTTCACCTTGGTTTCATTGCCGACCACTTCATCACCAGACTTGATAGAGCCAGTGCGACGGATATCCAGACGCACAGAAGCATAAAACTTCAGGGCATTACCACCTGTCGTTGTTTCCGGGCTACCAAACATGACACCAATCTTCATACGGATCTGGTTAATAAAGATTACCAGCGTATTAGTGCGCTTGATACTGCCTGTCAGCTTACGCAAAGCCTGAGACATCAGACGTGCCTGCAAACCAGGCAGGGAATCACCCATGTCGCCTTCGATCTCCGCACGTGGCGTCAAGGCTGCCACAGAATCGATGACCACCAGGTCAACACTGCCGGAACGCACCAGCGCATCCGTAATTTCCAGCGCCTGCTCACCAGTGTCTGGCTGAGAAATCAGCAAATCAGACAGATTCACACCCAGCTTCTGGGCATAGCCCACGTCCAGCGCATGTTCTGCATCGATAAATGCACAAGTACCACCCAGTTTTTGCATTTCAGCAATAGCTTGCAGTGTCAATGTGGTTTTACCTGAGGATTCAGGACCATAAATCTCGACCACACGACCACGTGGCAAGCCACCGACGCCCAGTGCAATATCCAGACCCAGCGAACCTGTGGACACAACCTGCACCTCTTCCACCACCTCGCCATCGGCCATACGCATGACCGAACCTTTACCAAACTGCTTTTCTATCTGTGCCAGTGCGGCAGCAAGTGCCTTTGCTTTTTCTGAGGCATTTTCTGGTTTCTTATCGTCCATACATTCTTTCATTCAATAAGCGGCGGGTGGAAAAATGAAGCGCAGATTTAATTTCCTGCGTTTTGCAGCACTGTATAAAAAAACAGTGATTTATGCAAGAGACTTTTTGCATTGATTGTTGAACGGGGGGATTTTACAGTGAAGTGTTGGTAATCATCTAATTATTATTCGTTTGACAAAATTTCTTGTCGATTTTCATTTAACTCTGAATTTTTTCACTTAACTCTGAACCCTGAACGACACTGATATAGCGCCAGATAATTTCCCGGGAGGAAGATATAACACCGTATCATATTGATTTGATTTTCATAAAAATTTCTAATGCCTCGTCGTCTCCTTCTCGTTTTCTTGCTCGCCACTGGTAGCAGTCACGCTCAAAAGGAAACCGCAGCACCGGTTGATACCGCGCCAGTAGTTGTGCGAAAAGACGCGGTGCCTGCGCCCGCGCTGAAAAATGAACCAGCCACAGCCGATGCTGCGCCGGCGGCGCCGTCCGTTGAAATTCGTGGTGCCGTCGATGCAATACGTCGCAACGAAACCGCCACCAAAATCGTCGTTCCCAATGAAGAACTGGTCAAATACGGCGACCCGAATGTGCTCGACGCAATGAAGCGCTTACCAGGTGTGACCGTGCAAGGCACCAGTGTGCGTATGCGCGGCCTTGGCAATGGCTACACCCAGATCCTGGTCAATGGAGAGCGTCCATCGGCTGGCTTCTCGCTCGATACGTTGGCGCCGGACATGGTGGAGCGGGTCGAGATCGTGCGTGCTGCCACTGCCGAATTCAGTACCCAGGCGATCGCTGGTACCATCAACATCGTGCTCAAGAAGGCAGTTACCAAGGGTGCCAGCGAAGTGAAAGTGCTCGCCGGTGGTGCGCATGGCCAGCACAACGCCAGTACCAATTTGTCGACATCGGACCGCTCGGACAATCTGTCCTATACGCTTGGCGCTAACTTGAATTTCAACCAGAATGCCAATCCATCGTACGCCACGGTTGAGGGGCACGCTGTCGATGGTGCGCTGACCGAAAAGCGTAACACGACCTCAGTCAACACCAGTCAAGCCGAGGGTATCAATCTCAATAGCCGTTTGAGCTGGAAGCTAAAAGGAGAAGACAGCTTTACCTGGCAAACCTTTGCCAATCAAGGATACTTCAAGGGCAACAACGACGACCGCACTGCGACCTTGACGGAACCGGCCTACCCTTACCCCTTGCTGGTGGCTAACTTCAACGGCATGTTCCGCAACCTGCGCAGCGATATGAACTGGGTGGCCAAGTTTGTTGACGGTGGCACGCTTGATGCCAAGCTGGGTGTCTCCGGTTCGGACAATGAGCGCTTCGTTGGGCGCCAGGGTCGCAGCACGGCCAACGCCCGGGTGCTTGACCGCGACTACACCACGCGCGGTAACGACCGTGGCGTTAGCACGACCGGTAAATACACGGCGCCCTGGCTGACCGGCCACTCAATCGCGTTTGGCTGGGACTTCGGCTACGCCAGATATCACGAAAACGAAGTGCAGGATGACACCGACGTGAAGCTAGACTTCAACAATAACTTCAGCGCGACCATCACCCGCCTCGCTGCGTTTGCGCAGGACGAGTGGGACATTACCAAGGACTTGTCACTGTACCTCGGCGCACGATGGGAAGGCGTGCGCACCCATGCAACGGCCATTGGCATTGATTCGGGCTCGCATCTGTCGGTGCTGAGTCCACTGATGCAGACCCTGTACAAGATCCCGGGCCGCAAAGGCGACCAGCTGCGTTTCGCGCTGACCAGGACCTACAAGGCACCAGGATTGTGGCAACTGGTACCACGCCATTTCTACAGTTCGTTCAACACTGCTGTCTCACCTGACTCCAGCGGCAATCCGAACCTCAAGCCAGAACTGGCACTGGGCATCGATGCTGCCTTCGAACACTACTGGTCCGAGGGCGCATTGCTGTCGATTGCGGTGTCGTCGCGCGAGATCGAAAGTTTGATACGCAATGAAGTACTTCCCGTCGGCGACCACTATGTGTCGGCACCGTATAACCAGGGCAAGGCCCACGTCAAGGGCCTGGAACTGGAAGCGAAATTTCCGCTCAAGGCCGTAATGAAGGATGCACCAAACGTTGACGTGCGCGCCAGCGTCAGCCGCAACTGGTCTATCGTCGATGGCGTGCCAGGCCCAGGCAGTCGCCTCGATAACCAGCCACGCATCTCGGCCAACTTTGGCGCTGACGTCAGGCTTGGCCAATGGAATGGCGGGGCCAGTTTCTCGTATGTGGAAGGTTCGTGGTCCCGCACCTCGTTGACAGATTCGCGCTTCAATTCCTCGCGGCGCGACCTTGAAGCGTACCTGCTATACAAGTTCACGCCGAAGATCCAGTTGCGAATCACGGTGCGCGACCTGCTGCGCCCTGACAATGTGAGTAAATTGCGCTTCGATGATCCAAATGGCAGCTACGAGAGTATGTCGACCAGCCCAGTGCGTCCGGGCTGGCGCATCGCCTACGAGCACAAGCTGTAAGAGCAGAAAGGCAATGCGATAAGCTTCCAAAAAGCAACGCGCCTATAACAGGCAGGATAGCTTACCAAACGCGGTTCAAATTTTAGGGCGAATCAACAGCAAGCTCAATTTATCAAGCAGGCTTTATTCTACAAATGCAGCAATGGCGCTGCTGCTGGATGCAGCCTGTTTTGCCTTGTACATGGCGATGTCGGCTTCTTTCAGGAACTGCTCGGCATCCGCCGGGGAATCGTAAATGCTGATCCCAATACTGGTTGACATCATAATCGCAGAACCAGGTACCGGCACGTCCAGTGTCGTGACAATTTTCCGTGCCAGGATCTGGGCATGTTCCAATACCCGCACACCTTCGGCAAGCACGACAAATTCATCGCCCCCGAGGCGGGCCATCGTGTCACTTTCACGCAAACAGCCAGAAACTCTTTTTGCAAATTCTTTCAGGACCTGATCGCCAGTGTCATGGCCGTTAGTGTCATTTATTTTTTTAAAACCGTTCAAGTCCATGAACAATAAAGCCAGGCCATTGTTTTGTCGTAGTTGCCGGACAATCGATTGATGCAAGACTTCCATAAAGTGCCGCCGGTTCGGGAGTCCGGTCAATCCGTCCGACAAGGCCATTTCATTCAGCGCCTCTTCCCATTTCTTGCGTTCAGAAATATCGTGCAAAAAAGCAGTGAATTCAAGCCGGTCTGCAACATTATTGACGTTCAAACTTACCTCAACGGAAATTTCTTTGCCGTCTCGGTCAACAGCGAGGAATTCCCGCCGCGCAGTCGTTGCTGTTTTTGCAAATTTATCCAGATGCTTCAAGATATTGACAAAGGAATTTCTGAAAGCAGGCGGCACGATCAGATCGGTGATATTGCGTCCCATGGCTTCATGATTGTTCCAGCCAAACAGGGATTCGGAAGAACGATTCCATTGCGTCACAATTCCTGCATTGTCTATCGATATCACTGCGTCGTTGGCGTGCTCCAGGATAGTGCGTATGCGTTCTTCACTTGCACGAAGTTGCGCCTGCACACGCAGCATCTCGTCAAAGGCGACCTGCTTGCCAAGCGCAGCTCCCAGCGCAGCTCCCATGAGTTCCAGCGTCTGTAAATCTTCCTCATCAAAACCGTTTGCCTGCTCCGACATGACTTTAAGAACACCAACTGGCAGGCCACGTTCAAAAAGGGGAGTACAAATCATGGAACGAACACCTACTCTTTTGCAGGCATTTGCATCAACGCGCGGATCGGTTTCTGCATCGTCACACCGAAGAATCTCTGCGCTGCTGACGCATAAGCCTGACAAGCTATTCGCTCTCAACAGGCGCAAACCAACATGCTGGGATATCGCACCGCTGGCGGAACGGTAAACCATGTAATCACCATCTACCAGTTCAACTACCGCACCTTTGGCGTCGGTCAATTCTTGCAATGTGTTTACGACAAGCTGCATGAATGCCACAAGATCCAGATCTGCCAGGGCGAGGAGTGATTGTGTCTCAATGATTCGCTCTAACCGGTCAAGTTGCCTTTTGCTTTTCTTCATTTTCCGATCCCAGACAGTTTTTATACGTTCCATTTATTTTATGGTATTTCTGCGCAATTTCACTTTCAATATATGGCGGATTCGCTACTTTTTTTGTAAATTATTGCGCCTTGACCTTCAAGGATTTTGCAAGGAAAGCAAGTGGGTCGCCGCCCAGCTAAAACTGATAGAAAATCGACATTTTCATATCAGCCAATGTTGTTCATTTTGCTCTGAACTTTTCGAATTCCATACAGTGCCTGGTTACCAATTGTAGGTTTTGGTAACAAAAAATCATTGCGATTGTGAATAAATGCTAAATCTGCCAGCATTTGCTTTGTATTTTTTCAACATGACAAGGCCCTGCCTGTTCTACCGGGAATCACTCTTTCAAAAGGTAAAGTGATGTACACAATTCGCAAGTCTGGATGGATGTCGTGGATGCTGCAAGCGAGCATGGTCGCCCTGTTAAGTGCATGCGGAGGCGCAAACGATAAGGCAGTTTCGGGCAGCCCGCAGGCAGTCATCTCCAACCCACCACCAGCGTCTACTGCCAGTTCTTCATCGCCTGGCACATTGAGCGCATTGACGCAAACCACAAAAAGTACGTCTACAATTTTAAGCCTCGTGCCGCAAGTCTTGTATACAGATACCCTCAGCGGGCCGACCACGGGTGGAGAAAACAACCTGGGCGCCTATCTGTCTATTTTCGGCAGAAATTTTGGCTCTGCCAGCGACCTGGGCACAAATACGAAAGTCTATATAGGTGACAACGAAGTCGCTAACTATCGCTATTTAGGAAACGCGAAATCAAGCGACAAGACGGGCTTGCAACAGATCACCGTACAGGTGGGCTCACTTGCAGGTGCCCCTGCCGGGACGGCACTGCCCGTAAAAATCGTGTTTAACGGTGCAGCTTCCAACACAGACAATAGCTTTACACCCAGTTCCGGACGTATCCTTTTCGTTGCATTGTCTGGTTCTGACACCAGCGCGGTAGCAAATAATATTGCCAAACCATGGCGCTCGCTTCAGAACATGAGTACCTTAAAGGGTGCCTACTTTGCCATGCAGGCTGGCGACCAGATCGTATTGCGCGGCGGTGCCTGGCACGACACCAACGGCCAGGATAAAACATGGATGCGTTTTGGCAGCGGTATCTATGCCAGAAACGGCAGTGCTTCAGCATGGATACATATCACCGCCTATCCCGGCCCCATCAACGGCAACGCCATAGAAGATGTGCACTATACGACGCCAGCCGGTGCATCAGGCGGTATCGCTGGCCCCTGGTCCGCCATCGCAGGTACGTCAGGTGAGTTCATCGCGGTGTCCAATTTAAGGATGGATGTGGCGGGTGGTGCCAGCCGTGATGCTGCCCCGATTAACCTGCAATACACCGCAGGCCCATGGCGCGTAGTCAACAATGAGCTTGGCCCATGGGTTGCCGGCAATTCTGCCACGCTGAACGCTGCGGGCGTTTCTGGCCACGGTAACGGCAACAAGGTTCTGGGTAATCACATCCATGACATTGCCGGTACGTCTGAACTGCAGAATCATGGCATCTATGCCGACACCACGGCACAAAACTGGGAAGTTGCCTATAACTGGATACACAATATTACTGGCGGTTCAGCCGTACAGTTCAATGATAATGAAGGCGGTGCAGGCTCAGTTACGCTGCCGCACGGCGGCATCTGGCAGGGCTTCACCGGCATACGGATACATCACAACTGGCTGGAAAACGCCGCCAAATATGGTATCAATTTCAATGACCAGGGCAGCACACATAAGGGAACTTATGAAGCCCAGAGCTGGAACAATGTCATTACCGGCACAAAGCTCTACCCGATACGTATCAATTCAACAGCCACCACACAAAACATGTGGTTTGCCTTTAACACGGTCTACAACGCCATGACCGGTGCGGCCGGAAATAAAGCCTACATCATGGATGAAGGCTTTGGCAGTGGTGCGGGTATTCACAACAAGTTCTATAACAATATTTTTGCATTCGGTCCTGATACTCAGGCCGGCACCACATGGCTGATTGATTACAGTACGCCATCCACAACCACCAGTTATGACTTCAAGCAGAACCTTTACTTCAGCAATGGACAAGCTGTGCCATCACCGGCCACACTGGGCGACAACGCGGCTATTTCTACCAATCCGCTGTTCAATAATGCCAGCGCAGGAAATTATTCTTTGCAGGCGACCAGCCCGGCGGTGGATGCGGCCAGCCAGCCAGGTCTGTTTGCCGTCGATGACGACATGGTCAATGCCGCACGTCCGCAAGGTGCCGTCAAGGACATTGGTGCGTTTGAACTCATCGGTGGGGGCACGGTACCCGTTTCAACACCTGTCAGTGGCCTGTGCGGTAGTGCGAACACTCAGTCATTCAGTGTGGCACCCAGCAGTAATCTTTGTTCGACAGGCATCGCATCATCCGTATCATTAATCAATAGCAGTGGTGGTGGTAGCGGGAGCGGATCATGGGCCTGGAGTTGTGCGGGATCGAATGGAGGAGCGACAGCAAGTTGCAGCGCGACAGTCGCTTCAAATCCTGATCCATCCACCCCACCCAGCGTCCGGCAGCAATACTCCGGCGTCATTACACCAGGATCAAGCACACATCATTTTGCGGGTAACGTGTCGGCGGGTAACTGGATACTGGTGACAGTGGGCGTGAACAATAATGCGGTCGGTGTATCAGGCACACTGTCCGACAACCAGGGCCATACCGATATCGGCGCTTTCACATCGCTGGGCAACATTTATGTTGACGGTATGGGCACCGATGTCTATGCGGTGAAGGTATCGACATCGGGTGCGTACACATTGACCGTAGCGATTCCAAACCAGGGCAGCATACACATGCTGGAAATCCAGAATGCAGACGCGGTTAATTTGCTGGATGTTCCTTTGGCGACCAGTGCTGGCCCACGATTTGCAACTACTGCACAATCTTCACCAACGCAGATCACCACCAGGACCAATGATCTTATTCTTGCACTGGTTGATTTGGGTATCGGCAATGCCATTCCGTTTAGCCCAACGGGATCGTGGCAACTGGTAAGCCCACAGGCAGGCACAGGCATCACTTCGCGTCTCTATGAATGGCAACCGGGCACCACAGGGGTATTCAACATTTCCGGAACCGTCAGCGGTAGCGGTGCCGGGTATCCGGGTTGGGAAACAGTACTCATTGTGATCAAAGGACGGTAGAACCTATTTTTCTGCTGTTCGCTCCTGCTGCTGAAATACGTTCCGCCCCCTTGTCGGGAGTGTCATTCAGGTAATGACATTCCCGGCAAATGCGCCTGTCTATTCCATAGAAACCGTTCCATCTCCATATTCTTCTACCGCAGGGTCCAGGTTTTCAGGTGCATGGAGTATCGCAGGCCCTCTGGAGCAAGCCTGTCTGGTCAGGTATTCTGTCAAACCTTCGGCTTGTACGGCAGGTGGAATCGTCGCCTGCATTTCACTCAATAATTCTTCCGTCGCTCTGACTATCCATTCCACGCTGCGATACTTGGGCGAGACGATCTGGATATTTTGCGAATCAGTCTGATCAAAGAAACCATGCTGCAGTTTGTGTCTGACGTAAGAAAGCGCAGTGATACCAGGGATGGTACGCTGTTCCAGATAGGCCTGTTTGCCAGTCTCATCATAACGGACGACGATATCCGGAAACTCGTATCCTTCATCTTCCAGCAGCGCTTCGCTGACGATATGTGGCAACAGCGGTCTGGCATCCTCATGACCCACTTCGAACAAAAGAATTTTCTTGAGTTTCTTCATTTCTTTCTGCTCTTCCGTGTCGGTCTTTTGAATGGCAATAGTCGGGAAGTATTCGCGGATGAAGGCATTGGATTTACTGATCAGTTCATCTCTGCTGGTCTCTGGCCGGTGCTGGAAGAAACGGTCATCCATGTCCATCATCTTCCAGGCATGATTGAGGTCATGAATGAGGAATTCGAGCGGAGACTGCCAGAATTCATCGACGTACACAGGCTCGGTTGATACGCCGATAAAATAGACTGGTGTGCCCCGTATTTTCATGAGGTCAGTAGCAGAGATATTGTCGAACGTAGGGATGATGATGACTTCGGGAATCCGCCGCATCAACTCTTCGTAGCGGTACCAGTACTTCTTTTGGAAATGGGTACTCAGGTTTTTCTCGGTACGGCATGCGATATCAAAGAAGCCTACTGCTTCGAACAGGACACGCAAGGTCGGGGCATAGGGACACATCGCGCCGTTCTGTATCGTCACATGATGGAATTTATGCAGCAACTGATCGCGCATAAAGGAAAGAGCAGCATTGTCGCGGCACTTCTCATCCATCGCCGCCAGGGTCATCTGGCTACGGAAATAATCGACCACTGGCAAGAGTTCCAGCACTGGCGTATCCAGGCTGCCATTATGCAACTCAAACCGTGCACGTAATCCGCGATATAACTCCACGGGATTCCTGACCCATTCCCGTATCCATTCGTGATGGGAAATACCCTGCGTTTTGCTGAAGTTTTTTGCCACCAGCGCAGCGGCAATCTGTTTGTGATGACCAAAGGCAAAAGAACCTTCTTTCGCATTTGGTGTGGTCATCACACTCTCGGGCAGCCACCTGCCCTGCACGCCTTCTGTGTCGGCAATTTCTACGAGAAACCCGATCGTGTCCACGATATGACGCGGATCTGATGGCAGGGCAATCTCTTTGAGATGGTCGCGATATCCGTGAGAAACGGTTCTGTCCATGTAGATGCGGGCTTCGTTTTTCTCTTCATTTTTCGCATCCTTCGTCCCTGCGTCTTTTGCCTTGCCCTGTACAAAATAATATTTACGCCCGTCTTTTTCTGAAATCCCGTATTCGGGTGTTACAGATCCGAACACTTTGCTGCCTGTTACCCGGAGTGCCGCAAAAATATTGCCCGGTATTCCAAATTCGTTTTGTTCATCTTCATCTTGCAGTAGCCCACCCGGCAGGGACATGCCTTCAGGGAAAAACGTCCGGTCCAGGACAAGAAATTCCCGTCCTTGCTGGCCGTCGCGCATCACAAGCACGTCAACAGTCTTGCGAACCATGACCCCCTGATCAATTCGCTGCTTCGCCTGGACTTTAAGCCTCTGATCGGACAATAAGGCGCTCACTACTGCGGATTGACGATCCACATTTAAATAGTTTGCCACGCAATCTTCGATCCCATTCTTGCGGATGGGATCACGCAGACGATGAAACCAGTACACCATATACAGGAGCGATTCTGCATACAGACTTGCCGAATGGCTTTGCGTATCGACGCTTACCGCGTGTTGATTCAGTATCTCAAAAACGATATGCGCTGCACTGGCCTCTGCTGCCTGCATGTCTGAGAGCGAAGGCGACAGATTGAGCATCTTTTCTGAGGATTCCGTGTTATCCGGTAGCCCGGGGGTCGGTGTAGACGCATTCAATGTCATATTATTTTCCGTAAGAATTTCTTGCATGTTGCTGATTCACATAAAACTTGCCAATTGCTGTCATTGCAATATTGCCAGTAAATCACATCTGAAGGCAGGAAAATCGATGCTTTTGACAGAAATCGCTACCGGCCTCAATTCTTATGCCATCTGCACATTGATTATTCTCAATATTTATATTTCAATATAATAAAGAATTACTTTGCACATAATCTTTTGCAACATAAGATCAGTTCGACTTAATCATCTTATGGAAAATAACTATGACAGTAATACGTCAAGCACTCGTTATGCGCCTGGCCACAAGCAGTAGCTGCACAGACAGCATTCAAGCGAGGTTGCCAGAGACTACCAGATGGGGGCGACTATCGTGTACCCCTCAGTTACAAATTCTGATGCTGGTAAGATGACGACTGATTTTGCATGGAATATCCCTACAACGACATGAAAATAGATGACATCAGCGCCTTCGTCGCAGTTGTGCGCAACCAGTCGATCAGTGCCGCAGCCGACGCACTGGGCTTGACCCAATCTGCCATTACACGCCGGGTACAGAACCTCGAACACGCGCTGGGCGTGGAACTGCTCGACCGCAGCGTCAAGCCGCCCAAACCCAGTGCAATGGGGCGGCAGGTGTTCGATCAATGCGGCAAAGTGCTGCAGGAGGTTGACCGCCTTCGCAACCTGGTGCAGGACGACCATGCACCAACCGGGGTGTTCCGCATCGGCGTGATACAGACCATCGGCGATGTGGTGCTGCTCGATACCTTGCAACGACTAAGCCGCAACTTCGAAGGCCTTCATACCGAAGTATCTTCTGGCTGGGGCTCGCAACTGGTGGAACGCGTCGCCAAGGCCGAAATCGACGCTGCGGTAGCGCTGTTCCCGGCCACCAAGGTGCTGCCAGAGGGATTACGAGGTCGCGGGCTGGGCAGCATCGAGCTGGTCGTTGTCGCAAAAAAGAATGCAATGCCCAAGCGCTCTTACAAGCTTCGCGATATTTTTAGTATCGGCTGGGTGCTCAATCCTGACGGTTGCGGTTTCCGCGCGGGTCTGGCACGTGCGCTGGCAGAACAGGGTCTGTCGTTCAAAATCAACCTGGAAACCTTCGGTACCGACCTGCAACTGGGCCTGGTCGCCAATGAAATGGGCCTGGGACTGATGCCGCGCCCTATTTTCGAGCACAGCCGTCATCGCTCGCAGCTCGATATCGTCAACGTCAGCGATTTCAAACCGGTACTCGATATCTGGCTGGTGCAACCCTTGCAGCCAGGCCCGGTGCAGCATGCGATCGATTTTTTTGCCGAGGCGGTGCAGCATGCCTTTGCAGAGACGCCACTCAAGGTAGTCGCACGCTGACATTAAGATTATTCCTGAAAATCATATATCAATAGTAGAAACAATTAGTTTTAGCATAATCATTTGCTCTCTATACTGATTTCAATGGCTAGAAAAGCCTTCGGATCAACAGTATAGGAAAGCAAAGATATGTCGGTTTCCACCCACTCTTACGGCGCCGCTCCCGCATCTGTGCATGATGCTGCGCCGGTTTCTAAAGTTTCGCAAAATCCGCAAGATTCGAGAGCGTCGCAAGTGTCTCGGATATCAATTCAGCGTTCGATTCTCGTTTCCCTGTTTCGCCGCGCCCTTAGTCCACTGGTGTTGCTTGCGCTGTGGGAGCTTGCTTCTCGCACCGGCGTGCTGCCAGAACGCATACTGGCAGCGCCTTCGCAAATATTCGTCACGCTTGGTGACCTGATTGTTTCTGGCGAGATGGGTGCCAATGTGCTGGTGTCCCTGCAGCGCGTGGTCACTGGTCTGGTAGTGTCGCTATCACTGGGTACGGCACTGGCGCTGGCATCCGGTCTGTCGCGTCAGGGTGAGATCGCGATAGATTCGACCATGCAGATGGCGCGTACCCTGCCCTTCCTGGGGCTGGTACCGCTGTTCATCTTGTGGTTCGGCATTGGCGAGTTCACCAAGATCGCACTGATTGCCTTTGCTACCACCTTCCCGATGTACCTGACCTTATACAGCGGCATCCGTGGCATTGATGCAAAGCTGGTGGAAGCAGCCCGGCTATTCGGCTTGAGCTATCCGCAACTGATCGTCCATGTGATACTGCCTGGTGCTCTGCCATCTTTCCTGATCGGCTTGCGCTACTCGCTGGGTGTAGGCTGGTTGTCACTGGTGGCGGTAGAACAGATCAATGCCACTGCCGGCCTCGGCTACCTGATCAATAACGCCCGCGACTTCATGCGTACTGACGTCATCGTGGTCTGCCTGCTGGTGTATAGCCTGCTGGGTCTTGCCACTGATTTGCTGGTGCGTACGATCGAACATTATCTGCTGGCATGGCGACCGACTTTTATCAAGGACTGAACATGACCAGCATACAACTCAATCTGTTAGACGTGCAGCTTCGCAATGACAGTACGGTGGGCCAGCGCGCTGATACGCCAACGCTGCCGCCAACGCACACGCCAACGCACACGCCGACACATACCCCGGCGCATACTCCAGTGCACGCGCGTCAGTTAACCAAGCGTTTTGGCGACAACGTCATCCTTGATCAACTGAACCTTGATATTCGTGCCGGTGAATTTGTTGCGCTGCTGGGCCGCAGCGGTTCTGGCAAAACCACGCTGTTACGCGCTTTGGCGGGACTGGATCGCATCACTTCGGGTACGCTGGAAGTACCTAAAGCCTGCACTGCAGTTTTCCAGGAACCACGCCTGATGCCCTGGAAACGCGCCTGGCGCAACGTGACGCTGGGTCTGAAGCTGGATCAGCCGCGACAGCACGCACGCCAGGCTCTGGCCGAAGTAGGGCTGGCGCATCGCGAGAACGCCTGGCCTGGCACCTTGTCCGGTGGCGAAGCACAGCGCGTAGCGCTGGCACGTGCACTGGTGCGCGAGCCACAGCTACTGCTGCTGGACGAACCCTTTGCCGCACTCGATGCACTGACCCGTATCCGTATGCATCAGTTGATTCTTTCACTGTGGCGGCAGCACCGCCCGGCGGTACTGTTGGTCACACATGACGTCGACGAAGCCGTACTGCTGGCCGACCGCGTGCTGGTGCTGGAACAGGGCCGCATCGTCTCTGATATCGCCATCACCCAGCCACGTCCACGCAGCGCCGAACTACCGCAATTCCAGCAGGTGCGCGCGCAATTGCTGGAGCTGCTGGGTGTCGAAATTGACACTCCGGTCACAACAGAGAATGCACCAGCGCCGGTAGTCATGCCTTTCAACTTCAGTAACTTCTCGATCTGATCATGTCTACTTCTGTCCTTCGCCTGCCTTCCGTCCAAAATGCCCACCAGCTGGATAGCCCGGAATTTGCCGCGTTGCTGAAAACGCTGACGGCGGAATTTTCCGCCACCGCCGAACAGCATGACCGCGACGCCAGCTTCCCGCACCGGAATTTCGAGCGGCTGCACGAACTGGGTCTGCTCGGCCTGACAGTACCGCGTGCCCTGGGTGGCCTGGGTGCCAACCTGGCACAGACTACACGCGTGGTGGCTGCTGTCGCACGCGGCGAGCCATCCACCGCGCTGGTACTGACCATGCAATACCTGCACCACGCATCCGACCGCAAGACACGCTGGCCACAACATCTGCTGCAGCGGGTAATCGACGAGACCTTACGCGATGGTGCCCTGATCAATGCACTGCGCGTGGAGCCTGAACTGGGCACGCCTGCACGTGGTGGCCTGCCAGATACCATCGCGCGACGCACGCCAGAGGGCTGGCGCATCAGTGGTCGTAAAATCTACTCGACCGGCATACCACGTCTGACCTGGCTGGGTGTGTGGGCCCGCAGTGACGATGCTGAACCATTGGTCGGCAGTTGGCTGGTGCGGCGCGATACGCCGGGCATCAGTGTGATTGAAACCTGGGATCACCTTGGCATGCGCGCCACCGGCAGCCACGAAGTGGTGTTCGACGATGTGCTGGTGCCACTTGACCACGCAGTCGAAGTGGCGCCAGCCGGATCCGCGCCTGATATTGATGCCTCGCTGCTGCTATGGATGTCGGTACTGCTATCTGCCATCTATGATGCCGTGGCCCGCTCGGCGCGTGACTGGCTGGCCGGATGGCTGGAAGGACGCGTTCCGGCCAATCTGGGTGCGCCACTTGCCAGCCTGCCGCGCTTCCAGGAGGCACTGGGCGAGCTGGATGCATGGCTGTTTTCCAACCGGGTACTGATTGATGCAGCTACCAGCGGTGCGATAGCAGCATCTGACGGTTTCCGGGTGAAGTATCTGGTGACCAACCAGGCGATCCGGGTAGTGGAAAAGGCCATCGAATTAAGCGGCAATCCAGGTCTGTCACGCAGCAACCCCTTGCAACGCCACTACCGAGACGTACTGTGCAGCCGCATCCACACGCCACAGAACGACACGATTCTTGTCAATAGCGGCCGTGCGGCATTTGCAGCACGTGCCTCAGGTGCCGTAGGTGCCGTAGGTGCCGTAGGTGCCGTAGGTGCTACAGGTGCTGCAAATGCCATACATAACACCCCTCTCGCCGGCGCGGCCGGCATTTCATCCATCTCTGCAAAGGAAGCATCATGAGCATCGAATTCATCGGCTTTAGCGCCACCCAGGAAGTGTCTGAAACAGTGTTGCCGCAAGGCGCAGTTGTGAATAAGAGTTTTCTCGCGGCGGTCGCCAATGCCCACGAGTACGCAGGTTTTGACCGCGTGCTGGTAGCTCACAGCAGCGGCTCTGTAGACGGTTTTCAGGTTGCCTCGTACATCGCTTCGCAAACTGAGAAAATCGGCATTTTGCTGGCGCATCGTCCCGGCTTCGTGGCACCGACGCTGGCAGCGCGGCAACTGGCCACACTCGACCACTTCAGCGATGGCCGCGTGGCGGTACACATCATCAGCGGCGGTGATGACACTGAGCAGCAACGCGACGGCGATTATCTCGACCATGACCAACGCTACGCACGCACAGAAGAATATCTCGACGTGGTCAAAAAAACCTGGACTTCGGAAGGCCCGTTCGACCATGAAGGCGCCAACTACCGCCTGAAAGGTCAAAATGCAGGCGTACGCCCATTGCACAACCAGCACCTGCCGATCTACTTTGGTGGTTCGTCCGACGTCGCTATCGAGGTCGCTGGCAAGCACGCCGATGTCTATGCCTTGTGGGGTGAATCGCTGGCCCAGGTTGCAGACACCATCGCCCGCGTGCGCGCTGCTGCTGCCAAACATGGCCGCGCCGACAAAATCCGTTTCAGCCTGTCGTTGCGTCCGGTGCTGGCCGCAACTGAAGAAGCTGCATGGGCCAAGGCCGACGCTATCCTCGCTGCCGCTACTGATCGCGTCAAACACAATGCCCATTTCAGCAAGCGTCCGCAGGAACCTCAGAATACAGGTGCCAAGCGACTGCTGGAAACCGCGGCACAAGGCAAAGTGGTCGACGAACGCCTGTGGACTGGCATCACTGCACTGACCAAGGCTGCTGGTAATTCCACTGGGCTGGTGGGCACGCCAGAACAGGTGCGCGACGCATTGCTCAAGTACTGGGAACTGGGCGTCACCACCTTCCTGATCCGCGGCTTCGATCCTGTTCAGGACGCGCTGCAGTACGGTCGTGACCTGATACCGCTGGTGCGTGCCGCCGTGGCGGAACGCGAGGCGCAGGTACAGCGCCTGGCCGCCTGATAAGGAGCCGGCGATGAGCGAGTCAAAGATTGAGTCAAGGAACGCGTCGAAGAGCGAGCTGATTGTAGCCAGCCAGTTCGACCCCAGGGTGAACCAGTTGCTGGCACAGCGTACCGGTCTGGCAGTGCATGATGTACCACTTGGCCCCCTGACCGAATTGCCGCCGGGTGCGGATGTGCTGTTCGTGCTACCGGCACCTAACGGGCAGACACTGCTGCAGACACCAGCACCCTGGGGCTGGGACAAAGTACGCTGGGTGCAACTGGCTTCCGTTGGCATCGACTACTACCCGGACTGGCTGTTCGATGGCCCGGTGGTGACTTCGGCGCGAGGTACGGCATCCATCGCCATCGCCGAATACGTACTGGCAGCAATCTTCAGCGCGGCCAAGCGCATCCCGGATATCTGGCTGAAACAGGCAGCCGACTGGCGCCGCCTGTCGCTCGGCCTGGTCCAGGGCAGCACCCTGGGCCTGTATGGTTTTGGTTCCATCGGTCAGGCGCTGGCACAACGTGCACTGGCGCTGGGCATCAAGGTAATCGCGCTACGCCGCTCCGACACGCCGTTTGAAGTGGATGGCGTGGAACGCGTTGCCACGCTGGAAGAACTGCTGCAACGTTCCGACCATCTGGTGCTGGCAGCACCGTCAACCGCAGAAACCCGTCACGCCATCAACCGTGCTTCGCTGAAGCACGCCAGAGCCGGTCTGCACCTGATCAATATCGCACGCGGTAACCTGGTCGATCACCAGGCGCTGCTGGATGCACTGGACGAAGGCAAGCTGGCCCTGGCGACACTGGATGTGACTGACCCCGAACCACTGCCAGCGGGCCATGCCTTCTACAGCCATCCGCAGGTACGTCTGTCACCACATATTTCGCCCAGTACCGACCAGATCGTGCCCGCATTGATAGAAAAATTTGTACTCAACCTGGACCGCTTCCGTAGCGGAAAACCGCTGGCCGACGTGGTCGATACTGCACGCGGCTACTGAAAACGACCAATAAGGAAACATCATGAGCAGTTCTTCGCCTTTATATTCCGCGCCACTGTCGCGGCCCCATCTGCGCCAGGTTGGCAATACACATCAGCACCAGCACCAGCATCAGTATCCGCGTCCGGCCATCTACAGCGCACCGCGTGATGCCAACGGCGGCATCATCTTCGCCGAACCACCACCGCCACCCACGGTGGAAGAACAACGCCAGCATCGCAAGGAAAGGCTGGCCGTATCGTTCCGCCTGTTTGCCCGCTATGGCTACGACATGGGCGGCGCCGGCCACATCACGGCGCGTGATCCCGAGTTTCCGGATCATTTCTGGGTCAATCCTGCCGGTGTGTATTTCGGCCATATCCGCGTGTCGGACCTGATTCTGGTCAGCCACAACGGCAAGGTTGTGGAAGGCGATGGCCTGTTGAACCGCGCCGCTTTTGCGATCCACTCCGAACTGCACAAGGCGCGTCCAGACGTGATCGCCGCCGCCCATTCGCACGGCCTGTATGGCAAGGCATTCGCCGCGCAGGGTCGCCTGCTCGATCCGCTGACCCAGGATTCATGCGCGTTCTACGAAGACCATGCGGTTTTCTCCGACTTTAGCGGCGTGGTTCTGGATTCAAGTGAAGGTGAACGCATCGCCACCACGCTGGGCGCACGCAAGGCAGTCATTCTGCAAAACCACGGCCTGCTGACAGTAGGCGCATCGGTGGAATCGGCAGTATGGCGTTACATCGCCTTTGAAAACGCGGCACAGGCGCAACTGTTGTCGGAAGCGGCTGGTCCGACCAAACCGATACCGCATGAGGTGGCGCGCCACACAGCCAAACAAATCGGATCCGATGCCGGCGGCTGGTTCAGCTTCCAGCCCTTGTGGGACGTAATCACCCGCGAAGAGCCGGACCTGTTCGCTTAAGTTAAATTCAGTTCGATTCAGCGAGGAAAATAAACATGACAAGCGCCATTCTATTGCAGTACGACGCACAGGCGGGTAACACAGGCGGCAGCCTGCGCAAGCCAGGTGCCGCGATATCGGTACTGATACACGGAGCGGCATTGCTGGCTATCTGGGGCTGGTCTGGCCGCACCGTGCAGGTAGCGCCGCCACTGGCAGTGGTAGAGTTGATACGCCTGCAGGCAGAACCCAGACAGGAGCTTGTACCGCCAAAGCCTGAACCTAAAAAAGCGCCAGTAGAACTGGCACCACCCACACCGGTAGCACAGACGGTTCCAGTGCCGAAGACCGTGGAGACATCCGCGGCCAAGGCCGAAACCTATACGCCGCCCGCAGCGCCAGTTCATGCCGAAGCCATACCCGTATTACCGGTGACTCCGGTTGCAGCAACCCCGGCTCCGGCACAAGCACCTGCACCTGCACCCACACCGGTAGCAGCCACCCCAAAGCAAATCAGCAATGAAGGCATACCGACAGATTATGTGAACCAGGTGTATGCGCGTATCAACAGCAATACCGACTATCCGCGTGAAGCCAAGATACGTCGCCAGCAGGGCAAGGTCGGCTACAAGCTGACACTGAATCCGGCAGGTGCACTGATCTCGTTCGATATCCAGTCGTCCGGTTTGGATGTGCTGGACGAAGCGGCCCGCGAAGCCATACGCCGTGCAGCACCCTTCCCGCGCCTGCCCGATTTGGGTGGCAGCAGCTATCTGCTGGCCGGAAATATCATTTTCAAAATCAACTAGATCAAGGAAACATCATGAGTACCACACCTATTGCCGCACACCTGTCGCCGCTGGAACTGTTCGAGCAGGCTGATTTTATCGTCAAGTCCATCCTTGTCTTGCTGGCCCTGGCCTCCTTCGTAAGCTGGGGTGTCATTGTCGACAAGCTGCTGCGCTTTGCCCGTCTGCGCCGCAATGCGGCGGCCTGGAGCACTGCACTATCCGGACAACGCTCATTGGCACGGTTATCACAAGAACTGCGACAGCAGCCACTGGATCCGTTCGCCCGCATCTTCGCCACCATCACTGAAGAATGGCACGTCAGCCACCGTCAGCGTCTGCACCTGGATGCAACAGGACGCGACAACTTGAAGGAACGCATCAACCGGGTCGGCCAGATCGCTGGCAATGTCGAAACCGAACAGTTGCAGAAAGGCTTGTCCATACTGGCAACAATAGGATCGGTAGCGCCTTTCGTCGGTTTGTTCGGTACCGTGTGGGGCATCATGAATGCCTTTCAGGGCATCGCTGCCAACAACAACACCAGCCTGGCGGTGGTTGCGCCAGGTATTGCAGAGGCACTGTTTGCCACCGCGCTGGGCCTGGTCGCGGCGATTCCTGCCGTGGTGGCATATAACCGCGCCTCCGGCGATTTGAACAGTTATGCAGCGCGCCTGGCGACGCTGACCGGGCTGGTCGAGGTGCAGTTGTCACGTCAACTCGATTCGGGTGAAGCGCTTGCCGAAGTATCCGAAACTGCACCACCACCGGCAAAGGCCGAACGCAGTACCCACAACGTCACGCCGCTGGCGGCGCAGGGAGCCTGACATGGGAGTGCGCTTATCTTCCGGGCCTTCGCACCGGGTTGGTCCTGTCAGTGACATCAACGTCACACCACTGGTGGACGTAATGCTGGTACTGCTGATCGTCTTCATGGTGGCCGCGCCGATGATGACGGCTGGCGTCAAAGTTGACTTGCCAACCTCCAGCGCCAAGCCGCTACAGGAACCCAAGCCGCCCATCGTCGTCAGCATTGATGCGGCCGGCACGGTCTATGTCAACCAGGCAGCTACCACAGCGGAGACCCTGCTAACCCTGATGGCGCAAGAGGCCAGTGGCGACAAGGAACGCCGTATCCACCTGCGCGGCGACCAGACACTGGCCTATGGCCGCATCGTACAAACCATGGGGACGCTGAACGATGCAGGGTATGCCCGCATCGCCCTGGTGTCGGAAGCGCCGCAGCACTAAACCCTTATTTGAACAGGAACAAAAAATGGATTCGATCATTTCGAAGGGCGACGCTCGCCGTCAATTTTTGCGACATAGCGCAAAACTCGGTGCCGGTGCTGGCCTGGCCGCGCTGTTCGGCAGCTGGAGCAATGCCACCCGTGCTGCAGCGACACAGTTAAGAGACACGACGTTGCGCGTCGGTACCTATAAAGGCGGTGACTCCAGTTATTTCAGCGAAGCCGGCGTCGCCAACATACCGTACAAAACCGTACTGGCCGAATTTGCAGCCGGCAATCTGATCGTCGAAGCACTGGCGGCGGATTCACTGGACTTTGGCAGCATGAGCGAAATCCCGCCTATTTTTGCCGCCGCCAGCGGTGCACCAATGAAGGTCATCGCGGTCCTGCGCGGCGATGTCAATAATCAGGTGGTGCTGGTACCAAAGGATTCGCCGATTACCGACCCGGCACAGTTCAAAGGCAAGCGCATCGGTTATGCGCGTTCGACCACATCGCACTACTTCCTGCTGCAAATGCTGAAGGAAAATGGTCTGAGCTTCAAGGATATCCAGCCAGTGGCACTACCGCCACAGGATGCCCTGGCAGCATTCAAGAGCGGCCAGCTGGATGCATGGGTGATCTATGGCCTGGTGGTAGAACTGGCCAAGAACCAGGGCGCACGCGTGCTGCGTACCGCCGACGGCTACCTGTCCGGCAATTACGTCATCAGCGCATCGAACAAGGCGATAGCCGATCCGCTCAAGCATGCCGCCATCGGCGACTACCTGCAACGCCTGGCCAAGGTCTACGACTGGATCAACCGCAATCCAAAACCCTGGGCCACCAAGAGCGGCCAGATCGCCGGTGTGCCCTCGCAACTGTTCCTGAATCAGGTCAGCCAGCGCAGCCAACCCTACAAGCTGGTGGCAGTGGACGATGCGGCAATTCGCTCGCAACAACAGGTGGCCGATGTATTTGCAGATGCCGGCCTGCTGTCACGCCGCCTCGACGTGCGCCCACTGTGGGACCGCAGTTTCGCTTCTTATCTTTAACTTATTTTTAGCTTATTTTTTTAACTGATCCATTACTTAGCTATTACTTACCTATCACTTATTTTTAACCCTACTTGAAATCAGAAGGAATGACGACATGCAGCAATCAAAGAATAATAAGAGAAGCGCACCGCGACTGACCACCTTGCACCGGACGCTGCTGGCGGCGGGTCTTCTGGGTGGTAGCGCGGCGATGGCACAGACCGGCGTCGGCCAGGTGCAGGATGTGGTAGTGACCACGGGCGTGCGCGGCGAAGCCCGCACCGTAGCGGACAGCCCTGCCCCCATCGATGTCATCAGCGGTGAACAACTGATACACACCGGACGTGCAGAGCTGGCCGAAGCACTTGCGCGTCTGCTGCCGTCGTTTAATTTCGGTACCAACCAGGCCGGTGTCAACTCAGTGGTGCGCCCGGTCAGCAACCGTGGGCTGGGTCCGGCCTATACGCTGGTGCTGGTCAACGGCAAACGTCGCCACAATGCGGCCTTATTGACCAACGGCGGCGGCGATACCAGCGGTGTCAATGCCATCGACCTGGACACCATTCCGCTCAGCGCCATCGACCACATCGAAGTACTGAAGGACAGCGCTGCTGCACAATATGGTTCGGATGCGGTGGCCGGCGTGGTCAACGTCATTCTCAAGAGCAGCAATCATGGTGGCTCGATCTCGGCCAGCTACGGCAAGCTGAAAGATGGCCAGGGCGATCTGACCAGCAAGAAGCTGGAAGCTGACATTGGCTTCGCACTGGGCGACGACGGCTTCATACACCTTGGTGCTGTGCTGCGCAAGCGCGGTCAGGCCTGGTACAACTTCCCATCCACTAACCTGGTAGCGTATTCACCGGCCTCGAATCCGAAAAATGCTACCTGGGACCGTGACGGCGCGCACAATGGTGACCCTGGTATCGAAGCCTACGACGTCGCCTTCAATGCCGAAAAACCGTATGACAAGGACATCACGCTGTATGCCTTCGGTACCGCAGGCACACGCAACACGGTGGCGGGCAATAACTTCCGTCGTCCGAACGGACTGGCAACCATAGGACAGTTGTTCCCGGATGGGTATTTCGCCCTGAATAATATGAGTGCCTACGACTTCCAGTTGAATGCCGGTGCGCGTGGCCGCAATGCTGGCTGGGTCTGGGATATCAGCTCGGGCTATGGCAGGAACCGTGCCCGTCAATACAGCAACCTGACATCGAATCCTTCGCTGGGACCAAGCTCGCCGACCAGTTTCGACAACCTGGCAACCTACCAGTTCGAGCAGTGGACCACCAATGAAGATTTCACCCGGACGGTGGATATTGGCCTGAAGAAACCGCTGCAATGGTCATGGGGGCTGGAGCAGCGTATCGAACGCTTCAGTACCTATGCCGGTGATCCGCTGGGCTATATCAATGGTGGCTACATCTTCAAGACTGGCGACCAGGAAGGTAATCCCAACGTCGGCAAACCGGCAGCAGTAGGCGCACAAGCCGGTGTGGCACTGTCGCCCGCTGATGCCACCAGCATCCGTCGCACGGTGCTGGCGGTGTATAACGATCTCGGTTTCTATCCAGTCGAAAACCTGTTTGTCGATGGCGCGGTACGTGCCGAACACTATAATGACAGCGCAGGAAACACCGCCAGCGGCAAGATCAACAGCCGCTACGACTTCACACCGGTGCTGGCGATACGCGGCACTGTCGGCACCGGATTCCGTGCGCCATCACTGACGCAGAGCGGCTATTCGCAGACCGATAACCGCACCAATATCAATCCCGTCACCGGTGTCGTCGGCCCCAGTCTGTCCAAGCTGCTGCGCAATGATTCTGCACTGGCACACACGTTTGGCGCGCGCGATCTGGTACCTGAAAAATCAGTCAACTTCGGTATCGGCGTGGTGCTCAAACCGGCCGATAATATCAATGTGACGCTGGACGGCTACCAGGTCAAGGTCAAGGACCGCATCGTCCGCACCGGCTACATGTTCGGTCCGGCCTTCGCACCGACGCTGATCGCGGCAGGGCTGACCGGAACCGAATGGATACAGTACTTCGCCAATGCGGTCGACACGCGCACGGAAGGTGCCGACCTGGTAGCTGACATCACCAGCGACTACGGCAAATATGGCGTGGTACGTTGGGGTGCAGCGGCAAACTGGAACCGCACGACGGTCACCCGTATCAATGCCACACCGTCCGAAATCACCGGCCTGGGTGCCAATCCAGGCGGCAGCTCGGTATGGTTCGGCTACGCAGCCGGTGGCGGCATCGGCGACCTGAGCGCGACGCCGCGCACCAAGCTGATACTGTCGGCACGCTGGTCTGTCGGCGCACTGGAAACCAATCTGCAAACCACGCGCTACGATGCCTACCTGTGGCAGACAACCGCCAACCGTGCACAGGACTACCATTTCGGTGCCAAGTGGCTGACCGACCTGGATGTCAGTTATGGCATTACCAAGCGCGCCAAACTGGTGGTGGGAGCGGCCAACCTGTTCAACGTCAAGCCAGACAAGAATGGTCCTGGTGATGCCAATTCCGGCGGCAACAGTTTCGTCTACGGTCCGGCGCCGTTCGCGCCGACTGGTGCCTACTACTACGCCAAGGTGACATATGACTTCTGATCCCAATAGAATCCGGCGCTTGCTGACGATGTTGCCGGCAGCCGCATTGCTTGGTGCCTGCGGCAAGGCGGCGACACCACAGGCAAGCGGCCCGGTTGCTGCACCAGACCTGTCCAAAGTCAAACTGGTATTGGGTGACCAGGTCAAGCTGCTACGCACCAAGGCAGAAGCGGCCGGGGTGCTGGAAGGCATACCGTACCAGATCGAGTGGGCCAGCTTTCAGGGCGCTGCACCGCTATTCGAGGCGGTAGTGTCGGGCGACGTCGATACCGCAATGGCAGCCGATACCCCGGCACTGGCTGCAGCAGCGGGCGGCGCACGGGTGAAAGTAGTGGCGGCCAGCGTATCGTCACCGACGGGTGTAGCGATACTGGTCCCGCCCGGTTCACCGATCAAAACAGTGGCCGATCTCAAAGGCCGCAATGTCATCGTGTCGTCGGCGCGTGGCAGCGTGGCGCATTACCTGCTGTTCGGTGCGCTGCGTGAAGCAGGTTTGAAAACGGAAGATGTCAATACTGGCTTTCTGCTGCCCAGCGATGCGGCTGTTGCTTTTTCCAGCGGCAAAATCGAAGCCTGGGCTACCTTTGGCACCTACCAGGCCAGCGCCGAAATCAACGGTGCGCGCGTGCTGCGCAACGGCGTTGGCATCAATTCCGGCATCGGCGTCATCGCTGCATCCGATGCCGCACTGGCCGATGCAGGCAAGCGTGCGGCGCTGGCGGACGTGCTGCGTCGCCTGGCGCTGTCTAACACCTGGGCCAACGCCCATCCTGAAGAATACGGTGAGGTCTTTCAGCGCCTGACTGGTCTGCCAGCCGATGTGGCCAGGCTGGCGGTCAGTCGCGACCGCCCCCAGTTGCGCGCAGTTGACGGCGAAATCGTGCGTCAGTTGCAACTGGTGGCCGACACGTTTTTTGAAGCCAAACTATTCCCGCGCCGGGTCGATGCCAGCCTGCTGGTCGACGCCACGCTGTATCGCCCCGTCTGAACCCACTCAAGGAACACAATCATGAGCACACGACAATTGAAACTCGGCTTTATCCTGCATGGCGTAGGCCCCGGTTGGGGCGACTGGCGGCATGCCGACGCCGACCCGACAGCAAGTACCAACATCGATTTCTACCTGCGCCAGGCAAAACTGGCCGAACAGGGAAAATTCGATTTTCTGTTTGTGGCTGACAGCGTCCACATCACCGAAAAATCCAGCCCGCACTACCTTAACCGCTTCGAACCCCTGACCATTCTGTCGGCGCTGGCTACCGCAACCACGCATATCGGCCTGGTCGGCACGCTGACGGTCAGCTACAGCGAGCCTTATACAGTAGCACGCCAGTTCGCATCGCTGGATCACATCAGCCGTGGCCGTGCGGGCTGGAACGTAGTTACCTCATGGCTATCAGGCAGTGCAGAAAACTATGGCAAACCTTCACATCCACCACATGAGGTACGTTACCGCATTGCGGCCGAACACTTGCAGACGGTACAGGGCCTATGGGATTCGTGGGAAGACGATGCGCTGGTGCGTAACAAGGCCAGCGGTGAATTTCTGGACCCTTCCAAGCTGCATACACTACACCACCAGGGCGAATTTTTCTCGGTGCGCGGACCGTTGAACATCAGCCGTTCACCACAGGGCCAGCCGGTGATTTTCCAGGCCGGTGCATCGGAAGATGGTCGCAATTTCTCGGCGCGCCATGCCGAAGCATTTTTCACCGAAGGTTCAACCTTCGAATCTTCGCAGACATATTACGCCGACATCAAGAAGCGGGCAGCCACCTTTGGCCGTCCTGCCCAACGTCTCGCTGTGCTGCCGGCGCTGCGCGCCATCGTTGGTCGTACCGCAGAGGATGCAGAACGCCTGTACTCGGAAGCCGTGGCGCTGATACGCATTGAAGATGCACTGGTGGCACTTGCACGTTCTTTCAACGAACATGACCTGGGTCAGTACCCGCTGGATGGTCCGTTTCCCGACATCGCCCATTTCGGCAGCGAAAGCAACCGTAGCGCATCGGAGCGCATTGTCCGCACCGCACGCGAAGAAAACCTGACGCTGCGCCAGACTGCGCTACGCTACGCCAGTCCACGCCGGGAATTCGTCGGCACTGGAGTGCAGGTAGCGGACGCAATCCAGCGCTGGTTCGATGGTGGTGCTGCTGACGGCTTCATCCTGTTCGAATCACTACCGTTCCAGCTGGATGCCTTCATCGCCGAAGTGGTGCCTGTGCTGCAGCAGCGCGGCTTGTTCCGGCAGGAATATGAACATAGTACGCTGCGTGGTAATCTGGGCCTGGAAGTGCCGGAAAACCGCTACACCGCTGCCCGTCGCCAGGTGGCCTGATTGTTTGATTGTCTGATTGCCTGACCCCGGAGAGCAAGATGAGCGATATAAAAAAAAGCGACCTGCCACCACGATTGCTGGGCTTCGTCGAAGGGCTGGAAAACCTGATCGGCCAGGACGAGCCACATATTGTCGAGCAGGGATCAATATTGCTAAGCGATCTGGTGGCACACGACGACTGGCTACCGCAATCTGCATCGCTGCCAGACCCGCAGTATTACCGGCAGTATTTGTTATACCGCGATCCAGCCGCACGCTTTTCAGTAGTCAGCTTTGTCTGGGGTCCCGGGCAATCGACACCCATCCACGACCACACCGTATGGGGCCTGATCGGCCTGCTGCGTGGCGCCGAGATATCGCAGGACTACCGCCGCAACACCAGCGGTGTGCTGGAGAAAGCCGGCACGCCACAACGTCTGGAAACCGGTGTAGTGACAGCAGTTTCGCCATCGCTGGGCGACATCCACCAGGTTTTCAACGCCTATAATGACCGCGTCTCGATCGGCATTCACGTCTACGGTGCCGACATCGGTGCCGTAGACCGCAGCGTATTTACCACCGATGGCAAGATCAAGCCTTTCCGTTCCGGCTATGCCAATGCCACATGACTCAATAAAGAATCCAATACCATGACTAAAAACCTGCTTCAATCCGGCCTTTTTGATTTCCCTTACCGAAGCTACCATCAGGTTCGCGAAGCGCTGCTGGCTGGCGACGAGATCGCCCTGTTGGACGTACGCGAAGAAGATCCACATGCCCAGGCCCACCCGCTGTTCGCCGCCAACCTGCCTTATGGCCGCATTGAACTGGACGCTTACAGCAAGCTGCCACGCCACGACGTATCCATTGTGGTGCTGGACAGCGGTGAGGGTCTGGCGATTTCCGCCGCCAGCCGCCTGCGTCGGCTTGGCTATTCCAATGTCTCACTGCTGGAAGGTGGCGTCGAAGGCTGGCATGCGGCCGGCGGCGAGTTGTTCCGCGACGTGAATGTACCCAGCAAGGCATTCGGTGAACTGGTGGAGTCAGTGCGGCATACGCCGTCCCTGTCGGCACCAGAAGTACAGGCACTGATCGATAACGGCGACAACATTGTCATTCTCGACGCACGCCGTTATGACGAATACCAGACCATGAGCATTCCTGGCAGCGTCAGTGTGCCCGGTGCCGAGCTGGCGTTGCGGGCACGCGAACTGGCACCCGATGCCAGCACACGCATCATCGTTAACTGCGCCGGTCGTACCCGCAGCATCATCGGCACACAGTCCCTGATCAACGCCGGTGTGCCGAACCCGATTGCAGCGTTACGCAACGGCACCATAGGCTGGACGCTGGCGCAGCAAAAACTGGAACATGGTCAGTCACGCACTTATCCACCAGCATCAGAAACCAACCGCACACAGGCAGCGCAGGATGCAAGAGCACTGGCCGACCGCGCCGGCGTGCTGCGACTGGAACATGCGGGACTGGGTGAGCTGCATGCTGATGCAACACGCACTACTTATTTCTTCGACGTCCGTAGCCCGGCAGAATTTGACCATGGGCGGCTGCTACACTTCCGCTCAGCCCCCGGCGGCCAACTGGTCCAGGAGACCGAGCAATTTGCGCCTGTGCGTGGCGCCCGCATCGTGCTGGCAGACAGCGACGGCGTTCGCGCCAACCTGACGGCGCACTGGTTACGGCAGATGAACCACGAGGTATATGTGGTGGATGGCCTGCAAGCGGCAGATTTCAATGTCACTGAACCATGGAAGGCCGAACTGGCACCGCAGCCGCAGGTGGCCGAGGTTGATGCCGCCACCTTGTCGACATGGCTGGCCGAAACACCGGAAGAAATCGCGGTGCTGGACTTTACCTCCGGTGTCAACTATCAGAAGCGTCACATTCCTGGCGCCTGGTTTGCGCTGCGTTCGGAACTTGCGGCCATACTGACGACGCTGCCTAAAAGCGTCCGACGCTATGTGCTTACCTGTGGCAGCAGCCTGCTGGCACGCTATGCCGCAGCCGACCTGCGCACCCTGACCGAACTACCGGTACATGTTCTGGACGGCGGTACCGGCGCATGGGTAGCAGCAGGCTTGCCGGTGGAATCCGGCGCAACGCGACTGGCATCGCCGCTGATAGACCGCTATCGCCGCCCCTACGAAGGCACTGATAATCGCGCCGAAGCGATGCAGGCTTATCTTGACTGGGAGTTCGGGCTGGTGGACCAACTGGGGCGCGATGGCACACACGGCTTCCGGGTGATCTGATCACTATTTGATATTGCTCGATATTGCTTAATATCGCTTAAGAAAGGAGTTCATGTTGAATATCTTGTTACTGGGTGCAAGCCCATCCCGGACCTCCAGCAGCAGAGCCTTGCTGGCAGACGTGGGCGAACGTCTGGCGGGCCTGGGGCACCACCTGTCCTGGTTGGAAGTATGCGATTTGCCTTCACAGGCACTGCTGCACGCCGACTTTCACAACGCAGATATCCTTGCCGCACTTGCCCAAGTGGAAGAGGCAGAGGCAGTGGTGATCGCCACGCCCGTCTATCAGGCGTCTTACACCGGCATATTGAAGGTATTTCTGGATATCCTGCCACAGGACGGGCTGAAGAATAAGCTGGTGTTACCACTGGCGGTAGGTGGCAGCCAGTCACACATGCTGGCGATCGATTATGCCTTGCGACCGGTATTGCAGGCGCTGTCTGCGGAACTGGTTCTACCCGGCATCTACGCCACGTCAGCACAATTGAAAGGTGCAGGAGGCCAGGCTTATGCAGTGGAAGCGGCACTGGCGACGCGACTGGAACGAGGGATAGCCAGGCTGCATTCAGAATCCAGGCGATACTATGTTGACAACAAAGAGTTTCTGCACAGAACTCCGTCTGCGACAGCAGAGTTAGCGTTGAGGTGAAGCAGCAGCATTCCTGCAATAATCAGGTCGAATTATCCGATAATTCCAAGCAATCTTGTTTGATTTCAAGTTTTTCTTTTAATTCTGATTTTTATAACAAACCTTCTGTCTGAAAACGCACAGAAGTTTTTCTCTTACCAAGGTATCCTTGAAAAACTTCTGGCCTGAAATGGACTTAACCCCAAAAACGGGCCTGGCTTTTTCTCAGACAGGATCATCATGGCAACTCCCAGGCCAGTAAAAATCATATTTTGGACCTTTGCCAGTTTGTTGGTGGCAATTGTGGCCATGATTATTTTCATTGTGACCTTCGACTGGAATCTGGCGCGGCCCTATGTGAATCGCAAAGTTTCAGAAAGTACGGGACGCGAATTTTCCATTGGGGGCGACCTGAAAGTACGGTTCACACAGGGGTCTGACATGCAGCCCGGCTGGCTGCCAAGACTGGAAATCAGCGCCGAAGATGTGCAAATAAGCAATCCTGCATGGAGCACCGCAGGCCCGCAAATGGCCAACGCCAACCGTATCATGATCACCCTGCATCCGCTTCCTTTGCTGCGCAAAAACATCGTGGTAACTGAGCTTTCCCTTACTTCTGCCTTGCTGGCGTTGCAGCGGCGGGCAGATGGCAGCAATTCATGGACGATGAAAAACAGCGGTTCTTCCAACTGGAACGTAGAAATCCAGCGCATGGCCTTAACCGACGGCAATGTGCGTTATCTGGACGAAGGTATCAAACTCGACCTGCAGGCAAAGATATCATCCCTTGTCGACAAAGATGCTATCGCCAAAGTCGGCGCAGACGTCTCCACCAAGGAAACGCAGATCCAAAAATTTGCCCTGAAGATTGATCTCGGTGGCAGCTACCGCAATGCCCCCATCACCGGTAGCGGCCAGGCTGGCGCGCTGCTGTCGCTGAAAGACGAGCATACGATTTATCCGGTCGAGGCACATGCCAATATTGGCAAGAACAAAATGGCCATTGCCGGCACGTTGACAGACCCCAAATCGCTCGCAGGCATCGATCTTCAACTGACACTGGGTGGTGCCAGCATGGCAGATCTGTATCCGCTGACGGGCGTATTGTTGCCTGAAACGCCTGCCTACGCCATCAAGGGCCGTTTGATGGGCAAGAAAGTCAATGCTTTATGGAACTGGCGGTACCAGGACTTTAGCGGCACCGTGGGTGGCAGCGATGTAGCCGGTAGCTTGCAGTACCAGCAGCAGCAGCCCCGCCCTTTGTTAAGTGGCACAATCACATCGCAGCAATTGCGGCTGGAAGACCTGGGGCCGACGATAGGTGCAGAAAGCAAAGCCTCCAAAGCCGCCCAAAACAAGGTGTCGCTACAGCCAGATCAGAAAGTGCTGCCAGTGGCGCAATTCAATACAGCAAATTGGGGGGCGCTTGATGCAGATGTCAAATTCAAAGGCAAGAAACTGGTGCGCACGCATGAAATACCCTTACAGGATGTCGTTGCGGACATACACATGAAAGACAAGGTGCTGAGTCTGACGCCTTTGAATTTCGGCATGGCAGGCGGCGATGTAACGTCCAATATTTCACTCGATGGCCGCAAGGAAAAAATTACTGCCCAGATAAAACTGACCGCGCGCCATTTGAAGGTACGCGAACTGTTTCCTGCACTGGAATCCATGAAGACAAGCTTTGGTGAAGTCAATAGTGATGCTGCATTAACCGGCCACGGCAATTCCATTTCTTCGATGCTGGCTACCTCAAACGGTCAGATCGGCGCTGTCGTCACCGAAGGCACCGTCAGCCAGTTCATGCTGGAAATCGCTGGTCTGAATCTCGCGAACGCAGTATTCGTTAAAGTCTTTGGCGACAAACAGGTTCACCTGAATTGCCTCGCCAGTGATTTCAATGTGAAAAACGGCCTGGCGGAAGTGAAAAATTTTGTGATTGATACCGATGATGCAGTGATCGACATTAGCGGCAACATTAATCTCGCACAGGAACAGTTGAACCTGGATGTCCGTCCCAAGACCAAGGGTGTAAGGATCATTTCCTTACGGACTCCGCTCTATGCCAAAGGCACATTCAAGCATCCGGACGTCGGCCCCTATAAAGGACCGTTGGCGCTAAAAGCCGCTGCGGCAGTAGCACTTGCCGCCGTTGCCCCTTTTGCGGCTGTGCTACCACTGGTCAATCTGGGTAATACGCCAGATACGAATTGCACGAGCGCTCTGGCGAAGACAACGAAAATCATGCGCGCACCAAAGACTGAACAGGTAGCAGCGCCAGCCAAGGCTGTCAGTGCGGAACAAATGAAGACGCTGAAGGATGAAAAAAAGAAGTAAGACAGAGCAAACACCGGGCGATTCTTCAGTTCGTGAGGTATTCAGAAAATCGTGAAATTTGTCTGTTATTCAAAAATTGCACAGTGTCTTAACGGATATCCCCAAAATAAACCTGTTCAGCTTTTTCAGCCCTATCCAGAAGCTGCACCGTAGTCGACGGGCCAAGGTTAGGGTCTTTCCACTGGTGCAGTGCCCACACCACTTTCTTGTCTGGTGTCACTTCCAGCAATTGTGCGGGTGCTGTGGCAGGGTCGATGTTGGCACCGGCTGCGCTCCATTGGTTGACCCAGTGGTTCAACAGGGTATTGCCGTTCGGCAGGCGCTGGGCGATCTGGAAGCTGGTGTACTGGTAGGCGGCAAGGTCTTCTGGCGTCAGACTCCAGACTACTTCGGCCTTGCTGTTATATTCAAATACGCCGGTCTTGCCGGTGATGAGCGTATTGCCATTGTCCAGGCGTTTGGCTGACCAGATGCCGGGGAAAGGCAGGCTCCAGACTTCTTTGCCATTGCTGTCAAATTCCACGGCGCGTTTCATGTCCATCTGTGCCACCAGGTAGGTGCCGTTGCTGGTCAGACGTGCATGACGCAACTGGCCATGGGTGTTATTGAGGTTACCCGCAGGGATGGCAATTTCACGCTCTATCTTGTTGGCCTTGATATTGGCGACCATGATGCGTGGACGCGTGCCGCTCTGGATGAAGATGACTCTGTCATTGCCGATGAACTGCGCCGTGTGTATCTCGTGTTTTTCTTCTGCTGTATATGCCCACAATGTCTTGCGGTTCTGGTCAACGACCTTCACGCCGTGCTGATGTGTCATGACAATATTGCCGTTGGATGCCATCAGTGCATCGCTGATTTCACCATCTACTGACGTATCATGAAAATCCCAGTCCACCTTGCCACCACGGACGATATACACATCACGGGTCCTGGCTTCGCCAGCATATAAAAAATCATGCTGGGCCAGGCCCTTGCCAGGCATGGCTGGTGGCGTATCTGCTGCATGACAGGCAGCAGTCAGCATGAAGGCAGCGAAAGGTAGTAGTTTGGCCAGAGTTGATGTACTTGTCATGGGCGATGTCTCTATTTTATTAAACAAAAAGCTGCAAGCTTAAAAACTGCGCAGTGGCACCAGGGCTGCCGCCGGTTTGACTGGAATGCTCACCACACTTTCTGGCACATCGGGCATGGCTGGCACACGGACACGTACCGTGATCTTGCCGTTGCTGGCATTGGCGCGCAGGATGGCAATTGCATTGCCGTCATACAGTTTGCGGCGGCTAGCCTGGTAAGGGTCGTGATCTTGCATATTGCCGTTGTCGACGGCGATGACTTTGCCCTCGCCCTCTGCCAAAAACTCGACTACGGTATCGTTGTCCGGAATGCGTACGCCCTTGTCGTCAACCAGGGTGACTGTCACATGGGCGACATCATCCAGATGCTGGCTCAGTGTAGTATCGGCGGATAATTGCAGGCGCGCCGCCTTGCCAGCAGTTTGTAATTCATCCGTGGCAACGACCTTGCCATCACGTTTGGCGATGGCTTTCAGGCTACCAGCCGCAAATGGTAACTTGACGACGATGGGCGTAGCATCCGCATGGCGCTTTTCATTTGCCACCGTTTGTCCGTTCAGGCTGAGTTCAATTTCATCGGCATTGGTATAAATCTCCAGCGTCTCGGTATGTGATTCACGATTGGCAGGTGACCAGTCCGCCACCAGCGGCTGTGAGAAACGTGGTCTAGCAGTGGCTGCCGCCTGAGCTGGCTGATCAGCTGGTGCAGCACCGGGGCCAAATACAGGCTCGACCACATTCTGCCCGACCGTGGCAACGCGCCGGGCAATTTTCACCATGGGCAGACTTGACCACCACGACAGGCGTTCAAACGCACGTGGCCTTTGCAAGCCAGTGCTAAGCAAAAGGCCAGAACCAGTGCCTATGGTTGGCCAGCGACCGGCTTCACCCAGATAATCAACACCTGTCCACAAGAACTGTCCGGCGTATTCGGGATGATCGCGCACAGCAACCCATTGATTCACTTCATGCGTGTTTTCTGTTCCCAGGATTTTGCGTGTGGGCTTTTGTACATAGGCCGCCAGGATTTCTTTTTCACGATAATTCTGACCGACAACGTCCAGCAAATCGGCATAACCATTGTCATAATCTTTGGTCACGTTGGGGCGGAACAGGGCCTGGGTGACCGGGCGAGTAGGGTCAATTTCATGATGTACTTGGATCAGACGTTTTGCCCATTCAAATGCCACTTGCGGCTGTGTGGTATCGCGAATTTCATTGCCGATGGAATAGATGATAATGCTGGCATGATTGCGGTCGCGCTTCACCAGATCAGCGGTATCGCGTTCTGCCCAATTCTTGAAATGCAGGCTGTAGTCATACGGTACCTTGGCCAGGGTCCACTGATCAAAAAATTCATCCATGACCAGAAAGCCCATGCGGTCGCACAGATCAAGAAACTCTGGAGCAACCGCATTATGCGCGGTGCGGATGGCATTCACACCCAGCTTGCGCAATTCCGTCAGGCGACGCTTCCAAACAGCCAGCGGTACGGCTGCGCCCACGGCACCACCATCCGAATGCAGGCCAACGCCATATATCTTCAAGGCACGGCCATTCAGGAAAAAGCCTTTGGGTGCATTAAATTCAAAGCTGCGGATACCGAATGCAACGTCTTCATTGTCCACGGCTTTGCCATCGCGCAGCAAGCTGACGGCAGTTGTGTACAACACAGGGTTGTCAATATCCCAGTGCTGCGGTTTGTTTACGGTGATATCAGTTTCAAGCTGCAGCGTCTGTCCTGGTTTGGCCTGTACAGCTTTTGTGCTGGCTGTCTTCAACACCACACCGCTGGGATCAAGCAGGCGCACTTGCAATGCCAGCTTGCCACCATCCGGGCTGATGATGCTGCTGCGTACATGCACGGTCGCCTTGTCATTCGTCAGTTTGGGTGTGCTGACAAAAGTACCCCAGGGTTCGATATGGGTATCGCCCGTGCTGACCAGACGCACCTGACGGTAAATGCCTGCGCCCAGATACCAGCGCAATGAAGGTTCATTCGCATTGTCACAGCGCACAGCGATGATGTTGTCGCCAGGTTTAAGATAGGCAGTCAGATCATGTACAAAGCTGACATAACCATTCGGACGACGACCCAGATGCTGGCCATTGATCCAGACATCGCTATTCGCCATTACCCCATCGAATACAATGAAACTGCGCCTGCCCGGCTGCAATGCATCGATATGCAGAGTCTGGCGGTACCAGCCCACACCACCGGGAAAGAATCCACCAGCAGGCCCGGATGGATTATCCTGAGCTACCGGTCCTTCTATACTGTAATCATGCGGTACGCTAACGCGACGCCATTTGCTGTCATCAAAACCTGTTTGTTCGGCGCCGCTGACATCGCCCTTGCTGAAGCGCCATCCTTCAGACAGCAATTGCACGCTGCGCGGCGTATTTTCGGTGGCGGCCATCGACTGGCTGATAGCAAGAGTGCACAACAGTGACAGCAGGAAAATACGGATCAAGCCCATGAGACAGTCGCCTAAAAAACGGGATAAATAAGACTGGCAATAGTAAGTCAGCCTAAAAGAGCGGACGATACCGCAGACCTAAAAATCATCTTCTTGAGCAGGTTTTGGTAGCAAACCCTGCATAATTCCTTAACTCAATCCCAGACGCCATTGTCAGGTAAACAATTCATGGATCGCAGAAGTTTTCTCCGACTTTCTTCTTTCAGCGCCGGTGCATGGCTGCTGTCAGAAGCGCTGCCCGCTGCACTGGCACAGACAGAGTCAGGCTCAAATACAGGCTTAGTTGCAGCCTCAGGTGCAGTCTCAGGTGTGGCCTTTCACCCTTCACCACTGATACGCATTGCAGCCAATGGCCAGATTACCCTGTTCGTGCAAAAGCAGGAAATGGGTCAGGGCGTGCGTACTGCCATGCCGGTACTGCTGGCAGAAGAACTGGATGCCGATTTTAACAAGATAACAATCGAAGCCCTGCCCTATGACGCCGCCAGCGCAGGCCAGTACAACACCTGGGCCAGCGCCAGCGTCAAGGGTGGCTGGGGCAGCTTGCGCAAGGCGGGTGCCGCAGCCCGTGCCATGCTGGCCAGCGCCGCTGCCAGCACATGGAATATCTCTGTCGAACGGGTGAAAACCAGCAACAGCACGGTCATCAATCTTGATACCAATGCGGTATTGCCATATGCCGCCCTGATCGAAGCTGCCAGCAAACTGCCTGTACCAGCCAACCCAGCATTAAAGCCGCGTAGCGAATATAAACTGATAGGCAAGCCCGTCAAACGCTACCACGCCGAAGAGAAAGGCAATGGACAGGAACAGTTCGGCATGGATTTCAGCCTGCCCGGCATGCTGATGGCGACCATCGTGCGATCCCCCACATTTTTTGGCAAGGTACGCAGCTTTGACGATAGCGCTGTAAAAGCGCTGGGGCCGGGCATCATTGCGGTGCTGGAAGTTAAACAAATGAATGGCTGTGATAACCGTAACGGTGTCGCGATTGTCGCCAGCAACACCTGGCTGGCCCTGCAAGGCCAGTCGCTATTAAAAGTGGAATGGGATCAGGGGCCAGCCCTTACCAACCCGGACAGCGCCACCCTGTCGGTTTCCATGCGTGCGACCATCAAAAACGACACGCCAGCTCTCAGTTATGACAAGCAGGGCAAAAGCAAAGCCTACATTGCGGCCCCCGATGCCAGTTTCAGTGCCGAGTATGAATTGCCCTTCCTGAACCAGGCACCGATGGAAGTGCCGAATTGCGTCGCCAGTTATCAAGACGGTAAATATGACATCTGGGGTGGTTTCCAGGCCCCCGGTTTTTTTGCCAGCACACTGGCCAAGGCATTCGAGGTCGACAAGTCCGCCATTTTTGCCCATCTGTTGCCCATGGGTGGTGCCTTTGGCCGCAAGGAAAAAGTCGATAATGCAGCAGAAGCCATGCAGTTGTCCAAGGCCCTTGGCAAACCCGTCAAACTGATTTTTTCGCGGCCAGACGATATGCGCAACAGCTTTTACCGCCCCGCCACCTTCCATCGCCTGTCAGCCAGGGCCGACAAATCGGGCATACAGGCATGGCATCATCAGCTTGCTGTCAGCACCTTCCCGGCCAAAACCATCGCCTCGGCCCAGCATATTTATGGCGGGCCATCGAATGATCTGATTTATCCTGCGGCAGATTACCAAAGTGGCTTTTACCCGGTAGAGTCACCCATCCCGGTTGGTTCATGGCGTTCCATTTCATATAGCCAGAATGTATTTGCGGTGGAATCTTTCATCGACGAACTGGCTGTTCGCAACAAGGCCGACCCATTGGAATACCGGCTGATGCTGCTGCGCCAGTATGGTAACGACACCGTGCAGGCGACCCACCGCAAGCGCATGGAAGCGGTGCTGCTACGATGTGCCGATGCCATAGGCTGGCGCAAACCCGCAGCACGTGGCCGTTATCGCGGCATTGCCTGTTGCGTCTACACCCACACCCATGCCTATACCGCACATGCATTTGAAATCAGCGTCTCGTCTAAAAATGTCGTGAAAATACACAAGACAGTGTGCGTCACTGACTGCGGCGTGGTAGTTGACCCATCCGGCTTCAGAGCGCAGATTGAAGGCAGCATGGTGTGGGGCTTGTCTGCCGTGATGAAAGGCGAAATCACGGTAAAAGACGGCGCAGTGGAGCAACAGAATTTTTCTGACTATCAGGTATTGCGTCTGAATGAATTGCC
The DNA here is from genome assembly GCF_014284335.1 of Undibacterium hunanense. Classification (GTDB taxonomy): domain Bacteria; phylum Pseudomonadota; class Gammaproteobacteria; order Burkholderiales; family Burkholderiaceae_D; genus Undibacterium; species Undibacterium hunanense. The sequence goes on along the minus strand of NZ_JACOGF010000004.1, from coordinate 453,074 downwards.
ACCGATGGAAATCATCGTCATCGATAGCGAAGAATCCCCTGCCGGTGCCGGTGAACCGGCCGTACCTTCGATAGCACCCGCTCTGTGCAATGCGATTGCGGCAGCCACGAAGGGCAAGCGTGTGCGTGCATTGCCATTGTCGAAAGCGGGATTCAGTTTTGTGTGACGCATTGGATCAACCAGCATCTCAAGCGCTCACATTGTCGTCAAACTGCTACTGCAAAATAACAAACCCAACCACATCGTCAACACCAATATAATTTCAGGCACATACCTGCGTAGTGATAGCCGCCGGACGCTCGCAATGAGCGCTACGCATACAGGCAAGAGCAGACAGGATTCAATGGCCAGGTTACGCCAGAATACATAGCTGATCAACCCGGTATGGGCAGCACCTGGCAGTACAGCTACAGGCAAGCACAGTTCAACAACAGAAAATGGCCACAACAAAGGCAAACACCGTCCAACCAGCAGATCAAGCAGTAAATGCGAACAACTCGCCAGCAGCAAAAGCCAGAAACTCAATATCAGATTGCGTGATCTACACCATCGCCTTGTCATCAGCCAGGCCAGGCAACTCATTGCCAGGCAAAAGAATAGCGAATGCGTGTAACGCTGCTCAAACCGTACACCCAAAAACCAGATCGCAAAATAATCAAAATCGGGCAATATGGCCAACGAGACTGGCAAGACCACAGCGGCAGGTGATCGCCGCTGCGAGCTGTCGTCATTGCAAAGATACAGACTCGCCCCGACAACGACATGTGCCAACAGTGACGACATAATGAAAACAGCCAAACGGCAAGTAACAAGGACTGCGCTAGCTTAGCGAGGGATTGTGAAGTGGGTATGCGCTGGGTGTGAAGATGATTTATTTTTTATGCAGCTGATTTTGACAATTTTATTGATCTTACTTTGAAGAAGAACATTTGAAATCATTCATCACTAACCATTGCATCCATTAGGCGTTTATAAATTCATGCCATTTTCAGATAAGGCCTTAGAGATCGCATCAGCGTGATGCGGATATTCAGCCGAAAAATTCCGACAAGTCATTTCAAATATTTTCTTGAATTCAGCCTCTTTGTACACACGCCAGTTGGGTTTGAAGAATGAAGTTTCATCAACCCACACTAAGAAATCATTGTCATCAAAATTACCTGCCAAATTCCCTGCTTCCGTGGTGTGTCGGTATTTCCATTTCGCAATATCCCATTGATCAACACTCTCTCCGCCTTGACCTAATCCGTTAAATACGCGATCAAATAACGCCTGTGCACAAAACAGATCATCCGGACTTGCCGCAGATTCTTTAATAAGATATAAAACACCAGAAATACATTCACCAAGCGCACCATGCTCGTCTTTTACATACTCAGGTGGCAGAAAATAAAAATCATTCATGAATTGTGGTGATCCAAGATTTTTCCATGCATTTATTGCGACTTCGGAATTGCTGATGTTAAAAAATATGTCTCCAAACAGTATTAGTACACCACACGTCAAATTTCTCTACGCTTTATGATTGCCTGATAAATATCGTAATTATCCTGTTCGTAGCAAACGATATTGATCGTCTCTATACTTTGATTGTCTTCAAAAAAAGCAAATATCGTATCGCTTGCTATCTGTGCAGCCAACTCTTTGGGAAATTGGTAAGTGCCGGTTGAAATATTGGGGAAAGACATACTACGCGCATTGTGCTCTACAGCTAAATGCAAACATCTCTGGTAAGTCTGTTGCAGTAATTCAGCTTCACCTTTCGTTCCGTCATTCCACCTGGGTCCAACGGCGTGGATGACATATTTGGCAGGCAATAATCCTGCTGTCGTTATGACTGCATTGCCGGCATAACAACCGCCTTGTCGCGCTCTGATCTTTTGGCATTCATCCAGTATTGCTGCTCCACCTTTACGATGTATGGCTCCGTCAACACCGCCACCGCCCAATAATGAAGAATTCGCTGCATTGACGATGATATCTGCGGGATATACGGTGATATCGCCTTTCAAAACAATAATGTTACACATCTACCAGAATTTCTAATAAGCCATCAAAAGCATGCTTGATTCCATCTTCATCCTCCGGGCTGCACAATATAACCAGTACCTGGTCATCTATACGAAGGTCAACAACATCTACACCCAGCCAGCCTTTTGACCAGAATTCAATTGAGCCAAGCAATGAAGAGGATGCAAATTCGGCTCTTTTCAGGTCACCAAAGTCACCATTTGGAAAATCTGACCAGGTAAGCAAATAATCGCCCGGAATCTTCGGTTTTACAAACTCTTCAAAATATTCAAAGTGATTCATGCCATTCATTTTCAATTTGAATTCACATTATTAATCCAACGATTCTTATCATCAGATACAGGCAGAGCGGATTTTGTGACAGCGTAAAGACGGCGAGCGAACCGTATTATGGCACTGCCCCACAGCCCTATTCACGAATCTTACATAAAAATCGCCTGCCAGCCACTCGCTGGCATGATCAGGTTTTCTTTTTCCCTGGCCACATCCTTGGCAGAAAATCTGGTGCAGTGGACCTTGTTTTTCAAAGGGTCGATGGCGTCGTTATTTGCTGGCAGATGGACTTCTTCGCTACCCTTGACCAGTACGATCTGGTTTTGGTCTGCATAACAAATTCCCACACCGTTAACCGATGGCATGAACAGGCGCAAGTACCAGGGTACCAGTTCCTTGATGGCGGATTGTGCCGCTTCTATGCTTTCGCTGATGTCGGCATATTTGAAGATATCTTGCGGCAATTTTGGCAAGAGCAGGATATTGACTTCCATCGACCCTTTTTTCTGGTTGGTCACAAACTCTGCACCGTCCGCATAGGCCGTAGCATCCAGCGGTACGGTGACATAACCGGTGGGCGATATGTCCAGTTGTTGATGTGTATTCTTACCGTCGAGATAAATATTCAGATTGGGTAGCGGTGCATGGGATTTGGCAGAAGTAATGCGTATCAGTATCTGTACCTTGTCCTTGCTTGCGCCACGTACTTTGGATATCAGCTCATACGCAACTTTATAAGGCAGAATGGCCGGGTCCCTGACGGCTTTGACTTCTACACTTGGCAACTCTTCAGCCGCACTGGCGGAGGTGCTTGCAGTCGAGCTTGCGGCTGAACTTGCCGGCGCATTGACCTGGGCTTGCGCCTGGTCGATTGACAGGGTCAGCGATGCGCTCAGCAATGCCAGCATGAATGCAAGTTTGGCGACAGGTCTTGAGAAAGCAGGGGCAGGACTAAAAACAGAATGCATGGTGAAGATTCCTTGAATTATTATTTGGATGGCTAGGGAACAATGTATCCATGCCATCAGTTCATGCTTGCCTCGAACTTGCCTCGAACAACACCGTCCAATCCTTCAATTGGCACAGCAAGCAAAACCATAATTCAAAGTGTCGCCACTTTTAGTGATTGGTACTATATTTTTGAACAAAGTACTAAAATCTCACCCATATAGCACTATATAACAGCACCATTTTGCAGATGTCTTCTATATCAGCACATCATTTCACCTCTATCGCCTCCACCCTGATCACTTCGCAAGCACCAGCCCCGGTATCGTCACGTGTCAGCGATGAACGCCAGTGCCAGCCATCGGCAGCAGTCGCTTCTACCAGTTGACCGCGTATGGTGACGACCTGGCCGACGCGTACTGCCTTCATCTTTTTTTCCAGTTCGGGGGTGGTCGGTATCAGGTGCATATTGGCGCTGTGGCTGGCTATTTCGGCTGGAGGACGTGGCGGTTCATTGTCCCAGTGATAGTGATAGAAGCGATTGCCCTGACCTATCGACAGTTTATCGAGCACGGCAGAATCTGACATCGCACCCCAGCCCAGGGCCAGGTCTACGGGTGACAATTCAGCCTCGCGATCGGAAGAATAGGTTTCTTTGGACAGTACGCGTGCTTCTACCGTAAATTCTGCCAGTGCTTTGAGCTTGTAATTATTTTGCTGATACTCGGGTCCACGATCAAGCATGGTCTGTACAGGATCATTGGGTGCAATGCTGCCAGGGGGCACGGCTACAGACCGCCCACGCCATTGGTATATCGCACCAAATACAATTAAAGCCACCAGGATCCATCGCCATGAAAACATGCTTGCCTCTGTAGATAAAAGATATGAAAACCGTTGCGACTTCAGACAAACTCCCCTCTGTCGTCAACAGCGAGGCCGCTCCGCCTTATAAAGGGTCAATTCCACAACAATTCATGCAAATTGTCTTACAGCCATGATATTTGAAATTTGATGTAAGGTATATTGCGCATGGGCTCAATATCGCGAGCGTCTGTGAAGGAAGCGACATTGCGGTAAGCTGAGCAGCACAATATCCATCAATTCACTGTCAAGCTGTACATTATGCAAGCAATCTACTTCTGCGGCGACACACATGGCAACTTTCAGCATGTGATAGACGTCGTCCTGGCGAATCGCCCTGCTGCCATCATTTTTTTGGGTGATCTGCAAGCAAGGCAGCCGCTGGAGCAGGAGTTGGCCGCCATTATGGGCAGTACCGACATCTGGTACATCCATGGCAACCATGATACCGATACAGACGAAGATTATGATCATCTGTTCGGTTCGGCCCTGGCTGGCCGTAATCTGCATGGGCGGGTGGTGGATATAGCGGGTTACAGGATCGCTGGTCTGGGCGGGGTGTTTCGCGGGCATATCTGGATGCCGCCGGGCGCCAAACATTTTCAGACGCAAAGAGAATACAGCACCAAAGCAGGCAAGGAAAACCGCTGGCGCGAAGGCTTGCCTCGCAAGCATTACAGTTCCATCTTCCCTACCGACTACAACTACCTGGCCAGCCAGCGCGCTGATATCCTGGTAAGCCATGAAGCACCCAGCTCGCATCCGCATGGCTTTGCAGTCATTGATGAATTGGCGCGACGTATGCGCGTTACACGCTCATTCCATGGACACCACCACGACCGCATCGATTACAGCAAACAGCACGAACAGATGGGTTTCAAGGCGTTTGGTGTCGGCTTTCGTGGCGTGACGGATATCAACGGCGATGTCGTTGTAGCCGGTCAGTATGACCATGAAGTGCCGTGGGCGACGCTGAACAGGCGTTATTGAGCCGCCATGTTCGCTACACGCAGATCAATAACTTGATGCGTGCAGCGGCGACTAGCAACCACAACCTGGCAATTACAATCCTCGCGCCAAAGCGCCCAGCCGGGTGATATCGCTGATCAGGAATGAGGGCACACAGGCGATATGCTCGGAAGGTTTGGCCGGGCAATCCATACGATCTATCAACGACGCCGCACCACGTTTTGTCATAGTTTGAAACGCTGAATCGGTATTGCCATACGGGACAGTGGTGTCATCACGTCCATGGAAAAAGGAGATAGGTGATTGCGGCGTCCAGTCATAGACATTGCTTTGTACGGCAATGCTGGCATCGTCATCGTTGAGGAAATTATCCAGGAATGTCGGGTCAAAGCTGATATCGCTCTGACTGCCCAAGGCAGACGACAACAATAGATTGCGTACGTTCGCCCTGTCATTGGCACCGAGTTTTTTCAAGAATCCCGGACTGATAAGTGCGCCAAGAACAGGATTATCCTTGCGAATGGTATTCAGCATGGTATTCAATGTCAGCACGACATCGTACGGGCCTGCACCAAGAAACGTGCTGACTGGCAGCACGGTACTTGCAGTCTTGTTTTGAGTCAACAGACGCAACGTTGCCATCGATGCATAAGCGCCTTCAGAATAGCCCGTCAAAAACACCTGGCCATTGTCCGCAATCGCCTTCATCTGGCGCCACCGTGCAGTGGCTGTCATGAAATCAATCACAGAAACAGCAGTCGGTGTCGCCAGCAAATATGGATGTGGCAAGCCTTTGGTCGTGCCATAGCCAACATAATCGGCGGCACTGACCAGATACCCCATGGAAGCAAACAACACCGCAGGTTCGTCCGGCGTAGCATGGTTACTGGGTGCTTCGCTATCGGTTTTGATGGTGGCATGTTGATAGCTTAATACCGGGCTGGCCAGACTACTTGTCTTGCGCGGAATGGCAGCAAGACCGGATGCAGTGACTGTACGTCCACCAGCATCGGTCGTGGTGTAAGTGATTTTATAGGTATCGACGGAATACAGGGGTTTGACAACGGCTGCCACATCTTTGGGCAGTGTTGCCGTGACATCAGTGACATTGACCGTTTTAATAAAAGTGGCCACCTCAAAATGCCCGGCACCAGGAGGGTTGGCCACTTCTGGCGTCACGACCGGCGTGGTGCCCGTGTTTGAAGAACCGCCACCACCGCAAGCTGAAACCAACAATGTAGCCAGAACAGTAACCAGCGGCGCAATGAAAGGTTTAATAACAGGTTTATTGAGTAATGCTTTGCGGGACGAAGATACATGCAAGAAATCAGGTTTCATAGCTATTCCAATGGTGGCGGGCTGTGGCAGCAAGCTTTTGCCGCAACCACAGGGCCAGATATTGTGTCGAAACAGAATACTGACTCATTTCATCAACAATACTCTATACCGTCGCCAGCAACACGACTGCAGGAATAATTGTTACAACAGTTACTGCATTTAAAATACAGTGCGGCAACACAGACGGGCGCTGCGACTTAAATCATTGATTGCACAGCAAACCAGATTCACACACTAGCACTCATTTCATAAATACGTGCAGCGGCTTTTGTTTAGAAACGCGCCAACCCCAGTTGAGGTTGACACTCAGACTGGCTAACGAGATCACGCAGGCGCTAAGTGCAAAGCGTGCAATGCAGATTACGTCAGGCCATGGCCGCAACAACCGGCATGCTGTCAACAAACTGCTCAAAGCGAATGATCTTGCCATCCTTTAATTGCCACAGGTGGGCAACCCTGGCGCTGAAAGCTTTCTGGCTGATCTTATGCGTACCAGTATAAGTACCATAGGCCACGACCTTGTCATCACCAGCAACATAATCTTCGACCGTAAATTTATAGTCTGACCATTCTGTGGCGAGGCGCTGGAAGACGTTTTTTGCTATCTCGGCAAAGCCTGTATAGGTACCGGCATAAGGAAAGCCTTGTGCCTCTGTCCACCTGGCGTCGGCGGCCAGGTATTGTTGGAGATTCTTGCCGTTTTCTTCTGAAGTTTTTCCTTCATAAGTACTTTTGATGATGTCCAGATTAGTCAATTGCCCACCTCTTTCATGTGTAAATAGCATGGCGAACTGTTGTCCGCCATGCTCAAGGTATTGCTCAATGCATCAATGAAAACCGTCTTACCACTTCATCTCACCCTTGTTCACCTTGGCACCGATGTCCAGTGACAAACCTGGTGGCGCATCAGGGTAGGCTTTTTTCATGGCGTCGATGAGTTCTGCACTGGTCTTGGTGGCGGCTGCATTTTTTTCAAACGACAGCAGATAGCCCTTGGTATAAGTAATTGCACTGATATCAACCGTTGTGCCGGATTTCATGTGGCCAGGCACGACGATTTTCGGTTGCAGGGCTGCCATTTCATCCAGCTGCGCGACCCAGGCACTGCGTTCGGCCACGGTTTGGGTATCAGCTGTCCATACATGCATATTGCCGAACACACCGATGTTGCCGACAATGGCCTTGATTGATGGTATCCAGAAATAAGGGCGGTGTGCCAGCACACCCTGGTTACCACGCAATTCAACCACTTCACCGTCTACGGTCACACTATTGCCGCTCAATGCCTTGGGCAAGACCGGTGTGCGAGGCGCATTTGCACCCATTTTAGGGCCCCAGAAAGCAACCTTGCCTGCCAGCTTGGCGCTCAGTTTTTCCAGCACGGCTGGGGTAGCGACGACGTCGGCCTGCGGGAAAATTTCTTTCAGTGCTTCAACGCCAAAGTAATAATCAGGATCTGCCTGGCTGACCAGTATGGTTTTCAACTGCTTGCCACTGTCAAGGACATTGGCAGCAATCCGCAAAGCATCGGCACGGGTAAAACCGGCATCTATCACCAGGGCTTCTTTTTCGCCATACACCAGGGTGGAATTGACATTAAAACTATTGCCATCGGCGTTATAGACTTTGACTTGCAAGGGCGTAGCGGCTTCGGCAGAGGCAAAAGTGACAGCGAGTGTGGCGGCTAATACAGTGGTGCGTAACATGATGAACTCCTGATTTGAATTAAGTTTGAGCTGTGGTTTGAATCAGAAAGTGATTCAGTGCTTGTAGTTTAATTTCAATTTTCGAACAGATAAATACGATAAAATGCGCATAACCGTTTCAAATACAGAGCAAATAGAAAATAAATTATGGACAGACTGACGGCCATGCGGGTGTTTTGTGAGGTTGCTTCCAGCGGCAGTTTCAGTGCCACTGCCGACAAGCTGGACATGTCGCGTGCCATGGTGACGCGTTATGTAAGTGAACTGGAAAGCTGGCTGAATGCACGCCTGCTGCAAAGGACCACACGAAGCGTGACGCTGACCGATGCCGGTGAACAATGCCTGCGCCGCAGCCAGCAGATGCTGGCACTGATGGAAAGCATAGAAGAAGAAACCAGCAGCGACAACGTTGAATTGCGCGGCCAGTTACGCCTGACTTGCAGTACCTCATTTGCCTTTGGTCATCTGGCACGTGCCATCAGCAAGTTCCTGGCGCAGCACACTATGCTGAAGATCGATTTGCATGTGGGCGACAGCACCGTCAATCTGGTTGAGGCGCGTGTAGACCTGGCGATACGCATCAGCAGTGAACCCGACCCGCTGTTGATTGCACGACCACTGGCGGTATGTGATTCTGTCCTGGTGGCATCGCCTGCTTATGTCAGAACATCTGGCTTACCTGCACATCCGCAAGAGCTACCCAGTCATCGCTGTATGAGCCATGCCAATTACGGCCGCAACACCTGGCGCTTCCAGCGTGCTGATGAAGCCGTACTGGTTGATATTGCCAGCCACTTCAGCGCCAATGATGCGACCGTATTATTGCAGGCGGCGCTGGCTGACGGCGGCATCACCCTGCTGCCCACCTATCTGATGGCAGACCACCTGAGCAAGGGTCAACTGCAAGTCATATTGCCAGAATGGACGGCCCCTGTGATGACCATTTATGCCTTGTTTCCATCGCGCCGGCACTTATCCCCCGCCGTGCGGGCCTTGCTGGATTTTCTGGTGGAGGAATTTGCCAGTCAGCCGTGGTGATCTGATGATGGCGTCAACACACCGGTCCCGAAAATATTCGCGAACCGGTGTACCGACATCAGTAATACAGAATCAGTAATACATTTTCACCTGGGTGGCAAACCCATCTTTTCCAGCGTCAGGGTTTCATCGGCACGGCCCCAACCGCCATCGTTGACCTCTTCCACTAACACCATGGAATAAGGTCGGACTCCTTCACCGAAATACTCAACGAACATGGCGGTAGTGCGGTGGATGATTTCTTCCTTGCGGCTTGCATCGAGTATGCCTTCAGGGAATTTGAAATTGGCAAATGGCATGGTTTTCTCCTTGGTGTAAAAATATAAATGTGAAAATGACGCAGATTAGAACCTGTCATCAGAATTTTGAGCAGCACATGAGCCCGAGTCGACTCCGATTGCGCTCGCGCAGTAAGATCGTAAGCAGGTTCTTAAACGTAGCCGCCGTTGACGCGTAGCACTTGCGAATTAACCCAGGCACCGTCAGGGCCAGCCAGAAAGGCGACGGCAGCAGCGATCTCTTCAGGTGTGCCTATGCGTTCCATCGGTGCCATTTTGGCGATGTTGGTAATTTGTTCTTCGGTCTTGCCATTGAAGAACAGCTCGGTGCCCACCGGGCCGGGGGCGATGGCATTAACTGTGATGTCACGCCCGCGCAATTCATTGGCCAGTACATGAACCAGGCCTTCTACCCCCGCCTTGCTGGCAATATACGGCCCATAGGCGGGAAAAGATTTGGCAATCACGCTGGTGGACAATGCAATGATGCGACCGCCTTTTTCCACGTGCTGGGCCGCCTGGGCCAGTACCAGAAAAGCGCCACGCAGATTGGTGGCAATGACCTTGTCAAAAGCATCCAGATTGCTGTCATTGATGGTTGCCATGGGCATGACGCCAGCACTATTGACGACCACATCAATGCGGCCAAATACTTCTTTGCCTGTTGCAAACAATTTCGCCACATCCTCCGGCCTGGCAACATCGCCCTGCACGGCGATGGCCTTGCCGCCAGCCGCCTGTATGGCAGTTACTGTTTCTTGCGCTTTACTGGCATTGCCGGCGTAATTGACCACAACGGCAAAACCATCTGCCGCCAGACGCAGCGCGATTGCCTGGCCTATGCCACGGGATGCGCCAGTGATGATGGCTGTTTTAGTTGCATCTTTATTCATGATTGACTCCGGTGATGTAAGACTACAGGACCATATCGCCTGTCTGGAATACACTTTAACCATTCAATAAAATGAGATAAATACTGATAAACTTAGAACATAATTCAACACAGCTCAACAATCATGGACAGACTGGATACTTTGCAACTATTCACCCGCATTGTCGAAACCGGCAGTTTTAGCCGGGCGGCAGATATGCTGGATGTACCCCGTGCCAGCGCTACCTATGCCATCAAGCAGTTGGAAGCACGATTGGGCACCCGCCTGCTCGAACGCACCACGCGTCAGGTCCGCACTACTCTCGATGGCCAGGCTTTTTATGAGCGTTGTGTGCATGTGCTCAGTGAACTGGACGATGCCGAAGCATCGATGCGGCATGTGGCCGCCAATCCACGCGGGGTCTTGCGGGTGGACATGCACGGCACCCATGCGACACAAGTGGTATTGCCGAAGATACATGAATTCCGTGACCGTTATCCCGGCATAGACCTGGTCATCAGCAGCGGTGACCGTCTGGTCGATCTGGTAAGGGAAGGTGTGGACTGCGTAATACGCGGCGGTAACCCGCGTGATTCAACATTGGTGGCACGCCGTCTGGCGATGATGCCGCAAGCAATTTGTGCCAGCCCGGCGTATCTGGCCAAATTTGGTACACCGCATCATCCGGACGATTTAATGCAGCATCAGGCTGTCAGGTTCTTTTCCAGTACCGGTACGATAGACTACCCTTTTGTGCTGAGCATTGATGGACAGGTGCAAGAGTTTAATGTCGGTGGCTGGATGTCAGTCAACGATGCCGAGAACTATGTCACCTGTGCAGAAAGCGGCTGTGGCCTGATCCAGCTGCCACGTTTTCATATCGCAGATGCCTTGCACGAGGGCCGCCTGGTAGAAGTGCTGGCTGACTGGCACAGCCCGCCATTGCAGGTTACCGCGCTCTACCCTTACCGCCGCCAGTTATCACCCCGCGTGCGCGTGTTTGTGGATTGGCTGGTGAGTTTGTATGAGCAGAAATTTGGGGTCTTACCTGTAACAATGAATGCTTAAACGCGCTTATTGAAATTTGCATAGCGGCACTATAAGGCAGGACTGAACATCTTGATTACGATATGAAGGAGCTAAAACAATCAGCCCAGCCTAAGCCCTTGATGCCGGACAAATTTTGTATCCGGCATCAGCTCAACAAATCACAAATCCACCATCACCTCAAAGCCGCCAAAAATCATGCGCTTGCCATCGCAAGGCATGGGGTTACTTTCAGAATTCAGACGCGGGTCTGCCATGACTTTTTCCCATGCCGCATTGCGCACTTCCTTTGACGGCCAGGTCATCCAGGAAAACACCACGGTTTCATCTTCCTTGCATTGCACTGCCAGGGGGAAGGAAGTCAGCTTGCCTGGCGGCACATCATCGCCCCAGCATTCGACAACACTGAGCACGCCGTACTCCTTGAAAACCGGCGAAGATTTTTCAGAATATAGCCTGTAAGCTTCACGGTTGGCATTGGGGACAGCGAGTACAAATCCATCGACGTATTTCATCTTTATTCTCCTGGGGTGAATTGAGCTTGAGGTGGGCTAAGGTGTGCCAGACGTGGCCTGTACAAGGCAAATTTCATTCTAGTTCATTCCACTCTCCAGGGTAATTTTATCTTCCTGCCCTGAAGCCGGCATGTGTTGCCATATCACTCTATAATTTGAAAACCACCATCCAAACCCTGAAAGTATCAACATGCGTTTAGCCTATTCCACCTGGCCGGAAATTACTGCATTCCTGGCGGATTCAAAAACCGTCATCATTCCTATTGGTTCGAATGAACAGCATGGCCCCATGGGTTTGCTGGGTACAGACTGGATGTGCCCCGAGATCATTGCCAATGCCGCTGAAAAAGTCGCGAGTGAAACTGGCGCAGCGATGATGCTGGCCCCCACTTTTAACATTGGCATGGCCCAACATCACCTGGGGTTTGCCGGCACCATTTCGCTACGGCCATCAACCTTCATGGCAGCAATTGAGGACTGGGTATTGTCACTGGCGCGTCATGGCTTTGATCACATTTATTTCTTGAATGGCCACGGTGGCAATATCGCCACAATAGAAGCGGCCTTCTCACAAATTTATTCGCACTATTCGTACAACAACAAAACCTGCCCGCTGACACTGAAGCTGAAAAACTGGTGGGATTTGCCTGGTGTTGCCACACTGTGCCACACGATGTTCCCGGTGGGCCACGGCTCGCATGCGACTCCATCAGAAATTGCCGTGACCTATGCGGCCTACCCTGATCAGGTCCGTCATGTCGAACTGACACCCAAAATCCCGCCTACCGGACCTATCCTCGACGCGCTTGACTACCGCGCCCGCTTCCCGGATGGGCGTATTGGCGCTGATTCCAGCCTGGCGACGATAGCGCTGGGGCAACAAATCATTGATACAGCAGTTCATGGCTTGCTTGCAGATATCAAGGAATTCAGCGCGACGGTAAAACCAGCTTAAATACTGAAAGAACTTTGCAAATGGAGATGACCGTATGATTTTGTCACTCTATTTGCCATTAATATAAGTCGCTGTAAGGTGTGACATCTGGTCTTTAAGCCCTCATATGGAACAACATTTCCACGCGGAAATCTGTTATTGTTTTCTGCGTGACCTCGCATGAAAAAGATCTGGACTTTGCAATTGCATGTCCTACATTTGAAGTTCGACCTGTTTCGTGCCTGATGACAATAAGATGCATTGGTCACCCATGCCAACAATTAAACCGGAGACATCATGAGACACCTTTTCAAAAGCATTTTCCTGGCTTTATCCTTGTCCCTGCTTACTCAGGGCCTAGCTTTTGCAGACGAACACGCATCGGCGCAAGACGCGATAAACATGATCAAAAAAGTTATCGCCTACTATAAAGCCAATGGTCCCGAAAAAACCTATGCCGCAGTGAACGACCCCAAAGGCCAGTTCATCTACAAGGATTTGTATGTGTTTGCCGGTACGGTCAAACCTGGTGGCGTTACCCTGGCGCACGGCGGCAACCCCAAATTACTGGGCAAACCCCTGGGTGAATTACGCGATGGTGATGGCGTTTTCTTCGTCAAGAAAATCAATGAAGTCGCAGGCAGCAAAGAAGGCAAGGGATGGGTTGACTACAAATGGCCCAACCCTGTGACCAAGGCGCTGGAACAGAAAAGCACTTACGTAGAACGGGTTGACGAGATTTATTTTGCTTGCGGTATCTATAAATGAATCTGACCCAGTTCATGCTTTGCCCTGTTCCATTTTGTTCTGCTTTTATTCTGCCTTTTATTCGTAATTGTTAGTCACCGTACTGCCGGACTGGTCGTGATTTTTTAACACGACCAGTCATGGCAATCAAATCTCCTCCGGCCATCTAATGTTAAAATGGCACCTGGCAGGTAAACAGCCTGTTCTTTACTTCTCGCTTTCATCCTGATCTGCATGCGTTTTTACTGTCGGTATCCAGGTATATGGAGCGCATTTACCTCTATTCTTGCCTTTATTTTTTATGCCATATATCGGAGTAGGTTTTCACATTCTGGTTGCCTTGTTTTTTGCAGTGCATGCTGTCCGTAACGGACGCGAAATGTACTGGCTGATGATTTTATTCATGTTCCCGCTTCTGGGTAGCGTCGTGTATTTTTTTGCGGTATACCTGCCAGAGACAAAGCTGGAACGCGGCATGCGCAAAACCGTGACGGCAGCAGCCAAAACACTGGATCGCGGACGTGATGTGCGTGAAGCAAAAAAAGCATATGACCTGGTACCTACGGCACAAAATCAAACACGCCTTGCCGAGGCCTATCTGGATGCGGGTGACACTGCACAGGCGGTACAGCATTATGATCTTTGCCTGCAAGGTCCCTTTGCCAGGGATGCAGAAATCCGCATGAATGCGGCGTATGCAAAAATACTGCACGGCCAAAGCACTGATGCGATTGCATTGCTGGAAGCGGTACGCAAAGAACAGCCCAACCACAGGCCAGAACAGCAGGCATTGTTGCTGGGACAGGCCTATGTCAGTGCTGGCCGCCAGCAAGAAGCTGGTGTGATATTCGCTGATGCTGTTGCAAGATTTGGCAGCATGGAAACCCGCGTTGAATATGCCATCTGGGCTTTGCAGGCAGGCGAACAAAGTATTGCTGACAGCTTGTATGCAGAAATCCAGCAAACCATGAAGCATTGGAGCAGAGATACCAAATCCCTGAACAGTGATTTGGTAAAGCGTCTCAACAACGCGTTTTCCAGCCGCAACTGATGGCGGGGCTGCTGCCAGCCGAACCGGGCCATGCCCGGCTCAAGCTATGAATTGATCAACAGCACGCTCAATACCAGTACGACCATCACCCATACCATCATGCTGCGGCGGGTAATGATGCTGATGGCCAGCAAAGACAATCCCAGTGTGACTGGAAATATACTGCGCAAGCTGATAGTGACCATGATGCAGGCAACAAACTGCAACAAAATCGACCACCACGGTATAGGCCGTAATTTGAAAACAACGGGCTGCTCATCGGAAACAGGGGCTGCATCGTCGCGATTACGCTTACTTGCGTTCGCCCGAACTGGTTGAGGTGTTACCACCTGGCGTTGTGCATAACTTTGTGTCTGATTTTCGCGCACTGGTGCTTTAGCCTGCGTATCTTTGCCTTGCTTTGCTTCTTTCAATGCCTGTTTTTCGGCCTGCTTTTCAGCCTGTTTCTGTTCAGCCAGTTGCTGCGCTGTCAGTTCCAGCACCGGCACCGCGGCTTCTTTCACCTGCCACCAGTCCTTACCGTTAGCGCGTAATGGTGTATTACCGGCCGCAACCTGCTGGCGCAGGCTCAGACGTGGTGGGCGTGCAGAATGCGCAGGCACCGATGTCGGCGCAGCATATACGACTCGCAATTGTTTGACGCGTTGCAGCCATGGCTGGCCCTTGGCCGGATTGACCATGCAGATATAGCGCGCATATCCTTCCAGCGCGGACAGCACATCAGTATTGCCATTCCAGTGATAGCCAGCCGGGCCATTTTTCTCTACCTTATGCAAGGTCGCACGGAAACGATGCAGGGTCCTGGCGTCTATCGTCGGGCTGTGATTGACGACGATGCCGGTGACTTCCTGCTTCTGGCTATGCCGCATGATGCGTTGCTTGTCGGGATGCAGGGTAAAACCTTCGTCAGCGATGATTTGTTTAACACGCCACAACAATTTTCCTACCGGCGGACGTTCTTTCTGCTTGCTGGAAAAAGTCAGATCATCGGCATAGCGGGTATAGACAAAACCCAGTTTGCTTGCGGCAGCATGCAGGCGTTTGTCCAGCCCATGGCAAAGAATATTCGTGATCATGGGGCTGGAAGGTGCACCCTGTGGCAAGCTGCGCTTTTTACCGGCGACAAAATATCTTTGCGTATCGACACGCACTTCTTCGCTTGCCTGTTCCGTACACAGCAAACCCAGCAAGGTGGCAATCTGGTCGCCATAACCCAGCGATTTAAAAACGCCCTTCACACGCGCATATTCTATGCTGGGAAAAAAATCTTTCAAATCCAGATTGATGACGACTGCCTGGCCAACATGTGGCAAGGCATTGCTGAGTATCGAATGTTGCGGCAAGAAGCCATGGGCAGCTGGATGGCAAGGCACCTTGCTGAGTATATGATCCAGCACCCAGTACTGGCAGCGCTTGAGGCGCGGCATCGGAGCAGAAATATAGCGCAGACCACCAGTCTTTTTTGGTATGGAAAAACGCTGGTAATGACTGACCTGGCTGACCTTGCGCTGGAAACTCATGAAACGCAGTTCTGCCAGGGGAATGCCTAGCGCCGTTGCCAGCTCTGGTGCTTTTTGCAGCACTGGCAATTGATAGCGTGCCAGTTTTTCTATATCGGTCGTGGTGTAATTCAATCCGCTGGAAACAGCTTCGCCCAGATAGCCGATATCGTTCTGGCGTTTTTCCTGCCAGGCCAGGGCTTTGGCATGGCGCAGTTGCGCATGTTTTTGCCGGGTCTGTTCACGTTTTTCTTTTGCCGCTGCCATACGCTGTTTGCGCATGTCGCGCAGGGCCGCCTTGGGGTCATGTACATGCTGTAACTGACTGGTCAGCTCTCTGAGCATGCTGCTCAATTGTGCTTCGCGCTGTATCAATTCTTCAGTTACGCTGGGCTTGCCAGTGTCTGCGGGCCAAAAGCCCAGGCGGCGCATTTCCTGCAACACCACGGCATCTTTAGTGGTGGTACGGACGTGGGCATACAATTCGTCGCGTGTCATCTGTGACAGTGGCGGCGACGTGACGGAAGCAGATTGCTTGTTTTGTGTCATGACTCTGGTCTCTGAATTCCCCCCGCAGGTAAAGCCATGCAGTAAGAATTCACGTTTTCCAAATAAAGCAAAAAACGGTGAGACAGACAAAGAAAAGAAAAAGGCAGGAAGCTCATCGAAGAGCCTTCAGACTGAGAGGCTCCACTCGACGCCGGATACGACTGCTGGCGCGAATGGGGTTCACGGAATCCACATCGTCATTGCGCCAGCAGTCGTATCCGGCACAGTGAAGAGAAACTCAGTGATGCATAGCTAAGCAAAGTACATGGATGGCGATACACCATCCGGATTGCAAGAGCCTTCCTGCCTTGTTCGATTTTACTGTCTATCTCACCCCCTGTAAATTGTTTTAGTTAAGACTTACGCAAAACCGCCCCAGCTGCGTTGCAGCTCCTCTCCAAGGAGCCGCGTACTAAAGTACTGTCTTCGTCGCTGTGCCTTGCTGGGGCGATTTTGCGTAAGTCCAATTAGTTAATATTTGCTATTTGTCTAATCGCCAGCATATGCTCACAAGGCCCACGAAACATGCGGTTACGCACATAGAAATCGCAACTGCAATTACCTTCAATGAGCCTGTCATCACTGTCCAGCCTGATCATGGTTTTGCTCAGTTTCTTGGTATTCGTGATGCTGGCGCTGACACTGGCTTTCCATTCGATACCACCATCGGCAATGCGTGCCGACTGCAGATCAAGTAACAGGTTTTTATGTACCAGTTGCGCAGCCAGGGCTTCACGTTCACTGGCAAAGCGCAGGCTGGCGACATTGATGGGTTCACGCACCAGATCACGCCAGCGCGCCACCTGGTCTACTGCATCGTACACAACCCGTCCCGCCTGCATGAGGCCAGTCAGGGCTGACGCCACCAGCTTGCCATCGATCTGCAATTGCTGCGCCAGGCTGGCAGTGCTGGCTGACCAGCGTGCCGACAAGGCTTGCGCTACCGCTTGTGAAGTGGCTTCATCCACATCGAGGCGTGGTGCCAGCAAATCGAACTGGCCGGCGCGCGACCAGTCATTCGCAGTCCAGCCAGACAAACCCAGGGTGTAATCCATATCAGGCAGATGTGCGATCCAGAAGCTGGGCAAACCCGTCCCCATGAGCATGACACTGAACCTGTCAGTGACGGCGATCAGTCGTTCCAGCGTCAGCAAACGGCGACGGCCCCAGATACGGACTTCGGCCGCCTGGTTGCCGGTAAAGATGGAACGCTGGCACACCAGCTTGATGCCCCAGGGTTCAAACAGCATGCTGACCGGCTTGCCAGGTTCCAGCAAAAAGCGGATCGAACGCGGCCCTACCCTTTCAGTTTTTCGACGCAGGACGTGGCAGATACTGTGTACATCCATGGGATGCAGTTCCAGCTTGTGAGCCGGCATGGACATGGCGGTACTGACTTGCAGGAAACCGCGCATCCAGCTATCGGGCAAATCGATCTTGGCTTCATGGTATTGCTCATCATGGCCAGTCTGGACCTGGAAACCATCTGCCTGGATTTCAAAGCGGGTTTCCTTGTAGGCGCGTATCTTCTGGAATTCTTCGTACAGCGACGCGGAGTAATCGATATTCGTGGTGCCGCAAGCAAATTCACCCAGATGCCTGAAGACATCGTGGCGGCAGCTCAGGCTGGCATAGGTCGATTCGTCACGGCTGAAACATTCAAAAAATACCTTGTCAGGATGCACGGTAATGACCGGATCCAGCACGATCCACATGTCGCGGTTTTCGCGGTACAGGTGATCAAAGTATGCACGCTGGGCCTTATAAAAAGGCTGCATCATTTCGTGTTTCTGGTTTTGTACCTTGGTCAGTTCTGCACGTAACGGCTTGATTTTTTCACGCAAGTCTTTTTCCTGCGCCATGAAATCAGCCAGCAGGCTGGCTTCATTTTCAGCCAGCCAGGCAAAATAGCCAGTGCGGTCCTTGGGTTGCGTGCGCAGGTCAGATACCACCACATCATGCATGGCGCTGATGGCTTCACGGTATGCCAGGGCCAGTGATGGTTGCAGGGTGGCGGCAAAATAAGTCGGTGTGCGCAAGGTATCTGGCGCAAACTGCATATTGGTTGCAGTTGCACTGTCATTCACCTGGCTATTGCCAAAATAGCGGTATTCAAACTTCATACAGACTCCGCAGAAATAACAGCTTGCACGGTTGCCATTGCCAGAATGCGCGGTGCCACCACCTGCACCGGCCAGTCCGGCTCCTGTGCCAGTGCCGGGTACAGGTCCTGTAATTGGGTCAGGCCAACAATGTACTGTGCCTTGTCCTGTATCGCTACCGTCAGAACCTGGCGGGTAAATATCTGCGCCACAAACTGTGCATGACTGGCTGAAAGCACGCCTTGCTGTTGCAAAAAGCTGATAACGCGATTTTTGACAGTACGTGCCTTGTTCACATGAGACAGGACACTCAGGAAATATGGGCGCAGTTGTTGTAGATTGTGCAGTGCCTGCGGCATGTCGGATGCGGCATGGATGCTTTGTTCCAGCCACTGGCTGACGAATAACTGCATGCTGGCAGCCGGGTGCTGACTCAGGCTCAGTACATACTCGGTAGCGTCTTCCGCCCGATAATGACGGGTAATCAATTGCCGGCCCAGTCTTTGCACGGCGGCTTGCGGATGGTCACACAGGGCCAGTAACTGTGCCAGACTCCATTCATCGGCATTGATGTAACGGGCAAAGAAATCGGTGGCAAAGGCCCGTGTCTCTGGCCAGCGGGTATCCAGTATGCGCAAGGCATTATCCAGGTCAGCCCGTATCAGTGACAGGTTATTTGAAAAATACGCTTGCGCCAGTAACCTGACCTGCAACACGGCATGCCGGCCCAGCAAGGCCCATTGCAACACACCCAGGCTGGCCGCCAGCGGTGAATCTGGATGTGACAGCAGTATGGCTCCCATCTCTTGCGCGCCCTTGCTGCGTGCCTGCAATAAACGCCATTGCTGATCAGTATCCTGCACCAGCGTCGCCGCCAGCAAGGGACCACTGCACCAGCGCAGAATGTCTGCATGCAGGCTGTCTTCACCATCTGTGGTATCACTGCGGAAGAGTGCATCAAAAAAATGTACCAGCAATTTTTCCGAAAATACCGGGTGTGCCGCCAGATCATTGATCACGGCTGTCATGGCAGCACGCACGCGTGCGTCATCAGCTGTCGCCAGACTGCCGACCAGATCCGGCTGCTCCAGCAAGACAGCAGACGGCAAGGCCGCAAACAAGCGGCTCCCCAGACTTTGCCTGCCCGCATCACTGTCTTGCAGTAAACCACGCAACACCTGTGGCGACACATGGGCGATACCAGCAGGATGCGTAACCAGAATATCGGTTGCCAGTGACTGTTGCCAGAAATGCCGTGCATTCAATAACTCACACCAGCTTGCCAGCTCTGCATCTGACAATTGCGCCACATGGTCGGCCAGCAGATTTTGTATCAGCCATTGCAAATCATCCTGCAATACGGCGATGTCCTGGGCACTTTTTTCAGTAAGCTGCACCCAGGTCGCGAATTGCCGCAACAGGTTTTGTCGTGTAGCAGCCTGCGCAGCTTGCGCCAGCAAACGACAACTGGCACGGACACCCGGCAAGGGGTTGGTGATCATGGCCAGTAGCAGGCCTGGTTGCTGCGCATAATTTTCTGGTGTCTTGCTGATGAATTCCAGCGCGAATTCTGCCGCTGGTGAGAAACCTGCATTCAGCAAGATCAATAACCAGTTCAGGTCCGGAGTTTGCCCGGCAAAGCGTTGCCGTATCACGGCAAATGCCATTTCCTTGGTAGGCAAATAAGCACTTTGCAGCAGTTGCTGCAATTGTTGCAAATCCAGTTGCTGACAAAATGCGGTGTTGTCGATCAAGGCGCGTGCAGCAAAGGCATGCACCCCCAGGCAACGGCTTTGTTGCAACAGACTCAGTAATTGTTCTGGCGCGGCATCCCACAAATGCGGAAAAGCTTCCTGCCTGACCTGACGCTGCGGATACACCAGGGATTCTGACTGCGCCGGCTGCCACCAAAGCTTCGCCGTGCGACTGGTTTTGATTTCTGACTGATGCCGGTGCAGCAACTGGTTGAACAACATCCATTGTCCATAGGGACTGATGTAGCGCAATTCGGTGTCATAGGCGCGCGTACTGCGGTTCCATTCGACCAGTCTTTGTATGCGTGCCACATTGGCCTGGGCATCATCACAGGCCAGCAAAACCCCGGTCGCCAGGGTGACAAAATCGGGGCTTTGCAATTCACCCAGACGCCGTAGGCTGCGCCAGCTGCGGCGGCGCAGATAATTACGCGTCAGGCTGGAATAGGCAACCCGGGTATCGGCTTTTTTAACCTCATCGGCATAACGTACGTAGCGCCGCTCAAGATGTATGCGGTCACTATGTGCAGCAAGCACGAATAGCGGCCAGGCTTTTTCAAAGCGTTGATGCAAGATACCAAACAGCTCCGCATCGACACGAAATTCTGCCGCCTTGTACAAATGACGAAAAGCGCGAAATACCTGGGTGCTGACCGGCAGGTTTTTCAATTGCTGCAACAACAGGGGCCGCGCCAGGGTAGATATACCAGACAAGGCGATGCAATCAAGTTGTTCCAGCCAGTCATCGTGACGCCAGTTCTTCCAGTTTGACGCAGAAGGCAGGGCAAACATGATTTCTTCGACATTTTGCGACTGCTCTGCCTTTTGCCAGGCTGTCTGCAATTCATCCGGCCAGGTCGCGATCAGGTCGCGTGCATGCTGTTGACGGCCCGGCACATCAACCAGTGTCAACCACGCCTGCCTGGCAATTTGCACGACATGCGCATACTGCGAGCGCTGGCTTAGGGCCTGCATGGCCTGGGCGGCCCCGGCATCACCACAACGACCAATGGCATACGCCAGGCAATAATCGAGCATGGCATTGCCGGTTTCCAGCAGTTCCACCATGCGTGGCACTGCTGCCCGCATACGCCGTTCACCTATGCGCCAGACGGTACGGCTGCGTTCAATCTGCGACAGGCCTGACCAGGCACGTGGCTGCAATCGGTCCAGCAGAATTTTTTCCTGCCCTGCTACTGAAGAGGGGCGGGCAATCTTGCCTGGTAATACCTGCGCTGAATGTCCCCATTGCATGGCATCGCTGACAGCAGGCTCTGCCTGAACAGGATGGATGCTGTTATTTGCCAGCGCCGTGTCGACAAAACCCTGTTCCAGTTTACTGGTCAGGCTTTGCGCAAAAAGTGCCTCTGCCTTGTCGAGGCTGACGGCAAATGGTGTTTTGGTGCTTTCCTGCCATTCGGCATCAAGATGCCCTTCGCGCAGATTGACCAGGTATAAGGCAGTGTCACCGGCTATCTGTGGTGCTTGTGGTGTCTGTGGCGCCTGAATTAACTCAATCTCGCAATGCCTTTCACTGGGCTTGCTACGCCTGAGTTTGACCAATTTGATGATGCCTTGCATAAGCAATGCTCCGGACAAAATGAATAAGTTGCGATCATCGCTGCGGCTGATACAGCTGATATGGCTGATATAGCATGATGATGCCACATTGCAACATCCTGCAACATCTGGCAACACCTGACAACGCATAACTGCACATGACACTGCTCGGTACTACCTGCCACAGCCACAAAAGCGAAGCATTATGACATCTTTTTTTAAAGATGCAGCTTCTCTTACGTTTGCATACAAACCTGATCAAGACTGCCGCGTATTGCCTGCTGCAAGCCGTGTAATATCGCTGCGATCGCCAGTCGAAGATACATTTTCATACTTAGCCGCAGGCCATAAAAGAAAATTACGCATGATAGAATGTGCAACGCAACAAAAATAATCAGCATTCATGATTTAAATCAACATCGTCTGCGTCCGGTCAATCATTTTTAGGAAAATTCATGTACTACCGTCTGGCTTGCCTCAATGAAAAAAGCGAAATTACCAAAACAGTCGACGCCGGGGATGACTTCCTTGCGGCGGTGAACAAGGGCGCACAATTACGTCATGAACTGAATGCACCTTATCAGGTTGACGTTGTCTCTGTCACCCACGATGGTGGTGAGCATAAACTGGCCCAATTGGGTGGGTTCTCCTGAAGTTTCTGACGTACTTGCCCGGGTGCCTGCAAGCACCCTACATACAATATGGCTGATCAAAATACGGTTCTGATACTTCAGGGTGGTGGTGCTCTGGGTGCTTACCAGGCAGGTGTCTACCAGCAATTGCAAGAAACCGGCATGCCTGTAGAGTGGATCATAGGCACCTCCATCGGTGCCATCAACTGTGCTCTGATCGCCGGCAATCAGCCAGACAAGCGGGTTACTCAATTACGCGCGTTCTGGGACAGCCTGGCACCGGACGCCCTGCACCGTGACAGCTTCTGGCCATCCCTGACCCCATGGATGAATATCACCAACAACGTCAATACCCTGTCGGCCCTGATGCAGGGTGTTGCCGGCTTTTTCAAGCCACGCTTTGGTGCGGCCTGGGATATCAATGCCAAGGTACCGCTGGAAGAAACCGGCTTTTACGATACCTCGCCACTCAAGGCCACACTGGAAAAATATGTGGATTTTGATTATCTGAACGAAGGCCCCATGCGCATCAGCGTATGTGCAGTCGATATTGATAATGGCCAGGGCGTAGTATTCGACAGCAAGAAAGAACGGATACACCCGGAACACATCATGGCCAGTGGCGCCTTGCCACCTGGTTTTCCGCCCATAAAAATCGGCAAGCATGCTTATTGGGATGGCGGCGTATATTCAAATACGCCACTGGAAGTGTTTCTGGATGAAAAAAGAAATGCCGATGCCCTGTGTTTTATGATCGATTTGTGGGACCCGACAGAAAGCCGGCCCGAATCCATCGCTGCCGCCATGACGCGCTACAAAAGCATACAGTACGCCAGTCGCTCCACAGAACAGTTGCTAATGCACCAGCAAATACAAGACATGCAACGTGCCATACGCACACTGACTGAGCACCTGCCCGCTGCTGCACGCAAAAAGGCCGAGCTGCAGCCGTTGATGGCCATGGGCTGCGATCACACCGTCAATGTCGTCCATCTGATCATGAAAGCACTGCCGGACGACCATTATTTCAAGGACGTGGATTTCAGTAGATCAACCGTACAAGCGCGCTGGACCAATGGCATTCATGATTGCAAACGTGCACTGCGTCACAAATCATGGCTGAAACCCCTGCCACCACACGCGGGACTGGTCATCCACGAATTGCCGCAAGAGTAAAGCACTGCCCCTGCTGCGTGCAGTTGCAGGGGAATAACAGGCTTATTTCCGGGCGGGCATGGCAGCCTGCTCAGTCACACCACAATACGCACCCGCACCACCACCATCACCACCCACACGCGTAACGGACAGATTGGCGAAGTCAACCAGATCTTCAGCGTCCTGTCTTAAATCTGGATGGTGCTTGCGATAAATGCCCCATTTGGGGCGCATATGGTCGGCACCGGTACGCCAGAATGACAGCCCTGAACGATCAATATTCAATACTGGCCTGCCCTGCTGGTCACGAATCAGCAATTGATAGCGTGCATCGGTGTTGGAATAATGAATCTCTTCCCTCACATCCAGCCATTGCCCAGCCACAGCAGCCAGATCAAATGAACCGAGGATGTCGAAATGTCCGCCATCCGTCAGTTTGTCGGCAATATGACGCACATATAATTTGCCGTCATTTAATGCAGTAAAGGTAATCAGAGGTGGTTCAGCATAGGATCCACCATAAGCCTTGACCTGATGAATATGTGTAAATGAAGGTGAAAATTTCATTTGCGTGGCAACCCTGAATTGCCAGCGGTAAATGAATGCATCATTATCCCTGGCCTTGAATGCTTCATGCATGCCACCTTTTGCCGGCGCAATCTTGATTTCAGTACGAGAACGGTCACTGCCTTGCTGGCGGGATTTTTTATCCAGGTTAACGTCGGCCGCCTCATTCGCCATGATGGAAAAATAATCACCAACGAGAGCATCATTGCGACCCAGGCTGACATGCGGTCGCGGCGGCACATACATGTCGTCGCTGGGTGCTTCTACCGCGCCTTTGCCAAATACTTTTTCTATATGTGCATAGGTGTCGCCATCTTTTACATCTGCTGCTGTCAGGCACAGGCTGTTGCCGGTCACACCACTGTGAAGAATTGGTGTTTTATAGATCACGCTATCAGCCCTTCTGGCGTGAGCCGCATCCAGCAATGCCAGATTAATTAAAAGAACTGCGCAAGTCCGGAAATTGTTCATGTTATTTGCAGTCAGAAAATTTGAAATGTGTCGTCGATAAGAAGACCTGGCCCGGCAACAATACAACCGATGGAAAATCAGGATGATTCGGGCTATCCGGCAAATGCTGCGTCTCAAAAGCAAAACCATCATAGGCTTCATACGCCCGCCCTTCGCTGCCAGTTTCCGTGCCATCAAAGCCATTGCCAGTATTAAACTGCACCGATGGCTCGGTCGTCCATACCTGCATACAGCGACCGCTACCAGCTTCAGTGATTTGTGCAACCTGAGTCAGGGCATTTTTGCTCCAGTCCGTAAATAACAGACTGTGGTCTATGCCGGGTGGCACGCCGCCTGGCAAGACTGGCATGGCCGACAGGCGACCGCTAAGCGATGCTGCCACTCTGAAATCCAGCGCAGTTCCTTCTACACTGGCAATAACGCCGGTAGGAACCCGCTTGTCATCCGTCAGCAGATAACGGTCTGCATTGATCCTGAATACATGTTGCGACATGCCCTTGCTGCCAGCACCGGCCAGATTGAAATACGCATGATTCGTCAAATTGATTACCGTGGCAGTTGTTGTGCTTGCCCTGTATTGGATACTAAATTCATTGCGCCTGCGATACAGACTGTAACGAACCTCTACCCTGACCATACCAGGAAAACCCTGATCACCATCCGGGCTAAGCAGGCTGTAGACCGAGCCAACCGTATCATCATCGGCAAAATCTTGCCGCGTCCATACACGCTTGTCATAACCATCGGGATCACCATGCAGGGCGATGCCTCTGGCGTTCTTTGGCAACATGACCTGCCGCCCTTCAAGTGGAAAACTGGCATTGCCTATGCGTCCGGCATAGCGCCCTATGACAGCAGCAAACTTGCGCTTACTGGTCTCATAGGCCTGCAGGCTGGGCAAGCTCAACACCACATTGGCAAACTGACCGTGACGACCAGGAACAGATATCGCTGTCAACGTAGCACCGTAATCGATATAACTGACTGTCATACCCAGGTCATTGCGCAGGCTAACGCGCCCGACCTTTTCCCCCTGGCGGGTTTGTCCCCATGTTTCGATTATTGTATTTGCCGCCCCAACATCATCTTTTGCATAGACTGCGCTGACCATGCTCACCAAACTGGCTAGCAGCAATGGCAGACACAACAGCAGGCGGCATAACATGCATTTCGCCATGCTCAGTTTAGTACTGAGGGCCAGCGATCACAAAAGGGCCACCCTGAAAACGGGCAGTCGCATCATCGGCCGCGGGATAGGCAATGTTGTCGGCAAACTGATGTGCAAATTGTTTGGAACTGTCTGCCGGACGGTAGCCCAGATGGGATGCCTTACGGTTATCCCACCAGCGGCTTGCATTGTCCGAACTGCCAAAGCTGATGGTATGTCCAACCCTGGGAGTGAAGACTGCGCAGCGTATCAGTTCCAGTAAATCCGCATAGCTGAGATAAGTCACCATCATGCGCGGATTCAATGGCGCAGGAAAACTGGAACCTATGCGCAGGCACACGGTTTCTATGCCAAAACGGTCATAGTAATAACGCGACAGGGCTTCGCCAAAACATTTGCTAAGGCCATAAAATCCGTCAGGACGTAAAGGCATGTCGGCATCCACCAGTTCCGTAGTCGGGTAATAGCCCACCACATGACTGGAACTGGCATAAATGACGCGCTTGACACCGCAGGCATGCACCGCATGGTAGAGGTTGTACATTCCCAGAATATTGGCCTGCATGATGGGTTCAAATTTATCTTCCACTGAAATGCCGCCAAAATGCAGTACGACATCAACACCCTCCACCAGTTTCATCACAGCTGCGCCATCGGCAAGATCACACTGCACGATCTCTTCGCCATCACGCGCCTCACCCAGATCGGCAATATCACTGAGCCTCAGATGACTGGTCCAGGCCGATACATGCTGACGCAATACCTTCCCTAATCCTCCACCTGCGCCGGTCAGCAAGATTCTATTAATTGATTTGTTATCCGGCTTGTTATCTGTTGTCGTAGTCATGTGTATTTTCTCAACATTTGAATTGGCAATCATCATCGCGCGGACCGGCTGCCAATGCGACGGCAGCGCGCAACACCCTGTTGCATGGGGTATTACATCAATCGGCACGACTATGGAAACTTTAAGTTAAACGATTAACTAAGTATACTAAAAAATACTGCGCACGCAAGAACCTTTTGGATTTTCACATAAACATCCAGATTTTTTAATTTGTACAGCATGGCATAAACCACACTTGAATTAGCGTATCTTCATTCACATACCGGGATTTTTCTTATTCAGGTTACAATGCAAATGACCAGACCAAGAATAAAGTTAAACCTTTAACTCAATTATGAAAAAAAAGCTTCCGACGATACGCGATGTTGCAGCTGCGGCACAGGTTTCCACCGCAACCGTGTCCAAATACATCAATGGCACGCAAAAATTCTCCGCCGCCGTCGAAGCCAATCTCAAGAGGGTCATTGAAGAGCTGGGTTATCAGTCCAACCCGCAGGCCCAATCCATGATTACCGGCAAGACCAAGACGATAGGTCTGTCAATACTGGATATCAGCAACCCGCATTTCACCAGCATCGTCAAAGGCGCCAACCGGGTTGCCATGGAAAAGGGCTATACCCTGCTGCTGGTGGACACGGATGAAACCCTGAGCCGTGAACGCCCCCTGCTGGAAGCATTAAGCCGCAAGGTAGACGGCATGATCGTATTTTCGCGCCTGCCGGAACAGGATCTGGAATGGCTGTTTCAGATGGACAAGCCACTGGTTTTCTTTGGTCGCATACACGAACGTCAACTGCCATCAGTAGGCAGCGATGACAGGCGCGGCACCTATATGCTGGCACAGCATCTGGTGGCACTGGGACACAAGCGTATTGCGTATGTAGGCTTTGCAAAATCACGACGCGACGAAGAACGCATGAGCGGCGTCCGGGATTGTCTGGATAAACACCAGTTACCACTGACCAAATACAACACCAATGCCGCCACCGCCGCCGAGGGTGAACGCCTGTGCTCATCCATCATGCTGGGAGACAATCCCCCGGACGCACTGATTTGTTACAACGACCTGATTGCCCTCGGCTTCATGAAGGAAGCGCAGATCCTGGGCTTCCAGTTACCGAATGATATCTCGGTCACTGGCATAGACAATATCCTGTATGGCCGCTTTGTCACTCCGGCACTGACCTCGGTGGACCTGCAAAGTGAACGCATGGGCGTCGCTGCCATGGAAAAACTCATGCAAATCATCGCCGGCGCCCAGGACAATGAACTCACCGTGATAGAACCACAACTGGTCTTGCGCGCATCCACCATGCGCCGTAATTAGTCTCAAAGACTGCCACTACCACACCTACTCCAGCACATACTGCGGCACGTACTCCGCACATATAGCGTACCTACAGCGCACTGATCGCACACATATAGCGCATCAGACAAGCTATCCCGACCTCGCAAATCTATTGTTAAACGTTTTCCATTTTCTTTATTTTCCTGCAAGCTGGCAAGAGGCCGATATTCCCCACCCCCGCCGTTGTCGCACTACAACGAATACAAAAAAATGATTTCTGCTACTTTACTCTCGATCTTTTCTTCACTATTATCCAGTTAAACGTTTTCCTAAATAATTTCAAGCTTGCTCCAGGTACTCTTCACACCTTGCAAGCAAGAACAAACCTGCCAGGTTATAGCTGATGAATTTCTTGCCCCGAATTTGCATTCTGCTCACCGTACTCACCACGCTCACATCTGCCCCGGTGATCGCTGCCAGTGACACCGCCAAAGTCGTCTATGAACCGCCACTGGCGAATGTTGCCATGGACAAGATTGTGCAGTCCGAGCTATATCCGCAACTGGCCTATCTGGCGCAAAAGCTGCTGGCTGAAAAAGAAAACACCACACTCAATGGCTACCCTGCCTTCAACGGCAAGGATAAGTTTTTACCAGGGAAAATCGCTTCCGGCCTGGGCCACCTGCTGCTGAACGCAAAGCATGAAGGAAAATATCTTGCCCCCTATCTGCGTGATTTTCGCGAATCGGCGGAATTGACTGTCGGCATGGACAATCACACCTGGGGCATCTACTACTATCTGCTGACGCTGTACGAGTTAAAGAAAAATGGTTTGCTGGAGCAGGCACTCACAGCAAAAACACTGGATGCACTGAAGAAAAAACTGGACTGGCGCAGCTTCGTCACACAAACAGATTTCAAACTTATACAGTTACCGACCAATTATTACGGTGTGGCATTTGGTGTGGCACGCCTGCGCATGCTGCTGGGCTGGGAAGACGAAACAGCAAGCCAAAGCCTGTTGAAAAAACTGCTGGATCATTATGAACAACATTCCGGCACCTATGGTTTTTCTGATGAAACCGAAGGTGAAGGCCGTTTTGACCGCTACAGCATTTTGCTGATTTCAGAAATCTGCGGACGTTTCATAGAAACCGGCATGGAAGTCACACCAGAATTGAAAGTCAAGTTAAGAAAAGCAACTGACATTGCCTTCCGCCTGGGCAATGTATCCGGCGATGGTTTCAGTTTTGGACGCAGTATCGGTGCCTATGGCGAAACTGCCGTGCTTGACATACTGACGGTATCTGCCTACCTGAACATATTGAGCCCGCAAGAGAAAGAATATGCCTACGCCTATTCCACCCGCATTGTCGCCAAATACGTTGATTTCTGGTACGACAAAAAAACCAGGTCTGTCGATCTGTGGGGTCAGGGCCGGAAAACGGACGACTATCGCGGCATACACCGCATACTGGGCGAAAATTTCTCACTGCTGCACCAACTGATCTCGGCCAATGACCTGTGGCGTCAGATGGGATACCAGGACACATTACCCAAGCAGGATCTGGCAGCATGGCTGAACCAGACACAACCCGCATTTGAGTTCACCTGGTTTGCCCGTGGCGAATACGACAGAGCGCTCGCCATCTATAGAGATGCAGGACATGTATTCAGTTTGCTGATGGTGAATGGTGGTGCCAGCCAGCACGGCAACAGCCCTTATTATCCCTTGCCATTTTCCAATCTGCTGGTTGCCGGCATTGCTGACAGCGGCTATCAGCATCCGCAATTGCTGCCCAAATTTACCTTGAATGACGGCAGTGAACTGATCGCCACGGCCTTTATCAAGAACATCCGCAATACAAAAAACCAGCAAGCCTATGAGGTCAGTTATCACCAGGACAGCCTGACCAGAATCGGCCCAGTCAATCAGAAACCAGTACCGGATGCACGCATACAACTGAATACCAGCTACCGTCTGAGCGCAGGCACAATCACCCGGACAGACCAGTATCTGCCCACAGAAAAACTGGGGGTGCGCCAGGTGTCACTGGAATTTGCCAGCTTTTCAGAAATGCCTGAAATCAGTGGCAATACCATCCACTTCAACAAAGGTGATCTGAGTGAATTTACAGTCACAGGCATGGATCACTGTAGCGCCAGGGCCAGCCTCGATACAGAAAATTTCAAATCGCCAAACGGACCCATGAAGACCCTGGTGATCTGTGAACGCAAAGCCTTCAGTTTCGATACGCCCATCACGATTAGCTGGTCCATAAAATACCATTGATGAATACCATTGATAAATACCACTGATTTATTCATTGGATGAACCACACCGGAATTCTCTGTGCAAATTCAACATCAGCAAGCTTGTTGATGCAGCAGTGATTTTCAATTGCAACACCAGAAATACCCAGCAACACCAATAAAAAACAATTATCAGGAGATAGAAAAATGCGCAACAAACCATCACGACCAAGGCAAACATGCCGACTCTTGCCCATCACTTCAGCGGTAGCGCTGGCGCTGTTGAGCATGATGCAGACCGCCACAGCACAACAGGCACCAGCTACCACGGCCGAGCAACCAAAACTGGAAGAGGTCATCGTATCTGCCAATAAACGCATAGAAAAACTGGAACAGGTTCCGCTGGCCATCACGGTATTGGGCGATGCTGTACTGCAAAGAAATAATGTTCGCGAATTTGCCGACGTCATCAACCTGTCACCGGCACTGACCATCACCTACGGCACCACACCCGCGAATAACGGTATCAATATGCGTGGCATAGGCACCACCTCGATAGGCATAGGCGTGGAAGCTGACGTGGCCGTTATCATCGATGACATTCCCATGGGGATGCAGGTCAAGGCATTCCAGGATTTGACGGATATCGCCAGGATAGAAATCCTGAAAGGACCACAAAGCACCCTGTTTGGTAAAAGCGCCATTGCCGGTGCCGTGAATGTCACGACCAAGCCGATTTCCGGCCCTCTGGCAGGCAATTTCAGCACTTTGTACACCAGTGATGGCGAATGGCGCGTCGGCGGCAGCTACGGTGGTGAACTGTCAGAAAAATTCGGCTTTCGCATCGCTGCCAGCGACACCCGCTTCGCCGGCAATGTCAATAACCTGACTACCGGCACCAAAACCAATGGCTCCGGCGGCAAGACCTTCATGGCGAAACTGAGCTGGCATCCGACCGATACGCTGGACATTGATTTCACCCCTCGCTACAGCTATTCCAACACCACCTGCTGTGCCCTGGTCGCAACCAGCGTGACGCCATTGCAGGGGGCATTGCTGTCAAATGTCGCACAACTGCCTGCCACCACGCTGCTGCAGGGTATCAATATCGGGCCTTACAATACAGACATTCGCAATGACACCAAGACCGGGCAGGAATCCACCAGTCGTGGCTTTGGCTTGCGCATCAACTATGCCATGCCGAATGGTGCCACGTTAAGTTCCATCACCTCGCTGGACAAGTATTATGCGAATGATTCGCGTGACCAGGATTTTGTCGATGTCCCTACCCTGCTGTATTACCCACTGGCAAACGGTAAGCCGGCTGGCGTCAACGAAGGTTATGTGCAGTACGGTACTTTCGATGTCATTTCCAGAACCCAGGAACTGCGTCTGACTTCACCCGATAACCAGCCCGTCAAATATGTAGCCGGCCTGTGGTATGGATGGAATGCCATCGACCGCCACTTCATCCGCGGTTATAACGGCATCGCCCTGAGTACGCCGACCCAGTATTTCACCGATACCTACAATGAAAACAAGGCGATCTTTGGCCAGGTAAGCTGGGATTTTGCCAAGGATTACAGCGTGCTTGCCGGTCTGCGTTATAACCGTGAAACCTCGGGCTATCATTTTACGACAGGCGCACCGCCACCCGGCGCGTTCGTTCCGACTGCCTCGTATTCCAGTGTGGACAACACAGAAAATGCCACCACCGGCAAACTGAGCCTGCAACATCAGTTCAGTAAAAACCTGATGGCGTATGCACTGGGTGCCACCGGCTACAAGGGTCTGGCTTATGACCTGACCAGCAGCCTGAATGCTGCCACGGCCGCCCAACAGCCTGTACATTCAGAAACGTCCAATACGTTTGAACTGGGCCTGAAAGGCAATTTCCTGAACAACCGTCTGACCTTGAACCTGGCCGCCTTCAACAGCAAATTCAAGAATTATCAGCAAAATTCTGGCGGTTATTTGCCTGGCACGACCACGTATGTCACCCGCCTCAACAGCGTCGGCGGGGTACAGACCCGTGGTGTGGAAATGGATATCTCGGCACTGGTGACGACTGATTTCATCATCAATGGCAGTGTCGCCTATACCGACGCCAGCATTACCGAATTTCCGAATGCCCCCTGCTACAACGTCACAGATACATCGAATGGTGGATTTAATGCAGCGTGTCAGTTGAAATCAGCACAGTATGGCGGACAGAATGTGCAAGACCTGGCCGGTGGACGGATGCCAAATGCACCGAAGATCAAGGCCAATCTGGGCGGGCAATACGATATCCGCCTGAAAGATAATTCTTTCGATGCCTTTATAACTGCAGCAGTCCGTTACCAAAGCGAAGTATTGACCAACCTGAATCAGGACCCGACACTGTCGGTCGCCGGCTATAGCGTGACCAACCTGGGATTTGGTATCAAAGACAAACAAAGCAGATACAAGCTGAGTTTCTTTATCAATAACCTGTTCAACAAACATTATGCCAACACCGGCTTTACCGGCCTGGGAAGCTGGAGTTCCAAAGCCCCGAATCCGGTGATCGCCGTCACCAACACCACCTGGAGCCCGGCCCGTGATGCCTTCCGTTACGTGGGTGTACGCTTCGATGCCAAGTTCTGATCAGGCATTGCAACATCTGTAAAAAACAAAAGCCCGGCAAAACTGCCGGGCTTTTTCTTCATCGCGACGATACCCTCATCATCACCCTCGTTATCACCTAATGCGCACCACCCGCATCCACCGGCACTGCCGATTTCTTCGGCTTGGTCAGCCACACCAGGCCAATCAGGCCGATAAACATATAGGCTGACATCCAGAAGATATCTGTCGCCGCCATGGTACTCGCCTGTACGCTGATGGTGCGGTCTATGATGGCGTAGGCACCCTGTTCCGGTATGCCCTGCTGTATCAGGTTTTGCATGCTTTGCACAAAGGTCGGATAGCTGCTGCCGGTCAGTTCGGTCATCTGGGCGTGGTGCAGGGTGCTGCGGCTATCCCAGATGGTCGTCATGATGGAAGCCCCCATGCCGCCGCACATGATACGTACGAAATTCGACAGGCCGGATGCCGCCGGGATTTTGTCCGGTGGCTGGCCAGACAGAATGATTGACGTCAGCGGAATAAAGAACATGGACATGGCTGCGCCCTGTATCAGCGTGGGTATCAGCAAGGTATAGGTGTCCACTTCCGTGTTGAAGCCTGAGCGCAAAAAGAACACCAGTGCAAACCCGAGGAAGGCGGCAGAGGCAATTTTTCTGGCATCTACCTTGGGTAATATCTTGCCTATGATGGGTGACAGCAAAATCGCAAATATACCCACTGGTGCCATGACCTTGCCGGCCTCGGTCGCGGTATACGACAACTGTGTCTGCAACCACAAAGGCATGATGACCAGGCTGCCGAAGAACAGGCCGTAACCGATGGAAATGGCGATCACACCGGCGCTGAAATTACGCCCCTTGAACAGCGACAGATCTACCACGGGATGATCTTGCCCCAGTTCCCAGATGACGAAATAAATCAGGCCTACAACAGCAACCACGGTCAGCAGGATAATTTCGCCGGAATTAAACCAATCCAGTTCCTTGCCCTTGTCCAGCATCAACTGCAAGGCACCGACCCAGATGACGAGCAGAAACAGACCTACCTTGTCGATAGGCAGATTCTTGATCTGTGATTCACGCTTGCGATAAATGGACCAGGTGGCCCAGGCAGTAAACAAGCCCACCGGGATATTGATATAAAAGATCCATGGCCACGTATAATTGTCCGATATCCAGCCCCCAAGCAAAGGCCCCATAATCGGCGCGACCAGGGTTGTCATGCCCCATAAGGCCAGGGCCATGGAGCTTTTGGAAGGCGGGTAACTACCCAGCAGCAAAGCCTGCGACAAGGGAATCATGGGGCCTGCAACTGCCCCCTGCAAAATACGGGCGGCAATCAGGATTTCGATATTCGGCGCCATGCCGCATAGCCATGATGAAATCACGAATAGCAATATCGATGACAGAAACAGCCTGACCTGGCCAAAATGGGTCGTCAGCCAGCCGGTCAGCGGCACGGAAATCGCATTCGCCACCGCAAACGAGGTAATGACCCAGGTACCCTGTTGCGGCGACACCCCCAGGTTGCCGGAGATCGCCGGTATCGACACATTGGCAATCGACGAATCCAGCACATTCATGAAGACCGCCAGCGACAGGGCCAGTGTGCCCATCGCCAGTTGCGGTCCTTTCAGTGGCGGATGCGGTGCCTGTGGACGTGGTGCCGCGCTCATTACTTGGCCTTGTTGTTGGTGGTAACGTTAGTGACGGCCTTGGTGACGGGCAGATTGGCGGTAATGATTTCTGCAATGCGCTGATCGGCATCTTTGCCATTCTGTTCAAACACGGCAGTCTGATACGCAGGGCTGGTACGTGTCGCCGCCGTTACCGGTGCACCCTGCTGTTGCGAGATATTAACCTTGACCTGCATGGACACACCGATACGCAGGGGATGCGCTTCCAGCTCTTTCGGGTCCAGGGTAATACGTACCGGTACGCGCTGCACGACCTTGATCCAGTTACCACTGGCATTTTGCGCTGGCAACAGGGCAAAGGCAGAACCGGTACCGGCAGACATGCCCAATACCTTGCCATGGTAGGTGACATCATCGCCATACACATCAGAACGCAATTCCACATCCTGGCCTATACGCATATGTGCCAGTTGCACTTCCTTGAAATTAGCATCAACCCACAGCGAATTCAAAGACACGACGGACAATAATGGTGAACCGGCAGCAATGCGCTGGCCGACCTGTACCGCACGCTTGGCAACATAACCAGTGGTCGGTGCAGGCAGGCTGGTACGGCTTAAAGCCAGCAGGGTTTCACGCAAACGTGCGGCTGCGCGCAGCACATTCGGATGCTGGGTGACGGTGGTGTTTTCTGTCAGCGTGCGGTTGGATGTCAACTGCTCATTGGCAGCCTGCAAGGCCGCTTCTGCCGTCTTGACGGCATTGCGTGCATGTTCCAGTTCTTCAGTAGAGACTGCGCCTGTGCTCAGCAATTGCTGACGACGGACCAGATCTGCTTTGGCTTTTTCGACTTCGCTGCTGCGCAGGCTGACATTGGCCTGCAGGCTGCCGTTATTGGCGAACAGTACACGCACTTCACGTACCGTCTGGGCCAGTTGTGCTTCGGCCTGATCAACCGCCACTCTGGCATCGGTCTTGTCAAGTTCTACCAGCGGCTTACCCGCTTGCACCAGTTCAGTGTCGTCGGCATGAATCGCTACCACAGTACCAGTAACCTGCGATGTCACCTGCACCACATTGCCGGCGGCATAGGCATCTTCGGTATGCTCAAAATTGCGGGCAACCAGCCACCACCATGCACCGTAAGCAATAGCAGCAATAAGAATAATGAAGGTGACGATCAGCAGAAGACCGCGGCGCTTGCCATTTTCCGGAGCTGCTTCGACAGGTGGCTGGGCTGTAACAGGTTTATCTTGGTTGTTTGTTGCTGGGGCGTTCATAACGCGGCCTCCGATGTGCTTGCTGCGGTTGTGTTGTTGATGTTTGTATTGCTTTTTGCCTGGCTGGCGGCAGGTGCAAAACTGGTCTTGCTGTCATAGCCGCCACCCAGCGCCTTGATCAGGTTGATCTGGCTTTCGGTATGGCGGATGGCGATGTCCAGCGACAGTTTTTGCTGGGACAATACGGCGCTTTCCGCTGCCAATACCGGCAACATATTGGCAGTGCCGGCTTTCTGTCTTTGCTGCGCCAGTTGCAGGCTGACACGGGCCGCCTGTTCGGCAGCCTTCTGTTCAGTGGCCTGCGCCTGGCTGGCTTGCAGTATCTGCACCTGATCTGCTACTTCATGCAGGGCATCGGTCAGGCTTTGGTTATAGGTAGCAACGGCCACATCATAGGAAGCCACTTTGCCCTTCAGTTGCGCACGCAAACGTCCACCTTCAAAAATCGGCAGGCGTATTGCCGGGCCGACGCCGATAATGCTGCTACCGCTTTGCAAGAGATTGCTCAAACCCAGGCTGGATAAACCGGCAAAGCCGACCAGATTGATATTCGGGTAAAACTGGGTCTTGGCAACATCCACTTCACCCTGACTGGCTTCCACGCGCCAGCGTGCCGCCACGATATCCGGACGACGCCCCAGCAATTCCAGCGGCAAACTGCCAGGCAAAGCCGTATCAGCGGCCTGCCTGAATTGTGGTAGCGGAATAGCACGACCCTGTTCTGGCCCCAGACCTTGCAGGGCAGCGATCTGGTTACGTGTCAGGGCAATGGCTTCCTGCCATTGGGCGATGTCGTTTTTCAGGCCGGACAACTGGATCAGACTTTGCTGGGTTTCCGTTTTGGTTTCCAGACCGGCCTTGACGCGTTGCTGTGTCAGTTGATCGAATTTTTCACGAATCGCCAATTGCTGCTTGCTCAGTTCAAGCTGCGCCGCTTGTCGGGCCAATTGCAACCAGCTACGGGCAATGGCATTGCCCAGCATCAGGCGCACACTCTGGCCTTCGGCTTCAGCTACTTTTTCCTGCGACAGGGCGGCACGCATTTCCGCGCTGTGCTTGCCCCAGAAATCAAACTCATACGATGCATTCAGCGCCAACTGGTTGTTGGTATTGTAAGTACCTGCCAACGGTGGCGGTATCAGGCCCTTTTCAGTAAAGCGCTGATACGTGCTGTCAAAGCTGGCATTCACTGAAGGTAATTCATTGGCACCTACAGATGCAGTTATTGCTTTCGCGGCCTGCAGGCGGGCAGCGGCAACTTGCAGGCTGGGGTTATTTTGCAATGCCTGATCGATCAGCTTTTGTAAATCGGCACCGCCGATGCTGCTGGCCCATTGGCTATCCGGCCAGTTGCCACTACCGCCCTGCCCGGGGAAAGCCCCGCTATCTGCATTCAGGGTTTTAAGTTGTACCTGGCTTTGTATGCCCTGGTAACTGACGCAGGCAGAAAGCAGACTGAACGCGCTGGCAGCAGCCAGTGCACGCATCAGCTTGCTGGCTGTCCGGATGTTAAAGGTAGGTTTGTTCATGATGAAAATATGAATTCCACATTGATGATTATTTAGTTGCCTTGGCAACTATTCATTTTGGCTTCCAGTATGGGGCGATTTGCCAGAAGCTTGCGTAACAGGTACTTCAAAAAACTGATTTCTTCAGCAGCAAAACCGGTAAATCCCACATCCAGCACTTCTGCATAAATCGCCGGCAACCGGGCAGCCAGTGCCTTGCCGGATGGCGTCAGGCCGAGCTTGAACAAGCGCTTGTCGCTCTCGTCTATCACACGCTGGATGTAGCCCTTCACTTCCAGCTTGTCCAGAGTACGTTTCATTGCTGCAGAGTCGATAAACAGGTCACGTGCCAGCTCCGCTGCCGTGCTGCTCTTGCCGGTGGCCAGCATCATGAAAACACTGCCTTGTGCATGTGTGATATCGACACAGCGCAAAGCGTCTTCTATAGAGCGAGACAACATCGTTCGCGACCTGGCCAGCAAATAGCCGACACTGTCTTCGACTTGCGAGCTATCGAACTCGGGAATTTGATTTTCGGTATCCATGATGGCAAAATTCGTTGACTAGGCAATAGTTTATACCAGTTTAAAAAACTTTGCAGGGACCATAAAAAAACCCTTGTCCATTGCTGAACAAGGGTTAAAAAATAAACAAAGATTTAATTAAAGTGTAATTTTGGCAATTAAATTAGATCGGACAGGGGCAACTTCCATCCACCACTGCCTGCCTGATTCAGGCAAATCCAGGCTCACGATTCCCTGTTTCTTGCCGTTTGCGATGGCGGCATCCAGCTTCTGTATCAAGCCATCATCCTTCCCCATCTGAATTCAACAAGCACAAAATTCAACTTGCCCATATCCGGATTCCAATGTGACACTAAGAGTATTACCATTCACTTTTAAGCAATGAAAAAAATACCGACTGTATTGGCACTGGATCTCGAAGGCACGTTGATCTCCAATGCAATGAGCCAGATACCACGACCGGGTCTGCATGATTTCCTGAATCGTTGCGCATTACTATTCCCCAGGATAGTCATGTTCACCACGGTAGAGGAAGATCAGTTCCGGCAAATCGCAAGATTACTGGTTGCTGAAAGCGTGGTACCAGACTGGTTTCTGGATATCGAATACGTCAATTGGCAAGGTGAAACCAAGAATCTGGAATTTGTTCCCGCTGCTTTGGTATCAGATATTGTATTGGTGGATGATTTTGAAAAATATCTACACCCCGGGCAAGAAGCTCAATGGATGCAAATCGATTTTTTTGACTACCCGTATCCGGATGACGATACCGGTTTATCAAGCATGTTGCAGAAGCTTGAAATGCTTGTTGCAAGCTGACATTGACTGACTTGCTTTAGTTATTGTGGCCTCAGCACACGCCATGGCTTACTCGTTTCAGGATTGACCGGCTTGCGGTTTTCTTTACTGGCATAATCGTCTTCAAACACAGCCCATCCGTCGGAACGCTTCACCAGATACCAAAAGGGTAGTTTGCGGCCTTGCACGTGCAGGGGTGTGCCGTACAGGTCCAGTTCGGATAAATCCAGTTCCAGTCGTGCATTGACGGGCTGGCCGTTAATGCTCAGCCTGCCCTTCTGGAAGCACCACTGTTCTTTTTCTGCACTGATAAAACAACCCTGTATCAAACGCGCCAGGTAAAGATCCGCTTCGCGCTGGTCCAGCGTACCAAGACGCTGATAAGGGCCAAGTTCCGGCCCTTTCCCTTTCCCCTTTTCATCCAGCAACCAGACTTTATCGCCTTGCAGGCGCAGACAATACTTGCTTTCATCACCTTCATGCCATGCCAGGTTTTGTTTGATCTGCCCATTTTTGATGGACAAGGCAATATGCTGGCTGTCTGCCGCCTGCATGGCAGCAGTCCAGTCGCCATGCTTATCCAGCAGGCCCAGAAAAAGCGTGCTGCTCCAATAAGCTTCCAGCTTGCGCAAGCCAGCATCGCCAGAGCAAAGCTTGCCAGGCTGCGCCATTGCCGAAGAACAGCACAGGGTGCAGAGTAGCGCAAGCAAAACAGGCAGCTTCACAGACCAATTTACAGACAAATTCACAGACCAGGATTTCATCATTCAGCTATCTTTGTGGGGTCACTTTTGGTCAGTGAATTTTAACAGATGAGAATTTCATCTCCAGACAACGAACCACGCTGGCCATAATCAGCGCAGCGCTATCAGTTTACAACTAAAATTTGTCGCCTTTCTTCAACAGGCTGGCAGTCAGTGAGATGTCAAAGTCGCTCTGGTGTTCTGGTGTCTGCTGCTGGATTTTCGCTGGCTGATCAAGACCAACCAACAGATTAGGCTTGGCTATCACGACACCATCTTTTTTGACTACCAGCATCACCATGACAGCCTCATTGGCATTGCCGGTCGCCGGCGTTTTCAAGCTAAAACTGAAATCCCAATTGCCTTGCTGTTCATCCATCTTGATGGCGAAACTTGCTTCTCTGCCTTGCTTGACGACGATACGTGGGCTGGAAGTTTTTCCACCCGCCGTAATGGACGTAGCAACCATATAGCTGTCAACCTGCGCGGTCTCTTTCGCCTGCCCGGACGCCGCATCTGCGCCAACCTGGTTTGCCGGTGTCACTGCCCAGGCGCTATACGCACTCAAGCCGCCAACCATAGACAACAACAAATAAGCAGATGCACGTTGCAAAAAAGAAGAGCGGGTCTGTTGTAAATGCATGATTCTTTCCTTTAAAGGGTGATGAGATTGCCAGTGACAGGCAATGGCACTGGGGTTGAAATGTAATTGGGTTTTCAGCATGGCTTCGGCATACGTACGCCGGGCGTGCGGATGTTGAACAATCACGCGGGCATCACAGGCCAGCTCCTGGTCAACACGAAAATACCTGGCGGCCAGGTGTATGACTGGGTTAAACCAGAACAGGCACTGCAGCAGAGCAAACAGGGTATTCGCCAACAAGTCGCCACGATACCTGTGAATTTTTTCATGCGTAATGATCAGGGTCTGTTCTTCAACGGTGTAGCGCTGGAAAAAGTCACCCGGCACGACAATCCTGGTACGCAGCAAGCCCACCAGCGCCGGCCCTGCATCCATGCTACGGGCCAGATAAAAATCCTCATGCCTGGTCAGTTCACCCAGGTCATGCAAAAAGCGGCTGTGCTGAAGAGCAAACCAGATTAGCATGATGATGCTGCCACTGATCCACGCCAACAAGACCAGGCCAGACCAGTTGGGTCTGGACGGCAATTCGATCGCATGGACAACACCAGCCCACTGTGCAACAGGCACAGTCAACACCGTGAAACTGTCCTGATAAACGCGATGCGGCAACAGCATCGCCAGCATTGCCAATGGCAACATCAGCCAGGAGGTATAACTGATTTCCGCTCCCGCATAGCGGCGCAAGGGTAGCCTCAGCAGCAATACCAGCAATGCCAGTACCGTGCTGGTCAATCCCAGCGCCATCAATATTTTCAAGCTGTCACTTGCCATCGCCAAGCTCCTCAATCAGCCGTTTCAACTCGGCAATATCTTGCCGGGACAATTTCTTTTGCTGACTGAAATGCGCCACCAGTGGTGCTATTCTGCCGTCAAACATACGGTCAAGAAAACCCTTGCTCTCTGACTGTATCCATTGCTCGCGCTTGAGCAGGGGTGAATATAAAAACCTGCGTCCATCTTTTTCCGCCTGTATTGCCCCCTTCTTCAACAATCGGTTAAGCAAAGTCTTGACAGTAGCCTCTTGCCATTCCTGCTGATCGAGCACTGCGGCAAATACCTCTTCGGCTGACAATGGATGCTTTTTCCAAAGCGCTTCCATGACGACGGATTCTGCCTCACTGATGGCGATGGTTTTCATTGACGCACTCTTCCTTTATTTTGTTGGGATCACATTAGAACAAGCATTTACAGATGTAATCGATAGCCAATGATTACATCTGTAATTAATCATGTCAAGTGAGAATTTATGGTTGACACCCCATCCAGCCGGATGATGGTGGTCAACCTGCCTTCCACCAGCTCTGCCTGGATTACCGCGAGGGACTGTTTCTTTGAAGCCCTTCGGCGACATATCTTTGCCTTTACACAAATATATGCGAGGGTAATTCTGGAAAAAGTACGATATTGGGTTAAAGTTGTGGCTGCAAGAGGCGCAAAACATGGCGCCGTGCCAGAATAGAAAGAGATGCTGCCAGGCGGAGCTGATTCGCCATGTAGGCTGGCATCCGCTAAAGAGACAAACCACCTGGATCAAATTCATCATGCGTATTTTGCTAGCAGAAGACGACAGTGTACTGGCCGACGGGCTGACCCGTTCACTACGGCAATCCGGCTATGCCACCGATTGCGTCAATAATGGTCAGGAAGCGGATTCCGCGCTGTCCACTCAGGATTTCGATTTGCTCATACTCGATCTCGGCCTGCCCAAAATGAGCGGGCTGGAAGTCTTGCGCCGCCTGCGGGCACGCAACTCCCGCCTGCCGGTCCTGATACTGACAGCGGCAGATTCGGTGGAGCAAAGGGTCAAGGGTCTGGATCTCGGCGCCGATGACTACATGGCCAAGCCATTCGCCTTATCAGAACTGGAGGCACGTGTCCGGGCACTGACCAGACGTGGCGCAGGTGGCGGACCAACTGTCATCAAGCATGGCCCCTTGTCCTATGACCAGGTGGGGCGGATTGCCTATATCCATGAACAGATGCTGGATTTGTCCGCCCGTGAACTGGGTCTGCTGGAAGTGTTGCTGCAGCGCACCGGTCGCCTGGTCTCGAAAGAACAACTGGTTGATCACCTTTGCGAATGGGGTGAAGAGGTCAGCAATAATGCGATAGAAGTGTATGTTCATCGTCTGCGCAAAAAAATTGAAATTGATGGCGTACGCATTGCCACCGTGCGCGGACTTGGCTACTGCCTGGAAAAATTCTTTGTTGCTGCACCACCTGCGCCACCGGCACCGTCGGTACAGTCGACTCCCCCGGTACCGTCTGAGCAAAAATGAAGGCAAGACCAGGCAACAGGTTCAGAAACAGGCCGGCTCCAGTGCCGGATGACAGCCTGACCCGGCCGGTGGAAGAAAAAGTCCAGCGTTCCCTGTTCGGAGAAATCCTGGACTGGATGCTGGCTCCCCTGCTACTGCTATGGCCCATGAGTATCGCCATTACTTATCTGGTCGCCAAATCCATCGCCAACCAGCCCTTTGACCGTGCACTGGAAGACAATGTGCTGGTCCTGTCCCAGCAGGTCAAGGAAGTGGATGGCAAGGTATCGACGCAACTCAGCAGCCCTGCGCGCGATATCCTGCGCGCTGATGACCTCGACAATATCTATTTCCAGATCAAAAACAACAAGGGCGAAGTCATAGATGGTGACCGTGAACTGCCGGCTCCCGCCGAAGAAGACAAGCCACAAACCGGTACGGTGCAGTTAAGAAACGAAAACCTGCGCGGCATCGACATCCGGGTAGCGTATAGCTATATAGACTTGAACAAGATCAACCGCAGACAGGCCGATGGTACGCCTCACCTGGCACTGGTACAGGTGGCAGAAACGCTGGAAAAAAGGGCCTTGCTGGCCAATGAAATCATCAAGGGTGTGATACTGCCTCAGTTCATTATCCTGCCGATTGCGCTGGCGCTGGTCTGGTTTGCCCTGAGCCGTGGCCTGTCGCCGCTGGCAGAGCTTCAGCACAGGATACGGGCACGCCGCCCTGATGATTTAAGCCCCATCGATTCGCGCCATGTGCCGGAAGAAATCACTCCCCTGGTCAGCTCCCTCAATGAAATGCTGGAACGTCTGGCGCAAACCATAGATATACAAAAACGTTTCATCGCCGATGCGGCTCATCAGATGAAAACACCTCTGGCAGGTATGCGCATGCAGTCCGAACTGGCCTTGCGCCAGACTGATCAGGGTGAAATACATCGTTCGCTACTGCAACTGGCTACCAGTTCCGAAGCAGCGACGCGTCTCGTCAATCAATTGCTGACGCTGGCGCGGGCAGAAAACCAGACCCCTGCGACCCAGTTGCTGGAACAGCTTGATCTGAACAGCCTTGCACGTAGCGTGGTGCACGACTGGATACAGACTTCATTTTCAAAAAAAATTGATCTAGGCTTTGAACAGCAAGATGCACCGGTCCTGATTTTCGGCAGCCCGCTGATGCTGCGCGAAATGTTGAGCAACCTGATCGACAATGCACTACGCTATACGCCGGAAGAACATAGCGTGACTGTCAGGGTCATCATTGATCATGAGCAGGCACTGGCCATACTGGAGGTGGAAGACAATGGTCCCGGCATTCCTGTCACAGAAAGAGACCATGTGTTTGAACGTTTCTATCGCATTCTTGGTACCAATGTACAAGGTAGCGGCCTGGGCCTGGCGATCGTCCGTGAAATCGCCAGCCAGCATCAGGCCAGCATAGAAATTTCCGACAACTCTCATCCGCAGGATGCTGCCTTCCCCGGCTGCCTGTTCAGGATTGCCTTCAGACTCAATCCGCATGATGAAGTTTCTATTGAGGCAGGATATGAGCATTCCTGAAAAAATTCCTCCCGCCAGCCCAGGCCCTTACTGGCGTCATACCAAACGCCTGACATCCTGTCTGCTGCTGACCTGGGCATCACTGAGCTTCGGTGTCCTGTTTTTTGCGCGCGAATTGAGCACTATCAGTTTTTTTGGCTGGCCATTTTCTTTTTATATGGCAGCGCAGGGCCTGACCCTGAGTTTCGTCATGCTGCTGGCCATTTATTCCCTGGGCATGGCCTGGATAGGCCGCAAACAG
Organism: Undibacterium hunanense; assembly: GCF_014284335.1. GTDB lineage: Bacteria > Pseudomonadota > Gammaproteobacteria > Burkholderiales > Burkholderiaceae_D > Undibacterium > Undibacterium hunanense. The sequence goes on along the minus strand of NZ_JACOGF010000004.1, from coordinate 408,809 downwards.
ACAGGATCCTGATCGCATGTCACAACAACGATTTACACAAAGACTGACGCTGTACTATCTGTGGTACACCTTGCTGTTTTTCATTTTTCTGATCAGTCTGGCGATACTGGAAAAAGAAGGCGTACCACGTGCATGGATAGGCTACCTGTTCATGTTTGCCACGATCGTACTCTACGCCGGTATCGGTGTCGTCAGCCGCACATCAGACATCACCGAATACTATGTCGCCGGACGACGCGTGCCTGCAGTATTCAATGGCATGGCCACCGCCGCAGACTGGATGTCTGCCGCCAGCTTCCTGAGCCTGGCTGGTGGCCTGTATCTGCAGGGCTTTGATGGCCTTGCCTACATCATAGGCTGGACCGGTGGCTTTTGTCTGGTGGCGATGCTGATTGCGCCTTACCTGCGCAAGTTCGGGCAATACACCATTCCTGATTTTCTGGGCGCCCGTTTTGCAGGTACACCGGAAAACAATACGGTCAGGATACTGGCAGTATTTGCCACCGTTTTCATTTCCTTCATCTACGTGGTTGCGCAAATCTATGGTGTGGGACTGATCACCTCGCGCTTCACCGGTGTGGATTTTTCTGTGGGCATATTCCTCGGGCTGGCCAGTATCCTGGTCTGTTCTTTCCTGGGCGGCATGCGGGCAGTGACCTGGACCCAGGTGGCACAATACATCATCATCATTGTCGCCTTCCTGATTCCTGTTGGCTGGCTATCGGTCAAACACACGCATAATCCGGTCGCACCCCTGACCTATGGTTCTGTCTTGCCAGAACTGGTCAACAAGGAAAAACAATTCGCACAAGACCCCAAGGAGCAGGAAGTCAGGGCTATTTACCGCCAGCGTGCTGCCGAATTGCAAAAGAAAATCCAGCAATTGCCACAGTCATGGGAAGAAGGTCGCTTTGAAGTACAAAGCAAGTTGGACGATTTAAAATCCGGCAATGCCTCTTTACTTGAGATCAAGGCTGCGGGACGCATACTGGCGAATTATCCCAAGTCACCGCAAGAAGCAAAAACCCGCTGGACCGACATCCGTAACAATTATCTGAACAAGGCACAACCCGGCTTTTCGCAATACACGCCGTATGCGGCCAAAGACAAGAATGAATCGGATAACAAGCGCAATAATTTCATGGCACTGGTCCTGTGCCTGATGATGGGCACTGCCGCTCTGCCGCATGTACTGGTGCGTTATTACACGCCGCCCTCGGTCAAGGAAAGCCGCGATTCGGTATTCTGGTCGCTGTTTTTTATCATGCTGCTGTACATCAGCATCCCGGCGCTGGCGATATTGGTGAAATACGATATCTATAATTCGCTGGTGGGTAGCGAATTTTCCAAACTGCCTTCCTGGGTGACTTACTGGGCGAGCATAGACAAAATCAACCCGCTGGTCACCATTACGGACATCAACCATGACGGTATCGTCCAGCTAGCGGAAATCGTGCTGGATGGTGACATCGTCGTGCTTGCCACTCCCGAAATTGCCGGTCTGCCGTATGTGGTCTCGGCACTGGTAGCCGCCGGTGGCCTGGCTGCCGCCCTGTCTACCGCAGATGGCTTGCTGTTGACGATTTCCAATTCACTGTCACACGATATCTATTACAAGATTATTGATCCGCAAGCATCGACCCAGAAGCGGGTGACGATTTCAAAATTGCTGCTGCTGGTGGTAGCACTGGTAGCGGCCTATGTCGCATCCCTGAAACCCGCAGATATCCTGTCGCTGGTGGGTGCAGCATTTTCGGTCGCAGCATCGGCCCTGTTTCCTGCACTGGTACTGGGTATTTTCTGGAAACGCACCAATCGTCAGGGGGCAATTGCAGGCATCATCACCGGTTTCGTTGTCTGTGTGTTTTACATGCTCTACAGCCACCCGCTGTTTGGTGGCAGCACCGCCAATCAGTGGCTGAATATTGCACCGATTTCTGCTGGCGTATTCGGCGTACCGGCAGGCTTTATCAGCATGCTGCTGGTCAGTTACCTGACACCCAGGCCGGATCAAAAAACGACGGAACTAGTTGATTTTATCCGGCAGCCATGACTTGGCCTGCTAGCCACCCGGCGTCAGCATCCGATAAAATACCGGTATGAGTACATCACTATCTTGTCGCCCGCTGTGCGCTGCATGCTGCATTGCACCGTCCATCACCAGCCCCATACCCGGCATGCCTGATGGCAAACCCGCTGGCGTACCCTGTGTGCAATTGACACACGATTTGCGCTGCGCGATTTTTGGTCAACCGGAACGACCCGCCTGCTGCTCAGGCTTGCAGGCGGCGGTAGACATGTGCGGCAATGACAGGGAGCAGGCCATACGCTGGATCAGCGCACTGGAACAGGCGACCAGACCCGGCTGACGGACATATCAACAGCCTTCATTTCACCTTTTTTTACAAAACTCCGGAGCGATTCGCGCTTCAATTGTGAAATAAGATGAAAAAGCGCGGCATACGTGAAAATAATCCAGACTTATTGAAATAAATTAGTCGTTTTTTGCGTATAATTTCCACCGGGAAATATATTTCCATACCATCCAAGTGTAGACTGTCTGTGAAGTTTGCGTCTGCATTTTCAACTTGTCTTTCGACATAAATAAGAAAATCTATGATCTCTCAGCTCAAACACCTTTCAGTCGGTAAAAGGTTAGGCTTAGGTTTTGCCCTGATCCTTATACTGTTCTTCATCACCACTGTCATTGCCATTTTCAAGCTCAATGCCGTTGCCGCTGCAACGGATAATTTGCTGAAAGACCCATTGACGACCGAACGGCTGATCAGCGACTGGTACCGCAATATACACACCGGGGTGCGCCGCACCACAGCCATTGCAAAAAGCAGCGATCCTTCACTGGCCAGTTTTTTTGCAGCAGAGCAGGAAGAATCCACCAAGGCATCCGGCCTTTTGCAAAAAGCCATTGCAGAGCACATGCAAAGCCCGGATGAAGTCGCACTTTTCAAGGAAATCGGCGAACAGAGACAGGCTTATCTCAACACGCGCAATAAAGTTGTGACGTTGAAAAAAGAAGATAAGGTAGATGAAGCCAATACTGCCCTGGAAAAAGAATTTCTTCCAGCAGCAGCGTTGTACATCAAGAAAATCGAAGCAATGCTGTCTCTACAGCGCAAACAAATCGACGATACTTCGGCCGAAATCCAGCAAACTTACCAGTCCAGCAAAGTACTGCTGATCGTACTGTCACTGATCGCCGCACTGTTGTCGGCAATCTGCGCCTGGATGATGGCGACATCGATCACCAAACCGCTGGCCAGAGCCACTGCCGTTGCAGAAAAAATGGCGCAGGGTGACCTGAGCGATATTATTGACATTCAACACAATGATGAAATCGGCAAGATGATGACTGCAATCAATGGCATCAATACGGGCTTGAGCGGTGTCATAGGCGAAGTCCGTCATGGTACCGAAACCATCAGTGTGGCGGCCGCCGAAATTGCCACTGGCAATGCCGACCTGTCGTCGCGCACAGAATCACAGGCAAGTTCGCTGGAAGAAACTGCTTCGTCGATGGAAGAACTGACTTCCACCGTCAAACAGAATGCTGACAATGCACGTCAGGCAAATCAATTGGTGATATCGGCATCCGGCGTTGCCGTCAAAGGTGGTGAGGTCGTTGGGCAAGTGGTAACCACCATGGGTTCCATCAAGGAAAGCTCGAACAAAATCGTCGATATTATTTCGGTAATTGATGGCATTGCCTTCCAGACCAATATCCTGGCGTTGAATGCAGCGGTAGAAGCTGCTCGTGCGGGTGAACAGGGTCGTGGTTTTGCGGTAGTGGCGACTGAAGTGCGCAATCTGGCACAGCGTAGCGCCTCTGCCGCCAAAGAAATCAAATACCTGATCGATGATTCTGTCGGCAAGGTCGAACATGGCAGCAAGCTGGTTGATACCGCCGGCAAGACGATGCAGGAAATCGTCACCAGCGTACAGCATGTTGCCGACATCATGAGTGAAATCACCGCTGCCAGTCAGGAACAGAGCGCCGGTATTGAGCAAGTCAATCTGGCTGTCACGCAGATGGATGAAATGACGCAGCAAAATGCGGCACTGGTTGAAGAAGCTGCCGCTGCAGCAGAAAGTATGCGCGATCAATCTGCAAAACTTTCAGACCTGGTTTCACAATTCAATATCATTGCCCAGGCCAAAACCGCTGCAACACCAACACCCCGGCAACCAGCACGCGCAACAGCCGCAGGCCGTACACCTGCTATAAAACGCGCTGCTGCACAACCAGCCAGGTTGCAGGCATCAGCAACAAAGAAAAAGCCTGCATCATCTACGTCAGCATCCAGCGATGACTGGGAGGAATTTTGAAAGCGGTTTTGAAAGCGGTTTTGAAAGCGGTTTTGACAGCAGTTTTGAAAGTGACACGCAGCAAAGACTTTTGCTGAATTAGCAGTCCGGGGTGGATTCAGTGCATTCAATCAGATGTCAGATTGACGCAAGAGATTCACGAATTCCACCCCTGCCATTCCAGGCTTTTCCTCAGCTGCAGGGAAAGCGCTGAAGCAGCTATATCTTGATACGCATCGAATCACCACTCAAAAAGAACAGTGAAACGCCATCTTCAGTCTGCTGGATGCGTATCACTGACTGTTCCAGGCTGGCAGCGTATAACTTGCTGCCATCTGGCCGGAAAATACCCAGCCACATACGATGCGTGCTGGTGCGTGAATTTGCCGCCAGCAAAAGATAATCACGTCCGGCTATCTGCATCTGACTGGCCTGCAACTCGCCCATGTAAAAGGCCGAAGGTATGCGTTCCAGCAGGACACGCAGGCCATTATTGTGGACCTGTATCAGCAAGCCATTGTCAGTACCGGAACGTACGAAATTGAATTCGTAGGAACCAAGCCGGGTGGGTGTGTTACGCCGGATATGAACATGGTCTTCAAAATCGGCAAAGTAATTGTTACGGTCTGTACGCGGCTGCTTGCTCACGCTATCCTTGATCATTTCGGTCTGCACATGCTTCTCCTTAAATTCAGGGTAATTCCAGGCTTCTTCTCTGACTGCATCACTATCCCGCGCCGCACCTGCCACACCGCCGCCAATAATGGGCAGAGGTATCACACAAGCACTAAGGCAGGCACCAAGGCAGGTACTCAGGCAAACAACCACACACACTCTCAAACTCTGACGGGTCAGGGGCACAACGCATGACCACAGATTCCGGAGGTACTGCGATGAACTCGCCAGCCCATTCATCGCAGTTCTGGTCTGATCACCAGCCTTCTGCCGGAACCAGAGGTATCCACCATGGAAATGCCGTCAGCATGTTCGGTAAATTGCCAGGTCCCGTGTGGCAGACCTATGCGATACACGGCATGACCATCAGTGCCAAAAATCGCCAGCCACATGGGTTTATGTAAAAAACCATTGGCTACAGTCAGCACATAGGCGTCATTTCCAACTTTGAGTTTGGCCGCTTCCAGGCGGCGATAACTTTGCCCGCCCGTGAAGACCGGCGATATCGCTTCACGCACCAGAAACTCACCATTTCTGTTGATCTGTACTTCATCGACAAAATCTGCCGTCATGGCACTGGCATTGCCTGCCGAAGCCGGAGATCCTGAATATGCTGGCGTCAGACGGCGTGGCTTGTGATAAGTGATGACAAATTCCTGCAAACGGACTGGTACCGTGCCATCAACCTGTATGTGGTGGGCAAACTGGGCCAGATGCTGATTCGCATCCGGGAAATGCCAAAGAAACTGCTGTCTTAACAACATCACTTCCACCTGGCTGCTGCGATACTCGGTCAGCACTTGCTCCATCTGCCCTGAATCAGCGGTCGCCTGTACCGGTTGTGCTGGCATGGTGGTAGTACAGGCAATCAATCCCGGCAGCAGGCTGGCTATAAAGCCATACCTGCAATATGAGATGGGCCGTTGTGACAACCTGAACATAGTGATAAGCGCTTTAAAAAGGCAGGACTAAAAGTAAGTATGAAGATACGATCAAGGACGATGCCAAAGTATCGCGATTGATGTGTAGAGGAACAATGAAATTCGAAAAAGTACCGGAATACGGAACCTTAGGTGCAAGGAACTGCCATCTGGCAAGTCTTTATTCTTATTATTTTTATAAATTCATCCCGCTGTGGGGTATTTGCGGGCAAAATTCTGCGCAGGCAGGCATGCGCCATGTTAAGCTTCGTGCCGACCAATTCCCTGCTTAACCTCCCTCTTTTTAGTGTCGTATGGACTTAATAATCGCGATCAAAATCATCATCATGGGCATCGTCGAAGGTTTGACGGAATTCTTGCCCATCTCTTCTACTGGTCACCTCATATTGACGGGTAGTCTGCTCAATTTCACTACCGAAACTGCCAAGGTTTTTGAAATTGTCATACAGGCAGGTGCGATTTTTGCTGTCTGCTGGGAATACCGCAAAAAAATCATCGGTGTTATCGCTGGCCTCGCAACTGATCCCAAGGCGCGCAAATTTGCCGTCAACCTGATCGTGGCGTTTTTGCCGGCAGCTGTACTTGGCGTATTGTTCATCAAAAAAATCAAGGCTCTGCTATTTGCCCCTGTACCGGTTGCCATGGCCTTCATCATAGGTGGCATTATTATTCTGGTCGTTGAACGCAAGCATAAAAACGTCGATGAACATGATACCGCCCATGCGCGCATACAATCAGTGGACGACATGAGTATCGTCGATGCACTTAAAATAGGTTTGGCACAGTCGCTGGGCCTGATCCCCGGCACCAGCCGCTCTGGTGCGACCATCATCGGTGGCATGCTGTTTGGTTTGTCGCGCAAGGCGGCAACCGAATTTTCTTTCTTCCTGGCGATACCGACACTGCTGGGTGCTACCGTGTATTCGCTGTACAAGGCGCGGGAAGATTTGTCGATGGCTGACTTGCCCATGTTCAGCCTGGGCACGGTTGCAGCCTTTATCTCTGCCTTCTTTTGCGTGCGCTGGTTGTTGCGTTATATCAGCTCGCACAATTTCAATGTGTTTGCCTGGTATCGCATTGCCTTTGGTATCATGATTCTGATTACCGCCTACACGGGCGTAATTACCTGGGCCGACTAATTGGTGACAAGCGCAGTGACTGAAGCAGGCAATACCACAAGCGATAGCGTTGAACAGGCTCTGCATTTATTGCAGACGGTATTTGGCTACCCGGCCTTTCGCTCGCAGCAGGGTCAGATCGTTGAACATGTCGTCAATGGTGGTGATGCCCTGGTGCTGATGCCGACCGGGGGTGGTAAATCCCTGTGTTACCAGATACCGGCACTGATACGCGATGGCGTTGGCATCGTCGTGTCGCCCCTGATAGCGCTGATGCAGGACCAGGTCGATGCCCTGGCCGAAGTCGGCGTGCGTGCAGCGTTTTTAAATTCCACCCAGAGTTTTGATGAAATCCTGGCGGTGGAAAAGAAAATGCGCGAAGGCGATATTGACCTGGTATATATCGCCCCCGAACGTCTGCTGACCCAGCGCTGCCTGGAATTGCTGCAAGTCGTCAACATTGCCCTGTTTGCGATTGATGAAGCCCATTGTGTCTCGCAATGGGGACATGATTTCCGTCCTGAATACATCAAACTGTCGGCCTTGCATGAGCGCTTCCCGCATGTGCCGCGCATTGCCCTGACAGCCACGGCTGACCAGCAAACCCGCGATGAGATCATCCACAGGCTGCAGCTGGAAAACGCGATGCAGTTCGTGTCGTCCTTCGACCGCCCTAACATCCGCTACCAGATCGTAGAAAAAGCCAATGGCCGCAAGCAATTGCTGGATTTCATCACGGCCCAGCATAGCGGTGATGCCGGCATCGTATATTGCCTGTCGCGTAAAAAGGTTGAAGAAACTGCAGAATTCCTGAATGAAAACGGTATCACTTCCCTGCCCTATCATGCGGGTATGGATTTGCAGGACCGCAGCCGTAACCAGGCGCGTTTCCTGCGGGAAGACGGCATAGTCATGTGTGCCACCATCGCCTTTGGCATGGGCATAGACAAACCTGATGTGCGCTTTGTCGCCCATCTGGATTTGCCAAAAAGCATAGAAGGTTATTACCAGGAAACCGGTCGTGCCGGCCGCGATGGTGCCAGTGCCAATGCCTGGATGGCCTATGGCTTGCAGGATGTGGTGCAGCAGCGCCGCATGATCGATGAATCTGAAGCCAATGAAACCTTTAAGAGGGTGCAAGGCGTCAAGCTGGACGCCATGCTGTCGCTATGCGAAACCCTGAATTGCCGGCGCGTACACATCCTTGAGTATTTTGGACAACAGGCCACACCCTGCGGCAATTGCGATACCTGCATCAGCCCGCCCAGCTCTTTTGATGGCAGTGTGGCGGCGCAAAAAATCCTGTCCACCGTGTATCGTGTCGATCAGCGCTTTGCTGCCGGGCATGTCATCGACATCTTGCGCGGCATTGATACTGAACGCGTACAACAGTGGCGACATGACAAATTATCGACCTACGGCATAGGCTCAGACAAGAGCGAAGCCGAATGGCGCGCCCTGCTGCGCCAGTTGATTGCGCTGGGCATGGTCGCTGTCGATTATGAAAACTATAGCTCGCTGAAACTGACCGAAACATCCCGCGCCGTCTTGCGTGGTGAAATCAAGGTACAGCTGCGCCAGTACAAAAAAGCAGAAAAAGCCGTCAAGCACAAACGCCAGTCGGCAAAAGATTATGCAGAGGCCGACCTCGACAGCACGGCCCAGGCTGCCTTCGACAAACTGCGCTGGTGGCGTGTGGAAACAGCGCGTACCCACAATGTGCCAGCCTACGTCATCTTCCCCGACGCCACCCTGCGCGAAATCGCCCGCCAGCAACCTGCCACGCTGACGGCCCTGCGCGCCATATCCGGCGTGGGTGACAAGAAGCTGGAAAGTTACGGCAAAGAGATTATCAGTCTGATTGAAGAATTGCAGTCTTGATTTGTACTCATAAGCCTTAAAGCAAGACCTCTCAACACAGAGGCACGGAGACACAGAGGGGCACAGAGAAAAACCAGAGCATCTTCACTTCCGTGAATCCCCTGTTTACCCTTGCCGTCATGGTCAGCGGTTTTTGCCGAATCTGGCTAGCAAGGTTTTAACTGTCCGAAGAACGTATCAGCATGGGGTGTGTCTCATCCACGCAGTTGCCATTCCAGTAGGCGTGCTCGAATGGTGTGATGGTGTCGAGGCGTTTTGCCAGGGCCCGGTCTGACGCCGTACTTTCATCAATTTTGACGAAAATAGTATCAAAGGTATTGCTTTTCTTATTGTCCATACTCAGGGATACAAAACGCGTACCCCCGGCATAACCGCCAAATTCATTCCTGCCATCTACGATGCCGCATATCGAAATTTCGGTATTGCCGTCGCTATTTGTTCTTTGTAAAACAAAAGAAGAACGAATCACCATGGAATCTGGATCCTTCATCATGCTCTTGAGTTGTTTGGTGGTGTTATCTTCCGCCCAGCCAGCTGGCCCCACCATTTTATTGCGCGCATAGATGATTGCTACCAGCGCCAAAGGCACTGCAATGACGACAAGAATGATCCATTTTATAATTTTCATTATCTTCCGCTGTCCGGTTTTATGGTTGAATGATGTGTCGGCGCATTTTATTACTTCTTTGCCTACGAAACTAACGTTGTGGGCAAATTATGGTTGACACAATGTACAAACATTTTAAGCGGGGATGATGATAGATGGACACATATGCACGGATGCATATGAGTGAACAGATGCCTGTCAGCGCAACTGAACAGTCCGGGAAACTGGATGATGAAGGGGAGTAACTAAGGCGCTGTATAGGGGCTAGGGGAGTTAATTCAGTTCAGCCAGTATTGCATCAATCTTCATTTTGGCATCGCGAATAACAGCGAGTTTGGCTTCGGTTTCGCCATTCGCCATGAAGGGCCCGCTGAATTGCTGGGCGATTTCCAATCCATCTGCGCCATACTTCTGTACCTCACCACTGGCTGACCAATGGCCATCAGGGCGAGGGAATGCAATCACAAAAATATCATAATTTTTGTAACGCATGGTTGGCGTTCGTTCTATGGTAGTTGGAAGCCTGCTGTTCATGTTACCTCCTCTGGCAATTACCGCTCAGGCTTGATTTTTCCAGAATATCAAGCCAGGCCTGCCCAGATTTTTTGAACTCATTTCATAACTAGGGATGAGTTCTAGTAATGGAAAACCGCCAGAACCCTGATGCCTCTGTGTGCAGCACCACGCAGACGCAGGGCGCTTTTTTCGCTGATGCGGTATTCCATCCACAGTTGATCATTGTCGGTTGCAGAATAACGAAGACCAAACCTGGACAAGGCCCCCGCCTTTTCCTGCTTGTCTGATTGATTGGCAGACTGGTTGTAATACTCTTTCGTGACACGCGCATACATACCCTGCCTGTTGGTACTCTGAGTACTGCTTACTGTGCCAGCAAGTTGCGCATCGGAAGGCGAAGGTGCCACCACAGATTCATTCAAATCAGGCTGGGCTGATACCAGCCCGGCTTCGGCTTTTCGCACTGCCGCCACATCATTGCCTGGCGTATTCAGTTTGGTATAGGTGGCCACAGGTGAGGCTGAGGAATTACCAGACTGCGAATCGATTTTCCCTGCACCAGTGGGCTCTTTGACTTCCTGTGCACAGGCATATTGTGCAACCATCAACAGGCTGCAAACAATGAAGGATATGTGATGGACGCTCATGATCATCTCTTCAAAAAAAGTGAAGTGGTGAATCACAGCTTGCACTCCATACACAGTGCGTAATGCGGTGTAGCGTATGCATGACCTTCCCCTCAGACAGACAGTGCTTGTTAATTTTCCATCAGGTTCATATGCCCTGGCAATTTGGAATAGGACCGACCTTGTGGTAACTCTATTTTTATATGGGCGTATTCCCATTCAATTTCGTTGGCTTCAGCGGCTGCCTTGGCGGTACGTAATGCAACAATCAACCATTGTTGTGCCGGTGCTTTCTTGATACCGATGACTATCATGATCTTATCCACGCAAAGATTGATTGATCTGTGCCGAACCCATTCTTCCGAATTTGTTCTTTAATTCTAATGTCTATTAACGACACGCAATGCCATTGCTGTATGGAAACAACGCCAAATCTGCCCTGGATTTGTTACCCTTTGTGTCCTGCATCGGTTCTGTTGTTTTACACACAGTCAAGTACGTTACATCCTTAATTTGTTTATATCTTTTCGCCTGTCTTTGCAACTTCTTACTCGCCTTGCCTCTGCTTTGTATCCATGTTTGCATGATAGACATCCGCACTAAAGAGTTAAATCGGACTAAGACGATAGTTACGTAAGACTATGCTGACGAAGTTGCTAAAATGCAGTCCAAATCATGTTGCCAGACAAGCATGTGGCTGGCAGACTGATGCCCATCGTTAAACACAATTCAAACAACACCGGAGCCCATGCATGTCGCGCACTGAACGTCTGCTACAACTGATGCAAATCCTGCGCAGACATCGCTATCCCGTCAGTGGCGCAGCCCTGTCACAGGAATTGGGTATCAGTCTGCGCAGCCTGTATCGCGATATCGCCACCTTGCAAAACCAGGGTGCAAAAATTGCCGGTGAAGCTGGCCTGGGTTATGTCTTGCAGCCCGGCTTCACCTTGCCACCACTGATGTTTACAGAAGAAGAAATTGCGGCGATTGCCCTGGGTTCACGCTGGGTGGCACGACAGGCTGACCATAAACTGGCGCTGGCAGCGCGCGATGCACTGGCAAAAATTGCATCCGTCCTGCCAGCAGAAGCCAGGCAGGAACTGGAAACCAGTGGCTTGCTGATCGGCCCCAGTAGCAGCAACGCAGGCAATGATGAACAATTACGCCAGGTACGTCTGGCCATACGCAAGCAACATAAACTCGTGCTGGAATACCAGGACGAAACCGGCAAAGCCAGCGAGCGCACCATCTGGCCCTGTGCCCTGGCTTTCTTTGACAGCTTGCGCGTCATCGTCGCCTGGTGTGAGTTACGCAATGACTTCCGGCATTTCCGCACTGACCGCATACAAAGCTTGCAGGTAGCAGACCAGATTTATCCACGGTCACGCCAGGCTTTGCTGAAGGAGTGGCGAGTACAGCAGGGAATCAGGCCCGAGCGTTAGGCTACAAACTGAAGGCAATTTTTTGCAGGCTCGCATAGTTTCCGCTCTGACTGCTTTCAGTTTTATAATGAGACTTATCAATTGATTCAGCCCACACATTAAAAGCAAGAATAATAAGATGAAAGCCAAGACGGACATCATCGCAGACGCCTCCAGGTCCGCCAGCAAAGAACAGCGCCGTTTACAGATGGCCGATATTGCCCGTCTGGCCGGTGTATCCACCTCCACGGTATCCCGTGCACTGAGTGGCAGCAACCTGGTCAATGATGAAACCCGTCAGCGCATTGCCGAACTGGCGCGCTCACTCAAATACTCCATCAATATTGACGCACGTAACCTGCGGCTGAAGCAGACCCGCACCATCGCCGTGGTTGTCCCCTTTGATTCGGAAACCCGCCAGCATTTGTCCGACCCTTTCTTTCTGGGCATACTGGGCAGTCTGGCTGATGCATTGACAGACCGTGGCTTCGATATGTTGTTGTCGCGGATAGATGCAGAACATCTGGACAATGCGGCCCAGATTTTTGATACAGGCCGGGTATTGGGCGTGATTTTGATCGGCCAGTGGCGTCACCATGATCAACTGAACCAGTTGGCTGCACGTCACGTGCCGATCGTTGTCTGGGGCGCACAGTTGCCACAGCAATTGTATGTGACCGTGGGTAGCGACAATGTCACCGGTGGCCAGAAGGCGACCGAACATCTGATACAAAGCGGCCGCAAGCGCATTGCTTTTTTCGGTGACATACAACTACCCGAAGTCGCACAGCGTTATGAAGGTTATTGCAAGGCACTGGCACAATACCGGATACCACTGGATGACAGGCTGGTGGTACCTGCGTCTTTCATAGAAGAAGGCGGCAAGCTGGCAGTGGCAGAACTATGCAGCCGTCAAGTTCCTTTTGATGCCCTGTTTGCCTGTAGTGATTTATTGGCCATGACCAGCATCAACAGCTTGCGTGAATATCATTACCGGGTGCCAAACGACGTGGCCGTGGTTGGCTATGACGATATCGAACTGGCGCGTTACTTCCATCCACCTCTGAGTACCATACGCCAACCCATGGCGCAAGCCGGCCTGGCCCTGGTGGATGCATTGCTGAAACTGATCGAAGACGGGGACAGTAAAGCACAGCTGTTGCCAACCGAGTTGATGGTAAGGGCCAGCAGCGTTTAAATAACAAGCATTGCCTCGTACCTGGTTTGTTTTGCAGTCGAAAGCCCCGGGTCCAACGCCCGCAATCTTGCGGCAGCGGGTTTACACTGTGATCGCATCCACCAGCATTTCATCCACCACCCAGTTCTGCAGCCAGGCGCCAATGTTGTTTTCTATCTCAGGATTGCTTTCAGCAACACATTCGCAGACATCGGCAAAGCGCTGCCCCTGACCCAGTTGTCGCAGGGCTTCAGCCTCTTCCCCGGGCAATGATCTGAAATGCGACTGTAATTGTTTGCGCCACACCACCCAGGTAAACGCCTGCTCTGTAATAACCGGCTCTGGCGGAGTATGGTCTTCATTTAATGCCAGCCATATGGCAACACTGTTACTGTGTATATCGATGAATTGCAATGAGCTGCTGGTACGCAGACCCACGGTTTCCCAATCACTGATATTACCGAGATCTGTCAGCTTGAGGATGGCATGATCAGGGGCATCAAAAGCGCAACCCAATGCCCATTCAAACTGTGCCAGTTCAGCCACTTGCGGATGCTCGGCAAACTGCTGACGCAACAAAGCAGCAAACTGTTCGCCAAACCAGCGCAGATTGCGATAAGTCGAAGGATGCGCATCAATGTAGGCAGCACAAGCCCGATAAAACAACGCATCGCCCAGGTAGCTATGAGTTTTGCCATAGGCTTCTGACAAGGTATCACGCAGGCGCAGGCGATATGCCTGGTAATAAATATCCAGACGAGCATCGTGCCCCAGGCCAGGGGTAACAGCCAGGTGCACATGCATGCTGGCCGCGTCACGCTGACCCAGAATAAATTCCTGGAAAGCCGTTTGCAGGGTTTGGATGTCGGCGCTATGGTTCATGATGCGGTTTCTTATGCAGCGCTGGCGACAGGCATTCTGCCAGCGCAAACAGCGGCGCAGATGCTGCGCGCCTGGTCCAGTTCTGCCACCAGTTCTGCCAGTGGCGGGATATTGTCGTCGCGTTCTATCATACTGGGAACGGCACCAAAGCGATGTATCGCTTGCGCATACAAATCCCACACGGGATCGGCCACCGGCTGATCATGCGTATCGACAATATGCGTACCATGGTTGCTATGTCCGGCCAGATGTATCTGCTGCACACGATGTACCGGGATGCCGCACAAATAATCACCTGCATCAAAACCATGGTTGATGCTGCTGACGTAAATATTGTTCACATCCAGCAAGATCATGCTGTCTGCCTGTTCGGCAATGGCTGCAACGAATTCCCATTCCGGCATGCTGTCGCTACTGTATTGCAGGTAGCTGGATACATTTTCCAGTACCAGCCTGCGCCCCAGTACATCCTGCACGCGGCGCACATTATTCACCACCAGCGCGATAGTCTCTTCGTTGTACGGCAAGGGGAACAGATCATGCATGTTCTTGCCATGTACGCCGGTCCAGCAAATATGATCGGACACCCACAGCGGTGCTACCCGGCTCATCAGATTCTTCAGGTCACGCAGGTATTCAGCGCCTGGACCTTGCGGCGTGCCTATCGACATCGACACACCATGCATCACCACAGGGTAATCAGCGCGAACAGCATCAAGCATGGCCAGAGGTTTTCCACCTGGCACCATATAATTTTCAGACAGGATTTCAAACCAGTCCACCGCTGGCTTGTCTGCGAGGATGGGCAGGTAGTGATCAGTGCGCAGCCCCAGACCAAAGCCGGCAAAAGCAGTCGCACTGGCGGTTGTGGTTGATGTCGTCATGGAGTATCTACAGGTAAAACAGAAAAGGACAATGCGCTGATCAGGTGACCAGAAGATCAGCGCATTGCGCATTACGTGAATGCGATCAGGATTTATTTGTCCAGATCAATGATCTTGCCGCCTTTGGCCAGGCACTGGCCTGCTGTCGTACCAACAAAGCCATGGCCCTTGCAGGAATTTTGGCCCTTGCAAGCGTTTTCTGCTGTTTTGCAATCGCTGGTACCTTTGCAGCTATTGATGCCAGAGCAATGAATCTTGTCACCTGCACTCACTGTACTGGTAGCAGCAATAGCGTAGCCAGATAAAGCCATAGCAGCAGCGGCAGCAGCAATCAGGGCACCGGTTTGGATAGATTTTTTCATGGTTATTCTCCGTAAATTTAAGTAATTGAAAATGACTACATCAGAAATAAAGTCCTTTACTTGCCTGGCAAGCCAGCATCAACAAGCAGAACTCCACCATCAGTCGGGCCAATTTCAGATTACTTACACTTCCGGAGAAAATAATTTCAAATTTTTTATTTCACCAATTTGATATATCCATCTACAGACATTTGTTTGCGGACACATCACCCCATGTCCGTATCTGCCAGTCGCCCCCGGTACAAGGCCGCCACCAGATCCGACTGGGTTACCATGCCAATAAGGCGACGCTCTTCATTGACGATGGGAATGTGATGCAATCCCTGATCTGATAACAGAGGAACCAGTTCAACAATGTGCAGATCGCTGCGCGCCGTGCGCACGGGTTTGCTCATGATTTGCCCGACGACTTCAGGCTTGGATGAATGCATGAGGCGAGTACGACGCAAAAGTTGCCGCAGTTTTTCATCAAACTTTTCATACACGTCAAGATTGGCATTCTTCATAAAATCAACCAGCGTGACAATACCGATGACGCGACGCGCCTTGTCGACGACAGGCAAGGCCTTGATTCTGTGCTGGCGCAACAGAGTCCAGGCTTCTTCCAGCGTGGTACCAAATTCTGCCGTGATCACATCTTTGGACATGATGTCCTCACAACTGATTTCGCCAAAGCGGCGGCGGTAAGCATGCATTTCAGTTTGCAGGAACAGGGATTCAAGATCATCGCGACTGACATCCAGCACCTGGTTATATTTTTGCAATACTTCATCCAGATCCCTGGACTGAAACCCCAGTCTGTCTATAGGGCGGGCATCCACCGTGCCATGTTTGCCCGAGTGATCGGGCTGGGCGGCATGTGGATAACGGCGGCCAGTGACATTGTTGTAGGCCAGTGCAAACAACATCAGCAAGATGGAATTAACACCCACCGGCACCAGCACGAACTCATAAGCCAGTCCCAGTATCAGCGGTCCACCCAGCACTGCTGTCAAGGCCATGGCACCACCTGGCGGATGCAGGCAACGCAACAGGAACATGGCAGCGACTGCCAGTGCGGTAGCCAGCGCAGCAGTGGCAATCGACGGCCCCAGTAGCTGCACGCAAATCACCCCCATCAGGGCCGACACCATATTACCGCCGACTATCGACCAGGGCTGTGCCAACGGACTGGCAGGTACACCAAACAGCAATACAGCGGATGCACCTACAGGTGCCAGCAACATCGGTACAGCAGCATAAGAACCCAGCATGGCCCTGGTGACCAGTCCTGTCAGCAACAAACCAGCGAGCATACCCACACAGGCCCGCAAACGCTCTTTCCTGTCAGCGCCAATCTGTGCAGGTTGAAAAGTCTTGAGCCAGCCACCAAGGTTTTCCAGAGATGTCCATTTTCTTAGCATGGTATGTCAACATAATTCGCCAGGGAGCGCAAAGTGTATATGCAAAACTATCGCCCTGTCGCACCCAATAACGTTCATTTCATGATGATGAGTGAAGTGTGAGCGGCCTCATCTTGCCTGCCATATGCAAGATCTTCACACTGCGACAGGATGCAGCGCCAGAACACAAACCAGACCTGTTGTTTACGATTTCACCGATGTTGAATTGATTTAAATTACAACCGATTGCATAAATTATTAAGAAATTGAAGTATTCCTACAAAAGTATTGAGGAAAATCCTGAAATATAAATTGTGCGATGCAATAATTTCCATTAAAAAGACATTTTCCGTTGCTACGAAAATACACCGCATCAGCAGAAAAATTCATGAAAAAATAGACAGCTCATTCTAAGGAAATTTAAACATTTTTGCATAGTGCGCAATGCTTTGCGTTGGCAAGGTACGTGTCTGCCTGCTGGACACTTTAAATTTTCCCATCAAGAAACATTGCAGCATTTTATTGCATCGCATCTTTGCAATCGATTGCAAAGAATTTCCATTTACCTGATAATTCTCCTCACCTGCGCTACAAAAGATCTTCAACAGCGTTTGCCTTGGCAAACCAGGGATCGCAAAAAAGCGCCATAGAGTACGACGGCTGATATCGACGCAAATCGACCCAGATCGGCCCGGACGTCCAAAGAGCGCGGCGAAAATTGTTGGAGGTCTTTTGCAACGACACAGCCCCGCGCCAACCAGCGTGGTGCTGATCATCGGGCAGTAACGAGACATGGCATGTATGGCGCAATGCTGTACAGCCTCACAAAAATGATGAAAGCGGAGACAGCAATGAAATCATCACCTATCAAATTGACGCGTATGGCCAGCGTCATTTCCCTGGCAGTACTGCAAATGAATAGCGTGTGGGCGCAAGATGCAACGCCTGCACAAGACAAGGAAAAAAATTCCCTGAACCTGAATTCCGTCATCGTGACGGGCACACCAACGGGCACATCGAAGATGAAGGCCAGTGTATCCATCAGTACCCTGGATGCAGACCAGATAGCGCAATCGGCACCGACCAATGCGGCAGAAATCTTGCGTGCCATTCCCGGTGTACGTTCTGAATCATCCGGTGGTGAAGGCAATGCCAATCTGACGGTGCGCGGTGTGCCCATCTCTGCCGGTGGTGCGCGCTATGTGCAGTTCCAGGAAGATGGCTTGCCGTTGCTGCAATTCGGTGACATTGCCTTTGTCACACCAGACATGTATCTGCGTGCCGATGGCAGTCTCAGTCATCTGGAAGTGGTGCGTGGCGGCACTGCATCCACAATGGCGACCAATTCGCCAGGCGGTATCATCAACTTCATCAGCAAGAACGGCAAGGAAACCGGTGGCAGCATAGGCATCAGCAAAGGTGTCGATTTTAGCCAGACCCGCTTTGACTTTGATTACGGCGCAGCCTTGTCAAACAAGACGCGCTTCTTTATTGCCGGTTTTTACCGCAATGGCGATAGCTCACGCCCTGCCGGTGTCACTGCCGAAGATGGCGGCCAACTGCGCGCAAATATTACGCAAGAACTGGACAATGGTTACCTGCGTCTGAGCATCAAACATCTGGATGACAAGACACCGATGAATATGCCGGTACCAGTACGTACCGTGAATGGCAATATCTCTGAATTGCCTGGCATAGACCCGCGTACTGCCAGTTTTTATTCGCCTTACTGGACATCCGACATTGTCCTGGACAAAAACAACAATAAAATCTCGACCAATGTGAATGATGGCCTGCATGTCGTCAACAATGCCTTTGGTGCCGAAGCATCCCTGAAAATTGTCGATGGCTGGACGCTTGATGAGAAATTCCGCAAGTCCACTAACACCGGACGCTTCATTTCCATCTTCCCGGCTGACACCAGTGTCAGCGGCAAGACCGCAAGCAATATGAGCTATGCCACCGGCCCCAATGCCGGCAAGGCATACACTGGTGCGGCATTTACCGCCACCATATTCAATACTTCGATTGATGATCTGGGCAGCACCGTCAATGACATCAAATTATCCAAAGTATTTGAAACAGCTGGTGGTAAATTCACTACCACCGTTGGTTGGTATTCATCCCTGCAAAACCTGGGCGTGACCTGGAACTTCAATCAATACCTGATGCAGGCCAGCGGTGACAAACCTGCCCTGCTCAATTCCAACGGCACCATCGCTGGCTCGCCTGGTTTGCTGGCACAAGGCACCGACGTATTTGGCGGCTGCTGCAACCGTAATATCGACGCGCAATATAAAACCAATGCCGCCTACGCCAATCTGGGCTGGGAAAGTGGCAACTGGAATCTGGATGGCAGCCTGCGTTATGACAAGCAAGATGCCAGTGGCACCTTCAACCAGGCCGTCAACCAAAGATACCTTGCCGCCAATACCAAATTCATCAACTATGGCGTCAACCATACGTCATACTCTGCCGGTGCCAACTATCGCGTCACTAAGGACATTGCAGTGTTCGCCCGCATCAGCGAAGGCATCGCCTTCAATGCCGATCGCATCATGTTTGGCAATCCACTGGACGGCACGACACCGATCAGTACGAATATTGTCAAGCAGACCGAAGCGGGCGTGAAATGGAAGGCCGGTAATTTCAGCAGCTTTGTAACCCTGTTCCAGGCCAAAACTGCCGAATCGAATTTTGAAGCGACAACACAAAAATTCACTGCCAATAACTATGATGCCAAGGGTGTAGAGATTGAATCCAGTTTCCGCTACGATGCCTTCCGCGTGACTGGTGGCCTGACCTATACCAATGCCAGCATTACTGCTGCCAATGACAAGACGGTCATCGGCAAGACCCCGCGCCGCCAGGCCAGCTACACCTACCAGATAGCACCCACCTACACCATGGGCAATGCTGTCATCGGTGCCAGCCTGATAGGTACCAGCAAGTCTTACGGTGATGATGCCAATACCCTGATATTACCAGCCTTCAACGTCCTGAACGCCTTTGTCAACTACAGCATCAACGATCAGATCCAGCTGTCGCTGAGCGTCAATAACCTGACGAATAATATAGGCTACACCGAAGTGGAAGGCGACGGCCACGCAGCAAGGTCTATCAATGGCAGAAGTATCAGAGCATCGTTGAAATATAGTTTTTAGTAGCTACGACGGAGCACGGCTCCATACGTAGAAAAAGCGTGAAGGCAGCATAGCAAACAGTGTCAGCTTGAGTTGAGAATTGAAAAAACGCAATCGCACAATCGTACTGGGGTACGACTACGAATTTTCAAAAAACAATCGACTCAAAATCACGCTGTGCAGTAGTTCCGTTCACACTTGCAGAATAGCTTTACTCCCTGGTAGCACTTGGGCTCCCTCTACATCCCCAACATGTAAAGGGAGCCATTTTCTCCTCTCCTGTTTTTCTAAGGTTCAGCCCGTATCATGTCCGTGCCATTCACTACCGATCGTTTTTTAACAAGCCTGCTTGCCGGCATGTCATCCGGGCCGTCGTCTGACTTAGCGCCTGACTTAGCGCCTGGCATGCGTGAACGCATCAGTAACAGATTTCAGCAGCACTTCCCTGTTTTGCATCAAGACCTGCATCACCTGTATGCCAACCGGTTCGCTGATGAACATGCGTTTGCGCTGTGGCTGATGGACTTGCTTTCCATAACAGGCAGCAGCATTGCCCAGCGCCCCGCCAGTTTGCTGGAACTGGATCAGCAAAGAAGCGAGGACACCCAATGGTTCACCAAAGAAAACATGCTTGGTTACTGCTGTTACGTCGACCGTTTTGCCGGTGACCTGAAAGGAGTACAACAGCGTATTCCGCACTTGCAGGAACTGGGCGTAACTTATCTGCATCTATTGCCGTTCCTGAAGGCCCGTGCAGGTGAAAACGACGGCGGTTTTGCGGTAGCCGATTTTGATGCAATAGAACCACCGCTTGGCACCATGCAGGACCTGGAACAGACTTGCGATGCCTTACGACAGGCCGGTATCAGCCTGTGTTCAGACTTTATCCTTAACCATGTGGCCGATGATCACCCGTGGGCTGTTGCAGCAAAAAATGGTGACGCCCGCTATCGCGATTATTTTTACCATTACCCCAATCGCAATAAACCTGATGCATTTGAAAAAAACCTGGGCCAGGTATTCCCTCAGGTCGCACCGGGTAATTTCAGTTACGTATCCGACATGCAGGCATGGGTATGGACTACTTTTTATCCCTATCAATGGGATCTAAACTACCGTAACCCGGCCGTGTTTGCCGATATGGCTGCCGCCCTGTTGCGCCTGGCAAATCGCGGAGTAGAAGCATTTCGCCTGGATTCGACTGCATTTCTGTGGAAACGTACCGGCACCAAATGCATGAACCAGCCAGAAGCACACCAGATATTGCAAGCCTTGCGCAGCCTGGTAGATATCGCAGCACCCGGTGTACTGCTGAAAGCCGAAGCCATTGTTGAAACGGCTGAATTGCCGGCCTATCTTGGTAGCAATAATGAAGCGCAAGCGACACGGGAATGTCACCTCGCCTATCACAGCAGCCTGATGGCAGCATCCTGGGTCGCACTGGCAGAACAGGATACCAGCCTGATACGCCATGTGGTCGCCGCCACGCCAGCTGTGCCAGCACAAAGCAGCTGGCTGACTTATGTGCGCTGTCATGATGATATAGGCTGGAATGTATTACGACCAGAAGCCAGTCTGGAAGCAGAAGACGTACAGCAAAGACTGGCAAGAGTATCGCGCTTTTATAGCGGCGACAACAGTTACAACAGCTCCAACAGTTACGCGCGTGGCCAGAGTTTCCAGGCCAGCGATGCCAATGCCGTACATGGAACAGTTGGCATGGCATCGGCATTAGCCGGCTTTTCCAGTGCACAAAGCATAGAAGAAAAATATCTGGCCCGGCAACGCCTTGTGTTGTTGTACGGCCTCAGTTTTTGCTTCGGTGGCATGCCGCTGATTTATATGGGGGACGAACTGGCGCAGGCAAATGATGAAACCTATCAGCACATCGCCGCTCAGGCGGCAGACAGTCGCTGGCTGCACCGGCCGGTCTGGGATGAAAATCTGTACCAGCAGCGCCATGACAGCCTTAGCCATACCGGCGCGGTATTCAATGCCATCTGTCATATGCTACAAATACGCAAGCAATTACCGCAACTGGCGGCAGCCACGCCACGTCAGTTACTGACACAGGCATCACCCGCCGTACTAGCGTTCATGCGCGGTTCGCTGGAACAGCCATTGCTGTATCTGGCAAATTTTTCAGAAAACAACGTGAGTATCGATATCAACACGCTGCTGACAGGCTATGATATTCCTGCGCAGGCATGGGTAAATCAGCTGGACCGGTTTGATACTGGCGCGACAGTCACCTTGACGGCTTATGCGCAGTTATGGCTGACACCAAAGAATCATTCAGGAGTAAACGCATGACAAGCAAACCCATCGTCATCTTTGGCGAAACCCTGATCGACGACTTTCCAGATCAGCCTGTGGTGGGTGGCGCACCTTTCAATGTCGCCCGTACAATGGGTTACTTTGATTGCGCTCCGCTGATGATTTCACGCGTAGGTGATGACACTACAGCAGCGCTGATACGCGCCGACATGCAACGCTTCAAACTGCTGACATCCGGCTTGCAGACTGACACGCAGCACCCTACAGGTCGCGTCAAGGTCACCCAGGAAGACAGCAATAACAAAGCCATACATCACTTCGAAATCTTGAACAACCAGGCTTACGACCATATCGACGCCCAGACTGCCGTACTGGCGATGCAACAGACCTGTCCATTGCACAATCAGGGTATCTTTTATTTTGGCACACTGGCACAAAGACATGCCACGTCACGCGCAGCCCTTTACAAGCTGCTGCAACAAACGAATGCCATCAAATACCTGGACCTGAATTTGCGTGCCATGCAATATAGCCTGGCAAGCATGGAACAATCGCTGCAATGCGCAGACATACTCAAACTGAATGAAGAAGAATTACAGATACTTGCAGAAATTTATCTGAACAAGATCAAACCTGATACCCATCATCAATTTGGTGATGCCGAAATACAAGAACAGGCTTCAGCACTGATCAAGCTCTTTGACCTGCAAGCGATTCTCATTACTTTGGGTGAACACGGCTATAGATATCTGGATAAGGCCGGACTTTACCTGCGCAGTGCAGCAGAAGCCATACAGGTTCAGATCGTTGATACCGTTGGTGGTGGCGATGCATTCTCTGCCATCTTCCTGCTTGGCTTACAGCGCGACTGGCCATTAACCGTCAGCCTGCAGCGTGCCCATGAATTTGCAGCAGCCATTTGCGGCGTGCGTGGCGCTGTGGCCAGTGATCTGGAATTTTACTCGCGATGGCAACAACGCTGGGATATAGAAACCCCGGCCATCAACAATCCCGGCGGAGTCAGCAAATGAATTCAGGCGCATCAGGCATACAGCAAAGCACAGGCAAACCACGTCTGTCATTCTGGCAAATCATCAACATGAACTTTGGCTTCTTTGGCATACAGTTCAGCTTTGGTCTGCAACAAAGCAGCATGAGCCCCATCTATGCCTATCTGGGCGCTGATGAAGCCAGCCTGCCTTACTTATGGCTGGCCGGACCAGTCACCGGCTTGCTGGTACAACCACTGATCGGTGCCATGAGTGACCGCACTGTCAGCCGCTGGGGGCGACGCACGCCCTATTTTTTGATCGGTGCCATCCTCTGCAGTCTGGGTCTTTTACTGATGCCCTTCAGCCCTACATTGTGGATGGCGGCGGGCTTGCTGTGGATACTCGACGCGGCCAACAATGTAACCATGGAACCCTATCGCGCCTTTGTCAGCGACAAGCTGGATGCCAGCCAGCACTCAGTCGGCTTCCTGACGCAAAGTGCTTTCACCGGTCTGGGGCAAACCCTGGCTTACCTGACGCCATCGATACTGGTCGTCGCTGGCATGAACAGCAATAGTGTCAACAGCCACCATATTCCGCATATCGTCATTGCAGCGTTTATTATCGGTGCCGTATTTTCGATTGCATCCATCTTATGGACCTTGAAAACCTCACCAGAAATTCCTTTGACGCCAGATCAACTGGCGCAGATCAAAAAACAAGCCACAGGCTGGCGTGCCACCCTGACTGAAATAGGACAAGCCATCAAGGAAATGCCACCCACCATGCGTCAACTGGCACTGGTTAAACTGTTCCAGTGGTATGCGATGTTTTGCTACTGGCAATACATCATGCTGTCGCTGGGCCGTACCATATTCGGCACCAGTGATCCCAGTTCAGCTGGTTTCAGGGAAGCGGGATTATTGAATGGGCAAATAGGCGCATTCTATAACTTCGTCGCCTTTATTGCGGCCTTTGCGCTGGTACCGTTCACCCGTCGCTATGGCCCCAAGATCAGCCATGCAGTCTGCCTGACGCTGGCCGGCCTGTGCATGATCAGCATACCAGCAATCCATAATCCTTCATTGCTGTTCATCCCCATGTTGGGTGTGGGCCTGGCCTGGGCCAGCATCATGGGCAATCCTTACATCATGCTGGCGGGCAGCATACCTGCAGAGCGCACGGGAGTGTACATGGGTATCTTCAATATGTTCATTGTCATTCCCATGATCATACAAATCTTTACGCTGCCGCTGTACTATCACGCCTGGCTGAGTGGCAATCCTGAAAACGTCATACGGCTGGCTGGTGTTCTGCTGATTTGTGCGGCAATGGCCGTGGGCATCGTCAAACTGTCACCGAAGCCGCTATCCAACACGGATTAAACCAGACCTGGATTACCAGTTACACCTATCAGTCTTGGTGTATTCAGCTTGCGCGGGCTGATTTTTTTGTGGGTACGCAGCCATTGCGCCACAACGTCCCACACAGGTTCACCTCTGGCACCTTCTGCCACTGGCGCCCAACCCGCCACTTTATAGACTTTGCTGTCGACTAAGGGCTGGCCGTTCAGGCGCATATCCTGTATGCGTTTGCCCATGGCGGCGGACGGCTCTATGGCATAGGTCAGGCCACCAACACGTACCATATCACCTCCCTGTTGGTAATATGGATCAGGATTGAAGAGATTATCGGCCACATCTTCCAGCACGGTCTTGATGGCGGTCCCCGACATTTCTGTCAGGGTGGTATGTGAATAGGTGGTGGCGGTCTGGTCCATCACATGTTCCATGGTGATGGCGCTGTCTGGCAATAGCGATGTGCCCCAGCGGAAGCCCGGAGAAAACGCGATTTCTGCTCCCCTGACTTCCATCAGTGCATCGACGATCAGTTGATCGAAACTGCCATTGAAATTGCCACGACGGTACAAAGTGCCCTCTGTCACTGCCAGTTTTTCACCCAACTTTGCCGCATAGGGTGCACGTACTTTTTGTATCAGCGCCTGCATCTGTGTATCCGCAGGCAGGAAGTTGGCAAACACTGGCAGCAGGCGATACTGGAAGCCCTGTATGCGTCCTTCTTTCACATCAAAATCCAGTACCCCCAGGAACTTGCTATTGCTACCCGCATTCGTTACCAGGGTCTTGCCACCACCGTTTTCAACAATGACGGGTGCGGGCATGCCATCATGGGTATGTCCGCCCAGGATGGCGTCGATGCCACGCACACGCGAGGCCATCTTCAAATCCACATCCATACCATTATGCGACAAGACGACTACGACTTTCGCGCCCTTGGCGCGTGCCGCATCGACGGTCTTTTGCATGTTTTCTTCCTGTATGCCAAAGCTCCATTCCGGCACCATATAGCGCGGGTTGGCGATGGGGGTATACGGGAAAGCTTGACCTATGATGGCAACCGGCACGCCATTCATCTCTTTCATGACAAAGGCTTCAAACACAGGGTCACCAAAGTCAGTGGTCTGGATATTTTGCGCAACAAAATCAAGCTTGCCCTTGAAATCATTCTCGACAATATGCTTGACGCGCTTATCGCCCAGAGTCATTTCCCAGTGTGCCGTCATGACATTCACACCCATCTGCAAACAGGCATCCACCATATCCTGCCCCTGCGTCCACAATGCCGTCGCCGACCCCTGCCAGGTATCACCGCCATCGAGCAAGAGTGCGCCAGGACGATTACCCCTGATGCGCTTGATCAATGTCGTCAAATGCGCAAAGCCACCGACTTTGCCATAGGTCGCCGCTGCCTGCTCAAAGTTCAGACAGCTAAACGCATGTGCTTCAGGTGTGTTGGCTTTGATACCGAACTGTTTCAGCAAATGCTCGCCCACCAGATGCGGGCTCTTGCCGAATGCCGTGCCTATGCCCAGATTGACGCTGGGTTCACGAAAATACAACGGCAGCAACTGGGCATGACAATCAGTGAAGTGCATGAGATGAACATTGCCAAAACGCGGCAGGTCGTACAGTTTGTCCATAGCAGGATTCGCCAGCGCTGCGTGCGCATCAATCTGCATGCCACCCGCTGCGGCGATGGCCATTACCTGTAAAAAATCACGACGATTCAGACCCATGATGTTTTGCTTTCTGTTTTAGATGTATAGCTTTGATGCAGGCGTTATCCCAACAGACTACTGTTGGGATTAACGCTGCTTTTGTTCTTGAAGTTGCTGTTGCTTTTGAAGTTGCTGTTGTTTTTGACGTTAATCCGCTTGAGATGATGTAATTTGTGCGTCACAGAAAATGGAAAAAGAAGATCCGATGTCTGAGCGAAGCGAGTTGCGGATCTTCCCATTTTTTGTGATGCACAAATTATGCTGAAGCGTAGCGTAAGCACCCGAAGGGCGAGTCTGCGGCCGCCTTTCTTTGATTCCGTTCTTTGGCGAAGCAAAGAAAGGAATTCGGCCGCCGGGCCGAAACCCGGCCTGTGTCCACGGAGGGCAATCGTTTTACACACAACACAAGTATGCATCAAACGCCACTAGGCTCCAGCCTGCGCTGGAGCGACGTAAATGAGGTCAGAGTAAAGATGAAATACACTTGCTTCGGTAGCAGCAAAACATTTGTATTCAACTCGCAGTGCCCTATTTGTTTACCGGGGACTCCACATCCAGCAACAAGGCCATCACATCCTTCAACTGCGCCTCAGTCAACACCCCGTTATGCCCAAAACGCGGCATCTTGGAACAGGCGTTATAAGCTTGCGCATTATAAATTTTGCCCCAGGTATATTTCACTATCTCTGGACTGGCCCCGCGCAGTTTTCCGTATTGATATAAGGTTGGCCCGATGTTACCGAAAGAAATTTCAGTCTTGCTCATCTGATGGCAGGCATAGCAATTACCGCCATTCACAGAACCCACAGCATCGGACGATTGCATGCCACGGCCATTCTGGGCGATTTTTTCACCATTCTTCCAGTCGCCCATATACTGGCCATCTGCCGGATATTTAACGGCAGCCAGTTGCGCCTGTTCCAGTTTTTTTGCCGGCTTGGGTTTCAAACCCTGTGGATTGGCACTGCATAATGCCTGGGCTTCATCCTGCTGCACCATGCGTTCCATGGTGGCAGGACCCTTGGCTTTGAAGTCAGCCTTCATCATGTCAAGGGCAGCCTTGGCATAATCAGGTTCGGCAGCAAGAACCTGTGTCGTGCAACAGGCGGCGACCAGCAAGACACTGACGTGGTGCAAGCGTAAAATTTTCATGCGTATCCCCTTGGCGTCTAGCGTTTTAAGGCAGGTGCATTCATGACCGCGCCATCGGCAAACTTTGCCAGAAACATGGTCAATGCAGTGATGGTGTCTGAAGCATAGTCAGGCACGGGGAAGCGTTGCTGGCGGAAGCAATCATTCAACCTGTGCTGCATGCTGCGGACTTCGCCTTGCGAAACGCGGTAAGCAGGCCAGGTAGAATAAGCGGCCTGGGCATTGGTCTTGTTATTCAAATTCGGCAAGTCTTGCAGGCGTATGCGCTGCCCATCACTAGAATGGCAGGATGCACAGGAAAAATCATGCGAGCCGGCCCGGTAATAAAAAATCTTTTTACCAATTTCATAAGCCTGTTTTTCTGCTGGATGTTTGGTACTGATGGCCAGCTTCATGCCACGCGATTCTGCCGTCAGAAAAGCAACCAGCGCTTCGATGTCGGAAGGATTGCCGGCAGAACCGAAGGGAGTCTTGCGTGCCTGCTCAGGCGTCAAGCCTTGCAGATTGATACGGCAGTGCATGAGACGCTGCTCAAGATCCATGACTTTGTTGGTGTCTTTAAAATAGCGCGGCAACTCTGCATAGGCTCCCTTGGTCACACCCGGCCCCTTACCCAGATCACATTGCTCCAGTGATTGCTGGTTTGGCCCCAGTTTTTTTTGCCAGAGTTCCTGGCCGCGCATTTCCCATAATTCGGCCGGGTTGCCATCAGCCAGCATTTGCCTGTATTTGGCGATTTCATCGCTCGATGATGGATTTGCAGTCTGGGCCTGCACAGATGACAGGGCAGACAGTGTCAACATAAGGCAAACCGACATACATGACACTGATTTGAGAGCAAGACGTGACATGGGGTTTCCTTATCAGGCTATGGCTGCTTCATCGGTACGCTGGTCACCTTTGCTGTCTATCCAGGTGACCGACACTTTATCTCCCTTAACGCCACCTTTGAACTTGAAGGACAGAAAAGGATCCTTGGAAACTGAAGGACCAAACTGCGCATCCAGCACCAGCTTGTCTTTCCATTTGGCTTGCAAGGTCTTGATGAAATGTGCAGGTACGACCTTACCTTCCAGATCTTTACGCTGACCGGTTTCCATATCGTGACGCATCAATACTTTTACTTCGACAACGTCGCCAGTAACTGCCGCCCGAATACGCATAGGATCGCCCATGATGTCTCCCTTTTTTAACTAACTACACTTCATTTTAAATGAATACCTGATCAAGACCTGAAAGCTCACCACAGAGACACAGAGAAAAGCAAGAGGAATCATTCATACAGTTTGAGTAGTGCGTACCATGTTACTCTTGGCAGGCCGCCCCCTCGGCTTACGATAATTGAATGCGTGATTAACACTCTGAGTGTTGGGCTGATAAATCGTAGCCCAACCTACATTCCGGTCTCACTCTTCAGGTTTCTCTGTGCGCCTCTGTGTCTCTGTGCCTCTGTGTTGAGAGGTCTTATAATTTAACCGCCGCAGCCACCTAAAGTAACTTTTATTTCTTTAGATGCTACCAGCCATTTACCATCTGCTTTCACCAGCGCATGCACATTCGATGTTTCGCCTACCTTGACACGGGTGCTGACGGAGGCTTCTGTGCCTTCTGGAATATTGAAGGCCGCTGACATGGCATTCGGGTTTTTTTCTATCAGAATCGCAATGTATTCTGTATTGGCAGCTTTGCTGCTGACGCTGACGGGCACAACCGCACCATTTTCGGCGATATCTGGCGCACCGATCACGATGTCGGCGCTGACAGTTGGGCTACCTGCACCCAGTGCAGCAAACGCATCCTGCAGGCTCTTGGCTTCAAATGCCTTGGCTTGCCACTCTGCAGCAAACACATCGGACGGCTTCAGCAAGCCAGCGGCAAAAGCCAGACCGAATATGGTGGAAATGCGTAAAAAATCACGGCGTTGCTGACTGTCAGCATTGTTCTTGATTGCCTGCTTCATTACTGTCTCCTGAGTGAGCATTTGCCTGATGATGCAATTTAATTGAATTGAATTCTATTCGATATAGCTTAACGCGAATTCGTTCCGTCGATATGACATACCTGCAAAAAATTTATGTCGGATTATTGTCGCAAAATCCAGTTCAGCATGGTTTTGATTTCGCTATCCTTGACATGGGCTTGTGGTGGCATGGGAATATCACCCCAGGCACCACTGCCACCGGCCTTGATTTTTTTGGTCAAACTGGTTTCTGCGCTGGCATCATCTTTATATTTTGCCGCAATCTGGGCAAAGCCGGGGCCAACAATTTTATCCTTGATACCATGGCAGGCGACACAGGCATATTGCTTGGCGAGTTTAAAACCTTCATCCACAGCAGGCTGGCTGACTTTGATGACAGCAGCCTTGTTCAGGTCCACGCCCCGCACAGCACCGACAGTACGATTTTGTTCAACAGGATTGCCATTGGCACTGCGCGCAAAAACCGGCAATTCAGAGGTGATTGTCACTTCCTTGATACAGTCTTTCATGCAGGCGGCATTCTTCACGTCGGGCTTGCCTGTGGTTTGCCACAAGCCATGCTGCTGACTCATCCCCAGTCGATTCGGCATGCGCTTCTGTACGTCGGCAATGTTCTCGTCCGACATGGTAAAGTCGTCGGCAACCACCCCGCCCAGGTTCAGGATATAAGCAGTCACCGCATACACTTCATCCGTCGTCAGGGTCTTGGGTGCATTCCAGGGCATGGCGCGGTTGATGTAATCCCATAGCGTCGACACCGTCGCCACTTTCATCAGGGTAGTACGTTGTGGCTGGCTATTACCGGTCAAGGCAGCAACCCGTCCATTCTTGACGTCTTCTTTTGTGGTGCCACCGACGATGGGGGTGAACACCTGGTTAGATTCACCAAAAGTGCCATGGCAGGAAGCGCATTTGCCATCCCAGACTTGCTGGCCCTGGTCTACACTGCCGCGCCCTTTAGGCAAACCCTTGAAGTCGGGGCGCACATCGATATCCCAGGCAGCGACTTCCTTGGGAGTCGCTGCGCGGCCTATATTGTTATAGTCCGCGGCACTGGCAAGCAATACCGTCCCGGTCAGGACAAGCATGCCCATGAGCTTAGTCAGCGTATTCATCTTAAGCGACCTGTACATTGCTAACCTCGCCGTCTTCATTGATCTTCCACGACTGAATGGCATTGTTGTGATAAATCGATTTGGTACCGCGCACTTCGCGCAACTGTGCGATTTTGGGCTGGACATAACCAGTTTCATCTATGGCACGCGATTGCAGGATGGCCGGTGCACCATCCCAGTTCCAGTCGATATTGAAGCGTGTCAGGCATTTGCCGAGTACCGGGCCTTCCAGCCTGGCGGTGCGCCAACTACGACCACCATCGGCAGAGACATCCACGCGCTTGATCTTGCCACGCCCTGACCAGGCCAAGCCGGTGATGTTGTGAAAACCTTTTTCCAGCAGCATCTGCCCGCCGGAAGGTGTGGTAATGACCGACTTGCATTCCTGCACCGAGGTATATTGCCGGTGCAGGCCGCTGGGTTGCAGATCAATGTAATGGATGGCTTCATCCTTGGTTGCCCAGGGCTGGTCACCAACTTCAATACGACGCAACCATTTGACCCAGGATACACCTTGCACACCTGGTACCACCAGACGCAGTGGATAGCCATTTTCTGGCCGCAACATTTCGCCATTCATGCCATATGCGACGATGACATCATCCATGGCACGGGCAATATCTATCGTGCGTGTCATGGCAGAACCATCGCCACCTTCAGCCAGTACAAATTTGGCCTTCTTGCGATCAATGCCGCAATCGTCCAGCAACACTGACAGCGGTACGCCAGTAAATTCACAGCAACTCAACATGCCATGCGTGTACTGCACGGTGGGTACGGCAACATTGCCCCATTCGGTCGCGCTATTGGCGCCACATTCGATGAAATGCATGCGCGATACCGAGGGCAGGCGCATCAGGTCGTCCATGGTGTACACCTTGGCTTCACGCACCAGGCCATTGATCATGAAACGATGCTGGGCCGGGTCGATATCTATCCAACCCTGATGGTGACGTTCAAAATGCAGTCCACTGGGAGTGATGATGCCAAAAAAGCCTTGCAGTGGCGCAAAAGAAACCGAAGCCTGCGGCACGCGCGTCAAGCCGGGCGATTGCCGACGCTGCAAATTCGCTTCAAATCTGGAAGGCTGGCCATACCCCTGCATGACAACCGGATTGCCCAGGGTCTTGGCGTGATCCTGTAAATTCAGTATCAGCGGGTCACCATCACCTTCGGGCACGCTGCCTGGCCTGGCCATTGCCACGCCAGATGCCAGTGCCGCCGTGGCTGCTGCAAAACTCTTGCGCAGAAAACCACGCCGCTCATCATTCAAGCCATGTTCACTGATAGCCTGACGCAAGGGCGCATCCAGAAAATTCTCAGGCGCACGGCGCAACTGGCCAGATTTTTTGACTTGGATAGACATGATACTGAAACTTTCCAATGAGATACTTCGTCCATACAGGTCAGTATGCTTTACCACTGCAACCAGCCGTATGCTTTTTTGTGCACAGTTTTAGCGATCTGAATTTGATCAAGCTCAAATAATACTATTTGCGCATATAATCAAATAAGGAACGGAAAAATGCAAACACTATTTTTGGCGCAACGCACAAAATCTTTGGTTTTTTACTTGTTTGAGGAAGTTTGACGCTAGTAAACTGCGGCTATGCAACAGCAAGCAGGTCCGTAGCCGCAAGCTACTCTTCTGCCGCTATCATTACGCAACACCGTCAACTTATTCAACCAATTACTGCATGACATATCGCCCAGGTAGTCCCGCTACGTTCAGCATTGCCATACTTATCCTCGCAGGGTGGACTATCGTCGCCATGATGCTGGATCAGTCAATTTTTGCCACACAAAAATCCCTGCTGCTACCGCAATTCGGAGCGGTAACCGGTGATTTATGGACTACGCATGAATGGTGGCGTTTGCTGGTATCGCAATTTTTGCATGTGCATTTCCTGCATATGCTGTTCAATACCATGTGCATCGTCGTCATCGGCAATGCGATAGAAAAACGGTATGGATGGCGCATCTTTCTTGCCATCTATGTGGCAGGTGGCATCACCGGTCAGATAGCCAGCGTATGGTACTACCCCACGCTGGTCACTGATGGTGCTTCACAGGCGTTGATGGCGCTATGCGGTGCCGCACTTGTATTGCGGGCAAACCCTCGTGTCACACTATTCAGCGCAGTCATCATCGCCATACAGGCCGCACTTGATCTGTATGTAGCGTCAGGCATCAAGGCAGGCCACGGATATGGTTTTGTAATGGGTGTGTTGCTGGGCTTGGGCAGCTTTATTGTTATGCGCAAGCAAGCTCGCTGAGGATGCGTGAGGCAAATATCTATACGGGCAAACGTCACCAGTATCAAAAATTATGCGTCAACGTCAGTCTGACCGAACGTGGTTCAACCGGGTGAAAATGGATGTCGCTGGCACCATCCACATTTTCACGTGACAGTCGCGACTGGTAATAGTAATCAATGTCGCTGGCCTGTTTATTGAACAGATTAAACACATCCATGGTCAGCCTGGTTCTGGCATTGATCTTGTAACCCACACGTGCATAGGCCAGCGTGGTGGAAGAAGAGCGCACGCTATTGTCTTCGATCAATGGGCGTGGGCCGAAATAACGCAATTCAAAGCCACCATACCAGCGCCCCATGTCGGTCATCGTCACGCCAAAAGACGCTACCCTGTCGATGGAGCCAGGAACATAATTGCCCACCACATCGTTCTGCGTATAACGTGCGCGCGATGCGGCCAGGTCAAGATCAAACAACAACCAGGGAGCGGCGATGTAATGGTTGTTCCATTCTATGCCGGTACGACGACTGGCCCTGCTGGGTTCGGTTTCACCGGCGTCACCAACAAACAGCAACTCAGAAGCGATATCCAGACGCCACAGTGCCAGCGAGCTTTGCAGGCCAGGAATGATTTCTGTACGCATGCCAAGTTCTGCGCCTTTGGTTTTTACCAGAGGCGTAACAGGTGTTGATACACCACCATCTGGCAGGCGCGTTTGCGTAGTGCCACGTGCATCATTGCTGTGGAAGCCCGTACCATAGTTGATGAAATACTCGGTCTTATTCCAGGGGCCGAAGATCAGTGACAACTTGGGCGATACGATATGATCACTGGCCTTGCCAGAATTACCGTCTATGCTGCTGTTGACATCAAAGCGATACGTATCGTAACGCAGGCCGGCAATACTGCGAAACTTGGGTAACCACTGGATGGAATTTTCTGCATAAAAACCAGCGCTGGCTTCTTTGACGTTGTCTTGTCGTATCGTCGATATGCGTTGCTGTGCAACGGTGTTGTAAATACCAACCGGCGACAGTTTATCGTAACGTAGTTGCACGCCTATCTTGTTATGCATCTCCAGATCCGCGATACTCAGCGGCCAACTCTGGCTGATGTTCAGCCCCAGCATCTGGCGTTTTTCGCTTTGGCTGAACTGGTCACCCATATCTGGATTATTCAGGAAATAAGTAAAATTGCTGAACAGGTCCAGGCTGGATTGCACGGCATAGGCATCCATTTCAAACACGCCATCCTGATTACGTTTTTTCATTGCATATGACAGACTGTAACGTGAACTCTGCCCCCCATCTGTGGTGTCAATCGCACCGAACCTGCTGATCTGTCCCGATTCAACTGCACGTAGCGGTATCTGATCGGTAGAATTCCAGCGATTCTTATACGCCATTGCAGTCAGGCTGTAACCATCATCGTGCGTGCCCTGGCTATAGCGCAAGACAGCACTGTATTTACGCACGTTTTCCGGATTCACCCAGGGGCCGTCATTACGGTTCACTTCCAGGCCATACAGCAAATTGCCATTCGCCACAGCCATGGAATTTGCCAGTACAGCACGCTGATAAGCATAAGGCCCCAAAGTCAGGCTGGCGATACCCGCCCCCAATTTATCAGCCAGACGCAAGTGCGCCGCACCGGCAGAAGCAAAATCACCTTCATCGGCGAAATACGTGCCCTTCTTGTAATCGATACGCTGCACCAGTTCGGGCATCAGAAAATTCAGGTCAGAATACCCCTGACCATGGGCATGCGAACGCATATTCACCGGCATGCCATCCACAAAGGTCGCAAAGTCAGTGCCATGATCAAGATTAAAACCACGCAAAAAATATTGATTGGCCTTGCCGTCACCACTATGCTGGGTGACGATCATGCCGGGTACAAACTCCAGCAATTCTCCTGTGCGCAATGCTGGCCGGTTACTGACCAGATTCGATGTCACCGAACCCTGGCTGGCAGCATTACTGGTGCCAAGAGCATTATCGTAATTACCCAGCACTTGCACTGTGGCTATTGTTTCTGGTTTGCCTGACTTATCTGTCTGTACTGCCTGTGTCTGTTCTTGTGCCTGTACTGCATCAAACGTATGTATCAGCAAAAGACCGAAACAGGCCCGTAGTACGCGGTTCATTTTCGTTTTTTGCATTATGGCTCCGTTAATATTTTTATACTAATTTTATCTTTTGAAGCTTATTTGTATGAGGGAATAAAAATTCCTCATCCTTTTTATATTCCACGAGCAATAACCAGACCTGCTTGCTTACCTGCATGAATTTTTGAAATTTCCTCATCCTGCAATATGGGAATCAAGCTGATTTTTATTCTTATCAAGTCTTATTACGTGAAAAACAAGAAATCGGATTCACAATTTTTAAATATTCATGCCCTGATTGCGTGCGTACAGTACGGTTCGATGGCATGAAGCTTCAGAACCTAGATCATTAATAGGGGAAAATGAGTGCGGGGGAAAAGTCGCATGCAAACTGGCGCTTGAAGAACGGCGACTACCTGACGCATGGGTCACGATGACAAACATTGATCAGTGAAACATGGCGATGCGCAGAAAGCTTGTTTTCACATTTTTATAAATAACTGAAACCAATGCGTTTTATATCCCGTAGAAGATTATGCGATCTCGCACTTATCTTAAAAGGAAATGATCATGCGCAAATTTAACTACGCTCTGCTCTTCGCAGCTGCCATCGCTACAAGCTCTATCGCTGGAGCTGCTGATGTAACAGTCGGCGGCCAAAGCATGCTTCCAACAAAAGACATCGTCGATAACGCTGTCAACTCTGCGGATCACACAACACTGGTTGCCGCAGTCAAAGCGGCCGGACTGGTGGACACGCTGAAAAGTAAAGGTCCATTCACCGTGTTTGCACCAACCAATGCCGCCTTTTCCAAACTGCCGGCAGGTACTGTCGACACCCTGGTCAAACCGGAAAACAAAGCCACACTGACCAAGATCCTGACGTATCACGTAGTACCTGGCAAACATGATTTCATGAGCCTTTCTGCGCAAATCAAAAAACAGGGCGGCCCCATAGAACTGGCAACAGCCAGTGGCGGAAAATTATGGTTCACGATGAATGGTCCGCACAATATCAGCGTCAAGGATGAAAGCGGCAACGTCGCCAGCATCAGCACTTATGATGTGTATCAATCGAATGGTGTCATCAATGTGATTGATACCGTATTAATGCCTAAATAATGGCGATACAGGACATTATTCCTGCACAGCATCAAACGCTCTGAAAAGAAAATGATCCGGGAACCTTGCCTGCAAGGTCCCCTTTTTTTTATGGCCTTTGAAAAAATATGACGGCAAAGACATGCCCACGTCTACAAATTTATCAAGAAACTGGCACAAGGAATGCATAACAAGATAGCATGAGAATATGCGGCCAAGCCGGGGAAAAAACCGATCCGGATTCCGCCTTCTTCAAGCCCTTTCAGGAGTGCCCCGTGAGCGACTCACACTTTGACGCCCCCATCTTCATCGAAGATGGCCCGTATATAGACTTGCTGTCTTTCAACACCTATCCATTTCTTTATAATCAGGGTGGCCATGGCAGGCAATTGCGATTGCCTTTCGGTCAGGAAATCAGTCTGGCAGCGGATAATCCTGATCTGTCGCTAGGTATCAAATACGAGGGCATCAGTCATCAAACCAAGACCATACCCAACGATGGTCATCCTTACGAAATTACCGGGTTCAATTTCAACACGACGGAAGTCGAATACGAAACACTACTTGCAAGCAAAGAAAGCGTGCAGGCCTTTGGCATGACGCTGCTTCATAGCGGTGAGTGCCTGCGTTTTGAGTATGAAGGTTTAATCATGGCCCAATATACCTATGGCAAATGGGCTGGCTATCAGTCACCTTACCTGGGAGGCGCACGTCGCCGTGAACTGCTGACGTATAATCCGACCGATCTGGAATTCCATGATTTTCCGCATGTGTTTTTCTCCCAGGATGAGCGTCCCCTGGTCATCAGCGTGGCACGTTGGCGCCCCTATGTGCAGGAAATTTGCCTGGCTGATTTATGGGTGCAGCCAGGCGATGCCATCGTCCTGCCCCCTAAAACACGACCAACCAGGCCGGACGACGATCTTCCGGAACCAGAAAAACGACGCATCATCATCGACCTGCATGGCAACCGCAATTCTGCCCTGGCTTGCTGGCGTGACGACAAACCAGCGCTGACCACCACCACGATACTGGGCAATGCCAACACCATGCAAACCCGCGCGCCCAATTACCATGAAGAAACACATCCGACCAGACATGGGCATGCAGGAATCAGACCGGCAGAATAATGTTCAAGAGGTTTTACTTGTCCACTTCCCGGGTCAACATTTCCCATGAAGGCTGGGATGTTCCATCCGTGGTCGCGGTAACTTTGCTGCCAGCAAATGTAAGCGTGGTGGAAGCAGCCTTACTGAACTCGATAGACTTCATCTTGCAAATGGCTTTTTTGGAGGCAGGGTCAGTACAGTAGGCAGCAGCATTATCCTTGATCGTGGAAGCAAAATACTTGATCTTGAACAGGTCGTCAGTGGTTTGAAAACTGTCTGCCTTGATATTGAATTTGACGTCGCAACCGCAAGCCGTTTTCAGACTTGTCGTTGCGGCCTTGACCGCAGGTTCCACGTCATTGCTCATCATTTCACGTTCTGCCTTGCCGGCCAGGGCAGTCAGTGGCAACAGCAAAAAAATACCAGCCAGCTTTGAAATTTTCATGAATATATCCTTAGTGAGGTAAGCAGCCTGCACCTCACACATAATGAAGCTACAGGCCTGATTGCGAAGTCAATGAAACAATCGACATGCATTCTAAGCAAACACGTTCTCTGTCAGATATAAAATTTGTAACAATTTTTTAGTTTTCGCAGGCCCGCTTTTTTCATTGGACATGCGCTGGGTAATACGAAATCAGCAAGACATAACGGAGTAAAAGTCACGCCGCTCACCAAATAAATGCATAGGCAATCGTTGTAAGCCTTGCTTACAATTTCTCTCAACATAGGCATCAGCATCATTTGATGCAGCATGGAAAAAAACGCGGATGGATGAAGTAAGAACCTGCGCAATACTTTATGCAAGCCCTTGCAGGCGGTGACTTTTGCGTTGCCGCCACCACTGGAACAGAGTAATCAGACTGATGGCCAGCAAAACAATCCAGCAAATCACTGCAAGGATGCCGCCCCATTCTGGATTTCCCCAAAAAAACACCCAGAAAAACAAAGGAAAACCCACGAACACGCTGGCAACAGCGGTAATGATGGTCTGAGGTTTTTCACGGACGAATAAGAGAATGAAGGGCAAAAAGAAGACGATGACAATTTCGAGCAAATCCAGCATGCCAAAACCCAGCGTCCCTTCCTGAATACGGTTCAAACCCTGCTGTGCAAGTTTGTATGGATACAGATAGCCATCTACATAGACGCTATCCTTGCTTGTTTCTTTAACCGGTGTTTTTGCTGTTACCGGCTTTTCTGCACTTTCTGTCACAGGCTCTTTTGCAGATTCGCATTTGGACAAGGGCAGGACAAAACAGATCAATAACAATAGCGAAGCGACTTTCCTGATCAGGCTAAGATTACGCATAGCCGTCATCCGGCTTGAAACAGCAACGCTGCGCCATGACAGCCGACGACAGCAGACGACAAATCACGCCAGAATTGCTGCATCGTCTTCATATCAGGGACGGCTCAGGGACGAATATAGGCATAACCCTGCTGCTGACGCTTGATCAGTTGCGACACTCCCGCCTCAACATAACCCAGGTTATCCAGCATGTCAGCCTTGGAGATTTTTTGTGCACGCATGGTGTTTTCGCAGATCATGACCTGTGCCCCCAGTTTAAGCACTTCTTCAATACGACTTGCTGCCGGGGATTCAAATTTGAACATATCAATGCCAGGGCCATACGCGACGATTTCCACATCGATATTGTCTTTGCCTATATCTTTGATGACATTTTTGACATTATTCAAGGTCAAATCCCATTTCTTGCTGTCACCATCGCTGACCTGGAAAACAACTTTGGATTTCTTGACGGCTTGCGCCTTGGTATCCTGTTGTGCCAGAACACTGGCATGCA
The DNA here is from genome assembly GCF_014284335.1 of Undibacterium hunanense. Taxonomy (GTDB): domain Bacteria; phylum Pseudomonadota; class Gammaproteobacteria; order Burkholderiales; family Burkholderiaceae_D; genus Undibacterium; species Undibacterium hunanense. The sequence continues at coordinate 369,889 of NZ_JACOGF010000004.1, read as the reverse complement.
TCATTCCATTCAATACCAGCGCTACGGCCAGCAAACGTCCATAGTGGGAAATCAGTCTCATGATTACTCCTGTTTCAAATTATCGCAAATCGTTGAATAACGATACCAGATTTATGCGCCCATTGACGATGATATTTTGATGTCAACATTTCGTTGGAAAAACATTCATTTCTGCAAAGTATGTTAAAAATGATTGCATGATCATGCATGACTGGATTAAAGTTGGTCTTTCCATAAGAAAACAATCTGGGCGTGTATATGAAAAAACTTTTCTTGATTACAGCCTGTGCACTAGGACTGAGCGCCGTCTCTGCCTATGCGCAAAGCAGCTATACACTGAACGTCAGTGAAGGCACATCTGGTGGTCTGGATTCAGCACAGGTGATAGAAAAATATACCGGCCTGGCAGAAGTAATGAGCAAGGCTCTGGGGAAAAAAGTCGTGGTGGTCGTCACACGGGAATTCGCCCAACTGGAAGAAGGTATGAAATCCGGCAAGATGGATTTTGTGATCGCCCGCCCCAGTGATTATCCGGCACGCGGTGTGCGTGATTACAAATACCAGTTGATTTCAACGTCCAAACCGGATGGCAATTGCCTGTTGATCGTGCCCAAGGCATCGCCACTCAAAAATATCAATGATGTCAAAGGCAAACGCATCACATTGCCGGAAAAAATTTCCTACATGTCGAAGTTCTGCTCTGCCGAACTGATACACAATGGCTTCAAACTGGAAACAGAAAAAATCCAGTACGCCAAAGAACAGGGAGCCGTCATCTTCTATCTGGATAACCAGTTGGCGGACGTCGGCGGCATTGCCTCCTATTCCGGAGTCGCAAAGAATCTGGAAAAAACTGGCCATCGCGTCATCCATACCAGCCAGAGTCAACCTTACCAGCCCTTGATTGCCCATCCAAAGTTCACAGCCGCGCAAATTCAGGCCTTAAAGAAAGAGCTGGATCATCTGGATGAAACAGAGCCTGGCAAAGCCATCCTGAAACCGATAGGCATCAAGGAATTTGATACCAAGGCCAGCGACCAAAGCCTGCTCGATTTACTGAAATGGCTGGGTCAATAAGCCATACGTTCAATCATGCAAGATCTGCCTTCAGAATCAGCGCTGCTTCGGAATCAGCGCTTTGTATAGGTCGTATTCACATACGAAAGCAACCAGCCCAAAGCTTCCTGCCTCAGTTTCAGATGCAGGCATGTCAACAGCGATTGCTCGTAAGCGGCCCGTTCACAAACCTGTCCTGCTGATGCCGCCGATCCGGATTGTCCGGATGGCATCAGCAGAATGGCTGCGATAAAAAAGCTGCAACACCAGATCAAAGCACGCAACATCTTACCCCCATACCGTTCTTACGCTGCCCGGCCAGCAGGAAAAACCGCACTTACCTGCATCAGCCGGTTCCAGCGCCAGCGCAATACTATGGCGGTGACTATGGCTACAGAAACGCAGATGACCCAGGCGGGGCACTGTTGAAATTGTACATATAACGTGATCAGAACCAACCCCAGCAACAAAGGCATGGCAAAAGCCAGCAACAGGGCAGATTCATAACGTGATTTCATGAGGGCATAGTTTTTAAGAGTCATGACACTCAGGGGCAGCAGGCAAAAACATCCTATCCAGACCGATCCCATCAGCAATGGACTGGCAGGCGAAAAATACACCGTCAAGCCGACGATGACCGCCGTCACCAGCCACAACCCCAATGACTGGCGTAACAGGAAACCTGCCAGCACTTCTGTCTGGCGCTTCACGTCAGGCAAGTTGACGGCCAGGCAAAGCAAACCTTGCTCTACCCTGCGTTGATATACAGCGGTACGCACTACGGATGTATAAATAAACGGCAACATGACAAAAGATACAATTGCTGCAAAATACGCCAGCCAGGCATCCTTGCCATTGAATTTGGCAGAATGATTCAGAAAGAAAATGAAGTAAATACCCATGCCGATACTCATCACCAGCACAGACAAAAAACTGGTCAGCCAAAATACCTGTGATCCCATGGAAAATGGCATCAACTGACTCACCGTTTCTGGCAAACGACTTACCTTGCGCATGCAATGACGTAGCAAAAAATTATAAGGATTCGTGAAATTCATCGAGTACTGGCTCATCTGCACTTCTTCGCCACTCATGGCCTTTTGCAGTACGGAAAAACTCTGTTCTTTTTTGAAATGCTGGTCTCCATGTATGGAAAAGACCCAATGCAAAACTGCAATAGTCATCCCCAGACCTGCCAGAAACATAAGTACAGGCTGGCTCCATATGCCAGTATCCGGCAGGGTCATTTTTGCATTCAGCCACATTGGTAATTGACTCATGAGAACCAGCAGAATGATCACCCATTTGCTGCGTATGCTAGCAACATACACCAGCAAACCAAACACGCCCAGCATCCAGGTCTGGAAAAAATGCCCCTTCGAATTAAAATGCACCGTCAGGGATAACAATGCAGGCAACAACAGAACTGGAATCGCCACCGCCAACTGCATATGGCGTTTGAACTGTGGCACAAGACGTGCATTGGCTGGCGTGTATTGCATCGTGACACTGATTATGAATAACAGAAACCAGCCGACCAACAACATACCAAGCGCCATCACCACGCCAAGGCCCAGTGCCCGTAAAACCGGCATCCAGCCTTCTACCTTTCCGCCAAAAGACAGCACAAGCACCGCCGGCAGCAAGGCGATCAGTACCATTAAAAAATATATTACTTTCAAACCACCGGTATTGATGCGCGCATAGGCTGGCTGCTTCCAAATGGAAATAATTGTTTTCATGATGTACCTTTTACGGCTGACTGCAGGATGTAATTTCTTCGCATGATTATTCGCAACATCTTTATCGCGTCATTTCTATGAACAGATCTTCCAGGCCCAGTTTTTCCAGACGCATGTCCTGGCGACTCTGTAGCAGTTCCAGTTGCTGCGGCTCAAACTGGGCTAGTACGCTGTCCTCACCCTGTGTGCCGGTGTTACGGCATGCGCTCAGGGTCCGTTTTGGCGTGAGTTGCGCCAGTACCTGGGTTTTTCCGGTGACGCGCACGGTACTGTCCATCATGTCATCGAGTGCCTGCTGATGCACGATACGGCCATGATTAAGAAATGCCACATTCATCGCCACCCGTTCCAGGTCAGACAGGATGTGGGTAGAAAACACAATGGTGGTTTGTTTCTCTATCACGCTGTCTATCAGTTCACGCAAAAAGTCGCGACGACCGGCCGGGTCAAGGCTGGATACCGGTTCATCCAGTATCAGTAATTCCGGCTCATGTGCCAGGGCACGAATAATTGACAGCCTTTGCTTCTGTCCTACCGACAGTTTGTTGATGACCTTGTCGAAAGGCAGTTCCCAGGTCCGCATCAGGCTATTCACCTTGTCTTCATTCCAGTGCGGATATAACTGACGGAAATAATCCAGCATCTGTCTGGCATTCAGCCATTCAAACAGATCACTGCGTTGCGGTACATAACCTATCCTGGCCCTGGTCGCCTGGCTGAGTTGCCTGGTATTGTCACCAAATAACAGCGAGCTGCCGCCATCTGCATCACGCAGACCCAGCAGGCACTCAATCAGGGTGGATTTACCGGCACCATTGCGACCCAGCAAACCGACAATGCTGCCCGGCTCTATGTGCCAGTCAAGTTCTTTCAAGACAGATTGCCCGCTGAAGGATTTGTTCAAGCCGCGGATTTGTATGGGGTGAGAAATTGATTGCGACCCGGTCTGTGTTGTCTGCGCATGCATGCTTATTTTCCTTTAAGAATACTGGTCAGCAGTGCGATGACTGCCTTTGGTTCCAATTCCAGCTGACTGGCTTCGACTGCGATACGCTCCAGGCCGGGACGCAATAATTCCAGTCTGGATTCAAGATCAGAATTACCATCCGACTGGGCCGCCACTTCCATACCCAGGCCACGGCGACGCACCAGCAAACCCTCCGCCTCCAGCATGCTGTAGGCCTTGGAGACCGTCATGGGATTGACGCCCAACTCGCTGGCTACCTCACGTACTGATGGCATGGCATCACCAGCAAGCACCTGCCCGCCGGCCAGCAAACGACGCAGTTGCTCTATCAGTTGCCGGTAAATAGGCTCACTGGTCCCGGTCACCACCCGAAATATCTCTGCACTTAGTTGACGCGGATTGTCTGGCACCGTCATGTCTCATGCTCCATGGTCTGGCCTTTCATTATTTTTAAACGACGTGCTTGCACCCTTCTGGGAACAAAGCAGTGATGACGCCTGTTTGAGTACGGCAAGCCTGAATACATCAATCACCACGTGTATTAATATAGTAATACACTAAATTAGCAATTTCAAGCTGAATTTTTCTTTATCAGGACTTACGCGGCACCCAGAAGAGGAACTGCAACGCAGCTGGCGCTGTTTTACGTAATTCCTACTTATATGTTGTGTATGACCCAGGGTCAGGGTTTATCATCTTTTCTCACGAGCAAAAGCCGAAGCATGGCTTTAATGCTGCCATGGCAAATAGCCTGAAAAGACGAACCATGCAGGAACAGTCACATGACATTAAAAATAGGTGAATTGGCAAAACGCGCGGGCCTGACCGTACGTGCCCTGCACCACTATGACAAGATAGGTTTGCTATCTCCAACAATACGTGCCGACAATACTTACCGTCTGTACGATGAAGATGACGTACTGCGCCTGTACCGTATCCAGGCCCTGCGCCGCTTGCAACTCTCGCTGGATGAAATCCGGACCATACTTGATGACCCGCATGTCAGCATGAGTGACATCATCCGGCAGCAGATCAGCCTGATGGAGAAACAGGCACACAACGCACTGACTTTGCGCGATCACTTGTTGCATCTGTCTGATCGTCTCGCCGACCAGCAATTGCCTGTTGTTGACGACTGGCTGACAGCGCTGGAGATGACCGTGAATAGCGAAAAATATTTCACACCCACAGAGTTGCAAGCCTTGCGTCGCCAGCCAAAAACGGGAGGCGCTGTTGATAAATCTGCGCTTATCCTGGCCTTGCACGATTTGATGAAAAAACAGGTGTCACCGCAAGATGCACTGGCACAATCACTGAGCCAGCGCTGGTTGCAATGCATGCAGGATGAAAGTGGCGGCGATGCCGCGATACTCATCAGGTTTTATCAGATGCAAAGCGCAGAAACAGCCTTGCAGCTATTCTCTGGACTGGATAGGGCCACGCTTGACTATATGGTACGCGCCCTGGCCTGCGCCAGCCTGCCAGTTTATGCCGCTTATTGCCAGCCCGATGAAATGGAGATATTGCGCCAGCATTGTCTGACAGATGCAGCTGCCTGGCCACCGCTGATCGCTGCCTTGCATCTGGAATGTGTTGCCGGTACCCGCGTCAGTAACCCCAAAGTACAAAAGCTGGCAATAGCCTGGCAAACCCTGTCACTGAAAAAAGCTGGTGCCAGGGCTGGTCTGCAAAAGAAGATCCAGCAGGTATTTGCTGAACGGACAGAATTACGTATGGGAATAGACAATCGCCTGTTTGCCTATATACAGTCAGCTTTGCGCAATCTGAATGCCAGCCAGACCGGATTGGCAGCGACGCGATAAAATACATGCTTCAGTTTTTCACCGACTATCATCATGAACGAATCCAGACAGCAAACCGGCCCTGTCCATGCCGCCAGAATTTTGCTGGAGCGACGTCTGCTTGGTGAACAAGGCCCGGCGCTGCCGGTATCGTGCCGCCCAACAAGCTTGCAGGCCGCATTTGACATACAGTGCGCAGTGAGCGATTTAGTCAGAGACTTGCATCATCAGGACATTGCCGGCTGGAAGTGTGGTATGCCCGCTGATGACAAATGGGTGCTTGCACCCATCTATGCCAATGACGTGCATGAAGCATCTGCACAAACGCACATGGTCTGGAGTGACGATCGTGACAATCGTGACGATCGCTACAATCAGCAAGTGAAGATAGAGCCGGAACTTGCCTTCATCCTCAGGCATGATTTACCTGCAAGAGCCACACCCTATACAGCAGCGGAAGTTGACGCCGCCATTGATGAGACACGGCTGGCACTGGAACTGATCCATACACGCTACGCCAATGCAGATCAGTTGGCCTTCTGCGACCATCTGGCGGATTGCCTGTTCAATCAGGGTCTGGTGCTGGGGCCGCGTGTCGATCATCAACTGGCAGGTCAAACCCGGAGTATGCCCATCAGTATAAAGGTGGCCAGCGAAGCCGCTGTAATTCTGGATGGACAGCATCCGGCTGGCCAGCCGCGTCTGCCACTGTACTGGCTGGCAGAATTCCTGCGCAGCCAGGGCATGGGGCTGCGAGCCGGGCAAGCCATCATCACAGGTTCGTATGCGGGCAGCCCGCAAGTGCCATTGAATACTGATATCAGCGTGCAGTTTGGCAATCTGGGTTTAATGCAACTACGTTTTGCGAAGGCGCATTTTGAAGGAAGATAAACCGGCACCGCGTGGTTTGCCTGAAGTCACCGGGCATTTCCGCCCGCGCATTACTCTGCAAACCCTGCACAGAGGTGATGGCTTGCTGGGCATGAAACCCAGTGGTGATTTTGGCCCGCGTGGTGGCAGTGTCACCGTCGTCGAAATCGACTGGCTGTATAACACCGATACCGGTCTGCGCTGGGAAACAGCGGCCCCTACCGCCTTGCTGAACCGCCGCCCACATTCCACCCAGTTATTGCACGATGCAGAAAACAAAGCCATCAGCCTGTTACGTGATCTTGGGGCAGAAGCCGATGCACTGGACAAGGTCTGGGACATCGGCCTGCAACCCCTGCCTGCGATAAGCCTGCAATGGCGCAACCAGGCAGTAGCCGACAATTTTGGCCCTCTGTGGAGCCTGGTGCAGGAAGGCTTCTTTTCTGATTTCTGGGCCGACAGGTTGCCTGAGATGCAGGCACTAGGCTGGCAAGTTGTGGTACGCCCCGGTTTCGCGCATGAAAGTGTGCCGGTCGATGCCTGGCATTTGATCATCGATGAAAACACCGGTGCCATCACCGGCAAGCAGGTGGCGTCACGCATGCGTAACCGCACCGAAGTCATCACACCACTGGGCTTGCCGGCACGCGAGGGCTCATGGATGCTGAGCCTGGGCATAGAAATCGAAGGCGAGGTACTGGATCTGGTGCCCATGCTGGCCCATCTGCTGCAACGCGATGCCCGCTGGCTGAATGCCAGGCAGATAAGGCAGATAGACGACATGGCCATCATACAATTGCGCGCCCCCGGCGGTAAGCGCATTGATGCCACGGCAGCGCCCTTGAAAGCCATCGTCATCCACATGCTGGATTTGCTGACCGACAGGCCGCAGACGGAAGGGCCAGTGCAATTATCCGCCTGGGACAATTACCGGCTGGAAGCCCTGCGTGTCAGCCTGCTCGACAGCCAGCCTGCGCGCGCCGGCCCTTACGGTGGCTGGCAATTGCAAGGTGACGTTGGCTTGCGGAATCTGGCGCAGCGCCTGAAAAAGACCGGCAGCCCGCGTGCCGTGGCAGCACCCACTGGCCTGGGTGTGACTTTGCGCCCCTACCAGTTGCATGGCGTGGCATGGCTGCAATATCTGCGCGAGCAACATCTGGCAGGCATACTGGCGGATGACATGGGCCTGGGCAAAACCGCCCAGGTACTGGCCCATCTGCTGATAGAAAAACAGGAAGGCCGGCTCGATATCCCCGCTCTGATAGTCTTGCCGACTTCACTGATCTTCAACTGGCAGGCCGAAGCGCAGCGCATGGCCCCGGCCTTGCGTGTTCTGACCCTGCAAGGGCCGGAACGCAGCGACCTGTTTGCCGACATCCGTCAGGCGGATGTGGTGCTGACCACCTACCCTTTGTTATGGCGTGATCTGGATGCACTGGCCGCGCAGGAATTTCATTTTCTGATACTGGATGAAGCACAAACGGTCAAGAATGCTGCCAGCCGCAGCGCCGATGCCGTGCGCCGCATTCAGGCCAGACACAGGCTGTGCATGACGGGCACGCCTCTGGAAAATAACCTGGGTGAATTGTGGACCCAGTTTGATTTTTTAATGCCTGGCTTTCTGGGTGACATACGCAGTTTTTCGCGCCTGTGGCGCAAACCCATCGAAGTCAATGGTGAAACACTGCGGGCGCAATTGCTGGCGCAACGTGTACGCCCCTTCATCCTGCGACGACGCAAGGATGACGTAGCAACAGAATTACCACCCCGTACCGAAGTCATCAAGCGCCTGCGGCTGCAAGGCAAACAGCGTGAACTGTATGAAAGCGTACGTGTCGCTGCCGATGAACAGGTAAGGCGCATACTGCAACGCAAGGGGTTTGATGGCGCACAGATCACCATCCTTGATGCCCTGCTGAAGCTGCGCCAGGTTTGCTGCGACCCGCAGTTGCTAAAAGGCCAAAAGAACTTGCCACCTGACATGGAAAGAGCCAAGCTCGACATGCTGGCCGACATGCTGCCGGCGCTGGTAGCTGAGGGCCGTCGCATTCTGGTGTTTTCGCAATTCACGGAAATGCTGGAACTGATTGCCACCATGCTGACTGAACTTGACCTTGGCTATCTGATGCTGACCGGCAAAACCGCAACAGCCAGCCGTGGTACGGTAGTCGCGCAGTTTCAGGACAGGCAGGTTCCCATCATGCTGATCAGCCTCAAAGCTGGCGGTGTGGGTCTGAACCTGACCGCTGCCGACACCATCATCCATATGGACCCGTGGTGGAATCCGGCTGTCGAAGAACAGGCCAACGCCCGCGCCCACCGCATAGGGCAAGACCAGGCCGTATTCATCTACAAACTGCTGGTCGAAGGTAGTATAGAAGAACGCATACTGGGCTTGCAGGCGCGCAAGGCTGCCTTGGCGGAAGGAGTGCTCGGTAGCGATACCGCGTTTTCACAAAAATTCAGTGCAGAAGACCTGCAAGCCCTGCTGGCCCCATTGAGTGCAACGCTTGGTAATCATACATAAGGCAAAACGGGTATAAATCAGTGCGCGAAAGCAACCCAAAGATAAATTTTTGTCTAATTTGCAAATTTTGTCTTTTTCTCAGTTGACAAAAAAACATAGTTGTCACATCTTACTAGCTGCGAAGATCAGACGCATGTTAATCTTGAAATTGCTTCAAGGCAATTTCAGGCTGACCTCTGATTTTCCTTATTTTTTCCCTTATTTTTCTTGATATCACCATATACCCCGCCATCGCCTGCCGATGACAGCAAGTATGGATGCCAGTAAAACTGTATTTCAATCTGTAGTTCAATCTGTATCGCAGTCTGTATCACGGTCCGTATCGCAATAATTGCAAAGCAAGTTGATCAGGCACCGTTGCAAGCGGTGTTGCTTAAGACAAGACGATGCTGCAAGACTAGTTTCATTTTGCAGCAGATTCATGTGGCCAGGATCGCATACCACGGCATAAGCCGTGACCAGACCTGGTGCCCGTGACTGATGTTGCAAAGACAGCTTACCCATGACAACTACGCGACGAAATCGCTACATTGGTATTGTGACAGTGCTGTATTTACTGCTGGCACTGGCATGGATATTCTTGTCTGACAGTTTGCTGTCCGGCCTTGCTGATGTTGACAATAATATCGCCAATGAGGTCAGCAACATGACCTGGCTCTCCAATGCCAAAGGCATATTCTTTGTGGTCACGACCAGTGCCCTGCTGTTCCTTGCCCTGCTTGCAGTTCCCGCCAGGGACGAACAATATCAGGCATGGTCGGGCCATGCCCTGCTGGAAGATTATCAGCAGCAAATGCCATCACGTACCCTGGTTTACTTGCTGGCCATCATTCTTCCTTTATCAGTACTGATATTGCGTGATGCGATAGCTCCCCGTTTTGATAACCGGCCCATGCTTATCATGTTTGTTTTGCCTATCGTGCTCAGTGCGCTGATTGGCGGTCTGGGGCCGGGCTTGCTGACCACACTGATAGCAACAATGGGCCTGATTTATTTCGTCATTCCACCGCTGCACAGTTTTGAAATCAAAGCAGGGCTGGATATATTGCAACTGAGTTTCCTGGTGATCAGCGGCATCGCTGTCAGCCTGCTGAGTGAAGCCTTGCGCAAATCCCTGCTCAAGGTGCAGAGCAATCGCAACCTGCTTGATGCCATCGTGTACGGTACTTCGGATGCGGTGTTCGTCAAGGACGTGGATGGCCGCTATATTCTCGTGAATGAAGCCGGCGCAAAGTTTGTCGGAAAAACGCATGCAGAAATCATAGGCAAGAATGACCATCATCTGTTTCCAAAAACTTCGGCAGACAGCATCCATGCAAAAGATCAGGCTATCCTCAGCAATGGCGACACCCAGACCTATGATGAATACATAGCCACGCATGACGGGCGGGCGCTGGTCTTCATGATTACCAAAGGTCCCATGCGTGACAAGAAGGGAAAAATCATCGGCCTGTTTGGCATTGCCCGCAACGTGACCGAACGCAAGGAGGCTGAGGCAGCACTCAGGGAAAGTGAAGCCGCCATGCGCGTGGCGCAGCGGCTGGCAGCAGTCGGCAGTTGGGAATGGGATGTGCGCACCGATGTCCATACCTGGTCGGAAGAAGTCTATCAAATTTATGGCCGCGACCCCGGATTGCCTGCTGCCGTCTACCCCGAAGTACAGAAATATTTCACACCCGAAAGCTGGGCCCGCCTGGCCAATGCGGTCGAACAGGCACTGCAGACCAATACGGCCTATACCTGTGATGCCGAAGTAGTCAGGTCAGACGGTAGCCATCGCTGGATTATTGCCCGTGGTGAAGCCTTGCAGGATGCACAGGGCAAGCTGATCAGGCTGCATGGCAGCGTACAGGATATTACCGAGCGTAAACTCGTCGCCATGCAATTGCAGGCCAGCGAGGAACGCCTGCAAATGGCGATTGAAGCCACCAGCGAAGGTTTGTGGGACTGGGATGTCCCCAGTGGCAAAGTGTACCGGTCGCGTCATTATTACGACATGACAGGCTATGAAGAAGATGCCGATACACGTGACTTTGATTTTTTCAAGCGACTGGTACATCCGGATGATTTACCCAACACCTTGCAACAGATCGAGGCACACAAGCATGGCAACACACCGGATATCGATTTTGAATATCGCATGATGACCAAGTCTGGTGCCATCAAATGGATGCGTGCCAAAGGCCGCGCTGTCAGCCGCGATGAGCATGGCTACCCACTCAGGGTCATTGGCACGCTGTCGGATATCGACGAAAAAAAACGCACTGCCGCCGAATTGCTGGAAAGAGAACAAAGGCTGGAGCGTGTCATGCAAGGCTCGGATCTGGGATACTGGGACTGGGATCTGCTGACCAATACCTTCCAGGTCAGCGCGCGCTGGGAAACCATGCTGGGTTACCAGCCCGGCGAAATGAATGTAAGCCCCGAACGCTGGGTTGACCATGTGCATCCCGAAGACCTGCTGCAGTCAAAGCAATCGCTGGACCGGCACAGGCATGGCGTCACCGCCGCCCATGAACTGGAACTGCGCCTGCGTACCAAAACGGGCGAATGGCGCTGGATACTGACACGCGGCGCGATTGTTTCCAGGGCTGCGGATGGCACACCGCTGATCATGTCCGGCACCCATACCGATATCACCGATAAAAAAACCATGGAACTGGCGCAGCGTGAAGCCGCAACCGTGTTCAGCAACAGCTATGAAGGCATCATGGTAGTCAATCCGGACGGCTACATTACCAAGATCAATCCGGCATTCACCCGCATAACAGGCTATACAGAACAAGACATCTGCGACCAGTCCACCAACCTGCTGTCGTCGGGCCGTCATAGTGACAGCTTTTATGCAGAAATGTGGAATGCAGTCCGCACCAGCGATTTCTGGCGTGGTGAAATATGGAACAAGCGCAAGAATGGAGAAATTTATCCTGAGTTGCTATCCATTTCCTCCGTACGCGACGCCAGGGGCGAGATACAGCATTACATAGGCATATTTACCGATATCAGTGAATTGAAAACCCATGAAGCAGAACTGGAACGTATCGCCAATTATGATCCGTTGACAGGCGCACCCAACCGGCGTCTGCTGGCAGACCGTCTGGATCAGGCCGTCAATCGTGCCAAGCGCACCGGTAAGACCGTGGCGATCTGCTATCTTGACCTGGACGGTTTCAAGAGCGTCAATGATCATTACGGCCATGCTGCCGGTGATACGCTGCTGATCAGCGTCACCGAAAACCTCAAGCATGTACTGCGTGCAGACGATACCCTGGCGCGTCTGGGTGGTGATGAATTTGCCCTGCTGCTGTCAGATATTTCATCGGCAGAAGAAAGCGTCACCATACTCGATCGCATCCTTGCCAGCGTCAGCCAGCCCATACAATTGAATGAAGTGACCGTCACCATTTCTGCCAGCATAGGCGTCAGCCTGTACCCGGATGACAATGTAGATGCCGACACCCTGTTACGACATGCCGACCATGCCATGTATCTGGCAAAAGAAGCAGGCAAGAATCGCTATCATCTGTTCGATCCCGAAAATGACCGCAAGGCCCAACAGCGCCGGCAAATTCTGGAACGTCTGCAAATTGCCCTGGAACAGGAAGAATTCGTCCTCTACTACCAGCCCAAAGTGGATCTGATAACTGGTGACGTCATCGGTGCGGAAGCCTTGATACGCTGGCAGCATCCGGAACGCGGCATTCTGTCACCTATGGAATTTTTGCCGCATATCTATGGCAGCAAGCTGGAAAAACGGGTGGGTGAATGGGTCATCAAAGCCGCCTTGCAACAGGCCTATCACTGGCAATTGCGCGGGATGCAGGTGTGCGTCAGTGCCAATATCAGCGCCCATCACCTGCTGGAAGATGGCTTCTGCGACTACCTGCAATCGGCGCTAAGGCTGCATCCGTATTTTCAAGCTACCAATTTTGAACTGGAAGTGCTGGAGTCAGCCGCCATCGCCGATATGGAGCAGGCAGTAGCCATCCTGAACCGCTGTCGTTCAATGGGCATACACTTCGCCCTGGATGACTTTGGCACCGGCTATTCTTCATTAACCTATCTGCGCAAACTGCCGATTGACACCCTCAAGATAGACCAGAGTTTTGTACGCGACATGCTCAATGATGTCGAAGACCTGGATATTGTCGAAGGCGTGATACGCCTGGCAGGTGCGTTCGACCGTCAGGTCATCGCCGAAGGTGTGGAAACCATGGAACACGGAGCCAAACTGCTGGAACTGGGCTGCCGGCTGGCCCAGGGTTACGGCATTGCCAGGCCCATGCCAGCCGACCAGTTCATCGACTGGTCAGCGCGCTGGAAGGCAGAAGGCCGCTGGCGCGACTTGCGCCCCAGAGTCAGCCTCAGCCTGCAAGCCCGGCACTAAATTCCATGCGTGATTACTTTTTGCGAAAAACCAGGTCCCAGACGCCATGACCAAGGCGCAAGCCGCGATTTTCAAACTTGGTGACCGGACGGTAATCAGGACGTGGCGCATAGCCGTCAACCGTATTTTCCAGTGCCGGTTCGGCACCTAATACTTCCAGCATCTGCACCGCATATTCTTCCCAGTCTGTCGCACAATGCAGATAGCCGCCCGGGGCCAGGCGCGAAGCCAGCAAGGCTACCAGCGGCCCCTGTATCAGGCGGCGTTTATTGTGGCGTGCCTTGTGCCATGGGTCAGGGAAAAACACGTGTATGCCATGCAGCGAAGCCGGGGCAATCATGTGCGTCAAGACTTCAAATGCATCATGTTGAATGATGCGCTGATTCTGCAAACCCATTTCATCGGTCAGCTTCAATAAACTGCCAACGCCCGGCGTATGGACCTCTACCCCGATGAAGTTTTTTTCCGGCATGCCGGCAGAAATCTTCGCGCTGGTTTCACCCATGCCAAAACCAATTTCAAATACCGTGGGCGCCTGCCGACCAAATGCCGCGTCCACATCCAGTTGCGCTTTTTGATAAGGGATGCAAAAACGCGGTGCCAGGGTTTCTATGGCCCTGGCCTGGGCATCGGACAAGCGTCCGGCGCGGGTCACAAAACTACGGATACGGCGCTCGGTAGGGTCATAAAACAGCGGTTTCACACCGTCAGCAGATTTGGAATCAGACATACAGGAAATCAATAAGAATGGAAGATGGTTCAGGCAGGTGAGCAATAGCCGCGCCGCAAACGTGGCAGCAAATCTCGCTCTTCATGCCAGACTTTCGCAGTCCGGCACTATCTGTATTATTTAGCAGCTACTTATAGCAGCCAGGAGCCACGAGGCAAGGGCCGTATTTTAACAGATGATGCCCAGCCCGGCATCCCGGCTTTAATTGTCATAAATACAATAATTGGCACTGGGTAACAAGAATTCATGAAAAATCACATGCAACTCAACGTGTAAGGCTTGCCTTGCAAGCATGCCGTATGGAAAAACCAGCCAGCCTTGCAGCTTGTCAATTTGCTTTTTTGATACGGATTTCAGGCACGAATAAAAGAAAAAACCTATCTCACTTGCAAATGAGAATGAGTCTCATTTATAATAAATATAGACATCACGGATCCCGGCTGCTCATCACTACATGATCAATGACATTGATCACTGGAATGCCATGCAGGGAACAAGCCAGGATCAGGATTACACACAATCTGCACCAGCCAGTCGCCGCTAGCCAGTGCCTAATACTATTCATTAGGATAACTATGCTACGCAAGACGCACATCGCACTGGCATTGGGTATGGCATGGGGCTTTGGCTCCAACCTCGCCCAGGCTCAACAGACACCGGTACCAGCCAGCGACGCTACGCAACTGAAAGAAATCACCGTCAGTTCCACCCGCACCGAAAGACGTGTCGATGCGGTACCGAATACCGTGACCATCATCCCCGCCAGCAAAATCGAACAAGACGGTGCGCGCGATATCAAAGACCTGTTCCGCAATGAACTTGATGTCACCGTGCGTGCCGCACCAACCCGCTTTACCGCAGCCGGTGCCGCGACTGGCCGCGCCGGTAACGAAGGCATCAACATTCGCGGACTGGAAGGCAATCAGGTCTTGATGATGGTGGACGGTGCGCGTATCCCAGCGGCCTTTTCGTTTGGTGCCTTTGCTACCGGTCGTGGCGACTTTCTTGAACTGGATGGCATCAAGACAGTAGAAGTATTGCGTGGCCCGACATCGACCCAGTTTGGCAGTGACGGTTTGGCAGGTGCAGTCAGCTTCCGCACGCTGGACCCGTCTGACCTGCTGAAAGCGGGCAAATCATTCGGCGGTTTCGCCCGTTCCAGCTATGCCAGTGTTGACCATTCCTGGGCCAACACCATCGGTCTGGCAGGTGACACCGGTACCTGGCAGGGTATGTTGCTGGGTAGTTACCGGAAGGGCCACGAAATAGAAAACAAGGCTGACAATGACGCCAAAAACGTCACACGCACCACCGCCAATCCTGTTGATTATGATAACCAGTACCTGCTGGGTAAAGCCTTCCTGAAACTGAGTCCCACCCAGCAACTGGGTGCCAGCCTGGAATTGCAAAAACGCAATCAGGATACCGAAGTGTATTCGGCGCGCGCCGTACCGCCGCTGGCGTCCACCAGCACGCTGGACCTGGATACCCGCGACAAGATAGAGCGCAACAAGCTGACACTGGAGCATCGCTACAGGAATACCAATGCTGAATGGCTGCAGAATGCTGAAACCCGCCTGTACTGGCAAGATGCCAAAGTCAGCCAGTATTCGGCTGAAGACCGCAACACGGCAGCAGACCGTACCCGTGACAATCACTACCAGACCAAAGTGCTGGGTTTGTCCAGCGTCATGGAAAGCAATCTCAGCGGCATCGTGGAACAACGCCTGAGCTATGGTTTCGACTGGAGCCGCTCAGAAATCTCTGGCGTGCGTGATGGCACCGTTGCGCCGTTTGGCGAAACCTTCCCGGCCAAGCCTTTCCCGGACACCACTTACACCATCGCTGGCGCTTTCATACAAAGTGAAATCGAAAGCGGCAAACTCAGCATCATCCCCGGGCTGCGTTTCGATCACTACAAACTTGCTCCTTCGGCAGCAGGCTATACCGGTGGTGCCGTCAGCACCCTGTCTGACCAGGCAGTCACACCACGCCTGGGTCTGGTATGGCAACTGGATAGCGCTTTTGCTCCCTATGCCCAACTGGCAAGGGGCTTCCGCGCACCGACCCCAGACCAGGTGAATAACGGCTTTACCAACCTGGCATCGGGTTATACCAGTGTCGGCAATGCCAAACTGCAAGCCGAACGCGCACGCAGCTTTGAACTGGGTTTCCGTGGCAAGGCTGGCGGTCTGCGTTATTCGATGGCCGCATTCGACAACAACTATCAGGACTTCATCAGCCAGCAGGTGGTGCGGGGTACGGGCACTGCGGTTGACCCGCTGGTTTTCCAGTACATCAATCTGTCCAAGGCAAAAATACGTGGTGCTGAAGCCCGTGCCGAATGGCAGATCGATAGCCAGTGGCAAGCCAATGCCGGCGTCGCCTACACCAAAGGCGACAGCGAAGTCGCAGGCGTGACCACACCGCTCGATACCATCAATCCCCTGAAATTT
Organism: Undibacterium hunanense; assembly: GCF_014284335.1. Classification (GTDB taxonomy): domain Bacteria; phylum Pseudomonadota; class Gammaproteobacteria; order Burkholderiales; family Burkholderiaceae_D; genus Undibacterium; species Undibacterium hunanense. The sequence goes on along the minus strand of NZ_JACOGF010000004.1, from coordinate 353,352 downwards.
GTGGCTGGTGTGCGCTATGACACCAGTAGCTGGGGTGCACGTGCACAATTCCAGCATCACCAGGCCAAACAGGCTGACCGCATTGCAGCAGCCGCCACGCCACAGTTTGCCCCTGCCTCATACCGCTTGCTGGATATCGGCCTGTACTGGAAGCCTCTGGTCAATCTGACCGTCAACGCCAACCTGAACAACGTGTTCGACAGCAAATACTGGCGCTGGTCCGATGTCCGTGGCCTGGCAGACAACAGCACCATCAAAGACGCTTACACCGCGCCTGGCCGGAATGCCCAGGTATCCGTTCGTTACGATTTTTAAGGGAGTTAGCCATGTCTGATCAATACCAAGCCATACGCGAACAGTTCACGGCCTTGCGCCATGAAAAGAAAGCACGCCACCGTGACATCGCCGAAACACTCAACATCAGCGAAGGGGAGCTGATCGCTGCCCACGTCGGCGTGTCACCAACAGAACGCGCTTGCATACTGCATGCCACCGGCCTGCGTGCCGAATGGTCCAGCATCATCGAATCCCTGGAGGCACTGGGGGAAGTCATGGCGCTGACACGCAATATCTCTTGCGTGCATGAAAAAACCGGCGTGTACCAAAAAGCCAGCCACAGCAACCATATGGGCCTGGTTCTGGGCGGTGATATCGATCTGCGGATTTTTTACCAGCACTGGGCACACGGCTATGCCGTGCGTGAAATCACCGGTGAGGCTGCACAGGCAACTGAACCAGTCCAAGCTGGCCAACCGACTCAACAACTGAGCCTGCAATTTTTTGACGCCAGCGGCCTGGCCATCCACAAAGTGTTCATCAAACCGCAAAGCGATGTCAATGCGTATGAAGCACTGGTGGCACGCTTTGCCAGCACGGAACAGATCACCGGCATACAAACCAGCGCCGCACCAGAAAAATTGCTGGAACTGGCCGATGCAACAATAGATGTGGCTGGTTTTCGCCAGGCCTGGTCGTCCCTGCGTGACACCCATGATTTTTTCGGCCTGCTCAGAAAATTTGCGGTAACACGTACCCAGGCCCTGCGCCTGGCAGAACCCCAGTTCGTACAGAAAGTGGAAGTCAGCAGTTGCCAGGAATTGCTGCAGGCTGCCGCCACCGAAGGCGTGCCCATCATGGTGTTTACCGGCAATGCCGGCATGATACAGATTCATTCAGGCCCGGTTCACAAGATCGCCGTCATGGGCCCGTGGGTGAACGTACTTGACCCTCGCTTTAATCTGCATCTGCGTGAAGACCATATCGCCAGCGCCTGGGTAGTGAAGAAACCGACGACCGATGGCCTGGTCACATCACTGGAATTGTTTGATGCTGATGGCGAAACCATTGCCATGTTCTTTGGCGAGCGCAAACCCGGCAAGCCAGAACTGTGTGAATGGCGTGCGCTGATCGATCAACTCTTGCAGGAAACCGAATCATGCGCCGCCTGATACGCCAGGATGCAGCGTGGAAAGAAGACCTGCCTACCGCCCTCACCCCCACTATCACCGCGACTACTACATCTGTAGCCCGCCGCCAGTCACTCAGGCAACTGGGTGGACTGGCAGCCGGCCTGTTGACCACGGGATCACTCGCACCCTTCGCCGCACTGGCCCGTGCTGCTGCACCAGCACCAGCAACGCGTCGCATAGTCTGCGTCGGCGGTGCGCTGACGGAAATCATTTATGGCTTGAATGCAGCCAGCGAACTGGTGGCGGTTGATACCACATCCAATTATCCGGACAGTGTATTGAAGCTGCCGAATGTCGGCTATGCCCGCGCGCTTTCTGCCGAAGGCGTACTGGCGCTGGCACCTACCCAGGTCATCGCCAGTGAAGATGCCGGGCCACCAGCCGTGCTGCGGCAGTTAACGGCAGCCGGAGTGCCGGTCGCCATCGTGGCCGCCAATCACCAGTTTGAAGGTGTGCTGGAGCGCATCAAACGTATCGGTGAACTGACCGGACACGAAACCCAGGCCACGGCAATGATGCGCAAGCTGCAGGAAGACTGGGCACGGGCACGCACGCCTATAGAACAGCGTGAAACCCAGGGCAAGGCCAAGCCGGTAAAAGTTGTCTTCATTCTGGCCCATGCACCCAACCAGGTCATGGTAGCTGGTAAGGAAACAGCGGCCCATGCCATGCTGGAATATGCAGGTGTGAGCAATGCCATCGCCACATCCACCGGTTTCAAGGGATATAAACCTTTGACGCCAGAAGCCATGATCGCCGCCCAGCCTGACATCATACTGGTGACAGAACAGGGTGTAAAAGCGGCTGGCGGCAGTGACGCCATCTTGAAATTCCCGGGTGTCGAGCAAACGCCTGCTGGCCGCAACCGTCGCGTCATTGCCATGGAAGCTATGCTGTTGCTCGGTTTTGGACCACGTCTGCCAGATGCACTCAGCATGCTCGACAGCGCCATCAGCAAAGCAGTACGAATATGAATACCCTGACAGTCCAGGCACGCCGCGTCACAGGCACTTACCTGCCGGGCATTGCTTCCGTCCTCGCAGTGCTGCTGGCACTGGCCTTGCTGCTGACTGTGCAATACGGTGCAGTGCGTGTCAGCCTGCAAGACTGGTTGAACCTGTTCCAGTTTGCCGGCGACCAACCCATGACAGGGGGCACCTATGTGCTGTGGCATATCCGTTTGCCGCGCGCCCTGTTTGCCATTCTGGTCGGCGCTGCACTGGGTCTGTCAGGGGCCATCACCCAGGGTCTGTTCCGCAATCCGCTGGCGGACCCGAATCTGCTCGGCGTCACGGCTGGTGCCGCTTCTGCGGCAGCTTTGACCATAGTAGTTTTTTCTGGCATGCACTTGCCGATTCCACAATCCTGGCGCATCTGGCTATTGCCGGTTGCCGCCTTCGGCGGTGCATTGCTGGTATGTTTTGCGCTGGACCGGGTGGCGCGCTGGATTTCACCTGGCTCCATCGTGGGCCTGCTGCTGACCGGCATTGCGTTGAATGCCATGGCGTCTGCCGTCATTGGTTTGTGTACCTATCTGGCCAATGACGAACAACTGCGCAACCTGTCATTCTGGACCCTGGGTTCATTGTCAGGTGGTAGCTGGCTGGCAGTCGGTCTGTTGCTGTTGTTGCTGCTGCCTGCATGGTGGCGCGTGCGCAGCATGATCTCTTCCATGAATGCACTGGCACTGGGTGAAGCTGCGGCTGCCCACGTTGGTGTCAATGTGCGCCATTTGCGCAGCCATGTCATCGTCCTGGTGGCAATACTGACCGGTTTTTCCGTGGCCTGGTGCGGCATGATCGCCTTCATCAGCCTGATCGCACCGCATCTGGTGCGTACCCTTGGCGGCCCCGATCAAAGACAGGTGATACCGCGCTCCATGCTGATGGGTGGCCTGCTGTTGCTGTTGTCAGATACGGTAGCACGCACCATCGCCATACCGGCTGAAATCCCGGTCGGCATATTTACGGCACTGCTGGGCAGCCCCTTTTTCCTGATCCTGTTGCGCAATGCGCGTGGCCGTCTGGCCTGAATTTGACCTGATCCTGAACTGCACATTGAAAAATACCATGCTGACGACAACTATCCATCAGGAAGAACACAAACAACTGCTGCAACTTGACGCCGTCTCCACACGCCTGGGCAAACAGGCGTTCGGCCCTTTCACTATCCATATCCAGAGTGCAGAAAAAATCGCCATACTCGGCCCCAGTGGCGCTGGCAAATCCACGCTGCTGAAACTGATGTCGCGCGAACTGTCGGCAGCAGAAGGACATATCCGCTTTCAATCACGCCCACTGGCTAGCTGGAGTCTGCAAGAACTCAGCCGCCTGCGTGCCGTCCTGCCACAAGGCAGTGATGTTGCTTTCGCGCTGGAAACCGACCTGGTCATCAGCCTGGGGCGCGTCAGCCGCACCCATGACCGCGAGCTGCCGCAGATAGTGCGTGAAGCGGCATCCATGGCACATGCCGACCATTTGCTGAAACGCCGCTTTGACAGCCTGTCCGGCGGTGAACAGGCCAGGATACAGCTGGCCCGGATTTTTGCCCAGCTGTGGGACCAGAAAAACGGCCTGATACTGGTCGATGAACCACTGGCAGCACTTGACCCCGGCCTGCAATTTGATCTGCTTGACAGTCTCGAAGACTATGCAACACAACGCCAGCATGCCGTAATCGCCATCCTGCATGACATCAATCATGCACTGCAAGCCTTCGACCGCCTGCTGCTGATCAAGAATGGTCAACTGACAGATGATCTGCCCAGCAACGCTGATGCAGTACCGGCACTGGAAGCTTTATACGATATCGCACTGAGTTGCCTGCGCAATGCCGAAGGTGACTTGCTGGTAACGCCCCTGCGTGCATCAACCCGCGCCCGGAAATGCGCATAGCGGACCTGTACCGCAATGGTAAACGACAGGAAACAGTAACAGGCAATGAATCACTGGCAATGAGTAACAGGTAATGAAAAACAGGTAATGGAAAATATCATGAGAAAACCGGACATGCAGGAAATCAAGGCTTTTGTCCCAGCCAGGGATTTCAACACTGCCCTGTCCTTTTACCAGGATATGGGATTTGAAGTCGCTTCCAATCAAGGGGGCTTTGCTTATCTGAAATATGACAATTGCAGCTTCATGTTGCAGGATTTTTATGTCGCTGAGCACAGCAATAATTTCATGATGCATATCCTGGTCGACAATCTGGACATCTGGTACGACATGATCAAATCATCTGGGCTGGTAGAAAAATATGTGGTGTGCCTGACTGATATCAAGACACAGCACTATGGCATGCGCGATTTCACACTGACAGACCCCAGCGGCGTGCTGTGGTGCATAGGCGAAGAGTTGAAAGACAGCAGCCATGCATAGAATTTCATCCTTCCCTGCCATTGCCATCTTGCTGGCAGCCGGCTTGCTGAGCGCCTGTGCCAGCACGTCCACGGCACAATCTGCAACTCAAGCTGTCCATCAGAAAAAAATCCTGCTGATGGGTGAAGTACATGACAACCCGGATGGTCATCGCCAGCGCTTTGAAGATTTGCAAAAACTGGTGCGTGCTGGCTGGCGTCCCGCCATCGCCATGGAACAGTTTGACCGCGAAAATCAGGCCCAACTCAACCTGGCCCAGGCCGAATGCAAAGATGCCGATTGCATCATCGGCAAGGTTGGTGGCAAACGCTGGGAATGGCCTTACTACCGCCCCGTCATTCAGTTGGCGCTTGACTATCAACTCCCCTTGCTGGCCGCCAATCTGTCACGCACAGATGCCGCCCGCGTCATGCGCGAAAGCTACGCCGCTGTACTTGATGCCGTCACCATACAGGCTTACCAGCTGGACCGCGATTTGCCTTTGGCGCTGGTAGAAGGTCAACGTGCTGCCATGGAAACCGGCCACTGCGGAAAAATGCCGGCTGACATGGTGCCAGGCATGGTCAGGGCGCAGGTGGCACGTGATGTATGGATGGCGAAAGTGCTGGCAGAGCATACCAGCACCGGCGTCGTGCTGCTGGCTGGCAACGGGCATGTGCGCCGCGATCTTGGCGTGCCGCACTGGCTGGCCATCAGGCAGTTACCAGGCACACAAGTGCACGGTTATATAGAGGCAGTCAGTGACGGCAGCAAGCAATCAATACCCGACACTAGCTATGACGTCACGCACATCGTCCCGCCACATGTGCGTCCCGATCCTTGCAAGACGATTACCGAACCACAAAAGACCTCTTCTTAAACTCACAGAACGGTCCAACGGAGAACACATGAAACACCTGCAGCAATCCAATTCTTGCCAGCACCTGGGTCTGGCTTCCAGCAAAGTAGGTGAAGTCATGATCTGCCCCGAATGCGGCGTGGTTCATCTTTCCCTGAACCATGTATCGCTGCGCCTGGACGTCGAAGCATTTCGCGTTCTCGCCTATATGCTGGCAGAAGCGCAATTGAATATAGAGGGCTTTGACGGCCGTCTGCAAAAACAGCAGGAACCATCAAATATCGCAGCCTTTGCAAGCCCACCCGGAAAAAAAATGCATTGATACGTGTTTATTGATACGTGTTGACATGTCCATGCATGTCCTAACAGGAGAACACTTATGTGTGATCAGGAAAAACCTTCATCCGACCATCAGCACCAGTTGGCTGTGGCAGACAATTCAGGCACCTCAGACACCACCCAGGCCCAGGGTTCCAGGCGCAGGCGCCTGTGGGACCTGCCGCATGAATGCCATTGCCCGGTCATAGGCGTATGCCTGCCACTGGCAACACTGAGGCGCATCGTCAACAAGAGCCTGAACGGCAAGACTGTTGCAGATGACTATGAAATTCATGTCGGTGCCATATCCGATTGCGGTCGCCGCAATCGCCTGTCTGAAGCCCTGCAGCAGGAACTGGAGCAACGCTATGCGCGCACCATACAACTGTTCCGTACTGCCAAGACCACGGCAGCCGTCACCCGCCTCTGGCTGGATGCAATAGATCAGGGCGATGTGGCTGGTGCCTTCTGGGCAGCGCTGACGCATCCGCGCTGTGACAGCAACTTGCAGGATGGCCTGTGCCGCGACATGCATATGCTGCAGCACCAGGCTGGCGCCAGTGTGCGTATTGATGTCAATCGCTTCAATGCCCTGCTGGAACAAAACAAATTGCTGACCCGTGAACTGGGACGTGTACAGGAAAGACATACCCGTGCCATTGCCGAAAAAACCAATGAAATAGAAAAACAGAATGCCCTGTTGATACAGTTACGCGCCGAAAACATAGGCAAGGACAGCAGCATCCTGTTCCTCAGCAATGATTTGAACACGCTGAAGGCAGGCGTTCCCGAGCTGGATACCCGTCAGCGCCTGCAAAAGAAAATCGAGCAGATGGCGGATCGTCAGACAGAACTGGAAAATCAGGTACGTGACCTGAAACAAAAACTGAGCAGCGTCAGTAAAATTGCAGAAGTCGCTGACAACCAGGCCGGCACCGACGACGTGGTCAGCAAGACACCGGAAAACAATACCTTCCCCATCACGCTGCATCTGCAACAAAAAACCGTGCTGTGTGTGGGTGGACGGAGTGGCAATGTGCCCACTTACCGTGATCTGGTAGAACGCATAGGCGGACGTTTTGCCCACCATGACGGCGGCCTGGAAGACAATCAAAGCTTGCTCGACGCCAGCCTGGCAGCAGCGGATCTGGTCATCTGCCAGACCGGTTGCATCAGCCATACTGCCTACTGGCGCGTCAAGGATTTTTGCAAGCGTACTGGCAAGCGCTGTGTCTTCGTGGAAAACCCCAGCGTTTCTTCGCTGGCACGCGGACTGGAGCAGTTTTCCAGCGAAGGCAAGGCTGACACTGCCAGCCCTGCAGTAACAGGCAAGAATCTGGAAACCGTCAAATAAATTGGGCTAATAACACTGCGCCACAAGACAGATCAATGATCTGTCTGCATTCATATCAAAACAAGCCAAAAGAGACTGCCACTGATTGACATCGGTGACAGTCTCTTTTCATTTGCTCTTTTCTTCGTGCCGACTCCCATAAAAAACCCCTCCTGTATCAGGAGGGGTTCAGGTATCTGGCAGTCATTACTCTGGTCAGTCATTTACTTTACTGACCAGTTTCCATCAGAACTTCACATTCGCTGTCAGGCTGACGGCGCGTGGTGTACCTGGTGTGTAACGATAGCCACTCTTGTTGATGGCTGCCACATAGGTTTTGTCTGCGATGTTATTGACGTTCAATTGCAGGTCCAGGTTTTTGCTGACTGCATAGCTGGCCATGGCATCGAATACCCAGTAGGCTTCAGTCGAAGCTGGTGTGCCGACTGCGCCATCCGTACCACGCAACAGAGCATCTACAAAACGTGCGCCACCGCCCAGCTTCAGGCCCATGGGCAACTGGTAAGAAGTCCAGGCCGTGAAGCTTTGTTTTGGTGTGTACGACAAGTTGTTGATACCGCTGGCGGTCACCAGTGGGCCGCTTTCAACACTGGTATCCATTCTGGCGTAGCCAGCACTGACCAGCCAGTTACGGTTGATGGCACCTGTCACGCCCAGTTCAATACCCTGCACACGCTTTTTACCAGTCTGGTAGTACAGCAGGTCAGTCAGGTTTTGTACGACTTCATTCGATACTTCGGTACGATAGATCGCGGCTGTGAATGACAGTTTTTGTTCCAGGAAATCCCACTTGGTGCCGATTTCGGCATTTTTGGTTTCTTGCGGATCAAACTTCGGATTGGCAGCGCTGCTTGCCGATGCGCTCAATGCAAAGTTGGAACCACCCGGTGGTTGCTTGGATGTCGAATAAGAAGCATAGATGCTGCTATCCTTGGTCGGCTTGTAAAGAGCGCCCAGCTTGATATTGACCAGATTACCAGCCATGTTCAGGTTGGTCGGCACCAGCGTACCTACTGGCAGAGTCGGATTGCTGGTCGCAGTGGACAGGCTGGCTGCCGAATAGTCTGTGCTGTAATGATCAACGCGCACACCAGCATTGGCCTGCCATTCCGGACTGAACTTGATGGTGTCAAATACATAGGCGCTGACAGTGCTGGTTGCACCACGTGTGAAAACGCTGTTACGCACCGGATTCAGACCCGTCACCTTGTCGTTAGGATTCGGGTTGTAAAAATTGGCTGCTGGCAAAGTACCCAGGCCATCATTACCCCAGGTATTCTGTTTTTCACTGGTCAGTTCCACACCACCCAGCAGGCTATGCTTGAGACCGCCGAGTTCCACGTCGGCTACCAGATTGGTCTGGTTGGTCAGGATTTCATTTTCCTGGTCTTTCAGGGTGCGTGTACCACGTGCCAGTGTCCAGGTGGACAGATCGGTCGTAGATGGAGTCAGCAAATTCGCGGTCGAACCCATGAAGGAAGTCAACAGGTAGTGCTGCGAGGTTTTACCAAAACGGGCCGTATTGATCAGTTTTACCTTGTCGCTAAAATCATGTTCGGCACGCAAGGTCAGCATGTCTGCGGTGACCTTGTCGAAGTCATTAACCGAGCCATAAAAATTCTTTGGATCGACTTTCGGTGCCGTCGATAGGAAAGGCCGTTTCGGGTCCGGGCTGCTATAGCCAGGCAAACCGATGGTAGGTACGCCACCATCCGGTACATTGTCTTGCTGCACATGCAGATAGTTCAGGTAAAAACGGGTAGGCGATTTCAGGCCGAATGCGAACGACGGCGCAACACCCCAGCGCTTATTATTGACTACGTTACGGCCCAGCACACCGCTATCCTGATCCACCAGATTAAGACGGAAGGCAGAACCTTGATCTGCACTGATGACCCGGTTCAAATCGGCGGAAACACGCTTCTGGCTGCCACTGCCTACCGTGGCAGAACCAAAGACTGCATCATCCATATTGGCTTGCTTGCTGACCAGATTGACTGAGCCTGTAGGCGCACCACGGCCACCGTCAGTACCGGCCGGGCCTTTCAGCACATCGATCTGTTCGATGTTGAACAGATCACGGGAAATGGAACCCAGATCACGCACACCATCCACATAGATACTGCTGGAAGCGTCAAAGCCGCGCATGTAAATGGCATCACCAGTACTGGTGCTGCCGTTTTCACCCAGGAAGAATGCGCCCACGCCCGGCGTATTACGCAAGGCGTCTGTCAGCGTCAATGCGCCTTGCTGATCAATCAGCTCACGCTTGATCACGGTGATCGTCTGTGTCGTATCCACCAGAGGTTGCGTATATTTGGGAGAAGAAGCCTTGTCCGCCTTGAAATCATTCTCTGTCTTTGCCGTCACTTTGATTTCTGGCAAAGCAGGATCAGCCGCCTGGGCAGCGATAGGTAACAGGAAGGCAGCGGCAGCTGCCGTCACCGTATGATTAAAACGGGCGTGATGGTGCTTACGACTCTTGATATAGGCCATAACATTTCCTCTAAGAAAATAAAATTAATACCGCTGGCTTTTCTTTGAGGGAATGGCTGGGTGAAATAGTAAAAAATCGGTGCACAATTGTAACCAATTCCATAAAACATGTAAACGAGAATAGTTCCTATTATCGTTCTCATACAGAACTGGAAGCTGCGCTGACTATCCACCAGCACCATGCATATCAATGGATTCAGGTAACAACTAAGGCGGCAAAATAGCGCTCGGTTGCTATGCAAGTAACAGAAAATGCATACTGTGTTCGTTACACCTTGCTACAACAACATCACAAAGATACATGCTTTTAAATCAATTCTATGCTCTGTAAATTCAGGTAACTGCTTTCGCGTATGGTCGTGACAAAGTCGCTGAGATAAGCCTTGTCTGACAATTCCGGCAGGCAGGCAGCATACAACCTGCCGGTCAGGCCATCGGCAGTGATGCGTTTGGGAAGTACATAGTCACGATTCACGTAATTCTGTGCCGCCCATACCGGCAAGGTGGCGATGCCACGCTTGCTGGCCACCAGTTGCAGCATGGCGACGGTCAGCTCGGTCGTGCGGCGGGCGGTGTCGATACCGGCAGGCCTCAGGACCTGGCGCACCACATCCAGCATATCGTCGGGTACAGGATAAGTGATCAGGGTATCAGTGGCAAAATCCTGCGCCACCAGATAATCACGTCTGGCCAGTGCATGGTCCCTGGCAACCAGTGCCACGATCTCGAAACGGAACAGCGGGTGGTATGCCACGCTTTCATCGCTATCCATCTCGGACACGATGGCCACGTCTGCCTTGTGGCTGTACAACAAGCCCACCGGGTCAGCCTGGAAACCGGAGACAATATCCAGCTCTACCTCAGGCCAGCGCTGGCGGAACAAATCCATGGCGGGCATCAGCCAGTCAAAACAGGTATGACATTCGACTGCGATACGCAATTGTCCGGCCACCCCCTGTGCCAGGCGAGCCAGGTCGCGCTCGCAATTGGCAAGCTGCGGCAAAATGCTGTCTGCCAGTTGCAGCAGACGCTCACCTGCCGGGGTAAAGCGTATTGGCGTGGTTTTGCGTTCAAACAGGGGCATGCCATGATGCTCTTCCAGCAATTTGATCTGGTGCGACAGCGCCGACTGGGTGACATTCAGCAAAACGGCCGCCCGCAGCAAATTGCCGGATTCACGCAGTGCCAGCAGTGTTTTCAGGTGACGCAGTTCTAGTATCGATTGCATTATGAATGAAATTCAAGTTAATTCTTAAAATATGTCGTTTGAATCATAGTCAATTCTAACCCATCATACTTATACCCACAGGACTTTTGCAAAATCTCCCGGCAAGCTGCTGCATCGAAGACGGTACTTTGGTAGCAGGTCTACAAACTGCAGAAGCTGCAACGCAGCCAGGTAGGTTTTGCATAAGTCCTCCCATGACAGGAGAATGAAATGACAACAGCACATACCCTGGGCTTCCCGCGTATCGGTGCCCAAAGAGAATTGAAGTTCGCCCAGGAAGCCTTCTGGCGCGGCGATATTACCGAAGCTACCCTGCGTGAAACCGGCAGCGAATTGCGCGCCCGCCATTGGGCCCTGCAAAAACAGGCGGGCCTGGATTTTGTCAGCGTCGGTGACTTTGCCTGGTATGACCAGGTCTTGAATACCCTGGCCTTGCTGGGTGCCCTGCCCGGCCGTTTTGGCTTTAACGCCAAAGAATTATCCCTGTCCGATTACTATGTCGCCGCCCGTGGCAATCCCCAGCATTTTGCGATGGAGATGACCAAGTGGTTCGATACCAATTACCATTATCTGGTGCCAGAATGGACCGCAGACACCAGCTTCAACGGCGGCGTGGACTGGCTGTTTGAAGAACTGGCAGAAGCGCAGGCACAAGGTCATAACAGCAAAGTTACTCTGGTGGGGCCTTTGACTTTGCTCTATCTGGGCAAGATCAAAAGCGGTCTGACACACAAACTGGATCTGCTGCCAAAAATCATCCCGGCGTATCAACGCCTGCTGGCACGTTTGCAAGAACAGGGGCTGGACTGGGTACAAATTGACGAACCGATACTGACACTTGATCTGGATGCAGCATGGCTGGACGCCTTTGTTTTTTCTTACCATGCGCTGGTCCTGCAATCGCCAAAGATCCTGCTGGCAAGTTATTTTGAAACCGTGCAAGACCGTGCTGCCCTGCTGCAATCGCTGCCGGTGGCAGGTGTCCATCTGGACCTGGTACGCGCCCCACAACAACTGGACAGCCTGCTGCAGAATTGGCCGCAAGGGCGTGTGTTATCGGCTGGCGTGATAGATGGACGCAATATCTGGCGTGCCGATCTGTCTGCGCTGGCAGTAAAGTTACAGGCAGCACAGGAAAAGCTGGGGGAACAGTTGTGGCTGGCCCCCAGTTGCTCCTTGCTGCATGTACCGGTTGACCTGGCAGCGGAAACAGCCCTCGATGAAGAAACCCGTAGCTGGCTGGCCTTTGCCACGCAAAAACTGGTTGAAGTATCTGCCCTGAAATCAGCCCTGAATGGCAATGCGACAGATGTTGCGCAAGAATTCCTGCTGGCAGATCAGGCTGTAGCAAGCCGTCGCCAGTCGGTACGTATCCATAATCCCATCGTGCAGAAACGCCTGGCACATATCACCGCCCAGGACGCAGAACGTCAAAGCCAGTTTGCCGAACGCATACGCGCGCAGCAGCAGCGCTTTGCCCTGCCACAGTTTCCGACGACCAGCATAGGTTCCTTCCCGCAAACCAGGACCATACGCCAGGCACGTGCCGCCTACAAACGCGGTGGCCTGACGCATCTGGATTACCTGGAAGCCATGCGTGCAGAAATACGCCACGTCGTACAGCAACAGGAAAAACTCGATATCGATGTGCTGGTGCACGGAGAGCCGGAACGCAATGACATGGTGGAATATTTTGGCGAGCAGCTGTGGGGCTACGGTTTCACACTGAATGGCTGGGTACAGAGCTATGGTTCACGCTGCGTCAAACCACCTTTCATTTACGGCGACGTGTACCGTCCTGAAGCCATGACCGTCACCTGGAGTGAATACGCCCAAAGCCTGACTGCAAAACCGATGAAGGGCATGCTGACCGGCCCTGTCACCATGCTGCAATGGTCTTTCGTGCGTGATGACCAGCCGCGTGAAACAACTGCACTGCAAATCGCCCTGGCCCTGCGTGATGAAGTCTGCGATCTGGAAAAAGCCGGCATAGGCATGATACAGATAGATGAACCGGCCTTTCGTGAGGGCCTGCCCTTGAAACAGCGCGACTGGGCCTCCTATCTGGATTGGGCCGTGCGTGCCTTCAAGCTGAGTTCTGCCGGTGTACATGACGATACGCAAATCCATACCCATATGTGCTATTCGGAATTCAATGACATTCTGCCGTGGATTGCGGCCATGGATGCCGATGTCATCACCATCGAAACCTCACGCTCGGACATGGAATTGCTGGATGGCTTCGGTGAATTTGCCTACCCGAATGATATCGGCCCCGGCGTGTATGACATTCATTCACCGCGTGTGCCCAAGGTCAGCGAAATGCAAAGGCTGCTGCAAAAAGCCCGCAGCGTGATTCCTGATGCCCGTCTTTGGGTCAACCCGGATTGCGGACTGAAAACCCGCGACTGGCCGGAAACCATCGCCGCCCTGGAAAACATGGTGCAGGCAGCCAAGCTGCTGCGGGCCACCATCGCAGCAGATGATGAAGAACATCAGGATTGCTGCTGATCGTTTTTTGCAATTGATCTGAATTGAAACACGGGCCATCTTCACTTTACAGTGAAGATGGCCTTCTGCCTTGTGTTCCCGGACACGACGAAATGGCGTAGTGGGCTTATCAATCAGCGACAGGCAAAAAACCGCAACATATCAGGGCATGGCAGCATTTATCCAATTTTCTATGATTAATGGAAAAACTTGGATAAACTGGGTATTTATACGCCATTTTCCCCTGAAAGTGACTTCCCATTAGTACAGCCAGCAAATTTATTGTCTGTCATGAGTGCGACCTGATCTGCATGGATGCGCCGCTCGCAAGAGGCGAGGCAGCAAGCTGCCCGCGCTGCCGAGCCACGCTGTACAGAAATGGCAGCGCCAGCCTGGATATGGCGCTGGCCCTCGCAGTTACCTCGGTGATCCTGTTGCTGCTGCTTAACAGCTTTCCCTTGTTATCACTTAAAGTCCAGCAGGTAACGCGCGACACCACCTTGCTGCATGCGGCCCTGGCCATGTGGAACGATGGCATGCACCTGCTGTCCTTGCTGGTAATCATTACCACCATGCTGGCGCCGGCCTTGCAGATATCGCTGGCGATCTACCTCTTGTGCATACTCAGGTTTGGCGATGCCAGTCAGGCACTGGGGGCCCCTTTGCGTGCCCTGCAAAGCCTGCGGCCCTGGAGCATGGTCGAAATTTTCATGCTGGGCCTGCTGGTGTCCCTGGTCAAGCTGCAGCACATGGCCGATATCGTCATCGGCCCCGCCCTGTGGTCTTGCGCCAGCCTGATTTTTATCACAGCGGCGCTGACATCGGTACTCACCCCACGCAATGTATGGCTGTGGGCGCGTGCGACCAGACGCACCAGAGCAAGAGCAGAGACACTAGTAAAAGCACAAGCAGGAACAAAAGTAGAAGCAGGCACCGGGGTGAAACATGCCTGAACACGAATACCGCCACATCCCCGCCGCTGGCCTGGCGGGCCGGACAGGTGCGGAAACTGGGCTCATCAGTTGCGATATTTGCACCACCCTGTGCTGCACCCATGATGAAGCGGCCACCCACTGCCCCAGTTGCGGTGCCGCGCTACATTTGCGTCATCAGGACAGCCTGATCAAATCGCTGGCCTACCTGGTCGCCGCGACGATATTGTATATACCGGCCAATCTCTTGCCTGTCATGCATACCGATACCATCTTTGGTGCGCAGGATGACACGATCATGAGCGGCGTGCTGGTGTTACTGAACACAGGTTCGTGGCCGCTGGCGCTGCTGGTATTCTTTGCCAGCATCGTCGTGCCCTTGCTAAAACTGTTTTCAATCAGCCTGCTGTTGCTTACCTGCTGGAAGAAATCCAGCTGGAACCCTTTGCAGCGTATCCAGTTGTTCCGCATGATAGAAGCCGTCGGCCGCTGGTCGATGCTGGATGTGTATGTGGTAACGGTACTGGTGGCGCTGGTGCAGTTTCAGTCGCTGGCGGCGATACACCCCGGCGGCGGCGCACTGGCTTTTGGTGCTGTGGTAGTGCTGACGATGCTGTCGGCACAAAGCTTTGATTCACGTTTAATCTGGGTAGCCAAGACGCATGAGTGATCCAACATCAGAACAACCCGACGCATCTCCGGCAGACAAGGCCACGGACAAAGCCATAGACAAAGCCAACGAAGCTGCCGGCACTGCCGCTGACAATGCAACTGATACTGTCGCTGCGGTCGACGCGATAGTGCCGGTCATCAAGGTGAAGCCAAGGCGGCGTTTGCCCTCCTTCGTCTGGGCAGTGCCCGTCATTGCAGCCCTTATCGGTATCTGGCTGGTGGTACAAAGCGTCACCAGCCAGGGACCGCTCATCACCATCACCTTTAAATCGGCAGAAGGACTGGAAGCTGGCAAGACCAAGCTGCGTTACAAGGACGTCGATGTGGGCCATGTGAAAGCCATTGCCCTGTCACCCGACCGCAAGCGCGTGCTGGTGACAGCCCAACTGATCAAGAGTGCGGCCGACATCCTGGCTACCGATACCCGCTTCTTCATCGTCAAACCGCGCATCTCTGGCGGCTCGGTCTCCGGGCTTTCCACACTCTTGTCTGGTAATTACATCAGCGTCGATGTTGGCACAGCCACTGAGACCACTGATGAATTTACCGGACTGGAAGAACCACCCCTGGTTAACCGAGATACACCAGGCCGTGAATTCGTCCTGCATGGTGCACAGACAGGTTCGGTCAACTATGGCTCACCCATTTTCTTTCGCCATATCAATGCTGGTCATGTCACCAAGTTCCAGCTGGACAGTGACGGCAAGGGCGTCACCATCCATGTCTTCATCGACGCACCATATGACCAGTATGTGACTGCGGATACCCGCTTCTGGCATGCCAGCGGCGTCGACATGCAGCTTGACGCCAATGGTCTGCGCGTCACTACCGAATCACTGACATCCCTGATCGAAGGCGGTCTCGCCTTCCAGGAACATGACGACGCCCTGCCCGGCGGCAAACCCGCCTTTGATGGCAGCGTGTTTTCCCTGTTTGAAGACCGCGAACATGCGATGCGCGCGCCAGATACCAAGGTGCGCAACTTCCTGATGTATTTTCCTGAAAGCTTGCGTGGTCTTTCCAAAGGTGCACCCGTTGATCTGCGCGGCATCGTCATTGGTGAAGTCAAATCCCTGGGTGTGGAATTTGCAGAGAATGGTCGCCTGCCACGCTTCCCGGTTGAAGTCAGTCTGTATCCAGACCGACTCAAATCCCGTGTACGCTCAGGTGCTCGTCTGCCTGACGATGATACTGAAGCCAAAGAGAGATCGCTGCTTGAACACCTGATCTCACGCGGCCTGCGTGGCCAGTTGCGCAGTGGTAATCTGCTGACCGGACAATTGTATATCGCCCTCGACTTCTTCCCTGATGCAGCCCAGGCAAAAATGGACTGGCGCACCGATTACCCTGTGCTGCCCACAGTTGGCGGCGGCCTGGCCGAAATTCAGGAAACTGTTGGCCGCATTGCCAAGAAAATAGACAAGCTGCCCTTCGATAAGATATCTGCCGAACTGGTGCAGGCTCTGAGCAAACTCAACACCACACTCGCCAGCACAGAAAAACTGGTACGCCGCCTTGATGTTGAAGTCACGCCTGAACTGACCTCTACCCTCAAAGAGGCACGCAGCACCCTCAACAGTGCCAATGCTCTGCTGACAGAAGACGCGCCTTTGCAGCAAGACATGCGCGAATCGCTGAAGCAGGTCGCCAAATCCGCCCGCGCTGTCGCCAACCTGGCCGACATGCTGGAACGCCATCCCGATGCCCTGGTGTTTGGCAAACAAAAGGTAAAACCATGATGCGAAGCACCCACATCCTCACGCTGCCCCTGGCCACGCTGTTCGTGTCATCCCTGCTAAGCGCTTGTACCACGCCGCCAGTGGAACACCTCTACCGTCTCGACTATCCGCTGGCAAGCACCACTCAGGCCGAGCCGCAGTATGAACTCGTCATCGCCACTGTCAAAGTGCCGGAAGCTATCAACCGCCCGCAACTGGTCATCCAAAAGTCCGCCACTGAATCTCTCGTCACTGACGAACAGCGCTGGATAGCACCGCTGGATGAGCAATTGACGCTGTCCCTCATGGCCCACCTGCGTACCAACCTGCCAGATGCCTGGCTGTCATCCGATACCGGCATCAGCGCAGGCATCGCCACAAACCCATCCAGTCCCCTGCCACGTTACCTCGCCAAGGTTCAAATCGACCAGTTACTCATCAACAGTGGCAGCCAGCTCACACTAGAAGCAAGCTGGGTCGTACTGGACCACAACCGAAAATTGCTCAAGCGTGAGCACAATATTTTCACTGTTCGCCTGAACGGGTCAGCGTATGAAGCCGTCGCACCGGCGATGTCAGAGGCGGCACGGCAATTGGCGGAGCAAGTGGGGACGAGTGTACAAGGCGTACGCAAGACTCCGGCCACTAAACCGTAATAGTTGAAACAGAAGTAAAAGACGTTTGCCCTGCAATCAAATCAGGGCAAGGCAGGCTTGATACCCATGCGCCGCGACAGCAAAGCTATCGCGGACATATACAACGTAACCATGGCCGCCATCGCTGGTGGAAGATATCTGATGCGGCAGATCAGGCATTTTCTGCCGCAGGTTGTTCAAACCATGTCTTCCGGCCTGACCCAGGCATCAAATTCTTCTGCCGTGACATGGCCCAGCGTCAATGCCGCTTCACGCAGGGTGGTCTGGTGATGATGCGCGTATTTGGCGATTGCGGCCGATTTGTCGTAGCCTATATGTGGGTTGAGTGCAGTCACCAGCATCAGCGAATTATTCAACAGTTCAGTGATGCGCTGGCGATTTGCCTGCATGCCTTGCACGCAATGCTGATCCAGGCTGGCCATGGCATCAGCCAGCAGGCGCGTACTCTGCAAAAAATTATGCACGATGAGCGGCTTGAATACATTCAATTCAAAATTACCTGCTGCACCACCTATGCTCAAGGCCACATCATTACCCATGACCTGGCAACACACCATGGTCACCGCTTCGCACTGGGTAGGATTAACCTTGCCCGGCATGATGGAGCTGCCGGGTTCGTTTTCCGGTATCTGTAATTCACCCAGGCCAGAACGTGGGCCGGAAGCCAGCCAGCGTATATCATTGGCGATTTTCATCAAGGCCACCGCCAGGGTTTTCAATGCCCCGTGCGAGCTGACCATGGCATCATGCGCAGCCAGTGCGGCAAAGCGGTTAGGTGCGGCAACAAAGCCTATCCCGGTATCCTGCGCCAGACTGGCGGCAACGCGCTGACCAAATTCTGCGTGGGTATTCAGGCCGGTACCAACGGCTGTACCGCCGATGGCCAGTTCCTGCAAAGCCGGCAGGCTGAGGCTGATGGCCTGTTCTGCCTGCGCCAGTTGTGCCACCCAGCCAGAGACTTCCTGTCCCAGCGTCAGTGGCGTCGCATCCTGCAAATGCGTGCGGCCAATCTTGACGATATCGGCAAATTCAGTCGCCTTGGCAGCCAGCGAAGTACGCAGTTGCTGCAGCGCCGGCAACAAGGATTGCGTCACCGTCAGGCAGGCGGCTACATACATGGCCGTAGGGAACACATCATTCGATGACTGCCCCATATTCACCTGATCATTCGGATGCACCAGGCGACTCATGCCACGGGTACCGCCCAGTAATTCGGAAGCGCGATTGGCCAGCACTTCATTCATGTTCATATTGCTTTGCGTGCCGGACCCGGTCTGCCATACAGACAGCGGAAAGGCATGCGGATGCGCGCCGGCCAGCACTTCATCGGCGGCGGCAACGATGGCATCGGCAAACCGGGCATCCATCAATCCCAGATCACGGTTCACGATGGCACAACTGCGTTTCACACGTGCCAGTGCCAGCACCAGGGCATCCGGCATTTTTTCGGTAGAGATGGCAAAGTGATGCAGTGAACGCTGGGTTTGCGCCCCCCATAATGCATCTGCCGGAACGGCGATTTCACCAAAGGTATCGCGTTCCATCCTGTTGTCGGCATTGTCTTGGCTGTGTTGACTGGTCATTGCTGTTTTCCTGGTTAGTGGTACCTGAGGGCACCTGAGACACCTGAAGCACCTGAAGCACCTGACATCCTTCAAGGAGCAGGTATGCACTGTGCTGGACAGACTGTACTTGCCCCATGCTGGCAAGTACCAATGGCTTTTATGATACTCAATCTGGAACAAACCTGCTTTTTGCCGATTTCTGTCATTTTTTACCGATTGGCAACTTTATGCAGATTGCCGCATTCAGGCGTCGCTGAATTTTTTTCATCCATTCACATCGATTAACGTTTACGTAAACGTCAAGTCTTATGCTATTCTAAAAATAACAGGTGCACATCCCAATTTCTTGGGCTGTGTTAAACGGGAAAGTGGTCGTCCTGATCGCTGTCACTGACAAGTGATGGTTTGGTATCAAGGCCCAAGCCCCTGCTGCCTCCGCAACGGTAGGCAAGTGCGGTTACATCATCCACGCCACTGGTCATGCATGACTGGGAAGGCGATGTAACAAGACTTGCAAGCCCGGATACCGGCCTGTTGATCGCTGGAAAAAACATTGCGGAAGGCTGTGTTTGGGATATTGCATGGCGCGCCTGATGGAGGGCAGATGCTTGTCTTCAATACTATTCTTTCACTGTTTTCCCAAGGTCTGGTCACGTACGGAAGGTGCGTGGCGGGTGTGCATCCACACGGTGCATGTCCATGGTCAGGATCGTTGCTGCGGCAGGTTTCTGCATGCGGTCGTCATCCTGTTTTTCAGGCATCAGTGCGGCTCTTGTTGCGGGCATAGCCCGCCGTGAATCCGTGCGCAATCAGGAAGGTTCAGGAAAGCATCATGGCTACTCTTACCAAGGTCCCCAACGTCAAACTGCTGATCAACGGCGAACTGATAGACTCCAAATCCACGCAATGGCGCAATGTGATCAACCCCGCCACGCAACAGGTACTGGCCCATGTGCCGTTTACGACACCTGACGAAATGCAGGCCGCAGTCGATGCTGCCAAGGCCGCTTTCAAGACCTGGCGCAAGACAGCGATAGGCACACGCGCCCGCATCTTTTTGAAATACCAGCAACTGATACGTGAAAACATGGCCGAGCTGGCAGCGTTGCTGACAGCCGAACAGGGCAAGACCTTGGCCGATGCCGAGGGCGATATCTTCCGTGGCTTGGAAGTGGTTGAGCATGCGGCAAATATCGGTAACCTGCAAATGGGCGAAATCGCCAATAACGTTGCCAGCGGTGTCGATACCTATACCCTGAACCAGCCGTTGGGCGTATGCGCTGGCATTACCCCTTTCAACTTCCCGGCGATGATACCGCTGTGGATGTTCCCCATGGCGATTGCCTGCGGCAATACCTTCATCCTGAAACCGTCCGAGCAAGACCCCATGGTCACCATGCGCCTGGCTGAACTGGCCATGCAGGCTGGTGTGCCACCTGGCGTGCTGAATGTGGTGCATGGTGGTGAAGACATCGTCAATGCGATTTGCGATCACCCTGATATCAAGGCCGTGTCCTTCGTTGGTTCCACCCGCGTGGGCACCCATGTGTATAACCGCGCGACGCTGGCGGGCAAACGTGCACAATGCATGATGGGTGCCAAGAACCACGCCATCGTCCTGCCAGATGCCAATAAAGAACAAACCCTGAACAACCTCGCCGGTGCTGCCTTTGGTGCTGCTGGCCAGCGCTGCATGGCGCTGTCCGTGGTGATACTGGTTGGTGAAGCCAACCAGTGGGTACCAGACTTGCTGCACCGCGCCCGCAGTCTCAAGATCAACGCAGGTGCTGAAGCCAATACGGACATAGGCCCGGTCATTTCCTGCACTGCCAAAGAGCGAGTAGAAAGCCTGATCGCCCAGGGTATTGCCGAAGGTGCCAATCTGGTACTGGATGGCCGCGCACCACAAGTGCCGGGCTATGAGAACGGCAACTTCGTTGGCCCTACGGTCTTCACCGGCGTCAAGCCCGGCATGCGCGTGTATGAAGAAGAAATCTTTGGCCCTGTGCTGTGCATCATGCAGGCGGATACGCTGGCTGACGCTATCGCCATCATCAATGCCAACCCTAACGGCAATGGCACGGCACTGTTCACCCAGTCTGGCGCTGCCGCACGCACCTTTGAAGAAGATATCGATGTAGGTCAGATCGGCATCAACGTGCCTATCCCTGTGCCCGTGCCGCTGTTTTCATTTACCGGATCACGGGCATCCAAACTCGGTGACCTGGGGCCTTACGGCAAACAAGTCATACAGTTCTACACCCAGACCAAGACCATCACGGCACGCTGGTTTGATGACAGCGTCAGCGCTGGCAAGGTGAATACGACCATCTCGCTCAAGTAAGGAAATCGCCATGGACTTCGAATTGAACGAAGACCAGCGCGCCTACCAGCAATCTGCCCGCAGCTTCGCCGCCCATGAAATGGCGGCGCAAGCCGCGCATTGGGATGCCACTTCCCACTTCCCGCTGGACGTGATCGCCCATGCCGGGGAGTTGGGATTTTGCGGGCTGTATGTGCCAGAAGAACTGGGCGGGTTGGGACTTACGCGGCTGGATGCAGCCATCATTTTTGAAGAGCTGGCACGCGCCTGCCCTTCAACCACGGCTTACATCACGATACACAATATGGCGAGCTGGATGATCGCCAACTGGGGCACACCAGAAGTACAACAGGAATGGGTGCCCAAACTGGCCGCAGGCAAGAAGCTGGCCTCCTATTGCCTGACCGAAGCTGGCTCAGGCTCTGACGCAGCATCACTGCGCACCAGCGCCCGTCTGGATGGCGACAGCTACATCCTAAATGGCAGCAAAGCCTTTATCTCAGGCGCAGGTGCCACCAATATGCTGGTCGTCATGGCGCGCACGGGTGGCGATGGTGCTGGCGGTATCTCTGCCTTTGCAGTACCGGCAGATTTACCCGGCATCAGCTATGGCAAGAAAGAAGACAAGATGGGCTGGAACAGTCAGCCCACCCGCACTGTCAACTTTGACCAGGTACGCATACCGCGCAGCCACTTGCTGGGCGAAGAAGGCGCAGGCTTTCGTATCGCAATGCGTGGCCTGGATGGCGGCCGCATCAACATCGCCACCTGCTCCATCGGTGCGGCGCAATCGGCCCTCAATAGCGCGCAAGCGTATATGAATGAGCGCATGCAGTTTCAGAAGAAACTATCTGATTTTCAGGTACTGCAATTCAAACTGGCCGACATGCAAACCGAGCTGGTGGCCGCACGCCAGATGGTGCGCCTCGCAGCCAGCAAGCTCGACAGCAAGGCAGACAATGCCTCGGTGTATTGCGCCATGGCCAAGCGCCTGGCAACCGACACCGGCTTTACCGTCTGCAATGAAGCCCTGCAAATCCACGGTGGTTACGGCTATATACGCGAATACCCGCTGGAGCGTTTCCTGCGCGATGTCAGGGTGCACCAGATACTCGAAGGCACGAATGAAATCATGCGCGTCATCGTCGCCCGTCACATGCTAAACCAACCCGCAAGCGAGGAATTTTTATGAGTAAATATGCTAACTACAACAATCTGCAATGCGAAATCATAGGCCACACTGCCCTGGTGACCCTGGCCAACCCGCCCGCCAACACCTGGACGGCTGCGGGTTTGCAGGCATTGACGCAACTCGTCAATGACCTCAATGCTGATGCAGATATCTACAGCCTCGTGATCACAGGCTCAGGCCAAAAATTCTTTTCTGCGGGGGCAGACCTCAAATTATTTGCCGATGGTGACAAGGCCGTGGCGCTCGACATGGCACGCCGCTTTGGCGAAGCATTTGAAACCCTGAGCCGCTTCCGTGGTGTTTCCATCGCTGCCATCAATGGCTACGCCATGGGCGGTGGCCTGGAGTGCGCACTTGCCTGTGATTTGCGCGTTGCCGAAACCCAGGCGCAAATGGCCTTGCCAGAAGCCGCAGTCGGCTTGCTGCCTTGCGCTGGCGGCACGCAAAATCTTGCCTGGCTGGTCGGTGAAGGCTGGGCCAAACGTCTGATCTTGTGCGGTGAACGTGTCGATGCTGCCACTGCTCTGCGCATAGGTCTGGTGGAAGAAGTCGTCGCCACCGGCGGCGCACTGGAACACGCACTGGCCCTGGCCAAACAGGCAGGCAAACAAAGCCCCAGTAGCGTCAAGGCATGCAAACAACTCATACAAGGCGCACGCCAGCAACCCATGAACAGCGTGCTGCCGCAAGAACGCGAAGCCTTCCTGGCGCTGTTTGATACCGCCGATCAAAAAGAAGGTGTCACTGCCTTTTTGGAAAAACGTCCTCCCGTATGGAGGAATGCATGAGCGACGCCCCTGTCCTGTTCCACACCTTGCCTGCCGCCAACAGCATGCAACTAGGCGTAGCCACTCTGAATTCAGAAAAAACCCTGAATGCCCTGTCCAAAGAGATGGTGCAACTACTGGGCAAACAATTGCAAGCCTGGGATGAAGATGACAGCATCGCCATGGTGGTCTTGCAAGCCGCTGGCGAAAAAGCCTTCTGTGCTGGCGGTGACCTGCAAAACCTGTACTCCAGCATGCGTGAGCATCATGCCTCCGATAAAAAGGACGATCTGCTCAGCAATGCGTATGCGCTGGATTTTTTCGAGCAGGAATACCGTCTCGACTATCAAATCCATACTTACCGCAAACCCATCTTATGCTGGGGCCACGGCATTGTCATGGGTGGCGGCATAGGCTTGATGGCTGGTGCCAGCCACCGCGTCGTCACAGAAAAGTCCCGTCTTGCCATGCCAGAGATTGCCATAGGCTTGTTCCCCGACGTTGGCGGCACCTGGTTTTTGAACCGCATGCCGGGCAAGCTGGGTTTGTTTCTGGCCCTGACCTGCGCGAACATCAATGCCAGCGACGCCGTATTTGTGAAACTGGCCGACCTGCAATTACCGCACGAGAGCAAGGCAGAACTGCTGGCCCGCCTGCAAGCCTGTGAATGGAGCAAGCAGGCAGAACACAATAAGCTGAGTAATCACCTGCGTCTGAGCCATATCCTGCATGAGCAGCAACGCAATGCCAATGTGGTCAGCAACGCTGGGCCTTTGCGCCAGCATTTTGACCTCATCAATCAACTGTGCAGCGCTGCTGACCTGAGCGCTATCATCAGCAATATCTGCCAGCTTGATGCGAGCTTGTTGAACGACGATGTGTGGCTGCAAAAAGCCATCGCCAGCCTGCAAAAAGGCAGCCCGACCTCTGCCTGGCTAGCGCATGCCTTGCAGGAACGCGGCAAGCATTTGTCGCTGGCAGAAATCTTCCGCATGGAATTGGTTGCTGCACTCGCCTGTGCGCAGGGCCATGATTTTGCGGAAGGGATACGGGCCTTGATTGTGGATAAAGATCAGAAGCCGCAGTGGTTGCCGGGTAGTTTGGATGCATTCCAGCTGCGGGATGGCGAGCGATATTTAGCCAGTCTTTGGGCGGCAGAGCAGCATCCATTGCGGGATTTGGGTGCGGTTGAATCATTACAAAAACGAGCAGCTTGATTTCTACTCCTTCCCCTTCAAGGGGAAGGTCGGGATGGGGATGGGGTTCGGTTGATGAAGAAATATATTCTATTTGCTGAAGAAACCCATCCCCACCCTAACCCTCCCCTTGAAGGGGAGGGGAAAATAAGTTAACCAAAAATTGTATTTTAAAAATCCGCCAGTTGTCATTTACGGAATTAAAAAAGGAGATACCCCCCTATGTCAAACCAACCAAAAATCGCCTTCATCGGCCTCGGCAACATGGGCGCGCCCATGGCACTTAACCTGCTCAAGGCAGGCTATCCACTCACCGTGTTCGACCTGTCACCTGTCGCCTTGAAAACACTGGCAGACGCCGGTGCACTAGCCGCAGGCAACGCCAGACAAGCCATAGAAGGCGCAGACATCGTCATCAGCATGCTGCCCGCCAGCCGCCATGTTGAAAGCCTCTACCTCGGCGATGACGGCATACTCCCCCACATTGCCAATGGCGCACTGATTGTAGACTGCAGCACCATCGCCCCGCAATCTGCCAAGAAGGTCGCACAGGCCGCAGCCGCACGCGGACTGGCGATGGTTGATGCCCCAGTCTCAGGCGGCACCGCAGGCGCAGCAGCAGGCACACTGACCTTCATCGTCGGCGGCAGCACGGCTGACCTGGAACGCGCCCGCCCCGTGCTGAACGCCATGGGCAAGAACATCTTCCACGCTGGTGAACACGGCGCCGGGCAAACCGCAAAAATCTGCAACAACATGCTGCTGGGCATACTGATGGCCGGCACGGCAGAAGCGCTGGCGCTGGGTGTGGCGAATGGGCTAGATCCCAAAACTCTGTCCGACATCATGAGCAAAAGCTCGGGCCGCAACTGGGCGTTGGAACTGTATAACCCCTACCCTGGCGTCATGGAAAACACACCCGCTTCACGCGGCTACGCAGGTGGTTTTGGTGTAGACCTGATGCTGAAAGATTTGGGGTTGGCGACCGAAGCGGCACTGGGCGGCAATGCCAGTATTCCATTGGGTGAAGCTGTGCGCAATCTGTATGGCATTCACAGTAAAGCCGGAGCAGGAGGCAAAGACTTTTCCAGCATACTGGAGCTACTTCATAAAAAGGAATAGAAATACTGGACTGTGGCAGTTGAAGCGAAAATAAAGGACGTACCCGCGACCGCCAAGGCAAGGCAAAGTCAGCACGCATAACAGCTATAGCAGGACTGTCATAGCAGCACTGTCGCGAGCATTTGCATCTCTGCCAGGATAGTCGCGGACGTGGTATGCACTCTGTTTCAACTGTTACAGTCCACTATCGTGCGCTTCATGACAATTGCTTCACAAAGCGATATGCTAGCGTCCATGACTACCCAAGCCCAAGCCTACCATTACCTGCAAGCTTCGGCCCTGACTGATGAGGTCGGGCCCCGGTTGCAACTGGCCACATTCAGCCCTGTTGACAACGCGACTATCGCCCATCCGCATTTTTTTGAAGGTTCGTTAAAGCAACCGCGCCTGTCAGCCGAATTGCTGACCGCCGTACACATCATCGTCGGTTCACGTTTTTTCACGCCTGCAAATACGCTGGCAAAAAACCTCATGCTGGCTGACCCGGTTGTTACTTCAGGTGGAGGCATTTTGCGTTTTGAAGGATTTTCTTCTTGTTGCAGTGCCTATATCCGCGTCGATATGCTATCTGACAGCTATGAAGGCGACATAGTCGGCAAGGGCACGACCAACGTTGATTTCAATGCGCCTATGCGAGCTGCTCTGGCGCGAGTACGCGATGCCTCGGGGTTAGCGCTGTCGGTCGGGCAGGCTGCCTTTACGGTTCATGCCGGTGGCAATAGCGTCATCGAGAAAAAAGTCGAACTACCGCTACGCTGGATACGTGGCATGCTGGAAGTACAGTCTTACCAGGCTGGCATGCGCAAGATCGTCGAAGTCAGTGGCGCTGAAGCCTTGCGCTTCTTGCGCTCACTGCCCAAGGCATCAACCAGCAAAACGCCTTTATGGATATCGCATGGCCCCTTTGGCCTGCGCACTACGACAAGACCAGAACCCGACAGCATACGTCTGGTCGATAGCACTCGCCTGCGTGTGCTTGAAGCCTTACTACCGCGCGTGAAGTCCATGGCCATCTTTGCCGATGAAGCACAGCAAGCCAGTGCCTGGGTTTTACAATTTGCCGGCACCAGATTGACGCTGGCCCTGAGTGCTGAAGTATGGCGTGGTTTCTCAGGTGAAGGCCAGGCCCTGCGCGCCCTGATGAATATGCAGAATGCTGACGCCCTGCCCCGCCTGCGCGCACTCTTGCAATGGCAATCTTCATTGCAGACTCCTTTACTGGCAGAGCAACTGAATTTATCACAAGCCAGTATAGAAGACAGCCTGCGCATACTCGGCGTCTCTGGCCTGCTAGGTTTTGATGTGACTGAAGGCAGTTACTTTCATCGCATACTGCCACTGGATCTGAGCATGGCAGAAGACTTGCATCCACGGCTGGTTGCTGCCCGTGAACTGCTAAAAGACAATGCGGTCAGCATCATAAAAAACCAACCGCTTGAAGCCAGTGTGCAAAGCGCAGATATCCAGCACCGCGTGCGCGAAGTCGATGGCGAATTGCGCTGTACTTGTCCCTGGTTCGCCAAACACCAGGGTTTGCGTGGGCCTTGCAAACATGTACTGGCTGTAGAAACTATGGTAAACGATTAGGATCAACATGGCACAGCAAAAAACCGAAGCAGCCTTTGTGGCAAAAACTGCGCTGGAAGAATTTGTAGTTGCAGGTAATTATCAAGGCATGATGGATTACTTGCGAAAGCAAGATAAGACCCAATGGCAGCAATACCGGGGCAGTGTCATGCGCATGAACAAAGTCATGGAAAAATCGCGCTATACCTCAGACATGAGCACGTCAGCCTGGCGCAGCAATGTCACTGCCCAGCAATGGCAATGCCTGCGTTCTGCGATCTTTTTGTGTTGCACTACAAATGATGTCGCTGAAAATTCCTGGATGTTTTTTATCAAGCCAGAAGAACTGGTCGAATTATGGAAAGCCTATTCGCCATCATCGACTGAAAATTTGGTAGCAAATATAGTGGTGCGTAACCCGGGAAGTTTTCGCATCATACAAAGCCTGCTCATCAATGGCCTGGCAGAACGTCCCACTCATGACAATTACCTCCTGGGTTTGCTAAGCCAGGAAGTACATTCTGACCGCGTACCCGATGTGGCTTACTGGATAAAACACGATCCGGAAATATTGCAGGGCCCATTGCTGCAGTTGTTCGATATCGAGGGAACGACCGATATCAGCCTGGCCGGACGCGATAAATATACGCATAACCCTGACCACACCTGGCAACAGCTATTTTTGAATTTGTGCCAGCAAGGCGTGTATAGCCGCGAACTATTGCTGGATAAAACCCTGGGGGCGCTGGAAAAAGACTGGATACAATTTCGCTCTGGCTGGTTCTCGCGCTTCCATGATGTCTTGGCACCGACAGTAGAAGAAATGAGTGCATTCAGTGAACGCTATCTGGGTTTATGCCACAGCCGCATCCCGCCTACCGTCAGCATGGCGCTGAAAGTTCTGGGCACTTTGCATGCTGCCGGTGCCATCAGCAATACTGCCTTGCTGACCGCCCTGCAACCGCTGCTGTCATCTGCCGTCAAAGCGCAAGTAGATGCTGCATTGAAATTACTCGACCAAATCATCCTGAAAGATGCCAGCCTGATGCAAGAAGCGGCATCGATTGCCGTGTTTGGCTTGCTGCATGAAGCCGCAGACATGCAAAAGAAAATCATCAGCCGCCTGGGCAAATGGGGCATGGATGCCGCTACGCAAGAACAAGCCTTGCAATTGCTGCCGCAGGTTGCCACCAGTAACCGTAATGCTCTGATGGCTTTACTGGGAACTCCTGCCGCTGATGCGTCCAAGCTATCAGCCCCTATCCACACATCGCAGGCATTACCCACTTTGCAGCCTCTGCCATCGCCCATAGCAGAGAACCGCGCCCTGCCAATCATCAGTGATATTGACGCACTCATCGAAGCCTGCGCCTATGTCTTTGAAAACAGTGATGACACTGACTGTTTTGAAACCGTCATCCACGCCCTGCTGAAGCTGGCCCCATTTTCTGCTGAAGATAAAAAACGCTTTGCTCCAGTACTGAAACGCGCACAAAAACTGAAACCCAGTTCGGATAACTGGCGCAATATGGACAAACCACTGGCGCGTGAACTGGCGCGCCTGTTGGTATTTATATTTGAAGCCGAAAGACTACCGCCCATCAGCAGTTTTGCCAAAGGCCGTTTCGATGTGCATAGCGTCATCTGCCAGCGCACTGATGACTTGATGGATATTCTGATGCAGGCCAAGTCAGTGCTCCCACTGGCAGCACCTAGCCATCAACGTGGCTATATAGACCCTGCCATCTTGATAGAACGAACCCGCGAGCAACATGCACTAGGCTTGCAACAACCATTGCAAGAGCAGGTGCTCAGTCTCTTGCGTCTGGCTCCCAGCAATGATTCTAATCTGCGCCAGCAAGCAGCCAGCTTGCCGGACACCCCTTATCACAATGCCTTGCGCTACGCCCTGGGCTCACAAGTCAGCATCCCTGCCAAAGGTAAGGACAGCGCCCTGTATATCACCGCCGCCCGCGCCCGTTATCCTGATGAAGACGATGCCAACCTCATCCAGTTATATGGTGACTTTGGGCCGGATGGCGCACACGCGGCACGCTATCGTTTTGAGATCGAGATCAGCAAGAATGAGGTTTGCACCTTTTACTACAGCCACTTGCGTACCACACCAAAGCCCAGAGCCATAGACCAGGCTTATCTCAGCATCCTGCGTCATCCTCAGGTCATTGAGGATGACGGCTATTTTCACCGCACTGAAAGTTTTGGTGGCAGTAATGAAAGCAAGATACGCTGGTCAGCCAGTATCATGCCCTCCAGCCTCGAAGCGGTGTTTGCCGAAGGTGCCCATGCCATTGCCAACAATCTCGACTGGTGGGAAGCAGAGTGGTATAACAAGGCTTATCTGAACCTCTTACTGGTCCCTACAGTACCCATGAGCAGCAGTGCCATCATGCTGTTGGCCTTTGCACTGGCGGGTAAAGAGCCAGGCCAGACTGCCATCGCGATAGATGCCCTGGTCGCCAGCTGGCTGGAAGGCCGGCTTGACGCTGTGGTGCTTGGTAATGCCATCCAGGGTTTACTCGCGACACCGCAAGTCAAAGCAAGTCGCTATGCCCAAAGCTTGGGCAAAGCGGCACGCGCCCATGTGCTCGCGCCGCATCTGGCGTTTCAGTTGCTCTGCATTATGGTCACGCAGAGTCCACAATCACCACCAAAAGACATGGCCATGCTGCTGGAACTCCTGAATGAATTACGTCTGGAATTAAAGCAGGATTTGCCGGCATCAACGTTGACAGCCTTGAACGAGATGCAAATTGGTGGCAAGGGCAAGGCGTTGCTAAAGGCCTTGCTGACCGGGATTTAAGCAGTTGTGTTCGCACCCAGCTGCAAAACCTTGAAATTATTCCGACCCGCCTTCTTGGCCAAGTACAAGGCTTCATCTGCCTTCTTCAGCATTTCGCCTGCGTTGGAGTTAAGTTCTGAAGATATCGCCACCCCTATGCTGGTAGTCACCATCAGCGGCTTGCCTTCTATCTCAAAAGGCAGCGTCATGGCCTGTACGATTTTGCTGGCCACCATATCGGCCTCGCTATGCATATTCAAACCTTCCAGCACGATGACAAATTCATCGCCTGCCAGACGACCGGCAAGATCGGTCTGGCGTATGCAGTGCTTGAGGCGGCTGGCAAATTCCTGCAAGACCAGGTCACCGGCATGATGGCCCAGACCATCATTAATGCTCTTGAACTTGTCCACATCCAGAAACATGACCGACATCAAACGCCCAGTCCGTAGTGAACGGGCACTGGCCTGTTCCATTCTTTCGTTGATCTGATTGCGATTTGGCAAACCGGTCAGGGTGTCAAATCTGGCCAGCGCCAGCAATTGTCTTTCTACGGCCTTGGCGTCGCTGATATCGTTGATCAGGGTATTCACGCCGACGACCTGGCCGCTATCGTCATACTGTGGCACATAGGTGGCATGATAATGTCCGGTCTTGCCGCCTATGCTGATCTCGGTTTCAAATTCTGTTTTTTCACCGGTCATGGCCCGCTGGTAATGCGTCAGGTGTTCTTGCAGTGTAGCGCCGCTCAACAGCGATGACACTGGCTGGCAGCGTATCTTTGTCAGCGGCAGGTTGAACCAGGCTTCATAGGGGCGATTCACAAACTGATAACGGTTTTCCGTATCGATCAGGCTGACAAAGGCAGGTATATTGTCAGCGATGGTGCGCAGCAGTCCTTCACTGGCAGCCAGCTTCAATTCCGCCTGCTTGCGCGCCGTAATATCAATGACCATAGAGTAATAACCGGTGGTCACGCCCTCAGCATTGATATCCGGTACATATTCATATTGCAGATATCTTTTGATGTCGCGTTCGTAGGCATAGCGTTCGAAAGATACTTTTTCACCATGCAGTGCCTGTTGCACTCTTTCCTTCAGTTCCCGATATGAGGGTTCACCAAACACCTCAAGAATAGATTTCCCCAGGATATTTTCGGGTTCCAGTCCAGGAATCTGACTGTAATTACGGTTGCAGAACTGATAGCGTTCATTCGCATCTATATAGGCAATCATGGCCGGCACATTGTCGGTGATGGTACGCACCCGCTGTTCACTGCGTATCAAATCATCTTGCACCCGCTTGAATTCGGTGATGTCTTCTACCAGCACAAAAAAACCTTCGACCCGACCTGATTTATTAAAATCCGGTGCATAAGTGACCCTATCCCACTCCCAGTGGCCATATCGCTGAATACGGCGCTCATAGCGTGTCCATTCGCCATTGAGTACCTTTACAACATGGGGCCTGACTAACCTGTCATAGATCTCCGGTGTTGCCACTTCACGCATGGTTTTTCCTATGACAGCGGCGGGTTCCATATGTGACAGATGGGCAATACGCTTATTGGCGAAAGTGTATTTTTCCTGATGATCAATATAGCCAATAAAGGCCGACATATTGTCAGCAATCAGGCGCAACTTGTTTTCGCTGGCACTCAAGGCAGCCTCTGCTGCGCGACGGTTGAGCATGGCATCATCGAATGCCTTGGCCAGATCACCGATTTCATCTTTTGGATACACATCTGGTTTCAGCGTATCTATCCAGTCAGATGTGCCACGATTGACCTTCTGGCGCAAATGCTGCAAGGGTTTGAGTTGCCAGTACATGAACCACCAGCCCAGCAGCAGCAATATCATGAGCAGGGCAGTACCGGCCAGCAGGATATCTTTCCTGACTTCGGTAATGACGATGAAGGCTTCACTGGTCGGATAGGCAGAAGTAATCATCCAGTCCACCGACTTCAGGCGCCGGTAAGACAGAATCGCTGCATCATTTTTATGATTGTGTGAAATCAGGCTGCCTTCCAGCACTGAAAACGCCGTCTCCGGCAATTGATGCGTATCCGGCTGTTCACGGCTGTTGGCAAGAATGCGATTACTGTCGGGATGGGCAACAAATATACCTTGCCGTGTCGTGACATAAATATACCCGTTGCCACCTATCTTGGTGGCAGCCAGATCTGCCAGAAAACTTTCCTGCGCCAGTTCGATAATACCCGCCAGCACATAGCGCATAGTGCCCTTGCCATCGAATACAGGGACACACATCACCACCAGCGGACGCCCGGTAACGCTGCCTTTTTGTGGAGAGGAAATCAGTAACTTCTGTTGCCGTATCACTTCCTGGAAATATGCTCTGCCGGACAGATTGACTTTGCCGCGCTCTTCCTCACCATGTAAAAGAGCCAGGAACTCGCCCTGCATGTCCAGTACACCCAGATTGTCAAACAGGGCACCCAGGCTTTTCTGGTGCATCAGCAAGTCTTGCAGTTTGTCCTTGTCTTCGTCATCCGTGCCAAGATCCGTGGCCAGCAGGATCAGGGCATTCTTCCTGAGTTCCACCTTTTGATCTATGTCATTGGCCATGGCAGCGATCAGGCCGGTCTGGCGCGCTATGATGAGTTTTTCCAATGCCTTCTCGGAAGTCGAAGAGGCCAGCCACGACAACAAGGCCAGGGAAAGCAAGAAAAACAGCGCCACCGCCATAGTCAGGCGGGTTTTCAAACTGATGTCGCGGAAACGAGTGAACCGGTTAGACGACATATCATTCTGAAATGAGGATTGGTCTGAATGTCAATATTAGCATTCGCCTCCTCAATGACAATCAAAATTTCAATTTAGCGCAGTCGAATCCCTTGCAGCGTGGTAAATCCATCCACATGACGCTGTGTTTCTCACTTTTTGCAAAAGCGGCACCCCTCAGGAATATGCCCCTAGACTGTCATCGGTACGTATGTCGTCCCCCAGCATGACGGTGCTATTGCAATCGTAAAGATCGGCCTGCACGGCAGGGGAATCTGGTGTGTTGTCCATGTACGCAGTGGCTGCGTTGGTATTCAGCAAAATTGCGGCGTCATTGCGGACATCCGAAAAACTGCCCACTTCATACTGGGGACCAGGGTTTGCCGGCGCCGCGACTGTATTGGCATTAAACAGGTACGAATCCGCCATCATGGCACCAGCCAGTGTATCTGCCTGCTGCTGATTGCGCTGATTGCCCTGATAGCCCTGGAGATTGTGGCGCACCATTGCATGAGTCGGAAAATCATGCGCCATGCTGTACCAGGCATAATTATCATAGTAGCTTGAATGCGCATAATATTTTCGGCGCTGACGCCACTGTGTTTCGAATTCCTTACGCTTGATCGATGCCATGGTGCTACCGCTGGCTGGCATGGCCACTGCGCGCTTGAAAAGCTGGTCAATATAGCTGGTGACTTCTGCCGGTAAAGCAACGTTAGTATTTTGAGCCTTCTTCAGCATGCTGATGATATCTACGGTTTCCTGACGCTTTTTTTGCAGGTCATTGATTTGCTCATTGATGGCTGCCAGGTCCTGGTCCAGGCTTTCAACCTTATCCAGTTCAACCCTGGTATCAAAATAAAATGCCAGCCGGGTTTGCAGGGTTGCCAAGGCGCTGGCGGTACCAGGGCGTGGCAATATGCCCAGCCATGGACGGTATTCTTCAAATGCAATCAAAACCACGGCATCGACAAAACCCGGACAGACAGCCTGCAATTGGTTCAGGGTGCTGACATAAAACCCCGGCAACAAATCTTCTACCGTGCGCTTGATGACCTGCTGCCTTTGCGCCTGCCTGCTTTCCTGCACTTTGTACAAATCCTCTACCTGTTGCTGCATCGCCAGCATGGCATTATCCAGTGCCATGTAGACGACATCCATGTAGGCCATGTCACGGTGATAGGTTTTGAAATCAGTATCCCGGACCGGATTAACATTGGGTTTCAGCATGACTTGCCTTCTCATGGTTGTCGCCATCTTCACGGCGCGATTGAAAATAATTGACGAAATACTGACGCAGACCTGGTTTGTGCATTTCTGCATGCCATTCCAGCGGGCGACCGACACGCATACTTAAATCAGTCCATGGATTGAAACCCAGATCCGTAATGTCATGCATGCGCAAAAAATAACGGCGATGTCTGGCGTCTCCATGCCACAGGTGGCGAATCTCTCCGCTGACCACACCCAGCTGACCTTGTACCTGCTGATAAAAACGCTGCCCCCAGGCTTGCAGATGGGTAATCTGGGCATGATCATGTTTCAGCGCATTCTGTATGCAAAAGTTGTAATCACCATATATCGCATGCGCCATGAAATGATCGGCACTACCAGAGATGGCCGCTTCATACAGACCTGTGCTGTCAAACAGGCTGCGTCGCATGGCCCAGCCATAGCCGGTATGCCCGTGGCTATCATAACGCCCCGCCTGCAAGGATGCAGGTTGCGCCTGCATGACGGCAGCAAATGAAGTGACGCGATCAGGCTGCTCATTGGCGACACCACCGGCAGAACCGTCCTGCGGTTGCCGCAAACAGGTTTTCCACACTTGCGCGACCGGATATTGTCGCAAAACGGCGACCAGTTCCCTGGCCCAGTTTTTATTGTCAAACAAAATATCGCAATCCAGCCATGCCACATAGCGACAACTGACAGGCAACCACGAAGCGGCCAGGTTCAACAAACGTTCTTTTTGCCACAACAAGGTGGACGAACGCACCTGCAAGACATCCAGCGCCGCTGGCAATTCAAACGGCGCATCGCCAAACGCGCACTCCACCGTAATGCAAGTCACACCAGCATTACGCATACCCTTCATGAAGGCATCATAATTCTGCCTGCGTGACGTATAACGGCAAGGATTGAAGTAAGTGGTAAGAACAACGAGTTCAGACATGAGGCTGCAATTTGATCATAGACATTGCAGGATAATAACAAGATTTCAAAAGGCAATGCGCATGAAAACAGACTGGCATGGCAATGACATATCGCGCGCGACCGTGATAGACAAGGATTACAAGAACATCCAGAACGTCAGGCGTTTTCTCGTCACGCAATGCGGACCTGATTTCGGTTTTGATCGTGACTTCATGGCGTGGATAAGTGATGCCCGCCACAAGACCATGGGTGATGTCGCCGATGAATGGTTAAGGCTGCGTGGTGACAGCCGCACCTGAAGCGGATGGTGACCAGGGATAAATTATCTTCCAGCCGGAGAGCATGCAGACATGCTGCTCCGGCCCGTCATTAGAACTGATGAACTGTAGCAGGTATCAGCCAGCCCACAGTTTGAAATCTATCCCGTTCTGTATCGATCCTATGACCTGCGCCTGATTTTCTGTGCTTTCACAGAAACTGGCCAAGGCCCCGGCAGCAGTAATTTTGCCTGTGCTCAACTGATTATTCCAATAATCAAAGCCTGCCTGATCCGGTGCACGATGCAACACATTCTGATAAAAATTGGTGATCAGTGTGTTGGTTGAAGGGTTGGCACCGTACAGTTTCTGGAATTCTGGCGATTGGAAAAAACCGGCAGCAACAGTAGTCAGGCTGGAACCTTTATCCATGTCCTTGATCCAGTAACCCAGTCCTTCCAGATCAGGTTTGCGACCAAAGGCTGCCTGGTAAATACGATACGCCTGACCGGCAGTACCAGTGATATCAAGGGCGATACTCTTGTCAGAAAATTGCAGGCGCTCGACATTGACCAGACTGTCTACATCACCACTGGCCGTAACACGCACCTGGTAGCCTGAACCCGTTTTGCTGACATTGAAGGCGCTGGCCTGACCTGCCATGATGACGGTATCCAGGCCAGTACCACCATCGATATTATGATTGCCGCTACCCACATTGATGGCATCATTGCCGCTGCCTGCATTCACGTGTAAACGCCCGCCGCCGCCACTGATGGTAATCAGGTCACTGCCCGCACCCGAATTGATCTGATAATCAGCATAGATGACCGACGGCAAATCGACGCTGATCACATCCGAACCGCCGAACAGGGATTCGTCAGCCAGCAATTTTTCATCAATCTGCTGATTGGCAGAAAGAAAGGCTGACACACCCGTGACGCGGTTGTAACTGCCGTCACGGTATTCCGTGACCGAGGCCGTCATCGTTCCAGTCACTGTTGACTTGGCCAAACCCTGCCCCACGGCCAGAGAATTGGAAGACAGATTAAAACTGCCATCTACTGAGGTAGATGCGATGAACTTGTCTGCCGCCGCCGTTATTCTGTTGACGGTGCCAGTATTATTGCCGTTGATATCGCCGCTGATGGAACCCTGCACCGTTATCGTCACATTGCCGGCAACCGGATCATAGTAAGGGCTGTTGGTCGGTGTCAGCGTCGACACGGAAAAATTGGATACCTGCGTAGTGGTCGAATGAATGGAAACCGAATTGACACCATTGACGACTGTATTGGCGTAATTAAAGTTAAACCGGCCATTTTCAACGATGGATAAAACGCCAGAGGAATACAACTGCAGGCTGGTGGCAGAAGCCGTACCTTGCGTGGCATTCGGATTATCCAGGATCACACCGTTATAAGTGGTGCTGGAACCATCGGCAAAACCCATACGCACCCTGCCACCACTAAAGTCAAAGCTTGAATAGTATTGATGCGACTGAGACCATGCATAACCCAGCTTGGGAAATACATCAAACAGGGTACCCAGGCTGCCATTGGTAGGCGGTGATTTTATGAGTTGCTGATAATTGGTGGTAACGACGTTTTGTGAGAGTTTGATGCTGATATTTGCCATAAGAATTATTGGTAAGTATGAGCCCTGACAGCTCAAAAAAGTTTCGGATAAACGGATGCTGCAGATCAAATCACTGTTACGTTTCGATACAATTATAAATGTTCTCTTTAAAGTTTAACAATCCCTTTACAAGAAAGCAAAGAGATTACATGCCTGTACGACATTTTTTGACAGAGGACGGCTGGCAATAAGCAGAGAGGCCATATCATTCATAAAACAAATTGCCAAATAAATAATATTGGTTTATATTTTCAAAATGGCAATTTCACTCCATTCACAGACAGGAACCAGCGTGGCCCGCCCCCACTTCAATCAGGAGCACACATGACACAATCCCGTATCTTGTTGGTCTTCATGATGTCAATCATGCTGTCTGCATGCGATGGCGGCTGGTCCGGTCCGCGCTATCAATTGATCACGGCGACAGATGGCAAGGTGTATCGCCTTGATGCGCAAAATGGCGCAGTTCACTACGTCACTTCTGAAAAAATGCTGGCGCTGAACGATGAATTACCTACACTGCATGTGGGTGAGTATTATCAGATGAGCGACGCAAACGGCAATGCCCGCTATCTCAAATATCTGGGAAATGCCCGCTTTGAAAAAAGCCAATTGAGCACTCAGGTGTCTCCCTGAGCATGAATCAGCAGGAAATTCTGTTCAAATGAAATACCGTCTGCTCTAATGCAGACTGCTCCGATTTTGCTGCGAGGCAGCGTATCATGTGCCATATCCAAATCCCATCTGCAAGCAACCGATGAAACCTCTCTTCCTGTTTTTCATACTCTTGTGCGCTGGCGCGCCGTCTTACGCACTGGACTGCAAAAAAGCCGTTTCAACCATGGATCTCAATGAATGTGCCTCTGTCGAGGCGAAAAAAGTGGAAGCGAAATTAAATCGTGTCTATCAAAAAGCCTTGAAATCACTGGACCAGCCTGATACGGAAACAGAACTGTATTCTGAAATGAAAAAGAAACTCATCAATGCGCAAAGGGCATGGGTAAAATTTCGCGAGGCTGATTGCGATGCGGTCTTCCAGCGTCATGCCAGTGGCAGCATACGCACCATGATGCAGATAGGCTGTATGCAAACCCATGCAGAAAGACGCATTGAAGACCTGGACGACTATGACAAGAATTGAACCGGCTTGCCAGTGAATAAGCAAATACCTGCAAAACCTGTCCGATAAAATACAAAAGCCATGACAGAAATTTATATCAGTACCGATGTGGAAACCGATGGCCCCATTCCCGGACCACATTCCATGCTCAGTCTGGGGTCGGCTGCCTACACCGCAGACAAGCAAATGATCTCCACCTTCAGCGTCAACCTGGCCTGCCTGCCAGGCGCAACTGCCGACCCCGGCACAGCGGCCTGGTGGGCAACGCAGCCGCAAGCGTGGGCAGCCTGCCGTCAGGATATTGAAGACCCGGCTACGGCCATGCCGCGCTATGTCAGTTGGATTAAGTCTTTGCCAGGAAAACCGGTATTCGTTGCCTATCCGGCAGGCTTCGATTTTCTGTTTGTGTACTGGTATTTGATACGTTTTGCCGGCGAAAGCCCGTTTAGTCACTCTGCACTGGACATGAAGAGCTTTGCCATGGCGTTGCTGAAAACAGATTACCGGGACAGCACCAAACGGAATATGCCAAAACACTGGTTCGATCCCATGCCGCATACCCATGTCGCACTTGATGATGCGATTGAACAGGGTGCCCTGTTCTGCAATATGCTGAAACAGAATCGCAACACAAGCTGACTTGCAGATATGGTCTGCTTGTGTTGTGATTCTGTTTCAGCAAAACTCAGGTCACACTAATCACCTTGTGCTGCACACCTGGACTGCCCACCTGGTACTGTCCACCCTTCACTGCCGCCATCCAGCGCCATGATATGCGGGATATCGCCAGGTAATTTTTAATCCTCTTCCGGAGTAAGCCGAATGAGCGAAGACTATCAGGATACAAACACCACCAGCCACAGTGTCTTGTGGATTTTCTTGCTGCTGCCAGTCTGCGTGCTTGCCGCCATCTTTGCTTATTTCCAGGGCCTGCACAGTCGTGGTGAGATGGCACTTCTGAGCGGAGAATTTTTTGCCTATGCCATCTTTTCTGGCGGGATTTTTCATTTCCTACTGCTACGTAACCGGGGCGGTAAATTATTCGGTATCGTGTTTGTAGCCATTTTTTTGTCGCTGCTCGTCGGTGGTTATTTGGGTATCGGCAAACAAAAACGCCAGGCTGCGCTGGTGTTTTCTTCAGCCCAGCAAGAACTCAAGCGCCTGGGTGATGCCTTGGAAACCTCGAAAGCTGGCAGCAATGCCAGTACATCCGGCATCATAGAAACACGTACAGGTGAGCCCACCAAAGCCACAGGCGAATTTGGCGAGATGGAACGCTTCATGAAGGATTTCATGAACAGTGCCGTCGCTCAAAGAAATGATTACCTGCGCGAACTGGATGCTGCAGGCTGGAACAAATTGTTGGATGCCGCCAGGCTGAAAAATGATGTCAGCATGCTGGAAAGCAGAAACATCATTGAGCAGGGTAAAAATATCGTCAACAAATACGAAAAGAAAACTGTAAGCCTGTTCGACGATGGCAAGGCGAAAATCAATGCATTGAATGTCACTGAAGAAACCAAGAAAGATATCCTGGCCGGTTTTGAACGTGGCATGCTTAAATCAAGCCAGCAACTGAATGAACAGTGGCAGATGGAAAAACAGATCGTGCAGGAAGTAGAAAACATCGTCACCTTGCTCTCTGACAGAACAAAGTGGATTGTGGATGGTGGCCAAATCACGTTTTACAGTGCCGAAGACCTGGAAAGATTCAATGCCCACAACCAGAAAATCGAAAGAATCGCCCATCAGCAGGAAGAAATGCAAAAGCACCGTCTGGAAGAAAGCAAAAAGAATTTTGAAAAACTGACAAATACAGCGACTCAATAAGTAGAGTCCATACATAAAAAGGAATGCATGTCAGATGAAAGTCTTTCTTGATGACGAACGTCAAACGCCCGAGGGCTGGATAAGAGTGTATTGGCCAAAAGAAGCCATAAATCTACTGGAAACAGGCCAGGTCCAAATCATCAGTCTTGATCATGATCTTGGCGATGATGAACGCGGGACTGGCTACGACGTCATTACCTGGCTGGAAGAAGCTGTCATAACACGCGGCTTCATTCCACCTGAAATGCGTGTCCATTCGGCCAATTCATCCGCAAGACAGAAAATGGAAATGGGCATACAAAGTATCCTGCGCCACGCCGCTGCCTGACTGCACTGTGATGAACGTGCCATGACAACATGCTACGGCACCATCAGGGGCGTTGCGGTGCGCGTATCATCTCTGCCAGCATCAAAGGACTGGGCACCTGGCCCACACCATGCGACACAGGCAGATTGAATTCCAGTGTGTGGTTCAATATCTTTATCCGTAGTTTCCAGATGACTTTCTGCCTGGCCTTGCCACTGTCCCCATCCCAGGCTGTGCTTGCAGGCAGGTTGTCAGGCAGGTTTACACTGGTATCCAGGCAAGAAGCAGCATGTGCAACTGTAATGACAGGCAAGGATTCTGACCATAAGGTCCGGGTGTCGGTATCTTCACCCCTGCTGTCTTCATACAGACATTCAATACTGATGTGTGCATCATAGGACATTGATGGCGTACGCATGCGTTGTCCCAGAGGTATGAAAAAATGCAAACGGACTCTGGCTTCAGAGATACCAACAGCCAGCAATTGCGCCGTGCTCAACGCAGTCTTGCCTACAAGCCAGTTCAGGTAAGCCTGGCGCACGGCATAATAGGTGATCAATACCCCGGCAAGAGGAAACACCAGCAATAGCCAACGCATACCAAAGCCACCATCAGATAGCGCCAGCAACACCAAAGGCAAGGTCAGCATATTCCACACCACTGCGAACAGTCCGGCAGCCAGAGCACCGCTGGGTTCGGGCTTGAGTAGTCCCCGCTGTGGCGAGGGATTCAAGACCTGTACCCATACCAGGTCGTCGCCACGGTTTTCATCCAGGACGGGCTTGCGCCAGATCACCCACAAAAACCAGCACGCCACCAGCGCGACCGCAGGAAAAAGGAAGGCAAAGGGAATCAGGAACAGCAAACGCTGCAGGCGAATCTGACGATCCACTACTGCAAATTCGGGTTGTTGCGGATCTACCCACAGATTGATGTTTTGGCCACCAGTCTGGGCGCGCTGCAATTCAGCATAACGATCTTTCTGGTAAGAGCCGATATTGTCAATGCTGTCGCCACCGATATTGATGCGATGGCTGCGGAATTCCTTACCCTGATACTGGTAGACAAATTCGCCCTGCACTTGCCAGGTCGTGCTTTCACCGTCGTGTCGCTTTAATTCCAGCTTTTCTATCCTGGCAGGTACGGCAACCAGCGATTGGGCCCGCCACCAGCCAGTCACCATTCTCGCCATAGGCAAGACACCTACTTCAGCACCGCCAAAGCCAAACCCCAGAGCAAAAACCAGGGCAAAGGCGCTTAATCCCAGTTTAGAACTTATTGTTTTTATTTTTGTCATGCTCGCAATGTAGCAAAACAGATTGTGCGGTGCAACATTTCTGATTTTCCATGATGTTGGCCCGCAACACACTGACATCATGGAAAAACACCACGCTGCCTGATGTACTCCCTGACGTGCTATTTAGGCCTGCTGACCAAATTCATCACCCAGTTCCTTGCCACGGGCAGCTGCAGCCTTGATGGCTGCCACGATGGCTGG
Organism: Undibacterium hunanense; assembly: GCF_014284335.1. Lineage (GTDB taxonomy): Bacteria > Pseudomonadota > Gammaproteobacteria > Burkholderiales > Burkholderiaceae_D > Undibacterium > Undibacterium hunanense. The sequence goes on along the minus strand of NZ_JACOGF010000004.1, from coordinate 311,722 downwards.
TTTGACACCGGCGGCTTCCATGCTCGTCAGGGCGGCATAGGTGGTACCGCCTTTTGATGTCACCCTTTCACGCAGCACAGCAACTGGCTCACTGGAATGCAATGCCAGTTGGGATGCACCATTGAAAGTGGCAATCGCCAGTTGTACGCCCTGATCGGGGCTAAGGCCCAGTTCCTGGGCTGCCTGCTGCATGGCTTCAATAAAGTAGAACACGTAAGCTGGGCCGCTGCCAGACACGGCTGTAACGGCATCCAGCAGGCTTTCATCATCCAGCCAGGTGGTCAGGCCAACGGCCTGCATGATCTGTTCTGCTATCAGCTTTTCGGCCGCACTTACTTCTGGCAGGGCATATAAACCCGTTATCCCCTTGCTGATCAGTGCCGGGGTATTCGGCATGGTGCGTACTATCCTGGCGTAGCCATTCAGCCAGCGCGACATATCCGCAGCACGGATGCCTGCCGCAATTGAAATCAGTAACTGGTTTTTCAGATAAGGGGCCAGTTCTGCCACCGCGTCACGCAGATTCTGTGGTTTGACCGCCAGAATAATCGCATCGACACCGTGCAGGCTGTCATCGATTGCCATGGCCGTGCTGACACCAAATTCGGTTTCCATGCGGGTCAGGGATTGCTGGTTCAAATCCACCACATGGATATGTTCGGCGCTGGTTAATTCGCTGATCAGGCCACCGATCATTGCACTGGCCATATTGCCGCCACCAATAAAGGCGATTTTCAGTTTATTTTGCATAATTCCTGTTTCCAAAGATTGCCGTGCCTACCCGCACCATGGTACTGCCTTCTGCAATTGCGGCGTGCAGATCGCTGCTCATGCCCATGGACAGGGTGTCGAGTGCTATCCCGGCGGCCTGTATGGACTGGCTTAATTCTTTCAACTGGCGAAATGCCCGTCTTTGCTGCTGTTCATCGTCACTCGCTTCGGGCACGGCCATCAAACCGCGTAAGCTGAGGCGCGGCAAGACAGCGATCTGCTGCGCAAGGGCCAGCGCTTCTGCTGGCAACACACCGCTCTTGCTTTCTTCGCCACTAATATTGACTTGCAGACAAATATTCAGGGAGGGCAAATGATCAGGCCTTTGTTCGGAAAGGCGCAGGGCGATTTTTTCCCGGTCCACCGAATGCACCCAGGCAAAGTGTTCGGCAATTGGCCGTGTCTTGTTGCTTTGTATGGGGCCGATAAAATGCCATTCCAGTGGCCATGCCGCTGTCGATACCAGCTTGGCGGCCTGCACGGCCTGTATCTTGTCCAGGGCTTCCTGCAGATAATTCTCACCAAAGCGACGCTGCCCGGCTGCTACAGCCTCCAGCACGGCATCAGCACCGAAAGTTTTGGAAACTGCCAGTAAATCCACCTGGCTGGGGTCACGTCCGCTCTGCTGTGCATAAGCATGGATATGCGCAAGTACGGCTTGCAAGTTGTCAGAAATTGAGGACATAATCGGGGAAGCAATAATCAATCAAATTCGTTGCGGATTTCTGCCTTAAACAGCTTACCATGGCGATAAAGTTGGCTTCATCGCCCTTAAAACCAGTTTTTAAAGCTTTAAAATCAGTCAATAACGCAATCAACAACGATAACCACGAGCGGAATTATAAATGGACATTTCAGAACTGCTGGCGTTCTCCGTCAAGAACAATGCCTCCGATTTACACTTATCTTCCGGTTTGCCGCCCATGATACGGGTACATGGCGACGTCAGGCGCATCAATCTGCCACCGCTGGAACATAAAGATGTCCATGAATTGATTTATGACATCATGAACGACTCACAGCGCAAAGCCTATGAAGAAACGCTGGAGTGCGATTTTTCCTTCTCCATCCCCGGTCTGGCACGTTTCCGTGTGAATGCATTTAACCAGGAACGTGGCCCGGCAGCGGTTATGCGTACCATTCCATCCAAGATCCTGTCGCTGGAACAGTTGAATGCCCCACGCATTTTTGCAGACCTGGCCTTAAAACCACGCGGCCTGGTGCTGGTGACAGGGCCAACAGGTTCTGGTAAGTCAACGACACTGGCGGGCATGGTCAACCATCTCAATGAAAATGAGTATGGTCATATTCTGACGGTCGAAGATCCGATCGAATTCGTGCATGAATCCAAGAAATGCCTGATCAACCAGCGTGAAGTCGGCCCGCACACCATGTCTTTCAACAACGCGCTGCGTTCAGCACTGCGTGAAGATCCTGACGCCATCCTGGTGGGTGAGTTGCGTGATCTGGAAACCATACGCCTGGCCTTGACTGCCGCCGAAACCGGTCACTTGGTGTTCGGTACACTGCATACCTCTTCTGCTGCAAAAACCATCGACCGTATCGTCGACGTTTTCCCGGCCGAAGAAAAAGAAATGGTGCGTTCGATGCTGTCTGAATCCCTGCAGGCCGTTATTTCGCAAACCCTGCTAAAGACCAAGGATGGTTCCGGTCGTGTGGCAGCGCATGAAATCATGATAGGCACACCGGCGATCCGTAACCTGATACGGGAAGCCAAAGTCGCGCAGATGTATTCGGCCATCCAGACCGGCAGCAATGTCGGCATGCAGACACTGGACCAAAACCTGACCGATCTGGTGCGCAGAAATGTGATCTCTGTCGGTGCTGCACGCTTTGCAGCCAAACTCCCGGAAAATTTCCCGGGTTAATAATTACATTAACAAATACAGTAACGATTACAGGACGGCATTCACATGGAACGCGATCAGGCTACCAAATTCATGCACGATCTGCTCAAGCTGATGCTGAGCAAAAACGGCTCTGACTTGTTTATTACGGCAGACTTTCCGCCGGCCTTCAAGATAGATGGCCGTGTCACCCCGGTGTCCAACCAGCCTTTGTCACCGGCGCATACAGTCGATCTGGCGCGCTCCATCATGAACGACAAGCAGTCGGCAGAGTTTGAAGCAAGCAAGGAATGTAATTTTGCGATCAGCCCGGCAGGCATGGGGCGGTTCCGTGTCTCGGCCTTCATGCAGCAGGGCCGTGTCGGCCTGGTATTGCGGACGATTACGACTGCCATCCCCAAACTGGAAGATCTGGGCCTGCCAGGCAATCTCAAAGAAATCGCCATGACCAAACGCGGTCTGGTCATCATGGTGGGTGCGACCGGCTCCGGTAAGTCTACTTCGCTGGCCGCCATGCTGGGCTATAGAAATGCAAATAGCTATGGCCACATCATCACTATCGAAGACCCGATAGAATATGTACATCCACATATGAACTGCATCATCACCCAGCGTGAAGTCGGCATTGATACCCAGGACTGGGGTGCTGCGCTGAAAAATTCCCTGCGTCAGGCACCTGATGTCATCCAGATCGGTGAGATACGTGACCGCGAAACCATGGATTTTGCAGTCGCCTTTGCAGAAACCGGCCATCTTTGCCTGGCTACACTGCATGCCAACAGTTCCAACCAGGCGCTGGACCGTATCATCAACTTCTTCCCGGAAGAACGGCGTGCCCAGTTGCTGATGGATCTGTCACTGAATCTGAAGGCAGTTATTTCCCAGCGCCTGATCCCCCTGAAAGGACGCAAGGGCCGCGCTGCTGCGGTTGAAATCATGCTCAATACACCGCTGGTGTCTGACCTGATCTTTAAAGGCCAGGTGCATGAAATCAAGGAAATCATGAAAAAATCCCGTGAACTGGGTATGCAGACCTTCGATCAGTCGCTGTTTGATTTGCATGAAGCGGACCAGATCACCTATGAAGATGCCCTGCGCAATGCCGATTCTGTCAATGAACTGCGCCTGGCCATCATGTTGCAAGGCAAGGACGCCAAAGACCGTGACCTGACAGCAGGCACCAAACATCTGGGGATAGTATGAGCGCGCTGGAATTCAATGCCAATAACCTGCAGGGTCAGCCAGTTGATCTGAAACAGTATGCAGGCAAGGTTGTACTGATCGTCAATACGGCCAGCAATTGCGGCTTTACGCCGCAATACAAGGGTCTGGAAGCGATTTATCAACAGTTTCGGGACAAGGGTGTGGAAGTGCTGGGTTTTCCCTGCAATCAGTTCGGCCACCAGGAACCGGGCTCTGCTGACGAGATCGGCGCATTCTGTGAAAAGAATTACGGCGTCACCTTCCCCCTGTTTGACAAGATTGATGTGAATGGCGACAAGGCGCACCCGCTGTTCCAGCATTTGAAAGCCCAGGCACCGGGCTTGCTGGGTAGCCAATCCATCAAATGGAACTTCACCAAGTTCCTGGTCAAAAAAGATGGCAGCGTATTCAAGCGCTATGCACCACAAACATCACCACAAGACCTGATCAGCGACATAGAAAAATTGCTCGCCGAGTAATCAACAGTCGCGACAGTCGCACCAATTACACCAGTCGGCAGTCAACTGCCGTTCATACCTTATGCCTGCGGTGCAGACAGCAGTCTGCACCGGATAAGGCAATACCCTGCCTTACTCCGCGACCGCTGCCACCGCTGGCTGTTCGATGTGGGAAAGCGTCAACATCTGGTCCAGCAATTCTACCCAGTGCGCCACCGGTGTTTCTGTCCCCGACTGCAAATGGGTGATGCAGCCTATATTGGCCGACAAAATCATCTCAGGCGCTGTCGCCTGCAAATTATCCAGTTTATTGTCACGCAGCTGATAGGCCAATTTCGGCTGCAATACCGAATACGTGCCGGCAGAACCACAGCATAAATGACTGTCTGCACAAAACTGCACATCAATGCCCAGCGCTGTCAGCAAAGCTTCTACCTTGCCACGTATCTGCTGACCATGTTGCAGCGTGCAGGGTGGGTGCCAGGCAATACGCTTGCTGATCCTGCCTTGCAGACGACGTACCAGCTCATCCTGGAATGTCGGCAATATCTCGCTCAGGTCCAGCGTCAACGCGGATATCCTTTTCGCCTTGCCGGCATAGGTGGCATCATGTGCCAGCAAATGCCCATATTCCTTGACGGTTGCACCACAGCCAGATGCCGTCATGACAATGGCTTCGGTGCCCGCTTCCACGTAAGGCCACCAGGCATCAATATTGCGACGCATGTCGTCCAGCCCATCTTCCTGTGCATTCAGGTGATGGCGTATGGCGCCGCAACAGCCAGCCTTGGGGGCAAGCTGTAATTGCACACCCAGCGCATCCAGCACACGCGCCGTCGCCGCATTGATGTTGGGCGACATGGATGGCTGCACGCAACCATCCAGCAGCAGCATCTTGCGCGCATGTTCGGCCTGCGGCCACACTCCGGCTTCTTGCACTGCGGGTATCTTGTTTTGCAGGACGCGTGGCAACAGGGGGCGCAGGCTTTGTCCCATTTTCATGGCGGGTGCAAATAACCATTTGCGTGGCAATAACTGCTTCAGGGCAGAACGGCTGATACGCTGCATTAGCGGACGGCTGACTTGCTGTTCAACCACCTGACGGCCAATATCCACCAGGCGGCCATACTGCACCCCGGATGGACAGGTCGTTTCGCAATTGCGACAGGTCAGGCAGCGGTCCAGATGCTGCTGGGTCTTGACGGTTGCGGGCTTGCCTTCCAGCACCTGCTTGATCAGGTAAATGCGGCCCCGCGGTCCATCCAGTTCATCACCCAGCAGTTGATAGGTGGGACAGGTAGCAGTACAGAATCCGCAATGCACGCATTTACGCAAAATGTCTTCGGCTTCCTTGCCTTCGCGGGTATCTTTGATGAAATCAGCGAGATTGGTTTGCATAATCGTTCAAAATCCTTTGTACATACGACCTGGATTGAATATCCCGGCGGGATCAAATACCGTCTTCAGGCGCTGGTGAATTTTTTCCAGTGGGGCAGACAAGGGGGCAAATACGCCCAGGCTCTTATCACCACCACGGAACAGGCAGGCATGCCCGCCCGCAGCCAGCGCATTCAGGCGTATCAGTTCCGGTTTTTCATTGCTGTATAACCAGCGCTGCGCCCCACCCCATTCGATCATGGACTTGCCGCTCAAACGTAAAGGCGTGGCTGTCGATGGCAAGGACAGACGCCACAAACCCTGTTCTTCATCCTGCGAGAAAAAGTCATGCGTCTGTTCACGCAGGCTGATCCAGAATTCGGCAGCGTCCTGCATCTCTTCTCCACCCAGACGGACTTTGGCAGCGCGTACCGCAGCCTCCGCCCCGGACAAGCGCAACATCAGGCGCCCCACATGCCAGCAACTGCCTGAAATCGGCAGTGCCTGACCCGCCCATTGGTTCAGGCGCGTAATGGCATCCGCTTCAGACAAGGCAAACACCAGCGTGGTTTCAGCAAAGGGGCGCGGCAATACCTTGACCGAAATATCGAGCAGCAAACCCAGGCAGCCCATGGAACCGGTCAGCAAACGCGAAACATCGTAACCAGCGACATTCTTCATGACCTGCCCACCGAACTCCAGCACGTCACCCTTGCCATCCATCAGACTGGCACCCAGGACGAAATCGCGTACCGCACCTGCTGCGGGCCGCCGCGGGCCGGACAAGCCTGCGGCGACCACCCCACCGATGGTGGCAGCGGTTCCCCAATGCGGTGGCTCGAACGCCAGCATCTGATTATGTTCTGCCAGTGCAGCTTCAATGTCCTGCAAGCGGGTACCGCTGCGTGCCGTCAACACCAGTTCAGTCGGGTCATAGGCCAGAATGCCCTGATAGGCCGAGGTTTCCAGCAATTCGCCCTTCAACTCCTGCCCATACCAGCGCTTGCTGCCACCACCCTGGATTTGCAATGCAGTCTGGCTATTGCTTGCGGCAAGTATGCGCTCACGAAAATTTTCTACGATGCTTTGCATGCCATATTCCGAATAAATTTTTGACCTTGAAACAAGCGCTAAAAGCGTGGTAAATCGGGGAACCTCACTGCCCCTTTTTTCACATGCATGCGACCATATTCCGCACACCGGTGCAGGGTAGGAATGGCTTTGTCCGGGTTCAATAAAGCAGCAGGATCAAAAGCCCGCTTCAATGCCAGAAAGGCGGTGATTTCTTCACTGGAAAACTGCACGCACATGGAATTGATTTTTTCTATGCCGACCCCGTGTTCACCAGTGATGGTACCGCCCACCGTTACGCACAGTTCCAGTATCTCGGCACCAAACAGTTCCGCCTGATGAAATTCACCTTCCTTATTGGCATCAAATAAAATCAGGGGATGCAGGTTGCCATCACCGGCATGAAAAACATTGGCGCAACGCAGGCCATATTTCTTTTCCATTTCGCTGATACCGATCAGGACACGTGCCAGATGCTTGCGCGGAATGGTGCCGTCCATACAGTAATAATCAGGCGAAATCCGGCCCGCTGCGGGAAAGGCATTCTTGCGGCCAGACCAGAAACGCAGACGCTCGGCTTCGCTGGTGGAAACTGCCAGTGCGGTTGCTCCCGCCTGTTCCAGCACGGTACTCATGCGGCCTATTTCTTCTTCCACTTCTTCTATGGTACCGTCTGATTCGCATAGCAGAATCGCCTCGGCTTCGGTGTCGTAACCGGCACGCACAAAAGGTTCGACCATGCGTGATGAGGTCTTGTCCATCATTTCCAGTCCGGCGGGGATAATGCCGGCAGCGATCACGCTGGCAACTGCATTGCCGCCTTTGACGACATCATCAAACGAAGCCATGATGACACGTGCCGTCTGCGGCTTGGGTACCAGCCTGACCGTCACTTCGGTGACGATGCCCAGCATGCCTTCAGAACCGATGAACACCGCCAGCAAATCCAGCCCGGGGGCATCCAGTGCGCCACCGCCGAGTTCAATGATGTCCCCTTCCATGGTGATGGCACGCACTGCCATCACATTGTGTACCGTCAGACCGTATTTCAGGCAATGTACACCACCGGAATTTTCTGCCACGTTGCCGCCTATGGTGCAGGCAATCTGTGACGAAGGGTCGGGCGCATAATACAAACCGTGTCTGGCAACCGCTTCAGAAATCGCCAGGTTGCGCACGCCCGGCTGTACCACGGCAGTTCGCGCATAGGCGTCCACCTTGAGAATGCGGTTCAGCTTCGCGGTAGATAACACCAGCCCATCAGCAATCGGCATGGCACCGCCTGACAGGCCCGTGCCTGCGCCGCGCGGCACGATGGCAATCTGCATTTCCCGGCAGATGTTGATGATGCTGATGACCTGGCTTTCATTCTCTGGCAGTGTCACTACCATGGGCAGTTGACGATAGGCTGCCAGACCATCACATTCATAGGGGCGGGTATCTTCTTCATCATACAAAATGCAATGTGCGGGCAATTGCCGGCGCAAAGCCTGCACCAGTGCTTGCTGACGTGAAGATATGGCAAGTGTGGCTGCCTCCATACTGACTCCTGTTTATGAGAACTCACTGCATCAATGGGGATGCGATGAGTTACAGATGAGTGTAATCAGCTTTGCTGGTCTTGTGATGAATTGTTCAGGAAAATTGCCGCAAATACTTTTCATTGTACTTTGCAGCAAGGGCAAGTACGGCAGGTGCAGCGTGCGCAAAGCGCTTCTGCAGCGCTACTTGTCAGCAGAAAATAAAAAAGGACGCCGCAGCGTCCTTTTCCATGCTTGCCAAAAACTAAGGCAAATCAGGCAGAGAATGAAGAACCACAGCCACAAGTTGTGGTTGCATTCGGGTTCTTGATCACAAATTGCGCACCTTCGAGGTCGTCTTTGTAATCGATTTCTGCGCCCACCAGATACTGGTAGCTCATGGAGTCAATCAACAGATGGACCCCATTCTTGGTCATGGTTGTATCATCTTCATTGGTGATTTCATCAAAAGTGAAACCATACTGAAAACCGGAGCAACCACCACCTTGCACAAACACGCGCAATTTCAGGTCAGGGTTACCCTCTTCTTCAATCAGCTGTGCTACCTTGGCAGCGGCGCTTTCAGTGAAAACAATGGGTGCGGGCATTTCGGCAACAGCGTTCATAAATTACTCCTTCAAACTGGTTACCATCATTATAGACCCGCAATCAAAACTATGCATTGCTCGCTGCAAGTTTCAGAACAGGCTCCTGGGCCAGATCATGCGAAAGCTTGCCAGAAACCACGGCACCGCTCAGCATTTCCAGGGTTTTATAGTGGACATCGCCAGAAATTTGCGCTTTTGGTTGCAATTCCAGCAATTCTGACGAGAAAACCGGTCCATTGATGACACCATTGACAACAATATGCGCGGCACGCACTTCGCCATCTATCGTTGCCTGCTCAGAAATGACCAGCATGCTGGATGATTCCAGGTCAGCAAAGACGTTACCACGTATATGGCCGTCAATACGCAAGCCGCCCTTGAACATCAGGTCGCCTTCGATGACAGTCGTTGCGCCTATCAGGCTGTCTATGGTGCTTTTGCTTTTTCGATTAAACATTCTTGCTTCCTCTACAGGAATTAGAGCCAGAACCCGCAGCGTATGAAAAGTGCTATTTTAGCAATTGCAGCAGTTTCTTTGCGTGGTTTATAAATTGACCGTTTGCTGAGCCCGGATCTGGCCATTTGCTAATACCTTGGCCTGCACACCTTTGACCGATGCTCCCTCTGGCAGGGAAATTGTTCCCTCCAGTCGCTGATAATGCCGGAATGATAACTTTAACTTACCGGCATCGCCCGATTTAGGATCGGGAAACAGCATCGTAGCAGGTTTACCCGCTTGTACCAAGTTCAGGCTAAATTGCATTTCCCCAGCGAAATCCCGTCCGGTTTTACCCCCTTGCATGACCAGGGCGCGGTAGCGCAGCTGGCCGGGGCTTAACATTTCCACCTTGAAATTTTGCAGCGAAATACCTTCCGCGCCCACTGCGGACGGGGTCAGGCTTTCAAAAAAAGCCAGGTCATCCTTGAGCTTCAGGTTTTCAGCAGTCAGCGCCTTGACCTGATCGGTCAATTCCTTCTGCGTGGACTTGTCGATGTTGACCTTGCTTTCTATGGTATTGGCAGACAGCGACAACTTATCGCGTTCGGCTGTCAATTCCTCCAGCTTTTTGTTCAGCTCTTCGACTTGCTCCGCACTGACCTTGCTACCAAACGCAAAACTCTTGCCCAGATCATACGTCCACCATGCCACCACGGCAGCAATGCCTATCACTACCCCGGCCATGGCCAACTTGATGGACCAGGGTTTTTCATGGGTAATGGTCATTTTCGGCGCCAGATAGCGCCGCTGAGCGTAACGTGATTTCGTCATGACCCAGGATTAAGGCATGACGGGCACATGCATCAGCCCGGTAGTTTCTTCCAGCCCGAACATCAGGTTCATACACTGAACTGCCTGGCCTGACGCACCCTTCACCAGATTGTCCTGTACCACCAGCACAATCACGGTATTGCCATTGTCTGGCCTGTGCAAGGCCAGGCGCAGCATATTCGATGCACGGGTAGAACGGGTTTCCGGGTGCGTGCCAAATGGCATCACATCGACAAATGCTTCATCCTTGTAGGCATCTTCAAACAGGGCTTGCAATTGCTCATTGCTGATCTCTGCATTCAGGCGTGCATACAGGGTTGAATGCATGCCGCGTATCATCGGTACCAGATGTGGCGTGAACAGCAAACCCACCTTGTCTTTGCTCAGACGCTGCAACTGTTCCACCGTCTCTGGCGTATGGCGATGACCGGATACGCTATAGGCTTTGAAACTATCACTGGTTTCAGAGAACAGCAGGCCCATTTCAGCTTTCCTGCCAGCGCCGGACACACCCGATTTGCAATCGGCAATCAGATTACCGGCATCAACAATGCCCGCCTTCAGCAGCGGGTAAAAGCCCAGTTGCATGGTGGTTGGATAGCAGCCCGGATTGCCTATCACTTTCGCCGACTTGATGGCTGCACGATTCAATTCCGGCAAACCATAAACGGCTTCTTCCAGCACATTGGTGCAGGTATGCGGGATGCCATACCATTTCTCAAATTCTGCGACATTCTTCATGCGAAAATCTGCCGCCAGATCAATCACCTTCACGCCAGCCGCCAGCAACTCTGGTGCCTGTGCCATGGCAACGCCATGCGGGGTCGCAAAAAACACGACGTCGCATTCTTTCAGATTGGCTTTGTCCGGAGAAGAAAAAGCGATGTCCACGCGGCCACGCAGGGACGGATACATCTCGGACACCGGCAAGCCATCTTCCTTGCGGGATGTAATAGCCGTAATCTGCGCCTGTGGATGCGATGCCAGTATCCGCAGCAATTCCACACCGGTATAACCTGTACCACCAACAATGCCTATTTTGATCATGATATTTTCCTTGCAAGCAATTTTGACGCTATTCTAACAGCAGAAGACTTGAAGCTCACGCGCGGGATAAAACTCGTTACATGTCTGACATGAGTAGTCGCGCAGCATAATGAAACAATGTCGTCCAAAGCAAAAAAGCCGCCCATCCAGGCGGCTTTTTCGTTCCAGCGAGAAAAAATTAACGCTTGGAGAACTGCTTTGCGCGACGTGCTTTGCGCAGACCGACTTTTTTACGTTCAACTTCGCGAGCATCACGAGTAACGAAGCCAGCTTTGGACAATTCAGATTTCAAAGTTGCATCGTAGTCGATCAGGGCACGAGTGATACCGTGACGAACAGCACCGGATTGGCCGGATTCGCCGCCGCCGTGAACGTTAACCATAATGTCGAATGTTTCGAGATTATTAGTCAGTTCCAGAGGTTGACGGATGACCATCAGGCCAGTTTCACGAGAAAAATACTCGTTTGCTGGTTTGCCGTTGACAACGATCTTGCCGCTGCCGGATTTCAGGAATACGCGAGCAACTGCGCTCTTGCGACGGCCAGTTCCGTAGTTGTAATTACCGATCATGGCTAATCCTTAGATGTCGAGTACTTGTGGTTGCTGAGCTGCGTGCGGATGTGTTGCATCTGCATAGACTTTCAGCTTCTTGATCATTGCATAGCCGAGTGGGCCTTTAGGCAGCATGCCTTTAACAGCTTTCTCGAGTGCACGACCTGGAAAACGCTCTTGCATTTTCTGGAAATTTGTTTCATAGATACCGCCTGGATAACCAGTGTGACGGTAGTATGTTTTGTTCAGAGCTTTAGTACCAGTCACGCGCAGTTTGCCTGCGTTAACAACAACGATAAAATCGCCTGTGTCTACGTGTGGTGTAAATTCTGGTTTATGTTTGCCGCGTAAACGGAGTGCCACTTCGCTGGCAACACGTCCGAGTACTTTATCTGTCGCGTCAATCACGAACCAGTCGCGCTGAACCTCATGGCCCTTAGCGGAAAAGGTTTTCATGTTGAATCCTAATAAAAGTTAAAAACGCCCTAAAATATTCTGTGTTTTTGGTGGTTCTGCCATTAATTTCGGCAGACTCGTCCTTATCACTTCTCCCTTGGGCGATCAGGGAGTCGGAAATTATAGTATTTTCAAAGACTTAGTGCAAGGATTGTTTAATTTTTGTGCAGTCGGCTTTGTAAAAAGACGAAAAAAAACCCGAAGATAGACTTCGGGTTGAATCCACCAAAGGAGTAGGTGGAGGAGACAATTGCTTGGTAGTTAAGAGCAAAAACACATTAACTAACCGATGAGTCAATAATAGGACAAGAAATTGTGCAGTGCAAGGTAATTTACGGTTTTGACGCACAAAGTCACAATTTTGCTCGTTAGGCTACAATCTGTAACAAGTGTAATTTCAAGGAGGAAAAATGGAAGCAACCGTACGCTGGACAGGCTTGTCCGGCATGTCTTTTCTGGCAGAAACCGGCTCAGGCCATGCCGTGTTGATGGATGGCGCACCTGATGGTGGTGGCCGTAACCTGGCACCAAGGCCGATGGAAATGGTGTTGTTGGGTACCGGTGGCTGCAGCGCCTATGATGTTGTATTGATATTGCGTAAAAGCAAGCAGGACATCCGTGGCTGCGAGGTCAAGCTGACGGCAGAACGCGCTGACACCGAACCCAAGGTCTTCACTAAAATCAATTTTCACTTCGTCGTACGTGGCCGTCAGTTGAAACCCAGTCTGGTGGAGCGCGCCATCAAGCTGTCACATGAAAAATACTGTTCAGCATCCATCATGCTGGAAAAAACGGCAGAAATGACGCATAGCTACGAAATCATCGAAGACCTCGATCTGCCCTCAGAGCATCAGTCGGCTGATTGATCTTCCGGGTTTTGCGTCGTTTCTGGCTTCTGTTCATCCGGCCTGCCGAAAATAGTTGTGTAGGTCGGATAAAATGAACAATACATCACCACCGTCAGCACCAGCGACACCGGCACCATCACCAGAAAGCCTATGGCAACCTGGCCCACCACTGCGGCCGTGATCATGCCCAGCAAGGTTGGGCCAAAGACACCGATCAACATCCACGCCAGGCCATACACAGCAAATGCCAAAGTGGCGCGCTTGACCGCAAAGAAGCTGTAGAACACGGCTTTGCCGACCGACATTTTGCCCCACATAATCAGGGGTGCAGCGAACCAGAACGCCATCATGGCGGGAAGATACACCACACCAGACACCAGCATACCCAGGAACAACTTGCCCTTGGGCAGGGTTTCAGGATCAACCGGCGTCAGTGCAAAAATGAAATTCATGAATACGCCGTCATCCGCCAGGCTGGACAGACCTATTGCCAGCATGACCGCCAGCACATACAACACACCCAGGCTCAACAGGCGCAAGAAGCTTTCAGAACGGAATCCCGTCAGCAGCAAATTGGGATACACCCGCTTGTCATCTTCGATTTGAAGACAAGCCTGCATGAAGCCCATGCCAAATACCGGCACCAGCATCAAGGGCAGAAAGCGGCCGGCAAAGGGAATGAAACCTATCACCAGGCTTAAAAACATATAGGCAAAAAACAGCGTCAGCATTTCGGCTGGCTGCTTGCCAAACAGCGTGAAACCTCGTTTCACCCATCCCCATCCGGACGTGGCGTCAACTGCGCTCATCATTGAAACGGCAAAAGTGACACGCTACCGGATTCTCTCAAACGAAGTATGCGTTCAAAATGACCAGGATCATGCGGTGTCAGCATTTCTGCATCCCGCGGCTGGTAAAAGTCATACAGGCGTGACAGCCAGAAACGCAGTGCGGCTGCGCGCAACATAGGCTGCCAGGCAATGCCTTCTTCCTGTGTGAATGGCCGTACTGCATGATAGGCGTTCAACAGCGCTTGCACACGCTTTTCATCCAGCACGCCGGTAGGGACATCGATACACCAGTCATTGACCGTCACTGCCACGTCAAATATCCAGGTATCGCAACCGGCAAAATAAAAATCAAAGAAGCCGGTCAGGCGGTCGCCATCAAACATCACATTATTACGAAACAGGTCGGCATGAACCGGGCCACGTGGCAAGGCACGGTAAATGGGGGTGCTGTCAAAGGCATCCTGGAAATGCACTTCGGCACGCAACAGGTGCTGCAATTCATCCGACAGAAAAGGCAAGACCTTGGGTGTGGTTTCGTGCCACCAGTCCAGCGAACGCAAATTGGGCTGCTGTATGCTGAAATCCTGCCCTGCCAGATGCATGCGGGCCAGCATGCTGCCGACTTCTGCACAGTGTTCTGCCTGCGGCTCCATCTGCGAGCGGCCTTCCAGCTTGCTGACGATCGCTGCCGGCTTGCCATGCAGTGCCACCACCAGCTCACCCTGATCATTGGCAATCGGTGCTGGCACCAGTACGCCATGGTCAGCCAGGTGACGCATCAATTTCAAATAAAACGGCAGTTGTTCGAAATTCAGATTTTCAAAAATCGTCAGGACAAACTCACCTGCTTCAGTATTGATGAAGAAATTACTGTTTTCAATTCCTGAAGCAATGCCCTTGATGCCCAGCGCTTTGCCAAGCGGGTATTGTTTCATCCAGGGGCCAAGATCTTCCAGACTTACCGGTGTAAAAACTGCCATGTTATTTAAAAATGAAGGACGGATAAAATTTTATTTGCTTACTGCCGAACTGGCCGGAGCCTGCTTGGCCGGGGCTGGTGCCAGCACATCTGGCGGGTTGCCTTCCTTGGCTTCTTTCTTGCCACCAAATTCCAGTATGGTCCACTGCGCAGCACGATTCGAATCACCCTGTACAGTTCCCTTGGGTGCATTGCCGTATTCAGGATTGGCTTTCACGGTATAGTTGCTTTTGCCAGCCTTGACCTGGGCTTCAGTCACTTTGCCACCGCTACTGCGTTTTTCAACTACCTTGTTTTTTGGCTCAGGCTTGGCGACTGTCACGCCTGGCTCGTTACTGATCTCTTCGAGTTTTTCCAGTTTAGGTGGTACTGGATCTACTTTGGATGGCGTTTGTGCCATCGCAGCCACACTCACCAATAAGGCAACCAGACTGGTCAGCGAGCCAGCAATAATGTTCGATGTTGTTTTCATGATACAGCCCTGTTCAACTAAGTATATGGACATTGTAACAAACCCGGCATGGACTGGCAGAAATATCGGCCAGAGGTCTGTTTCAATGCAGCAAAGCGGCACCTGCCAGCAAGCTCGCCATGCAGAAAAAAAGAGGCGCTGTCCCGAAAGACAGCGCCTCTTTTCGTATCACTGCCAGTCAGGTCGCAACCCGACTGACAAAGATATTAGAACTGGTGACGTACACCGAATGTCAATTCTTTTACGTCAGCGCCTTTAACTGCTGCGCCCACTTTTTGGGAATTGGCATCTTGGGATGTGCTTGCGAAAGCAGCATACAGGTCAGTACGCTTGGAGAATGTGTACTGATAACCGATAGCGAACTGCTTGGCATCGCCAACTGTTGCTGTAGTAGCAGCAGACAGACGTGTCGAATCTTTGATATTGGAGTAAGTAGCCAGTACTTTGTTTGTTGCATCAAAAGGAACTGTTACACCAACTGTGTAGATTTTTTGATCTACGGCCAATGCAGCGTCATCGCTCACTTTTTGATAGATCACAACTGGTTTCGCTATGCCGAAGTCATAGGAAGCAGCCAGAGTGTTACCTTTACGTGCATTGATAGGGCCGCCAGCCAAAGCTTGACCATTGTCTTTGACGAAAGAGTAACCGATATCCAGACCGTTAGCTGCGTAACGCAGGTTCAGACCCAGGGAACGGCCAGCAGAATTGTCGCCAGCGGCTTCGCCGAAACCATATTGACCAACAGCAGAGAAACCATTCAGGTTACCTGGTGTGTAGTAGTAGATTGCATTGCTTGCACGGCCACCGGAATTGGCGTTAGCGCCAGCAACAGTTGCTGTACCGCCGATGAAGTACAGATTGGACAGACCATTGCCGCTGTTGATGTAACCAGATGCAAACGGATCGTAGTTGTCGAAGAATTTGAAAGTTGGAGTCTTGTCACGGCCCAGATCTACTGTACCGAAATCGCCAGACAGACCAACTGTGGAACGACGGCCAAATGTACGGCCTTGTGCAGAGCTACCATCATCAACGTTCAGACCCATTTCCAGAACGAAGTTGGCTTTCAGGCCGCCACCGAGGTCTTCAGTACCTTTGAAGCCCAGACGGGAACCGTTTTCCTGACCACTCTGGAGTTTGTTGAAACGGCCAGCAACTGTGCCGTTATCCAGACTTTGGAAGCCAGCGTCAACAATACCGTAGATAGTTACGGAAGATTGAGCAAACGCTGCACCGGAGAAAGCACTCATCAGAGCAAGTGCAAGGAAGGATTTTTTCATTATCTAGTTTCCAAAAATGAATGTTAAGTTTTTACCAATTATTTTCAAGCACGGCAAAAACAGAATTACAGGTGTTTTACAGCCTTGAATCGGTAAGAGATCCAATGACAAGCGGCACGATACCTGCGAAAAGTGACAACTTGATGAATTCGGCGTGTCTAAAAAGCTACACTCTATATAAGTCCAACCCAAAAAGACACGATGGAAATCTTATTTGCATATGCAAAAGAAATTGAAGTAAATCCCATGTAAATCAAGTGTTACAAGATGAAATTTAACAATTTGCTGCAAAGCACCAATTATATATGGTCGGGAAGTCTCATTTCAAGTAAC
Organism: Undibacterium hunanense; assembly: GCF_014284335.1. Taxonomy (GTDB): domain Bacteria; phylum Pseudomonadota; class Gammaproteobacteria; order Burkholderiales; family Burkholderiaceae_D; genus Undibacterium; species Undibacterium hunanense. The sequence continues at coordinate 294,814 of NZ_JACOGF010000004.1, read as the reverse complement.
TGACTCGAAATTTATTTATTATTTACTTAATTGACAATCTTTTGCACTTGCTCGGCCCTGGTTTCACGCTTATTCCACTGTTTCCCATGCATTCTGCTTTTGCGCCGTCATGGCGCGCCAGTATGCACGTCCGGTGTACCACATCACGGCTGCAATTGCCGTGCATCCCAACTGCCCCAGCGCCAGCGTCAGCACTGAATGATCGAGTGCCGGTGCCACGATACCGGCAATGACGGCACCCAGCATGGTCACAGTCGCCGACTGGCAGGAAGCGACTATACCTCTTATATTAGGAAACAGATCCAAAACTAGCAAGGTTGCTCCCGGCGCAACCAGAGACATACCGAAAGTGTAAAAAAACAAAGGTGTTACCGACCATAGCAAGACAGGCGGAGAAAAGAAATGGAACACCACATTGAATACAGCCGCCCCCAGCAAGAAACAAAAACCTATGCTGACCTGTTTCCAGACCGTCATTTTGCCTGCCAGGCGATTGGCCGCCAGCGCGCCAAAGAAAATACCGCCTACCGAAGGCACAAACTGCCAACCAAACTGGTCCGGGCCCAGATGCAAATGCTGGGTAATAAAGGCCGGTGCGGCAGACACATACAAAAACAGGCCGGCAAAATTAAAGGCAATAGTGCCAGCCTTCAAATGAAACAGCGGCGACTTGAAGACTTTTTTATAACTTTCCCACAAAAATTCTGCGCTGAAGGGCTGGCGCTTGTCCAGGGGTAGTGATTCAGGCAGGTATTTGTAACTGGCCCACCACAGTACGATGGTATAGCCAAATAACAACAGGAAAATGGCACGCCAACTGACGAAGCTGACTATCCAGCCCCCCAGGATAGGGGCGATTGCCGGGGCAATCGAGAAAATCATGGTCACCAGAGATAACAGCCGCTCTGCCGGTGCGCCCGCATACAAATCCCGTATGATGGCCCGCCCGACCACCATACCGGCGCCGGCTGATACGCCCTGCAAGATACGAAAGCCCCACAGGTAATGGATGCTGTGTACGGAAGCACAGCCAAAGCTGGCTACCGCAAATACCGCCAGCGCCACCAGAATGACATTGCGTCGCCCGAAAGCATCAGACAATGCGCCATGCCATAAGGTCATCACCGCAAACGACAGCATATACGCCGTCAGGGTTTGCTGTACTTCCAGCGCGCTGGCATGCAGGGTTGCCTGAATATTCGGGAATGCCGGTAAATAGGTATCAATCGAAAATGGACCCAGCATGGCCAGGGCGGCCAATAAGGTTGCCAGGCCAGCATTACTGACTTTGGTAGCAGAGGACATGGTTACTATTCAGGTTACATGCCATCCGGGCAGCAAACCCGGATGGCCTTGTTGGATACTGGGCGAGACCTACCCTGGCAACAGCGTGCCCCGGTATGTAAAATTTAAATGCCGCCCATGCACAGGTACTTCATTTCAAGATATTCATCCATGCCATATTTGGAACCTTCACGCCCCAGGCCGGATTGTTTGACACCACCAAACGGCGCCACTTCATTCGAGATCAGACCGGTATTAATGCCTACCATGCCGTATTCCAATTTTTCAGCAACCCGCCAGACGCGACCTATGTCACGCGAATAAAAATACGAAGCCAGACCGAAATCCGTATTATTGGCGGCAGCGACCGCTTCTTCTTCCGTCTTGAACTTGACGACCGCAGCCACCGGGCCAAAAGTCTCTTCATTCATGATCAGCATGCCGGATGTGACATTCGACAGCACCGTTGGTTCATAAAAAAGTTTCCCGGCTTCCAGTAATTTACCACCCGCCTGCAAGCTTGCGCCCTGCTTCAATGCATCGGCGACATGCTCTTCCACCTTGGCTACGGCCTGTGCATCAATCATCGGCCCCTGGTTGATGCCAGTCTCAAAACCGTCACCGACCCTGATCTTTTTAGCACCGGCTGAAAGTTTTTCCACAAAAGCATCGTAAATCGATTCATGCGCGTAAAAACGGTTGGTACAGACACAGGTCTGGCCTGAGTTGCGGAATTTCGACTGCAAGGCCCCTTCCACCGCAGCATCAAGGTCAGCATCTTCAAATACAATGAACGGGGCATGGCCACCCAGTTCCAGTGCCAGTTTTTTCACTGTCTGGGCCGATTGCCGCATGAGGATACGACCAACAGGTGTTGAACCGGTGAAGGACAAATGCCGGACCACCGGGCTATCACACAAGACCTTGCCGACAGCGATGGATTGTTCAGAATCAGCCGTGATGATATTGATAATACCGGCGGGAATACCAGCACGGTGCGCCAGTTCCGCCATGGCCAGGGCAGACAAAGGCGTCTGCTCGGCAGGTTTGATGACGATGGAGCAACCTGCCGCCACGGCAGGTGCCACCTTGCGCGTGATCATGGCGATGGGGAAGTTCCACGGCGTAATGGACGCACAGACGCCGATAGGTTGCTTGAGCACCACCATGCGCTTGTCGCTCCAGGTCGATGCCATGACATCGCCAGACACTCGTTTGGCTTCTTCGGCAAACCATTCGATGAAACTGGCGCCGTAAATGACTTCGCCTTTGGCTTCAGCCAGTGGCTTGCCCTGCTCTGCCGTCATGATGGCGGCCAGGTCATCGGCATTCTCTATCATCAGGTCAAACCATTTGCGCATGAGATTGGCGCGTTCCTTGCCGGTTTTTGCAGCCCACAGAGGAAAAGCAGCTTGCGCGGCCTTGATCGCGGCTTCGGTATGGCTGGCATCCAGATTTGGCACCGTAGCCAATATTGCCAGAGTGGAAGGATTATTCACTTCAAAACTGCTTGTGCCTGCGATCCACTCGCCATTGATATAGGCGCGGTCACGCAACAAGGATGGATCTTTCAAATTCAGTTGCTTTGCTATTGCTTCTTGTGACATCAGAGTATCTCCACTTTTTGCAAACGACAGGAATACCTGTAAGCCTAAAGCAAAACGGCCAGGTCTGCTGAGACCTGGCCGTTTTATAAAGGCATGATGAAAATTATTCAGCGATATCTTTGGGCTTGGCTTCTTCCCTGCGATTGAAACCGGCCACCATATCAAAGCGGAACAAACGGCATTCCAGCGCGCCGTTATAGAAAGGCGTCTTGCGCGACTCTTTCAGGCGCAACATTTTCGGCAGACCCAAATCAGCGGTGAACAGGAACACACTCCAGCCCGCAAAACGCTGCTTCAGGGTGGTACTGAAAGCACTGAAGAAGTCTTTGGCCATATCATCTTCTTCCATGGTGCTGTCACCACGCACACCGATACGTTCGCCGTATGGTGGGTTGGTCAACAAGATACCGGGCTCTGTCGTCGGTGCCTTGATCTCCTGCGCTTCGATCTGCTTCAGTGGCACGTCAAAACGTATGCCAGCCTTGTTCAGGTTATTGCGCGTCATGACGATCATGTCGCCAGAAATATCACTGCCGAAAATAGTCGGCTCAACCGGCAAAGGATGCGGTTTGGCACTGGCCTTGATCTGGGCCCAGGCATCGGCATCGAACTGATGCATTTTCTCGAACGCAAATTCACGCTTCAGGCCAGGAGGAATACCTGCCAGGATTTGGGCCGCTTCAATCAGAATGGTACCGGAACCGCACATGGGGTCAAACAGGGGTGTACCCGGTTTCCAGCCAGCGGTACGCAACAAACCTGCTGCCAGATTTTCACGCAAGGGCGCATCACCGGTTTCCAGACGCCAGCCGCGTTTGAACAGAGGTTCACCCGAGATATCGAGGTAAATCGTGAAATTGCGTGCATCCAGAAAACCGACAATGCGCATGTCCGGGTTCTTGGTATTGACCGATGGGCGCTGGGTGAACTGGTCACGGAAACGATCACAGATCGCATCCTTGATTTTAAGCGTGGCAAAATCCAGGCTCTTCAAAGGCGACTTCACCGCAGTGACGTCTACCCGTATCGTATGGTGATAGCCAAACCAGTCTTCCCAGGGCTGATCCAGCACCAGGTCGTAAATATCGTTTTCATTGGCATAGCCAGAATGCGCCATGCGCATCAGCACGCGAGACGCAATGCGTGAATGCAGGTTGATACGCCAGCCATCATGCAGACTGCCCGAGCAGTGCACGCCGCCAGGCACCTGGTTGTGCACGGCCATGGTTTTATCCATGGCTGCAATTTCACCCAGCTCTTCAGCCAGGGCTATTTCCAGGCCGCGTGGGCATGGACAAAAATAAGAATAACGCGTCATAGGAGTACCCTTTATCCGTTAAAAAAACAATGGTGAAAACTCACCGCCAAGTGCATGCCCGGAGTTCCGCACTCCAGACAGGCTTTGTCACCAAACTCAGAACGGTTTGACAACAACCAGAATCAATATCGCCAGCAACAAAATCACCGGCACTTCATTAAACCAGCGAAACCAGACATGGCTGCGCTTGTTAATACCTTTTTCAAATTTCTTCAGCAAGCTGCCGCAGGCGTGGTGATAGCCTATCAGCAAGATCACCAGAGTCAGCTTGGCATGCAGCCAGCCATTGCCCGGCCCCTTGCCTATGCCATACCCCAGCCATAACCACAGGCCAAGCACCAGGGCAAACACGGCCAATATCGTCATGAAGCGATACAGCTTGCGTGCCATCAATAACAGGCGTTCTGTAGTCGCCGCATGATTTTCCATCGCCAGATTGACCAGGATACGCGGCAAATAAAACAGGCCGGCGAACCAGGATGTGACGAACAGGATGTGAAACGCTTTTACCCAAAGCATGATGTGCTTTCTTTAATCTGCATTATTAATTTTTAACTTTATTATTGGCGTACTTCGCCGTGGCCAAAAACCACATACTTCATCGAAGTCAGCCCTTCCAGACCCACCGGACCACGTGCATGCAGCTTGTCATTCGAGATGCCAATCTCGGCACCCAGGCCATATTCAAAGCCATCGGCAAAGCGGGTGGATGCGTTCACCATCACCGATGCCGAATCGACTTCGCGCAAGAAACGCAGGGCGCGGCTATAGTCTTCCGTGATGATGGATTCAGTATGTTTGGATGAATAGTCATTGATATGCGTAATGGCTTCATCCAGATCAGCCACTACCTTGACGGCCAGGACAGGGGCCAGGTATTCCGTGCTCCAGTCTTCCTGCGTGGCTTTGGCCAGATGTGGATAGCCTGCCAGTATCGCAGCGGCGGCATCGTCACAGCGCAATTCCACCTGCTTGCCTGCATACAAGTCAGCCAGTGCTGGCAAGACCTGGGCTGCAATGCCTTGCGCAACCAGTAAGGTCTCCATGGTGTTGCAGGTACCATAGCGGTGGCATTTTGCATTGAATGCCACATCGACTGCTTTTTTCAGGTCTGCCTTGTCATCGATATACACATGGCAGATACCATCGAGATGCTTGATCATGGGCACAGTGGCTTCCTGCATCAAACGCGCAATCAGACCCTTGCCACCACGCGGGACAATAACATCCACATATTGCGGCATGGTGATCAGTTCACCAACGGCTGCGCGGTCTGTGGTCTCGACGATTTGCACTGCATCAGCCGGCAGGCCGGCACCAGCCAGACCTTCCTTGACCAGTTTTGCCAGGGCCTGATTGCAATGTATGGCTTCAGAGCCACCGCGCAAGATGGTGGCATTGCCACTCTTGATGCACAGACCGGCCGCATCCACAGTCACATTCGGACGCGCTTCGTAAATGATGCCAATGACGCCCAGCGGCACCCGCATCTGCCCTACCTGTATGCCGGTGGGGCGGTATTTCATGTTCGAGATTTCACCGATAGGGTCAGCCAGGCTGACGATCTGTTCCAGGCCTTCGGCCATAGTGGCGATTGCCTTGTCAGACAGGGTCAGCCGGTCCAGCATGGCGGCTTCCATGCCTGCTGCCTTTGCTGCCGCAAGATCAAGCTCATTGGCGGCGCGCAAGGCCGCAGCTTCACGCTTGATGGCAACAGCGATCAGTGACAGGGCCTTGTTCTTGGCGGCGGTGTCGGCTTTGGCCATGGCGCGCGATGCTGCGCGGGCACGGATGCCGAGGTCATTCATGTAGTGCTTGATATCCATATCGTCATTTGGAGAACGTCCGGGCGTTCTCATATTCGTTGATCAGCCACCAGCAAGGTGGCGAGGGAATTCTATTTCCGGTTTGATAAACCGCTTGCTATCAAGTATCAAGTATCAAGTATCAGGTATCAGGCGTAGACTAAACTGCATTATGCAGCTTTTGCCACTTTCAAACCCAACTGTAATAAGGCATCCCAGGGATCACCTGCAAATGCCTTGGCGCGTAAACCTTTTACCATCTTATCGACTTGCGATGCTTCTTGCAGCGCGGCCCGCAAATTTGCCAGGCTGACACGACGCAGAGCAGGATCCATGAGCTTTTCACGCGGGCCCCAGATCCGGTATTCTTTCAGCAAGGCTGACAGTGGCCTGCCCTGCGCCATGCCGGACTTCAGTTTCAACAGCGTGCGTATTTCTTCTGCCATCGCCCACAAGACCAGCGGCAGGGCTTCGCCTTCGCCCTTCAAACCGTTCAGCATACGTACCAGTCTTGCGACATCACCAGACAGCATGGCTTCATTGAGCTTGAAGACATCATAGCGCGCCACATTCAGCACGGCGTCATGGATTTGTTCAAAACTCAGCTTGCCTGGCGGATGCAACAAGGCCAGTTTCTGGATTTCCTGATGGGCGGCCAGCAAATTGCCTTCTACCCTGTCAGCAATAAAATCCAGGCTTTGCCTGTCGGCATTTTGCTGCTGCATCGACAAGCGCAGGCTGATCCAGTTAGGCAACTGATTGCGTTCCACCAGCGGGATATCAATGTACACCGCAGCCTGCTGCAGGCTGGCTACCCAGGCAGCTTTTTGCGTGGCCCAGTCCAGCTTGGGCAAGGTGATCAGGGTCAGGTTATCGGGCGACAGGTTCGCCACATAATCCTGCAAGGCCTGGCCACCGTCCTTGCCGGGTTTGCCGGTGGGTATGCGCAAATCGATCAGTTTTTTATCGCCAAACAGGGATTGCGACTGATTCGCTGCCAGCAAGGCGCCCCATTTGAAACTGCGCTCCACCGTCAGGATGTCACGCTCATAAAAACCTTGTGCCTTTGCCGTGCGGCGTATCTTGTCTGCGGCTTCCAGCGCCAGCAAATGCTCATCACTGGTGATCACATACAGTGGCGCCAGTGTTTTCGCCAGATGGCCATCGAGGGCATCGAAGCGTAGCAGCATCTTAATCGTCCATCTTTACAACAGCCAGGCGACGCATGATCTGCTGCACCAGGTCGCTTTGCATATCACGGTACAGCAAGACTTCTTCTGCCTCTTTCGCCAGCACCTGGGTTTCATTGAAACTGATATTGCGTTTCAGTTGTATGTCTACCGGCTCCAGATATTCCTTGCCTTCGTTATTGCGCAGGCGGAAACGGAAGTTGTAGATCAGATTGTATTCACGTACACGACCCTGGCTGTTCAGGGACAGAATCTGCTTGTCCCTGGTTTCACTCAAAACTTCAAGCATGACCTGCGCATCCTTGGCGCTGGACATGATCTGGGTTTGCCCGTTGGCGCGTATCTGGCGGCGCAACTCACCACCCAGTGCCGAACTTTCAGGCATGCCGATATAAATGCTCTTGAACGGCAAAGCCACCGGGCCACGCAAGGCAAAACCGCAAGCGGACAGCAGCATCACGAAGAAGATTGCTGTCAGCCATTGCAGACGCTTTAAGTACTTTGCTTGCATGCGGTTTCCTTTGTTCTTTGTTACTTATTACTTGTCACACTGTTGTCAAGACCAGGATGGTCAGGCAACGATATTCACCAGCTTGCCAGGCACGATGATGATTTTCTTGGCGGCACCTTCCATGAACTTCTGTACACTTTCATTGGCCAGAGCCGTCGCTTCTATGGTGGCCTTGTCGGCATCCTTGGCAACCTTGATGCTGCCACGCAACTTGCCATTGACCTGCACCATCAGCTCGATTTCATCCTGCACCAGAGCAGCTTCGTCCACCTGCGGCCATGGCGCATCAATGATTTCACCCAGCTCAGTGGCCAGGCCCAGTTCCTGCCACAAGACGTGCGTGATGTGCGGGCATACCGGATACAGGCCACGCAGCAAGATGCTGAAAGCTTCACGCAAGGCTGCTGCACTGCCTTCAGCGTCTGACTTGAAGGACTCTATGGTGTTGAGCAACTTCATCGCACCGGATACAACGGTGTTGTATTGCAGACGGTCATAATCGGTATCGATTTGCTTCAGCGTCAGATGCACTTCACGGCGCAGGGCCTTGACATCATTGGCATACGCAGCGGGCGCGACGGTACTGGTCCCGGCAGCAATCGTGCCAGACAGTTTCAATGCAGAAGCCCACAAACGACGCAGGTAACGCGATGCACCTTCCACGCCGCTATTACTCCAGGCCGCACTTTGATCCGGAGGACCGGCAAACATGGTGAACAGGCGTGCCGTATCAGCACCGAACTGCTCGATAATGTCTTTGGGTTCGACCACATTGTTCTTGGATTTGGACATCTTCTCGATGCCGCCCATTTGCACAGGCTGACCATCGCTTTTCAGCGATGCTGAAATTGGGCGCCCCTTGTCATCATGCTGAACTTCAATTTCATTCGGGTAGAACCAGATTTTCTTGCCAGTAGAATCTTCACGATAATAAGACTCGTTGAGCAACATGCCCTGGGTAAACAGGTTCTTAAAAGGCTCGTCTATCTTGACCAAACCCAGGTCACGCATGGCCTTGGTCCAGAAACGTGCGTACAGCAAATGCAAAACCGCATGTTCGACACCGCCGATGTACTGGTCCATCGCCATCCAGTAATCATTGCGCTCATCCACCATGGTGTCTGCATCCGGGCAGGTATAACGCATGAAATACCAGCTGGAATCAACGAAGGTATCCATGGTGTCGGTTTCACGGTGTGCCGGGCTGCCGCATTTAGGGCAAGGTACATTCAGGAAATCTTCACGGTGTTTCAATGGGTTGCCAGAACCGTCAGGAATGCAGTCGGTAGGCAATACCACCGGCAAATCTTCATACGGCACAGGCACGTCACCACAGCTTGCGCAGTGGATGATAGGGATAGGTGTACCCCAGTAACGCTGACGCGAAATACCCCAGTCACGCAAACGCCAGGTGGTTTTCTTTTCGCCCAGACCTTTGGCTACCAGATCACCGGCCACTGCATCAACCGTGGCCTTGAAGCTCAGGCCATCGTACTTGCCGGAATTGACGGTGACGCCACGTTGCTTGTCGCCATAATATTCTGCCCAGGCATCGGTGCTGAAGCTTTCGCCTTCGATCGCCACCACTTGCTTGATGGCGATATGGTATTTTTTCGCAAAGGCAAAATCGCGTTCATCATGCGCAGGCACGCCCATGACAGCGCCATCGCCATAGGTCATCAGCACATAGTTACCGACCCAGACTTCGACTTGCTCACCAGTCAGGGGATGGGTAACGAACAGGCCGGTAGGCATGCCCTCTTTTTCCTTGGTCGCCATTTCGGCTTCTGTCGTACCGCCAGCCTTGCAGACTTCGATGAAGGCTGCCAGTGCGGCATTATTCTTTGCTGCCAGCGTCGCAATGGGATGTTCTGCCGCTACTGCGCAGAAAGTCACGCCCATGATGGTGTCTGGACGGGTAGTGAACACATACATCTTGCCGTCTTGAACCAGTGCGCCAGTTTCATCTGCGATCTGGTGTGGGAAAGCAAAGCGCACGCCTTCGCTCTTGCCTATCCAGTTACGCTGCATGGTACGCACTTGCTCAGGCCAGCCATCGAGATTATCGATGCTGTTCAGCAGTTCATCTGCGTATTGAGTGATGCCAAAGTAGTAGCCAGGAATTTCGCGTTTCTCTACCAGGGCACCAGAGCGCCAACCGCGACCATCAATCACCTGCTCGTTCGCCAGCACGGTTTGATCGACTGGGTCCCAGTTCACGACCTGGGTTTTTTTATAGGCAACACCTTTTTCCAGCATCTTCAGGAACAGCCACTGGTTCCAGCGGTAGTAATCCGGGTCGCAGGTCGCGACTTCACGCGTCCAGTCAAATGCCAGGCCCAGAGGCTGCATTTGTGACTTCATGTCTTCGATATTCGCGTAAGTCCATTCTGCCGGCGATTTTTTGTAGGCAATCGCCGCATTTTCTGCCGGCAAGCCAAATGCATCCCAGCCCATGGGCATGAGGACGTTATAGCCCTTCATGCGCAGCTGGCGTGCCAGCATGTCATTGATCGTGTAATTGCGCACGTGGCCCATATGCAGCTTGCCGGAAGGGTAAGGCAGCATGGAACAGGCGTAATACTTGCCTTTAGGGAAGCGTGGATTGTTTTCTACTGCCGTATAGGCATCGATCTTTTTCCAATGAGACTGCGCCGATTGCTCGACGTCGGAAGGCGTATATTTTTCTTGCATGGCTTAAGCAGAAGTAGGTGCGGAAATGACTCAGAACCTTAGATTATAACTGCTTAAGCCATGTTATTGAGCAAAGCCTCAGGGCAAGACCCGAATAATGGCACGATGGAAAGGAATTAATGGGCACTGCCCACGGCAAAGCCCGCCAGGTTCAGCGGCTGGCTTTCTTGTCAGTAACAAAAGAAATCCGGCTCAAGCCCTGTGTCTGGGCAGCAGCCATGACCTGGGCAATGATTTCATAGCGGGTTGCCTTGTCGGCACGCAATTGTATTTCTGCCTGCGGGTTGCTGGCTGCCAGCACTGCCAGTCTGGGCTCCAGTTCAGCCATGGACAATACGTCCTTGTCCCAGTAGAGGCGCCCTTCTGCATCAAATGCAATATGGATGGCGTTCGCTGGTTCCGGCACGGCAGCAGACTGGGCCTGAGGCAAATCCAGCTTGATAGCGTGCGTCATGAAGGGCGCGGCAATAATGAAAATCACCAACAGGACCAGCATCACATCCACCATCGGGGTGACATTGATATCCGCCATCGTCCCTTGTGAGCCGGATGCGGTAGCGTCAGATTGGCGAAATTGACCGAATGACATGATGTGACGACCTCAGGTTTTGCACCAGTGTGCGTGCAGGTCAAAGGCAAAGCCATCAAGTTCGGCCAGGGTAATGCGATTGATGCGGTTAAAGCCGTTATATGCCAGTACCGCCGGAATGGCGACTATCAGACCAAGCGCGGTCATGATCAGGGCTTCACCAACCGGGCCAGCCAGTTGATCTATCTGTACAGCACCTGACGAGGAAATGGCCGTCAGCGCATGATAAATACCCCATACCGTGCCCAGCAAGCCAACAAAGGGTGCCGTTGCCCCTATCGATGCCAGCATGGTTAATCCTGCTTCCAGTCTGGTGGTCAGTGCCTGCAATTGATGCCTCAGGCTGCGGGTGAGAATGTCGCTGAATGCTGTGTTTTCGGACAGAGTGCCAGCACGTTTGTCTGCCTGCTCTGCCGCATCCGCCAGGGCAATAAAGATATGCGCCCTGTCAGCCTGACGCAGCATGGCCATAGCATCGGCCAGACTGGGTGATTGCCAGAAAGCCCGCAAGGCGGGCGCTGCCTGGCGGATGCGCCAGAAAGTCCATGCCTTCAACAAGATCAGGGTCCAACTGAGTACCGACATGGCCAGCAAAAACCAGCCGACCATGTGTCCCAGCAAATCCGCCTGATCCCAGTAATGTGCAATCGCTGAATTCATAGGGCCGGGCTAGCGCTTTGTTTAGCGCAAACCCAATACGTCGTACATATCGAACAGACCAGTGGATTTATCCTGCAAGAAACGGGCTGCACGCAAACTGCCATGCGCGTAGGTAACACGGCTGGATGATTTATGGCTTATTTCAACCCGCTCACCAATACCGGCAAACAGCACCGTATGGTCGCCGACAATGTCACCGCCACGGATAGTGGCAAAACCGATGGAGGATGGATCACGCTCACCGGTCACGCCTTCGCGGGAAAAAACCCCGACTTCGTTCAGGTCGCGTCCCAGCGTGTCAGCAATCACTTCCCCCATTTTCAGCGCCGTGCCTGACGGTGCATCCACTTTAAAGCGGTGATGTGCTTCGACGATTTCAATGTCATAGCCATGAGAAAAACTTTTGGCAGCCATTTCCAGCAACTTCATCGTGACATTCACGCCCACGCTCATATTCGGCGCAAACATGATGGCAGTTTTTTGCGCAGCGGCAGCAATGGCTGCCTTGCCTGCCCCGTCAAAGCCGGTCGTGCCTATGATCATCTTGATGCCATGCGCAGCACAATATTCAAGATGCTTGAGCGTACCTTCGGGGCGGGTAAAGTCGATCAGGTAGGCGGCATCTGCCAGACCTTTTGCCAGATCCGACTCGATCAGCACGCCTGTCGGCTTACCCAGACTGAGACCCGCATCGGTACCCAGTGCGGGCGAACCTGGCACATCCAGCGCGCCAGCCAGCACCAGGTCATCAGCAGCGCTGATTGCCTCAACCAACATTTTCCCCATACGGCCAGAAGCACCCGCTACGGCAATTTTCAAGGCTGTCATAGTATTTTATTTCTCTTTTTTCTTGGCCGGGCCATCAGTATCAATCACTGACTGTACGCGATTCACGCCAAGGGCGGATTCGGTAATACGGGCCAGGTAATCTTTTTCAGTCGGCAGGTTACCGCCTTCAAACTTGGCAACAGTGTTATTTTTGAAATACACTGATACGCGGCTGGTGATTTGTTCGCCATTGCCCTTGGTCAGACGGAAAGGATAATCCCAGCGGTCTTCGTGGAACATGTCAGTCAGCAAGGCTGTACCCAGCAAAAAGCGTACTTGCTCACGGGTCATGCCTTCTTTCAACTGGGAAATCATTTCCTGTGACACGAAGTTACCTTGCTGGATAGGTACGCGGTAAGGCGAGACGTAGCTGAGCAACTTGGCAAAGCCGGTAGGCGCAATCACCTGGGCGCCGCTGGTATCACCAGTGCTTGTTGGCGTGGCATACACCGAGGTTTTGTCTGCACTGGACAAAAAAGGCAAAGCTGATGAACATGCAGTCAGGCAAGTAAGCAGTGCCAGACCAGCAGCACGGCCCAGCGTGGTCCGTTTTGAAGCTGAAAACAACAAACGCATAGGTAACCTCATTATTGAGCAACAAGCCCTAAAACCCGATATCATAAAGCAGATAGCAAATTTTTGATCGAAAACATGACAAACAGCACTCCAAACCTGAAGGCCAGCGGCCTGAAAGCGACCCTTCCACGACTGAAGATACTGGAAATTTTCCAGAACAGCCGGGTTCGCCATTTGACAGCAGAAGACGTGTACAAGATCCTGCTGAATGAAAATATGGATGTCGGTTTAGCAACAGTCTACCGCGTCCTGACACAATTTGAACAGGCTGGCTTGCTCAATCGTAATCATTTCGAAACCGGCAAGGCTATTTTTGAACTGAACGAAGGCTCTCACCATGACCACCTGGTCTGTCTTGACTGCGGCAGGGTGGAAGAGTTTTTCGATGAAGAAATTGAACAGCGCCAGCACAAGGTGGCACTGGAACGCGGCTTCAAGATTGCTGAACATGCACTGGCGATTTACGGCAACTGTACCAAAGCCAATTGCGAACACAAGGCTTAAGACTCATTGCTTACTCATTGCTTGCTCATTGCTTGCTCATTGCTTAGCCCCAGCCATGACAACGCAATCAGGCTCGTAATCTCATAGTAAGCAGGCACGTCTGCGTGCCTGCTTTACTGTTACATCCACATCATTTGCTGATTTTGGCAACCACACCCGCTACCGTATCAATGATCTTTTGTGCATTGAATGGCTTGAGAACATAACCGTGAATGCCGGTCTTGACCGCTTCTGCAATGGTTGCCTGGTCTTTGTTGGCAGTGACCATCAGTACGCAAGCAGTTGGTACCAATTCTTTCAGACGCGGCAAAATCTCGATACCACTGATCTTGGGCATGACCACGTCCAGCATGATCAGATGTGGCTTGAGCTTGACAGCCATTTCCAACCCGGTACTGCCATCCGTTGCCTCACCCACGACATCGTAGCCCTCGCTACGCAGAATGACTCTCAATACTTCCCTGGTGACGTCGTTATCGTCCACCAGTAATATCTTCACGTTCTTTTTGTCCATATCAATATTTTCAGTCACAAGTGTAAGAGATGCTTGCGCCATCAAGATGGCTGAACGTCCTTGCGCGCCTGGACTACTTCGGCAAGGCACATGATTTCAATTGTTCAATGGCTATTCAATGCTTATTAGTTAGTGGTGACCACTAATGGTGACCAGTTACTGACTAAGCGCATTGGACAATAATTTTGCAGTGATATCAACAATCGGTATCACTCTTTCATACGCCATACGGGTCGGGCCTATGACTCCCAGCGTTCCTACTATCTTACCGTTAACGTCATAAGGTGCGGTAACGATGCTCATTTCTTCCATGGGGACAAGTTGCGACTCACCACCGATGAATATCTGCACGCCAGTTGCCTTGCTCGATACATCCAGCAATTGCATCAGACTGTTTTTTTGTTCGAACATGTCAAACAACTTGCGCAAAGAACCCATGTTGGAAGACAGGTCCTGCACATTCAGCAAATTACGTTCGCCGGATATGACGACTTCGTCGCTATGTTCATCCATGGCGTCACTGCCCGCTTCTACCGCTGCCTGCATCAGCCGGGTCATGTCATTTTGCAGTTGACGTAATTCGTTGTTGATGCGGGTACGGGCGTCGGAAAAACTTAAACCGCCAAAATTCTGGTTCAGGTAATTGGCAGCATGTACCAACTGCCCCTGATTGTAGTCTACGTCGGTCAGCAACAGACGGTTGTGCACGTCGCCTGTCGGTGACACGACCACCAGCAGGATACGCTTTTCCGACAGGCGTAAAAATTCAACTTGCTGGAATATCGATTCCGTACGCGGCGTCATGACAACACCGGCAAATTGCGACAGCGATGACAATATCTGTGCGGCATTGGCGATCAGCTTTTGCGGCGGCTGCGACAACATGCCCGATTGCAGACGCGACTCCAGGCCGACTTCGCTGATTTCTTGCACTGTAAGCAATTTATCCACAAACACCCGATAACCACGCGGCGTAGGTATACGTCCGGCTGAAGTGTGCGGACTGGCAACAAACCCCATTTCTTCCAGGTCAGCCATCACATTGCGTATGGTCGCAGGCGACAATTCCAGGCCGGAAATTTTTGACAGGGCGCGGGAGCCCACAGGCTGGCCATCGGCGATATACCGTTCGACCAGTGCTTTTAATAAGGTTTGTGCGCGAATATCAAGTTGCATAGCTTCATTTTATGCGTTCATGCCAGCAATGAACACAGAAAGTTTTATATCCACTGCGCCAGCTCATGCAGGCTGGCAAATTCTGCATCCGGCCTGATATGTATATGGCGTTCATCCTCGATTTTCAAACCCTTGCGATTCATCCAGCCACCTTGCAGGCCTGCCTGTTGCGCACCTTGCACATCCAGCAACAAATCGTCGCCCACATATAATACTTCTGATGGTGCCACTTGCATTGCATCACAGGCCGCCAGGAAAATCCGTGGGTCAGGCTTGGCACAGCCAAAGCGGTAGGCGGCGATCGATACCTTGAAATGTCCGGCAATGCCGATGGCCGACAAATCGGCGAAACCGTTCGAGACGGTACCGAGGTTTATCTTTTTTTCCAGCGCCAGCAAGCCTGGCCTGACGTCTTCATACAAATCCACCTTGTTTCTGGCATCGGCAAACACAGCCATGGCATGATCGGCTTTTTCTGCCGGTATGCCATGCTCCTGAAAGACTTCGCTGAGCAGGGTATGGCGCAGCGCCCACAAATCATATTGAAAACGCGGGTCGGCAGATACCAGGGTATTCCTGCGCTCACGCAGTTTTTCCACACTGTAATTTTGTGCGACCACAGGTACGTGTTCATGCAGCCATTGTTGCAATACCGCCTCGGCATGGCGTATCACTGGCACGACAGGCCACAAGGTATCATCCAGATCTAGCAAAACTGCTTTTAATGTCATAAAGTGCACTCAATTGATTCATTCCCAGCTTAATTATGGTCTAATCTGAGGCATCATGTCACCTCCACCTTGTTTATGACAGTCCAGGCCAAAACCATTGCACTTGTTGGAAAATATAATGCTGCCGGCATCGCGGATTCAATGACCGAACTGGCAAACTTTTTGGAGCAAGCAGGACATCACGTCGTTATTGAGGCAGAAACAGCGCAATACCCGCAACTGGCGCAGTTCGCGACCATGACTGTTCCTGAAATCGGCAAATCTGCCGACGCCGCCATCGTCATTGGTGGTGATGGCACCATGCTTGGCATCGCGCGTCAACTAGCACCCTATAACGTCCCGCTGATAGGTGTCAACCAGGGCCGCCTGGGGTTTATTACCGATATTGCACTCGACCGCATGGTGCCGGCGATTACCGACATACTGGATGGCAAATATGCATCCGAACGCCGCAGCCTGTTACAGGCCATCGTGGTGCGTGACGGTGACCAAATTTTTAGCGGCGTCGCCTTCAATGATATCGTGGTGTCACGCGGGGCCGGTTCCGGCATGGTGGAACTGCGGGTCGAAGTCGACGGCCATTTCATGTACAACCAGCGTTCTGACGGTTTGATCGTGTCTACACCGACTGGTTCTACCGCTTATGCCCTGTCTGCCGGTGGCCCGCTGCTGCATCCCAGCCTGTCTGGCATTGCCATGGTGCCGATTGCACCACATGCCTTGTCCAACCGTCCGATAGTCTTGCCGGACAGCAGCGAAATCGTGATCGAGATCGTGGCCGGACGTGACATCAGCCTGAACTTTGACATGCAGAATTTTGCCAGCCTGATGCACCAGGACAGGATAATCGTGAACCGCTCTGCCCATACGGTAACCTTCCTGCATCCCCAGGGCTGGAATTATTACAATACCCTGCGTGAAAAACTGCACTGGAATGAGTATCCTTCGGTCGAAGGCGCACTGAATTGAAACCAGAGCTGAAACCTGAACTGAAACCCAGACTGAAACACGTACACAAGCTGTATTGCTAAAATAGCGACTGATCCTGTTTCGCCGCTGCATTAAATACATTCTTATCCATATCCATTTCATATCATTACTGTCTGTTCATTATGCTGCGCACGCTTGCCATTCGTGACTTTGTCATTGTCGATACACTGGAGCTCGAATTTTCATCCGGTTTCAGCGTACTGACCGGGGAAACCGGTGCCGGCAAATCCATCCTGATTGATGCACTGACCCTGGCACTGGGTGGCCGGGGTGACGCCAGCATGGTGCGCGAATCAGCCGCCAAAGCCGATGTCAGTGCCGAATTTGCCATCAATGCCAGCCTGAACAACTGGCTGGAAGCCAATGATTTCAGCGACCCCGACCAGCAACTGATACTGCGCCGCACGGTAGACAATGCCGGACGCTCAAAAGCCTGGATCAACGGCATCACCGCCACCGCCAGCCAGTTGCGTGAAATCGGTGATTTGCTGGTGGATATCCATGGCCAGCATGCGCATCAGTCCTTGCTGAAAACCGAGGCCCAGCGTTCCCTGCTCGATATGCAGGGCGGGCTGGAAGAACAGGTCCGCGAAGTCGGCCTGCGCTACAAGGCCTGGCGCAACCTGAGCAAGCAGCGCGAAGAATTTGAAACCAATGCCAAGAATGTTTTGCAAGAACGCGAAAGGCTGGAATGGCAAGTTGGCGAACTCGACAAATTACAGATCAAGCCCGGCGAGTGGGAAGACATCACGCAGGAACATAGCCGCCTGGCCCATGCTGCAAGTTTGCTGGAAGGCGCGCAGGAAGCTGCCAGCCTGATTTCAGAATCCGACCATCCTGTACTGTCACAATTGACGGCAGTTCAGCACAAGCTGCAAAAACTGCTGGACTATGATGCTGCCTTAAAGCCCGTCATTGAAGCACTGGATTCTGCCTGCATCAACCTGCAGGAAACCACCTATGCGCTGAACGATTACCTGAGCCGCACCGAACTGGATCCGGCGCGTCTGCGCAAAGTCGAAAACCGCGTCGAAGCGATTCATACTACGGCACGTCGCTTTCATGTCGCACCAGAAAAACTGCATGAAGAATTTGCCATTTTATCGGCACAGTTACAGCAGCTTTCGAATGCCAGTGACATGGATGCCCTGAAAGCACAGGAAGAAAAATCCCGTTCAAGTTATATGCAGGCGGCACAAAAGCTCAGCAAGGCACGTACCAAAGTAGCGAAAGAACTGGCTGCAGCAGTCACCGCCGCCATGCAAGATCTGAGCATGGGGGGCGGCAGTTTTTCCATCGCCCTGCATGCTGCCCAACCGGCCGCCTATGGGCTGGAACAAACTGAATTCCTGGTGGCCGGCCATGCAGGTGTGCAGGCGCGCCCACTGGCAAAGGTGGCATCCGGTGGTGAGCTGGCGCGTATCTCGCTGGCTATTTCGGTCATCACTTCTGGTGCGACTGCCACTCCGACCCTGATCTTCGATGAAGTCGATAGCGGCATCGGCGGCGGCGTGGCAGAAGTGGTCGGGCGTTTGCTGAAACGACTGGGGCAAGACCGGCAGGTACTGTGCGTTACCCATTTGCCACAAGTCGCCAGCCAGGCCAATCAACACTTCCAGGTCAGCAAGGCCAGCCACAAAGGCAAGACCACATCACAAATTGAAGCACTCGACAACAAACAACGTGTCGAAGAAATTGCCCGCATGCTGGGCGGCATAGAAATCACGGCAACTACGCGCAAACACGCCAGAGAATTACTGGCATCTTAAGAAAATAAATATCATGCGCTTCCTCAAAGAACCTGAATACTCACACGGCAAGATAACTAAAACCGCCGTCGTACTGATCAATCTTGGCACACCGGATGCTCCTACTGCATCGGCCGTGCGCCCTTACCTGAAACAATTTTTATGGGACCGGCGTGTGGTTGAAGTGCCACGCCCGATCTGGTGGCTGATCTTGCATGGCATTATCCTGCCGTTTCGTTCTGGCCAGTCTGCGAAAAAATATGCATCGATCTGGACCAAGGATGGTTCGCCACTGAAAATACATACCGAAAAACAGGCCACCCTGCTGAAGGGCTATCTGGGTGAACGCGGGCATGAAGTTCAGGTTGCCTATGCCATGCGCTATGGCTCACCATCCATCCCTGATGTCTTGCAAAAACTCAAGAAAGATGGCTGCGAACGCATCTTGATTTTGCCTGCTTATCCGCAATATTCCGGCACCACAACGGCATCCAATTTTGATGCTGTCGCCCAGCATTATCAGCAAGTCAGAAACATGCCTGAACTGCGCTTCGTCAAGAACTATCATGATCATGATGGTTATATTCAGGCATTGAAGGTATCTGTCATGGATCACTGGCAAAGCCATGGCCGTCCAGAAAAACTGGTCATGAGTTTTCATGGCTTGCCAAAAGCATTTTTACTGCGCGGCGATGCCTATCATTGCGAATGCTATAAAACTGCCCGCCTACTGGCTGAAAAACTGGGGCTGGGCAAGGATGACTATATCGTCACCTTCCAGTCACGCCTGGGACGTGCCGAATGGCTGCAACCCTATACTGCGCCGACGGTACAAAAACTGGCAAAAGACGGCATCAAACGCATAGACGTTATCTGTCCTGGCTTTATCGCCGATTGCCTGGAAACCCTGGAAGAAATCGCCATGGAAGTGAAGACAGACTTCCTGCGTGCCGGCGGCAAGGAATTCAACTACATTCCCTGTCTGAATGAATCACCGGTATGGATGCGCGGCCTGGCAGAAATTGCCGAGCAACACCTGATAGGCTGGCCGACCATGATCACCGCCAGCATGCGTGAGCAACAAAAACAGCAAGCCCTGATCAGCCGCTCCGAATCGAAGCGACTGGGTGCGGATCACTAAAAAGTAATGAGCAAAACCTATTTCATCGG
Source organism: Undibacterium hunanense (assembly GCF_014284335.1). Lineage (GTDB taxonomy): Bacteria > Pseudomonadota > Gammaproteobacteria > Burkholderiales > Burkholderiaceae_D > Undibacterium > Undibacterium hunanense. The sequence goes on along the minus strand of NZ_JACOGF010000004.1, from coordinate 274,919 downwards.
CGACATACAAGGCTGCGCCGAACAGTTGCAAACCTTGCTGAACAAGATAGAGGTGCGTTCACCCCGCGCTTATTATCTGTTCGCAGGCGATCTGGTGAACCGTGGCCCACAGTCACTGGAAAGTCTGCGTCTGATACGCAGCCTGCAGCAAAGTGGCCGCGCCGAAAGCGTGCTGGGTAACCATGACCTGCATTTGCTGGCTGTTGCCAACGGCATACGCCCGCCCCACCGCAGCGATACCCTGGACGACATCTTGCAGGCCCCTGATCGTGACGAACTGCTGCACTGGTTGCGACAACGGCCTTTGGCAATTTTCAAGAGTAATCACTTGCTTATACATGCGGGCATCTTTCCGCAGTGGTCGGCAACGCAAACACTGAGTCTGGCGAAGGAAGTGGAAACCCGCTTGCGCGCACCTGACTGGCTGGACCTGATGCATAACATGTACGGCAACACACCAGATCACTGGCAAGATGATTTACAGGGCAATGCGCGTTATCGATGCATCATCAATGCACTGACACGCATGCGTTTTTGCAGCGCCGACGGCAAGATGGATTTTGCTACCAAGGATGGCGCGGGCGCAGCCCCTGACGGCTTTGCACCATGGTTTGATTTACCACGCGCCACTGAAGACAACACCATGGTTTTCGGTCACTGGTCCACCCTGGGACTGGTGTTACGCCCCAATCTGATCAGCCTGGACACCGGTTGCGTCTGGGGTGGCAAATTGACGGCGGTTGCACTGGAAGACCGCGACCTGGTACAGATAGATTGCCCGCAACAGCAAAAGCCGGGCTAAGCCTCAGTGACACCCAGTTCCCGCATCACCGCTGCGCGCGCCAGCCTGGCGACATCACGCCTGTGCGCACCGTCGGTAGGAATGGTGGGCAGACGCACCAGTTCCGCCGTCATGCGCGGTGCCAGCAAGATGATGCGCATACTCTCGGCAAAAGTCATGTCGCCAATAAAGTCAGCTGCGGAATGAAACTGTCCCTGGGCGTCCAGATAGCGGACAACAAAGGGTTGCACAGGCACATGCGCTTCTATCGCGGCTTCAAACAGATTGGCATGAAACGACAGCACATTACCTTGTGAAGTTGTCGTACCTTCGGGAAAAAAAGCAATACGCTTGCCCGCTTGTATCTGATGTACCAGGCCTTCATAAATACGACGCACATCGCGCTGCCGGCCACGTACCAGGAAAATGGTACCGGCTTTCTCACATAACCAGCCCAGCAATGGCCAATTGCGGATATCTGACTTGGCCACAAAATGGCAAGGGTGCAAGGTATTGATCACGAAAATATCCAGCCAGGAAATATGATTGGAAACAATCATCGCAGACGCATTCACCGCCCCTTCGCTTTTATCTTTGAAAGCGACATCCACAGTGCAGATGGCCAGCAATTTGACCGACCAGCGACGCACCAGATAATCACGCCGGTCATCATGGACAAACGGAAAGACCACTGCGCAAGTCAACAAACCTGCCATGAGATGAATGAATACCCTGAAAAAATGCCAAACGATCATGCCCAACTCGCCCATACCCATACAGGGTAAGAATAAAAAAAATCAATCGCAATAAAACAAACGGGAGTACGGCACAACCATACTCCCTACAAACCGTTTTTTGCCCAAATAGCGTAGTGAATCTACATCTTCAGAATTCAGAAAACCGTCTGACCCGTGATCGCTACATCAATGCAAAGTATCAAACGCCACATGCCCTGACACGATCGTTGCCTTCACCACACCCGGCAATTCATAACCGAGGAAAGGCGTATGCTTGCCCTGGCTGGCGAGGGTTTTTGCTTCCACTTTCCAGCGTGTAGCCGGATCAAAGATGCAAATGTCGGCGGCATGTCCAACTGCGATTTGCCCGGCAGGCACGCCTGCCACCCTGGCAGCATGCTGGCTGATCTTCGACAAGGCCAGGGTCAGGCTGACTTCACCGCGACTGTCTTCTGCCCATTTCAGTGCCAGCGACAACAATAATTCCAGACCCGTTGCGCCCGGAGACGCTTCGGCGAAAGGCAGCAACTTTTCATCATCATCGACTGGTGTATGGTCGGAACAGATCGCATCTATCGTGCCATCCTTCAATGCCGCACTGATGGCATCGCGGTCACGCTGGCTGCGCAAAGGTGGTGTCAGACGTGCATTCGAATCGAAGAAGCCAATATCCGCATCGGTCAGGTGCACATGATGGGCACCGACATCACAGGTCAGGGCCAGGCCTTCTTTCTTCGCTTTGCGCACCAGATCAAGACCTGCAGCAGACGAGATACGGCACAGGTGCACTTTGGCATTGGTAGCGCGCATGAGTTCAAACAGGGTGTGCAGGGCAATCGTCTCGGCCATGACGGGCACGCCAGACAAACCCAGGCGCGACGCCAAAGGACCACTATGTGCCACACCGCCCTTGCCTATATATGCATCTTGCGGACGCAGCCAGACGGTGAAACCAAAGGTGGCGGCATAATCCAGCGCCCTTTGCAAAGTATTGGTATTGGCGATGGTTTCTTCAGCCTGCGAGAAACCGATACAACCAGCCTCTGTCAGTTCCGCCATTTCGGTCAGGGATTCTCCCTTCAGGCCGACGGTCAGTGCTCCCAGCGGATACACGTGCGCCTTGTTTTGCATGCGTGCTCTTTGCTTGAGCATTTCGACCAGACCGGATTCATCCAGCACCGGGTCGGTATCCGGTGGGCAGACCAGGCTGGTGACACCACCGCGCATGGCCGCCTGCAATTCGGATTCCAGTGTGGCCTTGTATTCAAAGCCAGGTTCACGCAGGCGGGCACTGAGGTCGACCAGACCGGGTGCCACCACCAGGCCAGTGGCATCGACAATTTTATTGGCAATAAAGTCGGCAGGTGCCTGACCGATGGCAACAACTTTGCCAGCGGCGATAAATACGTCCTGTACTGCATCTGTTCCACTTGCCGGGTCAATCACGCGGCCATTCCTGATATGTATTTTCATAGTTTCCTCATACCCCGCCGCTGTTGCCAGCCACGATGCTCATGACGGCCATGCGCACGGCAATACCAAACGTGACCTGCGGCAGGATGACTGCCTGTGGACCATCGGCCACGGCTGAATCAATTTCCACACCACGGTTCATCGGCCCCGGATGCATGACGATGGCACCTGGCCTGGCCAGCGCCAGACGTTCTGGTGTCAGGCCATAGCTCTTGAAATATTCCTGTGCAGAGGGCAGCAAAGCCCCACTCATGCGCTCATTTTGCAGACGCAGCATGATGATCACATCAACGCCTTTCAGACCTTCGTTCATGTTGTTGAATACACGCACACCCATTTGCTCCAGACCACCGGGCAACAGGGTACGCGGACCAATGACGCGCACTTCCGGCACGCCCAGCGTGGTCAGTGCATGGATGTCAGAACGCGCCACACGGCTGTGCAGGACGTCACCAACGATGGCGACCGTCAGGTTGGTGAAGTCTTTTTTGTAGTGGCGTATGGTGTACATGTCCAGCAAACCCTGGGTAGGGTGGGCATGACGGCCATCACCGGCATTCACCACATGCACATGATGCTGTCTGGTGTCGTTCAGATGTTTGGCGATCAGGAAAGGTGCACCGGATGTCGCATGGCGCACGACGAACATGTCGGCATGCATGGCCGCCAGGTTGTCTATGGTATCGAGCAGGGATTCACCCTTGCTGGTACTGGACGCAGCGATATTCAGATTGATGACATCCGCGGACAAACGTTTGGAGGCAATTTCAAACGTGGTGCGGGTACGTGTGGAATTTTCAAAGAACAGATTGAACACGCTTTTGCCACGCATCAGCGGTACTTTCTTGACTTCCCTGTCGCTGACACTGACGAAGGAAGAAGCGGTATCCAGGATATGGTTGACGATGGCTTTCGGCAAGCCATCTATGGTCAGCAAATGCTGAAGTTCGCCGTGTTTATTGAGCTGGGGATTATGCATGGTCAATAGAGATGCTGAGTGTGCCATCGTCTGCACGCTGCAGATTGACAGAGACGGCGGGTTCAAATGGGGCAGCGTAGGCAACAAAGTCGGCAGCAACCGGCAATTCACGGCCACCGCGATCAACCAGGGTTGCCAGCATGATGCGGGCCGGGCGACCATAATCAAATAACTCATTGATCGCAGCACGGGTGGTACGACCGGTGTACAGCACATCATCCACCAGGATGATGTGGGCACCATTCACATCAAAGGGAATATGGGTGGGTTTGACTTCGGCATGCAGGCCTTTGGCCGCATAGTCATCACGATAAAAGGAAACATCGATGAAGCCTGCCTTGTCTTTCAGGCCCAGATCAGTCACCAGGCGTTCAGCGATCCAGGCACCACCAGAGTAAATGCCGACAATGGCGAGATGCTCCTGTACGGCTGCATGGGGCCGTATCTGATTCAAAAGTTGCTGGTACAGTGCTTCTGCATCCAGGCTGAGGTGTGGAGAAGTCATGGCGTTTCATCAAAATATTGTTGCAGGATAAGGGCAGCCGCATCATCGTCGATAAATTCGCCGCGTCGCGCATCCAGCACGGCGGAAGAATAGCGTTCATCCACCAGTACGGCGGGCACATTGAAGCGGCCATTGATCTGATTGGCAAAACGCTTGCAGCGCTGTGTCATTTCATTGTCTGCGCCATCAGGATGCATGGGCAGGCCGACCACGCAGAGCACGGGTTGCCATTGTTCTATCAGACGGCTGATTTCGGCAAACTTGCCGTCATTGGTGGGGGCGTGAATAATGCTTAATGCTTCTGCCTGGCGCAGAAAGGTATTTCCAACGGCAACGCCTATGCGTTTCAAACCAAAGTCAAATGCAAGGACGGTACCATCACTCGCAGCCATCAGGCGTGTCCCGCATCGGCAGCCAGCATCATGGGGTCGATGCCCAGCAGTTTGATGGCAGCGGCAAAGCGCTCTTCCATCGGCAGATCAAACATGATACTGGCATCGGCCGCCACGGTCAGCCAGCCATTCGCCAGGATTTCCTGTTCCAGCTGACCTGCACTCCAGCCGGCATAGCCGACACTGATGAGCACCTGCTCCGGACCATCACCGGCAGCCACGGCTTCCAGTACATCTCTTGAAGTGGTAAAGGCAATGTCATCTGTTACCTTGAGGGAAGATGAATATTTGCCAGGCGGTGTGTGTAACACAAAACCACGGTCATCCTGCACCGGGCCACCAAACATGACCGGGCGTTTGCCTATGGGGTGAGAATCGGGGATGATTTCCAGCTTCAGATCTATGCGATCAAACAGGCCAGCTACCGTCAGATCTGTAGGACGATTGATGACCATGCCCATGGCACCGCGGGCACTATGCTCGCACAGGTAAATGACCGTGCCGCCAAAAATGGGGTCAAGCATGGAGGGCATTGCGATCAGGAAATGATTCGTCAGATTCAATTCCAAATTGGCATCGTCTTCAGTTTTCACTTTGAACTTGTGTTTGGCAGTCAGTGATGCAGACTGCGTTGCCTCATCGTGCAGATTGGTATGTAAGGATTTTGTTTGCTTCGCCATATCCGCATTTTAGCATTTTTAGCGTGTTTTTTCGATGTGTGCTAAGGTGCCGCATAGCGTTTTAGTCACACTTTGCACCTCCCCCATTTAGTTGATTTAGTTCATTTAGTTCACCTGATTTCTCTCATGCAAGAAAATAAACTTCGTTTTCAACGTTCCCTGGTCTGGTTCAGGCGGGATTTGCGCAATGTTGACCATGCAGCACTGCATCATGCCTTGCGGCAAAGTGACAGTGTCTTCTGCGCTTTCATTTTTGATGAAAAAATATTAAATGATTTACCCGACAATGACAGACGCGTCGCTTTCATCCATGAAAGCCTGAGCGAACTGGCAAAGTCGCTGGAACAGATGGGCGGTGGCCTGATCGTGCGTCATGCCCAGGCAGAAGAGGAAATACCACGACTGGCCCGTGAACTGGGTGTTGATGCCGTGTTCACCAACCGTGACTATGAACCACAGGCAAAGCTGCGTGACACGACCGTAGAACAAAGTTTATTAGCAAGCAACTGCGCTTTCTTCAGCTACAAGGACCAGGTCATCTTTGAAAAAGAAGAGGTCTTGTCGCTGGCAGGCACACCATTTTCAGTGTTCACACCGTATAAAAATGCCTGGCTGAAAAAGTTTTATGCAGATACCAGCGATTTTTATTCACGTGCTTACCCCATAGAAAAATATGCCCATAAGCTGGCCCGGCCAGCCGCAAGCGGCATACCCAGTCTGGCGGAACTGGGCTTTCCTGCAGCCGCTGAAAGACGCATGCCGGTTGCTGCCGGCATGACTGGCGCAAGCCAGTTGCTGGATGATTTTATGGGACGCATGAAACTGTATGACCAGTCGCGCGACTTCCCTGCCATCAAGGGGCCGTCTTACCTGTCAGTACATTTACGCTTCGGCACCATATCCATCCGCCATCTGGTGCAGGAAGCCATACAGCAAATGCGCATTGCCGCCAATCGTGGTGCCGAAATCTGGTTATCTGAACTGATCTGGCGTGATTTTTACTTCATGATCCTGCACCACCACCCACATGTCGCCAACCGTTCCTTCAAACCCGATTACGATGCCATACGATGGGAAACCGGCCCCCAGGCCGATGCCCATTTCAACGCCTGGTGCGAAGGCCGCACCGGCTACCCGCTGGTCGATGCCGCCATGCTGCAACTGAACCAGACCGGCTATATGCACAACCGCCTGCGCATGGTCACTGCCTGCTTCCTGATCAAAGACCTGGGCATAGACTGGCGCCGCGGCGAAGCCTATTTCGCCGAACACCTGAACGACTTCGACCTGTCCGCCAACAACGGCGGCTGGCAATGGGCATCCTCCTCCGGCTGCGACGCCCAACCTTACTTCCGCATTTTCAACCCCATCACCCAATCAGAAAAATTCGACACCGAAGGCAAGTTCATCAAACGCTACCTGCCACAGTTGGCCAAACTGGACAAACGCAGCATCCATGCACCATGGAAAGCCGCACCGCTATTGCTGGAGCAGGCTGGGGTCAAAATAGGCAAGGATTACCCGTTTCCAGTTGTCGAACACGACGTAGCACGCAAGCAGACTTTGACGCGGTATGCTGTGGTGAAGAAGGTGGCTACGCATGAAGGGGATGAGTAAAACTAGAGAGCTACCCAATCTATACCTGTAGCAATTTGCAGTTGTTGGTTTTGACCTTGGGGTTGCTGTTGCTTTTGAAGTTGCTTTTGACTTTAATCCGCTTGGGACGCTGCAATTTGTGCGTCACAGAAAATGGATCAGAAAGCTTCGTGTTTGAGCGAAGCGAGTTTCGAAGCTTTCCCATTTTTTGTGATGCACAAATTGTGCTGAAGCGTAGCGTAAGCACCCGAAGGGCAAGTCTGCGGTCGCCTTTTCTTTGGATACTTGCTTTTGGCGACGCAAAAGAAAGTATCTCGGCCGCCGGGCCGAGACCCGGCTTGGTTCTACGAAGGGCAATCGCTTCAATAAAGACTCAAGTATGCAACGAACGCCACTGGGCTCCAGCCTAAAAACATGCTGGAGCGACGTTACCAAGTTTACGGTCGTTCAATTCATGCGCATTGCTAACCGCATAGGAGCTAGGAACTAGAAACTAGGAACTAGAAACTAGAAACTAGAAACTAGAAACTAGAAACTAGAAGTTAAAAACTAAAAGCTAAAAAATACAAACACAAGCAAAGACGAACACAAGACAAAAACAAAAAAAGCAGAGATCACTCTCTGCTTTTTTAGTAGCTATAAGCCTGCAGCGTACTTACACGATCACCGCCGCATCCTTACCCACAAACCCCATAATCGCCCCCAACAGATCATCCTCTTGATAAGGCTTACCAAAGTACTCATTCACACCGAGTTCTTTCGCATAATTGCGGTGTTTATCCGCAGTACGCGAGGTAATCATGATGATAGGGATATGGCTGGTACGTGCATCGCTGCGTACGTTACGTGTCAGATCGAAACCATCCATGCGTGGCATTTCAATATCTACCAGCATGACATCAGGCGTGACCGATTGCAGTTGTTCCAGCGCATCGATACCATCTTTTGCCAGGATAACCTGATAACCTTCACGCGCCAGCAAACGCTGGGTCACGCGACGTACAGTCAGGGAATCATCGACCACCATGACAGTATGCTGGGTACGCAGACCCTGTACCGGTTCGGATTTGGCCTGTGCCGCTTCAGTTGGCGCATGCAGATTGGCAACGGCACCCAGATCAGGTGTAGCTTCGGCACCCAGATGTTGCAGGCGAGCGTGCTCGTGTTCCATCCTGTGTGCCAGTGGTACCGGATTCAGAATCAACACGATCTCACCGGAACCCAGTACCGTGGCACCGGCAATCCCGGTCATACGTGCCAGTTGCGGGCCAATGTTTTTAACCACGACCTCGCGGTTACCGACGATATCATCGACGTGAATGGCAACCCTTTCACCACCACTCTTCATGATCAGCAAAGGTGTGTATTGCTGTGTGATCGGTGTGGCATCATCCTGACCCAGCATGGAAGAGAGGTAATACAGCGTCACACGCTGGCCCTGCCACATGACAGCACCTTCGTTGTAGGCATTGGCAAGTGCTGTCGACTTCAGTTGCTGTACCTGTTCAACCAGTACTGACGGTACGGCGAAGGTACGACCACCGGAACTCAGCAGTACAACCTGGGTTACGGCCAGTGTCAACGGCAGGCGAATGGTGAATTCTGCGCCCTTGCCTTCGTTGGTGGTCACTTCTACGCGACCACCGAGCGAGGCAGCTTCGGAACGGACCACGTCCATACCGACGCCGCGACCGGCAAGTTCGGTAATTTCGGTTGCAGTCGAGAAGCCCGGTTCGAAAATCATATTGGCTGTTTCCAGCTCACCCGGATTGTCTTCATTCGTGATCAAACCAACTGACAGGGCTTTTTCACGGATGCGTTTCAGGTTCAGGCCCTGGCCGTCATCGCTGAAGCGGATCACGACTTCGTTACCTTCCTGACGGATTTCAATCAGCAATTCGCCGGTTTCTTCTTTGCCATTATTGCGTCGTTGCTCACGGGTTTCAATACCGTGGACAATGGCGTTACGCAACAAGTGTTCAAATGGACCAGCCATTTTTTCCAGAACACCCCTATCCATTTCCACCGTCGCACCGCGAATATCCAGATTCACGCGCTTGTCGACTTCTTTGGAAGTCTGCCGCGTCACGCGATACAGACGTTCGGAAATACTGGCGAACGGGATCATGCGCACACGCATCAGATCCTGTTGCAGATCACGTGTCAAACGTGCCTGTACCAACAGATCGTTCGATGCGCCATCAATGGTGCGGGTAAGGTTGGTCTGCACGGTGGCCACGTCGCTGACGCTTTCGGCCATCATGCGTGTCAATTCTTGCAGGCGGGTAAAGCGGTCAAATTCCAGCGGATCAAATTCACGGTCAGCAGAGTGTGCCATGCGTGATGTGATCTGGGTTTCTGCCTGAATCTCGACTTCACGCAACTGGTCGCGCAGACGATTGACGTTTTCAGTCAATTCGCTGAGAGACGAGCGCAAGGTGCTGACTTCATTCTCCAGACGTGAACGCGAGATCGACACCTCACCGGCCTGATTGACCAGGCGATCCAGGATATCGGCACGTACACGCACCAGCGTGACTGGCGCGCCAGGTGCTGCCGGTGTATTGGCGGCAGGTGCCACTGCTGCCGATGGCAGAGAACGCGTCATGACCGGCATGACTGGCGTCAGGTTGACCAGCTCATTTTTAACAACAGGCTGCTCTATGGTGTTGGCTGCCAGTTGATCCTGGAACTGATCCAGCTCTTGCGCAGTAGTCAGTACGGTATCGACTGGTGCCGGTGCAGCATAGGCTTCCGGATGTATCAGGCGATCAAACAAGTGCATGCTGTGATCGTGACGTGCCATCAGGTCATCCAACAAAGAGGCACGTACTGCGCTGCCGCCATGCATCAGACTTTCGATACGCGACTCCATGTCATGGATATGCTGACCCAGACCCATCGCACCAGCCATCCTTGCACTACCTTTAATGGTATGCATCAGACGGGCTATAGATTGTGGAATGGCGCTGTCGTCCGGCTGTTGCTGCCATGAGCGCAGCAATTGCCCAACCATAGGCAAAAGATCATTACCTTCTTCTATGAAGACTGGCAACAGGTCCATATCCAGATCATCTTTGATCTGGATACCCTGATCTGCAATTGCAGGCACATAGTCATTCGCAGCGACAGGTTCTGGCGCTGCTGGCTGGACTACGGGTGCAATGGATACCACCGGAGCCAGTGGTTCTTTTGGTGCTTGCGGTTCTTCAACTGAGGCGATCGCTGCGACTTCCGGCGCTGGCAAGATGTCTTCGGCTGGCAACGCATGTTCAACTTCCACATGCACAGGCATTTCTGGTGCGTCATGCAAAACAGGGATGTCAGACGCTTCCGGCGCATGGGTCACTTCAGACAAAGCTGTTGCGGTATCAACCAGCACCAGCTCTGGCACGGTGGCTTCTGCTTCAATGACCGGTGTCGCCAGGACCAGCTCTTCTGGCAAGGCCAGCGCAGGTTCGTCCGCGACAGATAATGCTTCTACAGGCTCAGCTTCTAAAGGCTCAACTTCTAAAGGCTCAACTTCTTCTGGCAGCGATGCAACGATCAATTCCTCTGGTTCTGCTGGCAGCAGATCAGCGGGTGCTGGCAGTTCTTCCAGCGATATTGCATCTTCGCCCTGAGACAAAATGTCCAGATCCAATTTTTCATTGGTCGAAGTCAGATACTCTTCATCCACACCCGCGTTGGAGCGCTCGATAACGGCCTGTAACAGGCGTTCAAGTTCACGGATATCTTCGGGCGCTGGTGCTGCCATTTCGGACAAGGCAAACTTTTGCAGCATGCGCTTGGCTGATTCCAGCGAATGATCGAGCACGTCATATTCGTTGTCAAACAGGGTAACCGGATGACGTTCCAGACGTTGCAGGACAAATTCAAGACTATGTGCCAACTCTTGCAAAGGCTTCAATCCTACCGTGGCAGAACTGCCAGCCAGCGAGTGGCTGGCATGGATCGCATGGGTGGACACGTGGCGATGCGGTTCATGTCGCCATTCGGCAAAATCCTGCACCAGGAAACGCACGATTTCATCGGTCTCTGCCATGTAGATAGAGTACAGGGGCAGGCTGATTTCAATATCACCTATACGTTTGACGTTGTCGTCAATATCGGATATCGGTGCAGACAAATCGGGGAAGTCTATGATTTGTGCAGTAGCCACTTCCACCGGGGTGTGCTGAATAGCTGCTTCAGTCTCGACGACGGCAGGGACCTCAGACAGCTCTACCACATCGGCAGGCGCCACATCAGCCAGGGCAGTAATTTCTTCCGGAACCGGGATATCGCTTGTGCTTAAGATGTCTTCTGCCACCAGCGGTTCGGCAACGACTGCATCCACCACGTCTGGCAGCAAGATATCACTGGCTACGGCTGGCAACTCTTCTTCAACTGGCAATGCATCCAGCGTCAGCGTTTCTGCAACCGGCAGGGCCAGCAAATCTTCGGCCTTCAGTAGTGGCTCATGCAGCGGCTCAGGTATTGGCTCAGGTATTGGCTCATGTATTGGCTCAGACAGTGCCGCATCATGAGCGACTGCTTCAGCCTCTGTAATCACATCAGCAGCAATTTCAGCAGCCGCTTCTGGCAGTATGGCTTCGACATGCAAGTCTGGTACCTGGAGCGCTTCAAGCGTTTCAGGCACTGCAGAGACTTCTTCAGCCACTGTTTCGCTGACTGCTATACCCACGTCTGCGACTGGCAAATCATCAAATGCAGCCAGTTCCAGTGGGGCGGCAGTGATAGCCTCTTCAACGACTGCCGGCAATTCTTCCACGACAGACAGCGCAAGTGCTTCGATAACAAGCGGTTCTTCAGGTGCAATAAGCAATTCCGGCACAGATACTTCTGCCACCGGCAGTTCAGCAACAAGAGGAACTGGTTCAGCGATGACTTCCTCAGCAATTGCCGCAGTAACTGACTCTTTCACTGAATCTGTAGCTGGTTCCGCAGTGTGCTCACTCACTGCCTCACTCATTGGCTCCCTGACCGTTTCACTGACCAGTTCAGCTACCGGTTTGGCAACGAGAGCGGCAGCAGCAAGCTCTGCTACCGATGCCACTGCTGCCACTTCGCTTACCGCCGGTACTTCTGGCTCATCGGTGTAACCCAGGCCAGCCTTGACACGTTCAGCAGCAGCGATAATACGGGCACCAGTGCGTGGTGAAGTGCCATTCAGTTTCAGCTCTTCAACCCACTCCACCATTTCGCCGGAAGTATGTTCAAGCAGGGAGTACAAACTTTCTTCGCCATCACGAGACTCTGACAACCAGAGATTCATGACCTGTTCTATGCTCCATGCGGTTTCGCCAAACACATTCAGGCCGACCATGCGACCACTGCCCTTGAGTGTATGGAAAGAGCGACGCAGGCTGGTCAGGTATTCCTGATTGTCCGGATCTTTTCTGGACAGAGGCAAAGTGCTCTGGACAAACGCCAGGACCTCTTCTGCTTCCATCAGGAAGATTTCCAGCAATTCGGCATCGATTGCATCATCCGCTTCGGCCGTGTCTTCAACCGCAGCAGCAACGACTGCTGCTGGAGCCACCTGTATGGTGGTAGCGACCAGCTCTGGCAATGCGTCTGCCGTGCCGGACTCTTCTGTGACAGGTGCCAGTGTATCTTGTGAATGAAGTGCTTCCTGTGCTGCTTGCTGCGCTTCATGCTGTAACTCGTGCTGCAATTCATGCGCCGTTTCTTCTTCCGGCAGATGGATGTCAGCACTAGGCAGCAATTCTTTGGCTGCCTGTGCTTCCAGCAGATTGGAACGGAACACACCTGCTTCATGATCGAAGCTGAATTTTTTCTTGACGGTATCCGGCTGCGACTGCAGGGTCTCGATGAAGAAAGACAGCGCACCTATGTTTTGTGCCACATTCTGGTGTGCAGCTACCTGCGCATCACCCTGGGCAGTTGCATCGCCTTCTTCCTGACTGGCAAACTGCGCAATCAGTTGCCGCGTATGTTCCACGGCAGCCATGGCATCATCCTGATCCAGGATGGCGAGCGCACCACCAACCTGATGCAAGACGCCATCAATCGGTTTCAGGGTGTCTTTATTGGCTGGCGTACGGAAATATTCGTCCAGAATTTTTTCTATATGACGCAAGCTTGATTGCATCTCTGCCACCAGCACGCCGACGGTCTGGCGTTGCTGCGCCTCGCGCGAGATTTCACCCATCCAGCTGGACTGGGTTTGCGGCACCTGCCCGGATACGACAGACAGCAGGCGCTTGGTGATTTCTTCGGCACGTTCGGCAAAATTTGTCGGCAAGCGTGTCACATTATCCAGCGCATGCTCCACAAACAGCAGGCTGGTTGCCAGTTCCAGGCCCATTTTGCTGCCATCTGGCGAATGCGCCACACTGCGGGCGATTCCATTCAGTTCACGTAATAATTTCGACAGGGCTGGCGCGTTCAAACCGGCACCAGTCTCTGACAGATCATTCATTTTCTGGGAGAACTTGTCTGCCAGGCCATTTTCGCCATTGGCAATCCTGCCCCACAGATTCTTGACGGCAGACAGTTGTTCTTTTGCCGTTGTTTGCGCACCAGCAGTGATCTGACCATAATTTTTTTGGTCATAGTCAGCAGGAACCGTATTATCCAGTTGATAGGCCTTGCGGATGCGGGCTACAAATGGTGACGGGGATTCAACCTGGGCCAGGAAAAACAGGGTATCGCACAACAAGCGTTCGGGAATGGCTGCAGTACCTTCCACCAGACGGCGTATCTGTAAATTGATGCGACCAAATATCTGTTTTGCGTGTTGTTGATTGCTTTCAAAACCAGCATGGCCAACCGAGTCAACAAAAGCACGCATGACCACCCAGAATGCTTTTGCCTGGGAATTACTTTGGCCTTGTTCGATCTCTGACAACAGATCATGCATGGATTGTGCAGCAATACTTTGTTGCGTCTTGTCTTTGCTGGTCAGTACGGTCAACAGCAATTTTTCAAAGCGTTGGCGCAAGGTAGCAATATTGATGGCAGACGGTTTGCTGCTGACAGCCAGTTCAGGAATCTGTTCCTTGGCGTACAGCGAAGGAAAAAACAGATCAGCAGGATGAATTCTTTCCGAGCCCTTCAATTCCAGCAGGCCACGATAGTACGGAAACAGACGCACCGGCTGATGTGGTGAACCGGATAACAGATCTTCCAGGTAGCGCAAGACTGCATGAAAAGCATCCACGATGACTTCGACATGCGCTGCTGTCATTTCCAGCTGACCGCTTTGCAGACGTTCGAGTAATTCTTCTATCGTTTCTGTGACGACGGATACACCATCGATATCAACAATCTGCAAGGCACCATGGGCCTGATGCAGATAACTTTTCGCATGCAAAATGGTCGTCGGGCGGGCTTCAGCATCTTGGGCAAGCGCATCTTTGAGCATCTTCCCAGCGTTCGTGATGGCTTCCCGCACTTCTCCCATCACCCAGGAAAGCGGTCCGATGTCGAACTGTTCCTGTGGAAGATCTGGCGATTTTGAAAAATCGGATGTCATGCGTACTCCGCAAACTCAGGGGCAATGAACCGCAGTTCATTGCCGTGCAAATATGATAGGGTTGCAGCTAGTGCACTATAACAGTTGAAAGCGTAACTGAAGGGCATGTGCCCGGCGAACCAGAGTAAGGCGCAAAACCTAGCGATAGCTGGGCTATCGCGAGTATTTGCAACGCAGCACTGGTCGGCGCGCGCATGGCAGGCACTTCGCTTTTCACTGTTACAGTTCACTCTCACAACCGGGGCGTGAAAATCAGGCAGCAACCCGGAACCGTGACACAGAGTTCTTGAGTTCTTCAGCCAGCATGGACAATTCCTTAATGGAAACCGCAGTTTGCTGCGTACCATGCTGGGTTTGCTCGGTGATCGTCAAAATATGCTGAATATTTTGTGCCACGCCGTTAGCTGATGTCGCCTGTTGTTCCGTCGCCAGCGAGATACCTTGAATCAGTTCCGCCAGACGGTTGGAAACGCTACGGATTTCAGACAAGGCCGTACCCGCCGCATCTGACAGTTTCGCTCCCTCAACCACACCCTGAGTGGATTTTTCCATCGCGGCAACCGCGTCATGGGTATCCGTTTGAATCGTACGCACCAGCGCACCAATCTGCTTGGTCGCTTCAGCCGAACGTTCCGCCAGACGCTGAACCTCTTCCGCAACCACCGAGAAGCCTCGACCCGCTTCACCCGCAGATGCCGCCTGAATCGCTGCATTCAGCGCCAGAACGTTGGTTTGTTCAGTAATGTCGGAAATCAGTTCAGTGATCTCACCAATCTCCTGGGAAGATTCACCCAGTCGTTTAATACGTTTGGAAGTTTCTTGGATTTGTTCGCGAATCTCGTTCATACCCTTGATCGCGTTTTCCACCGCATGCGCACCTTGCTCCGCCGCAGCAACCGATTGACGCGCAACCTCGGCAGATTCATTCGCAGAGCGGGAAACGTCGGTAATATCTGCCGCCATCGTCAAAACCACCTGACCGGCATCACTGATCTCACGTGATTGCTGTTCAGAAGCGTTCAACAAATCGGTAGAAATATTCTGCGCCTGATTGGACGCTGACGTAACCTGTTCTGCCGTGGTCGTTACACGACCAACCAGACCGCGCAACTCTTCCACCGTATAGTTAACCGAGTCGGCAATCGCGCCCGTGATATCTTCCGAAACCGTCGCCTGCACTGTCAAGTCACCATCCGCAACCTCTTGCAATTCATTCATCAGTCGCAAAATCGCAGCCTGGTTCTGATCGTTAGCGGCCTTGGCTTCTTCCTCTTGTTTCTGCGCCTGCATCATCTGTGCACCGGCTTCCAGACGGCGTTCATTCGCCTCTTTTGCGCGGTTACGGCTATCCTGCAACAGTACCAGCGCAACACCAACCGCAGCCAGCAAGGCAACGACGGCACTAACCAGCATCAGCCAGAAAGAGATGCTGGTGGAATCCTGCTGGGCGGTATAGTTTTTTTGCAGCTTATTGAGTTTGTTTTTCAAATCTTCATTTTCATTAAACAGCAATTGTTCCGACTGTTTGGCAGCAATGAAGTTTTGCAGGTTACCCAGAATGCTGGATACAAAAACCTGGTATTCACTAAACGTTTTTTGCAGTTCTGTGAGCTTGTCGCGTGTATCTGCATCTTTGGTTGCTGTCAGGCGCAATACATCACTGCCTTTCAGGAAGCCATCGACCAGATCACGGAAAGTATTCGTATCCTTACCCAGCAGGAATGCCGTTTCAGGATTAACACCCTCAGAGGTCAAAAATTCATTCGCACTACGACCCAGACGCTGGGTCAACATGACCAGCTGACCGGCAGCATTAATTTCACGCGCAGAACCACCGCCCTGTACTTTCAGGGTGGAAATCTGTTCTGTCAGTTCCAGCAGCAAAGGTGACAGGGCATTCATTTTTTGCAGCGTCTGACCGAAACCTGTCAGTTCTTTCTGACGGTTCAGGATCGTTTCCGCAGCCTTGTTGGAATTACCCCAGGCTTTTTGCGCTTCCTTGACGACCGGTTCCAGACTGGAGTCAGCTTTGTCAACGCTACGGCCCTGATAATTGCCACCATTTAACAGTATCGTCAAATCGTTGTTCATCTCGGCGCGGCTGTCTTTCAGCTGTTTAAACGCTTCGACGTTACCCTGAATCGCATTCGGTGCTGCTTTACCGATACGCTGTGAGTGCATCAGCGCCTCACCGGCGATCTGCGCCTGGGTAGAAATCAGGGAGGACTGGTTCGCATTCAGCCACACAAATACCGCACCCATCAGCAAGGCCAGCGCCATGATGATGGACAAGATACGCATCTGCTGTTGCAGGGACATGCGGCCAATGATAGGCAGGCGAATATCGCCGCCTTTTTCAAGCGCATCACCAATGAAGGTCGCGTCCGCTGGTGCTTCCGGCTTCACGGCCGGAACTTCTGCCGGTGCTACATGCACGGGCGCTTCTGGTGACAGCATTTTGACGTTGCTTGCTTCTTCAATTTCAATCGAATCAGCATTCCCGAACGACCTTGCCGTGCCTTCTGCTCCGTCAATTTCCGGATCTTCTTTTCCTTTGGACAAGAACGGTAGATTAAATGCCATTACTAAGTCTCCTAAACGATTGAAAAGCTATCAGCCTTGCTGCTAAATGTTGCATGCTGACTATAAACCTATTTGCAAAAAATCCTGATCCTGCACCAACATTGCCAGGCTGAGTTCGAACCATATATTGCCGTCACGGTCACGATATCTCTTTTTCAGCCAGACTTTATTTTCAAGATGCTCAGTTTCGGGCGGCAGCTCTTCCATTTCTGAAACAGCGCGCAACCCCAGAACCTGCGATACCAATAAACCACTATTGAATGCCATGCCGGGTGCAAACGCCACAATCCGGCATGAGCTATCCAGCTTGGTTGCATCCTTACCCTGAAAACGTGGCAGATCAACGACACCAGTCAAATTACCACGGATATTTGACAATCCTATATACCAGTCACGCGTCAGCGGCACCCTGGTCAGGGCACCGGCCGTAACGATCTCTCCGGCCTCACGCAAATCCAGCAGATAGCGGCCCTGCCCTATCATAATGCCGAGTTGGCTGAGTTTGGTATAGCCACCACGCTGGGCGGCCTGCATGCGTTCCAACAACTGCGCCTGAAATTCACGCAAGCGGGTACGACGCACACCCTTATCAGTTTTGACAACTTCCAGATTTGCTGCAGCAGGTTCACGCACAGTCTGATTCATGAGGCAATCCGAAGATATCTTTTATTTTAAGTACAAGAAATGGAGCTATCAATCCTGATTAGCCGAGGGCAGAAATCTTTGCCAGCAGCTCAACCGGATCAATCGGCTTGACCAGATAATCACGCGCTCCCTGACGCAAACCCCAGATACGGTCGGTTTCCTGATTTTTACTGGTGCAGATGATGACTGGCACATCTTGTGTGTCCGGGTCTTTGGCAATCGCACGTGTAATCTGGAAGCCATTTTGACCTGGCATGACTACGTCCATCAAAATCAGTTGTGGCTTGTCTGCCTTGATTTTTGTCAGAGCTTCTTCACCGTTTTCAGCTGTTGATACTGAAAAACCATTTTTCACCAGTACATCGGTCAGGAAATAGCGTTCTGTTGGAGAATCGTCTACTACCAGTATTTTTTGAATGGCCATCTTGTTTTACCTCACATTAACTTACTTTATATAACTAGGTCGCTGTCGCGTAATGCCTTACTGTTTTCAGCAGGCTATCTTTTGTAAATGGTTTGGTCAGATACTCATCCGATCCAACCATGGCACCACGAGCACGGTCAAACAGACCGTCTTTGGAGGACAACATAACTACTGGTGTGCTCCGGAATTTCGCACTTTTTTTAATGAGAGCGCAAGTTTGATATCCATCCAGTCTGGGCATGAGGATATCGCAAAAAATCAGGTCCGGATGAGAATCATTAATCTTGGCCAACGCTGCAAATCCATCCTCGGCCAAAATCACCTGATATCCAGCCTGCCCAAGAAAAATCTCGGCGGAACGACGTATGGTACTGCTGTCGTCGATTACCATGATTGTCAAGCTCGCGCTGCCTGTCAACGTTGACATAAAATCATCTCTTCCCTGCAGTATTAAGGTTACATATCACTGTAACAAAAAATAGCACTTTTGCGCTTTTTTTCCTTGAATAAACATGCGAAGCAACATCAAAATCGTGAAATAGATCAGTTTATTATCAAATTGCGACCATTTCGAAATCTTCTTTGCGTGCACCGCACTCCGGACAGGTCCAATTCATGGGTACGTCTTCCCAACGGGTACCGGCTGCGATGCCATCTTCAGGCGAGCCTTGCTCTTCGTCATAGACCCAGCCACAAATCAAACACATCCACGCCTTGAAACCACCCTTTTCCGTTACCGTATCAGTCACGACTAAAACCCTTCAATCAAGTAAAATATTGAAACTGCTGCAAATATTCTGTTTGCATTGTGTTATTAATGGCATTTGCGCGAGTAATTTAAGTCCCCACGAAGTCAGCTATATTAATCTACCCAACGTGCAAAACCAAATTTCTCCACTAATACTTAGTTTTGGCGCCTCCGATCCGGTGGCCGCTACCGGCATCCCGGCCGATCTCGCTTCATTTGCGGCCATGGGTTGTTATGGTTTACCAGTCATGACTGCCATTTTAACTGGCGACACGGCACAAATCGATGATTTACATCCACTGGAAGCCGATCTGGTCGATGAACAGGCCCGCAGCGTACTCGAAGACATGCCGGTACTGGCATTCAAGGTAGGTCAGGTCGGCAGTGTCGAAAATGTCACTGTCATAGCCGAAATCGTTTCCGACTATCCCGAACTGCCCCTGATACTGGACCCGTTCAACGCCGTTATTATTGAACAGGGACCAGAAGCTGAAGACCTGGTACTGGCGATACGCGAATTGCTGATACCACAGGCCAGTCTGCTGATGATTTCTGCCGTCGAACTGTCACGCCTGGCAGAAACCTGGAAAGAAGGCGGCGAAAGCGAAGACCTGGCTGCCGATGCCATGACACTCATAGAATCCGGTTGCGAATATATATTGGTCACCGGCACCGCCAGCGACAGCAATGAATTCGCCAACACTTTATATGATCAGTCCGGCGTGATCAGGCATGACCTGTGGCAAAGACTGCCCGGCTCGCATGCCGGTGCCGGCTCCACCCTGTCAGCAGCCATCGCCGCCCTGGTGGCGAATGGCCTGGATATTCCTGATGCGGTGCTGGAAGCACAAGAATTTACCCATGCCGCCCTCAGCCATGCGCAAAGGCTGGGCATGGGCAGACTGATACCTGACCGTTACTTCTGGGCGCGAGAACCTGGCTAAGCTCAGGCACAAGCTCAAGCCCCGCCCTTTAGCGGACATCCCTTTTGAACCTGAATTGTTACACCACACTCTAAGCTCCATCATGACCGATAAAAACGATATCCTGTTTGCACGTGCCCAGAAAACCACACCCGGTGGCGTCAATTCCCCTGTACGTGCGTTTCGCTCCGTCGGTGGCACCCCGCGCTTCATCACCCGCGCCCAAGGCCCTTATTTTTGGGATGCAGAAGACCAGCGCTATATAGATTACATCGGCTCCTGGGGCCCGGCCATTGTCGGTCATGCCCACCCGGAAGTCATCAGTGCGGTGCAGGCCGCCGCCGCCCGTGGCCTGAGCTTTGGTGCCCCCACCGAAGGTGAAATCGAGATGGCAGAAGAAATCTGCAAACTCGTTCCCGGCATTGAACAGGTACGCCTGGTATCGAGCGGCACCGAAGCCACCATGAGCGCACTGCGTCTGGCCCGTGGCGCCACCAAGCGCGACAAGATCATCAAGTTTGAGGGCTGCTACCATGGCCACGCCGACTCTTTATTAGTCAAGGCTGGCAGCGGACTACTGACATTTGGTAACCCGACTTCGGCTGGTGTGCCGGAAGATTTCAGCAAGCACACCCTGGTGCTTGACTATAACAACAGTCAGCAACTGGAAGAAGTATTCGCTTCCATCGGTGATCAGATCGCCTGCATCATCGTCGAACCGGTGGCTGGCAACATGAATCTGATCCGCGCTACACAAGAATTTATCGATACCATGCGCAAGCTGTGTACCGCGCATGGCAGCATCCTGATTTTTGATGAAGTAATGTGTGGTTTCCGCGTAGGCCTGCATGGTGCGCAGGCACTGTATGGCGTACAGGCTGACCTGACTTGCCTGGGCAAGGTCATCGGCGGCGGCTTGCCGGTAGCCGCATTTGGTGGTCGCGCCGATCTGATGGGGCACATGGCACCTTTGGGTGGCGTGTATCAGGCTGGTACCTTGTCGGGCAACCCGGTCGCCGTAGCAGCCGGTATGACTACCCTGAAAATTATCCAGCAACCAGGCTTCTATGAAAACCTGACAGCACAAACCCGCAAGCTGGTGGATGGCCTGAGTGCCGCTGCCAAAGCAGCCGGTGTCACTTTCTGTGCCGATGCCGTGGGCGGCATGTTTGGCCTGTATTTTGCCAGTGAAGTACCAGGTTCTTATGCTGCCATGATGGCCAGCGACAAGGACAGGTTCAACCGTTTCTTCCATCTGATGCTGGATCAGGGTGTCTACCTGGCACCATCTGCCTTTGAAGCAGGCTTCGTTTCTGCACAACATGATGACACCATCATTGCCGAGACGATTGCTGCGGCTGAAAAAGCCTTCGCCCAACTCTGATCCCCGGATCATCTGTACCTACAAGGGGGCTTGCTAACCCAAGTCTCGCTTGGGTGCACCATGCGCACCATTTCTTGCCGACGCATACACTATTATCCATGAAACGCTACATCTCTTGTGATTGTTGACAAGAGGGGTGGTACGCGGAGCACACCCTACACGCGCACCTTACTACTCTGCTTCAGTAATGTCTTTGATGGCAATACTTGTTTATCCTAATTTCGCAATAGCCTCTCAGTTTTTCGATCTGAAATCCACCTGTCCTGGCCTGCCCGGCAAATTCAGATTCGCATGCGGTACAGGCGTCTGGCTGATGACTTTGCCGCGACGCAGCACGTGGGTGCGGGTAGCGCGCAAGCGTATCGCCTCAACCGGGTCGCTGGCATCAAGTATCAACAGGTCAGCATTGCAGCCCACTTCCAGTCCATATCCTTCCAGCCCCAAAATGCGGGCTGGTGCAGCCGTCACTGCCTGGAAGCACTGACGCATCGCGTCCTGCCCCGTCATCTGGGCGACATGCAAACCCATCTGTGCGACTTCCAGCATGTCGCCAGAGCCCAGGCTATACCAGGGGTCCATCACGCAGTCGTGGCCAAAAGCCACTTCTATCCCGGCCGCCAGCATTTCCGGCACGCGGGTCATGCCACGGCGTTTGGGGTAAGTATCGTGGCGGCCTTGCAAGGTAATATTAATAAGCGGATTAGCGATGGCAGCCACACCAGCTTCGCGTATCAGCGGCAATAACTTACTGACATAGTAATTGTCCATGGAATGCATGGAAGTAAGATGCGAGCCAGCGACCCGGCCCTGCATGCCCAGTCTGTGCGTATGATAAGCCAGGGTTTCAATGTGGCGCGACAGCGGGTCATCTGACTCATCGCAATGCATGTCGACCCGCAAGCCTTTTTCAGCAGCAAACTCGCACAGCAGGCGAACCGATTCTGCGCCATCGGCCATGGTACGTTCAAAATGCGGGATGCCACCGACTACATCAACCCCCATGGCAATAGCACGTTTCAGATTTTCCATGGCAGTCGCACTGCGTAAAATACCGTCCTGTGGAAATGCGACCAGTTGCAAATCCAGATACGGTGCGACCCGGCGCTTCACTTCCAGCAAGGCTTCCACGGCCAGCAAACGGTCATCACAAATATCAACATGGGAACGTATTGCCAGCAAACCGCGACCAACAGCCCAGTCGCAATAACGCATGGCTCTTTCCACCAGCGCCTCTTGCGTCAGCATGGGCTTCAGTTCTCCCCACAGGGCGATGCCCTCCAGCAAAGTGCCAGATTGATTGACGCGTGGCAAACCATAACTGAGCACCGCATCCATATGGAAATGCGCATCGACAAATGGCGGCGTGACAAGATTGCCATGCGCATCTATTTCTTCTGCACCTTTCACCGGCAAGGCCGCTGCCACTGCACTGATACGTCCATCCTGAATGGCAATATCCAGCCCACGGCGACCATCTGGCAAACTGGCGTTACGAATGACAAGATCGTTCATCAGAAATCTCTCTCTAGTTATTACACAATAGTTATTACATAAAATTTACGCCGCGAGCCGCATCCTGCGTCATAATCTTGACACAGAAAGGCAGGAATCTTATGGCAACAATGAAGCAAGTCGCAGAGAAAGCCCGGGTTTCCACGACCACGGTTTCTCACGTCATCAATAATACCCGTGTCGTCAGTGAAGATGCACGCGAACGTGTGCTGGCCGTCATCCAGGAATTGCGCTACATCCCCAGTGCCGTTGCCCGCAGCCTGAAAAATGACCGCACCCACACCCTGGGTATGATGATACCGAATAATTCCAACCCCTATTTTGCAGAAATCATACAGGGCATAGAAGACGCTTCCTTCAAGCTGGGCTATAACATCATCCTGTGCAATTCCTATGACGATCCAAAAAAACAGGCGGCCTACATCCGCGTGCTGATGGAAAAACGTATCGATGGCCTGATCCTGGTGTCGTCGGGGTCAGATGAAGAACTGACCCAGTTGCTGGCCGATGAAGGCATACCCAAGGTGCTGGTGGATCGTGAAGTGTCTGGTGTGGTGGCGGACTTTATCGAAGCCGACCATGAACAGGGCGGCTATGAAGCAACCCGTTACCTGATCGGCCTTGGTCACACACAGATTGCCTGCGTTGCCGGACCGGATATCCTGTTACCCAGTGGTGATCGCGTCACCGGTTACCGGCGCGCCCTGAGCGAGGCCGGGCTGGCCTTCAAGGCAGAATACCTGGTGCATGCCGACTTTACCAGCCAGGGCGGATTCAACGCCTTCCAGCAATTGCTGGGCTTGCCACAACGACCTACCGCCATCTTTGCCAGTAATGATCTGATGGCGATAGGCGGTATCTGTGCCGCCAATGAAGCCGGTGTCAGGATACCCGAATCCCTGTCCGTGATTGGCTACGATGATATTGCCCTGGCTTCATTCAGCACGCCACCACTGACCACTATTGCCCAACCGAAGAAAGATATCGGCAACCTGACGGCGCAGATTCTGGTGAATCGCATCGTCGATCCGGAAGCGCCATTAAGGCGTGAAATGCTGACACCGCAACTGGTCATTCGCCAGTCTACGTCCAGACCAGATCGTTAGCCTGATCAGCAGGGTGTCTATAGCATGATAAACAAGCAGAGCTGGCCGCAACCCGGCCAGCCAGCGATTGTTCGCCCTGGTCAGGCAGTATCTCACTTACAGCAGCATGAGCAGCTTGGGAAAGCCCTCGCTCAATACCTTATTTAATATCTGCAGGATGATCAGCGCCACCAGCGGCGAAAAATCCAGTCCACCCAATGGCGGAATCAATTTGCGCAATGGTGATAACAAGGGTTCATTCAAAGCCCGGATAAATGGCGCAAAAGGCGCCTGCGGGTTAACCCAGCTGAAAATCGCTTCCAGCACCAGCAAGGCCATCAATCCATATAAGATCCACTGCACCATGCGGAACACCGTGAGCAACAGAATAGCATTCCAGGAGAACTGGCCCATCAGCCAGAAATTCAGCGACATCGCCAGCAATGCCACCAGAAATGCGCCTATCAGTGTTGCCCAGTCATAACCGCGAAACCCCGGCACCACACGTCGTATGGGATGCACCAGCCAATCAGTCAGCTGGAAAATTGCCTGGGCCAGCCCCATGGGTGGCCGCACACGCTGCACCTGCATCCAGAAACGCAACAACAAAAACCCGGCGAACAGCCCTGTCACCGTATCAATGACAAAAGTGAAAATTTCATATAACACGATGCATCCTCAAAAAAAAACCCACTGCATGACGAATCAGACAGTGGGTATTGTGCCTGAATAAGACCAGGCAACCAAGCATATCAAAGATTATGCTGGGCGATTACCAGTTGGGAAAGGCCAAGCTGCGTTTGGACTGACAACGGTTTTTGCATCAGGTGTCGCTGGTTTTGCTGGAGCGGCCTTTTTTGCGGCTGGCTTAGCCGCGGCTTTTTTTGCGGCTGGCTTTGCTGCTGCTGGCTTTGCTGCTACTTTTTTAGCTGCTGCTGGTTTAGCTGCTGCTGGTTTAGCGGCTGGCTTGGCTGCTGCTTTAGCTGCTGGCTTGGCGACTGCTTTTTTAGCTGCTGGCTTTGCTGCTGCTTTTGTTGCCTTGGCTGCTGGCTTCGCTGCGGCTTTTGCTGCTGGCTTGGCGGCGGCTTTTTTAGCTGCTGGTTTGGCTACTGCCTTTTTAGCTGCTGGCTTTGCTGCTGCTTTTGTTGCCTTGGCTGCTGGTTTAGCTGCAGCTTTTGCTGCTGGCTTGGCGGCGGCTTTTTTAGCTGCTGGTTTGGCTACTGCCTTTTTAGCTGCTGGCTTTGCTGCTGCTTTTGTTGCCTTGGCTGCTGGTTTAGCTGCGGCTTTTGCTGCTGGCTTGGCGGCGGCTTTTTTAGCTGCTGCTGGTTTAGCTGCTTTGGCGGCTGGTTTGGCTGCAGCTTTTGCTGCTGGCTTGGCCGCTGCTTTAGCTGCCGGTTTAGCGGCTGCTTTTTTCGCTGCTGGTTTTGCTACCTTAGCTGCAGCTTTTGCTGCTGGCTTTGCGGCGGCTTTCTTTGCAGCTGCTGGTTTTGCTTTAGCTGCGGCTTTTTTAGCGGCCGGCTTCTTGGCTGCTACTGGTTCGTCTGGTGACGGTTGTGGTGCTGTTGCCATTTTGTTTCTCCTTCGATAGAGATGGAAAAAATCAGATAAAAATTAAATCCGCTCGATCCATTCAAGCGGATTATTCATCGGCACAAACAAGTTCGCTGTTTGCGCTAATGAATTCTGCACCGGCCGAACTGCTGCATCCCCTCTATTGATGTAGCACTTCAGCCATCATGGTTTGCCAAATGCCCGACGCTCCCGTCATGGCGCAAACCCAAAACCGCCGGCCAGAGCTAAAAGCCGACGTCGGTATCCTTTTGCGAAATACAAAGACCAATAGCCACAATACCCAGTTTCGCCAGGTATTGCGGCACTAACAGTTCAAAGCAATTTAATCTATGACTGTCCATTCAGTTTGGTGAGGCCTCTCGCGTTTTACATCTTGTGCAAACTTATGAGTCATCCACAGGTTTGTTCTGATCAACTTAGATAATCATTTAGTGATTAACCCTGTTTGCCCGGTTTCCAGAAATGTCGCATTACCTTCGCAATGCGCATATGAAGCAAAACTTCATTTAATCAAGACTGGCTTTACATCACATCAGAACTTAGCTGTACCGGCTTGCGGTGGTCGCTGTTCAACAGCATTGTTCCTTCACCTATTCCCAGTTAAGGGCTCCGCCAGTTTGATACTCAATTACACGTGTCTCAAAAAAGTTGCGCTCTTTTTTCAGGTCTATCATTTCACTCATCCAAGGGAAAGGATTTTCTTCCTGAGGGAACAGCGCTTCGAGACCAATTTGTTGTGCGCGGCGATTTGCAATGAAGCGTAAATAACCTTTGAACATTGGTGCATTCAAACCGAGCACTCCACGCGGCATTGTATCCTCTGCGTAACGATATTCCAACTCCACAGCACGCAAAAACAACGATTTAATTTCATCGCGAAATGCTGGAGTCCACAAATGCGGATTTTCCATCTTAATTGTATTGATCAAATCGATCCCGAAATTGCAGTGCATCGATTCGTCGCGCAGGATGTATTGGTATTGTTCAGCCGCGCCCATCATTTTATTTTGACGGCCAAGCGCCAGAATCTGCGTGAAGCCGACATAGAAAAACAGGCCTTCCATCAGGCAGGCAAATACGATCAGGGACTTGAGCAAAGTCTGGTCTGCCTCTGTGGTGCCGGTCTTGAATTGAGGGTTGGTCAGCACATCGATGAAAGGAATCAGGAACTGATCCTTGTCGCGGATAGAGTCCACTTCATTGTAGGCATTGAAGATTTCTGCTTCATCCAGACCCAGCGATTCAACGATGTATTGATAGGCGTGAGTATGGATAGCCTCTTCAAACGCCTGGCGCAACAGGTACTGGCGGCATTCTGGCGCAGTGATGTGGCGGTAGGTACCGAGCACGATATTATTGGCAGCGAGGGAATCGGCAGTCACAAAGAAACCCAGATTGCGTTTCACCAGACGACGTTCATCTTCTGTCAGGCCATTCGGGTTTTTCCAGAGCTCAATATCACGCTGCATATTGATCTCTTGCGGCATCCAGTGGTTGGCGCAACCTGCCAGGTATTTATCCCAGGCCCATTTATATTTGAAGGGAACCAGTTGATTGACGTCGGTGGTGCCATTGATGATACGTTTGTCGGCGGCATTGACACGGCGAGCCACGTCTTCGGGAGAAACCACGACCGGTTTGCTGACCAGCGCCGGATTCAGGGCGACATCCTGCGCCTGCGAACGCTGCTGCAAATCCATACCACCCACATGACGTGGTGCTGGCGCTGCCGGGGCTGCCGGCGTGACTTCATCATCCCAAGATAACATTATTTATTTCCTTACTTTTGTAACAGCTTGTATTTTCATGGGAAGAAGCCTGGCCTGCACCTCTTCCCGCAACCTTCAGATCTTGCAGCTCACCCCGACACTTGCTGGCGATTTATTTGCTGCACATTTACCACTTACTGGCAGGCTTCGCACTCTTCAAAGCCGGCATCACCAGGACGCAGCATGCAGGCTGGGCCATCGGTCTCTTGCGCTGCCGCTGATACGCTGGCTGGTGCCGCAGCATAGCCACCGCTATTGCCATCCACCGACACCGCATTCAATGCACCGGTTTTGCTGGTGGATTTTTCAGTGTGCGTTGCACCAATCGTGCGCAGGTAATACGTGGTTTTCAAACCACGCAACCATGCCAGCTTGTAAGTTTCATCCAGTTTCTTGCCGGATGCGCCTGCCATATAGATGTTCAGGGACTGCGCCTGATCTATCCATTTTTGACGACGCGAAGCAGCTTCCACCAGCCAGGATGGGCTGACTTCAAATGCAGTTGCATACAGGGCGCGCAGGTCTTCAGGGATACGATCAATACGTGCCAGGCTGCCGTCAAAGTATTTAAGATCGGCAATCATGACTTCATCCCACAGGCCACGGTCTTTCAGATCGCGCACCAGATGTTCATTGATTTCTGTAAATTCGCCAGACAGATTCGATTTCACATACAGGTTCTGGTAAGTCGGCTCGATACAGGCAGACACACCAATGATGTTGGAAATGGTCGCCGTCGGTGCAATTGCCACGCAGTTCGAATTGCGCATGCCAAATTGCTTGATGCGATCACGTACCACTGTCCAGTCCATGCTTTCCGAGAAATCGGCTTCCAGGTAACCGCCACGTTCTTCAGCCAGCAGCTTCAGGGAATCTTGCGGCAAGATGCCACGGTCCCACAGCGAACCACGATAAGAACTGTAACGGCCACGCTCTTCTGCCAGCTCGGTCGATGCCAGGTAAGCGTAATAGCAAACGGCTTCCATGGAAGTGTCAGCAAACTGTACGGCGTCCATCGATGCATAAGGAATGCGCATCATGTGCAGGCAATCCTGGAAACCCATGATACCCAGACCAACAGGACGGTGACGCAGATTGGAATCACGTGCCTTCTTGACTGCATAATAGTTGATGTCGATCACGTTATCCAGCATGCGCATGGCTGTGCTTACAGTTTTTTTCAATTTAACGTGATCCAGCTTGCCATCTTTCATGTGGGCAGGCATGTTAACCGAACCCAGATTACATACGGCGATCTCGCTGTCGTTGGTGTTCAGGGTAATTTCTGTACACAGGTTGGAGCTGTGAACAACGCCGACGTGCTGTTGTGGTGAACGGATATTGCAAGGATCTTTGAACGTGATCCATGGATGCCCAGTTTCAAACAGCATGGACAACATCTTGCGCCACAGGTCCAGTGCCGGGATTTTTTTCGACAGTGTCAGTTCGCCACTGGCCGCTTTCGCTTCATACGCGACATAAGCCTGCTCGAAGGCTTTGCCATATTTGTCGTGCAGATCCGGTACGTCGGAAGGTGAGAACAATGTCCAGTCACCTTTTTCCATGACACGCTTCATGAACAGATCAGGGATCCAGTTCGAGGTATTCATGTCATGGGTACGACGACGGTCATCGCCGGTGTTCTTGCGCAGGTCGAGGAATTCCTCAATATCCATGTGCCAGGTTTCCAGGTAGGCGCAGACTGCACCTTTGCGTTTGCCACCCTGGTTCACCGCCACGGCTGTGTCGTTGACCACTTTCAGGAAAGGAACAACACCCTGGGATTTACCATTGGTGCCTTTGATATGCGCACCGAGTGAGCGTACCGGTGTCCAGTCATTACCCAGACCACCCGCATATTTTGCCAGCAGTGCGTTTTCTTTAATGGCTTCGTAGATGCCATCCAGATCATCGGCCACGGTCGTCAGATAGCAGGAAGACAGTTGTGAACGCTGGGTACCGGAATTGAACAGGGTCGGTGTCGAGCTCATGAAATCGAAACTGGACAGCAGATTGTAAAATTCTATGGCGCGGGCTTCGCGATCAATTTCATTCAGGGACAGGCCCATGGCCACACGCATGTAGAAAGCCTGCGGCATTTCAACGCGGGTACCACGAATATGCAGGAAATAACGGTCATACAAAGTTTGCAGACCGATATAACCAAATTGCAGATCACGGTCAGCAACCAGGGCATTCGCCAGTTTTTTCAAATCAAACTGCGCCAGTTTGGCATCCAGCAGATCGGCTTCTATGCCTTTCTTGATGAATTTCGGGAAGTACTCTACGTATTCTTCTGCGGCATCCTGTTGCGCCACTTCCTTGCCGAACACTTCTTTACGGACTGTATGCAACAGCAGACGCGCTGTGACCTGGCTGTAGGCTGGTTCTTTTTCCATCAGCGCGCGGGCAGCCAGGATGGCGGATTTATACAGTTCTTCTACCGGTACACCGTCGTACAGATTCTTCAAAGTCTCGGCCAGAATCGCATCCGGATCAGCCAGTTTGTCCAGACCCAGGCAGGCAGCGGCAATCATCTTGCGCACTTCTGCCACATCCAGTGGACGCGGCTGACCATCAACGATGACATTCAATTGTGGCGCAGCAGATTCTGCCTGACCAGGGACATCATGCACGCGACGACGTTCTTCCATGCGCTTGGCACGGTACAACACATAAGAACGGGCGACATCATGTTCGCCGGAACGCATCAGGGCCAGTTCAACCTGGTCTTGCACATCTTCTATATGGAAGGTACCGCCGGCTGGCTGCCTGCGCAACAGCGCAGCGACCACACTGGCCGTCATCTGTTCCACCAGTTCACGGATCCTGGCGGATTCGGCACCGTGTCCGCCGTTGACCGCCAGAAAAGCCTTGGTCATGGCAATAGCGATTTTGGACGGTTCGAAGCCGACCACGGAACCATTACGGCGGATAATGCGATATTCGCTGTAGCTGTTCAGGTTGGCGACAGCAGGTGCTGTGGTCGCATTCAAAACCGATCCCAGATCTGGCTTGGACAAAGTGGATATTTCAATAGAAGAGTGCATTGATCCTCCGGATGCAGTGTTATTTTTTCCCATCAACGCCAGGAATTGGCAGGGTCGCTGATGGTTTATGGATTAAAACGGGTATTACGCATTACAGTTCATGGCCGGACAGCCGACACATCTATCCGACTATTTTGTTCATATCAATTACTAAATCAATTGCAAATCAAGAAGGGAAATTGAACCAGGGCAAGAAAACAAACAAAATCAGCCAAACCACTACATATAGTGCGTTAATTTTTATTTGCCCTAATTCTAGTGCCGCATCGGTGCATATGCAACCGCTTTACATGTAAATAATGGAATTATTTTTTTGCGCAAATGCAGGATAAGTGATTGACATGGCAAAAAACGCGCAGAAGACTGGCGCAGATACGCAAGTGGGCACTAACGTGCGATATCCATGCGGGGAATGTGGTTGAATATGGTTGAATGTGGCAAAACCGTAAGCGCGCCTGTCAATGCAAAGGCTGCGAACAGGCGCAGAGCTGCGCCGGGTCAGTGCCAGGATTTTCTATTCCTGGATTTTCAATTTTTGTATCTGGTAGCGCAGTTGCCGAAAACTGACGCCCAGCAATTCTGCTGCCTGGGTGCGATTGTTCTTGGTCTGGCTCAAGGCGCGCCTGATCATTTCGCGTTCCACATTTTCCAGATACTCAGGTAGTGAGCAGGGTAAATCCGGTGCAGTAAATACATCCGCCGGGAAACCTGCATCCATCACAGGACGGCTGTGAACCACAGCGTCTACGTTTGAGACGGGCAACAAAAATGGCTCGGCCAGTTTCCTGGTACCACGCAGTGCGAGGTCGGCCACCTCGATGCAGCCATCATTGGCAAAGGCGATGGCGCGTTCAAGTATGTTTTCCAGCTCGCGTACATTACCGGGAAAATCGTAGCTGATCAGGGCATCAATCGCCGGTGATGACATAGTGATGTCTGTGCCGGTGAGTTTCTTCAAAATGCTGGAGGAAAGTTCAACGATGTCTTCCAGTCGCTCGCGCAAAGGCGGCAAATGCAGCTCGATGACATTCAGGCGGTAATACAGATCCTGACGGAAACGTCCTTCTTCGACACATATCGCCAGATTCTGATGGGTGGCGCTGATGATGCGCACGTCCACTGCCTCTTCCACGGTGGCGCCAACCTTGCGCACGCGGCGTTCCTGTATGGCGCGCAACAACTTCACCTGCATCGGCAAAGGCAGGTCGGCCACCTCATCCAGCATCAGGGTACCGCCGTTGGCAGCTTGGAAGAAACCGTCGCGGTCATCGGCAGCACCGGTGAAGGCCCCCTTGCGGTAACCGAAAAACTCGGCTTCCATCAGATTTTCTGGTATCGCACCACAGTTCACGGCAACAAAGGGCTTGGCCGAGCGGGCGCTGATGGTATGAATTTCTCTGGCAGCCAGTTCCTTGCCACTACCCGATTCACCGGTAATGATGACTGGAGCCATGCTGCGTGCCAGGCGGCTGATCTGCAGGCGGACTTCCTGCATGCCCTGTGACTGACCGATGAGGAAAGAATTAAAAGTACTGGCCAGCTTTGCCGGTGCTGCCTGCTGCTCTTTCTGTACTTCATTGGTTTGCAGGGCAGATCTGACCAGTTTGCGTAACTGATCCAGCGCCACCGGCTTCGACACATAGTCAAAAGCCCCGGCCTTGAGCGCAACCACGGCGTTGTCGGCACTGCCAAAAGCGGTAATCACGGCAATCGGTGTGTTCTTATATAGTGTACTGACTTCCTGCACCAGTTCCATGCCCGATCCATCGGGCAGGCGCATGTCAGTCAGAACCAGGGCATAACTGTGTTTGAGCAGTTGCTGCCGGGCGATGGCGAGGTTTTCTGCGCTATCTACATCCAGGCCCATTTTGATGAGCGTAATTTCCAGTAATTCACGCAGATGCGCCTCATCATCCACAACCAGGATGCGGGGGCAACTCGCAACATCATTCATACTCATGCACTATATCCTGAGAAATTAATCACAAAGCGCCCGCTGGGCTCGTTCTTGCCATCGTCCATCTCTTCAACGCGGTATTCATAATCCAGTAATGCATGATTGTTCAGGCACAACTCCCTTGCCATATACAACCCCAGCCCGGTACCCATGCGTGAAGTCGTGTAAAAAGGCTCGAACAAATGGGCTCTGACATCATAGGGAATGGCCGGGCCATCGTCCTGTATATGCAGCTCCTGCCTGCCGGTGGCATTCACATGCGCATATAAACGTATGCTGCCAGGCTGTCCACTGGCATAGCGTATCGCATTCGATAATAAATTCAAAACAACTTCACGCAAATGGCTGGGATCAAAACTGACCAGGAAGTTTCTTTCATCTTCAACGGTAATCAAATCCGCAGCCAAGCCCTTGGTTTCGGCAAAATCCTGCACCATGACTCTTATGCTGTTAACCAGATAATAAGGTTCAACATCGGGCTGGGCCTTGCGCGACAGCTTCAGGATGTCTTCAATCAACTGGTTCAGACGCGATACATTGTCGTCGACGATTTTCAGCAGGCGTGCCGCCTGTGGCTTGTCAGCCCCCAGATTATCCAGATCTTCATTCAGCAACGAAGCTGCATACGAGATTGACGACAATGGATTACGCACTTCATGGGCAATGCTGGCAGTCAAACGCCCCATGGAAGCCAGCTTCAGTTGCTGGGCCTGGTTTTCAATATCCGATACATCCTGCATGAAAATGATGGTATAAGTTCCGACCTGCCGGGGCATGCCAGCCACGTTAACACCCTTCACGGCAACAAAGCGCAGCTTCAGGTGGGTAATAAAATGCGGGCGCTCGCTACGGTCATACAATTCGGTTTCTGTTACCCCGACCTTGGCTTCTGGTCGCACGTCGTCAAGATAGCAGCGAATGGAAACAAAGGAAATTTCCTCATCTTTCTTGCGGTCCTGCAGCACATTGCGATTCTGCATGGAACTTAAAATCTCGACGATGGGACGCAAGGCTGAAATATGGGCCAATTCTACGCCGACCATTTCCTTGGTCAGGTTACCGCCCAGCATGCGCACCGCCGCCGGGTTGATTTCAAACATGCAGCCCGACTGATTCAGTACCAGGATGCCATCGCCCATATCGGCAATCACCAACTGGTTGATGGCCTGCTGTATGGCCAGGGCATTTCCGCGTTGCGTCGCCAGATGTTCCTGGCGTATCACGTTATTTGCCAAACGACTGACGACATACACCACGGCAAAATAAGTGGCGCCATACAAACCGGCCTGCGACAGGGGAGTACCTACTTCCAGTTGCAGGAGGCGATACACGCTCTCTGACAACAGGAACAAGACGACGATGGAGGTAAAAAAGAAGGCCCATACCAGGGGGCTGAGAATGGCAGCGCCTGCCAGCGGGAACAGATACAGAATACCCAGGCCGCTTTTGCTGCCACCACTGGCAAAATACAGGATGGAAATCACCGTGATATCGACCAGCATCTGTAGCGTTAACTGCCACATGAAACGACGCCGGTACAAAAGCTTCAAAATGACGAAGCCGAACGATGCCCCGAAATACGCCAGGCAGATATCGCGCACCAGCAAATGTTCGGCCACCCAGATATCCCTGCCGCTGCGCAAGCTGAGCAAGGCCAGCAGGCTGGCAGCAACCACGATACGCGACCCGTTCAGGGTCTGCAATGAACGCCAGAATGAGTAGCTGGGTTCAGCGTCCGGGATATAGGTGTCAGGCATGGTTCAGCCTACCGTCGCTTTCATGCATGGTCGGCATGCGCCTGTGAGCAATATATCTGCTCACCAACATATATGGCTTCGGATGCCGGCAGATACACCTGGCAATGCGCGCAGCACACCATGGTTTCGGCTTTCGCGGCTGGCCTGCTGGCTGCCTGTTCCGGCGGCGGGTGTTGCCTGGCCTGGGCCTGATCCAGCGTCGAGCGGGCTTTCTTCTTCAGGGCCAGTATCACCAGAACCGCCAGCACCGCCCATAGCAGGAAATTCATGCGAGGCTCCTGTGCAGCAACACTTCCAGCACAAAGCGGCTACCGACATACGCCAGCAGCAAAGTAATGAAGCCTGACAGGGTGAAGCTGAGAACGGTCTTGCCACGCCAGCCTTTCCAGAAACGGCCCGCCAGCAAAATCGCAAACAACAGCCAGGACAATAGAGACAAGAGGGTCTTGTGATCCCACTTGAAAGCCACGCCCAGCACCTGTTCAGAAAAAATAACACCTGACAAGACCGTCAGGGTCAGCAGTACAAAACCAAAAATGATGAAACGGAACAGGATTTTTTCCATGGTCATCAGGGCCGGCAGACGCTCTATCAAGGTCTGCAACCATTGACGCTGCCTGATGCCACGCAATTTATGTAAATGCTTATCCTGTATCGTCATGACGACGGCATGGAAAGCGGCTATGGTCAGCGTGCTATACGCCAGCATGGCCACAATCACATGCCAGGGGAACATGGTGGTTTTACCGTTCAAGGCTATCAGGCTGCCGGGGAAAAATCCCGGCAATATGGCCATCAGGGCAGCATTCGGCATCAGCAGAAAGCGCAAGCCTTCCAGTGAGAAGTTGCGATTTTCCAGCCAGCAGACAAATACCGATACCCACAATGCCGCCGACAGCATGACGGCAAACCCCACCCGCAGCGCATGGTCAGAAAAAATGGTCAGCCACAATGCCGCCCCATGCACCAGCCAGCCCAGTGTCGTTGCAGTACTGATCAGCAGGCGCAGACGCCCCGGCAACAAAATGCTCAGTATATATAGGGCAGCAGCAAGAAAGGATAGATAGATTTGCATGGAACAAGTTTACACCATGTCTTGCCAAAAGTCGGATTAAGCACAGGAAAGCATGGTTATTTCCTGCGCAAGAGCAAACCTGGCAAGGATATCCACCTGGCTGTTTACTCTGCCGACGTCAGGTTGGAGTCAGATTAGACAAGGTTTTTTGATATTTTTTCATTTTGTCATACAGGGTCTTTTTGGGGATACCCAGTGCCTCGGCAGCGCTTGCCACATTGTTGCCGCTGCTTTCCAATGCCGCCTGTATCAGGCTGGCTTCATAGGCATCGATTCTTTCCGGCAGGCTGGTGGCCGTGCTATCCGGGCCACTGTCAAGATGAAAGCGCTGATCGGCAAATTCGGCTACACCCAGCACCAGTTGATCGGCAAAATTGCGCAATTCACGTACATTCCCCTGCCAGTCGGCCTGCATCCAGTGCTGCATCTGTGCTGGTGACCAGCCGGGTACCGGTTTTTGGTAGCGCTGTGCTGCCCTTTGCACAAAATACGACAGCAGCGAGGGAATATCTTCGCGTCTCTCATTCAGCCTGGGCAGATTGATGCTGATGACACTCAGACGGAAATACAGGTCTTCGCGGAATTGCCCTTGCGCACTGAGCTTCAGCAAATCGGTCTTGCTGGCAGCAATCACGCGACAATCCAGTGCCACCGATTGATTACCACCCAATCTTTCCAGGCTGCGCTCCTGCAAGACACGCAGTAATTTGATTTGCAGGTTCAGCGGCATACTTTCAATTTCATCAAGAAATACCGTACCCCCGTGCGCATATTCCAGTTTGCCTATGCGGCGTTTCTGGGCACTGGTAAAAGCACCGGCTTCATGGCCAAAGATTTCGCTTTCAAATACAGCTTCAGGCAAAGCCCCGCAATTAATGGCGACAAATTCGCCCTTGCGACCACTGGCCAGATGCAGTTGCCGCGCCACCACTTCCTTGCCGGAACCGGTAGCACCATTAATCAGCACATCTACCTGGGCCGGACCTATGCTGTGAATGAACTTGCGTACCCGCTCCATCTGGGCGCTCTTACCTATCAGGTCGGGCGTGCTGGCATGGCTGAGCCAGGATGATTTCAGCTTGCGGTTTTCCATGACCAGGCGACGTTTCTCCTGAGCCCGCAAGCAGGCATCCAGCAGGCGTTCGGCGGCAAACGGCTTTTCCAGGAAATCATAGGCACCATGGCGCATCGCGTCGACCGCCATACTGACATCGCCATGGCCGGTAATGATAATGACCGGCAATTCATGGTCGATGGCCCGGACTTTTTCGAGTACATCCAGACCAGATTTTCCCGGCAGGCGCACATCGGTGACGATGATGCCGGCAAAGTCTGCTTTCAGGTATTGATCAGCCAGTTCGGCACTGGCGCAGGCAGTCACTTCGAAACCACCGAGCTCCAGCGTCTGTGTGGTTGCCAGGCGCACTGCCTGTTCATCCTCTATTAATATAGCCAGCAAGCCTGTCATGGCGTTTTTTCCTTGGACAAATGAAGTGGTTTGAAACAGGTGGAGCGCAGCGAATTCATATCGCTCAGGATGACAGATAAACAGGAATACAGACGATAAACTCCGCCCCACCCTGTTCACGGTTACCTGCACTCAGGCTGCCATTCATGGCCTGCACGATGGATGAAGAAATAGCCAGCCCCAGTCCCAGACCCTGTCCCACTTCCTTGGTGGTAAAAAAGGGTTCAAATAAATGTTCTGCCACATGTTGCGGAATGCCCGTGCCGCTGTCGCTGATGACAATCCTGACCATCTGCTGGTCACTTTCCAGCCGCACCTGCACGTCCCTGACCTGACTGGCTTCCACCGCATCGAGAGCATTGCGTATCAGGTTGATCAGCACCTGTTCTATCCTGACGGTATCACCCAGCACCGTAGCTGGCTGTCCGGCCAGTATCTGCAAATGAACGCCGCGCCGCTCTATTTCACTTTGCAGCAAGGACACAGCCGACTTGATGGCCAGCGGCACATCGACCACAGCAATCGCATTCGGGCTTTTTCTGGCAAAGCCTTTTAACTGCGCAATGATACTGCCCATGCGCTCACTGGCATGACTGATATGTTCCAGATTGGCCTGCGCCTGTTCATGCCTGCCACGGTTCATGAAAGTAATGGCATTGTCGGCAAAAGCCCGTATGGCAGTCAGCGGCTGGTTCAGTTCATGCGTGATGCCGGTCGCCATTTGTCCCAGCATGGCCAGCTTGCCAGCCTGCACCATTTCATTCTGGGTGGAGCGCAGCAAATTCTCGGTCTGCTTCAGCTTGCGGTACTTGGCTTCCAGTTCTTCATTAGCCTGCGTCAGTTGCCGGGTGCGCTGGGCGATGTGCAGTTCCAGTTCATCGGCTGCCTGCTTCAATGCCCGTTGAGCCAGACGCCCTTCTTCCAGGCGACGCTGGCGCTGATCGTAAAAAGCCGCAAAAGCCAGTACGATGACCAGTATTAAAGTCACCAGCAATGCTGTCTGCAAACCTGCACGCAATACCTTGCCCTGGTCCGGAAACAGCATCAACTGCCATTGCAGTCGCCCTATCGGACGCAACAGATAATCATCAAAACCTTTTTGCTCAATCAACGGCAGTTGCGCTACCGGTGCAATGCTTTTACCGCCATATTGCAGGGTATCTTTCAGGTTTTGCTGCACCGTATTCGTCAAAGGTTTGAGACTATGATACTTCCATGCTTGCCGGTTACTCAAAAACACCACGCCCTGGCTATCGCTGAGTGCAATTGGCTCTTCGCTGCTGTGCCAGGCTTGTTCAAATTCATCCAGGCTGATCTTGACGGCTATCACACCCAGAGGTGGCAAGCTACCACGCTTGCTACCGGGTGGATAAACGGGCTGTGAAATGAAATAGCCTGGAATACTGGTGGTATTGCCTATTGCATAAAAATGCCCCGGTCTGGCAGCCCCTATCGCCTCGGAAAAGTAAGGCCGGAAGCCAAAATTCTGCCCCATGTAACTTTGACTGCTGGCCCAGTTGCTGGCGGCAATCGTATTGCCCTTCACATCCATCAGGTAGATGGCTGCCACCTTGGCCTGTTCTGCCAGCTCTTGCAGGTTTTGGTTCAGGGTCTGGATAAGCACTTTATCCTTGCTATTCAGCAGAGCCTGGGTGGTCAGTGGCAGATAAGAGATGGCAAAAGGCAGGGTCTCGTAACGTTCGAGCACCGATTCGATATCCAGCGCGATGATCTGCAACTGTCGGTCTCCGGCAAGCTGTATGTTTTCCTTGGCAGCCCTGGCTGCATATAAATAGCTGACCACCACCAGCAAGACTGCCATGAACGCGATACCAAGCATCACCAGACGGCGCTGGTGAGTACTCATGCTGTTTGGATAGCTGGATGTCACGTGCACTTATTCATCCACGCAAGGCTCAGTCGCCATGTCTGTCAATCTTGATGTATTGAAAAGGAGGTGGTTCTGCAAGGAAGACAGACAATCATTCTACATCCTCTATTATAAGAACTTGCGCGAGGCCGGTCATCCGACCTCGCGCTAACCGGATCAGACTAATCTACCGCTGCCATCTTCAATTCATCATTATGATGCCTTTGCTGCTCTTCCATGACCAGTTGTCCCAATTCCCGCTTGAGTGTGTTGAAGGCGGGGTCGGAAGGATCGCGCAGACGTGGCAGCTCTATCAGTAAATCCTTTTTCACCGTACCTGGCCGGTAAGTCATGACGACAATCCGGTCGGCCAGATAAATGGCTTCTTCTATACTGTGCGTCACAAAGATGATGGTCTTTTTCAGTTCGGACCAGATACGCAGCAATTCATCCTGCAGATTGCGACGTGTCAATGCGTCCAGCGCACCGAAGGGCTCGTCCATCAGCATGATGGGCGAATCCAGTGCCAGCACGCGGGCGATGGCCACCCTTTGTCGCATACCACCAGACAAGTCCTTGGGGAAGCGTGCCTTGAAGTCACTTAAACCCAGCATGCCCAATAAACTGGCGACACGCTGCTGGATTTCTGCCTTGCCCATGCCCTTGATTTCAAGGCCAAAGGCAATATTCTGTTCCACCGTCATCCAGGGGAACAGTGCATATTCCTGAAACACCATGCCACGATCGGGGCCAGGGGCTTTGACTATCATGTCATTGGCGTTAATGCTGCCGGAAGTAGGCAGGGAAAAGCCGGCAATGGCGTTCAACAAGGTCGATTTGCCGCAGCCGGAAGGGCCAAGCAGGCATACAAACTGGCCTTCCGGTATCTCCAGGTTGATATCCCGCAAAGCCACGACTTCCTTGTCGGCGGTTTTAAAAATTTTATTCACGCCTTGAATTTTGATATGGGTATTGCTCATCTCAGTTCTCCAGTCCACGGTGCCAGCGCAGCAAATAATTGTTCAGTTTGTTCATCGCCAGATCGATTGCCAGCCCCAGCAAACCTATGCTGAACATGCCGGCGATAATTTTGTCTGACCAGAAATATTCACGCGCTTCCAGAATACGGAAGCCCAGGCCATTATTCACAGCGATCATTTCCGATACGATCACGACGATGAAAGCAGTACCTATACCTATCCTGACGCCAGACAGAATGTAAGGCACGGCTGCGGGCAACATCACACGCAGGAACATGGTGGACTGGCTGGCACCCAGATTACGCGCAGCTCTGATATAGATGCCGTCAACATGACGCACACCGGCGATGGTATTCATCAGTACCGGGAAGAAAGCACCGATGGCGATCAGGAAGATTGCCGGCGGATTACCCAGACCAAACCACAAGATGGAAAGAGGAATATAAGCGATGGGGGGAATCGGGCGCAATACCTGCAGCAGCGGATTCATCCATGCATAGGCACGCTGACTGGATCCCATGGCCAATCCCAGGGGCAAGGCCAGACCTGCACCGACTACAAATCCGACTACCACCCGATACATGCTGCCCATGGTATCGCGTATCAGTTCGCCAGAAAAAGCCCAGGCCAGCCAACTGGTGGTGGCCACATCACGTGCTTCATACGGTGACGCATACTCTATCCACTTCTTGACCACCGCCACAGGCGAAGGCAGTACCTGCGCATTGACCCAGCCCATGCTGGTGACAAATTGCCAGATTACAATCAAAATGACAGGCACGATCAAGCCCGCGCCCATTTCACGCCATTTGAATTTCATGATTTTTCCTTCAAGAATTGATGAGCCGGGTGAGCGTCCATGTACATGACACCCACCCTGGACTCAAACTGGTGACTTACTTGATGTTCAGGCTTTTCTTCGCTTGTTCCAGAAGATCGGTTTTTACCCAATCCTTGGCGACTGGTGGTTTGGCCATTTTGCCGACGCCATACTTTTGCATCAGGTCAGTGGTGATCTGGATATGCTCTGGCGTCACATCATAAGAGTAAGGTGAATTTTCTATGGCGTTCACAAAATCTTCGTGACTGACCTGGCCTTTGAACATGTTTTCACGCACATATTTCTCAGCCAGTTCCTTGTTGTCGATAAAGGTCTTGGTGGCTTCGACAAAGCAACGCATGAATTTTTCTGCGACAGGACGACGTTCCTTATAGAACTTCTCGGTCATGACCATGGTGCGTACCGGCTCACCTATTGGTGTGTCGTAAGGCTTGATGATTTCATTGCCGAAGCCTTTGTTGATGGCTTGCGAAGAGTAAGGCTCGGACTGCATGATGGCATCAATATTTTTGCCCAACAAAGCCTGGTTCAGGTCAGGGAAACCAAGATAAA
The DNA here is from genome assembly GCF_014284335.1 of Undibacterium hunanense. Taxonomy (GTDB): domain Bacteria; phylum Pseudomonadota; class Gammaproteobacteria; order Burkholderiales; family Burkholderiaceae_D; genus Undibacterium; species Undibacterium hunanense. The sequence continues at coordinate 234,077 of NZ_JACOGF010000004.1, read as the reverse complement.
TGATTTGCACATCCTTGCCTGGCTGGTCGGAGTAAGTCAGGCCATTTTGCGACAGTTCGGCTGCCAGCAGAATATCCTGGATACCACCACGTGTCACACCGACTTTTTTGCCTTTCAGGTCTTTCACACTTTTCATGCCCAGATCAGCGCGGCCCACCAGACGTGCTCCACCTTTGGCAAAGCCGGCAACCAGGTAAATCGGTGTACCACTGGCACGTGCAGAAATCACTGCCTCTGATGAAACGGCACCGACATCAAGCTCACCGGCAATCACTGCCTGCATGGCATCAAGACCTTTGGCGAAAACGCGTTCTTCCACCTTGATACCGCATTTGGGAGCGATTTCCTTGATGTAGGACACCGCACCGTAATGGGCGAATTTCAGATTGCCAAGCCTGACAACTTCCTGGGCCTGGCTAGTAGCGGCCAACAGACTGGAAGCAATAACACTGGCGAGCAAAATCTTTTTGAACATCTTTGTCTCCTTGAAATGGTGGATTTCTGATTTGATTTTTACTTACTCAACATGAATAGCAGATATTGTGCCAGCTTATAACGCAAGGTAAACAACTGATTTTATTCAATTTTTTCTGGTGCAGGCCAGAAGCCCGTGCGAAGTTCCGGATAGCCGGATGGTGTTTGTCGGTGTTTTCGCATTGTCTGCCACGCAAAATATACCGTCTCCACAATTTGCCTAGCGTACAAATTTGCCGTCGCGGCCTATCATCGTCAATTCGACAAATTCGCTGCCGCTATGGTCGCGCTCGCTATACGTGACAGTCACACCGCCAAGATCTATCTTGTGCATGCTTTCCAGTGCCCGCACCAAACCTTCACGGGTCAGTGTCTTGCCACTACGGCGCAATCCTTCCACCAGCACTTTGGCAGAGACAAAGCCCTCCATCGCTGCATATGAGGCGGTCACGCCATGCTCTTTGGCAATAGACTTGAACTCTTGCCCCAGTATGCTTGATACCAGATGTGGTGCAGGCATGATCTGCGACACCATGATACCCGTGGCCGCCGGCCCCAGCGAATCAATAAACGATTGCGATGCATTATTCGAGAGCGTCATGATCTGTATAACGCTGCCTTTGGCCCGCAGCCCACGTATGATTTCCGACACGGTGGTAGCAGAGCCGACTATCACCAGTGCCTTGGCTGGCGATTTCATCACCTCATCCACAGCCCTGGCAACATCCGGCTTGGCCCGGTCGTACTTGGCGACGACCGAGGGTTGCATCTTGAAATTGCTCATGGCAGCAGAAAAACCGGCCAGGCCATCCCCACCAAACGTATCGTCGACATGGACAATGCCGATATCCTTCAAACCTATGGTGGAAAACTGCTCCACCGCTTTTTTGACTTCATCCTGGTATTTTGCGCGCACATTGAACAGGTAGCGATTCGTCGGCGCGTGAAACACAGCCGCACCGGTGCTTGGTGCGATCAAGGGGATTTTATTGGCAGCAAGTACCGGCAGAATCGCCTGGGTATGGGGCGTGCCACGGCTTTGAAACAGGGCAAAGACATGCTCTTTTTTGACCAGGGTTTCGGCATTGGCAGCAGCAATGGCCGGATCAAACTGATCATCCAAGATGCGCAACTCAATTTTGCGGCCATTGATACCACCGGCTTTATTGATCTGGGATATATAGGCGGCAGCACCCGCATTCATCTCTTTGACGGGACCGGCAATCTGACCGGTCAGGCCAACAGTCTGCCCTATCAATATGGTGGAATCAGTCACTCCCTCTTCCGCCTGGGATACTGCGGGGAACAGGCCGGGAATGAGGACAAGGGCGCAAAAGCCAAGGGCGCGCGGCAAATGCCACACGCGTTGAAGTGGTTTCATGTTTGTCTCCTGATTGATGAGCAGCTATTTTAGTGCGCTCTTATTTAGAACTCATTTCATAAATAGGAGCGAGATGCGTTTGCCTCATAACGCGGGCTGGCAAGGCGGACGAGGCAGTCAATAGTGGGCCTATTGACAACGAGTCCAACGCAGTCCAGCACGCGTTATGAGGCAAACCCTTCGGGAACTGACGATTTGGGCGTATTGCAGCGTTGTGCCGCTTGCTAAGGCACCAGCCTTAGCTGCGCGTCACGCCTTGCACTACATCCCAAATCGTCTTGTTCGCACTCACTCCTATTTATGAAATGAGTTCTAGCAGACTTCATACCAAGCGACGGAATGAGGGCTGTCTACCGGATTTAACTCCTGTCCATAAGGAAATACATCCGTAGTTTTACGCATGTGTGCGAAAAACCGCACAAAACCCATTAAATAATTCTGGAAATCCAGAATTTTAAATTTTACCGTCACTGCCATAAAGCGAAATGCCTGAGTCCGTCTTGATGATCAGGTAAAATGCCCGTTTATTCTTGCCTGTCTTGCAGGCTGTCACAATAAAGCATGGCCATTGTAGCGCTGCTTGCGCTGATAAACACTGTCTTGTAACACTGCCTTGCTATTGCGATAGCCATCCTTATATCTTGATAAAGATATAAGCGAACTGTAGCAGGCCATCGCATTTCATTGATTTTTATTCAAGATTCTTTAAGCAAACATGCTCGATAACCTTACCCAGCGCCTTGCCAAAGTCGTCAAGACCATGCGCGGCGAAGCCCGCCTGACCGAATCCAATACTGCCGACATGCTGCGCGAAGTACGCATGGCCTTACTGGAAGCCGACGTTGCCCTGCCCGCCGTACGTGAACTGATCGCCCGCGTCAAAGAAAAAGCCATGGGCGAAGAAGTGATTTCTTCCCTGACCCCGGGCCAGGCCCTGGTTGGTGTAGTCCAGAAAGAGCTGGCAACCCTGATGGGTGCCGATCTGGGTGAAGATGCTTCGCAACTGAGCTTCGCCTGCCAGCCACCGGCGATTATCCTGATGGCTGGTTTGCAGGGTGCCGGTAAAACCACGACCGTTGGTAAACTGGCGAAATATCTGAAAGAGCAAAAAAAGAAAAAGGTATTAACCGTTTCTGCCGACGTTTACCGTCCTGCTGCGATAGGCCAGTTGCAGACGGTGACATCGCAGGTCGGTGCCGACTTTTTTCCATCCCTGCCGACGGACAAACCAGTTGATATTGCTCTGGCCGCCCTCGACTACGCCAAAAAGCACTATCACGATGTACTGATCATTGATACCGCTGGCCGTCTGGGTATAGATGAAGCGATGATGCAAGAGATTGCGGCCGTTCACGCCGCCGTCAATCCCATAGAAACCCTGTTCGTGGTTGATGCCATGCTGGGTCAGGATGCCGTCAATACCGCCAAAGCCTTTAACGATGCCCTGCCTTTGACGGGCGTGGTATTGACCAAGCTGGACGGTGACGCACGCGGTGGTGCAGCCTTGTCGGTACGTCATATCACCGGCAAGCCGATCAAGTTTGTCGGTGTGGCGGAAAAACTCGACGGCCTGGAATCTTTCGATGCCACCCGCATGGCGAATCGTATCCTGGGCATGGGTGACATCCTGGCCCTGGTTGAATCCGCCCAAAAAGGCATGGATGTGGCTGCCGCCCAGAATCTGGCACACAAGCTCAAGGATGGCGGCAAATTCGATATGAATGACTTCAAACTGCAAATTTCGCAGATGAAGAACATGGGTGGCTTGTCCAACCTGATGGACAAGCTGCCGGCCCAGATGCAACAGGCCGCCAGCGGCGCGAATATGGACCAGGCTGAAAAACAGGTGCGCCGCATGGAAGGCATGATCAATTCCATGACTCCGCAGGAAAGAGCCAAACCGGAATTGATCAAGGCATCGCGCAAGCGTCGTATCGCTGCCGGTGCCGGTGTACAGATACAGGAAGTCAATCGCATGCTGACCCAGTTTGATCAGATGCAATCCATGATGAAGAAATTGCGTGGCGGTGGCATGATGAAAATGTTGCGCGGCATGAAGGGAATGATGCCAGGAAAACGTTGATTTCACTCTGCGTTTCCCTCTGAAGAAAGAAGCCGGATAGCAGCCAAAATGGCGCTTATCCGGCTTTTTTTTAGGCGTAAATCCAACGACAGGCAAATTCCTGCACTTTTTCGACAAAAACCAGCAAAAAACACTTGCGTCCCTGTAAAAACCGCACCACTATTAGCGATGCGTGAAGTGACGCAATGCAGGAGCTTTTCAAAACGATCAAAGCTCCGTCCACGAAATTTGTGAAGGAGGCTATTTATGGCAACAGCACCAAAGAAACCAGCAGCAAAACCGGCAGCCAAACCAGCGGCTAAACCAGCAGCGAAAGCAGCAGCTCCAAAAGCAGCAGCCGCTAAACCAGCAGTGAAAGCAGCCGCTCCTAAAAAGGTTGCAGCAGCCAAGCCAGCAGCAGCGCGCAAGCCAAATGCAGCGTTCATGAAACCTATGACTATCTCTCCAGTTCTGGCAGCAGTCATCGGTGCAGCAGCAATTCCTCGTACTGAAGTCACTAAAAAAGTATGGGAATACATCAAGAAACACAAACTGCAAGATGAAGCAAACAAACGCAACATCAACGCGGATGACAAGTTGAAAGCCGTCTTCGGTGGCAAGAAACAAGTGTCCATGTTTGAAATGACTAAACTCATTTCCGGTCATCTGTCCTGATTTTTAGCAGCAGATTCCGAAGTTGCTTTGGGAGACTTAAAGGGAAGCATTCAGTCCCATCCCAAACGAAAATGCCCGCATCGCGCGGGCATTTTTGTTTCTTGTGGCAGCTTTACTGTGGCTTATTGCTGGCCTGCTGTTGGCTTAATGTTGGCTTACTACTGAGTCACTCCCGGCTTCCACCCACCAATCACAAATTCCCGCAGGTAACCGGCACAGTCGCCAGTTCATTGCCTATGATCTCGCCCGGCTTGCGGTGCAGTATGCAATAGGTGCCGAAAGGGGTGATGACTTTCGATACCGGGCGGCCATCGCCCAGTATATGCACTTCATGCTTGACGCCCACGCGATTGACCGTGCCTGACAGGGCAATGCGCTCGCCCATCTTCGCAATCGGATCGACGTTTGCTTTGCTGGCGAAGCGTTCACGCTCCTGGAAATCCTTTTTCAGCCCCTTGAAGACTTCCCCTACGTCGCGGTTAATGCTGGCATTGGACTGAAAATTCGGCTGAGAGTTCGGCTGGGGATGAGCTTGAGGCTCTGGCGCTACACCGATATCCGGGCTTACAGGCTCAGGCGTGTTTTCTGTGGCTGTCCTTGGGTGATCGTTGGCTGGCGGTGCAGAGACAGACCGGGGCTGTGCCGTTCTCTGCGCCTCCTTTTTATCCGGTTCTTGCACTGATGGTTTGGCTACTATGGGTAGATCCAGGAAAATCAGGCTACCTGCGCTGATTTTCTCTTCATTCAAGCCGGTCTTTAGCAATGGCCACAACAAATACAGACCGGCATGCAAGAACAACACTGCCAGCAGTATCTGCCAGCCAGCATGCCTGGTGTTGTTGCGATAATCAGGTACCAGTACCAGCATTGCTATCCTCCGATTTGCCTTGAGCTGTCTAACAGGGTATTTGCGTGTTCACTGCGATATCCTGAAACCATCAATAGCTGCCGCAACTGACAGTTCGTATACCTGGTGCCTTGCTGATATCCGCGCCTGGCTTGGCACCAATCACGCAATACGAACCGGCAGATGTCGTGACCTTGGTCATGGCAGTACCGTCAGCCATGACTATATTTTTATAGCTTGTACCACGTGGACGCGCTGCGGCTGCAACATTGATGGCAAATGCGACCATGGAGGATTTTTCTGGCCGGATATCGGTCAGTATGCGATTTGGCATTTCACGCTCCACCGCTTTGATGATGGAACGGATATCGCGCTGTAGGATGACAGAATTCTCTCCTGCCAGTTCCGGAGTGATCGCCTGGCTGAGCGGCTCGTTGGTTTGAGCAGCAGGGCTCACTTCTGGGCTGGCAGCAACTGCAGCGACAGGTGTCTGCACCGCTGGCACGGGCCTGACTGGCGAGGCTCTGGCTGGCAACGGCAGCTTATGTATTGGTGCTGGTGCTGGCACTAACGCCGGCTCCGCCTGTCGGGATTTGGCCGGTGCAGGTACTTCCAGCATTTTCACCCACAATGCCTGAGATATAAAACTATCGCTTTTATGCATGCGCACAGAGGGCCACAGGGCAATAAGCAGGAGATGGGCAAGTGTTACCGCGACCAGCATTTGCCAGCGTGACTGGAGTGCTTTCATCCAGCCTGTACTGGCAATTTCTTCGCGATAATAAAGTGCCTGCATGAGCTTCCCTGGTGTATCGACATAATCGGCATCAACTACATAAGCAACGTAAGCAACATGTACGACATGGGCAACATGAGTAACATGAGCAGCCTGCGTTATCACCGTATTGTGAAATGACAGGCCAGGCTTGGCCCGCCATTATTCCAAGGGATTGTTTGACTAGACTCAGCGTAGCGCAATACGCTACTTGCGGAGCTGCGATGCGCTTTCGCCGCTGAATTCCCAGTTCTTCCAGTTTGCCAGCACGGCCTTGGGATATTCCGGGCGGCCACGGCTGCCATTGTAACGGCCCAGGGCCAGATAGAGATCGCCCTTCTCCATGTCTATATACATGCGCAGGATGGAGCAGCCGTAACGCAGGTTGGTTTGCATCTGGAACAATTTTTTGGCATCGCCGTCACCGATGACACGCGACCAGAAAGGCATGACCTGCATATAGCCGCGTGCACCCACTACCGAGGTGGCATATTTACGGAAAGCAGACTCTACCTGTATCAGGCCCATGACCATGGCGGTATCAAGACCGGCGCGTTTGGATTCATACCAGATCGCTTCAAGTAATTCACGGCGGGTCTGCATGTCGGGAATACGACGCTTCAGACGCGACGACATTTCCCCCAGCCAGTTAAGGTATTTGATACGTTCTTCTATATTGCTGAATGTGGGCTTGGGTGGCGTCGAATCAGAAATAGCCTTGGCCAGCGCCAATCGTACGCCATCGGCCATCGCTTCTTCTTTCTGATTACCGGCCTGGGCCGGCAATCCAGAAAAAACAAGCAGGCAGGTAGCCAGGCAGACGATGGTTTGTATCCATCGCCTGCCGGGGCTATGCAGCCCAGGCGAACGGCGATTGCCAGCACTTCCTTTGCGCCATACGCAAAAGCGCAAGAAAAAATACCTCATCCTGCGACTTGATTTCCCGCCAGTTTTGACTGTATGAAAGCCAGCATCTCTGTCACCGGCACATTACTGGCTTCGCTGTCACGGCGGCCCAGGTATTCGAGCTTGCCTTCTTTCAGGCCACGGTCACCAATGACAACGCGATGCGGTACGCCTATCAATTCCCAGTCAGCAAACATGGCGCCCGGACGTTCGCCACGGTCATCCAGAATGACATCCACACCCGCTGCCAGCAAAGCCTGGTACAGCGCTTCTGTCTCGGTTTTGACGGCTTCACTGCGGTCCATGCCCATAGGGCAGATGACCACTTCAAATGGTGCAATCGACGCAGGCCAGACTATGCCCTTGTCATCGAAGTTTTGTTCTATCGCAGCACCCAGAATACGGGTAACGCCAATGCCATAGCAGCCCATTTGCAGCAATTGCGGTTTGCCGTTTTCATCCAGGAAAGTCGCTTTCATTGCCTGCGAATAGCTGGTACCAAGCTGGAATACATGGCCGACTTCAATACCGCGCTGTATCGCCAGTACGCCCTTGCCATCTGGTGATGGGTCGCCAGCCACCACATTGCGAATGTCGGCAACTTGCGGCTCAGGAATATCACGACCCCAGTTAGCGCCGGTAAAGTGGAAGTCCGCTTCATTCGCGCCGCAGACAAAGTCAGCCATATTGGCGACAGTGCGATCAGCCACGATCCTGACTGGTTTTTTGGTATTGATAGGGCCCAGATAACCGGGTGGCGTACCAAACCATTCAATGATTTCAGATTCACTGGCAAAGCGATAGTTAGCCAGACCAGGGATCTTGCCGGTTTTGACTTCATTCAATTCATGATCGCCACGCAGCAGCAACAGCCACAGTTGTTTGCCAGCTTCGCCTTTTTCTTCATCTTCAACAGTCAGAACGATGGATTTGACGGTCTGCTGCAAGGGAATGTTGAGCAAGGCAGCGACATCTTCGCATTTGGCCTTGCCGGGTGTGGCCGTTTTGCTCAGTTCAGCTTTGGCTGCTGCACGCTCAGCCAGCAGTGGCACGCCTTCAGCAGCTTCCATATTGGCCGCATAATCAGAGCTTGGGCAATACACCAGCGCATCTTCACCTGTTTCAGCAATCACGTGGAATTCATGCGAGCCGGAACCGCCGATATCACCGTTATCTGCCGCCACGGCACGGAACTGCAGGCCCAGACGCTGGAAAATACGGGTATAGGCGTCATACATCAGTTGATATGACTGCTGCATGCCAGCCGGATCGCGGTCAAAGGAATACGCATCCTTCATGGTGAATTCACGGCTGCGCATCAGGCCAAAGCGTGGACGGCGTTCATCACGGAATTTGGTCTGGATGTGATAAAAATTGACCGGCAACTGACGGTAAGAGCGAATTTCAGTACGTGCGACATCGGTCATGACTTCTTCCGACGTAGGCTGTATCACATAGTCACGGCCATGGCGATCTTTCACGCGCATCATCAGCGGGCCGAACTTGTCCCAGCGGCCGGTTTCCTGCCAGTATTCGGCGGGCTGTATCACTGGCATCAGCATTTCAACCGCACCGGCGCGATTCATTTCCTCACGAACAATGTTTTCAACTTTACGAATAATGCGCAGGCCCATGGGCATGTAGTTGTAAATGCCAGAACCCAGGCGTTTGATCATGCCTGCACGCATCATCAGTTTATGGCTGACGATCTCGGCATCGGCAGGCGCTTCTTTCAGTGTGGAAATAAAAAATCGTGTAGCACGCATGACAGTGATTCTTTTTAAATGGAGGGTTATAATCAACTCAATTTTAAAGGATTAGCTGGCTAATGCGCCCACTCTTTGCACATTTGATGAAGGAAACTGCGATTTGTTCGCCTCCCTGGAGGCTGTCCGCTGAAAATCGCGGGGTTTTTCGATGTAACAAACGCTATCTATTGCAGGAGCAGGCCGTTTAGCCACAGAAAGTTTTGAGGTTGAACATGCTGGATCGTGAAGGCTTCCGCCCTAACGTTGGCATAATTTTGCTAAACGCCAACAATGAAGTCTGGTGGGGAAAGCGGGTGCGCGAGCATTCCTGGCAATTCCCCCAGGGGGGTATCAAATACGGTGAATCGCCGGAACAGGCCATGTTCCGGGAACTGGAAGAGGAAACTGGTCTGCTTCCAGAGCACGTCAAAGTCATCGGTCGCACCCGCGACTGGCTGCGCTATGAGGTGCCCGATCACTTTATCAAGCGTGAAATCCGCGGGCATTACCGTGGGCAAAAGCAAATCTGGTTCCTGTTGCGTATGATAGGCCGTGATTGCGATGTCAATCTGCGCGCCAGCACCCATCCAGAGTTTGACGCATGGCGCTGGCATGATTACTGGGTACCACTGGACGTGGTAATCGAATTCAAGCGGGGAGTCTACCAACTGGCCTTGCAGGAATTGTCACGCTATGTGCACCGTGCCGAACACCCGAATTCCAACCGCAACCGGTATTTGCGCAATCAGCAACAGGCGCAGCCGGGCCGCGACATCAAGAAAACCGAGCCGGAAGAATCTAAATAATTTATGCCAACACTACATTTACGCCATCTGGCAAGCAGCCTGTTTTGCACCCTGCTGCTGTCAGCCCCCCTGCTACATGCGCAAGAACCTGCTGACGAAGAAGACAAGGAATGGCGCGAAGTCGCCCTGCAATTGCCAGAAGCACCGAAAGCTGAAAACCTGCTGAATTTCTATAAAAGCAACAGCCAGTCTTTTGCGATTGATACCAAGTCCCTGCTGGTCGCAAGTGACGGTACCATTCGTTATACCCTGGTAGCCACCAGCGATGGCGGGGCCAAAAACATCAGCTACGAAGGCCTGCGCTGCCAGTCATATGAGGTTAAATTATTTGCCTTTGGACGCCCGGACGGTACCTGGTCGCGCTCGCGTCGCAATCAATGGGATGCCATTTCCAGCACTGGTGCCAACAAACAGCATAGCACCCTGTTTTCGGATTACTTTTGTGAAGGCCGGACAATAGCAGGCAAGGTCAATGTCTTGCTGGATAAATTGCGCGGCAAGAAAATGTCATATTATTAAAATGCTCAATGATTAAAATCATATTGCAGAAATGAAAATGGGCGCTGAATTCAGCGCTCAATTTTTATAGCAGCACCAGATTATCGCGGTGTATCAGTTCTGACTCTTCCACAAAGCCGAGTATGGATGCAATTTCTGCTGACGCGTGGCGCTTGATACGGCGCGCATCAGCGCTTGAGTAATTGATAAGCCCCCTGGCTACCGGCGTACCGGCCTCATCACAACAGGTGACCACTGCACCACGGCTGAATTCACCACGCACATCCAGCACGCCTATAGGCAGCAAAGATTTTCCTTCGCGCGTCAGTTTTTGTACTGCGCCAGCATCCAGCACAACCTGGCCCAGTGTTTGCAAATGATCCATCATCCATTGCTTGCGCGCGGCCACAGGTGCCATTTGCGAAATCAGTTGCGTACCTATGGATTCGCCCTGCGCCAGGCGCAGCAAAACATTTTCTTCGCGTCCCCAGGCAATGACGGTATGCGCACCTGAACGCGCACCCCGTTTGGCGGCCAATATCTTGGTCAGCATGCCGCCACTGCCCAGACTGGAGCCAGCACCACCGGCCATGGCTTCCAGCGCCAGGTCACCGGCACGTGCCTCGTGCACAAAGCTGGCATTCGGGTCCTTGCGTGGGTCAGCCGTGTACAAACCTTTTTGGTCAGTCAGAATGATCAGGGCATCGCCCTCGATCAGATTGGCAACCAATGCGCCCAAAGTGTCATTGTCACCAAACTTGATTTCATCGGTGACCACCGTATCATTTTCATTAATAATGGGGACAATGCCCAGGCGCAACAAGGTAAACAGGGTAGAACGCGCATTCAGGTAACGTTCACGGTCGGCCAGATCGGCATGCGTCAATAAAATCTGCGCGGTACCTATCTGGTGTTCACGAAAGCTGCTTTCATAAATCTGTGCCAGGCCCATTTGCCCGACAGCAGCGCAAGCCTGCAGTTCGTGGATGGCAGTCGGTCGCTTTTCAAAGCCCAGACGTTGCCGCCCTTCGGCTATTGCGCCAGAGCTGACCAGCACCACTTCCTTACCCATGGCGCGCAGACCAGCGATCTGGGCAGCCCATTTGGCAATGGCTTGTTTGTCCAGGCCTTTGCCATCATTGGTCACCAGGGATGAACCTACTTTGATAATCAGACGTTTTGCTTGCTGAATGACAGATTGCATAAATGAATACGGATATAAATTTGGAGATGTCACTGCGCACAAGCTCGCAGCAAATCAAAATTATACTTTATATGGATAGTATCGTTGCAATCTAAATTTAATTCAGATTTAAATGGAATATTCTATTTTTTATGGGATTTATATTATTAAAAAGAAATTATTCCAATATCAAAATAATCATTGATATTCCATCCTTGACGGGTACGAGGCATTTGATCGGCAGTTGTTGGGTAGTTGATGGCAGACGTAAAAAAACCTGGCTTTCACCAGGTTTTTTATTAGTCTTCCAGTACTTTAAAACGCGGATCATCCGGATCAATGGACAAGATACCCTGCGCTTCTTCTTTCATCGTGGTTTCTTGCGAACGCTGTTCATGCGTGCGCTTTTCTTCCAGGTATTTATAAATCTCGGTTACCAGTTCTTCGCAACCTTCACGATTCAGGGCAGAAATTTCAAAGACCGGCCCTTTCCAGGCAAAACGCTTGATAAAGTCTTTGACCTTTTTCTTGCGTTCATCGTCGGTCAGTACGTCGAGTTTGTTCAATACCAGCCAGCGTGGCTTCTCATACAGGCTTTCATCGTATTTACGCAATTCCTTGATCAGGGCTTTGGCTTCTTTGACTGGATCAACTGCTTCATCAAACGGTGCCAGATCAACAATGTGCAAGAGCAAGCCTGTGCGTTGCAAATGCTTCAGGAATTGTATGCCCAGACCCGCGCCATCAGCAGCACCTTCGATCAGACCAGGAATGTCGGCGATGACGAAGCTTTTTTCATGGCTGACACGTACCATACCCAGGTTAGGGTGCAGAGTTGTGAAAGGATAATCAGCGATTTTTGGACGCGCATTCGATACCGCAGTAATGAAGGTGGATTTACCGGCATTTGGCAGGCCCAGCAAGCCTACGTCGGCCAATACCTTCAATTCCAGACGCAATTCGCGACGTTCACCTTCTTTACCATCAGAGCGCTGACGTGGTGCACGGTTGGTAGAAGTCTTGAAATGGATGTTACCCCAGCCACCTTCACCACCTTTGACCAGTTCAACTTCCTGGCCATGTTCGGTCAGATCAGCAATGACTTCATCTGTATTTCTGTCGCAAATCTGGGTACCCACCGGCATACGCAGACGGATATCATCAGCACCTTTGCCATAACAATCTGCGCCACGACCATTTTCACCATCTTTGGCTTTGTGCAATTTGGAATAGCGATAGTCAACCAGGGTGTTGATATTGCGGTCAGCTACAGCCCAAATACTGCCGCCACGGCCACCATCACCACCATCGGGGCCGCCGAACGGGCGGAATTTTTCACGACAGAAAGACGCCACACCATTGCCACCGTCACCGGCGATTACTTCAATTCTGGCTTCATCAATAAATTTCATTTTTACCACCTAAAAAAGCTTGTATAAATTTTTGTAACCTGATGGAACAATAAATTTATACAGGATTTCTTCAAATTAAAAGGGCTAACACCAAACTGACCATGCAGGGTGTATTTGCGGAGAGAAATAGTCTGGGTGGCATGCACCGCTTTATTTAGCTGGAATAGCGATCAAATCCAACTAAAAAGGCCCTACCGATGGCAGAGCCTTTTTATCATACTGGCTTGCGCCCTGCTTTGAATTACTTCAATGCATTACGCTGGAACAACAATTGCGAACTGGTGACGTGCTGCACCTTTGATCGCGAATTGTACTTTGCCATTAACCAGAGCGAACAAAGTGTGATCTTTGCCCATACCAACGTTTTCACCAGCGTGTACGCGTGTACCGCGTTGACGAATGATGATACCGCCAGCATTGATAGCTTGGCCGCCGTAGACTTTAACGCCAAGGCGTTTCGATTCTGAGTCACGGCCGTTGCGCGTGGTGCCGCCGCCTTTTTTGTGTGCCATTTTTAATTAGCTCCTTAAGTTCAGGTAAATTAACTTATCTACGGATTAGCCGTTGATAGATACGATTTGCAATTCAGTGTAGTTTTGGCGATGGCCTTGACGTTTCTGATAATGCTTACGACGACGCATTTTGAAAATGCGCACTTTGTCGTGACGACCGTGATCTATAACCTTAGCCAGCACCGTAGCACCTGTGACCAGTGGAGCACCAAATTTAATGGTCTCGCCAGCGCCCAATGCGAGCACTTGATCTATGGTGATTTCGGAGCCAATGTCTGCAGGTATCTGTTCTACTTTAAGTTTTTCACCAGCGACAACTTTGTATTGCTTGCCTCCGGTTTTTATGACCGCGTACATGTGAAACCTCATCAAATAAAAATTAGGAATTTTCTCCCGCCGGACTGAGAAACCATCTGGGAAATCGGGAAAACCACAAATTGTACATAATTCCGGAATAAGCGTCAAAGACTATTTGCATATTTTTTCAGCAGCCCAGGGCTCGCTACAGCCAAACACCGGGGCGTTTAATGACCGGAAAGTATAATAAAGCAAAGAGCGCTGGTGCAATTCAAGCAAAACAATGGCATGGCATCGTATAATCTCGGCCATTCTGGATTTTTTGCAGGTTTCCCCTTGTCTGCCACAAACAACCCCAATCCCATCACTGAACTTATTGCTTCTGACATGTCGGAAGTCAACCAGGTCATACGTAATAAACTGCATTCTGAAGTACCGCTGGTGAATCAGATTGCCGAATACATCATCAGTGCCGGCGGAAAAAGGATACGACCAGTACTGGTCTTGCTGGTGGCGAATGCCTATCAGTACCAGGGGAAACATCATCACGAGCTGGCCGCGATTGTAGAATTTATCCATACCGCCACCCTGCTGCACGATGATGTCGTAGATGAATCCTCACTACGGCGCGGGCGCAAGACAGCGAATGCCCTGTTTGGCAATGCGGCATCGGTGCTGGTGGGTGATTTTCTGTACTCGCGCGCCTTCCAGATGATGGTTTCCATCAACAACATGCAAATCATGCAGATACTGGCAGATGCAACCAATGTCATTGCTGAAGGTGAGGTCTTGCAGTTGTTGAATATGCATGATCCAGATGTAACGGAAGAACGCTATCTGCAGGTCATACGTTCAAAAACAGCCAAGCTGTTTGAAGCCGCAGCCGAAATCGGCGCCCTCATTGCCGGTGCCAATGCGCAGGAAATTGAAGCGGCTGGCGAATATGGCCGTTCGCTGGGCACGGCATTTCAACTGATTGATGATGTCCTGGATTATTCTGGCAATGCCGAAGATATAGGCAAGAATGTAGGCGATGATTTGCGCGAGGGCAAACCTACCCTGCCACTGATTTATCTGATGAAGAACGGCAGTGCTGCCGAACAAGAGCTGGTGCGTGCCTGCATAGAAAATGGCGACGAATCAAAATTTGATGCCATCCTGAAGGCCATTACCAGTTCTGGTGCCTTGGCCTATACGCAAAATGAAGCAGTCAAAGCGGCCGACCGCGCGGCTGCTGCCATTGTCGGCTTGCCAGAAAGCAGCTACAAACAGGCCATGGTGCAGTTATGCGCTTTTGCCGTAGGGCGCAATCATTAATCTTTTGCAGGCCCTCACATCTTCCTTCAAGAATGCAGTAAATTCAGGGCCAGTACAGGGCCAATTTGAGGTGGACGACAGGGCTTGATCACTGGGCAAAATTTGTAACACTCCTGTAACGAATAGCAGGCACAGTGATACGAAAGTTACAATACTGGTCTTTTTACCGCTTATTTGCTGCTTATTTGCCGCTTGGCTGCCGGGTTACCCCCTGAACGCCTTTACAAATAACGGGCTTAGTTGCATTATCCTAAGGCAACTGATTGTATTGGTAAATTTTACTCAAAAGACCCTATGTCCGCAGTCCAACCAAATTCAGCTTCCCTCACCCCGACCTCAGGTTTGGCGCGCGCACTGACGCAAGCCAATTTATTGACTGCGGCCCAGGTGGATGTCGTCAGTAAAAAAACCCAGATCGAAAAAACCCCCTTCATTGATGGCTTGCTGCAAAGCGGCTTTATCAATGCACGCGACCTGGCGACGTTTTGCTCGGATGTGTTTGGTTATCCACTGCTGGATTTATCGCTGATCAATGAGTCACTGATACCGGAAAAGCTGGTTGATCCCAAGCTCATGCAGGCGCAGCGCATGATAGCGATTGCCAAAAAAGGCAACAAGGTATCGCTTGCGCTGTCCGATCCGACCAATAACTCGGCACTTGATCAGGTCAAGTTTCAGACTGGTCTGGGTGTTGACATCATCATCGTGCAACATGATGCGCTGGTCAAACTGCTGGACAGACTGGGTAAAACCTCAGAACAAACCCTGGCAGACATCGCCGGCGATGATTTTGAACTCGAATTCAAGGAAGAAGACCTCAATCAGGCTGCTGCTGATACCCAGGCAACAGAAATTGATGATGCGCCGGTCGTTAAATTCCTTCAAAAAATGCTGGTGGATGCGATCAACATGGGCGCCTCCGATTTGCATTTTGAACCCTTTGAAAAATTTTATCGCATCCGCTTCCGCGTTGACGGCGAACTGAAAGAAATTGCCCAGCCACCACTGGCCATCAAGGAAAAACTGGCTTCGCGTATCAAGGTGATCTCCAAGCTGGATATTTCTGAAAAACGTATTCCGCAAGATGGCCGCATGAAATTGCAGTTGTCCGCCAGCAAATCCATCGACTTTCGTGTGAGCACACTGCCCACGCTGTTTGGCGAAAAGATCGTAATGCGTATTCTGGATGGGTCCCAGGCACAGATGGGTATTGATGCCCTGGGTTACGATCCGGATCATAAAGCCATTCTGCTGGATGCCATTCAGCGCCCCTACGGCATGGTGCTGGTCACTGGCCCGACCGGCTCTGGTAAAACGGTGTCGCTGTACACTTGCCTTAATGTCATCAATAAACCAGGCATCAATATCTCCACAGCGGAAGATCCGGCCGAGATCAACTTGCCCGGCGTCAATCAGGTCAACGTCAATGACAAGGCCGGTCTTACCTTTGCGGCGGCACTGAAATCTTTCCTGCGTCAGGATCCTGACGTCATCATGGTGGGTGAGATTCGTGATCTGGAAACAGCCGATATTGCCATCAAGGCCGCGCAAACAGGTCACATGGTGTTTTCCACCCTGCATACCAATGATGCCCCGGCAACACTGACGCGTCTGATGAACATGGGAGTGGCGCCCTTCAATATCGCGTCATCCGTTATCCTGATCACCGCGCAAAGGCTGGCACGCCGTCTCTGTACCTGCAAAAAACCAGTCGACGTGCTGGATGAGGTCTTGCTACAGGCCGGTTTCAAGGATGATGACCTGGACGGCACCTGGAAACCCTATGGCCCGGTCGGCTGTGAACGCTGCAGCGGCGGCGGTTACAAAGGTCGCGTTGGTATTTACCAGTTGATGCCTATTTCCGAATCGATAGAACGCATCATTCTGGCCAGTGGCAGCGCGATGGAAATCGAAGAACAGGCACAACGCGAAGGCATCCGGAATTTGCGTCAGTCAGGACTGTTGAAGGTGAAACAGGGTCTGACCAGTCTCGAGGAAGTGCTCGGATGTACCAACGAATAATAAGAGAACAGTCATATGGCAACTAATCCGGCAAGGCCCGTCAAATCGTCGCAGGTCAAAGAACATTTATTTGCCTGGGAGGGCAAGGACAAGTTTGGTAAAACCGTAAGGGGTGAATTGCGCGCTGGCGGCGAAGCGATTGTCAACGCCACCTTGCGCCGTCAGGGCATTCTGGTCACCAAGCTGAAGAAAAAAAGCTATAGTACCGGCAAAAAAATCACTGACAAAGACATCACCCTGTTCACGCGTCAGTTAGCCACCATGATGAAAGCCGGCGTACCCTTGCTACAGTCTTTTGATATTGTATCCAAAGGTCACTCCAATCCTTCCGTTTCCAAGTTATTGCAGGATATCCGGGGCGACGTTGAGACCGGCACCAGTCTGAACCAGGCGTTCCGCAAGTTTCCCCTGTATTTTGACCCGCTGTTCTGTAATCTGGTCGGCGCTGGTGAGCAAGCCGGTATTCTGGAAGATTTGCTGAACCGCCTTGCGATCTACAAGGAAAAAACCCTGGCCATCAAGGCCAAGATCAAATCTGCCCTGACGTACCCTATCGCCATTCTGGGGATTGCTTTCATTGTGACCGCCGTCATCATGATCTGGGTGGTACCGGCGTTTAAAGAGGTATTCAAAAGTTTTGGTGCTGATTTGCCGGCACCTACCCTGTTCGTCATGGCGATTTCCGATTTCTTTGTCAGATACTGGTACCTGATCTTTGGCGGAGTGTTTGGTGGCGTATACTTCTTTATGCAATCCTGGAGACGTTCTTTAAAAATGCAGCAGACCATGGACCGCTTGCTGTTACAGGCCCCCGTGTTTGGTGATGTGATCCGTAAAGCCACCATTGCACGCTGGACACGTACCCTGGCGACCATGTTTGCCGCTGGTGTGCCGCTGGTTGAGTCGCTGGACTCGGTTGGTGGTGCCGCCGGTAATGCTGTTTATCTGGATGCCACCATCAAAATCCAGACGGAAGTCAGTACCGGTGTCAGCCTGACCGTCGCCATGCAAAACTCGAATGTCTTCCCGAATATGGTCACGCAAATGGTGTCGATTGGTGAAGAATCCGGTGCGCTGGATTCCATGTTGGGCAAGGTCGCTGATTTTTATGAAGATGAGGTGGATGAAGCTGTTGCTTCCCTGTCCAGTCTGATGGAACCGATGATCATGGCGATTCTGGGTGTGGTCATTGGTGGCCTGGTGGTCGCGATGTACCTGCCAATTTTCAAACTGGGTTCGGTGGTCTGATGCTGGAATTGCTTTTGTTTGCAGCCCCGGGGTTTTGGCTGAGTACGCTGTTTTTTGGCATACTCGGCCTGCTGATAGGGAGCTTTCTGAACGTTGTAATTTATCGCCTGCCCAAAATCATGGGGCGCCAGGAAGATAATTATTATGCCAGTGAAAAGGGGCTACCCTTACCACATACTGATCGCTACAACCTGGTGTTGCCTCGTTCCGCCTGCCCGCATTGTGGCCATAACATTACAGCGCTGGAAAACATACCTGTAGTCAGTTATCTATTACTGGGCGGCAAGTGCAAGTCTTGCAAAGCAAAAATCTCGGTACGCTATCCCCTCATAGAGTTACTCACGGCAGCCTTGTCTGCCGGGATGATATGGCATTTCGGCAGTGGCATTGGCGGCATGGCAGCGGTCGTCTTCGCCTGGTTGCTGGTGGCGATGACCTTTATCGACATTGATACACAATTGTTACCTGACGACATGACTTTGGGGCTGCTATGGATGGGACTGCTACTCAATATCAATGCAACCTTCGCACCGCTTCAGGAAGCAGTCATTGGAGCAGTCGCCGGTTACCTGGCACTATGGTCTGTTTATTGGGCTTTCAAGCTCATCACAGGCAAAGATGGCATGGGCTATGGCGACTTTAAACTGCTAGCAGCACTAGGCGCATGGATGGGCTGGGGCATGCTGCCCGTAGTAATTTTATTGTCGTCACTGGTTGGGTCTGTGATTGGCATTGCCATAATCGTACTGAGTAAGCTGGGCTGGGAAACAAAGATTCCGTTTGGCCCTTATCTCGCTGGTGCCGGCCTGATTGCCCTGGTCTGGGGACATCAGATCGTGGACTATTACCTGGGCATCATGTAATGCCTGCCCGTTTTGCGCTGGGCCTGACTGGTGGCATAGGCAGTGGCAAAACCACTATTGCCAATATCCTCGGCGAACTGGGTGCTGCCCTGATTGATACCGATGTCATTGCCCATCAGCTCACGGTGCCTGGCGGACTGGCCATACCAGCTATTCTGGCGCAATTTGGTTATGAATTGCTGACCGCAGATGGTGCCATGGACAGGTCTGCCATGCGCGAACTGGTATTTTCTGATCCGGCACAAAAACACAAGCTGGAAAACATACTGCACCCGCTTATCCGCCAGGAAACCGAGCAAGCCGTCAGCACTGCCAGAGGCAGTTATCTGATTTTTGTGGTTCCCCTGCTGGTGGAATCGGGCAGCTGGAAAAGCCGTGTGGACCGTGTGCTGGTAGTTGATTGCGACGAAGAAACACAAATCCAGCGTGTCATGTCACGCAATCGCCTGAACCGGGAACAGGTGCAGGCCATCATGCATAATCAGGCCAGCCGGCAACAAAGACTGGCGGCGGCAGATGACGTCATCACGAATCAGGGACCACTGGAAAATATCCGTGCGCAGGTAGTACAACTGCATCATCAATACCTGGCGTATGCAGAGATGAAAAAATAGGTGTACTGTGTGAAGGAATACACGTTGATGCGTCAATTTTTTTGAAAGAATCTGCACGCGATGTTTGTAATTTCACACAGTATGGTTCAGAATCATGTGCAGCTTGAATTAGCACAAATTTTGACAGGGAAACTATTTTGATTGTTTACGAATACCCTTTTAACGAGCGTATTCGCACGTTATTGCGGCTGGAAGACTTATACGAAAAATTCACATTTTTCCTGCATCAGTCTGACCCCATGCAGCATCACGTTGCCCTTGCCACCATTTTCGAAATGCTGGAAGTCGCTGGTCGTGCCGACCTCAAATCCGATCTCTTGCAAGAACTCGAAAGACAGAAACACACTCTCATCAGTTTCAAGTCCAATCCGAATGTACAGGCCGACATGCTCGACAAGGTTCTGGACGATGTCGATCGCGCCAGCACGGCCCTGGTTGCCAGCACCGGTAAAACCGGTCAGAACGTGCGCGATAATGAATGGCTGATGAGCATACGTGGCCGCACCATTATTCCGGGTGGTGCCTGCGAGTTTGATTTGCCCAGCTATCACGCATGGCAAAAAAATTCACCCGAAAAACGTTATTCTGACATCAGTGCCTGGTTTGCTCCGATTGCTCCCTTGTTTGGTGCCATTAATGTAGTCCTGCGCCTGTTGCGCGAATCTGGCTCCACCTCAAAAGTGATCGCCCAGGCTGGCAGTTACCAGCAAATGTTGCAGGGCAAGGTGTACCAGTTGCTGCGCGTCAGTGTGGCGCAGGAACTGGGAGCCATTCCTGAAATTTCTGCAAATAAATATATGTTGTGGATACGTTATATGTCACAGGATGGTGACATGAAGCCCAAGGCTTTCGAAAACGATATCCCGTTTGACCTGACTCTCTGTAATTTTTAACTATGGCCACTTTTGTTGACTGTCCCACCTGTAAAAACAAGGTGGAATGGAAAGAAGCGAACCGCTGGCGTCCATTTTGTTCTGAACGCTGCAAGCAGATTGATCTGGGTGCCTGGGCGGAAGAAAAATATACGATACCTGCCGTCAATCTGCCTGAAGATCCTGACCTGACGCAATAAGACCAGCTCCTTAAGAGGCTATCCCCATCTATCAGGACTAGCGCTTTTGCGGAATACCGTATTTACGTAATTTGGTGGCGATCATGGAATGCGAGGTAGCCAATCGCATCGCCAGCTTGCGGCTGGACGGATATTGCGGATACATGGATTCCAGAAGACTGCGCTCAAACGCATTCACCGAATCTTCCCAACTCTCGGTCACGTCACTTTTCACCACGTCGGCAGTAATGCTGCCTTCTGCCCAATCCAGGTCTGCCGCATCCAGCACACGCTGATCTGACATGGTAATCGCCCTGAACACGACATTCTGCAATTGCCGGACATTACCTGGCCAGTGATTTGACACCAGCGCAGCGCAGGCTGCCGAGTTAAGGCGGCAAACGGGCTTTTGCGCCTGGGTGCAGGCACGTTCGATAAAATGCCTGGCCAGAGGCAGGATATCGTCAGGACGCTCGCGCAAGGCCGGCATTTCCAGATGCAGTACGTTCAGGCGGTAAAACAAGTCTTCGCGGAAACTGCCCTCCTGCACCATCTTGCGCAGATTACGGTGGGTGGCGCTGATGATGCGCACATTCACCCTGACTTCCTTGTCGCTGCCTATACGGCGGAATTTACCATCGTTGAGAAAGCGCAGCAGTTTGGCTTGCAAATACAGCGACATTTCACCGATTTCATCGAGAAATACGGTGCCACCATCCGCCATTTCAAACAGGCCTGGTTTGCCACCACGCTGGGCGCCGGTAAAGGCGCCCGAGGTGTAGCCAAACAATTCGCTTTCAGCCAGGCTTTCTGGCAAGGCAGCACAATTCAATTCCAGGAAAGGCGCATTGCTGCGACCACTGACACCATGACAGGCCTGCGCCAGCAATTCTTTGCCGGTGCCAGTCTCGCCGGTAATCAGCAGGGGGGCATCGACCACGGCAACCCTGGCAGCCCGCGTCTTCAGGGCGCGTATCTGCTCGGATTCACCGATAATGAAATGAAAGCCACTACCTTCAGAATGTTGCAATGCATGCAGGCGGCCACCTATGCGTGTCGGTGCATGAAAGGTCAGCACTGCGCCCACTGAGCGGCCATGCTGGGCAATATCCATACCCTGGGGTTCGGATACAGGCGTGACATCCATGAAAAAAGGTTCGCCATTGAGTATGACTTCACGGCTGGGCAGACGAAAACCGCTGGTCAGCAGCTCTTCCAGGATACCGGTATCGTCCAGCACCTGGTTCAGGTTGCGCTGGCATAGCTCGGCTTCTGACAAGCGGACTGCTGTGGCTGCAGCCGCATTGGCGATCACGATATGTCCGCCTGCATCAATAGCCAGCACCGGGTCTTCCATAACAGCCATCATGGTATCGAGATTCAGGCGTCGCCGTATGCCGGGCAAGACATCCAGCACCTTGATGTCACCGACACCCCGTACCTGCTGACAGTCTGCCTGCAGGGATGGCAGCATGAAATCCAGCAGTTCCGGACTGTCGATATAAATATGCGGCGGATCCACTTCCACCGCCACCACATTCAGGCCGCGACGCGCCAGCACCGCCAGGATTTCATGGGCAATACCGACACGGTCCTTGAACTGTATATTAATGCGCATGCTGGAAGAATGGACCTGACGTGAGCTGAAGGTGGTATTGGTTTAAAAGGGTTCTGGAATATATCCGCGCGGACGCGCATGCTGGCGGCGGAATGAGCTGTTCGATGCTAGGCCACGCAAGCGGCCCAGGTCAAATTGCTCAAGTTGCTGCAAAACTGCACGATTGAGCGTCATTTTAACTTGCATCATCAGCAGATCAACACTTTGCTGGCTGGAAGTACGGGTAATGCGTCTTTCATGCTGCATTTCCGTCTCTTGTGCCTGCTGGGCCTGTGCTTTTGTCTGATCCTGCGCCTGTTTTTCTATGGCCTTGGCTGCCGCCTTTTCCTCTGCCATGACAAAACAGCGATACACATCTGCCAGGGTAATGATGCCGTTGCAATCACGACAATGCCAGGCATCTTTTTCCTTGGCGTCGCGGCTGACCAGATCATCCTTGTTCAATGTTGCCAGGATGGAACGGATCAGGCGTGGAGTTTTGCCAGTGGCCTGGGCCAGTGTGGTGATATTTGCAGTACGCGGCATCACCATCATGATTTGCGCCAGCAATTCTATCGCCGTATAAAAGCGCGCATTCAGGTTGGCATCAGAAAAAACCTGAGTCGATGAAAGTAATTCTTCAAATTGATTCATGCCAGCTCCTTGGTAACAAAAATAGGACGATTCGCACTGCCATAACGGTCCATGAATAAACCTTCGGTCGAAATGGCAGGTCGTTTGCCAGAAACAATGTCTGCAATAAACTGACCGGAACCGCAGGCCATGGTCCAGCCCAGGGTGCCGTGGCCAGTGTTCAGATACAGATTACGGTAAGGAGTCGGGCCTATCACCGGCGTACCATCCGGTGTCATCGGGCGCAGGCCAGTCCAGAATTCTGCCTTGGCGACATCACCGCCACCGGGGAACAGATCAGTCACTGAATGTTCCAGCGTGGCGCGACGCTCAGCACGCAGGTCCAGGTTATAGCCCGTGATTTCTGCAGTACCACCTACACGTATGCGGTCACCCAGGCGGGTGATCGCGACTTTGTAGGTTTCATCCATGACGGTGGATTCTGGTGCCTTGTGCGCATCGGTGATAGGCACGGTGATGGAATAACCCTTGATGGGGTAGACCGGGATCCGGATATCCAGTTCTTTCAACAGAATCGGTGAATAGCTGCCCAGGGCCAGTACGAAACTATCGGCCTTGATCTCTCCTTCCGAGGTGATGACGGAACTGATGGTATCGCCACTTTTAACCAGTCTTTGTATGCTGACGCCGTATTTGAACTGCACACCGAGTTCTTGTGCCAGCTTCGATAAATTTTGGGTGAACTTGAAGCAGTCACCTGTTTCATCGCCGGGCAAACGCAAGGCACCTACAAATTTCTCCTGCACATTCGCCAGTGCCGGTTCGACTTTCAGGCAGCCTGCCTTGTCCAGTGTTTCATACGGGACATCATAGCGTTTAAGAATGGCAATATCTGCCTCGGCACCATCAAGTTGCTGCTGATTGCGGAACAGTTGCAACGTGCCCTGGGTCCGTTCGTCATAGCTGATGCCGGTATCGCTGCGCAATTGCTGCAAGACGTCACGGCTGTATTCTGCCATACGCAGCATGCGTCCCTTATTGATCTCGTAGCGTTTGGTGGTGCAGTTCATCAGCATTTGCGTAACCCAGCGCCACATGCTGGGGTCAAGGCTGGGCCGTATCGCCAGTGGGCTATGCTGCATCATCAGCCATTTGATGGCCTTCAGGGGAACACCCGGGCCAGCCCATGGGGCAGAATAACCGGGTGACACTTCACCGGCATTGGCATAACTGGTTTCCAGCCCCGCTGCCGGCTGGCGCTCTATCACCGTCACCTCATGCCCGGCCCTGGCCAGGTAATAGGCTGACGCCGTTCCTATGACACCTGCCCCCAATATCACTACTTTCATGCTGCCTCTCCTATTTTGATCCTGCTATTTATATTCTCTTATTTATATTCTGCTTATATTCTGCTTATATTCTGCTATTTACCCGGCTATTGTTTTTTTACCGCCAGCACCGGGCAGATGTGAACTTAATCGCTGTAAGTGCGCTCGTAGCGGGCCCCCAGGCTAGTCAATATCTCGTAGCCTATCGTGCCAGCCCTGGCTGCCACCTGATCTACCGTATTGTCGGCAGATATCAAGTCAACCAGCGTGCCTGGCAGCAAGTGTTCAGCGGCCACAGTGCTCACATCCAGGGTAATAGTGTCCATGGAGACATTGCCGACCATGGGCACTGCCTGGCCTGCAATATGGGCGATGCCGCGATTGCTGAGACTGCGCATCCAGCCATCGGCATAGCCGACAGCAACGGTCGCAATGCGACTGGTCTGGCTGCTGCGCCAGCTGGCACCATAGCCCACGCCGGTACCGGCAGGAATTTCGCGGGTCTGGATGATGCTGCCCTGCAAATGAGCAACCGCCCGCATGGGATTGGCCTGCCCGGCTACCGGTGCCACGCCATACAGGGCAGCCCCCGGACGTGCAAGCTTAAAATGAAAATCGGAACCAAGGAAAATGCCGGATGAATTTGCCAGGCTGGCAGGCAAGCCCTGGCATGCAGGTATGCGTTCGCGCAAGTCATTGAAGCGCTGTAATTGTTGATGATTGACCGGACTGGACTGGTCTTCGGCGCTGACGAGGTGACTCATGGCATAAAGCAGATCGATACCATCGGTCAAACCGGCATCATCTTGCCAGAGACCGACTTCAGCATCGGACAAGCCCATTCTGGCCATGCCGGTATCGAATTGCACAATGGCAGGCAGACGGCGCTGCTGTTGCCTGGCCAGATCGCGCCATGCCAGGATTTGCGGCAGGCTGTTCAGGACGGGGATACAATTATGTTCCAGCAATTCAGCGTCATACCCCACAGGTGCGCCATGCATGATATAGATTGCAGCATCGGCGGGTAAGTGCTGGCGCAAGGCAATACCCTCTTCCAGATGGGCGACAAAAAAATCGCGACATTCTTCTGCATACAGTGCCTGCACCACCGGTATGGCACCTAGGCCATAAGCATCTGCCTTGACTGCGGCCCCACATTTCGCCTTACCCAACAAACCCTGCAAAAGGCGATAGTTATAACGTATTGCTTTTAAATCAATACGAAGTACTGCACCTGCTCTTCCAGCAACTTGCCTCATTTTTCACCACTCCATCGCATGCATGAATCATGCGATTAGTTATAGCAATCGTCATGCCACAAAATTTTATTGAAGAAATTCAACGACTTATAAAATTTATTTCGGCAGCAGCAAAAAAACTGTATTTAAAACGATACACCCACTGATTTTCTTGCTCTTTTTGAGAGGCATTCACGCTCTATAGCGTACTGAAAATCGAACACTGTACATTTTTGAATACAGTGTATTGTTTTAGATACAGTCCAGATATAAAATAAAGCACAGATAATCTCAGCGACTAATGCTTAGGACAATAAGTGATACTACGGATTGCTTGTCATAAAAAGACAGTCTGCATCAAGCTAAAATTGCCACCAGGAAAAGCTTTCAGCAAATAAATCAGTAAATTGGGGTCAGGGTCATCGGCATGAGCGTCGATACCAGGGTTTACACCTGCAAACAGGGAGAGCAGACGCAGACTGTGCGCCATACCATGCAGGTGCTGGCAAAGAAATGGTGCAATAAAGTGAAAAAGAGCGACGGGGGAGCGGAAGAAAACAACGAAAAGCAGGCCCGCAATCGGGGCCTGTAGGTAACACTCACTCAGGCAGGCTCGCTGCGCAACAGGTCCAGCCATTCCAGCAGAGGGATGGTGGCAGGTAACAAGGGTGTGACGGCAACACTGCCCTGCCAGGCAAAGGCCTGGCCTTCCAGGCTTTGTGGTTCGCCCTGCCATTCACGGCTGATATAAAAATGCAGCCTGACGTGGGCATGCGGGTAAATATGTTCGACACCACACCAGGGCTCGGCAGAAACGATCTGTATACCCAGCTCTTCCACAAATTCACGCTTTAGCGCGGCCAGTATGGATTCGTCTGCCTCGACCTTGCCACCCGGGAATTCCCAGTAACCTTCATAAGGTTTGCCAGCGGGGCGCTGGCCCAGCAAGACATCACCATTGGCTTTCATTAATATGCCGACGGCGACATCTACAGGTTTTGCCGTCATATCAGGACTCCGTCATGCGGCCAGCATAATCGCGCGCAAATTGCCAGGCGACGCGACCAGAACGTGAACCACGCTGCAATGCCCAGCGCAGAGCGTCGCCGCGTGCTTCATTGATTTGTGCAGCAGTGCATCCCATGGTCGTCAGCCAGTGGGCGACGATATCCAGATAATCATCCTGCTTGAAGGGGTAGAACGACACCCACAAACCAAAGCGTTCAGACAGGGAAATTTTTTCTTCTACCGTTTCACCCGGATGCAAATCGCCATCGTCGCTATATTTATAACTGGCGTTATCGGACATTTTCTCCGGCAAGAGATGGCGGCGGTTGGATGTGGCATAGATTAGTACATTGTCCGATTGCGCGGCAATACTGCCATCGAGCGCCACTTTCAAAGCCTTGTAACCGGCCTCACCTTCTTCAAACGACAGGTCGTCACAAAAAACGATGAAGCGTTCTGGCCGTTCAGCGATCAGATCAACGATATCGTGCAAATCCGCCAGATCGGTTTTATCGACTTCGATCAGACGCAAACCCTGGTCAGCAAACTGGTTCAGGCAGGCTTTGATCAGAGACGATTTGCCGGTACCGCGCGCGCCCGTCAACAAGACATTGTTGGCGGGTTTGCCATGCACAAACTGGCGGGTATTCTGTTCTATCTGGGCTTTCTGAATGGTGACATGACACAAGTCATCCAGCGCAATGTCTGACACATGACGCACCACTTGCAGATAGCCCTGCCCACCACGTTTGCGCCAGCGAAATGCATGGCCCAATTGCCAGTCAGGCACGGGTGAAGCAGCGGGTAGCAAACCTTCCAGCCGGGTCAGCAAGTGTTCTGCACGGGATAAAAATTGGTCGAGCTGGGTCATGGCAAGCTTACTCGTGAAGGATATCAGGAACGGTAATCAGCATTGATCGATACATAGTCATGCGACAGATCGCAAGTCCATACCGTTGCCTGGGCATCACCGCGTGCCAGCTTCACGCGTATGGTGATTTCACTTTGCTTCATGATGCGCTGACCATCTTCTTCGCGGTAATCAGGATTACGGCCACCATTTTTGGCAACCCATACATCATCCAGGTACAAATTCAATTTGCTGACATCCAGGTCACCGACACCGGCGTAACCTATCGCTGCCAGGATGCGGCCAAGATTGGGGTCAGAGGCAAAGAAGGCTGTTTTTACCAGTGGTGAATGGGCGATGGAGTAGGCAATCTTGCGGCACTCTTCCACATCACGTCCGTCTTCCACGGCAATGGTCATGAACTTGGTGGCGCCTTCGCCATCACGAATGATCATGTGCGCGAGCTTTTGCGACAAGGCCGTCACGGCTTCTGCCAGCAAGGCATATTCAGGTGTATCGATATCATTCACTTCCACTTCACCGGCGCCGGTGGCGATCAGCATGAAGGAATCATTGGTCGACGTGTCGCCATCAATGGTGATGCAGTTGAAGGATTTGTCAGCAGCCTGCTTGACCAGATGGTCCAGCACATTTTGCGCCACTTTGGCATCCAGCGCCAGGTAACCCAGCATGGTCGCCATATTTGGCTTGATCATGCCGGCGCCTTTGCTGATACCGGTCATGGTGACAGTTTTACCACCGATGCTGACCATTGCCGACGCAGCTTTGGGCTGGGTGTCGGTAGTCATGATGGCTTCTGCCGCATTAAACCAGTTATCTGCCTTGAGGTTTTCTATGGCTTTGGGCAAACCGGCAACCAGTCTGTCGACGGGCAGTTGTTCCAGGATCACACCGGTAGAAAATGGCAATATCTGTGCCGCTTCGCAATCCAGCAATTCAGCCAGGGCTGCACAGGTTGCATTGGCAGCAGCCAGGCCCGCATCACCAGTACCGGCATTCGCATTGCCGGTGTTGATGACCAGCGCCCGGATGGGGGCAGAGCTCATGAGCAGGCCTTCCAGGTGGGCCTTGCATACCTGAACCGGCGCGGCGCAAAAACGATTGGTGGTAAACACACCCGACACCGTGGCCGTCGCAGCCAATTCCATTACCAGGACATCTTTGCGGTTGGCTTTGCGTATGCCGGCTTCGGCATAGCCCAGGCGAATACCAGCTACCGGCTTCAGGTCAGCAGCAACAGGAATGGGAGAATTGACGGCCATAATAGTTTCCTAGCGTTGAAATCAAGCCGACATTGTAGGGCATTTTGCTGCGCTGCGAAGCATGTTTGCGGTACGGAAATTCGCGGTCCTTATTCCTTATATATATTCATGGTTTATAAACCCATGATCATTTGGGCAATGATATTTTTTTGTATTTCATTCGAACCACCATAAATCGACAGCTTGCGCATGTTCAGGTAATTGATGGCGAGTGAACTTGCAATCTCTGACATGTCGGACCGGTCCCTGAGTGCAAGTGCCTGCTCACCTACCGCCTGCATCAGCATGTCGGTAATAGCTTGCTGGATCTCGGTCCCCTTGATCTTCAATATGGACGCTTCTGGCCCGGGCGCACGTTGCTGTTCTTCGGCTGAAAGCACACGCAGATTGGTCATTTCCAGCGCCATCAGATCAATCTCTACTTGTGCAATACTGGCAGCAAACCGGGCGTCTTCCAGTAATGGACGGCCATTCTTCCATTCCTGGGCAGCGACACGCTTGAGTCGTGTCAACTCTCTTTTGGCGATACCGATACCAGCGATATTGGTGCGTTCATGCCCAAGCAGGAATTTGGCATAGGTCCAGCCCTGGTTTTCCTGACCAACCAGATTGTCCAGCGGCACCCTGACATCATCAAACCAGACTTCATTGACTTCATGCGCGCCATCCATGGTGATGATAGGTCTGACGGTCACCCCCGGCGACTTCATATCGATCAGCAGGAAGGAAATGCCACGTTGTGGCTTGACCTCACGGTCGGTGCGCACCAGGCAAAATATCCAGTCTGCATACTGGGCCAGCGTGGTCCAGGTTTTTTGCCCATTGACCCGGTAATATTCACCTCCTGCATCCCGCATACGCTCTGCCGTGGTTTTGACAGATGCCAGATCAGACCCTGAGCCCGGCTCCGAATAACCCTGACACCACCATTCTTCTGCCGCCAGAATTTTGGGCAAGAATCGCTGTTGTTGTGCCGGAGAGCCAAATTCCATCAAGACTGGCGCCACCATCTTGATACCAAAAGGCGGCAGACGCGGTGCACCTGCGGCCGCACATTCTTCTTCAAAAATATAACGCTGCACGGCTGACCATCCGGTACCACCAAATTCAGCTGGCCAGGAACTTCCACCCCAGCCATGCACATGCAGGGTTTGCTGCCAGCGCTGGTAATCCCGTTTTTCCAGCGGTATGCCATGCCTGACTTTTTGACGAATATCGGCTGGCAGGGATTGCTGTAAAAACTCCTGAATTTCTCGACGAAATTCCAGTTCAGAAGAGGTGAAATTCAAGTCCATGGTTATCCTGGGATGGGCAGCTTGTGCAATGTAAGGCTTGTATCAGCCTTGGGTTTGGATATGTTATTCTGCAATGCAGAATTAAGTTCCATAATAGAACATTGATTTCCACTTTAGGCCCGCGCTCTGTCAAGGTCAAGCCTTTTGGCGACCATGCAGTAAGATGACTTATTGATTTTTAGCAAAGACCAACAGGTATGGATGACACCCACCATGGCACGATGAAGGAAGATCGTCACTTCGTTACCGCACTGGCACGCGGGCTCGATGTGCTGGCCTGTTTTCGTCCTGGCGACAAGGCATTGGGCAATCAGGAAATTGCCCAGCGCTGTCAGTTACCCAAGTCCACGGTATCGCGCCTGACCTATACCCTGACCAAACTGGGCTATCTGCATTACATCGCCAGCCAGGGACAATATCGCCTGGGGTCAGCCACCCTGGCGCTGGGCAGTGCCATGATTGCGCGGCTCGACGTACGGCAACTGGCACGACCCCTGATGCAGGAACTGGCAGATTTTTCCAGAGGAATGGTGTCGCTAGGCATGCGTGACAGACTCAGCATGATTTATATAGAAAACTGTCGCAGCCAGAATGCGTTGACCCTGAGCCTGGATGTAGGTTCGCGCATCCCGCTTGCGACTACTGCCATGGGGCGGGCATTGCTGGCCAGCCTGCCGGCTATTGAACGCGAAGTTGTATTGACTGAAATTCGTACTACACAGGACGAGCAATGGCCAGATCTGGAAGCCGGCATACAGCGCAGCCTGCAAGAGGTCAGGGAATTTGCTTGCTGCAGTTCTTTCGGCGACTGGCAAACAGATGTGAATGCCATCGCCATCGCCTTTTCACCAGGTGCCGGGCAGGCACCGGTGGCCATTAACTGCGGTGGCCCGGCCTTCTTGCTGAGCAAGGAATTTCTATTGCATGAGGTACGCCCAAAGTTATTGCAACTGGTGCGTGACTTACAGGGTAATCTGCCTTAGCTCTCTTCAGTGCATTTCGTGCAGATGTGATCGTCATAAAATGACAGCCATAAAATCATGGCCATAAAAAAGGGACGAATCGCTTCGTCCCTCTGGTCTTTCTGTACTGCTGATCAGGCTATCAAATCAATCAGGCAAGTCTGCCGTGGCATTGCTTGAACTTTCTGCCGCTACCGCATGGGCAAGGATCATTGCGGCCGATTTTCAGGGCGTAACCGACTTCCGCCTGACCATCATCAGCAATCACACCCGGTGCCATTATTTCTTCTGCCGAGGCATCGGCATCAAAATCGGCGTGCTGGTAATGCACGTTTTCAATCTGCGACTGTGCCAACTGCTCTTCCGCCGCTTCTATCTCTTCACGAGACTGTATGCGTACGGTAACCACGGTTCTGACCACTTCATTCTTGATCTGGTCCAGCATCTGGCCAAACAGTTCAAACGCTTCGCGCTTGTATTCCTGTTTCGGGTTTTTCTGAGCATAACCACGCAGATGGATACCCTGACGCAGATGATCCAGCGCAGCCAGATGTTCACGCCAGTGTGAATCTATACTTTGCAGCATGACACTGCGCTCGAACCCGGCGAATGAATCTTTACCGACGATATCCAGCTTGGCCTGGTAGACATCATTGGCCGCTTTTTGCACGCGTTCCATGATGTCTTCATCGTTCAGATTGGCTTCTTCTTCCAGCATTTTTGCCAAAGGAATATCAAGCGCCCATTCATTGCGCAATACAGCTTCGAGGGAAGGAATATCCCACTGTTCTTCCACCGATTCTGCCGGTACATATTCACGCACGATGTCGTGGAACATGCCATGACGCAGTGAAGAAATCAGTTCGGACATGTCCTGCGCTTCCAGCAATTCATTACGCTGCTGGTAAATCACTTTACGCTGGTCATTGGCGACGTCATCATATTCCAGCAATTGTTTGCGGATATCAAAGTTACGGGCTTCGACCTTGCGCTGCGCCGATTCAATGGAGCGCGAGACGATGCCTGCTTCTATCGGTTCACCTTCAGGCATTTTCAGCCTGTCCATGATGGCACGTACACGGTCACCGGCAAAAATACGCAACAGCGTATCGTCGAGCGACAGGTAGAAACGGGAAGAACCAGGGTCACCCTGACGACCGGAACGACCACGCAACTGATTGTCGACGCGACGGGATTCATGACGCTCGGTGCCGACGATATGCAAGCCACCTGCATTCACCACGTGTTCATGCAGGGATTGCCATTCATCACGCAGTTTTTGTGACTGGGCAAATTTATCGGCATCCGACAAATCAGGATTGGCTTCGATCAACTGCACCTGCTTGGCCACATTACCACCCAGCACGATATCGGTACCACGACCCGCCATGTTGGTAGCGATGGTAATCGCTTTCGGACGACCGGCCTGGGCAATGATTTCCGCTTCACGTGCATGCTGCTTGGCATTCAAGACATTGTGCGGCAAACCTGCCTGCGTCAGTATGCCGGACAGCAGTTCAGAATTTTCAATCGAAGTCGTACCAACCAGCACCGGCTGACCGCGCTCATAGCAATCCTTGATGTCGATCAGCATGGCGCCGTATTTTTCCTGCGCCGACTTGTACACCTGATCTTGCCTGTCCTTACGCTGGGATGGGCGGTTAGGTGGAATGACGACAGTTTCCAGGCCATAGATTTCCTGGAATTCATAGGCTTCGGTATCTGCCGTACCTGTCATGCCTGACAGTTTGGCGTACATACGGAAATAATTCTGGAAGGTAATGGAAGCCAGAGTCTGGTTTTCATTCTGGATGCGCACGCCTTCCTTGGCTTCAACCGCCTGATGCAGGCCATCGGACCAGCGGCGGCCCGTCATCATGCGGCCGGTAAATTCATCGACAATGACGATTTCGTCATTCTGCACCACATAGTGCTGGTCTTTGAAATACAGGGCATGTGCACGCAAGGCGGCGTACAGATGATGGATCAGGGTGATGTTTGCCGCATCGTACAGGGAAGCGCCTTCCGGCAGCAGACCCATTTGCGTCAAAATGCGTTCAGCCTTGTCGTGACCAGCTTCAGTCAACAATACCTGGTGGGCTTTTTCATCCTTGGTGTAATCACCCGGGACTTCTATCTTGCCCTTGCCATCCGGTGTTTCTTCACCAATCTGCAAGGTCAGCAGTTTCGGGACTTCATTGATCTTGTAATACAGCTCAGTGTGATTTTCTGCCTGGCCAGAGATGATCAGCGGTGTACGTGCTTCATCGATAAGGATGGAATCGACTTCATCGACGACGGCGAAATTCAGGCTGCGCTGTACGCGGTCCTTGGCTTCATACACCATGTTGTCGCGCAGATAATCAAAACCGTATTCATTATTCGTGCCGTAGGTAATATCAGATGCATAAGCGAGCTGCTTGGCATCATGATCAAGCTGCGACAGGTTGATACCCGTGCTCAGACCCAGCCAGCCGTACAGGATACCCATCCATTCGGCATCGCGCTGCGCCAGGTAATCATTGACGGTAACGACATGCACACCTTTGCCGGACAGGGCATTGAGGTAGATAGGCAAAGTCGCCATCAGGGTTTTACCCTCGCCAGTGCCCATTTCGGCAATTTTGCCGTAATGCAGCACCATGCCACCTATCATCTGCACATCAAAGTGGCGCATTTTCAATACGCGTTTGCTGGCTTCGCGGCAGACCGCAAAGGCTTCCACCAGGATACTGTCCAGCGTCTCCCCGTTGGCAACACGCGTCTTGAACTCGCCAGTCTTGGCCTTCAAAGCCTCGTCTGACAAAGCCTCGAACTGGGGTTCCAGTGCGTTGATCTCACGCACAGTCTTTTGGTATTGCTTCAAAAGCCGCTGGTTGCGGCTGCCGAATATCTTGGTCAGGAATGACATGCTATGAACGGAAAGTTAAATTCTGAAAAAAGCGGCCGCAAATGATTAATTCGACAGCAACAATAGGCTAACCTGTGATTTTACCATGCGGCATCCAAATAGCTACAAACACTGCCTGATAAACTGACAAGGCAGCATATATGAATGCCAGACATAAGTCTGGAGTTGGAGACAAATCCCGCAAACTCAAGTTTATTTTTGACCCAGGGCCGCCAGATTCGCCTGATTTGCCCCTGCCGACAAGAATTTATGGGGATTTTGTGGCACGCCTTTGACATGCACCTCAAAATGCAGGTGAGCGCCGGTAGACCTGCCGGTAGAGCCGATGTCGGCAATATGCTGCCCACGTTTCACGATATCACCGAGTTTGACGTAGACCTTGGACGAATGGGCATAGCGCGTCATGATCTCGCCACCGTGATCAATTTCGACCATATTCCCAAATTGCGGATGATATTCAGCCGCCACCACCACGCCACCAGCCGCAGCCACGATAGGCGTGCCGGTCGGGCTGGAGAAATCGATGCCTTCATGGAAAGCGCTGCGGCCAGAAAACGGATCAAGCCGCCAGCCAAAACCGGATGCATTATAGGCAACATTCACTGGTTGAATGGTGGGCAAAAGCTTGGACTGCACTTTGAAACCCATCAATTTTGTCTCGACCACGTTCATGTAATCGGAACGGTGTTCGACATCACGCGACATGGCATCCAGCGCGGCCTGGAATTCTTCCATGTTCAACTCCTTGGCTGGTTGCGATGTCACCTCCGGGCCGCCCCGTCCTGGCAGTTCCTTGAAGTTGAATTCTTCCGGCTTGACGCCAGCCAGACCTTGTACCCGTTCACCCAGGGCATCCAGACGTATCAACTGGGCCTGCATCTCGCCCAGCTTGGCAGCCATGGCGGCCAGGTTTTCTTTCATATACTTGTCTTTATTACTCACCTCTGCGGTGGCCACTGGCACCAGATCACGCAGAACCGGCAAATCTGCACTGGCAAGCCGCAGGGTCAATGCCGCCATCATGGCTGCACACAAGGTAATAATCAGAAGAAAACTGAACAGACCGAAAATGACATGGCGTGACGACAGGGTCACGGATTTGGCTTGGGTAAAGCGGGAGTGCATCAAAATGATTTGCATCAATATGCTCCTCTTAAAACAGTTCTATTGGCGACCAGCGTTGCGGCATTTCGCGGGGCGTCTTTGTGGTAAGGTATAGCGCATGTCAACATCATCACGTCCTTCTTACCCAATTAACATCAAACGCGGCCGCAAAGTGCCGGCTGCCAGCGGTGCCGCCGATTTTTTGCGCAGTAACGATAAAATTGCTTCGCTGCTGCCCACGGTGCAGCGCAATCTGGCGCTGCAAAAAGATTGCGAGGCAATATTGCCGCCAATATTTGAGACCTGTGAGGTCATGCAGGTGTCTGAAGGACAACTGACGCTATCGGCGCCCAATGCTGCGCTGGCGACTAAATTGAAACAACAATGTCCGAAATTGCAAGTAAATTTGCAAGAACGGGGTTGGCAGATTAACGCAATCCGTATCAAAGTACAAGTCAAGCGGGTCGTTGAAAAACCCGTTGCCGTAAAGCAAATAGCTTTTTCCGGCAAAGCCCTGCAAGCATTTGGTCAATTGGAACAGACGCTGGAAAAGACTTCGCAAAACGCTGATTTAAGAGCGGCGCTGGGGCGTTTACTGCAACGCCACCGGCCTGGTGGGCAGGGTTAAACCTGATAAATCCGGGAAGTCAAAAGAACAAGTATTTTATTAATTACTGTTACAAAATAAGTTGGTCCGCACGGCGGATCAGGTCTTTTTGACCGACCAATTCTATTTTGGTCAGACCACTGCCCATTCGCGTTCCACTTGTGTCGCATAAGTAGGTGGTGCCATACCGGCATCATCAAAGCTGACGATTTCATACGCGCCAGGATCTGCCAACAGGGCGCGTAGCAACTGATTATTCAGACCGTGGCCCGATTTGTGAGCGGTATAACTTGCCAGGAAAGGATGACCGATCAGGTACAGGTCACCAATCGCATCGAGTATTTTGTGGCGTACAAACTCATCATCAAAGCGCAAACCGTCTGAATTCAGGATGCGGTATTCATCCATGACGATGGCATTTTCCATGGAACCACCACGCGCCAGGCCTATTCCACGCAGCATTTCCACATCCTGCATAAAGCCAAAAGTACGTGCCCGTGCTACATCCTGCACGAAAGAGGCGCGGGCAAAATCCACTTCTGCTGTCTGCACGGTTCCATCGACAGCCGGATGATTGAACTCAATGAAGAAATGCAGCTTGAAACCATCATGGGGTTCCAGCCTGGCCCATTTTTCCGACTTGCCTGTGCCTTCACGGATTTCCACGGCTTTCAGTACGCGTATGAATTTCTTGGCAGCAGCCTGTTCCTGCATGCCAGCCTGCTGCAACAGATAAACAAAGGAAGAAGCCGAACCATCCATGATGGGAATTTCTTCAGCACTGACATCGATATATAAATTATCAATACCCAATCCGGCGCAGGCAGACAACAGGTGTTCGACCGTAGACACCTTGCCGTTTTCATTCGACAAGGTCGATGCCATGCGGGTATCACCCACCATCAGCGCCTGGGCAGGCAAAACAGCCGGGGGAACCAGGTCAGTACGGGTAAAGATGATGCCGGTATCCACCGGTGCCGGGCGCATGATCAGTTCCACCTTGGTGCCGGAATGCAAACCGACGCCTATGGTCTTGACCGGATGTTTGATTGTTCGTTGTTTTAACATCACGCTATTATATCGGTTAGTATCATTTCCCATGTAAGAACGTGTTTACGATCTGTAGCGAGCGAGCGTCAGCGGGGTTAGGGAAACATAAAGCGCAGCGCAAAAAGCGGAATGTACACTAGTACATGAGCATTTTGAGCAGCGCATGAGCCCTGCGCAGATTTAGATTGCGCTCGCGCAGTAAGATCGCAAACAGGTTCTAAGACTGGATAAAAGCAAAATCAATGCATACACAAACAACAACAGTTACCATCCGTAAAGCCACGTCTGAAGATGTGGAAGCCATGTGTGAGCTCAGTGATCAGATCAATGCCCAACACCATGCGCAAGCCCCGCATATTTTTGTGAAGCACAACCAGCGTGAACTTGATCGCCTGTTCTGGCAGGCATCTTTTCAGGCGGCACACACCTGCGCGCTGCTGGCTTGCCAGAATGATGCCGTGATCGGCTTCATTACCCTGAGCTGGCATGAAAACATGACCATCCCTTTTTTATACTGTCGGCGCATATGCCGCATCGGCACCATCGTGGTGTCAGACCGGCATCAGCAACAAGGAGTGGGAAGCATGCTGATGGATGCAGCTACCGCCTGGGGGCGTGAACATCAGGCGGTGGAGCTAAGGCTGGAAGTATTCGACTTCAATCAAAACGCCATGGCGTTTTACAGGGCACAAGGCTATGGCGTGCAGTCACACATCATGTCCAAGGCACTGGAGTAAATGGATCCAGTACTGAATCAAATACTGAATTAAGTTCCATAGGCCCCATAAAAAAACGGCGCACAGGTGCAGCGCCGTTTTTTACTACTGAAGATGACAAATCAGGATTAGCCCAATTGTGCCAGCAGTGTTTCTGCGTTCGATACTTCGAACTTGCCGCCTTCTTCAATATTGAGTTGCTTGACCACACCATCTACTGCCAGCAGGGAATAACGCTGTGAGCGTGTGCCCATGCCGAATTTGCTGAAATCTGCATCCAGGCCCAATACCTTGCTGAAAGCCGCATTGCCGTCAGCCATCATGCGTACAATACCTGTGGCTTTTTGATCGCGGCCCCATGCGCCCATGACGAATGCGTCATTGACGGAGATGCACCAGATTTCATCCACGCCCTTGGCTTGCAGGGCTGCAGCATTGGCGATATAGCCAGGCACATGTTTGGCGGAACAAGTTGGTGTATAAGCACCAGGCAAACCAAAAATAGCGATGGTCTTACCTTTGGTCAGGTCCGACACGTTAAAAGTATTTGGTCCCAGTGAACATCCTTCGGATTCCACTTCAATAAATTCTGCCAGACTGCCTTCAGGCAGGGTATCGCCAATCTTGATTGTCATTTTATGCTCCCTAGATAAGTATTCGGATATTCAAAGCCTTGCTGAATGCGGCTCCCGCGTAGATGCAGGAAGTTTGCGCCATATCAACACCGACAGTGAAGGACGCCAGTATGCCTGAGCTAGAATTTTCTTGCAGGAGTTAAAAGGATAATACTTAAGACCTCTCACCACGGAGACACCGAGAAAGGAAAGGCTGCTTGCAAGCAGCCTTCGTTTCGCAGGCGCGCGGCATGCCGCCCTACGCGGGCCGCACGAATTCCCTGCTACACAACAGAGAAAGGCAAGAGAAAGAAGGCACTTTTCCATGGTTTAGTAACCATTGATGAATAGTTTTATGAAAAAATGCAAGAGACTGTATCAAGATATGAATTGCCTTTCTCTTGCCTTTCTCTGTGCCTCTGTGTCTCTGTGGTGAGCTTTTTGGTCTGGCTTTTCAATTCCCCAATAAAAAAACGCCAGCTTCTTTCGAAACTGGCGTTGTTCTGGAGACTGAAAACATCAGTCCGCCTGCTTGCGCAGGAAAGCCGGAATGTCATATGTTTCCATGCCATTTTTTTCCAGCGCACGTACTGTCTCTGACGCTGATTCGCGACGCCATACAGCCGGTTTGCTAAGACCATCAAATCCTGTTCCTATCGTACCGGTAGAAATCGTGCCGGATGTCATGACAGGGCTGGCCATCACTGGTTCATTGTGGGTACCTGTACGCAATACCGGTGTTTGTACCAGCTGGATATTTTTCTTGCCACGACCCAGACCAGTTGCCACGACCGTTACACGGATGTCGTCACCCATGGTGTCGTCATACGCAATACCTTGTGCAATGGATGCATCCGGCGCGGCGAAGGCGCGTACTGCTGCCATGACTTCCTTGATCTCTTTACCTTTGAGGCCACGGCTGGCAGTCACATTCACCAACACACCACGTGCACCAGACAGATCGATACCATCCAGCAGCGGTGAAGCAACTGCCTGTTCGGCTGCAATGCGTGCACGGTCAACACCAGAAGCGGTTGCCGTACCCATCATGGCTTTGCCCTGCTCGCCCATGATGGTTTTCACGTCATTGAAATCGACGTTGATATGACCAGGCACGTTGATGATTTCAGCAATACCGGCTACGGCATTGTTGAGTACGTCATCGGCGTGCTGCAGCCATTCGATCATGCTGTCGTCTTCATAGATCTCTTCGAGTTTTTCGTTGAGAATGATGATCAGCGAATCCACATGCTGAGACAGCGCTTCCAGACCTTCGTCGGCGATGTCCATGCATTTTTTGCCTTCATAAGAAAAAGGCTTGGATACCACCGCGACTGTCAGGGCGCCCAATTCTTTGGCAACCTGGGCAACGATAGGTGCGGCACCAGTACCTGTACCACCACCCATACCTGCGGCGATGAAGACCATGTGCGCGCCGCGCAATGCATCTTCAATACGTGCACGGGAATCTTCCGCCAGCTTGCGCCCGACTTCAGGTTTCATACCTGCACCCAGACCGGTTTCACCGATCTGTATGACGTTATGCGCTTTGGACAGCAAGAGTGCCTGCGCATCTGTATTGGCGGCGATGAACTCAACACCGCAAACGCCTTTGTTAATCATATGCTGGACTGCATTGCCGCCTGCACCGCCCACGCCGACAACCTTAATTACGGTGCCTTGTGTGGCGTTATCAACCATATCGAACTCCATCATGACTCCTCCAGGTAGGCAGTTATCAGTCGCTAGGCATCACCACATGTGACGACTAGCGACTAATAACTGTAGATCAAACTATTATAAAAGGACTACACCAATTTAGATACAAAATACAAGCTAAAAATTCCCTAAAAACCACTCTTTCATGCGTTGCCAGACCGCTTTGGCAGAACCTTCCTGCCGTGTGACCAGATGACCACGCAAATACTGCTTCTTCGCTTCCAACAACAACCCCAAAACTGTGGCGTAACGCGGGCTGCGTACCACATCTGCCAATTGCCCACTGTACGCTGGCATACCTAATCTGGTCGGCTTCAGAAAGATATCTTCGGCCATCTCAACCATGCCCGGCATGGCAGCAGAACCACCTGTCAGAACGATGCCCGAAGACAGCACATCTTCATAACCGGATTCACGTACTACCTGATGCACGAGCGCAAATAATTCTTCAACACGCGGTTCAATGACGGCAGCCAGTGCCTGGCGTGACAATGAACGCGGACCGCGATCACCCAGACCCGGCACTTCCAGCGTATCCGACGGGTCTGCCAGCACCTGCTTGGCGACCCCAAAACGCACCTTGATTTCTTCTGCTTCCGATGTCGGTGTACGCAGGGCCATCGCAATATCATTGGTGATCTGGTCACCAGCAATAGGGATGACTGCGGTATGACGGATTGCACCTTCACTGAAAACCGCCACGTCGGTGGTACCACCGCCGATATCAATCAGCACCACGCCGAGTTCTTTTTCATCCTTGGTCAGCACTGCTTCGGCAGATGCCATAGGCTGCAAAATCAGGTCAGATACTTCCAGCCCGCAACGGCGTACGCACTTGACGATGTTCTGCACTGCCGACACGGCACCGGTGACGATATGCACTTTGACTTCCAGACGGATACCGCTCATGCCTATCGGTTCGCGCACGTCATCCTGACTGTCAACGATAAATTCTTGCGGCAAAGTATGCAGCAACTGCTGGTCAGTCGGGATGTTGACCGCCTTGGCAGTTTCGATCACGCGCGATACATCGGCCGCGGTAACTTCCTTGTCCTTGATGGCGACCATGCCGCTGGAATTAAAACTGCGAATGTGGCTACCCGCTATGCCGGTATAGACATGACGGATCTTGCAGTCGGCCATCAGCTCGGCCTCTTCCAGCGCCCGCTGTATGGATTCCACTGTCGCTTCGATATTGACGACCACCCCTTTTTTCAAGCCCTTGGATTCATGTTGTCCAAGACCGATGACTTCATGGCGACCATCAGGCATGACTTCTGCCACTACCGCCACAATTTTTGAGGTGCCGATATCGAGACCAACGATCAGATTTTTAGCGTCTTTTGTCATGTCTTTCCACTTGCTTTTGTTTGCTTTTTCAATCCGATATTGCTATGACTCGATTTGAGCGCTAGGCCATTCGGATAACGCATGTCCACACTTTCAATACTGTCCTGCAAACTGGCGATCAACTGCGGGTAGATCGTCATCAATTTATCTACCCTGCTCTTGAGCGTCGTTCCATCCTGCACCCTGCCTAACTGCACCTGCATGCCATTGTTCAATTTCAGGCTCCAGGCATAGCGGCTGGAATAATTCACAATCTCTGGTTCCAGACTGACTTTGGCAAACCAGGTTTTAAATTCCTGATACTGAGCCAGGACTTCTTTCTCGCTGCCATCCGGTCCGCTGAGGGCGATCAGGTCGGCATCTTCTTCTGCTTCTGCCAGATTGGCGGTGAATACATCACCTTTCACAGAAATCAACTGACCCGCTTCACCCCATGTACCCATGGCAATATGTTCTTCCAGCGTCACCACCAGTTTGTTTGGCCATTCCCTTTGCACACTGGCCTTGCGTACCCAGGGCACGGTTTCAAAAGCAGCACGCACCGAATCCAGATTCGCCGTAAAAAAATTCCCCCTGATTTTGGGCAGAGCGGTGTTCCTGATCGTCAGTGCACTTACATGCCGCAAGGCACCGCCATTGCTGGCATTTCCTGCATTGGCGGCATTGTTGATATTGGCCGCTTCCACCCGTATTACACGCAAGGTAAAAATCGGCCTTTGTATCAACCACCACACACCCGACATCACCAGAATGAGCAACACCAGGGCAAACAATGCGTTTGCCGTGTTATTCATCAATTTGGTGTCATGCCACATTTTTCAGTTTCTGCCGTTTTACTTTTTCACTTCAGATCTGATTTTCAGACTCGCCGTTCTCAAAATCTCTACACATAAATCTTCGTAACTCATTCCTACTGCCTTTGCCGCCATCGGCACCAGCGAATGGCCGGTCATACCTGGCGATGTATTGATCTCCAGCAGGAAAGGCTTGTTATCCGATTTGCGCAACAACACGTCAACCCGTGCCCAGCCTTCGCAATCCAGTGACAGATAGGCATCCACTGCCATTTTGCGTATCTCATCCGTCAGCGCCTGGTCCAGTGGTGCCGGGCACAAATATTTGGTGTCATCCGTAAAATACTTGTTCTGGTAATCGTAATTGCCTTCCGGCGCAACGATCTCGGTAATTGGCAAGGCATATGCCTGCCTGCCCTTGCCCAATATCGCCACGGTCAGTTCACGGCCTTCGACAAATTCTTCTGCCAGTACCACTTCATCAAACTGCGCTGCCAGGGCATAGGCTTCCTGCATGTCGGAATAGCCTTTGACCTTGGTAATGCCTATGGTAGAGCCTTCATGTGGCGGCTTGATGATAAGTGGCAGACCCAGTTCATCAGGTACGCGGCGCAATTCTGTTTCCGCTGTCAGTACCGCATAAGCAGGGGTCGCCAGACCATGGGTTTGCCAGATACGTTTGGTAAATATCTTGTCCATGGCAACAGCTGACGCCATTACGCCACTGCCGGTATAGGGAATGTTTAATTGTTCCAGCACACCTTGCAGGCTGCCATCTTCACCATAACGGCCATGCAGGGCGATAAATACGCGGTCAAATTTTTCTGCTGCCAGTTCCGCAATGCTGCGCTCGGCCGTATCAAACGGATGGGCATCAACCCCTTTACTTAACAGAGCTTGCAATACGCCGGTGCCGGACATAATGGAAATTTCGCGCTCGGCCGAACGGCCACCAAACAGCACGCCTACTTTCCCCAGTGATTTCACATTCAATTCGCTCATGATATTTTGATCATTTAGTTTTTCATACCGGCTGTGCCAGTTTTGCTGGCACAGCGTTAATGGAACCCGCACCCATGACGATGACCACATCGCCGTCTTTCAATACCCGCAGAATACTATCGGGCATTTCTTGCATATCTTCGACAAATACCGGCTCTACCTTTCCCATAACGCGCAGGGCACGGGACAGGGAACGGCCATCCGCCGCCAGTATCGGCGCTTCACCTGCCGCATACACTTCTGCCAGCACCACTGCATCCGCATCAGAAATCACGCGCACAAAATCTTCAAACAGATCGCGGGTACGGGTATAGCGATGTGGCTGGAAAGCCAGCACCAGTCTGCGGCCGGGGTAGGCACCACGTGCCGCTGCCAGCGTTGCTGCCATTTCCACCGGATGGTGACCATAATCATCCACCAGGGCAAAAGTACCGCCATTGGCCAATGCGATTTCGCCATAACGGGTAAAACGGCGCCCGACCCCGTTGAAATCACTCAGGGCTTTTTGTGTCGCTTCGTCACTGACGCCAACTTCACGCGCAATCGCTATCGCGGCGCAGGCATTTTGTACATTGTGCATACCAGGCTGGTTCAGGCTGACTTGCATATTCTCATAGCCATCTTGCACGACTGTGAAATGCATCTTGCCGCCAGACGCCGTAGCATCGACAGCACGCACATCGGCATCTTCATGAAAGCCGTAAGTGACAATAGGTTTGGAGACGAAAGGCATGATTTCACGCACATTCGCATCGTCCAGGCACAAAACGGCCACACCATAAAATGGCAGGCGCTGGGTAAATTCTATGAATGCCTGCTTCAGACGGGCGAAGTCATGGCCATAGGTTTCCATATGGTCGGCATCGATATTGGTGATGACTTCTATCACCGGCAGCAGGTTCAGGAAAGAAGCATCTGATTCATCCGCTTCGGCAACGATGAAATCACCGCTGCCCAGTTTGGCATTGGCACCGGCACTATTAAGCAAACCGCCAATCACGAAAGTAGGATCAAGTCCACCCTGTGCCAACACACTGGCCACCAGACTGGTGGTCGTAGTTTTGCCATGGGTGCCGGCAATGGCGATACCGCTTTTCAGACGCATGAGCTCGGCCAGCATCATTGCACGTGGCACGATGGGGATATGTTTGGCACGCGCAGCGATAACTTCCGGATTGTCACCCTTGACTGCGGTCGAGGTAACGACGGCATCTGCACCGTCAATATTGTCCGCCGTATGACCCAGCATCACCTTGGCACCCAATTGTGCCAGACGTTTCGATGCAGCATTGCTGCCAAGATCAGAACCGGAAATGGTATAACCAAGGTTCAGCAAGACTTCGGCGATACCGCTCATGCCTGAGCCGCCTATGCCTACAAAATGGATGTGTTTGACTTTGTGTTTCATGCTAATGCTTCCAGAATATGGGCGATATTGGCACTGGCTTCGCGCTGCCCCAGGGCGTAGGCTGTTTCAGCCATCGCCAGGCATTGCGCTCTGTCCAGTACTTTTAATTTCTCTGCCA
The DNA here is from genome assembly GCF_014284335.1 of Undibacterium hunanense. GTDB lineage: Bacteria > Pseudomonadota > Gammaproteobacteria > Burkholderiales > Burkholderiaceae_D > Undibacterium > Undibacterium hunanense. The sequence continues at coordinate 189,838 of NZ_JACOGF010000004.1, read as the reverse complement.
GCAAGGCTGGACTCAATTCAGTTTGTGGCAAATGGATGGCGGCTTTCTGCCCTGCCATCCAAATGGCGTTTTCTTTTTGGTGCGAAGTACTCGACGCCATGAAAGGCACGAGCATGCTGGCCACGCCGGCGGCCGTTAATTCAGATACGGTGATCGCACCGGCACGGCATATCACCAGATCTGCTTCGGCATAACGGCGTGGCATGTCGTCAATAAAATCCAGTACCTCAGCCTGTACACCTGCCTGCGCATAACTCTGGCGCAAGGCTTCTATATGCTGTTTGCCAGACTGATGTGTTATCACTGGACGCTGGGCTTCTGGCAACAAGGCCAGTGCTTGCGGTACTGCATCATTCAATACTTTGGCACCCAGGCTGCCCCCCACTACCAGTATGCGCAAAGGGCCGGTGCGTGCTGCATAGCGAATTGCCGGTACCGGCAATTCGCAAATTTCTTTACGTATCGGGTTGCCTATCACTTCTGTTTTTTGATCTGCAGTCACTGTTGCTGATGGCAGTCCAAACAGTAATTTACTGGCGAAAGGACGCAATGCCTTGTTCGACAACAGCAAAGCGGCGTCAGCATTCATCAGGACTACAGGCTTGCCACGCAAGGCGGCCATGATGCCGCCAGGTACCGTGACATAGCCGCCCATGCCCAATACCACATCCGGCTGGCGACGACCGATGATGCCAAAGCAGCTAAAGAAGCTCTTGACCAGCTTGAAAGCACCACTGACCGTATGCGACAAACCCTTGCCACGCAGGCCAGAGAAATCAATATTGTCCATGGCGATATTGTGCTTGGGGACTATCTGCCCTTCCATGCCGATTTGCGTGCCCAGCCAGCTGACTTGCCAGCCACGCTCGCGCATGATGTCGGCAATCGCCAGACCGGGGAAAATATGTCCACCGGTGCCGGCTGCCATGATCAATAATTTCTTGGGCATTTTTTGGACGAATTGGCTCATGCGCGGCCTCCACGCATCAGGACGCGGTTTTCATAATCCACCCGCAACAGTATCGCCAGCCCTACACAATTAATCATGACACCTGATCCACCATAACTCATCAAGGGCAAGGTCAAACCCTTGGTCGGCAACAAACCCAGGTTGACGCCCATATTGATAAAAGCCTGCACACCTATCCATATACCTATGCCCTTGGCGGTCAGCCCGGCAAAAGTCTGATCCAGGGCGATAGCCTGACGGCCAATTTCAAAAGCACGCTTGAGCAGCCAGTAAAATAAAAGCACCACCGCCATGACACCAACGAAGCCCAGCTCTTCTCCGATGACAGCCAGTAGAAAATCCGTATGTGCTTCTGGCAGATAATGCAGTTTTTGCACACTGGCACCCAGACCTACACCAAATAATTCACCCCGGCCAAAAGCGATCAGGGAATGCGTGAGCTGATACGCCTTGCCCAGTGCATGATCTTCTTCAAATGGGCTCAGGTAGGCAAAAATACGCTCACGCCGCCACGGTGACAGCAAGATCACCGAGGTGAAGATACCGACCAGAGTTGCCGCGATACCACCAAACCAGACGCCATTGATGCCGCCTAAAAACAGGATACCCATGGCAATACAGACGATGACGCCAAAAGCACCCAGATCAGGCTCCAGCAACAGAAGCAAGCCCACCACACCAACTGCCGCCAGCATGGGCACAAAACCCTTGGTCAGTTTGTGCATGTATTCCTGTTTGCGCACGGTATAGTCGGCGGCATACAGGACCATGAACAATTTCATCAATTCGGATGGCTGCAGATTCAACACCTTGAATGACAACCAGCGCTTGGCACCATTTACCCCCTTGCCCAGCCCTGGTATCAGTACGGCAACCAGCAACACCAGCGTGCCGACAAACAGGTAAGGCGCATATTTCTGCCAGGTCGCCATGGGAATGCGGAACACCAGAGCACCTGCGATCAGGGCAATAACCACAAAAATCGCCTGACGAATCAGAAAATGCGAATTCTTGTAATTCGCGTACTTGGGCGAATCTGGCAAGGCAATCGAGGCGGAATACACCATCACCATGCCAAACAGCATGAGGATGATGGTGACCCAGACCAGCGGCTGATCGTAGTCCATCATCTTGGAGCGACTGACCAGGTTGGTATTCGCCGGTGGGCTGCCGAATGGCGACCATTTTTGCAGGGGTAGCAGTAGCTGTTTCATCAGCACACCTCTCCCCGGGCCAATGCAATTTCGCGTACTGCATCCACAAATACCTGGGCGCGGTGCGCATAATTGCGGAACATGTCGAGGCTGGCACAGGCTGGTGACAGCAAGACAATATCACCCTCTGCGGCGATTTCTGCTGCGGCCTGTACTGCCATTTCCAGGCTGGCGACATCGTGTAAAGAAACACCGGTAATCGCCAACGCCTGCTGCAGTTCTTCTTTCGCCTTGCCGATCAGGATGACAGCCTTGGTATACCGCTCCACCGGATCTGCCAGAGGAGAAAAATCCTGTCCCTTGCCTTCGCCACCGGCAATCAGGATGATACGTTTGTGCAAAGCGTCGGATTGTTGTCCCAAACCTTTGAGGGCTGCCACGGTGGCACCAACATTGGTACCTTTGCTGTCATCGATATAGTCAACACCAGCAATCTGGGCAACCTGTTCGACACGGTGCGGTTCGCCTTTGTAATCACGCAAGCCATGCAGCAAAGGTGCGAACGACAAACCTATGCCACGGCACAGTGCCAGCGCAGCCAGGGCATTCGCGGCATTATGCTGACCACGAATTTGCAAGGCATCGGTCGGCATCAGGCGGGTGACCATGGTAGGAATTTCTTCCACTTCTTTTTTCTTGCGGCGGCTGTTTGTCACAACTGGCGCATCTTCAGCGGCATTGGCGACTGCCAGCCAACCCATGCCATGTTCATTCAATAAACCCAGGTCAGCCAGGTGTTTGGGGGCATCAACACCAAAGCTGACGGCATTGCCATGTGTTTTGGCCATGGCCATAACCAGTGCGTCATCACGGTTCAGGACCTGCAAAGTCTGCTCGCCAAAAATGCGTGCCTTGTCGGCGCAGTAAGCTTGCAGGCTGCCATGCCAGTCCAGATGATCCTGGGTGATATTCAATACGGTAGCGACATCAGCTTGCAGACTATGCGTGGTATGCAACTGGAAGCTGGACAGCTCAAGCACCCAGACCTGGGGTAAAGCATCCTGCTCCAGACATTCTCTCAAGACATCCAGCACCGCCGGGCTGATATTGCCAGCCACTTTGACAGTCAGGCCAGCACGTTCCACCAGCAAACCAACCAGGCTGGTCACCGTGGTCTTGCCGTTGGTACCTGTGATGGCGATGACTTTGGGTTGATAATCGCGTTCTGCCTTCAAAGCCAGCAGGGCCTGGGCAAACAATTCGATTTCACCCCAGACCGGTATGGATTTTTCATTAGCTACCGGTAGCAGGTCTTGCAGTTCACGCAAGGGTGATAAACCAGGGCTAACGGCCACCAGATCAATATCGTCCAGCAAAGTGGTGTCAAAAGCTGCGCCAATAAATTCGATCTGGTCAGACAGTACCTGCAACTGTGCCAACCTGTCCGGAGTTTCACGGGTATCGGCAACACGCAGGCGCGCGCCGGCGCGCAGCAACCATTGCGCCGTTGCCAGCCCGGTTTCACCCAGGCCCAGAACCAAGACATGTTTTCCCGAAAAATCCATAACCACTATTTCTATCAATCAAAACAAACAACAGGCGTCTGATAAGCCATGCACACAATCAGCGCATGGCACAATAAACTTAACGCAACTTCAGTGAAGACAAACCCAGCAAAACCAGCAACATGGTGATGATCCAGAACCGCACGACTACCTGGGTTTCTTTCCATCCTTTTTTTTCAAAATGGTGGTGCAGCGGTGCCATCAGGAACAGACGGCGGCCTTCGCCATATTTTTTCTTTGTGTACTTGAAATACGATACCTGCAACATGACTGACAGGGTCTCAGCGACAAAAATACCGCCCATGATGAACAGGACAATTTCCTGTCTGACGATGACAGCCACCGTACCCAGCGCACCGCCAAGTGCCAGCGCACCAACGTCCCCCATGAACACCTGTGCTGGATGGGCATTGAACCAGAGGAAGGCCAGGCCAGCCCCTGCCATCGCACCACAGAAAATCAGCAATTCGCCTGCCCCCGGGATATGCGGTATCAACAGGTATTTGGAATAGCCTACGTTCCCTGTCAAATAAGCAAACAGCCCCAGCGCTGAACCCACCATGATGGTGGGCATGATGGCCAGGCCATCCAGGCCATCGGTAAAATTGACCGCATTACTGGTGCCGACTATCACGCAATAAGTCAGCGCGATGAAACCCCAGACACCCAGCGGATAACTGACCGATTTAAAGAAAGGCACGATCAAATCCGCTTTCGGTGGCAAATCCATATTGAAACCGGACTGTACCCAAGCAATAAACAATTCCAGCACTTTTGAATTGCTGGGGGCCGACACTGAAAACGCCAGATAAAAAGCAGCTGCCAGACCGATCAGCGATTGCCAGAAATATTTTTCACGCGAGCGCATGCCTTCCGGATCTTTATGGACTACCTTGCGGTAATCATCGACCCAGCCGACTGCGCCATACCCCAGCGTAACGATCATCACGACCCAGATAAAGCGATTACTCAAATCCCCCCACAGCAGGGTAGAAATACCGATGGAAATCAACACCAGCACACCGCCCATGGTCGGGGTACCGGATTTGACCAGATGTGTTTCCATGCCATAGCTGCGCACAGCCTGGCCTACCTTCATGCGGGTCAGCATGCGTATCACAGCAGGACCGGCAAAAATACCTATCGAGATGGCCGTCATCGTGGCAAATACTGCGCGAAAGGTAATAAACCCGAAGACGCGCAGCCAGCCTATATCCTGTTTGAAAAGTTCAGCCAACCAGAGCAACATGCTAATGATTCCCTATTGTTTTTTGTTGTAATGTATTTGTTCCGCTCGCTGCCAAGAGATGCGCAACGGCTCTTTCCATTTTCATGAAACGGGAACCCTTCACCAGCACCGTGGCATCTGCCTCCACCTGCTCATTCAGTGCCTGGCATAATGTTTCCATGCTGGCAAAATGCCGGGCATCTGCGCCATAGGCGCTGGCGGTATATGCCACCAACTCGCCCAGCAGCAACAGGTGCGGAATACCGCGCTGGCGTGCATAGTCACCAATTTCATGGTGGAATTGCGCACCGTTCTCGCCGACTTCCCCCATATCGCCCAGCACCAGTATGGTTGGACCAGCGATCTGCGCCAGCACGTCAATTGCGGCGCGGACTGAATCCGGGTTGGCGTTATAACTGTCATCGATAACCGTTGCGCCACACGCCGCCTGCTTGCGTTGCAGGCGGCCATTGACCGGTGCAAAATTCTCCAGTCCGGCAACGATGGCACTATTTTCTATACCTATCGCATGGCAGCAAGCTGCTGCCGCCAGCGCATTCAACACATTGTGTTTGCCGGCTGCATTCAGGCGGACTGACAGAGGCTGCCCCGCCAGCAGCATGTGCAGATCGCTGCCGAATACGCTTGGTGTATACGTGGCCTGTACATCAGCATCGGCCGACAGGCCAAAAGTCAGGGTTTTACGCTGGCCACGCTCAGACGCAAAGGATTGCCATAAGGTGCTGTATTCATCACCGGCAGGAAATACGGCCACGCCTGCATCAGGTAAAGACTGGATGGCGACGCCGTTTTCTCTTGCAACCGCTTCTACGGTCTGCATGAATTCCTGATGTTCGCGCTGGGCATTGTTGACCAGTGCTACGGTAGGCATGGCGGCAAACACCAGCAAGGCAATCTCGCCCGGATGGTTCATGCCCATTTCTATGACCGCCGCCTGGTGACCGGCATGTAATTGCATGACCGTCAATGGCACGCCGATTTCATTGTTCAGGTTACCGCTGGTCGCCAGTCTGCCATCCTGCCCAAAAGCGGCTGCCAGGATGGAGGAAATCATTTCCTTGACGGTAGTTTTGCCGTTACTGCCAGTCACACCTATGACAGGCAGGCTAAATTGCTGACGCCAGAAACGCGCTACTTCGGCCAGGGCCAGTTTGGTGTCGGGCACCACCAGTGCTGGCAAGGCAAATCCTGCGGGCAGGGCTTCGGCAATAACTGCTGCTGCACCAGCCGCTGCGGCCTGTGGCAAGAAGTCATGGGCATCAAAATTTTCGCCGCGCAAGGCGACGAATACGTCACCAGCGCTTATCTTGCGGCTGTCTGTCGTCAAACCGGTGATGGCGGCATTGCCTTGCAGGCTTGCACCTTTTATCGCTGGCAACAGATCATTCAGGGAAAATTGCATCAGTTCCCCCTCTTCATATTGCCGCTGGTGGCAACTGTTGCCAGCGCCAGAGCCGCATGTTCTTCATCAGAAAATGGCCATTTCTTGCCATTGATGTCCTGATAGGTTTCATGTCCCTTACCGGCCAGCAAAACCACATCGTGATGGTCTGCATGTTTAATCGCATACAGGATGGCGTTCGCCCGGTCTTCTATCACTTGCGGCGTTCCGCTCATGCCTTTGAGAATGTCCTGAATAATCGCAGCCGGCTCTTCACTACGCGGATTATCGCTGGTCACCACGACATGGCTGGCACTTTCGGCGATCTTGCCCATCTGCGGACGCTTGCCGGGATCACGGTCACCGCCACAGCCAAAGACGCACCATAATTTGCCATCTCTTTCCTGGGCGACCTGTTGCAATGCTTCCAGGGTTTTTTCCAGCGCATCAGGTGTATGGGCATAATCAATGACCACCATGACGTGCCCAGCCGTACCCAGCAATTGCATGCGGCCCGGTACCGGATTGAGTTTTTCTATGATGGACACGGCCTTGTTCCAGGCCACGCCTTTGCCCAGCAACACAGCCATCACTGCCAGGATATTGCTGACATTGAATTTGCCTATCAGTTGGGTCTTCACCAAACCAGACCCAAACGGCGATTCGAGGTGAAAGCTGGTGCCTGCATAATTGGTTTTCGGATTACTGGCGGTCAGTACGTCGATACCGGGAACAGTATTCTTTTCCAGGCTGTAACCGATAATACGGGTAGTAGCCTGCGATGCCTGCACCCGCTCTACCAGTTGCAAACCAAATACATCATCCAGATTAAGCACTGCCATGCCCAGCCCCGGCCAATCAAAAAGACCTGCCTTGGATTCGGCATAGGCTGCCATATCACCGTGGTAATCAAGATGATCACGCGTCAAATTGGTGAATACTGCAACATCAAAATGCAGGCCGTTCAGCCGTCCCTGGTGCAGACCGATGGAAGATGCTTCGATGGCCAGTGCCTGGGCACCGTCCTGTTTAAGTTGCGCAATTTTCTGTTGCAGGCCGATGGCATCTGGTGTGGTGTAACCGGTTTCTGCCAGTTGTCCTGATGTGCCATTGGTATAAATACCTGTGCCCAGCGTACCGATGACGGCAGACGGTGTCCCGTTCAAAGACAATGCGCGGGCTATCCATTGTGAACACGAGGTCTTGCCATTGGTGCCGGTTACGGCGACATTGAACCAGTCACTGTCAGCCTGGCCATACCAGGCGTGCGCGACCGGTCCGGCCAGCGCCAGCAGGTTTTCTACGGCAAGGTGAGGAAGGGCAATGCTGTCATCCCAGGTAAAATTGTCCGCTTCATACACGACGGCAACGGCACCACTGGCCACAGCATGGGCAATATGCCGCCGCCCGTCATTGATAGAGGTACGCAGGGCGAAAAATACATCGCCTGCCTGTATGTTGCGCGAGTCTGAGCTCAGTTGCGCATTCGGCGCCACTTGTTTCAGCCAGTCCAGCAGTTCATTCATGGTTACATTCTTGTTAGTCATCACATGCTTTCCTGTACGCTGTTGTCAGGAATAATATTGACGACTGATGAGTCTGGCGGTATGTTCATTGACCGCAAAATATTGGCTGTAATTGCCGCGAAAACCGGGGCGGCGACGGTGCCGCCGTAATAGCCACCGACGCTGGGCTCGTCGATCATCACGGCCACAATCACACGCGGATTGGACACTGGTGCAAAACCGATAAAATCGCCAATGTATTTATTCACATAACGCCCACCTTCCAGCTTGTGGGCAGTACCGGTCTTGCCGGCAACGCGGTAACCTGCAATCCGTGCCTGGGTGGCGGTGCCACCAGGTTCGGTAACGGATTCCATCATTGCGCGCAATTGTCTTGCGGTCTTTTCGGAAATGACACGAGACCCGGTCGGGGTCTCAGTAGATTTCTGAAAAGTCAGCGGTATCATGTCGCCATCCCTGGCAAAGATCATGTAGGACCTGGCCATCTGTATCAGCGATACGGAAATACCGTGGCCATAGCTCATGGTGGCTTGTTCAATCGGACGCCAGCTTTTGAAGTTGCGCAAGCGACCGGCAACTGCACCGGGGAAACCAAATTTCGGCTGCTGCCCAAACCCTACTGTCGTAAACATTTCCCACATTTCCTGTGGCGGCATTTGCAGGGCCATCTTGGCCGTGCCTATGTTCGAAGATTTTTGTATCACCTGGGCAACCGACAACACACCCTGTTTATGCGCATCATGAATCAGTGCAGGGCCGATCGCCATCACACCTGGCGCTGTCTGTATCAGGGTATCTGGTGTAACCCGTCCTGTTTCCAGCGCCAGTGCAACGGTGATGGGTTTCATCGTCGAACCTGGCTCAAAGGTATCGGTCATGACGCGATTGCGCAGTTGTGCACCAGTCAGTACCGATCTGTCATTCGGGTTATAAGTCGGCAAGTTGACCAGGGCCAGCACTTCACCGGTTTTCACGTCCAGCACGACAGCACCACCGGCTTTCGCCTTATGTTTTTCTACCGCTTCTTTCAGGTGCGTAAAGGCAATGTACTGGATCTTGCTGTCTATCGACAGGGTCAGGTCCTTGCCGTCATGCGGTTCGCGCACGGCCTGTATATCTTCAACGATATGGCCGAGCCTGTCCTTGATGACACGGCGACTCCCGGTCTTGCCCGCCAGGTTTTTTTCCGATGCCAGCTCTATACCTTCCTGTCCTATATCTTCCACATTGGTAAAGCCGACCACATGGGCCATGACTTCACCTTCGGGATAGAAACGCTTGTATTCCTTGCGGGTTTCTATGCCTGGTATGGCCAGGGCCAATACCTTGTCGGACACCGCTGTTTCCACCTGACGTTTCAGGTAGACAAACTGGCGGTCAGAATCCAGTTTTTTACGCAGTTCAGCTTCTGTCATGTCCAGCAACTGGGCTAGTTGCTGTATCTTTTCTTTTGGTGCTTCCAGCACATCATCAGGGATGGCCCAGATGGCTTTGACCGGTACGGACGAAGCCAGCACCTGGCCATTACGGTCAGTGATCTTGCCACGGGTGGCGGGCAATTCCAGCGTGCGGGCATAGCGGTTTGCCCCCTGCTGTTTCAGGAAATCATTGGTAAAACCCTGCAAATACAGGGCCTTGGCAATCAGGGCAATGAAGGCTGCGAACAAGAGAAACAGAATGAAACGGGAACGCCAGGTCGGCAGCTTCACATCCAGCACCGGGCTGGATGAAAAGGCGACACCGCGTGCAGCAGCTGTACGTGGGGCGTTGGCAGTGCGACTCATTTTCCCTCCACCGCTTTCAGGTATTGCGTACGCTCTGGCGTCACCGCCACCATATCGAGCTCACGCACGGCAGTTGCTTCTATGCGCGAATGCTTGCCATAGGTAGACTGATCGAGTTTGAGCTGGGTCCATTGCAATTCATATTGCTTGGCAAGGCTTTGTTCTCTTTCCACTTCGATAAACAGACGCCGCGCCTGATACTGCGAATTGATCAGCGACAGTGCGCAGGCAATCAGTGCTATCGCCAGGATGATGTTGAGGCGAGTACTCATACGGCCTCCGGCAAACGTTCGGCAACCCGCAGGATGGCTGACCTGGCACGCGGATTGGCACTTACTTCCGCCTCGGACGGCTTGATGCGGTTCAACAGGCGCATTTGCGGCTGCGGCAAATCTGCGTGACGGATGGGCAGACGACGATCAGGCTGTTCCATTTTCACTTTGGAAGCGAAAAACTGCTTCACTATCCGGTCTTCCAGTGAATGAAAACTGATCACCGACATCCGCCCATGCGGTGCCAGCGCTGCATACGCTGCCGCCAGGCCTATTTCGAGATCTTCAAGTTCCTGATTGATGAAAATCCGTATAGCCTGAAAGGTGCGAGTTGCCGGGTCTTTACCCTTCTCGCGAGTTTTGACGGCGTGTGCGACGATTTCTGCGAGCTGTCGTGTTCCACGAATGGGCTCTGCCTGCCGGCGAGCAACAATCGCCTTTGCAATCTGAAAAGCAAACCGTTCTTCCCCATAATCTTTTATAACCTCCGTAATTTGTTGCTCTTCGGCAGTTTCCAGCCATTCGGCTGCGGAAATGCCCCGCGTGGTATCCATGCGCATGTCCAGCGGACCGTCTGACCGGAAGCTGAAGCCCCTGGTAGCGTCATCCACCTGGGGAGATGAAATGCCCAAATCCATCAAAATGCCATCGACCTTGCCTACGCCACAATCCGGCAGGGCCTGGCCTATGGTGGCAAAACTGTCATGCACTATATGGAAACGCGTATCCTGAATTTCTGCCGCACTGGCAATGGCCTGCGTGTCTTTGTCAAAGGCAATCAGGCGACCATCGGTGGTCAGTTGCGACAGGATCAGGCGGCTATGTCCGCCACGGCCAAAGGTGCCGTCTACATATATTCCGCTGGCACGCTGATCCGTGATGCCGAGGGCGTCTACAGCCTCATGCAACAGCACAGTCTGGTGCGTAAAATCTGCCGCTTGCTGAATACTCATTGCCCGCGATCAGAAAGAAAAATTGTTTAATACATCAGGAGCGCCGCCAGCAATGGCTTTCGCTTCGTTTTCTGCCAGCTTGCCGGCGTCCCATATCTCGAAATGGCTGCCCATGCCCAGCAGCATGACATCGCGCTGCATGCCAACGGCATTGCGCAATTCAGGCGCCACCAGAATACGGCCGGCACTGTCCATTTCCACATCAAAGGCGTTGCCAAGAAAAATACGCTTCCAGTCACGTGCCTGAATTGGCCAGGCGGCGATTTGCTCACGGTGGGATTCCCATGTAGGGCGCGGAAACAGCAGCAGACATCCGTCAGGGTGGCGGGTCAGGGTGATGCGGCCTTCGCATTGCACATTCAGCGCGTCACGATGCCGGGCAGGAATGGACATTCTGCCTTTTGCATCGAGATTGAGTGAGGACGCCCCCTGAAACACGCTGTCTACCTTTACCCTGAAAACCTGTCGTACCGATTAATCTTAAAAACTCAGTTTGGAATTAAGTGTGGAATGTAAGCGAATTTGGAAGATTTGTTCCACAAAATTACACTTTTTCACACTATTGCCCACTTTAGAGGATGACTTGAGCGTGGTCAAGCACATTTCAGAGGTAAATTGGGAAATTCTCTAATGAAGTCAATGACTTAGCGCAACTACTTGAGGTAGCGCATTTCCAATTTATCCTGATAAATTAGAGACTTACGAAATATAGTGAAGGTAGCATCTCACATATAACCATGTGTTTGCCCGCTGATACCGTAATGAAACGGGTATGAGGCAATGAAAATGCTGCAAAGAAAGGAAACTTGTCTGAGGTAAAACTTTCTGCTGCTGAAACGAAACCAAAAACTAAAACGCCCGGCATTATCATACAAAGTGCCCTATCCTGCCAGCAAGAGCCAGTATTTTGCGAAAATGACCAGACAAGAATGCAGGCTTGCCGTCAGCGGGTATGCATACCACCACGGGTATAGCCCTGGAAGCACAGACGTGCCAGATATGTTGCTGACACAGGCCAGGGCATGAGGCTAAATGATGGTGACTAGCCGCCCGGCATTCCCAGTCGGGTCTGACGCTGTAATAACTGCAGGAATTCCTTGTCCGGCACCGCCTTGCTGAAGTAGAAACCCTGGTATTCGTCACATTTGCATTCACGCAAAGTGGCTAACTGGGTGGCTGAATCCACGCCCTCGGCAATCACCTTGATACCCAGTGTGTGCGCCATGGCGACGATGGCCATGACGATGGCGGTATCATTCGGATCGTCCGGGATGTCCTTGATGAAAGACCGGTCCACCTTGACACTATCAACCGGGAAGCGCTTGAGGTAGGCCAGCGACGAATAGCCAGTGCCAAAATCATCAATGGACAGGGTAAAGCCGGCATCCTTGAGGCCATCCATCAACTCTATCGCCTGCTCGCGATTGTGCATGACCATACTTTCGGTAATTTCAAACTCAATCGAATTCGAGGGCACGCGCCAGAAATCGACGACACTTTTGACTTCATCGAGCATGTGGGCGTCATTGAACTGGGAACCGGACAGGTTGATGGCAACCCGTCCGAAATCCTTGTCCACTGCCCTGAAGCTGAGAATATCGCGACAGGCGATGTCAAGCACCAGCATGCCCAGACGTGCCACCAGTCCCGCTTCTTCAGCCAGCGAGATAAAGTCCAGGGGTGACAGCAGGCCGCGCTCAGGGTGGTTCCAGCGTACCAGCGCTTCAGCGCCGACGATGCGGCCACTGACAACATCGAGCTTGGGCTGGTAGTGGACCACGAATTCGCGTCTTTCCAGCGCCTTGCGCAATCTTGCTTCAAATGCCAGTCTTTCCACGGTATGGGTATTCATTTCCGAGGCATAAAACTGATAATTGTCCTTGCCCTTGTTCTTTGCCCGGTACATGGCGATGTCGGCATTTTTCAGCAAGGTCTGGGCATCTTTACCATCTGCCGGGAAGGTGGCGATGCCGATACTGGCACTTAACTGGCATTCCTGACCATTGATCTCAAATGGCTGTGCGGCCTCAAACAGCAATTTGTCGGCGACATCTCCCAGATCCCGGGCTTCACTGAACTGGTCGATCAGGAGGATGAATTCATCACCGCCTATCCTGGCAATGATGTCCGATTCACGCAGGCACAACCGGAAACTGCGGGCAACCGTACGCAAGACCTGGTCACCTTCATCATGTCCAAAGGTGTCGTTGATGTTTTTAAAACGATCCAGATCAAGAAACAGCACGGCCAGTTGACTGCGGTTGCGCTCGGCAATCGCCAGCGAGCGCGACAAGTGCTGGTTGTACAGGAAACGGTTGGGCAGTCCGGTCAATTCATCATAATGTGCCAGTTGCAGGATTTTCTTTTCTGAGCGACGACCTTCGATGGCGATCCCGGCAATATCGACGGTGATGCGTATCAGGCCCAGGTCTTTTTCACTTAAAGCCTGTTTACTGTATGAAAACAGGGTAAAACTACCCAATAACTGCCCATTTTTACCAAAAATCGGTGAAGCAGAGCAAGAGCCGAATTCGGACAGGGTTTCCACATCGTTGACGAATTGCATGGCCGGTGCATGCAAAAAATCAGGCAGGTAGGCAGGTTTCGTGGTCAGCACGACCTCGGACCAGATGCCACTGCCATGACTGACCGTCATGCCGGGGATCTGTTTCAGCAACACAGCGGGGAAACGGCTGCCGGTTGCCTGGGCAAAACTGCGCCTGTCTTCTGACAGCAACTGTATGCCGCAACGCCAGTGCGGACAGAGCTTTTCAACAAACTGACTGGTGGCTTCCAGTATGAAGGGTAAATCTTCATCTCCGCTCATCAGTTGCAATAACTGATTTTGTCCTTCTATCAGCAACTCGGTATATTTGCGTGCATTGATATCCCGCACCACGCAAAAGACCAGCACTTCGCCATTGACTTCTACCCTGGTCAGGGAAATTTCATTGTATTGAATTTGTTCATTGCGTATGGTTGACCATTCGAAACGCGGGGCTTCCCCTTTGAAGGCACGGTCTGTCAAGGTCATGACCAACAGATCACGGTCGCGGCTGTCCAGTCCGCTGACCTGCTGGTCGCTGGGCGAAAAACGGCCTACTTTCTGCCCGATCACATCACTCATGTTGTTCAAACCAAACAGACTGACAGCGGCGGGATTGCAGTCGACATAGGTATAGTCGCGCCCTATCAGCAAGATGGCGTCCTGCGCGCCCTGGAACAGGTGGCGATAACGGCTTTCGCTGGCCAGCAACCGGCTTCTGGAATCACGCAAATGGCGGATCTGCCACAGCAACAGCAATGCCAGGATAAAAATGAAGCCCGCTGTTACCGAGGTCACGATGATTTTTTGCGTAACCCTGGCATTCCAGTCGGTCAGGATGGCCTTCATTTCTCTTGAATACAGCAGGGTGAGCGGGAATTCACTGATCTTGCGATAACTGATCAACAAATTTCGTCCGTCGGAACTGTCGTCCTTGAGTGCGCCTTCGGTCGATTTACTCTGCTGTATCTGCCCAACCACGGATGCAGGAAACCCTTCACCGGTCTTGTCGGATCTGGCCACATCTGCCGTCCCGGTCAGTACATGGCCGGCGTCATCCAGCAAGGCGATCGTGGCCCCGCTGCCCTGCGCGATACGTTCGTAAAAATCCTGGAAATAGCTCAGATCGACATCTATCTGTATCAGCCCAAGCTGTTGCCCCTTCAAATCAAAAAAACTTTTTGCAATTGGCAATACCCAGTGCCCGCTATTTGCCAGTCGAAAGGGTTTGCCAAGCACTGCCTTGGTATCAGTGGGGTTGTCGAGCAGATATTTGAGATGGGCAAGACTGCGCTGCGCTTCCGGCGGCAATTCGGCCTTTTCACTGCTGACCCAGCGCTTGCCATTCAGATTGATCAGGGAAAGGGTATTGATAAATTCAGATTCCTGGCGCTGCCTTAGCAACATCTGGCGTATCAGGGCTTCGTCGCTGGGGAGCAGCCTGGTTTCGGTCATTACCTCATCGCTGACGACGTTCATGACCTGACGGGCATCGTTCAGGACTTCGCTGGCATGTTCTTCCAGAACACGTACGGCCAGGAAATTATGCTCCTGAGCAGCATTGATCGTCAGCGACTTGTCTTGCGCCATTGACCACCAGCTCTGCCCGATGATCGCAGCAGCGATCAGGCAGATGCAAAGCGCAAGGGCCAGTATAGGCGCGTCACGCTCTTTTCGAATGCCGCCAGTCTCCATGCGTATGCAATAGTTTGTTTGAAATGCGTCGATTTATTATCTGCATCCAGTGTACCACCGGTATTTTAAGTGCAATGGCTTGCTTGCAGGGAATGATGCTTGGTAGAGACAATCTACAGCAGGATACTGACCAGCCAGTCATCAGACAACATGCCCTTTTAATCAAGGCAAGCGGTATTTGATGTCAAAGAAAATGGGGGAATGGGTGGAAATGGAGATGGAAAGAAGCGAAAAAATACGCGACTGATCACCGTTACAGCAGCAAGGAGAAAAACACTGCGCTGCAACAAAGTAAAAATAAAGCAGGCCGGTAGGCCGGATTCTGTTACGGCATAAGACATTGCTGCCATCTGCTATGACAATCATTCCTCTAGGCGACGGATTGCTCCGCCGCTCAAGCTTTCTACCCGCACGCTCCGCGAGCCACATCAACGCGTGCCTATTTGAAATTGCTCCGGGTGGAGGTTACCGCGTTTCACCGTAACTTAATACGCTCGTCTCTGTGGCCCTATTCCTCGTCTTATACCCGGGCTTGCACCCTGGCTTTCAACGTACGGCCGTTAGCCGTCACCCTGCTCTATGGAGTCCGGACCTTCCTCCCGTCGCCATGATAAATCACGGCAACCAGCGATTGTCTGGCCTGCTTCACTCCGCATTTTACCTTACTCAGCGATAATTCAGTCCAAAAGCTGGAATTACAATGCAAATTAAGCAGGCTTTCTGGTAGCGTAGTGTTTTTTCTATTACCATTTTTTATCATGCTGAAATCTCGTTCGGGCGGTCAATTGATTGTGGATGCACTGCAAATCCACGGTGTCGATACCATATTCGGTGTACCCGGCGAGAGTTACCTGCCGGTACTGGATGCGTTGCATGACAGCTCCATACGCTTCATCATCAATCGCCAGGAAGGTGGCGCAGCCTTCATGGCCGATGCCTACGGCAAAATGACCGGCAAGCCAGGCATCTGTTTCGTTACACGCGGGCCAGGCGCGACCAATGCATCGATAGGCGTGCATACTGCCTATCAGGATTCGACGCCAATGATTTTATTCATAGGCCAGGTTGGCAATGACTTTGTCGAACGTGAAGCCTTTCAGGAGATTGACTATCGCCGCATGTTTGGCCAGATGGCTAAATGGGTGGCGCAAATTGACCGCGCAGACCGTGTGCCAGAATATATAGCCCGCGCCTTCCAGGTCGCTACCAGTGGCCGCCCCGGCCCGGTAGTGCTGGCCCTGCCGGAAGACATGCTGGCACAGGTCGCCACTGTGGCAGATACCCGTCGTTACACACCAGTCCAGGCATCGGCTTCGCCACAGCAACTGGCGCAACTGCGCAATATGCTGACGGTGTCGCAACGCCCACTGGTCTTGCTGGGTGGTACCGGCTGGGATGCGGCATCCTGCCAGCACATCAGTGAATTTGCGGTCAGCAATCACTTGCCGGTCGCTTGCACTTTCCGCTTTCAGGATTTGATGGACAATGGCCATCCGCATTACATTGGTGACGTAGGCATAGGCATCAACCCCAAGTTGGCACAACGAATCAGAGATGCCGACCTGATCCTGGCCATCGGTCCGCGCCTGGGTGAAATGACTACCGGCGGTTATACCGTACTGGAAGCACCAGTACCCAGACAAAAGCTGATCCATATCCATAGCGATGCGCTGGAACTGGGCCGTGTCTACCAGGCTGATCTGATGATCAATAGCGGCATGAAGGAAATTGCCGAAGCACTGGCAGAAATGGCAGCGCTGGATGCTGCCAGCAAGTGGCGTGCAAGTGTTGGCGAAGCCAGGGCAGATTTGCAGGCATGGCAAACCGAACCGGCGATTTTTGCCAGCGAAAATGCGCCGCTGAACCTGTGGCAGGTCGTACAGGATCTGATGCAACAGGCACCGGTAGATACCATCATCACGAATGGCGCCGGCAACTATGCGACCTGGGCACACCGTTACTTCCGCTATGGTGGTTTCCGTACCCAATTGGCCCCGACTTCCGGCGCCATGGGTTACAGCGTACCAGCGGGCGTTGCTGCCAAAATTATCGATCCGCAACGTACCGTCGTCACGTTCGCCGGTGATGGTGAATACCTGATGAACGGTCAGGAACTGGCCACCGCCGTGCAATACAAGGCTGGCGTCATCATCATTGTTTTTAACAATGGCATGTACGGCACGATACGCATGCATCAGGAAAAAGAATTCCCTGCGCGCGTGTCTGGCACCGAATTGCATAACCCTGATTTTGCAGCGCTGGCACGCGCCTTTGGTGCCAGTGGGGAAGTGGTCAATACCACAGCAGAATTTGCACCGGCACTGGAACGTGCGCTCACACATAGCCGCCAGCACAGCCTGCCCGCATTGATAGAATTACGTTATGACGGCAATCTGATCACCCCTGGTGCGACGCTGGCCAACATGCGCAAGGCCGCGCAAGAAGTCGGCAAATAATATACTACCCCCTGCACTGCCCTGACCACTTGCCGCTACGGCAACGGGGTAGTGCTATCATCTGCATGTCGGGCCACTGGGTCGCGCCAGCAAGCCCATGCCTTGTTATTGCCATGCAAACGGATGCCAGACCATGAAATATGTGATTGCACTGCTTTTTTCCCTGATGACAGCCAGCAGCTTTGCCAACGACATGGCGCTGATTGCTGGCAAATACCGTTACGAAAAATACGCCGTGACCATGGCCAACGGGAATGTACTGTCACTGGCAAACATCGGCATCAAAAGCATCAATATGAGCTTCAACACTGATTCAACGGTGCTGATGGAAGCGACTATGTTGAATGGCAAGATCGTCAAAGAGAAAGCCGTCATCAAGGAAATTAAAATCAAGGGCAACAAGGGCTACTGGATCGCCAGATGGTCAGACATCAACTACGACATCAGGGAAGATTTTTCTTTCCACGATGATGTCTTTGAATATGAGGCCAAATTCCAGGACAAGAGTGACAAGGACCGCTACGGTGCCGTGGAGCGTGGCACCTTGAAGAAAATGCCGTTCTTTTAATCTGGCACCGTTAATCTGGACCTTGTTGCTACCTGCCCGAATAAACCAGCCACCATGACTACTACAAACCCATACAGCGAACAGCAAAAGAATGAAATACTTACTGCCTGGGTCCATGGCTGGACGATCTCTCGTGGCACCGAAGCGGCTTTTGCGCTCGCGGGCTATGGTTATAAAATCCATGTTGGTCTGCCCGGCCATCTGGAACGCTATGTCTTGCAGGGGCAGGCACTGTCTGCCATACAGTTGCTGGCACATGAACTGAGTATCCCTGATACCTGGATCAAGATCTGTGCGCCAGTCAGTGAAATCGGGGCTTTGCTGCCGCCACGCTGGACCCTTAAACCGGTCGAATACCTGATGTGCAAACCCATCACTGCCCATGTTGACATTGATGTGCCCGGTGCCTATACCATACAGTTTGGTGGTGATGAGCAGGCGGTAAGCATCAAGGCACTTGGCCCTGACGGCCAGATTGCAGCCACGGGCAGAATGGCGCTGACTGCACGCTATGCGGTGTTTGACCAGATCGTGACTGAACCCTCGCACAGACGTAAAGGCCTGGGCAGATTGCTGATGCAGATGCTGAGCAACCACGCCTTTGCCAGACAGGCTGATACCGGCGTACTGGTAGCAACCGAAGATGGCTATGCGCTGTATTCCGCACTGGGCTGGAGCCTGTGCTCGCCCATGACGGCGGCGGTGATCAACTCCTGAAAACTGAAAGAAAGATGGCTGGTGGGGCGAAGTTAGTTATGCGCAGCCACGGATTCGCCCTCGATATACACTGATCAAGCTGATGAATACACCCATCCACATCTTATTTGTTTGCAGCCGCAATCAATGGCGCAGTCCAACGGCGGAGCAAGTCTGGCGTCGCCATCCCATGGTGCAGGCCCGTTCCGGCGGCACCAGCCCCAATGCCAGACACAGGGTTTCAATGAGCGACATCCAATGGGCGGATGTCATTTTCGTCATGGAAGAAAAACACAAATCGCGCCTGCTGGCCGAGCACAGACAAGTGTTGAACGACAAAGTCATCCATGTGCTTGATATTCCGGATGAATACAAGTACATGGACCCTGAGCTGGTCACCCAGCTACAGGAAGCTGTGGCTGACATTCTTGATCTGCATTAATCTACATTGATGTGTACTGATTATCGCCCTCGCGATTTTTTCCAACATCCCCTTCTCTCAGTCACTTGCAATAGGCAAGCATTGCCATAAGGCATAAAAAACAGGAGTGCAGAATAGCAATATTGCACTATTCTTGATATTTGCATAATATGAATGTTAATTCGCTCATTTCAAGTTCTTGAAGCCCGCTGTTTTTTATCTGCTGCCATGGAAAATACATTGCAACAATGTTACCGTAGAGTGCTATTTAACAGCTTATGCCGGTGAAAGGTGTCCAATGTCAGACAGCATCCCGCAGACCAAACCAGTCACGATACTCATCGTCGATGATGACGATGTGGATGTGCTGGGCATAGAACGCGCACTGAAGAAACTGAAGATCGCCAACCCCATCGTTCGTGCGCATGACGGGATAGAGGCCTTGCAAATCCTGCGCCAGCCAAATGGTGTGGCCCGCCCCTATCTGATCTTGCTTGACATAAATATGCCACGCATGAATGGCCTGGAAATGTTGGCAGAACTGCGCCAGGACAAAACCTTGTCATCCGCAGTCGTATTCGTGCTGACCACTTCGCAAGATGATCAGGACAAGGTGCTTGCGTATTCCAAACATGTTGCCGGCTATATCGTCAAACAGCATGTCGGTGATGGCTTCATGCGTGTGATCGAGATGCTGGACAGGTACTGGCGCCTGGTCGAACTGCCCATTGCCTGAAGGAAAATCCATGCCAGGCCGACATGCAAGAAACTGGAATTTATGCTGGCACATATGTCAGCCGGCGCACGTCACACTCACCTGCGAACATGGGCTTGTATGCTGAATATCCCGGTACAGACATCCACATTGCAAATCCTGATTATCGATGATGACGAACTGGACCGTCGCTCTGTCATACGGGCCATGAAGCAGGTGCCGGTCAGCGTCAATATTGTAGAGGCCAAAAATGCACTGGACGGCTTGTTGAAAGCCAAGGCCACCGCATTTGATGTGATCCTGCTCGACTACCGCCTGCCTGACCGTGACGGCATAGAGGTACTGAAAAGCTTGCGGCTGGACAAGGCGCATCACGCGGCAATTATCATGTTGACGAATCAGGAAGATATCACCCTGACTGAACAAGCAATAGAAGCCGGTGCCCAGGACTTTTTACTGAAAGAAGAAGTCAATGCACGTCGCCTGCTACGCGCCTTGCATCAGGCCCGCCACCGGCACAAACTGGAAACTGAACTCAATCGCAGCTATGACCAGTTACGTGAACTTGCTGAACATGATGCCCTGACTGGTCTGGCGAATCGCTATGATTTTGAACGTGCACTGGAATTTGCCGCCAGCCGGGCAAAGCGTGAAAACCTGCACGGCAAGTTAGGGGTACTGCTGCTGGATCTGGATCGCTTCAAAAATGTGAATGACACGTATGGTCATGCCATTGGTGACCAGTTACTCATCAAAGTAGCCCGCCGACTGGGTGCCACCACGCGTGGTAGTGACTTGCTGGCAAGGCTGGGCGGGGATGAATTTGTCGTGCTGGTACAGGATATGGAGAGAGTAGATCAGGCCATATTACTGGCTACCCGTATTGTTGATGCTTTCAAAAAACCCATACTGCTGGATGGACTGGAATGGGATGTGACGATGAGCATAGGTATCGCTGTTTTTGGTTCCTGCGCCAGCGATGCGACCGAGCTGATGAAATGTGCAGATATAGCCATGTACCGTGCCAAGCAGGAGGGCCGCAACCAGAGTCATTTTTATTCTGATCAACTGCATCAGGCAGTACGTCACCGCATGCATCTGGAACGCGACCTGCGATACGCACTGAAGAATAATCAGCTCAAAGTTCATTACCAGGCAAAAATCAATGCCCTGGATGGCAGCCTTGGTGGCATGGAAGCACTGTTGCGCTGGCACCATCCACAGGAGGGCATATTGGCACCCGGTACTTTTCTGCCTATGGCGGAAGAACTGGGATTGATGTTTGAAATTGATCAGTGGGTGATGCGCACGGCGTGTACACAGTTACAGCAGTGGCGTAGCCTGCCGCATCTGAATGTGCAGCATCTGTCTGTCGCCGTGAACGTTTCATCCATACAGTTGCAGGGAGATAATCTGCTAACCACCGTGGACAATGCGCTGGCCGTCAGCGGCCTGGATCCGGTGTGCCTGGAACTGGAAATCACAGAGAACGCACTGATACGCGACCCGGAACATGTGGCCAGTATCCTGTTAAAGCTGGCAGCCCGTAAACTGAAACTGTCGCTGGATGATTTTGGCACCGGTTATTCATCATTCAGTCATCTGAAAAATTTCCCTATTCATATTATAAAAATAGACCAAAGCTTTATAGCAGGTATAGGACGTGGTGCTTCGCAGGAACGTTTGCTGGCTGCCATGATTGCCTTTGCCAAAACTCTGGAATTGACCCTGGTGGCTGAAGGCGTGGAAACCGCTGAGCAGGCCAGATTCTGCACTGACCGTGGTTGTGAGCTCTTGCAAGGTTTTTATTATTCTCGCCCCCTATCAGCCGAGCAATTTGAAATCGATTTTTTAACAGGAACATATCGCCATGGTGCCGTCTAACAGCAATGACGATCGTTCTCCTGGCAGGCCAGATGAGTTAACAGCAGATGCCAACAGTTTGCTGGCATCCATCATCAACAGTTCTGACGATGCCATTATTGCCTGCGACATGAAAGGCGACATCATCAGTTGGAACCGTGCCGCCAGCCGTATCTTTGGCTATACCCTTGCCGAAGTGCTGGATCAGCCCTTTACCTTGCTTTTTCCTGAAGGCCAGTTACCCGATCAGGAAGCACTGGTCAAACTTTTACAGCAAGGCACACCAATAGGTCAGTTTGAAACCATGCGCCGTTGCAAAGATGCCGCAGAGCTACCGACACGACTGAGTATTTCTCCCATCTACGATCAGAAGCAGATGCTCAGAGGCATATCGATGATCGTACGTGATTCCAGTGAAGCTTATCGTATTGCAAACCGGCTGACGCAAAGTGAAAGACATTTTCGTCAGGTGGTTGATGCCGCCCCGAATGCCATGGTGATGATAGATGGCCGTGGCTGTATAGAAATGGTGAATACCCAGACCGAAATCATTTTTGGTTACAACAGGACAGAATTGCTGGGTAAAACCATGGAAATTCTGATACCTGAACGCTTTCGCAAACATCATCCTGGCTTGCGTATGGATTATTTTGCTGTCCCCACTACAAGGGCGATGGGCATTGGCAGCGACCTGTATGGCCTGCGCAAGGACGGTAGCGAATTTCCGGTTGAAATTGGATTGAACCCTATAGAAACGGCAGACGGCATCAAGGTGCTGTCGGCGATTGTCGATATTTCGGAACGCAAACGTCAGGAAGAGCGCTTCCGCCTGGTGGTAGAAGCCGCACCGAATGCCATGGTGATGATAGACAGTCGCGGCTATATAGAAATGGTCAATGCCCAGACCGAACAACTGTTTGGCTACGCCAGGAAAGAATTGCTGGGCAAACCCATGGAAATACTGATACCTGAACGTTTTCGCCCCCAGCACCCGGGTTTGCGCAGCGACTATTTCAATACCCCCACTACACGTGCCATGGGTAGCGGCCGCGACTTGTTTGGACTGCGCAAGGACGGCAGCGAGTTCCAGGTCGAGATTGGACTGAACCCGATACAAACCGCAGACGGCGTCAAGGTGCTGTCGGCGATTGTTGATATTTCGGAGCGAAAACGCTTTACTGATGAACTATCAAGACGCAATCAGGAATTGAATAATTTCGCCTATGTCGCCTCGCATGATCTGAAATCACCCTTGCGTGGCGTCGATCAACTGGCGACCTGGCTCACAGAGGACCTGGCCGGAAAAATAGATACCGATACGGATGAACACCTGCGCCTGATGCGGGTTCGTATCAAACGCATGGAAAAATTACTGGACGACCTGTTGCTGTATTTTCGTGCCGGACAACTGGGTGGCAACATAGAGCATATTGATTTTGCAGTCTTGATACGTGATGTGTTCGAACTATGTTGCGCCGAACACCCGTTCACGCTGGAGCTTATTGGCGATTTCCCCATATGCCCGGCACATAAGGTGCCGCTGGAACTCGTGTTTCGCAATCTGATCAGCAATGTAGTCAAGCACCATGATCAGGCAACAGGGAAGATCATTATCCACGCCAGCCATACTGAACATTTCTTTGAATTTGCAGTGGCAGACGATGGCCCCGGCATCGCCGAAGAACACAGGGAACGGGTGTTTACGATGTTTCAGACCCTGCGTCCACGTGATGAGGTGGAAGGCAGCGGGATGGGCCTGGCCATCATCAAAAAGACCCTGGAATCACTGGGTGGCAGGATACGTCTGGACGGCAATCATCCACGCGGCGCGGTATTTCATTTTTCATGGCCACGCCAGGTCAACAGGCAGTGGCATGAAATAATCAAATAACTTATTCGGCGCGGATTTTCTCTGGCGCATCAGGTATGGCGACACGCACACCGTCCAGCCCGGCCTTACTGAGTTGCCCTTTGTCCCAGAAAAACATTTCACCTTTGACGCCACCCTTGATGCCGGAATCAATGGAAATGATCTTTCCCTGATAATGCGCATACACGCCATCCATGGTGGTATGCCCTACCACGATGCGACGCAATTGCATTTGCTGCAAAAGCTGGTCAAGATCGGTATTGCTGAGTTTTGGTGCATTGAAATAACCACGATACCAGAGCGGGCCCAGGCTGCCATACAGGAAAGACAGCGCATCATTGCCCTTGTCCTTCAGTTGTGTCTTGGTCATACCCAGCGAACTGCGAAACTGCTCGTTGACTTGCGCAATACTCATGTTCAGATTCTGATAATCGGGATGCAGGCCACCATGCATGAACAGCATGTCGTTGATCTGTATGATCACCGGCTTGCTACGTAACCAGCGCCCCAGCACACTGCTGTTATCAAACATTTGCGGATAACTGAGATTGAGCTGGCGCGCTACTGTCGCGTATTTTTTATTCAGGTAGCGCAAGTCGCCGGCAAACGACATGGCTTCATGATTGCCCAACAGCAGATGAACTGCACCGCCCGCTGCCTGTGCCTGCGCTTCCAGTTCATACAATAACCACAAAGCTTCGGTGGTATTCGGGCCACGGTCAAACACATCACCGGCAATCACCAGATGCCCCTTGCCAAAAGTCCAGTGCCAATCCTGGTTGATGATGCCATTGGCTCGCAAAAGCTTGAGCATGAGATCAAACTGGCCGTGGATGTCACTAAAGGCAGCTACTTTGTCAGTCTCGAATTTCGCCGTCAGCGGAAAACCGGAAGCAGCAGCACGTATCGTCAGTGCATGCGGATAACCACAAGGTGCTGGCAGGGTCACATTGTCGGCCCTGGCAAAGACCTGCTTTTGTACCTGATCATTGCAAACCCAGGATACATCCAGCCCGGCTTGTTCTTTTTGGTAAAACGCATACGGACCATCATTAATGACACTGACCGGTGTACTGTCAGGCGTCTGTGCCTGACTCAGGTTTGCTAACGCCAACAGCATCAGCAGGCTGCAAATGAGCACGCTGAAACGATACGGGGACCAGTTGCGATGGCGGGCCGTAGTGAAAGCAACAGGACAGGAAAGCAGGTTTTTTTCGGGCGACATGAAGAACAGCCTGTTAGGAAGTTAGATAAGAATCGGAATCAATCTGGCAGGGCGTAAATATAACATTCCGCCGGGTCGCGGGTATGTGCCAGTGTGTAGCAACTGAAATGCAAATCCTGTTATTACCGTCCTGGCCCTGCTTCATTCAATGCAGGCAAGCTGCGCCGGCTATCTCGCAGGATAGCCAGGCAGCCATTTGGCACAGTCACTTGCTGACAGCCGCAGGTTTCGCTGCATCAGGCTGTGGTTTTTTGATGGCATAGGTTGGTGCATAGAGTGGCGGTTGCGTACCTACAATCCAGTTATTGGCGAATTGGGTCGCCTTTTGAATGTCTTCCGGCTTCATGCGTAATGCCAGACCAAACTTGAAACGACTGGCGCTGCCCTGCAATTCCTTGTCGACATCCAGTTTTTCGGCGAGGGTGTAATACACATAAGCACGTGTAGTATCGACAGGCAGGCCGTTACCGTCATTGCAGATGTTTCCCAGCCAGACATAGGCGCGGGCATGGCCCTGTTGTGCCGCCTTCATCAACCAGCTTATGGCCTGAGTGCTATCCCTGGGTACGCCCTGACCAGACAGATACAGCGTGGCCAGATAGGTCTGTGCCGGCGCATAGCCTTGTTGCGCTGCATAGCCGGCATACAGACCGGCCAGGCGCATGTTGACGTCCGTCCCTTCGCCCAGTGCATGCATACGCGCCAGTGCAAAATTTGCTTCCGCGTACTGCTGGTCCGTCGCCAGTTGCAACCATTTGATGGCCAAAGCGTAATCTTTTGGCACGCCATCGCCGGTCTCGTGCAGTATGCCCAGCGTATATTGGGCGATCGCAAAGTTTGCCTCTGCCGCCTTGGTGTACCAGACCACAGCCTGGGCCATATCTTTTTCCAGGCCTACGCCGCGCCTGTAGCCCTCAGCAAGATTGAATTGGGCTTTGGTATTGCCCAATGCCGCAGCTTTGGCAAACCATTCCATGGCCACTTTTTCATCCTTCAACCCGCTCTTGTCAGACAACAGCAAAATGCCCAGGCTGAACTGGGCATTGGCATCACCGGCTTCAGCCAAAGCCGTCCATTCGCTTTGTGCCTGCACATAATTGCCCTGCCTGAACGCTTCTGTACCCGCATCGTTCTTCACTTGCGCAAATGTACTTGCAGACAACAAAAGGTGGCTTGCAACAAGAACAGCAGTGAAGACAGGTTTGAACATATGCGTACTCTAAAAGCAATGAGAGACCAGCAGTGTAAACTGAAGTGAGGCTGAAGTGGGTTTTGCCGGCAAAAAGCAGTCGCAGAGGCGTGCAATGTGCAGAATAGGTGTGATACTTATTTCAAGCACCAAGTGATACCAATAATGGGTCAATAACACCTGGTTTGGCTTATTTTTAGAAATATATTGCTGTACCAGGCATTGGTAAGTAGTGACATATAAATTGCCGCTATTATCAGCAGTCATTCATGCCAATTGATTGCCATTCCTATATTGTTATAATCCCCTCTCATATTCACATTGCTAAAGGCTAACAAGGATGCTTAACTGGTTGAAACAACTCTTTTCTGCACAGGACAAAGCGGCCAATTTGACTACTATCTCGTCACAGCCCAAGGACAAGCCCTTGCCGCCACAGGCAGCACCTGTACTATCTACGGGAAATAGTATCAAACTCAAAGAGCAGGGCGATGTTTATCTCGGTCAGGGTAATTTGGAAGCTGCGGCAAATTGCTACCGCCAGGCAATTGCGATTGACCCCAACTACGCCAAAGCACATAGCAATCTGGGTTTCGTTTTTATGCAACAGGGTGCGACGGCAGACGCAGAAGAAAGTCTGAAGCGCGCACTGTCTATTGACAACACGAACGCTGATACCTATTTCATGCTGGGCAATCTGGCAACACTGGCACGTGGCGATCTGGAACAAGGTTGTCGCTATCTTCAAAAGGCAGTAGAGTTGTCCGCAGATCTTGAGGTCGCCTATCTGGATTGGGCCAGGTATATGAAATTCCAGGGCAAGCTGGAACAAGTAAAGCAATTTCTGATAAGTGGCCTGGAAAAACATCCTTCACGTGCTGATTATCACAGACATCTCGGCAATATTTATCAGGATGAACTACAGTTTGACTTAGCTGCAAACTGTTTTCAAAGAGCATTGTCCATTTACCCGGATGATGCAGATGCCCTGGCAAACTTAGGCTTTATCTTATACAAACAAGGGCAATCGCAGCAGGCGCATGCCACCTATGAAAAAGTGTTTTCTTGCTTGAAAACGGCAACTATCAATGCTCCAAACGACACCGATCTCCATTTCAAACTGGCCAATTTTCTGACCTCTCAAAATCGTTATAAAGAAGCGATTGACGGCTATGAGCGTGTGTTGACACTTAACCCTGAATATGGAGAAGCACGGTTGGGGCGTGGAATGGCACTACTGGTCACTGGTCAATTTGAATCTGGCTGGGAAGATATCAAGGATAGTGTGAAGTATGCCGCATTGCCACCAACCGAAATGCCTGAACCTGTCTGGCTCAATGACGCCGATGTCCACGGCAAAACCATTTTACTTCACGCAGACCAGGGGCTGGGTGATACGATCCACTTTGTGCGATATGCAGAACAGGTTAATTCGCTGGGTGCCACAGTATATATTCGGGCCCAGGCTTCGCTGAAATCCTTGCTGATGACACTTCCTGGTGTTTCACGCGTATTTGGTGACGAAGAAATCTTGCCGCCATTTGACTATCAGTGTTCGTTGTCAAATATTTCTTTAGCGTTCAACACCACACTTGCATCTATCCCGGCAAAAGTACCTTATTTACAAGCATCTGCAGACCGCACAGCCTATTGGAGCAACGAATTTTCTGACTTCTCCAAAGCAAAAATCGGCATTGTCTGGTCCGGCAATCCTTTATTAAGGAACGACAAATACCGCTCCATTCACCTTCAACGCCTGTCTGAATTACTGATCACGGGTGATCACCATTTCTTTTTATTGCAAAAAGAAATACGCTCTGTCGACGCACCGTTTTTATCTGACTTGAAGAACGTAACTGATCTGCGCTCCCACCTTGTCGATTTTTCAGAAACAGCGGCAGTCATCGCCAATCTTGACCTGGTCATTACCGTTGATACTTCAGTGGCCCATCTGGCCGGTGCTCTTGGTAAGCCCGTATGGATCATGCTACCATTTTCACCAGACTTCCGGTGGCTACTGGATAGAAACGATAGTCCCTGGTATCCAACAGCACGGCTGTTCAGGCAATCTGAAATAGGTGATTGGGACAGCGTTATCAAAGACCTCAAGCGTGCACTGGATCTGGAATTTATGTAACATCGGCCTCGACCAGTCTGCCTGGCATGATCCAATTGCAATGAGTCATGCCAGTAACCTGGATTCAGGTTGATGATTCTTGAACTGGAAATTCAACATCCAAATCACGTTTGATCTCGTCAAGAACCGTGTCCCAGTTGGCTATCGTTGGTTGCCGGAACAGGCGTGCTGTCGGATACCAGGGACTGTCACTCCTTCCCAGCAGCCAGCGGAAATCCGGAGCAAAAGGTAGCAGTATCCAGACTGGTTTGCCCAAAGCACCTGCCAGATGGGCAACTGAAGTGTCTACCGTAATGACCAGATCAAGATTGGCGATGACAGCGGCGGTTTCCGCAAAATCGTTTAACTGCGGCCCCAGGTCAGTCACGTTCTTCAGGCTCGCCATGAATGGCGCATCCAGTGCCCTCACTTCTTTTTGTAATAAAAAGAAATGCCGGCTTCCATCCATCAATAAGGCAGCCAGTCTTTGCAGATGCACCGACCTGTTCTTGTCATTGCGGAACAGGGGATTGCCCGACCAGACTATACCTATGCGTGGCGCCTGAAAACTGCTCAACTGACTTTCCCAGTACGCCACTCTTTCTTTTGCCGCCTGCAGGTAGGGGACACTGGCAGGTATGGTTTCCAGACTGGTGTTAAACGCCAGCGCCACATTCGACAAGGGGCAGCAATAGTCAAACAGCGGCAAGATGTCTTCTTC
Source organism: Undibacterium hunanense (assembly GCF_014284335.1). Lineage (GTDB taxonomy): Bacteria > Pseudomonadota > Gammaproteobacteria > Burkholderiales > Burkholderiaceae_D > Undibacterium > Undibacterium hunanense. The sequence continues at coordinate 160,904 of NZ_JACOGF010000004.1, read as the reverse complement.
GCCAAAAATGCCATCCAAATCAGCCAGGGTGCCTAGCAAAGACTTCAGCGAGGTATGCGCCCGTACATACACCTTCGCGCCGAGTTTTTTGATTTGCTCTGCATAGCGTACAAACTGTATGGTATCGCCCAAGCCCTGGTCAGCAAACAGCAGGATGGATTTGCCGTTAATGTCACTGTCATTGAGCCACAATGGTTGTCTGAACTCTGGATAGCCCACTGCCGCATAGCTTGCCAGGTCTCTGGTATCTTTCCAGCCTGTTTCAAATTCACCGATGAGTAACGATGTTAATCCACGACCAAGACGGGCCTCAACGTAGCCAGGGTTCAAAGTCAAAATCTGGTTGAAACTGGCGATAGCCTCCTGATGCCTGTTCAGCACCAGCAGCAAGGTCGCCAGCTTGTAATGCAAGTCTAGGTCATCTGGCCCAAGCACTGTTGCCTGCTGCCGCAAAGCCAGCGCCTTGTCATATGCGGCATTCGCCTGTGATACCTGGTTTTGCTTGAACAAGACAAAGCCGAGGTTTTCAAGCACGTCAGCATCATCCGGGCGTATCGCCAGTGCTTGCTGAAAGCACGCCATAGCCTGCTCAAATTGCTGTTCATCCTGATAAATATTACCAAGGTAATTCTGAAAATCAGCACGCGCAGGATCACTGGCAATACCTGCAATCAGGAACTGTTTTACCTGTTCCAGCTTGCCTTGCAGACTCATGTAGCGACGCCAATCAAGATAAGCAACATCAAAGTCTGGCATCAACTCAACGGCTTTCTGGAAATACTGGCAACCAGATTCCAGATCGCTACGCGACAGGATTGCCAGATTACCCAGCATGAAACAGGTATCGGCATTTTTTGGATCCAGCGCAAGCGCCTGCTTCAAACTTCTTTCCGCTTCATCCGCCCTGCCTTGCTGCATCAGTACAAAACCGAGGTTGCTATGCGCCTTGGCAAAATCAGGATCAATCACAATCGCCTTGCGATAACAAGTTGCGGCAGATGCCATATCACCCCTGGCGAGGTGATCATCCCCCTGCTTTTTCAACTCTGCACTGCCCAACATAGCTGGCGGCGCGACATAGACCGGCTGTGACGGTGTCTGCGGAACTTGTTCTTTGGGCTTTTCCACCGAAGTAAAGAGTTGCTTAAGCCAGTTGAGCATGCCAGATGTCCTATTTTTAATTTTGAACAGAATAGGGATTATAGAGAGATATTCTGGCAATGATCTTCAGATCAAGGGTTTAAATCACGAATTCGCTTATCGGCAAGGGCGAACAGCATATCAATGCCTATGGCTCTGTTCGATATCGCAAGATGAGACAGCAATCAAAAATTTAATTGCATATTTGTAAATATTGATAAATAATCACATCTGTAGTGCGTACATTTTCATCCATCATTCCATGAGGTGAAGCAAATGACTATTGAAGAGATCATCCGTGCAGTGCAAAAAGCAGTAGGCGTTGATGTTGATGGCAAAGCCGGGCCGGACACATGGCAGGCCATTTATCAGAAAGTGGTTACACCTGCGGCTAAAAAGAATGCTGCCGCTCCTGAAATTTCCCTCGTTGATCCACGAAGCGAAAAAAATATCGCCACGCTGCTACCACAGGTGCAAGATTTAGCACGCGCACTGGTTTTGCAGGCAGCAGCTTCAGGCATCAACATCAAGATCATCAGCGCTTTGCGCACTTATGCCGAGCAAAATGCATTGTATGCACAAGGCCGTACCACACCAGGCGACAAAGTCACCAATGCGAAAGGCGGTGAATCCAATCACAATTTTTCCATCGCTTTTGATGTCGGTGTTTTTGAAGGCAGTAAATATCTGGCCGACTCGCCCAAGTACAAAGCTGTAGGCGTACTGGGCGAAGCCCTGGGGCTGGAATGGGGTGGCAACTGGAAAACCATCGTTGATCAACCTCATTTCCAACTCCGCCCCGCTTGGGCCAGCACAATGACCGAAAAGCAAATGCTGAAAGAATTGCGTGACCGGGTAGCGAACGGGGTAGCGATTTTTTCATGATTTTTTAAAACGCGATTTTCATGGCGAAGATTGAACAAATCGTCGCCATGTCATGCTTCACAGATAGTCAATGACTGTGAGGCAGTGTTCCATCAGGCCGATCGACTTGCAGACGTTTTTCAAGGGCGTTGACCGCAAGTTGATACCTGGCAGCTTTAAGCAATTCGTCTGACGGCTCTTCTATTGCCGTCATTTCGAACATCGCCTTCAGGTTCTCGAATAAAGCGGCAATCGTAAAAATCGGGCCCCATGGAATACCCCACCAGCCAATGAAAAAACTGACCAGCATGGACTCGATATTTTCCTTGCGACCACACTGAACACAGCATAGGCGAGTTTTGGTTTTTTGATTACTGACGACAATGAATGACATCGCTGTGTAGGCATAGCGAACTTCAACAGGTGTGTTCATCTTGTCGCAAACCGGGCAAGCACCAGAGCGAATTTTCCCAGCCGCCAGCAATATCATCGGTTCGGTCAGATCGACTGCTGCCTCGCTGATCCGTGCATGGTGCAAGCACTTTTTGGAACAAAATCGCTGCCCTTCATCCAGCACCGGTTTATACCGTGCAGAGTTGCCGCAATAATCGCATTCTAACGTTCCCTTTACGACCCGATATCGTGCCTTATGTGTGTCTTTGCTTACTCGCTCAATTTCGGCCACGGACATGCCACGCGCAACCAATATATCCCTGATCCCCTCTTTGGCATTATCAACCAGGTCATCACTGGACAGTTTGAGCAGCAATTCATCAGAGTCGACTTCGGAAAATTGTTCGGTGAAGAATTGTTTAGGGTACATAAATATAGGGTGGCAGTCTGATGATATATGCAACTATATAGAATGCCATATTTCAGAGAAATCTTTATGAGAATTTGAGCATTTTTTATTTACACAGGCAGACTCATTACTTATTTTCAAAAATAAACTAAGATAGTTGATATTTTTAACTAAGTACGTTATTCTATGAAAAATTACAATGCGCCTATAAAAAATATTGTGCCTACACTGGGAAATTTCTATGAACATCACACTAGAACAACGCTATCTTGGTGCATTGGCTGGCCTGGCTTGCGGCGATGCCGTTGGTACCACGGTAGAATTTTCCGCACGAGGAAGCTTCACGCCGGTGACCGATATGACCGGCCGTGGTCCCTTTGGCTTACGAGCTGGCGAATGGACGGACGATACATCCATGGCACTTTGCCTTGCTGAAAGCCTGCTGACGAAAGACGGATTTGATGCAAAAGACCAGATGGGGCGTTATCTGAACTGGTGGAAATGGGGTTATCTAAGTTCCACAGGTATCTGCTTTGACATCGGTAATACCGTACGCGCAGCTTTGTCGCGCTATGCCAGTAGCGGCGAAGCTTTTTGTGGCGTAGAACACCCCAGCACTGCCGGCAATGGTTCGTTGATGCGACTTGCTCCAGTCGCAATGTTTGGCTATCCCGACGTACAGTCTGCCATCCATTACGCTGGTGAAAGCTCTCGCACTACCCATGCAGCACCGGAGGCAATACAAAGTTGCCAGTTGCTGGCAACAATACTATGCCGGTTATTTGATGGTGGCACCAAAGCTGATTTATTTTCTGCGCTTCCATTTAAGCCAACCGAAACAAAAATCATAGCGATCAGCGAAGGTGATTTCTTACAAAAAAGGAGTGCAGAAATACGCGGCAGCGGGTATTCCGTCGAATCGCTCGAAGCTTCGCTGTGGTGCTTCATGCATACCGATAATTTTAAAGATGCCATACTCACAGCAACCAACCTGGGAGACGATGCTGATACGACTGCAGCCATCACTGGTCAAATCGCTGGTGCCTATTACGGTGTAGAGGACATACCCACAACGTGGCTAGAGCGTCTGGCCATGCGTGATGAGATATTACGTATGGCGCGGGAATTGTATCTACGCTTTGGTAGCAGGAAAATCGCATAGGCGAGAAAATCTGTACAAGACCCGAATGGTAAAATTCAATAAATTGAACCATATCTAAGTACAGCAACGTCATGCGGTGCAATACGCCCATGATTCTTGAAAGACTCTCTGAAATCAAGCCGCGCAAGAGAATACGAAGTGTACGGAGTTCAGCGCAACATTCACTGGGGAAATAAAAACCTGTTCGTCACTTTAAACAAGTATGCATTTGGTGATACAAAACATAGTATGTTGATTTTGATGCTGCCTGAGACAATTCCTGAAATGGTGCGCCCATTATTTTTAAAGAACAGTGAAGAAAAAAAACCTTAAAAACTCTGTTGCAGCCGCCTGATGCACGATTAACGTCACTGGATTCCAGCCCAAAGCATGCTGGAATGACGTTAATTCGTGCAAGGTATTCAGGCAGTGCTCTTATCCCTCAATGCGCCTCTTCCCAATTTCCGCCCACACCCACTTCAGCCAGTAACGGCACATCCAGTTTCGCCACATTCGCCATCAGTTCTGGCAATTTCTGTTTGACCAGTTCCAGTTCAGCCTGTGGTACTTCGAGTACCAGTTCATCGTGTACCTGCATAATCATTTTTGACTGCAGTTGGTCTGTTTCCAACCAGCCCTGTACGGCAATCATGGCGAGTTTGATGAGATCGGCAGCTGTGCCCTGCATGGGGGCGTTAATAGCTGCGCGTTCAGCACCAGCACGGCGGGGGCCGTTGGGGGAATTGATTTCTGCCAGCCACAGGCGACGGCCAAACACGGTTTCTACATAGCCGTGGGCCTTGGCTTTGGTGCGGGTGTCGGCCATGTATTGGGCGACGCCAGGGTAGCGCTGGAAGTATTTGTCGATGTAGCTTTGTGCGGCAGAGCGTTCTATGCCCAGGTTGCCAGCAAGGCCAAAGGCGCTCATGCCATAGATAAGGCCAAAGTTGATGACCTTGGCATAGCGACGCTGTTCACTACTCACTTCATTCAATGCTACAGCAAAAATCTCGGAAGCAGTGGCGCGGTGGATGTCTTCGCCATTGGCAAAGGCAGCCAGCAGACTGGCGTCGCCAGAGATGTGGGCCATGATGCGCAATTCAATTTGCGAATAATCGGCAGAGATGATGACATTGCCCGGCCCTGCTACAAAAGCTTCACGTATGCGGCGGCCTTCAGCAGTGCGCACAGGGATGTTTTGCAGATTGGGGTCATTCGATGCCAGACGGCCAGTCACAGCCACGGCCTGCGCATAATTGGTATGGACACGGCCAGTCGTGGCGTTGACCATTTTTGGCAATTTGTCGGTGTAGGTGGACTTGAGTTTTGCCAAGCCACGGTATTCAAGCAAGACCTTGGGCAAGGGATAATCTTCGGCCAGTTTTTGCAAAACTTCTTCATCAGTCGATGGTGCGCCGGATGGGGTTTTCTTGACGACGGGCAAGCCCAGCTTGCCAAAGAAAATCTCGCCCAGTTGTTTGGGTGAATTCAAGTTGAAAGGCTGTTCTGCCAGTTCATAGGCTTTTTGTTCCAGTTCCAGCAGACGTATGCCGATTTCATGCGATTGCGTTTCCAGCAAATCTTTATTGATGTGCACGCCATTGCGCTCTATCTTTTGCAGCACGACCGAAGTCGGCAATTCTATGTCGTGATAGACGCGCAACAGATTGGCGTCGGGTTCAATTTCTGGCCACATTGCCAGGTGCAGTTGCAGGGTGATATCGGCATCTTCTGCAGCATAGGCGGTGGCGCGTTCGATATCTACCTGGTTAAAGCCGATCTGGCTGGCACCCTTGCCGCAGACTTCTTCAAAGCTGATGGTTTTCTTGCCGAGATGACGCATGGCCAGACTGTCCATGTCATGCGATTTATGCGATTCAAAGACATAGGATTCGAGCAGGGTGTCATGCGCGATGCCGCGCAAATGCACGCCCTGGTTGGCGAAGATGTGGCTATCGTATTTAAGGTTCTGGCCGACCTTGGGCTTGCTGTCATCTTCCAGCCACGCTTTGAGTTTGCCCAGCACCAGTGTCAACGACAATTGTTCAGGCGCACCGGGGTAGTTATGGGCAACGGGGATGTAAGCCGCATGACCAACTTCACAACATAAGGAAATGCCAACCAGTTGTGCCGTCATCGGTTCCAGCGAGGTGGTTTCTGTATCTACCGAGGTCAGTTTCGCAGCATTGATGCGGGCCAGCCATTCATCGAGGGCGGCTTCGGTCAATACGGTTTCATAATTCTGCTGGACTGGCGCAGCCGGACTATCAGTGCCATCGGCATCATCGTTAAACAAACCAGCTTGCACAGAATTACTGCCACTGGTGGCGGCTTTGGCAGCAGGCAGCGGTGTGGCACCAGCAGTAGCATCACCAGTCAGTTCGCGCAACCATGTCTTGAAGCCCCAGCGGCCGGCAAAGCCGACCAGCTCGGTCTTGTCTTCTTCTTTCGCGACCAGGCTGTCTTGTATGGATGTGTAATGCCCGGTCAGGTCGCAATCAGTTTTGACGGTAATCAGCACACGGCCTTGTGGCAACCAGTCCAGCGCGCTGCGCAGGTTGTCGCCGACCACGCCCTTGATCTTGTCGGCATTGGCAATGACACCATCAAGGCTATCGTATTCTGTAAGCCATTTAACGGCAGTCTTGGGGCCGCATTTGGCGACACCAGGCACGTTATCAACAGTGTCGCCGATCAGGGTCAGGTAATCGATGATGCGGTCGGGCGGCACGCCAAATTTTGCCAGTACACCAGGCTCGTCGAGTTTTTCATTACTCATGGTGTTGATCAGAGTGACATTGGCATTGACCAGTTGCGCCAGGTCCTTGTCACCAGTAGAAACGATGGTGTTCATGCCGAGCTTGGTGGCTTCTACTGCCAGCGTGCCTATCACGTCATCAGCCTCTACCCCTTCCACCATCAGGATAGGCCAGCCCATGGCCTTGACGGCAATGTGTATGGGTTCTATCTGCAAGCGCAGATCGTCTGGCATGGGCGCGCGCTGGGCCTTGTACTCTGCATACAGGTCATCGCGGAAGGTCTTGCCTTTGGCATCAAACACGCAGGCAATATATGCTGCCGGATAATCAGTACGCAAACGGCGTAACATATTGATCATGCCGTGTATGGCGCCCGTTGGTTCGCCCTGTGCATTACGCAAGTCAGGCAGGGCATGGAAGGCGCGGTACAGATAGCTTGAGCCATCAACTAACAAGAGAGTATTTTGCATATGAACGGAAACCGGAAAAATGTAACGAGATTGCGCCAGATTATCGATCAGGAGAAAGCAACTTCACTGAAAGCGCGTGAATCATGGCATATGTTCACGATTATGGCAGAATTTATCGAGTCTACCGAGCGCCTTTCCACGATACGCCCGGCAGTGACGATTTTTGGTTCCGCCAGGATCCAGGACGATAACCCGTATTATGCTATGTGTGTGGACTTGTCGCGACGTTTGTCGGACGAGGGTTTTGCAGTGATTTCCGGTGGTGGGCCGGGCATTATGGAGGCCGCCAACAAGGGGGCGTTCGAAGGTACCTCACCGTCCGTGGGGCTGAATATAGAGTTGCCGCACGAACAACGCACGAATCCCTGGCAAAACATCAGCCTGTCCTTCCGCCATTTCTTTGCGCGCAAGGTAGCGTTTGTCAAATACGCAGATGCCTACGTAGTCTTTCCAGGGGGCTTTGGGACACTGGATGAAGTCAGTGAGGTATTGACCCTGATACAAACCGGCAAAAGCCGCCATATCCCGGTAATACTGGTTGGCACCAGCTTCTGGAGCGGTTTGCTGGAATGGATCAGGGTGCAAATGGCGGGTAACGGCATGATCAATCCGGATGACCTTTACCTGTTACAACTGATCGATGAACCAGCCAATATCGTCGATGCCATCTTTGCGTTTTATGAAGCCAGGGATATTGTGCCATCCGAGGACGAACGGCAAAAGATGTTGTATCTGTAACCCATGGAATAAAACAGGGGCATGGCGTACATGCCCCTGCCCTGCAATTTATGCGTTTGCCACTTTTGCCAGCACAGCTGTCTGCCCGGCGGGCACTGCAGATTCCATAGAGCTGAGCTTATCCTCAGCGTCAACACCTTCCCATTTTGCGACTACGGCGGTAGCGATGCTGTTGCCGAGTACATTGGTCGCGGTTCTGCCCATATCCAGAAATTGATCCACTCCCATGATCAGCAACAGTCCCGCTTCCGGCAGGTTAAACATGGGTAATACTGCGGCCACAACCACCAGTGATGCACGCGATACGCCAGCCATGCCTTTGCTGCTGACCATTAACACCAGCAATATGGTGATCTGATGCGAAATACTCATGTGTATGCCATAGGCCTGAGCAATGAACAATACCGCAAAAGCCTGGTACACCATGGAACCGTCCAGATTGAAGGAATAGCCCAAAGGCAAGACAAAGCCAGTGATTTTGTTGCTGACACCAAATTTTTCCAGTTGCTCTATGGTTTTAGGATAAGACGCTTCACTGCTGGCAGTTGAAAACGCAATGATCATGGGTTCTTTGATGAGGCCAATCAGACGGAACACATCTCGTCCCAAAAACAGAAAGCCGACGCCTGTCAATACCAGCCACAATACCGCCAGCGCCAGGAAGAAGGATCCCAAAAACTTGCCATAGGTGCTTAATACATCCAGACCCTGCACGGTAATGGCCGCAGCCACTGCAGCAAACACACCCACAGGTGCAAAACGCATGACGTAATCGGTGATCTTCAGCATGGTATTGGCGGTCTCGTCTATGGCATGCACAAGAACGCGCGGCCCTTTCCCTTGCAGCGATGACAGGGCAAAACCAAAGAAAATGGAAAATACCAGTATCTGCAAAATTTCATTGCCAGCCATCGCTTCAAAGAAACTGCGCGGGAAGACATGTGTCAGAAAATCCTTGAAGTTCAGCGAACCTGTCGCCAGTTTGGTTGTGGCACTGGCATCAGGCAAAGGCAGGGCCAATGAACGCCCGGGTTCAAAATAATTTGCAAACAACATGCCTATCAATAATGAGATGACCGATGCGCTCAAAAACCAGGTCATGGCTTTCAGGCCGATTCGCCCTATCGAACCAGGTTCACTGCGGGCCATGCCAGACACCAGGGTGGCAAACACCAGCGGCGCGATAATCATTTTGATGAGTCGCAGGAATATATCCGTTACGACAGAAAAATAGCCCGCAATCACTTTGGCTTCGGCAGCATCGCGTGCCTGTGAATGGCACAGGTAGCCAACAATCAGGCCCAGGATCATGCCGCCGATGATCCATGTGGTCAGTCGATTTTTTTTCATTATGGTCTCCTCCAAAAAAATTTTCCTGCCTGCCTGAGTGTGATAATTTTATGTACAGGCGAAACAGGGATGAATTAAAAAATGGCAGTTATCCGCTACGGCTGGCGAATCGGGAACATGCCGGAAAATGGGTAAATGCACCGTGATGACAACTCAGGGCGTGTCTGCCACCAGCATCTGACGCGGTGCAGTCAGCCTATCCGGCTGCAATATTTCAGTCAGTTCTGCGGCCGTCAGCAGTTTCTTTTCCAGCACCAGCTTATAAACACTTTTTCCAGTCAACAGCGCTTCCTGTGCCAGCTCGGTTGATGCGCTGTAGCCTATGTAGGGATTCAGTGCAGTCACGATACCGATGGAGTTTTCAACGATGTCACGCAAACGCTGATGATTGGCCGTGATGCCATCGACACAGCGCTCTGCCAGCACCAGACACCCCTTGGTCAGGTGGGCGACACTTTTGAACAGACTGTGCGCGATAATGGGTTCGAAGGCATTCAGTTGCAGCTGTCCGGCTTCTGCGGCAAAACTGATGGTGACATCATTACCTATCACTTCAAAGGCAATCTGATTGACGACTTCAGGGATGACGGGGTTGACCTTGCCCGGCATGATGCTGGACCCGGCCTGTACTGCAGGCAGATTGATTTCACCAAAGCCGGCGCGTGGGCCGCTGGAAAGCAGGCGCAGGTCATTGCAGATTTTGGATAGTTTCACAGCCACCCTTTTTAATACACCTGACAATTGCACGAACGAGCCTACATCCTGGGTAGCCTCGATCAGATTGGGGGAGGTCGTCACGGGTATGCCGCTGATTTCCAGCAGGGCCTGGCACACGCGACCGGCATAGTCAGGGTGGGTATTGATCCCGGTACCAATCGCGGTGGCACCCAGGTTCACTTCACACATCAGCCTGGCAGCTTCGCGCAAGCGCTCCTGGTCTTCGCCCATCATTACGGCATAGGTACTGAATTCCTGCCCCAGTGTCATCGGTACGGCGTCCTGCAGTTGGGTGCGCCCCATCTTCAGTACATCTTTAAATTCCAGTGCCTTTTTGTTGAAGGCGACTTTCAGAATTTCCATTGCATCAATCAGACGGAAAATACCTTTGTAGGCAGCGATACGCAAGGCCGTTGGATACACGTCATTGGTACTCTGGCTAAAATTGACTTGCTCATTCGGGTGAAGGATTTCATAACTGCCGCGTGCATGGCCCAAATGTTCGAGTGCGATATTGGTAATGACTTCATTCGCATTCATATTGGTGGAAGTACCAGCCCCACCCTGTATGACATCGACGACGAAATGTGCGTGGAATTGACCTTGGCGGATTTTTTCGCAGGCAAGCGTGATGGCGTATGCGTGTTCATCACTAACCAGGCCTAGTGACTGATTCGCCTTGACTGCTGCCTGTTTAACGATTGCCAGTGCTTCGATCAAATCCGGGTAACTGGAAACAGGTATGCCGGTAATGGGAAAATTTTCAATTGCACGCAAGGTGTGGATACCATAATAAGCTGCGGCAGGCACTGCGCGGTCACCGAGCAAATCATGCTCGATCCTGGTTGAAAGAGAAGACAAAATTACCTCCTGAATAAAGCATGTCTGGTCAGATGCCTGCGGAGTGAATCTCCGGCAAACATCCCATGCCCGGAATTTTAGGGAGGAATTTGAATGAATCTATTCTGATTCGACATACATGTATTCCGAATCAGCAAGCCTGTGGTTTTCTGCTGCCAGTCTTCTTGCGGCAGATGGCTCAGCAGTTCAGCAGTTCAGCAGTTCAGCGGTTCAGCGGTTCAGCGGTTCAGCGACTAAGCAAATGCTGCCATAGCCTGTCCAGCGTCGTATTTTTATTGTCCATGGAACGATACAGACGAATGTCCATGGTCATGGACCATTGGTCGCCGCCGGCCCGCACCAGACGGCCCTCGGCCAGCTCCCTGACAATACTGCTCTCTGGCAGCCAGGCCAGGCCGTGGCCGGTCAGTGCCATTCTCTTTAACAGTTCAGCCATATCGCTTTCGTAAGCACAGGTGAAATAACAGGCCTGGCCAGACCTGGACAAAATGCGATCGAGGACACGTCCAAAAAATGAAGCCTTGATATAGGTCAGACAAGGAATGGGATGATGCTTGCTGCCAGGCAGAGAATAAGTTGGGGCACCTTCGCGATTGGGAACAGAGACCGGCAGTACTACTTCGCTGCCAAGGCTGACGTAGGCATAACGCGAGGCATCCAGTTCAACCGGCAGCTCGGCATGGTAATAAGATAGTAACAGGTCACAGTTGCCTTCCACCAGGGACAGCACTGAATCATGCACATTGGCGGGCATGATGCTGGCATGAATATCACCGGCCTGCGCGTGTATGCCATTCAGCCACATGGGGAAAAAATTCAGTGACAAGGTATGACCAGCAGAAATGCGCAACAGGTTTTCGTCCTGGCCACGCACTCGCAACTGCGCTCTGGCATCATTCAGCAGCCGCATCGCTTCGCTCGCCGAATTGCTGAACACCTTGCCAGCCGGTGTCAGTATCAGCGGGTAAGTGCTTCTGTCCACCAGATCGGCACCTACCCAGGCTTCCAGCGCACGGATACGGCGGCTGAGTGCAGACTGTGTCACATGCCTGTCGTCAGCCGTACGCGAAAAATTCCGGGTCTGTGCGAGGCTCAAGAAATCTTCCAGCCATTTGATGTCCATTTGTTTTCCTGTCGTGTCCCTGTTATTCAATCACTCAACACACGGCAGTCACTATACCGCCCGGTCATTGTATATCCGCATTGCTTCCGAATGCGATGCCACAAACCCATCTATGTGGCAATGACATAAAGCTAGACCGAATTTGCATAATCTTTTGGCCCGGCTGAGTTATCTTTGGCGCTATACATTGGCGAACGAGAATTTCATGATCACACAACATCCCAAGACCCGTCTGGGCATCATAGGTGGCTTAGGTGCACTGGCAGGCGTGGACGTTTATTTCAAGCTTGTCAGAAGCCTGGCCAGGGAAGGTATTTCCGAAGATTATGAATTATTTTTCGAACAACATCCCTTTGATGGCAATGAAAATTCGGGTGGCGAAAAACCCAATCTTAATGCAAGAAAATTATACATTTTCGATATGATCAGGCAGTTTGAAAAACACCATGTCGAAAGTGTGTTGGTGCCCTGCTTTATCAGCCATACCTTCATCCGGGAACTGCAGACAGAAATAACAACACCCATCGTCAGCATCATGGATGCCTTGCGCTTTCATCTGAAAGAACAGTTTGCAGGTGCCTGCCATATTGGTGTTCTGGCATCTGATTATGTGAAAAGCAAAAAGCTGTTTGAAAACACATTTTCAGGCGGTGACATTACCCTGAGCTATCCGGACGATGCCATTCAAACCGATTGCGTCATGCATGCCATTTATGGCGATCAGGGCATCAAGGCCGGCAATTTGCGTGGAGCAGCGGTTGATCTCTTGCACCAGGCTTGTGTGCATTTACTGGACCGTGGTGCGGATGTCATCGTGTCTGGCGCTACCGACATTGCCATCGTGGCAGATCTACTGCGCAGCCGTGGCATTCCCATTGTTGACACCAATCAGGTCTATGTCGATTATGCATTGAGAAACAGGGAAAAGCCTCTCCCCCGCAGCTTCAAGATTGGCGTGGTCGGTGGAGTGGGGCCTGCGGCCACGGTTGATTTCATGAACAAAATCATCCACAACACCAGTGCATCACGCGATCAGGATCATATCAAGATTATTGTTGAGCACAACCCAAAAATACCGGATAGAACCGCCAATCTGATTGGCGATGGCGAAGATCCCACCATTGCCCTTTATGCAGCCTGCAAGCGTCTGGAAGACAACGATGCGGCACTCATCGCCATTCCCTGCAATACGGCCCATGCCTATGTCAAAAGAATCCAGGCCCATCTGGCTATACCGATCGTCAACATGCTGGACGAAACCGTAGCCTACATCCGTCAACAATTTGCAGCGGGAGTCAAAGTGGGCTTGCTGGCCACGTCGGGCACCATAGCCAGTCGCGTCTATCACGAAGCGGCAGATGGACAGGCTTTCGAGTTGCTGGTACCTGATGACATCCATCAGGCCAGAGTCATGCATGCCATCTACGGCGAGGAAGGTATCAAGGCTGGCTACACCGATGGTACATGCCGGGACGATTTGATGGCTGCCTTGTTACACCTGGTACAAAGAGGTGCCACAGTCATCGTGCTTGGCTGCACGGAACTGCCCTTGCTGTTGAAGCAGGACCTGGCTTTTCCAGTGGCGGGATCACACATTGCCCTGTTGGACCCCACCACCATACTTGCGCGCAGTTGTGTAGCCCGCTCCGACATCAGCAGCCAGCAACATGGCTCAGTAATGCTGGTGTCATGACAGTTCATTGACGGAGATATTTTGTGTCTACTCTTGCCCGCAAGACTGCTATCCTGCTTGTATGTATGCTGATTGTATCTGTACTTCCGGTCATGGCGCATGCCACGGATACGCTGAGTACGATACGCGAACGAAAAACCATCATCATTGCGCACCGCGAATCATCCATACCCTTTTCGTATCTGGATGGTCATCAACAAGCAGTGGGCTATGCCATTGACCTGTGTATGAAAGTAGTGGAAGCGGTCAGGCGTGAATTGAAACTGCCAGCGCTGGCTGTCAGATATATGCCGGTCACACCGGCCAACCGTTTACAGTTGATTGCCGGTGGCGACGCAGACATGGAATGCGGTTCCACCACCAATACAGCAGAGCGCAAGCGACAGGTTGATTTCAGTATTGCGTATTTTATTGCCAGTGCAAAAATGGTGGTCAGAACAGATTCAGGCATCAAGAACTGGTCAGACCTGCGCGACAAGACCGTCGTCACCACCAAAGGAACGACCAATGCCAAAACACTGGCTGATCGTGGGCAGATTCGTTCGCTTAATTTGAAACTGCTGGAAAGCAAGGACCATGCAGAAGGTTTCAGCATGGTGGAACAGCGCGTGGCAGCCGCCTTCGCCATGGATGATGTCCTGCTGTACGGCCTGAAAGCATCGGCTAAAAATCCTGCGGATTTCCAGATAACAGGTGATTCGCTGTCGACGGAGCCGTATGCCATCGTCATCCGCAAGAATGACCCCGCCTTCAAACAGATAGTGAACCGGGAACTAAGCCGCCTTATGCTGGATGGTGAAATTCATGCGATTTACGAAAAATGGTTTCAGCGCCCTATCCCGCCACAGGCGATCAATCTCAACATGCCCATGGGACATCTGCTGCGCTCTTCCATCCGGTTTCCTGTTGATGATGTGGCCGACCTGCCACAATGAATTGATCCGGCATCTGCCTCTATGAAGCACAGTGATCAGGCAAAACACTATGAAGCTAAAACACTATCTGCAACGGGAAATTCAACTGACCAAAGAAGCAGCAAACCCGAATGTGATCTCATTGCGTTTTGTACAGCTGTCTGAACAAAGCCAGCGCAGCAGCACGGAAGAAGAGAAATATCAAATGCTGTACGCATTAATGCGCACCCGCTGGCGCTGGTACACGGCTTGCCAGGATGCGATCAGTAAAAAATTTCCAGAAAAATAAGTTACAAAACTAAGTTACAAAAATGAGCTGAACAAATAAGCCAGCCCGACCTTGCTTACGCCAGGTAATTGACTCTGGCAAATTTCGCCCTGAAATCTTCCGGCATTTCCACCACACGACCGGCACGGTAATCGAAAAATACAAAGCCTGATTTCGCCATGGCGATCAGTTTCTGGTCTGCCGGACGGGTAATGCGGAAAGTGATATCGCCGCCATACTGATTGAAATCCATGACGCCGACTTCAAACAGCAACTGGTCACGCGCGTGGGCTTCCGCCTTATAGGTGGTTGCCAGGTCCGTCACGATAATACCGCTGCCGGTGACCGCCGTTTCGCGTATGCCGAATTCATACAGGAAACGCGCACGGGCTTCTGAAATCATGGAAATCATCGAATCATTGCCCAGATGATTGGCGCCATTGATGTCAGTAACACGCACCGTCAGTTGGGTTGAATAATAGTACTGGTCTTCGGGGAAATGCAGTTGCAGGCGTGCCATGGCGATTCAAAGATAAATAGGGGATCCTGCCATTTTACAGCTTATGCCTGCAAGCCTGTCTAACAAGTTAGCTATCCAGCGTCTTGGCCCCAATGGCAATGGATGCGCTTTGTATCAAGCCTTCTTTCACTTCATAGATGGCGATCATCTCTATGCGGCCTGTACCTTCCGGAAAGGTACGGGCAATATCTTCATAATCAATGACGATATTGCCTATCACTTCACGCCTGACCAGCTTTGCATGCAGATTGGTTTCCTGGAAACGTATTACCATGCGTGCACGAATTTCAGCATGACCACTGGCAAGCAACTTGCCCGGAAATTCAAACTGCTGGGCATGCGCCGCATAGGTTTTCATGATGGCATCAACATCGCGGGCATTGTAGGCATCCAACTGACGCTGCACCACGACTTCGGGTGAGGGATAAATACGTGTCATGTCTGTAATCCGTCCGTAATTCAATAATGATTGATGAGCCGTCTGCTATTGCAGTTCGGTGCCGGGTTCGATATCAGGCAGGTTTTCGATAACCTGCTCTACTGTGGCACAGCTCGTCAAGGATTTCAGTACAGCAGGATGCGGAGCATCCCAGATGTGCTCGAAATCTTTTTCACCGTCTCTGACAATGGCAAATGCCAGTTGTTCGACAGGTGGGCAAAAAGCGGCATCGACGCCTGGCTTGTTGCCGCGCGCATCTATCCGGTACCAGCCATGCACCGGCAGATACACTGCATTAAGACCATGCAGGCAATACGGCGGCTCTTCAGTGACCGTCAAACGCTGATAGCAAAGACCGGCAGGTATCTGATTTGCTCTGAGCAGTGCCGCCAATAAATGACTTTTGGCATAGCAATAGCCAGTACCGTGTTCCAGTACATCTGATGCCTTGCAAGTTACCGGATTCTGGCGATAATCCCAGCTATGCCGGATCTGGTCACGGACAAAATGAAAACAGCGACTGGCAATCTCTTCCGCATCCTGGCTGCCCTCTGCCAATAGCTGCGCCTGGCGCAATACAGCCGGGTGTTCCCAATCAATATAGGTCGTGCTTGCCAAAAAATTTTTCATAGAGTTCATAGAATTCAAACTAAGTTTATTGATATGAAAAGAGCGTCGTCTTATGTACGTGCGACCCTGATCGCCATGCCGACCGAACGTGGTGCCGTATGTTTGAAGCCAAACTGCGCATACAGGTCTTGCGCTTGCCCGTCTGCAATCAGGCTGACATAGGCACTGTCCGGCAAATGCTGATCGATATGCTGCATGATCTCGTGCATGATCATCTTACCCAAACCTCGCCCCTGATGCTCGGGCAAGACAGCAATATCCACGACCTGATAAAAGCAGCCCCCATCACCAATCAGTCGCCCCATACCCACCACCGTATCACCTTGCAGTATCTGCACGGCAAACATGCTACCCGGCAAACCGCGTTCGGCAGCTTCCTGCGTTTTGGGGCTAAGACCAGCAACAGCGCGTAAATGGCGGTAGGTAGCAACATCAGGGATGGCGGACAGCGTCTGATAAGTGGCGGCAGTAGTGGCAGTAACGGTCGCAGTGGTGGGAGTGTTAGCAGTCATTTCTCAAGTAGTAAAAGTCGACAGGAAAGCGATATGAAAATCAATACGAACTCAGAATTTATCATATGCAGCGAGAAATTGTTTCACTACTGACTGGAAGGCATTCACATGCCCCATCGTGCAAAGACATGACCGTGGGAAACAGTCACTATGCGTGCCGCAATAGCACCAAAATTCCTGCTAGAATAAACCAGTAATTTGCTTAGGTGTGCGGGTGTAGTTTAATGGCAGAACGGCAGCTTCCCAAGCTTCATACGAGGGTTCGATTCCCTTCACCCGCTCCAATGAAACTAAGTACTTAGTTAAAATTACTCAAGTCAACATTTTCGCAATTCATGAAAACTTCCACAATTCTCATAATAATTATTGAGAATATTCAATAGACAGCGCTCCAATGTGAACTTGTACTGCAAATATTATTTAGTGCCAGACTGAGTAGAATAGATAAAAATTCATCCTAGCATGTCATTTTTCAAAATTAATAAATTCTTCAATAAAGGAATGACAATTGACATCCAAACATAACCTCAACCATGATGAAAGCTACTTTGTTAAAGCCACCTTGTCGTCAAAAAAAGGGGAAATCAGAGATGTTCCATGTAAGATTTACTTACCCGAACGAATTTATGAAAAGCCTTACTTAGTACTCAAGCCAGACACAAGAAATGGTGAGAAAATTTTTCACTTTGGAAAAACTGAATTAAAAGCAAGCAGTCCTACATCAAACCAAAAACCTGACTTAGTCATATATGCTCCTGAAGTTCATTTTTCAAATGTTGTGACAAAACATTGGGGTCATGAAGTCAGTGAAACAACTTTAGAGGGAGAACCTCAGAATTTGCATGTAATTCAATATTTTCAAAAAAAATCTAAAAAACAAAAAACAAAATTAGTTCTTTGGATCAGCCCAAATAAGACTTTGACACCTATCAGCTTGCCAACAAGATCGTACGATGGGAGCATAAATTACAAGGTGATCCGAAATTTCGAATTCATGCTAGGGAACGGCCTGAAACTCACGTTTGCAAATCATTATGCAAACAAAATTGATCGAAATAAAAACCTTACTCAATGGTCTTTTCTGGTTGCTTGCACCGAGCTGGACTGTGCCGCTAATGATGCGAATGCAATAAGAAATCTGCTTCAAGAGCAAGTCGAGGATATTCTCCTAATTGCATCTTTTGCAAGCAGAAATAGAACTGTATGGCTCGGTTGGACAACATACGATAGTAAATCGCAATCAAGATTTTATCGAGGTAATTTTCATTTTCCTACTATAGAGGATGAAGAAAATGGACGAGATAAAATAGTCGATAATGAGGATTTTCAGGATTTTATTGAAAAGAGTTATTCAGTGCTTTCGCAATATGAAAATAAATTAACAATTCGAAGCGCGTTACAGTCCGTGGTAACCTCCAAAACAAAAACAATAGAGAATGCATTCCTAAGCTTATTTGCCGCACTAGAAGCTTTAATTTTAGATTTCAGGAGAAAAGAAAGTCTAGAGTTTGTATTACAAGAGATCGAATGGGAGAAACTAAAAGGACATCTTAAATCCTCGATAAAAAATTGTCCTGATCCTGTTCTTTCAGACGAGCAAAGGGCCTCCATGTACAAAAAACTTAATGAATTAAATCGCATTTCACTTCGTGAAGCATTTGACGGTTTTAGCAAACAACATTCAATAAATCTCCATGACTTATGGCCTATCTTTCAAAGCGGAAGTAATTTGGGTCTATCAGATATCAGGAACAAATTGATACACGGAGACCCATTTCCAGAAACACAAATTCGCGCATTAATGATTGCGAGACAGAATTTGCAATATACCGTAGAGCGAGCACTTTTTTGTGTTTTAAAATGGGACGTTAACAAGACAAATTTAAGTCATTATAATGTCATGAACGATTCGAGTATTGTGCAATGGAAGAGTGCTCAAGAAGATATTTCATCTGTAGTAGTTTCGATTTGATCTGACAGTAAGGTCTTGCCAAAGGTGAGGTTACCCGGTTTGATAGAGGTGCGAATCTTTATTAAACCAGCGCGTAAGCGCCAAGGAGTAACCTCATGAGTAGTATTTCTCAGAACGTCATTAAACACAAGGTCGGCCTGCTCAACCTTGCTACTGAACTTGGTAACGTATCAAGGGCCTGCAAGGTGATGGGCTTTTCCAGAGATACGTTTTACCGTTATCAATCTGCAGTGGATAAAGGCGGTGTCGAAGCATTACTTGATGCCAACCGCAAGAAACCCAATCTCCGCAATCGTGTCGATGAAGCGACAGAATCAGCGGTCGCTGCCTTTGCTGTGGAACAGCCTGCCTTTGGCCAGGTACGTGTCTCCAACGAGCTACGCAAGCGTGGCATCTTTGTTTCTCCTTCTGGTGTCCGGTCAATATGGCTAAGACGTGATCTGGAGTCCTTCAGGAAGCGCCTGGCTGCGCTGGAGCGCCATGTCGCGGAAACGGGCGAAGTACTCACAGAATCTCAGGTTGTGGCACTGGAAAGGAAGCAGGACGACGATGTCGCTCATGGTGAAATAGAAACCGTGCATCCTGGGTATCTTGGTAGTCAAGACACTTTCTATGTCGGCACTATCAAAGGTGTAGGACGTGTTTATCAACAAACCTTTGTTGATACCTATTCGAAATGGGCAGCCGCCAAGCTGTACACCACGAAGACACCCATCACCGCAGCAGATTTGCTTAATGACAAAGTATTACCCTTCCTGGAGGAGCAAGGCATGGGCTTAATCCGTGTTCTGACAGACCGAGGAACGGAATATTGTGGCCGACCAGAAACACATGATTATCAGTTGTATCTGGCGCTCAATGACATTGAACACACCAAAACCAAGGTACGTCATCCTCAAACCAATGGTATTTGCGAGCGCTTCCATAAAACCATACTGCAAGAGTTTTACCAGGTTACCTTTAGGCGCAAGATATATCGATCCATGGACGAACTGCAGCATGACCTTGATGAATGGCTGACGTATTACAACGATGAGCGTACCCATCAGGGAAAAATGTGCTGTGGACGCACACCGATGCAAACACTGATTGACGGAAAGGAGGTGTGGCGCGATAAAATTACCACATTGAACAACTGAATTTGATTTGACAATCGCCGTCTTCAAATCGGGTAACTGTCAGATCAGATCGCGACTACTACATGTCAATATTGCGGCATTCCATCTTGCCGCATGTCATTATCCGCACTTATCCAAAAAGTAAAAACCATTGTGAGAAAACTTTTATTGAAACAGGCTCTATTGCTGTTAGCGGGAGTCTTGTCCGGATTCGCAGCTTATGCCAGCGAACGTGCGGCTGGAAGTTTTACTGCGGGCAAGTCTTGCGATTTGTATGTGTCGTTTGCCAAGGGCAGCAATCCCGATTCGGTAAAGACAAAACCAGGGCTGGCGTATGACATACGCGAGATCAACAAGGCTGGTAATTTTGAATGGATAAGGGTGGATGTACCAGGCGCCAATCCCAGGCTGCGCTGGATAGCGCGTGACTGTGGCAGTTTTACGATGGATGACGCAAACAGGCAGCCTGCGTCAGCAAAGAATAATGGTGGCAGCACGGGTGATGTCTGCTCTACCCCAAATAAGGAAGACAGTTATGTGCTGGCCATTACCTGGCAGCCGGGGTTTTGTGAGCACTTTCCGTACAAGGGGAAAAAGCCGGAATGTGATGCCATCAATAACGGTGAACTGGTGGTGTCCAACCTGACACTGCATGGCTTGTGGCCCAACAGGAAAGAATGCGGCATCAATTATGGAAATTGCCCATCGTCACCGCTGCGGCTGTCCAAGGATACGGTATCGCGCATATCGCCATGGATGCCGAATTTTATGTATGAGACTAAATTCGGTGAATATGAATGGCAAAAACATGGCGTCTGCCAAGCGCGTGATGCCGATACCTATTTCAGAACAGCGGTAGCTGCGGTGGAAGAGGTTAACAATTCGACGGTCGGTAAATTTATATTGTCACGTGTAGGGAAGTCTTTTGCTGCTGCTGATTTTTTCGCTGATGTGAAGAAAAACTACGGCGACAACGTGGCGAAAAGCATCATGCTGAGTTGCGCGGGCGGGAATTATCTGCAAGAGATCCGTCTTAGCCTGCCACTGAATTTTGAGACAGGTAAGGGCCTGGAAAAACTCGTCGGGCAGTCGGATGGTTTTTCCAGGCAACTGGACAAATGTGGCCCTTATATTATTGTTGAATCCAGCGGCAAAAGCCGCCAATAGACGCTGACTACACATGCGCTTGCATGTGTACACGGTCAGCGCAAAGATACAACTTACACAACTGATAAAGTTTATAAGCATGGGTGCATGCTTATTTAAGCATTTAATACATTTTCGTATTGCACGCAAATATGTTGCCTTATCCCCCCTGACGATAGACAAAACGTCCCAGGATTTTTAGCAAACCAACATTTTCCGGGGTGATGCGTTCATCCGGGTAATTGCGTTTGTCGGGATTGCGGCTTTCCAGCACCCAGGTGCCATCTATCTCGCGTCGTAACTGTTTGATGCGCAGGCCATCCGGATGCTGAATGGCAAAGATCTTGCCGCTCTGTGGTTCGGTCTTGGTCTTGTCGATGATGACCATGTCGCCATCGACGATGAAATCAGCCATGGAGCTGCCATCGGCATAAATGGCGGCCAGATTTTCTGGCTTGACATTGTATTTCTTGAAGAAGCTGGCTTCTTTGATGAGCTGCCCCTTGGGTTCGGCATCTTCATTATGGGCACCACCACCGCAAGAACCTTTGGCGGAATAATAGTTGATGCAGGCAATGCCACCATCATCCGGTATCCGCGGCATATCTTCTTCCATGACACGCAAGTCTTTGGTGCGCAAGTCAGAGATATTGACGCCGAAGTATTCGGCGATAGGTGCCAGCGAGGAGGTGCGTGGGTCTTTGGTAATCCCTTCGACTATCCTGAAAATGGTTGCCTGTGGCACCCATTTATCTTCGGGAAAGAATTTTTCCAGCGCAGTTGCCAACGAGGTCGGGTTCATGCCCGACCGCTCCAGTAAGTATTTGATGTTTGTTTTAGCGTCCATGCCCGGATTATGCATTAATGCATAGAAAATGCAAGCAAAGAAAACGAAATAGTGTTGTTTCGATTCATATTGGCATATAATTGTATCAACATGAATTCATCCAAAAATCTTGCACTGGCACTGCTGGCACATGGAAAGAGCCAGGCAGAAGTCGCCGCTATCGCTGGAGTCAATCAGGCCACCATCAGTCGCCTGATCAATGGCAAATCATCTGATCTTTCTTATCGTGAGGGAAAACGCCTGGAAGAGGCATTGCAAGACAAGCAGCCTGCATGCTGAAAATTATGACGCCAGCAGATGTTGCAAGCCAAAGATATCAGCTTGCAAGTCGCACCTCAGACAGACAGGAATGGTTCAGGACGCCACGCAGTTGCGACCGTTGTTCTTGGCTTCGTAAAGTTTGGCGTCAGCGGCAGCAATCAGGGCTGCCTTGCTATGCTTGTCATTTGGCACAATGGACGCCACGCCCATACTGAGTGTCACCACTTGTGCCACTTGCGAATCCACGTGTGGAATCGCCATGGCCATCATGGCATGGCGCAGGTTTTCAGCCTTGTTGGCGGCACTGGTCAATTCACATTCAGACATCAGGCAAATAAATTCTTCGCCGCCAAAACGGGCGACCACATCATGCGGGCGGCCAAAATTTGCTTGCAGACAGGCTGCCACGGCGGCCAGGCACCGGTCTCCTTCCTGATGCCCATAATGGTCGTTATACTTTTTAAAGTAATCGATATCAAGCATCAGAATAGCCAGTGACTTGCCATAGCGCTGGCAATGCCGCCATTCCCGGTCAAAAGAGTCATCGAAACTGCGACGATTGGCAAGGCCGGTCAAAGGATCGGTGTACACCAGTTTGCGTAACAGGTCACGCTGCAATTTCAGGGTGATATGGGTTTTGACACGGGCACGTACAACATCAGGATTGACGGGCTTGCTGATGAAATCCATGCCGCCAGCCATCAGCGCACGCGATTCTTCATCCGGATCGCTTTGCGCCGTTACAAACAGTACGGGGATATCGGCGGTGTGTTCTTCGCCCTTCAGATGCTGGCAAACTTCCAGGCCATCCATGCCTGGCATGATGATGTCCATCAAAATCAGGTCGGGCGGGTTTTGCCGGCAAAATTCCAGGGCCTTTTGACCGCTGGTTGCCATGAATACGTCGTGGTCTTCAGAAAAAATCTGGTACAGGGTCTGTATATTAATTGCCTGGTCGTCAACAATCAGGATGCGCGGACGCCTTGTCAGCATAGATAGATTATCTTGCAATGCTTCCAGGTATTTGGATATCGGCATAAGCTTAAAATGTCAGGCCATGGCGGGGCATGGTTTTAATCGTATTTCTCAAGCATAACAGCAAATACATGATACTTAAAAAAATGTTTATTGAGCAATGAAATTACAGTTCTTGTTGCTGCAAGACGTCCAGTGCTGCCTGAAAGTCCAGCTGCGCCATGGCACTATCCAACTTTTGGCTTCTGTCCCTGCTCAGCCAGGAAGACAGGTCCGTATGCAATATCTGGTGTAATTCACTGGCCCGCATATTCTGTGCGGCCAGCAGGGTTTTGAGTTCATCCAGTTTCAAGCGGTCAGGCTGTGTTTTTGTTGTAGCAGCTTGTTCCGTATTGTCATCCTGATGTTGCGTCTTCAGCCAGTCGTTCACCATGGCAACTACCTGGTCCAATTTGGTTTTTGCCACAATAAACAAGGTTTCAGCCAGATCTTGCTGGTTGCTGTTGATGGCATTTTCCAGACTGAGTGCGCTTTGCGCAAAATCATTGGCCCCCAGTGTACCTATGCTGCCTCGCAAGGTATGCAAAATGCGACCAGCCTGCACGGCATTGCCTTCACGCCAGCATTCATCTGCTTTGCCAAATTCGACTTGTGCAACGCTGGTCATGTTTTCAATGGCAGCCACCAGGGTCTTGATGATGGCAGGGTTACCCTTGGCCAGGGACAGCAATTTGGCTGGATCAAAAATATCCTGTCCGGTATCGGCAGGCGCACCAATCTGCTGCACAGGCAGAACCGGTCTGCTACTGACACTGGCAGCAGACCTTGGCAAGTGGCGTGCCAGCGCAGCCATCATCTGTTCCACATCAATCGGCTTGAAAATCAGGTCATTCATGCCGACGCCAAGACAGCGTTCACGTTCGGCCTGCATGACGCCTGCCGTCATCGCCAGTATGGGGAGTTGCAGGGCATATTCCTTGCGCAGTACTTCGGTCGCTGTCCAGCCATCCATGATGGGCATTTGCACATCCATCAGCACCAGGTCAAAGCGGTCCGCCGAGGTTTTCAGCAGTTCGACCGCTTCGCTGCCGTTGTTAGCGATTTCTATGCTTATACCAGCCTGCTCCAGAATTCCAGTAGCAACAATCTGGTTGAATTTATTATCTTCCACCAGCAGGATGCGGGCACCGGCAAAGCTGCCCTGGTCTGCGACCGGCATCGGCCTGATTCGACCTGCGCCATGGGCATGCGCGGAGGTTTCTTGCAAGATATCGTACAGGCTGGACCCGGTAACTGGCTTCAGCAAGATGGCGTCCGGCTTTCGCCGGGTGTTTTCCAGTACCAGCGCGCTACGATCATAGGCACTGCTCATCAATATCAGTGGTATTTGCGGCAGGCGGGCTTGCGCCAGCAATTCGTCGAGCACCTGCACGGTTTCCAGGCCATCCTGCACAGGCATATGCCAGTCAATCAGGATAGCGTTATAGGCGGCATCCGTATTACCCAGTGCCTGCACTTTTTGTATGGCTTCGGCACCGGATGCTGCCACGTCCGCCTGCCAGCCCCAGGCCTGTATGGTCTTGGCAATGTAGGTGCGGCTGGTGATGTTGTCATCCACCACCAGTATCTTCCTGATGTGCTGCAAGCTGCCCTGGTCTGTTTCAGCACCAGACATCAGTTGCGTGCCCGCCAGCGTATCCTTATCGCTGGTGACGGGCAGCATGGGTATGCTGACGCGAAACTCAGTTCCCTGCCCTTCGATACTGCTGACATCAATGGAACCATCCATCAATTCAACAAAACGGCGGGAAATGGCAAGCCCCAGGCCTGTGCCACCAAAGCGACGCGAGGTAGATGCGTCAGCCTGTTCAAAGGCGGTAAACAATCTGCTTATCTGTTCGGCCGACATGCCTATGCCGGTATCGCGTACGATAAACTGTATCAGTAGCGCTGCACTATCTGCGGTTTCCGGTTGCTCCTGTTTTTGTACCAGCAGTGACACTTCGCCGCTTTCGGTAAATTTGATGGCATTGCCTATGATGTTGATCAATATCTGTTGCAGGCGCAGGGCGTCGCCTATCATCTCGCCTGGTACGCCGGCATCAATACCCAGTGAAAGCTCCAGGTTTTTTTCACCTACATTCACCGACATCATATTGGCCAGAGCACTCAACACGTCTTTCAGAAAAAAACGTGTGGGTGACAACTCAATGCGGCCGGCCTCGATCTTTGAAATATCCAGAATATCATTCAGTATGCTGAGCAAGGATTGTCCCGAAGAACGTATCATGTTCAGATAATTTCTTTGCACGGTAGACAGTTCCGTCTTGTTGAGCAAATAGCTCATGCCCAGTACGGCATTCATGGGTGTACGGATTTCGTGGCTCATATTTGCCAGGAATTCGGATTTGGCACGACTGGCCATTTCGGCCTGTTCTTTGGCAGCAATCAGTGAAGCTTCCAGTTGTTTCTGGCGGCTGATGTCGGTAGCAATGCCAAGAAAACCCTCTATCTCGTTTTTGTCATTGCGTATGGCACTGACGACCAGGCTAACGGGAATGTGCTGCCCCTGCTTGGTGACATAGGTCCATTGCTGGACTTCGGACTGGCCCGTGCGGGCCTTGGCGACAAATACTTCGAAGCCGGATACGTGATACGCCATTTCGACACTCAGTGCCTGGGCGCGCTGCCGTACCTCTTCCCGCAGATGTATTTCGATGACGGGTTGCCGGTTGATGACTTCATCGGCCTTGTAACCCAACAGGCGTTCTGCACCTTTACTGAAAATCTGGATATTGCCCACGGTATCGGTCGCGATAATGGCAAATTCACTGGCTGCTTCAAACATGCTGGTGAGTTTGGCGCGCGCCAGTATTTCTTGCATCTGCGCCTGCCGCAACTGGGTAATGTCGGTAACGAAGCTATAAAAGCCATGCACCACACCATCCAGTGCATGTGGAATGTATGAAATCAGTGCATGTTTCTTTTCACCCTCGGTATCAATGATGGTGCGCTCGAATAATTGGGCCTCACCCAACAAAGCTGCCTGGATATGGAACCAGCTTTGCTGAAAGCCTTCTTCACCTATCACCACACGCAAGTGCAGGCCCTGCATGGCATGTGCATCAAAACCAAACCATTTTTTATAGGCGCCGTTGGCAAAACGGTTTTTCAAATCAATGTCCCAGTAACCGATCATGGCTTGCATGTGATCTATTACGGTTTGCAGGGCTGCCTGGCTGTTGGATAACTCGACTGCAAATTGCAGGCGCTCTGCTTCCTTGATACGCCCTTCATTCAGGCTGGCAGACAATAGCATGGGCGGAATGGTGGTAATCAGTACCGGCAGATACATCAAAAAAATCTGCCAGTTGGACTCGATGTCAGGTGACATGAAGTGTCCCAGTGAAATCATCAGCCCCAGACTGGTAATCGCCAGCACAATCAGCAAGTGCGATTCTTCATAGCTGAGTTTTTGTATGCCGAAAGTCAGTGCAACCAGTACATACACAAAAGGAAACGGTAAAAATGTCAGCGCTACAAACACCATGGCAACGGTGGGGAGCGCATAACGAATGACCCTCAACCATTGTATGCTGGTCGACTCCGTATGGCGCATTGCCATGCGCATCATTGGAAAGATCAGAGCCATACCCAGCGTTGCCCCTACATACCAGGTCGGGAATATATGACTGAAATTTCCCAACCCCGCCCACGAAGCCATCGCCGCACCAATGGTGGCGCTACAGGCACAGGGCAAGAAAAACCCCAGCAAGATCAATTTGGTCAGTTTGCTGCCGGCTATGTCAAAGTCTTTCACCAGGTCTGCACTGCGCAGCGTATAGGTAACCAGCAGAATTTCGATGATGTTCGCCACCGTAAACAAGCCTGACAGCAGCAAGCCATTCCCCAGCAGCATGTTGGCAGCAAAGTTGGCAGCAGCAAAAAACAACAACAGGGGGACATTACGCCTGAGAGGCTGGTCGCACAGATAGGCAACGGCGACTGCATTGGCATACCAGAGGATGGCGACATTATCTGCGCTACGTGACAACAGCATGCCTGCCACGGCCAGCACAAAATACAACAGGCTAGCCTGTATCAGTGAGTTTACTGTCAGCGGCGGATCTTGCTGAGCACTCATCAAGCTCTTTCTCCGTAGGTAGTACAGCTTAGTACAGTTTTTTGACGTGGCGATAGCTAGGCAGCAGCGATGCCGGGCATCAGGCCATACATCTTGCTCTGCACTTAAGTTTACATGATATTAATAGAGAATTAAGGAGAAACAGAGAGAAAAGATGATTTTTGGTAAGTTTTTACCAAAAGGCCAGAGCCAGCCCATGTCGTGAATGTGGCAGTCTGCACCCAATCAGATGTGCTTGCCGCTGCAGGCATTTCTGGTCTCCCGGCAAACACCGTCAGCCGGGGCTCAGGAATCGGGATAAAAACACATCAGGCAGCAAGCAACAAGCATCGTGATGCTTCAGCAGAAGCAAATCTTCAGGCTGCTGCCAGGCTTTGTACAATGTTCTTGCGCATGTCCGTTGTCAACACGTCACGCGCACGGTATTCGCTGCGCTTATTGCTTGGGCGGGCTGACCAGGGCTTTTCTTCCACACTCAGCGGCAGCAAATAATTGCCGTTACTGTGCGGTGTTGCACCAGCGCTCTGCCACAAGGCATCATATTCTGCCCTGATACATTTACTGAAACGGTAGCGCCACGATTGATAGATGTGATTCTTTTTGGCGATACATTCTATCGTCGCACAATTCAGCTCCTGCGCAATGCAGCGCAAGGCTTCGATCAACAACAAGCGCGGCTGTATGCCATGCAGGCTCTTGGTACAGGCCCTGATTAATTCACGCGCATCCTGTTTGCTGGACTGCACGCCACCTACACGTATCGACAGTTGCTGATGGTGGTGGTCGAAAGAAAAGCTCAGGCATTGCAGCAGGTGCGTCCCCTGAAACAGGCCGAGTGTCAATCCACCTTCGCGCTTGAATGAATTGCAGCGAAACAGGCTGAGCCGGTACTGTTCCTGGTTCTTGCCCTGCAGGCTGGCAATATCAAAGGCTTTGCCTGCCAGCAGGTCTTGCGCCAGGTCTTTGCCAAGCAGGATGCCGGACAAATGAAAATGATTCTGCATCAACGACAAGCGGGAACCCGGGCCGATGTTGCGATCAAAGAAGGGGCGATGTATGGCATCCAGCAAGGCAATGTCCTTGCTGATGGCTTTACGCAGATAAGTCTGATGCAGATAAGCATACCAGGCCATGCTGGTACGCGGGCGCAAGCTGCTGCGCAGCAGGAACATGCATTTGCTCTTGAAATGGCTATCACTATCAGTCAGACGCATATGCACAGCCCAACGCAAGCTGTCCAGCATGGATGCCGGTTGCCGCTGCTGCTGCACTACAGCTTCTTCATGAGACTGGTAGGCATGCCATACTTCTCGCCAATTCAAAATATTCACAATTGCACCATCTGTATCTTATCGTATTCCAATGTAACCGAATGTATCCGAAAATAACAGATGTATGCAATAGCAATTTTGTCGTCAATTTGTCATCAATTTATGTAGAATTAACGGAAATTAGACTAAAAGGTGTTTCGAAAAGCTGCTTTGCGACAACTAAAAAGATTTTTGGATGGATGCAGAGTAGCAGATTTGTTGCATATGGAAGCTGGCTTGTAACATAAAGTATAGAAATTACTTTTGGGAAATATTTTTCCTGTTGCAAAGCAGGTGTTAACCTGTCCTTCCGGAAGAAGAAGACAGAGGGAAAGCTATAGAAGTTTGTCAGGTGTTTTGGGCACAACTGCCATGCGGCATTTATGCCATTGGCAGTGGCTTGCGGGCCAAGAACCTGTTCACGATCTGTAGCGAACGGGCGTCAGCGGGAATCAGGGAAACATTCGGGATAACTAAGCGCAGCACGTAAGCCCAGCATGGCCTCTGATTGCGCCCGCGCTTAAGATCGTGAACAGGTTCTAAGTGCCAGGGGTGAAATACCCCAGATCGAATGCCTTGCCATATGCCTTCCAGTCTTTGTTGACCTGTTTGCTGCAAAGCGCAGCCTGAGTCAATATGGCGTCCATCCATTTACTTTTTTCTGCAAACGCAATCAATTCATCATTAATTGCTGATCCCTGCCGCCCAGAACCACGGATATGCGCAGAGGCGACCACGCAAGCCATCCATTGCATGACATTGTCCAGTTCATTCAATGAGCTGACTGCATGATCAAGCGTAACGCGGTCTTCGGACGGTTGCAATGCGCGCAGGATATATGCCTTCTTGTTTACCTTGACTGGCTGCAGAAACGCCATCGACACAGCTTGCAGGCGTCGTTGCAAGGCAACTACCCGCTCCGCTTCCGATTTCCATTTAGGTTGTTTGGTTTTCAAATGCGGCACCAGTGACGAAGGCAAGGCTTCTTTCAAATCCAGCAGGTAATGCCCATTTGGCCCACCCTTGCCTTGTGCAAGAATGATATAGCGATCTACGCCCAGACTGCCGGTGCCGGCAATGCGCCTGGCCATATCTTCAAGTTTGAAAAATTCGGGATTGCTCTGTTGCTTTGCATATTCATTGAAGAAAGCAGTTACTTTTTCCCTTTGTTCCGGAGTGACCGGCAAGGCCTTCTTGCCGTCAATACGCAAACGCCTGCGGTTTCCCTTCAATACAGTACGCTGATTGAGAAAATCGGTTCTTTGTCTGTTCCGCAGTTTTTCCAGCAGATCCCCAACCAGGCCATCTGCATTGTCTCTTTCTATCCAATAGCCTTTACCTGTACACAAAGTTTTTTTGTATGCCATCAGGAAAGTTCTGGCGAGTGCTTTGGCCTGCGCTGCCTTCAGGCCCAGGCTTTCGGCCCCTACCTGTACGCTGGTCACAAACCGCAGCAAATCCCATGCAAGCGGTGCAAGCGCAGCTTCATCAAAGTCGGTGATGTCGAAGTACGCAAGCCGGTTATCACCCTTATAGCTACCAAAATTTTCCAGGTGCAGGTCGCCACAACACCATACCAGCGGCGTGCGCAACACAGCCTTATCTTCTGCCAGGCGATCGTAAAAGAGGTGGCAACTGCCACGCAAGAAAACAAAAGCGTTATGCCGCATATTGGCATACTTCATTTTCAGTCTTTCAGGGTCACGCCCTGCATTGTAAGAAAAAATTCTTTGACATGGATCAAGCATGATAGGCAGGCTTTCGTGGGTGCGAAACATTCAAAGTGGCCTATTGCCACATTAAATAACTGTTACCGAATAGACAAAGCTTATACTAGAACAGATTAAAACCAAATCACCCAAAAAAAATAATATGAAAAACAGTTGGTCCTGGTCAGACATCATTGCGGGCTTATCACTGGCTGGCCTCTTGCTTCCTGAAGCCGTTGCATATTCCAGTATCGCCAATCTGCCGCCGCAGGCAGGCATAGTGGCACTGTTTGCCGGCCTGGTTTGCTATGGTCTGATAGGTAGCAGTCGCTTTGCCATCGTTGCGGCCACCTCGTCATCGGCAGCCGTGCTGGCATCGGCCACTGCCGCCATGTCGAATGGTGATACCGGCCTGCGTCTGCTGGTAGCAACTGGCATGGTGTTGTTAACCGGCGTTTTCTTCATCTTCGCCGGCATGGCGCGCCTGGGCGGCATTTCAGACTTTATTGCCAAACCTGTCTTGCGCGGCTTTGCTTTCGGCCTGGCCATTGTCATTATTTTCAAACAGTTTGCGCATGTGGTTGGCGTGCATACTCACTATACCGACATGATACGGTTTAGCTATGAACTGCTTAGCCAAATCCATATCTGGAATTGGGCTTCAATCGCAGTAGGTCTGGTGGCTCTGCTACTCTTGTTTGGTCTGGCACGTATATCGCAAATATCGCATATGCCCTATATGTCACATATGCCGGGTGGTCTGGTGGTGATATTGCTGGGTATACTCGCCGGAAAATATCTGCACCTGGAACAGTATGGTGTCAGCTTCGTTGGCCAGATTGATCTGGATCTGCAAGTTCCCAGTCTGCCAACCATGACCTATGTGCAATGGCTGCGTATCGGCGAACTCAGCGTGGCCATGCTGCTGATACTGTATGCTGAATCCTATAGCTCAGTGCGCAATTTTGCGATGAAACATGGAGACCTTACCTCTCCCAATCGCGATCTGTTTGCCTTCGGTGCGGCAAATCTGCTGTCTGGCATCTTTCAGGGCATGCCTGTTGGCGCAGGATTTTCTGCCACTGCCGCCAACGAAGCCAATGGTGCACAATCGAAATGGGCAGGCTGGGCCGCCGCCGCGGGCTTGCTGCTCGTCATCCTGACCATGCTGCCCACCATCGCGCTGACGCCATCTCCCATACTGGCAGCCATTGTTATTCACGCCGTAAGCCATTCGTTGCGACTGTCTGTTTTCACCCCTTATTTCACCATGCACCGGGACAGATTCGTCGCCACCGGTGCAGTCGTAGCCGTACTCTTGCTGGGCGTGCTGGACGGTTTGCTGGTTGCCATCGGCGTGAGCCTACTGATGTTGCTGCGCAAGCTGGCAGAATCGAATATTTCCATCCTTGGTCGTCTGCGCGGTGGTCATGATTTTGTCAACAAGACCGATTATCCGGATGCCCTTAGCATACCCGGCATCCTCATCATACGGCCAGAAACAGGGCTGTTCTTTGCCAATGCTGAACGCACCATGGCACAGGCAAAAAAATACCTCGCTGCCGCTGATAATATACAGGTCGTCATCCTCAGTCTGGAAGAATCCCCTGACCTGGACAGTTCCAGCGTGGAAGCCATTGCCGACTTCAGTGCTGCACTCCAGAGTCAGAAAAAACACCTGATGTTCGCGCGTCTGAAAAACGCATCCCGCCAGGTCTTGCAAAGAGCACTCATCGAACACCTCAACATAGGGCCAAGCAGTGAACTGAGCGTGGATGATGTAGTAACGGCTGCACAGGAAAAATATCTGAATAAAACAGATGCGCCGCACGCGCCAGAACAAGACACAGCAGGGAACGGGCAGACAGTTCCCATTCTCTGAAAACTGAAAGAAAAAATGAACTTTAAAAAAATCCTGTTGCTATCTCTATTCATGCTTCCCCTTGCCAGTCTGGCACAAGAAGTGAAAGAGTTAAACCTGAACAAAGATCAACTGGCCGGCTACAGCAAATCCTATAAAACTGCCGAAGTCATCCATCTGCGAAAATTCCTGAACAGGTATGTGAATACACGCACAGAAATAGCAGCAGAGGAAGAAAATGCCGCGAAAATTCTGGATGGACTCAAGATCGATAAAAATATCCTGAAAGGGAAATTCATGGTCTATCAGTATTCCAACCTCGTCGGCGGTGGCAAGGGCGTCTCCATCGTTTCACAAGACCACCCTGAGGTAATACTGGATTTCTGGGTGTATAAAATCGACGATAAAAACTGCGAAGTCCGTGACTTATTGATTCAGGCTGACAACAGAAATCTTGATAGCTTCAAGATCGTTTATCGCAGTTATTTGCATCACAAGACTTTGTATATGTGATGCCGAGATTGGCAATCAAGCCTTGGGGAGGATTATTCAAGAAATTTTATGTGTAAGCTTTTTCCATTTCAAGCACCCATTTGACAAGCCGCAAAAACAGGATTATTCTGTAGAGATGAAAACACTGAGCATACTCTTTTTTACCTCTGCCCTCCCGGCATGTCGGATGACATCCCGGGGCCGCTGATGTGTGCCCGTTGAAACTCTGATCAAATTACAGCAGAGTAAAAAAACAAAGGCCCACATGGGCCTTTTTTGTTTTCTGGTACTTTGTTTTTGCCCTTGATATCCAAAACCTGAGCACCACTTTAGTAAGCACTTTGAATCACTGTTTTGCCAACCACTCTCTTTTGAGGAGCCATATAGCATGAAGTTAGCCGATGTAGAACGCGCGCGGGACCACTGAAACAAGGGTGGTCGCATGGCCCCGCGGCGCTGTCACCAAGACAACCCTCGACCGCTCGCTATGTAGAAAGACCATCATGACGAATACCACACCCCGTGCCGCATCCAACAAGGCAACTCACAAGGCGAATGCCCATTCTGCGCGTACTCATTCGCGCAATCATTGGCGCAACTTTGGCATCATCGCGCACATAGATGCTGGCAAGACCACGCTGTCTGAACGCATCCTGTTTAAAACCGGCGAAATCCATCGCACTGGCGAAGTCCATGAAGGCAATGCCACCATGGACACCATGGCACTGGAAAAAGAACGCGGCATCACCATTGGTGCAGCAGCAACCCGTTGCGTCTGGAACGGCCATGAATTCACACTGATCGACACGCCAGGCCACATCGACTTTGCGATTGAAGTTGAACGCTCGCTGCGCGTACTTGACGGCGCCATCACGGTGCTGTCCGGCGTCGCCGGTGTGCAGCCGCAAACAGAAACGGTCTGGCATCAGGCTGAGAAACATGGCGTGCCCATGATCATCTTCGTCAACAAGATGGATCAGACCGGTGCAGACTTTGCCCGTGTCACTGAACAGGTGCGCACGCATCTGGGTGCACGCCCTGTGCCGCTGGCGATACCGATAGGTGCTGCCGATGAATTCACAGGCGTCATTGATGTGTTGCAACAGCGTTTCCTGCAATGGGATGCCAAAGGCAGCATGACGGTTACGACTTTGCCGGCGGAACTGCAGGCGCAAGCCCAGGCTGCGTATGCCTATGCGGCTTCGGTGGCAGCAGAAGCGAATGATGTGCTGACGGATGCCTATCTGGCCAATGACACGCTAAGTCATGCAGATATTCTGCAAGGCTTGCGTACCCTGACGCTGGCCAGGAAAGCGGTGCCGATGCTGGCGGGTTCTGCGTATAAAAACGCCGGTATCGAACCGCTGCTGGACGCCGTGATTGACTGGCTGCCCGCACCGGATGACCGTGCAGCGCCTGTTGCAACGCTGAACGGTGACAGCCTTACTGTCAGCACGGGCGATGCCGATCCATTGGCGGCGCTGGTGTTCAAGGTCACGCATGACGAGCATGGTTCGCTGGCTTTTGTGCGCATTTATGGCGGTAGCCTGCATGAAGGTGAAACCATCTGGAATGCCAGCCTGGATGCATCTGTACGCATTGGTCGTCTGTATGTCGTGCATGCGGATGAACGTACGGGTACGTCTGAATCTGGTGCCGGCAGTATCATCGCCATCGCCAACCTGAAAGATGCGCTGACCGGGCAAACCCTGGCCAGCAAGGCACAACCATGGACACTGGAAACCATCCATGCGGGTGAGCCGGTAGTGGCCCTGGCGGTAGAGCCTGGCAATGGCACCGACCGCGCCAGGATGTTGGCCGTGCTGGACAAGTTCCGTCGTGAAGATCCGTCTTTGCGGCTGGAAAGCAATGCCGACACGGGTGAGACTATCTTGTGGGGCATGGGTGAATTGCATCTGGATGTGGTGCTGGAACGTGCCCGCCGCGAAGCTGCTGTGGATATACGTGTAGGCGCGCCGCATGTGGCTTACAAGGAAACCATGGGCCTGCCTATGGTCGAAGCGGAAGGCAAGATCAGCAAGCAAACCGGCGGTGTCGGTATGTATGCCCGTGTTGTCTTGCGACTTGAGTTGCTGGCAGCGGATGAAGGTGAATTTGCCTTCGCCAATGTCGTGAAAGGTGGCGCGATACCGGTGGCGTTTATTCCGGCGGTTGAAAAAGGTGTGCAGCAGGCCCTGCAACAAGGTCCGCTGGGGCAAAAAGTGACGGGTGTCAAAGTCACTTTGCTGGATGGTGATTTCCATGCTGTTGACAGTAACGAAATGGCTTTCATCATCGCTGCCAAGGAAGCAGTGCTGACCGGCTTGCGCAAGGCAAATCCAGTCTTGCTCGAACCCGTCATGAAAGTGACTGTGGATGCTCCCGCCGTTAACACCGGCGACATCATCGGTGACTTGCAAAGGCGCAGCGGCCGCGTTTTGGGCATTACGGAAAACACGGGCCGGGTTGAAGTGGTGGCCGACGTGCCACTGACCAAGCTGTTTGGTCACACGACTGACCTGCGTTCGCTGTCGCAAGGCAGAGCATTTGCCAGTGCCGTGTATGCACGTCATGCAGCCTGTGATGTGGAAGAAGCGGCGTTTGTATAGTGCGCAAAAATGCAGGTGATGGGTAAGCAAAATTCCAGCTTTACTTGTTTACTTGTTACCTGCCGGTAGTCTGAAAAGCCAGGGCTGATGCCCTGGCTTTTTTTCATTCAAAGTACTTCATAGCTATTTTTGCCACGCCTGCATGAGGCAATGGTGTCAAA
The DNA here is from genome assembly GCF_014284335.1 of Undibacterium hunanense. Taxonomy (GTDB): domain Bacteria; phylum Pseudomonadota; class Gammaproteobacteria; order Burkholderiales; family Burkholderiaceae_D; genus Undibacterium; species Undibacterium hunanense. The sequence goes on along the minus strand of NZ_JACOGF010000004.1, from coordinate 125,358 downwards.
TGCTTCAGCTTGGCTAGCGTACTGGCGCACAACATATAATGGCGACAGAAGCTTGTGACTTGTTAAAACACAACAGATCATCATGTATGTGCCTGTACGTCAGCTACAATAGACCGGGCATATGCAAAAAACTCCCGACAGCTAGCAGATTCCATATCAAGACGGAAGCTGTTGGGCACATATAATCGCGGTCATTGATTATCCAATCCATGCATGCAGTGTTTTCCATCACGGCTATACGCAAACGGGCAACAGGCTTGCTGTATGCTTTTGCCTTGTGTCTGTGCGCCATACCGGCCAGGGCCGAGACCATTACCCTGATTGGTGAAGATAACTGGTACCCTTACTCCGCCGTCAAGGATGGGCAAAATCGTGGCTTTGCCGTGGACGTGATACAGGCTGCATATGCAGTATCGAATATCCAGGTCAAGTTTATCGCCACACCTTATTCCCGTTGCCTGATGCTGGTGCAAAGTGGAAAAGAGCTGGGCTGCTTTGATAGCCTGCAAGATGCCGCGCTGGCTCCCAATTTTGTATTTCACAAAGAAGCGATTTTCAAGGCCAGCATAGGCATTTATGCCAAAACAGATGGTCCGCCTGCCAATGCCAGCAAGCTGACTGGCCGTGATTTGCGGGGACATGCTGTCGGTGTCACGCACGGGTACACGTATGGCAGCGAATTTGAAGGCGACACCAGCATACAGCGCGAAATAGCCCCTTCCGACATATCCAACCTGCGCAAGCTGGTACTGGGCAGATCCAGTTATTCACTGGTCTATACGCGGGTGGTCGATTATCTGATTGCAACCTATCCGGATGAATTCAAGGGAAAAATCCAGCAAGTCGGCACGCTGATTGAAGACAAACTATTTGTCAGCTTTTCCAAACTCAGGCCAGAATCAGCCCGCTATGCCGACGCGCTGGACAAAGGCTTGCGCACCATCAGAAGTAACGGCACTTATGCCGGTATTGAAAAGAAATGGGCCAATCCGCTGCCCTGAACTGTTAACAGAACAGACCAAAACATCCATCTACAGGCTACCCAACCAAACCGTGAATGCAGTCCAGGCTGGAAACTGTTGTAACAGCAAAAAACTGACATGCTGGACCAGCAGTACACCAAGCGCCATCCAGTATGGTGTTTTTACCTTCTTCAAATTAATGTCGTTCGCAATCAATATCACTGCCAGTATCTCGGTAGAGAAATACGAAGCATGGAAAGCCGCAGGAAAAGAATCAATACCAGGAATAAAATTCATGAACAGGCGTGCTACCGCTGGCGGCAAAGCCAGCAGGGCTGTGCATGCCATCCAGCGTGAATGGACGGCGCGATTGGTGCGGAAATGAATGGCCAGACAATATGCCAGCGCGAATCCCATTAGCGTCGTCATATCTACAAAGGCGAGGCGACTGCCAAATGCCTTGGTAAACCCGCCATGGCTGGCCAGCATCGTATGCATGATCATGATGCCAGACACAATGAACAAGGGCACAATGACCAGGGACAACTTGCCTATGGTGCGGTGAATGTAAATCTTGCGTCTGCTGGCAAGCCAGCTTTGTACGACCAGCATCAACATCCAGCCCGTCGCCAGAATGCCATGAAAGTGATGCTTGGGATCAAGCTGGGTCAGTCTGGCGAAATAGGAGGGATAAAATCCTATCAGTACCACCAGGAACAACAGAAAGAAGTAGATCGGCGACCTGGATACATTTAATGGCTGTGCAGTTTGCATGGCGTGTCACTCAGGAACAGGTTGTGCATCGGGAACGGCAATACGCTATGTATTGACCATTTTTTTCAAAAACATTTCTATCGAGAAAAATTTCACCTATAAAACCTACTGCTACAAGCTTTGATACAAACACTAATGCAAGCACTAATACAGGCATTGCCACCACAACTTCAGGTGACAAAATACTTGCACATTAAACCACACATCAAGCTGCGTCAATCATGAATAAGGCACATCGCCTGCCTGGCTTGCTGGCGGACTGATCTTATGCGATGCTGCCGGACTTTATGCATGCATTCTTACTTTATTAAGGCTCAGTCTCTTCATGATTACGGCAATGCGCGTTGTCAACCTGTTGATCTTGATTATTCTTATTGGTGTCAGCTCGACATCCATGTTCAGGTTCGTACATAACACCCCGGGCTTTATTGGTGCACTGGTGGCGCTTTGCGTATGGGCTGCCGCTTATTTCCTGCCCTGGCAGGCACTGGGCCAACACACTACCCCACGCCAAATCAGCCGGGCAAAAAAATTCACTATCGCCGGCATCATCTTGCTCGGCCTGACTTGCATCTTCCTCGTCGTGGAAGGACGATTGTTTGCCAAGACCTTAGTGGGCTTGCTGATCTTTTCCGCACCCTTCGTACTCAATATCATTGCCTTGAACAGGCGCTTGCTTGAACTGGAAGTGGCAGCCATTGAGGATGCGCCGTCAGCAGAGTATGGGGTACAGGCCGCCACAGAAATGAGTCTGGCGAACCGTATCAATAAAGACTTTTCGACGGAATTTTCTAATGAGGCAGAGCAACGTCATTCTCAAAATTATTTCCTAAGGCATTGGCGTGGCGAATTGCCGTTGAGCGTGGCGTACTGGTTAAATGGTGTGCTGATAGGTAACCTGCTGATAGGCGCCCTCATTATCACCCTGACACGCTTGAGCGAACTGGCTGATAGCTCGCTGCGCATGATTTCCGTCATTGGGCTGGCAAGTTATGTGCTGACGGGGCTGGCCTGGAGCTGGGCCATGGTCGGCGTCTGGCGTTCTGCCTCCAAACACAATCGCAGAGGCGGCTCTGCAGGCGTGGCCTTGCTGGTACAGGCATCGATCGTTCTCAGTGTGATTTATCTTGGTCAAAAAGTCAGGGACATAGTCTGGCCGCAAATGCGTGAATATACGCTGATCGCCATGGGCAAAGACAGCATGTCAAAAATCGACATCAGCGCTTCCCCCAAGGGAGATTCGCTGTACTTGCGTGGCAGCTTTGGCGAAGGCAGTGCCAGCAAATTTGCAGCAGAGCTGGCCAAAGCCGGACAGATCAAATTCATCGTACTGAATTCGCAAGGTGGCAGGTTGCTGGAAGCAGATAAAATCGCCAGCATGGTCAGCGAGAGAAAACTGGATACCTATGTGGAAGGTGTCTGTGTCAGTGCCTGCACCTACGTGTTTCTGGCGGGAAGAGACCGTGCCGCTACCGTGAATGCAAAAATTGGCTTCCATCAGCCCAGTTTTCCTGGTCTGGAAGGAGCAGCCCTGATTGCGGCCACCAATAATATGCTGAATAAATACCGCAGCATCAATCTGCCTGAAAGCTTTGTCACAAAAATCGGTCAGACACCGGCCAGCAATATGTGGTACCCCAGCCGGGAGGAAATGATTGCCGCCCGCGTCATCACCCGCACCTCTTTGGGTGGAGAGGCGAATACCAGCCCGTTCTCCAGCATGAGTTCAAAAGCCGAAATTGCACTGACTTTAAAAAACAATACCATCTGGCAAGGCTATGAGGCCCACTATCCGGGGAAGATTGATGCTGTCAGCGATATCCTGTGGAAAATGAAACTGCAGGGCGCGAATGATGCTTCGATGCAGAACGCCGTGCGCAAATACATGACCACCGCTTTTGCAGAACTGCTGAAAACCGTGGACGACGAACACCTGGATCTGTTTGCTCAATTAATGAAAGATCAGATGCAGGCAGCCAGACAGGTCAGCCCCCAGGCTTGCGGCCAATTACTGAAATCTGAACTGGATGTGCGGCATACACTGCCACCAGCCATAGTGGACAAGGAAAAGCAGTTTCTGGAAAGCGCATTAAAATCAACGCCGCGCAGCAAGGTCATTAAAAAGCAATCCCGGGCGTTTCAGACCAGCCTGTTGCAAGTCACCACACGCTTATCCCCAGAGCAATTGAAGATAGTGGGCAACCCACCAGCATATGCAAACCAGCCAGCCCTGCAGTGTGATGCCATGATTGCCTTGTACCAAAACATATTGCAATTGCGCCCCGTAGAAAGGCATATTGTGCTGAGCGGGATACTGCAAGACAATTAATACTGCATAGGCAGCTTATGCTGCCGCATCCACAAAATTCAGCTCTATGCCATTGCCTTCGGGGTCACTGAAGAAGACCTGCTGCTGCGTGGCGAAACCCGCCTTGGCTTCGACTACTGCGTGGCGATAGGTAATGCCATCCTGCTGTAATTTAGCCAGCATGGCAGGCAAGTCTGTACAGGTAAAAGCAACATGATCAAAGCCGGTTTTCATTTCTGTCTGACGTACTTCACCAGGCCGGGGCTCTGACAAATGCAAGACATCGCGCCCACCCGCATACAGCCAATACCCAAAACTGCTCAGTGGACGCGGGCCCACTTCCAGACCGACATATTTCAGATAAAAATCCTTGAGCCTGTCCAGCGTGGCACGATCACCGCGCAGATTGTAATGATTGAGTGTTATTGCTGCCATTTTATTTTAACCATCCCCGACGACGGAAATACCAGAAAGGAGTAATCGCTGACGCCAGCATCAAGGCCAGCGCAAACGGATAACCGAGTTGCCAGTCCAGTTCAGGGAACCAGCCCTTGAAGTTCATGCCATAGATACTGGCGATCAGCGTCGGCGGCAAAAAGGCGACGCTGGCTACCGAGAATATCTTGATGATCTTGTTCTGGTTAATGTTAATAAAACCAACCGTCGCATCCATCAGAAAGTTGATCTTGTCGAACAGAAATGAGGTATGACCATCCAGTGATTCGATGTCGCGCAAAATCTGCCGTGCTTCTTCAAACTGATCTGCATTCAACAAGCGGCCACGCATCAGAAAGCTGACGGCACGACGGGTGTCCATCATGTTGCGGCGTATGCGACCATTCAGATCTTCTTCCTGTGCAATCGCATTCAGGGCCGCTGCGGCATCCTGATCGCTGAAGTTTTTTTGCAGTACGCTGCGGCTGACGTCTTCCAGGTTTTGATAAATGCCTTCCAGCGCATCAGCAGAATATTCGGCATCGGTGGCATACAGGTCCAGCAACACATCCTTGTAATCAGCAATCGACCCGGGGCGCGAACGCGCACGCATACGCACCAGACGGAACACCGGCAAATCAATGGTATGCACAGAAAACAAAATATCACGCGCCAGGATAAACGCTACCGTTATCGTGCGCGCCGGTTCGTCATCATCGTCAATCAGAAAATCGGTACGCAGATGCAGGTCGCCATTATCTGCTTCATAGTAACGAGCAGAGGCTTCAATATCCTTGACCTCATCTTCGCCTGGCAGGGTAACGCCATAGATACTCTTGACCCATTCACGCTCTTCTTCGTTCGGGTCGGTCAGATCAACCCAGATAGGCAGCGTATTTTCAAGATCAGTGCGGTTTTCCACATTGATCTGGCTTAGGCGGCCATTGTGCAAAACAAAGACATTAATCATAGGCGAATTCCGGAAAAGCAGGGTTCAGGTTTGGCTGGATTGTAAACCTGTTTTGCGCAGATGGGCGGAATGGGCTTGGGTTTTATTTTTTCTGAGTTGCATTCACATTGTATTCACATTACGTTCAAATTGCCATTTACCCAATATCAAAGTGCAATGCATGAACTACGCAGCACCCGCCAATTGGATATCATCAGCCCGACATGGATTGTGCTCTCATATATCCAGCGCCAGATGCCACTTGGCGCCGACTTTTTTCGCCTGTTCCAAAACATTTTTATACTCTTCAAGATCTTCCAGCACCTCATCTGATGCCTGCAGTCCGTGCTGCATGTTCTGTATTGCATGGATCACGGCTTCAATATAGGCGATGCCGGCATCTGCCGTATGCCAGACATGTTCCAGCTCACCATCTTCTGGCCAGTCTATGTCTTCACCCAGCATGTCTTCTATATCTTCGGCAGATTGGCCAACGAAAGATTCCAGCATGGGCAAATCCGCCTGTTCGCATAACTGATCAAGCTCTTCAATGGCATGCGCAATGGCCTTGCCGTTGACGAAGGTATCAAAACCTGGTTCATCATTGTCAAGCACGATGTAATAGGCGACGCTCATGGTTGTATCTCCCGATTGTGGATATGAATTACAGCAAGAAATGACTGCGTCTATTTTATCAGTACAGAAACCAGCACGCGAAAATGCTATTTTTAGCATCATCTGCAACATTCTCTGAAGCGCGCTAATATCATCAAGCAAAAAACAAGCTCAGGAACATCACATGATAAAGATACGTGAAATTGATCACCTGGTATTGCGGGTCGTGGATTTGAGTGCCATGCTGCATTTCTATTGTGTGGTGCTTGGATGTCCGGTTGAGCGCAGGCAGGATGAAATTGGTCTGGTGCAATTGCGCGTAGGCAGGTCAATGATAGACCTGATACCGGTAGACGGAAAATTGGGCCGCATGGGTGGTGCAGCGCCAGGCAAGGAAGCGCGCAATCTTGATCATCTGTGCCTGCGGGTTGAACCCTTCGATGCCGCTGACATACGGGCGCATCTGCAAAGCCACGGTATTGAAGCTGGCGAAGTACAACAAAGGTATGGTGCAGAAGGTGAAGGTCCATCCATCTATATCAGCGATCCGGAAGGGAATGTGGTTGAGCTGAAAGGACCCGCGCGGTAGCAGCGCCCAAGCTTACTCCATTGATGAACATAAACCGTGCCCCATGAGCTATCAACTTGTCAGCGTGCCCCTGGAACAGCTGCGTGATCTGGAACGATCCGTCGTACCTGCTACACTGAACTACCACCTCGCCATGGATGCACTGCCACCCGCTTTTGTGGCGGCCCGCGCACTGGCACAGATTGATGCGGGTGCGCCCGCTTACTGGTGCAGCACTTTTTATATCGTGTCGCGTCAGGATGCGCTGATCGTCGGCAGTTGTGGATTCAAATCACCACCGCAGGACGGCTGTGTAGAAATTGGTTATGGTATATCGCCGGAATGCAGAAGGCTGGGAGCAGCCAGCGCTGCCGTTCGTAGCCTGTTGCAATTGGCTTTTGCCAGAGGAGCAACTAGCGTTCTGGCGACGGTCAGCCCTGACAATGTTGCCTCGACCAAAGTGGTACAAAAATTGGGATTTGAAAATAAAGGCAATGCGATAAATGATCAGCAAGAATTACTGACACACTGGCTAGCGAGAAAACCTGCCTGAAACTGATCTGAAGCACCGCGTACAAAATACGGGGCTTATTTTTTGCCGTTCCCCAAGGCCTGTTCCATAATTTTTTTCTTGAGTTGCTCCTCATCTGCTTCAGATGCAGTAGCCTGCGATGCCGGGGTTTTAGGTGCTTCTATACCCCTGGCATCATGCAGCTTGACCTGCCGCGTCGTGGGATTAGTATCGGTGCAGAGTGTGTCTGAGTAGACGGTCTTGCCATTGATGGTACAGCGACGCACTCCTTCGTCCACGGTCGCGGCCGGGCGCATGCCGGGTGTGCCGTTACTACTACTACTGCCGGGCAATTGCACGCCACTGGCATTTTTCAATTCATTCGAGATAACATTGGCAGATTTGCCCCAGCGCGCCCACATCTCGGGCATGGGCAAGTGACCGTTGCGCATGTAGTACAGCAAACCCATGGACAGCAGGGCCACCAGCATGGAAACGATGGCGACCGCGATCAGGCTGATACCATTTTGGTGATGCAGGCTCATGGCAACTCCGCACTATTCATCCGTTGCAAAATCACTTCGCTGCGTCTTTGCAGATACCCGGAACCCGGGTTCTTGTCAAAATACCGTGGCTTGGGCAACATGACTGCCAGTCTGGCCGCCTGGGATGGACCCAGATTGGCTGCGCTGGTATGAAAATAATGTTGCGCTGCAGCTTCGGCACCAAACACGCCTACACCCCATTCTACGACATTCAGGTAGATTTCCAGGATACGTTGCTTGTCCATGCACATTTCCAGCATATAGGTGATGATCAGTTCTTCACCTTTGCGGAAATAGCTGCGGTCTGCCGACAGAAACAGGTTTTTTGCCAGTTGCTGGGTAATGGTGGAGCCACCAGAAACAACCTTGCCCTTCTTTTGATTTTTTTCGTAAGCCTTTTGCATGGCTTCCCAATCGACACCTTCATGATCGACAAAGCTGTCATCTTCGGAAGCAATGACGGCATGTTTCAGATTATTGGAAATGCGGTTATAGGGTACCCATTTATGCTGGAGCTTGAAGTCTGGCTTTTTTTCCTGCAAGACATCAAGCTGATGGCGCATGAAACTGGTGGAACTGGGATTATGATCAACCCACCACCATATCTGTACCAAAAAATATGCCTGCACCAGCGTGAACAACACCAGGGGCATCAATACCAGCCAGAACAGAAGTCGACCCAGGAGTTTCATCAGCTATTCACCTGCATGGCTAAACGCATTTCTGCCAGTACCAGATCACTGGGTGGACGCAAGCCACGCCACAACGCAAAGGCTTCTGCTGCCTGTTCTACCAGCATGCCCAGGCCGTCGCGGCATTGCGCGCCATGGCTGGCGGCAAACCGTAAAAAAGCCGTAGGGGCAGCGGCATACATCATGTCGTAAGCCAGGGTTGTGGCCGTGAACAAAGCGGGCGACAGCGGCGGCACATCATCATTCAGGCTGGCCGAGGTGGCATTGATGATGACATCCACAGCCTGATCACACTCTTCAAAACGGCGGGCTTTCAGTACGCAATTGCCGGCCAGGCTTTGTACCTGCACCAGCAGATCCTGCGCCTTGGCCAGCGTGCGATTGGCGATCAACAATCTGGCCGGCTGCTCCTGCAACAGGGGCAGCAAGGCACCACGCGCGGCACCACCGGCGCCTAACAAAAGTATACGTTTGCCACGCAGGCTGACACCGGCATTGCGTACGATATCTGCCACCAGACCTATGCCATCGGTGTTGTCGCCATAAATACGGCCTGATTCAAATTTCAGGGTATTGACGGCACCGGCAACCCGGGCGCGTGGACTTAGCTCATCCGCCAGGGCAAAGGCTTCCAGCTTGAATGGCAATGTGACGTTCGCGCCCTTGCCGCCAGCATTGATAAAATCATGCACGCTGGCAGCGAAGCCATCGAGTGGTGCCAGCAGGCGCTGGTAATCAATATGCTGTACCGTCAGTTCGGCAAAGCGGGCATGAATTGCAGGTGATTTGCTATGCGCTATCGGGTTACCGATGACTACATAGGCGTCCCGTCTGGTATCCGTAGTCTTCAACTTTTATCTCCGCGCAGTTCAGTTTCAAGCTGTAGTTCACGGGTAAACTTGAAGCGCGTAATCACTACCCACAAGTCATCCTTGTCGGTAGAACGCATGTTTTGCGGGAAACGTCCAAACGGTGCAGACCGCCTGATAATGCGCAGGGCTGCGGTATCCAGGGCTTTGTCACCAGAGGATTTTTCTATGCGTGGCCCACCTTCTTTTTCATAGATGGTGCCATCCTGGAAAATCGGGATGTAGACGATCAATTCGCCATACAGTTTCTTGCCGTCTTTTTGCGGAAAGTTCAGTGTGCCGGTATCTTCGATACGTTTTTGCATCGCCTTGTAATACACCGCATACCCGGCTTTTTGCGTGCTCGGTGTAATAAAGGTTTTACGCGGGCGCTTGTTCTGGTCTTCTATGGTTTGAGAAATTTCCGCTGCCATGCGTGCCAATGCCTGCGAGGTATCGACCTGGTCAGATCCGGTCGCAGGTTTGCGGCTATCATCCAGCGGCTTTTTTTCTTGCTGCGGCAGGCGGAATAATTCCTTGCGCTTGGCCTGGTCTATCAATTGCTGTTGCTGCTGCTCCAGTTCGGCAATACGGCGTTTGGTGGTTTGAGCACTGTCACCATCTTCGGTCTTGCGCATATCAGGCAAAGGTGATTTGCTGCGGCCACTGTCGTGAGCGCCACCACCATCCAGATCAGCCTGTGCCAGTGCTTCGGCCTTCAAGGGTGCCTTGTCGTGCTTGGCATTGACGAGGATGACTTCCAGCCCCGGATCTGCGGGCCGGCTTTCTTCCGGCCTTGGGGCGACAAAATGCAATAGCAGCAAGGTCGCATGGATCACCATTGAAATGATGACGGCAACGATCAGTATCAACTTGTCGAAAGTTGTCTTTTCAGGCAATTTGTCTTTAAGGTCTGTTGACGGCATCGGAGATTGACCGGTCTGGCTATTCATTAATCTGCTTGTGGTTGTTCGGCAGTGTGTTCATCGATTTTATCTGTTGCTGCACTGGTATCTGGCGCATCGGTGGCAATGCCATCCTGTTCCGTGGCAGGCATTTCTTCTGTCACTTCGCCTGTATCTTCGTCCTGTTCTTCATCTTCATCCAGCTCGGTGACGGTGGATAACAATTCCAGCAGGCGGGCTTCTACATTGAGATCGACTTCATCCCAGCGCAGAATATCCAGTCTGACCTGGGCACCGCGTGCAGTCTGCGGCATACCCGGCAAACGAATGATGAGGGGAATATCGACCAGACGCAAGACTTCATCCTTCAATACCACAGCTTCCACCTGACGGGCTTCTTCCTGCCCCAGCCAGCGCAGGCACCAGTAACGTTCCATATTGTTCTGGAAATCGGCATAGGCCGCATAGGCTGCATCAAAACCTGACACGATGGCGAACAGGTCGGCATCCTTGGGTTTGAAAGGTGCCACCAGCGGCGCTGTCACCCCATGCTGTACACAGGCGATGATTTGCCATTGATTGACCAGATCGGTATAACGACGCAGCGGTGAGGTACTCCAGGCATATTGATCCACGCCCAGGCCCTGATGCGGTGCTGCATGGGTCAGCATGCGTACCTGCATGCGTGCGGCCCAGCCACCGGGGCCACGGCCACCGGCCACACCCTGGGCCCGGTAAATACCGGGAATGCCATGGTCAGCCATGAGCTTGCCCCAGGTGCTGTTGGCAAAGATCATCAGTTCGGCCACGATCTTGTCCAGCGGTGCGCCACGCTTGCGACGCACGATGGAAACGACATCATTTTCAACGTAAAAATTGAAATCGACGCGGTTATTCTGTTCCGGCTTCATGCCAAAGCTTTCGCGCTTGACCATGCGGCCCTGCTCCAGCACTTGCGCCCATTTCCACAGTTGGGCAATGTCGGCCTTGTGCGGATACTCGCCAGCATCGTTCGCCAGGTTATCTTCTGTCACCAGCGCATCAAGGTCATTGTGGCGCAAATTGCTGGCCATGGGGATGGCTTCTACTTTGGTTTCAGTGCTGATGACGGACCAGTCTTCGGTATTCAGGGTTGCATACAGCGACAGGGCCGGGCGGGTCTGGCCTGCACCCAGGGTGTAAGTTTCTACCAGTTCATCTGGCAGCATGGTGATCTTGTCGCCCGGCATGTAGACGGTGGACATGCGGCCCCGTGCAATCTGGTCGAGTGCATCGCCACGCTGTATACCCAAAGCCGGGGCAGCGATATGTATGCCCACACGCAACTGGCCGTTGCCGATATCAACGACAGAAAAAGCATCATCAATTTCGGTCGTGGTGACATCATCGATAGAAAATGCCTGTACGTCGGCAACCGGCAAATCGGTCGGCAGGGATGGCACCGTAATGGCGGGGAAAGCCACGCCCTTGGGAAAATGCTCGTAATGGAACTTGGCCAGATGCAAATGCTTGGGGCTGGCAATACCACCAGTTGCCAGCATCAGACGTTGCGGCGACATTTGCATGACATCGCAGGCCTCTGCCAGGGCTTTGTATTCGATGCTGTTTTTATCCGGCTTGAACAAAAGCTGCAAGGCCAGCGGCTTCATGACGTCGGGCAAGTGGTTTTGCCTGAGCTCGTCAACATAGCCGGCCTGTATCAGGGCTTGCTGCTTTTTCTTTTCTATACCGGCCAGTGCTGCTTTCAGTGCGGCTTCTGGCGCTGCCTTATAACGGCCACGGCCTTTTTTGTAGAAATAAATGGGGGCATTGTGCAGCGCCAGAATCAAGCCTGCTGCTTCCACCGGTTGCGGTGCATGGCCAAAATATTCGGCACCTAGTTCGGCAAAGCCAAATTCTTCCTGACCGGCGACTTCCCATAAAAATTCCAGGTCTATCTCAGTCGCAGCGGCCTTGGCCTGCTCAATCAGACTGACAGGATCAGGGGAGGCGAATTGCAACAACACGTCCTTGGCCTTGACCTTGGTGCGCTTGCCACTGGCCATCTCGACCTGATACGCCTCACCAGACTGCGTCATGAGACTGCCTGCCTTGAAATCACCGGATTCTTCGAAAAATAAATTCATTCAATACTTCTTTAATTAAGACCAAAAAGCTCAACACAGAGGCGCGGAGGTACAGAGAAAAGCAAGAGAAAAGCAAGAGAATATCTTTGTACTTTTTTTACCCTGCTATTGTCATTCCTTCTTGGTTGAGACGTTTGTTGTTTCTATTCTTACTTTGCTTTATCAGCAAAGCGGAAATCATTCAAATACTTATCAATTACCCTCCCCGTGAAGGAAAAGGCTAGGGTGATAATGGGGTTCGGTTGACTAGCTACTTATTTCGTTTGCTGAAGAACCCCATCCCCATCCCAACCTTCCCCTTGAAGGGGAAGGAGTTTTATATATTGCGGCTTGCGTTTTGGCCAAACCAGTTTGTAACGAAGACTGCCTGCAAGCAGCCTTTCCTTTCTCTGTGTTGAGAGGTCTTAAGGTTTTCAATCCTCAACGCTTTTCAACAAGCTGCAAACTCTCAACCCCAGGCAAAAACACTTCCGTTACCTGCAGACAACCGCCCTTGCGCCAGAACAGGGAACGACGTGCCAGCATACTTTGCACACCTGCCAGCTCTGGCAATCTGGCTACAATACGGCGTATCAGCGGGTGACTCTGGCGTAACCTGGCGTAACTCAAATCGCCCCTGACCACCAGTGGATCATTGAACAGGGTGCTGCCCAAAGATTTTTCACCCAGGGCATGAAACAGGGGCCATTCATTGGCCGTCGCAGTCAGTGGCACAACGGTATGTCCATATACCATGGCGACACCGTCACAGCGCAAAAATACTTCCCGTTCATGCGCTTTCATATTGCGTGGCAAGCCTATGGCAGCATATTCATCCTGCAAACACATGGCCTTGTGCTGCGACAAACGCTGCACACGAAACTGTGTGCATCTGGCCACCAGCCTGGCCGTCAAAGAATCGCGATTACTCAACCAGTCTTCCATGCGGGTGCTAGTTTGTACGGCATTCACATGTTCAACCCACCTGGCCGCCCGTGGACGCTGCATCTTTTTCTTTGCTGGCAAAATCGCTGCTTCCAAATCAATGTACCTGATCACAAAACGCCATGACCATATCGAGATACTCAGCAAATTCGGCAATGCCGTGATCGCTGCCATCAATCACATATTGTTTTGCATCCGGATAATGAGCGACCATTTCATGCCAGTCCAGCACTTCATCACCCGTCGCCGCGATCAGAAAATAGCGTTCCGGCTTGCTGATCTGCTCAACAGCCAGGGAACGCAACTCTGCCACGTAGTCAGCCTTGAATTCAAAAATGCGGTCGCTGTGATAATAGGTCGTCACGCCGACATAGCTTTCCAGGTCGCGTGGCGGCTTGACAGCCGGGTTGAGCAATACTGCCTTGCAGCCATATTTTTCTGCCAGCCAGGTCGCATAGTAACCACCGAGTGAAGAACCGATGATGTTCACCTGTCTTGGGTCCTGCCCTGCCAGCAGCGCTTCGGCTTGCTGTATCGCCAGCAAGGGCGAGGGTGAGAGTTCGGGGCAGACAATCTCGTCAGCACGGCCCAATGCCTGCATGTGTTCACGCATAACCCGCGCCTTGTAAGAATCAGGCGATGAGCGGAAACCGTGCAGATACAGGATCATGCTGCCCTGGCCTCGTTAGCGCTCTGCTGCGCGCGATTTTCCAGTGCATCCAGCAATTTTTGATGGACGCCACCAAAGCCGCCATTGCTCATGATCAGCACATGGTCACCTGGCCGTGCTTGCGCGACGATGTCATCCACCAGATCGACAATCTTGCTATGGCAATTAACTTTATCGCCCAGTGGAGCCAGGGCTTCTGCCAGGTCCCAGCCCAGGGCATCTTTGCCCTCTGCCGCACCAAAACCAAAGACCAGATCAGCCTGTTCCAGGCTACCAGGTAAAGCCTGCTTCATGGTGCCCAGCTTCATGGTGTTGGAACGCGGCTCCAGCACTGCAAGAATACGTGCAGCCCCAACCTTATGCCGCAAGCCGGCAACAGTCGTGCCAACTGCAGTGGGGTGATGAGCAAAGTCGTCGATAACAGTGACGCCATCGGCAATGCCGCGCACTTCCATACGGCGCTTGACGCTGATGAACTGGCCCAGGGCCTCAATGGCGATGTCTGGCGTGACGCCGACATGACGTGCAGCGGCAATGGCAGCCAGCGCGTTCTGGCGATTATGTTCGCCATTCAGATTCCAGTGAACTGTGCCCTGTACTTCGTCATTGAAGACGACATCAAAATCTTCACCAGCCTGCATGACCAGGCGCCAGGCCTGATTGCCGGCACCAAAGAATTCCTTTTCACTCCAGCAACCGCGCTTCAACACCCGTTCCAGCGAGGCATTGTCGCCGTTGACGATGAGACGGCCAACGCCAGGTACAGTACGCACCAGGTGATGAAACTGGGTTTCTATCGCCGCCACATCGGGAAAGATGTCGGCATGATCATATTCAAGATTATTCAGTACTGCCGTCTTGGCATGGTAATGCACGAATTTGCTGCGTTTGTCGAAAAACGCCGTATCGTATTCATCGGCTTCAATCACAAAGAAATCAGACGCATGGTTACCCCACAAGCGGGCAGAAATACCAAAATTCAGCGGTACGCCACCGATCAGGAAGCCCGGTGCATAACCGGCATATTCAAGTATCCAGGCCAGCATGGCCGAGGTGGTCGTCTTGCCATGGGTACCGGCAACGGCGAGTACCCACTTGTCATGCAATATATGGTCGCCCATCCATTGCGGGCCAGATACATAGGGCAAGCCACGATTGAGAATTTCTTCCATCAAAGGGTTGCCACGCGATACCACATTGCCTATGACATATAAATCCGGTTCCAATGCAATTTGCTCTGCGCCAAAGCCCTGCGTCAGGGTGATGCCCTGCGCTTCAAGCTGGGTGCTCATCGGTGGGTAGACATTGGCATCACAGCCCGTCACCGTATGACCGGCCTCTTTCGCCAATACCGCCAGACCACCCATGAAAGTGCCGCAGATACCTAATATATGAATATGCATAATTGAACCAAATTCCAGAATCCCGCAATTCTACCTGAGACAGTGCCTAGGTAAGCAGTGTTCTTAAAACCACTCACCACAGAGTCACAGAGACACAGAGAAAAGCAAGAGAAAATCTAAAAAGAAGAATTATTTTTATTGCCTTACTAATAATTAGTTTATCAGCTCCACTTCTGTGTCTCCATGACTCTGTGTTGAGGGGTCTTTGGTATTCAGTTATGATGACCGCATGATGATCCATACACCAAACGAAGCCGAAAACCTGCGGGCTGAGATTGCGGCACTGGCGGCGCGCATGATCGCCGAAGATGGTGCCGACTATGCCTCAGCCAAGCGCAAGGCCGCCAAACAGTTGCTGGGCAACCAGAAAGTCAAGGGAGATGTGCTGCCCGATAATGCACAGATCGAACAGGAAGTACGCGAATACAATGAACTGTTCTTTGGCGATACCCAGCCCCAGCGCCTATTGCAATTACGCCAACTCGCCCTGGAATTGATGGATGAACTGGAACGCTTCCACCCCTATCTGGTCGGCGCAGTGCTGAACGGCACGGCAGGTAACCATTCCGACATTCATTTGCATTTATTTGCTGACAATACCAAAGACGTAGCGATTTATTTGCTGAACAAGGATATACAGTTTGAAGTATCTGAAAGTTTCAATAATCGCAATGACCGCATAGAAACCCTGAGTTTCATGCATAAGAACGAAGGCGTACACCTGGTTCTGCAAGATCAGGATGCGATCCGCAGTGGCCATGGTAAAAGCACTGAAAGAGCCAGTGCAGTTGCCTTACGGGCTTTACTGGCCTTACCTGCCGAAGATGATGCAGAAAAGGTTTAACACCCTTATGGCCTCTCAGCACAAATCAACAAGCTGCGCTACCATCATCATCTGAATGCGGCTCTGTGAAAGAATCTTTGTATGAACAAGAAGTTTATTAGTCTGGCCATTGTGCTCGGCATGTTGTCGACCGGGCTGGGTATTTATGCCGGCAACGTCCAGACCACACCTAAACCACCTGAAAACAAAGCGGTAGCGCAGTTAATGGCGCAGCAATTCAAGGATAGTGATGGCAAACCCCAGGCCATGACGCAATGGCAGGGCCACTATTTGCTGGTTAACTTTTGGGCGACCTGGTGCGCGCCCTGTGTACAGGAAATGCCGGAACTGTCCGCCTTGCAGCAGGAGCTGAAAGGGAAAAAAGTGCAGATACTGGGCCTGGGTATAGACAGCCCCAGCAATATTGCCGAATTTGCAAAAAAATATAAAATAAGCTACCCGCTGTTTGCCGCCGGTATGGAAGGCAGCGAATTGTCACGCCAGCTAGGAAACCAGGCAGGTGGGCTACCGTTTACCATTCTGATTGCACCGGATGGTAAAGTTGTCAAAAATTACCTTGGCCGCCTGAAAATGGAGGAATTGCGTGCTGACATCGCCAAATTTTCTTCTGAAAAATAAAAGTTGCGACGGTTTTCCTTGCCAATCTAACGCTATTAGCGGCAAAATGCGGCCATCTTCGTCAAATTGAATGTGACTATGGCAAGCAAACTCCTGCTGCTGAATGGACCCAATCTGAACCTGTTAGGTAGTCGTGAGCCAGCCACTTACGGTGCCACTACTCTGGCAGAGATCGAGACTGCAGCCCAGGCGCAAGCCCGTGCCGCAGGTGCTGAACTGGCTTTTTTCCAGAGCAATCATGAAGGCGCATTAATTGATCGCATTCATGCCGCCCAAAAAGAGCAAGTCGATGCTATTATCATCAACCCGGGCGGCCTGACGCATACCAGCGTTGCCCTGAGAGATGCGCTGGCTGCTGTTGCCATACCATTTATCGAAGTGCACATCTCCAATGTGCACCAGAGAGAAGCCTTCAGACATCACTCTTTCCTGTCGGCAATTGCAAAAGGGGTCATTTGCGGCCTCGGCACCGATGGCTACCGCCTGGCGATTGACTTTTCCCTTAAAAATATTTAAATTCTCGCATCTTCGCGCAATTTGCGGATAATGCCAGCCTATTTCGTATATAATCCAAGCTTCGGCGGCATCACCAGAGCTGTTTTCCTGCTCAGATTTGCGCGCCTCAATTAATTCAGAACCACTTTTTTTCAAGGGGATTCCACATGGATTTAAGAAAACTCAAGACCCTGATCGACCTCGTAGCAGAATCAGATATCGCTGAACTGGAAGTGACTGAAGGTGAAGGCAAAGTCCGCATCGTCAAATCATCTGCGATGCCACAAAATCAAGTCGTCATGATGCAGCAACCCCAGCACCAGCAAATGATGCCGGCAGCGGCACCAGTTGCTGCAGCACCAGTCACGGCAGCCCCCGTAGTACCGGATGGCCATATCGTCAAGTCCCCCATGGTTGGTACGTTCTACCGTTCTTCCGCCCCTGGCGCAGCTCCATTTGCCGATATCGGCAAGAGCGTCAATGTTGGCGACACCCTCTGCATTATCGAAGCGATGAAACTGCTGAACGAAATCGAAAGCGATTTCTCAGGCACGGTCAAACAGATTCTGGTTGAAAATGGTCAGCCTGTTGAGTACGGCCAGCCCCTGTTCGTGATTGGCTAATCCAGGCGCGCATTAGGGAAATGTCGGTGCCTGCGGCGACAAGCCAGCGAGCACTGCAACAGGATTTTCCGCTAATGCAATTGCAACCATTGCCACAGCAAAGTTAAATCATGTTTGAAAAAATTCTTATCGCCAATCGTGGTGAAATCGCGCTACGTATACAGCGCGCCTGCCGCGAGATGGGTATCAAAACCGTGGTCGTGCATTCTGAAGCCGACCGCGAAGCAAAATATGTGAAGCTGGCCGACGAATCTGTTTGCATAGGCCCCGCTCCTTCCAATCTGAGTTACCTGAGCATGCCGGCCATCATCAGTGCCGCTGAAGTCACCGATGCACAGGCGATTCACCCAGGCTATGGCTTTTTGTCTGAAAACGCCGATTTCGCCGAACGCGTAGAGCAATCCGGCTTTGTCTTCATTGGCCCGCGTGCAGAATCCATCCGCCTGATGGGTGACAAGGTTTCGGCCAAACATGCCATGATCAAGGCTGGCGTGCCATGCGTACCCGGTTCTGAAGGTGCATTGCCGGACGACCCGAAAGCCATCGTGCAAATCGCCCGCAAGGTCGGTTACCCGGTCATCATCAAGGCCGCCGGTGGTGGCGGTGGTCGCGGCATGCGCGTCGTGCATACCGAAGCTGCCTTGCTGAACGCGGTCACCATGACCAAGACAGAAGCGGGTGCCGCCTTTGGTAATCCAGAAGTGTATATGGAAAAGTTTCTGGAAAATCCGCGTCACGTGGAAATCCAGATTCTGGCCGACCAGCACGGCAGTGCCATCTGGCTGGGTGAGCGCGATTGCTCCATGCAGCGCCGCCACCAGAAAGTGATAGAAGAAGCACCAGCACCCGGTATTCCGCGCAAGATCATCGAAAAAATCGGTGACCGTTGCGCTGCGGCCTGCCGCAAGATTAATTATCGTGGTGCCGGTACGTTTGAATTCTTGTACGAAAATGGCGAATTCTATTTCATCGAAATGAATACCCGCGTACAGGTTGAACATCCGGTAACAGAGATGATCACTGGTGTCGATATTGTGCAGGAACAGATACGTATCGCTTTCAATGAAAAGCTGCGCTTCAAGCAAACTGATATCGTGCTCAAGGGCCATGCGATTGAATGCCGTATCAATGCAGAAGATCCGTTCAAGTTCACCCCTTCGCCAGGTCGTATCACGTCCTGGCATACTCCGGGTGGACCTGGCATCCGTGTCGATTCACATGCTTACGCCGGTTATTTCGTACCGCCAAACTATGACTCCATGATAGGCAAAGTCATCGCCTATGGTGAAACGCGTGAACAGGCCATTCGCCGCATGCAGATCGCCCTGTCAGAAATGGTCGTCGAAGGCATACAGACCAATATCCCGCTGCACCGTGAGTTGATGATCGATGCCCGTTTCATTGAAGGTGGTACGAATATTCATTACCTGGAACACAAATTGGCGGATATGCCAGAGTTGTCGAAAAAAGTAAAATAATCGAATTAAAAACCTCTCAACACAGAAACACAGAGGGGCACTGAGAAAAACTTTAGAGTTATCTCAAAATACGTAGTTTGGGCTTGGCCCAAACTACAAATAAGGAAAAGAAGCACAGAGAAAACCCAAGTTTTTCTCTGTGCTTTTGGCTTTGTTATAAAGCCCCTGTGGTAAGCTTTTTGCTGGTGATATGTTTAACGTAATTCCTGGCAATAAATAAACGCTGTAAACCTGTATTACAGGCAAGCACCGTATTGATGTCGAGAATGTGTTTGTTTTTCTCTTGATTTTCTCTGTGCTCCCTCTGTGTCTCTGTGGTGAGCCTTTTGGTCTTAAAGTTTCTTGAAGTATCTTGAACGGGACTTACACAAAATCGTCCCAGCAAGGCGCAGCGACGAAGACAGTACGAATAGTACAGCCAGGAGCTGCAACACAGCCGGGGCGGTTTTGCGTAAGTCCTATTGAAGTAATAACGTTGTATAAGAAAGTAGCAATATGGGTTGGATAGAAATAGTGATTGAAGTGGCGCGTGAGCAGGCAGAGGCTTTGTCGGATGCCCTGATGGATGCGGGCGCACTGTCTGTTTCCGTCGAGGACGCTGACGAAGGCACGGATGCCGAAAGGCCATTGTTTGGCGAACCCGGCATGGAACCGGATGAAGCCGCCTGGGACCGCAGCCGCGTCGTGGCCCTGGCCGATGTCGATTGCGACCATGCAGCGCTGGTCGCCGAAGCCGCCGCCATCAGTCTGGCAACCGTACCTGCCTATCTCACCCGCAAGGTTGAAGAGCAGGACTGGGTGCGTCTCACGCAATCACAGTTTGCCCCCATCCATATTGGTAAAAATATCTGGGTCGTGCCAAGCTGGCACGATGCCCCTGACAGCAATGGCCTGATCCTTGAGCTTGACCCTGGTCTGGCCTTTGGTACCGGCAGCCACCCTACCACCCGCCTGTGCATGGAATGGCTGGAAGCCCACGCACCACAAAATCTGTCGGTACTCGACTACGGTTGCGGTTCTGGCATATTGGCGATGGTGGCCAGCAAACTGGGCGCTGCCAAAGTCATCGGTGTTGATATTGACCCGCAGGCGATAGAGTCGGCCAACTACAATGCAGAACGCAATAAATGTGAGATCGAATACGCCTTGCCGGAAGCATTTGGCGCCGCGCACCCAACGCCAGAAAAATTTGACGTCGTCGTTGCCAACATTTTGTCCAGCCCATTGAAACTGATGGCCCCGATGCTGGCTGGTCGTGTTGCCCCCGGCGGTGCACTGGTACTGTCTGGCGTACTGGCAAGACAGGCCGAAGAAGTGGCAGCAGCCTACGCCCCGTTCATTCAGCTCAGCGTCTGGGCCGAACATGAAGGCTGGGTCGCGCTGTCAGGCAGACTGGACGGCTGACGCACATGGCCCTGGCTACCCGCTGCCCCCACTGTCAAACTGCCTTCAAGGTAGCGAATGACCAGTTGAAATTGCATGCGGGCCTGGTCAGGTGCGGTTCATGCCAGCAAACCTTCAACGCGGTTGAAAACCTGATTCCGGCCGATGGCCAGAAAGCACCTGCCACACCACCACCCCCAGCCGCGAAACCAGGTACACCAGCAACATCAGCAGATACCACTACGCCAGCGGCAAGCAATACCAATACTACTGCTGCCTCTGCTACAACAGCTACAACAACTGCCGCAGCAGCGATCACTGCCCCAGCCGAGCCAGCACCGACAGTCAAACCTGCGGCCGAAGCAAGCCCTGTACCAGAAATCAAAGCAACAGCCAGGGCAGAGCAATCCGTCATTACGCACTCGCCCGCTGAGCCCCTGACACCAATCGCCGCTACAGAGGCAGTGCCATCTGCGCCACCTGTCGCAGCCAAACCCCTTGCCACCAAACCGGGCGAAGAAGTATTGGCAGCCATTTCCAAAGCGGAAAAAGAATTTGAAGCAGAGAACCTGGACAAGCCCAAAGCAGCCCTGTCGACACCAACAGCCTCTGCAACCGTAGAAAGCAAGACCGGTAACCCGGTAGTCACTGCCGCTACTGCGCAGTTGCCGCCTGCTGCTGTCGTCAAGCCTGCGCCAGTAGCCAGTGCCGCGGCCATTGATTTTGATCTGGGTGATGGGAGCCTGTCTGCATCAACGGAAGAAGTCAGTGATGCCGATGTCGCAAGAGCAGAACTGGAAACCCGCGCCGCACTGATGGATCCGCCAACGGCAGACTGGTCCATGAACGAAGGCAAGGAAGACGCTGCGCCGACAAACAATGATGCAGCACCAGCCACCACGACCACCAAAGTCTGGCGACACAAGGAAAATACAGCCAACGTGGAAGTGGATGCAACCTCACAGGCTGAAGCTGAAAGTAATCTGTCTGATGATGAAGCACACAAAGAGGCTTACATCGGCGCTGAAGAAGCGGCCCTGGCCAATCAGGCGGCCATCAGCGAAGATTCAAACAGCGATGCGGATGAAGATGAGCACCGTCCCAATTTTGTCATCCAGGCAGAAAAACAGCAGCGGCGCAAACGTGTCACGACCATCATGCTGACGCTGATGGTGCTCTTGCTTTTCCCATTGCTGCTGGCACAAAGTTCGTATATTTTCCGTAGCCAACTGGCAGCCTGGCTGCCAGAGAGCAAGCCTTATCTGCAGCAAGCCTGCAAGCTCTTGCAATGCCAGGTCAACCTGCCCGCACAAATCGAGCAGATCACGGTAGAGTCGAATGAATTGCAGGCGCTGGCACCTGACAGGAATGTCTTTTTGCTGGTCATGCAAATCCAGAACCGCAGCAGCATCGTGCAGGCATGGCCGACGGTAGAATTGATATTGAACGATGCCAAAGACAAGGCGGTATTGCAGCGCGTCTTCGGCCCGGATGATTACCTGACCGAAAAAGATAAATTAAGCAAAGGCTTCACGGCGGGTAGCGATCAGAATATCAAGCTGTATTTTGAATTACCCAAACTGAAAGCAGCTGGCTATCACGTCAGCGTCTTCTATCCCTGAGCAGAACTCAAGCCCTGAGCGGTGACGGCACCCGTTACCGCACCGCTTTTTTATACCGTACGCTTGCGCAAGTGATGCAGGGCCAGCGCCAGTCGCGCACCGACCACCGCATTATTCTTTACCAGCGCAATATTGGTTTCCAGGCTGCGCCCCGCTGTCATTTGCTTGATACGATTCAGCAGGAAAGGGGTAATCGCCTTGCCCTTGATACCCTGTTCATCGGCCTCTTGCAAGGCTGACTGGGTAATGCTTTCAATTTCTTCTCTTGGCATGGCTGCCACTTCAGGGACCGGATTGGCAATCACCACACCACCCGTCAGGCCCAGCGTCCATTTGGCATGAATGAAATCAGCCTGCTGCTCTGCTGTATCGAGCTGAAAATCAGCCTGGTAAGCACTGTCCCTGGTAAAGAATGCCGGAAAGGCCGACTGGCCCACACTGACCACAGGCACGCCGTGGGTTTCCAGATATTCCAGCGTCAAACCGATATCCAGGATGGATTTGGCACCGGCACATACCACGGCAACCGAGGTTCTTGCCAGTTCCTGCAAGTCCGCAGAAATATCAAAGCTGGTTTCAGCACCACGATGCACGCCACCTATACCGCCAGTCACAAATACTTCTATACCCGCCAGTGCTGCACAGATCATGGTGGCGGCTACGGTGGTGGCCCCCAGCTTGTTGCTGGTCAGGGCATAAGCCAGATCACGGCGACTGACCTTCATGGCATCTGGCGTGTTACCCAGTAACTCCAGTTCCGCGTCAGACAAGCCTATATGTATCTTGCCATTCATGATAGCGATGGTGGCTGGCACTGCACCCCGGTCACGAATGATCTGTTCCAGCTCGCGCGCCGTCTGCACATTTTGGGGGTAAGGCATGCCATGAGAAATGATGGTGGATTCCAATGCCACCAAGGGTTTAGCCGCCAGGCGGGCGGCGCGGACTTCTTCCGACAAGACCAGATAAGATTGCATCATGTTTCCTCGTTAAAAATATGGTGGTTCAGCGTAGGCGCAACAGTCGCTTCGCTTTGTATGGTCAGGGCAGCCAGCTTCAAACCACGCCTGCATGCCAATTCCAGATCATCAGCGCTATGGTACAAAGACCAGGCAACACCGGCAGAAAAAGCGTCCCCGGCACCGGTCGCATCTTTGACACTTACCTGTGGCGCAGCAAGATGACTGATGCCATCCTTGCCTGCGGCATCGGTATATAAAACACCCTCACTACCCAGAGTGATGATCACATCCCGGGCACCGCGCTGCTGTAATTGGCGGCAAGCTACCGCTATGTCTGGTACTTGCGGCAGACTGTGCCCGGCCACCGTTTCCAGTTCGCCACGGTTCAATACCAGGCAGCGCAAGCCCTGCAACTGCTCCGGCAGGCGTGCCATCTTGGGCTGTGACACAGCGACCAGCAGCAAGGGACTGGCCTGCAAATGAGCGTCTTCCAATAACAAGGCTATGCTATCTGCGGGTAAATTCAAGTCTGCAATGGTAAAAGCGGCAGCACTGCGCTGGGGGCTACGGCTACGCAGATAGTCGGGTGTCATGGCTTCACAGCATTCCATGTGCGCCAGTGCCAGTACCATGTCGCCGTCATCATTCAACAAGGCCGTATAGCTACCACTAAGGGCACCGGTAATTTGCAAGCTGGCCCGCGCATCCACGCCTATGGACTGTGCCTGCGCCAGGATGCTCTGCCCGGCAGCATCATCACCTACGGCACACAATAAATTGACCGGCACACCCAGACGCGCCAGATTTTCTGCAATATTGCGTGCCACACCACCAAAGGCTTCATGCTGGCTCACAGGATTGGACGTCCCCATCTGCATGGGCCCCAGCGTACGCATTTTACGGTCAATATTTGCGCCGCCTATACACACAATCGCACGCTGGTCCGGCAAGACATAGGCTCGCCCCAGCAGGCGTTTTTCACGTATCAGCGCGGCCACATGTCCCGCCACGGCAGAACGCGACAAACCCAGCTGATCCGCCAGCTCTTGCTGAGAAATAAAGGGATGGGCAGCAATCAGTTGATACAGCTGCTCCTTTTTGGAGATAAGAGAACTCATCGCAAAGCTTGACCTGTAAAAATCACATATAAGCAAACAACAAACAAAATAAAAAAACAATTGTTTTACACAATAAACATTTGTTTTTTCAATGTCAATCAAATTGTGTGCGGGCAAAAAAATCCCGCATACCTTGCGGCAGCGGGTTTGATCACTATTCATGAAAGCTGATACTGATTTGCTATGTGTACCACCTATCAAATCTTGTCTCAACAACTTCATTTGCAACATTTTTTACAACACTCTTTATTACCGGTTCAGTAAATATAAAACAAAACTAATTTTCAATATGTTTGCTAGCGCACGGAACCTAACTGTTTTTACCTGCATCCTCAGAAAAGTGCAGTGACATGGGCAAGTACAAAGAAAACTCTTTCCCTGCCTTTGCCAGGCTCTGCTTCTGTTTTCTCTTTATGTCCATACAACCAAGGTCCCTACCATGAAATTTTCCATACTTTTACTGTCACTTGTTGGCGTTCTGGCGACTACAGCATGTGATCGCCAACCCACCCAGGTTGTCGTTCCCGTGCCCGTAGCAGTGCCAGGCCCCGCTGGCGCGCCTGGTGCACCCGGCGCTACAGGTGCCACTGGTGCGCCCGCCTCCGTAGGTGCGACAGGTGCGACTGGCGCGACCGGTGCAACTGGTGCGGAAGGCATGCAAGGAGCGACCGGTGACAAAGGTGTTCCAGGCTCACCTGGTTATGATGGTGCCAAAGGAAAAACCGGCGAACCCGGCAAGCCTGGTGATACCATCGTTGTATTGCCATCCAAATAATTAGTTGCAGGCCCATTTAACAAAAAAATGCGGGCATTGACCTGCCCGCACCTTACCTGAGGAGGAAATATGAATCTGATCATCAATCTCATTATCTATCTTGTTGTCTTCGGGTTGATCTGGTGGCTGGTGGGCATGCTGCCTCTGCCTGCCCCAGTCGGGCAAATAGTGCGTGTGCTCTTCATTATTTTGCTGATCGCGATTATTTTGTCAGCGTTTGGAATCATGCCCGGCATACACATACCGGCCATTCGCTGGTAGCGTCATCCCATAAATAAGCGTAACCACGCACGAGCATGAATAGATGTAAAAAAACCGCCAATTGGCGGTTTTCTTACATTGTTTCAGCACAAAATTACCGGGGAAGTATCACTCATACCAACTCGCCTGCACAAGCTGTTCAGTCGTCATCCTGTTTGCGCGCAATCTCAGCCGACAGGCGATCCAGATTCTGTTCATTGGCCGGCACGACGATGTGCTCAACCTGGCTGGCGACATCAGGGTTATCGAATGCCTGTGACCAGGAAACAAGGGTTCCCGCAGGCGTTGGAGTCAGGCCTATGGTCAAGCGAAACTTTGGTTCAGATACATGTTGAACAAGCAGCTTCGCTGGCGACTCCAGCTCCGCAAAGATGCATTCATTGGGATAATTCTTGCCATCTGGCCCATGCATGATGAAAGACCATCGTCCACCAGTCACAAGCTCACAGACTGTGAAAGTATTGGTGAAACCTGCTGGCCCCCACCACCGTGCCAGGCGTTCCGGATCATTGATCGCGGCAAAAACTTGCTCTACGCTTGCCGGAATTTCACGGGATGTATTGAATGTCGTCATAGGTTTCTTTGCTTCTGTCGGGTTACAACCCCTGGAAGTTTAGTGTGATTCTGCATCGAGTCAAGGCATGCAGGCAGTGATTGACAGCAAACCCGAACCGCACGTCAAAATAAATATCATGATAACAATTAAATTAAGCAAATACTTGCAAACGAGCATAACAAAGATATCGAATTTGACATCCATCCAAAGCAGCCCCACAATCAGCCCGCTTTGGTGAAATCGCAGAACAATTTGTACTTGCAACTGTCACAACTTCATGCGCACTTCGCGCTGGTGCGACGCAATAAAATTCTGCTCTGAACACGTCCTGATCAAAGACTGAAAATAATGCCAACTAGCGGGTTGCCAGCTAGCCGCGTCTTTGCACATTTTTTGACCAAAAATCGAGATTGCGCTTGACGTTAAACAGCACCCATAGTTAAATACGAAATCGATTGCGCAAACGATTGCGCGACACCTTTTTATCGAGAAAAAAGCATCATGAAGCCACGCATAACTGTAGTCGGCAGTGTCAATATGGATCTGGTTTTTCGTACTCCACGCATGCCGGCCGTGGGTGAAACACTTCATGGTCACGAATTCAGGCAGATACCTGGTGGCAAAGGGGCGAATCAGGCTGTTGCCGCCGCCCGTCAAGGGGCACAGGTCAGCTTTATCGGTGCCGTGGGTGATGATGGCTTTGGCAGTTTTTCGCATCAATGCCTGGCAGCAGAAGGCATGGAATTAAGCCACCTGGCCAAAGTGGCAGGTGTGGCCACCGGCGTTGCCGGTATTCTGGTTGACGACAACGGCAACAACAGCATCGTGCTGGCAGCAGGTGCCAATGCCACACTGACCAGCGCCCAGGTAGAGGCAGCCACAGCCACCATCGCTGGTGCACAGTTGCTGGTATGCCAGCTTGAAACCCCGCTGGCAACCGTCACACGTGCTATAGAAATTGCTCACGCCAAAGGGGTCAAAGTCATCCTGAACCCTGCTCCGGCACAAGACCTGAGTGATGCCTTGCTGGCCCAGGTTGATTATCTGATTTTGAATGAAACCGAAGCTTCACAACTGAGTGGTGTGACGGTGGTCGATCAGGCCAGCGCCAAAGCCGCCTCGGAACAAATCTTGCAACGTGGTACCGCAACAGTCTTGCTGACCATGGGTGAACATGGTGCCCTGATTACCGATAGCACAGGCAGCCAGTTCATCCCGGCCGTGAAAGTGGATGTGGTGGATACCACCGCTGCCGGTGATACCTTTGTCGGTGCCTTCGCTGTTGGTATTGCGAATGGCCTTAGCCTGATTGATGCCAGCCGCGAAGCGCAATACACGGCTGCGTTGACGGTCACCAAGCTGGGGGCGCAAACATCGATACCACAACGCCAGCAAGTGCTGGAATTCATGGCAGTCGGAAAAGCAGCTTGAATGCCTGAAGTAGATACAAAATTTGGCACCAAAAGTGGGCACAAGCAGTAAATAGCACTTGGTTCATTCCCTGTTAGTGCCCGATTGAAGCCCGGCTGCCAGCCCGAACACTGTTTTTGATACAATTTTGCCCTCGTGGCTGAAACGAAATGTCTGCACCATGTTAGGCTTGCACTGGCTTTCCAGGCTGGCTCCATAGCAAGAGTGGCCAGCCCGGCGGCAGCAGAACATGGTTTTTAATTTGGGTACTGTATGCGCATGGCTTCAAGCGCGTCGGCACTATGACATCTGAATAAGGAAATTTCATGAAACTCAAGCAAATCTGCCTGTCACTGGCTACCCTGATGGCGTTCGGTGGTGCTGCCAGCGCTTATGCTGCAGATCTTAAATTTGCAGTCATCTATGATGCAGGCGGCAAGTTTGACAAATCCTTCAATCAGTCAGCGTCCGAAGGTGCTGAGCGCTTCAAGAAAGAAACCAAACTCAATTACCTCGAAGTACAGGTTGCCAGCGACACCCAGACTGAACAGGTCTTGCGTAATCTGGCCCGTAAAAATGTGGACCTGATCGCTGCCATCGGCTTTGGTCAGGCACAGGCCGTACAAAATATTGCCAAAGAATTCCCTAAAACGAAGTTTGTCCTCATCGACGGTATTGCCACGGGTGACAATGTCAGCTCGGTTCTGTTCAAGGAACAGGAAGGCTCTTACCTCGTCGGCGTGGCAGCAGCCATTGCCAGCAAAACTAAAAAGGTCGGATTTGTCGGCGGCATGGATATACCTCTGATACGCAATTTCTCTTGCGGCTATGCGCAAGGTGCCAAGGCAACGGATGCCAAGCTGGAAGTCATACAAAACATGGTAGGCACTACCACTTCCGCATGGAACGATCCTGCCAAAGGTGGCGAACTGGCGCGTGCCCAGTTTGAACGCGGTGTGGATGTGATCTTTGCCGCTGCCGGTGGTAGTGGCCTGGGTACTTTGCAGGCAGTCAAGGAAAAAGGCAAACTGGGCATTGGTGTGGACTCCAACCAGAACTATATGCACCCTGGCAGTATGCTGACTTCCATGGTCAAGCGCGTGGATCAAGCCATCTATGACAGCTTCATGCAGCTCAAAAACGGTAACTGGAAAAACGGTACCCAGTACAAGGGTCTGAAAGAAGGTGGTGTTGACTGGGCGCTGGACAAGGATAACCGCAGTGTCGTCAGCGCCGATATGGAAAAACGCGTGAACGCCGCCAAGCAGGACATCATCAGCGGCAAGATCAAGGTGGTTGATTTCCGTGAAGGCAATAAGTGCCCGGTCTGATCCAGGCAACTTGATAGCAGGTAACAGCTAATGTATGAGGGGCGCAGTATCTTTTAACAGATACTTTGCGCCCTGATTGATGTTTAGCCCCCCATCTGTCGCACATCGTATTTTAAAGAAACGCTAAAGTATGCAGCCAGCAGTCGAATTTCAACAGATCTCCAAACGTTTTGGTGCGGTACAGGCCAATCGTGATGTGAGTTTTTCCATTGCGCCGGGTTCCATCCATGGCGTGATCGGTGAAAACGGTGCTGGCAAGTCCACGCTGATGAGCATACTGTATGGCTATTACCGCGCCGACAGTGGCAAGCTGCTCATCAACGGCGCAGAACAACATATCCGCAACAGCCAGGAAGCCATCAAGCTCGGCATAGGCATGGTGCATCAGCATTTCATGCTGGTAGAGAACATGACCGTACTCGACAATGTCATGCTGGGCATGGAGGGTGGATTTCGCCTGAAACCGCAACGTCATGAAGTCGAAGCCAAACTGCGCGAGATTTGCAAACGCTATTCGCTGGATGTTGATCCGCTGGCGACGATACAGGACTTGTCCGTCGGTGTGCAGCAAAGGGTGGAAATTCTCAAACAGATTTACCGCAGCGCCAATATCCTGATCCTGGATGAACCAACCGCCGTCCTGACGGTGCAGGAAGCCGCTTCGCTGTTTGAAGTACTGCGCCTGTTCAAGGAGCAGGGTAAGACCATCATCCTGATCACCCACAAGCTGCAAGAAATTCTGGAAATCACAGACCAGGTCACGGTCATGCGTGCAGGCACCGTCATCGGTTCTGTCGCTACGGCTGAGACTACCACCATACAGTTAGCCGAAATGATGGTGGGCCGCCCCATCGTCACCCACTTGCCACGTGCTGCCTATGCGCCGGGTGAGACGGTACTGGATGTCAAAGACCTCAATCTGGTGAATTCACAAAAAGTCAGTCTGTTGAAGAATGTCAGTTTCAATATCCGCGCTGGTGAAATCGTGGCGATTGCCGGTGTCTCTGGCAATGGGCAGAGCGAATTGCTGGAAATCTTGAGCGGTATGCGCCTGCCTACCAGTGGCAAGCTGCAAATGCAGGGGAAAGACTTGCCCTTTGCTGGCCGCAAGGATGCCGATGGCTTGCCTGCAAACTTCCGTGAGCTGGGTATAGCCCATGTGCCGGAAGACCGCTTGCGTGATGCCGTCATCAAGAACTTCTCGGTGATGATGAACAGTTTTCTGGGTTATCAGAAAAAACTGGGCAAGTCTTTTGGCTTGCTGGACTACAAAAGCATATTAAAGAATTGCACAGACTTGCTGGCAAAGTTTGATGTGCGGCCGGCTGACCCGCATTTGCGCATCGCCCTGCTGTCGGGTGGTAACCAGCAAAAAGTGGTGATGGCACGTGAGATCGCCGCCAACCCTAAACTGATGCTGGTGGGCCAGCCTACCCGTGGCGTTGATATAGGTACGATAGAAAGCCTGCATACCCGCCTGCTGGCGATGCGCGATGCAGGCATTGCGATCTTGCTGGTATCGGTAGAACTGGAAGAAGTGCGCGCCCTGGCTGACCGCATCCTGGTTATTTCTGGCGGTGCCATCACGGGTGAATTGAAGGCAGAAGAATTTGATGCAACCGAGATAGGCTGCCTCATGGGTGGCATACATACACATTGAAGCAAACAATATAGCAGGCGATAAACTCTCGATTGCGCCTTAGCTGGCACATGCAAGAAACAAAGCGAACACAGACAAGCGACCAAACAAAGATGAATCAAGCCGACCTCCCACGCTGGGCCACCGCATTTGCCCTGCCGCTGTTAAACCTGTTCTCTGCCTTACTGGTCGCAGCGGGTGTGATTTATCTGCTGGGCGAAAGCCCGGTAGAATGCCTGGGTATTTTGATCAATGCAGCGGTGCTGAACCCTGAAGGCCTGGGCTACACCCTGTTTTATGCAGCCACCTTTATCTTCACCGGTTTATCAGTATCAGTGGCCATGCAGGCCGGCCTGTTCAATATCGGTAGCGAAGGCCAGATGTACGTCGGCGGCCTGGGCCTGACCCTGGTTGTACTGGCGCTTGATTCCAGCCTGCCGGGCTGGTTACTGATACCGCTGGCAATGCTGGGCAGTGCCGCCTTTGGTGCGGCCTGGGCTTTCCTGCCGGGTTATCTGCAAGCC
Organism: Undibacterium hunanense; assembly: GCF_014284335.1. Lineage (GTDB taxonomy): Bacteria > Pseudomonadota > Gammaproteobacteria > Burkholderiales > Burkholderiaceae_D > Undibacterium > Undibacterium hunanense. Next base: position 94,484 of record NZ_JACOGF010000004.1, on the reverse strand, counting down.
AAACGTGGCAGCCATGTGGTAGTGACTACCATCATGTTCAACTTCATCGCTGCCAGTTTGATGAATTATGTCATCGTCAGTTTTCTCATCCCTGCGGGTCAGCAAAATACTGCCAGCCGCGTATTTGCCGATGCCGCCTGGTTACCTAAACTGAATGGCATTTTGCCGGTGCTGGGTGAAACACCGCTGAACATCAGTTTTGTGCTGGCACTGGTGGCACTGGTGATTTATGGCCTGGTCGTATGGCGCACCACCTGGGGTTATCAGTTGCGCGCTACTGGCCTCAACCAGCACGCGGCACATTATGCCGGTATCTCGATCAGCAAGACCATTATTATTACCATGATGATATCCGGTGCGCTGGCAGGTCTGGCCGCAGTGAACTCTGTCATGGGTTCTACCCACTACCTGAACCTGAACTTCCCTGCCGGTGCCGGTTTTATCGGTATCGCGATTGCCCTGATGGGGCGTCAGCATCCGCTTGGTATCTTGCTGTCATCAATCTTGTTTGGTGCGCTGATACAGGGCGGGTTTGATCTGTCACTGGAAAAAGCCAATATCCCGCCAGAGACGTTTATCTTTATCCAGGGTTTGATTATCCTGTTCTGCGGTGCCATGGAAAATCTGTATGCCCCCGCCCTGTCTGCCCTGCTCAAGCGTAAGGAAAAATGATGTTTGATGATTTTCAATTTTCCAGCATCCTGGTATCAACCATACGCAATGCGCCGGTATTGATGTTTGCTGCCATGGCTGGCCTGTTTGCAGAACGCAGCGGCGTGGTGGACCTGGCGCTGGAAGGCAAAATGCTGGCTGCCGCTTTTGTCTCTGCGGCTGTGGCCTTTGCTACCAAGAACCCGTGGTTGGGGATTCTGGCCGGCATTGGTATTTCGGTCGCTATCGCCCTGCTGCAAGGCTTTGTCAGCATCACACAAAAAGGTAATCAGCTGGTCGCGGGTATTGCCATCAACATTACCCTCAGCGGCCTGACTTTTGTTATCGCCCAATACCTGTTCCAGCAAGGTGGTCGCACGCCTGACCTGGGTGATGCACGTCTGTTTGATATTGTTTTTCCTGGCGCTGAAGCAGTTGCCGGCATCCCTTTCCTGGGTTGGGTATATACCAAGCTCATTGGTGGTCATAGCGCCCTGGTTTACCTGGCGTTTGCCCTGATCCCTGTCGTTCACTGGGTCTTGTATCACACCAGCTTTGGCCTGCGCCTGCGTGCCGTCGGTGAAAACCCGCATGCAGCCGATGCGGCCGGTATCAATGTAGAACGCACCCGCTTCATGGCCATGCTGTGCGCTGGCGTACTGTGCTCATTCTCTGGTGCGTATTTGTCCATCGTGCAAAGCGGCTTCTTCCTGCGCGATATGTCAGCCGGTAATGGCTACCTGGCCTTGACGGCACTGGTATTCGGTAACTGGCGGCCTTTACACACAGCCCTGGGCTGTCTGATGTTCGGCTTCTTTGCTGCCTTGCAGGTACAGATAGAAGGCGTGGTCTTCCCTGGCATAGGCAAGGTACCAGGCTCTTTGATACAAATGATTCCTTACGTCGTGACCGTAATCGTACTGGCAGGCTTGATGGCAAAATCCGTCGCCCCGAAAGCGATAGGCCAGCCGTTTGTGAAGTCACGTTAATTTGAAAAACATAAGACCTCTCACCACCGAGGCACAGAGACACAGAGGGGCACAGAGAAAAGCGGAAGAGTCATGTAGGTTGTACGTGTGTAGGTTGGGCCGGGCCACGCTGGCTACGGTTTACCAGCACAACACTCAATCTGCGATAAACGCATACGTTATTGAAACGCCAAGTGTTGGGCTGATGAAACGTAGCCCAACCTACAACAACACCAACACTTCGGCTTCTCACTCGCCTTTCTCTGTGCCCCTCTGTGTCTCCGTGCCTCTGTGGTGAGCTTTTCGGTCTAAGATTTTAAAACAAAATTTCGACCTCCTTGAACCGGGTCAACTGCAACAATTCACATCGCGACTGGGTTCTGCCCAATGGCCAGCCGGTGTAATTTTGGAGAGTATACACATGTCAACAACAGCAAAACATAAAGTCATTTTTGATACGGATCCAGGCGTCGATGATGCAATGGCCTTGTATTTCGCCCTGGCCCATCCTGATATCGACGTGGTTGGTATCACGACTACTTTTGGCAATGTCCATGTTGAGCAAGCAACCACAAACGCGCTGTACCTGACGCGCATTGCTGGCCGCAATATCCCTGTCGCACAAGGTGTACCTGTACCTTTCGCCAAAGCGCCTGGCATGCCGCCAGATTTCATCCACGGTGCTGATGGTTTGGGTAACCTGAACAGCCGTATTGAAGTCGGTGGTAAAGCAGAAGTGGAAAGCGCGGCTGAATTCATCGTCAAGATGGCACGTCAGCATCCGGGTGAAATCACTCTGGTCGCGGTTGGCCCTTTAGGTAACCTGGGCCTGGCACTGAAAATGGAACCACAATTGCCAAAACTGCTGAAGCAGGTTGTTCTGATGGCGGGTACCGTCGATGAACCAGGCAATGTCTCACCCGTGGCAGAAGCGAATGTCTGGAATGACCCGGACGCAGCAGACCTGGTCTTCACCGCCGGCTGGGATTTGACCATGGTGGGTCTGGATGTCACGCATCGCGTGGTCTTGCCTTCAACCTTCTTTGCCGCCCTGGCAGAAAAACACAAGCATGTGGCGATGGATACCCTGTCACATGCAGTCAACTTCTATGCCAACTTCTACCAAAGCATACGCCCTGATCTGGGTCATGCCTGCTACGGCCACGATGTACTGGCGTTTGTCTGGCTGGTGGCTCCACAGATTTTCGAAACCAACTCTGGCCGTGTACGCGTCGCCAAAGAAGGCATAGGCAATGGCCAGACCATGATGGCAAAACTGCCTATCCCGTATCCGCAAGCAGGTTGGGAAGCCAGCAAACCAGAAACACGCGTTTGCATGAAAGTCGATGCAGAAGCCTGTAAACAATTGATCGATGCAACCCTGGCGTCAAACTGGTTGCAGGCACCACTGGCGCAATAAGGGGAGAACATCATGTTTATCGAACCAGTTGATTATCGCGCACCAGATGCCGCGCAAAAATTCACCGAAAGCCTGCACCGTACCGGCTTTGGTGTCCTGACCAATCACCCCTTGTCGCAAGGCACACTGGAAACCATCTACAAGGAATGGTATGACTTTTTCCAGACCGATGCGAAAAACAAGTATGACTTTGATGCCGAGAAAATGGATGGCTATTTTTCGCCAAAAATTTCCGAAACAGCCAAAGGCCAGACCAAGCGTGATCTGAAAGAGTTTTATCATATCTACCCAACCGGTCGTTACCCGGCTGAAGTATCGGATGCGGCACGCAAGTATTATGACGATGGTGCCAAGCTGGCGGCAGAGTTGCTGCAATGGGTAGAAGATCATTCACCTGCGGATATCAAAGCCAAGTATTCCATGCCCTTGTCAGACATGATCACCGACAGCGATCTGACTCTGCTGCGCGTTTTGCATTACCCGCCTCTGCGCGGGGATGAAGAACCCGATGCGGTGCGTGCTGCTGCCCATGGTGACATCAACCTGCTGACCCTGTTGCCAGCAGCCACTCAGGCTGGTTTGCAAGTACAGGGCAAGGATGACGCATGGCACGATGTACCCTGTGATTTCGGTATGCTGATCGTGAATATCGGCGATATGCTGGATGAAGCCTCTGGTGGTTACTATCCATCGACGATACATCGCGTACTGAACCCTACCGGTGAAGAAGCGAAAAAATCACGTATCTCGTTGCCACTGTTCCTGCATCCACGTGCTGACGTAGTGCTATCCGAGCGTCATACCTCAGGTAGCTATCTGCAAGAACGTCTGCGTGAGCTGGGTGTGAAGAAGTAAGTTTTTATACCAGGTCTGCAAATGGAAAACGCGCATCAGAAAACTGATGCGCGTTTTTTGTAGGGTGCGCCGCGCGCACCGCTCTCATTTTTTCGTCAAACAATTCATAAATCCATATGGTGCGCATGGCGCACCCTACTATGTAATCAAGCAGCCTTTTGGGTCGCTGATGTCGCTGGCTTGGTCAGACTCACCGTATCACCGGAAGGTATGCCTTCGGATTTCCAACGCGAGAACTCTGTCCGTATGGATTCCAGGGTTTGCTTGCTGATGTCTGGCAAACTGCCACCCAGAATATCTGAAGCTTCCTTGAAACCCTGCTCCACTGCCGCAGTAATCTTGTCCAGTTTAGCAGGGTCATCACCAATCGCTGCCTTGGCAAAACTCAGTATGCGTTCAGCAGTTTTTTGCACACTGAATTCACCACCATCAGCCACTGCTGTCTGGGCAGCCTTGATGGTTTCAGGGCTGGCTGAAATTTTCTGCTCACCACTGACCACCTTGGATAAATTCAGCCCTTGCTGCTCAACCAGTGGCTTGATCAGATTGACGATCTCCTGCGCCTTGCGGTCAGACTCTTCCAGCAGCGCCTGCAAATCGGGGGCGGCCGTCTTGTTGAGACGTGGATCTGCATACACCACGGTATCGCTGCTGCCAGTTTGCAGGCTGACCTTGGTGCTGTCTGCTGCACCATCTTTGGCAACCGCAGTATCGTCACTGGCGTCAGCAGTCTTTGGTGTATTGGTTTGCGCGGTCTGGTACGTGCGGACGTACAAGTCCTGGGTAGAAATACTGATACTCATTTTATTGCCCTCTGGTAAAGGTCAGAAAGGAATCTTGCTTACTTCGTTATGGACTAAAAACCGGAAAATTACAATGATAAAAGAAAATCATCATTGCAAATAGCCTGTCAGCATGACCATTCAAGAAGCACTGATTTAGCCCTTATCATGACGGAAAATACCCTTATCAGCATGGTTTAATACTACAATATCGCCTATCACAACGAAAGAACATCATGTTAAATCAAGACCAGTTTCAAGACCAATTATTGCAGGCTGCAAACACCGCGCGCGAATCTGCGTATGCGCCTTATTCCAAATTCAAGGTGGGCGCTGCCGTGCTAACCAAGGATGGCAAAGTTTTCCATGGTTGCAATGTAGAAAATGCATCTTATGGATTATGCAATTGCGCTGAGCGCACTGCCCTGTTCAGCGCGGTTGCCAGCGGCTATCGTCCTGGTGATTTTGCTGCGATTGCCGTCACTGGTGATACCGAAGGCCCGATTGCCCCTTGCGGTGCCTGCCGCCAGGTCATCATTGAACTCGGTGGCCCGGATCTGCCGGTATTGCTGACGAACCTGAAAGGTGACGTGAAAGCCACCACAGCCGGTGCACAATTGCCTGATGCGTTTTACCTCAAGCCTGAATAAGCTGATTCGGAAACAGGGCTGGGCTGCCTGGCTCAGTCCGCGCCCTGCCCTGGTCAATCTGCTTCTCTTCTCCCCATTTCTGCGTTAACCCGCCCGCATGTCCAAATCCATACTGATTATCGAAGATGAAATCAGCATCGCAGAAAACCTTGCGTATGCACTAAGCACGGATGGGTTCATGCCTACCCATGTCAGTCTGGGGCAGCAAGCGCTGAGCATGTTGCGTGAAGCCAGTATCACACCGGCCCTGATCGTACTGGATATCGGCCTGCCCGATATCAGCGGCTTTGATGTCTGCCGGCAGTTGCGCCAGTTTTCGGATACGCCGGTACTTTTTCTGACAGCACGCAACGACGAAATCGACCGTATCGTCGGACTGGAAATCGGTGCAGATGATTATGTGACCAAGCCATTCTCACCACGCGAAGTGGTGGCCCGCATACGCGCCATTTTGCGACGCCAGCAAGGCAATGTGCAGACAGGCAATGGCACGGCCACCAATGTGATCAAGCGCTTTGAATTGCGCCCGGATGAAGCGCGTATTCTGCATTACGGTCATGCCCTGAGCCTGACCCGTTATGAATACCTGTTGCTCAAGACCCTGATAGAACGCCCCGGGCACTTGTTTTCACGGGCGCAACTGATGGAAATAGTCTGGGTCAACGCACCTGAAACACTGGACCGGACGGTTGATGCCCATGTCAAATCACTGCGTGCCAAACTGCGACAGACACGTCCTGACAATCACGATGCGGCGGATGCAGCAAATGCACAGACCGCAGACAGCAGTGACGAAGGCATACAGACGCATCGTGGCATGGGTTACAGCCTGAACATCACATGAAGATAGGCCTGCGCATACTGCTGGGGTATTTCCTGATTCTGGGCCTGACGGCCTGGCTGGTATTGAATGTGGTGGTGGAAGAAATAAAACCCGGTGTGCGTGCCACGCTGGAAGATACGCTGATCGATACCGCGCAAATGCTGGCAACGCTGGTGGCGGAAGATGTGGCAAATGGCAATACATCCGACAGCACCCTGATGAAGCGTCTGCAAAACTATGCGCAGCGCAGTATTGATGTCAACATCAGCGGTGTGCGCAAGAACAGCCTGGACTACCGTGTTTACATCACCAATGACAAGGGCATTGTCGTCTTCGATAGCGATGGCAGGGATGTCGGCAAGGATTATTCACGCTGGAATGATGTCTACCGGACCCTGCAAGGTCAATATGGTGCACGCAGTACCCGCGCCGACCCGGATAGCGATGCCAGCAGTGTCATGCATGTGGCAGCACCGATTATGGACCACGGCCATATCATCGGTTCACTGACAGTCGCCAAAGCCATTTCCACCATCAATCCGTTTGTACAGCGCAGCCAGCGCAAGATACTGCAGCGCAGTGCCTGGATGCTTTTGGGTTCTCTGCTGATAGGGATTGCGTTTTCATGGTGGTTGAACCAGGCCCTGCGCAAATTGCAGCGCTATGCCAGCAGCGTAGAAAAAGGCGAGAAAGCCAGTCTGCCAGCCTTGGGCAATAATGAAATCGGTATGCTGGGCCGGGCCCTGGAATCCATGCGCGACCGGCTCGAAGGCAAGCAATATGTAGAACAACTGATGCATACCCTGGCCCATGAGTTAAAAAGCCCGATTGCATCCATACAGGGCTCGGCCGAACTGATGCGCGAAGATATGCCAGCAGCGGACAGGCAACGCTTCCTGCAAAACATACTGGAACAAAACCAGCGCCAGAAGCAATTGATAGACAAACTACTGGCGCTGGTAAAACTGGAAAAACAGCAAAGTCTGGAGCATGCCGAAACCATACAGGTACCAACACTGTTACAGCAATGTGCACAGGATGTGCAAGCGGGCCTGCAAATCAAAAAACTGGCTCTGGAGATTGACACCTCAGCTATCGCAACTAATCACGGCATCATGGGTGATGCGCTACTCTTGCGGCAGGCCATAGGCAATCTGCTGGACAACGCCATAGACTTTGCTCCGGCTGGCAGCACGATACGCATGTGCGCCCTAGTACATGGACAACAACTGCAAATCAGCATACAGGACCAGGGGCCGGGCATACCCGATTACGCACAAGATAAAATCTTTGACCGCTTTTATTCCCTGCCCAGGCCAACTGCTGCCAAAAGCACGGGACTGGGCCTGCCCTTCGTGCGTGAAGTCGCGCTGCTGCACCAGGGCAGCGCCAGTGTGAACAACCTGACCGGGGGCGGCACCTGTGCCTGCCTGAATTTGCCTTTGTGAATAAGCATTTGACTGCATCACTTCACACAAAACACATCAACAACGCACACAAGTTATTTACATTGATGACTCCTTATCTACGGAGTCTGTCATGCAAAAGAGTTTGCTGTTCAAAACCATTATCATCGGCCTGCTGGCGATAGTTATCTACATTCCCCTGATGATGATTCAGTCTACCATCTGGGAACGCATGCGCTACCGGGACGAAGCGGTACGCAGTATTACCGCCGATTCCGTCAGCGAGCAGGTGGTCATAGGGCCGGTTCTGGTAATACCGTATGTTGAAACCTGGGAAGAAGAAACTGTTGACACGGCAACCCAAAAAGTCACCAAACGCCAGGTCTCCAATAGCCGCAAACACTATGTGTACCCGAATGACCTGACAGTCAAAGGGACTATCGATACCGACCAGCGTTACCGCGGCATTCACAAGGTGCTGGTCTATACCGGCAACCATCAGATTTCTGGTGATTTTATGCTGCCCGACATGGCCAGCCTGGCATCCAGGGATAAAACCAATGCCAGTATCAGCAGGACAGAAGCACCCTATATCTCGATAGGTTTGAGCGATACCCGTGGCCTGCAAAATTTCCCCAAACTGCAATGGGGTGAGCAGAGTTTTGAATTCAGGCAGGGCAGCAAGTTAAATGCCTTCCAGCGCGGCATTCACGCCAGGCTGGATGGCATGCAAATGGCCAGCTCAGGTCAGGTTAAATTCAAGATGGATTTAATCCTGGACGGTGTGGAACGTCTTAGCTTCGCCCCACTTGCCAAAAACAACCAGGTCACGCTGTCGTCAAGCTGGCCACATCCGCAATACGGTGGCCGCTTCCTGCCGTCACCAAAAGGCAGAATACGCAATGACAATGGCTTTAGCGCCAACTGGAATATTTCCGCCCTGTCGAGCAATGCGCAACAACAATTGAGCAATCTGGAAAATGCCGGCAATCCTGTGAATGTAACGCAGACATCAAGCCCCCCAGAATACAGTGCAGTAAGTGCAGCAAGTTCGGCATCGATCGATGTATTCAGCGTGTCGTTTATTGAGCCGGTCAATATTTATTCCCAGGCAGATCGTGCAGTCAAATACGGCCTGATGTTTGTTGCGCTGACCTTTGCTGCTTTTTTCCTGTTTGAAGTATTGAAGCAACTGCCTATCCACCCGATTCAATACACGCTGGTAGGTCTGGCATTGGCCTTGTTCTTTCTGTTGCTGGTCAGTCTGTCGGAAAAAATCAGCTTTGTACTGGCGTACCTGCTGGCCAGTATTGCCTGTATTCTGCTGATAGGTTTTTATCTGTCGTATGCCTTGCGCAACTGGAAACGCGGCTTTGGTTTTGGTTGTGGCCTGACAGTATTGTATGGAATATTGTTTGGTCTGTTACAGTCAGAAAGTAACGCCCTGGTCATGGGTAGCCTGCTGCTGTTTGCCGTGCTGTCCGCTATCATGGTCATCACACGCAAGGTAGACTGGTATCAACTGGGTAAGACTGCACCTGCGCCGGTAATTGCAAGCTGAAACAGTTTGCCTGACTGAAATAGGGAGTGAATTTGACAAAATCAGATTCACTCTCTTTCATCATAGATGTAATCCACTGCAGGCAATCCCCATCCCGGTTATTTACGCAAAAATTGAGGATAAGCCTGTATCTTCGCTTGCAGACGTTCTGCAAGTTTGGCATCGGCAGTATGCAATTCATCATGAATCATTTGCGCTTCATGACGGTAGGCGAGTATTTTCTCATTACCCCAATAATGCGGTGGGTGATATAAATTACTGATGCGGTCAGCCATCTTGACCATCCAGATTTCTTGCGGCTGCAGCAAGATACGGTCCAGGCTATCGCGCATTTGTGCAGTCTTGTCAGGCAGAGCAGTATTTTTTGAAAGCGCCTGCACGCCGTCAGCCACGGCCTGACCAAACTCAGCTTTCAGCAAATCATAACTGGCACTCGTATCTTCCAGAGTGTCATGCAACAAGGCACATTGCACCGCCAGCGCAGCATTCGCAGTTGCATTGAACTGCAAGGCCCATATCACTTCCATGGCGACGCTGGCGACATGGTTGATGTACTCTACCTTTTCACCTTCCACCTTGCCACCGTAGGTCTGTCCGTTATGCTGGCGTGATGAAAAATCCCAGGCTTTTGCGTATATATCTGGTGTCCATTTATTCATCTGGTCTTCCTTATATAAATTGCTTCACCAGCAAAGACAGCCAGGGTGCCTATATGGCAGATCACCTGGCACTGCGTCTTACATCCCGGAAGGTATGCAAGGCCGCATTCACCATTCCTTCCGGGCTACCGCTTTGCTGGTATTGCTGGCGCAGGTATTGCGCATCATTACCTGCCTGTACTGCTTCGCGCAGGTGACTGAATGCAGGCAAGGCATCCAGGTTTTCGGCATAGGGCCTGAGCAGATCGAAACTGGCAAGGATGTCATCGCGCAAGACCGTGCTTTCATAGGTCTTGGGGTGAACGGTAACCCCATCCAGACCGAAACGGCAAGCCTGGAAGCGATTATAGTTATACACGAGGTAATCGTCTTCTGATGGTGGGGCTTCGCGTCGCTCCAGCAGATAAGCGCACAGGACTTGCAGATACGCTGCCAGTGCAGCCGCTCTTTCCACCGTCAGCGGCGTATCACAGACGCGCAATTCTATGGTGCCGTATTCTGGCTTGGGGCGAATGTCCCAGTAAAAATCCTTCATGCTTTTGACGACACCAGTTTTTTCCATTTTACTGAAATAGTCATTGGCAAATTCATCCCAGCTTAACAAAAATGGAGCACGCCCTGACAAAGGGAAAGCAAACACGGAATTCAGCCGGGCAGAATTGAACAAGGTATCACCACCCTGTACATAAGGTGAAGAGGCCGACAGGGCAATGAAGTGCGGCACGTAACGGCTAAGTGAATGCAGCAAAAACATGGCATCGTCGCCGGATGTACAGCCTATGTGTACATGCTGGCCAAAGATGGTGAACTGCTTTGCCAGGTAACCATACAGAGCTGATACTTCCCTGAAGCGCGGCTTGGAAAATATCTTGCGGTCTGTCCATTTCTGGAAGGGATGGGTACCGCCACCACAGATCCCGATATTCAAGACATCGGCCCCATGCACCAGGGTGTCGCGGATCTCCTGCAATTGTCCCAGCACACCCTGATACCTGGTTTGTACATCGGTACAGATTTCTATCATGCTCTGGGTAATTTCCGGCGTGACATTGCCCGGAAAAGGACGTTTCGCCAGCAGATGTAAAAGATCGGGGCTGGCTGCGGTAAGGTCGAAATCAGACAGACTGACCAGTTGCAATTCCAGCTCTACCCCCATGGACAGGGCGTTCGAATTGGTGAAGGCTTCAAGTGGCATATTATTCTTCCCTTTCTTCCGGTGTTTCTTTGGCGGCAAACAAGGCCAGTTGGGTCAGGACAGGACCAACCACTTCCAGCATCAGCGTCATGGCGACCAGGGCAAACCATTCTTCAGTCATGACCATGCCGAAATTGCGTGGTTGCTCCAGACTTAGCAACAGGAAAACTGAAACCGGCGCCAGACCAACGCCGCTGAGCAAACCCTTGCGCAAAGAGATACCGCTGACTGGCGCCAGCGCGGTAGTCACCAGTATCTTGCTACCCAGGCGCATGACCAGCAATACCACGCCCAGAAGCGCACCTGCCCAGACCTGCTGCCATGCCAGTGTGGATGCCGCGAATACGAACAGCACCACCGTCAGCAATTCACCCAGCACACCGAAATTTCTTTGCGTGCGGCCGAGGCTGATGCGACGGTGCCTTGCTACCAGGCCAAAAGCCAACGTAGCCAATACCGGGGACAGTCCACTGGCATAACTGAGCGACACCAGCACAATCACAGCAAAGGCAAAGCCCAGCGTTGCATCTTCTGCCTGGCGGCCACGCCAGCTCAACACGATAGGCAGCAAGATGCCGAATACGATACCGGCTACCAGTGACGCCAGCGCCGCCATCATGACATGCAAACTTTGCGCAGAAGCCTGTAACAGATCGCCTGAGGTCTGCATCACCCAGTACATCAGGATGATCTTGAAGGCAAATACGGCCAGCACAGAATTGATGGCTGTCAGGTGCAGAATGCGTTCACTGACCTGGCCTGAACTGCGTTGCTCATTAATGATACGCAACACAGCTGTTGGAGAAGAAGACATCGCCAGCGCCGCCAGCAACAAAGACATCAATTGCGAACTACCATGCCATAGTGCTACGAAATATACTGCTGCAAAAGTGACACCCGACTCCACCAGCCCCGTCACGGCTACCCAGGGATTAAGGCTGAGCCAGCGCAGATTAATGCGATAGGCAAATTCAAACAGGATGAGACCGAAAGCGATATTGGCCAACAGCACAAGACTATGGTTATCCAGCGGGGAAAGATAAGTAGGTAACAAATTGACCAGCGCAAAGCCTGTCAATGCATAGATACTGATGCGCGGCAGGCGCAGCCAGCGATGCCCCATATCGCCCAACAACCAGGCCAGCGCAATGATGCAGGGCCAGGCCATCTCGCTGACGTTGATGGAAAATTCTGTCATGCTGTCTCCTGTTATGGGTGCCTGAAACTGATGTTAATGCGAATACGAATGCGAATGCGAATGTTGATACTGATGCTGATGAGATGAAAAATGCAGTCATTTTTGATGACGCTGCATTTCTCTTTTTTGTCACCGGCGAGGAACCAGGCCAATTTTTAAAATCGTGTTTCTCTGGCTGCGCGCAAGAAACTGTCAAGTATGGGTGTGCAATCCAGTAAATCGCTTTGTCCTGTCAGATGAAATTCCGGATGCCATTGCAAGCCGACGACAAACTTCGCTTTTTGATAGCGTATCGCTTCAACGATGTTGTCTTCCGGAGAGACGGCTTCTACCATGATATCCCTGCCCAGGTTTTTGATGGATTGATGATGTATGGAATTGACCCTGGCAGTCGCCATCGGAGGAAACAATTGCGCCAGTGAGGATTGTGCGGTGAACTGCAATTCATGTCCGTTCTGGTCATACAGATCATTCACATGGGCGATGGCATTCGGTACCTCGGTCGCAATGTCCTGGTACAGGCTGCCACCAAAAGCTACATTCAATAGCTGACAACCACGGCATATGCCCAGCAAGGGTTTATCGGCTTCAATAAATTCATGCAAAAGTTCCAGCTCATACATATCACGCGTGCGGTCACCGCTCCATTCCGGGCGTGTTGATTGCTGCGAATAACTTTCTGGTGCGACATCGGCACCACCTTGCAATACCAGGCCATCGAGATGTCTTGCATAGTCACGCAGGCGTATATTACTGGGGCGTATCAGACCATTGGTATTCACGGAAGGGATCATGAACACCATGACATCACGTGCCATCACCCATTGTGCAATCGACTCTTCCAGATATTGCAAAGTCTTGCTGGATAAACCCTTGGCACCGGCCTGAGGATGAAATATCCGGGCAGATACACCAATCTTCAAGGTACGATGGGTAATGCCTTTTGCAGTACGCAGTGAGGTTGCGCGCAAGCGGGCGGAAACAACACGTACCAGCGTACGCCAGGGTGATTCACCAGCCTGATAAGCAGTCTGGTACGCCGACTGGTGATCCTGTGGTCCCGCAGCGGGTGTTGGAGGCTGCGCCACGGCACTGCTTGCAGGTAGCACCTGCGCCTGGTTTGTCACTGCTGCACTGTCAGACAGGCTTGCTTGTGGTTGTACTACTACGGTTTGCGCAGTATCGACACCGGTAGCGCCGGCTACAACGGTTGATTCTTGCTTGTTTTTTTCATCTGACATGATATTCATCCATCTCTAAAAAGACGAAACTAAGACGAAAATAAGACGAAAAGCATTACGTGAAAACAATATACGCAATGCGGAGAAATATCTTTCTCGCCGATTGGAAATGCAAAAAACGTGAGCACTCCATTTCATCCATCGTCAGAGGGAACAGGCTATCTGCAGGCACATGCAAAAAAACGCGGCATCATACCTGGCGCAGATATGCCATTTCCTCCTTTTACGTCTATTATTATCGCCAGGAAAAATACGCTGGCTGGTTTCAGTCAAAAACGAAGTCACTGCGATCTAATGACGAGTCTCGAATTCTGTCCCGTATCAGGCTCTGGCTTATGTGACTTATATGGCATAGAGCAGTCTTGCATAAATCATGCAAGTGTACGATGCGCAAAGCCTGCGGAATTTCTGTATCGCATACATTGCATTGCACGCACTGTGTGCACACAATGTGTTACAGCGCTATTAAAACACTTTTGCAGCGCTGTGTCTGTCAGATAACGCCTACATCAGCATGCTGTCCTTTGCATTCTTTACATTCTTTACAAGGCCTGATTTCCAGTATAGTCCAAAACGCGTTTTTGGAAATTTATCTGCCGCAGTGCCACAAGCCTTGCACAGACTTGCATCTTGCCTGTATAAGCCTGGGGCGCATCAAAAGTTGAGCACACTGACATGCAACTATAGATGCCAATCAGATTAAAAACATCAACGCAGCCACCGCTGTCGGTGGCAATGCGCCCAGCAACAAACCCAATGCACCGATAGATTCATTATCGAAACCGCGCTTCAACAAAGCCACGCCCGCCGGATTGGGTGCGTTGGCAATGACAGTCAACCCACCACCAGCAACGGCACCGGCAACCAGCAAGTATTTGGCTTGTTCACTCAGGCCTGCAATCAATGATCCCAGGTAAGTCAGCGCGGCATTGTCGGTAATCGCCGTCAGTCCCAGTGCAGCAAAAAACAGGGTGTGCGGTTTCAGACTGGATACGATGGGTTGCAACCACCATTGCTGCATGCCACCCAACACCACCAGGCCAGCAAGAAAGAAACCGACCAGCAAACCCTCTTTCAGAATCAGCGGATTCTGATGGCGTTCGTAAGCCTGGGCATAGCCCATGAAGAACAGGAACAAGCCCAGAAAAAATACAGGATGATGTGCAAGCAAGACCACCCCTGCCAGGAAGGCAAGATGGATCAGGCTGACGATCAGTGGCACTGGTTCAGTGTGTGTTTCATCTGCATCGTCATCAACGGTAATCTGCTTGCGCAATAACAGGGTCACGACAGTGGCATTGAACAGTACGGCAATAGCGGCTTTCCAGCCGAAGCTGGCCAGCATGAAAGCACTGTCCCATTGCCAGGCTGATGCCACCATCAGTACCGGCGGTGCGGCATAGGAGGTCAGCGTGCCGCCGATGGAGACATTGACAAACAATACCCCCAGTGCAGCATATTTCAGCCATTCCGGTATACCCCGACGAAATATTCTGGGGGCCAGTATCAGTGCCGCCAGGGTCATTGCAGCCGGTTCGGTAATCAGGGAACCCAGCAAGGGCACAACCGCCAGACCAAACCAGACCATGGCAAGCGCATCAGGCAGGGGAACAAAGCTTGCCATGCCGCGCAGCACACGACCCACGATCTCCAGCACAGGACGCGACGCAGCCACCACCATGACGACGAACACAAACAGCGGCTCTGTATATTGACGTGACTCGGCATAGGCCACCGCAGCATCACCACCAGACACCAGGGCCATGACGACGACCAGCACAAAGGCCCAAAAACCGAATACGACTTCAACCTCGCCCAATAGATGGAACAGACCTGCATGCCGGGCATGGCGATGCGCCAGCACTTCAAAAAACTTGGCACTGAAAGTATGCAACAAGGCCAGGCCAAAGATCACGACACCCAGGGTATCCATTAAAGTCATTGCTGTTTTCTTTGCGTAGATATGGATAGAACTCATTTCATCAACAGGGATGAGTTTTACATATCTTACACGAGCTTACCTGTGGCTACGACATAAACCGGTGTAATATCCACCGATATAATCTACCCTTGATCCGTCCTGAATTGCATTGCCTGGTGCCATACCATGATCAAAAAAAAGCTGGTCTATAGCTGCTTGCTTGTCGCCATCAATATCCTCTTTTTACTTCCTGCCTATGCAGACCAGTACGGCAAACTTGCCGGTAGTTATCGACTGGTGAGTGACCTGACTACCAACCCGGACGGCACTGTGTTTGAATGCGGGAAAAACAGGGATGGCAGTATCTTTCAATGCCAGACAGTCAAAGGAAAAATACAGATTGAAGCCTTGCCCGACCACAGCTATGTCTATCTGGAAGCTTATACAGTCAAAGGGGTAGGCACCATGGGTAATCTGGGCAATTATCAATTAAAACAGGACAAGATTGCAGAAAGCACCTACACCACTGGCGGTCTGTATTGTTGCAGTTCCTCACTTAAACAATTGACGCTGGACAACGATACACTCAAGCGCCAGACGGAAGGCCCCAACTTCAAACGTACTACAGTATGGAAGCGTGAGAATACAGAACTCATTTCATAAATAGGGGCGAGATGCGTTTGCCTCATAACGCGGGCTGGCAAGGCGGACGAGGCAGTCAATAGCGGGCCTATTGACAACGAGTCCAACGCAGTCCAGCACGCGTTATGAGGCAAACCCTTCGGGAACTGACGATTTGGGCGTATTGCAGCGTTGTGCCGCTTGCTAAGGCACCAGCCTTAGCTGCGCGTCACGCCTTGCACTACATCCCAAATCGTCTTGTTCGCACTCACCCCTATTTATGAAATGAGTTCTAGTGACGTCAAAGACAAATATCTGGAACGTGAAATAGAAAAACAGAGGCAGTTTTTCAACAATTTGAAAGAAAAATAAATTCAAGACATCATCCAGTCATCACGCAAACATCAACTGGTTTTCACTAGAACTCATTTCATCAATAGGGATGAGTTCTACCAACGCACCTGCTTCCTGAGCAGCACCAGAGAGATTAAACTTGAATAACATTAGCGACTACATCCATGAGTAATATGAAACCTGTTCAACTGCTCGTACTCGGCATCCTCTGTGCCATTGCACATGATGGCCATGCAGAAGCACTGTGTGCCGCAGCGCAAAATACACTGGAAGACAGCCAGTGCATGGCCGATGAGGTAGCCAGGGCTGACAAAAAACTGGACACTTACCTGCAAGCTGCCAAGACCCGTCTCAAAAAAGACGGTGACAGCAAATTGAATCTGGACATCGCCCACAGCGCATGGACACAATATCGTAACAAACACTGTGGCGACGTCTACACTTACTGGGAACAGGGCAGCATACGCCACCGTCAGTCGGCACAATGCCAGCTTGATCTGATACAAAGCCGTACGCATGATATCTGGAAAGCTTACCTGACTTACGCTGACACCACACCGCCGGTTTTGCCAGAGCCGTAAGTAATCTCAATAAGCAATACTAGCAAGCAATAGCGGCAATACCGTCCATTACAGGTAAGTTCTCTGAATCAGTTGTACAATTCATTCCTGTTTTGCCCGGGGTTTCATGTACTTGACTGTCCTAACGCATACCAATGCGTACCAACGAATATACATAGGAGAACACCATGCAGTATCGCGAAGACTTTAATAGCCTGGTTGGCAGCAGCGAAGACAACACAACGGTCAACCGTCGCAGCTTTATACAAACAGCGGTCGGCGTGGGTTTTGCCGCAGCGGTGGCACCGGTTTGCGCACAAACCATGATCAAGACTGACCGTGTAGGCTTGACCGATGGCGTGACCAAGTTAAACGTGGCAGGCGCAGAAGTGCCCATGTATTTTGTCAAGCCTGAAGGCAAGATTAATTTACCGGTGATACTCGTGATCTCCGAGATTTTTGGCGTGCATGAACATATCGCTGATGTGGCGCGCCGTTTTGCCAAGCAGGGTTACCTGGCACTGGCACCAGAATTGTTTGTGCGCCAGGGTGATGCCAAGAATGCCGAAAGCGTTGCGGTATTGATCAAGGAAATCATTTCCAAAGTACCGGATGCCCAAGTCATGGGTGATCTGGATGCGGCTGTCGCCTGGGCTGGCAACAATGGCGGCGACATCAAGCGTCTGGGCATCACCGGCTTTTGCTGGGGTGGCCGCATTACCTGGATGTACTCTGCCTATAACCCCAGTGTCAAAGCCGGTGTGGCCTGGTATGGCAAGTTACTGGGTGATGCCTCGGCGTTGACGCCGAAGCACCCTATCGATATTGCCTCTGGTTTGAAGACACCGGTGCTGGGTCTGTATGGCGCAAAAGACCAGGGCATTCCGGTTGAATCCGTCTTCAAGATGGAAGTCGAACTCAAAAAAGGTAACAGCAAATCAGAATTCAAGGTGTATGAAAATTCTGGCCATGCCTTTAATGCAGACTATCGCCCCAGCTACAATGAAGCCGATGCCAAAGACGGCTGGAACCGTTGCCTGGCCTGGTTCAAGGCGAATGGCGTCGTTTGATTTTAATCTCGCTGCAACAGGCATACCGTGTAGCCAATCTCAGGCAGATTCCGTTGATAAACATAGCGAATCTGCCTGACACCATTACCCCAGTTCAAGGACCATCATGCATACGTACGACTATGATTTATTCACGATAGGCGGCGGTTCTGGTGGTGTACGTGCCAGCCGTTTTGCAGCACAGTATGGTGCACGGGTGGCACTGGCAGAAGCTGGTCCACTGGGTGGCACTTGCGTGAATGTAGGCTGCATCCCCAAAAAATTAATGTCCTATGCGGCACACTACCATGCCGATTTTGAAGAAGCTGCCGGTTTTGGCTGGAGCCTGACCGGACAGCGTTTCGACTGGCCCACGTTGATCGCCAACAAGGATAAGGAAATCGCCAGACTCAACGGCATCTACAGCCAGCTACTGACGAACGCCAAAGTACATATCATCGCTGGTCATGCGCAGATCCTGGATGCGCATACCGTCGTCGTCAATGGACAAAGCTATCGTGCCCACCACATCCTGATCGCTACCGGTGGTCACCCCGTGCGGCCAGAATTGCCAGGTAGCGAACTGGGCATCACCTCGGATGAATTCTTTCACCTGCCGGCACTGCCACGACATGCAGTCGTGCAGGGCGGTGGCTATATCGCAGTAGAACTGGCATCCATCCTGAATGGGCTTGGTTGCAAGGTGACACTGGTACAGCGCGGCGCCCAGATATTGCGCACCATGGATAGTGATCTGGGGCATTTCCTGATCAATGAAATGCGCAAGAAAGGGATAGAGATAGCGCTCGATACAAAGATCCTGTCCATCACTGCCAGCGGCGACAGCAAGCGCGTTGCGCTCAGCGATGGTCGCACGCTCGACAGCGATTGCGTGCTGTTTGCCACTGGTCGTCAACCCAATGTCAAAGGTCTGGGACTGGAACATGCTGGCGTGCAGGTACGTGAGAATGGCGCCATCATCGTCAACGAACACTTTGCTACCAGCGTCGACAATATCTATGCGATAGGCGATGTCATCGACCGTGTCGCCCTGACCCCGGTCGCACTGGCCGAAGGCATGATAGTCGCGGCCAACCTGTTTCAGCATGGGCGCAAGCTGATGTCATATGAAAATATCCCGACAGCGGTATTCAGCCACCCCAATGTAGCAACCCTGGGTCTGACTGAAGCCAAAGCGCGGGAAAAACATCCGCACGTCAAAATCTTCAAAAGCGAATTCAAGGCACTCAAGCATACGATGTCCGGTTCGACTGAACGTTGCCTGATGAAGATGATCGTCGATGCGGATACCGACCGTGTGCTGGGCATGCACATGGTGGGCGCCGATGCCGGTGAAATCATCCAGGGCTTTGCCGTAGCCATGCAATGCGGCGTCACCAAGGCGCAAGTGGACGCCACGATAGGCGTGCATCCGACGATTGCAGAAGAGTTTGTAACCATGCGGACGGCGGTGGTGTAGCTCAAAGAAATATTGCTGACGATTGATAGTTTCGACGTATTTCTGCTTGAACTGATTCCTGCTCAGGGGCGCTGTTTCATCGTTGAGTCGATATGCGTCCCAGTCCCCCAGCCGTCAATTCGACGGCTTGATTTTCTTATAAACGCGTCCAGTGACTTGATTGTAAATCCAGATTTGTTCTAACTGAAAAACCAGGGCATTGCCGGTATAGGTTGTTTGCCACATCGCCTTAACAGAGGGACTCACTACAAGATCGTAATTTTGTATAAATTGTGGCACCAGGTGACCAACAAAAAGAGCTTTTAATCTGCCTTTGTCCAAGCGAGCCTCAGCAGCTGGTATATTGAAGTCAAAATTAGTTTGTTGCCATGAGTTGCTATTGGCAATATTCAAAGCACAAACTTGGTAGCTTAAGCGATCAACATTGACTGAAATACCTGATTCAGTTCTGGCCTGGCCTTTACTTTTTCCACCATATGTTTGGTCCAGGACCTTACTACGCAACAGTTGGGTTTTTTCGCTGTTCCACTGATTGCTGTCCCGGATACCAACTGAACCGCTCATCTGACTTTTATCAGCATCATATTTAACACCATACAGGCTGTTATGGTGCACAAAAGCCAGTGTATCAGACAGGCGCAATTGACCATGCAAGCCTGCATTTGCCAGTTGTCCTATCCGGCTCTGGTAATCTGCCGTAGATTCAAATTCGTCTTTGTTCAAGCGCAGTTTTTTGACGTCTGCAACGATGTCTGCGCATACGTGTCCAGTATAAGCAGGAATCAATGCTTCAAGCTTGTCATCAAGGGCTGTCAAGGCACGAGGCCCCCTGGCTGCGTTAAGGCCTATTATAAATTCCGGATCAGCCGTAGGGTCGCCTGGACCACTTGCCTGCGCGCAGGCAGATAACGTCAATAGGGCGGCTATGCTAAAAATACGCTGTGATGTCGTCATCGTCATGGGGTAATAGCAAGAGAGGGTGTGAAATAACATAGTCATTCATTATAGCTAACGAACATTAAAATTCGGCGAATAATGCACATCCCGATGTTGGCTGCAGAATCAACTCGATTTGCAGAAAACGCCGCAATATGCTTTAATTTGCAACCTGGTTGCAAATTCCCGAGGCTTAAAATTCATTCCACGCTGTTATCCATTCTGTTTGCCACCACCGCTGCTGGTGTTTTAAGCATCACGGCTGCTGCCATTTTTTCGTTTTCGCTATTATCCAAAGTAGTAGAGCGCATGGTCAGCCTGTCGGTCGGCATCATGCTGTCCACTTCTTTGCTGCATGCCCTGCCAGAAGCGTTTGAGTCTGGTGCGGATACCCGTACCCTGTTTGCCTGCCTGCTGGGCGGCTTGCTTGCCTTCTTTCTGCTGGAAAAATTCGCGATACTGCGTCATTCCCATCATCATGAAGGTGACGGTCATCATCATGAGCATGGCCATGATGCGGATGAGGCAGGCCGTGCCGGCTGGATGATACTGGTGGGCGATGGCCTGCATAATTTCACCGATGGCATTTTGATTGCAGCAGCCTTCCTTGCCAATCCCAAGCTGGGCCTGGTCACCGGCCTGGCAATTATTGCGCATGAAATCCCGCAAGAGATAGGCGACTTTATCGTCCTGCTGAATGCCGGCTTCAGCCGTACCCGTGCCTATGTGTATAACCTGCTATGCAGCATGATGGGGGTGGTCGGTGGCGTGATTGGTTATTTCACGCTGGAACATGCCAGTGGCATGATCCCTTATGTGCTGGTGTTTGCCTCTTCCGGCTTTATCTATATCGCCGTCAGTGATCTGATGCCGCAAATGCAGCGGCGGGCGACGCTCAAGGAAACCATACCGCAGATTCTGCTGGTGTCACTGGGCGTGGTGCTGGTGTTGTTTGTGACCAGCCACCGCTAAGAACCTGCTTACGATCTTACTGCGCGTACGTGATCGTAAACAGGTTCCAAACAATCCGACTCAACGCTCCACAGGCCGCGAGGCATCTGAACACCACTCACTCCACGACCCAGGATACAGAGCTGCGCCGTGCATGCCCGCCACTTCCAGCGCCAGCAGGTTATGACATGCCGTCACGCCCGAGCCGCATTGCATGATGGCCTGGCTGGCGTCGCTGACGACGGCCATCCATTCTTCACGCAATTGCGCGGCTGGTTTAAAGCGGCCATCAGCTTGCAGATTATCTTTGAAGAAGCGGTTTTTGGCACCGGGAATATGGCCACCTACCGGATCCATGGTTTCGTTCTCGCCACGGAAACGGTCAGCAGCACGGGCATCAACAACAGTCCTGGTAGGATTGCTGATGTTCGCCAGTACCTGGCTGACTTCAACTGAGCCGACCAGTGCCGGTCTGTTACTGAGATTGCCGCTGCCAAGGGCCGGCACAACCGTAGTGAGCGGCAATTCTGCCGCCTGCCATGCGGGCAAGCCACCATCCAGTACGGCGACAGTGGCGTGTCCTACCCAACGCAGCATCCACCACAGGCGTGCCGCAAACATGCCGCCATGGGCATCATAGACCACGACCTGGCTATCATCATTGACACCCAGATTGCGCAGGCTGGCGATAAAATCACCTTTTTCCGGTAAAGGATGGCGCCCACGGAAAACGCCATCTGGCCCAATTTTAGCGGCCGACAGGCGCTGATCCAGATTCACGAACTGCGCACCTGGAATATGCCCCAGGTCATAGGCAGCCTGCCCGACATTGGTGTCCATCAAATCATGCCGGCAATCCAGCACGACCCAGTTACTGCGTTCAGTATGAAGGGCCAGGTCGCTTGCACTGATCAAAGTCGTGTACATCTTTATCTCCTGAAAAAATAAATCGCTAACCATCACACGGAAAAACTGTCATTTTATTCCGAACTGATGGCATCACTGGGTGTAGGGGCAGTATTGGTCTTCGCATTATAAAAGGTGGCGATCAGGCCGCTACATAAAATCACGGCTATACCAACCCAACTTAACCAGGCCAGACTTTCTTCCCAGATCAACACATCCCACAAGCTGGAAAACACAATGCCAACATATTGCAGATTGGCCGTGACCAGGGTATTACCCAGGCGATACGCGCGCGTCATGGCCATCTGCGCCATCGCTGCGGTCAGGCCTATGGCCAGCAGCAACAGAACGCCTCTGGTATCGAGGTGATGCCAGACGATATTTTGTGCACTGCTACCCATGGCACCAATAGATTTGCTGAACACGGTGCCAGCCAGCCCAGCCACGGCACAGGTCATGGAAAAATAAAATACCACGCGGTATTCAGGCTCCCCCATCAAACCCATTTGCCTGACCTGCATATACGCCCATGCAGCCAACATGCCCGAGACCAGTGCAATAATACCGCCGATGACCTGATCGGCATGAATGCTTGGGCGCAGCAGTAACACCACGCCTACGAAACCCATGAGTATGGCACCGACCGGTTGCCAGGTCAGGCCAGGCTGCTTGCGCCACCAGGCTGCACCCAGCAACATGGCAGCAATCCAGATGGGTGACATGTAGTTCAGAGTTACCGCCATCGCCAGTGGTAATTTGCTGATGGCATAAAACCACAGCCACAGCGCGATGACGCCTATCAGGCCGCGCCCGATGTGATGATAAGGCATACCAGTACGCAGGGTGCCGCCCTGCCAGCGCACCAGCATGGCAATCATCAGCATACCGATGGCGCCGCGATACGCTACTATTTCAGAGGTTGAATAATCAACTGATGCCAGCTTGACGCAGACACCCATGATAGAAAACAGAAAGCTGGCAACCAGCATCCATAAAGACTGCATAAATCCTTGCTCCAAAAGATAAGGGAGGCACACGCCTCCCCTATTGAAACACTTCAAATTGCGATTTTTCTTCGATACCATTCATGGAAGTGCTGCATGCCATCTTCCATGGGTGACTGATATGGCCCGACTTCGCTGACACCGCGATCCAGCAAGATCTTGCGTCCGGCATCCATGCGCAAGGCGATTTCGTCATCCTCAACGCAGGTTTCCATATAGGCGGCGCGTTCGGCGGCGATGAATTCGCGCTCGAACAGGACGATTTCTTCCGGATAATAAAACTCGACCACATTGCGTGTCTTGCCGGTTGCCGTTGGCCACAGGGTCGACACCACCAGCACGTGTGGATACCATTCAACCATGATGTTCGGGTACAGGGTCAACCAAATCGCGCCGTACTTGGGTGTTTCCCCCTTGCGGAACTTCAACACCTGTTCCTGCCAGCGCTGATAGGTGGCGGAACCGGATTTCAGCAGACCATTATTGACGCCCACGGTTTGTACGCTGTAATCCTCGCCAAACTCCCATTGCAGATCATCGCAAGCAACAAAACTGCCAAGACCAGGATGGAAAGGTTCGACGTGATAATCTTCCAGATAAACTTCAATGAAAGTCTTCCAGTTGTAATCACATTCATGCACTTCGACATGGTCGAGCATGTAATCGCTAAAATCGAGATCTTTGGTCACGCTGAGACTTGCCATGCGTTCCATGACGTTGTAACCGTTTTGCTCGAACAGCAGACCATTCCAGTTTTGCAGCGGTGTGCGCTGCAAGTTCAGGCAAGGTGTGTCGTCAAAGTGCGGCGCGCCAATCAGCTCGCCTTTCAGGTCATACGTCCAGCGATGCAAGGGGCAGACAATATTATTGGTATTGCCACGGCCATTGAACATCAATGCCTGCCGGTGACGGCACACATTCGACAACAGCTCTATACCCTGGGCGCTGCGTACCAGCATGCGGCCTTCGTTTTCAGAAGCCAGCGTAGCAAAGTCGCCAACGTTGGGCACCATGAGTTCATGGCCAACATAACGTGGGCCAGACTGAAATAATTCTTTGATTTCGCGCTGTAGCAGCGTTTCATCAAAATACACGTGAACCGGAAGTTGCGCGTCAGAACGCGCGAGTGTAGACAAAGAAGCCAGATCGGACATCCCCACCCCCCAAATTAATTTGCACCAACCTAAGAGAGAAAGAATCCACAAAAACCTGTTTCGGCAGGACTTTCAATCCCAACGAAAATTCAAACGATCAAACGCCTTGAAGAGGAAATTTTGGACAGAACCGGGGATTATACCCGAACTGCAAAATTTTTTGCCATTTACTTGCCATGTCATCATGAAAAATATCTATATGACAATGTCAGCTGCCCGCTTTCTTGTTGCCTGCACCGGCAAAAAACAGCCGGTCACTGAATGGATAGACAAAATTCCTGCTGGCTGCCAGACGCAGCAACTTTCTATACAATGACCGTCTGACGCCCACCAATGTGACGATGAGAGCAAGTGATGACACACCTTATTTATGTTGCCGACCCCATGTGTTCATGGTGCTATGGCTTTGGCCCTGAATTGCAGGCTTTGCTTGATGCCGTACCCGGCAGCCGGCTTGACCTGGTACTGGGTGGCTTGCGTGCCTATAACCAGCAAGTGCTGGATGACACCACCAGAACCACCATCCTGAGTCACTGGAAGCATGTGGAAGAAAGAAGTGGTCTGCCCTTTGGCGGCAACGCCATGTCACAGCCCGGCTTCATCTATGACACAGAACCCGCCTGCCGTGCTGTAGTTGCCGCCCGCACCCTGGTGGATGAAGTATCCAGCGCTGCCGTCCTGAACGTGTTTCATGCCATACAGCATGGTTTTTATGCCGAAGGCAAAGATGTGACCGATATTGGCGTATTGTCAGAGATTGCCGTTACTGCCCTGAATGCCGTCGAAGGCGCTGACAGCTATGACGCCATCAGCTTTCACGAAACCATGCTGTCGCCCATGACCATGTCTGACGCAAGACAAGACTTTGAACAAAGCCAGCGCTGGGGCATACGCGGCTTCCCGGCTTTGCTGCTGGTACATCAGGATGCGCTGCATATGATAGCGTCGGGCTATACCACCCGCGATGAGCTGATAGCGACACTCAAACAGATACAACAGGCTTAAACCTGCATCACCATCATAAAGAATAAGCGAACACCGATGACGACCACCCATACAAAAACCATCAGCCCACGCCAGCAAGTTGCACCGGCTGGCCCTGAATTTTCCCGCATCGTGCTTGGCCTGTGGCGTCTGGGCGACTGGAAAATGACACCGCAACAAAGAGTCAGCTTTCTGGAACAGGCCCTGGCGCTGGGTATTACTACCGTAGACCAGGCCGACATCTATGGCAATTACCTGAGTGAAACCCTGCTGGGTGAAGCACTGGCACTTGCCCCGCACCTGCGTCGTCAATTGCAGTTTGTCAGCAAATGCGGCATCAAACTGGTATCGGACCAGCGTCCCAGCCACGGCATCCAGCATTACGATACCAGCACTGCCCACATCATTGCATCTGCCGAACAATCCCTGCGCGCCATGCAGATAGAACAGCTGGACCTGCTGCTCATCCATCGCCCTGACCCATTGATGCATGCTGATGACATGGCGGAAGCATTTCGCCAGTTGCAAGCTAGCGGCAAGGTCAAACATTTTGGTGTGTCGAATTTCACCACGGCACAATTTGATTTGCTGAATTCGCGCTTCCCACTGGTAACCAATCAGATAGAGCTGTCCCTGCTGCATATGCAGCCGTTGCTGGATGGCAGCCTGGATCAGTGCCAGCGTCTGCGTATTGCACCGATGATCTGGTCTGCCCTGGGCGGTGGGCAATTGATGCTGCCAGCCAATGAACAGACAGAACAAGGCCAGCGCGTCAGCCTGGCATTGCAACGCATTGCTGGCGAACTGGATGTATCACCCAGCGTCGTAGCGCTTGCATGGATACTGAAACATCCTGCATCCCCCATGGTATTGACCGGCTCAGGCAGAATCGCCGCCGTAGCCGAAGCAGTACAGGCAACGGGTGTACAACTCAGCCGGGAACAGTGGTTTGCGTTGTGGTCTGCATCTGCCGGCAAGAATGTTGATTAAAAAGCCAATAAAAAATAATTCAGGGTTAATACAGAACTAATTCAGGACTAATTCAGGGCCAATACTCAGCATCAATGCGCAACGCCCCTCAAGCCGTGCACATAGTCAGCCGTAACTACCAGATCAGCAGAATATTTTGCAATAGTGTTAATATGTTTTCAGTGCATGTATCGCCTGTACAAATGGTGCGGTGCATATATTTTAAGAATTAAGCATAAAGTTGGTATAGTATTACCAAGTTATCAAGACGCATTGGCTTAACAAGGTGCTTGCAAGACACCAGGCAGGGTTTGCATAAAATTGTCACGACAAGATGCAGTAAAGCGGTCGGGCAATTTAGCGCAGGTATCTGGCTGTAAACTGAGGTGAGCTGGCTATTGCCAGCTCATGGGACTGATTTCAGAAGGACAGCATCAATGACTGTTTTTCAATTCATCCGTAATTATTATTTGCTTACTCCTTCGGCACTGAATGAGACTCATCAGTGGCGCGAGCAGGTATTGTCAGCCATTCTCTTCTTTGTACTTGCACTCGGCTCTGCCACGGCCATTCCCAGCATTGTCCTGGCTGTCAGTGAAAACCTGTGGTCTGTCGTCGTTGTTGATATCTTCGCCCTGATCTGGGTGGCCACCATATGGCGCTTGCCGTTTCTGAACTTTCGCCAGCGTGCCTGGAATTTTTTGCTGTTCCTGTACCTGCTGGGTGTCTGGTTTTTGATCAAGGTAGGGCTGACTGGCCTGATTTACCTGATGGCCTTCCCGGTCCTGACATCGCTGCTGCTCAATCTGCGGTATGCCATGCAGGCCCTGCTCCTGTCTGCCCTCAGCCTGCTGGTCGTCGGTTACCTGGCCGACCCCAGCCTGCATGTCTATGGCTTTGATTCGCATCCCTTTTTACGACTGATCATCGTCACTCTGAATTTCACCTTTATTTCTGCTGTGATGGCCATTTCTTGCGGGGTGTTGCTGCAAAGGCTGGATGGTAGCCTGGAGCAGCAACGCGTGATTGCTGCGTCACTGCAATTGGGGCAATCGTCGCTGCGCATGGCAAATGAAGAACTGCGTCTGATCGTCGCCGCCGTGGCCAGGCTCAATGATATGGTCATGATCATCCATGTGGATGCCGATGCCGTAGGAAAACGTTGCCTGAAAATCGTCTTTGTGAATGATGCCTTTGTGCGCCAGACCGGTTTTAGCAGCATTGATGTGATCGACAAGTCGCCAGTATTTTTACAGGGACCACGCACCCAGACCGAAGAACTGGAACGCCTGAGCCATGCCCTGATCACTTGCGAATCCGTGCACATAGAATTGATCTGCTACACCCGTGACGGCAATGAATTCTGGATAGAAGCTGATATCGTCCCGCTAGCCAATGATGCCGGTCAGTACGCGCACTGGGTCGCTACCGGACGTGACATCAGCGAACGCAAGAAAGCCCAGGAACACATACACAGACTGGCCTATTTTGATGTGCTGACAGGCCTGCCCAACCGCCGCCTGCTGCTCGACAGGATGGGCATATTGCTGGCAACAGCCAGGCGCAGCAATATGTTCAGCGCCGTGCTGTTTATTGACCTGGATCATTTCAAATACATCAATGATGCACGTGGCCATGCCGTCGGTGATGCCTTGCTGATACAGGTAGCAGAAAGGCTCAGCCTGTCCCTGCGTGAAGTCGATACGGTCGCCCACATAGGTGGCGACGAATTCGTGGTCTTGCTCTGCCATGTATCCAATGATGTGGCAGTCAGCGCCCACGCAGCGCAGGCGGTTGCTGAAAAAATACGCTATGCCATTTCGCAGTTTTTTGATATCAACGGCATGCAGTACAACACCACCTGCAGCATAGGCATCACCTTGCTGCCGCGCGAAAACCAGAGTGCCCATGATTTGCTGCGCGAAGCCGATACTGCGATGTTCCGCGCCAAATCCTGCGGTAGAAATCAGATCTCCTTTTACGAAACCGGCATGCAGTCCGAAGTCGAACAAAGGCTGACTGTCGAGCGTGAACTCAGTGAAGCGATTTCTGGTGGGCAGTTGCAAATGCACATACAGCCCCAGGTTGACCGGCATGGCACACCCGTCGGCGGCGAAATGCTGATGCGCTGGACCCACCCTGAACGCGGCCCCATTTCACCCGCCATATTCATTCCTGTGGCAGAAGAATCCGGCATGATTCTGCGCCTGGGCGACTGGGTTATGGAGCAGGGTTGCCTGGCGCTGTTGCAACTGCAGCAGGCAGGCTGGGACATACCGCTGTCTGTCAATGTCAGCCCCAAACAATTCCGTCAGGTCGACTTTGTAGAAAAGGTGAAACAGGTATTGAAGAACACCGGCGCACCGCCAGCCAGACTGATACTGGAAGTGACCGAGGGCTTGCTGATAGAAAACCTGCAAGACACCATCGCCCGCATGGTCGAACTGACCAAACTGGGCATACGTTTTTCGATTGATGATTTTGGTACCGGCTATTCCAGCTTGGCTTACCTGAAAAAACTGCCCCTGTATGAACTGAAGATCGACAAGAGTTTTGTCCAGGATACGCCAGATGATGCCAACGACACGGCCATCGTACAGTCGATATTGTCGATGGCATCCCATCTGGGATTACGTGTAGTGGCTGAAGGGGTAGAAACCAGGGAGCAGGCCGATTTCCTGATCGCCAACGGCTGTGCTTCGATGCAGGGATTTTTATTTTTCCGCCCCATGCCGCTGGATAAATGGCTGGCCCTGCAAAAGCAAAACAGCCTGTCTGTGTCAGCGTTTACGCCTGCTGATACGTCGCTTGCATCCAGTCAATAAACAACTGTACCTCAGGACGTATATTGGCCTGTGCCTCATGCACCAGATAATACGAATGCGGCGGCGTTGCCAATTGCGTTTCAAACACCCTGACCACATCGCCACGACGTATCATCTCTTGCGCAAAATGCTGGCGTGTCAGACCTATACCGTGACCATGCTTGACGGCTTCCAGCAACAGACCCAAATCATCTACACGTAAACCGGTAGTCGGCTCTGGCCAATCCAGACCGGCCACTTCAAACCAGGGCTGCCAGGGTTCCAGCGCAGACCGCAATAATTTGGCATGCCGCAAATCAGCCGGGGTCTGCATGGCGGGCAAGGTTTTCAGATACGCCGGGCTGGCCACCACAAAACTGGGTTCCACAAATAATTTGCGGGTCACAAGGTTGGGATATTCACCAGCGCCAAAACGCACTTCGACGTCACTTTCTGAAAGGCTAAGGTCATACAGCGGCACAAACAGAAACACTTCAATTTCAATTTCTGGATATTGCCTGGTAAAACCAGCCAGCCTGGGCATGAACATATAACGCGCAAACGTCGGCGGCACTGTCACTTTCACCCGCAACTGATTTTGTGCAACCTTGTTTGGCAAAGGAAAATCAGACAGGGTACGCAAGGCACCCCGCACCACGTCCAGGTAGCGGCGGCCAAACTCAGTCAGGGTGACACTGCGCCCTTCCCTGACAAAGACACGCTCGCATAAATGCTCTTCCAGCAAACGTATGCGGTGTGACAGGGCAGATGGCGTAATACAAAGTTCTTCTGCCGCAACAGCAAATGAATTATGACGGGCAGCGGCCTCAAAAGCCGAAAGCGCATGGACTGGCGGTAGACGTGTTGCCATTCGTATTCCAGATAAATAATGGGTGTAAACCAGATCGAACCAGGCTGGTGGCCCTGTATGGACCAACCTGGTCGCACAAAATTCCCTAAAATTGCCCATGCACAAACTTGATGATGCAATGCAAGCAACTTCAGTATGCAAAAAAATTAGTCTTACATCATAAAATAAAGCAACGAAACGGGCATCTGTACTACTACTGAAGTTGCGCAGATAAACATGCCGCGTGGCAAACTATTCATTCCATGCAAGTACTTTGCCCGGGTTCAGGATATTCTTTGGATCAAAAGCCTGCTTCAGCATGCGCATCATGTGAATGGCATCCGTTCCGTGTTCTTCGATCAGAAAACCCATCTTGTGCATGCCCACTCCATGCTCACCGGTACAGGTACCATCCATGGCAATGGCACGGCTGACCATACGCTGGTTGATGGCTTCCGCTGTGGCAATTTCTTCACTGCTATCCGGATCAACCAGCATCAACACGTGGAAATTGCCATCACCAACATGGCCAATGATGGAATACAGGATGCCATGGTTTTCACAATCGATCTGGGTTTCACTGATACATTCAGCCAGGCGTGAAATCGGTACGCAGCAATCCGTGGAAATTGCCCGTGAACCCGGGCGCAATTGCAACAGGGCAAAATAAGCATTGTGCCTGGCCGCCCATAAACGCGAACGCTCTTCCGGCTTGGTAGCCCATTCAAAATCACCGGCACCGTTGGCAGCGGCAATTTCTTGCACCAGCTCCGCCTGTTCCTTGACACCGTTCTCGCTGCCATGAAATTCAAACAGCAGCAAAGGCTTGACAGGCAGGTTCAGTTTATCGTGCGCGTTGATGGCGCGCACGCCATTCGCATCCAGAAATTCTACCCGCGCAATCGGCACACCCATCTGTATGGTCTGGATAACCGTATTCACCGCATCGGCATTATCCGGGAAACTGCATACCGCCGCCGAAATTGCCTCTGGCAAAGGATAGAGCCTGACTGTCACTTCGGTGATAATGCCCAGCGTGCCTTCACTGCCGACAAAGACGCGTGTCAGGTCGTAACCGGCAGACGATTTCTTGGCGCGTGAACCGGTGCGAATGATGCGCCCGTCTGCTGTCACCACCGTCAGCGCCAACACATTTTCACGCATGGTGCCATAGCGTACTGCATTGGTACCCGAAGCCCGCGTTGCAGCCATACCACCCAGGCTGGCATCCGCACCGGGGTCGATAGGAAAAAACAGGCCGGTATCACGAATCTCCACATTCAACTGCTTGCGCGTGACACCTGCCTGCACGGTGGCAGTCAGGTCTTCGGCATGCACGGCCACCATATTGTTCATCTGCGACAAATCAATGGTAATACCGCCGTGCAATGCCAGGATATGGCCTTCCAGCGACGACCCCGCACCATACGGTATCACCGGCACGCCCTGCTCATGGCATAGCTTGACAATGGCCGCCACCTCTTCCGTACTCTGGGCAAATGCTACCCCTTCCGGCGGCATGGGGTCATAAGAAGATTCGTCACGACCATGATGCAAACGCACGGCCTGGGCGGTGCTGAAACGGTCTTCCAGCAGGCTCTGCAAGGCTTGCAGCAAGCTGGCGGGTAAAGGCGTTCTGACACTTGCGATAGGGGCAGGATGATTCATAATGCAGTCCAGATTAGTCGTGATGCGCTCTATTATGCTGTGTTCGGCCAGAATTTGCCGTATCCTTTCCAACTTCTCTCCTTATTTCATGTGCCATGGGTAATCGACTCTCAAAAATTGCAACACGTACCGGCGATGCCGGCACCACCGGCCTGGGTGACGGCAGCCGCATCGCCAAAGACGCCCTGCGCGTGCACGCCATGGGCGATGTGGATGAACTGAACTCACAGATCGGTGTATTACTGTGCGAAGACATGCCAGAACAGATGAAGCATGAACTGGTGTCCATCCAGCATGACCTGTTCGACATGGGCGGCGAACTCTGCATCCCCGGCTACACCATGATCACCGAAGCCCAGGTCACAAGGCTGGACGCCCTGCTGGAAAAATACAATGCCGACCTGCCACCGCTCAAGGATTTCATCCTGCCCGGCGGATCACGCGCCGCCGCCACCGCCAACGTCTGCCGCACCGTCTGCCGCCGCGCAGAACGCGCCATCGTCAGCGTCGGTGCTACCGAAACGATTAACGAAGCCCCAAGGCAGTATATGAACAGGCTGTCAGATTTGCTGTTTGTGTTGTCGCGGGTATTGAACCGCTATGCGGGGGGGAGTGATGTGTTGTGGGAGAAAGAGCGGGAAAGATAATTTTCAAAATCTTTTCCAAGCTTAGGCGAAAAAATCTCGCTCAGGGTTAGATTGCCAAAATAATCATTTAAAAAATTTCCAATGCGACGAATTTCTTGTGACTACCATGAACTGGGTAATGCAGATTATGGCTCAGTTCTGAATTTCATTATTTCTTCCCCCGTGCAACACGGGGATTTGACGCATTTTCTTGCCGCTTGTCAGGTGGATACGTCAAAGGCTATTGGTATCATGAAGTCATGGCCCAACCACTTCGAAATTGTCCGCAATTTAAAACAGTTTGCGAACATCGATTTACCTCACCCGTCGCAATGGCGGGAGAGTTTATTATTTCAGGATGAATGGAATGAATGCGAAGTAGCAATCAATGTGGGCGATACGCTTATCTGGTATTGCTGGTCAACATCGTCTTGATAAATTACAGCGCGCGCAACGAAAGTTAATCCAGCATAAAATTCAAAGCATGATGAATACACAAAAACTATATATATCAAAATTCTGTTGTTGAATCCGAACTTCCAATCTCATCTCAAGAAATACATCAACCCAAACCCCACTGCCAAAGCTCCAGTCAGCAATTGCATCAGCACAAAAAACGATTTCACTTCACCGAAGTAGCGCCCTTCGCCCATGATCAGATTTTGCAGCCTGGTCGATAATTTCGCAGCTGTTGCAAAAGCACATGCAGATACCAGCGCAAGTATTTGGAAGGGGCCAGGTTCAGCGCTGCCAGGAGAAAGCTGCGGTGGAAGATCAAGAAAAAACAATACATTCCAGATGAGTATCATGGCGATAATCACACTCCAGCGCATGGGCATGCCCTGTGGCCTTGCCTGGGCTTTACCACTGGCTTGAAAACCGCACTGTGCAAAGCTGCTCAGTACCGTGTTACGCAGCCCCGGATACCAGAAAATAATGGTGCCGGGATAATCCGGGCGATTGTGATTGATGCGTATGCCGCTGGCGATGACGGGAATCAGGCCGTGCGGTTCAAATGAAACCACTTGATCCGGACTGAATTCATATTTACCCAAAGTCGTCAGTACAATTTTCTCTCGTGACACATTCAGCTTCGCAAACGGCCAGGAAGCGTTGATCCAGCCTATACGTGCCCCACCAGTAAAAGACGTTTCTTGCATGAAGCAATTTCCCTTCTTGATTATTTAATGCGTATCGACATAGGTAACTCGCCATATACTTCTTTTGAATTCATGGCAGCAATTCAAAAGGTATGGCCTCTTTCTGCAAAATCGTGACAATTCTGTCGTCGCGCTCAGACGTCGCGCGATTGAGTACCAGGGTGACTTTATTCTTTTTCATTGAAGTCCGCGTCCCCAGGTGACGTAACCACAATATGGTTTTTATCTGTGCATCTGTCAGACCAGCCTTAGGACCAAAGCAAAGCTTGAGATTGGCATGTTCTGATGCCGCCACTGTGGGGTGGCCAGGACCATCACAAATTGTTATCCCCGTGGATTCTTTGGATTCAGTCGTCATTACAGGCAAATGAAATTGGTATTGATCTTCACCGCATTTTCTGGCAGTTCATACTGGCTTCATCAGTTTGAACTGGACTTCCCCATCGTAGTCATCATTCGGGGCAAATCCTTGAATAGGCAAGTTGATCAAGCTTAGCTGATATCCTTGATTCTTGAAATCAGACCATCACGAAATTCAAATTCCGAACGCCCGTCCATTTCCAATACTTGCCCTTTCTTCAGGCCATTTGGCAAATCAATGGCGACCACTGCACGAAACTTGATACCTGCCACTGCGGTGTTTTCGCCGCTTTCGAAAAATATGATGTCTTGATACCGTTCGCTGAACAGTGCAACTGATTGCTCTGCAAGTGCTTTAAATTCGGCGACGCCAACGGTGTGCGCATTGACGACACCCATGGATATGTTGCTGAACTCTACCTCGGTATGAATAGTCAGCAACATCGCTGCAATATCCTTGCGGTTATAGGCGTCTATATAGCGATCTATCAAAGCGCGAATTTCGGTGGCATCCATTCAAGTCCTCTACTAACGTAACCATATCAACGACAGTACCCGAAATTATTCACTTTGAAAACCAGGCGCTGACACGCGTCGGGGAATTGTTTAGCCCTTCTGGCGATTTCCCTTCCCTGTAGTCTTGCATAAGCATTCTGTATAAGCATTCGTAATAAAGGCTGCTCGCAAGCAGCCTTTATAGATGATGGTGAATGCTTTGACCTTGGGTCAAACATCAATCACCAAAGCGCGCCCGCACTGACCGCTCGATACCTGCGGCATCCAGACCACATTGCGCCAGCAGTACACCGGGGTCGCCATGATCGACAAACTTGTCGGGCAAACCCAGTACCTGCAAGGGTTTGGTGATGCCAGCTTCGGCCAGTGCTTCAGCCACGGCAGAGCCTGCACCGCCCATGGTGCAGCCTTCTTCTACGGTCACCAATATGTCATGGCTGGCAGCCAGGGATTTGACCAGTTCCACATCCAGCGGTTTGATGAAGCGCATATTGGCTAACGTGGCATCGAGTTGTTCTGCCGCTTTTAATGCCGGTTGAACCATGGAGCCGAAGGCCAGGATGGCGATGCGCGTACCCTGGCGTTTGATTTCGCCTTTGCCCAGGGGGATGGTGTTGAGGTTTTTATCGGTCGGCACACCTATGCCGGCACCACGCGGATACCGCACGGCGGCAGGGCCGGGATACTGGTAAGCAGTGCTTAACATCTGGCGGCATTCGTTTTCATCGGAAGCCGCCATGACGACCATATTGGGGATGCAGCGCAGGTAAGCCAGATCATAATTACCTGCATGGGTAGCACCGTCGGCACCGACCAGACCGGCGCGGTCGAGTGCAAAAGTGACGTCCAGATTTTGCAAGGCAACGTCGTGTATCAGTTGATCGTAGGCGCGCTGCAAGAAGGTGGAATAAATGGCGACGACAGGCTTCAAACCTTCGCAAGCCAGACCACCGGCAAAGGTGACCGAATGCTGTTCGGCGATGCCGACATCGTAATAGCGTTTTGGGAATTGTTTTTCAAATTCCACCATGCCAGAACCTTCACGCATGGCAGGGGTAATACCAACCAGTTTGTCGTCAGCCGCAGCCATGTCGCACAGCCATTGGCCAAACACCTGGGTATAGCTTTGCTTGACTGGCGCAGCAGCTGGCTTGATGCCTTCTGCCGGATTGAACTTGCCTGGACCATGATACAAAACCGGATCAGCCTCTGCCAGTTTATAGCCCTGACCTTTTTTGGTAACCACGTGCAAAAATTGCGGCCCTTTGAGGTTTCTGATGTTTTGCAGCGTAGGGATTAAAGAATCGAGATCATGACCATCAATAGGGCCGATGTAATTGAAACCAAATTCTTCAAACATGGTGGCAGGCACGATCATGCCCTTGGCATGTTCTTCAAAGCGTTTGGCCAGTTCCAGCACGGGTGATGGCAAGACGGATTTGCCGACATTGCGGGCAGCCGCATAAAACTTGCCAGACATCAGGCGTGCCAGGTAACGGTTCAGTGCACCCACCGGTGGCGAGATGGACATGTCATTGTCATTCAGCACAACCAGCAGGTTGATGTCTTCATTCACACCGGCATTGTTCATCGCTTCAAAAGCCATGCCTGCGGTCATGGAACCATCGCCAATGATGGCCACTGCATGGCGGTCTTCACCTTTGGTGCGGGCAGCCACGGCCATGCCCAATGCCGCAGAAATGGAAGTGGATGAATGCGCCGTACCAAAGGTGTCGTATTCGCTTTCAACCCGACGCGGGAAGCCGGATATGCCGTTCAACTGGCGCAGGCTGTGCATCTGGTCGCGGCGACCGGTAAGTATCTTGTGTGGATAGGTTTGATGGCCAACATCCCACACCAGTCGGTCTTCAGGCGTATTGAAGACATAGTGCAGGGCGATGGTTAATTCCACAGTGCCAAGGTTGGACGACAAATGGCCGCCCGTCTTGGAAACAGAATCAAGCACATACTGGCGCAATTCATCAGCCAGCGGCTTGAGTTGCTGACGTGACAGGCCACGCAGATCAGCAGGGGAATTAATGGTGTTCAATAAAGTCGTCATTGTTATTTTCGTTACTTGGCTAAACAGATCTGATCACTCGCATTCAACAAGTGAACGGTGATCAGAACAGTTATCGCATTCTTCTATTTTAGGACTTACGCAAAACCGCCTCTTGCACTACTCGCAGGGTACCCTGTGACACCACTTGCTTCATTCAATACGTTGTACCGGTGCGCACAGCGCACCCTACAATACTGCACATTTCAGACATTTCAAGATGGTCTTAATCTTCATCTGGATGACATTACAACTCTTGCCGGCCCCGTAGGGTGCACCATGCGCACCGTTCGATTTGCCTTGCCGGTTTGTGGTGCTCATTGTGGTGCTCATTGTGGTGCTCATTGTGGTGCTCATTGTGGTGCTCATTGTGGTGCGCATGGCGCACCCTACGGTGTTACAAGCTATCTTCAGGCCTGGCGTTGCACGATCAAATCGGCAAGTTCATGCAAGAGCCAGGCTTTTTCGCCAAATTCAGCCAGCGCTGCATGCGCATCATGGCACAGTTGCGTTGCCAATGCGCGCGAGGCTTCCAACCCCATGAGGCTGACAAAGGTCGGCTTGTTGTCTGCAGCATCCTTGCCTGCAGTCTTGCCCAGGGTGGCTGAATCGGCAGTCGCATCCAGTACATCATCTACCACCTGAAACGCCAGGCCGATGGCAGCAGCATACTGATCCAGCGCCTGATTTTCTTGCGGCGACAGCGCTTTGCCACTCATGGCTCCCAGCAATACCGAAGCACGCAGCAAGGCACCGGTTTTTAATCTGTGCATCTGTTCAAGCTGTTCCCGATTCAGGGCGACGCCGACACTGGCCAGATCAATCGCCTGGCCACCGCACATGCCAACCGAACCGGCAGCCGTCGCCAGCAAGCGCATCATGGCCAACCGGCTGGTGGCATCACCATCCACACCTTCGGACAAAACCAAAAATGTCTGTGCCTGCAAGGCGTCACCTACCAGCAAGGCGGTGGCTTCGTCATACTTGACGTGTACGGTGGGCTTGCCACGACGCAGGGCATCATCATCCATGCAGGGCATGTCGTCATGCACCAGTGAATAGGCGTGGATCATTTCTACCGCAGCAGCGGCGCGACTCAACAGATCTGCAGGTGCGTCGAACAACTGCCCGGCAGCATAAACCAGCAAGGGGCGCACGCGTTTGCCGCCATCCAGTGTGGCGTAACGCATGGCGGCATGCAATTGTTGCGGAACGGTGTTTTCATCCGGCAGGAAACGCGCCAGGCTGGTTTCACATCCGGCCTGGGTTTGTCGCATCCAGTGTCGAAAATCCTCACTCATGCTGCGTCCTCTGCGCCATCAATGCTCAAAGGTTTGAGCATTCCAGCTTCCAGCACTTTGACTTGCTGTTCTACCTTGTCAAGCTGGGCTGCACAGTATTTAATCAATTCAGAACCGCGTTGGTAAGCGCTCACGGAAGCTTCAAGCGGTAATTCGCCTGCCTCCATACTGGCAACCAGTGCCGTCAATTCGGTCATCGCGGCTTCGAATGTCATGCCAGCCGGCAGTGATGTTTCCAAATGATTTGCAGTTGCTTGTTTTTTTGTCATAAAGAAATGTTTTGCATGCGCCGTTAATGAAATAAAGTGAAACCAAAAGTAAAAAACGGCGTTTGAAATAGGGTAAACCCAGCCAAGCCTGCTATTTTAGAGCAATCTTGGGAAAAGTATGTATTTAGTGTGTTTCTGATAAGCAATTTTAGGGCCTATCCTCAAACAGGATTCTTTTTTAGCAGTGCGCTACAAGATATACTTAAAAAGTCGCAGAAATTGCGTTTCGAACATTTCCATGTGGAAATTAT
The DNA here is from genome assembly GCF_014284335.1 of Undibacterium hunanense. GTDB lineage: Bacteria > Pseudomonadota > Gammaproteobacteria > Burkholderiales > Burkholderiaceae_D > Undibacterium > Undibacterium hunanense. Next base: position 56,322 of record NZ_JACOGF010000004.1, on the reverse strand, counting down.
CGGTATATAGTGGAAGTACATTACCAAAAATGCCTGTCTGAATTATGAGCCTGAAATCTTAATCAGGTGGTAATAAAATGTTTCTACCATAGTGCGTGTTTTGTACTTATGTCTGAAGCCTGCAAGCCTGCCACAATGTTTCCCTGGGCCTGCCGACTTGCCAGGAGTCCTGCTGCTTGCAGAATTTACCTGGCTTTTACCGTTTTGTATTTCAAGTATTAATAAAATAACCTTGATTTTATTGCTGCCATGTCGAATCCCGTCAATAAACCTGCATCTACCGGACCTGCCCTGCAGTCCCGGGATGAGGTATTGCGCGGTTTAATTCCACTGGCAACGCATTTGGTGGTGTCGCAGCTGGATGCCTTTTCGGCCCGCTTGTCGAATGCCTTCCTTGCCTTGTCCGAGCACAGCATGGATGCCCGTGAAGCCAACCTTAGCTTCAACGCCGGCCAATTACTAAAGAAAAATTCCTACGCCTTTTATTACCTGACTTCTGCCGGGTTTGAAAAAGGCTTCCGTAAAGAAATTGACGCCCTGTTGCAGGGTGTGCGTGCCATAGCCTCACCTGTTGATATCGCCCTGAGCCTGGTGACGTATGAAGAAATGGACAAGAAACTGGCCCTGAGCCGTTCCAGCCGCACACTGGAACTCGACAGTGCCGAGCAATATGCCGCGTTGAACATGCGCTTTGCCCACTTGATGGACCATGAAGCACTGAGCATTGCACAAAACCCGTTCCGCCCCGAAGTGTTCTTGCACACCATCTATGCAGCCTGGTGTGAATTTGACCCGGAGCTTAATACCCACGAACTGGTATTACCTTTGCTTCGTGCCGAAATTCTGTTTGACCTTGAACCGATATTAAACACACTGAATGAAGCACTGATTGCCAAAGGCATTCTGCCGGATCTGCATGAGTCTTTCCGCATACGCCGTAGCCGCAGCAGTGTAGAACGTCGCAAAGAAGCAACGGCGGTAGCAGCAACACCCGGCGACGTATCCCAAAAACTGCGTAGCTTCCTGTCTGGTGGCGGCCAAAACGCGGCCAATGATGGTGGCCAGTTCGCCCATGGCGGTGGTCACGGTGGCGGTGGCAGCGGTGGTCACGGAGGCGGCGGTGGTACTGGCGGCATGGGCGGTAGTGGCCTGGGTGGTATGAGTGGTGGTAATGGCGGCGCTGGCGGTATGGCCGGTGGTCATGGTGGCGATGGATCATCTGGCGACGGTCAGGGCGCGACACCTTATTCAGGTTTTGGCGCTGGTGGCGAACAACAGCAAGTGGCAGCACGTGCCCAGATGTTCCAAAAGCTTGCGGACCTGCAAAAGAGTGTCAAGCTGCAGCAATTGATGGCTGGCGCGCAAGACGTCTTGCGCCTGTCGCAAATGCGCGAGCAAATGCCCGAACTGGCCAATACCGGCGTAGAAAAAAATACGCTTGATTTGTTGTCACAGGTGTTCGATAGCGTCTTCCGCAATCAAGCCATCCCGCAACAGATCAAGGAACTGATATCTGTATTGCAGATACCAGTGTTGAAAGCAGCACTGCTGGACAAGGAATTTTTTTTCCAGGAAGACCATCCAGCACGTCGCCTGATTGAATTGCTGTCGCGCTACAGCCTGGCATGGGATCAGAAAAAGGGTCAGCAAGATCCGCTGTTCCAGACCATGCAGCGTAATGTGCATCGTGTGCAGCAAGAGTTTGACCAGGAAATCGCGCTCTTTGATGAAGTCGTCAACGACCTCGAATCTTTCATCAAGAAAGAGGAGGAAGAAGCATCCCAGGCCTTGCAGGCACCGATCAACACAGCGCTGAGAAAAGAAAAAGTCAAACAGGCCAATATGGCCGCCACCCATGAAGTGGCATTGCGTGTTGGTACCGGTGAAGTAGTTGCCTTTGTAGAAACATTCCTTGAAAGCCGCTGGACCAAGGTATTGACCCTGGCCTATAGCGTCAAGGAAGAAAAACCTTATGCCGTTGAAGATGCCATCAAAACCATGGATGACCTGATCTGGAGCGTCAAGCCCAAGATCACTCTGCAACAGCGCCAGGAATTATTGAATCGTCTGCCCGCCATTCTGGCCCGCCTGAACAAATGGCTGAGCCTGATCAAGTGGGAAGACGCCGACCGTGTGCAGTTCTTTGCCGAACTGGCAGAATGCCATGCATCCATCGTGCGTGCGCCGCTGGATCTGTCACCAGAACGTCAGCTTGAAATTGCCGTTGAAGTCGCCCAGCAAGCAGCTGAACGCCGCCTGGCAAAACGTGCTGAAGCCGAAAGCAAGGTTGAGCAGGAACCACCGCCACCGCCTGATGAACATGTGGACACCGTCACCGAACTGGAACGCGGCGTCTGGCTGGAATTCACCAAAAAATCCGGTGGTACCAACAAAGTCAAACTGGCCTGGGTCAGCCCCATGCGCAGTCTGTACATTTTCACTACGGGCGACAAAGACAAGACTTTCCAGGTCTCTGCCGAAGAACTCGAACAAACCTTCCGCGAAAAACGCGCGAAGATACTGGTACTCGACAAGGTCGTCGATCGCGCATTGATGGAAGCACTGGAAAACGTGCCTGAAGAAGAACAGGCTGAAGAACTCAGCCTGGCTTGAGTTTTTAGTTTTATCTCCCTCCTTAAATCTTTGACTCAAATCTCAAATCTACAGACGCGTAGGTTAACGACATTTGGCCTGTCGATTACTGTGTCAAACAACAATTGGCAACAACATTTTGGACAAAAATAGAAGTATTTCCCCTTTAAAGAAAGCAATACTGCTTCTTGTTCAAGAACTCCACTTTGCTTAGGGAAAAGAGTGCCTTCTTTTCGTCTGTTTCGTTTTAAACTGTTGAACACCACCGTAGATAAGTATTCAAATATTTTGCTTTGCCATGCATTAAATTGACAATATAAAAATATTTTTTGCTATTATTTAGTAGGGAAAATTAAATCGCGCAATTTATCAAGGACCCGTTATGGCTGAAAATCAGATTGAGCAAATAGCAAAATTATCAAATCCACTCGTATTTATCAGCCATGACACACGTGACGCTGAATTGGCGGAGGCATTTAGCAACCTACTAAAAAGCGTAAGCGCAGGCGTTTTAAAGTCATTTAGAACATCTGATCGCCGAGGCAATCAAGGCATTGAATATGGCGTGGAATGGTACCCAGAAATAATTAAAAACATACAAAGCGCTTCTGATGTTGTGTGTCTTCTGACTAAACGTAGCATCGATCGACCATGGATACTTTTCGAAGCAGGTATGGCTAAAGGCAAGTTAGATACCCCAATACTTGGCGTTGCGCTGGGGGTTGAGCTTAAAGACGCATCATCAGGGCCATTTGCACAATTTCAGAATTGTGGGGGAGACGAAGACTCTCTAACAAAATTAGTTTTTCAATTGGTAACAAGAATTCCAAATTCTGAGCCAGACGAAGATACTATTAATTTTCAAGTAGGTAAATTTCGTCAAACTGTTGTCGAAATTTTGAAAAAACTTGATGGGCCATCAGATATTACAGGAAAAGAATCAACATCGAACATTATTGAAATTGAGAACTCGTCTGCGAAACTATTTGAAGAAATTAAAATCATGTTTCAAGATTTGCCTTCTCGTATTGAAAAAACCACTCACTCCGAAGGAAAACGTAGAAGGCGGCGATTCCATCCTGGAATGTTTGAAGAAATGTTTCAATTTTCAAAAGATCCTAAAATTAGCATAAAAATGGCTCTTAGCCTATATCGCGAGAAAATGCCATGGGTTTACGATGAAGGAATCTTGTTACTCAAAAAGTTAGAAAGTTCGAAAGCTCCAGCAACAACCGAGCGTGCTATTAAAGATTTAGAAGAATTGCTAATGCGCAGCACTCGCAATCCATTTGTCGAGGAATTCCTAATTGAAGACAAAGAGGAATATTTTCTTTTCATGGAATTACCAAGACTCATTTTGCGCAACGTAATGGCTCTAGCGATTTGATCCCCGCTCCAAATGCTTGGAATACATCAACTATGTTATTGATTTACGCAAAAGGTTACGACTTAAAATATGGAAACGAAACGCGTTTACTTGCAATTTACTTTTGCCATATAAAAATAAGTACTTCAATCCTTTTATGACTACCCTAACCACTCAAGCACTACGCGATATAGTAATGCATGAGATTTTGAACTCTATTGAAATACATAGGAGGTCCCGTGAGAACAATGACGATGACTATGTAAAACCAAGTAGTGAATTGCCGACCGACGAGGAAATTGAAGATTTCTTACTATCAAATCCATTGATTGACTTTGAAACGGCACACCACTTGACGGATCCGGGGCTATTGGGATTTCATATAAACACTGCAAAAGTAACAGAAGCGTGGCTCGTTAAATTCAAAGAGCAAGTGTCATCATGGACAAAAACTAACGAGTGGCTAGCTGCAGATTTAGTCTATTACAACGACTTTGATGTCGTGGCACCGCCGACACCAGAAAAAGAAATTTGGATTCCTGACAATACTATTGCCCTACCTCCTGCATTCCTTTCCAACTCCCCAAATCATTTGATGTTAGCAGCAAAGTTACTGCGTGAAGGAAAGTTACTTTCAGATTTAAGCTGGCGCGAATTCGAGCATTTAATCGGTGAGTTACTAACGTCCAATGGATGGGACGTGACCGTTATGCAAGGAAGCAAAGATGGAGGAATAGACGTTCTCACAGAACGCAATGACCCAATTTTAGGTAGCGTTAAAGCAATTTGGCAAGCAAAAAAATATGTCGGGCACAAGAAAGTACAACTGAGTCACTTGCGAGAACTATCAGCCGTTGTAGAACACCTAAGAGCTACAAAAGGAGTAATTGTTACGACTAGTTCATTTACTAAAGGTGCAATTGACTGGGTGCAAAAAGATACTTATCGCCTTGAAGCAAAAGACGGAAAATTCGTAGAAAATTGGATACTCAGTAAATTATATGGTATCTAATCGAAGTTTATATCCAATTTCCCTCTACATCACTCATACGCAGACAAACGCCGCTGCTCATCTGCACTAAAAAACTGATTGCGTACCTGTTGCAGGGCCCCCTGCTTTTCTGATTCGCTATGAAAAGCCATTTCCGTACTCAGGCGATTTTTTTGGTCCAGGTATTGTTGTATGCGTGATTTCCAGGCTGCGTCTTCCTTGTCTACCTGTGCCAATCTGGCAGCAGCTTCGGGTGAAGTGGCGGCAGCGCGCATACGAAAGACTTCTTCATCGCTGGCACCATTGGCACGCAGGCTTTGTGCCTGTTCTTCCAGCCGGACGACCTGATAAGGCGCACTCTTTTCTTCTTTCAAGGCGGCGGGCAAGGCATCATCCAGTGCTTTCAGTTGTGCCTTTTTATCTTCCGCCGACAGGCTGTTATTTTCTGCAATGTCCATTCTTGCCATTGCGTCCTGGTCATAGGCATCATCAAAGCCAAACATGGCCAGGTTTTCACGATCGCTGAAATAACGCTGGCGCACTTGCTGCATGGCGGTCCAGCGCTGTCTTGCGGCGACACTCATGCCGGTTTTGCCAGGGCTAATATTTTGCGCATTACTTTCCACTGCCAGCAATGCCTGTTTGTATTGAATATAGCGCGCCAACAAATCTTTGGCTTGCTGGGCAGCTTTGCTACCCAGTTTCTGGGTCAGCACTCTTTCAATTTCAGCCTGAATTTCATCCAGTTTTTTTTCGCCGATGGCGGCCAGGTAATAATCAAACAACAGCCGCAGTTCAACATTGATCTGTAAATCACCGGCGGCATCCTGGCTGATTTTGCCATCACCCGTCGTACCTTCCATCGAGCGGACAAAATCAAAGCTGTGATCTGCCTTGCGCAGTTTGATGGGCTCTTGATTGGGCTCGTTTTTTAAAGCAGTAAAAACAAAAAAAGCAGCGACGCACAATGTCGTCGCGCCTGCAAATGCAAGATTACCTGTTCTCATTGAGCACCGCTCCTATGCATATCATTTAGCAATTTTTGCCTGGGCCAGATAGTGGTGCGCTGTCACTACGCCACCATCTGGTTTGCCTGAACATCAAAACTCACATCAAAGCCCTGCGATTACAGGCCCTGATTTTTCAAACGATTTGCATGCTGCCTGTATATCGTAACCGGATTGGTCTCAAAAATGTTGATCAATCCTATGGTCTGGTTAACTTCATCCAGATGATTCATCGCATAATCGTCACGAATCACCTTGCCCAGATGGGCGGAACAACTGGCGACCAGTCCATCATTTTTTTCTGATCCAAAAGCCAGTGAAGTCAGTGCCAATGCTGGATCGATAATATCGAGTACATTGGTATAAGGCTTGGCGCCGCTCCAGGAAAAATACGCCACACCTTTGGCCGTATAAGCACCTTCACCACAGGTCGTGGTGGGGATGCCTTCCGGATATTTGGCATTGAACTTCAGTGAACCGGCCGTGCTCAGTGAATTGGCAGCGGCCAGCGAATCTTGCGACAGCGTAGGTTTGCCGGACAAGAAACTGATGATCTGCGCCAGGCCATTAGTAATGGACACCAGCACGGTATTCGACAGTGAACCTGCCGGTGCAACACCCAGCAGTACATCTGCTACTTTGGAACCACGATTCACACCACCCACCGATGTCACGGACGCCACCAGATCAGGCCGGATGGAGGCGACATAGCGGGTGGTAGGCCCGCCATGGCTATGACCAATCAGATTGACCTTGCTGGCACCGGTAACGGCCAGTATCTGTTTGACCTGGGTCAGCAATTGCTCGCCCCGGACTTCAGTACTGTTGGCGGCAGCTACCTGGGTCACATACACCCGGGCACCATCGCTGCGCAAAGCGGAAGGAATCCCATACCAATAATCGACAGGACCGATATTGTCGAATCCAAACAGGCCGTGCACCAGCACGATCGGATATTTTGTTTCCGTATAACCTGATGCCCAGGATGGTGCCGGTAGCATCATCAGGGCGACTACACACACGAACAATTTCTTCATCATGCTTTTTTTCATTTTGTCTCTTTCTTTGTTATCGTTGAAATGAAACTCAGCGGTGCCAATGGCTCAGCTTCTGTGAGCTGGTGCTTGTGATGGCAGCCTCAGGCTAGGATCAGCAGCCCGGATTAGCAAGTTGCCATGCAACATAAAGAGAGATGAGAAAAGCCGGTTGTTGGAAAATTCCGACGATAGCAGCAGTATAAAAATGAGTTAAATCATTTATACGCACTCTAGGGAAGTGCGCCGCCAGAACAGGCGCGCAGTGTTTTAGATGAAATTCACTAAAATGAAGTCTTGCGTTTTCAACAGGAAAGTATTGTCGGTTAGTCACAACATGACAAAGGACGACGCTTGAACGGAACAAATGCCGCGTTCAACTCACCATTTCTGCGTGCTTTCCGCGTCGAAAAATGTGGGGCCAGGATCACCCATCAGGCCGGATACAACGCACCCAGGATGCGGTCGCCGGCAGCACCGGTGACATCTGCCAGATTGCCCGGCAAGCGCAAGCTGAACTGCCTGGCCAGCCAGGCGAAGGCCAGTGCTTCCACCTGCTCCGGGGCGACGCCCAAATCCGTCGTGCTGCACACGCGGGCGCGGCAAGCCTGTGCCGCCAGCAAGCTTTGCAAGCGCTGCATCAGTTGATGGTTGAAGGCACCACCACCACAGACATACACATGACTGGCCTGCGCTGCATGCCGCACGATGTCATTGGCTAAAGTCTGGGCAGTAAATTCACACAGGCTGGCCTGCACGTCCACTGCCTGCGCGTGGGCAAAATCGTGCTGCTTGCTGTGCAGCTTCTCTTGCAGCCAGGCCATATGGAACAAGTCACGCCCTGTGCTTTTTGGAGCGGGCAATTGCAGATAGGCTTCGGACATCAATTGTTGCAGCAAGGCAGGGATGACTTTCCCCTGGGCCGCCCAGGCACCGTCCTGATCATAGCTTTTGCCTTGATGTTTTTGTATCCAGGCATCCATCAATACATTGCCAGGGCCAGTATCAAAACCCAGGGTATGTCCATCTTCCGCCAGAATGCTGATATTGCTGATGCCACCAATATTGGCCACCACACGGCAACTGCCCGGCTTTCCAAAGACGGCGCGATGGAATGCCGGCACCAACGGTGCACCCTGCCCACCAGCAGCCACATCGCGGCTGCGGAAATCGGCAATCACATCCACGCCCGTCAATTCAGCCAGCAAAGCCGGATTATTGGTCTGGCGGGTATAGCCCAGTTCTGGCCGATGGCGTATGGTTTGCCCGTGCGCGCCTATGGCATGTATGCGGCTGCGTGGCGACTTGGCCTGCAAGACATGGACGCAGGCTGCGTAGCAATGCGCCAGCGCATTGGCCAGCAAGGCTTCGCGGTGAATTTCATTTTCGCCCGGCTGTTGCAAGGCCATGGCCTGCTGCCGTAAAGCATCATCAAAAGGCACATAGGCGCTGGCGATAATCTGCATGGTAGCCGTGGCTTCATTGCCATCTGCGGAGTCAGGAAAGCTGACCAGCACACCATCAACGCCATCCAGGCTTGTACCTGACATCAAACCCAGGTAGACGGGTACGCTGTTTTCTGAATGGTCTGACATGCTGGCACTCGCTTGGTTGATGGAAAGGGATTATTTTGAAGATTACAGCATTTTGGAAAAAATCCTGTTTTCGATTTTCTCTTCACCCATCTGGAATATGCTGACGGCGGTTTCCTGATAAGCCGCCCGTGGATAAAACTGCAGTGCACGTGCATTACCTACCCACACAGACAACCATGCCTGCTTTATCCCCTGTGCTTGCAGAGCCAGCTCCGCATCGGCCAGCAATCTTTGCCCTATACCATGGCCAAAAAAGCGGGGGTGCACGTATAGGTGATCGACTTCGGCCTGCTCAGCGTCGGGTATTGTAGATTGTGGACCGGGCTTGCCCGATGTAGTCTGGCAATAGCCAACCAGGTGCTGATCAGCCTCTGCCAGCAAGATATGGGTATGCGCCTGCGCCAGATAAGCACTGGTTCTGGCCAGCGTCAGTTCATCCAGCACATAACCGGCAATCGCCGGGCGTATGCCATGCACTGCATAGGTATCCAGCCAGACTTGCAGTATCAGCACCGTCAGCGCTGGCGCATCTGCGGCCACGGCTTTACGCACGGTAAACGCAACATGCCCGCTCATGCTGTCACCACGGTTGTGACAAAACGAGCGGGCATGAATGAAACTGGCGGGTACTTGTTCAAGCTGATGGCTTAATACAAGCTTAGCGCAATGCCAGTTTCATGGTTTCAGCCATGCGTTCAGGATGCAAGAGATTGAACCTGTGGTTCATATCACCGGCAAAACCTTTGAAACGGTTCATTTCATTCGCGGCCAATGGGGCGGCTTCCGTCATGTTGATGGACATGGGGTCGCGCGCTTCATTGTTGACGCGGAATTCATAGTGCAGATGCGGGCCTGTGGACCAGCCAGTAGTGCCGACATAGCCAATGACATCACCCTGACTAACCTTGCTGCCCTTGTGGATACCGGCAGCGAAGCGGCTCATATGGGCATAGGCAGTGCTGTAGTTATTCCAGTGCTTGAGCACGACCAGATTGCCATAACCATTGCTGGGGGCAGCTGAATCAACCACACCATCGGCGGAAGCACGTATCGGTGTGCCGGTAGCAGCAGCAAAATCAACGCCTTTATGGGCTTTCCATTGACCTGAGATAGGATGCACGCGCATGGAGAAACCAGACGACACGCGGGTAAATTCTATCGGCGATTTCAGGAAGGCTTTTTTCAGGGATTTGCCGTCAAAGGTGTAATAACCACCCTTGCCGCCAGTTTCTTCAAACCAGGCCGCCTGGTACAGCTTGCCGGAATTGCTGAATTCACCTGCCAGTACACGGCCCGTGCGTACACGTTCACCGTTTTGCCAAAAACTTTCATAGACAATATTGAAATAATCACCCTTTTGCAGGCGCTGGTAATCAACATTGGTCTCGAACATGGACTTGACCTGTTCGGTGACGTTATAAGGGATCAAGGCATCATCGGCAGCAGGGTAAAACGCCGTGCGGATATAGGCAGTAGCCATTTCCACACGTCGTTCCAGACTGGCACTGATGTCGGAAGATACCAATTTACCACCGGTATCACGCTTGATGACGATATTTCTGACGGGCTTGTCGGGGCCATCTGAGACGGTTGTCTGCAACCACAACAGTTCACCTTCATCATCCGTTTTGACTGCAACGGTCTTGTCTGCCCGGAACTGCAACATGCTGCGGGCAATACTGTCTGACTTGATAAACTGGCTTGCTTCGTCATCGTCAACACCGATGCGTTGCAAGAATGTACTCAATGGTTCACTGCTCTTGAAGGTCGCTTCCCTGGTGAATTGTTGCTCACTCGCTTCGAGCGCGGCAACCTGGTCTTCCAGTTTTGGCAGGGACAGTTCTTCGGTGATTCTCTTGACTGGCAGATCCGAAGCATCAGGTGCCAGCGGCGCTACGCCTACTGCGCCAAATGCGCAGACAGCAAAGAAAAGAGCGGAAACAGAGACGATGCGCGAAGCGCGCGTGGTGCCGAACAACAGTCTGCTACCAGAAGCTAAACGAAGTAATTTATCTGATGGACGCATGCAATAAGTTAAAATTGACTGTTTTTATCGAAAATTCGGGCTTGTTGCAGTCATTGAAGCGTGCACAAGATGCACAACATAGCAAGACTGCAAGGCCAAGGATGGGATTATAAAGTATTCACAACATCCGCCTGAAAATCACTGAGCAAGTAAAATTGCAAGTATCCGGCAACTTGTGACGCTTATCATTAATCCCGGCAATTTAACCAACACCCAGAATTTGGCAAAACGCTGATTATGGATTCAGATTGTGAATTCGACCAGCGGTGTTACAAAAAATTTGATGCAACTTTACTATGACTTCTGTACAAAATTCAAACGCTACTGACAAGGCCGAACAGGCCAGCAAAATCCTGCCTCTTTCTGATGCGGTGCAACACGCACTGGCGGTGACCAAACGCGGTGTGGACGAACTATTAATCGAGTCTGAATTCGCGCAAAAACTGGCACGCAGCGAACAAAGCGGCAAACCCCTGCGCATCAAGCTGGGCCTGGACCCGACTGCACCAGATTTGCACCTGGGCCACACCGTGGTACTCAACAAGATGCGACAGCTGCAAGATCTGGGCCATACGGTCATCTTTTTGATCGGTGATTTCACGTCCATGATCGGCGACCCGTCTGGCCGTAACGTCACCCGCCCACCGCTGACGCGCGAGCAGATCGAAGACAACGCCCAGACTTACTTCAAACAGGCTTCTCTGGTGCTGGACGCCAGCAAGACCGAAATCCGCTACAACTCGGAATGGTCAGACCCGCTGGGTGCGCGTGGCATGATACAACTGTCATCCAAGTACACCGTTGCCCGCATGATGGAGCGTGATGATTTCACCAAGCGTTTCAAGGCTGGCACGCCCATTTCGGTGCATGAATTCCTGTACCCGCTGATGCAGGGCTATGACTCTGTCGCCCTGAAATCTGACCTGGAACTGGGTGGCACTGATCAAAAATTCAACCTGCTGGTAGGCCGTGAACTGCAAAAGGATTATGGTCAGGAACCGCAATGTATCTTGACCATGCCTTTGCTGGAGGGACTGGACGGTGTTGAGAAGATGTCCAAGTCCAAGAACAACTACATCGCCATCACGGAACCTGCCAACACCATGTTCGCCAAGATCATGAGTATCTCGGACACCATGATGTGGCGTTACTATGAGTTGCTGTCCTTCTGCTCGCTGGAACAGATCGCCGCTTACAAGAAAGCCGTGGCCGAAGGCCAGAACCCGCGTGATATCAAGGTTGCCATCGCCCAGGAAATCGTGACCCGCTTCCACAACAGACAGGCGGCAGAAGATGCGCTGGCGGATTTTGTAAACCGTTCCAAGGGTGGGATACCGGATGATGTGGAAGAAGTCAGTTTGAGTGGTGCGCCACTTGGCATAAGTCAGTTGCTGAAGCAAACAAATCTTTGCGCCTCTACATCCGAAGCCTTGCGTATGGTGGAACAAGGTGGCGTGCGTATTGATGGCACAGTCATCAGTGACAAAGCTTTGAAGGTTGAAGCAGGGACGTTTGTAGTACAAGTGGGTAAGCGTAAATTTGCGAAGGTGACGTTGACGGCTTGATGGCTTGATGCACGCCCCACTTCCTGAGTAACGCGGAAACTCCTTCCCCTTCAAGGGGAAGGTTGGGTTGGGGATGGGGTTCAGCCACAAATCCTCGCTGCAATTAATATCACCGTCATTCAACCGCACCCCATCCCCACCCTCCCCCTCCCCTTGAAAGGGAGGGAATTCAGACTTTTATACGAATACGGTTCATGAACCGGTTAAAGCCTCTGTACCTGGATCAAATAAAAAATACCCCCCATGATCGCCCTACTACAACGAGTCACTGAAGCCAAAGTCGTCGTCGATGGCAACACCATAGGTGCCATCAATGCAGGCCTGATGGTGCTGGTCTGCGCCGAACGCGAAGATACTGAAAAACAAGCCGATGATTTGCTGAAAAAATTACTGGCTTACCGCGTCTTTTCTGACGATGCCGGCAAGATGAATCGGAGTGTCACTGACGTGCAAGGCGGCTTGCTGCTGGTGCCGCAATTCACGCTGGCAGCCGATACCAATTCTGGCACCCGCCCCTCTTTCACACCGGCTGCGCCACCAGAACTGGGCAGGCAATTATTCGACTACTTTGTCGCCCAGGCACGCAGCAAACATGCCCAGGTAGAAACCGGCAGTTTTGGTGCTGACATGAAAGTATCGCTGACCAATGATGGCCCAGTCACCTTCTGGCTCAAGACCAAATAAGCAAAATATGAAGCCTACAGAAATTTTACTGATACGCCATGGCGAAACCGCCTGGAATGCAGAACGTCGTTTGCAGGGTCACCTCGACATCCCCCTGAATGCTGAAGGCACACGTCAGGCCAAGGCATTGGCCTGGGCTTTGCAAAATGAAAAACTGCATGCGATTGTTTCCAGCGACTTGCAGCGTGCCATACAAACCGCCGGCGAAATCGCCCGCCTGCAAGGTATCAGTACCCGTATAGACAAGGGCCTGCGCGAACGCTGCTTTGGTGGCTTTGAAGGCAAACTGTACAGTGAACTGCCCAGCCTGTACCGCAAGGAATACAACGCCTGGCAAGCGCATGAGCCCGATGCCGAATTCCCAACCGGTGAAAACCAGGGCGAAACCATACGTCAATTCCACAAGCGTGTGATGGAACATGTGCTGCATTATGCGAAGCAATTTGAAGGCAAAAAAATTGCCCTCGTCGCCCACGGCGGCGTACTGGAATGCGCCTACCGCGCCGCCAAAGATTTACCCTTGCATGCACCACGTGAAGTCACCATTTACAACGCCAGTATCAATCGTTTTGAAGTGGCGGGCAAAGACGTGAAGCTGGTGCAATGGGGGGATATCGCCCATCTGGATGCGGACGGGCTGGATGAGATTAATCAGACCAAGATCGAGAAACATTGATTTGATATGCTGCGACAATACGGGTGGGCCTAGTACACCACTGTCTGATTGCGAAACCGCTCTCCGGCTCACCGCATTGTTCTTCATACGGAAGTGGCAGCTAGTCCTGCTACCTTCCACATCGTCATTCCTGCGAAGGCACACTGTTGTGCCAGAATAATGTGCTTGACTCGTTCTGAACATCAAGCACGAGCCGTGTCTTAATGATTTTTCCAGGTCGAAAACTTAATTCTGCAAATGAACATTCTTTGCCAGCGATCGTGCTTGAAGCTCCTTCCCCTTCAAGGGGAAGGTTGGGATGGGGATGGGTTTCCGACGTAATTACATTTATCGTTAATCAACCGAAACCCATCCCCACCCTAACCCTCCCCTTGAAAGGGAGGGAATTTACTCGTTATTGTTTGTCAAGGACATTATTCCGGGCAGCAGTGCCGCGACGACAGAAATCCAGCGGCGTTCATGGCGCACTGAACAGATAATTAATTTCCGCGAATAGCCATCAGCGAGCCACGATGCCATTTAACTTATCCAGCTTCCCCCGGGCTTTGGAGCTGGCATCCAAATTCACGGCTTGTTGATACGCTTCCTTTGCCCTGGCCTGATCACCTGTGGCCTGGTAATAGTCGCCCATACCTTCATGCGACAAGGCATTGTGTGGATAGTTTTCCAGATTCGCGCTAAAAAAATCATGGGCATTCTTCAATTTTTTCTCACGTAAAAAATGCTGCCCCAGTCCATCCATCGTTTCCAGATCGGGTAAAAGCTGATAGCCCATATGCGCGCTGATTTTTTCAAATTGCTGCTTCATTTCACCTGCGCCATCTATCTTTGCGTCATACAAGCGCGCGAAATCGGCCAGCTTGTAAAAATCAAACAAGAAGTTCAAGCCGTCATACTCGGCCAAAATCGGAATAGAACCATGACCTTCGTCCGGGTAGTATTTCCACTTCCAGCGCAAGCCTTTTTGTGGATGGGCATCCAGTGTATCGACCAGTTTGAGTATGGAGCGGATATGCCTGCTTTCCTGATCGCTGCCAGATCTGACCTGATCCATAGACACGCCTTTGGCAAGCGTATTGGCAACCGTCAGATATAGCGATTTGTTAGCAAAGCGATTGTCCTTAAGCGCGACTTCCATTTGTTTGACCAGCAGTGCATTGTCCCACCACATGCTGGGGTCTATCGCCAGATAAGCATCGAACAATGCGCTGTGATTGATCAGATTATGTAACACCGTCAAGCCACCCAGAGAATGACCAACCAATACCCGATAGGGAGCCGCCGGATATTTTGCATTAATGTAAGGAATCAGTTCTTTTTCCAGATAGGCAGAGAAAGCCTCGCCGCCGCCAGAGTTTTCATTGATTTTTTCTGGCTGGGCATACGAACCTGCCTTGGTCGGTGTCAGTTCACGCTGACGGTTATTGTGGGTAACAGCAACCAGAATCATTTCGGGACAAGAATGGCCAATACCCCGGCATTTCTTTTCCATCAAACCCATCATCGAAAGAAAATGATCACTGCCGTCCAGTAAATACACAACCGGATAAACCGGCTTCTCCGGCCCCCGGCCAGCATCAGGCTTCGGAACGTACACCCAAATCTTTTTATCTTCGTTCAAGGCATTGGAGTGTATGGTTTCTATGGTGCCGACAACAATATCTTCGCTTTTTTCTCCGGCATGAACCAGTCCCGCCATAGCCAGCAAGAAAACAAATATTTTGATGTTGATCATAAAACGCTAAATCCGTTAAAGTTAGTCAAGCAAAGCCGCATACATTTTTTTATAGCATGTGAACCAGACTGCATTACCAACAATGTCACGTCAAGCAGATTTTAATGAGAATAGACGAAGCCAAACGCAGGCTGAAAACCAAGGTACGTGAATAGGAAGTGACGCGAGGGAAACTTCAGACGTTTATGGAAAAGGATAATCAGGATAAGCTGATATGGCACGCGATCAACATTACACGAATGCACGCTTGCCATGACCAGAAGTCAAGCATTTAGCCGTGGATGGAATCGTCCCGTTTGGCCGCCACACCCAAATTGACGCCAATCACGATGGTCACGATACTTGCAACGACAGACAAGCCCAGAAAGAATCCGGATACGAATTCTGACGTAAGACCCAAGACAGAAAAATCACTGTTCTTTGATACAAGGATACACAATAACGTGGACAGACCAGACAAACTGCACATCAGCGACAAGTTTTTGGTTTTCATGATTAAGTGATTCTGTGTAATTATTGACAATATTATATCTCATAAACATGCTTCGTCGCTAAATGCGATACCAGCGCGCCCCAAGGAGTCGCTGAGTAAGCGTAGCGAGCGATGTCAGTTTGAGTTGAGAAGCGCAGTCGTACTCAAGTACGACGAGCATCGCCGACTCAAAATGGCTTCGCGCAGTAGCTTAATCAGCGGCTCCGACTACATTTGGCGAAACTGGTGTTGATACGCCTGCGACACCGCCAGCCATTCATCCCCATTCTGCAAACGCAGGGCCAATCCCCCATCACTTCTTTGTACCGCATCAATCGCCGCCACACTGACGATATTGCTGCGTGATATCTGCCAGAATTTGTCGGCATCCAGTTGCGCTGTCAGGTCTTTGATGGTGGTACGGATATAGGCTTCGAGTCTGGCAGTGATGACCTTGGT
Organism: Undibacterium hunanense; assembly: GCF_014284335.1. Lineage (GTDB taxonomy): Bacteria > Pseudomonadota > Gammaproteobacteria > Burkholderiales > Burkholderiaceae_D > Undibacterium > Undibacterium hunanense. The sequence continues at coordinate 40,120 of NZ_JACOGF010000004.1, read as the reverse complement.
GTATTTGGAATCTGCGCGAAAACACAGCACGTCGCTGACATTGATGAAGCGTATCTGGTTACCGACGGATGCCTGTATCCAGCGTAGTGCCTCCTGCGGTTTTTTGACTTGCAATGCTGACAGGTCAGCCGGTTGCTGTGACAGGCGTTGCCTGAGTCTTTGCACAGCCAGGGCCAGACGCCCTGCGTCCAGCGGTTTGAGCAGGTAGTCAACGGCACCCTGATCAAAGGCATCGACCGCATAATCATTGTGGGCTGTTAGAAATACAATATGGCAAGGATGCTGCGCCAGGCGAGCGACATCAATACCGCTTAAGCCTGGCATACGCACATCCAGAAAAGCAAGCTCGGGACGTAGTTCAGCTATCGCGTGCAGGGCCTTGATGCCATCATCCACAGTAGCGATGATGTCAAGTTCTGGCCACAGTTGCAGCAATGTGCTTTGCAGTTCTTGTCGCAAAATTGCTTCATCTTCGGCGATCAGTACTGTGGGGTTGTTGACACTCATGACAAACTGCCAGACGTGGCCGGCAAACAGATGCTCGCCCGTACACCACCAGACTCTTGCGGTTGCAACTGTAATTCTGCCTGTTCACCAAACAGTGCCAGCAATCTTTCCTGCACGTTCAGCAAACCCACACCGCTGCCCAGTTCATCCTGAAAACCACGGCCATTGTCGCTGACGGTGATCTGCAATTGCCCGGCATCGCTACTGGCACTGATATCTATGCGCACATCGCCGGGTTGTGGTTCTATGCCGTGTTTGATGGCGTTCTCCACCAGGCTCATCACGGCCAATGGTGGAATCAGACAAGCCCTGACATCAGCAGCAGCTTGCACCGAGAATTGAAAGCGCGGCCCCAGCCGTATCTGGAAAATTTGCAGGTATGCTGCAGCCCTGTCCAGCTCTTGCCCCAAGGTAGTGGTGTTCTGACGTATGTCGGGCATGGCAGCACGCAGATAGGCGATCAGATGGTTCAGCATCTGTTCGGCAAGGCCGGCATCCTGATGTATAAGGGCACGGGTATTGGCCAGGGTATTAAATAAAAAATGCGGTTCTATCTGTCCCTGCAAAGCGGCCAGCCTGGCTTCCAGCATTTGTCTTTCCACCTTGTACTTACTGGCCTCTGCTGCCAGGCTGGCCTGGGTACGACGCTTGATTTCCATATCCATGGCTGCCGGCAATACGGTGGCAAAGATAAATGCCAGTATGACGGCGGGCAGCAACCAGTTTGCATGACCAGTCGTCAAGGGTGGCCAGAACATGGCTTCAGCCCGCACCCCTGCATACAGAGACAGCAAGACAGACAACATCAGCACAAGCCAGCGCTGGCCGGCATGCTTAAACCACAGCATTCTTTGCGACAGACACAAACCCGCCTGCGCCAGCGTATATGCCAGCAATAGAGCCAGGCTATCTGCCAGCCAGGCAGAGCGGGTCGTGCTCAAACCTACATAAGCAAGCAAACCCAGCACCGCCACCATGGACAAGAATGGCCAGGTGGCGGCTGTGTTATCACTCTGTTGATCTTGATGAGATATCGCAATGTCTGTGTGCATCTGTCGTACTTGGCTGAAAATAAGTTGAAAAATAAGCTGAAAAATAAGCTGAAAAATAAGTCAGAAAAATCAACTGGAAAATTAGTCAGAAAAATTCAAATTCTGTATCGTACCAGTGACTGGGCCCATGGTGATTTTATTGGCGATGGGCTTGCTTTCCGGCACAAAAACACTAGGCTGCGCTTCGTTGAAAGTCATGCCTTTGACCAGCAATTTACCTTTATCCCTGATACCCACGCCCAGCTCCACTTTTTGTGCATTGGCCGGCACCATCAATCTGACTCTGACTGCTTCCCATGTATCACTTTTCCGGGCCCAGGAGGAAGCGATGGAGGTAGTACCTTTTTCATCCGTGGTTCTGATCCAGAATTCGTAACCACCCAGATCGCCTATATGCAGGGCAGATGCGGTAAAGAACATGATTTTCCCACGGTAGGCACTGGCATCAATCACTTGTGTGATGGCAGCAAAATCATCTGTAACGGTATCCTGTTTTGCAGCGATGAAGAAGGCGGGTTGCTCCGGGGTTCCTTGTGACTCATCCAGTCCGCTTTCATAATGGGTAGCGATCGCACCACTACCAATCCAGCCTTTGGGGATACCATTTTTGACCGGTCCGGCAAAAGAAAAGTTGACGGCAAACGCAACCATAAGTGCGGCGATGACGATTTTCCAGTGCTTCATGTTGACTCCTGTATTCATATAATCTGTGTGCATACCTGTATTGCGCACATGCGCAAGGTCGAAAAATTAGCCGCTAAAGTTCAGATTGCGGGGAGGATAGGTGGGTAAGCCCATGCGAAAAGCGGGCAATTCAACGGGATTGCTGACAGGTACAAAAGGTTTGCGCTCCAATTTAATATCCCTGACCCATATCTTGCCTTTGGAGGCAAGTGAGATACCGATGTCAAAATGCCGGTCTTCGTCACCTGAATCTTTCGGCAAATAGCTGATGATGGTAATCCGCTCCCACCCTTTGCTGTCCGGTATGCTGCGTGAGTTCAGCATCAGTTCCGGCAGGCTGCGTTTTTCTCCGGTAACGGGGTTTCTGCCTTTCAGATGGCGTAACCATACCCTGTTCTTTTCCGCCCCTACCGCTTTAGCCATCATGCTGAATTCAATCATGCCCCCTTCCCATTCTGCGGCATTCACTTGCTGCATCAAAGTCACGGTTTCATTGGTAGGCGTGTCTTTGCTGGCAATGACAAGCGCGGGATGATCAGGTGTACTTTCTGCCGGGTCTATTCCCATCTCATATTTATCACCCAGTGGTCCCCATAGTTGCCACCCCTCGGGCGCACCAAGCTTGATGCCATCTGCAAACGAGACATTCATGGCAAAGCCAATCAGGCAGGCTGCTGCTACTGCTTTCCAGTGTCTCATCACGTCTTCTCCATAAGAATGATTCAAGACTTGAAATATACGCATGCGAATTTTCCCTTACCTCTGGTTTGCGATGAATAGCGGGTGATGGTCGATCAGTGCCCGGAAATTTCTGACGGATGCATTTTGACAGGCGACAGAACAAAAAAAACGGCATTCTGGCATGGCAATGCGCCTAAAACATCATTTCCAGACACACAGGTTGACCGGGACAATAGAATTGGTGATACTGACAATGTTGAATAATTGCAAGCTTTACATAGTGTTTTCTAACGCAAATAAAACCAGTACATTTTAAATTTGAGGATTGAATTCGTGCGCGTCTTTTATCAATTCGATTTTGATACGCTATCCCGTAGCGTCAAAAAACAATTATTAAAGTCAGTTTTCAATCCTGATTACCTGGTGTATGCCGACACGACATCCAACAGAATCTGGTTCGGACTGAATGCATTGCTCATCCTCTTTTGCAGCATTCTGTTATGGCTGGTGGCATTTTCTGAGGCACTGGATGCATACAGCGCACTGTGGGAAGGCCAAAGGGCAATTATCTGGTATGCGCTGTTGTTGACAGGTGTTTTATATGGCGCACATGCAATCTGGCAACGCAATCAACTCAATAAGAAATTTCATTTTCTTCCCGGCTGTTATCTTTTTCCCCTGGCGATAGTCGATGCCAGGTCCTGGAAGATCAGCGTGTATGACCTTGCCCAACTGCGCAAGCTCGAAGTCACTCATAATGAAGTGAACGGCAAATACAAAAAAACCCTGTTCAAATTTAACTTCTACAATGGTTCGGCAAAAACTCTGGCGATCAAAGACAGGCATAAAGCTGAGCTTGTTTTAAACAATTTTAATTTATCACAAGGCGTCGCCCGCACGGCATTTCAAAACAGGGATACGTTAACGCTGAACGGCTTTGACCCATTTCTTGAAGTGCGAAAAGCGAAATGGGCCGGGGCCTTGAATAATACAAGAACCGGTGCAGAGAGAAAACTGCTGGACGCGATAGTCGATTTGAAATTGCCGTTAGCACTGATCGCCATTGCGTTGGCAGTTTTGCTTTGGTACGGCAAGAATGTCGCTTGAGGTATTACCGGGCCAGTGATAAAAGCCCCCTCGTTCCACGGCCAAATTTCAGGGGCAAGCAAGGTCCTGCCTCGCAAGGCAGGAACCCGTCTGCAAAAATTCAATGCAGCTTGATACGCGGATTGCGCACCCGGTCTATGGTTTCTGCCCAGGTTGACAGCCAGGTATGAAACAGGCCATTGACTGCCACCTGATGGTGCTTGTGCAGTGACCAGTACATCCATTTTGCCAATGTGCCTTCAATAAAAACTGAACCACTGGCCAGCGCACCCATCAGGCTGCCGACCGTACTGTAATTACCTAATGACACCAGTGAACCATGGTCTTTGTAGGTGAAGTCCAGCAGAGGCTTGCCCTGCAACTGACGCGTCAGCGACTTGGCCAGCAGGCTGGCTTGCTGATGGGCAGACTGGGCACGAGGAGGCACATTCGGCAAACCCTCGCCCTGTGGACAGGCGCAGCAATCACCCAGGGCAAAAATGGACGGATCACGGGTAGTTTGCAAAGACCGGTTGACGACCAGTTGATTGATGCGATTGCATTCCAGCCCATCCAGATCTTTTAAAAATTCAGGTGCCTTGATCCCGGCGGCCCACACCACGATACCGCTAGGGATGAATTTTCCACTGGCCATCTGCACACCGGATTTGGATACTTCGACGACTTTTTCATTGGTATGCACTTCGACCGCAATGCTGCGCAATTCACGGGCTACAGCCTCTGACAGGCGTTCCGGCAACATCTGCAACAGACGGGGCGAGGCATCGACGATGACGATCTTCAAGTCTTTTTCGGGATGGAAATTGACCAGACCATAACTGGACAGGATTTTGGTCGTCATGTGCAGCTCGGCGGCCAGTTCTACTCCTGTGGCACCACCACCGATGATGGTGACAGTAAAGCGCCCTTCCCCCGCCACCTGGTCCTGGGTTTGTGCGCGCAGACAGCAGTTGATGAGTTTCTGATGGAAGCGCTCTGCCGCTGCCAGGGAATCCAGCATGATGCAGTTTTCACGTGCGCCAGGTGTGCCGAAGTCATTGGTCTGGCTACCGAGTGCAATCACCAGGTTGTCATAAGGAATGGCCTGACGTGGCAGTAACTCTATGCCATTTTCGTCCAGGGTTGGTTCGAGATAGATTTCTTTCTTGTCGCGCGACAAGCCATCCATGCGGCCCAGTCGGAATTCAAAATGATTCGATCTTGCCAAAGCAAAATATTCGCGCTCGTCAGCATGGCTGTCGAGGGTGCCTGCGGCAACCTGATGCAATAAGGGTTTCCACAAATGGGTACGGCTGGCATCCACCAGTGTGATGACCGCCTTGCCTTTCTTACCCAGTTTCTTGCCCAGACGAACTGCCAGTTCCAGGCCACCTGCACCACCGCCAACGATGGTAATTCTATGTACTGCCTCCTTGTTTTGCACGCTCACGACAACTCCCTTAATATAGAAAAATGTATTCCCTTGACGACGATCAGCGAATCAAGGTCATGGGAATGCACTTTTGTCAGGAGTCAATATGACAAATGTAATTAGAGTATACACACATGCAGAGAAGTATAGACCGGTATCTCTCTTACTATAGTAATTTAGAAATGTAAGTCTAAAAGTATGATGATTTAGTCAAATTTATACTATCGCTTCAGCATGTCATATAGATAAAAATATTCCTTACGAGTGGTAACGATTTTGCCGAATATTTAAGCAGGATTCAGGTAGAATAGCGCTTCTTCGAATTTCCCCTTCCCTGATCGTGCAAATCGGCTCTTACGTGCTGCGTAATAATATTTTTGTTGCTCCCATGGCTGGTGTGACTGACAGACCTTTCCGTCAGTTATGCAAAGAACTGGGTGCGGGTTATGCCGTGTCTGAAATGGCAGCGTCCAATCCCAAACTTTGGGAAACAGAAAAATCCACGCGCCGTACCAACCATGAAGGCGAAATGGAACCCAAGGCCGTGCAGATTGCCGGTGCTGATCCGCAGATGCTGGCCGAATGTGCAAAGCATAATGTCGATAAAGGTGCGCAAATCATCGATATCAATATGGGTTGCCCGGTTAAAAAGGTCTGTAATGCCTGGTGTGGTTCTGCCTTGTTGCAGCATGAAAGCCTGGTCGGGCAGATACTGGATGCGGTAGTCGGCGCAGTCGATGTGCCGGTGACGCTGAAGTTTCGTACCGGCTGGGACAGGGCAAATAAAAATGCCCTGAACATTGCCCGCATGGCAGAAGCGGCTGGCATACAAATGCTGACCCTGCATGGGCGCACCCGTGCCGATGGCTACAAGGGTGATGCCGAATATGAGACCATTGCTGCCGTCAAGGCTGCAGTCAATATCCCCGTGGTTGCCAATGGCGACATCACGACACCGGAAAAGGCCAAATATGTACTGGAGGCCACTGGTGCAGACGCCATCATGATAGGCCGGGCGGCGCAAGGCCGACCGTGGATCTTTCGCGAGATCGCCCACTTCCTCAATACAGGACAACATTTACCTGCCCCTCTGATTTCTGAAGTTCGTGAACTCATGGATGCCCATTTGAAAGCGCACTATGCCTTCTATGGTGACTACCTTGGTGTACGAACGGCACGCAAACACATAGGCTGGTATGTGCAAGACCTGGTAGGTGGTGAAGATTTCCGGCAACAAATGAACTTACTGACAGACTGTGATGAACAACTTGCCGCCGTCAGCAGTTTTTTTGATCACATGGCTGGGGAGCGGTTACAATACCGCCCCTTTGAAGAAAAACTGGCAGCGTAAGGCGAACATCCTTTTGTCTTATCGTCCGTCATCCACGGACAAACCGCCGCCTGGCATAACCGAACAGTGATAAAAACAGCATGAGCAAAGATAGTATTCAAGACGCCGTCCATAAAAATCTGGAAAAATATTTCCGTGACCTGGGCGAGCAACCCGCATCCAATATTTACGACATGGTCGTGTTAGCCGTTGAAAAACCGATGCTGGAAATGGTCATGACGCGCGCCTCCAGCAACCAGTCACAAGCCGCCGATATGTTAGGCATTAACCGGAATACCTTGCGCAAGAAATTGCAGCAGCACGGTTTGCTCTGATCCATCAGCGAGGCTTGACACCGATTTCCTTACTCATACCAAAAATCATGATCAAACAAGCCCTCATTTCTGTCTCCGACAAGACCGGCGTGCTCGAATTTGCACGTGAACTGTCTGCACTCGGTGTCAAGTTGCTGTCTACAGGTGGCACGGCCAAACTGCTGGCCGATAATGGCCTACCAGTGACTGAAGTGGCAGACTACACCGGTTTTCCAGAGATGCTCGATGGCCGCGTCAAGACCCTGCACCCGAAAGTGCATGGCGGTATTCTGGCACGCCGTGATTTTCCTGACCATGTAGCAGCACTGGAACAACATGGCATCCCTACCATAGACATGGTGGTGGTCAACCTGTATCCGTTTCAGCAGACTGTCGCCAAGGGCGAATGCTCACTGGAAGATGCGATAGAAAATATCGACATCGGTGGTCCGACCATGTTGCGTTCTTCTGCCAAGAATCACAAAGATGTGACCGTCATTGTAGACCCTGCTGATTACGCAGTCGTGCTGGCAGAGATGAAGGCGAATCAGAACGTTGTCAGCTATGACACCAAGTTCACACTGGCAAAAAAAGTATTTGCTCACACCGCGCAATACGATGGTGCCATTACCAATTATTTGACCAGCCTGGGTGAAGACAAGGCGCACACCACACGCAGCCCTTATCCGCAAACCCTGAACCTGCATTTTGAAAAAGTACAGGAAATGCGTTACGGTGAAAACCCGCATCAGTCTGCGGCCTTCTATCGCGATCTGGAATCCCTCGAAGGCTCACTGGCCAACTACAGGCAATTACAAGGCAAGGAACTGTCTTACAACAATATCGCCGATGCCGATGCCGCATGGGAATGCGTAAAGTCTTTCGCCGAATCTGCCTGCGTCATCGTCAAACATGCCAACCCTTGCGGCGTCGCAGTAGCACCCACACCGTTTGAGTCGTATAGCAAGGCATTGCAGACGGATCCCACTTCTGCATTTGGTGGCATCATCGCCTTCAATCGCGAACTGGATGGCAAGGCAGCCGAAATCGTCGCCAAACAATTTGTTGAAGTGCTGATCGCGCCGTCCTTCACTGCGGAAGCAAAGCAGATTTTTGCAGCGAAACAAAACGTGCGTCTGCTGGAAATTTCCCTGGGTGCCGGATTCAATCAATATGATATGAAACGCGTTGGCGGTGGCTTGCTGGTGCAGGCACCGGATGCCAAAAACGTCTTGCAGGAAGAACTGCGCGTCGTCTCGAAATTGCAGCCGACCCCACAACAGATGGCTGACATGATGTTCGCCTGGCGCGTGGCCAAGTATGTGAAATCAAACGCCATCGTCTTCTGCGGCAATGGCATGACACTGGGTGTAGGTGCCGGCCAGATGAGCCGCATAGACTCTGCCCGCATCGCCTCCATCAAGGCGCAAAACGCTGGTTTGACACTGGCTGGTTCTGCGGTCGCGTCTGACGCTTTCTTTCCCTTCCGTGATGGCCTGGATGTTGTAGTGGATGCTGGTGCTACTTGCGTCATTCATCCCGGTGGTTCCATGCGTGACCAGGAAGTGATTGATGCTGCGGATGAACGTGGTGTCGTCATGGTCTATACTGGGACGCGTCATTTCCGTCATTGATGTGATATTGATGCGGTGTTGATCAATTAGCGATTCTGTTTAAAACGGCTCTGTTCAACTAGAGCCGTTTTTATTCCAAGCTTCCTATTCCATGGCTTACATTTATATCTTGGCAAGTGCCAGAAATGGCACTTTATATGTGGGTGTCACCAGTGATCTGATTGCACGTGTTTATCAGCATAAGCACGACTTTGTAGACAGTTTTACGTCGAAATATAAGATTCATCAGCTTGTCTGGTTTGAACAAGTCGATTCAATGCTTTCTGCCATTCAGCGTGAAAAACAAATCAAGGCCTGGAAACGGAAATGGAAGATCCGGTTGATTGAAGAAACCAATCCTTATTGGCGAGATTTGTATCTGGATATTGTTTGAGTCTGACAAGCATGCGATTTGTTAAATCACCTGAATTTAATTGACGTCGCTCCAGCGCAGGCTGGAGCCTAGCGGCGTTGGTTGGTCACTAATATCATTCGCAAATACTTTCAACGCCAACATACAAAAAATATCTTCGTGAACAATTAGCATCTCGGCATACCATAAACGCCGCTAGATTCCTGCCTGCGCAGGAATGACGAATTTGAGAGAGCTAACTTATTCAACCTGTCGGCATACAACGATACAAACCGGGCTAAGCACCATCCGCAAATGACCGGTCAAGTTAACGTCGCTCCAGCGCAGGCTGGAGACTACCGGGCTGGCGCTCCAGTGACGTTCGCCGCCTACGAGTACGATTCCAAAGCAATAACAACTCACAGCATGCAACGCACATCAATCACAAATAACAATAAAAAAGTAATCACCCACTCACATAAGCACAAATAAAAATCCACACTGATACGCTATACTCATCAGCAATACCTGCTCGGCAACATCAGACCCATCGATATCAACAAGAACACCTCATGAAAATCCTAGGCATAGACCCCGGCTTGCGTACCACCGGTTTTGGCGTCATCCATAAACAGGGCAGCAAACTGACGTATATCGCATCGGGGACCATCAAGACCATAGAGGGTTCATTGCCGGAGCGCCTGAAAACCATACTGGCAGGCGTGTCTGAAATAGTACAGACTTACCAGCCTGATTGTGCCGCCATAGAAAAAGTGTTCGTGAACGTCAATCCGCAATCCACCTTGTTGCTGGGGCAGGCGCGCGGGGCGGCCATATGCGCTTTGGTAGCGGCTGACCTGGCCGTGGCAGAGTACACGGCACTGCAGGTCAAACAGGGCGTGGTCGGTCATGGCCGTGCCAAGAAGGAACAGGTGCAGGATATGGTTCAGCGCCTGCTGGCCCTGTCAGGACTGCCTGGCAGCGATGCCGCTGATGCGCTGGGTGTGGCCATCTGCCATGCACATAGCGGCGATGCGCTGGCGACTTTGGGCGCACTGGCACCTGGTCTGGCAAAAAAAGGGCTGCGCGTCAAAGGTGGCCGCCTGGTGGGTTAGCGAGTTGGCGGTCTCATGGCAGACATGGTCGTATTTCTCTATCTCACTCTCACCCCGCGTTGCAGGCAGGTAATATCGTTATAAATTACTTGCGAGCCTCGTCAAACGCCCAAGAATCGTTTACTATCACTGCTTATTCATACAGTATGAAAGCAGTCTCATGATAGGTCGCATTGCAGGCACTCTGATAGAAAAGAATCCTCCGCAATTGCTGGTCGATTGCCAGGGCGTAGGCTATGAAGTCGATGTGCCCATGAGCACCTTCTATAATCTGCCTCATCTTGGCGAAAAAGTAATCTTGCTAACCCATCTCGCGATACGCGAAGATGCCCATGTACTGTTTGGTTTTGGCACGGCCGAAGAACGCACGACCTTCAAACAACTGATCAAGATCAGCGGCGTCGGTGCCCGCACTGCCCTGTCTATCCTATCCGGCATGTCGGTGGCTGATCTGGCGCAGGCAATTACTCTACAGGAAGCTGGGCGCCTGACCCGCGTACCTGGCATAGGCAAAAAAACCGCTGAGCGTCTGTTGCTGGAATTAAAAGGCAAGCTGGGTGCAGATCTGGGCACTGCCACTGCGGCCCTGGCAGCCGGCGACCATAGCGCCGATATCCTGAATGCCTTGCAAGCCCTTGGTTATTCCGACAAGGAAGCCTTGCTGGCCATGAAATCCGTACCCGCCGGCAGCGGTGTGTCTGACGGTATCAAGCTGGCATTGAAAGCACTGTCCAAAGGCTAAGCGATGACGATACAGACAGATAATCTTTCTTCCAACTTCAGCGAGCCGCGCATTATCTCGGCCACACCCAGCTCGCCCAATGAAGAGGCAATAGAGCGGGCTCTGCGTCCCAAGCAACTCGATGAATATGTCGGCCAGGAAAAGATACGAGGCCAGCTGGAAATTTTCATCACCGCTGCCAGGCAGCGTAGCGAAGCACTCGATCACACATTGCTGTTTGGTCCACCGGGCCTGGGCAAAACCACGCTCGCCCATATTATTGCCCGCGAGATGGGTGTCAACCTGCGCCAGACTTCCGGCCCCGTGCTGGAACGTGCGGGCGATCTGGCTGCCCTGCTGACCAATCTGGAAGCAAACGATGTCTTGTTCATCGATGAAATCCACAGGCTGTCACCGGTCGTTGAAGAAATTTTGTACCCGGCGCTGGAAGATTACCAGATCGATATCATGATTGGCGAAGGACCGGCTGCACGTTCGGTCAAGCTGGATTTACAGCCGTTCACCCTGGTGGGTGCAACAACCCGTGCCGGCATGCTGACCAACCCTCTACGCGATCGCTTCGGCATCGTCGCCAGGCTGGAATTTTATACACCGGAAGAATTAACCAAGATCGTTACCCGTTCAGCTTCACTGCTGAACGCTCCCATACAGGCCGATGGTGCCAGAGAAATTGCCAAGCGGGCACGTGGCACACCACGTATCGCCAATCGCCTGCTGCGACGCGTGCGCGACTATGCCGAGGTCAAGGGCAATGGCGAGATCACACGCCCCATGGCGGATGCCGCACTGAAAATGCTGGATGTGGATGCCGCTGGTTTTGATCTGATGGACAGAAAACTGTTGGAAGCCATACTCTTCAAATTTGGTGGTGGCCCGGTAGGACTGGACAATGTCGCCGCCGCTATCGGTGAAGAACGCGACACCATAGAGGACGTACTGGAACCCTATCTGATACAGCAGGGATTTTTACAGCGCACCCCCAGAGGCCGGATAGCGACTCCATCTGCCTATGAACATTTTGGTGTAACCATGCCCAGATCGGGCAATAACGGCGAATTATGGGGCGGTAGCTAAAGGCGCAGGCCTCTCTTTGGAATCATGACTGAAACTATGCAGCTGTATTGCCCGGACCTGACCGTAAGAACCATTCCAGAAACAGAAAGTGACGCACCGCAACGCCTTCCTGAACTTTTTTGTGCTCAAACCAACCAAACTTGATGCCATGTCCTTACAAGCCGAACACCATGCCTATGCCTTCCTTGAAGCCAGGGCGCGTTTCCAGCCTTTACCCCCACTGACTTCACAATTTGAACTGAGTATTCATGATGCCTATGAAATCGCCAAAGCTTCGGACAACATCCGCATAGCTGAAGGTGAAGTACGCATAGGCCGCAAGCTGGGCTTTACCAATCGCAAGCTGTGGTCCAAATACGGGACCAGAGAAGCCATACGCGCCCCTATCTGGAGCAGCCTGTTTGACAGTACCGTGCGCTTTGTTGAAGATGCCTATGTCTATCAAAGCCTGACTGGTGCCTTGCAACCACGCATAGAACCTGAGGTTGTTTTCAAGCTGGGCCGGACACCTGCGGCTGATGCCACCATAGAAGAATTGGCAGATTGCCTGGAATGGATGGCACACGGCATAGAAATCGTCGTCAGCCCCTACCCCGACTGGAAGTTTGAAGCGGCAGATGCCATTGCAGCACTTGGCCTGCACGGCACCCTGTTGATTGGCGAACCAAGGATACTGTCCAGTGCCAGCCGTCAGCATCTGGGAGAGGTGCTGGCAAATGCCAGCGTGTCTTTATCCTGCGACGGTTCTTTACTGAGCGCAGGTTATGGCAGCGATGTACTGGACAGCCCGCTACATGCCATCTGGTACCTGCATCGCCTGCTGCAAGAGCAACCACAGTTCCCGGCCTTGCAGGCGGGTGAGATTATCACCACCGGCACCTGGACCGATGCCTATCCGGTGCAGGCAGGACAAACCTGGGGCACGGCGTTTTCTGGCGTCCCCTTGCCTGGCCTGAGTGTCAGCTTCGCCTGACCTGCAACATCAGCCATTGAAGAAACTGGCGGCCAGCCCTGCGATCTGGCCGCATAAATGCTGACCATCCCGATCATTGATCACACACTGCCTGTTGCCAAACGCATCAAGCGCCCAAAGCCCTGCAACATCCTGCCCTGCACATCCACCATACGAAGTCGAAACGAATGTGTGTAAGCATACCTGCCTGACATAGGCCGCTTGCCGACACGCTTACAGCTACGCACAGGCACGCACTGGGACATATCAACGCAACATACAAACATTTCACAGAAAACAAAAAAGCACCCCGAAAGGTGCTTTTCTGACGTTTAATCCAAACTGACTTGCGTCAGCAAAGGATTAGAACTTGTGACGGATACCAACGTTAACCAGGCGTACATTCGCGCCGTTGGTTACTGGATGGAAAGTTGCAGTGGAATCTGCGCTACCCAGGTTGATGTTTGCGTCGTTAGTTGCGCGAGAGATCGAAGTGTACAGGTTAGTACGCTTGGACAGGGAGTATGTATAACCCACAGCCAGTTGTGAACCGTTTGCAGCTTTGATCAGGCTGTTTTGGTTAGTGGAACGGATGTAGCTAGCGATGATGTTACCAGCGCCGACAGGTACTGTCGCACCCAGCAACCATACGCGACGATCCAGAGCCAATACGCCAGATGCGTCATCTTTGATAGAAGAGAAACCAGCATGTGCTGTTACTACGTCAAAGTTGTATGTACCAGCCAGCAAGTAGCTCTTGGTTGCGTTGTTACCTGCAGCATTTTGTGCATTGCTGTAAGCCAGTTCAGCGAACAATGGGCCAGCAGAGTAAGCACCAGAGAAGCCCATGTAACGAGCAGCTGTGTTGTTACCGGCAACTTCACCGAAACCATAAGCAACAGTACCTGTGAAACCGCCCAGGTTAGCTGTGGAATATGTAGCGGAGTTGTTCATACGAACGCCACCGTGGTCGAAGTAAGCTGCAGCGCCCAGGCCGGAAGTACCGCTACCTGCTGTACCGCTAGTGATACCAGTGCTGAATGGATCGAAACTGTCGATAGCAACGAATGCTGGTGTGTATTGACGACCGAAGTTAACCGCGCCGAAATCACCAGACAAACCTACGAATGCTTGACGACCGAATGAACGGCCACCTTGTGCAGAGCTACCTGTATCTGCATTGATACCCATTTCCAATTGGAAATTGGCTTTCAGACCGCCGCCCAGATCTTCACTACCTTTGAAGCCCAAACGGGAACCGGATTGAATACCACTATCCAGAGCCAGAGTGGAGCCAGCAGGATCGCCAGTGTTTTGATGTTGCAAAGCCATATCTACAACACCGTAGATAGTTACGGAAGATTGTGCTTGCGCTGTACCAGCAACAGCAGCCAAAACTGACAGAGCGATGAGTGATTTTTTCATTGATATTTCTCCAAAGGATTTCACATTAATATGAACTACATTAAGCACATTTTCGCGCAAAACTGAGCCAAAACTTGATCGCACAAAACGCGCTAATTCTTATGAATCTACAAGACTGCTAAAAAGAAGTTAACGTATTTGACCAAAATTGGCCTTGGACAGCCAAGCTAATTCAGCTTCGGAGGAAGATATGGACAGAAAATGTCTCAAATAAGCAACAAAAATTGCTTATATTGACACATTTTTGGTGCTATTGATGCAACATTGCTGATGTGCAAAATCACTGAAAATCGTCTTAAAACCCATCTTTAACTGAAGAAAAACAAACTGCAAAGGTCGCCCCAGGGCGACCTTTGCATATACGACGATCAGCTTATGATCAGAATGCGTGCAATACACCTACTGCCGTACGCATCGCGGAACTGTTACCAGCACCGATGATGCCCAAAGCCAGAGATACGTCTTGTGCATTCACAGAACCGGCTTTTGCATATGTCAGGGATGCATAGGCTGTTGTGCGTTTGCTGAATGCATATTTGGCCAAACCGATGTACTGATCAGCTTTACCATCGATGTCGCCAGAACGCTTGGTGTTGTAATAAGCAGCTGTCAGTGTTGTCTGATCAGACAGGCTGAAGTCTGCACCCAGACCGATTACAGCAATCTTGCGGCCGTTTGCGCTTGGCAGGGCATCAATCTTGATATTACCGTCAACCTTGGTTTGCGCATAAGTACCGCGCAGCATTACAGATGGAGCAACTTTGAACTTGGCACCACCAGCAAAGCCTGTCATGAAAGCTGCATTCGCATTGTCTTTCATTTTTGCATAAGACAAGGCAGCACCGTTTGTACCGTCAGTGAAGAAACCGGACAAACCAGCGTAGTTGCTGGCTGTACTATCGCCAGCTTTTTCACCGAAACCGTACATCAGCGCGCCGCCGAAGCCAGACATCAGTGGAGAAACATATTTGATGGAGTTATTTTGACGCAGTGCTGAACCGCCCTGGTTAGTACCGAAACCACCGAAGAACGCGCCAGAGTTCAGTGCACTGAACATCACGTTAGGATTGGAACCTGCGTGTGCCAGGCTGATAGGATCAGCCAGACCAACAGAATCCACACCCAGAATATTGTTACGGCCCAAAGTAACGGAACCGAAATCACCAGACAGACCTACCCATGACAGGCGATCAAACAGGGATGTATTGTTACCAGTCTGGTTAAAAACATTACCGCCAAAACCTGCACCGGCTGTACCAGTGTCATTGGCCAATGTACCTTCCAGATTGAAGTTGGCTTTCAAACCGCCACCCAGATCTTCAGAACCTTTGATACCCCAGCGGGAAGTCAGCAATTGGCCTGCATCCATGGAAAATTTGGAGCCACCAGTAGCGGTCTGATTAGTAGTCGCTACCACTGCGGCATCGATAATCCCGTAGATAGTTACGGAGGATTGTGCAGACGCTGTCGCTGCAAATGCACTCAGAACTGCGAAAGCCAGTATCGTTTTTTTCATTTAAACAGTCTCCAAAATTATATGTTTTTACTGACCATCCGTTTTTCGCATGGTCATGCTTTTCTAATTTAGCCTTGCCAAGACTTCCAAACCTGCTGATTAAGAAGTTAGATTCCATTGAAACAAATTAAAACATTTAGGGCAAAGAGAATTTGCGAACGATCGTATTTAAGCAAATTTTATGTGGTGTTACCGCAACAAGGATCTTCTTTCCTATTATGAGAATCATAATTTTTCTGAAAGCCTTGATGCAAATCATGCAGTCAGGCAATGCCGCTGAAGCAAGCCATGTTCTGTCCTATAATTGTGATATTGACGCTTACTTCTCCAGACTTATTTATGAGCATTTTAGCAATCGACCATCTCATTCTCGGACTTGACCGGGCGTTACGCGTGGTGAATGGGCAGGCCCGTTCCAGGCGTGACAATCCAGCCCAGGGAATTGCCGAAGCAAACATGTCAGATGAAGAAAAAGCCCATAGCGCTGGTCTGATGCGCGTCAATCATGTAGGTGAGATTTGTGCCCAGGCCCTGTATGACGCCCAGGGCGCATTCACGAAAACGGAAGATATCCGTCAACAATTTCAACATTCCGGCATAGAAGAAGAAGACCACCTGGCCTGGACAGCAGGCCGCCTGAAGGAATTGAATTCGCATACCAGCCTGCTAAACCCCTTGTGGTACGCCGGAGCTTATGCAGTCGGTGCCCTGGCGGCAAAAAGTGGTGACAAGCTCAGCCTGGGCTTTGTCGTTGAAACCGAGCGCCAGGTAGAAGCGCATCTCGCCAGTCATCTGGATAAATTACCTGTGCAAGATGTCAGATCGCGTGCCATCGTGGAACAGATGCGTGTGGATGAAATTGCGCATGGCGCGGCAGCACAGTCGCTGGGTGCCAGTGAGTTGCCAGTCCCTGTCAGGGCGGGGATGAAATTCATGGCCAAAATAATGACGGCCAGTGCTTATTATATTTAAGGCACTTTGTCTGAACCTGCAGCTCAAGGCAGCTTACCGATCTTGATCTGCAGGTGTCATTAGACAAGTGTTCCGCACTTATCACCACTATTTGCCACGGCTATACTTTCTCCAGCTTGGCAATACTCAGATCCAGTTCCTTCATGCCGAACTTGCCAAAGTTGATTTGTGCCCGCAGGCTGCCGCTGCCACCACCGCCATTGATGTTCACAATCACGCCTTCACCAAATTTTGCGTGCGCCACATTCTGACCTATGCGCCAGTTCATGTTGTCGCCACTCTGTTTGAAACTCTGAGCGATACGGTTCGCGGCATCATCAGGCGCTTCATCCCAGGCTGATTTTTTATTGCCGAACCAGGTAGGCTGCACACGCGGTGTCAGCCATTTCAATGATTCTTCCGGCAATTCATCCAGAAAGCGTGAACGCATGTTGTAACGCGTCTGACCATGCAACATGCGAGTTTGAGAGAAGCTCAGGTACAGGCGTTTGCGGGCGCGGGTAATGGCCACGTACATAAGACGACGCTCTTCTTCCACGCCACTTTCTTCCTGTGCGCTGTTTTCGTGCGGGAACAATCCTTCTTCCAGACCGGTGATGAAGACCGCATCAAATTCCAGACCTTTGGCTGAATGCACGGTCATCAATTGCATGGCATCCTGGCCAGCCTGCGCCTGATTATCACCTGCTTCGAGAGAAGCATGGGACAGGAAAGCCGACAGGGGTGACATCACCGTTGGCAGCGCAGCGTCGGCATCAATGATCTGATCACCATTTCCGCTATCAAGCAAAACGGCATTACTGCTGGCAGGGCCGGCAAAGGCGGGGGCTTCTTTATTGAATCCTTCTTCCGATACAAACAGGGTTGCCGCACTCACCAACTGCTCCAGATTTTCTATGCGGTCTGCGCCTTCTTTTTCAGTCTGGTAGTGCGTCAGCAAGCTGCTGACTTCCAGCACGATTTTGACCATCTCGGGCAAAGGCAGGTTCTGGGTTTCAAAACGCGCACCTTCTATCAATTTAACGAAGGACGCCAGCGAAGAACCGGCCTTGCCGGCCACATACGGTACCGCTGCATACATGGAAATATTCTGCTGCCTGGCGACATCCTGCAATTGTTCCAGCGAACGTGCACCTATGCCACGGGTAGGGAAATTCACCACACGTAAAAAGGCAGAATCATTATGCGGGTTATCCATCAATTGCAGATAGGCGATGGCATGCTTGATCTCGGCACGTTCAAAAAAGCGCTGGCCGCCATATACACGGTAAGGGATATTCGCCGTGAACAATGCATGTTCTATGACACGTGACTGTGCATTCGAACGATACAGAATCGCAATTTCGCTACGTAATGAACCTTCACGTATCAGGTTTTTGGCTTCTTCTATGATCCAGTTGGCTTCCTGTATATCGCTGCTGGATTCCATGATGCGCACAGGCTCACCGTGACCGGCATCGGTACGCAAATTTTTGCCCAGGCGTTTGCTATTGTGTTCGATGAGTACGTTAGCGCTATCCAGGATGTGCCCATGCGAGCGGTAATTCTGTTCCAGCTTGATCAGATTCTGCACCTGGAATTCACGCTCAAAAGCCGACATATTGCCGACATTGGCACCACGGAAGGCATAGATACTCTGGTCATCATCACCGACGGCAAACACGGCACCACCTTTTTTGCTACCCTCGCCAGCCATCAGCTTCAGCCACTTGTATTGCAGATCATTGGTATCCTGAAACTCATCAACGAGGATGTGACGGAATCTGTCCTGGTAATGTTCACGCAGCGGCTGGTTGCGGCTCAATAATTCATAAGTGCGCAACAGCAATTCAGCAAAATCGACCACACCATCACGCTGGCACTGGGCATCATACAAATCGTACAGGCCAACCAGTTTGCGATTGAAATCATCATAGGCATCGACCTGGGCGGCACGCAAACCCTGATCCTTTGCACCGTTAATGAAATACATCAGAGTCTTGGGCGGGAATTTTTCATCATCGATATTGTTCGCCTTCAGCAAACGCTTGATGAAGGATAGCTGATCGCCAGAATCCAGAATCTGGAAAGTCGACGGCAAACCGGCATCGCGGTGATGTGCACGCAAGAGACGATTGCACAGACCGTGGAAAGTACCTATCCACATGCCACGTGTATTAATCGGCAACATGGCCGACAGGCGCGTCAACATCTCCTTGGCGGCCTTGTTGGTAAAGGTCACCGCCAAAATACCACCGGGCGAAACCTGACCAGTCTGTATCAGCCAGGCTATACGCGTCGTCAGTACACGCGTCTTGCCTGAACCAGCGCCAGCCAAAATCAGGGCAGACTGCGCCGGCAGGGTCACGGCAGCCAGTTGTTCGGGATTTAAGTTATGGAGTAAATTTTGCATAGGCAGATTATACGGGACTATGCCGCCTGCGCTTTATGCCGCTCCCGGACCTGCTGAAAATTATTGCACGATGAAAGTGAAACCGGCTTGACAGGTTTGGCCCACCCGCTGATAATCATTTCAATCGCCATCTCGCTTTCATTCTCATTTTCATTATGCAAACCCAAGTCAAAGATCAATTACACACTCAAGGCAGCACTGCTTTGTGTATGGTCTTTGCCAAAGCCAAGAAACAGACGCTCATCTGACCGGGGCGCGCTGTCCCGTCAGGTGAGCTGACAGGATGGCAAAACGGTTTTCTTCCCTTGTGCTATGTGTCAACTCCCTGCGGGTCTTTTAACCGGTCCACAGGAGAACAGGCATGTCCAGCAACATCAGTACCCTTAGCAATACCCAGATTCAAGCAATGCACACTCAGCAGGTCAGGCGCAAGGATTTTTCCGGCATCTGGGTCGCCCTGGTCACGCCATTTTGCGATGATGCAAACGCAGAAGTGGATTTCCCTGCGTTGCAGGCACTGGCCAGCAAGCTGATCTCTGAAGGTGTAGCTGGCCTGGTGATCTGCGGCTCTACCGGCGAGGCAGCTGCCCTCAGTGAAGAAGAACAATTGCAGGTACTGGATGCAGTGCTGGCGGTGGTTCCGGCACATCAAGTCATCATGGGTTTGAGCGGTAACCACATGCAGCAAGTCTTGCACAGGCTGGCATCAGTGGGGCAACGACAGCCAGCTGGCATACTGGTCACACCACCGTACTATATAAGGCCATCGCAGGCTGGTATCATGCAGTACTTCAACGAAATCGCCAATGCTTCGACCGTGCCAGTGCTGCTTTATAACATCCCTTACCGCACCGGTGTGAACATGGAACTGACTACCTTGCAACAGCTGGCCCGGCATCCCAACATCGTCGCCATCAAGGATTGTGGTGGCAATCTGCAAGCGACCATGCAACTCATCATGGATGGAGATATCCAGGTGCTTACAGGGGAAGACCATCAGTTGCTTTCTACACTGTGCCTGGGAGGTGTGGGCGGCATACTGGCATCTGCACATTTGCGTCCAGATCTGTTCCTGCGCTTGCAGGCATATGTCAATGCAGGTGAGCTTGAGCAGGCACGGGAAATTTTCTACCGTTTGCTACCAGTCATGCAGGCGCTGTTTGAAGAGCCCAATCCCGCTCCGCTGAAAGCAGCGCTGGCGACATCAGGCATCATGCAAGCCTGCCTGCGTGCGCCCATGCAGGCAGCAAGTGCAGATACTGCGGGCAAGCTATTGCATTCAATGGCACAGCTCGACATCATTGAATAGACCATTGCCCAGCCCGCCGAAGCAAAGGATAATGCTGCTTCAATTATCTGTCTCTGAATAATGATGCTACGTCTGAATCCTCTGTTTCCTTTGTTGGCTGCGGCCATGATTTTTCATAGTGCACCCGTGGCTGCGATGACCATGCTAAGGTCAAACGACACCTTGGTTTTATATGGCAAGGTGGAAGCGGATGATGCGCAACGCTTCCGTCGCAATCTGTCTGGCGGCGAAGTGCATAATGTCGTGCTGACCGAAAGCCCGGGTGGTGACCTGAATGCAGCATACACCATAGCCCAGTTGATCAGCGGCAGAAAGATCAATACCGCAGTCCAGGGAAATTGCTTTTCTTCCTGCGCCATCATGTTCATGGCAGGTAAAGAGCGACGTATGCTGGACAGCAAACAGCTGGCACATACCCGACTGGGCTTTCATGGGCCACACAACAAGGAAACCCGGGAAGTCAGCACGGAAGCCATACCCAAATTGCGTGAATGGCTGCTGAAAGCCACAGATGGCAAGTTCCCTGAAACATTACTGGATCAGGCCATGTATATCAAGAAATCCAACGACATGATGCTGTTCTATTATCCCGGAGCCGACAAGAAGAAAGGCAATATCCGTTTTTGCATGGAAGGCACCCTGGCCAATCCACGCAAATGTGAAACCATAGAAGGCCACGATATCGTCAGCGTGGGCATACTGACCACTGCAGAGTTATTGAAGGTAGAAGACCTGGAACCGCAAGCGGCGGTACCCGTCAGCAAGGAAACCCAGGGCGAAACCAAATAAATCCCACCTTTCAGACCTTACTTGCGACAAACAACTCTGTCAATGCACGCGCAGCCTGTTGCGGCTGTTCTGCCATATACACACTGCTGATCACGGCCACCATGTCAGCCCCCTGAGTAATCAGGGGCTGACAATTCTCCAGTGTCATGCCGCCGATGACGACATTCGGCAAATCAAATTCCTTTACTGCCTCAGCCACGATGCTGGTTGGTGTGGTCACTGCATATTTCTTGATACGTGAAGGATAAAAACCTCCGAAGGCAATGTAGCTGGCGCCACCTTTGGTCGCAGTGCGTGCCAGTTCCAGATCACCATAACAGGATGCGCCCAGAATTTTATCTGCTCCCAGCTTTATTCTTGCATCAGTGACCGACATATCAGTACCGCCTACATGCAATCCATCCGCATCAATATCAAGACAGAGTTGCAGATGATCATTGACGATAAAAGGTTTATTAAAACGACGACAGAGTTCCTGCAAGGCCAGTGCCTGGGTCTTTCGCAATTCAGGACTGGCAGTCTTGTGGCGGTATTGCACGATATTCGCGCCGCCCAGCAAAGCCTGTTCCGTCACTTCGACAAGCCGGGCAGTATCATCCCAGTCAGGGGTGACGATATACAGACCACTGAGTTGATGCTTACTGAATTTAGTCATGACTTTTTCCTTGTATTCGACACAGACTGACGCGCAGGAATGAGCTGCCCGGCGGCAATCGCGTATGCATGTTGCAAGCTTTGTTGCGTGTAGCTTTGCGCCTTTTGCAGTGCTTCAGGCAAGCCTGCGCCAGTTGCCAGTTGCCCGGCAATTGCTGATGCCAGCGTACAGCCACTACCGTGAAATTCACCCGGCAAACGCGGCCACAGCCATTCCTTCGCGGTCTGCCATTGTCCATGCTGGAACCAGATATTTTTTACCTGCACTTCTGTTGCATGGCCACCTTTCAACAAGATATCAGCCTCACAGGCTTGCATCAGGTTTTCTACCTGCGCCCGCATATCAGCAGCCAGTGGTGAAAGGCGTTTCAGTTCAGGCAAATTCGGCGTGATCAGCGTCGCTACCTTTAGTAAGGGCTGTATAGCCTCTACCGCATCATCCAGCGACAGACTGTCGCCATGACCACTACCCAACACAGGGTCGACGATAACTTGCAGGTCCGGATGCTGTTGTTTCATTTTTTGAATAAAATTCGCAATCGCCGTCGCATTTTTCTTGTGCGCGACAATACCCAGTTTGACGACACTGACCGGTATCCTGGCTATCAGAGTCATCGCCTGCTGCAAGATAATTTGCACATCGACGGCATGCACCGCATAGACATGGTCATTGTCCTGCACCGTCAGTGCGGTAATCACCGGCAAGGCATGTGCGCCCTGCGCGGCAATCGCTTCGATATCCGCCTGTATGCCGGCACCACCACTAGGATCATGTCCGGCAAACACCAGCACACAGGGACGTGTAGTTGTTTTCATCAAACGATCATCAAACGGATATCAAATGAATATCAAACAATGCGGCCAGCCATGGGGGAAGATGGTGAAGCTGCAAACTTGCGTGGCATACGTCCTGCCAGAAATGCCTCACGCCCTGCCTCAACCGCCAGGCCCATCGCACGCGCCATACGTACCGGGTCTTTGGCACCGGCAATCGCGGTATTCATCAATACCCCGTCGCAACCCAGTTCCATCGCTATGGCAGCATCAGATGCCGTGCCAACACCGGCATCGACCAGCACCGGCACTTTGGACTGTTCGATAATCAGCGACAGATTCCATGGATTCAAAATACCCATGCCTGAGCCTATCAACGAAGCCAGCGGCATGATGGCGACGCAACCTATGTCTTCCAGCATGCGTGCCTGTATCGGGTCGTCGCTGCAATACACCATGACATCGAAACCATCCTGGACAAGTGTCCTGGCGGCCTTCAGAGTCTCAGGCATATTCGGAAAAAGGGTTTTCTCATCGCCCAATACTTCCAGCTTGCACAGCTTGTGTCCGCCCAATAACTCACGCCCCAACTGTAGGGTATAGACCGCATCTTCTGCGTTATAGCAACCGGCAGAGTTGGGCAGTATGGTGTATTTACTGGGTGGCACTACATCCAGCAAGCTGGGAGCATTCGGGTCTTGCCCTATATTGACGCGGCGTATCGCTACCGTGATGATCTCGGCACCGCTGGCTTCTGTCGCCAGCCGGGTTTGTTCAAGGTCTTTGTATTTACCACTGCCAACCAGCAGGCGCGAGCGGTAGGTTTTTCCGGCTATGGTCAAGCCTGAGTTGTTTTCTGTTTGCATTGTCTTTTCCAAAAAATTTTTGATACTGTTTGGCTGCTTGACTCCTTCCCCTTCAAGGGGAAGGTTGGGATGGGGATGGGGTTCCTTAGCAAATGCTAGCGTCGCTTAATCGACCGAAACCCATCCCCGCCCTAGCCCTCCCCTTGAAGGGGAGGGAATATTCTCAGCTTGTTTCAGGGTTTTCTTGATTCACACGTCGCCAAATTTCTTCCATCACAGCATTAGTCTCACTCAATACCTGATTATTCCAAAAGCGTAAGACAGTAAAACCTGCCTTCTTCAGCACTTCAGTCCTGTGCATGTCATACGCCTGCGCCTCAACATGCTGTCCACCATCGACTTCAATTACCAGAAGCTTTTCCAGACATACAAAATCCAGTACGAAATGCTGAAATGGATATTGCCGTCTGAACTTGACACCAAGCTGTTCGCCACGTAAACCTTGCCACAATTTCTTCTCGGCATCGGTCATGTTTTTGCGCAAGATTTTTGCTGTTTTGATCAAGGTTTCGTTGGCAGCGTTTTTCATATTTCAGAAAAGCTAAAATTAACTATATCCCCTCACCTTCAAGGGAAGGGTTAGGGTGGGGATGGGATTCCATCGCAAATAATGTAAGGATTTTACGACTGAAACCCATCCCCATCACGACCATCCACCGCGCCGCTTGCAAGCGGTTTAGAAATTTGTGGCGCAAAGCATCCTTTGTGAATTCCCACAGATCGCCCCTTCAAGGGGAGGGAGTTAAACTTTAGCCACCACCAATAGCCCGCACCACATCAACCTTGTCATCAATTTGCAAATGATGCGCGGCCCACTGCGACTTTGGAATGATCTGCCGATTCACCGCCACCGCAATCGCTTGTTGTGACAGATTCAGTTCCGCAATCAAATCCGCCAGCAGTGCACTCGCCAGTTGCCGCTTTTCTCCGTTGAGTTGTATGTCTACCATGGCTATTGCTTCTTGTAGATTTCCGCACCGGATTTGATGAATTCAACGGCTTTGACTTCCATCCCTTTTTTGAGTGCCTGTATCTCGCTGATGCCTTGTGCATTGGCATAGTCGCGCACCTCCTGCGTGATTTTCATGGAACAGAAATGCGGGCCACACATGGAGCAGAAATGGGCGACCTTGGCTGAATCCTTGGGCAGGGTTTCATCATGGAATTCACGCGCCTTGTCGGGGTCGAGGCCGATGTTGAATTGGTCTTCCCAGCGGAATTCAAAGCGTGCCTTGGATAAGGCATTGTCGCGTATCTGTGCGCCTGGATGGCCTTTTGCCAGGTCGGCTGCATGAGCAGCAATCTTGTAAGTGATGATGCCGTCCTTGACATCGACCTTGTTGGGCAAACCCAGATGTTCTTTCGGTGTCACATAGCACAGCATGGCCGTGCCATACCAGCCGATTTGTGCGGCACCTATGCCAGAGGTAATATGGTCATAACCTGGTGCGATGTCCGTCGTCAACGGGCCTAGCGTATAAAAAGGTGCTTCATGGCATTGCTCCAGTTGCAGGTCCATGTTTTCTTTGATGAGGTGCATGGGCACATGGCCAGGGCCCTCTATCATGACTTGTACATCATGCTTCCAGGCGATCTGCGTCAGTTCACCCAGGGTTTTCAGTTCACCCAGTTGCGCTTCATCATTGGCGTCATAGATGGAACCCGGGCGCAGGCCATCACCGAGGCTGAAGGACACATCGTAGGCTTTCATGATGTCGCAGATGTCTTCGAAATGCTCGTACAGAAAACTTTCCTTATGATGCGCCAGACACCATTTCGCCATGATGGAACCACCGCGTGACACGATACCGGTCAGGCGCTTGGCCGTCATCGGTACATACTGCAGGCGCACGCCAGCGTGGATGGTGAAATAGTCAACGCCCTGCTCGGCTTGTTCGATAAGTGTGTCGCGGAAGATTTCCCACGTCAGGTCTTCTGCCTTGCCATTCACTTTTTCAAGTGCCTGATAGATGGGCACGGTACCGATAGGCACAGGTGAATTACGGATGATCCATTCACGGGTTTCGTGTATGTGTTTTCCAGTCGACAAATCCATGACATTGTCGCCACCCCAGCGTATCGCCCAGGTCATTTTTTCGACTTCTTCACCGATGGAGGATGTCACTGCAGAATTGCCGATATTGGCATTGATCTTGACCATGAAATTACGGCCTATGATCATCGGTTCGATTTCTGGATGATTAATATTGGCAGGAATAATCGCACGGCCACGGGCTATTTCTGAGCGCACGAATTCTGGCGTGATTTCTTCCGGTATCGCAGCACCAAACGATTGGCCCGGATGCTGGCGCCCCATCACTTCAGCCAGTTTGCTACCCATGGGGCCGGAAGCTTTCAGGTTTTCCAGATATTCTTTTCTGCGCAGGTTTTCACGGATAGCCACAAATTCCATTTCAGCCGTGATGATGGCCTGGCGCGCATAATGCATTTGCGAGACATTCTTGCCTGCCAGAGCGCGACGTGGCAGGCGTTTCAGGTTGAAACGCAACTCAGCCAGCTTGGGGTCATGCAAACGGGCAATGCCGTATTCTGATGTCGGACCAGCCAGCTCTTCGGTATCATTGCGCTCCGCTATCCAGGCACCGCGTACGGATGCCAGACCAGAGCGAATATCGATTTTCACTTCAGGGTCGGTGTAGGGACCGGAAGTATCGTAGACATAGATGGGCGGGTTCTTTTCCGAGCCAAACATGGCAGGCGTGTCCGACTGGCTGATTTCGCGCATGGGGACGCGGATATCGGGGCGGCTGCCCTGAACATAGGTCTTGCGGGAATTCGGCAGTGGCTGAATGGCTGCCTCGTCTACCGTGGCGGTAGCGGACAAGAATTGCGGGTTGGCGTTCATTTTGGCTCCTTTGCTTTGTTGGCATGGAGCCAGCAAAGGAGTTTCCAAAGTCGGTATGCGCACGCTGATGGCAGGTGGCAAAAAGTCTTCGGCAGCTTCCCTTCGCTGGCATTATCCAGATCAGGTTCGAGGGTATTTCTCACCCGACATCACTATTCATAGTGTGATGGCAGGACCCCTAGCATTTTTTCTTCGGGCTTTAAAAGCAAAGCCACGACGAGGCCAGATTATACGACTTTTATTTTAGCTGTGGTGCTTATTTATCCTGCCTCTCAATGTGGCATTGCGCCCCTGCTACGGTCTCGACAACATTGCCAGCATGCACTTTTACCGGACCGTGAACTTCGATCAGTTCCACCATGCCAGCCTTGATTGCCGCCGATAAATCGTGGTCCAGTACCGGCAAGGCATCTTCATAGGCAATCAATAATTTGCTGACGCCATACGCGCGGTTGCGTCCGTTGACCTTGCCCAGATAAAGGGCCATGTCGGCAATTTGCAGGGCTTTTTCCCAATTGCAAACCATTTCGGGAATACCGGAAAATGGCAGGCTGATGAAGCCGGCGGTCATGGTCACCGCGATGGGTATACCATCCACGTCCACACTGTCTTCGCCAATGATACGCAGTATGCGTTCCACCAGGTTTTTCAATTGTGCAGGATTTGAGCGCGGTGAATAAATCAAGAATTCTTCTCCACCCCAGCGCAACACCATGTCCGTATCACGCACTGTACTGCGCAGGCGCTGAGCTACTTCCATCAGCACCACATCACCGGCAGCATGACCATAACTATCATTGATATTTTTAAAATGATCTATATCCATGAGTATCAGGCAATCCGGATTTTCCAGACTGCCTTCACGACGCTCACCTTCTGGCAAGATGATACGGCTCTTCATCAGATCAACGAAAGAACGACGATTGTACAAACCTGTCAAAGGATCACGTACTGCATGAAATTCCAGTTGCTGGTTCACTTCACGCAGTTTTTCGTTGGTCTTGCGCACTCGCTGGTAAAGGAAAAAAATCACGATGCCTATCATCACCATTACTACCGCAGCCAGCATTAAAATAATCTGTTGCAACTGACGATTTTTAATTTCTGCATCCTTGAGTTGATTCTCACGTCCCAGCAATTCAATCTGCTTTTGTCTTTGCTGTGCATTGAACTGTTCCTGCAAAGTCGCCACTGCGCGGGCGCGGTCAGACCGGAACAATTCATCACTGAGTTTTTGCTGCTCGCGTACGACTGCCAGCGCCTCTTTGTGCATGCCTGCGGTTTCGTACATGGATCCGATTTCGCTCAACAAACTTTCCATGTCCGACCTGGAGCCGGTTTCCATGAAATACTTTTTGGATTCATTGATATACGTGATGCCCTGCGCAAATTTTCTTTGGCCAGCCAGGCCAAATCCTATATTCGCTTTGGCCATTGCCACGGCAAAGGGGTCGCCAATTTCCTGCGCTTTTTGCAATGCTTTTCTGGCTGCCTGTTCGGCTTCATCATACTGATGAACACGCAAATAATAATCTGAAATATTACCCAGAGCGGTCGCCGCAACAACCGGCATGCCGGCCTCGGTGGCGATCTGCAAGACAGTCTTGTAGGCATCCAGTGCCTCGGCATACCGGCCCAGGTCTGTCAGTGCCAGGCCACGTGCCATCGTCAGTGAAGAGACAGTTTTAGGAGAATCAACTTTGGGCGTTATTGCCAGTGCATCAGTGGCCGTTTCCAATGCCTTTTCTGCATTGTGCATGTTCAGATACAGGCGAGAAATGGCTTCCATGCGATACAGCCGGGCCTGGGCCTGGCGGTTTGGTATGTGGTCAGTCAGACGCAAGGCTTCCAGGGAATAGGCCAGGGACTTGTCAAAATTGCCGATTGCCAGATGCACGGCAGCAAACGCGATATTCAGACGCATCAGCACTTCGAAATTCTTGCTGTCTCGCAAAGATTGCTGGATATCGCCCAGTTTGACCAGCGCCAGCGCAAATTTACCCTGATCCAGCAATTGAAATGCATCCCCGATCAGAGCCAGGGCAATCATGTCAGCATCTTTGTTGGCACGTGCCAATTGCATCAGTTCGGCATTGGTCGCATTGGCTTCCTTGTTCTTGCCAGCGTCGTACAGGATGGTGATGAGCGTTTTCAACAGTTCGGCACGCAAACCGTAATCAGCATTCGCACCGATTTTTTCTTTATAAGCCTTTAACTGCTGGAGTGCAGCGGTGTTGTCCCGATCTGACAGGTCATGGATGGCTTCAATCTCACTCAAATCCGCGCGTTTGTCAGCGCTGACTGTCAGGGGCAGCAAAACCAGTAACAGGCTCGCTATGCATACACACCATCTCAAGCACTGATTTTGATGTCGGAGCTGGAACATGCATGCCCTCGTTGATAAGAAGTGTGTGAATGTGGCTTAAGTATCAAAACATCTGCCAGAGCTGAAAATCAACCGAAGTCTACCGAAACCAGCCAAAACCAAGCATAAATAGGCGACAAGCATACGACTTTCCATCTGTTTCAGGTATGTCGTTTAAAGTCGAAGACACAATCTATTGCACAAAAGAAAGATGACAATGGATGTTGCGATGCACCAGACAAGACGCCAGGTAAAGGAAGAATTTTTCTTAAAACCTGTTCACGATCTCACTGCGCGAGCGCAATCGTAGTCTACGCGGGGCTCATGCGCTGCTCAAAATGCTCATGTACCAGAGTACATTCCGCATTCTGTACTGCGCTTTTGTTACCCTTACTCCCGCTGACGCGCGCTCGCTACAGATCACAAACAGGTTCTTACAGACCACAAAATTATTTTTTACACAATTTTACTTGCAGTAAAACCCAAACTTCTGCACCCGCCTCATTTATAATCAAAGGTTTAGCAATCACCGCAGATCATATTATGGAATTAGCCAAGTCTTTTGAGCCCGCAGAAATCGAACAATCCTGGCGTGGTGAGTGGGAAAAACGTGGATATTTTGCCGCCACCCTGGATGAAGGCAAGCCCTCATTTTCCATACAACTGCCACCGCCAAATGTGACAGGTACCCTGCACATGGGCCATGCCTTCAACCAGACCATCATGGATGGGCTGACCCGCTACTACCGCATGCGCGGCCACAATACAGCCTGGGTGCCGGGTACTGACCATGCTGGCATCGCTACGCAAATCGTGGTGGAACGCCAGCTTGATGCACAAAAGATTTCGCGCCATGATCTGGGCCGTGAAAAATTCCTGAAAAAAGTCTGGGAATGGAAAGAAAAATCCGGCTCCACTATCACCGGCCAGATGCGCCGCATGGGTGCATCAGCCGACTGGGATCGCGAATACTTCACGATGGATGCCGAACGCTCCAAAATCGTGACTGATGTCTTCGTCAAACTGGTAGAACAAGGCCTGATCTATCGCGGCAAACGCCTGGTCAACTGGGATCCGGTATTGGGCACCGCTGTGTCTGACCTGGAAGTAGTGTCGGAAGAAGAAGATGGCTCGATGTGGCATATCCGTTATCCGTTTGTTGATGGTTCCGGCCACCTGACGGTAGCGACAACCCGCCCTGAAACCCTGCTGGGTGACGTGGCCGTGGCAGTTGACCCTACGGATGAACGTTACATCCACCTGGTTGGCAAGATGCTCAAGCTGCCACTGACAGACCGCGAAATCCCGGTGATAGCCGACAGTTATGTCGACAAGGAATTTGGCACAGGCTGCGTAAAGATCACGCCTGCGCATGACTTTAATGATTACGCCGTTGGTCAGCGTCACAACCTCGAAAAAATCAGCATCCTGACACTGGATGCCAAGATCAATGAAAATGGCCCGGCACAATACCAGGGCATGGACCGTTTCGTCGCCCGCAAGCAAATCGTTGCTGACCTCGATGCACAAGGTTTGCTGGAATCAGTCAAACCACACAAGCTGATGGTGCCGCGTGGCGACCGTACCAATGTGGTTATCGAACCCATGCTGACTGATCAATGGTTCATGGCCATGAGCAAAGCCGCACCTGAAGGCACGCATTTCCCTGGCAAATCCATCGCCGAAGTCGCGCTGGAAAAAGTCGCTGACGGTGAAATCAAATTCATCCCGGAAAACTGGACCACAACCTACAACCAGTGGCTGACCAATATCCAGGACTGGTGCATCTCGCGCCAATTGTGGTGGGGCCATCAAATCCCGGCATGGTATGGCGACAATGGTGAAATCTTTGTTGCGCATGATGAAGCCGGGGCACAAGCCAAAGCGACTGCCACTGGCTACACTGGCGCATTGAAGCGTGATGATGATGTGCTCGATACATGGTTCTCGTCTGCGCTGGTGCCTTTCTCGACCATGGGCTGGCCGGAAGAAACACCGGACATCAAACAATTCCTGCCATCCTCGGTGCTCGTCACCGGCTTTGACATTATTTTCTTCTGGGTAGCGCGCATGGTCATGATGACCACGCACTTCACCGGCAAGGTACCGTTCAATACAGTCTATGTACATGGTCTGGTGCGCGATTCCAGCGGCCAGAAAATGTCCAAGTCCAAGGGTAATACCCTCGACCCTATCGACCTCATTGATGGTATCAGCGTTGACGAACTGGTCGCCAAGCGTACAGCCGGTTTGATGAACCCCAAGCAGGCAGCCAGCATAGAAAAAGCTACCCGCAAGGAATTCGCCGACGGTATCCCTGCCTATGGCACAGACGCTTTGCGCTTCACCATGGCCAGCTATGCATCACTGGGTCGCAATATCAATTTTGATCTGGGCCGTTGCGAAGGCTATCGCAATTTCTGCAATAAATTGTGGAATGCGACCCGCTTTGTCCTGATGAATACCGAAGGCAAGGATTGCGGCTTTGGTGCTGATGTTACCGATGCTGACCTTGAATACTCACAGGCAGACAAATGGATTATCTCTACCCTGCAACGTACCGAGGCAGAGATAGAAAAAGGTTTTGCCGACTACCGTTTCGACAATATCGCATCAGCCATCTACAAATTTGTCTGGGATGAATATTGCGACTGGTATCTGGAAGTTGCCAAGGTCCAGGTACAGCAAGGTAATGAAGCGCAGCAACGCGCCACCCGCCGCACTCTCTTGCGCGTGCTGGAAGTGATCTTACGCCTGGCCCACCCTATCATTCCTTTTGTCACTGAAGCTTTGTGGCAAACCGTGGCACCGCTGGCAGGCAAGACACTGAACCCGGCTGGCGACAGCATCATGGTTCAAGCTTACCCGCTGTTCGTGGCAGAGAACGTCGACACTGCGGCAGAAACCTGGATGCAGGCACTCAAAGGCATGACCGATGCCTGTCGCAACCTGCGCGGTGAAATGCAATTGTCCCCTGCCCTGCGCGTGCCACTGCTGTTGCAGGCTGCGAATGCAGAAGACAAAGCCCGCCTGCAGTCTTTTGCACCTTACCTGCAGGCACTGGCGAAACTGTCAGAGGTCAGTGTGGTAGATGCATTGCCTGAATCACCGGCACCGGTATCCGTCGTTGGCGAATCGAAGCTGATGCTGAAGGTGGAAATCGACGTCGCAGCAGAACGTGCACGTATCAGCAAGGAAGTCGCTCGCCTGGAAGGTGAAATTGCCAAGTTGGAGACCAAACTGGGTAACGAAGGCTTTGTCGCCAAGGCACCTGCACAGGTAATCGCGGTTGAAAAAGAACGCCTGGCGAATTTCAAGGCCACCCTGCAAAAACTGCTTGAACAATTAGCTAAATTGCCAGTTGCCTGACCGACCTGGCAATAATAAAGTAGGTACTCTAAAAATATTGTACGTGGTTGAATTTTTGCCACGTACAATCAATTCTAATAATTTAGAGGTCCAGGTTTTTTCTTTTGGAGACAGCATGAAAAAAACAGTTCCATTCGCAATATCAGCATTATCCGCAATCATTGCTTTCGCAGGCCTGCCCCTGCTGGCACAGGCTGAAGAAAGCCCGGTCGGACTGTGGAAGAGCATAGACGACAAATCAGGCAAGCCCAAGGCATTGATACGCATTACCGAAACCGGTGGCGAATTGCAGGGCAAGATAGAGAAATTGTTTCTGGAAGCAGATGCACCTGAAAAGAATCCAAAGTGCGACAAATGCGAAGGTGCCAACAAGGACCAGCCCATCGTTGGCATGACCATCTTGTCCGGTCTGAAAAAAGATGGCGACGAATATAGCGGCGGCAAGATACTCGACCCAGGCAACGGCAAGCTATACAGCAGCAAACTCAGTGTGATTGAAAACAACAAGAAACTGAATGTGCGCGGTTATATTGGTGCACCAATGTTTGGCCGCACCCAGACCTGGTTGCGTGAACAATAATCAGTTAATTTCATCGCTATAGCAAGAAAAATAACGGGAGCCCATGGTTCCCGTTTTTCATTTGTCGTGGTATTCCTCACCATGCACTCAAATCGCTCAAGCTGGCACTGTCCATTCCTGCGTTGAAGCAGCGCTCACATCAGACTTGCTATCAGCAGCAATAAAGAAGATGATGGCTTTCAAAGCACCTTTTACATGAAAGCCATCGTCATGAAAAAAGCCTGGTCCTATTTGCTTGCAAGCTGCCTTTGCCTGTCTGTCAGCCTTGCCTGGGGACAAAAACCAGTACCCGTGACATTAAAAATAGCCACGGGTGAATTGCCGCCCTACGCCACTGAAAGTCGTGCAGATAAAGGGATAGCACTGAGCATCGTGCGTCGGGCATTTGAACTGGAAGGCTATAAAGTGGAGTTCACGTTTTTGCCGTGGTCACGGGCACTGGCTGAAAGCCGTAACGGCAAATGGGATGGTACTGCCTATTGGGGCCACAAACCGGAACACGATATCAGCTTTTGGCTCAGCGACAATGTCATCACCGAACAATGGGTTTTCGTTTATCGCAATGCCCTTGATTTCAAATGGACGCAACTGGATGACTTGCGCCCCTATCGCATTGCGATGATACAGGACTATACCTATACACCCGAAATCTGGGCCATGGCCAACAAGGGTGTACTGAAGATGGAAAAACTGCCGAACGACATGGCTGCACTGCGCATGCTGATGTTAAAGCGGGTAGACATTGCACCAATGGAGAGAAACGTCACCTGCGATCTGCTGGCGCGCAATTTTACGCCAGCCGAAGCCGCGCAACTATCCGCTCATCCCAAATTGATGACAGAGAGTTTCACCACCCACCTGATGCTGCCACGCAGCCTTGTCACCAGCGCAGACAGGATCAAGGCATTTAACACTGGCTTGAAAAAACTGCGTGCATCAGGTGAATACCAGAAATTATCGGCGCAAGTTAACTGCCCGCAAGGATGGTCAGGTATCACCAAATCTGGCAACTGAGTATCGCAGTATCTGGGTATCGCAATATCAACGCATCAGCGCGTACGCTGTCTATTCGCCAGCATCGGTATGTCCGGGAGCATGCAAAGGCAGATGCATGATAAAGCTGGCACCGGTACCCAGCTTGCTTTCTACGCGAATGCTACCGCCCAGTACATCGCATATCAGGTTGTACACAATATTCAAGCCCAGGCCACTGCCCCCCTGCCCAAGCTTGGTGGTAAAAAATGGATCAAATATCCTGGTCATATTGGCTTCCGAAATACCGACGCCATTGTCACTGACACTTAACTCGACTGCAGCCGGCTCCACATCCACCCGATGTGCATGAATACTGATCACGCCATTTTCCCTGCCATCAAAGCCGTGCAAGATGGCGTTATTAATCAGATTACTGATGATCTGACCGAGCAAACCGGGATAAGAATCCATCCAGATATCGGCAGGCAAGTCCATGCGTACCTCATGGATACTGCGCTTGATGCTGGCACCCATGGTCAGCACAGTTTCGCGTATCACTTCATCCAGTAAAAATGCTCTTCTTTGTGCACTGGTCCTGTCTACTGCAACCCGTTTGAAACTACCTATTAACTCCGCCGCGCTATGCAGATTGCGCAATAAAATATCGCTGGCCTGCAAGTTTTTTTCTACATATGTTTGTAGTTGTGCACGCGTCATGCCCAGCGCCATGCGCTTGCGGAACTCATTGCTCAGGTCGTGAATGGTGCTGGCAACCGTCACAGAATTACCAATCGGCGTATTCAGTTCATGCGCGACACCGGCAACCAGTGAACCGAGTGCGGCAAGCCGGTCCGTACGCTGGATTTCAAGTTGTGCATTATTCAGGTTTTCCAATGCCGTACGTAATTCTTTGTTGGAACCATGCAGCTCTTGCGTACGATCTGCAACCCTCTGTTCCAGCGTCAAGTTATGATCGGCCTGTATCTGTATCAGCTCGCCCAGTCGTACCCGCATGGTATCAACGCCGAGTGCCAGGCTACCCAGTTCATCTGGCCTGGCGACATGCACGGGTTCTGCAAACTGCCCTTCTCCCAGACGATCAACATCTCTTTGCAACTGTTGCAAAGGGCGCATCATACGTCTTTGGAACAAGAGCCACAGAAGGAAAAAAGAGATGAGTAACTGCACAAGAATGGCCGCACCACCTTTCAGGAATTTCTTCAGAAATTCCTGCTCCATCAGGTGGCTGCTCATCTCTATTGTGACTCGGCCTATGATGGCACCATCCTTGCGGACATCCCGGGTTTCCGAAATCAGGTCCTGTTGTTGCGCATTGGCTTGTTCGGCATGAACAAAGCGCCCCAGTGCAGCATCTTCTACCGAGATACGCACCACATCCGGATTGAGCATGACGGAATTGACAAAACTCTGTGCCGCTTCGGCATCAACCTGCCACAAGGGTATAGGCATGGTTTGCTCCAGCATGCTGGCATACTGACGCAAAGGGCCGCGCACACGCACTTCATATTCACGCTCATAACTATCCCTGGCCAACACGGATCCCAGCAGCATCGCCGGTATGACGATTCCCAATGCGATACCCAGCACAATCGCATTCCTGAGCGACAGAGAAGAAAATCGGTTGCCGGGCACGGCGAGTTTATACGTATGCTTGCCGGACATTGCTACGGTTTGTCCAGATAAGCAGGCATGCTGCCGGCAGCGCGCTCAGATTCAGGATATTCAGTCAATACGCTAATCAAAGCCCTCTCCCTCTCATGAATGGCAAGCCAGCAAGACATTACAATACATCGCAATGCACAAATATTCTACATGAAATCAAAATGGGTATGCCGGGGTTGTTGACCTTGCTGCATTTAGCACAGACTTGATCCAGATCATATGCGTCAGCCGTGGTTTGCTTAATATCGAAGCAAGCAACATAACCCCGATTCAAACAAGGAGCGCCATGCAAGTTGATCATCATCCACTGTCCACTGAATTTCCTCAATTCAAGGAAGTCATTCATACGTTAAAACTTGGCAATGCCCATTTTGCAAAGCTGTTTAATGAATATGACGAAACAGACAAAGCTGTCAATCGTGCAGAAAATGGTAAAGAACATCTAGGCGACGCTGCGCTGGAAGACCTGAAAAAGTTGCGTATCAGCTTGAAAGACCAGTTATTCCATATGTTACAGAGCAAGGCTGGCACGTAAGTAATACCAGGCACCGCGCCAGAGAATTACACTGGTGTTCTCAGCTACGCTTAGCCCTGAACACCTGCTGGTCAGCATAAAAGGCCTGGTCTTGCCCCGGCCACCAGCCGGGTAAGCCAAGTACCGGCAAGGGCGTGTAATCTGCGGTCGTCAAAGGATGACTGGCCAGTTGTGAAGCCACTAACTGATCTACCTGAGCACGCCTGGCTGCCGCTTCCAGCGCAAAGTAAGCCTTATCAACCATGAGCACCCAGGTATGGGCCGTGATGGCTTTATAGGGCTTCACCAGTTTTTCCATCAGGGCATGGCCAAAACACCAGACTTCAGCAATTTGTCCAAACTTGTTTGCCTGAGCGACGAAGGCATCCTGCCACGCATGCGCACGCAGCGATACAATCAGCGCCTGCCCCTGCTCACTGTCTTCCACCACAAGTAATGCCGCATTTTCATCAAAAATGGTGGCTGCATCGCGTGCCGGTCCGCGTGACTTGCCTATACCCATGGTGGCAATCTGAGCTGCCTGCAAGGCATTCAACTGTCGCTTCACACATGGGAAACTCAGCCAGACCAGTGCATTGAAAAAATCATGCAGATTTTCCCTGGTCGGAACCTGCCCGCTAACGCTGATATGCGCTTCATAGGCAACACCTTCAGGCAATTCTTCCTGCGCAATAAATTGCAAAGGCAGATCGCGGTGGTTCTGCAAACCGGACTGGGCACTCAACTGATTAATCCGTGCGCGCCAATCAGCGCACGCCAGCACATCTTGCGCCACCGGCAATACAGCGGCATACCAGTGTCGTGACCAGTCTATGTCGTCAAAAAAGCGGGCGTTCATGCGTATCAATACTCAGGTTGTACGCATTTTCCAGTGCAGGGTTTCACCACTGTTAAGCGGCACGATACTGCTGTCGGCAAATGGCAATTCGGCGGGCATTTGCCAGTCTTCACGCACTAGTGTGATCGTACCTTTGTTACGTGGCAACTGATAAAAATCCGGGCCATTGAAGCTGGAGAAGGCTTCCAGCTGATGGAGTGCACCTGCCTGCTCAAAGGCCTGGGTATACAACTCCATCGCATGCAGAGCAGTATAACAACCGGCGCAACCACAGGCATGTTCTTTCAAACCCTTGGCATGCGGTGCAGAATCAGTACCCAGAAAGAAGCGATTACTGCCCGAAATGGCTGCCTTGACCAAAGCCTGCCTGTGGGTTTCGCGCTTGAGTACAGGCAAACAGTAATAATGCGGGCGTATGCCGCCTTTGAAGATTTCATTGCGGTTATACAGCAGATGATGCGCCGTAATGGTCGCCGCAATCGGACCACTGGCTTCCGCTACATAAGCAGCAGCATCGCTGGTGGTGATATGTTCAAACACCACCTTCAGTTCCGGCATGTCTTTGCGCAGCGGTTGCATGACACGGTCGATGAATACTGCTTCGCGGTCAAACAAATCAATCTCGGCATCGGTCACTTCACCATGCACCAGGAAGGGCATGCCGACTTCCTGCATGGTTTCCAGGGTCTTGTAGCAATTTTTGAGATCGGTCACGCCAGCATCAGAATTGGTAGTGGCACCAGCCGGATACAGTTTCACGGCATGCACGAAACCACTGTCTTTGGCACGACGGATTTCATCTGGTGGTGTGTTATTTGTCAGATACAGTGTCATCAATGGCTCAAATGTCATGCCGGCAGGCAGCGCCGCCAGAATCCGCTCACGGTATTCAGCGGCCTGCGCTGTGGTCGTGACTGGCGGTTTGAGATTAGGCATGATGATGGCACGGGCAAACTGCGCAGCCGTATGCGGCAGCACGCTGGCCAGGGCCGCACCATCGCGCACATGCAAATGCCAGTCATCGGGGCGGGTAATCGTAATTTGTTGCGGGTTGTTACCAAAGGTCGTGGTTGTCATGATAGCTCGCGGTGACGGAATACCGGCATTTTACCTTTTCCCTTGCATTTTCTCGAACATTGGCTAATTACCATGTCACCAAGAAAACAAAAAACCACCGCGAAGGTGGTTTTTTGTTGACCTGCTTTGTTTTTCAGGGGTACCAAAGTCCCCCTTATTGCATTGCTTGCTACTGAATTAAGCGATGAAGTCGCCGGCAACGATAGAACCTGCGCCAACCAATTTCACGATAAAGTCAGTTGCATCCACTGTACCTACAGTGCCACCGATGTTTTGGAAGGCATAAGTACCAGCTGCTGTACCTGCGGCTACAGTGATGACGTAAGCTTGGGTATTCGCTGCCAAGGATGCGCCAGCTGCTGTTGCTGCTGTAGCGATTGCTGCTGCCAAAGTAGATACATCAGCGGTAGCGATGGACAACAAGTTCAAAGTTGTTGCTGCTGTACCAGTTTTGAATGCGTCAGCGCCAGCAACTTTGAAGTTTGCCACAGTGTCGATATTGGCCAGAACAGAACCGGTAGCGATAAGATCATTACCCGTTGCTGTTGTGGACAGGTTGATGGTATCCGCACCAGAACCACCAGTGATGGTTATGTTACCTGTACCTGTTCCCAGAATATTCAGCGTCTGACCGCCTGTGCCCAAAACAACATTGCTGATGTTATTAGCAGCAGACTTAGTGAAGTTCAAAGTCACGCCGGCACCGTTTTCATTTGTCACTGTCCATGCAGCATTGGTACCTCCAGTGACATTGACAGTTTCAATGCCAGTTGTTTTTGTGCTCAAGTCGATTGATGCTGTTACGGCACCAACATTCAGCACATCATTACCCAGGCCACCGTTGATAGTAGTGATGGTAGCATTGTAGATTGCTTCGCTGATGTTCAGTGTGTCGTTGCCTGTACCACCAACTACGCTCGTTGTATTAATAGCAGCGGTGAATGTATTGGTACCGTTAGCCAAGTTGTAGTTTTCAGTGTTGGCCAGAGCTGTAACCGTACCCGCTGTTGTCAGCGTGAGGGTTTCTGTACCGGCTGCAGTCACCGTGGCGAAGCCAGCCCACTGCGCAGCGGTCATCGTGAATGAGCCATTTGATGTGAACAATGCCTGCTCAAAACCAGTAATATTGGCTGCAGAAATATTGCTGCCGTTGGCAAATACCAATATGTCACTTGTACCAGAACCGGCAGTAAAAGTGCCGCTATAAGTCTTCCCTTCCAGCGTCAACTGATTGTTGCCGTTGCCGAGGTTGATATTACCAGCCAGCATGGAGCTGCCAGAGTTAGCCAGGAAAACGCGGTCATTACCGCTGCCACCATTGATGGTAGTAACACCTGCAGTAGCAACGTTGAAGTACACGTCTGTCGATGTATTGTCTGTTGCCAAAGTTTTGATATTGGTAATGGTATTGCCGCCACCAATCACGATACTGCCACCGCCGGTAAAGGTAATGATGTCGGTATCATTGCTGTTACCGTTAATGGTAGTACCAACGAAAGCCGCTGCTGCACCTGTAAAGTTGTCATTCACATTCGCAACGCTGTTGAATACGCCAC
The DNA here is from genome assembly GCF_014284335.1 of Undibacterium hunanense. Taxonomy (GTDB): domain Bacteria; phylum Pseudomonadota; class Gammaproteobacteria; order Burkholderiales; family Burkholderiaceae_D; genus Undibacterium; species Undibacterium hunanense. The sequence goes on along the minus strand of NZ_JACOGF010000004.1, from coordinate 645 downwards.
CGGCTGTCAGTGCGGTAGGCACCAGCGCTGTCCCTCCGCCATTGACTGGAGATGTACCAATAACACCAGCAGTTGCAGATGCACCACCGGAAACAATAATCGCATTGGAAGTCGTACTATTGTTGACACTGCCACCCGTTGCATTCGAAGCCGACGTTACGTCATACACCAGCGTACCGCCAGTGATGGAGATAAACGACAAGTCAATATTATTCACACCCGCCACATCATCAACAATCGTCAGTTGATGCGGACCGGCACCCGCGAAAGTCAGTACAGGGCCGGACAAGTTCAATGCAGCACGTGCAGCGATCAGGGCTGCATACTGGCTAGCTGTAATGACCACGGCTGAATTGGAGGTAATGTTTTCAATACCAGACAGTTGTGCACCAGCCAGGTTGATCGCACCGTAAGTAACCAGTGTATCGTTACCGTTACCCAGGTTGATGGTGTCTGTCACTACACGGGCTACAGCTGTTGCTGTGGATTGTGCATTGAGGTTCACACCGTTTTCTGTCGTGTTGTAGGTACCGGCAACATAGTTACCCAGCAGTACGACACGGTCAGCACCTGCACCCAGGCTCAGGAAGTTGGCGCCACGGCCCAGTGTCACGTCCAGTGCAGATTGCGCTGTCAGTGCACCAG
>NZ_JACOGF010000049.1 GCF_014284335.1 Undibacterium hunanense | reverse complement strand
GATACACGCTTGCACGTTGTATCAGTAAAGTACTGGACTCACCACGATGCCTTTGTCCTGGTGTCAGGTATTTCAAAGCACTATGGCAATGCTCTTCGTTATACCATTCAACAAATTGCGTGACCCACAGACGTGCTTCTTCCAGAGTGTCAAATGGTCGTTCAGGCCATTGCGGACAATACTTGGCCGTTTTGAATAATGCTTCTGCATAGGCATTGTCATTGCTCACTCTGGGGCGGCTGAAGGAAGGTACCACTCCCAGGTCATACATCGCTGAGAGCATGTTGGCTCCTCTCATGGCAGTGCCATTGTCTGAGCGTAGTACCAGTGGCTTACCTGCTATCTGTTCCCGCAAACATCCACGCCACAGAAGATGGCTGGCATGTTCCGAGGATTCTTTCTCATGCACTTCATTGACCACCAGCTTGCGGCTGTAGATGTCTTTCATCATGTACCAGTAAAAGAATTGTCCTTTGACTGTAGTTGGTAACCAGGTAA
>NZ_JACOGF010000048.1 GCF_014284335.1 Undibacterium hunanense | reverse complement strand
GTCATCGCCTTTGGCCTCACTCGAAGCACGGCGCCTTCCCGGATGGCATACAGCAAATCCTCCTGAGTATCATTGCCTGCCCTGACGCGGCTTTCCCAAGCCTGCTTCAGGTACAGCAGCATGATCACACCGAATTCTGCCGAAACACCTGCCAGTGCGATAAACCCGACTCCGCTGGCGACAGACAGGTTATGGCCGAGTGCCCATAGCAGCCAAATCCCACCCGCTAAAGCAAAGGGCAAGGTCCCCATGATCAGCGCAGCTTCATCAAAGCGTTTGAATATCAGATAGAGTAAAACGAAAATAATCAATAAGGTTGCTGGTACCACGATCTTTAACTTTGCAGTGGCGCGTTCCAGATATTCGAACTGACCTGACCAGGTAATCGAATAAGCTGCTGGCAACTTGACCTCTCGGGCGACGACTTCCTGCATTTCATGTACGGCTGAACTCAGGTCACGATCGCGGATATCCACATACACCCATCCTGACAGACGGGCATTTTC
>NZ_JACOGF010000047.1 GCF_014284335.1 Undibacterium hunanense | reverse complement strand
TGAAGGTGTCGTTGCCTTTGCCGCCGATGACGGAGACGTCTTGGGTCTGACCGGAGGTGTCTGCTTTACCAGTGGTGAAGAAGCCATTGCCGAGGTTGATGGTCAGGTTGCCTGTGAATGCGGATGCATCTACGGTAGCCAGACGACCGGAGGCTTGCAGGATGCCGCCCTGGTAGTTGACGGATTCGATGGTACCAACTGCGCCGTTGACGACGTTTGTTGTGGAACCCAGGTTCAGGTTGGTGTTGCCAGTGATGATGACTTTACCGGCTGTGCCTGTGTCCATTGGCAGGTTGAGTGTGCCGATGAAGTTATTGGCGCCTGTGCTGTTGACTGTGAGTGTTTCATAGCCTGTGCCGCCTACGCCATTGGCGGAGGAACCAGAGGTGTTGCCACCGATGTTGACTGCACCAACTTGTACGTCAGACAGGTTCAATGCACCGACGTTGGCACCTGTCAGTACGCCTGTACCGAAGGAGAATTCAACGACGCCAGCCTGGTTGGCGTTGGAGC
>NZ_JACOGF010000046.1 GCF_014284335.1 Undibacterium hunanense | reverse complement strand
GGCGCCTGTGGTCAGGGTGACGTTGAAACGTGGATCCGTATTCAAACCTTCAGCGATGGTCAGGGCAACGGTGTCACTTGTACCTGTGTCAACAGCCAGACGGGCATTGACGATGTTTTGGGTGATGGCGTTGGAACCTGTGTCACTGTGTTGGATAGTGATGTTGGTGGCCTGGGCTGCTGTCAGTCTGTTCAGGTTGAACGTGGAGGTACCAGCAACCGGTGCGGAGTCAGCTGGGGCTGCTACGAAGGTGTTGGAGACGTTGCGCACCAGTACGCCTGTGACGTCTGGCAGTTTGCTGAAGTCGACTGAGGAAGTAGCATTGTTCAACAGAACCTGGACTGCTTCTACTTTGGTGACGATGGAGGAGCCTGTTGCACCGGCTGTGATGTTACCGCCATTGACGATGATGAGGGTATCTGTACCGTCGCCGCCTGTGATGCTGTCGCCTGTTTCGAGTGTGTCAGCCAGGATGAAGGTGTCGTTGCCTTTGCCGCCGATGACGGAGACGTC
>NZ_JACOGF010000045.1 GCF_014284335.1 Undibacterium hunanense | reverse complement strand
GCTTGACCTTGGTCCAGCAGTTTGCGGAACATTTCAACGCCAGTACATGTTGTTTTGACTGTGTCTTTGATACCGACGATTTCAATCTCTTCGCCAACTTTGACGATACCGCGTTCGATACGACCAGTAACCACTGTACCGCGACCGGAGATGGAGAATACGTCTTCTACTGGCAACAGGAAGGCGCCGTCAACAGCACGTTCTGGTGTTGGGATGTAGGAATCCAGTGCATCAGCCAGTTTCATGATGGCTTCTTCGCCCAGAGGACCTTTGTCGCCTTCGAGGGCCAGTTTAGCGGAACCTTGAATGATAGGCAGGTCGTCGCCTGGGAATTCGTATTTGGACAACAATTCACGAACTTCCATTTCAACCAGTTCCAGCAATTCAGCGTCATCAACCATGTCGCATTTGTTCAGGAACACGATGATGTATGGAACGCCAACTTGGCGGGCCAACAGGATGTGTTCGCGAGTTTGTGGCATAGGACCGTCTGCTGCGGAGCAAACCAGGATCGCGCCGTCCAT
>NZ_JACOGF010000044.1 GCF_014284335.1 Undibacterium hunanense | reverse complement strand
GGCGCAGGTGGCGCAGGCCGGGACTGAGTATCCGGCCAAACTCAGCGAGCAGGCCTCGTATCTGGTTGGCGGTCGCAGTACGGTGTTTGACCCAGGCTTCTCTTACTCTGTGCAGGGCTTGTATCTGTTGTTCTTCACGGCTGCGTATCGCCACTCTCTGGATACTTTCTCTTACTGCTGCTTCTGCGATACCTGCGGCATCTCTGGCATCGGTCTTGTTTCCTTGCACAAAGCCTTTGACGTATTGGGGTGCCATCAGTTTGACATCATGCCCTAGCGATTGGAGCTGGCGCGCCCATTCGTGGGCTCCTCCGCAGGCTTCCATACCTACCAGACACGGCGGCTGTGAGGCAAAGAATCCCATGACTTCGCTACGCTTGAGTTTCTTCGACAGTAGCTTCTTGCCCCGGGCATTGGCACCATGAACTTGAAAAATACTCTTTGCCAAATCCAATCCAATTACGGTAATCTTTTCCATGACGCTTCCCTTCTGTTAAGTAGTTTGTCGAAACTCTACTTTGGCACATCACGATGCCGTTTGGGAGGGAGGCGTCCATTTCATTACCCTA
>NZ_JACOGF010000043.1 GCF_014284335.1 Undibacterium hunanense | reverse complement strand
CGCTCAAACATCGGACCTTCTTTTTCCATTTTCTGCACTACACAAATGGCTTCGTCCCAAGCGGATTAGAGTCAACAACAACCCCAAACGTCAAAGGCAACATCAACAGCAACAGCAACAGCAACAGCAACAGCAACAGCAACAGCACCCCCCCACACCATCGTTAATTGACAGCATTCAAATAAATATGAATGAGATTGTGTTGACGTTGGTTTTGACTTTGTTGTTGTTCTTGGTTTTGGGGTTGTTTTTGAAGTTGTAGTCGCTTTTGACGTCAATCCGCTTGGGACGATGTAATTTGTGCTTCACAGAAAATGGATCAGAAAGCTTCGTGTTTGAGCGAAGCGAGTTTCGAAGCTTTCCCATTTTTTGTGATGCACAAATTATGCTGAAGCGTAGCGTAAGCACCCGAAGGGCGAGTCTGCGGTCGCCTTTTCTTTGGATACTTGCTTTTGGCGACGCAAAAGAAAGTATCTCGGCCGCCGGGCCGAGACCCGGCCTGTGTCCACGAAGTGCAATCTTTTAATCAAAGTACGGCACACAAGCAACGTCGCTGGGCTCCAGCCTGCGCTGGAGCGAC
>NZ_JACOGF010000042.1 GCF_014284335.1 Undibacterium hunanense | reverse complement strand
TCGTGATCACTGCCAGCCAATACGCTGCTCTGGTTGCTGCACGTGCTGCATTGTCCCTGAGCACACCAGTTATCACCTTCACAGGCAATGTGCCACATCAACTGACTATCGTTGATGACATCGCTGGCGCAAACAACATTGATCTGTCCCTGATCTCTGTAACGAGCGGCACTTTGGTGATTGACACAACGTCCTCTTCCAATGCAACTGGCGGCGGCGTGAACAACACGACCACATCCAATGCAGTCACCGTATCCGGTGGTGCAGTGGTGACAACAGGTGTTGTTGGTACATCCCCAGTCAACGGTGGCGGTACAGCACTGACAGCAACAGCATTCGTAGCTGGCGGTACTTACACAAGCGCTGTCAATGTGAACGACAACTTCACAGGTACAGTGGCTAACCTGAACGGTACTACCATCAGTGGTAATGTTGGTGATACAGACACGATCACTTTGACTGGTAACTCCACTGTTGCTATCGGTAACGGTACAACAGGCGGTACGATCACCAACATCAAGTCTCTGATCACTGATAACACTGGTGGTTCGATCACTTTCGGTGCAACAACGACAGGTATCACTACAGTAACTGGCGGTACAGGTACTGACAACGTTGA
>NZ_JACOGF010000041.1 GCF_014284335.1 Undibacterium hunanense | reverse complement strand
CGTATCACCGCACCTGACTGCTCACCGGATGTAATGGTGGCTGACGTTCCCATGTACCCGCGTATCGTTTCATCGGCGCGGGCAATGGCAGCATCGAACAGGTTATCGAAATCAGCCACAGCGCCTCCCGTTATTGCATTCTGGCCAGGCCGCGCTCTGTCATTTCGGCTGCCACACCGGCAGAGACACGAAACGCCGTTCCCGGCAGCACAAATGCCACAGGTTCATCCCGCGTGGCGTGAAGTGCATCAGTATGCAGCTTCACCAGTGCCACGACCGTGACCAGTTCAGACGTATCCAGAATCACGGTATCCGGCTGCGCTGATCCCACCTCATTTTCATGTCCGGTCAGCACATTTTCCCGGCTGAGAGGGGTGTCCTGACCGGCAGTTTCATCCGTGTCATCAAGCTCCTCTTTCAGCTCTGCCACACGGAGCGCCAGTTCTTCTTTCGTCCCCGTCAGGCTGACATCACGGTTCAGTTGTTCACCCAGCGAGCGGAGACGGGCAATCAGTTCATCTTTCGTCATGGACTCCTCCACAGAGAAACAATGGCCCCGAAGGGCCATGATTACGCCAGTTGTACGGACACGAACTCATCAGCTGTCATCAAGCTCCTCTTTCAGTTGTACGGACACGAACTCATCAGTCATCAAGCTCCTCTTTCAGTTGTACGGACACGAACTCATC
>NZ_JACOGF010000040.1 GCF_014284335.1 Undibacterium hunanense | reverse complement strand
CAACGGCGCTTTCTTGTGCTGTACCAGCTGTGTCTGCTGTGTTGTTGGCATTGTTGGCTGTGTCGTTGTCATTGACGATGGCCAGTACACCTGCGTTGTTGTTGGCAGCGATCAGGGCATCGGTCAATGTCAGACGGTAGTTACCAGCACCAACAACGCCGGCGTTGTTGGAGGTACCAACCAGACGGATTGTTTCGAAACCGGATACGTTGGTCCATTCGGACGCGCCCAGGGCGATGGTGTCACCCAGGTTGGCACCTGTCAGGTCACCGTCGATAACCAGTGTGTCGCCTGTACCTGCGCCACCGGCTACGGTGTCGGAGATGGTCAGACCAGCACGTGTGTCCTGGATGTTGTCGAAGATGACGGTGTCGTTACCGGCACCCATGGTGATTTTTTGTGCGCCATTGGCTGCGGAGCTGGTAGAAACGCGAACGGTAACGTTGGCCAGTTCTGCAGAAGCGTCAATCGTTGCGGCAACCAGTTTGACTTGACCAGCTGTCAGGGACAGGTCTTGTACGCCGGAGCCGTCAGCGGCTGCGCCGGAGACGTCGATACGGTTCAAACCACCGTTGGCACCAACTGTTGTGGTGTCAAAGTTGATGAAGCCGCCAACTTTGCCTGCACCTGCTGCTGTACCGATGGTGACGGTGCCTGTGTGGGCTGCTACGCTACCCAGGGCAACGGTGTTGTTTTCTGAATCAGCATCAACGATGGTGACGTTTTCTGCGGC
>NZ_JACOGF010000003.1 GCF_014284335.1 Undibacterium hunanense | reverse complement strand
AACATCGTCAATACCTATACGGAAAACGGACAAGTTGCGATAGTCACGGTGAGTGGCGGTAATGGCACAAATGGTGCACAAAACGGCCAAACCAGCTATCAATATGATGCGCAGGATCGTGTTACCAGACAGACTAATCCGGACGGCAGTTATTTAGCGTACGGCTACGATGCCAATGGCAATATCACTGAACGTAGTACAGTTTCTGGAACTGTCAAATACAACTACAACGCTAATCAGCAGTTGGTCAGTGTGACCGATACAGCTAACAAAACAACCAGCTATACCTATGACAATGCGGGGCGATTGGCAACAACAACTGTGCCGAACGGTATTACTGCCAGCTATGCGTATGATCCCAATGGCAGATTGCAACAAGTACTGCATCAGAAAGCGAATGGGAATATTGTTGCGGGTAGTCGTTATACGCTCGCAGTAAATGGTCAGCGTACCAAGATTGAGGAATTTGATAGTCTCGGTACAGTAACTGCCAATGTAGCGGCAAATCCTGTTCGTACCACAAGTTATCAATATGACGGTGTGAATCGTCTGACGCAGGAACTGGTTAAAGACAGGGCAGGTGTAACTACACGTACCGTAGACTATCAGTATGACAAGGTTGGCAATCGTTCACAAAAGGCGGAAGCGACGCTGACTGGGACGGAAACAACGGTTTATTCTTACGATAGTAACGACAGGTTAACGCAAGAAATCAAGTCGGTTGGCGCAACCCAAAGTGCCATCAGCTATACCTGGGATGATAAGGGTAACTTGAGCACGAAGACGGTAGCAGGGCAAGTTACTGTCTACGTCTGGAACGCAGATAATCGTTTGGTCGAAGTTAAGCAAGGTGCAACGCAAGCCAGTGCAGCAACAGTAGTAAAATATAGCTATGATGCATTGGGCAATCGTGTTCAGAAAACGGAAGCGGATAAAGTCACGACTTACTTAACGGACAGTACCTTTGCGTATGCACAAACTGTTCAAGAAAGTATAGCGCAAGGAACGACAACTCAAGCGGTCAATTATGTATGGGGTAATGGACTGATCCAGCAAAGTAGAGCGGGGCAGAATAGTTACTATCACGCGGATGGACTGGGTAGTACTAAAGCATTGACAGACGAAACAGGTAATGCGACTGACGCATATCAGTATGATGCGTTTGGCACAGTGTTGAATCATGCTGGTACCACGCAAAATGCTTATCGGTATACGGGGGAGTATTTCGATGATGCGATTACTCTGCAATACAATCGTTCAAGGTGGTACGACGCGAATGTAGGGCGCTTCGTTTCGATGGATACGTACCCTGGGGCACGTACTAAGCCAATAACGATTAACAAGTACATTTACGCAAATGCGAATCCAATTGGCATGCGTGACCCAAGTGGACGGGCGAGTTTAGGTGAGCAGGCTGCGGCTGGCAATATTGCTTCGACACTGGGAAATTTACAAGCGAACTTTGGATTCAATTTGATGAATGCTGCCATGGACCCAAGTGGTTTTGGTGCGGCAAGCATGGCAATAGAAGCCGGATTTTTCCTTGCAGGCCCTGTTTCTAAGGCCGCTGCTAAGTTAATTGGTAATGTGTTCTTAAAAGGGAAAACGCTCAAGTTTGTTGCTAAGGCAGACAGTACAATTTTAGGTGATAATCTGAAAGTGCTGGGAAGTTTTAGATGCTCTGAATGTCAGGCGCATCATTTGGTTCCTGGTACTGCCAAAGTGGCGGAGGAAGCACGGCAAATTCTACGGAAGCACGATATCAATATTAACTCTCCTTTAAATGGAGTTTGGTTAAAGGGTGCATCGTCTCCTGCTGAATGGGCCGGTGCGATACATAACGGACGCCATCTTGATGAATATGGAAGGATGGTTTCTAAGCGTTTGAAAGATGCTGACATTGAAGGAGGTAAATTAGCCGTAATTGAAGAGTTACAGCGTATTCGCAACGAATTATTCGAGGAAGGTAGTGAGCTTTTTGGCCTGATTTGAGGATGAAGATGGATATTTACGAGATTTACGCCATTGGCGATCAAGAGCGTATTGCAATTTCAGGCATTACATTGGAAGTACGTGATGAACTGTTATTTATGAATCCAGATAGGGTTCAGAATCCCTCTTCTGACGCACGCTTACGTGCAGCAGAAAAATGGCCTGGCCTACAGGTTTTTGCCGAGCGTGGACACGATAAGCGTATCAAGTCTTACTTCCAAGATGCCATTGGGCCTGGATTCTCATTGCACGGCTGTGAGATTGCCGTAAGTGAGCATGCGAGGCAAGTATTGGCACCCATATTGGGAGATCAAGTGCGTTTCCTGTCTTTGGATGTTACTGGTGCACCGTGCAAGTACTGGGCGTTTTATGCGACACAATATTATTACGGCGAGCTAGATGAAGAATTGTCGGTTTTTGCGCCACCATATAGCTCTGCGCCAGATCAACGAAAAAAGTTGCGTGCCCCAGCTTTTAAACCTGATAATTCATTGCGTGATTTGTATGTTTTTAGATTGCCAGGCACGATGGACTATGTGGTGCCCGACAATACCTATGCAACGCAAAATTTTTTTGATTTGGTGAAAGAGCATGAATTAGGTGGATTCAATTTTAAAAGAATTCACTATAAGGGCTTTAAAGCTAATCCAGCCGATGGTATAAGCTTGGTTTCAACAGGGCCAAAGTATTTGGCTGGCTGGGAGGGGGTTTGAAAATAAAACTGAGTCAATGAACTCAATTGGCTCAGGTCGCATGTGTGACCAAGCCCGCCAAATTCACAACAAATCTTTTGCATTTCAAAGCGAATTCGATAATCTATCTGGGAGATGCAAAGCGATTCGCACTCTTCTACGAACATGCTCAGTACTAATCCTATTGCTCGCGTTCTGAACATTGCCAGGTCAGGCCAGTGTTCAGGGCACGAGAGGCAAGGGCGCGGAAGGACGAAACCAGACAGATTTTAAGCCTGACCGCTACTGTTTGGTTTTTTTGTGTTTCGTTTCTCCGGTCTGACGGAAGTAAATTCCTGAATTGCCAGGTAGGCGCCCGGTGCGTGAACAACATGCGCCCAGCGGGGAAGAAAACATCGTGGGCGACCACGGAGATGTGCTGGCTGTTCCGACGAACGACAAGGAAAAAAAGCCCAGTAAAGTATCAGCATGGGTGGCAACGGTCTCGGACGATGGGGAGTAATCCTGATCCATGCAACAAGCACTTACATCTTCCTGCTTCACTTCGATGCTATTGGCATCACCTGGATCAATGAGCCGAACGACGACACCCTGACATCAGAGGTTCCCGAGATTAAATTGAATCTATTGTAGTTTATTCGAACCAGAATATAGTTTCTGGAAGAATTGTGGCGCTGAATTCCAGATGCAAAACCCGGCGCTGGGTGGCAAGGGCAGTGTGGGTGGCCTTGTCCGACGCATGTAACAGCAGTGGTTTCATCAGCAAGACATCGCCCGCCTGCATGGCGCAGACATGCATGTCTGATTGCGCGGCGTTTTCGATATAAGCATCTACCTGCTGACCCTTTAGTTTGCCGTAACGATGGCTGCCTGCCATGACTTTCAGGGCGGCGTTGTCATGGTTGGCTGCGTCAAGGGCGATGCGCAGGGTCAGCATGCTTTCCAATACATTTGACGGTGGCTCGACATGGTGTACGCCGTTTTTAAGCGTCCACTTTGTGTAGCCGGGCGCATCCATCCTCTGGTCCACGCAGATCGTCATATCCTGGTGCCAGGCTACCAGCCAGTTGTGTTCAGCATTTTTGTTGAAGAAGATGCTGCGCACTGGCTTTGCATTGTGCATGCCTGCCGCCTTCAACACCGCATGTATTTTCTTCCAGGGCAGGGCAAGCGCTATAGCTGGGTGGCTTTGCAAGACCAGTCGCACGCCATAGTCATTGGATATGGGCTGGCAGGCCTGTTCCAGTTGAAATAGTTCAGCCGGGTTGAGAAATTCGGGCAACAGGGCAAAGCCCTGCGTGCCTAAATTTTCGGCGATGCCCGGATAACTGTTTGATGTTGCTGACATCAGGCTATTAGACGATCAGATCAGCCCTGCAAGACCTTTTTCAGCCACAGGCTGATATCGTCCACTTCTTCCGGGCACACTGAATGCGGCATCATGTATTCATGCCATTCAACCTGGTATCCCAGTTGTTTCAACAGGTCGCGTGATTCTTCGGCGCGTTGTATCTGGATGACAGGGTCGGAGCGGCCATGGGCCTGGAAGATGGGTGTATCCTGGTTGGCTGCATGGCGTTCGGTGGCAATCAGGTCACGCAAGGGAACATAGCCGGACAGGCACAGCAGGCCGCCCAGTTTTTCATGGTAGCGCAGGCCGGTTTGCAGGGTCATGGCACAACCTTGCGAGAAGCCAGCCAGCAAAATGCGTTCAGATGGAATGCCACGTGCATTTTCGCGGGCGATCAATTGTTCTATGCGTTTTTGGGATACACGCAGCCCTTTTTCATCTTCACGCCTGGCGATGTCGGTACCCAGTATGTCATACCAGGAGCGCATCACGTAACCACCATTGATAGTCACCGGCATGGTCGGTGCGTTCGGGAATACAAAGCGTATGCCGGGGTTGCCGCTCAAATCCAGTTCCCTGACGATGGGCACAAAATCATTCGCATCGGCACCCAGGCCATGCATCCAGATGACGGCGACCGTCGGGTTAGGGCTGCTTTCTATTTCTACCGTGTCCAGGATGTCTTGTGTCATGATGGTTTTCTGAAGGAATTAAAATAAGTGATCAATTTTACTGCGAGCAGCAAGAGTGTGCAGGGTAACCATACGGTCAGCAGCTCGGATTGCATGACTTGCCAGCCACGCGCAGTCAGGAAACGGTTCACCCCTATGGGCGACACCTTGATGAATTGCCAGGGAAAGAAATAACGTTCTTCAGTAAGCGGCCAGAAAAATTCCACACCCAGTCCACCTGTGGTCAAGGCATCCAGCATGCCATGCGACGCGGTAGAAAAAGCGATAAACAGCCAGACCCGCAGGCGGCTGCTTGCCAGTTGTGTGTGAAAAACGCAGGCAATAGTCGCCACCATGGCGGCCATCAGCAGTGAATGGCTGAAACCACGGTGTCCAAAAGCTGATTCATAGGCAATGCCCAGCTTGAAGCTGATGACATCCAGATCCGGCAAGATGGCGCATAACATGCCCAGGACTAATAACTGCCATGAAATGCGCTGGCGGCCAAGCAACAGACCGCAAGTCAGCGGAATGATGGGGTGGGTCAGTATTGTTGCCATGGCGACGGGTGATCAGCTACCGGCAAGCATCAGGCCGGATTTTTGGCGCGTAGGGCGTTCTTGGGGCGAAATACCTTGCAGACTGCATCATCGGTTTCGATGTATGGACCGCCGATCAAATCGATGCAATACGGAACGGCTGCAAAAATGCCAGCGACCTGCTGTTTGCCATCGGCATCTTTCAAACCTTCCAGCGTTTCCTTGATGGATTTGGGCTGGCCCGGCAAATTCAGTATCAATGCAGCATGTTCAGCTGTTTCACGTATGACCGCTACCTGGCGTGACAGAATGGCAGTCGGCACAAATTGCAGGCTGATCTGGCGCATCTGCTCGCCAAAGCCCGGCATTTCCTTCGTGGCGACAGCCAGTGTGGCTTCCGGCGTGACATCGCGCCTGGATGGGCCGGTACCGCCAGTGGTAATGACGAGATGACATTGTTCCTCATCCACCAGGGCAATTAAAGCCTGTTCTATGGCAGCACGTTCATCCGGGATCAGGCGGGTGACCATTTCCCAGGGGCTGGTGAGAGCCTGGCCAAACCAATCCTGCAAGGCAGGCAGGCCCTGATCCTGGTAAATGCCGGCAGAGGCGCGATCTGATATGGATACCAGACCTATCCTGAGGTTTTCAATATTGGTTTTCACTATTTGCTACGGTCATTTGTTCAGGCTTACTTGCCATCAAACTCATCGTCTTCTTCATCCAGATCTGCATCATCCGCTTCATCAGCGTTCGCAGCAGCTTTGGATTTTTGCAAATCTTTCAAAATCTGGAAGATTTCACGATAGGCTTTGGGTGGCTTGTTTTCAGCCTGTTCTTTACGGGCATTGCGTATCATGGTGCGCAATTGCTGTACGTCCAGGTGAGGGTGTTCTGCCATCAGTTCGGTCAGGGCATTGTCATCTGCCAGCAATTTGTCGCGGCGACGCTCCAGCGCATGCATGGCGGCGGTTTCAGACTTGGAAGCGCCTTTCCAGCTATCGATGGTTTTCTGGATCAGGGCAATTTCTGTCTCATCCAGGGTACGCATTTTTTTGCCTACATACTGCATCTGACGACGGCGGCCTTCATGGTCCTTGATTTGCTGGCAAATCAGGATGGCTTCGCGCACATCTTCCGGCATCGGGACGCGTTTGACGCGTTCACGCGCCTGCTCGACCAATTCCTGTCCCAACTTTTGCAGGGCGGTCATTTCGCGCTTCAACTGGGATTTTGATGGACGGTCGTATTCTGGTTCGAACTCACTGGACTGATAGCCACATGAGCCGCGATTTGGATTTGGCATAATTCTGCGCCTTTACTATTAACTTAATGAAACGGCTGCTATGATACCCTTTTTAGCTTGGAATTACCTAAAATCAAGCTTGGAACGCACGCAATCAGGTGTGAATCAAGGTAAATAATTAGGATATTTCCATCGGCCATTTGGTCATTTGGCACTGACATACATAGAATCCCATCCATGAGCAAACCAGTTTTTACCCATACCCAAGACCAGTTAAAGCAAATCGCGCAGGATATGTTGCGTTTCGCCCGCGAAAAAGGGGCATCTGATGCGGCAGTTGAGATCAGTGAAGGTGGAGGCCTGTCCATCAGTGTGCGCAAGGGCAAGGTAGAAACCATAGAGCAAAACCGTGACAAGGGTATTGGTATCACCGTGTATATCGGTCAAAGGCGCGGCAATGCCAGTACTTCGGACTTTTCTGAGCAGGCTTTGCGTGACTCGGTTGATGCAGCCTACAATATTGCCCGTTTTACAGCAGAAGATGATTGCGCCGGCTTGCCAGAAGCAGAATTGCTGGAAATGGCACCGCGAGACCTGAAGCTGTGCTACCCGTGGCTGATCAGTGCCGAAGAAGCCATAGAACTGGCAAAGCGCACAGAAGCAGCAGCATTTGCTGTTGACAAACGTATCACGAATAGCGAGGGTGCCAGCGTACATGCCCAGCAATCGCATTTTGTGGCTGCCAATTCGCGTGGTTTCATCGGTGGTTACCCTATTTCGCGCCATACCATTTCTGTTGCGCCGATTGCCGGCAAGGGCGCAAAAATGCAAAGAGATGATTGGTATTCATCGCAACGCAATGCCAAAAAACTGGCTGACCCGGAATCCATAGGCCGTTATGCGGCTGAACGTGCATTGGCCAGACTGAACGCACGCAAGCTTGATACCCGCAAATGCCCGGTCCTGTTTGAAGCACCGCTGGCGGCGGGTTTGCTTGGCGCACTGGTGCAGGCGACTTCGGGTGGTGCCCTGTATCGCAAATCCACTTTTCTGCTGGATTCGCTGGGTACACAGGTTTTCCCTGACCACATACAGGTGCTGGAGGATCCCAGCGTTATCGGCGCAGTCGGTTCTTCACCATTTGATGATGAAGGCGTGAAGACGCAGAAACGCGATGTTGTCAGCAATGGCGTGTTGCAGGGCTATTTCCTGTCCACCTATTCAGCCCGCAAGCTGGGCATGCAGACTACTGGCAATGCTGGCGGCTCGCATAATCTGGCTATGACATCGTCACTGACCAGGCGTTCGGATAATTTTGCTGGCATGCTGAAAAAGATGGGACGTGGCTTGCTGGTGACCGAACTGATGGGGCAGGGTGTTAATTATGTGACGGGCGATTATTCACGTGGTGCTTCTGGTTATTGGGTAGAAAACGGCGTGATTCAATATGCGGTTGAAGAAATTACCATCGCAGGCAATATGCGCGACATGTTCAGGCAGATTGTTGCCATCGGCAGCGATACCCTGATCAGGGGTACCAAGCAGACCGGTTCCATCCTGATCGAAAACATGACGATCGCCGGTAGCTGATCACCATAGTTAACCATACAAAAAAAGACCATCTGATGTTTAGATGGTCTTTTTTGTTGACGAGCGCTGTTTATTTGCTCTGCTATTCCGTCCTGCTTATTTGTCTTGCTCAGGCGCCCAGATACGCTTCAATAACCTTGGGATTGCTGAGCAGGTTAGCACCTGTGTCGCTGAGGACGATGCTGCCATTTTCCAGTACGTAGCCATGTTTGGCGATTTTCAGTGCCTGCCTGACGTTTTGTTCCACCAGCAGGATGCTGAGACCGGTCTGATTGATTTCTTTCAGGATGCGGAAAATCTCTTGCACCACCAGTGGGGCGAGCCCCATTGACGGTTCATCCAGCAGCAGTACTTTGGGTTTTGCCATCAGGGCGCGGCCTATAGCCAGCATTTGCTGTTCGCCACCCGATAAATTGCCCGCCAGGCCAGTTGCCCGATTTTTAAGCACAGGGAAGAGGGTAAAGACCCATTCCATATCCTGGCCTATCTGTGTCTTGTCCTTGCGGGTGTAGGCACCCAGCTCAAGATTTTCCCTGACAGTAAGCGTGGTCAGAATGGCGCGGCCCTCAGCCACCTGCACCACACCTTTTTGCACGATATGGTGGGGCGACTGCTGGCTGATGTCTTCATCTTCCAGAAAAATTTGTCCGGATGCTGATTTCAATAAGCCGGAAATCGCCAGCAGGGTCGTGCTTTTGCCAGCACCATTGGCACCGACAAGGGCGGTGATTTCGCCCGTGTTAATGGCAAGGCTGATGCCTTTGACGGCAGCGATATGACCGTAGCTGACATGCAGGTCCTGTACGCGCAGGATTTGGCTCATTCTGCGTCCTCCTTGCCGAGATAGGCCTCAATCACATCGGGATTGTTGCGTACTTCTTCCGGCGTGCCCTCGGCAATGATTTTGCCAAAATTGAGTACAGCTATGCGGTCGCATAATTCCATCACAAAGCGCATGTCGTGTTCTATCATGAAAATCGAAAAACCGCGCTGACGTATATTGACGATTTCTGCCATCAGTTCCGTCTTTTCAGCAGGGTTCATGCCAGCTACCGGTTCATCCAGTAACAGCAGTTTGGGCTGGGTGGCCAGGGCGCGTGCAAATTCCAGTTTGCGCTGTTCGCCATACGACAGGTTGTCTGCTAGCATATGAGCTTTATGGTCGAGCCTGACCCATGACAATAATTCGTGCGCACGTTCTTTGGCTTTTTTTTCTGCGTCTTTGTAGGTACCCAGATTGAATAACATGCTGGCGACACCATAGTTCAGATGTTCATGCATGCCGACCACGACGTTTTCCAGCAGGCTCATTTCCTTGAAAATGCGGATGTTCTGGAATGTGCGGGCAACACCCAGTTGCGTGATCTTGTGGCTGGCCACTGTGGTCAGATCATGCTCGTTGAAACGTAATTCTCCACTGCTGGGGCGTAACAGGCCGGTAATCAGGTTGACGATGGTGGTTTTTCCAGCGCCATTGGGGCCAATCAAGCCGTAGATACTGCCTTGCGGCATGGTGAAGCTGACATCCTGCAATACGCGCAGGCCGCCAAAATTTTTACTCACAGAACGTAATTCCAGCATTTAGCTAACCTTTCCGGAACGTGACGATGTTAACTTTTTGCGAAAGTTTCTGATTCTTGCCGGGTCCCAGATGCCTTTGGGTAAATACAGGATGACCAGGATCAGTATCAAACCGTTGGCTGCCAGGCGGAAATCTTTTAAAGAATGCATGAATTCCGGTAGCAGAGTCAGGCTGCTGCTGCCGATCAGCGGACCGATGAGGTTGCTGGTGCCGCCGAACACTGCCATGGTCAGGATGTCCACGGCATTTTCAAATGCATAATTGCCTGGTCCTATCGTGAAGGTGTAGTGTGCGTTCAGGCCGCCAGCAATACCTGCAATGGATGCACCCATCACAAACGCCAGCAGTTTGTAGCCGCCGACATTGACACCCATGAGGCGGGCTGCAATTTCATCTTCCTTGATCGCTTCAAAGGCGCGGCCTATTTTTGAGCGCCGCATCCTGGCCAGTATAAACAGGATCACTGTCAGCAAGATGACGATATGCCACCATTCGGTTTTTTGTGGAATGCCGTTCAGACCCATGGG
The DNA here is from genome assembly GCF_014284335.1 of Undibacterium hunanense. Classification (GTDB taxonomy): domain Bacteria; phylum Pseudomonadota; class Gammaproteobacteria; order Burkholderiales; family Burkholderiaceae_D; genus Undibacterium; species Undibacterium hunanense. The sequence continues at coordinate 586,635 of NZ_JACOGF010000003.1, read as the reverse complement.
GCCACCGGTGATTTCCATGTTCAACACAATGACACGTACCACTTCACCGAAGCCCAGCGTTGCCATGGCCAGGTAAACGCCGGACAGGCGCAGTGTTGGTATGCCGATGATCAGTGCAACGATGGCCGGCATGATGGCACCGGCCAGCAGCGCCAGCGGGAACGGCAGGCCCGTCTGCATACTGATCATGGAAGCGGTGTAGGCACCGATCCCCATGAATGCCGCATTGGCCAGTGACAGCAAGCCGCAAGACAGGGTCAGGTAAATCGAAAGAGCCAGCATGGCATTAATGCCTATGCCAAAAATGACTGTGCTATAAATAGCCCAAAAACTATCCCACCATTCAAGCATAGCGTTACGCCTTTCTTTCCAGTACTCTGCCGAACATACCAGAAGGGCGTACCAGCAAGATGATAAATAACAGACCAAAAGCCACTGCATCGCGGAAATCGCTCGATATATAAGCCACGCTCATCACTTCGGCAAAGCCCAGAAACAGGCCGCCTATCATTGCACCACGTATATCGCCCATACCACCCAGGATAATGACGGCAATGCCCTTATGCAGCATCGGTTGTCCCATGAAGGGAGAGATCGCATTGAATGACAAACCGACCAGTACACCGGCAGCGCCGCCCAGTGCGGCAGCGGCAAACGAGGTCAGGAAAAACAGACCTTCAACATTGATGCCCAGCAGATAAGCAGCCTTGGGCGATTCGGCAATGGCGCGCAGGGCGCGGCCAATTTGCGTACGGCGCATGACTTGCAGCAGCACCAGCATCAGAATGAAGGCGATGACGACAATGGCAAGCTGTACTGCAGTCAGGTGCAGGTTGCCCAGGCTAAAACTTTCTTCAGGTATGGTGCCAAACGGGAAGCGTTTGTTTTCTGCACCAAAAATCCCCTGTGAAATATTGGTGATCATGATCGCTACACCGATGGTGGCAATCATCGGGGCCAGATGGGGTGCGTTGCGTTTGCGTAATGGTCGCAAGACCAGAAAATCGACCACCACACCCAGCAATCCACAGGCCAGCATGGACAGCAGCATGGCCATCCACAAGGACATCTGGAAAGAACTGACCAGTAGCAAGGCCATGTAACTACCCAGCATGAAGATGGCGCCGTGCGATAAATTGATGACGCCAAGGACGCCGAACACCAGCGTGAATCCGAGGGCGAAAAGCGCATACACGCTGCCCAGGGTCAGAGCGTTAATGAGTTGTTGTGCCAGCATGGGTATCCAGGTGAAGTAGGATGGCTTCGTTTTCATGTGCAGATGCAGGCAGACTACCAGCGCATGTGCATATGTCTATGGGATGAAAATCATCCCGGCAAGAGAAGTCGTAAAACGTCTGCCCCGGCTCCTGGCTTGCCAGGGGCGCGGGGGCAGGTATTCATTTATTTCAGCAATACAAATTTGCCGCCTTTGGCGATATTGACGATGGCATCTTGCTGGGCGTCATAGCCAGCTTCCTTGCCGTCTTTCGGTGCAGCGCGGCGGAATGCAAATTTGCCGGTTGCGCCTTCAATCTTCACGGCTGGCAAGGCATCACGCAATGCCAGGCGATCTTTTTCCAGATTACCGCTCAGGCTGACTTTTTTGAGTGCTTCGGCAACGATGTGCATGGCGTCATATGCCTGTGCAGCAAACTGATCAGGGTCTGAGCCAAATTTTGCCTTGTAGTCAGCCATGAAGCTCTTGTTGGCAGGGGATGGATTTTCAGCAGACCATGGGCTGCCCATCAGTGTGTTGTCAGCAGCGTCCTTGGCGATTTCAAACAGTTTTGGTGAATTGAAACCATTGCCGCCGACGAATGGCTGCTTCATGCCCAGGGAGCGGGTTTGCAGGATGATATTCGCTGCTTCTTCAGCCAGGCAAGAGCAAACGATGGCGTCAGGATTGGAGGCCTTGATCTTGGTCAGCTGTGCCTTGAAATCCACATCACCCTTGGCATAGGTTTCTGTATCCGTGACCGGGATTTTTTGTTCAGCCAGTGCGCTTTTGAAAACGTCGTAACCGCTCTTGGTAAACGCATCATCATTGCCGTACAGGATAGCTACTTTTTTGATGTTGAATTGCTTGACTGCTGCGCGCGTGGTAACAGGCAATACGTCGGCTTCCATGACGGAATTACGGAAGGTGAATGGTCCCATGTTCGTGATTCCGTCAGCAGTGTTGCTGGTGCCAAATACAACAGTCTTGGTGGCATTGGCAATCGGGTCAGCGGCAAAGGCTGAATTCGACAGGGTAGGGCCAAAAATCATCAATACTTTTTCCTGGAACAGCAGTTTTTTGAAGACATTGATGGCGTCTTCCTTTTTACCCTGTTCATCTTCAGCGACCAATTGTATTTTGTTGCCGTTCACGCCACCCTTGGCATTGATCTGGTCTGCTGCCAGCGTAAAACCATTTTTGATGGCAACACCATATTTGGCGGCTGGGCCAGTCAGGGCCTCGGCAACGCCGATTTTGATATCGGCAGCCTGGTTCAGTGTGGAATAGGCCAAGAGCGTGGCAGCGGCTAACAATTTAAGACGGTATGACATGGTTGATCTCCTGAAAAATTATGATGACTCTTGCGATTCTCGACGTCGGACATATGGCCTGGTGTTGCTCCTGTCCATGCATATCCGTTGCTGTCAGGAACAAATTTGTATGTCCACAGACAGAGGAAGCGAGATCGCTAAACTTATTAGCTGTTTATTGTCACGGAGGATTGTATGGGCTGGCAACCTCAGCAGCAATAAAACGCCATGCTGCGATGCAATATCCATTACTTAAGTAGTACTACTGATGAGGCCCGTTTTTCAGTCTGGAAATGGCGTGCCGGAGAATGGCAGCACACGCCAGCGCCTGTGTGAACAGGCAGGCTGGTATGTGTTGGGACTGTTGTTTGTGTAGCGATGATAATTTATGCCAGTTGCTTGCGCACGCGGGCAATCGCTGCCTTTACCTGGTTTGGTGCCGTACCGCCGATATGGTTACGGGCCGCAACCGAGCCTTCCAGTGTCAGCACTTCAAACACGTCTTCATTGATCAGGCTGGAAAAGGCACGCAATTCTTCCAGTGACATGTCGCTGAGGTCGCATGCCTTGTCTACGCAGGTGCGCACGGCCAGTGCCACGGCTTCATGGGCATCGCGGAAAGGCAGACCCTTCTTGACCAGGTAATCGGCCAGGTCGGTGGCCGTGGCATAGCCTTGCAGTGCGGCGGCACGCATGGCTTCCGGCTTGACGCTGATGCCGCCGGCCATGTCAGCGAAGATGCGCAGGGTGTCGATGACGGTGTCGACGGTGTCAAACAGAGGTTCCTTGTCTTCCTGGTTATCCTTGTTATAGGCCAGTGGCTGGCCTTTCATCAGGGTCAGCAAGGCAATCAGGTGACCATTGACGCGGCCAGTCTTGCCACGCGCCAGTTCAGGGACATCAGGGTTTTTCTTTTGCGGCATGATGGATGAGCCGGTGCAGAAACGGTCAGCGATATCGATGAAGCCGACGCGTGGGCTCATCCAGATCACCAGCTCTTCCGACATGCGAGAGATATGCGTCATGATCAGTGCAGCAGCAGCGCAAAATTCGATGGCGAAGTCACGGTCGGATACGGCGTCGAGCGAGTTATAGCAGACTTCGTCAAAGCCCAGCGTTTTGGCGACGCGTTCACGGTCGATGGGGAAGGTGGTGCCAGCCAGGGCGGCTGCGCCCAGTGGCAGGCGGTTGACACGTTTTCTGCAATCAAGCATGCGTTCACTGTCACGGCCAAACATTTCAACATAGGCAAGTATGTGATGGCCAAAGGTGATTGGCTGCGCCACCTGCATATGGGTGAAGCCCGGCAGGATGGTATCGGCATTTTTTTCTGCCAGGTCCAGCAAGGCGCTACGGAAATCAGCCAGTAATACCACGATATTGTCGATGGCACTGCGCATGTACAGACGGATGTCGGTTGCGACCTGGTCATTGCGTGAACGGCCGGTGTGCAGGCGTTTGCCAGCATCGCCCACCAGTTCGGTCAGACGTTTTTCTATGTTCAGGTGCACGTCTTCCAGATCAAGCAGCCATTCAAACTTGCCGCTGTCGATTTCTGACTGTATCTGTGTCAGACCACGCTGTATATCAGCATAATCCTGGGTGCTGATGATTTGTTGAGCCTGTAGCATTTCTGCATGGGCCAGCGACCCCTGGATATCAAAAGCAGCCATGCGGTTGTCAAAAAACACCGACGCGGTATAGCGTTTCACCAGATCTGAGACAGGTTCCGAGAAGCGGGCAGACCATGCCTCGCTTTTTTTATTGAATTGTGATGTCATAGTAATAGTTTGCCAATTTGGCTGCGTTTGCTTAAAGATTGGTGCAGATTATCCCAGATTTTGGCCTGCAATAGCCCGGGACTTGGGGTTTGCCTGGTGCAAAATGACAGGTTTTGCAGTTTTTTATGAAATTTGACCCGGCATGCAGGCATAGTCAGTGTCTCTTGCGCTTGCGCTCCATCTCAATGAAACAAGAATGACGACAAAAAATCCCTTGCCACAAGATGAGCCGCTGATCCCCGATTGCTGCAATGTCGGCGTGATATCCCGTGTGCTGGTGGCTGTCAATGTATTGGGCTTGCTGGTGCTGTCGGCGCGTGGCGATGACTGGCGCCTGATGCTGCAAAATTTTCTGGAAAGTGCCATCCTGCTGGAAACCATCAGCCTGGTATCCCTGTTATTGCTATGCAATCTGCGCAGGTTGGCCATGCGTTTTCCTTTTCAGCCCTGGTTGCAGCGCTTGTTATGCGGCTTGCTGCCAGCGGCGATTGCCGGCTTGTTCTTGCTGTATCTGAAAAACATGGAATGGTTTGAATACAGCTTCCCGCGCTTTGATATCAATTTTGCGATGTTTAGCTGCTTCTTGTTGGGCCTGGCGTTTCAGCAGTATTTTGAATTGCGTGCCCGTGCATTTTCACCCGCACTGGGCGAAGCCCGGCTGCAGGCTTTGCAGGCACGCATACGCCCCCACTTCCTGTTCAATAGCCTGAATACGGCGCTGGCGCTGATCCGTACTGAACCGCGTCGCGCAGAGTTGATGCTGGAAGATCTGGCCGATCTGTTTCGTGTGCTGATGCGCGACAACCGCATCATGACCAGCCTGCGCGATGAACTGCGTCTGTGTGAACAGTATCTGGCTATCGAAAAAATACGCCTGGGTGAACGTCTGCAGATAGAGTGGGTCAGTGACAGGCTGAGTGAGCAAGAAATGCAGGAAATCGAAATACCCTCATTACTCTTGCAGCCCTTGCTGGAAAACGCCGTGCATTACGGGGTTGAGCCTTCGGTTACTCCTGCGCTGATCAGAGTGGAGCTGGGGCGTGTGGTGGACAAGGTCGAAATAATCGTTACCAATCCGTATCATGAAAACGCCAATTTAACATCTGGTAACCAAATGGCGCTGGAAAACATCAGGCAGCGATTAAGTTTGCTCTATGATATCGAAGCGCAGCTTCAGTACGGTGTGAAAGAACTGCAATTTGAAGTAAGACTGTATTTTCCAGCCAAGAGATGAAGATTCCCAAGATATTGATCGTTGACGATGAAGCACCAGCCAGGCAAAGGCTGATGACCTTGCTGTCTGATATACAGGCAGATTGTCCGACATCCGTACTGGGTGAAGCAGAAAACGCCATGTCAGCACTGGATCAACTCGCCAGTCTGCAACCCGATATCCTGTTGCTGGATGTGCAGATGCCGGGCATGAGCGGCATAGAACTGGCGCAGCATCTGGCCCGGCATCAGGCTGGTTTTCGTCCACCCTCCATTATTTTTGTGACTGCGTATGACGAATTTGCCGTCAAGGCATTTGAAGTGCATGCGCTGGATTACTTGATGAAGCCCGTGCGTGCCAGCCGTTTGCAGGATGCCATCCGGCGTGCCGCCGAACAAATCCGCGATGGACATCCTGCGGCTTTGCCGCTGGCCGGTGAGAATGCAATTACCAGACGCAAGCATTTTTCAGTATTGGAAAGAGGGCGTATCTTGCTGGTGCCGGTCACTGAAGTGCTATTCCTTAAAGCGGAACAGAAATACGTTACCCTGCATACCAGTCAGCGTGAATATCTGGTGGAAGAATCGCTGACATCCATCGAAACCGAACTCGGCGACCTGCTGGTCAGAGTGCATCGAAATGCTCTGGTAACACGCGCGGCAATCAGTGGTGTGGAAAGGGCAGTGCAGGTAGTGGATGCTGAAGCCGGTCAGGAAAAGGCATCCGAATCCTGGCAGGTGATAGTGTCTGGCGCTGCCGAACGTCTACCGATCTCACGCCGGCAATGGCCGGTCATCAAGGCGCTGGTGCGCGTGTAAATGTAGTTGTTGCAGACATGGTGATGGCTTAACACCAGACTAGCGCCAGACCGGCAAACCGGTCAGATCTGTATTTTCATCGAATACCCAGGCGGGCAAGCCACTACAGTCAGTCGGCCCCAGGACCTCCAGTAATTCCAGCTGTTCTTGCTTCTTGCCTTGCTGACGCGGTACCAGCTTGAGCGTTTTTCTCGGCTCGGGCGCGACCGGCAGGGGTTCACCAAAGCCCGGTAATTCCAGGGTGGCGTTATCTTTGTTGTCTTTCATCAGGCTAAATGAGTGATGCTGGCAAGTGTTGGGCTGTTGTCGTCTAAAAAATGAAAAGGCATTTGTCAAAAATTGCCAAACTTCCGGTCGCGACTGTTGGTCGTTACTGTTAGAGGGCGTAGTAATGCGTCGACAGTAATGCGTCGACAATTCTGGATATATCTTCGCCAGAAAAAATACCGTCATCTGCTTTGATCCAGATTTCCATCTGCGTATCCATATCCGCATAACGGACTGCGGCCACATATAAAACTGAGGCGCGAGAATAGCATGCCAATCAACAATTTGCAGCAAAATAGCCATACGGGTTTGAAATAAAGTATGGCTGGGGAGCTTGTGACTTTGATAGCCAAAATTTAAGTAAACGCCGGGATGGCGATCGGGAATTTACACTGACAATTAATCTAATTTAATATTGAATCGGCATTGGATTGGCGACATTGGACTGACTATACGAGTTTGTTCTTTATAAGCGGCTTGTTTATCATGTCTTTTTGTTGTTTTGTAATAGCCCTTGGCCGCGTAGCTTTCTGGCTGTGGGTCTGCGATTGGTATTACTGCAGTTGGCGGTTGACGCAGTTAAGCAACGCTGCTTGAATGTAAGGCTTTTCTCGTGCGTGCACATACTTAATGAAAGGTAGCCATGTTTGATCACGTCAAATTCGGAGTCAGCGACTTTGCTGCGAGCAAAGCCTTCTTCCTCAAGGCGCTGGAACCGCTCGGTGTCGCCGTTGTATCTGAGGGAGTGCCAAGTTACGGCATAGAGCTTTCTGCAAACGATGAAGTTTCACTGTGCCTGTATCAAGCCGAAGAGAAACCGGCGCATCTACATCTGGCCTTTCGGGCTGCCAGTCGCCAGCAAGTTGATGCCTTCTATCACGCAGCGCTTGAAGCAGGGGGTAAAGACAATGGCGCGCCTGGTTTGCGTCCGCAATATCAGGGCCGGTACTATGCCGCTTTTGTCATTGGTCCGGACGGACACAACATCGAAGCGGTATACCACGAGCCCGAGGCCTGATTTTTCTATTCGGACGGTGCCATCCGGTACCACCTTATCCTGCACTCATTGTACTCACTGTACCCACTCATAACCGGTGACGCATATTTGAGTCAAAAGCGACCTATTTAGCGGACAGGCGTGGTGGGGGGATGTCTGCGTACCAGGCGATGAAACGGGCTTTGATGGTGGAAATTGCTTGAGTGTAAGTGCAGACGTGAGTTGTTATCAATGCATTGACATATCGATAGGCTTGCATGTGTATGGGAATGACGCATAATACTGATTATTTATGCAGTGCACGCATCATGAAAGTACATCTGCTTGAAACGCGACGGGCAGGCATTGCTCTGCGTCGTAAGCAGATATTTGATTGGCTCAATCACGGCAACCTGGGAGAGTTGACGATCTCAGAATCCAACGACCAGGGTCTTCACCGTCTTGTTCATTTGGCCCACTTCACCCGTGGCACCTATGAAGAGACGTTATTTGAACCGCGTCTACTTTGGATGAATGAAGGCCGGTTCATGCTCACTGGATTCCAAAGGCGTAAGACAGATGACGGTATTCTAGAATATACACAATCCTGGCTTTGCCTCAACGAAGACGCACCAGACTTGCCGGAAGGCAGATAGTAGATCTACTAGTTCGGGTTACGCACTAAATTCAGGTTATAGGTTCGTCTCTTTGTTCACGTTTATTTTTATTTATGAAAAAAATTTCTGTCGTATTTAAATCAATATTCTTCGGGGCGATGTTTATATGCTGCTCCACACATAGTGCAGAACTGATACCATTTTCAGCAAATGACGAATGGATATTTATTCAAAAAATTTCACAAGCTGGTCGCCCCGATATTTCTAATGAAATCAAGTTCATCACTCCCTTTAAAAACGATAATGGAGAAAATGTTATCTTTTTGGCTAAAGCAGCTAAAGATATTGGCCAAGTGATTTGGCAGCCTGTTGCAAGACTTGCAGCTAGTATTTGCGTTCAAGATTTTGTAGGTAAAACCGATCTCGGCTTAACGAACTCATGCAGCAAGGGATTGAAAACGGGAAGTGAATGGCAAGTCAAAATTGACTATAAAAGCGCACAAGATCAGATCAAGTACATCGTCGGAAGTGACGAGATTGTCAAAGTCCCTGCAGGAACTTATCACGCTATAAAGATTCAAGGGGTAGGTACGCATAAAAGCTTGAATGAAAGTCCTGAGAACATAACCGTGGCCTATTGGTTTTCGCCTGAGGTCAAAGCGATGGTGCAAACCATTCGAGAATACCGTTCTGCGGATGGCAAATTACTCAGCACCATTACCGAAGAACTCAAAGAAGTGAAGGTGAACGCATCATTAGCATCGCCGTTGCCATAGAGCCACTTTACACAGATAGCGAAAAGGTCGGCAACAAGCTTTGCAACATAGCTACACACCTGATTCTAATTAAATATGTTCACAAAATCCGACTTAAACCAAATTGACATCAACATCTTCGGGCTTCATCGCTACCGGGGCCTATATTTTGTTACGTATCGTCAAGATGCATTTGCTGTACCGGACTCAGAAGAAAACATCTATATATCACGTGCACCCAAATACCCCGGTGACAATGGTATACGCTTTTGGTTAGCTGCGGAAATGTCACGAGGTGAAAAGCTCTATGGACCATATTTGCAAGAGGCAGAATTCAGACCGATTACGGAGGAAAAATTCTACGCATTGGTCGCGGAACAATGTTTTAGCCTGATCGTTAAGCCCCAGTTCCCCCTAAACCAGTCAGGAAAATTTGTGGGCGCATTACTCATGTACTCCATGGAAACCGAATTTATTGTCGATCTTTTTGCAGAGTACGAAGACGAATATATTCATTTCTATTGGCACACTACTGCTTGATTAGCGCCCCCGCGCCGCACTCTCCCTATCAAAATGATCTAATCGCACTTTGCTATCACCTATACTTGCAATAGATGATATAAAACCTTCATCAGATTGAATCTTGAATATGTATATCGAAGAAATTCTGAAAATATTATCTCCTCCAGACAAGCCGCTTGATGCGCCACACGTCGGCGAATGGATAGCCGCAGAGGAAAAGCTAGAACACAGTTTTCCCTCTGACTACAAAGAGTTCGTAGAAAAGTTTGGTGAAGGAAAAATCGATAACTTCCTGCATATTTTCACGCCATTTTCAAAGAATGAAAATTTCAACCTGATAATGCAGCGGGATGTGCAATCCAAAGTGCTAAAAGAACTGAAATCATATGACGAGACTATTCCGTATCCAATATTGCCCGAGCCAGGTGGCCTGCTTCCTTTCGCAGCAACAGACAATGGGGACGTGCTATTCTGGAAAACTTCCGGCATAGCAGATAAATGGACTATCGTTGTAAACGCTGCGCGTTCCCCAGACTGGAAGGAATACGATATGTCCATGGCAGAATTCTTGTTGCAACTACTCAGACGCCGACTTCATTGCGAAATATTTCCAGTGTCATTTCCAAGTCCATCACCAATGTTTGAGCCCGTGTAGGTGTGAATTGCGCCACGTATCCGCACAAATGATTTGCTGGTGGTTATTGATATTTTTCAGCATCGACATGCGTGCGATTACGTTTCACCAATCACCCCTACGCATGCTGCAAACGACGAAGTTTCACTTTGCCTGTATCAAACCGAAGAAAAGCCGGCGCATCTACATCTGGCCTTCCGGGCTGCGAGTCGCCAACAAGTTGATGCCTTCTATCACGCAGCGCTTGAAGCTAGGGGCAGAGATAACGGCGCGCCTGGTTTGCGCTCGCAATATCAGGGCAGGTACTATGTGGCTTTTGTAACTGGTCCGGATGACCACAATATCGAAGCGGTGTACCACGAGCATGAGGCTTGATCCAGCCAATCTGGAAATTAATGGAGCTAAGTCTGGCGATACCAATCTTATCTGGCCCTAATGCCTGATTTGCATGATTCGTGATGTGTCTGCTAGAGATGATAAATCAATGCCGAATACAACAACGCCACCGAAAAACTGCTGATCGCAGCCGGTGGCGTGTTGTCAATTTGGTTGCGGGGGCAGGATTTGAACCTACGACCTTCGGGTTATGAGCCCGACGAGCTGCCAGACTGCTCCACCCCGCGTCTGAAGGAGGCGAATTGTACATGGCATCGGCGCGGCTTACAATCAATATGTGTAAATATTTTTATACGGTCTGGCACCGCAACAATTGTTCGCAAATTATTGCATCAAAAAAACATCGCTATTGCGGAAGTTGGATAGAAATCCATGCATAATGGATATACGGTATGGTTGGCGGTATAGTCATGCGCAGCAAGCCTGTGCGCTATTTTCAGGAGTGGAAAAGTAGTCATGGAATTTGAAGTAATCGACACCCAGATTTCCCCGGAAGGCCGGATGGAAGTGTTATCCAAGGCCGAAGTGCTGCAATTGCTGGACAATAGCCATGGCGGTCTGTATCAGGTGTTTCGCAGTTGCGCGCTGGCTGTACTGAATTGCGGCAGTGGCCTGGATGACGGCAAGGAATTGCTGGAGCGCTATAAGAATTTTGATATCAGCATCGTACAGCGCGAGCGTGGTATCAAGCTTGATGTCAAGGGGGCACCTGCCAGTGCCTTTGTGGATGGAGTGATGATCAAGGGTATACAGGAGCACCTGTTTGCGGTGTTGCGCGACATCCTGTTTATCAAGGCTGAAATTGGTGATGTCAGGAAGTTTGATCTGGGCACAACAGAAGGAATCAGCGATGCCGTGTTTCATGTCTTGCGCAACGCCAATCTGCTGCGTCCGCAAGTGAATCCGAATATGGTGGTGTGCTGGGGCGGGCATTCGATTTCGGGGGCAGAATATGATTACACCAAGCAGGTAGGTTACCAGTTGGGCTTGCGTGGCATGGATATCTGCACTGGCTGCGGGCCAGGTGCGATGAAAGGCCCGATGAAGGGGGCGACCATAGGCCATGCCAAGCAAAGGGTGACCACTGGCCGTTATCTGGGCATTACCGAACCTGGCATCATTGCGGCAGAAGCGCCTAACCCTATCGTGAATCATCTGGTGATCTTGCCGGATATAGAAAAACGACTGGAAGCGTTTGTGCGTGTCGGCCACGCGGTCGTCGTGTTTCCTGGTGGTGCCGGTACGGCAGAAGAGATTTTGTATTTGCTGGGGATTTTGCTGCACCCGGATAATGCCGAGTTGCCTTTCCCGCTGATTTTTACAGGTCCGGAAAGCGCGGCAGATTATTTCCGCCAGATTGACCAGTTTATTGCCGCTACCCTGGGCCCGGAAGCACAAAAGAATTATCAGATCATAGTAAATGATCCGGCCCGTGTGGCACAGGAAGTACATGCCGGTATCAAGAAAGTACGCGAATTCCGTAAGGCCAGGGGTGACGCCTATTATTTCAACTGGTTATTGAAGATTGATGCGGAATTCCAGAAACCGTTTGAACCTACGCATGAAAACATGCGTAATCTGGCTTTGCACAAAAACCAGGAAACCCATTTGCTGGCAGCCAATTTGCGCCGTGCATTTTCAGGGGTAGTGGCTGGTAATGTCAAAAACCAGGGCATACGGGCGATAGAAAAACATGGACATTTTGAAATTCGTGGCGATAGTGAAATAATGGCATCAATGGATACCTTGCTGGCATCCTTTGTTGCGCAAAGTCGTATGAAGTTGCCGGGCAAGGCTTATACCCCTTGCTACCGTGTTATAAAGTAATTGCGTGGCAGTCAAACCGTAGGATAATAGGGCAGGTCCTATCACTTTTGAGGAAAACAGACATGAGTTCCGTACAGCAGGAAGTTGACGAACGTACCAATCTCACCGCGTCGAACAAATTTGAGCTTTTGCTGTTCCGTCTGGGTACAGATGGCGTTAGCGAGCGATCCGAGTTGTTTGGCATTAATGTTTTCAAGGTGCGCGAAATTGTAGCCATGCCAGCCATTACCGGCATGGCTGGTGCGATGCCGCATATGCTTGGAGTCGTGAATTTGCGTGGGCAGATCATTCCTGTGATTGATTTGCCGGCAGTGGTGGGCCTGAAGCCAAAAACTGGCCTGAATATCATGCTGGTGACTGAATATGCCCGTACTACCCAGGGTTTTGCGGTGGAATCGGTGGAAGAAATCGTTCGTCTGGACTGGAATCAGGTTCTGTCCGCCGAAAACAGTGCGGCAGGTGGTATGGTGACCAGTATCGCGCGTCTGGATGGTGATACTGAAGATACCCGTCTGGCCCAGGTGCTGGATGTGGAGCAGATCTTGCGCCAGATCACACCGTCTGATACCAAGGATGTCGATCCGGATACGATCGGTGCCAAGTTGCAGATGATACCGGGTTCCGCCATTCTGGCAGCCGATGACTCTGCGGTTGCCCGCGGTTTGATCGAACAGGCACTGACAGCAATGGGCGCCCAGTTCATCATGACCAAGACCGGCAAGGAAGCATGGGAGAAATTGCAATCCCTGGCGACTGCGGCGCAGGCAGAAGGCAAAGGCGTGCGCGACAAGGTATCCATGGTACTGACGGATCTGGAAATGCCGGAAATGGATGGTTTCACCCTGACACGTAAAATCAAGAGCGATGACCGCTTCAAGTTCTTGCCGGTGGTGATTCATTCTTCATTGTCTGGTGCCACCAACGAAGACCATATCAAGACTGTGGGTGCAGATGCCTATGTCGCCAAGTTCGTTGCTGAAGAATTGGCTGCCACCATACGCAATGTATTGGCAAAATAAGAAATTGTAAAAAGGCAAGTATTTTGCCGATGCGAGTGGTGCATGTGTTTGGGATGTAGACGAAAAAGGGTGCAATTCATCATTGCACCCTTTTTTTATTCTTTCGCCCAGTCAGTAACTATCGTGAACTTGCTGCCGGCACACGTTGCCAGCCGCCCGGGCAGTTTTTGATCGCAGGATAAAAGCCGTCAGGCTGGTGGCAATACAGCCAGTCTTTGCCGACGTTGGTTTGCGGGTTGATGTCTGGCTGCCTGATGACATTGCTTTCATTGTCGCTACTATAGGTGCGTTCTTCAATTACTTCCGTATAGCGGGTGACCGGTGCCACATAACTGACAGAGGGCGCAATCACCACGCTGCTGTAATACGGGTAGGAATAATCATACGGATAGTAGCGTGGGCCATAGGAATAACGCGCGCCGTAATAAATTGGGAATGGATTAATCGAAATGCCCAGACTGACGCGAGGGCGGAAGTGGCTGGAGTGCGCCATGGCCGGGAAGGTCACGGCCAGCAAACTACAGACAAGAAGAATTCTTTTAAGCATGTTCATGATATTCTGACAATGTGATGACAAATTTCAGGGTGATTCTATAGCTTAGGACGAAAACTGGAAACTTATTGCTGGAATTACACTCAGTTACTATTCTTGGGCTTCCGTGACAAAGGCGATATCGCTGCGGGGCAGGGCAAAATTTGACGGACTGCGGACGGACTGCGTTGTCTTCTCTATGCCAGGATCAAGCCATAAGTTAAGTGATACATGTAGTGAATAAATACGCTCTGAGCCAGACTCTAAATTAGCCCTTCGTTTATACAGCAGATATACAGGATATTATGCGACTTCTGATGAAAAAATGTGCAGCACTGTGCGCGCTTGCCCTGGTTGCCAGCTTTCCGGCCCATGCCGAATCTGCCATGGCAGATGCTCCTGAAGCGCCCAAGCCTGCCATACGCGAGTTATATACCAAGTACGAATATCAGATCCCCATGCGTGATGGCGTGCGCCTGTTCACGGTTGTCTATGTTCCCAAGGACAGTAGCAAGACTTATCCCTTCCTGATGAATCGTTCGCCTTACGGCAGCGGAGTGTATGACGCCGGTCAATCCAACTATGGCGTGGATTTTTACCCGCAATCACTGGGGCCATCGAAAGAATTTGATCAGAGCGGTTATATCTTCGTGAAGCAGGACGTGCGTGGCCGCTATATGTCAGAAGGCGTCTGGCAGGAAATGACGCCACACGTCAAAGCCAGCAAGCAGGCTGGTGAAGGTGTGGAAAGCCAGGACATGTACGACACCGTTGAATGGCTGCTGAAAAACGTCAGGGGCAATAACGGCAAGGTGGGTATCTGGGGTATTTCTTATCCTGGCTTTTATACCTCGGCCAGTATCATCGACTCGCATCCGGCGATCAAGGCAGCGTCGCCACAGGCGCCAGTCACTGACCTGTTCATGGGCGATGATTCTTATCATGGCGGTGCCTTCATGCTGGCAGCCAACTTCGGATTTTATTCCAGTTTCACGATAGAAAAAAATCCTACCACCTTGCCCAAGCGCTGGGAGTCATTTGATTTTGGTACATCGGACGGCTATGAGTTTTTCCTCAAGCACATGAGCCTGAAAAACATCACGGCACAACTGACAGACAAACAGCGCGAGTTGCTGATACCGACGATAGAACATACCAGCTATGACGATTTCTGGAAAAGCAGGAATATTGCTGCCCATCTGAAAAACATCAAGGCTGCCGTGCTGACTGTCGGTGGCTGGTATGACGCGGAAGATCCGCAAGGGCCACTGACGACGTATCACAGTATCAAAAACAATAACAAGGGGTATTACAATGGCCTGGTCATGGGGCCGTGGTCGCATGGTGCCTGGGGTGGGGCAGAGGGCAAGTCGCTGGGGAGTGTAAATTTTGAAACTAAGACGGGCGAGTATTACCGCAAGAATATCGTCTTCCCTTTCTTTGAGCAGCATTTGAAAGGTGCGTCCGGCAAGGCCCTGCCAGAGGTGACCGTGTTTGAAACCGGCACCAATGTCTGGCGTGAATATGCCAGCTGGCCACCACAGCAGGCACAAAAACGCACTCTGTATTTTGGCAATGATGGCAGCCTGAGCTGGAAAGAACCACAGACTGAATTCAACACTTTTGATGAATACATCAGTGACCCCAAAAAGCCCGTGCCTTTTATTTCCTATGCTGCAACCGGTGCGCCACGTGAATATGTGGTGTCTGACCAGCGTTTTGCTTCCACCCGGCCAGATGTGCTGGTGTATCAGACCGCGCCACTGGATGAAGACGTGACCCTGGTCGGGCCGGTCAATCCAAAACTGTTTGTATCCACCTCCGGCACGGATGCTGACTGGATCGTGAAATTGATCGATGTCTATCCACCCACTTATCCAGACAAACAGGTAGTGCGTGAACGGGCCAATGATGTGCCGCCCCCTTCAGTCACCATGGCGGGTTACCAGCAATTGGTGAGGGGTGAACCCTTACGCGGCAAGTTCCGCAACAGTTTTGAAAAGCCCGAGCCTTTTGTACCAGGCAAGGTAGCAGCAATCAGCTACAACATGCCCGATATCCAGCATACCTTCCGCCGTGGCCATCGCATCATGGTGCAGGTGCAAAGTACCTGGTTTCCATTGGTGGATTTGAATCCGCAAAAATTCATGGACATTCCCAAGGCCAATCCTGAAGATTTCCAGAAGGCGACGCAGAGGGTGTATCGTTCGCCCGGCCAGTATTCAGGGATAGCAGTACAAGTATTGCCACAATAAAAGCTATAAACTAAAAAGAAAAAGAGGGAAATAAAAAGATGAAAACAAAAAATATTTTCAAGCGTAGTCTGTTGGCCAGTCTGGTGGGGCTTACATGTGTGGGCAATCTGGCGATGGCGCAAACTGCCACCTCCAATCAATTGGTGCTGGAATCCATGGCCATGGATAAAAAGGCCGATCCCTGCAAGGATTTCTTCCAGTACGCAAATGGTGAGTGGCTGAAAGCTAATCCCATACCGGCAGACCGCGCACGTTACAGCGCTTACGATGAAGTTACAGAGAGAAATCTGCTTGCTCTGAAACAGATTGCAGAGGCCGCTGCCAAGGGCGACGGCAAGAGTCGCGCAGCGCAACTGGTCGGCGCTTTTTATGCCAGCGGCATGAACGAGGCGCAGATAGAAAAAGAGGGTGCAAAACCGCTGGAACCACAACTCGCAAAAATCAATGCCATCAAGGATAGCCAGCAATTGCTGACGGTGATTGCCGGTCTGCACAAACAGGGTGTGATGCCACTGTTCAATTTTGCAGTTGATCAGGATGCAAAAAATACGACACGTTATATTCCACAAATCATGCAGGGTGGCCTGGGTTTGCCTGACCGTGATTATTATCTGAAAAACGATGCCAAAACCAAAGATATAAGGATCAAATACCAGGCTTACGTGACACAGATCTTTGGCCTGCTGGGCGATGCGCCAGATCAGGCCAGGCGTAATGCAGCGGTTGTCATGGCGCTGGAAACTCGCCTTGCCAAGGCTTCGCTGACCAAGGTGGAGTTGCGTGATCCACAAGCCAGTTATCATCTGACAGATTTGAGCGCCTTGCAAAAGAGCGACAAGAAAACCGACTGGGCCGCCTATTTCAACGCACTGGGTCTGGCCCAGCCTGGACAATTCAATCTGGCACACCCCAAGTTCATCGCCGAAGCAGGGCGTATGGTGCAGAGTGTCAGCCTGGATCAGTGGAAAACCTATTTGCGTATGCAACTTGCCAACGCTAGTGCCCGTGATCTGAGTGCAGATTTTGTCAACGCGAAATTTGATTTCTATGGCAAAACCCTGGCTGGTACCAAAGAGTTGCAACCGCGCTGGAAACGCGTCTTGAGTGCGATTGATAACATGGTGGGTGAAGCCATGGGCGAATTGTACGTTGCTGCATTCTTTGGCCCTGAAGCCAAGGCAGGTGTACTGGAAATGGTGGGTAACATCAAGCTGGCCATGCGCGACAGCATCAGCAAGCTGGAATGGATGTCAGATACGACCAAGCAGCAGGCATACAAAAAACTCGATACCCTGATCGTCAAGATAGGCTATCCTGATACCTGGCGTGATTACAGCGGTTTGCAGATCGACACCGGCTCCTACGCCGCCAATATCGCACGCGCGTCCGAATTTGAATTCAAACGTAACCTGACCAAGCTGGGCAAGCCCATAGACAGGAACGAATGGGGTATGACACCTCAGACGGTGAATGCCTATTACAATCCCACCATGAATGAAATGGTGTTCCCTGCGGGCATACTGCAGCCGCCTTTGTACCATGTGAATGCCGATCCGGCCGCCAATTATGGCAATACCGGTGCCACCATTGGCCATGAACTGACGCACGCGTTTGATGATGAGGGGCGTCAGTATGATGCAGAAGGCAATCTAAAAAGCTGGTGGACCAAGCCAGATGAGAAAAGATTCCTGCTGCGCGTCAAGGCCATAGAAAAGCAGTTTGACGAATTTAATCCGATTGATAAATTGCATATCAATGGCAAGTTGACTGCCGGTGAAAACATCGCCGATCTGGGCGGGATGAAAATTGCCCTGCAAGCGCTGCACAAGTCGCTCGAGCACAAGCCACAGGCCAAAGAAATAGATGGTCTGACAGTAGATCAACGCTTTTTTGTTGCCAATGCGCAAAGCTTCCGCAGCCTGGTACGGGATGAAATGTTGCGTATGTCTCTGGCAACCGATCCGCATTCACCAGACAAATACCGCGTCATCGCACCATTGGCAAACATGCCAGAATTTTCTGATGCATTCCAGTGCAAGGGTGAGCGTTCTCCACTGCGCCCGGCAGCGACCCGGGTAAATATCTGGTAAGAGCGTATACTATGGTCTGGAATGCAGCTTGGGGGCAGTTACCGAATCGCCTTTGAGCTGTCAATATTTCTTGTCATCAGAGTGCAGCACACTGTCTGGCTGCACTCCAGATATGTAGGCTATATGGACCATATGGAAACCAAAGTTGTCGAATTTGAACGTCCGCAAATGGATGTAGGCAGTAGCTGTACCGCCAATGCATGGGCACGTGTGCCTGATGCGCCTTCCGCCATCGAAAGGCTGGAGTTGAAAGCCAGGGTGCGTCAGTTGTTGAAGGAAAAACAGGCGGTCCTGGTTGCGCATTATTATGTCGATGCCGAATTGCAGGACCTGGCAGAAGAAACTGGTGGTTGCGTTTCTGACTCACTGGAAATGGCGCGTTTTGGCCGTGACCATCCCGCCAAAACCCTGGTCGTGGCCGGTGTCAAGTTCATGGGCGAGACCGCAAAAATACTCAGCCCTGAAAAAACCATTTTAATGCCAGACCTGGATGCAACCTGCTCGCTGGACCTGGGTTGCCCGGCTGATGAATTCGCTGCCTTTTGCGATGCCCATCCTGACCGTACCGTGGTTGTCTATGCCAACACCAGTGCCGCAGTAAAGGCGCGCGCTGACTGGATGGTGACATCCAGCATAGGCCTGGACATTGTTGCGCACCTGCATGCGCAGGGTAAAAAAATACTCTGGGCACCTGACAAGCATCTGGGTGGCTATATCCAGAAACAGACCGGCGCCGATATGCTGCTATGGCAGGGCTCATGCCTGGTGCATGATGAATTCAAGGGTATAGAGTTGGATGTGCTTAAGACTGAACATCCGAATGCAAAAATCCTGGTCCATCCTGAGTCGCCGGCTGCCGTGGTTGCCTTGGCAGACATGGTGGGTTCCACCTCGCAAATGATCCATGCAGCGCAGACCCTGGATGCAGATGAATTTATCGTCGCTACCGACAATGGCATCCTGCACAAGATGCAGATGGCTGCACCAACCAAACGTTTTATCGTTGCCCCTACCGCTGGCAACAGCGCGACCTGCAAGAGTTGTGCACATTGCCCCTGGATGGCGATGAATGGCTTGCGCAATCTGGTGCAGGTGCTGGAAAACGGCAACAATGAAATCCAGGTTGACCCCATAGTCGGGCAAAAAGCCAGGGTCTGTATAGACCGCATGCTGGATTTTGCTGCTGCCAAAAAAGCCAATGTGCGTCCTTCAGGTGACCTGGCGAAAGAAGCCAAACTGTTTTCCGGCATAGGTCCGGCCTGAATGCCGCAAATACCACAAAATAAAACTGAGGTTAGTTAACGATGCCTGGTAATTTGAAAAATACGCATTTTCCCTTTGACACGGATTTGCAAACAGCGTTTGAACGCAATATAAGCGATGTACTGGACGAAGATGTCGGTGCTGCCGACCTGACTGGCTTGCTGGTGCCGGCTGATGAAGTGGTGCAGGCACAAGTCATCGTGCGTGAAGATGCGATCCTGTGTGGCGCCCCCTGGTTTGGTGCCGTGATGACGGCACTGGATGAAACCATCGAAGTGGACTGGCAATATGCCGAAGGCGCACAGATGAAGGCAAACACGGTCGTCTGCAAAATCAAGGCACCTGCCAGAGCCTTGTTGACAGCCGAACGCTCTGCTTTGAACTTCCTGCAATTACTGTCTGCCGTGGCAACGGCCACCAGCAAATACGTTGCCATTATCGCCGGCACAAAAGCCGCGATACTCGATACCCGTAAAACCTTGCCGGGTCTGCGTCTGGCGCAAAAGTACGCTGTCCGTGTTGGTGGTGGCAAGAACCAGCGCCTGGCTTTATACGATGGCATCCTCATCAAGGAAAACCATATCGCCGCTGCCGGTGGCGTAGCTGAAGCCATGCAAAAGGCACTGAGCCTGAATGCCGGTGTGACCATACAAATAGAAGTGGAAACCCTGGAGCAATTGCAGACCGCACTGAATGCCGGAGCCGTCTCTATTTTGCTGGACAATTTCAACACCACCATGATGCGCGAAGCCGTGGCCATCACCGCTGGCCGCGCCTTGCTGGAAGCATCTGGCGGGATTGATCATGCCTCTGTCAGGGCGATCGCCGAAACTGGCGTGGACCGCATTTCCATCGGTAGTCTGACCAAGGATATCAAGGCGACGGACTATTCTTTGCGGATCGTTTGAAACTGCATAGTTAACATGTAACGCGCTTCGCCAATTTTCAACCAAGTGCAAGCAGCTTTGGTTGTAATGGGCGAAGCTTCTTGCCTGCTTTTTGTTTGCCCATCCGCTTACTCATCCCCTTACCCATCCGTCCTTAATGCCGCAATCGGGTCCAGCGCCGCAGCCTGCCGTGCCGGAAACACCCCAAAGCCCAGTCCTACCGCGACGCACAGGCTGACTGCGACAATCAGGCTGACGGGTGACCAGGCGACTGACCAGCCTGCCAGGGCGGCAATGCTGTAAGCAGCGATGGCACCCAGTATCACGCCCAGGATGGCGCCGCTAAAGGCAATCACCAGGGCTTCTGCCAAAAACTGTTCAATCACATCGCGTTTACGTGCGCCCAGGGCGCGCTTCAGGCCGATTTCACGGCGTCGTTCCAGCACGTTCGCCAGCATGATGTTCATGATGCCTATGCCACCTACCAGCAGTGAAACAGCAGCGATAGAGCTCATCACGATAGTGAAGATGCGCTGGGTTTGCTGGTTTTGGCGATACAGGCCCATGGGTACGATGAGATTGGTATCATCAGTCCCGGCATGTCTTTGCTCTATCAGGTTTTGCAGGACGCGGGCAGCAATATCGGGCGGTGTTTTGCCATCCAGACGCAGGCTGATGCCATCGACTTCATCTTCCAGCATGGTGAAGTTGAAGCGGGCGCGTCCGGTTTGCCAGGGTACGAACAGGCGTTCATCATCCAGGCCCAGTTTCACGCCTTCAAATTCGGTCTTGCTGAGGGCACGGTCGGCCAGCACGCCCACCACTTCCAGCCAGGCGTGATTGAGTTTGATGCGTTCGCCTATGGGGTTATTGTCTCCAAATAATTTATGTGCCAGACGTGGCCCGAGCACGCACACCGGTGCCAGGCTGGCATCGTCATCCTCATTCAGCCAGCGGCCCTGGCCCAGTTGCAGTCCACCCAGTTCGGCATAGCTGTTGGATACCGCAAAAGCGCGGGCCGTGACGACCAGGCTGCCACTGGCAAGCTGATCCACCTTGATTTCTTTCTTGAGTGCCACCGCTTTGGCACCCGGCACGACGGACAGGGCGGCATCGGCATCGGCGGCAGACAGGCCCAGCGAACGGGTACGAATTTCTTTGAGACGTTTGTCATCGATTTGCTTGCTTTCGACGATGACATTGTCCAGCCCCAGTTCAGCCACCAGGCGCAATGCTTCGCGTCGGCTACCTTCACCCACGGCCAGCATGGCAACGATGGCAGCGACACCGAATATCATGCCCAGCAGGGTCAGGCCAGTACGTAATTTGCGTCTTTGCAGTTCGTTGACGGCTTCAAGGATCAGGGCGCGGTTCATGATTTCTTTTCCTTGGTTGTTTCTTTGTTTTTGTCTTTGTCTTTTGTTTCAGGCAGCAAAACCACCTGCGCGCCGTTGCTGATGCCGGTCTTGATTTCACTCCTGGCCGGGCCGCGCAGCCCCAGGGTGACGGCCTGCTTTTTGACCTGATCACCTTCTTTGACATAGGCAGAAAAATTGGGGCCATCCTGCACCAGCGCAATATTGGGCAGGGTCATGGCATTGGCCTGGTTGATCAGGCTGACGGTGCCTATCAGTGCCTGACCGGGCTTTAGCCCCAGTGCCTGCGCCTGTTCTTTTTTGAATGCGGCTTCAAAGTTGATGAATTTCACCGGTGATTCACGTGACATGGCGCTGGCACTATTGCCTACCTTGGTGATGCTGAGTTCAATTTCCTTGCCGCTGCCAGCCAGGCGTACTTTCACGGGCAGGCCAAGTTTCAGGCCAAAGGTGCGGCCTTCTTCGATATTGAAATTGGCGACCAGTTGTTCCAGGTCGGGCAGGGAACCAAATTCTTCCCGTGGGCGCTTGCTGGCGCCGATCTGGGGTTTGCTGCCGTCCCAGCTTGACTGCAATAAAAATACGCCGTCATGTGGGGCCAGCAAATCCAGTGCATTCAGGTTCTTGCGGTGCTGATTGGCATTCAGGGTAACGCTTTCTTTTTGCGAGCCCAGTACGGCCTGTTCTGCTGCGCTACGGGCCTGTACCTGGCCAGTTTTCCAGTCCAGGTAACCGCGCTTGGTTTTCAGAAAGCCAGCGTCTTGCAACTCATCCAGTATTTTGTTGCGTGAAAAAACAGCCAGGTCGGCGTTTGCATAACGCTCGCTCAGACGCAGGTCGGTTTGTACCTTGGCACTGTCGGCCAGCAGACTGGAACGGCTGCTGGTATCGCTGGCCTGTATGCCTTCTTCGGCCAGGGATTTGCGCAATAATTCCAGCTCGGCCTGTGACAGTTCCATGCGTGATCTGGGGGCATCGAAACGGGCAATGACTTCGCCTTTCTTGACCAGGCTGCCTTCTGGCAGCATTTCTATCAGGGTCCGGCTATCCCAGCCTTCGCCTGGCACAGTCAGCGGCGTCTTATTGGCGGCAATGATTTCGCCATCGACGACGATGCTTTCTTTCCAGTTGCGTGCAGCAAAATTTTCAGTGGCAACTTGTGCCGATTCTGGCTGGTTGCTGCAGGCTGCACATGTCATCAGGGTGAGCGTCAGGCAGGAGATGATTTTTGCGCTCATGATTTTTTCTCCGCGCCAGCTTTGACTGCCGGGCTGGCACCACCGGGTGTTGCTGTAGTTGGACTTGCAGTTGAGCTCGCTGCTGAGTTGGCCGTTGAGAGAATTGCCTGCACGGCGGCACCAGGTTTCAAGCCTTTGGGAGGTTGTTCAAACTCCAGTTCCACATCACGAACGATAATGGGCTGGGTAGTGGATTTGCTGTGGAATACCGTGCTCAAACCAGTCACGCGGGCAGCCAGGGTCAGGTTTGCGCCGGGAATATTGATGCGCGCTGTTTGCCCCACCCGTATGGCATTGGATTGTGCCTCCGGTACTTTGGCCGAGACAAATAACTTATCCGGATCGGCAATGCTGGCTACGGATATGCCTACCCAGACCTGGCTGCCGACAGCGAATTTGTCATCGCTGAAATTGGTTTTGTAGATCATCATGCCGGGTTTTTTGGCAATAACGGTGAGATTTTTCTGACCTTTTGCCAGCACATCTATCTTGCCTTGCAATTGTGCGATTTCTGTTTCCAGTCCTATTTTTTCTGCCTTGCGGGCACGAATCTGGGTAGCGCGCAATTTGACTGATAAGGCCGCCAGATCGGCATTCAGGGATTTTTCTATCACCAGTTTGTCATAGTCTATGCGACGTATCAGTTCTTTCGGCATGGTAGCTTTTCTGGCGGCTTTTTCAGCATTGCTTTGTGCTTCGGCAACCGCCAGGTCAGCGGCTTTTTCTGCTTCAGCGTGTTCCAGTTTGAGTTTTTCCATGGCCCGCTGTTTTTCATTCAACTGGCTTTTCTGGTTGGCCAACTGCGTTGGCACTTCGGATGCCTGGAACATCACCAGCACATCGCCTGCTTTGACGATGCTGCCTTCCGGCGCCATTTGCGCCAGGGTGTATTGCCAGATGTAGGGAATGGAAGGTGGCCCGATAGGGGTGACTACACGTGACTGTATGTCGCCTTCTATGGTAATTTCACTGGCCGTTTCGTTTTTCGCTGCCTTGGCTGCCTTGGCTGCCTTGGTTGCCAGTGGTAATGCGGATGCAGATTTTTTTGCTGTCTGCAAAGGTTCTATCAGCACGCTCATGCCGGGTGACAGGGCATAATTTCCCAGTTGCGCTGGTAATTTGATATCTACCCTGAAATAACGTCCATAACCCCAGCGCGTATGTTCTTCTGGCGCATGCGATATGGTGGTGATGGTGGTCTGGATCGTCACGCCTGGCAGTGCATCAAATGTCAGTTGTACCGGCTGGCCTTCGGCCAGGTAGATTCTGTCGGCTTCCAGTGCCCATGCCTTGACTTCCATTTGCCCGGATCCCATGACCTGGCCCGCGACATTACCAGGAAAAGCGCTGGAGCCTTCTTCCAGTCTTTCACCGCGCCAGGCGCTGTAGCCGTGTACGACAATGCCATCCTGACTGGCGAGCACTTCCGACCGCGCCAGTTGTGCTTTCAGGTAAGCCACGTTGACCTGCTGCTTTTGTAGTTCCAGATCACCATCAGATTTTCTTCTGTTGACTGCGGCAGTGCCATCATCAAAGGCCAGTTGTTTGACTTTCAGATCGCGTTCGGCGCGTTCTTTCTCTGCCTGGTATTTGTCGAAATCCAGTGCTGTAATCTGCGATTTTGGCAGTGCTGCATCGACCAGCGCCTTGGCCAGTGCGGCCTTGGCAGTGACCAGGTTTTTTTCCGCTTCCAGTGCTGCTACTTCCAGTTTGGCGACTTCGGCTTCGGTTTTTGCGCGCGTCTGGTCTATACCTATGATCAGTTGTTCGATGTTGGAACTGTTGGGTGTTTCTATGCGCAGCAGCAAATCGCCTTTTTTGACCTTGCTGCCTTCCGCCACAAAATTGCGCAAGACGACAGGGGATGAGTTGGACGGTGGCACAAAGATGGCCTGGGAATCTTTGGCGATGACTTCACCGGTCAGCAGTACCGGCCTGGTTTTTACTGTGCCGGCCGATGCAGCAGACGTTGCCGATGGCGAAGATGTGCTGGTCTGCGCCAGCGATGTAATTGCCAGCAGGGGGCCGACGATCAGTAGTGTCGCAGGCAGACACCATGCTGCAAAGGTACGCATGGATATACTTGAACTTTTCTTCATGCAACCACCTCTGCAACACGGCCATCGGCAAGGTGGATGGTTCTTTGTGCTTTTGCCGCGACTGCGGGGTCATGGGTGACCAGCACCAGGGTTTGTCCGCCGGCATGAAGTTCACCCAGCAGGCTCAATACATCGGCGGCGCTTTTGGAATCGAGATTGCCAGTGGGTTCATCTGCCAGCAGCAATGCAGGCTGGTTCAGCAGGGCGCGGGCAATTGCCGCACGTTGTAGCTGGCCACCGGATAATTCACCGGGTCTGTGGTCCATGCGTTGCCCCAGGCCTATGCGATCGAGTAACTGGCGGGCGCGCGATTCTGCCTGCGCATCGGGCGCTTTGCTGTAGCGTTGCGGCAGCAATACGTTTTCCAGCACGGTCAGGCGTGGCAGCAAATGAAAAGACTGGAACACAAAACCTATGTTACGGTTCCGCACTTCTGAGGCGGCATCGTCATCCATGGCACTGATTTCATCCTGGTTCAGCAGGTAACTGCCTTGATCGGGTTTATCCAGTGCGCCAAGTACATTTAGCAAGGTGGATTTGCCCGAACCGGAAGGGCCCATGATGGCGACAAATTCACCTGTTGCGATATGCAGGTCTATGCCATCCAGCGCCCGGATTTCATTGCCACCCTGTTTATAGGTTTTGCGTACCTGACTCAGTTTTATCATTCGAATTTTTATCTGTGTATGGACAATCAGTCTGACCGTAATGCTTCACTTTTTTGCGATACAAGGCATGAAATAAAGGCGGCGTCGGGCAGTATCACTGTGCCAAGTTTATTTGTCAAACGTCTATCCGCTTGCGCGATAAAAAATCAGATGACTGAGGGCGGGGGAGCTGGTGATGTTGCCATCAAGATGCGCAAGCACGCAACTTGATGGCGAGGCCGGTGCGACTTATTTTTTGCGCTTGGGCGAGAGTACCGTAGGCAGGGCTTTGGGCAGGGTATCCGGGTAGTCGCGACTGAAATGCAGGCCACGGCTTTCTCGGCGCGACAGCGCGCTATTGACGATCAGTGAGGCGACTTCCACCAGGTTGCGTAACTCCAGCAGGTTATTCGTGATGCGGAAGTTGGCATAATATTCGTCTATTTCTTCCTTCAGCAAGCGTATGCGGTGCTTGGCGCGTTCCAGTCGTTTGGTGGTGCGCACGATGCCGACATAGTTCCACATGAAGCGACGTAATTCATCCCAGTTATTGGCGATGACGACTTCTTCATCGGCATCGGATACGCGGCTTTCATCCCAGTCCGGCAAGGCAATCACGCTGGAGCGTTCTTGTGCTTCGATATGTTTGGCAGCAGCGCGGCCAACTACCAGGCATTCCAGCAAAGAATTGCTGGCCAGGCGATTGGCGCCATGCAGACCAGTATAGGCAGTTTCACCTACGGCATACAAGCCAGGCAGATCGGTGCGGCCATCGGTATCAGTCACCACGCCACCGCAGGTAAAATGGACCGCAGGCACGACCGGTATGCCCTGTTTGGTGATGTCTATGCCCAGTTCCAGGCAGCGTGCATAGATGGTGGGGAAATGTTCTTTCAGGAATTCCGGCGGCTGGTGACTAATGTCAAGTTCGACATAATCCAGGCCGCGTTTTTTCATTTCAAAGTCGATGGCGCGGGCGACCACATCGCGTGGTGCCAGTTCCATGCGCTCATCATGACTGGTCATGAAGCGTTTGCCGGCGGATGCGCCGGCTTCGGCTGGTAATTTCAATACGCCGCCTTCGCCACGTACTGCTTCGGTAATCAGGAATGATTTGGCAAAAGGGTGGTAGAGGCAGGTCGGGTGAAACTGTATGAATTCCATATTGCCTACCCGGCAGCCAGCACGCCATGCCATGGCGATGCCGTCGCCGGTAGCTGTGTCCGGGTTGGTGGTGTACAGATAAACCTTGCCGGCACCACCGGTTGCCATCACCGTGTGCTGGGCGGCGAAGGTATGTACTTCACCGGTTTTAACGTCCTGCACGTACAAGCCCAGACAGTGAGGTGTGGGTGAGGTGTCGCCCAGCTTGGCCGAAGTGATGACATCGATTGCATAGTGATGTTCAAACAGGCTGATATTGGGGTGATTGCGTACCTTTTGTTCCAGTGTGACCTGGACCGCATGACCTGTCGCATCTGCAGCATGAATGATGCGGCGCTGGCTATGCCCGCCTTCACGGGTCAGGTGAAAGCCGAGTTCTGCTTCTTCATCGCGGGTAAAGGGAACGCCTTGCTCTATCAGCCAGTCTATGGCTTCACGACCGTGTTCGATGATATAGCGGGTTGCACCTTCGTCACATAGTCCGCCGCCTGCAATCAGCGTGTCGGAAATATGTTGTTCATGGCTGTCATGCGAATCAAGTACGGCTGCGATACCACCCTGTGCCCAGTTACTGGCACCGTCGAGTAATTCGCGTTTGGAAATGATGGCGACTTTACGTGTCTGCGCCAGATGCAGGGCGACAGACAGACCGGCAAGTCCGCTACCAACAATTGCTACGTCAAAATTCTTCATTATCTGATGTGAATAGAGGTGAATGGTGTGGTGATCAGGCGATGTCAGTGTCTGTGTGCTGGTTGGCACATCATGCATGGAACTGAATTTTGCCTATAACTTAAAGCCATACTATATACCCAGGAAGGAATAGGGTTGCGGCTTGCTGTCTGCATGAAGGATGGGCGGCAGATGCGCTTCCGGGTCTCATTGATTTCTGGCTCTTGTTTTTCAGGTCTGTCATATTCTAAATCAGTATGGCAAAGCGGGTAGCTTTTCCATATAGCAAAAACGCGCAGCTAACTGATTTTTTGCACAGTAACTTTACCGTCAGCAAGCTGAAAAAACGAATAAGTAAATCACATTTCGCCAAACTTGGTCAGAAAGCGTGCAAACCGCTTGACACAAGGCTTTACGGCTTGCTCTAATACCGGATGCAGATTTCCTGCTGGCGGTGATGCTTGCACGACCAATAAAATAATCGAATACATCATTGCGAAATTCAAATTTTTGTGAGGGGGCTATAAGTGAACAAGACTGAGTTGATCGATCATATTGCTAAAACAGCGGATATCTCTAAAGCGGCTTCGTCGCGTGCGCTGGATGCCCTGATTGGTGCAGTAAAATCGACCTTGAAGAAAAACGGTACAGTAACGCTGGTTGGTTTTGGTACTTTTTCCGTCGGTAAACGTGCTGCCAGAACTGGCCGTAACCCACGTACTGGCGAAGCCATCAAGATCAAATCTGCCAAGGTTCCTAAATTTAAACCTGGCAAAGCATTGAAAGATGCGGTAAACTAATGCTCTTTCGTGGCGCGGTGACTAGCGCTACGGTGTTTGATTGTACGAGTGGGGCGCTTAGCTCAGTTGGTAGAGCGGAGCCCTTACAAGGCTTAGGTCGGGAGTTCGAGCCTCTCAGCGCCCACCACACAGCAAACATAAGGCAGTAAAAAAGGAGTGGTAGTTCAGTTGGTTAGAATACCGGCCTGTCACGCCGGGGGTCGCGGGTTCGAGCCCCGTCCGCTCCGCCAGAAAATCGAAAAGGCGAACGAAAGTTCGCCTTTTTTTGTATTCGTGAGCGTTTTGTCATACTTAGCCATGTGATCGGTTGAACATGTTTGAATATATTCGTACCCATCAGCGGTTGATGCAATTTCTTTTGCTGCTGATCATTTTTCCTTCCTTTGCATTTTTCGGCATAGAAAGTTATACCCGTTCGCGTGGTGGTGATACTGCTGTTGCGACCGTTGCTGGCACCTCCGTCACACAGTCGGAACTGGATCAGGCAACGCGTGACCAGCTCGACCGTTTGCGTCAGATGTATGGCCCGCAGTTTGATTCCAAATTGCTGAGTACGCCTGAAGCCAAGCAAAACATCCTCGATGAGTTGATTGCCCGCAAGGCCATGACTGCCGAAGTGGTGCGCAAGAAGCTCATGATTTCTGATGCGACCCTGCAGCAGACAATTTTGAAAGAATCCGGCCTGACCAAGGCAGATGGCACTTTTGATACGGAGCGCTACAAGAGCTTGCTGGCAGCACAGGGTTTGAGCCCGGCCGGATATGAGCAACGCCTGCGTCAGGACATGACATTGCAGCAATTGCTGAGTGCCGTACAGGGCAGCGCTTTCGTACCTAAAGCCGTTACCGAGCGCCTGTCAGCCATCAATGAGCAGGAGCGTGAAGTGCAGGCAATGATGTTGAAGAGTGATGATTTCGCATCCCGCGTCAAAATCACCGATGACATGCTGAAAGCTTACTACGACAAGAATTCTGCGCAGTATGAAATTCCTGAACAGATCAATGCTGAGTATGTGATTCTGAATAGTGAGGCACTGGCAGCACAGGTAACGGTATCTGATGCTGATGTGCAGTCTTACTATGAACAAAACAAGAAACTCTACGGTACAGATGAACAGCGCCGTGCCAGCCATATTCTGATTGCAGCAGGCAAGGACAGCAGCAGTGCTGACAAGGCCAAGGCAAAAGAAAAGATCGATGGCATCCTGGCGCAGTTGCGTAAAAAGCCGGAAGACTTTGCCAAACTGGCCAAGGAAAATTCCCAGGATCCTGGTTCTGCCGAAAAAGGTGGGGATCTGGACTTTTTTGGTCACGGTGCAATGGTCAAGCAGTTTGATGAAACAGCATTCAAACTGAAGCAAGGCGAAATCAGTGATCCGGTGCAGACCGACTTTGGTTACCACATCATTATGGTGACTGGCATCAAGCCAGCGGCGATCAAGACACTGGATGAAGTCAAACCGCAAATCACGGCTGACATCAAAAAACAGAAGGCAGGCAAAGCCTATGCTGAAGCTGCTGAAGCCTTTGGTAATCTGGTCTATGAACAGCCAGACAGCCTGAAGCCAGTTGCAGAAAAACTGAAGCTGAAGATAGAAACCGCAAGTGGCTTGACACGTCAAAGCAAGCCAGGTGTGCCAGCGACGGTGGAAACCAATAATGCCAAGTTTTTGAAAGCAATTTTTGCTGACGACGTAGTGAAGAAAAAGCACAATACAGAAGCAGTGGAAGTGGCGCCGAATACTTTGATGGCTGGTCGTATCGTGGAATACAAAGCGGCATCCAGGCGTCCGTTTGATGAAGTAAAGGCATCCATTGTTGCCCAGGTCACACATAAAGAAGCTGCTGCACTGGCTGAAAAAGAAGGCAAGGAAAAACTGGCAGCACTGAAGGCTGCTGATTCCACCGCAGGGTTCACTGAATCCAAAGTGGTGTCGCGTCTGAAAAATCAGGATATTCCAGACCTTGCCTTCGTCGATCTGATGCGTGCTGATACCAGCAAACTGCCGGCGTTTGTCGGCACCAGCCTGGGTGATGCAGGTTATATCGTGTTCCGTATTTCCAAGGTCAGCGCTGGTACACCAGACCAGGCAAGACGCACTGCGGAAGCACAGCAGCAGGCGAATATACTCGCACAGCAAAATCTGTATTCCTACATCGACGTTTTGAAGCAAAAAGCCAAGGTGACAGTGAACAAGGCGGCTTTGGCTGCACCTGCCACGACAGCGCAATAATAGTGATTAATAGAGATTAAAAGCGATTAACAACGACTGGCAACTACTGTAACTACTAAGAGCAGTCAGCGTTTTTCGTACTAAAAAGACACCTTCGGGTGTCTTTTTTTATCTCCAAAATTAGTTATTGCCGTGCCGGTGTTGTGTTTCATGTGCAATCGACTTTGAATCCGGTTACGTTTGATATGTATCAATGTAGCCCGGCAGTGCGGTTGTTATTCTTGCCCTGTATTTTTACAACAGAGTGAGATCATGACAATAACTAAAGAAAACACATACAACTATCGGGTTGTACGGCAATTTTCTGTCATGGCAGTGGTATGGGGAATAGTCGGCATGCTTGTGGGCGTGGTGATTGCAACTCAACTTGCCTGGCCGGAATTTCTCGGGGGAATACCATGGCTCAGCTACGGACGTTTGCGTCCCTTGCATACCAATGCCGTGATCTTTGCCTTTGGTGGTTGCGCCTTGTTTGCGACCTCCTATTATGTCGTCCAGCGCACATCAAATGTGCGTCTGTTTTCTGACGGCCTGGCTGAATTCACTTTCTGGGGCTGGCAACTGGTCATCGTTGCGGCCGCCATCAGCCTGCCCATGGGTTATACCCAGGGTAAGGAATATGCCGAACTGGAATGGCCTATCGATCTGCTGATCGCCGTGGTCTGGGTCGCATTTGCGGTGGTGTTCTTTGGCACCCTGGTCAAGCGCAAAGTAGAGCACATCTATGTGGCGAACTGGTTTTATGGTGCCTTTATTATTGCGGTTGCACTTTTGCATATCGTCAACAGCGCTGCCATCCCTGTGTCTTTCATGAAATCCTATTCCGCCTATTCAGGCGTGCAGGACGCCATGGTGCAATGGTGGTACGGACATAATGCAGTGGGTTTCTTCCTGACGGCGGGCTTTCTGGGCATGATGTATTACTTCATCCCGAAACAGATAGAGCGTCCTGTCTATTCTTACCGTTTGTCCATCGTCCACTTCTGGGCCCTGATTTTCACTTACATGTGGGCCGGCCCGCATCATCTGCATTACACCGCCTTGCCTGACTGGGCTCAATCAATAGGCATGCTGTTCTCGCTGATTCTGCTGGCACCGTCATGGGGTGGCATGGTCAACGGCATCATGACACTGTCAGGTGCCTGGAGCAAGCTGCGTTCTGATCCTATCCTGCGCTTCCTGATCGTATCGCTGTCTTTCTACGGCATGTCTACATTTGAAGGCCCGATGATGGCGATCAAAACCGTGAATGCCCTGTCGCACTACACGGACTGGACTGTCGGTCATGTGCACTCCGGTGCGTTGGGCTGGGTAGGTTTCATCACCATCGGCAGTTTGTATTACCTGATCCCACGCCTGTTTGGCCAGACCCAGATGTATAGCAAACGCCTGATCGAAGTGCATTTTTGGGTGGCGACTATCGGTGTGGTGCTGTATATCGCATCCATGTGGATTGCCGGTGTCATGCAGGGCCTGATGTGGCGTGCCGTCAATGAGGATGGCACCCTGACGTACTCCTTTGTCGAAACCGTGAAGGCAACCTATCCCTACTATGTGATACGCATGCTTGGTGGTTTGCTGTATCTGAGTGGCATGCTGGTCATGGCTTATAACGTCGCAAAAACGCTTATGGCTGCCAAGCCGGTCAACAACGCGATTCCTGCATTGCCTGCTGCTGCGGCCCATGCATAAATCAGAGATAGCAGAGAAATCAAAGGAGAAATTTGATGCGTAATTTTACTCATGATCTGATTGAGCGCAACGTGGGCCTGTTACTGGTGCTGGTGATTCTGACCATCAGTCTGGGTGGCCTGGTAGAAATCGTTCCGCTGTTCTTTCAGAAATCCACCACGCAGCCAGTGCAGGGCATGCTGCCTTACACGCCGCTGCAACTGGCCGGCAGGGATATTTATCTGCGTGAAGGCTGCTATGGCTGCCATTCACAAATGATACGTCCGTTCCGCGCTGAAACCGAACGCTATGGTCATTATTCTGTCGCGGGTGAATCGGTGTATGACCATCCCTTCCAGTGGGGCAGCAAGCGTACCGGTCCTGATCTGGCGCGTGTAGGCGGTCGCTATAGCGACAACTGGCACAGGGATCATTTGAATGATCCACGTTCCGTGGTGGTGGAATCGAACATGCCGGCTTATCCGTGGCTGGCCAAAACCCAGCTTGACCCGGTGTCCATTACGCCGAAACTGCAAGCCATGAAAACCCTGGGTGTTCCTTACACTGAAGAGCAGATCAAGGCCGGCCCTGGTGAATTGGCCAACAAGACCGAACTGGATGCGCTGATCGCCTATCTGCAAGTGCTGGGTACAGCAATCAAGAACAAAAATTGATACAGGAATGCTGAACCATGACGGTTCAGCCTTTCAGGGAGAAATAACATGAATTTCACAATACTGAGCAGCGTAGTGACGGTCATCAGTCTCATCGTTTTCCTGGGCATTCTTTACTGGGCTTTCAGTTCTGGTAACAAGGAAAAATTCGAGAAACTGGCGCGCTTGCCAATTGATAATGAGAATGGAAATTAGCCATGGCAGACTTTTTTAGCGAATGGTGGAGTACAGGGATCGCCATAATTGTGGCCTTGTCCATGCTGGCCTGCGTCTTGCTGTTGTGGTCGCAATCCAAGGTCAAGGTCAAAATCGGTAGTAACGGCAAGCCCTTGCCGGCAGAAACCACCGGCCATGTCTGGGACGGCGACCTGATGGAACAGAATAACCCTCTGCCAAAATGGTGGATGTGGCTGTTCTATCTGACCGTTATTTACAGTGCAGGGTATCTGGTTGTGTATCCGGGTTTTGGTAAATGGCAGGGCACATTCGGCTGGAGTCAGGCCGGTGCCTATGAAAAGGAAATGAAGGATGGCGAGGCGCAGTATGGTCCCATCTTCAACAAGTATCTGGCCATGGATATCAAAGCGGTTGCCAAAGATCCACAGGCCAGAGAAATTGGTCAGCGCCTGTTCCTCAATACCTGCGCGCAATGTCATGGCTCTGATGCCCAGGGGGGAAAAGGCTATCCTAATCTGACGGATACAGACTGGCTGTACGGCGGTGATCCACAAACCATCCTGGCGACCATACGCGAAGGCCGTCATGGTCAGATGCCACCTATGGGCGCGGTGCTGGGCACCGACGACGATGTACGGAATGTCGCCAACTATGTTCTGAGCCTGTCTGAATCTGCACATGACCCCATCAAGGCAGCCATCGGCAAATCCAAGTTTGCCGCCTGTGCGGCCTGCCATGGTGGCAACGGCAAAGGTAATCAGGCCCTGGGTGCACCTAACCTGACAGACAAGGTATGGCTGTATGGCGGCGGTATTGAAACCGTGATGGAAACCATCAACAAAGGCCGCAACAACCAGATGCCTGCCCATAAAAGCTTGCTGAGCGAAGGCAAGATACATTTGCTGGCTGCCTATGTATGGGGTTTGTCCAATAGTGGCGTGACAGCGCAGGTCAGCAGTGCCGATACTGGGTCCATTCAGCAGATAGCTACGACCTCTGCACCAGTTGCTGCATCGAATGCGGTCAGTGCGTCTGAGCTTGCATCGTCAGCCAAATAAGGCAGACAGAAAACTGGATAAAAAAAGAATCACATGAAGCACATACCCATCATTCCGGTCCCTATAGAAGAAGCTGAATTGGCTTTGTTTGAAGAACGCCGGAAAATTTATCCGCGTGCGCAGAAAGGCTGGTTTTCTTCCTGGCGCTGGGTGCTGGTATTTTTTACCCAGATCCTGTTTTATGGCGCTGCCTGGCTGAGCTGGAATGACAGGCAGGCAGTGCTGTTCGATCTGGTGGCGCGCAAGTTTTATATCTTTGGCCTGGTCCTGTGGCCGCAGGACTTTATTTATCTGGCGATCTTGCTGGTGATTTCTGCGTTGAGCCTGTTCCTGTTCACTGCCGTGGCCGGACGCGTGTTTTGCGGATATGCCTGTCCGCAAACGGTCTACACCGAGATTTTTTTGTGGATAGAGGCGAAAATAGAAGGTGAGCGCAATGCCAGGATCAAGCTGGATGCAGCGCCCATGTCAACCCGCAAATTTTCATTGAAGTTCATCAAGCATTTTCTATGGATTACGCTGGCGCTGTGGACAGGTTTTACCTTCGTCGGTTATTTCACGCCAATTCGTGAACTGGCAACAGGCGTTGGCGATTTCACGCTGGGCCCATGGGAAACCTTCTGGTTTCTGTTTTATGGTTTTGCCACTTACGGCAATGCGGGCTGGATGCGTGAACAGGTCTGCAAATACATGTGTCCCTATGCGCGCTTCCAGAGTGCCATGTTCGACAAGGATACGCTGATCGTCACTTACGACACCGCCCGTGGTGATCCGCGTGGATCCCGGAACAAGAAAGTCGATTACAAGTCAGCAGGTCTGGGTGACTGTGTTGACTGTGGCATTTGTGTGCAGGTCTGCCCGACCGGGATAGATATCCGTAACGGCTTGCAATATGAATGCATTGCCTGTGGTGCCTGCATTGATGGCTGTGATCAGGTCATGGATAAAATGGGCTATGAGCGCGGACTTATACGCTATACCACTGAACATGCCCTGACCCGGAAACTCGATGACAAGGCCATGTGGAAACGCGTATTCCGCATGCGTACCCTGATCTATGGAAGCATACTCGGCCTGATCATTTTGCTGGCTGCCATCTCGCTGGCATTGCACATGCCTTTGAAAGTGGATGTGTTACGTGATCGTGGCATGCCGAAGATCACCGAAACCGGTGCGATAGAAAACGTCTACCGCCTGCAAGTGATGAATACGCAAGAATCACCGCGCCGCTACAGTATAGAAGTGAAGGGTGCCCTTGGCGCGGTCATCCTGAATAATGTTGATATTGATATGGGTGCGGCAAGTACCAAGGCTTTTCCTGTCAGGGTGCGTGTTCCTGCCGGAGTGTTGGAAACCGGCTCCAATCGCATACGCTTCATCGTCAAAGACCTGGATGCGCCGGAAATCAATGTCACAGAAAAAGCTGTATTTATTGTTCCACGATAGGAGAAATTCATGGACGCCGCTTTATTACCTCTCAAGAAAACCCATGATGCCTGGTACAAAGAACCATGGCTGCTGCTGGTAGCTGGTGGGCCTGCCATCGTGGTCTGCGCCAGTCTGATTACCGGATATATCGCCATGCACGGCGCCGACAAGGTCGTCGCTGAAGATTATTACAAGCAGGGTCTGATGATCAATAAAGACATACAGCGCGACGCCAAAGCCAGGGAATTGCAATTGCAAGCCAGTATCAGGGCCGATTTTGCAAATGGCAAAATGCTGTTGCAACTGAATGGCAAGGGACGTTTGCCCGATACCATACAACTGAGCCTGGCCAATGCGGCAGCCGGTGGCAATACCGTCAGCGAAGTAATACGGCGTTTGCCTTTACAGCAAACCAGCCCCGGCATGTATGAAGCGGATATGAAAAGCCTGGCTAATTTTACTGCGGGGTCTGTCAAATTGTTCCATCTCAAGCTGGAAACCAGTGACTGGCGCATGACAGGTGACTGGTTTGACCCAGAACAAAGGCCGGTGCAGTTACATGCGGCAAAATAAAGCTGCTTCCCTAAAGCTTTATTGACCTTAAGCTGAATAATCATTAGAAGGGGACAGAATTGGAACATGACCAACCAACCCATGGCAAACCGCTGTTGCGATCGATGTTGATGATAGTGTTGTGGCCGGCATTTTTGATGGCCTGTGCGGCGACAGGATTGTTTTTCAGCCTGGTTGATCCCATGGAGCTGATCGTACTTGACCGGCGTTTGCAAATGCATGTTACCGGGGTATATACAGTGGGCTTCTTTGCCTTCTGGCTGCTTGGAATTCTGTCTAGTGGTTTGACCGCTTTACTTGTGCAGAAAGCACATTAATCGAGATCATCATGAAAATGAACGAGCCGGCCAGATTTTCTTTGCCAGAGATACCTGAAGAACTGATACGTCGTTTTGACAAGCTGGGCCCACGTTACACATCTTACCCGACGGCAGACAGATTCCACACTGGCTTCGATGCGAAATCCTATATCCAGTATCTGAAGGAACGTAGTCGCCTGAGCACCAAGCCGCCGCTGTCGCTTTATATTCATATCCCGTTTTGTGCTTCGCTTTGTTATTACTGCGCCTGCAACAAGGTCATCACCAAGGACCATGGGCGTTCAGCCAAATACCTGGAGTATCTGGAAAAAGAATTACAACTGGTAACGGCACACCTGCATGACAGGGAAGTGCTGAGTCAGCTACACCTTGGCGGCGGTACACCAACCTTTCTCAGCCATGCAGAAATGCGCCAGTTGATGGAAATGCTGCGGGCGAATTTTGATTTTTCTGAGGATGCCGAAATTTCCATAGAAATCGACCCGCGCACAGTCGATGCAGCTACCTTGCAGGTGCTGGCCGAACTGGGTTTTAATCGTACCAGTCTGGGGGTGCAGGATTTTAATCCTGAGGTGCAAAAAGCGATACACCGCCTGCAAACCTTTGAGCTGGTGGATAACACCGTGCAGGCCAGCAGGGCAGCCGGTTTTCAGTCGATCAATTTTGATTTGATCTACGGTTTGCCAAAACAAAATCTGGATAGTTTTTCCGAAACACTGGATCAGGTGATTGCCTTGTCGCCTGACCGCATAGCACTCTATAACTATGCGCATTTGCCTACCCGTTTCAAGCCACAGCGCCGTATTGCCGAAGCCGATCTGCCATCAGCCGAGCAGCGTCTGCAAATCTTTTTGATGTCATTGCGTCGCTTGCAGGCAGAAGGCTATGTATATATCGGGCTTGATCATTTTGCCAGGCCGGATGACAGCTTGGCCAGGGCAATGGATGATGGCAGCCTGCATAGAAACTTCCAGGGTTATACCACCCGTTCTGATTGTGATCTGATCGGGCTGGGCCTGTCATCAATAGGCAAGATCGGCGCATCCTATGTGCAAAACCTGCGCACGCTGGACGAATATTATGCCTGCCTCGACAAGGGTGAATTACCGGTGGAAAAAGGGATTGATCTGAGCATGGATGATTTGTTGCGCAGGCAAATCATCATGAGCCTGATGTGCAGCAGCACTGTTGACTTTAATGTACTGGAGCAGCAATACGGGATATCCTTCCCTGATTATTTTGCGCATGAACTGGCGCAACTCGCTTATTATGCAAAGGAGAAAATGATCAATCTCAGTGGCAATGCAATCACGGTCGAAGCCAGGGGGCGTTTGTTTGTACGTGCCGTCGGCATGGCATTCGACCACTACCTGACACGTCAGACCACGGCCAATTATTCCAAACTGATCTGATATGCTGACCCTGCCCATGGTGATTGCCGCATTGACTGCCGGAGCACTGGGCGGCATACACTGTGCCGGCATGTGTGGCGGCATATCCATGTTGCTGACCCAGGCAGGACAAAAACGCGTTAATCATGTTGATAAAAGCGTTAGCAGCAGCGTTGACAAAGGTGCTGGCAAAAATGGTGGTAAAAAAATCATTCCGATTGCCATGGCGGCAAATGCCGGCTTCAAGTCTGTTGCACTGACGAATAGCCATACCCAGTCCGCCAATGTGCAGTATCAAATGCTATTGCATGGCGGTCGCATTTTCACTTACGGGTTGGCGGGTGCTGCGCTGGGCGGTCTGGGCGCGGCTGGCCTGGTATTCAAACCAATTCTTCCTGTCCAGCAGTTGATGTTTGTGATCGGCAATCTGGCATTGATTATTCTTGGCTTGCGCCTGCTGGGGCTGATGCCGCATCTGCAGTTCATGCAGCAATTGATGGGTGCATGGCAGGGTATGCTGACCAGCATAACTACACCCTTAAACAAGGCAGCAGATTATCCGTTTTTAATGGGCATGGGCTGGGGCTGTCTGCCCTGTGGTTTGCTGTATGGGGTAGCGCCGTTTTCGTTACTGTCCGGAGATGCCTGGTCAGGTGCTGTTCTGATGCTTTTGTTTGGTGTGAGTGCCTTGCCGCACCTGCTGTTGACACAGACCCTGTTTCAGCGTGCCAGCAAGACTGCGTCCATGCGTACATTCAGACTGGCGGGGGCATGTTTTCTGATGACTGTTGGCTTGCTGGGGCTGTGGTATTTTGATATGAAAAGCATGCCAGCATTTTTGTGTGTCGTGCCGGTGGCATGAATTTTGAAATACGTTTAACTGTTACAGTTCACCTTGTTCAGGCCTTGATATCAATGAGAGTACCAAGCACCTGATCTGCTGTTTTGATAATCTTGGCAGAAAGATCAAATCCCGCCTTGAATTGTATGGATTGCACGATTTCTGATGCGAGGTCGGTGCCACTGCTATCGGCCGGGTTTTGTGATGCCAGACTGGCACCTTCTTGGCTGATGGTAGCGGTGACGCCGCCTGCGGGTTGTTCCTGAAAGCTGACTTGTTGCGGTACAAAGCCTGCGGTACTGGCATTGGCAACATTATGGCTGGAACTGTCGAGCGCACTGGAATAGGCCTTGAACCCGGACAGGCCGCTATTGAGTGCTGAAACTGACATGGCATTTTCCCGAAAAACAAGCTTGATATACTTGAGTAATTCGGATTATACCGGAAACACAATTTGAACAGATATGGCCAAGCGTTACAGATCGTCAGATGTTGCCGCCAATGGCAACTGAATTTCCAGGCTGGTACCTTCACCGGGCTGGCTCTCAACCTTGAATTCACCCTGCATGGCCTTGACTCTTTCACGCATGCCGACCAGGCCGAATGAGCGTGCCTTGCGGGTGTCGTCTGCGTCCATACCCTTGCCGTTATCACTGATGGTGAAGCGCAGCAGATGAGGGTTTCTTTCAAATCTGATATCCACTTCTGTTGCGTCGGCATGTCTGACCACATTCGTCAATGATTCCTGAACGATGCGGAAGATGGCCGTACTGCGGGCATCATCCAGTGCCAACTGCTCTTCATTCGCCACCAGCTCACAATGGATGCCGTGGCGGCTGGAGAAGTCTTTCTGCAAAGTCTGTAGCGCAAAGTACAGGCCGCCTTCATCCAGTGCACGTGGGCGCAGGTCGGTAGCGATACGGCGCAGAGTGGTGATGGCAGTCAGTAACAACTGATCCATGCTGCTGACGGTTTTTTGAGATTTATTGCTGAGGACGTCGTCTCTTTGCAGCAGTGATAAATCCATGCGCAGTGCGGCCAGCAACTGACCCAGGTCATCATGCAACTCGCGGGCGATATGCTTGCGTTCTTCTTCCCGTATGCTTTGCAGGGCAGCAGAAAGCTGGGTTAATTCATCATGGTACAAGGCCATTTTTTCTTTGGCGACCTTGCGTTCGGTGATGTCGCGAAAGATTACGGTGTAATAGCGTTTGCCGGCCTCAAACTGGCTGGAGATCGAGGCTTCTATCGGAAATTCATCGCCGTTGGCTTTCACGCCTGTGACATAAAAATCTTCGAAGTTGCCACCCATCCGGCGTCGGGTGGCACCGGTTTCACCAAATTTTCTCACATGTTCGCCATGCACTTTGCGATGTCGTTCCGGCAGCACGGTATTGAGTGAGATACCCAGCAAATCATTGACTTCGTAACCGAACAGTGTGGCAGCGGACGGGTTGGCGAGGATGATGGTCTGGGTGTCGTCGATAGTGATGATGCCGTCTATGGCGGTATCGATCATACGGCTCAGGCGTTCGCGCTGCAAGTTCAGTTCTTCCGCCGAGCGTGCCAGGTTCTGGCTGGTTTCTGCCAGGCTGGTATAGGGCGTGTGGATATTCACCGCGACCATGCCACGATAGATGGCGATGGCTGCAAAAAGTTGAAACACATGGCCAATGACGACAAACAGATCACTGCTGTCTGCATAAAGGGCAAAATATACTTCCGAAATCGCCAGCAGCATCGCTGCCAGAAACAGGGAAGCGCGATCTATCTGCAGGCGCTGCGTGTTTTTTTCTGCATCCTGTTTCTGCTTGATATCGCGATTCAACACGTAGGCGGTAATCAGGTTGATGCCTGTCAATCCTGCTTCACAGGCAATTTTGAACGAGGTCTGACCAGCCGTGTCGATGTAGGTCAGCGGCAGCAAATCGGAAAAGGCAAAGACGGTGTAAGTCCAGCCTGCTGTCGCCAGTAAGCCGGCGATCAGTACCAGATACGCCTGTAGCGGGCTGACATCGGAGTCTTCTGGCGACAATGCCAGGCCCAGCAGGGTTGTGGCGATGAATGAGCGTGACAGTATCCAGAACAGCAGGGACTTGTGCATGTCGCTGGCATCCGGAAAGCCCGGCATGCCCTGAAACGATAACGCATGCATGCAGCCCAGTATGGCGGTACAGAGAAAGGCCACCGCCAGGATGACACTGCTTTTTTTACGGGCGCCACCAAATGCATTCCAGCATACGATAAAGACAGATGTAAATATAACGACGGTGGCGGTTTCCAGCAGCGTATGAACCGGTAACGGCGATGCCACCTTGATATACGCCAGACTGCCATGACCTGCCCACAGCAGCATTGATATCAGCAAGAGCAGGCCAGTCAGCCAGCGTGCACGGAGCAGTCTGGAATAATCAGTTGCCATGAAAATCAGTTGTCATGAAAGAGTGAAATCACAATGGGTGAACGAGGAACAGACGATCGCTATTTTAAAGCGGAATCTGCGCCTGATAGACATGTCGCCGGATTTAATTGCCAGAAGCGTCAGATGCAGAGAGGGAGGGACGATAGCCACAGCGTGGTTTGCTGGTGTTATCGTCCACTGGGTGGCAAGCAGGCTGACCTGTTTAGTGTGACATCAGCACGGGTACGGTCATGCTTTCAAGTATGGTTCTGGTGACGCCGCCCATGATCATTTCACGGAAGCGTGAATGGCCATAACCACCCATGACCAGCATGTCACTGTCGACATCATGTGCCAGCGACAGCAGGGCATTGCCAATATCGGTATTGGTTTTGTGGACCGATACTTCTACCTTGATACCATGCCTTGCCAGGTACAGGGCAATATCGCCGCCTGGCTGTTCACCATGCGCATCAGGTACAGACTTGGCATTGAACACGGCAACCTGTACCAGTTCGGCGCGCTTCAACAACGGAATTGCATCAGTGATGGCGCGTGTTGCTTCGCGACTGGCATCCCAGGCGATCAGCGGACGTTTGCCTATGGAGGTGAAATCACCGACGTAGGGAATGATCAGTACTGGCCGGCCAGAATTCATGATCAGGTATTCAGGAAAATCCGACAGGACAGAGGGGGATGGTTCATCACGATTGGTCTGTCCGATGATCAACAGATCGCTGTAACGAGCCTGCAAGCCTATGCCACCACCAGCTTCATCGTTGGCGATCACGCTTTCATAAGAATTGATGCCCGCCGATTCGACTTGTTTGTTGAAGCTGGCAATGGCTTTTTCTGCCCTTTCCCGCAGGTACTTGAGGTGGATGGTCAGATTCGGATCGTTCGCACTGATATTGCCATCCTGATAGATGAAACGGGATACGCCAGTGACAGCGGTGCCTATCAGGTGTGCGTCATTCGCCCTGGCAATTTCTGCTGCCATTTGCACACGAAAATTGGATCTTTCTGACTCGTCTACATGCACCAGTATGGTTTTATATGTCATGTCTGTACTCCTTGATTGAACTATCGTGGAAAAACATCAAGCCATCATCATGTTGATCGGCAATATATCTGCTGAAAATAAGTGCATCAGACAGCATATTTACCGACAAACGTATCATATGTACAATTCAAGCTTATACTAATTTCAGACAACGGCAACCTCTTTGTTCCATTGCGGTAATAGATTCTTGCCAACCAGGGCGGACACCTTTTCACTGACTTTTTCGCTGACTTTCTCACTGATTTTCTCACTTATTTTGATCCGCGCCCTGGCGGGCGGCAAGCGACGCAGGGTTTTCAGTGCATGAATGTCCAGCAGCGCTATCTGGCGCTGGTCGACACTGATCAGGCCCAGTTCATTGAAGGCAGACAGAGTGCGGCTGACGGTTTCCAGCGTCAGGCCCAGATAGCTGCCGATTTCATGTCTGGTCATGCGCAGATTGAATGATTTGCCAGAATAACCGAGTTGGCTGAAGCGTTCACCCAGGCTGGTCAGGAAGCGCGCTACCTTGGCTTCGGCGCTGAGGGCGCTGAGCATACCTATCATCAACTGTTCACGCACCAGTTCACGGCTCATGACGCTGAACATGGCTTGTTCCAGTTCGGCATAGCTACGACCCAGGGCAGAAAAAGTTTTATATGGCAGCAAAATGATGTCGCAGTCAGACAGTGCTACTGCTTCGGAAGCGTGATGCTGGTTATGGATACCGTCGATGCCCAGCAAATCACCTTTCATGGGAAAGCTCAGCACTTGCTCATTGCCATATTCGTCGATCAACACGGTTTTCAGGAAACCTGAATTGACGATGTACAGGGTTTCAAAATCCTGGCCTATGGTGTGCACTCTTTGACCAGCCTTGAAGCGCACGTGTTGGAACAATTGTTCTTCATCAGCGGATGCTGCCGGGGCAGGGATGCGCAAGAGCTCGCAGACTTCCTGCAGATTCGACCACAGGTTGCCATGGCAACGCCAGCCAGCTTCATTCGCAATGGCGGGAAAGCTGCTTTTGACAGGTCGCGTGGGTTGACTGGTCCTGCCGGTAGTGAGCGCTGCTGTAGTCATGGTGATCCCCTTAAGGTAAACGATATTAGTTGATTTGATGATTTGAATTCGGATGCTGCCAGCGCAGCAGATAGTTTTGAAGCAGACCGAAGTCGGTGGATTTGTCGAGAAAACCGTCTGCACCGGCACGCATTGCGTGTACACGGTTGTCTTCGGTTGCGTGATTGGTCAGCACCACGACCTTGATCTCTGGTTTGCTTTGTTTGATGTTCTTCAATAGCTGCAAGCCGTTACCGTCTGCCAGCTGGATATCGAGAATCATGGCATCTGCATGTTCATCCAGGATGCCCTGCAAGGCATGGCTGATGTCGCCTGCCACGCCGACCACGTGTATGCCTGGAACTTCTTCTATGAATTGGATCAGACGCTGTTGAATCAGAGCTGAGTCTTCTACGATGTACAGGTTCATGATGTGGAGTTGGCTGTTATTGATGCTGTGTTTGCTTAGCCTCTATTATCGTGAACATGGATCTTGATTTAAATCAGCCAATGCTGATTCAAAGTGTCAGATTTACAGCCGGACGTGTAGGAATATTCCTAATCCAGAATTGGGGCAGTGCAAGGAGGTAGGGAGGAGGGGTAATGCTGGGGAAAGCGCAGCACCGGCTGCGCGGAGATACTCAGGCTTGCGGTTGCAGCAGGTGGTGGGCTACTGCATATTGCACCAGGTCAGACAGATTATTCATATTCATTTTTTGCATGATTCTGGTCTTGTGGGTGCTGACGGTTTTGACGCTCAGATGCAGGAGCTCACCAATTTCAGTAATCGATTTTCCCTTGACCAGATGGCTGAATACCTCAAATTCACGGTCAGACAGAGAGGTGTGTGGCTGGCTGTCATCGGCAGGCATGGCGCTCATGGCCAGCTGTTCGGCCACTTCTATACTGATATACGGGCGGCCTGATGCCACCTTGCGCAGGGCCGTAACCAGTTGTGTGCCTGCGCTTTCCTTGGTCAGATAGCCACGTGCGCCGGCGCGTATGGCTCTGACGGCATACTGTTCTTCCTCATGCATGGTCAGTATCAGTATCGGCAGTTTTGGGTATTCATCCTTGATCTGGCGTATCAGGTCCACACCGCTGCGACCTGGCATGGACAAGTCCATCAGCAAGACATCAAATTCCAAGGTGCGGACTTTTTCCAGGGTATCAAAGCCGTCAACGGCTTCGCCGATGACCTGGATATCTTCTATCCCTTCCAGTATGCGCTTCAGGCCCTCGCGCATGATGGTATGGTCGTCAGCAATCAGAATACGGGTCATCGTTTTTGTACAAGGCGTTAATCATGTTGAAGCTTGCCAGGTGTTGTGCCTGGGCAAGGTGAAACGCTATTGTACT
Source organism: Undibacterium hunanense (assembly GCF_014284335.1). Taxonomy (GTDB): domain Bacteria; phylum Pseudomonadota; class Gammaproteobacteria; order Burkholderiales; family Burkholderiaceae_D; genus Undibacterium; species Undibacterium hunanense. The sequence goes on along the minus strand of NZ_JACOGF010000003.1, from coordinate 542,028 downwards.
GCAAGCACTCGCTGGCGCGGGCTCAGTGACAGGCATTCAGTGATGTTTGATACGGTGTACCAAAACCGGAATCAGGCACAGCGACAATACTTTGGTAGTGACGCTGCCCAGCAGGAACTGGCCCAGGCCGCTTCTGCCATGCGAACCCATGAAGATCAGGTCGCATCCGTATTCCTGCGCGGTATGAACGATTTCCCTGGCGGTAGAGTCGTTGAATTGTATGACTTCCTGGTAGGCCAGTCCGGCTGCTGCTGCGGCTTCCCTGACAGGTTGCAGATAGTTTTCAGCCATGGCCTGCATGGCTTCTCTGTATTCATCTTCAGTCGGGCCATTGGGCGGTACGATGTCGACGTACAGTGGATATTGATAATTGCTGGCGACGAATACGGCGACGACTTCGGCCTTCAATTGTTGCGCAAATTCTAGCCCGGCAGTGACACAGGCGTGTGACAGTTCGGAACCGTCGGTGGGTAACAATATCCTGGAGTACATATCCCTTGCCTTTCATCGTTGAACCTGAAGCCAGTATGCTTTCTGATTGTTGCACCGGCTTTGATTTCAAACAAGGGATTTGATGAATTATTCAGCAATTGCCAGGCACTGCTTGCGTACGCATTGTGTACGCGTTGCGCATTTACTTTGCATTCAACTGCTGTTTAAGAAACAGCAGCATTTCCTTGTAGGCAAGTTCTTTGGCTTCAGGATTGCTGCCTGTCGTCACTCCCTGTCCCGGATGCACGCCATTCGGCACATCCATGCGTTTGCGTAGCGGCAGGTCGGGGGCATCAAAATCATGATAACTGTCGGCAAAGACACGCACCTTGACAGGTGAGGGTGCGAGCATTTTTTCAAAACTCACGCAGGGAGCGGCAGGTGTCCAGTCATCTTCGGCACCGATCAGTATCAACAAGGGGGATGCCAGGCGATAAGCGGGACGTGCTTTCAGGTAGCCCTGGCAACCAGGATAAAAAGCCACTGCCGCCCTGGGGTAAATATCATCCTTGCCTGCTGCCTTGTTGGCTGTATTCAGGGCATTCAGGGTGGTAGAACCACCGTTTGACCAGCCCAGAAGGGCAATGTTTTTTGTATCAACGGTAGTTTGCCTGCCCAGCCATTGCAAGGCAGCCTGCACATCCAGGCGACGGTTATTGGTGCTGATGTCACGGCTTTTGTAGGTGCTGCTACAGATGCTGTTCACGCCACGTGGACGAAAACTGTCCGGCATCAGCACGTTGTAGCCATTTTCCTGCAATAACCTGGCCATATTGTTGTGCCTGGCATTCAGTTCCTGTTCGTGCCCCTTGCGGGTGCTGTACAGGCCACCGCAACCATGCAGGGCGATGACGGTGGCAGTAGTGGCCGTAGTGACAGTAGTGGCAACATTGCTGCTGGCACGAAACCACAGGGCATCCAGTTGGACTGTCTGTCCATTTTGCTGATCCAGGCTGGGGAAGCTGACTTTCTCTGGTTCATCCAGGGCCGTTGCCATGCTGCTGGCCAACAGCAGGCCGATTAATAATGCGAATCGTGTATACATTTAAATCAAGCCCTGTAGTAAGGGAGTCAACTCTGGCGAATTACTCCATGTCAGCTGGATATCATTGCATTCATGCCAGAGGGCGAATTCGCGCAAGGTTTTTGCCAGGTCGTTTGCCAGGCTCTGCGAAACACGCACCCCCGGCTCCAGATGCAGGGCCTTGACTTCCAGTATACCTTCCTTGCGGTGAGCCTTGGCGTCCATGCGTCCTATCAGGGTACCCTTGCGCAAGATGGGCAGGGTGAAATAGCCATAGCGCCGTTTCGGCGCTGGCGTATAGCATTCAAGCTTGTAATCAAAATCAAACAGGTCTATGGCGCGTTTTCTATCCCAGACTATTGGGTCGAAAGGCGACAGGATGCGGGTTGCCGTGGCTTTCAGTTTATTTTCACTTGCCTGTTTCAGCAAATTCAGGCGATCCGGATGTACATAAAACAGCGTATCGTGCTGATCCACCGTGGCAGGTATCAGCAAGCCTTCTTTGACCAGTTGTGCTGGCTGGTTGCTGATATCGGGTTTGCCCATGCGGAAATAATCGCTGATCCAGTTTGCCTTGCAGATGCCCAGGGCGCGGACTGATTGCAAGATCTGGGTGCGTTCGCAATGCAGGACGGGTTTCAGATGCTTTTTGTCATTCCATTTGGGGTGCACGCGTTCACGCAGGTCATAAATGCGCTGGAAATTATGACGTTTGGCGACCATTACTTCACCGGTGGTGAACAAGACTTCAAGCGAGCGTTTTTCCGGTTTCCATTCCCACCAGCCCCCGCTTTTACCATCGGTACGTTCAAAGTCTGCCGAGCGGCTGGCACCATTTGCATGGATATGCTGACGGACGGTTTCCACCTGCGCAGCATTTTCTTTCAGCCATTTGTGATTGTATTTCCAGCCCAGACCCTGTGGTGACACCATCTGATGCCGGTACAGGCCGTAGTCTTCTATCGGCAAGAAGCAGGCTTCATGCGACCAGTATTCGAACAGATGGCCTTCTTCCAGTAATTCATGCAGCCACGCATGCGGATAATTGCCCAGGCGGCTCCACAGCACCAGATAGGGGCTGCGCGCAACCACGCTGATAGTGTCAATCTGTAACGCCGACATATTGCGTATGCAGGTAAGCACATCCTGTTTGCCAGCCTTGCGTGGCGCAGGATTCAACAGGCCCTGTGCGGCCAGATGCAGGGCACGAGCGGAACTGAGTGACAGATGGAAATCAGCTACGCTCATAAAGTTTTCACCCAAGATAACAAATAGAACCGGGGGTTCGAATCCCCCGTAGATCAGAAGTGTTTCAGGCCGATGGCTGCCCTGACTTCATCGGTCGTTTGCGCAGCGATTTCGCGTGCCTTGCGTGTACCGTCTTTCAGTATTTGCAAAACCTGGCCACGGTCTTTGGCAAATTCTTCACGGCGTTCGCGTATTGGTTTCAGCAAATCCTGCAAGATACCTTCCAGACGTGCCTTGACGATGCTGTCACCCAGGCCGCCGCGTACGTAATGGTCTTTCATTTCTTGCAGACCGGCTTTGTCTTCATCGAAAGCATCAAGGTAGATAAAGGCGACATTGCCTTCCAGATGGCCAGGGTCAGCCACACGCAGATGCAGCGGGTCAGTGTAGACATTGCGTACCGCTGCCTTGATTTCGGCAGGTGTGAAACCCAGGTTGATGACATTGCCCAGTGACTTGCTCATCTTGGCCTTGCCATCAACACCTGGCAGGCGGCCAATTTCAGGCACCAGCGCCTGGCATTCCACCAGTATGTCTTTATTTGCCAGGCGATTGAAGCGACGCACGATTTCATTGGTCTGTTCTATCATCGGTATCTGGTCTTCACCGACCGGCACCAGGCTGGCCTTGAAGGCACTGATATCGGCAGCCTGGCTGACCGGATAAGTCAGAAAACCAGCCGGGATGTCCCGCTCAAAATTGCGCAAGACGATCTCTTGCTTGATGGTTGGATTGCGTTCCAGACGTGCCACAGTGACCAGGTTCAGGTAATAGAAAGTCAATTCTGTCAGTTCAGGAATTTGTGACTGTATCAGTATCGTTGACTTGGCAGGGTCTATGCCAACGGCCAGATAATCAAGCGCCACTTCCATGACATTGTCATGGACTTTGGCCGGGTTTTCCATATTGTCGGTCAATGCCTGGGCATCGGCCAGCATGATGTATTGTTCATACTGATGCTGGAATTTGACGCGGTTACGCAGACTGCCTACAAAATGGCCAAGGTGCAGGGGGCCGGTAGGGCGATCGCCAGTCAAGATCAGGTGTTTTTTGTTTTCGGTACCAGGGAGCATGCTAAATCCAGTTGGTTGGTGCTGTGAAGTAATGCGATGAAATAATGCCGTGAAAATGCGCAGGGACCAAGTATACGTTAATGCGTAAAAAATGCCGCTGTATCATGAGCGGCATGACGTATATCAAGGCGTATATAGGCGTGTTTTGTGGCTATGATGCCGTTTTCAGGCTGGATGTGTCAAGTTTGACCAGATTCATCCGCTTTCCGTGCTTGATGCATGCCAAATATATGCCAAATTTTGCTTTAATTTACTTAAAACTATCATGTTGTCATCTGAATTACTTATAAAGTCATTTCCCAAAATGATAAAATCGCGGTTCATTTTTACACAGTTGAAAGTAGCCTTATTTTGACCAGCTCAATGACCAGCTCAGTGACCAACCTTAGCGCTAAAAAATTGATTATTGCCTCACGTGAGAGCCGTCTGGCGATGTGGCAGGCTGAACATGTACGCGATCGCCTGATCGCCCTGTACCCTGACTGGCAGGTAGAAATACTGGGAATGACCACACGCGGCGACCAGATTCTGGACAGGGCGCTGTCAAAAGTCGGCGGCAAAGGCTTGTTTGTGAAAGAACTGGAAGTCGCCATGGCCGAAGGCCGTGCTGACCTGGCCGTGCATTCGCTCAAAGATGTACCCATGGATTTGCCGGAGGGCTTTGCCCTGGCTGCGATACTGGAGCGCGAAGACCCAAGGGATGCATTCGTCTCGAATGATTATGCCGGTCTCGACAGCCTGCCTGCCGGCGCGGTGGTTGGTACCAGCAGCCTGCGACGCCAGGCACTGATTGCGGCACGTTTTCCGCATCTGGTCATCCGTCCCTTGCGTGGCAACCTGGACACCCGTCTGCGCAAGCTTGATAGTGGCGAATACGCTGCCATTATCCTGGCCGCAGCCGGTCTCAAACGTCTGGGCTTGCCAGAAAGAATACGTGCCTGCCTGGATCCAGAACAGAGTCTGCCAGCCGCAGGCCAGGGTGCAATGGCGATAGAGATACCGGACAACCGTCCAGAGCTGCAAGCCATGCTGGCTGCTTTGAACCATACTGAAACTGACCAGGCGGTGACTGCAGAACGTACGGTATCCAAGGCATTTGGCGGTAGTTGTCAAATCCCGCTGGCGGCGTTTGCGACAGTCAGCCAGGGCAAAATGTTCATTCGCGGCATGGTTGCAACGCCCGATGGCAGCCGTATTGCACGCGCAGAAGCGTCGGGTGACGCAGACCAGGCACTGAGTCTGGGGCAAGAACTGGCAAGGGCCTTGTCGGCGCAGGATGCCGAAGGCATTCTGGCGGTATGCAAAGCCCAGATCACGGAATAATCATTTCTGCACAAAGGCGATATGAAGCACATTGATCGCAGTGGCGACGGCAGGGCGACGGTGATCATCACCCGGCCTGCCGCTCAGGCAGAAGACTTTGCGCGCCACTTGCAGGCCATGGGGCGGGACTGTGTCTTGTTTCCCTTGCTGGAAATTCAGCCCTTGCCGGATGAAAGCCATTTGATCGCCGAAATCGCCCATTTGCAGGATTATGCCTTGCTGGCCTTTGTCAGCCCGAATGCGATTGATGCCTTCTTTCGGCATATCAGCCAGTATCCAAAAGACATTCCGATTGCCGTGATGGGCGAGGGTAGTCGCCTGCGTCTGGCAGAATATGGTTTGAATGACCAGACCGCGACCATTATCCGGCCCCGCAATCGACTGAAGACCGATTCTGAAACCTTGCTCGATGAACTTGACTGCAACGCCCTGCAAGACAAGAAAGTCTTGATCGTCCGTGGCGAAAGCGGACGTGAATTACTGGCCGATGCATTGCGCGCACGCGGTATCGAAGTCACACAACTGGCTGCTTACAGGCGCGTGGCACCACAACTGGATGCGGGCAGGGCACAGCAATTACGGCTTTTACTGGAGCAGGAAAACCAGTGGGTTGTCACCAGTTCTGAAGCATTGCGCAATCTGATGCATGATGTTGATATACTGGGTTTGCCTGATGGCGTGGCAAAAATGCAACGGCAACAATTGCTGGTGCCGCACAGCCGTATTGAAGAAACCGCGAAATCCCTGGGATTTCAATCTATTACCTTAACAGCTTCTGGCGACGAACAACTGCTTGTCGCGTTACAATCTCGGCTATGAGTGAACAGCAACCAAATTCTGAAGCCGCACTGACGGCAAATCCTGTCGAGCCAGCTGCTCGCCAGACGATCATTCCTGCGCCACAGGAAAACACCAGATCCACGGCCTGGGGTAGCCCGGCCTACCTGGCTTCCGGTGTTTTGGCGGTGCTGCTGGCGGTTAACTGGTGGTCATCGCAAAACCAGATCACCAGTCTGCGGGAAGAAGTCGCCCGTCGCCTGCTGAGTGCCGATACCAATAGCAGTGAAACCAAGGTGCTGGCGCGCAATGTGCAGGACACCGCCAAGGAAATTCAATCCAAGGTGATTCTGCTGGAAGGCAAGCAATCCGAGGCGCAAAGCCAGCAACTGGCGCTGGAACAGCTGTATCAGGACCTGTCCAGGAACCGCGATGACTGGGCACTGGCTGAAATCGAACAGGTATTGGCGACCGCCAGCCAGCAATTACAACTGGCCGGCAATGTACAGGGCGCACTGATCGCCTTGCAAAATGCCGATGCTCGTCTGGCCAAATCAGAAAAACCGCAATTCATCTCCATCCGTCGTGCGATTGCGAAAGACATCGAAAGACTGAAATCCCTGCCGGCGCTGGATTTGCCCGGCGTGGCCCTGCGTTTGGATAGCGTGATTACACAGATAGACCATATCCCTTTATGGGCAGACGAAAAGTCCGTGGTTTCTGCAACGCCACCGAAAGCGCCTTTGCGGGTTTTGCCCAAATCGTTGCCGAAATCGCTGCCAGGTACAAAAGCAGCGAAGCAACCGGTAGAAGAGATCGTAGAGAATACCTGGACCATGCGCCTGCAGGATGCCTGGCAAAGTTTTTCCAGCGAGATGTGGAATGAGGTACGACAACTGATACGCGTGCGGAATGTGGAAACACCTGATGTCTTGTTGCTGACCCCGACACAATCGTATTTTGCCCGTGAAAACCTGAAATTGAGATTGCTCAATGCGCGGCTGGCACTGTTGTCGCGCAATGAAAGTATTTTCAGGAGCGACATGATTGCCGCCCAGGATGCCATCGCCAAATATTTCGATACCCGTGCCAAGCAGACCCAGACCGTACAGGCCTTGTTGCGCCAGGTGCAGGGCAGCAATCTGTCGATAGAAATGCCGACGCTGGCCGAGAGCCTGAATGCAGTACGTAACTATAAAGTGAAGCCTTAACAGTATGCGAATTTTTATCCGGCTTCTGATTCTGTTTGCGCTTGCCGTAGGTCTTGCTGTCGGTGCGCGTTATAACCCCGGTAATGTGGTTTTGTTTTATCCGCCTTACCGGATAGACCTGTCATTGAATTTTTTCCTGTTCCTGGTGCTGGTGCTGTTTGTGCTTTTGTACCTGGTGATACGGGCCATTGTCACTACCCGCAAGTTGCCGCGCAAGGTTGCCCTGTATCGCCAGAGCAAGCGAGAAAAAGACAGCAACAAGGCTTTGCGTGAGGCCCTGAAAGCCTTGTTTGAAGGGCGTTTTGGCCATGCAGAAAAAGCTGCCATGCGTGCTACCGAATTGCCTGAAAATGCCAGTGTGGCATCCTTGATTGGTGCCCGTGCTGCCCATCACATGAGCCAGTTTGAACGTCGCGATTCCTGGTTTTCCGGTATCGAAGCTGACCAGCACTTTAAAGTTGCGCGTCTGGTTAGCATGACAGAATTGCTGGTGGATCAGCATCAGTCTGGCAAGGCGCTGGAAGCTGTGCGTGAACTGAATTCCAGTGGCGTGCGCCATATCCAGGTATTGCGCTGGGCATTGAAAGCCAATCAGCAAGCGCAAAAATGGCAGGAAGTCTTGAAGCTGGTGCGCACCCTGGACAAGCATCGTGCCTTGCATCCAGCGCTGTCGCAACGCCTGCGTGAACTGGCGTACGAAGATTTGCTGACCAATCAGGGGCATGATGCAGAATCGATACGCCGGGTATGGTTTGAAATCCCGCAGGCAGAGCGTAAATCGGCTTTTGTTGCATTTGTCGCTGCCAGTGCCTTCAATTCCCACGGTTTGTTTGATGACGCACGCGGCATAGTTGAAAAAGCCCTGAGCGAAGACTGGGACGAACGCCTGATGCGTACCTATCGTGATGCCGCTGCGTCAGAAGGTTCGGCTGCCTTGTTGTCGCAAATTGAACATTGTGAAAAATGGTCAGAGCAACATCCTACCGACCCCGAACTGGCACTGACACTTGGTACACTGTGTCTGAGACAAAAATTGTGGGGTAAGGCACAACGACATATGGAGCAGGCACTGTCGGATGCGGTTGATCCGCGTACAGTGCGTGAAGCCAATCTGAAGCTGGCCCAGTTGCATGAAGCGCTTGGCCAGGCAGAAGAAGCTGCCAGCCATTATCGCCAATGTGCAATTGCCACCATGCTGTAAGCATGCGCCTGCTGCGACGCACAATTGTGCGTCGAAAGCCGATATAATCTCACCCAGATTAATTTCTTCTATTGATACTTATACAGAAAGTGCAACATGAGCTTGAATAAAGTCCCAGCAGGTCGTGATCTGCCTAATGATTTCAACGTCATTATCGAAATCCCAATGAACGGTGATCCGGTCAAGTATGAAGTTGATAAGGAAAGTGGCGCGATCTTCGTGGATCGTTTCATGGGCACAGCCATGCATTATCCTTGCAACTACGGTTATGTTCCACGCACTATCGCCGGTGACGGTGATCCGGTAGACGTATTGGTCATCACACCTTTCCCGCTGATCCCTGGCGTGGTGGTGCGTTGCCGCGCAATCGGCGTCCTGAAAATGAAGGATGAAGGCGGCGATGATGCCAAAGTACTGGCAGTGCCAGTAGACAAGATTTTGCCTATCTACACACACTGGCAACAGCCAGAAGATCTGAATGATCTGCGCTTGCGTCAGATCCAGCATTTCTTTGAACATTACAAAGATCTGGAACCAGGCAAATGGGTGAAAATTGAAGGTTGGGGTAGCCCGGATGACGCTAAAGCCGAAATCATGGCTGGCGTAGAAAACTACAACAAAGCCGAAGCTTAATCTGCTTACTGCTTAGAAAAAATGGGGCGATTGATATCGCCCCATTTTTTCGTTAACCTTCAGCGCTTTTTTCAGCGCCAGATCCATGGCTTTGGCTATTTCAGCCGACTAGCGCAGCATCTGTGATTTATTCAGGAAATAACCTGCTACTGCCAGTACTGCCAGGATCACGGCAACCCAGCTCAGCCAGGAATTTGAGTGGCCTGCAGCGTCGACTTCCTTGTCGGTATCATTACCCTGTTTCTTGCGCTTGCGTTTCAGTTTTTTGTCGCGTTCAAGAAATTTTTCCAGCGCCAGCGACATCTCGGCCGCACTTTCATAGCGCGCAGTAGGGTCTTTTTGCATGGCCTTCATAACGATTCTGGACAAAGAATCAGGAATATTGGCGCTGATTTCCGATGGATTTTTAGGTGTCTTACTTACAATTTGTTGCAATAATTTGTCTACATCCTGCGACTGAAAAGGCTTTTGCCCGGTCAGCATCTCAAACATTACGGCGCCTAGCGAATACACGTCCGTCAATGCCGTGACCTGTTTGCCGTTTGCCTGTTCTGGCGACATGTAATTCGGCGTACCCATGATGTTGTTATTGAACAGGGTATGTGCCTGTTCCCTGGTTTCATCAAGTACCCGGTTGGGCGCACGGGCAATACCAAAATCGACTACCTTGGGTTGCTGGCTGGGCAGGACGAAGATATTGGCAGGTTTGATATCCCGGTGTATCACGCCATTGCCATGGGCATATTCCAGTGCATCGGCAATTTTTTGTATGATGTTGGCGGTTTCTATGATGTCAAATTGCTTGCCATCGGCCAATAAATGCCGCAAATCTTTGCCTTGCAGAAATTCCATTGCGATGAAAGTGGTTCCACCTTCACTGGAAGCATCAAAAATCGTCACAATATTCGGATGAGACAGCCTGCCTGCGGCGCGCGCTTCATTGATGAACTGTTGTTCACGCTGTTTCTTGTCGGCAGCATTATTGCCTGCGCTAAATATTTTGATCGCAACATCACGGTCAATCACAGGATCGTGTCCAAGGTAGACAGCACCATTGGATCCCATACCTATTCTTTCACTCAGATAGAAGCGCCCAACACGTTTAGTCGGTAACTGGGCAGGAGGCAAGTTCGGTGTGGAAATGAAATTATTTTGCATGGCAACAGGATGCCCTGATCTAGGCAAAATTTCAAGTAGGTACCCCCGTATCAGACTGTGAAGATTTGTAAGGTGAGTGTTCGTTGAGCTCGTTGAAATACAATTCAACGCCACCGGTTTCCCTTTTAAGAAATTCCGATACCGCATTTGCAAAATCTGGATGGCTTAAATGGTGGGCTGACCAGGTCCGGGTCGGCAAAAAGCCGCGCGCCATCTTGTGTTCACCCTGGGCGCCGCCTTCAAAGATACGAATTTTTTCCTGTATGCAAAATTCTATCGCCTGGTAATAGGCAGTTTCAAAATGCAGGCAAGGGTGATGTTCCAGGCAGCCCCAATAGCGACCATACACCGTATCTTCGTTATGAACCAGGAGCGAGGCAGCAATTCTATTGCCTGATCGCAAGGCAAAAATCAAATGGATGTTTTCCGGCATGGTTTTTCCTATGCGCAAGAAAAAATCCAGGTTCAGGTAGGGGGTAGAGTGGTGTTCCCGGTATGTGTGGTCATAGCAGCGTTTGAAGAATAGCCAGTCTTCTTCCTGCATAGCGCTGCCTTTGATATGCTGAAACTGTATATCGGCGTCGCTGACCTTGCGGCGTTCGGCACGGATATTTTTGCGCTTCTTCTTGTCCAGCCCATCCAGAAAATCGTCAAAACAGCGGTAGTCGCGGTTTTCCCAATGGAACTGCACGCCCGTGCGTAACTGATAACCCGCTTCGCCCAGCCGTTGTGCCTGATCTTCCGGCAAGAACAGCAGGTGGCTGGATGAGAATTCACCGGCTTTTTGCAGCTCCAAAAGGGCTGTCAGCAAGGCATCCTGCGCTTCCGGTGTAGATGCCAGCAGGCGATTACCGGTAACGGGGGTGAATGGTATTGCCGACAGCAATTTGGGATAATAGGCAAAACCGTAGCGCTGATATGCTTCGGCCCAGGCCCAGTCAAATACATATTCGCCGTAAGAATGGCTTTTTTCATACAGGGGCAGGGCGGCGATCAGTTGTTCAGCTTCCCAGATGGTGATGAAACTGGGTTGCCACCCGCTTTTGGCCGATGCCGAGCCTGATTCATGCAGGGCATGTAAAAAAGCATAAGATAAAAACGGATTGCGATGCGATTGTGCCGCAATCAGCGTATCCCATTGAAACTGCGTTATGTCAGACAGTGAAGTGACAATGCGCATGCGATAATGCGGTGCAATAGATTCAAATTTCATTTTCGATTTAAAACAGATTTGCCACTATGACAGTAAAAGTTGCCATTGCCCAGATGAATAGTGTTGTCGGTGATCTTGCCGGTAATGCTGCACAGATTGTAGAGTATGCCCGCCGCGCCGCGGAACAGGGAACCGACATACTTGTAACGCCAGAATTATCCCTGGTTGGTTATCCACCTGAAGATTTGTTACTGCGACAGGCGTTTTACCTTGAAACTGCGCAAGCAATTACAGCACTTGGCAAGCAGCTTACGCTATTTCCGGGACTTGCTGTTTTGGTAGGACATCCGGCGGAATCAGATGGCAGGCGGTATAATGCTGTTTCTGTGTTGCAAGATGGTGTCGTCAAAGCGGTCTATTTCAAGCGCGATTTACCGAATGACATGGTGTTTGATGAAAAACGTTATTTTTCATCGTCGACCCAGGCCTGCGTATTTGAAGTAAAAGGTGTCAGCTTTGGCATCAATATCTGTGAAGACACCTGGCTAGCTGATGCACCTGCTCTCGCCAGGCAGGCCGGAGCTCAAGTCCTGCTGGTGCCTAACGGCTCACCGTATCATATGGGCAAGCAGCATCAGCGTTACGACGTGATGCGCAGCAATGTGATCTCGCAAGGTCTGTCACTGGTGTACGCAAACCTGGTGGGCGGGCAGGATGAACTGATTTTTGATGGCAATTCTTTTGTCATGGACGCACAAGGCCAGTTACAGGCGCAACTGAAACATTGCGAAGCCGATTTGCAGGTCATTGAATTTGATGGCGCGCAACCCTTGCCAGCCCGTATCGAAGCTGCTTTGTCACTGGAAGCCGAGGTGTATCAGGCGCTGGTGATGGGGGTGCGTGATTATGTCGGCAAGAATGGCTTCCCCAGTGTCTTGCTGGGTTTGTCGGGTGGTGTGGATTCGGCACTGGTATTGGCGATAGCCGTCGATGCGCTGGGTGCGGACAAAGTCAGGGCAATCATGATGCCATCGCCATACACAGCGGACATCTCGTGGATAGATTCGCGCGACATGGTGGCACGCACTGGCGTGCGCTATGATGAAATTGCCATCAGCGACTGTTTTGATGCTTTCCGTTCTACGCTCAGCAAAGAATTTGCCGGGCTGAAAGAAGACACGACCGAAGAGAATATTCAGGCCAGGATACGTGGCACCTTGTTGATGGCTTTGTCGAACAAATACGGTTCCATCGTTTTGACGACGGGTAACAAGAGTGAAATGGCAGTTGGTTACTGCACCCTGTATGGAGACATGGCGGGTGGTTTTGCCGTAATCAAGGATATTGCCAAAACCCTGGTGTATCGCCTGTGTGCTTATCGCAATACCCTGTCAGCCGTGATACCCGAACGGATATTGACCAGGGCACCGTCAGCTGAATTGCGACCTGATCAAAAGGATCAGGATTCACTGCCGCCGTATGACATCCTGGATGGCATCATGGCCATGTACATGGAAGAAAACAAGGCACGTGCAGAGATCGTTGCTGCCGGCTACAAGATGGAAGACGTAGAACGCATCACGCGTCTCATCAAGATTAATGAATACAAGCGGCGTCAAGCGCCCATAGGTATCAGGATTACCCATCGCGCCTTTGGGCGTGACTGGCGTTATCCTATTACTTCGAAGTTCAGAGACTAGTGGACAGTAATAATTGAAGCAGAGGGCAAGACGATGCCCGTAGTTCAGGGCTGAGCCGGGCATGTTAGTTCAATGTTAAGGTGCACGATAAATTATTTCGTATTAACTAAGGAGAGGGAAATGAAACAGATTACCGCTATTATCAAACCGTTCAAACTCGACGAAGTACGTGAAGCTCTGGCAGACGTTGGCGTCACTGGATTGACCGTGGTTGAGGTAAAAGGCTTTGGTCGTCAAAAGGGGCATACAGAACTGTATCGCGGCGCAGAATACGTCGTCGATTTTCTGCCCAAGATCAAGGTGGAAGTCGTCGTCGATGACAACATTGCTGACAATGTTGTAGATGCGATTATCAAGGCAGCCCACACCGGCAAGATTGGTGACGGCAAAATTTTTGTACAAAATGTTGAGCAGGTGATACGAATTCGTACTGGCGAGACGGGGTCTGATGCGGTTTAATATGAAGAAGTTGAATACAGTAAAGCAGTTAGTAGAATTTGGATTTGCAGATTTTTCAAGAGTAAAAGTAAAAGCGAAAATTGGGGTGGCACTGGTACTGATGGCGATGGCACATGCCCATGCAGAAACCGGTGTCACAGACAGGAAGATTTTATTGGGCCAGTCTGCTGCGTTTTCCGGACCAGCAGCACAACTTGGCATACAGTTGAACCTGGGTGCCAAGACGTATTTTGATCAGGTTAACTCGACTGGTGGTGTATATGGTCGCAAGATTGAAATCATCCAGAAAGATGACAAGTATGAGGCAGACACTGCTGCTGCCAATACCAAGGCTTTGATTGAAACGGATGGTGTCTTTGCCTTGTTTGGTTATGTAGGTACTGCAACCAGCAATGCCGCCTTGCCGATTTTCTCACAAGCAAAAGTCCCTTTCTTTGCCCCCTTCACTGGCGCCCAATCCCTGCGGGAGCCATTCAATCGCCAGATATTCCATGTCCGCGCAAGTTATTATGACGAGACCGAACATCTGGTAGACCGGCTCGCCAATCTGGGAACAAAAAGCATTGCCGTCTTTTATCAGAACGATGCCTACGGCAAAGCAGGTCTTGCCGGTGTTGAACTGGCAATGAAGAAAAGGAATTTGCAGCTTTCCGAAACAGTCACTGTCGAAAGAAACAGTACTGACGTGACGGCAGCAGTTGCCAAGTTATTGCCCAAGCGTCCCGATGCCATCATACAGATCAGTACTTATGCGGCAAGCAGCGCACTGATCAAGGAAATGCACAAGGCTTCTTACACCGGTATGTTCTACAACGTGTCGTTTGTCGGTAGCCAGGCACTCGCTGATACTCTGGACAAAGATGGGGTTGGTGTCGTCGTGTCTCAGGTGACGCCCTTCCCATGGTCAGGATCGATTCCACTCGTGGCCGAATACACCAAAAATCTGGACAAGGCGGGCGTCAAAAATCTGAACTTTTCCAGCTTTGAAGGTTATATCGCCGCCAAGGTATTTGTCGAAGGTTTGAAACGTGCAGGGCCTGCACTGACCAGAGAAAAACTGGTGTCTGCGCTGGAAACGATCAATCGTGGCAGCTACGATCTTGGCGGCTATGACATCAGCTTCTCGCCTTCCAATCATAACGGTTCCAAGTATGTTGACATGACCGTTATTTCGAAAGACAAGAAGTTCCGTAATTAAGCTGTGTTGCAACATTGAGCCCTTGTTGTATTGGGCTCAATGCTCTGGTGTTCAGGATTTCAGCAATACGATCAGGGCACCAGAACCACCATCCGCCGCAGTTGCCTGGCTGAACGCCAATACTTCATCTTTCTGTATCAGCCAGTTCCTGACTTTTTGCTTGAGCACGGGTTCCTTGTTGACTGATCCCAAACCCTTGCCATGGATAATGCGCACGCAACGTGTGCCATTGCGCATACACTTGCGCAAGAATTCTCCCAGGCTGTCTCTGGCTTCATCGCGGCGCAAGCCGTGCAGATCCAGTTGGGCCTGTATCACCCAATGACCTTTCCTGAGCTTTCTGACGACATCCTGGCCAACACCGGTACGGGTGTAGCTGAGATTCTCATCGGTTTCCAGCAGCGAATCGGCATCGAATTCATCTGACAACGATTCCTGCAATGCCGCCTGCTCATCCGCCAGATGCTGAAAGGGCAGGGGCTCGGGGCGGGCTGGTATCGGGTTGTGTTTCGCAGCAATTTTCAGAGGCGCTATCGTGCCCACGCTGGAACGAAAAATATTCGCCTCTTCTCTGGCTTTCTTTTCCCGCTCCAGACGTATTGCTTCTGCACGTTGCCGGCTTTCTTCCTGCTGCTTTAATTGCTGACTGAGTGACTTCAGGTCAGCAAGATTTTTAAAAGACGACATGTGATACTTTCCCTGAGCTGGCTGGTCTTATTCTTCCAGGAAGCGCTGGGCATCCAGCGCCGCCATGCAACCTGTGCCTGCACTGGTGATGGCCTGGCGATACACATGATCCTGCACATCACCGGCAGCAAACACGCCTGGTACATTGGTGGCCGTTGCCATGCCTTCGGTACCGGTGCGTGTCTTGATGTAGCCGTTATGCATTTCCAGCTGGCCTTCAAAAATGCTGGTATTCGGCTTGTGACCAATCGCGATGAACACACCATGCAGGGTGATGGGGGTAACTGTACCGTCGGCTGCCTTGACCTTGATGCCGGTCACGCCGGATTCATCACCCACCACTTCATCCAGCGTATGGTTCCATTTGACTTCAATCTTGCCTTCAGCCACCTTGGCCATCAGGCGATCGATCAGAATCGCTTCGGCACGGAACTTGTCACGCCTATGGATCACTGTCACCTTGCTGGCGATATTCGACAGGTACAGCGCTTCTTCAACCGCTGTATTGCCGCCACCAACGACGGCTACTTCCTTGCCGCGATAAAAGAAACCGTCACAGGTAGCACAGGCAGACACGCCTTTGCCCATGAAAGCCTGTTCAGACGGCAGGCCCAGATATTGGGCTGATGCGCCGGTGGCGATGATCAATGAATCACAAGTGTATTGCGCCTGGTCGCCGATCAGGCGTATCGGTTTTTCATCCAGCTTGGCGGTGTGGATGTAATCAAAAATGATTTCGGTATTGAAGCGCTCTGCGTGTTGCAGGAAACGCTGCATCAATTCCGGCCCTTGCACGCCCATAGGGTCGGCGGGCCAGTTTTCGACATCGGTGGTGGTCATCAGTTGGCCACCTTGCTCGACACCGGTGATCAGCACGGGTTTCAGGTTGGCACGGGCTGCATACACGGCAGCAGAATAGCCTGCGGGGCCAGAGCCAAGAATTAGTACATGAGCGTGTTTGGGTGTGGACATAGCAGACCTGATAAAAAAGTTAAGCGAATTAAGCGAAATGCTGGATGATTAATATGCAGTAGAGATGGCGATTTTCATGCAAATTTCAAGTATTTTTGCCGATTTTGCATCGCTATTCTGTGATAACTGTAAATTATAGACTATCCATGACAGGGTCGTCAGGCAGCATTGGGGTAGGGTGTAGTTCTGGAAGCTCAACTTTGTTTCAACTGTTACAGCCCACTTGTTTGGCGCAGACAGGCTATCATGCTATCTTGTCAGCTTTTGATGGCTGTCTGGATGAGGTTTTCCCCGTTTTATGACTACAAGTAACGAAGCTTATACGCGAAGCAATAAACCCGCAGCACCTGCCGCGCCACCCAACCGCTTTGTCGTGTTGTTGATGGAAGCCAGGTGGATAGCGCTGGCTGCGTTATGCGTTTGCCTGGTGCTGATACTGGCCACTTATTCAACGCGTGATCCTGGCTGGTCCAGGTCCATCGACATTCCCAAGTTACACAATATTGCCGGCAAGTTCGGGGCCTGGTTGTCTGATGTCTTGTTCTATGTATTTGGCGTCTCTGCATGGTGGTGGTGTGTCGCTGCCAGTCGCCAGGTCTGGAAGTCTTATCACAAGCTGTCGCAAAGAGTGAAACTGAACCCGGATCCTGAGCCGGAAGTCGGTTTCCCCGAAATCCTCGCTGAAGCCATCGGTTTTGCCTTGCTGCTGGCCGGTAGCATGGGCCTGGAGTTTTTGCGGATGCACAGCCTGAAAGTCGCCTTGCCGCTGGCACCTGGCGGTGTCCTGGGTGAATTGATAGGTAATGCCGCCTTTGCCACCATAGGCTTTACCGGTGCGACCCTGCTGCTGCTGTTGATGATTGCTTTGGGTATCAGCCTGTATTTCCATGTGTCGTGGCTGACGATTGCTGAGCGCATAGGCAGTGGCATTGAATTTGTGTTTGTCTTCGTGCAAAACAAACATGCAGATGCTGAAGACCGTCGCGTCGGCCAGACCGCCGCCGTCAAGCGCGAAGAAGTCGTGGTGCAGGAACGGGCCAAGATCGTCGAAGCCGCACCAATACGCATAGAACCGCAAGTGGTTGCCGTGCAGCGTTCTGAACGGGTGGAAAAAGAAAAGCAGGTATCTCTGTTCAATGAACTGCCGGATACCAATCTGCCACCTTTGTCCCTGCTGGATGAGCCACCACCGGTGCAGGAAACTGTGAGCGTACAGACGCTGGAATTTACCAGTCGCCTGATAGAGAAAAAACTCTCGGATTTTGGTGTCGATGCCAAAGTGGTTGCCGCCTATCCTGGCCCTGTGGTTACCCGTTACGAAATTGAACCGGCCACCGGTGTCAAGGGTAGTCAGATCGTCAACCTGGCGCGTGACCTTGCGCGTTCCCTGTCGCTGACATCAATACGCGTGGTTGAAACCATTCCCGGCAAAAATTTCATGGGCCTGGAATTACCCAACCCGAAACGCCAGATCGTGCGGCTGACAGAAATACTGGGTTCCAAAGTCTATAACGATAGTTCATCGAGCCTGACCGTGGCTTTGGGTAAGGATATTGGCGGTCACCCCATCTGTGCTGACCTTGCCAAGATGCCGCATTTGCTGGTGGCTGGTACTACCGGTTCCGGTAAGTCTGTGGGTATCAATGCCACCATCCTGTCGCTGTTGTACAAGTCAGATCCGAATGACGTACGCATGATTTTGATCGATCCAAAAATGCTGGAAATGTCGGTGTACGAAGGCATACCGCATTTGCTGGCACCGGTGGTAACCGATATGCGTCAGGCTGGCCATGCTCTCAATTGGGCAGTGGGCGAGATGGAACGTCGCTACAAACTGATGTCCAAGCTGGGGGTGCGTAATCTGGCCGGTTATAACGCCAAGATTGCCGAAGCGGCACGCAAGGAAGTGCATATCCCCAATCCCTTCAGCCTGACGCCCGATGCACCAGAACCGCTGGATAAACTGCCTACCATCGTCATCATCATCGACGAATTGGCTGATCTGATGATGGTTGTTGGTAAAAAGGTTGAGGAACTGATTGCCCGTATTGCGCAAAAAGCCCGTGCAGCCGGTCTGCATCTGATCCTGGCGACACAAAGGCCGTCGGTGGACGTGATTACCGGGCTGATCAAGGCGAATATTCCTACCCGTATCGCCTTCCAGGTCAGCAGCAAGATAGACTCGCGCACCATTCTTGACCAGATGGGGGCGGAAGCACTGCTTGGTATGGGTGACATGCTCTACATGCCACCGGGCACAGGCTTGCCTATTCGCGTCCACGGTGCTTTCGTATCCGATGAAGAAGTGCATCGCGTGGTTGAATATTTAAAATCGCAGGGCGAACCGAATTACATCGAAGGCATACTCGAAGGCGGCACGTTGGAA
Organism: Undibacterium hunanense; assembly: GCF_014284335.1. Taxonomy (GTDB): domain Bacteria; phylum Pseudomonadota; class Gammaproteobacteria; order Burkholderiales; family Burkholderiaceae_D; genus Undibacterium; species Undibacterium hunanense. The sequence continues at coordinate 523,333 of NZ_JACOGF010000003.1, read as the reverse complement.
GAGGGTGGTGAGGCAGGTGGCGAAAGTGCAGGCGCAGGCGGTGGTGAAGCCGATGCCCTGTATGATCAGGCAGTGGCCGTAGTACTTAAGAACCGCCGCGCCTCCATTTCGCTGGTGCAAAGACATTTACGTATCGGTTACAATCGCGCCGCCCGTTTGCTGGAACAAATGGAGCAAAGCGGTGTCGTATCTACCATGCAATCGAATGGTAACCGCGAAATTCTGGTTCCCGCCGGGAATACGGAATAAGCGCAGAATAGTGACGGAATAGCGAAAAAATTGCAGAACAGCAGAACAGCAGAACAGGATACTCAGTGAAGAAACACACTAGCATGATGGCAAAACTGGCGGCAGGTGCGATGACATTTGCGCTGGTGCCTGCATTGGCATCGGCAGCCGCCGTTGAACAGTTCAAGGCATTTGTTACCAACAACAAAAGCGCCAGGGGTGAATTTACGCAGCAGCAGGTCAAAGTGGTCGATGGCGTTTCCAAGATCAGCAAGACAGCCACCGGCAATTTTATCTTTGCCCGCCCTGGCAAGTTTGTCTGGGCGTATGTCAAACCGTATGAACAAATTTTGCAGGCCGATGGCGATAAACTCTACATCTACGATAAAGACCTGAATCAGGTCACCATTCGCCCCTTGGGTAATGCCCTGGGTTCCAGCCCTGCAGCCATTCTGTTTGGCAGTGCCGGTGCAGCCGACCTGGATAAAAACTTCAGCTTCAAGGAAGTCGGCAATAAACAGGGGCTGGAATGGCTGGAAGCCACACCCAAGGCCAAGGATACACAGTTTGAACATATAGGCATAGGCATGAAAGATGGCCTGCCTGTGGCGCTGGAATTGCGCGACAACTTTGGCCAGTTCTCTGTACTTACCCTGAAGAATCTGGAAAAGAATCCGACGTTGAAACCGGATCAGTTCAAGTTTGTCGTACCCGCCGGTGCCGACGTATTTCGTCAGTAAATGAATACGCTGCACAACAATCCGCGCAAAAAACCTGCACCATTGGCTGAACGCATGCGTCCGGCTACGCTGGACGATGTCATCGGCCAGCAGCATATCCTGGGCGAAGGCAAGCCGCTGCGCGTGGCTTTCCAGTCGGGCGAGCCACATTCGATGATATTGTGGGGGCCGCCAGGCGTGGGCAAGACCACGCTGGCACGCCTGATGGCAGATGCTTTCCTGTGTGAATTCATCGCCCTGTCGGCGGTATTGTCGGGCATCAAGGACATCCGTGAGGCGGTAGAACGTGCCCAGATATTGCAGGCAACCTCACACCGCAGAACCATCCTGTTTGTCGATGAAGTGCATCGTTTCAACAAGAGCCAGCAAGATGCCTTCCTGCCACATGTGGAAAGCGGCCTGTTCACCTTTATCGGTGCCACCACAGAAAATCCTTCTTTTGAAGTCAATAGCGCCTTGCTGTCGCGCGCCTCAGTGTATGTATTGAAATCACTGACGGATGAAGATTTGACAGCCATGGTAGTGCGCGCCTGCGAGCGTGAACTGGATGGCTTGACACTGACACCAGAAGCAATGGCCAGCCTGGTATCGAGTGCTGATGGCGATGGTCGCAAATTGCTGAACAATCTCGACATCGTTGCCCATGCAGCGGTTGCCAAGCATCTCGATACTGTCGACCAGGGTTTGCTGGGGGAATGCCTGGGCGATGCGCTGCGTCGCTTTGACAAAGGTGGCGATGCCTTTTATGACCAGATTTCTGCCCTGCATAAATCGGTGCGTGGTTCCAATCCTGATGCCGCCTTGTACTGGCTGGTGCGCATGCTTGATGGCGGAGCCGACCCACGCTACATGGCCAGGCGCATCGTGCGCATGGCGTCGGAAGATATAGGTCTGGCCGATCCGCGTGCCCTGCGCATTTGCCTGGATGCGGCAGAAACCTATGAAAGACTGGGCTCGCCCGAAGGTGAACTGGCCCTGGCAGAAGCCGTCATTTATCTGGCCTGCGCCGCCAAATCGAATGCCGTTTATAAAGCCTATAACGCCGTGCGCGCACTGGTCGCCAAGGACAAGTCACGCATGGTGCCCGAGCATTTACGCAATGCGCCAACCAAGCTCATGAAAGAACTGGGCTATGGCAAATTGTATCGCTATGCCCATGATGAACCAGATGCCTACGCCGCCGGTGAAACCTATCTTCCAGAAGGCCTGGAAAATGAATCATGGTACCAGCCGGTCCCACGCGGCCTGGAAATCAAAATAGCCGAAAAACTCGCATATTTGCGCAGCCTGGATGATCAGGCTAAATAGCCACCCTTTGGTAGCCGTTGCAGTATCAAACCGATGTTGTTGCATCTATCTGTGGTACCACACTATTGTGCGCATATTGCGCCAACTATTTTTATCAAGGATCTGTCATGCATAAACCAATTGCTGTGCGCCCGTTTGCTGTGACTTCAGTTACTGCAAGTCTGTTGTTACTGTCCCTGGTGGGAAGCGCGTATGCCCAGACCGAAGAGCAGCGCAGTACCCTGGCGGAGCAAAAAGAAGTCGCTGTCACGATCTACAATGAAAACCTGGCCCTGGTCAAAGACCAGCGCAAACTGCAACTGAAGCGTGGCGCAACAGCGCTGGCTTTTCGTGATGTCAGTGCAAAGATGCGTCCAGAAACCGCCTTGCTGCGCAGCCTGACTGCGCCCGGCAGTTTGTCTGTCGTTGAGCAGAATTTCAATTTTGACTTGCTGACCCCGCAAAAATTGCTGGAAAAATATGTAGGTCGCAATGTGAATATCGTCCGCACCAATCCGGCGACAGGCGTTGAGACTACCGAATCTGCACAAGTCCTGTCTGCCAATAGCGGTATTGTATTGAAGATAGGTGACCGCATAGAAACCGGCTTGCCGGGTGGCCGTATTATTTACCCTGATGTACCGGTCAATCTGCGTGACCGGCCAACGCTGGTCATGGCGCTGGATAACAATGGCGCAGAACAGCAGAATATCGAGCTCAGTTACCTGACAGGTGGTTTGTCATGGAAAGCTGATTACGTGGTTGAACTCAATCCAACCGACGACAAGCTGGATATCTCCGGCTGGGTCACGCTGGGTAACACCAGCGGTACTACCTATCGCAATGCAAAGTTGCAACTGGTGGCTGGTGACGTCAATCAGGTCAAGCAAAGAATAGAGGTAACGGGTAGCGCCATAAAAAGAATGGATGCCCCGACACCGATGATGGCCAAACAGGCCATGGTAGAAGAATCTTTGTTTGAATACCATCTTTACACACTGGACAGACCAACCACGATCGCAGAAAACCAGACCAAGCAGGTCGCCTTGCTGACTGCATCCGGTGTCCCGGCACGCAAGGAATTGCTATTGGCCGGCAATGATTATTACTACCAAAGCAGCTACGGTGATCTTGGCCAAAAAATGAAGATAGGTGTCTTTGTTGAGTTCGATAATAAAGAAGCTTCGCAACTGGGTATGCCACTGCCAAAAGGCATCGTGCGCGTGTATAAAAAAGACGCTTCAGGCAATGCCCAGTTTATCGGTGAAGACAGTGTTGACCACACGCCCAAGAATGAAAAAGTACGCCTGAAACTGGGTGAGGCTTTTGATGTGACGGCAGACAAGAAACAGACAGATTTCAAGAAGCTCTCAGGCACAGGGAAATACAATTATGTATTCGAAAGCGCTTATGAGCTGGTGTTGAAAAACGCCAAGAAAGAAGCCGTCGTCGTGACTGTGCAAGAGCCTATGCCAGGTGACTGGCAGGTGTTGAGTAGCAGCCATCCATATGTCAAAGCGGCCAGTAACGCCGCAGTCTGGAAGATCAGCGTACCGGCCGAAGGCAGCACCAAGCTGGTTTACCGTAGCGTAGTTCGCTACTGATCTGCCACTGAGCTTTCACTGATCCGTTATCAATACGGGTTCTTTGTTGTTCTTTGTGACTTCGCAGGGTCCATTTCTGCCTTCAGGCAAGGCAGAAATGGACCCTGTTTGCTTGTTTTGTTTGCCACAAACAGGCAATCTGGTTTATTTTATGAAGCTTTGACGAGTTGTTCAGGCCGTTTTGCTTTGGTATGAATAAGTTTTTACGTTAGGACTTACGCAAAATTGTTCCAACAAGGAGCTGCAAGGCTTTGGGGCGATTTTGCGTAAGTCCTGCACATTATTGGAGTTGATTGCGTATGATCATTGGTATCGATTTGGGAACAACCAACAGCCTGGTTGCTGTCTGGCGTGATGGCAAGGCGCAATTGATAGCAAATGGCTTGGGCGATACCCTGACACCTTCCTGCGTCAGCCTGGATCAGGATGGGACAATACTGGTCGGCAAGGCTGCAAGAGAGCGTTTGCAAACACATCCCGATAAATCGGTGGCAGTGTTTAAACGCTACATGGGTAGCGACAAGAAAATACAACTGGGCAAGCGCGAGTTTCGTGCGGAAGAATTGTCCGCCTTCGTTTTGAAAGCCCTGAAGGCGGATGCAGAAGCCTTCCTGGGTGAACCAGTAACCGAAGCGATCATCACCGTTCCCGCCTATTTTTCAGATGCGCAGCGCAAGGCGACCAGGGCAGCAGGGCAGTTGGCCGGACTGAAGGTTGACCGCCTGCTCAATGAACCAACGGCGGCGGCTTTGGCCTATGGCATGCATCAGATAGATGGTGAATCACGCTTCCTGGTATTCGATCTGGGTGGCGGTACCTTTGACGTTTCCATACTCGAATTGTTTGAAGGCGTTATGGAAGTCAGGGCTTCTGCCGGTGATAATTACCTCGGCGGTGAGGATATTACCAATACCATTGTTGACCTGTTCTTCCAGCGCCATGATCTGAATGCGGAAAAACGTAATGACGCCGCCTTCATGCAGCGTCTGACCGCTGCGGCTGAAAACGCCAAGCGTGCCATGACCACGACACAGACTGCGCAAGTCAGTATGCATGTAGACCAACGTGATCTGGTGTTGGAACTGGATGAGGCTGCGCTGGATAAAATCTGCGCGCCCTTGCTCAAGCGCATGCGTGATCCGGTAGAACGCGCCCTGCGTGACACCAATCTGCGCAGCAACCAGCTGGACAGCATCGTGCTGGCCGGTGGTGCCACCCGCATGCCTGTCATCAAGCGTCTGGTGACGCTGATGTTTGGCCGTTTCCCTGCCAGTGACATCAATCCGGATGAAGTGGTAGCCATGGGTGCCGCCGTGCAGGCTGGCCTGAAGATGAAAGATGCCGCGCTGGATGAAGTGGTGATGACGGATGTCTCACCCTATTCGCTCGGCGTGGAAGTCGCTATTTCTCTGGCAGATGGCCGCAATGCCAAGGGACATTTCTCACCTGTGATTGAACGCAATACCGCGGTGCCGGTCAGTCGTGTACAGCGCTTCTTTCCCATCGAAGACAGGCAGGTCAGGTTGACGCTGGAAATTTATCAAGGTGAGTCTCGTCTGGTGAAAGACAATATCCATCTGGGCACACTGAACCTGAAGCTGGCACCCTTGCCGCGTGATGAAAACGGTGTTGACGTGCGTTTTACCTATGATGTCAACGGTTTGCTGGAAGTGCAGGCAACGCTGGTCAAGACCCAGGAAACGCATTCCATCGTCATTCAGGGCAACCCTGGCATGTTGACTGATGAAGAAATCAAGCGACGTTTTGCTGAACTGGAAAAAATCAAGATGCACCCGCGCGATACGCTGGAAGTGCGTACTGCACTGGCACGCGCTGATCGTATCTATGAAACCCTGCGTGGTAATGCGCGTAACTGGCTGGCAGTGCAGATCAGCGAATTTGAAGGCGTAATTGAAAGCCAGAACTCACGCCTGATCGACCCGGCCTTGAAACAATTCTCCGAACTCTTGCACCAGATCGAAAAGGATACCCATTTGCATACCGACTTTGACCCGCAACCGAATTAAGCCATGTCGTATCTGCCTTCTTTTTTCAAGCAATATGAGCTTACACGTGACGCCGATGAGCGTGATGTCAAGCGTGCCTATGCCAAAGCGCTAAAAAAAATCGACCAGGAGAATGATCCTGCCGGTTTTCAGGCGCTGCGCGAATCCTATGAACATGCCTTGCAATGGCTGCAAAACAAAAGCATGTATGCGCGCTGGGAAAGTGTTGAGGATGAAATTGAAGGCGAGGCCGAGGTTAAAGATGAAGCCGCAGATACCGCTGCACATGAAAACGTAAAGATATTCACGCATGAACAGCCTGTCACACCGGTATCAGATCAGCCTGTATCGTCAGTCCCTCAGCCGGTCTTGGCAGAACAGGAAGCTGAACCGGCAACCAGACTTCCGCCTGAAGTAAGCGAACCAGAACCAGATCAGCCTGATACAGACATCAAACCATGGCCAGATGCAGAGGCGCTGGCACGCATCAAAGCAGCAGCACAAGCCAATACGCCTGCCTTGCCCAGCCCCGAAGCCATGGCGCAAGCCGTATTTGAGCAAATGCGTCAGCAATTGCTCGATACCGCAGCTACAGCAGACCATGCCAGCGTTGCGCTGGAAGCAGCATTGAATGATGAACGCCTGATACAGGTAGAGGCGCGTCATTTGTTTGAATGCAGCATGGCCCGTTATCTTCTGGCTGGTTGGCATGCTGGTGATGGCGAATTGTTTGATGCTGCCTTGCGTCAGTTTGAATGGAACAAGGACAAGCAGCGCCTTTTTAGCCTGGATCCACGTGCTTTCACTCTGGATCGTGCCCTGACGGAAATGGCTGTTTTTGATGAAAAAAGTAAAAAAATCCAGAACAAACAGTTAGCCCTTATTCGCAAGGCCAGGTCGGATGAATTTCCTGGTGTCGATTATCTGCAGATTAATTTGCCGCAGATGGAACAGATGCTGACACTGTTTCCAAACTGGATGTCGCTGGTGACCAAGGTGGGCAATATTCGTGACTGGCGTAAAACCTATAACGAAATGACGCAGTACCGTGACGTGTCTGCCGCATCGGATGATGGACAGCCAAAAAGCATAGGCAGTGTCATTGGTAAGCCGCCAGCACCTGCACCCAACTGGCTAATGGACAACAAGGCTATTTCCTTTTGTCTGCTTTTTGCGATCATTAAGCTGTGGTCTGTATTTAGCGGGGCCTTGTCGACCAATAACTATACGCAATACACGCCGCAGAAGCCGGGCTATGATCATAGCAAGGCCGCGGGTCTGTCGCAGCACGCCACGGATTACTTCTTGGGCAGGAATGGCTTGCAGGTGAATGTGGATGAGGCCATCAAGCTGTGGACACAGGCATCAGACAAAGGTGACAAGGAAGCTTCGTACCAATTGGGCTGGCTCTACTTTGTTGGCAACAAAGTAGAAAAAAATGCGACGAAAGCCCATAGCTGGTTTTCGCTGGCGGCAGAGCAAGGCAAGGAAAGTGCATTGGTGCTGGTAGGTGACGATTTGCTCAACGGCGAAGGGGTAGCTAAAAATCCCGTGGAAGCCTTTAACTGGTATAAAAAAGCCGCAGACAAAGGCAGCAGCATCGCGCAACTTAAACTGGCAACCCTGTATGAAAAAGGCATAGGTGTAAAAGCCAACAAGGCTGAAGCCGTCAAAATGCTGACCTTGTCGGCAGAGCAGGGGCAGGTTGGGGCAGAAAGTACCCTGGGTCAGTTATACTGGTTTGGTCAGTTTGGTTTGAAAAAAGACGAAGACAAGGCCGTGTTGTGGTTATCCAGAGCTGCACAAAAAGGCAATGGCACGGCACAGGGTTTGTATGGCCGTGCTTATGAGTTGGGTGTGGGCGGCTTCAGCAAGCAGCCATCCATGGCAGTGGACTGGTATAAAAAAGCCACCAAAAACTATAATAAACAGGCCAAAATCTGGTTGCAGCAACTCTGTGACAAGGAAAAGTTGCCAGCTTGTACATCGGCTATTTGATTGCTTTATTGATCCTTTCTAGCCGATAAACCCAGGCTTTTCCATTTTGCAATGGGCTAATTTTAGGGAAAATGCCCGTCCCTTGATACAATAGCCGACTAGCCTGTTGTTTCGGCATTCAATCAGCATTTAACCCGTATTCAGACCATGATAGATATTCAACTCCTGCGCAAAGACATCGCCAACGTGGCAGCACGCCTGGCTACCCGTAAATTTCAGCTGGATGTGGACAGCTTTAACGCGCTGGAAGCAGAACGCAAGCAAATCCAGTCCCGCACAGAAGAACTGCAAGGCAAGCGCAATACCTTGTCCAAACAGATCGGCAATCTCAAAAGCAAGGGCGAAGATGCTTCCGCAATCATGGCTGAAGTTGCCAGCATTCCAGAAGAATTGAAAGCATCAGAAGTGCGTCTGTCTGAAATACAGACAAAAATGACAGCCTTCCTGCAAACCATTCCCAATGTGCCGCATGAATCAGTGCCGGTTGGTAATGATGAAAGCGGTAATGTCGAAGTGCGCAAATCTGGCACGCCACGCAGCTTTGATTTTGAAATCAAAGACCATGTCGATATCGGTTCCGCCCTGGGCCTGGATTTTGATACTGCCGTCAAGCTGACTGGCTCTCGTTTTTCTGTCATGAAGGGCGGCATGGCTCGCCTGCACCGTGCGCTGGCCCAGTTCATGCTCGACATGCAGATACAGGAACATGGTTATACCGAAGTGTATACGCCCTACATGGTGAATGCCGATTCCATGCGTGGTACCGGCCAACTGCCAAAATTTGAAGAAGACCTGTTTGCCGTTAAAAAAGGCGGCCAGGAAGGCGAGGGCGAAACCCTGTACCTGATCCCTACCTCTGAAGTGACCTTGACCAATACCGTGCGCGATGAAATTCTGGCGGCTGATGTATTGCCGTTGAAACTGACAGCACACACACCATGCTTCCGCTCTGAAGCGGGCAGCTATGGCCGTGATACACGCGGCATGATACGTCAACATCAGTTCGACAAGGTGGAAATGGTACAGATCGTCCATCCAGAAAAATCCATGGAAGCCCTGGATGAAATGGTAGGCCATGCTGAAGCCGTGTTGCAAAAACTGGAACTGCCATACCGCGTGCTGAGTCTGTGTACCGGCGACATGGGTTTTGGCGCCTGCAAGACTTTCGATCTGGAAGTCTGGTTGCCGGCACAAAATACCTACCGTGAGATTTCATCCATCTCGAATATGTTTGATTTCCAGGCCCGCCGGATGCAGGCCCGTTTCCGCAATGCCCAGGGCAAGCCGGAACTGGTACATACCCTGAATGGCTCGGCACTGGCAGTGGGCCGCACCCTGGTCGCCGTGCTGGAAAACTATCAGCAGGCTGACGGTTCTGTCGTCATCCCGACAGCATTGCGTCCTTACATGGGCGGCATAGAAAAATTGCAGATCGCTGCCTGATTCTGCAAGCCGATAAAAAAACCCGCATCGTCTGTTTTGACCATGCGGGTTTTTTAATGCCGGGGTTTTAAGCTTGTTCCAGAACGCCCTCAGGCTTGCGCCAGCAATAATTCCATCTCGGAACGCCTATCAACAAACAGGCTGTTACCGTGTATCTTTTTCGCCTGCTTCTTGGCATCTGATGCAGCGATAGAAATCTGGTGGTGTGAATAATATTTATTCGCCCGTGACTTCACCACGCCCAGCGACAGGCTGACCAACGGATAAAATACTTTTTTACCCTGACGATCTTCGCTGAGATAACCGCCTCTTTCCCGGTCTTCATTGCTGTAAAAATCAAAGATGGCTTGCGCAAAGCTGTGCAGTATGCCCTGGCAGCGGACTTCCCAGTCTTCACTGCGGAACAGAATAATGAAGTCGTCACCACCAATGTGACCGATAAAATCCATCTGCGGGTCACAATGCTGTTTCAACACTTCACTGGTCATCTGTATGATGTCGTCGCCGCGACGATAGCCATATACGTCATTGAAGGGCTTGAAATGATCAAGGTCGCAATAGCAGGCACAGAAGGCCTGTTCCTTTTGCAGCAACTGATCAATATGTTCATTGATGGGTACATTACCCGGTAATTGCGTCAGCGGATTGGCATAGCGTGCTGCATTGATCTGCATTTGAGTGATCTCGCGCATCAGGTCCGGGCCGGTGCCAAGGCCTATATAACGGCCCTGATCAGTGATGATGATACCGTTGATCAGATGATCAGGATTGGCTTCGACAATGATGTGGCTGACATCCTGCATGCTGGTATTTTTATCGACGATGATAGGGTGTGCGTCCATAAACACCGTGCAAGGCTTTTTGCCATACAGTTCACGCTGATAGGGGCGGGCAAAGCGATCGATCATATGGTAACGGTTGATTATGCCCACTGGCATACCATCATCCACCACCGGTACGATCTGCAGTTTGGGGTTTTGCAAAAAGACGTCATCCACCTGATTGTTCAACATGCGTGAAGAAATCGTTGGCGGGGTTTTTAGTATTTTTTCAACGGTGGCGGTCTGTTCAAACGTGCTGAGGGAGCGGCGCCCGGCCTGGTACTGATTGCTGGTCAGAATGCGTGCCACTTCGGCAGATACCGCACGCGCCGGTGTCGGGTGCGGGCGGGCAATATGATAACCCTGGCCACAGGCCACACCCATGTCGCGCACGGCCATCAATTCAGCCTGTGTTTCTATACCCTCGGCCACCACACGGGTGCCAGATTTTTCAGCAATGCTTTGTATGGAGCGTACAAACTGCGCCTTCACCGGGTCATGATCTATACCCTGAATGAAGTGCATGTCGATCTTGACGTATTCCGGCTTCAGTTCTGACCACAGGCGCAGGCTGGAGAAACCCTCACCAAGATCATCAATGGCAATCTCAAAACCCATCTCGCGATAATGGATGACAGCTTCACACAGCAGCGCATAATCGTGGGTGGGCTGGTATTCGGTCAGTTCTATGATGACGCGTTCAGGGTTGATGCCCAGTTCATGGATGTAATCCAGCGTTTCGCCATAACGCGCATCTCTTTGCAGCAGACATTCCGGGCTGACATTCAAAAACAGTTTGCCCGGCAGATTTTGGGCCGCAAATTGCTCCAGCACGACCTGGCGACACAAATGCTCTACCGTCACCGTCAGATTGTTTTCCCAGGCAGCTTTAAACAGGTTGACCGGCGAATGCAAAGGGCTGTCAGACGGCCCCCGTATCAAACCTTCATAACCCAGAATATCGCCATTGTGCATCTGCACGATAGGCTGGAAACGTGCCGTCAGCAAACGCTGATCAATAATGCGCTGCAATTGCGTCAGCATCAGCGCATCAGTATGGGAGCCCAATTGACTGACAGGTAAGCCGGCCTGAATGCCAGACTGGCTATCAGACTGAGACGTATGCGTAGACAGATAATCCACAGTATCTCCCGCTAAACTACTTTCCATCGAGGCGAATTCCCATAAAACAAGCAATAGCAAACAACCGGCACCGCCGGCACAATTTACAGGCGGTACTTCACACACCTAAATGTAATGTTGCTTTGTGACATCTTCATGTCAAGGACGGGTGATTGACGGCAAACTAAAAATGCAAATTCTGCGTAAGTATCTGTGTTGGTATCTGGTCGCATCCACGCTTCAAGTAATTTATCTTGAAATAGTGAATTTCCCTGATCCTTACGCCACGCCTGTAACCACGCTTTAGCGATAATCATGGAGGTTTTTATGTGCGTTGCTGTCCTATCAAGGGTTCAATACTGGCCTTGAGACAGTTTGCATGTTTTTTATCTTGTCATTTAGGCTAGAGAAAGTGTAATATTTCATGTGCAAAGAGCAATTCCACCTGGGATTGGGTTCTGTCTTCTACGCAACAAATTTGCTGGGGTTTCCTGCTTAATCCCTGGTTTTCAACCAAATAAACATACACACAGGAGTATCAGAATGACGACCGTGCTCAACTCAACGAACTGGATGCAGGGTATCGACGACAACACATTAATTTCGGCAATGAGCATTCCTGGTACACATGAATCTTGTGCGTTATACGGAGGAGGCCAGACACAATGTCAGGAATTAAGCATCTCTGACCAGTTGAGGCGCGGTATCCGTTTCCTCGATATCAGATGCGCCTATGCCTACGTCCCCATCGGTGTTAATAATAACGCACTTTTACCCGGGGTCGATTCCTCCCAGGGTTCCTCGATTTTTGATCATTTCCCTATCTTCCATGGTGGTATACCCCAGCACATCGACTTCCTGCAGGTCCAGAAAGCATGTATCGAATTTCTGGACGCCAATCCGTTTGAATTCATATTGATGAACGTCCAGCATGAGGATATCGTACTCTTCCCAAGCAGACCCGATCATGAGTTTCGCGACCAATTCATGAAGCTCTATGATCCCAATTACTGGGAGTTCTACGAAAATATTCCCACGCTGAAGGACTGTCGCAAGAAGATCATCCTGATTCGTCCTGGATGGCCGCGCTTGACTGGTAACACCGGGTCGGGTTTGGAGTGGAACGGATACAATATAGACGGGACGTCGGACAATGCCATTTTCGACACACAAAATGGCTGGAAGAAATACAACACTGGTAGTTGGGGCCAGCAAAATGCAGCCAAGGCCATAGCAGTAAAAGAATACTTGAGGCGTGCTTCCACCAAGGCGGAAGGAGACAAAATCTATCTGAACTTCCTCAGCCGCGCCGCAGGTGCCTACGTGGGAACCGCCGCCCAGGTGGTGAACCTGGAAATCGCGGGCTATCTGCACAATACAACAGGGAGTCCCTTGGGAGTGCTGCCTATCGACTTTACTGGCAACACTGGCTGGACCGGCTCGCTGGAAGAGCAGATCGTCCAGCGCAACAGCTTCAAGAGCGGGTTTTCCGTCCAGTTTACGGTATCGCCATTCAAAGTTGGCTTGTCCGTACCCGACCGGCCATCAGACAAATGGTGGATGTCTGCTGGCCAGCACGATTGGGCAGTGGCGACGCTTCCCATGGTGTCCAATGTCCCCACTACCGATTCGCCGATGATACTGGAGTTGTACACCTACGAAGGAAAAGACTACTTCAAAGCTCCGGGTGTGGAGAGTTATCTTTCCGTAAGCAACGCCGGGCAAGTTGGCTTATATGGCTGGAATAATGCACGTACATTCTCTTCGAAAAAAGTTATCGTTACGGTAGACAACCAGACTTTCGAAATCGTTTGCCTGGTGTCGGATGACAACGGTCACCTGCTGCGCAGGCACTCGAATGGCGAGCTTTGGTGCGACGAAAATGAGGTGGGCGATCTGCTCAGTGTCACTCTCGCGCCACCCTCGGTCTGACGACTCAGGGGGAAGTTAGGCTGCTTATCTTTTGTCGGAGGAGGATCATGTCAAGCACAGTTGATTGACGGCAAACTAAACAAGGAAATTCTGCTTAAGTAACGAAGGTAAAAATTCAATATTACTCAAAAAAACAATGCATGAATGTTTACGTGATTTATTGAGAGGGTTGCATTGCATGCAATATGCTATCCGCTTCAATGCACCGAAATAAGGAAGATCAGGCGCAGTATTAGTGTGTTAATTACTCTTGTGCACGATCTTGCCATTATTTAGCGCGGAAAAACCTTTCCTTGAAAATTGATGAAGTATGCAAAAAATATGCGACATATATTTGCTGGAAGATATAAGTGGTTCTTCTGGTCTTTTGAAACAACTCAAGATTTTCGAGCCGAAATTATTGTTTGAAGAAGATCAGTTCTATTGCGGTTTCCTGGGTTTAAACGTAAATCGAATTGTTGGTGTTGCAATCGTTACTCATCTCAGAAACAACAGGATTAAAAGCGTCAATGTTCCAGTTGAGTATAGAGATAAAAATTTGATGTCCGAAGCCGAAGCAGAGGCAGTTGCAAGAGAACATGCTGGAAATAGGGATGTGGCGGTCAGATCAATGGCGCGAAAAGAAGTCGTAACGAATCCTATGTATTGGTGTTTTCAATTGGAAGCTCCTGGGAGCGCAACCGCCATGGAGGGTGGGGGCATTGTGACTGTGGATAGACTAGATGGGCACATATGGCAAATCGGGGAGACTGAGGAGTATATGTATGACTACAATAATGTCCTTTAGACGGAAATGTCATAGCTGAAATTTTGGTGACTTCGCAAATGTAGAAATCGCTTGCTACGGAAATTTTGCTAGTTATGCATGGAAAGATACTGCAAGCGCTTGTCGGTGTCCTGCCACAATTGATCTTGCAGCGCAACTGAGAGGTCGTTAAATTTAGATGATGAGTCATATGACGAGAGATGAAGCAATTGGTTTGTTAGTGCGACGCAATCTTGCTCAATTATCCGAGGCAGAGCGTGAGGTATTGTTGCTGGACTGGTGGTCCATTGATGGAAGTGATCCTGACTATGAAGGTCTTCCCGATTTTTTAAAGATGATGTTCGCTCGTACTGATGAGCCCGACGACCCGAAACGTGCAATATATGATCCTCTCCTAAAGATTGCCGTAAAACATTCATATACAGGAGTGGTTAACTCGTATTTGAAAAGTCAGATCACCCTTCTAGGGTTGGACGACGTGATTGAAGGCAGTGTTGAGGACCTAGTAGCTTGCCCCTGTTGCAGATACAGGAGCCTGCTTGTGAGCGCAGCATATGAAATTTGTCGTGTGTGTTTTTGGGAAGATGACGGAACAACGGAATTTGATCGACTCAGTGGGCCGAATCATATGACGCTACGTGATGCGAAGCTGAATTTCCAAAGCATTGGTGCTGTTACTGAAGATTCTCGACGACATGTCCTTTCGGACGGTCGGGATCGATATATATTAGAAAAATAGAGGTATACCTCGGGGGTGTCCGGAATTTTGTGTAAACGGTTAGTTTGTGCTTAATCTTGATAATTTATTCAGCGCAGCCCTAATTTTTGCAACTTGCGATTTGTGATGAACGCCCCCATCAGATTGATCAACTTTGCCGTTTGCACGTTTTCTATCTCATCGCTGTCGAAACCCCGGTTTGTCATTTCATCAAACATCGACGCGTTGAAGTCTTCATATGCAGCCCAAATGGCCTGCGATCCATCCTCGCCTCCAATCATGTTCTCAATCCATCGACGTATAACTCGTACAGTTTGCAACGCGTCGTTGTTGTGAACGGCGATATCGGTACCAGCAATGTCAGACAATGCTTTTTGATACTCATAATGTTCTGAGGATGTGACCAGATATTGCTTAGATGCTAGCTTTCCTCTTCCAAAGTGTCGACAGCCAGCGTCAATACCTAGCTCATATGGCATGTTCAGGCGGAAAATTTCACCTACTGTGGTCGCCTTTAACCGTGACAAATCGTGGATTGAATACTTCGATTCTTTGATCAGCTCGATGATCTTTGAGATGCGTTGCTCGCCTGAGTCAATTCGCTCTGTTGCGATCCGAGGCTTTAGACCATGGTAGATAATAGTAAACAGCATGGGATGCAATATTTTTTTGAAATCGTTATCAAAAGGGCAGTTGATGAACACGTTGGTTTCAAACGGCATATTATTTTTTTCCTTTGATACGCTGCGGGGAGTTCACACCTTCTCCTTTCATTGGCCCTCGTCCGCGTTTACTAGTATCTGATGCGTATGAATCCTTGGTTAGCACACGACCATCGTCTCCATGGATGTAAACACCAGTACTTGCACTACGCGCAACTGACCGGGCGTGGCTAACCGCAAGATCTTTTGATGCGAAAACTTTACTAGCTTTCTCTGCGCCGGTGCTTCGAACCGCCCATTGTCCATTCGAACTGCGCACAACGTGTTGATCTTTTTTGATGCTCATATAGACATGCCCTTGTATTCGCTAAATCCTTGCCATCAGCCACCCGTTTTTGGTCCATTTCAAGTTTTGACGAACCATCGCAACTCGACACCCCTCAACGGCGTTTACTACCTCCGGAAGTGAGTTGGAATTAATTCATCATGATCATAAAATTCAATGAGCATGAGCTAATATATCTTGCGCTTTCAGCAATACGTAACCTGGACGAGCCGTCAGCTTGGCAAGGTCTGAATCAAATCCTGTTTGGTGATTTATGAGCAACTGAATAAGAGGAAGTAGTCCACCTACGCCTGCTGCAACATTCTCTGCCCCCACTCCGTACGCAGATAGGCCGAAACCAAGAACACCATAGGTAACTTTCCAGTATTTTGATGAATGCTTCTTTTTTGCATTCAATTCCGCCCTTACTTCAACTGCTTGATCCCTTAAGGCATCTAGTGAAACTAAAGCTGAATCCAGTGCCTTATCACTTGCATCTGCAGAAAAAATCTTGATGAGCTGAGACCTAAAGGCAGGCAAGGCAGTTGCGGCCTCGTCGCGAAGCTGAATAATTTGCTCAGGGTTCAACTCACTCACCCATGGGACATTAATTTCCCGCTCTTTTTCCAGTAAGAGCATTGATCTTCTACTCAGCAGGCGCCCATCTTGTTCAAGTAGGCCAGCTAATCCCAGGCGGGAATTAGACACGATAGAACCCCCCGTTAATGAGGCTTCGCGGGCAACGTAGAGAATAGATCGAAGCTCTTGCTTTATAAGTGGCTCAAGTAACTGACGCAATCTCAGCGGCTGTGTTGCATATGGATTTGTTAACATTAAGGGGGGCTCGAAGCACTTCCCTGTGTGTAAAAAGTAACCACCTTGTTCGCGAGCCTCTAGTTTGTAATCCGCTTTGAATTTCTTAGATAAAGTGCTAGCCAGTGAAGAAATATCCCCAATTAACTTATCCGAACAGCAATCGCATATTGCGTAGAAGGGAGATCTAAACTTTACCAAGCCAATATTTATTAACGGACTTAACTTAGAGATAATTGAGGCATCTTCAATAAGGCTATCAACCTTCTCGTTGGTTGCTCTCCCAAAATCTACCAACCTATTTGATATCGTGTCTGTTAGCCATATTCTGTCTGCAAGTAGTCCAACGCTCCGTGCAATTCTATCGACAGCTTGCAGCCGACATGCAAATGTTGAGCAGCCGTCTCCACTAATAATGTCTAGTGCACCGTGTAAATGTATATCCAGTTTTTTTGGGTCTCTTGCGCCAATTATTTCAGTGCTGTCCGGAAAATCGAAAGATCGAGCTTGAGATTTAAGCTCAGGAAGAATAGTTCTTACGCGTTTCCTCGCATCAGCCCATGTCGCACATTGGGCGATCTCGTTTACTAGTAGCTGTAGCGCTGGTGGAGTATCGGAACGTTCATTAAGCATGTTTACCAGATATCTTGTAGTTTATACGACGAAAAAGGTCGTTGATGAGAGTCTGCAAGGCAGCTACCAATAGGACTGTAACTCATCTTCCTATGATTGTCAGGCTAGTCAATTACTAAATTTGAAGCGATGCACTAGGGATACAGTGAAATCCACATACACGATCTCGCACATGAACAGACTTGCCGTTTTTTAAATTGACCACGTTCGAAGTAATAGGGATTAATCGTAATCACCAATTCCTTGTCGGTGTGTGTGCAATTGTACTACCATAGCATCCCCTGCTAGGGCTTATACCCAACCTCAAGCCTCATTCATCGAAGAGACGGACTTAGTGGTTCGTACTTCAATATCTGTACAGGGGATTTGCTTAGAAACTGCGGGGCACCGCAAGCTGTGAGTTCAAGGTGTATCCTGAACTGTATTCGGAAGAAAGTTGGATTCTAAACAGCGAAAACGGAAGTAAAAAAACAAAAACGCATGAAATTTAGGTTTCATCTGGGTTTGCTGTTCGTTTTGTAGTTCTTCGGATATTGTCTTGGCGGAGAGGGGGGGATTCGAACCCCCGATAGTATTGCTACTACGCCTGATTTCGAGTCAGGTACATTCAACCACTCTGCCACCTCTCCGGCTTGGTTGTTCGCTTAGCAAGCGAAGCCTGTGATTATAGCAAAGAAATGGCTCAAATCAAAATGGCTACTCCCCTGTGCTGCAATCGCCGGAGGTCTCTCAGGCAGATTGGGCGGCCTTGGTCGTGACATCAAGCCAGGTTTTGGTTTGAACGTGCTCAAAGTGCTATACCAAAACCGATATCGAAAATGCTGAAAATGTGATTGGATGGATTTTTCGGTGCAGTTTATGATGAGCTTGGGTAATTTCGCCCGTCAGAATATTATCTCGGCGATATGGTTTTGCTGATATGTATTTGTCAGTATGGCTTAAGCATTGCTGGTTTATGCCCGTCTGCATTTACCTGGGCATTACTGGCAAGCTGATTTTTAGTCCTCGTCTTATCTATAAAACTCTCATGATGTCCGCTGAACAATTCACGAATGAAACTCAAAAGGAAGTCCAGGAGCCAAGCCTTCAACAAAGCGTTTTTGGTCATCTGGATGATGGGCAGGTCATCAATCTATACACGCTACGCAATCGCCAGGGCATGTTGGTCAAGGTGACGGATTTTGGTGGCATTATTACTGAACTGCATGTGCCTGACCGCGATGGTGTGCTGGCGGATGTGACGCTGGGTTTTGCTGATTTGCAGCCTTACCTGGGTGAATCCTCATTTTTTGGGGCGTTGATAGGGCGTTATGGTAATCGCATTGCGCAAGGGCGCTTTGTGCTGGATGGAAAGATGTATCAGCTTGACCGCAACAATGGTGCTAACCATTTGCATGGTGGTAGTGGCGGTTTTTATAGGGTGAAGTGGGATGCGACGCCGTTTCAAACGCGTCATAGTGTTGGCCTTGGCCTGCGTTACTTCAGTGAAGATGGCGAGCAGGGCTACCCTGGCAATCTGCATGTAACGGTCACTTATGAGCTGGATGATGATAATCAGTTTCACATCCGCTACCACGCAGTCACGGACCAGGCAACGCCAGTCAATCTGACTCACCACGCTTACTTCAATTTGGCAGGGCAGGGTTCAATATTGGGGCATGAGGTCATGATTAATGCGGATGCCTATACACCTGTGGATGCCGGTTTGATACCAACCGGTGCACCGGTGCCGGTGGCGGGTACTGCCTTTGATTTTCGTCGGGCGACTGCGATTGGTGCACGCATAGGCCATGATGATCCGCAATTGGCGCATGGTCAGGGCTATGACCATAACTTTGTCCTGAACAAGACGGCAGTAAAGGAAACCAGCCTTGGGGTGCGTGTTCATGAGCCTGTATCTGGTCGCGTGCTGGAACTATGGACGGATGAGCCTGGTGTGCAGTTTTATAGCGGGAATTTTCTGGATGGCAGCCTTGCCGGCAAGGGGCAGACGTATGCTCTGCATAGCGGTTTTTGTATAGAGCCGCAGCATTTTCCTGATTCACCGAATCAGCCACAGTTTCCTTCAACGGTATTGCGGCCTGGTGAGGAATATCGTTCGAACTCCATTTATCGATTCTCGATACAGACTTGATGATGCGGGCTTGATGACGCAAAGTTTCAATTTCTGCGATATCAATTGCAGTATCAATTGCAAATAAAAAGTCATTGGAAAGACATCGTTGTAGTCTTTAGTATCTCTGTATTAAGCGCGGGTGCGTGTGTTGGTTGCGACCCTGCGTCATAAAAACAAGGAGATACCGGATGTCTGAAACAAAGAAAAAGCTTACTTTACGCTCGGCGCAATGGTTTGGGACCCAGGATAAAAACGGTTTCATGTACCGTAGCTGGATGAAGAATCAGGGCATACCTGATCACGAGTTTGAAGGAAAACCGATTATCGGTATCTGCAATACCTGGTCTGAACTGACACCCTGCAATGCCCATTTCCGCAAGCTGGCGGAACATGTCAAACGTGGCATCCTGGAAGCGGGCGGGTTTCCGGTTGAATTTCCGGTGTTTTCAAATGGTGAATCCAATTTGCGCCCGACGGCGATGCTGACGCGCAATCTGGCCAGTATGGATGTGGAAGAATCCATACGCGGCAACCCTATGGATGCGGTGGTCTTGCTGGTCGGCTGCGACAAGACTACGCCTGCCTTGCTGATGGGGGCGGCAAGCTGTGACATTCCAACCATTGTTGTCAGCGGCGGCCCCATGCTGAATGGCAAGCTGGATGGTAAGGATATTGGTTCTGGCACGGCGGTCTGGCAATTGCATGAAGCGGTCAAGGCCGGTTCCATCACCATGCATCAGTTCATGGCGGCAGAATCTGGCATGTCGCGTTCTGCCGGTACCTGCAATACCATGGGTACGGCATCTACCATGGCCTGCATGGCCGAGGCGCTGGGTACGACTTTGCCACATAATGCAGCGATTCCGGCAGTCGATTCCCGTCGTTATGTGCTGGCACACATGTCAGGCATACGCATCGTTGAAATGGTACGTGAAGATTTGCGCCTGTCCAAAATATTGACCCGTGAAGCATTCGAAAATGCCATACGCGTGAATGCGGCGATTGGTGGTTCCACCAATGCGGTGATCCATCTGAAGGCGATAGCTGGCCGCATCGGTGTGCCGCTGGAACTGGAAGACTGGACCACAGTCGGTCGTGGCACGCCCACAATCGTCGATCTGATGCCGTCTGGCCGTTTCTTGATGGAAGAATTCTATTACGCAGGCGGCTTGCCTGGTGTTGTGCGTCGCCTGGGCGAAGGTGGCCTGGTTCCGCATAAGGATGCATTGACGGTGAATGGCAAAAGCTTCTGGGAAAACTGCCAGGATGCACCGGTATATAACGATGAAGTCATACGGCAACTGGATAACCCATTACTGGCCGATGGCGGCATTTGCATCTTGCGCGGCAATCTGGCACCGCGTGGTGCAGTATTGAAACCGTCTGCTGCCACACCTGCATTGATGCAACATCGCGGCAAGGCCGTGGTGTTTGAAGATTTTGAACATTACAAGCAACGCATACTTGATCCTGATCTGGATGTCGATGCGGATTCTGTGCTGGTCATGAAAAATTGCGGCCCCAAAGGCTATCCCGGTATGGCTGAAGTGGGCAATATGGGCTTGCCGCCTAAATTGCTGGCGCAGGGTGTCAAGGACATGGTGCGAATTTCAGATGCCCGCATGAGCGGCACCGCTTACGGCACGGTGGTATTGCATGTGGCACCGGAAGCTATGGCCGGCGGCCCGCTGGGCATCGTGCAGGATGGTGACATGATCACGCTGGATTGCCGCAATGGCAAACTGGATCTGGATGTTACCGACGAAGAAATGCAGCAACGTCTGGCCAGCCGGGCGGAGAAGCAGCAACCATCTCATAAAACCGGATATCAGCAACTGTATATTGATCACGTCTTGCAGGCGGATCAGGGATGTGATTTTGATTTTCTGGTGGGTAGCCGGGGTGCTGAAGTGCCCAAGCATTCGCATTAAGCTTTGCAGTCAGGCATTCCCATCATCGAATCAGTAAAACGCTTCAGGAGAAATTATGTTAATCGTACAATTTACCAATCCAGCCGGTACGCGTCTGGTGGGGGCGCTGGAACAAGACCAGATTCGCGTAATTGATGGCTATGCCAGTACTTACATATTGGCGCAGACCGCCATCCGGTCTGGCACCGGTCTGGAAAAGCTGGCGACGGCAGCACTGGGTAGCACGGTCTATCAATACGAAGACATCGCCAATGAAGGGCGTCTGCTGCCACCGCTTGATCATCGCGATCATGCGCATTGCTATGTTACTGGTACCGGCCTCACGCATCTGGGCAGTGCCGATGCACGCGATGCCATGCACAAGAAAATTGGTGGCGATGTTGAAAGCCTGAGTGACAGCATGAAAATGTTCCGCCTGGGTGTGGAAGGTGGCAAACCGGCAGAAGGTGAGACCGGCGTGCAGCCTGAATGGTTTTATAAAGGCGATGGTTCTGTCGTGCGTGCCAGTGGTCAAAGCCTGGACATGCCTGATTTTGCGCTGGATGGCGGTGAAGAGCCAGAAATCGCTGGCCTGTACGTGATCGGTGACGATGGTTTGCCGTATCGAATCGGTTTTTCTATTGGTAATGAATTTTCTGATCACGTGACTGAACGTCAGAATTATCTGTATCTGGCCCATTCAAAATTGCGTGCCTGCGGCTTGGGTCCGGCTTTGCTGGTGGGCGATCTGCCGCAGCATGTTGCCGGTACATCCCGTATTTATGACGTGGATGGCAAACCAAGATGGGAAAAGAGCTTTGTCAGTGGCGAGCAAAACATGTCGCATACCATTGCCAACCTTGAATACCATCACTTCAAATATTCCTTGTTCAATCGCCCGGGCGACGTGCATATCCATTTCTTTGGCACGGCGACGCTGAGCTTTGCCGATGGCGTCAGCGTCAAGGCTGGTGAAACCTTTGAAATTGAAGCTCCAGCATTTGGGCCAGCATTGCGCAATCGGCTGTCTGTCAGGAAGACGGAATTTACCAAGGTCAAAGCCCTATGAATATCACTGGCGAAGCCCTGATAGGCGGCATTGCTGAAAAGGGAAGTGGTAACTCTTTCCTGGCATTTGATCCAGCCAAAATGCTCAGCATGGCCCCGGCTTTTTATACGGTGGACAAGCAACAGATCGATACCGCATGCAGCATGGCGCAGGCGGCATTTGATCCGTTTCGTGCCTGCACGGGCGAACAAAGAGCGGTTTTGCTGGAGACCATAGGTCAACAGATCATGGCCTTGGGTGATCGTCTTATCGAACGTGCGATGGCCGAAACCGGGTTGTTGCGCGGACGACTGGAAAGCGAACGCGGTCGCACCATCAGCCAGTTGCAATTGTTTGCCGATCTATTGCGTGAAGGCTCATGGCCGGATATCCGTATCGACAGCGCCTTGCCTGAACGCCAGCCACCGCGCCCCGATTTGCGCATGCAATTGATAGGCTTGGGGCCGGTTGCCGTATTTGCAGCCAGCAATTTCCCTTTGGCGTTTTCCGTGGCCGGTGGTGATACGGCGGCGGCTTTTGCAGCAGGCTGCCCGGTGGTATTGAAAGTGCATCCTGCTCACCCAGGTACGTCCGAGCTGGTGGGACGTGCCATCGTCAAGGCCTTGCAGTTGTGTGGTTTGCCTGCGGGCGTGTTTTCTTTGTTGACAGGTACAGGCAATGAAATCGGTCAGGAACTGGTGCGCCATCCTGCCATACAGGCTGTGGGTTTTACCGGATCACGTTTTGGTGGCCTGGCCTTGATGGCTGTGGCGGCGGCGCGCCCGCAACCGATACCCGTGTATGCGGAAATGAGCAGCATCAATCCACTGTTTTTGTTTCCGCAGGCACTGGCGCAAAGGGCAGAAGAGATTGCCAAAGATTTCGTGACCTCACTGACCCTGGGTGCAGGTCAGTTCTGCACCAATCCCGGTCTGGTGCTGGCGGTAGATGGACCAGACCTGGACAGGT
This sequence comes from Undibacterium hunanense, assembly GCF_014284335.1. Classification (GTDB taxonomy): domain Bacteria; phylum Pseudomonadota; class Gammaproteobacteria; order Burkholderiales; family Burkholderiaceae_D; genus Undibacterium; species Undibacterium hunanense. The sequence goes on along the minus strand of NZ_JACOGF010000003.1, from coordinate 500,192 downwards.
TCGTCAAATCAGCAACCCAGATCATATCCGGTGTATCACCCGCACCCATGCTGACGCCCGGTATCGCAGCCAATTATCAGCACGGGGTAGAAGCACTGGCCGATGCGGAAGAGGTCAACACCCTGGTCAAGGTCGATGTCGAAGAAGGTAAAGCCAATCCCGCCATGTTTGTAACCAGTGCAGATACCTTCCTGAGTCGGCACGCATTGCAGAACGAGGTGTTCGGCCCGACCTCATTGCTGGTTGTTTGCCGTGATGTGGACCAGATGCGTGCCGTGACTGAAGCGCTGGAAGGGCAACTAACTGCCACGATACAGATAGAAGAAGCCGATTTTGAACAGGCCAGCGCATTGTTGCCGGTGCTGGAACGCAAGGTAGGTCGCATACTGTCCAACGGTTTTCCAACCGGTGTCGAAGTGGCGACGGCCATGGTGCATGGCGGCCCGTTTCCAGCCACTGCGGATGGCCGCAGTACTTCAGTAGGAACGGCATCCATACATCGCTTCTTGCGTCCGGTTTGCTACCAGAACTTGCCACAGGCTTTATTGCCAGTTGGCCTGCGTGATGACAATGTCGCCAATATATGGCGTCGGCATGATGGCGTAATGGGCAAGAAGTAAATGGAAAATGCAGTGGGCACAGTATTCGATTTGATAAGCGCACTAGTCGATTTAAAATAGCAGCACCATAAAACACGAAGCAGGAGATAGCATGACTCAATTGGCACACTACGTCAGCCTCAAGGGACGGACAGTGTTTATTACCGGTGGCGGCACCGGTATCGGCGAAGAACTGGTCACGGCTTTCGCCCATCAGGGGGCAAAGGTGGCGTTTGTGGATATCGCCAAAGACGCCAGCGAAGCACTGTGCAACAAACTGGCTGCTGCCGGTTTGCCTGCACCCTTGTTCCGTTATTGCGATATCACTGATATCCCGGCATTGCAAAAAACCATGGTTGAGCTGGCGGCAGAGATCGGTGATTTTGATGTGCTGGTCAACAATGCGGCCAATGATCAGCGCCATCAGACTGAAGAAGTCAGTGTCGAATACTGGAATGAACGTATCGCCATCAACCAGCGCCCCATGTTTTTTACCTGCCAGTCGGTGTTGCCGGGCATGAAGAAAAAAGGCGCTGGTTCCATCATCAATGTCAGCTCCATTTCCTGGCATATCAAGGGTGCGGGTTACCCCGTGTATGCCACCGCCAAGGCGGCAGTCGTTGGTTTGACACGTGGCCTGGCGCGCGAATTTGGCGCGCATGGCATACGGGTCAATACCGTGTCACCTGGATGGGTGATGACACAGCGCCAGATTGATTTGTGGGTGGATGAAGCGGGCGAGCAGGAAATCAAACGTAACCAGTGTCTTCCCAGCAAGCTGATGCCTGCCCATATCGCCTCCATGGTGCTGTTCCTGGCGGCGGATGATGGTGCCATGTGTACCGCGCAGGAATTTATCGTCGATGGCGGCTGGGTTTGATCTCTTGCATTTGATTTCCTTGGTTTGATTCCGGCTGCTTTCAGACCGAGACTGAGACCGTATAGCGTCTAGCAATACCTGTTGTCCCCGAATTTTTGTGATCCGCCTGTTTAAAAACAGGCGGCGGGGTGAACTCATGCCTTATCTTCAGATGGGAATGAATATGATAATCAGATCTAGCCTTGGTATGCTGTTGGGCTTGTTGGCTGGCACCAGCTTTGCAGCAAGCACGCTTGCAGCGACAACCTTGTCCAGCCCGGACCAGCACCTGCAATTGAAAGTCGAATTGTCGGCGCAGCAGCAACTGGTGTATAGCGTAGCGCGTGATAGCCAGGTAGTGATACTGCCATCAGCATTGGGCCTGCAACTGGATGCCGCCGATTTTACGCAACAGTTGAAGCTGGCGCAGACTTCTCCCGTCAAGTCGGTGACAGATACTTATGAAATGCTGGTGGGTAAGCGTCGCATCAATCACTATGCTGCGAATGAACAGGTAGTGACGATTGAAAATGCCAGCCATCAAAAAATGGATGTGGTGTTCAGGGTATCGAATGATGGGGTGGCTTTCCGTTATATCGTCAGTGACTCATCTGTCAAATTCAAGAAATTCGTCAGAGAAACGACTTCATTTGCACTGGATGATAAAGCCAGGGCATGGCTGCAACCTATCGCCGTGGCACAGACAGGTTTTGCCAATACCAACCCGTCTTATGAAGAACATTATCTGATGAATATCCCGGTGGGCACTGCCTCACCGTCGAAGGCTGGCTGGGTGTTTCCTGCCTTGTTTAATAGCGGTGATAGCTGGGTCGTGCTGACCGAAGCAGATATGGATGGCAGCTGGCATGCATCGCGTTTGCAGGCAGCTTCACCTGGGGGTGTTTATCAGCTTGGTACGCCCATGGCGGCAGAGGTATTCACTGATGGCAAGACTGCTGGCACCTTGCTGGCTGAAAGCAAGGATGTGTTGCGTTCACCCTGGCGCATCATTGGTGTAGGCAGTTTGCCTGGCATCATGAATTCGAATCTTGGTTCTGACCTGGCAGCGCCCGCCATCAAAATGGATGCCAGCATCGTCAAGCCTGGTCATGCATCCTGGAGCTGGGCTTTGCTCAAGGATGATTTTACGACTTTTGATGTACAGAAAAAATTCATCGATTATGCCGCCGACATGCACTGGGAATACACTCTCATTGATGCCGACTGGGATAAAAAAATAGGCTACGCAAAGCTCAGGCAACTGGTGGAATACGGTGCGACAAAGAATGTCGGCGTGCTAGTCTGGTACAACTCTTCCGGCGCATGGAATACGACCAAATATAGCCCCAAGAGCCAATTGCTGACCGCTGCACAGCGCAAGCAGGAATTTGCCCGTTTGCGTGATATCGGCGTCAAGGGTGTCAAGGTAGATTTTTTTGCCGGTGATGGTCAGTCCATGATCGCGTATTACATCGCCATTCTTAAAGATGCAGCGGATGCGGGCTTGCTGGTGAATTTTCATGGCTCAACCTTGCCACGCGGCTGGGCGCGTACCTATCCTAACCTGATGAGTATGGAAGCCGTCAAGGGGCTGGAATTTACGACATTCGGGCAAAAAGATCAGGATGCCGTTGCCACCCATGCAGCCATGCTGCCATTTGCGCGTAATCTGTTTGACCCCATGGATTTCACCCCTATGGTGTTTGCTGATATTCCCAAGATAGAACGCAAGACCCGCAATGGTTTTGAGCTGGCGGAATCGGTGCTGTTTTTGTCTGGCATCCAGCACTTTGCTGAAATACCCGAAGGCATGGCAACCGTACCTGCGTATGTCAAAAGCTTTTTGCAGACACTGCCAGTGACATGGGATGACAGCCGTTTCGTCGATGGTTACCCGGGGCAGTTTGTGGTAATCGCCCGTCGTGCCGGTAAAGCCTGGTATGTGGCGGCTATCAATGCGACAGACAGCGATAAGACAGTCAATCTGGATCTGTCATTTATCGGCGACAAGAAAGCACAAATGATAAGCGATGGCGATAGCAGCAGGGCGTTTGTGCAGCAGCCTGTGCAGGCTGTGAAAGACACCCGGATCACGATCAAAACCCATGGCGGCTTTGTCGCAGTTTTTGAGTAAATGAATATAGGTAATATCTTATAAAAACCAGGAGACAACAATGCAAATACTAAAAACCAGTTTCAAAGCAGGCGTATTTTCTGCGGTAGTCCTCGCATTTTCCGCGATGGCCATGCCGGCTCATGCAGCGAATGAAGTCAGTATCAGCATCGATGCAAAAAAAGCCGGGCCTGTCATCAACAAGAATATTTATGGACAGTTTGCCGAACATCTGGGTACGGGTATATATGAAGGCATGTGGGTAGGGCCGGATTCACCCATTCCCAATACCAAGGGCTGGCGCAATGACGTCATTGGTGCCTTGAAGAAGATGCATGTGCCGCTGGTGCGCTGGCCAGGCGGCTGTTTCGCGGATGAATACCACTGGCGTGATGGCATAGGCGCGCGTGAAAGCCGTCCGGTCAAGATGAATACCAACTGGGGCAATGTGGAAGAACGCAATGCTGTCGGTACTCATGAATTTTTTGACCTGGTTGACCTGCTGGGTGCAGATGCCTATGTGAACGGCAATCTGGGTTCCGGCTCTGCACAGGAAATGGCAGAATGGATGGAATACATGACCGGTGACGGCAAATCGACACTGGCAGAACTACGTCGCAAAAACGGGCGTGACAAGCCGTTCAAGGTTGCCTTCTTTGCGGTCGGTAATGAAGCATGGGGTTGTGGCGGCAACATGACGGCGGAGTATTACACCAATCTGTACAACCAAACCGTCAGTTTCCTGAAAGCCCCCAAGCCTTACATGCCAAAAATCATCGCCAGTGGTGGGCATGATGACGATACCACCTGGACTGATTACCTGTCTAAAAACATTCGTACGCGGGTTGACGGGATCAGTTTCCACTACTACACCCTGCCAACTGGTAACTGGAGCAAGAAAGGGTTGGCCATCGGTTTTGGTGAAGATCAATGGATATCCACGCTGAAAAACACCTTGCGTATGGATACGATGATCAAAAACAACGTCGCCAAGCTGGACAAAAACGATCCGAAAAACAAGATTTCTTTCGATGTGGATGAATGGGGTACATGGTATGACGTGGAGCCCGGCACCAATCCTGGCTTTCTGTATCAGCAAAGCAGTTTGCGCGATGCAGTGGTGGCGGCGCTGAATTTCAATATCTTCCATTCCTATGCTGGGCGTGTACGCATGACCAATATTGCTCAGATGGTGAATGTCTTGCAGGCCATGATCCTGACAGAAAAAGACAAGATGCTGCTGACGCCGACTTACCACGCATTTGAAATGTATGTGCCATTTCAAAATGCGACAGCCTTGCCTCTGACGATTGCGAATAACCCTGAATACAGTTTCGGTGGCACCAGCATCCCTGAAGTCAGCGCATCTGCGGCACGTGGGCAGGATGGCAAGCTGTATCTGTCGCTGGTCAATACCAATCCCAACAAGGATGTCAGTATTGATATTGATGTCGCCGGTGAAAAACTGACTGCCGCCAAAGGCCGTGTGCTGACGGCCAAGACCATGGACGCACACAATACCTTTGCACAACCGCAGGCCATACAACCAGCCAGCTTTAATGCCACTGCCAAGGCGGGCAAGCTGACCGTGAATGTCCCTGCCAAGGCAGTGATCGTCGTGTCGCTTGAATAGTTGAGCTGCAATCCCCTGACGGTGTATCGTCAGGGGATTGTCTAAAAGTAGGTAAGGTATAGTATGAAGCGCCGCTTTCTCCAACTGGTTGTCACCGTGTTTGCCGTATTTTTATTTTCTGTGCATGCACAGATCAAGGCTGCGGAAGTGGTGGTGCATGACCCGGTGATGGCGAAAGAGGGTGAAATTTACTACCTGTTCAGCACGGGGCAAGGAATCAGTTTTTACAGTTCCAGTAATATGCATGACTGGCGTCCGGAGGGACGGATTTTTGCTGGTGAACCTGCCTGGGCACGTAAGGCAGCCCCCAGCTTCCGAGGGTTTATCTGGGCGCCGGACATCCAGTTTCATGATGGAAAATACTATCTGTATTATTCCGTCTCCGGTTTTGGCCAACTGACATCCGGTATCGGGGTCACGGTCAACAAGACACTCAATCCACGCTCGCCAGACTATCACTGGCAAGACCAGGGCATGATCCTGCAATCCATACCCGGGCGAGATTTATGGAATGCCATCGATCCAAATATTGTGACTGATGACAAAGGCCAGGCCTGGATGGCCTTTGGTTCATTCTGGACCGGCATCAAGCTGGTGAAGCTGAATCCGGCGTGGACAGGCTTGGCAGAACCACAGGAATGGCATGCGATCGCGCAGCGTGCACGGCCAGCATTTACCCCGGATGAATCGGGTGGGCCGGCACAAATAGAAGCACCCTTCATTTTCAGGCGAGGTGATTATTATTACCTGTTCGTTTCATGGGGGCTGTGCTGTCAAAAAGAAAAAAGCACTTACCATCTGGTCGTAGGGCGTTCCAAAACCGTGACCGGACCTTACCTGGACAAGGAAGGCAAGGATATGGCAAAAGGTGGCGGCACGCTGTTTTTAACTGGCAATCAGGAGTGGCAGGCGCTCGGACATAATAGCGCCTATCACATGGATGGCAAGGATTATCTGGTATTGCATGCCTATGAAACAGCCGACAACTACCTGCAAAAACTGAAAATTCTCGACATGCAATGGGATGCCGACCTGTGGCCGGTGGTGGATGCCAGCCAGCTCAACACTTATCGCAGCGTGAAGCTGCCTGCCAAATAATATGAAAATTAATGGATTGAATAAGTTGCTCTTGACGTTGATGCAGTGTCTGGCCTTGACAACTTTGTCCATGCTGATATCGGGCTTTGCATCGGGCGAGGCATCGGCTGCGCAATTGTTTCCCCTTGCCGATGTACGACTGACGGCGAGCCCCTTTCTAAAAGCACAAACCAATAATCTGCACTATCTGATGGCCCTGGACCCGGATAAGTTGCTGGCTCCGTTCCGGCGTGAAGCTGGTTTGCCGGTGCCGGTTGCCAGCTATGGCAACTGGGAATCCAGCGGGCTGGACGGGCACATGGGCGGGCACTACCTGTCGGCCCTGGCGCTGATGGTCGCATCTACTGGTGACACGCAGGTGCTGGATCGCCTGAATTATTTTGTCGCAGAACTGAAGAAATGCCAGCAAGTGCAACACACAGGTTACCTGGGCGGTATACCCGGTGGTGTCGCGGCATGGCAGGCCATCGCGGATGGCAAGCTGAAGGCAGATAATTTTTCGGTCAATGGCAAGTGGGTGCCCTGGTATAACCTGCATAAAACCTATGCCGGCTTGCGCGATGCCTATCGTTATGCAGGCAATCGGGATGCACGTGAGATGCTGATCGCAATGGCGGACTGGGCTGGCGAACTCGCCACGCACCTGAACCAGGAACAAATGCAAACCATGCTGCGTAGTGAACATGGCGGCATGAATGAAGTCTTTGCCGATGTGGCTGAAATGACGGGCGATAAAAAATATCTGGACCTGGCAATCCGTTTTTCACACCAGGCGATCTTGCAGCCACTGTTGCGCAAGGAAGATAAACTCAATGGTCTGCATGCGAATACCCAAATCCCCAAAGTCATCGGTTTCAAACGTATAGGTGATTTGAGCGGGCAGCAGGACTGGCAGCAGGCCGCGGCATTTTTCTGGCAGGTGGTGCATGACCATCGTACGGTGGCGATAGGCGGCAACAGCGTCAAGGAACATTTTCATGACGATAAAAATTTCTCGTCCATGATCAATGAAGTGGAAGGACCGGAAACCTGCAATACCTACAATATGCTGAAGCTGACCGAGCTATTGTTTTTGAGTGACCCCAAAGCCAGTTATAGCGATTATTACGAACGTGCGTTGTACAACCATATTTTGTCATCGCAGCATCCTGATACGGGCGGACTGGTGTATTTCACGCCCATGCGCCCCAACCATTACCGCGTGTATTCGCAAGTGGACCAGGCGATGTGGTGTTGCGTGGGTTCAGGCATAGAAAGTCATGCCAAGTATGGCGAATTCATTTATGCCCATGATGCCGATAGTCTGTACGTCAATCTGTTTATTCCTTCCACCTTGAACTGGCGTGAAAAGAAGGTGGAACTGACACAAAGCACAGATTTCCCGGATCAGGGACGTACCCGCATCGTTATTAATAAAGGGCAGGACTTCACACTCAAGATTCGCTACCCGGCATGGGTGGCTGCGGGCAAGCTGGAATTGCGTGTCAATCATGTGCCTGTCAGGCTAACAGCCACGCCGGGCAGTTATATCGAGATTAAACGTACATGGAAAAAAGGTGATCAGGTGGATATCAGCCTGCCCATGACGACCACGCTGGAAGGCATGCCGGATGCCAGCAATTATTATGCGATTCTGCATGGCCCCATTGTGCTGGCTGCCAGAACCAGTCTGTTTGCAAATCAGTTTGCCAACGAAAGCCTGAACTTTTTTGCCGACGATAGCCGCATGGGGCATATTGCAAAAGGGCCGGTATGCCCACTGGAAGCAGCCCCCGTGCTGGTGGACGATGTGGACAGTTTCATGCGCAAGATCAGGCCAGTCAAGGGTAAACCGTTGCAATTTACTGCACCGGTGATGATGTCGGGGCAGGGGGTACAAAGTGAGCAGATTGTTACCTTACTTCCATTCTTCCGCCTGCATGAGGCCCGATACACGATTTACTGGCCACAAACCAGTCCAGAAAATCTCGCCAGCCGCTGGTCCGAAGCAGCCGCCGCCGAAGCCGGACGCCTGGCCCTGGATGCGCAGACCATAGACCAGGTTGCACCGGGCGAACAACAGCCCGAATCAGATCACTTTTTCAAGGGCGAGGGCGCTGATGCCGGTATCCATTTGGGGCGGCACTGGCGTCATACCAGTGGCTGGTTCAGTTACGAATTGAATGACAAAGAGGGCAAGGCAGGCAGCCTGCGTCTTAGTTTTACAAGAACCGACGCTGGGCGGAGATTTGATATCTATATCAACGATCATTTGCTCAAGACATTGGTATTAACAGCCGATCATGCCGAAGATATTTATGATCTGGATATACCGGTTCCGGCTGATGTCGTGGCTAGTGCCGGGGGCAAACTGACAGTGCGCTTTGTTGCACAGCCTGGATCGATGGCGGGTGGTTTGTACGGTTTGCGCTTATTGCGTAAGCCCTGATTTTCATATGGAGCGGAACTCGTGATATAAGATTTGTCGGCTATATTCAAAGCCGCTCCTATAAAAACTATAAAAAAGCAAAACGGCCTTATATGAAATTATTACCTGCAATAAAAATCGCAACGCTGTTTTTACTTGGTGTGCTGAGTGCTTACGCTGTTTGGGCTGACACCATTATTCCAGCTTCAGATCCCAAACTGCAATATACAGGGCGTATCGATTTCAGTAACCGCCAGGCACCACAACTGAGCTGGCCAGGTACCAGCATCGCTGCCAATTTTACCGGCCCGTCGCTTACGGTGGTGCTGGATGATCAGTTTGGCAATAATTATTTCAACGTCTTTATTGACGATGACTATGAGCATCCGCTGATTATCCGGGCCGGGCAAGGCGAGCGAAAATATCCCGTCGCCACCAACCTGCCGAACGGCCCGCATAAATTCTTGCTGACCAAACGTACCGAGGGAGAAGAGGGTGCCACCGCATTCAAGGGCCTGGAACTGGCAAGGTCGGGGACGCTGCTGGCACCGCCAGTGAGGCTTGCCAGGCGCATAGAATTTTTTGGCGACTCCATTACCTCTGGGGCAGGTAATGAAGCCCCTGACAATGGTCCGGACAATTTTGCCAAAGACAAAAATAATTTCATGACCTATGACGCCATTACAGCCCGTAATTTAAATGCGGAGCTGCACGTCACTTCCCAGAGCGGCATAGGCTTGATGATCAGCTGGTTTCCCTTCACCATGCCGCAGTTTTACAATCAGCTCAGTGCCGTTGGTAAAAATGACAGTCGCTGGGATTTTTCACGCTGGACTCCCGATGTTGTCGTCATCAATCTTTTCCAGAATGACGCCTGGCTCATTGATCGTGAACATCGCTTGCGGCCAGAACCTGATGACGAGCAAAGAGTGCAGGCGTATATGGATTTCGTGAAAACCGTCCGTGCCACCTATCCGTCTGCCTATATCGTATGTGCATTGGGTAGCATGGATGCGATGAGGCCAGGTTCAAAATGGCCTGGCTATGTCAGCAGCGCTGTGGCCCGTCTCAAACAGGCCAATCCGGAAGAGCGAATGGATACCATATTCTTCGAATTTACCGGTTACGCTGCCCATCCGCGGGTGGCACAGCATATCCGCAATGCCGACAAGTTAAGCGCATTTCTGCGGGAAAAAATGCACTGGTGATCTGATGCTTATGCTGGAGCAGCATAAATAAAGTTGTAAATACGATATTTTTCCGGGCAACTATTTTTGAGATGCGATATCAAAAAAGATATCGCAACTTAAAAATAAATCATTGGATGGCTATGGCTGTTTCTTTTACACTAGAAAAATAAGATAAGCTCGCTGAATTTGTAGTTGTGCAGTCATGCACTCATGTATTCAAATTCAGCAGGGCACCTAGCAGGGTACAACAAATACTCAGGAGACCAGCATGACATTCAGCCGTAGATCGTTCTTGGGCAATGCAATCCAGCTTGCCATTATCACCATAGCCGGATTCGGTAGCGCATCTGCTCTGGCAGCCAAACCTGTCGTAATGGGTTTCTCGCAAGTGGGTGCCGAGAGCGAATGGCGTACCGCCAATACCCTGTCCATCAAAGATGCGGCCAAAAAAGATGGCATTAACCTCAAATTTGCTGATGCCCAGCAAAAACAGGAAAACCAGGTCAAGGCCATTCGTTCCTTCATCGCCCAAAAAGTCGATGTCATCGCTTTCTCGCCTGTGGTTGAAACGGGTTGGGATACCGTGTTGCGTGAAGCCAAGGCTGCCAAGATACCGGTTATTCTGACCGACAGGGCGGTCAATGTGACGGATACATCGCTGTATGTGACCTTTATTGGCTCTGATTTTGTTGAAGAAGGCCGTCGTGCTGGCCGCTGGCTGCTGGAGCGTGCCAAGAAAACCCCGGATCGCACTCTGAATATCGTTGAACTTCAGGGTACCGTGGGTTCTGCCCCTGCGATAGACCGCAAGAATGGGTTTGAACAGGCAATAGCTGGTAATGCCAAGATAAAGATTATCCGTTCCCAGACCGGTGACTTTACCCGTGCCAAGGGTAAGGAAGTCATGGAAGCCTTCCTTAAATCCCAGGGCAAGAACATCAACGTGGTGTATGCGCACAATGATGATATGGCAATTGGTGCCATACAGGCGATAGAAGAAGCAGGTATGAAGCCGGGTACTGACATAATCATCATTTCGATTGATGGTGTGAAAGGTGCGTTCGAAGCCATGATCGCTGGTAAGCTCAATGTCACGGTGGAATGCAGCCCTTTGCTGGGTCCGCAACTGATGCAGGTGGCGCGTGATGTGCTGGCAGGTAAGCCTGTACCCAAGCGGATTACAACAGAAGAAGGCGTGTTCCCGGCTGAAGTTGCGGCCAAAGAATTCCCTAATCGCAAATACTGAAACCTGCAGGCTGTTGCTGAAGATGCGCGGGGAGGCGGTGTCCTCCCTTTTTGTATCGCCTGCCGGTAGTATGTCTGGCTTAGGGCAGCAGTACAGTACAGCCTTTGCAGCCCCCAAACTGTTGATGATTATGAGCGTATCCGATAACGGAGCATCTGCCACGCCTGTGCTGGAACTGCGTGGCATAGACAAGAGTTTCCCCGGCGTAAAAGCGCTGAGCCAGGCTGGCTTGCGCCTGTTTGCCGGTGAAGTGCATACTCTGATGGGGCAGAACGGTGCCGGAAAATCCAGCCTGATCAAGGTACTGACGGGTGTCTATACACCGGATGGCGGCAGCATTTTACTGGATGGTAAGCCTGTCCAGCCGCAATCTACTTCTGATGCGCAAGACCTGGGCATCAGCACCGTCTATCAGGAAGTGAATTTGTGTACCAATCTGTCGGTCGCTGAAAATATTTTCATCGGTCGCTATCCCAAACGTTTCGGTCGCATCGACTGGCGCAGCATGCGCCAGCAGGCGGCTGGCATACTGGCGCAATTGCAGATTGATATCGATGTGACTGCACCGCTGGCGCAATATTCCCTGGCGATACAGCAAATGGTGGCGATATCGCGGGCTATCAGTGTGTCGGCCAGGGTGCTGATACTGGATGAGCCGACTTCCAGCCTGGATGAGGCCGAAGTGCAATTACTGTTCAGCGTGTTGAAGCGCTTGCGTGAACAGGGCATGGCCATCCTGTTTGTTACCCACTTTTTAGAGCAGACCTATGCGATTTCTGATCGCATTACGGTGCTGCGCAATGGCATGCTGGAAGGTGAATACCTGTGCCAGGATCTGTCACGGCTGGCGCTGGTGAATAAAATGATAGGCGCACCGGACGAGGCTGAACAGTTGCAATCCAGTATCGATGGTGCAGATGGAATTACATCTGCAGGCAATGAGACTGCCATTTTTTTAGAGGCGCATGGCCTGGGACGCAAGGGTGCCATCCTGCCCATGGATTTGACCATCAATGCGGGCCAGATACTGGGGTTTTGTGGATTGCTGGGTGCCGGTCGTACCGAGGCGGCACGCCTGCTGTTTGGTGCTGACAAGGCGGATAGCGGGCATATCCGTATAGGCGGCAAGGATAGACATTTTTCATCGCCCAGGGATGCCATTGCTGCCGGTATTGCTTTCTGTTCTGAAGACCGCAAACATGAAGGCGCGATACTGTCTTTGTCCGTGCGTGAAAACATGATGCTGGCCCTGCAGGCCAGGACCGGTATCTTGCGTGCCCTGCCCATGAAAGAACAACAGGCGCTGGCGCTGGAATATGTACAAAGCCTGGGCATTAAAACCGCTGATATCGATACGCCCATAGGCACGCTGTCTGGTGGTAACCAGCAAAAGGTGTTGCTGGCGCGCTGGCTGTTGACATCGCCAGGTTTGCTGATACTGGATGAACCTACCCGTGGCATTGATGTGAAAGCCAAGCAGGAGATTATGGATTTCGTGTCCACCCTGTGTCGCAAGGGCCTGGCAGTCTTGTTCATTTCATCCGAATTGCCGGAAGTCTTGCGTTGCAGCGACCGCATGTTGGTCCTGCGTGACCGCAAGATTTGCGGCGAATATGCAAAAGGCGAACTGGATGAAACATCCGTCCTGGAAGTCATAGCAGGGGGCGCGTGATGACCATGTCAGCAAAAGCCGATACATCATCTGCGCCGCCATTGCCATCCGGCCCTGTACCGACCTTGTCCATGAAAAACAGATTATCTATCCTGCTACAGCATCCCTTGTCCCGCCCCATACTGGCATTGCTGGTGTTGTGTGTCATTGATTTGCTGATGATTCCCGGTTTCTTTCATTTGCGATTGCAGGATGGCCATCTGTATGGCAGCGTGATTGATATCCTGAATCGTGCGGCACCGCTGATGTTGACCGCAGTGGGCATGACACTGGTGATTGCCACGCGTGGTATTGATATCTCTGTCGGTGCAGTGGTGGCCCTGTCAGGCACTGTCGCTGCCATGCTGATAGGCGGCACGCTGAGCATGAAAAACGGCACACCCGAATATGTCAGCAACACCCCCATGGTATGGGCATTGTGTGCAGCGCTGGGTGCGGCCCTGTTGTGTGGCGTGTGGAATGGTGCGCTGGTGGCCTTGCTGGGCCTGCAACCTATCGTGGCGACGCTGATACTGATGGTGGCAGGGCGTGGGTTGGCACAACTGCTGACAGATGGGCAAATTGTCACCGTGTATTACCAGCCGTATTTCTTCATAGGTAGCGGCTATTTGTTTGGCTTGCCGTTTTCATTGACGATAGTTGCCGTGGTGTTTTTGCTGACCGCGCTGATCATGCGCAAAACGGCGCTGGGCCTGTTCATACAGGCTATCGGCATCAACCCGGTGGCAGCCAGGCTGGCAGGCATCAGGACCGCTGCCCTGATATTTTTTGTTTACCTGTTTTGCAGCCTGTGCGCCGGTGTTGCCGGCTTGATGATCAGTGCCAATATCAAAAGTGCCGATGCAAATAATGCCGGGCTCTTGCTGGAACTGGATGCCATTCTGGCTGTGACTCTGGGTGGCACGTCGCTGAATGGCGGCAAGTTCAGTCTGATAGGCAGCGTGATAGGTGCGCTCATCATACAGACGCTGACGTATACGATTTATGCAATGGGTGTGCCGCCAGAGGTGAATATGGTGGTCAAATCCATCGTCGTATTCGTGGTATGCCTGTCCCAATCCGCCGAATTCAAAGGCATTTGGCAACGTGCCATGGCACGTGTCAAACGTTCTTCCTAGCTTACGAAGATTCTTCGACATGAATCCTTTTTTTCTGACTTTACGCAAGCTCACGCATAGCGCGTATTTTATCTCGCTGGTGACGGTTGTCCTGTTATTGCTGATGCTGGTGCTGGGGGGCGTGGCTTATCCCGGGTTTTTATCCTTGCAGGTAATCTGCAACCTGCTCATCGATAATGCTTTTTTGCTGGTAATTGCCATCGGTATGAGTTTTGTCATTCTGTCGGGCGGCATTGATCTGTCGGTTGGATCGGTACTGGCACTGAGTACCATGATCACAGCTTGGATGCTGCAGATGTGGCACTGGCCGCCTATCGTGGTGGTGCCGCTGGTATTGGTGCTGGGCAGCCTGTTTGGGGCTGCCATGGGAGCCATGATTCATTTCTTTAAATTGCAGGCATTTATCGTTACTCTGGCCGGCATGTTCCTGGCGCGTGGGCTGTGCTATCTGATCAGCATCAATTCCATCACTATTGATGACCCGTGGTTTGTCAGTATGTCGCAGAGCCAGTTGGCGTTTCTTGATGTGTTTGTTTCGCCGGGTGTGGTGATTGCCTTGCTGATGCTGGGTCTGGCCATTTATCTGGCGCACTACAGCGAATTTGGACGCGCGGTATATGCCATAGGCGGGAATGAGCAAAGCGCCCTGATGATGGGCTTGCCGGTCGCCCGGACCAAGGTCATGATTTATGCGTTCAGTGGTTTTTGTGCGGCACTGGCTGGTTTATTGTTTTCGTTTTATATGCTGTCCGGCTATGGCTTGCATGCGCAGGGCACGGAGCTGGATGCCATCGCTGCCGTGGTCATCGGCGGCACCTTGCTGACTGGTGGCGTCGGTTATGTGGCTGGTGCGTTGACCGGCGTGCTGGTACTGGGCACCATACAAACCCTGATTGCCTTTGATGGGACACTAAGCTCGTGGTGGACGAAGATCGTCATAGGCGGCTTATTATTTATATTCTGCCTGGTGCAAAGAATCATGGTGATCAGTGCTGGAAAAACCTCCGCGCCGTCTGCAATTGCGGGTAAGGCCTGATACCGTAGTGGGCGCAGGTAGGTGAAAAATGAATGCGAGAAGTGAAGGCAGGGCAACCGTCTGAATCACATATCACCAGGATCGAGCGGGGCTTGTGAGTACGTGTTTTACTCTTCTATAAGTCCTGCGCTTCAGGTTTACAAACTATAATATATTTCAGGAATATCAAAAATCCCCAAAAATATGTGGCAACATGCCCCCGGCGAATTCAATATTGATTACGGCATTGCTCATCTATGGATACACCCAACCCTAACTGGTTTTTGCGCGCACGTCTGAAGACCAGGCAATTATTGCTGTTGATTGCACTTGATGAGCACCGCAATATCCACCGCGCATCCGAAGCCCTGCACATGACGCAACCGGCAGCGTCCAAGCAGCTCAAGGACCTGGAAGAAATGCTGGACGTGCAGTTGTTTGATCGCCTGCCACGCGGGATGGAACCCACCATCTTCGGCGAAACCATGATACGTCATGCACGCATGGCGCTGAACAGCCTGGCTCTTGCCCATGACGATATCGTGGCGCTCAGGTCTGGTTTGCTGGGGCAGGTGGAAGTGGGTGTCATCATGACGCCAGGCATGGCCTTGCTGCCCAAGGCCATTGCCCGTATCAAACAGCAGGCCCCCCTGTTGCGCATAGGCGTGCACATGGAACAAAGCAATATCCTGCTGGAGCGCCTGCAGCGTGGCAGCCTGGATTTTATGATAGGCCGCATCCTTGATCAGGAAAACAGTGCCAGCCTGAGCTATGAAGAACTGACCGAAGAGCCCGCCTGTGCCGTGGCCCGTATCGGTCACCCTTTGCTGGAGCACCCGAATCTGCAATTGCAGGATATAAATACCTGCCCCTGGATATTGCCACTGCAAGGCAGCGTCCTGCGCCACCGCTTCGACATGATGTTCAGGCGGGCAGGGCTGGAGCCGCCGGTGAATGTGGTTGATACCACGGCTTTGCTGCTGATCACTGCCTTATTGCAGCAGACCGATAGCCTGCATGTCATGCCGGTGGATGTGGCGCGCTACTATGCATCCCTGAATGTATTGAGTATCTTGCCGATAGAATTGCCGTGCAAGATGGATGCCTTTGGCATCATCCGCCAGCGCGATCATTTGCTGTCACCTGGTGCCGGCCTGTTGTTGCAGGCCCTACGGACTGTGGCTGCAGAGTTGTATTAATCTGGCATGCTCTATGCTTATCATTAATTGTTGCTGACACTTACTTTCCAGACGTTCATGTCCATCATTTACTCCACACTTAATCATCAATTGCGGGTTCCGCTTGCTTCGGAAATTCATTCCCGTCCTTTTTTGAAATTGCAGGCGCCTGAACGCATATCGCACCTTGCTGTGTATTCCGGTGCTGAAAGCAAGGCCGTCACTTCCATAGCGCATGAACAGCATGCGCTGCTGGCTGCTCTGTGCGCGCATTTTGCTGTGGCAGCACCGGCTGGTACAGCCAAATATTTTTATCACGATTTTGGACGGTTTCGCCTGAAGTGGGAATGCCATGCCGAATTTGCCACCTATACCTTTGCCGAAAGCCTGGCAGAAGTACCGGCCCTGGGCGAGATGTTTGAACACATGCCGGTAACGCAGTTGCCCGGTGAATGGTTATTGCGCCTGCAGGGCAAAATGCTGGTAGCTGCACATGTCGCCTTGTGCCGCAATGGCGAAAGTACCGAGCAGTTTGCGCGCAGCCTGGCGCGGGTGTTTGAAGGCAATGTGCTGGCCGGTAGCCATGTCATGCAAGGGGGCGAACTGTGGTCGGATTTCGCCATTCAGGCAGACGGTTTCAGTCGCTTTGTGATACGTGATATCGACATGCGCGCCATGCAGGCAGGGCGCCTCGTGCAACGCATACTGGAAATTGAAACCTATCGCATGATGGCCTTGCTGGGCCTGCCCTATGCCCAGCAGGCAGCAGCCTCATTGAACAGCATAGAAAATGAACTGGTCGCCCTGTCGGCAGCCATGGTCAAGGCAGGTGAGTCCGGCAAGGAAAATGCACCGGAGCAGGATGGCGTATCAGTCCATGATCTGCTGGACCAGATCATGCGTCTGGCTGCGCGCATAGAAAAACTGGCGCTGGACAATAGCTACCGTTTTTCTGCTTCCCAGGCGTATTTCAGAATTATCGAAGCACGCATAGAAGAATTACGCGAAGTCCGGATAGAAGGCATTCCCACCATAGAAGAATTCATGGACCGGCGTTTGACGCCCGCCATGAATACCTGCGTTGCCATGCTTAACCGGCAGGAAGCGCTGGCGCAAAGAATTGCCAACACCAATGATTTGTTGCGCACCCGTGTTGGCATTGTGCAGGAAGCACAGAACCGCCAGATACTGCAATCCATGAATGCCCGTGCTGCACAGCAATTGCGCCTGCAACAGGCGGTGGAGGGCTTGTCGGTCGCCGCCATTTCGTATTATGTGACTGGTCTGTTTTCCTATGTCGGCAAAGCCATCAAGCAGACGGGTGTCAATCTGAATACCGATCTGTTTACCGGCATCATGGTGCCGCTGGTGGTGGGCGCGGTATGGCTGAGCCTGCGCCACATGCACAAGAAAATGCATGCGCATTGAAATGCAGGGTTTGCTGTTATTGATGTAATTTAAATGATTACAGGTGTTGCAAGGTAGTTAAGAAATACCTTCGAAATGCAAGGGATTGTTACCAGGCGTTGTTTTTCCGCCCGGCGCGTCAACAAACTATTGTCTGTCGCGTTGATTGAGTACATCACTTTTTTTCGGAGTACATCATGCGCAAGCTTACTATCCTGACTTCAATTGCACTCATTTGCTCGATGGCAGGATGTGCGGTGCAACGTTATCCTGCCAATACACAGGGGCAATATCCAACCCAATACCCCAATCAGAATCAATACCAGCAATATCCAACTCAGTATCCAGGGTATGGGCAAAATCAAACGCCTTATCCAAATCAGTACCAGAATCAAAATGCCTATGTGGATACAGCACTTATCGTTGGTATTCGTGAAGTCAATGTCGGCAGCGGCGGTTCTTCTGGTGCCGGTGCTGCAGTCGGCGCCCTGATTGGTGGTGTTCTTGGTCATCAGGTTGGCAAGGGCAGTGGACGCGACCTGGCAACGATAGGCGGTGCGATTGCCGGTGGCGTGCTGGGTAATGAAATGGAGCGCTCATCCACACCCAAAAACAAGCTGGAACTGACAGTGCGCCTGCAAAATGGCGAACAACGTACCTTGCTGGTGGAACCGAATAATTACTATCGTATGGGCGACAGGGTCAGGGTTAGCTTCCAGAACGGCCAATTGGCATTGGCTCCCTGAGTCTGGTTATGCCTCTTGATGCATAGTTGATAAAAAAGATATATTCAACCCCGGCGCTTCAGGTAGTGCCGGGGTTTTGTTTTGTAAGCACGCTGTGGATATTTCTGTGATGCTTTTTTGATAAATTTCTTGATGACTTTCTTGATAACCCGCTAATTGCCTGGTGCCGTATTTTGTGTATGCCTGCATCAGTCACCGGACACAGGCATACAGGCTACAATATCGCCTGATAACAATTTGCTCAATCCGGGAATACTTCATGTCAAAACCTATGCTCGCTGTGGCTGAGGCGCTGGAATTTTTATTGTCTGCTGTCCGCCCCATTCAGGATGTGGAAACAGTCGCTACAGTGGCCGCGAATGGCCGTCTGCTGGCGCAGGCCCAGACATCACTGCTGAATGTGCCGCCGCTGGATAATACCCAGATGGATGGTTATGCCGTGCGCGCTGCTGATTGTGTCAATGCAGAAACACCGCTGCGCGTCAGCCAGCGCATTCCCGCCGGTTATATTGGCGAAGCGCTGGAGGCTGGCACCGCAGCACGTATATTTACTGGTGCCATTATTCCGGCTGGCGCTGATGCCGTAGTCATGCAGGAACAATGTGTTGCCGATGGCGATTTTGTGACCATCAAACATCAACCCAAAGCTGGCGAATGGATACGCAGGCAGGGCGAAGATATTGCCACTGGCGCGACTATCCTGGCTGCCGGGACCAGACTAAGGGCACAGGAACTTGGCCTGGCGGCGTCTGTCGGGCTGGCCCAGTTGCCCGTGTTGCGTCGTCCAAAGGTAGCCGTATTCTTTACCGGTGATGAACTGGCCATGCCAGGCGACCCTTTGAAGCCGGGTGCAATTTATAACTCCAACCGTTTTACCCTGACGGCCTTGTTGCAAGACCTGGGTTGCGATGTCACTGACTATGGCATCGTGCCGGACAAGCTGGACGCCACCCGATCCACGCTGCGCCTGGCCAGCCAGGAACATGATGTCATCATCACTTCTGGCGGTGTATCAGTCGGGGAAGAAGATCATGTCAAACCGGCAGTCGAGGCCGAAGGCCGCCTGGATATGTGGCAGATCGCCATCAAGCCTGGCAAACCGCTGGCTTTTGGCGAAGTGGGCAAGGCATTCTTTATTGGCTTGCCCGGCAATCCGGTATCCAGTTTCGTGACCTTTCTGTTATTCGTGCGTCCCTTCCTGTTGCGCATGCAGGGTGTACAGCAAGTCAGCCCGCAATCATATTCTGTACGTGCTGATTTTGACTGGCTGAAACCGGACCGTCGCAATGAATTCTTGCGTGCCCGCATGAATGCCGGAGGTGGCCTCGATCTGTTTGCCAACCAGGGGTCTGCCGTATTGACGTCCACAGTCTGGGGTGACGGTTTGATTGATCTCGCACCAGGTCAGAGTATTCATGCGGGTGACGTGGTTAAATTCATTCCTTTCAGCAATCTGATGTCTTAAGTTTTTTTAGTCGATTATGCATATTCAATTACGATTTTTTGCCAGTGTGCGTGAAAAACTGGGCTCGTTTTCAGAGCAGGTCGACGTGCCGCCAGAGGTGCAGACCGTGGGCGATGTCCGGCAATGGCTGATACAGCGTGGCGATGTCTGGGCCGAGGCGCTGGCACCGGATCGTGCCTTGCGCATGGCATACAACCAGCAAATGTGCGCGCCTGACAAACACATCAGCGCAGGGGCAGAAGTCGCTTTCTTCCCTCCGGTAACCGGGGGGTGACAGATGACAGTGCGGGTGCAGACAGCAGACTTTGATCTGAATGCAGAGATGGCACAAATGCGTAAGGGCAAACCGGCCATCGGTGCTTTGGTCAGCTTTGTCGGTGTCGTGCGTGACATGAATGATGGGCAATCTGTTCAGACCATGGAACTTGAACATTATCCCGGCATGACCGAGAAATCACTGGAACAGATCGAGCAGCAGGCGCGGCAACGCTGGCAACTGATGGACGTACTGGTCATTCACCGGGTCGGTGCACTCTTGCCGCTGGACCAGATCGTCCTGGTGATTGTGGCATCGCGCCACCGTGGCGAGGCTTTTGCCGCCTGCGAATTCATCATGGACTATCTCAAAACCCAGGCACCTTTCTGGAAAAAAGAACAGACGCCTGATGGCGCACGCTGGGTTGATGCCAGGGAAACCGACGACCAGGCTTTGCAGAAATGGAAGCAAGGAACTGAAACGCTTGCAGGAGTCAAGGTATGAGCTGGCTGGGCGCACTGGCAGTAGGTCTGGGGGCTGCTTTGGGAGCCTGGCTGCGCTGGGTGTTAGGTTTGTGGCTGAATGCCACCTATCCCTTATTGCCATTGGGTACCTTGATCGCCAATCTTGGTGGTGGTTATATCATAGGTCTGTGCGTTGCTTTTTTTTCTGCGAACCCGCAGTTGTCACCTGAATGGCGTTTGTTTCTGGTGACGGGTTTTCTCGGTGGCTTGACTACCTTTTCCACATTTTCTGCCGAAGCCATGAGCTTGCTGCATCGTGGCGATTATGGCTGGGCACTCATGCATAGCGGTGCACATCTGGTCGGGTCCATCCTTTGCTGTTTTGCCGGGTTTGCCACTTACCGGGCATTGTTTGCATAGCTGTTCAGCGCCAAATCTCTTGAACTGGCAATGTACTGGGTAGCATATTGATGTACTGCACAATGCGGGGTTTGGTACCGCGATTGGGGCGACTGCCATGCGGCAGCAACTGATTCCATATCACCATGTCGCCCGCCTTGCCGCCTATGGGTCTGGAACCCAGCGCATGCAAATCCTGTTCACGCGGATCGGCGTCAGCCGGCAGACTGTCCATCCATGCATTCAGTCTGTGCTGAAAGCCGGGCACTAGCGTCAGCGCACCTTGTTCTGGTGGCGTATCTGTCAGATATAAAATCCCTTGTGTGCCAAATGGAACTGGTTGATGCAGGCTCATGTCCCAATGCAGGTCTGGCCCACGAAAGCTGTGGCCTGGTCTTTCCGGTACATTGAAGCCGCAACGGTCAGTGGTGACCCATAAGTCTGTGGTTTGCCACAGTTGTGCAAAGGCTTTGTGAATACGCGCAGAACGACGGTTGGCATCAAATGCCGGCGACTGGAATAATTGCACCATGATGTTTGCATGTTCACCGTGATACCAGGATTCAACATCATCCTCCCTGGCGTTTAGTGTGTCCCAGATCACCTGGGCTGCCGCAGCACTATCTTGCGCCGGTACGGCTTCGTGCAGTATCACGAAACCCTGTTCATCCCAGTGTCGCAAATCATCTTTGGACAGCACATCCGGCATGGCTGCCAATTCCGTTTGCCATGCCAATACGCTGGTGGGTAGAGCGGTTTGGTGGGTGAGGGCGTTGATGCGCGCTATGCTGTCCGCCGAGGGCATGCCAGCAGTGTGGATGATCCAGGTTTCAAATGCTGCGAAATCAGGTACTTCATTCAGGATGAACTGCGTTACCTGTTCCAGGCCGACACCCAGGGTATGCAACATCAACCGGTCAGTGTGAAAGTCCGTGCTATGGTCGATTTTTTCTCCACGGCGCGCTGCCATCATGCGTGACCAGTAATCTTTCAGATGTGGCAGCTTGATGCGCACACCGGTATCGGGGCAGCCAGGATTTGTGCGTGTGTCGGACAGGGGCATGGCGAACACTGGTTAAAAAAAGAAATATGATCGCAAACTGTGTAAAAAATAGCAAATTGAGGTCAACATGGTCATTCTGAGTATAATCAGGAGACTTCTGTATAAACTTACATCTTTCATCCATGACTGCTGATACTTTTCCCTTATTCCCGGCCCTTGAAGCAAACCGCAGCGGCATGCTGAAGGTGGATGACACCCATACCCTGTACTGGGAAGAAAGTGGCAATCCACAAGGTCAGCCAGTGCTGTTCCTGCATGGTGGCCCTGGTGCGGGCACCTCGCCCAATCACCGTCGTTTTTTTGATCCTGCTCACTATCGCATCGTGCTGTTTGATCAGCGTGGTGCCGGCAAATCCTTGCCACTAGGTGAGTACCGTGATAACACGACACCCTTGCTGGTCAGTGACATCGAAAAAATCCGGGTCATGCTGGGGATAGAGCAATGGCTGGTCTTTGGCGGGTCCTGGGGTTCGACCCTTGCACTGGCCTATGGTGAGGCACATCCTGAACGCTGCCTGGGTTTTGTACTGCGGGGCATATTTTTGTGCACCAGGGCCGAAGTGGAATGGTTCGTAAATGGCATGAAATTTTTCTTCCCCGAAGTGCATCAGCGTTTTGCCGATGCAGTGCCGGAAGAAGAACGCCATGATTTGCTGACCGCCTATACAAAGCGCCTGTTTTCGGATGATCCTGCGGTCTACATCGAAGCTGCCCGTAACTGGAGCCGTTATGAAGGTTCTTGCATTTTTCTTAAGCCGCAGCCTGAAGCCATCGCAGACTTTGAATCAGATGCCATTTGCATAGGTCTGGGCCGGCTGGAAGCACATTACATGCTGAATGCAGCGTTCATGCGTGAAGATCAACTGATACAGGACATTGAGCGCATACGTCACCTGCCAGCAGTGATCGTGCAGGGGCGTTATGACGTGGTGTGCCCACCGGTCAGTGCATACCGCCTGCATCAGGCCTGGCCGGAAGCCAGCCTGCAAATGATTGCAGATGCCGGGCATTCCGGCTCAGAACCTGGCATTGCCGAAGCGCTGGTGCGTGCTACAGAGCAATTCCGGCAAAGCGGCAGATTTGACTAAGCCTCAGTTGTCAATATGCATGAATTCAGCACTAACTAAGCAGCACTAATTAAGCAGCACTAACTAAGCAGCACTAACTAAGTAGCACTAAATAAGCATCACTAACTAAGCATCACTAGCGTATTAATTAAGCAAGCGTGGCGGCACATCTTCGTATGTGCTGCCGCTGCTGTTGCCCAGCATTTCCAGCGTAAATCCCCAGTCGGCTTTTTCTACCGCATCCTGAAACAGCTTGCAAAAGCCGTGCAGCAGGCGGCGACCCATGGCCACTTCAAAGTTCTTGCCGCCAGCGATCACGAATTCCATGCGGAAGGCAGCAGTGGCATGTACGTGAAACTGGACATCGTCCGGCATCAAAGCCTGTTCACCCAAAGGCCAGCTTTCGACCTTGCTGTTGAAGGGCGCATCAAAATTGCCACCGTCCTTCATCTGGGCAACGGAAGCTTCATGTTCCATCTGTACCATTTCCGCACTGGCATGGGCTGCCCCTGGCCTGCCCAGCTTGACCTGTTTGGCCATGGCTTCCAGCAAGGTAGGCCAGAATTGCATGGTCAGGCGGCGGGTGAACAGCAGGTGAATCTCTTGCCTCGCGCTGGATGATTTCTCGGCAAAGGAAAATTTGATCAGCAGCCTGTCCTGATCTGGCAGATAACTCATTTGTAATTGTTGTAAATCCATGTTTTTCTTTTGATGTAAAGCAAGCAAGCGTGCATCTGTTTTTTTATATTCTTGAAATTGGCTCTGCTGCCCCAAATTGTGTCACTAACTAATTCTTCAGGAGAGAGTCATGCGGCTCGACAAATTAACAACGAAATTGCAGGAAGCCCTTGCCGATGCGCAAAGCCAGGCAGTCGGCAATGATAACCAATACATAGAACCTGTGCACGTATTGTTGGCTTTAATCAACCAGGATGATGGCAGTAGCCGCTCGCTGTTGCAAAGAGCAGGCGTGAATGTGATCGCTCTTGGCAATGCCTTGAAGTCAGCTCTGGACAGATTGCCCAAGGTATCTGGCACTGACGGCCAGGTACAGGCTGGCCGTGAACTGGTGGGTTTGCTGAATCTGGCCGACAAAGAATCCCAGAAGCGTGGCGACCAGTTTCTGGCCAGTGAAATGGTCTTGCTGGCCCTGACTGAGGATAAATCAGAAGCCGGCAAGCTGGCGCGTGAAAATGGCCTGACGCGCAAGGCGCTGGAGCAGGCGATTGCTGCTGTCCGGGGTGGTGGCAATGTGGATAGCCAGGACGCCGAAGGTCAGCGTGAAGCCCTGAAAAAATATACCCTTGATCTGACCGAGCGCGCACGTCTGGGCAAGCTGGACCCTGTGATCGGGCGTGATGACGAAATCCGTCGTGCCATCCAGGTCTTGCAGCGTCGCAGCAAGAATAATCCGGTATTGATCGGTGAGCCTGGTGTCGGTAAAACCGCCATTGTCGAAGGCCTGGCGCAGCGTATTATCAATGGTGAAGTGCCAGACAGTCTGAAATCCAAGCGTGTCTTGTCGCTGGATATGGCTGCTTTGCTGGCAGGTGCCAAATTCCGTGGTGAATTTGAAGAACGCCTGAAAGCCGTGTTGAAAGAAATTGCCATGGATGAAGGCCAGACCATCGTCTTTATCGATGAATTGCACACTATGGTAGGCGCTGGCAAGGCAGAAGGTGCGATGGATGCCGGCAATATGCTGAAACCCGCCCTGGCGCGTGGTGA
Source organism: Undibacterium hunanense (assembly GCF_014284335.1). Lineage (GTDB taxonomy): Bacteria > Pseudomonadota > Gammaproteobacteria > Burkholderiales > Burkholderiaceae_D > Undibacterium > Undibacterium hunanense. The sequence continues at coordinate 475,469 of NZ_JACOGF010000003.1, read as the reverse complement.
ACTGCATTGCGTAGGTGCTACTACCCTGGATGAATACCGCAAATACATAGAAAAAGATGCTGCGTTGGAACGTCGTTTCCAGAAAATCATCGTGGATGAACCCAGTGTCGAAGCAACCATAGCGATTTTGCGTGGCCTGCAGGAAAAATATGAAGTCCATCATGGTGTCGATATTACCGATCCGGCCATTGTCGCGGCTGCCGAGCTGTCACATCGCTATATCACCGACCGTTTCTTGCCGGACAAGGCGATTGATCTGATTGATGAAGCTGCGGCCAAGATCAAGATAGAAATCGACTCCAAACCCGAAGTCATGGATAAGCTGGACCGTCGTCTGATACAACTGAAGATAGAAAAGGAAGCCGTCAAGCGCGAGAAAGATGAAGGCTCGAAAAAACGTCTGGTCTTGATCGAAGAAGAAATCGACAAGCTGGCCCGTGAATATGCCGATCTGGAAGAAGTCTGGAAGGCAGAAAAAGCCAGCGTGCAGGGCAGCACCCATATCAAGGAAGAGATAGAAAAAATCCGCCTGCAAATGGATGATGCAAGACGCAGGGGCGACTGGCAAACCATGTCTGAATTGCAGTATGGTCGCCTGCCTGACCTGGAAGCACAACTGAAGCAGGCAGACACCCAGGCAGATAAAAACCAGCACGACCACGGCAAGATGAAATTGCTGCGCACCCAGGTTGGCGCTGAAGAAATTGCCGAAATTGTCTCGCGTGCGACCGGTATTCCAGTGTCACGCATGATGCAGGGCGAGCGAGAAAAACTCTTGCAGATGGAAGATGTATTGCATCAGCGTGTGGTTGGTCAGCATGAAGCGATTGTTGCCGTATCTGATGCGATTCGCCGTTCGCGTGCAGGTCTGGGTGACCCTGGCCGTCCATATGGTTCCTTCCTGTTTCTGGGGCCTACCGGTGTGGGTAAAACCGAGTTGTGCAAGGCGTTGGCGGGTTTCATGTTTGATACTGAAGAATCATTGATTCGTATCGACATGAGTGAATTCATGGAAAAACATTCGGTCGCCCGCCTGATCGGTGCGCCGCCGGGTTATGTCGGCTATGAAGAAGGTGGTTACCTGACCGAAGCAGTACGTCGCAAGCCATATAGTGTGATCTTGCTGGACGAGGTGGAAAAAGCCCATCACGATGTCTTCAATGTCTTGCTGCAGGTGCTGGATGATGGTCGCATGACGGATGGACAGGGCCGTACCGTGGACTTTAAAAACACGGTCATCGTCATGACATCCAATCTTGGCTCGCACCAGATACAGGCCATGGAAGGCAGTGATCCTGAAGTGATCAAGATGGCTGTCATGGGTGAAGTTAAAACCCATTTCCGTCCGGAATTCATCAACCGTATTGATGAGATCGTGGTGTTCCATGCGCTGGATGCCAAAAACATCGGTGCAATCGCCAGGATACAGTTGAAGACGCTGGAGCAACGTCTGCATCAGATGGACATGGGCTTGCAGGTCAGCGACGCCGCTTTGCACAAGATTGCCGAGGCTGGTTTTGACCCCGTATATGGTGCCAGACCGCTGAAACGCGCCATCCAGCAGGAAATCGAAAACCCCTTGTCGAAAATGATATTGCAAGGCCAGTTCGGACCCAGGGATGTGATTGCCGTTGACGCCAAAGAACATGGACTGGTGTTCACCAAAACCGGTGTGTCATTGAACTGAAAAAAATTGAACTTTGAGACCAGTTGCTGGTCTGTAGGTATGTAGGAAGCAAGTTGGGGCAGCGTGCAAGCGTTGCCCTTTTTTTATTTCTGGCGAAAAAAACTGCTTGGCGATTCGCCAAATGTTTTTTTGAACATGGCCGAGAAAGCCGACTGGCTGGCATAGCCCAGTTCAGCCGCCACTTGCGACAAAGGCAGGCCGCTGCTGATCAGCGGTGACGCTTTTGATAAGCGCATTTGTTGGCGCCAGGCAGTGAACGACATATCCAGTTCCTGTTCAAACAGACGTGACAGCGTGCGTGATGATGCCCCAACCTGGCCTGCATAATCTTCCAGCGTGAGGCCAGATGCCGGGTCGGCCAGCAATATTTCACACAGACTTTTCAGGCGTTTGTCGCGCGGCATGGGCAGGCGTATGGGCAGATGCTTGGCTGCCTGCAATTCATCTGTGATGACGGCAGCAAGATGGTTTTCACGTGCGCCTGCTTGTTCTATCTGCTCCATGCTGGCAATAAGTTCGCGCAGCAATGGCGATACCTCCAGCACCAGGCAATTGTCACCTTTAAAAGGCAGGTAGTCGGCATGGAAATTCAGCAAACGCAATTGCGAGGGCTCGATAATCCTGACTTCATGCGCGACCCCCGCTGGTATCCAGATAGCCCGTAATGGCGGTACAAACCAGGTATTGTCATTGGCCAGGATCTGCATCATGCCTTGCGGGGTGTAGGTCAGTTGACCCCATTGATGATGATGCGTACGTATTACTTCTTCAGTCGGTAGGTCGCGTGCGGCCAGACGCACCGGACGCTCCGGGGTGGGGCGCTTGTCCGGCGATTGCGGGCGGGTGTCTGTCAGGATTTCTATTGCCATACTGGAGTTGTCAATTATTTATGATTGTCGGATGATCGTAGGGTTGTCGTAAATTCGACAAAGTTTGTCTATCTATCTTAAATCAGACTAGACGATTTTGCATACACTCATCAGGTCGGGCGCTGTAATGCGCCAATATGCGCCAATTCAATAGCGAAAGGACCTGGTATGACTACAGCAGTAAGCCCCCCGGTAAATCTCAGACAGGATGCCATGGTAATCAGTCTGGTGGGGTTGGCACATGGTATTTCCCATTTTTTCCATATGATACTGGCCCCCTTGTTCCCCTGGATTAAGGATGCGTTCAGCCTGAGTTATGCCGAACTGGGTCTGTTGATGACGGTGTTTTTTGTCATTTCCGGTATCGGTCAGGCCTTGTCTGGTTTCATAGTCGACAAACTGGGTGCGCGGGCAGTCTTGTTCTTTGGCATTAGCTGCCTGGGCTTTGCCGCGCTGCTACTGTCATCTGCCCAGAATTACACCATGCTGCTGGCTGGTTCCATGCTGGCCGGTGTTGGCAACAGTGTTTTTCATCCATCTGATTACACCTTGTTGAACAAGAAGGTCTCTACTGCACGTCTGGGGTATGCGTTTTCTGTGCATGGCATATCGGGTAATCTGGGCTGGGCGACTGCACCAGTGTTTCTGGTGACCATAGCTGGCTTGACGAGCTGGCGCACGGCACTGTTTTGTGCCGCTTTCCTGCCGTTTGCCGTGTTGGCGATTCTGTTTGTCTATCGTGACTTGCTGCACACCGAGCCAGCCCCACATTCCAATGCACACAATGCAGGCGTGAAAGCCACAGGCAGCGCTACGGATTTTTTGCGCATACCGGCTGTATGGATGTGTTTTGGATTTTTCTTCATGACCGCGATGGCTTTGGGGGGCATACAAAGCTTTTCGTCTGCCGGTCTGCGCGATATGTATGGCATGAAATTAAGTGAAGCCACTACGGCCTATACCGGATATATGCTGGCGTCTGCTGCAGGCATGTTGTGGGGCGGTTTTCTGGCAGCAAAAACATCGCAACATGACAGGACGATTACCCTGGCTTTCAGCTTCGCCGGAATATTTTCCCTGATACTGGCCAGCGGCGTGGTGAATGTGCCGATTGCCATCATCCTGATGGCGGCGATAGGCTTTGGATCGGGCGTTGCAGGCCCTTCACGTGATTTGTTGATACGGGCAGCAGCACCCAAGAATGCGACTGGCCGTGTATATGGCGTCGTCTATTCAGGCCTGGATTCCGGTCTGGCGGTCGCGCCGCTGATCTTTGGTGCCATCATGGATGCCCACCATCCTTCCTGGATTTTCGTCTGTATAGGCGTGTTTCAGGTGTTGGCAATATTGACGGCGGTCAATGTCGGAACCAAGACGCGTGCATTGGCGGTTTAGGTTTTGCTGGTTAGAATAAGAACTTATTCTAACCACGTTCGACCGGGGAAACATCATGAGCTTTGCGACCTGTGATATCTGTGACGCCAATGAAGACAAGATTGCCACCAATGAGCTGTCTGTGGTGCCGCCCATCTTCATGCGTTTTGGTAATGCCAGCAAATTCAGCGGACAGGCGGTAACGCTGAAAGTCTTTGAGGATAATGTACTGGTCAGGTCTACGCTGGAAACACCGGGAAATGGCCAGGTCCTGGTCATTGATGGTGGTGGCAGCTTCCGCTGTGCCCTGGTTGGTGGCAACCTGGCTGCGCTGGGTGAAAAAAATGGCTGGTCCGGCATCATCGTACATGGCTGCATCCGTGATGTGGATGAAATCAACCAGTGCAATATTGGTGTGTGTGCGATGGCTTCCATGCCTTTGCGCAGTGCCAAGCACGGTGGCGGGATGAAAAATCTGCTGATCAATATCGCCGGTGTTGCGATTCATCCGGGAGACTGGATTTATGCGGATATAGATGGTGTGCTGGTCGCCAGGCATGCCTTGATCTGAATTTCATATGACTGGCGCAAAAACGCCCTGGCTGCGTCGCTGCACTTTGCTGTGACGATTTTGCGTAAGTCCTATTTCAGTATCTTTAGCCGATCATGGGCGAAGGCAGGAAATGCATGGTCAAATAGGTGGTGATGCGTTTATTGTTACTGAAACCTTTTCCTATGGTATAAGTCAGAGCAGAACTCATTTCCTTTTACCTGCCTATGTGTCCTCGCTTATTTTTACCGCTATTTTCATCATTGTCTTTAGCGATTGCCGCGCTATTCTTTGTCGCTCCATTGCAGGCGCAGGATAAAGCCCTTGTCCCTTCAACAGCCGGTAAGCTGGAAGCTGATCCGTTTCCAACAAAAAAAATCTATCAAATGACACCGCAAGAGGTCGACAAGTACCTGGCTTTTTTGCATGCCAGCGTGCCAGACTTGCGTCAGCGAATTGTCACCCTGGCCAGGAAAAATATCGGTCAGCCTTATCGCCTGAATTTGCTGGGTGAATTTCCTTTCGAGTTGCACGACACTTTACCCATGTATAGCCTGACGCATAGCGATTGCCTGGTATTTGTTGAGCATACCTATGCCATGGCATTGAGCCGTTCATGGGAAGAGTTTTTTTGGATATTGCAGCGCATACGATACAAGGATGGTCAGATCGGTGTAGCGACCCGCAATCATTACACCGAAGTGGACTGGAATATCAATAATGCCTGGTTGCTCAAGGATGTCTCTGGCAATCTGTTGCCCGGCGCAGCCAGCACCTTTGACATCAGTGTGGACAGGGCAAAGTTCTTGAGGGAGCAGCACCATACAGTCACTAACATCCCGGTCCAGAACAGCCGTGAAGTTTATGTGAAAACCGCGCAGGTGAATGCCGTACTGTCGCAGTTACAGAACGGTGATTTCGTCAATGTTGTGTCTGACAAGGATGGCTATCAGTCGGTTACCCACGTCGGCCTGGTGGTGATTGATGCCGACGGCAAGAGAAATTTCCTGAACTCTGCCGAGCCGCAAGTCAGGGAAGAAAGTTTTGATGCCTTCATCAATCGTACCCATGAACGCACCAGGACCAGCAAGCTGCCTAATCCAAGAAAACTGCTGGGTTTTAAATTCTTGCGCCTGCGCGATGATATCGTCATCCCGTCGTCGGTAAGTCTGCCCAGGCCCGCGACCATCGGTGGTTGATGGGGCGATGGGGGCGACAGGTCAGAATAGGGCACTCGTCAGTGTTTCTTGCGCAAAGCCGTGAAGCTGGCAGGTTCCCATTCCCGCATCGCCATGAGCAGGCCCGTACCGCGTCTTTTCTTCAGTGGGCTGGCCAGGCTTTCTGTATGCAGTTCGGCGAAACTCTGTTTCAACTGACGCAACTCCGCATGAAATTTCTGCATTGCCGGTTCAGTCAGCATGCCATGCAGGAAATACATGGATTCATTTTCCTGGTGGAATGCGGCTTTCAGAAAATCCGGCATGCCACTTTCACGAAAATAGTCACGTATAGGGCCGTGAACCAGCCAGTCAAAATCACGGGCAATATTCAATCGTATGCGGTTGCCTGGCAAGACGCTGATCAGTTGCAATTTGTCCAGCCTTAGCAGCTTGCTCAGGCATTCGGTTTCTGTGATCTGGTACACCCGCAAGATATCTTCAAATTGCCAGTGGTTGATGGCACATACCGCGACCAGCAATAGTTTACTGTCAGACACCAGTTCTTTTTCCTGCGCTACGCTCAGCGTATGGATGCGCGCATTGCTGGCATTGGCTTCCTGCGTGATTTCCATCAGGCTGAAACCCAGGAAGTGACACAACTGCGCCAGCCGCTCTACACTCATAGAGGCGCCATTCTCGACACTGAGCAGCCGTTTGATGCTGGCTTCGGATAAATCCAGCGCCAGTGCGACGTCCCGGTAGGTCTTGCCCTGCTGCTTGAGCTGGAATTTGATGCTGTTCAGAATTTGCCGGATTTCAGTCATGGTCGTCGTTATCCAGAAGAGGGTATGGATGGTGGCATAAAATAATACTTTCCTCATTATAGCCTGCTACTTTTTGATCAAGAGTTTCATTTTTCTCGCCTTCTGGGCAAGCTTGCCACTTTAATATTCAGGGGCGGGTGACAAGGATGAAAAATAGTATGGTGCGCAAATCGAGCAAATCGAGCAAATCTGCCTTGCTTGCTGCCTTGCCCTGGATAATCACAGCACTGGCCGTCGTCGCCATGTTGCTACATGGGCCTATTCTTCAATTCGCGCATTATCATGACTTTGCCGATCAATCGACGTGGATGGGTATCGCGCACGCCATGGATGTGTTGTCGAATATCGGCTTTGCGCTGGTTGCAGTAACTGGCGTAGCGGCGCTAGCCAAAAAATTCAGGCAGTGCAATGGTGGCATGGGTTTTCCTGCCTATTGTGTGTTTGTGGTGGCGCTAATGGCGACCAGCATGGGTTCCAGTTATTACCATCTGGTCCCCGATGACGCCCGCCTGTTTTGGGATCGTTTGCCGATAGCGCTGGCTTGTTGCAGTTTGCTGGCAGCAGTCAGGGCAGATAATCTGCCTGGCATGGATGCGCGGCGGGCCTTGACCGAATTGATAGTGCTCTTGCTTGCTGGTCTGGCCTCAGTATTGTGGTGGCAGTATTCAGGTGATTTGCGCCCATATTTGCTGATACAGGTCTTGAGTCTGGTGTTGATACCCGTATGGCAGGCCGTGTGGGGCAGTGCGCGTAGCACCAGGTTGCTGTTTGGCTGTGCCATGCTGCTGTATGTGTTTGCAAAAGTGACCGAATTGCTGGATGCAGAAATACTGCATGCCCTGCACATAGTCAGCGGGCATAGTCTCAAGCATTTACTGGCAGCGGCGGCGGCAGGTTTGATCGTGCTTGACCTGCGACCAAAAAGATCAGGCATGACGTTCTTGCGGAAGAGAAGACAAAAAATTGAAGGATTGAGACAATCTGCATCATAATCGCAGTGGAAGATTGGCTGTTTCATTTTTAAACCAACCCTGACTGATTTTATGTGGATAGATACGCACTGTCACCTTGATGCCTCTGAATTTGGCGGCACTTCGCTACAGGTGGCCGAACAGGCTGCCCAGGCCGGGGTGGCAGGCATCGTGGTGCCAGCCGTGCATAAAAGCAATTTCGATACCGTCATACAACTTGGGCAGCAGCGCAGCGACTGTTTTTATGCATTGGGTATCCATCCCATGTACGTTCCCACATCCAAAGAAGAAGACTTGCTGTTCTTGCGCCAGAAAGTTGATGGCCTGATGGCGGGGGCGGATGCAGACCGGAAACTGGTCGCCATAGGCGAAATCGGGCTGGATTATTTTGTGCTTGCCCTGACCCAAAGCCCACTGCGGGAAAAGCAGGAATACTTTTATGTCGAGCAACTTAAAATTGCCCGGGATTTTGATTTGCCGGTCTTGCTGCATGTACGTCGCTCGCAAGACATTATCCTCAAGCACTTGCGCCGCATCAAAGTCCGTGGCGGGATAGCCCATGCCTTCAACGGCAGCCAGCAACAGGCAGAGGCATTTATTGCACTGGGATTCAAGCTGGGGTTTGGCGGTGCCATGACTTTTACCCGTGCCCTGCAAATACGGCGCCTGGCAACCGGGCTTCCATTGGAAAGTATCGTCCTTGAGACGGATGCACCAGATATTCCACCCCATTGGCTGACCGCAGGTGCCAACAGCCCATCCCAATTGCCGCAGATAGGCAGCGTGCTGGCAGAATTGCGCGAGATGGACAAGGCACAGGTGGCAGCCATCACCAGTAGCAATGCGCTGACTATTCTGCCGCGCATGCAAAGGGCGTAAATAGTGCGGGCGGTGATGCTGGGCCTGGTAGTCGGCGTCGCCTTATTGCAGCAGCAGGCGCGTTTATTGGACTGGGTAACATTGCTGGTAGTTGCTGTCGTTTCGACTTGTGCCTGTATCCTGCTATATCGTTTTACGTCTTCCGAACGCCTGCGTTTGCCAGCACGCACCAGCCTGGCTGTGGTGTTGGGTTTTGTCTGGGCCAGCGGCTTTGCCCAGGTTTATCTCAGTGAATCCCTGCCCGTCGAATGGGAAAACAAGGACATTGTGCTGATCGGTACGGTAGACAGTTTGCCGTTTCGCTTTGAGCAGGGCGTACGGTTTAATTTTGCGGTGGAGAAGGTTGTTACTGACGGCAAGACCGAACATAAAGATTGGCCGTCCAGGGTGGCTTTGTCCTGGTATGGCAGTGAACGCGGCATGGACCGTAGTGCAGGCCAAAATGCTGATGGCGATGGCCAGGATGCCGATAGCAATACCGCAGGCAAGGCGATGGATATCCAGCCGGGCGAACGCTGGCAGTTACGGGTGCGGCTGAAGCGCCCACACGGCAATGCCAATCCTTATGGCTTTGATTATGAAGCCTGGTTACTGGAACAACGATTGCGCGCCACTGGCGTGGTACGGCCAGAAACGCAGGCGGTAAAAAACCAGAGACTGGATACTTTTGTATGGAGTCTGGGAAATGTGATCGAACTGGGACGCGCGCGTCTGCGTGACCGTATTCATGCGGCATTGCCAGCCCATCCATACGCCGGCGTACTGGTGGCACTGGTGGTTGGGGATCAGCGTGAAATTGCCCAATCCGACTGGACCGTCTTTAATCGCGCAGGCATCGGTCATTTAATCAGTATCTCTGGTCTCCACATCACTATGGTTGCCGGCCTGTTTGCCAGCTTGATTTATTATCTGTGGCGACATTCCTTTTTCATCAGCATGGCCACGCCTTTACCCTTGCGCCTGCCAGCGCAGAAAGCAGCGGCGCTGGCAGGCGCAGTCATGGCACTAATCTATGTCGCGTTGGCCGGGTTTGGTGTGCCGGCGCAAAGAACCATGTTCATGCTGATCGTGGTGGCACTGGCGGTCTGGCATGGCCGGATAAGCCAGTTTTCTTCGATACTCTGCCTGGCGCTGGGGAGTGTTGTTGTGCTGGACCCGTGGGCGGTTTTGTCGCCCGGCTTCTGGTTATCTTTTTCTGCGGTGGCCATGATCGTGTTTGCCAGCGATGGTTATCTGCATCAAAAGCAGGCTGGGCAAGATATCACTGCAATACGTAAGACTTTGTTTGAAACGCTGCCAGATGCACTGCGGACAGCGGGCCTTACTCAATACGCTGTCACGGTTGGCCTGGTTCCACTGACCATGCTCTTGTTTGGGCAAATTTCATTGATCAGCCCGCTGGCGAATGCGATTGCGATACCGCTGGTCAGTTTTATTGTGACACCACTGGCATTGCTGGGCAGTGTCATACCTGCGCCTTTGTCGGTCTGGTTATTGCAACTCGCTCATGTTTTTGTCGATCTGCTGGCCCGTTTTCTGACGTATCTGAGCGCTTATCCGCTGGCTGTGTGGAATGTACCTTTACCGTCATTCTGGATGTTTTGCCTGGCCATGCTGGGTGCGGTCTGGTTGCTGGCACCCAGTGGCTGGCCCATGCGCTGGCTGGGTGTGCTGTGTTGTCTGCCAGTGTTTTTTCAGACACCGGCCACACCGGCTGAAGGGGAGTTGCAGGTGACGGCGCTGGATGTGGGACAGGGCATGGCGCTGTTGCTGGAGACTTCGCAGCATCGCCTGCTATACGATACCGGCCCCACGTATTCACCCGAATCGGACAGTGGCAGCAGGGTGATTTTGCCGTATCTGCACGCGCGGGGTATCAATAAGCTGGATGGCATGATGGTGTCGCACAATGACAGTGATCATTCTGGCGGTGCACTCAGTATACTTAAGCAATTGCCGGTGAATCTGGTCAGCAGTTCACTGCACCTGGATAGCCCCATCGTCCAGGCAGCCAGCAAACATCAGCGCTGCGAAGCGGGGCAGCAGTGGTACTGGGATGGCGTACACTTTGAAGTACTGCAACCTGTGCCTGCCAGCTATGAAAGCAGTAAATGGAAACCGAATGCACGCAGTTGCGTATTGCGGGTATCTACCGCCAGGTATGCCATGCTGTTGCCAGGTGATATAGAGGCGATACAGGAAGATGAACTGGTCAACATGATTCCGCAAAAACTGCCCGCTGATGTTTTGCTGGCACCGCATCATGGCAGCGGCACTTCATCTACCCCAGCTTTTTTAAAGGCGGTGCATCCGACGGTTGCCGTTTTTCAGGTCGGTTACCTGAACCGCTATCATCATCCCAAAGCAGATGTGTATGCGCGCTACGCTGATTTTGGAATAAAACGTCTAAGAAGCGACGAATCAGGTGCAATCACATTACAATTTGGCGCATCATTAAACACTTCACAATTCAGACAGGAAAATGCGCGTTACTGGTTTGGCCGGTAATGACTTGCAGTTATGAGCGAAAACACAGTAAAACCCCTGCTTCATTTTGTCCATGGCAATAGCTTCCCGTCTGGCACCTACAGCATGTTCCTGGATCATTTACGTAGTCATTATGATGTGCATGCGACCGATATGGTGGGGCATAACCCTGCATATCCCGTCATGGATGGCTGGAAGCATCTGGTGCAGGAACTGATCGACACCTTGCAACAGTCATATTCGCAACCGGTGATTCTGGTGGGGCATTCGCTGGGCGGGATTTTGTCGCTGATGGCTGCACGCGCCCGGCCTGATCTGGTACGTTGTGTCGTGGTACTGGATTCGCCGGTAGTGGCGGGTTGGCGTGCCATGTTATTGCGGTTGTTTAAAGTATTGGGGTTGGACAGGAAGTTTTCACCAGCCCGTTTTTCAGAAAAACGCCGCCATATCTGGAAAAGTGAAGAAGAGGCTTATCAGCATTTTGCAGCCAAGGAAATGTTTGCCATCTGGCCGCCCGGCGTGTTGCGTGACTATATGCGGGCAGGTTTAAAGCCACATCCAGAAGGCGTGACCCTGCGCTTTACGCGTGAAGTTGAAACCACCATCTACCGCAGCCTACCGCATGGTCTGGGACGCCTGCTGCGCCGTCCACCCGCCATGCCCATAGGTTTTGTCGGTGGAACCGATTCGGTAGAATGCCGTCAGGCAGGGCCGGCAGCAACCAGGAAATTAATGGGTGATAATTATGTATTGATAGAAGGTGGCCATTTGATTCCACTGGAAGTGCCGGCAGCGACGGCAGCAGCCGTGCATACCATGATTACCGGCTTTCATTTAAAGTAGTACTTACGCAAAACCGCCCCAAAGCCTTGTAGTTCCTGGCCGTACTATTCTTGTTTTTTGCGCCACTGCGCAGTTTTTCTAAGGTTTTCTTATTCATGAGTTATACATCGCATATCGCTGGCATTGCCAAGTTTTCGTTGCTGTTGGCCGCGTTGCTGGCCCGTCCGGTACTGGCTGATACAGGCATACCATCCTGGGATGAGTTCAGCCAGGTCAGGCAAACTGGCAAAACTGTCTTGCAACTTGATATTGACAATGACAGCCTGTTGCTGAAAAAAGATGATGGCTTCTATACCAGTGGCAACCGTATAGGGCAGACGTATACAAAGGCGGATGCCTTGCAGTCGCTGACCTACGGTTGGCGCTTTGGCCAGGATTTGTATACTGCTTCTGACATCAAGCTCTTGCCACGCCAGATTGCAAAAATTGACCATCCCTATGCGGGCTGGCTATATGCAGGCATGTTCCGCGAAAAAAGCGAAGCGAATGGCAAAAGCCTGAAGCTGGGTCTGGACATCGGCTGCCTTGGCCCCTGTGCTGGTGGCGAATGGTCACAGACCCACTTGCACCGTCTTATCAATCAACCCTTGCCGCAAGGCTGGAGTACCCAGGTCAGGAATGAATGGGGGATGGTGTTGACGGGTGAATTTTCGCCAGGACGCCTGCTGCCTTTCGCCGGTGTTGATGTGGCCCCCCGCTTCAAAGGCCATTTCGGTAATATATTTACTGACGCCAGTGCTGAATTGCTATTGCGCGCAGGTAGCCTGAATGCCTTGCCCGAGCAGGCGGCCAGCTATGGTTTCCTGCGTACGGAGGTGAAGGCTGTTGCCTATAACGCCAGTATACAAGGTGGTTATTTCAACAAACAGGCGAATGCAGTCAGCCCTAAAACCATGGTGGGGGAAGTTGAACTTGGTTATCTGTGGCGCAATGATCAATATGGGCTTTCTGCCTCCATCATTCGTCGCAGTAATGAAATCAGGGAATTAAGTAATGGGCAGGGTGCGCAAAATTTTGCCAGGTTGCAATTCTTTTATGCAATGTAAAAGCAGGTATCCTGATTTCCCTTGATTTGCTGGCGGGAATTCGCGCATTCACAGCTTAGTGATGTATAATTCGAATTTCCCGCTTGTGCCGTTTGGCACCTTCTGCAATGACTAAGTTTGTATTCGTTACGGGGGGCGTAGTCTCCTCATTGGGCAAAGGCATTGCCGCTGCCTCTCTCGCTGCGATCCTCGAATCGCGCGGCCTCAAAGTCACCATGCTTAAACTGGATCCGTATATCAACGTTGATCCGGGTACCATGAGTCCTTTCCAGCACGGTGAAGTATTCGTTACCGACGACGGTGCCGAAACTGATCTGGATCTGGGTCACTATGAGCGCTTCATTACGGCCAAAATGAAAAAGGTGAATAATTTCACCACTGGCCAGATTTATGAATCCGTTATCCGTAAAGAACGTCGTGGTGAATACCTGGGCAAGACCGTGCAGGTCATCCCGCATATCACCAATGAAATCCAGGAATTCATTCACCGTGGTGCTGCCGGTGCTGATGTTGCTCTGGTTGAAATTGGTGGTACCGTTGGCGATATCGAATCCCTGCCTTTCCTCGAAGCGGCCCGTCAACTGAGCCTGCGTGCCGGTCGCAATGCGGCGGCCTTCGTGCATCTGACACTGGTGCCGTATGTTGCTGCTGCTGGCGAACTGAAAACCAAGCCTACCCAGCACAGCGTACAAAAACTGCGCGAAATCGGTATTTTCCCGGATGCCTTGTTGTGCCGTGCTGACCGTCCTATCCCGGATGATGAACGCGCCAAAATCTCCCTGTTCGCCAATGTGCCTGAAGAAGCAGTGATTTCTGTATGGGATGCTGACACCATCTACAAGATTCCTCAGATGTTGCATGACCAGGGGCTGGATAAGATCGTCTGCGATAAGCTGGGTCTGTCACCAAAACCAGCCGATCTGGCCATGTGGGACAAATTGATCTATGCGCTGGAAAATCCGAAAGAAGAAGTCACTATCGGCATGGTCGGCAAATATGTAGACCTGACAGAATCATATAAATCCCTGACAGAAGCCTTGCGTCATGCCGGTATCCATACCGAAAGCCGGGTGAATATCGAGTATGTGGATTCGGAAGAAATCGAAGCCCATGGTACCAAGTCGCTGGAAAAATACGATGCCATCCTGGTGCCGGGTGGTTTCGGCAAGCGCGGTGTCGAAGGCAAGATCATGGCTGCCCGTTATGCCCGTGAAAGTAAAATCCCTTACCTGGGCATCTGCCTGGGTATGCAGGTTGCGCTGATTGAATACGCACGTAACAAGGCTGGTTTGACTCTGGCAAATTCGACTGAATTTGATGCGGAAACCGAACAGCCTGTCGTGGCCCTGATCAATGAATGGCAAAACCACGACGGTAAAGTTGAAACCCGCGATGAAAATTCAGATCTGGGCGGCACCATGCGCCTGGGTGCGCAAACCTGCGCCATTCGCCCTGACACACTGGCCGCAGAAATCTACGGCAACGTCGTGACCGAGCGTCATCGTCATCGTTATGAAGCAAATAACCATTACCTTGGTCGCGTGGAAGCTGCGGGCCTGATCGTTGCTGCCCGTACGCCGACAGAAGATTTGTGTGAAATCATGGAATTGCCACGTGATGTGCATCCATGGTACCTGGGTGTGCAATATCATCCGGAATTCAAATCGACACCACGTGATGGTCATCCTTTGTTTATCTCGTTTGCCAAGGCAGCAATTGCGCATAAAAATGCGCTGGCCAGCAAGGATTGAAGTAGTTATTGACCACGTTGATGCAGCGTGTGATGCAATGTCATTACGTGGTCAGAAGATGGGTCAGATTCGTTTTTACTTTGTTCGCAATATTGATTGTTTAGGAGAATTGAATGAGTGCCATCGTTGACATTATCGGTCGTGAAATCCTGGATTCACGCGGTAACCCAACTGTTGAATGTGATGTACTGCTGGAATCCGGTGTCATGGGTCGTGCTGCTGTGCCTTCTGGCGCATCAACCGGTTCCCGCGAAGCGATAGAGTTGCGTGATGGCGACAAGTCCCGCTATCTGGGCAAGGGCGTGTTGAAAGCCTGTGAACATATCAATACAGAAATCGCTGAAGCCATCATGGGCCTGGACGCCAATGAACAGGCTTTCCTTGACCGTACCCTGATTGATCTGGATGGTACTGAAAACAAGAGCCGCCTGGGTGCGAATGCCATGCTGGCGGTTTCCATGGCCGTAGCAAAAGCAGCTGCTGAAGAAGCCGGCCTGCCACTGTACCGTTATTTTGGCGGTTCTGGTGCCATGCAATTGCCAGTGCCTATGATGAACGTCATCAACGGCGGTGCACATGCTGACAATAATCTGGATATTCAGGAATTCATGATCATCCCGGTTGGCGCGCCAACTTTCCGTGAAGCAGTTCGCTACGGTGCAGAAGTATTCCACGCATTGAAAAAAATCCTGCATGACAAGGGTTTGACGACAGCAGTTGGTGATGAAGGTGGTTTTGCTCCTTCTGTTGATAACCACGAATCAGCGATCAAACTGATTATTCAGGCGATTGAAGCAGCCGGTTATGAACCAGGCACGCAAATCGCGCTTGGCCTCGATTGTGCTGCCAGCGAATTCTACAAAGACGGCAAATACCATCTGGAGGGCGAAGGCCTGACACTGTCTTCTGCTGATTTCACCAATCTGCTGGCAACCTGGGTCGACAAATATCCTATCATCTCCATCGAAGATGGCATGGCAGAAGGCGATTGGGATGGCTGGGCTATCCTGACTGAAAAACTGGGCAAGAAAGTCCAGATCGTGGGTGATGATCTGTTCGTCACCAATACCAAGATCCTGAAAGAAGGCATACAAAAAGGTATCGCCAACTCTATCCTGATCAAGATCAATCAGATCGGTACCCTGACTGAAACTTTCGCTGCCATTGAAATGGCCAAGCGTGCCGGTTACACAGCAGTGATCTCGCATCGCTCCGGTGAAACTGAAGACAGCACGATTGCAGATATCGCTGTTGGCACCAATGCCCTGCAAATCAAGACCGGTTCGTTGTCCCGTTCTGATCGTATGGCCAAGTACAATCAATTGCTGCGTATTGAAGAAGATCTGGGCGAAATCGCCAGCTATCCTGGTCGTGATGCCTTCTACAATCTGAAGTAATTTGGTTTGGTAAAAAAGGGGGAACGCCGTTCCCCTTTTTTTCTGAGTGACAAGTTTTGAACCGATAGCCTTGCGCCCGTGCGTTTAATAGCTCTTTCCTTTGCTGCGCTGTTGCTGCTGATCCAGTACCCCTTGTGGCTGGGTAAAGGGGGATGGCTGCGCGTTTGGGAACTGGACCGGCAGGTATCGCAAGTCAAAGCCAATAACGATAAACTCAAAGAACGTAATGGCAAACTGGAGTCTGAAGTACAGGATTTGAAAAACGGTACCGATGCCGTCGAAGAACGTGCCCGCTTTGAACTGGGCATGATCAAGAAAAACGAAATTTTCGTCCAGATTCTGGCCCCGAATGCTGTCATGGCAAATAAACCTGATCACCCCGTTCAGGAAACAGCTAAGCCTTAAGCAGGCTTTTTGAAGTGATTTTGCCGTCAACTGGCATCAATCACATCCTTTCGCATTGATTGAAATTCGTTTGCTAATTTATTTGCAGAATTTCTTGATTGATTGAGCGACAAAACGCTTTTTTCAATGTTAGAATCGCAATTCTTTATTTTACAGTTCGTTACAAGTTCTTTTGCGCAGCGATGAATGCAGCTGTCGCTTAAATAGTTGCCTGTTGCGACGGACTCTTATCCGGCATTCACTCATGAACAAAATCAATCGTCCTGTTATCGCCACTAGCTTGCTCGCTCTGGCACTGGCTCTGAGTGCCTGTGGTGGAGGTGGATCGTCCACTCCAACGGCATCCAATGCGACCTCTGCCATTGCAGCAAACAGCAGTCGCCAGTTCAATGGTCTGGCAGCAAAAGGCAGAATCACTGGCGCACGCGTACAGGCTTTTTCACTTGATGCATCTGGTAAAAAAGTAGGTGCAGCTTTTGCCGATACCATTACTGGTGGTGATGGTGCTTACACGATTTCTGTTCCTGCCGGCATGTCCAGTTTTTTGATTGAAGTCGGCACTGCCCCTGGCGCCCTCATGTATGACGAGGCTACTCAGGTCAATTTACCTTTTCCTGATGAATTGAAATTGCGCAGCGTGGTCAGGCAGGGTGCCAATCCCGAGCTTGTATATTGGGGTAGCGTTACGCCATTGACGGAATTGATTGTGCAGGCCGCAGAAAAAGCGGGTGGCCTGACTGCTAGCAATATTGATCGCGCCAGGGCCGGTGTGCAGGCGTTACTGGGTTTTGATCCGCAAAGGGTGGCTGTGGTTCACACTGTCAGCGATAACGCGGCCGATGCGTACGTCGATGAAAAGCTGCAGGCCCTTAGTCTGACCGCCATTTCTCAATTGGCGCTGGACAAGGCATTTTCATGCAATGCCGATAGCCAGGGCAAGCGTGTAGTCTGTGTTGTCAGCCAGATCGCCAATGCCGGCAAGCTTGATGGTAATACCTTCCTGTTTAATGAAGATGTACGCCTTGCCTTGCGTTCTGCACTGGAAAAAGTGACCGCTGACGACAGCGTCAATAAATCCGGTAAAACTTCGGTGGACGGGGTCAGCACTTTTATCAGCAGCAGCCTGCCTGCACCAGCTCCCGAGACGGACAAGGTAGCGGCAACCAGGCAGTTCTTTTCCAGTCTGCGCAACAATATTTACTCGCTGACGAACGGGCAGCAAAACGGGGCCATCGATATGCGTCTGAATGCAGTCAAGGCTGATTTTGAAAAAGCCAGCGCGCCTATGGACAAGGATTTGCTGATCTGGTCGAAAACACTGACGGAAGGCATCGATCAGTTTAACAAGTTCAAGGCTGGCACCAGTAAGGATACATCGGTTAATGGCCTGTTTTATGGCGCCACAGCCTTATGGAGTGGTTATCAGAATGTCGGTAATCTGGGCGATTGCAGTGTCATGCGTGACAAGGGCAACGTCGCGCGCACGCCGGCAGAAGCGTTGGGTCTGGAATGCCGTTTTTCCCGTGTTGTGTTGCCTGGTACTTTTAAAGCCAGTTATCGCTACCAGGTGGAGTGGATGGAAATCATCGACCGGGTGTGGCTGGAACCTGTCGCCGGTGATTCAGGGAGATTCAGTTATAAATCTGAACTGGTACAGCAAAAGACCGTATTTGGCTGGAATCAGGATAAATTCGATTTCATCAGGACGGCAGCCAATGATGCCAATGCAACGGTCATCAGTGGCTATTCCACGAATGCATTTACTGGTCAGATCAGTTATGCCATGCAGGGCAAGAATGTGACAGCCTTGATTGTGGATGGCCTGATGCCGCCGCGTACCGACGGCAATGGCAAATTGCTGACTGACTTTGAAAGCTGGAATCTGCGTGTGGATCGCAATGATACTGCTGACGGTTTTTATCGTTATGATTTTAGCGGTGAACTCAAGTCCTATGTGTCAAGCCAGGTCAGCTCCAGACTGGCCATAGAAAAGGGGTCCTATGCCAAAGTAAGCCTGGACAGCAGCGGCAGGCTGGCTAAATTTGGCGCGAAAGAATTTGCCTTGCTGCTTACTGGTGAAGCAGGCAAAAGCAAGGTGCATGGAGAATTGAAGCTGTCGAACGCCTCAGCCGACAAAAATGGGCTGAACTATGCGCCAAACCGGGTCGATTTTACTGGCGTTATCAGCAACAGCACAGGCCTGGCTACTGCACTGGAATTTTTTAACGGCAAGTTAAGCGTGGAACGTTTTGGGTATACCAGTTTTGACAATAGCAAACCTGAATCTGCAAGCAATTTTGCCCGCACCTCAGCCGCGATTGTTGGCGTGATACAGCTACCTGATCGCCCACCGCTGAAGTTGAACGTCAGTGGCAGTAGTGATGCTTTCAATAGCAGTAGTATTTTCGCGCAATATGATGATGGCAGTAATGTCATTAATGCCAACCTGACGGATAGTCCGGGCAAGACAAGAGTGTTGCGTGTCAGCAGTGCTACCGGCGTGTCTTTTGACTTATATGGCAGCAATGAAGTGGCCGACATCCTGAAAGATGGTGCCAAGGTCGGCTGGCTGGATTTGAAGGCAGGCCGTATCAGTTATGTCGATGGCAGTTTCGAATCCATAAAGTAAGTTGAATTTTTTCAGAGTACGCCCGCTGCCTGTCAGCGGGCTATTTTTTTGAGTGTATTCCATGTTCTTATCCAGACTGACCGTATTGCTAGGCACGGCTTTGCTTGCTCATCAGGCATATGCCATGGATGAACTGTGGTCGCAAAAAAATGACGACGGCTGGCGTAGCTTTGCCAGTATTGACCTGTGGGAAGCGTCTGATTTTATGCCTGCTCGCAAAATAGAGGGTGACTGGAGCGGTGATTTTTCGCCCAAAGAAGGTCAAAATGTCAGCCTGCGCCGTTATCGCACAGAACTGGGCATGGGCTACAAAGAATGGCGTTTGAATCTGGAAGGACGCCAGGAAGGCATGCTGAAAGCCAGTGCATCTACCCTGGCATTTGTGAAAGCGTATAAGCAGAGTGGTTTGCCGCAGCAGGCAGTCAGCTACCAGCTTGGGGCACAGATGGAAAGCTGGTCAGGCTTCGGTCTGCGGGCAGGGCGCTGGTTCAGTCTGGGTGATGAGTATCAGCCGCGCTTCTTTGCCAGTGCCGTGTATTACATGAAGCCGCAATACCGCTCGGTACAGGCAACAGGGGCTGCCAGTTACGTCGACAATCAGCACTACAGTTTTTCTGCAACCGAGCTGGATGTCAATAGCCGCTATCAATACCTGTTTCAGCAATTTGAACCTGAGGCCAAAGGCTATAGCTCCAGTCTGGCTATGGATTGGCAAATCAATCCGGCATGGCGTGTGCAATACCAGCTTGAGGATGTATTCAACCGTCTGGCATGGCAGAATTTGCCTGAGTTGCAGCAAAGCCTTAGCTCTGCGGTTGTGCAATATGACAGCAAGGGTTATTTGAATTACGCACCTTTGTTACAAGGCGTAAACCGCCAAAGAACCCGCTCAGTCTCGGTGCCGCAAACACATACTGCGCGTGTTGCCTATCAAAACCAGCAATGGGAATTTGCCGCGCAAGTCCGGCATTTTTACGGCGTTAATCTGCCGACCCTGAGTGTCGCCAATAACTCGGTCTATGGCCGCTTTGATGCCAGTTTTGATACGCGCTATAAATCAGTTGGTATAGGCTGGAGTAACCGTATCGTGGGCCTGCATTTACAGACAGATAATCTGAACTTGAGTCACGCCAAAGTGCTTGGTGTGGGTGTGCAAGCTCAGTACAAGTTCTGAATCGCTGTACTTGAATTGGGTCAGACACCCACATACTTTTGCCAGGTCTCTGGTGATTGCCTCAGGCTTTCGCTATTGCCATGCCAGACTATCTTGCCCCGTTCCATGATGCTGTGCTGGTCTGCCAGAGGGATGAGTTTTTCTACATATTTATCGATAACCAGTGTGGTTTGCCCCTGATCGCGCAGTTTCCGCAGGCAGACCCAGATTTCTTCACGCACCAGTGGTGACAGGCCTTCCGTCGCTTCATCCAGTATCAGGAGATGTGGATTGGTCATCAAGGCGCGTGAGATGGCCAGCATCTGCTGTTCACCACCAGATAACTGGTTACCCATATTGCCGGCGCGCTCGGCCAGACGCGGGAAGAGTTGGTAAATTTCTTTCAGGCTCCATGGCGTTTTGCTTTGATTGCGATTGACTGCAAAGGCGATGAGGTTTTCCTTGACGGTCAGGTTAGGGAAAATCTGTCGGCCTTCCGGCACTAGGGCTATGCCCATCCTGGCGATTTTATCTGTCGTCATTTTTTCTATGCGCTGGCCCATGAAATGGATATGGCCGCTATGCGCTGGTGTCAGACCCAGTATTGAACGCAAGGTCGTTGTTTTGCCTGCGCCATTGCGTCCCAGCAGGCTTGCGACTTCGCCCTGACGTATATGCAGGTCTATGCCAAACAAGACCTGGCTGTGTCCATAGGCGGTAGCGATATGTCCGACTTCCAGTATGGTCTTCATGCAACCTCCTTGAGTGCGCTGTCCATTTCATCACCGAGATAGGCTTTCTTGACTTCCGGGTTCTGGCGTATTTGTTCTGCCGTGCCAGTAGCAATGATGGAGCCTGCCACTAAAACAGAGATGCGGTCAGCCAGTTTGAAGACGGCATCCATATCATGTTCTATCAAGATCACGGCTGCCTTGCCGCGCAGGGCTGCGATCAGATCCAGCATCTTGCCTGATTCTTCATGTCCTGTGCCTGCCATGGGCTCGTCCAGCAGGAGCAGTTTGGGTTCAGTCGCCAGGGTCAGTCCCAGTTCCAGCTGGCGTTGCTCACCATGCGCGAGTTCACAGGCTTTGCTGTTGCAGTGCTCGGCCAAACCTATGTCGCTGGCGAGCTGCCGGGCTTGCTCAAAAAGTGCCTGTTCATCTATGGCCTTGCGCCAGAATCGCATGCTGCTGCCTGAGCGCGCCTGTATTGCCAGACTCAGGTTATCGATGACCGTATATGACTGGAAGATATTCGTGATCTGGTAAGACCGTGCCAACCCAAGTCTGACACGTTCATGCATGCTGGTGGCAGTAACATCCACGCCATTGAATATGATTTGTCCCTGATTGGGTGTAATGGCACCGGATATCTGATGTATCAGCGTGGTCTTGCCTGCGCCATTCGGACCTATGATGGCGTGGATTTCGCCGGGCAAGATATCCAGGCTCAAATTGTTGGTAGCAACCAGGCCGCCATAGCGTTTGACCAGGCCTTTTAACTGTAAAACGCTCATGCCTGATCCTCCTGCGGTTTTTTGATGGGCATGAATTTTTGTGGCAGGCTGGCCAGGCCATTTGGCAATAGCATGACCACCAGCAGCAGGATAATGCCCAGATACAGTTGCCAGTGTATGGTGTAGCCAGACAGGATTTCTTCCAGCATCAACATCACTACCGCACCCAGTATGCCGCCAGATAGATAACCTACACCGCCCAGTATCACCATCACCATCAGGCTGCCGGATTGTGTCCAGTGCAAAAGATTGGGGCTGACCAGCATGTTCTGGTTTGCCAGCAGGGCACCGGCCAGACTGGCGATGCTGCCTGCAATCGCAAAACACAGCAGTTTGTAGCGAAACACCGGGTAACCTATGGCTTCCATACGGGTTTCGTTTTCCTTGATGGCTTGTATCACCCGTCCAAAATGGGAATTGATAAGTCTATAAAGAACGAAGAGAAATATGGTGCAAATAACCAGCACCAGATAATAAAAATTGCTGTCATTTGCCATATCCAGACCAATGGCGGAACGTTGCGCCAGGCTCAGGCCATCGTCACCACCATAATTTTTCAGCGACACAAACAGAAAGTACAGCATCTGCGCAAATGCCAGCGTGATCATGATGAAATACACGCCGCGCGTCCTGAGTGAGACACTGCCTATTGCCAGTGCCAGCACAAAGCCGGTCAGCATCGCCGCCGGCCAACTGATCCAGGCAGATGAGACTCCGTGCTGCATCAGTATGCCCACAACATAAGCACCACTGCCAAAGAAGGCGGCATGCCCGAGGCTGATCATGCCGCCAAAACCCAGTATCAGGTTCAGGCTGCTGGCTACCAGGGCAAAAATCATCAAGCGGCTTAACAGGCCTATATAAAATTCCTGGGCGAAGTAGGTCGCCAGCAGGGGGAAGGCAAGCAGCAGGAACAGAATGCCGGTGCTGGACTTGCGCGATATGCTGTGATGTAGGCTGCTTTGCATGATGACTCCCTTAGCCTCGCGCAGGGAACAGGCCCTGGGGTTTGTAAAACAGCACGGCTGCCATCAATACATAAATAAGTATTGACGCCAGGGCAGGGCCGAGGTTGGTGGCCATCTCCAACGGCATCAACAATTTCAATGCGCCGGGCAGCAAGGTTTTACTTAAAGTGTCAACCAACCCCACCAGCAATGCGCCTGCCAGTGCCCCACGTATCGAGCCTATGCCGCCAATGACGATGACCACAAACGCCAATATCAGGATACTTTCACCCATGCCCACCTGTACTGCAAGTATGGAACCTAGCAGCGCACCAGCGATGGCGCACAGGGCTGCACCAAAGGCAAACAGCAATGTAAACACCAGCTTGATATTGATACCCATGGTGATCGCCATTTCACGGTTCGATGCCCCGGCCCGTACCAGCATACCTATACGGGTTTTGGTAACCACAAAATACAGCAGGCCAGCGACAGCCAGCCCGGTGGCAATGATGAACAGACGGAAAGAAGAGTAAAAGAAGTCAGGCAGCAATTCCACTGGCTGTGCCAACTGCGGCGGAATATTCAGCATCAGCGGCTGTGCACCCCAGATCATGCGCGCGCCTTCGTTGAAGATCAGTATCAATGCAAAAGTCGCCAGCACGTGGGACAAATGATCGCGCTGGTATAAATGCCGGAAGACCACCACTTCCAGTATCACACCCAGCAGCGCAGTCGCTATCACCGCTGCCAGCAGGCCCAGCCAGAAAGAACCTGTCATGCCGGTAAAGCTGGCGGCGAAATAAGCACCTGCCATGTAGAGAGAGCCATGGGCCAGGTTAATGAAATCCATGATGCCAAAGATCAGCGTCAGGCCCGCTGCCAGCAGGAAAAGCATGAGGCCAAATTGCAGGCCGTTTAAGCCGTGCTCCAACAAAAGCGTGATGTTCATTCTGATATCCCTGATGGTGCTGCTTAGGTATTCGATGAAATTACTTTAGGCCTAAAATATACTATAAGCGACGCATTTGAAAATATTTTCTTTGAGAAAAACTGGATTCTGATGTGAAAAAACACTTTACCTAAAAATAGTTTAGGTTTAAAGTAGTTTGGTGTTTTCGGGGTTGCTGTATCTATATTGTGTACCAAAGCCGGAGAAGAAATGAATTCAACTGCGCTACCAGGGTCTGCCCATCTGGATACCTTTGCTTTTGATCACTTGCCGCCACGCGAGCAATGGCCGGAACTGATTTTTTCTTTGCCTGAGTTGCAATACCCTGAACGTCTGAATTGTGTCGCCGATTTGCTCGACAAGATGTGTGCGACCGGCCATGCAGACAGCATTGCCATCCGCAGCCAGACAGAAAACTGGACTTACTCCCATTTACTGGCCACCGTCAATCGTATATCCCACGTCTTGCTCGAAGATATGCGTTTGCAGCCTGGTAACAGGGTATTGTTGCGTGGCGCTAATAATCCGATGATGGCTGCCAGTGTACTGGCTGTCATCAAGGCCGGTTGTATTGCTGTTCCCACGATGCCATTGTTGCGCGCCAAGGAATTAGGCGTGATCGCGAACAAGGCTGAAATTGCCGCTGCACTCTGTTCAGAAAATCTGCGCGAAGAGATGGAACTGGCGGTGCAGGCCAATCCCATATTGACGCAAGTGCTGTACTTCAATCACAAGGGTGATGATGGCCTGGAAGCACTCATGGCTGGCAAGTTAACTGAATTTGCCGCTGTCGATACCCTGGCCGAAGATGTCTGTCTCATCAGCTTTACTTCTGGCACGACCGGCATGCCCAAGGGCACCATGCATTTTCACAGGGATGTGCTGGCGATCTGCGATTGCTTTCCACGCTCTACCTTGCAGTCTGCACAAAGCGATATTTTCATAGGCACACCGCCATTGGCATTTACATTTGGCCTGGGCGGTTTGCTGCTGTTTCCCTTGCGCGTAGGTGCAACTGCGGTGCTACTGGAAAAACTGACGCCGGAATCCTTGCTGAAAGCCATAGACGAATTCAAGGCCACAGTCTGTTTTACCGCGCCTACCTTTTATCGCCAGATGGCCACGCTGGCAAAGAATTTTGACTTATCCAGCCTCAAGAAAACCGTTTCTGCCGGTGAAGCGCTGCCTGCCGCAACCCGTGAAGCCTGGCGTCAGGCGACTGGTCTGGTCATGATAGATGGCATAGGCGCGACCGAGATGCTGCATATATTTATTTCTGCCGCAGGTGACGAGGTGCGGGCAGGGGCAACCGGCAAGCCCATAACCGGCTACCAGGCTTGTATATTTGATGAGCATGGTGAAATGGCAGGCCCCGGTGTGGTTGGCCGCCTGGCAGTCAAAGGGCCGACAGGTTGTCGTTACCTGGCTGACGACAGACAAAAGAAATACGTCCATCAAGGCTGGAATCTGACAGGTGATGCTTATGAAATGGATGCCGATGGATACTTCTGGTACCGCGCCCGCACTGACGATATGATCATTTCTGCTGGCTACAATATTGCCGGGCCAGAAGTGGAAGAAGCCTTGCTGAAACATCCTGCTGTAGCTGAATGCGCAGTCATAGGCCAGGCTGACGAAGAGCGCGGTCAGATCGTCAAGGCTTTTGTCGTATTGAAGGCAGATGCCCATGCATCAGCAAGTCTGTGCAAGGAAATCCAGGATTTCGTCAAGAACAGTATTGCCCCCTATAAGTACCCGCGCGCCATAGAATTCATGACGAGTTTGCCGAGAACAGAAACCGGAAAACTACAGCGCTATAAATTGCGTACGCCTGCTGCCAGCTCCAGCTAACTATAACGTTTGAAAATATTCGTCCATGCCCATTAACCCGAAGGAGACGCTCGTGAAAAAGACCTTGCTGTGTTTATTGTTATCCAGTATTGCCGCAACGAATGCGAACTGTGCTTTTGCTGCAGACAAAGTCAAAGTCGGCATGGTCACCACCTTGTCTGGTGCGGGCGCTGGACTGGGTGTTGACATACGCGATGGCTTTTCCCTGGCCATGAAACATCTGGACAATAAATTTGGTAATTTGCCTGTCGAAGTCATCACGGGTGATGATCAGCAAAACCCTGACGCGACCAAGCAGTTGGTGGACAAGCTCATCAAGAAAGACAAGGTCGATTTGATGACCGGTATCGTGTTTTCCAATCTGATGCTGGCAGTGGGGCCAACGATTTTCGGTGCCAAGGTGCATTACATCAGCGCCAATGCCGGTCCTTCGCAATATGCGGGTGAACAATGTAATCCCTATTTCTTTAACGTGGCCTGGCAGAACGACAGCCTGCATGAAGCTGTCGGCAAACAGGTCAATGACAAAGGTTTTAAGAATGTCGCTCTGGTGGCACCTAATTATCCGGCAGGTAAAGACGCATTGACAGGCTTCAAACGCTATTACAAAGGCAAGGTTGCTGAAGAAATTTATACCAAACTGGGACAGCTTGATTATGCGACTGAACTGGCACAGATACGTGGCCTGAAGCCGGATGCCGTGTATATTTTCCTGCCCGGTGGCATGGGTATCAATTTCATCAAGCAATTTGTGGATGCCGGTTTATCCAAAAATACCCAACTCTTTGGACCAGGCTTTTCTGCCGATGAAGACATCATCAAAGCAGTAGGTGCGCCCATGCTGGGCATGTTCAATGCATCGCAGTGGGGGCATGATATGGATAACCCGCAAAACAAACGTTTTGTAGCCGACTTCCAGAAAGAATATGGCCGCCTGCCATCGCTGTATGCATCGCAGGGCTATGATGCTGCCATGTTGATGGATAGTGCCGTGCGCGGTGTCAAGGGCAAGATAGAAGACAAGGACGCGCTGGGTAAAGCCATCAAGGCAGCCAACTTCAAATCTGTACGTGGCGACTTCAAGTTCAACAGCAATCATTATCCTGTGCAAAATTATTATGCACGCATCATCAGCAAGGATGGTCAGGGCAGGGTGACCAACAAAACCCTGGGCGCTGTATTTACCAATCACCCTGACGCTTATGTCGCCTCTTGCAAAATGCAATAGTGCATTGATTGATCAAACAAAAAATTAATCTTCAAGGTAATTTAATGAACATCCTATGCATAGGTGGTGGTCCGGCTGGCCTGTACTTCAGCCTGCTGATGAAAAAGAACAACCCGGCGCACCAGATTACCATCGTCGAACGCAATCGCGCTTACGATACCTTTGGCTGGGGCGTGGTATTTTCTGACCAGACCCTGGGTAACCTGGTGAATGCCGATGAGCAGACAGCCCGTTCCATCTTGCAGTCTTTTAATCACTGGGATGATATTGATACCCATTTCAAGGGGCAGGTTGTTACCTCTGGTGGCCACGGGTTTTGCGGCATAGGTCGCAAGCGTTTGCTGAATATTTTGCAAGAGCGTTGTGAAGAACTGGATGTCAAGCTGGTCTTTGAAACGGATGTGACAGACGATCAGGCACTGGCGCTGGAATATGATGCTGATCTGGTTATTGCTTGCGACGGCCTGAATAGCCGCGTGCGTACCCGTTACGAGCAAAGCTATCAACCTGATATTGATACCCGCAAATGCCGTTTCGTCTGGCTGGGTACCAAAAAGCTGTTCTCGGCTTTTACCTTTGCCTTTGAAGAAACCGAGCATGGCTGGTTCCAGGCACATGCCTATCAATATGATGGTGATACCGCGACCTTTATCGTCGAGACACCGGAAGAGACATGGATCAAGGCTGGCATAGATAAAATGAGCCAGGAAGGAGCCATCGCTTTTTGTGAAAAACTGTTCGCCAAATATCTGGATGGCAATGTCCTGATGTCAAATGCTACGCATTTGCGCGGCTCTGCCAACTGGATCAAGTTCCCGCGCATTATCTGCAAGAACTGGGTGCACTGGAATCAACTAAATAATAAGCGTGTGCCTGTAGTTTTGATGGGCGACGCTGCCCATACTGCCCATTTCTCCATAGGCTCAGGCACCAAGCTGGCATTGGAAGATGCCATAGAACTGGCACGCAGTTTCGAGAAGCATGGCGAGCAAGGCATGGATGCCGTGCTGGAAGCCTATCAGGATTTGCGTTCCATAGAAGTCTTGAAGATACAAAGTGCTGCCCGCAATTCCATGGAATGGTTTGAAAACGTCCAGCGCTATACCGCCATGGAAGCGCCGCAGTTTGCCTATTCCATGCTGACGCGCAGCCAGCGTCTGTCGCATGAAAACCTGCGGGTAAGGGATGCTGCCTATGTACGCAGTTTTGAACACTGGATAGCTGAGCAGGCTTATGTCAAAGCTGGCTTGCCTGTGCCCAAAACAAAAACAGCGATCCCACCCATGCTGACGCCCTACAAGCTTCGCGATGTGGTGTTGAAAAATCGCATAGTCGTCTCACCCATGGCGCAATACTCTGCGGTAGATGGCGTAGCCGGTGATTATCATCTCGTGCACTTGGGTAGCCGCGCCATGGGCGGTGCGGGCCTGGTGTTTGCCGAGATGACCTGTGTCTCTGCCGATGCCCGTATCACGCCAGCTTGCCCCGGCCTGTATGCACCTGAGCATACGCAAGCCTGGAAACGCGTCGTCGATTTCGTTCATGCCAATACTGATGCAAAGATTGCCGTGCAGCTCGGCCATGCCGGAGCCAAGGGTTCCACCTGCGTGGCCTGGGAAGGAACAGATCAGCCATTGAAAGAAGGCAACTGGCCGCTGGTGTCAGCGTCTGAACAGCAATACCTGCCTGGCATTTCGCAAGTTGCGCGTGCTGTCACAGCGGCAGACATGCAGCGCATAAAAGATGATTTTGTCCAGTCGACCAGGGCAGCAGCAGAAGCAGGCTTTGACTGGCTGGAACTGCATTGCGCTCATGGTTACTTGCTATCAAGCTTCATTTCGCCACTGACCAATCAGCGCGAAGATGAATACGGTGGTTCGCTGGAAAACCGTTGTCGTTATCCGCTGGAAGTGTTTGCCGCCATACGTGCTGTCTGGCCTGTGGATAAACCGATTTCCGTGCGTATTTCTGCGCATGATTGGGTAGAGGGCGGTATTGCGCCGGATGATGCAGTTGCCATTGCTCGCCTGTTTAAGACCGCAGGTGCAGACATGATAGATTGTTCATCCGGCCAGGTCAGCAAGCAGGAAAAACCTGTCTATGGCCGCATGTTCCAGACGCCGTTTGCTGACCGCATCCGTAATGAAGTACAGATACCCACCATCGCCGTTGGTGCGATTTTTGAAGCGGATCATGCAAACAGCATCATCGCCGCTGGCCGTGCTGATTTGTGCGCCATCGCCAGGCCACACCTGGCCGACCCTGCCTGGACTTTGCATGAAGCAGCCAAACTGGGTTTCAATGATATGCCCTGGCCCAGGCAATATGTCGCCGGAAAAATGCAGCTGGAACGCAATCTCGAACGTGATCGACAAGTCGCCGCAGCCAGCGCTGGCCTGACGCCACAACAAGTTGCCGCCAAATTGCTGGAAGGATGAGCATGACTGTGCATCAGGATAAATTGCAAGGCAGGCATGCGCTGATCACCGGTGGTGGCAAAGGAATAGGCCTGGCGATAGCACAAGCCTTGCTCAGCGAAGGTGCGACAGTGACACTGGCAGGTCGCAGTGAAGCGACTCTGCAACGCGCTGTGACCTCCCTGTCTAATGCCAAAGTGCAGTATGTAGTCATGGATGTCAGCGATGTGGAATCAGTGCAGGCAGCTTTTCAACTATCGCAGGGCAGGGATGGTCGCATCGACATCCTTATCAATAATGCAGGGCAAGCCAGTTCCGCTTCTTTCCTGAAAACCGACGCCAAATTGTGGCAAAACATGCTGGATGTGAACCTGAATGGCAGCTTCATTTGCATGCAACAGGCTTTGCCTGCGATGCTGGAAGCGGGCTGGGGACGTATCGTCAATGTGGTCAGTACCGCAGGGCTAAAGGGTTATGCCTATGTCTCTGCCTATTGTGCTGCCAAGCATGGCGTCATAGGTTTGACGCGCGCAGTAGCGCTCGAAGTTGCAGCCAAAGGCGTGACCGTGAATGCGGTTTGCCCCGGCTATACTGAAACCGATATCGTTAAAGAAGCTGTTGCCAATATCGTTGCCAAAACCGGTCGGACAGAAGAACAGGCGAAAGCTGAACTGGCCGCTGGCAATCCACAAAAACGCCTGGTGCAACCGCAAGAAGTCGCAGATGCCGTGTTGTGGCTATGTATGGATGGTGCATCAGCAATGAATGGGCAGTCTATTGCCGTAGCCGGTGGCGAAGTCATGTGATGAAACCTGAAGAGCAGACAAAATTAAGTATGAAAGAAGACAGTAACCCCGTATTCGACATGGAAACCCGTCTGACGCAAGATGACCATCAGTCCTTGCGCCTGTGGTTACGCATGCTGTCTTGCACTGTGATGATAGAAGGTGAAATCCGCAGTCGCTTGCGTAGCGAATTTGGCATCACTTTGCCGCGCTTTGATCTGATGGCGCAACTGGAACGGCATCCCGAAGGTTTGCGCATGGGTGAACTGTCCAAGCGCATGATGGTCACGGGTGGCAATATCACCGGCATTACCGATCAACTGGAACAGGAAAAACTGGTGACCCGTGTCGCCGATCTCAAAGACAGGCGTGCTTACAGCGTCAAGCTGACACCCGCTGGTCGACGTGCCTTCAAACGTATGGCTGCTGTCCATGAAGCATGGATAGCCGATATGTTTTCTGGCTTGCAGGCAGAGCAGAAAAGTAAATTATTTGAATTATTGTCGCAAGTGAAAACTCATTTGCATGAGCCGGGTACTGATAGTGGCCTGGACAACAAACCTTTGCAGGAAGAATCCACATGAAATACCTACCCGGACAACCGCAGGACTTGCCTGGCAATCGCCAGCAACTGGCAAACTATGCGGCTCAGCATTTTACTTATGCCGTCAATGCTGGCGTTGCCACCATTACCCTGAACCGGCCAGAACGCAAAAACCCGCTGACCTTTGATTCTTATGCAGAGTTGCGCGATTTGTTCCGCACTTTGTCGTATGGCGATGATGTCAAGGCCATCGTGATTACCGGCGCGGGAGAGAATTTTTGTTCTGGTGGCGATGTGCATGAAATCATCGGCCCGCTGACCAAACTCGATATGCCGGGCTTGTTGAGCTTTACCCGCATGACGGGTGATCTCGTCAAAGCCATGCGTGCCTGCCCGCAGCCGATTATTGCGGCGATTGATGGCGTCTGCGCTGGCGCTGGTGCCATCCTGGCGCTGGCCTCTGATATTCGCATAGGCACAACACGTAGCAAGACTGCCTTCCTGTTCACCCGCGTTGGTCTGGCAGGTTGCGACATGGGTGCCTGCTCCATTTTGCCACGCATCATAGGGCAGGGGCGTGCTTCGGATTTGTTGTATACCGGACGCTCCATGTCGGGCGAAGAAGCAGAACGCTGGGGTTTCTTTAATCGCCTTGCGGGACCGGAAGATTTGCTGGCAGAAGCGCAGGCCTATGCAAAAAATCTGGCCGAAGGCCCCAATTTTGCGCACGGCATGACCAAGAAAATGCTGCAACAGGAATGGAATATGGGTGTCGATGAAGCCATAGAAGCAGAAGCACAGGCTCAGGCGATCTGCATGATGACTAACGATTTTCATCGTGCCTACCATGCCTTCGTTGCCAAACAAAAGCCGGTTTTTGAAGGGGATTGAACATGACACATATGATGCATGACACCAGCTACCTGGACTGGCCCTTCTTTGATGATAAACACCGTGAGCTGCAACGCACGCTGGATGCCTGGTCTGCAGAAAACCTGCCTGATCACCATGCCGCTGATGTCGATCAGACTTGCCGCGATCTTGTCAAGCAACTGGGCGCCGCTGGCTGGCTCAAAAATGCCATAGGTGGTAGCGCTTATGGCGGCAATGCTGATGTGATCGATACCCGCGCCATTTGCCTGATACGCGAAACCCTGGCCCGTCATTCCGGCCTGGCAGATTTTGCCTTTGCCATGCAGGGCCTGGGATCAGGTGCAATCAGCCTGCATGGGACGGAAGCGCAAAAGCAAAACTATTTGACCAAGGTAGCCAAAGGCGAAGCGATTGCTGCCTTTGCCCTGTCTGAGCCAGAAGCTGGCTCGGATGTCGCAGCCATGCAATGCGCGGCAGAATTTGTCGCTGATGCAAACGGGGGGCACTATGTCTTGAATGGGGAGAAAACCTGGATTTCCAATGGTGGCATTGCTGACTTCTATGTATTGTTTGCCCGCACTGGCGAAGCACCGGGGGCACGTGGCATAACTGCCTTTATCGTCGATGCTGGCTTGCCTGGCTTTGAAATTGCTGAACGTATCGATGTGATAGCCCCGCATCCGCTGGCACGTCTGAAGTTCACTAATTGTCGTATCGCGGTTACGCAGCGTCTGGGTGAGGCAGGGCAGGGTTTCAAGGTAGCGATGGCGACGCTGGATATCTTCCGCACGTCTGTGGCTGGTGCTGCACTTGGCTTTGCCCGCCGCGCCATGGATGAAGCCATGCACAGAGTAACGACACGCAAAATGTTTGGCCAGACCCTGGCTGATTTTCAATTGACACAGGCCAAGCTGGCGCAAATGGCTACTACGATAGACAGCTCAGCCCTGTTGATTTACCGTGCAGCCTGGCAAAGAGACCAAGGGCGGAAGGTCACCAAAGAAGCCGCCATGGCAAAACTGACTGCGACAGAAGGTGCGCAGCAAGTGATAGATGCAGCGGTGCAGATGTTTGGCGGCCTGGGTGTCGTCAGTGAAGTGCCGGTAGAGCGTCTGTATCGTGAAATCCGGTCCCTGCGTATTTATGAAGGGGCGACGGAAGTGCAACAACTGATCATAGGCCGTGAATTGCTCAAAGAGTTTGCCTCAACATGATTTTTGAAGCTGAATTGCCCATACGTTTTGCGCATTGCGACCCGGCGGGTATCGTGTTTTATCCGCGCTATTTTGAGATGATGAATGGCGTGGTGGAAGACTGGTGCGCGCAAGGACTGGGCTGCAGTTTCCATGAAATGCATATGGTACGTGGCACAGGTTTGCCAACGGTACACCTGGAAACAGATTTCATCAGGCCAGCACAGCTTGGCGAAACTTTACTGGCCGAATTGACTGTGCTGAAGCTGGGTAATACCTCGGTAGAGATACAAGTATGCTTTTGTGGCCAGCAGCACGATGTGCGCCTGAAAGCCCGCCTGGTTCTGGTCATGATGGATCTGAGCTTGCGTGAGGCGATGGTGATACCGGATGAATTGCGTGCTGCCATGTTGCATTATTGTGCAGCCAAAGATGAAAAGCTTGCGTCTGCTTAAGCAGAAAAACTAAGCAAACAAACCTCGTTTGAGATATAAATAACAGACTTTTTGTGTTGAAAGACATGAAAAGTCATAGTCGAAAGGATGGATGATGGATATTTTGCAACCTCAGGGTTGGGCCAAGCCTCGTGGCTATTCGAATGGTGTTGTTGCCCGTGGTCGCACAGTGTGTGTCAGTGGTATGGTGGGCTGGGATGCGCAATGCGTGTTTCATTCTGATGACTTTGCCACCCAGGTCAGGCAGGCTTTACAGAATATTGTTGAGGTGCTGGCCGAGGCAGATGCCGACCCCGAACACATAGTCCGCATGACCTGGTATGTGTTGGATAAAAAAGAATATGTCGGTGCCTACAAGGAAGTAGGAGAAGCGTACCGCGATATCATAGGTCGTCATTTTCCGGCCATGACCGCGGTACAGGTAGCCGCCCTGATCGAAGACAGGGCGAAGGTTGAGATAGAAGTCACCGCCATCGTGCCGGAGTGAATATGAAAACAAGCATAGGTGTAGTTGGTATCGTCGGTGCAGGTGCGATGGGACGTGGTATTGCCCAGATCGCAGCCCAGGCTGGCTTTGCCGTTCTTTTGTTCGACGTGCAGCCAGATGCTGCCCGTAAAGCCAGCCAGTTGATTGCTGATCAATGGCAAAAAATGCTGAACAAGGAAAAACTCACCGAAGAAGAATACCAGGATGCACTGGAAAACCTGCAAGTCGTGGACGGTATGCAGGAACTGGCTGATTGCGATCTGGTCGTGGAAGCCATAGTCGAAAAGCTCGACGCCAAGCGTGGCCTGTTCCAGCAACTGGACGGCATCGTCAGCGATGTCTGCATACTGGCGACAAATACGTCGTCGCTATCTGTAACCGCGATTGCGGCTGGCAGCAAAATACCGGAGCGCGTGGCCGGGCTGCATTTCTTCAATCCTGTACCGCTGATGAAAGTAGTGGAGGTTATTGATGGCTTGCTGACCAGTGCTGATGTTGCTGCGCAGTTGATGGCATTTGCCAGTCGCACCGGGCATTTACCAGTGCGTGCCAAGGATACGCCGGGCTTTATCGTCAATCACGCAGGTCGTGCTTATGGCACTGAAGCCCTGCGCATATTGCAGGAAAATGTCGCTACTTTCCGTCAGATCGACCAGATCATGCGCGAAACTGCCGGCTTCAAGCTGGGGCCGTTTGAATTGCTGGACCTGACTGGGCTGGATGTATCGCATCCGGTGATGGAAGCAATTTATCACCAGTATTATGAAGAGCCACGCTATCGCCCCAGTGTCATCACCGCACAGCGCGTACACGCAGGGGTGCTGGGACGAAAAACCGGGCGTGGATTTTATTCCTATAGCGGGCAGGACGACGTGCCGGCCCCGGCAGAAAATTATCCAGCCTGGACTGATGCAGTCTGGATCAGTCAGGCCAATCCGGATGCAATTCCTGCATTGATTGCGCTGTTTGAACGTTGCGGCGCAAGTATTGAAACAGGTGCGCATCCTTCGGACACGGCCTTGTGCATCGTCAGCCCATATGGCGCAGATGTCAGTAGCAGTGTCGCCAGTGAAGGTCTGGATGCCCGCCGCACCTTGGGTATTGATGCCTTGCTGGCCTGTGAAGGACACCTGACCCTGATGACCAACCCGGCTACCGATGCGCTCATTGCTGCACGTTGCCAGTCATTGCTGTTGCGTAGCGGCCAGGGTGTCAGCCTGATACAGGATAGCAGTGGTTTTGTCGTGCAGCGCATGCTGGCTTGCATCATCAATATTGCCAGCGATATCGTGCAGCAGGGGATATGTACGCCGCAGGATCTGGACAGGGCCGTCACTTTGGGGCTGGCTTATCCGGTCGGGCCGCTGGCCTGGGGTGATAAACTGGGCGCTTCGCGTATACTAAGCGTTTTGCGCAATCTGTTGAGCAGTACAGGCGATCCGCGCTACCGCCCCAGCCCATGGCTGGTGCGCCGTGCGCAGTTGGGTTTGTCGCTGTTGCATACAGAAAAACACACAGCAAATTAATATCAGCATGCATGTCTGATACCCGCCAATATAGCCAACATAGTGGGCAGGGGGGGCGTGATGGCAGGTAAATAAAGTAATTCATACAATCAGGAGAAACAGATGGCCAAGGCTGTATTTAGTTGGGAAGATCCCTTGTTATTGTCTTCACAGTTAAGCGATGAAGAACGCATGGTGCAGGATGCCGCACGCGTTTATTGTGAAGAAAAGCTGACGCCGCGCGTACTGGAAGCTTTCCGTCATGAGAAAACAGATCCCGCCATTTTTCGCGAAATGGGTGAGCTGGGCCTTTTGGGTTCCATGATCCCCACACAATATGGTGGCGCTGGTCTGAACTATGTCTGCTACGGCCTGGTGGCACGTGAAGTGGAACGTGTGGATTCCGGTTATCGTTCCATGATGAGCGTGCAAAGCTCCCTGGTCATGGTGCCTATTAACGAATTCGGCAGCGAAGCACAAAAACAGAAATACCTGCCCAAGCTGGCAACGGGTGAATGGATAGGCTGCTTTGGCCTGACTGAACCTAACCACGGTTCTGACCCTGGCAGCATGGTGACCCGTGCCAGGACTGTGCCGGGTGGTTATTCCCTGAGCGGTGCCAAGATGTGGATTACCAATAGTCCTATCGCTGATGTCTTCGTGGTCTGGGCAAAAACAGATGATGGCCGTATCCGTGGCTTTATCCTGGAAAAAGGCTGGAAAGGCCTGACGGCACCGGCGATACATGGCAAGGTCGGCTTGCGTGCTTCCATTACCGGTGAAATCGTCATGGATGAAGTTTTCGTACCTGAAGAAAACCTGATGCCAAACGTGGAAGGTTTGAAAGGCCCGTTCACCTGTCTGAATTCTGCCCGTTACGGTATCGCCTGGGGTGCTTTGGGTGCGGCAGAATTCTGCTGGCATACCGCACGTCAGTACACCATGGACCGCCTGCAATTTGGACGCCCGCTGGCAGCCAATCAACTGGTACAGAAAAAACTGGCTGACATGCAGACTGAAATCACGCTGGCCCTGCAAGGTTGCCTGCGCCTGGGGCGCATGAAGGATGAAGGCACGGCTGCGGTGGAAATCACGTCCATCATGAAGCGTAATTCCTGCGGTAAATCACTGGACATCGCCCGTACCGCGCGCGATATGCTGGGCGGTAACGGTATCTCTGATGAATTCGGCATCGCCCGTCATCTGGTGAACCTGGAAGTGGTCAATACCTATGAAGGTACGCATGATATCCACGCCCTGATACTGGGTCGTGCCCAGACAGGGATTGCTGCTTTCTAGATTGGCCCATTCATCCTGTGGGTGATATGGTTTACATGGCTGGCATGCCTTCTGAAATGCCAGCCATGTTCCTGCTGATGGATGGAGACGGGTACTACATCAAAAAAGACTGCGTAATAATGCGTGCTTGCAAAGCGCCATCAATACTCGCAGACAGGCTGCCGTAAATCCTTCCGTTGCCTGCATCGGTGCGACTATGCAGGAAAGCCTCTGCAACATCGGTTTTTGCATGTTCACACATGAGAAAAGCCTGGGCTGTCAGTACCAGTTTCTGCGCAATGCGGCGAGCGCTCATCTCTTTCAATTCTGCGGGTAACTGTAAATCGACCTGCAAGTCCTGTGTCATCTGCCGTACTTCCTGTGCTGGTGAGGCTGCCCATTGTTGCAGCAGCATTTGCGCGCCCAATGGGTCGCGCTCCATGGCGCGCAGTACGTCGAGGCACATCACATTGCCTGAACCTTCCCAGATGGAATTGACCGGTGCCTCGCGATACAGACGGGCCATGGGGCCGCTTTCCACGTAGCCATTGCCGCCCCAGACTTCCATGCATTCACCGGTAAATTCCAGTGCGCGTTTGCAGACCCAGAATTTGGCAGCAGGCGTTACTATGCGCCGCCAGGCGCGTTGCAGCGGGTCGTCAGCATTGTCCAGCGTTGCTGCCAGGTGCAACATCAGACGGGTGGCGGCTTCACTTTCCAGCGCCATATCGGCCAGTACATTGCGCATCAGTGTCTGTTCGACCAGTTTCTTGCCAAAGGCATGGCGATGGCGTGCATGATGTATGGCCTGCACCAGAGCCTGGCGCATCAGCGCGGCACTGCCTATTACGCAATCAAGACGGGTCAGGTTCGCCATTTCTATGATGGTGGGGATGCCTCGGCCTTCATTGCCGACCATGACGCCGTAGGCATCCTGAAATTCAACTTCGCTGCTGGAATTGGATTTATTGCCCAGTTTATCCTTTAATCTTTGCACGATGACGGCATTCTTGCTGCCATCTGGCCTCCAGCGTGGTACAAAAAAGCAGGACAAGCCAGCTTCGGTACCTGCCAGCACCAGATGGGCATCGCACATGGGAGCAGAAAAGAACCATTTGTGACCAGTAATGACATATTCGCCGCCACGGCCGCCAGCACCGCTTGCGCTTGCCTTGCTGGTATTGGTGCGTACGTCCGAGCCCCCCTGTTTTTCTGTCATGCCCATGCCTATCAGCATGGATGTCTTGTCGGCAAGCGGCAAATCACGGGCATCATGTTCATTCGAGTACAACTTGTCTTTCAGATCAGTGAACAGACGTGCTTCATTTTGCAGTACGGGTATGGACGCAAAGGTCATGGTGGTTGGGCATAGCGAGCCGGATTCCACCTGCGCCTGCATAAAATAACCGGCGGCTCTGGCAACATGGGCCCCTGGGCGAGGCGTGTGCCAGGGGTTGGCATGCAGACCCTGTTTGCGCAACAAGCCCAGCAACTGGTGCCAGCTTGGGTGGAAATCAACGCGGTCTATGCGTTTGCCATGGCGGTCATGCGTATGCAGTTCTGGCAGGTGGGTATTTGCCAGCGCGCCCAGTTCCAGTACTTCACGGCTACCCAGCTCTTGCCCGGCTTCCAGCAGCGCAGCTTGATTCCAGTCGGCCTGATAATGACAACTGCCTGTCATTAGAACCTCATCACTAGAGAAAATATTGTAGTCTTGCAGGTCTGGAGCCTGGTTGCTGATTTCATGGGTTTGCCATTGCATGGTCGCCTCGTTCCGCAATTGAATTTACTTATAGTTTAGCGTGATGCTTGCGTTCAGATGTTCGCCTTTCCCAACATGCCGCCTGGCGGTAGATAAAAACAGATGACAGAGACTGCCAGCCCATTGAAATTAAGGCGCAAGCCGGTTCAGCAACGGTCAAGAATGACGCAATTGGCGATTCTGGATGCCTTTGTTCGGCTTTTGGTTGAAAAAAGCTATGCTGACCTGACCATGCGCGATATCGCCCTGGTGGCAGGGGTAGGGCTGGGTACGTTGTATGAATATTTCCCCGGGAAAAAATCCATAGCAGCACATTGCATCCATGAACGCTTCAAAAGCATAGGTACGCAAATGCGCTTGTGGATAGATTCACAACGCGGCCAGAGTTTGCCGGACCTGGTGCAGTTCATGATAGAAAAAATCATACAACTGCATGCAGAAAAAACCGATGAGTGGTCAGCCCTGATTTTTCTGGAGCGGCAAATATCCGACATCCAGGCTTACAGCGTCTTGTATGGTCAGGTCGTGGCGATCTGGGAGCAGGCTTTTGCTGCCAGTAGTGACCGCGCCAGATATGTGAGGGTCAGTCCGGAAGTGGTGCATGCAGCCATTTACGGTGTGCTGTATCAGACCCTGATGTTGTCCCCGCAAAGCCTGCAGGATGCTGATTTTCGCCTGCATATGAAAAACTTGGTGCTTGGATATCTGCAAATCAGTGGTCAGTCAGCCTGAATAAGGTAAAATCGCAAGATGTCCTATCAAGTCCTCGCCCGAAAATATCGCCCAAAGAGCTTTGAAACGCTGGTTGGGCAGGAGCACGTGGTTCGTGCCTTATCTCATGCGCTTGAGCAGCAGCGGCTGCATCACGCCTATTTATTCACAGGTACACGCGGTGTCGGCAAAACGACCTTGTCGCGCATACTGGCCAAATCCTTTAACTGCGAGACGGGTATTACTGCCCATCCTTGCGGTGTCTGCGAGGCCTGTACGGCAATTGATGCCGGTCGCTTTGTTGACTATATAGAAATGGATGCCGCGTCCAATCGCGGTGTTGATGAAATGGCCTCGCTGCTGGAACAGGCCATTTATGCCCCGTCGAATGCACGTTTTAAAGTGTATATGATCGACGAGGTGCACATGCTGACCAACCATGCTTTCAACGCCATGTTGAAGACGCTGGAAGAACCGCCTGAACACGTCAAATTCATACTGGCAACAACAGATCCGCAAAAAATCCCGGTCACGGTCCTGTCGCGTTGCCTGCAGTTCAATCTCAAGCAAATGCCACCTGGCCATATAGTGGGTCATCTGGACAATATTCTGGGGCAGGAGCAGATCGAATTTGAATTGCCTGCCTTGCGCCTGCTGGCTCAAGGCGCCCATGGTTCCATGCGTGATGCCCTGTCACTGACGGATCAGGCAATTGCCTATGCTGCCGGCAAGGTGACTCTGGATGCCGTCCAGGGCATGCTGGGCGCGCTGGATCAATCGTATCTGATTCGTCTGCTTGATGGCCTCGTCGCGCAAGATGGCAAGGCCTTGCTGGATGTGGCAGATGAAATGGCTGCCCGCAGCCTGTCTTACAAAGCCGCACTGCAAGACCTTGGTAGCTTGCTGCACCAGATTGCCATTGCGCAACTGGTACCTGCAGCGGTAGCCGATGATATTCCTGAGCGTGAGCAAGTCTTGCGTCTGGCACAGTGTTTTGCCAAAGAAGAAATTCAGTTGTTTTACCAGATTGCCGTACATGGCCGCAATGAGCTGGCACTGGCACCGGATGAATATGCCGGTTTCAGCATGACCTTGTTGCGCATGCTGGCATTCAAGCCGACAACGGGTGAACAGGATGCGATTCCACCAGCAGGTGGCAGGCCGTCTGCCCCACAGGCATTGCCATCGAATGCCGGGGCAGGTCGCGCTGTTCTTGCAGGCGGGTCAGCTCCTGTCGGCATGACGGCAACACCGGCACCGGCGGCACCAACAGTATCAGCCGCACCAGCAGCGACATCGATTGCAGGCAGGACACCTGTTGCCACGCCACAGGCCGCAGCAGCCAGTGTGCCAGCAGTGCAGACAGCAACACCGGTAGCAGCTACCCCGGCAGCACCAGCCACTGGCGTACGTCAAAGTCCGGTACTGGCGGCACTGGCAGCAGCCCGCGCGGCCAGCGGTAAACAGGCGACGCCAGGTGCCAGACCTGCACCTGCACCCACAATCGTTGCTGATAAGGCTCCCGCACCGGCTCCGGTCGCAAAACCAATCCCGGCACCAGTCATGCCTGCCGCCGTAGTTGCACCGCCACCAGCACCAGCCATGCCAGTGCCTGATGTCGTAGCGGCAGCGGTATCGGCAACACCTGCGCCAGCTCAGCCAGCTTCACCCATAGCCAGAACACCGGTATCCGCACCAGCCCCCATGATCGCCGAGCAGGATGCACAATCTGCAGGCATGGACGACATGCCGCCGCCCTGGGATGAAGAAATGTTCTTTGAGTCGGCACCGGCCAAGCCCATGGATGCAGGTAGGGGCGCAGGCAGTGCTGCGTCGCGGTCTGCCATGCCTGCCGCCAGACAAGAAGATGAAGGCATGCTGGCCGTCAGTAGCAATAATGGAAATGGCAGTAGCAGCATAAGCAGCAGGCAGGATGATGTCAGACCGGCAGAGAAAGCAAAACCGGAAATCGCTGCGACCAAACCTGAAGCGCTCGGTGCTATCGTGGCAGACCGGCAGATTTCCAACCTGCCTGTGCCAGAATTGAACTGGGATGGTTTCTGGCCAAATCTGGCGGCCAGCCTGCCCATGCGCGGCGTAGCGCAGCAGTTGGCGCAGCAAAGTGAACTGGTCAGTTGCAGGCAGGATGGCAACGCCCATGTGTTCCGCCTGCGGGTTCCATTGCCGACCTTGTTGTCGTCAGGTAGCCTGGACAAGCTTACTGCTGCCCTGACAGAGCGGTTTGAAAAAAATATCCGCGTTGAAACGGAAATCGGTGCAGTTGAACAAACTGCCAATGCCCAGGCTGTGGCTGAACGCGAAGTGCGTCAGCAACAGGCCGAAGCTTCCATACAAGGCGACTCTTTCGTGCAGACATTGATGCGCGAATTTGGTGCCACCATCGTCACAGGTAGCGTCAGGCCGGTTTAATCCGGTTTCATGCAGCGAACAGCTTATCTGGACACTTATTTGATACTTATTTAACTACAATATCTTCGGAGAAATTCTTATGATGAAAAATCAACTTGCCGGTTTGATGAAACAAGCCCAGGCCATGCAGGACAACATGAAAAAAGCCCAGGATCAGCTGGGTCTGGTGGAAGTGGAAGGCCAGGCTGGTGCGGGTCTGGTGAAGGTTGTCATGACCTGCAAAAACGATGTCAAGCGTGTCACGATAGACCCGTCACTGCTGGGCGATGACAAGGACATGCTGGAAGATCTGGTCGCTGCTGCCTTTAATGATGCCGTGCGCAAGGCAGAAGCAACATCGCAAGAAAAAATGTCTGCGCTGACCGCTGGCATGCCTTTGCCACCTGGCTTCAAAATGCCGTTCTGAGTGTGAAGAAAATCGGTAGTCTGGATGCCTTGTCTGAGGCTTTGCGCCGTTTGCCCGGCGTAGGGCCAAAGTCTGCCCAGCGCATGGCTTACCACTTGCTGCAGCATGACCGCGAAGGTGCGGCCGTGCTTGGGCAGGCGCTGACGCATGCAGTGGAACGCATACAGCATTGCGCATCCTGCAATACCTTCACAGAAAGTGAAGTCTGTGAAACCTGCCTGGATACAGTGCGCGATGCCAGCATGCTGTGCGTGGTCGAAACGCCATCTGATCAGATGATGATAGAGCAGACACTGACTTACAAGGGCCTGTATTTTGTCCTGATGGGGCGCCTGTCGCCGCTGGATGGCATAGGGCCGAAAGACATACACCTGGAAAAGCTGATTGCCCGGGCAACTGACGGTGTCGTCAGGGAAGTCGTGCTGGCCACCAATTTCACCAATGAAGGTGAGGCGACAGCCCACTACATCAGTGAAAATCTCAAGGCCCGTGGTTTGCAGGTCAGTCGCCTGGCGCGTGGCGTACCAGTCGGCGGCGAGCTCGAATATGTCGATGCGGGCACTATCGCGCGTGCCATGCTGGATCGTCGGACAACCTGACGGTAGCTGCCATGTTCCTGATCTCCACTGAGCAAAAGAAGCAGTTACGGCAGCAATGGCTGGACCTGATCCAGAGCCTGGCCGGTAGCCCTGGTCAGGCTGAAAAAGCCTGGGGCTTGCTGGACAAGCATTATTCCGAACCCCATCGCAGTTACCATAATTTTTCTCATATCCAGGCTTTGCTGCAGCATGCAGACAAGATGAAGGCAGAGATACGTGATTTTGCCGTTGTTGCGCTGGCGATCTGGTTTCATGACATTATCTACGATACCCGTGCCAGCAATAATGAACTCAAGAGCGCTGAGCTGACCGGTGAAATATTAAGTCGTCTTGAAATTGATGTGCTTGTCATACCTAAAGTGCAGCAATGTATTCTGGCAACGGCCAGGCATGAAGTGCCACAGTTTAAAAACCAGGCGCATGATCTGCCACTTTTTCTCGATCTTGATATCGCCATACTTGGCGCTACACCGGATATCTACCAGCAATACAGCCAGGCCATACGCCATGAATATCGCTGGGTGATGGCACCTATGTACCGGACTGGCCGGGTCAAGGTACTGAAACGTTTTGCCGAACGTGAAAAACTGTTCTTTACTGCCACCATGGCAAGTCGTTTTGATGCACAGGCGCGTGCCAATCTGCTCTGGGAAACCAAGAAACTCACCTTTTTTTAAGGGATGTCAAGAGATGAACTTGCAATCATGAAACCACAGGCAAATACACATGGCCCCCTGGCGGGGATCAAGGTTCTGGAGCTGGGCACACTGATTGCCGGGCCCTTTTGTTCACGCATGCTGGCTGAATTCGGGGCTGAAGTGATCAAGGTGGAAGCACCGGATGGTGGTGATCCCCTGCGTCAGTGGCGCGTCCTGAAAGACGGAACCTCGCTGTGGTGGAGCGTGCAGGCAAGGAATAAAAAGAGCATCACCCTCAACATGAAGCAGCCAGAGGCGCGTGAAATCGC
Organism: Undibacterium hunanense; assembly: GCF_014284335.1. GTDB lineage: Bacteria > Pseudomonadota > Gammaproteobacteria > Burkholderiales > Burkholderiaceae_D > Undibacterium > Undibacterium hunanense. Next base: position 432,538 of record NZ_JACOGF010000003.1, on the reverse strand, counting down.
TAGAAAACTGGCGCTCGAAGCTGACATCATCATCGAAAATTACCGTCCCGGTGTGCTGGAGAAATGGGAGCTGGGTTACGAGGATTTGAAGGCCATCAATCCGGCCACCATCATGGTGCGCCTATCCGGTTATGGACAAACCGGCCCGATGAAGGATTTGCCAGGTTTCGGTGCTATTGGTGAATCGATGGGTGGCTTGCGCTATGTGTCCGGTCATGCAGACCGGCCACCGGTGCGGGTTGGTATTTCCATCGGTGATTCGGTTGCTGCGCTGCATGGTGTGATTGGTGCCATGATGGCATTGCGTCATCGCGATGTCAGTGGTGGTCGCTGGAATGGCAAGCAGGGTGATGACTGTGTGGCGGGCCAGGGGCAGATGGTCGACGTTGCCCTGTATGAATCCGTATTCAACCTGATGGAATCTTTGGTGCCGGAATTTGATCATGCCGGTGTCGTACGCGAACGTACTGGCGGTGCCTTGCCAGGTATCGTGCCATCGAATACCTATACCACGGCAGAAGGTGAAAATATTGTCATTGCAGGCAATGGCGATGCTATTTTCCACCGGCTTATGAAAGCCATAGACCGGCACGATCTTGCGAATGACCCAGGCCTGGTGCGCAATGATGGGCGGGTGCCGCGTACGGCAGAAATCGATACTGCAATTCAGGACTGGTGTTCGGAGCGTGATATAGATGCTGCCTTGCAGATACTCAAGGCGGCAGATGTACCGGTAGGGAAGATATATTCTGTACGCGACATGATGAGTGATCCACAGTTTCTGGCGCGGCAGATGTTTGAACAACATGCATTTGAAGATGGCACACCCGTCAAGGTGCCAGCCATTACACCAAAAATGTCGGCTACACCAGGCCAGACGCAATGGCTGGGCCCACGCCTGGGGCAGCATAATCAGGAAATCTTGCGTAGCCTGGGTTACAGTGATGCTGATATCGCCAGCATGAGCGCCAATAAAATCATAGGATGAGGAAGACAATGAACCGCCAGAACCTGAAACAATTCCTGATTGCCCTGGCCCTGTTTTTACTCGGCTACTTTACCTTTAATCATTGATTCAAAAGCACTGCTGGCAGACAAACTTGCTACAGGGTTTTCAGATAATCCCTGATCCCTGCAAGCAGCATTTCTACCGACATCGCCGTCAGTATCAAGCCCATCAGGCGTTCAAACGCCGTCATGGCACGCACACCCAGTACTCTTTGCATGCGTTCGGCGCTCAGCAAGACGATCAGCCACACAACCGCAACCGCAGTCAGCGCGGCCAGATGCACCATCATGTCTTGCTTGCTGTCGGATGAAAACAGCAGCACGGTTGCCAATGCTGAAGGTCCGGCCAGGGCAGGGATGGCCAGCGGGACGATAAAGGGTTCATGCCCATCTTCGACATCACCGAAAATCCCGCCTTCCTGCGGGAATACCATGCGCAAGGCGATCAGGAACAAAATCACGCCACCACCTATGCGCAATGACACTTCTGTCAGTTGCAGCGCGGTCAGGAAATGTTTGCCAAAAAACATGAACAACAACAGCAGGGCAAAGGCAATTGCGCATTCCCGTACCACAACCCGCCAGCGTCTTTCTGGCGCGACATGCGACAAGGCACTGACAAAAATCGGGACATTGCCAAACGGGTCAGTCACCAGTACCAGTAAAATCAGTGATTGGAAAAAATCTTGTGTCATGCGGGCCTTGTTGTGAGGCAAAAATAAATCAGGAAACTCGGTTTAAGTAGTGGTACCAGTTTTGAACTGGTGACCGATGAAATCTAGTCGGTGAAAGATCGTGGATGAAAGACGGCCGAACCAGGCACTAAATCAGTGCCAGCGTGGCTTTGACTGCGGCTTCAATGCCGGTGGCAGCGTCTGCAATATTCTCTGCCAGCATATAGGCTGGTGTGCTGACCAGTTTTCTATCTTTGTCGATGACAAATTCCTTGACCGGGCAACTGATATGCTGCCCGCCCATGGCCGTGATGGCGGCTGCAGTTGCTTCGTCTGTACCTATGGTGACGGCGGTTCCGCTACCATATACATGCGGGATCATGGCGGGAGCTATGCAGATATAACAGGCCGGTTTGCCTGCTGCGGCGACGGCTTTGGCAAAACGCAATACGTCTGCCTGTATCTGGCAATCAGCCCCCTTGATGGCAAAGTCAGACAGGTTTTTGGCTGCACCAAAACCACCGGGAAAGAACACTGCTGCATAATCGCCCACGTTGGCTTGTGCTATGTCCTTGATTTTACCGCGGGCTATGCGCGCAGATTCAACCAGTACGTTACGGCTTTCGCCAGATGCGACCTCGCCGGTGAGATGATTGACGACATGCAACTGTGGAATATCCGGTGCCAGAAATTCTGGCTCAGCGCCTGCCCTGACCAGGGCCAGCATGGTCAGCACGCTTTCGTGAATTTCAGCGCCATCGTAAACACCACAACCTGACAATATGACGGCAACTTTCATGATGAGCTTTCCTGAGGATGATTAGGATGACTAAAGGCTGAAGCATAATTTTCCTGCCGAAGCCTGCCGCATGTCAACAAAACCCGGCCTGACGTGGAAAATAGAGTATCTGTACCAATGGTTTTCGGTGCATTTATATTACTATTGCTCAGCAAAAATGCAGCAAAAAGCGAACGCCCATCTTATTATTGGCATGCAGTGTATATTCTGTCCGCAGTATCCTTTAATAAGTGCAGGAACGTTTCAATAATGACAGTGATAAAGACAGATAGCAAAGAACGCCCGGACACACCCTGCGTTGCCGTTTGCTCAACAACGTTTGATGATGTGTGCCGTGGCTGTGGCCGCACGGTGGCAGAAGTGGCAGAGTGGGTGTTTATGACACCTGAACAAAAAGAAATTGTCTGGACCCGCATCCTGGCAGAAGGTTATCCACGCAGGAATACCTGAGCTTGCCCTTGCTGGTATCAGTCAATTCAAAAAAATAACGGAGACCTGCATGTCGCAACCCAAAAAGAAATCACGTCGCCGCTTTATTCTTGGTGGCCTTGGGCTAACCGGCGCCTTGCTGGTTGGCTGGGGTTTCTTGCCACCACGCCAGCGCCTGAATGCAGCCCATGATTTACCTGTACATGATGGTGAGGTAGCGCTGAATGGCTGGATCAGCATCGCCGCTGACGGCAGCGTCAATGTAGCCATGCACAGAAGCGAGATGGGGCAGGGTATTCATACTGCTTTGCAGATGCTGGTGGCAGAAGAGCTGGATGTGCCATTGAGTCGGGTAAAGCCCATGTATGTACCGGCAGACAAGATCTATGGCAACCTGGCTGCGATTGCAGATGGCCTGCCTTTTCATCCGGATGACCAAGGTAGCCTGAAGCGTGTTGCCCACTGGATCACGCTGAAGTTCGCGCGCGAACTGGGTGTGCAAATGACCGGTGGTTCATCCAGCGTCAAGGATGCGTGGCTGCCGATGCGCGAAGCTGGCGCTACGGCGCGTGCCATGCTGATTGCTGCTGCCGCCAAAAAATGGCAGGTGGCTGTTGCCGAATGTAGCACCCTTGATGGTGCCGTCCTTCATGCATCAGGCAAGCGTGCCACCTATGCTGACTTGGCGGCAGATGCTGTCCATAGTCAGCCAGGCGAAGTGCAATTGAAGCATCCCCGGGATTTCAAACTGATAGGCACGTCACAACCGCGTACCGATGCACTGGCCAAGGCTGACGGCAGTGCCCATTTCGGTATTGATGCGCGGCCAGAGGGCATGCTGTATGCCGCACTCAGACAAAGTCCTGTTATAGGTGGAAAAGTAAAAAATTTCGATGCCGCCAGCGTCATGAAAATGCCAGGCGTGATGCATGTCGTGGATTTTTCCATGCCGGATATGGTGGCCGGTGTAGCCGTGGTTGCCAAATCTTACTGGCAGGCGAAGCAGGCGATGGCCGCGCTGGCCATAGTCTGGGAACCAGGCGATAACGCCAGACTTTCCACAGAAGGCATATTCAAGGAATTCGCCACTCAGCTGGATAAGGAAAGTGGTCACGCGTATTACCAGACCGGCGACGCCGCAGAAGCACTGGCCGGAAAAAACGTGGTGCAAACAGTGGAAGCCGAATACCGCGCGCCTTTCCTGGCACATGCAGCGATGGAGCCGATTAATTGCACGGCTCAGGTGAGCGACAGCAAGGTTGATATCTGGGTATCGACCCAGGTGCCTGGCATTTCAGTTGATCTTGCTGCCAAAGTGGCGAACATCAAATCTGACTATATCAATTTGCATATGGCTTACCTGGGGGGCGGTTTTGGCCGCAGGCTGGAAGCCGATATGGTTGCCCAGGCAGTGCGCATCGCCATGGAAACCAGGGGTTTGCCAGTGCAACTGATATGGAGTCGCGAAGAAGACATCAGTCATGACATGTATCGCCCGGCGGCACTGGCACGCTTCAGGGCAGGTTTGGACAGTGCCGGCAAGTTGATTGCGTATGACAACAAGTCGGCATCGGGTGCGATTGCGCATCAGTTTCTCAAGCGTGCTTTCGGGTTTGCCGGTGCCGGACCAGACAAGACAACGGCCGAAGGCGAATTTGACATGCCGTATGAAATACCGAATCAGCGCATTGCCCATGTGATCGTGCCCAGTGCTGTGCCGATAGGCTTCTGGCGTTCGGTCGGTCATTCGCACAATGCTTTTTTCAAGGAAAGTTTTATCGATGAACTGGCCCATGCCGCCAAGCAGGACAGCGCAGCCTTCCGGCGCGCTTTGCTGGTACGCCATCCACGTCACCTCGCTGTACTTGACGCGGCTGTCAGCAAGGCCGGGCAGGTGCCGGCAGGCCGGGCGCATGGCCTGGCCCTGCATGAATCCTTTGGCACCATCGTTGCTCAGGTTGCCGAGGTATCGGTGCAGGATGGTCAGATCAGGGTGCATCGGGTCGTATGCGCGTTGGATTGCGGCATTGCCGTCAACCCGAATATCATTGCCCAGCAAATGGAATCCGCAGTCGTATTTGGCCTGAGCGCTGCATTGTATGGTGAAATTGTGATCAGGGATGGGCAGGTGGTGCAGACCAATTTTGGTGATTATCCGGTCTTGCGTATCAATGAGGCGCCAGAAGTGGAAACCGTGATCATCAAGAGCGCCGAACCACCGCAAGGCATCGGTGAACCCGGGGTGCCGCCAATAGCCCCGGCGGTAGCCAATGCCGTATTCAAGCTGACTGGCAAGCGCCTGCGCAGTTTGCCCTTGAAATTGAGTTGAAATTGAGTTGAAATATACTGGTGGTAGTATCTTGCCCTTTGTGTAGGCATAATCCACTGATATAGCCACTCATACACTGCATTAAAGATGGGTAAGATAGATGTTTTTGAGTGGTTTTAAGCCAGGAAATAGTTACTCTGATCTTTCTGTTACGATTGGATACAGAAAGCAGTCGTAATCCAGATTCCAGGATTTATACTGCATGCGCACGACGTTTGTCGTGCCCTGGCGGTTTTGAACGTTTTTATTTATTGATTTTAGCTATGTCCAATACATTTGCAGTTCCACGTGTTCGTCCTGCCTCTGCATCCTCACGCGGCTTTACGCTGATTGAGATCATGGTGGTGGTGACGATTATTGCCATTCTTGGTGCATTCATGGTGCCCAAGCTGACAGGTTTTACCCATGAAGCGAGGGTCACTGCTGCCAAGCAGGATATTTCCACCATCATGGGCGCTTTGAAAATGTATCGCCTGCATAACCAGCGCTACCCGACAACAGAGCAGGGTTTGCAGGCATTGATAGAAAAACCGACTTCCGGCCCGGCTGCCAATTCCTGGCAATCTGGCGGTTATATAGAAAAACTGCGGAATGATCCATGGGGCAAGCCATATCAATACCTGTCACCAGGCATACGCGGTGAAGTGGATGTGTTTTCTCTGGGCGCTGACGGCCAGCCTGGCGGTGCCGGTGATGATGCCGATATCGGTTCCTGGGATTTGTAAGACGCTTACATGATAAACAAGGGCAGGCAGCGTGGTTTCACGCTGCTGGAGTTGCTGGTGGTGTTGGTTATTTTCGGCCTCATTCTGGGGGCCGTGAGTATTAACGCCATGCCGGGTGCGCAGCAGCGCCTTGAAAGTGATGCAAAGCGTATTTCCCTGCTATTGCAATTGGCGCGCGATGAAGCCATCGTACGTAATCTGCCGGTGGCTTTTGAAGTGGATCAAACCGGATACCGTTTCTATGTCCGCGAAGACCGGATCTGGTCACCGATCAAGGATGAAATGTTGCGCGAGCGTTTTTTTCAGCTGGCACCGGTGCAATTGTCGCTGCAGCCGCAGTCTTCCGATGCATCTACCATACGTATCATGTTCGGGCGTGAACCAGTGGATAAACCTTTCATCCTGACCATCAAAGCTGCGGACAGGCAAGTCAGTGTGCGTGCTGACGGCATTGGCCATTTTTCAGTGGAATAAGATGCGGCATTCATCCAATCAATCCGGCTTTACCCTGCTTGAAGTGCTGGTGGCGCTGGTCATCGTGGGCACGGCGCTGGGGGCCAGCCTGCGTGCAGTCGGCAGCCTGACGCAAAACAGCAATAATCTGCGTGGTTCCATGATGGCGACCTGGTCAGCCGAAAACCGGCTGGCGCAAATTCGCCTGGCACATGAATGGCCAGAGTTTGGCGAGCGCACTTTTGCCTGCCCGCAGGGTGATTTGCACCTGATGTGTGAAGAGCATGTAATCGCCACTCCGAATCCCTCGTTCCGTCGGGTCGAAGTGTTTGTATTTGAAGCCGACAAACCCGAACGTCGCATCATCAAACTGACGCAGGTGGTGCCGAATGCGTTGTAGAAGTAGCAGCAAATTGCGCCATCCAACTCAAACCGGATTTACTCTGATAGAGCTGCTGGTGGCAATCACCATACTGGCGATCATTGCGGTACTGGGTTGGCGCGGGCTGGATAGCATCGTGCGGGCGCGGGCCGGCCTGACCGCTGAAATGGAACAGACACGCGGCATACAACTGGCATTTGCACAGATAGAGAACGATTGCGCGCATCTGGTTGACCCCATTAATTTACCCGGACGTGAAGTTTTGAGTGCACTTGGCTCCAGGCTGGTACTGGTACGCACGGTATTTGAAGAAAATCAGCCCAGCCGCTTGCAGGTAGTGGCTTACCGCCTGCGTGAAGGTGTGCTGAGCCGTAGCGAGATGCTACCTACGCGTGAACTGGCGGCGCTGGATCAGGATTGGCAAAATGCCATGTCGGATGTGGATGTCAATCCTGCCATCGCCTTGCAAAGTCAGGTCTTGAGCCTGGACATGCGGACCTGGCGAAATGGAGAAAATGGCTGGCGCATGGGCGGCTCTGAAGCAGATGGTGCTGCGACACCACAAGCAGGAACTGGCGCGCCAGCGACCAAAAGTGGCAAGCTGACCGGGCTGGAGTTGTCTGTGCAACTGACCGGGCGCGAGCTTCCTGTCACCAAAGTCTTCTTGCTGGGGGCAGTATGAGGCAGCAACCAGTCTACTCTGGCAGGCAGGCAGGGGTAGCCGTCATTACGGCATTGCTGCTGACGACGTTGGCCATCACCATCGTTGCCAGCCTGTTCTGGCAGCAACAGGTGCAGGTCAGGTCCATAGAAAATCAGCGGATGCAGTTGCAGAAAAAGTGGATTTTGCGCGGGGCCATCGACTGGGCCAGGCTGATCTTGCGCGAAGATGGCAAGCAATCGGCGAACGTAGATCACCTTGGGGAGCCCTGGGCCGTAACGCTGGCCGATACCCGGCTTGATCAATACGTGGAAAATGGCCGTGCTGAAGGTGAGGATAGTGATGCTACCCTGTCAGGCCAGGTCAGTGATGCCCAGGCCATGTTCAACCTGAATAACCTGGCTACTGACGGTATTGTGGATCCGCGTGAACTGGCGGTATTTGCCCGTTTGCTCACCAATTTGCGCCTGGACCCGCAACTGGCTGAACCAGTGGCAACCATGGTGGCAAAAACCCAGGCCAGGGTTGCTGCGGCCCCCGGTTCAAGCACGGCCGAGTCAGGAACTGGAAAAACCTCGTCAGACGAGTCGTTTCCTGAAGTACAATTCCTGCGCTTTACCCAGATTGATGATTTGTTGGCAGTCAGCGGTTTCAATACGGAAATGCTGAATCGTCTGAAAACGGCAGTGACGGTATTGCCACGCAAGACCTCGATCAACGTCAACACCACGACGGCTGAAGTCCTGGCGGCCAGGATCGAGGGACTTAGCATGAGTGACGCCGCGATGATGATCGCCAGCCGTGACAGGGCGTATTTCCTGACGGTAGATGATTTCAAGCGGCGCTTCGACGATAAGACAAAAACGGTGACCGATAAGGATGTGTCTGTTTACACCCATTTTTTTATCGTGAATGGTAAAGTGAAAATGAATCGTTCGGCACTGGATGTCAGTGCCTTGATCGAGCGGGCAGAGGGTAGTACGTCGACCATGCCCGTGACAACAACGGTGCTTTGGGTACGGGAAAACTGAATAAAAATATGGCAAGCACACTGTATATTTCTTTGCCCTCCAGGGCAGCAGCACAAAACAGGCCCGACTGGGCTGGGCAAAACCTGTCCTTTGCGCTGATGACAACTGAAGGACGGTTGCAGCAACAGGGCCAGATGACGCTGGCTGACCTGAAGTCATTGGCCGCAGGGGCAAAGCAAATCGCATTTTTGCTGGCGGCGACCGATGCCAGCCTGCTGACAGTCAAGGTGCCGCCGATGTCGGCGGCCAAGCTCAAAACAGCCTTGCCGAATTTGCTGGAAGAACAACTGGTCAGTGATCCGGCAGACCTGATACTGGTTTCCTCGCCTGTTGTCGATGGTGAAATCAGCGTGGCCGTGGCAGACCGTCTGTGGCTGGAAGATGTCGCCAAACGCGTCAAAGACTGGCCAGCCCGCAAATTGTCGGCATATCCAGCACAACTGGCATTGGCCTTTCATCCTGCTGTGGATGGGCAGAGCGCGGCAGCCAGTGCCCTGATAGAAGAAAAAGACAGTGCACTTGAACTCTGCCTGCGTAATGGTGAAAAGCACGGCATAGGCCTGAGCCTTGATCTGACAGGACAGGCCGATGCGCTGGCCATGCTGGGGCATTTAAGTGAACTGCCCAGGGTTGATGTCCATGTGCCTGCGGCTGAGCTGGATGCCTATCAGCAACTGGTTGGCCAGTTGGGGCTACAAGATGGCATCAATCTGTCGGCCATCAGCTGGGTTACCCGGGTGGATGGCATCAGCCAGGCAACACCAGACTTGATGACAGGTATAGCGGCGGAACACATGGCCAGTTTTGACTGGAGCAAGTGGCGCTGGCCGCTGCGCCTGGCCCTGGCGCTACTGATTGTGAATCTGGCAGCATTGAATTTTGAATGGTTGAGCAAACGTAAAGAAGCGCAGGATATCAGCAAATCCCTGACGCAAACTTACAGGAACAGCTTCCCCAAAGAGACCGCGATACTCGACCCACTGTTGCAAATGCAGCAGAAAGTGAATGTGGCCAAGCGTGCTGCCGGGCAATTTGCAGCCAACGATTTTGCCGTCATGGCATCCCAGTTTGCCCAGATATGGGACAGATTCGGCCCACCCGGCGGGATCGCCGGCATCGAGTATAAGGAACGGGCCTTATTCATCAGAACCAAGCCCGGCATACAGGTGCCGCTGGATAAATTGCGCATGGGCCTGGCAGAACAGTCGCTGGAAATCAGTTCCGCTACGGATGGTACCCTGCGTGTGACAGCAGGAGGGAAACGCTGATGATTTATGCACTGAAAGAACAATTCAATTTCTTTTGGCTGGCCCGCGCCGAGCGTGAACGCCGCATGTTGTTGATTTGCGCGCTGGTGATTACCCTGGCACTGGTGTACGCAATTTTTCTGGCACCGGCACTGAGTGGACTGAAGCAGCTACAAACCAGTATTCCGGTATTGAATCAGCAACTGGCAGAAATGGCTGAACTGAGCAAGCAACAGTCACAGCTGGCAGCCAGCCTGTCTGAAACGATTTCACCTGTCAGCAAGGAACAGTTGGAACAGTCGCTGACACGGCGTGGTATCAAGCCCCAGACCATAGGCGTGAATGACGATATCGTCAGGGTGCAAATCCCTGCAGCTGGCTATGCCAATTTGATGGAATGGCTGGTAGAAGTACAGAAAGCGTCAAGACTGACAGTGGAAGAGGCAAAACTGGTTTCCCTGCTGGAAAGTGGTCAGGTCAGTGCCACGCTGACATTGAGACAGCAAAGAAGCAGCCAGTGATGGCAGGTAGAAAAGATGCCCATTTTTAAACGTTTAAGCTGGATTGTCGCCGCGTTCGTCAGTGTGCTGGTCACGGTGATGCTGTTTTTACCGGCCAGCTGGCTGGGGTTGGTGGTGGAAAAACAAAGCCGGGGTCGTCTCAGTCTGGGTGATATCCAGGGAACATTCTGGCAGGGATCGGCTTTTGTCGGTGTCGCGGCGGATGGCCGTGGCCCTGTCACTCCCTTGTTCCCAGGGCGTTTTCAATGGCATATTTCACCTATGATCTTGCTGGGACAGATCAGGCTGGAGCTGGAAAATCCAGCTTCCCTGAATGTCCCGGTCAGGCTGGCTGGCAATTTTAGCCAGTGGCAATTGAGCCCGGCAGTGTTGTTATTGCCACCAGAACGCCTGGAAGGATTGGGCGCTCCCTTAAATACCATAGGGCCAAGCGGGATATTGCATTTATCATGGAATGATTTGCTGTTTTCGCGTGCCAATGGACAGGTCAGCGTAACTGGCCATGTACAGCTGGAAATGGCAGAAATGGCATCGCGCCTGTCGCCCATCAAGCCTTTGGGCAGTTACCAGATGGGCTTTGATTTGCGTGGAACAGAAGCCGACATGCAGTTATCGACCATGAAAGGGCCGATGATGCTGGAGGGAGCAGGTAAGATGTTGTCAGGACGTTTCCAGTTTTCAGGGAAAGCCTGGGCACAGGCAGGGCAAGAGGCTAAATTGGCAAATTTACTGAATTTGCTGGGACAGCGCCGCAGTGACGGCGATAAAGATGTAATTGCATTAGAGTTCAAATGAAAACATTTCCATTAAAGCACAGGGTCGCCATGACAAGAAATTCGATACGCAAACCGATACAGCAATTGTCTGCCATCACAGGTGTTGCGGTATTGACGGCCGGCTTCCTGCTGACGCCAGCGGCCATGGCGCAAGTTCCGGCAAAAAATACGGCTGACCTGAATTTTGTCGGTGCCGATATTGAATCCGTCATCAAGGCGATCGGTCACTATACGGGTACCACCTTCATCATTGATCCGCGCGTCAAGGGCCAGATCAATCTGGTGTCAGAAACTCCTTTGACCAAGGATCAGGCTTTCAAGCTGCTGACATCCACCTTGCGTCTGCAGGGCTATGCCGTGGTGACAGCCGATGGTTATTCCAAAGTGGTGCCGGAATCAGATGCCAAACTGCAGCCAGGTCCAACCCAGACCATGCATGCAGAAAAAAATGAATCGGCCAAGGGGGATCAGGTCGCTACTCAGATTTACAAGCTCAATTATGAATCTGCGGCGAATGTGGTGACCATCCTGCGCCCGCTGATTTCACCAAATAACACCATCAATGGCAATCCTGGCAATAACACGGTAGTCATTACCGATTATGCCGATAACCTGAAGCGTCTCAACAAGATCATTGCAGCGCTGGATGTGCCTGCTTCGGTCGATATGGATATCATTCCCATCAAGAACGCCATCGCATCTGATGTGGCGGCGTTGATCAACAAGATCATGGATTCCGGCACCGGCGCTGATCCTACTCGTGCGGTATTGATGTCTGATCCCCGTTCCAATTCCCTGTTATTGCGTGCATCGTCTGTTGCCAGGGCAAACCAGATCAAATCTCTGGTTGAAAAACTGGATCAGCCTAGCTCCACGCCTGGCAATGTCCATGTGGTGTACCTGAAAAATGCCGAGGCTGAGAAACTCGCCCAGACCCTGCGCTCAATCGTTACTGGTGATACGTCCAGTTCACGGTCGAGTTCCAGTGTGTCGAATTTCGGCAGTTCGGCAAACGGTACTAATAGTCCGCTGGCTTCGTCGAATACCAGTGGTATCGGTGGTGCTTCCACTACACCTTCACTGCCGACTTCCAGCACATCCACGTCTTCTACAGGTGGCGGTGGTGCCGCTGGTTATATTCAGGCGGACACGGCAACCAATACCCTGATCATCACGGCCAGCGAACCCGTGTATCGCAATTTGCGTTCGGTCATTGATCAGCTTGATGCGCGTCGCGCCCAGGTGTATGTTGAAGCGCTTATCGTTGAAATCACCGCAGACAAAGCCAATGAGCTGGGTGTGCAGTGGATGGGCCTTTCCGGCGACAGCACCAGCAATTATCGTGTAGGTGGTGGTACTTCGTTTTCAACAGCAGGTAATAACCTGCTGACGCTGGCGGCTGGTAATGCCACGACAACGGGTTCGGTCCTTCCAGGGAAAGGTTTGTCTCTTGGTATTTTCAAGCAGATCAATGGTCAACTGGGTCTGGGCGCGCTGGCACATGTATTGCAAACGGATGGGAATGCCAATGTGTTGTCTATCCCTAATCTGGTGACGCTGGACAATGAAGAAGCCAACATCATCGTCGGCAAGAATGTCCCGTTGATTACCGGGCAGTTCACCACGGCCACGTCCGGTACTGCAGGCGCAAATCCTTTCCAGACCATAGAACGTAAAAACGTAGGTCTGAAGTTGCGCGTCAAACCGCAGATTTCTGAAGGCGGCACAGTCAAGCTGGCGATCTATCAGGAAGTATCCAGTATTGATGACACCACCAATGTATCGGGCATCATTACCAAAGAACGCTCTATCTCCACCAATGTGCTGGTGGATGACGGCCAGATTATCGCGCTGGGTGGCTTGATTGAAGACAGCACCACGGATGGGGTAGAAAAAGTAACAGGTCTGGGTGATATACCGATTCTGGGCAACCTGTTCAAATACCAGTCCACCAAACGTGGCAAAACCAATCTGATGGTGTTTTTGCGTCCTACTGTGATACGCAGTGCAGAGCAAAGCAATAATGTATCCGTTGACCGGTATGACTACATGCGCACGCAACTGGCGCCAGGCAAAGAAGGAATGGCTGATGCCCTGTTGCCGAATATAGAAAAAGGCAAATTGCTTTCTACACCTTTGACCATACCGCCAGAATCCGGCAACAACAAGCAAGGGAAATAATTGAACCATGCTTGAGAATCGTTTATTGCCTTACGGTTTTGCCCGCGATTTTTCTGTCCTGGCGGTCAGGGACAGTGCCGTCGTCAATGGCGCGGTTGAAATACTGGTGTCCAAGCTGACACCCTCGGCGGCGATTGCCGAAGTAGGGCGCAGGTTTGGCAAGGTAAAACTGGTGATGTTGCCGCATCCGGAATTGTCCGAGGCCATTGCGAAAGCCTATGCCGGCTCTGGCGGTGATGCTGCTGACGTGGTGGGTGAAGTTGAGTCGGACCTGGATCTCGCCAAGCTGATGATGGACATGCCAGCCGTTGAGGATTTGCTGGAGTCGGCCGATGATGCGCCTGTTATCCGCATGATCAATGCCTTGCTGACCCAGGCCTTGCGGGATGGCGCATCGGATATCCATGTGGAACCGTTTGAGCAGATATCCATAGTCCGCTTCCGCGTTGACGGTTCGCTGCGGGATGTGGTGCGCCCGAAGAAAGCAATACATGCTTCCCTGATTTCGCGTATCAAAATCATGGCGCAACTGGATATCGCCGAAAAGCGTTTGCCGCAGGATGGCCGCATTACCCTGCGCATAGGTGGCAAGCCGGTTGATGTACGGGTATCGACGCTGCCTACCGGCCATGGTGAAAGAGCTGTACTGCGCTTGCTGGACAAGGAGGCAGGCCGGCTGGATCTGAGCCACCTGGGCATGAGTGCAGATGTACTGACCCAATTTGATAAACTGATTGCACAACCGCATGGCATTGTCCTGGTGACTGGCCCTACAGGATCGGGCAAGACCACCACGCTGTATGCTGCTTTGTCGCGTGTGAATGCCGGCACCACCAATATCCTGACGGTAGAAGACCCTATTGAATATGAGCTGGCCGGTGTCGGTCAGACCCAGGTCAACGCAAAAATCGAGATGACATTTGCGAAGGCCCTGCGTGCAATTTTGCGCCAGGACCCGGATGTCATCATGATCGGTGAGATCCGTGACCTGGAAACAGCACAGATTGCCGTGCAGGCATCGCTGACCGGCCATCTGGTGCTGGCAACCCTGCATACCAATGATTCTGCGGCCGCTGTTACCCGTCTGCTGGATATGGGCATAGAACCTTTCCTGCTGTCGTCATCCTTGCTGGGTGTCGTTGCGCAAAGGCTGGTGCGCAAGCTGTGTATCCATTGCCGGGTTGAAGACAATGGCAACTGGCGTGCCGTCGGCTGTGAACATTGCGGCCATACCGGCTATCAGGGCCGGGTGGGCGTGTATGAATTATTGCAGACCACCGATGCCATCCGTGCGCAGATTCATCACCAGGCAGCAGAGGCGGAAATCCGCGTCGCGGCCCAGGCTGATGGCATGAAAACCATGCGTGAAGATGGCGAGCGCTGGCTGAAGGCGGGTGTCACCACGCCGGAAGAGTTATTGCGCGTTACCAAGGAATAAGGAATAAGTCGTATGCCTGCATTCCGATATGAAGCGGTAGACAAGACTGGTCTGACCAGCAAAGGCGTGCTGAATGCCGATAGCGCGCGTTCTGCCCGTAGTGAATTGCGTGGGCAGGGCCTGGTGCCGGTGATCGTCGAATCCATAGACCATCAACTGGATGCATCGGGCAAGCGCAAGCGTGCTCTGTTTGGCGATCGCCTGTCTACCGTTGAAAATGCCTTGTTCACACGTCAATTGTCCAGCTTGCTGGAGGCTGGTTTGCCGCTGGAGCAGTCTCTGTCTGCCTTGCTGGAACAGTCTGAGCGCTCGTATGTGCGTGATCTTGTAGGCTCCATCCGGTCCGAAGTCATGGCTGGTTCAGCCCTGTCAGATGCACTGAAACAGCATCCGGACGATTTTGCTGATATCTATTGTGCGCTGGTGGCATCCGGTGAACAGATAGGTCATTTGTCCCGGGTTTTGTCACGTCTGGCGGATTATATCGAACGGCGTAACGCCTTGCTGCAAAAAGTCCGGCTGGCATTTACCTATCCGGCGATCGTGACCGTAGTGGCGTTTGCCATAGTGATTTTTTTGCTCACGTATGTGGTGCCGCAAATTGTCTCGGTGTTTGCCAATACCAAGCAAAAACTGCCATTCCTGACCCTGATGATGTTGGCCATCTCCGATTTTGTACGGGCCTATGGCTGGCTGGTGGCGCTATTGCTGGTGGCTGCTTTTTTCCTGTGGCGTATGGCTTTGCGCAATCCGGAATTCAAGATGCGCTGGCACCGCTGGCTGTTGACTGCACCTCTGTACGGCAAATTTGAACGCAGCCTGAACACCGCCCGATTTGCCAGCACGCTGGCCATTACAACTGGTTCTGGTGTGCCTATCTTGCGTGCCTTGCAGACCAGTCGCGAGACGCTGTCGAATGTAGCCATGCGCGCCCAGGTCGAGGATGCGACTGCCAGCGTACGTGAAGGTGTCGGCCTGGCGCGTGCCTTGTCCGCCCACAAACATTTTCCTCCCATGCTGATTCACATGATACGGGCCGGTGAGGTGACTGGTGAATTGCCTGCCATGCTCGAACGCGCTTCGAATACCCAGGAGCAGGACCTGGAGCGGCGCGCCATGACAATGGCCGGCTTGCTGGAACCGGTATTGATCTTGACGATGGGTATAGTGGTCTTGTTGATCGTGCTGGCCGTGCTCATGCCTATCATAGAAATAAATCAGTTGGTACGCTGATAAGGATAAAAATGAAACGCCTGCCTATAGTTGTTACTTTTCTGGCCTTTGTGGCCTTGTGCATGTCCCTGAGCTTTTGGGGGCTACGCCTGTTCAAGCCACAGGCCAGAAGTGTCTCTGCTGCATTTCAGCAAGGCAGTTATGAGCCGGGTGCCGGTCAGTGGGGTGGCGTCTTCGGAACCAGCCAGGTCATGCAGGCGAATGCCAGCAATTTCCAGTTGAAGGGGGTGGTCCTGGCCAAACGTTCGGAAGAAAGCCTGGCCATCATCAGTGCCAACGGCAAGCCTGGACTGTCAGTGGCCCTGAACAAGGAGGTCATGCCTGGCGTGACCCTGAAGGAAGTGCATGACCTGTATGTTGTGATCGTGGATGCCGGTGTGGAGCGCCGTATTGATTTGCCCCAGGTGCAGGAAGTCAGCCGGATACAGACGGCACCTGTGTTCATCAGTCAGCCAAATCAGCCAAATCAACCCAATCAAGCCAATATGAATCCTGGGAATACTGTTCCTCCCCAGGTGGCACCCCCCAATTCATTTGCAGGACACCGTAGCATGCCGGCACCCGGTGGACCCATAACACCGGCTGTACCTATGGTAACCCCGGGTTTGCCTACGGCTTCTTTGCCCACAGTCATGCCGGGCAATCCACAATGAGTCCTTGGTCCGAGGTGTGTCCGGATGATGTACACCTGTCTTTGTCGCAGGTACATCCGTCCTGGGCAGAAGTCATCGATGCCGGCTTGAATGCAGTGCATCAGGCTAATCCAGATTATTTGTCGGGTTTGAAATCCAGCGCGTATTTGCCGGAGCAGGGCAGACTGTTTGCTGCTTTTTCCATGCCTATGGACAGTGTCCGCTATATTCTGGTGGGTGAGGGCCCTTATCCTCGCGCCGATAGTGCGACTGGTTACTGCTTCATGGATGGTGCTGTCAAAAACTTATGGTCGGATGAAGAGGGCGGCGGTCTGTCGAAAAAAGTCAACCGGGCTACATCCTTGCGCAATTTCATGAAAATGTTACTGGTTGCATCCGGAGAGTTGCAGGTAGATGCGACTACCGGCACGGCCATGGCGGTAATTGCAGAAAAGGCACGACATCCCGATTCTGATTTCATACAGACCCTGGCAGCTTTACAAATCAATATGATTTCCCAGGGTTTTTTGTTGCTGAACGCCAGCCTGGTATTTCGAACTGACACAGCGCCAGTGAAGGATGCCAAAGCCTGGCAACCCTTCCTGGAAAAGATGTTATCCATGTTGTTGCAACGGCGTCAGCATGAAAATTTTCCGGCGCCGTCACTGGTCTTGTGGGGTAAGATTGCAGAGCAATTGCGACAGATGCCTGTTGTGAGCAAGTATCAGCAAATCAGTGCAGAGCATCCGTATAATTTGAGCTTTATTGGCAATCAGACCATGCAGGATTTTTTCCGTCCCATGAATTTGCTTGTCAAGTAAATTGCCCAAAGGAAAATTTTTGTGAGATGCTGACCGAAGCGCTGGCTTGCAAGCCATCTTTGTAGAATAATTGACGAATGATGTTGGGCTTTGCCTGGTCTCCTCGTAAATTTACTTATCTCCCGCCAATGTTGAAAAAAATTGAAATTGATCAGCTGAGGGTTGGCATGTATGTGCAGGAGTTGTGCAGCTCCTGGATCGATACGCCGTTTTGGCAAAAATCTTTCATGCTGGTTGATCCTGAAGAATTAAAAAAAATTCAGGCCACCCGCATTCGTCAGGCCTGGATAGATACCGACAAAGGGCTGGATGTGCTGTCGGAAGCAAGCAGCAAGCCCAAGGCAGAACCCGCTCCCACAGCAGAACCCTTGCCACCTTCAGAGCCTGCACCACCAGTTGCACCACCAGCGCCGCGACAGATAACGGCTGTGTCGATGGATGATGAGCTGGGACGTGCTTCGCAAATCGTGAACAAGTCCAAGCAGGCCGTGTACTCCATGTTCAATGAAGCGCGCATGGGTAATGCCGTAGACGTCGGCAATGCGCAAAACATGGTGGAAGAGATCGCGGATTCCGTCATGCGCAATCCGGGCGCACTGATTGGTCTGGCAAGATTGAAAACCAAAGATGACTATACCTATATGCACTCGGTCGCCGTGTGTGCATTGATGGTGGCCTTGGCCAAACAACTTGGCTTGAATGATGAAGAAACTCGCGAGGCAGGTTTGGCTGGCTTGTTGCATGACATCGGCAAGATGATGGTGTCGGCAGATATCCTTAACAAACCGGGCAAGCTGACCGACGCTGAATTTGTCTCGGTCAAGGAACATCCTGTTGCCGGCTACAAAATGCTGAAAGAATCTGAGGCAGTCAGTGCAATTGCACTGGATGTATGTTTGCATCACCACGAAAAGATCGATGGCTCAGGCTATCCGAATCGCCTGAAGGGTGAAGAAATCAGCCTGTATTCGCGCATGGGCGCAGTATGCGATGTGTATGACGCGATTACCTCGGACCGTCCTTACAAGCAGGGTTGGTGTCCGGCAGAGTCATTACGTAAAATGGCTGAATGGAGTAGTGGTCATTTCGACGAAAAAGTCTTCCAGGCTTTTGTGAAAAGCATAGGTATTTTCCCGGTTGGCACCCTTGTCAGGCTGGAATCAGGCAGACTGGGGGTGGTGGTTGAGCAGCAGGTAGGCAAATCCTTGTTATTGCCCAAGGTAAGGATATTTTTCTCGCTGCGTTCCATGGGCTATATCGCGCCTGAGCTGATTGACCTGTCCAGACCGGGCATGAATGACAAGATTGCCAGTCGCGAAGATGCAGCCAAATGGGGGCTCAAGGATATTAATCGTTACTGGCTGGGGGATGCTGCAGTCAATCGCTAAGTTAATTGCTAGTTAATCGCTAGGCTATGCATGGCTGGCGCAAAATTTAGTCAATATAAAAAGCTAAGGGCTTCGTTATACGAAGCCCTTATTTTCTTGTTTTTTACTTCTTTATTTGTTCGTTTTCAGGCTCATTGTTCCGGCTGAATGACGACTTTGCCAGTGACCTTGCGTGCCGCCAGGTCGTTCAGGGCCTGGGCTGTATCTTTGAGTGCATAGCGACCCGAAATGTGCGGCTTGATTTTTCCTTCGTGCAGCCAGGTCATCAATTCGCGCATGGCTGCCAGGTTGGCTTTGGGTTCACGTCGGGCAAACTCACCCCAGAATACACCCACCAGCGAAGCACCTTTCAGCAAGGTCAGATTCAAAGGCAGTTTAGGGATTTCGCCATTGGCAAATCCAACCACCAGATAGCGACCACGCCAGCCGATTGAACGGAAGGCTGGTTCAGCATAAATGCCGCCAACCGGGTCATAAATTACATCGGGGCCTTTGCCTTCGGTAGTTGCCTTGATGGCTTCCCGTAAATCTTCCTTGCTGTAATTGATGGTAAGGTCTGCGCCATGCTGTTTGCAAATGGCCAGCTTTTCATCGGTCGATGCTGCGGCAATCACACGTGCACCCAGTGCCTTGCCGATTTCTATCGCTGCCAGACCAACGCCACCGGCGGCACCCAGAACCAGCATGGTTTCGCCAGCTTTCAGTTGTGCGCGGTCAACGACAGCATGGTGGGAAGTGCCGTACGTCAGGGTGATTGCGGCTGCCGTGTCAAAGTCCATGCCGGGTGGCATGGGCATGATGGCATGGGCCGGAACCACCACCTGTTGTGCAAATGCACCATTGCCGATAAAGGCGATGACCTTGTCGCCCACTTTGACATGGCTGACACCTTCGCCAACTGCACGGACGACGCCGGATAATTCACTGCCAGGTGTGAAGGGCAATTCAGGTTTGAACTGGTACTTGTTCTGTATGATCAACACGTCAGGAAAATTCACCCCTGCCGCCTTGACATCTATCGCAACCTGACCCTGTCCGGGTACAACATCTGCCAGATCTTCAATCACTAGCGTGTCGGGTAAACCCCAGTCTTTGCAAACAACAGCTTTCATTTTGATGTCTCCATAAAATAGTACGACCGTTTGATTTTGTGATTATGCCGCAAAAATCTATTCTCTGTAGAAATTTATATTTCAGCATCAGGTAGAATACAAAGCATGAAAATTCTGATCAGTAATGATGATGGTTATTTGGCCCCGGGCATCGTTGCACTGGCGGCTGCAATGTCTGCATTTGCCGAGGTCACGGTGGTAGCGCCTGACAGTAATCGGTCCGGCGCATCGAATGCGCTAACCCTGGATCGCCCCTTGAGCGTGCAGCGTGCTGCAAATGGATTTTATTTTGTGAACGGCACACCGTCTGATTGCGTGCATATCGCCCTGACTGCAATTATGAAAGACAAGCCTGATCTGGTCGTGTCGGGTATTAATCAGGGCCAGAATATGGGGGATGACACCCTGTACTCAGGCACCGTGGCGGCTGCAACCGAAGGATTTTTGTTTGGCATCCCGTCTATTGCCTTTTCGCAAACCGAGAAAGGCTGGCAGCATCTGGATGCCGCCGCAAGGGTTGCAGAAGAGATCGTCAAGCGTGGCTTTCCCGAACTGCCTGCACCATTTTTGCTGAATGTGAATATTCCCAATCTGCCTTACAAGGATATCAAGGGCATACGCAAGTCGCGGCTGGGCAAACGGCATACTTCAGAACCCGTGATCCACATGACAGACCCGCATGGCCGTGATATTTACTGGATAGGCCCGCCGGGTGCTGCCAGCGATGCCAGTCCCGGAACGGACTTTGATGCGACAGCCAGAAATTTTGTTTCAGTCACCCCTTTGCAGATAGATTTGACGAATACCCGGCAACTGGCACACTTGAATCTGGATTTCGCATGACAAGCAAAGACAAGCGATTTCCTTTGCCCTTGTCATCGGTCGTCAACCAGAAAGACAAAAGCGGTGACCGTTCGTTGAACCGCACGGCAATGCCGCAGACGGCCATGCGTAATGCAGCCCATCATCTGAGCGGCAAGGCTGCACACCAGACCGCACCCAGGGCCGAACCCAGGTTTTCTCAGGGTGGAAATGTTGGCAATGCAAGCAATACAGGGACAGCAGGCCTGTCACCCTCATTACTGTCCGGCCCTCTGGTGTCCGAAGGTGTGCGGCGGGCCATGGTGGCCAGGGTTGCACAGCAGGGCGTGAGAGATACGACGGTGCTGGCGGCCTTGCAGGCAGTGCCACGTCATTTGTTTCTTGAATCCGGGATGGCAAGCCAGGCTTATGTGGATGCGTCTTTGCCGATTGGTCATCACCAGACCATTTCCCAGCCTTACATCGTGGCACGCATGCTGGAGATCATGCGTAATGGCGCGAATCTGGGGCGTGTGCTGGAAATTGGTACCGGCTGTGGCTATCAGGCGGCAGTGTTGTCGGTGGTGGCGAAAGAGGTGTATTCGATAGAGCGTATCAAGGCCCTGCATGAGCTGGCAAAAACCAATTTGCGCCCCATGCGGATTGCCAATATACGCCTGCATTATGGCGATGGCATGCTGGGTTTGCCTCAGGAAGCACCGTTTGACGGTATTATACTGGCTGCTGCCGGTATGGAAGTGCCGCAGGCCCTGTTGCAGCAATTGCGCGTTGGCGGAAGACTGGTGGCGCCGGTAGGTGGCAGAAACCAGGTGCTGCAACTGATAGAACGGGTTTCAAATTATGAATGGACTCGTGCAGTCATGGAGCAATGCCATTTTGTGCCTTTGCATTCTGGCGTCATTTAGGACGCGTTGTCAGGTGGCAGCGAATTTAACTGATTAAAAAAGAGAAATGAAGACAATACAGCAGATATTACAAGCAGGTGTCGTGCTTACCGTACTGGCGGGATTGAGTGCCTGTACAACCAATTTACCTAATCGCGCACCTGTAGTGGAGCGCGGTGTCGAGCAAAAACCAAGTGACACTCCACCCGTCGAGGTCGCGGTCAAACCGCCTGTCAAGGCGCCGGATAATACCCGTGGCACCTACGTTGTCAAACGTGGTGATGGCTTGTACCGTATCGCTCTGGATCACGGGCAAAGCTATGCCGACCTGGTCGCATGGAATGACTTGAAAAATCCAAATGACATCAAGGTGGGGCAAGTATTGCGCGTAGCACCGCCAGATGGTACTGCAACAGCACAAACTTCAGGTATTGCCAATTCCTCAGTTGAAGTAAAGCCACTGACGAATCCTGCTACCAACAAGAATAATCCTCGTGGCGACAAACGCCCTTATTCTGAAGGTAATCTGGCTGAGTTGCAGAAAACAGACGCGACAGTTGTTGCAGCTGTAATACCCACACCGGCAGTCAAGCCTGACGTGCCTGTGCCCGCCAGGGCGGCAGAGCCAGTGGCAGCAGAATCTGATTCCGTAGAATGGATGTGGCCGGCCGAAGGTAAAGTCGTGGCAAGCTACGATGATGCAAAAAATAAAGGACTGGATATCGCCGGTAAACTGGGGCAGGATATTCTGGCGGCAGGTGCAGGTAAAGTCATGTATGCCGGTAGCGGTATACGCGGATATGGTAATCTCGTCATTATTAAACACAACAGTAGTCTGTTATCTGCGTATGCACATAACAAGGCGATTCTGGTGAAAGAAGGGCAGTCCATCACCAAAGGGCAAAAAATAGCCGAGATGGGTAATTCTGATAGTGAAACGGTGAAGCTGCACTTTGAAATACGATTACAAGGCAAGCCGCTGGACCCGATGAAATACTTGCCAGGACGTTAAGCTGATATATGTAGGAAGCTTGATAAGCGTTGTAAGATGTCTCCGGGAGTCCCTGTCTGTGAGGTTGAGGAAGATTCCCTAAAGAATAAATGCCCAGATGGAATGAATTTACCGGATACGTGAATCAATACAGGTCATCATGCACAACAACTTAAGTACTTACAAGCTGGGAAATTCTGCCGCAAGTGACGACCTGGATGCTGCAGGTGAAGCCGCGGATGCAGATGCACGTTTGCAGGGTGATGTTGCCGATGATATGGCGGACGATGCAGGCGAGATTTCCCGCGAATCTCAGGAAGAGCAGGGCGATGATCCGGCTACCCTGATTGTTGCCCCTATTGATGAATTGAAAACGGTACTGGCGGCAGAGTTGTCTACCGACACCACACAGTACTATCTGAACCAGATTGGTACCCGTCCGCTGTTTGCTTCTTCTGAGGAGTTGCATTACGCAACACTGGCAAAGCAGGGTGATTTTGAAGCCAGACAAAAGATGATCGAACACAATCTGCGTCTGGTAGTGTCGATTGCCAAGCATTACATCAATCGCGGTGTTGCCCTGCTCGACATGATAGAAGAGGGCAATCTTGGGCTCATGCATGCGATAGACAAGTTTGAACCCGAACGCGGTTTTCGTTTTTCCACCTATGCTACCTGGTGGATACGCCAGAGCATAGAGCGCGCCATCATGAACCAGGCCAGGACCATACGCCTGCCAGTGCACATGGTCAGGGAATTGAACCAGATACTGCGTGCCAAATACCACCTCGAATCACAAAGGCGGGATGGCCGCGATGCCGCGCTGGAAGATATTGCCTTGCTGGTCGACCGGCCAGTGGATGAGGTGCAGGATATTCTCACCCTGTCCGAACATGCTACATCGCTGGATACGCCGCTGGATAATGATCCGCAATCCAGTCTCATGGATATGCTGCCAGGCGACAGTGACGATGCGCCGGACATCCGTGCAGAACAGCATGAGATGACCATCCTGGTGCGTGACTGGCTATCCAAGTTGCCTGACAAGCAGCGTATCGTCATCGTGCGCCGCTTTGGTCTCGATAATGATGATCCGGCAACCCTGGAAACCCTGGCCGATGAAATGGGTATCACCCGTGAGCGTGTGCGCCAGATTCAGCAAGAGGCCCTGATCAAATTGAAGCGATCTTTTGCTTCGCGCGGCGTTGGGCGGGATTCTGTGCTTTAGCTGGCACCTGCCTGCTTGCCTGCTACTCGTTTCGCTTTTTTCGCATTGTCATCGTTACTGGTGATTGCTGGCATGGCCGGTCTTGAATGGTTGATTTCAACTATTTTTGGGCGCATGTCTGTGCATCTCTTATAATTCCGTCTTTTAAAATTCCACTTCTCAGCGGTGCGGCGTGTAGGTCGTACTGTCAATTTCCATGAATACACTAGAAATTCGCTCTTTAGATATGGACGCACGTGGCGTCGGTAATTTGCAAAACGAAGACGGTTCGACTGGCAAGGTCGTCTTTGTAGATGGCGCACTGCCGGGCGAGCTGGTCGAATTCAGTACCTATAAAAAGAAAGCCAGTTGGGAAGCAGCGACCATGACCAGTCTGGTGCGTGAATCATCGCAAAGGGTGGAGCCGAAATGTGAATTTTTTGGCACTTGCGGTGGCTGTTCCATGCAGCATCTCGATGCCAATGCCCAGGTGGCAATGAAGCAGCGGGTGCTGGAAGATAATCTTTCGCATATAGGTAAGGTCAGGGCAGATATCATGATGCGCCCCATCATCGGACCAACCTGGGGTTATCGCTATCGTGCCCGTTTGTCAGTGCGCCATGTGATCAAAAAAGGTACGGTTCTGGTGGGTTTCCATGAGAAAAAATCGCGCTATGTCGCGAATATGGAAACCTGTGAAATCTTGCCGCCCCATGTTTCAGCCATGCTGATGCCTTTGCGTGGCCTGGTGGCATCCTTGTCCATCGTCGAAGCATTGCCGCAAATCGAACTGGCGATAGGTGAGGGTGTGACTGCCATGGTGTTGCGCATCATGGCGCCGCTTTCCAAAGACGATGAAGTCAAACTGAAGGCGTTTGCCGATCAGTATCAGGTGCAATGGTGGTTGCAGGTCAGGGGGCCGGAAACGGCAGAGCCGTATTACCCACCGCGAAGTGATTTGCATTATCTATTGCCGGAATTTGGTATCAAAATGCCATTCAAGCCAACTGATTTTACCCAGGTCAATCACCATATCAACCGGGTACTGGTGGCGCGGGCCTTGCGTTTGCTGGATGTGCAAAAAGATGAGCGTATCGCTGATCTGTTCTGTGGTCTGGGTAATTTTACTTTGCCTATTGCTACATTGGCAAAGGAAGTGGTCGGTATAGAGGGTAGTGATACCCTGACCGAACGTGCGCTGGAAAATGCCCGCCATAATGGCCTGGCAGATAAAACCTCATTTAGTACCAGGAATTTGTTTGAAGTCACTGCGGATGATTTTGTAAAGTTGGGTAAATTTGACCGTTTCCTGATTGATCCGCCGCGTGATGGAGCCATGGCGGTTTGTCAGGCATTGATAGATTTGAGTCAGACTGCGCCGCAACTGTTGCCCAAACGCCTGGTCTATGTATCCTGCAGTCCCTCAACCCTCGCCAGGGATGCTGGTATGCTGGTCAATCAGGCTGGCTACCGTCTCAGTAGTGCCGGTGTTGTCAATATGTTTCCACATACCTCGCATGTGGAATCCATGGCAGTATTTGACCTTGTTTAGTTTTAACCAGACCCGATAACGATGTCTTGACGCAGTGCTGGTACTCGCTTCCGCTTATTTGTCGGTTTGCCGGTGCCGCGAATGGCTTTGGGGGGTAAGGTCCCGAAGTCATTTGATTCATTGTATTTCTTGAAAGACATATCTGATATTGTGGTTTCATGGTAAAATCTAAGGTTAGATGAATTCTCGAATTTTTTCTTAACCCTTTCTTTTTATTGGAGTTTTTAGATGGCTATTGAACGTACATTGTCTATTATTAAACCTGACGCAGTTGCAAAAAACGTGATCGGTCAAATTTACAGTCGCTTTGAAGGCGCTGGCCTGAAAGTAGTTGCTGCTCGCATGGCACAATTGTCCCGCGCTGAAGCTGAAGGCTTCTACGCTGTTCACAGCGCACGTCCGTTCTTCAAGGACCTGGTTGACTTCATGATCTCCGGCCCGGTAATGATCCAGGTTCTGGAAGGCGAAGGCGCAATTTTGAAAAACCGTGACCTGATGGGCGCGACGGATCCTAAGAAGGCAGATGCTGGCACTATCCGTGCGGATTTTGCTGATTCTATCGATGCAAACGCTGTTCACGGTTCCGACGCTGCTGAAACAGCTGCTGTGGAAATCGCTTACTACTTCCCAGCGTTGAACGTGTATTCACGTTAATTCGGACTTTATCTGAATTTGACGTTTTAAGACTTCACCCCGTGCGGCGTTGTGCTGCACGGGGTGCGAAAGAAAGATCATGACGGTGCTCACAAATTTATTGGATCTGGATCCAGCGCAACTCGTCGCTTATTGCGGCACGTTGGGTGAGAAGCCGTTTCGCGCCAAGCAGTTGCAACGCTGGATACACCAGTTTGGTGCCAGCTCGTTTGAAGAAATGACTGACCTCGCGAAATCCTTGCGCGAGAAGCTCACCACGCGGGCCACTATTACCGCTCCCGCCATTATCAGCGACCATACCTCTACGGACGGTACGCGCAAATGGCTGGTTGATGTCGGGCAGGGCAATGCGGTTGAGACTGTTTTTATCCCTGAAGAAAATCGCGGCACCCTGTGTATTTCCACCCAGGCTGGCTGTGCGGTGAATTGCCGTTTTTGCTCTACCGGCAAACAGGGTTTTAACCGGAATTTGAGTGTAAGCGAAATTATTGGCCAGTTGTGGATGGCCGAATTCGAATTGCGCAGAACCAAAGGTATTGTTCCCGGCCCTAAGGGCGAGCGTCAAATCACCAATGTGGTGATGATGGGCATGGGCGAACCCTTGTTGAATTTTGAACCCACGGTGACAGCATTGCGCCTGATGCTGGACGATAATGCCTATGGTCTGTCACGTCGCCGTGTGACGGTTTCCACCAGTGGTGTGGTGCCGATGATAGACAAGCTGGCGCAGGAATGCCCGGTAGCTCTGGCAGTATCGCTGCATGCATCGAACAATACCTTGCGTGATGGTCTTATTCCCCTGAATAAAAAACATCCGCTGGAAGAGTTGAAGGCGGCCTGCAAGCGCTACCTTGAATTTGCGCCACGCGATTTCATTACCTTTGAATACTGCATGCTGGACGGCGTCAACGACACCGATGAACATGCGCGTGAACTGATTCAACTGGTACGCGATGTGCCTTGCAAGTTCAACCTGATTCCGTTTAATCCCTTCCCGGAATCCGGGTTGAAGCGTTCTGCCAATCCCCGTATCAAGGCGTTTGCACAGATATTGCTTGATGCAGGCATCGTTACCACCACGCGTAAAACCCGTGGCGATGATATCGATGCGGCTTGCGGACAGTTGGCCGGTGAAGTGCAGGACAGAACACGCGTGCAGGAACGCATGCAAAAGATGGCGGAATATCAAAAGAAGTTTGGCGAAAATTTTGGCAAGATCGTGGAGATCAATCAGTGAAAATTTTTCAAATGCGTCACCACCTGTTGACCGGCATGTTGATCGTGCTGGCATTGGGGCTGTCAGCTTGTGGGTCCAAGCCGCGTCTTGAAGGCGATCAGCCTGAAGAGAATGTCTCAAGCGAGAAAATGGAAGCGCGCAAGCGTGCCTCCATCAGGATGCAACTGGCAATCGACTACTACAAGCAGGGTCAGCAAAAAGTCGCATTGGAAGAAATACGTCAGGCCTTGTTGATTACGCCTGATCTGGTTGACGCGTATAGCGTGCGTGCCCTGATTTTCATGGAGAGCGGCGAGAAGCAGTTGGCTGAGGAAAACTTCCTGTATGCGCTGAAGCTGTCGCCAGGAAATTCGGATATCGAAAATAACTACGGCTGGTTTCTGTGTCTGAATGGCCGTGAAAAGCAGGGTCTGGTCTATCTGGACAAGGTTATCAAGGATCCTGCTTATGCGACGCCGGGCAAGGCCTTGAATAATGCCGGCCTGTGCAGTTTGCGTTTGAAGGACCCGCTGGGTGCCGAGCGCTATTTCCTGCAGGGCTTGCGCGAAGATCCGGCCAGCCCGGCAATCAACGCCAACCTGGCCAAGATACTGTTTGACCGTGGTGAATATTCGCAGGCGCGTTTTTATATCAATCGCGTATTGAAATTTGATGTGTTGGCGGCAGACGTCTTGTGGCTGGCAATCAGGATAGAAAAGAAAATGGGCGACGAAGGCGCTGTCAGTGGCCTGGCGACTCAATTGCGTCGTCGTCATCCAAATTCCAAAGAATATTCTTTGTATCAGCGTGGGGTGTTCAATGAGTGAAGCAGGAATGAATTCACCTGTCGAGCCGATAACGCCTGAACAGACTGAAAGTAAGGTCGCACTGTCAGTGGTGCAGACTGCTGGCTCACAATTATCTGCTGCGCGTATCCAGCAGGGCATGAGTCTGCAACAGGTCGCCGACCAGTTGAAGCTGTCGCAAAGACAAATCCAGGCACTGGAGAATAATCAGTTTGAACTGTTGCCTGCTATGGTGATCGTGCGTGGTTTTGTACGTTCCTATGCAAAATTGTTGCGACTCGACCCGGCGCCGATCATCGCCTGCCTGCCGAGTGAAGCAGGGGTTCCTGGTCTGGATGCGGATTTGCGTCCTACATTGGCGACCCCTTTCATGGAGTCGCGCACACCGTTTTTGGGACGCCAGGACAACAATAACCGCAAGTATCTGATTGGTGCAGCCTTGCTGGCCGTATTTGCCTTGCTGTTTGTTGGCGGTCAAAAACTGGAACAGTCTGGTTACTTCAAAGGTTTGTTGACACCATCCACCACCAAAACACCTGAAGATGTCAGTGCCAGCGTGGATCCGGTTGCGGCCAGTGTTGTAAATGAGTCGACGGCTCCAAAGCTGGCCGAGGCACCAGCCTCAAGTGTCGGCATGGCCGGGAGCAGTACCCGCCTGGAAAATCAGGAGCAGGCTGCATCAGCAGTAAAATTGTCTCAGGATGTGGCGCCGGCTTCAGTCGCGACACCAGCACCTGTGCTTGCACCGGTTGCCGCCTCAGTTGCCCCTTCAGTTGCTCCCTCAGCTGCCGCTGCGCCCGTTAGCGTGCCTTCTCTGAGTACACCGCTGGTAGTCGCCAGTCCGGCCACTGCCGAGACTGGAAACAATCAATTGAAGCTTAAATTCAAGCAGGATTCGTGGATACAGGTCAAACGTGAGAACGGTACTGTCGTTACCTCGCACCTGGCCAAGGCTGGCACGGAAGAGTTTTTTGACATGAAAGAAGCATTGCAAATCAGGATAGGCAATGCCGCTGGTGTCGAAGGCTGGTTGCGTGGCAATGCCATGGGTATCGTGCCGGGCAAGGATAGCAATGTTGTTAATTTGAATGTGAAGTAAAGATGACGGATTTTTTATCGGAAATTGCTTCTGGCCCTCAGTTCAGGCGCAAATCCCGTTCGGCCAGCGTCAGTTATGGCAGCCGTGAAGTGATCGTTGGTGGTGGGGCGCCAGTTGTGGTGCAGTCCATGACCAATACCGATACGGCAGATGCGATAGGTACCGCTATCCAGATCAAGGAACTGGCGCGTGCCGGGTCCGAACTGGTCCGTATTACCGTGAATAATCCGGAAGCCGCTGCAGCCGTACCGGCAATACGCGAGCAACTCGACAGAATGGGCATTGATGTCCCGCTGGTGGGGGATTTTCACTATAACGGTCACACGCTGTTGCATGATTTTCCCGATTGCGCCAAGGCCTTGTCCAAGTACCGGATTAACCCTGGTAATGTAGGCAAGGGTGCCAAGCGTGATACGCAATTTGCGCAAATGATAGAAATGGCCTGCCGTTACGACAAGCCAGTACGCATAGGCGTCAATTGGGGTAGCCTCGATCAGGCCTTGCTGGCCCGCATCATGGATGCTAATGCACTGCGTCCAGAACCCTGGAGTGTGCAGGCGGTCATGTATGAAGCATTGATCACGTCTGCCATTGAAAGCGCCCAGAAGGCGGAAGAGCTGGGGCTGGCTGGTGACAAGATCATCCTGTCCTGCAAGGTGTCTGGCGTGCAGGACCTGATTGCCGTTTATCGTGAACTGGGACGTCGTTGCGATTACCCCCTGCATCTTGGTCTGACCGAAGCAGGTATGGGTAGCAAGGGCATCGTTGCCTCGACAGCCGCATTGGCGGTACTGATGCAGGAAGGCATAGGCGATACCATCCGTATTTCCCTGACCCCTGAACCAGGTGGCGACCGCTGCCGCGAAGTCATCGTTGGCCAGGAGATTTTGCAGACCATGGGCTTGCGCAAGTTTACCCCCATGGTGATCGCTTGCCCGGGTTGCGGCAGGACCACATCTACCGTCTTTCAGGAGCTTGCTGACGATATACAGACTTTCCTGCGTAGCCAGATGCCGAGTTGGAAGCTGGAATATCCCGGTGTGGAAAACATGAATGTGGCAGTCATGGGTTGTATCGTGAATGGGCCTGGCGAATCCAAACATGCCAATATCGGTATTAGCCTGCCTGGTACGGGTGAATCCCCGGCAGCGCCAGTATTTATCGATGGCGCCAAGGCGCTAACCTTGCGCGGCGACAAGATTGCCGAAGAGTTTCAGGCCATAGTCCTGGATTATGTAAAAAGTCACTATGCGCCGTCGAACGGCGTGTCAGATCATTGAATCAGGTAGCAAGCATGTCGGAAAATAAAAAAGCAGAAAAAATTGCAGGCATTAAGGGTATGAATGACCTGTTGCCGGATGACGCCCCCTTGTGGGAGTTGTTTGAAAATACCGTGCAATCGGTGTTGAAGAGCTACGGCTTTCAGCAAATTCGTACCCCTATCGTCGAATCGACCCCGCTGTTTGCGCGTGGCTTGGGTGCGGTAACGGATGTCGTCGAAAAAGAAATGTATTCTTTCGAAGATTCCATGAACGGTGACAAGCTGACCTTGCGCCCCGAGGGCACAGCCGGTGTGGTCAGGGCAGCTATCGAACATAATCTGGTGTATGACGGTCCAAGGCGTTTGTGGTACACAGGCCCTATGTTCCGCCATGAGAGGCCGCAACGCGGGCGTTATCGCCAGTTCCATCAAGTGGGTGCCGAAGCTCTGGGTTTCAGCGGTCCGGATATTGATGCCGAACTGATCATGATGTGCCAGCGTTTGTGGGATGACCTGGGCTTGCAGAATGTGCGACTGGAACTGAACTCGATTGGCGATGCCGCCGAAAGAGCGCAGCACCGTGCAGCACTGGTTACCTATTTTGAGCAACATCTGGATATTCTGGATGCAGAAGCACAACGTCGTCTGCATACTAATCCTTTGCGCATACTGGATACCAAAAATCCGGCGATGCAGGAAATGGTCAATGGCGCGCCCAAGTTGCTGGATTATCTGGGTGAAGAATCGCTCGCCCATTTTGAAGGCGTGCAGAAAATCCTGCGCCATAACAGTATTCCCTTTACCATCAATACCCGCCTGGTACGTGGCCTGGATTACTACAACCGTACCGTGTTTGAATGGGTGACGGATGAGCTGGGTGCCCAGGGTACAGTCTGTGCCGGTGGTCGTTATGATTCTCTGTTCGGTATTTTTGGCGGCAAGCCTACGCCATCTTGCGGATTTGCAATGGGAATAGAGCGCTTGCTGGAATTGATGAAGATCAACGGTGATCTGCATAAGCCGGCTTTGTGCGATGTGTACCTGGTACACCAGGGGGATGCCGGACAGGTTCAATCCATGGTACTTGGCGAACGATTGCGTGATGCCGGGCTGGATGTTGTGTTACATTGCGCAACGGCGGCGGGTGCAGGCAGTTTCAAGTCGCAAATGAAGAAGGCAGATGGCAGCGGCGCAGCCTATGCCGTTATTATTGGTGAGGATGAGGCCAGTAATAATACCGTCAGCATCAAGGCCATGCGTGCCGATGATGTTGAAAACAACCAGGTCAACGTGCCATTCGATACAGCGGTGGATTATCTGGTCGACCAGATTGCCGGTGTGGAAGATGCTGATCATTGCTGCGACGACCCGACTCACATCCATATTCATCATTAATACGCATTAGTACGATTATTAACGTTAATAATATAGATAACAATAGACACTATGGCATACGATTTAGAAGAACAAGAGCAGATAGACAGCCTGAAAGATACCTGGAAAAAATACGGCAATCTGGTGACATGGCTGGTGATTGTTTGCCTGGGCGGCTATGCAGCCTGGACTTACTGGAACACCTATCAGGGCAATCAGTCCTTGCAAGCTTCACAGTTATATGAAGAAATGCAAAAATCAGTGACGTCCAAGGACAATGCCAAAGTGCAACGTGCTGCTGAAGACTTGAAAGAGAAATTTCCACGTGCAGCCTATGCGCCCATGGCTGCACTGGTTGCCGCAAAGAGCGCATTTGATGCAGGTGACCTGAAAGTAGCTAAAACCCAGTTGCAATGGGTGGCTGATACAGCAAAGGTGGATGAATACAAGGCCATTGCCAAAATTCGCCTGGCCGGTATTGCACTCGATGAAAAAGCTTACGACGAAGGACTGAAGCAATTATCTGGCAGCTTCCCGGCAGAACTGGAAGCGGATGTGCTGGATGCCAAGGGTGATATTTATGTTGCTCAGAACAATATCGCAGAAGCACGTACTGCCTATAAAGCTGCACTGGACAAGATGTCGGAAAAAAATCCGGGACGTCAGTCTTTGCAAACCAAGCTGGATGCCGTTGGCGGTGCAGCTGAAACAAAAGTTGTTAGTAAATAACAGGAGCCATACATGCAATTTTCTGCCAAGCTGCTGGTTACGGCGTCTGCACTTTTTGCCTTGAGTGGCTGTTCTACACTGTCATCCCTGAATCCTTTTTCTTCCAAGTCAGAAAAAAACACACCTGCTGTTCTGACCGACATTAAAACCACGATGTCCATCAAGGCTAGCTGGACTGTGCCAGTTGGTGCTGCCGGAAATTACCTGTTTACACCAGCTTCACTGGCGCAGAACGTGTATGCCGCTGCGGCTGATGGCACGCTGATACGGGTTGAAGTTGCAAGCGGTCGTACTGTCTGGAAAATCAATGCAGGCATGCGTCTGACTGCCGGTGTCGGTGTTGATGCTGGCACGATTGCCGTAGTGGGTGAAAAAGGTCAGTTGCTGGCATTTGATCTGGATGGCAAGCTGCGCTGGAAGACGCCAGGCACGAATGAAATCCTGTCTGCACCTGCAGTCGGCCAGGGCCTGGTCGTGGTGCGCAGCATTGATAACAAGATATCTGCGTATGACGTCAATACTGGCGAACGCAAATGGTCCGTTGAGCGACCTTTGCCACCTTTGACCTTGCGTCTGGCGCCAGGCATCGTGATC
The DNA here is from genome assembly GCF_014284335.1 of Undibacterium hunanense. Taxonomy (GTDB): domain Bacteria; phylum Pseudomonadota; class Gammaproteobacteria; order Burkholderiales; family Burkholderiaceae_D; genus Undibacterium; species Undibacterium hunanense. The sequence goes on along the minus strand of NZ_JACOGF010000003.1, from coordinate 399,509 downwards.
ACAGAACAACAGGTGCTGGTGGCTTTGCCAGGTGGCCGCATGTCTTCTCTGGCGCTGAATAACGGTGGTCTGCGCTGGGAAGCGGTAGTCGGTGAGCCGAAAGGCGCGACCGAACTGGAGCGTGTGGCGGACGTGTCCGGCATTCCTGTGATTCTGGGTCGTGATGTATGCGCCAGTTCCTTTCAGGGTCGTGTAGCCTGTTTTGACGTAGGTACCGGTGCTTTGCGCTGGAATAAGAACTTGTCCAGCGAGGTCGGTGTCAGTGTTGACGAACGTTTCGTCTTCGCGGCTGATGTCAATGGTGCAGTAAATGCCTATGCCCGTACTGGCGGTGCCAGTGCGTGGCGTAATGATAAATTGAGTAACCGTCGTTTATCTGCCCCCATTTCATTCGATCGCGCAGTAGCGGTGGGTGATTTGGCAGGTTATGTCCACTTCCTCTCAAGGGAAGATGGTTCGTTCATAGGACGGGTAACTACCGATGGTAGTCAGATTTTAGCGGCACCATTGGTGGTGGATGCTAAACTGATCGTCCAAACAAAATCAGGATCACTGGTTGCACTTGCAGCCGAGTAATAAAAATAATGAAGCCGGTTATCGCACTTATAGGCCGACCTAATGTCGGCAAATCCACGCTGTTCAATCGGCTTACCCGTTCTCGTGATGCTTTGGTAGCAGACTTGCCAGGTTTGACGAGAGACCGCCATTACGGTGAAGGCCGTGTTGGTGAGCGTCCTTTCCTGGTGATTGATACGGGCGGTTTCGAGCCTGTTGCCAAGGAAGGCATCATGCATGAAATGGCCAAACAGACCAAGCAGGCAGTGGCTGAGGCTGATGTTGTTGTATTTATTGTCGATGGCCGTCAGGGCCTGACACCGCATGACAAGACCATCACCGATTTTCTGAGGAAATCTGGCCGTTCTGTCATGCTGGTCGTCAACAAGGCCGAGGGTATGAAATACACCTCGGTGACTGCCGACTTTTACGAGCTGGGTCTTGGTGACCCGTATGTCATTTCCGCCGCCCATGGTGACGGTGTGACTGATCTGGTTGAAGAAATGGTGGACATCGCGTTTGCGCAACGTCCACCAGAACTGGAAGAGCCGGAACCAAACGTACGTGGCATCCGTATAGCTATTGTAGGTCGCCCTAACGTCGGTAAATCGACGCTGGTGAACACCTTGCTGGGCGAAGACCGCGTGATCGCCTTTGATATGCCGGGTACCACCCGTGACTCCATCGAAATCCCGTTCGAGCGTGAGGGCAAGCATTATTCCCTGATTGATACCGCTGGCATACGCCGGCGCGGCAAGGTATTTGAGGCGATAGAAAAATTCTCGGTCGTGAAAACCCTGCAATCAGTGTCTGAAGCCAATGTTGTCTTGCTGCTGCTTGATGCGCAACAGGATATCTCGGAACAGGATGCCCATATCGCCGGCTTCATTCTTGAATCTGGCCGTGCCCTGGTGGTTGGTGTGAATAAATGGGATGGCCTGCAAAGTGACAGACGGGATGAAATCAAGATGGATATTGAGCGCAAGCTGAATTTCCTGACGTTTGCCAAGTTCCATTTTATCTCTGCACTGAAATCGACAGGTATCGGTCCTTTGATGAAATCGATAGATGCTGCCTATGAAGCGGCGATGTGTAATTTGTCGACACCAAAACTCACCCGTGCACTGATTGAAGCAGTAGAGCATCAGCAACCCAAGCGCAAGGGCTCGATTCGTCCAAAATTGCGCTATGCGCATCAGGGCGGGCAAAATCCGCCTATCATTGTCATTCATGGCAATGCGCTGGAAGCGATCGGTGACGTGTACAAACGCTATCTTGAAAAACATTTCCGTGAAACTTTTTCTCTCACGGGAACTCCATTAAGAATAGAAATGCGATCGGGCAAGAATCCGTTCGACAAATCAAAATAATGGAAATAATGCCAGTTCCGATAAAAATTCGGTGCTGGATATGCAATAAAGATAAAAATAGATTACATTACTTTGTAATCAACTTCTTGGATTACTTGTATTTTGCCAAGTAGTCCCCAACTCCTGATCACAACAACACAATGGAGCTGTTATGAGTAATAAAGGGCAACTACTACAAGACCCGTTTCTGAACGCTTTGCGTAAAGAACATATCCCTGTATCAATTTATCTGGTGAATGGCATCAAGCTGCAAGGCCATATTGAATCGTTTGACCAGTACGTTGTTTTGCTGCGTAATACAGTGACACAAATGGTCTACAAACATGCTATTTCGACTGTTGTTCCAGCACGTGCAGTCAGCATTAACACCGAGTCTGAAGCAGAGTAATTTTTGAGCGCTGAATCATTGGAAAGAAGTCGTCTATGCGCGCCGCTCTAGTCGGTGTGGATTTTGGCAAAGACGACTTTGCCGCTAGTTTAGAAGAATTGACTTTGCTCTCGCAATCAGCGGGGGCGGAGCCGGTTACAACCATCACTTGCAAGCGGGCAAGCCCTGATGCGGCGTTTTTTGTCGGTTCCGGCAAAGCGGATGAGATAGCACATGCTGTCGCTGATGCCACGCTGGATATTGTGATTTTTAATCACGCATTATCGCCAGCCCAGCAAAGAAATCTTGAACGTCACATGAAAGTCAGGGTGGTAGACCGTACCAGCCTGATTCTCGATATTTTTGCCCAGCGCGCCCACAGTCACGAAGGTAAGGTGCAGGTGGAGTTGGCTCAGTTGCAACATCTGGCAACGCGCCTGATTCGCGGCTGGACCCATCTGGAACGTCAAAAAGGTGGTATCGGTCTGCGTGGTCCGGGTGAAACGCAGCTGGAAACAGATCGTCGCCTGTTAGGTGAACGGGTCAAAATGCTGAAGCAGAAGCTGGAAAAGCTGCATAAGCAGCGTGAGACTCAGCGCCGTTCAAGAGGTCGCAGCAATACTTTGTCGGTTTCCCTGGTAGGTTATACCAATGCCGGGAAATCAACTTTATTTAATACACTGACAAAGGCCGGTGCCTATGCAGCCGACCAGTTATTCGCGACTTTGGACACAACATCCCGTCGCCTTTATCTGGGAGAGGCCGGTAGTGTGGTAATTTCGGACACAGTAGGCTTTATTCGTGAGCTGCCGCATCAACTGGTTGCCGCGTTTCGTGCCACACTGGAAGAAACCATTCATGCGGATCTGCTTTTACACGTCGTGGATGCCGGTAGTCCGGTAAGATTCGACCAGATACAGCAAGTCAATGAAGTATTGAAAGAAATCGGTGCCGACCATATTCCGCAGATGCTGGTCTGGAACAAGATAGACCTGGCGGGTATAGAACCATCGGTTGACCTGGATGAGTGTGATAAAATCCAACGGGTTTTTTTGAGCGCTCGTACTGGGGCAGGTATCAGTTTGTTGCGTGAATCGATAGCTCAATTCGCGCTGGAAAAAGCGTCAGCTTCGGGGCAGGCGGTATTACCTCAAGATAATGACGCACGCTTTAATCTTCAGTAGTCCAACCCACTATTCATTGGATAGCGACAGAATGCTTGTTTCACTTCTCAAAAGAATTGGTTTGACCATGTCGTTGAACGACCCTCAATGGGGACGTGGTTCACAAAACAATAATCAGAATAATAATAATAACAATAAAAAGCCGCCTGAAGGGCCGCCTGATCTCGATCAGCTATGGAAAGACTTTAGCCAGAAGCTGAGTCGCCTGCTGGGCCAAAAAGGCAATGGCGGTGGTGATAATGGCGGTTTCTCGCCTGATTCTTCGGGTGCCAAAATAGGTGCTTCACTGATTGTTGGTATTTTTGCCCTTATCTGGCTGGCGAGTGGCTTTTTCATTGTGCAGGAAGGTCAGACGGCTGTCATCACGACCTTTGGCAAATTAAGCCATCAGACTTCTGCCGGTTTCAACTGGCGCTGGCCTTACCCTATTCAGGGCCATGAAATCGTCAATGTGTCTCAGGTGCGTACTATTGAAGTCGGCTACCGTTCGAATGTAAAGAACAAGCAGGCGCGTGAATCCCTGATGCTGACTGATGATGAAAACATCGTTGATATTCAATTCGCAGTTCAGTATAAATTGAATAATGCCGCAGACTGGCTGTACAACAACCGCGATCAGGAAGACATGATACGTCAGGTCGCCGAGACTGCCGTGCGAGAAATCGTCGGCAAGAACAAGATGGATTTCGTTTTGTATGAAGGCCGTGAAAAGGTTGCGCTGGATGTCAGTGCCAGCATGCAAAAAATTCTGGATATCTACACTGCTGGTGTGCAGATCACGAATGTGACCATGCAGGGCGTGCAGCCGCCAGAACAGGTTCAGACAGCGTTTGATGATGCCGTCAAGGCAGGGCAGGACAAGGAACGTCAAAAGAATGAAGGCCAGGCCTATGCCAATGACGTTATTCCAAAGGCACGTGGTGAAGCATCCCGTCTGCTGCTTGATGCAGAAGCCTATCAGTCACGCATTGTTGCCAATGCGGAAGGTAATGCCTCACGCTTCAAGCAGGTGTTGACGGAATACCAGAAAGCACCGGCCGTTACCCGTGACCGTATGTACCTGGAAACCATGCAGCAGATTTTTGCCAGCACCAGCAAGGTGATGGTCGATACCAAGGCTGGCAATAACATGCTGTATTTGCCGATAGACAAAATGATGGCGCCATCTGATTCGTCTGCTGGCAAGGCAGCTTCAGCAGCCACCGTGCAGCCAACGGCACCGTCTGCCGAACAGATTCCTACTGTGGAGATGCGTTACAGCAAAGATGGAAGATCAAGAGATAGCCGTGACTCTCGTGAAAGGGAGGTACGATAAATGAATAAGCTCATTTCAGTTGTTGTGGCCTTGTTTGCAGCCATACTGGTAGCATACTCCACCATATTTGTGGTTGACCAGCGTTCACACGCCATTGTTTTTGCCCTGGGTGAGGTACGTTCTGTCATCAGCGAACCTGGTCTGCATTTTAAATTGCCGCCACCGTTCCAGAATGTATTGTTCCTGGACAAGCGTGTCCTGACCATTGATTCTCCGGAAGCCGATCGTTTCATTACGGCAGAAAAGAAAAATATTCTGGTTGATTCCTACGTCAAATGGCGTATCAAGGAACCGAAGCTGTACTACGTCAGCTTTAACGGTGAAGAGCGTCGCGCTACGGACCGTATGTCACAGATCGTCAAGGCTGCCCTGAATGACGAAATTACCAAGCGCACTGTACGTGAAGTGATTTCTGGCGAACGTGGCAATGTCATGGATGCGATCAAGAAAAAAGTCGCAGAAGAAGCAAAGCAGATCGGTGTGGAAATTCTTGATGTGCGTTTGAAGCGTGTTGATTATGTCGAACAGATCAATAATTCCGTGTATGACCGTATGAAGGCAGAACGTGCCCGTGTTGCCAATGAATTGCGTTCTACCGGTGCTGCCGATTCTGAACAGATTCGTGCTGACGCTGACAAGCAAAGAACGGTGATACTGGCAGAAGCCTTCCGTGAAGCAGAAAAAATGCGCGGCGCCGGTGATGCTGAAGCCTCACAAATCTATGCGCAGGCATTCGGGCAAAATCCTGAATTCTACAAATTTTATCGTAGCCTCGAAGCCTATCGCAACAGCTTCAAGAATAAGAGCGATGTGTTAGTGGTTGATCCTAATTCTGATTTCTTCAAATACTTTAAAGGCTCTGGTGCTTCTGGCGGTAGTGCGCCTGCAGTAAAAGGCAAGTAATTCATTTGTTTTCTCGACAGCGATCTGCACCTTAAGGTGCAGATCGCTGTTTGTCGGATTGGCCTAGCCAAATTTTTTTGTTTTTTACATAATTCCCCATGCCAAATTGGCTTTTACCTGAAAATATTGCGGATATCTTGCCCTCTGAAGCACGCAAGATAGAAGAGTTGCGCCGTGCCTTGCTGGATCACTTCCGTCTGTTCGGTTACGAACTGGTGATGCCACCACTGCTGGAATACATAGAATCTTTGCTGACCGGGGCAGGGCAGGATACCGACTTGCGTACTTTCAAGCTGGTTGATCAGATGTCTGGCCGTACCATGGGCCTGCGTTCGGATATGACGACCCAGGTCGCCCGTATTGATGCACATTTGCTGAACCGCCGTTCGGTCACGCGTCTTTGCTACGCCGGCAGCGTATTGCAGACCAGGCCATCCGGCCTGCATGCCACGCGTGAGCCTTTGCAGATTGGTGCCGAGATCTATGGTCATGCCGGTCTGGAAGCAGATGCCGAAATCCAGGAGCTGGTACTGGGTTGCCTGGCGCTGGCAAATATCCGTGATGTGCGTCTGGACTTGTGTCATGTGGGCGTCTTGCGCACCTTGCTGGCAGCAGATCCGCTCGCCAAGGCGCAGGAAAATACCCTGTTTGCCCTGCTGGAGGCAAAAGACCTGCCCAGCATAGATAAACTGAGTCAGAATTTCTCTGCCGAAGTCAGGGCTGCCTTGCTGGCCTTGCCTGGCCTGTATGGCGACGCTTCTGTTATTGCCAGGGCACGTGCTGTCTTGCCGGCAATGAAAGGCATTGACCTTGCTTTGGATGAGTTGGAATATCTGGTCAACCTGACCGGTGGTGCCCATGTCACCATTGATCTGGCTGATTTGCGTGGCTACCACTATCACAGCGGCGTTATGTTCAACGTATTTGTGCCTGGTTTGCCGAATGCTGTCGCGCGCGGCGGGCGTTATGATCACGTGGGCGAGGCTTTTGGTCGCCTGCGCCCTGCAACCGGTTTTTCTCTGGATTTGCGCGAGCTGGCACGCCTGTTGCCCACAGCAGAGAGAAAAGGCGCGATACGCGCCCCCTGGGGCAGTGAGCAACTGTTGCGCGAGAAAATTGCCCAATTGCGTAGCGAGGGCGAGATCGTGATTCAAAGCATGCCCGGACACGAGAGTGAACAAGACGAATTTGATTGCAATCGCGCACTCACTTTCGATGGTGGTAAATGGATTCTTCAAAATGTAGGTTGAGTGATGACACAAACTAAAATTGCAAAAAACGTTGTTGTAATCGGTACCCAGTGGGGCGATGAAGGCAAAGGAAAAATCGTTGACTGGCTGACCGATCACGCACAAGGCGTAGTTCGTTTTCAGGGTGGACACAATGCTGGTCATACGCTGGTGATAGGCGGCCAAAAGACAGCCTTGCAACTGATACCTTCCGGTATCATGCGCGCCGGTACTGCCTGCTATATCGGCAATGGTGTGGTGTTGTCTGTGCCTGACCTGTTGAGAGAAATCGACAAGCTGCAGGCCAATGGTGTGGAAGTGGCATCACGTCTGAAAATTTCGGAAGCCTGTCCGGTTATCCTGCCTTACCACACTGCACTCGATGCGGCGCGTGAAATTGCCCGTGGTGCTGCCAAGATCGGTACTACCGGCAAGGGTATAGGCCCGGCCTATGAAGATAAAGTTGCGCGTCGTGCGATTCGTGTCGCCGATTTGCTCAATGAAGAGCGCTTTGCTGAAAAGCTGCGTGATAACCTCGATTATCACAATTTCGTACTGACCAATTACCTGAAGGCTCCTGCCGTCGAATTCCAGAAAACCCTGGATGACACGCTGGCCAATGTACCGCGTATTCGCCCTATGGTGGCGGACGTGTCGAGTGCACTGTATGCGGCTCACAAGGCTGGTGCCAGCCTGTTGTTTGAAGGTGCGCAAGGCAGCTTGCTGGACGTTGATCACGGCACCTATCCTTTCGTGACTTCCAGTAACTGTGTCGCTGGCAATGCCGCTGCCGGTTCTGGCGTTGGTCCTAACATGCTGCATTACATTCTGGGTATTACCAAGGCTTACACCACGCGTGTCGGTTCTGGCCCTTTCCCGTCTGAATTGCCGACGGATGCAGGTGTCGGCAAACATCTGGCCAGTGTTGGTCATGAGTTTGGTACCGTCACCGGGCGTGCGCGTCGTTGCGGTTGGTTTGATGCCGCCCTGTTGAAGCGCTCGGTGCAGATCAATGGCGTTTCCGGTATGTGCCTGACCAAGCTGGACGTACTCGATGGTATCGAAACGCTGCGTCTGTGCACTGGTTATAAAGTGGATGGCAAAGTCGTTGATATCTTCCCTGTCGGCGCTGAAGAAGCGGCACGTTGTGAAGCGATTTATGAGGAAATGCCAGGCTGGACCGATACAACGGTTGGTGCCAAGAGCATGGACGCGTTGCCAGTCAACGCCCGTAACTATATCCAGCGTATTCAGGAGCTGGTCGGTGTTCCGGTAGATATGGTATCTACTGGCCCGGATCGTGAAGAAACGATCGTTTTAAGGCATCCATTTATTTAAGAAGGAAAATAAGAATATGAATATGCCCGCATCAACAGACAAGGACTTATGGGTTTCCTGGGAAGCCTATCACCGCTCGATTGAAGAGCTGGCACTGAAAGTGCACGAAACCGGCTGGAAATTTGACCAGGTATTGTGCCTGGCGCGTGGTGGTTTGCGTCCAGGTGACATCTTCTCGCGTATTTTTGATGTACCGCTGGCGATATTGTCCACCAGTTCTTACCGTGAAGAGTCCGGCACTTTGCAGGGTGCGCTGGATATCGGCAAGTACATCTCCATGACCAAGGGTGCCTTGCAAGGCCGCGTGCTGGTGGTGGATGATCTGGTTGATTCTGGTGTGACGCTGGAAAAAGTACTGGTGCATTTGCGCGAGAATTTCCCGGCAGTGACTGAAGTCAAGTCAGCCGTGATCTGGTACAAGGCATGTTCATCCGTGGCGCCGGATTATTATCTCGATTATCTGGCCACAAATCCATGGATACATCAACCTTTTGAAGAGTATGACAGTATCAGGCCGCATCAATTGAATGCCTGGCTGAAAAAAGGCGCGAAGTAAGGGTGTCCCAAAAACGGAAGCATAGTCTTCCGTTTTTTTTATGCCCGCCTTGATCGTGCTGCAGAAAGTGATTGTTGGTGCTCTAATGGCGTAGTGGTGAGGTGGGGATGTGGAAGTGCAGGGAGGTGATGGCGGTGGGCTTGAGAAAGCAGAGGGGCGCGGAAATGAAAAAGCCCGCTGACGAATCAGCGGGCCATCAATTTGGTGGTGCCCACGGAGGGACTCGAACCCCCACACCCGAAGGCACATGGACCTGAACCATGCGCGTCTACCAATTCCGCCACGTGGGCAACAGAAGGCGTCATTATAGAGCATTTGCATCGTTTTGGGTGAATTCCGGGCGAATTTTTCAAAACTTTCAAAATGAAAATCAAAACTAGGCAAATGAGTTGGATTTGATTTTTGTCCGGATGAAAAAAACGCCATGAATAATGGCAGAATCAGGGATGTAGCACTGGGCTGAAGTGGGCTTGATAGTGGAGGTGAAAATGGGCTTGAGAAAGCAGGGCATCGCAGAAATGAAAAAGCCCGCTGACGAATCAGCGGGCTTCCAATTTGGTGGTGCCCACGGAGGGACTCGAACCCCCACACCCGAAGGCACATGGACCTGAACCATGCGCGTCTACCAATTCCGCCACGTGGGCAACGGAGAACAACATTATAAATTAATACGAGGATTTGTCAAGGCACATGCCTTGATGAATACAAGAATTGTTAGGTGAAAGAGGTTTGCTCCGGTAAACTAATGCCTGACTTTGGTTCTGGCACAGGCCAGATTAACATTTAAAGAAGACATATAAGATTTGAATAAGCATTTATACCCTATTCCCAGTCGCGAAGAGATACTGGGCGTTCTACGTACTAACAAGGCAAAAATGACGGCTTCCGCCATTGCGGACGGTTTGTCGGTTAAACCTGAGGAGTTAGATGGCATGACACGACGATTAAACGCGATGGAAAGGGATGGGCAGATCAAAGTGGACAAAGGTGGAAGTTACACCATCGCCAATCAGGATAATTTCATCAGCGGAAAAGTCAGCAGCCATCGTGAAGGTTATGGTTTTCTGATACCGGATGACGGTAGTGAAGACCTGTTTTTGCCAGAGCGCGAAATGCAGAAAGTATTGCATGGTGATCGCGTCATGGCACGCGTGGTTGGTACTGACAGACGTGGCCGGCTGGAAGGTGGCATTCTGGAAATTCTGGAACGGGCCAATACCCATGTCATTGGCCGTTTGCTCAATGAAAACGGCGCCTGGATCGTGGCACCTGAAGACAAGCGTTTCAGCCAGGATATTCTGTTGACCGGTGCGCCCGGCAAGGCAAAAGCCGGCCAGGTAGTCAGTGTCGAGTTAACCGAACAGCCGACCCGTTATGCGCAGCCAGTAGGCAAAATTGTAGAGGTGCTGGGTGATGTCGATGATCCTGGTATGGAAATCGAAATCGCAGTCAGAAAATTTGGCGTGCCGCACGAATTTTCAGAAGCAGTCAAAAAGGCTGCTTCAAAACTGCCGTCCGAAGTCCGTGACGTGGATCTCAATGACAGAGTTGATCTGCGCGATATCCCATTGGTCACCATCGATGGTGAAGATGCACGTGACTTTGATGATGCCGTGTATTGCGAACCCATCAAGATCGGTCGCAGCAAGGGGCACCGCCTGATCGTGGCGATTGCCGATGTCAGCCACTATGTGCAGCCGAATGATGCGCTGGATGAAGAAGCGCTGTTGCGCAGTACATCCGTGTATTTCCCGCGTCGCGTCATCCCCATGTTGCCGGAACGTCTGTCGAATGGCTTGTGTTCGCTGAATCCTGACGTTGATCGTTTGACGCTGGTGTGCGACATGGTGATTACACAGGATGGTGAAGTCACGGCTTACCAGTTTTATCCCGCAGTCATCCACTCGGCGGCACGTTTCACGTACACCGAAGTAGCGGCCATCCTGGGCAATACCAAGGGCCCCGAAGCTGCCAAGCGCCTGACGCTTGTGCCACATCTCCTGCATCTGTATGAAGTCTTCCAGTCCTTGCTGAAGGCACGTCAGGTGCGTGGTGCGATCGATTTTGAAACGACAGAAACCTATATCGTTTGCAATCCATCCGGCAAGATAGAAAAAATCCTGCCACGCACGCGCAATGATGCCCACAAGCTGATCGAAGAGTGCATGCTGGCCGCTAACGTTTGTGCTGCCAATCTGCTGGAAACCTATAAACATCCGGGTACTTACCGCATCCATGCCGGCCCGACCAAAGAAAAACTGACCCAGGTCAGAAATTTCCTGAAACAGGTTGGCCTGTTCCTCAACGGTGGCGATTCACCTTCGGCATCTGACTATGCCGAGTTGATGAAAAAAATCAAAGGCAGGCCAGACGCACCGTTGTTGCAGACCATGTTGCTGCGCTCCATGCAACAGGCGGTATACAGCCCGGACAATATCGGTCATTTCGGCTTGTCTTATGACGCTTACGCGCATTTCACCAGCCCGATTCGCCGTTACCCTGATTTGCTGACGCACCGCGCCATCAAGGCTATCTTGCAGGGACGTAAATACGAACCAAAAGGCATAGACCTGAGCCTGTTGAATACCACCGTGTCCAACGCTGCGCGCAAGCAGATGGTGGCTGACAAGGCTGCCGGCAAGAAAAAGGTCGAAAAAGACCCGACGATCTGGGACGCACTGGGTGTTCATTGTTCTGCCAATGAAAGGCGGGCAGATGAAGCATCACGTGACGTGGAAGCCTGGCTGAAATGCTATTTCATCCGTGGCAAACTGGGTGAAGAATTTACTGGCATGATCACCGGCGTCACCCAGTTCGGTATTTTTGTTCAGCTCGACGAAATTTATATCGAAGGCCTGGTGCATGTGACTGAACTGGGGGCCGATTACTTCCAGTTCGATGACGCACGTCATGAATTGCGTGGCGAACGCACAGGCAAGCGTTATCAATTGACGGATAAAGTCCGGGTCGTGGTGAGCCGGGTTGATCTGGATGCGAGGAAAATTGATTTGAGTATCGCGCAACCCGCTTCCGGCAAAATGCCTGGTGGGCCAGGTGAGCAAAGAAGTGTCACCGCATCAGATAAAAACCGTAAGAATCCGGCCAATGCAAGAAAGCTTGCCCTGGAACCGGAAGAAAAATTAGCCCCTGTTTTTTCCAAGTCGGCCAAGGCTGCTGCGGTTAAAAAGAGCGGCGTCAAAGCAAGTGAAGACAGTTTTTCTGGGGGACGTCGCCAGAAATCTGCTGCTGCGCCTGCCAGTGCCAAGAAAAAAGCACCAGGCACTACGGGCAAGGCTGCAAAGAAAAGACGTTAGTAGATAATTGAAAAGAACAAGATGAAAAGTAAAATGATATTTGGCTTCCACGCGGTGACTTCACGTATCCGCCACGAAGCCTCTTCCGTCGACGAAATTTACGTCGATTCCGCCCGTGTGGACAGACGTATGCAGGATTTGCTGAGTACAGCAAAAGCTGCCGGTGTGCGCATTATCCTGACAGATGACCAGCGTCTCAGCAATATCGTCGGTACCCGCCGTCACCAGGGCGTTGTAGCGAAAGCCAGTGAACTGTCACTGGCACGCAATCTGGATGAATTGCTGGATGCAATCGATGGCCCACCTTTGTTGCTGGTACTTGATGGCATTACCGATCCACACAACCTGGGTGCCTGCCTGCGTGTTGCTGACGGTGCCGGTGCGCATGCGGTGATCGCCCCCAAGGACAGGGCCGTGGGTTTGAATGCCACAGCAGCCAAAGTCGCCAGCGGTGCGGCCGAAACCGTCCCGTATATTACCGTGACCAATCTGGCCCGCACCTTGCGTGAGCTGAAAGAGCGTGATATCTGGCTGGTCGGTACGACGGATGAAGTCGAAAAGAATATCTATGACGTTGACTTCAAAACCGGCAGCGCCATCATCATGGGCTCTGAAGGCGAGGGCATGCGTCGCCTGACCCGTGAAACCTGCGATGTGCTGGTCAGCGTACCCATGTTCGGTTCTGTCGAAAGCCTGAACGTGTCGGTGGCTTCTGGTGTTTGTCTGTATGAAGCACGTCGTCAGCGTCTGGTAAAAAGCTGACGCTGTAAAGCTTAGTTCGCCGCCCGCCATTCCCCGGCGGGCATTAGGGGCTCTCCACAGGGCCTTGTGAAATACGCTACTATCTATCTCCCGCCAGAACATTTTCAAATTCCATGTTTAGCCGCTTAAGAGAAGATATTGCAAGTATCATCAAGAAAGATCCCGCAGCACGCAATGCGTGGGAGGTGATTACTTGTTATCCTGGTTTTCAGGCAATTCTCATGCATGGATGGGCGCAATGGTGCTGGACGCGTGGCATGAAGTGGCTGGGGCGTTTTATTTCCCATGTCGCCAGGGTATTGACCGGCATAGAGATACACCCGGGCGCGCAGCTGGGGCGCAGGGTATTTATCGACCATGGCTTTGGTGTGGTGATAGGTGAAACGGCTGAAATCGGCGACGATTGCACGATTTACCAGGGGGTGACACTGGGCGGTACTTCTTTGTCCAGAGGTGCCAAGCGTCATCCTACGCTGGAGGCAGGTGTCATTGTTGGCGCCGGTGCCAAGGTACTGGGTGGTTTTACCATAGGTGCGGGTGCCAAGATAGGCTCCAATTCCGTGGTGTTGAAGCCAGTACCTGCCGGCGCAACGGCGGTAGGCAATCCGGCACATATCATCAAGAGAGAAGTGGCGTCCGCCGATTCCGAGGCAGCACAACTATTTACTGCCTATGGCGTGACGCAGAATAGCGATGATCCTATTTCCAAGGTCTTGCACAAGCTGATAGATCATGCCGCTTCACAGCAGGAACAGATAGAAAAACTGTCCGCTGCGCTGTCGGGTGCAGGTATTGTTTGTGACGCCGCGCAAAAAGCTGAGAAACTGAATCCTGAACAGATCAATAGCCTGGTCGACTGATCAGGTTTGATGTCGCTGAAGATTAGGCATAATCATGCATGATCGCGCTAGTGGACTGTAACAGTTAAAACAGAAGTGAAAGATGTTTGCCCGGCGATCAGGGCAAGGCAAGGTTGACACTTATGCACAGCGATAGTGAACTATCGCGAGCATTTGCAACGCAGTCATGGTCGTCGCGCAAGCGGAAGGCACTCTGTTTTCAGCTGTTACAGTCCACTAGTGATCAGCGCTTTGTCAGCAGGTTCAGGTTTTGCCTGATAACAGGCAGCAATTCACTGGCAGTCAGTCCTATGGGGCCGACTCCTTGCGCCACCAGTTCATCTGCCGCATAAGCATGTGCCCAGACAGCAATTCTTGCTGCCTCAGCGGCAGTGCAGCCTTGTGCCAGTAAAGCGCCGGTAACGCCAGCCAATACATCACCAGTGCCGCCGCTGGCCAGCGCCGGATTGCCGGTCGTGTTAATGGACAAATCCCCATTTGCTTCGCAAATGATGCTGCCAGACCCTTTCAGTACCACAACGGTATTCAACTGCTGCGCCAGTTTGCGCGCTGCAAGCAAGCGGTCTGCCTGTACTTCTGCCACGCCTTGTTGCAACAGGCGGGCTGCTTCCAGTGGATGCGGGGTAAGCACACTGGCGGCAGTTCTTGCTGCCAATAGATGAGCAAGTGCTGCGTCTGCGGCGATCAGGTTCAGTGCATCTGCATCCACCACCAATGTCTTTGCTGACTTGATTGCCTTGGTCAGCAATGCCTGCACTGATGCTGACGTACCCAGGCCAGGGCCGATGACGACATGGTGATTATGAAAGTCCATGTCTTCAGGCGAGCGAAACATGATTTCCGGATGCAGGCTGTCATAACTTGGCGCCAAAGGGATTACGCCAGGAATGCCACAATAAATGCGTCCGGCGCCCGAAAATTGCGCTGCCCTGGCAGCAAGGATGGCAGCGCCCACCATGCCGCTGGCACCTCCTATGATGATGACATCGCCATAGCTGCCTTTGTGGCTGTTTTGTTTGCGTGGCTGCAGTATGCCTTTCAGTGATGCAGCCGTATTCAGACGGGCTTTGCCGGGCGGGAAAAAATTTGCCGGAATATCCAGTGTCGCCACGCTGACCTCGCCAGCATAATCTCGCCCTGCACCGGTATGCAGGCCTGTCTTGTTGCCGATGAAGCTGATGGTATGCGTTGCACAAACAGCGATGCCATCAGCACCTGTGACTTGTCCGGTATCGGCATTCAGGCCGCTGGGTACATCCAGTGCCAGTAAGGGTATTGCAAGCTCCGCTGCAAGCTTGTTGATATCCCTGATCAGACTGGCGATGCTGCCTTCTGGTGCCTGTTTCAAACCTATGCCAAACAGGCCGTCAATGATCAGTGCCCAGTCAGCGGGCAATGTCGCCAGAATGGCGGTATCGATAAATTGCACATGCTGTGCCTGTGCTTTGTGCCGGCTGGACAGGGCGTCGCTGGAATAATTTGCCGTTTCGCCGCATTGCAGTACATGTACGACATGGCCCTGTGCCGATAAGAGGGCAGCGACCTCGAAGGCATCACCGCCATTGTTGCCAGGGCCTGCCAGTACCAGGATTTTTGCATGCGCTTGCGTGAGCAGTTCAGCAGCCAGGTGGGCCGCTGCCAGCCCGGCTTTCTGCATCAGTGACATCGTGTCTGCATTGCCAGCATCTGCCTGCATGGCCAGCGCATCGGTTTCTATGGCGCGAATTTCTGCCACGCTGTATACCCGATATACGCTATCCTGATTGCCCATGGTTTGCATAATGACTTATCTTGGTGGTATGGCTGATGGCAGGGGTAATGGTTTTGGTGGCTGAATATTCGGCTGCCCCATAGCCTGCATGGCTTCTATGCCTTGCTGAAACAGGTTTTCCAATGGCAAAAGTAAATACGGCATGATCAGCGCCAACATCAAAAAGCCGACACCTATAGTAATCGGGAAGCCGATACCAAATAAATTCAGTTGAGGGGCGGCACGTGTCAGGATACCCAGTGCCACGTTGGTAACCAGCAAGGCTGCCACGATGGGTAACGATAAATGCATGCCCACACTGAAAATCTGTTCGCCCCATAGCGCCATTTTCTGATAGTTCAGCCCGGTCTGAAAGGTGGTTGAAATCGGTATGGTCTGGAAGCTTTCAACCAGTGTGGCGAGCATGGACAAGTGCACATTCGCAGTCAGCATCAGCAGGGTGGCAGTCAACACCAGAAACTGCGCAATTGCCGAGGAACGCCCTTGCGTCTGCGGATCAAAGAAGGTGGCAAAACCCAGACCCATGGTCAGACCTGCCACCTCGCCCGCCATTTCTATGGCAGAAAATACCACGCGCATGACAAAGCCCATGCCTATGCCTATGATCAGTTGCTGTGACAGAACGAGTATGCCATTCAGTGATACTGGATCCAGTGCAGGCATGGCGGGCAGGGTAGGGGCAACGATGAGTGACAGCACGATACCCAGCGCCAGCTTGATCTGTACCGGGACGGTATTGTTGCCGAAGGGGGGCGCAACCGCAATCATGCCCAGTATCCTGGTCAGCGGCCAGATAAAGGAATTGATCAGTGCGATCAGTTCATTGCTGGAGAAGGAAATCATGGATGTGACATGTCAGCCGCCAGTGGGTGGCTGCACCTATCCTGCCATGGTTGCGATACTGGTGAACATCTGGCGCATGTAATCCGTCAGCACAGTCAACATCCAGGGGCCGGCGATAATCAGGGTGACAAAGATACCCACCAGCTTGGGAATGAAAGACAGTGTGGTTTCATTGATCTGGGTGGCCGCCTGAAAAATACTGACGATCAAACCTATGCCCAGTGCAACCAGCAGTAAAGGGGCGGAAACCATCAGGGTTACTTCCATGGCCTGGCGGCCGAGTGTCATTACGCTATCCGGGGTCATAATTAGCCTTGATGAAGCCTTAATAAAAACTTTGTGCGAGTGAGCCTATCAATAATTGCCAGCCGTCCACCAGAACAAACAACATCAGCTTGAAGGGCAGGGAGACAATTGCAGGCGACACCATCATCATACCCATGGACATGAGCACACTGGCGACCACCATATCGATGATCAGGAAGGGAATGAAAATGGCAAAGCTGATTTGAAAAGCGGTTTTCAATTCACTGGTGATGAAGGCCGGTATCAGGATACGCAGCGGTACATCTTCAGGACCCTGCAATTGCGGGGTGTTCGACAACTTGACATACAGCGCCAGGTCTGACTGTCTGGTCTGCTTCATCATGAATTGCTTCAGCGGTGTGGCACCTTTATCCATCGCTGCCTGCATGGTGATCTTGTTTTCAGTGAACGGTACGTAGGCTTCGGCATAGATTTTGTCAAACACCGGCCCCATGACAAACAGGGTTAAAAACAGTGACAGCCCGACCATTACCTGGTTGGGAGGCGCCGACTGCGTACCCAGGGCCTGCCGCAGCAAGGAAAGTACGATGATGATGCGGGTGAAACTGGTCATCATCAGCAATGCTGCCGGGATAAAACTGAGCGCCGTCAGGAACAACAGGGTCTGAATACTAAGCGAATAATTCTGGCCGCCACCGGCAGCAGGCGTCGTCGTAATGGCTGGCAAGCCACCTGTCGTTTGTGAAAAAGCCAGTTCAGGCAACAGCAGGCCACTCAGAAAAATGGCAAGCCAGACCAATGGCAGGGAAGAGCGCAAAGTTTTCATGCAGATGTAATTACTTGTTGTCAGATCGTTCGGTAGAACGTTTATCCAGCGTGCGTTTCAGCCATGCAGAAAATGGATCATTGGTTTGTGCCTGTGCCGCCTGTAATAACAACTCTTCCTGTTTTGGCATGCTGCCCAGATTGTTGATATTGTTGGCGGTGACACCCAGGATCAGCCATTGATCAGCCACTTCCACCACCATCACGCGTTCGCGGTTGCCAACATTGATGCCACCAATAATTTTGACCTGGATCTTGTTGCCACCCTGTATGGGGCCCAGGCGCTTCATGACCCATGCAGCGGCTACCACCAGTGCCAGTACCAGCAGCAGGGCCATGATGATCTGCAGCAGCCCACCACTGGGCGATACGGCAGGGGTATCTGCCGCCAGAACACTGCCAGACCATGTTGCCGTCGCCAGTACTGCATAAAAACGTGGGGAATACTTCATTTGTTCAGTTTGCGTATGCGCTCGGCAGGCGTGACGATATCGGTCAGGCGTATACCAAACTTGTCATTCACTACCACCACCTCGCCCTGAGCAATCAGACAGCCATTGACCAGTACATCCATAGGTTCACCGGCCAGACCATCGAGCTCCACCACCGAACCCTGTGCCAGTTGCAGCAGGTTCTTGATGGCGATTTTGGTCCTGCCCAATTCCACGGTCAGCTGTACCGGTATATCCAGAATGAAGTCGATGTCATTATGGGTTTCCGGTGCCTGGCTTTTCCCGCTAAATTCCTTGAAAATGGCTGCAGTAGGCTGTGGCTCGCTCTTTTCTGCTGCCGCAGCTTCTGCTTTTTCCTGTTCTGCAATTGCAGCACCCCAATCATCTTCACTGATTGGTGCGTCGCCGTTATCATCCATGGTTCTCTCCTTGTGCTACTTCCTGTACGCTGGAACTGATCAGTTTCTCAACGCGTAAAGCATACTGTCCGTTAAATACTCCATATTTGCACTCCATCACAGGCGTGCCATCGACCTTGGCTGAAATGATTTCCGGAATGGACAAAGGGATCACGTCGCCTTCTTTCATATTCAGGATATCACCCAGGGTGACACGGGTTGTACCCAGGTCAGCAACGATCTCTACTTCTGCAATTTGTATCTGCTGCGTCATCAGACGCACCCAGCGCTTGTCCACTTCCAGCGTTTCACCTTGCAAACTACTGGTCAAAATGTCGCGTATGGGTTCTATGGTGGAGTAGGGCATGCACAGATGCATCTCGCCACTGACCGGCCCCAGTTCTATCGTGAAGGTCGTGGAGACCACGACTTCATTCGGGGTTGCGATATTGGCGAACTGGGTGTTCATTTCTGAACGTATGTATTCAAACTCAATGGGATAGACCGGTTCCCATGATTTGGAATAGGTTTCAAAAATGATTTCCAGTATGCGGTGGATGATACGCTGTTCAGTCTGGGTGAAGTCTCGACCTTCCACACGGGTGTGGAAGCGGCCATCGCCACCAAACAGATTATCTACCAGCAAAAACACCAGGCCCGGATCAAGCACAATCAGCGAGGTACCGCGCAGGGGCTTCATGTGGACCAGATTCAGATTGGTCGGTACCACCAGGTTACGGATGAATTCACTGTACTTGGATACCCTGACGGTACCCACCGATACTTCAGCACTGCGGCGCAGGAAATTAAACAGGCCTATGCGCAGCAGGCGGGCAAAACGTTCGTTGATAATTTCCAGCGTCGGCATGCGACCACGGACGATACGCTCTTGTGTGGCAAGATTGTAGGGCCGGACACCGGAGGTATCCTCCAGTGATTGCGAGTCGTCCTGATCTCCCGTGACGCCCTTTAAAAGGGCATCAACTTCTTCCTGGGAGAGAAAATTATCTGACATGGCTTATTGAACGACGAAAGAAGTAAAGAAAACGCCACTCACTTTTTGTGGCTCGCCTTTGGCTGTAAACGGCTGGCTGACTTTCTCAATGATTTCATTGACCAGTTTTTCCTTGCCTTCAGCGGACAAGATTTCGGTAGCATCCTTGCTCGACAGCAGTAACAGCAGGCGGCTGCGTATTTGCGGCATATTCGCCTTGATCAGATTGACCTGTTCTTCATCCTGTACTTGCAGCGTCATGCTGATTTGCAGGTATTTGTCACCGCCGTCAGATTGCAGGTTGACGGTAAACGGTTCCAGTGCCAGGAATACCGGTGCTTTTGCAGGTTCAGCCTTGTGTTCTTTTTCTTTATTGGCAGCCCCTTTTTTTGACAGGAAAACAGCTGCTCCTCCACCCACTGCCACCAGTAGAAAGACGGCTGCGGCGATCATGATAAGGAGTTTCTTTTTGGATTTGCCCGCTGGTGCGGCATCACCTGTGTCAGTCGCTGCTTTTGCTGGTGCTTTCGCCATGGTTTTCCTCTCGATGGGCATTTATTGCCATGATTTATACGTATTATCGTTTATCCGGGGCTTTTAATATCCAAGAAAAAGAAGGTGTATTGCAGCTTAGCTCTGTCATTTGCGCGATGAAAGGGGGGGGCATGCATTCACTGTCAGTTGCGGTCCGGGACCGCAAGCTTCATGGATATAGCCTTTGGCAATCATTCTACATGCATGTGGGTGTTTTTTTCCAGACACCCCTCAGTGAAACCGAAGCAGATGGTGAATTTAAGTGATATTCATCAATGAAGAAGCTTGCCGGGGCAAGCTTCTGGTGTGGGCTTTGTCTGCGGGCTGTGTTTGCGCGTCGTGTTGCCAGAGCCAGCTGAGACAAGCCTGCAGGCACAGTCTGGCCCGGCAGGCAGATGTACGGCGCAGACCTTTCTAATCCGGATCAGGCGAAGGTATCGACGACGCCATTGCTGACCCTGACTTTAGGCTGGCTGCTGGTTGCGGCTACCGTTGTATTGTCACCGATGTCATTGCCAAGGCGGGATGTGCCTGTGTTCCTGGCTTGTTGCTGGGCAAAGTTTTGTCCTTGACCTGCACCTGCGGCCTGTGAATTGACCGAGAAACCTGTCAGTTGCACGCCAGCATCGCTGAGCATCTGACGTAAGCGGGGCAGGGCTGCTTCCAGTGCTTCCCGGACTTCAGGCTGGGCAGCGGTAAAGCTGGCATTGGCCTGGTCATTGCTGACTTTCAGCACGACTTGCAGCGGGCCAAGGTCGGGCGGGTTCAGTGTCAGTTCGGCAGATTGCATGGCTTCGCCAACCATCCATACCACTTTTTGACTAACCGCCTTATCCCAGCCTGGGTTGCCGACGCGTGGGCTGATATGGTCTATTGCCATGGCGGTTGCGGCATTGGCTTGGCTATTGCTGACGGCTTGTGTGGCAATCGGTGCTGGAGCAATGACCTGTGGTGTTTCCTTGCTGCTTTCAGCTGGCTTGATTTCGGCCAGCTTGTCCGCAATCACCTCACGCGCTTGTGCTACATCACTGGCGAAGCTTTTAGCCGTATCGGCCGCAATCGCAGTGGTGGCACTGGCTGCTTTGTCAGAAGCTTTGCTACCCAGCGCGAGGTCGCTGGTGGTGACTTCTGTTTTGCTTGCGTCTGTCAGTGCTGCGCCATCAGTTTTGACTGTAGTATCTTTGGGTGCTGGCGTCAGTGCGGGAGTGGCCACCAGCGTGGTATTGCTGCCTGCGAGTTTGTTGTCTATGGCATTACTGACTGTGGTATTGGTGACGGTCTTGTCTGTTGCCTTGGTTCCGGCTGTGGCTTTGCCAGCCATTAATTGTGCGGCAATGGCATTGATATCGGCGGCGCTAACGCCAGCTTCGCCGGCAACCTGATTTTTGCTATTGGCCTTGATGTCAGCGGCGGCGGTCTTGGCATCCGCAATGGCTGCTGCAAGCTTGTCAGCAGTTTCTGCATACTTGCTGTCGCCAGCCAGAGCTGTCGTATCTGTAGTGCCGGTCGCGGCATTACTGGCGGCGAGTACACTGGCATCTGCGGCAGCCAAGGCGTCAGTTGCGGCGACATCGGTGGAGATAACAGTCGCCTTGCTGGCATCGGCTGTCACTGGTGCGGGCGCCAGATTGCCTACCAGCGCCAGTATCTGGGCACTAAGGTCTTCTACGGGCGCTGTGTTTTTTTCATCATCTTTGCTGACTTTACTGCTGTTATCCGTCTCGTCGGCAGGGGAGCTGTTTTTTACCGGTGTGCCGGGTGCATTGTCGGCGGTATTCTGCTTGTCGGCATTGTTGTTGGCGTTATTATTGACATTGCTGCTGGAATTGTTGGGCGTAGCGCCAGCATTGTTATTGGGTTTGGGTGCAGTCGCAGGTTTTGCCACATTGCGATTGACGTCACTGTCCGGTTTTTTGACGCTGGAAATTTCTTTATTCAGCATCTGATTGAAATTGTTCCCGGCGTCGCTGGACGTGGTGCTTTTTGCAGATTTAGCGCTTCCAGCCTGTTTATCCAGGGAAGTCAGTAAGGTTGTCGCTTGCATGTGGAGTACCTGTTAAATTTTTGACTAACGCTTGTAAAAAAGGGCGCGGGCAGCCATTTCATCGGTTTGCTTCTGGTCGCGCTTCGCTTCTTTTTTTTGCAGCACGTTATGCGCACGATTTTGCAAAGTGTTATACGAAAGACGCTTTTTTTCCGTCGCTTGCCATTCTGTTTTTGCCATGACGATGCGGTGCTCTGCATCCATGACTACCTGCTTTTGTCCTTCAATGGCAGCATCAAGCTTGCCGAGGAAGGACAGGAAATTCGTATATTGCGCGGCACTTAAACCTTTTGTCGCCCCATCTTGCAGTCGCTGCGCATAGTCATCACGGTATTGCTGCAATAAGCTGAGCTTTTTCTCTGTATCTTCATGAGCGCGGATTGCCTTTCCCAGAAATTTGGCGGCGTCGTCCACTTCTCTTTCTGCAATTTCGATCAGTGTGGTAATGGGGGATTTTAGTGCCATGGTGATTCAAGTATAGTAGGTATCAGAGGTTTCTATCCGTTGAATAGGGCCTGAAGTGCCCCCAAGCTCTCTGGTATGGTACTTTTTTCCGTGATGTCCTGTTGTAAGAATGCAATGATTTTTGGCTGCAACCGGATCGCTTCATCCAGTAACGGGTCCGAGCCCGGCGAATACGCCCCGACGCTGATGAGATCTCTGGCACGTTCATAGCGCGAATACAATTGCTTGAGTTTTCTTGATAGTTGCTGATGTTCTGGCGTGGTAATGCTGTGCATGGCCCGGCTGATCGACTGTTCTATGTCAATGGCAGGGTAATGGCCGCTTTCTGCCAGGGTGCGGTTCAATACGATATGACCATCCAGAATTGCCCTGGCGGCATCGGCAATCGGATCTTGCTGGTCGTCGCCCTCGGTCAGTACCGTATAAAAGGCGGTAATGGAACCACCACCGCTTTTACCGTTACCAGCGCGTTCCACCAGGATGGGCAGTTTGGCAAAGACAGATGGTGGATAACCCTTGGTTGCTGGTGGTTCGCCGATGGCCAGTGCAATTTCCCTTTGCGCCATGGCATATCTGGTCAGAGAATCCATGATCAGCAATACACTGCGCCCCTGGTCCCTGAAATATTCAGCGATGGTAGTGGCATAGGCGGCACCTTGCAGGCGCATCAGGGGAGGGGCGTCCGCCGGGGCTGCCACGACCACAGAACGGGCCAGACCGTCGGTGCCCAGAATCTGTTCTATGAATTCCTTGACCTCACGACCACGCTCACCGATCAGTCCAACCACGATGATGTCGGCAGAGGTGTAGCGCGCCATCATGCCCAGCAGCACGCTTTTGCCTACGCCAGAGCCAGCGAACAGGCCCAGGCGCTGGCCCCGGCCAACGCTGAGCATGCTATTGATGGCCCTGACGCCTACGTCCAGCGTATCAACGATGGGAGCGCGTTCCAGCGGGTTGTAAATACGCGCTCCCAGCGGGGCGGATTCATGCGTGCCTAGCGGACCCAAAGTGTCCAGCGGGCGACCATTGCCATCCAGGACACGCCCCAGCAATTCATAGCCTACCGGTAAATGCCTGCTTCTGTCGCTGGGACGGCGGCGGGGATGATTGACGACTTCATGTGCATCGGGTTCCGCCGGAAAGACGGGAGCACCAGGGGTAACACCGTCCAGATCGCTATGCGGCATCAGAAACAGGCGTTCACCTTCGAAACCGACCACTTCGGCATCTATTTTTGCACCACTTTGCAAATGGATGGAACAGGCGCTGCCTACCGGCAATCGCAAGCCAACCGCTTCCATCACCAGGCCGGTGACACGGGTAACACGCCCTGACAGCGAGGTAGTGTTGACATGCGATAGCTGCTCACGGCTGTTGTGCAGCCTGGCTTTCCAGTCGCTGATGTATGCTTCTTGCATCATGTCGGTCTGCCTAGACGGCGTTCACAAAATTGTGCTGCATGCTGTCCATGAGTTTTTGCCAGCGTGTCGCATAACTCGCATCCAGCAGATTGTGCTGGGTTTCCAGCCTGCAGCCACCGCGTTCTATATGTGGGTCAGAGACAATGCGCCAGCCATTTTCAGCCAGTGATTCACCCAGATGGTTTTTGACGATGACAGCATCATCCGGATGCAACAAGACCTGCGCCGGTTGCTGGACTGTACTTATCTGATTGATTGCATCTTCGACGATGGGCAGTATCAGCTCAGGTTCGGTGTCAAATTTGATTTTCAGCATGGCTTTGGCCAGATCTATCGCCAGTTCCAGCACTTCATTACTCATCTGTCCGGACGCCGCCTGCAATTGCTGTGAAAATCCTTGCGCCATCTGTTGCAGGGAATGAATTTCGACCTGCACCTGTTCCATGGTTTCTGCGTAAGCCGTTTCCTGGCCATCTTTCAGGCCACGTTCATAGGCTTCCTTGTAACCAGCGGCAAAACCTTCCTGGCGCGCACTTTCCCGCAGTTTGTCGGCTTCGACGCGACTGATGGCAGCTGCCTGCGCGCTTGCTGCCTTTACTTCTTCGACATGTGCCGGCCGATTGTCGCCAAACGAGGTCATTTCCCAGCGTTGAAAGGCGGTCAGATCGCCGCTACGCACAGGATTAGACATAAGCGTCTTCGCCTTTTGCGCCCAGCATGATCTGGCCTTCGTCAGCCAGGCGACGGACGATCAGCAAGATCTGTTTCTGTTGTGCTTCCACTTCCGACAGACGTACCGGGCCTTTGGATTCCAGATCTTCACGCATCATTTCAGCCGCACGTTGTGACATGTTCTTGAATATTTTTTCGCGCATATCCTGATTCGCGCCCTTCAGTGCCACGATCAGTGAATCAGACTGCACTTCACGCAACAGCAGTTGTATGCCCTTGTCGTCAATTTCGAGGATGTTATCAAAGACGAACATTTCATCCATGATCTTCTCGGCCATGTCGCCATCGTATTTCCGGAGATTGTCCATGACGGACGCTTCGTTTTCACCGCTCATGAAGTTCAAGATTTCAGCCGCAGCGCGCACGCCACCTATGGATTTTTTCTTCAGGCTTTCATTGCCGGTCAAGAGCTTGGTGAGTACGTCATTCAGTTCACGCAGGGCAGTAGGCTGAATACCATCCAGGGTGGCGATACGCAATACGATGTCATTGCGCAAACGCTCGGTAAACTGGTTCAGGATTTCACAGGCCTGGTCACTTTCCAGATGAACCAGGATGGTGGCAATAATTTGTGGATGTTCGTTCTTGATCAGTTCGGCAACCGAAGGGGAATCCATCCACTTCAGGCTTTCTATACCGCTTGCGTCCTTGCCGCCCAGGATGCGGTTCAACAGCGAAGCAGCCTTGTCATCGCCCAGGGCCTTGGTCAGCACGTTGCGGATATATTCATCCGAATCCAGCCCGACCGAAGAACTGAGGTCAGCCGCCGCCTTGAAGTCATCCAGGACTTTGGCAATGGCTTCATGCGGGATAGGGCCGATCGCAGCCATGGCTGCACCGATTTTTTGTACCTCACGCGGGCCAAGATATTTCATGACCTCGGCCGCACCGTCTTCACCCAGCGCCAACATCAGGGTGGCTGCTTTTTGAACTCCGTCTTCACTCATTGCTGACCCATGCCTTTACAACGTTTGCGACTATCCTTGGATCGTCTTTTGCCAGGGTTTTTGCCATTTCCAGATTCATTTCATAGCTGGAACCCTGACGCGTATTCTGCTGTTCAGCCTCTTTGGAAAGATTGACGATGGCGGCTTCTTCTTCCTCGCGCTGTTCTTCTTCCAGGACTTTCTGTTTTTCCGCTTCCAGCGCTTCCAGTGTTTCCTTGTCCTTGCCCATTATCTTATACAACATGGGTTTGAGGTAACCAAAAAACAGGTAAGCCAATACCAGTGCAGCAAGTGCATATTTACCAAATTCCTTTGCCATCTGAATGACATCTGGCTGTTTCCACAGTGGTAATTCCACTATAGTTTCTTTTTCAGGGCTGGCAAAGGGACTATTGACCACATTCAGGGTATCACCACGATCTTTGTTGAAGCCCATGGCTTCCCTGGCAAGATCAGTAATTTGTGTTTTTTCTATGTCCGTCAGAGGGCGGGTTGAGGTTTTCCCTGCCTTATCAGTTTCTGTCCTGTAATTAACCACGATGGCCACCGACAGGCGTTTGACGCCACCCATGGGCTGCTGGGTGTATTTGATGGTCTTGTCTACCTCAAAATTGGTGGTCGAGTCCTTCTGCATCAAACCGGCATTCGCTGCACCTGCCTGACCAGTCGCGGCTGCGCTGGCAACGATAGGTGCTGTCGCCGGTACGGGGGGCTGGTTGCTCAATGCGCCAGGTATACCCGAGGGGTTGGCAGATTTATTATAGGACTCGCTGGTTTGCTGGCTGCGGATGGTGGATGCTTCCGGCGGTGAGTTGGGGCGATAACTTTCAGCTGCCTGTTCTGACCTGGAAAAATCAATATCCGCCGTCGCTTCAGCCCGCACATTGCTGGAGCCGACAATAGGCGAAATAATGGATTCTATGCGTTTGACGATGTTTTGCTGATATTCCTGCACATACTTCAGTTGCGAAGGGTCAAGATTATTATTCGCCATCTGTTTGCTGGGATCAGACAGTAGATTGCCATTCTGGTCAACGATGGTGACGCTCTTGGCCGACAGTTCCGGCACACTGCTGGCGACCAGATGGATAATGGCGCTGACCTGTTGCTGATCCAGCACGCGGCTGGGGTAAAGATTCAGCAAAACCGACGCAGTGGGCTTTTGCTGATCACGGATGAAGACCGATGATTTGGGTATGGCCAGATGCACACGTGCGGTCTGCACCGCAGAAACTGCCTGTATGGAACGTGCCAGTTCGCCTTCCAGCGCGCGTTGAAAATTGACTTGTTCCAGGAATTGCGAAATCCCCAGTTTTTGGTTTTCCATAAGTTCAAAGCCGACATTGCCACCCTTGGGCAAGCCTTGTGCCGCCAGTTTCAGGCGCGCATCATGGACCTGGTTGGCAGGCACCAGAATGGCATTGCCGCCGTCGGAGTATTTGTAGGGCACATTCAATTGCTGCAAGGATGCGACGATGGCGCCGCCATCTCTGTCATTGAAGTTGGAAAACAGGACCTTGTAATCCGGCTGCTGGCTCCACAGCCATACACCCACCATGATAGCCAATGTGATGGCAGCACCCACGGCCAGCAAGATATTGCGAATGGCAGGTGTTTGCTGTAATCCGAAGATATTCGGAAGAACAGGGCCTGGTGGGGCAAGTACGGTATTTTCTGCGGTTGCCATAAATTACCTTGTGCCAATAATTGTGTCGATGAGTTGCATGCGTGTACTTCCGGAGATGAGTTTTTTCCTTGATACCGATTTTCCACTGAATTTGCAAAATCAAAGGCAGGAAAAACACTGGTTTTCCTGCTCTTTTCCAGCTTCGCTTTTGTTTGCCAACTGTTAATGTAGCAGTCATAGAAGTCTGAAAAAAGGTGATGTGATGAATATCGGCGGAATTGACGCAAGTCGCATAGAAGCCATGGTGGCACAGTTGAAGGCAACTGCGGCAAGAATGGAAGCCAGTGCAAGTGTGGGCGCGGGTTTGGGGGTAAATCAGGCGGACAATGTCAGTCCACCAGGCAAGCTCGATTTTGCAGACGCGCTGAAAGCCTCGCTGGATAGCGTGAACCAGGCGCAAACGAGTTCGCAAAAGCTGGGGGAAAAATTTGCCATGGGGGATGATAAGGTCAGTTTGTCCGACGTCATGATTTCCATGCAAAAAGCGAATATATCTTTCCAGACCACGGTACAGGTCAGGAACAAACTGGTGTCTGCCTATCATGACATCATGAATATGCAGATATAGCCCGTGTATTTTATGCCAGGCAATTTGTGTATTGATTGCCTTGATTGTGTCTGCACAAAAAAACAAAGGGGCAATTTTGCCCCTTGTTCTTTCTGATGGTCTCTTGTTGTCTAGCGTATGCCAGTCATTTTGGCATTGCGCTCACGTTCCAGTTTCATGATGTAACGCTGAACACTGGCAAGCACGTTGTTGGACATGTTGATGAACTGACACCCCAGACGGCGATTGGTTTTGCCATTCAACAAAATAAGATCCTGTGAGTTCCTGACTTGCAACACCACATCCACCAATCCTATGGTTGGCAGATCAAGTTTGCAATGCTCATAGATAACACCTATGGTGCTATCCATGGCTTTTCTTTCATCCAGTATGGCGATGCCGCCGCAACTGATATCAACCAGCGACAGTTTCAGGGTTTCTTGCCGGGTATCCACCTGTACCGGTACCAGGGCACGTATCGGTGTTGATAGCGGGGTGTTGATACGATAATACTCGCGCCTTTGCAGGCGTATTACCGTTGCCGGAATACTAAACTGGAAAGCAGGGCGGTCTTCAAACGTGATCAGTTCCAGGTTGTCGGATGAAAACTGTATGCTGATCTTGTCCAGCAAGCCTTCAAAAGAAACCCGTGGTGCTTCAGTAATGCGTTGATTTGCCAGTTGGCTTGGTGCACTGTCGATAATGATTAAGTTATTGGTGTCATCAACTTCCAGAATGGACGTGATGAATACTTCGGAACCGCTGTTGATCAGCATGCTGATCAATTGTTTGCTTTCCCTTAAGCCGCGTAACAAGCCGATGATCTCCCTCCGGGAGTCGACCTGGAAGGGGCTCTGGTTTTCTGTACCTAGGCTCGGAGGTGAGGATGGCATATATTTTTATAATTACATTCAGTAAATGGGCAATCAAACCGGTTTTTGCCCTGACGTCTCCGAAATTGCTTCTGAGTTTCCTTTATCAATATGGTAAAGCCAAGCGAGAAGTTCTGCAACTGCGCGATACAAAGCTGGAGGAATATCCCGGTCCAGATCGACTTTCATCAATAACGAGACCAATTCCTTGGATTGGTGCACGTGCACGCCATGTTCTTTAGCGCGGGCAATGATTTCTTCTGCAATCAGGCCCTTACCCTTGGCAACCACACGTGGTGCCGCATCGCCATTCTGGTAAGCAAGGGCGACAGCATTCTGAATCTGCGGTTTGGGCTCATTCATCTTGATTGACAACGAAAGACATCAGCGGCGAGCCGGCCATTTGCAATGCAGAGGCTAGCTCGCTGGCATGGCTTTTTAAAGCGGCTACCGTGTCACCCTGCGTGGCACGCAGCGACAAACCAACGGTATTCGATTGCAGGTTGATGGTTGCCGTTACCTTTCCCAGTGTGGGAAGATCAAAACTGACGACCGATTGCCAACTGCTGTCTTCACTGCCTGCCTGCGTATGCCGTGCCTGCTCGTTTTCTTTTCTGATTTCCCAGTCAATTTTCCGACCAGGAAAAAGCTCACCCTGCCATCGTACAACGTTTTGTTCCAGGACATTGAGCTGTTGGTGAATAATTTGGCCCATTTCCTTATTGATGGACGTGGTATTGCTGGCCTGCAAGCTGTCTGCCGCTTTCGATAAGCCGAGCTGGGATTGCGGTTCACTGCGGATGTCGGCGATATCCCGTTTGCCTTGCGCCCATTCTGCGACGTGGGATTCATAGAACAGGCCGCTGGTGCTGATTTGATTTTGCAGCTTGGTCGCGGTCCTTATGCCGTCTTTTAATTCTGAAGGACTGGCAAGAATGGGTACTTCGCTGTTGATACTGGTTTTCGTGCCGGTCTGACGTCCGGTTTGTAAAATTTGGTCAATCATTTTCCCGGTGTTGCTTAATGACGTCGGTGCGCTGCTCAGATGGTCTGGCGTGGTGTCAACAACATTGGTATTGAGCAGCGGCGATTTGCTGACGATTTCGCTGGTTTTTGATGTCGCCAACTGCTGCAGTGCTGGTGCCAGCGCCTTGTCCAGGAGGGCATTGCCGGTTTGTGGCAAGCTTTTGTTGCCGTACAGCGTAACTACTGCCGATGCATCTGCTTCGTGAGGTGTTTCGGCAATGACCGCAGGGGTGTTGTTACCCGCAGTGCCTGGTAAAGGTGTTGCCTTGCCAGCCTCTGTGGTCTGTGGCGCAGCATAATTCTGCGATGGAGATGGCAATCCGGGTTTGCCCGGGCCTGGTGTCAGTAACTGTGGTGCGTTAGTGGGGAGTTGATGGACATCCGCATCGCTTTCCAGCAAAAAGGTAGGGCGTGGCTCAGTACCGATCAGACGCAGGGGGATTTGATCCCCGGTCTTACTGCCTTCGGGCAACAACATTTTTGCTGTTATACCCGCTACTCTTACGGTAAAACTGCCATCCATCAGTTTTGATAGTACTTCACCCTTAAGTAGCTGGCCTGTGACCAGTTGCGCCAGTCGCGGGGTGATGTCCTGTTTGACTTCTGCAATCGCGCCTACGGCGGCCGGTGCCTCGATATTGGCTACAGGTTTAGTGAGTATATCGAGCCGCGCAGGCATAGTCGTCAGGCGCTATTGCCAACACCATAAGTCCTGGAGAGCTTCTGGCTGGTGCTGGAGCTTTTCATCATGTCGGATAACTGAGCCATCCAGGGTTCGGTAATGTCACGAATTTCCCTGTCGTCAGCCAGTATCTGCTTGATAATGCGGATTTTTCTGTCGCGCATATCGGCTGGAAGATCAGATGGAATTTCATTTTCACGCAATTGCTGGACGCGGCTTGAGCAATCGCTTTCCAGTTGTCCCAGCAGTTCCCAGTCGCGTGAACGGGCGGCTTCCAGCATATTGCCCGTAATCGTTGCGACATTTTCATACAATGTAATCAGTTCCAGACTATTCATCTTGATTCAAGCCTCAACAAAGTTGGCGGGACGAGGAGACAGCGGGTCAACGTTCATTTTTGGCGCTTCCGTTACGGCTTCATTGACAGGCGCAATCGCTTCCCATGAAGTTTTCAAATCTTTCAGCAGATTTCTGACTTCGCTCAGCATGCCGTCGTTGTTTTCCAGATTCGCCTTGATCAAACGGGCGGTCATGTATTCATACAAAGCATCAAGGTTATTGGCTATTTCACCACCTGCTTTTTTATCAAGGCTGGCACGCAGGCCATTTTCGATAATGGCAATTGCTTTCGAAATCGACTGACCTTTAGAGGCTATTTCCCCATTGCTTAAGTGCTGCGAAGCATTGGAGATCGCCACGATTGCGCCTTCAAAAAGCATCACGATCAATTTATGGGGGCTGGCAGCAACAACACCAGTCTCTATGCCAACCTTGGCATAGGCATTTGCACCACGTACTTGAGATGAGCCAAACATAGCGATTAATCCTCTCTGATATTTTCTATTCTACCAACTACTTTTACTTCTTTTTACTTCGTACTGGACGTCAATGCCGCCAGTTGTTGTGTCAGGAATGAACTTGTATTGTTCAGGCTGCTCACAATGGTATCGAGAGCCGTAAATTGCGCGCGATAACGTGCTTCAGTGTCAAACAGACGGCTATTCAATATATCGCGCTGCTTGCCAATGTCCTTGATACTGCGGTTGATACCATCGGTTGCGCTTGAAATCGAACCAGAGGTGCCGACGACAGTAGAAAGCAGGGACGTTACCTGCGACGCATAACCTCTGGAGAAATTGATCGTGCCCCGTGCGCCGAGCGAACCACCACTGATCAGGATTTTCAATCCTTCTGCATTTGAGCCAGTAGCACCAGTCAGATATTGGCCGGAACCGGCGGCAGTAATGCCATTCAGCTTGCCCGCCACATCCACCCCGGCAGTACCGTTAAGAACAGTACCTGTCAAACTGGCAGCGCCCGTGCCTGTGCCATCTGCCAGGGTGACATTCGATGCACTGCCATAGTTGGTGGATTGCAATTGCAGGAATCCATTACCATCAATAGTGGCAGTGACAGTTGAACCATTGTCTTTGAAGGTGGAATTACCGTTGATCGATGTCTGCAACAGGGTTGCCAGTGACGATGCCGTATATGAACCCGCTGCCAGTGCGACGGCGGCGGTTTTTCCATTGAGCGTGACATTGATGGTGGTGCTGGCTGCAATGGTTGTGTTGCCTGTAGTTAGATCCAGATCACCCTTCAAGCCGCCCTGGGTGGCAATTGCAGTTACCTCCAGCCCATAAGCGCCTTGCTTGGTAGCTGAAGTTGAGCTGCTGTATCCAACCAGACTGTCTGTTGCCTTACCGACGGAGGCGAACAAGCCACTGATGTCATTGTAATTACTGCTCAGAGCAGTTTGTAACTTGGACGAGTCGATGGAAAGCGTGCCATCTTTTTGAAAACTGATACCGATACTGGACAGGGTGGTAATGTTACCGCCCAGACCATTGACTGCAGTACTTAAGGTTGACCTGACCTGACTTTGGATATTCCTGGCGGTAGAGTCACCGATCAGAATGCCACCCTTTTGGGTGCTGGCATCATAACCAGTCAGGGTTTTTAATGTTGACTGGAAATCATTGAAGCCTTTTACAAAACCATTGATGGCGGACTGGATGCCGCTGGTGTTGGCGCTCAGTGACAAGCTGGTGGTGCCGACCTTGCTCAGATTCAGTGTGGTGCCCTGGATCGCGCCAGTCACCGCATTCGATGTACTGGAAATGGCTATGCCATTGACGGTCAGTGCGGCGTTTTGTGCTGTTGTTGTTTCTGTAAAGTTCTGGCTACCAGCCGGATCATAATTAACCAGGCTTTGTATGGCAGCATCGCCGGTAGCCGAGATTTTCAGGCTGGATGTAGCACCGGTTTTGGCAGAAGTAAGCACCAGATGGTAAGGCGTTGCACTACCGTCACCAACAATGGCGGCGGTCGCGCCGACATTGGCGGCATTGATGGCGTCTCGTATGCCTTGCAGGGAGTTATTGGCACCATCTATCGTGACTGTGCCAATGGCCTGTGTTGCATCCTGAGTGAAGGTGGCACCTGTATACACACCATTTGCCGAAGTGCCACCTGAAATGGTGCCAAACTCAAAGCTGATCGTGGTGCTGCTGCCGCTACCTATGCTGGCCGTAGAACTGAGCTGACCTGCGCTGGAAATGGTTTGTGCCTGTGCAAGCTTGCTGACATTGACGCTGTAGCTGCCCTGGGTGGAAACGCTGGTGGTGCTGGCTGACAAAATGGAGCTGTCGCCGGCAGAGGCAGTCAGGGACTGGAACGTGCTCAGATTGCTGAGGCCGGTAACATTTGACTGAAAAATGCTCAGCGCGCTGTTCAGCGTGCCGTAAGCCGACAGCTTTGCCTGAAAGCTGGCTTCTTTTTTCGCCAATGTGGTCAGGGGCTGGCTCTCGACCGTCATTAACTTTGAAATCAGACCATTGACGTCCAGATTGGCGCCTAAGCCTGTAGATTGTATGCCCACGTTATTCCCCCTTGTCAGACCGTACTGTACTAAATTATCGGCTAAGGCAAACTAGACTTTAGAGGGGAATTTACGTGCCAATTTAAAATTTAGGTGTAAGACTGACTAAATAAATGATTAAGCTTGCTGTTTAATTAAGAGACCTTGCAGTTTATCTAACGAACGCGATATTTCAAGGGCTTCTTCGGAAGGAATCTGACGCAAAACCTCTTTGGTTTGCTGATCAACCACCTTCACGACTACTTTATTACTGTGTTCCTCTACACTGAATTCTAGAGACTGTGACAGAGATTGGATAGTTTTATTGATATCGTCGACTGCCTTGGTCACTTTGTCGATTGCTGGCGGTGACGATGCAGATGATGCAGCCTTGACGGCATCTATGGTCTGGGTTGAAGCAGCTGCTGACTTGTATACCTGCGCGCTGCTGTCAGTTACTGCTGGTCTATCCGTGATCAGTTGTCCAGATTGAGAAGTGTTCCCTATCGATCGGATGTCCATGATCTTTTCCTTCAAGAAAAATACCCCTGGTCAAATTTTTGACCAGGGGGACATGCTTTATGCTTTAAGTATAGACCTAATTTACATAAGCCTACTGCTATTAGCCACGCAACAGGGCCAGAACGCCGTTTGGCAAGCCGTTAGCCTGAGCCAAAATCGCTGTACCAGCTTGTTGCAAGACCTGACCACGTGTCAGAGACGCTGTTTCCTGAGCGAAGTCTGCATCGCGGATACGGCTGCGGGATGCTGTCAAGTTTTCAGAGTTAGTCTGCAAGCTTTCGATCGCGGAAGAGAAGCGGTTTTGATACGCACCCAGAGAAGCGCGGGAACTATTGATCGATTGCAAGGCCGCATCGATGGTCGTCAACGCGGCGGTGGCCCCGGCAGCAGTACCCAGATTCAGTGAAGATACACCCGCACCGACCGTGACCGAAGCAGAAGTGAAGCCACCAGTCAGGTTGGCAGCTGTCAGACCAGTACCAGTACCGTTAGCCAGAGTGATACCGGCAGAGCTGGTGGAAGTCAGGGACAGTGTTGATGTTGCAATATCAGTTGCGCCAGTTGCAGATACAGTGATACCTGTGTTGGCAGCAGCTGCAGCAGCATTGGTGCTGGCAGTTACAGTGATGTTACGGCCATCAGCAGCAGCCAGTGCAACTGCACCAGTTGTTGTATTGAATGTTGCAGTAACGCCTGTTTGTGTACTGATTGCATTAACAGCAGCTGCAACCTGAGCACCACGTTGTGCGCCGGAAGTCGAAGCGCTCAAGGCACCCAGATTTACGCCGTTAATGGTGATGTCGCCGGAGGCAATCGCTGTTGCAGATGTACTTGCTGTACCTGCAACTGTTGTGGAACCTACTGTTGCTGTCACGCCTGTGCTGCCGCTGATCGCATTGATCGCTGCTGCTTTAGCGATACCGCTGGCGTTGGAGTTGGAGAAAGATACGCCGTCAGCTGCAGATGCGCCAACCTGGAAGCCGTTGATGGACAGGTCACCAGCAGACAGGGCTGTGGTAGTAACTGCACCTGCACCGGCTACTGTCGTAGCGTAGCTGGAAGATGCACCAACACCCAGGGCGCTAGATTTTGCGCTGGTGATGGAAGCGATACTGATTTGATCGTTTGATGTACCGTTGGCACCAACTTGGAAAGTTTGTGCAGAGAAGCTACCGTCGAGCAGGTTCACGCCGTTGAAGTTAGTGCTGCTGGCAACGCGGTTAATTTCAGAAATCAATTGACTTGCTTCGTTGTTCAGAGCTGCACGATCAGAAACGCTGTTGGAGCCGTTGGCAGATTGTACGGCCAGATCACGGATACGTTGCAAGTTGGAACCGATCTGTTGTAACGCACCCTCAGCAGTTTGCGCCAGAGAGATACCGTCGTTCGCATTACGTGCAGCTTGATTCAAGCCGCCGATTTGAGAAGACAGACGTTCGGAAATAGCCAGACCAGCGGCATCGTCTTTCGCGCTATTAATACGCAGACCGGAAGACAGACGTTGCAGGGATGTGTTCAGCGCAGATTGCGATGTAGTCAAGTTACGTTGTGCATTCAGCGATGCAATATTGGTATTAATAACAGCCATGGTGATTCTCCCTAAGTTATTCAAATTGGCGTAGTAGCCTGAAACTTTGGTCTTTCGTGCTGACTATTGGACCGCCGTTGTAAAGGGTATCGGTAGAGACTAAAAAAGTTTTAGCGTGTTTCTGAAAATAAATGTTATTTTTTTCGCTCAAGTTTTAAAGATGTTTCCGCTTGTCGGCGCGTTTTTTAAATACTTTAGGGCTAAATTTGATTTAGTTTTAGGGCCTTATTTAACATATGGAAACGAATTCATTAGCTATACAATAAGCCAGAGCCGTATGGTTTCTGGTATTTTCCTATTTAAACAGGCAATGCTGCGTTCTCGGTAGTGTAAAAAAGTACAGAAATACGTAGAAATGTAAAATCGGTTTAGAAGATCAATAAGTAGATTAATAAGCAGATCAGCTTATTGATCAAGTCATCGACTATTTGTTTAATAATAATTACACCTTATCAGGGCGCAGGCATGAGCAAATCCAGTTTTGATGCACGAAAGGCAATGCGTGAAGTTAACAAGTACTTTGACGCAGGTGCCTTGCCCCAGGCCAGACAGGTGTGCCTGAATATCATCAGACATTTTCCCCGTCACCCGGATGCACTGTATGCGCTGGCCAGGATATGCGGTGACTTGAATGAGTGCGACGAGGGCATGCAGTATCTGAAGCTGGCATTCGACGTCATGCCGCATTTTCCGGACAACAGGAAAGTCGCTTTCGGTATCTTTAATAAATACCTGCTTGGTAAACAGTATGCGCAGCTGGAAGAAGCCAGTTTGTGGCTGTCCAGATATCTGCCGCGTGATGGCATTGTCTTGGATTATCTGGGTGTGGCCCGCATCGAGCAGGCCAAATTTGCCGACGCGTTCCCAGTTTTAACCAGGGCGCTGGAGCTGCTGCCAAGCAATCCGCATATTCTGGTGAATATGGGGAATGTGCTGATTTCCCTGGAGCGTTGCGCCGACGCCATCCCTTATCTGGAAAAAGCCCTGACGATACAGCCCAATATGGTGGTGGGTCTGAATAATCTGGGTAATGCCATGCGTTTTATCGGTCGGACCGAAGACGCCATAGAGAATATATCCAGGGCCATACAGATTGATCCCAGCCAGCCTTACCTGTTTAATAATCTTGGGCTGGCCTATCGCGAACACGGCATGTACAGCTTCGCTATTGTGCAATACCGGCACGCGCTGGAACTGCAGCCGGATCTGTTGCAGGTTTATCCCAACCTGATTGATGCCCTGCGCCAGAATGGGCAAGTGCAGGAATCGATAGAATGTGGCCAGCATGCATTGTCACTGACACAGGATATTCCCGAGATATGGGCAGCCTATGGCGACACCCTGCGTGAAGCCAACCATCTGGATGCAGCTATTGAAGCTTATATCAAGGCCTTGTCGTTCAGGGAAGATGGACAGTCTTCTTTCAACCGCAAGATCTACACCAATTTATTATTTTGCCTGAATTACCATCCGGATCTGACGCCAGAGGTGATTTATAACGCCTACCATGAATTCGACTTGCGCTTTGCTGCACCACTGAAGGCGCAATGGAAGAAGTTTGAGAATGCGCGCGTTCCCGGCAAGCGCCTGAAAGTGGGTTATGTGACCCAGGCTTTCTACAATCATGTCTGCAAATACTTCTTGCTGCCGCTGCTGGAAGGGCATGACAAGGAACAGGTAGAAGTTTATGCCTATGCCAACCCACCGTTTGAAGACGATGTCACTGCCTATTATAAAAAGCAGATCGACCATTGGGTGCCTACACGTGACATGACTGATGATGTGCTGGCCGAAAGAATACGGGCTGACGGCATCGATATCCTGGTCGACGTGGCCGGGCACACCAACGGCAACCGCCTGCCGGTATTTGCCCGCAAGCCGGCCCCGGTGTCCTTGCACTGGCTGGAATATGGCTACACCACTGGTTTGAGTGCCATTGATTATTACCTGACCGACAAGCCGACCATTACCGACAATTGCGCACACCTGTTTGCCGAAAAAGT
Source organism: Undibacterium hunanense (assembly GCF_014284335.1). Taxonomy (GTDB): domain Bacteria; phylum Pseudomonadota; class Gammaproteobacteria; order Burkholderiales; family Burkholderiaceae_D; genus Undibacterium; species Undibacterium hunanense. Next base: position 362,273 of record NZ_JACOGF010000003.1, on the reverse strand, counting down.
CTGGTGCCTGGATGGACCTGCCTATGTATACAGGCCGGATACCAGAAGGGCAGAATTAGGGCCATCACCATTTGAATCAAATGGCGTAATTACCTTTGGCAGTCTGTCGCGTTCGACACGTATCAACCACCGGGTGGTGCGCGTTTGGGCAACCATACTGGATGCCATGCCAAATTCACAACTGATTATCAATAGTGGTGATTTTAAAGATCCCCAGGTACAGGATGAAATGGCGTCACGCTTCATGCGGTATGGCATAGACCGTTCAAGACTGCTGATTGGCTTCACTTCACCTTCATGGGAAGTGCTCAAACATATAGATATTGGTCTGGATTGCTTCCCGCATAATTCCGGGACGACCTTGCTGGAATCACTGTACATGGGCATTCCTTTCATCTCGTTGACGGACAGGCCATCGGTAGGTCGTATCGGTGCCAGTATCCTGACAGCAGCAGGGCATGAAGAGTGGATCGCCAATACGGAAGATGAATACGCGCAGAAAGCAGTCATTCTGGCGCATGATCTGGATGCCTTGCGCCGCCTGCGTGGCAGTTTGCGGTCAGAAATGGAACAGTCGCTGCTGATGGATGAGCCGGCATTTGCCCGTTCGGTAGAAAAAGCCTATCGTCAGATGTGGAATATCTATTGTGAAGGACCCGAGCAATGAAAGCAGTTATCCTGGCCGGCGGTTTGGGAACACGGATTTCCGAAGAGACGCATCTCAAGCCCAAGCCCATGATAGAAATTGGCGGCCACCCCATACTCTGGCACATCATGAAATCCTATTCTGCCCATGGCGTGAATGAATTTGTGATTTGCTGTGGCTATAAGGGTTATCTGATCAAGGAATATTTTGCCAATTATTTTTTGCATATGTCGGATGTCACCTTCAACATGCAAAATAATAGTATGGAGGTGCACGAACACCATGCCGAACCTTGGAAGGTGACGCTGGTGGATACCGGTGAAGACACCATGACTGGTGGCAGGCTCAAACGGGTTGCCCGTTATCTGCAAAATGAAGAGGCTTTTTGTTTTACCTATGGCGACGGTGTCGCTGATCTGGATATCGCTGCTTCCATCGCTTTTCACAAAGCGCATGGCAAACTGGCGACCGTGACGGCGGTCTTGCCGCCAGGGCGCTATGGTGCGCTGGAACGTGACGGCGATCAGGTGAGTGGTTTTACCGAAAAACCGCGCGGCGATGGCGGCTGGATCAATGGCGGCTATTTTGTCCTGTCTCCCAAAGTGCTGGATTTGATCGATGGTGATCCGACCAGTTGGGAATCTGAACCTTTGAATGGCCTGGCAGCAAGCCAGGAATTGATGGCTTTTGAACATTCAGGATTTTGGCAGCCCATGGATACCCTGCGCGAGAAAAACCTGCTGGAAGATTTGTGGCAGTCTGGAAACGCTCCGTGGCGGGTGTGGTAAACATGGCAGCAAGCATGCAAAACATTGTTCAGCATAGTTACGCTATTCCCGATGCCGGATTTTGGCGTGGTAAACGGGTGCTGTTGACCGGGCATACCGGCTTCAAAGGCGCCTGGTTTGCCAACTGGCTGGCGCACATGGGGGCGATCGTGCATGGGCTGGCGCTGCCACCGGAGTCGCGCCCCAATCTGTTTGATGTGCTCGAGATTGATAAAAAGATACATAGCCACTTTGGTGACATACGCCAGTTTGATGCCGTCAAGTTGGCCGTGGATGCCGCCCGGCCTGACATTGTCTTCCATCTCGCTGCCCAGGCACTGGTCAGGGCCAGTTATAAACAACCGCTGGCGACTTTTGAAACCAATATCATGGGCACCGCCAATCTGCTGGAAGCACTGCGTGGCCGCCCTGACGTGAAAGTCGCCCTGATGGTGACGACGGACAAGGTGTATCGCAACCGCGAGCAACTGGCACCGTACCCCGAAACCGCAGAATTGGGCGGACATGACCCGTATAGCGCCAGCAAGGCCGCATCAGAACTGGTATTGGCCAGCTACCGCGATTCTTTCCTGCAGGAGCAGGGTACGGCCATACTGGCCGCACGTGCCGGCAATGTCATCGGAGGTGGTGACTGGTCAGAAGACCGTCTGCTGCCGGATGCGGTACGGGCCTGGCGCAATGGCGACACCCTGCACATCAGACGGCCCGATTCAGTACGCCCCTGGCAACACGTGTTGGAGCCATTGTCTGCTTATTTATGTCTGGCACAACATGCCTGGAGCAATCCGTCGACCAGCCTGGCATGGAATATAGGGCCGGATGGTGCCGCCAGTGTCAGGGAAGTGGTGCAACTGGCGCATGCTGCCTATGGCAAGGGTAAGATAGAATTTGCCACCGAAATCAGTGGCCCGCATGAGGCCGGATTACTGGCGCTGGATGCCAGCAAGCTCAGACAGACGCTGGGCATCGCTCCGCGCTGGAAACTGGATGAAGCAGTAGAGCACAGCATGTGCTGGTATCGTGACTTTGAAAATGGCATGTCGGCAGATGCACTGTGCGCGCGCGATATGGATGACTATCTGCATGCTGCACAATTCGTCTCACAACAGCCAGGCCAGCCTGCATGAACGATATGCTGATAATTTCAAAAGGGCTATGAGCATGTCCGGGCGATTTGATTTCTTGGCCACACCGATAACGGGTTTGCAACTGGTGCAAAGGAAGCCGCGTGGCGATCAGCGCGGTTATCTGCAAAGATTATTTTGCTCGGACGATATGCAGGAGCTGGGCTGGACAGCGCCGATAGCGCAAATCAACCACACCTATACCGCCCGTAAGGGCACATTGCGGGGCCTGCATCTGCAATTGCAGCCATTTGCCGAGATGAAGCTGGTCAGTTGCATGAAGGGGGAGGTGTGGGATGTCGCGGTGGATTTGCGTGCAGGCTCACCGCATTTCCTGCAATGGCATGCCGTCCTGCTGTCGGCACAGAATCAACGTTCTTATCTGATACCTGCCGGTTTTGCCCACGGTTTCCAGACCATGACAGATGACGTGGAAATGCTGTATTGTCATAGTCAGCCCTACATGCCAGCCAGTGAAATGGGTGTGCACCCCATGGATAGCCGTTTGGCCATTACCTGGCCGCTGGCGGTGAGTGAAATGTCAGACCGGGATAATCATGGAATATCGCTGGATACAGATTTTCAAGGAGTAAATGTATGAAGTGCAGGCATTGCGACCATGAATTGACCCAGAGCTTTCTTGACCTGGGTTCTGCTCCTCCATCCAACGCTTACTTGCGCCCGGATACCTTGAACACCTCAGAAATCTGGCTACCCATGAAGCTCATGGTGTGTGATGCCTGCTGGCTGGTACAAACCATAGATTTTACCGGTCGTGAAAACCTGTTTGATGCCGAATACGCATATTTCAGTTCATGCTCGTCAAGCTGGTTGCTGCATGCCAAACGATTTGTGGAAGACATGCGCCAGGAATTCAAGCTGGGCAAGCAAAGCCTGGTCATGGAGGTAGCTGCCAATGACGGGTACCTGCTGCAATATGTGATGGAAGCCGGCATCCCCTGTTTTGGCGTGGAACCTACCTCCAGCACGGCCACAGCAGCGCGCGAAAAAGGCATACGCATCATAGAACGCTTCTTTGGAACCGAACTGGCGCGTGAACTGCTTGCCGCAGAGGGGCGGGTCGATCTGGCGGTGGCAAACAATGTACTGGCGCATGTGCCGGACATCAATGATTTTGTCCGTGGCTTTGCCGATATTCTTAGTGAGCAGGGTGTGGCCAGTTTTGAATTTCCGCATTTGCTGAACATGGTGCAGCAAAACCAGTTTGATACAGCCTACCATGAGCATTATTCTTATCTGTCCCTGCATGCAGTCAAGTCTGTGTTTGAGCGCAATGGCCTGCATATATTTGATGTGCAGGAATGGCCTACCCATGGTGGCAGCTTGCGTGTGCTGGCCCAAAGAGCCGACATTCGCCATTACCCTGAAAAAGACAGTGTCAGCCAGTTGCTGCAAGTGGAACACGAAGCCGGCATGACGACCCTGGATTTTTACCGGCGTGCCCAGGAAAGGGCAGAGGAAGCCAAGTTTGGGTTGCTGGAATTTTTGCTGGATGCCAAACGCAAGGGTCTGCGCGTTGCTGCCTATGGTGCGGCGGCCAAAGGTAATACTCTGCTTAATTTCTCTGGCGTGCGTCCCGATCTGCTGCCTTACGTGGTCGATATCAACACCCACAAGCAGGGCAAATACATGCCCGGCAGCCGGATACCAATTGTCAACGCCGCTTACCTGCTGGCAGACAAGCCGGATTATGTGCTGATCCTGCCCTGGAATCTGAAGACGGAAATCATGCGTGACCTGGCTGCGGTTGAGGAGTGGGGTGGGCATTTTGTGGTGGCAGTTCCCGAGTTAATGAAGATTTAAGCATCACCTGACCATGATGAGAGTGACGATGAGGGTAAAGATGAGAGTGACGATGAAAGTGCTTGAGGCGTGATAGACATACATCCCGACGCACGTGTATCCAGACTGGCTGATATTGAAGATTCAGTCAGGGGGACACGTATTGTTGTTGCTGCCTTTGCCTGCATAGACAGTTTCGTGAAGATCAAACCCGCAGGTGGTGCTGGCGACGTCATCATCGGCGAGCGTAGTGTGGTGAATTCTGGTTGCGTGCTGTATACAGGAAATGGCATCCACATAGGCAATGACGTGGCTATCGCGGCCAATTGCACGTTTGCCCCAGTCAATCATGCGTATCAGGACAAAAACAAACGTATCAACCAGCAAGGCTTTTTGCCAAGCAAGGGTGGCATTGTGATTGAAGATGATGTCTGGATCGGCGCCAATTGCATCATTCTGGATGGAGCCATCCTGCGCAAGGGTTGTGTTATCGGGGCCGGGTCTATCGTCCGTGGCGAAATCGCTGCCTATTCGATACAGGTTGGTAATCCCTTGCGACAGATAGGGGAACGTAAATGATATCCAACGCAGCCTATACTTATACCCCACGTGCAACCCTGATCGGTGGCAAGGGTTTTATCGGTCAGCATTTGCACCTTGCCTTGCAAGCCACAGGCTGGAACAGTTATGTCGCTGAAAAAGCAGACCCACGACTGACGAATGAAGACCTGGGGCATGTTTTTTACTGTGCAGGTCTGACGGCTGATTTCCGCCAGCGACCGTATGCGACCGTGGATGCACATGTTCTTCTGCTGGCGGATATATTGCAGCGCTGTCAGTTTTCCACCCTGACTTATCTGTCCAGCACCCGTGTGTATGCCGGGTCAACGTCTACTGACGAGCAGGCGGCACTGACAGTAAATTCGAATCTTGCGGGTGATTTATATAATATCTCCAAATTAATGGGGGAGAGTTTATGTCTGAACAGCCGGCGCAATGTCAGGGTAGTGCGATTGTCGAATGTGTATGGACAAGGTATGCCGGAACAGAATTTTTTATCCGAGATATTGCGCGATGCTGCGACCAATAAAAAGCTGTTGTTCCGTTCCGCCGCCAGCTCCGAAAAAGATTATATTGCCGTGGCTGATGTTGTCAGTTGCCTGCCGCGGATTGCAATGGAAGGTGAAATAGGTATTTACAATCTGGCCAGTGGTCATAATACTTCTCATGCCAGCCTGGCTGCGCAATTGCAGGCACTGGGTGTGACCTGCGCATTTGAAGAACAGGCGCCCGAACTACGCTTTCCCCGGATTTCTACGACGAAACTGCATACCTTGTGTGGCCCCATGCAAGGTGATTTGAATACTGAACTGCCGGTCCTTTTTAACTATTACGCCAGGATGCCATGAACCCGATCAAACAATTCGAAGCTGAACGTGACCAACGCATAGAACAACTGGGCCAGGATAGCGAGTTCAGGGAGCAGTCGCGCAGCTGGCTGGAACAAAGTATGCGACGCCAGTATGTGTACAACTTTTCCTGGCTCGGTCGGCCCATTATACAAAACCCCATCGACATGGTCGCCATGCAGGAAATCATCTGGAACGTACAGCCAGACCTGATCATAGAAACCGGCATTGCACATGGCGGTTCGATTATTTATTCCGCCTCGTTGCTGGAACTGAATGCCGCCTGTGGCGGTAATCCGGATGCTCTGGTGCTGGGCATCGATATCGATATCCGCCAGCATAACAAGGATGCGATTTTGCAGCATCCCATGGCCAGGCGCATACAAATGCTGGAAGGTTCCAGTGTTGCACCCGACATCGTGCAGCAGGTGCAGGATATTGCACGTGGCAAGCAGCGTATCGTGGTGTTTCTTGATTCAAATCACACGCATGAACATGTGCTGGCAGAATTGCAGGCGTATGCTCCGCTGGTCAGTAAAGACAGTTACTGCGTGGTGTTTGATACCTTTGTTGAGGATGTACCGGCAGATGTTTTTGATAACCGCCCCTGGCAGCCAGGCAATAGCCCCAAGACAGCAGTGCATGAATACCTGAAGACACACCCGGAATTTGTCATCGACAAGAGCATGCACAACAAACTGCAGATTACTGTCGCGCCAGACGGCTTCCTGAAGCGCATACAGTAAATTGCATAGGCCAGGGGTTTGGTGATGAAAAAACGCAGGCACCAGGCCTGCGTTTTTATTGATGCACGCTGTTTGACAGATCAGGGTGCCTTGATCACCCGGTTTTTGCCTGACTGTTTGGCCTCGTACATGGCCTTGTCTGCCCGTTTGATGGTGGCATCTTGCGGTTCTTTCGGGTTGCGCAAGGCAACACCGGCACTGAAGGTGATAAACAGCCTTTGTTCGTTTGCCGTAAAGAAGTGCTTGGTCAGCTCACGTTGCACACGTATCATTGCCTGCGCGGCTTCTTCAAGTTCGGTTTCCGGCATGATGATGACAAATTCTTCACCACCATAGCGGGCTACCATATCGATAGAACGCAGGGTTTGCTTGACGATGCGTACCAGATGCACCAGTGCTTCATCACCTGCGGCATGGCCGTGGGTGTCATTCAGTTTTTTGAAATTGTCCAGATCAAGCAAGGCCACGCACAGCGGTGTCTGTCGGCGGTCTGCCCGGTCTGCTTCGCGCTCGAACACATCATCCATGCCACGTCGGTTCAGGCTGCCGGTAAGCTGATCTTCCCTGACCAGTTCACTCATCTGGGCGAGTTTGTTTTCCAGCTCCTTGATGCGGGCTTCTGCTTCAGTGACTTCTTTTTGCGCAGCCACGATCATGTCTCTGGAACGCAGGGTTTCAACCTGGACTTCCTTTGTTTCATTGAGGATGCTGGCGATCAGATTGGTGACTTCAGCAACATCTTTGGCAGTACTCAACTGCTGCGAATAGGCTCCCATTTTATGCTGGTAGGCGCCGGTGCTGTCAGCCATGGCATTGAGCCTGTCGATAAACGCCGTCATCATGTTCTTGACGGAGGTTTTCGACTCTGCAATGCTGGATTTGAGTACACCCTGCTTGTAGATCACATCTTTCAGGCTGCGGGTGGCTTCTTGCAGGGCGCGATGATCTATCGGACCAGCTATCAGATTCTGCACCACTTCAATCTGGCCGCGCAGCCAGTTATCGTTGTCGAGCAGATCATGAATATTCGTCAACAACAAATCAAACAGACGCAACAGTAATTCCTGCTGTTCGGCACCGTCGCCGCTTTGCAATTCTATTTGAAAGCACAATTGCTTGAGGCGTGCAGCAATATGGTTCAGTTCACTCTCATTACCGGCGACTTTGACTGCCTGTGCCAGGCTTTCAGATTCATTCGATAGTGGCGGACTGGGTTTGAGTAGTGATGTCAGCGCCAGGGCCAGTGTGCGATGCAGCAAATCCTTGAGCAGCCGTACTCGTGTGTCTTCCACTGGTGCATCGTCCACCAGTGAAATATTTTTTGTCTGTGCTACGGGAGCAGGATCGACCAGGCTGATGTTATTGCTGGATGGTGCAGGGGGCGGGGCGGTAATGCGTTCTGTCAGTTGTGTCAGCGCCCGGCCCAGGTCGGGCCAGTTGCCAGATTTAATCGCGCGATTGAAGCGCAGACCAAAGGTCGATAAATCGGTTTGTGAAGCTTGCAGGCCGGTCGCAAAACCTGCCAGCAGATTTTCAGCTTCCGACACTGGCGCGGCCGCTTCGGCAACCACTTCTGGTGGCGGGTCAATGACGCCGGATATGTCGTTATACAACTTGCGATAAGCATCGGGCGTAGGCGCAATTCTTTGTATGGCCAACTGCCGGAAGGTTTCGCGCGCGATGTCAGTCGGGGTTTTGAATTGCGAATTATTTGGAGTTTTTGACATGGTGCTCTGCCAATGGCGTTACCAACAAAGGTGTTGCAATAAAAGTATTGCTGAAGTTCTGGTCGGATTACACATCGATATTGCCTTCTAATCTACAAGCTGATTCTTGATGGCATAGTGCGTTAGCTCTGCATTGTGCCGCAATTTCATCTTCAAAAGAATTCTCGAGCGGTATTCGCTAATGGTTTTTACAGAAAGTGACAATTCTTTTGCAATGTCACTGACCGATTTGCCCGAGGCGATCAGCGTCATGGTTTGAAACTCGCGGTCAGACAGGGTCTTGTGCAGGGCGTCTTCATGCTCCTGGTTGAGATTGTTGGCCAGTTCCTGTGCCAGTTGCGGGCTGATGTATTTCAGGCCGCGTGAAATCTGGCGTATGGCATCCAGAATCTGGCTGCCGCCGCTTTGCTTGTTCAGGTAGCCTGCTGCCCCGGCTTTCAGCGCCCGCACTGCATACTGGTCTTCCCTGTGGATGGAAAACATCAGCACGGCAACACCCGGGTTTTCTGATTTGATCTGTTTCAGCACTTCGATGCCGTTTTTGTCGGGCAGGGAAATATCCAGCAATATCACCTGTAGCTCATGCTGGCGGCACAGGCGTATGGCTTCCAGCCCGGTTTCTGCTTCGGCAACGACGGCAATATCAGTACTGGTAGATATAATGCTTTTAATGCCTTCACGGACAACCGCATGATCGTCTACGATAAGTACATTAATTGCTGCTTTTTCTGTCATGCAAAATCCATTTCTTGTTCAGACCTCTGCACATTACTGAAAAATGCAAGCTTGTCACATTATGCAACACTGGTAGCTGGCTCAGTGTGAACCAGATCGTAGTGGTAAAGAGGCTTGCTTGCTTTAAATTTAATTGCATCCGACATGCAGGTCCCAGCTATTTTATAAGGGATGCACAGATTTTGGTGCTACAAAGAAAATTAAATCCTTCAAGTCCGTTACAATCATGCAATGAGCAAAGCATTTATCAAAGAGTCAGACTCCGATGACGACGAAGAATTCGGCGCACCGGCTATTCCTGCTGGCGTAAAAAACTACATGACGCCGGAAGGACATCAGCGCATGAAGGAAGAGTTTTTGCACCTGATGGATGTTGAGCGACCCGAGGTTGTCAATATAGTGCACTGGGCAGCATCAAATGGAGACCGTTCAGAGAACGGCGACTATATCTATGGCAAACGACGCTTGCGCGAAATTGACCGGCGCATACGCTTTCTGACCAAGCGTCTCGACATTGCCGAAGTATTTGATTCCAGCGTGCACCATGGGTCTGACCAGGTATTTTTTGGTGCCACCGTCACCTATGAAAACCAGCATGGAGATGAAGTGACTGTCCGCATCGTCGGGGTAGATGAGTTTGATCCCCTGCAAGGCAAGATCAGCTGGATTTCACCGGTGGCCCGGGCCCTGATCAAGGCCAGGGCAGGCGATACCGTGACCCTGCGCACGCCTGGTGGTGTTGACGAGCTGACGATTCTTGAGGTTGACTACCCAGCGTGAACATGAGGGCAGTATGGCTTGTTTGCTGGTGCGCGGTTGCTGCTGAAGTGGTCCAGCTAGCTTAACCGTGTTCCCTGACAATGCGCGTGACACCGGTCAGGTGTTTGATGTTGCGCATGATTTTGGCAAGATGGGTGCGGCCTTCTATCTGTATCGTGAAATGGATATTGGTCATGTCGTTGGCATCGCCATCTTCCATGTTGACATGGCTGATATTGGCATCGGATTCACCGATTTCTGCAGCGATGCGTGCCAGTGCGCCACGCTCATTGCTGACAGTGACGGCAATGCGACAATCAAAGCGCCGGTTCAGGTCTTCACCCCAATTAACGTCTATCCAGCGATCCGGTTCCTTGATGTGCAGACGTTTGGCGTATTCACAATCATCGGTATGTACGACCAGGCCCTGATCGCGTTTTAACTGGCCAACGATGCCATCACCAGGAATAGGCAGGCAACATGCTGCCAGTTGCACCGACAGGCCTTCACTGCCATAAATGATGACAGGATCGCGCTTGTTGGCCATCTTGTCACCATACTGCTGGAAAGGAATGGAAGGGGAGTCATCCTCGACCAGATCCAGTATATGTCTGGCAACCAGAGCAGCCATGCGCTTGCCTATGCCTATGTCGGTATGAATTTCATCCAGCGACTTGGCACTGGATTCGTTCAGCAGTTTATCGACCAGCGGTGGTGGCAGATCGGGGTTTAGATTCACTGACAGCAATGCCTGCGCCAGCAACTGTTTGCCCAGTTCAGTCGATTCATTCAGGTTGATGGTGCGCAGGTAATGACGGATCGCCGACCTGGCCTTGCCTGTGCGCACATAAGTCAGCCAGTTCGGCGTAGGGCGCGAATTGGGTGAGGTAATGATCTCAACGATGTCGCCATTCTTCAATTCTGAACGCAGTGGTACGGGTTCATGGTTGATGCGGGTGGCGATGGCCTGGTCACCGATGTCGGTATGAATGTTATAGGCAAAATCCAAAGCGGTTGCGCCGCGGGGCAGTGCAATAATTTTGGATTTAGGGGTGAATACATAGACAGAATCAGGGAACAGGTCGATTTTGACGTGTTCCAGAAATTCAGCCGAATCACCGGTTTGTTTCTGTATATCCAGCAGTGACTGCAGCCAGGCATGCGTGCGTTGTTGCAGGTCAGTCAGGCTGCCTTCTTCATTCTTGTACAGCCAGTGCGCAGCGACGCCGGATTCTGCCACATGATGCATGTCGCGGGTGCGGATCTGGAATTCGACTGGTGTGCCATACGGGCCAATCAGGGTGGTGTGCAAGGACTGGTAGCCATTCGTTTTGGGGATGGCGATATAGTCCTTGAACTTGCCTGGCATGGGCTTGTACAGGGCGTGCAGGCTGCCCAGGGCGTAATAACTGTCACGCAGATCCGTCACAACAATGCGGAAGCCATATACATCCAGTACCTGGGAAAAGCTCAGGTGTTTGTCATGCATCTTGCGGTAGATGCCGTACAGGGTTTTTTCGCGCCCATAGACTTCGGCCTTGATACCAGCGTCTGCCAGGGTGGACTTTACTGCTTCCATGATCTTGTTGACCACTTCGCGACGATTACCGCGCGCTGCCTTGACTGCCTTGGACAGGGTGCGGTAACGCATGGGGTACAAGTGCGAAAACGCCAGGTCCTGCAATTCACGATAAATATTGTTTAAACCAAGACGGTGCGCGATAGGCACATACACATCCATGGTTTCGCGCGAGATACGGCGTTTTTTCTCGGGCGACATGACGCCCAGAGTGCGCATATTGTGCAGGCGGTCAGCCAGCTTGACCAGGATGACACGGACATCGCGCGCCATTGCCAGCAACATCTTGCGGAAATTCTCTGCCTGGGCTTCGATCTGGCTTTGAAACTCGATTTTTTCCAGCTTGGACAAACCATCCACCAGAGTCGCCACCGGTGCACCAAAGCGTTCTATCAGTTCCTCTTTCTTGACGTCCTGATCTTCCATGACGTCATGCAGCAGTGCCGCCATGATGGCCTGCACGTCCAGCTTCCATTCAGCACAGATTTCCGCAACGGCGATGGGGTGGGAAATATAGGGTTCGCCTGACTTGCGCACCTGTCCCAGATGCATTTCATCTGAAAAGCGATAGGCTTCTCTCACCAGCTTCAATTCGCTGGCAGACATGTATTCGCCGATGCGATTGGTCAGCGCAGTGATGGATGCCACGCCTGTCATATTGGCGGGTGCGCGCACGCCGTTCAGGTCGTCGAGTGGTGAAGTATGTTTTACAGGAATGGTGCGCGCAGGAGGAAGCGCGACTGATGCTGATTCGGCCGGTTTGATTTCCAGAGATGAATAACTGTCATTAAGGTTCATTCTGAGTGGTCCCGGCCGATGAATACTGGCTTGATATGAGCGTGTTTGCTTACGATATAAATAAACCTATCGTGTAACGACGCTTAAACAGGTACCTTCTTCAACATTTCAATACCGATTTTGCCTTCAGCGATTTCGCGCAGGGCGATCACGGTAGGCTTGTCCTTGGAGTCCACTTTTGGTGTATGGCCTTGCAGCAATTGGCGGGCACGATAAGTGGCACACAGAGTCAACTGGAAGCGGTTAGGGATTTGTTTCAGAGCGTCTTCAATGGTGATACGTGCCATGTTTTTTCCTAAATACTAAATTATTTACAAAATACTAAAAATTGCCAATGCTGCCAAGTGGAGTTTCGCGAATTAATTCGGATTGGCGTGAATGCCAAGCTGGGCAAATAGCTCGTAATGGCGAGTTGCCTGTTGTGCAAATCGGCAGCGCGTTGCTTTCACGATTGCATTTAATTCTGACAAGGCTGTCGCAAAGTCTTGATTAATAATAACATATTCGAACTCAGGAGAGTGTGCCATTTCACCGCCCGCAGCCAAAATGCGCTTGGTAATGACATGTGGTTCATCCTGGCCGCGCTTTTTCAGGCGTTCTTCCAGTGCTGGAATCGATGGCGGCAAGATAAAAATGCCAACTGCACCAGGAAATTGCTTTCTGACCTGTTGCGCGCCTTGCCAGTCAATTTCCAGCAAGACATCAGTACCGGATCGCATCTGTGCTTCGATAATGATGCGCGAAGTGCCGTAGTAGTTGCCATGCACTTCGGCAGATTCCAGAAATTCACCTTGTGCCTTGCGTGCCAGAAAGTCTTCAGGTGTCGTGAAGTGATATTCACGGCCATCCTGCTCGCCTGGTCGTGGCTGCCTTGTGGTGTACGAAATCGACAGTTTAATCGCCGGTTCCTGAGCGAGCAGGGCATTCACCAGGGTCGATTTACCTGCACCAGAAGGCGCGGCTACCACGAAAAGACTGCCGGCAGTCGAAGTATTGGCTTGCATGGGTCGGTCCTCCGGTGTGGTTAATTCTGGTTAATAACAAAGCGCTTGATGTTCAAGAAACAGGCGGAGAAGCGCTGCCTGCCTTGCTTTTAATTATTTCCCAGAGAAAATAGTGGCGGGAGTATAAGCAAATGTGCCTGCTTATTCAAGGTTTTGCACTTGCTCGCGCATCTGTTCTATCAATAATTTTAATTCCATCGATGCATCCGACAGTTCTTTTGACGCAGCCTTGGAGCCCAGGGTATTGGCTTCACGGTTCAGTTCCTGCATCATGAAGTCGAGTCGTTTGCCGACCTGGCCACCTTTTTTCAGGATATGGCGGGTTTCGGTCAGATGGGCAGACAGGCGTGCCAGTTCTTCGGCCACGTCGACACGGATGCCGTACACGGTCACTTCCTGACGGATACGGTCGAGCGCTTCTTCGCGGGTGATGGTCTGGCCAGCATTGGACCCGCCTGACTGCAAGGCCAGGCCCAGGGCTTCTTCCAGCCTGGTGGTGGCTTTTTGCTGGAATTGCTGCACAATTTGCGGCATCAGCGGCGTAATGCGGGTGACGATTTCTTCCATGGCCGTGATGCGGCTGATCAACACCTGTTCCAGCGCGGCGCCTTCACGTTCACGGCTGGTGACAAAGGCTTCCAGCGTTTTGTTGATGGTATCGTTGATGGCGGTCTGCAAAAACTCGGCATTGATTTCACCTTCTTCAATCACGCCCGGCCAGCGCAGGATTTCATTGTTGGTGAAGGGCGCCGCATCAGGAAACCGGGATTTCAGCGTCGTCTGGAAAATGGACAATTGCTCCAGCAGGCTGGCATTGAGCGACTTATGATTGGTTTCTGCGACTTTTTTACCAAAACTGAAGCGACATTCGACTTTGCCACGGGCCAGCTTGCGCGTCAGTGCTTCCCGGAATTGCGATTCGACCGCACGAAATTCATCGTTGATCCTGAATTGCAGGTCCAAAAAGCGCGAATTGACACTTTTAATCTCTATGGTAATGGTGCCAGCATCGGTTTCATTGGTGCTGGTGGCGTAGCCAGTCATGCTAAAAATGCTCAAAGTATTTCCTCTAAAAGGGATGAACTGTGTATAAGATTGGCAAAATTGCGCAATAGACACTAGGATATTCTTTACAAATACCGCAATAATCAACACAATCCGTTTTGTATAGTGAATTGGAAGATTGATGGCCGCACAAAATAACGCACCTCTACCAGATGGACTGGAAATTGCCGGATACCGCATTGTAAAGAAAATTGCGTCCGGTGGCTTCAGTATTGTATACCTGGCTTCTGATGAAGATGGCAATGCTGTCGCCATCAAAGAGTATTTGCCAAGTTCACTTGCCTTGCGTCAGCAGGGCGAGCTGGTACCTGCGATCTCTAACGAGAATTTACCGATTTACCGCATAGGCCTGAAGTGTTTTTTTGAAGAAGGCCGTGCACTGGCCCGCATTTCTCACCCCAATGTGGTGAGTGTTATCAATTTTTTCCGGGCGAACGAAACGGTTTATATGGTAATGGCCTATGAATCGGGACGTTCGCTGCAAGAGCATATCTTGCGTCGCCGCGATAAAGGTGAAAAACCACTGGTGTCAGAACGCTTTATCCGGCGTATGTTCAACCAGGTCATGAATGGCTTGCGTGAAGTGCATACCAATAAGCTGCTGCATCTGGATTTGAAACCGGCCAATATTTACCTGCGCCTGGATGGCACACCGATTTTGCTCGATTTTGGCGCTGCCAGACAAACCCTGAAAACCGACATACCCAAGCTGTACCCTATGTACACGCCAGGTTTTGCTGCACCAGAGTTGTATCAAAAAAATGGTAACCTTGGCCCCTGGACTGATATTTATAGCATAGGTGCTTCGATATTTGCCTGCATGGTAGGCGCGCCGCCCCAGCCATCTGACCAGCGCAAGACCAATGACAAGATGGAAGGGCATTATCGTAAGCTGGAAGGTTTATACTCTGCTGAATTGATCGAGGTGGTACGCTGGTGCCTGCAACTGGATTCGCTGGAACGTCCGCAAAGCGTGTTTGCCCTGCAAAAAGCACTGGCAATACAGGCGCAGCCACAGAGAGAACTGACTTTTACGGAAAAAATTCGTCTGAAGATCACCACTTTCATCAATGGTAAAAGAAAAAAAGTCGAAAGCGACCATACAACAATACAAGAGAGCACCTTGAATTAGATTTGCATTTTTGCAAATGACAGTGTCCTTGACACCATCTGTTGTTCTACTGAACAGAAGTCCCCATTAACTGAATTAAATCAGAATTAACTTTTATATCACATGCGTTTTTCCGTTTATCAAGAAAGTCATATTGGTGGCCGTAAGGTCAACCAGGATCGAATGGGGTATAGCTTCACTCGCGATTCGATTTTGCTCTTGCTGGCGG
Organism: Undibacterium hunanense; assembly: GCF_014284335.1. GTDB lineage: Bacteria > Pseudomonadota > Gammaproteobacteria > Burkholderiales > Burkholderiaceae_D > Undibacterium > Undibacterium hunanense. The sequence goes on along the minus strand of NZ_JACOGF010000003.1, from coordinate 346,750 downwards.
ATGGCATGGGTGGCCATATCATGGGCGAAATGGCAGCCGCCATTGCCATGCAGACCATAGGTAATCTCTTCCAGCAGCAGGCGCATCCAATGATAGGGCGCCCTGAGCGGTTTATGGAAGACAGTTTCCTGGCTGCGCATCAAGAGATACATCGCTATCGCGCCATCAATAATTTGCCGGAAACCCCGCGTACCACCATTGTCGCCTGCCTGATCCAGAATGGTTATGCCTACTGGGCGCATTGCGGTGATTCGCGTTTGTACTGGATACGCCAGGGGCAGATTCTGCTTCGTACCAAAGACCATTCGCGCCTGGAAACCCTGATTGCGCAAGGCAAGGTTGATCCGGCAGAACGCCATACTCACCCTGACCGCAACAAACTGTTCAATTGCCTGGGTGCGCCGAATGCACCTATCGTTGAATTATCACGTCGTGCGGTCTTGCAGCCAGGTGATTTGCTGCTGCTGTGTTCCGATGGCCTGTGGTCGGTATTGCCTGACCATATGCTGGCGCAGCGCCTGCATGACCATACCATCGTGCGGGCCGTGCCTGAACTGATACGCTCTGCCGTCGATATTGCCGGCAAGCAGAGTGACAATGTCACCGCCCTGGCCATGATGTGGGAAGGTGATGACAGGATGGATAATTCCACCATCATTTCCACCAATACCCTGCCTATCGGTTCTGTCACGACGACCATTCAGGCTCCCATGGATGCCGAAGTGGAAACCTCCGATGGTGACGTCTTCAATGACGCTGAAATAGAAAAGGCTATTGCCGAAATCCGCAACGCGATACATAAATCGTCACGCATTACTTCTAAAAACTAAAATACATGTCAAATACATTTCGCCCTAGCGGGCGTACAGCGGACGCCCTGCGTCCAGTTGTAATCAACCGCCATTTCACCAAACATGCAGAAGGCTCGGTCCTGATCGAGTTTGGCGATACCCGCGTTATCTGTACCGCCAGTATCGAAGACAAGGTGCCCGGCTTTTTAAAAGGCAAAGGGCAGGGCTGGCTGACGGCTGAATACGGCATGCTGCCACGTTCTACCCATAGCCGTATGGACCGCGAAGCAGCCAAGGGCAAGCAATCAGGCCGCACCCAGGAAATCCAGCGTTTGATAGGCCGTTCATTGCGCGCTGCCTTTGATCTGGAAGCATTTGGTGAACGCACGCTGCATATCGATTGTGATGTCATCCAGGCGGATGGCGGTACGCGTACTGCTTCGATCACCGGTGCCATGGTGGCAGCATATGATGCGTTTTCAAAACTGGTTGAGCGTGGGCTTATCGCACGGGTGCCGGTCAAGCATTTTGTGGCTGCAATTTCTGTTGGCGTGTACCACGCCCACCCTGTACTGGATCTGGATTATCTTGAAGATTCGCAATGCGATACCGACATGAACGTGGTCATGACAGAAAACGGTCATTTTGTCGAAGTGCAAGGCACTGCCGAAGGTGAAACTTTTGATCGCGCCACCATGAATCATTTGCTGGATCTGGCGCAGGAAGGCATCAACGACCTGATCGCCTTGCAAAAACAGGTGCTGGGCTTGCAGGCGAGCTGAAGAGGGTAGCGCTATGAACAAAAAAATCGTCCTGGCATCGAATAATCAGGGCAAGTTGAAAGAGTTTTACCAGATACTTGCCCCGCTGGGTATCACGCTGTACTCGCAATCAGAATTTCAGGTGCCGGAAGCAGAGGAACCTTATCCCAGCTTTGTAGAAAATGCGCTGACCAAGGCCAGGCATGCATCGCGCCTGACGGGCCTGCCTGCGCTGGCAGATGATTCCGGTATCTGCGTGAATGCCCTCAACGGTGCTCCTGGTGTGATTTCTGCCCGTTATTCAGGTGAACCCAAATCCGACCTGCGAAATAATCAAAAACTGATTGCGGATTTGGCTGGTATTGCTGACAAGTCAGCCTATTATTATTGTGTGCTGGTGTTTGTGCGTTCTGAATTTGACCCGCAACCAGTCATTGCTGATGGCGTCTGGCCCGGTGAATTGATTGCTGATGCCCGTGGTGAAAACGGGTTTGGCTATGACCCGCATTTTTTCCTGCCCGCACTTGGCAAGACCGTGGCGGAGTTGTCGGCAGAGCAAAAAAATCAGTTATCCCATCGTGGGCAGGCTTTGCGTGCCCTTGTTGAAAAACTTAGATGATACCGATCAAGCCTATTCCGGCAACACCCGCAGTTCAGGCAAGCAAGCGCGATTTATCGGTGGTGCCACAAAACGTGGCCAGCCAGTACTTGTCGCCAGGCAGTCTTAACCTGGCGCAACTGCCACCGCTGTCGCTGTATATTCATTTTCCGTGGTGTGTCAAAAAATGTCCTTACTGCGATTTTAATTCGCATGAAGTGCGTAGCAGTTTTGATGAGCAGGCTTATCTGGATGCGCTGCGGGCCGATCTTGAAATGGCCTTGCCCCTGATTTGGGGACGCAAGATATACACCATCTTCATTGGTGGCGGCACCCCCAGCCTGATGTCCGCAGCCGGACTGGACAGGTTGCTGTCTGACGTGCGCACCCTGTTACCACTGGATGGGGCGGCTGAAATCACCATGGAAGCCAATCCTGGTACCTTTGAAGCAGAAAAATTCCGTTCCTACCGCCAGAGCGGCATCAACCGCCTGTCCATCGGCATACAAAGTTTCAATTCGCGCCACCTGGCAGCGCTGGGCCGCATCCATGACGGTGACGAGGCACGTCGCGCCATTGATATCGCCAGGGCAAATTTTGATAATTTCAATCTGGACTTGATGTTCGCCTTGCCCAGCCAGACCCTGGAAGAGGTCAGGCAAGACGTGGAAACCGCCATCGCTTTTGCGCCACCGCATTTGTCCCTGTACCACCTGACGCTGGAACCAAATACCTATTTCGCCAAATACCCGCCAGCCATACCGGATGACGACCTCAGTGCCGAAATGCAGGATCTTATCCATGCCAATATGGCCGCTGCCGGTTACGGTAATTATGAAGTGTCAGCCTATGCCCAGGCAAAACGCGAATCACGACATAACCTGAATTACTGGAACTTTGGCGATTACCTGGGCATAGGTGCAGGCGCGCATTCCAAGCTGTCGTTCCCGCACCGTGTGGTCAGGCAGGCGCGCTACAAGCAGCCCAAAGCCTATATGGATGCCGTGGCTAGTGGCAATGCCGTGCAGGAATCCGCCGAAATCCAGCCGGATGAAATGGGTTTTGAATTTATGCTGAATGCCTTGCGCCTGCAAGGCGGGTTTAACGTCAACCTGTTCCAGGAACGTACCGGCATGCTGCTCAATACCATTGAGAGTGAGTTGCTTGAAGCAGAAAAGAAGGGCTTGCTTTATCGCGACCATCAGACGATCTCGCCCACGCCTTTGGGTAAACTTTTCTTAAATGATCTGCAACAGATTTTCTTGAAAACCACCTGAGCCTGGCAGGTGCGTCAACCATCAATTTGTAAAATGCTTATGCATTTCGTCAACAGCTTGTCATTCATGCATATCTTGCAGTGAAGCATTTTTACGACACCTGCTTAAGCAGATAGCAAGTTCTGGCCTGGTTTTTAAAGGAAACAGACTGTCCTGCCGATAATATTCAAAATACCTCATGTGTTGCATTAAATTGTGTTGCAATTGGTAAATTCTCAAATTAATATCTGTAACAATTTTTGATCCAAATTGCTCTTCCACCTATGACACAAAACCGAGGAATTGGCACATTTTTGCCAGTTATGAACGGCAAGCAGCAACTGCAGGCATTGCAAGCTGATTTTGGTGACATGCCTGTGGGAGAAGTGTTTTCGATTCTTCAGTTTTTGAACGAAAGCGAATTCTTTTCCAGGCTAAGCCCGATCTCATTGCTGGTAAAAATCAGCGATGTTGCCCAGATCCCCGTTGATCTGGACACGCGGCTACCTGTCGCCAGGGTGACGCTGTGCGTGCCAGAAATGCATGTCAGCGATAAAGATGTACAACTCAGGTTAAAGCATTTTTCTTCGCTGGGCGTTACCGTGCTGCTGGATGATTTTAACGCCAGCTATGAACCTGCCTGGGAAGGGGCCAGAAACCTGGGGGTAGATTGCCACGCTGCCATACCGGTCCAGGTTAAACCCTGGCTGGGGCGCTTGCATACCGGCATGCATCTGGCAAAGAACCTGTCCAGTGCCACACTACAAGAGCAGGCTGTTGAAGCCGGTTTTAAATGGCTTGCTGGCGATTATGCGTTTAATCCACCCGCCAGCAACAAGGCCGCCGATGCCAGCGCCAGAACGCGTTTGCTGAAGCTGCTGGGCCTTGTCGCCAGGGATGCAGAATCGCGTGAGCTGGAAGAGCTCTTCAAGCAGGATACAACGCTGTCTTTCATGCTGTTTAAACTGGTTAGTTCAGCCGCCTTTGCGCAGACCGTACGGGTATCCAGTTTTGGTCAGGCCATCAACCTGTTGGGCCGACGGCAGTTGCAAAGATGGCTGCAATTGCTGTTGTATGCGCGCCAGCATGACAATGGCGGTGGCCTGAACCCCCTGATGCCACGCGCTGCCTTTCGCGCCAGCCTGATGGAAGCTATCTGCCACAAGCAGGGCGGCAATAAAGACCAGCTGGATTGCGCCTTCATGGTTGGCATGTTTTCATTGCTGGACAAACTGTTTGGCAACCCGCTGGCAGAAGTGCTGCAACCACTGAATTTGCATACTGATGTGCTGGATGCCTTGCTGCACAAATCCGGGCAACTGGGCAAGTGCCTGGACCTGGTAGAGCGGGCCGACCGGGCACATGCCGGTTTCGACATGACATTGTTGGGCGAAATCGGACTCAAGCCGGACGAGTATTATGACTGCGTGATCTCTGCCTATGCATGGGTCAACCAGGTTTGCCAGGACATGTGACCATGAGCATACCGCCTGCGATCAATGAACTGGAAATCGGCGTCCGCCTGAGCGAGGCTGTATTGTGTCTTCAGGACGAAGCACTGGACGCAGAATTGAATCGCATTGTCAGCACCGTTTTTAATGATGCCAATGCAGCTTTCAAGCGCGGCTTGCCCAACCCGGAGCAGATGGCGGATGCCATCCATTGTGCCGCTACAGCAGAAAGTTACTATGTACTGTCCGGTAAAATGGGGCGCGTCAATGAAGCCGATATACAAAAACTGAACATCCTCGCTGCACTGACAGCCAGACTGTTTTCACGCCGCGCTTTGCTCGACAAGCAATACCAGGCATCCGCCCAAGCGCAGCTGCAGCAGACCCAGATCCTTGATCAGATTCATGAATCCGTCATTACCATGGATCTGGCAGGCTTCATCATCAGCTGGAACCGTGGTGCAGAAAAACTGTTTGGTTATGATGCGCATGAAGTCATCGGCAAGAACATTCTTTTCCTGTACGACGACGAAGACATCGATGGCCTGAAACTGTATGACAGCTTTCTGGAGCAGGGCGGGCGCGAGATGGAAGTGCGCCGTAAAAAGAAATCCGGCGAAGTATTCTGGGCCAGTCTGAACCTGTCCCCTTTGTGTGATACCAATGGCATGCCCATAGGCATCATCGGCTATTTAAGCGACATTACTGCACGCAAAGCAGCCGAAGATAAAATCAATTACCTGGCCTATTACGATGCCCTGACCAGCCTGCCCAACCGCAGCCTGTTCAAACAACTGGTGGACAATGCCCTGTTGCAATCACAACGCAATAACACCAGCGCTGCCATCATCTTTATTGACCTGAACCGTTTCAAGCTCATCAACGACACCCTGGGTCATGAAATAGGCAATGAACTGCTGCGCCAGGTCTCTTCACGGTTTTTGACTACCCTGCGAGAAAACGACATCGTCGCCCGCCTGGGTAGTGACGAATTTGCGATTGCCCTGCTGGATATTAACCAGCACTTTCATGCCAGCCTGGTAGTGCAAAAGCTGCTGCACGCGCTCGAGAATGCGTTTGTCGTGGAAGGGCATGAACTGCGGGTAGGTGCCAGCATCGGCCTTAGCGTTTTCCCGCAAGATGGCGCAGGTGCAGACATTCTGCTGCAAAAAGCAGATATCGCCATGGTCAAAGCCAAACGCAGTGCCGGCAACGTATCCGGCAGCTTTTTGTTTTATAGCGACAACATGAACCAGAGCATAGCAGGCAGGCTGTATCTGGAATCTGCCATGCGCAAGGCGCTGGAAAATCAGGAATTTTATCTTGTGTACCAACCCAAGGTGGATCTGGCCAGCGGCAAAATCATCGGTGTTGAAGCCTTGCTGCGCTGGCAGCATCCAGAAAAAGGCTTCATTTCACCAGTAGAGTTCATCCCCGTTGCCGAAGAAACCGGCCTGATCCTGCAGATTGACGAATGGGTATTGGAAACTGCCTGCGCCCAGGCCAAAGCCTGGCAAGACAGCGGCATTGCACCTTTCCGCATTGCCGTGAATGTGTCAGCGCGGGAATTTACCAATAACCTGCCCGTGCGTGTTAAAGAAGCCTTGCAGCACCATCAGATATCGCCCCAGTGGCTGGAACTGGAAATCACCGAAGGCATGCTCATGCACAGCTCGGAAAGCGTCATCGCCATCATGGAACAAATCACCGCACAAGACGTGGTGCTTGCACTGGATGATTTTGGCACCGGCTATTCCAGCCTGTCGTACCTCAAACGTTTCCCTATTGAGACGCTAAAAATCGACCGTTCTTTCATACAAAGCATTCCGAGCGACCCGAACGATTGCGCCATCGCCAGCACCATCATCCTCATGGCCAAACAGTTACACCATAAAGTCATCGCAGAAGGCGTAGAAACCCGCGAACAACTCGATTTCCTGATCAAAGCTGGCTGTGACGAGGTACAGGGCTACCTGTATTCCAAACCCGTCAGCCCGGAACAAATCATCAGCCTGCTGGACAAGAATTTTCATACAGAAATTTGAGCCTTGTTGAACAAGCATAATCCGGGTATAATCATCGGCTCGGAAGCTTGGCAGAGCGGTTGAATGCACCAGTCTTGAAAACTGGCGAGGTGTTATAGCCTTCGTGAGTTCGAATCTCACAGCTTCCGCCACGGAATACGAAAAAGCCCTTGATTATCAAGGGCTTTTTTATTTTCGGCACCACAGAATAAAGTGCTTGGGATGTAAGATTTGGCAGGCTGATTTAACAAAATGCGGAAAGCCTTTCCGCAACCACCTACTTATCTGGTCGGTTTTACCGTTTCGCCAACGCGTCGATACACTGTTTCCGTTATCTGTTTGTTACTATACCCCAATAATTTGCTGGCATCGCGCAAATCAGATATTTCGCTGGCTGTTTTTGGGTTGATACGGGCTATTGACCCCCTATGCAAGCAATTTATGCTTTCCTCAAAAAGGTGATTTGACGCCTAACAAATTTATATAGAAATTTTGATCTTCCGGTATTTGAGTTGATAAGCCAAGAAGATTTTTTTATTTTCCGATGGCGATACTCCGACGAGTTGTGAGCCATTAAGCTCAACTCTTTCTAAAGAGATTAGCTTTTCTAGTGATGGAAGCGACGTGATTTGTGAATTGCTGAGATCGAGGGAATCTAACGCGGTTAGCTTATCCAGTGATGGAAGTAATGTGATTTGTGAAAAGCCGAGGTAGAGAGTATTTAAGGCTGTTAGCTTATCCAGCGATGGAAGCAACTTGATTTGTGTATCGCCGAGATAGAGAGTATTTAGGGCTGTTAGTTTATCCAGCGATGGAAGGGATGTGATTTTTGAAGAGGTTAGAGAGAGTTCTTTTAAGGAGGTTAGCTTATCCAGCGATGGAAGGGATGTGATTCTCGTCTTGGTGAGTTTGAGAGTCTTTAAGGCTGTTAGCTTATCTAGCGATGGAAGGGATGTGATTCCCGTCTTGGTGAGATCGAGATTCTCTAAGGAGGTTAGCTTATCAAGCGATTGAAGCGATGTGATGTTTGTATCGCCGAGATAGAGAGCTTTTAAGGAGGTTAGCTTGTTCGTTTGCTAGCTGAATTGACCCTGTCAGTTTGATCCACCTTCCACTTCCTGGCGAAGGCCGCCACCCGGTCATACGACCCTTCAAATCCTAGCTCTTTCAGATCGAGATGAAGTTGTTTTAAGCTGCGTCGTTGTTTCCGATTTTTACCTGCTTCGGTTTTAAGCCAGCTTGAGAGCTGCAATGCGTATTTGTCGATAGCACTGGTTGTTTGTCGCTCCGCATAGGCAGGCTCTGTGACTTCAGAGCGCAGATAGCGGCGGACAGTGTTGCGAGAGATGCCCAGTCGTCTGGCGATCTCCCGTAATGGAATCTGGTCACGAATGTGCCAGCGTCGAATAATACCTAGTAATGCCACGTCAATCACTCCTGCTCCCTACTCATCAAGATAAGTAGGATTGTGTGCTAAACGTGGGTCAATTTTAGATGCAATTTATCCAGCAAAGTGGGTCAATTTTCAGTGCAAATCAACATAATGATGTATCGGACTTTGCGGGACTTTCTATAGACGCCATAGCGTTGCTGCCCGAAGAATACAGCGAAGAAGAGTTGAGCGGAATTTTTGAAGCATTAAGATGGGCGACTAAAAATCCAGGTTATGATTTTCGTTCGCTTCTTCCGGATTTGCGGCATTCTAACGGAGATATTTATCAGTACCTTTGCAAGATAGAGGTGTCTTTAGAAAAATATTATCCCGTGTAGGCGCGATTAGTGAAACGTAATCGCACGCATGTCGAGGCCGAAAAAGTCAATATTCGCACCTACTTGGGCTGTAGCTAATATGCCAGTTCAGCAGTAATGCTGGGAATTTCGTTTGGTGAAAATACTTTATCGAAACCCGTGTCCAAGACAACGGGGATAAGTGAATTCAGTGCCTTGGTAAATTGAATTCCCAAATCGGTAGAACCCACCTCGCTGAAGAATGAAAGCTCTATAAATGAGAGTGGGGCAGTGCCTAAGAGTTTTTCATACTCATCAAGTTCGTCTTGTTCAAAGCAGCAACTATCGCCAGTAAGTAAATTGATATCAACATGAGCGCGGCTCTCTTCGTTATAGATCATCCGGCACTCTGCCAGTTCTGGCTCCCCAATTATTTCGCCTACTTTCTTTAAATATTCTACGAACGATTCTTTAGTCAAATGTTCACCGAGAATAAGTGTTGATTCGATGGTCATGATGTCACTTTGCTGGAATTTGAGAGGAATCTCAGGTTATTGGGTGAGTTTTGATATTCATGTGCGAAAACGCGGGTTAATCGATCGCAATCCAAGGCGTCATTTCCCACGGAGTGCGCCAGGCAATATTGTGGCGCGTATAGAGTTCGTTTTTCATCCAGCCCCACATTCTTACTGATCGCCCGCGTCGGCCGTCACCTAGCTCTCCGGCGTTGAGCTTGTTTCTTGCTTCGAGGCGGATGGTTTCAATTAAACCAGAGTATTCTGGGTCAACTTCTATTGGGTCAATCAGTATCGATGATCCGAACCATGACAAACCCTCTTCAAATCGTTCCACATACCAAAGACGATGCTGATCTGAAAGCGGTTCTAGCACCGTTTTGCACACTAGCACTTGTATGCCTGTAACAGCGCGAAGGCGCATTACTAGCGTTGCAAGACTTGATTCTTTCGGAGCCGTCATATTGTCCTGATGTGGCAGCCAATTTTTTTGGTTCAAAGTGACATTGTATCAATACCGTCGCCATACACAGGTTTTTGTCTGTGTATGGCTGGCGTATTGCGTCAATGCCTTAATTGCGTTGGCGCGGGATAACCCAGCAATGCACACCATTCTGTAAGTTCTTCAAGCAAACACTGCCGTTTGACAGGGTGAGTGGTGGTTTTAAGCTTGTCGAGGGCGGCCTGGTGGGCTGCTTCTACAAGCTGGCGTTCTTCGTTCGTCAGGGGTTTGGTGGTTGTTTGCATGGTCGGTTACCTCTTAATCTTCGATCAGGAGCGGTTTTTGTGCTTGGGGATAGGCGAAGGCGTCTAACTCTGGCAGATCTGTACCAAGGAGGTCGGATATCCTGCGCAGGTCAGTAAACAAGCCGGTACGTATTGCGGGGCTTTCGACTTCTTCAATCTGGCGCATGATTTTGTATTTTTGCTGCTGCAACACCAATACATCGCGAATTTTGAGATTCATCGGGGTAACGCCATTTGCTATGGTAGGGGCAGGGTGGCGTGGGGCAAGCATCTGGATTTGTAATGCACCAGTATTTTTGCCACCTTTTGACTAGTGGTCCCAAAGTACGTCATCACACTCGTTTTGATATCGGGTGATTTTGTCACGTAACTCTGTCTTTACCTTATTGGGGTTAATTGAGTACAGCCAGGCAGGCAGTTTGCATAATGGCAGGCATGTCATTTCATAATTTTTGCCGTCTGAACTAGTTGTTTCGATTATCGAAACAACTGAATTGAACTTTTCATTGAGCTTTACGTACTGAGATGCCCACAATAAGCCCATATTTTCGACAATCGGGCGCATTGCGACTACAAGCCACAAAACACAGCGATAGCGGGGCTATCGCAAGTATTTGCAATGCAGCCATGATCGTCGCGCACTTGGCTGACACCCCGGTCCACCAGTTCCTTCTAACATTGACTCCGTCCCAAGACTCAGCACGTCCCAGAAGAGGATCAAGTATGTTTCTCCATTCTGCGATAGAAGGGATTACGCCATTTATCTCCAACATATAATCGTTGTAACAAATCGAAACTTGTTGTTGACAACAACCACACTTTATCCGAATGGACGCAAGTTTCTTACCAGGCTTCCTAACTGTGCGTAAATGCGCAACTTGTTACCACTATCTTTCAACAGAGTTCTTTTTCCTCTTGACGATGTAGTAACCAGCAACTAATTCAAAATATCCGGCTAGTATCCAGAAACTAGCAAAAACTTCAAAAAAGCGATTCTGCTCCTTGCAATAATTGTCCTTAGTAATCTCTATAGATTGTAGTTTATTTAATTTTGAATAATATTTACCATTCTCTTCAAATAGAAATTTCTGATAAATAATTGTTCCATCCGGCAATGCACCGAAGTCATACGGGTTACGAAGGAAAGTGGGGAGCAACAAGATGATCGTTACAACTAATGCCGCTAACAAAATCTTAGGCAATTCCAGAAGATACTTAAAAGATTTTAATAATCCTTCTTTCTTAAATTTCCGAATTAACCAAATTTCATATGCGCCCAACAAAAAAAGAGAAACATGCATACATACAATATATGGCCCCCAATTACACACGGCGCTCACTCTTGAAAGAATAAGTGCAGTTACACTAAAAAAAAAGAAAACTACCGTAAGCCGCGCCAATATAACTGGATTTTTATTCATAAGCATATTTCGCTTGTATCAAATCAGACTAAAAATTCAAGGTCTACGATAGTAGTATATCTATTTAATTTAATTGCAATTTGGTCTACTTATTTTTTTGGAATACATCCGTTGATGGTCCACGATAAAGTTCGTGTTTTACCTTGTCCAAAGAATCCCCCAAAACCAGCCCCTTTTTTAAACGCGCCTTTGGAAGCGCTGATACCTCCGGGCCCAATATTTGCCGAGACGCCCACGCTCTTTCCCCATCCCGCGCTTGCGCCAACCCAATCAGATGTTGACATGTCAAATCCGTTGTTCGCCATGTCTCCGATGCCTCCGCCAATCGCCTGTCCCACTCCAGCATATGCACCTTTTGCGTCTGTTATATTAGTCAAGTTTACCGAGATAGTGATAGCACCATTTTCACTGAAGGCAATTGCACCATTGAGATCAAATCCAAGTGTGTATCCCTGACCTGTGCCTGTAACTAATGTGAGACCTAAAGAGTAGCCGCCAGAAATCTCACCAGCCAATCCAAATCGGTCACGCATGGCAAATGGCCTGCCATTCACATACGTGTAAGTATTGATACCACCATTGAGTCCAATCGGATCAGACTCCACATACCTACCCGCCTGCGGATCATAATCCCTGAAGTAATTGTAGTGTAGATTGGTTTCACTATCGTAGTATTGTCCCGGAAACCGGAAGTTGAATCTGAACTTGCTTGTGGCCTGGGTAGGCTGCTCGTTCGGGAGTGTTTCTCCAAATGGCGCACTATCCCAGCGCCAGACTTCGTTACCGTTCGTATCCGTGATGACACGTGGTGTATCAATCTGGTCTGTATAAATATCATAGACCTTGGGCTGATACGCCGTCACGGTTACTGGTGCCGGTGCTGATGTCGTGCTTGCGCCCAGATTATCCGTCGCCTTGGCCGTGATGCTGTAAATGCCTGCTGCCACGTTCGTCCAGTTTGTGGTGAACGGTGCCTGCGTAACATTGGCAATGCTGGTTGTTCCGTTGAAGAATTCAACCTTGGCTACTGTCCCATCCGAGTCCGTCGCTGTGGCGTTCAGGATGATGGTGGCTGGTGTAGTTGCATTGGCCGGGCTAGCTGTCAAACTGATCGTCGGTGGCGTGTTGTTGATGACGTTGATTGTGATTGGCGTACTGCTTGCCGTGTTGTTCTTGTTATCTGTTGCCTTGGCCGTCACGCTATAGCTGTTGGCTGCTACGTTGTTCCAGTTGACACTGTAGTTGTCGCCGTTGGCTGTTGTTGGTGCCGTGGCCGTACCCAGTAGCGTACTGCCCTGATAGAACTGTATCTGGCTGATTGTGTTGCCGCTACCTGTCGCCGGTGTGGCTGTGGCCATCAGGGTTACGGCTGCGGGTGCAATGAAGTTGCCGTTGGCTTGTGGTGCTGGCTGCGCCAGGCTGATATTTGGCAGTGTACTGTTCGCCGGTGAAATGATGCTGGTGAACACCGGTTTGTACAGCAGACTGGTTGGCCCGCCATTGGTGATGTTGATGTTGTTGGCGAACAGATCGCCTGTGAAGACGAAGTTGTTTGCGACTGTCAGGCTGATATCGCCCTGGTCCACATAGATACCGGCGGCTATTTGTGCACCCTGTGCGGTGGTGAAGTTGCCGCTGTAGAGGTAGACCTTGAGCTTGTCGGGGGTCTGGTTGGCGATCTGGGCGGGTGTCATGCTGTTACCGCACGTGGTGCCGCCACTGATGTTCCAGCAGGTGGGGCCACTTCCGAGGTTGAAGGCATTCTTGAAGTAGAGCTTGACGCTGGTGTTAGCGTTACCGTTTGTAGCAGTCGCTACTTTGAGGTGGCAGCTTTGCTGCCAACTGGCGTTTTCTATGTAGTAATCACCCGGTTCAAACTCCATGGACGTGCCATTGCAGTTGGACAGGTTTAGTTGTTTGATGCGGGTCGGTACGGCACCAGCCTGGAAGTGCAGTACCTTGTTTACTTGCAGGTTGACCTTGGCGTATTCGCCGGCAGGCAGATTAAGCACACCTGCCTGGGTTTTGAGGGTCAGGGTCTGGCTGGTCCCGCCCGTGCCAGGGCTGGTACTGGTAACAGCAAGTTGACTATCGCCATTGATGGTGTTGCTGGTGCTGCCGTTATTGACTAGCACTTGCGCACCATTGGCATAGTTCACATCCAATGGGTTGGTGGTACTTTGAAACGCAGGCAAAGTTATGCGGCTGGCATTGCCGCCGCTGGCGGTGACCAAGGCAGTCGTTGTCGGTGTGGTGCTGGCAGCATTCTTGCACTGGGTGGTGCCCAGCAGGTTGGAGGCCAGCACATTGAGTTTGGAGCTGTCATAAAAGCCGGGGTTGCAGAATGCCTGCGTGTTGCTGGTGTCACCCAGGGTGATCTTGCCGCCGGTGAAGACGTTGAAGACGCTGCCTGTTGTAACCTGGGCCTGGGCCTGGGCGGAAGGTGCTGCACACCAGAAACCAGCGGCGCTGATCAGTGCAGCGAACACCATGGTGTAGCGGGTGCGCAATGTCTGTTGAATGGTCGACATAGTGTATTTTTGTTGTTTGTTTTGGACGTCAGTTAGCTGAATTGGATGCATGGCAGGCTCTACTGAATCACAGCCACAGGGATGTTGTCGAGGTAGATGTAATCAACATCATTCTGGCCTGTGCGTTCGCTGATGATCTTGCCACCCAGGTCATAGTGATACACGGTGCTGGTAGCTGGATTACTGCCATTGGCAGGAGCGTTCTTTTGCACGCGCTGGCCCAGGGCATTGACCACATATTGCACATTACCTATGCTGGTAGTGGCAGACATCATGCGGCCGCGGCTGTCATAGTTGAACTGCGCTGCACCATTATTGGTGATACTGCCATTCGGGTCCATGGCAATCGCGGTGTTTTGGCTATCGGTCACCTGGGTCAGGCGATTGCTGGTGCTGGCATAGGTGTAGCTGGTATTGGCTGTGCCTGTGGTCTTGGTGCTGCGATTGCCAACGGCGTCATACGTGAAGCTTTGGCTGACCTGCGGTGTCTGGTAGCTGGTTAATCGATCAAGGTTGTCAAAGCCGTAGCCGATTTGTCGGTTGGGGTTGTTGACTTCATTGATGGAAGTGATGCGGTTGGCTGCATCATAGGTGATGGCCTGCACCGCATTGTTAAGGACGTAGCTGGCAACCCGCTGATCATTGTCATAGGTGCGGGTGTAGTTTTGTCCGGCGCTGTTGCGGTAGCTTTGTATGCCGCCAAAGGGCTGGTATGTTGCCTGGCTCAGGATGGTGGTCGTGATACCGCCTTTGCTGGTGTCAATCTGGGTGACGCGGCCCAGGCTGTCGCGGGTATAGCTGATCTGGCGGCCATTAGGATAGGTAAGACTGCTCAGGCGTCCGGTATTGTCATACTGGTAGCGGGTCACGTTAGTGACATTGTTGATGAGACGCGTATCAGTCAGGATTTGACCACGACCATTATAAGTGTAGGCAATGCTGCCATTCTGGTAGCTGATCTGGCTCAGGCGGCCTTTGGCGTAATTGCCTTGATCATAAGTGTAGGTAGTGCTGCTGCCGTCTTGATAGCTGATGCTGGTGATACGGTTGAGTACGTCATAGGTATAACGGGTAGTCTGACCCTTGGCATCGGTCCTGGTCAGGATATTGCCGGCAGCATCCACCGTTGTGGCGGTGACGCCTGTATCCGGGCTGGTGAGGCTTAATTGGTTGCCTAAACCATCGATACTATATAGCGTAGAAAGATTGCGCGCATCCGTCACTTTAATGAGGCGGTTTTGTCCGTCATAAGTGTAGCTGGTGACTTTGTTGTTAGGATCGGTCTGCGTTTGCACACGGCTGAGTGGGTCGTAACTTTGTACAGTCGCTGCATTGAGGGCATTGGTGACTTTAGTAACATTACCCATTTGGTCGTATTCGTATTGATAGACGGCGGACTGGGCATGACTAACGCCGGCAAGGCTGGCTAGCGCCAGTGTCAATAGGCTTGGTTTGAAGAGGTGTTTCATTGGGCGCCTCCGGTGATCTTTTGCAGGTGGCCGAGAACATCAAAGCTGCGGCTGATCTGGCGTGTCAAACGACCGCTGCTGTCGGTCACGGTTTCGTTAATGCGGTTACCCATATTGTCTAATGTGTAGTTGATGCTGTTACCCAAGTTGTCGCTGATCCTGGTCAGGCGGTGTGCGTCGTCAAAGCTGTAGCTGATGCTGCTATTGTCTGGCAATGTGATCGTAGTCATCTGGCCGACGTTGTCATAGTCAAAGCTGGTTGTTTCACTGATGCCGTCAACGTTGGTGACTTTTTTCTTGAGCCAGCCACGCGGGGTATACGTCAGGGTGCTGACAATACCGTTGGCATCGGTGATTTGACCTGCACGACCATTGCCGTCGTAGTTGCCCAGGGTGGTGACATGACCGGCCGCATTCGTGATGCTGGTCAGATTGCCTTGGGTATCGTAGATATAGGTGGTTTTATCAAGTACATCGGTACGTGGACCTTTGATGCTTAAAACCTGACCAGCATTATTGTAGGTGTAGGTCCAGGTGCGAGGACTGCCTGTAGTCACTGCGCTTGCGCCCTGGCTTCCATCAGCGTCACTGGTGGCTTGTTCTATCTTTGTCAGTACATTCCCTTTGCTGTCGTACGTATAGCTTGTACGTAATAGGGGAGCGTTGACTTGCATAGGCAGGCGGTAGCTTGCATGCCAGGTCGTAGTTGTCGTTTGTGCTTGTGCTGTATCGCTTGCTTCAACGCGCTTGGTTTCGAGATTACGGCTAAGGTTGTACTCGTAAGTAGTAATTGTTCCATTGAAATCTGTCTTGCGCGACAGATTTCCATTGGCATCGTAGGTTTTATTGCTGGTGTTGTCGCAGTTGATACATGGCTGATTAAGTGCCGTATGACTTATGGTATTCAGCAATGCCTTGAACTGGAAAGTATTTGATACTTTTTGTGGATTCGTAGTTGTCCCCAGGTAGGTGTCCACCGTTGTGGCTTTAGAACCGTTTGCGTCAGGATCACCATAGGTCAATGCGACTTTTTCTACGCCACCGGCATGCTCGGACGATGTTGCGCGTCCATAGCAATCATACGTCCAGCTCGCATAACGCTTGCCATTTTCATCAATGATGCCAGTCAGTGCATTGGGTAATGTTCCCAGGCCGCTGCCAACTGGTGAACCATAGGGGCAAGCTGTGCCGCCATTGATGTTGCTCGCTTCGTTATAAACGTAAGAACGTGTTTTGTTATCCGGGTAGGTGACAGATGTGAGGTTATTGGCCGCGCAGGCGTAGCTGTTCGGATCGGTATTGCAACCACCCGTCGCACCATCATAGGCATACTGATACTGGCCACCGGCAGCATCGATGACGCTGTTGATACGACCTTTGGCGTCATAAGCAAAATTCATCTGATGATTCCAGTTATCAGTCACGCACAGCAATTTGCCACGCGCCAAAACTGCTCCGGCACTCGTTTTTGTACAGGCAGGCGCATCAACTGGAAGACGTGCGACGCTGGTATCGTTGGTGGTGCCGTCACTATATGTCAGTTTTTGGACAACACCATTTCTTTTGGTGATGGAAATCAGCCGGCCTTTTGCATCATACTGCTCAACATCATCAGACGAGCTATTGGTAAACGTCCAGCCAGTAATGGCAGTGCTATCTGTATTGTACTGAGCAACGAGGCGGTCATTGGTGTTGAGATCGCTTTGCCAGTTATTGCCGTTGCGGGCAAAGAAGATTTTGTTGCCGCGTGCTCTGGTGACAGAGATGGCGTCAGGGATAGCTGTTGCGCTTGTCGGAAGATTGTTTTCGCAAAAATAAAACTTATAATCTGCTGACACATTGCATTTTGAACGTGTTTGGTTGAGCGCCAATGCTGCTTCTGGCTGGATCTGCGATTCGTAGGTATGCATCCATTTCATCCCAAAGCCATGAATTGCAACAGAGTCAGGTTTGTTTGGGTTGCTGTCGTAAAAGCGAGTGAAAGCTAGTTCGCCAGCATGGATAGCAGTAAAATCTGGCTCTTTTTGTATTTTTGCGCCGGTCGCAATAACAATTGGGTTGCCACAACTTGGACAATCGTCGGGTGGTGGCTCAGGTGTGTCAGGTTGGGGCATAACTCCCATGCAGTAACCCACTTTTGCAAAGTAGCGATAATTGGGGGCCTGGCAAATACAAGCCCTGACTTTTTTATTGTAAGTGGTATTGCCTGGGCAACTGTAAACATAAGGTTGTCCATTCAAATGTTCAGTGACAACAACTCTGTCTGACATTTGATGATTACAAAAATATTTGAATCCCTTATGTGGATCATCGTCGGTTGGCGTTTCCAGGTACTCGATATTCTTAAGCGCACCGACTACGCCATCATAGTAAGAGCCTGTGCATAAAAACGTGGCAAGAGCTGCCTCAGTGGAATACTTTGTTTCACCAAAATACCATCCTTCATCCACCAAAGGGGCGGTAGACGATTGCGCTTGTGCTTGGGTGCCGAGAAACAAACAACCCAAAATACTAACCATCAATAAAGCATTGCGGAAGAGTATTGAAATTTTTCTCGACAAGACTTGCAACAAGCTTTGCCCAGTGAACCTTTTATCACTCGATGGCTTACAAAGATACATAAATAAATTCCATTTTTTAAATCAAAAATAGTGATTGCATAATGCCAATTGCATTGATTTCTTATGTCATCGTGCAAGCGACTACTTGTTAAGGCAAGTAGTCGCATAATCAGATGGCTAAAATAGTTTAGGCAGCAAAACCGCAGTTGTTACGTGCGTAATTGCATTGCAGTGTTACCTACGGTATTGCTTGCAACCTTTTGTAGAAGACTCAAGCGCGTGTCGCGGATAGAGTGAAAGGAAATCAGAAACTATTGCGCATTGCTAAAAAATTATGTTAGCGAGTGTGGCGGTGGGTGTCTGAGTCCTTAAAAAAGGAGGAAAAAAATGCTTCCGAGCTAAACTTGTTTAATTGTATTCTGAAAATATCTACTTTGTAAAATTTTGTGTAAATTTTTGAAGATTGACAATTTCTTGAATGTAGCAAGTTTTCGATTGCTTCAAGGTTTAGCTGGCTTAGCCCCAAAACACGCCTCTGTTCATATTGAACATCAATCCCATCTGCCACAAACCTATCCCGTAGCTAGTACTGATGTACCCCCCGCAACACGGACTACACGGCCATAAAAACCTACTTCCAGTCTGTTGCCATCTGCCTTTGCCTTAAGATGGATGTTGGCGCGCAGTTTGTTTAAAAAAACCGGTTTGGACAATTACTGTGCCGATGGGGGGGCCAGGCACGCTGCAACTTCGCTTTGCGACAGGCCACCCAAATAATTCAGGGCGATAGTCTGCTGTTGCAAACGGTCGAGTATGGGCGACATTGCGCCAGAGTACGGCTGTCGTTCAATGTCTGCAGCCTATTATCCAAAGGTGTGTTATCTGAGGATCGTAGTGTAATTATAGTGTCACTGATATCATGACCAATTTCTGGCATCGATCTGTTTTGCTTGCGGGCGCGGGGTCAGGTCTGACATTCATACATTTCCAACCTAGAGGGCGATTACGCGTTGACGGAAACCATAGAATCTAATCGCTCTTACGCGGGCTCATATGACTAGAGATGAAGCAATAGATTTGTTAGTGGGACGCGACCTTGCTCGACTATTCCAGGATGAGCGTGAAGTTTTGTTGTTGGATTGGTGGTCCATTGATGCAGGTGATCCTGAATATGAAGGTCTTCCCGATGTTTTAAAGATGATGATTGCTGGTACTGACGAGCCGGACGATCCGAAAAATGCGATATATGATCCTCTACTAAAGATTGCTCTTAAACATTCTTATGCAGGGGTGGCCAACTCGTATTTGAAAAACCAAATTATCCTTCTAGGGTTGAACTGCGCAATTGAAGGCGATGTTGAGGTGCTGGTAGCTTGTCCCTGTTGCAGATACAGGAGTCTGCGTGTGAGTGACGCATATGAAATTTGTCGTGTGTGTTTTTGGGAGGATGACGGAACAACGGAATTTGATCGACTCAGTGGGCCGAATAATATGTCGCTACGTGATGCGCAGCAGAATTTTCAAAACATTGGTGCTGTTACTGAGGATGCTCTACGATATGTCCTTTCGGATGGTCGGGATCGATATATCTCAGAAAAATAGAGATACCACATTTGATAGAAAAATTAGCCGATTGCGCAATCTTTGCAATCGGCGGCATCAGCCGTTAAGTTGTGTGCAAGATTCGAAGCAATTTGCATATTTCTATACCTTGTGTGGCAAAAACAATTTATACCCGATTTGAAAACGACGATTGTCAAATGAATTTGGCTCTTGCAGACGCTTTTAAGCTATGCATGCCTTTTATCTTAGTTATAGGAATTGGCGACAATCTAATTTCTCAGCATGTTGTCTTTTACCTCTGCGAGATTGAGAGAGACCGTATGGCCCAGTTTTCCATCTTCAAACACGAAAGATTCACCCCATACGTCATTCGTAATCCATCCACTCACAGTGAGTTCGTCAAAAGGGTAAGCAGTGTTCTTTACCTGAACCTTACGCTTTTCACCAAGCTTTCGGGGGTTGGGAGAAAAAACTGCTGTCTTAGTTAGGCCGGTAGGCATCGGTCTGTATGCGGCGGTATTTGGATCAATCATGAATTTCTCCTTATGAATACCTTGCAAGTCAACCATGATTAAAGCTAATGTTTTCAGTAAATTGGCTTGCTACTAAATATAGTGGAAAATTTAAATGCGGCCCTAATTCTAGTGCTGTAATTCAGGGATGACAAATATTTCGTGGAAATTGTAGGGTTTTTTCATCATGCCTTATGGCAATTTTTGCGAAATAAAAACTTCCTCTGTTTTCATCCTTACTTCAAAAGTATTTTTTGTTTCCTCCCAATCACCGGTATCTATCCCCAATTCGTTCAACGCAGGAACTACAAACCTAACGGCATCCAAGTCATTTTTCCAAATGCCGTATGCCTGTCTATAGATTTCTTCGAACAATTGCCTATGATTTTTGATACTCCATGCCGAAGGTAAACCAAATGTTCCACTGGCTTCTTCAAGCAACCATGGAAAGATGAAGTTTGGATCACGCAAGACGTCAACCAATACAGACAATAAAAAACTCCTTAACCATTAACTCACTGAAAGTCTTACGATCATTTGGATCGGTTAAACCAAATAAAATTCTACATTTTTCTTCTTGGTCAAATTCATTAAATGGCTCAAAAAATGTCAATAAAGCTAATACCTTATTTTCAAGTGCTACACGTGCATTTAGTTCTGTCATGGTACGTTCGTCGCTAAACCAGTAAGTGGTATATTCAGGTTAGGGTCAAATCTAATCACACAATCGGTGTAGTTTTTATTAATAGAGGTGTATCCATTTACACAGATTACGTGATCTAAATCGCTCTTACGCGCATTAAAAAAGCGGCATTGATTGATCCTTGCTGCCTTTCTACTTCCTTAGCTTTGCTGCGTATTACGTCTGGCTTTTATCTCGCTTAATCACCCTTTGGGGGCAAGGTATTGACTGCGCTCCTCAACCAAAAACATTCTCCCACGTCTGGTAATTCACGAACGATAAAGCCGCGTCTTTCCAGTACGCGGCGTAATTTCAGGTTGGGCTTGGCACAATGTACGGCGTGCACACGCCATTCCAGAAATTGCAAACCTTCGCGTTGTGCATAGCGGTTGGCCAGTGATGCCAGGGCGGGTAAGGCGCCTTCGCCGCCGCCATCGACGTGCGCCAGTTCCATAATGAGGGTGTCTCCAGAAACGCAAAAGCGGCCCAGCATGTTGGCTGACCCGGCCTTGAAGACCAGGGCTTCGTCGCTGAGTATGATGGATTGCATCAGTTCAGCAGGAAGATTCAGAATTTCGTCGGTGGTGTAACCTTCCAACAGTATGTTTGACATGGGTTTGATGGATGATCAATATTGGTTATCAATCATAACAAAACTCAGCCAGTCGAGGGCCTGTAACGGGATGCGGGGTCAGCATCCATATATTTCAACCCTGCGGACGATTCATCATCATTGGTCTGGTCTATGTGGTCTACACCTTGCTTTGCAGGCTTGGGCTTAGCTTGGGTCTCAGGTCATTGTTTTTGGCAATCTGGCCCACAGTAGATATTGGCACCGGTCTTTTGATCAAGACTTTGATTTTTGTGGGTGCTTAATGGCATCTGCTATGCCTGTCTGTCACCTCCCTGAAACCCGCATATCTTATACTTGCGCTTATAGCGCATTTATTTATTTTGTGACATGCTGCTCTTACCGCGCTGAATTTCCTACTTTTGGTAATTGGCAGTGTTTATATAAGGCAACTCTATTGTCGTCACCGTACCAGAAAATTCGTTTGAATTTTAAATTGCATATGTATGCAGCGAAATGACGCTACGTCGAATTTAAGGAGCTGCAAAATTGTATTGTTACGTGGGTAAATTATTACCTTGGTTTGCTCGCTTGATGACGTTGATGCTGGTGATGTGGGCTGCGCCAGCCAGGTCGCAACAAATGCCGCTTCGGTATTTCACGCAACAAGATGGTCTTAGCAATCTGTCGGTCAGTGCGATGGCGAACGACAGGGATGGTTATATCTGGATTGGTACAGAAAACGGATTATTTCGTTATAACGGTACCGAATTTCGTCGTTATTCCAGGGAAGACGGGTTGCCCGAACCATTCATTGCAGCCTTGCACGTCGATGCTCAAAACCGATTATGGGTTGCCAATAATAATACTTTATATCTAAGGAAGGGCGAGCGTTTTGAATCGGTTTTCAATGACGGCAAAAAGGTCCCCATTTCTGCGGGACAAAAATTAAGTTCGTCTCCTGACGGAAGGCTATTCTTTGTCAGTCAGCAAAGCTTATATGCGCTGACAATGTCTGACGGCCAACCGCAACTCACCGTGCTTTTCCCAAGCCAGCAAAACCTTGCGCAAACGGTGCCTGATGCCTTGTTTGGTTTGCATCTTGATAAAAATGGTGATTTCTGGCTGGGATGTGGGCAATCAATTTGCGAATACAGTGGCACCAAAGTTCGTGTCTGGGATGTGTCGCAGGGTGTGCCGGATGATCGCTGGCATAGTTTTTATCGTGACAGTAGCGGGCAGCTTTGGGCGAGGGGCGAACAACATATTGCTGTTCTTCCGGCCAACGATACCCGTTTCAAAGACAGAACACCACCAGGCGATATCCTGCATAAGAAGGGGTTGGTAATTTGGATATCTGCCGATGCCGAGGGGCGGGTATTGACCAATGCTGACCAGTCATTGATACGCTGGAACAAAGATCGCTGGGAAAGCTTTGACAAGCAGAATGGTTTAAAAATAGCCGGCGGCCTGACTGGGCTTCTTTTTGATAAAGATGGTGGCATGTGGCTGGGTTCTCGCGGACTTGGCTTGATCAAATGGCTGGGTTCTGGCAATTGGGAAAGTTGGACCATGGCGCAAGGCATGCCTGACGATGTTGCCCTGTCGCTGGTCAGAGACAGGGCAGGGGTTCTGCATGTAGGCACACGTTCTGGTCCGGCGCAGTTGGGGCCTGATCAACGGCATTTCAGCACCAATACAGACGGGCTGGGGAAAATTGATCATCAATGGTCAGGTATGGTGGTTGACAATTCCGGTACGGTGTGGGGCGGCACTTATTCTGGGCAACTGATGCGTTTCGACGCGAAAACCCGAATTTATACGCAGGTTGCAACGCTTCCCCAGATTTATCGAATGCTGTCAGATAGCAAAGGCAATATATGGGTGACGACTGCCAATGGGCTGTTCGTCATTGATACCAGTATCAGCAAAATTAATGTGATGCGCCCCGCTGGTTTGGATAGCCTGAAAATCCCTGAAACAGAGATTTTTCGTGACTTGTGCCAAAGCCCAAATGGAAACATCTGGGTTCTTTCCCGGAGGCAGTTACTGCGCTTTAATGGCAAGAGCTGGAATAATTTTCAGGTGAAGTTTAATGGCGAGCCGCCTAACATGGCAGCGCTCAGTTGTGCTGGTGATAATGGCTTGTGGCTAGGTACGGTGCAGGCTGGCCTGATACGCGCAGGCGTCAAGGATGGGGTTTTACAGTTGCAGCAGCAAGAATCACCGGTCTTAAAAAACAAGCTCATATTTTCTTTACTGGAAGACAATCGTGGATGGTTGTGGGTTGGTACTGATGCTGGTATCGCCGTCTGGAATAAAAAGCAGTGGCGATTATTCAATCAGAGCAATGGATTCGTCTGGAATGAAACCAATGGGCGCAGTTTTTATGAAGATCCGGATGGCGCGATGTGGGTTGCAACAAGCAATGGCATTTCACACATCCTTAAGCCTGAACGCCTGTTTAAAGAGCATGAACTCAACAGCCTGATTGAAAGTATTCATCGTGGAGGTGAGTCTTTTTTTGCAGACAGGCCGATGGACCTTGCGTGGTCGCCCCAGCCATTGGAATTTGTACTGGTCAGCCTTAATTTCAGAAACCGTGGTGCCCTTGAATTTCATTATCGGCTTGCTGGCCTGGAGAAAAGCTGGTCCACATCGACGACGCCCAGGGTACGTTATACCGCGCTGGAACCCGGCAATTATCGCTTTGAATACTTTGTCAGCAATTCTGATGCGCAGCAATCGTCAGCGATCAAGTATCTTGAACTGGTCATTCAACCCCCATGGTGGAGGACCGTATGGTTTTATATCCTGGTTGGAGCGGTTTGCCTGATCCTGGTTTTTGTCATTCACACCTATCGCTTGCGTAAATTAACCGAACTGCAGGCGCAAACGGAAGCCATAGTCAAAGAGCGTACCCGCGAGCTGGAGCTTTCGCGCGAAGAACTCAAAATTCGCGCCTTGAGAGATGGTTTGACATCAGCCTGGAATCGTTCTGCCATGCTGGAGATTTTGGAAATGGAACTGGTGAAGGCGGCGCGACAGAAAACCTTCTTGCTGCTGGTTTTACTGGATCTGGACCATTTTAAGCGCATTAATGATACCTATGGCCATCCCGCTGGTGATGCGGTGCTGGTCGAGGTTGTACGCCGTCTGAATGCGACAGTGCGTCAATATGATGCGGTTGGCCGCTATGGTGGCGAAGAATTCCTGATCATCATTCCAGGCCTGGATTTAATTCACGGAAAAAGTCTGGTGGAAAGATTGCTGCAATCCATCCGGGAGCAGAATATCGTTATTGGCGAACAACAATCAATCAGTGTCACCAGCAGCTTTGGTGTGATCGCTTTTGACCCGTACAAGCCCATGACATCGGCTGAATTAATTTCACATGCAGATCAGGCTTTGTACAGGTCCAAGCAGCAGGGCAGGGACAGGGTTGAGTATGTGGTTTGATATGCGAGTTTGATATACGGGTTTGACTATTACCTTGTGTCGAGATCATACCTATTCTATTCGTGCACCATGTCACAAATTTGTAAGCTTATTGCGCTAGACTACTGCAAACATCTCCTCGGTGTTGACGTTTTTTTTAAGCAGCCTTCGGGCTGCTTTTTTTATGGGAAATGTATTTCAGTCATTCGTGATGTAGTAATTGCACATAGTGATCAGGCCGTTGAGTTTGTCGGCGTCTTTTCTGGTCAGCAGGATGTCTCTTACCTCGATAATCTGGGTTCGGCTGGGAATGATTTCTGTGGGGCTGCGGCACATCCAGTCGATTAATATTGATGTGATCTTCTTCCGCCCCAGTTTGGCAACTTCCTTGCGGGTTGGGACGTAAATCTGGAAAGTGTGTGCTTTTTGTCTGGAGGACGAATTTTGAGCTGCCAGCAAATTTTCATCTGGTACGCCAAACCGCTCATGTAGGTGTTGCATAGGCCATGCTCCTTCAATCTTTGACTGAGGCGGGAAAGACATCACAGGAATGATGTCTGAATGGCTCCCAGTGTAATCCTATATTTGCAGATAGTCTTTTTCGTCATGTAGCAATGTTGAGCTGACGCAAAAAAATTGTCGGTTTGGTAAATAATATTTATGGAATAGTATTGATAAATTGCAATACAATACTGGGCTACCATATAGGTAAATACGGGCCTATTTCTGCCACTGTCGTCTTCATCTGTCGCCATCTTGAATATAAAAATGAGAAAAATTGTACCTCTGATTTCTGCACTTACTGTCTTACTTTCAGCTTGTATCGGTGCACCGAAAGTTGATTTTGCAAACATTGATAGTACTTGCGCGCAGCAATGCTCGGCCAATCACACAACTTGCATAAGCGGCTTCAAGCTGTTTCCATTAGCTAACGAGGCAAGCTGCAAGACGGCAATGGAAACTTGCGCACAAGCCTGTCCAACGAAAACCGAAGTAGCAAATTCTGCCAGGACCAAATCTGCACCAGTATCGACTGCTGAAAAGCTGAAAGAAATTGATACCCTTCTGAAAGATGGTTTGATCACCAAGACAGAGTACGAGGCAAAGAGGCAGGACATTCTCAAGTCGATGTGAACGATCGGGGCGGCTCAAGGATTGACGATGTGGTGGGAGATGGTTTTCCGAAATTCTGCCGGTGGTTTTCCGAATCGTTTGCGGAAGATTTTACTCAGGTAGCTGACATCCGAGATGCCTGCTTCGTCGGCGATGGTGGTCAGGCTGTGGTCAGAATTGAGCAGGCGCCATTGCACGTGCTGTAGCCTTACTTCGTTCCAGTAGTTTTTTGCCGTCATGGCATGGCTTGCGAGGAACAGACGGTCTAACTGGCGTCGGCTGATGCCGACCATGCTGGCAAGCTCATCGGCTGTCTTGCTGCTGCCAAGCAGTGTGCGCATGAGTGCAATGGCGCGGCTTACATGGCGCCCTGTATTGACTTCGTTATCCAATGACCGCAGTTGATGAGCGCTGCTGCGCGCTTCATCCACCAGCATGTCTGCCAGACCTTTCAGAGCCCTGGTGCGCCCACAGGCACGTGTCAGCATTTCTACGGCAAGGTCTATCGCTGCCGTGCCACCGGCGCATGAGATGCGGTTGCCATCAAAACAGTACATTTGATCGCTCATGACTTCTATGCGGGGGAAAGCGGCGCGAAATTCAGTTTCGTGTCGCCAGTGCAGTGCGACCTTGTGACCAGCTAGCAGTCCACATGCCGCCAGCAGGAAGCAGGCGTTGTCGATGCAAACAAGCGTTACCCCATGTCCTGCAGCCCGACGCAGCATGTTTTTATAGTGCGGGGCCAGTGCTTGCGTCACTTTGGCGCTTCTTCCGCCAAAAATAACCAGGTAATCAAAATCTTGATAGCCGATTTCTGCCGGCGTGACCTGGGTTTGTACGGCAATGCCACTGCTTGATTCTACATGGCCAGGTTCAAGGCCCAGGATCTGCCATGTGCAGTGGCGCTGACGACTGTAATCCGCTTCGTCTGCGGTAAAGCGCAGCTTATCCAGAAAACCCCCGAAGGGCAGCATCGCAAATTCTGGCAATGGCAGTAACAGGATGCGGATGTCTGCCACAAGTGTTTCAGTATGCATTATTGAGATGTCTAAAATTTATCTAAAAACGTCTAAATAATACCATTGATGATTGATCGTATTCTTTACACTGCTGTAAGTTACTGGAGTTTGAAAAACAGGAGAAATTACATGGCTTTGCATACCTGGATTATTTACGCTATCGCAGTATTGGGCTTGTCGCTTACACCGGGGCCGAATGGATTGCTTGCCATGACACATGGTGCCTTGTATGGGGCAAGAAAGGCTACCTATACCGTCGTTGGTGGTGTGGTGGGTTTTACCTGCCTGATTGCCTTGTCGATGTTTGGCCTGGGGGCAATACTGCAAGCATCGTCCAGCGCTTTACTGGTGCTGAAACTGGCAGGGGGAATTTACTTGGTCTGGCTTGGCATACAGTTATGGCGTGCGCCTGCACTTCATCTGGCGCCAAAAGAAAGCGCAGGGGCTAAACGTGGCATCAGTTTGTTTCGTCTGGGCTTGTTGACGGCGATAGCGAACCCGAAGGTGCTGCTGTTTTACGGTGCTTTTCTTCCACAGTTTATTGATATGCAGCGTGCACTGTTGCCACAGTTTGTCGTCATGACGGTGACCTTTGCGGTCATTGAATTTCTGGTGGAGTATTTACTGGCAAGGCTGGCGCATTACATCCGGCCGTGGCTGGAACGGGGGCAGAAACGTTTCAACCGTACATGTGGAACGCTGTTTGTTTTTATCGGCGCTGCCTTGCCGTTGATTAAGTAGGGCAGCACCGCACTGTATTTTAAGCCTGCAGCCGCAGCAATGGCGTACTTTGCCTTGTCCTGAAGACAGATACGGCGCTCATCAGTTCGCCGGACTGTTCGTTCAGGCTGGCAGCGGCTGCGGCCATCTGCTCTACCAGTGCAGCGTTTTGTTGTGTGGTCTGGTCCATCAGGGTGACGGCTTCGCCAACCTGTGCAACGCCGCTGGATTGCTCTGAACTGGAAGCGGTGATTTCGGCGACGATCTGGCTGACTTTGCGGATGGACCCAACCACTTCATTCATGGTAGTGCCAGCCAGGTCCACTAGTTGGGAGCCTTTTTCTACTGATTCAACACTGGTGCTGATGAGGGATTTGATTTCCTTGGCAGCATCGGCACTGCGACCGGCGAGGGATCGTACTTCGGTAGCGACGACGGCAAAGCCGCGCCCTTGTTCGCCGGCTCTGGCGGCTTCTACTGCAGCATTCAGGGCCAGGATATTGGTCTGGAAGGCGATGCCATCAATCACGCCTATGATGTCCTGTATTTTTTTGGATGATTCATTGATGCCGCGCATGGTGCCAACAACTTGTTCAACTACCGCACCACCGCGTGTGGCTACTTCGGACGCTTGTGCTGCCAGTTGATTGGCGAGTCTGGCGTTGTCTGCATTTTGATTGACGGTGGAATTGAGTTCTTCCATGGAGGCCGCTGTTTCTTCCAGTGAGCTGGCCTGACTTTCAGTGCGGTTGCTCAAATCCATGCTGCCGGATGCAATTTCGTCGGTGGCCTGGGCGATGCCAGTGGCAGAGCTGCGTACGCCGTTGACCAGTGATTCCAGCGAGGTCTGCATTTGTTGCAGCACGCCCATCAGGCTGCTGTCACTGGCATTGTTGTCTATGCTTTGGGACAAATTGCCTTTGGCAATATTCGCCAGGGCTTCCCTGGCCTGGACCGGGTCGCCGCCAAGTTCCTTGTGCAAGGTTTTTTGGCAAAAGAAGTTCAGGAAGATGGCAACCAGGCTGGCCAGCACGGCCAGGCAGATTGACAGGGTGATGGCAAAACTGACCTTGTCATTGACGTTGGTATGTTCTTGCGCAGAGCGTTTGCCGGCTTCATCGCGTTGCTTCAGCAATTCGCCACGCAGGTTTCTCCAGGCCGGGGTTTCTTCTGCATTCAGTACGACCGTTGCATCTCCTTTTTCTTTGAGTATGGCGACGATCTTTTCTTGTGTCTGGGCGTGAATCGCTCTCAGTTTGGGCAGTTCTGCCAGGCTTTGTGTCGTGTTATTTATTGCAGATACTTTCTGTGCCTGTTCAAAGGCTTTGTCGTAGGCCACTTGTGCCGCCAGAAAATTATCAACGCCTTTCTTGTTGGATGGGTCCAGCACGACGTTTCTGAGTGCCTGGCCCATTTGCAGGCCCTGGGCATACATTTCAGAGATGTTTCTTTCCAGCGCCTGTTCAGTCGAAATGTAGTTGTCAAACTGGGCACGGGTTGATAGCAGGGAGGTAATGGAGGTGGCTAAACCTATTGCAAACAATAAAGCAGGTATGGCTGAACACAAGACTATCTTGACTGAAAATTTCATGCTTACTCCTCAGTGTTGCCGTTGATTGGTACGCTATTGCACAGGTCGAAGGGTGATTCAGATATGGATATGGGGCAGCTTGATGTCAGCAGTTTGCAGGCCATTTCTTGTAAGGCTGGCATCTGTTATTGATGAGTGTAACAAAATGTTTATGCAGCTTCGTGAAATATTTATTTGAAGCATCACTTTGTGTTGCATTTTGTTCCATGCGAGATGGGGGCATTGATAACGATACTGGTATGACACGGCATTGCATTCCAGGGTCTTGTCACACCATTTGTATGTCAAACGCAGGGGCTATCTGCTTGTTGTCCACGCAAGCATAATCCAGTCGCGTTGTCTGAAAAAACGCCGTGCGACGCAGTTATCAACTTTAATGAAGTTCTTCAGATTTCTTACTGGCAGTAATCAGAAATTGGGCTGGTCAAGGACATCGGTGAGGTGGGCAATCTGCCGGTGAAAAACCAGGCAGATTTAACCATCAGGCGGGCACATCGACAGGCCTGGGCACGGGTTGATGCAGGCGTATCAATTCATTCAAGGGCTGCGGGTGACACATTACAAAACCCTGTATCAGAGTATCGCCAAACTGGCGCAAAAAAGCGAGCTGGCTATCGGTTTCCACGCCTTCGGCAATGATATTGAGGCGCAGGTTACGTCCCAGTTCTATGATGGTACGGACGATGGCGCGATCTTCGGCCTGGTCTGGCAAGCCGCTGATGAAGGAGCGATCTATCTTCATGGAGGAGATCGGTAGATTTTTCAGACGTGACAGCGACGAATAGCCCATGCCAAAATCGTCGAGGCTGATGCCAAACCCCAGTTGTCGCAGGCTGTGCATGATGGGTATCACGCGATCCGGCTGTTGCATCAGCATACTCTCGGTCAATTCCAGACACAGGTGATGCGATGCAATGCCAGATTGCACGACCACGGCGCTGAGTTCTTCCGGCAAGGTGTTGCTGGTAAATTCGGATGGCGCCATGTTGACGTGCATCTTTAAATCGCGGAAACCAGCCTTGTGCAGAAGGGCCAGGTCGTGACATGCCTGTTTGACCACCCAGCTACCGATCTGGACGATAAGATGGCTTTGTTCTGCAATGGGAATGAAAATGTCGGGTCTGACCATTTCGCCGTTCAAACGACGCCAGCGCAGCAGGGCTTCGACTGCGACGATGCGACGGTTGCCATCGAATATGGGTTGATATTCAAGAAACAGGCCCTGATTCGTCATGGCCTGGTACAGCTCTACCTCCATGGTCAGGCGCTGTGCCAGATCGGACTGCTGCATTGCCAGCGTCTGGGTGGTGCTGGTGGAGAAAAAACTGAGGGCATTACGACCGGTTTTTTTGATGCGGTACATGGCTGTGTCTGCGCTGCGTAACAGGTCAGGGCTGCTCATGCCGTTTTCAGGGAAAATACTGATTCCTATGCTGGCCGAAATAGCGACTTCATGACGGTTGAACAATACCGGCACCTGGGCTGCATCCAGCACTTGTTTGGCCAGCACATCCAGTTGTTCTACAAATGGTGTGGATGACGTATCCGGGTGTAGCAGGATGGCGAATTCATCTCCACCCAGCCGGCCTACCAGGTCACGTCCAGAGACCAGCGATTGCAGGCGCTGGGCGAAATCCTTCAATACGACGTTGCCAGCTTCATGACCAAATGCATCATTCACCGGTTTGAAACGGTCAAGGTCGATAAAGATCAAACCGAATGGTGTTTTGTTGGTGGCGTTGTCCAGACAGGTTTTTTCCAGCATACGATAAAAATGGCTGCGGTTGGCCAGTTCGGTCAAGCCGTCTATCTGCGCCAACTGACGTATGGTTTCCTGTTGTTCCAGTCTTTGTGCGGTTTGTGCGATCAGGGCGCCGATGCTGGCTGAAACGGTGGGTAACTGGGCTTCGCGCTGGCGTGACAGGCGGCTGTAAAATTCGAGTACTCCGGGACTGTGGCATTCGCCTTCGTCGGTAACATAGGCAACCGGAAAGACATAACCCGAGCGCAGCTTGCATTGACTGGCGCTGTTGTTGCGCAAGAATTCATGATCACTTTGCATGTCTTCCACCCAGCGTGCTTCACCTCTTTGCCATACCTGGCCAACGAGCCCGTCGCCAGGTGTCATGTGCATGCTGAGGCTTTCCTGGGTAAAGCTGCCCAGAGCATCTTGCGCACCATGCCAGTAATGTCTGCAACTGAGTTTTTGCTCTCCCTGTTTGTCGGTTTCCAAGGCCCAGTAGGCACCCCATTCCCAACCAAGATTTTCGCAGACCAGCTGTATCAGTTTGGTGACGGCACTGCCGAGTGTGTCTGTGCCGACAAATAAACGGGTTGATTCAAAACTTAATCTTTCGCGCATCGCTGCATGTTTGCTGGCTGTAATGTCCAGCAAGACACCGGCGATCAGGCCAGAATGAAAAGTCGCTTCCGGCAGGATGACCATGCGCAGCCAGCGCATGCCATGGATTTCACTGATGACACGTATGTCGCATTCTGTTTGTCTGCTGCTCACCGGCAGAGTTTTCAAGGACTTGGTAAGGGTGCTCAAATCGTCGAGTACTGCCTGATTGAAACCACTTTCCAGATTCGCATACCAGCCCGCACTTACCCAAAGCAGGTCTGCTGCATGTTGGGACAACACCAGTTCACCGCTTTTTGCATCCAGCCACCAACGACCAAAAGAGGCTGCACTTTCAATGGGATCGTAACGGCAGGAATTTGCCAGAATCTCGCTCAGTTCAGGTGTGATATGGCGTCCTGACATGCAGTTGGGCCCAGGTTGAGGTGGGGAGACAAATTCATGTATGTCGTAAAGATTCATGGTTGCTCTCAGAAGTGATATTTTCAAAGAGCAATTTTTATACCAATGATATTTAACTTTCATTTTGACCAAGGCTATCTGTCTGTTCGCCATCTGCACTGGTCAGCCAGTGTCAACCTGTGCTGATACCGCGCAGGGGAAAATTCAGAAAAATCATGCACCATGAAGTAACACTTATGCTGCGGTGCGCTCAGGCCTTGCACTAAAGTTGCACCTGATTCTCTTGTGCGAGCGCACATAATTTAATGTTAATTGACATTCACAAAAGAAAATTTGCATAGTAGAATAAAACTGGTCAGACCGAAATTGAATTCGGTCTGGCCAATAATATTCCAATAGCAGGGTATTTGAAACGACTATTTTGGTATTGATAAAGCAGATTGAGGTATTGAAATTCGTCACATTTAATGGCCTTATTTTCAAGGATGGTTCGTGCATATGAGAAATGATTCACGCAAGCCCAGACAGCATTCATCACATATTTCAGGCTTTACCCTGCTGGAATTACTGGTGGTGATTGCCATTATTGGCTTGCTGAGCGCATATGTCGGGCCCAAGTATTTTTCCAAGGTAGGCGAATCGCGGCAAAAAGTTGCCAAGGCACAGATCGAGTCGTTCAGTAAGGCACTGGACAATTACAGGCTGGATGTAGGGCGTTATCCAAACGGCGATGTCGGGTTGAATGCACTATTGGTCAGACCAGTTGGTGTTGCTCGCTGGAATGGACCTTATCTGCAAAAAGCGCTGCCCATGGACCCCTGGGGCAATGCCTATATTTACCGTATTCCCGGGCGTAATGGCAAGGAATTTGACCTGTCATCGCTGGGCGAAGATGGCCGTGCCGGTGGTACCGGTGAAGCGGCAGATGTCAGTAACTGATGTCAGCAACTGAGCACTGAGGCTAGCATGCGTTACGCCGTTCGCGCAGTAGGCCGTGATAATCGCGTGCATATGCTGGAGCTGGAAGCAATGGATGCTGATGGCGCATCGCGTGCGGCCGTGGTCAGGCAGATGACGGTGCTGGATGTGCGGCCCTTATCGGCGCAGGTGCAAAAACGCGGCAAAAATTTTTCGCTGATCTTGTTTACCCAGGAATTATTGGCATTGCTACAGGCCGGGCTGGGCTTGATAGAAAGCCTGGAAGCCCTGGGCGAGAAAGATGCGCAAAGCGAGACAGCAAACATCGTTGCCCGTTTGCTGCTGCGCATGCGGGATGGCTTGCGGTTTTCAGTCGCTGTTGCTGCCGAGCCTGAGCATTTTCCACCTCTGTTTATCGGTATTGTCAAAGCCGCGGAACGCACCAGCGACTTGCCGCAGGCCTTGTCGCGTTATATCGAATATCAGGTTCGTATCAATGGCATTCGCAACCGCATCGTCAGTGCGGCAATCTACCCGGCGATATTGCTGATTGTTGGTGGTCTGGTCAGCATGTTTTTGCTTGGTTATGTTGTACCCCGGTTTTCTGTGGTGTACCAGGGTAGCGGCAGGGAATTGCCACTGATGTCGCAATGGCTGATTGCCTGGGGCGCTTTAGTGGCGGCACATGGAAAATGGTTGTTGTTGGCTGCAGTGGGCATCGTCTTTTGTTTGCTGGCCTGGTGGCGCCGGCTAAAACGCTCGGGGCGTCTGATGTTGATGCTGACGCGTTTGCCTGGTATTTCGCAGCGCGTGAATATTCTGGAACTGGCACGCCTGTACCTGACCCTGGGCATGTTACTGGAAGGCGGTATCGCGGTTGTCAATGCACTGGAAATGGTCGGTGGCACCTTGTCTGCGCACAGGGCCAGGGCTTTGTCGGCAGCGCGCTATGGCATCGTCCAGGGAGGTAATTTTTCTGATGCGTTTGAGAAAAATGGTTTAACGACACCGATCGCCCTGCGCATGTTGCGGGTGGGAGAGCATTCGGGGCAACTGGGTTTGATGCTGACACGGGCAGCGCTTTTCTACGATGCCGAAACGACCCTCTGGATAGAAAAATTCAGCAAAACATTTGAGCCGGTATTGATGGCACTGATAGGTATCGTGATCGGTTTGATCGTGGTGTTGTTGTATATGCCCATCTTTGATCTGGCGGGCACTTTGCAATAAAGGGATAGCAGGTTTGATCGCAGTATGAATGTGCTGCGCCAATGTGGCGTAGCCCCGAATCAGGAAAGGAGCTTGTGAGTATGATGGAAAGTATGCGTACCGCGCATCTCAATTCCCGGCATTCGGGCGCAAGTTTTTTTATTGAGCTGGAAGCCTTGACGCAATTGGAGCCACGCGCCTTGCTGTCGCAGGCAGCAGCCTTGTTTCAGTTGATCGTGATAGACATGGCAGGCATGCTCGCCTACGAACCGGCGTTTGAATGTCTGCCACTGGCACGGGCACAGGTAAGGCAATGTGTA
Source organism: Undibacterium hunanense (assembly GCF_014284335.1). GTDB lineage: Bacteria > Pseudomonadota > Gammaproteobacteria > Burkholderiales > Burkholderiaceae_D > Undibacterium > Undibacterium hunanense. The sequence goes on along the minus strand of NZ_JACOGF010000003.1, from coordinate 312,477 downwards.
TTGCTGCGTAATGCGCAGGGACTGACAGCGGTGGTCTGCGACCCCTATGACCAGAATCTGCAAATCTGGCTGGAAACACTGGCTGCAGAAGCATTGCAATGGCGACTTGCCCTGCCGGGTGAGGTACATGCCTATCTGGCCAAACAGGAAGAATCGGTACGTTCCATCGACGTGCTGATTCATGACCAGCAAGTTGACGGCGAGCATAAGAATCTGCTGGAAAATCTCAGTTATGCAGCCTTGAGCGATGCGGGCAGCCCCGCTGTCAAGCTGGTTAACTCCACACTATATGATGCCTTGAAGACGGGTGTGTCTGACATCCATTTTGAGTCGACCCCGAGTGGCATGTTGACCAAGTACCGTATTGACGGTGTGCTGGATCAGGCAGCGCAGGTGACGGGCAAGGCATTGGCTGAGCAGGCTATTTCCCGCATCAAGGTATTGGCCGAACTGGATATTTCTGAGCGCAGGGTGCCACAAGATGGCAGCTTCAGGGTGGCCGCGCAAGGGCGCGAGATCGATTTGCGGGTATCCATCATGCCCAGTGTGCATGGTGAAGATGCGGTGATACGGATACTGGACAAGCAGGCCATGGTCAGTGCGCATGGTGGCCTGACGCTGGATGCATCGGGTTTTGCCGATGACCACCTGGCGACCATACGGCGTCTGGTGGCAGAACCCTATGGCATGGTGCTGGTGACCGGGCCAACCGGATCTGGCAAGACCACGACTTTGTATGGCGCGATGACTGAAATCAATACGGGTCGGGCAAAAATCATCACGATAGAAGATCCGGTTGAATATCATTTGTCAGGCATCTTGCAGATACCTGTGAATGACAAAAAAGGCTTGTCGTTTGCACGCGGCCTGCGTTCCATATTGCGACATGACCCTGACATTATCATGGTCGGAGAAATTCGTGACCAGGAAACCGGTGAAATAGCCGTACAGTCAGCGCTGACCGGGCACCTGGTCTTGTCCACCGTACATGCCAATAGCGTGTTTGATGTGTTTGGCCGTTTTGCCCATATGGGAATAGATCCGTATTCGTTCGTCTCTTCGCTTAATGGTGTCATCGCACAGCGCCTGGTCAGACTCAATTGCAATCATTGCAGTAGCAGTTATGAACCTGATGACGAGGAATTGCTGCGCAGCGGGCTGGATCGATCCATGGTGAAAAATTACCATTTCAGGCGCGGGACAGGTTGCGGTGATTGCCGGGGTACAGGTTATCGCGGTCGTCGCGCAGTGGCAGAAATATTGACACTGGATGATGCGTTGGCCGAACTGGTGATAGAGCGCAGGCCTTTACGGCAAATCAAGGAAATGGCACGTGCCAGTGGCATGCGCAGCCTGTTTGAAGATGCATTGAAACTGGTCGCCAATGGTCAAACTACATTAGAGGAGGTGAAGCGTGTCACTTTGGCGGGTTGAAAAAAATTATTTAAACATCGGTGGGCAGGAAATATCCTTGGCTCGTGCCGATGGCAGTCCACCACAAAAACTGACTGCAAAGCCGGGTGACTGGCAAGCCTTGCGTGAAGAACTACATGGCCTGCTGACAACAAAGGCTGCTTTGGTAGTCGTTGTCGCAGATTGCTGGGTACGTTATTTTTTAATGGAACTGCCCGATGAAATTGTCAGCCTGGATGATTCTTTTCTGTTGTTGAATGCCCGCTTCGAGAACTTGTATGGACAACCGGCGGCTGAATGGACGATACAGGCGGACTGGCACAAGGGAGAGCCGATGCTGGCCTGTGCATTGCCGCGTAACCTGCTGCAGGCCCTGGAGGCGTATGCGCTACGCAGTCTGCAGCCGCAACTGGTAGTGATGTGGCGACAACAATGTGCAAGCTTGCCACCAACCGGTGCCTGGTGTTTTGTGCGGGATGGTGTTAGTACTTTGCTGTATTGGCAGGAAGGTGTATTGCGGCTGGTACGCCAATTGCGCTGTGCGGATGTGGATGCCCTGCTGTCACTGGAGTTGCTCAGACTCGGGGCACCATTGCCCACAGAAAGATTCTGGAGCGGCGATGCCAGGCCGCTGCATTGGCTGCCAAGGGAAGTTGCGGCATGAGACCTGTGCAAATCGACTTTGCAGAGAACAATAATCCTTGGCGTTGGGATATGCGGAATCGTGGTGTGCAGGCTTTTCTTTTATTGATGTCGCTGGCTTTATGTGTGGCCATTCTGATCTGGCATGGTTGGCAAGGCATGCAGGGTGAGCGTGTCCGTCTGGATGAACAGCACGCACAGATGCAGTCTGGTCAGGGGGCGGAGCTTGATCAGGTACGCAAGCAGCCTGGCAATGACGAGACCTTGTTATTGCGCCAGTCAGAATTTTTGCGGAACCTGCGTTGGGAAGCAATCTTTCAGGCATTTGAAGCCGCACCCGGTGCCGGTTTGGATGCATTTGAACCGGAGCTTACGCGTGGTGTGGTCAGGGTACAGGCACATGTTGGCGATGTGCTAGCCATGCAGGCATATCTGCGCGAATTGCAGAAAAGCCCGGTCTTTTTGAGGGTGAATCTGTTGCGTCATGAAACCCAGGAAACAAGGGTGAATTTTCATTTTGAGGCCATCCTGGCGGAGCCGTATCGCCTGCCTGTTGCAGAGGTCAGGGAAGCATCATGAAGCGATTTGGTGGATTTGCTGGATTTGTTGATTGGCGCTGGCATCTGGATATTTTTGTGTTGCGCTATGGCTGGTGGCCATTGACTGGTGCGGCAGTCTTTTTATCGAGTCTGTTGTTGTGGCTGGTATGGCTGCCGGTGCAGAAGGCACATATACAGTCAGAGTTGCAGGAACTGTCAGTGCAGTTGGATAGCGCAGACGAAGGAAAGCCGGTGCAAGTCAGGAATGCCTTGAATCTGCCTTTGGAAGTGATAGCAAATGAAGGTGTGCAAGGCATTTTGCTGCTGGCGAAAAAACATGGTTTGACCATCGCGCAGGCTGATTACAAGCGGCATGAAAATGGACATATAGGGCGCTGGCAACTGCAATTACCAGTGACTGCCAGCTATCCGCAGATACGCCAATTTATCCGGGCTGCCCGGAATATTCCGGGGTCGTCCCTAGATGAGGTGGTCCTGCGTGGTGGTGACGCAGGGGTTGAGGCGCGGTTGTCATTTTCCATCTGGTTTGAAGTGGAAAAGCCGAATGATGTGCCAGTTGAAGGAGGCGGCTGATGTCAAAAAGACTGGCGCTGATGCTGGCAATACTGGCAGGTATTGGAGTGCTGATGGTGGTGGACAGACCGTCACCTTCGGTTGTTGCGGAGGTCGAGCCAAGCCGCCCGTCAAGACGCATGCCACTTGCCACACCTGAAATAAAAGCGGGAGGGCAGATGGATGTGGCAGATGTGGCTGTTCCGGATCTGTTTACCGATCATGCCATCCCGGCAGTGCATCAACAGGCCCAAGGCAATGTTATAGATGGAAAAAATGACGCGTTGGAGCAGGAGTTTGGTTTGCTTGGTTTCAAAGAAGAAAATGGCAGGCGCGAAGCTTTTTTGATGCGCAATGGTGAAGTATTGATCGCCCGTGCGGGGGCAGTGTTCGAAAAGCGTTATCGCGTAATGGACTTGCAAAAAGACAGCGTGCTTATCAGAGACAATCAGTCTGGTCAGGAAATCCGGATCGGCTTCAGGGTGAATCAATGAAACGAATGGCGAGAAATGCGTTGTTGATATGGGGATTGCTGGGTCTTGCGGCCTGCGCGACTACGGTCCAGACAAAACCAACAGAAATTCGTGCCTTGCTGGATGCCGGTAAACTGGAGGAGGGCATTGCGCAACTGGAAGATCTGTTGAAGCAAACACCAAATCATGTTGAAGCCCGTGTTTTGCTGGTCAATGCCCGGCGTCAGTTGGCGACCCAATTGCTGAACAAGGCGACACAGGATGTGCGGCGCGAAGCCTGGGATGACGCCCAGTCTGCCTATCGGCAGGCTGCGGCACTTGGTGAGGTCGAACAGGCCATGCTGGGTGTGCGCACACTGGCTGCCAGCCAGTATCAATCCAGATTACTGAAGAATGTCAATGAATTATGGGATGCCGGCAAGCCGGATGAGGCGCGCAAGGAATTGCATGCCTTCCTGACAGAATTTCCACGTCATGCCAAAGGCTTGCAGTTACAGCGAAAAATCGGCGAACCGGAAGTGCGCATGCAGAATGCGGTGCTGAGTACGGCATTCCAGAAGCGCTTGAGCCTGCAGTTCCGGGATGCTCCGGTGAGAGCGGTGCTGGAAGCGATGTCGCATTCATCGGGTATCAATTTCACGCTTGACCGGGATGTGCCTGCCGATTTACGCGTCAATCTGGATTTACGGGATACCACGGTAGAACTGGCATTGCGTAACCTGCTGATGAGCGTGCAACTGGAACAGCGTGTCGTCGATGAGCGTACGGTCCTGATTTATCCCAGTGACCAGGCCAAACAGCGCAGTTATCAGCAGCTAAGTATACGCAGTTTTAAAATTGCCAATGCCGAGGCCAAACTGGTGGCGAATAGTCTGAGAACATTACTGAAGACCCGTGATCTGGTGGTAGATGAAAAGCTGAATATGCTGGTCATACGTGATACCCCGGAAACCATACGCATGGCGGCCAAACTGGTGGCGCTGCATGATGTGGCCGAGCCAGAAGTGATGCTGGAAGTGGAAATACTGGAAGTGCAACGCAGCGACCTGGAAGCGCTGGGGGTTAAATGGCCAGGAAACATTGGCTTGAGCCCGCTGGCCAAATCGAACCTGGGTGAAGATGGCAGCATCAACAGTGGCGCTTTTACCCTGCATGATTTGATGCATATCAATTCGCGCAGTGTATTGGCAACGGTGGATGCGATGAAACTGTCTGCCACCGTCAATCGTGAAAACATCAGCGTACTGGCGAATCCCCGCATACGTATCAAAAGCAGGGAAAAAGCGCTGATCAAGGTAGGTGAACGGGTACCTAGTATATCTTCCAATGTGACGGCGACCGGGGTGACATCGCAATCGGTGAATTACCTTGATGTCGGCCTGAAGCTGGAAGCGGAACCTGTGGTGTATCTTGATGACGAGATTTCGATCAAACTGAATCTGGAAGTCAGCAGCATTCTCGGTACCATTTACGATAACAATAATCAGCCATATGGCTACCGCATCGGTGCCCGCAATGCCACCACGGTCCTGCGTTTGCGTGATGGTGAAAACCAGGTGCTGGCTGGCCTGATCAGTGATAACGACAAGCGTTCTGTAAATGCGGTGCCTGGTCTGGGTGAGCTACCGGTGCTGGATCGTCTGTTTGGCAATCGCGGTACAGAAAGAACCAAGACGGAAATTGTCCTTTCGATTACACCAAGGGTCATTCGCAATCAGCCTTTGGGCGCGTCAGGTGACATTGAATTTGATGCCGGCACCGATGCCAGCTTGCGTGGACGTGATGGCTTGCCTGGACAGCAACCGGCCTTGCAGCAGCCTGTGCCAACGCAGCAAACTCAGCCAGCAATGCTGTACCCGCCAGTGGTCGAGAAGGTGGGCGGCTGACATGCGCAGCCAGGGCTTTACCCTGATAGAGCTGATGGTGACACTGGTCATTGTCTCTCTGCTGGCTGCCATTGCCTTGCCGGTGGCGCAGGTAGCGGTGCAGCGTCAGAAAGAGCAGGAGCTGCGTCTGGCGCTGCGTGAAATCCGTAATGCGCTGGATGACTACAAGCGTGCCAGTGCAGAGGGGCGCATTTCTTCGACGCCGGACAGCAGCGGCTATCCGCTGAATTTGCTGCAACTGGTGAAAGGGGTAACAGATCAGCGTAGCGCCAGGCCCAAGAAGATATTTTTCTTGCGGCGTATCCCGCGTGATCCGTTTTGTGAAGACAGCAGTCTGCCTGATGAGCAAACTTGGGGGTTGCGTTCATATCAAAGCGAGGCTGACAAACCCACGCCGGGTGAGGATGTCTACGACATACATTCCAATTCTGAACTGGTGGGTCTGAATGGCATCCCTTATCTGCGCTGGTAAAAACGAAGGTAAGCGCGCTGACAGGCGCGGTTTTACCCTGATTGAATTGCTGGTGGTACTGGCGATACTGTCCTTGCTGCTGACCATCGCGGTGCCACGGTATTTTCACAGCATCCAGCAATCCAAAGAGGCGGTACTCAAGAAAAACCTACATGTGACACGTGAGGTCATTGACAAGTTTTATGGTGATACAGGCCGTTATCCGCAATCGCTGGATGAGCTGGTTGAAAGAAGATACTTGCGATCCCTGCCGGTAGATCCGGTGACTGATAGCAGCGCTACATGGGTGCTCATTGCGCCAGAAAAGGGCGGCGGTGTGTACGACATTCAAAGTGGCGCACAGGGTTTGACGCGGGATGGTTTGGCGTTTAACAGACTGTAAGTTATTGCTGGCTTGCCCGTCATGCTGTCGATGTACGTAAGGCACTTCGCCTGATTTGATTTTTTCATATATTGGACTGACCAAATTTAAATAATCATCAATAAATCCATAAAATTCCCAGTTAATAATGTTATTGGTCCATCCAAATATTCATATTGGATGGATCAAATATTATTATTGGTTGGACCAATTGTTGTTTTTTAGTCTTATATTCAAGATGTTTTTCAGATATTAAATATTTGCATATTAATCATTTTTGTTAAAAATAAGAGATTTGAGTTTAATTATCCGAAAATTAAAATGAGCTGAATTAATGATTTTTAAGCTTATTTTAAGAAGTAATTCGATGAATTTTATTTTAATGTGAATTTTCTTTGTCTTTATATCGATATGTGGAAAGCATGTTTGTTAATGTTTTTAATGATTTTTCTGTCTTCGCATGTCCTTGGTGTTATTGACAGGTGGTGATGGTGACGCGCATTCTCAATCCAGATCAGCATAAACGTTAAAAATCTTTAAATACCGTTTTAAAAATGGCCTGAATTAATTTCAGACCAGGGTATTTGTGAGGAAATTGAAGCGATATGCCTGGTCTCTCCCATGCTGGGAAATAACGCTGCCGACCGAGCAGTGAGAGCGATTATCTACCTATTGCGCGACAGATGATCGCTTGTCCAGAGCATGGGCAAATCATCAATCAATATAAATGGAGACAAAAAAATGAAGGTACATTTTCTGAAGCTGACAGTGCTGGCGGCGGGTATCGCTGCTGGTGCGCATGCAATTGCCGGGCCGGTTGGTTACGGTGCGGCGACAACAGGTGGCGGCAGCAAGACACCGGTAGTCGTCGCTACCATGGCCGCCATGCAGGCTGAGATAGACAAGTATTCTGGCAGCGGCGGGCTGGTGTTGAGCTACACGGGCAAGTTCAATTACGCCACCATCACCGATGTATGCGCGCAGTGGAAAAAGGCCGCGCAAACCGTCGAAATCAAAAACAAGAGCGATATCACGATCAAGGGCACAGGCGATTCAAGTGCCAATTTCGGCATTCATGTTGTTGGTGATGCGCACAATGTCATCATACAAAATATGACCATAGGCTTGCTACAGGGTGGTGAGGATGCAGATTCCATTTCGATAGAAGGCAACTCTACCGGCAAACCCAGCAATGTCTGGATTGATCACAACACGATCTTCGCTTCGTTGACGATGTGTTCGGGAGCGGGTGACGCTTCTTTTGACGGTGGTATCGATATGAAGAAAGGGGCGAACAATATCACCGTCTCTTACAACTACATCTATGATTATCAGAAAGTGGCGCTGAATGGTTACAGTGATAGCGATACCCTGAATGCCGGTTCACGTACCACTTATCACAATAATCGCTTTGAAAACGTGAAAGCCCGCCTGCCTTTGCTGCGTTATGGCAAGGCGCATCTGTTCAACAATTACTTCGGCAACATCCATACTTCCGCCATCAATCCGCGTATGGGGGCCCAGGTTTTGGTCGAGTCAAATTATTTTGAAAATGTGGTCAATCCTGTCACTTCCCGCGACAGTAGCGCGATCGGCTATTGGGAGTTGAAAAACAATTTTGTCGGCAGTGGTATCACCTGGACTGTGCCTGACAGTACTTCCAAGCCTTATGTCAATGCGACAGACTGGGCAACGACCAAGGCCTACGGTGCCACTGGTTATTCCTATACCGCAGCGGCAGCAGCCGGTGTAAAAGCCAAGGCAGCTGCTACCGCCGGCGCACGTACCAATCTGGCGCAATAAGCCCTTAAAGCATGCTAAGCATGCTAAGCATGCTGAAGCAGCCGATTCGGGCGGCTGATTGGCAGTGCTCGGGTCGTGCTTTTGATTACCTAATTGAAAAGAGACAAAAATGAAAAAATCACACGGTTTACTCCTCGCAATCCTCGGGTTCGCCTTTGCTGCGGGTGCACATGCGGCACCAGCTAAAAGGGCGGTGCCTGCCTGTACCAAGCAGTCTGTGTCATCAACAACTACGGTACCTGCCAATACGGTGTTTGATGGCCTGGTTAAATACGGCAAGATGGTGTGCTTGATCGGTACTGGCAAAAGTATGGCAGGTGATCAGAGCGAAGATCAAATTCCACATTTCATTCTGGAAGAAGGGGCAACGCTGAAAAATGTGGTACTGGGTGACCCAGGTTTTGGTTCGGGGCGAGATCTGAAAGCGGGTGGTGCGGATGGTGTACATTGCAATGGCAATTGCAGGATAGAAAATGTGTATTGGGGTGATGTCGGTGAAGATGCTGCGACGCTCAAAGGTCCAGGTACGATGACGGTTACCGGTGGCGCCGCCTACAAGGCTGCCGATAAAATTTTCCAGAACAATGGCAAGGGTGGAAAAATTGTCATCACCAACTTTTATGCGGAAGAAGCTGGCAAGCTGTACCGTTCTTGCGGTAATTGCAGTGCGTCAAAACAAAGCGCACGGTATGCTGATATCAGTAACGTGACTGTCTTCAATGTCAGCCACCCTGTGATCGTCAACAGCAGTTTTAACAGCAGCAAACTACCAGCCCTGAAGGATGCCTTTGATGTGGCTACCATCAAGGATCTGAACTCCAATATCACACCTGTCTGCACTGGCAGTGTCGCTACTGTGTCGGGTAACGAACCCAAGGACGATACCAATGCAGCGAACGTCGCCCGTTCCTGCAAGGTATCGAAGTAATTGATGGGTAAGCCTCATAAACAAGTTTGAATGCGCAAGTTTGAATGCGCATGTTTTAATAAACAGGTTTTAGTAAGCGAGCAGTAAAAAACGCCATCATTTATATGATGGCGTTTTTTTTGAAGTGAAAGCAATCTTGGTTGCAGCGCGGTGGCATTGCATGCTTCCCGGTTTAATGGTGAGTTCTAATTGCTTTCGCGTTCAGGTTTTTCACTGTTCTTGCAATTCGCACCGCATGCCATGACGTATGCAAAAGTCCAGTCGCAATAACGTTTTTGGCCATCCAGATAAGTAAAGTCCCCATGGGTAAAGCTGCGTTTGATGCTGGTCGCGCATGAACTGCTTTTGATCCCCATGATGCCGCCACCAGGTGCTGCAACCAGTTGCCAATCCTGTTTGCCAGTAATGGGATCAGGATAAAGTTGCCTGATATAACGTTTTACGCCGACCTGCCTGGGGTCGCGCAACAAATCTTCCAGGCGTGACGGAGCGCGATTGGCATTGCCTGCCGGTGTATTCAATTCGTATTCGAGTATGGCTTTGATGTATTGCTTGCCGACGGTCAGCAATTCTTCTTCCGCTGTCCGCCTTCTGGCGGTGTCGGCCACGGTGACTGTTGCAACCGTGGCGACACCGATGATGGCGACCATTATCATGGCGCCCACATATGTAAAACCAGATTGCCGGGGAGGGTATGGCGGTACATGATGGAGCGGAAGTATATTCACGATATTCACGATATTCACGATATTCACGATATTTGCCATATGTGGAAAAGGTGGAATAGTCGCTTTACACTTTAACCGCTTGCGCAAGGATACTTGATGGTAATTTTTAATTATATCTGGTCTGCCCGATTTTCAATTAATTGTCCAACCAAAAAATTATTGGTAGGACCAATTGTTGTTTTTTGGTTGTGGTGATTTGAATTTTGAAAGAGATTTAATTGCAAAATTTACTCTAAATAAATTCTAATAAAATCAAAATTAGTGCATTTTTATTTTAAATAAAATTGCATATTTGCTTTTTAAATTCAAAAAATGGTGTTATTTAAAAATTGAAGCATTTTTAAAATTTCTGTTCGTGCCTGCGAGTGATGTGCTCAGGCAGAAAAAAAGCGCGATTGAATTTTTTCAGTCTGAAAAATTATCTAGAATCGGTATCAGCCCGGCGATCAGCACCAAAGAGTGTGGCCGGGTATACAACGATCTTGTCAGCTTCCAAGAGCAGCCAGAGTGCATTTCAGTCATGCAGATGAAATGCGCCCGGCACATGCCACACATGCTTGACAAATAACTATATTGAGACTGAAGGAAACCCTACTATGCGCAGGAAGAATCCCACTTTAGCTATTGGAAAGCTAGCCGTTCGTTTCGTTGGCAACACCTCGGTGTGTGCTGCCGCCATCAGTGCAGCCTATGCACAAACTGCTGCACCTCCAGGTGATGCCCCGGCCACAGTTGTCGTGACTGGCATGCGGGCCGCTTTGGAAAGTGCCTTGAACAAGAAGCGTGATGACAATGGCATAGTCGATGTCATCAAGTCCGAAGATATGGGGAAATTCCCCGACACGAATCTGGCCGAATCCCTGCAGCGTGTGCCTGGCGTGGTGATTGACCGTGATGCCGGTGAGGGGCGTAATATTACTGTGCGTGGTCTGGGGCAGGATTTTACCCGGGTGCGTATCAACGGCATTGAAGGTCTGGCTACTACCGGCGGCACCGACAGTTCTGGCGGCGCCAACCGCTCGCGTGGTTTTGACTTTAATGTGTTTCCATCCGAGTTGTTTAATTCTCTGATCGTACGTAAAAGTTCTTCTGCCGATGTGGATGAGGGTTCTCTCGGTGCCACGGTTGATTTGCAGACCTTGCGTCCCTTTGACTTAAGAGGATTTAATGCCACCATCATGGCCAAGGGCCGGTATAACGACCTGTCGGAAAAAACGGATCCACGTCTGGGTTTTTTGATTTCCAATACCTTTGCTGACAGGACCATAGGGGTTTTATTGTCTGGGGCGTACTCCAAGCGTCGTGTCAATGAAGAAGGTTTCAGTACCGTGCGCTGGGATAATGGCCCATCTTCTGGCGGCTGGTGTTCGCCCATGGGTGTGACGCCGGTGAATCCATCTACATCTACTGCCACCACTTGCGGCCCTGCGGCACAGGGCGTTGCCCGTTTGCCCGGCACGGCAGACAATATTGCTGCCTACAATGCAGCCAGTGACGCGAACAACTTTACGCCCCGGTTGCCACGCTATGGTCGCCTGACGCATGATCAGGACCGACTGGGATTGACCGGGTCTTTGCAATTTCGCCCCCGGCGCGGTACTTTGCTGACACTGGATATGCTGTATTCCAAACTCAAGGCTACCCGCCAGGAAGATTTTCTGGAGGCGATCTCATTCAGCCGCACCCTGAGTCAGGGTGGCAAGCCACAAACCAGTGTGGTCAGTACAGCCTATGCACCGAATGGGGCCTTGCTGTACGGTGTGTATAACGGTGTAGACATTCGTGCCGAATCACGTTTTGATGAACTGTCGACCACATTTACCCAGCCGACATTGACGCTGGATCATGAATTCTCGGATACCTTGCGCATGAATGCGACGCTGGGCCGGGCAACGTCCAAATTCAGCAATCCGGTACAGACCACGACGACGCTGGATGCGATCAATGTGAATGGTTATGGGCTTGATTTTCGTGCCAGCGATCGCTTGCCCGTCATCACTTATCCATTTGACGTGGCGTCGGCCAATGGTCCTTTGACACTGGTTGGCGTGCCACGGGTGACCACCGGTACGCAGGCCGCAACGGTAGCGAATACGACGACCAGTGAAATTCGTATACGCCCACAGGGAGCCAATAACCGCAATGACGTTGCCCACGTAGACTTGACCTGGGAAGCCGTACCGGACAAATTCAGTATCAAGGGCGGCGTGGATTACAAGAAATTTATGTTCGATTCGTATGAATTCCGGCGTGTGAACCAGAATGACACGATCTTTGCACCGGATGCAGGTATTTCCATTGCCAGCCTGACGACGCAAATCACCGGCTTTGGCAAGGGCCAAAATTTGCCGGCGGGCACGCCTACTACCTGGCTTATCCCCAACCTGAATGCGATTGCTCAGGCGTATGACATTTATTGTAACTGTATAAAAAGCGGCCCTGCAGGTGGTCCTGGCGACTTCACCCTGTCGTCGATCACCAATGGTAATGCACGTGGCAACAACCGTTCTGTCAGCGAAACCGACCGTGGCGCCTTTCTGATGGGCGACTTCAAGACTGATGTTGCGGGCTTTCCTTTACGCGGCAATATCGGTGCCCGTTATGTGGAAACCCAGCAGGTAGCGACCGGTTATCAGGCGGCTGGTGGCGGGACAGAAGTGACTGTGACCAATACCTATCGCGATTTCTTGCCATCGTTTAATCTGGCTTTGAATGTCACACCGGATTTCATCGTGCGTCTTGCCGGTGCCAAAGTGATGGCCAGGCCACAGTTGGGTAATTTGAGTCCGGGCGGTACCATTACCACGACAGGCACACTGTCGATTACCAGTGGCAATCCTTATCTGGAGCCTTTCCGGGCCAATACCTTTGATGCCAGTCTGGAGTGGTATTTTGCAAAAAATGCCTTCCTTGGTGTAGGCTTGTTCCAGAAAAACATCAATACCTATATCCAGAGCATCAGAACCAATGTGCCGTATAAGGATACTGGCTTGCCATTGTCTTTCTTGCCGGCCAATTTCACTGGTGAAGAGGTGTTCCAGGTAACGGCGCCGATCAATACCAATGGCGGCAAGCTCACCGGGATAGAGCTGAATTATCAGCAGCCATTTACTTTCCTGCCTGCATGGGGACGGAATTTTGGTATCTTGCTCAATGCGACCTATGTCAAATCAAAAATAGAATATGCTATTTCTCCTACCAGTTCGGCAACGATTACGGACGACTTGCTGAATCTTTCGCCCAAATCCTGGAATGCAACGCTGTACTATGACGATGGCAAGTTCAGTGCGCGTGTTTCTGCCTCCAAGCGTTCCGGTTTCGTGACCCGTGTTCCTGGACAAAACAATAATGATGTCGAAGGCAAGAATGGCACCCTCAATGTTGATTTGTCCATGTCCTTCAAGGTCAACGACAGGCTGGATTTCACACTGGAAGGCGTGAATCTGACCAATCAGGCGAATGACCAGTTCATCAGCCGCGCACGTGATAGTGTGGTGGTCAACAATGTCACTGGCCGTGAAATATTGCTCGGCTTGCGTTATAAGTTCTAAATAAAATCAGCTATATGTAGTCATGTTGCTAGCAGACTTGCGGAGTGTATTCCGCAAGTCTGTTTTACGTTTATCAGTGATTGATTTACCCTTATTGGATACCGACAATTCATGTCCAGACTTATTTCTAATGCTATTTGTAGCAATGCTTGCAGTACTGTTCGTCGCTTTATTGCGCTTGGCTGTCTTGCGCTTGCCTGTCTCATCAGTCTGCAGTCATTACAGGCCCAGGCTGCGCCGCAAGTAGCGGCAGTGGTAGATACTGCACATGCAAGCTTCCCTGGTGCGGTTGGCTGGGCTGCACAAACGCCGGGTGGGCGTGGCGGCAAAATTATCCGGGTGACGAATCTGAATGCCGATGGACCGGGGTCCCTGAAGGAAGCGATAGAAACTGCTGGGCCACGCATCGTGGTGTTTGAAGTGGGTGGTGTGATTGACCTGAAGCGCTCAACATTGACCATACGCGAACCTTTTATCACGATCGCTGGGCAGACGGCACCGTCGCCGGGTATCACGATTATTCGTGGTGGCCTGATTGTGCGCGGTCACGATGCCATCATCCGGCATCTGCGTGTGCGTACCGGTGTTGACGGACAACCCAAACGCAGCGGCTGGGAAGAAGATGCATTCTCAACTTCATCAGCCCACGATGTCATCGTCGATCATTGCAGTTTTAGCTGGGCGATAGATGAAAACATGTCAGCATCCGGCCCGCGCTTTAACGGCAATACACCAGAAGAATGGCGCAAGGGGACCAGTTACAACGTCACCTTTTCTTATAACCTGGCGGCGGAGGGGCTGGCGGAGGCCAGTCATTCCAAGGGAGAGCATTCCAAGGGTTCACTGGTGCATGACAATGTCACCAATATTCTTTTTTATCGCAACATCTTTGCCCACAATGTAGAACGCAATCCCTTGTTCAAGGGTGGCGTGCGTGGTTCTGTCATCAATAACCTGATCTATGATCCGGGGCGGCGGGCAATTCATTACAACCTGATGGCACTGGAGTGGGGCACACATGCTTATCAGAATGGGCAGTTGAGTGCGGTTGGCAATGTCATGCGGGGCGGCCTGTCGACCAAAGGCAAGCTGCCTTTCATGACACTGGGTGGTGATGGTGATCTTGAATACTATGCCAAAGACAATACGGCGGTTGACAAATATGGTATGCCTTTGCCACTGTTTGGGCGGTATGGCGAAACCCAGGCCAAACTGATCAGCATGAGCGAGCCGGTTGCCTGGCCTGCCGGCATTGCTGTCATGCCTTCACATGATGTAGAAAAATATTTGCTGCAATATGCTGGTGCCAGGCCCTGGGACAGGGATGCAGATGATACCCGTGTTTTATATTTCGTCGCTGAAGGTCAGGGCAAAATCATCAACGATGAAAATGAAGTCAGTGGCTATCCCAAACAAAATGAAGTACATGCGCCCTTTGTTGACGCTGAGTGGGGCATGGATAACATGGAACCCAGATCTGGCATCTATCCGCAGCCACGCAAACGTAAATAGCTTGATCTTTGATCTTCCGGGCAAGCGAAACAAACGTTGAAACAAATGAAAATGCCCGGTAGCGAGCAATTCGCTACCGGGCATGTCAGCTACGCTGTTATCAGGACTTGCCTATGCTTATCTTGATAGGATGTTGCATTCTTTCTGCTGTTTCCTTGACATAGGCTTGCCATTTTTCATCGCTGTTGTAAGGGCTGGCTCTGTCCCAGGCAGCGCCTACATAATAGCGTAATGGTTTGTCCGATGAAACCGTCGCCAGTATCATGTCATTCAGCTTATCTTCGGCATAGCCTTCGGCATTCGGCAATATGATAGCAGTGCCGATAGAACCATTGCTGGATTGATCTACCCATTGCGTCAGGGATGGATTCGATTGATTTTTAGCCAGTTTGATGACAGGGTTCTGACCTTTGTCGGTCGGCGTTTTATTCAGGCCCAGGGCGACTTTCAATTGCGCCGGTCCGGCGAACGTGAAGGTACTTTCTATCTGGTCGAAATAATGGCCGGCATCGACAGTGAAACGTTTGACTTCGGATACCTTGACGCCAGCCGCATCCCAGTTGCTGTAGGACAGTTCAAATACCGTGCGTACCGGGCCATTGGCGATCACTTTCCAGGTGGAGTAGTTGGCGCTGGTGTACAGGGTCTGACCATCCCAGATGCCGGTGCCGCCGCAACCGCGTGACCTGCCGACGTTGTACATGTCCATGCCTTCACCTTCGTCCTTGTGGTAATGGTCATGGCCTTTGTTGTACCAGCGATCAACGATGGAGTAGGGCACGCGCTTGAACCAGATGTCCAGCCCGCTACTGCGCAAGACTTCCTTGTTGCTGCCCGGAGGCGCTGGGGCTTCCAGTGCCGGTCCATAGGTGCGGTGGCCGATTTTGTCATTTTCCCAGGCGAAGTCATCCAGCCTTTCGGGGATGTAGCGTCCATATGCCTTGGATTCAAATACCGGTACCAGGGTATCGATTTTTTCTACGCTGAACACGGCCTGTTTTTCACCCGGGGCAAAGTCATATTGAAAAATCAGTTCACCATAAGCGATACCTTCTCCCTTGGGGTCTTTCGACAGGGGGGCAATATTGGTTACCTGGTGTGCCAATACTTTACCCTTGGCATCCTTGACGGCGATTCTCTGTATCAGCGCACCGGGCAAGGCCTTGTTGACTTCTGACCAGGGCAGGGTGATGGTTTCCGATGGACGTGCTGCATTCAGATCATGACTGACCTGTATCGTCAGTTTATCTGCAGCGCTGGCCAGACCGGCAGCAAGCATGGCAAGTGGAATGGCAAGAAGACGCAGAGTCTGCTTTAAATTCTGTTTCATAGGTTTGGATTCCATAGTGTGATTGCAAGATTATGGGTGTTCACGATAATCCGTTTTGCTGTTGCCAGCAGGCAGATAGTGGTACGTGCGCACTTTGTGCTGAATTTCAATAGATGGATTTTTCAACAATTTGATCATTTCAGCACCTGCCAGCAACATCGGGCCGTAACCATGCAGCGCATCCACGCTGGTAGGGCGGTTGTAGTAATACACATGATCGCTGGCGAAGGTCGTGCCTACGCAAGTGCCTTCAACCTGGCCCTTGGCATTGATGCGGGTGGACAAGGCAGTCCAGCCGGCCTGGGCGATGGAGCCATAGGTGGTCGGGCTGATCCAGTTCTGGTTGATGGCATGCGCAATCACATACACAAACATGGCGCTGGCTGAGGTTTCAAGGTAAGAATCATTTCGGTCCAGCATCTGGTGCCACAGACCCTGGCCGGATTGCAACTCTGCGATACCGCGCAAGGTGAGGCGCAACTGGCTCAGTACCTTGCTGTAACCTGGGTGATCTTTTGGCAATACATCCAGCAGATCAGACATGGTCATCACTGCCCAGCCGTTGGCACGCGCCCAGTAAAAACGAGGCGCATCCGGGTTGTTGGCGTTCCAGCCATGGGTATAGATGCCAGCCTGCTTGTTGAACATGTAGGCAGACATTTGCAGGACGTTTTTGACAGCATCATCAAAATAGGCGTGGTCCTTGGTCAGATGGCCCATTTCTGCCAGTGCCGGTACACCCATATACATATCGTCAGCCCACAATGAAGATGCCTGTGGACGTTTTCTGGCCAGAGTGCCGTCAGCCAGCCTGTACTGTTGTTTGGAGACGAAATTGCTACAGACCTTGATCATGTTCGACATGTCGGGTCCGACATTGGCAAAGCGCGCTCTGATCAGCGCTGCGCACATGGAACCACTGTCATCCAGCGAGCGCGGGTCGAGGAAACGGGCAAAGCTGTTGGCGCGCTCCAGGTGGAATTGCTTTTCCTGGGCATCAAAGTAAGGCATGGTTTTGGAGAAGAACTGTAAATGACGTTCAGTCATTGCAGTGAATTTCTTGTCACCCGTCACTTCTGCTGCTTTCAGCAAGCCGGCATGGACCACGCCCATTTCATACACCATGATGCCAAAGTCACCCTTGGCCGGTTCAAAAATGGCATCGGCGACTGGTTTGCTGAAGTCGGTCACTTCCGTACCGCTACCCTTCAACACCACACGGGTAGGGGTGACCGCATCCATATAGGTACGCACGCGGTTTAATGCTTCAGTGATTTCGGCAACGTCAGGCTTTTGGTAAGGGATGGGATAAGTCCCTTCGCCGACATCTTTCAGGTCCTTGTTGTCTCTGTTACGGTAAGGTCCTTCTGCATAAGCCGTGGTAGAAAGTAGCAGGGATGCTGCGAGCGTTTTAATAAGAAAAGAGCTGAATTTCATGTTGGCCTGTCAGGGATAATGATGTTAGATGATAGGTATTATTTAATATATAGGGAAATTGCTGGTCCGGATTTGTTCGCCTGGGCATGACGCTGGCTTGTCAAAGAAAAAGAGTGCTGGGAGGGAAGTGCCGGGAATTGCGCCCGGCTTTCTGGGCTTTCGCGGTTTTTTATGTTGTAGCCAGGTATGGGTGCTTGCTAGCAGGCGACGTGCGACTACCCGGATACATATATCCCGGATAAATTCTGCTGTTTTTTGCGCCACGATACGGTAGAGCCTAGGCTCCTGCGTGATCATGGTGTCTCCATGCACAAGTATTTTCTTCATTCTTTGATGAGATACCTGAATTTTGTGATTTTAATTGGCCAGACCATTCTAAATTGGCCTGTCCAATAATGCAATGTGGACTAGCCAATTATTATTTGATTATGGGATAATTCCTGACTGTAATCCTGTAGACAGGGAAATTACCCTGCCTGCAAGAGGCAGACACGGGGGAGTGGAGCTTGAAATCAATTCTGGTCATGTTTTGTGCTGTAATTCTACTGCTTGCCTGTGCTACCCCGGGTAAGCCAGTGACGGCAGATAATGTTTATACGGCTGCCTCCACTTACCAAAAGCTGGTCGCTACTTATCCTTTTATACAGATTGCCAACCAGACAGCGCCTGCATCCATCAAAGTCATCAAAGATATTTCGTATGTCAGCTATGGTGACATGGATTTGCAACTGGACTTGTTCATGCCTGCCCGGACACCGGCAAAAGCCTTGCCAGGCATTGTGCTGGTACATGGCGGCGGCTGGCGTTCAGGGTCCAGGGAAAATCTGGCGGCCATGGCCATACGCCTGGCTGGGCTCGGGTACATCGCGGCTGCCATCAGTTACAGATTGTCGGCAGAGGCACCATACCCTGCTGCAATACATGATGTGAAGGCGGCAATACGCTGGATGCGTTCACATGCGTCTGAATACCACATCGACTCCGGTTATATCGCCGTGGCCGGCGGTTCGGCAGGCGGTCAGATTGCTGCGCTGGTGGGTGTGACCAATGGCGTGCCAAAGTTTGATCCGCAGGCACAGCACAGTCAGGTATCCAGTGCTGTGCAGGCCATTATCAATATCGATGGCTTGTCCGACTTTACATCGGAACAGGCACGTCATTACGAAGATGACCCTGCCAAGAAGCCATCATCAGCTGGTGCCTGGTTTGGCGGTACCTATGCCGAGAAAACAGAATTATGGAAAGAAGCATCTCCGCTCAGCCATGTCGGCAAGAATACGCCTCCCATCCTGTTTATCGGCAGTGCTCAGAAGCGTTTCAGCCTGGGCCGGGAAGAGATGGTGCAGAAGATGACTGCACTAGGCATAGCAACGGGAGTGGTGCTGCTACCGGATACGCCGCACAGTTTCTGGTTGTTTGATCCCTGGCTGGAGCCGACGGTGAATGCGATGAGTGAATTTTTGGGGCGGGAATTTGCCTTGTCGCCATGAGTTCGCCAAATCAATAAAACCTAGGTACTCGACGCCCAGATCAACTGTTCCAATGCCATCGAAGCCTTGCTCTTGTAGCGTTCCTGGTGTCTGAGCATCTGGAAGTTGCGTGCTGGCAGTTGAAAATTTGCTTTTGCAAGCAAGCCAGCCTGCAGATGTGAAGCGACCACCAGTTCTGACATGACGGTGGCAAATGTGCCTGCCATGATGGCCGAGCGTACTGCCTCATTCGATGGCAGGGACAGTGCGACCTGTAAGGTCGTGATGGAAACGCCTTGTGACGCTAGTGCGGATTCGAAGGCAGAACGGGTGCCTGAACCTTCCTCGCGCAGTATCCACTGGGCTGCAATCAGATCTTTTGGCTTCAGTGCCTTGCCAGATGCCCAGGGATGATTGGGGGCAACCACGGTCAACAGCCGGTCTTGTCCCACGGTTTCGACCGACAGAGCGGGTTCATCAATCTCACCCTCCACAAAACCCAGATCGGCAATCCCCTGAGCGACCGCCTGGGCCACATTGTAGGTGTTGTCTACAGTGATGCTGAGGCCAATTGCCGGGTAGGTTTGACGAAACTGCACCAAAAATTGGGGAAGCCAATAGCTTGCTATGGTCTGGCTGGCCTGTATCGTCAGCGTGCCACGCTTCAATCCACCCAGTTCGGCCAGCGTCAATTCGGCGGCACGAGCGCTGGCGAGAGTACGTCGTGCCTCTACCAGAAAGGCCAGGCCTGCTTCACTGATCTCAATGCGACGTCCTACGCGATTGAACAATGGCGTGCCGTAGCGCTCTTCCAGTACCTTGATGGAGGCGCTGACTGCTGAAGGCGTTAACGCCAACACGGCCGCTGCCTGAGTCAGGTGCTGCCGTTCGGCGACTTCTACGAAGATGCGTAACTGTTCCAGTGTCATTTTATCGTTCGAATTTATTTAATGAATTATGCGAAATTGTAAAATAGACAGAATGATCTGTCGACTCGATAATTGCGTCATTGAATTCGTGGTATCGGGAACGACAAATGATCAGGCAAAAATTATATGTGCTGCGGGCTGCTTTGCCAGGATTGGCACTGTGTACTCTTGTCACTGCCTGTGCGTACGCGCTGGAAGGTTTGGAAAGTGCAGTTTTTGGGCGCGCCTGGCTGGAAAGCCTGGTCCTGGCGATTCTGCAGGGAACAGGCATACGGACTTTTTATCGTCTCGATGCGCGTTTCGAGCCTGGCATTCAAGCCGGTGCGAAATTATTGCTGGAGATTGCCGTGCTGCTGCTGGGTGCCACCGTCAGCGCCAGCTCGCTGTTTGAAAATGGCGCGGAACTGATAGTCGGTATCGCGGCAGTTGTGGCCATTGTAATTATGCTCAGTTTTATTATTGGGCGCAGCTTTGGGCTGCCACGCAAGATGGCTATTTTGATTGCCTGTGGCAATTCTATCTGTGGCAATTCCGCCATTGCCGCAGTTGCTCCAGTGATTGATGCTGATGGTGAAGATGTTGCGGCAGCGATTGCTTTCACTGCAGTGTTGGGTGTTGTCGTGGTGCTGGTGTTGCCACTGCTGATATCGGTATTGTCGTTTTCACCCTTGCAGTTTGGCGTATTTGCCGGGCTAACTGTCTATGCCGTGCCGCAAGTATTGGCCGCGACTGGCGCTGTCTCGTTGGGTAGCGTCCATATCGGCACCCTGGTCAAGCTGGTGCGTGTGTTGATGCTGGGACCAGTAGTGCTGGTATTGTCACTGCTGGGGCGAAACGGAGGTGCGCGCCGGCCTTCACTATCGCATATGGTGCCCTGGTTCATCGTGGGGTTTTTGCTGTTAATGAGCTTGCGTTCTTTGAGGTTGATTCCTGAAGCTGCTATTGCGCCAGCACACGTGGCCGCAAACTTCTTTACCATCATGTCTATGGCAGCACTGGGACTTGGGGTCGATGCCCGCTCGGTCATGCATGCCGGTGGCCGCGTTGCGGCGGTCGTTATTCTGTCCTTACTGGTGTTGGCAGCAGTGAGTTTCGCCTTGATCAAACTGCTTGGGATAGGCTGAGCAGTTTGCCGGGGATTGATTGACAAAATACCGTTTTACCGTTTCGTCTTACCGTCTATTCCCCGGCCTCTCCCCTGAAGGGAGAGGGGTTTAACTCTTCGGGTAAGCACACTGCGAGCACACTGTCAGAATCGCTTAAGTCGTTGGCGCCTGTCCATCTGCCACGATGCCCATGTCTTGCATATTTTGCGGCGTATAACCAGCCTTGACCAGGGCGTGGTTGAGTTCCTGGCGCAGATGGTGCAGGGCGTGTTCGGTTTGCGCAATGCTAAGGCCGAGTTCGGCGATTACTCCAGGACGCAGTACCGGTGCGCCGGTGGCTTTATCCCAGTGCAGCAGGTTGTGGTTTTCATTTGCATCAACGTCGAGGTTATACAATTCCCATTGGGTGTTGGTGTGATTTTTCGGTTCCCAGTAACGTACCAGTTTCCAGGGTTTTTCGAAATACGATTGTACGTGGTTGGGTTGCACCACCGGGCCTGGTGCAGTCAGTGGTTGCCTTTCTGTAGGTTGGCCATCGGGGCTGGTCAGTTTTTCGGTGATATTTACATACCATTGGTATTTGTCGGGCAGGTAATTGGTGTCCAGCGGTGCGGTGATATTGTCGTCGGATACAAACAATACGCCTTTGCGTTCTGTCGCCTCTGCGTCGCCACGGATAATCGGGGCCAGATCTTCACCGGCCAGGGGTTTGACGTCATGGCCCTGGATGAACTTCGCCAGTGCCTGTCTGTCGTTCTTGTCAAAACCGGCCAGGCCCAGCAAGGTGGGTACCCAGTCGACATGGGTGGTGTGGCATTGCACTGTGCGCATGCTTTTGTCGGCATTGACCAGTGGTGAAGAAATGATGGCGGGAATATGGGTGGCTTCCTGGTAGGCACCAAACCATTTTTCTATCTGACCGCCGTGGGCACCGGCCAATTCACCATGATCAGAAGTGAAGACGACGATGGTGTTTTGATCAAGGCCGGACTCATAAAGGCGTTCAAGTATCGTGCTGACTTCAATATTCACCAGGTATTGCAGATACAGATAAAACGCCAGGTAGTTGCGATACCAGTCTTCTGCATTACTTTGCATCTTGAACGGGTAGGGTGAAGGGAGTACGGCGTACTGGCCACGCAAAGTCGTCAGCGCCAGCTGGAATTTATAGGAATAATCATACTGGCAATCTGGCTTGCTGGATAAATCACTGCGCCAGTTGGCTGGCAGTTTCACTTCGCCCAGCTTGAAACCGCCAGGATTCAAGGGTACACGATAGGTGGCTTTGAATTGATTCGGGGCTTTGCCATATGTCGGTGGCTGACTCATCGTACCCGTTACAGGCGCACCGTAAGGGGAGATAGGCGTGATGATATCGCCCAGGGCAGGTGGCGTAGATGGTGTTGGTGGTGTCTCTACAGCCGGTTGCCAGGGAAAAGGATAAGCACCGATATCATGCGGATTGACAAAGGACGCCACTGCCAGCCAGGGGCGCAGCTTGAAGCTGGCATTGGTGGGATTGTTGCTGTTGATCATATTCGCTTCTACCCCCAGGCCCTTGCGACGCAGGAAGGTAGTGACCAGGTCGGTATAGCTTTTATCCCGATACACACCCAGGTTGGGTGTGCCAAAGTGCTGATCGGATGGGGTTGAGTATTCCCAGTCACTAAACCCCCAGTTTTCCAGACTGCCGGTCGGTGGATTCGATAAATCCCAGCGTCCAAAATAATGCGTTTCATAACCCGCTGCGCGGAACCAGTCACCCATGGTGGGTACACCATCTTGTGGCAGCCAGGGAAAGGCCGGATCGCTATCCACCTTGAACATGCCTTCGGTCTGGGTTACGCCACTATGTGCACTGTATTGCCCCGTCATGATGGTGGCACGGCCTGGTACGCAGGCAATGCTGGAACAGGTATGGTTTTGTAGTGATACACCATTTTCACGCAGTTTGACGAAGCCAGGAAACAGTTCTGCATACGGGTTGCCCGTCAGATCAGCTTCTTCAAAGCGCAAAATCTGATACAGCGGATTGAGCGGATCTGCCGGATAGTGTGGCGGATAACGCATCTGGTCAACCATGATGAAGAGGATATTCGGCCTGGCGGATTGCTGTTCGGTACTCATGTTGACCTTTCGCTGGTTGCTGGCTGGGGAGTGGAGTCTTTGGCCGCGTCTTTGCTATGACGAATTATCTTATTGATAATCTTAACCGTGCTTGCCAAAAAAGCAAAGATTAAAATGATGTTGCATCATCATTTTTGTAGCGAGCGGAAGGGAGTGTGTGTGCGTCTATGCGCGGAGTGTGGATTTGTGGTCGAAGTGTGACCAAATTGAGGCTATGCCCCCTGACAGTTGATGTGCTGTCAGGGATGATGGAGCTTTATGGAGCTTGCTTAACCGCGTGAGAACGTACGCGTGACCCTGTCAAGGTGGGCGCGCATGGCCTGGCGTGCGGCAACGGCATTGTGGGAAGCGATGGCTTCCAGGATATTGCGGTGGTCTATCAGGGTTTGCTTGCGCAATTCTTCGGTCTGGAAATGTTCTTTCAGCTTGTGCCATAAGGTGCCACGCTGATTCCACAGATATTCAACTACGCCTTCCAGGGCGCTATTGCCGGTAGCGCGGGCAATGGCCAGATGGAAATTGCGATCAGCCATTTCATTGCTATTACGATTGTCGTGGTTGTTTTCCATTTCGACGACGGTACGCAAAATGGCATCAATTGCCGAATCCGTTGCCATTTTGGCGGCGATCGCGGCAATTTCTGATTCGATCAGACGACGTGCGGACAGGACTTCAAATGGACCAGGGCCAACGGGTTCCGCCGGGACTTCCTGACTGGTCTGTTCACATACATAGACGCCGGAGCCACCTCTGACTTCGACTATGCCACCCAACTCCAGTGCGATCAGGCCTTCTCTCAGTGAGGTCCGGCTGACGCTCAGTTTGCTGGCCAGTTCACGCTCAGGTGGTAGCCGTTCTCCTGCACCTATGTTTTCTTCGCGGATAAGTTCTTGAATCCGGCTTGATACCACCTTGTACAGACGTGGTTCGGTAATATTCGCTTCTTGAGGAGCAGGATTTTTTTTCATTGAGAGAATTCGATTAATGCAAAATATAGCAAGCGAAACTATAGCAGGCGAAATCGCCAACTCCCAATCTTAGTTTGATCTGTTCATTGTGGCAAGTTGCGATAGGTAAGAATTTTTTCAATATGTACTCCTGAACTTGTCAGATTTGACCTCCAAACGGTAAGAAATGAAAAATTTGCACCAAATTGGCTCATTATTAGATGCTGGACTTAAGCGCCGGACCCCACTTTCTGTTTGAGCCGCCTGTACACAAATTCCGCCATGGCAACATCTTCCATGCCTATGCCAACTGCCTTGTATAAGATGATCTGGCTATCGTCTTGCCTGATGGGTGCTGCCGCTGCCAGAACATCAGCCAGTTCGCTGAGCTTGTTCCAGTCAAGATAAGCCGGATTGCACAGGATTAAATCACCGGCTTCCTTTTTTGTCTGGGGTATCGATTCCACGACAATCCGGGCAGCGCGCCTGATGACGGTATCATCGATTTCCCTACTGTCTGGCTTGCTGGAACCTATCGCGGCAACAAAAGTGCCAGGTTTCAGCAAGTTACCGTCGAACAGTGGCGTGCTTGCCCTGGTTGCAGTGATCAGCACGTCAGCGCTGGCTGCTGCTTCATCTGCACTGACTGCACGGCAAGGACGTTGGTAGCGTATGGACAGTTCATGCGCAAATTGTTCGGGCTGGGCGATGCCTGACACCAATATTTCGGAAAAGTCGCGTACTGCCATCAGGGCTGGCACATGGGCACGTGCCTGTACCCCGGTGCCAAAGATGGCGAGGGTGGTGGCATTTTTTCGCGCCATGGCATCTGCAGCCAGTGCAGTGACGGCTGCGGTACGGTATTCCGTCATGGCTTCGCCTTCCATAACGGCCAGCAAGGTACCATCTGTGGCAGAAAAAAGCACGATCGCGAACGTGAATTTGCCATTGACAGTGGTATAGACTTTGGCACCTGCTGCATTCAGTCCGGGCATGATGGCACCCATCATGCTGAGCTTGGTGCTGCCACAGTCTATGCGCACTCTTTCCTGGTTGCTGCCTTGTTGGCTAAAGCCGGGAAATGCCTTGCGCATGACCTGTATGGCATCTTCTATCGTTAGCAGGTCAGCGATTTGTGCGTTGGTGATGATGTGCTCAATGCGGCGGCTATTGCTGTTTTCTATGCTATTTTCCATGCAGTTATCCATGTGGGTTTTCGTGTGGTTTGATTTGATGGGTTTGCGATGTCTGTAGCGCAGCGGGAATGGGTTCGTTACATAGTTCACTTGCCAGTTTTTCTGCGCTACCGCAGGCCAGGGTCCAGCCCAAAGCGCCATGGCCGGTATTGAGGTACAGGTTTTTCAGCTTGCTGCGCCCGATGATGGGTATGCCGGTTGGGGTGGCTGGCCTTAGGCCGGTCCAGGGAGACGTCCGGCCTTGTTGCTGACGCAGGGCCGGGAATAGTTGCTGTGCTTCATTTGCGATGCCGGCCCAGCGTTGCGGTTTTAGCGACAGGTCATTGCCTGTCATTTCCACTTTTCCAGCCACCCGCAGATACTTGCCTATGCGTGCGTAGACGATTTTTTTGCTCAGATCAGTGACACTCACGCTGGGGAGCTGCTTATCGTCACTGGCTTCATAAGTCAGGCTATAGCCTTTCAATGGGTAGATCGGTAGCTCGATTCCCATTGATGCCGCTGTGGCGACGCTGCCGACACCATTTGCCAGTACGTAGGCGTCGGCCACGATGTCGCCGGCGGTGGATTGCAGTGCCATGATTTTTCCACCAGCGACGATGGCTGAGGTAATGCTGGTATTGAAAGCAAATTCGACTTTATTACCTGCTTGCGCGAGATGCTTGCTCAATTGTGTACAAAATACGCCGCAATCGCCGACCTGTTCTGATGACGTATAGACGCCGCCAAACCAGTCTCTGCCCGACAAAGCCAGTGATGGTTCTACCTTTAAACAATCCGCTGGACTTAACATCTCTTGTACGCAACCGTAGCGACGCTGAAAATCGAGTTGTCTGGAGGCCACGTCTACTGCTTTGGCAGAAGATAGCATGACCAGTTTCCCGGCTGTACGAAGATCAAAATCCAATGCCAGTTCATTTTGCAGCTGGGTCAGGCAATCGCGGCTGAAAAATGCCAGGCGCAACAGTTCGATGCTGCTTTGTCTTGATCTGTGCGTGGTGCAGGCGTGCAGAAACCGGACTACCCATTGCCATTGCCGGATGTCCCATTGTGGTTGCCAGCGTAAAGGTGATTGTGGATCCAGCAGGTAAGCAGGCAGGCTTTTCCATACCGTAGCGTCTGCCAGTGGTGCAACGTAGGAATAGCTTAGCTGGGCACCATTCGCTTTGCTGGCACCCTGGCCAGCCTGCTCATATGCATCGACCACGATAATTTCGTGACCGCGCCTGGCAAGCGCATGGGCGCTGGTCAGGCCAATGACGCCAGCACCGATGATGCAGATTCTCATAGCGAGCCCTGGCCTGGCAAGATGCCGGACATGATTCTGAATTCAATGGCTGCCGCTGCCAGAGCCGAAAACAGCTTGTGTTCAGAAGCGTGAGCCTGGTATTCGGGATGCCATTGCACACCTATGCAGAACCGGTGACCAATGATTTCAATGGCTTCGACGACACCGTCATCAGCACTGGCGCTGACTAACAAGCGCTGGTTTCCCTCTATCACAGCCTGATGGTGCAGGCTGTTGACCTGCAATTCGTCCAGCCCCAGTATTTGTTGCAGGCGACTGTCTTTTGCGAGTTTGATACGATGGGTAGCGATATCGCATGTTGCCGTTTGTTTGTGTTCGATCTGGCTCGGCATATCAGATGGCAGATGCTGAAACAATCGGGCGCCCATTTCTACGGCAATCAGTTGCATGCCGCCGCATATGCCCAGTATAGGGATATTTCTTTTCAGTGCACCGCGCAGCAGCGCATGTTCGAACTGGGTACGGTCGGGCTTCAGACACATTTGGCTGTTATGTGCAGGCCTTGCGCCATACCAGAGGGGATCAATATCAAACATGCCGCCGCTAAGGACAATGGCATCCAGCCTGTCCAGGTAATGTTCAACCAATTCCATCTGATACGGCAATATCAAGGGGATGGCACCACCAGCGGCAACGGCGCTACAGTAATTTCTACGCAAAAAGAAATGCGATTCTATGTTGTTTGCTTCGTCACTACGGTCTGGCGAGATACCGATCAAGGGTTTGCGCATGGCTTGTCTTCCGTTTTTATCCTGACGGTATTCTTTTCCAAAAGCGTCTGGCAGGCAAACCAGAATTCCTATTGTTGGCATTAGTTGGGCTAATGCGTAGGATGCTGATATATAATTTCTGCTCCTTTCTCTCACTGTTGGGCCGCCATGTCGCAACGCCAATTACTGACACCCCTGGTCATGCATGCGATGAAGTATTTCGATGCTGCTGCCCGCCATCGCAGTTTTACCCGTGCTGCTGAGGAATTGCATGTGACCCAGGGGGCAGTCAGCCAGCAGATAAAAGGATTGGAAGAGCAGGTTGGCGTTGCCTTGTTCAAGCGTCTGCCGCGTGGACTGGCGATTACGCCTGAAGGTGAGCGCCTGTATCGCGTCGTGCGCAAGGTGTTGCGTGATCTTGAGACGGAATTGCATGCCATTCAGCCCGCCGGTCCCAATAAAACCCTGCTGATTCGTGCTTCTCCCTCATTTTCCATGATGTGGCTGATGCCGCGCCTGAACAGTTTTAGCCGCTTGTATCCGGATATCGAGATCCGCCTGCGTGGGGAGCTGTTTGGCATGAGTGCTGCGTTGATGAATGAAGAGGCGATAGACGTACTGGTGATGTATGGACAACTGCCAGACGATAGCGATCAGCAGGTGACTGCTCTGATGCATGAATATCTGATGCCGGTGGCCAGCCCCGATTACCTGCAACAGCAGTCGACTGTGCTGGAACCGGCTGATTTTCTAAAGCACAAGTTGCTGCATGATGATTCGCCGTGGGAGGGCGCACCGGCATTTGATGAATGGGCCGCCTGGCTGCGCAGCTATGCGCCAGATGGCAATGAAGAACTGGAAGGCACGGTCCGGCACGGCAATCAGTTCAATCTGTCGCAATTGGCGATCAATGCTGCCTTGCAGGGGCAGGGAATAGCTATGGCACGTGTGTCGCTGATCATGGATGAATTGCAGCGCAAACAGCTGGTGCCTGTGATATTGCAGGCCGTCAGGTCAAGTGCTCAGTATTTCCTGGTTTTTAACCATGGCACGTCGAATCGCGAATCGGTGAAGTTCTTCAAGGAATGGATAGTTGCTGAGTGCGGCAAGTTTGAACTGGAGCGGGAAAGCTTCCTGGTCAGCCTGGCTTAGTCCCTGTGATACATCAGAATTACATGGATTGTTGTAAAAATAAAGCAATCGCCTGCATCTATTTATCCTTGTTTATACCCTGTCGTCACCTGACGAAGGGGTATTTGCCTGCGAGTTCCATTGGCATTAGTAATACTAATGCCTTTCTATAGAAATTCTGGTTTGTGATTACGCAGTGATCATACCAAGATGCGCTTACGGTAAATGCGATGCCTGAACAATATGTGATGCCGAACTGTTGAAAGCCGGGGCTGTTATCAAAAATTGTGTGCATCGTCCGTTTGGCACCCGTTATGGCGGGTGAATTTTTTGTCGCATTCTGGAGAAAATTATGATCGTAAAATTTGGTCTGCTCACTGCCGCCACTCTATCTACACTTACTGCTTATCATCAGGCACAGGCTCAGGACCTGATCGTCAGGATTGGCCATGTCAGCCCACTTTCCGGCCCATCTGCCCACATGGGTAAAGATACCGAAGAAGGGGCGAGAATGGCGATAGAAGAATTGAATACCAAGGGTCTCAGCATAGGTGGTAAAAAAGCCAAATTTGAATTGCTGTCAGAAGATGATGCCAGTGATCCCAAGCAGGCAACGACTGTGGCGCAGAAACTGGTCGATGCCAAGGTGAATGGTGTGATTGGCCATATGAATTCAGGAACGACTATTCCGGCATCCAAGATTTATCAAACCGCTGGTATACCTCAGATATCACCTTCTGCGACCAATCCTAAATATACGCTTCAGGGATTTAACACGGCTTTCCGGGTTGTCGCCAATGATGGCCAACTGGGTGGGACCCTGGGGCGTTTTGCGGTGCAGATCAACCATGCAAAAAAAGTGGCAGTGATTGATGACCGGTCGGCCTATGGGCAAGGGGTGGCGGATGAATTTGTCAAAGGTGTCATCGGCAAATCCGGGCCAGATGCCATCGTCACGCGTCAATATACGACAGACAAGGCAACTGACTTCAACGCTATCCTGACCATTATCAAAAGCAAAAATCCGGATGTGATTTTCTTTGGCGGTATGGATGCGGTGGGAGGCCCCATGTTGCGTCAGATGAAGCAGCTCGGCATTGAAGCCAAATTTTTCGGTGGTGATGGTATTTGCTCATCTGATTTGCCCAACCTGGCCAGCGATGCGATAGGTGAAGGCAAGGTAGTTTGCGCAGAGGCGGGCGGTGTCGAAGAAGCCAAGAAAGGTGACCTGATCAAATTCAAGGCGGCATTTGCGAAGCGTTTTGGCCATGAAGTGGTGTTGAACGCACCGTATGCCTATGACAGCGTCATGACCATGGTGGACGCGATGCAAAAGGCCGGTTCATCTGAACCAGCCAAATATCTTCCTTTGCTGAGCAAGATTCAACACAAGGGTGTGACGGGGATGATCGCCTTTGACAACCGTGGCGACATTCTTGATGGGACTTTGACGCTGTATACGTATAAAGGTGGCAAGCGCGAATTGCTGACCATTACAAAATAAACGTCAAGACCGGGGCGTAGCCGAAAGCCGCGTTACGCCCCGGTATCCACAATGATTTAGAAGAATTGCGCACATGAGTCTGGCAAAAAGAAAACAGGTACGCTCAAAAACTGAAATTTTTGCCGATGCCGGTATCAACGAACAGTTTTATATTGCCGTTGAACTGCTGGCAAAACTAGTGATGAGCATGCCCGATTCCATTTCCATCACGGAGCTGGCACGTTGTACAGGCAAACGGCCTGCTCTGGTCCGATCCATCATTCGTATTCTTCACGACTATCAACTGGTCACCTGCGATGCTGGCAAAGATGGCTGGCACTGTTGCCACTGGCAAGACACAATGACCCTGGCCGATGTCTATTACTGCTTTTGCATGGTAGAAGAAGGTGCACGTGCAGATCATCAAAGACTGGATGAGGCAGAGACGCCAGACATCAGACAGCATGTAACCCGGCGCAATCTGGATATCACTGGCAGCAACCTGGATTTACTCATGATGCAGGTAAAAATCACCATCAATAGCGCAGTCGCACAACAACTTGCGCAATTTGATCTGGGACGTCTGCGTGGTCTGGCATCGTCACCGAGTTTTCGCCGCAACCATGGCTGGCCGCGTGACTATATGCCTGAACCTTGCTGACTTAATGTTGTAGCAAGCCTCATCCACTTTTTTGAAATGATAAAGGGTAGATTCATATCTACCCTTTATCACACTTATCGCATATCACATATAGGCTCTATGATTCCCTGGGCTTTTTCTTTTGCTGCTTGATCCTCTCTCGCTGCGGTAATTCGCGCTGAGAGCGGATGTACAGGTAACCCGCTATGGTACCTACAACGATCACGGCAAGCGCAATGATGAAGGGCAGATTTCCTTGCGATAGCCCGCTCCAGGTCGGATCATAAAATAGCAACAGGGTGAAGATAATCAACGGTGGCACCAGAACGAAAATCAACATCCACAAAAAATACTGACGGATGAAATTTTGTATATTGCAATATTTAAAATACAGGAAGGCCAATACGGCAATCGCAATCAGCCAGAAGTTCATCAGGATGATAAGCGGCCAGCGGTATTCGCAGACTTCACGGGCGATGAGCGAAGGCAAGCGATTTTCCGTGCCTGGCATTTTGAAATTTTCCAGCAGGCAGATCAAAACTTGCTCTGATGCTACGCAGGATTGTGGTGTGGCCGGAACCGGCTTGGCCAGATTGGCGACAGGCAGTGGCCAGAAGCCCATACCGCCAAAGTTGTAATTCATGTAGGCGATATCTGCCTCCAGCTGCTGCCAGTTGCGGTTATCGAATTGTACGACCGGTACAATGCCTTGCAAAAATTCCACCCGTTCGGCACCGCTGATACCGCTTTCGACGTCGATATCATGGCGCAGCAGTTTTTTGGCATCGGTACTTGGTTCATCCAGCAAGATCAGGAAATAGGTTTTCAGATCACGATTGTATTCTTCCTTGCTGCCATGGATTTCTCTTTCCACTTTACGCAACTTGATCAAGTTTGCCATGCCAAACGCACTATCCTGATCTGCCAGTGCCTGTCTGGACAAAAGAACATTGATGGCGACCTTGTCACCAGACATGCTATGCCTGAGATAACCATAAAATTCATTGAATAACTGGGCAGAATCGGCGTCTTTCGGATAATCCTGGAAATAGATGGTGACGCCATCGCCGCGTTTTGGTGTTCTGCTGAAGCCCAGGGTCAGATAAGGCATGGCCTTGGAGAATCTATCCGTTAAAGGGGTATGCAGGAGGTTGATAATATTGTTTGCCAGCCTGCGGAAGATCGCTTGCTTGCTTTCCCGTGGATATTTATTCCATTCATCCCAGTCACTTTTTTGCACCACCCAGTCCACTTTGGTATTGTAGTTGCGGGCGGTCTGAATAAATTCATTCTGCGCGGCTGAACCATCATCGATGGTGAATTGGCCACCCTTGGCAAGGTCATTGCTCTGTTTGAGTTCACCCAGGTTATCCATACTGAGGGCATGATAAGCAATACGACTCAGCATGCTGAAATTCATGGTCTGTTCTTTGCCCTGATTGGCCCAGAAGGGATAAAAACCGTAGACCACACCTGTTACATGATCGAGTGCGCAACCACATTTGCCACCATTCCACTTGATGGGCAAACCGGAATTAGGGTAATTTTTCCTGGCGGTAGCGTCAACGATGCTTGCCAGATAGCTGTCAAAGATTTTGGCAACGTCAGCAATAATGCCTTTGTACTCTTCCATGGAGCAGGCATTCTGACGCGCACGAAGTTTGGTCAGTCTGTCAAATGTAGCGTTCAGGTCGATTTGTGCGTTACCCTTAATGAGGCCTGCTTCAAGATTGGTCAAGTCTGCTTTGAGCAAGGCGAGTTCATCATCACCGAAGCGTATACTGGCAACATATTGATTATCCTGTGGCAGGTTCTTTTTACAGGCCGCTAAGGAGTACAGGATTTTTGCACGCGCTGCACTATTGAACAGATTGACATCCGGATACTGAACGTCCTGAATTTCCTTCAGCATTTTTATGATGCCAGTCGGCACGCTGGCATTGTTGATGTCGCCTTTCAAGTCATTTTTTAAATTGACCAAAGACTGTGCATTCAGTTGCACGCCATCCAGCACCTCAGCCTGTTTGCTCAGTTTTGTGAATGTCGCCGCTACCTCTTCGGGCGGGAAATCCTTCAGGACATCGTTCACATTCAATTCCAATTCTGACTTATCCAGGAAATAATTGTCATTGAGTTTGGCCAGCGCCCTGAGAGCGGCATCGTCGACGTTCTGTGTTTTCAAGGCAGCGAGTTTGGACGCATTGATCTGGTAGCCAGTGACATCAACGATCTGTTTTTCTATCAGGGGCCACAGATGTTGATACAACTGTGCACGGTTGCCCAATGCCTGATTGACGGCGGCTTTCATGGCTTCTACCGAATCAAACTCTTTATCTTTCAGTGCCGTCAAGGCAAGTATGACTTGGTCTTTTCCTCCCAGTATGGCAAGGTCATCTGCTGTCAGTGAGTAGATGTAGACGGTATTTGGTTCACGGACATCATTGCTATTGCCTGTTGTTTTGGTTCTTGTTTTTTTTCTGGACAGATAGCGTTTTACCAGTGCCAGCAATTCGGCATCGCTGCCTTGTCGCCTGACCTGAAAATCCTGCCCGCGTTGTGGCTCAGGTTCGAGATTGTCCCAGCTTTCAAAGTCCGGGCTGATCAGGATACCCATTTCTGTCGGGTATTTCTTGGCGAATTCTGCCAGTCGCGTTACTGCTGCTGGCAGGCGGGTACCGAGACTTTCATCCAGGGGAATTTTGAAATTGAAGCACATACGCTGCAGCCAGGATGCAGTAATCGGCCCCAGTATGCCATCGTTGAGCGGTTGTTTGGGCAAGGCGTAATCATGTTTCCAATCTGCCAGCGGATAATAGACCAGTCCCATCTGTTGCTGCATTTGCAGTACAACGTCATGACTCAGGTTACGGAAGTTGGAGATGCGCCAGATACGCTCATAATCTCCGAAAACTGGCGAGGTGATGGATGTCAGTACCGGTGCCCTGGCGGCCTTTGATGCTGATGTTGCCTGCGACATTTGTGGTACTTGCGGTGGTGCGGTCATTGCGGCTGGCGCTGGCACGATGACAGATACGGTACTTGCAGCGGCAGGTGCGGAAGCTGGGGCAGGAGCAGGAGCGATCGCGGTTGCCGGCACAATGACGGCCGGCATGTAGTTTGCCTTTACAGACTTTCTGGCTGACACCAGCTTGTTCTTGTCTGCATATACCGGCAAGTTGCTGACACCGGTTGAGGCGGGCGCGGGCACGGCAACGGTAACAGCAGGAGCGATAACAGGGACAATCGCAGGGGCTGGGGCTGCTGATGTCACTACTGCTGCTGCAACTGGCGCGGTATTACCCGCACTGGCTGCGCTGGTGCTGGCTGCTGTTGCTGTGCTGCCCGCACTTGCCGGTGTCGTCGGTGTTGTAGGGGAGGCGGCCCATGTCTGGCTATCGAAAACAATGCTGCACGCTAGCAGCAGGCAGCTTAATTGCCATAAACCGGGGCGATATGAATGTCGCTTCATGATGGTAATCATAGTGTTTTTCCATCCTTCATTAATTCTTTTCCAATACCAGCTATCAGGTCGTCTTGCACGATGGCTTGGCGCTGCATTCTGACCGCACGTATGGCGGCGTAACGCGCGACGTTAAGCAGGGCACCACCAGACAATTCATATTTTTCGGCCAGTCGTTTGAAATCAACATCCGGGCCCAGGCTGTCAGCCTGTGAAAACAATCCCCGCCAGAGGCGCTCGCGTTGCGTGGGGTCAGGCATGGCGAAATAGACTTCACTTTGAAAACGACGTGCAAAAGCCTGGTCTATATTCGCCTTCAAATTGGTCGCCAGCAGTACCACGCCCGGAAAATCTTCTACCCTTTGCAAGAGATAGGAAATCTCCTGGTTGGCGTGCCGGTCATTGGAGCTGCTGGTTTGCGTACGTTTGCCAAAAAGCGCATCTGCCTCATCAAAAAACAAGATCCATTTCTTGTTTTGCGCCTGGTCAAATACACTGGCCAGGTTTTTTTCGGTTTCACCGATGTACTTTGAAACGATCATCGAGAGATCGATGCGATACACGTCTGCGCCAACAGCAGCACCTATCAGACAGGCTGTCAGGGTTTTGCCGGTACCCGGTGGACCATAAAACAGACTGCGGTAGCCTGGCTTGACAGTTTTCTCCAGCCCCCAGCGCTGCAGGATCAACTGAGGATGTCTTAACCAGGTCACGATGTTTTCTACTTCTTCCATGACTTCTGGATTCAATACCAGGTCGCTCCATGACAGCTTGGTGTGCATCAGTTTGGCCGGGAAATTGGCACTGAAATCAGGCTTGTGAATCTCACCGCTGCTCAGTCTTTGCAGATACTCATTCCCCAGCATGAAGGAAGAACCAAAAAACGGCTCGCCATTGGCACCATGTTCCAAACGCAAAATGCCCTGTTGCAGGAAAAAATGGTCTTCCTGGAACAGACGTGCGACGTTAAAGCGTTCTTCCAGGTCATTGCCGGCCAGAATGAAGGCAGCGGTTTCGCAGGTCGGTAAAAAACCACCATGAATTTTGCCGCGCCAGCCACCAATTTCACTGTAGGCTCGTCCTGTTTGCGCATTTTGCAGCATGAAAATATCCAGCGCCTGCGGACGGCAATGGGGCAAGAATGCCAAAAGAAAAATGACCCTTTCTTCAAATCCCATTTGATATTGCAATACCAGTTCTGCATACGGGCCATCATCCGTATGCAAATCCGGGACAGGACATGATTCCTGCAAGGGGCGTGTGTCATCACCGTCGCTAAAATAGCTACGGAAGCGCATATCGCAAACCTGGGTAAACCAGGCTATTTCTCGCTCCAGGCATGCTGCGTTGTTGTTCATATCTCTATCTGTCATTTCCACAAATTGGTCTATCCGCGCCAGGTTGTATGTATCGGTTCTTCCATCCAGGGGAGTCTGGTCAGGGCGAAGCTCCAGGGCAGGCGATCCAGTAACATGTCAAACGTACCTGGAAGCACTTTCATGTGCCAGGCCTCATCTTGCCGGTACAAATGCGCCTGCCTTTGCAAAAAAGTTTCCCGCAGGGCCGCGATGGAGGAACCACCCAGTGCTCCCCAGTTGGCGATCACGCCTCCCAGCATTTGCTCTATCACTTCCTTTTCGCGGTCAAGGATGCTGATGCCGCTGCATATCGGTATGCCGCCCTTAATTCCACACAATAATTTATTCAGCACCAGTTGGTATTCAGGTGTCTCCAGTTCACCGGTAACAATGAACTGGAGCAAATGCACGGATCTCTGTGCACTTTGCTCATCAACAAAATTACCGTTTCTGGTCAGTTCCAGAATATCGAACAGTCTTTGTATATACGGCGCCAGCAGGATCAGTCCACCATTGTGTATATGGATATTGTCTACATTGATATCCGCACGATCTGGTATGTCACCGGATTGCGTTCTGTCCTTGCGCGGCTGAATGGCTTCGGCTGGCTTGACAGCGCCGGATTTATTTTCCGGGGCAGGAGTATTCTGCTCAACCGCATGTGTTGATCTTGCCGGTGCGTCTGCCACGTCTCTGTGCGTTTGCAATGCCACGTCGTCGGTTTTGCTTAACCAGTCAGCAATATCTGTTGCCTGATAGTGTGAAGCCAGGCCACGCACCATGGCCTGGGTAAATGCCGGGCCGGGCTGCGTGATGTGACTGACAAAGACATTTTCGTACACGATGCGCCAGACAAAGTTGGCCAGTGGCGGAATCGCTATTCCCAGGGCTGCTTCCAGTTGCACGAACAGCGATGGCAATCTTGGTGAGAAAACTGGCAATAATTTTCCCAGCAGATTTTTCAGGGCAAGAGGTGGCAAAATATCTAGCAGGCGGCGCAGGCCTTGTGGCCTGCTCAGTGCGCTGGTCATCACTTCACCGGCCATTGCCTTGAGTGTTTCCGTGTTATTTGCCAGTAGTTTTTGCGTCAGCAAGACAAAGATCGTTTTTTGTTCTGCATCCGGTTCTGTATGACGTTGCAGGATAAATGCCAGTCTTTCCACGTCCGATCGCGCCTGGTCTTTCTGCGTCTGTTGTACATCCTGTGCATTCTCTACATTCTGTATATTCTCTATGTCAGCCGCTTTAGCTGATTTAGCCGATGTAATAGATGTAGCAGTTTTTTTCACTGCATAGCTGAGTGGCTTACCTGGTACTCTGGCAGAGGACAGGGTATCCTGGTTGACCGTTGCCGCATTGGCTCTGGCATACTCTGCAACTTGTTTTGATTTGAATAATAAATCTTGCAGGCTGGTTTTGTACGTTTCTTCTGGTATCGCTGACCAAAGCAGAGCCTGGCCCGCAGGCAGGAATGACGGATCTGGCATTCCCATGTCTGAGGCGGCTTGCTGTATTTCAGCAGGAAAAAATTTCTCTTCCCATTGTTTCCAGAAACTGGTTTGTAGCCTGGCAGGAAATTGATTCAAAAGTGTATATAACAGGTGTTGCCATTCTTCTGGTGAAAATTGTGCATGATCCAGATTTGTCTGTTCAAGCTCATGCAGAAATTCCTGCATCAGTTGCGGGAATTCATTGCTGAGCGTGGAGATAATCAATTCACGACTGGTGCCGGTCTCATTGACGTCCATCGTCGCTGGCATTGCCTTTGCCTTTGTCGTAACCGGATGGTCTTCTGCCTCAGATACTGGCAGGGCAGCCTGCGGCAAATCTGCCGGTGGCAATATGCGTTGCTGTAATACGCGCAAATAGCTGCGGCCGTACACCAGGGTGTTGAGTGCAGTGAATAGTGGCTCTGGTCTGCTGGTACTAAAGTGTGCCAGCCAGGATTGAGCAAGCGATAGCATGGCTGCATCGGTACTTGAATCCTGCACGAAAACAGAAAGTAGTTTTCTCAGGAAGTTTTCTGCATGAAACGTATCTGCCGTGGATGTCAGCAAGAAAGAGAAGCTGGCTGCCAGTAATTTTTCTTTCAATGCAGATGCGCTGGCGGATGGATTGGCACTTGCCTGGCAAGCATTCCAGTTTGCCCAGACGATACCGAGCATACTGCCCGCCAGGTGTTGCAGTACATGGATCAAATCCCTGAGCTTGTCGTGGCTTGTCTGTGCCAGCAGGCGTCTTTGTTCTTCCGGACGTACCATATAGCGACGCAGCCCCTGTTCGAGCAGGTTTCTTTCTGCTGTCATCAAGTGCGCCCATACAGGTGCCAGGCTATCCATATTGGCTTGCAGCATGGCCTGCGCAATACGATGCGGCAGATTGGGCATGAGCTGCTGCACTGATCTGTCTGGTGGCACCTCTGCGGGTGATGAAGACCGTCTTGGTGTCACACCGGGTATAACGGCTTCATACAGGACGTGAGCGTCACCACTCTGTTCGTTGTTGGCTTTGGGGATTTCGTTTGCCTGGCTTTCAGCCACTTTTTGTGGCTCTGCATCCGGCTCGTTGGCTGATGTATTTTCTGATTGCTCTGAGCTTGTGGCTGTGATTGTATTTGCGATCGTGTCATCACCCTGAGCAGCCATATCACGAGGCTGTGCGTCGGCCTGTGCCAGGCAAAAATCAATTTTTTGTTGCAATTCCAGCGCTTGCGCATCATTGTTCAGCCACGCGGCAATAGCCTGAAGCTGTTCTTCACTGTAAGGGAAATACTGTAATATCGCCTGCCTGAAGGAGAGTTGCTGTTGTTCATCAGTTTGCCTGTGCATTAATATTTGCAATAACAAATACGGTATCAGGGCTGCATTTTTTGCACCGGCAAGCTGTTTGATTTGTGTTTCCAATGCCATCAGCCATACCTGCGTAGCCCGCAGTTGAGGTGTGGATGCCATTAGCTGTGACAACCAGAAATGCAGGGCAGGTGTGTTCCATGCCTGCGCCTGGGTAATGATGTCCTGCATGTCTGGAACAGTTGGCGTATCTGGAATGTCTTTGCTACCCTGACTATCATTAACTTGCGGCAGGTCGGGTACGGCTTCCTGCATGCGGGTCGTCGGTATTGTTGCTATTGGCTGACCGGATTGATTGACGGCAGTAACTTCATCTTTAACTTCGTCAGTAACTTCTCGCGGAAAATACGCACTGATGACTTGTGCCTTCAATTGAATATCGGCATCCCGGCTTACCGCCAGTATCTGCTCCAAGTCTATGATTTTTTGCGCCAGCAGGTCTTGCAAGACCATTCTTAAGTAAGTATGTAAATCTGCCGATTGCAATGCATAGCGTTCTATGGATTGCAGGAAGTGCTGTCTGGTTTGATCACCGTATTCCAGACCCAGGTAATCCAGCAGCAACTGATGCAACTGTGCGCTGTTGCATGCATTTAATATGCTGCTATCTTGTTTTAATTGAACAAGCAGGCTGGTAAATTCCGGGTGTTGATCTGATATGTCCTTTACGGCATCGGGACCATGATGCTCTCTGGTGAGCCATAGCAAGAGCTGTTTGCCCAGATCTGAAGAGAGCAAAGGATTGAGAGTTGGGGATAAATGGGCAGATGTGTATTCAGGTGTTAATTCGGTATTTACACTGGAATCTGATTCAGAATTTAATTTCGAATTAAGTTCGGAACTAAGCTCCGGGTTAAATTCGGCTTCAAAGCCAGTTTCACGTTCCATGCCGGGTGTTGCTGTATTCTGTGTCTGCGCATGGACCTGATTATGGACGTGATTATGAGTCTGAATACCAGACTGCAACCGGCTTTCCGCCTGATCTGTATGCACCGTACCCTGTGGCACAATCTCCTCTTGCGAGGCGAGGCTCAAGGATTCTTGCAGTAAACGATCTAGGTCAATTTCTTTGTCTTGCTGTAACTGTGTCAGTACCAGTTTCAGGAACAGGGCAGGGTATTCTGCCTGTTCAAAATAAGAAATGACAGACTGCCGGAAAAGCAGATGATGGTCCTGATTTTGGTCCTGCTCCAGGCCTTGTTGCGGATTGCTGGCAAACCACCATCTCAGCCATTGCTGCAATTGATCGTTGCTGAGTTCCAGTGTCCATAAAGATACTTGACCCTGAACCCAAAGACGGAAATTGGAGAAATCCTGATTTTTTCCTGATTCCCTGATGTCGGTGGGTGCTGGTATATCGCCGTGTTCCTGCATAAAGGATGCTGCATCGGCGTCAGCATCAACATCAACATCAGCATGAGCATGAGCATCGATATCAGCATCAGCTTGCTGTGTTGCAGCGTTTTTCGTCGTAGCGATCTGGTCCGGTATAGACCAGTTTTGCAAAGCCTGGTGTAACTGCTTTGCCTGTTGTTCCATATCCGGCAGTTTTTTCCAGATGTGCACGATGTCAGCAGCATGTTCCTGATCGCTCAGTATTGCCTGGATGACGTTTACTGGAGCTGCCTGCTCAGTATTGGCTTGCAACAGGTGCTGCATTGATTTGCGCTGGAGCTGCTCGGCATATTGCTCTACCATTTCGGCGGTGGACAGATTTGCGCTGGAAGTGTTTCTCGTTACTGGAATACTTTCTGCGCCAATCGCTGCACTGTTTCTTACATTAACCTCTGTATTAATCCCTGAATCAAGCCCTGCATTAATCCCTACATTAATTGTTGCAGTGTTCTTTGTCTCAGTTGCTGTATTGTCTGATATGCCCATTGTTGAAGCCGTTGATGCTTCTATTGGTAAGAGATTATTTTTGTGTGTGCGCAGCACCTGTGCAACTTGTGCAAGACGTCGGGCTTGTTGTCGTAATTCCGTCGCCAGTTGGATTGCTTGTGGTTGCAGTATCTGCACCCATTCCATCAATACGACGATATCAAGCGATTGCAGAATTTCTTGTCGCTGCTGATGACGAATCAGCATCCATACCTGCCTCAGGCTGTCTATCTTTTGTGCACCTGCAGATGTCCACGTGTGCATGATCGCAGCAGTGTCAACAGCCGACAATGCCTGAAACAATTGTTTGCTCAATGCAGATAATTCAATCGTTGCTGGATTTTGCTTGCCGTCTGTGTCTGTGTCTGTGTCTGTATCTGTACTTGTGTCTGTATCAGCGGCACCGAGCTTAACTATGTCTATCGCAGCATTTATGTCCACATTTGTGTCGGTACTGAGCTGGGTATATGTAGCGGCATTTGCGTTGACAGGTGCGTCGACATTTACTTGAATATTTGTATCGCTGTCTGCATCGTTGCCGTTGTCTGCATGTACATCGGTAGCAGTATCTGTGTCAGCATTCATATCGATATGAGCCGGTCCTGTCGTTCCTGATACTTGATCTGTCACCGTAGCTTCTGGAGACGTGGCTATGCTGTCTTGTTCAAGGGCACGCAGTTGTGGAAGTTGCCTGAGCAAATCTGCCATGTGTACTGAGTCAGGTGCGGCTTGCAAAAGCAGGGGGATGGCAGATGCCAATAAAGCTTGACGGGCAGTGAATGGCAGTTTGCCGGGCAGTTTGTCGATCAATTCTTCCAGGTCGCAGGTCGCGCTTGCTTGTAATACAAGGCAAAGATCATGCAGTTTCTGTGGTGGCAGTGTTGACAGCCACACTGTCCATGCACTTGCCTGCGCTTGGCGTATGATGTCGCCATGCTGATGCAACAGCCTTTCCCAATGAGGATTCAGTTGATGTAGATCGGCATTTTCCAGCGCTTTATACAACTGGGTCAGGCTAATGGCTGCGTTATCTGTTATTACATCACCGGTAGAAGTGGGCAGATTTGATGCCTGCACTTCTGGTTTTTCTGAAGCGACTCCAGTGTCGCCGGATTTCTCTATTGATGTTGCTGACGTTATTTTGTTTTTTGTGGCCGTTTTGCGTGCTGATTTTTTATTGCCGAAGAGTGCGATGTCCTTGTTCACTGACGGTGCATCGATGTCAGCGTCCTCCTGTTCATGCAAGCCAGGCTGGCTAGCCATTGCAG
The DNA here is from genome assembly GCF_014284335.1 of Undibacterium hunanense. GTDB lineage: Bacteria > Pseudomonadota > Gammaproteobacteria > Burkholderiales > Burkholderiaceae_D > Undibacterium > Undibacterium hunanense. The sequence continues at coordinate 270,966 of NZ_JACOGF010000003.1, read as the reverse complement.
GTGTTCGTTTTGCATTACTGATTTGTGGCAGGTATGTGTGCAATTCTTCCATGCCGGCAGCGACATCGCGCAACGGCGGTAACTGTATTAATAAGGCATCTGGCTGCAGACTTGACGGTTTGGCGGACAGCAAAATGGGCAGACTTTGTTCAAACCACAGTTTTGCCTGGTCAGGGTTGATAAACCGGGATTGATTGAGTATTCTTTCCAGTACCCAGCTCGCCCGTGGCTGCAAAATTTGGCTGGCGACACGTAACTGCTCCGCCGGGACATTTTGCAACCAATGCGTCCATCCCTGTGCCTGTGCACGACGCAATAAATCTGCATGCTTGCCTGTCAAATTCTGCCAATGAGGTTTTATGGCGGGCCAGTCACCTGCGCATAAAGCCTGATACAAATGATCAACGTTGATGGTGTCCTGTGGTGTATCAGTCAGGTCGCCCGGTTTCTCCCGATTACTTTTTTGAGAGTTATGATCACCAGACTGATTTGTCGTCGCATCGCTGGCCAGGTGTTTTTGCCCTTTGTCGACCGCCGCCACTGCGGGCGTTGTCTCATTTTGTCTGTTGGCGACTTCATCGGTGATGAAGTCCAGGGGTTTTCCTGATATTTCTTTTTCTGGACTTTGAATACCTGCTTGCTTGCCTTTCATACCTTTCCTGTCAGGTATTTTTGTGGCAAGCATTTTTTCGATGAATTCTTCGCCAAATAATACGGACAGTGATCTCTGTTCCTGCTCCGGCGAGGGACTGTTTTTCTCAAGATATTGCTGATACTGTGTCAGCAATTCATGGCTGGCCTTGTTGCTGCTGACAGACCATGAATGCAGTGCTGTATCCATTGCTTGCGTTTGCCCGGCAGATAGCTGGTACAGCCATTGCCAGTAAGCCTGTGCAGCTGTGGTTGATGTACTGTGTGATGCCAGTTCCAGTTGTGCCCACTGTTGCACCTTATGCGACAACTGTGCTGGCCATTCGGCGAGTAATTTTTCAAGTACATTGAATAACTGTTTTTCACCAAATTGCAGCAATAAGCGCAGACGCATCTGTTCGTTGGCGACTATCTTCTTCATGGTGTTTGCGGCATCGCTGTTCTTGAGCACGCGTTCCAATAACTGTATGTGCGCTTCACGAGGATGAGTAGATGCTATCCATGCCAATTGCCCCGTGCGCAAGAAGTCTTCGAGATACTGTCTGTCGTCAGCCGCAACTTCTTCAACAATGCTAGGTTCAGTGGCTTGTTCACGTGGCATGTTCAAGGCGGAACTCAACTGGGCATACAGGCGTCGTGGCAATTCTGTTGGTAATTCTTCTTCGGTCATTTCACCGAGATCAATTTCCAATTTTTCTATACGATAAATACCTGCACCTGTGTCGGATTGTTCCATCACTTCATCAATCAGGGCAGGTATGCTGGTGCTGATCCAGTCGGACAGGGTTGATTCTTCCATCTGCCCCTGGGCAAATGAAAAATCAAATATCAGATCATCAATAGCATGGAATGATTTCATGATCATAACCAATGCTGTGGTGAATAATTCTGTCTGACGATACGCAGCAGGGTAATGATGTCATCTGCCGTCTGATCCAGACCTTCCGCTGGCTGACCTGAACGACGGGTCTGATTCAGCAATTCCAGCCAATTTTTATAGCGTTGTTCAAACTGGTGCATGTAGACATAATCAAGCCAGTGTATTTCTGGCAGGATATGGGCAGGCAGATTTTGTGCAATCAATTCTTCTACCCACGCCCGGCAGGCCGGATCGGCAAAACGTGCCGTGTAGCTGGGCAATACTATGCTGACGCGATGTTCATAAAAACCGTCTTCAACATCTCGGTTGACTTGCTGGCTGGCAGGGCGCAACAACAGGTGTTCAAGCACATGCAGGCCTTCGCTTTGCTGGCTGAGTTCTATCAGGCGCTGGCGCAAACCATGCGCATAATTGACAGCCTGATCTCTGGGCAGTGGAATGAGATACCAGATGGGTTTATCGGGCTCGACTTCCAGGCATAGCCAGACTTTTTTGTCAGCGCGTTCCACCAGATGGTAGCGCTGCAAGTCTATACCTGCACGCAACAACTCCACACAGATCATATCGTGAGGCAAGCGTTTAATCTGGGTTATTCCCCCGGTTTTTTGCAGCGGCAGGGGCAAAACATGGCTATCGTTGGCCTTGTACTTGGGGTGTTCTCCCAGTTTTTTTTCATAGGTTTTGGCACTCACAAAGGCCGGGGATGCGGATGAGAAATGTGCCGTCAAAGAGCGACCCAGGCTGGCCTCAGTACATCCCAGCAGTAATAATAATTTATGCTGCAAGCAAGCCCTGTTGGCGCCTGTCCAATACGGCGCGTGCACATTCATTGCTGCGCCACGCTGCGCACTTAATTCGCGTATGTGTGCCAGAAAACTGATTTTGCTGTCTATGACGGTTTGGTCGTCGTGTTCATGGTGGTACACGTTAAAACGACGCAGGGCGTCCGCCGGGAACGATTCGCCATAGATTGCCAGCATGCTATCCAGCACGCGGTTGCGGCGGTCAATAAACTGGTCGAATTTGGACAGGATTTCAGCTGGCAGGCTGGGGCTCAAAGTATTGCGATATAAAGTCTCTACCAGTGGTATTTGCTGATTGCCAAGCAGTTGTGAAAAATAACTTTGCTTTAAATCTGTATCGAGGGAATACAGATCAGGAATCCCCTGCAATGACTGCAGGTAATTCGCCATCATTTGTTCAAAGGCAAAAAGAAACCCCTTCAATTGCCTGGCACGGGCGTGCACTTCTGGCGGTTCCGAGCTGGGTACACCGTAGTGATTGATGCCGTAAATGGCAGGAGAGTGTTCTGCTATCGAAGAATATTCACGCAGTGGCCGGTGCTCACCTTGTGGCAGCTCAATTAACTCATCCAGGTTCACATCGTGCCGGCGAAAAGCATGTTGATTGAATTCATGTTTCTTCAGTATAAGACGCACTTGCTCAAGCAGGCTGACTTCCTGCGGCAGCATGAATTTTTGCCGGATGGGGTGATGTGTGGAAAACTGCTGACTGCCGGTCTGGGTATACACCAGATGCATCAAGTTCATCTGGTCCACATTGCGTGGAAACCCCAATACCGAGCAGCGCTTGGATTTCAGGTTGAAGTTAAGGTGATCGTATTTTTTACCTTGTGAATCGACCAGTTGCAGATGGTGCACCTGTTTTACCCCAGGCATGCGGCGTATAAGCGCGATCAGGCTGACAACATCGATATTATGCGATGTACGCGCAAAATATCTGTCATCAATGTAACCACGCCGGGTCAGAGGGCCGTCCAGTAATTCTTCCCAGTTTTTGCCTTCTGCTACGGCTTCTTCAAAACGGGTAATGCGCGCACCGGAAGAAATCAGGGTCGCGCACTGGAAATAGATATCCGCATAAATTTCGGCTGCTGGCCGGCTATCATCAATTTCAATTTCGCCAGCCAGGAAATAAATGTCCGTCTGGACGATGTACACCTGGTCCAGATCCTGGCAAAGATTGCGATTGTTGGCGTAAAGGGCAATGATGTCTTGCCTGACATCTTCAGGACTGCGCTGTTCTATTTCTGATAAAGGCTGGTGCAGTTTGACATAAATGGAAAACAGGCCTTCCAGTTTTTCGCCCTGATTGTCAGTCTGTATCCAGATGTCGTCAATTTCCGGCACATGGTCATAAATGAGCTTGCAGTAGTCAATAGCTGTGACCGGACGAATTGGCAAGATGTCCTGTGGGCGGTACAGTGCCTGGCGTTCAAAGTTGATACCACCCGATTCCAGCGTCAGGAAATCGGCTACTGAAAATCCTGATCGGTACACCAGATCAGTCAGGCCATAGCACAACATTTCCAGCAAGGTGACACCGGGATCATGGATATTGTAGTCTGTCCATGTCTGACCAGATAAAGCTTGCAGCAGTTCTACACCCTGACGGCGAAAGCCATCAAAATCGATTCCATCAGGGTCTGCCTGCAGGCGCTTTATGTGGTCATCAGCCAGCATGTCGTCGCACCTCGCTCAATTTCAGTTGAGAATGCAATTGCTGGACTAACTGATGTACGCGGTTATAGGGCATTTCTCCCAGCACCTCAATGATGAGACGTAATTCGGCAGCAGAAAATGTAAATTCCGCGTTAGCCTTGGCCGGGCTGCCAGGCGGTAGCAACAAGTTTACCTGCTGATTCAGGCTCCCGATCAGCGCAAAGACCTGCTTGAATGGTCTTTCTGCCAGACCTTCCAGTATCAGGTTGCCTTGCGCCAGCGAGATGGTGATATGAATAGGGTTCATGCTATGTTCACTTCTTTGCCTTTGCTGGCTGTGTCAGGGGGCGGGGCGCCAGTTTGGGTTTCTGGTCACTTTCCAGCATCTGGGTATCCAGCCACAACTGTGTCATGTGGTATTTGATCCAGACCTCATTGCCATAGGTACAGCCTACCCGCATCTGCAATTTGAATTCAAAGGGGGAGTTGCTGTCAGTGCTTATCCAGCGCAATTCTATGCGACTGCATTTGTTCCCAAAATGGGTTTGATGGTAGGTGATATGTGGATTGGCATTGAAGGCATTCATGGCAAAAGCGTGCATCAGTGCATAGCGACCTTCGGCATCTTTGCCGCCCACACCGGCAACAACTTCCCAGGCCTGGCAGCCAGTCATGGCCACGCTGATGTCGTACCAATTGCCATCGGCTGGAACCGCCATTTTTCCCTCACGTCCGACCCGTCCGCGCGAGGCGATGAAGCCGCCCACATCAAGCTCGTGTCGCGGTGTACTTTGTCGTATGCCAACGCGGCTATGGGTGACGCCGTCATCATCAACATGACTGGCCAGTGTCAGCAAGGGGCGATTTTTTTCTGCCTGAAAACTCAGGTTATTCGTACCCACGTCCAGACCCATGGACCACAAGGATGTTCCTTCTACAGTATTCTGATAGAAACTGAGCAATTTTCCATCGCCCAACTGCGCTACCTTGAAACCTTCAGTGGCGGATTTTTCAAAGCCTTCGTCGAGCATGTTGAGCATGGATTCGATCAAATCTCCGAAGTCATCCTCGGTAGGCATTTTACCGTGCTCAAACTGCTGTCTCAGCATGGCTCGAGTTCGTTTTTTCATAACTATTTCCTTGACGGAATAATAAAGGTGGAGCCAATTCTCAATTCATTGATACCCACGGGTTTCGGATCGGCTGATTCAAATTCGTCCTGCAACACAATCCAGTGCTGATTCATGGGCACGGCAATACTCCACGGATAAATGGGATATAAACTTTTTGCGCCATGTTCATTTCTTGCATTGTCATCCATCCTGAAACGCAGGTCAGTGCCTTGTCCGGTTGGAGTGATATGCAGCATGGAAAAGCCGGTCACTGCTTCGACATAGTCAAGATCCAGCAAAAAGGAAATAAGGTCATGCTCACGTATGCACCAGCCAAAATGCTGTTGATACCCGACCGGATGCCAGGGTGACAGAAAATCACATAGATACTGATTGATCTGATTGCTGTACCAGCCACCACGCAGCCCTGACTTGAGTTTGATCTGGCAACGAATCTGGATTTCTTCGTACACCGGATTTTCCACACTGACTTTGGTAAAAGGCGGGGCGCAGGTTTCAATGAACTGCTGTACTTCGTGTATCAGGTGGCCGCTCAGCAAAGGGCGCTGATTAAAGTGTCCACCCTTGTTCAGATAGGGCAGGGGGACGATCAATATCTGACCGCCACGCAGACGTTTGGCCGGGTCCATATCGCTGGACAGGTTGGCAAAGCATTTCACCTTATGAATTTCGGGAAACTGTTCCAGTATCAATAATTCATAATCACTGGCGGTCAGTGCACGGTTCTTGTGTCGCAATCTTTCGCTGACGCGGGTGCGGAAACGTTTGACTGTTTCCGCACTTTTACCACCTACTGAATGACGTATTTGTATGACACGGTCAATGCCAGGAATATTTTGCTTGCTGCGGGTGATACTCATGGCAGGCAATACCGCGCTGGCTTTGTTGGCCTGGTTGGCGCACCAGGTGACCTCGAGTGCCTGTGCATAAACAGAATACACACTGCAAAAGCGTTCCATGCCTTCATTGGCCGAAACACGCAGCCAATGTACACCGGCAGGCATGATGGTGTTGCTGATGTTTATATCGTCTGGCAAATTAAGACTGACTATACCGCTGGTCATAAAACCATCGGTAGAATCATCAATGATGTTTGCCCTGTCCAGTTTTTGCCAGCTATTGCCTGACAGGTACCACCATGACAGCCCGCTGTCTTTGATGCGGGTCATGGGCAAGGAATCTTCGCGCAGGTAAAAATACAGGGTCAGGGCACCACTCAGATCACTTCCCTGTAATCCGATGAAAAGATTGGCCGGATAATCGTATTGCGGTATCTGATAGATGGCGCGGGAATTGATTGCGACCATGGTTTCTGTACCAAGAGGGTGCAGATGTACCATCTTGTCTTGCGTTGCCCTTTGTTCCACCAAGCGGCTTTGTTCAAAACGGATGGTGGAATGCGCCTTGTAATTCAGTACTATGCTACTGATTTGTGGGGTATAGGGCGGATTGGGCAAGGCCTGCGCCAGACTTGCTCTCTTTTGTCTGGCGTTGTCGGTCAGGATCTGGGCTAACAGCATAGGATATTCCTGGTGTCCAAATGCGCCTTCAGGTGCTTCCAGGGTCAGCTTGAACAAACCGGCCATCGTCGCTGGCGTGTAAGAGAAATTTTGCAGGGCCGCATCACTGGTGTTGTAAGGCAGCGGTTTGTAAAATTGCAATGCAGATTGATACGACAACACACTGTCAGGTGCCAGTTGACTACTCTGGCTGCCGTCGTCGCGTGCCATTTCATCAAACAGGGTGATGTCTTCCAGGCCCTTTATCCATTTGCCACCGGACAGGACGGAGACACTGGCCAGCACTTCACCACTCTTCATGGGATGCGCGTAACCACGGTAATAAGCAGCAATACCTCCCAGATTGGTAGGCAGGCCATTCCATTCCACCTTGATTTCTGCATCATCCAGTTGTTTGCTGAGTATTTCTTCACAACCGACTATCAGATAAGAACCGACATTCGGCAAAGGGCCAAACGGCATGAAAGGTGACATGGCACTTAACTGGCCAATCTGATTGTGCAGCAATAGCTGCCTGCAACCCTGCACATCGACTTCCAGGCGAATGTGGCGCAAGACCCAGCTTTTCAGCAAATCATAGGGGTAGCGATATTCATTTTCGGTCATTTCAAACCGTGCCACCGGCAAATCTGTCTCATAATTATCGCCGTGCAGGCTGGCCTTGTAATTGCAAATGGCGGCAACTTCAGGTGGCAGGGAAAATTCTATGGACAGGCAATCGCGGCCAATGGCGGGATTGAGGCCAGTATATTCAGGGCGATATTCAGTCACGCGGTACCAGCCAGTGGCCGTGGTCAGTGAAATACGGAACATGCCACGCAACAGCTTGACGAAAATATCGTTCATGCGCACTGCTTCACTCTGTGAAGCATCGTACTCGTGCGCATTTTCTTGCGCAAAACGGCGCAGGCAGTCTTCTATGGTCTGATCAGTCGTGTTTTGGTATTGCAATAAAATGCGGACGCGGCGCTGGCCCTCGCGCAATAACAGCGTCTTGCTGGCAATGGCAAAGCCGAATCGGGCTGCCGTGGCGCCATAGTTTCGCTCGCCAGGTTTGGGCGCGCCCATTAAGGGAAGCGGTGGTAGCTTCTCATGGTCTTTTTCATCGCTGCCATCTGCCAGTGCATTGATAGGCTGGGTATGACAGGAGACTGATTCAAGACGACGATTTATCGTGCGCTGGTCAAAGAAAAGGGTATGCAGTGCCGTGATTTTTGCATCATTCAGGGTGACTGCTTCTTCGTTGGCATAGGTGATTTCATGCTGGTTCTTGTCGATGCCGGCGATGAATTCAGTGGCTTTCTCAACAAAAATCTGACGTACACCCGGCTTCGGCTGGATGACTATAAATGTATAGTCGGAACGGTGTGGGCGCTGCTCCATTTTCAGCATCTGGTGATAATAAAAATCCAGATGCGCTTGCCCGAATTGATTCAGGCGTATTTGCAGCTTTTGGAACAACTGTATGAAGGTAATCAGCAGGCTGCTGCCAGGATCATGTTCCTGACTGGCCATAGATTGTGGCAGCAGATGCCGTACACCGTTTTGAACTATCTGTATGGCTTGTGAAAACGCATGAAAATAACTGCGTGTCTCGGTGACGGTATGTGCGCTGCCAGCTTTTTTATCCTGCAGGTTGGCAGGCTTGACTGCCAGTGTATTCAGCAGTGGCAAGGCGGAAGGGCTGTGCGCTGAGGTGGCATCCTGGGCGCTGATTTCGGCTTCCAGTTCCAGCATGGCCAGCATTTCCTTATTCAGGCCACGCAGTATGCTTTCCAGTAATTTGGTGATTTCATAACCGGTGCGGCCATCTGTCCGCTTGGCGCAAGACAGCCAGTATTCCAGCAACCGTGCCAGCAGCAATGGCGAATCCAGCGGGATGGAGCAGATTTGTGGAAACTCTATCGTCAGGTCATGCTGATACCAAGCCTTGCCCGGGCTGTAGCTTTGCAATCTTTGTTCAAAGCGCATCGCCAGTTGCTTCAGGTCCAGCGACAGGATATTCGCCAGCAAGACAACTTCATCTGCATGGAAATATTGCTGCCAGTGACCGTCTTCGCTGAGATCAAGCTGATAGAACTTGACCATGCTGGCGTAATCGACTGCCATGGTCAGCAATTCTTCAAAACGCATTTCATTGAGTTTGAAGTAGTCACCGCTCAAGGCCGGCGAACGACGTTGCGCCTGGCTGCGGCCATCACTGATCAAGAGTCTGGGCTGTGTCACGTCAGCACCTCATGCTTATTCCTGGACATCGGTACCTTCCCGGAAATAGAAGGGGTACACCAGGTTATGGCGGGTGTTGGTTGTGACGATGCGGTAAATCAGTTCGATATTCAGCCGTCCTTCATAGATGTAACTGTGATCTGTTTCTATCGCTTCCAGTACAACCCTGGGTTCATAGAAAATGACGGCGCGTCGTATCAGGTCTTTCAGTACGGTAATGGTGCTTTCATTCAGGTTTTCGTAGATCTGTGCTTTCAGCCCGCAGCCGAAATTGGGCTGCATGACTCTCTCCCCCGGTGTGGTGGATATCAGTATCAACAGGCTTTGATGGATGTCTTCTTCGGCGCTGATCATCCTGACGTTGCCACGCCGGCTGAATTCAGGAGGGAAGCTCCAGCCTGTACCTAAAAATGAAGCATTGTTTTCCATGGTCATGATTCCGATTTGCGCCTAGCCACCGATGATGACAGTTGGAAAACCAAAGACGATATTGCCGCCATGGGCTGTATTGTCCCCTATCCTGGCGGAGGGCATTTTCCCTATAAATACTGTCATCGATCCCTTGACGATGGTGTCAGGAGGCCCGACGCAGACGCACATGTCGCCCACCACAGCAGCTGGTAAACCACCAATCAGCACGGTAGGAACACAGGGGCCACTGATAGGGCCGCCGACATGCGGGATCGGTGGCAAGCCGGGCGTGACCATCGGGCATACATGCATATCTGTAATACGTGCGGCTGGGGGCATCGCTTTTCTCCGTTTCAGTTAATCATCACGATGGCGCCGCGCACGGTGGTCTGGCCGCTGGCAGATAACTCTGCGGTAGCTGTTCCTTTGGCCGTGAAGCCTATATTTGCAGTACTGGTGATATTCAGACCTTTTGTCGTGACATCCATCTGCGCCGTTGTATCCACATTTTGCACGGCGGTGATCGTGATTTTTCCTGCTGCATTGATGGTGATGTCTTTCGGGCTATCCAGCAAGATGCCGCTTGGGCTCAATTCCACCTTGTTCATGTTCTCGTCTTGCAAGAGAATGGACTTGGTATCGTCACTGATGACTATCTTGTTGTTGGCCGGGGTAATCAACGTGATGACTTTTTTCTCTTCATCGAATTCCATCTTGAGTTTGCTGCGTGTCACCAGTGCCTTGTAGTTATTCACATCCTGAAGCGTATAAGCGGGCGTATGCTTGCTGCTGTACAGACTACCCAGTATCACCGGGCAGGAAGGGTCGTTATTAAAAAATCCCAATATCACTTCATCGCCGATTTCAGGAATGATGAAAGCACCAAACCCTGCCGAGCCATAGAAGCTGGCAAACCGCGCCCATACGCCGACTGTCTGTGCATTCATCAAGGGGACGGAAACCTGGATTTTGTATTGATTTTCCGGGTCGCCTTCCAGTTTCAGGACGACTCCAATATGCAGGCCGCATACACCGGATGTCCAGCCCGCTGCCTCAGGTGCATGGGTCTGGTAATCTTCCGTGAACCAATACGGGGGCATACCAAATTCAACTTCTGTCACCCAGTTGCCATCGATCAGGTGATGAAAGACGTTGGTAGCCAGCACGTTGCCATTAAAATGTTTGCCTACGCTTTTCAGTTCCAGCACCACGCCAGGTTTGGTAACGGCACTGCCCTGATAGCGCATTCTGCCGCGTATTCTCGACAAGCCGGATTTCAATTGCTGCGCCTTGGCCCAGTTGGTCAGTGTTGCAGATTCGAGGTTGGCGGCTGATTGCAAGCCAAAATCGGCGACGCCCAGCACTTTGGCCAGCTCCGCGGCAGCGATATCACCCTGGCTAGTCAGGGTAGTAGGTGTTGCAGTTCCCTTGACGATAGCCTGGGTTGCCATATCCCAGCTAGTGCTGGTGACGTTGCTGAGCTGCCAGCGTGCGTCGAGTTCGGCATGAAACTCCATCAGATCAATACCATAGGTCAGCGTCAGGACAGGTGCAGCCGAGGTCTGCGGTGCCTTGATACTGACCGTACCGGCATCAACGATCACCAGGAAGCCGTTGACCTCGGCCCGTGCCATCATATAGTCCCAGTCAGTTACATAGTATTGAACCAGTTCTTTATAGGTGACTGTGGTTGCTGCCACGTCGGCAGTCAGGCCGGGATAGTTACCGATCAGCGAGGTCATGATGTCGCTGTCGGTCTGCTCGACGAAATTGGCGTTTTTGCGGCCCACTGTCATTGCCAGCGCCTGGTCGCGGCATTCTATGACCAGCCGTGCATAATTGTCGCCAGTAATTTTGACGGAATGTTTAATCACTACGCCGGTGAAAATGACTTGCGTCGTGAGGTCATAGCCAGCACTGATCACAATCTTGGTGCCTGGTTTGAAATTTCCGCCATCAGCAAGAGGGAAAAGGCCATTCGGCATGTCGCCATCCAGCACGGTGATGATGGCTGTGGGTATGCGGTTAGTACTGTGATTCGTCTCAACTGATACGACTTGCGCCGCGTCAGGAATTGGCTTGCCATCGCAGGTGATGGACAAGGTCAGAACACCAGTGCTATTTGTAAATGGGGAATTTGCCATCTGCTTTCTTTTCTTGAAAAATCATTTCAGCGTATCTGCTTAGACAGGCTTACGCTATGAAAGCGGAGGAAAACGTAATTTCATTCCAGGCTGCAAGGTTCTGAAACAGGTCAGGCGGTTGATGCGGGCTACTTCCTGGTAATACGAACAATCGCGATAAATTTTGTAGCATAAAAGGGGCAGGGTATCGCCCGCCTTGACTTCTACCAGATGCGTCAGGTCGGGAGAGTTGAGCTTGGTCTCCTTGACGATTTCGGCGGCACTGGTGTATTCGATAAACGTCAGCGTGACCTTGGCGCGCAGCGGTTCACCGCTGGGTTTGAACAGGGTGTAGTCAAATTTCAAACCTTCAACACGGCCATAGAAAATCAGCATTCCCCATACCACCTGCACTATGGGGGCCTCATGCTTGGAGCCGACATAGGTGTACACGGTGTTGCGCAAGGCATCAATCTGCTGGATGACGGTCTGGGTCGTGCCAGGTACGGCACCTGTCCCGTCCAGTACCATTTCTTTCAGGGTCAGTTTTTCAGGCTGACTGGCAGAGAATTTTGTTTCATTTCCAGGTTGACCCAAGGCCTGATTTTTTGAATACCGGATCGTAAAATCATGACCATACCCGGACGGATTCATCAGAGCCGTAAACGCAGTACGGCTGCTGTCTACGCTGATGGTTCCCTCAGTGGAGACCGTACAGGGGGATATGGTCAGCAGGGTTTTTTGTCCTGACGCGGAAGCGGCTGGTGCTGGCAGTGGCATAATCAGCGCTCCCCGCGTTCACGTAACAGGGATGCAATCAATTGTTTGCATTCAAGCAGAATTTCGTCTTTCAGTACCTGTTTTTCCTGGAGATTGATTTCTGTATCCCGGGTTTCACGCTGCACGATGGTGGATTTGATCAGCAGTTGTTTGATTTCGATTGACATATCATGCTCCTGATCTATTTGGTGCGTTGTGAATAGGTATAACTGAATGTGATTTTCTCGATTGCGACATCATTTTTGGTAGAACTAAAGCTTTCCACATCCCACTTGATCGGATAGGCACCAAAGAACTCCCAGGTTCTGAGTACTTCGGTTGCTGTTGTACTGCCGGGTGCCATAGTGTTACTTTTAAGATTGACAATGATCGTTTGAGGAACGATCAATTGCATGAATTCACCCTCCAGTACCGCCTTGCACCAGACCACCAGCGGTGACTGAAGGGTGGCAATCCCGCGTTTGAGCTCCAGATTGCCGTGTTTCATCTTTAACGGCAACTGATGCACAAAGCGGTTTTCACCACCTTCCACCACTGATTCAGTTTCAATTTCTGTGCCAATTCCCGACACTTCGCTGAACGAAGTATCGGGAACCTGGATACCATTACCAATCGTTACTGAAAAGTAGAACGCTGGCGGTGGATACCCATTATCAAAAAAGTCATTGGTCATTAATCATTGACCATTAAGCATTCTTGATGGTCAGGCCTTCGTGCACGATTTCTATGGTTTCTATCGCCACTTCATTGCCTTCTGACTTCAGGTCTGTGCTGGTGATCTTGGTTGGCCAGGCATTGCTCAGTTCCCAGATCATCGTGTCTTTACCTTTTTCATCCAGCAGGCTGATCGTCACACTGATACGCTCAATGGTGTTGAGCTTGATCTTGTCCAGCCAATCCCAGAACTTGTTGTCACCCTTGAAGACGCCTTTTTTCATGGTGATATTGCTGTATTTCTTCATGCCGGGCATTTTGACTACTGAAAATATCGGGCTGTTTCCGGAACGATATTTGATCTCTTCGGATTGCACATCCAGACCAGATACTTCCTGAAACGCCATTTCATTCTTGCCCCACATTACCTTGAAATAGAATTTCGGCATGGGCCATACTGTTGCCGATTGCGTTTTTCCGTCATCTGCCATAATTTGCCTCTATCTTGTATAAATAAATAAAATTAAATGTAACCAGGGCAAGCTTTTGCCTACCGTGGTGCCATATCAAAAACACCGGATCAGGATTTTTGCATTTGTTGCTGGAACGTGATTTCAATAAATTCGGCAGGACGGCTGAGTGCAACCAGCACGGTAATGCGCATGATGCCTTCCAGGATATCTTCCGGTGTCATGGTTTCACCCAGGCCGACATGGACACTGAATGCATCTTCCGGACTCGCACCAGCCAGACCACCGCGTTTCCATATGCCATTCAGGAAATTGCTGATCATGCTTTTCATGGTGACCCAGGTGCCAGACACATTGGGTTCAAATACAAAAGCTTTGCTGGCCAGACGTACCGATTCTTCCAGCATGATCATGGTGCGGCGTACGTTGATATAGCGCCAGTCGAGACTATTGCCATCCAGTGTACGTGCGCCCCACACCAGTGTGCCTTCGCCTATGAATGGGCGGATGGCATTGATGGATTTGCCGGAAGTTGTGACGTTCAGGTCTTCCTGTTCGTCATGGGTCACATTGACGGCAGGTGCCACGACTTCATTCAGACTGACGTTGGCTGGTGCTTTCCAGACGCCGCGAGAATTGTCCACCAACGTGTAGATACCGGCCATGGCGCCAGAAGGTGGCAGCAAGTTCAGTTTTTTCTTGATCGTCAACAGGATATTGCCATAGCCAGGGCTGACCACGAACAGCGTTTTATGCAGTTCTTCATGGGACAGATAGTCAGGCTTGCTAGGGTCGCCTTCGACGCCGACCTTGGCGATGACAGCCAGGATGCTATCTTTCTTGTCTTGGGCCAATGGGCTTTGATTGACTTCGGCAGTCAGAATTTCCTTGAACTTGGCGACGTCAGTCAGGTTGTTGTAATCGAGATCCGATGTCTGGACGATCGATGTATCAATCCACGGATAATATGCTGCGCCGAAATTGAGGAAGTTGGTGCCGAGGGCATTACGGAATTTGGCGATGCAGTCACCGGCCGCAGGGTCTTTGCGGTCGCGGTAGCCGTTGTATACGTCGAGGATGGAAAAACGGTTTTTCATCTGGCTGCCGCAATGCATGAGGCTGGCCTGTTGCAAGGCGATGCAGTCTGCTTCAGCCAGGGACACGGCGTCCGGGATGACGACCATGGTTGGCTCCTGCTCTTTGAGCAGCTTATCAATACCGCCAGCCAGTTTCGGTTTTTCTATGCTTTGGCCATATGTGCCGACAGAGACGATATAGCAGGCACCGCCGCCGTTTTTGAAAAACAGCATCATGCTGTAGTACAGGAAGTAACGCGGATCTTTTTCGGCCAGCACATATTCGCTCTTGCCAATTTTGAAGTCGCTTACAGGTGTAGGCTTGCCTTCTTCCTTGGCTGGCAAGTCCGTAATGTCGAACAGATCTTTGGGTCTGTATCCATAATATTCATGGAATTCAGACATCGAGGTAATGCGCCACGGTTTGTCTGCCAACGAAGTGCCTTTGTTGTCTGCTTTCTCGGTATAGCCGATGAAGGCAGGAACTGCGGTAGCAACTTCAACTACCGAGTTGGGAAAGGCGTTTTTCTCAACGATATAGACACCGGGTGTTTTATACGCGCCAGCCATATGTGTTCCTTTGAAAATTATTGATGAATATAAATTTCCGCAACGAGCAGATTTTGCCCATCCGGACCTCTTTCTTTGCCAATTTTGTTAACACTTGCGTTTGGCAGTCGCTTGATCAAAACCTTTCCCGCCATACCAGCTTCCCGCAATTGAAACTGTTGCACCGGCCTGTACTGCATGGGGATTGCCGTTTGTGAGATCAAGGCAAAACCTGAGTCTGTGGCAGTTTGCGTTGAGGCTTCAAAAACGATGCCGGTCTGTCCTTCATTTGCATCCAGATCCACTATTTGCATTTTTTTCCTGGCTAATGAACCAGTAAAAAAATACTTCCAGCGTATCGTTTTGGATTTCAGGTGAATTGCATAGCACCTGGAAATCCGGTCTTTCTGTACTGCCTGGTTTAAAACTTCTGCTTCTGATAAAAAGATATTGATAGAAAATTGTGCTGCCTTGAATTGAAAGCCCTCATGTCGTCGTACCGTTTCCGGTCGGGAAGAGGTGGGTATGGCGCTTGCCTGTAATTTCACGAGAGCTGCATCCTGTGCCAGCCCTTCATTACTAAAGCACAGCGGCGGGGTAATGGGCCAATCGGTATAGAAAGAGAGTTGAGGGTCATCGCAACGGACTTCATAGCTGAAGCACAAGGCCTTGTCTTCTGCATTGCGTGCCAGTACGGCATCCCGGGTGTCTGCGACATGAAGGTCTTGCACGGTATCTGGCGAAGGACTGGCTGCGTCTGACTCACGCCACATTTCCAGACCTTTATCAACCGGGCGCAACAATAGACAATACTGCTTCTCCAGTTCTGCGCATTGAGGCGTCGGCGTAAAACGCCAGTTGGCACCGGGGGTGCCAGCAAAGAAATCATGCTCAATGACAATAGAGAACAGGGGAACAAAGCGCGCCATACGTCACCTAGCCCGCAACTTGATTCTTGGTGTCAATAATGACAGGTACCTGCCCTATGACTGCGGTGGCATCCATACTGATCATGCGTACTTTGTAGAATACCGATGGCAGATAGCGGCCGCCGAGCAGACTCCAGAGATTATTCAGATCAGGGATTTTCAGATTTTCGATATCCAGAATCAGTTTTTCTATCCTGGTATCCAGGCCGGGGCTGTTATGCTGGTCGAAGACAGCATGCTGCTGGAAAAAACTGACTGCATTGGAAATGGTCTTTAGTGCTTCAGCATAATTGCCGCCACCAAAATTCGCTGCCATCATCAAGTACAGATTCAGATACAGAGGAGTGCTGTGAACCAGCAGTCGTTCATCGTTGCTACGCTGAGGCAAGCCAGTACGGTAGGGAAGGGTATCTTTTTCAATGTTAACCAGCATCAGCACCAGCTTGTTGCTGGCATGCGGGGCGACACTGCCGTCAAGTTCAACCAGATTGGATACCACTACCAGGTCTTCAACCGAGTGATAATTGTTTCTGAAGTGTTGATTTAACTGCCCTGCCAAATGACTGATTGCTGCATTGATCATTGCTTAATCCTGCGTCACAAACTTTTTTTGTTCAGCCGCTCGACTAGAAACGGATGTCGCGAAATGCCATAATTTTATTGTAAAAATCTATTACAAATAATACATACAAGAGTAACATGTTACTTAATTTACGCACAACAGATAATTATTCGTTTTTTTTATTACTGATGTGGCAATTTTGCCTCATGACATCTTGTCGCTTTAATGGCGAAACTGTATAGAAGTGGTCGGACCAAAATCCGGAAGTGGTCAATTTTTCAGCCAGATTTGATGCATCTGGGCAAATTGAAATGCTGATATTGCTTGTGGGAAATTAATTGATGCCAATTACCCGAATGCCTGGTGATTCAGGCGGCTGCGAATCCTTGGGATAGGCTAGACAGGTTCTGGCTTATTTGTGCATTAATATAGTAAAGTCGTCGGGCAAATAGCCTGTGATCAATTCAGCTTGCGGATCCAGCTTGCGGCAGTAAGTCAGTACCTCATCCTTGATGTAGCCGCATAGCATTTCGTCCTGTCCAAATACTTCTGCATCCAGCAAATTAAACGCCACACCCTTGCCGGCAATTTTCCACATCTGTGAAATGATCTGCCAGGGATGTAGCACATTTTCAGAGCGATAATTCAGGCTGCCTGAGGCAATGACAATATCAACTTCGGGCAGGCCCGTGGTCAGAAAATCAGACTGGAAGAATTGTGTATTGGGAAGATGTCCCAGACGTTCCTGTGCTGCTTCGACGAATTCCTTGAGGAAATCCACGCCCAGGTAAATGAAGTTATCGTAGCGCGCATCCAGGAATGGTTTCAGGTCGCCGTAGCCACAACCAAGGTCGAGAATGGAGCAGCCCGAAAAATTACCCCAGGTACATAAGGTTTCGAAACGTTTGGTCTGGCTGTCCGGCCCACGAAACCCCATGGCCTGCAGGTTGCTGCCACCCAGGCGATGTTTGTGAAAGGCTTGTACGCTTGCTTTTTCCAAAAGTTTCATTGCTCAGCACCAGCAGTTGAAAAGTGATACTGATTTTAATCCATAAGCCGTGACGATAACGCGCGTAAAAGTGTTATTTAGTAAATAAAAAAGCGAAGGTTCCAGTATTTTCTGGACCTTCGCCAGTAAGTCGGGCACGCATCAGCTGGATGGTATTCAGGGCAGGGTTGCCATGGATAGAGCATCTATGCGGCAATTTTATGTTCAGCCCAATGATAGGCCATTGCTGCACTTGGTATGCCGACTGAATTGGTGTTTTCCGAAGACATGGTGATATGGCGTAAATATTCGCCGGCAGCCTGTCTTTGGCGTAACTCATCTGCAAATTTCAAGGCGGCAACCATGTCGCCTGATTGAAATTCCTTGCATTGAGACATTTTTATTTGGTTGTGGATTTCTATCCAGAATACAGCAAACATGTTTACCTCCCTTCATTAAGATAAAAAGCAATAGAAGCAGGGATGGAATACCCCTGAACTCCTGAATATACTGACTTGCCAGCCTGCATTTGCCTGGTCGCCAGCCCCGGCATCAAATCCCGGGAAATAAGTAATAACGTCGATGAAAGTGTTTCCGTGATCATTAAATGCTGATCACGACCGCTTACGCGGGTTTCCGTGCTGAGTCTGCTCAACGATGTCAGGCAGACGGTAAAACAAAAAAGCCCGAAGCTTTTAAGGGCATCCGGGCTTTTCAGCTTGGGGTAAGAGGGAGCTTGGTTTTAGCTTGCTCCCGCTACCTGAAGGTCTTCCCTTCGGATGCGGCTATATGGTGTTGAATACGTTTTAAAACTGACTGACTGGGATCGCGTATTGTTACTGTTATTGTGTTTGCTATGGCGGTTAATGCGCGTATTCAGTTTGTTAATAATGTTTGCAATGCTACGGTCTGTCATGGCGGCGGCAGCGACGGTTCCTGCTACTGCTGTATTGACTGTTAGTGTTGACGGCAAGGCGCACGCTGACACGAAGCCCTGCGCTGTTGGGCGCACGCTTTGTTTCAGTTGTGAGAGCCAGGTTGTCTTCACTATTAATCCTTAAAAAATTAGCGGCTGATTGCCGTAAATGCCTTGTGTATTTGAACCGTTTATGCTTACTACATTTGATGATTTGATCTTGCCATAGCTAAGAAAAAAAATCTAGCTTGTCATGGTGAAATAGTGGTATTCAATGTTGTATTTATGCGGCATCCGCAAAATGCATGCAAGTCCTGTATCATCGCAGCCGTCGAAGTGAGGTTCGATTATGCCCAATATATATACTGACACACCAGATTCATCCGCCCCGCATCAGCGTATCAAGGCCGAAATGCGCATTCGCGAATTGATGGCGGAAAACAAGATCCGCTCGGTGTCTGCCCTGCATCGCCTGTTGATCGCCAAACGCGTCACTGTCTCGCATTCGCAGTTGCTGCGTATCGTTGATAACAAGGCAGAACACTGGAAGGTGGAATTCATAGAAGCTTTTGCCGAACTGTTTAACTGTTCGGTACAGCAACTGTTCAAGTTTGAACTGGTAAAACCGGACGACGACTATCGTACACCGCCTGACGATGGGGCAAGCCAGGTATCAGTAGACTGACATCAATATCTGAAACCCCTGATCGTGTAAGTGCAATCTATATTCTCGCCTGAATTGCCGATATTTCTGAACCGGATGTTCAATTCATGCAGCCGTCATAAAAAAAGGATATAGTACTCATAGCTGCTGTACATGCAACCGATATGCATGATGGCAGTGAGGTGGGCCTTGTTCGCATTCAAACGGACAAGCCACCGTCCAGACAAATAAAACGTGGGAACATAAAATGTTTCCACGTTTTTTTATTTGTACAAGGCATGCTGGTCACGAAAACTGCCGGGGCTGGTGCCTGTCCATTCTTTGAAAGCATGATTGAAGGTGCTTTGTTCCTGATACCCAAGCAGGAAGGCGATATCAGTCAGACTATATTCCGATGTGCGCAGATAATCTTCTGCCAGTTCCTGACGACTGCGATCAAGCAATTGTTGAAAGCTGACACCGGCATCGCTAAGTTTACGTTGCAGGGTGCGTTGACTGAGTGCCAGTTCTTGAGCAATCAGCGGCAATCTTGCCTGATCCTGCGCCAGTTTGCTGGCAATGGCGGCACGCACCAGTGCAATGATGCCATTTTCATTCTGTAATCGTTGTTTTTCCCTAAGCAATTGTTCAGCATGTTGCTGCAATACCGGATACATGCTGATATCTGCATTGGGTACCTGCCAGTTCAGCAAAGCAGTCGGGAAGCGGGCGCAATTCAAGTCAGTGCCAAAATGCACGTCTGGTCCGAACAGCCTATGGTGTTCATCCAGTTTGTCTGGTGCGGCATGCATAAAAAGAACCGGGACAAAAGGCAGGGGGGTACCGGCAAACCAGTTGCCAAAAACCCGGATGCCGGCAAAAACGCTCTCGACCAGATGTCTGCTGGCCGCGGGAAAATGGTTATGCCATTGGTATTCTGTCAGGTCACCATCCGTGACCAGGCTCGAACGTCCCAGATCATGTGCCAGGCTTTCGTAGCGCATGGTGTGCTGAAAGGCTAGTCCAAAGTCCTTGCAGCTCATGAGTATCATGCCGTATACATTATAGGTGCCCAGCTTGACCCGTTCACCTGTGTGCAGGCCAAAATTCAGGTCACCACTGATTAGCGCTGCAGCATCCAGTAATTTTACATAATCTGCAGCAGCAATGGATTCACGCAACTGCGTCAGCGCATTCTCGCGCATGCCAGCCTGTATCGCCAGGTTGTGCAGGCACAAACCATACTCCCCGGCCAAATCCAGCAAAGGTTGCAGATAGGCTGCGGCCACCCGTCCCGATGAGGTATTGCCCAGATGTATGGTGCTGGCGTGATTTGGCATATTAAAACAAAACCTCTGTCATGAACGCACAAGACATCCCTAGGATGTCTGCTTAAGCTGGAACCAGTGCAGGCAACAGTGCAACAAGTATACCAAGGACTTACAAAAAAACGCCCCGGCTGCGTTGCAGCTCCTGATCGTACATTCCGTACCTTAGTACCGTCTTCGTTGCCACGCCTTGCCAGGCTAAATTTGCGTAAATCCTGAATAATTGAAACTTAAACGAAAGAATAAAAATGCGACGTTGGAATGGCTGGGGAGATGACAGTATCACATTTGCCCTGAATGCAGATGCGCTGGAGTTCTTGCGTGAACGTATAGGCGTGGGTGTGGCACCGGCCGATGCGGAGCTGAGTCAGATCTGCCAGCAACTGCCGGCAAGCAGACTGACCGCACATGCCCTGATCGATACCAGTCCAGAGACCCGCCTGCGACATAGCAGTGGACAAAGCGTGCCGGACTGGCTAAAAATGCGTTACGGCAAGATACAGACCTTCCCCGATGGCGTCGCTTATCCGGAAAGCATTGAAGAATTACGTACGCTGCTCGATTATGCCGGTCAGCGCAATATCGCGTTGATCCCCTATGGCGGTGGCACTAGTGTGGTGGGGCATCTGCAAGTGATTGCGAGTGATCAGCCGGTACTGAGTGTGGATATGTCGCGCTTGTGTGGCCTGCTTGATCTGGATAAAGAAGCGCAACTGGCGCGCTTTGGCGCGGGTACTTTCGGTCCTGATATTGAGGCGCAACTGCGCGCTCAGGGGTACACCCTGGGCCATTTTCCGCAGTCATTTGAATATTCAACCCTGGGCGGCTGGGTCGTTACCCGTTCTTCGGGGCAGCAATCGCTGGGATATGGCCGTATAGAAAACCTGTTTGCCGGTGGCAGAGTGGAAACGCCACAAGGGCGGCTGGATATCCGGCCATTTCCTGCATCGGCAGCCGGGCCGGATCTGCGCGAAATCCTGCTGGGTTCTGAAGGACGCATGGGGATATTGACTGAAGCCACGGTACGCATACGCCCCTTACCTGCATGCGAAGAATTTCATGCCGTATTCTTTCATGACTGGGATGCAGCACAGGCTGCCATCAGGGCCATTGTCCAGGCTGAACCTGGTTTGTCCATGCTGCGTTTGTCGAATGCAACCGAGACACTCACCAGCCTGACACTGGCAGGCCATAAAAAAATGATAGGCGTGCTGGAAAGTTATTTACGCTTGCGAGGCTGCGGATCAGAAAAATGCCTGTTATTGCTGGGTGCCAGTGGTGATGGCAGGCATGTACGGCATGCCATCAGATCATCGCTGAAAATCGCGCGAGGCTGGCAAGGTATTCATGTCGGTCGCTACATGGGTGAAAAATGGAAGCAGGGGCGTTTCAAGAATGTCTACCTGCGTAATAGCCTGTGGGAGCAGGGCTATGTCGTAGACACGGTAGAAACTGCCTGCGATTGGTCTAAAGTCAAAGGCATGATGCTGGGTATGGAACAGACCGGCAAGGACATCATGAGCAGCGAAGACGAAAAGCTGCATGTGTATACCCATTTATCCCATTTGTATGCGCAAGGAGCGAGTGTCTATACCACCTTCGTCTATCGCTTGAGTGGTGATTTTGATCGTGATATGGCGCGCTGGTACAAACTTAAATCTGCCATTTCCCGATTCATCGTGAGCCATGGAGGCACCATCAGCCACCAGCACGGTGTCGGTTACGATCATGCACCTTATCTTGCGGTAGAAAAAGGAGAGCTTGGCATGAGCAGTCTGCATCATCTGTACCGGCATTTTGATCCGAAGGGCATCATGAATCCCGGTAAATTATTGCCAGCAGAAGGCAGCTTGCGATGAAGGCCGAAAACAGCAAACAAGGCTTTCAATCCAATCAGGTCGCAGACTTGTTGTGCCAGGACTGGGATGTGCTGGTAATAGGCGGAGGCATTACCGGTGCTGGCATTTTACTGGAAGCGGCACGACGTGGCTGGAAAGTCTTGCTGGTAGAGCAAAGGGATTTTGCCTGGGGCACGTCCAGTCGCTCATCCAAGCTGGTGCACGGTGGGCTACGTTATATGCAACAGGGGAAATTTGGTCTGACATTGGATTCTGTCCATGAAAGGCAGCGCTTGCTGGAATCAGTCGCAGGTCTGGTGGATCCGCAGAGTTTTGCTTTTGGCGACTATAAGGGACGCAAACCGGGGCGCTGGCTGTTTTCTTTTGGTTTGGCTATTTATGACTGGATGGCTGGCAGGCAAGGGCAAAAGCAGACTCGCCGCTATCATCGGGCACAAGACTTCCTGATGCTGGCCCCGCATATTGATCGCCGCAATTTGCTGGGTGGTTTATGCTACCAGGACGCCAAAACCGACGATGCACGTCTGGTATTTCGGGTCTTGCAGGAAGCTGGAGCAAATGCTGGTCAGGCGCTGAACTATGTGGGCGTTGATCGCATCCTGTACCGTGATGGATTGGCATATGGCGCATCATTGATCGATGCACGCAACAAACAGCGCTACGAGATACAGGCAAAAGTCATTATTAATGCGACGGGAGCCTGGGCCGAAAAATTGTGCTCGCAGTCCATATCATTGCAGTCCACATCATTGCAGGTGCATGAGCAGGAGCCGCAACAGCAACAAGTTGCGCAACACAAGTTACGCCCTCTGCGCGGCAGTCATTTGTTGCTGCCCGCCTGGCGTTTGCCGGTGGCGCAAGCTGTCAGTTTTATGCACCCGCGTGATGGCCGGCCGGTATTTGCCTATCCCTGGGAAGGTGTTAGCCTCGTTGGCACCACCGATGTGGATCATCATACCGATTTGCAGACCGAGGCCAGCATTACCGCAGAAGAAGTTGACTATCTGATGGAAGCGCTGGATTTTCAGTTCCCGCAATTGCAGATCAGGCGAAGCGATATTATTTCTTGTTACGCCGGTGTACGCCCTGTGATTGATAGTGGCAAGGCAGATCCGTCGAAAGAAGGGCGTGACCATGCCATATGGCTGGAAAATGGATTACTGACAGTCACTGGCGGCAAGCTGACAACCTTTCGCCTGATTGCACTGGATGTCATGAAGCAAATAGCGTCCTTGCTTCCGGTACCGGCATCCGCCATCAATGACGACAGCTTGTTTAAACCGGCTGACGACTTGTCTGGCGATGCACGACTGGATCATGCGAGGAGAACGCGCCTGCAAGGACATTACGGTACTCTGGCTGCCGCCGTGCTGGCAGCAGCAAGGGAAGGGGAGCTGAACTACCTGCCCGGCACACTGACCATGTGGGTAGAGTTACGCTGGGCTGCCCGGCATGAAGCTGTGCAGCATCTGGAAGACCTGCTGTTGCGCAGAACCCGTATTGGCCTGCTGCTACGGCATGGTGGACTGGCCTTGTTGCCGCGTATCAAACTGATCTGTCAGACTGAACTGGGATGGAATGATGCATATTGGGAACTCGAACAGGCAGCTTACTTACAGTTGTGGAACAGGTATCACGCCTTGCCCGGTGACCTTAATCCTGAATCACAGGCGGCATGGGCATAATACAATACATGACAATATTTAAAATATTGCTGACATCAACACAGGATATCAATGTCCGGACAAACCATTTTAGCCATAGACAACGGCACCCAAAGCGTCAGGGCCATCCTGTTTGATTTGCGCGGTAATATTGTTGCCAAATCGCAGGTTCCGCTGGAAGCCTATTTTTCGGTACAGCCTGGTTGGGCCGAACATCATCCCGAAGATTATTGGCAGGCGGTATGCACTGCCTGCCAGCGCCTGTGGCAAATACCAGGCATCACGCCGGGCAGTGTGCTTGGGGTGGCAGTCACTACGCAACGCGGCACGGTCATCAATCTGAACAAACAGGGGCAGCCCTTGCGTCCGGCGATTACCTGGCTGGATCAACGACGTACCGATGTGGTACCGGCCGTTAATCCCTTGTGGCTAACTGCTTTTAAAATTGCCGGTGTTGCCAGCACCATCAATTTCTTCCGGGGTGAAGCCGAGGCCAACTGGATCAAGGCGCATCAACCAGACATCTGGGACAAGACCGATAAATACCTCATGCTGTCAGGCTACCTGAATCATCGTCTGTGTGGCAATTTTATCGATTCAGCAGGCTCACAAGTTGGCTATATTCCCTTTGACTATAAAGCCCTGAAATGGGCAGGCAAGCTGGACTGGAAATGGCAGGCACTGGCCGTCAGGCGAGAAACCTTGCCCGAGCTGGTTGCGCCTGGCACCGTCATGGGTCATATTACCGAAGCGGCTGCCGCCGCAACTGGCATACTGGCTGGCACGCCTTTGCTGGCTGCTGCTGCCGACAAGGCTTGCGAAGTCATTGGTGCCGGTTGCCAGCAACCGAATATAGGCTGCCTTAGCTACGGTACGACTGCTACCATCAACACCACCAGCAAGAAATATCTGGAGGTCACGCCTTTCATTCCGCCTTATCCGGCTGCGATTCCTCATTTCTATAGCACCGAAGTACAGATTTTTCGGGGCTACTGGATGGTCAACTGGTTCAAGGAACAATTCGGTCATCACGAACAATTACAGGCAACAGAACAAGGTGTAGCGCCCGAAGCCTTGTTTGATGCGCTGGTGAATGCCGTACCGCCAGGTTCCATGGGCCTGATGCTGCAACCTTACTGGTCGCCCGGCATCAAGATACCTGGGGCAGAAGCCAAGGGTGCCATCATTGGTTTTGGAGACGTGCACACGCGTGCCCATATGTATCGCGCCATACTGGAAGGGCTGGCTTACGCCTTGCGGGAGGGGAAAGAACGCATAGAAAAGCGCAGTGGCGTCGCCATTACAGAACTGCGCATTTCTGGTGGCGGATCACAGAGTGATGCGGCAATGCAACTCACCGCTGACATTTTTGGTTTGCCAACCTCGCGCCCGCATGTCTATGAAACCTCTGGGCTGGGTGCTGCAATTGATGCCGCAGTCGGTCTGGGCCTGCATCCCAGTTTTGATGTCGCCATCAAGGAAATGACACGCATAGGCAAAACCTTCGAGCCGATTGCGCACCACCATCAGATCTACAATGAGCTTTACCATCGCGTGTACCAAAAAATGTATGCGCGTCTACAGCCCCTGTATAAAGAGATACAGCAAATCACAGGCTATCCAAAAATGCATTGATTGTATTTATTTCATTGCTAACAAATACTGACATGACGACGATAGTACTTTTACCCGGCATGGACGGTACCGGGACACTTTATGCGCCTCTGCACAAGGCACTCAATGACAGATGCAAATTGCTTGTGGTCACGTACCCAGTCGATCAGGTACTGGATTATGCGGCGCTGGAAGCGGTGGCACGTAGTTATTTGCCGGTGGATGAGGAGTACATATTGCTTGGCGAATCGTTTTCCGGACCGATTGCCGTCTCTATTGCTGCCAGTCAACCGCCTGGCTTGCGTGCATTAATACTGTGTGCAAGTTTTGCGCGTAATCCCCATGCTTTATTTTCAGGTCTGAGATATTTCCTTCCCTGCTTGCCGGTACAGATGGCGCCTTCAGCCTTGTTAAGTCATTTATTGCTGGGTAAATTTTCAACGACAGAATTGCGTCAGTTGCTTGTTCACGCAATTATGGCTGTTTCGCCTGCTGTATTAAGAGCCAGAATGCGCAGTGTCCTGCTGGTTGATGTGAGGCAGAAATTGTCCGCCATTAAGGTACCCGTGCTGTATTTACACGCCACGCAAGACCGGTTAGTGCCGGTGTCTGCTTATAAGGAGATAGAAAAAATCTTGCCATCCGTAAAATTGTATGAGTTTGACGCACCGCATTTTTTGTTGCAGACCAAAGCAAAAGAAATTGCGGATCTGATCTCTGGCGTGTGACAAACAGCATGGTCAAAAGTCAGGCGACAAACCTGGAGAAATCGGGCATTTCAGACAATGCTGCTTTTTGCACAATTTAAGAGCGGCCATGCACCAAAAAGTGGAGTTTATTATTTGAAAATTTATGGAGTAATCATTTTCACCAATTCGGGTAGTTTTTATAGTGCTGCAACCATTTGGTGAATTTGTTGAACCAGTCGATTATTCAAGGACTGGCGAGGTGTTTGATTGCTTAATTGATTATTTATATCTGGCTTCAATCAGCTTGTTGAGTGACTTTGTTGCGATGCGGTAGTTGGCACGTTATCTGCTATCTGTAGTGGGAAGCTTGCAGTTTTTTGTTCCATGACCTCACTACTACCAGGAGAAAACATGTCACGTCGTACTGTTTTGAAAGCAACTGCACTTGCCGCAATGACTTTGGCCGCATCTGGCTGGATCTCGCAGGCACAGGCCGCCGATACCATCAAGGTCGGCATTCTGCATTCCCTGTCTGGCACTATGGCAATCTCGGAGACATCCTTGAAAGATGTAGCCCTGATGACGATCGATGAAATCAATGCCAAAGGTGGTGTCATGGGCAAAAAGCTGGAAGCGGTGATCGTTGATCCGGCATCCAACTGGCCACTGTTTGCCGAAAAAGCCCGTCAACTGGTATCGCAGGACAAAGTATCCGTTGTATTCGGTTGCTGGACATCCGTATCACGTAAATCCGTACTGCCGGTCTTCAAGGAACTCAACAGTCTGTTGTTTTACCCAGTTCAGTACGAAGGTGAAGAGCTCGAGAAAAACGTTTTCTACACAGGCGCAGCGCCAAATCAACAAGCCATTCCTGCCACTGAATACCTGATGTCGAAAGAAGGCGGCGGCGCCAAGCGCTTCGTCTTGCTGGGCACAGACTATGTGTATCCACGCACGACCAACAAAATCCTGCGTGCCTTCCTGCATAGCAAGGGCGTCAAGGATACCGATATCGATGAAGTCTATACACCATTCGGTCATTCCGATTACCAGACCATCGTAGCCAACATCAAGAAATTTGCGGCTGGTGGCAAAACTGCCGTCATTTCCACCATCAATGGTGATTCCAACGTACCGTTCTATAAAGAACTCGGCAATGCCGGTCTGAAGGCAACTGATGTGCCTGTCGTTGCATTCTCAGTTGGTGAAGAAGAATTGCGCGGGGTGGATGCCAAACCGCTGGTTGGCCATCTGGCCGCATGGAACTACTTCCAGTCTGTGAAAAATCCAGTGAATACTGAATTCATTAAGAAATGGAAAGACTATGCTGTCGCAAAAAAATTGCCTAATGCAGCCACAGTCGTCACCAACGATCCTATGGAAGCGACTTATGTCGGTATCTACATGTGGAAACAGGCTGTTGAAAAAGCCAAGTCCACAGATACTGACAAGGTCATCGCCGCCATGGGTGGACAGACTTTCAAGGCGCCATCCGGTTTTGAACTGACGATGGATAAAACCAATCATCACTTGCACAAGCCAGTCATGATAGGTGAGATCAAGGCTGACGGTCAGTTCAGCGTGGTCTACAAAACCAAGGCACCGATTCGTGCCCAGCCATGGAGCCCATACATCCCGGGCAATGAAGGCAAGCAAAAACTGTAATTGAAGGAATGATGCAGGCACTCAGGGTGTGATGTAGTTATCTGGCTGGCTGAATAGCTGGTCAGCATGGCTGTTGCCTTGAGTGCCGTTCCGGAATTTTTCCATTCTTGACCTGGTTGCCTATGACATTTCGTAAAATCTGCGCGAGCATTGTCTTGCTCGTGTTCAGCCTGGGTGCGCACGCAGCTATTGATGGCAAGCTCTTGCAGGCACTGTCCGGGGATGATCCCGATGCCCGCATTGTTGCTGTCAATTCCATCGCTGCCATGGGTAATGAAGAGGCTGTGGAAGTATTGACGGCGCTCAAAAATGAACAACTATTCGTCAAGGATGTCGCTGTTTATATGGTTGAAGGTGAGCAGGCCAAAGACCTTGCCAGCGGCAAAGTGCAGAAACTGCCGGATGATGCCGAAGCAATCACCATCAACAATCGCCTGCGTGCCGCACTCGATAGTGCGCTGTCAGGACTGAAGCTCTTTTCACCGGATAAAAATACCCGTCTGGTTGCTGCCACAGCGCTTGAGAAAGAGGCAACGCCAGAGCAATTGCCTTTGCTGAATAAAGCCTATCTGAAAGAAAACGATAGCGAAATCAAATCCCGCCTGCAAATGCTGATTGCAACGGCGAATCTACAAGCCAGTGACCCGATAGTACGCAAGGCGGCAGTCAAGGCTTTGCTGGATAGTCCGAATCCCAATTTGAAACCTGTGTTGCAAAAAATGCTGACACAAAATCCCGATGGCAGCTACAACGAAACCGATGCCAGCATACGGGTAGAAGCAGCCAATACCCTGAATGCCATTGATGGCCGTCTGGCGCGCATGGAATTTGTCGGCAATCTGTTTTATGGTGTGTCGTTGGGCAGTGTGCTGTTGCTGGCAGCACTGGGCCTGGCGATTACCTTTGGGCTGATGGGCATTATCAATATGGCGCATGGCGAATTGCTGATGATAGGTGCGTACACAACCTATGCCTGCCAGATGTTGTTCCGCAAGTTCATGCCCGGCGCGCTGGATGCTTATTTATTGCTGGCCTTGCCAGCCGCTTTTCTGGTGTCTGCTGCGGTTGGTATTTTGCTGGAAAGAACCGTCATACGCTGGTTATATGGCCGTCCATTGGAAACTTTATTGTGCACCTGGGGCATCAGCCTGATATTGATGCAGGCAGTGCGTTCCATTTTTGGTGCGCAAAATGTCGAAGTCGCTAATCCGGCCTGGATGTCGGGTGGTATCACGGTGCTGGGTTCGCTGGTGCTGTCGTATAACCGTATCATCATTATTTTCTTTGCCCTGTTCGTCGTATTTGCAGTCTGGTTATTACTGAACAAGACCCGGCTCGGTTTGTTCGTGCGTGCCGTGACGCAAAATCGCCGTATGGCTGACTGTGTGGGCGTGGCTACCGGCAAGATCGATATGCTGACTTTTGGCTTGGGTTCAGGTATAGCAGGTCTGGGTGGTGTGGCCCTGTCGCAATTGGGTAATGTTGGCCCTGATCTGGGGCAAAACTATATCGTCGATTCTTTTATGGTGGTAGTGCTGGGCGGAGTAGGGCAACTGGCGGGTACCGTGATCGCTGCTTTCGGTTTGGGTGAAGTCAACAAATTTCTGGAGCCTGTCGCCGGGGCGGTTATGGCAAAGATCGTCATCCTGGTATTCATCATCGTTTTCATACAACGCAGACCGCAAGGCTTGTTTGCGCTCAAAGGCAGGAGCGTAGAATGAACTCAACCATGACGACAATGAAGGGCCTGTTTTCCAGGCCTGCCTGGACTGGCATTGTAATTTGCGCAGTGATTGCCGTGTTGCTGCCCATCCTTAACCTGAGTTTCCCTGCTGGACACGCTCTGCATATTTCCAGCTATACGATAGCCCTGGTCGGCAAGTTCATGTGTTATGCCCTGGCGGCACTGGCGCTTGACCTGGTATGGGGTTATACCGGCATTCTGTCTTTGGGGCATGGCGTATTTTTCGCGCTGGGTGCCTATGCCCATGGCATGTACCTGATGCGTGCGATTGGCCGTGAGGGCGTTTATCAAAGTAATCTGCCTGACTTCATGGTCTTCCTGGACTGGAAAACCTATCCCTGGTATTGGTCCATGACCGACAGCTTCTGGTATTGCATGGCGCTGGTGGTACTGGTACCTGGCGTGCTGGCCTTTATCTTTGGTTTCTTTGCTTTCCGTTCCCGCATTAAGGGGGTGTATTTCTCTATCATCACCCAGGCGATGACATTTGCCTTCATGTTGCTGTTCTTTCGTAATAACACCGGCTTTGGTGGCAATAACGGTTTTACGGACTTCAAGCGCATTCTGGGTTTTACCATTACTGCGCCCGGCACCAAGGCTGCGCTGTATCTGATCACCTTGCTGATTTTGCTGTCGGCCCTGTTTTTGTGTCGCTGGATAGTCACGTCCAAGCTGGGGCGCGTGTTGCAGGCGGTACGTGATTCTGAATCACGCCTGATGTTCATCGGTTATAACCCTTTGTGGTTCAAGCTGTTTGTCTGGACGCTGTCTGCCATACTTTGCGGTATTGCCGGTGCCTTGTATGTGCCCCAGGTGGGCATCATCAACCCGTCTGAAATGTCACCAGCCAATTCGATAGAAATGGTGATCTGGGCGGCAGTCGGTGGACGCGGTACCTTGTTGGGCCCTATCATCGGTGCATTCACTGTCAATGGTCTGAAGAGCTGGTTCACCGCGGCCTTTCCCGACCTGTGGTTGTATGCATTGGGCTTGCTGTTCATATTGGTGACCTTGTTTATGCAGCAAGGTGTCCTGGGCCTGGTGAGCAAGCTCAAAAAACAGCGGGAGCCAGTATGACTTCTTATATGATGAGTGGCGTCTTGCGACCAGGACAGCAATACGATAGTGCAACCGGTGATCAGGGCGTGTCATATGGCCGCATCAAGCCGGAAGGCGTGGATACCACCCACGGTGCTATCCTTTATCTGGAAGATATTGTCGTTTCATTTGACGGTTTTAAGGCCATCAATAATCTGAACCTGGATATCTCGGTGGGAGAACTGCGTTGCATTATTGGCCCCAATGGAGCCGGTAAAACGACGATGATGGATGTGATCACCGGCAAAACCCGGCCCACTTCCGGCACAGCGTTTTTTGGTCAGACCATGGACCTGACACGCATGAGCGAAGTCGATATTGCCCATGCCGGCATAGGTCGCAAGTTCCAGCGCCCGACAGTGTTCGAGCAGCATAGTGTCTTCGAAAATCTTGAACTGGCCATGAAAATGGACAAGCGTGTCAAGACCACGCTGTTTGCCCGTTTAAACAGCGAACAGAAAGACAAGATAGCTGCCATCCTGCAATTGATACGCCTGAATGGACAAGAGAACAGACCGGCTGGCCTGTTGTCACATGGTCAAAAACAGTGGCTGGAAATCGGCATGTTGCTGATGCAGGAACCACAACTGATCTTGTTGGATGAACCGGTGGCCGGCATGTCGGATGCAGAAACTGCGCGTACCGCCGAATTGCTCAATGAATTGCGTGGCAAGCATTCCATCATGGTGGTCGAACATGATATGGGTTTCGTTACTGAAATTGCTCAGCAGGGCAAGGTCACGGTATTGCATGAGGGGTCTGTACTTGCCGAAGGTACGATGGCGCAAGTGCAGGCCGATGAACGTGTCATCGAAGTCTATCTGGGACGCTAAGGACGCTAATGAAAGCCAAGCATGCTTGAAGTCAAACAATTGCACCAGCATTACGGTTCCAGCCATACCTTGCGTGGCATTTCACTTTCGCTTAAAAAGGGCGAATGCATGGCTCTGCTTGGTCGTAATGGCGTTGGTAAAACCAGTCTGCTGAAATGTCTGATGGGTGTATTGCCTGTTACTGAAGGCACCGTCACTTTTGAAGGCCATGAGATCAATAAACTGTCGCCGCATGACAGAGCCCGGGCGGGGATTGCCTATGTGCCGCAAGGCCGTGAGATTTTTGCGCGCCTGACCGTAGAAGAAAACCTGCTCATGGGCATGGCCAATCTGCCAGCACGCAAGGCCGGCAAGATCAAGGATGAGGTATATCAACTTTTCCCCGTACTGAAAGAAATGTTGCACAGGCGCGGCGGTGATTTGTCCGGGGGGCAGCAGCAACAGCTTGCCATTGCCCGTGCCTTGCTGGCTGAGCCCAAACTCATCATCCTTGATGAACCTACTGAAGGCATACAGCCTTCCATCATCAAGGACATCGGTCGCGTCATCCGTTTGTTGCGTGAACGTGGTGACATCGGCATCTTGTTGTGTGAACAGTATTTTGATTTTGCCCGAGAACTGGCTGATCATTTTGTTGTACTGTCGCGCGGTGAAGTGGTGGCCAGTGGTGGGCAGGAATTGATGGATGGTGATGACGTCAAGCGGCATCTGGCGGTATAGTGCAGTTTTTATCTATCGCTAGCTGAATATGGATGTCTGCAGTCCGGTACTACCTTCAAACACTACCAAATCACACTGGCAGGCCAGCCTGCAACTGGGTTTTAGCAGGGATGCAGATGTTACGCGCCTGACGGAGCGTAAACACAGCGGCCCTCTACGTGTGCAAAAACCACTGTATCCTGAAGGGGATGCAGTGTGCCATGCCATCATTATCCATCCACCGGGTGGTGTGGTGGGGGGCGACCAGTTAAAGATAGCTGTCAATCTGGCTGCTGATACCCATGCACTGGTGACGACGCCAGGTGCGGCCAAATGGTATCGCAGTAACGGTTATACATCAGAACAACATATCAGTCTGAAACTTGATGCTGGTGCCAGGCTCGAATGGCTACCGCAGGAAACCATCTTTTTTGACGACGCCTGTGTCGATTTGCACCAGACAATACATCTGGCGGCAGATGCGAAGCTGATTACGGCAGATATTTATTGCTTTGGCCGTACTGCCTCTGGCGAAACCTATAACAGCGGCAAGATCGGGCAACATTGCAGCATTTATCGCGACGGCAAGATGATCTGGCATGAGCAGGGTAGCCTGCGAGGTGGTAGTTCTGCCATGCATAGCCCCTTGGGCCTGAACGGCAAATCGGTGTCGGCGATGGTACTGGCTTCTGGTGCCATGCTGTCTGGCGAACAATTGCAGGTCTTGCGTGAGCAAACAGCAGCCTTGTTGTCTGTACGTGAAGCAGATGCACTCTGTGGTGTTACGCAAATGAAGTCCGTCATTGTTGCACGCTACCTGGGCAACTCCAGCGAAGTTGCCCGGCATTGGCTGCAACTGGTGTGGCAGCATTTACGCCCTGTTGTGATTGGGCGTGACGCTATAATTCCGCGTATCTGGAATACCTGATTCGTAGGCTGCATCATGACTCATGCAACCCAGGCCAGCCAGACTGGAACGCACTGTCACATCGAGAGGTGTGCGTGGTTCTTCACCTAAAAAATCCAGCAATGCCTGGTTCGACAGTTTGACTGGCGTACGCCACAGGTAACGCATCTCCAGCATTTCTTTAAAGGTTTGCTGAAACGGCGCCAGCAAGTAAAACAAGGGCCAGGGGAACCAGCTTGCCTTCAATGCCGGTTGCGCAGTAACACGACCTATCGCAGCTACCATCTGCTGACCGTCATGATCCCAATGTCCTTCCATGTGGAAGCGGGCAAAATTATCCAGTTCGCTTTCACGTTCCAGCAGGCGTACCATGGTTTCTGCCACATCCGGCAGGTAAGCCCATTGATGCCCCATGCCGGCACTACCGGGGTAACGGACGACATTTACTGCTTTACCCGGTGTCACCAGCCCTTGTGAAAACCAGTTATTGGCTGCTTTGGGTCCAAAAAAATCACCAGCTCTGACGATAAGGGATTTGACACCCTGGCTGGCGGCCAGGCGCAGACGATGTTCCATTTCAACCCGAATTTTTCCTTTTTTTGTAATCGGGAATTGTGAGGCGTTTTCTGCAATCAGCGGAAAGGAATCCGGGCCAAAGTTATACACGGTGCCAGGTAACACTATGCGAGCACCGCAGGCTTTTGCTGCAGCGATGGTGTTGTCCATCATCGGCAGCACCAGTTTTTCCCAGTCGCGGTATCCGGGTGGGTTGACTGCATGAACGATGATAGATTTCCCATCTGCTGCG
This sequence comes from Undibacterium hunanense, assembly GCF_014284335.1. Classification (GTDB taxonomy): domain Bacteria; phylum Pseudomonadota; class Gammaproteobacteria; order Burkholderiales; family Burkholderiaceae_D; genus Undibacterium; species Undibacterium hunanense. The sequence continues at coordinate 237,085 of NZ_JACOGF010000003.1, read as the reverse complement.
CGCATGACATCTTCTTGCACCATCACATCACCGGTCAGCCAGATATGGGCCGCAGTTTTATCCTTTACTTGTTCAGGGTGGCGATGCAGGCTTGTCACCTGCCAGCCGCGTTGCATCAACAGACGTGCCACTTCGCCACCTATGCCGCCGGTTGCACCTAAAACCAGTGCCTGTTTGTTGTTTTGGATGTGACCTGATGTTTGCTGGTTCATTTTGATACTCCTTGTCGGTAAGTTGATGTAGTCATTGTGTATCTTCGTCAGGCTATATACAATTCTCTAAAACTGCATAGGTGATATACATTTTTGTATGGATGATAAAAATATTCATTGGGACTATTACCGTACCGCTCTGGCGGTGCTGGAAGAAGGGTCGTTATCAGGTGCGGCGCGTGCCCTGGGTCTGACGCAGCCAACGGTAGGGCGGCAGATTGAGGCGCTGGAACAGGCTTTAGGAACCAGCCTGTTTGTACGCAACCAGTCTGGCTTGTCACCCACCATTGCCGCGCTCGCGCTCAAACCTTATGCAGAAAGCTTGCGGGCGACTGAAAGCGCCTTGCTGCGTAGCGTCTCAGCAGAAGCGAATGAAGTACGTGGTACTGTACGCATCACGGCATCAGAAGTCATGGGGGTGGAAATATTGCCCGCCATCCTGGCAGACTTGCGGCAAACTTGCCCTGATCTGAGCATGGAGCTACAGATATCCAACCTGACTCAGGATTTGCTCAAGCGCGATGCCGATATTGCCGTGCGTATGACGGAGCCCTTGCAGGATGCATTGATCGCCCGTCGTGCTGGAACTATCGATCTGGGTTTCTTTGCCCATGCAGATTATCTTGCGCGCCACGGTGCGCCGACAGACATGCAGGCCCTGAAAGGGCATAGTTTGATCGGCTTTGACCGGGAATTGCCGTATATAAGGGCTTTTCAAAAACGTTTCCCGTTTATGCAGCGCGCTGATTTCTCTTTGAGAGCAGATAGCGACGTAGTGCAATTGGCCGCCATACGTAAAGGCTATGGTATCGGTATTTGCCAGGTTGGGCTGGCAAGCCAGCATCCTCAACTGCAACGGGTGCTGGCAGCAGAATTTCAGATCGATCTGCCTGTCTGGGTTGTCATGCATGAAGACCTGCGTTCAAGCCAGCGTTACAAGACGACGTTTGATCATCTGGTCACGGCCTTGCAGGCCTTGTTGGGCAAGGCCTGAATTTTTCTTGCCTTGATCAGACCTGAATCAGACCTGAATCTGACCTTAATCAGGATTTGCTCAGGATTTGATCAGCAGCGCCGGATGTTGAATGGCCAATTCGCGCCAGGCATCAAAACCACCGGCAAATGGCCTGACATCCTGAAAGCCGAGTTGCCTCAGGGTGTGTGCGGCATGGACTGCAGCGGCATCGCCGGGGCAAGCGCAAATGGTGATCACCATTTCATGCTGTGGCCATCCATTGGCTGCCAGACCGACCTGTTTCATTTCACTGACAGTGGCATGTGGTATGACGCCGGTTTCAGCAATCAGTGCAGGGCTGCGCAAGTCAATAATGCGCGGCATGCTGTTTCTTTTGATGGTATCAGCCAACTCTGCCGGACTGAAATGCGGGATGGATGCCAGTTTTTCAAAACGCTTTTTCTGCCAGAACTTCCAGGCCAGCCAGCACAGCAGCAAGCCGATAAACACTGCGATAATACGGATACCATGCATGGATAAAAATGCCAGAGCGATACCGATTTGCGCTTGCAAGGCAAAGCCAGCCAGCAAGGCCATGCCTGCCCATAAAGCTGCACCGACGGCAGAAGCCAGCATGAAAGACGCACGTGGCATGCCCAATGCCCCCGCTACTGGTGGTGCCACGGTAGAAAAGCCAGGAATAAACTTGCCAACCACCAGTGACCACACGCCCCAGCGCACAAACCTGGCTTCTGTCTGGTTCACGCATGAACCCGGGTTAATCGACATCTTGCACAAAAATTTCAAGACCTTGTAGCCGAAGCTTTTGCCAGCCTGATACCAGACCAGATCTGCAATCAGTGATGCGGTGACTGCTGCCAGCAGCAAAACGGCCAGTTGCTCTATTTCAGTTACCTGACTGGCATTCAGCATCATAGTGGGCACAGCAGGCACAGGCAGGCCCAATTGTTGCAGCAAGACGTTAACAAACACCATCAAATTGCTGTGTTGATGCAAAAATTCTGTCAGCCAGCCTTGGTCCATACCGGTTCCGTTCTTGGTGATGCAGTGGGCAGGTGTCTGGAAACAAGCTCAATACCGCCCGAATACCCCATACCTGAAAGAAACTCTATTGTAGGGCATTGTGAGCTTTCATATATGAGGCTTGTTGTAAAGTGTTGTCGCCTCACTCACTCGCTCACTTACTCAGGCAGCCAGTGCCTGCGTTGATGCGTCTGCCCTGGCCAGCAATTCTGCATACCTGGTCGGATCTACGTTGGAGCCACAAACGATAATCGCTACCCGCTTGCCCGCCAGTCTTTGTCGCAATGGGCCAAACAATCCGGCCGTGGCGACTGCCGCAGCGGGTTCTGCAACCAGTTTGACATCATGGTAGAGATCCGACATCGCAGCGCAGATTTCATCATCGCTGACCCTGACTATTTCATCCACAAAGCGCTGGCATACCCTGAAACTGTAATCCATGGCATACGGGGCGCACAGACTGTCGGCAATACTGTCAACCACAGACAGTTTTTCAGGCAGCCCTGACTGAAAGCTGCGGTACATGGCATCCGCCCCGTAAGGCTCCACTCCATAAACAGCGCAATGCGGTGCCAGCTGTTTGACGGCAGAGGCAATACCTGCACACAAACCGCCACCACCAACAGGAACAATGACCGCATCCAGCTGCACCACCTGTTGCATCAATTCCAGCCCCACCGTTGCCGTGCCCAGGGCAGTCAGGGGGCCGTCATAGGGATGGATCATGGTGCGCTGTTCTTCTTCAACGATGCGCTGCCCCAAAGCAAATGCCCGGTGCATGTCTGCTTCAAGTATTACTTCTGCGCCGTCGTGGCGACAGGCATTGATACGGGTAGGGCTGGCGTTTTTTGGCAAAACGACCTTGCAAGACACACCCGCAAGTTTGGCTGCATACGCAACTGCCATGGCATGATTGCCGGCACTGACCGCCACCACACCACGCTGACGTGCGGCAGCATCCAGTGCAGAAATACAATTCAGTGCACCACGCAGTTTGAAGGTGCCGGTTTTTTGAAACAGCTCCAGCTTGAGCCAGACTTCGGTGTCGGGTTCCAGTTTGTTCAGGGCCGTACCGGTCTGCCATTTCCAGACGGGCGTATGTAAAACCTGTTGCGATAATTTGGCAGCCGTCTGGCGTATATCTGACAGGGAAGGATAGGGGTAGTCATTTCTTTGGGTATTTAAAACCGTGGATGGCAAGGATGCAGAGGCGTGCACAGGCCTGCCTGTAGCGACATGGGACATAAAAACTCCAGTATGGAAATCAGCAGAAAAATCGTGAACAAATTGCGAACGTGCGCAGGTTCAAGACATCAGAACAATGATGTGCTGAAGGGCCGCCAGGCACCGGCATACGCCGTAGCTTAACGACCCGGAATAATTCGAATAATGGAAATGTCGCAGATGGAAACAACAGGCAGCACAACCGCGTACACGACAGCAAATGCGGCATCAATAGCGCATGAGTTCGTGTTTAGCAAGGGATGAGGAGTTGCGTGCATGGAAAAACTTTAACCGATTTTGACTGGGATGGCAAGAGGGATCAGTCAAGCAGATTGGTTTTTTGCTGCCAATGGCACTTGACTGTTGAAATGAGCTAGTATTTGAAGCGGCATAAAATAAAAGCACTGGTATTTCTGTGGTGCGACAGAACTCATGGAAGGTGAGTGCAAGTGCGAAAAATAAAAATTTCAAATGAAATTAAGCTGATCATTGTCTTGGTTGTTGCAGTAGGGGCGTTAATACCCTTTTTGATTAATTTTTTATTGATTCAAAGCGACGCATTTCAGACGGCTAAAACCTTTTTACTGGCCTCGCAAGAATTGTCGGGGTTGATGGGGGAGCCTGTTGAATCAGTTCATTTGTACTGGAGGGACGGCATCTCTCTGGAAATGAACAATAACAATGGCAATAAAAGTGGATCAGCCTTCTTTGCCATTGCTTCAAAAGGGCATTCACGTGAATTACTTGTGTACACTACACTTAAAGTCGAATCCGGTTACTGGGTAGTGAAATCTGCGACAACAAAAATAAATGATACTTCTGAAATCGAGTTGATGAAATAGGAAGACGATCCGTAATAAAAATCTTTCAAGCCATGCGTGCCCGGGCACTGACATAAAATGTGGCCGTTGTGTGAACCTGCTCAGATGCTGTCATGAGTGAATTCCAATCATTCTCGCTGACGCTCAAAATCCATCACCCAGTTAGTTTCCCAGGTACTGCCACCATCAGGTGAAAATGCCTGTTCCCAGCGTGGCATGTCGGGTGCTGGCAGGGTCCATAAAAAACGTACGCGTATGGGCTGGCCAGCAAATGTGTCGTCGGCATAAAATTCACCGATGCCGTTTTGAAAGCGGCCGCGCATCGGTGTGTCGAGGTGACCGGGGTAACGGGCATCCAGCCACCAGATGGACCAGGTGCCGCTGCTTGCATCAAAACTGCGCAGCGTGGCGGCACAGTAGGGCGTGTCTGGCATGTTCAACTGGTTGTCATCAAAATTACCAGCACCACCCATGATCTTGATGGTGGATGTGGTGCCGGTAAATTCCAGCCAATCCTGGCATTGGGCCAGTCTTTCTTTCAGGCGGCGATGTTTTACTTTCCAGTTACCTATGAAGAAATCAAAATCAGCTGCGCCTGTCGTGTTGGTCGATGTGGACATGATGTTCCTTGTATGTGTGGCATTACGGTGCCGAATGAGCACCTTTGAGCATCTTATTGTTAATATAGGACGAAATTAATCCTAATTAATGTTTATACTTGCAGCATGTCTTCCATTTATCATCCGACCACACGTGTTCTGGCAGTGCTTGAGCTATTGCAGGCGCATGGCCGTCTTGGTGGTGCCGAATTGGCAGATATGCTGAATATCGACAGACGTAGCCTGCGGCGTTATATCGTCACACTGGAAGAAATGGGTATCCCTGTGATGACTGAACGCGGTCGTTACGGTGGCTATGCCTTGATGCCAGGTTTTAAATTACCACCCATGATGTTCAGTGATGACGAGGCCCTGGCACTGACCACAGGTTTATTGGCTGCCCGCAGATTGGGTCTGGTGGATGCAGCGCCGGCAATTGCCAGCAGTCTGGCAAAACTGCAGCGGCTATTGCCAGATAAATTGAAACGAAAGCTACAGGCACTGGAAGAGGTGGTGCAACTGGATCTGGTGCCATCAACCAAACCCGCAGACCAGCAAGTCCTGGGCAGTTTGAGTGAAGCTGTCATGCAACAACTGAGGGTGCATCTGGAATATCGCGCCGCCGACGGTAATGCCAGCAACCGGGATTTTGATACGTATGGCGTGGCGTTTCATGCTGCTTGCTGGTATGCAGTCGGGTTTTGTCATCTGCGTAAGGATATCCGCAGCTTCCGGCTGGATCGTATATTGAGTGTGCGGGTCCTGGATACGCATTTTGAACGTCCTGCAAGGTTTAACGTGGTCCAGCATTTACGCAAGGCGGTGGCGACGTTACCGCGCGCATTCAGTACCGAGGTATTACTGAAAACGGACATGTACACAGCAGGCGCTCATTTGTCTGATGCGATAGGTGTGCTGGAACAGTGTAGTGATGGCGTATTACTGCATAACCAGTCGGATGACCTCGACTGGCTGGCAAGGCAATTGGCAGCCCTGCCATTTGAATTTGTGATTCATAAACCGCAGCAGTTGCGCTTAGAGGTGAAGGCGCTGGCCAGGCGTTTAACAAAAGCTTGAGAGTGAAGGAATTCAGTATAAGGTCTGCATATGCGTAGGTGTAAATGCAACATACAGGTGTGTAAATCGTCTTTTTAAAATATAAATCGTCATATTAAGAAGAAAATATTCATTAAAAGGCTTGCTTGTTGAAAAAACCTGTGGCAAGATTTAATCACTGAAACAAAAGGCATTTTTTAAAACTGAACGGAAATGATCGTGAAAACCACTTCTCAACCAGCATCTTTATCAAACTTGCGCCTCGCAGCGCGGGCAGGGCTGTTGTTGAATGGGCTGGCCAGTTTGCTTCCTGCCAGTATGCGCAATGCCGCGAGTGTAGCCGGTGCGGTAAAAGCGGTTGCACAGATTACAGCAATCACTGATATCCAGGCTGCTACAGATGCTGGCTGCGCACTCCCAGTTTTTACGTGCTCTGGCGAACATGGCTATCAAGATTATGGCTACTACTGGACACGTATGATTGACATCCGAGGGGGTAACCCTTGACATTATGGAGGCAGGCAAAAGCCCGCTTCATGATACACAAGCTGAAAAGCCCGGATGCCTGAAAAGCACCGGGCTTTTTTCTTGATTTTTAAATGGTCTCAATTCACAGAGACCCAGCAATAGAACCCGCCGCATGGCGGTCGTGCCGGAAAACACCGGATAACACGGGATTCTTTAACAATTTGGGAAGATGTAATGATGAAATCTCGGTTCGTGATCCATGTAACAGGATCATGAACGGAGACGACATCTCAACCTGCGCATGGCATATCGCCGTGTTGCACAACTCAAGGATGACGCTATGTCATCCAACAAAAAATGGATTGATATTCCGCTATGGACGCGGGGCTGTCTGTAAAACAGTTGCTTAGGCTGGCCAGGTTCGATTCCTGGGCGATCCACCATCAGTATTTCTTGTGCTTGCACCAAGGCGGAAAGTTACTGAATTTGAAGAAAAAATAAAATAATAATAAAAGAAGAAAAATTATGTTTACGATTTATTGGACCATCGTTGTTGATGGTCAACGACTGGCTAACTCTAAAGAATTTGGCCGTAATGAAATGACGCAGGCGCTGCACTTTGCAGAAGCCTTGCGCACAAAACAGCGCAATGGCCTGGCGATATGCCATGTCACCATGTCATCTGAAAACCCGGATTCTGTCGGCCTGGCCGGCGTAGCTGAAACAGATTCCAGCTATGCGTGGAAAAAACGCAGGCTGTGATGCTGTCGATTCCATATGTGCATGATCAAACGCACTTCCCACATGCGTTTCGTCAATGAAAATCTCTGCCTGGTTTCCTGAGAGGTCAAAAGGCGCAGTCTGCAAAACTGTTGTTCGCCGGTTCGAATCCGGCACCAGGCTCTTTATCAACACGCATTCCTGTAATGGAAGCGATTTAAAACAAGCTCGACGCATTCGTCAGCGATCATTTATGCAGCGTATGGCAAATGAAAATACCTCACGATTTTTGTTTGTTGTCACCTTGGCTGGTGAGCGCTGCGCCATTTTGTATTTCACTACATTGCTAGCGAGGTGTGAGGAACGCTTGCCCGAAAAGCTTTATACGATGATTGCAATTAGTCGCTACAATGTAAGAGTCAGTCCCCGTCTTCCCAAATTGAAAACATCCCAAAGAAACAGGTGATGTATGCAACAAATACTGGTTTTAGACATAGCAGGAATACCATACGACTGGATCAGTCAAAATGATGCCGCGACCCATTATGCTGCCCAAAAGGTAGCATGGGACATCGGCGATCAGGTGCTGATGCTGCGTGGGGGCTATAACAAGGATGGCGAACAGTCAAAAATCGTCGTTCGTCCCATCATTTCCATACGTAATAGTGAACGTATGTCGAAGAATAGCCGACATCAAATCCCGCTGGGCGATGGTAATCGTCTGTTATATGCACGTGACAAGTATATTTGCGCCTATTGTGGTGAGAAATTTCTTTACCACGAACTGTCTCGTGATCACGTGCTGGCACGTTCTCGAGGCGGTAAGGACGTGTGGGAAAACTGTGTTACTGCGTGCCGTATCTGCAATCAGAACAAGGGCAGTAAGCTGGTACATGACTTCAGACCATTGATTTATGTACCGTATGCTCCCTGTCGTTTTGAACACTTCATTTTGAGTGGCAGGAACGTGATTGCTGATCAGTTGGATTATCTGACCGCCAAATTGCCACGCCATAGTCGTTTATTGCAGTGACGGGCGCGCCATAGCTGCAGTTGGCGTAGTTTTGCATAAGTCCTGATAGGAAAAATCCACTTAACATGTATTGTAAATGCATGTTAAGTGGATTATGATGTTGACAGGAAATCTTGAAAGATGATTTCTTTGCGGTTTCGCATCATTTTTTTAACTTTAAATATGTATTTAAAATACATTTAATGAGGATTTTATGCTGGATATTTCCACTCGTGAGCTGGTTAAAGCCACCGTCCCGGTTCTGAAAGAACACGGTGTCACGCTGACGCGTCATTTTTACGCACGCATGTTTGAACACAATCCCGAATTAAAACCTGTCTTTAATCAGGGTAATCAGCAATCCGGCAACCAGCAGCAGGCGCTGGCAATGGCTGTGCTGGCGTATGCGGAGCATATCGACAACCCCATGGTATTGATGCCAGTACTGACGCTGGTCGCAAACAAGCATGTCAGCGTAGGTATCCGGGCAGAGCACTATCCTATCGTAGGCAAGCATTTGCTGGCATCAATCAAGGAAGTGCTGGGCGATGCGGCCTCGGATGAGCTGATCGCTGCCTGGGCTGCCGCCTATGGGCAACTGGCTGATATATTGATTGCCCAGGAAGCTGCCATCTATACACAGGCCGCAGCTCTCCAAGGCGGCTGGACAGGCTGGCGCAGCTTTGTCATCAGCCAGAAAATTGCAGAAAGTGAAGAAATCACCTCTTTCTATTTGCGTCCGGCTGACGGTGGCAAAGTGCCGGCATATCGCCCGGGGCAATATGTGTCAGTCAAGGTGTTCGTGCCGGAACTGGGCATCATGCAACCGCGTCAGTACAGTCTGTCCGCGGCACCGGGCGGTGAATGCCTGCGTATTTCCGTCAAACGGGAAGCCGGAATAGAGAATAAGCCGGCCGGACTGGTCTCGAATGTATTGCATCGTGACCTGCATGAGGGAGCGATACTGGATCTGGCACCACCTATGGGTGATTATGTCTTGCATGAAGACCGTGAGACGCCTGTGGTACTGATCAGCGCCGGTGTAGGGGTAACGCCCAAGATGGCCATGCTGGAGCATTTGCTGCATAACAAGACATCGCGACAAGTCCGCTTTTTACATGCCTGCCGGCACGGTGGCGTACATGCATTCAAACATCATGTACGTGAACTGACCGGGGCACATGCGCATGTAAAATCGATGATTTACTATGAGTCACCAAGGGTAAATGATCGGCCATCAGTGGACTTTGATTACAGTGGCCGCCTGAACCTGCAAGCCGTTGCAAATGAGGTTATCTTGCCTGAAGCCGATTATTATGTCTGTGGGCCAATACCCTTCATGCAGGCGCAGATTACCAGCCTGCGCGCACTGGGTGTGGCAGCCGACCGCATTCACAAGGAAGCGTTTGGCAGTGGGGGATTTGCGCACTAGGTGCAATAAGCGCAATAAGTACAATAACTGGAATTGACGCCATATCGCCATCCTGATTACGTGGCGTCAGTTTTCATGGCGACATTACTTGAAGCTTAATTTTCAAGGATTTTGGCAACTGTATTATCATGCTTCACCTGACCCTGATTCCAGAATTTTTATGCAACTAACTCACTTTACCGACCTTGGCTTGCGCGTGTTGATGTACCTAAGCCATAAGGAAAGAGAAGAACCCGTGACGATTACTGAAATTGCGACGAAATTTGCGATTTCACGTAATCATCTGGTCAAGGTGGTGCATTTCATGGCACAAAAAAACTGGATCATAACGACCAGAGGTAAAGGTGGTGGCATGGCGCTGGCGCGTCCGGCAAAAACTTATAGGCTTGGTACAACGATCAGGGAACTGGAAGGGGAGAGTGCATTGATTGACTGTGCTACGCCGCCATGTGAGTTGCGTGGCAATTGCCAGCTAAAAACTATACTGGATCAGGCTTTGTCGGTCTTTTATGCGCATCTGGATACCCATACACTGGAAGATGCGCTGGCTGGCAATACCCATGAGGCAATTGTCATGCTGCACAAATTGGGTTTTGTGGACAGAGCACAAATCAGCCGGGGTGCGCAGATAAAGCAATGACGGGGCACATCAGGTGATGCTGTTTTTTTGCATGACATCACCTGATTGGTGCTTGTTACTTGGATAGTACGACAGGCAGAATTGCTTCCAGCTCGCTTGCCCATACTTCATAACCTTCTGCAGACAGATGCAGTTTGTCTTTGCTTAAACCTTTCCAGTTATCGCCCACAGCCGGAAATTTTTCTGCCAGGTTCAGGTAGAAAATGTTTTTCTGGTCTGCCAATGGTGCCAGCAAGCCGTTCACTGTCGCCATTTTTTCGGTGGCGCGGGCGTTCGGCAAAATACTCAGCAAGACGACTTTGATGCCAGAGAATTTTTTCTGGGTAGCGGTAATCACTGCCTTGACGCCATCGCTTATCTCTTCCGGCGTATCGTTCACATTATTGGTACCTATCAGTATTACTGCTGCTTTCGGGCTGAAGGCGGATAAATCGATGTTTTCCAGACGCCAGATGGTATGTTGTGTCTTGTCTGCCCCCAGTCCAAAGTCGATGGCGCGTTCTTCAAAATGTTGCTTCCATACCGGTGAACCTGCACCCCAACGCCATTGCTCGGTAATGGAGTCGCCGATGAAAATCAGGTCGGCTGGCCGATTTTTTCTAAGCGTTATATAGTCATTGAAATAGGTCTGGTAATTGATTCTTGGGCTGTAATTCTGATCGCTGGCAAGCGTGGTTGCCTGTTTGGGTGGTACTGGTGCGGAACTGACCTGTGCGTTACAGAAAGACGTGACCAGAAGGGCAGACAAAAATAAACGTTTCATGATGTGTTTTCTAGTGAGTGAATTGCGTCAGAAAATGCTTTAGTCTGCCTGCGGCGAAATGACGCCAGCTTTGAGCGACAGATAATTGTTCAACCCATTGTTGGATAAACCCTTGATGCCAGCCACGACCGATTCAGCATTGATCCTGGCGCCGGCAATATTGGTGTGGGTGCGCTGATCGCTGAACAGGGTGTCCACTTTTTCCTTGCCCAGGACATCATAAGTCTTGCCGGTGATGGCGGTGACATCAATCAGGGGGACTTGCGTTTCCCTGGCAACAGCATTTGCCAGCTTGCGATGTTCGGCAAAATCGTTGGCCCATTCTTTATGTGGCACTGGCGTGGCAAGAATGACAGAAATGCCTTTGGCTTTGGCATCTTGTATGTATTTCTTCAAATACCAGCCATAGCTGTGCACGACTTCAATACTGCCATCAGGCTTGGTGATGTTTTCAGTTTCTTCACCGGCGCTGCGTATGCTGCCGCGAAACTTGCCTTTGATATCCAGCGGCCCAACATCATTATGCCCAAATTGCACCAGCACAAAATCGCCAGCTTTCATTTCACTCAATACTTTATCCCAGCGACCTTCCTGTATGTAGGTGCGGCTGCTGCGGCCACCTATGGCACGGTTGATGACATTGATCTTGCTCAAATCAAAATAGGGGGCAATTTCATCGGCCCAGCCACGCATGGGGGCGTCACTGCGGGCAGTGGAATCGCCGACGATAAAGAAAGAGGGCAGTTTCGGATCAACCGCATGCTTGGCCGATGCCTGCTTGCTTTCGTCTACCACCGGTCTGTCATCTTCCTTGGTAGCTTGCGCTGAGGCCGAACCTGCAACAGCAAAGAAGAGCAAAAACTGTGCGGCTTTGCGCCAGGATAAGAAAAATGATTTGGTAATGATCATGAAAACCTCTGTGCAGACAATGTAGTAGCAAACATATCGATATGGTTCAACGTAGAATTAGCTGCCGTCAGGCTTTTTGATGCTGACCATGGCGGGGCTGGCCGGGATGGAGAATGACTCCAGCGCATCAGGTTTGGCCGGATCAAAACTGCCGACATCGGCGAGGATGGATTTTGCAAGTGGTAACTTGGCTTGCCGTACACCCTCCACAATACACTTCGCCAGTTCATAAGCTCCATAAGCATTATGATGGGTGCCGTCGCCCGGTTTAAATGCCAGCAAGGATTTTTCTGGTCCCAGCGCTTCATAAAAAACCTTGCTCATGGCATGCAGGTCAATCAGTGGCAAGCCTTCTTCTTTGGCCACTTCACGTACCGCATCCGGATAGCCCTTGTGTGAATTGATGATGGTCCCACCTTCAAACGTACGGCGTTGCACCTGGGTGACCAGTATCACTTGTGCTCGCTTTTCAGCCAGGGCTGCCGTGTATATTTTCAGATTATTCTTGTAGGTAGCTACATCCACTGCCTTCATGTCATTGTGCCCAAATTGTATGAACACATAATCGTAAGGTTTGACCAGGCTCAGTACTTTATCCAGCCGGCGTGCTGATTTGGACGAAGCCAGGGATTCGCCGGATTGCGCATAATTGGCGACACTGACATCTGATGAAAAGAAACGTGGCAGCATCTGCCCCCAACTGGCGTAAGGTTCGCCAGGCTGATCGGTGACGGTAGAGTCGCCCAGCAAATACAGGGTAGGCAGATTGTCTATGCGCTCGATATCGATGGCATCCAGGCTAGGGCGTGGGCCATTGAATTCCAGCGTCAGCTTATCGTCCCAGGTAAATTGCTCTTCGCCGGTTTCGCGTGGCTTCAGTTTGACTTCGCCACCACCAGCAATGCCTGGGCGACGTACGTTGACGACGAAACTTCTTTCTATGCGTTCACCTTTTTTTGTTTGGGCTTTTTCCAGCATCAGGCGACGGGTTTCGGCCTTGACCGTGGTTTCAGAGGCCTCATCGGCGTCACCCAGCGTGAGTTTGACGCGATAATTACCTTCTGGCACAGCAACGGAAAACAGGAAGGGTTTGGTACTGCTGACACCATTGCTTGTTGCCGTGACCTGGGCGCCGTTTTCAAAGCCATATCCAGCTTCTGCCGAATACACGGCATTCGCTTTCACTGTAGTGGACTTTGCCCCTGGTTTGGCACTGAAATCAAACGAATATGTCTGTGCATGGAGCGTATTGCTGAAGGCAATGCTAGCAAGGAAAACAAACAGGCTGGAAGTCGGCAATTTTTTCATGGAGATCAGGAAATGGATGTGGCAATAAAAATACCTGTAAATTATTCACGCATTTTAGGGCAGCCATGTAGCAAAGTGTGTCACCCAGGAAAACAATCAAAGCGGTGATTGACATCAAATTGACGTCAAATCGACATTAAATCGGCATCAAATGAAAACGACCTGGCGACAGGAATCGGCAGGCCGTAGATTGCTGTGTTGCCGCAAAGTTGTATCAGGATTGTCCGGGTGGAGGGCGGCGCATTTCCTGGCGGTTGTTCCCAGCGCCACTCGGCGTAACGCCACCAAAGCGATACGACAGACCTATATAGATCAGGCGGCCATCATAGCGCCGTGTATTGCGTTCTTTAAGTGTATCGGTATCGACGATGGTTTCCGTTTTGTTTGAATTAAATACGTCAGTGACGTTCAAAACCAGATTCAGGCTAGGTGTAATCGTGTGGCGCAGGCTGAAATTGGCGGTGGAATTGGGTTGGCGATAGCCTTCGCCAGACAGGGTTTTTCCTTGCGCATTCAGGCTTATTTGTAACTGATCCTGTTCGGTCAACTGGTAATTGAAGCGCCCACGCAAGCTTAAGGATGATGCCTTGCGTGTGATTTCCTGGCCACTTGTAGTCAGGATTTCCTGACCGACAGCATTCAAGATTCTTGGGCCGCTTGTAGTCAGAATTTTTTGTTCGATAAACAAGAGGTTGCCGCTAGTATTGATGGAAAGCTTGGGCGTTAGCTTGCCGCTGAGCGTGAACTCGATGCCGCTGGAATGATTGCCGCCACCATTTTCCAGCGTTGTCCGTACTACAGTGCTGCTGATGGGAATTTGGCGAGTCAAAATACTGTCGCTTTCTGTGCGATAGTAGCCACGGATATTCATATCCAGCCCGATTACCCTGGTTTCATACGCCAGTTCAAAAGAATCTGTCTGTGCTGGCTTCAATTTTGGATTGCCACTGGATTCATTGAAATCATCGCGATAGACGACGAAAGGATTGAGCTCATTGGCATTCGCGCGACGGATGCGATGGGCATAGCTGAAACGTATGGTGGTATCGTCACTGGCCTTGTAACTGGCAAAGAAGCTGGGAATATAGTTAATGTAATGATTGGTCGCTTCTATACCTTGCGTCAATTGCTGGATGTCGATATGCGTATACTCTGTTCTCAAACCTGCCAGTACACCCCATTTTTCATTCAGGCGCAATTGATACGATCCGTACAGGGCAATATTGGCTTCATCAAGATTGTAGCTATTGGTTCGTAACGGATTCAAGGTAGCGACGTTACTGAATGGGTCAATATTAAAAAAACTGGTATCAAATTCGCTTTTGTTGTTGGCTATTTTGTAGCCCATTTTCAACAGACCCTGATCATCGGGACGTTCATAGTCACCGGTAAAATCAACGATTTTGATGTTGTTGGCATTGTTTTGTTTGCTGTGTACATCGGGAAAAGAGGCGGGATTGATCGCATACACGTTGGAATATGCATTGGAGCTGGCATTGTCCGACCCTGAAACGCGCAAGTCCACCCGCATGATTTCGCCGTTGATATCACCCTTGTGGTCATAGCGCCCACCCCAACTGTAGTTGGTGCTTTCGCCACCGCGCTGTGTAGAGCGCACATAGTCATTATTGATTTGGCCAAAGTTCAGGTAATGATCTGATGATTTGTTGTCATTGTTGCGTCTGGCATAGGAAAAATTGGCAGCCAGCGTGTCCTTGGTGCCGACGTTGTACGTGATAGCAGCATTGATGCCAGAAGAATTATTCAGACCCGCAGAACTGGATGTCTGAGTGCTGTGCTGATCAGGATTAGTCAGGGTGCGGACCGAATCACCTACAGAATTTCTGCCATCGTGGCGGAAGTTGATGCCCCCCTGTATACCAAACGGACCTTCATGGTAACTGCCGGATACGGCACTGTTGTAGCGACCTGCTGATCCGGCATTGGCATTGACGACACCGAAACCACCGGGCTGACGATTGCGTCGCATGACCAGGTTGAGAATAGGCCCGCCACCGCCTTCGTTACCAAACTGCGCGCCGGGATTATTGATCACCTCTATTGATTCAATGTCGTGCGACGGCATGGCATTCAGCGATGCGCCACGGTTGTCGCCCTGCATCATGGCGGACGGTTTGCCATCGATCAGGATTTGTACTTTGGTGCTGCCGCGCAGGCTGACAGTGCCATCAGGGTCAACTGATACAGAGGGGATATTATTGAGTGCATCGGCGGCGGTACCGTTGGTGCTGGCTACATCCGCTTTAACGTCATATACCTGACGATCAATACGGTTGCTGGGACGTTCTCCCTGCACGGTCACGGAAGGTGGCTCGCCGCTACCATTGGCTGGAGTATCAGATGCAGCAGGTTTTGTCTCGGCTTTGCCGACTGTACCTGTCTTGCTGTCGGTCTCTTCCGGCTTGGTTTCTACAGGCTTGGCTGGCGTGGTGGGAGTCGTTGCTTTGGCTGGTGCTGTTGCAGGCGCTGTGGGTGTAATGGGTGTAGCCGGAGCAACTGGCTTGTCCGGGGTTTGGGCGTAAGCTGTTTGCCCCATGCAAAAGATATCTGTGATCAATGCACCCAATACCAGATTGCGTGTGGTCTTGCCACCCTGGCAGACAAATTGCGTTACAGTTTTTCTGTACATTTTTTTGCGGTGTGTTGTCATGATTTAGGTTTAGTTGTACACCAATGAATGAAATTGCCAACACTATGACGCAAAAATGTCCGGGTGGTTCAACTTGCTTTGTATCAGTTTGTTGTCAAAAGATGGATGCGTACCGTTTGTTTAGAACTCATTTCATCAATAGGGGTGAGATGCGTTTGTCTCATAACGTGGGCTGGCAAGGCGGACGAGGCAGTCAATAGCGGGTCTATTGACAACGAGTCGAATTGTTCACACCTTGCAGTCCAGCACACGTTATGAGGCAAACCCTTCGGGAGCGGGCAATTCGGGCGCATTGCAGTGCGAGGTTGTGACACCACGCTTGCTAAGGCACCAGCCTTAGCTACGCGACACGCCTTGCACTGCATCCCGAATCGCCTTGCTCGCACTCATCCCTATTGATGAAATGAGTTCTAATCATTGTCGGTGGCATCCATTTTCTTCAGGTCCGCCATCGAGGGAATATACTCACCGATGAGTGCCAGATTCTGTATTGCAGCCAGGCCCCACTGCGCTGTGTCATTGGTACTGATCCATGGCACTTCATCAAAGGGATTGAGGCTGTTCACCCCCTGAACGCGTGTGGTTTTCAGCAACGGGCCAGGTACGCCACGGTTACCAAAAAACTCGCGCCAGGCGCGCTGTGCCAATGCGGGATTTTTGTTTTTCCAGGCGACGTAGGCAGTGAGTCTGGAGTGGCCGTTACGCAAGGCATTGCCCGCACCATGTGGCATACCCAGTGCATTGATCTGTTCCTGTTTGCCAGCATTGAAGAGTTCACAATACTGTAGCCATGCCTGTACAAACCTGGGTTCGTCGGTCAAGGTCACCAGTTCGGCAAAAATTTCTACCGCACCAAAGACAGCATTCAAATGGCTGGCTGATGCGCGGTTACCAAAGACATTGATCAGGTGGCTGGTATCGGCATCATAGGCAAAGCTGTTGCCATTGAAGAAGCCGTGTGGCATGCCGGCAATGTCACGCATGCCGGTCAATATCTTGTCACGGTATCTGACGTCACCGCTGCGTTCCCATTCGGTCAGCCAGTTACCGGCGAGTGAACCCCAGTCTGTGCCGAAACCGGCATGTGCCTTGATATTACTGATGTCTTCCCTGGGTTTTAGTTTGCGCGCCGGGTCTGTGCTCTCCAGTTTTTTGTCGGCATCTATCAGTGAATGCATGATGTCGCCTATGCGTTCATCTGCTGTCAGGTAGTAATAAAAGCGGCGATAGACGGCTGCACTGATGCGCAACTGCTTTGCACTGCAACCCCAGTGCTGTACATTGTGGCGTGAACCCAGACCGGCAAACTGACCCAGGTGATGGGTATCAACTTCGCTGGTATGTCTGACCATGGCTTCGGCAAAACGGAAGATGTCTGCCCGTCCGGTACGCAGGAAGGAATACCACAGCCAAAGGTCGGGGGATAGTTCGGAATTATCCCAGGCAAAACCGCCGACGTCATAACGCCATTCATGCCGGTCCAGATCATAGGTATGGCGGATGTCACCATAATCCCAGAAACCATACCAGTGGCGCTGTTCAACCTGTTCCTTGTAAAAATTAAAACGGAAATCGAGCTGGTCTTCAAGCGCTGCTTTTACCGGATGCGAGCGATCTGGCAAGCTCCACAGTCCGCCGAACACGCCAGTCGCCAGGAAATGACTGGGCTTCGCTACCAGTTGTGACGGTGTCTGTATGGCGTCAGCAAACTGCACCAACTTTTCCCTCGAAGGGGTGGCGGCGCATATCCATAAGGTGATTTCGCTGCTGCGGGCTACACCCATGGGGCTGCCAAATCCTTTTTCGTAATCTTCGTAGGTGATCTCCAGGCCTTCGCGTTCCTGATCATGGGTTTCCATACCCATGCCATCATGATAAAAGCGCAGGTCCATGGCCGGGGCATCCGGGGACCACATCCAGACGGTGACCTGGGCGGTGTCGGTATGCGCCTGACGGATATCCAGCTGGGTAGGGTGGCGCTGCCAGAAATCGCGCAAGCCAAAAGCAACGCCGCCACTGATGCTACCTATATAGCCGGTGCCAGGTGACCTGTGTCCCCAGGCGGCTTCTACCCAGCCATAACCGGATTTGGTACGTTTGCGTATCTTGAAACCGTCTGCCGATTGTTGTGACAGGGTGTAGTCACCCCATGCCGGTACCAGATGGATCAGGCGTTGTATCACATCAGGGAACTGTGACAGTGGTGGGCAGGCAAGCCCTGCCAGTTGGGCATTGCGTACTGCCGGGCCGGGGTCACGGCGCAGGCCGGTCATATTACGCACACCTTCTGCCCACAAGCCGGCATTTTCACCGGCAAAGCGCACATGCCTGTCATGTAGGGCATCACGCATGGCGACATCGAAACGCAAGCCTATGCCACGCAAGAAATCGCGTTGTTCGTCTCCATCATAAACAAAGCTGTGCATGACGCGTATGGTATCCGCGCCTGCATAGAAATACAGCCTGACCACGAAAGGCAGCCAGGCCCGTTTGGCATCCTTGTGCATGCCTTCCACCTTCAGCACCGCACGTACCGGGCCATGTTGTTCAAGGCTGACCTGGCTGATATTGCTGATGTAATTTTGCTGACGGGTAGTGCCACTTTCACCATCCGGCTGATCGTCGGTGATGACGACCAGGTGGCCATTGCGCATGATATCTTTGCCATCACGCTGCACGCTGCGGATAAACTGCGCCCCATGAGCGGCGACATCACATACTATCACGCCGGTATCTATCAGATACCCGTCTTTGCTTTGTTTGACACTGACGATGTTTTCAGATGGCGGGGCAGTTTTTGCTACAGGTTTGACCTGCAATTCTGAACCCAGGCTGACGCCGGCGGCTACCGCATGTGCAGTCCACTTCAAGGTACCATCGGGCCAGTATGCCAATGGCCAGCTTTGGGTAGGCAAGTCTTTGCCGTCCTGATTGATCAGTTGAAACTGCTGGCTTTTGCTGATCTTGCCGCGTGGCCAGGGTACGCCTACTGTCGCACCCGTCAATACTTGCGGGGTTTTGCCTTCCAGCCAGTTCAGACGTATGAATTCATTTGCTTTTACCATCGCGCCTGTTTCACCCGTAGACAGATTCTGCGCCTGTAGGGAAGGGATGTGACCGACAAGCGCAGTAGCTGCCGTTGTTTTGATGAAGCTGCGACGCGTTAATTTAAACATTGTTCGTTACTTTGCATGTCTGGTTATAGCAGTACTTACTTGCGGTACTTATTAGCGGTACTTGTTTTGCATTACTGATGATCATGAAGCTTCAGGAGATATCAAGGTGTATAAATAAGCTCTGGTTTGGTCAAAGTCATGCCATCGCCCAGATAAAAACTTGGGTGAGGTGGCTGGTTGTAACCGGCATTTTGTCCTGCCACCTGCATTCTGTATTGTGGGTTGTGCATCAGGCTGGTGATGCGGTGCACTGTCGGTATGGTGGTACTGAATACCAGCAGGGCAGTGCTGTCATTATTGCGCCAGACGACTTCTTCGCGCCAGTCACCAAACAAGTCAGCCGACAGCACAGGGGTGGATTTGGTGCCATTATTGGATGCTGCATTATAGGTTGCACCATTCAGCAAACGCTCGAAGGCGAAGGCTTTGGGGTTCCATTTTTCTATCAGGGTACCGTCCAGCGATTCACGCAATAACTCACCATCCCACCAGATAGCAAAGTTGACGCGTCGCGGGTGCTGAGGTGAAATCTCCACACCGCCAGCACTTATCAGGCCACCGACTGATCCCCAGCATTCTTCACCAGGGTAAGCCGGGTCTATGTCCATGCAGACGCCACGGCCAACATCGGCACCTTTGCCATCTACGCTCCAGATTATTTTTCCGGTAGCGGCATCATGCATTTCCAGACCATGCGGGCCATAACAACTTGGTGTTTCATGCACCATATAAATTTGTTGCCCCGGGCGATTGGGGTCAAGCTTGCCTACATGCAGGGCATCACCGTGGCACAGGCCCGTGCTGTACAGCATTTTGCCGTTGCTGCCTACCGTAGCAGCGCCATAAATGAGATCGTCCTTGCCATCGCCGTCCACGTCGGCGACCGACATCCAGTGTGCGCCCTGGTGATTGACCGGGCCGCCTTCGATATCGCTGTCAAATGTCCAGCGGCTGGTGAGTTTTCCATCGCGCCAGTCCCAGGCTGCAATGACTGCGCGGGTGTAATAGCCGCGCGAAAAGACAGCGCTTGGACGTTCTCCATCCAGAAACGCCACCGTGCCAAGAAAGCGGTCCACCCGGTTGCCATAGGCATCCCCCCAGGCTGCGACATCACCACGTGTCGGGATATAGTTTGTGCTGGCCATGGCGGCACCCGTCATGCCGTTGAAGACAGTCAGATATTCAGGGCCAGATAAAATATAACCTTTATCGTTACGATAATCGGCAGCAGCATTGCCTATGACTTTACCTTTGCCATCTACGGTGCCATCCGCAGTTTTCATCATGACTTCTGCCTTGCCATCGCCATCAAAGTCATACGCCAGGAAGGTGGTGTAATGTGCTCCGGCGCGGATGTTTTTTCCCAGATCAATGCGCCACAACAGTTTTCCATCAAGCTTGTAGGCATCTACGTAGGTATTGCCGGTGTAGCCAGCCTGGGAATTATCCTTGGCGTTGGTCGGTTGCCATTTGACGATGAGTTCGTATTCACCGTCGCCATCGAGGTCAGCGGCTGAGCCATCGTTCAGTACATAGCTATAGGCAGATCCATTCGGCGTGACACCATCAGCAGGTTTTTGTACCGGTATGGTTTTGTATAAATTATTCCACGTGCTTTTTGGGGCATCTGCCAGTAATTCGGCACCGTCAATGACCGGGCGTATGGTGTAGCTGCTGGCGGTTGTGCCTGCATCATCGGTGAAATTGGTTTCACGCTGGGGTACGCGGTTTAATTTGTCCTGCCCGCGATAAATGTTGAAACTGATATTGTCAGGATCGGTTCCCAGCAGACGCCAGCTGATGAAATTGCTTTTGCCGGTATTGATGGCGACGACACCGCGATCCAGTTTTTCCATTTGCTTGCCGCGCGGCGATGCGTTGGCAAGGCTTATGGCTTTTGCTTTAACAGCGGCAGTGGTCGCTTCGGCCTGCACCTGACTGCTGCAAACACCAGCCAGGCTGGCGAATACCAGAGCGCCGGTCAATACATGATGGATTTTCATAGGTGCAGATTTTCCGTTTGTCATCAGCGTTGCAGGTTGGAAGGGCTTGGTACCAGCTCCAGCGGCGCACCGCCACGGGCGGTACGTATCTTGACCAATTCCAGCGGTTCCAGCGCATTCGCAGCCTTGCCGTCGGTACTGACGGCCAATGTAAGCGTATTTTCACCATTCGGATTCAATATGCCTGGTGGCAGGATGAATAGACGCTGCGGACCTATATGAGAAATGAAATTTCCCATATTCCAGCCATTGACGAAAATCAGGACACGGTTTCTGCGGTCAGAACGTGGCTGGCTGGTATCACCTATGGCCAGACCCAGTTGCACGTCATGACCTGCCGGCATATCCAGGGTGAAATTGGTACGTAACCAATACGTACCAGCCGCTGGTGGCGCCGCATCTGGACTGGCTTTTTCCCAGCCACCGTTGTCCGGTTTGGACTCGGCCTTACTGCTGACCGGCAAATACCAGCCTGCACGTTCGCCATACAGACCACCGTTATTCAAAGGTCCGCGCACCAGATCGGCGATTTCTTCACCACCTTTATTGCCCTGGATTTTCCAGTTGATAGGTGTAGCAAATTTCTCTTTGATGTCATGCGTCAGCGACGCACTGATCAAGCCACGTGCGACTTTATGTTCGTCATCCGCCGCCAGATCCCAGTTGTGGGAATTATTTCTGACCATGACCGACAGTACATGTTCGCCTGCATGCAATGCTTCGGCGGGCAGCTTGAAGTTGGCTGTGCCCCAGTTATCTGGCTTGGGTTTTCCGGTTGGCATTTCATTTTCACCGATGTAGACACCATCCAGCCACAGTTGCATGAAGCCTGCGCCACCACCACCATAACTGATTTCCAATTGTTCAGGCAGTGGTTTTCCGGCCAAAATCTTGAAGTTGCCACGGTACCAGACATCGCCATGGTGAAAGCCATAATCGCTCATGCTGAGTATGGGTTGGCCAGCAGGAGGCGTGGTCTTCACGGTGGCAGCCGTGGTGGTCAGGTCAGTCTTGCGCCATTTGCTGTCGTCAAAAACTTTGGCAGCCTCTGGCGAATCCATGCGACGCATCCATGTCTGTTGCATCAGTTTTGGTAAAACAATGTCAGCAGGGCCAGCCAGGGGCTCAGTCGACAAGCTGCCATCGGCATTTTTGTTGCTGGTGATGGCGGCAGTATTCCAGGTGATTTGTGTGACGGCTTTAGGTGCCCATATGTCCAGCTTACTGCTTTCGTGCGTATCGCCACTCAGGTGCAGGGTGTTGCCTTGCACATTGGCCTGGCGCACCAGTGCTGGCGAACGCTCAAGGACGGGGCCGTGTGCGGTTTCCTGGCGCCAGAAATTGCGACCGGTTTCATCGTCTGCAAGCAACAACAGTAAATCTGCTTTGCCACCACCACTGATGCGTACGCGTATCAAATCCTTGTGTACATAATTCAATCGCAGATCGCCCGTTTTTTGATCAAACACCGCATTGGTTGCACCTTCCAGTACTTCGACCTTTGGCGCTGATTGATAACGCAATACGGTTTCGCCATCTTCGCCCTTGCGGCCGTACAGCAAGGCGATATCGCGTTCATCCTGCTGCAGGTGGGTCTGGGTGTCGGATGTGGTGTAGACCAGATGCTGACGCTCCATTGCATAGTCAGACAACAGCAGTTTGACGTTCTGGTCCTTGATACGCAAAGTACCTGCCTGCGGGATCTGATAGCTGCCATCGCGTGTGGTGAGCTTGAAGCTGAACAATTCTTCTGTGGTTGAATCGGTCTTGGTATGGATGGCGAAAATCAGGTGCGAGCCATTCACCGGACTGATATTGTGATACAGCCTGACAGCAGGATTGGAGGTGGTGATTGCCTCGCCTTTATCCATGGCGCTCAACACAGATTTTGCGGCTTCTACAAAATGCCCCATCTGCTTCAGTGTCAGGGCTTTTTCACGCAAGCCACGGCCTTCGTCGATGGCTGCTCCATAATCGTAGGACGTATATACAACCTGCGCAGGCAGCCAGCCCCAGGATGTGCCACCATACATCATGTAGACGGAATGGATGGAAATGCCATTGATCAAATTGGCACCGTAGAACGTGCGCACATAATTCGATCCGGTGCGTTGCGCGGTGCAGTCATAGGTGCCGACGCTGCCCCAGAAATCAAACCAGCCGCCGCCCATTTCTGCTGCAAAGCCTGGTGTATTTGGCGAGGCGAGGGCGCCAATCTTGACTGGCCCGGTTCCTGTATTGGCAGGAATTTCACCATACATGCCCCAGTTGGGCACGACATTTGGTTTGCCAATTTCTTTGGTATTGGTACAGCCACCACCGGGGTAACCGTCAAAACTGTACAAATCGGTGGGGCCAGGGACTGCATAGGGCGCGCTGGAATTGGGCGGCGTCCAGTTCGGCAGACGACCGGCAGAATTGTGGAACAGCGGCACGCTGATGCCATCTGCCCTGGCTTTGTCTGCCAGGTGCTGCATGTAGCGCTTGTGCGTATCCGAGGTATTGGATAATTCGTTTTCCAGCTGATAGGCAATGACAGTGCCACCACCATTGGTGATTTGATGGCGCGCGATAATCGCGTCAATCTGAGTCAGCCATTCATCTGCTGACTGCATATATTCAGCAGCATCAGTACGGGCAATCGCTTTTTGCCTGGCCAGATAACCAGGGAAACCGCCCAGTGTCAGTTCAGCATTCACATAGGGGCCGGGGCGGGCAATGACATACATGCCTTCCTGTTCTGCCATTTCTATCGCCAGTTCTACATTGCGTATGCTGGAAAAATCATATTGATTCGGGCGTGACGAGTGATAACCCCAGTCAAAGTAGATGGCTACCGTGTTGAGCCCGGTGGCTTTCATTTTCTGTATGACATCACGCCACAGTGAGGGATTGGGTAAGCGGAAAGGGTGAAATTCACCGGCCCAGATCATTTCCCTTTTGCCGTCTATCATTAGCGAGTGTTTATCCCAGGTGATCTTTTTCGCTGGCGATTTTGCGGCAATCGCCTGCTCCAGGACTTTGGTAGGTTCACTGATGACAGTGAAGTGGCGTACCGCACCCGATACACCCCCCAGTTCCTGCTTGGCTGTCCAGGTCTTGAAATTGTCCTTGCTGTCGGAATACCAGTAATGCTTAGTCGTATAGTCGTCAAAGTAAATGCGCCAGCCGCCATTTTTCAGCTTGACCAGGGCCTGACCTTCCGAAGGCTTGCCCCAGCCTGCCCAGTCACCCGTTTTTTCCACTTTCCATGGACCAGCAAGGGCAGGGGCGGTCGCCATTTCTATGTACTTGCTGGTTTCATTTTTAGTGAAAACCACATAGCGTGACCCATCCTTGATGGGGAAAGTATCAATGTAATTATTTTGCAGACCTGCCATGGCCTGGGCTGGCGAGAAATTGGCATACGTTTTGTCCAGCGCATGCAGCACGTAGGCACCAAAGGGCCCCTTGGTTCCCTGTGTGGATATGGACACGACAATGTGGACAGTGCCATCACTGTCGGTGAACCATTCAGGTGCCCAAACATTGCTGATTTTGGCATTCGCATCCGGCAATTGCAGGTGCACGTCACGTACATGCTGCCAATGGCGCAGGTCGCTGCTTTTGGCAACGCCAAACGTATCGCCAGCCCAGCCGGTAGTGTAAATCACATAATAATAACCATCATCTGCATGCAAAATGGAAGGATCACGCAGCAGGCCTTGTGGCGGTGTATACGCTTCAGAAGCCAGCGGTGCAAAGCTGGTGCCGTCGTAAGAAGTAAACAGGCTGAGCTTGTTTTGTGATGTAGAAGGAAAGGCTGACATCAGGAAGCTGGTGTCACCCTTGAGCGGAATCACTTTGGGGTTGGCATTTGGTGGGGCAACCGTACTATTGGTCTGTACCTTGTTGGTACTGGTCAGCCCGAAGCTGTCCATCAGGGCATCGCCAGTGACGGGCGGGCTTTGCGGCGAATTCTGTGACGGTGCAGTATTTTGTGCCTGTGCCAAGCTTACGCTGCACGTCAATGCCAACATGGTCAATCCGGATCGTACTACTGAGTTCATCATTTTCCTTCTGACGAATAGTCAAACAAAGAATTGGGAATGAGTAGATGAATGCCCACACTTGGCAATGAGCCATGGCCATCTGGCATGGAAGCTTGATTTGATACGGCTTAGTGTGAGATGTCTCTATTTTTATGGCCGCATTACTATCTTGATTACTATCTTGAAATGCAGCTTATTATTTTGAGTATCAATTTCAGGAAGGGGCATGTCAACAAAACTGAGCTGGTTTGCTTCATGTAATCACGTTTCTGAGCAATGGCAGGATATTTGTATTTTCCTGTCAACCAATTGAATATAAGCAGTTAATTAACTGTTCTTCGCACGATTGGTTTTGCGCATTCAGGCAAAATCAGTCTCGCTTTGCTCAATATTAATCATCAAGTTGAACATTCTGACTGGACGTTCGTTTGTTTTTTAATGGTAATCTCGAATGATAATTTGCATGGATAAAAAGAAAAAATGCCATGAAAAATCTATTTTAAAAAGATCAGCCGGAGACAAAAGATTGAATAAGCAGACATCATCGCCATTGCGACGCGGCTTTTTGCGCATGTTTGGTACGGGCGCTGTGGTCGCTACGCTACCCGTGTACGCACTGCCAGCGATGGCACAAAAAAAATCAGCTTCAAATGCGAATCTTGCTGGTAATTTCAATGTCAGGGCTTACGGTGCTGGCGGCGACGGTAAAAAGACAGATACCGATGCCATTAACCGTGCCATTGCCGCAGCGGCAGCAGCAGGGGGCGGAACAGTGTTTTTCCCTGCGGGTAAATACCTGAGTTTTTCCATTCGCCTGCAAAGCCATGTCAGCCTGTATCTGGATGCTGGCGCCACACTGATTGCGGCTGATCCGGCAAAGCATGGTGGCAGTTACGATGCAGCAGAACCGAATGAGTGGGATGCCTATCAGGATTTTGGCCATAGTCACTGGCATAACAGCCTGATCTGGGGTGAAAACCTGGAGCATGTTTCCATTCTGGGTACCGGTCTTATCTATGGTGCTGGCCTGACTCACGCGGGGCCGGGGCCACGTCGTGTACCCAAACCTGGCGACATGCCTTCCAGCCTGGGTGATAGTGATCCGCACGGCGAGCGTGGTAGCGGCAAGCCTTACGGTGCCGATATGATAGGCAAAGGCAACAAGGCGATTGCCTTGAAAAACTGTAAAAATGTCATTTTGCGCGACATCAGTATTTTTAATGGCGGTCACTTTGCCTTGCTGGCGACCGGCACCGACAATATGACC
The DNA here is from genome assembly GCF_014284335.1 of Undibacterium hunanense. GTDB lineage: Bacteria > Pseudomonadota > Gammaproteobacteria > Burkholderiales > Burkholderiaceae_D > Undibacterium > Undibacterium hunanense. Next base: position 210,774 of record NZ_JACOGF010000003.1, on the reverse strand, counting down.
ATAGATAACCTGAAAGTGGATACGGACAGGGATGGGTTTGATATTGACTGTTGTCGCAATGTTCATATTTCCAATTGCAGCATCAATTCTCCGAATGATGATGCGATTTGTCTCAAAAGTTCGTTTGCGCTGGGGTATAAGCGCTTTACTGAAAACATCAGTATCACTAATTGCCAGGTGTCCGGTTTTGATTTGGGTACCTTCCTGGATGGCAGTTTCCAGCGCAAGCAGGAATTTGCGCCAGACAAGGAGGGGGTTGCTGGCCGCATCAAGCTGGGTACTGAGTCAAACGGTGGCTTTCGCAATATAACAATCTCCAACTGCGTGTTCGAGCGTTGTCGTGGCCTGGCCATCGAGAGTGTTGACGGTGCCGTCATTGAAGATATTGCCGTCAGCAACCTGGCCATGCGTGATTTAACCAATCCGCCGCTGTTCATTCGGCTGGGCAGCCGTTTGCGCGCACCTGATGGTGCAGTAACCGGTGCCATACGACGCATCAATATCAGTAATATCGTGGTATCGGGTGCCGATTCGCGTTACGCATCCATTATCAGTGGTGTGCCTGGCTACCCAATAGAAGATGTGCGCATCAGCAATGTGCATGTTGTGCATCAGGGTGGTGGTGACATCAGTAAAGTACTTGCCAATCCACCGGAAAATGCCGGTAGCTATCCTGAGCCCAGCATGTTTGGCCTGAGCCCTGCACATGGCTTGTTTGCGCGCCATGTCAAGAATCTGGACTTGCATCACGTGGATATCACTTGCAAGCAACCCGACAGTCGGCCTGCCTTTGTTTTGCATGACGTGAACCGCGCTTATTTTGGTCAGGTGAATTTCCCTCAGCAAGCAGGCTCGCCAGGTTTCAGTCTGCAGGATGTGAAAGAATTTTCAGTAAAAGACTGTAGTGGTCTGGCAGATACCCAGCGCAAACAGGTTGCACGAGAGAGTTTGTAAAACGAAAGCGCTTATCTGCAGTGGCAGGCATTGATCAGTGTCGGATTGACGATCAATGCTTGATCTTCATCCGATACTGGCAGCAGGCGATCCTTATCTATTGAGTCATTCCCTACCACGTTCCTATGCCCACTCATCGTGTTTTACGTCGTCAAAACAGGTTTTTGCTGATTTTTTCCTTGATGGTTACGGCAATATCTGCCTCGCCTGTATCGGCAAGAGTACCGGATCAATATGCATCCGGTGGCAATTCTCAGGGCTATGATATGGCACCGGAAACCAGGCTGGAAGTGGTGCAGGCAGCCGTTGCCGCACTGTCAGCCAGCAAGGTGCCGGGGCCGTTCCAGGCCAACTGGGATTCGCTGAAGAAAAATTATCAGGTGCCTGCCTGGTTCAATGAAGCGAAGTTTGGCATTTTTATGCACTGGGGGCTGTATTCTGTTCCGGCGCATCATAATGAGTGGTATGAAAAACATATGTATGGCGCTGACAGGCAATGGCATGCCACGCATTTTGGTGATCAGGAAAAATTTGGCTACAAGGATTTTATCCCCATGTTCAGGCAGGAGAAATTTGATCCTGACGAATGGGCAAGCCTGCTCAAAAAATCGGGTGCCAGGTTTGTGATTCCCAGTGCCCAGCACCATGATAATTTTGCCATGTGGGATAGCGCCGTCACGCGTTTCAATGCCAAACAGATGGGACCTGGCCGTGACCTGATCGGTGAATTGGCCAAATCTGTGCGTGCGCAGGGCTTGAAGTTCGGGGTTTCCAATCATGGAATAGAGAATTTTCAGTTTATCAATCCGCCTGCTGACCTGGCAGCCAGGCTGAAAGCGAAAAAAGCTGATCTGTATGATCCTGAATGGGCTGACTTTTATAACGTCGCAGACCGTAGTGACGAGGCATGCAAGAAATTTCTGGTGGACTGGTATCTGCGCAATGTGGAGCTGATAGATAAATATCAGCCAGACATGCTGTGGTTTGATAATGGTGTTGACCAACGTTATCTTGATCCGCTGAAATTGCAGATCGCAGCCTATTATTACAATCGCGCCAGTCAGTGGGGGAAAGAAGTTTCCCTGAGCACTAAAAAAGCAGCGTATTCGCCAAGCAATCAAAATACCGAGACGATCGCTTCCATCATCGATTTTGAAAAAATCGGAGAAAGATCACCTTCCGGCATTCGTCCTGGTGCCTGGCAGGTAGATGAGCCCATAGGCAGCACCTGGGGCTATACCGAAGGCATGAAGATCGCCAGTCCTGCCAGCATCATTGCCAAACTGGCCGACACAGTCAGTAAAAATGGTACCTTGCTGTTGAATATTTCGCCCAGGGCAGATGGCAGCACTCCGCAGGAACAGCAAGATACCTTGCTTGGCATTGGTCAATGGCTTGCGGTGAATGGCGAAGCGATTTACGGTACACATAGCTGGACCAGCTTTGGCACAGGTGGTGGCCGCAATGAGGCAGGCCCGCATATCCGTTTCACCGTAAAAGAGGGCAACCTGTACGCCATCATCATCGGTGCAAAACCTGGTGCAGAGTTGTTGATTGCACCATTATCCACAGCGACCGTGTCAGGAAAAATAAGCCAGACCAGCTTGCTGGGCAAGGTAGAAAATCTGGCATTCGTACATGATCAGGCCGGTTTGAGGCTACAAATGCCGCAAAACCTGCCTGCATCGCCCGCCTATACGCTGAAAATTACAGGACTGAAGATGAATTCGTCATCCGCAACGCGTTCGGGTAATCCCACCTGGTAAGAAAAACGGATTCATCGAAAGCGGATGACCTTTGCTTTTCTTTGTATAGCCATGTTCGTCGCTATTCCAAATTCATATACTTTGGGCTAGTTAATTCATATTTCTTATCATGAGTGCCCATCTACACTCATGACTTCACTTGCCAAACCATTGCGTCATGAAAATAACAAAACTGACTACTTACCGTGTTCCTCCAAGGTGGATGTTGCTGAAGATAGAAACCGATGAGGGTATCGTCGGTTGGGGCGAGCCTGTCATTGAAGGACGGGCCCGTACGGTAGAAACAGCCGTACAGGAATTTGCACCTTACCTGATAGGGCAAGACCCGGCCCGCATCAACGACCTATGGCAAGTCATGTACCGTGGTGGCTTTTATCGTGGTGGTGCCATTCTCATGAGCGCCATGGCTGGTATTGATCAGGCTTTATGGGATATCAAGGGTAAAGCCCTGGGTGTGCCGGTATATCAATTGCTGGGTGGCCTGGTGCGTGATCGCATGAAGACCTACAGCTGGGTGGGCGGTGACCGTCCTGCTGACGTGATCGCGGATATCCGCCGGCTGCGCGAAGCGGGCTTTGATACCTTCAAGATGAATGGTACGGAAGAATTCGGCATCATAGACAGTGCTGCGGCAGTCGATGCTGCGGTGGGCCGTATTGCCGAGATTCGCGAAGCATTTGGTAGCCAGATCGAATTCGGCATTGATTTTCATGGTCGTGTGGCTGCACCCATGGCCAAGGTCTTGTTGCGTGCTCTGGAACCGTATCGTCCTCTGTTTGTTGAGGAGCCGGTGCTGGCAGAACAGGCCGAATATTATCCGCGCCTGGCAGAAAGTACTTCAATACCACTGGCAGCAGGCGAGCGTATGTATTCGCGCTTTGAATTCAAGCGCGTGTTTCAGGAAGGTGGCATCGCCATTGTTCAGCCTGACCTGTCTCATGCCGGTGGTATTTCCGAATGCCATAAAATTGCCGCGATGGCAGAAGCTTATGACATTGCCCTTGCACCGCATTGCCCGCTGGGGCCGATTGCCCTTGCCGCCTGCCTGCAACTTGATTTTGTCGCCCATAACGCCGTCTTGCAAGAACAAAGCATGGGCATCCATTACAACAAGGATGCAGAGTTGCTTGATTACGTCATCAACCGCGAAGATTTGCGCATTACAGATGGCTATATTGCAGCCTTGCCGAAACCGGGCCTGGGCGTGGAAATTGATGAAGAGCGTGTGAAAGAGGCCAGCCTGCGTGCCCCTGACTGGCGTAATCCCTTGTGGCGTCATGCGGATGGCAGCGTTGCAGAATGGTAGGACTGAATATGGAACGCAGCAAGGACATCGCTCCCTTGAGTGGCAAGGAAGACGTACGTCTGATCGGTATAGACTGGGGTAGTACAGGCTTGCGGATTTTTTTGATGAGCGAGAATGGACGGCTCATCGGCAATCGTGAAGCGGCCTCCGGCGTTTCCGTCATACAGGGCGGGAATGCGGGTTATATGCGCACCTTGCAGGAACTTGCCGGCGACTGGTTGACGACCTGGTCTGATGCGCCTTTGCTGGCATGTGGCATGGTCGGCAGCAAGCATGGCTGGCAAGAAGTGCCCTATGTGAATTGCCCGGCAGATGCACAGCATATTGCGCGTAATGCTGTTCGTGTTGATACCGGCAGTTTGCTGGCAGCGCCCCACAGCCTGCACATTTTGCCCGGCTTGTTGTACCGGCCTGAAGGTGGGGCACCTGATGTCATGCGCGGCGAAGAAACGCAAATCGTTGGTGCCCTGCAAGGGCAGTCCGACTGGGCCAGTCAATCATGCATAGTCATGCCGGGTACGCATTCCAAATGGGCCAGTATCGTCGATGGACAAGTACATGCCTTTGCCACCCATATGACAGGTGAATTGTTTGCCGTGCTTAAACAGCATTCAGTGCTGGGACGATTAATGCCGATAGCATCGGATGCTGCGACAGGCAAGACCGAAACTGAAGAAGTTTGCTTTACAGCGGGCCTGGATGCTGCACGCAAAATGCTGGGGCAGGGCCTTGGCCATCAACTGTTCAGTGTGCGTACCCTGGGTCTGATGGGCGATATGCCGCCTGCTGGCTTACCAGATTATTTGTCTGGCTTGTTGATTGGCAATGAAATACTGGCAGGCTTGCAATGGCGCTCAATACATGGTCTGGGTCATGCTCCCCTCATACTGATCGGTGAAGCGTCTCTGTGTGCTCGCTATGCACGGGCTTTGTCCTACTTGGGTGTCAAGCCCGATGCCGTGCTGGTCAATACTGCGCCTGCTGGCTTGTGGCACCTGGCAAGTTCTGCCCGTTTGGTGTGATCCCTGGTCACCTCTGCATCTACCTTTTCTGGAAAACAGTACATGACAACTTCCCTTATCAGTTTTGATCAGGCATTTGCCGCTTTACCCCTGGTTGCCATTCTGCGTGGCATACGGCCGGAAGAAGTGCAGGCCATTGCCCTTGGCTTGTACGAAACAGGCTTTCGCATCATAGAAGTGCCGTTGAACTCACCTTCTGCGCTTGAATCAATCAGCCTGCTCAGTCGCAGCCTGCCTGCGGACGCCTTGTGTGGTGCCGGTACGGTGTTGAGTACCGATGCAGTAAGGCAGGTGCGTGATGCGGGTGGACGTCTGATTGTCATGCCGCATGCCGATACGCAAGTCATCAGCGAAGCCAAGGCGCAGGGGCTGTATTGCGTGCCTGGTGTATGTACATTGACAGAAGCCTTTGCCGCTTTGCATGTCGGTGCCGATGCGGTCAAACTTTTCCCGGCTGAATTGATCACGCCACCTATCGTACGCGCCATGCGGGCGGTATTGCCATCCACTCTGCGTTTGTTACCTGTTGGTGGCATTACCCCTGACAACATGCAAGCTTATCTGCAGGCAGGCGTCAGTGGCTTTGGCCTAGGTTCTGCCCTGTACAAGCCGGGTATGGATGCGGCGGCGGTACAGCAGCAGGCACGCAGATTTGTGACTGCGATCAGAGAGCAATCACAGGGTAATGCAATTTTGTAAGCAGGTAGTTGATTTTTTGAAAATATCTATTCCAATCGGATATAGATAATTCTTAAAATTGTATTTGTTCGGAATAGCTTCGCTTGCTATCTTATTGCATAAGTTATTGCATAAGTTGGCAAATAAGTTAGCGTGCAGTCTCTAGTGACAAGTCTGGCCTGGCCAGATATGGATGATGGATTTTAATTGCCCTTGTGTTCGATGGGCCTGTTTGCAGGAAGTCTATGTTAGTCAATCCGCTTTTTCAAACCGAGTCATCAGCCAGCGATAAGGCCAGCCTGCAACAAGCGGTGACTCATCATGCAACCCTGGGCGAAGGCCTCGGCTGGCATGGTGCGACAGGAAGCTGGTGGTGGACCGATATCGAAGCCGCGACTTTGCAAGCCTGGTCGCCAGGCAAGTCTGTTATTACCTATAAATTACCTGACCGGCTGGGTTCGTTTGCACACTGCCAATCCGGACGCATGCTGCTCGGCCTGGCGAAGCGGCTGTGCTTTACCAGTCCGCCAAAAAATCCTGGGGCGACATCAGCCAATCCTGTAAGCGCAGGTGCAACAAGCACTACTGCGTTGCAATTACCTGTGCAGTCACTGGTGGCAGTTGATCCGGCAGAAACACGTACACGCGTCAATGATGGTCGTACTGACAGACGCGGTTATTTTGTGTTTGGCACCATGAATGAGGCGGCTGAAAAACGTCCCATCGCCAGCTTTTACCAGTTTTCCATGCAATATGGCCTGCGTCGCCTGGCTTTGCCGGCAGTGGCAATTGCCAACAGTATCTGCTTCAGTCTTGACGGTAAGACCATGTACTTTACCGATACCCTGACGCGCCGTATCCAGCAATGTGATTATGACGCTGAATCGGCAAGGGTGGATAATATCCGCCTGTTTGCCATACCCGATGACGACAGAGCTTATCCGGATGGTTCCGTGATAGACAGTCGTGGCTGTCTGTGGAATGCCGAGTGGGGTGCGGGCAGTGTCACGCAGTACGCGCCGGACGGGCGTCGTTTGCAAAGACTGTCGGTCGCTACCAAAAATCCTACTTGCCCGGCTTTTGGTGGTGCCAATGGCGACCAGCTTATGGTGGCAAGTGCCCGCCAGGAAATGAGTGCCGAAGAACTCTTGCGCATGCCCGGTGCAGGTAGTCTGTTTCTATTGCAGATGGATGAGCCGCTTGCCGTTCCCGATACCTTATTTGATGACAACGATGCTGGTGCAGTATTGCAGCCAGTCCCTAAAACAATAAAGAGACAATGATAATGAAAAACGCAATAAAAAAAGTCTGTTCGCAACTGATAAGTGCGACCCTGACTGCAGGTTTTCTTGGCCTGGCTGCGGTTTCGGCTGCACAGGCGGCTGACCCTGTAAAAATAGGCTTCCTCGTCAAGCAGGCGGAAGAACCATGGTTCCAGGACGAATGGCGCTACGCGGAACAGGCGGCCAAGGAAAAAGGATTCACTCTGGTAAAAATTGGTGTGGCCAATGGTGAAAAAATGATGGCCGCCATCGATAATCTGGCAGCGCAAAAAGCCCAGGGCTTTGTGATATGCGCGCCGGATGTCAAGCTGGGTATGGCAGTTGAACGCGCTGCCAAAAGAAATAACCTGAAAGTGATGTCGGTAGATGATCAGCTTGTCGATGGCAGTGGCAAACCGATTGCATCGATTCCACATATGGGTATTTCTGCCTATGAAATTGGAAAACAGGTTGGCCAGGGACTGATAGAAGAAATGAAATCACGTGGCTGGAATATGACTGAGGTTGGTGCCATGCGCATGGCCTTTGATCAGTTGCCGACCGCACGTGAACGCACCCAGGGTGCCGTGGATGCATTGAAGGCCGCGGGCTTTCCGGTGGCAAATATTGTCGATGCAGCGCAGGCGAAAACTGATACTGAAAGCGCATTCAATGCCGCCAATATTGCGCTGACCAAGCAAACCAGATTCAAGCGCTGGGTTGTGTTCGGCATGAATGATGAGGCTGTCCTGGGAACCGTCCGTGCAGCAGAGGGCAGGGGGCTGCGTAATGATGCCGTGATAGGTATCGGCATAGGTGGCAGCAAAACTGCATTGAATGAATTTGCCAAACCCAGCCCTACCGGATTTTATGGCACAGTATTGATCAGCCCCAAGCGCCATGGCTATGAAACTTCGGTCAATATGTATAAATGGATTGCCGAGAGCAAGGTGCCAGCAGCCTTGACCCTGACTACCGGTGTATTGATGACACGTCGCAATCAGGCTGATGTCCGCGCCGAATTCGGACTTTAGGATATTACCTGCCATGTCGTCATCTCAGGTTCCATCTCTTCAGTTTGAAGAGGTCTGTAAATTCTTCCCGGGTGTGAAAGCACTCAACGGCGTCAGTTTTGAAGCACATGCCGGTACTGTTCACGGCCTGCTTGGTGAAAATGGTGCCGGCAAATCCACTCTGTTGAAAATACTGGGTGGACAATATAAACCAGACGGTGGTCGCCTTTTGTTGAACGGGAATGTCTGTCATTTCACCTCGGCTGGCGATGCCATTGCAGCAGGGATAGCAGTCATTCACCAGGAACTGCAATATGTTCCTGAATTAACCGTAGCAGAAAATCTGTTGCTGGGGCGTCTTCCTCAAAAGCTGGGCTTCGTGAACAGAAACGAAGCGCGGCGCATGGTTAGCCAGCGTTTGCAGCAGATGGGTGTGGATTTGAATCCGGATGCCAGGTTATGTGACCTGTCGATTGCCCAGCGCCAGATGGCAGAAATATGCAAAGCCTTGTTGCAGGATGCGCAAGTCATTGCTTTCGATGAGCCGACCAGCAGCCTGTCGTATCGTGAAAGTGAAATTCTGTTCCGGCTGATACGTGACCTGCGGGCGGCTGGGCGCACCATTATCTATATATCGCACAGACTGGAAGAATTGTATGCGCTGTGTGATGCCTGCACGATTTTCCGTGATGGTCGCAAGATCGTCACCCATCCCGTCATGGCTGATGTGCCGCGTGACGTGCTGATCAATGACATGGTCGGGCGGGAACTCAGCGATATCTATGATTACCGCCCACGGGCAATTCAGTCTGAAAGACTGGTGGTCCGGCAACTGAAGGGGGATGCACTTCCCACTGGCCAGGATTTCAGCGTACGCGGTGGCGAGGTATTGGGATTTTTTGGTCTGGTTGGTGCCGGTCGTAGCGAGTTGATGCGACTCTTGTATGGCGTTGATAAACGTGGTGGCGGTTCCAGTGTCGTGCTGGATGGTACTGCAGTTTCTAATGATGGACCTGCTGCTGCGATTGAAGCAGGTATTGTTCTGTGCCCGGAAGACCGCAAAGAGCAGGGTATTCTGGCGCAGGCATCGGTGGCCGAAAATATCAACATCAGTTGTCGTCGTCACGGATTATTAGGTGGTTTGTTTTTAAGGCATAAACGCGAAGCAGAACTGGCTGATCGCTTTATCCAGAGATTAAAAATCAAAACCCCGAACCGTGAACAGGAAATTCGTTTGCTGTCTGGTGGTAATCAGCAAAAAGTCATTCTGGCACGCTGGTTGGCTGAACCAGGCATGAAAGTATTGATACTGGATGAACCCACACGTGGCATTGATGTCGGTGCAAAAAACGAAATCTATCGCATCATTCATGAAGTCGCAGAGCGCGGCTGCTGTGTCATTGTCGTATCCAGCGAATTGCCTGAAGTCTTGGGCATCTGTGATCGCATCATCGTCATGCGCGAAGGACAGATCAGCGGTCAGCTTGAACGTGCGCAGGCAAACGAAACAGCAGTGCTTGGTCTGGCTTTGCCGGATATGCAAACCACATAATTTTTACAGGAATCTTCCATGTCTTCCCTTAGTCCCGCACAGGCAGATGATGAATCAGCAGTTAAGCAGCCAACACTCAAGCAAAGTACAGGTATGAAAACTACTCAACACTGGTTACAGGAACAGAGCATGCCTCTGGCGTACGCCTTACTCTTCGTGGTGTTGTCATTCACGGTAGAGAATTTTTTCTCGACTACCAATATAGTCGGGCTGATGCTTTCGGTCGCGCAAATCGGTATGGTGGCCTGCACCATGATGATGTGCCTGGCATCGCGCGACTTTGATTTGTCGGTCGGATCCACCATTGCATTTTCTGGTGTATTGGGCGCGATTATCCTGGAACGTACACAAAGCATCACGCTGGCAGTCGGCGGTGGCTTGCTGGCCGGCGCCCTGATTGGTGCCGGGAATGGCGTGTTGATTGCGTATTTGCGCGTGAATGCCCTGATTGCGACACTGGCCACCATGCTGATGGTGCGCGGTCTTGCTTTTATCGTGTCCAAAGGGCAGGCAGTGGGTATTTCAAATGAGACCTTCATCAGTTTTGGTGATGGACGTTTGTTTGGCCTGCCTTATCCTGTACTGGTAGTGGCGGCTTGTTTTCTGGTATTTGGGGTGTTGCTGAATCATACGGTTTTTGGTCGTAATACATTGGCGATAGGTGGCAATCCGGATGCGGCACGCCTGGCGGGGATACGGGTAGAACGTTTGCGCATATGGATCTTCCTTTTGCAAGGATTGGTGACTGCATTGGCTGGCTTGATCCTGGCTTCGCGCATCACGAGTGGTCAGCCAAATTCTGCACAAGGCTTTGAACTGGATGTCATTTCTGCCTGCGTGCTTGGTGGCGTATCCCTGCAAGGTGGCAAGGCTAGAATATCTGGTGTGCTGGTTGGTGTCTTGATCATGGGAACAGTGGAAAACGTCATGAACCTGCTGGACGTTGATGCTTTTTACCAATACCTGATGCGTGGTTTTATCTTGCTGGCTGCCGTGCTGCTGGATCAATTGAAAAGCCATGCAACACGCAAATCATGACTGATCAATCTTTACAAGTGCAAGCTTCTGTAACTGGCAGGTTGCAGGGTAAAGTCGCCATAGTGACGGGATCCACGCTGGGCATAGGTGCTGCGATTGCACGTTTGTTCTTGCAGCAGGGTGCGCGGGTTGTTCTGAATAGCCACAAACATGATGAAACAGCGACGCGCATCATCGCAGAACTCGGAAGTGAAAGCTGCTTTTTCATTCAGGGTGACGTAGCCGATGCGGCAGCAATGCGGTCCGTGGTGGAGCAGACCCTGGCAAGGTTCGGGAAAGTGGATGTACTGGTCAACAATGCCGGTATGAATGTGTTTGCCGACCCTTTGCAAATGAGTGACGAAGAGTGGCAACGTTGTTTTTCTGTCGATCTTGAAGGTGCTTGGAATACTACCCGCGCTGTTCTGCCAGCCATGCTGACACAGGGTGCAGGCAGTATCATCAATATTGCATCGGTACACGGTCATAAAATCATACCTGGCTGCTTTCCTTATCCGGTAGCCAAACATGCATTGATAGGGCTGACACGCTCACTGGGCATAGAATATGCCGCACGTGGCATACGTGTGAATTCGATTTCACCCGGGCTGATCATGACCGAGGCAATCCAGTCCTGGTTTGCCAGTTGCCCTGACCCCGTGGCAGAACAACAACGGCAGGCTGATATTTTGCCATGCCGCCGTATAGGTGAGCCGCAAGAAGTCGCCTATACTGCGGTATTCCTTGCCAGTGATGAAGCACGTTTTATTAATGCCACCGACATCTTGATTGATGGAGGCCGATCACAGCTATACCATGATTAACACCTGACCACTATTCCATATTGCTGATGCCATGAGCAACTCCAGCCCTGATCGTTTTGTTCGTACACATTTAAAAACACGACACCTGGTGTTGCTGGTCGAACTGGGTCGGCATGGTTCCATTTTTCATGCAGCTGAAGCCGCACATCTGACCCAGCCTGCAGCATCAAAATTGTTGACCGAGCTTGAATATGCGCTGGGTGTGCAATTGTTTGAACGCTTGCCACGGGGTATAGCACCCACCTGGTATGGCGAGATCATGATACGGCGTGCTGGTGCCGCATTGGCAGAAATGGATGCGGCACATCAGGAAGTCATGGAGCTGCTCTCTGGTTTAAGTGGTTGCGTATCGATTGGCGCCGTGATGACGCCATCTACCAACCTGATTCCACAAGCGGTAACCTTGCTCAAATCACGTCATGCGCGTTTGCATGTGGCGATACAGGTTGATACCAGCAAGATACTGATACAACGTCTGCGCGCCGGTGAACTGGATATGGTCATAGGACGCATCCTGGACACAGAATCCGCTGCGGAATTGAATTTTGAACCGTTGACCGATGAACCGCATAGTCTGATTGCACGCGGCAATCATCCGCTCGCACAACGCAAAAAATTAACACTGGAAGACCTGGCGCAGGAAGCCTGGATACTGCCTCCCGGAGGCAGTATTTTGCGTGATCGTCTGACTGCTTTATTTTTATCTCATGGGCTTGATCAGCCGACAGAAACTGTTGAAACCCTGTCGCTGCCTGTGATCACCAGCCTGCTGTTGGCAAGCGACATGATCGTCGCCTTGCCAGAAGACCTGATCAAGACTTATCTTGATTCAAATCTGCTCACTGTGCTCCCATATGATCTTGGATTGCGCATGGATGCCTATGGAATTGTCACCAGAAAGCAACATCGTCTTTCGCCAGGTGCGCAAGCCATGCTCGATGTTTTGCGCGAGTTGGCGCTGCAACGCGCGAATAAATAATTTTCCTCAGCGCTTCACTCAAGACGCAACATCTCCCTCGTCGCTTTCTACGCGGAAACTAAGCTGGGTATAGTTTTGCGAGCGATGTGATGAAAAAATAAGCAAATTTATCTTCGCCTCAGCATCTTTTTTTATTTTCAATAAAGCATGTTGCAGCGCATGAAAATGCATGAAAAATCAAAAAACGTATTTGGTTATTTCTATATTTTCTCGTCTGAAACGATCAATTTTCTGCTTAAAAACCAATCACTTTCTTGATTCTTTTTTTCAGGTTCGTAATTGGAATTAATCATCACTTAGAATCATTTTCGTTGAATGTGCTTGTTTTAATGACAGACCAAAATCGATGGTCGGAACACAGCCAATAACACAGCCAGTAGATGGCCGACAACCGGAGGAGAACATTGTGTTAACTAATCGCAGCAAGAAAGTATTTTTCAATCCCAAACTTAAAGGTACAGCATTGGCTGTACTGTCCGTCATGGCCGCCAATTCAGGTATGGCACAAGACACAAAAAAGCCCGCTGAAACAAAAGAGCAGGCAGATCAGGTTGTCGTTGTTTCTGGAACGCGTAAATCGGTCGCTTCAGCCATTGACAGAAAACTGCGTGCAGACACTGTCGCTGATTCCATCGTTGCTGAAGACATTGGTCAGTTTCCTGATAAAAACGTCGGTGAGGCATTGTCACGTGTTACAGGCGTACAACTCGAACGTTCTTTTGGTGAAGGTACCAGCGTTTCCATCCGTGGTGTTGAACCGGATCTGAATCGCATCGAAATCAATGGCGTATCCGTATTGAGTACGACTGGCGGAGCTGGTCGTGGCGCCGATCTGCGTGAATTACCTGCAGAACTGATTTCTTCGATTGACGTCATCAAAGGCGTGACCGCCAATATGACTGAAGGCGGTATTGGCGGTTCGGTGCAAATCACCACGCGCAAGCCACTCGATTTCAAGAAAATGACTATCGTTGGCAGTATCGCTGGTGAACAGGCACCGCAACGCGGTGGTGTACAACCACGCGCCAACTTTTTCATCACCGACAAATTTCTGGATGGCCGTCTTGGCCTGATGGCGAACATCATTTACGACAAGGTATTAACCCGCGGTGACTTCTCGCGAAATACTTCATGGCGTTATTTCCGTGACTGGGATTTTTCTGCTGATAAAACTGTTCCCAGCATAGACCCGGTACTGGCAGGCGTAACTACCAAAGCGAATTGCTCCAATCTGAGCGCACCGGCGAATGCGACGCAAACTGCAGCAGCAGCGACAACAGCGCTGCAGGCTAGCTGCGTGTCGCAATGGAATGATTATTCACCACAGATTGCCCGTTACGGTATCTGGGAACGTGATCATGAAAGAACATCAGCCGAGTTGACAGCGCAATACAAATTCACTGATCGCCTGAATGCATGGGCAAGTTATCAGACCAACGTCCAGAATCAAAGATTGCGTGACTACAATTACGGCACCGACTTCAGTGCAGTAACGCGCTTGTCCAGCACAGGTACTTTGCCTACCTATAATGCAACTACTGCCGTCCCAACAGGCGGTTCATGCACACCGGTTTCGACAACGACCACGCCGGCTGGCATGATCGTGGACAATCATATCGTTACTCAGTATGTGTTGGGTAACTGCCTGGTGCCAGGTACTGCGGCTTCACCAAATGGTGGGCAGGCAGGCTTCAGTACATCCTTGCGTGATTTTGCATTGAAGATTGATTCTAAATACACGACAGCCGGTTTCAACTATAAAGGTGAAAAACTGGATGTGGATGGCTTGATTTCTTCTGCCAAGTCCACGTACAGCAGTGATTCGAATAATCTGATATTGACGCAGAATGCGCCAGGATTGCAAGTCAATCTCGATGCTTCCGGGCAGCCGCATTTTACATTCCCATCCGGCTACAATCCGTCAAATCCTAATTCTTATGTTGCTGCCCAGTTGCAGTATCGTCCTTCAGAAACAATCAATAAGGAAGACCAGCTCAAGCTTGATTTCAAATATAAGCTGAACACGGATTTCCTGTCACGCATCTGGTTTGGTGTGCAGGCACAGCAGGCAAAATCCAGCCAGTATAATGGCGGCGGTTATCTTGCCAGCGCGGGTAATGATCTGGTTAGTACAGCAGATGACGTGTATGTGCAAACAGCAAACATCAATCAGACTTATAACTATGATCCACTGAATACGACCAATGTAGTGCGTGCCACAGTAGGTCCGACAAATCTGGCTGATGCAAATGCCTGGACCAAGTCGATCAATAGCTCTGCAATGGCTGCATTGGCGCAATCTGTGTTCTCGACTTCGCCAGGCACTTTCTTCAAGGGCTATAGTGGTATCAGTAACGTGCCTGCCAATTGGGTGGCACCGTCTTTTGCAAACGTTGCTTCCATTTTCGATTTGACGCATTTCAATCACGATTACCTGTATAACGCACCAGGTAGCGATGGAAAAATGTATGCGCAGATTCCTGCCTATGTCGTTGATGAGAAAGTTAAATCTACGTACTTGCGTGCAGACTTTGACACTGAATTGTTTGGCAAGGATATCTTCGGTAACATCGGTGTCCGTTATACGCAAACACGTGACGTTTCCCAGGGTTTGTTCAAGCAACAGATCAATGTGGAAAAAACACCTGGTTCTACCACGTTCAATACAGTCATTCTGTCAAATTCCATCACCAGCATCGACAATACCTATTCAAATGTATTGCCTAGCTTTAATGCTGGTGCATGGCTGATACCAAATCAGTTCCTGGTGCGTGTGGGCTGGGGCAAAGTCATGGCGCGTCCTAGAATTCTGGATATCGTCCCGAATGCGACCTGTACCAAAAATAGTGGCGCAGCGCAGTTTGGTGGCGATGGCACGGATGATTGCACGGCCGGTAATCCGTCTTTGAAACCGTTCCAGGCAACCAATACCGATCTGAGCCTGGAATATTATCCAAATGCTGACAGCCAGCTCAGTCTTGCCCTGTTCCGTAAAAACATCACGGTCGGTAACAGCGTATCGACCAACGTAAAAAATGTGGATCTGTTCAAAGACGGTACCTTGTGGGACGTCAAAATGCCAATCAACTATCCAGGTGCTGTGACACGTGGTGTTGAACTGGCAGGCAGAACAGCATTGACTTTCTTGCCAGGTTTCCTCAGTGGTTTTGGTGTTGACGCCAACTATACCCGCATGACTTTCACATATGCACCAGGTACAGAACGTTTGAATCCACTGGATAACTCGATCCTGCCTTACGCCGGTTTGTCCAAGAATGCATACAATCTGGGCTTGTGGTACGACAAGGACAAGTTCAATGCACGTCTTGCCTATCACTATCGTGACCGTTATTACACAGGTACCAATGACGTTTCTGGCAATCCTAACTTTATCGAGAAAACCGGTTATCTGGATGCGAAATTTCAGTATCGCTACAATAACTTCGTCACTTTCTCTTTTGAAGGTAAAAACCTGACTGATCAGGCGAACATCACTGATGCTGGTGACATTTCTCGTCCAAATGAACTGGCATGGTCTGGCCGTCGTTACTTTGTTGGTGTATCGATCAAGAATTAATTTGTAGGGCGTTTTGGAAAGCGCAGTAGTTCATACCAGCCATTCTTGACCAGATGGCTGGTTTTTTTTCATCATGAAAAATTAAAACGAACTGCATATTCCGAACTGTATATTCGCTTCTCTTTTACTTATCTCATGACCACATTTTTTAAACATCGAATAAGCATTTTTTCACTGCTATGCGTGATCATGATGTCTGTCTGTGCCTCGCTGGCAGCGCAACCGCTTTTCAATAATCCACTTGTGAAAAATCGGGCAGATCCGCAAATGTTTTTGCATACGGATGGCTACTATTATTTCACCGCTACCGTGCCAGAATATGATCGCATCGAATTACGACGGGCACCCAGTATCAATGAAATTAGTACGGCAGATGCCAAAGTGATCTGGCGCAAACATACAAACGGTCCCATGAGTCATCATATCTGGGCACCTGAGTTGCATTTCATCCAGGGTAAATGGTATGTGTATTTTACGGCCGGCAGGGCAGATGCCATTTGGGACATTCGTTTGTATGTGCTGGAGAACGCTTCCGCCAATCCGCTGGAAGGGGAATGGATAGAGCGTGGTCAGCTAAAGACGGGTAGAGAATCCTTCTCACTGGATGCGACCACCTTTGCGCTTGCCGGGCAGCGATATCTGGTGTGGACCCAGCGTGACCCTGCACCAGACAAAAAGAATACCAATATTTATCTGGCGAAAATGGATACGCCCTTGTCCATTACCGGGCCGGTCGCCTTGCTGTCCCGTCCTGACTACAGCTGGGAAAAAATTAAGTATGAAGTCAACGAAGCGCCTGCCGTATTGATCAGGAATGGCCGCGTATTCATTACCTATTCCGCCAGTGCGACGGATGAAAATTACAGCATGGGTTTATTGACTGCACCCGCAGATGCTGATTTGCTTGATTCCAGGGTGTGGCAAAAGTTTGCCCAGCCGGTATTCAAGACGAGTGCAACAAATGCCCAGTATGGGCCTGGACATAATTCATTCACGACCACCGCCGATGGTAAAACGGACGTATTGGTATACCACGCCCGTGATTATCGCGAAATCAAGGGCGATTCCTTATATGACCCTAACCGCCACACCCGGGCCCAGGTATTTTACTGGCGTGCAGATGGTACTCCTGATTTCGGTGCACCTGGTGCGCCTACCATCAACCTGGGAAAGCAGGCAGCCAAACCCCTGTTTCGTGACCCGGTGATGGATGGTGCTGCCGATCCTGTTCTGGTACGCAATGCCAAACTGGGGAAATGGTGGATGTTTTATACCAATCGCCGCGCCAATGCTAGCGAGGCACGCGGCGTCACCTGGGTACACGGCACACGCATAGGCATTGCCGAATCGGATGACGAAGGAGCGAACTGGCATTACATTGGCGAAGCCGATATAGAATTGCCAGCGCAAATGGGCGGGGCAGAAGCTACCCATTGGGCACCGGACATTATCCGTGCGAATGATGGTAGCTACCACATGTATCTGACGGTGGTGCCTGGCATTTTTGAAGACTGGAAACATCCTCGTTACATGGTACATTTGACCAGCCAGGATCTGCGGCACTGGCGTAATGCCAGGGTTTTGCAACTGGCGTCTGAACGTGTGATCGATGCCACCGTGTTGCGTTTGCCGCAGGGCGGATATCGCATGTGGTACAACAACGAAGTCGATAAAAAATCGATTTACTATGCTGATAGCCCGGATCTGGAAAACTGGACAAACAAAGGCAAAGCTGTTGGCGATCAGGGTGGCGAAGGCCCAAAAGTCTTTCGCTGGAAAGATCAGTGGTGGATGATTACTGATGTATGGCGTGGTCTGGCTGTATATCGCTCTGATGACCTGCTAAACTGGAAACGTCAGGTGGGCAATCTGCTTGAGGTACCGGGACATGGTGAGGACGATGAAGTAATCGGCGGACATCCAGATGTCGTTGTCAACGGTGACAGGGCATTTTTATTTTACTTTACTCATCCTGGCAAGCGTGGCCCGGACCAGAAAAAAGATGGCAGGGAACAAAGGCGTAGTTCCTTGCAGGTGGTTGAATTATTGCATACGGAGCAGGGCTTGCGGGCTGATCGTGATGCACCGGCTTATGTGCGTTTACCGGCAGAGTAATCAGTGAATAAAATGGGAGCGACTTGTTGCTCCCATTCAGTTCTGCTATTGCAGTTTATGTCCGCAGTCTTAATGTTTATCTGGACGCCACCAAATCCAGCCACTGGTCTTTATACGCTGCCCAGGCTGCCGGCTCCAGTTTGGCAACCGCTACCGAAGACTCGCTCATCCTTGGCAAGTGTTCCCAGTGATGCAACATCCAGGCGCCATATGTCGTGCCGCTGGTATCATTTGACAGCTTGATGCTTTGCTGTGGTCGCAGACTTGCGAGCAAAGAGGCGAAGTAGGGGTTATTGGTAAAACTTCCTTCGACGATGATATCGCCCACTGAACCCAGCTTGTTGAGGCAATAGTCCGTCATCAGCACGCAATACAAGGTGGCAAGCGCATATCTTTCCTGCATATTGTCTGGTGCCTGGCCTTCTATCCTGGCAAGTTGCCCGGAAAACGGACCGCCTGATTCGGCGAAACAGGGCAGCGCAAAGCTTCCCTGTTTAATCAGTTTGTCAATATCGGATAGCGTACAGCTTACCGGTTCCTGGCCTGCAAGCGTGGCAAATTCTCGCCCGCCCATAAATCGCATACAGGAAACGGCTTCACCCAGTACATTGGTGTTGGCCAGCATGTCGGCATCTTCATCCAGGCAAGCTTGCGACGCCCCCAGGGCTGCTGCAATCATCCAGGTGCCGGTGGACAGCACTGTGCATTTTGTATTCGTGCCCGCATTGTGCAGATGGCGTAGCAGGGAGGCATTGCTGTCATGGATGCCGCATACTATCTGGCAGGTTTCAGGCAGGCCGGTTTCCATTGCCAATGTCGGGCGTATTTTTCCCAGCCTGGACCAGGCTTTTTGCATGGGCGGGAATAGCGGTGTCCAAGCCTTTTGTTCTGTAAGGGACGAATATTGCTGCCGGTTCGTATCCCACAGATCAGTATGGCAGCCCAGAGAACTGACTTCCGTCGCAGCAATGCCGGACAGGCGCCAGGCCCAATACTGCGGATACATCAGGATATGTGATGCACGTGCAAAATCAGAGGGGTAAGTACTTTCCAGCCAGGCCAGTTGGCGACCCAGGTTTAGTCCGGCCGGCAAATCGGGGGAATAGCTTTGCTGGTAAGGCGGGCGCAATGGACGGTATTTGCTGTTTTCCTGTTCCGGCAAGTCAGACTCATAATCCAGAACAGGCAATACCAGACCCTTATCATTGACCAGTGCAGCAGTCGCACCATGGGTCACGGGTATAATCGCGGTCACTGTGGCAATACGCGAAAACTCACTAAAAACACGCAACATCCACGCCCAGATTCTGTCAGTATCATGATGCGGGTAGATACCATCCTGAACGATATTGTTGGGGCAACGCTGCGCAGCCAAAGTATTTGCCTGCGCATCCAGTAAGCTGAGTTTTACATTGGTTTTGCCTATGTCCAATACGATACTGGCGTTCGTTTGCAGTGTTTTCATGGATTCTGTTTTACTGCCTTGCATATTATTTTCTTTGTTTTTTACGATTCAACAAGCGTGGCAGGGCGATGGTAATCAACAGCAAAATGCCGACCACAATAGTCATGATGATGCCGGGTATATTCGCCAATGCCATACCGTAATTGACTACGCCGAGTGTCAGTACAGCCAGGAACACGCCGACTATGGTACCGGCTCCGCCTGCGATACTGACACCACCCAGGATAACCATGGTAATGATTTCCAGTTCCCAGCCTGTGGCAATATTCGGGCGTGTGCTGCCTATGCGTCCGGTCAACAAAAAGGCGGCCAGTCCGGCCATGGCACCTGTCAGCGTAAACAACATGAAACGGTATTTGTCTACTGATACGCCTGAAAACCTGGCTGCAACCGGATTATTGCCTATGGCATAAATCCTGCGCCCCCAGCTTGTCGCATGCAGAATGATGGCAAACACGACGACAAAGAACAGCAAGATGATGAACTGCCTGGGGATGAAATCAAAAAAGTAACCCTGGCCCCAATCAATCAACAATTGTGGATAAGCCGTGAATGCCTGGTCACCCAGCACCACACTGGCCAACCCGCGAAACAGGGACACGCTGCCTATGGTCACCACGATGGATGGCAGGGCAAAACGTGTGACCAGCAAGCCGTTCAGACTGCCGCAGGCTGCTCCTGTAAAAACGGCAATAAACAGCAGGCTATACGCTGGTAAACCATGTGAATTGGCAAGACCCATGGCTACAGAGCAAAGCGCCAGGATGCCGGAAACTGAAATATCAATCTCGCGACAGATAATCAGCAAGGCCATGGGCAGGGCAATCAGCGCCTTTTCACTGAAGTTGAAGGTGCCATCTGCCAGGTTATGCAAGTCAAAAAAATTCGGCAGCAGCAGGCTATTGATGATGAATGCTGCGACAAACAGCAACGCCAGCAAGGTTTCCCAATGGGAGAAGAATTTTTTGAACTGGAATTCTTCCTTGTCGCGTATGGTATAGCGGGAGCTGTTGGTTGGTGATGTCATGGTGGTCGTGTTCACGTACTACTCCTGATGGCATTTTTCTGCAGCAGTTGCAAAGGCAAAATTTGACGGCTGCCTTTTTTATTGCTGCGTGCATTGATCATGACGGCAGTCAGAATAACCACGCCCGTCAATGCACTTTGCCAGAATGGGGAAATTTTAACGACTGGCAGCGCATTGTTGATGACAGCCAAAAACAAAGAACCTAAAACTGCTCCGGATACCGTGCCGGCACCACCGGCAATATTGATGCCGCCAATGACGCAGGCTGCGATCACGGTGAATTCGAAACCATAGGCAATTTCCGTATAGGCCACGGCATAACGCGCCACCCACAGGTAACCACACAAACCAGCCATCAGGCCCGACAATCCATATGTCCAGAACAGGCGGCGTGGGGTAGGGATGCCAATATAGTTAGCGGCCGTGGGCTGATTGCCAATGGCATACAAATCCCTGCCAAAATGGGTATAACGGGCCAGATACCACATCAGGATAACCACAATGGCAGCAATCCAGACCAAATGCGTAATTCCCAGTAACTGGCTGAGCGGGAAGGCAATGAAGGCGGCAGGCATCTGATGTGACGATACCCAGGCGCCACCGGACAATACAAAGACCAGGCCGCGGTAAACGCTCATGGTGCCCAGTGTGACAACGATAGGCGGCAAGCTCAGGTAACCGATCAGGTAGCCATTGATCAGGCCCAGACCCAGGCCTATGGCCATGGCCACCAATACAATCAGCAACAGCGGCAGATCCGGGAATTTGGATGCCAGCAGGGCCGACATCATGCCTGACAGCGCCAGATTGGAAGCAACAGACAAATCAATACCACGTGTGATGATGACAAACATCTGGGTCACTGCCAGCATGACCAGCAGGGTGCTGTCAGTCAGCAGATTGGACAGACTGGACATGCCAAGGAAGATAGGCGCACGTACGCCAACCAGACCGATCAGCAAGACGATCATCAATCCCAGTAATACTTCCCTTTGCTGCAGGTACTTCAGCAAATACTTCAAACGGTTCATGCTATTTCCTCTGCCATTTCCACTGCTAATGAGTCGCTGCCAGATGCTGCTGCGACGACGCTCTCTGGCGTGGCATGGGCTCTGTCAAATACTTTTTTGATATGTCCCTGATGCATGACGATGACGCGGTCAGACATGCCCAGTACTTCAGGTAATTCGGATGACACCAGAATCACTGACAGGCCGGTCGACACCAGTTCACTGATGAAGCGATGCACGGCAGCTTTGGAGCCGATATCTATGCCCTTGGTTGGTTCATCCAGAATGATGACCTTGGGTTTGGTCGCCAGCCACTTGCCAAGCACAACTTTCTGCTGGTTGCCGCCCGACAGTTCGGCAATCATTTGCGTCAGATGACTGGCTTTCAATTCCAGCTGTTCACTGTAATGCCTGGAAATTGCAGTTTCTTCATTGCGACGTGTTCCCAGCAAGAATCCGATTCTGTCCAGTATGGGCAGGGTGATGTTCTGTTGCACCGACATGGTCAGATGGCCGCCCTGGTGTTGCCGGTCTTCCGGCACATAGGCTATGCCATGGGCGATGGCATCTTTGGCAGATTTGATGTCCAGGATTTTGCCAGCCAGGCTGACACTGCCGCGCACATTGCTGCTGAGCCCGAACAGGGCTTGCATGACTTCTGAACGACCGGCACCAACCAAGCCATAGAATCCCAGTATTTCACCCTGACGCAGGGAGAAATTGATATTGTCGAATTCGGTAGGGTGGCAAAAATCTTTCACTTCCAGCAGGGTTTCGCCTATCGCCACTTCCTGTTTGGGGAAGGTCTGATGGATGGAACGTCCCACCATCAGGGATACCAGATCCGGTTCGGAAATGTCGGCCAATGCACCTTCGGCGACAAAATGGCCATCGCGCAATACTGTGTAGCGGTCTGCCACGGCATAAATTTCATCAAACTTGTGCGAGATGAAAATGACGGCTGTGCCCGCTGCACGCAACTGCCTGATGATGCGATACAGTTCCTGTATTTCCCGTTGTGACAGGGATGCCGTTGGCTCATCCATGATGACCACGCGCGCATCTTGTGACAGGGCACGTGCAATTTCTACAAAGTGGCGCTGTGCCACGCTCAGGTCTTTGACCTTGGCCCGCACTGGCAATGAAACTTCCAGACGGGTAAACAGGCGTTCTGCCTGCGCTTCCATCAATGGCCAGTTCACACGTGCGGGAAAGCCGTGCATGGGCTGCCGGCCTATAAAAATATTTTCAGCCACCGTCAGTTCGTCAAACATGACAGTTTCCTGGTGTACAGCGGTGACACCGGCCAGCATGGCCTGCTGTGGCGTGGCAAACCGGACTTCTTTACCAGCAATATGCATACTGCCGCTGTCCGGCTGGTAAATGCCGGTCAGGGTTTTTACCATTGTAGATTTGCCTGCCCCGTTTTCACCTATCAAGGCCATGACTTCGCCAGCCCGGACATTCAGAGCAACTTCATGTAATGCAACGATGCCCTGGAAGCGTTTGCAAATACCCTTCAGCGTCAGGATAGGCGGGGCCAGCGAACCGTCGGGCGCGATAGGAAACGGATTGTGCTCGTTCGTCATTAACATAAGGCAAGGAGATGATGGATAGGAAAATTCAGCCGTCTGCCTGTCTGCACGCAAGAATTGAATCTGTGACAGACAACTGATTTTCTGTTTGCAGATGACCAGGCGACAGGCGCTCAGGTCAACATTCGTGGGCTTCTTTGCTTAAAATATCTTGGAGAACTGCTCCACATTATCTTTGTTATAGGTGAACGGAGGCGCCATGGCTGCTTCACCATTGACATCAATCTCAATCGTTCCCATACGGCCTATGGTAAAACTGCCGCCAGCCTTGGCGTTCGGGTTACCTTTGACAAATTCATTGGCAATGTAGGTCGCTGCATAGCCAAGATCGATAGGATTCCAGATGGCAAATTCCTTGACAGCGCCGCTTTTAACGTGCCCAGCCATTTCTGACGGCAAGCCCAGGCCGGTAACAAATACCTTGCCGACCAGATGTTCATCCACCACCGCCTTGCTGGCGGCATTGATGCCGACAGTAGAAGGGGAGATGATCACTTTCAGATTGGGATTACTGCGCAGCAGGCCTATCGCTTCACGATAGCTCTTGTCGGACTGATCGTCGCCGTAGACAGTTGCCACCAGTTTCAGGCCGGCAAATTCTGGCTTTTCCAAATCCTTCTTCATCACATTGATCCAGATATTCTGGTTGGTTGCCTGGGCGGATGCCGACAATATGGCGATTTCACCCTTGCCGCCGATGGCATCAGATGCCATCTGCAATTGCTTGAGACCGATCAAATCTGCATTTGACGGGTTCAACTGCATCAACCTGCCTTCTGGTGCAATGCCGCTATCGAAGGAAATAACTTTGATGCCACGCTGCATGGCTTTTTTGGTGATAGGAACCAGCGCATTGGCATCGTTGGCAGAAATGGCGATGGCATTGACTTTCTGGCTGATCAGGGAATTGATGATTTCAATCTGCCCTTCAGCGCTAGGGGTGGTTGGCCCGGTATAAATAATTTCCACATTGCCGATTTGTTTGGCGGCTTCCTTGGCACCTTCATGTGCTGCATCAAAAAAGCCATTTCCCAGATTTTTTACGACAATGGCAATTTTGACCTTATCCGATTTTTGCTCGCAACCCTGCAGTGCGCCCAGCATGCTCAGTGCTATCGCTGCAAGTAATACCTTTCTTCTTTTCATTCCACGGTCTCCGGTTGGAACATGCTTGCTGACTCCATGTCATAAGCCTGATTAAATTTTGTAGCCGGGTACTTGACCGGCATCGTTTCTGGCGCAACGGTAATGACTTTGACGCCAGATTGCTCAAGCAACTGCACGGCAGAATCAGACGCATTGTTATCAGTGATCAGGCAGGAAACACGGTTGAGTCCGCAGAGTATCAAACCGGCCTTCTTGGCGAATTTTGAACTGTCTGCCAGTACGATCAATTCTTCGGCCTGGCTGATCAGACGTTTTTCTGCCTGTATCAGGAGCGGGTCGACTTCCATCAACCCCAGCAGGGACAGCCCATACACGCTCATGAACATCTTGCCGGCATAGTGATGCTGGGTGATGTCGTTATCGAAAGGGCTGAGGATGACATTTTGCTCACGATAGACACGACCACCGGGAACGATGATTTCGTTTTCGCTCGATACCAGCAGACGCTCGGCCATCATGAACGAATTCGTCAGGATTTTCAGCTGTTTGTCGACCAGAAATTCAGCCATCATGAAGGTGGTGGTGCCACCATTGATGATGATGGTTTCGCCATCGCTGCACATATTGCTGGCATAACGCGCAATAGCCCGTTTACGATCAGCGTAGCATTTGATATTGTTTTGAAAGGTTTCGCTGGTCAGCGCTATAGAGCGCTTTTTCTGTTGCAGATTTTCTGCGCCGCCGCGTGTGCGGGTTAACAGATTACGTGCAGCAAGCCAACTTATATCGCGCCGGACGGTTGCCGGGGATGCGCTAAGCCACTCAACCAACTGTTGGACGCTTGCTGAATTGTGCTCGACGAGCAGCTTCAGCAAACGTTTACGACGTTTGTGATTCACCATTTTTGTCTCCATCTGTAGCCGTCTTTTGTCTTTATCGAGGCTTACCACCAGTCATTGCTTTGTAATAATTTGCTGGCATATAACGAGACTAATCACTTAAAAATCGGACGTCAATCAAAAACTGATCAATCAAGTGATTATTTCCCCATTTGGTAATCTGCTACGGACAAAATCAATCATCATGCTGACTATTCCAATTTCAATCAGCGTCTTGATTGCTTCTGTATTGACACTCAATGCTGGCTGTTTTCTACTGACTGCCACTGCCGTACCGGGCCAAAATGCAGTCCAATCACAAACTGCTCAATCGTTCCGGTAACCTCTCAGGAGACCAGGGGGTAAGGCTAAGGAATTTGTCATAAAAATATTAATCAATCACGGAGAGTGTATGACCTCAACGATTCAAACTGAGCAGAAAAAAGCTATCACTTCACTTTGGGACGACGCGTACGCAGCTGGCTTGTCTGAGCCAGAATTATTGCTGTATCGCTCGAATCTGCTCGGCTCTGATATGCGCATTACCAACTTTGGCGGTGGCAATACCTCTGCCAAGGTAATGATGCCGGATTACCTGACTGGCGAGCAGGTAGAAGTACTATGGGTAAAAGGTTCTGGCGGTGATTTGGGAAGCATCAAGATGGATGGCTTCTCGACGCTGTACATGGATAAACTGCATTCCCTGAAAGGCCGCTATCGCGGTCTGGCGCTGGAAGATGAAATGGTGGCTTATTTGCCACATTGCACGTTCAACCTGAACCCACGTGCTGCCAGTATCGATACGCCACTGCATGCGTATATCAATCGCAAGCATGTTGATCACATGCACCCTGATTCAGTCATCGCTATTGCGGCCTGTGCCAATAGCAAGGATTTGACACAAAAAATATTCGAAGGCGAGCTGGGCTGGTTGCCATGGCAGCGTCCTGGTTATGACTTGGGCCTGAAACTGGAAGCAGTTTCCCAAGCACAACCAAATCTGAAAGGCATCATCCTCGAAGGCCATGGTCTGTTCACCTGGGGTGATACTGCCAAGTCTTGCTATGAAACCACATTGGCAATCATCCAGCGTGCAGAATCATGGCTGGAAGAAAACAGCCGCAAGCCAGCATTTGGCGGTGCCAAATACAGCGCGCTGCCAGCTGCAGAGCGTGCCAGCCTGGTTGCCCGTCTGATGCCGGTACTGCGCGGTAAAATCAGTAAGACAGAATTCAAACTCGGCCACTTTGATGACAGCACCACAGTGCTGGATTTTGTGTGCAGCAAAGACTTGCAGGCACTGGCAGCGCTGGGTACATCTTGCCCTGATCACTTCCTGCGCACCAAGATTCGTCCGTTTGTGATTGATTTTGATCCTTCCAATCCTAACTTTGATCAACTTTTGAGCGGTTTGGATGAAGGTCTGAATCAATATCGCGCAGATTATGTTGCGTATTATGAACGTTGCAAGCACGATAATAGCCCGGCAGTGCGCGATGCCAATCCGATTATTTACCTGATACCAGGCATCGGTATGTTGTCTTTTGCGAAAGATAAGGCAACTGCAAGGATCGCTGGCGAGTTTTATGTGAATGCCATCAACGTGATGCGCGGTGCGAATGGCGTTGACAGCTATGTAGGTTTGCCAGAGCAGGAAGCCTTTGATATCGAATACTGGTTGCTGGAAGAAGCCAAACTGCAACGCATGCCCAAGCCGAAAAGTCTGGCTGGCCGTATTGCACTGGTGACTGGTGCTGCCGGTGGCATCGGTCAGGCAGTGGCACGTCAGTTGTTGCAAGAGGGCGCTTGTGTCATGTTGACAGACATCGATGGCGAGGCATTGAGCCAGGCACATCAGGTCTTGTCCAAAGTGGCAGGCAAGGATAATGTGGCGACCATCAGTGCCAACATCACCCGTGAAAGCGATGTCGAAGCCATACTGAGCGAAACGTCCCTGCGATTTGGTGGTATCGATTTGCTGATCTCGAATGCCGGTATTGCATCTTCAGCACCGCTGGATGAAACGACACTGGAAATCTGGGAACGTAATCAGGACATTCTGGTCAAGGGTTACTTCCTGGTCAGTCGCAGCGCATTCCGTATCATGAAGCAGCAGCAAATCGGCGGCAGCATGGTGTTTGTGGCCAGCAAAAATGGTCTGGTTGCTTCTGCTGGTGCATCTGCATATTGCACGGCAAAAGCGGCTGAAATCCACCTGGCACGCTGTATCGCCCTCGAAGGTGCGGCCCATGGCATACGCGTCAATGTGGTCAATCCGGATGCCGTGATCCGCGGTTCCCGCATCTGGGATGGCAAATGGAAAGAAGAGCGCGCTGTCTCGAATAAAATCGATGCAGATGATATCGAAGAATTCTATCGTCAGCGCAGCATGCTGAAACTCAGCGTATTGCCGGAAGATATCGCAGAAGCAGTGTACTTCCTGGCCAGCGACAAGTCTGCCAAGAGCACAGGTAACATTATCAACGTAGATGCAGGCAATGCTGCTGCATTCACGCGCTAAAATATAAAAAGTAGATTGACCTGAATCAAATATCTGATTCAGGTCAGCAATGAGACGGAGACATAAGATGGATAAAGTAATTGACCATGGCCAGGTGGCAGAACATAACGCCAAACTGCAACAGAATCTGGATGCTGACTACGCTGCCCTGGGCAGCATTCTGGCCAGACGCGGACAGGATATCGAACAACTGACAGCCAAAGCCCAGACTTTTGCTGTGGCCCTGCCAAGCTGGGGTGTCGGTACCGGTGGTACCCGCTTTGCACGTTTCCCAGGCAAGGGCGAGCCACGCGATGTCATGGAAAAACTGGAAGACTGTGCTGTCATCCATCAACTGACACAGGCTACACCTACCGTATCCCTGCATTTCCCCTGGGATAAAAGCAGTGATCCGGCTGCCATGCGTGAATTTGCCAGCAAACATGGCCTGGGATTTGATACTGTCAATTCAAACACTTTCCAGGATCAGGCCAATCAGGAACAGACCTATAAATTTGGTAGCCTGACAGCCAATGCCAAAGCCGTGCGCGAGCAGGCGGTAGCACACAATATCGAATGCATAGAATTGGGGCGTGCACTGGGTTCCAAAGGCTTGACCGTATGGGTAGGTGATGGAGCCAACTTCCCGGGGCAGCATAATTTGCGTGGTGCGCTTGAGCGTTATCTCGACAGCATGCGCGACATTTACAAGGCCCTGCCTGCAGATTGGCTGATGTACATCGAGCACAAGCTGTTTGAGCCAGCGTTCTACGCCACCACGATTGCTGACTGGGGCACCAGCTATGCCTGCGCTAATGAGTTGGGCCCTAAGGCAAAATGCCTGGTTGATCTTGGTCACCATGCACCAAATACCAACATAGAAATGATCGTTGCCCGCCTTGCGCAATTTGGCAAACTGGGTGGCTTCCATTTTAATGACAGCAAGTATGGTGATGACGATCTGGATTCTGGCAGTATCAATCCTTTCCAGCTGTTCCTGATTTTCAATGAGCTGGCCGATGTAGCACAGCGTGACGGTGATGCCTTCAAACCATCCTACATGCTGGATCAGTCACATAATGTGACCGATCCTATAGAAAGTCTGATGTCCAGTGCTATCGAAGTACAACGTTCTTTTGTACAGTCTGCACTGGTAGACCGCAAGGCATTGAGCGCATATCAGGAAAACAATGACGTGCTGCTGGCAGCACAAACATTGAAACAGGCTTTCCGCACTGATGTCAGTCCTATCCTGGCCATGGCACGCGCCCGTTCTGGTGCGGCTATTGATCCGGTTGCCTGCTATCGTGCAACTGGCTATCGTGAAAAACAGGCTACACTCCGTCCACCAAAGGCTGGTGCCAGCGGTAGCGGTATAGTCTGATTCAACTCCCTCTGAAGCATATTTGCTGTTGCGCATTCTTGCGTAATGGTGATCTGCTTCAGGGGGATTTTTTCATAGCCATGTCTCCGGATGGAATAGACTTAGCAATAAGCTGATGTCCATTCAGGATAGACGCCTGTTCTCTATTTGTCTGGATTATCATTTTCTATGACCAAGTCTACCTTGCCTGCATTTGCGGTTAACAAATTGCGCACCTGCGTCCTTTTTTCTCTTGTCATGCTATGTGCTGCACCAACAATGGCACAAACCAGGGCAGCAGCGAATTCCCCATCTTTGAAAGAAGTCGTCAAAGCCTTTGCCACGCCACCCGATGATGCACGTCCCATGGTGCGCTGGTGGTGGTTTGGACCATCGGTGGAAAAGAAGCAACTGGAACGCGAAATACTGGACATGAAGGCAGGCGGTTTTGGTGGTTTTGAGATTCAGGCCGTCTACCCCATGGAACTGGATGATGAGGCCAAAGGTACACACAATTATCCGTATTTGTCGAAGCAATTTCTTGAACACGTCAGTTTTGCCAATGACAAGGCACGTGCCAACAAACTCAGGGTTGATATTACGCTGGGCAGTGGCTGGCCATACGGTGGTCCACATGTCACTGTAGGTGATGCTGCCGGTCGTTTGCGGGTGGCTGTGATTGAGCTGCCAGCCGGTAATGAGAGTTTTGCCTTGCCGGCCATCATGAATGGCGAAAAATTATTGGCCAGCTTCGTGGCCGATGGTACGCCAAAACAGTTAGATAGCAGCAAATTGCAGTTATTTGAACCCCAGCTGCTGGCAACTAAAAGTGGCCGTGCAGGCGTCAAGGCTGCTGTCGCTGACCGCGTAGTGGTGTGCTATATCGCCAGCCGTACTGGCCAGCAGGTTAAACGTGCAGCTTTAGGGGCAGAAGGTTTTGTACTTGACCACCTGAGCCGCAACGCCATTGATCATCACCTGAAAACCGTGGCTGAACCACTGTTGAAGGCTTTCGGAAAAAATCCACCATACGCCGTATTTTCTGACAGCCTGGAAGCCTATGGTACCGACTGGACCGATGATTTCCTGGCCGAATTTCAGCGTCGTCGTGGCTATGACCTGAAACCACACCTGCCAAAAATCGAATCTGGCATTGGTGCAGATGCTGCCGCCATACGGCGTGACTGGGCATTGACACAGACCGAACTGGCAAACGAACGTTATCTGGTGCCAGTGAATCAATGGGCCAAAGCCCATGGCACCCGCTTCCGTTCCCAAACCTATGGTGAACCGGCGGTGACCATGTCGAGTAATAAACTGGTTGATTTGCCAGAAGGCGAGGGCTATCAGTTCCGCCAGTTTTCATTTACACGCTGGGCAACATCTGCGGGTCACCTGTATGGCCGCTCCGTCATTTCTGCTGAAACCTGGACCTGGCTGCATTCGCCCGCTTTCAGCGCGACACCGCTGGATATGAAAGTCGAAGCTGATCGCATGCTGTTGCAGGGTGTTAATCAGTTCGTTGGCCATGGCTGGCCCTATACACCACCGGGCACGCTGGAACCTGGCTATGCATTCTATGCTGCGGCGGTATTCAACACCCATCTGCCATGGTGGAATGTCATGCCGGACGTCAATGGCTATTTGCAAAGAATGAGTTATCTGATGCGTCAGGGGAAACCGGCAAATCAGGTGGCCGTATTCCTGCCTACCGATGACGTGTACGCGACCCTGTCTTTGGGCAAGGTGTCTGTGTCGGCAGAAATGGGTAAATATGTGACGCCAGAGCTAAGTGCGCAGGTACTTGATGCCGGGCATAACATTGATTATGTGGATGCCGAATCCATCATGGAACTGGGCATCAATTATCCCGTTCTGATTTTGCCGCATGTGACCCGGCTGGCACCGGCAGTCATTGCCAAATTGAATGATTATGTGCGTGCCGGTGGCAAAATCATTGCGGTTGGCAGCAAACCATCACTGGCACCAGGCTACCTGAATGCAGCGCGCATCAGTGCAGAAGTGCAGACCGCATCAGATGCCCTGTTTGCCAATCAGGACAAGGTCAGCCTGGTCAGCAGCGATAGCGCCGTGGGTGCCGCTTTGAAGGCTGCAGTTCCCGCAGACATGGAGTTGAGTGCTGAAAAAGAAAACATAGGCTTCATTCGTCGACAACTGACTGATTCTGATGTCTATTTCATCGCCAATACTAGCAATCGTGATGTGACCGCGAATGCCGCCTTCCGTAGCAAGTACAAAACAGCTTATTGGTGGAATCCGTATGACGGCAAAATCAGCAATGCCGATGTCAAGCCGACTCTGCGTCTGGCACCATATGAATCACGGGTGCTGGTACTGACCGATACGCCACAAAATGCACAGCAGGAAGCAAAACTGGCAGATGCCACCACCGTTGTTGATTTAAGTCGTGACTGGAAAGTGCAGTTCAGCGAAAAACCACAGGCGGTCAACATGTCCAGTCTGCGTTCATGGACGGAAGATGAAGCAACGCGCTATTTTTCTGGTATCGCAAGCTATACCAAAGACCTGGAATTGAGTGCGGCACAATTAAAGGATAGCAGACTGACGCTGGATTTCGGTCCGGGCACACCATTGGAAGTGACGCCCAAAGTACCAAGCGGCATGCGTGCCATGCTTGACAGCCCGGTACGGGAGGCTGCAGTCGTCTTCGTCAATGGTCAGCGTGCCGGTTCGGTATGGAAACCGCCTTACCAGTTGGATATCAGCAAATTGCTGCGTGCCGGTAATAACCGTCTTGAGATACAGGTCGCCAACCTGGGATTGAATGCGCTGGCCGGCCATGCCTTGCCGGATTATCGCCTGCTGTCTGCCAGGTATGGGCAGCGATTCGTCCCTCAGGACACGCATCTGATACAGGCTCAACCTGCCGGTATTCTTGGAGCAGTCAAATTGATAGGCGCAAAGTTGCAATGAAATTGTTAGCGCGGCGCTGGTTGCGCCATACTGAAATGGTATTTGTCTTGCCTGTGCTTTTGCATCTGGCAGTCGCTGCGGCATTGATGTCCGTATTGATATTGACATCGTTTACCGCAGCGGCAAAAGAAATCAGTGCCGGTACCTACGGTGCCACTGGCGATGGCAAGACGCTCAATACCAGCGCTATACAGAGTGCAATTGATGCTGCTGCCAAAGAAGGTGGTACGCTGACTTTTCCGGCGGGTACCTACCTGACCGGTGCCTTGTTCCTTAAAACAGGTGTGACGCTGCGTCTGGACAAGGGCGTGACTTTGCTGGGTTCACAAAACATACAGGATTATCCTGTCATGCCTACCCGGGTTGCCGGCATAGAGATGAGCTGGCCAGCAGCGCTGATCAATGTGTATGAACAAAACAAGGTTGCCATCACTGGTGAAGGTGTGATTGACGGTGACGGCAAGGTATTCTGGGAAAGTTACTGGAACCTGCGCAAGGCCTATGAACCTCGTGGCCTTAGATGGGCATCGGACTACGATGCCGGTCGCCCTCGCTTGTTACAAATCTATAAGGCATCCGATGTGCGGGTGGGTGACGGCTTGCTGTTGCGTCGCTCAGGTTTCTGGACTTTGCATATCTGTTACTCGAATAAAGTGGTCGTAGATCGCCTCACCATCCGTAATAACGAAGGCGGACATGGCCCATCCACTGACGGCATAGACATCGATTCATCCAAAGACATTCTGGTCCAGCATGCAGACATCGCAGTCAATGATGACGCGATCGTATTGAAGGCCGGGCGGGATTCTGACGGCCTGCGGGTCAATCGCCCAACAGAAGATGTGGTCATACGCGATATCACTGTCCGGGAAGCAGTTGCCGGATTGAGTTTTGGTAGCGAGACTTCAGGTGGATTCCGTCGTATTGAAGCATATCGCTTCACGGTAATGAAAGATGTACCCGTAGGCATACTGTTCAAATCGGCACATACACGTGGTGGTTTCGGCGAAGACCTGAATATCCATGATTTTGTCATGCATGACGTGCCAGTGGTATTGCGCGTGATCATGAACTGGAATCCGCAATACAGCTATGCAAAAATTCCTGATGATGTGAAAGATATCCCAGCTTACTGGAAAGTACTGGTCACGCCGGTACCAGAAAAAGACGGCATATCCAGACTGCGTCGTGTCAATATTTCCGGCATCAAGGCGCGTGGCGCAAAAACCGCCTTTGAAATTGAAGGATACGCGCAAGCGCCGCTTGAAGATTTTAAGCTCAGCAAACTCGATATTGAAGCAAACACCGGTGGTTTTATCCGTTACGTAAAACGCTGGAAAATGTCGGATTCCAGGCTGGTTTTTGAAGATGGCAAACCGGTAAATATTTCCGCAGATTCTGAGGTGTCCGGCCTGAGCGTCAATGGTTCCGGACCTGCAAAATAAGAATGAAGTAAACAACAATAAAATGAAGGAGAGCACTTTGAAATTTCAAAAAAAATACCTGATGCTTGTTAGCCTGGGTTTTGTCGGCAGCATGTTGCCAGCCCTGGCCTGGACGCAGAACTATCCGCTTCCTACGCCAGCCATGCAGGCTATCATCGACAAGGATACTTCGCGTCATTTTGGTGATGCACCTGCTGATGGCGGCCCTCTGGCAACCGATCTGTCTGCAGAACTGGAACCAGCAGCGATAGAAAAAGTCTTGCGCAAGGTGGCGGATTGGCAACTGGCCCGTTCACAGGCGCACTTTGGGCGTATCTGGACATCCAGCGTGATGTACACCGGTTTCATGGCAGCGTCAGAAGCCACAAATGACAGCAAATACAAAGACGCCATGCTGGCCATGAGCCAGCAACATCAATGGCAACTGGCGAAACGCCTGCCGAATGCGGATGACCAGAGTGTGGCGCAGACTTATCTGGATTTGTATTTCCTCAACAAGCAGCCAGAATTTATCACTCCGACCAAAGCTGATCTGGATACCCTGATTGACTTGAAGACCGTCAGACCAGGCGATGACCGTCTGCCATGGTGGTGGTGTGATGCCTTGTTTATGGCACCGCCGGTATGGGCGAAAATGTATGTGGCAACAGGTGAGCGCAAATACCTGGATTATGTCCATACCCAATGGAAAAACACTTACGATCTGCTGTACGACAAGCAAGAACACCTGTACGCACGCGATGTCAGCTATATCAACAAGACCGAACCCAATGGTAAGAAAATTTTCTGGTCACGTGGCGAAGGCTGGG
Source organism: Undibacterium hunanense (assembly GCF_014284335.1). Lineage (GTDB taxonomy): Bacteria > Pseudomonadota > Gammaproteobacteria > Burkholderiales > Burkholderiaceae_D > Undibacterium > Undibacterium hunanense. Next base: position 176,555 of record NZ_JACOGF010000003.1, on the reverse strand, counting down.
TCATGGGTGGTATAGCCAGAACACTGGACTACATCCCCAAAGATGACCCGCAACGTCCTTTCTACATACAGCAGTTACGTGAAATGTCAGCCCGCATAGCACAGCTCCAGGATGAAAACGGACTGTGGCATGCCGGTTTGCTGGATCCCGCTACGTATCCCTTGCCTGAAATTTCTGGCTCGGCCCTGTTTGTATATGGCATGGCTTACGGCATCAATCGCGGCATTCTTGACCCCAAGGAATACCAGCCAGTAATCGCCAGGGCATGGAAGGGTATCCTGAAGCACGTGTATGCAGATGGCAGGTTGGGCGGCATACAGCAGACCGGTGCCGAACCAGCCTTTTACAGGCCAGCATCCAGCTTTGATTATGGTGTCGGCGGCTTCATGCTGGCCGCTGCCGAATTGAAGAAGATGGTCACAGTCAAACCAGCGAAATAACAGCAGGAGAGCCATCCATGATAACGCGTGCTTTCCGGATGAAACTGAAACCAGGCAATGTAGAGGAATATCACCGTCGTCACGATAATTTGTGGCCAGATCTGGCAGATGCATTGCGCGCTGCCGGTATCTATGATTATTCCATTTTTCTGGATGAAGAGACTTTGCATCTGTTTGGCGTACTCAAATTGCACCCTGATCATCAGATCAATGATTTGCCCAAGCATCCTGTCATGCAACGCTGGTGGGATTATATGGCAGACCTGATGGAAGTCGAGGCGGATAACCGTCCCAAACAATTGGCATTGAAACCTGTGTTTTATTTCGAGTAAATAAAAAATCGCCAGTCCATAATCTGATATGGGCTGGCGATTTTGATATGTATTTTTCAGTTTATTTTACTGCTTATTTCCCTTGTGACTGGCTGTCGGCTTGCAGTATTTTTTTGTCCCTCAGCCATTCTTCGGCGCGATGCGGCCATTCCGATGCATTGCCGTTACCAAGTCGCATCGCCATGCCATGTGTGCCACGTTCAAACAAGAGCATTTCCGCCGGTACACCAGCTTTGGTCAGAGCCTGATAAAACAGGATACTGTTTTCGACCGGGACAGTTTTATCATTCTGGGTATGGATCAACAGAGTAGGGGGTGTCGTGCTGCTCACCTGTTTTTCCAGCGACATCAGCTGCATGGATTCTGCACTGGGCGATGCACCCAGCAAGGCTTTGCGTGATCCGGCATGTACCGACGGGTCTTGCATGGTAATCACGGGATACATCAGTATCATGAAGTCAGGGCGTGCATTGACGCCGTCAAGTGCGGCACCAGTGCGGCCCAGGGGGTGATCAAACAGGGTGCCGGCACTGGCTGCCAGATGGCCACCCGCCGAACTTCCCATCACACCGATGCGATTGGGATCTATACCATATTGCGCTGCGCTGGAACGCACCAGACGAATGGCACGCAAGACATCCTGCAAAGGGGCAGGGTGGCCAAATTCGGCCAGGCGGGATTTAAGCACAAAACTGCTGACACCCAGGGTACTGAGCCAGTGCGCATATTGCTCGCCTTCACGCAGGGTAGACAGACGTACATAGCCGCCGCCGGGGCAAATGATCACGACGCTACCATTTTTTCTGTCGGCAGCAGCGGGATAAAAAGTCAGGTTTGGTTCGCTGACATTCGAAGTGCGGCCATCAGCCACCTGTTCTGGCCCTATATTTTTCGCGCCCGGTACGCCTTCTGGCCACAAGCTGATGGCACTGGATTGTGCATGAGAAGAAATGCTCGACAAGGTCAGTAACAAAGTGAAAAAAAGTCGTTTCATGGCAGTAAATGAAGTATGTTATAAAAAAAATCCGGCTATCCTGTGTAAAGCGGTTTTGTATCAATACAAAAATATCTATTCCATTTGAGAAAGAACATCATGCGTCAACTTTCCCGTTTTTTGAAGCCTTTTCAATTATCAGTATTGCCTGTGGCATCCATTCTGTCTGTTATGGCCATTCCTGTTGCCAATGCGGATGAACTGTTCAATGGCCGCGATTTCAAGGGGTGGGAAATCCAAACTACACCGGCAAGCAAGATTGAAGAAGTCTTCAGTATTACAGCGGATGGTGTGATTGCTTCTGCTGGCAAACCTTCAGGTTACATTGCTACGACGGAAAGCTATAAAAATTTTACGCTACATGCAGAATGGCGCTGGACAGCTGCCCCTGGCAATGGTGGCGTGTTGATACACATCAGTTCTGGCCCCAAAGACAAAGTCTGGCCGCTTAGTCTGCAAATCCAGACCAAATACAAAAATGTTGGCGACCTGCTGCCCATGGCTGGTGCCAGCTTTGCCGAACCTCTGACTACGGCCGAGGGAGCCTATCCTCCCATCAAGGCAAAACTGGCTGATAGCGAAAAACCGGTCGGCGAATGGAATAGCTGCGACATTCTTGCCAAAGATGGATCGGTTGAAGTCAGGATCAATGGCATATTACAAAACAAAATCAGCAAATCCAGTCCGGATTCTGGCCACATCGGCTTTCAGCTTGAAGGCACCGCGTATGAACTGCGCAATGTGCGCATACAAAAACTCGATTGATGATCGATTGATGATCGATTGATGGCCGATTGATACGGGATTAATACACGATTAATGTCTGCAAGCCAGGCCATGTTCGCCACATGACCTGGACAGCTTGGTCAATTGGATACAGGAATAATGCAGATATTCAGTGTCCGGTTGTCTGCCGACAGCATGGCCGACTGGATTTCTATCTTCTTGCCATCCGGGCTGAATGTTGGGTGAGGGTGATCAGCCGCTGTATCCTTGTGTCCGGTGCTGAGCAGGCTCATCTTGCCGCTTAAGCGGTCTATCAGATAGATGCTGCGGCTGAAATCATCGCCGACAGCCCAGCGTCCATCACTTGATCCATGCACATGCCATAAGCCGCTGCCTGATGGTGTTTGCCCAGCAATACGCATTTCACGTGTACGTAAATTCACAATGGCAAGACCACTGGGTTTTTCGCGTGTGCCGGCATTGCCCCAACCCGGATCTTGCCCCGGATTGGCACCTTCAACGGCAGTGCCCTTGTTGGCACTATTATTTGTTCCACCGATACTGCGATGGCCCATAATCGCTATCGCCACTTCATCTTTTGAAATGACTGCTTCGTGGGTCACCCATTCATAGTCAGCTTCAGGATACAGCGGGCGCAAGCCACTGCCGTCTGCCATCACCACCCAGGTGCGTTGAGGTGATTTGCCACCAGTTTCCCAGCAAAAAATGATTTCACCCGGATTCCACAGGTTCGCCTGAATATGGCCGATCTGGAAGGGTACTGAAACAACATGGCGGATTTCACCCGTCTTCACATGCATTTTTGCAATGCCGCCGGGGCCGGCACCCATGTTTCTGGGGCCGAAGCTTTTCTCTATGCGTGCATTTTTTGCCAGGTATTTTGCTGCCTCCTGCGACGTCTCGCGGAAGTATATCCATTCATCGGCAGCATCCAGCGCCAGGTCGGCAGCTTGTCCGACTTCAGCAGGTACTATGCCGCATATACGTTGGTAGCTTTCTGCCGGCTTCATCTTGCCAGCTTTGCTATCGGCAAATACCGCAGCAAGATCAACCTCTATCAGTTCTACCGGCGAGGCCTGACGTGGCCGACCAGTTTTTCCTTCTCGTGGCGATTTATCCGTGCTGCGCATGAAATACAGTTTCATGGCACGTGTCGACACATTCAACATGCCTGTATAGCCGCCTTCAGATACCTGTACGATATCCCCGGTTTGTTCATTGACGGCCATCGCTTCACCTTTTGCGATACCTGAGCGAAAGATCACCCATTGCCCATCGGAAGTCCATTGTGGATGGGTAGGATAGATTTTTGAATCACCATGCGGCTGGCTGGTCAGAAAGGTCAGCATGACTCCAGTAACCGGGTCTTTGACCACTTTGCGTTCACTGGGGAAACGATGCCCTATTTGCGCAAAGGCTGATGTGGACAACAGGCAGAACAAGCACAGGAAAAAATTCAGAAAAAGACTCGGTATGCGAGCAGGCAAGATACGAACAGAGATACGAACAAATAAGCGCTTCATGGAATTTTGATATGTGTGGGAGTAATCGGTTAAATCCCGGATACGCATTTTCTCAACATGCTTGAGTGGAATGGCATCAGTGCTGCCTATTGTGCTTGGTTTTCAGGCAGTTTTTTCATAATTTGCACTGCACAATCAATAGTGATCATTTTTTTGATTCTTTAGGCAAGTCTTGCAGTCAGTTACAAGCTCTCGAATAAAATGAAATCATATGTTGAGGCTGTTGATTTACCCATATGCACTCACGTGTATGATGACCTTCAGTCTTTCGCTACCTGACGATACTTAACCATTATTCCTGTCATCCATTTATGAATACCAGTATGTCTGCGGTACGCCGCCTGATCTGTGTGAGTGTGCTGGGCTGGACTTGTTCTGCCCCGGCGCAAACTACGCCGCCACCAGCGGTGAATACCGATCCCAATGCAGCAGCACGTATCGTATTGCCGGAACCGGCGAATCCGCAATTGCCTTCAGTTTTTTTTATCGGTGATTCAACCGTGCGCAATGGCCGGGATGATGGTCAGAACAAGGGCGCGGAAGGGCAGTGGGGTTGGGGTAATCCTATCAAGGCTTATTTTCAGACGGATAAAATCAATGTCGTCAACCGCGCCATCGGCGGTCTTAGCAGCCGCACTTATCTGACTGGCGGGCACTGGCAAAGAAGCCTGGCATTGATGAAGCAGGGTGATTTTGTCGTCATGCAATTTGGCCACAATGATAATGGCCCCTTGAACGATACCAGCCGTGCAAGAGGGACCATCAAAGGCATCGGTGAAGAGGCTGAAGAAATCGATAACCTGCTGACAAAATTGCCAGAAACAGTACACAGCTACGGCTGGTATTTACGCAAATTTATTGCCGAGGCCAGAGCCAAAGGCGTGCAGGCCATCGTATGTTCTCCCATACCTCGCAAGAACTGGGATGCAAATGGAAAAATAAATCGCAGCAAAGCCAGCTATGGCGGTTGGGCTGAACAGGTGGCGAAACAGGAAAAAGCGGATTTCATCGATCTGAATGAAAACATCGCCGCTGCCTATGACATCATGGGTAAGGATGAGGTGATGAAACTGTTCCCCGTAGTGACACCGGATGAACATACCCACACCAATCTGGCCGGTGCAGAATTCAATGCACGTGTGGTCGTGACTGGTATCAAGACCCTGCAATATGCACAGTTGAAGAACTATTTGAATGATAAATCGGTCGACATCAAATCGACTGCAGCTTCACAAAAATAGTAATTCAGGAAATCATATTCATGTTTCATTTGCAAACAGTTTCGCGCCCGGCTTGCAAGATTACTGCCGTCGTTATTGCGGTAGTTGTTGCAATGGTGTCTGCCTTGCCTGCGGTAGCACAATCCAGCGAAGCCACTTGTAGTCTATGGGGCAGGGCTGGAAAACTGATTTACCAGGATGATTTTGATAAAGATCTGCGACAGTGGCAGGTAGAGTCTGCCGACACAAAGAATTCCGACATCAGTGTTGCCAATCACCAGCTTTTGATTGATGCAGCGAAGGGTGCTACGGTGTGGTTCAAGCAAAAATTATCCGGCGATATCTTGATCAGGTACACCCGCAGGGTCGTCATGGAGCAGGGGCGCAATGACCGGCTGTCTGACCTGAATCAATTCTGGATGGCGACCGACCCGCGTAATCAAAACATCTTTACCCGTAAGGGCGTTTTTGAGCAATACGATGATTTACGCCTGTATTACGCGGGCATAGGCGGCAACACCAATACCACGACCAGGTTTCGTAAATACCAGGGCAATGGTGAACGTAGCTTGCTGACCGAGTTGAATGAACGCGACACCTTATTGCAGGCGAACCGCGACTACGTCATAGAAACTACGGTGTACCAAGGCTGCACACGCGTTTTGGTCGATGGCAAAGTGTTCTTTTCATACAGGGACAAAGATGCCTTGCGGGATGGCTACTTTGGATTCCGGACCACCCAATCCCGGCAACAAGTACGTGATTTCAAGATTTACCAGTTGGAATGAATACCCGCAAGATTTATTTATAGAGCAAAAAAGATGATAAAGATGAGACAAAAAAACCAGTCAGGCCTGCGTTCAACATTGAAATTATTGGCCATCGCAGGCATCAGTTGCATGCTGCCATTAAGTATGGGCATGAGCACGGCAGTAGCCGCAGGCAAAACAAACAATACAGGCAAGCCAGCCAATGACGTGACAGCGCCACTGCATTTGATGCAACCAGATTACCCCACACCATACGGGCAACCGACAGCAGAAGATGTCAAGAAAGTGCTGTACCGTGTGCATACCTATCTGGACAATGTTACGCCTGCCAAAATTATTGATGGCAAAACAAAAAAGCAGATTACTGATTTTTCCCAGATCAATGACGATACGATACTAGCCCCGGGCGATTATCGCCTGACCAGCTACGAATGGGGCGTCACCTACGCAGGCATGCTGCTGGCCGGCAGTGCCACGGGTGATAAACGTTTCAGCAATTACGCCAGTGAACGCCTTGGTTTGCTGGCTGATCTGGCACCGCATTACATTGCCCGACTGAAGGCCAATCCGAAGAGCCCTTCACCTATCCGTTCATTGTTGCAGCCCCATGCACTGGATGATGCGGGTGCCATGTGTGCCGCCATGATCAAAGCCACCAGGGAAGGCGTGTCCAATAAACTGTCCAGCCTGATTGATATTTGCAGCAGCTACGTCAGCACCAAAGAGTTCCGTCTACCGGATGGCACGTTGGCCCGTAACCGTCCGCAACCGAATACCTTGTGGCTGGATGATCTGTTCATGAGCGTGCCCGCCCTGGCGCAAATGGGAAAATTAACTGGCGACACCAAATATTATGACGATGCCGTAAAACAGGTCAAACTGTTTTCTGACCGTATGTTCAACAAAGAAAAAGGCGTGTACATGCATGGCTGGGTGCAGGATATGGGTGTGCATCCGCAATTCCACTGGGCCAGGGCTAACGGCTGGGCCGTCATGACCATGGTTGAATTGCTGGATGTACTGCCACCAGACCATCCTGGCTATGCCGACGTATTGGCGCAATTGCAGGCCCATGTCAAAGGTCTGGCGTCCTATCAACACGGCACAGGCTTCTGGCACCAACTGCTGGACCGTAATGACAGTTACCTGGAAACGTCTGCCACTGCCATCTACACCTATGCCATGGCACACGCCATCAATCGCGGCTTTATTGATAAACGTGCTTATGCACCAGTAGTCATGCTGGCATGGAATGCGGTAGCCAGCAAAGTGACGCAAAAAGGCCAGGTGGAAGGTACTTGCGTCGGTACTGGCATGGGCTTTGATCCAGCGTTTTACTACTATCGTCCAGTGAATGTGTTTGCGGCGCATAGCTACGGCCCGGTATTGCTGGCCGGTGCAGAAGTCATCAACCTGATGAAGGCCAACACCTTTGAAATCAATGACAGTTCATTGCAGCTCAAAGTAAGCAAGCCATAATGAAGTGATCGGGCGAGGCATTTCAGACACGAAGAAATGCCTCGTTGATCAAACAGAGACAGCAGGGAAGTGAGTATCAATTTCCCTGACCAGCACTTCTTCGGTTTTGTCTATCAGCACATGTGCAGTGCAGCTCATGCAGGGGTCAAAACTTTGTATCGTGCGCTGTATGTCTATGCCACTGAAATCACTGGCATTGCTAAAACTGCTTTCTATGATAGGCGTATTCTGTAAAGCCATTTCCAGTGGACCAGGCTCATGTCCCGGCGTGCAGGTACCAACATTGATACGTGAAGGTATGGCGATCTGGTAATTGTCGATGACATGCTCCCTGATCACTGCCCAGTGCGCCAGGAAGCCGCGACTGGCCCCCCATAAGCCCACACCCAGTTGTACCCCAGGCTTGTTGTTGTCGAGCGCTACATGGGTCAGGGTTTCACCCTTGCGTATCAATTGTCCGGCAATGGCAATGTTTTCCTGGGTAACTGAAAAATTGAATGCCAGTGAATAGGCGCGCGCACGATTGCGCTCAAAAGCATTCCAGACTGGCGGTATACGCCATTGCATAGCCAAGCCTGTGCCACCACTGACAGGCAGGCAAAATTCCAGGCTGCGACCAGTTGCTGCAACAAATGGATTGTCGGGGATTTTGCGGGCGGCTGCCGTCAGGTACAACCGGGCATAGGCACCCACTTCAAAATTATGTCCGCGCCAGCTTAAGCTGGAACCCCAGCTATACGCCTGGGGATTCAGACTCTTGGGGTTTTGGGTACGCTTGTTCCATGGATGATAGGCCGAGACAGGGTTGCCCAGCGGATCAGCTTTGATGAGATCTTGTTCATCTTGACTGCGCTGCTGGAAAGAATAATCGAGAAACTCTTCCATACCCGCATTCAAGAGACTCAGGCGAGTGCACAGCAATTCGCCGCGTATCATCACGGCTGGTGTGGACCAGCGTTTTTCTCCCCAGGCATCGCAATGTGCGTAGCTGCCATCATAGTGATCGGGGTGATCCCATTGACCAAAATCCAGCATGGATGCCACCGAGCGTCCTATGTCTTCATACAGCGGATTGGCATCCAACATGAAATCAAATACCTCATCCCACACCGCTGCTGTCTTGCGACTATACGATGCAAAGGGTTGCAGGATACGGCTGAAGTCTGCCATTTTTCCGGCATCCACATGAATGCTCACACCACCGGGAATGATGGATTCTGAATGCGGATATTTGCCACCCAGCACAGTATATGCCTGGCGCGCCAGCGCAACCATATGCAGGGCTTCGCGGTATAGCGCACCGCCCTTGTTCAGGTCGTGCAAAATGTCGCTGACATGCTGATAACCGTGAAGCTGCTGATGACGGCAATGACTCTGGCAGGCTTTTACCCATATCTCTGGATTGCTTTGTTCTATCACTTGCTGTGAATAATCAGGACCGGCCAATACAAACAGATGCATGCAATTGTCATTCAGGTATTGGCAACTGAGCAGCAGATTACGCAAGACTATGCCCAATGGAGGAGGCTTCAGACCCAGCGCCATTTCCAGACACAATGCAGAAGCGGTCGCATGCACGCCGCCGCAAATGCCGGATGCGGTTGCGCTTACCATGCCTACCTGTTTCAACGCACGACCGGGCAGCAATGATTCATATCCTTTGAACAGAGTCGCCATGGATGCGCTATTAAGGACGGTACGGCTTTCAAGATCAACCCGACAATGTACGGCAAGTGCGCCTTCCAGCCGACTCAGTGGATCGACTTTGGCTGTCATGCTGGCCTTGTTCTTTTGCCTGATCAGCCGCATCAGGTCAGCATCTATCCCATTTTCTGCTGTTACGCTGACTGTATCTGTGCGCTGTGTCTGTTGTTCTGAATCCAGATCCATGCTGTTTCCTTATCACTTGCGGTTGAATGCCTTGCCTTCACTTGTTGTCCATCAGGCTTCTGGTTCCCATTCAGGTGGTCCCTTGTAGCCATACCACGCCATATCGGGTGCACTGCCATACACAGCGTTTTTCACCTTGATCCAGATCTGATTGCCCCAGTCGTGATGCCAGTAAAAGATGGGGTCATTGGTCATGTCCTCGGCAAACAGGGCCCAATGCAGGAGCCGTCGGTTCCACAGGCGTTCATCTCTGTCATCAATGGCACCAGTCAGTAACTGGCGCTCAAAATAATCTGTAGCGCTGACATCGCTGTATTCTTCAAAATCCGAGCCCATGTTCAGCCATTTGCCTGATTTTCGATCACGCAATACCACGTCTATCGACGAACCCGTGCTGTGTATGGGAAAGCTGCGCGCATCCCTGGGGTCAAAATTTCGTGGGTCACGTAGGTAGCCAAGTGTTTGCTGGCGCAACTCTTCTTCACTGGCATCTGGTCTGGCCGCATGTGCGCGATCCCAGTAATACGCCCACAAGCCGCGCTGGCATTCTATGGAGCGATAAGCGTCCAATATGAAAAGCTCAACGCCAAAGGATGACAGCACCGCATTCGCACGTGCCAGTTTTTCTGCGAATGTTTTTCTTAGCCAGCCATCCTTGCGACTTCCTTTGATACGCTTGCAATACGGTGAATTCTGACCGTTATCCATCGCATGCCATGAAGAAAAAGCCAAACCATAATCACGCACATTGACCAGTTCTTCCGTGAACAAAGGAGAACTGGTGTCCAGCGGAATCTGGTAATGCGGCAGTCTTATCTTGCTCAGATCAGCCAGCGGAATCTGGTATTGAATGTCATACATGTCTTGATCCTTATATTTTAAACCGGGCAATTTCTTCAGATGTCTATGGCCAGACTGATCTTCAATGATGCTGATGTTCAATGGTGAGCAACTGCATTTTCTCTTCGAAAATGGAATTCAGGTAACGCTTCTCCGCCTGTGCCAGCGAGAAAATTCTTTCTTTCGTCCCTGGTTCAAGCAAGGAAATCAATTGATAAAAATTATCCATACTCTCGGCAAATAATCTGGACAGGCAGCGTGTCGTAGGCGTTGTCTGCTCATCGTTGAGAATGGCTGCAAAGCTTTTTATATCATTGATGCCATGTTGATTGATTTCGAATTCAATCTCGGGATGTCGCCGCGCAAGCCCGTTTTCCAGTTTGAAGATGTACAACCAGTAACTGTCTTTGACTGCAGCCGCATCCAGTGTCTGTTGCATGAAATATTGCTGGGTGCCAGTAACATATATATCGTTGATGGTAATCACCTTGCGCTGACAGAACTGCTTCATCTGAACATCACTATCTGCCATGGCCTGTGTTTTTTGTCGTTGCTGCACACGCTGTGCCAGTTGGCTTTTGCTGTAATTATTTGTCAGATCAAAATCATCCTGGCTGTTCACCGCGATTTGCTGCTGGTTTAAACGCGGTTCCAGCAAGCTCAGGCTGAACCCCTGTAATTGCAATAAGGCGTGTACGCGCCTTGCCAATAAATTGGCAGCGGAAGGCAGATGATAAAAAGCGGGTGCCGTAATCACCCAGTCAACGGCAATATCTCTGGTGTCTGTATCAGCGTCCTGCTGCATAATGTTTGCTGCCAGACAGCTCAGTTTTTTGCTGAAAAAATCGATCTGCTGCCATTGCCCCAGTTTCATGCCGGGGTAATGGCGGTATAAATCTGCATTAAATCGCAAGGGCAGGGAGCTGATTTCTTCCAGACACATTATCCTGCTGCGCACCTCATGCGGATCATTTTTCAGATTCAGCATCAGGCCAGCACTTTGTTCCAGACATGATTGGAAGGCACTTCACCTTTGCCCAGGGGCGGCAATAACTCTACGGTAAAGTTTTCTTCCAGTGGTGCTACCCAGATCCGTGATGACAGATTCACCTTGTAGAGTTCAAATAATTTATCATCATCAGCCTTGGTTTCGCTGTAAACGCGACGGTCTATCAATTGATAGAACTCATCCGGTACGAAATCTTCGTTCAGCATGACGTGGGCAGTCTGCTTGCCATCGCTGACCCACCATTCGAATTTCATCTGACTATTGCAACGGCTGACACAGTTATCGTTTTCCATTACGGTCAGGTTGCCTTTGTCGGCGCAGTGGGTTACATAGTTCAGCGAATCAAGCACACCGGGGCCAGGATGGGCACTGACAACAACCAGATTATCTCTATGCCATAACTGGTCGCGGGACAAGGCCAGCGCTGCCACCTGCATGGCGCGGTAACCGACGGCAGTTCCCCACCAGAGCGAGCGCTGATGTTTTGCAGTGGCTTCCTGATAATCAAGTGTCAGCACCTTGCCCTGATCAACGATACGTATCAGCAGGCCTTGTGCCGGGATATACTCTTTGGATGAAAAACTGGTCATGGCATTTCCTTTTTTGCGAAAAATTTTCAATATCGATATATGGCGATCAGCAGATGCGCGGCAACTGTTCACCAACCAGCATGTCAACAATGCGCTTGCCACCAAACAGGGTCTGCATGTGCACACGTCCTGGCCGTCCATCGTGTAAAACGGTACCTATGTCTGCTGCATCCTTGCCCAGGGCATGTCCGCGCATGGCTGTCAGGGCAGCATCGGTTTCTTCCGCAGGAACGACCGCAACCAGTTTTCCTTCATTAGCCAGGTATAAAGGATCGAGGCCAAGTATTTCGCAAAAACCTTTTACTTCTTGCCTTAGCGGCGTCTTGGTTTCGTGAATTTCTATGGCGCATTTCGACGCGTCGGCAATTTCATTGAGGACAGATGCAATCCCACCGCGCGTTGCGTCACGGATGAAGCGAGTATGTGGTGCGGCTTTCAGCAAGGTCTGTATCAAATCATGCAGGGGAGCGCAATCACTTTCTATGGGACTGGTCAAATGCATGTCACCACGTGCATTCAAAATCGCTGCACCATGATCACCCAAAAAACCATTGACCAGGATATGGTCACCAGCCTGCGCCTGATGGGCACCCAGTTTATAGTCCTGGTGAATCACCCCTATGCCTGCGGTATTGATGAAAATCTTGTCGCAACTGCCGCGTCCCACTACCTTGGTATCACCGGTGACGATAGTCACACCGGCTTCCCTTGCCGTGTCAGCCATGGATTTGACGATCTGACGCAAGGTGTCAACCTGCATGCCTTCTTCTATGATCATGGCGCAGGTCAGGTACAGAGGTGTGGCACCGCCTACGGCAAGGTCATTGACAGTTCCGCAAATTGCCAGCTTGCCGATGTCGCCGCCGGGAAAGAAGATGGGGTCAATGACATAGGAATCCGTCGTCATGGCCAGCCGGTCACCCAGTTTCGCCAGATCACTGAGCTGGAAACGGGCCTGGTCTTCCAGTGTGTTCAGGGCAGGATTGCTGAAGGCATCGATAAACACATCGTCAATCAGGTCGCGCATGGCCTTGCCGCCACCGCCATGTGCCAGGGTAATGACCGAACTGACCAGTTTGCCGCGCCTGGTACGGATATCTGTCACGTTTGCGACCGCCGCCGCGCTGTCAGGCGGGGCGAGATTTTTTTCTATCATGTTCATAGACTGGTTTCCTCAAGCTGATGTATTTTGATACTGTCTTTGGGGGCGCCACCATATTGATAATAGGCAGCGCAGGCACCTTCACTCGACACCATCAGTGCACCCAAAGGTGTTTCCGGGGTACAGGCCTTGCCGTAGACCTTGCATTGCCAGGGCTTGATAGCGCCTTTCAACACTTCACCGCACTGACATGATTTGGGGTCGGCGATGGTGACCGAGGGCAGGGAGAATTTTTTCTCGGCATCGAAGGCCGCATATTGCTGGTTCAGTTGCACGCCTGAATTATCGATCGAGCCCAGGCCACGCCATTCAAAGAATGGTCGCAATTCAAACACCTTGCTGATAGCTTCCAGCGCCATCCGGTTGCCATGTTCTGGTACCACGCGGTTATACTGATTTTCAATCCGCGCTTCACCCACATGCAATTGCTTTAACACCATCCACAGGGATTGCAGGATATCCAGGGGTTCAAAACCCGATACCACCACAGGGCGCTGATAGTGTTCAGCGATGAAACCATACGGTTGATTGCCTATCACCATGCTGACATGGCCCGGGCCAAGAAAACCGTCGAGTTGCAGGTCTGGCGAATCGAGCACGGCCTTGATGGTGGGGATAATCGTAATGTGGTTGCAGAATAAAGAAAAATTACGTATGCCTTCTGCCTCGGCCTTTAGCACCGTCAGGGCGGTGCTGGGCATCGTGGTTTCAAAGCCCAGGCCAAAGAAAACCACTTCCTTGTCAGGATGTTTTTTCGCTATGCTGAGTGCATCCAGCGGCGAATACACCATGCGCACATCTGCACCCAGGGCCTTGGCCTGCAGCAGGCTGCGCTTTGAACCAGGCACCCGCATGGCATCACCAAAGGTGGTCATAATGGTGTCTTTTTGTTCGGCAATGGCCACACAGTCATCCACACGTCCCATGGGTAATACGCATACCGGGCAACCGGGGCCGTGTATCAGTTCCAGGCTGGCTGGTAACATGTTTTCTATGCCATACCGGAAGATGGAATGGGTATGCCCCCCGCAGACTTCCATGATGTATACCGGACGTTTCAAATCTTCTGACAGCTCATCAGAGATCCGTGTAATTTCCCGTATCAGGGATTTGGCTTTTTCCGGGTCGCGAAATTCATCAACGTATTTCATGTTCGGCCTCTGTATCGTGATTGGTTTTATTGCTCAAATAGCCGCGCTCATCCGCCAGCAGGGTATGTACCAGGTCCCACAGGACGTGATAGATCGCTACATGGCATTCCTGGGTACGGTGTATGCTGTCGGAAGCCACGACCAGGCAATGGTCCAGTTCCATCGCTGCCATTTCACCACCGGTACCACCTGCCAGACCTATCGTGACTGCACCGATTTTCTTTGCCTGCGCAAAGGCCCTGAGCAGATTGTCTGAATTGCCGCTAGTGGAAATACCTATCAGCGCATCATTTTTCTTCATCAGATTGGCGACTTGTCGTGCATAGACATGCTGGTACCCGACATCATTGGCAATCGCTGTCATCACTGTTTTGTCACAGCTCAGGTCATAGGCAGGCAATGCGGGGCGTCCGGTGGTGACTGGATGTAAAAATTCTACGGCGATATGTGAGGCATCCGAACTGGATCCCCCATTACCCATGGTAAATAGTTGGCCCTGTTTTTTATAGATGCCGGCAATTGCATTTGCACAATCAACGACTGCCTGTTGATGAGTGGCAAAGAAATGACTGATCACACTCTGGTGTTGAGCCATTTTTTGTTCTACGGAGTCCAGTAGCGCCTGGTTCATGCTGACAGTATCAGATTTCTTTTTAGTGAGAAACGGATACAGTGCTTGCAGGTGGCTGGCATTTTCAGTATTGGTCATGACGCTCTCATTGATAAATTCTTGCTTGCTTCAGGAGTCACCTTCCTGCATGGCGACCAGTTCTTCCTGCATTTGCCCCAGTTCATTGAGTATGGCCAGCGTTGCCCTGGCTTCTTCTTCATCGATCACGCTCATGGCAAAGCCCACGTGTACCAGCACCCAGCGATTGACCAGTTCGTGCAGATTTTTCCCATCCTGGGCAACACAACTAAGGTCGACGGCGCGTTGTATGCCGCCTACATCCACGATGCCAAGCAGTTGCCCGACATCACTGATGCTGACAATTTTTCCTGGAATTCCTAAACACATAATGTTTCCTTCATGGTGAGATAGCGTGTTGGGTAAAGTTTTTCTGCCTGAACGAATAATCTTCTGCCATAAGTCTTGCTGTTGTTTGTGCCGTTCGTACTGTTGCTACCGTTGGTATTGTTGATACTGTCACTAATTCGAGGGATCGGGCCGCTGCAATCGCTGCCTGGCCAAGTGCTATTCCACCATCATTGGAAGGCACCAGCGTATGGCTCAGGCAGTTGAATTGCTGTTCACGTAAAGACATTTCCAGTCCTGCCAAAAGAATCGCGTTTTGCATACAGCCGCCGGATAGCACCACATCCTTAAAAACATGTTGCTCACGCAAAGCGCAGACCATTGCCGTAATGCCTTTGATCAAGCCAGCATGAAAACGGGTCGCGATAAGCGAGGCTGACAGGCCTTGCTGCAAGTCACCCAGCAACTGTGGCCACATGCTGGCGGCGTTCAGTTCAAAGAGCTTTTGCGTGGCTTCAGTTGAAGCTGGTGAACTAGCGGGTTTTTCTATGCAAAAGTCATAGGCTGGGTAAGTTGCCTTGCCTGCCAAACAGTCAGCCAGCAGGTTTTTGTCGACCAGCATTTCCAGTTCCATCGCCGCCTGGCCTTCAAACTGGACTTGTTGTCTATGCAGGCCGACCGCAGCGGCTACCGCATCAAACAGGCGGCCTGTTGAACTGGCAAGTGGGCAATTCATGCCACTTGCCAGCATGTTTTCCAGTATGGTGATGGGTTGCTGGCTAAAGAATTTCGCCAGATCAGTATCAGAAAATTGCTGGATAAAGGTATCCCATTGCATACCATTCAGAATATGTGCATAGGTGTTGCGCCAAGGCTGTCTGATAGCCTGTGCTGCACCTGGCATGGCGACCGGTTTGAAGCGCGCCAGTCGCTGGAAGTTGCGGTAGTTTGTCAGCAAAAACTCACCACCCCAGAATTGCCCATCGTCACCCAGGCCCAGACCGTCAAGAGCAATACCCAAAACCGGTGGATGCGAGAGTGCAATCTGATTCTCTGCCATGGCACTGGCGATATGTGCGTGATGATGCTGCACCGTGCTTACAACAGACGGCAGCAAGTCCGGCACATCGTGCGCGAGTTTGTTGCAGACGTATTCGGGATGCATGTCCTGTGCCACTTGGACAGGCATCATTTCAAACAGTCGCTGGTAGAGAGCCAGATTATGTTCATAATCATCCAGTGTGCTGATGTCTTCCAGATCCCCCTGATGTTGTGACAAGATGGCCGTGCCTTGTTTGACCAGACAAAACGTGGATTTAAGTTCTGCGCCATAAGCGAGTATGCCATCCACTTTTTCAAACCCTGCTGGCAGTGGTATTGAGCGTGGCGCATAACCACGCGCACGTCGCAGGATACGGGCCTTACCTGCGACGCAACGCACGACAGTATCGTCAATGCGATTGGCAATATCCCGGTTATGGCAAACGATCAAGTCGGCAATGCCCGCCAGTTTTTCTAGTGCTTGTTCATTGTCAATGATCTGGGGTTCACCTGACACATTGCCGCTGGTCATCACCAGTGGCCGTCCAAATTGCTGACAGACCATATGGTGCAACGGCGTGTACGGCAACATGAAACCGAGCAGGTGACTGCCAGGCGCAATGTCTGCCGATAAAGCTGGCACATCGGCATCAGTGATCTGTCTGGCTTCCAGCAGGACGATGGGCGCAGCAACGCTTTGCAGCAACTCTGCTTCCAGTTGATCAACGGCACAGTATTGCTGTATGCAGGCAAGTTCATGCGTCATTACAGCAAAAGGTTTGGCATAGCGCTGCTTGCGCTGACGTAAAGCCTGAACGGCATCGTGACTGGTCGCGTCACAGCACAAATGAAAACCACCCAGGCCTTTGATGGCGACGATTTTTCCATCTTTCAGGGCCTGATCAATATGCTGCAACTGTTGCGCGATTCTATCCTGATAGCCATCTATATCTGTGCTGCTACAGTGCACCAGTAATTGCCCCGTTTCATGCAAAAACAACTGAGGACCACATACATGGCAGGCTATGGGTTGGGCATGAAAGCGGCGATCCAGCGGATCATCATATTCTTTTTGACAGGCCGGGCACATGGTAAATGCCTTCATGGTCGTCCGTTCGCGATCATAAGGAATACCCTCAATGATGGACAGGCGGGGCCCGCAATGTGTGCAATTGGTAAATGGATAGCGATAACGGCGTTCTGCTGGGTCCATGGTCTCGGCCAGGCAAGACTTGCAGGTGGCTGCATCAGCGACTACTTCGGTACGACCTTGCGTATGGGTGGATTGCGTAATGCGAAAATCCTCATATTCCCAGGCTTCACTGACGGTCTCGGTAGAGATGGAATCAATTTTTGCCAGCGGTGGTGCTTCGGCTTCCAGTCGCTGCAAAAATTCACTGATATCGTTTTGCATGCCTGACAGGCGTATCAGTACGCCATCGGTATCATTTGATACTTCACCATGTAACTGGCATTCCAGCGCAAGACGGTAAACTGCTGGACGAAAGCCCACACCTTGCACGGTGCCTTTCACGCGTATCTCCTGATTTTCCACAACAGATGACATACCCGGGCCTCAATACTGTGACACTACCTGCGACAGACAAATACGGGACCATCCTGGCCCCGTATTTAAAGCTGCTTACTTCGGATACAACGGGATGAGCGTGTTGTAGATATGGCTGACTACTGTATTCGCCGGTTGCCCCGCCGGTTGTGATTTATTGGAATGGCAGCTAAAGCAGTTTGATCCATTGATCTTACTGCTCGTGCCCTGATCGTAAGTTTCCAGTGTCGTATTGTTGAGCAGATTGGTACCTACCTGATTGGTGGGAGTGACCGTTTGTCCACCAATGGTCCAGGTTGCGCCTGTCATCATGTAGTTGGTGCGCAAATCGCCTTTGATCAACTGGCTGAGTACACTGCTGTTGGATGAAATGACCTCGGTATTTTCCAGCAACACATTGGTGGCATCCGAACCTGTACCCCAGGCTTTCCAGCGCAGGGTATCGCTGGGGCCGATAGGTGCGCTGGTGTTTGCGGTAATATTTGGTGAGGACGTGAAATTGGCAAGTTGTACATTGGGTGTTGCAGATTTCAGCGATGAAAACAGCCAGGTACCGGTAGTATTTTGTGCTACATTTACCGTTGTACCACTGGTGTTTGTGTAGCTATAGGCCGCATTGGGTGTATTGCTGACATGTTCAAAAGTCGCCCATATCATTTCTGGATGGCCTTTGGCACTTCCCACGACGTGCATGCCGACCAGGGCAAGTACGACGGATTTGGTTTGTCCAGTAGGTATCCAAAGCTGAGTATTGCTCTTGTTATATAAAGGTACGGTACTGGTGACAGTGACATAGTTACTGGCTTTCAGGCCCAATGCATCCAGCCCGACGACATCTATCCATGATGTTTTTACTTCCATCGCCAGTGCTTCAGGTGCCGGGAATTTGGTTCCTTTTGACGCAGCATAGGCAATCACTGGATCCAGTTGCGCCTGGGTAGTGGGGAATACGTTGGTGGGGTTGGGAATGACGCCATTCGCGACACCCGTCTGGAAATAGGCGAAAACATCGTTGACCATGGTGGCGTAATACACCAATGACTGATTTTGACCGACCAAAACGCCCGACAAACTACCGGCCTGACCTTGGGTAGGTTCTATGGTATTGCCGAGACTGTCAATGAAGACTGTTTTGCCATTCACCTGGAAGCCTTGCACCATATTTTTTGTGGCAGTGCTGTCCGCAGTCAACAGCCTGGGCGCGACGCGGGCGGCCAGTGTTGTGTCCATGGTCACTTTGCCTGGCAAGGTAATTTTTTTGTCATTCGCATCAAAGAACGTTGGCTTCTTGCCGTCTTGCGCTTCTACGCGGTTAATTTCAACTAGTTTGCCAGCGCTATTGCGTATCAGAGATTGGCCTTTCTCCGTTTGTGGTGCAGGTAAAACCTCAAACATGCGGCCATCTTTGCTGGTGAGAAGTTGCAATCCATTTGGACCAGCCTGTGCACTGCGGATATTCAACAAGGGCAGGGGCAGGTCGGGTTGATTTTGCGTATAGGTGCGTTTTCCCTGGTTATTTGCGCCGGATACGTTGTAGAAAATCGGCGAATTGAAGACCAGGCTCTTGCCACCACCATAAGTACTTGGGGCAGGTGATGTCAGCCACAAAAACATCTGTTCTGACCATTGATAAAAGCTACAGTCACCAGTATTCGGAAAGGTCACACTGTTGGCCGGGTTGACCGCACCGTTCAGCGTAACCGTTCCGCCAAACCAACTGGCAAACGTTTGTGGCGATACGGCACACAAAGGTTTTGCATCTTGCGGCACCGTTACCTGTGCCTGCGCAAGGCCACTCAGCAATGGCGTCACTGCCACCAGCGCGCATCCCAGACATGTTGATATGACGCGATTGCGCCGGCTTGCTGCCACTAATCCGCTCATTGTATTTCTCCCTGTTTTGAAGGCGAGAGGTGTAATTTTCTCTCGCTTGTGTTTCATCAGACTACGAAGTACAGACCCAAGACACACTGCTAATCAGCCTGGTATTACCAAGCGAAATGGATGGCGATATTAAGCAACGATTAAGTAAAGATTGAGCAACGATTAAGAAGGCAGCCAATACCCGGCTACCGACAGAAAATCGATGACAACAACTACGCGCTGTTTTAGAAAACGCTTGAAATGTTTAAATGGAATGTAAAAAATGCAATTAACGATTAAATAGTAATTTAACATGCATTTTGAATAATTGCTTAATTAATGTTTAATTATTTTCTTTTTTGCTACGCTAGCTTGCCGACAGGCAAATGCAAGCTGAACGCGCACATCAAAAGTGCATCGATATGTCATTCTGCAAAGAAAAAGAAGGGGGATGTGGCAAGAGCTGCCTGATGTCAGCAATGTATCAGGCGGGATTCCAGATGGTTCAGCGGCAACAGATTTGTTCTGTTGCCGCTGCCAGATCGGTAATGTTTTTTTGGGAAACTGTATCGATAGTGAATTGATTCAACAAAAGCTGAATCAGAGATCTACCTTTACAGATAGTTTAATCAGCCTGGGCATGCCAGATGCCAGACGCGTACCGGCACCAGCCCAGTAACGTTTGTCCCCTGCGTTTTCAACGTTGATCTGCCATGTAGTCCGCTTGCCCATGGTTTGTGTGACATACCGGCTGCCTGCACTGAACAGTGTCACGCCGCCGAGATAAGCCTGATTCAAATCATTCACAGGACGACTGCCGTTATAGTAGGCACCAGCATTTACAGACAGTCCAGGCAGCGATTCAAATTCATATGACAGGAAAGTGCTGGCAGTCTGTTTGGCTGCATTTTCTGGTGCCTTGCCATTGTAAATAGTACTGATTTTTTGAAACTCCGGGCTCAGGAGCTGCAAAGAGGTTTGCCATGACAGTTGACGGCTCAGTTTTCCTTGTGTTGACAACTCGATGCCGCGATAACGCTGTTCACCATCAGCGACAAAAACATTGCTGGTATTGGTGTAGTAGCCAGGGCGGGTGATATCAAACAGGGCAGCAGAAACCAGGGTATTGCCAGCAGTCAGCCAGCGCAGGCCAAATTCTTTTTGTTTGCTGACGCCGGGTGCCAGGCGTACATTCTGGTTCACCGTGCCAGTCGGTCCCGGCTCGCCTTCCTCCAGACCTTGCGCTGCCGAGGCATAAAAAGACAGGGCAGGGGACAGTTTGTAAATGACAGATGCCATGGGTGTGGTTTTGCTCACATCATAGTGGCTGGTGCCCTGATTACTTTGGTAGCTGGCCCGGCGTATGCCCACCACACTTTGCCATTGCGGCGTGATTTCTATCCGGTCAAGCAGATACACGCCGCTGTCGCGCGTATCCAGGGCAACCGTTGTCGGGCTGGTAGGTATGGCACCAAAAGACACGGTTGTAATGGGTGTCGGGTCATACAGGTTTTGTGCGGCAATCGTATAATTACTCTGATAAATAGGATCCTGGGTTTTGGTGGTACGTGTTACCCCAAAAGTCAGTTCATGTTTCAGCATACCTGTCGCCAGGCTCCCCGCGAGTTCTGCGCGTATCAATTTCGATGCTGTCACCTGATGCTGCAGGTTGCCGGTAATGCGGCCAGCGCCGGTGCTGACGGCAGCAGTATTATTGAAACGAAAAATTGGCAGGCTGCGGTCACGTGCGGTTTCTGATGCGCCCGTTTCCAGGGTGAAGGCCCAGTCATCAGTGATGGCGTAGTCGGCACGCAACTGCGCATTGGTGGTCCTGGTTTCAAACCTTGCCCATTCAGGACCGATCAGACGTGTAGGGTCAACCGCTATCGGCAGCGGAATGACGCCGTTGACAACGGTTGGCAAGGCGACGCCAGCCTGCTCAATGAGTTTGCGTTTGTCGTATTCAAAATCGGCTTTCAGCAATAGCTGCTTGTTGACGCGCCAGTCCAGTGCGGCAGAGGCAAAACTGCGGTTACCGTTATTTGCCTTTTCAAGGTAAGGTCCCAGCGTACCTCCTGCGGCATTGACGCGAATACCATATTCCTGTTCTGCGCCAAAACGACGGCCAAGATCAACATTGGCAATCGCGCTGCCATTCTGATCTGCCATCAATCCAATGCTGGTGACGGGGGTGCTGCCGGCACGTTTGGTCACAAAATTCACCACTCCGGCCGGAGAGGTAAAGCCGTAATACAGTGCCGATGCACCTTTCAGGACTTCTACCCGTTCCTTGTTTTCCATCGATATCTGGGAAAAATTCATGATGGGAAGCGAGCCATTGAGGCGGTAATTAGTACGGTTTTCAACTGCGATACCACGAATCACCAGTTGGTCCCAGGTGTCGCCACCGTTTTGCTGTCGGGTGACACCTGCCGTATTGCGCAGGGCATCATATAAGCCGGCGGCAGCCTGCAGTTCCAGCAAATCACGCGTAATCACATTCACTGTTGATGGTACATCCATGATATTTGACCCGCGAAAACTGCCTGCGGCTGTGCTTTTGGGGAGGAAACCATCCGCCCTGGTGCTGGTGATTTTCACTGCCTGCATGATGCTGTCATCTGCTTCCTGCGCAAAGGCCGCGTGTGGGGCATAGGCGATAGATAGCAAGGCTACGACAGGAAGCAAGGTATTCGGATGACGCTTGGGCATGATGCAAAAACTTTCAAATTAGATGGCAATAAGCTGCGGATGACATGTGACTTGGCTCTGTGCAGAGCAAAAAATCAGCATGAAATCAGAATTCAGATAAAGAGGGATGTAATACGGATGGATCAGGAAAATAAGGCAAATAAGACAATGATGCTTAGGCTAAAAAAACAGACATTTTATATTGAATGAGAATCATTATCAATATGTATCGTAAGCTGGCAAAACATATCCGGAACGAAAAGTCGCATACCGTGATGCTTGCGTACAAACAAGTAGTAGCTGGGGTTCTGCGTTTATGTACCGAATGTACCGAAATAAGGAACTTTCCCTATAATTCCCAGACTAAGCAAATCGCGCCCTGGATTAATGATCCGGGGTTTCGAGGGGGAATTACCTTTAATTTTCACATTTTTCTATAATAATATGATGAAAAAAACACTTACTACTCTGGCGGTCATGAGCCTATGCCAGATCGCCAGCGCAGATGAAGGCATGTGGATGCCGCAACAACTGCCGCAAGTCGCCAAGCAACTGAAGGCAGACGGCTTGAAACTGGACCCGGCAACACTCACCAAATTGACGGAATTCCCTATGGGTGCCATCGTCAGTCTGGGCGGTTGTTCCGCATCCTTTGTGTCACCACAGGGCCTGGTTGCAACCAACCATCACTGTGTCTACAACAGCGTGGCGCATAACTCCAAACCAGAGCGCAACTTGCTGGCCAACGGTTTCCTGGCAAACAGCCTGGATGAAGAATTGCCGGCCTCACCTGGTTCGCGCATACTGGTCACCAAAGATGTCAGCAATGTCAGCAACAAAATCATTGATAAGGCAACTGCCAGGCTGAACGGCAAGGCCCGTGTTGATGCGATTGAAAAAAATTCCAAAACCATCATCGCAGAATGCGAAAAAGATGCCGGCCATCGCTGCAACGTCTATCCTTACTACGGTGGACTTGAGTATTACCTCATCAAACAACTGGAAATCAAAGACGTACGCCTGGTCCATGCTCCACCAGAAGGCGTAGGCAAATTTGGCGGCGATACCGACAACTGGATGTGGCCACGTCATACCGGCGATTACGGTTTCTACCGCGCCTATGTCAGCAAGGATGGCAAATCCGCTGATTACAGCAAGGA
The DNA here is from genome assembly GCF_014284335.1 of Undibacterium hunanense. Lineage (GTDB taxonomy): Bacteria > Pseudomonadota > Gammaproteobacteria > Burkholderiales > Burkholderiaceae_D > Undibacterium > Undibacterium hunanense. The sequence continues at coordinate 153,110 of NZ_JACOGF010000003.1, read as the reverse complement.
TAATGTGCCGTATGTACCCAAGCATTTCCTGAAACTGGCCAAAGACAATCTCAAAGAAGGCGACTTCATCATGGTGCTGGGTTATCCAGGTCGCACCAACCGCCATCGCCTGCCTTCAGAAGTAGCCTACACTTTTGACTGGAACTACCCAACATTTGTGAAGAGCTCTGGCGACACGCTGGCCATCATCGCCATGGAAACCAGCAGCAATCCGGACGCCAAACTCAAATATGCTGGCCAGGTAGCAGGTATCAACAACTACTACAAAAACCGTCAGGGCATGCTTGACAGTTACGCAGGCAGCGACATACTGGCACGCAAGACCAAAGAGCATGAAGAGCTGAAAGCATGGATCAACAGCAATCCTGCACGCGCCAAAGAATTTGCCAGCGACATTGATCAGGTTGAAAAACTGATTGCCGAACGCGATGCCCTGGCCAAGCGTGACTTTTATCTGGCCAGCTCTTATCCACGCTTCCTGGGCACCGCACGTACCTTGTACCGCCTGTCCAATGAATCGACCAAGGCAGATGCAGAACGCAAAGCCGGCTTCCAGGTACGTGACCTGCCTCGCTTCAAGGCCACCGTCGATGCAGTCGAACGCAACTACGATGAAAAAGTCGACAAGGCTTTGGTCCTGTACAACCTGAGCAAATATGCAGCCCAACCCAAGGCAGAGCGTAGTGCCAATTTTGATACTGCAGTAGGCATCAAGGACGGCATGTCTGAAGCTGATCTGAAATCCCTGCTGGATAATCTGTATGCAGGCAGCAAGCTGGGTGACAAGGCAGCACGCAGTGCATGGCTGACCGCCAAGCCGGAAGACTTCAAGGCCAGCAACGACAGTTTCGTCAAGGCAGCCGTTGCCATGTATGAAGGTGGCTTGAAACGTGAAGCTGAAGAAGAAGAGTTGATGGGTAAAATCCAGCAAGCCTATGGTAACTACATGAAAGCAAAAATCGCTTACATGAAGAGCAAAGGGCAGGCAGTCTACCCTGATGCCAATAGCACCTTGCGCGTCACTTTCGGCAAAGTCATGGGTCGTGACCATGGTACCGCCGATGGCCTGGCGTGGAGCGCCTTTACTACCGTCAATGGCATCCCGCCAAAAGCAACCGGCACAGGCGAATTCAATGCCCCAGCCGCACAATTGGCAGCTATTAAAGCCAAAGACTTTGGCAAGTATGTTGACCCGCAACTGAAAACAGTCCCTGTGAACTATCTGGCTACGCTGGATATCACTGGTGGCAATTCAGGTTCTGCTGCATTGAATGCCAAAGGCGAATTCATCGGCCTGGCATTTGACGGCACCCTGGATTCCATCATTTCCGACTGGGACTACAACAAGGCCAATTCCCGTTCCATACAGGTCGATCTGCGCTACATGCTGTGGCAGATGAAACATGTGGACAAGGCTGACCGCCTGTTGAAGGAAATGGGCGCAGAGTAATATAGTAAGACTGCTATAACCTGAAAACCCCTGCAAGATTCGTATCTTGCAGGGGTTTTTCATGTGGCTAACAATAGTAAGTGTCGCCTTTCAAACGCCAGAGTCTGTTGGTTTGATTAAAGCTCGTATTTGTTCCCCGCTGTCGAGCGAATAGGATGCGTGTCATAGATCAAGTCCAGATACCTGACCTTGTCGCTGTCTGGCTCAAAGCTGAACATATCCATGACCTTGAAGCTGATTAAAGTTCCGTCGCGTACGGTCCAGTCATATTGAAAATAAGCTGTTGCATGGTGTTTCTTTGTCGTGCTGACAAAGATGTCAATCGGGGTGATGACATTACGGCTGGAGGCTTCTGCCAGTCTGTCAAAGAAAGGACCTGCATCCATTTCACCAAGAAAAGGCGAGAGAACTTTGCCATCTTTGGCGAACAGGCTTTTGATGGTGGCGTAATCAGCATCACCCAGTGCCTGCATATAGGTTTGCAAGACTAAAATGTAATCAGACATGAATGATCTCCTTTATTTATGAAATGAGTTCTAAAATAAATTCTATATAGCTGCTGCAAAGCGACAATTATGACAGTTGCAGCCTTTGATTTAGTGCATGTGCCTTACTGTATGTGCTTATATTGTAGCGGCTGCATGCAGGGAGGTCAGTTCTTGCCTGAGCAAAAGCGTAACCTCGCTTTGCTCAAACTGTTTAATCAGCAGCGGGATGGCAAATACAAGTTCTGTTCCCTCACGTTTCAATACATAAGCCAGTTGCAAACGGGCGAAGGCATGTCGCAGGGTTTCTGGCTGAATTTGATGTGTCCCGGTACTTTCCAGTAGCGCGACCAATGCAGATAAACTGGTTTTTCCGTGCAGGGCGGTGTGATAGACAACTATGCGGTCCAGCCTGCATGCAGCTTCATCATGGCTGAGCCGGCCCCAGCCTGCCAGCGCATCCTGAACCGCCTGTGAAGACAGGGCCAGTGCAGTATGGCGTGCTTCAATCGCGCGCTCGCCCGGTTGCAGGACTTCCAGGCATTCCTGGCAAAGAATGGCCAGCAAGTTGGCGCGCTGGCCGCTGGCTTCCACCAGTTGATCAATCAGTTGGTTGCTGGCAAAGCCAAAGCGCAGGCGGGACAAGGGGACGCTGGCCAGTTCCCTGCATGCTTCCTGTTCCAGTCCGCCTATGGTGAGGACTTCACCAAAATTACGCAGGGGTGACTGATAATCCAGCACTGCCGTTGCATACAGATCCCAAAAACCGGCCAGCATGAACCAGCAGCGTCCTTCATCACTCAATGCGCGCAGGGCAGATAATTGCCTGTAACCATTTTGTGCTTCATCACGAAAAAACTGATCTGCCTCATCAATCAGCAGGAATAAGCGTTTGCCGACAAAACTGGTTTCGAGGTGGGCAATGATGTCTTCTATGGAGCTTGTCGCAGCCAGTCCAAACTGTAAGGCCATGCGCGGCGCCAGACGGTGATCACGCAAGGAAATATAATGGCAGACGATCTGCGGATGTTCCTGCAAACGGCGCTGTACTGCTTTCAACAGGCTACTCTTGCCAAGCTGGCGTCCGCCAACCACCAGATAATTGGCGGGTTCACGACCGATGACGCGTGCCAGCAATTGGTCCCGCCCGAAAAAGGCACCTGAACTGGTGATGGCCCCGCGTGTCTGGTAAGGTGAAATACGGGTGACGCGCAATTGTGCCGCCAGCAAACATAATAAAACAGCCGTGGCTTGCCTGCTGAGCAGACATTCCGTCTGGCTGGCACTGTCCAGCATGACAAACATATTGGCCCTGTCATCACAGTAAGCCTGTAACAAGGGCATGGGGTTTTCTGCTGAGTGTGCTGCCAGAATCAGCATCACATCTGAGCCGGTTTGTGCCGTTACCAGGCAACGTATCAATGAATCTTCATCCAGGTCTTCGAATGGAATAAACACCAGGCAACGGTCCAGGGAAATCGGCAGGTTGCTGGCAAATTGCCATTCGAAAACCTCACCGGGAAGTGTCCAATCCTGGCTAGCCTTGCATTGCGCACCCAGTTGTTTGGCCAGACAGGCAGCCCGGCTGTTGGCGTTGTCGTTAACATAGTTGACTGCGCGCTGCCAATCCGACATGGATACAGCCGCTGCCTGCAGGGTAGATTGGCGCCGGCCAGCCAGTCGCAGCAGTCTATCCAGTTTGGGCAAGATGGGGTAGGGCGTGCGTCGCAGACGTTCTGGCCGTAATTGTGTCGGCCCCAGCAAGGGATGGCGTAACAACAAAAAAATACCCGCGATAATAAAGATGAGTGCGCAAAACAGCGGCAGCATCTTTAACATGCCCAGACCTGGTCCACTTGTACTGCCGCCATCACAATTGACGGGTAAAAAACCTGATGGAATCGGCGGTGAACCAGCCTTGCAGCGCCATGTTGAGCTGGATGGGTTTAATTCAAAAATGATCTGAGTACCCGAGATGGAGCCCAAATCAGCACGATTGGCAATATCTGCCTGCAACACATAAGCTTGTGGTGAACTGACGATGAGATAGGAAGTCATCGTCTGTGGTGCATACTTCTGGATGTCTTTTGGCCAGCCATCTTCAATACTGCGCGCCTCTGCCAGTGCTATTCGCCATTGAATCAGATCGTTCCAGATGGCTCCCATATTTTCTGCAGCGAGTATCCTGCCACGTGTCATGGGGTTCAGTTTTGGTGTCAGTACGGCGCTTGCAATGAATAAGGTAAGCAAGGCAATTAAGACAATGCGCGATACTTTGCCCGGCAGAATGTGCGCCAGCTTTTTCAACATTATTCGATCACCATCAAACCTGCATCGCGAATGATGTCACAACGCCAGTACAGGCGCGCCTGGTCACCCTGGCCACGAACATGAATCAGATTGCCCCAGAACAGGCGGCGCAAATCTTCATCTTGCAGATAGGGGCGGGCGCGGCCCAGGTCTTCAGCCAATAAAAGCTCGCGCAAACGGGTTTTGGTATCCGGGCTCTGTGTCAATGGCAAAAAGGTTTGCCATAGGCGGGCACTATGAATTAAATGCATACGCAGGGCAGGCAGGTCGTCGGGCAGCTTGCCCGTATTCTCTGTCAGCCATTGCATGCCCTCCTCAAAAAGAGCAGGGTGGCCGCCACACAAAGAGGCCAGTGCTGCAATGCCGGCTGCAGACACCGTATGATCTGGCCAGCGCTGTTTGACAATGATATTGAGGTCTTCGGTACTCGCATCTGGCCAATGGCTTACCTGTGCGATATTAAGCAAGGACAAGTCGCCACTGCGATATTTCAGGTCGGCCAGTGCCTCACCGCCACAAAGCAACAGATGCAGGCGTCCGCCATGCATTTCACTCAGGCTGCGCAAGATACCGGCCAGTGTCTCACGCAGCGCTGGCGTGCCTTGTTCAAAACGGCTGACCAGGCAAAATACACGTTCACCTGCATTCAGCTTTTGTTCTAGCGCTGCTTCAAATTCATAATCCGAACTGACATCTGCAAAACCGCATTGGCGCGCTATCGCAGCAAAATAGTCATTGCTTTCCGTGCTAACGCTGAAAGGTGGTTGTATATGCAGGGTCGCAGCTTCACCATACTGGGCGCGTGCACGGGCCAGCAATTTTTGCCTGAACGGTGGCTGACCCCAGTGTGCCTGTGACAGCAGTAAGGTGATGGGGTAGGGGGCTGCCTGCGCCAGTCGCACAAATAACTGATTCATGAAATCAGCAAATGGTGTTTCACCTTCTTCTTCGCTTTGCAATGGAAATTCGGGTGCCAGACCTGCAGCAGCAAAGAAAAGATTGGTCTCTGCTTCTGTCAGACGGAGGTAGCGTGCACAGGCGTGCAGGCTATCGCGGGATCTTGGGCTGGGAAGCGACGTGCCATTTCTCCAATTATTGACTGATTCACGGCTTAAACCAATTTCGGTGGCGACGCCGGATGCGCTGGCACGAATGCGGCGCATATATTGCGATAGCAAGATAGAAAAAGTATCAAGATGCATAGGCAGTCTGTCCCGGGTGATCATCGATGGCTCTGGCGCAGATCCAATTTATCCATGACGGCACATATTGAACTGCCTTGATGAGCATGTCGCATTTTAACAGTGCGTGCCAGCACTGGGCATGACGACGCTGTCAGGCGACGGCAATATCGACTTGACAGCCTGTCAGGTGGGCGGCTAAGGATTTCAGTGTGGCAGAGATACCCGCAACCCGGACAGATGCTTAGACATCAGCCCACAGACGCAAGAGATTATGATAATGCCCGGTCAGCCCGACGATGGTTTCATTGTCGCCATACGCCGCGCGCAATTGCTGGATGTTTTGGTCCAGGTCAAACAGCATGGAACGTTTCCAGTCGTCACGGACCATGCTTTGCGTCCACATAAAAGAACAGACTCTGACGCCGCTGGTCACTGGTTCTACCTTGTGTATGCTGCTGGATGGATAGACAATCAGGTCGCCTGCCGGCAATTTCACTTCATGGGTGCCGTAAGAATCCACCACGACCAGCTCGCCACCCTCGTAATCATCAGGTTCGCTCAGGAACAGGGTAGACGATACATCCGAGCGCATGCTGTAAGCACCACCGATTGGAGTACGAATGGCACCATCGATATGCAGTCCATAGTGTTCGCCGCCTTCATAGCTGTTAAAAAAAGGTGGGAGGATGCGCAAAGGCAGCACCGCAGAAAAAAATAGCGGATGCGACTTCAGTTTACTGACAATGAGCTGTCCCAGCTCGATTGCCAGAGGCGACCCTTCCGGCAACTGGCGATTACGCTTGACCTGCGCCCCTTGTGGACCAACACTGGCCCGTCCATCAATCCACGATGTCTCATGCAGACGCTGGCGAAATTGCGCAACTTCCTCGGGTGTCAATACACCGGGAATATGTAACATCATGATATGTCCTTTGAAACCTTGCTAATGCGTGTTACTTGCAAATTTATATGTTAATGAGAATTATTTTCATTATCTCATGCGTGCCAGCGGTTGAGAAGAGCATTGCAGTAGCAGAAAGCAGGTGATCAAGGCATTGTTGATCTGGGACAAAGTTACCGCTCTCCGAATTTTATCGGGGCTGTTGTCAGGCGACGGTGCTCAGGGCAGCGCATGCAGGAAGCAGCATACCCGCATCGCATAAGGCTCAGGTCACGGTTGCCGTTATATTCAGGACGGTAAATCTTAACGTTTGATGGCCAATACCAGGACGCCGCCAGCAACCAGGGCAATGCCTGTCCATTCTTGCAGGGATGGTCTTTCCTCCAGAAAGATAAAGGCAAAAATGGCCACCAGCACCAGGCTGAGTTTGTCGACGGGAGCTACTTTTGATGCTTCACCAATTTGCAGGGCACGGAAATAGCATACCCATGAAGCGCCCGTCGCCAGGCCGGACAAGCCCAGAAACAGCCAGGTTTTTGGCGATAGCGCAGCCGGGTTGCTCATTTTCCCAGTGAACCAGACAAAAGCGGTGAGGACGATAATAATGATGACCGTCCTGATCAATGTCGCAAAATCCGAATCCACATTGCGAATCCCGATCTTTGCAAAAATTGCCGTACATGCGGCAAATACAGCAGACATGAAGGCCCAGTAAAACCAGCTATTGGATGAATTCATTTTAATCTCACAGAAAAATCGATGAATTAATATACACCCTGGGTATGGGCGTGTAGCAAATCAATATGCCTTGCAGTATTTACTGGGCTCCACAACCTGTTATTTCGCTGTGGCAGCATTCGCCTTGTCAAATTCATTCAGCAAATCCCTGATGCTCTGTTTGCAGCTTGCCGGATTAGGGTTGCTTGCACGCAAGGCAGCCAAAGCCTTGTCGATAGATTTATCTATCACGTGCCAGTCTGCCGCCGCTCTGGGTTTCAGCCCGGCTTCTGCTTCGTCCCAGCTTAGTTCCAGGTCTTTGATGCGTGTTTTGGCAGCGGCAAGATCGCCTTTTTCAATAAGGGCCGAAGTGTCTTGCGCAATGATTCTGAATTTGCCCAGATCGCCGAGTTTGCTGCTTGCCGCCTGCGCCGGACTGATCACGGAAACCGTGAAGGGGAGAGTACCCGAAGCCAGTATCGCAACTGTACTGATTGCCAGCATGATTGGTTTTATTTTTTGCTGTATTTTTTGCTTTTTCATTTGATTTACCTTATTGAGTATGAGTGTGAACGCATTTGTCAGGGCGCATTTCCCTGGTTGTCGGCCACATTCTTTGCTGACCGGTTTTGATTCTGGCTGACCACCAGCACAAGAATTGCAATAATGCTCAGAAATATCAGGCTGGTCATGATGGTTCCCCAACCTACACCACCATATTCTGGCGATTGTGATAGCAGGTCACCCAGCGAGGCACCTAAAGGACGAGTCAGAATGTATGCCAGCCAGAAAGCCAGAACAGCATTGACTCCGAGTCGACAGGCTACATAAATGAGTGCAATCAGTGCGCTGAACAAACCTACTCCAAACCTGAAACCCAGACTGAGTTCTTCCGTTGCCAGATCACCTGCTGCGGTCCCAAGAGCGAACGTCAGCAGGATGGCTGCCCAATAAAATAATTCCCGGCGGCGCGTCACGATAGTGTGGATAGACAGCGTACGTTCACGCCAATACCAGGCAGCAAAAACGGATGCAAGTAATACGCAAAACACGAACGTACTGAGATAAAGACTGACTCCAAGGCGATCAGTCAATGCATCAGTTATCTGGGTGCCAACGACACTCAATAGCACGACTGTCAGCCAGTACACCCAAGGTATATACCGGTGCAGCCGTATTTGCCATATCAGGGCAACGGATAACAGGCTGGCCATGAGCAGGCCGGTGATGCCGGTTCCCAGCCCTGCATGGACAGCCAGATAGTCCGCACCAGTCTCGCCTACGGTCGTCGAGAGTATCTTGATGATCCAGAAATACATGCTGACTTCGGGTACTTTATTCAACATCCGGGATTGTTTTTGCTGTTGCAATGTTTGCATTCTGAGTCTTTCTTTGAAAAATCCCTGTCTTGCCGGGACATACTAATTTTGCAGTCAGCATATAGGGCGAAGATTAAGAATTCATTAACAATCACAGCATATTTTCACGCCAAAGTAGATCGTCGCGGATCGTCGGGTTTTAAGACTGGCTTAACGATAGGTGCGCTAAGCTGTAGATAACACTTGGCGATCTGTCAGCAATTTTCATGTTTTGCATCATCGTGATTTTTAATGCAGAAGTCGCGCAGGACGTACGCAGGATGTATTAAAGCAGGCTAAGTCCCAAAGGAAATGTCACGTGAGAATGTTGCTGGTAGAAGACGATCCCATGATCGGAGAAAGTATAGAAGAAGCCTTGCATGGTGAAAATTATGCGGTGGACTGGGTACGCGACGGCCATAACGCAGAATTGGCTTTGGATACGCAAAACTATGATCTGATGTTGCTGGATCTGGGCTTGCCCAAAAAAAGCGGACTTGATGTGCTGCTGCGCTATCGCAAGCAAGGTGGTGCCGTTCCTGTATTGATCATCACTGCACGTGACGCCAAGGCAGACAGAATAGAAGGGCTGGATGCCGGTGCAGATGATTACCTGATCAAGCCATTTGATGTCGACGAACTCATGGCACGCATACGTGCAGTTTTGCGACGACGTCACGGTTATAACCAGTCCAGCATCAGTCATGGTGACGTCACGATGAATCTGGCTACCCATGAAGTTACCCTGAATGGTCTGATCGTACATCTGTCAGCCCGTGAATTTTCTGTCTTGCGTGCTTTGCTGGATTCGGGCAGCAATGTTGTTTCCAAGACGCAGCTGGAAGATAAGATTTATGGCTGGGATGATGAAATAGAAAGTAACGCAATAGATGTCTATATCCATCATTTGCGCAAAAAACTGGGCGCAGATTTCATCAAGAATGTCAGAGGTGTCGGATATAAACTGATGGCAGCCGAATGAAAACAATACGAACCCAGCTCATGCTCGGTTTGCTGGTGGGCGCATTGATATGCACGCTGGTGGCTGGCTTCGCCATTTATCACCAGGCCGATCATGAATCAAATGAGCAATCAGACCGGCAACTGAAACAAATCGCCGCAGCCTTGCCTCTGCAATTTGTCGCGAATCAGCTATTGCCTGCAACCGAAGACCTGGACGATAAAATTGCCGTCCAGGTATGGGAAAAGGATGGTTGGCAAGTTTACTTTTCTCAATCTGATATGCACCTGCCGCCTCAGAAAACAATGGGGCATCAGAGCGTATTTTTTGCGGGTGAAACTTTTCGGGTTTACACCGAGACCAAAGGCGGGCGTCTCCTGCAAATTTCGCAACCGCTTTCGGTAAGACATAAATTTGCAGTGAATATGGCATTGCGCATGTTATCCCCCTTGCTGTTGCTGTTGCTGGCTTTGGCCACCTTGATTTATCTGGTCGTTGGGAAAGCACTGGCTCCCCTGGATAAAGTTGCTGGTGCCGTTGCCATACGTTCGCCACAGGCTTTGCAGGCGATAGATCAGACAGGATTGCCGGAAGATTTGTTACCCATCGTCGTTGCCTTGAATCGCCTGCTTGCCCGGATACAGACGACGCTGTCAGCGCAGCGTATTTTTGTGGCAGATGCTGCACATGAACTGAGATCTCCGTTAACTGCGCTGAAGTTGCAATTGCAACTGGCTGAACGTTCTTCAACAGATGAGTTACGTGCAATCGCATTTTTAAAACTGCATGACAGACTGGACCGCTCCAGTCATTTGGTGCATCAACTGTTGACGCTTGCACGTCATGAACCAGATGACGTCATGCATACCCCGGTTATTTGCGATTTGCATTTGCTGACCCAACAGGCAGTCATGGATCATTCCGCCTACGCCGACAGCAAATCGATAGATCTGGGAGTTGCCAGTGAATCCATGCCGGTAAAGATTTCAGGAAACATTGATGCACTCGGCATCATGCTCAGCAACCTGGTCGACAATGCCCTGCGGTATACCCAGCAAGGCGGCAAGGTCGATGTGTTTTCTGGCATTGATGGTGGTCGCCCTGTCCTGCGTGTCTGTGACAATGGACCTGGTATTCCATTGGCAGAACGTGAGCGCGTGTTTGACCGGTTTTATCGTCCCGATGGCAATACTACCTGGGGTTGTGGTCTGGGTATGTCCATTGTGAAAAGTATCGCCGACCTCCATGCGGCAGAAGTGCATCTGGACAGTAATCCTGCCGGCAGCGGACTGATTGTCACTGTCCGCCTAATGTCTGAGGCTTTGTATTTTTCTGGACCCGACGATGATGCTGAGCAGGGACGTATTGTCTGAAAAATGTAAGGTAAGGCATTGGGGCGTGTTGATGAAAGTGCTGTCTCTACAGCGAAATTGTTGAAGTTTTCAGGATCTATCATGTTAAAAAGAAAAAACCATTGGGTGATCTCCGCTACCGCAGGCATCATTCTTCTTGCAGTGATTGGCCAGCACTATATCTGGGGGCGTACAACTGAAAAGCAGCTTGCACCAAAAGCCTTGCCGCTGGTGACCATCACAACAACACAACGCATTGATCTGCCAATAGAATTTTCTGCGCAGGGGCATCTGGTCACCTTGAATCAGGTTGATGTGCGACCGCAAATTACAGGCATCATCCGCAGTGTCAATTTTCACGAAGGGGATCAGGTGCAGGCAGGGCAGTTGTTGTTTACGCTGGATGCCAGCGATGCCAGTGCCCAGATCAATCGTTATAACGCACAATCGGCTCAAATCAAGGCGCTGCTGGCCGATGCCCAGCGTGATTATGTCCGGTCCAAAGAGTTGGTCAAATCTGGCTTTATCTCTGACAGCACCGTCACCAGCGCGCAGAGCAAAGTGGAAGCATTACAGGCGCAATTGAACGCAGCAAGCGCCGAGACAGACAGCGCAAAAATACAGGCAGGCTATACCCGCATAACGGCACCTGTTTCCGGCCTGGCGGGAGCAATCAGTATTCACCCTGGCAGCCTGGCGCAAACATCTTCTGCAATACCACTGGTCACGCTGGTGCAAATGGATCCGATTGCCATGGAATTCAATCTTCCCGAGCAGGCATTACCAGCCATTCTGGCCGCACGTGAACAGGGCAAGGTCAGCGCAACACTGGAAACGCAAGACAAAAAATATGTCGAAGGTTATATCACTTTTGTGAACAACAGCGTCAGCCAGGATACCGGCACTATCAGCCTGAAAGCCAGCTTTGCCAATACTTCGCGCCGATTGTGGCCAGGCGGTTTCGCCAGGATCGTAATACATGCAGGCATCAGCAAAGCTGCAGTAGTCTTGCCGCCGCAAGCAGTACTCGAAGGCCCTGCCGGACGTTTTGTGTACTTGTTGGGAGATCAAAATAAAGTCAGGGCAAAACCTGTGAACCTATTGCGCATACAGGATGGGAAAGCAGTACTTGAAGGTTTGTATGGTGATGAACAAGTCGTACTTGAAGGTGGGCAAAATCTGTCTGATGGTGCTGTTGTGATGGTTGACAGGAAAACCCTGTCAACCAGGCCAGGTAATGAAGCTGGAGACAAAGCCGGTGAAAAGGTCGGCAAATCATTATGAATATCTACGAACGTTTTATTGACCGGCCGATTGCGACCATGTTGCTGTGGTTGAGTATTATCGTGGCAGGTGCCGTGTGCTGGTTAAAATTGCCGATTGCAGCTTTACCTAATTACGATACACCTACCATTCAGGTCGGTGCAAAGCTATCTGGTGCGAGTCCGGAAACCATGTCGACCTCCGTTGCGACACCTCTGGAAAAGCAGTTTTCCGCGATTCCTGGCTTGCTGGCAACAACATCAACCAGCATACAGGGAGAGACGCAGATCACGCTGGAATTTGACCCCAGCAGGCCGATTGATGCCGCCGCTGGTGACGTGCAGGCTGCCTTGTTTCGGGCGACTCGTTCCTTGCCGGCAGAAATGACCACACCGCCATCGTATCGTAAGGTGAATCCTGCGGATGCCCCCATATTGCTGGTAGGCTTGAGTTCGCCTTCCATGAAGCTGACGGATTTGAACGGTTTTTCAGATAACCTGATCGTGCCTGCGCTGTCCACCCTGAATGGCGTGGCGCAAGTGAATGTTACCGGCCAAAAGCGCTATGCCGTCAGGATAGAAATCCAGCCGGACAAATTGGCTGCCGTCAATCTGACTTTGCCAGAAGTAAGCACCGCACTGAAAGCTGCCAATTCAAATGCACCGACCGGTCAGTTTGACGGCAAGCGTCAGATGATGATGCTGAATGTACCTGGTGGCTTGATGAAAGCGGCTGACTTTGCGAATGTCATTGTCGCCAGCAGACGCGGGCAAACAATCCGGCTGCGGGATGTGGCAGATGTTCAGGATAGTATTGAGAATGTGCAAAATACCAGTGCGATCAATGGTGTCAGTTCCATATTACTGACGATACAGAGGCAGCCCGGTGCCAATACCGTGGCGACGGTAGATGCCATCAAGAATATGCTTCCCATTTTGCAAACGCAATTGCCTGCATCGGTCAAGGTAACGCTGCTGTCGGATCGATCCATTTCCATTCGTAATGCGGTGCACGACGTAAATTTGACGATGTTGCTGACCATCGCACTGGTGATCATGGTGATTTTATTGTTCCTGCGTCGCCTGGCTGCTACGCTGATTCCAGCAATCAGCCTGCCGATTTCATTGCTGGGAACATTTGGGTTGATGTATGCACTTGGCCTCAGCCTGGATAATATTTCGCTCATGGGACTTACCATCGCCGTTGGCCTGGTTGTGGATGATGCTATTGTCGTTCTGGAAAATATCATGCGCCATATTGAAGCTGGTATGACACCACAATCGGCGGCACGTCAGGGGGTGCGTGAAGTTGGTTTTACCGTGATTTCCATTTCGGTCTCATTGATCGCAGTATTCATCCCCATTTTTTTCATGCCTGGGGTGACCGGCTTGTTGTTCCATGAATTCGCTGTCGTCGTATCGCTGTCGATCATCGTTTCTGCGGCAGTTGCATTGACGCTGATCCCGCTGATGGTGCCAATGCTGCTTAAATCCGGGCAACATCATGAGCAGGGGCCTGGCTGGACCCGGGCCTTTGAGGTCGTTTTTGAACGAACGCTCGGCGCCTATGCCCGGGGCCTGGAATGGGCACTGGCACATCGCGTTGTGGTATTGCTAGCCGGTTTGTCTACCGTCGTGTTGACCGGTGTACTGTATATCGCCGCACCCAAGGGGTTTTTCCCGCAAGAGGATATAGGCCAGATTTCAGTGAATGTCGATACGCCACAAGACATGGCGTATGACGCAAGGCTATTAATCAATCAGCAACTTGAAACAGTCTTGTTGCATGATGCATCCATCAGTGATGTTGTAGCAAAAGTCGATCACGATACAACAGCGTTTACTGTCACTCTGAAAGAAAAGGGCAGCAGGCCACCCATGGCAGAGGTATTGACACAGTTGCGAAAGAAAACGGCCTTCCTGCCAGGCATCAAGGTTTTTTTCAGTCCGGTACAAAATTTCCGCATTGGTGGACGAGGTTCGAAAAGCAGTTTCCAGTACACCCTGGAATCTGTCAGTCCGGGTGAACTGGATGTCTGGGCTGACAAGTTGATGGCTGCCTTGAAAAAATCCGATGTGTTTGTTGGCCTGGCTTCCGATGCGCAGAAAGATGGATTGCAGGCAAAATTGTTGATTGACCGTGACAAGGCGTCGCAATTGGGCGTGGACATGAATGTCATCAAGAACACGCTATATACCGCTTTTGGGACACAACAGGTTTCCACTATCTATGCACCGGAAGACAGTTACCAGGTCATCATGGAAATGACACTCGAAAGCCGGCGTGACGAAACCAGTCTGAATCAGGTCTATGTGCGCAGCAACACCGGTGCGCTGATTCCTGTTGCTGCACTGGCACGCGTTGAACGGACCAAAGGTGCCATGGCCATTAATCATCAAGGGCAATTGCCTGCCGTAACCCTGACTTTTGATCTTAGCCCCGGCAAGTCACTTTCCGACGCCGCCATCGCGATTGATGCAGCCCGGCAGGAAATAGGTTTGCCCACATTTGTGTTTGGTGCATTTGCCGGACAGGCCGCCTTGTTCCAGCAGGCACAAACTACCCAGCTATGGCTGGTGCTCATTGCGGTGGCCGTCATCTATGTCGTACTGGGCATGTTGTATGAAAGCTGGATACATCCAGTGACAATCTTGCTGGGCATTCCCTCTGCCGCAGTGGGGGCGTTGCTCGCCTTGCGTATCACCGGCCTGGAACTGAGCTTCATTGCCATGATCGGCGTGCTGTTGCTGATTGGTGTTGTCAAGAAAAATGCCATCATGATGATAGACTTCGCGCTTGATGCACAAAGAACCCGGGGACTGACGCCGCTGGACGCCATTCGTCAGGCCTGCCTGCTGCGTTTTCGTCCCATTATGATGACGACATTTTGCGCCATCATGGGAGCATTGCCGATTGCACTAGGCCTGGGCGCGGGGGCAGAATTGCGTCAGCCGCTGGGCGTATCCATAGTGGGTGGTCTGCTGTTTTCGCAGCTGATTACCTTGTTCATTACGCCGGTCCTGTACGTGTGCTTCGATAGAACGGCTGGCCAGCCGCAAGTGAATAGTCCGGCGGCAGTTATTGCCGATGAATCCGGCCAGATTTCTTAAGACAATATGACTACTCTTTTTTACCGCTTACAACTACGTGCACCAACACTAATTGCGCTTTTTATTGGAATATTGCTGCCTTTTTATATATTCAGCATACTAGCCAGTGAAGTGGCAGAGCATGAAGTATTTGCCTTCGACCAGCCTCTGCTGATGTTTTTTCATGCACATGCGAATACACAGTTGGATAGCGTCATGTTGTTCTTTACGCATATCGGTTCGGCGCCGTGGGTCGTTCCGTTTGAACTGGCTTTATTTGCCTGGCTTGTATATAAGCGCCTGCGAATGGATGCGCTGTTTGCCTTCCTGTCCTTGACTGGCGCAGCAGCGCTGAATGTGCTGGCAAAGAATTTTTTTGCCAGAAGCCGCCCCGACTTCTGGATTTCATTGCAGCCAGAAACCACATTCAGTTTTCCGAGCGGGCACTCCATGAACGCAATGGCGCTGGCAGCCTTGCTGATTATTCTTGGCTGGAAAAGCAAGGCACGCTGGCTGATTACAGCAATCAGTGCATGTTTCGTTTTGATGGTGAGCGTATCCAGGCTGTATCTGGGTGTTCATTATCCATCAGATGTCATGGCCGCATGGGCTGCCGCACTGACCTGGGTGGTAGGTCTGGCGTTGATATTGAAGTGGCGACATACGGCAACGGCCACCAGGCCTGGCGAATAATGTCCGGCTTCAGTGTCTCTTCATCCACCCTGGGTGCCTGACCATGTAATACATAAGCAAGCTGGCAAAAATTTACAAGGCAAGAGTGACTGATTCTCGCTATTGCCTTGTAAATTTTTGCCAGGCTGTCTTTATGTTTGCGCACTGACTTGACAATTACCTATCCACATACTGAAAGCGCCGAAAATGCTGAAAGCAGCAGGCGGTTTCCATCTCGTTTGCGGTTTCGGATTGATAGAGGTTCATCGCCTCTTTGTCGTTCCTTTATCAGAAAGCGCTCTTGATAACGCCACCGTCAACTCGTAACGCCGCACCGGTGGTCGCCGACGCCAGCGGACTTGCCACGTAGGCCACCAGCGAAGCCACTTCCTGTGGCGTCCCGAAGCGTTTGATCAACGATGTCGGGCGCACCTGATCGAAAAACTCCGCCTCGATCTGCTCGAAGCTCTTGTCGCTCGCGCGTGCCATGCCTTCGACGAAGTCGCCAACGCCGCGCGATTTCGTCGGACCAGGCAGTACGCTGTTGACGGTAATGCCCGTACCGGCCACTGATTCCGCCAGCCCGCGCGAAACAGCGAGTTGCGCGGTCTTGGTCATGCCGTAGTGAATCATCTCGGTGGGGATCTGGACCGCGCTTTCACTTGAGATGAAGATGATGCGTCCCCAATTCGCCCGTTTCATCTCCGGCAGCACCAGCCGCGCAAGGCGGATACCACTCAGGACATTGACGTCAAAAAAACGCTGCCAATCTTCGTCGGGAATATTTTCGAAGGCCTTGGGTTCAAAAATGCCGAGGTTGTTGACCAGAATGTTGATACCCACATGTCGTCGAACCAGCTCCTTGGCAGCCTCGGATTGACTAAGGTCTGCAACATAGCCGTGGACCGTACCATGCGTTTCCGCGCGTATAAGCTCCACTGCCTCATCGACCCCGGCCTGAGTCCTGCCGTTGACGATCACACTGGCACCCTCCCTGGCCAGCGTAGATGCGATCGCGAAGCCGATTCCGGCCGTGCTCCCGCTTACCAGTGCCAGTTTGCCATTCAGTTGTAAGTCCATGTCGATGCTCCTTGGTTGGGCGCGGGAAATCCCGCGAGGATGGGGCACAAATCTGTGCCCGCTGGTGGCCGTGTGGCGATCTTATTTGGCGCGGATGAATGTTAACACGGCCTCAATGGTTGCGTCGGGCGCCTCTTCCATCAGCCAGTGGCCAGCGTTGGGGATTACTTTTTCGGTGACGTTGGTGGCTGCGTTGCGCATTACGGCAGCTTCATTGGCACCGAACGATTTTTCGCCACCGATCGCAAGTACCGGCATATTCAGTTTGGTCTTCATGGATTCGGCGTTGTCATCGACATCCTTGCGTATAGACAGGAACTGGTTGAAGGCAGCCTTCATGGCACCGGGCGCGGCGTAAAGTTTTGCGTAGTGAGCGCGGGTGCTTTCGTCGACCTTGACAGGATTGCCGGCGAACTCGTTCCAGAAGCGGTCCAGATAAATACGTTCGCGGCCCTGTACCAGGCGCAAGGCATCCTTACCACCGAAATCGAAGTGCCACAAAGCGGGCAGGCGGACGATTTGCTCCCATGGCGGAATGCCCGGCACCGGCGCATCCATTACCACCAGCTTGGTGGTCTGGTCGGGATAGCGCGCAGCGTAAGCATAGGCCACCATAGTACCGATATCGTGGCCGATGATGACGGCCTGCCCGACACCAAGCTTGTCCAGCACGGCACGAAGATCACCGGCCTGGTTCTTTTTTTCATAGCCGGTTTCGGGTCTGGAAGACAAACCCAGTCCGCGGAGATCCGGCACGATAACCTTGTGGTCTTTGGCCAGTGCAATCGCCAGCGGTGTCCACATGTCGCCGGTGTCGCCAAAGCCATGCAGCAGCACTACCGCTGGCCCGCTACCGCCCACGCGCACGTGGATGGTGACCTCTGGTGTCTTGATGTTTTCGATTTTGAAAGTGGCCGGATAAGGCAGGGGCGCTGCCCACGCCGGGGCAAACTGAAGGGCGGCGGTTAGTGCAACTACGCTGGCAAGGTTGATACGCATGATGTTGGCTCCTGTGGTTGAAAACACAGTATAGCCAAGCAATCATGCTAAATATACACACTATCGGGTAGGTATATTCGATACAATCTCGAACATAATAGTTGCATAATAGAATTAATTACTAGCTAACACGATGAAGAGTCTATTACTTGACTATTGCCACGTAGCGGTGGCCTGCTGCGTGCTGTTTTGCGGTGGTGTTTTTCCGGCGGTCAGTCTGTCGCAGGGCCTTGCAACACCGGCGATCAATTTGCATCACACCAGCTGGAGTGCGCGTGACGGTGCGCCGGAATCAATCTTGTCGATCACGCAAACCAGCGACGGCTGGTTATGGCTGGGCGGACCGGCCGGATTGTATCGCTTCGATGGCATGCAGTTCGAACAGTTTGCGCCGGTCAATGCGGCTTTGCCGACCCAAAACGTCAGCCTGGTGAATGCGGTGGCTGACGGCGGACTATGGATAGGCTATCGCAGTGGCGGGGCAAGTTTTTTGCGCAACGGGCTGATACGCAATTATGGTGAGCGGGATGGCCTGCCCAATCGCGCCGTGTGGGGTTTGGAGCAGGATGGCAGTGGCCGCATGTGGGCGGCCACCACGCTAGGCTTGTTCTACATGGAACGCGACCGCTGGCAGAAGCCAGTCAGTTCATGGGGCCTGGCTGGCGGCCCATATAAAACACTGATGCGCGACCGGCATGGCGTACTGTGGGCGCAGGGCGATGCGGGCGTGTATTCTCTCCAACCGGGGGAGGCGCGGTTTGCCAAGTCTGCTGTCGACAGAGGAACCGGTGTACTTTTCGAGCTCCCCAATGGCAATGTGGTCAGCTGGGATGCGCTGCATGGGCGACTCAATCTGCTGACAGGACCCAGGCAGAATACAGTATATCGGCAGTGGGGATCCATAGGTGATCCCGGTAGTCTGTTGATCGATCGTCACGGTGATCTCTGGGTAGGTCTGCTGGATGGGCTCGAGCTTCATACTGCGCGGGGAATCACGCGCGCGACGCCACGGCAGGGCTTGAGTGGACGTGCCGTCGGCGCGATCTTCGAAGATCAGGAGGGAAATATCTGGACGTCAACGTCAAGCGGAATCGATAGGTTTCGTCATAAACGGCTGACCAAGCTGGAGGTTCCTGAAGCGGCCATAGGCGGCGGGATCATCGCCGACGATAGCGCCGGCGTCTGGATAGGCAGCTATCACGTGGTCGCCAACGAGACCGGCCAGGCGACAGCCACGCCGCTCTTGCCGCAGGTTGGCGACGGATGGGATCGCAGGCTGACCAGTTTTACCCGTACCAGCGATGGTGCGCTATGGGGCGCTTCGTACGGAACCTTACGGCGTTTCCAGGGCGAGGACAGTCGGTCGATTACCTTGCCTGCCGCCATCGGCGGGGTGAGGGTACAGGCGCTGCTGGCGGACAGGGATGACAGCTTGCTGGTGGCGTTGTTGCAGCATGGCCTGTATCGTCGCAGGCCGCAGGGAACATGGGAAAAAGCAGGGAGCGAGGGCGAAGTCAATGTGATGGCCCGCTCAGACGCCGCCGGACTCTGGCTTGGTTATTATCCCGGTCTGGTGGTCCATGCGCAAGGTG
Source organism: Undibacterium hunanense (assembly GCF_014284335.1). Classification (GTDB taxonomy): domain Bacteria; phylum Pseudomonadota; class Gammaproteobacteria; order Burkholderiales; family Burkholderiaceae_D; genus Undibacterium; species Undibacterium hunanense. The sequence goes on along the minus strand of NZ_JACOGF010000003.1, from coordinate 133,697 downwards.
CTGCGTGGCGCAGCTACGGTGCGGCCGAAGGCTTGGCGTTGGGCACTGTGATGGCGCTGCATCTGCACGGTCAGCACGTATGGGCTGGTGGAGAAAAGGGTTTGGCATTGTTTGGGGCAGACCATTTTCGTCAGATCAGCGGCGTTAATGGCGAGACGTTCCGCGGCATTTCCGGCATCGTTGAACTGGAAAACGGCGATCTCTGGCTGAACGCCTTCGCCGGCCTGTTCCGCATTCCGGGTTCGGAAATCGCCCAATTCGAACGACAGCGCGATTATCATGTGCAGTACGAGCGACTGGACCAACTGGATGGACTGGAGGGGAGCGCTCCCTACATCGCGCCAACTCCGTCGCTGGTGCTGGCGTCCGATTTGCGTCTGTGGATAGCCCGATCCACCGGCATGTTCCTTCTGAATCCTGCCGAGTCGTTGCCGCCAGCACCCAGGCGGCCCGTCATCATCAAGGCGCTGGGACCGCCCGGCGACGGCAGACCGCCGCAGTCGCCTATTCGCTTTGCACCCGGCAGTTCCGTGTTGCAGTTCGATTACACCAGCCCGGCGTTATCGATCCCGGAACGTATGCGTTTCCGATACCGTCTGGAGGAAGTTGATACGGAATGGCAGGATGCAGGTGGACGCCGCAATGCCTACTATAGCAATCTCGCGCCTGGCAATTACCGCTTCAGCGTCACCTCGACAGACTACAACGGCAAGTGGTCCGACGCCATTACCACCGTGGATTTTTCGATCGCGCCTAAAGCGACGCAGACATGGTGGTTCAAGGCGCTGTGTGTACTCAGTCTGCTTACGGTCGCCCACATCGCTTACCGATGGCATATCCGGCGTCTGGGCAGACAGATGGTCGGCCGCCTGCAAGAGCGGGTCAACGAGCGAGAGCGGATTGCCAGGGAGCTGCACGACACTCTGCTGCAATCGGTGCAGGGACTGGTGCTGCATGTACATGCAGCGTTACTGAAATTGCCGGCGAGGGATACGGCGCGGCTGCAGATCGAAACCGCATTGCAGCAGGCCGATGAGGTGCTCGACGAGGGGCGGGAGCGAATACGTGAATTGCGCGGCGAAGACGCCGGGAAAGTGAGTTTTGCGGATGCAGTACTGGCTGCGGCTGCACGCCTGCAGCATGGCGATGCTGGCCCGATTCGTTTGACTGTTTCCGATTCCACCCGCCGGCTCAATGCGACGATCTATGAAGACGCTTTGGCGATCGTCACCGAGGCGGTAGCAAATGCCTATACCCATGCCAGGGCAACCAGGATAGAAGTTGAAATCCACTACGGCAAGCGGGAATTCCGCTGTATTCTGCGCGACGACGGCGTCGGTATTCCTGCAGCCGTTCTCAACGATGGGGGGCGTCAGAACCATTGGGGCATGTGCGGGATGTATGAGCGCGCGGCCAGAATCAAGGCCAAATTGGTGGTGCACAGCTGTGAAGGTAGCGGCACCGTGTGGCAGCTGGATGTTCCGGCCGCGCTGGCATATACCCGATAGAGTGATGCGCGATGGCGTTGCCGGTGATACGCTTGAGCGAAAATACAGGAGCACAGTCATGGAGAATGGCCTGATTAGCGTCATGATAGCGGACGATCATCCCTTGATGCGCAGCGGGATCATCGCGGTGCTATCGTCCAATCCGAAATTCTCGGTGGTGGCTGAAGCGGAGGATGGCGACTCTGCCATTGAACTGTATCAACGATGGCGCCCGGATGTCACCCTGATGGATTTGCAGATGCCCGGATTAAACGGCATCGAGGTCACCCGTGCGATACGTCATATCGACCCGGAGGCCCGTATCATCATCCTGACCACGTTCAGCGGCGACGTACAGGTAGCGCGCGCGTTGAGCGCCGGAGCGATTGGTTATGTCCTGAAAAATCTGGCCCGCAATACCTTGATCGACTACATCATTGCCGCACATGCTGGTCGACGGCTGTTGCCGCCACCAGTCGCGGCCAGCCTGGTGAACAGTTTCCAACTGAATACCTTAAGCAAGCGCGAGATCGAAGTGCTGCGTCTGGTTGGTAACGGCAACTCAAACCAGCGCGTGGCCGACCACCTGGGCTTGAGTGAGGACACCATCAAGGCCCACATGAAAACCATTTTGCAAAAACTTGAGGCACGTGATCGTACCCATGCTGTGACGATTGCCATGCGGCGTGGTTATTGGGAAAGCTGAAGATCATTCAACACCCGATGGGATGAAAAAAACTGACTTATGGCGGAGCGACCGGCACGGTATCCCATGTCTATAGAAAACTATTCTGATTTTTTGTCATTCAATGAAAGGAAGGTATCGCAATGAACATCCCATGCAGATTGTTGTTGAGTCTACTCCTTGCAGTCAGCTCGGCACATGCGGCACATGCAGCGCCAGTGGTCATACAATCGGTCAGCAAGCTCAGTTTCGGCGATGCGAATACGCTGTTTGTTGCCGACTGGAAGGGCGCGCGCATTTTTGCGCTACCGGTGCCAGTGCCTGCCAGACCGGCTGGCAAACCGTTCAATCTGATGGATGTGCAGGCACCGATTGCCAAAGCACTCGGGGTGGCGCCTACCGCGCTGCGCTTTGAGGACCTGGCCGTGCAGCCGGACGGTGAACTGGCATACGTGGCTCTGACCGTACGCGGCGGCAAGGGGCCGGGCAAACCGGCCATCGTCAGTATCAATGCGGCGGGCAAAGTCGCGCGACTGGATCTGACCAGGGCTTCAGCTTCGACGCCAATTACCGATGCGCCGACGGCCGACGTCACCTTCTGGCGCAACCTGCCGGAACAGACACTAACTGTGACCGACATGCGCTACTACCAGAACAAGCTGTATGTGGCAGGGTTGTCGAACCGCAGTTTCGCTTCAACCCTGCGGGTGTACGACTATCCATTCAGTGGCAAGGCAAGTGCTACCACGGTCGAGATGTACCATCCGGTGCATAATCAGATCGAAACCCGTGCGCCTATTCGCAGTATGACGGTGATGACCATCGACGGCGAGCCGACGTTGGTGGCTGCCTATACCTGCACGCCGCTGGTCACCATTCCACTCAAGGATTTAAAGGATGGTGCACATATCGTTGCCAGGACGATCGGGGAACTAGGTTGGGGTAGCGCACCTAACGGTCTGGTGAATTTCAAGGTGGGCGATGCAGAATATGCCTTGCTGGTCAATTCCAGCCGTTCAGCCGATTTGCTGAGCGCCGCCGATCTTGCAAGTGCCGTCGCTACGCCTGGCCTGAGTACGCCGATCGACTGGCCGGCCAAACCCTATCTCGGCATCAAGGCGACCATGACGCCCCTGTCTGCGGTGATGCGAATCGATAATCTGAATCCGCAATTGCTGCTTGCGTTACGCCGCTCGGAAGCCAGCGGCGAGATGCAACTGGTGTCGATTCCCAAAGGTGGCTACCTGCGTCTGAGCGACTTCGTCAACGAATACGATTTTCCTGACTACCGCTACCCGGAAGGAGATAAATTCCGTGGCTTCCACAAATATGCGCGCACCATCGAGGGTTATCCTGAACTGGCTCGCTAGCGCGGCATTGCTGGCCGTGGTGCCGGGGCTGGCACTGGCTGGCGCCGGCCTGACGCCTTCCGGGCCAACAGTGGCGGAAAATCTGCTGCGGATCGAACTGCACCTCGATCGGCCACTGGCGGCACCGTTGGATATGGCCCATGTGGCGCTGTACGACAGCGCCGGCACGCTTATCCGTGACGCCTTTCTCGACCTGCCGCTGTCCGACCAGAGTGGCAGGAACGTGACACTGTTGCTGCATCCGGGACGCATCAAGAGCGGGGTCGGGCCTAATCTCGCACTGGGGCCCGCTTTACGAAGCGGCGGGGCCGTGACACTACGCATCGACGATCCGCAACTCGACCGGCCACTGGAACGGCGCTGGCTGGTGACGGCGCCGCTGCGCGAGCGCATTGATCCGCAACAATGGTTGGTGCAAACAGTCCGGCGTGGAGGCATACAGCCTTTGCGCGTCATCGTCCCCGCTGCGCTGGATGGCGCTGCTGCAACACTGATTGCGGTGCAAGACCCGGATGGGCGGCGTATGTCCGGCACCGCCATGTTCATGGCAGGCGAGCGGGAATGGCGTTTCACGCCGGCGTGGAATTGGCGGCCTGGGACTTACCTGTTGCGCATCCATCCACAGTTGGAAGACCCGCAGGGGAATCGTTTGTGTTCGGCGTTTGAACAGGTGCAGCAGAGTGCTCAGCTGTGCGTGGATGAGGGCCGGGTGACTTTTGTAATTGATTGAACCTTGCGCTGGCATGGTGATCTGCCTGCGATATGTAATATGCGATATGCCGGCATGATCCGGCGTTTGTAATGCGCATCAACGCAAATCCTCAGACATGCCTGTTACACCTTCGTCCTGTCATGGTCTCACCTGAGTTCTGAAGTTGCGCCGTAAAATCAGGTGGATGGAAAATGATGAATCTCAGTCATTTTAACGGATGATGTCTGGATTCAGCACTTCTTCATCCACCCTGGGTGCCTGGCCACGTAATACAGAATTGCCACTGTACAGGTTACGTTGATCTATTTTGGCTGGCTGACACCAGTGGGCTTCCTGCATTTCCTGGTTCAGGCTGTACACGGACAAGGCATTGGCGTAAACAACTTGATGAATCACATCGGCTGCAATGCCACGGCTGGCCATCAGACGAGCTGATTTGGGTACCGCCAGCGGGTCGGATACGCCCCAGTCACAAGCAGAGTTGACGATGATGCGTTCAGGGCCGTACTGGTTGACGATATCAGCCAGCCTTTCATTGCCCATTTTGGTGGATGGATAGATGGTGAAGGCGCACCAGTAACCGCGGTCCAGCACTTCCTGCACGGTTTCTTCATTGTTATGATCAATGACACAGCGTGCCGGATCAAAGCCGCATTCTTCCAGCACATCCATGGTACGGGTGGTGCCGCGTTTTTTATCCCTGTGTGGGGTGTGTATCATGATGGGTAATTCAAATTCTATCGCCATGGCGATTTGCGCGCGCAGGGCCTTGTCTTCTAGCTCGGTCTGTTCATCGTAACCAATTTCGCCCAGTGCCACGACACCTTCCTTGCCCAGATAACGCGGCATGATATCCAGCACGGCTTCGGCCAGGGCAGGGTTGTTGGCTTCCTTGGGGTTAAGACCTATAGCACAATAGTGGCGTATGCCGAATTGTCCGGCGCGAAAACGTTCGAAGCCGGTGATGGTGGAAAAATAATCGATAAAACTGCCGACATTTGTACGCAACTGCCCCAGCCAGAAAGCAGGTTCGATGACAGCAACGATGCCTGCTCTGGCCATGGCTTCATAATCGTCGGTGGTACGGGCGATCATATGGGCATGCGGGTCTATCATCATGCCATTACCGCCGCTGGCCAGTTGCCGGAAGGCTGCCTGGCCCTGTTGCAGTTGCCCGGCCTGAGCAAGCAGGTTTTGCAGCATTTGTGGTGTGATTGTGCCATTGCAGCAGGGGCAGCTTACTGCGCGGTCAGAAAACATTTCATCCACGATGGTGCTGTCAGCAACGAAATTATCTGAGTAATTGCCTGGATATTTGCCATTGTTGTTCATTTGCCTGCTCCTTGTACTTTAGCGCTTTTCTTCAAACATGATGTTCAGGGCGATATCTTTGATGTCTGCTACGTGGACTTTATCCTTGCTATCTGTCTGCGCACGATCAAGTATCAGCAAAGGGCCGTCGGCAGCATCATCCACCGGTCTGCCATGGGAACCCTGTACCAGGCTGGCATCCAGACCGATGACATTCATCAGACTGCGAAAGCCCAGCATCCGTTTGCCCAAACGCCATGCCACCGCGAGTTTGGGAAAACGGATATTTCTGTCAACAAATAATTCTGCCGGGTCATAGCCAGGCTTACGATGGATTTCGACGGTGCGTGCAAAGTCGGGGGCCAGTGCATCATCCTGCCAATAATAGTAAGTGAACCAGGAACGCTTGTCGGCCATCACCACCAGTTCACCCGAACGCGGATGATCAAGCCCCAGGCCTGCCCGTTCATTACCGGCCCAGATACCTTCTACACCGGCGACGCTGCTTAACAGTTTGCGCACGGGCGCGATCAATTCTGGCCGTGCAATATATACATGGGCAAACTGGTGGTCAGCCACGGCATAAGCGCTGGACGCAATAGGGTCCAGCAATTCGGCACCATCTTCTTCACGCACCACCAGATAACCGGCTTCGCGCAAGATACGGTTCAGATGAACTGGGCGGTCAACTGCTGTAATACCATATTCGGACAAGACCATGACGCGGCGGCCAGCCTGTTGCGCATGGGCGATCAGGTCACCGGCAACTTCATCGATATCACGTAGTGATTGTTGTACGACTGGGTTACTTAAATCGGGGCCGTGCCTTTGCAGGTCATAGTCGAGATGCGGCAGGTAGACCATGGTCAGGGTAGGATCTTTTTCGCTGATCGCCAGTTTGGCGGCATCGGCAATCCAGCGACTTGATTTGATTGTCGTGGCTGGCCCCCAGAACTGGAACAGCGGAAAAGCACCTAGTTTCCGGCTCAGTTCATCACGCCATCCAGGTGGCGTCGTATAACAGTCGGGCAGCTTGCGGCCATCGGCTTTGTAGATGGGGCGTGGGGTAATACCGTAGTCATGGCTGGAAGCCATGTTGTACCACCAAAACAAATTGGCGCAGGTGAACCTGGAATCACGTGCCTTGCCAGCCTCCCAGATTTTTTCACCGGTTACCAGTTTGTTGGATTGCCGCCAAAACCAGATTTCTGCCAGATCACGGAACAGCCAGCCATTGCCGACGATGCCATGCTCCTGCGGCGGCAAACCTGTCATCAGCGTCGCCTGCACAGTGCAGGTTACAGCCGGGGTCACAGTTTGCAGTGGCTGCATTTTGCCACTGGCGACAAAGGCCGACAGGCGCGGTGTCAGTTCTCCCAACAGACTGGGTGTCAGTCCAACGATATTCAACATCAGCAAACTTTGCATGCGTCTGGCCTTGCGTATTCATACAGCGGTGAGATCGGGAAGTGCATCAAGCCGTGATGCTGGTGAAGTCAATCACCGCACAAACATACACGCACATTGTTTCCTTATTATTAATTTAAACAATGCTTTTCGCAACAGATTATTAGCAGAAAATCTTTCTTTAAGAGAAATGTTGTGTAAAAAAGATATTTCTTGAAATATGTTTTAAAGCCATTGCTTATTTTGCACTAATATTTCAATATTGGTAATTATTTTTTCTGCAATGCTTATTTGCGGACATTTGCAGACTTTAGATAGTGTGGCATTCATCCTGAAATATGCCGTCGGGACGTTTGTTGCTTTTCAGTATGACGATGGTAACCCCATGTAATGCATCAATCCTGCTGATTGATGCCACCACCACAGGAGACCCAATGAGTTACCTTAACTTACCCCGTTTAGTGTTTGCTGGCCAGTTCCAGGCCGACGTGTCTACGGTCAATAATGATCCGGAACATTTCAATACCGCCCGTTTCCGTTCCAACTATCAGTTGCCGGGCCCAGGGGCGACCAACGGGTGGTGGCATCCGAATGGCACGGGTTCATGGAGATTCCGCAATTGTGTGGTTACCAGCGTTGTCTATCGCGATGGCAGCACTTGTTCTGATCCGAATCCTACCAAGCCTTGCTCAACGGCTTGCATATCGCCTTCAATGGCGAGCCGGAAAAACTGGGACAGGCAGTGGGCTTGATGTTCTCGCTACAACTGGCAGCACAGCAATTGATGGAAACGCCGTCTGGCTTGAATGATGGCACGACAGCCGGACCGAGCTTCCAACTACCGTTCCCTTATTAAAAATAGTGATGGTGAGGTATTCCCCGGACATACTTTTTCGTCCGGGCAATTTATAAATTTGCAAATAAATGCATATCAGTTTTATAATCATTTTCAGTATCGGGCACAAAGAAATGTGCAGGCACGACAGAAAACTGGAAATGGTGATCCATGGAGAGGACTTATCGTGAAATTGGCTGAACTGAACAGACTACCCGATCTGGATGTGACGGCACCAGCCACCTTGCGTGGTGCCTGGCAACAGCAACATGTGCGCGTCGATTACTCGTTTCCTGTGGTATCCACCCGTGATGCCTTTGATATCGCTAATCCTGATTTTCGTGCCGTGCTGAGTTTGCGCGAACCCCAGCGTCGCCACCGTCTTGCGATTTTCCTCGACGAAGGGGTAGCTAAAGCCATGCCCGGTCTGGTGGAGCAAATCCATGCTTATCTGCGTTTTCATCACGAAGCTATGGAACTGATTGGTGACATCTTCATGATGCCCGGCGGTGAAGCCTGCAAGAATGACCCGGCATTGGTGGAAAGACTGCTGCAGGCTTTGTCAGAACGGGCGATAGACAGGCATTCTTATTCCGTCGCCATCGGCGGCGGTGCCGTGCTGGATGCCGTGGGTTACGCATCTGCGATTTTCCATCGGGGTGTACGGCATATACGTTTCCCTACAACAGTGTTGGCACAGGACGATAGTGGTGTCGGTGTTAAAAACGCCGTCAACTGGCAGGGGCAGAAGAATCTGATCGGCACCTTTGCGCCACCCTGGGCCGTCGTCAATGATGCATGTTTCATCGATATTTTGCCTGTGCGTGAAAAACGGGCAGGACTGGCAGAAGCCGTCAAGGTGGCATTGATACGTGACCATGCATTTTTCCTGATGATGGAAAAACAGTTACCTGCATTGGCTGCGTTTGATAGCCATATCCTTAATACCGTGATTGCCCGTTCAGCCAGCCTGCACATGCACCAGATTGCTCATGGTGGGGATCCCTTTGAAAGCGGTTCTGCCAGGCCGCTGGATTACGGTCACTGGGTCGCGCACAAGCTCGAACGCCTGACTGTGCATGCCTTGTCCCACGGTGAAGCAGTTGCCATTGGTCTGGCACTGGATGCCCGTTATTCCTGCCTGGCAGGTTTGCTGCCGGCAGGCGAAGACGCACGCATCTACCGTTTGCTGACACAACTGGGTTTTGACTTGTGGCATCCACAATTGCTGGCGCAGGATGGGCAGGGTGAATTGCTGGTACTGCAAGGCTTGAAAGAATTCCGGGAACACCTGGGTGGAGAATTGACCATCACCTTGCTGGCCGCCATAGGTAGTGGTGTGGAAGTGCATGAAATGGATGCGGAACTGGTGCGTGCCGCGATAGACTGGTTACAAAACCTGCATGCAGATTTGGCGGCGCACCTGGCGACCGGTTCAGCAAGCAGCTCAGCCAGCAAGTTACAAACTGTTCTCGCTGTCTGAGCCAGAGGCCGATATGCAATTATCCTTGCCATCGCATAACGTGCATCTGACCTACTGCACGAATATCCATGCAGGCGAAAGCTGGGATGAGGTTTCATCCAGTCTCGATGAAACCATTCCTGTGATCAGAAAAAAACTGGAACTCAGTAATGACCAGGCTTTTGGCATAGGCTTGCGGCTGTCTGCGCAAGCGGCGGATAGTCTCATCTTACCAGCCAGGCTGGATGAATTTAAAGCACAACTGGCGCGCCTGGGAGCTTACGTTTTCACCATCAATGCGTTTCCTTACGGACCTTTTCATACGGTCAGGGTGAAAGAGCAAGTCTATTTGCCCGATTGGCGCGACGGCGAGCGTCTGCGTTACACCAGGCAGTGTGCCTATATTCTGGCCGCGCTTTTACCGGAAGGCATGGATGGCAGTATTTCTACAGTGCCCGGTGCCTACAAATCTGAAGCACGCACGGCTGATGCTCAGACACAGATTGTCGAGCAACTGATAGCCGCAGTGGCCATGCTGGCACAACTGGAACAAGACACCGGTAAATATATCGCCCTGGCACTGGAGCCGGAACCCTGCTGTTTCCTGGAAACTCTGGCTGAAACCACAGCTTTTTTTTGTGACCAGCTATGGGCTACCGACAGCATAGTCAAGCTGGCAGATTTATGTATCAGTACCGAAGCAGAAGCCAGTCATATGATGCGTCGTCATCTGGGTGTTTGCTATGACGTGTGCCATGCCGCAGTCGAATTTGAAGACCCGGTGAAGGCGCTACAGAAATTGAGTGCCTTTGGCATACGCATACCCAAGATTCAATTGTCCTGCGCCTTGCGCATACCCGTCATGCACGCGGGTATGCTCGCTGAACTGCAGCGTTTTGATGATGGCGTGTACCTGCATCAGGTTGTCGTCCAGAAGCACCGCAATCTGCAACGCTATACCGATCTGCCTGCGGCTATGGCTGCATATCAGGCAGGCAAGGCAGATGGTGAATGGCGTATCCATTGCCATGTACCGATATTCTGGGACAGTGATGGTCAAACGGGATCAAAAACGGATTCAAAACGGGAGCCAAAACTGGATTCAGAGCTAGGATCGACCCGGGCAGATTTGCTGGCGACCTTGCAAGCCTTGCGCAAACAGGGCTTTTCCAGCCATCTGGAAGTGGAAACCTATACCTGGGATGTTTTGCCAGCCCATTTAAAGAACGAATCCAAAGCCCATGCGATCGCACGTGAACTGGGTTTTATCATGAAAGAACTGCTGACATGAATACGAACATGAACACGATAGTCATCAACAACAGCCGCATGGGTATTTATTTGCGCCTGGGCAGGGTATCCAATCTGCCGACGGTATGGACCAATGTGCTGGCAGGGGCGATTGTCGCCAGCAGCATCACTGGCCGGCCTTTGTCCATATTGCATACCTTATTGGTGATGCTGGCAATCTCGGCCTTTTATTGTGCAGGCATGTACCTGAACGACGCCTTTGACAGGGAAATCGATGCCCGCGAAAGACCTGGGCGTCCAATACCTTCAGGGCAAATCAGTGCCCGTGCCGTGTTTTCTATCGGTTTTGTTTTACAGCTTGCCGGTATCGCCATCCTCAGTTATTACGGCACCTGGGCCATTGTCTGTGGCTGCGCGCTGGCCGCAACCATCCTGCTGTACAACGTCTGGCACAAGGGTAATCCCTTAAGCCCGCTGATCATGGGCCTGTGCCGTGCACTTGTTTATTTTGCGGCAGCAGCCAGTGCCATGGTCATCACCGGCAATATGGCAGATGAAAACCTGTTCCAGGCTGGCAGCAACCTGCCTTTGACCAGTACCGTGTTGGTAAATACAACATTTGTGCTGGCAGCCCTGGCTATCTGGGCACATGTGGTTGGCCTGACTTATGCAGCAAAACAGGAAAGCCTGAATCGCCTGGGCAGCCTGTGGCCCTTGCTGATACTGGCCCTGCCTGTACTCTTGTATGGCAGCCGTTCAGTCACCAGTTGGGCCGATGGTGGCCTGGCGTTGCTGATGCTGTTGGCGTTGATTGTCGCTGACGTTATCGCCGTGCGTTTACTGATTACCCGCCACATCGCTGGTTCGGTGCCAAAGGCCGTGGCGCAACTGATTGCTGCAACGTCCCTGCTGGATGCACTGGTGATCGCCATCGCCGGTGGCGGTGTCGCCGCCGTGGCGTTTTGCCTGTGCGCCTTTGTCATGACCAGGGTTTTGCAACGTGTCATTCCCGGAACCTGAGACTGCTGCCTGGATTAATTATTTTGATTCACTCTATGGAAGTATAGGACAGCCATCATGAGACATCCGTCGATAGAAGAAATGCAGGCATTGACCCCCACCGCTGCAGCATTGTCGCAACTGGATATCTGGATAGCTGCACGCAGTACACCAGAAGCCTTGCTGTGGTTCAGGCTGCAATGCCAGAAAATCAGCACGGCAAAACAGGAATGTGATGTCTATCGTGCCATGGGTATGGCTTCGCGTAAACTGGGTAAGCTGGATTTGAATTTGAGTGATGATGAACTGCTGGCCGCGAATTTGCTGCGCCCTGGTTTTGACCCTTCAACCTGGAGCGTCGATATTGCTGCCAGGGTGGCTTTCATACTCGCCAGTTATGCTGGTGATGAAGCACAATTTGCAAGCCAGCTTGACAGCATTGCCGACAGTGCTGAAATCAATGAACTGATCGCCCTGTATTCCGGTTTTCCCTTATACCCAGCGGCCATTGCGATAGAACACCGTGCCCGCGAAGCCATACGTTCCAGCATGCGTCCCATCTTTGAAGCGATGGCGCACCGTAATCCTTATCCCATGCAGACATTTGATGAAGCTGCCTGGAACCAGATGGTGGTTAAATGCTTTTTTCTCGACAGCCCGCTATGGCCCATACAAGGACTGGAGCAAAGGAATAATCCTGCCCTGGCTCATATTCTGATCGATCTGGTACATGAACGCTGGGCCGCAGGTCGTGTCATCAGCCCCGAGTTATGGCGTTGCGTGACGCCGTATGCAACTTATGCAGACATAACAGGCAAATCTGAATTGCTGCGCGTGCTGGAGCAGGGCAGGGATGCAGAACGACTGGCCATCGCCAAGAGTTTGCCAAAACATGACAGCAGTCTGCGCGTCATCTGTGAGCAACAGCAACTGACAGAACGGGCAGCAGATATCAGCTGGCAACAATTGCTGGAACAAACCCAACACTGATCAACAGGAGAGCACCATGTACGAAAAAAATGCCGAACACCAGCAATGGCTGGAAGATAATATAGCCAGGCTGGATGCAGCAGCAGGCACCATCCATATACAGCGTGGTGAAGACCTGTACCTGAGCGCCGCCTTGCGCATACCAGAACCGGTACTCGCCATCGTGGCGCATGTCAGCCATGGCAAAGGCATGGCCGGCGCTGCACAATTAAGCAAAGAACCGGTGCAGACCTGTAATCTGCAAGACGATAAAAGCGGCAATATACGCCCCGGTGCCAAAGCCGTAGGCGCGCAGGCAGCAATCGCCATTCCCTTGCTCAGTAAAACCGGTGATGTCATGGCGGTGGTAGGTTTCGCCTGGCAAAAAGAAGGCGATCCGGCAGAGTGGGTAGCACAGGCACCATTCCCGGATAAACTGGCTCAGTTAACAGCGAGTTTGCAAGCTGCCTGAAGTCTACGGGTTTTCTGGAAGGATTAATTTGCGCACATAGCCCTCCAATGCCACGGTTTCTCCACTGGCATTGGCTATGGGGCGACCAGGCAAGCCCATGCCTTCGCTGATAAATACACTGTTGCCAACCACGCATAAATTCGATGGTGTATCCAGATGTTCGGCCAGACTATGCACGGTTTGTCTGGCCAGATCAAAACAAAGCAGGCGTCCTGAATAACGTTTAAAACCTCCGTGCCAGGGTATTTGCGGCACTTCCGCTACAGGCATAGGCTGCAAGAAGTCTTCACATAGTTCCAGCACCAGCAATTGTCCCTGATCGGTAAACGCCATGCCCGTTGCCAGGGTCAGCCCCTCAATCACAGGACTGACCTCGCCAGTATCCAGATCCAGCCTGACGACCTTGCTGACACCTTTTTCAAAATGTATGCCAAGTTTGTCGGCATCACCCTGCAACTCGCCCGAGAACAATGAAATCAATACCGGCTGGCTGCCATTACTTTGTGGCCAGCTTTGATCCAGGATCACGGTCACCGGCACCGCATGCTGGCCGCCGGTCAAATCTGGCAGCACCCCGACTAATGCTTCTGGCTTGCTCGCGACAAATTCTATGGCCTGATTCGTATCCGGCTTGACCGTCAGCCAGCTTTGTCTTTTCGGGTGGTAACACAGGCTATTTAAATTGCCGCGACTGTGGAACAGGGTTTGGGGCGGCAAAGCTGATAAATCCATAATACGGGAACCAGATACATAATCCGTCTGACTCAGCAACCAACGCCCGCCACCATAGGCTACATCAGCCAGGCCAAAAATTTCATCCCGGCACATGCGCGCCTGCATGTTCATGGATCGAAAACCGGCAGCCACGACTTCCATTTGCCCATATACACCGGTAGCGTCGCATCTGAACTGCAATAGGCGACCAGAAAAAGCCTGTTCTGCCTCATTAATGTACCCAGTGCCTGCCTCCACCAACAGCAAGCGGCCATCCGGTTTCACTTTGATGCCGCGTGGATTATTCAACCCACGCAAGATGATGCTGGATACACAGGTTTTGCGTAAAACTTGTTTTGGTAGCGCGACAGGAAGCAAATGTGCCATGTGCAGGAAATGTAAGGTGGATTCAGGAAGTAGTTCTTCATGTGCCTGATGATAGTCTCAGTGTTTCATAAAAGACAAATGTGGTCAATATGCCATTTATTGTGATGGCATGTTGTTGATAGAGCGGGGTAAGTAAAATCGGTATGCCCTGGCGTTTGGCACAAGCATATAAGGCAAGGGGGCTCAATATTGCAATGCTTGACAAATATGCAAAATACCTCGTATTGTCTGTGCTGCTCAAACAATATATCTGAGCCTGTCTCCACCAATTTCCGCCATTCAACGACAAGGATTTGCCATGACCGACTTTGCACTTACGCTTCAATTAACCAAAGCAGATACCGCAAGTTTGAATCAGCAAGGCTATCGGGTGGCAATCGTCAAGGGGGCAGTTACCAAGGCGGATGAGGCCCTTATATGGGTCTCCTTTGCGCCATTCGAACAGAATTTCGTCACATGGAATTCATCTACCGGATTATTTGGCTCGCCTGATCCGCTCAATATCAATGCTCCTATCACTGCATATTCTTCAGAGTTCCCGGCCAGCCTGGGTATGAATTATCCATTTCAATACAATACTTTTGGCACGCCAGAACCAACTGCTCCGCCTGGTGTATATGGTATAAAAAATGTCGATGGATGCCGGATTGTTTTTGGCGTTTTGCAATCGGTCACGGCAAACGGCAGCAGCTATCATGCGCAACCAACATGTGTCATTGCGGCTGAAACCAATACTACCATCCAGTTTGACGTAACGGAGACCCTGTCGATTTTCTTGTATGAAGGATCGTCAAGCGGCAGCACGGTCATCGCCAATGTATCCGCAGTGCTGAAAGTTGACATGACAAGCAATCCACAACAAACAATTCATTTTGACGGAAAACAATTTGCTGCAGGGGTTTTGTCTTAGGGCGTGTTGACCTATCTTTTAGGCAAGCAAATGGGTTTGAAACCTTGTCTGGCTAGGCGTGCGGAGCGCTGCTCGATAATTCAAGTGAGCGACGCACAACAACGCCAGGCGAGGTTTCGGACCCATTCCCTCCGGGTTTCCGCCATAGCGCGTGCTGGACAGCGTTGCGCGTCTTGTCAGGGGCACCAGCCCTGACTGCACCACACGCCTTGCCAGCCCGCGGTATGGTGGGGGCCGCCTAGGTGAAATGCTTTGCCTAAAAGATAGGTCAACACGCCCTAGTCCGCACCCGGATCAGGCAGTACAAGATATTGTCAGCTTGTGTAGATCACGAATGCGGTGCATTTGGTCCTTGCAAAAGCTTTGCCAGATTTCTTTGCGCAGACGTGTTGCCTGGATCAAGCACCAGTGCCCGGCGGTAATGGGTGATTGCGGCCGCATTATTGTCATTGACCAGATACGCGTGCGCCAGGCTGTCTTCGGCATTGCTGCTGTCGGGATGCTTTGTGGCATTGAGTTGAAAAATGGCCAGTGCCTCGGTGCGCCGATTGGTGGCCATCAGGCGATATCCCCAGTCATTCATTTCCAGTTCTGGCCACCTGGTGCCCGGGTCTTTAGCATCCAGTTCGGCAGCGACCATGCTGGCATGATGGTAGCCACGCTGATCCAGGGCGATGCGCAGCGCTGCAATGCCGGATAACGGCAAATCAGGTGCATAGATAGCCGCGACCTTGTCGATAAAATCTTCTGGAAAGGTGCCGGTAAGATTGGTGAGGATAACGACGGCAACGCCGTCATCGGGATAAATGGCAAAGGCGGCACGTCCGCCTCCTGTCATGCCTACAGCGCGATGCGTTCCACGTTGCTGTATCTGCCAGCCCGTGCTCCATTGCCCTTTGTCGCCATTATTGAAAGTCGCAGGCGTCCATAAACTGGCAAGACTTTCCTTGCTCAGGATTTTTCCACTCTGAAGAGAAATGATCCAGTGCGCCATGTCGCTGGCGGTGCTGTTCAGTCCGGAAGAAGCTCGCCGGAATGGCAGGAAGCGTTCCGAGGTTGCACGCAAAACAGTTGCAGCTTCGGTCCACGATTGAGACTGGCTGGGTGATGTCCAGCGATAAGTCGGTGCCCGCCTGGGGATGACATCGTAAGTGTCGCCATACGCTGTGTGTTTCATGTTGGCGACACTGATTTGCGCAGTTGCCAGCGGTGCATCCAGTGGACGCCCTTCGATCTGGTTGATGACTTGCTGAACCAGCGTGTAATTGGTCTGGCAATAATCGAAGCGCTCTCCCGGCGCAAAGCGGACAGGGCGTGTCTGTACCCAGGTCCATGCCGCCTTCGCGTCTGTTTCAACCGTTGGTGCACCCATGACATCGGGCAGGCCAGACATATGGCTAAGTAGCTGACGTATTGTCACGCCCCGCCATGTTTCCGGAAGATCGGCCAGATAACTGCCGACTGGTTTGCCAATATCCAGCTTTCCCTCTTCAACCAGACGCATCGCGGCTACCCCGGTGAAGGCCTTGGTAATTGAATTGATTGCAAAAACGGTGTCGTCTTCAACGGGTACGCCAAATTCGACACTTGCAGTTCCATAGTGACGCGAGAGAACGATTTGTCCATCCTTCACTACCGCAAGCTGCATTCCGGGCATGCGTGTCTTCGTCATTTTATCGCGCAGGTAGGCATCTACCTGATCTGCCTGGCTGATAACAGGATTCGGTGTCTGCGCATGTACCGTCATCGATATGATGGCAAAAACAACTGCACCCAAAAATTGTTGACGCATGATTTTCATCCTGACTTGGTGAGATATCCTGGTGTACGGCAAGTGTGATCGGTAGCCACAAGCGAGTGAATGCCGTCCGATGACAATTCGGAGCCTGTGTTTGTCATCAAAAGAGTGACGAAGTTCCACCTGCTTCCCTTGCAGGATCTGACGGATATCTGTTTCATCTGAAGCATGGTGTTGCCGGAGTCACGATAAAAGCTGGTTACGCCTTGTCTGACGAATGCCATAAATGTCGCATTCACAAATGCTATTAACTTAAAAATTATCAAAAATTCTTCTTTTATTGGCAAATCTTGGTGATCTGGAGTATAGTTATTTAGCCAACTTTGTAGCCAGCTTATGTAGTCAACTTATGTAGTCAACTTATGTAGCCAACTTATGTAGCCAACTTATGTAGCCAACTTATGTAGCCAACTTATGTAGCCAACTTATGTAGCCAACTTATGTAGCCAACTTACTTATAAGTTATTAATTAGCGCGCAACGCCATCAAATAAATCGCCAGCAGCCTTGACCTGCCCGAGCCGGGCTTGAGACATCACTTTTTCTTGATATGGAACAGGTATGAAAATCTTCCCTTTGATTGGCTGCACCCTGGCATTGATGCTTGGCACCCAGGCTCAGGCTGCACCAGTGAGTAACTTGAGCAGCGGGCGTTGCGAACGCACAATTACTGCCGATGTGGTCGCCATTGACCAGGCCATGATGATTAACCGTCTCGGGACGTCGCAACCAGCGGGCATGGTGTATGCGTTGAGAGGCGATGTAGTTGCCATCAATGGCGGTTCAGCAGGGCCGGGCAATGCGCAATTGCGGCCCGGCAAACGCCCGCGCCCCATGGTCTTGCGGGCAAATGTGGGCGACTGTCTGGTGGTTAATTTCCAGAACTGGCTCAGGCTACCCAATGCCAACCCCGACCAGCCGCTTACGCGAAATGCGTCAGTTCATGTGGCTGGCATGGAGTTGGTGCAATCCATCGCCGATGATGGCAGCTTTGTTGGCAATAATCCTGTATCTCCTGGCGGCAATAATAGCGGCATCATCGCGCCAGGCAAAGCAATCAGCTATCGCCTGTTTGCGGAAGAGGAAGGTAGTTTCTTGCTGTACAGCATGGCCGGGCAGGAACAACTGACATATGGTTTGTTCGGTTCAGTCAATGTGCAGCCGCGCGGGTCAGAATGGTATCGCAGCCAGGTCACACAGGCTGAAATGCAACAGGCATCGATTGCAGGAACAACGGCTTACCCGGTGATTAATTATGATGCGCTCGTGTCTGGCAGCAGTAAGCCCGTGTTGAAAATGCTGGATGCAAGAAATAATATTGTCCATAGCGATCTGACGGCCATCATCACCGGACCCAACCACGGCCCCTTCACCGTTAGTGGCACACGCAATCCTTCTTACCCGAATCCAGAATCACCGTACCGTGAAGTGACAGTGATGTATCATGAGTCGTTCACGCTGGTGCAGGCATTTCCGCAAATGAATAACGTCAATGATCCGTTGAACGGAGTCTTGAATGGTGCCAGTGATGCGTTTTCCATCAATTATGGATCGGCAGGTATTTCTGCCGAAATTCTCGCTAACCGGCTCAAGGTCGGACCAACTGCTGATTGCCCTGAATGCAAGTTTGAAGAGTTTTTCCTCAGTTCCTGGGCCGGTGGTGACCCTGCCATGGTGGTCGATAATCCAGCCAACCTGATATGTTCCCCCAAACCTTGCACGCCGCCAAAAGCCAGCGTGGCTTTGTACCCGGATGATCCATCCAATGTGTATCATACTTACCAGGGCGACCGTGCCCGGTTCCGTGTCTTGCATGCGGGGCAGGGTATCTTCCACGTGCATCATCATCATGCGCATCAGTGGCTGTATACATCTGATAGCGACACCAGCAGTTATCTCGACAGCCAGACCATAGGCCCAGGTTCATCCTACACCATGGATCTGGTGTACGAGGGTAGTGGCAACCGCAATCTGACGCCAGGTGACTCTATCTTCCATTGCCATTTCTATCCTCATTTTGCCAGTGGCATGTGGGCCTTGTTCCGCGTGCATGATGTGCTTGAGTTAGGTACGCCCCTTGGTAGTGATGGCAAGCCAAGACCAGGTTCACGGGCGCTGCCTGATGGCGAGATTGTGGCTGGTACACCTATCCCTGGTGTAGTGCCCTTGCCAACTCGCGCCATGGCACCATTGCCAGCGGCAGTGCATATCGACAAGGGCCAAGTCAGGGTTACTGGTGCAGGCAACCCTGGCTATCCATTTTTTGTACCGGGCATCGCCGGGCACCGGGCGCCACACCCGCCGAATGATTTTGCGGTGGAAAATGGTGTGGCCCTGAATGGCGGCTTGCCACGTCACTTGATTGCCGGTGGCACGATTTCTGTCGATAAGTACACGCCGACTGACTTCACCAAGGAAATGAGTAGCATCAAGGCCATAGAATTGCCAGAGCAGGGCACCGCGACAGAACAGGCGGCGATGAGCATGCATGAACAAAAGTCAGTTGCCACCAGATTACCCGATGGCAGCCCCGCACAATTTGCCATGAATGGCTTGAAGCGTGCGCCTGGCGCCCCCTTTGCCAACCCCGCCAGAGGCGCAGTGGACACGCCACCGTTACGCATCTACAAGGGTGCGGCGATGCAGACTGACGTGGTACTCAATAAAAAGGGCTGGCATTTCCCGCAACAACGCATCCTTGCACTGTGGCAGGATGTCACACCCATACTCAGCGGTGAAAAGCCACCAGAACCATTGTTCTTCCGCGCCAACAGCAACGACCTGGTTGAGTACTGGCATGCCAATCTGGTACCCAGTTATTACGAGCTTGATGATTTTGAGGTGCGCACACCTACCGATATCATAGGTCAGCATATCCATCTGGTTAAATTTGACGTACTTGCTTCTGATGGCGCAGCCAATGGCTTCAATTATGAAGATGGCACCTTCAGCCCGGATGAAGTGCGTAGTCGTATTGACGGCATCAACCGGGCAGGTGGCATAGCAGTGAATGGCAAGCAAGTAAAATTGAGCCCTAAAACCATACCTGCATTTGGCAATGGCCCAACACCAGGCAGCATGCAATGGCTGGGCGCGCAGGCTACGGTGCAACGCTGGTGGGTTGATCCTGTACTGGACAAACAGCAAGCAGACCGTACCCTGCTGACAGTATTTACCCATGATCATTTTGGTCCATCGACACACCAGATGGTGGGGCTGTATGCCGGGCTGGTGGTAGAGCCGACAGGTTCAAGCTGGACCACGGCTGATGGCAAAACCAGGATGGGCACACGCAATGATGGTGGCCCTACCAGTTATGCCGCCAACATATTGCCACGCCAGGGCAAGGCATACCGTGAATTTGCTCTCGCCGTTGCCGACTCACAATTTGCCTATCTGCCAGGTAGCCGCACCAGTTTCGATTGTTATCCTGGGCAAGAGCCCAAATATAGCGGTTGCAAACCAAACGCGAAAGGCACTTATACAGGCTGGGCCGATCCGCTTAACGGTATCAACTGCAATGGTTGCCTGCCGGTGGCCATCAGCAATCCAGTGAACCCACCTGTACCACCCACCACTACGCCCAGCATCATTGCCGGTTTTGGTGTCGGTGTGTCGGTACTCAATTACCGCAATGAGTCATTGGCATTGCGGGTTGCTTCACCTGCTGGAGCTACTAGTCCCACTGGTCCTGCTACCGATTCGGCTATGGCATTCAGCTCCATTCCACGCAATGATGTACAGTTGAATGTGCAGCCTGCGGGTGGGTCAGCCATCAATCCCAAATGCGTCAGGAGTGCTGACAATCCTTGTTTTATCTTCCCTGTACAGGCCATCAGCGCACAAATGGGAAAAACCGATCCTTACACACCGCTCTTGCATGTCTATGAGAATGACCCTGTGCAATTGCGCCTGATCGATGGTGCTCTGGTCGGCAACCATAACCTTACTGTCAATGGCAATAAATGGCTGTTCGAACCCTTTAACCCTGACTCGGGTTACCGTGGCAGCCAGACTATGGGCTTATCTGAGCATTTCGAAGCATTGTTTACTGTCCCGCAAACTGGCAAAGCCCAGAACCTGGATTATCTGGTCAACCCCGGCAGTGCGTATGATGGCTTGCTTAGCGGCGCATGGAACCTGATGCGCAGCTATAACCAGCAAGTGTCCTGGCTGGCTCCCTTGCCCGGCAACCAAAACATCCAACCCGTGCCGACCACCATGCCAAGGCTCAGCACGGATTGCAGTTTGCGTCAGCCCTGCCTGCGTCAGTTCAAGGTATCTGCAACCACAATACAACAATTGCTGGGCCCAAATGGCACACTGCTGTACAACAGCCGTGGGGCTAATCTTGGGAACGCACAATTTTCCACACAAAGCCTGAGCGACCCGAATGCCATCATCTACGTGCAAGACCAGGATCTGAACCCGAATGGCACACTGAAAGCTGGCCTCAAGCCAGAGCCACTGACCTTGCGGGCTGCCGCTGGCGACGTGATCCAGCTGCAATTGAGCAATCGTGTCCATGCCAAGGCGTCAGTGTTTACCACGGGTGAGTCAGCAGCGCGCCCCACCAATGGTTTTACCGATGCCTATGCCAACATCAAACTGCTGCCATCCAGCCAGGCTGGTTTGCATCCGCAATTGCTGGCGATGGATATCAGTCACAGTGATGGCATGAATGTAGGTAATAACCCAGTGCAGACTGTGGCGGCCTGCAACCCGGCACCTTGTACTGGCACACCGCCTTCCGTTACCTATACCTGGTATGCCGGTAACCTGAAAAATGAAAACGGAGTCACCAGGGCCACCCCAATAGAATTTGGTGCCCTGAACCTGACGCCTGCCGATATGCTGATGCAGGCTTACCACGGCTTGTTTGGCGGCATGATCATAGAGCCGCTGGGTTCGCAATGGCAAGACGACACAGGTACCCATGTTTCTGCCACTGTGGTGCCAGCCAATGGCAAGCCTTTCCGTGATTTTGCGGTGTTCATGCAAACCGACATCGCCATGCAGTTAGGGGGTAATTCACTATATGGCGCGGGTATGCCATTGATGGCAGTCAACTATCGTACCGAACCTTTCTTCTACAGGTTTGGTGCACTGCTTAATCCAGGGTTCAAGCAAAACAATTTGTCCATACCTGACTGGAGCAACCTGAAGGCCGCTGATCTGAACAATATCGGCACCAATATCAATGGTGTGCTGCCAAGCACCAATACCACTGCCGAAGTATCAAATACACTCATAGGCAGAGACCCGCAAACGCCGGTTTTCAGCGCCAATGCGGGTACGCCGGTACGCTTCCGCCTGCTTGGCCCGCCGGGTAATGCAGATGCGCTCAATGTCTTCGAGCTGACCGGGCATCAATGGCAATTCGTCCCTTATATCAACCAGTCAAGCAAGATAGGCAGCAACCCGGCGTCACCAGCGACTGGCACCACTTCGGGATATGGGACATCATCACACTTCGATGTCGTCGTTGACAAAGCCGGTGGCAACTTCGCTGTGCCAGGCGACTATTTATACCGTAGTTGGCCCAATGCACAGTATTCGACGGGTGGCTGGGGCGTACTGCGGGTTAACCGTATTGCGCAACGCGAGCCTGTCGATTTTTCGGATACCGTCGTTATAGATGAGGTCCTGGCCAATGGTGACAAGCTGGAACTGGCAGGCCGTGTTACTGCCCGCCCTGGCAATGTGCAATGGTCATTCGCTGAATTTGTAACTATCGTGACCGACGGCAAAGAGATCGCAACAGTCAAAGTTGATCAAAGCGGACGCTGGCAATACAGTGCTACTGCACAGATGCCTCAGATCCTGGAGGTGCGTTCAAACTTTGGTGGGCTCGCACAACATCAGCCAGTTGACTTGGTTAAAACCGCAGGGCTCATGCAAAATGCATTTGTAGAACCAGCAGTACCAAACACATCCGCGCCAGCAAAGCGGATAGTGCCTGAACAACTGAGCAGACGAAGGACGCGTTAATGGTATATGCAAATCAAAAGACCGTTTCCAATGTCGGCTTGCGCTGCTTGCAGCGGCTGTCGGGGTTCGTGTTTGGAGTGGTTTTTTTGATTGCTGGAGTAGAGGTTAAGGCAGCTTCAACCTCAGCCTCAGCCCCCGTAGCAGAGACAGCAGCGCCCAGGCAGGCTATCGCCAGGGCGGCTACCCCGTCTGGGCAAATCATCAAAGATGGCGTGGCTCTGCAACTCGAAGTTTCGCAATCAATGCAAGAAGGTGAAGAAGCACGCTTCACCTTGAACCTGCGTGATGCGGCAAGTTCCAACCCCATCCGCAATGCACGACCAATAGCCTGGGTCGACGGGCAAACCAAGGTGGACGAAAATAGCGAACAGGCTTGCCGTCGCAAGGTCGCCACCTTCATTGGTGGTGATTTGCTGCATGCGCCAGCACTAAGCCTGAATGCTTATTATGTGCTGGCAATGAATGAAGATAACTCCATTTCCGTCATCAATCCACAAACCGGTTTTGGTGGTTCAAAACTGTTGACCATGGTGATACTGCATGGGGTAGCGCAGGATTGGTTGCTGACACCGGAGCAAAACTTGTGGGTCAGTCAGCCGCAAGTAGATGAAGTGGCACTGGTGGATACTCGCATCTGGCAAGTCAGAACTAATGTGTCCGTTCCTGGTCATCCGGGACAGATTGTCTTGCGCCCCGGAGCGCAACAAATATGGGTATTAACCGACGAAGGCGTCACAGTGCTGGCCGCATCAAATGGTCAACTGCTGGCGACTATCAAAACCGGGCAGGGGCGCCACACTATCGCCTTCAGTGATGACGGCAAAAGTGCATTTGTCAGCAACGCCGCTAACAACAGCGTCAGCCTGATTGACGCGAGCAATCTCAGGAAAACCGCTGACCTTGCTGGCGGCATTCATCCCGTGGCCATGGCATGGTCATCCAAAGCACAATTACTATATGTTGCCCACGAAGGTGATGGTCAGATTATTGCCTTTGATGCCGCAGGAAAACAGGCCGCAAGCATCAAGACCTTGCCAGGTATCTCCACTATCCGTTTCGCCCCCGACGGGCGCTATGGTTTTATTCTCAACCCACAAAAAAACCAGCTTGATTTGCTGGATGCAGCCACCAACCAGATCGTACGAGGTGCTGACATCACGCATGGGCCGGATCAGGTCACATTTTCTGACCGGTTGGCTTACATACGGCGGCGTCATAGTGAAATCGTGCAACTGGTGCCACTTGATGCGATAGCGCATGCCATACAAACCGGGCAAGCACTGGCACTGGCATCCGTCAGCAATGGACAAAAAGCGTTCCACAAGGGCAGCAACACCCGCAGCCTGGCAGACACTACGGTAATAGTACCCAACGGCGCAGCCGCCTTGCTGGCAAATCCCGCTGACCGCACCATCTATTACTACCAGGAAGGCATGAGTGCACCTGCTGGCAGCTTTCGCAACTACGGTCACGAACCACGCGCCGTGCTGGTGCTGGACCATAGCTTGCAAGAGCGGCAGCCCGGCCAGTATCAGGCCAGCGCCCGCTTGCCAAAGGCTGGCAATTACCAACTGGTGTTTTACCTCGACTCTCCCAAGATGCTGCACTGTTTTCCAGTTACTGTGCAAGCTGATCCGGCCAAACCATTGTCGGCCAGCTACGCTGTGACACTGACTGGCACTGCGCCTGCTCTGATCAAGGGAATTAACCAGAATCTGCAATTCGCTATCCGCGATGCTGTCAGTGGACAAATCATGTCTGGAGTCTCTGATTTACAAGTCTTACTTTTTAACACGACAAACAACCAGCAACTTCAACTGGATGCGCATGAACAAAAAAACGGTGACTATGGCATTACGTTTACGCCGCCCGGGAGTGGGCATTATTACGTCTATTTTCAGGCAACATCGCTGGGCATGAGCTGGAATCAGACAGCGCAACTGGTGTTGACTGTGAAATAGTTTTCTCCAAAATCGGGATGAATATGAAGCAAATGATGAAAGACCTCCCAGGCATGATAAACCAAGCATTGAGATTCATAGCATGTTACAGCCTTTGGCTGTTGCTGTCGTTTGCATCATCATCTGCGCAGGCAGCAATGCGTCCCATACCTGACGCCCAACTGATCAATCAGGATGGCAAGAATTTATCCTTCTATCGTGATCTTGTGCAGGGCAAGACTGCCGTGGTCAATTTCATCTTTACATCCTGCACCATGATTTGCCCCACACAAACGGCGACCCTGCGCCAGGTTCAGCGTGACCTGGGGACCCGGGTCGGACGCGACGTGGTTTTCATTTCAGTCAGCATTGACCCCAACACCGATCAACCTGCGCGCCTGAAAGCTTTTGCGCAACAGTTTGAAGTAGGCCCTGGCTGGCAGTTTTTGACGGGGAACAAAACAGTGATCGACAAGTTATTACGGTCCCTGAATGCCGGCGTGGGCGACAAAAGCAATCATAGCGGCCTGGTCCTGGTCATCAATGAGAAAAAGAACGCCTGGCAGCAATTGGCCAGCCTGCCTGATGCAAAACTCATCTTGAACACCGTTGAACAAGTGGCCGGACCTGACCCTGCTTTGCAGACAGCTAATGGGCGATATTTTCCCAATGTGCCTCTGCAAACGCAAGATGGAAAAACCGTGCATTTTTTTGATGACGTCATGAAAGACAAAGTGGTGCTGATCAATTTCATCTTTACCTCTTGTCCAGGCATTTGTTCCCCCATGACCGCCAATCTGGCCAAAGTGCAGCCCTTGCTGGATTCTCGCGTTCAAATGGTCAGCATTACCGTCGATCCTGAAACCGACACACCAAAAGTGCTGAAAGAATTTGCCAGCAAGTTCCAGGTGCGTCCGGGCTGGCTGTTCCTGACTGGCAGTGCGGAAAATATTGCCACAGTTGCGCAGAAACTGGGTGGTAGTGGCGTTGACAAAGACGCCCATAGCGCCGTTTTATTGGCAGGTAATATGCAGACTGGCGACTGGAAGAAGTTGCATGCAACCGCCAGACCGGAAGACATTGCCGTAGCGGTAGGGAAGCTGCTGCCAGCACGATGACCAGCAAGATAGCGAACACAATAGCGACAAAACCCTGGGTTGCCTTTTTCAAAAGTGTATTGTGGCTATCATGGCTCTCATGGTTACTGTGTGCAGACCTTGCCACAGCCGCCGATGATCAAGCCTGGCAACGCGGGCAAGCCTTGTATCGAAACGGCTGGAATGGGCAAGCAGCATGCATACGCTGCCACGGCAGTCTTGGTGAAGGCCGTGAAGAAGGAGGCTTGCGCGCGCCAGCCATAGCTGGCAGGTCAGACCGGTTGCCTATACTACGCGCCATGCTTGAGGGAGTGGGCAGTAATGGACAAGTCCTGCATCCGCTCATGCCACGTTACCAGTTTGATGCAGCAAGCCTCGATGATTTGCTTGCCTATCTGAATGTGATCGGTAAGGACACGCCTGGTGTGAGTGAATCGGTGCTGCGCATTGGTGTCATGTTGCCGCCCACTGCCTACGGTACTGCCATACAGGCAGGTTTGAACACGGCATTTGATCAGGTCGTGTATGGGCGCCAGCTACAGTTGCTCATCAATCCGCCGCCAGGCGAAGTGTTGGTCGAAGTTGCCAACCTTCAGGCTACCCACAAGACTGATCTGTCAAACAATACCAATAACGCACGCTACACCACAAATGCAGGCAGTGGCACACCAGTCATCGGCCCTTTGCCTCTGCCTGGTACGGTCAATTTTTCCGATACCGTTTCGCCAGGTAGTTTTCATCTGCTGGCTTCCATGCGCGAGCAAGCCAGGGCTTTACTTACTCAGGTCGCACTGGATTATCCTGGTGGAAAAGCAGCACAACAAATTAAGTTGATATATGGCGCCGACTATGACGCCGGCCATGATCCTGCTTTACAGTTATTGCTGGCGGAATTGCGGGAACAGGCTGGTTTGCTCCACCAATCCCTGCGCGAGCAGGTCTGGCCAGCCAGGCCAGCCAGGAAATCCATACAGGGTGAAGTGGTGATTTTTCTTGGTAGTGCTACCCATTTACCTGACTTGCTTGAAGCCGGTGGCAACGGCCTGATATATGCCAGCGCCATACATTTAGGCCCAGCAAGCTTGCGTCTGACACCTGCGCAGGCAGGGCGGTTACGCCTGCTGTTGCCATGGCGTACAAGAAGCAGCTCATTTGACCTGGCTACCGCCTACGGCGATGCTGCCTATGCGTCCGGCCTGGTACTGGTTGAAGCGCTCAAGCGCTGTGGTCGCCAGTTGGGGCGTGCCGATCTCTTGCAACAACTGGAAAACCTCAGGGATTTTCCGGTTCCAGATTTTGGAAAAATCAGCTTTCGTCCTGATCTGCATCATGGCAGCCATGCCGGACAATTGCTTGCTGTTGACGTTTATCACGGTGTATTCAGGGTATTGCGCACCTGGCAGTGATTCAGGTAATGAAGTGCAGAAGTGCAGAAGCACAAGACAAAGAACCGATTGCACCATCAAGTCAGTTGCACAAGCCGAAGCCGCAAGTCTGCATCGCTACTGGCAACAGCCATGTGCATATCTTCATGAATGAAATGCCTGATGTACCAGGCACCATCCCGGTTAACACAGACATGCTTGCCGCTCCCATCAGGGGTAAGGCGCAGGGAAGGAAAATCCATGGACAAGCCCAGACCCGTGCATTTTGCTACTGCTTCCTTCATGCTCCACGTCGCCAGGAAACCTTGTTCCTCAGTTTTCTCTTCAGTGTATTCCTGTAAGGATATCTGATCTTGTGGATGTGCAATCTGCTTCCACAGGCTGTCATAACAGATGTTTCTTGGCTGTTCAACGTCAATACCAAGCGGATGTCTTACACAGAAAGCAAGTGCAATCCAGTCACCACTATGTGATAAATTAAAATGCAGGTTAACGTCGGCCAAATAGGGCTTACCTGCCGGCCCCGCATGAAACTGCAATGCTGCGGGAGACTTGCCTGTCAACTGCGCCAGCACTTGCCGTTTCAAGCCATGGGCAACCAGATAACGCTGGCGGTCAGCTACAAAAACGAAGGCCTGGTATCTGGCCATTTCCCTGTCATTCAGCAAGTGCAGGGGAATGATACTGGCCATGTCGCGTTTCGCCAATATCACCATGATCTCGTTTTTATCCAAAGCCAGGGAGCCGGCGACTTTTTCCATTGGCCAAACTGCTATTGACACAATAATACTTCTCCCATTTTGTGTTCACTGGCCCTGAGTGCATCGTGTAGCCAGCCCAGCAATTCCTGCCGGCGCTGGCGCAGGAAAAAATGTCCTCCGTCCACCATGCGCCAGTCAAAACCGGCACCGGCATGGCGTCCCCAGCGGCGTGCTTCTTCCACCGTGACCAGATGATCATCGCTGGCGGCCACCATCAGCATGGGGACATTAATCTTGCTATCTGCAAGCGCGGTATAGCCTTCCGCCAGTGCACTATCGTTACGCAATATCGGCATGATGGTACGCATCATTTCAGCATCGGCCATGATCTCTGGTGGCGTACCGCCCAGATGCCTTACCTCACCGGCGAAATCATGGTCGTTATAAGTCGATACGCGACGTTTCAATGGCAGACTGGGGGCAGGGCAGGCCATAAGAAACAGCAATGCCGGCTTGCGCCCCATAAGTTCAAAACGGCGCGCCACTTCATACGCGATCTTGCAACCCAGGCTGCATCCCATCAAGGCCCAGGGCAGATGAGTGTAAGGTGCAATCGCTGCGACAATCTGGTCCACCATGACCTCCATGTCATTGATGGCAGCTTCTGTGAGGCGGCTTTCACGCCCGGGCAGTTGCAATGGACATACGCGCCAGGCTGGTCCCGCATCACGCGGCGGTAATTGCCATTGACGATATACCGATGCACCACCACCAGCATAGGGCAAGGCAAACACATTACACCCACGGCTGGCATCAGGGGTGGAAAATGGAAACCATGCCGACGCCGACGCGGCAAGCGTTGCCGGATTTTCCAGTTGATCAAGCCTGGCAGAACGTTCCAACAGTTGCGCGGCAATGTCCTTACTGACCTTGCCTGCGTTGGTGTAGTCACGCCGCAAATGAAAGATATGGTAGTCAGCACGCCCATCCTGCAATGCATGGAACAATCCGGATTCAGGCTGGGCCAGATAGCGTTCCAGTTCTGCACGCAAACCTGGTTTGTTGAGTGCATTCAGGGCATTGTCCAGGCGAGTCCACAGACCTGCAGGGCTGGCTGTTCTGGCAGCACACACTTGCCTGCTAACAGAGCGTTGACGCTCCAGTACGAAACCTGTTTGTTGCAGCGCCTGGCGTACAGCGTCCAGCGCATCGGCTGCCACTACGTCTGCATAGCAAAAGCGCCCGCCAGGTTTCAATACACGATAAGCATGCGCAAAAAATGCCGGCAAATCCGGATAGGCACCGGATGACTCCAGATTCAACAACACATCCACACTCTGGTCCGGGTAGGGCAGGCGACAGGCATCGGCAACCTGGAAGCGCAAACGGGCATGCTGGTGGCGCTTGCGGCAATACGCAATATTGGCAGCACTCAGGTCTGCACCTGCCAGATTGCTGTCAGGATATAAGCGTGCAAGCAAGGCCAGCGCACCACCACGACCACAACCCACATCCAGCACACGTTTTCCCGTCAGCGGTGTGTCTCCCAGCACTTCCAGTATCAGGCGAGCCTGGGCCATGCCGGTTTCTCCCGGCGGGAGTACGTTTGATGCCCAATCAGGCAAACCAGTTTGTGGAGCGTAACCCCAGTTCAGGTACAGCGCATGTTCTGCCAAACCGGCATTTTCCAGCACCTCGGCCAAGCCTGCGTAAGCCTGACGGTTACGATCCAGTGTAGCGGACGATGAAACTTGAGGTGACATTGCAGCTTGATTCATGTCTGGCACTCCTTTGCATAGGCAAGCGGGTCGGGATAAGGGGGCGCTGGCGGTGGCCGGCTAGTCAGTTGCGCTGGACCGACAGCACGCATGATGCCCAGCCAGGCATCGCCATGCGCTTGCCACCAATGCTCTTGGTGAACCGGCGCGTCTTCCTGCATCAATTCGTCAAGCGCGGCATGAATTGCCAGCGAAAAATCATGTGTTGCTGCTTCAGTCAGACTGGGCCCATGCTGCTTGCCAAATATCGTAGCTGTCGGTTGCCGGTTGAAACGGCTTTCCGCGAAGTGATCTGGTGCCAGCAGATAAGATGACTGGGCGTCATCGCGCTCATAGTCTGGCGCATAGATGGGATGACTCCAGACGACAGGTCCATAACTATTGGCCAGCAAGACATTGCCTTCAGGGCCACCGATAGCAATACGGTGCATTACCAGGCTATGGTGATCGGGGTCGTCCGGATCCAACCAGGTTTGCAGATTCAATGAAAATGGCACGCCACCTATCAAGCCCTGTACAGCACGGAAGGGCCAGGGCGATGTATAGTCAGCAAGCCATTCAGCAAGCTCAGCATGCAGGGCCAGGGGTTGCGAGCATGCAAAAGGGGTAGCCTTACCCAGCGCGCGGCAAACAATGTCCAGGCTGGAATACAGCAGTTGCAAACTCGTCGTTATTTCTACGAAAGCTGGTGGCCGTTGCCTGGCACTCTGTCTTGCATAATCAATGAAACGCTGACCGGCAGGCAGATGCGGATAAAAAGTATTGACGTGATAGCATTTTCCATGTTGTGCCGCCAAGGCACGCAGGCGCAAGATGTCGGTCGGATGCACCGGATGCTCCTGCAGCACATGAATACCTTTTGTCAGCAGACTGCGCGCCAGCGCCGAACCGTCCCCACCAACAATCGCACTGCGCACAACGACACAGGCAATATCAATATCGTCCGGCAGATGGGCGACATCGGTGTACAAGGGTACTGCCAGTTTTTCAGCCAGTGCCAGCGAACGGGCACTGCCACGTGCCACGATGCCTGCCAGGCGATAGCGTGGCAAATGCGCAGGCCGGGCAGACCACAGATGTTCAGCGCAGTTAAGTGCCGCCAGATAATGTTCACCAAAACGGGTACCACAGACAACCACATTCAGAATATCAGCCATGTACCGCCTCTTTGACTGGTTGCAGCAAGTTTTTGGGCGCGGTATTCCAGGCTGCCTGGGAGCTAGCCAAAACCTGCAGGGTAGTGGCCAAATAACGCATCAGCGTATCGCCCAGTTCCCTGGCTAACAAATCTGTACGCAGATCAATGTTATACAGCAGTGCACTTTCTTCCTCCAGTACCTGGAAATGTAGCGCAGTGCCTGGCTGTGTCGCAATCTCATAGGCTGGCATCCCCAGCAAGGGATCGGAGGTTTCTGGAATTGCATAGGTGGTGCGTACACCCAAAAGACTGGTCATGGCGACAGGCGGCAATGGCGGACCATCTACACGTTTTGTACCTGCTACACCAGCAGAACAATACGCCGCCAGCACGCCAGCACCATCCAGCAGATCGGCAGCCAGTCTTTGCCGGATAGCCTCGCCACACGCCTGGGCCAATGCCATAAAGCTGCCAGCATCAATACGGCAACCAATTACGGCACAGTCACTGGCATCCAGCATGACGTTACCTATCTGTGCGTGCAAGGGCTTGCGGTCCGGGTAATCAAGTCGCAGGCTGAAGTCAGCTCGTTCCGAGCATGCTGCAATAGCTGTGGCATACGCCGCCAGCATGACAGCGGTGCCGGTCAAACCTGCTTGTGTGGCGGTCGCTTTCAATGCCAGCCAGTTTGTGCGTGGCAGGGCATCGCGCCATACCGCCGTGTGACCACCAGATATTCCGGATATTTCGTTTTTGGCTGATGCTGTCAAAGGCGGGGGCGGCGGTAATTGCGCCAGTTGCTTGCCATATGTCTCTGACTGTTTTTTATAAACAGAGGTCGTAGTCAAGGCCTGTTCACACGCGTAATAGTCATGCGCACCAAATTGCAAGGCAGGTAAACGGCGTTGCGGATCAAGCACCCACAAATGCAATTCGCGCAACATAATGCGAAAACTCTCTATATCCGTCAATGTTGTGTCAATACGCAGATGTATGCGCAAGATATCCTGATTTTCCAGATAAATCCTGCTGGCGCGCCAATCGAAATGCGGCCACTGCTGAAGATCAGTTTTTGCCAGCGTCATTTCTTCCCGCAGAGCAGCCAGCGCATCATTCCTTTGCTGGATCGACAGACCACGCAGATCAATCGACTGGATTGGATAGTGGCTTGCCTTATCCATGATATGTAAATCTGCCTGTGCGTCAATTGTGCTGCGTAGCGCAGCATGTCGTTCCAGCAGCAATTGCCATGCACGTTCAAAAATATCCAGATCAAAATGGCCTGGTTTATCAAATTCCACATACAACTGCTGCGGCAAATCATTGCTGCGCAACTGCCAGCGCAGCTTGCGCAAGCCTGTCAGCGCTTGCAATTTATTGTCTGAACGTGGCAACACATCGCCATTACCGGCCAGCCAGCCACCTTCGCGCTGTTCCAGTTCCAGCAGTGCCTGGCGCAAACCTGATATGGAAGGTGTTTTTGTTTCGGCGGCCAGTTGTGGATGAAGTGCTTGCACCAATACCGTTGCCAGTGCCGCCAGGCTACCACCTTGAAATGCAACTTCAGCAGACAGTTTGAATCCCAGTTCCTGCTGTATGGTTTCGCTCAACTCCAGGAACAGCAAGGAATCCAGGCCCAGCTCTACCAGTTTGGTGTCTGCATTCACGTCTGCTTCAGCACATTGCAGCAAACTGCCCAAACGACTGCGCAAATAACGGTGTGCTGCCGGCAAGGCGGATGCCGCTTCTGCCTGCAACAAGGCTGTTACCGGATCTGCCAGCCCATCCATCTGCAATTGCAGCGCGGCTGCCAGTGTTTTTGGCGTGTCAGCCCTGAACAGCATCTCGGCAGACAAGGTCACACCATATTTTTGTTTTAACTGCTCTGCCAGATCCAGCATCAGTAATGAATCCAGACCCATCTGCACCAGCTTGCTGTCTTCATTCACCTGATCGACAGGGCAACCAAGCAAGCCGGCAATATGCAGACGTAATTGCTGGGGCAGGGTCATGCCGGAATTGTCAGCCACAGCCTGCTTTTGCATACTTGCGGCGAGCGGTACAACATCTTTCCAGCAAGCGCCAAAACGTGCTTGCTGTGCAGGCGTTGCCTGCGCTGAAAAGCGTTTCCAGTCAACATGGCAGGGCAGGTAAACCGAAGCATTGCCGCCCATGGCTGCTGCGAGCAATGCCCATCCCTGTGCGCTGGACATCCCCAGCATGCCACGTTCGGCCAGATAAGCAGCCAAACCCTGACGTGTCTCGCTTTCTATCTCTCGCCAAAAACCCCAGGCTAGCGCCAGTGTGTCATAACCGGCACGGCTGCGATATGTGGCCAAACCCTCCAGCATGGCATTGGCCAGCGCATGGCTTCCCTGTCCGACCGGACCAAATGCACTGGCAGCGGAAGAAAAATACACTGTCAGCGCTGGCTGCAACTGCGCTTCCAGTGTGTGCAGACGCAAAGCCGCGCGCAATTTGGTCGACAGACTGACTTCCCAGTCTTGCGGTCGTATGGCGCTCAGAGGCGCATCATTCACGACACCTGCGAGATGAAACACAATGCCCAGTGATGGACCATCCTTCAGTCTTTGCAGTGCAACCGTAAATGCTTTTACATCTGTGACATCCGCATGGGCATCAATCTCTACCGTGATACCCTGAACACGCAAGATATCCAGAGCCTGTTTTTCTTTGGCGTCCGGCAGACGACGTGTCAGCCAGAGCAGATCACGTGCGCCGCTGGCAACCAGCCACTTTGCGAGTTCCAGCCCTAGTTCACACAAACCTCCGATCAGGACATGGCGTCCCTGTGGCAGGGTAGCTGCTGCTGGCAAGCGTGATGGCGTCAATTGTTGACGATACAAGCCTCCCTCCCGCAAAGTCAGTACCGGTGCCTGGCTTGACTGTCCATCCCGGCATAACTGCAACAGCGTCTGTACCTGTTCTTGTACGCTGGCGTCGCCAGTATCGAGTTGCACGCAATGCAGACCAGGCATTTCCTGTCTTGCAACTGCCAATAATCCACTAATGCCTGCGGCTGGCCAGGCGGTACATTGATCCGTGTCTGTCACTGCATAGGCATGTGGGCTGATGACGAATAAAGCTGGCACGCCGGGCAGTACTGCCAGTGCAGACATCAAATTCACCAACGGCGTCACGCCTGCGGTTTCAAATAAAGAGACGGCATCGTCGAGATCATTGACGGGTGGTGCTTTATATACGACTGCATCAAATGGTGTATCCAGACCTGACACATCTGTACCCAGATGCGTTAACAGTGCGTCTTTATCCTGTGCAAGTTTGTCCATAGAGAGCAGGCTGCACTCAACACCCGATTTATTTAATACCTGCCTGAACTCTGACTGATTTTCATCACTGATATACAGCACACGCCGAGGTAATGGCAGCAACTGACTGGTCACAGATACTGGTTGCCACTGCCAGTCAAACAGTTCGGCGTCACCTTCGTTGTTCCACAAGGATGGCAGACAGGCAGGGTGGCGCAATATAGTCAAACCACGCAGATCAAGTTGTACCTGACCCGTGGCGTCAGTCACCACAGCCCCATGTTCAGTAATGTATAAACGCAGGCTTTGCAGGGTTTCTGAAGAAACAGGCCAGTACAGGCTGCCTATGCCAGTAAACAGGGATGTATCATCACTTAAAGCCTTGATGACCCGATCAAGCAGGCTGTGGCCGGAAGGATCAAAATGTATGGCCTCAACACCTTGTTTGTCATGCCTGCGCAATCCCCGGGGGTGTGACACTGTCGCAGTCAGCAAAGTTTGCGAAATGCCGCGTTCATCCTTAACTACGGCCCGCAGACTGTCACCGCTGCAAGTCAGTGTTAATTGCAAAGGGGCAGGTGCATTGCTGATATCAAGGTGCCAGCGCAGTTGCTCCAGCTGGCAGCGTGTGGCGGGTGTTGAAGGTGTTAACTTTGACAGCCAGGCGAGTATGGCTGTGATGATATTACCGACAGTTGGCTGCTGTATCTCTAGCACATGTGCCGTATCCGCAGTTATCACTGTACTAGCTGGACTAATCGGGATGAGCGAATTATCTGCAATGCTTGTCGCGACCGCATGTGTACCTGTACCAGGCCAGCGGGCCACCAAAATCTGTTCACCCAGTGCGTGGGCAGGCAAGCCTTCTCCGGGCATGGCGTCGACCTGGGCAAAACCGGCATCTGTCAGTGCCTGCTGCCAGCGCAGGCGGCTGGCGAACAATTCGCCGTCACGCTGATCGCTGTCGCTTAAGGCTGGTACCAGAGGGCCAAAGACAAAGTCGAACAATTTTTTCGGTGTCGTTATTTCACGCATCATCAGCACGCCGTCTGGTGCCAGTGCCGTGGCCAGATTAGCCAGCATGATGCGTAAATCAGGAGCATTGTGCAAAACATTGGCGGCGACAATCAGGTCATATCCACCAGCCGCCAGCCCCTGGGCAATAGCTGCCCCATTCATGTCAAAACTTTGATATTGCATGAAAGGGTAGGCCGCAAATTTCTTGCGTGCCTTTTGCAGGAACAAGATACCCAGATCGGTGAAAGTGTAAAGCTCGCAGGCACCGGCAGGTAATTGCGCAAGGATGTCGCGGGTCGTTCCACCAGTTCCTCCACCCACTTCCAGTATCCGCAATGGGCGGTCATGTGCTTTCGCCAGGCCGGCGACTGTCGCCGCAGCAATGCGGTTCAGGTACACCGAATACGGTTGGTCCTGGTACATATGTTCGACATCATCAGTAGCCGCACCGGGAAAAACAATGCTGACCGCATCCACTTTTTCGGCCAGCATATCGGCCAGACGTGGGCCTGTGCGTTCGACCAGATCAGCCAGTTGCTGATAACCCAGTTCACGCATCAACACCAGCCACGGGCCGGGGTCAGGTCGTATGTCTGTACGCAAGTGACGAAAACTTGTTTGTTCTCCTTCGCCACGTTTTTGCAGCAAACCAGCATCGGCATGGTCACGCAGCAGGCGTGTAAACAATTGCCGGTAACGCGCTGGCGCTCCGGCTGCCTGCAGGCAAGCATCCACATCCATCCATTTATCGTTGTCATTGCTTTCAAACACACGCAGTGTGGCAAATGCCTGGCCAACATAGGCGGCATGCAGCGCATCAACCCCTTCATTTTCGCGAGGCAGGGCCGACAAATCCAGGTCGGCAGCCAGCATCGCAGCGCTATGATGGCCAGCATTACGCATGGCATGCCATGCCGGATGTCCATCATCGCTGGTGGCGACCGGGGTGTTGACTGAGGTGGTAACTGAGTTGGCCACTGATGCAGCCCCCGGTTTTGTGTACCAGCAACGCTCCCCTTCAAAAGGACAAGTCGGTAACAGGGCGCGTGCAACCGGGCGAATGGCAGAAACAGGATGCTGATCCCATGCAGGCCGTTCGGCAATTGCCTGTACTGCGACAAAATCAGACAAGACCTGGTTGTCAACTCCAGGTGTCAGCGCATTGGCTACCCAGGCCTGGATCTGATTGCTTTGCAGCTTTTTCGTTTTGGCTCCATCGCCATCAATAAAGGCATACAGCAGGCTGATGAGGTCATCTGCACCATCGGCCAGCAAAGCCAGACGATAAGGATACACACTGCGATGATGGACGCCGGTGGCGCAATAATCTGCCAGTGACTGATCGGCAGTCCATTCACACAGACGCCATGCATGACGCTGCGCCAGCGTCTTCAAAGCTGCTTCACTGCGGGCACTGAGCAACAACAATACCGGTGTTCCATTCGCCGGTGTCAGTGCAGCACGTAGTGGAGCCTGTTCCAGTATTGCATGACAATTGGTACCGCCTATGGCAAAAGCACTGACTGCTGCGCGGCGTGGGCCTTCGTTGAGGGGCCATGGCAATAGCATTTGCGGAACAAAGAAAGGGCTGTTTTCAAAATCAATGGCAGGATTGGCCTGTTCATAATGCAGGCTGGGCGGCACCTGGCCAAAGTGCAGTGCCATGGCCGCCTTGACAAAACTGGCTACACCTGCTGCCGTATCCAGATGACCCAGATTGGATTTGACTGAACCCAGGGCGCAATACTGGCTTGCCCCGGTGTGCCGGCGCCAGGCTCGGGTCAGGGCTTCCACCTCGATAGGGTCGCCCAGAGGAGTTGCCGTGCCGTGCGCTTCGACCAGGCCTATGCTGGCTGGATCTATCTCGGCCATGACCAGGGCCTCACTGATGACGCGTGCCTGGCCTTCTGGCGATGGTGCGGTGAAACCAGCCTTGCCGGCACCATCATTATTGACGGCAGAACCACGTACGATCGCCAGCACCGGGTCGCCATCGGCCAGAGCACGCTCCAGCGATTTCAACAACACCACCGCAACACCATTGCCTATCGTGGTGCCACCGGCATCTGCATCAAAGGGGCGACAATGGCCATCGTGGGAAAAAATCATGCCTTCGCGGTGTACATAACCGGATTCTTGCGGAAAGCCGATACCGGCACCGCCCGCCAATACCATATCGCATTCACCGCTGGCGATCTGTTCACAAGCCAGATGTATCGCCACCAGGGAACTGGAGCAGGCTGTCTGCACCGTCATGCTGGGGCCGGTCAAACCCAGCTTGTAGGACACGCGTGTGGCAAGATAATCCTTGTCATTGCCGATCAGGCGGGCGAAGGTGGATGGTGAGGCGATTTCTTCCATTTTGTCGAAAGTAGCTGCGGGATAGCTACTCATCTTGCAGGCGCCGATCACGCCTATCTTCAATTCATCTCCTCTGGCTGCCAGTTCGGCAGGTGTATGCCCGGCCATTTCCAGCGCTTCCCAGGCACACATCAGAAACAGCCTTTGCTGCGGATCAATGGATTCTGCTTCATGACGCGAATAGCCAAAGAAACCCCAGTCAAAGCGGTCGGCATTTGCCACCACCGCAGCAGCGGGTACATAACCCGGGCGCTGCAACAGGGCAGGGTCAACGCCGGCTGCAGTCAATTGTTCTGCATCAAAAAAATCGATTAATTCCTCGCCATCTGCCAGTCTGCGCCAATATTCGAAGATATCGTCAGCACGTGGCATGCGGCAACCAGCGCCGATGATGGCGACAGGCATGGTGTCGCCATAGTCTGGTACGGACGCCGGTTTGTTGTGATTGCTTGTATTCATCATATTCCTTGAGTTCATTGTCTGTTGGTAGTGGGGCGCGATACCACTGAATACCACTGCAGCCCCACTGCAAATATTGGCTATGTCAGGCCCTTGATTGCTGGCTGCGCTTGCGACGGCGCTCATTCTCCAGGCGTTGACGCTTGCGGGCTTGTCCCGCTTCGTCGTTGGATGCATCTTCCGAAGGCAGTGATTGATCCAGACTGCGTAAATGGGCCGCCAGAGAAGCAATGCTGGTGTGCTGGAATACTTCGGTAATACTCAGTGCCAAGCCTGTCTCTGCCTGCAATTGTTGACGTAGTCGTATCAAGTCCAGCGATGTCGCACCCAGTTCAAAGAAGTTGGTCTGTGGTGCGAGTTCATCATGACCAAGCAAGGCAGCAAGGTGGCTGCTGACTGCTCGCAATAATTGGTCATCAATGACGGGTGCTGTATCTGGTGATGCTGTAGTTGAAATGCTGGTAGCCGCTGTGGCAGCTGTGACAGGTGCAGCAGACCAGCGGTTTTCTGGCATGACGACATTGCTTTGCCATGCATCACTATGCTGTGCCAGATTCAGCAGCAGCTTGTGATATGCCTGGAACATGTCGTCCAGCAAGCCGTCGGGGAACAGTGCATCAACCGAATCCCAATTGAATACCATGGCGCCATCGCGTTCGACTACCTGCTGGTCGATCCAGACCTGTGGCGTCTGACTGATGCCATAAACAAATTCACCGAGCCAGTCAAGCTCTGCCGCGCCGTCGCTGGCCAAATTCAGCCCCAGCCCACTGGTGAACACTACCGGCATGGCGACCTGATTCAGGCGACGGTTACGGCGGGCCGTTTCGCGCAATACGCGCACGGCAGATACCTGCATGTGTTCCAGATCAGCCCATATCTGCCGCTGCATGGAAAATGCCCTCTCAGCAAAACTGGCGGTCACACCTGCGTCAAAGCCGAGCAATACCAGCGACGTGAAATCACCGACCAATGCATCGATTTCTTCATGTACCGGTGGACGGTTGAACAGTGTCAGGTTCAGCGTGAAGCGCTGTATTGCTGACCAGTTCGCCAGTACTTCACCGTATGCGGCCAGCAATATGGCATTGACTGTGACACCATGTGCTGCCGCCTGCGCCTGCAAGCCCTGAGTGGCTTGCGGCGTCAGGCTTGCTTCACGTCGTGTAAAACGGGGTGGCGACACATCTTCGCGTTGGTACTGTGTCAGTGGCAAAGCTGGGGCAGGGGCCAGGGTGCTCAACTTGTCATGCCAATAGGCCAGCGACCGCTGATAAGACGGTAGCAGCTCGATTTGCTGCGTCAGCATGACGTAGTCACGGAAGCTTGCTGTCAACGGTGGCAATTGCAAACCAGGATCGCGTGCAAATTGCGCCCATTCTGCCAGCAGCGTACGCATGGAACGTCCGTCACACACCAGATTGTCAAGGCTGACAAACAAGCGCACCCGGCTATCCGTCATCTGTGCGGCACGCACGGTAAACAAGGGCCAGCGCGCGGTATCGAATACTTCATGCGACAGTTCAAGACGTGCGATTTCCAGCCATTCAGACACCTCGACCGCATTGGCCTGGCGTAAATCGTGGCTGACAATAGAATAAACCGGCAAATCCTGTACTACCTGCTGTGTGCCATCGGCATTAATCACCGCACGCAGCATGTCGTGGCGCGCCACTACCTGTTGCCAGCCACGTTCCAGGTCAGCCAGGGCAAGCTGTTCCACCTCAATTTCTGCATACAGATGTGTGGAGACACCACCGAGTTCAAAACTTTCATCCCGTCCTATCCAATAGGCCTGCTGTACATCAGTCAATGGGAAGGGCGCATAGCGTGCAGCCGGATCAGTCAACAAGGGCGGCAGATTATCTTCATACGGTGCTGCATTTGCTACTCTTTCTGCAAAGGCAGACAGACTGGACGCATCGAACAGGTCAGACAAGGCAACATGTGCATTCATGCCATGGCGTACCCGTTCTATCAGGCGTACCGCGATCAGGCTGTCGCCACCAAGATCAAAGAAATCATCATCACCATGCAGGTCTGCAACACCCAGCAATTCCTGCCATATCCTGAGCAGATCGTTTGCTGGCGGTGACGTGTCACTGTTTGTATTGCGGGCAATACGGCGTGTGCTTCCCATTTCTGGACGTGGCAGTTGCTGGCGCATGACCTTGCCGGTGGCAGACAGCGGCAGCGCATCAAGTTCAACAATAGTCTGCGGTACCATATACGCTGGCAATAAGGTCGCCAGATGTTCAATCAGCCGGCGTGGCGCAAACCGCAGCACTGTGTCGGTCTGGCGCGCTGCCAGCAAATGCATGCCTGCGTCGGCGCCAAT
This sequence comes from Undibacterium hunanense, assembly GCF_014284335.1. GTDB lineage: Bacteria > Pseudomonadota > Gammaproteobacteria > Burkholderiales > Burkholderiaceae_D > Undibacterium > Undibacterium hunanense. The sequence continues at coordinate 93,434 of NZ_JACOGF010000003.1, read as the reverse complement.
GCCCGACGTGGCTGTTGCTGCAAAGCCTGCCTGCATCAATTCAAGCCGCCATGCATCTTCCGGCAAGAGCGCCAGGCCATTTACCTGGCGGCAGTCTTCGAATTGCGTATAACCACCTTCCAGCAAGGCTACGGTCGCCAACTGAAAATCGCTGTTGCGCGTGATTTCCGGCGCCAGCAAGAGGCCACCTGCATTCAGCAAACTGCGCAGACGGCGTAGCAAGACAGGTATATTGCGGCTACGATGCAGGGCATTGAATGCGATGACCACATCGAATTCATATTCCGGCATGCCCTGCGTTGCTGCTGCCCGTTCATGCTCGAATACACGGCAATGGATGGTATGCAAAGGATTGGCATCTTGTGCAGAAAATGCCTGTTCAGCCTGCTCGACCAGGCTGCGCGCAGGGTCGGTCAACGTATAGTTGATGGGGCAATCACTTAATTGCGCCAATAAATCTCGTGTTGCAGCGCCACTGCGTGCACCAATTTCCAATATTCGTACAGCATGCCCCTGATGTTGTGCAAGCTTGCGTATGGCTGCAGCCAGCGCGCTTATGCAAAGGCCGGACAAGGGGTTCATGCGCGTCATCTGTTCTGGTGCCAGCGTATCATCTGCACCATAAAACACTTCCAGCGCGCTGGAATGACCGCGCAATACTTCCAGCCTTTGGCCAGCACCTGAACGCAGACGTTGCAGGACAGTACGTGACAAACCAAAATCCAGCGCAGCCGGTGTCAGCTTATTCCATGCAGCTTCACTATCGTAAGGTACATTGAAATCCAGAGTGCTTAACCAGCGCTGTGCCAGCACGAGCAAATCGGGTGCTGGTGCGAGCATACGCATAATGTGATCCGTATCTGCGTCGCCAGATGTCAGGTCTGATGTCAGTCCAAATTTCAGACCGGCTGCCAGCAAGGTATCGCGCATCATGCACTGACCGGCATGGTCCATCAGGGCCCAGAATTGCTCCAGTTCTTGTGATTGCTGCCCTTGCTGTAATTGTTGTGCAGCAGATAAAGCTGACGCCTGTTCAAAAGTCTTGCGTGCTGCCTGCATGACAGCATCCCAGCGCTGAGCATGCAAAGCAGGGTTGCCATCAAAAGCATCGTATAAACTGGTATCTGCCGTGTCCGGCACTACCCAGGCCGCCAGTCGTTTGTTGCCACGTGCGGGCCCGACTGCATCGGCAACAGCCTCACGCACGCCCGGGTGACTTAGCAGGGCACTTTCAATCTCTCCCAACTCTATGCGATTGCCAGCGATTTTTACCTGGAAATCACGCCGCCCTAAAAATTCCAACGTACCATCACCCCAATAACGTGCCAGGTCACCGGTACGGTACAGACGCTCACCATGCACAGGGTGGATAATGAAGCTGGCATCCGTCCTGTCCGGGTCATTTTCATATGCGACAGCCAGGCCAATGCCACCGATATACAAGTCACCGCTGACATGGTCAGGACAATCGCGCAAGCGCGTATCCAGTACGCGATAATGCTGATTGGCAAGCGGATAACCATAAGGAATGGAACGCCATTGCGCTGGCAAGGCTTCCGGTACGATAAACCAGTTGGACCAGATCGATGCCTCGGTCGCACCGCCCATCGCAACCAGTCTGGCCTGTGGTGCCTGGGCGCGCAATCGTGCTGGCAGACCCAGTGCTATCCAGTCACCACTCAAGAATACCTGGCGCAGACCAACCAGTGATGTACCGGCAGCATCGGCTTCATCCAGCAAGAGCTCAAGCAAAGCCGGTACCGAATTCCAGACAGTGATACGATGACGCAACAGCAAATCCAGCCAATGTGCAGGATCGCGTGTGCCGCTTGCCGCAGGCAACACCAGCGCGGCACCAACTGCAAATATACCGAACAGGTCATATACGGATAAATCGAAATACAGTGAAGACAGCCCCAGCACGCGGTCAGTATGGACTATGTCAAAGCGGCGATTGATATCCAGCACCGTATTCGCAGCACCGCGATGATCAATCAATACTCCTTTCGGGATACCTGTAGAACCTGATGTATAAATCACATAGGCATGATCTGTTACCGCGCGTTCGACTTGCGGCACATTGACAGGCCACACCTGTGCTGCAGCATAGCTGGCATCCAGCACTGCCACATCGCGACCGGCACACATTTCCTGAACTATGGGCAGGCAATCTGTTTGCGTCAACACCAGCTTTATATGGCTACCGTCAAGAATTGCCTGCAGGCGCGCCGCTGGCACATCGGCATCGACTGGTACATATACGCAGGCAGCAGCCAGGATACCCAGGCAGGCAGCTACCTGTTCAGGCCCCTTGCGCATTACGATGGCAATGCGGTCGCTACGTTTTACGTCATGCTGTAACAAAGCCTGCGTCAGGCGCAATGACCAGTCTGCCAATTCTGCATAAGACCATTGCTGCTCATGAGCGATCAGGGCGATAGCACGGGGAGTATGGTGAGCCTGTTCAAAGAACAGTTGATCAAGGCAATGTTCGGGTATGGTTGCTGCGCTGGCATTGACTTGCGCACGAATTGCCTGCTGTGCCGGGGGAAGTAAATTTGGCAATGCCTGTTGCCAGGCTTGCGGCTGAGTCGCCAGCTTTTCCAGTATGGCATGATATGCATTGAACATGGCATCCAGCGTCCCAGGCTGAAACAGGGCATCGACAGCATCCCAGTTATACATCAGCGCGCCATCCAGTTCACATGCCTGATGATCGAGCCATACTTGCGGGGTCTGACTGATGCCATAGACCACGGTGCCAAGCGCACTGTCCGGTGCCGCACCTTTTGTCGGATCGCTCATACTCAACTGGCTGGTGAAGACGACTGGCATGGCAATTGCGTCCTGACGTTCGCGCCCGCGATTCCATTCACGCATCACATCAACGGCACTGAAAGCACGATGCTGTAAATGTTCAAGCACAGTCCCGTTGACAGCAGCGGCGCGCTGTCCGAATGGCAGCGCGTCACTGCAATCCAGAGGCAACAAAGTGACAGCAGTAAAGTCACCCAGCAGGCGCGGCACATCGGCATGCCATGGCAAGCGATCAAAAATAGTCAGGTTCAGCGTAAATTGCGGTTCTGCGCTCCATGCTGCCAGTACTTCAGCAAAAACAGCGATCAGCAAAGAAGCCGGGGTACAACCAGCTTGCGCCGCCTGTTCACGCAGGCTCTGCCATAGCGGCGCCGCCAGTTGTTGCTGCCGGCGTGAGAAGACCGGGCTGGTCTGACGCAATGCCTCGGCCCGCAATGGCAGTTGAGGTGCAGATGGCAGGGCAGGGATGCGTTCCAGCCAAAATTTTCTGGCGGATTCACGTTCGGCACGGCGCTGAGTGCTGTGCGTGTATTTTGCCAATACATAATCACGGAAGGAAATCTGGAAAGGTAATAATCCAGCAAGCTGCAAGTCAGCTTTGGCCTGGTAGAGCGCAGCCAGCTCTTCCCAGATGATCTGGCCGCTGGTGGCATCATTGATCAGCATGTCGATACCGATATGCAGCCTGACTGCACCGCCAGGTAGGCGGCTGGCACGCAGGTCAAACAAGGGCCATTGTGCGGCATCCATCACCTGATGCGACATGGTTTCACGCCATTCTGTACAATGCGTATCAACTGCAGTTTGTGTCGCGTCACGCAGATCCGCCGTGTGCACGGCATAGGCTGGAACATGTGGCAATACACGTTGCTGACCATCTTCACCGATGACCAGGCGCAACGCGCCATGACGGGCAACCAGCATATTCCAGCAACGTTCCAGCAATGCCAGGTCCAGTCCATCCGGTGCGTCGGCCTCCAGATATGCATGACAAGCCACACCTCCCAGTCCATAGTGACTGTGGCGGCCTATCCAGTATGCATGTTGCAACTCGGTCAGCGGGAAGGGGGCGTTAGCATTGGCCGGATCGGCAATGATCTGTTCAGCGGCAAGCTGATTGTGACTATCAGGCACTTGCCTGCTCAATTGTTCCAGCAGGTAATCGGTCAGGCCTTGTGGCGTGTTGCGTTCAAAGATGGCTTTTAATTCGCATTTGACACCCAGACCGGCTTCACAGCGACGCGAAAAATCCATGACCAGTATTGAATCCATGCCCAGTTTCAGTAACTGTATATCCGGTGTCAACTGTGCAGGAGTGACACGCAGGGTGCGGGCCAGTTCAGCAATCACAAAGACATGCACGGCTGTTTGTCGGGCCTGTTCATCCAGGGCATGCAGGGCACTCGGTGTATCCGTGGTAGCTGACACCGCCATTGCACTGGCCTGACTGGCTGTCAAACACCGCTGGAAAGTATTGGCCGGGTTATACAGTGCATATAGAGGTACGAATTGCTGCCAGTCGACATCAACGGCGACACAAGTGCCATCGTCTGTTATGTTTTTTTCGCCATCCAAAACACCACCCAGCAGGTGATCCAGCGTGGCGAGATAACGTGCCGGTGCCAGTCGCCGTATGCCGGCGGCACGCAGTAACTGCAATAAGTCTTCATCTACTTCTGACATGCCGGCACCGCCTCCCCATGGTCCCCAGGCAATCGCCAGCGCAGGCAGGCCCTGATGATGACGCAGGCGCGCCAGCGCATCCTGGAAGGCATTCGCAGCGCCATAAGGAATTTGCAGGCGTGAACCCCAGATACCAGAAATCGAGGTGAAACAAACAAAATAATCCAGTGCACGGGAAACTGTATGTTCGTGTAACAGCCATGCGCCCTGTATTTTTGCCCGGCTGACTGTGCTGTAGTCTTCACTTGTGATCGTCGCCAGGTCGTTGAAACGGCTGGTACCGGCGCAATGAAAAACGCCAGCCAGTTTGTGGCCCGTATCGTGCTCCATGCTGCTGATGCGGACAAATACCCTTGCCATGTCATCAGCGTCAGCCACATCGGCAGCGATATGCGTTATGCGTATCCCCTGGGCTTTCAGCAATGCCAGCCTTGCTTGCCAGCCAGATGGCGCAGCATGGCGCGCCAGCAATACCAGGTGACGTGCGCCACGTGTCGCCAGCCAATCGGTGGCATGGCGCCCCAGGGCACCATACGCACCTGCGACCAGATAGATGCCATCCTGTTTCAACACTGGCAGGCTGTTTTTTTCAGACGACGGTGCACTGACCCGGTCAAGACGCGGGTGCAGCCATCGTCCTTCACGCAAGGCCACAGCTTCTTCACTGCCAAATAGAGTGAGCAGGGCAGGCAGTGCGGATACCAGCGGTGTAAGGCCAACATCGCTGTCGGCCATCAACCAGCGTGGGCCAGCATATTCAAGCGCCAGTGCCCGCGCAGCACCCCACAAAGTCGCCTGCGAAGGGTCGCCCGGGGTACCTGCAATCGCCTGACCTGCCTTGGTCGGCAGCAGGATACGCGGTTTCTTTTCCAGACTTTGCAGGACCTTGACGAATTCTGTCAATTGCCAGCCTGATTGATCTGCTGACAGTGCTGCATGAGCAGTTTGAGTTCGCCAGCCATCCAGATAAATCACCACGTCTGTGTCTTGCAACTGCGTTGCCGCCACTGGCCATTCGCCCGCTGTCAGCAAATAGATATCGGCACCAGTTGCTTGCAGTTCTGCGGCAAAAGTGGATGTATCTGCGATGTTGCCACCCAGCAGAAAATAGCGCGGAGCATGGGTAGCATTTTCGGTCAGCGTGAAATGTTCCCACTGCATGGTATACAAATCGACTGGTCGTGCTGCTGCACGTTCTGGCTGTGGTTGCATTTGCAAAGACTGATGCGGCGCATCGTCGTCATAATCCAGCCAGTAACTCTGACGTTCAAACGGATAACGCGGCAAACTGCGTGGCGATGGCAGTTTGCCGGAAAACACATGCGCCCAGTCAAAGTCCTGCCCAGCGATGTAGAGGGCAGCACAGGCATCCCCGATAGCGACAAGATCACTACCGCCACGGCGCAAGCTTGCCAGGCAAGTGACTGCCTGCGGCCATTGCTGGGCTGCCTGATTACGTTGCGATACTGCACTCAGGATGGCATTCGGGCCTATCTCCAGCAGAATGTCACAGGCACTGGCCACACGTTTCAGGGCATCATCAAATCGAACCGGCTGGCGTGCGTGATTTCTCCAGTAAGCTGCATCGGGTGCCTGCTCCAGCAGTTCAGCAGTCAGACTGGAGCAGACTGCAATGCGTGGCACCTGCATCAATTGTTTTGCACATGCACTTTCCCAGGCACTGAGCATGGGGTCCAGCAAAGGGGAATGGAAAGCGTGCGATACCTGCAAGGCGCGGGCATGCAATTGTCGTGCCGTCAGCAAAGCCTGCACGGCGTCTATTGCTGCGGCAGAACCAGAAAACACCACGTCCTGCGGGCCATTAAAGGCAGCTATCGCAATGTCGTCAGCCTGGCCTGTCTTCACGGCCTTCAATTCAGCCAGCACTGCCAGCGCCTGTTCTGGCGTCGCACGTGCGGCCAGCATCGCGCCACCAGACGGCAGGGCCTGCATCAATGCGCCACGCCTGATGATCAGGCTTGCTGCTTGCTCCAGTGTCAGGGCACCAGCGATGACCATGCCTGCAAATTCACCGATGGAATGTCCCAGTATGATATCCGGCTGTACACCAAAAGCCTGCCACATTTTTGCCAGCGCATAGCCCAGTGCAAACAGTGCCGGTTGGGCAAATGCGGTTTGCTGCAAACGTTCATTGTACGAGTCATCATGCATCAGAGCGACGACAGACATGCCGAGATCTCGTGCCATGGCAGCATCTGCGGCATCCAGCGCCTGACGGAAATCAGGCTGCTGCGCATACAGATCACGTGCCATGCCGCTGTATTGCGAACCCTGTCCTGTAAATAAAAATCCTATGCGTGGATTGCGTGCGGCTTCAGTTACGGCATGTCTGGAGGCTGATAACTGCTGCAGACCAGTAGCCAGCTCTTCGCGGCTGGATGCCAGTACGGCTACACGCATGCCATGGTGTTCACGCTGACGTGCCATGCCGCGTGCCAATGCCGGCAAGTCGTCGCAGGCAGGCAAATTTGCTACGTGGCTGGATGCCAGCATGCGCAATGATTCTGCTGATCGAGCCGACAGCAGGAAAAGCTGTGGTGTCGTTATTTGTGTTGGTTCTGATATAACAGATGATGTTGTAACCGCAGCCAATACTGGCGCCTGTTCCAGCAAGACATGAGCGATAGTTCCGGCGAAACCATAAGAGGTCACGCCAGCACGTCGCAAAGCCTGGCGCATGGGCCAATTGATTGTTTGTGCAGGCACGCGCGCCGGGATGATGTCCAGATCAATCAGCGGATTGACTTCATGCAGCTCAACCGCAGGGGGTAACTTGCCATGTTCGATCGCAAGTATGGTTTTGACCAGACCAGCGGCACCGGCGGCCGCTTCCAGATGGCCGATATTGGTTTTGACCGAGCCCAGCCACAAAGGATCATCAATGGCACGGCCACGAAAAACATCGGCAACGGATTGATATTCAATCGGATCACCCAGACGGGTACCGGTGCCATGCAATTCTATATAGTCAATGTCGGCTGGTGTCAGTCCGGCTTTTTTCAGTGCCAGTGTCAGCAGGCGTTGCTGGGCAGCGCCATTCGGTGCCGACAGGCTGCTACCGGCACCGTCCTGGCGCACGGTCGTATCACGAATAACGGCACGCACCGCATCGCCATCGGCCAGCGCATCCGACAGACGTTTCAGCACCAGTACCACACAACCTTCCCCGCGAACATAACCATCGGCACGGGCATCCAGTGTTTTGCAACGGCCATCTGCTGCCAGCATGCCAGCCTTGTGTAATACCAGGTCAACCTCAGGCAATAACTGCAGTTTGACGCCAGCAGCCAGTGACAAACCAGATTCACGCGCACGCAGACTCTGCACTGCCAAATGCAATGCGCTATGTGAAGCCGAACAGGCCGTATCAACCGCCATCGATGGGCCTTCCCAGCCGAAGCTGAAAGACAGGCGACCACAGGCTGCCGCAAACGAGGTGCCAGTACCCCAATAGGCATCAAAGTGCGAGGGCTCACCGCTGATGAAGGGTAAATGGCCATAGTCACCGGTACCTATACCGACAAATACGCCGGTATCACTACCGCGCAACGCCGCAGGACGCTGGCCCGCGTCTTCCAGTGCATGCCAGGCGACTTCCAGCAGCAAGCGTTGCTGGGGATCAGTATTCATCGCTTCACGTGGTGACATACCAAAAAAAGCCGCGTCAAACTGATCAACATGATTCAGGTAAGCGCCAAAACCAGGGATGTCTTCACGGGTACGAAAACGTTCTGACGGTGCAGGGCGGATGGCGCAGCCACCTTGTTCCAGCATGTCCCAGAATGCAGCGTCGTCGCTGGCGTCTTGCCCATCCTGACCCGGCAGGCGAAATGCCATGCCGATGACGGCGATCGCTTCCCTGTCTGTAGAAACTGGTGCCGCCACGCCCTTGTCAGCATCAGGCGCTGACGTTGAATGGATTGAGGCGGAATGACTTGAAGATATTGCGTCGGCAGCAGGTGGCAAACCTGCCTGATCAAGCATGGCAATCTGTAACCAGGCTGCCAGTTGCATCAGGCTGGGGTGATCGAATATAAGACTGTCAGGCAGTGTCAGGCCGCAAGCATTGGCTGCCGTGCTTACCAGGCGTGCCGCCGACATCGAATCCAGTCCATAATTAAACAGACTGGCTTCAGGATGAATTGCTCTTGCAGCAACCGTCCCCAGTATGGCAGCAGTTTCATTTGCCAGCCAGGTTCGCAAATGTAGATGACGCTGGGCCAATGACAGCGGACGCAAGGTATCCAGCAAGCTTATGTCCCGGGATATCTGTTGTGCTTGCTGCGTGTCGAGTACATGCTGATGCAGGACTGGCAGGCTGCCATCGAGATAAGCCTGACGCACTGCGGCACGTCGCACTTTACCACTGGTGGTACGTGGCAAAGTGCCTTTACGTATCAACACGATGGCATGGCTACTAAGTTGATGTTCTTCTGCCACCGATGCACGTATGGTGTTGACGATGTGCTGGTAATCGACACCAGTCTGCTTCAGAATTTCCTGCACGATGACCAGACATTCTGCATCCTCATCACCCGGGGTAACCGAGAATGCAGCACCACTTTCTGGCACGGCTGCTTCATGGCTGCGGCCACTGGTGGCTTCAATATCATTCGGGTAATGGCACTGCCCGCGAAACAGCAGCATGTCTTTCAGTCGGCCGGTGACAAACAAGTGCCCCTGATGCATGAAACCCATATCGCCAGTGCGCAAATAAGGCTTGCAATCTTCTTCATTGATGTTGATGCTGGCAATACAGGCAGCAAAAATATCGCGATTCAATTCCGGCTTGTTCCAGTAACCGCCAGCAACGGCTGGACCGTTGATCCATATTTCACCAACCTGATCCTCACCCAGGTCAACATGGCTTTCGGCATCAACAATGCGGACATCCTGGCCACCGAAATCATTACCGTTGCTGGTATAGCGACGCAAGCCGGCAGCTATATGTTCGTCATGAACAGCGCTGACGACCGCATGACCACGTTCCAGTTTCGCCTTGTCCACATCAATAAAATAGGGATTGTGACGATCGACGTGGGCGGACACCAGCAAGGTCGCTTCAGCCAGACCATAGGCAGGCTTGATGGCATCGCGCTGCAAGCCATGCGCCCCAAAAATGGCATAAAAACTTTCCACCTGTGCAGGCAATACCGGCTCTGCGGCCGGCATCAGACAAGTGACCTGTTTCAGGTCGATCGCAAGCATTCGTTGCGGTGCCGTTCTTGCTTCATCAGCGCACAGGCGCAAGGCAAATGACGGACAGGGCAGGGCGGTCGCCCGTTCCCGCGTAGCCAGTTCCAGCCAGCGCAAAGGATCGGCCGCAAAGGCCATGGGTGCCATGTAAACAGCACGTCCGCCATACGCCAGCGGCAGTAAAATACCCATGATCAAGCCAAGATCATGGAATAAAGGTAACCAACTGGCAATGACCGTGTCACTGGCCGTCCGGGTATTGACTGCCGTCAGTCGGCCCAAAAATTCCAGATTGTGCAATAAGGGACCATGGCGGTTGATTACCCCTTTGGGCTGTCCGGTTGACCCTGATGTATATTGCAGGAAGGCCAGTGCGGCACCATCCAGTTGCGGACGTTGCCAGCGTTGTGAGTCGTCCTCCTGCATGTCTTCGAGTTGCAGCAAACGCAGTTCATGTTCATCCGCAAAAACTTGCAGATCGCTGCCACTGGCCGCCGCAACCTGGCTGTTACTGATGAGTAAAGCAGGTCGGCAATCGCGCGTGATGTCGCCCAGCTTTGGCAACACGCGCTTCACCCTCGCGGCACCTGGTAAATTGACTGGTACTCCGGTCACTCCGGCATAAAAACAGGCCAGCAGGGCGACTACATAATCTATTCCCGACGGAAAAAGTATCAGCGCACTGTCGCCCGGTCTGGCATGCCTTTGCAGACTGGCTGCACAACACCTTACACGTTCAGACAAGTCAGCATAAGTCAGGCGCAAGTCATTAGTGGCACCATTGACATCGTTACGTTGGCCGATAAAGCACAGCGCTTCGGCGTCAGGCCGGTGTTTTGCATGGTGTTCTATCCAGTCAACCAGGGTGGCGTGCTGGCGCAGGGAAATGGCAGGTGCAGGGATCATCTCTTACCTCAATATCGGTTGGCATTGGTGGAAACGCGTCTGTTTCGCTTGAAGGCTTATAGGCTTTCCGCATTAGCATATGAATATCTTCCAAATGCGAATGATTATCAATTAAAAGTACTGATCACGATATTTTCGGCACTGATCACGGTAGTGCGTCTCGAAATTGACGTGGATACTGCAGCCACTGATAAAAGAGGAGTGAAATAATGAAGTTGAGTTATTTGCGGGGTGTTTTACTGGCCAGCGGTGCGCTGGGTGCAAGTGGTATGGTGGCCGGAGCAGAAGCGCAGCAGCGTGAAGATTATGTCTTGCCAGAACTGGTGGTGACTTCCACCAAACTTGATGCCACCGGGCTGACCCCGGATGTTGCCAGTTCTGTGGCGACAGCGGCGCGCCTGAATGCCGCTGGTGTCGTGCGTACCGATGAACTGGGAAAAATATTCCCCGAGTTGACCGTCATGCCACGCAGTACACGTGTGTATTCCCTGTTCAGCATGCGTGGTGCGCCCGCGATTGATTTTTACAATCCTGCCGTGACCGTGTATGTCGACGGCATACCGCAGGATATGACTTACTTTGCCCAGCCATTGACTGGCGTCGCACAAATCGAATTGTTGAAAGGGCCACAAGGTAGTCTGTATGGTCGTTCAGCACAGGGGGGCGTGATCAATATTGTCACCAGCAAGCCAAATAACACCAGCAAGGCGCAAATGACCCTGGATGTCAGTAATATGACGCGTCGCCTTGATGTCATGGCCAGCGGGGCTTTGGTCAAAGACAGTCTGTATGGTGATATCAATGTCTATGCCGATGAATATCCTGGTCGTTTGCGCGCCGCCACTGGCGCAGATGATCTGGGTTCCAGCCGCGAGGCATTGGGCCGTGCACGTTTGCGCTGGGCACCTATGGGCGGCAACCTGGATGCCATGCTGACCGTCAGCCGAGACCGCTATAGCGCACATGATGAATATTTCCAGTCCTTCCCACTGAAATACCGTCGTGCCATAGCCAGTACACCGTTTGATTTCGCTGAACCGGCGCTGACCCGTACGGTCAGCCAGGTCGGACTGGGTGTCGATTATTTCATGAACGACTGGAAGCTGACATCCAGTAGCTCCTACCAGGACAGAAAGTTCGAACGTGTCATCACCACCGGTAATTCAGATCCGGAAAACCAAAAAACCTACTACCAGGAATTGCGTCTGGCAACCAGCGGTGGCAAGCGTGCAGTGGATGGTGTGTTCGGCCTGTATTATGAAAAGCAGGATTTTGAACGCCTGCGCGGTGTGGCCGTGCCAACCGTGCCAGCCTTCCTGTTCCCGGGTCCGAGCAAAAGTGCCTCAACCATTACATCCACAGCCATCTTCGGTGAAGCTGTCTGGCATCTGGATGAACGCCTGGACCTGACAGGAGGCCTGCGTTATAGCGTAGACAAAGCTGATATTGACTATAAACGTACTGGTGCTGCGGCATTGTCTTTCGCGGCAGACAAGCGTTTCAGCCATGTCAGCCCCAAACTGGCACTGGGATATCAATTGACGCCAGAATGGCGCGTGTATGGCCTGGTCAGTGAAGGTTATAAAGCGGGTGGTTATAACCGTGTGGCAGAGAACACTGCAGGTGGCATCCCGTATGACGCAGAAACCATACGCAACCTGGAAGCAGGCTTCAAGGCCGATCTGATGGGCCATCGCCTGCAACTGGATGGCACAGTCTTCCACAGCAAAACACGTGATCTCCAGGCACCTGTGCAATCAGGCCCTTTCCAGATGCTGGCAAACGTCGGTGATGCCAAAGCGAATGGGCTGGAAATCAATGCTGCCTTTGCTGCTACGCAGGACTTCAGCCTGCGCGGTGGTGCCAGCTGGACGCATAGCACGATAGAAAACTTCCATGCGCCAGCCGGCAACATCGATTTGAACGGCAAACGCGTTCCCTATGTCGTCCCACTGAGCCTGCGGGCCGGGACTGAATTGCGTTTCCAGATGGCTGGTGCAGGCTTGTTGCGCTGGAATACCAGCCTGACTTATTCCGGTGATCTGTGGTTCGATACTGCCAATACCTTAAGCCAGCCGACCTACACCTTGCTTGACACCTCTATTCAGTGGGAAGTCAGCAAGCGCCTCAGCCTGACTGCGTATGTTGACAATGTAGGCGACCGCATCGTGCCTAACTATGCATTTTCTTTCGGGCCACTCGGTGATTTCGGACAATATAATCGTGGACGCACAGTCGGCTTACGTCTGCAAGCGCAATTATGATGAAAAAAATTGGTACGCCAATGGCTGCCGGCAGCCTGCTTACGGTATTGGGTGGGCTATATGCCACCCAGGGTTTGTTGAGTGGACTGGTGCACGAAGGTCTGCCGGTATTATTGCGTGCACGCGGCATAGGGCTGGACAAGATAGGTCTGCTGTCATTGCTATTTTTACCGAGTGCCCTGAAGTTTTTATGGGCGTCAAGAATAGATCGCCTGACTGCCGGCCAGCCTGAACAAAGCCTGTGCTGGGCAGGCAATTTTCAGTTGTTCTTGTTGATTGGTGTGCTGATTCTGACCTTATTGCCACTGGAATCAGCATTGTCAGCCATTATGCTCTTGCTACTGGTGCTGATGGTTGCATCGGTGACGCAAGACATCGTCACCGATGGCATGGCGGTGCAGGCACTGCCCGTCTCACAGCGCGGACTTGGCAACAGCATGCAGATAGGCGGCAGCTACCTCGGTTACATACTTGGTGGCGGCTTACTGGTTACGGCAGTGGGCTACCTGGGCTGGGAAACCGGCATACGTGCACTGGCAGTATTGGTTGCACTGTGCGGCTTACCCGCATTGTGGTTGCGCCGCCGACGCGTGATGCCAGTAGTACCAGTAGTGCCGGTCACCACGATGACTGCCACAACACCAAGTTTGAAAGCCGCCTGGCGCAGACCATCCATACGCTGGGGCATGGCAACCATCATCAGTTGCCAGGCATCGCTGCGCTGGTTCAGTGCCATCATGCTGACTTATCTGGTGGACCGTGGATTTGCAGTAGTGGAAATCGGCATACTGTCCGGTGCCGGTGTTGCCGTTGCCGGTGTCGTCGGCGCCTTGCTGGGTGGTGTTCTGCTGAAACGTTATCAGCGTTTAAGCATGCTGAAAGCCAGTCTGATTGCCTATCTGGTGTTGCAACTCACCTACCTGTTGATAGAAACTTTGGGTTGGCACGCCAAACCTTTGTTGGCTGCTGTGTTTTTGTTGTTCTGCACCACAATGTCGTTGGGCTTTGTCGTCTTGTACACCATCATGATGGACTGGGCATCACCGGCACAGGCAGGTACCGACTATTCTTTGTTGCAGTGTACCGACGCTTTTTGCGCACTGGTATTCGGACTGAGTGCAGGTGTGGTCACGTCCAGACTTGGCTATGGTGTCACCTTCATGATTACCAGCGGCCTCGCATTCACGGGCTTGTTGCTGGCACCCCGCATGTATGCAAGGGCAGCGGCTGGTGCCACAGCAGAAACTGCATCGGTATCAAACACCATCACCGGTGATGGGCAGGCCGAAGAAAATACAGTAAATAACATGCTGGCCGAGGCGGGTTCATGACCGCTGCCCCACTGCAAGTCCAGGAAGGCGTCATGCTGACACGTCTGGTCTATGCACGCCTGAACGACCTGGTAACTGCGCTGGATGCAGGGCAGCGTTTTGAATTCATGAATCGCGGTTATGCCACGTCTGAAAGTCGCCAAAGCACACGCGATATGCAAGAGCGTTTGCTATGGGAAATCATTGCTGATACCCCGCTGGATGGGCTTCACATTCTTGACGCGGGTTGCGGTCGTGGAGGTGCGCTGGCAGCGATTGCAGACAGGCATAAACCTGCCGCGTTGACTGGTATTGACCTGTCAGCAGAGCAGATCGAAGCTTGTCGTAACCGTTTCGGCAGACTGAAAATACGCTGGCAGGTGGCCGATGCCGCCAGCCTGCCGCAGCAAACAGCCAGCCAGGACGTAATACTGGCGATAGAACTGTTTCAAGAATTGCAGTCACCATCTTCCTTTGCACGCAGCGCAGCGCAGACCCTGCGTACCGGTGCCTGCCTGCTGATTGCTGATCTGCTTGATGACAGTACCTGGGCCACGCTGGTCAGTCAGCTTGAGAATTGCGGCTTCAAACTGGATTCCAGTCGCGACCTGAGTACGGGCGTACTGGCTGCCGCCACATGCAGACAAAAACAGTACCAAAAAAATCCGGCAGATGCTGATGCTGGAAATAGCGAAGAAAATTTCCTGAGAACGGTACTTGGTGAAGAGCTGGCTGCGCAACAGACCGCATTGGCAAATGCTGACCTGCGGTATCAGGCCATGCGCTTCATACGCGACAGCAGGCCAGTGAATCAACATGCACCCGACTGGCATTTACCGCAGCCAGCAGTCACATGCCGCGCCGTTCAACAAACGGTTTTGATCATGCCGGAACCGGTTGAACAGGTGTTTCCGTATGGTGCCCCGACCGGTGATACGCGTTTGCCGGTATTTGCGTTTCCTTTTGCGGGTGGGGGCGCCTCTGTATTTCGTGGCTGGCATCAAACGCTGTCCGATGAAATGCAATTCTGCCCGGTACAGTTGCCCGGTCGCGAAGGCTTTCTCATGGATGCGCCTTTGCAGACCATGGAGCAATGGGTCGCCTGGGCCATGGCACAAATCCAGCCGCAACTGCAGGCAATAGGCAGTGAACGTCCGTTTGCACTGTTTGGTCATTGCCTTGGTGGCTTGCTGGCATATGAGCTGGCGCTGGCATTGGCTGAGGCAGGCAGGCCACCTGCGGCACTATGGCTGACGGCAACCAATCCGCCGCATCTGCCATTGTCTTCGATGTTGATCAATTTATTGCAAATTGCTCCTTTTGATAATGCCGACCTGGCAGTCGTGCTCAGGGTATTGGGTGGTACGCCACCGGGCGTGCTGGCAGCACCAGCCATGATGCGGGCCGTACAAAAAACCATGCAGGCAGACTTTGCCGTCGGTGCACGTTATCAGCGGTTTGACCGGCGACGTTTGCCATGCCCGGTACATACGCTGGCAGGCACACGCGACAAACTGGTGACGCCAGCACACATGAGCGGCTGGCAAGCTTACAGTGCCACACCGATCGCGCCAAAAACTGTGGACGCCGAACATTTTTTTTTGCGAGAAGCCCGGCTGGAGGTACAAGCCATGTTGCGTACCCAGGCCGCGACAATCAAAGAGGGTGTGGCATGAGCAGTATGAATAACACAAATGGCAAACGCATACTGGTGTCCGGTGCCGGCATTGGTGGTTTGTGTGCTGCATGGTGGTTAAGCCGTAGCGGCTATGCCGTTACGATAGTCGAACAGGCAGCCACATTGCGTGACGAAGGTTATATGCTCAGCATATCCGGTGCGGGCCGTCGCGTGATTGAAGAAATGGGCCTGCTGCCAGATTTGCGTCAGGCCGCCTTGCCGGTAGACCGCAATCTTTATCTCGATGCCCGTGGACGTACCATCATGCAGCTCAATCATGGCAAGCTGCTGACCCAACTTGACCATCAAGTGGTGCTGCGTGGCGACCTTGCAGATATCCTGCACCAAAGTCTGAATGATGCAGTCAATTTACAGCCAGGTACCCGGATTTCTTCCCTGCAGCAAGATGCACACGGTGTCGATGTGCAATTCAACCATGGCAATACGCAACGCTTTGACTATGTGATTGGTGCCGATGGCTTTCGTTCAGCCACACGGCGACTGGCATTTGGACCGGATACCGACTTTTGCCAGCACATGGGGATGCAGGCGGCAGCTTACTGGATCAATGGCGGCACCGCGCTGGAAGAAGACATGGTCGCCATCGCCGAGCCACGCCGTATGAGCATGTATTACCAGCTCGGCAGCAAGGGAGTTACTGCATTGCATATCTGGAAATCAAATCTGGATGCAGCACCTGCGCAACACACACGCAGGGATTACCTGCTCAGCGAATTTGCCGGCAGCCATCCACGTGTGATTGATTCAATCACAAAACTGTCGGCCAGCAGCTCTGTCTACATGGATGCCCTGATGCAGGTACATATACCTGACTGGAGCCGTGGCAGGGTTGTGCTGCTCGGTGACGCCGCGCATTGTCTGACGCTGGCAAACGGGCAGGGTGCAAGCATGGCACTGGCTGGCGCTTATTGCCTGGCACAGGAACTGGCTGCCGATTCAAGTCCGGCAGCCCTGTTGCGCTACCAGCAACGCATGCGTCCTGGTATAGCTGCTTTGCAATTACGCGGGCGCAAAGCTGCCAGGCTGTATTTGCCGGACAGCGTCTGGTCTTTCCGTTTGCGCAATTGGATCATGAGCGCCATGCCCAAGTCCATGCTGCTCAATTATTTTATCAAAAGCGCGCAAGAAGAACTTCATATGACAGACCATATTCAACTACAGCAGGCAAGCAGACGGGCCGCATAATGAGTGATCAATCAACTACCAGAGCGCCCATGCCTGCCCGCAAACGCGGGCTGGGAGCATTACTTGCACTGGCAGGAGAACGCAAGACCAGCTTGATCTGGGCTACCGTGTTAAGTGCAATGAGCAGCCTGCTGTCACTGGCGCCGCTGCTGGTGATTTACCTGGTGCTATTGCATCTGGCACACCCGCAACAGGAAAAAACGCTGACAGAACTCTGGTCCATATTGGGCTGGGGCGCACTGGCGATGGGCTTGCGCTGGCTGCTACAGGTCAGTGGCGGCGTATTGGCGCATCTGGCGGCGTTCAACATCCTGTTCGACTTGCGTCTGGCGGTGGCAGATAAACTCAGACGTGTTCCCATGGGCTGGATCACCGCACGCAACGCAGAATCCATTAATAAAGTCTTGCGTGATGACGTAGACCGGCTTGAACTGTTCATCGCCCATCACCTCAACGACAGTGCCGCCGCCCTGACTTTGCCTGTGGTCAGCGCGATTGCCCTGTTTTATCTGGACTGGCGCATGGCCCTGGTGACTCTGGTGACAGTACCTTTGGCCATCGTGGTACAGCTGCTGTTATGGAAAAAAGTACCGGAAGTCATGCGTGAATATAACGAAGTCAATGCCATCCTGGCCAGCCAGGTTGTGCAATATGTGCAAGGTATTGCTGTGATCAAGACTTATCGCCAGGGTGCGGCAAGCGCCGCCAGCGCGGTACGCTTACCGCAGGTGGTTGCCGCCTATTTTGACGTTATCGTGCGCATGGTAAAACTGACCGTACCGGCCTGGTCCGCCTTTACCGTGGTCATCGGTGCCAACATGCTTTGCATATTGCCATTTGGCGGCTACTGGTATTTACAGGGTAGCCTGTCACTTGAACTGTTTGTGCTTTGCCTGTTGCTGGGGTTGGGCATTACCCGGCCATTGTTTCAACTGGCATTTTTTGGCAGCCTGATGCGGTTGATACAGGACGGTTATGGACGTGTACAGGATTTGATGGAAGCACCTGAATTGCCTGATGCGGCCAATGCTGCAAATATGCAGACCCCGGCAGACAATAGCGTAGAATTTGACGGTACAAGCTTTGCTTATGGCGAAATAACGGTCTTGCAAGATATCAGTTTCAAAATCCCAGCTGGCAGTTTAACCGCCATCGTTGGTCCCAGTGGTGCGGGAAAATCCACGCTGGCCCAGTTGCTGGTGCGTTTTTGGGATGTACAGCAGGGAGCAGTTAGAATCGGTGGTGCAGATGTGCGTGAAATACCGCTGGCAGACATGCATTCCCAGGTTGCGTATGTGATGCAGGATGTATTTCTGTTCCACGACACGGTCTTGGAAAATATCCGTCTTGGTCGTGAAGATATCAGCGAAGAACAGGTAGTCGCAGCAGCAACTGCAGCCCAGGCGCACGACTTCATCAACTGTCTTCCACAGGGTTATCAAACCGTACTGGGTGAACGTGGTGCCCGTCTGTCTGGCGGCGAAAAGCAGCGTTTATCAATTGCCAGGGCGCTGGTCAAAAATTCGCCTGTCATCGTCCTGGATGAAGCCACTGCATTTTCCGACCCTGTCAATGAAGCGCGATTATTGCAGGCTCTGGGTGTGCTGACCCGCGACAAAACCGTCATGGTGATCGCCCACCGCTTATCAACCATTATTGATGCCGATCAGATCGTGGTGCTTGACACTGGTCGTGTCATTGCCTGCGGCAAGCACGCGCAATTGCTGCAGGACTGCACTTTATATCGCCATTTATGGCAATTGCAAAGCGATAGCGCCACCTGGAAGATCAGGAGCACGCCAACCGATGAACACGTCAAGGGAGCTGCCTGATGCAGATGATATTTGGATTAATGCGCATGGTACGTAGCGACGCCATACCCAATAACACAGCCCGTTTCCGCCGCAGCATTGCCTGGCGGGTGGCTGAATCACTGTTTGCGACTGTGCCCTATGTCGTGCTGTTTGCGGCATTGAATGCCATGTTCAGCGGCTATTTTGACATGAGTCTCATGATCAGACTGACGCTGATGCTGGCAGCCAGCCTGATGCTGCAATTATTGTGCAGCGTCGCAGCCAATGTCGATGGCTTTGTCGGCGGCACTGGCATGATGTGCGATTTACGTCTGCAAATTGCCAGCCATCTGCGTCGCCTGCCACTGGGTTTTTATGCGCGCCGCCAGACAGGCGAATTGACAGCAGTCATGACAGAAAACCTGCTTCATGTGGAGGAAGCCTTTACCCATCTGGCAGGTGAATTATGCGGCAGACTAACCATCGCCGGGCTGACCGGGGCGTTATTACTGTATATAGACTGGCAACTGGGCTTGCTTTCCATGGCCAGTGTTGCAGTTGGCTTGGTACTGTTTCGCCTGGTAAAAGAGTCCGTCAACAAGATCAGTCGCGCCAAAATCACGCAGAAAGCCGCAACCAATAGCCGCTTGCTCGAATTCATACAGGGTATTAAGGTGATACGTGCCTTTGGCCGGTCTGCGCGTGGTTACGATAAGGTATTGAGCGCTTTACAAAACCTGCGGGCATTGTCCATACGGGTGGAAATTATCGCCGGCATAGCTGCCATCGGTTTTTCCATCTTGCTGGAAATCGGTTTTTTACTGGTATTGGCACGGGCTTTTCAGTTGAATATCAACGGCAACCTGGGACATGCCACGCTCGTCATGTTCCTGGTCATGAGTCATCGCTTCTACGCCATGATGAATGAATCTGCGCTGTTGATGGCACAACTGGCTTTCTATGAAAAAAGTTTTGAAAGAATCGCCGCCTTACTCAATGAAAAATGCTTGCCCGAACCCGCCCTGGCTTTGGTGCCAGATCGTCATGATATCGAATTCTGCAATGTCAATTACAGTGCGGAAGCTGGTACGCAAACCCTGAGCAATATTTCGTTTAGCGCCCGACCCGGCACAGTGACTGCGCTGGTAGGCCCCAGCGGTGCAGGCAAAACCACCATCGTGCATTTGCTGGCCCGTTTTCATGACGTGGCAGGTGGAAAAATACTCATAGGCGGTGTTGATATTCGCAGCATGCACCAGGATGATCTGCTTGACCGGATCGCCATTGTTCTGCAAGAAAGTTATCTGTTTAACGACACCATAGAAAGCAATTTGCGCATCGCCCGGCCACATGCGACGTATGCAGAATTGCAGGCGGCCACGCGTGCTGCCTGCTGTCACGATTTCATAATGGCATTGCCACAGGCTTATATGACCGTAATAGGCGAGGGCGGTGGCAGCTTGTCTGGCGGTGAGCGGCAACGCCTGTCGATTGCACGTGCCATACTGAAAGATGCTCCCATCGTCCTGCTGGACGAAGCCACGGCATCCATAGACGCCGGTAATGAACATGCCATACGTCAGGCCATGGCAGCACTGGTGCGTGGCAAGACCGTATTGATGATTGCGCACCGCCTGCATACCGTCGCTGATGCTGATCAGATACTGGTGCTTGATCGTGGCGCTGTGGTCGGGCAAGGCCGACATGCTGACCTGATACAGCAAGATGGCTTGTACGTGCGTCTTTGGGAACAGCAGGAAAATAGCCGCCATTGGCGCTTTCGCCAGGCAGCTTGAAGTGACAACGTGACAAACACCCTCAGGTAGACGTTTTCAACTGCGTGAATTCACGCGGCGACATGCCAAAGTGCCGCCTGAACAATTTTGAAAAATGGCTGGGATTGGCATAGCCTGTTTGCATCACTACTTCGGTGATGCTGAGCTCTGTGCAACTGAGCAAATGCGCCGCAGCCTGCATGCGTTTTTCCTGCAAATACGCATGCACTGAATTGCCGAACAAGGCTTTGAAGCCTTCTTTCAGCTTGCGCTCATTCAGGTTGGAGGCATGTGCCAGTTCAGCCAGTGACCAATTGTGATCCAGCCGCGCCAGCAGGCATTCTCGCGCACGATCAAGTTTTTTATGATCGCGCTTTTGCAGGGCAGGCTTATCCGTACCTTGCGGTGTGGACAATATGGACAACAAAGCCTCGACCATCAGTGACAATAATTCCAGCGCCTTGCTGTGCAGGAAAAGTTGTTGCACACCCTCAGGCGTACGCTGGCGAAAAATCTGCTCAGCAATCGCCCGGATCGCTGCCGAAGCAGGGAACTGGTATAGAAAGCTGTCTGTTCCAGCCGGCCGCAGGCTGGCATTCGCTGCCAGACGTTGCAGCATGGGCTGGATTTGCATGCCTCTTATCTGCTCCAGCGTCTGCGCAGTGAAATGAATTTCTATCGCCCGCAGGCGTTGATGTCCGGGCAGATTGGTTTCTGAACAACTGCTGCTCGGCGAAGCAAACAGCAAAGCCTGGTCCGGGGCGAAATTGATACGTGAACGGTCAGCCAGTATAGATTCACCACTGCCTTCCAGAAATACGCACAGTGCTAGGCAGGGCGGTGATTCGGATTTGACGCTGCGATATTGCTGCGGCGTGTAATCGATGTGAGAAATCTTCACTCCGGGGCCAGTACTGATCTGGTGCCGGGTTTCCTCAAACTGCGTTGACATTGGTCGCAAACCGCTCATAAACGCTCATTGCAAAATACGGTTGAACAAATGAGCCTGCATGGCTCATCAAATTAAATTGAATGTCACACAAGCAACATGGATAGTGTAAATGAGAATCAATATTATTACCAGCCATTTAAGCGATGTTCGATTAATAAAATAGCATGAGCAAAATGCATGCCTCATGTTTTTACATACCCTGGAAGCGGTGCCTACTTTCGGTCTTTTTTTGTAGCCATCAGAGGTGAATCATAGGTAAGCACCGCGTAGCAGTGTGGCACAGCAATAGAAATGATTCCCGTGAACAATATTTACCATGTTTATACCTTACTCATATCTACCCAATTTGGTGCATTTAATATATAATGCGAATCATTCTCATTCACGATGATATTAAATAACCCATGCATCTCCTATCGCCGCTTCGGACCGCAGCTCTTACTCCGCGCTTTGCTCCCCGTTTTGCCCCCATCTCCGCTACGCTGAGTGTCTGTGCTGCACTGGTTGCCAGTACTCTCTTACCCCAGGCTGCCAGTGCGCAGACTGTGGCAACGGCAAGCCGTCCATTTAATATTGCCGCACAACCACTCGGTGATGCGCTCAATGCATGGACGCGTCAGACAGGCGTGCAGCTGTCATTGCAGCAAGCTTTGGTGGCGGGCAAGACTGCGCCAGTGGTTCAGGGTAATTTCAATGACCGTGAAGCGCTTGATTTGCTGTTGGCCGGCAGTGGTTTGACCGCCACTCAGGAGGGGGCTGCACTGGTGATCAAGGCTGCTACTGTAACTAGTGTTGCGACCGCCCCGGCATCGCCGGTGGTCGCCATGCAGAATGTCAATGTGACAGCGAACCGGCTGGGCCGCATTACAGAAGGCAGTGCATCCTACACGCCTGGCACCATCGCCACCGCAACACGCATGGTGCTGACTCCGCGTGAAACGCCGCAATCTATCAGCGTAGTGACACGCCAGGAAATGGATGACTTTAATCTGAATTCCATCGACCAGGTAATGATGCATACCCCGGCTATCAGCATCGTCACCTATGACAGCGAACGTACGGAATACTATGCACGTGGTTTCGCCATCCAGAATTTCCAGTACGATGGTATTCCGATGACACGCAATTCATCCTATTCAGCAGGCAACACGCTAAGTGACATGGCACTGTATGACCGTGTGGAAGTGCTCAAGGGTTCCACCGGTTTGCTGACCGGCAGTGGTATGCCTGGTGCAACCATTAATCTGATCCGCAAAAAACCAACGCGCAACTTCAGCGGCAATGCCTCATTGTCGGCAGGCACCTGGAACACATATCGTGGCGAAGTAGACGTGGGCGGCGCGGTCAATGATAGCGGCAGCGTACGTGTGCGCGGTGTCGCTGCCTATCAGGATCGCCAGTCAAATCTTGACCGTTATTCACGGTCGACTGCTACCTTGTACGGCATCCTTGAAGCCGATATAGCACCAAACACACTGTTGACCCTGGGGAGCGATTTCCAGAACAATACGCCCAAGGCATCTACCTGGGGCGGTATCCCTTTGCTGAATTCCAAAGGTGAATTCAATGACGTACCGCGCTCACATAATAATGGCACCAACTGGAGCCATTGGGATCAATATACCCGCACCGCCTTTGCGACGCTGGAACACAAATTTGCCAATGGCTGGATCGCCAGAGTGCAGTACAACCACCAGATCAACGGCTATGATGCGGCACTCGGTGCTGCTGCCAGTGGTTACCCCAACCCGGCAACCGGCAAGGGCGTGTCCATGTGGATAGGCAAATACGTTGGCCGTACCGTCAGCGACGCACTTGATGGCTATGTGAGTGGTCCATTCACCCTGGCCGGACGCGAACATGAACTGGTGATCGGTGGCAGCATGGCCAAATCCCGCTGGACCAATAGTGGCTATATGCCACAATCGGGCTACAGCACCACCGTGCCGGACTTTTACAACTGGCAGGGTAATGTCCCGGAACCAGTGTGGCCTGCTGCACGCAGTTTTGGTGATGATGAAACCACGCGTGAACGCGGTCTATACGCGGCAGTGCGCTGGGATTTGCACGATAGTCTGAAACTGATCACCGGTGGCCGCTGGTCCAGTTACGTCAACCGCACACAAGGCATGGATGAATCAGGCGTGTTCGTACCTTATGTAGGCGCGATATACGACATAGACAAAAACTACTCTGCCTATGCCAGCTACACCAATATTTTCAGCCCGCAATCAAATCAGGATGTACAAGGCCGCACCCTGGCCCCGGTTGAAGGTAAAAACTACGAACTTGGCGTCAAGGGGGCCTTCTTTGGTGGCCGTCTGAACGCTTCGGCAGCAGTGTTTGAATTGGTGCAGGATAACTTCGCCATAGAAACCAGCGGCCTGACACCGTCTGGTGGTGTTGCCTATCGCGCCGCGCAAGGGGTCAAGACCAAGGGCTATGAATTTGAGCTGTCAGGTCAACTGACACCAGGCTGGCAGATGCATGCGGGTTATTCACACAATATCTCTCGCCAGCAGGGGCAACGGGTTGCCACCCTGACGCCATCCAACCAGTTCAGCCTCTACACAAGTTATAAGCTGAACGAACTGACGCTGGGTGGTGGTGCTCGCTGGCAGGACAAGACCTGGGGCGATATCAGTAAACCTACAGGCGAAACCATACGTCACACGGTAGACAGTTACTGGTTGTTCGATGCGATGGCGCGCTACGAGTTCAGCAAACAATTGTCTGCCTCCGCCGGCATCAAGAACCTGTTCGACAAAAAGTACTACACCATCTTCAACTGGTATAGTACTTACACCTGGGGTGAGCCACGCAGCGTGAATCTGAACATGAACTACAAGTTCTGACACCATGGCAAGCCACGCGCCCGCCGGGCTGGCCCTGGCCCATCGTCTCACAGCCGCCATTTTGGGAGCTTACATCTTCGCCTGGGGTTTCATCACCCTGGCGATGGCAGGACTGTTTGCGTTGGGCATGTCCTTTCATGATGCCGAGCATCTGAGCAGCATTCTGGTTTTCCTGGTGTATCTGGGAGCCTTTTTGTGGGCCTTTATAGCAAAAAGAGCAAAAAATATGTTGCTCGTATGGCTGTTGCTGGGCGGCGGCGGGGCGCTGATGGCGGCTTGTGCGTCATTGCTGCAGTACATCCTGGTTTGAACGGAGAATAAATCCATGTTCCAAAATTCCCGTCTTGCGCTGGCCTGGCTGCATACCTGGCTTGGCTTGATACTTGGCTTCGTGCTGATTGTGGTGTTTTTCTTCGGTGCGCTCTCGGTATTTGACCGCGAAATAGACCGCTGGGCGATTCCGCAATCGCGTTTTGAACCACAGCCCATGCCCTCGTTCGACAAAGTACTGCGCCCGGTGTTTGAAAGCATGCAGCCTACCCAGGCGAGTGTGGACACCATGCGTGACCGCGTCAATGGCCCCATGCCCGAACGTTTCGACACCGTACGTCGCTGGGGTGCATACACCACCCATCGTGATCCGGTGCTTGGCATTTTCTCTGGGTATGAAGTCCCCAACGCCAAAGATCCGGAAGATGCAGTCTGGGGTTCTCGTACCATAGACCCGCGCAACGGCGCTGCCTTGCCTGATGACCGCCTTAAAATAGGCAGCCAGTTTTTTTATCCGCTGCACTATAGCCTGCACCTCAACTGGCTCAGCTTGGGGTATTGGATAGTCGGATTTTCTGCCATGGTCATGCTGATCGCGCTGATCAGTGGTGTGGTCATGCACCGCAAGATATTCCGTGAGCTGTTCACCTTCAGGGCCGGCAAACGTGGTCAGCGCCGCGTGCTGGACCTGCACAATATGACTGGTGTGGTGGCACTGCCTTTTCATTTTTTCTTTGCCCTGACCGGCCTGATTATCTTTGCCGGGATTTATTTTCCCGTTACCCATACCCAGCTTGAACCCTTGCATGAGCTGCATGAAAAGCTCGAAGCAAAAGAAACTGGTTTGCCCCAGCATCGGTCCGGCATCGCCGCTCCACTGGCATCGGTAGACGCCATGATGGCGGAGGCACAACGTCGCTGGGCCGCACGTGGGATGGCGGGTGAGATCGGTTTCCTCAGCGTGCAGCACGTCGGTGACAGCAATGGCTATGTCAGCATTTATCGCGCTGGCACTGATCGCATTGCACTTACTGGTGAAGGCATACACTTCAAGGCTGCAACTGGCACAGTATTGCATGAAGACCCGCCACAAACCGCCGTAGCCAGCCTAAACGAATTTCTTACGGGCCTGCATCTGCAACATTTCCGCCACTGGTTATTGCGCTGGCTGTATGTATTTGGTGGTTTGTCTGGTTGTGTCTGTATCGCCACCGGCTTCATTTTCTTTGTCGAAAAACGCAAACTGCAACATGCCAGGCAAGGCGGGCAGGGCGCACGCATAGTTGATGCGCTGGCGGTAACAACGGTAACAGGCATGTTGTTGGCTACCCTGGGCATGCTGGCCGCAAACCGTTTGCTGCCAGACGCACTGCCAACGGGCTGGCCCGCACGTGGAGACCTTGAGCAATATCTGTTCTGGGGTACATGGCTGCTGGCGATGGCTCATGCGTTCTGGCGCTCTGTACCAGTGGCCAGGGCAGGGGCATCGCCTGCGTGGCACGAACAGTGTTGGGCCGTTGCCGCCATGGCCGTCATCGTCGTCGTGTTGAACTGGGCCACTACCGGTGATCACCTTGTGCATACGCTTAGCACCGGTTACTGGCCAGTGGCCGGTGTCGACCTGTTCATACTGGTGAGCGCTGCCGTGGCAATACTGGCAGCACGCAAGCTGCAGCATCGTGCAGCACATCCGGCAACCGGTGACAGCAAACCAAATCAGACAACTCCAGAAAATCAAGACAAAGGGACGGCCCATGCTTAATGCTTTACTTTTGTTTGCAGCCCTGGCAGCGAATGTCGCCGGTATGGGCTGGCTGGCGCTGGCAATGGAAGTACACTGGGAACAGGTGCGTGGAACCAGCCCACAACCGGCACGTCTGGTTAACCGGCTAAGATGGCTGGGTGCAGCCGGGCTGGGGACATCGCTTTTGCTCTGCCTGCGGGTTGATCATGCTTCCATGGCCAGCCTGGTATGGGTGATGGCACTGGCTGTCGCCGCAGTCAGCATTGCCTTCACGCTGACATGGCGGCCACGCTGGCTAAGGGCGCTGGTGATCTGGGCGTGATCTGACGCTGGCACGCAGTGAAGTAAATTCAGTGAAGCAAATTCAGTGCGGCATCTTTTCATCAGGACGCAAGGTCAGGACCCGTACGCCATTCCGGGTCACGGCGACGGTGTGCTCGAATTGTGCGGACAGTTGGCCATCACGTGTGACTACCGTCCAACCATCGTCTTCGGTTTCAACGGCACGCCGCCCCTGATTAATCATGGGTTCGATAGTGAACACCATTCCTTCTTCCAGCAACAGGCCTGTTTTCGGCTTACCCCAATGCAGCACCTGGGGAGGTTCATGCATTTCGCGGCCTATGCCGTGTCCGCAATATTCCCTTACGACCGTATAGCCGTTTTTTCGTGCGTGCCGCTCAATGGCATGCCCAACATCGCCAAGCCTGGCACCGGGACGTACGGCCTTGATGCCTTTCCACATGGCTTCATAGGTTACTTGCACTAGCCGTTTAGCCAGCGGTAGCACTTCACCAACGAGGTAAGTTTTGCTGGAATCAGCGATGTAGCCATTTTTTTCCAGGGTGATATCGAAATTAACGATATCTCCGCTTTGCAATATTTCAGCAGGGGATGGAACACCGTGGCAAACCACACTGTTGCGGGAAGAGTTCAGCGCGTAGGCATATCCATACTGCCCTTTGCTTGCCGGGCGAGCCTTCAGTTCATCCACGATCAGGCCATCGACCAGATCATTGACCTGCATGGTTGACATACCGATCAGGCTCAGCTTGTCCAAATAGCCAAATACATCCGCCAGCAATTTGCCTGACTCTGCCATCAATGCAATTTCTTCTGGTCGCTTGGTCATGTCTAAGCCACCCTGACGGCTTGCGCCACAATGCCTGCGTCTCGCAGCTCCCGAGCGACAATCTCATTGAAACTCTGCGTCGGATGCATTTCGCATAACATGCCAATCTTGATCCAGAAGGCTGCTTGCCCATTAATTGACCGGCACGACACCACGCTCGCTTTGCGCAACTGATCATGCAAATCATCGTCGATATTCACAATACCCATACCACACACTCCATATATGAAACATATACGAATTATATGCGCACATGCAAAGATGGTACAAGTGATCTTTGTTGATACGCAGATATGTCAGAATACTGGTTAGCGTCAAACCTCCTAAAATACTATGAAGTCCCCCAATTACACTGATCGCGAAATAAAATCCGGCTCTACTGAACGGCTGGAGTTATACAGGCGCCGCTGGGGCGCCTACTTTTCGCTCCCTTTTGGCATCGCCATGTGCATTGAGGGTATCTGGGCACTCATCTTTTGCATCACCGTATTTCGTGGTCTGGCTGGTATTGTGATCGGCATCTTTGCTCTGGTACTGTCTCTGGCTTTTGGTATTTCGCTGATACAGGGGGCTGTAAAAACATTTAAGGCCAGAGGCCCAGCCCTGGTTTTTGATGAAGCAGGCATCACTCACATGAATGACGGCGAGGAATTTATTCCCTGGGAAGCGATTGAATATATTTCATCGAATGAAGGCGAGGGTAATGATTTAGGTATCTGGTTCAAATCGAAGAATACATCGAAGAATACATCGGGAAATGACAAGCCAGCGTCCGGCAGCTTCATCAACAAATTGAAGCGTAGCCTGATTGGTGCAGATAAAACCATACAACTTGGCGGTATCGTGTATAACCCGCAGGCACTCGCCAAAACCATTGCGAAACTTCACCAGCAAAGCCGTGAGTCTTGAGCGACAGGCCTTGAGTGACAGCCTGCCGGTTCAGAGGGTTCAGAGTTGTGTCGATTGCATGGGAAGCCTGCCTGGTGCATGACTGGCATGACTGTTCAGCGAAAGCATTTTTACTAAAAATCGTTCACAGGCCACGTCTGGCGCCCACGGTTCCCATGGTTGGCAATCATAGATACTGGCCAGTGGGTCATCTTCGAGTATCGGAAGTTTGATTCCCAGTACATCCAACACCTCATTGCGTGGCCATCCGGCACAATGCACCGCTTCAGAAGCCGCTATAAGCTCATCTGCCAATTTGTGCCACTTGTAGTCGATATCGTTCCAGACAGGTAGCTGATAGCGTTTGACAATTGCATCCGTCAACCGGTCGCTGACTTCCTTGAACGGCGCTCCCAATACTGCCTTGAGTGGTGAAATACAATCGAAGGCCAGCAATCCTTCTTCACCATCATGCAAGAGTTCGCGTAGTGCTTCTCCCGCATGTAAGGCCGTGTCCGTCATGGTGCTGCGCAGGGCCAGCACATTCAGGCTATGCTGTGCGACTGACAGCGGCCTGGCCCAGCAAGATTCGCCACCCCAGCGGTAAGTACGGGACAGCCTGTCGGCCAAGTCGCTGTCCAGCCATGCCTGGGGATCGGGGTTGATCAGATCCAGATGCTTGCCCGATGGCAGCCTGATCCATGCTCTTGTTTTCAATAGAGTATCCTGAATTGCCATGCAAAATGCGTGGCCTTAAAAGCACTATCTTATCTTATTCAGGTTTCCTTATCTTGAGGAACATGAGAATCCGGCAAGCCGGAAAGCAGTTCTTCCTTGCCATAGAATTTGACGCCCATCTGTATTCTTTCTCTGCCGGTTTTGCGGCGGTGGCGGTTGGTATCGCGCAATGAGTAAACGCAGCCGCAATATTCCTGCTGATAGAAATTCTCGCGCTTGCTGATATCTACCATGCGTGATGAGCCACCGGCCTTGCGCCAGTTATACGTCCAGTAGATCAGGTCATCATAACGCGCTGCTGCACGCTCACCACAGCCATTGATCTGCTTCATGTCTTTCCAGCGTGAAATGCCAAGCGAGCTCGTGATAGTGTCAAAGCCATGTTCATGTGCATACAGGGCAGTGCGCTCAAAACGCATGTCAAAGCAGGTCGTGCAACGTTCGCCGCGTTCGGGTGAATTTTCCATACCCTTGACGCGCTCAAACCAGTTATCCAGATCATAGTCGGCGTCGATGAACTCTATACCATGCTGCTCGGCAAAGCGGATATTTTCCTGTTTGCGGATTTCATATTCACGCACCGGATGAATATTGGGATTGTAAAAGTAAATCGCATAGCTAATACCGGAAGCCTGCATGGCTTCCATCACTTCACCTGAACAAGGTGCGCAGCAAGAATGCAAAAGTACCTTGTTGCGGCCTTCTGGCAAAATCAGGGGAGGGCGCTCAATCATGAAAATCCTGTCCGGAAAATGAAATGTCCCGGAGAAATTTCCGGGACGGTTTTAGTGCGTGAAGAATTGACATATTAGCGAAATATGTCAATTCTTACTCCTACACGGCACTTTTACGCTGCATTACGCAGGGCTTTAGCCGCCGCCACCATATTGGTCAGCGCAGGGATCACTTCTTCCCATGCGCGTGTCTTCAAGCCGCAATCCGGATTGACCCACAGGCGTTCCGCCGGGATACGTTCCGCCGCTTTCTTCATCAATTGTTCGATATGTGCCTGTGTCGGGATATTCGGCGAATGGATGTCATAGACGCCAGGGCCGATCTCGTTAGGATAGTTAAAGTGATCGAATGCATCCAGCAACTCCATGTCAGAGCGCGAAGTTTCTATGGTAATCACGTCAGCATCCATGCCTGCGATAGATTCAATGATGTCATTGAATTCTGAATAGCACATATGGGTATGAATCTGCGTTTCATCCTGCGCACCATTGGCCGTGATGCGGAAAGATTCCACTGCCCAGCCCAGGTATTCCTGCCATTGTGATTTACGCAGTGGCAAGCCTTCGCGCAATGCTGCCTCATCGATCTGGATCACGCGCACGCCTGCTTTTTCCAGGTCCAGCACTTCTTCGCGGATTGCCAGCGCAAGCTGGTAACAGGATACCGAACGCGGCTGGTCATCACGCACGAAAGACCAGTTAAGGATGGTGACCGGGCCAGTCAGCATACCCTTCATGGGTTTTGCAGTCAGCGACTGGGCATAGCGGCTCCATTCCACCGTCATGGCTTTGGGGCGGGCGATGTCACCGAACAGGATGGGCGGCTTCACACAACGTGAACCATATGACTGTACCCAGCCAAACTGGCTGAAGGCGTAACCATCAAGCTGCTCACCAAAGTATTCAACCATGTCATTGCGCTCGGCTTCGCCATGTACCAGCACGTCCAGGCCCAGTGCCTCCTGTTCGCGCACACTGCGGGCAATCTCGGCCTGCATGGCGACTTTATAGCCAGCTTCATCCAGTCTGCCCGCCTTGAATTCACTGCGTGCATGGCGGATTTCTGCCGTTTGCGGGAAAGAACCGATAGTCGTCGTCGGATAGGCTGGCAGCTTCAGCAATGTGGCTTGCTTGCTGGCGCGCTGCGCATAGGTGCTCTGGCGTTGCCCCATGCCTGCAGTAATGGCGGCAACCGCGGCTTTGACGGCTGCATTGTTCACCCTTGGTGAGGTGCGGCGTGCGGTAATGGCTGCCTGGTTGGCTTCCAACTCATTTTTGACGGCGACGCTGCCCTGATTCAGTGCCGTTGCCAATACCTTGAGTTCATCGAGCTTCTGGATCGCAAAAGCCAGCCACGAACGAATATCGGCGTCCAGTTTTTGTTCACTGTTCAGATCAACTGGTACATGCAGCAATGAACAACTAGGCGCTATCCACAGACGATTACCCAGGCTTTGTGCTACCGGCGTAAGCCATTCCAGCACGGCGTTGAGATCAGTTTTCCAGATATTGCGGCCATTGATGACACCCAGTGACAGTACGCGGTCTTGTGGTAATTGTTCAACGACAGTGGCAACTTCTGCACGTGCATTGATGGCATCCAGATGCAAGCCCTGTACTGGCAACTGACATGCCAGCGCCAGGTTGTCTTGCAACTGACCAAAGTATGTTGCCAGCAGCAATTTGACTTTGTCGGTGGCTAGTGTTGTGTATGCAGTCTTGACCGCATCCTGCCATTCTGCTGTCAATTCAGTGACCAGTATGGGTTCATCGATTTGTACCCATTCCACACCCTGTGCCGCAAGCTGGTTCAGCAATTCCGCATAGACTGGCAGCAGGCGCGGTAGCAGGGCAAGCTTGTCAGTATCATCCTTGGCTTTGCCCAGGGACAGATAAGTGACCGGGCCAATGATGACAGGCTTGGCGTTCACACCCAAGCGTTTGGCTTCTGCCAGTTGTTCCAGCAGGCGAGTAGCATCCAGCGCAAACTTGGTGTCGGCAGTAAATTCAGGGACGATATAGTGATAATTGGTATCAAACCATTTGGTCATTTCACCGGCTGCGACTCCATCAGTTGCGCCATCACCTGCGCCATCGCTGGCACCGCAGCAGGCACTGTGATCTTCCAGCCCTTTGACAGAACGGCCACGAGCAACGCGGAAGTAATTATCCAGCGCATCGCCATGAAAACCGCTGACACGTTCGGGCAGATTACCGAGCGTGAAGCTCATGTCCAGCATCTGATCGTAAAACGCAAAGTCGCCGACCGGTGTCAGGTCCAGTGGAGACTGGTGACTCCAGTGGCGCTGGCGCAATTCTGCACCCAGCCCCTTCAGTGCATCGCGTGAAGATTCACCTTTCCAGTAAGATTCCAGCGCAAACTTGAGTTCACGTTTGGCACCGATGCGAGGAAAGCCCAGATTATGTGTAGTGACCATGATGTTGTCTTCATTTCATTGAGATTATTGAATGAAGGCTATGCTATAGTCAGCAAATCATGAAGTAAAATGATGTTTTCTCATTATTCGATTAGTTTTACTCATACATCATGCTTGAACGCATACATCTGTCCATCATCCAGGAAGTAGAAAAACAGGGTTCGCTGACCGCCGCAGCGTCTGCCTTGTTCCTGACTCAGTCAGCGCTTAGCCATGCCATCAAAAAGCTGGAGCTGCAACTGGGCACCGATATCTGGCTGCGTGAAGGGCGCAGCTTGCGACTGACACAGGCAGGTGAATATCTGCTGGCCGTCGCCAACCGCGTGCTGCCGCAACTGGCAATGGCCGAAGAGCGCATGAGCCAGTACGCCTGCGGTGAGCGCGGCACCTTGCGCATAGGCATGGAATGCCATCCCTGTTACCAATGGCTGTTGAAAGTAGTGTCACCCTATCTGGCAAACTGGCCCGATGTTGATGTCGATGTCAAACAAAAATTCCAGTTTGGCGGCATTGGTGCCTTGTTTGGTTACGAAATCGATTTGCTGGTGACGCCTGACCCACTCTATAAACCTGGCCTGCATTTTGAACCTGTATTTGATTACGAGCAGGTACTGGTCGTCAGCCGCAAACATGCGCTGGCCAAAGTCGCTTATGCGCAGCCAGCACAGCTTGGTGACGAAGTGCTTATCACTTATCCCGTGGCGATAGACCGGCTGGATATCTATAACCAGTTCCTGATGCCCGCCGGGATCAGCCCGCAGCGGCACAAGACCATAGAGACCACTGACATCATGTTGCAAATGGTGGAAAGTGGCCGCGGCGTTGCCGCCTTGCCGCGCTGGCTGGCAGAAGAATATGCAGAAAAAATGGACGTAGTGGCAGTGCGCCTGGGTCGCCAGGGTATCGCCAAACAGATATTTTTAGGGGCACGCGAAGCCGATGTCGATATCGATTATTTGAAAGCCTTCGTTGAACTGGCACGCCATTTGAGCCTGGTACCGATCAATTGATCACGTTAATTGATCACGTTAAGCAGGAATTGATTTCAATATAAGTCATTGTCCTGAAATCAAAATGCCGTCCACGTCACATTAAGCATGAATGGCACTGCATCGCAAATATCAATTACTGCCTTTACGCACCAAAGGTATCTGCAGGTTAGTTGGCCGGTTTGCCTCTGAGTTAAAGCCGCGACCATCAATATTGCGCGCTCCCCAGAAAAGCAAATTATGCGAGAGATAAACCAGATCATACTCCATGAAGTTGTTGCCCTCGACCAGACCGAATGGCGCGAAGGATTTGCCGAATATGCTCTGTGTCCCGCCGACTTCCCAGTGAGCATAGTCTTTGCCTGCCACCTGGTTGAGCAGATCGGCAAAACCCTGGATCAGTGGTGTGACCTCATAAGCCTCGTCAGCCACAAAGTCTACTTTCTGCGCACCTGCCGCAACAGGATGATCGCCAACCCAGGTCATGTGACCCCGGATCAGAATGCGTGCCAAGGGGACCTTGCCATAAGGGTCGGCGAAATTAATGATGACCAACTCGAAACGATCGTCGGCCTCATACCTGAAGTCACGCTTTAAATAGAAAGGCTTGAGGCTGCCGTCCTGGTTCTTAAGCGAGCTGGGCCGGATTTCGGTAGCCAGGCTACTCCATTCGCCCACAAGGGCCTGCTTGGTTTGATCAAGATTCATGACATGGTTTCCTTCACGGGGTGGGGTGGAAATACGGGTGGGAATATGGGTGGAAGTCGGGGCAGAACCGCAGGCCGATAAGGCCGACATGAGCAATAGCGAGAATAGCGACAAAAAAGCAAAGTAGGGTTTCAACATGAAAATCATTCCTTGTTTTTAACTATGACGATCATCATAATGGCACCGATTATAATGACCGTCATAATTTCTTTTTCCGGCATTTCGGTATTAAATAAACAATAATATGAAAGCGGCCTATGGCCAGTGATGTTCGTCAACGTATGATAGAAGGGGCAATGACCCTGCTGGCACAGCGCGGGCTGCAGTCAACGTCGTTCTCTGAAGTGGTAGCAACGACCGGTGCTCCGCGCGGATCCCTGTACCATCACTTTCCAGATGGCAAAGACCAGCTCGTCGCTGCCGCCATCGATTTGGCAGGCGACGTGCTGATCGATTTCATGAACCGCTGCCCAGGCTCTTCTGCTGAGGCAGTAGTGCAGCACTTCCTGTTGATCTGGCGTACCGTGCTTACTCGCTCAGGCTGCGAATCCGGCTGTGCCGTACTCGCGGTGACCGTGGCCACCGACTCGTCCGACCTGCTGGCGCACGCCACCGCCGTATTCCGTACATGGCGCACATGCCTGGCCGATTTGCTCAAGCGAGCAGGGCTACCGGATGACGACGCCCGCCGTTTCGCCATGGTATTAATCGCCTCAGTCGAAGGCGCGGTCGTGCTAAGCCGGGCTGAGCGCAGCCTGGAACCGTTTGAGGCGGTCGCACAGCAATTGGTGGAACAGGCCAGGAGATTGCAGGAGCACATAAAGTGAATATACTCGTAGCTTAATTTGGGGCGAGCTCTCCAAACCAATAAGATGCCGTCACCCCACCATCCATAAGAAAATCGCTGCCTGTGATGAACCCGCCATCCGCCCCCATTAGCAATGCGCCGACAACTCCAACCTCATCCGGAGTGCCTCCACGTCTGGCGGGCGACAAATCGATCATGCGACGGTAGCTGTCACCCCGTGGGCCGTTCAGTTCGTCTCTGGCAAGGGGCGTGAAGATGATGCCCGGGCTGATCGTGTTGATACGCGCACCGCGCTTGCCCCACCTCACAGCCTCGGCCATCACCCGCAAAGAATTTCCACGTTTCGAGAGCTGGTAGGCCTGCAGCGAGTCCTTGACCTGTTCAGCTTGCAACATAGGCAGACCCAGCAAGTCTTCAACAGGGCTAGTTGCGAGAGCCGCATTTTCCTCAATACTCAGGCCGGGCAAGCGATGTCCGGATTGCGAGGCGATAACAACGCCTGCACCTCCGTCCGCGATGACGTTGCCGAACTCTTCCAGCACCAGTGCGGTGCCATACAGGTCGACCTTAAGAATTATTGCCGGGGTAGCCTGCGACGGCGAAACACCAGCAGCATGGATCAAGCCCGTCACGCTTCCGAGTGCTGTAGCAGTCCGAACAAGTGCGTGAACTGATGCGCGTGACGACACGTCAACGACAGCAGTCGTCACCTCGAAACCTGCATCGGCAAGCGTCTTTGCTGCAGCATCCGCGTTTTCCTGGTTCAGGTCGGCGAGCAGCACATGTTTGCCTGCACTGACGCGGCGTGCGATAGCCTGGCCGATTGAGCCGGCCCCGATAACAACAATGACATTGGTCATGATTATGTTTCCTGTTTATATTTAAATAAAGTCTTTTCACTAGCCGTATTTAAGTTATTCATCAGCTATCGTTGTTGATTTTGCAGCCCAATATTTCTTTGAGAATTGATTGAGGACGCTTTCACTGGCTTACACCAATGCTACAGCCAACATGCAGCGTTGGATCAAGCGCCAGCTTGACGATCAAATCAGACAGGCTGTTCAAGGACACGTCGTGTCCGCAGAATGGTTCTCCCTTCTGCGTGATCTGGTAGTCAACCTCCGGGGTCTGCGTAAACCAGCCAGGACGCAAAATCGTGTAGTCGATGTTTGAAGCTTCTATAACGGCGGCGGAATCACGGTATGGATCCAAAACGTTGCGGTACTTCTGACCCGGCACCTCACCATAGATGCCCATTGAACTGATGAAGATCAAGCGTTTCAGGTCAACTTCTCTCATTGATTTCACAATGTTACGGGCCTGCCCGGCCATATCGCCAGCCAGGCTGGCGAATACCACGTCCTGATCCCTCATCGCATCAGTCAGGACCATGTGGTCGAGGACATCTCCCTCAATAATCATTGCCCGCTTTGGAGCAGGATTTTTCAACCGGCTCGCACGGCGCAGGTACAAGGTCAGATCCACATCTGTAGTTTCAAGAAAGGACGCAGTCGCGTGACGAGCGACCTGACCGTTTGCACCGAGAATAAGAACGCGCGTCATATCAGCCTCCTATCTGTCAGCAATCGAAGTGAGGCCTTCTGATAGCGGGGCGCCTTTAACTTCAATGGCTGCGAATGCCTCATCGATTTGTCGCAAGTCTTCGGGTGTAAGGTCCAGGTCGGATGCGGGCAGATTGTCGTCGAGATGCGCAAGTTTCGTCGCTCCGGGAATTGGTACTATCCACGGCTTTTGAGCAAGCAGCCAGGCAAGAGCGATCTGTGCAGGCGACGCCCCCTTGCTTGCAGCCATAGTCCTGAGAAAATCAACCACGGCAAAATTTGCTTTCAGTGCCTCTGGTGTGAAGCGCGGAAAACCAGCACGTAAATCCGTAGTATCGTCGAATTTTGTATCAGGAGTGATCTGTCCGGTCAGGAAACCCTGGCCAAGTGGCCCCCAGGAGACGAAGCCGATACCGAGTTCTTCGCAAAGCGTTAACAGTTCAATTTCGGGTTCGCGCATCCAAAGTGAGTAGTGGTTCTGAACTGCCGCAACGGTATGGATCGCGTGCGCACGGCGCACAGTCTTGGGGCTTGCTTCAGAAAGACCAAAATGCTTGACCTTGCCCTCGGCTATCAGTTGCTTGACAGTTCCAGCTACATCCTCAATTGGCACTGCCGGATCGACGCGATGCTGGTACAACAGGTCAATATGGTCGGTACGCAGTCGCTTCAGGGATGCTTCAACGACATCCCGAATATGTTCTGGCCGACTATCGAGACCAACCATTGCGCCATTCTCATCCAGCTTGAATCCGAACTTGGTTGCTATGACGATCTGATCGCGAAATGGTTCGATTGCTTCACCGACCAGGAGTTCATTGGTAAATGGGCCATATCCTTCGGCCGTGTCAAAAAAACTGACACCGCGTTCAAAGGCGCCACGAATCATGGCAATACCTTCAGCCTTATCAGAAGCGGGGCCAAGGCCAAAGCTCAACCCCATACATCCAAGGCCGAGTTCAGAAACGGTAAGACCATCGCGGCCCAGTTGACGTGTTTTCATGATGTTGATCCTGTCTTGTGTTGAATCCATCTAGCTTAGGCTAGTTGACATTCAATGACTAGACTGCTAAAACGACATTCAATCATTAGGAGATCTAATTAATGGCAGTTTTCGATGACCTGGCGGCCTTTGCGGCTGTAGTACGGGCAAGGAGTTTTACACGTGCAGCCGCTCAGATCGGCGTTACACAGTCCGCTCTCAGCCAAACAGTGCGATCGCTCGAACACAGGCTTGATCTAAAGCTGCTCAACCGCACGACGCGAAGCCTTGCACCTACGGAAGCAGGCGAGCAGTTGTTCCGAACTGTCGAACCACGGCTGGCCGAGATCGAAGCCGAACTGGCAGTACTTGGCAATATGCGCGGCAGGCCTGTTGGTACTGTCAGGATCACAGCGACCGAACACGCGGTACGGTCCATCGTTTGGCCGCGACTTTTGCCATGGATGCCAAACTATCCAGAAATCAAGATTGAAATCAGTAGCGACAACCGGTTTGTTGATATCGTGGCAGAGCGCTTTGACATAGGGATCCGCCTCGGTGGCGACGTTGCCAAGAACATGATCGCATTGCGGATTGCACCGGACATGCGCATGGTAGTTGTGGGAAGCCCTGCTTATTTCGAAAGTAATCCTCCGCCACAGACGCCGCAGGAGTTGAGCGAGCACAACTGTATCGGTTTACGTCTGCCGACATATGGTGGAATGCTGGCCTGGGAATTCAAGCACGGCGAGCGGGTTATAACTACCCATGTAGAAGGCCGCCTCGTTTTTAACCGTAGCGACCTGATGGCCGACGCCGCCGTTGCCGGGAATGGTCTGGCCTGGCTTCCGGACGACATGGCACGTGAGCATCTCGCCGCTGGCCGGCTCGTGACAACGCTTGATGACTGGGCAATCAGCTTTCCCGGCTATCACCTCTACTACGCAAGCCGTCGCTCTTCGTCGGCGCTCTCACTTGTTATCGATGCCTTAAGGCTTCCAAAGCCATACTGAGC
The DNA here is from genome assembly GCF_014284335.1 of Undibacterium hunanense. Lineage (GTDB taxonomy): Bacteria > Pseudomonadota > Gammaproteobacteria > Burkholderiales > Burkholderiaceae_D > Undibacterium > Undibacterium hunanense. The sequence goes on along the minus strand of NZ_JACOGF010000003.1, from coordinate 54,970 downwards.
TCATTTAAGGGAGTGGATATCAGGCAAATCGTGCAGTAAAACTTTGGGCATGATCAAATTTGAAGAGTAGGGGAGTAGTGGACGTTAGTTTCAAATGATTGCACCTTTTCTCAATCTGTAAATAAATTCAGTTTTGCAAATTAAGTTGGTAAAATACTAATTATTCTTATATCTCATCTAAATCAATCTAGATCTCATGATTACAAACATTACTCTTTTTCAAGGAATCACCTTAGCGATTGCATTGTTGGGCGCGATATTGGGTGTTATCAATACGTGGCAAACTCTCGACAAATCACGTGTTAAGTTATTGGTAATTCCAAAACATGCGACTCAAATCGGTGTCCCCGACTCAAAACTTACTTTTTGTGTAGAAGTAATAAATATGAGCGCCTTTGCAGTGACTGTGGATGAGGTAGGTGTTTTTTTCAAAGGTACAGAAATACGTGGCTGCATTCGTATGCCCATACTTATTGATGGTGGGACATGGCCAAGGCGACTTGAACCTAGATCAGCAGTAACACTGTACGGCCAAAAACCTGAGTCAACGTCTGGTAACCGTATCAAATGTGCGTATGCAATGACTTCATGTGGTCACACACAAACTGGTATAACTCCTGCGCTAAAACAGATTGCACGGAATGAGTTGTAACTTCTATGCCGCTTCGCGTCGGCGCGCAATAGAGGTAATAAAGCGCGCTCAAGTGACAACAAGTTGAAACTATTCAGCCAGCGTCGCAAAACACCAACCATAATGTTGTCCCAAGACGCCTCAACTTGGTGTCCGCGTTCTGTAACGGCCATTCGTTCGGCGAACTAATTCTGGTACATCTGTCCACCCTCGCAAGTCAGTAAAGACAAGGGCATTGCTCGCAACTGGCTCAGATTTACTTCGTATTTATATGAAGTAAATCTGGAACTTCCCATCGCTATGAACTAAAACTAGAACTATAATCTCGCAAGGAAACCACATGTACACACAGATCGAAAGAATGATGTTCGCTGAAGATGCTTCGGATGTGCTGGTTTTCCACGCGACGAATATTGCTAACGCAATCAAGCGCTGCGATAACGCTGTTTTCGAAAACCGTGACGCGAGTCTCAAAGCGGTTCTGAAGCTCTTGGGACAGTACGTGCAGCAAGAGCGTGCCGCTGACTCGGCGTCGAAACAACCAACAGCCGTGGCCGCGTAACGAACTGGAAAATTGCGTACTTACGTCGTGAGTACTGAACACAGCCTTGAGGAGGAACTTGTGAAACCATTAGCCATAGCGGTGGCTGCTGCCTGTACTATCTCACCAGAGTTGTCACGCGCCGACTGTCGAGATGTAATTGAACTATCTAAGGTCGCGAGTGAGGTGGTTCAGGGATCGGCTGAGCTTGAGACAACAGCACGCGCCTTCTGCAAAGAATATGCATCTGCCAAGGCCAATAACAAGTCAATGAACGTGGGGGGAAACTATGGACCACTCAGTGCATCTTTTGGCCAAAGTTCAGCTTCTGCCGAGCAGATAGCGAGCAAATATTGCGATGCGTCCGACTCAAGTAGAGCACGTACTGACGCATTTAGACAATATGTAGAATCAATCGCGCCGGGAGCTTTTTCAGCCTACGAACGATGCGTTTCCTTGGCGGGCTCTGGGGTAACCATTTCAGTAAGTAAAGCTGCCATCCTGCCACTCTATTTTGGAGCCAATGTATCATTCCAAAGCAACGAGAATCTAGCGGTCCAAATATTGGATTTTGCGGCTTCTCCAGATGTTACTTGCAAATGGAAGAACGGACAAGGGCCCGCGAGCACACAAACGAAATTGCAAGCGAATACCGCAGATGTACTGCAATGCACCCGTCAGTCCGACCAGAATAAGTCAGCAGTCCAGATTTTTCCTAAGAGCAAACCGAATTCTTCCCTGGATTTTGAATGGGACAAATACCAAAGAGGAGTGCCGGTTGACCTACTAGCTCAACTTAGCAAACAGACAGCGCTATCAACGGCGGCACTCAATCAAGCAACGCAAAGTCTCCAGGCATCAGTAGTTGGATTTGTATCAATGAAGTGCCCGGAAGGTTGGAAAGAATATGGACCAGCCTATGGACGTTTCTTGCGAGGCGTCGACCGAGTCAAGACGAATGACCCCGACGGTGAGCGTGCAGTGGGAAGTAAGCAAGATGACGAATTCATGTCTCACGACCACACGCGGCCGAAGGCTGTGTACGATGCAGGCGGGCCAATACCAGGTTCGGTTCAAGCCGGAACGTCTCTTGGTTACACCTACGACGGCTATAGGCCAGCGCCGAAGACAGGCTTAGCCGGAGGGAAGGAGACTAGGCCGAAGAATGTTGCAGTCCTATACTGCATAAAGACGTAACCTGGTTCAAGAGACGCCAGCAGCAGGTCGCGCGAAGGCGCGCAATCGCTTCCTTTTCGTCGCGTTCCTGACGACCGGCGCCAGGTTATCCGAACTAGCGGAAGGGAAAATGGGAGCGCTATACGCTGAGGAAGATGGCAGATGGTGGCTTAACGTGGTTGGAAAAGGCAACAAGCCGTGCCGGCTGCCGGTAGCCACCGAAATGCTCAACGCTTACGACAGCCTCCCGTTGATCCTCAACAGTCGCGGCAATAAATTGGCGGGCGTAACGGATGAAGCTGCAGCTTAGAGTGGGCCTAGGTTCCGAAGGGGGACTGACTCACTTTTAGTTCATTTCATCCGGCGAGGTCCAGATTTACTTCCACTAAGGACCACATTTAGTTTCGCCGGACGCCATTTCAGTAGTTTTCCACGGATTAACATCCAAAGATTATTTAACATAATATAAAGTTTTCGACACGTCAGAATGGCTAGAAGCTAAGACTGGCGCGGCTTCCGCTTTTTCCGCTGTCACAAATAAATTGACAGTCAGTGTCAAGAGGAGGGCGCTAGCCGTTGCTGCCATCCTCGTCATAAAAACTTCCCATATTGAATGCTGGCCAGCACGTTCGGCTTTATCCATGTCTGATGCCATGATGACCTTCAGAGGGTCAATGTTCAATTCAAGCGCAATTCTCACGCACTTTTCATTATCCATAGTACGGGCACCGCTCCGATATTGAGCAACTGCCGCTGCCGTTATCTCCAGCCATTCGGCTAATTCTTTGTCTCTTTTGAAGCCTTTTTGCTTCATCACTTCATCAAGATATTTTGACGTTCTCATGTTTTATTCCTTGACAAATTAACGCTACGTTAATAATCTTCACGAATCGTTAGTTAACGTGACGTGAACTTTTCGAGACTCTACCATGAAACAGCCAAATGACAAGTTTACCCGTGACGCATTTGACACACCTAAGCGTGGTCGTCCGTCCAAACCAGACGCAAAAACACCTGCTCAACGTGCAAAAGAGTATCGAGCACGTGTCAAGGCCCGCAAATTTGACTTTCTAGTAACTAATTAATTTCCGTGACGCGTCACGAAAAATCGGAGTAACGAAAAATGAAATTGACTGACCAAGACATCGCAGACCTTATCGACCGCTTGCAGACTGACCATGTGCAAGTGGGCAAAGAGTTCGTTGCACATGACGGTTATTCAGATCGCCTTGCGACTGAAATTTGCCTGATTGGTCAGGCTATTGAATGCCTCACTTCTCTGCGCGTTCAACGTGCATCAATTTCCGTTACTGAGTAACGAAAAACATGCCTACCCCTACACCCATTTTTGTGCCTTTCACAAATCAAGACCTGCTTGCACTGCAAGCGCTTCTGGCCTTGCGTGTTCACCAGCTCAAGGCTGACGGCACAGACGCGCATGAATTCCACCTTCAAAACCTCAAGCGCTTGCATGAGGTCATCAGTCAATCCATTGATTCCTTCTGAAAATAAAAAATGACTTTTTCCGGCACACCAGCAAATAACGAAGCTGCAGCAGAATCGGCGACCAGCCAGCGCTTGCGCGGCGGTCGCCGATTTGCGGCAGCTTCCCCCCGTGCGGTAATACGGGGGGAAAGTCCTACGCCAACGGGCGGGGCCATAGTCGACTGGCTGCGTTTCAGTTTTTTACCTGAAGGGGCTTTTTCTCACTCTGTCGAGTTACTCAATCGCTACTTTGCGCTGTGGTTTGATTTTCCTATCCACATTCAGACTGCAAAAATCGGCTTTCGTGGCTATCAGTCGTCCCTTGAAATCATGGCTTTCCTCAATGGCGAGAGTATTCGCCTGGGCCTTATCGCCATGGGTGGTGAACACGTCGGCGGCACTATGTTGGTGGACCTCTCCGGCACAGGCTGTGCTGTCGTCTCTGACTGGCAAGCCGTCTACGCCACCATGCAAGACCTGGACGCAAAGATCACCCGGTGTGACCTGGCTGTCGATTTTCTCGAAGGTGAATACACCATCGATCAGATAGACGACATGTACTTTGCAGGCGAATTTAACAGTGGCGGTCGCATCCCTAAGCGCCGTGCACTTGAATCAGGCGATATCAACTGTCCACAAGGGGGAGGGCGCACCGTGGAAATTGGTCGCCGTCAGAACGGGAAGATGGTACGTGCCTATGAAAAGGGGCGTCAATTGGGCAATCAAAACTCTAACTGGCTTCGTATCGAGGTCGAGTTACACAACCGTGATCGTGTCATCCCGCATGACATCGTGCTTAAAAAATCCGAGTACTTCAGCGGCTCACACAAAGCGCTGGCCAGCTTCATTGATGCGGCTGCGGCCAAGATCAAAACGCAGCAAGTACAGCATGAAACATCAGTCGAAATCATGACTGGCCATATGGTCACCAGCTACGGAAAACTGATTGATCAGTTGATGCTTAAGCATGACAACGATGCTGCCGCGATCATCTCGCAGATACGCGTTAAAGGCATTCCAAATAGGCTACAAAAAACAGCGCTGGCCACGCACGTGAACACGTCGCACGCTCCAGACGTATTTGAAAAAATGAGGCAATGAAATGGAAATTAAAGCACGCGTCACCATCCGTGGCGCAAAGATTTTTAAGGGCAACATCGATGGCAAAGACATGGACAGCGGCAAGATTTTTACCGATGTCGATCTCAAGGGCGAAACCTCATGGGGTGTCTGTACTCAGGAACTGAAATGCACTAATTCTGCAGTCGTTGACGGCATCAAACATATCCCGTTTCCATTCCTTGCTGAGATTGACATTCTCATGGAGTCAAATGGCAAGGTGTCCACGCAATTAGTGACAGGCATCAAGCCAATGCGCCAAGAAGCCGCACGCGAAAAAGCCGCTGCAAATGGCTAAGTGCGTGCAACTGGTGCCACAGGCTGACGGGTCTTACAAGCTCGTCCCTGACACACAACCAGATTTGCAGCAGTGCGAATACGTGCTGCAAACAGGGGCCGAGGCGGGTAATTCGCTCACCGCTTTAACTCCTGCTCAAGGGACAGAAATATCTATGTACGTCTGTGGATTATGGGCAGTCGCTTGGGGATTTAAACAAGTAGCGAAGGTTATTTCTGAAAGTACACATCATGAAACTGAATAAAAAAATCGCTCTCGGCGTTGCTGCTGGTGTTGCTGCTGTTTCCGGTGCTGCAAATGCAGCCATCGATACGACCGCTGTCACATCCGCATTGACAGAGGCAGGCTCTGCCGTTGCTGTCGTCGGTGCTGCTGTACTGGTGGTGATCGTCGGCACAAAAGTATTCAAGTGGGTTGCTCGCGCACTGTAATACTTGCCGTAAGTGCGGGGGCTTCGGCTCCCGCTTTTTTCGTTAACGGGACTGGATATGAAAAATGGGCTTAATAGTATTGATCGCTATTTGCGGTGCCTTCTGGCTTTTGTTTTCTTAATCGTAATTTCGAACACGTCAATGGCTTTGGGCAATGTTGGCGCACTTTGGGCTACGCCTTATGGAATTGTCTCTGACCCATATGGCGTTTGTTCAGGTTTTAGTACCGCTCAGCGCGTCTATTCAGTAAAAAATCTGGAAAATGACGCTAATGGCACAATTTATACAGGTATGTGTGGCTATGATCAGAAGGATCAGGCTTGGTACCCGGTTTGGCGTTTCACGAAGATGCCAGATGGATGTGTTGATGGTTATGATCCCTACGGAACCAATCAATGCAGAAAACAATGCTCACCTGGGCAACAGCATTTTCCTGAAAATTCGGATAACTGCGAAACACCCAAAACCTGCAACGCTGGAGAAGACTATATCGCAGTCTTGAATCAGTGCCGCTCTAAGGGACCATGCCCAACGGGATCAACGCGCAACGTTCAAACAGGGCAGTGTGAACAGGACCAAAAAGGGGATGGAAATACATCCTCAAGTAGCACACCTTCAGGCACGCCAAGCTCGGGCACTACGCCTAGTAGCGGCGGCACTAGTGAAGGGGGCGGGGGTACACACACTGGCGATGCAAGTACAGGCCAAACAGCAGGCAGTGGCACTGTGCCAGCTCAGCCAAGCAGTGGTGATACGTCTTCTAGCTCGCAAACTTCTGGCGCTACCACTGGCAGTAGTGGAAGTACCCCTTCTAGCGGAAATAATGGTGGTGGTAGTGCGAATACCAGCGGTAACACTGGTAACAATGGTGGAAATTCGTCAGGTGACACAGTGAGCGGTGCTACAAGTGGAAGCTCAAACAACGGTGGCGGCAACACTGGCAATAATGGGAACAACGGTAATAACGGAAACAATGGAAATAGTGGCAACAACGGCAACAACGGAAATAATGGTCAAACATCCGGCCAAACCACAAGCGGTGGCACTGCAAGCGGTGGAACAGGTGACGACAAGAAAGACGATTTTTGCACCAAGAATCCTACGCTCAACATCTGCAAAAACAGCACTGTATCCGGTAACTGTGCCGAAACAACTTGTGACGGTGACGCTATTACCTGTGCCATCCTCCAGAAACAACGACAGCAATATTGCGAAGACCACGACGAAAAAGACCCTAACTATCAATACGGTAAAAAGCTGCTCTCCGGCGATGACCCAATGCGAGACAAGCTACCGTCAGCTGATCGTGCCTCTGAGGTCGATGTATCCAAAGATGTAAGGGCTGACGGGTGGGGTGGTTCTGGTGAATGCTTCAGCGATAAGACCATTGATGTCATGGGTAAGTCCGTGACTATTCCTCTTTCCAAAGTCTGCGATTACTTGGTCATGCTCAGGTACGCAATTATGCTCATTGCTGGAATCGTCAGTTACAAGATGGTCTCCGGCACCATTTTAAGGGACCTTTGATATGCCATTTCTTATTGCGGCGCTATGGGGCGCATTCGCTTCTATTCTCGGTTCACTGGTCGGTCGCGTCTTGATCGCTCTGGGTATCTCTTACGTCACCTATAAGGGCGTAACGGTCGGGACAGACTCTATCGTCATGACTATGAAAAATGCCTATGGCGGCATGGGTGGCGAGATTGGTTCCTTTGTTCAATGGCTCTGGATAGACAAAGCATTGTCCATGATCGTATCGGCTTTTGCTGCTGCCATGGCGATCAAGTCAGGCTCTGGTGCCATCACTAAGATGGTGATTAAAAAGTGATTTGCGCTAATCGTTAAATGTAACGATTCAAGGAATGACATGCCTAGAGCCAAACAATATGAAAACGATGCTGAGCGAGTTAAGGCATTCCGTGAACGTAAAAACCTCAAAACACTATGCGTGCAAATACCAGCGGATTTGCATCAGCAGTTTGAGGAATTTTTAAAGTTCAAGAATGTGACCAAATCCCAGATTATCGAAAAACTCATTCGCTCCCAGCTACTAAGGAAACGTTGAAATGATTACGCTCATTACCGGCTTACCTGGCAACGGTAAGACACTCTACGCCCTGTCCTATGTCAAAGCCTGGGCAGAAAAAGACAATCGGCCAGTCTACTATTCCGGCGTCAATGATCTGGTATTACCGTGGCAAGAAATCGAACCTGAAAAATGGTTTGAATGCCCAAAGAATTCCATCATCGTTATTGACGAATGCCAACGCGTATTCAGACCAAGAACGATAGGCAAGGACGTGCCAGAACACGTTTCCAAGCTTGAAACGCACCGTCACCAAGGTGTCGATATCGTCCTTATTACACAGCATCCCTTGCTAGCCGATTCGGCCATACGCAGGCTCGTAGGCAAGCACATGCACGTGGTCCGGACCTTTGGAACTGAACGCGCCACCATTCACGAATGGGCCAGTGCGAAGGACAATTGTGACAAGCAGACAGGGCGCACAGACTCAATTAAGCACCAGTGGAAGTACGACAAAGAAGCGTACTCGTATTACAAAAGCGCTGAGACGCACACCGTAAAACGCAATATTCCCATGCGTGTTTACTTGCTGATTGCCTTACCGATTTTAATCATCGGTGCCTTTCTATACATGAAGAATTTCACCGACAAGCAAAAAGGTGCTGTGCAAGCTGAACAGATAGAAACCGGTAAGAAAACACAGGAGAGCAACTCACCTGCAGGCGTATCAACAGGCAAAGGAAGCAAAGTTTCCTATCGTGATGCGATGGAAGATGCCAAGCAATTCGCCTATGAAAACACGCCTCGCGTTGAAGGTCTGCCGCACACCTCGCCCAAATACGATGAAATCACCACGCCTACAGTTGCACCTGTTCCAGCTGGCTGTGTCACATCAAAAAGCCGTGGTTGTAGGTGCTACACGCAACAGGCTACGCCTATTGAAATGCCACAAGCCACCTGTGAGCAGATAGTAAAACATGGCTGGTTTGAAGATTTCGACGTGGCCGGAAAAAAGAAGCTTGACGACGACAAAGACAGGAATTTGCAAGTTGCCGATGCCCGTGTGGCTGGCCGTCTGCGTCCACCAGATTCTCTGGCCAATGAAGCACCAAGGCAGCGCGTTATCTCTTTCACTGACATCAAAGTACAAAGACAAGCAACAACAGCCGTTGATGCTGGCTCTCAAAAAATTGGAGGTTGAACCATGAACACAATGACGATATCGAACGAACGTAACTATCTGGCCATCGCACAAAATTACTTTGTGTCCGTGATCATGGCTTTCATGTGCTTGCACTTCTACACAGCATTGAGCAAGTTTCACACTGGCTATTATTCTGTAGGCTGGCAACCGCAGATAGACGGCTACAAATGGCCTTACACCATCACAACGCCGGGTCTGTTATGGGGTCTATACGGCTTCTATCTGGTCTATTCCGCATTTATTGCCTTCAGACTGAACGAACAGCACAGCAAGCCATTTAACGCGTTAATGGGCATTTTTAAGACCTTGTGCCGTTCCGGTGACATCAGCCATGCTGAAAAGCAGGAGGCTTTGCTCTATGCCGTGAAATTTTTCTTCGTGCCTTTCATCATCAATGCATTCCTTAGCCACGTCCGTGACGTGAACTATTTAACGGTGGATCTGTACAAGTGGTTTTACATGGACGAATACTACAAGGCCAAGTTTTTACCGGACCTCACACACTTCGCCCTGAAAATTGCACTGGCCTATGTCTACCTAATGGATGTACTACCGTTTCTGTTCGGCTACCTCACTGAGCGTGACGGCAGCGAAGTTAAGAGCGTTGATTACACGATGTCTGGCTGGTTCTTCTGCTTGATGTGCTATCCGCCATTTAACAGCGCATTCTCCAACTTCCTGCCCACGGTCGTTCCTGAGTATGTCCAGCCAATACCGGCAGCAGAGAGCTTGCACATGGTGTTAAACGGCATCGCCTTCCTTCTCCTGGTTGGCTATGCTTCTGCCTCCGTCTCGCTGGGCTTCAAAGCCAGCAATTTGACGAGTAGGGGAGTAGTAGACACTGGACTTTATGCTTATGTCAGACATCCGGCCTATGTCTGCAAAAATCTTGCATGGTGGATATTTGCGGGTGGTGCGGCCTATCAGAACGCCATCGCAGGCAAGCCGTATGTTTTCCAGCTTGTCGCGCTGGCTGTGTGGTCATGGGTTTATGCGCAACGTGCTATCACTGAGGAACGGCACCTATCAGCTACAGACCCACAATATTTGACATATATGCGCGATGTCCCGTATCGTTTCATTCCGCGTTTGATTTGATATGGCACACCTCACAAAAACAAATATTCACAAAATATAAAATACTTCAAATAGTATTTATCTATTTAAAATATATGGCATGATAATTGCCTAGACTTAAAAAACACATTTACAGAAAAGTCAAATAGATTTTAGCTATCGGTCTATTTTTTAGACTTTCCTTTAAATTGACTCACAGGCAATATATGCCTTATCGTTTCGTCTATTAAATGTTACGTGTAACGATTAATTAGATGACGCTCGAAGAATGTTTTACGCAATTCACAGGTGACGCTCGCAAAGCTTGCCTTGATTACGAGTTACAACGACTGGCTCCGGTTTCAGAGGTTAAGCCTCCTGTTAATCGGTTGCCAGTTATTGACTGGCAAACTTATCCGAAGATGTTTGTCCTGACTAATAAAAAATACTCAGACGATGACATCATTAGAGTCAAGTTGCCAGTGGAATGGATTGAAGTAAGTGTGCCTACGCCTGCTTTTGATTTTGGTCAGTTGCTGAAAGCGGCGCGGCCAGGGCATTCAAACCAAGTAGATTATTTTTTCCTGTCTAGTTATGTCATTTTTTCGGCTCTGATTGTGTCCTATGTTCTGTTGACTATCAGCAACCGAATCATATTCGGACGCACCTCTAGGCGTACAAGCGGCCACGCCAAGCGGGGCAAAATATCCGGCGATTTTGACACCACTAAAAAACCCTTGCGGCATCGGAGACGGAACCGTTGAAGCGGCAGCCCGCACGGTATCCGGATTTTTAGCGGGCAGGCCGTGCCGGCATTTTCCCAAACTTGACCAAACACAAGCGGCCACGACACTGCAAGACAAAGACCGTCAATGCCTTGTATCATTTGCAATTTACTTGCCCTTGATGCAACGACATGCAGTTAGAGCTTTTCCCGTTTGAATCCTTATCCGTCGCAGAAAAACAACGTGCTTTAGATGCGATCAGGTCACATTATTGGACCGTTAGAAACAGCCGCAAATGGCGCTACGGCGATGCACCAAGACGCAGGGCATACCGATTAATTCAGGCCGAAAAAAAACGCCTGCTTTTAGCAGGCGTTCCAAAAAGAGAAATATTAGATTATTTAGCTTGTTGCCGGTTGACCTGTAAAAAAGGTAATTCTTGCCATTATTGTCGCGGCCGTTTTTCTTAGTTTCATTGCCGCGGCTTGCAGAGCTAATTTTACATAATATAAATTATGCGAAAATATCGAACTTCAAATGTACCAAGAACATACTTAATTCGAGTCCTAAGTCATCTTAGAAACTAAATCACATACATGTTGGGAAGTAACTTAGATATTTCGCCGATCCTCATTCAAGTATCGGATAATAAAGGCAGCAACCTGACAAGAAACATTCAAAAGGAAGAAAATAGAGATGATAATTTTTTTAGGAATTGGGATACCTCTTATTTTTGTCTTTCTTCCAATCTGCAAGAATTTGGGGAAATTGGCAAAATTCGCGATTGTACTGGTCGGCATTCCGGTTACCGCCTTCGCAGTATCACTGCTGCAAGTAATGATCCAGTCGCCTGAACAACGGGCCGTATCTAATGCGGCGCTTGCCGCTGATAAAAAGGCACAAATTGAGATTGACTGCGGGGTCACGAAAGAGCAAACAGAGGCATGGTTTGCTACGCACAAAACTGGTTGGGCAGAGCATGTAGAGGCCGGATTGAAGTGTATCCACGATCACAAGTAATCGAAAGGTAAAATTATGGGCAGAAATTCAAATGATGACCGTAGTGATAGCATGAATCCAAATAATGATGCGTATCATGCGAGCGAAGCGAATCGCAATAATCAAATTGGCGCTTATGACGATGATGAAACTGGGCTTTCTGAAAGCGACGAGCAAAGACGTGCTCTACCCCTTGAAACACAAAACACTGCTAGCAATCGGGGGCTTGCTGGAATATGTGATGCGCTGCTTAGCATTTCCCAACAAAGGCGAAAAGAACAAACGGAAAAATAGTAAGCAGAATTCCGGTTGAGTCGGCAAAGTTTGAAAGAGAAACTGATCCTGTTTTCTTCAGCTGAATCTGTTTCGTACAATCCGGTATCCGCTACTCCCCTCCTAGCCAAATTTCTGAGCAGGGAATTTGAAATAACAGCTTGCAATTACTCTTGCCAAGTCAAAACCAGCTTGCTTACATCAAGCCCCTGTGCTGCCAGGCGAGCTATTAAGGCGTCGTACTTTGCATGATCAACTTTTTTTGTGCGTGACAATATCCAGAGGTACTCGCGAGTGCCTTCGCTGACGGCGGCCAGTTGGTAATTTTGGTCGAGGTCAATGACCCAATAATCGCCCCACACCATGGGAAGGAAGGACAAGATCGCTGGGGCGAAACGTACTTTCAGCTTGGGCGAACTGGAATTACCTACCTGACGGGCCACGCCGATAGCTTCTACCAAGTCTCCATTTTCAGCCCGACAGCGATTGATGACCTGCACTTTGCCATCAGGTATCGCAGAGTAGGTTGCCGTGGTAAAGCCGGTGCATCTCTTTTGGAAGCGATTGTTGAATTTCGCGATTTCGTACCAGGTTCCCATATAGCGAGGAACGTCCAGAGCAGTAATGGGAACAAGTGGCTTGATGCCCGTAGACTGGGGCATATCGCTGGCATTTGCGGTCACGCACAGTGCTAACAATAAAGCAGGGATGAATCTTATCTTCATTAGCGTGTCCAAATAGCTGAATGCCTCATTGTATACTTCAGCGACCGCAGGCGTCATACAAACGCATCCACACTGCTGCCCAAAACGGGATCGGCCTCTTTTTTTTTATGCTTGATCTTGATGTCGGCAGATGCGCCCTGCTCTTATATCGGTGTAAATTGCAAAAAACTTTATATAATCTGGCATCTTTGGCGCTTGCGTCAGCATCAAAGCTTGAACGTGTCAGTATTATGTATGGTGTTGCACGCAGTGTGCGATGGCGCTCTGTGTTATTAAAGCAAGGTGCTGATTTCCTTATTTCATGACTGAGTAACCAAATATAGTCACACTGCGTAGTAAGATTCAACGAATTAAACCAAAGTACAGATGAGATTATTTTCAAACATGAAACGCTACGCAGTGCTTAGCTTGGCAATGCTGTTAAGTGCTTGCTCGACCTTTCACCCCTGGCAAAATGAAATTGCCAAGCCTGTCTCAGGCACTTTAGCGCGGGAAAGCAAGCCGGCAAAACCCCAGTCTATTGTGGTGGCGGTCACCATGTCAGGCGGCGGTGCGCGTGCGGCGGCGTTTGGCCTTGGAGTGCTGCGTGAGTTGAAAGATACCAGATTCACCTGGGAAGGTGAATCGACGACGATACTCGACAAGCTTGGCATGATCAGCGGGGTATCTGGCGGCAGTATCCTGGCGACGTATTACGCAGCCTTTGGTGATGACACCTTCAACCGTTTTGAATCTGAATTTTTGCTGTCCAATTTTGAAGGTAGTTTGATACAAACCACGTTTTCACCGAAACAAATGTACCGGCTGCGATCACCCTGGTATGGCCGTAGCCAGGTCTTAAGCGAGCAACTGAACAGGCTTTATCGTGGTCTGACATTCGGTGACTTACAAAAAAACCCGCGTGCACCTGAACTGGTTGTTACGGCCACAGACCTGACTACTGGCGCACCGTTTGAATTCACGGCAGACCAATTCGCCCTGATCTGTTCTGATCTGGACAGTGTGCCTTTGTCTTTTGCAGCAGCGGCATCGTCGGCTGTGCCTATTGTTTTGACACCGTTAACGCTGCGTAATTACGCACAGGATTGCCCCAATCGTTCAGATGCTGCCAGAGTCAGCAAGGGCAATCTGGGTGAAGATAATTATCGGTCACGCATCATCAAGGCAACCGAAGACAGTTATAAAAATGCTGCCGAGCGCCCTTTCCTGCATCTGGTGGATGGTGGTCTGACGGATAATCTGGGTGTCAGGATGCTGTTGGACAGAGCAATCGCCGATGGGTCGGTGCAGGCCAATTTCCGCGATGCGCCGCCAGGTTCAATACGACGTGTGGTATTGATCTCGATTAATTCAGAACGGGATCTGGCAGAAAGAATCGATCAGAATGACAAGGTACCGACCACCGGACAAGTCGCAGATGCGCTCTTGTTTGGCGTAGGTTCACGTGATTCCCAGGTCACACTGGCGATGTTGAACGATGATGTCACGCGCTGGAACCGCGAAATCATCGAACATCGCGGCAAAAAAGACAGCCCTTTTGCCGCTGATGCAGAAATGCATGTCATCAGCGTCAGCCTGCGCGATATCAAAGATCGTCGCCAGCGTCGCACGCTGTTGCAGGTGCCAACTGCTTTTACCATCGCACCAGACTATGTGGAACAATTACAACTGGCAGGCCGTGAAGTATTACGCCAATCGTCGGAGTTTCAGCGCATGCTGGAAAGCCTCAAGAAAGTTTCACCACCACCGCCACAAGATTTAAAGCTGCAGTCTTTCAAACAGCAAATGGTGGAATAATGCGGGCCGCAATTGTCAACGCTGCTCAGTTGCTCAGCTTCTCAGTTGCATCGCTGCGCTTGTAAAGATTATCCTCATCCTCATCGCGTCACGACATTTTTCTGCTGAACCGCTGTTCGGTGACGCTGGTACCCCATTGCACGCCCTCTTCTTCATTGCTCAGTTGAAAACCGAAGGATTCATATAAATGGCGTGCCGCATCCAGCCCCTTGAATGTCCAGAGATAGGTTTCGCTAAAGCGCTGGTCGACGTATTTCATTGCTTGCGCCATGAGTTGACGGCCGATACCTGAACCACGCAAAGAATCATCGACGATAAACCATCGCAAATGCGCGATGCCTGTTTCGGGGTCGCCATCAATAGCAAGGGAGGCCAGTGTCCGTCCATTGTCTGCATACGTCCATAACGCCTTGCCATCTGCCGGCAGGTCGCCAGTAAAACTAGCCAGTTCTGTTGCTACCTTTTGTTCAAAGAATGCACCGAAATGCCAATGTGCTGAGTAAAAACGGGCATGCAAGCCAGCGATATCGCCAATGCAGCCAGGCTGGTAGCCCTCAAGGATGGGCATGTCCAGAGGATTTGTAGAATTTTCAGTATCGGTATCAGGCTGGTTATTTTGCGCAAGCGCATCGACATACAAGGCCAGAGCGCGCACCAGGGCCTGCTGGTCGGACGGCGTTATGTAACTCAGCGCGCTGGACACCTGCTTGCTTGCGTACAGGTCAATTTTTTTGCGGATTTTTTGACCGGCGCTCGTCAAATACAGATTTGTTGAACGGGCATCTTCGCTTGCAACTCTGCGTTCGAGCAACCCGGCAGTTTCCAGCTTGCCTACTTGCCGGCTGGTGTTCGATTTATCCAGCCGCAGGATGTTGCCCAGGGTCTTGGCATTCATACCCGGCCTCCCACCAATTTCAAGAATGGCATGCACAGCAGAAGGGGCAAGATCGCTATCGGCCAGTGTGGGCCGCATAAACCCGAGTTCACGCACGAGCTTCCGCGAAAATTCGCGCAGTTCCAGAATCGTGGTTTCCTGGGGGTGGGTTGAAGCATGGACAAGGTTCATAGGTGATCTCATATCTTTGCATTTTTATACATCAGCCACAAATTGGTTGCGATTTGCAATCAATTAACCATCAATATAGTTGCTAATCGCAACTAATGCAATCAGTCCAGGCAATGATTGAAAGATGCGTCGTCGATACACGACAGCTTATTAAAAATAAAACCATGGAAAACCAACGACGTTGTTTGAATAAAATTGGCTGAGTGGGTGGCTGGCTAGGAGGCGGCGACAAATCATGCATTTGTCAGCAAGAAAAATAGGACAGAAAATACGCCTGATGTTTCGTATAATCCTTGCTTCCCATCAAGACAACTTCGTCCTGACCACTTTCGGACTCTACATGCCTAGTCTCTCTTCCCTGCCCCGGCTTACTCCTGGTTCAATTGTTACCGTGACCTGTGTACTGGCACTTTTGCATTTTGGCCGTGAAGTATTGGAACCAGTCGCGCTGGCGTTGATCCTTAGCCTGATTATCGCGCCGCTTATCAATGGCATGCGGCGTATTGGAATGGGACGTTTGACGGCAACCTTTGGTGCGCTTCTTATCGCAGGCATAGGCGTAGCCGGTATAGGCACGATACTAACCTACCAGTTGGTGGCAGTAACGACGGAACTTCCACAGTACCGTTCTGCCATTCATTCCAAGCTTGAAGCAGTGCGGGAAATGACCGAAAAACCGTTTGCACGCCTGGAAGCCGAGCTCAAGGCGGTGGCACCAGCCAATCCTGCGCCCGCCCCCAAATCAAATGCAGAAAAAAAACTCGTTGCCGGACAAATACAGCCTGTACCTGTTGAAATACGCAAGCCACAGTTAACGACGACCGAGACGATCACACGCCTGGTTTCAATGATCTCTGGCCCGGTTGGCGAAACAGGTCTGGTGCTGGTGCTATTGGTGTTTATCCTGCTTGATCATGAATCGCTAAGAGATCGCCTGATCCGTCTCACCGGCAAAGGCGATGTCAGCAGAACCATCAAGGCGCTGGGCGATGCGACTGAGGGTGTGTCCCGCTTTTTCTTTTCACAATTTTTGGTAAATGCCGGTTTTGGCATCGTCGTCGGGCTGGTGCTGTGGGCTGCTGGTGTTCCTCACGCAGTTTTATTTGGCGCACTTAGTGGCGTATTGCGGTTTGTACCTTATCTGGGAGCGTTGGTTGCCGGTGGTGCGATCACTCTGTTCGTTGCAGCGATTGATCCTGGCTGGACGCTGGCGCTCTTATGTCTGGCAATGTTTGGTGCGATTGAATTGATCGCAGCAAACGTTATCGAACCCAAGGTATATGGTCATAGTTCCGGACTATCACCACTTGCGGTGATGGTGTCAGCGCTGTTCTGGAGCGCCATGTGGGGACCGGTTGGCCTTTTACTGTCGACTCCCCTCACTTTGTGCATGGTGGTTGCTGGCCGACATGTCAGCGCACTGGAACCAGTCACCATCCTGTTTGCCGATGCGCCAAATGTAGATGAAGCCCATCGCTTCTTTCATCGTGTCCTGGCGGCAGATGTGGATGCCATTGTGCGCGACGCAAAAACGTTTTTGCGCAAATTCAGTTTCGCCAAATACTGCGACCACATCCTGCTGCCTGGTCTCGCCCTGGGCGCAAATGATTTTGAAAACGGAAACATCGAGAAAGAACAACAGAACAACATACGTGCCACCATCGCCATCCTTGCAGAGACGGTGAGCCAGGTACTTGGCGGTACAATGAAGAAGCAAAAACAGCGCAAAGTATCCATGCTTGACGCCAATGTGGGCGCACATTTACGCCAGATGCGCCAGAAACGTCTGGGGCGCTGGCAGGGGCCGCTGGATGTCCCGCAGCGCTCTATCGTGTTATGCGCCGGCTTTGCCAGCGAACGTGATGATTTGCTCAGCGAACTCTTTGTCATGGCCCTGCGCGAGGTAGCAGTCGATGCCCGCAGCATCTCATTTGGGGATAACAGGGAAACACCCGGCGAAGACACTGCCAACCTGGTATCGACGATATTTATTACTTATCCGCTTGCCTCGATGATGGATAACTGGATACCTGTTGTGCAAGAATTACGCACCAATCTGCCGCATGCAATCATTGTCACAATCCGTCTGTTTTCTGAAGAAAACCAGGCCGACCAGTCAGTGATCAAAAAGCATGTTGATATGGTATTGCGTTCGTTTGAAGAAGGCCTGGCATTCGTCGCACCGAACCGGGCGAACAGATCTTAAGTCTGAATTGGGGCCGAATTGGGCTTGATTTGCGTCTGACAAGACAGACCAAAAACAGGCATCTACGCAATCACCCGTTACGTCAATACAAGAGCCCGACCGATCAAGAACGTGATAATTCACGTCTCGTCCATTGGCAAACGCTTAACTCGTTTCATAATATGAATTCCAGTTGACATTGGAAAGCGGGCACATGGCCTTTTTTTGCCGCGATTTCATTTAATTCGTCTTCGTTTGCCGCAACACAATCAGCCTGCCAGGCAGGTATCAGTGTCTTTTACTTTTCAGTGCAATTTGCAAAGGTTACGCCCATGAGTAGTCACGCCAAACTGGTCCACTCCTGTCATACACAATTGACGAGCCGTCGTTACCTGCCGCTTCTGGTGCTGGCAAGCACACTGATATCCGCATTCGCCTCGGCGCAAACGACAGTCAAAATAGACTTGAGCAAACCTGGCATCCCCGTCAGTTCCACCCTGTACGGTTTGATGACCGAAGAAATTAACTACTCTTATGATGGCGGGCTGTACGCAGAACTGGTGCGCAACCGTATTTTCAGGGATGACGAGAAAACAGCAGTACACTGGTCGCTGGTGCAGGATGTGGATGGCACAGCATCGATTGCGCTTGACACCGGCTATCCGGTTGCCGGAACTGCATTGACGACCAGCCTGCGGCTTGACGCAGCGCAGGCATCGACAGGCCACCGTGTCGGTGTCGCAAATGATGGGTATTGGGGCATCCCCATTAAACCAGATACCAGCTACCGTGCCAGCTTCTATGCCAGAACCGCAGGCGCAGGCGGGGTGCCGATCACGGTCAGCCTGGAAGGCAGTGATGGCAAGACCGTGTATGCACAGGCAATAGGTGGCAAGATCAATGGCGAATGGAAACAATATACTGTCACACTAAAAACCGGAACAGATATCAAACCGACTGCGGCCAGCCGGCTGGTGCTGTCGACGGAAAGCCCCGGCACAGTCTGGTTCAACCTCGTTTCGCTGTTCCCGCCTACGTACAAAGACCGGCCAAACGGCAATCGCATTGATCTGATGCAGAAACTGGTAGACATGAAGCCCGCCTTCCTGCGCTTCCCAGGCGGTAATTATCTGGAAGGTGATACGGTTGCCACCCGCTTCAAGTGGAAGGAAACACTGGGCCCGCTCAATCAGCGTCCGGGACATCCTGGCACCTGGAAATACCGTTCTTCTGATGGTATGGGACTGCTCGAATTTCTGGAGTGGACCGAAGACATGGGTGCTGAGCCAGTGCTGGCGGTGTTCGCTGGATATGCACTGAAAGGTGAAACCATTCCCGCTGGCCCGGCACTGCAACCCTTCGTTGATGAGGCGCTGGAAGAAATCGAATATGTCATGGGTGACGTTAACACCAGGTGGGGAGCGCAACGCGCCAGGGATGGCCATCCGGCACCGTTCAAATTGCGGTATGTCGAGATTGGCAATGAGGATGGATTCGACAAACAAAAAACCTACGATGGCCGCTATACCCAATTCCATGATGCGATCAAGGCCAGGTATCCGCAGTTGAAACTGATTTCGACTGTCAACGGCAAGGATGATCTTGGTCAGCGTCAGTTGTTGACCAGCCGTGTTCCAGACTTGATAGACGAACATTATTATTACGACCCGCTGGCAATGATGAATGACGCCAAGCGTTACGATACGTATAGCCGCAGCGGGCCAAAGATTTTTATCGGTGAATGGGCTGCACGCGAAGGGGCACCTACCACCAACCTGATTTCTGCACTGGCCGATGCCGCATGGATGACAGGCATGGAACGCAACGCCGATATCATTGAGATGTCCTGCTATGCACCTTTACTCGTCAACGTCAATCCGGGTGGCATGCAATGGCGTAGCAACCTTATTGGCTACGACGCGCAGACCAGCTACGGCTCACCGTCCTATCATGTGCAAAAAATGTTCCAGACCTATCTGGGCGAGGTCTCTTTGCCGCTGGTAGCGGAAAATATTCCGACTCAAACCTGGCAACCCAAGGCGAAAAAGGATCAGCCTGTACCAGCGGCCAGGCAAGTGCCAGGCTTGTTTTTTTCAGCGACTACGTCGGAACAGCGTGGCGAAATTTATCTGAAGGTCGTCAATGCTATCGGTACACCGCAAATGGTCAAGATAGACTTGGCGGGCCCAATCAGGGTGGCGCCGCAAGGAAAGGCAATAAGCCTGCGCTCGGATGCCCCGGGCGATACCAACACCATCGATGCGCCAAACAGGATAGTACCGGTAAGCAGTGCGGCACATGGTCTGGGCTCGCAATTCGACTACAGCTTCGCGCCTTATTCTGTGACCGTGCTGGTACTGTCACGGACCAGGTGATAGCTCAAGTCCAAAACGAAGAAATTACGGATGGCCCTATTCCATGAAAAAAATACTTAGTTGTTTCTGTATTGCTTTTGCCTGCATCAGCGTTAGCGTATCCAGCCACGCTGCCACTGCTAATACGGGAAACGCGGCAAACACGGCAAACACTCAGGTTCAATACCTGAGTGGCACCGATAAGGATCACCGGGTGGATTGGGAATTTTTCCTGGACGCTGGCCGCAACGGCGGTGCGTGGAAAACCATCCCGGTTCCGTCGAACTGGGAACTTGAAGGTTTCGGCACCTATCGTTATGGCCAGGACTGGGGCAAAGAAGCAGTGCCCGACAATGTCGGCAAATACCGCCATCAGTTTCAGGTACCGGCTGGCTGGAAAGGTCAGCAGATCGAAATTGTGTTTGGTGGTGCCATGACCGACACCGAAGTAAAGATCAACGGCCAGCTTGCCGGGCCTGTCCACCAGGGCGGGTTCTATGAATTTCGCTATGATATAACGCCGCTGCTCAAGGCCGGTGAAAACAATCTGCTGGAAGTGAGTGTCAAGCGGGTGTCTGACAATGCATCAGTCAATCGGGCTGAACGCAGTTCGGATTTCTGGTTGTTCAGCGGCATTTATCGCCCCGTATGGCTAGAAGCAAAGCCAGTCGCCAATATCGATCACGTCACGCTCGATGCGCGTCATACCGGCGAATTCGATGCCGAGGTGTACCTGAGCAAGCAAGTACCGGCGGGTACCAAAGTGCGGGCCCGGTTAAGTACGCTGGACGGCAAGCCGCTCGGCAAACCGGTTTTGGCCACCTTGGCCACGTTTGCCGGTGCGCAGCAACCGCTGCATCTGCATACGCATATCGACCATGTCATTCCATGGTCAGCTGAAAATCCTCAGCGCTACAAAGTCTTGTTTGAACTGATCAACGGTCAAAAAGTCACGCATCAGATCAGCAAGACGATAGGGTTTCGCACCATAGAACTGCGCAAACAGGATGGCGTGTACGTCAATGGCAATAAAATCCGGCTGAAAGGCTCAAACCGTCATTCATTCTGGCCCACTTCAGGCCGCACGACCAGCAAGGAGCTGAGTTACACCGATGCACGTCTGATGAAGGAAATGAACATGAACGCGGTGCGTATGTCGCACTATCCGCCCGATGAACATTTTCTCGACGTTGCCGACGAAATCGGCCTGTATGTCATCGACGAACTGACTGGTTGGCAAAAAGCCTACGACACAGAAGTTGCCGCGCCGCTGGTCAAAGAACTGGTCAGGCGAGATCAGCACCACCCATCCATCGTGTTTTGGGCAAACGGCAATGAAGGCGGCTTCCCGCGTGGAGTTGATTCACATTACGACCTGTATGACCTGCAAAAGCGTCCTGTCATCCATCCGTGGGAAAACTACGGTGGCATCGATACATCGCACTACCCCTATTACGACTGCTGCGCGACATCGCTGTTTCATGGACGTGATGTGTTCATGCCGACTGAATTCATGCACGGCTTGTACGATGGCGGTGCCGCCGCCGGTCTGAACGACTGGTGGAATGCAATGCTCGGCAATCCTTTAAGTGCTGGTGGTTTTATCTGGGCCTTCGCTGACGAAGGCATCGTCCGTACTGACAATAACGGCGAAGTCGACGTCTGGGGCAATCGCGCGCCAGATGGCATCGTCGGACCTTACCGTGAAAAAGAAGGCAGCTTCTTTGCGATCAGGCAGATCTGGTCACCGGTGTATCTGCCGCTGTCAGAAAAGGCGTATCTGCAACCCACTTTTGATGGTCGCATTCAGTTGGAAAATCGCTATGACTTCAATAACCTGAATAGCGTCAAGTTGACATGGAAACTGTTGAAATTCGAGACACTTGCATCCAACAAAAACGGCTATCAGGTCATCGCACAAGGCAAGGTCAGGTCGCCGGATGTGGGCCCAGGATTGCGTGGCAATACCCGTATCGACCTGCCGCAAAACTGGTCGCAACAGGATGCGCTGTACCTGACTGCTACCGATCGCAACGGCCACGAAATTTATACCTGGAGCTGGATGATCGCCAGCGCCAACGCAGTCGCCAGACAAACTGCCGACCAATGGCAGGCACAGCATCGTGCTACCGCTGCAGCCAGTGTTCAGGAACAGGCCGATGCATTCGAACTTAAAGCCGGCGATATCAGCGTCAGTATCGACAAGGTTACGGGCTATCTGCGCCAATTGCGCAGGGGTAGCACGGTGGTCCCGCTGACCAATGGCCCACGCCTGGTGACCGGCACTGCAACGCTGAAAGAAATTCGCGCCACCGAGCAAGGCGGCTATATATTGATCGATGCCAGCTACAGCGGCAATCTGCAGTCAGTGCAATGGCGTTTAAGCGCCACTGGCCGTCTGACCCTGTCGTACAAATACAGGATGGAAAGCCGTTCGCAAAGCGCCGATTATCTGGGTGTGAGCTTCGATTATCCTGAAGCACAGGTAAAGTCCATGCGCTGGCTGGGCAAAGGCCCTTACCGTGTCTGGAAAAACCGCACGCAAGGCGTCGAGTTCAACGTCTGGAAGAAAGACTACAACGACACGGTCTCGGGCCTCGGTTGGCAATATCCTGAATTCAAGGGTTATCACGACAAGGTCTACTGGGCCGAACTGGAAACAAAAAACCTCCCACTCGTTTTTATCAACCACAGTGACGATATCGCGTTGCGGATGTTTACGCCCAAAGAAGGGGTAATCGTACTTTTCGTGCAATTTGACACGGTTAGCTCAAAACCCTCGTGCTTATTGGCTTTCCAGCCTGTTGCTACCTGCCAATTAAGCATTTATCTGGTTAAAAAAACATCGCAGCATTAAAATCTTAGGTAAAATCCCATATCAATTTGATATGGGGCCGCACTATGTCTGGATTTCAGTACAGATTCTTAGGCGCAGAAAGCTTACCAAATAAGCTTTCTGATTTTGACCTTAATTATTACTTTCGTCTCTCCGACGATGATGTGGTTGCTTTGGCAGCCAAGTTTCGGACTGATCGTCGAAGTATTGCCGCCATACAAATGTTGTTCTTCCGGGTCACGGGCACCCCTCTCGATCGTTTTGCCACTATCCCTCGCAACCTTTTGCAATATGTTGGCGACAGACTTTCGGTAAATGTACCAACAATTGCTTCTTTAAAGACAATATACGGTCGACGCCAGACTCTGTATGAACATCAGCTTTGGGCCAAAGAGTACCTCGGCATCGTAGACGCTGACGCTGCAGCAAATGGCGAGCTAGACAGGTATTTGAGAGCGCAGGCAAACGAGGTTACTTCCATTGAAGATCTTCTTTCGCTATCACGTCGATGGCTATACGACCGAAAACTCCTTATTCCCCGCGAGAGAGCACTTCGTGATTTAGCACGCCAATGTAACGAAGCTACAGATCAAAACATTTACGCCACTATTCTTGAAGTCGTAACCCAGCGAGGTCTTGATAAATGCTATGCGGCGGTTTTCGAACTGGTCGCGGATGAAGGGTCCACAACAGTTCTGGAGTGGCTAAAGACAGCTCCGAAACGCCATAGTCCTTCAACGTTCTCTACAACACTCGATAAAATTAAATTTCTCAAGGATTTAGAAGTCGATCTTTGGAAATTCGACGATATTCCATTGGAAAAGCAACGAGGCTATGCACAACAAATGCAAGCCCGGAGACCTTCGAAATCAAAGGAGCTAAAAACAAGCGCTCTTGCCATTGAGTTGGTATTTTTTTTGAGAATTACGTTATTGGAATTGACTGACAGTGCGATCTATCAGTCGGGTAGAAGATACGCTGATCTCCTTCGTCGGGCTTATAGCAATACCCAAGCAAAACAGGCTCGCAATTCGGTCACTTATCGGGAGCGTTTAGTATCGATCAAAGCCGTATGTGATGATAAAGAACTTTCTGACAAAGAGTTTCGTGAAAAAATTTCCGAAATGATTAGTGATATTGGTGACAAACCCCCAAGCAGTCACGCAGCACATGTTCGCCAAACATTGATAGCCTCAGATGATAAGCGCATCCGTAACCTTCTTCATTCAATGGATGGTTTAAATCTGCAGGGGAACGCAAACGATACCAGCCTCGTCAATCTGGCGAAGTTGAGAGAGTTTTACGCTCGCAAGATCACCACTTTGCCTGATCAGGCGTTTCCCACAGATCGCAAATGGCAAGAGCTTGTTGACCATGAGGATCGCAATTTGGCTTTCAGGGCACTGGAAGCGTCAACTGCCATGGCCATAAGTAAAAGTTTGCGTCGTGGCACTGTATGGGTATCACATAGTCTCACCTATCGTGAGCGCGACCAAATGCTGATACCGCCAAAAGAGTGGGAGAACACCCGGCAAAGACATGTGAGCAATCTTGGGATGCCTGCTACCGCAGATGAGTTCCTGGAAAAGGTTCTCGGTAAAATTAGTGAGCGGTTGGTTGCACTAGCAGAAGCAAAAGAGGAAGGACAGATATCAATCGATGATGCCGGCACTATCCATGTCCCCAATCTTGAATCTGTCACGAATGATTTGCTTCCCAAGCGCACTCGGGACCTGCTATTTGATGAGATTGGCCAGGTTCAGTTTCCAGACCTGCTCCTTGAAGTGGATTCTTCCACCAATTTCAGTGAATGCCTGCTGGGTCGGAAGGCGAAAGACCGGCACGAATTAGTGGCAGTGTATGCGGCGCTCATTGCACACGGAACAGAAATTGATGCCAGAGGAGTCTCTGCAATGATTCCAAATTTGGAGCCAGGACATGTATCGTCGGCGATGCGCGCTTTAGAGTCCCATGGGCGTTTGCGGGACGCCAATGAGCGTGTTGTGCAATTCCAGATGAAACACGAGATTGCGGCGCTTTGGGGTGGCGGCAAAAAGGCATCCAGCGACATGATGAGTATTGATGTCTCAAAACACCTGCTGCAGGCCCGCCGGGAGCCCAGGCGTAAAACGCATGCTGTTGGGATTTATACCCACGTCCTTGATCAGTTCAGTGTTGTCTATGATCAGCCTATCGTACTGAATGAACGCCAGGCTGGCCCAGCAATTGCTGGCGCTGAATATTACAATTCATATGAGGATCGCGAACGACTCTCATTTTTAGCGGTTGATACCCATGGTTATACAAATCCCGGTATGGCCATTGCCAAAGGCCTGGGTTTCGATCTTTGTCCACAGTTACGCAATCTGTCAGAACGAAAACTCTACCTGCCGCGCAACTTCACAGTCCCTGACTCCCTCGACAAGATAGTCGTCAGGGAGATATCAATATCGGCTATCAGGCGCGGCTGGGACGAATATCTAAGAGTGCTTGCATCAATCCGCAGCGGCCGTGTAAGCGCAAATGTTGTCCTGCAACGGTTTGGCAGTGCGGCCCAGGGTGACGCCCTGTATAAAGCACTTGATCATCTTGGCCGTTTATTGAGAACACTGTTTCTTTGCGATTATTTTAGCAATCCAGATTTTCGACGGGAAATTCATACTGTACTGAATCGCGGAGAGTCTATTCACTTACTGCAACGAGCCATCTATTTTGGGAAAATGCCGGTTGACCGCGGCCGACGTGCCGACGAAATGATTGCCATCTCCGGCGCGCATACATTGCTTACAAATGTCGTGATCGCTTGGAATACACATCAGATGCAAAAAACAGTGAGCGTTTGGCGGAAATCCGGGCGCCCAATCGAAGATGCCTGGTTGGCACGCATGGGGCCCGGACATTTCTCAAACATCAATTTTAGAGGGACCTTTAGTTTCGGTGTGGACCATTATGCTGACATGTTATTGCAGCGTCCAGCCAAGGCCAGTTTGCGTGCTGGCTAAACGTGGAAAAAAACGTAACCGTGTCAAATTGCACGAAAAGGACTGGGGGTCAAAAAAACGCGAAAAAATAAGTTATTGATTTTATTGAGTTTATTTTTTCTAACCGTGTCAAATTGCACGAAAAGGACACCCCCCCTTAAAAGTGCTATATTTTCCAGTTACCACCGATTCAGCATTTCGTTGTCAAATTTTCTGGAGTTTTTCTCAATTTAAATGGGACAAAGGCGTCAATCTCGATTCCAGAACAATGAAATTCTTTTTGAATTTTAAATGCCTATTTGATATGTTTTTTCACGCGCATGGAAAGCAACGTACGTGATGTGGGTATCCTTTTCTAAAATTCTTTTTTAGCGGAATTTATTAAAATACATGGCCGGGTTTTACTTATAATTTTATTTTTGCAGAATTATTGGGATTCTGATTCTCGCTTTTACGCCTTATTGATCCCTGAATCAGTTGAGTTTTTTGTTGAGCCTATTTTCAAAATATTCGAGAGCAGTTTGTCTTTGTCCGAAATACTTCACAAAACAAGCGTGCTAGCGCGTCACTGCTACGTCATATAGATGATGCATGATGTATATGAGCGCTCCTCAAAGTAAGACCTTCTCAGCAGCCCAAGGGCTGCTTTTTTTATTTGAGCTGAAAAAAGTCCTTCTGCTTTCGCGCACCTGGGTGCTAATCGTTATTAATATAGTAGTTACACATCGTAATGAGGCCAGTGAGTTGTTTTGCATCTGCTCGTGCTGACAAAATATCCCGCACTTCTATGATTTGAGTCCGGCTAGGAATAATTTCTACCGGGCTACGGCACATCCAGTCTACTAATATCGAAGTAATTTTCTTGGTCGCAAGATTGGCTACTTCTCTGCGTGTGGGGACATAACTTTGGAACTGCTTGTTACTTTGCCTGTCCACCCATTTTTTTGCGGCGAGCAAATTCTCTTCCGGAATTCCGAAACGATCCTCATTACTGAGCATAGATATTGTTTACCAATAGGCTAAAGGGAAATTTAATTCTTTTGCAATAATAGTGCTTTTTAACAAATATCTCAATTTGATATCATCGTGCAATTAAAGCATGCCTTGCACAGGGAATGCGCTTCAAACTCTGATTATTCCAAAATGCTCTATGCGCACGTTTATCTTCTAAAATTCTGCTATCGTAGAATTTTAAAAAAAATTGCCCGGGTTTTACCTATAATTCTATTATTCCAGAATTATTGGAGGGTCTGATTAGTGCTTTTACACCTTATTGATCCTTGCGTCAGTTGAGTGTTTTGCTTATCTTCCATGTGATTCATGCTGATGCCGAAACTGAAGATGCTCTTCTCAATTCCGCTGGCAAAAAAGCGTCAATTTCTGCATCGCAAAAAGTCAATTCCTCTGAAATCTGAAGTGCTTTTTGAGCTGCTTCATAAGCTTTTCCATTTGTGCTAGGTGCTGCCGCATATATGGCATGAAGTTTGGTAAGTAATCGATCTCTTTCGGTCTGCAGTTTCTCGACAGGTTTTTCACCCATAGCCAGGTCCGTAATAAGCGAAAGGTACTGTTCGCGTATCAGCCATAAGTCACTGGCGGTACGACGGTGTTTTTGTCCCAAAGCTCCTAAATCCAGGCTTTTAGAATACGTATTGAGAGCAAGCAAAACGGTAGAGGCGCAGGCCCCTACGATGGCAACCACTGGACTCTTGTCAAAGATCGCGCCGATGAACCCGCCAGTCGTAACGGCAGATAAAATGATTTGGCCTGTCTTGAGAATGGCCAGGTGGTTTAACAAAATGTAGGCACATTTTTCGTGGGTCTTGTGGGAATATACCGTAAGCCCAAAGCATTCCCGCAATTGAGCTTCCAGTACACGTCGGGAATGGGGGGTATCTGAAGTATGACTATGATTTTCCACTATAGATTTCCCTATCCGTGATTAATACGGACATCAATCAAATCACGGGCCACGCAGACGTCATCCTTGACCGCATATGCTTCTACAAAATGGTCTCCATGGAAATCTGTCTCCTCTTTTCTCTGTTGCCGGCCATCATCCGAGACGATTTGGTCACGAATCATCCTACGGCGTTCCGCTTCTGCTCCCACATTACGCACTTTCCATAGCAGTGTGTACGGTGGAGGAACTGTACATGCCTCTACCTTGAACACCAGTTGCCGACCGGTGGGCAGCCATGGAAAAATTTCTGATAGCCTCCTCAATTTTCCTGCGAACGTTCCTTTTTCGCTCACCTCACTGTCAATCTCCAAATCGTATTGAACATCGACGGAATATTTATCTTCGATAAATTCTTCTGTTGTATAGCGAGACATGTCAAAGGCAGCGTTAATGCTTTTGGTCATATCACTCGATTCGGCAGGGAAATTGCGCCCGAACACTTCGCGCCAGAGTTTGATTTTCTTTTTTTCCGTATCAGCATCAACTGCTTCCTGACATTTTGCAGCAGCTTTTTTGGATTTCGGCTGGAATTTACCGGAACTATGAATTCGTTGGCCGCTACCTGGTGCAAGCCAATATTCCTGGTGGTCCAAGGAACCCAGGTAAGAGAATAAGGAAACAAATAATGCATCGTAGGACCCATACGATAATTTGTCATAGTCATGATTTTGACTAAAGAAATTGTAGACCAGTGTATCGATCAACATACCGCCGATATTGACCCCATGGTAGTTCTTCCAGGCCCGGATCATTTTGCAAACATGCTTGTAATTGCGATTCGTTTCACTATTGCGCTTATTGACGGCGTCGATTTCTTGAACCGGTTTGCAGAGTTTCCATGAGCCGCCATTATTTGAATCACCAAAACGGTATCCGTCAGCTTCTTCATCAAAGAAAGCCGGCAGGACTTCGACGCGATATTTGCTGAACTCTACAACCACGACCTGGCCGTCACCTTTGATTTCGGTTTTTGGGTATCGCTCTTTAAGCGACTTGCGCACATCTTGCAGAAGTTGGGACGGTCCATTTCCCTTCATATTTTTATAGCGCTCATATTCAGACCAAGGCAATTCGAACACCATATCCAGGTCGCTAACACCGTTGATTGCGGTTTGACGGCCGTATGATCCGACTTGTCTTGTATGGGATGTGTCAGATTCTGAATCCCAGAAATCTTTATTCAACCGGGTTGTGATGTTGCAATACGAGGTGGAAATCGCACTGGCATTTTGGACGGAAATATTTTTCCGAAATTGTTCAAATAGTGTCGCAGACATTGGAATTCACCTTATTTTTTGATATCAAAATTTTAAAGGTGAACTTTCTTCGTAACACTATATGTGGGGGTAAATTCGCCTTTTACTACTGATTGTAGTGCATTGCGCCGTAAATTCAAGGTGTTAAATAGTTGCAAAATACATATTTCATCGTCTATTAAATTTGCCCGGCAAAGACTTCTTCCTGACGTTTGCCTGAGAAAGGACGTATTATTTCAGACGAAGCTAGGCCAGAGTTTTTGAACCAAAAATGGGAGAGGTCGAGATGCATTCCAGATACCAACAAGTTGTGGGAGATAGAAAACCGACCAAGCTCTATATCATTGGGAACGGATTCGACTTACGACACGGCATCCCGTCACGATACGGAGATTTCAAAAACTACGTGCGCAAACGTGACCGAGAAATATTCGATGCAGTGGAAGATTATCTTCCTGCAGGTGATGATTGGGCGTCTCTTGAATCGGCTTTTGCAGACATCGATGCAAACGGCATCTTCGACGACCTGGATCAATTTATGCCTTCGTATGCTGCTGAAGACTGGAGTGATTCGGGACATCATGATTTTCAGTACGAAGTTGGGGAGCTTGTTCAGCGACTTTCAAGCAAACTTACGGTGTTGTTCGGGGATTGGATAAGAACCTTACCGATTCCAACGTCACTCACTGCAAAGTCATATTTGAAGCACTTGGATAATGGTGCTGCCTTCTTGAATTTTAACTACACATCGACCCTACAAGACCTATATGGTGTGCCTGGCGATAACGTATTGCATATTCATGGTGAAGCCAAAACGCAAGGCGAAAAGCTCATCCTGGGCCATGGATGGAATCCCGCAGAACGGAGATCCCTTAATGATCGTGACGATATTTCTGAGATTGATACTCGCCTGATGGAAGCGCATTCCATCTTGGACGGTTACTTCCTGCAGACTTTCAAGCCTTCAGAAAAATTGATATTACAGAACCAAGCATTTTTTGACCAGCTTGACGCCGTAGATTCTGTAAACGTGCTGGGGCACTCGCTTTCCGACGTGGATCTACCATATTTGAAAGCATTGCTAAAAATTCCCGCGGTAGCAACAGCACGCTGGCTTGTAGCCTGTCAGAATGAAGAACAATGGCCGGAAAAGCGTGATCGGCTGATCCAGATTGGCGTTTCCGCCGAAAATGCGCTTGCCAACCTTTGGACTGACTATAGTTAGAGGCGAACTCGTCTGCGTGCCGTTGTTCTGGCAGTGCTGTACGCCGGCTAACTTGTTTATGGTCCGCAGGCGGTTAATGCGCATGCAAGGGGCATAATGTGTCCACCGTGCGAGAAATCGCGCAAGAGCATCGGGAATTGGAAGCATTTGCTTCATTTTTCACTGGAAAAACATGCTCTCGCGAGCATGTTTTATGAATGAGCAGAACTTGGTTTCGAAGTTTAAGAAAATTAGAACTTAATCAGATGTTCCTTAAGTATTAAGCGGCCCCACCCAGATTTTGCCAGGAGCAAGCTGAATCGGCGTCGCACGAGTGCAACCACATATTACCGTCGCTGCCCATAACAAAAGCAAATGGCAGATTCACGGGAACACTGGTCACACCGACAGGACTGACGACATTGATGCCAGGCGATCCTAGATTCGGCCAGGTCCATGTTTGGCCATTCCCGAAGTTTGACCACAGACTGCCGTCGCTTCCAATCACTAGAACACTGAAGCGCCACACATCTACGGGAACGACTCCAACGCTACTTACTATAGTGGCGTTGGGTGTATTTAAATTACTCCAACTCAATTCAACGCCATCCCATATATTTGCCCAAAGATTGCCATCGCCACCAAGGACAAAGACATTTGGAAAAGAATCCTGCACAGCGTATGCCCCAACTCCGCGAACGATTTTGACGCCTGGCGATCCGTTATTGACCCATAGCCACGCGGAACCATTCCAAATGTTTCCCCACAAATTGCCATCACTTCCTGTGACATAGACTTGGGTATCGAGTTGATTATTTATGGTTATTGCGCCAACTGGAATTATGATGTCAACCCCAGGATTACCTTGATTATTCCAGTTCCAATCATTGCCATTAAAACTATTTAGCCATAAATTACCATCGCGCCCCAAGACGAAAATATACGGGAAAGCTTCATTTACAGTGATTGCAACAACTGCACTGGCGATGCCCACACTTGGCGCGCCGAGATTACTCCATTTCCATTGACTGTCGTTCAAAGAGTTAGACCACAAATTGCCATCGCTCCCTATAACAAAAACATAGGGCATATTCTGATTGACAGTGATGGCACCAACAGCACTGGAAATGCTAACTCCCGGCGTACCTAGATTTGTCCATTCCCAGGCCGTTCCATTCAAAAAATCCAACCACAAATTGCCGTCATTCCCAATTACAAAGGCAAAGGGTAAGTCCGTATTAGCAGTGGTCACGCCAATGGCGCTGGCAATACCTGGTGGAGCCAGTGTGTTGATTCGCTGTGGCTGGCGCGTTGAATTCCCTTGTTGTTGGGTTGCTATTACACCGCCCAGAAAATTCTTATCAAGTGTCATATCTTAGCTCCATTACACGTTGTGACCGTTGCCGATCAACTCGATATCAATATCAACATTGGCTGTACCTCTTTAAACTTACAGTCCTGCGCATATCGCCAGCGGTTATCGGACTTCAACCAGCGCGATTTACGTGCAGGGACGTTTTTTTTATCAAATTGCATTAACGAATTAATAATACATTGAATTGTTGCTATATTCTTACTTGAATCGAGCAAGTTGCTAATTTATTTATTTTGATGGTTCGACGAATCGAGACCGAGGCAATGGATTGGATGTATCCGGACCTGACCCAGCATCAGTCTATGTGAGTCTACTGGCCAGGCCTTCTCTTCCTAGCGCGATTGCATAGTATTTTGGGGTTAGTGCCCCAAAGTAGATCCCAGCGATCAAAAAATTAGCTGCAGCAGCGAATATTACCCACTAGCTGAGTGCACCGATGGCGTTCAAAAACATATTCATTCTCCTGTTTAGAAATTGAATTGAGTAAGACCACGGCAGCAACCATGGTCTTTAAAAAGTCAAGGCAGAGGGGCTTGTGTCGGGCGGCCAAATTCCTCAAAAGAAGAAGCCTCAGTCATGGGGAGGGTCGGCTACGCATACACCAAAATGGCGAGTATTTAGTGGGCAGTAACATCGGCGATCCAGGTCACGCCAAAGCGATCTGTAAGCATGCCGAAGCCTTTGCTCCATTCCGACGCAGCCAATGGCTCCACGACTGTGGCGCCAACTACCAGCGCGCTCCAGATAAGCTGAATCTCTTCAAGACTGTCTGCGCTGATTGAGACAAAGAGCGCCTGATCTGTGATGGTGACGCCGTTTTCTCGACGGGTCGAACCGCCGGAGGCAATCCCGCCCTTGGTCTGGACAGGAACGTCGTAGCCCATCACGCGAAAACCGTTTTCGGCGACGATAAGACCAAACACCACCTTGTCAGCGCCCGGCACTTGGGGTGGCATCCCGAAGTCTGCGTAGGTCTTGATGACCAGTTGACCACCAAAAACTGACTGGTAGTATTCCAATGCTTGGCGTGCATCGCCACAAAAATTGAGGTGAGTGGTCGTCTGGATGGGCATTTTTTCTCCTGGGGTTAAGTCGGCCAAAATCGGCACAACGTAAGTCTCGCATCCATGTAGGTCTATTTCTGTCCTACATATCGTCCAGTCTGAAAAAATCGTAACCAACTGATTCTGCTAGCGAAAGACTGAGAAAAATTCGACGGGATTTGCAAGCTTTCGCTAAAATGGTGGCAATTCCTTGCAAATTTCAAAGGCGGGACTTAGGTCTACCACCATAAGCTCAAGCGCGATATCACCGAACACCTTCGGCGCGACATCCTACGTCACAGCGCCATCGAGCCGGCAATCGGGCACATGAAGAACGACGGCAGGTTGCGGTCACAATCTACGCATGATCCTGCGGAAGCTGCGGATGATTTTTGAATTATTCAGGTCGGACTACATCAACTAAACTGAAAATATGACGACCACAGAAAGACTGCTCAACCTGTTGTCGCTGCTGCAGACGCGCCGTGACTGGCCAGGTTCGTTACTGGCATCCCGGCTGAACATCAGTGACCGCACGGTTCGTAGAGACATAGGCCGCTTGCGGGAGTTGGGTTACACAATCCAATCCACCATGGGGCCTGAAGGTGGATACCGTCTACGCGCAGGCAATGTGTTGCCACCTATCTTTTTCGATGACGACCAGGCAGTCGCTGTAGCCATCGCACTCAGCGTGGCGACAAGTGTTGGCGCAGGGATCGAAGATGCCGCCATCCGCGCGCTCGACACGATTCGCCAGGTGATGCCGTTGCCGCTGCGGCACCGCCTCGACGCACTGGAAATCACGACCGTTAGCAGCCCCGGTTCTGCCGCCCCTGTGACTGCATCGCTTGACGTACTTGTGACTCTTGCACAAACCATCCGCGACCGCCAAACCCTTTGTTTCGACTACCCAACTAGATACGGCGCGGATGACGGTGAACAACGCGCAATGCGACGGGTGGAGCCACATCATTTGGTTACCTCGCACAGCCGGTGGTATCTTGTCGCTTGGGATCTGGACCGCAAAGATTGGCGCCTCTTCAGAGTCGACCGCGTTCACCCCCGTATTCCCTTCGGTACCCGGTTCTTACCGCGCACGGTGCCGGGTGGTGACATCAAGGAATTCGTCTCTGCCCGATTGAAAGGATCAGATGTGAACGAATGGGCGTGTCGCGGTATCGTTCGCCTTCATCTACCTGCGAGTGAGGTCTTGCCGTTCGCTGGGGATGGCAAGGTTACTCCCGCCGATTTGCACACCTGCACGCTTGAACTGGGTTCGTGGTCCTGGGGCTCACTTGCCGCTAACTTCGGGAAATTTGGAGTTGCAATGGAGGTCGTGGGCCCGCCTGAACTGGCGTTAGCCTTCGAGGTGCTTGCGGAGCGCTACGCGCAAAGCAGTAAAGCTTTTCCCCAGAGAAGTGCCGTAGACACGTGACCCTGTATCTAGATCTTACCCTGCATTAGTCTATGTGAGCCTGCCGGCCAGGACGGATTTGAGTTCTGCCATCATGTTTTGCTGGGCTTCGATCTTTGTCATTGCGCTTGCCTGATCGATTTCCATTCTGTGTAGCTGTTCCTTTTGGCTGTTGACCGTTTCGGCATGCTGATGAATTAGCGCCTCCAATTCCCTTATCTTGCTGTCTTTTTCGGCTAATTGGGGCTCCAGCGCTTTTGCCCGTTGCTCGACAATTCGCAGGGCATCGACCTGATCACTGAGTTTTCGATGACTGGCTTGCTCATCATAGATCGTTTTTTTGGCTTGTGATATTTCCGCTACCCAGCGTGCCCCATCTTGATTCAGACGAGTTATTTCATTTTGCTTGGTTACTAAAGCTTGCTGTAATTGACGTAAATCGGCTTGAAGCTGTTGTACCTGCTGCTCATGGCTGCGAATCTCCTGTTCCCGTTGCTCTTTGACAGAGTTGCGGTAATGCTCAAGTGCTTCCCGGGCATGTTGATGCTTTTCTTCGAGGGACTGTCGATGAACATCGTTTTCTACCAGGCGTTCTTTGAGATCGATTACTTGCTGAGCCAGGGTATGGTGGGCCATGGTCTCGCTTTGTAGTGCCTCTTTGGTTTGCTCGTGAGATTCGATTTCTTGCTTGATGGCCGCGATTGTCAGGTCAAGTTTTTCTTTTATTTGCGTGTGTTTGGCATTGATCTCGTCAATTTCTTCTGCGTGCAAGCGGTCTTTTTCACTGCTTTCCATGGAGATGTCGGCAATGCGGCTGCTGGCCTCAATTTCCAACTGCTCGGCTAGTTGACCAACCAGGTTTTGCAGAGCTGCGCTGATCGAGGTTTTTCTATCCACAGGGCCGCCGCTTTCAGCCTCTAACTCTCTTAAATATTTGGAAATTGTGGTTTTGGAGCCAGTATTTCCCAGCGCAATTCTGACGGCATCGACGGATGGATGGCGTCCTTGAGCTATGATTGAATTGCGTGCTTTTTCAACATCAGTTTTATGCAAACCGGTTCTGCCCATGTTCTACTCCATCAAATTTTGTAATGTGATACGTATCATGTAATTACATATTATTTAATGAAATTATTCAAGTTAAATTTTCAATAAAATTGGCACTGGATAAGACAAGCTTATCCAGTGTTATATCCAAAAAACAGTTAAAATCGACCCAATATTTGATACGGATCCACTTTATTCTGTGATCTCAAATCGGGAGAATGAGCAGCATGAGCAAAATCGATCACTACCTCCATGCCGGCACGCGAGACAATACCCGCGTTGCCTATCAATCGGCCGTGAGACACTACGAAATCGAATGGGGTGGCTTCTTACCTGCCACGACCGAAAACATTGCACAGTACTTAGTTGATCATGCAGAAAAGCTCGCAATCAATACTCTTCGTCAACGCCTGGCTGCCTTGGCTCAGTGGCATGTTGATCAGGGATTTCCGGATCCAACAAAAAGTCCGCTCGTCAAAAAGGTGCTTCGAGGAATTCAAAGAGAGCATCCAGCTCAAGAAAAACAGGCAAAGCCATTTCAGCTTGATCAACTTGGCATCGTGGATCGCTGGCTCCACAATGCAATTGCCACAGCAAATGCGTCTGGCGATCGTGCGGGCGAACTGCGGCACACCAGGAACCGGGCACTGCTACTCCTGGGGTTTTGGCGAGGTTTCCGTGGGGACGAATTGACTCGTTTGCAGGTCGAGTACATTGAAATCATTCCTGGCCAGGGCATGAGCTTTTTTTTGCCGCATACCAAAGGCGATCGTCAGAATAAAGGCGTCACGTTTAAAGCCCCAGCCCTAAAGCAGTTTTGTCCAGTTGCAGCCTACACGGCCTGGAAGGAATTAGCAGCACTTGAGTCTGGTCCAGTATTCCGGTCAGTCAACCGCTGGGGCCAAGTTGGCGATCAAGGACTTCACATGGATAGCCTGATACCTTTGCTACGCACCATTTTCAAGGACGCCGGCGTCGCCGGTTCCGACGAATACTCAGCACATTCACTCCGGCGAGGATTTGCCAATTGGGCGACGGGAAATGGCTGGGATTTAAAAACCCTCATGGAATACGTAGGGTGGAAAAGCGTGCAAAGTGCCATGCGGTATGTGGATGCGGCGGATCCTTTTGCCCAACATCGGATTGAATCCAGCTTGAGCGGACCGGATCAGTCATCTGTATCCATTACTCATCAAGATATTTAGGGTTGCGTACTTAACCTGGGTCAATTGACTTAGCCCAAAAAAAGTCATTCTTTAAAAATTTTGCTTTATTGCTGCGTATTTTCATAAAAGTAGCCGCGGATCATCATGGCCACCGATTCTCACTCCAAAGTATCCGGTATTTCTCAATTCAAGCAGCCATCAGTTCTCACCTATATAACCGCCAGATTAGATTTGAATGACACAATCTCTAACTGAAGACCTTCTGCCAGAGAGTGTTCTCCCAAGCATCTTGATTCATATGTTCCTCTATTCAGCAATTCTGCTAGCCTCTTAAGTCATTAGTGCTCTGAGTCGCTGTTACTGGCTGCTGCACAAGTCTTAGGCCGCCTGTAAATTCATGCGCGTCTTTATGCGGGGCTTGGTCGGACAAACAGGACGCATGCCTATTTTTTATACCGTGAGATCGGCAGGCATTGTCTCGCAGCGTCTTGGATACTTTTCATTCCGCAAGCCGATCACCATTTGCCAACACGCGCATTTTTGCAAGGCCTCTACGTATTGCAGTTTTTACAGTGCCGATAGGACGGTCGAGCCGTGCAGCAACTTCGTATTGCGTCAGGTCACCAAAATAACAAAGAGAAATGGTTTGACGTTGCAGACTATCGAGTAAAGGTAGGCATTG
This sequence comes from Undibacterium hunanense, assembly GCF_014284335.1. Lineage (GTDB taxonomy): Bacteria > Pseudomonadota > Gammaproteobacteria > Burkholderiales > Burkholderiaceae_D > Undibacterium > Undibacterium hunanense. Next base: position 17,912 of record NZ_JACOGF010000003.1, on the reverse strand, counting down.
CGCCAGGATACGACCGTCGTTCAAGGCCTGCAGCCGACTTTCGGTGTTATCTGTATAAGGTGACGGTGCATTGTCGTTGATGTCATAGCTAACCTCAGGGATTGACCTGGTTTGTTTGCGATAGAGATCGTGGGCTTTGTTACGCATGATTGTAGATAGCCAGGCCATGGGCGTGGACATATTGCAGCGGTAACTACTAGCATGCATCCAAATGGCGATAAAACCTTCTTGTACGACTTCTTCCGCCAGTTCACGACGGCGGATAATGTTCAACACTATTGCAAGCATATTGAAGTAAATAGTGTCATGCAATTGCCTAAAAGAGAGTTGGTCGTTCCCTGCAATCTGATATATCCAGACCTCAAGTTGTATCTGACAGGCTTCTTCATCATGTTTGCGCATGGGCAGCTTTCGACGTTGTCAAATCTTTGGAAGGCGTTGCTGCAAGTAGTTTTAAGGCGGGTCAATTTGTCGTACAGGTACAGATTGAGGTTCTTTCACAGATTAAGACACATCATTTTGTAAATGCGCTGCGCCTTGCAATGTGCGTGCTTTGAAGGAAGTACGCCGCCATTTGCAATGAATGCGCCTTGAAACTCTATAAAAACCATTAAATCAGATGTTTCTAGACTCAATCATTGCACCAATGAAACAGTAATCAATACGTCAACGTAACTGTCACAGTATCGCTATACACACCAGCTGTCACACTTTGTCCGGCAGGCACCCGGCCATAGACGGAAATGGATTGGGCTGCACCAGTGCCTGTACCAATCGTTGTATCGGAACCGACCGTGTTACCCCAAACAGTGCTGCGGCCAGCGTCCTTGTATAGAGAATAACTCAGCGTGCCGCTGACAGAGCCGGTCATTTTGCGGACTGCCATCGTTGCGCCCGAACCACCGCCGGCATCCAATCCAACGTTATAAGATGTGCCATTGGTACAAGTCACGCTGACGGCAGCGCTGTTGTCGATCTGGCTGCTGGCATAAGTGCCAAAAGCCAGGGAGGCACCCGTCACAGAGCAAGCCGACAGGACGGTGGCAGACACGGACAGGCTACCAGTAGAGGTCGCTGCAAAGCTGGTGGCAGAAACGCACAGGCAGACAGCAGCGAATAATTTTGTGATCAGGCGATTACGGTTTGCGTTGGTCATGATGTTTTCCTCAAACTACATTATCGGAATCGAGTTCTGTTGCAGTTCGGTTTTTCATATTACTGAATGACCGCGCTTTGATAGAACTTTATGCCAGACAAGTTTTCTGCGGTATAGGGAAATGCCTGAGTTCTGCCTTATATCACTCAGGGTTTTCCTGATATAGATAGAATAATTATTGTCCTTTTAGAGCCTAATTAGCTCCCATACAGCCAAAAAGTAGTGATTTAAATTCATTGTTTTTTTACCAAAAGATTCGTCACTTGGCAGTTTTTAATGGTTTTGAAGTGGCTGCGGTCAATGAGTTCGGCTCGCGGTACCCTATGGAATTGAACATTATCTTTAATTGGATGGGTAATGGACATGGTAATGCCCTCAACCAGTCCTATAATTCTGGGCTGCAAAAAAGTTGTTATTTATTTAAATTTATATTAAATTAATAACAATTAACTGTCTTTTATGTTTTCCGCGGCTAACTTGAACCTTTCGGCACATCTTCTTGAGAAATCTCAATTCATTCGGCATTGGTCTTCGTATGAAAAATACAACGACTGTTGAATTGAAATTAAAAATCGAGGTGTTTTGATAGAGGGGACTGTTATGAACATGATTCACACATGTAAGTCGATTGTGCTTGCAACCATCTTGGCTTCGGGATTGCAAACAGCAATTGCCCAGGTAGAGGAGGATACTCTCTACAAAAGTCTGGGTGGTAAATCAGGAGTTATGAGGATCGTTAATGAATTTATAGCAATCATCGTTGCAGATCCTCGTATAGATGGTTTCTTTAAAACGACTGATACAGAACGTCTTTCTGCGTTACTAATAGACCAATTTTGTCAATTGAGCGGTGGGCCATGTGTATATCAAGGTCGTGATATGGATAGTGCACACGAAGGGTTGAAAATTAGGTCTACTGACTTCTATGCAGTGACCGAGGATCTCCAAATCGCCATGGAGAACTGTCAAATACCATCTCATACCGCAAACAAATTGATCACTAAATTAGCATCAATGAAAAGGGTCATTGTAAAAAAATAATTTTCAAGAAAGACTCATTGGAAATGCTGCGTATTATTTTTGGCAACGATTCTTTTTCAGACTGAGTGCGCCGGTCTTAAATGCGTACTAGAACCGGACTTTTCTTCCGTTCTTTGGCACGGCGATGGCACGTCCCTTGTTCGCCTCAATTCGCCATTACGCGGGACTTAATGGTATCAATTATCGGACACAGCAACGTGGAATCGAGATCGAAGCCTACTCAACCATTTTGCATTGCCTGATAGTCTGTAAAACCTAATCTTTTGACATTTTAAGGTAACATACCTTGCTTGGCTTTAGTACTGGTGCTTGGCCGCCACTTCACCTTCTTTATGATGGATAAAAATGCCTAGTAGCAACAACATCGTCTCCGTCGTGGGTATAGGAGCGTCAGCAGGTGGTTTGGAAGCGATAGGTCAATTAGTAGAGGCATTGGATGACCAACTGGGGCTGGCGTATCTGGTAGTTTCGCATCTGGACCCGCGACATGAAAGTCTGCTACCAGAAATTTTGGCCAAGCGCACGTCACTGACGGTGGAAACTGCGAGTGACCAGGTGCTTAAGCCCAACCATATTTACGTGATCCCACCAGATACCGCGCTGACTTTGGTTGGCAATCAGCTGCACCTGCAGCCCCGTTCATTGTTGAGGGTTAAACACTTACCTATCGACATATTGTTCGAATCGCTCGCTGAGCAGCGGCCCGGCGCTGCGGTGGGTATAGTCTTGTCGGGTACCGGTAGCGACGGTGCTGAGGGCGTCAAGAAGATCAGGGAGGCCGCAGGCGTCACGCTGGTACAAACACCAGCCAGCGCGGCGTTCCCGGGGATGCCGCAAGCAGCGATAGACACAGGGTGCGTTGATTTGGTCATGCGCCCGCCGGATATTGCTGCCGAGCTCGCGAGGATGTTCCGTCATCCCTACTTTACGGAGGCTGGGGCCGAAGCCCGGGCTGAGGAGCCATCGCCGGACGGCACCATGGCGAAGATTTTTGATCTCATCAGGCGCGTTTATCAGGCTGACTTCACGCAATATAAGCCTAATACCATACAACGCCGCTTACAGCGCCGCATGGCGCTGGTGAACGAAACCGACGTTCACTCTTATTTAAGTTTGTTGCAGGACAACCCCGTCGAATTAGCCGCGTTGTACGACGATTTATTGATTCGCGTTACTACGTTTTTCCGAGAAGATTCCATCTACACGGCATTATCCCAAACCGTGTTTCCACTGTTGTTGAAACAGCGGAATCATGGTGACCCAGTACGGATATGGGTCCCGGCGTGCGCAACAGGTGAAGAGGTATATTCGCTTGCAATCTGCCTCCTGGAATATTTAGGTGAAAATGCGCAAGACGTCACCATCCAAATTTTCGGTACCGACCTCAATGAAGCGGCAATTGAACACGCTCGACATGGCTCTTATCCGGAAAGCATTTCCGATCGCGTGTCAGCCGCTCGGTTGCAACGTTTCTTTGTGCATGAAGACAGGCGTTATCGTGTTACTAAGCAGGTACGCGAACTGTGTATATTTGCACGCCAAAATGTGGCACTCGATCCACCGTTCTCGCGAATGGACGTCATTAGTTGCTGCAATCTGCTGATCTATCTCGATTCAGGTTTGCAGCGCCGCGTGTTAAAACACTTCCATTATGGTTTGAAGCCGGACGGCTTTTTAATTCTTGGACCAGCGGAAAATGCGGATGAGGACAGCCAATTCTTTAAACGAGCCGACAGCCATCAGCGCATGTTGTATCAGCGCGCCATGCCAACACGTGGCTCGCTGGATTTGGTATTGGGTGGGTCGACGGCAGACAAGCGTACAAGTCCCGTGGTGGACTCTGCACCAGCTTTGTCGCTTGACCATACTCAAGTACAACGCAAGGCTGATGGCCTGCTTTTGTCTCGATTCTCGCCGGCAAGCATTCTGGTCGATGATCGCATGAACATTGTGCAGTTCCGCGGTCAAACTAGCCCCTACCTGGAACATGCGAGCGGCACTGCAAGTCTGAATCTGCATCGGGTTGCGCATCCCGGTATTTTGATGCAGTTAGTGCCCTTGCTGAATGAGGTCCAGGCATCGGGGCGGGCAGTTTTTAAAGACGATCTGCGGATAGAAACGTTGAGTGGCATTCGGGAAGGCACCGTGGAGTTGATACCCTTGCGTGAACCTTCAACCAAAACTGGCTTTTGCTTGATTTTGTTTGATGCAAACATGCGATCCACTAAGACTGAAGGCCGACCTGAAATACCGGAGACTGCAAAGGATGCGCGCATTCGTCAGTTGGAGATAGAACTCGACAGTATGCGGGATTATCTACAGGCCACGAATGAAGCGTATGAGGCGGCACTTGAGGAATCGCGATCTGCGCAAGAGGAGTTGCAATCAGCCAATGAGGAATTTCTGAGCGGAAATGAGGAACTCGTCATTGCAAGAGAAGAGCTGCAGGCTGCTAATGAGGAGCTGACAACGGCGAACGAAGAATTGTTGAGTCGTACGCGTGAGCTCAGTGTGATGAATACAGAGTTGGCACGCGCCCGAAAAATAGCCGACTTTAACGCCAGTTATGCTGAATCAGTAATCGATACAGTGGCCCATCCTTTAGTGGTGCTAGATCAAGGATTAATCATCCATCGGGCGAATCATGCATTCTATGACGTGTTTTTAACGAATCCAAGCGATACCCTCAATCGTCGGCTTATGGATCTGGGAGATGGACAATGGAGTTCCCCAGAACTTCGCAAGTTGCTGGACCAAATAGTGTTGGGGAATAGTCCGATAACATCTTATCGCGTGGAGCATGATTTTCCTGGCGTGGGCATCAAAGTTATGATGATCAATGCCAGAAAAGTTCCCGCAATGGATAACCGATCCGCACGATTATTGCTGGCTTTTGAAGATGTTACTGCCAGCGATGAACGTTTGACTCGACTAAGCAATGACGACCATCGTAAAGATGAATTCATTGCACTATTGGCGCATGAGTTGCGTAATCCGCTGGCGCCGATCCGCAACGCGGTGCAGTTGCTGTCAATGAAAATAAGTGACGAAACGCTACGTCGACCGCTTGTATTAATTGATCGCCAAGTGACGACGTTGGCTAGATTGATCGATGACCTGATGGACGTTTCACGTATTACGCGCGGAAAAATGTACTTTGAGCAGCATCCGGTGAATCTTAAAGATGTCATATCTCAGGTGATTAGTGCTGTTACGCCGTATATGGAATCTCGCGGGCATCATCTCACCGCGTTGGTGCCTCCGACGGAAGTCATTGTGATGGGTGACGCCACGCGTCTGGAACAGGCGATTGGAAATCTGCTCAACAATGCGGGTAAATATACCGACAATGGTGGATACATAGAGGTTGCGCTCAGCGTTGATCACAGCGAGGCGGTGATTTCAGTCCGTGACAACGGCGTCGGGATCGATGCGAATATCTTGCCACATATTTTTGAACTATTTGTCCAGTCTGACATGACACGTGCACGAGCGGAAGGCGGGCTTGGCATTGGCTTGAGTCTGGTCAGACAGATTATCGAAGCGCATTCTGGGACAGTGGTTGCACATAGTAACGGCTCTGGCACAGGAACCATTTTCACAATTCGATTGCCGATCTCTAATTCGCTCGCCGCTGCGAATTGCGACGACATCGTTGAGGAGAAGAATACGGTCACTTTTCAGGCCCGTCGCATCCTGGTGGTGGATGACAACGCTGACGCGGCCAATAGCGTCGCCGAACTGCTTCGCAGCTGGGGGCATGACGTCATTCTGGCTTATGACGGCTTTGCTGCGTTGGAAGTGGCATCGACTTTTGCGCCTGAGGTCGCATTACTTGACATTGGACTGCCGACGATGAATGGTCATGAGTTAGCAGTCAAGCTGCGTCAGAAAATATCGGGGCGACTATTTTTGATAGCTGTTACCGGATATAGCCGCCCCAGTGATTACAAGTCGAGCACAGATTCTGGCTTTGATGTGCATTTAGTGAAGCCGATTAGTTTTGGGCCGTTGCAAGTGCTGCTGGCAAATTTAACCGCCGCCGATGCTAAGCCAGAGGGCTGATGTGCTGGAATAAGCGTCCGGTCATGCATTGTCGACTGATGAAAGTGCAGCATAAGATATCATATCGCTGGTAAATGGCGTCACCTTGGCGACTTACGGGTAGCATGTAGCGGACTTCTCCAGGAAGTGCACAACGCGCCTGCGCAACATACAATTGCCGGGCCGCAGCTTTGAATAGTGGGAAATTGCAGGAAGGTACGCATGTATTATGGAGAGCGCTTCAACAGCATTACCCACGCCGTGGGTGCTGTGCTGGCGGCTGTGGGTGGAGTATCGCTGATCACAATAGCAACTCGCGGTGGTGACTATTGGAAGATTGTTAGTTTTAGCATTTACGCTGTCACGCTATTTGCCCTGTATTTTACCTCTGCGCTATATCACAGCTCCCAAGGGCAAGCCAAGGACGTATTGCGTCGGCTCGACCATTGCGCGATCTATTTGCTAATTGCCGGTACCTATACTCCATTCACACTGGTCAGCCTAAGCGGCGCGTGGGGATGGTCGCTGTTCGGCGTGGTGTGGGGGCTTGCCGTTGCTGGCGTACTGCAAGAATTGTGGTACGCCAAAGGTGCTCGGCTAATGTCGTTGCTCATCTACGTGGTGATGGGCTGGGTTGGCGTGGTCGCTGCTAAGCCGCTCATCAATGCGCTCACGATGGACGGCTTCTGGTGGCTGGCAGCAGGTGGAGCACTCTACACCGGCGGCATCGCGTTTTATGCGACAGATCACAAATGGCGTCACGGACATGGGGTTTGGCATCTGTTCGTGCTTGGTGGAAGCATGTGCCATTTTGGCGCGGTATTGCTATACGTGGCGTAATTGAGGGCCAAGCAGAGCGATTTGACTACGACTGCAGTGTCATTTGCTGACTGCGCATCGACAGGATTTTTTTAGCTGAAGTTCTTCCGATTTAGCTAATCAGCCAATAAACTTTGTCGAATGCCTCCAGCGATAGTTTGTTAGTCCGCTACTCCAATCACGCTCTCGGCAGCTTATCCATTGTCGAGCTTATAGCTTAAATCGATTTGATACATACAGGTGGCTACTTTGCCGTAAGAATTCATGGTTACTTTTATGAGAATACCCATCTTTGCTGCAATTTATTGTCAACTATTTCCTATTGAAGGTGAATCAGGTAGCATGCGCGTCCCGAATATTAATCACCCGACAGCACATGATTCTGTTTTTAGATTTTGATGGCGTTTTGCATCCTGAACCTTGTTACGATAAAACTCTACTATTTTCATGTTTACCCCGGCTGGAGGCAATTCTTCGTGACTTTCCTACTGTCCAGTTAGTTATCTCAAGCACCTGGCGCGAAAGCCGGTCAATTACCGAACTGAGATCGCTTTTTTCAGCCGACATCTGCGCTCGCATTATCGGCGCTACACCTGTCTGGAAAGACATTCCAGACATTGTCGAAGTTATTGGATATCAGCGGCATGCTGAAATTGAGGGGTGGCTACGTCTGTCAGGAGAGCCCTGGAAAGATTGGGTGGCCGTTGATGATAAATCATATCTCTTCAAGCCATTTTTGAGAAATTTGATAAAGACTGATCCTGCAAAAGGATTGGATGAGCATGCAGAAATCGTGTTGAGACAGTACTTGGCAAAAGCGCTGGCTTAGCGTGTTCGGGAGCATTAAAGAGGTAACGCCTTGCGTGCGCCAGGTACGCTATATTTATTCGTCCTTCAGGGCTTCCTTGACAGCGTTGCTCATTTTCACTAACGACTCATAGTCAGCTTTGCTGGCAGTTCGCAGCAAAAATTCTCTCAATTCTTCTGCAGATGGTTCTCCATCAAAATCAAAGAAGTCCTTCAGCTCTACGCCCAACTCGCTTCGAATCCGTTCCAGAGTTTCAAGCGATGGGTAATGCTGTCCCCGTTCCAATCGGCTCAGCGACTTTGTGTCTATTTCTATCTTTCCCGCCAGTTCTTCCTGCGAAAGCTGCTTTCGCTTGCGCAGAATCTGAACGCGGTCCCCAACCAGGTGCCGAACGTCCTTCATGTAAACCTCCAAAGTTGACTACCCGTAGTTAATCAACATTGAGGGCTTCTTTAAACTTCCTATTACGTTTATAATTTAATAAAATGGACGTACAAGGTTTACTTTTTAGATTTAAGTTTAAATCCAAAGGGTTTTGCAATTCGCTTTTGTGCTTGGTTTCACCTGAGCTTGTGGCGATGTGGATGGCTTATCAAGGTACATCGTCGATTTTTGACGAGCACGGTGAAATTGGTCGTCATTTCAGATTGAAATTTGCCCTTAACTCACACTATAAGAAATAGGAGGTTCGCTTGGATACCATAGAATGCCCCTACTGCAAGCATGAGGGCCTGCCGCACCTATATCATTACAGTCCATTTTTGCTGGGAAAACTGAGGTACTCAAAAACTCAGCACCAGTGCAGAATCTGCGGTGGCGTGATGTATGAGACTGGGGGAGAGATCACGGGTTTTGGTTGGATCTGTCTGATCGCATTAGGGTATCTGCTTGGTGTATTTTTCCTTCAACGTGCATTTCCTAGTTTCGATCTGAATGGGGTTAATGTCATTAACACTATTGTCAGTATTTTTATTTTTGGCATTTGGTTTTTGGTTTTTCGAAAAATCATTCGATATTTCAGAAACAAATCTCGAAAGCCGACTCCAAAGCGATAAAAATATTTCCTTCTCCTTTGCCTTACATTTTACGAGCACAACTGTGTATTTTTGAATTTGCTTCAAAATAACTGAAATTGCAGTGATACATTGAAGTAGCTGATAGCATCTATGATTACAACGAACGATTCCTACCTGGCACGCAATATTTTTCCTTCCAAAGATTTCCCTGTCTACAACTGGCTATGTGTTGATTTGGAATTAAATGCCCCTTATTTTTTTGTTGAATACGTGCAGATCGAGGAATATTCTCGCCTCACCGGAAGAAAAATAATCAGCAATTTTTCCGATTTAGAAAAAATTTGCAAGCTCATCCGTAGTGACGCCAACTTGGAATTGGCACAGATTTCTCTGCTTTCGCCTGACTGGTTAAATAAATCTACAGGCTGGCAGTTAAACGAATTGTCAGACGTTCAGTTTGGAAATTTTGGCCAGAAAGAACCTTGGGTACAAATATATACGCTCAAGGATGGTCGCCATCTGATCGAAACCAGGCTCAATTTGGATATAGAGGATGCTCTGGAACTCCAATCTCGATTTTCGGTGCAAGCATATTTGTAGTGTTGATGTGGGCTGAAAATGCCTAGGACAAAAAGCCGCTCCTTTGGGCGGTTTTTTTACGTCCGAGACACTGAGGATGACAATACATTTCTTGATACAGCTACCTGCAAAACACCGCTTTTGCGGGTATTTGATCTGTCGCATTTCGCAAGAGAAAAACAGTAGTGCGCCACCAAGACCGATTGGGGCACGCTATGCGGAATGGACAGCCATGCCACTACCATCTACGGCTCCGGGCAGATGGCCGGTCTTACCTTCAAGCTGGTGGGCTACGCGATAGACATACGCATGACGCAATCGCTGACGGCTCAGGTGCTGTGGAAGGCTGTGCGCAACAAGCGTCCCCGTCTAGGATTGATTCACCTCGATTGCCTTCATCCCTGTCCAGGGAACTAGCAACCCGTGATCTGAAACTCGATGTTTAGTTCGTTCGACTGTTTCTAATCGACTCCAATTTTGGTTTGCTCTCGCGCCCATCGCTAGTTCGGACATAGCTGATCCCTAACGTGTCTACATCACCGTCAACTCGATTCCCGAGTACAGAAAATGCGTCGAAAACGACGCGATCTTCCATTGGCGATTGCGGACCGAACAGCCCGTTGGAAGCTTCAGACGCAAATGCCGCTGTATCGGTTAAGTTGCCAGTGGCGGCTTTAATAGTTACAGAGAGATCCATGTGGAATTGTTATTTGCCGCCAGAGACCCCAAACGGCCAAGGGTGTCGTCTTTTTGACCGTCGAAGACGAGACCGGTACCGTCAATGTCATTTGCTGGCAGTCTATCGTTGAGAAATTCAGAAAGGAAATTTACGGCGCGTCTTTACTGGGTGTCTATGGGCAATGGCAGGTACAGGGAAAAGTAAAAAATTTGATAGGCATGCACCTGGTCGATTTATCGCATCTACTGGGACAATTGGAAACGAAGAGCAGAGATTTTTGTTAGAGATACCCGCTTAGGTTTCCTTGAATTGAAAGGTGAAGCAATTTGATAGCTTGAATTAAAGTGTCGATTTGTGTATTGAATTTTGCTTATAATAGACTCACTTTGGTGATGGACCTCCCGGACAGGACCGGCCATCGCGACGGTTAAGAGCCTCCTGCGTTTCAACTTAGTGAAGGACAAAATCCGCCAGCAGGCGGATTTTTCTTTGTAGGCGACATTTATTCAGTCATCAAAATTTATCTGGAATAACAATCCCGTGGCAAATGGCATCAACTTCTCCAGTGACTGAATCTTGAGCACAACGAGTGTGCTGGATCTGAGCACGAGATTCTGCCAGATAACGCTTAGCTTCATTGGGCGGAAAACCAAGTTCAGCAAAAACGTTTGCGTCGGACTTGGTGATGTGCCGGATTTTTGCATCAACTTTTTTCATTTTTTATCTCTGCAATCGCATATCGCTATCCTTGCGCCATATCAACAATAGGCGTCTTTATTAAAAACAGCGAGTATCTAAACGTCTGATTTGATAGCAAAACAAACGGCCGCTATCGCAAGCGGCCGTTATAAAAGAACTTGCCAGATCCTAAGGTGTCCGATGCCTCTCTTTAGCTTCCCTTAAACAAGGTTGGTTCAGAGCACCAACGTTAATCCGTTGCCCCACTATTCAGAGTTACCGATTACTCTGCCTGCCCAACTGATTGAAGACCACATCTCGGTCATATCCTCAACAAATGCGCGAATTGCAGGAGACCTAACAACGGCATCAGCATACATTTGTTGCAGCCACCTTGCAAATAATTACTAAGGTAGCGTCTTAGCGGCTATTCAAATTTCTTACTTCTCATTGCAACACCTGTACATATCTCTAGACACGTTCAAATAGCGCAATTTATTTTCAATTGTCTGGATTCAGCACTTAAAGGATTTTTTTTAGTCATAATACAGAATCGATAGTTATCAGTAGTTACCATGCGTATTTTGCCTTTATCAGATTTGCACCGAGAGTTGTGGAGTGAAGCAGCACCAACGATTGACCCGACTGTCAGCCGCCCGGATGTGGTTGTATTGGCTGGGGATATTGACACTGGAGCAAAAGCTGTTGAGTGGGCTGCCTGCGTATTTGCCGGAATACCCGTGCTTTACGTCCATGGCAACCACGAGGCATATGGTAAACATCTGGACCATGTACAGGAAGATATTGAAGCTGCATGCGCAGTTGCAGGCAATGTGCATTTCTTGAACTGCAATGAATTTACACTCGGGAACGTGCGTTTTCTCGGTGCGACTATGTGGACAGACTTCCGCCTATTTGGTGACGGCGATCGGCAAATAGCCATGCGTGAGGCGGAAGCTGTGATGGTTGACTACAAGCGCATCAGGCTGGCCAGAGAAGGATATCGCAAGCTCAGGTCGGCAGACACGGCAAAATTTCACTCACTGCATAAATCCTGGCTAAAACAAAAACTGGATGAACCCTTTATAGGAAAAACGGTGGTCGTGACACATATGGCTCCCTCCATGAAATCAGTATCTGAACGCTATGCACAGGACATGGTGTCCGCTGCCTATGCGTCAAATCTGGACGAGATTGCTTCACAAGCAGACCTGTGGATACATGGACATATGCACGAATCCTTCGATTATCAGATTGGTGATTGCCGTGTGGTTTGCAATCCATGTGGATATAAGACCAAAGCAGGTTCACCAGAAAATACCAACTTCGATCCCGACCTTATCATAGAGTTGTAGGGGTATTCATGTCATACGATGTTTTTATGTCCGTTTAAATGGACAATAAACACAATATTGCCTAAATTATCGGACATGAAAACTAAAACCCCACGTCCATTTCCATCCACCGAACTGCAACTTAAGAACTTTGGGCAGCGCCTAAGAGAAGCCCGTTTGCGCAGAGGGATTTCAACAATACTGTTTTGCGAGCGCATGGACGTCTCACGCGATACTTTGAATCGACTGGAGAAGGGAGATGCCTCCATCTCCATTGGAAGGTATCTCAGGGCTCTCCGTATCCTGGGTATGGATAAAGATTTCGACCTGGTAGCAGCAAATGACGTGATTGGCCAAAGGCTCCAGGATGCGAAGTTGTTGATTCGGACCCCACGTGGGCGAAATAGGAAAATAGTTCATAACGAAAAAGATGCAAACATCAAAAGTAGTCCAGACTAAATATTTCTGGCTGCTTTTCTTCGGCAACATGCGATTCACGCTCTATCAAAATGATTTCTCAGTCAGTGCATTCGCTAGTTTGATGATAAACTTTGCTTTGTCGCTTGATGACGGAGTGTCCGCTGTAGTGGCAACAAAGCGAGATACAGTAGCAAGAGCGGGGCCACGAGTTATTCCCGCTTGAACGTGGTGTTGGGGTTACCCAACTCAATGATTCTGAGCTTTTTTTCAGAACATTGCGGGCGCCGTTCCGACAATTTCACCTAAAGCCGCTATTTGAGCGGCTTTTTTCTGTGGTTAGTAGCTGTCCTTCTTGACACTGCCTAACGCTATAAATGATCAGACTGGACTTTTATCACATGCAGTCAAAATGGAAATCGCCTGCCTCTAACGCAGCAGAGCGCAGTGATGACATCCAAGAAGTGGTTGCGTCAGCATATGAGGCGGACGACGGCGAACTAAGGTCCAGTCAGTTGAATCTCATCCGCCAGGCCGTGCCTCAGCGTGTTCATCGATCAGTAAAGTCACAGCTGTTTTGCTACGATTGATACCTGCAGGCCTGCAATCAAAATCGCATGATCAAGTTTAAATATTTGGTTAGGTAGCCGGATGACTGATTTGCGACAGAGGTACGCCATAACTTGGCCGACTCAGTGATCGCGACACAATTCAAGATATCGCGCCATAAATGCCAATTTGCGCGCCACTCCAAGGAAAATATCTTTTGATTTGGAATTGAAAGGTGAGGCAAATTGATGGGTTCAGTTTTGTTAGCCATCGAGTACTCAATTTTCATGTGCAAACTGTCCTTTCGAATCCCCGGATGCTAGCAAACATATTCAAATATAGTTATGATTACGCCACTTCAGCCGCTTAGGTCTTTTGCCGACAGCCTGCCAAAGTCCGGAACATCGGGAAGGTTTAGCTGCTAGCGAGAATCGAAACAAGCTAAACGCCACCACAAATAATACTTGTGGTTCCACCTGGAGTGGAATAACCAAGAGAAAACTCGTGTATGACGAAAGCTCCCAGGCACTATCCGGGAGCTTTCTTCTTTTCTGGCACAACCTCAGATCAAGGCAGCGCCTTACTTCCTATTTTCTTTTAGCATATTGCAGAACAAGGCTCCTTGCTCAATTGCGTCGTCAAGCGCAATATGAGTATGAGGAAAATCATCGAACCAGGCTTTAGGCATATATTTTTTTGCGCTTTTTTTGAAGTCTGACTTCATGATTGCCATAGCAAACGACTTCATGTCCAAGGCAGAAAAACTGAATGGACTTTCTCCAGCATAGCGAATCAAATACCAATAGACGAACATAAAATCAAAGCCTGCTGGGAAGGCTACAAAAACTGGCTTGCCAGGCAGCGTTTTGATCCAGGCAACATACCTGGTCATGGCAACTTCCGGTGATTCGAGATTTGTGCGGCAAGCAGCCCAGGCACCTGGTTGGGTAAGCCACCATGCCGCAGTGCCGGGATCAGCCGACGCATCAGGTAATGTTTCCAAATTGGCGGTGAAAGTGCCAATCAAATTTTTATCGGCAGTATAAGCAGCCGACCCAAAACTGAGCATGGAATTTGGACCAGGAATTGGCCCGTCAGTCTCAACATCTGTACTGATATAAATTTCTTGCAATTGAACCCCTTAAAAAAATTCGTTAAACACATTAATTGACCTGGGAACGATTTCCCAAGCAAAAATCGATAATCGTTGATAGACCAAACAAAACCATAGAATAATACAGAACGTAACATTAATTTTGCACGGTAAAAGCAATAATGTTACCGAGAAAAATTCATAATACGGTCTAGTCGAGACAGCTTTAGATGTTCAGGACAATTTCTGCAAAACACGCACTAAGAGTTAATCCATAATGATACTTATTTTAGCGCTGCATAGCCTTTCCCTTGCCAATGCCTTCGAGGAAAAATCCAATTGACTACCTGGACACAGCGCACTGTAACGCTTACGGATTCAAGCGTCGTAGCATGCCATCGCTATTATCGAGAACAAGAAAAACAGTGCGACGAAGATGTCTACGTAACTTGGCTCAAGAAGGCTATTCTCGAAGGCCGCTACTTTGGCTTGCTGGCAGAGAATAATGGTGAAATCATCGCAGGTGCGGGAATTGCTTTATTAGACTGGGGGCCTACGCGTGACGATCCCAATCCTTATCGTGCCAGAATCGTCAACGTCTTTACAGTAGCTACTATGCGTCGTCAAGGGATTGCAAGATCACTTGTTGCGAATTTACTGAAACAGGCTGAGCAACAAGGCATAAAGACATTCAGCCTCGCAGCATCTGAGGATGGCTTCGCTCTGTATCAAGAACTCGGCTTTTTGCCTTATAAGAATGAGATGTTGCGCAAGTTGCGGTAAACGACACTGACCAAAAGTCTTGCTGACTGCACGTTGAAAAGCTTCGGAATACAAGCTTCACTTGCTGGTGAATCTACAATAAAACACCAATAGAATACAAAGAAAAAAACATGCAAACATCTAAACGTGACACCCAGGGATTTATCGCGGGCTCACTCATAGGCACCTTGGGTGGACTGATCGGTCTGGGTGGGGCGGAATTCCGCCTGCCGGTACTGGTCGGACTGTTCCGACTGCCGACGCTGGAGGCGGTGATACTGAACAAGGCGATGAGCCTGGTTGTGGTTGCCACTGCCTTCGCTTTCCGTATCAAGTCTATCCCGATTACAGAACTGGGGCAGCACTGGGATGTCATCTTGAACCTGCTGGCGGGCAGCCTCGTCGGTGCATGGTGGGCGGCTGGTCATGCCCTGACAATGTCGAAAGCCTGGCTAAACCGTATCATCATGGTGCTGCTGGTGGCGTTGGCAATACTGATGCTATCCGAGGCTTTCTTTGGATTTCATGACAAGACCACAGCATTGATCGCACCAGGCATGGCGCGCATCGTTGCGGGGCTGATCGCTGGCCTGGGCATAGGCATGGTAGCGGCTTTACTGGGTGTGGCTGGAGGCGAACTCTTGATACCCACCATCGTGCTGCTGTATGGGCTGGATATCAAGCTGGCGGGCAGCTTGTCTCTGGCGGTCAGTTTCCCGACCATGATAGTTGGCTTTGCCCGTTACAGTAATTCCAATGCATTTAGTATTTTGAAGAAGGAACGCAGCTTGTTCCGCTGGATGGTGGCTGGTTCCATTCTGGGTGCCGGCATAGGCGGATTGTTGCTGGGGATAGTGCCGTCACATCTGCTGATCAGTGTGCTGGGCGTCATACTGTTAATTTCTGCGATCAAGACTTTCAAACACGCCCATTGATGGGCGTGCTGGTCAGTAAAAGCAATTCCAATGTCATCTGCGCGGAAAAGACCTGGCTCACTGAGAAGTTCACCAAGTACTTTTACCCAGTTTCAACAAGGAGAGACGCAGCCACAACTTCGAGCTCCATTGGCGACAGCAGCATCGACATGCGTTTCCTGAGACGGAAGCAAGTGTGCAAATAGCGCCTCGGCATCGCTTTGAGCTTCTTGTGGGGCAGTAATGGTCAGAGTAATAACATCAGACGACTGTCCAATCTCAAAACTGAGGAAACCGCAGCATGACTGCTCTTGCTGCACTAGCTGTTCGACTGCTTGTTTTGCGTCTTGGCGATAGAGCAAATGCGCCGTGCAACCGTCGATCCGATGTGACAACAGTGATGTCGCGGTTAACTGGGCAATCGACGCTGCACGGTCCTTAAATTCCATGGCCGACAGCGAGCACGCAATGGGCGCAGGCTTAATGAACGCCATTATTATTCCTTTCGGTGCTTGGCGGTGTCGTACTGCAGCCGCAGTCATTAGCTGTAGCACGGTTCGTCCGTGCAGTTTGATTGTATAGCGTTCTCATGAGCATCAGCAGCACGGGGATCGCTAGTAAAAGCAAGTACCAGGGTGAAAATACAAACCCAAGGGTTACGCCAATCCAGGTGAGCAGCGGTCCCATGAAAATCGGCGCTGTACAGCAGGCCACACATGCCGCTGCAGTACCACCGAGCAACCCAAGTCCTTTCAAAAACTTCTTCATCGCTTCCTCCTGTTTGGTATACCTGATAAAAAGTGCTTGCTAAGACTGTACATGCTCAAGTAACTTGAGGATCAAGCAGTTATTGAAAGAAAATGATGGAAAATGAAAATTTATCGATTGGTGCCTTAGCCAAGCAAGTGCAGTGCACTGTCCCGACGATTCGGTATTACGAAGAGATAGGCTTGCTGCCGCATGCAACCCGTGCGACAAACGGGCGACGGTGTTATGGCAACGCGGATCACAAGCGCCTCTTGTTCATCAAGCGCTGTCGGGACTTCGGTTTTCCCATCGACCAGGTACGCAACCTGGTCAGCTTGTTTGAAAATGGAGACCGTGCCTGCACCGAGGTGCGCGACCTGGCGCAAGAGCACCTGAACACCGTCCGGGCGAAGATTGCCGAGTTCCATCAGTTGGAGGCTAACTTGGAAACATTCGTCGAAAGCTGCAATGCTGCCTGTTGCAGTGGTATGACCAGTGATTGCACGATTATCGAGAGCTTGTCGTCAATTGCCAGAACTAATGGTCCACGTGGTAAGGGATGCGCTGGCGGTGCATCAATAGCGGGAGCTGTAGACAGCCCCGGCTTCGTCAATGTAAGTAGAGGTTGAGATGGACTGGATCAATATCGGGCGCACCTTCGGGCTTTTTTTTGCAACGGCTATTGCAGAACTTCTTGGCTGCTATTTGCCGCTGCTTTGGATTACTGGAAAAGGCAGTGCCTGGCTATTCCTTCCAGCCGCTATCAGTCTGATCGTATTTGTCTGGCTCCTGACCTTGCATCCTTCTGCCAGTGGCCGTGTGTATGCTACCTATGGTGCGATTTATATTGCCACCGCACTTGGGTGGCTATGGGTTGTCGATGGCATTAAGCCTGTAATGACAGATTACATTGGAGTTGGGCTCGCCTTGTTGGGCGCTGGTGTGATTGCGATCGGGCACAAGGCAGGCTAATCAGACTTTGCCTGCTGCCGACGTAATATTAAATAAACAGCAGGCACCACAAACATTGACAACAAGGGGGCCGTAATCATCCCACCCACCATAGGCGCAGCAATTCGTTGCATGACCTCCGAGCCAGTTCCAACACCGAACATGATGGGTACTAACCCGGCAATGATGACTGCAACCGTCATCGCCTTTGGCCTCACTCGAAGCACGGCGCCTTCCCGGATGGCATACAGCAAATCCTCCTGAGTATCATTGCCTGCCCTGACGCGGCTTTCCCAAGCCTGCTTCAGGTACAGCAGCATGATCA
>NZ_JACOGF010000039.1 GCF_014284335.1 Undibacterium hunanense | reverse complement strand
TGATGTTACCGCCATTGACGATGATGAGGGTATCTGTACCGTCGCCGCCTGTGATGCTGTCGCCTGTTTCGAGTGTGTCAGCCAGGATGAAGGTGTCGTTGCCTTTGCCGCCGATGACGGAGACGTCCTGGGTCTGACCGGATGTGTCTGCTTTACCAGTGGTGAAGAAGCCATTGCCGAGGTTGATGGTCAGGTTGCCTGTGAATGCGGATGCGTCCACTGTAGCCAGACGACCGGAGGCTTGCAGGATGCCGCCCTGGTAGTTGACGGATTCAATGGTACCAACAGCGCCGTTGACGACGTTGGTTGTGGAACCCAGGTTCAGGTTGGTGTTGCCAGTGATGATGACTTTACCGGCTGTGCCTGTGTCCATTGGCAGGTTGAGTGTGCCGATGAAGTTGTTGGCGCCTGTGCTGTTGACTGTGAGTGTTTCATAGCCTGTGCCGCCTACGCCATTGGCGGAGGAACCAGAAGTGTTGCCACCGATGTTGACTGCACCAACTTGTACGTCAGACAGGTTCAATGCACCGACGTTGGCACCTGTCAGTACGCCTGTACCGAAGGAGAATTCAACGACGCCAGCCTGGTTGGCGTTGGAGCTGGTGATGGACATGGTATCGAGAACGGATTTGATGTTTTCGATACGGGCATTGTTGGTACCTGCTGCGGAGGCGATACGGGAGATGTTGACGGCTTTGAGGCCGGTGGCATCTTGCAGATCGAGACCGGTGACTGCCAGGTTGGCACCCGCAGAAGATGATCCTGTGAAGGAGGCATTCAGCGTTTGGATGTTGGTCAGTTTTGGGGTGATGAGGGTGCCGCCGTTGTCGTTGGCATTGCCCAGTGTGGCTGTCAGTGTGTTGGAGACGCCTGTACCGGTCAGTTGGTCTTCATCTTGCA
>NZ_JACOGF010000038.1 GCF_014284335.1 Undibacterium hunanense | reverse complement strand
TCAACGTTGTCAGTACCTGTACCGCCAGTTACTGTAGTGATACCTGTCGTTGTTGCACCGAAAGTGATCGAACCACCAGTGTTATCAGTGATCAGAGACTTGATGTTGGTGATCGTACCGCCTGTTGAACCGTTACCGATAGTAACAGTGGAGTTACCAGTCAGGCTGATGGTGTCTGTATCACCAACATTACCACTGATGGTAGTACCGTTCAGGTTAGCCACTGTACCTGTGAAGTTGTCGTTCACATTGACAGCGCTTGTGTAAGTACCGCCAGCAACGAATGCTGTTGCTGTCAGTGCTGTACCGCCACCGTTGACCGGGGATGTACCAACAACACCTGTTGTCACCACTGCACCACCGGATACGGTGACTGCATTGGATGTGGTCGTGTTGTTCACGCCGCCGCCAGTTGCATTGGAGGAAGACGTTGTGTCAATCACCAAAGTGCCGCTCGTTACAGAGATCAGGGACAGATCGATGTTGTTTGCACCAGCGATGTCATCAACGATAGTCAGTTGATGTGGCACATTGCCTGTGAAGGTGATAACTGGTGTGCTCAGGGACAATGCAGCACGTGCAGCAACCAGAGCAGCGTATTGGCTGGCAGTGATCACGACAGCAGAGTTTGCTGTGATGTTTTCAATACCGGACAGTTGTGCACCAGCCAGGTTGATCGCACCGTAAGTGACCAGTGTGTCGTTACCGTTACCCAGGTTGATGGTGTCTGTCACTACACGGGCTACTGCTGTTGCTGTGGATTGTGCATTGAGGTTCACACCGTTTTCTGTTGTGTTGTAGGTACCGGCAACATAGTTACCCAGCAGTACGACACGGTCAGCACCTGCACCCAGGCTCAGGAAGTTGGCGCCACGGCCCAGTGTCACGTCCAGTGCAGATTGCGCTGTCAGTGCACCAGCATCGATGGAAACACCAACTGTTGCGTTGGCAACGTTGACGTTGTCGATCGCACGGATGGTCAGACGTTCGATGTGGGTGGTGGTGTTCGCAGCCTGGTAGCTGTCAACCAGGGCATCAACGATGGTGTCATTCAACTGGATCTGGGACACTTGGGTGACTGCTGTGTCGTTGGTCAGTTCGATGTTACCGATGTTTTTGATGCCGTTGAAGTCGCCGATGGCTGCATTCGTTGCATTGCGCAGTTCGATGACGTCGTCGTTCTTCTGGCTGTTGTTGGTGGTGTTGTTGTCAACTGCACCGCCGTCAATGGTGTGGGTACCGTTGAAGTTGGCATCAGTGAAGATGATGCGGTCGG
>NZ_JACOGF010000037.1 GCF_014284335.1 Undibacterium hunanense | reverse complement strand
TGGAACGGTCATAGACAGGAATGATCTCTACGCCTGGCGGCAGGCTGGGTTTCAGTTTTTCCAGTTTGGTTTTGATAGCATCGATGGTTGCCAGCGCATTTTTGCCTGAGCGCATGACAATCACGCCACCAGCGACTTCACCCTCGCCGTTTAACTCAGCAATACCACGCCGCATTTCAGGCCCGGTCTGAACGCGGGCTACATCGCCCAAGCGTACGGATACACCAGCATCTGTCGTCATCAAAGGGATCTTACGGAAATCATCCAGCGACTTCAGGTAACCAGATGCACGCACCATGTACTCGGCTTCACCCAGCTCCAGGACCGAGCCGCCAGTTTCCTGATTGGCCTTCTGCACAGCTTCTATAATTTTGCCGTGCGGGATATTGTAAGCACGCATTTTGTCTGGATCGAGCTGTATTTGGTACTGCCGAACCATGCCACCTATACTGGCTACTTCCGACACATTCGGCACCGACTTCAATTCATACTTCAGGAACCAGTCCTGCAATGCCCGCAACTGCGATAAATCCATCTTGCCACTGCGGTCCACCAGCGCGTACTCATACACCCAACCGACACCTGTAGCATCAGGCCCGAGAGATGCTTTTGCCTGTGGCGGCAAGCGTGATTGCACCTGGTTCAGGTATTCCAGTACACGGGAACGTGCCCAATACAGGTCAGTGCCATCTTCAAAGAGGACATAGACAAAAGAGTCACCAAAAAAGGAGTAACCGCGTACAGTCTTGGCACCAGGCACTGACAACATGGTTGTGGTCAATGGGTAGGTGATCTGGTTTTCCACAATTTGTGGTGCCTGGCCAGGGAAACTGGTACGGATAATGACTTGCACGTCCGACAGGTCAGGAATCGCATCCAGTGGTGTACGTGACAGCGCCCAGAAACCCCAGGCTGTCATTATCAGGGTCGCCAGCAGCACCAGGAAGCGGTTGACGATAGACCAGCGTATCAGTTTCGCGATCATTTCTTTGCTCCTGTAGTCGGAGAAATGGCGACAATCTGGTACATCCCATTTTTGGACGGTCGAATATCAAAGATCACCGTATCGCCCACTTCCACATTGCGTGGCAGGCCGCCGACAGGTAACTGAAAACCCATGGTCATTGCCCCCCATTGCAACGATGGAATAGGATCGTGCGACAAGGTGATCTCATTTTTATCTATCTTTTCGACTTTGCCACTGCCATGATGCGTCGTTTCTCCCAGCTTGCCAGTAGCTGGTGACTCACCCATACGAGTAGTCGTTGCTTTAAGGCTGGCTTCAGAGTCAATCAAGAATTGGCCGGAGACGACGATCTTTTGTCCAGCTTCCAGCCCTTTGCGGATTTCAGTCTGGCCATTCGCTTCTGCACCAGTTTCAACGTCCACAGACAGGAACTTGCCTTCGTCCTGCGCGATCATGACGACATTGCGGGTTCCGGTGACAATGACCGCTTCGCTCGGTACCAGCAAAACCTCCTTATCCACGCCAGAACTGAAGTTGAGATTGGCAAACATGCCCGGCACCAAGA
>NZ_JACOGF010000036.1 GCF_014284335.1 Undibacterium hunanense | reverse complement strand
GCGAGTCTGCGGTCGCCTTTCTTTGATTCCTTTCTTTGGCGAAGCGTAACTATTCAGCAGTTGTAAACATTCCCGACTTACTGCATAGTGCAGAGGATGATAAAAATTCCTGACCTTAGAGAGTTAAGTGGCGAGCAAAAAGATGTGCTCATTGTGGAATTAATTAGCACGCTCAATGCGATGGCGGTGCGCATCAATGCCTTGGAAGCGAGGCTGATTAAAGACAGCCACAATTCCAGCAAACCACCGTCGACAGATGGATTGCAACGCAAACCGAAATCCTTGCGCC
Source organism: Undibacterium hunanense (assembly GCF_014284335.1). Taxonomy (GTDB): domain Bacteria; phylum Pseudomonadota; class Gammaproteobacteria; order Burkholderiales; family Burkholderiaceae_D; genus Undibacterium; species Undibacterium hunanense. Next base: position 1,285 of record NZ_JACOGF010000036.1, on the reverse strand, counting down.
AAACGGGAGGTAAGGTAGGTGGACAGCCAGGACATCCAGGTAAAACACTCAAGCGCCTGGCCTATTGTGATCATACTGTCGTTCATCCCATTGCGACACGTTGCGATGCCTGCGGGAGTCACATCCCACTTGATGATATTTCCCTCTCTGTTGAAACACGGCAAGTTGTTGATTTACCTCCCATCCGGCTAGAAGTCACCGCACATCGCGTCGAAGTGGCCCTATGTTGTTGCGGCAAGCTTCATACGGGGGTGTTTCCTGCCGACCTGACACAAGCAGTGCAATATGGCCCACAGGTCAAAGCAGCGGCCGTTTATCTGACGCAGTATCAGCAGCTACCTGTTGAGCGGACAGCACAGGCATTGCATGACTTATTCGGACTGAACCTGAGTACAGGGACGCTTCAAAACTACATCAACGAGGGCGCTAAAAGATTACTGCCAATGGTCGGACGTATTAACCAGGCAATACAAATCGCCCCTGTTGTCCATTTCGATGAAACCAGCATGCATGTCGGACGCGCACAGCAATGGTTGCATAGTGCATCAACGGTAACACTGACATGGTATGGGGCCCACCTTAAACGAGGGAAAGAAGCCCTGGACAGTTTTGGCATTCTGCCCGTATTTGCAGGAGTGGCAGTACATGATGGCTGGAAACCTTATGCCCACTATACCTGCCTGCACTCACTGTGCAATGCACATCATTTGCGGGAATTGATCTTCATTGAGGAAACGACCAAACAGACCTGGGCAAAAGAGATGATCGATTTGCTGCGTGCAGCAAAAAAAGAAGTCGATCATAGTCTGGTAATCGGCAGGCAAAGCCTTGAACCGACACGTACTGCTCATTATCTGAGTCGTTATCAGATATTGCTCAACCAGGCGTGGGAACTCAATCCTAAACAAGAACGAGACCCCACGCGTATCGATACGCGTGGATGCATCAAACAAACATTTACCTATAATCTGTTGGCCCGTTTGAGTCGTTACTCCGATGATGTCTGGCGGTTTATGACGGACCACCGCGTACCATTCGACAACAACCGAGCCGAACGGGATATCCGTATGCCCAAGCTAAAGCAGAAAATATCAGGTTGTTTCCGTACCACGCATGGCTTTGCCGCCTTCTGCACCATCCGTTCTTATCTTGCTACTTTACGCAAACAAGAACTGCCTTTGTTCAACTCCCTTGTACTCTCATTCTCTGGCAACGTGCCTCAGCCTTACTTGGGTGCTGAATAGTTACGGCGAAGCAAAGAAAGGAATTCGGCCGCCGGGCCGAG
>NZ_JACOGF010000035.1 GCF_014284335.1 Undibacterium hunanense | reverse complement strand
GGCGTGATTGTCATGCGCTCAGGCAAAAATGCGCTGGCAACCATCGATGCTATCAAAACCAAACTGGAAAAACTGAAACCCAGCCTGCCGCCAGGCGTAGAGATCATTCCTGTCTATGACCGTTCCAGCCTGATCAAACGCGCAGTGAGTAATCTGGAACACAAGCTGCTGGAAGAATTCATCGTGGTGGCTGTCGTGTGTGCCATCTTTTTATTCCACATCCGTTCAGCCTTGGTTGCCATTGTGTCCCTGCCTTTAGGTATCCTGGCGGCGTATATCGTCATGTACTTCCAGGGAGTGAATGCCAATATCATGTCGCTGGGCGGGATTGCCATCGCGATTGGTGCCATGGTCGATGCTGCGGTCGTCATGATAGAAAATGCCCACAAGCATATTGAAGCCTGGAGTCATGCTCATTCGGGAGAAAAACTGACCGGTGAAACCCACTGGCAAGTGATAGGCGACGCAGCCGCCGAAGTCGGGCCCGCTTTGTTCTTTTCCTTATTGATCATCGTTCTGTCCTTTATCCCAGTCTTCACACTGGAAGCACAGGAAGGACGCTTGTTTGCTCCGCTAGCCTTCACCAAGACCTATGCCATGGCGGCAGCGGCAGGCCTGGCGGTGACTTTGATACCGGTATTGATGGGCTATCTGATACGTGGCAAAATACCTGAAGAACAAAAGAACCCTCTGAACAGGTTCCTGATAGCGATATACCGGCCTTTGCTCGATGTCGTTTTGCGCTCACCAAAAGTTACTTTGCTGGTCGCTGGCTTGATTGCCTTGGCGACGGTGTGGCCCATGTCACGGCTTGGTGGTGAATTTATGCCACCACTTGATGAAGGTGATTTGCTATACATGCCGTCTGCACTGCCAGGTATAGGCGCAGGCAAGGTCTCTGAGCTATTACAGCAAACTGATCGTCTCATCAAAACCGTTCCTGAAGTGCAAAGCGTGTTTGGCAAGGCTGGCCGGGCTGAATCGGCGACAGACCCGGCACCGCTGGAAATGTTCGAGACCACAATACAGTTCAAACCGCGTGACCAATGGCGTGTCGGTATGACCCCGGATAAACTGGTGGAAGAACTGGATCGTGTCGTCAAAGTCCCTGGGCTTTCAAATATCTGGGTGCCACCAATCAGAAACCGTATTGACATGCTGGCCACTGGCATCAAGAGTCCTGTAGGCATCAAGGTTTCCGGGGTAAGCCTGAAGGAAATTGACCGTCTGACGGTTGATATTGAGCGCGTCATTAAGAGTGTGCCCGGCGTATCTTCAGCCCTGGCCGAACGCCTGAATGGTGGCCGTTATATTGATGTTGATATCAACCGCGATGCCGCTGCACGTTATGGACTAAACATTGCCGATGTACAAAGTATCGTCTCAGCCGCGATTGGTGGTGACAACATAGGCGAAACAGTAGAAGGCTTACAGCGCTTTCCCATCAACGTGCGCTATCCCCGGGAAGTACGCGATTCTGTTGAGAAACTGCGCCAGTTGCCTGTACTTACCGAGCGCGGCGCTCAAATCCAACTTGGCGATGTTGCTGAAATCCGCATCGACGACGGCCCACCCATGCTCAAGAG
>NZ_JACOGF010000034.1 GCF_014284335.1 Undibacterium hunanense | reverse complement strand
TCGTCTCCAACAGCCCAGGCTCCCAAATCGTCCTGACCAACGGTACAGACATTGTTTCCGGCGAAACATTCACCGCCCCACAAGTCTACACACCAGGCGGCAATGCCCGTATCAACAGCCTGCAAGATGAAGACCAACTGACCGGTACAGGCGTCTCCAACACACTGACAGCCACACTGGGCAATGCCAACGACAACGGCGGCACCCTCATCACCCCAAAACTGACCAACATCCAAACGCTGAATGCAGCCTTCACAGGTTCCTCCTCCGCGGGTGCCAACCTGGCAGTCACCGGTCTCGATCTGCAAGATGCCACCGGCCTCAAAGCCGTCAACATCTCCCGTATCGCCTCCGCAGCAGGTACCAACAATGCCCGTATCGAAAACATCAAGTCTGTTCTCGATACCATGTCCATCACCAGCTCCAACGCCAATCAAGCTGGCGTCGTTGAATTCTCCTTCGGTACAGGCGTACTGACAGGCGTCAACACAGGTGCATTGAATCTGTCCGACGTCCAAGTTGGTGCAGTCAACATCGGTGGTAACACTTCTGGTTCCTCCGCCAATGGCGTAGGTGGCACTGGTTATGAAAACCTCAACATCAACAGCACAGGCGCCAACAACTTCATCGGCACACTGAATCTGCCAAGCGACACCGGCACAGCTGGTAAAGTCGTCATCACAGGCAACACCAACCTGACACTGGGTTCCACAACAAACGTCGTCAACGGCGCTGTTGGCACCATTGAATCCGTCAACTACCAGGGCGGCATCCTGCAAGCCTCCGGTCGTCTGGCTACCGTGGACGCATCCGCATTCACAGGCAACCTGACCATCAACCTGGGCAATGGCTTCTTCACCACTGGTAAAGCAGACACCTCCGGTCAGACACAAGACGTCTCCGTCATCGGCGGCAAAGGCAACGACACCTTCATCCTGGCTGACACACTCGAAACAGGCGACAGCATCACAGGCGGCGACGGTAACGACACCCTCATCATCGTCAATGGCGGTAACATCACAGCCGGTGCCACAGGTTCCTCCATCGTCACCAAAGTAGAAGCAGTGCAAGTTCTGTTGAACAACGCAGCTTCCTCAGTCGACTTCAGCAAACTGCCAGACGTCACAGGCGTACTGGTTCGCAACGTCTCCAACACCAACGTAGCAGCCCCAGCTGACTCCGCACCGGTTGCTGGTACCTCCACGTTCAACCTGAACAGACTGTCAGTCGCACAAGCAACTGCCATCAGCATTCAACACAGTGACACAGGCTCCAACGCCATCACCCAAAACATCGTCAATGCCCGTCTGGCTGTTGACACAGGTGCAAGTGATACAGTTGGCGTCACCATCGTAGAAGGCTTCAACACCGATCCACGTTTCAACTTCACCCTGACCACAGGCGCAGCTGAAAACCTGACCATCGTTGATGCTGATTCAGAAAACAACACCGTTGCCCTGGGTAGCGTAGCAGCCCACACAGGCACCGTCACCATCGGTACAGCAGCAGGTGCAGGCAAAGTTGGCGGCTTCATCAACTTTGATACAACAACTGTTGGTGCCAACGGTGGTTTGAACCGCCTCGACGTCTCCGGTGCAGCCGCTGACGGCTCCGGCGTACAAGACCTGTCCCTGACAGCTGGTCAAGTCAAACTGGTTGCCGCAACGATTGACGCTTCTGCAGAACTGGCCAACGTCACTGTTCGCGTTTCTACCAGCTCCGCAGCCAATGGCGCACAAAAAATCACCATGGGTGCCGGTAACGACACCGTCATCTTCGACAACATCCAGGACACACGTGCTGGTCTGACCATCTCCGACACCGTCTCTGGTGGCGCAGGTACAGGCGACACCCTGGTCATCGACGGTGACCTGACAGGTGCCAACCTGGGTGACACCATCGCCCTGGGCGCGTCCGAATGGACCAACGTATCTGGCTTTGAAACAATCCGTCTGATCGGTACCTCCAACAACGCCGGCGTTGCTGGTGCTGGTAACTACCGTCTGACATTGACCGATGCCCTGATCGCTGCCAACAACAACGCAGGTGTACTGGCCATCGTCAATGACAACGACACAGCCAACAATGCCAACAACACAGCAGACACTGCT
>NZ_JACOGF010000033.1 GCF_014284335.1 Undibacterium hunanense | reverse complement strand
CGCGTCACCCGCACCTACGACACCCGTCGCAAGAGCCAGAATCTTGACTTTGGGTATGGCTGGAGTGTGGACTATCAGAACGTCCAGATCCGCAAGAACATGATCCTGGGTCTGCAATGGAACGTCATCACCTCCGGCACCAGCGTCTGTCTGCGACCAGCGGGTAAGCGCAAGCTTGACATCACCCTGCCAACCGGGGAAGTGGCGCGTTTTACAGCCGCCAACAAAGTTGAATGTGGTAACGCCATTCCTTTAGTCGAGATTCAATTCAGTGCCTTGCCCGGTACCACCAGTACCCTGGAACTGGTCGACGTACCGACCAGCATTCATACCCAGGCAGGCATGCTGGTTGACGAGGCCGATGTCAGCACCGGTACCGCTACTGCCTGGAACCCTAAAAACTACAAACTCACCACCGAAGACAACTACCAGTACTTCCTGACCGATGGCATAGGCATCACCCGCATCAAAGACCCGAACGGCAACACCCTGACCTATAACGACACCGGTGTGGCCCACTCGAACGGTACTGCCATCACCTTTACGCGGGACGCCAATCATCACATCACCGGACTGACCGACCCGTCCGGCAAACAGATTCGCTACACCTACAGTGCCAGTGGTGACTTGATGAGCATGACCGACCGTAACGGGGCAGTCAGCAGCATGACCTACGACCGCAACCATGGTCTGGCCAGCTTCACCGACCCTGATGGTCATCTGGCAGCAAGGTATGAATACGATGTCGATGGACGCCTGATTGCGGCGTACGACGCCAATGGCAAAGCCATCCAGATGAACCATGACCTCGACAACAACCGCGAGACAGTGACAGACAGAAGAGGGTACAAGACCACCTATACCTATGATGCGTACGGTAATGTGACGCAAATCATCAATCCGCTGAATCAGATCACGACCTATACCTACGATGCCAATGGCAATCAGGCCAGTGTGACGAATGCGGCGGGGCAGACGACGTTGAGTAGTTATGATCCTAAGAGTTATAAGCAGACGAGTGAGACGGATCCTTTAGGGCATGTCAATCGCTGGAGGTATGACAGCCAGACAGGGACGCAATTGTCATCTACAACTGATGCGAATGGAAACAGCACGACTTACTACTATGGCAGCGATGCAACACTGATCAACCAGCCTCTCGGTAGTGGGATCAATTTGCTCAATGATAGTGCAGGAAATGTGACCACCATGAATATGAATGGACGGGTCACCAAAAATCGTTATGACGGCAAAGGTAACAAGATCAGTGAAACGGATGCAGCGGGTAATGTGATTACTTATGCATATGATGCCAACGGCAAAGAGATCAGCCGTAGCTGGATAGCGACAGTCAATGTCAACGGAACTCCGGCACAGAAAACAGTTAGCGTTACGCGTGTACTTGACAATGAAGGAAGAGTGTTAAGTTTAACGGACGCCTTAGGTATCACTACAAAAACGGAATACACCGCTGGTGGACAGGTTAGTGCGAATGTTGATCCGCAAGGGCGTCGCACTAGCTATCAATATGACAGTACCGGCAAACTGGTGAGTACAACTTATCCGGATGGCAGTAGTACCAGCAGCGCTTATGATGCGGGAGGAAATAAGGCCAGTGACACCGACAGGCAGGGACGCACAACACGTTATGAGTACGATGCTCTAAATCGTCTAGTCAGGACTATTGCAGCAGATGGTAGTACGAATAGTAGTACTTACGATACTGCTGGTCAGGTCGCAAGTACTACTGACGCTAAAGGTAATACGATCACCAATACCTACGATGATGCAGGTCGTTTAATAACACTGGCGGATGCCATTGGAAAGCAAACCAAATACGAATACGACAATGCAGGTAATCGCACCAAAATTACCGATGCGACCGGTAAGGTTACACAGTCCCAGTACGATGCACTGAACCGTTTGACCAGTACCATCTATCCAGATAATACGACCAGCACAACAGTATGGCGTGCGGATGGACGCAAGCAGTCAGAAACGGATCAGGCGGGGAACACCACGACTTATGGCTATGATGCAATTGGACGGTTAAACAGCGTTGTTCAAGCCAATGCAGCGACACAACAGCAAACCAGTTATGCCTATGACGGCAATGGTAACAAGACCAGTCAGACTGATGCGCAAGGGCGCACTACAAGCTGGACGTACGATGTCAACAATCGTATGGTCAGCAGGATTTTACCAGCCGGGCAAGTAGAGAAATTTACGTATGACCTGAGTGGCAATCCAAATCAGAAGACCGACTTCGCTGGTCAAAATACGAGCTACGTCTATAACAACCTGAACCAGGTAATTCAAGCGCAACGTCCAGACGGTACAAACATCGTCAATACCTATACGGAAAACGGACAAGTTGCGATAGTCACGGTGAGTGGCGGTAATGGCACAAATGGTGCACAAAACGGCCAAACCAGCTATCAATATGATGCGCAGGATCGTGTTACCA
>NZ_JACOGF010000032.1 GCF_014284335.1 Undibacterium hunanense | reverse complement strand
AGCCGCCAACTTTGCCTGCACCTGCTGCTGTACCGATGGTGACGGTGCCTGTGTGGGCTGCTACGCTACCCAGGGCAACGGTGTTGTTTTCTGAATCAGCATCAACGATGGTGACGTTTTCTGCGGCACCTGTGGTCAGGGTGACGTTGAAACGTGGATCCGTATTCAAACCTTCAGCGATGGTCAGGGCAACGGTGTCACTTGTACCTGTGTCAACAGCCAGACGGGCATTGACGATGTTTTGGGTGATGCCGTTGGAAAAGGTGTTGCTGTGTTGAATAGTGATGTTGGTGGCTTGTGCTGCCGTCAATTTGTTCAAATTGAATGTGGAAGTGCCAACAGCTGGGAACCAGAGGCCAACAGCACCAGTGAACGAAACATTGCGGACCAGCACGCCAGTCACATCGGGCAGTTTGCTGAAATCGAGGGACTGGGCGGTATTGCTCAACAACATTTGAACCGCTTCCACTTTGGTGATGACGCTTGATGTTGCTGTAACGTTACCACCATTGACAACGATGAGGGTGTCGTTACCGTCGCCACCTGTGATGCTGTCGCCAGCTTCAATTGTGTCAGCCAGGATGAAGGTGTCGTTGCCTTTGCCGCCGATGATGGAGACGTCCTGTGTCTGACCAGAGGTGTCTGCTTTACCGGTAGTGAAGATGCCGTTACCGAGGTTGATGGTCAGGTTGCCTGTGAATGCGGATGCATCTACAGTCGCAAGACGACCAGCAGCTTGCAGGATACCATCCTGGTAGTTGACGGACTCAATCGTACCGACCGTAAGATTAGTGATGTTGGTGGTAGAAGCCAGTGTCAGGTTGGTGTTGCCTGTGATGATGACTTTACCGGCTGTGCCTGTGTCCATTGGCAGGTTGAGAGCGCCGATGAAGTTGGACGCGCCTGTGCTGTTGACTGTGAGTGTTTCATAGCCTGTGCCGCCTACGCCATTGGCGGAGGAACCAGAAGTATTGCCACCGATGTTGACTGCACCAACTTGTACGTCGGACAGATTCAATGCACCGACGTTGGCACCTGTCAGTACGCCTGTACCGAAGGAGAATTCAACGACGCCAGCTTGGTTGGCGTTGGAGCTGGTGATGGACATGGTATCGAGAACGGATTTGATGTTTTCGATACGGGCATTGTTGGTACCTGCTGCGGAGGCGATACGGGAGATGTTGACGGTTTTGAGGCCGGTGGCATCTTGCAGATCGAGACCGGTGACTGCCAGGTTGGCACCCGCGGAAGAAGAACCTGTGAAGGCTGCATTCAGCGTTTGGATGTTGGTCAGTTTTGGGGTGATGAGGGTGCCACCGTTGTCGTTGGCATTGCCCAGTGTGGCTGTCAGTGTGTTGGAGACGCCTGTACCTGTCAGTTGGTCTTCATCTTGCAGGCTGTTGATACGGGCATTGCCGCCTGGTGTGTAGACTTGTGGGGCGGTGAATGTTTCGCCGGAAACAATATCAGTACCGTTAGTCAGGACGATTTGGGAGCCTGGGCTGTTGGACACGATACCTGCAATCGTTGCATCAACAGTGGTTTGTGCTGTGGCCAGTGTCGCGGCATCAACGACTTTGCTCAGCCATACTTTGGCTGTGGCGTTGGCATCTACACCTGCGTAGGCGGTGATTTCTTTGGTGGTATCAACAGCAGTAGTGAAGGAGGTAGCAGCAGTGACTTTGGAGTCAACGGCTGTTTTGTCTGCACCAGTGGCACCCGCGAGGATGGACAGGGCGGCTGCGCCAACTGTCACTGCGCCGTTGACGATCTGGCCTGCCCAGTAGGTCAGACCTGCTGGATCGGCTTCGTGGCCGAACAGGTTTTTATAGATGGTGTTGACGGTTTGCGCTGTGGTCAGGTTGGCATACGTGTCTGCGTATTCTTTCTGAACGGAGAAGCTTTGCGCGATGTCTTTGAGGGACAGGTTGGACGCTGTCCAATAAGCCAAACCCAGTGGGTCCGCTGGACGATTGAAATAAGCGATGTAAAGCTTTTGGATATCACTAGCTGCATTAGCCATTTAGAACTCCTAATGTATGATTTATAAGAATGAACTTGCTCTGGTTACACAATATTGCAAATATTAGCCGAGTGAGCCTATCACAGGCAAATTGATTTATCTGTGACACAAGTCAAAAAATCGAATTGATTCCAAGATACAACTTAACATTTAACAACCATTTCTGTGTCACGAATAAATACGAAATTTTTTTCCAATTAAAAAGAGCCCGAAACAATAATTGTTTCGGGCTCTTTTATTTTTCATCGCTGCAGAGAAATCAGCTCTGCATTGAATGTCGGCCTACACCAAATTAAGCAGTGAAGTCGCCGGCAACGATAGAACCTGCGCCAACCAATTTCACGATAAAGTCAGTTGCATCGACTGTACCAACAGTGCCACCGATGTTTTGGAAGGCATAAGTACCAGCTGCTGTACCTGCGGCTACAGTGATGATGTAAGCCTGGGTATTCGCTGCCAAGGCCGCGCCAGCTGCTGATGCTGCTGTTGCGATAGCTGCTGCCAGTGTGGATGTATCTGCGCTAGCGATAGACAACAAGTTCAATGTTGTTGCTGCTGTGCCTGTCTTGAACACGTCAGCGCCAGCAACCTTGAAGTTTGCCACTGTATCGATAGAGGAAATCACTGAACCAGGAACGATAGTTTCAGCACCAGTTGCAGTGGTGGACAGGTTGATGGTATCCACACCTGTACCACCTCTTACGGTTACTGCTGTAGCAGATGTACCCAACAGATTCACTGTTTGGCCGCCTGTACCCAGAACAACTGTGTCACCTGTTGCACCTTTAGTGTAGTTCAGTGTGACACCAGCACCATTTTCGTTAGTGAAGATGTAGCCAGTTGCTGCAGAGCCAGTTACGTTCACTGTTTCAACGCCTGTTACCAAAGCACTGATGTTCAAGTTAGCGCCGATTGCACCGATGTTCAGTGTATCTGCACCCAGACCGCCGTCCAGCGTTGTTGCGCCGGCGATTTGTGTTGCAGTGTAGTTGAACGTATCGTTACCTGTACCACCAACAACGCTCACTGTGTTAGTACCAGCAGTGAATGTGTTTGTACCGTTAGCCAGTGTGAAGCGTTCGATAGCTGCGTTAGCAACGATCGTACCGGCTGTAGTCAACGCGATGGTTTCTGTATTGCCTGCAGTTACAGTACCTGTGAAGGAATTGTATTCTGCAGCAGTCATGGTGTACACGCCAGTTGCTG
>NZ_JACOGF010000031.1 GCF_014284335.1 Undibacterium hunanense | reverse complement strand
AGACGCCGCCGTCTTCTCCATCGTAGGAGGTGTCGAGTTTGATGCCGCTACGGGTGACGCCACCCCAGGTGAGTCCATACAGGCTGTCTTTGGCTCCGGCATAGGAGAGGTAGCTGTCGGTCACTGAGCGACGGGCGATTTCTATGCCGAGGCTGGCTCCGTCATCCGAGCCACTCCAGCGCAGGCCACCGACGATGTTCTGGACGGGGAAGCCGATGGGGCTGGAGCCGATGTCGGCACGCACGCCTGCCAGTTCATAACTGAGGTTGAGGGCGACGCCTTTGGCTTCCTGATCCAGACTGGCGACGTTGGAGAGGCCTTGCTGGCGGGCGATGGTGGTGAACGGGACTTTGGCGTATTTGGCACGTTCTACCAGGATGGCATTGCGGCCATACTGGCCGGCGATGTTGGTGTCGTTCAATGCCAGGGTGCCGGCGTCAGCCAGCACGGGGATAATTTTTAAGCCGAACTGGCCCAGGCCCAGGGTGCTGATCTGGGCTTCGATGGGCAGTTCTACGCCATTCAGGGCTGACAGGCCTTTTTCTCCACTGCGGGAGCGGCCTGCCACTTCGACTGTGACCTGGCTTTGGTTGAGTTCATTGATGGCGTCGATTTCTTTGAGCAGGGACGCTTCTTCCGGACTGACGTTGGTGCTCTGCGCGGGTTTGCCCAGCTTGCGTGCCGCTGAGATACTGCCTGTACCAGCGGGGTTGCTTGCATATGCGCTACCGCTGGAATAACCGCTTGTGCCTGAGGCTCCTCCTGCATTAGCAGCACCATTATTCGCAACCCCGTTGTTAACCGCGCTGGCTGCATATTGCTGCGGCACCGGTACTGGTGCTGCCGGGTAGCTGACTTTTGGTGGTACATAAGACGTGCCTGCCGATGCAGGTGCGGCTGCGGTCAGTGGGGTACGGGTTACTGTCGCTGGCGGTATCTGGTACACGGTGACAGCACCTGTGGAGGTACCTGTAACCGCGCCAGTATTCGTACCACCCCCACCCTGCACAATCGCAATCGAAGGATTAATTGCCGCCTGTTGTGGCAATAGTGCTGGTGCTGCTGAAGCAACTGGAACAACTGCCGCAGGCGCAACAGCAACCCTGGCCGGCAATTGGGGAATACTGGCCATTTGTTGTGGCACAGGCACAGGTGCCTGCGCAGCAACGGGCGAGGCCTTGCTTGCTGCGTTCGCCATCACGCTGGCAGGCAATTGGGGAATCACATATTGCGCCTGGGCTGGCTGCGCATACTGTGGTTGTGCGTATTGCTGCTGTGCATATTGTGGCTGTGCATATTGCGGTTGTGCATATTGCGGTTGTGCATATTGGGGTTGCACATACTGCGCCTGTGCAGGCGGGGCATATTGCGGCTGCGCGTACTGTGGAGCAGCCTGTTGCATGGGTACGCCTACCGGCGCAAAAATCGCACTCTTGGAATTCGGTACCACGGCCTGTTGTGGCGCATAGGCTTGCGCAACTGGCACTGCCGCATTGCGGTCTGCAAAAGGATTCACCCTGAAATCATTGACGCCGGCGGCCTGTGCCGGCCCTACCAGGCGTATGCCATTCACGCCCTGGCCTGCTGCCGGACGCTGCGCCTGTTCCATCGCCAATGCCTGCCTGAAAAATTCCAGTGCCCGGGTATGATTACCCTGTGCCCTGGCGACATTACCAGCCAGTGAAATAATGCGCGGATTATCCGGCTGCAGGCGCATCAGAGTGGCCAGGTGTTCTTCTGCGCCAGTGAAATCCTTGTTCTGTATGGCGGCATACACCAGCGCCTGCAAGACTTCGGGATTGTCTGGTTCGGATTGCAAAACGCGGACATACAATTCCCTGGCAGAATCCGTGTCACCTGCCGATGTATAAATGCGTGCCAGGCTCAGCAGCAACAGGCTGTCATCCGGGTCGGCCAACAACATGGGCTGGATATAGTTGAACGAGGTCGCAAAGTCCCCTGCTTCACGCGCACGTTCTGAATAACGCATGGACAAGATACGTTGCAGGTCTTTGTAATCGCCCACTTCTTCAGCCGTCAGGCGCGGCATGTCAGCAACTTTGCGCATCACGGCCAGTAGTTCAGCTTCCTGATTGGCGCGCAGCAAGGCCATACCATATTGCAGCATCAAACCAGCCGAAGGATTAGGTGTAGTGTCCACTGCGCGTTTAATCAATGCCAGGCCATGGGCAGGATCACCAACCTTCATGTGGAAGGCAGCAACAATGCCGATAAATTCGGCATCGTTACCTGCAGTACTTTCTATCACGCCCAGCAGTTCACGCGCGCGGGCAATATCACCACGATTGGCAAAGACATTCAGGCGGTCAATCTGTACCCGTATCCACATGCGCTTTTGCAGTTCGACCATTTCCGCCTTGCGGGCTGCGACAGGCACACGTTCAAGCGTCATCAGGCCTTCCCACCATAATTGCTGCATGGCGCTTAACAAGGCGCTGGCATAGAGGGCTTCGGCCTGCGGATTTTCTACATTGGCCATGGCATCCATCAGGGCACGTGCTGCGCCCGGCGCATTCTGGCGCAGGTAGATTTTTGCCAGCGCGATGCGCAGCCATGGATTGTCGGGGGTGATGAGAATCGCATCTTCCAAAGTAGCCTGGGCAGTGGCGATATCACCTGCCGCTTCGGCGGCCTTGGCCTTGTCCCACAACTGGGTAGATTTCAATTCGGACAGCACCGTCATTTGTCGTGGCGACATGGAAGAACTCAGATCTTCCAGATCCTTGATGCGTTTTTGCTGGGCCAGCAGGCCGATCAGGCTGTCGAGTGCACCCTGATTTTTGGGTTCCTGTTTCAAGACCTGGCGGAAATTGGCTTCGGCACCAGTGGCATCATTTTCTGCCAGCAAGGCTTCGCCCAGTTGCAGAATGCCGACAGCTTCCCTGGGGTCCATTTCCACCGCTTTGCGCAGCAGGGCAATACCTTTGGCGCTGTTGCTGTCCTCAAAGGCGCTGCGTGCATCACCTATCAGGCCCCAGTAATTGGCGCGGTCAGATGCCTGCTTCCACTGGTCCTTGCGATTGGCTGGCGACAATTCCACTGCTTTGTGCAACAGCGTGCGTGATTCGGCAAATTCATCCTGGCGCATTTTCACCAGGCCCATGCCGCCATAACCGGCGGAATCTCTGGGATGGGATTTGATCAGGGCCTGGAAAGCTGCTTCTGCAGTCTTGAGGTCGTTGTCATCCAGTGCCTTGAAGGCGGCAGTGCGGGCCTTGTCCAGCGAATCACCGCTGCCAGCTTTGGTTTCGGATTTTGCAGCAGTTTTCTTTTCAGCCCTGGTTTCGGTTTTTTTAGCGAGCCTGGATTCTGTCTTGGATTCGGATTTAGATTCCGCTTTAGGTTCCGATTTAGATTCCGCCTTGACTTCCTCTTTTGAAGCAGCTTCGATTTTCTGTTTGCTTTCTGCCGTCGCCTTGACGGCAGTATTCTGCTTGGCCTCTGCCATCACTTTGGCTGGATTGGCTTTTTCTTCCACTGCGGCGGTCGCTGCCGGGCGGTTTAAATTGGCCAGGCGGTCCTTGATGACCTGGTCATCTGGAAACTTGTCGAGGTAACGGCGGAAATGTTTGACGTTTTCATTCTTGACACCCATCCAGGTCAGGGCCTGGCGCCACGATTCAGCCGCCGGTTTGGCAACATCGCCCCTGCTGGTTAATTGTTCCAGTGCAGCAATGCCTTCCAGACGGGTCGGTTCACGATATGTCAGTACCTGGGCATACGCCAGCGCATAGCGGGCATTGCCAGGATTCTCATTCTTGATTTTTTCCAGCCCACGCTTGGCATCCGGGTAACCAGCCTTGGTACCTGCCAGCACCTGATAATATTCAAACGCGGCATCGCCCTTGAGCTTGGACGGGTCACCCATGATCTTATAGGCTTCCACCGCACTGTCAGCGTCACCCTGCTGGGCCAGCTTGCGGGCATTGTCCAATTGCCCTACACCGCCATTGTTGCCGCGCCGCAGCGCTTCTTCGGCAGTGCGTAACTGATTGGTGCTGGTCTGTGCACCTTTCAATTTACCGTAATAGGATTTGGCCAGATCGGCATTGCCAGCCCTGGCTTCATAAATCACCAGTGCCAGCAAGGCCTCGGCATTGGCGGGTTCAATCTTGAGTATCTTGCGCCAGGAATCGGCAGCGTTTTCATCCTTGCCACGCTGTGCCCAGAATTGCGCCTGCTCTTTCAATTGTTGCGTCAAAGGAGAATTCGCGAGCGCAGTCCCGCTTTCCAGATAGACCGTCAAAAGCGCCAATACCAACGCTTTCTTCTTAAAAATCATTCATTTCCCCTATTGACCGCCTGGCAGTACTTTTTGCGGCATGGTGCAGTGACATATTGCAGCGATGTCTTAAACACAAAAAGCATATTTCCTTCATTTTGAAGTATGCCGGGATAAATAGGAAGCGCATGTTAAGCAGCAATTGTAAATCTATTGTAAATATGTAAAAAAACCGCCAGATACTGGCGGTTTTTTTATCTGCTACCCGAATACAACAGGCTTAATTTCCGGAATAATAAGGTTTAGGAGTAACCGGTGGGAAGGCAACCGGGGACTTTCTGGTCTCGAAACTATAGCGCAGGTACACCGCCGCCGCCGCATCGTTGAAGTCTCCCGAGTTGTCTGCCGTTAAACGGCCTCCCAGGAATAAATGCGGGGTCAGCTGGTATTCTGCCGCACCATTGATCTTGAAGGCGAACGCGGACCTCGTTTGCCCA
>NZ_JACOGF010000030.1 GCF_014284335.1 Undibacterium hunanense | reverse complement strand
TCGAAAGAGCGAAGAGAAACGAAATGAGTTGCAGGTGTTGACAGTGGGAATAAAGTGCTTCATAATCTCGTTTCTCTGCTGCTGACGCACACAACGCTGCGACGCAAAACTGGGTAAATAAGTAACCCGGTTGAGCAGAAAAAGATTTAGGTTCTTTAACAATTAACAGTCAATAAATGTGGGCACTTTGCGAAGCGCACCAGTTCACTTAGGTGGATTGGAATGCTTAAATAATATAGCAAGTGTTCACAAGAAGTATAAAGCAAGACAGTGATTTAGAAATGAGTCACTGAACTGTCAGTATTTTGAGTGAGCGACATGTCACGAATGTGACATAGACAAGAAATTGTCGAAAAACAGAGATTAAACTGAAGAGTTTGATCCTGGCTCAGATTGAACGCTGGCGGCATGCCTTACACATGCAAGTCGAACGGCAGCGCGGGGCAACCTGGCGGCGAGTGGCGAACGGGTGAGTAATATATCGGAACATACCCTAGAGTGGGGGATAACGTAGCGAAAGTTACGCTAATACCGCATACGCACTAAGGTGGAAAGTGGGGGATCGCAAGACCTCATGCTCATGGAGTGGCCGATATCTGATTAGCTAGTTGGTAGGGTAAAAGCCTACCAAGGCGACGATCAGTAGCTGGTTTGAGAGAACGACCAGCCACACTGGAACTGAGACACGGTCCAGACTCCTACGGGAGGCAGCAGTGGGGAATTTTGGACAATGGGGGCAACCCTGATCCAGCAATGCCGCGTGAGTGAAGAAGGCCCTCGGGTTGTAAAGCTCTTTTGTCAGGGAAGAAACGGTCTACTCTAATACAGTGGGCTAATGACGGTACCTGAAGAATAAGCACCGGCTAACTACGTGCCAGCAGCCGCGGTAATACGTAGGGTGCAAGCGTTAATCGGAATTACTGGGCGTAAAGCGTGCGCAGGCGGTTTTATAAGTCTGATGTGAAATCCCCGGGCTCAACCTGGGAACTGCATTGGAGACTGTAAGGCTAGAGTGTGTCAGAGGGGGGTAGAATTCCACGTGTAGCAGTGAAATGCGTAGATATGTGGAGGAATACCGATGGCGAAGGCAGCCCCCTGGGATAACACTGACGCTCATGCACGAAAGCGTGGGGAGCAAACAGGATTAGATACCCTGGTAGTCCACGCCCTAAACGATGTCTACTAGTTGTCGGGTCTTAATTGACTTGGTAACGCAGCTAACGCGTGAAGTAGACCGCCTGGGGAGTACGGTCGCAAGATTAAAACTCAAAGGAATTGACGGGGACCCGCACAAGCGGTGGATGATGTGGATTAATTCGATGCAACGCGAAAAACCTTACCTACCCTTGACATGGAAGGAATCCCGAAGAGATTTGGGAGTGCTCGAAAGAGAACCTTTACACAGGTGCTGCATGGCTGTCGTCAGCTCGTGTCGTGAGATGTTGGGTTAAGTCCCGCAACGAGCGCAACCCTTGTCATTAGTTGCTACGAAAGGGCACTCTAATGAGACTGCCGGTGACAAACCGGAGGAAGGTGGGGATGACGTCAAGTCCTCATGGCCCTTATGGGTAGGGCTTCACACGTCATACAATGGTACATACAGAGGGCCGCCAACCCGCGAGGGGGAGCTAATCCCAGAAAGTGTATCGTAGTCCGGATTGTAGTCTGCAACTCGACTACATGAAGTTGGAATCGCTAGTAATCGCGGATCAGCATGTCGCGGTGAATACGTTCCCGGGTCTTGTACACACCGCCCGTCACACCATGGGAGCGGGTTCTGCCAGAAGTAGTTAGCTTAACCGCAAGGAGGGCGATTACCACGGCAGGGTTCGTGACTGGGGTGAAGTCGTAACAAGGTAGCCGTATCGGAAGGTGCGGCTGGATCACCTCCTTTCTAGAGTAGCGCGTAGTGAAGTGTCCACACTTATTGACTGTTAATGAATGAATAGAGAACACAGGTAAGAGATCATGTTCCCGAAAGGGGGATTAGCTCAGCTGGGAGAGCACCTGCTTTGCAAGCAGGGGGTCGTCGGTTCGATCCCGTCATCCTCCACCAAGATTTGGTAGAAGTCGCAGGAATCGGGTCTGTAGCTCAGTTGGTTAGAGCACCGTGTTGATAACGCGGGGGTCGTTGGTTCGAGCCCAACCAGACCCACCACAAGATCTCGACAGTGCAAACGTAAGTCAGCGGAAGTAGAGCAGGTCATGCTACATAGTAAAACGTTGAGATTTAGGTTTGTACTTTCAAAGCGAAAGACAATAGTAATTAAGTAGTTCTCGTTCTTTAACAATTTAGAAGAAGTAAAGTAGAAATAATCAAAATTATTTCTGTAAAGAGAAGTCAGTGACGACAGTTGCTGATGGAAATTATGGAAGGGTTGTGATTGTATCGAACAAACAAAGTATTAAAAAGAGTTTGAAAAAGCTGTCGAAAGACAAGTTTTAGAAATATCAAATTCCTTGAGATACGGCAAACGCTAAAGTAATACTCATAAGTAGTAAAGAACTATAACCGGTTTTTGGTGATGAACCTTGATCAAGTAATTGATGAAGACACCAGAAGCTAAAGTTATAGGGACAAGTGACTAAGTGCACATGGTGGATGCCTTGGCGATATCAGGCGATGAAGGACGTAGTAGCTTGCGATAAGCTGCGGGGAGTGAGCAAACACACATTGATCCGCAGATTTCCGAATGGGGAAACCCGGCCGTAAGGTCATTGCAACCTGAATACATAGGGTTGCAAAGCGAACGTGGCGAACTGAAACATCTAAGTAGCTACAGGAAAAGAAATCAACCGAGATTCCCAAAGTAGTGGCGAGCGAAATGGGAACAGCCTGCAAGATTTAGCATCTTTAATAGTAGAACGGATTGGAAACTCCGGCCATAGAGGGTGATAGCCCCTTATACGAAATTATCGGTGTGGAACTAAGCTTGCGACAAGTAGGGCGGGACACGTGAAATCCTGTCTGAACATGGGGGGACCATCCTCCAAGGCTAAATACTCGATATCGACCGATAGTGAACCAGTACCGTGAGGGAAAGGCGAAAAGAACCCCGGGAGGGGAGTGAAATAGAACCTGAAACCGTGTGCATACAAACAGTAGGAGCGGACTTGTTCCGTGACTGCGTACCTTTTGTATAATGGGTCAGCGACTTACATTCAGTGGCAAGGTTAACCGCATAGGGAAGCCGTAGAGAAATCGAGTCCGAATAGGGCGAATCAGTCGCTGGGTGTAGACCCGAAACCAAGTGATCTACTCATGGCCAGGTTGAAGGTGCGGTAACACGCACTGGAGGACCGAACCCACTAATGTTGAAAAATTAGGGGATGAGCTGTGGGTAGGGGTGAAAGGCTAAACAAACTTGGAAATAGCTGGTTCTCTCCGAAAACTATTTAGGTAGTGCCTCTTGTATCACCGTCGGGGGTAGAGCACTGTTATGGCTAGGGGGTCATCGCGACTTACCAAACCATTGCAAACTCCGAATACCGACGAGTGCGAGCAAGGGAGACAGACATCGGGTGCTAACGTCCGGTGTCAAGAGGGAAACAACCCAGACCGCCAGCTAAGGTCCCAAAGTATAGCTAAGTGGAAAACGAAGTGGGAAGGCTAAAACAGTCAGGAGGTTGGCTTAGAAGCAGCCACCCTTTAAAGAAAGCGTAATAGCTCACTGATCGAGTCGTCCTGCGCGGAAGATGTAACGGGGCTAAGCTATACACCGAAGCTGCGGATATCCGTAAGGATATGGTAGGAGAGCGTTCTGTAAGCCTGCGAAGGTGACTTGTAAAGGTTGCTGGAGGTATCAGAAGTGCGAATGCTGACATGAGTAGCGATAATGGGGGTGAAAAGCCTCCACGCCGTAAGCCCAAGGTTTCCTGTTCAACGTTCATCGGAGCAGGGTGAGTCGGCCCCTAAGGCGAGGCAGAGATGCGTAGCTGATGGGAAGCAGGTTAATATTCCTGCACCGTCGTATGATGCGATGGGGGGACGGATCGCGGAAGGTTGTCCGACTGTTGGAATAGTCGGTTTTTAACCTGGAGAAGGCTGTTAGGCAAATCCGGCAGCGTAATTCAAGGGGTTGAGACGAGCGAATTAATTCGTGAAGCAATCGGAAGTGGTTCCAAGAAAAGCCTCTAAGCTTCAGTCATACGAGACCGTACCGCAAACCGACACAGGTGGGCGAGATGAGTATTCTAAGGCGCTTGAGAGAACTCGGGAGAAGGAACTCGGCAAATTGGTACCGTAACTTCGGGATAAGGTACGCCCTTGTAGTTTGACTGCCCTGCGGCAGAAGGACGAAGGGGTTGCAATAAACTGGTGGCTGCGACTGTTTAATAAAAACACAGCACTCTGCAAACACGAAAGTGGACGTATAGGGTGTGACGCCTGCCCGGTGCTGGAAGATTAAATGATGGGGTGCAAGCTCTTGATTGAAGTCCCAGTAAACGGCGGCCGTAACTATAACGGTCCTAAGGTAGCGAAATTCCTTGTCGGGTAAGTTCCGACCTGCACGAATGGCGTAACGATGGCCACACTGTCTCCTCCCGAGACTCAGCGAAGTTGAAATGTTTGTGATGATGCAATCTACCCGCGGCTAGACGGAAAGACCCCATGAACCTTTACTGTAGCTTTGCATTGGACTTTGAATCGATCTGTGTAGGATAGGTGGGAGGCTTTGAAGCGTGGACGCCAGTTTGCGTGGAGCCATCCTTGAAATACCACCCTGGTTTATTTGAGGTTCTAACCTTGGCCCGTGATCCGGGTCGGGGACAGTGCATGGTAGGCAGTTTGACTGGGGCGGTCTCCTCCCAAAGTGTAACGGAGGAGTTCGAAGGTACGCTAGGTACGGTCGGACATCGTGCTAATAGTGCAATGGCATAAGCGTGCTTAACTGCGAGACTGACAAGTCGAGCAGGTACGAAAGTAGGACATAGTGATCCGGTGGTTCTGTATGGAAGGGCCATCGCTCAACGGATAAAAGGTACTCTGGGGATAACAGGCTGATTCCTCCCAAGAGTTCATATCGACGGGGGAGTTTGGCACCTCGATGTCGGCTCATCACATCCTGGGGCTGTAGCCGGTCCCAAGGGTATGGCTGTTCGCCATTTAAAGTGGTACGTGAGCTGGGTTTAAAACGTCGTGAGACAGTTTGGTCCCTATCTGCCGTGGGCGTTGGAAGTTTGAAGGGGGCTGCTCCTAGTACGAGAGGACCGGAGTGGACGAACCTCTGGTGTATCGGTTGTCACGCCAGTGGCATTGCCGAGTAGCTATGTTCGGAAGAGATAACCGCTGAAAGCATCTAAGCGGGAAACTCGCCTTAAGATGAGACTTCCCAGAGACTTGATCTCTTTAAAGGGTCGTTCGAGACCAGGACGTTGATAGGCTGGGTGTGGAAGTGCAGTAATGCATTAAGCTAACCAGTACTAATTGCCCGTAAGGCTTGTCCCTATAACCTTAGCAGGTTGTAGGCTACGACAAGTATTGTGAAGTGTTTGCGAAATGTGCCAGCTGTGGAAACAGCAGGCAAGTTCGACAGCAGTCACAACCACTACCTCAAGCGATGGTCTCGCTTGGGGTAACAAAAAACTTGATTAGTGCGAATAAGATCGCACACTCTACGACGCTTCTTCTGAATTGGACTTTTTGTATCCGCCAAAACAACGGCAATACAGCAAGTCAACAAGTTATGCCTGATGACCATAGCTAATCGGTACCACCCCTTCCCATCCCGAACAGGACCGTGAAACGATTACGCGCCAATGATAGTGCTGCAACCAGTGTGAAAGTAGGTTATCGTCAGGCTTTTATTCCGCA
>NZ_JACOGF010000002.1:266658-709965 GCF_014284335.1 Undibacterium hunanense | reverse complement strand
CCATGTCGCATTTGTTCAGGAACACGATGATGTATGGAACGCCAACTTGGCGGGCCAACAGGATGTGTTCGCGAGTTTGTGGCATAGGACCGTCTGCTGCGGAGCAAACCAGGATCGCGCCGTCCATTTGCGCCGCGCCAGTGATCATGTTTTTAACATAGTCAGCATGGCCTGGGCAGTCAACGTGGGCGTAGTGGCGGCCGGCTGTTTCGTACTCAACGTGGGCTGTATTGATTGTAATACCGCGCGCTTTTTCTTCTGGTGCTGCATCGATCTGGTCGTATGCTTTTGCTTCGCCGCCGAATTTCTTCGACAAGACTGTTGCGATCGCTGCTGTCAGTGTGGTTTTGCCGTGATCAACGTGACCAATTGTGCCTACGTTTACGTGCGGCTTGGTGCGCTCGAACTTACCTTTTGCCATTTTGGACTCCTAACGATTTTGATGAGAATGCTCAGGCACGCGCCCGACAAATCAGACTTGAATACACCAGATAAACCATGGTGCCCTTGACGTGGATTGAACACGTGGCCTCTCCCTTACCAAGGGAGTGCTCTACCACTGAGCTACAAGGGCAGCTTGTTTGCGCAAAAAGCCGCGCAAGTAAAACTGGAGCGGGTGAAGGGAATCGAACCCTCGTCATAAGCTTGGAAGGCTTCAGCTCTACCATTGAGCTACACCCGCAAAGGCCACCACTTCAGCCGCTAATTTCTAAATTCAATTCTTTACCTGTGGTGGAGAGGGCTGGATTCGAACCAGCGTACTCAGAGAGAACAGATTTACAGTCTGTCGCCTTTAACCACTCGGCCACCTCTCCGCAGGGAACCCCGAATTATGGAGATGTCCGACCCAACTGTCAACACCTATTTGAGAATTTGTTCCCATATCGCATCTCAACCCAGGCATTAATTGCTCTTAAGCATATGATTTTATTCATTTTTACCACAAGATACTGAATTGCCATCTTTTTCAAAACAAATGCGTTCGACATGCATCTGAATTCCCTGGGCCATTAATCAGGATCAAATCAGGAAGTTTTTCCCGCTACACGGATGTCGCTGTATCATGCAGACAAATCATTTTGCATATTAACCATGGCGCGCACACAGGCTTCCGACCACCAATTGCAACGCGATGAAATCCTGGAGCAGGCGGCACAGGCTTTCGCCAGCCACAGCTATCCCGGCACCTCCATGAGCCTGCTGGCTCAGGCCTGCGGCACCTCCAAAGCCAGGCTATACCACTATTACGCCAGCAAAGAAGCCATACTTTTTGATTTGCTGGACCGCTATACCAAGGTGCTGATACGTCTGGCTGAAACCCATACCGAGCTGACAGAGCTGATTGCGGCCTTTCTGGCGGAATATGAACATTCACAGACCCGGCATATTGCCCTGCTGAACGATGTGAAGTTTCTGGAAGAACCACAAAGGCTGCTGATACTCGATGCTCAAAGAAGCATCGTGAATCTGTTCGCCAGTGCTATACAGCGCCGCTTTCCGCGACGCACGGATGCACAGAACCGTAGCGCCATCACCATGCTGCTGTTCGGCATGATTAACTGGACCTTTACCTGGCTCAAGCCGCAACAGGAAGGCGACAAGATATCCTATGCGGACTTTGCCGTCCTGGTGACGCGGATTTTCATGCAAGGCATGGAAGGCTTGCCAGAATTGCCATCGACAGATGACCAGGCCGGCCGGCAAATCCAGCCCTCGCCCCGCTGACACGTCCAAGAGTGCGTGCAAAAATACGTGCAAGACAGGTCAGTTTCTTGCATGGGCAAGATGATAATTTTCTATGCCCTCAAATGCCCCCAGCTCGGCGGCCAGCCCACTGATACGGGTAGCCAGCTTGCGGTTGACAGCAACGGCGACGAAGCGCCATTCTATGCGCCCTTCTTTGGCGCTGATGGTCAGGGTACCGACTGCAATTTCATAGCCGCGTGCCAGTGCCAGCCTGCGCAAGGCATCTTCATTGGGTACAAAACCCGGGCGGAATTGCATGGTAATTGACACTGCCGGCCTGGATGGCAACCAGGATTCCAGCTTGTAGACCCAGATCATGCAGGCTGCAGACAGCAGTGCCAGCAAAATGGCTGCAGCATAAAAGCCAACGCCCACCAGCACGCCTATCGCAGACGAGGCCCACAGGGATGCCGCTGTCGTCAGGCCGCTGATGGTAAAGCCCTCTCGCATGATAACGCCTGCACCAAGGAAACCAATGCCGGTCACTACCCCCTGTATGGTGCGTGAAGGGTCGAGATTGACAGGCGACAGCGCCCGTCCGCCGTACCAGAAGTCAGGATAACCAGCAATCACCACCAGCGCTGCCGATGCCATGCAGACCAGGCCATAGGTACGCATGCCGGCTGCACGCCCATGGTAGGAACGCTCATAGCCAACCAGAAAGCCAAGTAACATGGCGCCTGTCAAATTCATGAAAATGATCAGATTGGCATGCAACTCTGACTGAGACCAGAAACGCATGGCATAGCTATAGAATGATTCCATAAATATCGTTTATATGATTAATTAGGCTGCGGTATCCAGTGTAACAGCACCTCGTGATCAACCAGACAAACCATTGCTGCCAGTTCATAAATCCCGACCAGGACAAGCATGATAACAAGACAAGGTTTCGCCGGATTGCGAAATAAGCGCCAAGCTGCGTTATAATACGGCCTCACTTTCATTGGGGAGTAGCCTGCTTCAACTGCGGTTGAAGAAAGCGCATCAACATACTTGGCCGGCTGGCCATGGTGCGTTTAGGCCCGGTAATACGTCGGGTTGGGGCAAGACCTTTGATAGTTGTATTCTGCTGACCAGGGATGGGGCGGGATATGGCTGTCATTGGTTATTAAATTGCCCCGTCCCGCACATCATCATGGAAGCTTTCCTCGTCTCTACCCTGGCCGTCACCATAGGTGAAATTGGCGACAAGACCCAATTGCTGGCTTTATTGCTGGCTGCCCGCTATAAAAAACCCCTGCCTATTGTATTGGGCATACTGGTTGCCACCCTGTTCAATCACACTCTGGCCGGTTTGCTGGGGCAATGGGTGGCCAGCCAGTTTAGCCCTACCCTGTTGCGCTGGTTATTGGGCCTGTCATTCCTGGCGATAGCCGTCTGGACCCTGAAACCAGATGAAATGGAAGATGACGGCATAGGCGACAAGCCTTACGGCATCTTCATGCTGACCTGCATCACTTTTTTCATTGCCGAAATCGGCGACAAGACACAGTTGGCCACGGTCGCACTGGCGGCCAAGTACAGTAACCTGCCGCTGGTGATTGCCGGCACCACGCTCGGTATGCTGATCGCCGATGTACCCGCTGTATTCCTGGGCAAGATTGCCTCACCCAACTTCCCTTTCAAAGTGGTGCGCTGGCTGGCAGCAATTGTGTTTGCCATACTGGGCGTGCTGGTCCTGGCTGGCATAGGCCAGAGCTTTTACTGAACAACGCCACCGCATGCAGGCAAACCCGCTGAAACCTGCCTGCATGCGGTGGAACTTACCATGAACGATAGCATCAAGAATGATAACGATTTACCATAATCCACGCTGCTCCAAATCCCGCGAAACACTGGCTTTGCTGACCACGGTCGCAGAAGAACAGGCACTTGCCATAAACATCATTGATTATCAAAAAACCCCTTTAAATTTTGATGAACTGCAACAAATATTCATCGCGCTGGGTGACAATCATGTGCAGACCATGTTGCGTAATAATGAAGATGAGTATGCAAGCCTGGGGCTGAGAGATGCCGATACGGCAACGGCCTTGCAGGCACTTGTTGCCCATCCGCATTTGCTGCAAAGACCTATCGTTACGTACCAAAATAAAGCGGCTATCGGACGTCCGCCGGAACACGTCCTGTCTCTGTTCAAGAAAGCCTGAGCCGCCATGTCAGAATTTAAACTTGCCGCTGGCAGCCACGTCAAATACGGCTGCATCTCTACTGATCTTTACCCTATCCTGCGCCAGGGCCTGGCGGCCAATATGCCGCGACAAAGCTTCGATCAGGCTACAGAATCTGCAAAGGAAGCGGCACCTGCGCGTGGCATCATGGTGGGCGAACTGATGGCGTATTTTGCTGCCTGCGCCGCATTTTGCAAGGCGACCAGCACACTGCATCAGAACAACGAGCAAGTCATGGGGAGTTTTGTCAATGCCCTGCAAAATCAGCATGGCGAAAAACCGCAGATGCCAGAACTGGAAAACATTGCCGTCACCGCAGGTTTGCCGGTGATACTGGAGATCGAACTGGCTGAGGATTGTGTCATTGAAGCAGACAGCCAGTTTACGGATGTAAGCGAAGCTGAAAAAAGCTGGAAACTCTGGCGTAGTGGTGCGCTGTTGCGTGAAGGCGGCATACCGGCCAGCTGGATCAAGAAATTCTATTTCCCGCGCCTGCTGGATTATCGCGACGCCACCAGTTCAAAGAACCCACGTACGCTGGAACAGACGACAGACTGTGCATTGATGGTGGGTGGCTTGATGCAGGTATGGCATAAAGATACACCAGCGGATTTGCTGCATGCATTTCGCAAGCAATATGGGCGCATCAATTTTTCACAGCACAGTAATTTTGACGATACCGCGCTGGAACGTTTTTTCAACCTGAATTCCATGCTTGATCCTGCCACCCGCCTGTTGAATCAAATGACGATCTGGCAAGATATCGATGCACTGGCAAAAAAACAGCAAATCCCGCTGATGTAAGCTCGCAGTCTTGTCCCTGGCCAGGTTAGCCTGACCAGGGAACAGCTTTCTAGCTTGCAGGACTGCGTTTCACGAAGAACAAGGCAGTACCTATCGCCATCAGGATGCCACCAAAGAAACGGTTCTGGCTTTTCAACCACTTTGGATCACGGAAATAGCGCTGCATGCTGGACGCAGCGTAGGCATAACCATGCATGACCACCAGGTCAATCGCACACATCGTCACGCCGAGTATCAACAGTTGTGGCAACAAGGGAGCGTCATGCGAAATAAACTGCGGCAATACCGCCACCATGAAAATAATCCCTTTTGGATTGGTGGCATTTGTCAGGAAACCTATGAGGAAACGTTTGGACATGGCCGGTGCCTGAGTACCGGTGACGCTTTCGGTATCGGCTTCAGCTTCATTCACAACATCCACCCGTGCCCGCCATTGATTGATGCCGAGGTAAATCAGATACAGCGCACCCACTGTCTTGACGACGCTGAAGGCAACTTCGGAAGCCATCAATATGGAGCCGACACCCGCTCCGGCGATGGCCAGTATCAACAATAAACCGGCTTGCAAACCCATGATGGTGCCAGATGCTTTTTTCACGCCATAATTCAGGCCATGCGACATCGACAGTACCGCCCCCGAGCCGGGTGAAACTGCGATGACGCAGGCAGCAAAAAAGAAGGTGAGCCAGGTAGTGAACTGCATGAAAAGCCTCGCGAAAAATAAACATCAGCCATTGTAACCCGCAGGCCGGGAGCTTGCTTTTCGCCGTCAGACTAACAATGCACTAACCGCGCATCATGGCGGCCAGTAACTGACTCTTGAGTGTCTTGATCAGCGCTGTTTCATCCGGTGGCACGCCTTCGTCCGCATTGACGGCACGGTCTGCATAAAACAGCCCCAGAGGCTTTTTCTGTATCACCAGCGGCAGGATGATAAAACTGCGTGCATCCGGCAACAGCTTGCGATGCCATTCGGGCAGCAAATTCTGTATCTTGGGTACAGAAGCATCGGAAATCATCAAATCGACATTATTCACCATGGCCAGATGAAACAGGTTCTGGTCAGGCTTGCCAGGAAAAGCAAAGCCCTTTTGTCGCTCAAGATAGTTTTCGCCTATCGCCAGGCGTGCGACATAGCGCACGGATTGCAAATCACGCAAACACACTGCAGCAAACCGGAAGCCCATGCTGCTGTACAGGGTTTCCAGCACCAGCAATATCAGGTCATTCAGTTTGAAAGATTCGGAAGCCAGCATCTGGGTTACATCCTGCACCCCTGCCAGCAACAGATCACGTGCCTGCATGGGCTTGCCGCTGGGGTGACGCTGATCATTTTGAATTTCACCGCTGTCATAATCCTGCATCAGCAATTCATTGGGCACCCCATTCGCGTCGACCTCATCGCCGGTATGCATATCAGACATGGCAATGTCCATGCTCTTGGCCAGTTGCCGTGTTTCCAGCTCCACCCTGACCAGCATGTCATCCAGCATGGCCTGATCCAGTTCCAGCGCCTTGCCATAACGCTGCAACAAGGGTCTTGCCTTTTCAGTCATGTTGGCACCACCCGCCGTCATGATGACGGAGGCCAGCGCATCGCTGAAACTGGCGACCTGACGCAGCCATTCGGCACGGGTAGTGACCTTTTTCAGCTCACCGGCAGGTAAAGGCGCCAGCGACTGGATGATGGTGTCGGGGATGTTCCACTCTTGCAGGGCCAGTTCGCCAAAGCGTTCATAACTGCAGCCCAGCAAAACGTCGCTGGCCTCCTGGGAACTGGTCTTGCCGGTTTGCAGCATCGCCTGTATGCGGGTATACAAAGGATGATCAAAAGAAGCCACCAGCACTTTGCCGACGTTTTTGAACAGGGCAGCAACCGCAGCCTCTTCCCCATCCTGAAAACGGCCACGCTGGGCCATTTCACGCCCGACTATGCTGGCGCACAGAGCCTGTATCAACTCACGCCTGACGCTATTGGCATGGCTTTTATCCTTGAAGCAATCGACCAGCAACATCGCCATGGCACTGGTTTTGATGCTGTTGAATCCCAGCAGGAATATAGCCCTTGAAATAGTGGTGACTGGCGCACCGGAACTGGTGCGGTAATGGATGGTGTTCGACAGACGCAGGATTTTCTGCGTCAGGGCCACATCGGCAAGAACGAAATGCGCGAGTTTGGCGACCGGGTCTTCACTGGATGAGGTAATTTCTACCACTTTGGTGATTGACACCCCCAAAGTTGGTAAATTGCTCTCTTCATTGATTTTTACCAGCAGACGGTCGCGTGCAGATTCCGGCGCATGCTCGTCTAGGTGGACAGAAGGTTGAATTGCCATGATCTCCGCAGCTAATATTATTTCAGCGTACATCCCGGTTCAGGAGATGGAGGCCAAATTTGTTTTTATTTGGCCATACGTACGGTAGTAATGCCGTACTTCTTCTGTAATTCATCATAAAGGCCGCGTATCGCTTTCAGACGCGGATTCATGGGGTCCAAGCGGCGTGCAGACTCAATCAGATGACGTGCCTGCTCACCAGTAGCCTGATCCCAGCCCATGTTTTCCAGGCATTTCAGAGCAGCCAGCGCCGCATTCAATACCACCTGAGGGTTGTCCGGCGATTTGCGGGCAGCCGCACTCATGAGTTCAACCGAACCACGGAAATCACCCTGTTTGGCCTTTTGCACACCCAGCGCCACCAGATCCATGACTTCTTTTTGGCTGCGTTGTGCCAGTTCCTTGCCGATGTGACCTTTACCAGCGCTTTCAAACACCCCCAATGCGCGCGACATGACGTTTTGGTCGCTGGCGTTTTTCATCACATCCAGGATGATTTCGGATGCATTGTCTTCCTGATCATTTTCCAGGCAACTTTTTGCCAGGCCCAGCTTGGCATCCGTGGACAGGCCGATGTCTTCACGCGAGGCGACGACCGCAGCCCCCAATTCTTCTGCCAGCCTTGCATCACCGGTTTTGGCATGTACCATGGCAGCAGAAATTGCCCTTACTGCGGCAGTTTTCTTCAGGCCCGACATATTCTTTTCCAGATCGCGGATGACCGATTTGGCCTGCTCAGTATCGCCTTTCTTGACCAGGGCATTGACCAGGTTCATATGGTCTTCGGGGTCGCGGAACTCAGAAAACTTGGCCTTGCTGACGACTTTTTTCAAGACATTTTCAGCCGTTTCTATATCGCCGGTTTCCAGCGCTATCCGACCCAGCTTGCGCAAACGCCTGACCGCATGGGGTGAGACACCGACTGCAATGTCCAGAACTTCCTTCGCTTCAGGCAACTCGCCTGCCATTTCATGGGTTTTGGCCAGCCAGTCATAGGCATCCATGTACTTGCTATTTTCAGCCACCAAGTTTTTCAGTATATCTTCGGCTTCCTGGTATTTACCCTGCATGAACAAGGTCTTTGCCAGACCCAGCCGGGCCCAGGCAACGGCTTTGAGTTCAAATAAATGTTTATACAATTCCTCAGCTTCTGCTGCTTCTCCCTGTATGACATGCAATTCGGCGCGCAGGCGCATGAAGTCAATCGCATATTTGGGATGATCGCGCTCGCCGTGATGGCAAGCCATGATGGCTTCCGGGATAGATCCCTGTTCCATCAGGTTATGCACCTCGACGAAGGCCTTGCGTTTTTCCAGCGCACGGATCACACGCTCAAGCAGCATGTCGGCGGTAAAGGGTTTGAGCAAATAGTCAGAGGGTGCCAGTTCGGCGGCGCTGACGACCTTGGCATAAGAACGCTCTGCCGTCACCATGATGAAAATCGTGGATAAAGGGGCCAGCTTGTGGTGGCGCATGTCTTCCAGCAATTGCTGACCATCCTGGCCAACGCCAAGATCGTACTCGCACAGTATCAGATCAAAGACTTTGGCCTGAATCGCGCGCACTGCCGTACCGGCAGACAAGCCATGTTCTATCTTGGTGATGCCGCACAGATTCAACATATTGTGCAAACTGACCCGCATGCCTGAATGCGGCTCAATGAGCAATGCCCGAATGTCGCTGAGTTCGCTCATTTCAACCTTTAGCGTAATTATTGTTTAATTATTATTTAATTATTATTTATATCGCTGTCAGGCATGCTGCCCCCTCTCCCCCGAGAGTCAGCACGGCCTCAAAATAGAAAAAAGTCTATTTCATTATATTAAAGTGACGGCGCATTCATATGGAAACTTTACCCCCAAGCAGCAACATTGTTGCAAGGCTTTAACATATTTAATAGTTTTGGGGGTGCCAGGCGCGCTTTTGCAACAGCTTTTTATTTGAATATCTTCGCCAGCAGCAAAACCAATAGAGATATCAGGATGGTCGAGGCAAAAGGGAAAGAGAAAGTCCGGCCAAACAGCCGAAAACGCAGATCGCCCGGCAGGCGACCTATGCCGAATTTTTCCAGCCATGGCAATAAGCTGGAAAATACAACGACGACAATGAAGATGGTCACAACCCAGCGCAGCAAAGGAAACTCCAGATCAAATTGGTCTATATGCCAGTGAATAAGTTTTCAAAAAGCTACTAGAACTCATTGTAGCTTCCACGCATCATAAGCGATGGCTGCGATCCAGTCGCAGTAAATTTTCCGGCAGTTCCAGTCGCTGACCCACGATCAACACCTTGAACAACTCACCCATTTCTGCTGGCGACACCAGTTTTTGCAGCGCATTTGCCTGTGGCAGATACTGCATGACCTGGTCTGCCGGGGTACGTGTCAGCAAACCGGCGATGCCGGCGGCCATTAAAAACCCGGCCTGACTGCTGTAGCTCAACAGCTCCAGTCCCTCATCCAGAGCAGCCCTGGCCATGGCAGTAAAATCAACGTGCGCAGTAATGTCCTGCAAGCCGGGCAGGTAAAACGGATCAGGATGAGCATGATGCCGGTAATGGCACATCAGGCTGCCTTGCAGGCGTTGCGGATGATAATACTCTGCCGCCGGAAAACCATAATCAATGAAAATGGCAGCCGTAGTTCCCTGGCTTTTCAGCAGCATCCTGGCAATACTGCGCATGAAACCGCTGGCGACGGCATGCACTTCGGTCAGGTAACCTACCGGCAGCGCATCCGCATCCGGGATTTGTGCAATCTTGTCCGGATGACAAAGCTGCCCGGCAAGTTCCCGGTAAATCAACCTGGGGCTGCTGTCTTCATCAACAACGGCAACACCGACCTCACGCCAGCCATCCGCAGTCTTGATGACCAGGTCAACCGGCATCGCATCCAGCACCTCATTCCCCAGCACCAGGCCAGAAAAAGAATCTGGCATTTCTTGCAACCATGTCACCTGTGGGAAGCTTTTCAACAATTCTTCCTGCCGTGCACGCAGCTCACCAGACAATTCCACGATAAAATAGCGGTCTATCGCTATTCCAGACAATTGACATTCCGACAAAAAATCAAGCGCGAGCTTACCTGTACCAGCACCGAACTCCATGATTTCGGCCCGGGTATGGGTAAAAATGTGGCTCGCCAGTGTAGCCAGCGCAGCACCAAACAAGGATGACATTTCCGGTGCGGTTGTAAAATCACCGTCTTTGCCCAGTTTGGTGGCACCACCGCTGTAATAACCCAGATCCGGCGCATACAGTGCCAGTTCCATGTAACGCGAAAATGGTATCCAGCCCTGATGTTGGCAGATGTCGTCGATAATCAGTTGTTGCAAAGCAGATGAAGCAGCCAGCGCATCATCGCCCGGCACAGGTAGAGATAATTTATGCATAGCCGCATTGTATTAAAAACGCCTTAATCCTTGTTAAGAATTTCCATGAGTAATATAAGCAGCAATAATCACACTGCCCGCACTGCGCTGATCACCGGTGCAGCCAAACGCATAGGGCGGCATATCGCCCTGTACATGGCGCACAGGGGCTGGGATATTGCTGTCCATTATGGCAATTCGGCGGAAGAGGCGCAGACACTGGTCACAGAAATCCAGGCACTGGGTCGTCGTGCCCATGCCTTGCAGGCAGACCTTGCCGATGAAGCGGCGACGCGCGCGCTGTTACCGGCAGCAATCGCTGCAATGGGCAAGATAGACTGCATCGTCAACAATGCCTCGTTATTTGCAGAAGATGATGTCCACAGTTTCAGCCAATTGAGTCTGGACCGGCACATGCACGCGAATCTGGCAGCTCCGGTGATACTGGCGCAGGCGCTGCATACAGCAACTGCAAGCGGCACACAGGCCTGCGTCATCAACCTGCTGGATCAGAAGCTGTATAACCTCAATCCCGATTTCTTGTCTTACACCCTGTCCAAGGCCGCCCTGCAATGCGCGACCACGACGCTGGCGCAAGCGCTGGCACCGACCGTGCGGGTAGTCGGTGTGGCACCTGGCATTACCATGGTATCCGGCCACCAGAGTGCGGCCGATTTCCAGCAGGCGCATCAAGTCACGCCACTGGGTCAGTCAAGCACACCGGAAGATATTGCCCGTACCATCTGTTTTCTGGCGGACAGTCCGGCCATCACCGGTACCACGGTACTGGTGGACGGGGGCCAGCATCTGATTCCCCTGCAGCGCGACGTCATGTTTCTGGCGACTGCCAACAACCCTATTCCAACTTAATCATCAGGACCATTATGTTATCCATCCTGCACCACCCCCAGCTCGCCGATTGCCGTCGCCTGTTTTTGCGCGATTATGAAATTTCCATCAATATCGGTGTGCATGAGTTCGAGAAAAAAGGCGAACAACGTGTGCTCTTCAATGTGGATCTGTATATTCCATTGGCCTTGTCCACACCCAAAAACGACCAGCTGGAAGAAGTTGTAGACTATGATTTCATGCGCTGCACGATTGCTGACCGCATTGCCAAGGGTCATGTACACTTGCAGGAAACCCTGTGTGACGATGTCGCCAGAATCATGCTGGCACACCCACGAGTACGTGCGGTACGCATCTCCACCATGAAACCCGACGTCTATCCTGACTGCGAAGGCGTAGGCGTGGAAGTATTCCAGATCAAAACCGACATTTAAGCCTTAATTTAAAACCTATCATGCAAGCTCTGACTGAAACATTGATGGAAGCCGAGGTGGAAGTAAAAACCACGGCCAAATCGCAAGAAAAAATCACCTACGAAAACAATAAGCTGCACAAACGCTTGTGTCGCCTGGTTGGCCAGGCGATTGGTGATTTCAATATGATAGAAGAAGGCGACAAGGTCATGGTCTGCCTGTCCGGTGGCAAGGATAGCTATGCCCTGCTGGATATCCTGATGACCCTGCGTGAACGTGCGCCTATCAATTTCGATATCGTCGCCGTCAACCTGGATCAGAAGCAACCCAACTTCCCTGATCATATCCTGCCGGCCTATCTGGAAAAACTGGGGATTCCTTACCATATCGAAAATCAGGATACCTATAGCATCGTCAAACGCCTGATACCAGAAGGTAAAACCACCTGCTCGCTGTGTTCACGCCTGCGTCGCGGTATTTTGTACCGCGTGGCGGATGAGCTGGGTGCAACCAAAATTGCCCTCGGCCATCACCGTGACGATATCCTTGAGACTTTTTTCCTGAATATGTTCTTCGGTGGCAAGCTGAAAGGCATGCCGGCCAAGCTGCAATCCGATGACGGCAAACACATCGTCATCCGCCCGCTGGCCTATGTGAAAGAATCTGACACTGAACGCTATGCCGAAGTCAAAAACTTCCCCATCATCCCCTGCGACCTGTGCGGCTCGCAAGAAAACCTGCAACGCAAGCAGATCAAGGGTTTGATGCGTGAATGGGACAAGAAATTCCCTGGCCGCGTGGACAATATTTTTGCATCACTGTCTACCGTCGCCCCTTCCCATCTGATGGACAAGAAACTGTTCAATTTCACTGACCTGAAAATCGATGGCGAAGCGAACCCCAACGGCGATATCGCCTTTGACGATGAGCCTTGTGCGACACCGGCTACCGGTGTGATTTCCCTGCATCTGGATCAGGATTAAACTGCGTCCGGAAAAACAAAGGCAGCTTGCAAGCTGCCTTTGTTCCTATTTTTAGCAGAATCAAGCGATCTGCCGCCCCGCCTTCCACACACCCATTACCACAGGTATGCCCTGCACCACGCGCACACGCAAATAGTCGGCACGCAAGCCCACGGCAATTTCTCCCCTGTCATGCAGACCTATCATGCGGGCCGGATTACGCGTCACGGTTGCCACAGCCTTGGGCAGGCTGAAGCCTTCATCCTGCAACAGGAAAGCCGCATGCAACAGGCTGGCTGGAACATAATCGGACGACAATACATCCAGTAAATCGAGTCTGGCGAGTTCAGCAGCAGATACATTGCCCGAATGCGATCCGCCACGCACCACATTTGGTGCGCCCATGATGATGCCCAGGCCTTGTTCACGCGCAGCCTTGGCAGCAGCCACGGTGGTCGGGAATTCGGAAATCGTCACACCATCGTCGACGCCTTCGGCCACATGCTCTACCGTTGTGTCATCATGGGTCGCCAGAGGCACGGGATTATCCAGAGCGCGACAACTGCTGACTATGCTGCGACGATTGGATGCAGCATAGGCTTGCTGACGAATGAACAGATGTTCAAGCATGGATTCGACCTTATCCTCGCTCCAGCCACGCTTGCCGGATACATAGGTGCGATAATGGCTCAGATCTGTCCATTGCCTTTGGCCAGGAGTATGGTCCATCAGCGAAACCAGTTTCAATCTGTCGTCATTCAGATAAGGGGCAAACATGTCCAGCAGATTTTCTTCTGCCAGTTCCAGACGCATGTGCAGGAAATGATCGGCACGCAAAATACCGGCATCAGCGGCCAGACGCAAGCCTTCAGTACAGGCTTGTAAAGTGTCATTACGCATGCTGTCGGTATCGATATCACCGACTGAAATCGCATCCAGCACCGTGGTAATGCCAGATGCAGCGACCTGGACATCATGCGCAAGAATGGCAGGCAGTGTAGGCCACCTGACCTTGGGTCGGGGCATCAAGTGCTTTTCCAGATTATCGGTATGCAGTTCTACCATGCCGGGCAGCAGATAATCGCCTTCCCAGTCTTCGGTTGCAGTTACAGCAGACATACGGGCGGCTTCTGCCAGATCGCTTATCCTGCCCTGCTCTGTCACCATCATGCCATGCATGATTTCGTCAGCCAGGACGATGTGTGCGTTTTCTATTCTGTTCATATTCTATTCGTCATGCTGCGACCAAAGAAACAGCTTGCGCTGCGGGTATGGAAAAAATCCGGGTCGCCAGGGCCTGGCGCACTGCTTCATCATGGAAAATGCCGACGACAGCTACACCGCGTTCACGCGCTGCATTGATCATGTCTATCACTGTGCCACGATTTGCTTCATCCAGTGAGGCGGTGGGTTCGTCCAGCAATAAAATCGGATAATCACAAATCATGGTGCGCGCAATGTTTACCCGCTGTTGCTCACCGCCAGAAAAAGTGGCTGGCGGGATGTGCCACAAGCGCTTTGGTATGCGCAGGCGCGACAATAATTCTTCCGCCTGTTCATGTGCGACCTGTTTTTCCACGCCGCGATTGATCAGGGGTTCGGCCACCAGATCCAGTGTGGAAATGCGGGGTATTACGCGCAGGAACTGGGTGACAAAACCCAGGGTATGATGCCGCACAGTCAGCACCTGTCTTGCCGGGGCGGACTGCACATCCACCCATGCACCGTCATGCCAGATATTGACCTGGCCGCTGCTGGCGCGATAATTCGCATACAGGCTGCGCAGCAAGGTACTCTTGCCGGCACCGGATGGTGCATGGATCACCACACATTCACCGGCATCCACCTGCATGTCTATGCCGGACAGGATGGACATCTGCTGGCCGCCCTGCAAATGCAGGGTGAAATCCTTGCTCAGGCCATTCACTTCAATTCGTCGTGACATATGCTTTCCTCATGCCTGCAGGACGGAAGAAACCAGTAGCTGGGTGTAGGGATGTTGCGGATCATCAAGCACCTGATCGGTCAGACCCTGTTCCACCACCTGCCCCTGACGCATCACCATCAGGCGGTGGGCCAGCAGGCGTGCCACGGCCAGGTCATGGGTCACGATGACGGCAGCAACCTGCAATTGCGACACCAGTTGCCGTAACAAATCCAGCAGGCGCGCCTGCACGGATACATCCAGGCTGGCGGTCGGTTCATCCATGAAGATCAGACGCGGTTTGGTCACCAGATTGCGGGCAATTTGCAGGCGCTGTTGCATGCCACCAGAAAAATCGCGCGGCAAATCATCAATGCGTGAGACATCGATTTCCACTCTTTGCAGCCAGTCTGTGGCTTCAGCACGTATCTTGCCGTAGTGCCGGGCGCCGACTGCCATCAGGCGTTCACCGACATTCGCACCGGCAGATACTTCGACGCGCAAACCATCTCTGGCGCTCTGGTGCACAAAGCCCCAGTCGGTGCGCGAAAGCAGGCGTCGCCTGGCTTCGCTGATGGAAAACAGTTCAACCACACCTTCATCACGCGTATGAAACAGCACCTGCCCCTGTTCCGGTGCCAGTTGGCCGGCAAGGCAATTCAACAGAGTGGATTTGCCTGAACCTGATTCACCGACTATACCCAGTACTTCACCCGGATACAGGTCCAGACTGACCGGTCCACAAGCCAGTTTGCCCGCATAAAACTTGCTGACATCAATCGCCTGCAACAGTGGACTTCTGTCTTCCATAATGTGCATCATGCCTCTGCCTTGCCCTGGGTTTCACGACGTGTACGGCAATAGTCAGTGTCACTGCATACAAACATGCGCACACCCTGGTCATCGACGATCACTTCATCCAGAAAACTGTCGTCTGCATCACACATAGCGCAACGGTGTTCCCAGCGTTCGATTTCAAAAGGATAATCTTCAAAATCCAGGCTTTTGACATCGGTATACGGCGGTACTGCAAAAATGCGTTTTTCGCGCCCGGCCCCAAACAGTTGCAAGGCCGGATTCTGATGCATTTTTGGATTATCAAATTTAGGAATGGGTGAAGGACGCATCAGATAACGACCATTGACGATGACCGGATAATCGTAGGACGTTTCAATCTTTCCCAAACGGGCGATGTCTTCATACAGCTTGACGCTCATCAGCCCATAATCAGCCATGGCATGATACTTCCGTGTTTCGGTTTCGCTTGGTTCCAGCCAGCGCAGCGGCTCGGGAATCGGCACCTGGTAGACCATGATCTGCCCGGCGGCCAGTGGTGTTTCCGGTATCCGGTGGCGCGTCTGTATGACGCTTGCCTCAGTGGTTTTTTCTGTCGTGGCGACACCCGTGGTGCGCTTGAAGAAGCGGCGGATATTGACGGCATTGGTGGTATCGTCCGAACCCTGGTCGATGACTTTCAACACATCGTCCTGGCCGATGATGGCAGCTGTCACCTGTATGCCACCGGTACCCCAGCCATATGGCAAAGGCATTTCACGGCCCCCGAAAGGCACTTGATAACCCGGTATGGCGACAGCCTTCAGGATGGCGCGGCGTATCATGCGCTTGGTTTGTTCATCCAGGTAGGCAAAGTTATAACCAGCTTCTGCCACATTACGACCTGAGCCTGACTGCGGTGTTGCATGCGCCGGATCGTGTGCGTCCACTTCGCTGGCCTCAGCACTTTGTGAAAATAGGCTAGTCATCATGCGGCTTTCTGACCTGATTTGTTTTCTGGATCATCTGCTGTACTAACTTCATCTTCTATCGTGGGGGCCTGCTCTTGCTGGTTTTTCTGTATTGCTTGCCGCAGGCTGCGCAGCAGATTCAGTTCAGACTGAAAATCCACGTAATGGGGCAATTTCAAATGCTGGACAAAACCGGAAGCTTCTACATTGTCGGCATGGTACAAAACAAATTCCTGCATTTGTGCCGGTGCCGTAATTTCTTCCTTGAGTTCTTCGGCACGCAGTGCGCGATCAACCAGGGCCATCGCCATGGCTTTGCGTTCACCATACCCAAAACTGAGGCCATAGCCGCGTGTGAATCGTGGCGCTTCGGTATGCGAGCCGGCAAACTGGTTCACCATCTGGCATTCGGTAATTTCAATTTCACCGATATCGATGGCAAAACCCAGTTCTTCCGGTATCACCTGCACATCAACAAGGCCGTGGCGTATCTCACCGGCAAACGGATGATTGCGGGCATAGCCGCGCTGGGTGGAATATGCCAGCGCCAGCAAGAAGCCTTCGTCACCACGCGCCAGGCTCTGCAGGCGCAGCGCGCGCGAAGCCGGAAACTGCAAAGGATCACGCGTCAGGTCGGATGGTTCGGGATCGCCGTCAGGCATGTCATCGGCTTCGATCAGGCCTTCCTGATTCAAAAAATCCAGTACACGTGGGCAGGCTTCGGCTTCCGCTTCTGCCTTCGCTTCAGACAAGGCCGTTTCTGTTGCCTGATCTGCCCCAGCCAGGGATTCTGCCACCAGCGAAAAATCCAGCAGACGCTGGGTATAGTCATAAGTAGCCCCCAGTACCTGCCCGCCAGGCACGTCTTTGAAGGTAGCCGAAATACGTCTTTGTATCAGCATGGCCGAGGTATCGACAGGCATGGTTGCCAGCAGGCGCGGCAGGGTGGTGCGGTAGGCACGCAGCAGGAAGATGGCCTCTATCAGATCACCGCTGGCCTGTTTGATGGCTAGCGCGGCCAGATCCTTGTCATACAAAGAGGCTTCTGTCATCACCCTGGCCACCGCCAGCGACATCTGTTCGCGAATCTGGGCGATGCTGAGTTCTGGTACAGCCGTATCACCACGGCGCAATTTTTCCAGTGCTATATAGGACTGGGCAATGGCCTTTTCGCCACCTTTTACTGCGACGTACATGGCATTTCCCCATCGTGAATACGGCTGGTACGCGGCAAACCCAAGACTGCATTGCCACTGCAAAACAGGATATCCACTCCTTGCGGGAAAGAAGCGTGATTCTGGTTCCAGCGGCTGACAAAATCATCCGGCAAACCGCTGACGCGGAAATTGGCGTGGCCTTGTATGCCGGGGCCGGTCAGATAGCGTGCCGGTCCGTTTTCCAGGTCGCTGACCTGTATCAGCAAAGTCGCTGATTTATCCGGATAGCTGGTACTACCCTGGGAATAGCGGTTCAGGTCCAGGTGTTCAGGCACCGTATCCAGCACTGCAAAGTGGGCTTGCGCCGGATCAGCCACCAGCGGCAGACCGCAATGGAAACGCAGATATGACTTTAACGCGTCGGTATCAAATTCCGGTGCCAGCCAGACTGGTGTTTCAAAATCCATCAATACCAGGCAGGCGGCAGCGGTTGCCAGATGCAAGGGTTCGGGGGGCTCGAACCGGATCGTCAGTTGCTGTATGTGGCCTGGTTCTGCCATGGCGGTCAACAGACTGCGAAATGCTGACTGTGCATCATGCACGCTGTCATTCCAGGCTGGCAGCAAGCCCTGGGTTGTTGCTGTATTCATGCATCTTCTCCACGTACCATGGTCATGAATTCGACCTTGCTGGCCTTTGCTTCGGCCACTGCACGGGCGCGCTTTTCTTGCAGCCACTGCTCCAGTGGTGCAATCACATTTGTCTGCACCATAGATCTGGCATCGGTCTGCAACAAGGCATCAAACAGAGCAGCCCATTCAGCATGACGAGGATTACGGCCAGCCACATAGGCAATGCCGGTTTCACCGCTATCCAGGCGCAAGGCACAACGTATCACGGACATTTCACCCAGATTGAACTGGGCACCACTGCCACCAGTTCTGGCCCGCACCATGGCCAGGCCTGCTTCCGGTTTCCTGAGCCATAGATAGGGCGGCAATTCACCAAACTGTGTGACTGCCTGTGCCAGCCTGTCTGTCGGCGCCCTGGCCAGGACAGACATCCAGTGCGCCCTGTCCTGCTGTGTCAGATTGATATGCGGATCAGTTTTCATGGGGACTTATTACATCACCATTAAATGAAGTCTTGATGACATACCCACTATCAAAAAATGTACTTACCAAGGAAAAATCAGCAAGTTTACATTTGTCAATTTCCAGTCACATTTTCTGTTTATGATGAAGTATCAAGATAAAGAAGGCTGACCATGAATGCGCATTTGTCGATACAAGGTGGCAGTTACCTGCACGGTGCAGACAACCAATATGGCTGGAGTGATGCCAGCCTGCATCTGGCCAGCACACAAATTGCCCGCATCGGCACATCCGGCTTTAGCAGCCATGCCGGCTTACCGGTACTGGATGCCAGCGGCCTGCTGATCTTGCCGGGCCTGGTGGATATTCATGGCGATGCCTTTGAGAGACAGTTGCAACCGCGTCCAGCTACCAGCTTTGCCTATGATATTGCGTTTGCAGATACCGACAGGCAATTGATTACCAATGGCATCACCACTGCCTGCCATGGTGTCACCTTTTCGTGGGAAGGTGGTTTGCGTGGCCGCGATGCTGCCATGGCAACACTTGATCAGGTGGCTGCGCAACGCAGTCACGTGCATGCTGATCATCGCATTCATCTGCGTTTTGAAAACCACCATGCAGATGGCCTGCATGATGCGCTGGAATGGATCAACGCCGGCATGGTGGCATTCTTTGCCTTCAATGAGCACCTGCCATCGATTCTGAAAAAATCTGCTTCACCAGAAAAATTGCAGACCTATGCCGAACGCGCGCGCTGTGATGTCCCGGTTTTTCTGGAACGTTTGCACAAGGCGCAATCGCGTTCTACCCGCGTCGTGCAGACCATACA
Organism: Undibacterium hunanense; assembly: GCF_014284335.1. Lineage (GTDB taxonomy): Bacteria > Pseudomonadota > Gammaproteobacteria > Burkholderiales > Burkholderiaceae_D > Undibacterium > Undibacterium hunanense. The sequence goes on along the minus strand of NZ_JACOGF010000002.1, from coordinate 690,561 downwards.
GCAACTGGCAGCGGCCTGTCGGGAACATGGCATACCCATGGCATCGCATGATGATGAATGCAGGCAGGACCGTGAACGTTTCCAGGCACTGGGCGCAGAGATCAGTGAATTTCCGAAAACGGAAGAAGCATTGCAGCTTGCCCATACATTGAATAACCATGTCATCATGGGCGCACCGAATGTCTTGCTGGGTGGCAGCCATTGCGGCGGCCTGTCAGCTACCGAGGCGATCCGCCGTGGCCTGTGCGATATCCTGGCATCTGATTATTATTACCCTGCCCTGCTGCACGCTCCATTCCGTCTTGAGCAGGACGGTGCATGCAGCCTGGAACAGGCATGGCAACTGGTATCGCGCAACCCGGCCAGGGTGCTGGGTCTGCATGAACGCGGTCACATCGCAGAACAGCAACGTGCCGACTTGGTGCTGGTGGAAAGGCAGGCAGATGGCAGCCCACGCCTGATAGCCACCATCGCCGCCGGCAAGCTGGTATTTTGCGCCGAACCACAGCGCCTGTCACATCAGCGTTCGCTGGAACTGGCAGCGTGATGCGCTACGCCCTGTATTTTTGTCCTGCGCCGGACTCTGCCTGGTGGGAAGCCGGTTCACGCTGGCTGGGGCGGGATGCCATGCAGACTGGCCGTATGGCACAAAATCATATCCCGGGCCTGCCTGACATCATGCTGGAAAAGATGACCAGCGCTCCCAGCCGCTACGGCTTTCACGCGACACTGAAAGCGCCTTTCAGCCTGCTGGAAGGTTTTCAGGAAAACGAACTGATTGCCATGGCCAGTGCATTTGCCAAAGTGCAGCACAGCATCAGGCTGGATAAGCTACAGGTCGGCATGATGGGAGATTTTCTGGCCTTGCGTCCATCCGGCAACACGGCAGAAATCAATGCGCTCGCCATGCGTTGTGTCAGTTTTTTTGATGTCTTGCGCAGTGCACCGGATGCTGCCTATCTGGCCAAGCGCCGGCATGCAGGCTTAAGTGCCAGACAGGAAGCCTTGTTGCAGCAATGGGGCTATCCCTATACGGAAGAAGAATACCGTTTCCACATCAGCCTCAGCGACACCCTGGGTGAACTCGATGCCGATGCGCAGTATGCCTTGCGCAAGGCAGCAGAAGAACATTTTGGCCGCCTGCTGGATACACAGCCGCTCACCCTTGATGCATTGACGATATTCAGGGAAGAACATCCGGGTGCGCCGTTGACCTTCTGGCGACGCTTTCCCTTCCAGGCGGTATTTCAGCAAAAAGCCCTGCCACGCACAGGGCAACTGTTTTATGTCGTTGGCCCCTCTGGTGCCGGCAAGGACACGCTGTTGCAATGGGTAAAAAACCAGGCGTCAGCCAGCGCTGATCTGGTGTTTGCCCAAAGGGTGATTACCCGTCCACAGCATGACAGCGAACAACATGAAGCCATGAGCCAGGAAGCCTATTGGCAGGCGGCTGCAGCCGGCCATTTCTGCCTGCAATGGCAGGCCAATGGACTTTGCTATGGCATACGCAGGAATATTGAAGTCCAGCTCAGATGTGGCCAGGATGTCGTGGTCAACGGTTCACGCGAATATCTGCCACAAATCAGGCAGCTTTTTCCTGACGCAAAAATTGTCTGGATAGTGGCGGACCCGGACCTGATCAGGCAAAGGGTAGAAAAACGCCAGCGCGAATCCGGTGCCGCCCTGCTGAACCGGCTGGATCGTGGCAGCAGGTTTGCCATACCTGAAGAAAACGATATCATCCGCATCGACAACAGCGGCTCGATTGAGCTGGCTGGTCAGCAGTTACTCGATATTCTGGTCGCTGGTCACCATAGCTGAGATGACCAGCGCAACTTCAGACTGTTGCCGTTTGAAGCTGGATCACTTGCTGTGGCAAACGAATTTCTTCCATCAGGGCGATGAAATGGTCCAGATCCGGCGTAACGGCATCAATCACTTTGGCCGCATCATCCCATAGCCGCAGGCGCACGGCATCTTCGGCATAAGGCATGTTCATGAACTCCGTTGCCTGCGCAACAGAATAAGGTCCACCCTGCCAGATCAGGCTACGCTGTGACGCTGGTGACAGGCCAGACCAGTACAAGGGATCGGCAGCACACAGATAACGCTTGGCTTCCACATGCAGGCGTATGGGTTCGGTCACGTCTGTATGAAACAGCTCGGATAACAGTTGCGCTGCCATTTCGCCGTGGGGGAAAGTCTCATCCGTTTCATTATCAGCCAGATGGGCGATGTCGTGCAGCAGGGCCGCAACGACCAGTGCATCCGTCGCCCCTTCCCGCTGCGCCTGACTGGCACATTGCAAGGCGTGTTCGAGCTGTGTGATGGCTTCGCCACCATATAATCCGCCGGCACGTTGCTGTAACCAGGTGACCAGAGTGAAAAAATCAACAGGCTGGGCCTGGCGTCGTTTGATATTCATGCGGGCGAATGGAAATTTATGAGGGATTTATGGAAATCTATGGTGAACTTTTAAATGAAAATTTTTCTCAACCGGGATGACACTACGTCGATCAGGCTGACCGTCAATACGATCATCAACAGTACGGCACAGGTTTGTGCATACTGAAAGGCACGGATGACTTCCCATAGAATAACGCCTATGCCACCAGCCCCTACCATGCCAACCACGGTAGCAGAACGCACATTCGATTCAAAACGATACAGGGCAAACGATATCCACAGAGGCATAACTTGGGGCAATACGCCGTACACGATTTCTTCCAGTGCATGAGCACCGGTGGCGCGTATGCCCTCTACCGGTTGCGGATCTATGGCTTCCACCGCTTCGGAAAACAGCTTGGACAAAATACCCGTGGTATGCACAAACAGGGCCAGTACACCAGCAAAAGGACCCAGACCAACGGCCACCACAAACAACATGGCAAACACCATCTCATTGATGGCGCGGGCAGCATCCATCAGACGACGCACCGGCTGGCTGATCCAGGCCGGGGCGATGTTGGAAGAACTCAACAAACCCAGGGGCACGGCACATATGACTGCCAATACCGTACCCCAGACAGCGATTTGCAGGGTTACCAGCAATTCCTGCAGGTAAATACGCCATTCATGAAAATCTGGCGGAAAAAAACTGGCTACATACGTCACCATATTGCCGCTGTCGCGTATCAGTTCCAGCGGCCGCATGTCAGCACCTTCCCAGGACATTGCCAGCAAGGCCAGGACAACGCCCCAGACCAGCAGCTTGACGAAATCCTGTTTGGGTGCTGCCGGTATGGTAGCCGTTGTCTGCGTGCGCATGGATGGTGAGGTAGTCATGCGATCAGGATTTGGCGATGTCGGTCAGCTTGCGATTGATGTCTTCCAGCTTGAGTTTTTTCTCGTCAGCTGTCATGGCAACATCGGCTTCAATCTTGATTTTTTCCTTGAACAGTTCCAACTGGCGCACAGGTTTCAGCTGTGCATTGCTGGACACCTGGAAACCACCCAGTGTCAATTTATTCAACTGTGCTTTCTCACGCGCTGCATCAGGACCGGTTTTGCCATAGCCGACAAAGAAATCCCTGATTTTGGTTTTGACATCTGCCGGCAAATCCTTGCGCCAGACGATAGGATCGGCAGCGATCAACGGTGATTTCCATACCTGACGCAATTGAGCAGCCGTTTCTGGCTGACGCGCGATGATTCTGTCCAGCACATCCGAGCTGTGGACTGCTGCATCGACCTGCTTGTTGGCTACAGCCAGGATATTGGTTTCATGATTGGCGCTGCGCACGGTCTTGAAGGCCGACTTCGGGTTGACATTGTTTTGCGCAAACACATAATAACTGGGCACCAGGAAGCCGGATGTGGAATTGGGATCACCAATACCAAAATTAAGCGCCTTGGCGTTTTTCAATACATCTTCCACCGTTTGATAAGGGCTGTCCTTGTGTACGCTGATCATGCTGTAGTACCCCACGGTCCCATCAGCATTGACCATTTGTGCAAACACTTCAGCGTTGGCGCGGTCTACGGCCTCGATCGCGGATTTGTTACCCAACCAGGCAAACTGCACTTTATTGAACCGCATGCCTTCGATGACACCGGCATAGTCAGGGGCGAAAAAGGCAGTGATCTTGATGCCTAATTTTTTGCTCATATCGTCCAGCACAGGCTGCCAGTCCTGCTTCAGGTTTTGTGAAGATTCAGTCGAAATGATGCCAAAGTTCAAGGTCTTGACGGCATCTTCTGCCATGACGATGGAAGCGGATGCTGCCATGGCCAGGCCTAACGTGAAACTACGCACGAATTTACGAAACATGGAGATACTCCTGATGGGGAAAGAAAACTCAGGCGGCAGCCGCAAGAGTGGGTAGGGAAATTTCTATGCCAGCAGGCACATCGCTGGCGGCCTTCACAGGTGCAGGGCTCAGCAACTCTTCGGCTTCTGCACCATATAAATCACGCAGCATGGGGATGGTGAGTTCACAGGAAGGGCCGTCATAAACGACACGTCCACGTGACAGGGCAACCGTACGCGGACAAAAGCGCAGGGCCACATCCACCTGGTGCAGGGACACCACGACCGTCGTACCATCCTGACGATTCAGGTCAGCCAGGGTCTGCATGACGCGGCGTGCAGATTCCGGATCCAGCGAGGCAATCGGTTCATCGGCCAGTATGACCCTGGCCTGTTGCACTATGGTACGGGCAATCGCTGCGCGTTGTTGCTGACCACCGGACAAGGCGGATGCACGTTTGTAAGCATGTTCCGCGATACCCACCCTTGCCAGCGCAGCCAGACCCAGAGCTTTTTCTTCTTTGGTAAAAATACGGAAACAACTACGCCACAAGGGTATGCGCGCAATGCCGCCTGTCAACACATTGGTCAATACAGGCAAACGCCCGACCAGATTGAATTGCTGGAAGACAAAACCAATTTGCGAACGCAAATGCCGTATCTGCCTGCCTATTACTCCATTCGCCTGCAATACCTGATCACCCAGGCGTATATCATTCTTGTCTGCATTGGCCGTGATGAGGCCAGAGATATGTCGCAATAAAGTCGACTTGCCAGAACCGGAGGCGCCAATCAGCGCCACCATTTCACCCGGCGCAAATGTCAGCGCTATATTGTCGAGCGCCTGATAGCCGCCTTTAAAGGTCTTGGAAATCCCATTGATTTCTATCTTCATCGCATCTGCTCCGGCTGGACAATTAAGCTAATCCACGGGAGTATTGGACAAGAATATGTCAGGCGTATGAAAGCAGGATTACCGGACGATGAAACGGCGACAGTTCTGCGCAAGTCCTGAATAAAAAAACAGCGGCCTTACCTTACGGCAAATCCGCTGCTGAAGGAATCCCGGGTGTGAGCGCAGGAATCGGGGAAATCAACTCTTTCCTGCTCAGGCTTTACGGCCATCCAGGCTCCAGCCACCGCTGCCATGTATCAGGACATACAGCAGGCCGCCAGCCATGGAGATATTTTTCATGAAATGGATCATCTGGTTTTGTGCTGCTTCAGCCGGTACACCCCAGAAATTATGGAAGATGAAAGCCGCTGCCAGCGTGAACAAGATCATCGCCGCCGCTGCCCAGCGTGCACGCCAGCCAACAATGACCATAATGCCGCCACCCAGTTCCACCACGATGGCAGCAATGGCGCCCAAAGCAGGCAAAGGCAGACCCTTGCTGGCGATATAGCCAACGGTCTGTTCAAAACCCGTGATCTTGCCGGCACCGGATGCCACGAAAATCAGGGCGATCAGCACGCGGGCGATGAAGGAACCGAAGACGGGACCGATGGTTTGTATTTGTTTCATTTTGTTTTCCTTACATGTAGAATTTTTATCGATAGGGTCGGAGGTTGGGCCGGGCCTCGCTAGGCTACGGGGTATCAGCCCAACACTCGGCCTCAAAATAAGGTATACGTTTATTAAGCGCACAGTGTTGGGCTGGTAAACCGTAGCCCAACCTACGAAGCTACAGAGCCCCATCCCCATCCCGGCTCGTCCACTGCGCCGCTTGCAAGCGGCTTAGATTCTGTCGGCACAAAGCATGCTTTGTTAAACCCCGACGACATCCCCTTGAAGGGGAAGGAGTATCTGTACTCTTATCAAACAACTTCCGCTAGTTTGCCCTCGCGAAAATCACTGATCGCTTTAAAAATCTCCGCCTGACTATTCATCACAAACGGCCCATACTGAACAATCGTTTCACCCAGGGGCTGACCAGCAATCAGCAAGAAGCGGCTATCGACTTTGGCATCAATCACAACACCATCTGCATCCGGCGATTTTTTCAATATTGCCATGCGCTGCACGGGCACATCGCGCTCAGCTATCTGCACTTCACCTTCATATACATACACAAAAGCATTAAAACTGGCGGGCAGGTTGTGGCTAAAACTGCTACCGGCTGGCATGTGTATATCCAGGTACAAAGGCTGGGTGACTTCACGTTGCACGGCACCTGCCACACCATGGCTGCTGCCAGCAATGATGCGCACTTTGACACCGGCTGCCGTCAGCAATTCAGGGATGGTGCCGCTCTGGATGTCGCGGTACCAGGGCGCTATCATCTTGTCTTTCGCTGGCAGGTTCAGCCATAACTGAAAGCCTGCCATGCGGCCTTCTTCCTGTTCCGGCATTTCTGAATGAATCACACCACGACCGGCCGTCATCCATTGCACGCCACCGTTTTGCAACAGGCCTTCATTACCGGCACTGTCGCGGTGACGCATACGGCCAGCCAGCATATAGGTGATGGTTTCAAAACCCCGGTGCGGATGGCTGGGGAAACCGGCGATGTAGTCGCCTGCCTCATCACTGCCGAACGCATCCAGCATGAGGAAGGGGTCCAGCCGGTATTGCAGTGGCTGCGTCAATACCCGTGTCAGCTTGACACCGGCACCATCTGAAGTAGGCTGCCCTGCGACCAGTTGCTCCACCACGCGTGAATGTGTAACGTTTTCCGCTTGTTGAACTGCTGTATTGCTTGCAACTACATCTGTCGTTTCCATGATCCATCGTCCTTGTAAGTAGGACTTACGCAAAACTGCCCCAAAGCGTTGCAGCTCCCGCATTTAGCAAGATTCGGTACTAAAGTACTGTCTTCGTCGCTGACGCCTTGTTGGGACAATTTTGCATAAGTCCTGATAAATTGCCGGTAAATTATTAAGCAGGCAGTAAATCATTAATTTGCTGATGTGCTGAAGCCAGTGATGCTTTTTCTGCATCCGGGCCCATGGCCAAACCTTCTGCATAGACAAACTCTACATCGGTCATGCCCAGGAAGCCAAAAAAGGTTTTCAGGTAAGGCATTTGTGTGTCGTTTGGTGTATTGCGATACAGACCGCCACGTGTCAGCACGACATACACTTTCTTGCCAGTCAACAAACCTTCAGGGCCGTTGGCGGTATAACGGAAAGTGACCTGGGCACGGGACACTGCATCGATCCAGTTTTTCAACTGGGCAGAAATACCAAAGTTATACATGGGTGCACCCAGCACGACCACATCCGCAGCCTGGATTTCGGCAATCAGTGCATCGTCCAGGGCAACGCGGGCTTGTTGTTCTGCGGTACGCTGGTCTGCCGGTGTGAACAGGGCTTGCAATGCTGTTTCATCAAGTATGGGATGGGGATTGCTGCCGAGATTACGTACATTCACGGTAGCGCCAGACGTGGCTTCCAATAAAACCTCAACCAGGCTATTCGCCAGTTGAGTGGAATGAGAACCTTGGACACGGGCGCTGGAGTTGATTTGCAGGATGTTCATTTTGTGTTCCTTTCAGAAAAGAGTTGATGGACGTACTTTAATCGTTCCAAAAACATTCCGGAAGACGTTAAAATGGATATCATTGTTCCAAAAATAGGAAAATAAAGAATTAAAATGAGGAATCGATCATGACGCTGGAAGCCAATGACCTTTTGCTATTTGCCCGTGTAGTTGAAGAAGGTAGTTTCAGCAGGGCAGCAGACAGACTGGGGGTACCCAAATCTACTCTGTCACGCCGTATTTCTGCTCTGGAAGCACAACTGGGCGAACGCCTGATCTTGCGCACGACACGCAAGCTGACAGTGACAGACCTGGGGCAAAATGTCTTACTCCATGCGCAACATGTGCAGGAAGAAGTGAATGCCACACTGGCCCTGACACAACATAGACAAGTGGAACCGAATGGCAAACTGAAAGTGTCGATGCCCGGCGATTTCGCCAATCATCAAATGAGCGAATTATTGTCGGACTTCATCAGCAAATACCCTTCCGTGAACCTGGAACTGGATTTGTCACCACGCAGGGTGGATCTGATAGGTGAAAACTTTGATGTGGCCATCCGCGTCGGTGACTTGCCCGATGATGCGTCATTGGCAGCACGGGGACTGGCCCGCTTCAGCATAGGTCTGTATGCATCACCAGCCTATTTGAAATCACACGGCACACCCAGCGAGCCCGAAGCCCTGATGGAGCATGACTGTCTGCGTCTGACTGCACGCAATGGCGAGCCATCCATATGGCGCATGGAAAAAGATGGCGCCGTCTGGGAAGGCATACCACCGGGCCGTGCCAGTGCCAATTCACCGGAATTGCTGACGCGCCTGGCAGTACGTGATAAAGGTATCACCATGCTGGCAGATCATTTTGCTGGACAGCATGTACAAAATGGTGAACTGGTCCCCTTGCTGGAAGACTGGAAGCTGCCGGATGTCAATGTCTGGGCCGTTTTTCCAGGTCGTCGCCTGATGCCAGCCCGCACCCGTGTTTTTCTGGATATCCTGCAGGCGGAATTCTCGGGCCCGCGCTGTCTGAAAATGCGTGAGGATGTCAATGTCTGCAAATCAGAGCGCAGAAGCATGAAAGCATTTTAACTATCGACTATCAACTATCAACTATCGCCGCATGATGAAGCATCAAGTTTCGGTGCTGACTCTGTCCCAGTCATGTTCTTCTTCATACTGGCACAACCAGTTGGCTGCCTGATGCCATTCACGCACGGCATACGCATTCAGATTGCCGGGGGCATCCCGCCCGGTAATATGCGCATGGCGAACTGCCCAGTGCAGGCGATACAGTAAGTCAGACCAGTCCAGCACCTGCCCTTTGCGGCGCGGCTTCAAGGCTGCCTGCAAGCGCTCTGGCGCTTCCATTGCATGTGGGAAGAATTTCAGGACTTGCTTCAGATTCACTGCTTGCGTAGGTACGGCCAGTTTGTCCGTCAGACCTGCGGCCCAGGCCAGGAAATACAGGGCTTCCTGTCTTTGTACAAATTGTGCACGCAGTTCTGCAGACGGTTCACCGGCCAATAGAAATGCCTGTTCCTGTGTCGACAAACAGTGCATCAGGCCATGCGTTTCGAGATAAGTACGATACCGTGCAGTATCTTCGCCAGTTGCAACTGCTGTCACGGCCCACAGGGCCAGCATGCGCTGCATCAATTCTTCAGGCTGACGTAATTCCACTTCTTCATCGGATTCGATCACATGCAACTGCACATTGATGCGGATACCACGTTTATGCAATTCCAGTTCGGAAGCTTCTTTGCGTTGCTCGGGGCTCATTATTTCTTCAATCTCGTTAATCAAATCACTCGCTATCAACGAGCAGCCGAATTATCCCAGATTTTGCGGCACTACAGCGTGCAGGAACAATACAGTCCCAATGAGTATTAAAATGCCCATCTGTCACCTACTATTGCAAAGCATATATGCCTGAAACCAAGCCCTTCCCGATACTGCACACTCAAAACTATCAACTCCGCCGCATCGTTGCTGCCGATATGCCTGCAGTTTTCCAGGGCTTATCCGATCCGCGTGTGATTGATTATTATGGCGTCAGCTACGATACCCTGGCATCAACCCAGGCACAGATGGACTGGTATGAAGAAGTCTGGCAAGCCGGCACCGGCATCTGGTGGGGTATTTGCAGTAAGGATGCCCCTGAGCACCTGATCGGCACTTGCGGTCTGCATGAATGGGAACAAGAACATCATTGCGCCGAAACCGGCTTCTGGCTTTTGCCGGACCATTGGGGCAAGGCCGTCATATCCGAATGCCTGAATGTCATGATTGCCCATTGCTTCCGGCACCTGGGCCTGCACCGTATGCAGGCCATGGTCGAGCCAGAAAATATACCCAGTTGGCACCTGCTGGAAAAGCTGGGCTTCCAGCTAGAAGGTGTATTGCGCGAATGTGAATACAAACATGGGCGCTATATTGATCTTAAATGTTATTCCCTGCTCAGGAGAGAGTTTCTTTCTGAGCAAGATTGACATAACTTTGCAAAAACGACCGATCAATCCGTAGCAACAAGTCTCATATGGTCTGCAAAAGCTGTGTATGGTCTGGAATCGCTTGCCCGGATGATGCAAACAACATCCATCTCTGTTTATACATGCATAAAATGGCAAGTCCTGATATCGTACACTGCGTTACAAACTGGAAATCGACTAAAATCAGGTAATCTGCACCCTGTCAGTGTTTCCAGTGCATTTGCCCCTTCATATAACCGACAGCCAAGATTGGATACGCAATTGCCCACTGCCGCTCTGGATACCAGCCAGCTACAAAATTGGCTAGCCGCCGTCGCCCGCAAAGACGCGCAGGCATTTAAATTTCTGTATGACGCCACTTCAGCGAAACTGTTTGGCTTCGCGCTGCGTATATTAGTTAAGCGTGAGTTGGCAGAAGAGGTTTTACAAGAGAGTTTTGTCAACATCTGGAATAACGCAGGCAGTTATCAGGCCGGTCTGGCAGCGCCCATGACCTGGATGACAACTATCGTACGCAATCGTGCTTTCGATCTCTTACGTCGTGTTGATCACGATGTGGAAATTGATGCTGACAATTTTGATATGGGAATCATGCAAGCCATGGAAAGCAGTGAACCGACACCCGCACAGACGCTGGAACTGACACAGGATGCCAGAGCACTGGCTTCCTGCATGTCGCGTCTGGAAGGATTGCACAGGCAAGCGATGGCGATGGCATTTTTCCACGATCTGTCACATAGCGAAGTGGCAGAACATATGAAATTGCCCATAGGCACAGTTAAAACCTGGATCAGACGCGGACTCGACAAGTTGCGTACCTGCCTCACTCGTCTGGAGGCATAATGAATTTACACCAAGTTAAAAATAATCCGGGCCTGCAGGAAAAACTGGCTTCCGAATATGTACTGGGAACCCTGCGTGGTGGTGCCCGCCGCCGCTTTGAAGCATGGATAAAACAGGATGCTGCCTTGCGCCAGGTAGTGGGTCAATGGGAAGCCCATCTGGTACCCATGGCTGAATTTACACAGGCCGTGGCAGCACCCGCCAGCATCTGGCCCGCATTGGAAAAACGCCTGAAACTACAGCCAACTGAAGATCGCTGGGCATACTGGCGCAATCTGCGTGAAGACCTGGCATTCTGGCGTGGCCTGGGCATGTTCTCGACCACGGTTGCAGTGGTCTTGATCTCTGTCATGCTCAACAAGCAGGTAGACCAGCCAGTTGTGCCACAGAATAATTATGTGGCAACCCTGTCGGATGATAAAGCACAGGCCATTGCCGTCATTACCGGTGACAGCAAACGCGGTCAGTTGCAGATCCGCATGGTCACCGCGCAAAACATCGCCGCCGACAAGAGTCTGGAACTGTGGGCAGTAGGCAAGGATGGCAAGGTCAGATCCCTGGGCCTGGTCGCCGACAAGGGCATCATCACCCTGCCCATGCCTGCCAACATGACTGCCGACAGCGTGCCTTTGCTGGCAGTCACGCTGGAACCAAAAGGTGGTTCGGGTAATCCTGAAAAACCGTCTGGGCCGATTATATTCAAGGGTAACTGGGTGCAGATTTAGGAGCGGGGACTGTCGAAAAACGGCAATCGTAACCCTGTCGCTCCAGCGCAGGCTGGAGCCTAGTGGCGTTTGTTGTATGCTTGAGTTGTTATTAAAACGATTGCCCTTCGTGGACACAAGCCGGGTCCCGGTCAATAACGGCAATCATATTATCGTCGCTCCAGCGCAGGCTGAAGCCTAGTGTCTGTCGTGATATGCCGTGTCGTTAATTAACTCGATTACACTCCGTGGACACAAGCCGGGTCTCGGCCCGGCGGCCGAAATACTTTCTTTGCTTCGCCAAAGAACGTATTCAAAGAAAGGCGACCGCAGACTCGCTCCCTGCGGGAGTGCCCATTTATGTAGCGCAAAAAATGGGAAGGTCCGCAACTCGCTACGCTCAAACATCGGACCTTCTTTTTCCATTTTCTGCACTACACAAATGGCTTCGTCCCAAGCGGATTAAAGTCAACAACAAGGTCAAAAACAACAGTAACAACAACCCCAACGTCAAAAACAACCACAACCCCTACACTATCGTTAATTGACGGCATTCAACTAAATATGAATGAGGTTGTGTTGACGTTGGTTTTGGTTTTGACTTTGGGGTTGCTTTTGAAGTTGTTGTTGACCTTCAACCGCTTGGGACGATGTAATTTGTGCTTCACAGAAAATGGATCAGAAAGCTTCGTGTTTGAGCGTAGCGAGTTTCGAAGCTTTCCCATTTTTTGGGATGCACAAATTATGCTGAAGCGTAGCGTAAGCACCCGTAGGGCGAGTCTGCGGTCGCCTTTCTTTGATTCCTTTCTTTGGCGAAGCAAAGAAAGGAATTCGGCCGCCGGGCCGAGACCCGGCTTGTATCCACGTAGGGCAATCTTATAATCAAAGTACGGCATGCAACGAACGCCACTGGGCTCCAGCCTGCGCTGGAGCGACGATATTATAGATTGCCGTTGATTGCCCCCAAACCCGGCTAGTACCCACGAAGGGCAATCTTTTAATCAAAGTACGGCAACGTGATAAACGCCGCTGGGCTCCAGCCTGCGCTGGAGCGACGACAATTAGAACACGGTATTTAAACCCTGGCTGGCAACAAAGTCCCCACCACGTCACCAAAGCCTATCCGCGCACAACCTTCTTTCTGCGCCCAACCGCGCATGACGATGGCATCTCCATCTTCCATGAAAATACGCTGCTCACCATTTGTCAAAGTCAGTGCCTTCTTGCCGCCTTCGGTCAACTCCAGCAAGGAACCAGCTTCTTCTGCAAAAGGACCAGATTGCGTACCCGACCCCAGCAAATCACCCGGATTGAGATTGCAGCCGTTGACAGTATGATGCGTGATCAGTTGCGCAATTGTCCAATATGAATGACGGAAATTCGATAACGACAAACGCTCGGCAGGCACGCCAGCGGCACGCATTTTTTCTGTCTGCAACAAGACTTCCAGTTGTATATCGAAAGCACCGCTGTCGCGCAAACCAGGTGCATCCAGATACGCCATGGGCTGTGGGTCTTCGACATCGCGTGTCCAGGCATGGCGGTAAGGTGCCAGCGCTTCCAGCGTCACTACCCAGGGGGAAATGGTGGAGGCGAAATTCTTTGCCAGGAAAGGGCCAAGCGGCTGGTATTCCCACGCCTGCACATCGCGGGCCGACCAGTCATTCAACAGACACAGGCCAAAGATATGCGATTCTGCCTTGTCCATATTGATGACGTCACCAAGGGCATTGCCGGGGCCGACGAAAATGCCGATTTCCATTTCATAGTCCATGCGTTTGGCAGGGCCAAACACCGGCGTATCAGATGCAGGTGGCTTGGTCTGACCAACAGGGCGACGGAATTGCTGGCCAGAGACGCCGATGGAAGATGCACGGCCATGGTAGCCGATAGGCACCCATTTGTAATTCGGCAGTAAAGGATTATCCGGACGGAACAATTTGCCAACTGCCGTTGCATGATGGACGGATGTATAAAAGTCGGTGTAGTCCCCAATGTGCGCCGGCAGGGCAAATTCTGCCGCGCTTTGCGCCAGCAGGCAGGCTTGCAATGCGCCTTGCAGGCTTGCACCTTCACGCAAAACCCGCGACAACGCCAGGCGCAGTGCCGACCACACTGGTGCGCCCAGACCCATCAGGGCATTCAGGTTGCTGGCATTGACGGCATTGGTGAAATGCCCGCCCTGCAATTCGGTATAACCGGCAAAAGCATGGGCGGCATGGGCGGCTGCCAGATCAAGTATCTGGTCACCGATGGCAATACCGATACGATAAGACTGGCTGCTGCCCTGGCGACGAAACACGCCATACGGCAAGTTTTGCAGAGGGAAATCCGTGTCAGCCTGGTTGGCCGAAGCGACCCAGCTGCGCAAGGCGACGTCATGGGTTTCGTTAAGTTGTACCGTCATTTATTTTTGCTCCGGATTAAAATTTTTCTTAATGCCTTGCCAGCACTGGTAATAGTCAGCCTGCAATTGCGCAGATTCCATCGCCGCACGGGTAGGTTTGATGATAGTACGCGTTTCTATCATGAAGGCCATCGTATCATCGACTTTATGTGGCTTGCTGGTATCAGCGGCGGATGCCTTGTCAAAGGTCGGTGCATCCGGGCCATGACCGCTCATGCAATTATGCAGACTGGCACCACCGGGACGGAAGCCCGTCGATTTGGCATCATACTGACCATGGATGAGGCCCATGAATTCGCTGGCGATATTGCGGTGGAACCATGGCGGGCGGAAGGTATTTTCTGCGACCAGCCAACGCGGCGGGAAGATCACAAAATCGATGGTATCCACACCCGGGGTATCGCTGGCTGCCTGCAAGACCAGGAAAATCGAAGGATCAGGATGATCATAACTGATGGAACCTATGGTGTTGAAGTGACGCAAGTCATATTTGTAAGGCGCAAAATTGCCATGCCAGGCCACCACATCCAGCGGTGAATGGCCTATTTTTGCCGACCATAGATTACCGCTGAACTTGGCCAGCAATTCAAAATCACCTTCCCGGTCTTCATACCAGGCAACAGGCGTCTGGAAATCACGCGGATTGGCCAGGCCGTTGGAACCGATGACGCCTAGGTCAGGCAACTTCAGTATGGAACCAAAGTTCTCACACACATACCCACGTGCTTCACCATCTGGCAGATGAACCTGGAAGCGTATGCCACGCGGAATGACGGCGATTTCTTGTGGTTCTATGTCCAGCAAACCCATTTCGGTACGGATATGCAGGCGGCCTTGCTGGGGAATGATAAGTAATTCAGCATCGGCGTTATAAAAGAAACGCGTGGTCATGTCACGGTTAGCCGTATAGATATGGATGGCACAACCATTTTGCGCGTCAGCCGAGCCATTGCCAGCCATGGTCAACCAGCCAGCTATGAAATCCGTTGCCTCGGCCGGCATGGGCATGGGGTCCCAGCGCAGTTGATTCGGTGTGCTTGGTGTTGCACCAAAGTCATTTGTCATGCGGCCATTGCTGGCTTGCTGGAAAGGCTGATGCATGGCCGCAGGACGTATGCGGTAAAACCAAGAACGACGATTCACATGGCGCGGCGCGGTAAACGCGGTGCCAGAGATTTGTTCGGCGTACAGGCCATAGGCGCATTTCTGCGGGGAATTCTGGCTCTCAGGCAAGGCCCCTGGCAATGCTTCGGTGGCGAATTCATTACCCAATCCAGTCTGGTATTGAAGTTGATAATGAAGCTGACCTTCTTGTGCATCGTGCTTGCTCATGTCAATTCCTGCCATGTGTATGTAATCAGAACCTGACTTTAATGCAAAGCTTGCTGTTTTACGATATAAATACAAAAATGTACTACATTCACAGAATCAATAATGCTGGACAACAATACTAAACTATAAGACTGAAATATTATGCTGGAACCCAAAGACATAGACTTGAACCTGCTGGTAGTGTTTCAGGAAGTGTATCAAGACCGCCAGATATCCTCTGTCGCCCGCAAGCTGAACCTGTCGCAGCCTGCTGTCAGCAATGCCCTTGCCAGGTTGCGGCGCTGTTTTGATGATGAATTGTTTGTACGTACGGCAACAGGAATGCAACCCACGGCACTGGCAGAGCAACTGGCTGAACCCGTGGCGCTGGCACTGACGCATATCACCCAGGCACTGAACCGGCAGGAAAACTTTGACCCTGCCAGCAGCAAGCGTCATTTCACCATCGCCATGACTGATGTCGGTGAAGTGTATTTCATGCCCATCCTGGCAGAACACCTGCATACCCAGGCACCACACGTGCAATTGTCCACCGTGCGCGCCAGTGATATCGATTTGAAAACGGAAATGGAATCAGGCCGGGTTGATCTGGCCATTGGTGCCTTTGATCATTTGTCGGATGCATGGTATCAGCGCCGTCTGTTCCGGCAAAATTATGTCTGCCTGTTCCGGCAAAGCCACCCGCTGGCGGCAGACAAACTGGACATGAAGGATTTTCTGGCGGCACGCCATTTGATTGTTGCATCCAAAGAAAACCCGTATGCCAAAGTCAATCAAAGTCTGGAGAAAGCCGGCATCAGCGCGGCCAGTCATTTGCGTGTCCCGCATTTTGTTGCCGTTCCGTATATAGTCAGTTGCAATGATTTACTGGTAACCGTGCCGCAAAAGCTGGCCGAACGTGCTGCGGCCCCCTTTGGTTTGCGCTATGTCAAGTCCCCTTTGCGTTTGCCAGCTCTGCAAACCAATATGTTCTGGCACCGCCGCTATAATCAGGATGCAGGCAACCAATGGATGCGCAGCCTGATATCTGATCATTTTCTTGAGTAAATGGACAGTTTTCGGGCGTATATCATGAATGATGCTGAAAATCCTTCATCATAAGTCTGAAAGCTTTTCCGCCATGGCAAGTTACTTATCATCTACACTTGCCCTGTCAAATATTTTAGCCGGAGTAACCCCCATGCCTGTCATTACCTGTGTAGAAGACCTGCGCCTGCTCGCCAAAAAGCGCGTACCCAAAGCTTTTTATGATTACGCCGACAGCGGTTCTTACACAGAATCCACTTACAAAGCCAATACCAGCGACCTGGCTGCCATCAAGTTAAGGCAACGCGTTGCCATCAATGTGGAACACCGCTCAACCCGCACCACCATGATAGGTCAGGAAGTCAGCATGCCGGTGGCGATAGCGCCCACCGGTCTGACTGGCATGCAATGGGCCAATGGCGAAATGCTAGGTGCCATTGCGGCCGAAAAATTCGGCGTGCCTTTCACCCTGTCGACCATGAGCATATGCTCGATAGAAGATGTGGCCAGTGTGACCACCAAACCTTTCTGGTTCCAGTTGTATGTCATGCGTGACCGTGGTTTTGTGAAAGAGATGATACAGCGCGCCAAAGACGCCAAATGCTCGGCCCTGGTATTGACGCTGGATTTGCAGATTTTGGGGCAACGCCATAAAGACTTGAAGAACGGCATGTCGGTACCGCCGAAACTGACGCTGGCCAATATTCTTGACCTGGCCACCAAACCCGCCTGGGCCTTGCGTGCACTGTCAGGTCGCAAGACCTTTGGCAACCTGGTCGGCCATGTCAAAGGTGGCGACGGCATACTGACGCTGAGCCAATGGACGGCCAGCCAGTTCGACCCTACGCTGAGCTGGGATGACGTTGCCTGGATCAAGAAGGAATGGGGTGGCAAACTGATACTGAAAGGCATACTGGATGTGGAAGATGCCAGACTGGCAGTAGCTGCCGGTGCCGATGCCATCGTCGTCAGCAATCATGGTGGTCGTCAGCTGGACGGTGCGATGTCGTCGATACAGGCTCTGCCAGCAATTGTCGACGCTGTAGGTCATCAGACTGAAGTCTGGTTTGACGGCGGCATACGCACCGGGCAAGACATATTGAAAGCCACGGCACTGGGTGCAAAGGGCAGCATGGTAGGCCGTGCCTTTTTGTATGGACTGGGTGCCATGGGCGAAGCTGGTGTCACCAAGATGCTGGAAATCTTGCAGAAGGAACTGGATGTCAGCATGGCATTGACCGGTACCAAAGATATTCGCGAAGTGAATACTTCGAACATTATCCGGACTTAGGCCAAGGTCGGAAGCAAGAGAGAAAGCAACAGGGGAAACAACAAAGACAGGAATACGGACAAGAACAAAACTGAAGCGTGCGCGCCAGTGTTGCCTGGCTGCACGCTTCAGTTCTTATACCGGGGAAATATCACCTCAAACAGGGTTCCCTGCCCCTGACTGCCAGTCAATACCTTGATCTCGGCCTTATGGTCTGTTGCGATATCCCTGACGATGGCCAACCCCAGGCCACTGCCGTTTGACTGATCGCTGATGCGATAAAAACGGTTGAATATCAATTCCTGATCTGAAGGTGCAATGCCAGGGCCGGAATCATCGACCTTCAACACCACCATATCTTCCAGACTCAGACAACTGACGGTAATGGTCCCGCGTGCAGGCGTATAACGAATCGCGTTATCGATCAGGTTATCAATCAGGTCACGCAACAAAAAGCGATTCCCCATGATATCGCCAGGGGACAAATCAAAGCCCAGATCGATATTTTTCTTGTCGGCTTCTTCAATAAAATGCTGTATCGCTTCTTCCACCAGCTTGTCCAGCGACACTTTCTCCAGATAGGCTTCAACAAACTGGCTGGGTTCGGCCCTGGCCAGTGACAGGAACTGATTGGTCTGGCGTATCACGCGCTCGCTGGAGGACAGCATCAATTCTATAGAGCGACTGGTTTCTTCATCGGCCATATAGCGCTGCTGTAGCCATTCGATCTGCATTTTCAGGCCGGCCAGTGGGGTCCTCAACTGATGCGCCACATTCGCAACAAAATCACGCTGTGCAGCAGCGCCTACCTGTACTTTGCTCAATAAATCATTGAGTGCCATTACCAAGGGCCGCAATTCCAGAGCGTTATGCTCGACGTCAATCAGGGACAAATCATCATAGCTGCGCGAATCCAGGTCAGCACGCATTTTCTTCAAAGGCAACAAGCCTTTTGACACCGCAAACCAGACGATGAGGATGGACATGACTGCCAGCAAGCCTTCCATCAGCAGCAGGGTGGTAAAGATTTCAGAGCGGATATTGTTCCTGCGTCTCAGGGTCTCCCCTACACCGATAAAAACCGGCTTGCCATCGACCATGGCTTTAAGAGAAATAACGCGTATCCCGCCACCGCGCATCATGCTGTCGTAAGCCAGGGGGTCATTCAATTGTTCAGATGTACGCAAGGATGGGAAATCAGCATCACCGGCGATGGTCTTCCCGCCAGCATTCCTGACAATGAAATAGATAGGATCAAAATGACCAACCCGCAATACCTGTTCAGCTTGCGGTGGCAAATCGATGGCGACATCGGCGCTGGCCAGTTTCAACCTCGGCACCAGTGCCCAGGCGGTATCTGTCAGGCCTTCATCAAAGGCAGCATTGGCTGGCTCCCAGGCCAGGCGATAAATCAGGATGGCACCAAGGATGTTGGTGATCAACAAGGGGGCAATCAGCCATTTCAGCAGGCGCAGGCGTATGCTGGCATTCATCAACTGGCTTTCTCCAGCATGTAGCCAAAACCCCTGATGGTTCTGATGGTGACACCGGCATCGAGGATTTTACTGCGTATGCGTGAAACATAGACTTCAACGGCATTCAGCGTAATGTCTTCGCCCCAGGGCAGGATGGCATCAATGATTTGCTGCTTGGACACCACACGGGCAACCTGCTGCATGAGGTATTCCAGCACAGCCCATTCACGTACCGACAATTCGATTGCCTGACCATTCACACGGGCGCGTTTGGCAGTCTGGTCCAGGGTCAATCCAGCCAGTTGCAGGGCTGTTGCTTCTGGTGCACTGCGTCTGACCAGCGCCTTGATGCGTGCCACCAATTCTGGCGTGGCGAAGGGTTTGACCAGGTAATCATCGGCACCCAGCTCCAGCCCGTGCACACGGTCCTGGATGGAATCTCTTGCCGTCAGCAGCAACACTGGCAAATTGGCATTCTGGCTACGCAAACGCCTGACAACCTCAAAGCCATCAATACCTGGAATACCAATATCGAGCACCATCACGGAAATTTCTGAGCGTTGCAATGCCGCCAGTGCATCGTGACCATTGTGAACGACGTCAATCACCATACCGTGCGCTTTGAGATTTTTGGAGATGCCATCCGCGATCACGGTGTCATCTTCAACCAACAAGACATGCATAGAATATCCAGATGAGCATATGAACAACTTGCGTATTTTACTCTTTTGCCCCTGCTCCATGCCTCCTCCACGCTATTTTTCATTGTCAGCTTATTGTCAGCCTCCTGTCATGTTGACGACAGAATGCCTTGCTATCCTGCCCGGAAATTTGTAATTGACTATTTGCTGCGGCAAACACCTGACGGCCTTGGTTTGCTTTGCTGTCAGGTGCATTCCCTTGAGGTGAAAATGAATAAAAACAATATCAGTCTGCATACGCTGGGCGTACTGCTCGCCCCCGTCTGTCTGGGCATGTTGCTGTCTGGCTGCAACAAGGCAGAGGTACCCGCATCCAAAAAAGAAGCGGCGGACGAAGCCAAACTACCCCTGATCCGGGAAGCGGCAGGGATACGCCTGCCTGAGACATCGCCGCTACGGAAATCGATCGCTGTTGCTGCCGTGACTGAACAAACGGTAGAACGCGCCATCATCATTCCCGGCACGATAGAGCTGGATGCGGCAACGTCGATCAAGGTGGTGCCCCCGGTAGCCGGGCGCATACTGCAGTTGAACAAACGTCTGGGCGACAAAGTCAACGCAGGCGACGTACTGTTTTCCATAGATTCTGCCGATATTGCCACGGCCTACAGCGATGCCAGCAAGGCACAAAGTGCGCTTTTATTGGCAAAACGCAACTTGCAGCGCCAGAAAGATCTGGTGGACGCAGAGATTGCTGCACGTAAAGATTATGAACAGGCAGAAGCAGATTATTCCCAGGCCAGCTCGGAAGTGGGCCGCACCAAAGCGCGGCTGGCGCAACTTGGTGTCAGCAAGGATGCTGGTGCCGGTCACCACTACCAGTTACGTTCGCCAATAGCCGGACGTGTCATTGAATTAAGCGCCGCACAAGGTGGTTTCTGGAATGACACCAATGCGCCCCTGATGACTGTGGCTGACTTGTCCACTGTCTGGATGACCGCCAGTGTCGCCGAGAAAGACTTGCCACTGGTATTTGCCGGACAGGCCGCCAAAATCACCCTGAATGCCTATGACAATGAAGTCTTTGAAGGCAAGATACGCTATGTCGGTGATGTGATTGATGCAGATACCCGCAGCGTCAAGGTCAGGATTGCCATTGACAACAAGTCGGGACGTTTCAAACCTGGCATGTATGCGAAGGTCAATCTCAGCGGTCAAGCCCATCAGGCACCGGCCATTCCTGCGTCAGCCGTGGTACAGAATGGTTTCAATACCCGTGTGTTTGTAGAAAAAACACCCTGGGTGTTTGAACCACGCATCGTCAAGACCGGTGCGCAAGTGGGCGACAAACTGGAAATCCTGTCTGGCCTGAAAGCGGGTGAACGCATCGTCGTCAAAGAGGGAGTGCTCCTCAATGATTGAACATATCGTCAAAGTCAGTTTCGCCCGGCGCGGCATCGTCTGGCTGGTCTTTATCCTGGTCGCCATGTATGGCATCTACTGCTGGAATCAGTTGCCGCTGGAAGCGTATCCGGATATCGCCGATACCACGTCACAGGTAGTGACACAGGTCAGCGGCCTGGCGGCTGAAGAAGTTGAAAAGCAGATCACAATACCGCTGGAACGCGAAATCATGGGTACGCCCGGCATGCATGTGATGCGCTCCAAGAGCACTTTCGGTCTGTCCCTGATCACCGTCGTATTCCAGGATGGGACTGAAGATTACTGGTCACGCCAGCGTTTGCAGGAGCGTATCAGCGCCGTTACCCTGCCCTATGGTGCGCAGCCCGGCCTTGATCCCCTGACATCTCCCATAGGCGAGATATATCGCTACACGCTGGAATCCAAAAGCCGTGACCTGCGTGAATTGTCCGAGCTACAGTTCTGGAAAGTGATACCGCGTCTGAAACAGGTGGCGGGTGTGGCCGATGTCACCAATTTTGGTGGCATCACCACCCAGTTCCAGCTGGAATTTGAACCTGAAAAACTCAGCAAATACAACCTGAGTCTGGCGCAAATCACGCAAGCCATCAATGCCAATAACGCCAGTGCTGGCGGCAGCATACTGACACGTGGACAGCAAGGTTTTGTCGTGCGCGGCATAGGTCTGATCAGCGGCCTGGATGATCTGGGCAATATCATGATCACGCAAAAAAATGGCGTACCGGTCTTGCTGAAAGACCTGGGTGAAGTCAAGCTCGGCAATCAGGAACGCAGTGGCATACTCGGCAAGAATGAAAATCCTGACACGGTAGAGGGCATCACTTTACTGCTGAAAGGCCAAAATCCATCCAAGGTACTGGAAGGTGTGCATGCCGCAGTCAAGGACTTGAATGAAAATGTCTTGCCCAAGGATGTCAAGGTGGTGCCTTACCTGGACCGCACCATGCTGGTGGAGGCCACCCTGCACACGGTAGGCAGAACCCTGCTCGAAGGCATGGTTCTGGTGACGCTGGTGTTGCTGCTTTTTCTTGGTAGCCCGCGTGCTGCGCTGATTGTTGCGGTGACGATACCCATGTCTTTGCTGACGGCATTCATCTTCATGCACCACTTCAAGATACCGGCCAATTTGCTGTCGCTCGGTTCCATCGATTTCGGTATCGTGGTGGATGGTGCGATTGTGGTCATGGAGCAGATACTGCGCAAGTTTGAAGAAGACGGCGGCAAACCCCTGACGGCCAAAGATGTGATGACAGCCGCCTTGCAGGTCAGCAAACCCATCTTTTTCGGCATGGTCGTGATTATCACTGCCTACCTGCCGCTGTTCATGTTTCAGCGCATAGAGTACAAATTGTTTTCACCAATGGCATTTGCGATAGGCTTTGCCCTGTTCGGTGCACTGGTGGTGTCGCTGGTACTGATACCCGGCCTGGCCTATGAAGCGTATAAAAAGCCGCGCAAGGTATTCCATAACCCGGTGCTGGAAAAATTTGCTTCCATCTATAAACCCGTCCTGGAAAAAGTCGTCAACTCACCGCGCCTGACGATTGCGGCATTTGTATTTGCCTTTGCCGCCGTCGTGGGCCTGGGCGCCAGCATAGGCCGTGATTTTTTGCCTACCCTGGATGAGGGTTCGATCTGGCTGCAGGTCACTTTGCCGCCAGGTATCTCGCTGGAAAAGGCTGGCAGCATGTCTGATGAACTGAGAAAAGCTACGATGGAGTTCAAGGAAGTGTCCGCCATCGTCACGCAACTGGGGCGCAACGATGAAGGCACGGACCCATGGACACCTTCTCACATCGAGGTCAGCGTCACCCTGCATCCGTATGACACCTGGCAATCTGGCTGGAGCAAGCAGGAACTCATAGAAAAAATGGCGCAGCGCTTTGAGAAACTGCCCGGCACCCATGTCGGTTTCACACAACCGATGATAGATGGTGTACTGGACAAGCTTGCCGGCGCCCACAGTGACCTGGTAGCCAAAGTATATGGTAATGATTTCAAGGAATCGCGCCGCATAGCCAAAGAAGTGGAAAACACGCTGAAAGCCGTACCTGGTGCAGAAAATGTCATTATCGAACAGGAACCACCTTTGCCGCAGATACGCATCGAAGTCGATCGTGCAGCATCTGCCAGGTACGGCGTCAACGTCGCTGATATCACCGACCTGATAGGCACAGGCATAGGTGGCAAACCCATCGCCCAGTTGTTTATTGATGAACGTCACTATGACATAGGCGTACGCTTCAGCAAGGAATCCCGCAATACCCCGGATGCCCTGGGCAACCTGATGCTGACCTCCTCCAGCGGTGCCAGGATCCCATTGGCGCAGGTAGCCAGCATACGTCTCGATGATGGTGAGAGCACCATCACGCGGGAAATGGGCAAGCGCCACCTGACTGTAGGGCTGGGGCTGAAAGGACGTGATCTTGCTTCTTTCCTCGATGATGCCAAGGAACAGGTGGAAGCCAAAGTCAACTACGATCATTCCAAATTCCAGATTACCTGGGGTGGCCAGTTTGAAAATCAGCAACGGGCCCAGGCCAGACTGGCGGTGATTTTGCCTGTTGTAGTGGCCTTGATGTTCATTCTGCTGTTTGGACAATTCAGGAACCTGCGCCAACCGGCGCTGATACTGATGGCCGTGCCACTGGGTGCTATCGGTGGTTTGTGCGCCCTGCATTTGCGCGGCATGACGCTGAATGTATCCAGCGCGGTGGGTTTTATCGCCCTGTTTGGGGTTGCCGTGATGGATGGGATTTTGATGGTGTCGAACCTGAATCGCCTGCGTGCCGAAGGCAAATTGTCATTACGGGATGTGGTACTGCAAGGCGCACGCGAGCGTTTTCGGCCAGTACTGATGACCGCCAGCGTTGCTGCGCTGGGATTGCTGCCCGCTGCCATCGCCCACGGCCTGGGCAGTGACGTGCAGCGCCCGCTGGCAACTGTCGTGGTGGGTGGTTTGATCACGGCAACCGGCCTGACCCTGGTATGGCTGCCAGGTCTCTACTACCTGATAGAAAAATATATGGAAAACAAAAACAATAAAGCTGCCACGCACCATGATGCCAGCGTCGCGGATGCAGTGTAAGGAATCATCATGCAAAAATTTAAGAAGCAAAAATCTCGTGCCCTCCCGCTGATGTGCGGTCTGCTGCCGCTGTTGCCACTGTTACCACTATTGCTGCAGTTGCCTGCCCATGCACAGGTCACTGCGCCGACAGCGACGGTCAGCATGCAACAATACCTGGCTGCAGTAGAAAACAATAGCCTCGATTTACAGGCGCAGCAAGAACTTATAGCAAGTGCCAGGGCTGGTATTTCCATCGCCGGTGTACGGCCAGATCCACAACTAACGGCGGGCATCGACTCCAAGGAATTGTATGGCCCGAACAAGCCCAATACTGCCACAACGTCCACCGCAGGCATCGCCATTACCCTGGAAACCGCCAACAAGAGAGGTGCAAGGATACAGGCCGCAGAAAGCAATGTACGCCTGACCGAGGCCGGTGTCTCGGCCTACCGGCGGCAACTATTGAGCGACGCCTCCAACGCATTTATAGAAGCCTGCCGTTCTGCGATGTCGCTGGCACGCCGGGACAGCAGCCTGCTTGCCATGCGCGATATTGTGAAGATGAATGAAACACGCTTTAAAACCGGTGATCTAGGCAAGCTGGAGTTGGTGCAGTCAAAAGTCGAAGCCGATCGTTTTGCCATGGATGTCACCAGCGCCCGTGCTGATACCATCAATGCTGAAGCACAGTTATCAAATTTCCTCGGAACAAGCTATCAAGAGATTTTTGCAGGCAAAAAAATCGACTGCAGCGGCAGCCAAAACGAGATGACCACAGACCTGGCCACCCTGACCCGGCAAGCCCTGGAAAAACGGGAAGACGTACAGGTAGCGCGCTCAGCCAGTGACAATGCGAAGGATAATATAGAACTGGCAAAAGCCAATCGCTGGATTGATCCTGTGGTCAATCTTGGCATCAAGAATACACCCAGGGTCAACGCGATACAGAATGCCAGCGGCATGGTGACGAATTCTCCGGCAGAACGATCAAACGCGCTCAGCCTGACTGTCACGATTCCGATTCCTTTTTCACGCACACAAAGCGGTGAATTAAGCCAGGCACAATCGGCGCTGACACAGGCGCAACTGCAATTGCGTTCAACTCTGATAAAAGCAGAAACCGAAGTAAGGAGCAGCTATCTGCAATATCAGGCTGCCTTGCAAAATATCAAAAACTACAAGGAACACGTACTGGATGATTCCGAACGCCTGTTGCAGGGTGTGCGTACCAGCTATCGCAAAGGAGCTGCGTCCATGCTGGAACTCTTGAATGCCCAGCGCAATGCCGATGAAATTTATCAGGCTTATCTGCAGGCAGAAGCCACCCTGGCGATTGCCAGAGTCAAGCTACAGCAAAGTACGGCTGATCAGATGAAATAACGCTGTGGAGTAAGGCATTTGCATTGCAGGCAAACGAAAGTAAAAAAGCATGGGCTTGCCCATGCTTTTTTATTTCATTTTCGGCGACTGAGCCCATGCATACATGGGCCCAATTTATTGCTTAATTTATTGCTTAATTTATTGCTTAATTTATTACTTAGGCGACCTGACGTTGCAATTGGTTTTGCGCCTGATTTTGTGGCTCTACCAGTTGCAGGTTATCAGCATCAATCAGAATGCGACGAGGTTTGTGGGCTTCTGGAATTTCACGCACCAGTTCGATATTCAGCAAGCCATTGTCCAGACGGGCACTGATGACTTTGACGTGATCGGCGAGGCGGAAACGGTGCTCGAAATCACGCGAGGCAATGCCACGGTGCAGGAAGTTGCGTGTGCCTTCGGCTTTTTGACGGCGACCGACGATTTTCAGGGTATCGCGTTCAGATTCGATATCGATTTCACTGCGGTCAAAGCCTGCAACTGCCATGGTGATTGCATATTTATCTTCTGCAATCAGTTCGATATTGTAAGGGGGATAGCTGGGTGCTGTTTCAGCACGTTGAGCATCATCAAATAACTGGGCCAGACGGTCAAAACCGATAGCGGAACGATACAGGGGAGCGAAGTCAAAATTGCGCATGATAATATCCTTTTAAATTGAAGCGATATAAATTAAATGTTTGGAAACTATTTTTTAAAACGGTTACTTCGGGACTGCTGTAGCAAACCTCATGTTCGAGCATCTGCTGAGTAGAAAATGGCGCTTAGCCAAATAGTTTCAAGGCCCTGAGATCAAATTTTTTTCGAAAATTTTTTGCTTCAATAAAATCAACAACAAACCGACTGTTCTCACCAGCAACACTTGTAACAGTTTTAAGGAACCAACAGGAAACATGCATGGCCAAGCTCTACTTCAGATATTCAGCAATGAACGCAGGAAAATCCACAGCACTTTTACAGGTGGCCCACAACTATGAAGAACAGGGACAAAAAGTCCATCTGTACACGGCAGCCATAGACAATCGTTATGGCGCCGGCAAAGTCACTTCACGCCTGGGCCCACAAAGACAGGCTGAAGTTTTCGATACGCATTTTGATTTTCTGGCGGAAGCACCGAAGGTCAGTTGCGTACTGGTGGATGAAGCACAATTTTTGTCCGCCGACCAGGTCAGGCAATTACATCAACTGGCGCAAGTGCGTGGTGTGCCGGTGATCTGTTATGGCTTGCGCAGTGATTTTCTGGGTGAACCTTTTACCGGCTCAGCTTATCTGCTGGCACTGGCCGATGATATAGAAGAATTAAAAAACATCTGCGGCTGCGGGAAAAAAGCGACGATGAACATTCGTGTTGATGCCAACGGCAAGCGCATGAAAACCGGCGAGCAGATTGATATCGGTGGCAATGAGCGCTATCAGCATGTTTGTGGGCGCTGCTTTTACGCTGCTTAATTCAGGACATGCACACGAAGATGCAGGGGCTGTGCAGCTTCTGCCCTCAAGACAAAAGAGCAGACTCAGGGTCTGCTCTTTTTACATCTAGAAAACTGTTTCAGAGTACCTTCAGAAACTCTGTCAAATCGATAATTTCCTGCGGCGTCAATCCTATATTGAAACGCTTGTCATAGAACTTTACGACGTCGGTCAGCTCTATCATACCGCCGTTATGGAAGTAAGGTGAACGCGCTTCGATGGCGCGCAGACTGGGTACCTTGAAGCGACCGATGTCCTGCCATTTGCCAGTGTTCATGGCCCTGCCGGGATCGGTGGTTTCCATGACCTCACCAGTCAGTTTATTCCTTAGCGTGTACAGGGGCATATCCGGTGTGCGCAGGCTGGCATCGGATACGCCGGTGTTGAACAGTCGTGGCACCGAATGTGAACCGACATTACCTACGCTGTGACAACTGGTGCAGGTCGCCCTTTGCAAAGCCACGCGTAATTCACCATTGAAACCGGCAACACCGGTGACATTGAAGGGTTTGTTATTGAAAATCTGCTCGCCCCTGGCGACAGATGCCCTGGCAATGTTGATAGCCGAAGGTGGCTGTCCTGGCTGCCCGGGGCGGCCCTGAGCCGGCGGGATAGGTGGGGTTGGCCGGTCAAGCCCGCGCCATGTGGTGAACATGGCCATGACATTACGGTCAAATGACGCACCGCTGACGTAGTCACCTACGTCGATGTCGTTGATCCCGAAATAAAAATTGTTCTTTGCCAGTTCCAGCGGACCACCTTTGGCACCGGCATCGGTCAGATTACCAGCAGCCAGGCTGGTGATCTGTGCAGTGAACAAGGTTTTTTCAAAATCAACGATGCTGCGCTGTTCCGCAGCAGTCAGCCCCTGTGCAGCTTGCGCATGGCCAGTCACTGCGCTATTGGACTGATGCAGCAGGTCAAAGTCGGTAGTTGCAAAACATTGCAGGGGGCGACTATTGCGTATGCACAGATTTGATCGCGCATCGGCGAAGGTTTCACGCGCATCCCACATCACGGTACTGAGAAACTTCAGATTGGTGGTTGGCATGGGGCGACGGAATAGCGACAGCTCTTTGGTGCTGGCATAACCATAGGGATCGTCGACTTTGACCAGGGTAAATTCTGCATCGGCAGGAACAGCCAGCCCCACCCTGATAAGCCCCTTGGTCAACAACATGCTATAGGCAAGGCGTTTCTGATCTATGGTAGCGGTCAGGGCATTGGGAGAATTGGCACCGTCATTCAAGGCAAAAACCGGATCGCTGCCATTGGTTTGCGTGAATCTGTCCTGCAGATTATCAGGACGTATGCTCCAGCCCTGGCTTTCCTGGTGACAGCTGGCGCAACTACGGCCATTGCCAAAGGCTTTAAAGAAGGCATTGCCCTTGTCTATGCTGCCGGTGGTCGATACCGTCAATGCTGCCCCTTCACCATTGACGATAGGTACCAGCGATGGCTGTTCGACTGGCGCTGCTGCAGGGGAGGTAGGGGGGACGGGGGCAGCCAGTGCGGCTGCGCTACTGACGGGCGGTACGGCCTGCGGACTGGCAGTTGATCCTGCAATGGAAGTTCCGGCATCGCCACCGCATGCGGCCAGATTCAATAACAGGAGCATGGCAACCGGCAATTGCGCTCTGCGCTGAATGCCATGCAGCTTGAGCACGGCGTTTGACACTATGTTTGACACTATATGAGATCTCATTTGAAGTCCTCCTTCGAGTTAAGAACTCATTTCACCAATAGGGATGAGTTCCAGTTATTTTTTTACTCAAGAAGCCTGGCATTCTCTGCACGAAGTTCTGAGACTGGATACAGGATGAAGGCCGAATATGGAGAAAAAATGAAGATAACGAGACTTTTTCAGGCGCAGGAAACAATAAAACCACATCAAATATTTATTCGCGGAACACCATGTTTACTTCACGATTGCTCCATAATTGGCTGGCAATATGGCAAATTGATACCATTCTCAGCAAGGTTCTTACCGCATGCGTCTCACCATAGCCCGCAAATTAGCCTTGGCCATCACGGCCATCGTGATCATCAGCATAGGTACGCTGGCCTGGGTGACCAGTCAGAATCTGAAGAGTGGCTTCATTGCCTATCTGAGCGACCTGGAAAAACAGGACCTGGTCAGGCTAAGTACCATGCTGGCCGAAGATTACCGGCAATACGGCAATTTTGACCGTTTCCAGGCAGATCGCCGCCCCATGCGGGATTTGCTGGATCAGTTGCGCAGCAAGCCGCGCCCTGATAATGAAGACCCACAGTCTCCTCCGCCCAGACGGCGTCAGGCAGCCGAAGACGATGACAGACCGCCACCACCACCGCCAGTCAGGTCCGGGGAAACACCACCGCCGCCACCACCGACACGGGATACCGGCACGCCACCAGAGCAAAGACCACCGGTTGACCCCATGCGGTTCGGACAACGCCTGTCACTCATAGATAAAAATGGCCATGCACTGATTGGCCCTGCCGATGCACCGGGCAGCGTGCAGGCCATCATGCTGGGTCCGGAAAGAGTGGGCACGCTGCGACTGGCACCTTTACGTCAGCTATCCAATGCCAGCGCCATCGACTTTGTCAGTGTGCAGGTACGCCATACCTTGCTGCTGGCAGGTGCACTGATACTGGTTGCGGTCGGGTTTTCACTATGGCTGGCCAGGCATCTGCTAAGGCCACTGAAATCCCTGCATGCAGTAACGGCACGCATTTCCAAGGGGCAGTTTCAGGCCAGGGCCGACATCATCAGCCAGGATGAGCTGGGTGATCTGGCGCAGGATATCAATATCATGGCGCAAAACCTGGAAAGGAATGAGGCACAAAGAAGCCGCATGCTGGCCGATATCTCACATGAACTGCGCACTCCACTGACGGTGATACAGGGTGAGATAGAAGCCCTGATCGATGGGATACGCAATATCTCGCCGGCGGCACTGGAATCCCTGCACGCCGAAGTGCGCCATCTGAACAAGCTGGTGGATGATATACGGCAGTTGACCCTGGCCGATGCCGGTGATTTGCATTATCAATTCCAGGCCATGGATTTGCGCCCTTTGTTGCAAGACATGTTGCAACGCTTTGCATTGCGCATGGAACAGGCTGGCTTGCGCCTGGAAAGTCATCTGGGTGAGCTGCCTGTCTGGGTGAATGCCGATGGTAGCCGCCTGACCCAGGTACTGGGCAATTTGCTGGAAAACAGCATACGTTATACCGATAGCGGTGGCATGATTTTGTGTACACTGGCACGTAACGGTGCGATGCTGGAACTGAGCCTGGAAGACAGCGCCCCGGGTGTCCCGGACAGCAGCCATGCCTTGCTGTTTGATCGCCTGTACCGCGCAGACAGCGCACGCAACCGCAGCAGTGGCGGCAGTGGTCTGGGGCTGGCGATTTGCAAAGTGATTGTTGAAGCACATGGTGGACGTATCCATGCTGCCGCTTCATTACTGGGGGGAGTAAAAATAAGCCTGCAATTACCCTGCATCAGTCCCAGGAACACATAGGACATAAACAAGGAAATAAGCAAGGAAATAATATGGACAGCGGCACCCGCATACTCATCGTTGAAGATGATCTGAAGATCGCTGCCCTGCTCAAGGATTATTTGCTGGCCGCCGGGTATCAGGTCAGCCATGAAGCAAATGGCAGGCTGGCGCTGGAACAACTCAGACTATCGCAACCTGACCTGATCTTGCTCGACCTGATGTTGCCTGAAGTCGATGGCATCAGCATCTGCCGGGAAGTACGCCAGTTCAGCCAGGTACCCATCATCATGCTGACCGCCAGGGTGGAAGAAGTAGACCGCCTGCTGGGCCTGGATACGGGCGCGGATGATTATGTATGCAAACCCTTTAGTCCGCGTGAGGTGGTGGCGCGCGTCAGAGTGCATTTGCGCCGCAGCATGGCTAGCCTGTCTGCTGCCGGGCAATCCCGCTTCTTCATCGACAAACAGCAATTGCGCATACTGGTGGATGCCCAGCCTTTGAACCTGACACCAGTGGAATTTCGCCTGCTGTCCGAATTCATCAGCCACCCTGAGCGGGTATTTTCACGCCAGCAATTGCTGGACTTTGCGCATGAAGACCAGCGCGACATCAATGACAGAACCGTAGATACGCATATCAAGAACATACGCAAAAAAATACAGGGCAGGCTACCAGGCAATGAATGCCTGCACTCTGTGTATGGCGTGGGCTACCGTTTTGAATTGCCCTAGTGAGCTGTAGCAGTCCACTAACCGGCAATCAGTTTGCCTTGAAAAAATAGTAAGTGGCTTTGTACGGTGTGCGTGATTCTGCCCCCAGTTGGAAGTCTGAACAACCGGTCAGTGGCGCTTTGCCGCCGACGGTTACCACACGCTGTACGCTGGTAATACCGGAAAATGTGCCGCTGTCTGAGCTGGATTTGGCTTTCAGCAATAACCAGGGGATAGCATTGGTATCCATGCTTTCACTTTTGGCGACGACCTCTGCCACGACTTTGCTGCCGTCATTCGCTTCCCAGGTTGGGCCTTCATAGTGCTTGCCCAGCTTCACGCTGTTTGCATCGTGACTGGCATATAACTCTGCCAAAGGCGCGCGGAATACCCATTCAAATTTTTTGGGGCCGCCCTTATTCGCCTTGCATTCATAAATCTGTACGCCAGTTGCAGCCATTTGAAATGCCAGCACTTCACTGGCTGGTGCTTTCAGGTTGGCGGGTACGCTGACTACCTGTGTTACCGGAGCGACAGGGGCCGCTGTATGTTTGACGGGTGCGGTCGAACAGGCGGACAGGACAGCAATGGCAGACAAGCTGCCGACAAGAGCGATTTTCTTCATTTCTTATACCTTTCAATAAGATGTTCAAGGCACTCAATCACCGCAAGCGACAGCCAATGCCTGATCTATCCCGTGGTTTGGCATTCCATCAAGCGCTGGTATAAGCCTGCATAAGCCTGCTCTGCCATGGGCGCGAATGAGGTGCACTGGTTCGCCCCTGCTGCGGGGGCCCAAGTTTGTTTGGGCAGATTTTAGCAATAGTGTTTCAAAAAAAATAAAACACTTACGGAATTTTACATCCTCACGCCGGGCATACAAGCCCCTTGACTTAAATAGAGCTGCGGATCATGGCCTCAGATAAATTAGCTTCGTTTTGTAGTGAACAGGCACCGGGCCTTCATGGGACAATACGGGTCGAATACAGGTCAAATATAGATCAAATATGGGCCGGGCATCCTGCCTGAGCACAGGCCAGCATTGCGAATGGGTGGATCAGGTTTCATGAGCGACAAGAACAACAAGGAAAACAGAAAGCAGACTGCCGGGCAATTGCTGCATGCACGCAATCGCCATCAGGGCCGCTATGACTTCGCCGATCTGATCAAAGCCGAACCGGCATTGCTGCAATGCCTGACACACAATCCGGCTGGCGATACCACCGTCGATTTTGCCGATCCGCTGGCAGTCAAATTACTGAACAAGGCTCTGCTGCAAAGCAGCTACGGCGTACGTGACTGGGACATTCCGCCAGACAATCTTTGCCCGCCAGTGCCAGGCCGGGCCGATTATCTGCATTATCTGGCTGATTTGCTGGCTGGCAGCAATCAGGGGCGCATCCCCAAAGGCCGGCAGGTATGTGCTTTGGATATAGGTACGGGTGCCAGTTGCATTTACCCATTATTAGGCTGCAGTGAATATGGCTGGTCATTTTGTGCCAGCGATATCAATGCAGACTCACTGGCCAATGCCCGGGCCATACTCGACCGTAATCCCGGCCTGGGCGCGCAGATACAGCTACGTCACCAGAGCTATGCGCAATCTCTGTTCAAAAACATAGTTGCGGATGATGAATGGTTTGATGTCAGCCTGTGTAATCCGCCTTTCCATACTTCTGCGGCAGAAGCACAGGCTGGCAGCATGCGCAAGTGGGAAAACCTGAAAAAAACCGGCAAGCTGGATCAGGCCACGCCCGTTCTGAACTTCAGCGGCCACGATGCCGAACTCTGGTGCGAAGGCGGGGAACTGGCGTTTATCAAGAAAATGATCGCAGAAAGTGCGGCTATACCCACAAAAATTTTATGGTTTTCCAGCCTGGTATCGAAATCAGCCAATTTGCCTGCAATCAACGCGGCCTTGAAGCAGGTCAAAGTCTGTGATCAGAAAACCATTATCATGAGTCAGGGTAATAAAGAGAGCCGCCTGGTCGCCTGGACCTTCCTGAATACCGGCCAACACGCTGCCTGGGCCAAATTACGCTGGCAAAACAACAAGAAATAAAACACGGGCCGAGGAAATTAAACGCTGTACAGAATATAATTTTACCTGTGCGGGCAAGGGCTGGCTTACAATCTCGTTCGTCTTCTGGATTGCAAGCCGAAACAATCAAGAAATAAACAATAAGTAAGCAATAAATAAGCAATCTGGTCTGGCAGTATGTGCATCGCGTGATTTACTTTTGAGCAAAATGTGTCAAGGATAACAATGAAACGTGTAGATGATTTCCGCCTGAAACTGGGCAAAGATGAGCTGGTTCCTATCATGATCGGTGGCATGGGCGTCGATATTTCCACTGCTGAACTGGCTCTGGTTGCTGCACGTCTCGGTGGTATTGGCCATATTTCTGATGCCATGGTGCAGGATGTCTCTGATCGTCGTTTCGATACCAGCTTTGTCAAGGAAAAGACCAAGTTCTACAAATACAATATTAACAACTCCGACAAAACTGACATCAAGTTCAACCTGGATCAACTGGCCGAAGCCACACGCCTGCATATAGGCAAGACCATGGAAGCCAAGCAGGGCACAGGCATGATCTTTGTCAATTGCATGGAAAAGCTGACCATGAATGGTCCACGCGAAACCCTGAAGGTACGCCTGGAATCTTCACTGGATGCCGGTATTGATGGCATCACCATGAGCGCCGGCCTGCACCTGGGCTCATTTGGCCTGATCGCTGATCATCCGCGCTTTCGCGATGCCAAACTGGGCATCATCGTTTCTTCAGTGCGTGCATTGCAATTATTCCTGCGCAAGAATTCCCGCCTGAACCGTCTGCCGGACTATGTCATCGTTGAAGGCCCGCTGGCTGGCGGTCATCTTGGCTTTGGCATGGACTGGGCTGAATACGATCTGCAAACCATCATTACCGAAATCGTCCAGTATCTGAAGGCAGAAAACCTGGATATCCCGTTGATTGCGGCTGGCGGTATTTTCACCGGCAGCGATGCCGTGTCTTTCATGGAAAACGGTGCTGCCGGCGTGCAGGTGGCGACCCGCTTTACCGTTACCAATGAATGCGGCTTGCCTGCCAGTGTGAAGCAGGAATACTTCAAAGCCAGTGAAAACGATATCGAAGTCAACAATATCTCGCCTACCGGCTACCCCATGCGCATGCTGAAAAACACGCCAGCGATTGGCGATGGCATACGCCCTGGCTGTGAATCGTATGGCTACTTGCTGGACGGCAATGGCAACTGCGCCTATATCACGTCCTATAACCGTGAAGTGGCAGCACACCCTGATGCCAAGAAAGTCTCGGTCATGGACAAGACTTGCCTGTGCACCCATATGCGCAATTTCAATTGCTGGACTTGTGGGCAAATGACGTATCGCCTGAAAGACACCACCCGCAAATTGCCGGATGGCACCTATGAATTGCTGAGTGCTGAACATGTGTTCCGCGATTACCAGTTCAGTGTCGATCACCAGATTGCCTTGCCGGCATAAGTTGTCGCTACAAGTTGTCGCTACAAGTTGTCGCTACAAGTTCTCGTATAAGCCGCTGAGCTGAATACAAAGTACAAAGTATAAAACGCCGCTTTGGCCTCCGGGCTAAGCGGCGTTTTTCATGGATGCAGGCAAAACAGGGCAGGCATATCTGCACCTGCAAGGGAAATCATGAGAAAACATGCTTAGCACCTTGTCCGTGCATAGTCATGCTGCACAGTAATATTTGCTTACATTTTGGTGCATGCGTGCGCCGTCACTGGTATTACCGGCTAGGTAATTCCCCTAAATAGCCATCAGCAAGCTCAAATTCACTGGTATCAGCCTTGGCATGAAAAATGCTGCATCGCAAACAATACTTGTGTGTCATTGACGATGTTTTTTGAAAAGGCTAGCTTGATGAAAATACGCATACTTTCCAGCTTATTGCTTTCTTTCTCTTTCAGCCTGTCCCTGTACAGCGGCACCTGCAATGCACAAACTGAGCCCCCCGCTGCAACTGCGGCTGCGGCTTCGGTTACTGCAACGACAGCACCTGCAGTGGCAGCGGATGCACCCGTTACCCCAGTTGCGGCCCCACCTGCAATGGCCAAGCCAGGCATGATTGCGGCAGATAAGATCAATGCTGGCGACACTGCCTGGATGCTGACTTCGACAGCATTGGTATTACTGATGACCATCCCTGGCCTGGCCCTGTTTTATACCGGCATGGTGCGCAAAAAGAATGCCCTGGGCACAATGGCACATAGTCTGGCAACCACCTGCATCGTTACCGTTTTGTGGGTGGTGCTGGGTTACAGCCTGGTATTCACGGCGGGGTCGCCGTATCTGGGTGGCCTGGACAGGTTCATGCTGCATGGCGTGAGCTTTTTGAAGGAAGCTGGCCAGCTCAGTGTGCATCAACTGGCACCGACAATACCAGAAAGCGTATTTCTGATGTTCCAGATGACGTTTGCCATCATCACGCCTGCCCTGATCACTGGTGCCTTTGCAGAACGCATGAAATTTTCTGCCCTGCTGCTATTCATTACCCTCTGGTCACTGCTGGTATATGTGCCGGTTGCCCACTGGGTATGGGAACCGGCAGGCTGGCTGGCGGCACGTGGCGTGCTGGACTTTGCCGGCGGCACGGTAGTGCATATCAATGCCGGTGTGTCTGGCCTGGTGGCAGCACTGATCGTCGGGCCACGCCTGGGGTTTGGCAAGGAACCGATGCCACCACATAATTTATTGCTGACAGCCATTGGCGCGTCCCTGCTGTGGGTGGGCTGGTTCGGCTTCAATGCCGGCTCTGCCGGCGCAGCAGATGGCCGCGCCGGGCTGGCCATGCTGGTGACACAGGTGGCTACTGCAATGTCTGCACTGGCCTGGATGCTCGTGGAGTGGCTGCGTCGTGGCAAACCCTCTGTACTGGGTATTGTTTCCGGTGCGGTCGCTGGTTTGGTGGCGATCACGCCGGCTTCGGGTTTTGTCGACCTGACCGGTGCCCTGGCGATTGGTGCAGTTGCCGGTGTCGCCTGCTACTGGGGTGCCACTTCGCTCAAATCCATGGGAGGCTACGATGATTCGCTCGATGTATTTGGTGTACATGCCATTGGTGGCATCGTCGGTGCGCTGTTGACTGGTGTCTTCGCGCTGAAGAGCATAGGCGGTGCTGATGGCAGTCTGGCCACACAGGCCTTTGGCGTCATCGTCACGGTGATTTATTCGGGCGCTGTGACTGCCGTCATTTTATGGCTGGTCAAAGTGACCATTGGTTTGCGCGTTACTAAAGAGCAGGAAAGAGAAGGGCTTGATCTTGAACTTCACGGGGAGCATATCTTATGAGCACCAGTACCTTAGTCCAGAATGCCATGTCAGACAATCTCGCGTTTTCCCTCATGGCACGTCTGCACGTGATTTTACGGCGACAAATTGGCCGCGTGACAGACATTGAATACATGCGCGTCAACCCGGCCTATTGCCGGGCAATGCTGGATCTGTCGATGGGCTTGCCAAACGACGACCTGCATGAAATCTGCCTGAAGCTGGAAGACATCTACTTTGGTGAAGATGGCCTGTTTGTTGCACCACCGCCAGCAGGCCCTTTGCTGGCCAGGCTGTCCTCCATGTCCACAGCCCAGAAATTACGCCCCAAAGCCCCAAGTCTGGAAGATGACAGTATCATGCAGGTGCCCATGCCCCCGCCTGACCACAACGCCATGGTCGACCAGACCTATATAGGCAGGCTGCGCTAAACCGCGCAGACACTGCGACGCTGCGACATTGCTACGCTGTGCGGGCTTGACCACAAGCCAGGCGTATTGCAAACCACTCTCTGGCCCTCATGCTGTGGGCCAAGCCCGTGATTGTGCCTTGCACAGGCAGTACCATGTTATTGCGACACGGTCTGAGCAGCATGAAAAGTCTTGCTTATGTTGCGTATCGCCCCTGTCCACAAGATCAGGGCCATGCCAGCACAGGCATAGGGATCAGCCGGGCCACCAGACAATACAAACGGGAAGACACATGCAAACAGGCAGATGACTGTCCCCATCAACGTATGTCCGGGATTTTGAAATATCGTCGCCAGCGGAAAGAAATGCAGGCCGATCACCATTATGGCCGCCGGAGTCACCCACGCTGCCAGACCGATATTGTTCAGTACATTGATGATGACCAGAAGCGCACCCCACTGCACTGCATTGACGATATAAAAACGACGCATCCTGCTTTGTTTTTGCGCTGCATTTTCTTCCTCAAGTGCGGGTTTGAAACTACGATACCTGTTCATCGCCAGCATCAAAATAAGCAGCCCTGCAGCGGCAACAACCGCATTGATCATGTTGTTGCCGGCAAAAGCGCGCTGATTCCACAAGACCATCCAGAAACTGCCGAAGACGGCATACACCATGGCACCTTTGAGACGATTAGCAAACGCTGTGGCAACGGGGCCGGAATTGAAAGGCATGTTATTTTCCAATCTAGATTCTAGATAAAAGGTGCTGTTGTATTTTCAACAGCGACCAGGTCAATGTTGTGCAAGCTTGTTTGTTCAAACTTATGTACTCTGAGCCGCACGCATGAGTGACAGTATGGGCAATCGCGGCATTGCATATCAGAGCAAAGTGTCAGCAATTGCAGGTGACAAATGTCATCTACCATCCACGTTGTCAACATTGTCCACCTTGTCTACGTTACCCATGAAAGTCATGATTGCTTTGTCATTTTTTTCGTGGCAGCATCATTGATTCGAATGAACGGGACTTGTTTTTGCCGGACCAGGCTCAGCTGTCAGCAAGAAATCGAAAGCGGCCAAGTGGCCAATACCATTACACTGGCATGCCCCTTTGTCGCATGACATGCGAATAAACCACAAATAGTGTCATTTATGTAAGTGATACGTCATCATACAACATCATGATGGCGACTTGATGTAAAATCAGTGCATCTTCGTAAGGTAAGCTTGCCACAATGGAAACTCAGCAAATAGCCAATTCCCCCCTTAGCGTAAGGCGTCACAAGAGTCTGTCCCAAGGGCTGGTTGAGAACATTACGAACAACATCAAAAATGCCGTATTCAAACCCGGTGAAAAGCTTCCTACCGAATCCGCCATCATGCAATTGTATGGGGTCAGCCGCACTGTGGTGCGTGAAGCGATTTCGCATTTGCAGGCAGCCGGGCTGGTACAGACACGACACGGCATAGGCACCTTCATCCTTGAGCCAGTCAGCAGTACCCTGGGGATTTCGCGTGAAGCCATTATCACGGTCAGGGATGTGCTCGACATACTGGAACTGAGGATCAGCCTGGAAACCGAAGCGGCCTGGCTGGCAGCATCACGCCGTACGGAAGCGCAATTGGCGGAACTGGCCACCGCCCTGAACGATATCCTGACCAAAAAAACCAGGGATACGGAATCGGTGAATGCCGATGTACGCTTCCACCTGCTGATCGCCCAGGCAACCGGGAACCGCTATTTTGTCGATATTCTCAGTGATCTGGGCACCACCATCATCCCCCGTGCGAGGCTCAATTCTGCGGCCCTGAATCTGGGCACCACCAGTAGTTATATAGATAAAGTCAATCATGAGCATGAAGATATCTATAGCGCCATCCTGCGCAAAGACCCGGAAGCAGCCCGCGCCGCCATGCGCACCCACCTGAGCAATAGCAGGGAAAGACTGCGCCAGGCACAACTACGCATGGAAGAAGAAGCCTCTTCTGGTCAGGCTGAAAATCCGGCAACCTGATGCCGGCATCTTCAAAAGCTTGAATGAGCAATACAGACAAGCAACGAAATAAGCAATACATACAAGTAATCAAATAAGCAATATCAAGACATGACTGCCTGGCCGTAACTACGTTAACTGCATCGTAATTAATGTAGTCACGGCAAATCCGGCCAGCATTTCCCCGCCTGCCCCTGTGCATTTAAAAGTGACCCGGCGCGATAAATAAAATAAACCACAATAAATAAAAACGATGCTTGCAGTCTTTGATTTTAAGTTGTACGATGACGTACATCCTAACAAGAATCATCCAAAGATTACGCAAGACGAATACCTTACAAACCGATTTTCATCCTTATTCCACTTATCTCTACCTACATTCAGGAGACATCATGAACCCACAAGATCTGAAACAGATACTTTCCTCTGGCCTGCTCTCTTTCCCACTGACCGACTTTGACGCGGCTGGTGATTTCAATGCAAAAACCTATGCTGAGCGCCTCGAATGGCTGGCTCCTTACGGTGCCAGCGCCCTGTTTGCTGCTGGCGGCACAGGCGAATTCTTTTCTTTGACAGCCAATGAATATTCGGACGTGATCCGCACTGCTGTTGATACCTGCCGTGGCAAAGTACCTATCCTGGCTGGTGCCGGTGGCCCTACCCGTCAGGCAATCGCTTATGCGCAAGAAGCACAGCGCCTTGGTGCCCACGGTATCCTGTTGTTGCCACATTACCTGACTGAAGCCAGCCAGGACGGCCTGATCCGTCACGTGGAAGAAGTCTGCGCATCCGTCGATTTTGGCGTCGTGGTCTATAACCGTGGCATTTGCCGCCTGACTGCTGATTCCCTGGAAATACTGGCAGCACGTTGCCCTAACCTGATCGGTTTCAAAGACGGTATCGGTGATATTGAACTGATGGTTTCCATCTGGCGTCGTATGGGCGACCGTTTCAGCTACCTGGGTGGCTTGCCTACTGCTGAAGTCTATGCAGCCGCTTACAAAGCACTGGGTGTTCCAGTCTATTCTTCCGCCGTATTCAATTTCATGCCAAAACTGGCAATGGACTTCTACCACGCCGTTGCAGCGGACGACAGCACTACAGTCAATCGCCTGATTGATGACTTCTTCCTGCCTTACCTGGAAATCCGCAATCGCAAATCCGGTTATGCTGTCAGTATCGTCAAGGCTGGTGCCCGTCTGGTTGGTCATAGTGCCGGTCCAGTCCGTGCACCATTGACAGACCTGACAGCAGCAGAAGATGAAATGCTGCTCAAACTGATTCTGAAACAAGGTCCACAATAAGCTGTATAAAGACGAAGCTGCGCAGCCGGTGCTGTCGCAGCTTCGTTTTTGCGTTTTACAAAACTCATCATTAACACCATGCTGTCATCCCTGCATTTGATGCAGGAAAGAAGGAGAACATAATGCAGATTACCGGCAAAATGCTTATCGGTAAAAATTCGGTGTTTGGCCTGGCTGGCAACATCAACGCCATCGATCCATCCACCAACCAGCAAATCGAACCCGTTTTCGGCTTCGCCACCGCTGACGATGTTCAACAAGCTTGCGATCTGGCAGGTCAGGCATTTGATACCTATCGCGAAACCAGTCTGGAACAACGTGCCAGCTTCCTGGAAACAATTGCGACCGGCATCATGGATCTGGGCCCTGTCCTGATCGAGCGTGCAGCACAAGAAACCGGCCTGCCGGTAGCACGTCTGGAAGGCGAACGCGGTCGTACAGTCAATCAGT
The DNA here is from genome assembly GCF_014284335.1 of Undibacterium hunanense. GTDB lineage: Bacteria > Pseudomonadota > Gammaproteobacteria > Burkholderiales > Burkholderiaceae_D > Undibacterium > Undibacterium hunanense. The sequence continues at coordinate 649,598 of NZ_JACOGF010000002.1, read as the reverse complement.
TGCGCCTGTTTGCCAAAGTGGTACGCGACGGTTACTTCCTCGATGCGACGATTGATTCCGCTCTGCCGGAACGTGCACCACCAAGGCCAGATCTGCGCCTGCGCAAAATTGCGCTGGGCCCGGTTGCAGTATTTGGTGCCAGCAATTTCCCGCTGGCATTTTCCGTTGCAGGCGGCGATACCGCATCGGCGCTGGCTGCCGGGTGCCCGGTCGTCGTCAAGGCCCATAATGCCCATCTGGGTACAGCGGAACTGGTTGGTCGCGTCATACAAAAAGCAGTCGCTGATTGCGGTCTGCCTGAAGGCGTATTCTCCATGCTGGTCGGTGCCGGTAGCCAGGTTGGTCAACAACTGGTTGGACATCCTGCCATCAAGGCAGTTGGCTTCACTGGTTCACGCTCGGGCGGTCTGGCTTTGGTACGTACAGCCAGCCAAAGAAAAGAACCTATCCCTGTGTATGCAGAGATGAGCAGTATCAATCCGGTTTTCTTGCTGGATGATGCCTTGAAAACACAAACAGCCCAGCTGGCACAAAACTTTGTCGATTCACTGACACTCGGTGCCGGTCAGTTCTGTACCAACCCTGGTCTGGTAATTGCCATTGACAGCGACGCTGCACGCAGCTTCCTGGAACTGGCCGGACAAGCGCTGGAGAAAAAACAGGCTTCGACCATGTTGACACCTGGTATCCACCAGGCCTATGTCAAAGGCAGCAGCCATCTGGCAGAAATCGCTGACCTGACACTGGTCGGCAAAGGCCAGCCAGCAGAATCACCATGTGCGGCACAAGCCGTGTTGTCTGTTTGCAGCGGCAGTACTTTCCTGACGACAGCAGCACTGCAGGAAGAAGTCTTTGGTCCATCCTCGATTGCCATCCTGTGCAAAGACTTCAATGAAGTCCTGCAAGTATCGGAATCGCTGGAAGGCCAATTGACGGCTACCGTACATGCAACTGCAGCAGACCATGATCTGGCGAAGAAATTGTTGCCAGGTCTGGAAAGAAAAGCGGGCCGTATTTTATTCAACGGCTTCCCTACCGGTGTTGAAGTGGCGCATGCCATGGTACACGGCGGTCCGTTCCCTGCCACATCCGACAGCCGCAGCACCTCGGTTGGCGCAAAGGCCATAGATCGCTTCTTGCGCCCTGTGTGTTATCAAGCAATTCCTGCCGACCTGTTGCCGGCAGCATTGCAGGATAACAATCCGCTGCAACTGGCTCGTTTGATAGATGGAAAACTGACCCTGGCATGATGCCAGACCGGGCTGACCTGCATTGCAGGTCAGCCCGGTAAGTAACAAGTATAAAAGTACACACGAGCACACAAACAAGATGTGCCAATCATGAACAACTACAAGGAGACGCTCAGATGAGCCAGCAATCCGTAGGCAAATACCGGTGGACCATATGTGCCCTGTTATTTTTCGCCACCACTGTCAATTATCTTGATCGTCAGGTACTCAGCCTGCTGGCACCTGATCTGTCCAAAGAGTTTGGCTGGACGAATACCGACTATGCCAATATTACTGCCGCATTCCAGTTCGTGTATGCGATTTCCATGCTGTTTGCCGGTCGCCTGATCGACAAGATCGGTACCAAGAAAGCCTATCTGCTGGCGATTGCGGTCTGGTCGTTGGGTGCGATCATGCATGCGTATTCCATCGCTGTAGGTCAGGGTGTGGCCAATGCCTTTGCCGCACTGGGTCTGGCTGCCGTTCCGGTTTCTGTCGCTGGTTTCATGATTTCACGCGCAGTACTGGCCTTTGGTGAAGCGGGTAACTTCCCGGCCGCCATCAAGGCAACCGCAGAATATTTCCCTAAACAGGAACGTTCGTTTGCGACCGGCATTTTCAATTCTGGCGCGAATATCGGCGCCATCCTGGCACCACTGACCGTACCTTGGATCGCAGCAACCTGGGGTTGGGAAACTGCCTTCATCGTCATCGGTGCCATCGGTTTTATCTGGATGATTTTCTGGAACATGTTCTATGAAAAACCAGAAAAACAGAAATACCTGTCCGCTGCCGAACTGGCGTATATCAATAGCAGCGACACTCAGCATGCTGAACCGGTCGCTACTGAAGACACACCAGGCAAGAAAATCTCATGGATGAAACTGTTGTCGTATAAACAGACCTGGGCATTCGTCATCGGCAAGTTCATGACGGATGGTATCTGGTGGTTTTTCCTGTTCTGGTTGCCGAAATATCTGGAAGCGCAGTACCAGATGCATAAAACCGACATCGTCATACCGCTGGCTGTGTTGTATAGCATGACCATGATAGGCAGTATTGGTGGCGGCTGGTTCCCCAGCTATTTCATGAAGCGCGGTTATAGTGCCTATGATGGGCGTATGCGTGCGATGCTGGTGATTGCCCTGTTCCCGCTGGTAGTGTTGCTGGCACAACCGCTGGGCTATCTGGGACCATGGATACCCGTACTGTTGATCGGCGTCGGTACTTCTGCCCATCAGGCCTGGTCGGCGAATATATTCACTACGGTGTCTGACATGTTCCCGAAAAAATCGGTTGCGTCCATCGTCGGTATTGGCGGTATGGCTGGTGGTATCGGTGGCGTGCTGGTTTCAAAAATCGGCGGCTGGCTGTTCGATTACTACGGTAGCCTTGGCCATATACAAACTGGTTACACCATCATGTTTACATTCTGCGCGGTGGCTTATCTGCTGGCGTGGAGCATGATGAAATTTCTGGTGCCTACCCATAAAGAAATCACTGACTTATAAAATCACGCGTCATGACTCAGCATTCAGCTCAACTCACATCTCCGTTTCCAGATCTGGAAGCCATACCGGCGGTCAGTTGTACCGTCGGTGAAAGCCCGATGTGGCATGCACAACAGGCGGCCTGGTACTGGGTGGATATCCCGGCGAAAACCATCTGGAAGCTGGATGCGGGTTCTGGTGAGCTGCGCTCATGGCAGACGACTGAAATGGTCGCCTGCATCGCGCTAAAAGACGATGGTGATTTTATCGCCGGCATGGAAAGCGGCATTTTCAATCTGCATCTGGGCACGGGCTCAGCAGCACTGCAAACCCATCTGGCAGCACCGGATACGCTGGGCACAGGCATGCGTTTCAATGATGGCCGTTGCGACCGTCAGGGCCGGTTCTGGAGTGGCACCATGTTCATGGACATGGCTGCCGCCAAGGCAATCGGCCTGCTGTATCGTTATTCACAGCAACAAGGCCTGTCCACACCTTTCGTCAGTAATTTGCTGACGCAAAACGGCCTGGCCTGGTCACCGGACGGCAAGACCATGTACCTGTCGGATTCGCATCCGGCCAGCCAGACCATCTGGACATTTGATTACGACGTGGACGACGGTGTGCCGCATGGGCAACGTGTGTTCATGGATATGAAACCATTAGCCGGACGGCCCGATGGCGCAGCCATGGATGTCGATGGCTGTTACTGGATATGCGGTAATGATGGTGGTTGCCTGTTGCGCTTCACACCAACAGGCAGGCTGGACAGAACCATTCCTTTGCCGATGGCAAAACCATCGATGTGTACATTTGGCGGCGCGAATATGGATACCCTGCTGGTGACATCCATTGGTGCCGGCAAGGCCGAGCATGATCAATGGGCTGGCAGTGTAATACTGGTGCGCCCGGGCGTATGTGGTGTACCGGAAACCCCTTTTGCAAGTACCCTGAACTGAATTTTTGTACATCAGGCCAGTCACAACGATATCGCCTGTTGCAATCACCCCTTAGAACCTGTTCACGATCTGTAGCGAGCGGGCGTCAGCGGGGTAAGTGTAACAAAAACGCAGCGCAAAAAGCGGAATGTACTCCAGTACATGAGCATTTTGAGCAGCACATGAGCCCCGCGTGGTCTCTGATTGCGCCCGCGCAGTAAGAGTGAACAGGTTCTTAGCCTTTGAGTGCCGCCGTGCAGATAACCGCCCGGCGGCATTTTTTTATCTAGACCGACAGGATGCTGTTATGCAGCTTGTCGCCTATCTTCACATTCTTCAGTTCCAGACCCTTGACGTTGTACAGATACAGCGGGCTGTCGGCGTTTACCGGTGTACCGAACTGACAATCACTGATGGTGACATTGGTCACCGGGAACACCAGCGGATTTTTCTCGTCACCGTTGTAGTCCGAGGCCACCGGGCCAAGAATCACGATCGCCTGGTAACAGGAAAACTTGCCTTTCTTGGTGGCGACGTTGCCCACTTTGACATTCGAGATATGCACATTATCAACCACAGGGGCGCGCGTCCTGACATTGTCACTTACCGGTGCATAATCACAATCAAAGGTAATAACCGCACCAGCTGCCGTTGCCACGGTTTTTGAATGGATGGGTGAATTTGGCAGGGATGTGTAGAATGAAGGACTGGTCTGCACACCATTCGGAATCGAGATATTGCGGACAAAGAAATTCTTCAGGTAGCCGCCACGGTTCATATTGGTTTTCAGGCGAATCGCCGTATTGAGCGGATCCGTGTCCCAGTGTATGTTTTCAAACAACAGGTTTTGTGCGTAGACATTCTGTATGCCGCCCGCCATTTCACTGCCCAGCGTCACCGCGCCGTGGCCGCTTTGCATAGTGCAATTCTGAATCACGATATTTTGCGAAGGTCCATACTGGGTATCCAGATTTTTGCCAGCCTTGATGGCGATGCAGTCATCACCGGAATCAAAGGTGCAGGATTCGATCAGTACGTGGTCGCAGGCTTCAGGATCAAAACCATCGCTGTTGGGGCCATGGCTTTTCGCCATGACATTGCGGATGACAACGTTGCGGCAATGCACAGGGTGATGCTGCCAGAATGGCGTATTGTTGACCTGGTAACCCTGCATCAGCACATTGGTGCAGCCGATGAACTGTATCATCGGTGGACGCAGATTATGGCCCAGACCAAAGATGCGCTTGCCCAGGGGCACACCGGCCTCGGACAGGGCTGGCAGATAGCTACCGTCAGCGCGCCATTTATCGCCTTCCCCCTGGATACGCAAGCGCTGTTTTTCATCCAGCTGTGGTGCCAGTTTCTCAAGAGATGCGGCATTCAGTTCATTCGGTGTATTTTCAGAACGCTTGCCACTCTTGTAATTGGGCGTGGAACCTTGTCCTATCGAATTGATGGTCTTTTGCTTGCCTTTCCAGGTCCACCAGCAATCGCCGCTTTCATCGAAGGGGACACCGCCCTGGCCATCGAGTATGCTGGTCCAGTCATCACCGGTCAATGCGATATGGTCTTGCGCATAGGCATACACCATGGGGGAAAAATTCAGGCAATCATTGCTTTGCCAGCGTGAAATCGTCAGCTTGCCATTCAGGCCGCAATCGAAATTACCGTACTTGGCATAATCTTCGGGATTATTGCTGAAGTAGATATGCGCGCCAGACTGCAAATGCACATTCACATTCGACAGCAAGACGATAGGGCCAGCGCAAAACCAGTTACCCGACGGCACAATAACACGGCCACCACCAGCCTTATGGCAGGTGGCAATCGCTTCGGTGATGGCGGGGTAAATATCTTTGGAATTTGCCACCGGCGTCGGCAGATTATCCTGCGCTTCAAATGAAATCCAGGCTTTCACGGTTTTCAATTCACAGGTAACCGCACCAAAATCGGTAATCCGGTAATCAGCCTGACGAAATTTGAGCGGCACGGACAGGCGATCAACAATCGCCTGGGCTTTCAGCCATGGGTCTTCTATCAAAGGTGCAGCCAGCGCCTGCCCAACCGGCAGAGCTGCACCAGCGCCAAGCGACAATCCTGTCAATGACATTTTCTTCATGAAATCCCGACGGGGGGATGATGTGCCTTCAGTTTGTGTTGCGTGTTTTTTCATTATAGTGTCTCTGTTCATTAAGTTGTCCAGTATCTTGGCCTGCTGTACTCACCAGGCTCATTCATCGGTATTATTCAATTCTGCGAGGAAAACACGCATCGGTGTCATCGGCCCTGGATAACCCAGTTGTTTGACCGGATCAATCTTGCTGGCCTTCAGGTTGGCCCAATAGTCGTCCGAAGAATACTGAGCGGGGCGATAGGGCAAGGTGCCATATTTGTTCCAGTCAGACCAGGGTTGCAATGGATGGATATGGGCACCAATGACAGAATTCATGACCACCATTTTGCCGACTGATTCCAGGGTCTTTTTGGTGATGGTTCCATTGGGTGCTGCATACACGTCGACCTGCCCCAACTGGCAGTCATAACCAGGAACCGGCACTACACCATATGGCGTGCAACGCTCGTTATGGAACCACTGGCGTGCCAGGTAAAATTTGCCTGCCAGGGAATTGGCGCTACCGTCATGGGTAAAACGGCAATGGTCAAAGACAAAACCATATCTGGAATTGATATTGGTGCTGGGTGCGGCCATGTAGGCATTACCGCGATCCCCCAGCGCCTTGATTTCAGACTGGTAGAAATAGGCGGTCGCATCACCGAAAATGAAATCAACATCACCTTCGACATACGCATGATTGAAGAAGTAGCGGGCAGTCTCGCCATTGGCACCTGATCTCATGTACAGGGTGTCCTGGAACCCCAGCATGCGTACGCCGTCAAAATGTGTTTTATCCGCACCATCAAGCATAACTGCCAGCGCCTGGTGATGCACCATTTTGGTCTGCGCATACACACCGGCGTCAGGGCAGACACCGGCCGGGCAGTCAGCCCGTGCATTGCCCACGTCTTTGTTATAGGCGTTTTCTATGGTCAGGTTCTTTGCTTCAAAACTCTTACTCTTGACCCACAATACGCCTGTACCAAACGTGCCCAGTGCAGGCCGGTCTTTCAGGCTTTCATACATGGCAGTAATGCTGGCATGGGTCTTGTTGAACTGGCTGGCAAAACGTGACTGATAAACGCTGCCAGTCACAGCGGCATCCAGATTGGCACTGATTTTGGTCTTTGCCGCATCCGTACCATAAAGGGTGATAGGGCTATCGACGGCTGGGACATACACCAGCTCACGGTATGTGCCGGGTTTGACGAGGATATAAATGCGCTTGCCCTTATCCGCTTTTTTTTCGGCATCGGCAATCGCACGGCTGACGGCATCCTGTACGCGATTGAAGCTGTGTACATCATCTGCCTTAACGCCGGCATCAACGATGTAATCAGGAAGCAGATCAGGATTGGCAGCAATCGGTGCCGACAAGGGGTCCCAGGGATCAGCCTTTTCATTGCCCGGCATACCGGCATATTTCAATACTTCGGCATAAGAAAACTGCTGGGCTGCTACTGCATCCAGTTGCGGTCTTTTAAGCGTCACCACGTTGTCAGGAAAGGCGGCAAATGCCTGGTCGCATTGTTTGGGATTGGCCGATTCTGCATTGAAACCAGATTGCGCTGCAGCGCCCGCATCACCCAACAACTGCAGGTGTTCACGCTGTATGGCACTGCTGGCATCAATCACGACATCTTGCAGGCGCACGGTCATGGGGTGGCTCGCATCATAACCTTGCAGGATGATACGGCCCGGTGTCAATACCTGCACATGTTCCAGTTTGATGTCCCGGTATTGCGGTATCTGTGATCCCCTGGCATCTTTGCCATAGTGGGTATCAAAATCTATCGGGGCCTTGACATTGCGTATGCAAACATTGCGATAGTTGATATTCTGCACCAGCCCACCGCGCGAGACATCGCTCTTGATGCGCAAGCCGGACGTCGTGCCATCCATGCTCAGATTATCCACCAGCACATTGCTGACGCCGCCATTGGTTTCACTGCCTATGGACATGCCATGGCCGGAATAAAAATGGCTGTTGCGTATGGTGATGTTTTCTGTTGGGCCATTGTTGCCAGCCTTGATGGCAACATTATCGTCACCGGTGCGGATATACGTGTTGGCGATGGTGATGTTGCGCGAAGAAATCGGGTCTATGCCATCCGTATTCCTGGCATTGGCGGGTGTATCAATACGCACACCCCAGGCAGTAAAACCATTCACCTGATTCAATGTCACATGGAAATTAGGCGAATTCCTGAGCGTGATGCGGTGCAGGGTGAAATTGTCTGACTGGGTCACTTCCAGCAGCCTGGGCACATTCTGGCGATTGTTTTCTTTTTGCGCACGACGGGCGATCTGCCACCAGGATTCGTCCTTGCCCAGTATGCGTTCACCGCCCTGTCCATCGATCACGCCGTCACCATAAATACCACTGCCCTGCGTGCGGTCAGCGGTGATAAACGGCTTGCATCCCTTGCCCTTGTCATCATTGGTACCGCAAGCGCCGTTACCCCGGTCAAAATCTTTGGGATTGGTCGACGTATATACAGTGACACCGGCATCCAGTACAATCGAAACTCCGCTGCGCAATTGCAGGGCGCCAGACAGGAAGGCAGTTTTTCCATTACGGCTGATCAGCCTGACAGCCTGGCCCGACTGGCAGGCATCAATCGCAGCTTGCAGGCGACGGGTATCCGGTGCGCGGGCATCTGTCGATTCTGCCTTGCCGGATTCAAGCTGGGCTGGCAGTACGCTACAAATAACCGGGGTCTGCGGTTCCTTGACCTGGCGACTGTCCTGGGCACTGGCAGGTGTGGCATGCAGCATCAGGGCAGCGGATACTACCGGCAGGGTTTTAAAGAAATTCATGGACGGGCTTCCTTGCTGACTTTGGCATCCAGTGCCGGCACGGCTTGCAGCAGTTCAGTCAGGACGATGGCAGAAAAATGTGCCGCACCTTTGCTACCCAGATGGGTGCGGTCAAACAAAGGACGCGCTGCACCGGCACGTTCGGTTTTGACGATGTCGGCACTGGGAGCACTCGCCGATGCGGGTGCAGGTGTAGACACCGGTGCAGACACGGTTACTGATGCAGGCGCAGGTGTATCAGTGGTAGCTGGTGGTGGCGGTGCCATTGCCAGGGTATCGGCCTCGGCCTGTCCCATGGCTTGCACTGAACGATAGCTGTCTGCATTCAGGTCCAGCAGCGGCACATGTTTGTTGGCGGCAACGGTCATGCTGGCTTCTGCCCATGGCCTGAGGTCGTTTTGTAATTGGCTGCCTTTGAAAGTGCGGCGTGTCAGTGGTGTCACCAGTACGGCTTGTGCACCGGCTGCCTGTAAATCATCCACATAACGAGCGATATTGACCGGGAACTCTGTCGCCAGATCGGTAGAGCGACCAGGCTTGCCCGGCTGGTCGTTATGCCCAAACTGTATCAGCACGTAAGTCTGGCTAAACTGTTCACGGTTCTTCAATAAATTCTGCACGATGTCCCATGATCCTTCTGCGCGGTAACTGCTGGAACTGCGTCCGCCTTTGGCAAGGTTCAGACAGGTCACTTCCGGTTTGAAGCGTTTGCAAAAAGCGTCGCCGTAGCCGCTATTCGGTGCCATGGTGGAATCGCCAACCAGGATCATACGCACCGGTTTGTCGGTGCTGGCGCTATCTGCGCTGGCGGCAGTACTGTATGCGCCAAAAACCAGGGCACTGATCGCAGTCAATATGAAGGAACGGGAAAACAGTTTCATGTCATTCTCTATGTCGGTAAATTCAAAAAAACAGGGGCTGCAAGCATCCCCTGTCATCCGTATCGGATCAGTGGAGCAAGTCGTGTCTGGTCGCGGTGGGCACAGGGCCGCACGATGCTTTTTTAATCAATGGGAATTTCTGGAATTCTTGCTTGCGGGATCGCAAAGGCTGGGAAAACTGCTGGATGCAACATGGGCATGAGCATGGGCAAGTATAGAATTTGCGGCTCACTGGACTACTCAAGGGCACGACTATGGTCGTAGCTACTGCTGGTAAAAACTGACTGCGCTGTATCTGTGTCAGACAGAACGCGCTGTTCAAAAGGGTGTTTCGCATTATCGCTCCACACCCCCCACGCGCTAGCGTGGGGGGGAACTCTTTTTTAGAAGTTATAAGTCATGCGTGCATTGAACGCGCGACCTATTGGGCTAGCAGCACTGCTCAGGTAACCATAGGTGTAACCGCTGTGGTTAGTGATCGGTGGTCTTGCATTGGCCAGATTGGTGATACCAGCTGACAATGTCAGATTTTTGAAACCACGGTAGCTTGCTGTCCAGTTCCATACCTGGTACGGCTCGATATCACGGAAATATTCAGCTGCAACCAGGTTTTGATCATGGTAACCAGTGTTGTAGTTCTGAGTCAGTTGTGAAGTCCAGTTACCTTGGCTCCAGGACATGGTCAGCGTGTGTTTCCAGCGGAAAGTAATGATAGGCAAGCTGCTGGTTGTACCATTGCTGGCTACGCCGAAACGACCAATATTGGAAATATACGCACTGTCTTTTTCCAGTTGGTTATCAAACTGTGTCAGGTAAGTACCATTCAGTTCAAACTTGAAGTTACCGACTGCAGTTTTAGGAATCGAATACGCCAGGCCAAGATCGATACCGGAAGCTTTTTGGCCGCCCAGATTCATGGTGATGTTTTTGATGTAAGCCAGGGAACCATCTGGATTACGCACAAACAGATCAGCATATTTGGTTGGGTTCAGGAAGTACACTTGTTCTGGCAAGTTAGCCAGCATGTCCTTCATTTCGATATGCCAGTAATCGGCAGACACAGTCAGGTTCTGTACTGGTTCTGTCACGACACCCAGAGTGAAACCACGGGATTTTTCCGGGATCAGATCAGCGTTACTACCAGTCTGACGTGGCAGGGCAACATTACAAACAGCGGATGCTACCAGACCAGGCAAGGCCTTGCCTGTACCAGCTACACCAGGAGTGCCGCCAGGACATTGCACCGGATCATCCCATTTTGCTGCTGTCGTGGTATTCGCACCTGCTACGCGATAACCATAACGGTCAAACAGTGTCGGAGCACGGAAACCGGTATTGGCAGAACCACGGAACATCAGGTTCTTCATAGGCTGATAGCGGAAGCTGGCCTTAGGATTGATGGTGTTGCCGAAATCACTGAAATGATCGTCACGTACCGCAAGGTTGAAGTTCAATTCTTTGGTGACTGGGATTTCCATCTCTGCATATGCCGCCGCTACATTACGTGCGCCCTGACCATGGGAAGGGCCGGAAGCTGCATAAGTAACCAGAGAAGTGATGTCAGTCTTGGTATCTTCTGTGGTATCACGATGGAAATCAGTGCCCAGAGCCAGTGTCAAAGGACCACCAGCCAGTGTCATCAATTCAGTAGACGCTGTCAGATCCACACCTGTATAGGTACTGATGGAATGACGATTCAATGCGCCGTCAACCGAAATGCTCTTCAGGTAAGCTTTACCGGCAGCATCCTGCAAACCGAAAGGGTTCAGCGTGCCATTGGCGAGACCAGTCAGCAGGCCAGGACCATTCACATAGCCGGATTCATAGTAATTGTCACGTTGGCTATTGCCATAGACGAAACCGAGTTTGTAGTCCCAGTTGCCGATACGGCCTTCGTCATTCACGCTGACGCGCTGATTGACCTGTACGTCTTTGGTCACGGCTTCTGCCAGATCGGCGACACTCCATGTCACTGTCAGTGGCTCACCTTTCAGGCCGGCGACAGCAGGTACGCCGCCACTACCGCCTGGGTACCATTTGCTGGTGGAAGGCAACAAGGCGCTAACGCCGTTGGCTGCCAGGCTGGTGGTTGGATTTTTTGTGCCCAGAATGTATTCCTGGCCACGCATGTAATCCACCGTCAGGATATGGTCATCAGTGAATTTCTTGGTGCCCTTGGCATAGAAAGTAACCTGTTCATTACCATACAGCGCTGTACCATAATAGGCAGCATTCAGGATACAGGTGTTTTTTGCGCCCTGAATAGTGTAAGGACCCTGGCAACCACTTGCATAGTAAGGATTGGCAGCAGTTTTGTTGGTCGCTGTCGTGAAGTTGGCAGGCATGGCATAGCCACCGCTACCCAGTGTAGGCGCACGGCCTATGCTGGTCAGGATTTCTGTCGTGCTGAGATCGGCGCGGTCAGAAGCCAGCAAGCGGCTGCGGCGATGCGCATCCACTGTTGCGTACAGATTCCAGCCGTCTTTTTGCAGATCACCGACACCAACAGTGGCACTCAGGCGTTGTTCATCACCGCCACCACTTTGTTGCGGTTTGACATATTGCGCAGAAACAGAATTGCCAACAACAGTACGTTTGGTGATGAAGTTGACCACGCCACCAATCGCATCGGAACCATAAATGGAAGATGCACCGTCACGCAGGATCTCTACCCTGGCGATCGCACTCATAGGGATCACGTCCAGATTGGCGTAACCATCAGCAATCGCTTCATTGGCCAGACGACGACCGTTCAACAGTACCAGCGTACGATTGACACCCAGACCGCGCAAATTGATATTGGTACCGGAACCGGCATTGGAAGGCGCCAGTGAGCTCGATTCTGGCAGAGACATCATTAAGTCTGCCAGTGTGGTCATGCCACGTTTTTCTAATTCTTCACCCGTCACCATAGTGACCGGCAGGGATGCTTCTGATGCCAGGCGCTTGATGGATGAACCTGTTACTTCCACCCTTTGTACATCTTCAGCATGTGCCTGGCTGACCACTGTCAACACCGCCATGGCGATGGATGACAAAACAAATACTGGTCTGTGATTTTTCTTTACATCTTTCATTATCTAGTCTCCTCCGGATTTTCACATAAAATTCTTGCCCCCACGTCATGCGTGGGACAATACATGGAACACCTCGCGTGCCCCGTGCCACTGCGACGAAGAGGGGCACAAGGCACCATCGAGGTCACAGCCGGTCAAAAATTCTTCTTACTTCGGCAACAGTTGCAAATGTTGATCTTTGCTTTAGCTGTTATCCGCGTGAGAAAGTTCTTGTCACTCTCTCTAAATGCGCCCGCATCGCCTTTCTGGCCGCTGCAGGATCATGCGAAGCAATTGCTTCCAGAATATTTCTGTGATCTGTCAGCGTTTGCTGGCGTAATTCTTCAGTTTGAAAATGCTCCTTTAATTTGTGCCACAACCGGCCCCGCTGACTCCACAGGTATTCAATCGTTCCGACCAGCGCACTATTGCCGGTCGCCCTGGCTATGGACAGGTGAAAATTCCTGTCCGCGTTTTCATTACTCGAATAATTGGCGTGGTGCTTTTCCATTTCCAGCACTGCCTTCAAAATATCGTCTATCGCTGCATCTGTTGCGACCCGTGCTGCAATGGCTGCAATCTCAGCTTCAATCAGCCTGCGTGCCGACAGCACTTCAAACGGACCCGGACCTACTTCGGGCAAATCCGGCTGCTCTTCAGGCAGTTCACTGACATATACTCCAGAGCCGCCACGTACTTCGATTACCTCGCCCAGCTCCAGTGCGATCAGGGCTTCGCGCAAAGATGCGCGACTGACACTTAATTTTGTTGCCAGGTCACGCTCAGACGGCAGGCGCTCTCCTGGCAAAATATTTTCCTCTGCGATCAACGCCTGAATCCGGTCTGCCACCACGCGATACAGACGCGGTTCGTGGGGTACAGATTCGCCGTGCGAATAATTTTTTTTCATCTCGTCTGGATCAGGGAAATATGAACAGCCCATGAAAAAGCAATTCGGTCAGGCCATTCTAATGTGGTCAGACCAAATATGCAATGTGGACTAGCCAAAATTTTTATTTGGTGGCATACTCGCCACAGTTGGCAGTGTAAAAACTGTGCGTACATTATGTTTCTTCATCTTGAAAGCTATCGCATCCTCACCCTGTTTTCATAGGTAAATCAGGATTTCAAGATGAGCGAAAATGCAATATGAGACGACAGGAAGCAGGGCAAAAGAAAGATCAGGTTTGTCGTATTTTGGTTAGACCAAATGTTGTAAAAATGATTTTCAATTGAAGAATATTTGCAAAAACAAGACGGAACTGACGCAAAATTGTCGCGTCAAGGTCCAGTAATAAGGACAGTAAGGCCATGAGTTGCAAGGCAACCGGGACGGTTTTACGTAATACCTATAAGACTAAAAGCAAGTAAGAAGGGAAAAAAATGAGTACATCCACCCCCAAGCCACCGCTATATATACGCATGCATGACAACGATAACGTTGCCATTATTGCCAATGACGGCGGATTACTTGCCAATACGGTTTTCCCTGACGGCCTGACACTTCTTGAAAATGTACCGCAGGGCCATAAAGTGGCACTGACGGATATCGCTGAAGGCCAACCCATCCTGCGCTATAACGTCACTATCGGTTTTGCGGTAAGAACAATACCAAAAGGTAGCTGGGTTGAAGAATCACTGATACGCATGCCAGATGCCCGGCAACTGGTGGATTTGCCCATCGCCAATCGCCCCGCTCCCAAAACCGAACCGCTGGAAGGCTATACCTTCCTTGGTTACAGAAATGCCGATGGCAGTGTAGGCACCCGCAACATCCTGGCCATTACCACCACCGTACAATGTGTGGCTGGCGTGGTTGAGCATGCCGTCAAACGTATCAAGGAGGAACTGCTGCCAAAGTTTCCGAATGTCGATGATGTTGTCGGCCTTGAACATACGTATGGCTGTGGCGTGGCAATTGACGCACCGAATGCCGCCATCCCTATCCGTACGGTACGCAATATCAGCCTGAACCCGAATTTTGGTGGGCAGGCCATGGTCGTCAGCCTGGGTTGCGAAAAATTGCAACCCACCAGACTTTTCCCCAAGGGCAGTATCCCCATACAAAGCAACAATAACGGTGGTGAACCGGCGCTGGTCTGCCTGCAGGACCAGGTGCATGTCGGCTTCCAGAGCATGATCGCATCCATCATGACGACTGCGGAAACGCAACTGACTGAATTGAATAAACGTCGCCGCGAACCCTGCCCTGCTGCCGATCTGGTGGTGGGTGTGCAATGTGGTGGTAGTGATGCATTTTCTGGCGTGACTGCCAATCCTGCGGTCGGCTTTGCGACGGATCTGCTGGTCAGAGCTGGTGCCAGCGTCATGTTTTCTGAAGTCACCGAAGTGCGTGACGGTATTGACCAACTGACTTCGCGTGCTGCCAATGCAGATGTGGCAGCGGCCATGATCAGAGAAATGGAATGGTACGACGAATACCTGAAACGTGGCGGGGTTGACCGCAGCGCCAACACCACGCCTGGCAATAAAAAAGGCGGTTTGTCGAACATCGTTGAAAAAGCCATGGGCTCCATCGTCAAGTCCGGCACGGCCGCGATATCCGGTGTCTTGTCCCCAGGTGAAAAACTCAAGCAAAAAGGCCTGATTTACGCCGCAACACCGGCCAGCGACTTTATCTGCGGCACCTTGCAAGTGGCAGCCGGCATGAACCTGCACATATTTACCACTGGTCGTGGCACACCTTATGGCCTGGCAGAAGTGCCGGTCATCAAAGTCGCTACGCGCGATGACCTGGCACGACGCTGGCATGATCTGATGGACATCAACGCGGGCAAGATTGCTAGCGGCGAAGCCACCATAGAACAGGTAGGCTGGGAATTATTTCAAATGATGCTCGATGTTGCCAGCGGTAAAAAAACCTGGGCAGAACACTGGAAGTTGCATAATGCACTGGTCCTGTTCAACCCGGCACCAATTACCTGATCGCACACGTATTCCTTGTATACTTAATGAAGTCTAGTAATACAGGTTTGCACCACAGATTATTTTTTGAAAATTTGAAGGAAGTTTCATGAATTCTACATCCTCGGAAAAGCCATTTAACCGCATCTTGCTGACAGGCGCAGCTGGTGGACTTGGCCAGGTATTGCGGGACAGGATCAAGGCCTGGGCCAATGTAGTACGTCTTAGCGATATCAGCGACATGGGCGAAGCCAGAGAAGGCGAAGAAATCGTACGTTGCGACCTGGCGGACAAGGCTTCCGTGCTGGCACTGATGCAGGATGTGGATGTAGTCCTGCATTTCGGTGGCATTTCCACCGAGGCCGATTTCGAATCCATCATGCATGCCAATATCCAGGGTACCTACAATATTTACGAAGCCGTGCACAAGTGCAAGGTCAAGCGCGTGATTTTTGCCAGCTCCAATCATGCTGTCGGTTTCTATCGCACCACTGACCATATCGATGCCGATATGCCTACCAGGCCGGATGGCATGTACGGTATCAGCAAGTGTTTTGGCGAATCGCTGTCCCGTTATTACTACGATCGCTTTGGTATAGAAACCGTCTGCATACGCATAGGTTCATCCTTCCCGGTTCCAACCACACGCCGTATGCTGGTGACGTATTTCAGTTACGATGATTTGTTTGAAATGCTGCGCTGCTCGGTATTCGCACAGCGTGTAGGCCATACCATCAGCTTTGGCGTATCGGATAATCCAGGCAAATGGTGGGATAACAGAAAAGCAGCCCACCTTGGCTACAAGGCCAAAGACAATTCAACCCAGTTTAACCACCTGTTCCCGGAAACCGGCGAGTATCCGCCAGCAGATGACATCACCACCATTTATCAGGGTGGCGGGTTTTTACTGACTGGCCCACAATACAAATAAGCCAGACACGCAGGACGCACCAGTTAAACAGTTCAGGCAGGTTTATCCTGCCTTTTTTTATTTGGCTGTCAACAGCAAAAACTGGTCGAGAATGTGGAAGTGGTCGTCGAAGAATAATTCTTCCATCCCCTCCAGCTTATCAATGGCAACCCAGGCGGCCTGGGCGGCATCATCGGCTGCGCGGATATCTGGCAGGTGTTCGGTCTGCAAATCAAAGAAATGCGCATGGGTAATGGTACGACCACGCAGGCTGCGGCCCGGATGATCAAACACTTTGACATCTACCAAAGAATGTTCAAGTGTAGATGCCAATACCGCCAGATTGGTTTCTTCAAACAATTCCCGTATCGCGCCCTGGAACAGGCGTTCATTCTGATCAAGAAAACCACCCGGCAATGCCCACAAGCCTTTGCCGGGAAAACCGCCACGCTGCACCAGCAAGATATGCCCGGCAGCCTTGACTACCGCATCCACGGTGATAAACATGGGTGCATAAGGTGCCGTCTTCCACGCTGCCTGATAGGCAACTAACTGCGCGTGCTCTTTTACCAGTGCGGCATAATGCGGCAAAATACTCCAGGCCTTCAGATACTGACGTATGCTCAATGGCAGGTAGTGGGCAATCACATCCAGCGATATGCGCATGTCTTCAGCTTCAAACAGTACGCGCCGGATGACGGTAGCATCAATCGCCAGCAATTGTTCTGCCGCGACCAGTTGCCATTGCGGGAAACGATTCAGGTAATAACTGGATGCATCCTTGAAATGCCCAATCAGCGCCACCCGTTTTGCATGGGGGTAGTGCTGCTCCACTTTGCCCCTGATCGCCGCTGCCCAGCGCACGTCATCATAGTAATCACGCACTGCGATATACGACACCCTGTCACGCTCAGACGGGGACAGAGTGGCATTGATCATGTCTGCCCTTTCCTGCCAGGTGAAAGGGTTTTTGGTACTGCGCGCATGAAAGGATGACCCAAGTACGATCACCACCTCTTCTGCAGTTTCCAGTGCCAGTTGCAAGAGCGTGGCATGCCCGTTATGGAAGGGTTGAAAGCGTCCTATCAATACCGCAACATCGATTTGCATGGTTAACTTCTTTAAATACGGTTCTGGTTGATCTTAATTGCTGTATTTGGCGGCAATCGGCATCTGACGGCCACTGCCAAACGCCCTGGCGCGCACGCGTATGATGGGCGGCGCCTGCCGACGCTTGTATTCATTGCGTGCGACCATGCCCAGTATGCGGCTCAGGCTTTTCACGCCTGCCTCTGTCTGCTGCAATTGTTCTACAAAACTCTGGGCGCGGGAAAATTCATGCGCGGGCAGGCGCTTGCCTTCGATATGCCATTTCAACATTTCATCCAGCTCTTCATAAGGTGGCAGGCTGTCAGTATCCAACTGATCCGGTGCCAGCTCGGCTGATGGCGGCTTGGTCAATACATCCTGCGGAATAATTTCGCGCCCCGCTGCCTGATTGATATGCTGTGACAGGGCATATACTTCAGTCTTGTACAGGTCACCAATCAAACCCAGACCACCATTGGTATCGCCATACAGGGTACAGTAACCAACCGATATTTCACTCTTGTTACCAGTAGTCAGCAAGAGTGCGCCAAAAGCATTCGAATATTCCATCAGTATGGTGCCACGTATGCGCGCCTGCAGATTTTCTTGCGTCAGCCCTCTCAAAGGCGTAGCAAATGCCTGCTCAAAACCCTGGGCATATTGATCGACCAGACTCAGTATCGGATGCGTCAGCAATCTGACTTGCAGGTTGTCGCATAGCTTGACAGAATCCGAGACCGAACCCGTGCTTGAATAAGCAGAAGGCATGGTAATGGCAATCACATTTTCTGCGCCCAGTGCCTGCACGGCCAAAGCAATAGTCAGCGCAGAATCAATACCGCCGGATGATCCCACTACGACCTGTTTGAAACCACAGCGACGCGCATAGTCCTGCAAACCCAGGACGATCTGGCGGCGGGTGAATTCCGGCACGGACAAACCTGTACTGTCGGGCTTATCCACGGCCTTGCCATCAATGCGGGTGAATTGGTCCGCTTCAAATCCCAGCAACTGAAAATCTTCTTCGAAGCGTGCCGCTTCAAAAACCAGACCCTGTTCTGGCGTCAGCGCAAATGAGGCGCCGTCGAATACCAGTTGATCTTGCCCGCCAACCTGGTTCACATACAGCAAAGGCAAGGCATGATGTGCTGCTGCCCTGGCAAACATGGCATGTCTTTGCTGACGCTTGCCTATATCAGACGGACTGGCATTGATGCTGATCACCAGATCAACTTTTGCTGCCGTCAGGGCATTGAATGGGTTGACCTGATAATCCTGCTCATCATCATTCCAGCCATCTTCACAGACCATGAAACCCAACTTATGACCTGCAACATCCAGTGTGCAGGCGACTTCCTGGCCAGGTTCAAAATGGCGGCGTTCATCAAAAATACCGTAAGTGGGCAACAACTGTTTATAGTATTCCGCAACGATTTCACCATTGCGTATCGCCAGCAAGGCATTGTGCAGCGCTTTGCCACGCCCCCGGTTTTTGCGTACCGTACCTATCACGCTCACCAGCGCAGGATAATCTCTGGAAGCCTGCATGATATTGCTGAGTGCCTGTTCAGCCCTGAGCAAAAAGGCGCTGTCTTCCAGCAAGTCGCCCGGATAATAACCACAGACGCAGAGTTCGCTGAATACAGCGATATCGGCATTACCCACCGCCGCCTGTTGCATGTGGCTGATGATGGCAGCGGCATTACCAGAGAAATCGCCCACCGTATAATTCAATTGTGCAATTGCCAGTTTCAACATGGTAATAATCCTGAACTCAACTTGCTTCAAATAAGGGGATGATGAAAAACCTGACGCAGATAGGCAAGAAAGGTCTCATCCGTACACAAAGTCTTGCCAGCCGAATCGGATAGCTTGGCGACCGGCTGCCCATTGCAGGATTTCAGCTTCATGACGATATTCAGGGCTTTGATGCCAGTGTCATTGGTCAGATTGGTACCTATGCCAAAACCTGTCATGGTGCGATCTGCAAAGTGCCGGTACAACTTGAAGGCAGTTGCCAGATCCAGCCCGTCGGAAAACACCAGGCGTTTGGTATGGGCGTCGATACGCAGTTTGGCATAATGCGCCAGTGCCTTTTCACCCCAGACGACCGGATCACCAGAGTCGTGACGCAGGCCATCAAACAATTTGGCAAAGTACAAATCAAAGTCGGCCAGGAAGGCATCCATACCGACCACATCCGTCAATGCGGTGCCGAGATCGCCACGGTATTCCTGTACCCAGTCTTCCAGCGCGGCTTTTTGAAAGTCACGCAGGCGTACACCAAAGGACTGGTAAGACTGCAAATACTCATGCGCCATTGTCCCTATCGGTACCAGCTTGTATTTCTTGGCCAGATAGACATTCGACGTGCCTTTGAAAAATTCAGGTACTTCACGTGCCAGCGTGGCCACCACGTCATCATGCCATGCGCCAGAAAAACGCCGGCGCAAACCAAAATCAAAAAATTCAAAGGGATGAGTCCTGGCTGCTTCTTTGCCAAAGCTACGCAATTGTTCTACCTTGGCTGCCAGCCTGCTTCTGGCTTCGGTCAGGGTCTGTTCAGTCTGCAAACGGCGGAAATATAGTTCATTGACGATATGCAGTACATAAATTTCGAACCCCATGACATGCACCTGCGGGCCGGTAGCCACAATCTCCAGCGTATCGCCCAGTATGCTGACGCGTATGAATTTTCGCTGGAAATGAAATACCGTCAGGAAGTCAGTAAAATCACTTTTGATGAACCGCAGTGAGCGCAGATAATCGAGTTCATCTTCATTCAAATTCAATGCGCACAAATGATCGAGTTCACGCTCCACATCAGCCTTTAACTCTGCCAGCGGATAAGCGGGTGTGTTGCGGCAGACGAAAGCATATTCTGTCTGTGCATTGGGATGGCTATGCAATAAAGCCTGCCACATGGTGAATTTATACAAGTCCGTTTCAAGCAAGCTCTGTACTACGGGTTTCATATTTTTCTCTATCTTAATATCGTCTTTGGCGACGCGGTCGTCTACCTTGCAACCTTGCACCTTGCACCTTGCACCTTGCACCTTGCACCTTGCACCTTGCACCTTGCACCTTGCAACTCCTGCAAATCAGGCAGCTGCGTTCGCCAACAATTCAGGCAATACATCAGCCATTTTGGCAATCTGCACACCTTTGGCAACCATATCGCGCACAAAGCCTTCAAACTGGGCATCAAAGCCACTGACGGCGCTCATGCAATCTGTCAGCAAGACCAGTTTATGCAAATCAGCCGCTGCAAAATTTTCGACCAGATGTTCTGTGGTCGCCTTCACACAATGGCTACCTGCCTCGCCGCAGATATACACGCGGTCAGCCTTGCTCAGTTCAAGAATCAGTGACTGATTCAATTGCGTATCCGGATCACCGGCATCCGGCACTTCTGCCCTGATTGCCGAATAATGCTCGGTCCATGGATTGGAACCCTTGCTGATCTTGCTCACGACCGACAGCGTCTTTTCTTCCCAGGCATTATAGGCTGCACGTACATCCGCATGCACATTCTGCCCCCATGTGCCGATTTCGCAATGCACAGGCCAGATCATCAACTGATAGCGTCCTTCGGCTTCCAGCGCATCCAGGTAGGCAAGTGCACGCGGCAAGGCAGTTGGCTGACGTGGCTGGAATTCGGCAGCACGTACCGCCGCCGCAGAGATAGAGGTAAATGGAGCCACATCCCCACCTTGCGCCGTCATCCAGAATGTAGGGTGAGCAATGTCATAGCGATGATGCGCATCCATGGTAATGCTGATACCCGTCAAACCCGCAGCGCCTGTGCGTATCAATCCGGCGACACGCAACATGTCGTCATGGGCACCGGGTACGGGCAAGGCAGGCACCACGCTTGCGCCCCCTTGCGCAGCAGACGGCAGGTAGGCCGGAGGCAAATCACAGAAATCGTTTTGTGGATCAATGACCAGAAGTTGCAAATTGCGTTTCATGACAGGTTCCTTTCTTCTGAAACTGAGTTCATTGTAAAACACTTAGTTTCATTTTACAACTAAGTAAAAATACTATAACGGCATCCGTATTGATGAAGCACCGCTACAGGTAATGCCCGTCGTATTTCTAAGGGTTGTGCAAGAAAATGAATGTAGATTCAGGCTCTGCTCAAAGGATTGAAACTGGCAGATGCCAGCCCTGCACGTACGGCAAACAATTGCGCAGGCCGGTTGCTGCCCAGCCTTTGCCGGCCAGGCAATTCATCCAGGAAATCACCTTCCTTAATGCGTTTTCTGAAAGAGCTTTTATCCAGCGGGCGGCCGAGAATAATTTCGTACACTTGCTGCAATTCAGAAAGTGTAAATTCAGCCGGTAACAGATAGGCGGGAAGCGAGGTATATTCAACCTTGCTGCGCAGGCGTTGCAAGGCAAGTTCCAAAATGGCCGAGTGATCAAATGCCAGTTTCACTACTGGCTTCTGCGCATTCTGCCCCTCCAGCGGATACCAGACGGCTTCATCCGCTCCGGCACCATGACGCAATTCCACAGTTTCAGACGAGATCAGGGCAAAATACACAAAGGTGCTGGACCAGCCGCGCGGGTCACGGTCTTTACTGCCAAAACCTTGCAACTGTTCCAGATAAGGTGCTTCCACCCCTGTTTTTTCCCTGAGTTTTCTCAAGGCAGTCGCATCCAGATTGGTATCACGCTGCACATCGATAAAACCGCCTGGCAAGGCCCATTTACCTTTATAGGGATGATCACCACGCTTGACCAGCAATACCTGTAAGAGATTATCCCTGATCGTAAAAATGACCAGATCCACACTCGTCAGGGGGATGTCGTAATCATGGATATTGTATTGACGAAGAAATTCCTGCTCTTCACTGTCTTTTTTTGATACGGCCATTTTATTTATCCCGGTGTTATAGACTTTTATTATAACGCTTAACGATTCTTAGTGTTTATTTACAACTTTCTTAGTTGAATTATACAACTAAGTGTTTTATAGTGATGGGTATCCAATGAATTTGGATATACCAATCTAAAAAAAGATAGACAATAAAAATGAAAACTACAACAAAAGACATCAG
Organism: Undibacterium hunanense; assembly: GCF_014284335.1. Lineage (GTDB taxonomy): Bacteria > Pseudomonadota > Gammaproteobacteria > Burkholderiales > Burkholderiaceae_D > Undibacterium > Undibacterium hunanense. The sequence goes on along the minus strand of NZ_JACOGF010000002.1, from coordinate 627,078 downwards.
CAAATTTCTCAGCTTTATTTTACGCCATCAGCCTGAGACCATAGGTATTGAGCTGGATGAACAGGGCTGGACAAGTATCGGCAAGCTGATTGAACAGGCTCGCTTGCATGGAAAGTCCATCCAGCTGGACGATATAGAAGAAGCCGTGAAAACCTCAGACAAGCAACGCTTTGCCATCAGCGAAGACGGGCTGAAAATTCGTGCAAATCAAGGACATTCCGTCAAGGTTGACCTGGCCTTGCCTGAAGTAGCACCGCCAGAAATTCTATTTCATGGTACGGCAAGCTGTTTTATCGCCTCTATTTTGAAAGAAGGCCTGCGTCCGGGCTCCAGGCATCATGTGCATTTGTCAGCGAAGCAGGAGACGGCAAAAACGGTGGGGACGCGCCATGGTGTGCCGGTCATACTGACCGTACGCGCAAAAGACATGCATGATGCCGGACATACATTTTTCTTGTCTGCAAATGGCGTATGGTTATGCGATACGGTACCGCCGCAATACCTGACAAAAAACACAGACCATGCATAAGCGGCCAAACGAGAATACCTACTGGGTACAAGCAGGACACTTGCTTGCAGGTGAATACCCTGGCGCCATCGACCCCGCGATCAGTGCGCGCAAGCTGGAAAATTTCCTGGATTGTGGCGTCAGACACTTCATTGATTTGACCGAATCTGGGGAGTTAGTCCCTTACCTTGATCAGCTCATGGCATTGGCAGACCAGCGTGGCTTGCAAGTAAGGCACGAACGCTTTGCCATTCCAGACAAAAGCATACCGGCATCATCAAAGCAGATGCACACTATTCTGCGCAGCCTGAACAAGGCACTGGAAAAACAGGGCGCAGTCTACGTCCATTGCTATGGTGGGATAGGCCGTACCGGCATGGTCATCGCGTGTTATCTGGCACAAGCCAGAAAAGATAGTCGTGCGGCACTGAAAGAACTGAATTTGTTGTGGCAACAGATGGAAAAGAAAGATCGCTGGCCAAGAACTCCAGAGACGCCAGAACAACTCACATGGGTAATGAACTGGAATATACACAAGGAATAAAAATGAATATCCACACCCTGGAAGAATTATTGCAGCAACTGAAGGACGGCAAGCAATTTGATTATCTTTACTTTTGGGGTCACAGGAAAAAAGTGTAGCAACAGACAAATCCTGTTTTAGCCAATGGTTTCCTGCCAGCTTTCACATAGACGGCATTCAGTATGCAACAACCGAACATTACATGATGGCAAGCAAGGCGAGACTGTTCAACGACCACGCCATTCTGGAAAAGATACTGGCTACAGATCAGCCAGATGCCGCCAAAAATCTGGGCAGGAAAATCTCAGACTATGACGAGAATACTTGGGTGCAGCATCGTTTTCAGGTTGTTGTGGAGGCAAATTATGCAAAATTCTCGCGACACCCTGCCCTGGCGAAATTTTTGCTGGGTACCGGCGACAGTATTCTTGTAGAAGCCAGTCCTGTAGACCGTATCTGGGGAATAGGTCTGGCACAGGATCATGCTGAAAGCAAAGACCCGCAACTATGGCAGGGGCTTAATTTACTGGGCTTCGCTTTGATGGAAGTCAGGCAAAAACTGCTTACCGAAAGACATATCACTCAATAATGAAATTTAAAAACTATATTGAACAACGCATCATTCCGCACGAGGAAGTTTACACTTTAATCTGATAGCCAACTACATCTTCGCATTCTCTGTGCGAATGCAAGAGATGCAGAAATGTCGTTTGTGTACACTACAAACCTGGGATTCAATAGTCAGTGAAGAAATACAAGGCCGTAGCCGCCGAAGGTATTTCATTCATGTTCCCACTATTGGAGGTTCCATGTCTATCCAGACAGCACAAGACTTGTATCAGTTCCAGGGTGAATCATTGCCAGATGATGCCCCGGTTATTGCCAGCATGAGTTATGTCATGCCGTCAGACACACGCCCATGTAGCTACACTTTCCAGCCGCCACCAGGAATTCCCTGGGAAAGTGCCGACTATGATTTACGCTCCATCAGCATTCATGATGCCCGGCAGGCAGATAGTGCGCCACAACTGGAACTCGAAGGATTTGAGTTGTGGGATGCCGCGACTTCTGTGAAGGACTTTTTGGATCTGAATGAAATTCGCTCTGTGTATTACCAGGAAGCGCGGGAACTGGCCCTGGCTGCCACTGGTGCCAGGAAAGCCTATGTATTCGACCATCTGTTGCGCAAGCGCGAAACATCGGACACGCCGCTGTCTTTTGGTAAAAGAGCAGCAAATGGCATGGCTGCGGCGAATGGCCGCATCCATAATGACTATACCGAAGCCTCTGGCAAGAAACGCCTGGGCATGGTGATTCAGGATGTGAAAGAACTGGCGCAGGTACGCCGTTACAGTATCGTGAATATCTGGCGCCCCATTCGCAATACAGTACTGGACACACCGCTGGCTGTCTGTGATGCGCGCACGATAGAACCAAAAGACCTGGTGTCCTGCGATGTGAGGTACCCCAACCGGACGGGAGAAATCTATCTGGTCAATTTTGCGACGCGTCACCGCTGGTCTTATTTCTCGCGCATGGAACCGCATGAAGCACTGGTCTTCAAACAGTATGACTCGCAATTCAGTGGCTGCAGCCGTTTCACGCCGCACGCTGCATTTGATCATCCGCATATTCCAGCACACGCCAGACCACGCGAAAGTATAGAACTGCGCTGCCTGGTCACTTACTGAAAGGTGCGCCATGGATATAGCGATTGCCTCTTTGCCTGTCATTGATTTTTGGTTTGAGTTTGGCAGTAATTACAGTTATCTGAGTGTCATGCGGATAGAGCAGGAAGCAGAAAAAGCAAGAGTCAGGGTACGCTGGCAACCCTTTTTGCTTGGCCCCGTGTTTCAGTCATTTGGCTGGACGACCTCACCTTTTGTGCTGCAAAAAGCCAAGGGCGAATACGTGTGGCGGGATATGGAAAGGTTATGCCTTAAATACGACTTGCCGTGGAAGAAGCCGGGCAATTTTCCGCGTTCTGCCATATTACCCTTGCGGGTGGCCGTACTCGGTGCAGAAGAACCCTGGATGGCCGAGTATTGCCGGCGCATGATGCAAATAAATTTTGCCCAGGATCGTGAGATCGATAATGCTGCATTAGTGACGGAGGTACTGGTCGCCATGAAGCTACCGGCGGCAGATATCCTGAAACAGGCGCTCTCTGATGAAAACAAACTGAAACTGCGCCGCCAGACGGAAACTGCCATGACCAAAGGCATATTCGGCGCGCCAAGCTTTTTTGTGGGTGACGAGATGTTTTGGGGGAATGACCGCTTGGATGACGCGTTGTTGTTCTGCCGGGCACAAAGTGGCTAGATTAATTGCCTGGTTCAGCTAGTTCAACTAGCCGAGTTATTTTAAGTAACAGGCAATACCCACTCCCTGGTTTTACTGGCTTCGGCCATCAGCCATTGCATGACCTGCTGGCATTCGGTGCCTGGTGTTTCATGCGCTTGCAATAGCCAGTAGGCATGCCCGGCCTGACCCTGTGTCCTGGCCGGCATCAACTGCTGCAACCTGCCGTCATCCAGCAGATTCTGTATCAGTTCCAGCCGACCCAGCGCAATACCCTGTCCGGCCATAGCGGCCTGTATCACCTGATCGTACTGATTAAAACGCAGGATGCCGTGGGTTTTGGCGTTCTGCATAGCGTCCCTGTCCAGCCAGTCATGCCAGGACAGCCAGGATTTTTGGCTTTCATCAAATTCCAGCAAGGGCCATTTCACGGTCATTTTGCCGGATTTTTTTGGCTTGATCGCCAGGGAAGGATGAGCAACCGGCGCAATGGATTCTTCAAACAGACGCACGGCCTTATCTGGTGCAAGTTTGGCATTGGTATAGCGTATCGCCAGATCAATGCCTTCCTTGTTCAGATCCCCCACCCTGTTGCTGGCGCTGAGCCGTATATCGATGCCCGGATGCAGTTTTTGAAATGCATTCAGTCTGGGCAGCAGCCACAAACCGGTCACACCTATGCTGGCGCTGATGGTCACCGCCCGGGATTGGGTGCCAGCGCCAATTTCACCCATGACATCCTGCAACTGCCGGATGGCAACATCAGCGCTGCGGAACAGACGTTCGCCTTCGGCAGTGAAGGCAATGGAACGATGCCCCCTTGTCAGCAACTTCACACCCAGATGCTGTTCCAGTGTCAGTATCTGGCGACTGACTGCCGATTGCGTCAGGCATAAGTCGGCTGCCGCATGCGTGATGCTCATGCGCCTGCCGACTGCTACGAAGCCTTTTAGCTGATCCAGGAAAGCCAGTTGAACCAGGGGTAATGACATTCCCACCATGCATACCTGATTTGGAAGTGTAAACTCACCCAAGCATAGCCAGCCGGGACCGGCTATGCAAGCCCATTGCGAGAAAAATGCATCTATGCCATCGTTGCACCGTGTTCAACAATGAAACTGATAGCAGCTTCCACCACGGTGGGAGTACGCAAGATGCGTCTATGCCCTGTCCCTGCAACTGGCTGTAATCTTGCTTTTGGCCAGGCGGCAGCCAGGGCCAGGCTTTCTTCGTATGGCATTTCGCGGTCTTCCGGGTCGTGCAGGATCAGCGCGGGATGTTGAAAACCTGATTGCAGTTGCGACAGGTCCATACTGGCAAGCGGGCCACCTATGTGCATAGCCATTTGCTGTTCCAGTGCATACGCCTCTTCCGCATTCAGACCTGCCATGCGGGCGGTACGTTGTACCACGCGGGTAAGCGAAGCCGGGCCACATAACTGCACGCTGGCGGCGACGCGCAAGCCATGCGCATAGGCATACAGGCTGGCGGCCGATCCGGCAGAGTGGCCAATGACGGCGGCCAACGACCCGACCTGGGCAGCTAGCGCCAACACGGCCTTGCCATAATCGACGACATGGGTAAGTTCACCCTGTGACTCGCCATGAGCCGGGCCATCAAGCGCAATGACGCCATAACCAGCCTGTAGCAGCGGTGCTACAAAGGCTGCCATGTGACTGGCCCGGCTTTCCCAGCCATGCAGCAATAACACGGCAGGGACAGTGTCTGGCCCCCAGCGCCAGGCCACCAGCACCTGCCCGGCATGGTCAAGGTCAAAACGTCTGGCGGCTGACAATGCCATTTTGTCATCGTCAGTGGTCGCCTGTCTGCGTGGTGTGATCAGGGCTTGCAACACTGCTTCCATAGTCGGCCTGGCAGGTGCTTGCGATGGCAGTGCAGATGCCGACATTGCTGATGAGGCATCATTTTGTTTCATTGCCGGCTCATTCATACCAATTCCCTCAATTAGATGATAAACATAATCTCATAGATGCCGATTATCATCTAAAATAGAAACCTGTGTCAAATACAGCGACATGCCTAGAACTCATTTCATAAATAGGGGTGAGATGCGTTTGCCTCATAACGTGGGCTGGCAAGGCGGACGAGGCAGTCAATAGCGGGTCTATTGACAACGAGTCCAACGCAGTCCAGCACACGTTATGAGGCAAACCCTCCGGGAGCTGGCGATTCGGGCGCATTGCAGCGTTGTGCCGCTTGCTAAGGCACCAGCCTTAGCTACGCGACACGCCTTGCACTGCATCCCGAATCGCCTTGCTCGCACTCATCCCTATTTATGAAATGAGTTCTAGATAATGACATCAATACAGTCCACGGATCATGATCGCACAACCGGAATAAAGCCATGAGAACTTCACGTGAACAAGCTGCGCAAACCAGAGAACGCATTGTCGAGACAGCGGCACGTCTGTATCGCGAACGCGGCATCAATGGCATAGGTGTGGCGGATCTGATGAATGAAGCAGGCCTGACCCATGGCGGCTTTTACAAGCACTTTGAATCCAAGGAAGCATTGATCGCCGAAGCCTGCGCAGCAGCGCTGGAAGCCACCAAGACTGAACTGCGACGTAAAATCGCCGCTGCCCCCGACGATGAGGCATTGAGCACCCTGGTACACACTTATCTGAGCAAAGCCCACAGCGACAACCCAGGTCTTGGCTGCACCATCGCCACCCTGGGCCCGGAAGCCATACGCCAAGACGGCATAGGCAAGGAAACCATACAGCAGGGTGTGAACAATCTGCTGGCACTGATCAGCACGCAGTTGCAACGTGAAGGCGTCGATAATGATGAAGTGGAAGCCAAGGCACACGCCGTGCTGGCATCAATGATAGGCGGCCTGCTGCTGTCACGCATGATGGACAGCCCTACAAAAACGAAGGCTGTACTGCGTGACACCAGCGATTTCATTCTGAAATCGGTTTAAGGGGACTATCGGTTTAAAGCGGCTATCGACTTCAAGCGACTGCCCGACTGGCAGACTATCAGGCACGCAGATTGGCTTTGAAAAACTCGACTGTACGCTGCCATGACAATGTTGCTGCTGCCTGGTCGTACCGTGGCGTCGTATCATTATTGAAGCCATGCTGGGTACCGGCGTAGACATATGCCTGATACTTGACACCGGCCCTGGTCAGCGCAGCTTCATATTTTGGCCATCCGGCATTGACGCGTTCATCCGTACCGGCATAATGGATCAAAAGTGGCGCCTTGATTTTTGCCGCATCTTCTTCACCTGGCTGGCCACCATAGTAAGGTACGGCAGCAGCCAGATCAGGGATTCTGGTTGCCAGGAAGTTGGCAATGCCACCGCCATAACAGAAGCCGACCACGCCTACCTTGCCATTGGCTTCAGGCAGTTTTTTCAGTATTGCAGCGGCTTCAATAAAATCTGCACGGATCTTGTTCTGATCCAGCTTGGGAAACAGTTCACGGGCCTTTTCTTCATCACCAGGGTAGCCACCCAGCGATGCCAGCGCATCCGGGGCAAAGGCAATGAAACCATCCAGCGCCAGGCGGCGCGCTATATCCTCGATATGCGGATTCAGGCCACGGTTTTCATGCACCACCAGCACTGCGGGCAGTTTTCCCTTGATTTCAGCAGGAGTGACCAGATAGCCGCGCAGGGTACCCGAACCGTGTGGTGAAGGATATTCAACATATTTGGCCTGTATCCGTGCATCGGTCTTTGGCACTTGCTGGGCCTGGGCGAAATTCGGGCTAAGCTGTTGCAACATGGTTTCTGCCGTCACCACACCAACCGCATATTTGCTGGCTGACTGCAAGAAAGCACGGCGATCAATGACGCCATGTACATACTGATCAAATAAACGCAGCACTTCCGGCTTGAAATCATTTGCTGTCTGGCGTGTCATCTTGTTCTCCTGAATTATCGATTTATTTGAATGGATGGTAGCTGTCGTGGCAGGTACTACAGGCTTTGAGCATACTGCGTGCTGCCAGCATCCTTTCAGCATCCATCATCATAGTCCTGATTTCTGATGGCTGCACTGATGATGACTGCACTGATGATGACTGCACTGATGATGACTGCACTGATGATCCTGGCAGCTTGTTTGCCGTAACGCGAAACTACAGCTCTGCACTCGCTTTGCAGTTTGTATGGCACAGTCGCATGAGCTTATGCAAACATATTCTTGCCAGTTATTGACAACAATCCACACATCAAACCTACAATACCGGCAAGCAGCTATTATCTCCCGACCTGTTGGCAGTTAACAGATCGCCAGATATCCACACATTATTTGAATCAAATCATATGTCCCATTTCAACAAGAAACGCCGGCAAGTAATCGGCAGTCTGTCTGCGCTGTCGCTGGGTTCAGCCATCAGCGGTGTCGCCGCAGCGGCCGGGAATGCCAGTACCAAGGCAACAACCCCAGCCAAGCCGAACATCATCTTCATTTTGGCAGATGACCTGGGCTATGCCGATCTCAGTATTTATGGGCAGACAGATTTTCAGACCCCGCATCTTGACCAATTGGCCAGGCAAGGGCTACGATTTACCCAGGCGTATGCCAATTCGGCAGTTTGTTCGGCCACCCGCTTTGGCCTGATCACAGGACGCTACCAATACCGGCTGCGCGGAGGGCTGGAAGAACCGATCTCCGGCGCGTCAGACACGATAGGCCTGCCGCCAGAGCACCCGACCCTGCCTTCATTATTGAAAAAACAGGGATATGCCACGGCCCTGTTTGGCAAATGGCATCTGGGAAGCTTGCCCAAATTCAGTCCGCTGAAAAGCGGATACGATGTTTTCTTTGGCAACTACGGTGGGGCAATTGATTATTTCACACACAAGACCGGGGTTGGCGCAGACGCCAAAGATGGTTTATTTGAAGGCGAGGTGGCGGTCAGCAAAACCGGCTATTACACCGATTTGCTGGCAGACCGGGCTGTCGATTATCTGAAACAGCAAAACAGGGACAAGGCCTTCTTCCTGTCACTGCATTTCACCGCGCCACATTGGCCATGGGAAGCACCGGAAGATGAAGCAGTGTCGCGTGAAATAAAAAGCCTGTACCACCTCGACGGCGGCAGCCTGGAAACCTATGCAAAAATGGTCGTATCGCTGGATGTTGCGATAGGGCGGGTGTTGAAAAGTTTGGACGAACAGGGCCTGGCGGACAATACCATTGTGGTCTTCACCAGTGACAATGGTGGCGAGCGTTTTTCCAAAACCTGGCCACTCAGTGGTCAAAAAACTGAACTGCTGGAAGGCGGCATACGCGTGCCTGCTATCGTTCGCTGGCCAGAAAAAATCAAGCCGGGGCAAGTCAGCAATCAGGTAGCCATCAGTATGGATTGGCTGCCCACCTTGCTGGCTGCAGCTGGCGGTGCACCTGACCCAGCCTACCCCGGCGATGGTGACAACCTGCTGCCAAATCTTATCGCTAACCAGCCGGCACACCCGCGCACACTGTACTGGCGCTATAAAGCCAACCAGCAAAAAGCAGTCCGTTCAGGCGACTGGAAATATCTGAAAATTGCCGACAATGAGTTTCTGTTCGATGTGGTGCATGACCCGCGCGAAAGAGCAAATCTGGCGCAAAAGCATCCGCAAGTATTCGCCAAACTCAAACAGGACTGGGAAAACTGGAATGCACAGATGCTGCCCATTACCAAAGATGTCAAAACCCATGCGGTAGACGGCAAGGCCCAGGCTGACCATTACCGCGCATTGAAAGAAGAATAAGACGAATAAATTGAGCCATGTATTAAGGCATGTATCGAAGCATGATGGTACATTCCAATACGCGCCTATACGTGCCTATACATGCATCACGCAGGATTCATGACATGCCGCTCAAAAACGTCACAACAAGGGGTCAGAATAATGTTGTACTTCGATGCTTGCGGGTTCTTGCCCATCATCCAGACTACTGGCAGATCTGAATCTTGCAAACAACCAGATCAGGCCGGTCAGCAGCAATAGATAAGGTCCGCTCCATAGCAACAGAGTTTGTACATTCAGTGTTGGCCGGTAACGCACGACATCGCCATAACGTGTCAGCAGAAAATCAGTAATCTGCTGTTCATCCTGGCCTTGCTGAATTTTTTCGCGAATTTGTTGTTTCAGATTGACCGCCATTTCTGTATGTGAATCTGCCAGCGTCTGATTCCGGCACACCAGGCAATGCAATTCTTGTGCGAGTTTTTGTACCCGCTGCTCGATACCTGATGCAGATTCCTCACGTGGCGCAGCAGCCGCCAGGCTGGGCCACAGCAAATAAAAAGCGGCAGAAACCAGCAATATCATTGCCATATGAAGGCCAGCTTTTATCCTGTCACTATTCATGCTGAAGTTGAATGTCTCTAAAAAATGGCTCGCCATACTGCGCGAGCCTGAAATTCCTCTAGGGGTAAAGACAGCTTCAATATACCGTGTGCAGGATAAAAAGTAAGCGAATTAATTCAGATATGAATATGCGCTGCACTGCGGAATTTCAAACGCCTTACAGCAAACATCAGCAGGTATGTGCTGTCCACGATTTCAGCAACTATTCGTTGTTGGTGCGAAAAAAAACGCTGGCATACCAGGCTTATCGGCCTGGCATGACCAGCGTGTCAAATTGCCTTGCTTCAATTCCTTTTTTGATTTGCCAGACGACGTACCACTGCCAGCAGGCGATCAATTTCTTCGCAGGTATTGTAGAACGCAAAAGAAGGACGTACCGTAGCCTCGACACCAAAGCGACGCAGGATAGGTTGCGCACAGTGGTGACCGGAACGGACGGCAATACCCTCTTCATTGAGTGCCTTGCCAACTTCTTCGGTCTGATAGCCTTCCAGTACAAACGAAGCAACACTGGCCTTTTCATGGGCCGTACCTATCAGGCGTACACCGGGTATGCTCTTCAGACCATGCGTTGCGTATTCCAGCAAGGCATGTTCATACAGAGCAATATTTTCCAGTCCCAGGCGTTCGACATAATCAATCGCTGCACCCAGACCGACTGCATCGGCAATATTGCCGGTACCGGCTTCAAAACGTGCCGGTGCCGGTTGATATTGCGTACGCTCAAACGTCACGTCAGCAATCATGTTGCCACCGCCCTGCCATGGCGGCAACTGATCCAGCAATGCCTTCTTGCCATACACCACACCTATGCCGGTAGGACCGAATACCTTGTGTCCTGAAAACACATAAAAATCGGCATCCAGGGCCTGCACATTCACACGCAGGTGTGACACTGCCTGAGCGCCGTCAATCAGCACACGGGCACCGGCACTATGCGCCAGTGCAATGATTTCCTGCACCGGTGTGATCGTGCCCAAAGCATTCGAGACCTGGGTCACTGCGACCAGTCGCGTTTTGCTGTTGAGCAACTTGCGATATTCATCCAGAATGATCTGGCCACTGTCATCCACAGGAATAACGCGGATGACCGCACCCTTCTCGGCTGCCAGTTGCTGCCATGGCACGATGTTGGCATGGTGTTCCAGCTGCGACACGATAATTTCATCAACAGCACCGATAAACTTTTTACCAAAGGTATTGGCAACCAGATTGATAGCTTCTGTGGCACCGCGCACGAAGATGATTTCATCTACCGATGCAGCGCCCAAAAACTTTGCAACCTTGCTGCGTGCACCTTCATAGGCGTCTGTAGCCCGTGCTGCCAGTTCATGCGCTGCGCGATGGATGTTGGAATTTTCATGCTCATAAAAATAGCTGAGCCTGTCTATCACCGACTGTGGTTTTTGGGTCGTCGCTGCATTGTCAAACCAGACCAGTTGCTTGCCATTCACCCGTTCTGCCAGGATGGGAAAATCACGGCGCACGGCATTGATATCAAACGGTGCAGCCAGTGCGGGGTTGGCCGCCCGGGGTGCGGTATCCCAGTAATCCTGCTCACCCTGCTGAAAATAATACGCAGGACGCGCATCTGCATCTGCCCCAGCCGCCGGAGCTGCCTGGGTATTGGCCGGATACAGCTCGCCCAGCAGTTGCTGCAACTGATCCTGCCCTGGCAGACCAAAAGAGCGTGCCAGTGTCTGATCTGCCTGCCGGCCTGTTCCCTGCGCAGCGAGACCATCCAGATTGCCATCGGCTACCGGGTAACCATTGTCGGCACCAATAAAATAATAAGGCGTCGTCGATGCTGCCGGTGTTGAGAGAGGCGCACCACCCGCCTGTGGACGTGACGGTGCGACACTGCTGCCACCATTCTGTGGAATGGCGCTGGCATAAATTGATGGCTGCGTGGATGGCTGCGTAAGCGCTGCACCGGCATTACTGCCAGAATGATTGCCAGATTCGCTGACAGAAGACAGACGGCCTGGTGCTGATACAGACGCTACAGGTGCACTGCCAGCTTCCGAAAAACCCGGCAGGAATTGCGCAGCAGCTTGCGCTGCGCCCGGCACCAGAGCAAAAAACTCTGATGCCATGCGATTCAGCAGGGCTTCATCCGGCAAACCCGCATTTGCCGCGCCGGTATTACTTGTAGGTGTCAGGATAGTCATGGTACTTACCGATCTCTACGTCATCCAGAACAGCAACCGCATCATCCGTCAGGACTGCCAGCGAGCAGTACAGGGAAATCAGATATGAGGCAATCGCATTGCGGTTGATGCCCATGAAACGTACCGACAGACCGGGGCTTTGTTCGCCAGCCAGGCCCGGCTGGAACAGGCCAACCACACCCTGACGCTTTTCACCCACGCGCAACAGGATGATCTTGGTTTTGCCGTCTTCGATAGGCAGTTTGTCGGAAGGTACCAGTGGTACACCGCGCCAGGTCAGGAATTGGGAACCAAACAAACTCACCGTTGGTGGTGGCACGCCACGGCGTGTGCATTCACGGCCAAAGGCAGCAATCGCCAGCGGATGGGCCAGGAAGAAACCAGGCTCTTTCCAGACTTTGGTCAGCAGGTCATCCAGATCATCAGGGGTAGGTGCACCGGTCAGTGTGGAAATACGCTGATCATCATGCACATTCGCCAACAGGCCGTAATCAGGATTGTTGATGAGTTCGCTTTCCTGACGTTCCTTGATGGTTTCTACCGTCAGGCGCAGTTGTTCCTTGATCTGGTCATGCGGGCTGCTGTACAGATCAGAAATACGGGTATGTACGTCCAGCACGGTTGCCACAGCATTGAGGAAGTATTCACGTGGCTGTTCGTCATAATCGACAAAAGTCTGTGGCAGTTCAGACTCGTCACGCTGGGAACAGGCCACCCGGACATCTTTAGGATTTTTGACTTTGTTGAGGCGATAAATACCTGCCTCTACCGGCAGCCATTGCAGCAAATGCACCAGCCAGCGTGGTGAAATGGTGGATAACTGAGGAACGGTTTTGGTTGCATTCGCTAACTGCCTGGCGGCGTTGTCACTGAGTGCGAAATTACTGGGAGACACATCGGTCATTGCTTACTCCATTTAAAAATACGGTGAATCGGAACAAATGAAAACTTCAAGAATAAAAATTTCAAGCCCATCAAAAAAACAGGTTGACGCCTGTCGTTAAAAAATCTGCCTTACTAATCTGCCTGACTGATCTGCCTGGTCTGCCTACAAGGCTGGGGATGGCAGTGCTCCATGTTCATGCCGCAGGCTGGCCTGACTGACGTGGGAACCGGCAGCCACATCATTTGTCACCCAGACATTGCCGCCGATGATGGCACCGCGCCCCAGCGTCACTCGCCCCAGTACAGTGGCACCGGCATAAATGACCACGTCGTCCTCCACCACCGGGTGTCGTGGCAAGCCTTTTTGCAATTTGCCTTCATCATCGGTAGGGAAGCGTTTGGCCCCCAGGGTCACCGCCTGGTAAATACGCACGCGCTGGCCGATGATGGCGGTTTCACCTATCACCACACCGGTGCCATGGTCGATGAAAAACCCTGCACCTATGCTGGCGCCAGGGTGAATGTCTATGCCGGTTTGTGCATGAGCTATTTCTGCCACGATGCGCGCCAGCAAAGGCACGCCAGACTGGTATAACTGATGGGCGATGCGATGATGGATCATGGCCAGGATGCCGGGGTAGCAGAGCAGTACTTCATCCACAGTCCGGGCTGCCGGATCACCCTGGTAAGCCGAAATCACGTCACTATCCAGCAGTGAGCGAATCGCTGGCAATGCGCGCGAAAATTCACGCACGATATGCAGGGCACGGTCTTCTATATGCAGGTCTTCCTGCTCGTAATAGCGCGAGGTGTAACTGAGTTCCAGCCTGACCTGGCTCAGCATTGAATGCAGTGCCGTGTCCAGCGTATGGCCGACATAGAAATCTTCGCTTTCCTGACGCAATTCCGGCGGCCCCAGACGCATGGGAAACAATGCCCCACGCAGATCGGAAATAATTTTTGCCAGTGCATCACGGGATGGCAATTCACGCCCTCCCGGTTCGGATGAACGTTGCTGACGGCGTCGCCATGCATGCCTGACGGCGGCCAGTTCACTGACTACCTGCTCGATACCAAACAGTGAGCCACGCTGATCCCTGACTGGCGTTACTGACTGTACGGGTGTCTCTTCTGTAAAGCTGACCATCTGCCTTTACCTTTCTTCTCTTATAACAATGAAGCGGATGACATCGCCTTAATCCTGTATCCACGGTAACTGGTGAAAACGCCAGCCACCAAGCTGGCCGCGTTGCTGCTCTGGATTCAAGTCACCTTCAAAGCCCTCTGCCACATTGAAAATGTTGCTGAAACCTGCTTTGGCCGCAGCCTCAGCAGCGGCTGTCGAGCGTTTTCCGCTACGACACAGCAGCAGGACGACTCTGGACTTGTCTTTGACTTTGGTTTCCAGTTCCTTGACGAATCTTGGGTTACGGGTCAGGGCTGTGCCGGTGGCCCAGGGCACGTGGACGGCGTCGGCCACATGGCCAACAAACTTGCGTTCTTCCGCCGTTCGCACGTCGACCAGAATGGCCTGGTTACTCTGTACCAGACGCCAGGCGTCAGTTGGCGCAACACTGCCGGAAAACACCAGGCCTGCTGCCTGCGCAACTGCTCTGGCATTCGCCAGTGCGTGGTCTTCGCTACCCGAAGATGATGTTTCGTCCGCCTGGCTGGCAGACGATAACTCTGTAGATGCAAATGTAGAATCGGTCATGAAATACTCTGGCTAACAACAAAAACGAATTTGGTTCGTAACAGAGTTTCAATGTACCGAATTTATCTAAGGCGCAAAACGAATAAAAATGTTGTTATTTATCTGAAAAACAGATATCAAGAATCACTGTGGAAACTGCCATCGCCGACGAAAACACTGGCTTGTTTTCATACAAGCCCAGCAAATGCAGAAATTTTGAGAGTATCATCTGAGCAATAAACGGAAATCCAACAGGTCAGTCTGGTTATTAAATTTATGACAATGACTGCCCCGAACAGAAGGAACTCATTGCAAAAACAGGGATGGCATGAGTTCCAGCGATACGCCCCAAGATAAAGTGCCCATTTATGTCTTTACTAAAACCGACTTCCCGCCCGCGGCTTGCCACCCTGCTGACACTTGGCGTCAGTGCCGTCGTCTTGTGTACCGTCTTGTCAGCCCTGCTGCTGGTCGATCATTTTGCCAATAATTATGCGCAAAAAGAGGCTGAACAAAGGCTGCAACAGCTTTCCTGGCAAATGCGCGACCAGATTGATCTGGTCATGCAAAAATCAGTAGGCGATGTGCAATTGCTGTCGCAATTAAGCCAGATCAGGGATGCGCAGGACCCATCTGAAATACGCCGCATCCTCGACAGCCTGCAAAACAATTTCACCGATTATGCCTGGATAGGCCTGGCCAGCCCCGACGGCAAGGTTCTGGCATCCAGCAAGGGCTTGCTGGAGGGACAGGATGTCAGCCAGCGCCCCTGGTTCCAGCAGGGTAAAAAGGCGCTGTACGCTGGCGACTACCATCCGGCTCTGCTGTTGCAAAAGTTATTGCCGTATAGCGCCGACCCATGGCGTTTTGTGGATGTTGCCATCCCTGTCCGTCGGGCTGATGGCAGCCTGCGTGGGGTACTGGGTGTACACCTGAGCTGGAACTGGGCGCGCAAGCTGGCCCAGACCATACTGGCCCCGGCAGATCAGCAATACAATGTTGACATCATGATAGTCCGTGATGACGGCACGGTACTGCTTGGCCCCAAGGGCATGGAAGAAAAGAAAATCAAGTCCAGCAGCCTGACACAATCGCGCTCGGGTAAAACTGGAACAGTCGAAGAAACATTTGAAGATGGCAAACTCTACCTGACCGGCTATGCCCTGACCGGGCAGGCACGCAACTACCCGGCCCTGCAATGGAGCATTCTGGTACGCCAGCCCAAAGACATTGCCATGGCGGCCCTGCACAATCTGGAAAAAGAAATTCTCTTGTTCTGTGGCTTGCTGGGGCTGATCCTGGCTCTGGTAGCAGCGTTGCTGGCACGCCGGGCATCGGCATCACTGATCAGACTCAGTACCGCGATTGAACAGCGTTCGCTCAAGCGTGGCGGTACTGCTGTCACGCCGTCTATTCCTATCGTCAATGCTTATCATGAGGCACATCTTTTGTCAGTCACCCTGGCCGACATGGTGGAAAAAGAAGAACGTCACCTGGCTGATATGGAAAGCGCCAACCAGAGTCTGGAAACCACCGTCGCCGAACGCACGCATGAAATCAAACAGAAGGCCAGCGAACTGGAGCTGGCGTTGCAACAGCAACGCAATGTCCAAAGCCGTCTGCAGGCCATCACCGATAACCTGCCCTGCATCATCACCTTCATGGATCTGGAAGAAAGATATGTGTTTGTGAACGCCTTCATCACGTCAGAATTCGGGGTCAGGCCGGAACAGCTGATAGGCAAAACCCTGCGTGAAGTTGTAGGGGAAGAGTTTTATAAGCCTATGGCTGGCTATGTGAAAAATGTATTGGCAGGGCAACGTGCCAGTTTTGAAGGAACAGGCGAACTCAATAAACGCACTTATTATTACCAGTCCGTGTACGTACCTGCGGTGAATGACCGCGACGAAGTTGAAGGCTTTTATGCCATCAGCTTTGACATTGCCGATCGCAAGCGAGTGGAAATGATGATGAATGAATTTGTGTCCATGGTCAGCCATGAATTGCGCACACCACTGACCTCGATCAACGGTGCCTTGCGTCTGGTGGCCGCCGGCGTGGCAGGTGAAATCCCGGACAAGGCCAAGGAACTGACCACAGTGGCCATGCGCAATGCAGACCGTCTGCTACACCTGATCAATGACATACTGGACCTGGAAAAAATCGCTTCAGGCAAGATGGAATTCGATTTCAAGGTCAGTGCCCTGCAGCCCCTGATACAGGATGCTATCAGCGGCAATATGTCGTATTCGGACCAGTATGGCGTCAGTATGCGCGCCATCGGTGATGATGCAGAACTGTATGTGAATGTTGACCGTGACCGCTATGCACAGGTACTGGCAAACCTGCTGTCAAACGCCATCAAGTTTTCTCACAAGGGCGGCGAAGTGGTCGTATCGGTAGAAAAAACGGCAGACAAGGTAAAGGTCATTGTCACTGATTATGGCAGCGGCATTCCCAGTCATTTCCACAGCAAGATATTCCAGAAATTCAGCCAGGTGGACAGTTCCAATACCCGCAAAAAAGGCGGCACTGGCCTGGGTTTAAATATTTGCAAGACCATCATCGAGAAAATGGGCGGCAGCATCGGCTTTGAATCAACGATCGATGTAGGCAGCAAATTCTTCTTCGAACTGCCACTGGTACCAGCACCAGTGGCGAACGACAACAACTAAACTGGCAGAATGCATTTCAGCGGCTGAAATGCATTCTCAAACTGCCTGACCACAAAGATCAGGCACTTGCCAATGCCTGCTCCAGATCGGCGATCAGATCATCCACATGCTCAATACCGATGGACAGGCGAACGGTATCTTCAGTCACACCGGCTTTTGCCAGTTCTTCCGGATTCAACTGCCTGTGCGTGGTGCTGGCAGGATGGCAGGCCAGCGACTTAGCATCACCAATATTCACCAGACGGGTAAATAACTGCAATGCATCCTGGAAGCGGCCACCGGCTTCCCTGCCACCATCGAGACCAAAAGTCAGGATGCCGGACGGTTTTCCACCCAGGTATTTTTGCGCCAGGGCGTGATCCCGGTGTTCAGGCAAACCGGCATAGTTGACCCATTTCACCTTGGTGTGCTGGTCAAGATAGCGCGCAATTTTGATGGTGTTTTCCGTAATTCTGTCCAGGCGCAGGGCCAGGGTTTCTATTCCCTGCAAAATCAAGAAAGCATTAAAAGGTGACAGTGCAGCACCGGTATTGCGCAGCGGCACCACACGGGCACGGCCGATATAGGCTGCCGGACCCAGTGCTTCGGTATACACCACGCCGTGATAAGACACATCGGGTTCATTCAGACGTTTGAAACGTTGCTTGTGTTCCGCCCACGGGAACTTGCCGGAATCAACGATGATGCCGCCTATGGAATTGCCATGCCCGCCCAGATACTTGGTCAGGGAATGCACGACGATATCCGCGCCAAACTCGATAGGGCGCAGCAGATAAGGAGAAGGCACGGTATTGTCGACAATCAGCGGCACACCATGACGGTGTGCCACTGCGGCAATCGCTTCGATATCGGTGATATTGCCCAGGGGGTTGCCGATGGATTCAACAAATACCGCCTTGGTTTTTTCATCGATGAGACTGGCAAAAGATTCTGGATCACGGTAATCGGCAAAACGGGTTTCTATGCCAAACTGCGGCAAGGTATGGGCAAACAGATTGTAGGTGCCGCCATACAGCGTGGAAGCAGAAACAATATTGTCACCCGCTTCGGCGATAGTCTGTATGGCATAGGTAATCGCCGCCTGACCGGACGCCAGCGCCAGGCCGGCTATCCCGCCTTCCAGTTCAGCCACACGTTTTTCCAGCACATCATTGGTAGGGTTCATGATGCGCGAATAAATATTTCCCTGCACCTTCAGGTCAAACAGGTCTGCACCGTGCTGGGTATTATCAAACGCATAGGCGACCGTCTGGTAGATGGGCACGGCAACAGCACGTGTGGTCGGGTCGGGGGTGTAGCCGCCGTGAACGGCGATGGTTTCCAGTTTCATCTAACTATCCTTATTATGTTGGTCAGAACTTATCTCATCTGCACTGATCATAAAAACTGTGCCTGCAAACCACAAGGAAGCTTTTCAGTTTTACATAGTTGAAAAATGCAGAAACACCCGGCATCAGTGATGATGTGGGTGTCAAAAGAAAAAACGGCTTGTCAATAACAAGCCGTGGGATACACGACATGGAGGGAGGAGTCTCCATGCCGTATAAAAATCGGGATTCGCTCAGGCGAATCAATATCAGGGCGTCAGGATGCGTTTGGCCTGGGCCTTCTGTGCATCTGACAGACGTGTCTCCAGCTTCTCGGCAGCACTTGCAGCCGGTGCACGGCCCAGTTTGGCAACCAGTTTCAGCCAGACATAGGCTTTCACGGTATCTTCATCACTATTGCGAGGTTTGTCAGCTGCGGCACCTTCGCCCTTGAGCAACATCGCCGCCAGATTCACCATGGCATCCGGCTGGCTCTGCATGGCAGCACTTTGAAACAGATTACGCGCTATCTGCAGATTCTTGCTGACGATCTGGCCTGTATAAAAATAGGTGGCCAGAGAATTTTGTGCATCAGGATGTCCGGCAACCGCAGCTTCCTTGTAAAAGGCCAGGGCTTTAGCCGGGTCAGCAGCAACACCCTGCCCCTGGTCAAACATCAGGGCCAATGCATACAGGGCTTGTGGTTTTTTTTGTTTGGCCGCCTGCTGGTACCAGGCAAATGCTCTCGGCAAATCCTGTTTGACTTCATCACCATAGTAATAAAGATTGGCCAGGGACAATTGTGCCGGTACATACGCATATTCTGCGGCATTGGTGTAAAGCTTGACCGCTTCCTGGATGTCTTTGCTGCTGCCATAGCCGCTCTGGTAAAAACGTGCCAGTACGTAACGGGCCGGTACAAAATTCAACTCTGCCGCTGCCTTGTACCATTGTCTGGCTTTGACAGGATCTTTAGGAACGTCATACCCAGCCATGTAGATACGCGCCAGCCGCAACTGTGCCTGCACCCGCAACGATGCCCGTTCCGGGTCTTTGGGATCAAATGGACTGTATTGTGACGGATTCAGACGGGAGTCCGCCAGTTTGTCATACCAGGTGATGGCCTGACGTGTGTCGCGCGGTGCGCCTTGCCCATAGAAATACATATTCCCCAACATCAGGGCCGCTTCGTCATAGCCAATTGCGGAATACGAAGTCTTGAAAGCTTCCAGTGCCTTGGGAAAATCACCTGCATCATAAGCGGCAAACGCCAGGTCCAGGGTTTTGTCCTTGCGGGCAATATAATTGCGGCCAGCAGCAAAATTTCTATCCGCCTGAGAACAGCCAGCGCTGGTCTGCGTGCTGTCTTCTGCCGGGGTTACCAGCCGTTCACCACCGGCAGCCGAACCATACGGGCTGCTGTCGAGAAAACCTTCAGTGCGGTCGCCAAGGCCCGGAGGTGCATCTGCACCCATATTGGTATTGTCAGTGCTACGGCCACGGCCTTCGAAATGATCAAGATAATCATCGATGATCTGATCTTGATAAGACGTAAAGCTGAAGGCACAGGAACCCGCCGAATTACGGTCAAGACGCCTTACTGCAGTACCAGGGCGCTTGGGCAGGCTGCCAAATATGGTGACCGCAGTAATCGGCGTATCGGGAACAAAAATCGGCTCTATCTGTTGCGTCGGTGTCTGCGCCATGGGCAAACCAGGCAAGCCCAGCATGGCTGCACTCAAACACAATCTGATGGTGATTTTCATAGGTTCCCGAACGTTGTACTAATTAAAATAACCGCACATATAGTTTGCAATAACAGAAATGCAGGCTGGCTGATTTCATACATACAGCCAACCTGCATTGTCGACACCAGTACTGGTTTAGTTTCTCATATTGATGCCCACCATGATCCTGCGACCAGCATACGCATAGTCATTCAGACTAGGTATGCCGTTAGCAAAGGAAGCATATTGCGCCTGGCTGCTGGTCGTGGTTGCCAGGCCCAGATTACGGGCTTCTGCAAACAATTCCAGACCATTCTTGAAGCGATAGCCGATCTTGGCATCAATAAATGCAGTCGCATCCTTGAAGTTAGGTGCACCCGGGTTATACGGTGTGCGGTAGAAACCACCGCCATCGTTCGGGTAAGTATAAGTCGATGCAATATTATTACCGCAACCTGCGATACAGGTGAAGTAATTGGCCCGTGCCTGGTAGGCAATACGCGCACTCAAAGCACCATCGTCATACCACAGGGACAGATTGGTGGTGTAGCTGGATTCCAGGGTTGGTGGCAGAGAATCACCACTGATCAGTTCGCGTACGGAAATCGAATCAGAGGATTTCAATTTGGAATAGTTGAAATCGACACCGGTGTACTTGAAGTACCATGGCAGGAAAGTAAAGGCCAGCTTGCCGCCTATCTCTATCCCCTTGCGTGTCGTTGCCGGGCCATTTTCCCAGGTGGAATAACCAAACTCAAAATCAGACAGTTTCTTGCCGGTGACAGGATCGATATCGCTGGTACCCGAGAACAGGGCAACGTTCGATTTACCGACAGCAATCGCAGGGCCGATCTTGCCGGTTTGCTTGAAGGCGCCGATACTCAGCATCGTATCCTTGTTCGGATACCATTCTGCACTCAGGTTCTGATTGATGTTTGATTGTGCCTTCAGGTTCGGGTTACCAATGGTGCCGGTGCAACCCATATCTGCACCTGATCCGTCAGGATCGAAGCTGCCTACGCGACGTTCATCATAGGTACATGTACCTGTTGGCAGCAGGCGGGCGATAGGTGGACGTGCCACTGTTTTGGCATGATTGTAACGAACCACAAATTTATTCGGAATAACCCACAGCGACAGATTGGAAATCGGCAGGATATCCGTGGTGTTACTGTCGAGTGAAGTATTCTTCATCAGGGTACTGCTCTGTACACCGGTAGCAACCGTTGGATTAGCCGGGTCAAATGAAGCTGTCTTGGTAATCGATGTAAAGAACATTTGGCCAGTTGCATGAATTTCGGTGTTCACATAACGTACACCGAAATTGGCTGCGAATTCCATGCCGAAAGGCAGTTCATCCTTTTCAAAGTCCAGCATGAAATAACCTGATTTGGTCTTTTCACTGTTCTGGCTCACTGGTTGAGCGTACACCTTGCCGTCGCTGGCCTTGCAGGACTTCATGCAATTGAAGTTCATGTTAGGCACACCAAGCAAGTCGAAAGCCTTGGCAACATCAATCTGCCGCCAGCCATTGATCAGGTTGGCAGGGCGATCTGGCAGACCAGCCATAAACTGCGAAGACGCCGGTATCATGGATTGCGTAATTACATCCAGGAACTGGGCCTGGGTCAGTGTTGTTGTTCCATACTGGGTGTTCGACAAATTGGTATTTGGAACATAACCGTAATTACATGGCGCACCGCCTGCACCCAGGGAGCCTGGTGTATTTTCGCAGCCAACAAAACTGCCGCGCAGATTATTGGTTGGCAAGACAACCGGTGGCACATAACCGGCTGTACCAAATGTACCGATTGCCGATTGAATCGTCGCGCCACCGCCGCCCCAGCTGGATGCATTGCTGTCGCGCAGATTGAAACCTGTCTTGATCTGTGTCAGCCACGGCAATTTGTCGGTGGTGTTATAGGTCAGATCCAGCTTGGCAGTTTTCTCGCCGGTTTCTATCAGTTTTGGAGAATACGATATTTGTGGTGCCTGCGTCAGCAAAGGCTGCTGTGCAATCGTGTACGCCGGTATGGCAGGATTATTGATCGTCGCGGCCACTGCTGCACGTGCCGAGGTCGCTGCATTCAGATTGGAATACTGCGCAGGATTGGCCTGATCAAAAGTCGATGTCGCCGGGAAAGCATACGTCCAGAGACCGTTAGGCAAAACACTCAGCGTTGCTTCGCCATAAGGTGTGGTCCAGCTGGTGCGTTTGTCTGCACGAGAAAAATCTGACCTGGCATCGGCAATAAAAAACTCTGCCTTGAACCGGTCGTTTTTATACAGCCCACCACCCTGCAGGTAGGTGGACTTGGTTTCCATGGTGTTTTGTATCTGGTCAGTACTGGCAGATCCATCCGTGATCGTGAATTTTGTCACGTGATGGTTGGCATCCACCACAACAGAACCGGGGATGACATTGGCTACAGCACCCGCTGCCGCTGGCAAACCGGTACGGCCACTGATATTGTCATACACATAGTAGCCAGAACCCGGCACGGCAGTACGGACACCGGTCGCGGAATCGACAAAACTGACGCCCTGATAGGTCGGTGACAACACGCTGGCTGTATTGATGTTCAACCCGCCAAGACCATAAGTCAGGAAATTGTCTTCTACCTTGCGGCTGTTACCACTGCCCTTGACATACAAAGACAGATTATTGTCGACCTTGAAATCGAAGCGCAGGTCAAAGGACTTACGTTCTTCTTTCTGACGTTTTTCGATGAAACGCACCAGTGATGGGGTGTAGTCATTCCACTGGTTGAGACAGGTTTCCAGCTCGGACGTACGTTGCGTAATGGCCGCGTTTCTGGCGGTGGTTCCATTAACCGCTGCAGACTGTGCACTGGTCAGCGCAGGGAAAGCCGCATAACAGTCCGCCTTGGTTTTGGCCGCAGCAGACTTGTTGACCAGGCTCATTGGTGTTTCTGAATTGAAGACTCCACCAGCAGTCAATGGCGATGCCACGATAGGCGTGGTTGCTGCCAGGTCAGTAGTCGATACCGTGCTGGGGTTAAACGCAAAAGTCTTGTTGGGCGAATTATCAAAATCGAGGGAACGCGCATAACCTGCGATGCCAGTCGTGGATATCTGTGAAGAATGGCCGTCATTGGTGATTCTGGAGGCCGACACATTCAACAAGACGCCCAGGCGACCGTCCAGATATTTATTGGCCAGTACCAGATTCATGTCTGGTGTCCATTCCTTGTTAATGGAATTTTGCGTCGTGGCCAGACGCAGGGACGCATAGGGTTTCTTGAAATCCAGGCCGGTACGTGTGGTGATGATGATACCGCCGCCCAAAGCACCTTCGGTCATGTCGGCAGTCGATCCCTTGACCACGTCCACGCTCTTGATCAGGTCGGACGATAATTGGCGAAACTCGACCGCACGGCCAAAGCCACCGCCATTCATGTCTGAACCACCGGCAGATTGCACGGCCTGTCCATCAATTTCCACGCGGGTCAGGTCCGGCCCGTTACCACGCACGGTCACACTGACGCCTTCACCAAAATCACCACGATCCAGCGAGATGCCTGAGATGCGGGAAATGGCCTCGCCTATATTCCTGTCCGGGAAAGCACCCACATCTTCGGCAACGATGGAATCCAGTGCGGTAGTCGCATGTTTCTTTCTATCGATGGCCGATTGTTGTGATGCACGTGTCCCCACCACCACAATGGTGGATACTTCATTGTCTGTGGATTTTTCGCCTGGCTTGGCTGGCGCAGCTGGTGCCGCTGGTGTCGCAGGTTCTACGGCCTTGCTGCCCTGAGTAGTTGCCGGCTTGCTGTCTTGCGCCAGGGCGAGATCATTGGCCATCATGGAAGTCATGGCAAGCGCGATGGCATAGCTCAGACGTTTCAGTTTCAGGCCTTCAGTTGCGGTCTCTCTTGCTACCTTATTTGCTGCTTCAGTTGCTACCTCATTTGCTGCAACTCCGGTCACGTCCGACGTACGCGACAAGTCTTGCCCTATACCCTTCTTGTATACGGTTTTCATGCTATCTCCTGGATTATTCTAAGTATGCAATTTGTTGGTCATTGCATTTTTTTGCGCCCGATATTGAGTGCTTAAGATGATCTTATTTGATTTAAAAAATTCATTTATATAGATTTTCTCGCTGGACGTATGTTGTTTTCATATAGCAATCAAATAGCTGAGCGATAACAAAAAAACGGGAAATCACATCCGTCTGCTTGAAGTAAAAGTGATGAAAAAAACTCGCCCTCTTCCCGTCTATCTGCATAGGGAAAGGCCATATGCTCCGTCTTTGGAGCATGAAGAATTGTGCTGTCAATGAAGCAGATGCCTGATCACATCGCCGTCATGCCTATCCCGAAAAAAGGGAATTGGTGGACTGTGAACAACACTCAGGTATTTGCAGACCATAGGTTTGCAGCGTGCAAACCAGACCTGTCAAAACCGTGGTGCAGAGGAAAGCACACGTCGCCCATCGCACTAGCAAACTGCGACTGGTATTTGAACAATGGGCAACGGATAAATGCTAGCGCCATCAACGACCAGCGTCAACTCGACGCCCATCATCGGTATCGCTGTTCATTTTGGTATTTTCTCCTCTGAAATCCAGCAATTTTCAATCAAAATTGATGCCCTCCTGAATCAAGCAGGAAAATGATTATTTGATCATGCTTATACAATTGATATGGAATGAAAAAAAGTGGTATCTATGATGTCAGTGGCGATACATAACGCCTGAGCACACAAGCCGCTATAAGAAAACAGAATGGTGCATCGTTCCGTCAGCTACCTCATTACTGTGTCATTACTATGCATCACCTGACGTGTCTGTCAGAACAGCATCGAGTCAGTATCGAGTCAGTTTCTATTTACAGCGGCCTCTCACAACAATATCAAGGAGATAGCATGAGTGTATTCAACTGGCGGACCATTCTGGTCAGCCTTGCGGTAACGATGCTGGCCAGCGCATGCGGCGGCGGTTCACAGGATAGTGCAAACGCCGGCAATAGCCTGGCAGGAAAAATAAGTGCCGGTGGCAGCCCGCCGCCTGCAGCTTTTGGTGTTACCGATAGTGGCGGTTTTCTGACCGTGACCAGCGGTGCGGGTCTGGTATTTAAAGTGGATGAAAACGGCGGCAACATCACGTCCATCAAATACAATGACGGCCCGGAATTACAGTCGCAGACCAAGGGCTCGCATATTGCATCTGGCCTGGGTGCCACGGTGTCTTACTCGGTATCGGGTTCGGTGGCAAAAATCACGCTGACTACGTCTACCCTGATCCACTATCTGCTGGTGCGTGCGAATGAAAACAATATCTACATGGGGACGTATGTCACCGCCGAACCCAGCGTAGGTGAATTACGCTGGATCACCCGCCTGAATTCCACGGTGCTGACCAATGTACCGACGGAATCAAGAATTGCCGACAACACCGGCGCCATAGAAAGTACCGATATCTTTGGACTGGCGAACGGTGAAACCCGTTCGAAATATTATGGCAATCAGCGTGCTATTGACCTGTCTATACGGGGTGTGACGGGGTCAAATATTGGCATCTTCATGGTCTACGGCAATCGTGAGAGCAGCTCCGGCGGCCCTTTCTATCGCGACATTCAAAACCAGACCGGTGGCGATACCGAAGTCTACAATTACATGAACTCTGGCCACAACCAGACAGAAGCCGACCGCATGGGTTTCCACGGCCCCTATGCTGTCATGTTCACGACCGGGGCGACACCAGCCATACCCGACATGAGCTGGATGGGCAGTTATAACCTGTCTGGTTGGATCGACGCCAGCGGACGCGGCAAAGTGGTCGGCAACGGACTGGCAGGCATGGATGGCAATTATGCGTACACCGTAGGCTTTGCGAATGCCACCGCCCAATACTGGACAGCGGCCAGCACGACTAACGGCAACTTTGTCCGGTCGGGCATGAAACCCGGCACCTACACCATGTCTGTCTACAAGGGCGAATTGGCTGTGTATACAGAAACAGTAGCTGTCAGCGCTGGCGGTACTACCACTCTGAATACCCGCACCATACAGGGCGATCCTTCGGCAGATACGGCGGTATGGCGCATCGGTGACTGGGACGGCACACCAAGAGAGTTGAAAAACGGTCAGACATTTAATGTGCGTCATCCTTCCGACGTACGTAACGCCAGTTGGGGGCCTGTCACCTACAACATCGGTGCGGCAACCAATAGCTTTCCGGCTGCGCAATGGAAAGACCTGAACAGCCCGACTACCGTCACCTTCAACCTCAGCGCTGCCCAGGTGGCAAATCATACCGTCAGGATAGGTATAACCGGTGCCTACGCTGGTGGACGGCCAAATATCAAAATCAACGCATGGACAGCAACGGCACAGGGCGCATCCACCCAGCCTAATTCACGCAGCCTGACGACAGGCAGTTACCGGGGCAACAACACCATGTACAGTTTCAGTGTTCCAGCCAGTGCTTTTGTGACTGGCACCAATACCATGACTATCAGTGTGGTATCCGGTTCAAGCGGCACCACTTACCTGAGTCCGGCATTTGCTTTTGATGCTTTGGACATGCTGTAAGCCTGACGAGGGAAAGCTATGCAGAAATCTCCGGCCATGCCGGAGATTTTTTCTGTTTCCACAGCCAGCAGTCAATTTCTTGATTGTTTCCGCGCTCAGCTTCAAGCCCGCGCATACTCTCATAAAATATCTTGCGCCTCATCTGTCCATCATCAATCTGCTCATCATCATTCCGCTTCAACGGATAAGAATCATTATAAAAAATATGACACCAATCACCACATCAGTCAGGCAGGGATGGAAACTTTATGCCATCAGCATTCTGGTCCTTTTTTCATCCCTGTTTTCATCTTTGGCCCTTGCCGATAGCGGACGTGAGCGTTTGTCGCTGGACCGGGGCTGGTTATTTCATCTGGGTGATATCCCCATGCCGGACATCAAGGGACACGGCGCGACCTATGGCAATGCCAAAGCCGGCAATGCCCAGGGTGCTGCGGGCACCCGCTACAATGACAGTGACTGGCGAAAACTGGATCTGCCGCATGACTGGGCGGTAGAAGGACCATTTGACCCCAAGGCGAATATCTCGCAAGGTTATCGCCCACGTGGTATTTCCTGGTATCGCCGTTATCTGCGGGTGGATGAAAGTGAACGTGGCCGTTATTTTGAATTGCAGTTTGACGGCATTGCCACCCATGCCAGCATCTGGGTGAACGGCAATATCGTGCACCGCAACTGGTCTGGCTACAATGCTAGCAATATCGATATCACCCCCTATCTGCGTTATGGCGATGCCAGCAATACCATCGCCATCCGAGTCGATGCCGAGCAGATGGAAGGCTGGTGGTATGAAGGTGCGGGCATCTATCGCCATGCATGGTTACTGAAATCAAATCCTGTCCACATCATCACCGACGGTGTACATGCGACACCCAGGCAACTGAATGACAAACAATGGCAAATCCCGGTGGAAGTAACGCTGGATAACAGCGGCAAGCAAGCCGCCGACGTCAGGGTCGAAGTCACCGTCGTCAGCCCGGACAATAAAGTCGTCGCCAGCAAGACACAAACAGTCCGCGTCCCCTTGCTGAGGCAGACCATCGCCAGTTTGCCTGTGACAATCAAACAGCCGGAACGCTGGACCCTGGACAAACCTGCACTGTACAGCGTTAAAACCGTGGTGCTGCAAGACAGTAAGGTAATTGATGAAGTGCATCTTAAAACGGGCTTTCGCAGCATACGTTTTGATGCCCAGCAAGGCTTCTTTCTCAATAACCAGCATGTCAAGCTGCAAGGCGTTTGCCTGCATCAGGACCATGCCGGGGTCGGTGTGGCCGTACCGGATTCCATCTGGGAATACCGCCTGCGACGCCTCAAGGAACTGGGCGTCAATGCGATACGTTTTTCCCACAATGCGCCAGCCCCCGAAGTGCTGGACATGATAGATCGTATGGGTTTTCTGGTCATGGATGAAAATCGCAATTTCAATCCTTCGCCTGATTATATGAAGCAACTGGAATGGATGGTGCGGCGTGACCGTCATCACCCAGGTGTGATCCTGTGGTCAGTATTCAACGAAGAACCGGTGCAAGGTACCGAAATCGGCTATGAAATGGCAAGGCGCATGACAGCTGCCGTCAAAGCTCTGGATGACACCCGCCCGGTAACAGCCGCGATGAATGGCGGCTTTTTTACTGCACTGAATGTATCGCATGCCGTCGATGTCCTTGGAGCCAATTATCAGGTGCCGGATTATGACCGTTATCACAAGGCCAATCCCAACAAACCCTTCACCAGCGCGGAAGATACCTCGGCCTTCATGACACGCGGTGAATTCACTACAGATAACAGCAGGAACCTGATTGCCAGTTATGACGATGACTTTGCCAAATGGGGTAATAGCCACCGCGATGCCTGGCAAGCCATAGACAGCCGCCCGTATGTCGCCGGCGGATTTGTCTGGACCGGATTTGATTACCGTGGCGAACCGACGCCAAATGAATGGCCATCGGTCAGTTCGGTATTCGGTATCATGGATTTGAACGGTTTCCCCAAAACAGCCTACTACATGCATCAGGTGCAATGGATCAAGGATCGCCCGCTGATCCATATCGCCCCGCACTGGAACTGGCAGGGCCTGGAGGGCAAGGAAATCCGCGTCATGGTGATGGCCAATGTGGAGCGTATCAAGCTCTTGCTGAATGGCCGCGAACTGGGCGAGCAACAGGTTGATCCTTATCGCATGAATACCTTCAAGGTCACCTATGAAGCCGGCAAGCTGGAGGCACTGGGCTACAAAGGCGGCAAGGAAGTAATACGCACCAGCGTAGAAACCACCGGCAAGGCCGTCAGGCTGGAACTGCTGCCAGACGGCGCATCACTTGCAGGCGATGGGCGTGACGCCATGCCAGTTACTGTACGCGCGCTGGATGCACAAGGCCGTGCCGTGCCGATAGACAATAGCGAGGTCAGCTTCGACATCTCCGGTGCCGGTCAGTCCATAGGCCATGGCAACGGTGACCCCAATTCGCATGAAGATGAAAAAGGCAAGACGCGCAGACTGTTTAATGGCCTGGCACAACTGATCGTGCAAAGTCATTTTGACAGCAGTGGTGAATTGTTGATCACCGCTACAGCACCCGGCTTGCAAGCAGCCAGCGTGCGCATACCGGTACAAAAAACGGTGGGCCTGCCCTTTGTCCCGGTGAGTGATGCCCCCGTGCTGTACCTGCAAAACTGGCGCATCTCGCCCCCTTATGCAACACGGCCAGACCCCAACCAGACGCTGGCAGACAATGATATGAATACCTGGAACTGGGGCCAGCCACCTCTGCTGGAAAGCGGCACCAAGGAGAGTGATAACAAAGCAAATCACTTCCATCTGTTCCGCAGCGATTTTACCCAGGATAAGAGGCTGGGCAGCGGCAAGGCACGCCTGCTGTTTTCACGTATCAACGGCAAGGCAGAAATCTGGCTGAACGGGAAATTGCTGGGATCAAAAACCTCACTGGGTACGGGTGATCTCAGTGTTGACCTGCCCGCTGGCGAAGGGCCAGCGCAACTGACGGTACTGGTGGAAGCCGAGCCCGGCAAGAAAGCCGGACTGGAAGGAAATATTATTGCAGAGCCGAAAAAATAAGCTCGACTACTCAAATACCGCATTGAAGAACGAGCTGGGCATTTGTCTGCAACAAGCAAATGCCCAGGCTCTCAACCCCGATTTTCTCAGGGTTTTCCCGGGTTAAAAACAAACAGTTTCAAGTCCGTTGCAGGTACGATCTCCGTCAGCGGCAAATCGCGATGTGGTGCCTGCGCTGTCCATGCCAGACGGTATACCCTGCCGTTGGCGTCGCTTGTTTCAGTGGTATTGATCTGCATGTCCGGCCCAGGTTTGAAATAGGTAGCAAACATCTCTGCCACACCAGCCAGCTTGTTTTCTGTGACAGTTTCCAAGGTTCTGGAATCGACACTGAATTCCAGTCTTTGCCCAAGACGTGTCACGGCCACCAGCAGTTGCCCAGGCTTGCCTGGGCGGGCGCCTTCGACAAAGATTTCAGAATTCAGCGAGCCATTCCCTTTAAAGTCCCAGCGATAATTGGTCCAGGCGCTGATCTGCTTCAGTTTCCAGCCAGCCTTTTCATGTCGCGCCAGCCAGATTTGCGTATTCCCTGCGGCATCGTATTTATGGTAAGTGATGATGGCGCGCCCTTCTTCATCAAACCCCAGCACTGTATTGTTATTGATCATGCCGCCGCTTACAGGCACGGGGTCGACAATCTCGGCCTGCTTCAGGCGTATCGGCAATGTCAGGGGGCTGCCATTGGCACGTTCCCAATGCACAAGGTCGCGGCTTTTTGCGTAAGACAGGTCATGATTGGTTTCGGCACTTGGCGATTCACGCCATACCCAGGCAACATGGAAATAACCGTCCTTCCCCTTGGTCGGTCCCATGAAATAGGCATTGCGCTGCCCTTCTCCATCGGTCAGCGGGCTATTTGTCAGGGCTTTCCAGCTTTGTGATTTCTCGTCATAGATGTTATAAATTTCATTGCCACGACCACTGCTGCCATCGCGGTATTTGAAAATCAATTGCCCCTGATGATTTTTCAGGAAGACCGGATAGGTCATCGCTTTTTCTCGCGCTGCATCCAGCATTTTTGGCACCCGCTGCAAGGTACGCACATCGCCTGTGGTATCCGAACGGAACATGGTCAACGGGTCTACATGCATATTGGCGGCAATATGCACTGCACCAGAAGCATCCAGTGTCATCGCGATCAGATTATGGCTATCCCAGCCCAGCCAGGTATCAAGCTTGTGATAGACCCAGTGGCTGGGCGCATTCAATGGCCGCTGCGCCACCGTCAGTTGACGGTTGGCGTCATAGTAAGCCACATAAAGGTGGTCTTTGCTGGTAGCCATGGCAAACGGCACCGTATGCCCTGACCAGACCCTGTCTATTGCTTCAATTGATATGGGTAGCTGAGCAGGTGCAGAGGCAAGCGTCGCTGTCGATGTATCGGCAATCGCCAGATGACTGGACATCAGTGCCAGCGTACATATCCACGTAAATACCAACGGGCGGCTGATCTTCAGCATAGGTGATCTCCTTGATTTTTTTATCCGGCAGCAGCACTTTTTTGCTAGCTGACATGAATTTGCCCTATAGACGGCTTACGATTATAGGTTTAAGGACCAGCGCAATGACCATGATCACAGGTTTCAGTCGCATATGCGCAAAAATTTGATTGGAATAATACTGTAGATTACTGCAGGTATGAGGGCGTGTTGAACTAAAGTCTAAAGCAACAACACGGCAAATATTGCCGTGTTGTCAGGGATTGGAAGGGAATAAGTGAGGCTGTGCTGGGCTTAGCTTAACGGCTTTCTGCTACTGGCAATTTCTTTTCCAGTTTCAGGCCTGCGGCTGTACGGGCAGGAAAACCCTTCCAGTAAGTATGATCCGGTTTGGGTTGTGCATTTTCATCTACGCTCCATTTCCCATCCCGCGCATTCTCTGTCAGATCCAGGTAGGCATCCATGCTGTTATCGTTCTTCAGGTATCTGGCCAGGAAAGCGGTGACAAAGTGTTGCGCGATATTGTTCATCCTGTTGTTATCCCAAACTGCATCGATATAGGTTTCTGCCGGAATTTTCTTCAGGCTGGGTACAGGTAGCCAGGCTTCCTTCGGAGCGGGTATGGGGGCACCGGCATTGTGGTTGGCATTCTCAAAGGTCAGCAGATAACGCCGGGCATTGACACTATTTTCATAGATATTGCGCACACCAGGTGCATAACCGGATATGTCATCAACGCTGCCCGCTACAAAGAAGACAGGGGTACGGATGGCAGATAAACCTGTCGCATCCCACAGACCTGCATTCCAGCCCCAGGGGGCAAATGCAACTGCTGCCTTGATGCGCTTGTCCTGCGATGCCAGATAGGCGGCATTGCCAGCCTGCCGGACTGCCAGCGCACGGTTAGGCACAAAAGCCCCGTCCACACTGGCCGCTGTCAAACCGCCACCGATGGTATTCACCACGCCATAGCCGCCCATGGAATAACCGATCAGGCCGGTATTGTCTGCATTGATCAGTCCGTTGAACCTGGCGCTGGCATCGGCCTTGTTCAGGGCTGCCATCTGGTTCAGGACAAACAACTGGTCCAGCGAACGGTTCAGCAAAGTGCTGGAAAACGCCTTGAGATCATGGTAATTACTGTCGGTATGGTCGATCGCGACCACCACATAGCCTTTACTGGCCAGGTTTTCTGTCAGATGGCTCAGCAGGTAGCGATTACCCGGATATCCATGCGACACGATCAGCAACGGGTATGGGCCATGCTGTTTGTCTGGTGCTGCATCGCGCACTGCCTGGCCGCTCAGGCTGATTTCTGTCTTGCCGTCGCGCAGATAGGTCTGGTACTTGCCGCCTGGTGCCTGCTGCGGTTTCAACGTGGCGGGATACCAGATTTCCACCGTCAGCGGGCGGTCGTAATACACCGTTTCGCCACCAGGTTTGCTATTGAGGATATCGACCTGTCTGGGGTTCAGCAGGTTCAGGCTGGTAATGCCCACCCTGTGCTGACCATAGGCGGCCAGTTCGGGGGCGTCGGGCCGTATCTGATCAATGCGGTTATCCTGCGCGCTCACCCAGCAGGGAGCAAGCAAAATGCAGGTGGCAATCAAGGTACGCAGTTTTATCATCATCATGAAGGTTGTCATCAGGAGTTGCAAAATCAACAGGCAAGATCAAGAGGTATGCTGCCACGGTGGCCAGCATACGTCAGAAAAAAACAGCGAAAACTATTTTTTTGGTAAGGCCAGCCCCAGGTTGTCACGCAAGGTCCTGCCTTCATAACTGCGCCGGAACAGGCCACGCTTTTGCAATTCCGGCACCACCAGTTCAGCAAAATCTTCCAGCCCGCCTGGCAGATACGGTGGCATGACATTGAAACCGTCCGCGGCTTCGTTTTCAAACCATAACTGTATCTGGTCAGCGATCAATTCTGGTGTGCCTATCAGCGTAAAGTGACCACGGCCACCGGCGATGCGCAGATACAGTTCACGTATGCTCAGATTTTCACCCTGCGCCAGTTGGGTCAGCAATTTTTGCCGGCTTTGCTGGCCATTGTCGGTCAGGGGTAATTCTGGCAAGGGTTCATCCAGCGGATAAGCCGACAAATCAAAATTGCCTATCATACGGCCCAGCAGCGCCAAACCATCCTTCGGAACAACCAGGTCTTGCAATAGTTGGAATTTCTCTTGCGCTTCTTCCTGCGTTCTTCCCACCACAGGGAACAGACCGGGCATGATCTTCAGACTGTCTGCTGGCCTCCCGGCATGTACCACCCGACTTTTCAGGTCGCGGTAAAAAGCCTGGGCAGATGCCAGGTTGGGGTGTGCGGTAAACACCACATCCGCTGTTTCTGCCGCCAGATTCTTGCCCGCTTCCGAACCGCCGGCCTGCACCACCACCGGTTGTCCTTGCGGACTGCGGCTGACATTCAAAGGCCCGGCAACAGAAAAATGATCGCCCTTGTGGTTCAAGGCATGCAGTTTATCTGCATCGAACTGTATGCCTTTTTCCTTGTCATTCAGGACGGCATCATCTTCCCAGCTATTCCACAGACCTTGCACCACCTGATGAAATTCCCTGGCCCTGGCGTAGCGTTCGCCATGGGCGACATGGTCGCTGCGGCCAAAATTCGCGGCCTCGCTGGCATTGTCGGATGTCACCAGGTTCCAGCCGGCACGCCCGCCAGAGATGCGGTCCAGCGAGGCAAATTTACGGGCGACGTGATAGGGCTCGTTATAGGTGGTGGTGGCAGTACCGATCAGGCCGATATGCTCGGTCACTGCCGCCAGTGCTGACAGCAGTGTCAAGGGTTCCAGCCCACCGACACCGCTGGTCAGTGCAACACTGTCGGCAAAGAAGACCGTATCAAAACAGGCGCGCTCTGCCGTCTGTGCCAATTTTTTATATAGCGCAAATGGGTCACGACCACTATCGGCCTGCGGATGCCGCCAGGCAGCCACATGATGGCCGTTATGCAGCAGGAATGCGCCCAGTTTCAATTGACGTGTTGCCATGGTTTCAGAAATCCTTTCTGAAGTTGACGCCGAAATAACGCTGGTCATCGCGTGGTACTGCACGTGTCACCGTATTGGTGCCGTTCACCAGGTTGGTCGCATACGATTTGTCACCCAGGTTCTTTGCGATCAAGGCCAGACGCCAGCCATTCTCTGGTGCAGCCAGTGCCACACTGGCATTCCACAAACCAACGCTACCTTGTATCGTGGTTGCAGACTGGAACAAGTCATACTGCACCTTGCTTTGCCAGCTGAAATCGGTCGCCAGATCTACCTGCAAGCCATTGCTCAGTGGTACCACATAGCTGGCGCGGGCAAAGGACTTCCACTTCGGTGAAAACGGTAATGTCTGGCCATTCAAAGAGCAGGATGCTGCCGCTGCCACCGGGCAGTTGAACTGGTCTATGCGTGCATCCACATAGGCCAGCGAAGCACTCAGGTTCAGACGAGATATCGGCCTGGCTTCCAGTTCCAGTTCAAGCCCACGGGTAGACACGTCACCGGCATTAATCAAACGGGTTACCACGGCACCGGCCACGGTGTCATAGAAGTTGGCCTGATAATTCGAGTAGTTGGTTTGGAAGGCAGCCAGGTTGATGCTCAGTTTGCGATCCAGCAGCAAGGCCTTGAGGCCGATCTCAAAAGAATCTGACAATTCAGGTTTCAATGCCAGCGTGTCACGATTCAGCATATTGAAAAACACATTGTATGCAGGCCCCTTGTAGCCGCGAGACAGTGTGGCATAACTGCTGATGTCGTTGCTGATATCAAACTGCAGACCGACGCGACCAGAAAACGCACTTTCTGTGGTGGAACCGGCATTCGCCGTCGCCGGTTGCACGCCAGGGAAGGCCACTGTCTGGGTAGAAATACGTGCATGTGCATAGGCCAGCTCATCACGGGTCCAGCGCAAACCCGTCAAGACCTTCCATTGCGGGCTGAATTTGTAATTGCCTTCACCAAACAGCGAATAACTGTCACTCTTCACGCTATACGGTGCATAGCCATAGTTGATGGCACCTGGTGCGGTGGTAACGATGCGCTGGTAAGTTTCTTCATCTTTTCCATGCAGGTAATAGGCACCGGCAACATATTCAAAAGCCGTATCTTTCGGCGATGCGACACGTAGTTCCTGTGAAAACTGCCGGAAGTGCAAGGTGCCGATATCACGCGTTGCGGGGAAAGCGGCATTGATACGTGTCACATCCGCACTATTGCCGATGGCTGATGTAGTTGTTCGCTGCTCGTTATCCCATTGTCTTGCAGCGGTAATGGATGTCCAGGTATAGCCCTGGTTGCGCCAGTCTACCTGCGCTGACAAACCCTTGTTGAAATCAGTGATGGCGTTTGGCAGATCATAGACTACCGAACGATTGTTCAAGCCGGGTTGCACAGGTGCGATGGCTTGCAGCAAAGCGGTATTGCTGGATTGCAGTACCGCATAAGTCGGCGAACTGGTGGAACGCAGATAATCTGCAATGACGCTGACATCCAGATCTTTATTGGGTGTCAGCAAGAACTTCGCACGCGCACCTTGACGGTCATAGCCATTCACCTTCTTTTTCGTGCTGACGTTATCGATGTTGCCATCGTAAGAACTATCCAGCGCAGTGAAGGAAGCACTCAGCAACTCTGGTGACAGGGTGCCGGAAATGCCAGCACGCAGGCGTTTCTCATTGCCTTCAAAATAAGATGCATCGACAAAGCCTGTGGTTTCTTTGCCTGGTTTGCGGCTGATAATATTCAGCACGCCGGAAGACGCATTCTTGCCGAACAGGGTTCCTTGCGGACCGCGCAATACTTCGATGCGATCAATATCCAGCAAGTCCAGCGTGGCCTGACCCGGACGGGCAAACACCACGCCATCCACCACCGTGGATACCGTAGGCTCTACACCTGGCGATGTCGAAATGGTGCCTATGCCACGCACAAAAATGGTCGAATCCTTGTTGCCACCCTGCTGGCGAAAATTCACGCTGGGCAGTTCGGCGACAATGCTGTCTATGCTATTGCGATTTGCCTGTTCCAGCAGATCACCATTCAGCACCGATATGGCGATCGGCACCGAACGCAATGAAGCTTCACGCCGCGTTGCTGTCACGGTGACAGAGGGCAGCGTCGCCTGTTCATCAGCGGCCGGACGGATACTGCTTTCTTCAGCCACAGCCACACCCGAGACGGCACCCATCGATATGGCGGCACCGGCAAGCACACTGCCCCATTGCTGATAGCGCCGCTGTTGTGAAAACTTATTCTTTGTATTGACTTTCATACTAAATCCTTTGATTAACGACCGTTGCACACACTCTTATTTGAATTGGTAATAAGCATCGAAAGAAATGCAACTTCGTTCACACAACAGCCGCTGCTAGAATTCGATGGTACCGATACCATTTTTAGTTTCTGTGATGCAGATGGGTTCAGTCAAAGAATTAAAACAATCATCGATATGTCTTTTGGAAATATGCAGAGATGACACAAGAAAGCGAAGCACGAAAACGCCGAGGATCAGGACGCGCCACCATCCATGATGTGGCACGGGCGGCAGGTGTCGGCTCCATCACGGTATCGCGCTACTTCAAGCAACCGGCGCAAGTGTCGGCGGCACTCAGCCTGCGCATTGCCGCAGCCGTAAAAAGCCTGAACTACCTGCCGAATCTGGCAGCAGGCGGGCTGGCGTCTACCCATGCGCGGATAGTCGGCATGGTGATACCGAATATCTCGGGGCCGATCTTTGCACACACGATACAAAGCTTCAGTGATGTACTGAGCGCGCATGGTTACCAGCTATTGCTGGCATCCAGTTATTTTTCTGTTGAACAGGAAGAAGCAGCGGTACGCACCTTCCTCGGCTGGTCACCGGCAGCGCTGGTGGTGACCGGGCAATACCACACCAGGGCCACGGTGCAATTGCTGAATACAGCCAATATCCCGGTGGTGGAAACCTGGGATTACCAGCCGCGCCGCAAATACATGCAGGTAGGATTTTCGCATTACGAAGTCGGGCAACAGGCTGCACGCTACCTGTTAAAGAAAGGCTACAAACGCATCGCCTTTGCACAGAACAGCGTGGCCGGTGATGAAAGCGCCATAGATCGCCGTGATGGTTATGCCGATATCATGCGGGAAGCTGGCCTTGAACCCTGGTTCTTTTTACCCACCGCTGCCACGCCTTTTGACGCTGGCAAGCAGGCCATGGAAACCCTCGCCATGCGCAAGCGCCATGCTGCCGAAGCCATCATCTTTGCCAATGACAACCTGGCAGCGTCCGCGATTCTGGCAGGGCAACGCGCAGGTATACGCATGCCCGAACAATGTGCGATTGTCGGTTTTGGTGACTATGCCATGTCGTCCATGTTATTGCCCAGCCTGACCACCATACGGCCACCGGCAAAAGAGATAGGCGAAATTGCTGCCATGCGCATACTCGAAAGCCTGGGTGAAATACCGGCAAGTAAAAACGTACAGCGCCTTAACCTCTTGCAATGCGAACTGCTGGAACGCGAAAGCGCATGAAGCTATCAAACAACCCTGAAGAAAAAGTCAACGCAAAGTCAATGCAAACTGAATGCAAATTCAAGATACCATCAAGAAAGTGATTTATGAAAAAATTAGTTTTACTTCTTTTGCTGAAAACCAGCTTGCTGTTCAGTCTGCTTGCACAGGCTGCCGATGACAGACTGATCGGCATAGGCTTTCAAAAAGGCAGCGGCCTGCTATCCGTGCTGAAAGCGCAAGGCACGCTGGAAAAAGCTCTGGCAGCGCAAAAATTCCAAATCAAGTGGATAGAATTTCCTGCCGGCCCGCAATTGCTGGAAGCCTTGAATAGCGGCAATGTAGACTTTGGCCTGACCGGCGCACCACCACCGATATTTGCCCAAGCCGCTGGTGTGGATTTGCTGTATGTCGGCGCGGAACCATCCTCGCCCACCTGTGAAGCCATACTGGTACCGAAAGATTCCCCCATCAAAAGTGTCGCTGAACTGAAGGGAAAGAAAGTCGCCTTCCAGAAGGGCTCCAGTTCCAACCTGTTGATACTGGCGGCCCTGCGCAAGGCTGGCCTGGGTATGCAGGACATACAAGCCATCTACCTGTCGCCGGCAGATGCCCGTGCTGCCTTTGTCAGCGGCAATATCGATGCCTGGATAGTATGGGACCCTTATCTGGCATCAGTACAACACAGTTTACCGGTCAGGGTACTGGCCGATCATCAGGGCTTGCTGCCAGCAAACAGTTTTTACGAAGCTTCACGCCGCCTGGTAGAAAAACATCCACAGGCTTTGAACATCATCCTGGGCGAACTCGCCACCACCGGTGCCTGGGCCAGCAAGAATCCACAACAGCTTGCCAGCATTATCGCGGCCCAACTGGGCATGCCGCTGGATGTGATCAACACCTGGCAACAACGCAGCCGCTACGGCGTCATGCCGGTAAGCGCAGCGGTAGTGAATCGCCAGCAGGAAATTGCCGATCTGTTCTATCAAAACAAGCTCATACCCAGGGCCGTCAAGATCAGTGACAAGGCATGGGTATGGGTGCCAAAGGCGGATAAGTAGATACATCACTGATGCATCTTACTTGTGCGGTACATCCGGCAAGCTATGCGCGAGTTCAGCTATCTTGTCCTTGCGCATGAATACCACACCCGGATGTTGGAGCGCATACTGCAAAAACTCGCCAAGCACCTTGGCACGGACAGGTGTGCCGGCGATACGGTCATGGGTGGAGATGGACATCATGCGTCGTCTGTTGCCAGCTTCCATATGGAGCGGGTCACACTCATCGCGCAATTCGTGGCCCAATAGAGCAGCAACAGCGCACTGATACAGATGATGTACCCATCCCGTCGCTACCTGCCTTTGCGGACGAAGTTGTTCATTGATTTTCTGGTGGCGGTGTTTGGAAATAAAGTTGATAAGATTTGAAACGCCTGTCGTCACTACGTTGCCTGAATATGCCATTAAAAATGAGGGTCTTGTCAGAACCCATGAACAGAAATGCATCCTCAGTCCATATTCACGACGCTACAAGACAGGCCATCAAACTGTACGTTTCTTTTTTATGAGATCCAATATACTTTTCCAGCTAATAATTTGATGCGGTTTAGATGTCGCATCGAATGCCGCAATTGACAGTTTTCTTGAAACAGAAAATGCTGCAAACAACATGAGCAGGAACTGCAGTTGAGAGAAATTGAAATTGATCCAGGATTCGTCCATCCGTATATCTGAAAGTAGTTTTTCTGCCTGTTTTAAGGAATCCCAATCCTGATCAGAAAAATTCTCTCCTGCTTTACTCAACATACCCATGTTAAACAAGGCTGTTCCAATATTATTCTGTACGTCTGATTCGCTACTATACAGCAACCCATCGCCAGTTTTTGTTAAGGCATTCTGAATTACCAAACATGCTGTTTGGCGATAATATTTTGAAATGCAATAGGAAGGCGGCATCACCTTGGAAGTGATCAAACGCACTTTCTGCAGATTTTTAAATCTCACAGCCACATTGTTTTTATCATCTTCATAGCCAAAACGAAAATACATGCCGATAAAGGCAATAATTGCGATTGCAGAAAAAACCTCAGCCCACAACTTTTGTCGATTGATCAGTTTACGACAATCAAGATCGGACTTGTTCTCTTCCACACAAAAACGATTGTAGATTTGAATTGCCATTATCAAAGAACCACCGATAAGAGAAAGTGCCAAACACAGGTTCAAATACCGCATTACTGCATGGTCATGCGCCCAGATAAAACATGAAACGACAAAATATTGAGTGCTCACAAGAAGTAGTAATTTTCCTATCCAGCCATCGAGGAAAAATTTCTTTTTTACGACCTCTTTCAAAAAGGAGTGAAGAAAAAGAATTTGGCGTCGAATCATATTCCCGGAATATCTCAGGATTAATTTGCACACACTTGCAATAGGTATAAAAAAACGCTTTGAACGTAAGAGAAACTGGCGAAAGGAAAGTGTCGTCATAGTGAAATGTTTATTGATTTCTTAAAATTTGAGATGTTCAACCCGGATATGGTCAAGCCATACGGGCATACGCAAGACTTCGATTCTTTGTCACGTCAAATTCAGTCCTGTCGAACGAATGGTATTTCCGTCAGTAAATTTATTCAGTTTTAAATTCATCAAAGTAAACAGGACAATGGGGCAATAATCGCGCCAGATTAGCAATATTGCCAATAAGCAACAAAATATCTGAAGATAACACTTTCTGCAATTGCCTTATTGGCAATTCAATAGTATGCTCAATCACTGCTTTATCCTCACCGTGATCTCAATACAGCAAGAATGCTGGCTGCGTACTTAATAGTAGGGCTAAGGTCGAATGAAAGCGCATACCACTCCAGCAGAAGCAAGCCAGCAAAACCAGGTCATACCAGCCCATACACTGGCCACGACCGGTTTTGTTGATGCACGTCCGCAGATGGCCGCACAAATGGCACTGAAAGAAGCAGCGGCGGGAAGCAAGCAGGCCAGGCAATTAAAAACCATGCAAGCGATGCTTGATGCAAGCCCACAAGCAAAGCAATTGCAGGGCATCAAACAATTACAGGCCGCGTCCACACCAGACAGAGGAACTGGCCATACCAGCCCGAATCGCACCGGTCTTCCAAACCAGCTCAAGTCTGGCATAGAGTCGCTATCCGGCATGAGCATGGATCATGTCAAGGTGCATTACAACTCGGCACAGCCGTCACAATTGCATGCTCACGCGTATGCGCAGGGTAGCGACATTCACATAGCACCAGGTCAGGAACAGCATTTGCCCCATGAAGCCTGGCACGTCGTGCAACAGGCTCAGGGTCGTGTACGACCCACCATGCAAATGAAGGAGAATCTTCCTCTGAATGATGATCCAACGCTGGAACAGGAAGCGGATCAGATGGGGCAAAAAGCCCTGTCTACACCAGAAAGCAATGTTGCAGGGCCAGCGCTAATACCTCAGGCAGGAAATATTCAAGCAAATATGCTGCAAAGAAAAGTGGGGCTGGAATTGGAGTTTCCTATCATTGCAGATGGGCAAGGTATATTGGACGAACCTAAGAACCAAGCGATGTTGAAAGCACCAGAAGATGAAGACCGCGCGAAATTACAGGCTGAATCCGTACTGGACAAAGAT
Organism: Undibacterium hunanense; assembly: GCF_014284335.1. Taxonomy (GTDB): domain Bacteria; phylum Pseudomonadota; class Gammaproteobacteria; order Burkholderiales; family Burkholderiaceae_D; genus Undibacterium; species Undibacterium hunanense. Next base: position 585,715 of record NZ_JACOGF010000002.1, on the reverse strand, counting down.
ATAAAGATGGTGACTGGAAAAGGTTTCGTCATTTCACCAGATCACAATAGCCGGGTAAACCCGCTCGTGGCTTCGACACCAGCGAAAGGATTTGCCAACAACATTCTTGAATACATTTTCAAACCCGCTGTTGAAACGGAAGAAGAAATGTTTGCCGTTCTGGATAATATTTTTGCGCATGTCAGCGATGTTCGCGCTGCGACCAAGGGCTTTACCGAACGCGCACTACTAGGTGGTAATTATTATGCAGGACCGATCAACACGAAAGGTGTAAAGCCGGATGAAATGGATGATAAGGCCTATTCCATGCAGGTTAATATTGGCGTAGAGACACAGAAAATCCCGGATTTGCTTGCCCTGTATTCTCAATCAAGCGAATTGGTAGAAACAGAAGAAGATGATGGACAAAATGCAGCGAGAATTCATTTCAAGAAATGCCTGATTGAGGCAGTACGTGACGCTGCCTTCATGGAAGAAGCCATGAGGGAACGCGAGGGTAGCGATAAAGAGGTGCCACTGCTTGGATTGAAAGGTATTTTTGCGGTTATGGCACTATATCTTCGGGTGGGATCAGGTGGCGTCCCTGCAGGTGGAACAATCAAAAATTTCACCCCTTTGCTTTTGAAAACACCCATTTCAGATCTGGTCGATAAGACCCTGTCTGACGAAGAAAAAATAATCTACACCCGCTATCGAAATAAAATTCTGGCTGTTGCACTTCAACGCGCGAGAGGAGAAGACGCAACCACAGAAGATCCCCTCGTTGATGAGACTGACAGATCAGTGAAGTCTGGTACTAAAGTTGCGGATCTTAACCCAACATCATTCAAAGCACCTTTTGTTGTTGGCGGAAAATCCATAGGTGCTGATTCTGTCGGACCTGTGCGCGCCCCCGAAACCGACAGTTCTGTGAACAAGAGAGATAATCGCAGAAAAGGTGGTATTTTCGAAACCCGTATGAGTGGTGGGCAATTTGGATTAAACGAGGCAAAATTAAAAGCCAAAGAAATGTTTACGCGTGTAAATACATTGCACAAAGTCAAAGATACACAACTTCCTACCTATGGAGGAACTGCCAGTTTCAAAGATGGTAGTGCCGGAAAAAAAGTAGAAAAATATCAAGATTATCTTGTATCGGAAGTTGAAAAAGCCCGGGTAGAACTTACGTCCAAAGAAAAACCAAAAAAAGAAGAAATACTCGTAAGAGATAAAAAGGATGAAAAGCAAGAGTTAGTTATTTCTTCTCCGTCAAGTAAGGTAGTCAAGGAAAAACCCAGGGAGCACCGTATAGAATTAAAAGAAGAAAAGCGACCTGTCAAAGTAGTCGCGAAAATTACTGCACAGGATACAGTCACGGCAATCGAATTGTTAATCAATGACGTCAAATGGGACCGTCAGGGTGAGGGATTTATTGGAAAAAAACTTCCTGGCGGCATCGGTCAGTTGCGAAGCATATTGAAAAAAACAAAAATCTCATGGGAACAAATGTTGACTGAATTGGCGCAATCAGCCCAGACAAGTGCCGATGCGGAAAGTAAGCGCCGTTCTGAAGCTACCGGTATGCTGTATTTCCTTGTGGCCAAGGCAGAAGCAATTACGACTGCGGAAAAATTACAGGAGGAAATTAATATAGTTCGGATGTACCTGGATGATTAAAAATAAAAATTCAGTGAGGTCCATTGCGTGAGAGACTGACAATACTGTTATTGCAGGGCTTCAAACAACTGCGTCATCGCATCGGCGTACCGGTGTTTCGAATATTACAAAAATATTTTTAAGTGCTTGGACAAAGGTTTGGCACCGCGCACGAATAAAATCAAAATAAGGTCTAATATGGCCTTGACTTAGAGCGCACTCTAACTTCTACACTCCTTGCCATGACGACACATCTGACCATACAGCAAGCTGCTGCGGTAACCGGATTAACTGTTCACACCTTGCGTTATTACGAACGCATAGGCTTGCTGGACCCGGTGACGCGGCAGGACAACAAGCACAGGTTGTACCGCGAGGAAGATATCCTCTGGATACAATTTTTGCTGAAGCTGCGCACCACTGGCCTGCCCATACGCGACATGCTGCGGTATGCCGAATTGCGCAGGCTGGGGAATACGCCAGAAAGTCTGTCAGCACGGAACGATTTGCTGCAACAGCATACCCGTACCGTGGAAAAGACGCTCGCTGAACTGCAAAGCAATCTGACGGTCTTGCACCAGAAGATTGCCATGTACGCCAGGATGGAAGCCGCATTGCCAGCGAACGTCGTTACGCAACCATCATTTTCCGAGGACGTTACGAATGAGCACAGCACACACATCAGCAGCCCAAACACCAACACAAACACCAACCCACATACCAACACGCCGGCTGGGCGCTGACGGCCCTCTGGTTTCTGCCATCGGCCTGGGCTGCATGGGCATGAGTGAATTTTATTCCCATCGTGATGACGTCGAATCCATTGCCACCATACACCGTGCGCTGGAACTGGGCATCAATTTTCTCGACACGGCAGACGTGTACGGTCCACACACCAATGAAGAACTGGTCGGCAAGGCAATCAAGGGCAAACGCGAGCAATGTTTTATCGCCACCAAGTTCGGCATCGTACGCAATCCGGCGAATATCCACGAACGCGGTGTCAGCGGTCGCCCGGACTATATACGGGCATCGGTAGAAGCCAGTCTGAAACGCCTGGGGATAGAGACCATAGACCTGTATTACCAGCACCGTATTGATCCCAATACGCCGATAGAGGAAACCGTGGGTGCGCTGGCAGAACTGGTGCAAGCGGGCAAGATCCGTTACATAGGTTTGTCCGAAGCATCACCTGTCACATTGGAGCGCGCACACAAAGTGCATGCGATTACCGCCCTGCAAAACGAATATTCACTGTGGACCCGTGACCCGGAACAGGGTGTGCTGGCCATGTGTCGCAAACTGGGTGTGGGTTTTGTGCCTTACAGTCCTTTGGGCCGTGGCTTTCTGACAGGTGCGATCACCCGGCCAGACCAGTTTGCGGAAGATGATTATCGTCGCAATAGCCCGCGTTTTCAGGGGGATAATTTCAGCAAGAATCTGCTGCTGGTAGACAAGGTAAGACAGCTTGCCACGCGTTATGACTGCACGCCATCACAACTGGCCCTGGCCTGGGTGCTGGCACAGGGTGATGATATCGTACCTATTCCAGGCACCAAACGCAGAACCTACCTGGAAGAAAACAGCAAGGCGCTGTCAGTCAAGCTGACGGCCAGTGACCTGGAAGAACTGAATCTCTTGTTCCCCATGGATGCAGCAGCCGGCACCCGTTATACCGCCGAAGGCATGAAAATACTGAATGGCTAAGTGACTAAGTGGCTAAGTGGCTAAGTGGCTAAGTGGCTAAGTGGCTGAATTTTATTGATACGGATTGATACAAACAACCCAGCCCGCTTCATGAGGTACACCGGATGCATGAGCAATCCTGTCTCCGGTGCCAGTCATCAATACTCTTCATTGATTTTCTTGACCCATTTGTTCCATGCACCTTTATTATTATTCTGGAACACCGCTTCATCCCCTGAATCGATATAGCTCTGTATTTCTTCGGCACTGTCTTCACCAATAGACAATTGTTTCAAATTCCAGACCAGCGTGGTCATACCCAGGGTGCTCTTGCCTGCATCGACACGCATGCGCTCTTCCACGTCCTGTTCTATCGGTCTGTAGCCAACCGGTGTCTTGCCTTCCGAATATTCGATATCGTCATCAGTAAAATTGGTGTCGTCACTCATGGCGGCTTTTTTATTATCAAGATCGCTTTCACTTGCCACACTGGCCGATGCATCCGGCTCGGAATGCACTTTCAGCTTTCTCAGCCATTGGGTGTCGTTGCCATCTACGTCAACCGGTGCCAGCTCACATTCAAAATCGGCGATTCCTTTTGCGTCATCCCTGCCGGTCACCTTGACTTCGTACCTGAGCCAGCTTTTCAAATCATTGATCCAATACTTGGCCCGCTTTTCTATATATTGGTAGTGATGCGAATTGGCTTGTGCCGTGATAGGGAAAAGATTCTGCTCCGATCCCGGGCCGCCCAGATCGCCATTCAATAAATGTCCGCGAATATTGACGCCATTTTTTTTCATGTGCTTGCTGAAATGGTTTTTTGCAACAAAAGGGTTTGGTTCGCCTCCCTGGGGATGATCCGGCCCCAGAGGATAGGCTTTCATGGAAAGACCAACGGTCTCCTTGGAGGTAGTTAGCCGCCCGGTTTCAAAACTGACACTGGTTCTCTTTATATTGGCCACACCGGCTTTATCGCTGTGACCTTTGAGTTTGGCACTACGACTATCATCATCATCGTACGTGATCTTTGCCGCGGCACGCTGAACCACAGGGTTTCCACCGCCAGCCATCTGCAAGGTAAGTGCCGACCTGGCATCCATCATGGCCTGGTAGGTCTTGAGTTGCATTGCCTGTGGACTATTGTCCGCCATTTCCTGCCGCTTGCGCTGTGCAATGGCTTCGGGGCGCTGATCCACAAACCCCAGGGGATTGGCGAATTGTTGCAAGGGTTTATCCTGTGCAAACGCATTCTGTCTTGTATCTTCAGCAGGTGTACTGACGCGCGATTTCATGTTTGGCCTGATGGCATCAAGGATGATGACAGACTTTCCATGATAATTTAACACGCACGGAAAGTCAGGTAAAACATGATGCCAGACTTCAATCCCTGGCAGTTGCCCCCAGGCTATAGCGCAAACCCACCCAGATCATGCGTGGTGCGCTGGGGGTGTAGAAGTTGGTACCTTTGGCGTCGGAATTGCTGTAGCCGCCATTGGCAGTGATGGCATGCGGCCCCAGCTGGCCAGCGGTGTAATAGCGCTGATCAAACAGATTGCTGATGTTGATCAATAACTTCAACTGTGCAGTGGGCCGGTAGCTGCCAGACAGATTGACGACGGTGTAACCCGGCATGCTGCCAGAGCCCAGCTTGTTGATGCCATCGGCAACATGGGCGTTATTTTCATTGCCCCGCAAAAAACTTTTTCCTACGGCAAGCAATTCAATGCCGGCAGAATAGCGTGTATCGAATTCGTAATTGGCGTGCGCCTTGAAAATCTGTTGGGGTATCAACGGTATCTGGTCGCCGGGTTTGACAGTGATGTTGCCACTGGCATTGGCCGCGCTGTTGTACTGCGCCCCCAGACTATCGCTACTCTGGTAGGTCGCCTTCATCCAGGTGTAATTCAATCCGAAGGAGGCGTTATCCAGCTCACCAGAGATACCCGCTTCCAGCCCCTGCCGCCTGGTCTGGCCGAAATTCTTGAAGTAGCCAGTCGCCGCAGAATTGGCAACAAAGAGGATGTCATCCAGATTATCACCACGGAATACACCAACATTCCAAGCCATTTTGTCTACCAGTTTGCCCGGCAATTTGCCACGCAGTCCAGCCTCCCAGGTTTTGGACACGACCTGCTTCAATGCCGGATCGCCAGCCATGGAATTGGGCAAACGGCAGCCGAAATCCGGATCAGCACAACCCAGTTCTATTGAGGTGGGTGCGCGACTGCTTTCGCTATAACCCAGGTAGGCATTGATGGCGGTATCTGGCGTAAAGCTGATGCCAAGAGCAGGATTGAAACGCCGGAAAGTATGATCACCATCCAGCGAACCCCGCTGTCCACCCTGGGTAGTAGCGTTGTTATAGGGGTAAAGCCTGTCAGTATTTTTCAATGCTGTACTGTTATAACGACCAGACGCCGTAATATGCCAGCGATCATCCAATGACAGGGTGTCGCTGCCAGACAGGCTCCAGGTTGTAGTCTGCCCACTCAAATTGACGCGCTGGTCAAAGGCATTTTCTGAATTCTGGGTACCGTCTGCATAGGCATTGACAGGGCTAATGCTGCGATCGGCATTCAGATAGCCGAACTGGCTGGCCTGCGAGAAACGGGTACGGCTGGCGTCATAGCCTGCGCCGACGACGAACTGATTGCCATACCCGGCGGCCTTGCTCTGGAAACTGAGCTGAGCGCTGACACCATAGTTTTGCTGATGGGTATTCGTGTTTGTGATCAGGCCGGTACATTTTTCATTGGGTTCGGTGTTCGTACCTGCCTGGGCAATACAACGCCAGACGGGGAAGGCGTTGGTGGTGCTGGTCCTGCTGTTGCTGCTTTCAACGACCGGGCTGTAGCCATGCGCCAGCAACCAGGCCTTGTCTGCCGCCTGCCCGGTGTAATACGCAGATTCACCAAGTGCATCTTCATTCAGATCACCATTGATGGTGGCCGTGCGGGTGTTGCGGTAATACACATTGCCAGCCAGCAGGACATGCTCGCTGAGGCTGGATTTAGCTTCCAGATTGACAAAACCGGCGTGGTTGCGCGTCACATCCGGTTTGGTATAGACGCTGGCATAGTTATTGGCCAGCAACTGCTGTTCCTGCGAGCCATTGCCCGTCATTTTGCTGCCGGCCCATGCATAACTGAGCTTCAGGCCGGTTTTGCTGTCATGCCAGCCCAGCTTGCCAAAGAATTGACCCAGACTGGATGGTGAATCATCGCGCCATCCGTCTTCCTGATAAGCATGTGCCACCATGAACCAATCCAGCCCGCGCTCATTGGTGCCGCCATGCTCCAGACCCAGAGAGCGCCGGCCATAGCGCCCTGCACCGATTTCCACTGCGGTACCGGCATCATGCAGGCCATCCTTGGTTTGCAGGGACAGGGCACCGCCCAGGGTGTTCAGACCAAACAGAGGGTTGGCACCAGACATCAGGGTCAGTGAAGAAATAGCGTCTTTGGGGATCAGGTCCCACATCACGACGTCTCCAAAAGGCTGGTTCAGGCGTACCCCATCCATATAGACTGACAAGCCTTGTGGCGTACCCAGCAAGGGTGAGGCGGTATAACCCCGGTAATTCACATCATTCATGAAAGGATTGCCCTGCACGTCATTGACGTGCACGCTGCCCAGGCTGCGATTGAGAAAATCAGAAAAATTCAGGGCACCGCTCCTGGCCATGTCACGGCTAGTGGCAGTCTGGACCGCAGCAGGAATCTGCTCCCTGGCCAGCCCCAGATCAGGCAAAGGTGTGGTGCCTATGATTTCCACTACCGGCGGCGTAGCTATATCTATTGCTATATCTACCGACACGTCAGCCGCCATGCCAGCCTTGCCAGCCAGGCCCATGAACAAAGCGGAAAGCAAGCGAACCTGAAGTCTGAGCGCAGTTGGAGCAGGCATGAATACACCCTAACAAGTTATGCAATAGACATTAATTTATCATTATTGCAATACTGTTGTCACGGGAATAATTAATGTGTGTATAGATTAATCATCATGGATCAGCCACCATGGATTAGCCATCATGTCCGGCAAACAGCGTTTTCGAGGCAGGTTTGACGTATGATCGGCACCATCGTTTTTTTGCTTTCGTTTTTACTGCATGTATTTTTGATGCCCGGCCACACAGAGGAAGAGATGAAGATATCCACCACACTCATTTGCAGTTTGCTTTTCACCTGCGCAGGATTTTGTATTGCGGCACCAACAGACCCTGCTCGCCCCATGGTCGTCGTAAATGAAGAAGATGTAAAACGCGATGAACCACCACCCCATGGTGCCATAGGCATGTCCACTGCTTACCGCATCAGTGATGCCGCACCGGCACCGCGCAGTATGGAATTCAGGAAACGCGTACTGCATCCCAAGGCAGAAATTGGTCTGCACCGCATAGACCATGACGAGGTCTATTACGTGCTTTCTGGTGAAGGTATCGTGAATTCTGACGGTACGACCCAGCCCCTGAAACCAGGCATGGCTGCGTATTTATACAAGGGTGCCACAGTCGGCATCAAACAAACCGGGGCACAGCCACTGAGCCTGATTGTCAGTTACCCAAATGCAGTTCGTCAGACTGCACCCTGATCTGGACTGTCAGTCTCCCAGGTCGATCAGACCCGCCAGCGGCACACCCTGGGGCACCTGGTACATGGTAATGACCCAGGCCTGGGCTGAATGTTGTGCAAACTGGGTAAGCATCTTCACCACAAAGTTGATCGATGTCTTGTCCAGTGCAGCAAAAGGATCGTCGAGCAAATTGATGGTGGCACCAGCAGCAAAGGCTGCCGCCAGCCAGACCTTGCGTTTGCTGCCGGTCGATAACATGAACAGTTTTTTATCGACATGCGGCGTCAGTCCCAGCCCTTCGATGACGTTTTCCAGCAGTGTTTCATCAAACAGCGGGTACTGTTTGTGCAGGGAAGTGAAATACTCCATCACTGTCATCTGGTCAAAATCCTCCGTCGCCGGGTCCACCCAGAAGATCTGATTACGATAGACATCCGGCTCTGTGTGCAGGTAAGCACCCTGTATCTGCAACTGCCCTTTCTGCACAGGTAACACTCCAGCCAGCAATTGCAGCAAACTGGTCTTGCCACGGCCATCGCCACCGTATATCAGGGTAACGCCCGGAGTGATCTCACCAGACCAGTTGTTGAACAGGGCCTGCCCCGGGTAGGCAAAGCTCAACTCGGTTGCCTGCAAAAGAATAGTATTTTTTGTCATCATGCGGATGCGAAATAGTCGCCCATGTATGGGCAAGGGTCATCGCAGCATGATATTGAAAATCGGGCATTCTTACTGTTACGCTTTGTGACGCGCCTATCAGTAGCCATGGGGCTTACGTGTATGCAGGCGTGCCAGGCACATGACGCACAGCAATGAAAACAGAGTCGCACTCAAGAGTGTCAGGTGATAATTATGTCCTGAAAAATCCAGTGCCGGGCCTTGTATGCTGCTTCCCAGGATGATCGCAAGCGTGACCATGACATCTTTGCTTGAGTTATATCGGACAAATTGTGCACTGGGAAACAAGGCCATGGGCATGGACGCTGCTGCCGTGTAATACGCACCAGAGACAACCACATGGGCGACATAAAAAATGCGAAAGTTCTGCTCACCGTCCAGCCACAGATAGCCCGTCGCCGCTACCACAAAATACAGACTCATCATGATGGCAGAAATCAGGATGGCACCATAACGGTCAACCAGCCAGCCTATTCCAAATGCAAGAAAGATCGACACTCCATACGAATACGCCGTCAAGGTACCCAAAGTAGTCTTGGAAATACCCAGCGTACCGGCATAGAACTGGCAGAAGGTATGAAAGGGACTGAAGGTCATGCTGGCCAGCATGAAGGCAGCAACAGCCCACAGAAAGAAGGGGCGAGAAAAACATTCCAGGATATGCGTGCGCGGCACAAAAAATGATGCACGCTTTGCATTGTCTGTATCCACTTCATCCGGATAGTTACCTTCTTTTACCATCACGCACATCAGCAACACTGAACCGCCAAAAACCAGGCCGACAGTGAGTAATATTTCACGCAGATAGTTTTCAGTCAGGGCAAATACAAAGCTGTTGAAGGCTATGCCTATGCTCAGGCCGACGATACGAAAACCGGCATAGAATCTGCCAAGAAAACGGTGTGGCATGACATCATTCACCAGACCGGTGAACAGGGCGAAGGTGGTGATGGCGGTGCATTCAAAGATGGTCCAGAACACACAGAAATACGCCAGATTACAAATACGGACACCGGGCGACAGACTGGCAAGTTGCTCATGCGTCCATAGCCCCATATCGGAAGACAGCGCCAGGCCGATCACTGCTGCTGCACCAATTGGCGCGATAGCCATCAGGAAGGGACGCCGCCTGCCCCAGCGTGTGCGCAGACGGTCAGAATGGTAGCCTATCAGTGGTAACAGTAACAGGCTCAGAACCGCTGGCACTGTCGATATCAGCAATGAGGTAGTGGTATCCGAGGCTGCATTCAGCCGCAGAAACTCCAGCCCGCTGGGCAGGGCAGAACGCTCGCGCATTGCAATGCCCAGCTCGCCCACCAGCAACCACAATATGGCAGCGAGCAAGCCGAATTTCGTATAGTGCAAAGTCCCTGCACTATAGCGCGGACTATCCCTGATGCCGGGCATATCCCCTGCGGTCAGATGTACGCTGTCACGCATGCTGGTCCGTAGTCACTTATGAAACAGATTGCGCAGATTTCTTTAGCGGCGCAGTGGAATTTCTGATGACCATATCCATAGGAAACGCAATCTTCGCCGCTTTGATTTCCCTGCCCTGGATAATCTCCACCACTTCGCTGACAGCACGGTTGGCCATTTCAGCAAAGGGCTGGCGCATGGTGGTCAGGGTCGGAAAGACATAACTTGCCGTTGGAATATCGTCAAAACCGACGACCGACACATCATCAGGCACCTTCAATCCCTTGCTGTTGATCGCATCAATGGCACCGAACGCCATTTCATCATTGGCACAAAATATGGCCGTAGGCGGAACCGCGAGTGACAACAGGATTTCAGTCGCCGAATACCCGCCTGACTGCATGAATTGCCCCTGCACGATCAGCGCCGTATCAACAGACAGACCGGCTGCCTGCATCGCATCCACATAGCCTTTTTCACGCTCGGCACTTTGACCTGTGCCAGCGGTACCGGCGACGAAACCGATGCGCCGATGCCCCAGCGCCAACAGGTGTTCAACAGCCGTGCGTGCGCCATTGCGGTTTTCTGCCACGACAATGGGCATATTCATTTGCCTGGCATCAAAATTGACCAGCACACAGGGAAAACCCTGCTTGTCTATCAGATCCAGGTAACTGTCGCTGGCGTTTGGCAACAGCAACAAGAGCCCATCGCACAACTGGCTCAGCATATTGCTGGTTTCGATACGACCGGGGCGATCAAACCTTTCCGCATTGAAGACAATCAGGTCGAAGCCCTTGCGCCGTGCTTCCTGGGTGATGGCCTTGATAATTTCATGCAGCACCAAAGAACCATAGTTGTTGACAAACACGCCGATCAGATTGCTTTTATCACCGCGCATACGGCGCGCCAGCATATCCGGTGTGTAATTAAGCTGGGTTGCGGCTTCCATGATACGTGCGCGGGCTTCTTCTGACACATAGCCAACACCACGGATGGCACGCGAAGCGGTAATCGGTGACACCCCGGCAATCTTGGCTACTTCACTTAACTTGCTTACTTTGCGCATTGATCTTCCAAAAATTAGAGGGCCGGACAGTTGTTGTCCGGCCTTGCCGGTTTCACGCCAGGCTGACGAGCAGAATTGTCCCGCAAGCGGCAATACAGGGCCAGTATTTTCACCTGCAAAGGCATGAGAAAATTTCCTCAAGAACAATAAAAGTGGCGAAAAAGCCGCCACCGCCAACAACAATCAAATAATTGATTATTGTTGGTTTAATTTTCTGCATGTGGTAACGATACCACATCATTTCACCTCATTTTAACTATTTTTTAATGTTTAAAATCAAAGACTTAACATATACCGCCATACACCCGAATAGCTGACTTTGTACATTAGCATTTCATGTGGTAACGTAACCATATCACTCAATCAGGCTGAAATACCACCCGTTGATGTGATGAATAAGCGATTACTGAAACACATTACTGAAAACTTAAAGCAGTGCGGAATACAAGTCGCCAGATTGAGCGTCCCCGTGCTGTATTTACATCATGCAGCCTTTAAGACTGTCTGTAATTCAACGGAGACCATAGTGAAAAAGAAAATTTTAGCCACCGTGCTACCACTCGCCCTGGCGGCCTTTTATGGCGCTGAAGCCACCGCGCAAGAAGCGTCTGCCGCAGGCGCACAGGCCAACCCGGTCAAAACTGATGTGCCAGCCCAGCCAGCAGAAGCTGAAACCGTGGTCGTGACCGGATTTCGCTCCAGTCTGCAAAAGGCGCTCAACCTGAAAGCCAAGGCGATAGGCACGCGTGACTCCATCGTGGCTGAAGATATCGGCAAGTTCCCGGAAGCGAACGTGGCAGAATCGCTGCAACGTGTTCCCGGCGTCATTCTGAACCGCGATGAAAGTTCAGGCGAAGGCCAGCGCATCTCTATCCGTGGTTTGCCGACCGAATACTCAGTCACCACTCTCAACGGCGCACCCGTCAACACGACCTCGACCAGCACTATCGGCACTGCCGCACGTGGTTTCAATTACGACGTGTTTGCGTCTGAACTGTTCGGGCGTGTCGATTTCTACAAATCGCCACTGGCCGAGCTGACCGAAGGCGGTCTGGGCGGCGTGGTCGACTTGCAGACACCTCGGCCATTCGACAATCCGAAACAAGCCATACGCTATGGCGTATCGGGCGCATATAACACCATGTCCAAGCATGTTGACCCAAACGGCTTTGGCCTGTACTCCAATACCTGGGGTAACTGGGGCTTCCTGATCGGTGGATCGCATTCTGGCGGTGTCAATAACCGTTCCGGTTTCGAAGCGACCGGCGGTTACAACAATTCATTTTATGGCAGCCAATCACCGACCAAGGGCTTCTTTGCCATGGCGCTGGATTATGATGATCCGCGTGCCAACCTCAGCGGTTATTCGCGTTCCGATGTCGACAATGCCTATCTGCCGCGTATCTATCGCTTTTATGGTTCCCGCAACGAACGTTCGCGTGATGGTCTGGTTTCTTCACTCCAGTACAAAAGCGGCGGCCTGAATCTGAGCCTGGATACGATGTATTCCAATCTGAAAAACAAGCGTGATGAAATCACATTCGGCCTGTTGATACGCAACAGCCTTACCAACAACCGTGCAGCTGCCGCCGGCCAGGCTGGTCACACTGGTCTGGTGCCTATGGATATCAGGATTGATCCGGCAACCAACCTGATGACAGGTACTTTTGGCAACACGGTACTCAGTAATGGCGTTACCTACAGCGACGATGAAACCACCTTTGGCTATACCGCATTGAACGGTTCATGGGAAGCCAGCAAAGACCTGGTGTTCAGCGGCCAGGTCAGTTTTAACCAAAGCAAGGCTCTCAGCTACCAGGATACCCTGAGTGGCAATATGTACGGTATCACCTCGACGATCGGTTATGGGTCTGACCACGTTTATCCATCGATGTCTTCAACCAGCAGTTATACCGACCCGAATAATTATTCCGGCTTCGGTATCGGCACCAGCCTGACCCGTGAAACTGACAAGGGCAAGCAGGCACGTATTGCTGCGGATTGGGACTATGGTCTGCCTGGTGACTGGAAAGGTCATCTGAAAGCCGGTCTGACCCTGGTTGAAACAACGAAAGGCATCAACAAGCGCAATGGTACAGCGGCTGCCACCACCCAGTTGAACGCGCTGGGGATAGCCAGCCTGCGCAGCGGCATGGTGCCGAATCTGCCGATAGACAATCTCGACATCGGCGCAGGCTGGCCGCAAGCCTGGTCCAGCTTCACCCGTGGCTATACCTATGCGAATTTCAATCCGCTGACCTATAACTCGGAAGCCAGTTTCACGCCGGCACAAAGTTTCACAGCCAAAGAAAAAGTATCGACTGCGTATGTACAATCCGACTTCAAGGGTCAGATCATGGAGCATGAACTGCGCATCAATGCAGGCGTACGCTATTCAACCACCGACACCAACATCGACAATTTCAAAAAGACCGGTACTGGTGGCACCTATCTGCCAAATACGGAAAACGGTTCTTACAGCAATGTCTTGCCAGCCGTCAGCGCTGCTCTGGACCTGACCGATAATCTGATGTGGCGCGTTTCTTACGGCAAAACAATCAGCCGTGCATCGCTGTCCATCATCGCCGCCCAGACTGTTATTCCCAACCCTTTCGACAATACGGCAACCGCTGGCAATCCTAATCTGCTGCCACAAAAATCGAAGAACCTGGACACCAGCCTGGAATGGTATTTCCGGCCAGGCAGCCTGTTGTCGCTCGCCCTGTTCAAGAAAGATTTGTCCGATGCGACAGTAGCCAGCACAACCAACACCACCTTCGGCGCACTGGGCCTGCCGGATACTTCACTGGGCGCAATTTTCCAGAACGCGCAGGGTAAAGTCGACCCTAACCTGCCTATGGTATTGCGCAGTTATAGCAACGCTGGCCAGCAGACACTCAAGGGTTTCGAAGTCGCTTACCAGCAAGCATTCGATTTCCTGCCAGAACAGTACCGGGGCTTTGGTGCACTCGCCAGCTATACACACATCAATCCATTTAATAGCGCCAAGTGGATCACCAATGCGGGCAAAGAGATTGAAGTCAATTCCGTACCGAAATATGCCTACAGCGTCACCGGCTATTACGAAAAAGGACCACTGGCATTGCGACTGTCATACAACTACAAGGGCAGATCGCTGCATGGTGACAATCCGACCAATACCGGCAATGACCTGATACGCTGGCGCGCTGCCCGTGGCTATATGGACGCCAATATCAGCTACAAGCTGAGCGAGTCGTTCGAGCTGCGCATAGATGCACTCAACCTGTCTAACACCCTGGCCTATGACTACTTCGAAGATGCCACCGGTCGCTATGGTGATGGACAGAAAACGCGCATGGATTATGCCAAGTACGATGGCCGCACCATCAAGATAGGCATACGCGGAAAAATATAAACATCCTGGTTGCTTCGCTGCATTCAGCATTGATTGTCACTACGAATGCAGCAAGCAGTGGCACAAGGCGGACAGGCATTTTTCCTTTCCGCCGCTACCTTCCAGTTTCAACAAAGATCACGACGAAAGATCACCACCTATGACGAGACGTCTATATTTGCAGGCTGCGATGGTAGGTCTGGCGCTGATGGCAGGTGCTTGCAGCACGGTACCAGTCAAACAGTCAGCCAGCATACCTGCTACCAGCAGGGCCGAAGTGATGGCAGCGCTGAATCTGGCCAACGGCTATTGGCAGCGCAACAATCCACCTGCACAATCGCCATTCTGGGACATCGCCACCTATCACACCGGCAATATGGAAGCCTATGCATTGACAGGCAACCCTGCCTACCGTGATTACTCGACTGCATGGGCAGAACACAATCGCTGGCGCTCTGCCAATTCGGATATCAAGGCCAGCTGGAAATACAACTATGGCGAGACCGATGAACATGTGATGTTTGGCGACTGGCAAGTCAGTTACCAGACGTATATCGACCTTTACAATCTGGATGCCAGCAAAGACCCGCGCAAGATAGCACGAGCGCGCGAAGTCATGGAATACCAGATGAGTACGCCAAACAATGACTACTGGTGGTGGGTCGATGGTCTGTACATGGTCATGCCGGTCATGACCAAACTGTACAAAGTCACCGGTGACCGTCGCTACCTGGACAAGCTTCAGGAATATTTTCTGTTTGCCGACCAGTTGATGTTCGATCAGGAAAGCAATCTGTATTACCGCGATGCCAAATATCTCTACCCCAAACACAAGAGCGCAAATGGCGGCAAGGACTTCTGGGCACGTGGTGATGGCTGGGTATTTGCCGGCCTGGCGAAAGTACTGGCCGACCTGCCTGCAAGCCATCCCAGCCATGCTCTGTTCGTGCAACGCTTCCAGGGTATGGCCAAAGCCCTGAAACCATTGCAGCAGGAAGAAGGTTACTGGACCCGCAGCCTGCTGGACCCGGCTCAGGCACCAGGCAGGGAAACCAGCGGCACCGCATTTTTTACCTACGGATACCTGTGGGGTATGAACCATGGCTACCTTGATAAAGCAGAATACACACCGGTAGTCACAAAGAGCTGGCACTACCTGAGTACAGTCGCGCTACAGCCGGGCGGCAAGATCGGCTACGTACAGCCTATTGGTGAACGTGCCATACCGGGGCAAACCATAGACCAGAATTCATCTACATCCTTCGGCGTCGGTGCTTTCTTGCTGGCGGCGGCCGAAATGATCAGGTTTATTGATCATTAGCGGCGATGCCTGCCAATCCGGCGCCTGATGATGCGCTGTAGTGGTATCGTTTATTCCGTCCAGGTTTGCCTCTCCTGTCCTGGGCGTTTCACCAAAGGTTGCCCTACAAGCTGCCTTTGTTTTTATCCAGAGATGATGGCGTAACAACGCTGATCATCTTCACGTACTTTCATTCACATCATGACCACATATCATCCGCGCAGACGTCTTATCCAGGGTGCAGCAGCAGCCGTTGGCAGCTTGCTCTTTCCACTTGCAGGCAAGGTACAGGCAGCAGAATCATCGCGTTTTCAGATAGGTCAGAACGATTTTTTACTCGATGGCAAGCGCCTGCAAATCCGTTGTGGCGAATTACATTTCGCCCGCGTGCCGCGTGAATACTGGCGACACCGGCTGCAAGCCATCAAGGCCATGGGTTTGAACACCGTGTGCGCCTACCTGTTCTGGAATTATCACGAATGGCGCGAAGGACAATATGACTGGAGCGGCCAGCGCGACGCTGCCGAATTCTGCCGTATCGCCCAGCAGGAAGGTTTGTGGGTCATCCTGCGCCCTGGCCCCTATGCCTGTGCAGAATGGGAAATGGGTGGCTTGCCGTGGTGGCTGCTCAAACACCCCAAAGACAATTTCCTGCGCACGCGTGACGATGCTTACGTACAACCGGCACGCCGCTGGATGCATGAAGTGGGCCGCGTACTGGCGCCTATGCAGATTACTCAGGGGGGTCCGATTTTGATGGTGCAGGTAGAAAACGAATATGGCTTCTTTGGCGAAGACCTGGAATACATGCGCGTGATGCGCCAGGCTTTGCTTGACGCAAAATTCGACGTGCCCCTGTTTCAATGCAATCCGACCAATGCGGTCGTCAAGTCACACATCCCCGAACTGTTTTCGGTCGCCAATTTTGGCAGCCAACCCCTGGCCGGGTTCAAGGCACTCGCCTCGGTACAGCAGGGTCCACTGATGTGCGGGGAATTTTATTCAGGCTGGTTCGATACCTGGGGTGCGCCACACCGCCGTGGCGATGCCAGCAAGGCGGTTGCCGATATCCAGACCATGCTGAAAGCCAATGGTTCGTTCAGTCTGTACATGGCGCATGGCGGTACCACCTTTGGTTTATGGGGTGGTTGCGACCGCCCCTTCCGTCCCGATACCAGCAGCTATGATTACGACGCCCCTATAGGCGAAGCAGGATGGACAGGCGACAAGTTCAAAGCATATCGCGATGGTATTCAACCCTTTCTGGCCGAAGGTGAAAGCTTGCCACCGGTACCGCCGCGCATGTCTGTGATAGAGATTGCCGCCTTTGCGCTGAAAGAATCTGCCAGCGTGTTTGCCAACCTGCCGCCACGTGTCATCAAGACGGCATCACCACAGCCGATAGAACAGTACGACATCAGCCGTGGCCTGGTGGCCTACCGCGTCACACTGCCCGCTGGCCCGGCAGGCGTACTGGAAGCGGCCAAGGTACGTGACCTGGCCTGGGTCTATGTAAATGGCAAACAGGCTGGCACCATGGATACCCGCCACAATCGTTTTCGGGTTGAGCTGGCGGCGCGCAGCAAACCTGTCACGGTGGACATTCTGTTGTACACCATCGCCCGGGTGAATTTTGGGGTAGAAATCCACGACAGGAAAGGCTTGCACGGCCCTGTCAGTTTCAAGCCAAAAAATGGTCAGCGGCAGGCTCTGGAAAACTGGGAAATCCGCGCCATCGATTTCGATGCCGATGGCAAGCTGCCACCACTGGCCTGGAAGCCGGGGCGTCCACAAGGTCATGTTGGATCAGCAGGTTCGGCAGGCCCGGCATTCTGGCGCGGCAGTTTTGATGTCAGCTCCAGTGGTGACACCTTCCTCGACATGTCGACCTGGGGTCAGGGCGTGGTATGGGTCAATGGCCGTTGTCTGGGGCGGTACTGGAGCATAGGGCCAACCCAGACCATGTACCTGCCGGGTCCATGGATCAAACCTGGTCGCAATGAAGTGGTGGTGCTGGACCTGACCGGACCACAAAGCGCACGCATTGCCGGGCTGAGCACACCCATACTCGATCAACTGCATCCCGAACGCGACCTGCCCCGCCCATCGAATACAGCAAAGCCCAAACTGGATGGCCTGACACCTGCGCATGAAGGGCAATTTCTGCCGGGCAGCGCCACACAAGATGTACGTTTCGACAAACCGGTACGCGGACGCCAGTTGTGCCTGGAATCGCTGGATGCCTTCGATGGAAAACAGTTTGCATCAGTGGCGGAGCTGGCTTTGCTGGGTGCCGACGGCAAGACACTCAATCAGTCAAGCTGGACCATCGCCTACGTCAGCAGCGAAGAAGCAAACAAGGAAGACGGCTCGGCCTTGAATGCCATCAATGGACAGATCACCGATCACTGGCACTCTGCCTACAGCGGCAAGCCACCATTCGGTAGCCACCCGCACAGATTGATTCTTGATCTGGGTAAACAAGTCGAGGTGGCCGGAATACGCTATACGCCGCGCCAGGGTGCTGACAATGTCACCGGACGCATCAAACATTATCGTGTGTATGTCGCTGATACGCTGGTGACTCAGGATTAGGCTTAAAAAATAAATAAATACGCACAACCATAACAAGAGGAAGACATGGAACGACGACATTTTATGCGTGCAGTGGTAGCAGGCTCTGCTGTGAGCGGCTTGCTGGGTAGCGGCACACAAGTGCAGGCTGCCACCTTGCCTGACAATGCCAACGACCGTGCCTATATGGCAGGCTTGTTGCAAAAAATGGCAGAGCCGGTGTTGTCGGCCATGGCAAAAGGCGAATTGCAAAAGAAGTTTCAGTTGGAGCTTAGTCCGACCTGGGATGGTCGCGACAAGCAGGTCGCCTACCTGGAATGCTTTGGTCGCCTGATCGCCGGTGCAGCCCCGTGGCTGGCTCTGCCAGAAGACAATACACCCGAAGGCCGTACACGCAAGCGCCTGCAACAAATGGCCTTGCAAAGCTATGCGCATTCGGTAGACCCAAAGAGCCCGGATTATCTGTTATGGAAAGGCCACGGCCAGGCACTGGTGGATTCAGCCTATTTCACCAATGCCCTGATGCGTGCTCCCAAGGCATTGTGGGAACCGTTGGACAGCGTCACCAAACAGCGCATCATCAATGAGATCAAAGGCCTGCGCAGGATAGAACCACCCTACATCAACTGGATGCTGTTCGCAGCGATGAACGAAGCCTGGCTGATGTCGATAGGTGAAGAGTACGACCCCATGCGCATGAATGTCGCCATCCGTAAAATCAATGAATGGTATATCGGTGATGGCTGGATCAAGGATGGCGAAGCCTTTCACTTCGATTATTACAATTCCTTCGTGATGTACCCCATGCTGTATGAAGTGCTGGAAGTGCTGGTCAAGTTCAAAGGGCCATTCTGGAACGCCAAACCGGCAGACTTGCAGGCGCAGGCCCTGAAACGCATGCAGCGTTATAGTGAACATCTGGAACGTTTCATATCGCCGGAAGGAAGTTATCCGCCCATCGGTCGCTCGCTTACCTACAGGACAGCAGCATTCCAGCCGCTGGGGCTGTTAGCCTGGCGCAAACAACTGCCCCCCAGCCTGCCAGAAGGCCAGGTGCGCGCCGCCATGCAGGCAGTTCACAAGGCGGTCTGGACCGAGCCCAGCAATTTCACCAGCGATGGTTTCCTGACCATAGGTTTTGTCGGCCATCAACCAGAACTGGGTGACTGGTATTCCAACAACGGCAGCATGTATCTGGCATCCGAAGGCTTTCTTGCGCTGGGCCTGCCTGAAACGGATTCTTACTGGACCACTGCGCCGCTGGACTGGACGCAAAAGAAAGCCTTTGGTGGACGCAAGTTTCCCAAGGATTATCCGGTCAATTATTAGTCAGCAATAGCTAAAAAAAAGCGCACTCTGCATTGATACCAATACAGGTGCGCTGTAAAAACCAGAATACACTCTGGTCGAAGGGAAGGTTAATCGGCTTTCGCCATGTGGGTCCTGGTACCTGCATCACTGGTGGTAACCGTGTCTGTGCTGTCTTTAGTGCCTGTAGTTTCTGATAGGTGACGACTATCCCAGCCACCGCCTATGGCACGTATCAAACTCACTGCCGATTTGGCACGCGCACCATCCAGTTGTGCGGCGATGCGCTGTTGCTGCAATACCGTACGGTCTGCATCAATCACATTCAGGTAACTGACCGAGCCTTCGCGGTATTGCACATGTGATAGTTTGGCGGCACGCTCTGCCGCCTGTACCGCATTGTCTTGCGCCTGGGTCTGGTCACGCAGTATGCGCAAGTCGGCCAGGTTATCTTCCACTTCCCTGAAGGCATTCAGCACCGTCTGGCGATAGTTGGCGACATCTTCTTCATAGACTGCCCCTGCCCTGTCCACACTGGCCTGGCGACGGCCACCGTCAAACAGGGGCATGGACAACAAAGGCCCCAGAAGGAAAGTACGACTGCTCCAGTTCAATAAATCACCAAGGCTGGCTGATTCATAACCGGCGGAACCAGTGATATCCAGTCTTGGGAAAAAGGCTGAACGTGCCACACCGATACGGGCATTGGCGGCAGCCATGCTGCGTTCTGCTGCCGCAATATCGGGGCGACGTTCCAGCAAGGTCGATGGCAAACCTGCCGGGATGTTGACAGCGATGCGCGACAAAGGCCGTGGCAAGAAATTGAATTCTGCCGGTGTCTTGCCCAGCAAGACTGCCAGTGCATGTTCTGCCACCGCACGGCTGCGTGCCAGACCCAGCGATTCAGACTGTGCCGTTGCCAGTTCTGCTTTAGCGCGTGCCAGATCGAGCTCGCTGATATCGCCTTCATTAAAGCGGGTTTGTACCAGCTTCAGGGTTTTCGAGCGCAGCTCTACCGTGGCGGCATATAAAGCCTGTTCTGCATCCAGTTCCCGCAGCAAAAAGTAAGCTTGCGCCACATCGGCTTGCAAGGCCAGTTGCACGGATTGGAACAGGGCTTCGTTCTTTTGCGTATCTGCCGTTGCGGCATCTATGCTGGAAGCCACGCGACCAAACAGATCCAGCTCATACGATGCACCAAGCTGGGCATTGTAAGTCGTGCTGGTAGGCATCCTGGTATTGTCAGGCAAACCCTGGGACGCCGGTGCAGCACGCCCACGGTTAGCACCGAGGCCCGCATTCACTTGCGGGAACAGACCAGCACGTGCATCCTGCCGCAAGGCGCGTGACTGTTTCAGACGTGCAGCAGCGGCTTTGAGGTTCTGGTTGGCCGCCATGGCCTGAACCTCCATCTCATTCAGGCTATCGTCTGCAAAGATTTTCCACCAGTCGCCACGAGCAACTTCTTCTGAAGGTTGTGCTTCTTTCCAGTTGCTCGAGTTGCTGCTTGCCTGCACTTCTTTATAGGCAGAGGGAGTTGTCACTTCCGCTTTCTGATAAGTCGGTGCAACTGAACAGCCAGCCAGCACCATTAACAGCATCAACAGAGATGAAGCAGATTTCAGGGGTTTGATTGTATTTATCATCATGCTCTCTCAAACTTTAACAGTAGCGTGCTCATGCGTGTGGTCATGTGCAACTGCTGGTGCTTCATGCACCACCGCAGAATGCAGCTTGCGGCCACCTGCAAGAGTACGCAGCAATACATAAAACACCGGTGTCAGGAACAGGCCAAACAGGGTCACACCCAGCATGCCGAAGAACACCGCTACACCCATCGCATGCCGCATCTCAGAACCTGGGCCGCTGGAAATCACCAGTGGCACCACACCCATGATGAAGGCGATGGATGTCATCAGGATAGGACGCAGACGCAAACGGCTGGCATCTATCGCGGCCTGCAAAGGCGTGCTGCCCTGCAGTTCAAGCTCCCGCGCAAATTCCACAATCAGAATCGCATTCTTGGCCGATAGCCCCACCAGTACCATGAGACCGATCTGGGTGAAGATGTTATTGTCACCACCTGTCAGCCAGACGCCGGTCAAAGCCGCCAGCAAACTCATGGGCACGATCATGATGACGGCCAGTGGCAAGGTCAGGCTTTCATACTGCGCCGCCAATACCAGGAACACCAGCAAGACGCTGATAGGGAATACCCAGACACCGGCATTGCCCGCCAGGATTTGCTGGTAAGTCAGATCAGTCCATTCAAACTTGATACCGGCAGGCAGGGTCTTGGCAGCAATACGCTCTGCCGCAGCCTGTGCCTGATTCGATGAATAACCGGGGGCTGGGCCACCATTGATATCCGCCGCGGTGTAGCCGTTATAACGCACCACCATTTCAGGGCCAAAGCTGGGCGTCACCTTAACGAGGGAAGACAGCGGCACCATTTCACCAGCGGTATTGCGGGTTTTCAGTTGCAGTATGTCTTCAGGTTTGGCACGGTAAGGTGCATCTGCCTGGGCACGTACCTGATACACACGGCCAAAACGGTTGAAGTCATTCACATACAGAGAACCAAGGTAGATCTGCATGGTGTCAAACACATCAGTCACCGGTACACCAAGTTGCTTGGCCTTGACGCGATCGAGATTGACATCCAGTTGCGGCACATTGATCTGGTAACTGGAAAACATGGGTCCCAGTTCTGGCGCTGTTCTGGCAGCAGCAATAAAAGCCTGTGTTGCGGCATCCAGTTCAGCATAACCCAGCGCACCCTTGTCTTCTATCTGCATCTTGAAGCCGCCAACCGTGCCCAGGCCCATCACAGGTGGTGGCGGAAAGACGGCGATGAAAGCATCCTTGATGCCGAAATATTTCTGGTTCAGCTTGCCTGCAATTGCATCGGCTGCCAGTTCCTTGCTGCGGCGTTCTTCAAAGGGTTTCAGCGTCACAAAAACAATACCGGCGCTGGAACTATTGGTGAAGCCATTGATGGACAAGCCAGGGAAGGCAACTGCACTTTCCACACCCGGTTCTTTCAAGGCAATGGCCGACATATCGCGTATGACTTTTTCTGTACGGTCCAGCGTTGCACCATTGGGCAATTGCGTAAAGCTGATCAGGTATTGCTTGTCTTGCCCCGGCACAAAGCCACCCGGCACGATATATGAAATACCCACGGCTGCTGCCAGCAATACCACGTACACCACCATGCTGGAAGCCTTGCGGGAAATGACGCCAGCCACACCTTTCGAATACTTTTCAGAACCACGATTGAACATGCGGTTGAAGGCATTGAAGAAGCGTCCAAACAGGCGGTTCATGACCTTGGTCAGCCAGTCCGGTTTTTCATCATGGCCTTTGAGCAAAATCGCAGCCAGAGCTGGTGAGAGGGTCAGCGAGTTGAAGGCCGAGATCACAGTCGAAATAGCAATCGTCATCGCAAACTGTTTGTAGAACTGCCCGGTCAGACCTGTCATGAAAGCCAGTGGTACGAATACCGCAACCAGCGTCAGGGCGATAGCAATGATAGGGCCGCTGACTTCACGCATGGCGCGGTACGTTGCTTCTTTTGGTGACAAACCAGCCGAGATATTTCTTTCGACATTTTCCACCACCACAATCGCATCATCGACGACGATGCCGATGGCCAGCACCATGCCAAACAGTGACAAGGCATTGATGGAATAGCCAAAGCCCAGCATCAGCGAGAAAGTACCGACGATGGAAACCGGCACGGCCAGCAGCGGGATCAGCGAAGCACGCCAGGTTTGCAAAAATACGATGACCACCAGCACCACCAGCGCAATCGCTTCCAGCAAGGTCTCGACCACTGCATGGATACTGGAACGCACGAATTGCGTCGGGTCATACACGATCTTGTATTGCACCGAGCTTGGAAAGTCTGCCGACAATTCTTTCATTGCCGCACGCACCTGATCAGATACATCCAGCGCATTCGCGCCAGGTGCCTGGAAGATAGGTATCGCTACTGCCGGTTTATTGTCGAGCAGGGAACGCAAGCCATATTCAGATGCATCCAGCTCTATGCGCGCCACGTCCGCCAGACGGGTGACTGCACCATCGGCAGAAGTCTTAAGTATGATCTCGGCAAATTCTGCTTCTGATTTCAAACGGCCTTGCGCATTCACATTGAATTGCAAGGGCGTACCCGGCACATTCGGTGATGCACCGATGACACCCGCCGCCACCTGCACGTTTTGTTCGCGTATGGAATTCACCACATCAGAGGCAGTCAGGCCACGCTGCGACACTTTTTGCGGATCCAGCCAGACGCGCATGGCGTAATTGCCCGAGCCAAACAAGCCAACCTCACCGACACCCTTGATACGCGCCAGACGGTCTTTGACATTCAGCACCGCATAGTTGCGCAGGTAAGTCATGTCATAGCGGTCATCCGGTGAAATCAGATGCACCACCATGGTCAGTGCAGGTGAACTCTTGATGGTCGTTACACCCAGACGTTGCACATCAGCAGGCAGGCGTGGCAAGGCTTGCGAAACACGGTTCTGCACCAGTTGCTGCGCCTTGTCGGGATCTACACCCAACTTGAAGTTGACGGTAACAGTCAGGTTGCCGTCACTATTTGCCTGTGACTGCATGTACAGCATGTTTTCCACGCCGTTGATGGATTCTTCCAAAGGAGAAGCCACGGTTTCTGCAATCACCTTGGGGTTGGCGCCAGGATATTGCGCCCGCACCACGACAGAAGGCGGCACCACCTCGGGATATTCCGAGATGGGTAACTGGAACATGGCCAGCGCACCGGCCAGCAGGATAATTACCGACAGCACCCCGGCGAAGATGGGGCGGTCGATAAAGAATTTTGAAATATTCATGATAGATTTCGTTGTCTATATATTTTTACGTGACGATCAAGATTTTTTGGCAGCAGTTTTTTCTGCTGTGGCAGCCGTCTCGGGTGCAGCAGATTCAGGAGATCCAGCGGGCGCAGTGGCCACTTTACTCATCGATACCATGTTCGGCGTGATGGTGTCACCGGGACGTGTGCGTTGCAGACCATTGACGACAATGCGTTCGCCCGCTTTCAGGCCAGATTCCACGATCAGCAAATCTTCCTGCCTGGTGCCCAGACGTACTTCGCGGTAAGCGGTGTGATTGTCCTTATCCACTGCCAGCACGAAGCGCTTGCTTTGGTCTGTGCCTACTGCTTTTTCATCTATCATCAATGCTGCATGCGGCGCACCGCCACCAAGGCGAATACGGGCATACAGGCCAGGCAGCAACAAGCCATCCTGGTTATCAAACACTGCACGCACGCGTATGGTCCCGGATGAGGTATCAACGCGGTTATCGATGGAAGTTACCTTGCCCTGGCGGGAATAACCTTCTTCATTGGCCAGACCAAGGAAGACTGGTACCTGGGTATTTTTCGCTTGCGCCGGGTTGACGTATTTCAAAAAGCTTTGTTCATCCACATCAAAAGATGCATACACCTGCGAGACGGAAACCAGCGTACTCAAAGCTGGTGAGCTGGCGCCGACGGCAATGACATTACCCACAGTAACTTCGGCACGCGAAATACGGCCAGCAACAGGTGCGGTGATTTGTGTATATTCAAGATTCAGTTTTGCGGTTTTTAACGCTGCCTGTGCCGCCAGTACATTAGCGGCAGCTTCACGCGAAGCATTCTGTTTTTCTTCAAAGTCACGGCGGGCGATAGCGTTCTCACCCAACAGTCTTTCACCACGTGCCACATCAGAACCTGTATAGGCAGCGCGTGCCTCGGCGGCGGCCAGTTGCGCCTGGAATCTGGCGACTTCAGCAGCATACGGACGCGGGTCTATGGTGAATAACAAATCACCTTTCTTGACCAGACTGCCATCTTTGAAATGTACGGCTGTCAGCGTGCCACCAACCAGCGGGCGTATCTCTACCCTGTCGACGGCTTCCAGTTTGCCGGAATAACTTTGCCAGTCAACGATATTGCGGCTGACGACTTCGGCGACATCAACGGTCGTTGCCGGTGGTGCGCCTTTCGCGTCGGTATTGCTGGCCTGAACCCGGATTGCGCCTACGGTGCCAGCCCCTGCGATCAAAAGAACAATGGCGGTACTGATGGCGATGGACAAAGAACTGCGTTTGACAGATGAAGTGATGGTATTGGCTGGATTAGACATGATATTCCTCGTGGATAGTAGATAGCGGATAGTGGATACGCGGGTGGCTGTGTTCTTTACATTCTGCTGGTGTGTTGTCAGGCATGGTCTTGCTCGTCTGTGGATTCAAAAACTGGCTGTTTCAATTCAGAGGGCGTGGCCAGGCGGCGGCGCAGGAATTCGGCCACTTCCACCAGCACGGGCGCATGTTCACGTAGTGACGCATGCTTGACACCGGCAAAGCGGGCCACCTGGGTGGGCACGCCGACCGCGATCAGCGCTGTCGCATATTTTTCTGCTTCTACATGCAAGACATCATGCTCAGCCGTGGCGATGAAGGCCGGGGACAAACCACCCAGGCGACGCGATTCCAGCGGCGCTGCATACGGATGCAACCTTTGCAAAGACATAGGCAGATACTGGCGATAACAATTCGCACATTCCTGCGGTGTCATATCGGATTCCAGTTGTTTTGCGTCACCCAGACGTGTCATGCTGGGATCAAGCATGGGACCGATCAGGGCCTGGGCCAGTATCGGTGGGGCATTGCGGTCGCGGGCAATCAGGGTCAGGCAGGTAGCCAGGTTGCCACCGGCATCATCGCCGGCGACAGCCAGACGGCTGGCATCGGCATGGATGCTGGCGGCATTCTTGCCCACCCAAACCATGGCTGCATAAGCATCTTCCGGCGCAGCGGGAAAAGGTTTGGCCGGTGCCAGTGCATAATCAACCGACAAGACCAGGGCATTGCTGTTTCTGGCAATGAAGCGTGCCGGCACATCGGCGTCATGCAGCGACCCGCTGATGAAGCCACCGCCATGGAAATACAGCACCACGGGCAAGACTGCATCACCTTGTGGCCGGTACAGGCGCACAGGGATGGAGCCCAGCGGGCCAGGGATAAGAAAATTGCTTATATGCAAAGCTGGTTCAGCCGTTTTGGTGATCTTGCTTCTTGTTTTTCGGGCAATGGTACTTGTTGCGTTCATCATGTCGTCGCGGATATCCGCTCCAGGGATTGAGGATTGGAACGAATAGTAGGCGCTACCCGTTTCGGGATAAACACCGATAATCCAACATCACTATTCCACCAGGTCGACTAATCAGAGCCCAAAATGCATTTATACTGGCTACACTTAAAAATCACTCAACGCGTCTAAGCTTTATCAAATGTCATCTCCGGCGTCATGAAGGGAATCAATAATGGACCGCTTTCAAGCAATGCAGGTATTCACCCGGGTGGTGGATTCAAACAGCTTCACCAGGGCCGCAGACAGTCTGGGCTTGCCACGCACGACCGTGACCACGACCATCCAGAACCTGGAGAGTCTGTTGCAGGTGCGCCTGCTGAACCGGACCACGCGCCGCCTGAGCCTGACGCCGGATGGAGCCGCCTACTATGAGCGCTGCGTGCGCATCCTGGCGGATGTGGATGAAACCGAAGCCTCGTTCCAGAATGTGGCACGCGGGCCGAAAGGCCAATTGCGCATTGATGTACCTACCTCGATAGGCAAACTGATATTGCTGCCGCAAGTCTGCGAATTTTATTCACGCTACCCCGACATCAAACTGGTCATGGGTATGGGTGACCGTATGGTGGACATGGTGCAGGAAGCCGTTGACTGTGTGATACGGGTGGGTGAACTTCAGGATTCCAGCATGATCGCCAGACGTATAGGCACCTTCCAGAGCATCACCTGTGCCGCCCCCGATTATCTGGATACCCATGGCGAACCGCAAACCATAGATGATTTGCAGCACCATCAGGCCGTGCATTATTTTTCCAGCCGCACGGGCCGTAATCTGGACTGGGATTTCATCGTCGATGGCAAAACCATAGATGTCACCGTCAATGGCAAGATTTCTGTAAATGATTCTGAAGCCTATATCGATTGCGCCATCAAGGGCTTTGGCCTGATACAGGCGCCACGTTTCATGCTGATGCCGCATCTGCAATCGGGCGCACTGCGTGAGGTATTGCCGCAATGGACGCCAGCGCCCATGCCTATCTCTGTCGTGTATCTGGCCAACCGGCATTTATCACCCAAGGTACGCGCCTTTGTTGACTGGGTGGCAGAACTGTTCCCGCGCTGCCCATTGTTCAGCGGACGTGATGCAGAACTGTTGAACGGCATGAGCGAATGTGAATTTGCCGGCAAACAGGATCAACAACGCAGTACGGGCAATACCCTGCGCGCCGTGCTGGAGCATCAGAATATCGCCGAAACGGTGTTTTAATTAATCTGCGCATTTTCTAGTCAAAAAACGGTGGATAGCTGTCTGGCTATCCACCATTTTTATTTGCACCTGAATTACCAGCCTATGTCGCTGCGCAATTCTGGTTTGATGCAGGCTTATTCAACAGGCAGCGCTCTTACCGTATAAAACTCGCTGGCTATTTTCCAGTGACCGTTGACCTTCAGCAGGTGCAGCAGTTTCCAGCCAAAGCCCCCTTTTTGTGTGCCTGCCTCTTTGGTAATAAAATCCAGTGACACTTGTGCGAGTGCACCGTCCTGATTGATTTTCACATTGAAGAATGCCTGTTCCAGCTTGCGTCCGCTACCAAAGACACCCTCACGAAAATCTGCATAGCGACGAGTATCCAGCGCATCGCCTTTGTTAACAATATCAGGCACACCGCGCACTGCCATGAACGGTACTTTTTCATCCAGCAGCAATGTAGCGAAGGTCTTGCCATCGCCGTTACTGACTGACGTGGTATAGCTGTTGAGCAAATGCTCGATGGCCAGCTTGTCCTCGGCAGTGCTCAGGTAATGCGATTGAAAATCAACTGGCGACGGAAGCGACGCAGCAGCGACACTGGCCATCGTCATGCTGCTTGCAAGAGTAAGTAGAGAAATTAATTTCATGGCTTTCATTCGGCAAAGTTTATTCGTTCACTATAGCCAGACATCAAGCATTAATAAATCGAATATTCATAATGCAATGCATTACAAACTCTAATGCATGAATCGCCTGAATGCGGCAATGAAAATTCTCAGCACAGGGATACCAAGGTTTTGCAGCCAGCAAACAACGCATGACTTCAGGATGCATGATTTTCGCGACACAAAGACCGCACGCCAGCAAGACAAACCAACAGGCCCCGACACTACTCAAATCTCCCCTCCACAATGCAGCCGCTGCCTTTGAGAATTTGTTTTAATTAAATATATTATTTTCTTTACATCCCAGGCCTTTGTGTCTTTTCCGCGTTAACAGCGACATGACTTTCCTTGACAAAGGGAAAAGAAATACCTATAACGTGAACTGGTATTGGTTGGACCAATTTTCATTTGGCCCAGCCAATATCAGTTTAATCCAAAAAATTACATAATCATAATATTTTATTAGGGGACTTTTATGACTGCAATCAATGCAATTCGTTGCCATGCCTTAACCGCAACATTACTCATATTTTCTGCCTCTGCTGGGGCACAAACTCTGGCCACTGGCGACAGCCGCACAGTAACCGAACCGACCTATCCAGGTGTTTGCACCACGATCCCGGCCAAATTTACCAGCTCGCAACGCGCGTCCCCACCATCCACTGACGACACAACACGTTTGCAAAATGCCCTGGACAGTTGTGCTGGAACGGGGAAAAGCGTGGTACTCGCGGCATCAGGCTCAAACAATGCTTTCTACAGCAATAGCCTGAACGTCAATGGCGCAGCGCTGGTCATTAATTCCGGCGTAACCTTGTATGGAAATAATAGCTATGCCAGCAACGCGCAATTCATCTTGTTCAATGGCAGCAATGCTTCGTTGATGGGGCCGGGTGTCGTTGACGGGCGTGGCGATATTCTCAGTGGCAGTGCGCGCCTGGTGCAAGCCAAAAACATTACGAACTTTACTGTCTACAACGTCACCATCAAGGAATCCGTTTTCCCGAATCTGTATGTCGAGGGCGGCAATGGTTTCACCGCATGGAAGCTGACAATACGCACACCATCGACCCGCACCAATGCTGACGGTATTGATATTGACAGTCTCACCAATGCAACGGTCGCAAATTCTTCCATTGAAGCCGGGGATGATGGCATTGCAGTCAAAACCAACTCTGGTGATGCCTCAAACATCACTGTCAGAAATAGCCAGCTTTACGGCACGCACGGGCTTTCCATCGGTAGCATATACAAAAATACCGTCTCAAATATCCTGTTCAAAAATAACTATGTGTACGGCGCGGACCTTTCCGGAACCACATCAGCCAACGCCAATGCCATCAACATCAAAACCGGCCCCTGTGCTTTGACGGTCAGCAAGGTTAGTTATGTCAATACCTGTATTACTGGCGCAAAACATCTGGTTATCATGGATACCAACTACCATGCATGCCCTGTCTCTGGCGGTACACCATCGCTGTCAAACATTGTTGTCAATGGTGCCTATGCAACTTCATCCGTATCTGGCGCCTATACCCGCATAGCTGGCCGCAACGCCAGCTTTCCGGTCAATGCTTATCTGGCACATGTCAATCTGGACGCGACTGCACAAAGTGGTGACCAGTATGCCAATGTCGGACTCGATAGTTCGAATGATGTTCCATCCGGCACGGGCGTTACTACCAGTAACTTTACGATGAGTGGCGCTGTTCCCAGCTGCACGTTCTGAATTCTTCCTCCCGCTCAATTTAATCTTGCTCAATCGAGTGGGTGAACAGACATCTGACCCAAAAGCACATAAAGCACATAAAGCAGTGACCTTAGATCACGGCAATAGCCGGGATACGATCATCGTGTCCCGGCACAAGGAGACAATATGAAACATAAAAATAGCGCATGGAAAATTGCGTTGACCGTCGCATTATTATTGAACAGTGCGGCAAGCAATGCCATTACGAAAGTAACCGTTGGTGGTACAGGTGCAGGTCATTACACGACCATTCAGGCCGCCGTCAACGCATTGCCGTCCAACGGTGGTGAAATCGATGTGACAGCCGGAACCTACACCGAACAGGTGACGATTACCAAACCCAATGTACGCCTGGTGGGCCAGGGCGCACATGCTAGCTCTACCGTTATTACCCAAAGCTATTGGGCGCAAAAATCCAACGGCAGCGGCGGAACTGTAGGCGACAAGGGTTCATCAACAGTCATCGTCACAGGCGCAGGTTTTTTTGCCAACAATATCACCATACAAAACACGTACACGCAGGATGGGAACGCTGAAACACAGGCACTTGCACTGTATCTCGCATCTGATAAATCCGTACTGCGCAATGTACGCCTGATAGGCCGGCAGGATACCCTGTATGTCGGCAGCCTGGGTTGTTCTTCCACGACCTGCACTCCAGCCCGCTCTTACTTTTACGGTGTAACCATCGAGGGCAATGTCGATTTCATTTTTGGTGATGGCGCCGCTGTCTTTGATAATTGCGTTATCGTTGCTGACCAACATGGAAGCCTGGGCGGAGAAGTCACCATTACTGCGCAAAACAGACATTTCACGAATTACCTTAGTGGCTATGTTTTTTATAACAGCACCATTTCCAGCAATCCGCAGACCGGTCTGACGAATGCTTTCCTGGGTCGCCCATGGGGTGCATTGGCATCGAATATATTCATCAACACAAATATACAGGCACCAATCAATGCAGCAGGAATGATTGAATTTACCCCAGGGTCCACCAACAATTTGCCAACATCGTACTTTGCGGAATACGGATCTTCCGGACCTGGTGCCGCAGGTTTCACTGCAAAAAAACGTGAAAAATATACCGTCTACCTCACGTCTTCCCAGACCACGCAGTACCAGCCAAACAATTTCCTGGCTGGCTCTGACGCCTGGGTTCCCACATCTGTCTTCTAAGTCGCTGCCGTATTTTTTGCATCAGGTTTTTGTATAAAATTTTTTCCGGGGTATGGGCTGGATACCGCATTCCAGCCCATGCCCATATCGATCAAACCGGTAATTTATACTCACTCGCATGTCGACTTCACTCAAAGAACAAGCCAAGAAACACTACGGAATAAATGTCCCTGTCACCATTGCGCTAGTCATGGTTTTGCTATTGATACGCTATTTCTGGCAGGATGAGCCGGAAGACATTGCACCGATACGTGCAAAGCCAAACCTGTCCAGCATGGTCTTTGGTCCGGGTCAGATGGCGCCGTCAGGTAATACTGCAGAAATTGCATTTTCTGCGAATTTTTCTGCGATTGACAGTCGCTTGTTGCCTACCGGGCTGGCAACAGAAAATCAACAACTCGTCGTCAATAGTGCGCTACTGGACATCATCAATTTTTTCTTGCTGGAACAAGTTTCGCCAGACCGTGCAAGTGCATTGCGCAGCCACCTCAAAAGTATGTTGCCACCGACTGCCTATACGGAAGCAATCATCATCGTCGAACACTATCAGGCCTACATGAAGGCGCACGACGACTTACTTGCAGCGCATAATTTCAGCGGTAACGGTAAAGATATCAGCTTGCAAGATATACGACGTATCAGCACCTGGCGTGATCAGCGAGATCGCCTGCGACTCGGCTTTCTGGGTGAGGTAGTCGTGCATGCGTGGTATCAGAATGATGATGCGCAGTTAACGCAGATATTAAATGAATTGACACAACTAAAAGACACATCGAGGCAAGAGAAAACGCCTGACATGCCCTCATCTGACGAGCAAACAGGCGCTCCCCGTCCACCAAGTTGGTCCAACAAAAGCGATGAATTGCGTCATGACCTATACATGCAATGGGTGTTAGGCAAGGCAATTCGCAGTTTCAGCAATTGGGCTGGCACAGGGCCACAACTGGCAAACCGGCTGACCAGCTACCTGAATGCTGCCGGCCAGATCAATCAGAATCACCAGCTTAATTTTTCTGAACGCGTTATTCAAACACAGGAACTCCTGATCAAGTCTTTCCCCGTTGAAGCAGAGCGACAACGGGCACGCGATTTAATGTTTCCGTCGCATTGAACTCGTGAGTATTCCCATATTGCTCTTCATTCTTGATTGATTATTATCTTAAAGGATAGGCCTGCAAAGACAAAATAACAGATAGGGCTTACTATAAATGACTGTCAATATCTCAGAGCCACGTATTTATGTGTGCTCT
This sequence comes from Undibacterium hunanense, assembly GCF_014284335.1. Taxonomy (GTDB): domain Bacteria; phylum Pseudomonadota; class Gammaproteobacteria; order Burkholderiales; family Burkholderiaceae_D; genus Undibacterium; species Undibacterium hunanense. Next base: position 552,885 of record NZ_JACOGF010000002.1, on the reverse strand, counting down.
ACATTTCGAAATCTGTTAACTGATCCCAGCCATGAAAAATCTCGACATAGGATTGCTGAGGACATTCTTACATGTAGCCGAGACCGGCAGCATGACCTTTGCTGCGCAAAGGCTGCACATGACGCAGGGCGCGGTCAGTCAGCAGATCAAACGGCTGGAACAAATGCTGGACCGGCGTGTTCTGGATAGAGGCAAGAGTGGTGTGTATCTGACGGTTGAAGGCGAACGCTTGTTGATCAAGGTACGCACTCTGGTAGAAATGAATGATGAGATCCTGTCAGCGCTGACAATCACAGAAGTGACGGGCACCGTACGCATGGGAGTACCGCACGATCTGATGGTCATGCATTTGCCGAACATCTTGCCTTCGTTTGTCAAAGCCTACCCATCGGTAGAAATATCTCTGATGGCAGGTTCATCCACCGAATTAACGAAGAGCTTTGACAGCGGCCTGCTGGACCTGGCCATCATTGAAGAACCTGCTACCCATGCCAGGGGTGAACTATTGGCGATGGAAAGACCAGTCTGGGTAGCCAGGCGGGATGGCATCGCCTGGCAAAAACGGCCATTACCCCTCTGCCTGGTGTCAGAAACCTGTGTATTCAAACCCACGGTCATGCGGGAACTGGCCAGAGCCGGCATAGAATGGCGCAATGTTGTCGATTATCCCAGTATAGAAGCCATTACCGCCACCGTGCAGGCAGACCTGGCAGTGACTGCCTTGCTGCCATCGACAGTGCCGCCCGGGCTGGACATACTTGGTTCAGAAGCAGGTTTACCCTTACTGGATGAATTTGCCATCAGCCTGCGCTTGCCTGCCCACGGGGCAAGTGCCGCCTGCCTGGCACTGGCGGAGGCGATACGACTTGCTTATGCTGTTGAAGAACATGACACCTGACTTGTTTTGATTGCCGGGGATATGCGCCCCAACCTGCTGTTCACAGTATTCATCCACCAATATGCACGGGTAAGGTCAGCAAACTCTCCAGCCGGTCTACCGTACCAGGAATGCGTTCCAGACGCGGATAGCGTAGCGAACCCGTGTAGTTGATACTGACGGTACGGGTTTTGCCATCTGCCATGAAAGTCAGTTCTATCGCTTCCTTTGATACCGCTGCCGCCTTGATTACCTGCTTCAACACGGTATCCGAGTAGGCTTCTTTGCCGACATTCAGCAAACGCGCGCCCAGGCTGATACCGGCGCGGAAAGCCGGTCCTTCCCAGCTCACGCTGCTGACTATGCCTTTGCTGTTGACCGTGAACCCCAGTGATTGAGAAAAATCGGTCGCACCTGTGTCGACTTCCATCTTCGTGAAATAGTCTGTAGGCTCATCCGTGTAAATCAGACGGTAGCCGCTGCGTGTCAGGCCATCAAGTGCATGACTGGCATCGTGCGCCTGCAGGCGGGTAGTGAAATAGGCAGCCCAGTCATAGGGCACAATATGATTCAATCCTTTGCAGATATCGGCGAAGGTATAGGTGCTGACAACACTGTTTGCCTTGCTGCCACCAAAGAAACTGCCCGCAAAATCGGCCAGCCCTTTTTTGCCGGATGTGCGTTCGCGCATCAGCATTTCTACATCCAGCCACAGCATCACGCCTTCGACATAATAATCTTCACGCCGTTGCCAGTCACGCCAGCGCACTGAAGATTTTCCACCTGCCATATAAATGGGATCAATGGTGCTGTCTTGCAGCGACTTCCATTGCCTGCCGACGCGGGCGCTGACAAATGCCGCATCCATCGCCAGTGCATCCAGGCTTTGCTGGCGCGTCATGAAGCCCAGGTGCGACGTCAATATGCGCCCCCAGAATTCTGTCTGTCCTTCATACATCCACAGCAGGCTGCCGCGCATGGGCATGTTCAGATTGGGCGTCCATAAATCGGCAGGCTGGCGGAAGCGCCCATTCCAGGCATGTGCATATTCATGCGGATGCAGGCTGGCAATGCGTAATTGTGCGTCGGGGTTGCCAAAGAAATCAGCGGGCAGATTGATCTCGGTCGATTCCGAATGTTCTGCCCCACCGCCAGAAAATACCACATCCGATAAGCTCACCAGAAAATCAAAATGTGGATAAGGCTCCCCCCGGAACAGCCTGGGCATAGCCGTCACCATCGTTTGATATTTGCTTAAAAAATCCGGAGTAATGGCAAGCGCTGCTTCCGAATCCCCCACCAGGTTCAGGCGTACTGGCACTTTGGCGCCAGCAGTCGTCAGTTCTACCCGCTTGAAATATCGCCCTGCATACACGGGAGCATCCATCAATTTTTCAAAACTGGTTTGCTTGAAACTGACTTGATTGCCGTCAACCATATCACTATCAAGCGAAGTGGCGAACTGAAAATCCCTGGGCAAGGTAAGGGATGCATTGCTCGCGATATTACGCAGGTACCAGCCTGCCGGATACAGCGCAAGTTTGGACCATTGCAACTTCAATATATCTGGCGACAAACCGCGACTTGCAGGCAGTACCTGAAATTCAAGTCTGAGTTCAGGCACATTTTTTGGCACCGAGATATGAAAGGCAAATGGGTTCACCGCATCACGTTGCCATTCCAGTCTGGTATCACCTGCCATGATGATCAAACCTGCCAGGTCGGCCACCGATTGCGTTGCTGCATGGCTGGCTGTTTCCCATTCGGGATACAGCAAGACCATGGCACCACTTTTTTGCACCGGTATGGTTTGCCGTACACGGATGATCTTGTGCACGGTATCCGACGCATCTACCTGCAGCTTGATGACACCGCGAAATACTCTGTCGCGCGCTGCTTCTATCTGTGGCACCGGCGCTACGGTTATGGGCCCTGTGTTCACAGATGCGGCCTGCACCATGGCGAGTTGCGAAAAAGACAGGGCAAGGGCAGGCAGTATTTTATTCATGGCTAATCTGTCAATGGAAGTTTTCAGGCCGTTTTTGCAGCAGGAATTGAAACGGCCTGCGCATGGGTAGTGCTTGCCTGGTAATGCGTGTCAGGCCATTGTCAGGCCGTCTCTGTCTGAGAAAGTTCCGCAAAACAAAGGATCTACGGATGTTTGCATGCTTACCATTGATAATCTCATGCACAGGACCATTGCCAGAATTTGATTTGCCCGTTGCGGTGGTTTTTAAAAAACCCATGCGGGCACTGGCCCGGCGTTATCACCATACACATCCCACACGCTGTTTTCTGGTGCTAATGCTGCGGCGGCGACCATGGCAGCAGCCAGGTCAGGCCTTGCTAACGTGCGCTTCATGTCGAGGCGGTGATTAGCCTGGGCAGATAACATGGCGGCTGTTGCTGGTCTGGTCGTTTCAATTTCATTTTCTAATACATCAACCAGGCGCGGTGCACGCAAGATCACATACGGCAGGCCGCTATCGACAAGTGCCTGTTCCCTGTCCACGATATTCTTTTGCATGCCGCGCTTTGCCAGATTTAACAGAAGCCAGGTCAGTGATGGCTTGCCCGGCCCCATGACCGAGAGCAGGATAATGCGTGGTGGTTTTGTGTGACGATGTACACCATTCAGCACATTCACGAAACCATCAAACATCACCGAGCGTATCAGCTGTTTTGACGCAAATGCCTTGTGGATATCTACCGTAAAAAATACTGCTTCCAGTTCACCCGCCAGTGCTGCGGCAATGGCTTCCGGCTTGCCCACATCGGCAACGACAGGCTTGATAAATTCTGTTGCTGCGGGTGGCTTGCGTGCAATGGCACGCACGGTGTGGCCCTGACTTGCCAGCAAACGGGTAATGGCTAATCCTGTGCCGCTGCTGGCACCGACGACTGCGTACTCTTTCATATTCATTCTCTTTTCTTGTCGGACCTACACAAAACCGCCCCAACTGCGTTGCAGCGCCTAGCCGTACTATTCGTACTGTCTTCGTCGCTACGGTGGAGGCGGGGTTTCAGACAATATATTGTTTGCCGACGTAACGAACCATCCTTGCAAAGGTGGTTTCCTAAAGCATGGCCTTGCTGGGACAATTTTGTGTAAGTCCTGGGTTTTGTTTAGATGTTTTTCAGAACTGCTACCAACTGGCCATTCATGACAGGTGCGCTGGCAATAAAATTGGGGCTGGATAAAGTCCATGGCTTACCCGTCCAGTCTGTGACCTGGCCTCCAGCTTCAGTCACCAACAAGGCACCGCTGACCAGGCCAGACAAGACATTGCCATGCTGCCAGAATGCATCCAGTTGCCCGGTAGCGACTTGCACCAGTTGCATGGTGGCAGGTACTGCCATGCGTACCAGCAGTGCGTGTTCCAGCATGACCGTGACAGACTGGCCTATCTTGCTGTAAGCCAGCTTGCCTTCACCCGGCGTCGCCTGGCCAGTGCTGACCAGGGCAGCCGCCAGGCTGGGTTTTTGCGATACACGCAGGGGCTGGCCGTTCAGATATGCACCACCGCCAAGCACTGCCGTGTAAAGCTTTGCCGCCAGCGGTTCTGCAACAACCGTCAGCACAGGCACATTGTCACGCACCAGTGTTGCTGTCACTGCCCATTCAGTCGTGCCGTGGATATGATTGACATTGCCTTCTGCCGGGTCAGCGACCCACCATTCGCCCGCAGGCAGCGGGCCGCTGGACTTTTCATCGTCCAGCCATTGCGCACCGGGCCGCAGTGCCAGCAAGGACGCACGCAGTTGCCCGGTGACGGCAGTGTCATTGTCTTCTATCATCTTGATCAACTGCGGCAGGTCAGCAGGACGTGCATCAGGCTTGAAACGCTGGAGTAACAAGTCTGCTGCCTGGCGCACGGCGACTACGGTGTCATCCAGCAATTGTTGATCGCTTTTTTGTTGATCGTTTTTTTGTTGATGGTGGTTTTGTGTTTGCATGATTGTTTGCTTTCCTTAAGTTCGTTAAGTTCGTTAAGTTCAATAAAGTAGAGATATAATATGAGCTATCGCTCATTTTATAAACTCGCATTCATGCCCAAGCCCATCAGCAAAGCCGCTACCCCGCTGGCCCCTCGTAAAAGCCCCACGCAAGCCCGCTCTGTGGCGACCGTAGAAGCGATTCTGCAAGCTGCTGCTCACATTCTCGAAACTGAAGGGCTGAGTGCCTGCTCCACCAATGCGGTGGCAAGAAAGGCCGGCGTCAGCATAGGCTCGCTCTACCAGTACTTCCCCTCTAAAGATGCCATCAGCAGGGCCCTGATACTGGAACAGACCACGGCACTTGTCGAAGACGCAGAAAAAATAGACCTTGAGCAAGGCGGCCGCAAGGCACTGGAAGACTTGATCGATGTCGCCATCACCCACCAGCTAAAAAGACCGGCGCTGGCAAAAATACTGGATGCAGAAGAGCTACGCCTGCCAGTAGCCGAAGACCTCAAACGCCAGTCCACCCGCCTGCACAAAACCGTGCACGACATACTCTCTCAGGCCGATATGCCAGAAGGTGCAAGCGATACAGAAGTCATGGCCGACTTAATGGGTATCATCAAGGGCATGGTTGATGCGGCGGGTACGCGCGCAGGTTCAGAATCCCCCGCCAGCGCCGCCAATTTGCGCAAGCGGGTGCGACGAGCAGTGTTTGGGTATCTGGATGCGGGGGAGTGAATCCCTCGTGATGACAACAGTCTCGCAGGTTGATTCATTGCAAGGTGGCGTATAGTCCCGGTGCGCTGAGCGCACCATCTTTCACTGCATGTGCCAAGTTGCTACGCACAAAGCCTTGTCTCTTCAAAATTTGAACAAGGGGGACGGTGCGCGGAGCGCACCCTACGCCGGGAATTTCACCGCAAAAGCAGGAATAAATTTGCGGCCTCCAGCACTTCTCTGTGCCTCAGTGTCTCTGTGGTGAGCTTTCAGATCTTATATTTTTCGTCTACCAGCACGGTGCGTTAAAACGCATCACAGTCAAGCATGTTTCGCATATGAATACTGGTATCTCTGTGGCAGCGCGAAGGCGCATTACCGTCGTTGCAAGACTCGACTCTTTTGCTGTGATCATGCAGCCATTTCTGCGAACCGTTTAATAACGGGACGCTTTTGCTGCCTTGCCTGCCATAAGTCATAGTCTCTTTGCATACCTAACCACATACTGGCGCTGGTGCCGAGTGCGGCTTCGAAGCGCAAGGCCATATCAGCAGACAGATCACTTTTACCATGCAACAAACGCGACAAGGTAGTACGGTCTACCCCCAAATGTCGCGCAACTTCTGTCACAGAGCGGCCCTCTATGTACTCCTGCAACAACTCACCTGGGTGCGGTGGATTAAATTGGGTCAGCATCGTTTACTCCTAATGATAGTCTTGATAATCAACCAGAATCACATCAGTGTCTTCAAATCTGAAGGTCAGACGCCAGTTGCCATTCACTGTCAGCGACCAGTGGCCTTGCAAGTTGCCCTTCAGTGCATGCAGTCGCCAACTTGGGGCATTGAGATCTTCTGGCTTGGCGGCTTGGTGCAAGGCTGCCAGTTGCAATCTTAGCTTGCCAGCGTGATGTGCCTGTATCCCCGACTTGGTGCCAGTCTCAAAAAACAGCTGCAAGCCCTTGTGAGAGAACGATTTAATCATAAAAATAGTGTAGCGCATAACGCCACATTTATCAAGTTGAGCAAATACCGGCCCTTATAACGCATTGCGTCAATAAGAATGAGTGCGAGCAAAACTACCTGTTTTAGGACGTATTATCACAGAGCGCTCTTCACCGAACGCCTCCGCAATTTATAGCCAGCGACCTGAACTTTAGTCTGGTTCACAGAAACGCGAAACAGGCATATCATCCATCTACCTTTCGTATATCAGGGATCATGCCCAAGGTGGCATTTAAGCAGAATTTTACTGCCTTGCCAGATTGCTGTACCTGAAATATCTGATAAGCCTTAATGAAGGGCAAGCCGACCGCATCATGTGATCCATTTTTCGAGAAATAAACACCATGAATTCTTCATTGAAACCAGCTGTTTTATTATGTGCAGCCATCGCGCTTGCCAGCTCACCGAGTGCTTACGCAGCGGATAAACCTGCTGCTCCGTCTGATCTGGCACTTTCCTGCCAAAACCCGGTAAAGAAAGGCGATACTGCACAGAGCCTGAAGAAACGCTATCCAGGAAACACCACGGTGCAGGAAATAGATGGCGCGGAAGGAAGCACACAAAAAGTACTGGTCCTTTATCCACAAAACTTGATGAAGCCCTACAGGGTAGAAGTGTTTTTTGATGATGACGCAATGACTCGCCTTGTTTCCGTCAATATCAATATTGAGAAAAGCCAGTGGACTTATCAGGGTTTGAAGATACTCGATTCTATCCAGGCTGTTGAAAAACAAAACGGCAAGCCGTTCACCCTGTATGGCTTTGGCTGGGATTACGGCGGCCACGTCACCAGTTTCAATGAGGGCACTTTTTCAAAGCCATCCAGTGATTGCACGCCGCATTTCCGCTTCCAGCTACATCCTGGTAAAAATACGCCCAAGGCCATTCTTGGCGAACAAAAAATCAAATCCAACCTGGCCGCGGTAATCCAGGCCCAGCCTTATCTGAGCGAAATATCGCTTGATTTTGTTGAGCAGAAATAGCAAGCGCTTTTGCTAAGCTCAGCCAGCGTAAGCCCGTGCAGGTACGGTCGCGCACGCATAGTGCCAGAGTACCTGTCTGCAAAAAAAAACGGCTGCTGAACATGTATCTATTCAGCAGCCGTTTTAAAAAGCAATGCTGGTGGGCTTTGACAGCCCACTCAGTACCAGGATTTTACAAAGATCTCAGGAAAGCCAGTACTGCCTCGCGATCCGCTTTGGACAGATCCTGGAAGCGTTGACGTGCTTTATCCGCTTCGCCACCATGCCACATAATCGCTTCAGTCAGGTTACGGGCACGACCGTCATGCAGGTAGCCGACCTTGCTGCTATTGCCCATGACCTTGTCGGTATAACCGATACCCCACAGCGGTGAAGTACGCCACATGTTGCCCTGTGCCTGACCTTCAACCAGCTTGTCGGCCAGACCTGCGCCCATGTCATGCAGCAGCAAATCGGTATAAGGGCGTATGGTCTGGTTGCGCAACTCTGCAAACAGATGGCCAGAGCCTGTCTTCATCTCTGCCGTGTGGCAAGACGCACAGCGCATACCCTGGAACAGCTTGGCACCGGCACTTACCTGTTGCGCGTCGACACGGTGCTCATCCAGCGGTGCTACACCTTTGGGGAAGCCACTGGGGATACTGCGTTGCGCAGGCACACCCACCAGCGCCAGATAGCGCGAGATCGATTGCAGATCGGCTTCCGATATACCCAGCTGACGTGGCGCTGCTGCGCAACCGGCAGGGTCAGTCGTGCAACTGCGGTTAGGATAAGGTGCAGAAGTCACCCCCATATCCGCCAACAGTGCAGCCGCTGTCTGGTGACGCAGGGTTGCCTTGGATGCCTTCCAGCCAAAACGACCCAGGCGCACCGTGCCTGTTTCAGGTTCAAACACAAAGTTGGCCACACCCTTGACACCATCTGCATCTGGTGCGGTGCGTGCACGGGCCAGGATGTCTGCTTCCGGTATTGCTTCGAGCAAGCCCATGCCTATCATCGGCTGAGCAGCGCGCAAGGAATAGATTGCCGGTACTGCACCTTCGAAAGCCAGTGTTGGCTTGCGCAATTCAACCACCGTGCCATCTGACAGCTTGCCTGAAGTGGTTTCAAATCCGGCCACGTTGACATTGGTGCCCCAGTTTTGTGGCACGCCAGACGTCGAAAATGCATTCATCTGTACCACGCTGCCATACTGCGGATGTGGCAACTGCTGCCCTGCTGCATTCAACGCTGCTACCCGTACCGACATGCTGTCCAGACGCTGGTTGGTTGCGGTTGGAGCCACACTGCGACCATTGTTGACGTGACAGGCAATACAGGCGGACTGGTTGAAACGCGGCCCCTGCAAGCCAACAGCCTGCTGGTAACGATCATTGCCCGGTTCGTTATGATCACCAGTGGTGAAGTTGGTATGCACCAAACGACGGCCTTCAACAAAGCGCTGGATGTTTTGCATACCCGCATTGTTGTGCGGTTGCTGGAACATGAACAGACCATTGTCTGAATAGTTGTAAGACACCGAACCCTGACCACCAGACAAGGTCTCTTCCGGCAAAGGCACAGAATTCAGACGTGGTTGCACGCCATACCATGGTTTCAATCCGGAACCCACCACATAAATCCATTCGGCTGAGTAATAGCGCACACCACCGCTATCCCCTTTGGCAGCCATGCCGTCCGGCGTCGAGAACATCGACGGCGACACTTCAATCACATCACCGACAACCAGTGGGCGGGCCGGAATATTTTTGCCATTGGGGAAGCCATTTGCATCCAGATCGTCATGCCCTGGATAATCCTTGACGCGCAAGGTACAGGCACCGTTGACACCATCAGCGCTCGCCAGTTTGCCATTGGCCGGATAAGGAACCGGCTTGCAGATGGCGACATTGCGGTCGACCAGTTCACCCGGATTCATCCAGCCATAACCCGTCACACCTACGCGGTCAAAGCCACGGAAGAAAGCGACACCGCCAGGTAAAAAGTCCACGGTATTGTATTGATTGACGGTTAGCGTTGGCTTGGTCACACCTGCTACGCGACTATTGTCGAGTATCTCAAAACCCCAGGTGCGGTTCTTGAAGTATTGGGCAACAAAGGTCAGGTAATTGCCTGGCCCCTTATCAACCGGCAGCCCTGTTGCGGCATCGACGGTTTCGTTCGGGCCATAACCAATTTCATTCCATTCTTCGCCACGTTCACGACCATGACGGGCCAGGCCACGAGCACCAAAGCGCGTCACCAGTGTGCCGTCAGGCAGTGTGAACTGCAGTGTTTCTAGCGGTTCGGCAACAGCAGGCAAGGCTGCCCACGCACTGCCACTGGCCGGAAATTTCAGTGCTGATGTAGTCGCGTCAGCTATAGTGTTGTCACTGCCTGGCGACTTGAATTCAACTTCAAACAGCGAATACCCGTATTGTGTAGCACGGGCCACACCTTGCAGGCGTATATAGCGGGCATTGGCACCAAGATTAAAGAACTCTTCCGTGCCGCCCTTGCCGCCGCTGACGTAGCGCAATTGTGACCAGGTCTGGCCATCATCCGACACACGCAATGCATATTCTTTGCCATAGGCGTTTTCCCAGACCAGCTTCATATAGCCTACTGGTGTCTTGGTACCAAAATCAAACTGTATCCACGCACCGTCTTCAGACGTACTGCCCCAGCGCGTATTCATTTTTCCATCAATCGCCATGGCGGCCGACATGGCCTGGTTTTCTACTGCGGAAGAGCTTGCTGCCACAGGTTTGACCGCCACACCAGGCTTGCTCAGATCGACCTGGCCAGGCTGACTTGGCTGGCTGGGCTGTGTTGGTTGCGTAGGATCAGTGCCCGGTTGTGACACCACTGGCGTACCAGAAAAAGCCTGGATTTCAAAAATCGAATACCCGTACTGCGTCGAGCGTTTGATGCCCTTCATGCGCAGGTAACGACCCTTGCCGTTCAGATCGGTCAGGTCTTCAATACCGCCCTGGCTGTTATCTACCGTCTTGATCGTGGTCCAGTCTGCATTATTGTCCGACACCTGCAACAGGTATTGCAAGGCATGGGCATTTTCCCACTGTATGCGTACGCGGGTGATGGTTTCTGTTTTGCCGAAATCCAGTGTCAGATACTGGTCATCGGTAAAACCACTACCCCAGCGCGTGTTGTCGTTATGATCGATTGCCGCAGCAGCAGACAGGTCGCCACGTTCCATGGAACTGGCAGTAGCACTGACAGGTGTCAGCACGGTTTCTGCAGCAGGTGTTGCTTGCGGGGGCGCCGCCATGGGCGTATTGCCGGCAGCATTCTGGGCGGCAGAATCAGCACTGCTGGAACCACCGCAGCCTGCCAGTTGCAGACAGAGTAGAGATGACGCCAGACAGACGGTCGTCATGCGGGCAGATAGTTTTTTCACGTAAGAACTCCTGGTTATACGTTAGTCATTTTTGATGGAGCTTGTGTGCGACATCTTTTGAAATTCATGGCGCATGCTTTTGGATGCGCACGAATAATGAACTGCCTGTAATGCGATGAATTCAAAAAAAGAAAATGGCCTAACAGTGGGTGTCTTTGTTTGTCGAAGCGCCACAATATCCAGTCCCCATGCGGCTTGCAAGCCAGCCAGAGCAGATATGCAACACGCCGGGAGCACAATCAATTCTCCCTGAAATGAAGCATGGTTCATCTCAAATTTTGTCAGTGAACTGACAGATTTGGTCAGTTCCAACATCCTTCAATCACCACACTGAATAAAAGATAGCGATGCGAAATGCAGAATTTTTCATTTCGCTGACGTCATTATTCAATGACACATATCCCACGCGTGCAATAAGACACCGCCCCATTTTTATTCAAAGAGGAAGCTTGAAATGAAATTGAATTTCGGACGTAAATTCATTTGCAATCATGGCAACGATGAAGGAAATCAGCACTTCATATTGCCTGCAAATAAAATAGAGAGGAAAGAGATCGTGTATTACCGCGCATCCAAATACGACGATAGGAGTACAGCGCTAATACCACTAACAATAGCCAGCAAATCTGGTGACAAAAAATGGCCGCAAGATATCAATATAAACCCTGAATCTGACAAAATTTTGTACAAAAACGAAAGTGGTATTACCGCTCCGGTCATTTATGACAAACTTGTAAGACACAAATTGATTTTTCTGTTACAGAAAACTTACAAAGTATCGCATTCCAACGCGGTCAAACAGCCTTTAAAAACACCTGTACAAGCTCTCCCAGAATTACTGGTGAGCGTTGATACGCTCACCAAATTCCATTTCAAAACAGTTTAGCGCCTGTCGTCAGTGTTTATCAGCAGGTACACCAGCTTTATGACATAGGCATCATCAGAAAACAGTTTTCTGCTGCTGATGGCAAATCGAATGGCGCTATGGAGAGTCATAGCCCATTAGCTTAGCTGGATGTAGTCGCTTTGCTTCGCGCCACATGTAATTTCTTGTAGCTGTCGATCAGGCGCTGGTGTCTGTCCAGGCCTTCCAGTTTCATGCTGGTTGGTGTCAAGCCATAGAAGCGTACGCTGCCGTCGACTGATCCCAATACCGCATCCATGCGCGCATCACCAAACATGCGACGGAAGTTAGCCAGGTAATCATCTAGTTCCAGATCGTCATCCAGCGTGACTTCCAACACCACATTCAGGGCTTGATAGAACAAACCGCGATCAACCGTGTTGTCGTTGTACTGCAAAAAGGTTTCGACCAGCTCTTTTGCTTCTTCAAATTGCTGCAAGGCGAGGTTGATCAACAGCTTCAATTCCACAACGGTGAGCTGGCCCCAGATCGTGTTCTCGTCAAATTCGATGCCTATCAGGGTGGCGATGTCGCTGTACTCGTCCAGCTCATTATTCTCCAGACGATCAAGCAGATCCTCCAGTTGCTCGTCATCCAGCGTATGCAGATTCAGGATATCCGCGCGGAACAGCAGGGCCTTGTTGGTGTTATCCCAGATCAGGTCTTCCACCGGATACACTTCAGAATATCCCGGCACCAGAATACGGCAAGCGGTAGCGCCCAGGTGGTCGTACACCGCCATGTAAACTTCTTTGCCTATTTCCTTGAGTATGCCGAACAAGGTCGCGGCTTCATCGGCGTTAGAGCTGGCTTTGTCACCTTTGCCCTGCGCAGAAAAATCCCAATCAACAAATTCATAATCCGCCTTGGCACTAAAGAAGCGCCACGACACCACACCGCTTGAATCAATGAAGTGCTCAACAAAATTGTTTGGCTCAGTCACCGCATTGCTGACAAAGGTAGGCTGCGGCAAATCATTAAGGCCTTCAAAACTGCGGCCTTGCAGCAATTCTGTCAGGCTACGTTCCAGCGCCACCTCCAGGCTGGGGTGTGCGCCGAAAGAAGCAAACACACCACCAGTGCGCGGATTCATCAGAGTCACGCACATGACAGGATATTGACCACCCAGCGATGCATCCTTCACCAGCACCGGGAAGCCCTGCTCTTCCAGCCCCTGTATGCCCGCCAGAATGCCAGGATATTTCGCCAGCACTTCTTGTGGCACATCCGGCAAGGTCATCTCACCTTCGAGGATTTCGCGTTTGACGGCACGTTCAAAAATTTCAGACAGACATTGCACCTGCGCTTCGGCCAGTGTATTACCGGCACTCATGCCATTGCTGGCGAACAGATTTTCGATCAGGTTGGATGGAAAATACACGACCTCGCCATCTGACTGACGCACATAAGGCAACGAACAGATACCGCGCTCTGTATTGCCAGAATTGGTATCCACCAAATGCGCGCCACGCAGCTCGCCATCGGGGTTATAAATCTCCAGACTATACTCATCCAGTATGTCCTTCGGCAGCGCATCTTTTTTGCCGGGCTTGAACCAGCGCTCTTCCGGATAATGCACAAAGGCCGCGTTGGCGATGTCTTCACCCCAGAACGAACCCGCATAAAAATGGTTGCAGCTCAGGCGCTCGATATACTCACCCAGGGCCGACGCCAGCGCGCTTTCTTTTGTCGCGCCCTTGCCATTGGTAAAACACATGGGCGAATGCGCATCACGGATATGCAGCGACCACACATTAGGAATAATATTGCGCCACGACGCAATCTCAATCTTGATACCCAGCCCCGCCAGCAAGCCAGACATATTCGCAATGGTCTGTTCCAGCGGCAAATCCTTGCCCAGGATATAGGTAGCCGCATCCGCAGTAGGATTCAAGGTCAGCAAAGCCTGCGCATCCGCATCCAGGTTCTCGACCTCTTCAATCACAAACTCCGGCCCCGCCTGCACCACTTTCTTGACCGTGCAACGGTCGATGGAACGCAAGATACCTTCACGGTCTTTGGCAGAAATATCCGCAGGCAACTCCACCTGTATCTTGAAAATCTGCGCGTAACGGTTTTCAGGATCAACAATATTATTCTGCGACAGCCGTATATTTTCAGTAGGTATATTGCGCGTATTGCAATAAAGCTTCACAAAATAAGCCGCACACAAGGCGGACGAAGCCAAAAAGTAATCAAAAGGACCAGGCGCAGAACCATCCCCCTTATAACGGATAGGCTGATCAGCCACCACCGTAAAATCATCGAACTTGGCTTCAAGACGAAGCTTATCGAGAAAGTTAACCTTAATTTCCATGGGGGAGTTCCAAAAGAGAGTTCAAAATCGTGTAGGCGGTATTATCCGTCTTTTTTGGAAAGAGCAAAAATGTGAGTTGGTTAGGTCAGTTGATTTTTTCTGAAACTCACTTAAATAATGCGACTTGTTTCTTCGTAACAGGTCAATGCCTTACCTTAAAATGAAGCATGATAAATTAAGTAACCTAAACGTATTTTTGTTATCAAGTAAATCTTTAATTTTAACAAAGACCTATCTAATAACATGAAGAAGTATGTACAAAAACTTTGCACATCTGTTATCTGAAACATAGCTCCGAGATTGAATCAATCAATAGTGAAACCAACCTACAATGGTTCTCATTTGAACGAACTACTTTCAACAGAAAGTTTGATAAAACTTCTTTAAACTAACGTAGCTCAATTTTAATATTTTTAAGTCTTTGATCATCAGGTGCAAGACTGGGGGAAACAAATAAACCGCGCTTACAAGCTTTTGTCATCAGAATTACTCTAAGTAATTTGCGAAGCTGTTTATTTGTTTGAAGGTCATCAGCACTAACCATAACATCAGCATGAAAAGGATCATCACTCGAATGGGCAGTATCATAGATTCGAATGCGACCAGCTCGCTGAACGGCATCAAGTTGTGACTCTCGTAATTCACTTGCCAAAAAAAGCACTGATCCAACGTATAGCCAATCCGGATTTGCACTCCGCCCATCCTCACCCGAGCGACGACGACGTGCACGCTCTTCATAACGAGCATGTACCACACTTTTTGATTTATCCCAATCGTCATCAATTCGTTGAGTAGATGCGCCAATAGTAAAAGCGTCTTGAAACAGACTGTCATTTAGTCCTGAAGCCGGGTCTTCTCTTAACGGGAAATCGATGCTTCGAGCAAGCATTTCTTCATCTTTAACCGGCCCAGGAGAGCATGAAGATATCTTATGTCCTTGACATGCACCATCGGGATCATTTTGAATAAAATATTGAACCCTTGTCGGGCCTTGGACATCTGCACTCAAAAGTAAATCGCACATTATTTACTTGTTTATTAAATTTAGGAATCACTTTCTTCTAGTTCAGCATGCAACGACTGGGGAAAGGTTCCGGCAGATTTCCAAATACCAGACCAATATTTTTCACCATCCGTTCCAGCCCAAGGGTACTCACCATCGGCATCAAAATCTATGCTCACATATTTTTGCCCTGTCCTCCAATATGCACCTATAGTGCCATCGTCCAAAAGCATTGCATTAGGTGCATCTATACCAATCAATATTAGATTTGCTATCGCCAATACTGCGCTATCAACCTGACTATCCGATGGCCCAACAGAATTTGCGCTTCTCCAACCACTTGCACAAGCTCTGTATTTTTCGATTGTTGTAAAAAATTTTCGATATTTTTCTAACACTTGAATGTCTAAATTATTCACACTGGGTGGTGTCGAGACATATTGGTGTTTGCTATTTGTTTCCACAAAATGCCGAAACTTATCTCGAATCTGCTTCCTAAAAAAAAATACAAGATCTGATCTGTAATCTATTTTCGATTCTGCGGCAGGTACTTCGACATCTAGAGATGTGATATAAGAAATTTGCCTAAACTGATTAGTATTCACTTTTCCTCCGTCAAGTCAAAACCAATACGTTCTAGCATCTGATCAGTAAGAAGGGCGCGTAAAGCGTTCTTATTTTGAAGATGCAAAAAATCCAATACTTGCGATAAATCCTGAAGTTCAATAGGATGTGATTCCTTGCCATCATGGGTTAAAGAAAAAACACGATGCTGACCAATTATCCGAGCCATGTAATCTGGGGACTGATCCAATAACTCCAATTTTACGTTATTTAAGATTCGTCTTTTCTTAGGACTGATAGAAAACCAACCCTGATGCACATGCCATATAGAAGGCATATCAAAAAGATGTTCAGGAACCCAACTGGATTTCCTCCGAAATAAAGTTGATAGTACTTCGGGACTGACCTTATCAGCTATTTTGAATGCATCATGATATTGCAATCCAACGGCTTGAATTTGCGTACCTTTATTTAGGATAGCTGATACAAATGGCTCCAATAAATCAATTGTCTTTGGCTTAACAGTCGCCCACCTTTCGTAATCCATGCAATTACATGAAATATAGTCAGGTCGAACTGAAATTGACCACAAAACGGTACCATTGGTATCAAATCGCCTAATATCAAAACCGCCAGAACGATTTTCGGGTATAAAACCAGTATGTACATCCGTCATCTGAAGCACAAATGACCGCACATGTGAAAACGACGGCAAGAATTCAACAATAAATTCTGAATTTTTATAGACTGCCAAAAGATGCTCGAGATCCGCATCTGACAAAGGTATTATCCATTCGACACCAATAGCCATAGTCTCAATTGCGTGTGAGCCGCCAATGGGTGTGATCTTTAATGAGTTCACAATACCTCTAAATAATTTATACTATTAATAGGCACGCAATTAACAATAACACAATATTAAAATTGATGCAATGCCTTTTATTTACTTATTTACAATAAATTGATGTGGCATAACCATTGTAATTTCGCCATATCACTAAACTCACGTGTAAGTCACTTCGTTTTATTATGGTATGTCGGACTGATTTTTGATGCAAATTAATTTAAATTCGCAGCTAGTTTCTTATGCAGTATAGCGCTACCAGCTTAAAAGTTAGTTTCCTTTAACTTTCTTTGCTCAGAGAGCTTTAATTTTTTCGCTGATTCCCAGCCCCCACCTACTTCACCGTCACACTCTTAGCTAAACTCCGCTATCCATATCAATCCCCCTTGCCAGCGCAGTTTGGTAAGCCAACAATTACAGCGACACCACGTGCAATATCGGTGACCGGTGACCGTTGGCCGTAATACTCTGGTAGGCGGCTGACGTGTGCGCCTTCGCTGGAGGTGATGCAGGAGTCGGCGTCAGCGAAGACATAGAATTCGCCACCGTGAGCGTGGATTTCCTGCATGTGGGACTTGAGTTTTTCTATCAGAGTGCCGTTGGGGATGGCTGTCACCATAGGCATTTCCTTGGTGACCAGGGCTAGGGGTCTTGAATTCACTGTCCCGAAGCAAGCATTTCATAATGCCAGCCAAATGTACGCCAACACTCCGACCTCAAGGCTCTATCAATCCCAAATACCCTAAGCTCCAGATCACAGTTGCAAGCTTTGCCAAGACGTGCAGCTCGGCGATGGCGTCTTCTTTTGAAGGAAGCTCAAGCACAGTGAATCCGCCATTGAATTAAGGTGTCCACGGGTAACCGCCCTCAGCGACTGCGCCATTGCACCGATACCAGCATATGGGGCACTGCTTCATCAATGCCGCCGGCGAACATGTAGACAAATTATTTTCCGAACATACCGACAAGGGCGGTCACAACAAGCAACTTCAGAGCGCGCTAATATCAACTATTTGCGTTGAAATTCATTGCGTCGTTTCACTGTCTGCAATCCGCCGAAAGCCATTCTATGACCAAAGCAAAGCAATTGTTGCCTCCCCTGTAAGAAGCCAATGCAATAATGCCTCCTTGGCTGATTCAACACTAACCGTGTTAGCGAGTGGTATATCGAATACAGAACCGTCGTCATCTAGGAAGCTGACGTCGCTCGTTTGAATAGCAGATATGTCTCGATATGACGCAAAGTGTTCTCTATGCTCGTTAAGCCTTACCAGAGCACGTCCTTCAGAGCGCCACACGAGAAATTCCCCCCAACATGCATTGCCACGAATATCCGCAATAACAATAAACGAGGTTTCATCGTCAAGCTCCAGAGCCACTTTTGTCGCTTCAACTGCGCTGGAAAACGAGAACTCCTGCTTTATGTGCACCGGCTGGAATCGGATAATTTCAACTTCGTACATAAGTTAAATGGTTTTTAAGTACATTTGACTGACGGCTTATGGCTAACAGCAGCCTGTCGGCGGTCAAGCACTTTACATTACTGGTGCAACTCTACCAGTTCGCGTAGCTTAGGGAGTAAGCGATTCAGCCAACTTTATTTTCGCTAGTGATAATGGCATTCATCATACATTATTCAACCGTGACGCTTTTGGCAAGATTTCTCGGTTTATCCACATCCGTCCCCCGTGCCAATGCCGTGTGATACGCCAGCAATTGCAGTGGCACTACGTGCAATATTGGTGACAACTGCCCGTAGTGTTCTGGCAGACGTATAACGTGTACGCCTTCGCTGGAGGTGATGCGGGAGTCGGCGTCGGCGAAGACGTAGAGTTCACCGCCGCGGGCGCGGACTTCCTGCATGTTGGATTTGAGTTTTTCTATCAGGGTATCGTTGGGGGCGACGGTCACCACCGGCATTTCCTTGGTGACCAGGGCCAGGGGGCCGTGCTTGAGTTCACCTGCCGGGTAAGCTTCGGCGTGGATGTAGGAAATCTCTTTGAGTTTTAATGCGCCTTCGAGGGCGATGGGGTAGTGCAGGCCGCGGCCGAGGAAGAGTGCGTTTTCTTTACGGGCGAATTCTTCTGCCCAGGAAATGATTTGTGGTTCCAGCGCCAGCACGGCGCTGATGGCGACGGGCAGGTGGCGCAGGGCGCGTATGTGTTCTGCTTCGTCAGTTTCGCTGAGGCGGCCTTTGCTTTGTGCGAGTGACAGCGCCAGCAGGAAGAGTGCTGCCAGTTGTGTGGTGAAAGCCTTTGTCGATGCGACACCTACTTCTACACCGGCATGGGTGATGTATGACAAGGCGCATTCGCGCACCATGGCGCTGGTGGCGACGTTGCAGACGGTCAGGGTGTGCAGCATGCCCAGACTGCGTGCATGTTTCAACGCGGCCAGGGTGTCTGCCGTCTCGCCACTTTGCGATATCGTGACGACCAGTGAATTGGGGTTGGGCACGCTTTCGCGGTAGCGGTATTCGCTGGCGATTTCTACATTGACTGGGATTTTGGCGATTGCTTCTATCCAGTATTTGGCCGTCAGGCCGGCGTAATAGCTGGTGCCGCAGGCGAGTATCAAGACCGAGTCTATCTGCTTGAAAACTTTGTAGGCACCGTCACCAAACAGTTCGGGCATGATGCTGATGACACCTTCCAGCGTGTCGGCAATGGCGCGTGGCTGCTCGAAGATTTCTTTTTGCATGTAGTGACGGTAAGGGCCCAGCTCTGCTGCGCCGCTATGGGCGTGTACGGTTTTTACTTCGCGCTGGACGGATTTGCCTTCACTATCGACTATCCATACTTTTTGCAATTGCAGGTCTACCACGTCGCCTTCTTCGAGATAGATGATTTGGTCGGTGGTGCCAGCGAGCGCCATGGCGTCGGATGCGAGAAAATTTTCGCCCTGGCCGACGCCAACGATCAATGGGGACCCCTGGCGTGCGCCAACGACGCGGTGTGGTTCGTCGCGGCAAAATACGGCGATGGCAAATGCGCCTGTCAAACGCTTGATGGCGATTTGCACGGTGTCGAACAAATCACCGCTATACAGGTGGTCTATCAGGTGGGCGATGACTTCGGTGTCGGTCTGGCTTTCAAATACATAACCAGCCTGTGTTAGTTCTGCGCGCAGTTCTTCATGGTTTTCTATGATGCCGTTGTGCACGAGGGCAATGCGGTCACGTGAAAAATGCGGGTGGGCATTCGATGAAGATGGTGCGCCATGGGTGGCCCAGCGGGTGTGGGCGATGCCGGTGAAACCGGCGAGGCCGGACTGGTCTATCTGTGCCTGCAAATCGGCCACGCGGGACGTGCTGCGTGAGCGTTGCAGGTGGCCATCTACATGCAGGGCGACGCCGCAAGAGTCATAGCCACGGTATTCAAGCCGTTTCAAGCCTTCGAGCAAGACGGGGGTGATATTGCGTTGAGCAACTGCGCCGACGATACCGCACATGGTGACCTCTGATAAAAGAATTGATATGTGTTCATGCTAAAGCAGATGGCATGATGTTTTCTTTCAAAATTTAATCATTATTGAAATTTAAAGAACATCAATTTCTTATTTGAACTATTATTTCATTTATCGGTATTTTAAGAAATAATTAGTCACATGTTTATCATCGATGAGCTGGATAAGCGTATCTTGCAACAATTGCAAAAGGATGCATCCCTGACCAATCATGAACTGGCCTTGCGGGTGCATGCGTCACCGCCAACCTGTCTGCGTCGCGTCAAGCGGCTGACTGACGAGGGCATTATTGCCCGCCAGGTGGCGATACTGGATACTGCCAGGCTGGGAGCAGGTCTGACGGCGATTGTGGAAATCACGCTTGATCATCAGGCGACAGAAAAACTGCTGGAGTTTGAACAACTGGTGGCGCAGGAAATCGCCGTGCAACAATGCTACCGGATATCGCCCGGGCCAGATTTTGTACTGGTGATACAAGTAGCGGATATGGCTGCTTACCATGCACTGGCGCACCGCCTGTTTGCCACACATGCCAATGTGCGTAATGTGCGCAGTTTCTTTTCTATCTTGCGTAGCAAGTTTGAAACCGGCATTGCCCTGTAAGACCTTATCAGCGCGGGCGTATGCTTTCTTTCAAGACGTTGGCGGGGTAATAACGCAAGAAGCCTTTCCAGACTGTGCCGGATTTGGCAACTTGTTCCAGCAAGTCTTTCAATGCGGCCCTGTCTTCATTGTTTAATGATTTTTTTGAAATATAGGCGCCGCTATCACCCCAGGGTAATTCGGGGATAGGTTCAAAGCGCAGCTTGTCGAGCATGTCCTGCACGCGCGCATCGTCCATCATGGCACCGGCAAGTATTGAAGGTGCCATGATGGTGATATCGGCAATACCAGCCTTTAGCAGGCGGGCAACGGATAGCGGATCAGCATCAAAGAACAGGCGGCCCTGCTTGTTTAGTTCCCTGATCAGGTCCTGGTAGGCCGGGCCATAGTCAAAACCGCGCACCAGTGTCACTTTCAGGTCTTTTTTATCCAGCAGATCTTGTGCTGACGTAATGATGGGGCGGTTGCTGTCCACAGAAATGAGGGTGGCCCTGTTATAGATCATGGGAATGAAAATGCCATGTTCATCACGTTTTGGGGTTCTGCTGGCAGGGATGAGCAGGTCGGCCCGCCCGGTTTCAAACATCAATTCCATTCTTGCCCTGGGTACGGCGGTCAAGGTGAATTTGCAAGCCTCATTCAGGTTACGTAATATGTCCGGGTAAATGCCATCAATCTGTTCGCCATTGATCATGACGCTACGCCCTGTGGCTGCCACCGGTACAGTGATCAGGCGTGAACAGGCCGCCAGGGCCTGTAGGCCCACGGCACTGAAGCTACAGAACAACAAGATGCGCAGTAGCGCCGTATTCCTGTCAAAACCCATTGGTATGTTGCCCACTTATTTCATCTGCAGTGCATATCAAAAAACAGCCATCCGTCATGGCTGCCGTCTAGCGAGGACGGTTCCCTTCTTTCAATACCTCTGGCTTGTAATAGCGTAAAAACCCTTTCCACACCATGCCTGAACGCGCTGCACGTTCCATCATATCCTGCAAGGCATTGCGGTCTTCCTGGGTCAGCGATTTTTTGGACAGGTAGACACCGCTATCGCCCCAGGGCAATTCGGGGATGGCTTCAAAGCGTAATTTTTCGGATAAATCATCGACCCTGGCATCGGCCTGCACGGCACCGGCAAAAATGTATGGGGCCATGATGGTTATATCGGCCACACCGGCCTTCAACACCCGTGCTACGGAAACGGCATCGGTTTCCAGGATCAGTCTGCCCTGACGGCCAAGCTCAGCCGAAATGGCCTGATAGGCTTCGCCGTAGTCATAGCCACGTACCAGCGCCACTTTCAGGTTCTTTTGGTCCAGCAGTTCTTGCTGGCTGTGTATGACCGTGCGCGCTGACTGTATCGATATCAGGGTGGCACGCGTATAGATCAGGGGCACGAAAATGCCATGCTCATCACGACGGTTGGTGCGAATGGCGGGAAAGAGGATATCTGCCTGGCCGTTTTCAAACTGCAGTTCCAGCCTGGCCCTGGGTACGGCAGAAAAATGAAACTGACAGGTTTCCCTGGAAGCAAGACCTTTAAAAATATCGGGATAAATGCCGGTGATGCTGTCGCCGCTAACTATGACGCTATGCCCCTGCGCGGCAACGGGGGCATTGATGACACGCGAACAGGCAGCGTGCACCTGCACTGCCATACTGCTCAACAGCAGGCAAAGAAAGCCACCGAATAAGCGCATGCCATGCCATTTTGTCAGGAAATTCATCACAGCCCGCCTGAAACAAGGAGTTTGTCTACAATAGACCAGAACGCCGTTTTTCGCAAAGAAACATTTCACTCAAGAAAATTTAACAAAATTAATCTTTGTCGCATAAACTGGCCAGCCTGCTTTCCGATCGTATTTCTATCTTGCCATAAGCCAGCCTGATCAAGGCATTCTGGCTGAAAAACTGTAATTCTTTCGACAGGGTCTGGCGCGTTATACCCAGCATCATCGCCAGCGATTCCTGCGTGACCTTGACCAGGGCATTCTCGCCCTGCTGACGGTTGGCGACATCTGCCAGCAATAACAGGCGACGTGCCACCCTGGCCCTGACCGATCGCAAGCCGCCATCTTCCACGATACCGTATAACAGGCGTATGCGTCGTGCCAGCATTTGTGCAATGGCTGTGGCAAAGACTGTTCTTTGCATGAGGACGGTAAAGATAGCCGGTGGCAAGACCAGCAACTCGACTTCATCCAGTGCGGTTGCATCATGGGTACGTGGTTCGCCATCGATCAATGAAATTTCACCAAACCAGGTAGCGGCATCCAGAATGATGAGTATGGCTTCGCGCCCGCCTGCGCTCAGCGTCGACATCTTGATACTGCCGCTGATGACAGCATAAAAACCGCTGGGCATATCCCCCTGGCGAAACAGCATTTCACCAGGCCGCAAGCGCAAATGCTCGCCTGCGGCTACCATAGCCTTGCGATCCCGCGCAGGCAGGGCAGCAAACCAGGGATCACCCAGCAGGATGTGCATGGTACTGTCGTCAGGGGTCATGGTTAGCATAGGTATCAAATTAAAATCAGGACAGAATTATGTAAATGTCCAATTGTAAAATATTTGACAGTTTAAGATAAGAACAGCGTTGTAAGGTATGCCGACAAGCATTTACTGAGGAGACAGTCACATGCAACATCATGCCCAATTTGTCCGCATGGAGGACAGCAGCAAAGAAGACTGGCAAGTCATCGGTGGCGAATTCATGCAATTTGCGCAAAACCTGCCAGATCGCGTCATCAAGCATTTGCGTCTGCTGGAAGGTGATTACGGCGGTTTCCCGGTAGACCGGTTCACCCATTCATTACAAACAGCCACCCGTGCCTTGCGCGATGGCCGTGATGATGAATATGTATGCTGCGCGCTGCTGCATGATATTGGCGATACCCTGGGTTCTTTCAACCATCCGGATATTGCGGCAGCCATCCTGAAGCCCTTTGTCACTGAAGACAATCTGTGGATGGTGCAAAACCATGGCATCTTCCAGGGACATTATTTCTTCCACCACATCGGCATGGACAGGGATATGCGCGAGCAATTCCGTCAGCATCCCCACTTTGAACGCACGGCAGAATTTTGCGCTTTGTACGATAACCCTTCATTTGATGCGCACGCAGAAACTTTTCCACTGGTGGAATTTGAACCGATGCTGAAACAGTTATTCAGCAGGCCACGTAACACGATCTACAAAACCGCCATCAGCGAACCCGTCAGCAAATAAGCAAAGCAAGTTGACCAAAAAAACAACACTGGAGATAGCATGAACATAGCCTCAATCAAGGATCAGGTCAGCGCAGAAGAATGGCAATTGCGCGTCGATCTGGCCGCCTGTTACCGCCTGGTCGCCGCCTACGGCTGGAGCGATCTGGTATTCACCCATATCAGTGCCCGTATCCCCGGCCCTGAACATCATTTCCTGATCAACCCGTATGGCCTGATGTTTGATGAAATCACGGCATCCTCTCTGGTGAAGGTGGATCAGCAGTGCAATAAGGTGATTGATTCACCTTTTCCGGTGAACCCGGCAGGCTTTGTGATCCACAGCGCCGTGCATGCCGCACGTGAAGATGTGCAATGCGTATTGCATACGCATACCCGCGCCGGGGTGGCTGTCAGCGCACAAAAATGCGGGGTGCTGCCGCTGTCGCAGCAATCGACTTTTGTGCTGGCATCGCTGGCTTATCATGATTATGAGGGCGTTGCTTTCAGGGAAGATGAAAAACCGCGCTTGCAAGCTGACATGGGACAGGCTAACTTTCTGATGTTGCGCAATCATGGCTTGTTGACAGTGGGCAAATCGATCGCCGATGCCTTCCTGTCGATGTACACCTTCGAAGCTACCTGCCAGATACAACTGGCAGCGCAGGCTGGGGGTGAACTGGTTCACGTCAATCCCTTGATCGTCAAAGGGGTGTCTGAAGCCATGCGTGTGCAGACGGGTGGATTGGGTGGCGCGTTTGTATGGCCATCCCTGATACGCAAACTGGATCGCATGGATGAAAGTTATAAAACATGAATGGAAAACACAAGGTCGTCATCATCACCGGCAGTTCTGATGGTATAGGTGCAGAAATGGCGCGTCAGTTGGCGCGTACCCATGGCGCCAGGCTGGCACTGGTGCTGGCCGCACGGAATGAGGATGCCTTGAAAAAAGTGGCTGCCGAATGCAAGGCATTCGGTGCCGTATCGCTGGTGGTGAAAACCGATGTCGGCATGGAATCGAATTGCCGCCAGTTGATTGAAGCTGCCGTCGAACAGTTTGGCAGCATAGACGTGCTGATCAACAATGCCGGTAAATCTGCACAGGCGCTGTTTGAAGAGGTAGATAACCTGGGCTGGTACCAGGAACTGATGCGTATCAATTTCTGGGGCAGTATCTGGTGCACGCATGCGGCACTGCCTTACCTGAAAAAATCCCGTGGTTCCATCGTTGCCGTTTCTTCGCTGGCTGGCCTGATCGGTGTACCAGGCCGCACGGCGTACAGTTCCAGCAAATTTGCCATGGTCGGTTTTTTTGAAAGCCTGCGTGCAGAACTAAGAGGTTCGGGCGTCAGGGTCACGCTGGCTTACCCTGGCGTAGTTGCCACCCAGATCCGCTATCACGGTTATAACGCCGCAGGCGAAGCTGCTGGCAGCAGTGGTCTGAAAGAAGACGACGCCATGTCGATAGAAGAATGCGCCGCCCTGATCATACGCGGCTATGAACGCGGCGACCGCGAAGTGGTCATGACCTTCAAGGGCAAACTGGGACGCTGGCTGAAACTGATTGCACCAGGCCTGGTTGAAAAAATGGCGATGGCGGCCCTGAAGAAAGAAGTCAGGCCGCATTAGGGTCATGAACAAACAATTTCAGAAGCAAAAATGGCCTGAGCTGCAATCGCAACTCAGGCCATTCAGTTTTCTACCGCACGACTTGATCAGAAACGATCAGAATCGATCAGAAGCGGTGTTGAATACCTACCGTCGCTGACGACTGGTTGGTCGCAAAACCGGCATCATCACGTGATACACCTGTCAGCTTGTTATTGCTGGCCTTGGCATAGCCGGTGGCAACATAGATGTCAGTACGTTTCGACAGCGCATACCGGGCACGCAATACCAGCAAACCCGGGTCAGCATCTGCACCTGGCGCTACATTCTTGATGTCCTGATAGTAGTACACACCTGTCAGTGTCCATGCCGGAGCCACTGCATAATTGGCACCCAGCCACAGGGTATCACTACGCTGATCGGCTGCGCCGGTAGCCAGGGTTTTCTTGAAATTGCGGTAACCGACAAACAGCTTGGCATCACCCAGATCATAGGTGCCGCCCAGATGCAATACCTTGGCCTGGTCGTAAGAGCCGTTGGCTATCGGTGAGCTATTGTTTTGTTCGTAAGTGATGACGGCAGCCCATGGACCATCAAATGCACTGGCAGCCAGGATGTATTTGGCGTTGCCTGACGTATTGCCAGCGACTTCACCAAAACCATAGGTTGCTCCCAGTTTGAAACCCTTGCCATCAAACTGGTATTTGAGCAGATTGGAAACACCAGTCAGCATGCCGTCTTTGCGGTTGCCCGTGGCACCGGCAGAAGTTGCCCAGGAATACTGCGGCGCATAGCCCATAGGGTCAAATGGCAAAATGAAATCATAGGTGGTGCTGTATGAGCGACCAGCAACAATACGACCAAAATCACCCTGCAAACCCACATTCGCCTGACGGCCAAAGATGTCACCATCGGATGCGCCGGTATCCAGCAAGACGCCGCCTTCCAGCTGCATGATGGCTTTCAGGCCATTGCCCAGATCTTCACTACCGCGCAGGCCAAAGCGCGATGTATTCATGCCACCACTATTGAGTTTGAACTGGCTGTTTTTATTTGCATCAGCATTGTTGTTGTAAGTGATATTGGCATCAATCAGACCATATACAGTCACACTTGATTGTGCATGTGCTGCACTTGCCATGCATACCAGCGTTGCGGCGCCGAGTAGCTTTTTCATTGCTGTTCTCCTTTAGAAATTTTATTTTGCAGACGACATGCGCGTCATGTAGTCCAGGTCGTGCTGACCTGTGATGTGAATACAAACAGTTCAATACGCCCTGTATACAGGGTAAGGAATGGAAGCTTTCAGTTGCCTTTCTATGCCGGGCTTTCCCCCTTGCCGGGCGATATGCTGTTGCAAAAAAGCCTCTTTGCAGCATGAATTATTTGCAGGTAGGTACCAGATTTCCCATTCCGCTCGCGCCGGTTTTGGCTGCTTTCACACCATTTTCCAGCGCTTGATCTCATTGCGGTGGTGGTCTGTGTCCCTGCGTCTTAATCTGTCCCTGCAGTCACCCAACAACCCCGAAACACACTTGAAAAATGGAGTCCGTCATGAACAAAATCACATCTGTCCTCAATCACATCACCACCAAAAAACTGGTGTTGGTAGCCAGCATGGCAATCTTTTCTGCCAGCAATGCCATGGCTTTTTCTGAAACAGAATTTCGTGCTGCGGTAAAGCAACTGATAGCCAGCCCCGGCTCCGGCCCCGAATCAGGAATCAGCCACGATCAATATGTTGCCAATGCCGTCAGCACCTGGTTGAATCAGGATTACGTCAATTCCGTCGGCCAGGCAGAAATTGATGCCGCGCGACAAGCCAGCCAACATGCCGCCAGCAGCTTTAACAATTTGCTGAAACAAGAACCGGGCAACCCTTTGCTGATGTCGTATGCAGGCGCAGCGACGGCCAAATCCTCGCTGGAGAAAATAGCAAAAGGAGAAAAAACGACAGCGCTGGAAGATGGCACCGCCATGGTGGAACAGGCATTGCAACTGGCTGGCAACAGCCAGGCCATGCATGGTTCGGTACCGGTTGCGCTGGAAGTACGTTTTGTCGCTGCCAGCACTTTCCTGGCCGTACCACGCATCATGAACCGCAAGCAGCAAGGCGAACAATTGTTGAATGAAGTGCTGGGCGCCCAGCAGTTTTCCCAGACTGACCTGAACTTCCGTGGTGCCGTATGGTTGCGTGCCGCCACACTGGCGATGGAACAGCAACGTGCAGATGATGCCAGAAAGTTTTTGACAGAAATCGTAAAAAACAATGCGCCGCAATCACGCAGCGCGACTGAACTGTTGCAGAAACTGTCCTGATCACTTGTCCTGATCAATGCCAATGAAAATATACCCTGAGCTTGCGGTCAGCATCCATCAAGACCGCAAGCACACAGGTCGCAAGACTTTATTTCTTGATTTTTACTGGTCTTTGCCAGGAATCAATCGTCAATTGCTTGGGGCGGGATACCGTCAGTTTGCCGGCCGGTGCATCCTTGGTCAGGGTAGTACCAGCACCCAGCGTCGCGCCCTTGCCCACCCGCACTGGCGCCACCAGTTGGGAATCGCTGCCGATGAAAGCATCATCCTCGATGATGGTACGGCTTTTGTTGACGCCATCATAATTGCAGGTGATGGTACCGGCGCCGATGTTCACACGGCTGCCTATGGTGGCGTCGCCTATATATGCCAGGTGATTGGCCTTGCTGTGCGCCGCGACCTGGCTATTTTTGACTTCAACGAAATTGCCGATGTGCACATCTTCGGCCAATTCTGCACCGGGGCGCAAACGCGCATACGGCCCTATCTGTGATGTGGGGCCAACGATTGCCCCTTCAATATGACAAAACGCCTTGATCACCGCGCCTGCCGCGATGCGTGCATTCTGAATGACACAGTGAGGCCCTATGCTGACCCCCTCTTCCAGCACGACATCACCAATAAACACACAACCAACATCGATGCTGACATCACGCCCGCATTGCAAATGGCCACGTACATCAATGCGCGCCGGATCAAACAGGGTCACACCCTGTTCCAGTAACTGGCGGGCGATATTCAGTTGATGGGTTCTTTCCAGTTCGGCTAGTTGCACCTTGCTGTTGACACCCAGGGTTTCCCAGATGGCATCCGGTTGTGCCGATACCACTTCGACACCGCTGGCAACTGCCAAGGCGACGATGTCGGTCAGGTAATATTCACCCTGCGCATTATTATTCGACAACTGACCCAGCCAGGATTTCAACTGCACGGTCGGTGCCAGCATGATGCCGGTATTGATTTCGGTAATCTGGCGCTCTGCCTCATTCGCATCTTTTTGTTCGACAATGCGCACGATGTTTCCATTGCCATTTTCCCTGACGATACGTCCCAGACCAGTAGGGTCAGCCATGTGTGCTGTCAGGATGCCCAGTTTGTCGTTACCGGCAGCGGCAACCAGGCGTGCCAGGCTGGCGGGGGTGGTCAGCGGCACATCACCGTACAGAACCAGCGTGGGTACGCTGTCATCCAGTACTGGGATTGCCTGCGCCACGGCATGGCCGGTACCCAGTTGTGGTTCCTGGCGGGCAAAACGCAAGTCATCGGCAGCCACAGCAGTTGGCACTTGCTCACCGCCATGTCCATAGATAACGCAGATATTGCTGGCGTGCAGCTGGCGTGCCGTGTCGATAACATGCGACAGCAAGGGCTTGCCAGCCAGACCATGCAAGACCTTGGGCAGAGAAGACTGCATGCGTTTGCCCATACCGGCAGCGAGAATGACGACGTTCATGGTGTAGAGAGAAAGTGAATATCCTGAAAATTTTATCACGCGGGACCGCTCCGCCCCGTGCCAGATACTTACCAGGTAGTTGGCAAACACGGATTAAACCCGTAGCCGCCGGGTTTTTGTCGAGTTTTTGTCAGACCTTTAATGCACTTTTAATTCTGGCAAGATACAAAAAAGTACAATTCATCCTGTTCTGCGAAAGCTGACTCATGTACAATTGAGAATAATTATCATTTAGAATAAGCAGCCATACGCTTTATTTTTTGCTTTTTTGGATTTACTTAGATTTACGACATGCAGCCAACCAGTTCCGATCCATTGCCACTACAACAAAAACGGGCCTTCTGGCTGCGTCATCTGCATCAGTGGCACTGGATCAGTTCCGCCATGTGCCTGGTTGCCATGCTGCTGTTTGCCGCCACTGGCATTACGCTGAACCATTCTGCCCAGATTGAGGCGCATCCGGTAATCAGCAAGAAGAACGGGCAATTGCCATCGGCCTTGCTGGATCAATTGCTGGCCCTGAAAAACACTGACGATGCCTTGCTGCCCACCCCGGTGACAGACTGGCTGGGCCATGAGCTGGATATTCAGGTCAACGGGCAAGTACCAGAATGGTCACCAGAAGAAGTGTATGTCGGCCTGCCCCGCCCTGGTGGTGATGCCTGGATGCGCATTGCACTCGATACCGGCGATATCGAATATGAGTTGACCAGCCGTGGCTGGATTGCCTATTTCAATGATCTGCACAAGGGCCGCAATACCGGCACTGCCTGGAACTGGTTTATCGATGCATTTGCCGTCGCTTGCCTGATTTTTTGCGTGACCGGATTATTCCTGCTGAAAATGCATGCCAGCAAACGTCCGAGTACCTGGCCGCTGGTGGTATTTGGCCTGGTCGCACCGTTTTTGCTTGCCCTGATGTTTATCCATTAGTTTCATCCTGAGTTTATCTTTAGTTTATTTATTGATTGTTCATCATAAGGTTGTTCACCCATGCGTAATTTGCTCCCGTTTGCTATCTCCAGCCTGCTCGGCGCTCAGGCCATGAATGCCGTTGCGGCCGACCTGACTCTGAAAGTGGAAGTACCTGCCCTGAAAGTGGCGGAATACCACAAGCCCTATGTCGCCATCTGGCTGGAAAAACCAGACCAGACTTTTGCCGGCAACCTGTCAGTCTGGTACGACATGAAAAAACGCGACAATGAAGGCACGAAATGGCTGAAGGACTTGCGTCAATGGTGGCGTCGCAGTGGCCGCGAATTGCAGATGCCTGTCGATGGCCTCAGTGGCGCAACCCGCACCACGGGTGAACAAACCCTGAGCTTTGCCGGCAACAAGGGTGTGCTGGCCAATTTGCCAGCGGGTGATTACCAGTTGATCGTCGAAGCAGCACGTGAAGGCGGTGGCCGTGAAGTCGTCAAAGTGCCATTCCAGTGGCAAGCCAAGGGTGAACAAAACCTCAAGGCCCAGGGCAGTCATGAACTGGGTGCCATTGCTGTGACCATCAAATAAATCAGGCTCAAGGATAATAATGAAAACTTTCAAAAAAATCGCCCTCCTCTCGGCACTGGCATGCGTCGCTTTCTCTGCCCAGGCACACCGCGCTTTCCTGGTACCGTCTTCCACTGTGGTGGCAGGTAATACGCCATGGGTAACGATCGACGCCGCCGCTGCGACTGATGTCTTCGTTTTTGATCACAACGCCCTGAAGCTGGACAACCTGTTTATTACAGCGCCGGACGGCACTGCACAGAAACCGGAAAACGCCAGCACCGGCAAGTTCCGTAGCAGTTTTGATGTGAAACTGAGCCAGGTCGGCAGCTATAAAATCGGCTTCGTGAATGAAGGCCTGATGGCCAGCTATAAAGAAGAAGGCAAGGTCAAACGCTGGCGCGGCACGGCAGAAGCATTTGCCAAGGAAGTACCGGCAAATGCAGAAGAACTGCAAGTCACGCAACGCAGTGGCCGTGTTGAAACTTTCGTCACCAATGGCAAACCCGGTGGCAAGGCAATGGATATCAGCGGTAGCGGGCTGGAACTGAGCGGCATTACGCATCCGAATGACCTGGTGGCAGGTGAAACAGCACAGTTCCGTCTGTTGCTGGATGGCAAACCAGCCGCCAATGTCAACGTGACCGTGATCGCTGGTGGTGTACGCTACCGTCAAAAGCTGGATGAAAAAACCTTTGTCACCGACAAGGACGGCAAATTCAGCATTACCTGGGCAAGCGCTGGCCTGTACTGGCTGGAAGCAGAACTGAAAGATGACAAACAGGTCAAGGCACCTGCCAAGGTCAGGGTCGCCAGTTATGTGGCTACACTGGAAGTCTTGCCACAATAATCTGTAAAGCCATCCGTACCATGCGTCGTGTTTTTATTCCTCTGGAAGCATCTGAACCATCTGCACCTGCAGCCGGGGCACAAAACCTGACGCTGACTGGTGCATCCATGGGAACCAGCTGGCATGTCCAGTTGCTGTCAGATGGCAAGCACGAACATGCAGTGCTGGAAGCTGGAATACAAGCGGGCATACAGCGGGTGCTGGATCAGGTCGTCATGCAGATGAGTACCTGGGACCCGGCATCTGATCTGTGCGTGTACAACCGCGCACACGCAGGCAGTTGGCAACAACTGCCTGGTGAATTTTTCAAGGTCGTCGACTACAGCCTGTACCTGTCACAACAGACTGCCGGTGCCTTCGACATCACGGCGGGCAAGCTGGTTGATCTGTGGGGCTTTGGCCCGACCGGCAAACGTGCGACGGCACCAGAACCGTCACAGATTCAAACAGCCATGGAGGCCGGTAACTGGAAAGCGCTGGAGCTGGACCATATCAAGCACCGCTTGCTGCAACCGGGCGGCATTGCGCTGGACCTGTCGTCGATTGCCAAGGGTTTTGCCGTCGATCAGGTGGCACGCTTTCTTGAATCCCTGTCCATCAGCAGCTATCTGGTAGAACTGGGCGGCGAATTGCGCGGCCTGGGCATGAAGGCGGATATGTCACCATGGTGGGTTGCCATCGAAAGCCCCGGCGACATGCAGGCCAGCGAACCAAAGAAAGAATACATGGTGGCACTGCATGAATTGTCCGTTGCCACCTCAGGCGATTACCGCCAGTACTTTGAGCAGGATGGCCAGCGTTATGCACATACGCTGGACCCGCGCACCGGCTACCCGGTGACCAATGAGCTGGCTTCGGTCACCGTATTGCATCCCCAATGCATGGTTGCCGATGCGCTGGCCACGGCCCTGACCGTACTAGGCAGCGAAGATGGCCTGGCCTATGCCAATCAGCATCATATTGCCGCCCTGTTCCTGCAACGCAATGGGACACATCTGGAAGAGAAAATGAGTGCCGCCCTGACAGCAATGCTGGACTAAGCGAATGACTGACTGATTGAATGACTCATTGAATGACTGATTGAGCTGCGATGCGACTTCCCTCCCTGCGCCTGACTGGCATACTGTGCCTGGCGTTCACTATCCTGTTTATCCTGAGTTTTTTCTGGCACGGTGCCGTGCAGCGCGACCTGTCTGCGGGCTTGCTATTGGTCGGCTACCTCAGCTTTTGCGTTTGGACAGGACTGAAACACAAGGATAGTCAGTCCCGGTCCATGCAAGGTTTTCCTGCTGAATTACAGCGTCATGATCAGGACAGCATCCTGATCACCTATGCCAGCCAGACCGGCTATGCCGAACAGATCGCCATTAAAACGGCCATGCATCTGCAAAAGGCCGGGATGGGCATCGCCGTCTGCGCGCTGGGTGCCATCCAGCCAGCCCAGTTGCAAAAGGCGCAGCGCATGCTGTTTGTGGTCAGTACTACCGGCGAAGGCGATGCCCCCGACAATGCGGCTGCCTTTACCCGCCGCCTGATGAACCAGACGCTGGATTTATCGCATCTGAGTTTTTCTGTGCTGGCACTGGGTGACCGCCACTATCAGCAGTTCTGCGCTTTCGGTCACCGTCTCGCGCATTGGCTGCGCCAGCAACAGGCACAATGCCTGTTCGACCTGATAGAAGTCGACAATGGCGATGAAGGTGCCTTGCGCCACTGGCAACATTATCTGGGCGTCATCAGCGGCCATACTGAAATGTCAGACTGGAGCAAACCCGGCTATCAGGACTGGATACTGACCGAGCGCGAATTACTGAACCCCGGTAGCCTGGGTGGCCCGGCCTATCGCATCGCCTGTCGCCCTGCCAATGGCGAACTCATATGGGCAGCCGGTGACATTGCAGAAATTGAACCGCAGCATCCACCAGCCTATCAAGCCAATACGGCAGGTACACAGGACCAGACCACCACCGGCCCTTTGCCGCACCGCGAATATTCGATTTCATCCATCCCCGCAGACGGCAAGCTGGAATTGCTGGTGCGCCAGATGCGCCGCCCGGATGGCAGTCTGGGCATAGGCTCGGGCTGGTTGACGGAATATGCACAGGTAGGGCAAACCCTGGGCCTGCGCCTGCGCGAAAACCGTAACTTCCATACACCGGCGCAGGATATCCCTCTCATCCTGATCGGCAACGGGACCGGCCTGGCTGGCCTGCGCGCCCACATCAAGGCGCGTGCTGCCAGACATCAGTTGCGCAACTGGCTGTTTTTCGGCGAAAGACAGCAGGCGCATGATTATTTTCATCGCAATGAAATCCAGGCCTGGCAACAGACAGGCGTGTTATCCAGACTGGACCTGTGCTTTTCGCGCGATCAGGAAGAACGTCGTTATGTCCAGCATGCCATGCTGGAACAGGCAGGCGAGATCCTGTCCTGGGTAGACCAGGGTACTGCCATCCTGGTCTGTGGCAGCCTGCAAGGCATGGCAGAAGAAGTACATGCCACCCTGAACATCATCCTTGGTGCCGAACGTCTGGAACAAATGACCGAGCAGCATCTCTACCGCCGCGATGTTTATTAACGACACGCCACCTCTTGTGGTCAGACTTGTATCATAATGCCCATTCCACCTGCTCCGCCAACGCCAGTCTGTGCCTGCAGGTGCAATTTGTGTGACATGCCGGATTGAAGTGTTAACAGTAAGCGTAATGCGGAAGTGCAACGCGGAAGTGTTACCAACTATTGCCGGTATTGTGTTCAGTTAAAACCTGGGTTATACCAATAAACATTCACAACAAAATGCGGCCTGGCAGCATCATTGCGAAGCGCGATTAGCGCATCCTGTAAGCCCGGTTTTTTTATTTTATCTACAAGGCATATATCGCATGGCTGACGTCACCACTCTATTGAATACCGGGCCCAGCAAAAATCGTGTCGATATCGTGTTTGTGGCCGAAGGCTACACGGCGGCTGAAAGAGACAAGTTCCTGGCGGATGCCAAGAACTTCCTCAACAATATGCTGGGGGACGCCAATACCCGTCTGAATGCGCCGTTTTCTGCCTACAAGAACCTGTTCAATGCCAGTGCCATTTTTGTGGCTTCGGCGCAATCGGGTACCGACCAGCCCAACAATAATATCAGCGTCAATACCTATTTTGACGCTACCCAGCATGGCAGCGATGGCCGCCTGCTATACGGTGATTTTGGCAAGGTCACCAATTTTGTGTCTGACGCTGTCGCCAGCGATGCGCATGAACTGACCGTGGTCTTGGTCAACACCGCCTTGTATGGTGGTGCTGGCGGCTCTATCGCCTGGGCATCGGCCGGTAATATCTCGTCGGCAGAAGTGGTCCTGCATGAGATCGGCCACAGCTATGCCGGTCTGCAGGATGAATATGTGGATACCTCCATCGCCAGCAATTATCCGCTGACCGACCCCGGCTTTTTGGCCAGCCCGCATGTGACGGACTCACTGAGCCGCATCCCATGGTCCGCCTGGTTAGGCTATAACGATGGCGAACTGGGTGTCGTCGGCACTTATCAAGGCGGTTATTACCGCGACACCGGAATCTGGCGTGCCACGCAGGATTCCAAGATGAATCATCTGAACAAGCCATTCAGCGCCCCCGAAAAAGAAGCCTTCGCGCTGAAATACTATCAGTCTATCGGTGACTATCTGTCATTGAGTACGAGCATCCCCGGCATTTACCAGCCGGTGGTACCCGACAGCAGCCTGCTGGGCTATACCTGGAAAATCAACGGCACAACCGTCAACACCACCGACAAGAATTATTTTGATGCCTATGCCACCGGTGCCTACAAAACCGGTGCCAGCATGAGCCTGACGACGATAGACAGTACCGGCTACATCCGCAAGAATCTGATCAGCACGCAGCAGGTAGAAAACACGACGCTGGACAAGTCCGTCTTCAATGTAAGCGGCGTGAGCACCGTGCTGACCGGCAGTAACAGTATTGTCCAGCTCGATGGCAGCAATAACACCATTTCACTCAGCACACCGGATACCACGCGTTTCGATTATATCGATGGCGGTGCCGGCACCGATACCCTGCAAGTCAATGGATCACTGGGCAAGGGCAGTAGCTATTTCATCAGCCAGATCACCGGCAGCACAGTCTTGCTGGGCTACCAGAACAATGCCTACTGGGCTACGCATAGTGTGGAAAAAATCCAGTTTTCCGACTATATCGTCAACACGACCGTGTATGACAATGCCCATACGATCAAGACATCCGATCTGCAGTCGCTGGAAGAATTGTATGTCGCCTATTTCAACCGCGTGCCGGACGCCGACGGACTGGATTACTGGGTCACCCAGTACAAATCCGGCATGTCGTTCAAGCAGATAGGTGATGCATTTTTCCTGGCTGCTGCCCAGTTTCCGGCACAGACCGGCTACAGCGCCAATCTCAGCAATACCGACTTTATCAATACCATCTATAAAAATGCGATGGGCAGAGTAGGCGGGGCAGATAGCGCCGGCCTGCAATACTGGCTGAATGAACTCAATACCGGTTTGCAAAGCCGGGGGTCGATGGTGACTGCGGTACTGGCAGGTGCCCGCGCCTTCAAGGGTGATGCGACCTGGGGCTGGGTGGTGGATTTACTGGACAACAAGATCAAGGTTGCCAATCAGTTTGCTGTTGAATGGGGACTGAACTACCTGACACCCGAGGCATCCATCACGAATGGCATCGCCATAGCCTCTGCCGTGACAGCAACCGACATCAATGCCGCCATTGCATTAATAGGTATCAGCGACGGACAAATTCATTTCATCTGATGCTGCGCTGGTGCTGGCACTAGCGAACAGTACCGCGATGTATGGCGCAATAGTCAGGATTCATGCCGCCAGCTTATTTGAGCAACGAAGAAACCACGTCGACCAGTTCCCATCCCAGTATCAGATGCTGATCTGCATCGAGGTGCACGCCATCATATTCGCTGCAAGTCACGACACTGCCAGCGTCGAAAAAATGACAGGCATTGGTCGCTGCCACTTCTTTATAGGCATCTGCCAGCCCCTGGCTTTTTTGCTCGCAGCCGATAAATTTGGGCGCTATTGCACCTCTGGGTGTGCCCGGCGAAGGTGGTACGACGATCAGGACAGGTGGTATCTGCATGCCAGGTTCTACCGGCGCCTGACGTATGGTGTTGATGATCACAGCCAGGCCTTGCGATGACATCCATGCGTTATTCTGATGCATGGACTGAAAATCGTTCATGCCCAGCATGACCACCACCAGTGACAGCGGCGTCAGGCTTTCTATGCGCTGAGCCAAACCCTGAGCGCCATTACGACCGGGTTTGAAAGGATCATCCCATACCGTACGTCGCCCGTTCAGGCAATCTTCCACCACACGTACATGGTGCTCGGCACTGTTCAAGCCTATCTCCAGCACACCTGGCCAGCGCTCTTCAAAAGCCAGACGCTTGCGGGTGGTGGGAATCAGGCCCCAGGACAGAGAATCACCGTAGACCAGGATATGGCGCATGCACTACTCCAGTTAAACTTTTTTTTGATGTTAAACTTTTTTCAGATAACAGGCTTTCAACATGAAGCTGCCGGCATCCATCTTGCAATCGACTTCATGATCACCACCCACCAACCGTATGCTCTTGACCTTGGTACCCATTTTCAGGGTGGTGGAAGAACCCTTGACCTTCAGGTCCTTGATCAGTACCACCGCATCGCCATCGGCCAGCACATTACCATTGGAATCCTTGACGATGCGCTCATCACTGTCATCTGCACTGGCGGCCGCCTGCACGGGCCATTCATGGCCACAATCGGCACAGACATAATTGTCGGCATCAGGGTAGGTATTTTCCAGAGTACACAATGGACAGGCGGGAAGGCTGGACATAAACACTTTCATCTTACGGGCTAGAAAGCGGGCAGTATACCCGATCACAGCGCACGTTCCGGCAATACCAGCTTGTCAGTCCACCTCTGAAGCCGGTGCCAGCAAAGGTAATTGCATGATAAAACTGGAACCAGCCTGCACTTCACTTTCTATATGTATCTGCCCGCCCAGCAAGCCGGTGACGATATTGTAGACAATGTTCAGGCCCAGACCACTGCCGCCCTGCCCCAGTTTGGTGGTAAAAAAAGGATCGAAAATACGATTCAGGTTATCCCTGGGAATGCCGACGCCGTCGTCGCGAAAGCGCACTTCCAGCGCTGCTTCGCCGCACATGCGTGCGCTTATCCAGATCTGCCCGCTGCTCCTGCCTTCGAACGCATGAAGGATGGCATTATCGACCAGGTTACCTATTACCTGTTCAAAGGGACCGGGATAGCTGTCCATTTCTATATGCACTGGTATATCCATCTGGATAGTCAGACCGGCCTGCCGGATTTTTGCCATCATGGTGGCAATCACGTCATGACATACCTTGTCTACCTGGAAGCGGCGTCGCTTGGAACTAGCCTGATCAACCGCAACCTGCTTGAAGCTGGCGACCAGATCTGCCGCGCTTTTCAGGCCATGTTCTATCAGTGCCGATGCCTGCTGTGCAGCTTCCAGATAGGCATTCAGTTCAGAACGGCGTAAGCCGCCGTCAGTAAATTTCTGTACAAATTCCTGGGTCTTTGCCTTCAGGGTATTGGCGGTCAGCAGGCTATTGCCAATCGGGGTGTTGAGTTCATGTGCAACACCGGCGACCAGTGAACCCAGTGCAGCCAGTTTTTCGCTACGTATCAGGTCATCCTGTGTATGACGCAATTCCAGTGTGCGTTCAGCCACGTTTTTTTCCAGCAGGGCATTGGCATCTGACAAGGCTTGCTCCACCTTCTTGAGTTCGGTGATATCGGTGTAGGTGGTGACAAAGCCCTTGAGTTTGCCATCTTCATGAATGGGCTTGCCCTGTACCAGATGGGTATGGGCGTTTGGGCGCACGCGTTCAAACTGGTGCGGCTGAAATTGCTGGGCCAGTTGCAGGCGACGCTGTATCAATTCATCGGTATCGCCTTCACCATATTCGCCACGTTCAGCCATGATGCGCAACAAGTCTTCAAAGGGAACACCCTGGTAGATCGAATCCGGATGGTAATCCAGCACATCCAGGAAACCCTGGTTCCACAGATAGAGTTTGAGCCTGTCGTCAAATACGC
Organism: Undibacterium hunanense; assembly: GCF_014284335.1. Taxonomy (GTDB): domain Bacteria; phylum Pseudomonadota; class Gammaproteobacteria; order Burkholderiales; family Burkholderiaceae_D; genus Undibacterium; species Undibacterium hunanense. The sequence continues at coordinate 514,192 of NZ_JACOGF010000002.1, read as the reverse complement.
TCAAGCCTTGCGGCATATGATCAAGTACCGCTTTCAAGAACAGGGATTGTTTGTGGAACTCGATTTCAATCTTGCGCCTCGCGGTCACGTCAATACAGGTGGTGACAAAACCGCCCCCCTCCACCGGTACACCACGGACTTCAATGACGCTGCCATCCGACCTGACCCGCTCATACGTATAGGCATCCTTACCCTGTATGATACTCATCAGCCGGTTCAGCTTGTCTGCATCATCGCCCTGGCTGAATTCGCCATATTCACCACGCTTGATATTGGCCTGGTACACATCACGTGCCAGTGGTTGTTTGCCATCGAACAGTTCTGGCGGCAAATCCAGCATGCGTAATAATTCTGCATTCCAGGTGACCATTCGCAAGGATTCATCAATCAGGGAAACTCCGCCCGGAAAATTTTCCAGCAATACCCGCAGTTTTTCATTCTGCCGGCGCCCTTCCTGTTCAGCCTTGCGACGCTTTGAAATATCACGCACCACGGCGATCACATATTGATGTCCGGCTTCATCCAGCAGGCTGAGACAGACTTCGGTCGTGAACAATTCGCCATCCGGTTTGCGTGACAGCCATTCAAAGCGTTGCGGGACACCGGTTTTGGCGAGCGCAATATAGTTATTGGCAGCGCTAAGGGAATCACGGCCATCCGGCTGGTTTCTGGCAGAAAGGATGACGGGAGAGCTATCCAGCAACTGGTCGCGCGGCAGACCAAACATGGTTTCGGCACTCAGGTTGCAGTCGATGAAACGGTCGTCATCCAGCACCAGCAAGGCATCCAGTGCCTGCTCTATCATGGCACGGTATAAAGCTTCTCTGGAAACTTCGACTTTGCCTGGCATGCGCATTCCCGATACAGGTAAGGACAGAGGTAAGGACAGGGGTAAGAACAAAGATCAGAACAAGGCAAAAAATTACCCCGTCCGGCGTGTTGAGCACGGTCATTCAAACACAAGTTCCAGTATTCATCAAACCTGCACAGACCACAAGCGCGAAATCCTGATCGTTATCGACTGGATGCATAAAGTACAAGACATGCCTGGCCATGATCAGCCGGGATCGAGTCCACTGCATTCCAGCAAGACAAACAGGCCATCTGCACCGTGCCCCTGCTGCAGCTCCAGCCAACCGAGGCGCTGGTAAAAAGCCATGCCAGCCTTGTTGTTGAGCACGCATTTCAAACGCCAGGGGAACGCCATGTGCGTCTGCAAAAAAACCAGCAGCGCACGGCCCAGGCCCCGACCTTGCGCACGCGGATGTACATACAGATGGTGGATATACGCACGTTCTTGCTGCACTGCAAGCAAGGCCAATACCTGATCCTGTGCATCTACCGCGACCCAGATCACTTCATCACGCGAGATGGCAGAAAAATCGGGAATCGCCTCCGCCGGGCGTACCTGCCAGGGTGCTTCGACAATGCAGTGACGATAAATGTCCTGCAGTTGCGCCGCGTCTGCTCCGGTCGCCAGACGTATATTGGTCAGGCTATTGGTCGGGGTCAAGTTGATATCCGGGCAGTCTGGTGCAAATACACCGTCATGGTATCTCTGGGTGGCTGCACGCCGATCTGGAACAGGATGCGACCGACGGCACCCCGGTGATAGTTGCCATGGGTCGCCACATGCAACAGCATTTCGCCGCGCGACATCATGCCTGGCTTGCCATCGACAAAAGTGAAATGAATCTCTTCACCGAAACTGGCTTCCGGCTGTTGGCCCAGGTAATCCAGAAACCATTGATCAGTCTTGCTGACCCGCTGATGCAAGTCATCCAGGGCAGGTGTATCTGGCGTATTCAGTGCGGTAAACCCGTGAGATTGCGATTGCAGATTGGCAGCAAATATCTGGTCGACAACATGGATATGATTCAGGATGCGTATCGCATCATGCATTTCACGCGCATATGTATCGACAGAGACACTGGCCATCAGGCGGAACAGGTCCTGATTCGCCCAGGCCTTGTATTCAAATAAAGTCAGCAAGAGTTTTTTGGTTTGCATGGGCGTCTCCCGATATGAAGTAGTGACATGTCACACATGCATTTTACCTGTACTTGCCAATTCGCCGAACTGGTCGGGTCATAGCCACTATCAGACCCTACCCTCAGAGCCCCTGATAGGCACGGTCCAGGGTGGCAATATCGATCTTTATCATCTGCATCATCGCCATCATGACGCGCTGGGCCTTGACTGGATCGGGATCGTTCAGATACCTGATCAATGCCTGCGGTACGATTTGCCAGGAAACACCAAAGCGGTCAGTCAACCAGGCACACTGGCTCTCGGTGCCACCATCCAGCAGTTTTTCCCAGTAGTAATCGACTTCCTGTTGTGAATCACAATTCACCACAAATGAAATGGCAGGATTGAACGTGAAATGCGGGCCGCCATTCAATGCCACAAATTCCTGCCCTTCCAGGATAAACTTTGCTGTCATGACCGTCCCCTTCGGCATCGGCGCTCCATCCCCATAACGGGAAATGCTCACGACTTCAGAGTCCTTGAAAATGCCCGTGTAAAACAACGCAGCCTCTTCAGCCTGCTGGTCAAACCAAAGGAAAGGGGTAATTTTCTGCATGATGTCTGCTCCTGTTGAAAATCGTGTGCTTGCGGCGGTCAAGATCAATAGTACTTACTATGGATGTGCGCCTGACAAGTATCAAAGGAATAATGAGATTTATTGAACAGGAATGCAAGATCAGAGATTCAAGTTTTTGAAATACTGGTCATGCAAGACCAGACCTTGCTGACGCAATCAACAAGTAAAAATGCGGGAAGCAGGAGGGATAGAAACGTATAGCTCGGGCAAGCCCGGCAAAAACCGACTACCGCCATGCCAGCGAAAAGCCTGCCATTTCGGTAGTCAGTCTGTTAAAACTTATTTATCTGCCTTCTTTGCAGGTTGACCACCGGTCTGCACTTCAATGACATCTCTCTGTGCATCAGCAGCTTTTTGCACGGTATCTTCCACCTGCTTGGCTTTTTCCAGTTGCTTGCGCTGGTCTTCCATGATCTTGATCGGTGGCGGTGCCTCCGGCTCCGGCGTGGCTTCCTTGGCCTTGCCACAGGCACAAATGACGCCGCAAGCTAACAGTATGAATAAGGCACGCATGGTAAAACTCCAAATTAACAGTTCCGGCCGCACACGAAAGAAATTAAGCCAGGGCAGCAATATGGCATTCTAGCAATAATCCCTCAGCCTAGCGCAGAAAAAGAAAGTCCCGAAAAATCCGGGACAAATGGCGCGCGCAGCGCCGCCCACCACAACCGCACATGACACGCTGAGAAATTCATTTTTCGGGACACAACGCAGATCTAGTAGGGTGCGCCGCGCGCACCGTTCTCCATTTTATACAATCGATATGTGTTCAAGAAAATCGGTGCGCGTGGCGCACCCTACCGTCACGGCACATGACACGCTGAGAAATTCATTCAGCGGGCTTCAGTACAGAACCAACGCAGCGATGCGCTCATTAATTTGCTATATTTCTACCGAAGCCGTACGTGGCACGCTGAGAAATTCAATTCGCGGGATGCAGAGCAAGGCGCAAAGCGCAGCAATACGTCGGTATTGCGAGCATTTGCAACGCAGCTATGCGCCCGCTAATTGGATTTATCAGCGTGACACACATCACATGTTGCGTCTGTACTGTCCACCTACCTCGAAAAGTGCAGTCGTAATCTGCCCCAACGAACAAACCCGTGCCGCCTCCATCAATCTGTCAAACACATTCTCATTATTGATAGCCGCCTGTTGCAAGGCAGCCAGCACCTTCGGAGCCACATCCGCATGACGGCCATGGAAATCCGCAAGGCGTTGCAACTGCGATTGTTTTTCTTCTTCAGTCGAACGCGCCAGTTCTATCTTTTGCGGTGTGTCATTGGCTTTTGGATTACGGAAGGTATTGACACCGACGATGGGCAGGGTGCCATCATGTTTCAGGTGTTCGTAGTGCATGGATTCTTCCTGTATCTTGCCGCGCTGATAGCCGGTTTCCATGGCACCCAGTACACCACCGCGTTCGGCGATACGCTCGAATTCTTGCATGACGGCTTCTTCTACCAAGTCAGTCAGTTCTTCGATGATGAAGCTGCCCTGGATAGGGTTTTCATTCTTCGCCAGACCCCATTCACGGTTGATGATGAGCTGGATCGCCAGGGCACGACGCACTGATTCATCAGTCGGCGTAGTGATTGCTTCATCATAGGCATTGGTATGCAGGCTGTTGCAGTTATCGTAGATCGCAATCAAGGCTTGCAGTGTGGTGCGGATATCGTTGAAGTCTATCTCTTGTGCATGTAGTGAGCGGCCACTGGTCTGGATATGGTATTTGAGTTTTTGGCTACGGTCATTTGCCGCATATTTGTCACGCATGGCCACCGCCCAGATACGGCGGGCCACGCGACCCAATACCGTGTATTCAGGGTCCATGCCATTGCTGAAGAAGAAGGACAGGTTGGCTGCAAAGTCATCAATGTGCATGCCACGTGCCAGATAGGCTTCAACAAAAGTGAAACCATTTGACAGCGTGAACGCCAGTTGTGAAATCGGATTCGCGCCCGCTTCGGCAATATGGTAGCCGCTGATTGAGACGGAATAGAAATTGCGCACCTGATGATGGACGAAATATTCCTGGATGTCGCCCATGACCTTCAGCGAGAATTCTGTCGAGAAAATACAGGTATTCTGACCCTGGTCTTCTTTCAGGATATCTGCCTGTACCGTGCCGCGCACATTCTGCAATACCCAGGCACGTATCTTGGCGGATTCATCCGCCGTCGGTTCACGCTTGTTATCGGCACGGAATTTATCCATCTGCTGGTCGATGGCGGTGTTCATGAAGAAGGCCAGTATGGTCGGTGCCGGGCCATTGATGGTCATGGATACCGATGTAGCCGGATCGCACAGATCAAAACCGTCGTACAAGACCTTCATGTCTTCCAGCGTCGCGACGGACACACCAGAATTGCCGACCTTGCCGTAAATATCAGGGCGTATGGCCGGGTCTGCACCGTACAGTGTCACAGAGTCAAAAGCAGTCGACAGGCGTTTCGCATCCATGCCTTGCGACACCAGCTTGAAACGGCGATTGGTACGGAAAGGGTCTCCCTCACCGGCAAACATGCGGGTTGGGTCTTCACCCTCGCGTTTGAAGGCGAATACACCGGCCGTGAAAGGGAAAGAGCCAGGCACGTTTTCCAGCATCAGCCAGCGCAGGATTTCACCGTGATCGACAAAGCGCGGCAAAGCCACCTTGCGTATCTTTGTGCCAGACAGGGATTGCTGTACCAGGCGGGTACGGATTTCCTTGTCGCGAATCTTGACGACATATTCATCGCCTGCATACGCAGCCTGCATGTCGGGCCACATGTTGATAAGTTTTTTGGATTCGCCATCCAGATGGTGTTCGCGTTCGGTAATCAGTTCATCAAAATCGGCCGATTTACCAACGGCTGACAGCATGCGTTTGCTTTCTTGCAGTTGCTGGCGTTCACGGGCAATCAAGACCTGCTTGCCTGTGTTCTTGTGATAGGCACGTACCGTATCCGCAATCTCGGCCAGGTAACGGCTGCGTGCTGGTGGCACGATGACATTCTTGCCGCTGGAAAATTTGACGTCAATAGCCGTCAGTTTGCTGGGCTTGGCCTGCAAGCCACGCTGCACCAGTGCTGGCAAAATACCCTGATACAGGGCCGTGACGCCATCATCATTGAAGCGTGATGCCTGGGTACCGTAGACCGGCATCTGGTCCGGCTTCTGGCTCCACAATTCGCGGTTGCGCTGGTATTGTTTGGCGACATCGCGCAGGGCATCCTGTGCACCTTTGCGGTCGAACTTATTGATGGCAACAAAATCGGCAAAGTCCAGCATATCGATTTTTTCCAACTGCGATGCGGCACCAAATTCTGGTGTCATGACATACATCGATACATCCACATGCGGCACAATCGCCGCATCACCCTGGCCTATGCCTGAAGTCTCGACAATCACCAGATCAAAACCGGCGACCTTGCAGGCAGCGATGACATCTGGCAAGGCCTGAGAAATTTCTGAACCGGCTTCACGGGTTGCCAGTGAACGCATGAAAACCTTGAGCTTGCCCTTCCACGGGTTAATGGCGTTCATGCGTATGCGGTCACCCAGCAAAGCACCACCTGATTTGCGGCGTGAAGGGTCGATGGATATCAGGGCAATGCTCAATTCATCATCCTGATCCAGTCGTATGCGGCGTATCAGCTCGTCTGTCAGCGAAGATTTACCAGCGCCACCGGTCCCGGTAATACCCAGGGTCGGTACCTTGCAGTCTTTGGCCGCATCGATCAACTGTGTACGCAACTCTGGCGCAACTTTGTCGTTTTCCAGTGCGGTAATCAATTGTGCAAGTGGACGATGTTTGTCGGCGATATCGCCATCCTGTAATACGCTCAGTGCGGTCGGTGCGTAACCGGACAGGTCACTGTCACAAGCCTGTATCATCGACAGTATCATGCCCACCAGGCCCATGCGCTGACCATCTTCGGGGCTGAAAATACGGGTCACGCCATAAGCGTGCAGGTCGGCTATTTCTTCGGGCACGATGACACCACCGCCGCCGCCAAATACCTTGATATGCGCACCGCCACGTTGCCTGAGCAGGTCTATCATGTATTTGAAGTATTCAACATGGCCACCCTGGTAACTGGAAATGGCAATACCCTGGGCATCTTCCTGCAGGGCCGCAGTGACTATCTCTTCTACCGAACGGTTATGGCCCAGATGGATCACTTCTGCGCCATTCGCCATCAGGATGCGACGCATGATGTTGATCGAGGCATCGTGCCCATCAAAAAGGGAAGCCGCAGTCACAAAGCGCACTTTGTTGGCAGGTTTGTATTCAGTCAGGTTCTGGGCAACGGACAGGTCAGTCATGTCTTCCTCATCGGTCTTGTTTTATCACAATGACTATTGCTCTTTAGCAAATTCTCACTGCGTTTGGGTTAAGCTAAGTTATATGACGTTAACGTAAACGTCAATATGATTATGTGAATCGGCAAACCCCGACTACGTGCGGCTTGCAGCAGTAAAATGTCTTGAAAGCCTCATGGATACTGGGTACTTAATATCAGTGAAGTCCACAACAGAAAATCCGCCTGCAAACTGGTTTTACCGGTCAGGCAAGGCAGACAAACATGTCGGCCTTGCCACAATGCCATCAACAGGATCACGCCACGCGTGTCACTTCCTTGATGACTGTTGTTTTTTGCGGATTCAGCAAAGCTGCTTTTTCTGCATGATACGCCTGCATGGCCTTTTCTTTGACATGACCATAACCACGGATTTTCTCGGGCAAACTGGCCAGTGCAATCGCCTGCTCCAGATTATCCGCATTCAGTCCGGCAGCCAGTTTTTCCATCAGTACGCGGTATTCAACGATGAGAGCGCGTTCAGCCTTGCGTTCGTCTGTGCGACCAAAAATATCCAGTGCCGTCCCACGCAAGCCCTTGAGTTTGGCCAGCAGCTTGAATGCCTGCCAGACCCAGGAACCGTATTGCGCCTTGACCAGATGCCCTTGCCCGTCTTTCTGCGAGAAGATGGGTGGAGCCAGATTGAATTTCAGGCTGAAATCGCCTTCAAACTGTTGCTTCAGTTTTGCGGTGAAATCACCATTGGTATACAGACGTGCGACTTCATACTCATCCTTGTAGGCCATGAGCTTGAAGGCGTATTTGGCAACTGCCATGCTGAACTTGTTACCGGCATTCAATACAGATTCTGCCTTGCGCACCTTGTCGACCAGATCAGCATATTGTTGGGCGTAGGCGGCATTCTGGTAATCCGTCAATACTGCAATGCGACGTTTGACGAGCGTATCCAGGCTTTGCGGCATCTGGATGACGACAGGCTGGCCAGGGATGGCGATTTTTTCGACACGGGCAAAATCCACGGCAGCACGGCGGCCCCAGAGGAAGGCTTTCTTGTTGGCCTCGATCGCCACGCCATTCAGTTCTATCGCGCGTAACAAAGCTGTTTCAGATACCGGTATTGCACCCTTTTGATAAGCAAAGCCGAGCATGAACAAATTGGTGGCGATAGAGTCGCCCATCAAGGCGGTGGCCAGTTTGGTCGCATTGATGAAATCAACATTGCCACCGACTGATTCAGAAATCAGGTGCTCTACCGATTCCAGCGGGAATTGCCAGTCAGGATTTTTGGCAAACGGGCCGGTCGGTTGTTCATGGGTGTTGATGACAGCACGGGTACGGCCTGCACGCATTTTGGAAATCGCGTCATGGGCACCGGCAGTCAGAATATCGCAGCCCAGTATAAGATCAGCTTCACCGGTCGCAATACGCTGTGCACGCAATTTACCCGCCTGGTTGACGATGCGTATATGCGAAGTCACCGAGCCATTTTTTTGCGACATGCCTGTCATATCGAGTACAGACGCGCCCTTGCCTTCCAGATGTGCGGCCATGCCCAGCAAGGCACCGACGGTGATGACGCCGGTACCACCTATGCCGTTCAGCAAGATGTTGTATGAGCTTTCACAGACGGGCAATACGGGATCAGGCAAGGCACCGAAATCATCCGTCTTTGCCGTACCGGTTTTGGACCTGACCAGCTTGCCACCTTCTACCGTGACAAAGCTGGGGCAGAAACCCTTAACGCAGGAATAGTCCTTGTTGCACGACGACTGATCTATGCTGCGCTTGCGGCCAAATTCTGTTTCCACCGGCATGATGGACGTACAGTTGGATTGCACACCGCAGTCACCACAGCCTTCGCAGACAGCTTCATTGATGAACATACGCTGATTGGGGTCAGGGAATTCACCTTTTTTGCGACGACGACGCTTCTCGGCGGCGCAGGTCTGGTCGTAAATAAGAACGGTCGCGCCAGGTATCTCGCGTAATTCACGTTGCACGGCATCCATGTCCTTGCGGTCATGCAGGGTCAGGAAGCCGGGCAAGTTGGAACGATCCGTGTAACGTGACAAATCCTCAGTCACCAGGGCAATGCGCTTTACGCCTTCTGCGGCCATCTGTTGCGCCATCATTGGTACGCTGATGATGCCATCTACGGGTTGCCCACCCGTCATCGCTACCGCATCGTTATACAGAATCTTGTAGGTGATATTGACCTTGGCCGCCACCGCAGCACGTATCGCCAGATAACCAGAATGGAAATAAGTACCGTCACCGAGGTTCTGGAACACATGCGGCAAAGTCGAAAATGCGGCCTGCCCTATCCACGGTGCGCCTTCGCCGCCCATGTGGGTAGTCAGTTTATTGAATTCAGGGTAAATCGCCGTTGCCATGACGTGGCAACCGATACCAGCCAATGCCAGGCTGCCTTCCGGCACCTTGGTCGAGGTATTGTGCGGGCAACCCGAGCAATAGTATGCAGGGCGTGCCGGTGTATTGACCTGCTTGCTGAGCACGACATCCTTGGCTTCAAGAAATGCAAGGCGTGCCTTGATGAGGTCGCTGGTATGAAAGCGGGCAATGCGTGAAGAAATCACGCGGGCAATCTGTGCCACCGAGAAATCGGCTTTCGAAGTCAGCAGCCATTCACCGCGTGGGTGTACCCATTCGCCTTTTTCATCGAACTTGCCGATGACGCGCGGGCGCACATCGTCGCGCCAGTTATACAGTTGTTCTTTAAGCTGGTACTCCACCATCTGGCGTTTTTCTTCGACCACCAGGATTTCATCCAGACCCTGGGCGAATTCACGCACGCCGTCCGGCTCCAGCGGCCAGGGCATGGATACCTTGAACAGGCGTATGCCTATCTCGGCAGCGAACTTTTCATCGATGCCCAGTTCTTCCAGCGCTTCCAGTACATCGAGGTAAGACTTGCCAGAGGCGACAATGCCCAGACGTGCAGTCGGGCTGTCTATAGTCACATGATTGAGTTTGTTGGCGCGTGCATAAGCCAGGGCTGCATAGATTTTGTAATCCTGCATCAGGGCTTCCTGCTTGCGTGCCTGGATGCCCAGGGTATCCAAAGATAAACGGGTGTTCAGACCACCTTCGGGCATGACAAAGTCTTGCGGGATGGTGATTTGCAGACGGAAAGGATCGGCATCCACCGACGAGGTGGATTCCACGGTATCTGCCAGCGCCTTGAAACCAACGGCACAGCCAGAAAAGCGCGACATGGCCCAGGCATGCAGGCCCAGGTCCAGATATTCCTGCACATTGCTGGGATACAGCATGGGGATCATGCAGGCAGAGAAAATATGGTCAGACTGATGCGGCAGCGTTGATGAATAGGCACCATGGTCATCACCGGCCACCAGCAAGACGCCACCGTGCCTGGATGTGCCTGCATGGTTCATGTGCTTGAATACGTCAGCACTACGATCGACGCCAGGGCCTTTGCCATACCACATGCCAAATACACCATCGTATTTAGCCGGGCCTATGAGGTCTACCGTTTGCGAGCCCCAGACTGCAGTCGCTGCCAGGTCTTCATTGACGCCGGGCACGAACTGCACATGGTTTTGCTCCAGCAGTTTTTTGGTTTTCCACAATGTTTCATCCAGACCACCCAAAGGGGAACCACGATAGCCGGATATGAATCCCGCCGTATTCAACCCGGCAGCAAGATCACGCTGGCGCTGCATCATGGGCAGGCGAACCAGGGCTTGTATGCCGGACAGGAAGATGGTGCCACTGTTCGACGTATATTTATCGTCGAGTTGCACATCATTCAATTGCGGGGGACTGGTGATCTGACTGGCTTCGAGTGCATCGATGCCTGCGCTTGCAGGGGCTGTATTACCTGTTTTTGTAGTATTTTTTTCGAACGGCAGGGACGAGAGTCCAGCAGACTCCAGGGTGGTGTCGGATGACATAAGGTGGCTCCAAAATTTGTGATTTAGATCGCAAGGAGCATGCGTTGTATCCGGTAAGACACAATTTTGCTCAGAGCCTATAGCGAGGTATCAGAGATAGGCTCTCGTTGCGTTGGTAGTGATAACTACCATTTTATTCGAATTCGATACAAAATTCGATGTCAAGACATCATGCATTCTGTCATGGCATTACCCGATAACAAACTGCCAAGCCTGCACGTTCATTCATATCGAATCAAAGAGACATCAAAAGAAGCTTTCGAAATTTCGCTGCAGCGCTTCTTCGACTTCCTTTGAAATCTGCTGTGTTCACAGTGTAGGGCGAATACGCCGGCATGGAAAATATGGAATTAAAATAGGGCTATCATAAAAAATGATAGCCCTGATTTGACTTGCATGAACTTATTGCTTCAATTCAATTGAATTCAATTTCACATCAATTTCATTTCAACTCGGCACATGTCAATGCATCCTGGTCTTTTGCCGCACCGCCGACGACTTGTATATTCGTGACGGCAAGACTGAACGCCGCCGAAGTACTGAGGCTGAAAGGAATATCGATGTTTTCCAGCTTGATACCCTTGGCGATAAAACAGGACAGTGGAATCTTGATGGTCTGTTTTTCTTTCTTGCCCGCCAGTCGTCTGAAAGTATCTGTCATATCCAGACTTGCCTCGCACGCCTTGCCACAATGCATGGAAAGACTGACGCTGCTGGCAGGTGCTGTCACGACCATGGTATCGAATGTCAGTGCGCCATCCTTGCTGGCATAGGCAGGTATGGCTTTGCCGCTGGTCGCACGTGCTTCTACCCTTGCTTCTACCTGTGCTCCTATTTTTGCTACACCGCTCCAGGTCAGCAGCTTGGCGTCCTGCTGGGTATTCACTTGGGATGTCTGTACGCTGATGCCAGGCATGGTAAGGATACGGTTCAAATCTGCACCTACTGCCTGTTGCTCATTGCCACTGATGACATACAGAGGATAAGTCGCACGGTCAGCCTGGTTGAAGACCGGATAAGCGTTTGTCACGCCACAACCACCAGATGGATATTTGCTATCCAGCTTTCCTAGCTTTCCACGTTTAACAATTTTGGCTGTGCCGGAGTAGTTCAGACCATACCCAATTTTGAACAAGGGTGAGTAATTGGGTTCATCAAAATTCAAACTGGTCTGGCACACGGACCTGGGCCAGGAAAATGACAGCGTCCCCTTGAAGTCATGCGCTACGGTACCATCCTCAGCCCGAAACAAAACATCAGCCACCCCCTTGCCTTCTGTGCCCGGTAACCAGGCAGCAACAAAACTGTCAGACAGGTTCAGCAAATCATTCACATACAAAGGGCGGCCAGACACAAACACCGTCACCACCGGTTTGCCCTTGCCAGCCACCGCCTGCAAGACAGCCAGGTCTTCAGGGAAACGACTGCTGTGACGCAGGCTGCCGGCAGGGCCGATATCACCGAACATTTCTGCATACGGTGTTTCACCAATGACGGCAATCACGGCATCATAGCGGCTGACATCCACACCACTGGCATCGATGCTGAAATCTACATTGGCAGCGCCAACCGCATCGCGGATGCCGGCCAATATCGAATCAGCATTCGGAAAGTCGGCATTACTATTATCTGTACCCTGCCAGGTCAGCGACCAGCCGCCGGTCTGGTTGCCAATATTATCGGCAGTTTTACCGACGACCAGGATTTTTCGGTTACTCTTCACATTACGGGCCAGTGGCAAAACTGAGGCATCGTTCTTCAGCAAGACCAGGGATTCACGCACTGCCTGCCTTGCCAGTGGACGGTCCTCCAGCGCATCCTGTTTGCCGGCGTAGCTATTTTCAGACGGTTTTTTGCCAAACAAGCCGGCACGCAATTTGACGCGGATGATGCGCGTCACCGCATCATCTATCCTGGCCATGGGTATGTCACCAGCCCTGACCTGGGCGATGGTATTGGCAATAAAAGCCTTCCACGCATCCGGCACCATGATCATGTCAACACCCGCATTGATAGCCTGCGGGCAGCTATCGGTACGGCAACCGGGCACTTCGCCTATGGCATCCCAGTCGCTGATGACAAAGCCGTCAAAACCCATTTTTTCTTTCAACACATCGGTCAACAGGGCCTTGCTGCCATGTATCTTGCCGTAGCTGGCACCGGCTGCCTGGTCGTTCCAGCTGTGGAAGGACGCCATCACTGTTTGTGCTCCTGCTGCCAGCGCGGTCATATACCCCTGCGCATGGATATTGAGCATCTGCGCATTGGTCGACAGGTTGATGCCCCTGTCCTTGCCCTGATCGGTGCCGCCATCCCCCATGAAGTGCTTGGCTGTCGCCACGACATTGCCATCATCATTGAAAGCACCCTGCAAACCTTTGACATATTCACCCGCATACTGGCGCACCAGCGCGCTATCTTCAGAAAAACTTTCATAAGTGCGCCCCCACCGGTCATCGCGCACCACGGCCAGGGTAGGGCCAAACACCCAGGCAATGCCGGTGGCACGAACTGCCTTGCCCATGGCGCGACCTATCTGCCCTGCCAGTTGCGGATTATGCGCCGCCCCCAGACCAATATTGTGTGGAAACAGGGTGGCACCATACACATTGCTATGTCCATGTATGGCATCGATACCCCAGATGACGGGTATCCTGACTGTCATGTCGGTCGCCATGGATGCTGCATGGTATTGATCAGCCAGGGCTACCCAGTCAGCCGCGGTACCGTGTTTGTTATTGCGGTCGGGCCAACTGCCGCCGCCATTAAGGACTGAGCCAAGATAATACTGACGCACATCATCCGGTGTAATCGACTTGATTTCCGGCTGCGTCATCTGTCCTATCTTTTGTTCCAGAGTCATGCCGGCGACGATGGCTGCTATCCTCGTTTCCATCGCCGGGTCTTTGCGGATGGCACTCTGAATAGCTGGCCAGGCAGCCAGGTTGCTGGCGGACATGCTGGCAGGGCCGTTTTGCTGGGGCAGCTCCGTCGCAGCCATACTCAGGCTGCCTGCGCTGCATGCCAGCGTCAGGGCAGATCCCAGGGCAATGGCGTGGATGCAGTTATGAATGCGGGTAAGGGTGCGGGTACAACTGTGGGCCTTTATTTTCATCATGATGTGCTCTTTGTTTTTAAACATATCTGTCGATACGCCTTGTCTCTTTATTGATGATGGAGCGATGGTTTTTTAAGCGATGCCTTATTTTTGGAAAGCTTCCCATTTTGGTTTGAGAAGATAGTGCTGGCTGGCGTTTCTTTTGTCAATGAGAATGTCCTGACTGCTGTCGCATGATGTCAATACGCACCATGACATCGGTTCATAAGCCTTAAGCAGCTTTACGGCGCTTGGCCAGAGATGCACGCAGGGTAACGGAAACCTGAAAGTCGCGGTTGACCGGACGCGTCCAACCATAACAACGATTCAGCAATTCATTCAGGGCATTCAGGGTGACGTCATGCCAGGGAATACGTACCGAGCTCAGTGGCGGCGCAGCAAAGGCGGCACCAGTGGTGTCGTCATAACCTATCACCGAAACATCGCGTGGCACGGCAATACCGGCCTGCTGGAAATAGGAAAGCGCACCCAGCGCCATTTCATCATTGGCACAGAACAGGGCGGTGAACGGATAGCTGGAATTAACCAGTTCCCTGGCTGCATTCCAGCCACCTTCCGGTGAAAAATCACTTTCCGCTATCCACATGTCTGCCGTATCGATACCGGCACGAGTCAGCTCACCCAAAAATCCATTGATGCGGTCTACATTGTCTGCCGCCGCAGAGGGGCCAGCGATAACAGCGATCTTTTTATGCTGGTGTGCAAGCAAGGCCTTTGCTGCCAATACGCCACCCAGCACATGATCTGCAATAAAACACTGTGCAGCAAATTGTTCCGAATGATGATTCAGCATCACCAGTTGTGCATGCTTGGGGCCTAGCGTGGAAAAATCATCGTCATTCAAGACATTGCTCATGACAATCAGGCCATCGCATCCGCGCTCCATCAAAAACTTTATACCTTCGACACCCTGACGGTGCTCGTCAACGCCACTCACACCAAAAGCCACCACCATGTGCAGACCGGCAGCGCGCAGTTCGGTATCGATAGCTTGCAGGATGGGCATATAAAAGGTGCCCTTGAGTACAGGGATATACACCCCTATCATTTGCGAATTACCGGACAACAGGGAGCGCGCAGCATGCGAAGGACGAAAATCCAGTTCGGCGATGGCTTTCCTGACTTTTTCCTGTGTCTTTAATGAGACTGAACCTTTGCCGCTCACCACACGCGAAGCCGTTCCCAGACCTACTCCCGCCAGGCGGGCTACATCCTTGATGGTCGCCACTTGATTCTTTTCTATGATTAAAGTATCGCCAGTATATTAAATTTCCATCGCACGCGGCATGACTGAAATTAGTGTATCTCCACTTTTTCCCGCAACTGCGCCACGATAAGATCAACAAAGCTCCTGACCCTGGTGGATGCATAGCGGCTTTCCCTGTGCACCACGTGCACCGGCAGGGGCGCTGTTTCGTAGTCAGGCAGCAGGCGTATCAACTGCCCGGTGTTGAACAAGGCATTCACCTGATATGACAACAGCCGACTGATACCCAGCCCGGCCAGATTGGCTTCAATCGCTGCATCAATGCTGCTAACGGTCAGGCGTGGCTTGAACTTGAATGCCATGTTCTGTCCCTGATGGCTGAAACGCCACTCAATCATGGGCGTCACACTTGATGCTGCAATCATGCAGTGGTCACGCAATTGATCGGGATGCTGTGGCTGGCCAGCCTTTGCAAGGTAGGCTGGCGATGCACATAAAACGCGCCGTATCTGGCCCACACGTATGGCTTTCATGCTCGAATCGGGTAATTCGCCTATGCGTATGCCAACATCGACGCCCTCTTCCAGCAAATTCACCACCCGGTCCAGAAACAGGGCAGACACATCCATCGCCGGATAGCGTTGCAGATAATCGACGATGCCGGGCATCACAAACATTTTTCCAAACAGCACAGGTGCCGTCACCGTCAGGTGACCACGTGGTTCGGCATTGATGCCGGCCGTGGCTTCATCTGCCGCATCGACTTCGGCAATGATGCGTCGTGCGTCATCCATATAGCGCTGGCCTGCTTCCGTCACCCTGACATAACGCGTACTGCGATTCAGCAGTTTGACACCCAGCCTGGCTTCTAGTGCGGCAATGGCACGGGTCACAGCCGGTGGCGACATTGCCAGGCGACGCGCAGCAGCCGCAAAGCCCTCTTCTTCTGCAACGGCAACGAACACCGTCATCAAATGCAGTTTATCCATAGACGCATCCGGTGATTATTCCACTTTTTACAATAGTCAATTGTATGTGATGCGTATTCTGTCTACAAACGATATTGCGTAGATTGGAGGGTTCAATCAGTTCTTTCAACATCAATAGCCGATGAACAACATACAAGAAGAAGCACGCCCACCCTTCCCTCCCTTCACACTGGAAACGGCCATACAGAAAGTACGCCTGGCAGAAGATGCCTGGAACAGCCGTGATCCTGACCGTGTCGTCCTCGCCTATACAGTGGATACGATCTGGCGCAATCGCCATGCATTCCCCACAGGCCGCGAGGAAGTCCGGGAATTTTTGCAACGCAAATGGGCGGCAGAACGTGAATACCGCCTGATCAAGGAATTATGGGCATTCCGCGAAAACCGTATCGCCGTGCGCTTTGCCTACGAAAGTTGTGACCATGACGGTAATTGGACACGTTCCTATGGTAATGAAAACTGGGAGTTCGCCGACAACGGCCTGATGCACAGACGCCTGGCCAGCATCAATGATGTGCGCATCGACGCAGACCAGCGCCTGTTTCACTGGTCACAGGGACGCCGGCCAGACAATCACCCAGGGCTGAGTGATCTGGGTTTGTAAACAGTACCCATATCAAGTCCAAACAGGGGACGTAAGAAAAACACGCGGCGTATGATTTCATAACTGAGGAAACAGCTCAGCGCCGTCAAGGCAATCAAAAAGATACCTTCGCTCAGTGCAGGCAAGGCGAGCGGCTTCAGGCTATGTGCCATGATGACGATATAGGTCTGATGCAGGATGTAGACGGGGAACACTGCCTGTGTCAGATAACGCCGGGCCGGGCTGTCAAAGTTCAGGTACTGGCGCGCATAGGCACATGCCGCGATGATCGCTGACCAGGCCATGCAAACCCATACCAGTCGCTGTGCCATCAGCAGCCATTTTGGAATATCGTCGGTAGCCAGATCAAAATAAACGATAAGCAAGACCCAGCTGCCTGCGACCAGTCTCAGTGCCAGCCAGCGCACGGCTGCCAGCTCTTGCCAGAATGTGGTGGAATTAGCGATCAATGCGCCAAACACAAATACAAACAAATAGCTGGCATGGTTATACCAGTCGGCAACCAGGCCATGATTCGACGGAAAGCTGCTCAATAAAGCCATGCGTACCAGGGCCAGATACGCAATCGGCAAAACCAGTATGCGCCAGCCCTTCATCTGCTGTTCCAGCCATGTGCGGGCTGCCTGAAACCAGGCTGGCTTGACCGCCAGCCATAGCCACAGCAAGACACTGTAGACCCACAGATAGGCAACAAACCACAGGTGGTTCCATGTTGGCAGGTCCAGAGTCTTGCCCTCTATCTTGAAACCATGATAGCCATGCACATACAATTGCATGAAATCGCCATAACCGCCGGCATAGGCGAGTTTTTCCACCACCTCCAGATACGCTTGCGGTGGCACCACCACCAGCATGCCAAAGATCAAAGGCAGCAAAAGGCGGATGCTGCGGCTGCGCAGGAATTGTCCCGGACGGATTTTCTCCAGCATGAATGACGATGCTACACCAGAAATAAAAAACAGCAGACTCAGACGCCATGGACTGGTCAGCATCATCAGCGGCTGTATGGTGGAGCTGGCGTGCGGACTTTTGACATGCCAGCCCCATTCCACGTAATACATGCCGACGTGATACAGGATCAGCAGGAAGAAGGCAATGATACGGACCCAGTCAAGAAAGTACAGGCGTTGCGACGGCAAGCTGGTGGCAGATGTGGATGAGATCGGCATGATGGTGGCATTGGCATCGTTATGAACACACGACCAGATTAAAGTGCGGCCCGCCTGCGCGCGAGGAAAATGGGACCAACTGGATGCTGGCCGGGGCGAACTGGACAAAAGCAGGGATATCTGTCAACACATGCTGCCGAGTTGCTGGACCACATCCTCCCTGTACTGGCGGCTACAGGGCAGGCTGAGTCCATTGCGCAGCAATAATTCGGCATCCCCCTTTTGCGCGGGCAATACCTGGATGATCTGATCCACACGTACGATATGACGGCGATGGCAACGCACAAAGCTGTGTCCCAGACGTTCGTGCAGGCCGGACAAGGTCTGGCGCATCATATGCTGTTCTTGTGCGGTACAGATCAACACATAATTGTCGGCCGCTTCCACGTGCACAATGTCAGCCAGTTTAATGACCAGGACGCGGCCTTTTTCGCTCAACAGCAAATGCTGCTCAGCGCCAGTCTTTCTGGCCGTTGATCTGCGTTCTTCCACTCTGTGCATGGCACGCAGGAAGCGTGCTTCATCATAGGGTTTGAGCAAATAGTCGATGGCATTTGCATCGAAAGCCTGTAAGGCGAACTGGTCATACGCCGTCACGAACACGATCAGTGGCAAGGGTACTGTCAACTGACTGGCAACGCTGATGCCGTCCAGCTCCGGCATCTGTATGTCGAGGAAAACCAGTTCGGGCTTATGCTTCGCAATACTGTCCAGCGCTTCCCTGCCATCCCTGGCTTCGGTCACGCTGGCACCGGCCACATGCTCGGCTACCAGCCGTCTGAGCTTGTCCCTGGCATAGGCTTCGTCATCAACGATGAGAATTTTCATGGTGTCCTATTCTGTGCTCAAAGTAGTCTCAGAGTGGCAAGCGCAGTTCTGTCATGACACCGGCGGGCATCAGGGCGCTTAAAGTCAGGCTGGCCCTGTCCGCATACAGCACTTGCAGGCGCTGACGCAAATTGCTGATGCCGACACCGCTGCCATCTTCTTTTTCTGTCAGGCAGCCAGCATCATCCTGGATACGCAATACCAGTTGCCCCTGCTCGCCGCGGGCGCTGATATGGATGCGCGTCAGTTGCGTACGCTTTTCCACCGTATGCTTGAAGCTGTTTTCCAGCAGGGTTTGCAGGCTCATCACCGGCACCCGGCAAGTCTGCACATCGTCGGCAATGTCCCAGCTGAGTTCTACCCTGTTGATAAAACGCAGACTCATGAGCCGCGCATAGGCATGTAATAACTCAAGCTCATGCCGCAATCCGGTTTCCGGCTGCTGCCCCAGATCGAGGCTGGCACGCAAAAGTTCCGCAATCTGGCTCAGGGCGGTATCGGCCAGTTTGACATCGGTATACATCAGGGATGAAATGGTGTTGAGCACATTGAACAAAAAATGCGGCTGCATTTGTTGCGTCAGCCTGTGCAACTGCGCCTCTCGCAACAGAGCCTGGGCCTTTTCTGCATTTTCTTTTTCTTCCAGCAGCGATGCATAGGCTTGCAAGCCAAAGATGACGACATAGAATATGCCAAAGAACAGGAAAATCTTGCTGCATTCATACACCAGCACCTGGCCCCAGCCAGCATGGCTATAGCTCAGCCCCAGCAAGGCATACACCAGATGGCGCAGGCTGTAAATGAGGACGACAAATGCAATGCTGATCAGCGGCAGCGGCAAAATCTGTCGCCAAAACCATTTCGCGGGCGTCTGCAACAAAATACTGTCAGTCAGCTTGCGTCTTTGCAGCAGTAGCAGGGCCGTACCGACGAAGGCAGATGAGCTTTCCCAGAAGATCGGTTCCCAGATATGTTTGCCGCCACTCTTCAAATGGTCCTGCACTGCTACCGCTATCATCAATAACCAGAACAATATCCAGCCGGCCAGCAGAGGCAGTTTGATTTTCTTCCAGAATCGCTGATGGCGCATATCAGGCAGACACCAGGTTTCTGGTTCCCAGCCATTTGCCGCTCTGGCTTAATTCACGGGTCAATTCCAGCACCAGTTTTTCTACTGCCATGGCGGCATTCGTCAGCGGGATGTTTTTGGAGGCACACAGGGTAACCGTACGTGAAAGCTGCACATCACTAATGGGGCAGGCGCGCATCTCGCCTCTTTCGATTTCAGCCAGCATGGGGGAAACCGGCAAGATCGTGGCCCCCATATCCGCCAGCAGAGCTGATTTCAAAATCGCGATGGAAGTAATGTCGATCACCTGTTCTATGCTTTTACCCTGCTGCCGTACCACCTGCTCTATGCGTGGCCGCACTCCGTGCTGGATACTGGGCAGTATCAGGGTCGCTTTCAGGGCCTGCGCCAGGGTAATGGATTTGCGCTTGCAGGCAAATTGCGAATCACTGCGGGTGATATACATCATCTCTTCTTCGACCAGGGGTTTGGTGGCAAAGCCGCCCAATTGCCCGTCGTCAAACAGGATGGCCAGGTTCAGCCGTCCCGACCGCAACTGCTCGGTCAGGTTGCCGGTCAGTTCTTCTGTCAGTTGAAACACGATATCCGGGTAAGCTGCCCGCACCGCCTTCAGCAGCGGAAACGCCAGTGCCCCCGATGCGCTTTGCGGTATGCCCAGAGCCACTGTGCCGCGTGGCTTGTCGGTGGACTGTGCCACCGCTGACCTGGCGTCGCTGACCTGTTTCAATATCGCCTGCGCATGTTCGTAAAATACCTTGCCGGCATCGGTGGCCTGCATGCCCTGGGCGGAGCGGTGCAAGAGCATGGCCCCCAGTTCTTCTTCCAGTTGTTGCAATTGCTGGGTCAGGGCTGGCTGCACGATATGCAGTACACGTGCAGCGCGTGACAGCGAGCCATGATCGACGATGGCAACAAAATAGCGTAATTGGCGCAGTTCCATTTTTCCCGCAGTTCCCTTTTTCTATTCAACAGGCTTGATCGCCCTGCGTTCTATCGATGACGACAGGATCAGCGAAGTCGATGTCACACCACAACGCGCCAGACTGGTGATCACACGTTCCAGTTCACGTACCGACGGGGCAACCACTTTCACGATGACGCAATCTTCGCCGGTAATCGCGTGGCATTCAATGACTTCCGGCACTTGCTCGGCAATTTTCAGTACCGGCGTATCGGTCGCGCGGCTGGCAATGCGGACAAAGGCAGTAATCCCGTAACCCAGAGCTTCAGGATTGACGCGGGCGTGATAGCCAGTGATGACATTCGCCGCCTCCATGCGCTTTACCCTTTCAGCCACGGCGGGCTGACTTAAATGGATGCGACGGCCGATTTCGGCCAGCGTAACCCTGGCATCCGCCTGCAAAATCTCAAGGATCTTGCCGTCCATCAGGTCCAGTTCCAGCTTCATGGTAAAAACCTCTTTTTTCTGTGAGATTAAAAGAAATGTACCTGATTTACCTTTGTTTATCCATTCAAAATCACATCTCACTGACATACACTGATGAGCGACAATTCATTATTCAAGAGAAATTCATGCGCCACCTGCCCCGCCAAGTCCTGTTTGCCCTGCTCACCGTCTATATCGTCTGGGGTTCCACCTATTTCGCCATTCAGGTCGCGCTGACAGCCTTCCCGCCCTTCATGATGATAGGCACGCGCTTTCTGGTAGCCGGTGCGATATTATATATTTGGCAAAAATGGCGTGGTGCGCCCAATCCGACCTTGCGTGAATGGCGGGACGGCGGCATCGTCGGCATCCTGATGCTGGGTGGCGGCACCGGCCTGACTGCTGTAGCGCAGCAATATGTCTCATCGGGTCTGACTGCAGTGTTCATCGCCTGCTCACCAATGATACTGTCCGGCCTGTCTGGCCTGTTCGGTGACTGGCCAAAAAGGCGCGAATGGCTGGGCATAGTCTGCGGCTTTATCGGCGCCATGCTGCTGGCTTCGGACGGTCAGTTTTCCGCCAAACCGCTGGGCATACTGTTTTTGCTGGGTGCCATACTGTGCTGGGATATAGGTTCCATCCTGTCGCAAAAGAAACTCAAGATGGCTGCTGGCGGTATGGGCTTTGCCAGTGAAATGCTGGTGGGCGGTCTGTTCCTGTTTCTGGTCAGTCTGTTCCGCGGTGAGCAACTGACTGGCGAAATCACCTTCAATGCGGTTGCGGCCTGGGCGTATCTGGTGGTTGCGGGTTCATTGCTGGCATTTACGGCGTATATGTATCTGTTGTCCAAGGTCCCTGCCGGGCTGGCCGCCAGCTATGCCTATGTCAACCCTGTCATTGCAGTAGCTCTGGGTGTGGCGTTTGGCGGAGAACATCTGTCCATGCGGGCCATGCTGGCGATGAGTATCATTCTTGGCAGTGTCATCGTGCTGACCAGTGCGCACAAGAAAAGCACCGAACAGGCTGTCAGCTGACACTGCTGTACAAATAGATTCTTGAACAGGTTCTTAGAAAAATTCGGCGGTATCGTTGGATACTTCCGTCTGCAAATCACCGCTGGTGACCAGTGCATCGTAATAACAGGTGCGGTTACGGCCATTGGTTTTGGCGAAATACAGAGCCTGGTCGGCGCGACCGACAATAGCAACAGCAGGCTCGAACGGATCTATACGTGCATAACCTATGCTGATAGTCACGGTACCCACCTGCGGAAAATGATGCAGCTCCACATTCTGGCGGAATCGGTCAAAGATCATCTGCGCATCTTCTTGCGATGTCGAACGCAATAAAATCACAAATTCCTCACCACCAAAACGGAACAGGCGGTCTGAAGGGCGGAAAGAACTACGTAACAGATTGGCAATCAGAATCAGGACTTCGTCCCCGTACAGATGACCGAACTGGTCATTGACGCGCTTGAAGTGATCGATATCCAGCACCGCCAGCCAGTGCTGACGTTCTGGTTCATGCCGACGACGCTCTTCTTCCTCGCGTTCGGCTTCCGAACTGGCTTGCTGTTGCAGTGCACTATTGCGCAATACCTTGGAAAAATTATCATCGAAGGTCTTGCGGTTCAGCAAACCGGTCAGCGAATCACGTTCACTGTAATCAAGCAGGTTCTGAAAGTTTCTGTACACAATCAGCATGCCATTTACCACTTCCATGGCATTCGCTGTGTAGTTAGCCGGCTTGTAGATT
Source organism: Undibacterium hunanense (assembly GCF_014284335.1). Taxonomy (GTDB): domain Bacteria; phylum Pseudomonadota; class Gammaproteobacteria; order Burkholderiales; family Burkholderiaceae_D; genus Undibacterium; species Undibacterium hunanense. The sequence continues at coordinate 491,192 of NZ_JACOGF010000002.1, read as the reverse complement.
TCCAGGCAGGTCTGCAGCTTGTCGTTAATCCAGATCGGCAGCCAGACTATCCTGCCGCCCTCGATCAGATGTTCAATGACAGGCTGTTGCCGGGCAATGCCTTCTTTTAACTGGGGATAATGCTCTATCGAATCGTTCGCCGTTGGCGTCGTGTGCGATTCGTCGGCCATGGCCACCGAACCTTCGTGGATGGTAATCTGGGGTTTGATAAAGACTTGATGGCCAACGGAAACGACATCCAATACACGTGCAGACTCTGCATTGGTCAATTGACGCAAAGCCGTAATCACTGAAATATTCAGTAAGTCATGATCGCGATGTCCGGTAATTTCTACCAGATGTTTAATGATTGATTCCATGCCCCGTATTCCTGCACCTTACAGCATTAACACTAGAACTCATTTCATAAATAGGGGTGAGATGCGTTTGCCTCATAACACGTGCTGGCAAGGCGGACGAGGCAATCAATAGCGGTGCTATTGATAACGAGTCCAACGCCGTCCAGCACGCGTTATGAGGCAAACCCTCCGGGAGCTACCGATTCGGGCGCATTGCTGCGCGAGGTTGTCACATTGCGCCAGCCTTAGCTGCCCGACAACGCTTGCACTGCATCCCGAATCGCCTTGCTCGCACTCATCCCTATTTATGAAATGAGTTCTACGTACGAAGTCAGTACCGGCCATACACACATTGCCGTTTTACAATAGTATAACAAGTCAAGGCGCACCGTCACCTGATTATCTGCAAACAATCTTGCCATGGGTAAAAATGATCAGCGACTGGCATGGCGAATCACAACTGGCATTCTGTGATACGCAGAACTACAGTAATATACGGTGACATCATTTCAACCATATTTTTTTGGCAAGGTGCAGATCATGCGAGACAAACAGACCTTCTTTTTCTGCTCCGGCATGATCTGCCTGGGTGCCATGAGTGCAGTGCTGGCGGGGCCGGCAGCAGCAGCTTCGCTTATCCAGGTTACCGACAGCAGTGGACAGGCCGTGCAGGATGCGGTGGTATATGCCGAGTTGACGACCGGACCACAGCTTGCCAAATCGGCCACGGCAGAAATCCAGCAAAAAGATAGAAAGTTCATGCCTCTGGTGACAGTGGTACAGACTGGTACCTCGGTCTCTTTCCCGAATAATGATACGGTCAGGCACCATGCCTATTCGTTTTCACCGGCCAAGCCCTTTGAACTCAAGTTGTATTCAGGCAAACCGGCGGCACCCGTCGTGTTTGACAAGGCTGGCACAGTGGTGGTGGGCTGCAATATCCATGACCAGATGGTGGCCTATATCCATATTGTCGATACCCCCTATTTTGCGAAGACCGATGCCAGCGGTACAGCACGCCTGACGACCATCCCATCCGGTAAATATGTGTTGAAAGTATGGCACCCCAAACAGGCGTCCGGTGCGGCGATTCAGGAACAGAGCCTGCAAGTTGATGGCAGCGCAACACCGGTGATTGTCAAACTCAATTACAAAGCAGGATAATCAGATCGTGTTGACATGTTCACTGTTCCCAGTTGCTTGCCATGCCTGGACATATCGGCAAACATCAACAACATTATTGTTTACATGCGTACATTGAGGATAATTCATGCGTTTGCATAGCCTGGAAAGCCGTGTCGTCACCCTGTTCATCGGTCTGCTGCTGACCTTGCAACTGGCCGGTTTTTTTGTCATTCGCAATACCATAGACAGCAATGCCCGCAATGCTATCGAAGAAAGCCTGAAGCTGAATGAAAAAATCCTGCTGCGCCTGCTGGATCAAAATGCCCAAAAACTGATACAGGGTGCCATCGTCCTTGCCAAGGAATATGCTTTCCGTGAAGCGATAGGCACGCATGACACAGAAACCATCGTCTCTACCCTGTCGAATCACGGCAAACGCATAGGCTCTGACCTGACCATGCTGGTTGGTCTGGATAGAAGAATCACCGCATCTTCCAGTACTGCTGCCAGTGACGATCTAAGCCATAGTCTGCAACAATCTGTTGCTGCGCTCATACAAACTGCAGAAAAATCAGGCAGTGCAGCCAGTACCACCATCGTCGATGGCAAGCCTTATCAAATGGTGGTGGTGCCGATTGAAGCACCGGTGACGATCAGTTGGGTCGTGATGGCTATTCCCATAGGCAAGACCCTGGTCAGCGACATGCATGAGCTGTCGCTGATGCAGATCAGTCTGTTGACAGCAGAAAAAAAAGCGACTGGAAATAGTGGCTGGATATCGAATGTATCCACGCTCAGTGATGAACAGGCTGCTGAACTGACACAACTGATACCACCGCCAGAGAAAAAAGTCAGTTATCTGCCGAATATCCAGATCGATGAGGACCAGTACAGTACCCGCATCATGCAACTGGCACAGAATGAACAGGTCAGTACCATCGCCGTGCTGCAACTGTCTATCAGCCAGGCGGTTGCACCGTACAAGAAACTACAGCTGAATTTGCTGGTACTGACGATCTTCGGTGCCATCATCGCCAGCGTCTTCAGTGCCATTACCGCACGCCGCATTACCGGCCCGGTCACGCAACTGGCTGAAACAGCCAGGCGTCTGGGTGCAGGTGACTATACCGCGACCATCGATGTCAAACAGAAAGATGAAATTGGTGATCTTGCACGCACTTTCACCACCATGCGTGACGGCATCGCCCAGCGTGAAAAGGAAATCAGGCGGATGGCGTACTGGGATACCCTGACCAACCTGCCGAACCGCGCCCTGTTCACAGAGATGCTGGAAGAAGCCATCGTCATGGCCCGCTCGCATGAAAAATCCTGTTACGTGCTGATGATGGATCTGGACCGTTTCAAGCATGTGAATGACGTCATGGGGCATCGCTTTGGCGATGTCCTGTTAAATCAAGTCGCCATTCGCCTGTCAGATGAACTGGGTAGCGGCGGCACCAAGCCCGCCCGCCTGGGCGGTGATGAATTCGCCATCCTGTTGCCAAATGCGACAAAAGAAGAAGCACAAAATCTGGCTGACCGGATTTTGCGCGCGCTGGAAAAACCGATTTCCATCGAAGACCAGACCGTGGACCTGGGTGCCGGTGTAGGTATCGCTGGTTTTCCTGAACATGCCAGCGATGCCCAGAACCTGTTGAGCCGGGTCGAAGTCGCCATGTACGCAGCCAAGCAGAGAAAAAGCGGCGCCGTCATTTACTCGCCGGATATTGATAAAAGCAGCCAGAAAAGCCTGTCATTGCTGAGTGAATTGCGGGCGGCGCTGGAACAACAGGCATTTCGCATGTATGTGCAACCCAAGGTCGGGCTGAATAACGGCCAGGTCATCGCGGTGGAAGCACTGGTGCGCTGGATACACCCCGAGCGTGGCTTTATCTTCCCCGACCAGTTCATCCCTTTCGCCGAACAGACCGGATTTATTCGCCAGTTGACGCACTGGATCATGAATGAGGCTGCGCGCGTTTGCAGCCTCTGGAATAGCCAGGGCCTGCACCTGAAGATATCCGTGAATATCTCCACCAGGGATTTGATGGATCAGGATCTTCCCATCAAGTTCGCTCATATCCTGCAACAACATCAGGTGGATGCGTCTTCCTTTTGCCTGGAAATTACTGAGAGCGCCATCATGGATGACCCAGTCCGCGCCTTTCACACCCTGGATCGTCTGCATGCCATGGGCCTGGATTTGTCGATTGACGATTTTGGTACCGGCTACTCTTCGCTGGCCTATCTGAAACGTTTGCCGGTCAATGAACTCAAGATCGACAAGTCTTTTGTCTTGAAAATGGAAAAAGATATTGATGACACCAAAATCGTCAAATCCACCATTGATCTTGGCCACAATATGAGTTTGCGGGTGGTAGCAGAAGGGGTGGAAAACACCGAAGTCATGGCCCTGCTGAAAGAATTGGGTTGCGATCAGGCCCAGGGTTATTTCATCAGCAAACCCATGCCCTCGACCGATTTGCCTGCATGGCTGGAAAAATGGCAGCAAAATAATCCGCCATCCTGATACCGCCATGGCGGTCCAGCATCACACCAGATGCACAGACTGCGCTAGTTTCCGGTCACGCTTGCGATTGTACATACGGCTATCGGCAATCTTGATCAGCCGCACATAGTCGTCCCCATCTTCCGGGAAGCTGGCCCAGCCTATGGAAACACCGACACTGACGATGACATCGTCCAGTGCGATCGGCTGTTCAACGATGCTGCAAATTTTCTCCACCATATTATTGATGTCGATGGAATTCCTGGTGTCTCTGAGCAGCAACACAAATTCATCGCCGCCATATCTGGCGACTTCATCCGTATCGCGTACGGCTGAACGCAGGCGTGCCGCGATAATCACCAATGCCTTGTCACCGGCATCGTGCCCATGGTTATCGTTGATGGATTTAAAACGGTCAAGATCCACAAACAGCAACGTAAATCCTTCCACCCTCCCCGGGTGTTCCAAAGCCTGCTTTTGCAGGTAATTGATCTGGGCGAACAGTGATTCACGATTGGCAACCTGAGTCAGCTTATCAAAGCGCAACTTGTTTTCCATTTCGGTAAAGGTCTGTGCCAGCTTGCCAATTTCATCCGTGCGGGTAATGCGCAGACTGGGCATGGGCTCGCCATTACCGAATTTTTCTGCGGCAGCAGTCAGCTTGCGGATATCCCGAACCACACGCTCGACTATCGTCAACCCTATGGTCAATGCAAAGATGATGCAGGCAAAAGCAATCACCATACTCTGCAAAAAACCCTGGTTGATGCTGCTCATGAAATCCGAACGTGGCACCGCCACCACCGTCTGCCAGTTCAAGCCCTGACGGTTACCCAGAGGTGAAACAGCTACATCTACCGTGCCTAAGCCGAGTTCCATGGATTGCGTGCCGGATGTCAGCGCAGTGGCATTTCCAAGCTTGTGGAAAGTCTGGTTGATGAGCGGTGTCTTCATGTCGATGGCACGCATACGTTCCGGCACGCCATTCACTGTTCTTTCCGGTATTTCCTGGCCTGAAGTAGCGACGATATAACCATCTGCATCGACGATATAGGCCACACTATTCTTGCTGATTTCCAGCTTGCGCAAAAAGTTGGATAGCTCCTTGAGCGTGAGGTCAGTCGCCACCACACCGGCAAATTCGTGATTCTTTTGGTAGACCGCCTTGGCCAGGGTGATGGTAGGGTAATGGAAGGAAAAATTATTATAGATCTTTGACCAGACGGGTTTTTCCGATCCTCGGGCAGCCTGATACCACGGCCTCAATCGCGGATCGAAGGCATCACTGCGCAGTAATTCCGCACGATCACCAACATGCCCGACGCGGTAGACAAGCCGCTTGTTCCATTCCGGCTCGCGCCAGAACAATTGCACCATGCCGTTGGAGATACGGTAAACGCCGACAAAGCGGCCATCACTACCGCCAAAATAGACATAATTATTGACATCCATGAACAGGCCGCTGGCCGCCCAGAATTTTTCTTCCAGCACCTTCATGTCAGTGGAAAAAGCCTGTTCCCTGGGCACATTGCCGGCGCTGGGTGCTACCGATTCAAGCGCAATCAGCGCGCCGTCCAGATGTTTTTCTGTCGCATGATTGATGCGGTTCACCATGTCGACCAGGATACGCTGCGTCAGGGTATACACGGCATCCGTCCCGGCCTTCATCGAGACCCAACCTATGGCAGCGGACACACCGATCACCAGCACGGTAATCGGTATCACCAATTCACGACGCAACGACGAACGACTCATACTCGGGCTCAAAAACGACAATATCAAGTTCAGGAAAGAATTAAGGAAATGCGCAACACTGCAAAAACAGGATACTGCCTTGATTTCGATTTTCGGGGCTGAAAAAATCAAGCTTTTCAGTATATACCGTTAAAAATTGTTAAAACCAACTTCTGCGGCAGCACAGGAATTAAATCTTGCGTATTGTGGTAGTTCGCGAGACAAGATTGACATCAATGCTCACTTTTTCATTCATTTATTTTAACAATTGAATCGCTTCCTACCAGAGAAAATCTCTCAGGGCAAGCAGCATACTATGGACTTATACGCCACCGATAGCGAAGTTAAACAGTTAGAGCAGCGTTTGGCCGACATGGTGGCGCAAGAACAACTGGACGATATGCTGGCACTGGCGTGGGGCCTGCGACAGCGCGACAGTCGCCAGGCACTCGGCCTGTGTAATCAGGTAAGCATACTGCTCAACAAATCCAGTCGCTCGGAAGCCGACAAGGCACTGGTATATCTGCGCCTGCAATTGATACGCGCGGAAGAACGCTGGCTGCACGCCGATCTGGACGCTGCGGCCGGCATCGTGCAAGCCATACTCAGACATCCCGAAGTACACCTGGATGCCATATGTCTGAGCGATGCCCATCGTTTGCTGGGCTTCATTTATTCCGACCAGGGCAAGCATGTGGAATGCGACATCGAAATGGCCATTTCCATAGACGAAGCCAGCAAGGTTGATGATGTACTGCGCCGTCAATGCACCGCTGCAGCGCTGGCACGCATCGCAGTCTTGCGTGACCACAAACTGGCAAAATCCTATTTTGACCGTCATTTTGATGTCAGAAACCCACCCAAAGATGTGCATCCGGCACTGGGTGCGCTGATGAATGATTTCCTGGGTTTATATGCCGGTCTGAACGAAGAGCTTGACGATTCCATCGTATTTCTGGACAAGGCATACCGGCTATGCCTGCAGTCCGGGCAAATCCGCCGTGGCATCCTGACTGCGGCGAATATAGGGTACACCTATAGCAAAATGAGTAATTATGAAGCGGCTCTTGAATGGCAGCAAAAGGCATTGAAACTGGCAAAACCTGCAGGCTGGTCGCCTAATATAGGTAACTGCCTGATGCAGATCGGCGATACCCTGCGCAAAATGGGTTCGCTGGACGCAGCCGAACAGATGCTGCACGAATCGCTGGAACAACTGGCCACGCTGACCAATTCGCGCAACTATGCCCTGACCATCAGTGTGCTGGCCGATATTGCACTGGATCGCCGTGATTATCACCTGGCACAGAATTTATTCTCTCAACTCGCCATGTTGCCTGGTGCTCAGGAACAGGCTGACTTGCAACAGCTTGCCATTCAAGGGCAAGCCAAAGCACATGCAAAAATGAAATCACCGGGACGTGATGCCAGCAGTGGCGCAGGTACTCTGTTTGTTAAACGTTGATACTTGCGTTTAATCCTGGTTTGTTCTGTTGTATGCTGGCAATAAGTTCCTGTCATCAACATCTTGCTGATGATTAACGCGATAGAAGTTTTCTCTGGTTTAACTGAAGACGCCCGGCGCACAAGAGACATTGCCATGTTGAATAAGCACACTCCCCTGAATTTTGCCCCTGGACTGATGGCAGCATGCATGCTGCTGACATCTGCTTACGCCTCTGCACGAGAGCTGCCTTTACCAGACAAAGGTCGCTTGCTGGCAACCGGCGGCGTCAAACAGGTCGAAGGTGCAGGTGGTGGTGGCCTGGCTCCCTGGGCCACGATTACTGGTTACGGCAGCGAAGACAGCTATGGTGTGAATGCACATATCACCCAGATCAGCACCCAGGATTACCGCTTGCGGACTGCCGGTGTTGCCGTAGGAATTGCCGATCGCCTGGAAATGTCCTTGTCCACTCAAAAATTCACCGGTAGCCAGGCACCGCTCGACAAGCTGGAACTGAACCAGGATACGCTGGGTATCAAACTCAAGATTGCCGGTGATCTGGTCAGCGGCCAGGATACCTGGCAACCGCAAGTTGCCGTCGGCGTCATGTTCAAACGCGACCATGCTGTCAAAGGTCTGGAAGCACTGGGGGTCACCAACGTCAAGCAATTGGGCGCTATTGATGACCACGGCATTGATTATTATGTGTCAGCCACCAAGCTTTATCTGGATCAAAGTCTGTTGGTAAATGGTACCCTGCGCCTGACCAAGGCGAATCAGATGGGCTTGCTGGGTTTTGGTGGCGATAAACGCAATCAGTATCAGTTGCAGCCAGAAATATCTGTGGCTTATCTGTTCAACCGCAAGCTGGTTGGCGGCGTCGAATATCGTGGCAAACCGCGCAATCTTGGGGTGGATAACGAAAAAGCCTATTATGATGCCTTCCTTGCCTGGTTCCCGAGCAAGGAATTTTCGCTGACCCTCGCATATGTCAATCTGGGAGATATTACCGTCTTCAATCCCAAAACCCAGCGCGGATGGTATCTGTCGCTGCAGGTCGGTAATTAGTCGACACTTAGTTGACAAATAAGCAGGAGACACCTATGAAATTACGTCACACCACAATCGCCATGTGTCTGGTACTCGCATGTAGCGGCCAGGCAATGGCACAAACTGCACCAGACAGCCTGTTTCAGGCACTGGGCAATGAACCCGGCATCAGCAAGATCGTGGATGAAATGCTGGTTGAAGTCATGCAGGATGAACGTATCAAAGCCTCTTTCAAGGACACCGATATGCCACGGCTTGCCAAATTGCTCAAAGAACAGTTTTGCGTCATCAGTGGCGGCCCCTGCAAATACACTGGCGATGACATGAAAGTGGTGCATGAAAACCTGGGCATCAACGCCGCCCAGTTCTATGCGCTGGCCGAAGATTTGCAAATCGCCATGGACAAACTGGCCGTTGCATCCTCCACGCAAAACAAGCTCATGGCCAAACTGTCTCCCATGAAAAAAGACATCGTCTTTCCCAAGCCCAAACCACAATAATTTAAGAACTCATTTCATCAATAGGGATGAGTGCGAGCAAGGCGATTCGGGATGCAGTGCAAGGCGTGACGCGCAGCTAAGGCTGGTGCCTTAGCAAGCGGCACAACGCTGCAATGCGCCCGAATCGCCAGCTCCCGAAGGGTTTGCCTCATAAAGCGTACTGGACTGCGTTGGACTCGTTATCAATAGCACCGCTATTGACTGCCTCGTCCGCCTTGCCAGCCCACGTTATGAGGCAAACGCATCTCACCCCTATTTATGAAATGAGTTCTAGATATTTTGCATCTGATCTGAATCCGATTTTCGATTTACACCGTACAAGCAGCAGGTGCCTGGAATTTTCCAGGTAAAAAAGCGACTTGTAGCAAACTAAAACGAAATAAAACAGAGGAAGCATGATGCAAACTACCAAAAAAATCTTGGCAACTGTCGTGTTTGGCAGTTGCACCGCATGGTCGCAAACCGGCCTGGCACAAGACATGTTGAAACCGGATATGGGCAAGCTGACAGCTACCGGTGGTGTCAGCCAGCTTGAAGGTGCTGGTGGTGGCGGACTGACTCCCTGGGCATTGATCACTGGCTATGGCACGCGTGACAGTTACGGTGCCAATGCCCATCTGACCCAGGTGAATACCCAGGATTACAGCCTGAAAACCTACGGTGTTGCCGTCGGTATTGCTGACCGTGTGGAATTATCCCTGGCGACTCAGGAATTTACCGGTAGCCTCGCACCACTGAATGCACTCAATATCAAACAGGATATTTTCGGTATCAAGGTCAAGGTCGCCGGTGATGCTGTGTACGACCAGGATAGCTGGATGCCACAAATCGCCGTCGGTGCCATGGCCAAACGCAACAAGGGTATAGGCGGCCTGGGCGCGCTGGGTGTGACCAATGTCAAACAACTGGGTGCCAAGGATGACCGTGGTGTTGATTACTATGTATCAGCCACCAAGATATTGCTGGAACAAAGCCTGCTGCTGAACGGCACAGTGCGCATGACCAAGGCCAATCAAATGGGCATACTGGGTTTTGGCGGTGACAAGAAAGATAGTTATCAGGCCAAACTGGAAACTTCGGTCGCCTACCTCATCAACCGCAAACTGGCCGTCGGTGCCGAATACCGCATGAAACCGCGCAATCTGGGCGTGGACAATGAGAAGGATTATTACGATGTCTTTGTAGCCTGGTTCCCGACCAAGAATGTATCGGTAACCGCTGCCTATGCGACGCTGGGTGACATCACGGTGTTCAATCCCAAAAATCAGCGTGGCTGGTATCTGTCAGTACAGGCCGGATTTTAAGCGCCTGTTTTCTGGACACGACACTTGCAGATATCTACTAAAAAACCATCGAAAGCGAATACCATGATTTCCATCTCCCGTTTCAGCAAAGCCGTATGTGGCTTGTTCCTGCTGGCCAGCCTGTCTGTGCATGCCCAAAGCCAATCCACCAGCGATGAACTGTATCAAAGCTTGGGCGCCAAACAAGGCATCAATACCTTCGTCAATTCCTTCGTCGCCATCGTGCTGGAAGATCCACGTATCAACAAGGCGTTCAAAGACACCGATACCGAAAGACTGGCACAATTGCTCACCGAACAATTTTGCGAATTGAGCGGTGGCCCTTGCAAATACAGTGGCCGCAGCATGGCAGAATCGCACAAGGACATGCAGGTTACCAATGCCCACTTCAATGCACTGGCCGAAGATTTGCAGATCGCCATGGAAAAACACAATGTCCCATCTTCAGTCCAGAACCGGCTGATCGCCAAACTGGCCCCTATGCAACGACCTATCGTCACCAAATAAGATGATGCATTTATCAGGACATAAATCAGGACAGAAAATCACGATGAAAAACTTGTTGTCATCCATCTCTGCGCGTAAGCTCGGACCACTGATGCTGGCCTGCACGTTGGCCACTGGTTTGCCTTCCCTTGCATTGGCCGCCAAAGTGAGTGTGCAGGCGGTGGACAAGAATGGCGCGGCCATGGCCGACGTGGTCGTGTATGCCACGCCCATAGGAACACCCCTGCCGCCAGCAGGCAAAGCCGAAACAGCCACGATTTCGCAAAGCGATATGCAGTTTTCGCCGTATGTAACGGTGATCAGGGTCGGTACGCAAGTCAAATTCCCCAACTACGACAAGATGGAACATCATGTGAAATCTTTCTCTGCCGCTAAGGAATTTGAAATCAAAACCTATGAACGCGGTGTGGTACCACCGCCGGTGATGTTCGACAAACCCGGCATCGTGATTGTCTACTGCCTGCTGCATAACTGGATGCGCGCCTATGTGCTGGCAGTGGATACCCCCTACTTCGCCAAGACTGAACAGGCCGGCACCACCAGCCTGGATCAACTGCCGGATGGCAACTACGAAATCAGGGCCTGGCATCCGAACATGGGTAGCGTCAAACAGCCGCTGGTGCAGACCATCAAAGTCAGTGACCAGACGCCGCCAGTGAAATGGCAGTTTGATTTTGTGCCCATCCCAAGAAAAGCCAAGGCAGCCAGCTACTAAGAGGCTGTTGCGGAACTAGGGTGTGTTGACCTGGCCTGGCGTTGTTACGTCGCTCTGCCGGGAACGCCGGGTTATCTTGATTTTGCAACAAGTTTCACGTCTTTCCTGCTATGCCAATTTCGTCATGCCTGCACGGGTAAATCAGCAAGACCCGTGTCGCTGTATATACTAAGCTCTTGCCGCTAAGGGACTGTAACGGTCCACTCGTTTTGGCTACTACGGAGTATGAGCATGACATCAGGTATAGGCGGTTCGACAGCCGCCAAAGAATTGGCAGGCATACAGGCTGACACCAGCAGCGTGCAGCCCATCAGTACGGCGGAACGCCGTGCGCGCGTGGAAAAAGCTGCCCGGCTGATGCAGGACAACGCGGTCGATGCGCTGATCCTGCCAGCAGGTAGCAGCCTGTATTATTTTACCGGCCTGCGCTGGTATCCCAGTGAACGCCTGACTGCCGCCATCCTGACGCCGGATGCCAGGCTGATCTATGTCTGTCCCGGCTTTGAAGAATCCAAACTGCGCGAAACCCTGGGTGCCGGTGCCGATATCCGTTTGTGGCAGGAAGAAGAAGATCCCTGTCTGCTGATTAAAACCTGCCTGCAAGACCTGCATTGCAAAAGCGATGTCGTCGCCCTGGATGAGGCAGCCCCCTTCTTTGTCTTCGATGGCTTGCGCAATGCACTGCCTTTGGCACGTATCATCAACGCCAGCACGATCACGGCAGAATGCCGCATGCACAAATCGGCGGCGGAGCTGGCCATCATGCAGGCGGTGAAGAACATCACGCTGGAAGTGCAAAAAAAGGCTGCCAGAATTTTGCATGAAGGCATTTCTTCTTTTGAAGTTGCACAGTTTATCGACCAGGCCCACCGGGCCTACGGTGGCAGTGCATCGACTTTTTGCATCGTCAGCTTTGGTGCCGCTACGGCCATGCCGCATGGCCCGGATGGCGAGCAATTCCTGCGCGAAGGCGACATGGTACTGATCGACACCGGCTGCAAACTGCATGCCTACAACTCCGACATTACCCGCAGCTATGTATTCGGCAAGCCCAGCCAGCGCCAGCGCGATATCTGGGAACTGGAAAAAACCGCGCAGGCAGCTGCATTTGATGCGGCACAGACCGGTGTACCCTGTGAACAGGTTGATGTAGCCGCCAGAAAGGTATTGGCCGCCGCCGGTTTTGGCCCCGATTACCAGTTACCCGGCCTGCCGCACCGCACTGGCCACGGCATCGGTCTGGATATCCATGAATGGACTTATCTGGTCAAAGGCAATCAGCGCCCACTGGCTGCCGGCATGTGTTTCAGCAATGAACCCATGATCTGCATAGAGGGAGAATTTGGCATCCGTCTGGAAGATCATTTCTACATGACGGAACAGGGCCCGCGCTGGTTCACAGGGCAAAGTCATGCCGTCGATGCGCCATTTGGCGATCATTGAAAACTGAGGGAAACTGGCAGACCGCTTGAGACAATACAAGGCAAGTCTTCAACTCAAACCGTCTGCCTGGAAGATTACTTCTTCTTGATGGCGTTCTTGGACTTCAGAAATACCGGGCCCCAGATAGGGTGACCGATTTCGCCAGGTGACAGATTAAAAGTCGGATCCAGCTTCAGTGCCCGATCAAACTGCTGGCGGCACAATTGCGCTCTGGAAGTCACGCAATAACTGAATGCCATGATCTTCAGCGCGTTCACCTGTAAATCCTTGTTATGCCCATTCCAGATATCCGGCGATCCCAGTCTTTTGATGGCACCGTTGTAATCACCGGCATCATACAAAGCCAGGCCATCCTTCATGGCCTGGACATCCGGTGCGACCGGTGGTGGTGCCGGTGTCGTATCTGCTGGCGGTGACGGCGGGGTGACTATCGTTTCTTTTTGCTTGGCCGCAGGCTTGGGCGCCGGTGCCTGCTGCGGTGCAGTCTCGCATCCCAGCAATGCCGTACATGCCAGCACCAGGCCAGTCATATACACCTGTTGAATTAATTTCTTCATCTTTATCCGGATTTATTTACTGTTGAACTCATGTTCGATGGCAGCAGAATTCGTCTTGCTGCCGTCGATCTCGGTAACCAGATCAGGAAAGCCAGGGTTCGTCACCCTGATCTTATGCTTGCCAGCAGTCAGACTCAATTGTTTCAACGGTGGGCTGGCGCCTTGCTGTATACCATCAACAAATACCGTCCCCCATGGTCTGATAGCCAGTTTGACTGTCAGTTTGCCGGCTGCTTTTTCTTGCATGCTGGCGGCCTTGGCTGCTGCCGCCTTATTGGCTTCCTTCAGGCGCAATTGCGCTACGTCAGTCAACTTGCCGTTCGGGAATTGCTGCAAAAATGCATTAATCGCCTCAGGCGTGGCACTGGCGTCATCTTTCAACTTGTCCCATGCCTGCTTTTCCTGTACTTCCCGGGCGGACAGGGGTGCCGGGCTGGCCGCTGCCACACTGGTTGCCGCTGGTGCAGCAACAGTCGGTAGTGCAGCGATTGCAACTGAAGCAGGCGTTGCAAGAGCTGTAGCTTCATCCTTTTTGGCTGTAGCCGGTGGCGTCGCGGTTTTGCTGGCGAGCGCAGGTACTGCCTGTGGGGGCGGGCCACTACGCAAGGTGATCGTCAGCACTGCAATCAGCAGCGCGACCACGACACCACCAGCCACCAACAGTTTGGTGTGGGATTTCACCTGGGTCATCACCCCGGCTTCGGTTACTTCATCCGTGACAGCTGATTTGGCAGCAGTCTTGGATTTTCCCAGTGTCACGACTTTTTCGGATGGCGTACCAGCGGGTGATGCTGGCATATCACCGCCATGTTCGGGCTTGCTTTTACGTGATTTGCGGGTGGAAGCAAAAGAGCTGATGCCCAGCAGAATGCGGAATTCATCAATCGATTGCGGCCTGTCTTGCGGTTGTATGGCAAGGGCCTGATCGACCCCTTTAAGGAATTTTGTGCTGAATCCAGAGCGCTCGCCATCCTGCAGCGGCACCAGCGAATCCTTGACTACTCGCGCTACTGACATCGGTGGCGGTGTTTTCATGATGGCGAAATACATCACGGCTGCCAGCGCATAAATATCGGTAAAAGCGCCCTGCGGCATATCGGTTTCATCCGAATACTGTTCTACCGGCGCATAGCCAGGCTTCAGTATCACGGTCATGCCATGGGTCATGTCACCAATGATCTGGCGGGCAGAACCAAAATCCAGCAAAACGGCCACGCCATTCTTTTGTACGATGATATTGTCTGGTGAAATGTCCCGGTGCAGAATTTTGGATTTGTACAGGGTATCAAGTGCTTCCAGTATCTGCTTGAAAATAAAACGTAGCCAGGCTTCCGTCACCAGTTGCGGGCGTTTATTGACAATGTCCTTCAAGGTATGGCCATCGTAATAACGCATGACCATGTAAGCAGTTTTGTTTTCTTCCCAGAAGCGGTAAACCTTGACCAGGGAGGGATGATCAAATTGCGCCAGCAAGCGCGCTTCATTGATAAAACTCTTCAAACCTGCATCAAAAGTGGATTTGTGACGTTCAGACCTGACCACCACACTGGTATCCGCCGCCCGTCCAGCCAGGGCACCGGGCATGTATTCCTTGATGGCAACCGTGCGTTGCAGGGAATGATCAAATGCCAGATACACGATTCCGAAGCCGCCCTCACCCAATACCCCGGTAATTTCAAAGTCATTCAGCCGCGTGCCGGCAACGAGGCAATTCTCGGTACCGGCATGCAATGCCACTGGTGCTTCGTTAGCGAGTATGTTTTCTGTGTTCAAGGCTTACTCGGAGAGGTAATGTTGATATGCGCTGCTATTGTTCAAAACACGGTCACACAATGATGACTCAGGTATCCGGGCGGACCACAGCAGGAACAGGTACACATGCTGCACCCTGATCCGGCCATCATTTTCCCACTGGATTGTCATGCAAGCAAATAGCAAAAGCCGAGAAATTATCCCTGTTAACAGCTTTTGACGTATTAATATTTTTTTCTGCAATGGCGTTCATTTTACTTAACCATTCATCACTCGTCTTTGATGCAGCCAGACAATATTCCATTTCATGCTCATAAACCCATTCCCAAAAACCGTCTGTGCATAGCAAAAAAGCATCTCCCTGCTGCAATTCCATGGCTTCGGCAGTCACTTCAGCGGCAAAACCTCCTTCCGAACCAATCGCAGCGAACAACACATTGCGTCTGGGATGACGACGTATCTGTGCATAATCGGCAAAGCCGGCATCCACCATCATCTGCGCCTGGCTATGGTCTTTGGAGACAGTCTTGATTCTGCCCTGGCGAAACTGGTAAATCCGGGTGTCGCCCAGATGCGCCCACAAAGCGCAGCGATTGCTCTGATCTATCAATATGGCGGCTATGGTGGTGCTCATCTGCCGCTGATTGACATGTTCCTGTTTGCCCTGCGCCACTTTCACGGTGGCCCAGTCCAGGTAAGAGCGCAAGGCACGGGCGCTAAACGAAGCTTCCTGGAGAAATTTTTCTATGATGGCATCGGTCGCCAGCTGGGCTGCCAGCTCACCGCCAACATGCCCACCTGTACCATCAGCCATAACAAAGCAGACGATGTCGTCTTGCAGGGCGCTGGCCAGCGCATCTTCATTCGTAGTCCTGTTACCTATCGCAGTGATCTGCGCTGTGTCCAGATGCATGGGCATGGTTGTAAAGTGTGTACTTACTTAGAAAGTCAGATGACTGGCTTCCGCTCTTTCAACTTCCTTCTCGTATGCCGTTAAAAATTCTTTGCCAAACAAAGCCTGAAACTCATCTTTCCTGCCCGCGTAGATGGTTTCAAACAAAGTATTGAACTGATCCCACAATGCCGCTTTGCGACGTGCAGGCATGGCTTGCTCCAGTAAACCTGGTGCGTTCAGATGCTGTTCCACGCTGGAAGGCTGCAAAGCCTCGAGGATTGCCTCCGTCACTGCATGGGTGCCAGCAGCCACTCCCATCTGATGCGCACGAATATCAAAAAACGCATCTTCCATGGCTTCGGCTGGTGCCATGAAGCCCGGCATCTTTTTACGCAGCATCTGGGTCAGCACGGTTTTACTGTCAGGGAAAAATTTTAAAGGATTATTTTCCCTTAAGACAACCATCGTTACTTCTGCTTTCACTTCTCGCTTGAGAAGTGCACGCTGAGACAGCTCGTCCATGGCCCCCTGAACCGAACTGGCCATCAGCTTACCCAGGGTGTCCATCAACTCGACCGTCAGGCCCGACGAGATACTCAGCTCAGCAAGGCCGGCGCCATTCAAAAATGCCTGCATCAACTCGGCATTGCTGGCTGGCGGCTTGTTATTTTCTGCCCGGGGAGCAGCCTGGGGCTTGGCTGGAGTCGCTGTCTGTACCGCTGGTGCAGGTGATTCACTGACTGTCACCGGTACACCGGGCTGGCCCGCAACTTCCGCTGCATCAGCAGGTCGCTGCAAAAACTGCGGCAGCGGCACATCAGGCAGCAGTTTCCCGGACGGTGTCCGGGCTGGCGACGAGATATTTGGCTTCAGCTCTTCCGTTTGCGCTCCGGGTGCCAGATTGTCAGCTACTGCCGGATTGACCTCTGTTTCTGCTACCTGAGCTACCTCAGCCACCTCAGCAATTGCGGACAAGGAAGAAACTACATCTTCTTCCTGAATCTCGGCAATTGTTTCTGCCTGCAACGCATACAGACCTATCTGTATCTCATCACCATCATGAATTTCATGGTCGAATTCTGCCTGGATTTCCTTGCCGTTGACCAGAATCGGGTTTGCCAGACTAAGGTTGTGAAGAAAGTGCTTGCCCCCGGTACTCCATACCTTGGCCTGGGTACGCGAAACAAAGTGCCTGGGATCAGGCAAACTCAGAAAATTTTCTTCATTGCGCCCTATTGTTTCTTGTTCGGTACCAAATACTGCAAAAATCGATGTGGCGGGTGCTTCATTGTTGTAGGAAACAACTGCTATTTTGATCATTAGTGGCACTCCAAAACCATTTTGTGACGCCTGAAAATAAGTATCCTGAGCAGGCAGTTTGAGATAATCTTACGATGACGCTTTTATATTTCACGTATATTAAAAAAACAGCTTTTTCATCATTTGGCCCCAAATAAATACCCTTGCAGGCAGGACAAATGATTTGCATTTAAAGCAACAATTCTGAAACAGATTGAAATCTTGCCACGTTTACAGCAGCTTACCCGATTATCTTTAAATCAGCGACTGGCGCCATCTCAATTTTCATTTTAGAAATTTAGAAAAATGCTTAGTAGCAACGCTGGCATGTTTAGTGCTATAAAGTGCGCTTAAATACGCCATTGAACATCTGTGCCTGGCGAATCCGGCGCGCTTTGAGTACATTTTGAGCGCGTTTTGAGCTCATTTTAAGTATACAAACCGATCTTCGAGGCTCAATTGCTCAAGTAAACTGAGCAATTCCAGCCAGGGAATGATGTTATCGTTTTTTATATGAGGCACTGCGAACAGGCTCGGTACAGAGACTCCAGACAGAAAACCCCACTATGCAATCAGCACCCCGTTTTCACAAAAGGCACGGTAATGAAAGATTCTGAAACAACTGTGCAGCCCCTGCCTGAAGCCACGGGCGCATTTCAATATCAGGAATTGATAGAATCCCGGCTTGGGCAACCCATCGCTGTCGAATTAAACGATGCCGAGAGCCAAAGGCTGGCCGCTTCACCAGGTGCAAAACTGGCTGCTGCCCGCAACGCACTGGGTCTGTCGGTGGAACAGGTGTCGGCGCAATTGAAGATGGCACCGCGCCAGATCAATGCTCTTGAGAAAGATGACTATGCACTGCTGCCAGAAGCAGCCATCATCCGGGGCTTTATACGTGCCTATGCAAAATTGCTGAAACTGGACTCTGCCGCCATCATCGATTTGTTTACCGATGATTTCAACAAGAAAAAACTCGCTGGCGACCTGGGTCGTGGCAAAAACCGCCACAGCATCGCCCAAACCAGCAATACCCACAGCAATGCCCCGTCCTACACACTGGCACTGCTGCTATGTCTTGCCGCCGCTGCGGCATTGGCTTATTTCAATTTGCTGCATTAATTTGCTGCATTCGCCAGCAAGCCTGCATTGCAACAAAAAAGCTGGTATGGATCACTCCATGCCAGCTTTTTATATCAGGACGCCATTCGCTGGATCATTGATGCATAAATCATGAATTAATCATGAATTAATCAAAGCACCAGGGTCCTTCATAAGCTCAAATCAACGCAGGCCCATGAAATCTTTCTTGCCGATTTCAATGCCGTTATGACGCAAGATGGCGTAAGCAGTAGTGACATGGAAGAAAAATTGTGGCAAGCCATAGTTCAGCAGATAGGCCTGGCCAGAAAATGTCTGTTCTTTCGGAGTACCAGGGCGCAGGACAATATTGCGGCCTTCGCTGCCTTCAAACTGAGCAGCATCCAGAGTAGCAATAAACGCCTTGGTCTTGGCGATACGTGCCTGCAAGTCAGCAAAACTTGTTTCAGTATCTTCATAGGCTGGCAATTCTGCCTGTGCCAGACGGCCAGTTACGCCCTTGGCAAAATCGGCAGCGATCTGCACCTGGCGTACCAGGGCTAACATGTCAGGGAACAAACGCGCCTGCAGATAGTTTTCTGCGGGAATATTCTTGGCTGTTGCGTGATCTTCCGCCTTTTTCAGCACATCACTCAGACTGTCCAGCATCTGGTTAATGACAGGAACAGAGGCGGCATACATAGAAATAGACATGAGAGATCTCCAATAAGTGAGCAAAATGGAGCTAGATTATAGGTCGTCTGGATTTTTTGCGTATTTTTTGCGTATGACAGACAGGCCATAAAGCCTATTTTACCGTCCGTCGCCAAGGCTGCATCCGACCATCAGCGCGCAACCGCCATCACGATATCGAAGCAGGTTTGGCCTTTTTGGTTGCTGCTCAGCTTATGGCTGAAGCCATGCCGGTTCAGCACTTCACGCACAAACATCAGGCCTATCCCCTGCCCGCCTTTCTTGGTGGTGAAGAAGGGGGTGAATAATTGCCCATGCGGTACATCCGCCAGCAAACCAGCAGAATCGATGATGGACAATTGCACGGTTTGGGCGACCGCATCATGACTCAGGGCAATATGCACATAGGTCTGTTCTGGCTGACCAGCAAGGACAGACCCTGCACGGATGGCAGCTTCTACTGCCTCGATCGCATTTTTGACGATGTTCAGCAAGGCTTGTTCCATTAAATGCGCATCCAGCATCAGCGCAGGTAATTGATTACGCTGTATCCAGGTAAAACTGATACCCAGTTCACTACATTGCTGGCGATACAGATACATAACACCATCCAGCATGGCAGCCAGGTCATGCGGCTTCAATTCTGGTTCAGGCATTTTGACGACACGGGTAAAACGTTCTATGAATTCACCCAGATTGCCATTGCGTTTTTTTACTGCGGTAATCGCCGTACAAAAATCTGCGCTGTCTTCACTCGCCAGTTGGCTGGTATAAAACAACAGGGATTCCAAAACCGAGCCAGTGGCGGCAACGGTGTTATTCACCTCATGGGCCAGCACGCGTATCAGTTTTTCATAAGTGGCTTTTTCTGAACTGGCCAGCTCTGCAGTAATTTCATCGACCAACAAAAAATCACGCCGGAAGCCACGGTCTATGAATTGATTTTTCTGGCAACGATATCGGCGACCTTCGATATCGCTATAGACCGTTGTTTCGCCAACGGCCAGACTGTCCAGCGTGACCGCCCATGCTATCCCTTGCGGTGTCTGACTGTTGTTCAAAAGTTGTTGCAGACTATGGCCTTCCACATCAGACAGTCCCAACAGGCGCTGGGCACTGGCATTCATCAAACTGATATGCTGGTCAAAATCAAATACCACGACAGCGGTAGGCGTGGCTTCCAGCAGCCTGTCCAGGAAACCTCGCTGTTCGCCCAGTTTCAGGCGTTCCAGATACAGGGCTTCCAGCATGTGGTTGAACAATTGCACCAGCTGGTTAACTTCGGTATTGCTGCCACTGCGCAGGCGCGCTGCGTAATTTTCATCCTGCAGCAATTCATGAAACTGATGGGCAAATTCCAAAGGCTGCAATGCGGTCTTCACAAGGTAGATACCCAGCGTCAGGCTAAGTAGCAAGCCAGCCTCAATGCAGACCAGCAGCAATGGTTCCGCCAGATAAGAATGAAAGGCAAGCGCCAGAAACACCGTATGCACAACTAACAGGTAAGCCAGCAGGCGTCTTCGCAAACTCATCAGCCTGCCCCGCCATCATCATCGGTTTCGCTGGTGGCGATCTGATGTTTTTCCAGCCGCCGGTATAAAGAAAAGCGGCTCAGGCCCAGGGCTTTGGCGACATGCGTGATATTTCCCTGATGCTGCTCCATGGCCTTTTCTATCATTATCTTTTCAACCTGTTCCAGGGTCATGCCATCAATGCGAAAACCCTGTTCCTGCGCTTCTTCATGTTGCTCTGCAAAGACAAAATCGCTTTGTTCCAGCAAGGGTTTGTCCACCAGCAGCAAAGTACGTTCCAGACATTGTTTAAGCTGCCGTATATTGCCTGGCCAGGCACGCGCCGCCAGCCAGCTCAGTGCAGAGGGCGCCAGGCTGACCACCTGCATGCCATAGCTGCGCACCAGCCGGGCCAGCAGGCGATGTGCCAGCAGCGGGATATCGGTACGACGTTCGCGCAAGGGTGGCAGGCGTATCGTGATCAGGTTCAGGCGGTAATAAAGGTCTTCACGAAAATCGCCACTCGCCACCAGTTCCGCCAGTTCCCGGTTGGTGGCGGAAATGATGCGTACATCTGCCTGCTCGGTCTTGCTGGCGCCAACCGCCTGATAGCTTTGATTTTGCAGCACTCGCAGCAGCTTCACCTGGTCATTACGGTTCATTTCACCTATTTCATCGAGAAACAGACTGCCATGGTGCGCCATGGCGATATGTCCCTTGCGATCACTTTTGGCATCGGTAAATGCGCCCCTGACATGGCCAAACATTTCACTTTCAAACAGGGAAGTCGTAACAGCGCCCATATTCACCTTGACGATGGGCTTGCTTGCACGCGGGCTGTTACGGTGTATCGCATCGGCAATCAATTCTTTGCCGGTACCGCTCTCACCCAATATCAGCACCGAGGCACCGGTCCTGGCGACACGCCCTATGGTCGCCAGCACTTTCAGCAATTCCGGGTGTTCACCAATAATGTCGGCAAAATCGAACTGGCTATCCAGCGTCTGACGGTTTGTCTTGCCGACTGCTGTCACCGGCACCAGATCGAGCGTAGTGCGTATCAATTCCAGTAATTGGGTATTGTCCCAGGGCTTGGTAAAAAAATCGGCGGCCCCCTGTTTGACGCCACGTACGGCCAGCGCAATCGAACCCCAGGCCGTCATCAGCAACACCGGCAAAGCCGGATACAGTTGTTTGATGTCAGCCAGCAGGGACAGACCTTCTTCACCGCTGGTCTGCAAAGAAAAATTCATGTCTTGCAGCACCAGTGCAATATCCTGTGTCGCCAGAATCTGCATGGCCTGTTGTGGTTCGTCACAACTGATGCTGGCATAACCAGCCTGCTTCAACAGCAGGGCCAGCGACACCAGTACCGAACTGTCGTCATCAATAATCAGGATACGGGATAAAGGTGTCACTTCTGGCATGCTGTTTTCTGTAACGGCTAATTTTGATCGGTTGAGAGTCTGCCTATCTTAAACGTCCTTAGACGCTTCAGGACATGTTGTCGCCTGTTGTCGTCAAGTGAGAGGCTAAACTTATTCATAATGCAGTGCTTCCGTAGGGCTTAAGCGGCTGGCACGCCAGGCAGGATATAGCGAGCAAAGCAGGGAAATAACATAAATGACCGCCATGGAAATCAGGCAGGCCACAATAAACACCGGCCAGTTGGCAGCTTCGCCCAATACCCCCGTAAGCGGCAACTGTATCAGGAATATCAGGCCCACCAGCATGGCGATCGAACTAAGAAGCAATTGTTCGCTCATGATTTGCCGATAAATATCGCCACTACTAGCCCCCACCGCGCGACGCAAGCCAATTTCAGGTATGCGCTGCGTGGTATTTTGCCAAAGCACGCCGAACAGGCCAAATGCCACCATGATCAGCAAAAAGGCAGCCATCACCGCCAGTATCATCAAGGGAATGGTGTCTTCAGTCAGTTTCGCTCTGCGCATATCTGCCAGCGGTGCAATTCTATAACTCCAGTCATTGCGTATCAATTTCAGTTGCTGGTTCAGTTT
The DNA here is from genome assembly GCF_014284335.1 of Undibacterium hunanense. Taxonomy (GTDB): domain Bacteria; phylum Pseudomonadota; class Gammaproteobacteria; order Burkholderiales; family Burkholderiaceae_D; genus Undibacterium; species Undibacterium hunanense. Next base: position 468,712 of record NZ_JACOGF010000002.1, on the reverse strand, counting down.
TGCTTCAAAAGCACGCGACGTACCGGGCTTGACTTTTAATAATGCAAACTCCATCCTGTCTTTGGAAGAATTAATGGAATGGCGCATGATGGCAAAGCTGGTCGGCGCCATGAATTCACCTTTATTGCGAAAGGCTTCAAATACACCGGTAACACGCAATAACTGTGCACCCTGGGAGCTGGGTTCACCATCATAAATGGTTTGACCCAGGGCGCTCTTCCCAGGAAACATCTCCATTGCCAGTTTCTTATTGATGACAACGGCTCTTTCAGCCTTGCCTTCATCTTCGGCTGAAAACCAGCGTCCTTCCAACAACTTCATATTCAATACGCCAGGGCCGTCATCCGTCATTTCCATGACATTGATCTTGAACCGCAATTTGGTTTCAGGCATATATACCGCCGAACTCCAGGTGGAATTGCTATACGGTGAATAATTGAAGTAGGCCAGTCTCTCGATCTCGGGCAAGGCCGCCAGGCTGCGCTGGAAATTCTCTGCAGTTGCCGTATCATTTTTTTTGCCAGCTTCACCCACACTCATCATGCGAACGGACCATACATTGTCAGACGCAAAACCTAAAGGTAAATGATACAGCTGGGTATAGCGCACACTCATCAATACCAGGCCGAAGACCACAAAGAAAGCCAGCAAAATCTCCAGGCTTAACAACAGGTTTTTGAACTTGCGTTTCCAGATCGGTTTCAAAAGATGGGAAAACATCATGGTGCTCCTTTCAGGGCAAGCACAGGGTCAAGACGCGACATTTTCCATGCCGGTATCACGCCGGATAACACACCAAATACCAGTGACAAAACAAAGCCGTAGAAAAGCACCATGAAACTCAAATCCACCTTCATATAAGGAACAATGCCGGAACTGCTGAGCCAGACCAGCGTCAGCTTGGTAAGGATGATGCCCAGTACCCCGCCAAACAGGCACAGCAACATATTTTCCATGACGAATTGCGCCACCAGTTCACCATTGCTTGCCCCAAAGGCCTTGCGCACGCCAATTTCCGCAGCCCTTTCCATGATGCGGCCCGAATTCAGGTTAACCAGGTTCAGGGCCGGCAACAGCATGAACAACAGCATCGCCAGCAAAATGCCGCTGACCAGTTGAACCGCACCTGAATCAGGTACTTCGTCATGATTCAATATGGTCCGTGCAAAGAAATCCAGCTTGCCATCTGCCCATAAATAAGTATGTTCCCAATGTGCTGGGTCATCGGCATTGATCTGTTTCACGACCTGCTGCAATTCATCCTGGATCAAAGGAAGATCCGCCGCACTCTTACCCATCAGCAAGACACTGAAATCACCGCGATATTGGTCGCGGTATTCCGATGTCGGAAAAGTCGTTACCGGCACCCAGATCTCTGCCAGTGAATTCAAATGCAATTCATCCTCGACGACACCGATGATCTCAAACTGCTGTCCACCGACATTGATTTTCTGGCCTGTGGCTGCATCCTTCTCAAACAATTTCCTCGCAGTCGATGCGTTGACCAGGGCTACAAAACGCCCCTGCTTCACATCATCGTCATTCAGTACCCGCCCCGACAGCACTTTGAAATCCAGTATCTGCCAGTATTCGGCATCGGTACGGCGCAGCATGAATTCATTCGCCCGGTCTTGCTGGTACACGGATACCGATTGCGTCTGGGTCACTGCGGCGACTTTTTCTACGGTCTTCATTTTTCGCATGTACTGGTCTATCACCTTATAGCCCAGCCGGCCTTTAATCGAGGTATCCTTGGTAACCTGTGTCATGGTGTTAATTTGCAGGAAGCGCTCGCTCTTGCCCTCTACACCGACAGGGTAAAAAGCCGTTTGCAACATCGCCGTCACGACCAGCAACACCACCATGGTCAATACAATACACAGCAGGTTGATGGCGGTGAACAGCTTGCGCCGCATATACACCTTGCAGGCAATCTGAAAATAATTCTTTAACATGGCGTCTGCTCCTAAGCCACCAGTTGGCCATCAAATACCCTGATGATGCGACCGCCCTGTCTGGCCTGACGTTCATCATGCGTCACCATGACCACGGTCGTACCTTCATCGCTGAGCTTGAGCAGGATATCCATGACTTCGGCACCCATCTGGCTATCCAGGTTGCCGGTAGGCTCATCCGCCAGCAAGACACTGGGACGGCCCACCATGGCGCGGGCAATCGCCACCCTTTGCTGCTGTCCACCCGACAACTGATTGGGATAATGATCCATGCGGGCACTCAAGCCGACTCTTGCCAGGGCTTCCCCGGCCAGACGACGGCGCTCTTTGGCACTGCATGAGCGGTACAGCAAGGGCAATTCCACATTGTCGATCACACGCAGGTCATTGATCAGATGAAAACTCTGAAAAATAAAACCGAAGGTACGATTGCGCAGGCTAGCCAGTTCTTTATCGCGCCAGACTTTCATTTCATGGCCTTCGATGGCGATTTTTCCTGAGCCTGGCCGGTCCAGCAGGCCGATCAGGTTCAGCAGCGTACTCTTACCGCAGCCACTGGGGCCCATGATGGAAACAAATTCGCCTTTTTTGACATGCAGATTAATATTCCGCAAGGCCAGGGTTTCCACTTTATCGGTCTGATAAGTCTTGCTGATATTGTCCAATTTGATCATTACATCGTCCTCTGATTGATGATTCTGTTTGCGTTTTCATCGCCAATACGCGAATGCCTACTGAGTGACCCTGAAACTTTCCAGATGCCGGAACTGGCTGACATCGGAAATCACCAGTTGGTCACCTGCTTTGGCACCCTGCACTACTTCCACCACCTTGCTGTCGCCCAGGCCAATTTCTACACTCTTGCGCACGGCCCTGCCTGCTTCCAGCATGTACACATCCTGCCGTCCCTTGCCATTGATGGCCGGGCCACTGTCAACAATCAGGCTGCGGGCTTTTTGTTCGGTGATGATATTGGCCTCTACCCTTAGCCGGTGCCTGAGTGCCGGATGATTCGGCTGTGCCAGCGTGACGATCAGCTTCACGGTGCCATTCTGTATTTCTGGCAAGATGGTCTGCACCTCGCCATTCAGTATCTGGCCACTGTATTCAACCCGGACCTTCTGCCCGGCGTTCAGATAGCGTGCATAAAAGTCGGATACCGTGGCTTCCACCTTGAAATTGCTGAGTTCAGATACCTTGGCGATCAGTTGCCCGGTGTTCAGGCTTGCCCCTTCTTCCGCCAGCAGCCAGGTCAGCAAGCCATCGAAGGGGGCTTTGACCTGGGTTTGTTCCAGTAATCTTTGCTGCAATTCCATCTGTTTCTGGAAGATGGATTTTTGCAGGCGTGCTGCTTCAATATTGCTGCTGGTGGTACGCCGCGTATCTGTCAGGGTTTCTTTATGCTGGCGCAATTGCACTTCATTGCGTTTGACGGCCAGTTCTGCTGCCTGCAAATCAACTGCCGAGGTAATGCCTACCGGCCCCAGTTTCTGGTAACGCGCCAGTTTGACCTGGTTACTTTGTAAATCCAGTTCCATCAGTTCGATTTCACTGGCAATTTTTTTCAGGCCTGCATCCATTTCCATGGCCAGCACCTGTTCGCGAATTTGCTGCTGCGAAATCTGTTCACGCAAATTATCAATCGCCAGACGTATGGTGTGATCATCCAGCACCATCAACAATTCACCGGCACGTACTTGCTGCCCGGCCTTGGCGATAACCTTGCTGATGCGCGACTGGTTCGGGCTGGACAATTGCTCTTCATGTACCGGTATGACGACGCCGGATGCATTGATGGTATTGTCAACCGCGCCGACGCGCACTTGTGCTACCCGAATTTCACCCAGGCTGACACCGGGGCTGACGACACGGTTCAACATCCAGGCTGCAAGCATCACAACAATGAGCCCGGCAAGAATCAGCAAGATCATCTTGCGCCGACGCTGTAGTAGTGTGCCCTGACTGATAGCCTGATCCATATCGAAACCTGATGGGTTAAATTGCCAGATCAGGTTTGCAAGCTCTGTGCCCGTCGCGAACACAATGAATAAGTCATTTAAAATCAATGACCTGGACTTATTTCAGGCAAAGCAGGATGTCAAAAAGAGAGGGGAATTTGTTCGCTGCCGAACGCTGGTGTGCGAATTTGCACAGTTAGCGCAATTGGCAGGATGGCCGAATTAGCCAAAATCGCATAGCAGCTATGTCAGGAGAAGAGACAAAACGGTAATGCCGTCGCCCAATAAAAAATCCCCTCCCGGGCTGGAAGGGGAAAACACGACATTCAGTGCTTTATTCGTTAGCTCTGCCTTCTTTTAGAAACGATAACCGACACCAACGCCAACCAGCCAGGGATCAATCTTGACCGCGCTGACCTTGGCGCCACTGATGGTGACGTCACTGCGTATCTGTACTTTTTTCACGTCCAGATTCAGGGACCAGTTTTTATCCAGTTTGAAATCGACGCCGGCCTGTATTGCCAGACCAAAACTGCTGTTTTCCAGACCGCCTGCGCCTTTGAGCAGGTTCACGTCAGAAATACGGGTGTAGTTCACACCAGCGCCAACATAGGGACTGACTTTTGCGTCAGGTGCGAAATGGTATTGTGCAGTCAGCGTAGGTGGCAAATGTTTAAATGTACCGATAACGGCGCCATCCAGCATCACGTCATGCTTTTGCGGGTAAGTCAGTATCAGTTCAGCAGACCAGTTTGGTGTGAAGAAATACGTGATATCGACTTCGGGGATTTCTTTGCTGCTGACAGTAATACGATCAGCGGCACCAGCGCCACCGACAGGGTCAGAACTATTTGCAGGGCTGATGTTAACGACACGGGCACGCACTTGCCATGGGCTCTGTTCTTGAGCCATTGCCTGGGTTGCCGTAAAGCCGATTGCTGCCAGGGTGAGTGCGATTACTAGCTTCTTCATTTTCATTTCCTTTATCAACAGTGATGAATAAAGTGTAAATCCACACTATTAGCAGGGTCTTGAGATACATCAACTTTGGTGCAGGGCACAAAATCTGATTGCCGCAGCACCGGCCTTGCAAGCACTGACACATAAATCTGGCAAAATATGACGACACCCGCCTGCATGAGGTATCCTTGCAGGCATTCTTATTCCCTATGAAAAATCAAGAAAAATGGCCAATTACGTCTACACCATGAATCGCGTCGGCAAAATCGTCCCGCCGAAGCGTCAAATTCTGAAAGATATTTCCCTGTCCTTCTTCCCGGGTGCCAAAATTGGCGTGCTGGGTCTGAACGGGTCAGGCAAGTCTTCCCTGCTGAAAATCATGGCAGGCATAGACAAGGACATACAGGGCGAAGCCGTACCCATGCCCAACCTGAACATTGGCTATCTGCCGCAAGAACCACAGCTTGATCCGGAACAAACCGTACGCCAGGCAGTTGAATCTGCCCTGGGCGAGGTGTTTGAAGCCAAGGCCAAGCTAGAAGAAGTGTATGCCGCCTATGCCGAAGAAAACGCCGACTTTGATGCGCTGGCCAACGAGCAGGCACGTCTGGAAGCGATTATCTCCACATCCTCCGGCGACAACGTAGAACTGCAATTGGAAATGGCTGCCGATGCGCTGCGCCTGCCACCATGGGATGCCAAGATAGGCGTTTTGTCCGGCGGTGAAAAACGCCGTGTCGCCCTGTGCCAATTGTTGCTGTCCAAGCCTGACATGCTCTTGCTCGACGAACCAACCAACCATCTGGATGCTGAATCGGTCGACTGGCTGGAACAGTTTTTGTTGCGTTTCCCTGGCACCGTGGTGGCGATTACCCATGATCGCTACTTCCTTGACAATGCTGCTGAATGGATACTGGAGCTGGACCGTGGCCACGGCATCCCATGGAAAGGTAATTACTCTTCCTGGCTGGATCAGAAACAAGCCCGTCTGAAGCAAGAAGAAGCGACCGAATCCGCACGCCAGAAAGCCCTGCAAAAAGAACTGGAATGGTCACGCCAGAACCCGAAAGCGCGTCAGGCCAAGAGCAAGGCACGTCTGGCCCGCTTCAATGAAATGAGCGAGCATGAATACCAGAAGCGCAATGAAACCCAGGAGATTTTCATCCCTGTGGCCGAGCGTCTGGGCAATGAAGTCATCGAATTCAAGAACGCCAGCAAAGCCTTTGGCGACCGTCTGCTGATCGACAACCTGAGCTTCAAGATTCCTCCTGGCGCGATTGTCGGCATCATCGGCCCTAACGGTGCCGGTAAATCGACTTTGTTCAAAATGATCAAGGGTCTGGAAACACCGGACAGCGGCGAAGTCGTGCTGGGCCAGACTGCCAAGATTTCGCTGGTGGACCAGTCACGTGAAGACCTCGGCAATACCAAGACCGTGTTTGAAGACGTGGCCAATGGCGCCGACATTTTGACAGTAGGTCGTTTTGAAATGCCTTCTCGCGCTTATCTGGGCCGCTTCAACTTCAAAGGCGGAGACCAGCAAAAGATCGTTGGCAACCTGTCTGGTGGTGAACGTGGCCGCCTGCATCTGGCCAAAACCCTGCTGCAAGGCGGCAATGTCTTGCTGCTGGATGAACCATCAAACGATCTGGACGTGGAAACCCTGCGTGCGCTGGAAGATGCCTTGCTCGAATTTGCCGGCAGCGTCATGGTGATTTCACATGATCGCTGGTTCCTTGACCGTATCGCCACCCACATTCTGGCGTTTGAAGGCAATTCGCAAGTCAGCTTCTTTGATGGTAACTATCAGGAATATGAAGCCGACAAGAAAAAACGTCTGGGTGAAGAAGGTGCCAAGCCAAAACGTATCCGTTACAAACCCCTGGCTGTGTAAATGAGGGCGTAAGCAGGAAGAAACTGGGCTGAATGTCTCAAATCGGGCCTGTTTTTTGCATAAGCCGGTTTCAAGAATACTTGAAACCGGCTTTTTCACATCTGGCCGTCATAATGGACAACACAGCTTGGGCAGTTCTGCGTAAGTCCTGGCTGAGTAAGTTTCTTTAACAGTGTGTTCCGGCAAGATGCGCTAAGCTAACGCTCATCGGCTGTTAGCAAATTATCAGGCCAGGCAATTTTATCTAATAAAAGATTACACCTAATGGGAAAAAAATCCGCAATCATCTTCGCCCTCTGTCTTGCACTTGGCATGATGGCAGGGTCGGCCTCTGCCAATTCGGGCGGCAAGGAAGCCAGTGCATCCAGCGGCGCGCCTACAGCCAAACTGGAGGCATTCGTTGTCAATCTATCGACAACAGAACGTTATCTGCAACTCAGCCTGGCGCTGCAAATTGCCAATGCCGAAGTCAATGACAAAATCAAAATGCTCATGCCCAAGGTCAGGCACACCCTGATCCTGCTACTAAGCAGCAAAGACAGCGAACAATTGCAAAGCCTGGAGGGCAAGCATCAGTTGATGGAAGAAATCAAGGACGGCGTCAACAAAACCCTGGACCTGAAAGAGCATGACGGCGTGACCGACGTGTTCTTTGAAAACTTCGTGATCCAATAAGCTCAATAGGCCCAATAAGCCTGCTACCGTATGTGGTGTCACTCAGCTCAGAGTCACTCAGGGCCAGGCAGTTGTCATGTGTGTCAAATGACCCTGCCGGTCTTCTGGTGACATGCTGCAGCTTTGCCCATGTATCCAGGTAGCTGGATACTGGCAGCAAGGGCGTATAGACCCTGCATATTCAATCCCGGGGTTCATTTGTATCGACAGAATCCGGACAGCCTGCAAGCTGTGCAATGAGCAAGCCTGGATGGAATGAATTTTCATGGCAATTTGCTTACAGCGTAATCCCGCGAAACCCATCCCTTCCCTACGCCATTCCCGGAAAGAAAGGGAACCTCATCAGCCGTGCCGCAACGCCTCACAAGCATTTTATGTATACCCAGCTTCAATAAGCCGCCAAAATAGCGACTTTGCCCCACCAGACCATCCATGTATCAGCTTGCTGCTCCCGCTTTTGCCGAAATCGAAATCAAGAAAAGCCGTTTTCTGGGACAGCTCTATCCGCTCAACAGCCGTGCCGAAGCACGCCAGCAACTGGTCAGCATACGCGCACAGCATCCAGATGCCGTACACGTCTGCTGGGCATTGGTCTGCACCGGCGATTCTGGCCTCGATGACGATGGCGAACCTTCAGGCACTGCCGCCAAACCCATGTACAACGTACTGGTGCACAAGGATGTCACCAACGTCCTGGCCGTGGTCGTGCGCTACTGGGGCGGTACCAAACTGGGGGCTGGCGGCCTGACCCGCGCTTATGGCCAGGCCATATCAGACGCCTTCAAAAATGCAGAACTGATAGAAGTCGAATATGTAGTTGAGTGGGATATCATCTGTGCCTATGCCGATGAATCGCATGTACGCCGCCTGAGCGATAAATTTGCCGCCACCGTACAGCAATTGGTTTATACCGAATCCGCCACTATCACGATCAGCATCAAACAAAAATGGGCAGATCAGTTTGAAACAGAACTTGTGAGCATGCTAAAAGGGCAAGTCAATATCATCAAACCTGATTGAAACTGACCTGCACAGCCCACGTAGCAATTGTTCTACGCTTTTAAGCATGTTGCATTAGTAAAATACATATTATTATTGTATGCAAACTATTCAATTCACAATTGATGCCCGATTACATGTAAATACCTGGCTGTTGACATGTCATTTACATATAAAATATCTTTGCTTGTCACCATGAGTACACAGTTTTGTAATAAAGTTCTCTACAGTATTGCCGTTACAACTTGTTACGACTAGCAACTATCTTGCGTAGTTGGATAGCTGCTTAGAACAATATGCGGCAAAAAATAATAACCATGCAAGAAACCAATGCAAAATACCAATCAGGACAGCACAACCTTAAGGCATTACGAATTTAAACAACGCCTTGGTGAAGGCGGCTTTGGCCAAGTCCACGAAGCCTGGGATACCAAGCTGTGCCGCCCTGTTGCCATCAAACAGCTGAAAGCATTGGAAGGCATGGCCCAACCCGCCAGCCTGATCAAAGAAGCACGCCTTGCCGCCTCCCTGAAACACCCTGCATTTGTCAAAGTATTTGCAATTGAAGAAGAAGACAACAGCCAGTCCATCGTCATGGAACTGGTACCCGGCCACACCCTGAAACAATTGCTGCAACAAGAAAAAGTCAGTGAACAGCAAGCCATCAACATCATCAACCAGGTGGCCGAAGCGATGCAGGAAGCACATGCATCCGGTCTCATCCACGGCGACCTGAAACCATCCAACCTGATGGTGGAACCAGACGGCAGAGTACGCATCCTTGACTTTGGCCTGGCATCGCAGGCCGACGTACAGGCCACCACATCATTAAGCCAGGTAGACCCCCAGGGCACCATCGCCTACATGGCACCAGAACGCATGATGGGCGCCGCCGCCAATGCCCAGAGCGACATCTACGCCCTGGGCGTGATCCTGTACGAAATCATCAGCGGCACCCGCCCCTTCGCCAACGCCAGCGGCCTGGCCCTGGCCGCAGCACTGATGCAGTCCAATTCCGACACCTGGGAATTCCCCGCCAATACCAATCCCGCACTGATCAAGCTGGTGCTGGCGATGACAGCGAAACAGGTTGAAAAGCGCTTGGGAAGCATGCAGGAGGTAAGTGAAAAACTGCGGCCTTTGCTTAGTGTGATGGCAGTTAAGACGGCAGTAGTAAATAGCCAGCCTGCTGCCTCAGGCAAAGGCTGGCAAAAGCTCAGCAAACCCAAGCTTGCAGTCTTGTTATTGACTGCCATCTTAGCGCTAGGTTACGGAGCATGGCAGGCTGCGCCTTATCTTGAAATTAACAAGATTTCGTTGAAGCCATACTCTGAATCATTGACGATGAGACAAGGATTGGAGGCTCTAAAGCAGTTTGATAGGCCAGGCAGTCTTGATGTAGCGGAATTAAATTTTAGAACTATATTGAAGCACAATCCTGAAAACGCCGGTGCTGTCGCTTGCTTGTCGATCATTTATACCTATCGCTATGACAGTGACAAACAAGATGACGTCTTGTTACAAAAAGCGGATGCAAGTGCGCAACAAGCTCTGAAGCTCAACAATAAATTAGCAATGAGTCACATTGCTTTAGCAAGAGTATTAGTACAGTCTGGGAAAAATGATTCCGCATTAGCAAGCTACGAAAAAGCGCTAACTTTTGACCCAGATAATATTTTCGCATTTTATGGAAAAATCAAAGTATTAATATTTATGAAGCATTATCAAGATGCCACCAAATATGCATTACTAGGGTTAGAAAAATTTCCTCATGAGAGACTGTTCGCCGAAGAAATGGGAGTTGCATATTTTGAGCAAGGAAATTTCCCAGAAGCAGAACACTACTTTAGATTGAGTATAAAAATCCAACCTGACTCTGTAATCGCGTATGCAAATTTGAACAATGCTTTAGTCAAACAAAATCGCAATGATGAAGGAATGCAAATTCTCCAACAAGGACTATTAATTCGGCCAAGTGCTCTACTGTATTCAAGTTTGGGGGCAGCACTTTTCAAGAAACGTGACTACATTGGAGCCGCGGAAGCATTTGAGCTTGCAGTTGCTCCCAACAAAGGTAATCCTGCCAAATATTTGGGATGGGCCAATCTAGGCGACAGTTTACGCTGGATTCCAGGACGAGAAGTTGAGGCACAAAAAGCTTACGAAAAAGCACTTGAATTACTTGCCCCCCGCTTGCAAGCACTACCAAATGATGTGGCGCTTGTTTCACGTTTTGGCTTGTATTCTGCCAGAGTTGGCGACAAGGTTAAAGCGAACGAGTACATACAACGTGCGCTAAAACTAGGGCCTAAAGATGCCAATGTCCATTTTCGAGTTGGTTTAGCATATGAGTTGTTGAATCAAAGAGATGAAGCACTTAAAGAGATAGGTAAGGCCATTGAATTCGGTTATTCAATGAAAGCACTGGAATCTGAACCTGACTTACTGAATTTAAGACGCGATTATCGCTATACAAAAATAACTAATGATCAATCAAAATAGGCTGGAACAGTTTTTGCAGATGAATTTTCAATACAAAGGATTCTTTAATCAGTAGTGTAAGATTATTGAAGCGGCAAGCATGGAAACACATGCTTTTTGTTTAGTTTAACTAATTGAAAGTTTAAATATGAGTGATCCAGTCCCACCAGTAAATTACACCTTCACGACCTACTTTAATCAGGGGAACCCACAAAGCCGGGCTACTATTTCAGCGACAGGTAAATTCTCTCCCCCGCTCCCTATAAATACCACTACAACTCACCGCTACCTCTGCGTTGGCGATACTATAACTTTCGCTTTTTCGGGTACGCCTACCAATCCCCAAGATACCGTAACAGTTACTGCCAGCGCTTTTATCGCAATTTGTAAAGGTGAGCAGCCCAACGGTCAACCTAACGTAGTTGGTACATCAGTAACAGCATGCCCAGTTGACGGCGTAACTATGACCATGACTGATGACAGTATTGGTTTTTGGGGGTTTACGATCTCATTTTCAGCTGATTTCAAAGACTCTTCTGGCAACATAGTAAGTTCAGAATTTTTCTATCTGCCAGACCCAGAAGTTGATGTTGAGATTGGTGGAGGTTGATTTTTTTTGCGCAAGCATCCGATATGCAGTACATATCTTTGTGCGTTGAAAAGTGTTGAAACCGTTCACTGCATTCCTTAATATTCATATATAAGGAATTTCTCATTCAAGGAAATAAGATGAAAGATTTGATTGCATCAAACATAACGGTATCATTAAATAATGACTCCGAAGCGCATAATGAACAAGATATGCACACCTTGACGAACGAAGAAATTCTCGCTGTTGCTGGAGGCCCAGAAGTGGATATTGAAACGGGCAATGGCGGCTAAGTATTAGCGGGGTGTCAGCAAAAATTCAGTTTTTTACGATATTTATTTCAAGGAGAACTATATGCAAAACCAAGCCATATCAAAAATGATTTCATTATCAGCCACCTTAAATAATGACTCCGATATGCAAAGCCAGCAAGCTATGCGTGTTTTGACAAACGAAGAAATTCTTGCCGTTGCAGGTGGACCAGAAGTAGATGTTGAATCAGGTAACGGTGGTTGAAATTTATATGAAGAAAGAGACGTCATTTCCTAAATGAGTATCTTTTTCTTGTAATTCATAAACTTCGGAACACGATGCAAAAAAACATAGCCAAATCAAATTTGGCTATGTTTTACTTTCAAATTCGTTGAATGTCTTCTTTCATTTACTTTGCTCACCCGAACGGTTCTATAGAAGCTCATCTGTTAACCGCCCTGTCTTAATCACCACCACCCTATCCGCCATCGCTATCGTCTCCGGCCTGTGAGCGACGATAATGCGGGTCAAGCCCAGGTCAGTCACGGTCGCGTTCACACTGCGTTCGTTTGCCACATCCAGTTGACTGGTAGCTTCATCCAATACCAGTATGCGTGGCTGGCGGTAAAGGGCGCGGGCCAGTAATATCCTTTGTTTTTGCCCGCCACTGATGCCTATACCACTGTCGCCGGTGATGGTGTAATAACCCATGGGCATGGCGGTAATTTCATCATGCACTGCTGCCAATTGGGCGCAGTGGTGTATACGATCCCAATCTGGCAGCGGGTCAAAAAAGCAGATGTTGTCGGCAATAGAACCCGAAAACATACGGTCTTCCTGCATGACGGTGCCTATCATGTCGCGGTAATTGCTTAAACCCAGGCGCTTGATGGGTACACCATCCAGCAAGACCTCGCCTTGCGTGGGAGTGAGCAAACCCAGCATAACCTTTACCAGAGTAGTCTTGCCACACCCCGATACGCCAGTAATGGCAATGCATTCACCCGCCGCTATGCTGAGATTGATATTTTCAATCACATTCGGTTCGGTAGGTGAATAGCGAAAAGACACATCGCGCATTTGTATGCTGGGCTTGACCTTGCTTAAATCCAGTTCATGATCATGGTCTTGCGTGGTCAGTTCGGTTTCTGCCATGACGATATCAGCTACTCTTTCACCATGCAGGCTCAACATCATGAATTCGATGACTTTGTCTATCAAGGCTGCCAGGCGGGTAGAAAACTGGTCACGGTAAGCAATAAAAGCCAGCAACATACCTACCGTAAAAGTATTGTCCATCACGGCACGGGCAGCTAACCACACAATGATTACCCTTTCCAGACCGAACAACAGGGTTTGAGCCGTTTCGTAACTGACACGAATACGCTGTATGCGTAAATCTGCATTAAATTGTTCTGCCAGAATATTCAACCAGCCTGCACGTCGCTGTTCGCCTTTGCCAAACAGACGCACGCTTTGTATACCACCAGCGGTTTCCAGAAAATGCGTAGTCTGCTTGGCAGCGTGAATAATCTGCTCCGCCGTTGCTGTTCGCAAAGCGTTATAGACACTCCAGCGCATCAGGGCATACAGCAACACGGCAGCCGTAGCCACCAAGGCCAAGCTGCGGCTGTAAAACAGCATCATGCTAAAAGTGCCTATGACCATGACACCATCCACCAGCGCCTGTACAAAGCCTGTCGTCAGTGTTTTTTGTATGGTGGTGATAGAACCGAAACGGGAAAGAATATTACCGATATGTCTTTTTTCAAAAAACTCCAACGGTAGCTTAACCAGATGGGCAAAGACATTGCCCATCCACTGGAAATTGAGCCGGGTACTGAGCGCCACTACAAACCAACTGCGCACGGCACTAATTGCAGACTGTATCAACACCAGCAAACCAAAACCCAGTGCCAGGGTGCTTAATAAATCGCGATCTATGGACACCAGTGCATGATCAACCACCCACTGTAAATAAAAGGGCAAGGCTATCGAGACAAATTCCAGCGCAATTGCCAGTAAAAATATCTGGCTTAAGCCGCGCTTTAAACCAGTAATACGCCCCATCAGGCTGCGCAGCGTAAATTGCAGTTTGTTGGTGGCCGGTGCAAAGTCGCTGGCCGGACTTAGTTCCAGCGCCACGCCAGTAAAATGTTTGGAAAATTCATCCAAACTAAAGCGGCGCAAGCCTATGGCGGGGTCGTGGATCACCACTTCTTTTGCCGACACGGATTTCAACACCACAAAATGGTCCATGTCCCAATGCAGGATGCAAGGTAATTGCAATTGCGACAGATGGTTCAATTCCAGTTTTAAGGGACGGCTTTCCAGCTTCAGGCCACGGGCTATCCTGATCAGGCTTTGCAGGGTTGCGCCTTTACGGGAAATTGAGAATCGCAAGCGCAGTGTCGCCAGGTCGGTCAGATAACCATGGTAATTCGCTACCATGGCCACACTGCACAAACCGCACTCTGTGGCTTCTGTCTGTAAAAATACGGGGAGTTGGCGACGTAGTCCTAGTCTATCCATTCAACACTTTCTTCCATGGTCTGTCGCAAATTGATGCAAGACAGTCTGAAGGCTACGTTCGTTTGAAGAACGTAAGCAAATGCTGTAAGGCATCCACGACACTTTTGTGTAAGCCCAAATTTCATAACTGGCTCGCCATGCCGTACAAAGGCTCAAGCACCCATTGCGCCAGGGTGCGATGTTCCAGCACTAATGTTGCTGCCAGTTGCATGCCTGGCTTGAGCTGATAATCACGACCAAAGGCTTGTACCTGTGTACTGTCAAGCTGCACACGCAAGCGATATACAGGCTCACCTCCGCCTGATGATGCCACCTGCCGGACTGAATTGTTGATACCTATCTGCACATCATCCAAAGCAATGGTGGCAATAGATACTTCTTTGACCACACCACGAAACTGTCCAAATTTTTGGTAAGGAAAAGCATCGTAACGCAGCATGACTTCAGTACCGGGGCGGACAAAGCCAGCAGCGCGGGTGGGCGCATACAATTCCACTTCCAGCTTGCTGCCAGCAGGCATGAGGTTTGCCAGGCGCTGGTCAGCAAACACAGACTGGCCACGATTAACAACAATACCGGCAACACGGCCAGGCTGGTCTGCCCGTATCACCAGCTGCCGCCGTGCTTCGCTTTCTGTAACTTGCTGTTGTAGCTCTTCGATATTGCGCTTGAGTTGTGATGCATCACGCTCCGCCTGTAAAGGCAGATCAAGCCGACTGGCGGACAGCGTGGCGACCTCACGTTGCAGGGCCAGTTGTTCCAGCTCTATACTGGCCAGACGTGATTCTTGCTCTATCACATCCGCTGCTTTTTCATTGAGCGCCACTTTGGACACATTACCCGACTTACCCAGGTCGGCCATACGGTTTGATATATCACGCACCAATTGCACACGCCGGCGTTGTAACACCAGTTCGTTATCGACATGCAGCAAACTGGCTTGCAGCTTTGCATAGCGACCATCCATGTCCATGCGTTTGTTTTTTGTTTGTTGCTGTAATTGATCAAGCTCTTGATTGAATTGCGCAATGCGCGCTTGCAGGCTTTGCTTGATCGATGCCTGCGTGTCAGTGTGACCGTTATTGCGCTCGCCCGAAAGTGTGAACAGGGCATCACCCGCCTGCACTTCTTGTCCTTCTTTGACATGGATGATGGATACGATACCAGACTGCGGCGTCGCCAATCTGTACAAGCCTTGATCCGGCACCACCATGCCACTGACAGTTTCTTTGCGGGTAAAACCAAAAAACAGCGAAAAGATAACGATCAGCACAATCAGGCTGAACAAAAACAGACTGAGCACTGGATACGACCAGGTACGGGTCAACAGTATCGCACCATGATACCGCTGCGACTGATGGTCGAGCGCTTCTTTGCGGAACAGTTTGCTCATGCCTTGGGTTTCATAAAATCGCGAAGAAGAATCATCAAAGCCAGGCATATAATTTTTGCCCGCCTTAATCTGTCAACAAAGTAAGACTGACAATATACCGCAAAGATCATCAAATAAAAAATGTATGAATGCACTTGCAATTCACATTCTTTGACTATATCTTTATTCGGGCAAACCATCGTGTTCCTGACACATGAATTGCAACCCTGAAAGATGAATTCTCTCAACATACTGGAGGAAGAATGCATCATATCTCTGGCGAAACATCGATTTCGCAAATCAAGGAATCAACCCTTATATCCCAAACCCATATTCAAGACGCAAGCGCCGTAAGCACGATGCGCGTTCTGTCAGATCATGAAGTGCTTGGTGTGGCTGGCGGACCTGAAGTAGACGTTGAATCTGGTAGTGGCGGCTAAACTATCAAGCGTTAATAACATCGGCATGAAAAATCAAGCCAAATAAATTATATTGATATGCGATTTATTGAAAGTGCCAATATGAAAAATACTGGAAATACATGCAGTCATTCAACATTGAACAAATCTGATACCGGTATCAATCAGCGCCCCTCAGATCAGGAAATCGAAATGCGTATGCTGACTGATAGTGAAATATTGAACGTGGGTGGTGGGCCTGAGGTTGATGTTGAGTCACAAGGTGGTGGCGGTTAAGAGGTGGTTCATTAGTCACAATCCACGCTCAGTCGTAATCAATTAGCGGTTCATACCCAAAGGAAAATCCATGAAAAATGCAGAAATCACTACATCCTTGAATAAATTCGATGTTGACAGCGCACAGCATCAATCCGGTCAAAAACTGGAAATGCGTGTGCTGACTGATAGTGAAGTGCTGGGTGTGGCTGGCGGACCTGAAGTGGATGTAGAGTCACAGGGTGGTGGCTAACAATCGTCGTTAGCCCTGGCTCAAGTTCAGTCCTTATCAATTAACGACTCATGTCAAAAGGAAAATTCATGAGAAATACAGAGATCACTACGTCTATGAACAAATCTGATGTTGAAAACGCGCTGCATCAATCCGCTCAAGAACTGGAAATGCGTGTTCTGACCGACTGTGAAGTTTTGGTTGTTGCTGGCGGACCTGAAGTAGACGTTGAATCGGGTACCGGCGGCTAGTTATCAAGTGCCCGGAACATGGGCTTGAGCAATCAAGCCCAACAGCGCATAACGATATACGATTAAGTGAAAGAACCTATATGAAAAATGCCGGGAACGAATACAGCCATTCAACATTGAACAAGTCCAATACAGATATCAATCAGCATCCATCAGATCAGCAGATGGAGATACGTATGCTGACTGAAAGCGAAGTGTTGAGCGTGGCAGGTGGACCTGAAGTAGATGTTGAATCTGGCACTGGTTAATAAACTCAGAGCTAAAGCAATAAACGCCATACCAAAATCCATGAAATTTTTTGCATTTATCCATATTGTTAAGGAAATCCATGAAAACCACTGAATTAAACACATCCGAAGTCGAAATCAAACAACATCAATCTGGCCAAGAACACGAAATGCGTATTCTGACCGACAACGAAATTTTGAGCGTAGCGGGTGGTCCTGAAGTAGATGTTGAATCTGGCGGCTGATATCCCCTACCCCCCCACCACCTTCAAATACCGCCGCAACGCCTCACTAGGCGTTTTCAATAACGCGGCGCATGCTTCAATATCGCCAGCGCTGGTTTCCAGTGTCTGGCGAATTTCTTCCATGGGTATCTGTTCGGCGCGGCGTATCTGGCTGTGGCTGTCGAGCAGCTTGTACATCGACGGGCGTGAGATACCCAGCTCTTGCGCGGCACCCTGTATATACCAGTCATTGTTTTCCATGGCGCGCAAGACATCGTCTTCGCCGAGTTCGGTCAATTTCTTGCGCGGGACGACGGGCAGCGGGATTTTGCTGTCGGCGGTGATGGTGGCTTGCTCTGCGCCTGCTGATGCAGGCTTGTGGGTGGTTTTGACCAGGCTGGCCAATTGTGGCACCTCGCCCAGCTGCAGGGCCAGCAAGGCGCGGCGCAAGACGTGCGACAACTGGCGGATATTGCCTGGCCAGTCGTAGTTGGCAAATTCGCTGACCAGTGCCACCGGCAGATTGGTACCCAGGTCATTCGGCATTTTGCTGGTGCTGAGCAGATGCAGCAGCAGCACGCCTATATCTTCACGCCTGGCACGCAAGGGTGGCAGGTGGATGATGAAGCTTTCCAGGCGGCGCAGCAGGGCCTGGTTGAAGCCTTCGCTGTACAGGTCCTGGTCGGTCGCGGCGATCAGGCGGGCGCTGGACTTTTGGTCGTTCTGTGCACCCAGTGGCCGGTAATCGCCGCTTTCCAGCACGCGCAACAGCATGGGCTGGATGCTGGCCGGGGTATTGCCGATTTCATCGAGGAAGAGTGTTGCCCCTTCTGCCTCGGCAAACAGGCCTTTGCGGGCATTTTGTGCGCCGGTGTAGGCACCTTTGACAGCACCAAACAAATCGGCAGCGGCCAGAGCTTCGTTCAATGCGGCCATGTTGACACTGACCAGTTGTGCATTGGCGCGCTTGCTGTAGGCATGGATGGCGCGGGCGGCGATTTCTTTGCCGGTGCCGGTTTCACCCAATAACAGCACGGGCAACTCTGTACCGGCCACCTGGCGTATCTGGTCGCGGGCGACGATAGCAGCACTGCCGACGCCGACAAAGCCGTGGGCAGGATTGTGTTTGGGCAGGCAGCGCATCCAGTGCAGGCAGATCAGGATGGCCCGCCCCAGACCAAGGATGACGCCCGCTTCGATCTGTTCACGGCTTAACGCTACCGGGGCGGTGATTTCTGTGCCATTGACTTCCACCACCATGCGGCTGGCGGGCGGTGTGATGACGATGCCGTCATTGCCGTCACGCGTAATGCGTACGGGGTCACGCGAAATGCCACCATAGCCCAGGGCCAGGCCTTCTTTGGCCGGATGACGGAACAGGGGCAGGAAACGGCTGACTTCGACCAGGCCATCAGGGTTGCTGGCAATAAACTGTTCGCCTATGCGCTGGCTGTCTGGATGCCAGACAACCGTCAGGCCCAGCAAGGCTGACGCATTGTCAGACAGCCTGGAGAGGGGCGAGGTCAGCGTGTAATCGGTATCGGTCATCATGTGTACAGCATATGTAAAGCCTCAATGTAAATTTGTGTGCTTGACATGTCAACCTGCAATCACAAATACCTGCTCTCCCAGTAGAAAGCAGCTGGCACGCTGCTTGCAATTATCACCACATACGGCAGGCGATGATGGCCTGCAATTTGGGGAGAGAGAAAATGTTACCAACTGAAATGTTATGGATTTTATCCAATGTACTGCTGTTTATTCTGTTTATCCTGTTAAGCAGAATGACGCTGAAGGCCAGGCTGGCACGTAAAATCGCCATGCGTTTGCTGATGGATGATGTGTATTACCACGAAACCCGTAGTGCCCTGATACAAAAGAACGTAGAGCGTGCGCCACATTACCTGGGCCGCACCCGTATCAGCACCGGCACGGTCGCCATGTGCCTGCCCACCCATGATCCACAGGCTGCATGGGCGGCAGCTATCCACACCTCAACCCGCATACGCCTGCGCTCGCAGCCAGAACCTGCACCTTCCATCATGGAAAAACCTTACCTGTGGGCCACCACCTGGGCATCGAAAGACAAGGCCTGGTCTACCACTATCGGTCTGGTCAAGGATGAAGAAAAAGTCACCCGCCCGGCACAGCCTGTGGCTAATCACGTCACGAGTCCAGTCACTAATGCAGCCACGAATGCGGCCACGAATCACCTGACCAATCAATCCACCAGGCGCGTTGCAAAAAAGCCTGCCAGGCCAGGCAAGAGCGCGGTTGATCTGTTGAACCTGGGGTTGATGCGGCAAGCCGTGGCTTGTGATTGATATTTACATGTAGATAAACGCTGCGTTGACATGTAAATAGCGGCTTTTTACGCAACAACACGCGTAAACCAGCGCCCAAAGCCCCGATATCACACTTTTTTTGCTGGCACGGATTTTGACTATGTTCAGTAAAGCGGCCAGCCAGCCTTGATGATGGACTGGACCAGGGACAGGTGGAAGTCTTAACTTAGAAACAGGAGTCAGACATGAAATTCGCGCAGAAAATCACGACTGTAGACATGCTCATGAAAGCCGATCCTTACGGCGATTTCACCGGTTTCCAGGATCGCTTGCCGCCGCTGCTAAGGCTGCAGGCTCATCTGTTTGGACAAAGTTCGCCGACCGATGATGACAATGCCGCCGATACCAGCAAACTGCGCGAAATATTTGGTGACACACAACCACGTTTCGACAGAAGAAAATCAGACCGTCGCCAGGACCCGTCACGGATTTTGCAAAACAGCCGTGTCAGTAGTGACAGACGCAGAAAGAGTGATGGCAGCGTAGAAATCAAATCAGACACGCCGACCTGATCCAGCAATCGCCTGCCTGTCAGGCAGAGGACCGATAATGAGAAAAACAGACAGGGACATCGCCATACCGGAAGCCAGGAAGCCCTTCAATTTTTACAAGGAAGAAGCTGGCCTGCAGTGGGTAAAAATTCCCGGCATGGTCATGCATGACGAGGCCGACTGGACACAGGAAGTATGTCGCAAACCCTGCATGACCCTGGCCGAGGCCAAGGCATTTGCCGCCGACAATGACCGCATCACTTTCTTTTTTTATGTAAAGCATTTCACGATACTGGCCAGGCAAAGAATTTTGCACGCGGGCGACGTGGTATTTTTTTCTGGCAAACCGGTATTGGGTACCGAAGCAGGTGCCGATGTATATGAAAAACCGGCCCCCAAAGGCCGCATAGTCAGCCTTTGCGCACCACAGGGCAATGGCTGGGTTTCTTTACAGGCCAGCATGCAGGTGCCCTTTGCTACCAGTGACAAAGGTGTGCTCTTTATCTGGCCGGGCTTGCAGCCGGGTGGTGAGCATTTCGCACCGGTAGGCCGTGGTGTATTGCAACCAGTGCTGACTTACTGCAGTGTGCACAGCACCTCATGCGCGCCCAACCCTACGCAATTGCCTGAAAGCGGATGGTGGATTTCTGGCCAGTATGTGAATACCGAAAATGCCGACAGCCCGGTGTTTGGCTGTTTTGGCGGGCCGCGCATGGCGGTCCGGCCTGGTGATATCCTGGTCTGTCGCATCGTCTATGATGCAACGACACAAACCTGGACCCAGACCATACTGAATATAGCCAACAAGATCAGTGTCAGTTTTCCCATGCAGCTAACAGATGGTGGCGGGCAAGCGCAAGAACAGAATATCGCTTATTTTTGCCTGGAAAACCCCGGTCAGGCATCGCTGAGTCAAAGCGTCAGCCTGTTTAACATCGTTGCCAAAGTCGCGCATCCGCAAGGCAATCTGGGCCAGGACATGGCGAGTATGCCTTGCGTTGAAAACTTGGCAGTCAGCGATGATCAGACCACGGTCAGTATTGACCGCGTCATCATCTACAGCCCGATTTTTAATACTGACTGATATTTAGTCGCTTAGTTTCTTAGCCTCTTAGTCGCTTGCCGCCTTCCAGCTTGCAAAGTAAGTCTGAAAGGCGGCAATGACTTCATCAATATCTGCGCTGGATACATCCAGATGGGTGACCATGCGCATGTGCGGGGTTACACGGGCCAGTATGCCTTGTGCCAGCAAATGCGTTTCCAGCCCGGCGCAGGCGGCTGCGGGGATGTCGGCATACAGGATGTTGGTCTGGGGTGTCTGCACCTGCAAGACGGCGATCTGTTGCAGACCAGCAGCCAGTCTTTGTGCGTTGGCATGGTCTTCTGCCAGACGCTGGATATTATTTTCCAGCGCATACAGACCTGCTGCTGCCAGACCACCCGCCTGACGCATGCCGCCACCCAGCATCTTGCGCCAGCGCAGCGCACTTTTGATGAAATCCTTGTCACCACATAACACCGAACCGACCGGTGCACCCAGCCCCTTGGACAGGCAGACCGAGACGCTATCAAAACCGGCCACGACCTCATTCAACTCAACACCCAGTTTGACGGCAGCATTGCAGATGCGTGCGCCATCCAGATGGGTAGCTAGACCACGTTCATGGGCCAGGCTTGTGGCAGCTTGTACATAGGCGGGTGGCAGCACGCGGCCACCAATGGTATTTTCCAGCGCCAGCAAACGACTGCGGGCAAAATGAAAATCATCGGGCTTGATCGCAGCAGCAATGTCGCCAAGGGCAATGCTGCCGTCTGCCTGATTGTTCAATGGTTGCGGCTGTATGCTACCCAGGACTGCGGCACCACCGCCTTCGTATTTGTAGGTATGGGCTTCTTGCCCGACGATGTATTCATCACCGCGCCCGCAATGCGCCAGCAAGGCCAGCAGATTGGTTTGTGTACCCGACGGGGCAAATAGCGCGGCGGCATAGCCAAAGCGTTCAGCGGCATAGGCTTGCAGGCGGTTGACGGTGGGGTCGTCACCATACACGTCATCGCCGACTTCGGCGGTATGCATGACGGCACGCATAGCATTGCTGGGGCGGGTAACGGTATCGCTGCGCAAATCGATGCGGACGGGTGGTCTGACTGACATGGAGGTTTCCTTTTTACTATCGGTGTAGTGCATTTGGGCTGCTGCAATGTTGAATTGTATGCTGTTTAACAATGTTTATATGCACGATTGCTATCAGGCTATTGCCATAAACAGATACACTAACACGCAAAGGAGGGATGCCATGCAAGCCTGGGAAAAGACGAATATGCCAGCATCCTGACTCACTGTTCAGTTGCCCGGATCACTTGCACATGCGAAGTACGGTAGCAAAAATTGCCCTGGTTTTCAGTATCCTGCTTGCCTTCGCCAGCCCCGTTGCACTTTCCGGCCTGGTGGATTTTTCGTATGGTTTACTGGAATCGATGAACAAGCGCTTTGGCGCTGAGGGTCCACGACGCCTGACACAAATGCAAAATGCAGTACGCAAGATCAGCGCGGCAGCAGGCAAAGACTTTGCCAGGAACATTGCAGCCTCCAGCGACGGCAAGTATGAAATGCCGGTGCTGCGCCAGGTAAATGATTTTTATAATCGCGTACCCTATGTCAGCGACCAGGAACACTGGGGCGTAGCCGATTACTGGGCCACCCCGGCAGAATTTGTGGCCTCGTGGGGCGGGGACTGTGAAGACTATGCCATCGCCAAATACATGACGCTGAAAGACCTGGGCGTGCCTGTGGACAGGCTGCGTATCACCTATGTCAGGGCGATACGCATAGGCGAAACCCACATGGTGCTGGCGTACTACCCTACGCCCACAGCAGAGCCATGGATCATGGATAATCTGGTGGATGACATCCAGCTGGCATCGGCCCGCAGCGACCTGGTACCGGTCTACAGCTTCAATGATGAAGACCTGTGGCTGGCCAGTGGCGGTGCACGCAAGGGTGGTGCATCCACCGTGCGTTTATGGAAGGACATGATAGACAAGATGGACAAAGAAAAGCGCATGTAATACTTACGTTGGAAAAAGTGTTTCAAGCTCTTTTCCCTTCGAGAGGAATGTCTGGGAATTCGCAAAGCATGCTTTGTGAAACCCCGACGCCATCCCCTTGAAAGGGAGGGGATTTATGAGTCACTATTTTGCCCAATACATTGGGCCGGACAGCAGTACGTACATTCAGGTATCCAATGTATCCACCTGCATCTGCGCTTTTATACTTCTTCCGATATTGATCAGTCCGGCTTGCTCACTACTATTTTTTCCGGCACGCCAAAGTAAAAACCCTGGCCGCAATCGATCTGGTCTGTCATCAGCAATTGCAGCGATTCTTCGCTTTCTACATTTTGTGCGATCAACGGTATGCCCATGGACTGGGCGAATTTGATGATGGCGCGCAGGTGGGCGTGGCTGCTTTCATTGCTGGCAATCTGCTGTATCAAACCGCCATCGAGCTTGATGTAATCGGGCGGGATTTCGCGGATGACGTTCAAGGCATGTGGGTCAAGACCAAAATGGTCCACCCCAAAACGGATGCCGGCCTCACGCAGCAGTGCTACAAATTTTTTGGTGACGGCATGATCTCTGGCACAACCGAATTCGCTGATTTCCACCGACAGACGGCCTGCCAGTTCGGGTGAAAATTTTAAACGTGCCAGCAACCAGTCACAGAAATCCTGGCTTTCCATCGATTGTAGCGACACGTTGACGGCGATATGCTTGAATGCCGGATTGGGTGTCAGCAGCATGTCGATGATCAGGGTGATGACGGCCTGATCAATTTCCGGCATCAGTTGATGACGCAAGGCCATGGGCAGGAATTTATTCGCAGGAACCAGGTTGCCCTGGGTATCAAGCAGGCGGGAAAATACTTCGTGGTGTACTAACTGGCGCAATTGCAGACGCATGACAGGTTGCGCAAACAATACCCAGCGGTTTTCTGCCAGTGCGTTGCGGATCAGGATGCGCCAGCCATGTGAACCGGCGATTTGGGTTTCGCTTTCTTCCAGATGAACCACACTGATTTGCCCGGTGCCGGACTGGCGCATGGTTTCTATGGCCAGATCAGCACGCGAAAAAATATCGGTACGGGTATGCGCAAGACCAAAGACCACCGCCCCCGCCGCCAGGCTGACTTGCCTGGATGCGCGCAGCAATACCTGGTTCAGGCGGTATTGCAATACATCGACCAGTTGGCCTATCCCTTTTTCGTCAACATCGATACAGACGGCAGCAATCGAGGTACCACCTATGCGCCCCACGATGTTGGCATATTTGCTGACGACCTCCCGTACTACGGTAGACACGTCCGCCAGCAACGCATCGCCCTGCTGGTAACCGTATTGGTGATTGAATTCTTTCAGGCCATCAAATTCCAGCACAAAGATCACTGCGGTATCGAAGCGCCCGTCTTCTGACAGTAGGTGATTGAAACGCAGATCAAAACCGTGGCGGTTTTCCAAGCCACTGACCTTATCCATAAAGGCATCACGACGATAGGTTTCGGCCTTGGCGATTTCTTCATCAAGCAAGGCAGAGATACGGTCCGACATATGGTTCATGGCAATTACCACACGCTGTAATTCACGCGCCTGTGGCAGCACCTCAATGCGTTGAAAACGTTTTTCCTGGATGGCGATGGCGACTTCTTCAATTTTTTCCAGCGGGCTCAGGATGATACGCAACAACACCACCGTCAGCCCCCAGATGATGAGGTACATGACAAACATCCACAGCGCCATTTCCTGCATGGACCGCCACAGGTATTCATAGGCATAGGCAGGATGGCTGATGACCACCACCTTGCCCAGTTGACGCCAGCCGGATGAAATAAAGGCTTCGCCGGGAGGCGTTTGCAAATCAAACAGCACCGGCATCCAGGTCGGCACTTTTTCTTTGTTGGCGGGAAGTTCTTTACTGATGATGACCTTGCCAGCCGGATCCAGCACCATTATTTTTTTGTAATAGCCGCGATCAAACAGGGTCGTGATCTGTATGTCTGCCAGGGTCTGGTCATTTTTTGCCATGGCATCTTCCAGCGGCCGCGACAAGGCGGTTGCCGCATCTTGCGCATGAGATGCCAACTGCTGTTGCAGATAATCTTTGGTGGTCAGCACCGACAGGATTTGCAGGCCTATGAATACAGCAAAAAATATGACTGAAATTGCAATAAGTAATTGTCGTCTTAATGTCATGTCATCTCATTTGGCATCGATCAGAATTTTTCGTGCGATTTTTCCGCTATACCTACACTACTTCATCTTGAAGTGTTTTTGCAACTTAAACAAGAAAATAGCATTATTGATCTATTTGCGTAAGCCCTATATTTGTATAAATCAATTTGCAGACTAACTTAAACGTGCTCTTAGAACTCATTTCATAAATAGGGATGAGATGCGTTTGCCTCATAACGCGGGCTGGCAAGGCGGACGAGGCAGTCAATAGCGGGTCTATTGACAACGAGTCCAACGCAGTCCAGCACGCGTTATGAGGCAAACCCTTCGGGAGCTGACCGCATTTACACTTCGCGGGCGCATTGCAGCGCAAGGTGGTGACATTGCGCTTGCCAAGGCACGAGCCTTGGCTACGCGTCACGCCTTGCACTGCATCCCGAATCGCCTTGCTCGCACTCACCCCTATTTATGAAATGAGTTCTAGTAAACAAGTGCGCTACATTGCCATCCTCAAGGAAATTCAAGAAATCCAAAAAAACATACCAACACCTGCAACTATACGTCAAGCAATGAGCAAGCTTAGGTAAAATAAGCGTCTCCAGTTCCCCCTGCTATGGCGCTGGTGACAAATTGTCTTGTTTTACAAGGAAACCTGTTATGCCTCTGAAGGCCATTGCTCTGATCAGTGCGTTGACTATTGTAGTGCCTGGCTTGCCTGCCCATTCGGCAATCGTCGGGCAGACTGTTCCAGCCAGGGCAATCACTGAGAACAGTGTCGCAGACAAACCCGAATGGCAAGGCTACCTCGCCCGGTCACGCGCATTGATGGCAGCAGACAAGGCATTTCTCGAAGCCGAAAAAAACAATGCCCCCCACACGGTTGCAGTAGTACTGGAATCTGGCTCCAGTGACAAGAGCATGCCGCTTAAGCAGCGCGATGTCTGGTATGCCACGAAAGAAGCCCATCATGTCGCAGATGTCATTGTGAGCTTTCAGACACCTGCTGGCGGCTGGAGCAAAAACATGATGCGCAACGGTGATCTGCGCCAACCTGGTCAGCATTTCGTGGCGACACAGGACAAAAAATACCCTGACGATATGGCCTGGGGCTGGGTTGGTACATTTGACAATGATGCGACGACTACCGAAATTTATTTCCTTGCGCGCGTAGCAGCTCAAGATACTGGTGCATCAGGCAATATCTATCGCAGCAGTATTTTGCGCGGTCTGAACTATATCTTCAATGCCCAGTTTCCTAATGGTGGCTGGCCCCAAGTTTACCCTCTGCAGGGCGGCTACCACGATGCAATTACCTATAACGATAACGCGATGATCAACGTCGTCCAGTTACTTTCTGATGTCGTCAAAGAAAAAGGTGATTTTGTCTTTGTTACCCCAGATGTGCGGGCCATGGCCGGGCAGGCATTGCAACGAGCGATCGACTGCATCCTGAAAACGCAGGTGGTGGTTAACGGCAAGCTTACCGTGTGGGCACAACAATATGAGCCCTTGTCGTTGCAGGCTACTGGGGCACGCAACTACGAGCCTGCTGCCTTATCCAGTGCCGAAAGTGCAAACGTGCTGGAATATTTGATGAAAATTGAACATCCTGCACCGCCAGTCATCGACGCCATTGAGGCCGGTATCACCTGGCTCAAGTTGAATGCCATCCGGGACAGGTCATGGCGGGCAACAACACAAGGCAAGTTGCTGCTAACACAGCCAGGCGCCCCTTTGTTATGGCCGCGCTACACCAGCCTGATCGATGGGAAAGCTCTTTTTGGTGACCGTGACCTGACTTTACACGACGACGTGATGGAGATTTCCCTTGAACGCCGCAACGGTTATGCCTGGTATGGCAGCAGTAGCCAAAAAGCGCTGGCAGAGTATGAGATATGGAAACAAAGCAGTGCGTCAAAGGGCACACATCAATAATAGGACTTACGCAAAATTGTCCCGGCAAGGCTATCGCTTTTTGGAAACCTCCCTTGCAGGGGAGGTTCGTTTCGTCGGCAGGCAACATGTTGCCTGAAACCCCGACTGCACCTATCGCTTTTTGGAAACCTCCCTTGCAGGGGAGGTTCGTTTCGTCGGCAGACAACATGTTGTCTGAAACACCGACTACACCGTCAGCGACGCAGACAGTACTTTAGTACCGAATCTTACTAAATGCGGGAGCTGCAACGCAGCTGGGGCGGTTTTGCGTAAGTCCTATTTATTTCAACTACATCATTTATGTCGAACAACGATCATCTACGCACGAAAATCAATCTCGAAACCGCCAGCTTTCCATGGAGCGAGCTATTACGCCATTTTGCCGGTGGCACCGTGCTGGTGGTGGCGGGCGAACTGGATCTGGTCGAGGTCGCCCTGCACATGGCTGAAGACCGTGCCGAACAGATTGCGACCCTTCTCAACAGTGGGCAACTGGCCAGGGTCAGCGATGCGCAGGCCAGCGAATGGTTGGAACAGGACAGGCAACTTTGGACCGTCGTAGTAAAACCCTGGATCCTGGTACAACATCGCGTGAGCCACGCTTAGGAACAAGAGATGAACTTTTAACAAGCTCAGCTTGTCCGAGGCGTAGTCGCAACCAGCAAAGGAGCATTATGCAATTTTTGACAGCATCGGCAAAACCCGGGCGCAAGCATGTGCTGACGCTGCTGTTGATCATGCTGATGCATTTAGCATTATGGCAAGCCATTCGCCATCCCGGTTTGTATGGCAGAGCACACACCAGAGATGATGTGGTGGCCTATCTGGATGTGCTGAACATTATGCCGCCACGCCCCAAGCCACCGGTCACGGACACTCCACCGGCCAAAGTTGTTACGATTACCACACTCGCCAAGCCGCCTGCTGCACGCAATACCCGGCAAACACCGGAAGCTAAAGGCCCTTCAAGCAGCCCGGCCACCACGCCGCCCCCGGTTGTTGAAACTGACCAGGGCAATACTGACAATAATAACAATACCCCCAGCCTTGATCTGGATGCCTTGCGTAGTTCCGCACTGGCGATGGACCGTCAGCGCAAACCCGGGGAGATAGAGCAGATGCAAGCCAGCCACCGGCGCAGCGACACGCTGGAAAAGCGCCTGGGTGAAGGAGCCAAAAGGGCTGAAAAGAAGGAATGTCTGAAAGCCTTTTCGGGCCTGGGCTTATTGGCTGTCATCCCATTGGCGGTCAGCACCGTTGTAGACACAGGGTGCAAATGGTAATGCTGGCTCATGCTCGGCTATAATGCGAAATTCCGCAGCTTCACTGTGAACGGGATTAGAACGGAAAAGGACTGATGCAAAGACTTTCCGGCATGAATTGGCGAGACGATGCCAGCCTGCCAGTTTGCCTGGTCCCGGCAGGTGTTTCATTGTGTCGTACTCATCCTAATGCGGCAATTTCATTTTTTTATCTGGATCATTCATGAAAAAAATCTCTTACCTGTTCGCCGCCATGATGCTGGCAGCCTTCGGATCTGGCTTCTCTACCGTCACCGCTGATACCGCGCAAGCACAGGCAGCTGCGCCTGCAGATGCCGCCAAACAGCAAACCGTACGCGCTGAAATGGGCAAGCCGCTCAATGAGATTCAGGAATTGCTGAACGCCAAACAATATACGCAGGCACTGGAAAAAATCAATGCACTGGATGCACTGGAAAAGAAAACACCATATGAGATGTTTGCCATCCACCGCCTGCGTGCCGTGGTTGCTTCCGGTATCAATGATTCAGCCATGATGGCCACGTCGTTTGAAAACATGATCAGTACAGATTTTCTGAAAGAACCAGAAAAACTGCGCCTGATCGAAGCCATGGCTGGCACCATGTTCAATGAAAAGAAATATGCGCAGGCCAGATCCTGGGCCACCCGTTATCTGGACAAAGAACCAGGTAACGTTGGCATGAACAATCTGGTTGCCCGTTCCTATTATCTGGAAAACGATTATGCCAACACCATCAAGGTATTGAACGCACAACTGGCTGAAGATGACAAAGCTGGTCGCAAGCCTACCCAGGAAAACCTGCGTCTGCTGGGCGGAGCTTATCAGCAGTTGAAAGACAATAATGGCTATGCCATGGTGCTGGAACGCCTGCTGGGTACGTATCCACAAAAAGAATACTGGGGTGACCTGCTGTACCGTGTAGAACACAGGCCAGGTTTCGCAGACCGTCTGCGTCTGGACATGTACCGCCTGCTGCTGATCACAGATAATCTGGACGATGGTTCGCAATATGTGGAAATGGCTGAACTGGCATTGCTGGCTGGTTTGCCCGCAGAAGCCAAGAAAACCGTGGATGCCGGCTTTGCTGCCAATATCCTGGGTACCGGCAAGGAAGCTGCCAAGCACAAGCAATTGCGTGACCGCGTCAACAAACAGGCTGCTGACGATATCAAAACCCTGGATGCGGGTGAAGCGTCTGCCAAGTCAGCAAAAACCGGTATCGGCCTGCTCAACATAGGCTACAACTATGTCATCAATGGCCAGCAAGAAAAAGGTATCGCGCTGATGGAACAAGGTCTGGCAAAAGGCGGCCTGAAGTCTGTTGACGAAGGCAAGCTGCATTTGGGCATGGCTTATCTGCAAGCAAAAAATCGTGAAAAAGCCAAAGAAATCTTCAAATCCATACAGAGCACAGACGGAGCAGCCGATATGGCCCGCCTGTGGTTGCTGGTACCGGAAGACGGCAGCAAACCAGCCGCTGCACCTGCAAAATAAGCAGTAGACAAAGGCTGATGGCTGCCATGCAGCCATAAAAAAAACGCGTTGCCCATCAAGGGTCAACGCGTTTTTTTATGTACGTCACAACTTCAACACGAATGCACAGAAACGGCAAAATCATCATGCTGCATGTCGCAGTCAGCACCAGATGTTCCGTCAAAATCAACCCATCAACAGCATCCACGTCTTTAGCGATATGAAACAAACCCGATGCTGTAGTGCCGCATGCATAAAAAAAGGCTGCTCTGCGGAGGACAGAACAGCCTGTTAAATTCAGTACTGCAAGCTCTGATTACGGTACTGACACACCTTTGGAAACTAGTATATCTTCAAATTATTGTAATGAATCTGATCAAGAGTGATAGGCGGATTCACCGTGGCTGGTGATGTCCAGACCTTCACGTTCTTCATCTTCTGGTACACGCAAGCCAACCACCAGGTCAACCAGTTTGTAAGCAACCAGAGAAACGATACCTGACCATATGATGGTCGTGCCAACCGCAGTTGCCTGTGTAGTGACCTGACCCAGAATGTCATACGGATCTGCAGACATTTTGTTGGTGACATAATCAAAAATGCCTTGACCGCCGAGGGATGGTGCAGCAAACACACCAGTCAGCAGGGCACCCAAGATACCGCCAACGCCGTGCACACCAAATACGTCGAGCGAATCATCTGCACCCAGCAGGCGTTTCAGACCATTGACACCCCACAGGCAGATGATACCTGCCAGCAGACCGATGATCAGTGCACCCATAGGACCGACGAAACCGCAAGCTGGTGTAATAGCGACCAGACCAGCTACCGCACCGGATGCGCCACCCAGCATGGAAGGTTTGCCTTTGGACATCCATTCACCAAATACCCAGGAAACAGTGGCCGCAGCAGTTGCCAGCAAGGTGTTGATGAATGCCAGTGCAGCAACGTCGCCAGCTTCCAGCGCAGAACCTGCATTGAAACCAAACCAGCCCACCCACAACAGAGATGCACCAATCATCGTCATCGTCAGGGAGTGAGGAGCCATCGATTCTTTACCGTAGCCAACACGTTTGCCAATCAGATAGGCGCCAACCAGACCAGCGACCGCCGCATTGATATGAACGACAGTACCACCAGCAAAATCAAGCGCGCCTTTTTGGAACAGGAAACCAGCCTTGGCAGTTTCTGTCGCCAGTGTTGCCGCATCTTTGATGGCATCAGGACCAGTCCAGAACCAGACCATGTGGGCAATCGGCAGGTAGCTGAATGTGAACCACAAAACCACGAACAACAGCACAGCAGTGAATTTTGCACGTTCAGCAAATGCGCCGATGATCAGGCCGCAAGTGATGGCTGCAAATGTCGCCTGGAATGCCACATAGGCAAATTCAGGAATGACCACGCCTTTGCTGAATGTCGCTGCGGTACCAAAAGTCGCCTTGGCCGGATCCCATATCCCTTTCAGGAACAGACGGTCAAACGAACCGATGAACTTGCCACCTTCGGTGAATGCCAGTGAGTAACCGTAGATACACCACAGCACAACAATCACTGCAAAGATCATGAAGACCTGCATCAGGATGGACAACATGTTCTTGGAACGAACCAGACCACCGTAGAACAGGGCCAGGCCGGGGATAGTCATCAGGATGACCAGCAAGGTGGCAACCATCATCCAGGCGGTGTCGCCTTTATTAGGTGTGGGTGCCGGTGCTGCCGCGGCAGAAGCTGCAGCGGGGTCAGCCGCAGCTGCGGGTGCAACGGGTGCCGATGCAGGCGCTGCCATTGCCGTAGAGGCCGGTGCTGCTACCGAAGCGGCAGGTGCTGATGCGCTTGCCGATACGGCGACGCTGGATGCTGCAGCAGCTTCTGGTTTGGCTGGTGCATCTTCGGCGATTGCCATTGATGCGAACCCCAGACTGACCAGTATGGCTGTCCCTGCCACTACATTTTTTAATAGTTTTTTCATGTGAACTCCCTGGTAGCCGATCAGAGTGCGTCGTTGCCGGTTTCACCGGTACGAATACGCACAACTTGTTGCAAGTCGTAGACGAAAATCTTGCCATCGCCGATTTTTCCGGTGCGCGCAGCGGTTTCTATCGCTTCGATCGCACGGTCAACGATGGCATCGTCCACGGCTGCTTCAATTTTTGTCTTCGGCAGGAAGTCAACAACATACTCTGCGCCACGGTACAGCTCGGTATGGCCTTTTTGACGGCCAAAGCCCTTCACCTCAGTCACAGTGATCCCCTGTACACCAATGGTGGACAGCGCCTCGCGGACTTCATCGAGCTTGAAAGGCTTGATAATTGCAGTAATCAGTTTCATGCTAGCCTCAAATGTTTAAAAGGTTTTGACTGCAGACAATACCAGTGTGGTTTTGCCTGTGAACTTGCCTGCCGGTGTTACGTACAGCTTTTTGTCTGCATTGGTACCCAGTGCTGCCAGGCCAAAGTTGACACCGAAAAATTCCTTGTTGATGCCGATTTTCCAGTCAGAGTAGGACGATGCGCCATTGTTCTTGACCGTTTGGCGACCTACATGCAGACCCAGTGTGTAACCTTCAGGCAGTTCAATATTCGCGCCCAGATCCAGGTAACCGCTGTTTTTACTGTTGACGAAGCCGAACAGGTTAGTCACGGAATGCGAATATTTTGCATACACAGGACCGGTACCGATCTGGCCATAGATTTCTGTCGTATTGGCATCAGCAAAACCTGCCACTTTGTTCAGGCCATTGGATGGGTAGATGTAGCTCAGTACACCAACGTCATAAGAAACGTCCTTGACGATCTCACCTTTTTTACCGGCATAGATATCCCATTCGATATCGCCACTACCACCTGCATCCTTGGTCCATTTGATGGTTGACAACCAGGTGCCAGCGTAAAAACCGCTAGGGTTGTTCACATAGTCAGCACCGCCCTGCAAGGCAGGATCAAGACGGGATTGCGAAATGGCACGATAACGGTATTCACTGACTACGCCGACGTTGAAGCTGACTTCATTGTCTGGCTTGGCATCTTCTGCCTGGGCAAAACCACCGAAGAATGATGTGGCTACAGCAGCGGCGATTACTAATTTTTTCATTGCGCTTCCCCCTAGTTGATTAAGATTTGAATCGAATTAAACCTTGGTGCATTCATCACCTACTTGCAAATACCACTGCATGAACGCATGAATTTTCTTTTCATATCCCTGTTAGCAGGAGTCGTGCCAACTGCGCAATTTTCTACGTAGTACCCGAAATACCTCTGGCAATACCAATAACCATCAGGGTCAGATGCGTTATCATTCCCTTATGGGTAAAATGGCAAGCGAACTGTAATACCTTGCCGCACCAATAAAATGCACCGATTTTTCTGCACAAAAAAGTGGCGTCAGAAAATTTGCACCATGTAAGTGCAAAATCAAGATAGAGGATAGAAAATGAATAAGCAAAATTTCTTTAATGACATGCAGGCCAAAGTCAGCCAGGTTCTGGAAAACTCGCCTGCCAAAGATATCGAGAAAAACGTCAAGGCCATGATGAGCCAGGGGTTTTCCAAACTGGATCTGGTGACCAGAGAAGAATTTGATATACAGGCGCAGGTACTGGCCAAGACCCGCGCCAGACTGGAAGCACTGGAAGCACGGGTCGCTGCCCTCGAAGCACAGCAAAACGGCAAGTAAACAATAAACGCCAGCCGATGTCCCTCGCCGTCCTCAAAAGCCGCGCCCTGAATGGCATGAATGCACCACAAGTTACCGTGGAAGTGCATCTGGCCAATGGCTTGCCGGCCTTTACCATCGTCGGACTGCCAGAGACCGAAGTGAAGGAATCCAAGGATAGGGTCAGGGCAGCGCTACAAAACGCGCGCTTTGATTTCCCGGCCAAGCGGATTACCGTCAACCTGGCGCCGGCTGACTTGCCGAAAGAATCTGGCCGTTTTGATTTACCCATCGCGCTGGGCATACTTGCCGCTTCTGGACAAATCCCGGCAGATGCACTGGACCAGTATGAATTTGCCGGTGAGTTATCACTGTCGGGTGAATTAAGACCGATACGCGGCGCGCTGGCGATGACCTTTGCCATCTGTAAAAGCCAGCAGCACAGTAAACAAGAACCCGCCTTCATCCTGCCGCGCGCCAATGCCGATGAGGCGGCACTGGTCAGTGAAGCCGCCATTTATCCCGCAGATTCATTGCTGCAGGTGTGTGCTCACTTTGCTGCGCTGGGTAATGACAGCAAGCTGGCACGTCACCGTGCGCATTCGCAGGTACAGCGCCCGCGTTATGCCGACTTTGCCGAAGTCAAAGGGCAATTGCAGGCCAAGCGGGCACTGGAAGTGGCGGCAGCGGGTTCTCATTCGGTGATCATGGTAGGCCCGCCGGGTACCGGCAAATCGATGTTGGCAGCCCGTTTCCCCGGTATTCTGCCAACCATGACCGATCAGGAAGCACTGGAATCAGCCGCCGTACTATCGCTGACATCCGGCTTTGCAATAGAGCGCTGGAAGGCCAGACCTTACCGTTCACCACACCATACAGCATCTGCCGTAGCACTGGTTGGTGGCGGTGGCACGCCACGCCCGGGAGAAATTTCCTTGGCGCATCGCGGCGTGCTGTTCCTCGACGAGCTTCCCGAATTTGACAGAAAAGTACTGGAAGTCTTGCGTGAGCCGCTGGAATCGGGCCACATTACCATTTCAAGAGCAGCGCGGCAGGCGGATTTCCCGGCCAGCTTTCAGCTGATTGCCGCCATGAACCCCTGCCCTTGCGGTTATTTTGGGCACAGCAATGGCAAATGCCGCTGCACACCGGACAACATCGCCCGCTATCAGGACAGAATATCCGGCCCTCTGCTGGACCGCATAGACTTGCAGATACAAGTCGGCGCCCTGCCCCACGCAGATTTGCTGAAACAGGCAGATGGCGAAGCCAGCCAGGATATACACGCCCGCGTGGAAGCTGCTTTTGCCCACCAGCAGCAACGCCAGGGCAAAGCCAATAACCTGCTGTCCACCACAGAAATCGACGAATACTGCCGCCCCGACAGCAGTGCCGAACAGTTACTGCGCAACGCGATGAACAAGTTCAGCTGGTCTGCACGCGCCTATCACCGTGTATTAAAAGTGGCCCGCACCATCGCCGACCTGGCAGGCGCCGGACAAATCACGGCTGCCCATGTGGCTGAAGCCATACAGTACCGGCGGGCGCTTAAAGAGTATTGAAGAGTTTCTCAAATAATATTTATTACTCTAAGTAACTATTAAAAAGCATATGAAAAAATATTCCAGTCAACATAATTAATATGCAATAATAAAAAAACAATAGACTGCCTTTCATTGACCTAGCTTCATGAAACATGGGGTACTGCTTTGTCATCTAAACCGCCGCAAACTTGCAAAATAAATCCGGGTATGAACCCGGATATACCCCCCACTGTTTTCAAGTCCTTTGTTGAGACAACAACTCAGAAGCTCCCTAAAATTCTTCCTTTAGTCCACATGACAGACTGCTTGAATCTAAGAAAGATTTTAGAAGCAGGGAAAATTGAGCCTAAGACATGTAAACATTTTAGTAAGCTACTAAAACAAGATGAGCCACTTAGCTTTTTCTTTTATGGTAAAGCGAGCTATCGGTCAAAAGCTGGCACCCCAGCTAACAATGACACTCAGTTGCCTGCTGCCTTAATTATCCAGTTAGATGAAGCTGTGCACTCTGTAAAAAGAATTTTTCCATTTGATACTGGTGCATGCTTCCAAAAATATTACAAACCATGGTTAGATAGTCGCTTTACTGTAATGGATTTTTTCCTAGGTAAAGATATAGATATTGCTCAAAAGCATGTAGCAAAATTTTTTGGAACAAATAAGAATTACATCATTGACAAGGCTTTAATGAAAGTCGTTTGTGATGCTGCTGACTTTGAAATTATCAATTATCACCACATGTTAAAAAATACAGCAAACACATCGGTTGATAATCGGAAATCATCGATTGAGATTCAAATTGACGGCACAATTGAATTAAAAAAAACCAAAATACTTGGTGCAATAATTCCCGACACACAAATGTCGAGTAAAAAAATCGAAACTCTTCTGACATCCTTTAACACCATACGAACCCCTTATCAACAAACTCGCGGTTCAACAACAGAGTGCGATGGAGTTTTAATCAGCAAATCTATAGAAATAATAAGAAAGTTTTTATAATGATTTTAACTAAATTAGTTTCGCTTGGTTTGCCAGCAGGGGAATTGCTTCCCGGTTTTATAATCCCCGTATTTGGACTTGCGAACAAAAGATACATTCAATATATTGGAAGCTCTAATAAAATAATTAAATTTAAGCGCGTCTTTGATAATGAGTTATCCCTTGACTTTCAAACTTTAGAATTAACTTCAGCATTAAATATAATTAAAACTGAAAATCCCTTGAGCTTAGGTATAAATTCGGATGCCATTCATGCATTTACTGATTTAAAAAATGTCTATATCGGAACTCAGGATTATTTCTTATCCCTGCATACCTTGGCATTATTCGAAGAACAAATGAATGAGCGACTAAGCGAATATCCATTTACATTAGCTAGCCTATATGATTTCGTCAGAAAACCAGAGATTGCAATTCGGTTGCGAGAAGATGAGTCAACAAAAAGTTTATTCATAAAGGAAAAAAAGAGAAATGCAAAAGTAGAGAATCAAAGCCCCCCCTATAGTAGTAGCCACCATCTTGCAATTGGTAAAACTCCTTCGTCCAAAACTCCCGAAACTAGTGTTGTTACTGACGCAATAAGTTTTGGGCATGGTTTGCGTAATGAAAGTCGAAATAGCTACGCCGCAGCATAAGACTCTTCTCTTCTAGCTTGAAACGACTTAAGAGGCTTTCAATGTCCAATGAATCGAATAAGACTTTTCCATATTCAGATATCCTTGATGGATTAGTTTCTAGCGTCATGCTCGCTCAACGCGCTGTAGTCATTCACTACAAGCTAGAAAATTCTCTTTCGAAATTTGACCATCGACAAATTAATCTTCACTTCTGTTGGCTGAGCTTTGCGACGAAGGCTGGAGAAAATCGCCACTTAGTTGAAGCTCCTGATGGAATGAGTCCACTTGGAAACAAGTGGTTACGGAACAAAACTAGTATGCCTTCAGCGCTACGCAATGCATTTAAAGAATGTAAGTTTGTTGATTTAGAAGTTGATGCGAATGGCGCTAACATTATTCCGCAAGAGATCAAAAAATACATCCAAGAGGAACCAACCCGAATAAGTAACTTAATAATAAATTCGTTTCGCGAGTTATCTGACATAAATGCACTTTCAGAATCCGGTACTGACGCCAGGCCTATTCATATCAGATCACCTTTATCTATTATTTATGACTTTCTTACAGTGCCAAATGCGCAAGGAACTAGAGCATATTCGTTACTCGCATGCAGAAATTTTCTATTTCGTGCATTTCGGCTTATTCCAGATTTAAATGGCCTGGGTGGGTCTGAAACCTTCTCTGTTTTAGAAATTGAGAAGTCTTTGTCACATATTTGGACATCGTTCCGTGAGCGTTACCTGTCTCGCGGAGAAGATAAATTACCCCCTGGCAGTCGCGGTAAAATTGATGGACTGATTCGACATCATTTAGCCTTGAGAGAAATGTTGTATCTGCGGTTCCAGTCAATTGAAAAATGTATTGGGTATCTTGGAGATGCGGAACTAGTTCCTGCAAATATTTTTTACAACACGTCTGAAAATGAACTAGCAAATAAGAAGCGAAGTTATATTTTCGAATTTACACGTTCAAAACGACTTGATAGCCTACCAGATGCTGGCGAGATCGTTAATGAATTGTGGGGACTACCCATACCGTTTCGCGGAGCGGATATCATTTTTAAAGGGGGATTAAAATTCTCTGGCCGACAAGGATTAATAATGGCGATTCACGGTGGCCCAGGCGCAGGCAAAACATCTTTTGCTTTGGCTCTTGCCGCACATGTCATTCCCTTTGGCATTTCTAGCTGGTTTCTTTCCGCAGAGGAATACGAAAAAGATTTGATAGATCGCATGAATGGTTTAATACCTGATCAAATCTCAAGGTTAAGTTTCTTCCCAAAAGATCTTCGCAATTTTATCAAATTTACGAAATATAAACTAAGAAGTGGTTACGGAACAAGTGCGCTAAATGAAATAGAAGAAGGACTTGAGCAACTTGAAATCGTAATGAACAGTATCAACGATGAAGGTGAAGTTTCGTCAAAAGAAATATTTCGGTTACCTCAGCCTTGCAAAGCGATAATTATTCTTGATGGCCTTCATGACTTATTTGCGGTTGGATTTCAAAAGACCGAATCCGGGGCAAGTCAAAAGACAACACAGTTAGAAAGACTATACCAATTAATTGAAAAACTAAAAGACCTACACGCTCTTGTTATTTTGACTACTGGTACTGCTTGGGCAGGAGATTCGACACTTGACTACCTAGTAGATGTGGCCATAAAACTATCTCACGAATCGACTGACGAATATGCAAAAAAGCCGGACAGAAGATTTATATTAACTAAAGCAAGGCATCAGCTCTGCGCAAGCGGTGTACATGGACTTCAAATTGGCGGAATAAAAGGAGTACGCTTATCTCCACAAATTAATTACCAATTAGAAAAGTTATCACATTGGCGACCTCGACTGCCAGATAAAACACAAATAAGAACTGGGCTTTGCAGAGCTCGTGCGTTGAAAAGTATTGGGGAGCTGGCGAAATTGGCTAGTGCTTCAGATATTTTCGAATCTGGTAAAAATGCTTCGTACATTGATAGCGCGAGTTCAGTAAAAATAGACGAGGGATCACATATATTTCTAAATGGCCAGGGTTCTGGAGGGAAGGCAGCCTTGGCAATGAAACTCGCGATATCGCCGCTCTTTACACTTTTGCCGGACAATAAAATAAAGGCAGTCCCGTCCCAACAGAGAGTGTTGGTTGTGTCGTTCTTATATCCCGCAGATTACTATGAGAATTTGATTCGTCGACTAAAACTGCAACAAGGGAATGAATATCGAACAGAAAAGAAACCTTTTATAGGTCAACCCAGACTGGAAGTTATTCATCTGTATCCAGGGCATTTACGTCCAAACGATTTATTTAACAGAATTGATTGGGAACTAGATGCAGGCGAATTAAATGCAGATCCCTATACATGTGTAGTTATTGACGGCATTCACAATGTATTTCTTCAATTTCCAGAAATTGAAAAATACAGCCTATTTTGGCCACAAATATACAGTGCATTAAGATCTCGTAAGATAACCACAATCACAACTCATACAACACTTGCACTGCCTAATCAAAATTGGCTACAACCAGCAACATTAGTAGATGACAATCGTTCCGAACCATTACGGCATGCTCTCGTACAAAAAACAGATTTCCAGTTTGAAATTGACTCATGGATGAATAGTCCATTTCAACCTGACTGGGATAAACTTCCTGGAGAATTCTCCGCACTATCAGACTTGTACGTAGTTAAAGCAATATCAGCCATTGGGCAAAAAATTCCTCGTGATCATCTACTATGGAGCCGAGAAGAATTAGAGTTATATCATTTACCAAGTGAATACTTTGCCAGGTATTCTAGTGATCAAGAAAATCAATTACCTCTTCGCTGAAGCGCGAGCTTAATGCTATTTGCAATTACGTATGCCAGCAGTGGTGGTACGGCATTTCCAATTTGTTTAATGACAGACGACCTAGTTCCAAATAACTGATAATTATCTGGAAATGATTGAAGACGAAGCAGTTCCAGAATTGTAAAGTAACGAACAGATCCATTTTCTCGTCGTAGCATATTTTCACCCCCTCCAATGCCATTCACACCTGATTTAATAGTTTTCGCTGGCTGATCAAAGTCACTCCCTGTATGTCCTTTATATGATCGTGCACCAGGAATAAAAGCGTGTATGTTGTCCTGCTTATTGCCGATATAGACTTCAGGGTCTTGTAGATCTTTCAGAGCATCGCGAACGGTTCTCCATCGTTTTCGAATCAACAACTCAGGTTGCTCCAATACCCTCGACACTTTTTTCCTCTCAATATCTGAGCAAATTGGCGCTGTAATTCCATGCTCATCCCAATACTCACCAGTAATCCACTTCGAATGTAGCAAAGATTCCTCAGAATAAGTTGGCAATGGCAGAGACCAGCGCACAGACAAATCTTCACGAAATCCAACAAAAATCACTCGCAGGCGCTTTTGTGGAACCCCATAGTTAGCAGCATTGACCAAATGCATTTGCACTTGATATCTTGTTCGTTGATTTGAAACCTTACGAAGATAAGCTGTATTGAGGCGTTCACTATGTTTATACCAAGTCTCCTTCGGTTTAATTGTCAACTCCGGCTCTTGCAATTGTCGTACGAGGTACGTGACATATTCTTCCCAATTTTTTCGTAGCAATCCATTCACATTTTCAAAAATAAATGCATTTGGCTTCAAATGGCGAACTGCTCGAATAGCGTCAGGAAAACCATTTCTGTGATCACTTTCCGCTGCATGCCTGCCCGCTGTAGAAAATGGCTGACAAGGCGGCCCCCCAGCAAATAAAGTGGGCTCAATACGAAGTCCTTCGAACTGAAATTCCCGGACATCTTTAAGAATGACATTGCAGTTGTAATTTTTTTTCAACGTCTCGCATGCATCAGAATTGAAATCGAGCGCGATTAAATGTCGGAAACCAGCACTTTCCAATCCTTGCGCTAGTCCACCAGCACCAGCAAAAAATTCAACGACATTCATAAACCTTTTCTTTCATTTGCGTTCTGATAATCAAATGAGCTTATCAGAACGATTGGCCTATTGCCATGATTTAAGTTTGGGACACATTTAGTACCTAATTTATTTGTTGGTATGAAGAGAATAAATTCCATTCTTACCAGCGTAAATTAGACAGATCCATTGAAATCCCCATCTACGTAACCAGATAGGGAGTAGTTAGAGCTACATCAGGAGATGACCATGTCCCCACAGGAAACCCAGGTTTTACAGAATTTTCTCGATCAGTTGGTGAAAGTACAAGGCATCAGCAAGGATGCGCAGGCGCAAAGCCTGATTAGTGATGCTGTCAGCAAACAGCCTGATGCCAGTTATCTGCTGGTGCAAAGGGCTTTGTTGCTGGATCAGGCACTGACCCAGGCCAATACCCAGATCACCAGTTTGCAGGCAGAGGTGCGTGAATTGCAGGCGGGTAAGAATAATGGCTACGGCAATACTGCTGGCAATTTTCTGGATCCGGCGACCAGTGCCTGGGGTAACAGCTCCAGCAGCCGCCCCGCACAAACAGTAGCGACGACAGCAACATCAGTCACAGGCACACCTTTGCCGAGCTATGGCGGCATGCAACCACCTCCGTTGCCTGCCAGCGCCATGGCGGCAGCCCCAGGTTCCAGTTTTTTTGGTGGCACTGGCGGCAGCATGCTGGGCACGGTGGCAGCTACTGCCGCTGGCGTGGCGGCAGGTGCCTTTCTGTTCCAGGGTATAGGTCATTTGATGGGCAACCAGTCACATCAGCAGGTGGCTGACAGCGGTAGTGGTGCAGCGCAATTGAACCAGGGCGGCAGTGATTTGTTACCCGGCTATTTTGACAAAGCGCCAGAAGCGCATGAAACCGCACATGAGACCGCACATGAGACTGCCCCCGCAGACGACTCCCAGTCAGCTAGCCTGACAGATGATTTTGGTGACGACATGGCGGATTTTTCCTGAAGTCTGGCTTAACGATAAGGCTTTCCTGGTTCTTGCCAGATGCTTCCATTGTCGTCCGCAACCCCATAAGTAACAAAGCTTGTGAATTGATTACGGCGCTGTAACAACTTCGGTAGTTCAGAGCCGCATAACAACACGCTTACCCTTATCTCAGTAGATTTGCAGTCTTGCCGCTTTGCAAAGCTTTGCGCAAGGCTTTAATGCACAGGTATGCTGGTACAGCGTTTGCGGGCAGTGTGCGGATTGGTCCAGCCGCCTGCCTGGCAATATTTATCCCAATGGCAACTTTCTGTTGAAAGATATCGCCAGATCTGCGTTGTTACAGCGCGTTACCAATTTTCCTTAAAATTTTGACTTTCGCGTATCACAATTCGCCGGTCGGTGCGTTAATGGCTGATGTCATTCCATAATCGGGTGGCACCCCTATTCTTTTGTGCAATACGGAAGAGGTAAAAAAATGAGAATTCAACAGACCATGCAGCACTTGCTGAGTGCCAGCCTGATAGTCTTGCTGGCAGCATGTAGCACCAACCCGCAACAGCAGGCTAGCAATACAGGCAGTAGTAAAAGCCAGCCAGCCGTAGGCAAGACCCTGACACAAGCGGCGATCCCACCCGAACAATTACTGAACCGCATCACCTGGGGTAGCACTCCTACCACCCTGCAAGCCTTACAGGCGGTTGGCCCGGATCATTACCTGGATCAACAATTGCGTGGCCGCAACGCAGCCTTGCCTGCGCCTATCCAGGCACAGATTGATACCCTGACCATTTCCAGCAAGCCATTCGAAGAAATCATGCGCGATCTGGAAGCGCGCCGTATCGCGTCAGACCAGCAAAAAGGCACGGACGATACGCTGGCCAAACAATACCAGCAAGAACTGACGCGCCTGGCACGCGAAGCGGCTACTCGCTCACTGTTGCGCGATGTATATTCATCCAATCAGTTGCAGGAACAGATGAGCTGGTTCTGGATGAACCATTTCAATATCCATAGCGGCAAAGCGAATGTACGCGCCATGCTCGGTGATTTTGAAGAACAGGCGATACGCCCGAATGCACTCGGCAATTTCCGCGACTTGCTGCGTGCCACGGTCATGCACCCTGCCATGCTCAGGTACCTGGACAATGAGCACAATGCCGTCAACCGCATCAATGAAAACTATGCGCGCGA
The DNA here is from genome assembly GCF_014284335.1 of Undibacterium hunanense. Classification (GTDB taxonomy): domain Bacteria; phylum Pseudomonadota; class Gammaproteobacteria; order Burkholderiales; family Burkholderiaceae_D; genus Undibacterium; species Undibacterium hunanense. The sequence goes on along the minus strand of NZ_JACOGF010000002.1, from coordinate 425,770 downwards.
GCTGATGGAATTGCATACCATGGGCGTCAACAGCGGCTATACCCAAAAAGATGTGCAGGAACTGGCACGCGTGCTAACCGGTGTCGGCATCAGCCTGAATAAAGATGCGCCACGCATGAAGCCGGAACTGGAAAAGCTGTATTACCGCCAGGGCCTGTTTGAATTTCAGCCGCAGCGCCATGACTTTGGCGAAAAGCAGATCCTGGGTAAAACCATCAAGGGTCGTGGCATGGCAGAACTAGATGAAGTATTGACGATGCTGTGCAGGCAACCTGCCACTGCCAACTATGTCAGCCAGAAACTGGCGACCTTCTTTGTCTCGGATGCGCCTTCCAAGGCACTCATAGACAAGATGGCAGGCCGTTTTCTGCAAACGGATGGGGATATTCCTTCGACCTTGCGGGCCATGTTTGATTCGCCTGAATTTATCGCTTCACTGGGCAAGAAGTTCAAAGACCCCATGCACTACATGCTGGCATCGGTACGCCTGGCGTATGATGGCACCACCATCGTCAATACCGGCCCCATGCTGAACTGGCTGAACATGATGGGTCAGCAATTGAACGGACGCCAGACCCCTGACGGCTATGCCCTGAATGAAAGTGCCTGGGCCAGTTCTGGCCAGATGACGGTGCGTATCGATATTGCCAAGTCCATCGCCGGCGGCAACCCGGCCCTGTTCAAGGTAGACAACCAGCCTGCACCACAGGAAAAACCGCCACAGCCAGCACTGGCGGTATCCAATTATGTCAAAAGCTGGACCAAGCAATTCAGCCCGTCTACCCAGACGGTCCTGAGCCAGGCAAATACAACACAGGAATGGAATACCTTGTTTCTTGCCTCCCCCGAAATGATGCGTCGTTAATCTTTTCATAGAAAGATCAAGGATATGAACCGCCGTGACCTGTTGAAAGCGATGGCCTTGTTGCCATCCACCGCCATGCTGGGTATGAGCAGCCATGTAATGGCCGCACCCGCCACCCAAAACCGCCTGCTGCTTGTGTTTTTGCGGGGTGGCTATGATGCCAGCAATTTGCTGATCCCTACCTCCAGCAATTTTTATTACGAAGCCAGGCCAAACATCGCCATTGCCCGGCCAGGTTCAGCACCGGATTCGGCGCTGGAACTGACCGCCGACTGGGGCCTGCACCCGGCACTGAAGGACACTGTCTACCCCATGTTTCAGAATGGGGAAGCCAGCTTTATCCCGTTTGCCGGTATTGATGACCTGTCGCGTAGCCATTTTGAAACCCAGGACAGTATAGAACTGGGACAACCGCTGACAGCCAGCCGGAACTTCCATTCCGGCTTCATGAACCGTCTGGCCAAGGTATTAAGCAACAACAGCAAAGTTGCCGCGATGTCCTTCACTGATCAGTTGCCTATCGCCATGCAGGGTTCGGCACGCATCTCCAATACTGCCTTACGCAACGTCAGCAAACTCAATGTCGATCAGCGTCAGCGTGACATGATCTTGCAGATGTATGGCGATACCAGTCTGTCGCAGGCCGTCAAGGATGGCTTTGCCATGCGTGAAGAAGTGGCCCGTGACTTGCAGGAGGAAATGAACAGCGCCAACCGCAACGCCATTTCCACCAAGGGCTTTGAGCTGGAAGCACAAAGAATCGCCAAGCTGATGCGGGAAAAATATGCACTGGGTTTCATCGATGTCGGCGGTTGGGACACCCATGTGAACCAGGGCGGCGTCAACGGCACACTGGCGGTCAAGTTTGAAGAACTGGGACGCGGCCTGGCTGCTTACCGTACCGAAATGGGTAGCGCCTGGCGCAATACGACCGTGGTGGTTATCAGTGAATTTGGCCGCACCTTCCGCGAGAACGGCAAGCGCGGTACCGATCATGGTCATGGCAGCGTGTACTGGGTGCTGGGTGGCGGTGTCAAGGGTGGACGCATTGCCGGTGAGCAGATCGCGCTGGAGCAAGGCAAGCTGTTCCAGAACCGTGATTACCCTGTGCTGAACGAATACCGCGCCGTACTGGGTGGCCTGTTTACCAATATCTACGGGCTCAATACCAACCAGGTAGACCAGATCTTTACCGGTGTCAAAGCACGGGATCTGTCTTTGGTGTAATGGTGCCGATGTCGGTAATCACTTCTTCATGCAGGGGTAAGTCGATATAAAAATGGGTGCCCAGCGCTTCATGGGCGGATTCCATGTAATAGCCGATATCACCATGCATTTGCCGGATGATGGCCTGGGAAATTGCCAGGCCTAATCCGGTTCCCCCTTTGGCGCGGGTATCTGAAGAATCTGCCTGTGAAAATTTCTGGAACAGACGTTCGCGGAAATTTTCCGGGATACCGCTGCCCTGATCGATCACCTCTATACGCACGCTCTTGCCCGAACGCACTTCGGCCAGGACGCGTACGGCAGACCCTTCAGGCGAATACTTGCAGGCATTCGATAACAGATTCGCCATGACTTGCTGGAAACGCCCGGCATCCACCATCACATGGGCATCCATGCTTTGTGCATCAAAGACGATTTCTGTCCCTACGCTATGGGCAAAGGCCTGATTATTATTCACGGCAATTTGCAATAGTGAATGCAGGTTCAGGTGTTCAAACACAAAGTCCATCTTGCCCGCTTCGATTTTCTGGATATCCAGCAAATCATTGATGAGCCGGGTCAGGCTTTCGCTGTTCTTGTGGGCCATGCCAAGCAACGGCGCAATCTTGTCTGGTACCGCACCAACGGCACCACCCACAACCAGGCCCAAGGCACCACGTATGGCGGTGAGCGGGGTACGCAATTCGTGACTGACGGTAGAGATGAATTCGCTCTTCATGCGTTCCATCTTGCGTCGCTCGGAAATATCCCTGACGATAACGATCAGCTTGCGCCGGCCTGCATGGTAGTACTCACTGATGGCCAGTTCTGCGGGGAACAGGCTGCCATCCTTGCGCATTCTTTCCACCTCGGTACGCAGGCAGCCGGTTTCCAGGAACTCGCTGCGGCTCATGGCCAGGCCCAGCAAATCAGGCTGGCCCGGTGGTGAGAAAAATCGCCCGTTCTTGCCCACCACTTCACTGGCTGGATGCCCATAAATGGCCACGGCAGCAGGGTTCAAAGCCTCTATCTTGCCGGTATCATCAATCATGACGATACCGTCCGCAGCATTCTGGAAGATGGCTTGCAGGCGCTCGGATGAATCTTTCAGGGCGATCTGCTGTTCGGTCAGATTTTTGAGCAGATGGGCCTGGTTGCGGTTAATGATTTCCGCCTGCTGCTTCAATTCTGTGGTGGCGAGCAAATCCTGCTCGCGTTTTTCCAGCAGACTGACCAGCACGCTGAATGCTGCCACCAGTGCCAGGATGCCGCTCATGGCCACCACCACAATGCCGGTCGTGATCTTGCGCCAGTCAGACAGGTATAACTCTTCATCTACCGTGAAATTGATGATCAGCGGGTATTTTTGCAGCGATTGTACGGCCGACATGCGCGTCACATGTTTGCCCCCATCCCCCATCCGTGAACTGTTGGTGATGATGACGCCGGATTTTTTGTTTTGATTGTGCACCAGCTCATAAGTGCTGCCAGTCAGGTTTTTCATACCCATGATTTCACCGCGCTCCGGCCAGCGTGCGAGGTAGGTGAAATCATTTCTCAGCAAAGCGATGGATGCATGTCCATCAGCACTGAGTTTTTCATAAAACTGTGAGTAAAACGAGGGCGACATGCCCAGGATAACCACACCGATGAATTCACCATCACTGCCGGTCAGCCTGTGACTGAGGAAAAACATCCATTTCCCGGTGGTCTTGCTGCGCACCGAAGAACTCAGATAAATCCCCTGTACAGGATTGTCGCGCTGGGCAATGAAATAATCGCGATCAGCCAGGCTGTAGGTTGGTGCCGGGAAATTGCGCGATGTATTGATCACATTGCCGTTCACATCCAGTACGGAAATCACTTCTACGGCCGGTGACAGGCTGGCTTTTTCGCGCAGGAACTGATGGAAGTCGTAGGTCGATAGTTTGGAAGACAGGTAATCGGCACTGACGCTCCAGCGATCCTGTATGCGTTCGGAAATACTGTCCAGCGCCGTATACGCGAAATCCATTTGCTGGCTGACGGTTTCGGTCAGCACGACACTGAAGGTTTCAGTCTGCTTTTCCCATTTGCCGACTTCCTGCGCCCGCAGCATCCAGACCGCACTGGCTGCACCCAGGATAATTGCCAGCACCAGACACGCGGCAAGCGCGATGGCCAAACGACTGGTGGGTAATCCTGTTTGCTTCATCTCTGTCTGTCCAGTGGCGATAAATACGCCATGTTATCCGCAATATAGTGTTGGTAAATTTTGCCGCACAGACATGTTGCCTGATTTTTACGTTTGGGGGAATGCCTGCGCAACTTGTCCAGACAGGCCGCGATGCCCTGCCCGTCCAGTCTTCACAGCCTGAAGTCCGCATACTGGTATGACTGCTCGCTGTATTTGCAACACTACTGTCAATGCTACTGCCCCTGCTACTGTACGCGAAAAATGTGCATTAATTATGAACTCAACAACAGCAACGGCCTATTTTTGTAAAAAAATAATCTTGTTTTTCAAGCTTGAGACTGTCGTGAAAATACGATACCTGTCACATGAAAATGATGGGCAATTCCCACCACAGGTCAGCATTGCGGATGATTTGCGACACTTTCCTGAAAGAAACGAACGTATTTCTGTTAAAACCTGGCAAGAAATGTTACGTTTTACCACCTGTAGAACCGAACCCATACAAACAATCAGCATGACCTGAAAATGCCGCATCAGGCACGGAACAGGTCTGCACAATATCCGATCAAGGAAAAGGAGCCAGCAAAATGAAAAGAAACGCGTTGATAAATACCTTGGTAGGCGGTTTGCTGCTCATCAGTGCATCAGCCCATGCGGAAGCAGGCATACTCAGTTGCGAAGCCTTGAAGGAAAAAATCGCGACCAAGCTGGAAGGCAAGGGTGTCGATAACTACACCCTGCAAGTCGTGTCGAAAGACACTGAGACTAAGTACCGCGTTGTCGGTTCCTGCGAAGGAGACAAGAAAAAGATCATTTACAAAAAGGAAAAAGCGGGCGCAAAGGCAGAAGAATAAATAAAAAAACAAATAAGTAATAGCGGCTGCCTGCCGTAATCACAATTGCAAATAAAAACGCATTGCACTTTCAAAAGTGCAATGCGTTTGATTTTTTGCTTGCGCATCAGACGCCGGCGCGCAGGTCTTTGATCATATAAAACGCCGCGCCGCTATAACTGGCCAGCTTGTCAGTCTGCTGCTGATCAAGTTCTGCTTGTACTACAAATCCAAGCCGCTGCCAAAATGCACTGGTACTTTGTACTGACACCAGACAGATATATTGCCAGTTTTGCCGCTGAGCATAGGCAAAGGCATGCGCTATCATGGCTTGCGCCACACCTTTGCCGGCTTGCGCCGGATCCACCGCAAGATCATGCAAATACAGGGCGTTGGGTGTGCTGGCCGGACTGAATGCCTGCCCAAGTGCAGACACACGACCGCCGATGCTGGGATAAGCGGCCAGATACGCCATGATGCAACCATCCTGCTCTGCCACCCAGGCCGTGTCAGGCGCACTTTGCAGGCGGGCCGCCAGCAGGGGCAAGGTTTCCACCATGTCGGACACATAGGCCAAAGACTGTATATCAAACACTGCCGCCAGATCCTGCGGCAGCATGCTGCGCACCTGCAAGCTCATGTCTGTCGACTTCTTTTACTTTTCTGCTTTTGCACTGGCAGAAGCACTGGCATCTTCTGACTTGGAGGACGCGTCTGATTTGGCCAGTTCTGGCTTGACGACATCGATCTTGTTTTCGCGCATGTAGTCATTCATTTCCTTCCACCCGGCGTACACCGCAGCACGCGCCGCATCCGGGTTCAGGGCGTAACAATCTTCGATGGCGCGTCCGGCATGACGGCAGGCGCTGCCGGTGGCTCTGGCATCCGATTCCTTGGCCGCCGCATCTCTGGCGGGATCAGGCAGGCCCAGACGGTCGCAGGCACTCAGCGAGATCAATAGCAGTAGTGAAATTCCAAGTGATTGGCGTAGTGGCATCGTGGCACCAGAAAAATGAATTTTTGCGCAAGTTCTAAAAAACCATGGTCGAACTCAGACTTGCCGCCATGATACCCCAGTGTATGGATGCTTTGACAGCAGTGATCATGGTTACAAAGTCAGAATATTGCATACTGACAGTGTTTACGGCCATTCTGGCCCATACTTAAAAAACCGGCGTAAGCCTGGGCAAAGCATTATCATGTGGGCTGAATCGCCGGTCAGACTGGCTAGCCAGCATTTGCTTCACCTACATCAGAATTTACGCTTTACCAGAAACCGCAAGCCTCATGAAAATCTTGATTAAAAGCATTATCTTAAGTGCAGCCATCGGTCTGGCCGCATGCAGTCCCCAGTTTGACTGGCGCGAAACCCGCAGCAATGACGCCCCGTTTTCCATCCTGATGCCCGGCAAGGCAGTCAGCGATACCAAGAACATGCAGCTGGAAGGCATAGATGTGAAAATGACTATGCTGGCCGGTGAAGCGGGTGGCGTCAGTTTTGCCGTCGGCAGCACCAAAGCAGTCGATGCTGGCAATGCAGGCCTTATCATGGAAGCAATGAAGAAGGGCATGATACGTAACGTCCAGGGCAATGCCGACAATACCCGCATCACGCCAGGCGGGGACGTGGAAGTCCGTGGTAAATTGCGCAACGACGTGCCGGTCCTGATGGTAGGCCGTTTTCTTATACGTGGCCCCTGGGTCTATCAAATCGTCATACTGGGGCCGGAAAAAACCGTCAGCCGTGATGTGATTGATACGTTTATGACATCATTCAAAGCAAACTGAAACAACACCAGGTTAATTTAGGATTATGATGTAGTTATACGTATGCATATCTTTAGCCGATATGCATTTCTACATCATAGCTACCCACAAAGAGGAGAGATGTCCATGCTGATCACATTCAAATCCAAAGCTGCTACAGAAATCACCATGTATAAAGAACATGCGCGTCGCATCCTGGATCTGATACAGAAAGATGTGGAACGCGGCGTGATTACACCGCAAGAATTGCCACAAGCCATACAAAAGATAGAAGCAGCGGTTGCGGACAGCAAAGCCCATCCGATCTCGGACGAAGTCAATCGCGATGTCAATGCCCATCACAATGAAAACGGTGATGACAACGAACATGAAGCGCCGGAAACGGTCAGTTTTGCCACCCGCGCCTTCCCGGTGCTGGAAATGCTGCATGCTGCCAACAAGATGCAGCGTGATGTGATGTGGGGCGTATAAACCCATGACTTCCCATGTAGAAAATACCCGGGAATTCGATCTGGAGGCCGCCGACGGCACTCCCATCTTTGTACGCGACTGGCCCCTGACCGGCCAGGAAAATGCCGCATCACCATCCCAGCAAGGTGTGCTGATCATGCATGGCCTGGGCGAACACTGCGGGCGCTATACCCACGTGGCACGCTTTTTCAATGCCCTGGGTTTTGTCGTCAGAACCTATGACCACCGTGGGCATGGCAAGTCTGGCGGTGCCCTTGGTGACGTACCGGATAACCATGCCATGCTGGACGATGCCCGGATGGTGCTTGCCGACTTCCGCCAGCAATTGGCTGGCCCGCCGATTTTGCTGGGACACAGCATGGGCGGCCTGTTCGCGGCCCGCTTTGCGCTGGAACACCAAAGTCAGTTGCAGGCTTTGATTCTGTCTTCGCCGGCGCTGGCAATACGTATGACGGGTTTCCAGCAGGGTCTGTTGAAAACCGCCTTCCGCCTGATACCTGGCGTTGGCTTGCCGAACGGCTTGCAAACCCGTTACCTGTCACATGATGCGGAAGTGGTGCAAGCCTATAAAAATGACGCCCTGGTACATGGCAGGCTCAGTGCACGGCTGCTTACCAGTATGCTGACGGCCATGGCCTATTGCCATGAACATGCCGCAGAACTGCAGCTACCCACATTGCTGATGGTGGCTGATGATGACCATCTGGTCGACCCCGATGGTAGCCGGCGTTTTGCACAAAAAGTCAATGAAACCTGGCTTGGCAGCCATTTCTACACCGGCTTTTACCATGAAATTTTCAATGAACTCGATGCCACCCGGGTTTTTGATGATTTGCGTACCTGGCTGGAAATACAGCAATTCACACCGCTGGAAATGAGCCAAAAGGCAGCATAAGCCTGCATAGCGAAGGGTAATTGCTGCGTAATTAATACCTGCGTGCCTACCTGCAGGCTACTTACGTGCTACCTGCGCGGCCAGGTTTCAACTGCGGCAAAAGCCACAGAAACAGGGTTTGTACCCACGGGCTGTTACACTTACGTGTCGGTTTACACCTAGCCAATTCAAAATATGCAAGAAAATACAAGAAAAACACTGGGGAAACCCCAAAAACCTGCACGTCCGGATGCACGCAAAAATGCAGGCTCTGGGGTAAGCTCTGGTGTGCGCTCAGGGTCAGGCTCAAATACCTCCCCGAATGTGCGCACGGATGCTCGTCCACCAGCGACAGTCCCGGAATTCCAGCCTGTCGACATCAAGCCTGATTCCCTGGCATTTTGCCTGGTGGGTGCTGCGCAGGCTGTCAGCTACGTGCTGGAAGGTACGGCCTTGCCCATGGCATTGTCGCGCGTATTTACCCAGACCAATGCACTGCCACAGGCACGTGGCGCTATACAGGATATAGCTTATCGCACCATGCGCCAGGTTGGGCGGGTAGATGCCCTGATCAAAATCATGGCCAGCAAAACCCCGGAACCTGCCCTGTTGTACAGCCTGTTGTGCTGTTCCCTGACTTTACTGATTGGCAACGAAGGAGAAGAGCAACCTGCCTATGAAGAATTTGTCGTGGTCGACCAGGCTGTTACCGCCGCTACCTCCAGCCCGCATATGGTGTTTGCCAAGGGCATGGTCAATGCCGTGCTGCGCCGCTACCTGCGCGAAAAGGACGAGTTGCTGAAACTGGTCATGAAACAGCCTGCCGCCACCTGGAATTATCCGCAATGGTGGGTAGACCAGTGCAAGGCAGCGTATCCGCAAGACTGGCAAGCCATACTTACTGCCGGCAACCATGCGCCACCCATGACTTTACGGGTCAACCGTCGCGCCACCACGGTAGCCGCCTATCTGGAACTGCTGGCCTCGAAGCAAATTGCAGCCAGCCAAATCGGCCCGTCTGCCATCCGGCTGGTACGGCCCATGCCGGTACAGCATATCCCCGGCTTTGAAGAAGGCATGGCGTCGGTGCAGGATGCCGCCGCCCAGCTGGCAGCACCATTGCTGGATGTGCAAGACGGCATGCGCGTACTGGACGCCTGTGCCGCCCCCGGTGGCAAAACCGGGCATTTGCTGGAGCTGGCCGATATTGAACTGCTGGCCCTGGACTCCGATCCGGCCCGTCTGCAACGGATACATGATAATTTAGCAAGATTAAAGTTGTTCGCTACCGTCAAGGAAGGTGATGCCAGCCGCACTGGCTGGTGGGATACCAAGCCCTATGACCGTATCCTGGCCGATGTGCCCTGTACCGCTTCTGGCGTAGTAAGACGCCACCCGGACAGCCGCTGGCTACGCCGCAAGACAGATGCGGCCCAGCTGGCCGCCCTGTCTGCCCGTATCCTGGACAATCTGTGGCGCATGCTGAAGCCGGGTGGCAAGATGCTGATGGTCACCTGTTCGATCTGGCCGCTGGAATCGGAAGCCCAGGCCGCCGCCTTTGTCACCAGGCACGGAGCCATACGGCTTGATGCACCGGGTCAAATGCTGCCTGTGCTGCCGACAGCGTCCGCTGCTAACAACGAACATGACGGTTTGTTTTATGCATTGTTTCAAAAACCACTGCAAAATTAACGAATGCCAACAAGTTCAAGCTATCATTAGCAGACTTTTGATTTCGTATTGATTGCATGATCCGACGTTCAACTTCCCTGCTGCGCCAACTGATGCTGACATTTTTGTTAGCCTTGTTGGCATTGGCAGGCACATCCGTCAGCCATGCAGCCGATGTGGAAGTCAAATCTGCCAAAATAGAATCCAGTGAGGAAGGCTACCGGCTGGCAGCCGTGTTTTCCATAGAACTCAGCGATGGTTTGCGTAAAGCCATCAAGGAAGGCATCCCGGTATCCTTCACGACCGAGATCGAACTGACGCGTTCACGCTGGTATTGGGTCGATGAAAAAGTCGTGCGCAGTGAAAACACGGTCAAAATCGCCTTTAATGAATGGACCCAGCAATACACCGTCATCGTCAATAATGGCCTGCAACAGACTTTTCCTTCCCTCGATAGCGCCCTGAACCTGGTGCTCAGGCCCAGTCGCTGGCTGATCGCTGAAAAATCCCTGCTGACCAATGGTGCCACTTATAACGTGGCAGTGCAGTTGCGCATGGGCCTGTCCAAGATACCGATGCATTTCCAGATTCCGACTTTCAACGACAGTAACTGGAGCCAGAAAACGGAGTGGAAGCGCTTTTCCTTCAAGGCTGACGACAAGTGACACGATTTTTGCGGTATGCCCTGATTATCGGCGGTGCTCTGATGAGCATACTGCTTTTCTTTCTGACCACCGTTTCAGAAAACTCCTCGCGCTTCGAACGCTATTATGAATGGCTGCTGGACGCCAACGCCATTGTTGCCTTGGCACTGCTGATCCTGGTTCTGACTCTGGTATGGCGTTTGTTCCGGCGCTTCCGCACGCGGGAATTCGGCTCACGCCTGATGACGCGGCTGGTGGTCCTGTTTGCGCTGGTCGGTATTTTGCCCGGCACGGTCATTTATGTGGTATCGGTACGCTTTGTATCACTGTCTATCGAATCCTGGTTTGACGTCAAGGTTGAGTCTGCTCTCGATTCCGGTAAGAACCTGGGCCTGACGGCGCTGGATTTTTTACTGGCCGATTTACAAACCAAGGCCCGCGACATGGCGTCGGAACTGTCCGACCCGACCGAAAGTTCGATGTCCATCCATCTGTCGCGCCTGCGTGAAAGAATGCAGATACAGGAAGCCACCATCGTCAACGGCAAGGGGCGCCTCATCGCAACCGCCAATGAAAATATGGGCAGCCTTAGCCTGTTACCAGAACTGCCTACCGGGGAAATGATACGTCAGGTCAAATTGTCGCGTTATTACGCTGCCCGGGATGAAAAAATCGCTCCTGCCGATTCGGAAACCGCCAGTGCTGCCAACGCCAACCGTGGTGCCAGCCACCCCACACTGGCGGCAGAACCGGCCAGGATACTGCGCTCGCGGGTGGTGGTGCCGATACGTAGCAGCAGCTGGATTTCGCTGCAAAATGAATCCCTGTACCTGCAACTGATACAACCCGTGCCCGCCAATCTGGCCATGCATGCCGAAGCACTGAGCAGTGCCTCACGCGAATACCAGGTGCGCTCCATCGGCAGGGTCAACCTGAAAAAGATGTACATCATCACCCTGACACTGACCCTGTTGCTAGCCATTGTGGCCGCCATTACCAGTGCCTTTCTGATTTCCGGCGAGCTGGCCCGCCCCCTGCTCTTGCTGGCCGAAGGCACCAAGGCGGTGACCGAGGGTAACTTCTCGCCCCGCCCTATCGTCACCAGCGCCGATGAACTGGGTAGCCTGACCAAATCCTTCAACACCATGACCAGGCAACTGTTTGATGCCCGTGCGGCGGTGGAAAAAAACCGCAGCGAACTGGAAAACGCCAAGGCTTACCTGGAATCGGTGCTGGCAAATATGTCCGCCGGGGTGATGGTGCTGGACCAGAGCGGCAACCTGGTCACCTGTAATGAATCGGTAGAGCGCATACTGCAACGCAGGCTGGAAAGCGAAATCAACAAACCACTGGCTACCATCGAAGGCATGCAGGCATTTGCGTTTGCCATATCCAAGGCGTTTTCCGAGCAGCACGCACAATCGGCTGCGGGTGGAGAAAACGAACGCGAGCAGCACTGGCAACAACAGATAGAAGTACCCCGTCCCAACAAAGGTAAACAAACGGCAACAGGCGGTGACAACGTCGTCGCCGAAGAAGAACAAAGCATTACCCTGCTGGCGCGCGGTTCACATTTACCGGTGGCATCTGGCAGCGGCTATGTGGTGGTATTTGATGATATCAGCAATATTATCTCTGCCCAACGCTCTATCGCCTGGGGCGAAGTGGCACGCCGCCTGGCGCATGAAATCAAGAATCCGCTGACGCCGATACAATTGTCTGCCGAGCGCCTGCAAATGAAACTGCAGGACAAGCTCAGCGACAGCGATGTCCTGATCCTGAACAAGAGCACCACCACGATTGTCAATCAGGTCACTTCCATGAAGCGCATGGTGGATGATTTCCGCGATTATGCACGCACACCGCCAGCGGTTCTGATGCCCTTGAACCTGGCTGGTTTGATCGATGAAGTGCTGCATTTGTACATCGCTGGCGACGGCAGGGATGCGATACGCCTGACGCTGGCTCCCGATTTGCCGCAGATAATGGGCGACGCCACTCAGTTGCGGCAGGTAATTCACAATCTTTTACAAAATGCCCAGGACGCAGTCGCCGACAATACAAATCCCGATTTTGTGCCTCGTATCGACGTCATCACCGATGTGGTGCGTTACACGGGAACCGACCAGATCACCCATTCTGCGGTACGGCTGTCAATTATCGATAACGGCCCGGGATTTTCGAGCAAAATTCTGGGTCGTGCGTTTGAACCTTATGCCACCTCCAAACCCAGAGGCACCGGCCTGGGGCTGCCGATGGTGAAGAAAATCATTGATGAACATGGCGGTAGAATTGATATTCAAAATCGCAGCGATACAAACGGTGCAAAAGTAGCGATTTTGCTGTTAAAGTTAGCACCGGATTCAAATACAGCGTAAGAACCTGTTTACGATCTGTAGCGAGCGTCAGCGGTGATGAAGAGCAGCGCACCAAGATCGTAAGCAGATTCCAGAAAACTTGTATTTGAGCGAGCCATTCTTCTGATGTTCCCAAAAGAGGAATACGGACAAAAAGCTTCGGGTCATTTTGAAATTTTTATCCGGCAGACAGTAGGCAGCATTTCCCGGAAACGGGATGGTGGCAGACCATGCAGGAAATGAACGACAAGAAGCACCCAAGAAAACATAGAGGCAGTAATAGGGTAGATTTATGGCAAACATATTGGTCGTAGATGATGAAATGGGGATCCGGGAATTGTTGTCTGAAATTCTTGGGGATGAAGGACATGTGGTCCAGCTGGCTGAAAATGCACAGCAGGCACGACAGGCACGACAGGAAGCGCGACCAGATCTGGTCTTGCTCGATATCTGGATGCCGGATACCGACGGCGTGACACTGTTGAAAGAATGGCAGCGCGATGGCTTGCTGACCATGCCAGTCATCATGATGTCTGGCCATGCCACCATCGATACTGCGGTGGAAGCAACCCGTATCGGTGCCCTGAATTTCCTGGAGAAACCTATTGCACTGCAAAAACTGCTGAAAGCAGTACAACAGGGTCTGACCCGTAGTTCAGAAGCGCCCAAACCGGCAGCACCGGCCTTGCGCGTCATCAGCAATGACAATACGGCAGCGCCAGCCATATCTGGCAGTTTTGGCAATGCGGCCCCGGCATATGAAGCACGTCATTTCTCGGCAGCACAACCGGTAGCGGCAACACCAAACAACCAGTTTGCCAGCCTGTCCTTTGACTTGCCGTTGCGTGAAGCACGCGATGCCTTTGAACGCATCTATTTTGAATACCACCTGAATCGTGAAGGCGGCAGCATGACACGCGTTGCTGAAAAAACAGGTCTGGAACGTACCCATCTGTATCGCAAGCTCAAGCAACTGGGCGTAGAGTCGATGAAATACGCCAAGCGTGGTGAGTAAGTTTAAAAATAAGTAAAAAAATAAGTTTGGTAATAAGTGTGAAAGTAAGTTTGAACACTGCGAAAGCACAATTACATCTGATACACGGCGGTAGTTATACTCAAAGGGAGGCGGCGATTGCGGCCTCCCTTTCCCGTTTACCTGCCGCATTGAGCAATGTCGTCATCCTTGAAGGCTTGCCCGATGGGCAAGATATCCTGCTTCCTGGCGACAATCTGCACATCAGCCGCATTGCCCCCGGCTGCTTTTGCTGTATAGGCAACCTCAGTCTGCGCGTCACCCTGAATCGCGCCCTGCGCCAAAAACCCGCCCATATCTTCCTGGGTGTCGCCAGCGATGCCCATCTGGACCAGCTAACACTTACCTTGCAAGAGCCGGCCTATGCCAACTTGCTGGAGATCAGCAGCCAGTCTCGCTTGTGAACCAATGTTAAGTGTCCCTAAAGTTGAGGGGTTGCCGTGCCGTAATACTTAATGTAAGTTAGCATCACATAAAAAGAAGAGTGTCTGAGGAAGTGTAGCGAGCGGTGCCAGTTTGGCTTAAGAAGCGCAACCGCACGAAGCTACGGCGAGCATCGCAGGCTCAAAATTGCGTTACTCAGTAGCTTCATCGGGTACTATTCTTGAAATTCGCTGTCGTCAGCACCATGTCTGCTCTATGTACGGTAACCAGAGGAAAATTTCCTCCAGCCAGAAAGGATGCACAAAATGAATCTTATTTATAACAGCGAACAATACAGCGTCATCGAATATGGTGCTGATACTGATCACGAAGCATTGCGCTTCGGCGGTTATGAAATCACCGACAAGGCCGTACGCCGTGAATGGTTCATTGGCGGCCCACTGGCAATCAACTTCCGCAAGGACGTCACCGACCTCATCGCATCCGAACCCAGCATAGAAGAAATCGACGATTTTCTTGGCCAATATGATGGCTATATGGGCCAAAGCGTCCTGCTGCACTGAATACAAGTCTGTACAGCCCTTCACTTCCATAACACGGCTGCATGGCAGCCTGTTTTCCTTCTTTCCTGCATCTGTCCTTATTCCTTGCATGCCGTGATCCGGCACACGGCATTCAACAGGGACTCTCGATATGCCGCCAACGATACAGGACATCATGTGCACCTGATATCTGCATCGCTGTCACAATGTTATTTTAGAATTCATTTCATCAATACTTGGCTGGCATGAATGATGCATCTTTCGCTGATACTAATGGACTGTAACAGTTCACCAGAGCGGCGTTTGCACTACACTGGCCAATAAGCATGATCCCCCTATTTTAAATTCTTGATCCAGGTCTGACTTATGAGTACTACGCACCATGATTTTATTCGCGGCCTGCCAAAAGCCGAATTACATCTGCACATAGAAGGTTCGCTGGAACCGGAACTGATGTTCGCCCTGGCACAAAAAAATGGCGTGCAACTGCCCTATGCCACGGTGGATGAAGTGCGCGCTGCCTACGACTTTGAAGACTTGCAGTCATTCCTGAACCTGTATTACGCCGGCGCTGCCGTTTTGCAGACCGAGCAGGATTTCTTTGACCTGACCCACGCCTATATCCAGCGTGCACTGGCTGACAATGTACGCCATGTGGAATTGTTTTTTGATCCGCAAACCCACACTGCGCGCGGCATCCCCATCGCCACTGTGTTTGCCGGTATCGCCCGCGCCTTGCGTGAGGCACGTACCAGCCATGGTTTTTCTGGCGGGATGATACTGTGCTTCCTGCGCCACCTGAGTGAAGAAGATGCCATCACTACACTGGAAGCAGCGCTACCATTACGAGATCAATATGCCGACCTGTGGACAGGTATAGGGCTGGATTCTGCCGAAGTCGGCAACCCGCCAGAAAAATTTGCCCATGTCTTTGCGATTGCCCAGGCCATGGGTTTTCGCCTGGTCGCCCATGCAGGTGAAGAAGGTCCACCGGCATATATTCATAGCGCCCTGGATGTATTGCAGGTCGAACGTATAGACCACGGTGTACGTGCAGAAGAAGACCCGGCCCTGATGGCAAAGCTGCAGCAAAGCCGCATGCCGCTGACAGTCTGCCCGCTATCGAATCTGAAACTGTGTGTGGTCAAGGATATGCGTGATCACAACCTGGCGCGCATGCTGCGTGCCGGTTTATGCGTCACCATCAATTCAGATGACCCCGCGTATTTCGGTGGTTACATGAATGCGAATTACATCGCCACCGCCGACGCGCTGCAACTCGGCAAGGAAGAATTGCTGCAACTGGCACGCAACGCATTTGAAGCTTCGTTTGTCACGCCTGAGCAAAAACAGGTCTGGCTGGATGAGCTGGATGCGTATGCAAAAAAAGCGGTATAAGTATCAAATTCAAATCACATTTTTTTCCAGCAGCGGCCTGCCATCCAGCAAACGTTGCGCTGACAAAGGCGACAGATCCAGGCTGCTGTAAGCACCGTCCACCAGCAATTCTGCAATGCCGCGCCCGGCTGCGGGTGCGTGCTGCATGCCATGGCCGCTGAAACCATTGGCCAGTATCACATTCGATAATTGCGGATGCGTACCAATGACGGCATTCTGGTCAAACACATTGTATTCATAGTAGCCAGCCCAGGCTCTTTGCATGCGCAGCGCTTCAAAAGCAGGAACGCGGTTCGCCATGATCTGCCAGACCGTATCAAACTGTCCGTAATCAGCTTCCAGCGGCGCATCGTCAGGATCATCCTCCGGCGGCAAGCCGCATATCCACTGCTGCCCTTCGGGACGTAACCACAAACCCGATGGGTCAATGATGAGCGGGCAGGCAGGTGTCTGGGCCGGGCTGGACACCACAAATACCGTGCGCCTGCGACCAACTACAGGCAAATCAAAACCGGTACCGGTCAGCAAGGGGCGCGCCCAGGCACCAGCCGCGTTCACTGCCACATCACAAGGGATGACGCTACCATCACGCAAGCGCACACCCTGCACTTTGCCATGACCTTGTTCAAAT
Organism: Undibacterium hunanense; assembly: GCF_014284335.1. Taxonomy (GTDB): domain Bacteria; phylum Pseudomonadota; class Gammaproteobacteria; order Burkholderiales; family Burkholderiaceae_D; genus Undibacterium; species Undibacterium hunanense. The sequence continues at coordinate 408,918 of NZ_JACOGF010000002.1, read as the reverse complement.
CCCAGTGCATCAGCCTGAATATAATTAACACCGAGGCTGCGCGCCTTGCGGCGAAACGCCATCAACAAAGCATAGCCGTCGAACCAGCCTTCACCACTGAGGCCCAGCGATCCGACAGCCAGATCATCTATATTCAACCACGGGAACCGGCGTTGCAATGCATCCGGATCAAGCAGGGCAACATCAACCTGCTCTGCCTTTTGTATCTGATGATTTTCCCGTAGCGTGGTAGCACCGGCAGCCGTCGCCAGATACAGGTAGCCTTGTTCAGTCAAACCCAGTTCCGGCACCTCGCCATCCACTGCCAGATGCTGATGCAGTTCACGCAGGAACGTGATGCCGAACTGCGACATCTGTATATTCAGTGGGGTGCTGAATTGCTGGCGTATGGAACTGGCCGACAGGGCTGAAGAAGCATGGGTATAAGTGGGGTCACGTTCCAACACAGTGATTCTGCCCTGAAAGCGTGGGTGCGCGGCCACAAAATAAGCAACGGCACTGCCAATGACGCCACCACCAACGATCACTACGTGCCTGTTATTCATTGTTGTCCATTGTTGTCCATTGTTATCCTCAGAATCTCAATCCAAATCTGCGCCGGTAATCCTTCGGCGTCACCTGCGCCCACTGTTTGAAGATTTTACTGAAACTGGAGACATCTTCATAACCGCAACGCGCGGTGATGTCTTCCAGCGACAGGCGGGTCGTTTCCAGCAAGGCCTTGGCCCGTTCCACCCGCAGTTGCTGCACATAGTGTATCGGGCTGAGATTGGTGGCATCCTGAAAACGTCTTAACAGAGTGCGCTGGCTGACATGGCAATAGCTGGCCAGTTCTGCCATGGTCCAGCGCTGATCCAGACGCTGGTTCAGCCAGCGGCGGGCGCGCTCTATCACCGCATGACCCTGATCCTGCATCATGGCCTTGGCGATATACGGTGCCTGACTATTGCGGTTGGCGTCCACCACCAGAATCTTGGCTGTCAACTGGCGTAATTCTTCACCGGCAAAATGCGCTACCAGCCACAGTGACAAATCGATATACGAAGTCACACCGCCGGATGACACCAGTTGGCCATCCTGAACGATCAGTTCTTCGGCTTCCAGCAGGACCTGCGGGAAGTGCTTGCGGAAATAGGCACTCAGCCACCAACTGGTAGTGGCACGACGACCATCGAGCTGGCCGGTCCTGGCCAGCAGGCTGGTGCTGGAACAACTGGAAACCAGCAGGCCGTCACCTTGCAGGTAATCATGCAGCAAAGCCTGCTCCGGCCCCAGTTCTGCCATCAGGGTATCGAGTTGCCTGCTGTCCCTGTGGTCGATGCCGGGCACCATCAAGGCATCCAGCTTTTGCGTGGAGATGTCACGCGCCTGAAAATGCAGGCCACCTACTTCCTGCATGACATCGCCCCTGGCACTGACCCAGAAGGCATCGAACTGTACCGGGCGACTGCTTGCCGGGCGTATTCCAGCCAGGGTATTGGCAATGGCAAATACGTCAATAGGCATCACGGCACCACTGCGCAAACAGCCGGGATACACCAGCACACCTATACGGATCATATTGTCTGCGATCGTCATATGGCCAATTCAAACCTTTTTTTGTCGATTCAGCCAATGGTACAACTTTTCCATGACCGCCACAATCCAGGTTCTTACTAACCGGCTGTGGGCTGTCGCTGTACATCAGTGATAGCCACAACCATAATCAGGAGCCCACATGCCCTACGTACAAATACACACCATCAAAGGAATGTTAAACCCCGGTCAAAAGCAGTTATTACTCGAAAGAATTGCCGATGTCATGGTGGACATCGAGGGGGCGGGTGACCCTGAATTCAGGAAATCTGTCTGGATCAATATCCAGGAGACTGAGGCAGAAAGCTGGTCCATGAGTGGTTTTCGCCCATCCACCGGCCAGATCGAACAATTTCTCGCACTCAGAAACGCACGTGCCACAACACAAGAAGAGGTCGGCAAATGATGGCCTTCCCTGCCCTGTCCAGCTTTGTGCTGGCTTTGCTGGCGCTGTTTTTGAAAGCCAGCCTGTTAAGTGCCCTGCAAGTCATCAGCCGCATACGCAGCCGTCGCTATCTGTTGCCAGAAGACGCCGGCATGTTTGGCCTGCGTCTGGTAGAAGCTGAAGCCGAGCTGGTGCAGCGCTGCGCCCGTGTCTGGCGCAATGATGTTGAAAACCTGCCGCTGTTTCTGGCGCTGGCGCTCAGTTATGTCTTGCTGGGAGGCGATGCGTCCAGCGCCAACTGGCTGTTTGGCAGCTATGTGCTGATACGCTATCTGCATACCATCGTCTACCTACGCGGTTTGCAACCCTGGCGTGCCATGCTGTATCTGTCTGGTATGGTGGTATGCTGGATGATCGCTGTGGGCAACCTTCACCACATTTATTCATAAAGCGCTATTCTGTTATTTCACTAGCTGTTTTCCCTGCTGTTTTTTTTGCTGTTTTTTCTGCTGTTTTTTTTGCTGTTTTTTTTGCTGTTTTTTTTGCTGTTTTTTTTGAATACTGAGAGGTGTCTATGGCTTTCATTGGTCCCGATGTCACACTTGATCAACCCGTGTATGTGCATGACACGGCACAACTGTATGGCAAGATCAGCGTGGGGCAGAATGCCTCCATCTGGATCAATGTGGTGGCCCGGGCCGAACACAAGGAAATCATCATCGGCCCGTACACCAATATCCAGGATTTTGTCATGCTGCATATCGGTGACCAGACCCCGACCGTCATAGGCAGCCATTGTTCGATTACCCATCATTGCACCATCCATGGCTGCACCATAGGGGATAACTGCCTGATAGGCATCAATTCCACCATCATGGATGGCTGCGTGATAGGGAACAACTGCATTATTGCCGGCCACAGCTTCCTGAAGGAAGGTACGGTCATTCCCGATAATTCCATCGTCATGGGTACGCCGGGCAAAGTCGTACGCACCCAAAATAATTAGAACTCATTTCATAAATAGGGGTGAGATGCGTTTGCCTCATAACGTGGGCTGGCAAGGCGGACGAGGCAGTCAATAGCGGGTCTATTGACAACGAGTCCAACGCAGTCCAGCACACGTTATGAGGCAAACCCTCCGGGAGCTGGCGATTCGGGCGCATTGCAGCGTTGTGCCACTTGCCAAGGCACCAGCCTTGGCTGCGCGTCACGCCTTGCACTGCATCCCGAATCGCCTTGCTCGCACTCATCCCTATTTATGAAATGAGTTCTATGTACGTAATCGCCTGAATGCCTACATGTACTATAAAAATGGCCTGGCTTACGCTGCCGGTGAATACCGCGAATGGGCCAGGGAAGAGTTTCCGGCAGAAATCATGGCCGAAATTGCCAGATTGAATGCCCAGCTCAATGATGAAGAATGACAACTTAAGTTAAAAGCCGGCAAGAAAGCCCTTGCAAGCCCGGCTTGGGATTGACACACCCCAGGCAAATATACAAACTGAAAGCTCTGGCCTGCGTGGCCGATTAGTTTGAAGTGAAAGGGACACCGTGTCGAATACCCTGAGCAAATTCTTTAACCGCCTGTTTGGTGGTGATCAGGTACCGGTAAGCACCAGCCAGGCCAATCCGCCTGCGACTGCGGCTACGCCGGAACCGGCGATGAGCGCAGCGGCAGCACTGGTCAGGGCGACCACCCCTGCAGCCACACCGATAGCCACGCCAGCATCGGCACCTGCTGTGCCCGGGACTGATGCAGACAGCAATCCACAGCCAGCCACGGTATTGGCCAGTGTTACGCCTGCGCCTGCGACTGCAGCACCCCACGCAGAGAAACTCATTGCCTGGAAACCGGCGCTACCTATCGACAGTCTTTATTTTGACTGGATCATGGGTTACCCGGGTGAGGGCGGCAACTTTGAAACTGAACAAGTTATCCTGCAAGCGCTGTACAAATTGCTGGCGTCTGACCTGAACGATGCCGTCATCGTGCCGCGCGTACCCAGCGTCGTGCCGCAACTGTTGAACAGCCTGCGCAGCAAAACCATTTCTGCCGGTGAACTGTCACGTCAGATTGTGAAAGACGTGGTGCTAGTCGGCGAAGTCATCAATACCGTCAACAGTGCCCTGTACAACCCGGCAGACCGTATCAACAGCCTGGAAAAAGCCGTCATGATCCTGGGCGAAGAAGGCTTGCGGCTGGTGATTGCCAAGGTCGCCTTCCGCCCCATCATCAACCTGAACGCCGGACAATTTACTCGCCGTGCAGCACCGCATATCTGGAACCAGTCAGAAAAATGCGCGGTCGCCTGCCACACCCTGGCCCGCAATATTGACCCCTTCCACGCCTTCTTGACGGGGCTGATGAAAAACGTCGGTCTGATTATCGCCTTCCGCCTGCTGGACCAGACTTGCGAACAGGGTAAATTTAAATATTCAGCCAGCTTCCAGGCCATCTTCTCATCGGTGGCAGCCACGCTTTCTTACCGCATTGCCCAACGCTGGGAATTCCCCGACCATGTAGTCCTGGCCCTGCAACAGCAAGCCGGTGGCAGCAAGCCCATAGACTGGAGTCCACTCGGCCATTTGCTGCACACTGCCGACCTCATCAGCAAAATGCGCCTGCTGGTCAACCATGCGCAACTGAACAGCAATGATAAAAAACTCCGGATAGGTCTGAACCCGGATCAGGCCAACTGCTTTGATCTGCTGAATGAAATCCAATTGTATGACACCACCGGCGTCCAGCAGCAGCCGACGCAATAAAGGAAAATTAGCATCAGCTTCCAGCGCAATGCGCCTGCTGCCAGACTTGTATGGGACAATACAGCCCCTTGCCGTAACATGTGAGCCTCCGGCCACAATCAGTCACAATTGGCCACAGACGGCGACACATCAACAAACGGCATCAGAAAACTGGAAGACAGACCATGCAAATTCCCGGCCTCGGAACACTGGAAAAAGATGAAGAAAATGGCTGGTATATCAGCCAGGCTGTTGTAGTGCCTGCACTGAATCAACAAGCCTACACCTTCCTGCTGGAAGGCTATGACGAGGCCGATGAAGCGAACAAAGCAGCATATCAAAGTACTATCACGCACTTTATTGCGCTTGACCCATCCATCCTGCACAAGGCCGAAGCCGAGATTTTTGCTTATTACCAGGACACGGCCAATTACCGCAAATCCGAAAAACTGGATGTAGTGCACATTGCCACCGCAGCCGATGTCTGGCAACACATACAGTTTGGCGATGAAGCCCTGGTATGTCAGCGCCCGAATGGTGACAAGACTGTGTATGTGTCTATCGAATGCGATTGTGACTGGGAAGCAGAACAGGGCCTGCAAATCGTCTTTCGCCAGGGGCAGACCATCAGCAAGGTCGGGCCCTTCGATGACTTCATGAGCAATGCAGATGCGTATGGCGAACCCGGCCTTGATAAAGTTATTTATCAAAGCCGTGGCTAGTTAATCCCACGAAAAACAGGATAAATCAACGCATGGCAAAGCTTTTTCCACAAGCAATTGCCACCCGGTTCCATGCATTCATGAGGCCAATGGTAAAGGCCAGATCAACCAGTTCTTTTTCCGTGAAATGTTTCGGCAATTCTTGCTGAAGATCTTCATCAACATGCTTGCCGGCGATACCGGTGAGCGCTTCACTCCAGGCCAGTGCGGCCTTTTCGCGTTCGCTGAAGCAGGGCGCTTCGCGCCAGCACACCAGGCTGTTCAGGCGTTGGAAATTATCGCCATGTTCGAGCAAATCATGCGCATGTTTATCGACGCAAAATGCGCAGCCATTGATTTGTGAAACCCGTAAAAAAACCAGATCGATAAGAGACTTGCCAAGACTACTGCTGTCGAGGACAGTATTGACGCCAGCCAGAGCTTGATAGGCTGCCGGTGCAAGGCCAGGGAAATTCAGTTTGAGTGTCATGATAATTCTCCAGTTTTAAGATGAGTCAGCGAAATTGCTTTCTTCATCCATAAGACGCTGGGGAGAATCGGTTTGTGACAGATTATCTGAATAATTTCTTAAATAATTTCTTAAATAGTTGTGGCAGGCAAAGTCATACCCTGATACGCCTGCAATTTATCCGGATTACGGATAGTATACAGGTCGAGGATTTTTTCACCGTCACTGACAATGGAAATGGTGGCATCAAGTTTGCCGTCAATAAAACGCAGCAAGCCAGGTTCGCCATTGATGCTGACTTCGACAAACTGCATGCGCTGGGGATAAGTTCTGGAAATGACATGGAATAAACGGGATATGCGTGCAACCCCATGCAGGATGCGGTTGACCGAAGCCACCTTGCCGCCACCGTCACCTATCATTTGTGCGTCATCAGCAAACAGGGTATTCAAAGCCTTTAAGTCACCGCTCTGGGCGGCCAAGGTAAAGCGCTGCAGCAATTGCCGGTGGTGATCGCGGCTGATCTGGAAGCGCGGCTTGTCCTGTAATACCCTCTCCTTTGCCCTGTGTACCAGTTGACGACAGGCGGCTGCTGTCTTGTTCAGCATACCGGCTACCTCAGGGTAATCGACATCAAAGACCTGATGCAAAAGAAATGCAGCCCGCTCTTCTGCCGACAAACGTTCCAGCATGGTCAAAAAGGCCAGTGATACATCGCTGCTGAACTCAGCCAGCAGTTCTGGCGTCTGGCTATCGACTTCTATCATGGGTTCTGGCAACCAGGGGCCGGTATAGTTTTCACGCTCGCGCTTGAGCACGCGCAGTCTATCCACGCAAAGACGGCTGATGACGGTCACCAGCCAGGCTTGCGGTTCACGGATTTGCAGTACTTCATCCTCACTGAGTGCATGCCAGCGCAGATAGGTGTTCTGCACCAGGTCTTCGGCCTCGGCGCGTGAAGCCAGCATGCGGTAGGCAATGCCGAACAGACGGGGTTTATGGTCAGTAAAGCTTTGCAGGCGGTTTATCATGATTACAATTTATTATGTCCATCATGATAAGACGAAACAGCTCAGCCGTTTGTGACAGACAAATAAAAAAAACCGCCATTTTTTCAGATGACGGTTTTTCCTTTCATGCTGAAAACAATCAGAACCTGTGGCGTATGCCAGCAATCACGCTGGTGGCACGGTCTGCCGTACTGATCTTGTCACTCATCAGCACCCCGTAGATATCGGTGCGCTTGGACAGGTTATAGTCATAGCCAGCAGACATGGTATCGCGCTTAAGCTCAGTATTGGCAGTCAGCGACCCGTTGCGCTTGGTATTGGCATAGGCCAGCAAGATGTCACCACCGCCTGCCGGTATCTTGGCACCCAGGCTGTAAATCTTGTCATCCATTTGCTTGCCTGCTGCCGTGTCATTCTTGCTGGAGGTATAGGTCGCATACAGCTTGGCCGCTGTCAGGTCATAACTGGCACCCACAAAATATGCGGTCTGGTTATTGATGGAAGCAAAGCTCACCGGTGCAGCGGTTGCATCGACAATCGCAGAACCACCCGTGGGATTGGATACCTGCACTTTTTGATAGAAAGCACCCAGGGCAAACGGGCCATTGAAGTACAGGGCATTCAAACCGATATTGCGGGTACCGGTATCACCGGCCTTTTCACCAAACTGGTAATGCATATTCGAACTGAAACCATCGAAATTAGGCGTGCTATAGATGACTTCATTACTCCAGCCCGAATCGCCCGCTGCCGAATTGGCCCAGGTACGTGCCGCAAAACCGCCCGACGGCACATACCAATGCAAGACCAGGGGTGATACGTCAAAGGAATCACCATAGGGATTAAAAATCACTACCGGTAAAAAGCTGGGTGCCAGATCACGGCCCAGCGAAACACGGCCAAAGCTGCCTGCCAAAGCGATGTTCGCGTCACGCGAAAACATCGTATCACCACCAAAGCGGCCAGATTCACCGGTATCCGGACGCAGGAAGGCGGTCAGTGCAAATTCCGCTTTCAAGCCGCCACCCAGGTCTTCCACACCTTTGAAGCCCACCCATGATGTGGTCATGCCACCGGGTGTGATGGCAGCCGTGCTGGCCTTGTCGCCACTCATTTTGACTGAACCTACGGACAGATCGACCAACCCCTGCACCGTGACACTGGATTGTGCCAGCGCGCTACCGGTCAGCAGGCAAGATGCAACAGCCAGGGCCATGTGTTTCATTTGCATTTTCATCTTTCTTCCTTTCCATCAGGTTAAATAAATAATCCCATCCATATCGAAGCTTGATTGCAGATTCAACTGAATTCCCACTCTTCCCATCGTTCAAGGTCTTGTAGCGTTGAACGGGTGCACCTGCATCCAGTGTTGGGCGATGTCGATGCGGCGGCAGATCCAGACCTTGTCATGGGCCTGCAGGTAATCCAGGAAACGCTGCAAGGCACGGAAGCGACCGGGCCGCCCCAACAAGCGGCAATGCATGCCTATGGACAGCATCTTTGGTGCATTGTCGCCGTCCGGGTCACCTTCGGCATACAGCACGTCAAAACTGTCTTTCAGATAATCATAGAAATGATCGCCAGTATTAAAGCCTTGCGGGGTGGCAAAACGCATGTCGTTGCTGTCGAGCGTATACGGCACCACCAGGTGCGGCTTGCTTTCACCGCTGCTGGTGGTCACCTCGGTCCAGAATGGCAGGTCATCGCCATAATAATCAGCGTCATAGGCAAAGCCGCCATGCTCCACCACCAGGCGGCGGGTATTCGGTGAATCGCGCCCGGTATACCAGCCCAGCGGCGCCTGGCCAGTCAGTTCGCGCAGGATTTGCACTGCCTGTTGCATGTGCTCACGCTCGGTCACTTCATCCATGCCCTGATAATGTATCCAGCGCAGACCATGACAGGCGATTTCGTGACCAAGCTCGCCAAAGGCTGTGGTCAGTTCCGGATGGCGCTGCAAAGCCATCGCCACACCAAAGACGGTCAGAGGCAATTGACGCTTTTCAAATTCACGCAAGATGCGCCAGACCCCGGCGCGGGACCCATATTCGTAAATGGATTCCATCGACATATGGCGCGCTTCATAAGCGGCCGCACCAACGATTTCGGACAAGAACTGTTCGGATGCACGATCACCGTGCAAAACACAGTTCTCGCCACCTTCTTCATAATTCAGTACAAACTGCACCGCTATCCTGGCCTGTTGCGGCCATTGCGCATGGGGCAGATGACGGCCATAGCCTATCAGGTCGCGTGGATAATCATTGGGTGTGGACATGCTGGTGTTCTCCGGGAAATGCCGGGCCGGCCTTGCCTGCCCCGTGTTTATTCTGTTTACCTGATTAGTGAATGCAAGTGACGTGCCATCTTGCCAAGCTGCTGCAATGGCTTACCAAGACATGTTGCTGCGACTCATCAAAAGACCTGCCACCCTGGTGCATTCACGAAACACGATTGTCAGCAATTTTATGGCTATGTTTATACTGTTTTTAGTATAAGTTCTATTCGAAATTTATTAGAACTCATTTCATCAACACGACGAGATACGTTCTGGTCATGCATATGGCTTTTATCATTAATGCCACAATACACTGTGGCACTTGTTAAAATACCGGCTATGCGCCTGCAATCCATAGACCAGTTCCTGATTCAACCTCCACAACCAGAAAATCTACGGGGCTTTCCCCGTTTTTTAATGGAATTCTGGTATTTCGGCATCAAAGAGGTGCGTGCCTGCCTGTTCGTCGGCTTGTTTTTCGCTTCCATACTCATCGTGCCCAAGGCTGGCCTGTTTGGCTTGCCGCGCTATGACGTACTGTTCCTGATCGCCGTCCTGATACAGGCTGGCATGGTCTGGAGCAAGCTGGAAACCATGGATGAGCTCAAGGCCGTAACCTTGTTCCATCTGGTCGGTTTTGCGCTGGAAGTGTTCAAGGTGTCGGGCCAGATACAAAGCTGGGCCTATCCGGAATCTGGCTATACCAAACTGTGGGGCGTGCCATTATTCAGCGGTTTCATGTATGCCAGCGTAGGCAGTTACATCATCCAGGCCTGGCGCCTGTTTGACTTGCGCATACGACACCACCCGCCATACTGGATGGCAGCCCTGATAGGCATACTGATCTACCTGAACTTCTTTACTCACCACTACATCGGTGACTATCGCTGGTATCTGGCGGCTTGTGCGCTGGGGCTATATGCACGTTCATCCGTTATATTTCGCCCGCTGGACCGCGACCGCAGTATGCCGCTGTTGCTGTCTTTCGTACTGATAGGCTTTTTTATCTGGCTGGCAGAAAACATGGGAACGTTCTTTGGTATCTGGCGTTATCCGAATCAACTGGGTGCCTGGTCTACCGTACATCTGGGGAAATGGAGTTCCTGGTCTTTGCTGGTGATCATGACCTTTACCATCGTTGCCCATCTCAAGCATATCAAGCGACATATACATATTGCAGAATGAGTCGCGGAATACGCAGCAAAAGCGGGGGGCAAAAAAATAGCCCGCAAAGTTTGCGGGCTTAAATCCAAACCTTAGGAGGTGTTGGAGGAGACAGGTACTACTTTAATGCGCCGCAACATATTTGTATGCTTTATTCTTAATATATCCGGTATACGCAAAATGAATATCTCTATCGGCATACATACCACTATATAAAAAATTACCTGTAAATCTCATAAAATTTTCAATACCACTTCATTTACAACACGTCGTAAATTCTTTGTGGTCAACACTGTTTTCTTGTAAATTTGCTTTGCGCTGCATCAAATAAAAGCTTAATACAGGAATTTTGCCATGATGAAATCATCAATATAGTCGGCATCATCACTGCGTTTGTAGAATTGACGCAGCCTGCCTTCAGTCTCAAACCCCAGACCTTGATAAAAAGCCAGCCCGCGCAGATTATCGGATTCGACGATCAGTTCCAGCCGGCGTACACCTTCATTTTTCATGGCTGACATGGCCTCTGCCAACATGGCCTGGGCGATACCCTTGCCCTGGAACGATGGCGCAACGGCTAGCGTACCCAATTGCGCGACATGCGCTGCACGTCCGGCAAAGCGGCTGACTTTATAAAAACCAGCGATTACGCCATCCACCGGATAAACATAAAAACTGCCGCTTGCTAGCAGACCAGCAAACATGGCCGCAAATTCTTCCATGGGCATGGGGTCATAACCCAGGTAAGGGATGACATCTGCATGCATATAGATGGCATGGACAGCAGCCAGGTCTTGTGATTCAGCCAGTCTTCGCATAGGGATTCCAGATTGATTGCCAAAAATACGCGTTTTGTTGCGCGAGTGCTGTGGTGCTGTGGTGCTATGGTGTTGCAGTGCCGGTATGTTTTGCTGACGCAGACAAATTTATCACCGCAAATCGCCGCAGGCCAGATGATAGCGCAGCCTCTGAAAAGACAAAATGAAGAAAAAAAGGCGAAAAAAAACCCGCAAGTGATTGCGGGTTTAAATCCAAACCTTAGGAGGTGTTGGAGGAGACAGGTGTAACTATATCGCAGCGCAACAAATTCACCAACATCTATTTTCGCATATCAATCATTCACAAATCGCATATTAAGCAAGATCAAATAAATGAACGGGATTTTCAATTATTGCGTATAAAAATGGCACGTACCCGCCATTTTGTTAAATTTATAGGCCAAATGTAAAAGGGCAAAAAAAAACCCGCGACCTTGCGGTTGCGGGTTAAATCCAAACCTTAGGAGGTGTTGGAGGAGACAGGTACTACTTTATCGCAGTGCAGCAAATAAATCTCCTTTATTTTTTGTATACCCATCATCACTGATGCAAATATCAGACAAAATCCATCAGCTAACGCTTCTTAGCCATGCAGAATATGCTGCCGCCCCATGGACATGCCTGAAGTTCATCCCCATTCTTCAGACAAAACAGGCAATTCAGGTATTCAAATGACAGGCGGAGAAATGCAGCGGTGCAATCTCTTTCAGTTGCGGTTTTTCGACTGCGCACCTGGGCATGGCATGCGGACAACGTGGATGAAAATGGCAACCGGCAGGAGGATGCAGGGGTGACGGGATTTCGCCCTTGATGGCGACAAAGTCTATCTTGCGCACTTCCAGCTTCGGGGCGGACGCCAGCAAAGCCTGGGTATAAGGGTGATTGGCATGTCCAAAGATTTCTGATGTCGGTGCAGATTCCACGATACGCCCCAGATACATGATGGCGACCCGGTCAGACACATGCCTGACCACACCCAGATCATGACTGATGAACAGATAAGTCAGCTTGAGCTCATCACGCAGGCGTATGAACAGGTTCAGCACCTGTGCCTGTATTGATACATCGAGTGCGGCCACGGCTTCATCGCAGACCAGTAGCTCCGGCTTCACGGCCAATGCACGGGCAATGCCGACACGGGCACGCTGACCGCCCGAAAACTGATGCGGGAAGCGTCGTAATACCGCCGGGTCCAGCCCCACTCTTTGCAATAGCTGTTCTACATAATCCGTTTGCTCTGCCGACTTGATCAGGCCATGCACCACCGGTGCCTCACCGACGATGTCGAGCACACGCATGCGCGGATTCAGCGAGGCATACGGGTCTTGAAATATCATCTGCATGGCCAGCTTCATTTGCTGTTGAGTAGCCTTGTCCGCCAGGGCCAGGTTCTGTCCACGCCACCAGCGCGTGCCATCAGACAAGCCATGCAGGCCCACAGCCATACGTCCCAGCGTCGATTTGCCACAGCCGGATTCACCAACCAGGCCCAGCACTTCGCCGGCATGCAGGGACAGATCAACATCGTCCACGGCATGCACGATGTCGGGCGCTGCCGCAGCCCCCAGCCATTGCGCCAGCCTGTCGCTCAGATCCACGGATTTGGTAAAACGCTTGCTGACGACGCGCATTTCAAGCAAGGGCGTGCCGTCGCCTGGCATGGATAGCTTTATTTCAGACATCTACCACTCCAACTGTCACACTGTCCGTAGGGTTCATGGGATGAAAGCACAGCAGGCTGCGCCCATCAAGATGCTGCACAGGTGGCACCTGCTCGCAGGCGGTGGTGGCGCGCTCGCAGCGATTGCGAAAAGCACAGCCAGATGGCAGATTCAACAGGGAAGGAGTAGCACCCGGTATCTGGCGCAAGGTCTGTCCATGCTGGTTACGCGAGGGTGAAGAAGCAATCAGGCCATGCGTGTAAGGATGCAGCGGTTGTTCCAGCACCTGGCTGACGCTGCCGCTTTCGACGATCTTGCCGGCATACATGACGCTGACAGTATCCGCCAGGCCGGCAACCACTGACAAATCATGGGTAATCCAGATCAGGGCGGTACCAGATTCTCTGCACAGTTTCTGCATTTCATACAGTATCTGTCCCTGTATGGTGACATCCAGTGCGGTAGTCGGTTCATCGCAAATAATCAGTTCTGGTGCGTTCAGGAGCGCAATGGCAATTGCCACCCTTTGCCGCATGCCACCAGAAAACTGGTGCGGATACGCCAGCAACCTTTCATCTGGTGATGGGATACCGACCTTGACCAGGGCGGCACGTGCCATTTCGCGCGCTTTTTCGCGGCTGACCTGCTGATGGGCAAAGATGGTTTCCATCATCTGGGTATCGACGCGCAAGACCGGGTTCAGGGTCATCATCGGGTCCTGGAAAATCATGGCAATGCGGTTGCCCCGGATTTGCCGCATGGCTTCTGCCGATAGCCCACGCAAATCCTGTCCCTTGAACAAGACCTTGCCTGCCGTGACTTTGCCGGGCGGGTCGATCAGGCCCATGATGGAACAGGCAGTCATGGATTTGCCAGAACCGGATTCACCGACCAGACCCATGATTTGTCCGGGCTGCACGCTGAAGCTGACATTATTCACCGCCGTGACCGTACCGGCGCGGCTGGCGAATTCCGTCTGCAGATTTTGTACTTCCAGTGTCGCAATTGTCATCGTGTGTCCCATCTATTGCGTCTGCAAGCGCGGGTTAAGTACATCGCGCAAATGATCCGCCACCAGATTGATGGACACCACCGTCAACAACAAGGCCAGGCCGGGGAAAAAACTGATCCAGTATTTACCCGACAGCAGATATTGGAAGCCATTGGCAATCAACAAACCCAGCGAAGGTTCAGTCACCGGCAAACCCAGCCCCAGGAAAGACAGGGTCGCTTCCAGCGAAATGGCCGAAGCCACCTGCAAGGCCGCAATCACGATCAATGGAGGCAGGCAGTTCGGTAATAAATGACGCCAGATGATGCGGGCTGGCGACAGGCCCAGACCAACCGCGGCCTCTATATATTCCTTGCGTCGCTCTACCAGTGCTGCACTGCGTGCCGTGCGCGCATAATAAGCCCACTGCACCAGTACCAGCGCCAGAATGATCTTGCTCACACCCTGCCCGGTCAGGGCCAGCAAGATCAGTGCGATCAGGATAGAAGGAAAGGATAACTGTATATCCGCGACACGCATGATCAGCACTTCCACCCTCCCCCCTTTATAACCGGCCAGCAAACCCAGGCCAAGACCAATGAAGAGCGCAATCACGGTGCTGGAAAAACCAACGATGAGGGAAATCCGCAGACCATAAAAAATCGCCGACAGCATGTCACGTCCCTGTTCATCGGTACCGAGTAAAAAAATATGTTTGCCGTCGGAAGATGGTTTACCCGGTTCCAGTCGTGAATCCATGACATCGAGTGCCATCAGGTCATACGGATTTTGTGGCGATATCAGCGGCGCAAACAGGGCCACCAATACCAGCAGCAAGAGCACCAGGCTGCCCAGGGCAGCGATGCGACTGGCAAAAAAATCGTGCAGAAAACGTCGCAATGGTGTGTCGGCAGTGGGGGCAGATGGCTGGCTGTTGGATGTCATGGGGGAGCTTCAGGCCTGGTTATCGGACAGGCGCACACGCGGGTCCAGCAAGGAATACAGTACGTCCACCACCAGATTGATAAGGATGAACAGGCTGACGATCAGTAACAGATAAGCGACGATGACAGGCCGGTCCAGTACCCGTATGGAATCAATAATCAGCTTGCCCATGCCGGGCCAGGCAAACACCGATTCAGTCACAATCGCAAAGGCAATGATGGAGCCGAACTGCAGGGCAATCACCGTCACTATCGGTATCAGGATGTTTTTAAGCACATGCACGCCGATAATGCGGCTGTTGCGCAAGCCCTTGGCGCGGGCAAAGCGTACATAGTCCTGCAGCAAGGCTTCTTGCGCGCCAGATCGTGTCAGGCGTATCACCATGGCAATATTGAACAGGGCCAGGTTCAGGGCGGGCAAGAGCAGATGTTTAAGGCCATCGACGCTCAGGAAACTGACCGGCACCCCCAACAACAGCACAGTTTCACCGCGCCCGCTGGAAGGCAGCCAGCCCAGTTGCACGGCAAATACCATGATCATCATCAGTCCCACCCAAAAGGTAGGCAGCGAAAACCCGAGTATGGAAATAGCCATGATGCTTTTGCCAGCCAGGCTGTCAGGTCGCAAACCCGCCAGCAATCCCAATGGTATACCCAGCAGGATGGAAATCAGGATCGCAAGCACGGCAAGTTCCAACGTCGCCGGCATACGTTCCAGTATCAGCACCAGTGCCGGTGTGGCATGGGCAAAAGACTGCCCCATGTCACCAGCCAGGGCATTGCGCAGGAACAGCCAGTATTGTTGCGGCAAACTCTGGTCCAGGCCAAAGGCGGCGATAATGCGCGCGCGTTCGATCTGATCCGCGTCCGGGCTGATCAGCACGTCAATCGGATTGCCTATCGCATACACACCGGCAAACACCAGCAGTGACATTACCAGCAAGACAGCCAGGCTTTGCAGCAGGCGGCGCAGGATAAACACCAGCATCGGTCAGACCTGCTCTGCGTGCAAATGCAACTGCAACTGCGGGCGCATAGCGATTGCCGCATGCACTGTCCGGGTCGGACTCTGATAGCTGGATATCTTCTTCATTGCTGGTTTGTATTCTTTCCTGGTCTTCGATAATTCATCTAAATGGGGAGAAGGTGGCTTGCATGTTTTGCAGGATTTTACAGGCTTTGCCATGACATCGTGTCACCCGGCGTTCTTGCCTGCAACCGTGAATGCTACTACCACTGTGATCAGGCAGGCAAACCCATTTTCGTAGTATGGATATGCGGTCTGTGCCTGCCAGCCTGCATGGAATCTGGTATCTTTCTCTGTACGGAGAAAGACATGCAAACAGACCCCTGAAAGACCCCTGAATCGGGTCCTGGCTAGGCTTTTTCATCAACGGGATGATATCCTGACAAGAATAGTTTGTGTATTCCCGACCATACGCCTGTCCATGGCGACAATACGCAATACGGAGACAATTATGAAACTGATCGATCCCATAGTGCAATTCCATGCTGAAATTCAGCAAATCCGACGTGATATTCATGCGCATCCCGAGCTGTGCTATGAAGAACACCGGACTTCCGAAGTGGTGGCGCAAAAACTGCAAGCCTGGGGTATCCCGGTGGTGCGCGGTTTGGGCGGCACCGGCGTGCTGGGCATATTAAAGAATGGCAACAGCGAACGTGCTATAGGCTTGCGGGCCGACATGGATGCCCTGCCCATGCAGGAAATCAATACCTTTGCCCATACCTCGCAACATGCAGGAAAAATGCATGCCTGCGGGCATGATGGCCATACCGCCATGCTGCTGGGTGCAGCGCGTTATCTGTCGCAATACAAGGACTTTGACGGCACCGTCTACCTGATTTTCCAGCCTGCCGAAGAAGGCGGTGGCGGTGCCCGCCGCATGATAGAAGATGGCCTGTTCGACAAATACCCCATGGATGCCGTGTTTGGCATGCATAACTGGCCTGGCGTCGCAGTCGGCACCTTTGGTGTCACCGCTGGCCCCATGATGGCGTCATCGAATGAATTTGAAGTCGTGGTCAGGGGCAAAGGTGCCCATGCGGCCCAGCCACACAAGGGCATAGACCCGATTATCGTGGCGATACAGATCGCCCAGAGCTGGCAAACCATCGTCAGCCGCAATGCCAGCCCGCTGGAATCGGCGGTATTGTCGGTGACACAGATCCATTCGGGCAGTGCCACCAACGTCATCCCTGACGATGCCACGCTGATAGGCACGGTGCGTGCGTTCAGCACCGCCATGATCGATCTGATAGAAAAACGCATGAAGGCCATTGCCGAACACACAGCAGCGGCGTTTGATGCCCAGGTAGATTTTCAGTTCAAACGCAATTACCCGCCACTGATCAACCATGCCAAAGAAACCGCTTTCGCAGCCGAAGTCATGCGCAGCGTGGTAGGCAATGATAATGTTGACGCCCAGGTAGAACCCACCATGGGCGCTGAAGATTTTGCCTTCATGCTGCAAGCCAAACCGGGCTGCTATGCCTTTATTGGCAATGGCGATGGCGATCACCGCGACATGGGTCACGGCCTGGGACCTTGCAATCTGCACAACCCCAGCTATGACTTCAATGACGATTTGCTACCCATAGGTGCAACTTATTGGGTCAGACTGGCCGAAGCCCACTTGAAAAAAGCGACTCAGGCAGCCATTTAGTCCACCAGAATCATTATTATTAACGAATCATTCAAGCCCAACACAACTTAAGACTTCCATGGCCGACGACAAAGACAACAACGATGTGCAACGTAGCCCTTTTCTTGAAGAAAAGGCCTTTAAATCCCGTACCGTGCTGGTATTTGGCACCATCAACGACAAACTGGCTGCAGAAGTCAGCAAGCGCCTGATCGCCCTGGCAGCAGAATCAAAAGACCCGATCACCATCCTGGTCTCGTCCCCGGGCGGTCACGTTGAATCCGGTGATGTCATCCATGACATCGTCAAGTTCATCGATGCACCGGTCAACATGGTGGGTACCGGCTGGGTGGGTAGTGCTGCAGTGAATGTCTTCCTGTCCGTACCTAAAGAACGCCGCGTCTGCCTACCGAACACACGCTTTCTGATTCATCAGCCTAGTGGTGGTTGCGGTGGCCAGGCAACTGATATCGCCATCCAGGCACGTGAAATCGTCAAGGTACGCGAACGCATCGCCGCCCTGATCGCCAAAGAATCTGGCCAGACTCTGGAAAAAGTCACTGCCGATATCGACCGTGATTACTGGATGAGTGCTACCGAAGCCAGCGAATACGGTCTGGTTTCACGCATTATCGTCAAACAGACGGAATTGAGCTGAATTTAGCTGACTACTTGCTACACCAGGCAGACTGGTTCTGCCTGAACGACAAAGAACGATCCGCATGTCTGACATGCGGATCGTTTTTTTATGCCATCTAAAACTCTTCCCATTCATGTTGCTTACCGTGACCACGATCACGACCACTCTCGCGGTCACTACCACTAAGCAGCGCCTCTTTCCGTCCAACACCAGCGGTATTCGCTACAGTGGATGGGCGGGTGCGGACTGCGGGTTTCAGCGCTGACGACGCGACGCGGGCCATGGCAGCGGCTTGCCGGGGCTGATTGCCGGAATGATCCAGCTTGAAAATACTCACGACCTGGCTCAGATTGGCAGCCTGTTCCTGCAAGGCTGCAGCAGCAGCAGCGGCCTCTTCCACCAGTGCGGCATTTTGCTGGGTAACATGATCCATCTGTATGATCGCGGTGTTGATCTGGTCTATGCCAGAACTTTGTTCTGACCCCGCTGCCGTGATTTCGCTGATGATGTCACTCACACGTTTGACGCTTTCCACCACTTCTTTCATGGTGGAACCAGCCTGGTCGACCAGACGTGTACCCTGATCGACTTTTTCTACCGAGTCATTGATCAGTTCCTTGATTTCCTTGGCGGCACTGGCCGAGCGTTGCGCCAGGTTGCGCACTTCAGATGCCACGACGGCAAAACCGCGGCCCTGCTCGCCTGCCCGCGCTGCTTCCACTGCTGCATTCAATGCCAGGATATTGGTCTGGAAGGCAATGCCATCGATGACAGCGATGATATCGACGATTTTTTTCGATGAAGCATTGATAGAACCCATGGTATCCACCACCTGCGATACCACGTCACCACCCTTTTGCGCTACCGCCGAGGCTGAATGGGATAACTGATTGGCCTGACGTGCATTGTCACTGTTTTGTTTGACTGTCGATGTCAGTTCTTCCATCGACGAAGCAGTTTCTTCCAGTGAACCGGCCTGGCTTTCGGTACGGGCTGACAAGTCCATATTGCCATTGGCAATTTCTGTTGATGCCGTCGCTATCAGGTCAGTACCGGTGCGCACTTCGCTGACAACGGACAGCAAATTGCCGTTCATCTCTTTCAATGCCTGCAATAACTCACCTGTTTCATCCTTGGTTTTGACTTCGATATCACTGGTCAGGTCACCGGATGCTACTGTTTTAGCCACTCTGACTGCCTCCTGCAAGGGCAGCGCCACCACCCTGGCTATCCAGTAAGCCAGTAACAAACCCAGTGCGATGGTGACCAGGATCAAGCCCAGTATCAGGGCTCTGGAATGGGAATAAATGGCTTCCCCCAATTGATAGGCAGCGATACCACCATTTGAATTGATCTGTACCATTTTGTCTGCCAGTTTGAGTATTTCCGCATTCAGTCTGGAGGATTCGCCACGCAGGGTCTTGCGGGCTTCATCCATATTGCCTGCTCTGGCCTGCTCCGTCAGTTTTTTGGCTTCGACCGCATACAGGTTCCACAGCTTGCCGTATTCTGCAAAGTCTTTTAGCTCATCATTGGAATTGATCAGTTTGGCATAGTCACTCTCGTACTTCTTCAACTCGGCTACATAGTCTTGCCAGCGCTTTTCATATTTTTTGAGGTTCTCTGCATCACCTGCCGACAACACGATCTGCATTTCCTGGGTACGCAGGCGTGAGATCCTTTCCTTGATACCCATGGCAGCATTCACGCTGGGCATCCAGTTCGTGCCCAGTTCCAGTGCAGTCTCATTGACACGAGATAACTGGAAGATCGAAAAACTGCCGAGAAAGGCAGTCAATATCAGCAACAAAATAAAACCAACGAACAGCTTGGCTGAAATCCTCAGGTCGTAAAACAATTTCATGGCGAGTCCTCAAAAAAAGAACGACACGATGCATTAAGTGGAAAGTTGAGGCGGGACAGATGAACTGCTTACTTTGTTTTAGTTGATATTTTTACAAAAATCAAATATCTGATGCAAATTGGCGCAATTGGCACAATTGACACGTCAAGCCGGAGGAAGTCTGAAAAAAATGGGCAAGGCTGGCGACGCCACTGACATGCTGAAACTGGCACTGACGTGTCGCACAGCTGAAATAGCATCAGGCAATCCGCTGCATCAGCTGAGGATTGCCGTTGTTTGTAGTGCCAACTGACTGCGCCTGGACTGGCCGTGCCTGGAGCGGCCCTCCTGACTGGCCGTCCTAAAACTCTTCCCAGTCGTCATTGGATCCGGCTGTCACCGGCTCTTTCCTGCCAGCATTGGACTTGGGGCTGGATGGGCGACTGGCCGCGCTGGCCCTCGCCGCAGGTTTTGTTACCGGCTTGGGCAGTGCACGCACCGTGCTGCTTGCCTTTGGTGTCTTTGATGCGAGAGGCCGGCTAAGGGCTGACCGGGCGTGGTCACCAGACTGTTCGAGTTTGAACACACTGACCACACGACTGAGATTGGCTGCCTGATCCTGCAAGGCACCGGCAGCCGCCGCAGCCTGTTCTACCAGAGCAGCATTTTGCTGGGTCATCTGGTCCATCTGCGTCACCGCTTCATTGATTTGCTGTATGCCCGAGCTTTGTTCGGCACCTGCCGCTGTAATTTCGCTGATGATGTCACTCACACGTTTGACGCTTTCCACCACTTCTTTCATGGTGGAACCAGCCTGGTCGACCAGACGCGTGCCCTCACCGACTTTTTCTACCGAGTCATTAATCAGTTCCTTGATTTCCTTGGCCGCACTGGCCGAGCGTTGCGCCAGGTTACGCACTTCAGATGCCACGACGGCAAAACCACGTCCCTGCTCGCCTGCCCGCGCTGCTTCCACCGCCGCATTCAGTGCCAGGATATTGGTCTGGAAGGCAATGCCATCGATGACAGCAATGATATCGACGATTTTTTTCGATGAAGCATTGATGGAACCCATGGTATCCACCACCTGCGACACCACATCCCCACCCTTTTGCGCCACTGCCGAAGCTGAATGGGATAGCTGATTGGCCTGACGCGCATTATCACTATTGTGTTGGATGGTAGAGGTAATCTCTTCCATCGACGATGCGGTCTCTTCCAGTGAACTGGCCTGGTTTTCAGTACGGTTGGACAGGTCCATATTGCCATTGGCAATTTCGGTAGAAGCGGCGGCAATTTCATCCGTGCCCTGACGTACTTCGGTGACGACCTGCAACAGGCTTTGATTCATTTCTTTCAGGGCCTGTAGCAACAGGCCAGTTTCATCCTTCGTAGCTACCTCGATACGACTGGTCAGGTCACCGGAAGCAACGGTCTGCGCGACTTTGAGTGCATCCTGCAAGGGGCGCGACACAATGCGTGCAATCGCATAGGCCAGCACCATACCCAGCAAGATGCTGACGACCAGTACAGAAATAATCAGTATGCGCGATGTCTGATATGACTCTATGCCTGACTTGTAGGCATTCACCCCGCCATCGACATTGATTTTGACCATCCTGTCCACCAGCTCCCTTACCCTGGTATTGATTTTGGATGAATCGGTACGCATCAGTGCCAGCGCGTCCTTGCCATTGCCTTCGCGTGCAAGTGCGGCCAATTTGTCGGTGATCTGCAAATAGGCGGTCATGGATTTGCTGTATTCATCAAACTGTTTTTTTTCTTCCGGATCAGAAATCAGACGGGCATAGTCGGCTTCATTTTCCCTCAGACCTGTAATTGCTTCTTTGGTACGGGCCAGGTATTTGTCCACTTCTTCTGGATTTTCTGCCGAAACCATCTGCGCTTCCTGCGAGCGTATGCGCGATACCCTTTCCTTGATACCCATTGCTGCATTCACACTCGGCATCCAGTTAGTTCCCAGTTCATAAGCATTCTGGTTCACTCTGGCCAGCATGACGATGGAAAAGACGCCAAGAAAAACTGTCAGCAGTAAAAGGAAACCGAAGCCGACGAACAGCTTGGCTGAAATTCTCAGGTTATAGAACATGCTCATCATCATTCCTTTGAAAAATCCATCAATGCATGAAGAAACGAAAATTCAACAAAATCAACACATACAGAACCGGGAAAGAATCAGCGCCCATTTATGGTGCAGGCTGAAAAAAAAAGAGAGTGACATGATCATCGTCCATGCAAAGAACATCAGATCAGACAACAGAAAATGCGGCAGGATAGTTTGACTATATACGTAGTTGTAGTTGGAATTGTTGCAGAATGCAAATTTCTGAAAGATCAGTGCAACCTTGACGCGACGATCATTCCTGATCAGCCAGGTTTCACCCTTGATCAAGCATGAATGAGACAAGGGGCAGTGTTGTAAAAATCGACAAGGCAAAAAAAAAAGAAAGCTGACTGGCAGCTTTCTTTTTGTCAAACACCTGTTTCTACAGATCAGGGCAAAGTCGTCACAACCTTGACAGTCGCATCGACAGCTGACTTGTCGATATAACCAATACCGGTAGGATTGGCTGCCACTGCTTTTTTCACTTCTGCATTTGAATGCACTTCTTTTGGTGCGGTACCCTTGCCGGTAAACACCAGTTTTGACCAGATACTTTTTACTTCGGACAAATCCTTCTCAGCCGCCTTCTTGTAAAACTCTGCGCGGATAGGTGCATTTTCAGACTGGTCCACCGGTGTGAACATGGCTGATTTACCCAGGAAGAATTGTGAAGCCTGCGCGGCTGTCATGGCTGTTGCCGGATTTTGCGGGTTGACCACCACCACAATTTCACCTGCCATGGTGGACCCCATGCTGACCAGCATTGCCGCAGCGATCAATATTTGTTTTCCATACTTACTCATCGCGCTTCCTCCATCAAAATACGAAATCAACTGCTGCTGCAAACACGGTGACCGGTCCCTTGAAACCTGGTTTGGCGTTAACGAATACGCCTGGTCCATTGTCTGGTGACATACGGTCGAGTTGCAGTTTCAGTGCAGCCGATTTATAAAAATCCCAACGCACGCCTACGCTGTTGCTGGTCTGTATCGGTGATGCTGATGCCAGGCCATTTGCACCCAGGGTGTACGGCAGCAGGGGGCCGGAAGCAGGCAAGCCGGCGACGGTACGCGCGCTATCCTGTGTGGCCGATGCATGTACGACGTAAGGCAGGAAACTGCCCATGCGGTAACCAAACATGGTGTACCAGGATGTAGTGTTGGCTATCGACAGACTGGCAGATTTGCGTTTGCCATATTCAGCCTGAACCACAAAACTCTTCCAGTCCACACCCAGGCCCAAAGAGGTAAATGAAGCCTTGGTATCGCTGACCGCAATGGCGTCTGCCGCAGATTTGAAACCGAACTTGGTCAAACCACTCACCAGGGTATTCAGGTTGCTTGAATTGTCCACTGTGACCTTGGTATCAACGCGGCCAAAACGGAAAGTGAAAGGACCATTTTCAGCAACAATATTGATGCCTGATACGTTCTTGAACTTGGCAGTAAAGTTGCCACGCTGTTCTGCATCAGTCACGCCATAGGCCAGTTGTGCGGTGATCGCAGTTTCACCCAGATTGGTCTGGTAGACGGCATCCACACCGTCCACGCTTTCCAGCGTAACTTGCGAATACATTTCTATCGGTGGGCGCAACATGGTGTTGGCATAGCCAACATTGCGATAATCCGAAATCATGTAGACCGGCAAACCGATACGACCGACACGCAGATTCAGATTGTCATTGACCTTGGCTTTGGCAAATGCCCAGGTCAGTTCTGCACCAAAATTGTCCGTGACATTTTTACGCACCAGACCCTGGCCAGTGAAGGACAGCCAGTCATTCATTTTTGCCGTGGCCTGTATGCCGAAGTTGGAATCAACACCTGTCTTGGCGCTGCTGGTGACACCAGCGAGTTGATTAGGGCGGGCAAATTCTGCGTCGGATGTATTGCTACGTGTCAGTGCCGCAGTACCGAATCCGCTGATGGTGATCGGGGAAGTATCGTCTGCCCAGGCGGCGGACACTGCTGATGTCATCGCCAATAAAGTGATAAAAGGTTTCAATTTCATGCTATCTCCTTGAAAGTTTCCGCATTGTAACTTTTTATTTGGGAGGCAAATTTAGACTACTTCCTCGCTAAAATGCCAAAATATCTTTACTGAAAAATATGGAACCGCATCTGTTGCGTGCGAGATTTTTGCGCGCTTGCTAGGAGATTCCTGCTGGAAATAGAAATTTTGATCAGCCATTTCAAATTAGGTGATCAGGTAACTTGCGATGCAGGATTTGACCATTTCTTGCAAATATCGTGGCGAAATGCCGACATTTATCATGGCAAAAAATAAAAAACGGCACGCTTTTGAGGCGTGCCGTTGTCAATTTGGTGCGTTTTTTTTGCGTCTTTAGTTGCGTCTTTATGTGCACTCTTTAGAAGTCTGCACTCAAAGAAAAATTCCAGCTGCGCGCCGGTTGGAAGGTGTACTGATCGAAGGCTACACCCTTGCTATTGGCAGATACCGAAGTCACATCCTGCTTGTCGAAAAGATTGTTGATGCCCATCTGCAGCTTGATATTTTTAACCATCGCAGCCGGTGTCTTCCAGCGATAACCCAGGGTCAGATCTGCCGTTGTATAAGAAGGAATTTTATACGCGGCTGGTTCACCATCTTTCGCATACTGGGTGCCGGTAGTCTTGGCAATCAGCGAACCATACAGACCGTTGGCTTTATACAGCACGCCGAAAGCAGAAGTGCTGTCTGGTGCCTTGGCCACCTGCAAGCCGGTGTCCTTGGCTTTGGCGCTATTCAGTGATGCATTTGCATGCACAGAGAAACCACTGCCAACGTAATACGTCACTGCCGCTTCCACGCCCTTGTAGACCACGCCGCCCTGGTTGTAATACACCAGGTCATTGCCGGTGCCGGTAGAAGCAATCTTGTTGTCGAAGTCGATGTAGTAGACATCGGCATCCAGTGTCAGGTTGCGTGACTGATGGACGGTGCCCAACTGGTAATTGGTGGAAGTCTGTGGCTTGGGTGTGCTCAGGCCAGGGTTATTCACATAAAACATGGACAGATCCGGTACCAGGAAACCCCTGGCAACCTGGGCATAGGTAGACCATTCCTTGTTGATGCTGTAATTCGCCGTCAGAAAAGGCAGGGTTGAGGTATAGGTCTGTTCTGCCGTCGTCGGAATGCGGGTGGTCTGATTCACAGTCGCATCCAGCGCACGCTTGAAGTGCATGTATTTCAGGCCAGGTGTGATGGTCCAGTCAGCCATGGGTGCCCATTCAAATTCAACGAAAGGCTGGTACTGCTTCCAGGATGAACGCTGGTCATACGATACATTCTTTGGTGCGGTGGATTCTTTGGGATTGGGCACGCCCAGTGTCCAGTCCAGGTCATAGGTATGGCGATTGGTGTTCGCGCTTTCCAGCCAGACGCCGGCACGCAGCAGCCCAGCGTCAAACTGATTGGTCACCTTGAAGATATCGCCATTGACACGATAGGCATTCAACTTGTTATAACCAGGTACATTCTTGTTGCCGGTGATGCCGGACTTGGTGCCGTTTGCCGTTGCGCCACTGGCATCCTGGCCAGAGTAAGTGTCATTGGTATAGGAATAGGTGTAGACCGTATTGTCGATGTTCCAGCCAGCCAGTCTGGATTGCAGGCGTATATAGTCGAAATCGGTGCTCTTGTTATTGAAGTTGTAGCCGAAATAATTCTGGCTGGTCGGGTCATTGTTCAGCGCATAGTTTTTTCCGAACTGGGCAACCTGGCTCAAGGTTACACCGCCTTTGTCCGGTGTATAACTGGTGATTTTGTTATAGGTGGAAAACACGGTAATCACCGTGTCCTTGCCCAGACTGCGCTGCAGCTTGAACTGGTAATTATCTTCTGTAACACCGCTATACGTCAGGTAGCCATCGGTCGTCAGACGCGAGCCATTGAACATGAAACGGGTATCACCAAAATGGGAAGAGATGCCGCTATCCAGTTGTACGCCCAGCATCTTGGTATTCCACGAACCAAAAGTTGCATACGGTGTGAAATTGAAATCATGCGACAACTCTTTGGAAAACAGATTGATGGAGCCGCCAAATGTTGCCTGTCCCAGATTGCTGGCATTGCCCGGGCCGCGTTCTATCACCATGCCGCCGATAATGCGTGCCGGGAAATAGGAAGTCGAATGATGGGTGGGATTATTGGTATCGCCAAACGGAATACCGTCATACGTCATATTGTATTCACCATCCTGAAAACCGCGCAGCGTGACCTTGCTTTCTGCCAGGCCAGGACCATTCGCAGAAACGCCGGAACCTATGCTGGGTGCAATCCGCGCCACGGCATTGAAGTCAGCCAGTGGCGTCACGGATTGTTCTATGAAGGTGGCGGTAATGACAGACTGAGGCTGGGTGGCTTTCAGTGAGGTCTGCACCGGAGCGCGGTTACCAACGGCATTACCAGTAATCACCACTCTGGATTTGATCGCATCTGCATCCAGTGCAGAAGAAGATTCCGACGCAGTTTCCGGCGTTGCATTGGTGGTCTGTGCCTGTGCGCTGTGTTGCGCCATGCAACTGAGTGCCAGTAAAACCTGGGCTGTCATGACCTGCATGGAGAACTGTTGTTGCTTGCGATTCATCATTTGCCTTCCAGTGAACTTGGTGGGTAGAAAGCCCGCAAGTGTAGAAAGACCGTGTGACAGGAGCGTGTAATGCAGATGACGGTTTTGTGACACTACAACAAAAAAACGGAGCATCTCGCTCCGTTTTTTCTCTATGGAAATAATTAATCCGGCAATTATCCCAAATCATGCATATGATTTATTTCGGCATGGCCTTGCATTCGGTTTTCTTGCCCTGCATGCGGCATTCAGTGATCAGCTTGCCCTGCTTGTTCCAGGCCTGGACTTTCCAGCTTTGCTGTTCACGCTCCATGGTCATGAAACCAACGTCATTGGAATTGCTGAAATGATCAAGCCTGGCTTCGGTATACGGTGTGGCATTGGCTTCCAGCGGAGTTGACAAGGCTGTATCAAGCGACGAACCACCATTACCTGATACAAACTGCACCGGATGATCGCTGCTGAAGGTCAGTGCTTCAAACAAATGCACGTGGCCAGCCAGTGTAGCCTGCACCCTGGATGGAAACAGGCGGGTACTGTTCAGTGTTTGCATGATGTCTTGCATGGCAAGATTGCCTGGATAAATTTTCATTTCACCTCCTTTTTTCGATTCGGCAGCAAAACCCAGTACTGGATGATGATCGATAAAGAGATTGAAGTCGGCGCTGTCTGCCAGCTTGTTGACTGCCTTGAATTGTTCCATATACAACTGATAAGCGGCATCGGTTTTTGCCAGCGGCTTATTGGGTACTTTGGCAGAATCAAAGACGATGAATTGTGCCTGCTCGCTACCGACACGTCCCAAAGGTACGGCATAGGGGGCACTGTAATCGCCACCCAGGTCATTCTGTTCGGCGATGCAGTCACGGCCTGCCTGTAAAGGGCGCGGATCCATCAGACGCCACCAGCCCTGCCCGGCACGTGCACAGGATTCATGATTGCCACGCACGACTATCCAGGGTGCGGTTTTCAGCAATGCCGTTGCAGGGGAAAAGAAATCCGCCTGCCAGGCATCCCAACCGTAACCCCAGGGGCTGCCGGCACATTCCTTATTACCTTCCGGGCAGGGATTTTCGCGATAATGGTAGTCACCGACATGCACCACCAGGTCAGGCTTGAAGCGTGCAGCGGTTTCCACCATCTGGCGGAAAGCCCATTTTTCACTGTCATTGCAGGACTGGAAGTAATTGTCATTCGATTTCAAACGACAACCCGTATCACCGATCACCACAATTTTTTGTGTCACCTGTTTCGGCAAAGGCAAATCACGACCAGCGATACTGGCGGTTTTGGTGTTTGCTGGCAAAGCCGC
Organism: Undibacterium hunanense; assembly: GCF_014284335.1. Lineage (GTDB taxonomy): Bacteria > Pseudomonadota > Gammaproteobacteria > Burkholderiales > Burkholderiaceae_D > Undibacterium > Undibacterium hunanense. The sequence continues at coordinate 381,021 of NZ_JACOGF010000002.1, read as the reverse complement.
ATCACAGGTCAACACGGGGAAAGCAGATGCCTTGCTCTCTTCCGGCTTACTGGCAGTCTTGCGCACTGGCAGGGTCGCAGCAGCGGCACGTATCTGCATGGGCTGTGCCATGCCATCCTGTATCAGGGCCGGGCAAGTAGTATCGGTCGTGACGGCACGGGCAATCGCCTGACCATTTTCACCCAGTACCACCCATGCAGCCTGCAATTTGCCAGCCTGTTCGTTTTGCGTGGGCACGGTGCTACACGCAGCCAGCAGGCTGGCCGCTGCCAGACTGGCAATCATGTGCAGTCTTTGCGTCATATTGAAGTTCATTATTTTCTCTCCCATGATTCATATCGTTCTTGCCGTCCAGCTTAGCGCAACATCATGTCGGCATGATGAATGCCCGCCCTGCGTTTTTTAGCCGTGTTTTACACCTTGCCCAGCGCCTCATACGTCAGGCGTTTGAAATCAAATGAAAATGGGTGCCAGAAACTCATCAGCCTTTGCGTCATGAGCACACCGGCAATATTGTGGCGTGGCGATATCCACCAGTGTGTACCGGCAATGCCGCCCCATTCAAACTCACCAGTTGCGGCTGGCGAGTCGATTGAAGAAGGCTGTAGCGTCACTGCGCCTCCCAGACCAAATCCCTTGCCCGGCACGGCACCGACACCGGGAAAAGCAATCCCTGTCCCTGCTGGCAACTGATTCTGCATCATCAGCCTGATGGTCGAGGCTTGCAGCAAAGTATCGCCATCCGGCATGAAACTGCGCATCAGGGCCAGCATGTCCTGGATGCTGGATACCAGTCCCCCACCGCCAGACAGGCGCGCCACAGGCGTGACAAAGGCACCCGGATAAGGTGACTTGTCGAGCTTGCGCAAACCACGTTGCAGGATATTTTGCGGGTCAGTACCGGCATAGTAAGACGCCAGCCGATCGTGTTTGTGTTCGGGCACGACAAAACTGGTGTCATGCATGGCCAGGGGATTGAGTATGCGCAATTGCAGGAAGCGGTCAAAACTCATGCCACTGACCACTTCCACCAGCCGTGCCAGCACATCGGTGGCGATGGAATATTCCCAGGCGGTACCTGGATGAAAGCTCAACGGCAGCCCGGCCAGCACATCCATCATGTCTGCCAGGCTGGTGAAGGCATTCAGTACCCGTTTTTCATTGTAGGTCTTGTACATCAGCGTGCCGTGATCCAGCAGGCCATAACTGAGTCCGGAGGTATGGTTCAGCAATTGCCTGACGGTGATCTTGCTGTGGGCCGGTTCGGTGTCATCCAGACTGGTGGCACCGGGTTTCAATACCTGGCGCTGTGCCAGTTGCGGCAAAAACTCTTCGGCGGGCTGATCCAGCTCCAGTTTGCCCTCTTCCATCAAGAGCAATACTGCCATCGAAGTAATCAGCTTGGTATTGGAAAACACGCGAAACAAATGGTCATCGCGCATGGCCGTCTGGCTTTCGCGGTCTGCCCAGCCAGTGCAATGCTGGTGCACCAGTTCACGCCCGACCAGAACGGCAGTCGACACACCGGCCAGGATTTCCCTGTCCACATACTTTTGCATTGCTGCATTTACCTTGCTGAAATCGTAAGTCATAGCCTGAACTGTGCGGACATCAAAAAACAGCTATCTTACTACGCAGCACGTACGGATCAAACCTTGTATCAAAGCTCGTATCAAACCTTGCCAGCCCGTGAACATGGCCTTGAACAAAAAACTTTCATCAGCCAAGCATGTATTGCCAACTGAAAAATACCAGCAAGCCAACGATGATGGTGGCCAGTTGATGCCGTGTTGCGGCGCAGACCATGGCTGCGATAGAGGCAGCCACCAGTTGCGGGTTGCGCCAGCTCAGTTCCAGCTCTTGCCCGTGCGGCGACAGTATCATGGGGACAATGATGGCAGTCAGCACGGTGACAGGCACAAAGTCCAGCGCCTTGCGCACATTGGCAGAAAACATCACGCGGTCACCCAGCATGAAGATCAGGGCCTTGACCAGGAAAGTAATAACGGCCATGCCCAATATGGTTAAAGTGACATTCACGCTGGCTCCACTTCTTTTTGCTTATTTGTACTGAATCTGGACGACACCATGCCAGTCCCCACACCTGCCACGACAGCAAGCAATAAACCAAGTTTATAAGGCAAACTCTGGAATGCGTAGGCTGTGCTGCCTGCCACAATGGCTGCCAGCAAATGCGGTCGCCGGTATAACTGTGGTACCACAATGGCAATGAAAGTTGCCACCATGGCAAAATCAAGCCCCAGCGTCTGCAATTTTGGAAAGATGGCACCAAACAACAGGCCAATCAGCGTCCAGCACTGCCAGTTGGCATACATGGACAGGCCCGAGCCAAAAAAGTACCAGTGACCGTCTTTAGCATGGGGATGTTCACGGTAATAGCGATCCACCACGGCAAAGGTTTCATCCGTCAGCAAAAATCCCAGAGTCCAGCGCCAGCGGCGTGGCAAATGGCGTACATAGGGCATCAGTGAAGCCGCATACAGCATATGGCGCAGATTCACGATCAGGGTCGCCAGCCAGATGACCAACATGCTGGCATGCCCGGCAATCAAGCCAACGGCAATGAACTGGCTGGAACCGGCAAAGACTGTAAGCGACATCAACTGCCCCTGCCAGACACTCAATTGCGCCGTGGCAACCAAGGCGCCGAATATCATGCCAAAAGGAGCTGCGCCTACCAGCATGGGTACGGTATCGCGGACGCCAGCTGTAAATTGGCTGAGTCGGGAAGAACGTGGCATGAAGTACATCCTTATCTAAGCTTATGACCATGGACGTGAAATCATGCACCTTCAAAAGATTTTGCGCTTGTACGATCTTGCGCTTTCAAAGCCGCCAGCGCCCCGGTGCCACGCCAAAAGCGCGTTTAAAATGCCGGTTGAAATGGCTTTGGTCGGCAAAGCCGGTCATGCTGGCAATATCCGTCACGGACAAGCCTTGCCGCAATAAGCCCTGGGCACGGTTCAACCTAAGCTGATTGCGCCAGGCGTGGGGCGGCATCCCTATGCTACGGGAAAACAGGCGTGCTGCATAAAAGGGGGAAAGACCGACTTCACGCGCCAGATCGCTCAGGCTCATGGGTTGGTCCAGGTTTTCACTGAGCCTGGCCTTCATCAATTCCACGCGGGTGGCATCTGGTGAAATGGATTGCACGACTGGCCGGGTACGGGCATAGCGCGACAGCAGCAAGGCAAAACCGGCGGTCAGTGCATTTTCGGCAGCCAGCGGGTCAGCCGCCGTTTCCAGCAGGCGATGGGCGACTGCCAGATGACCAGCCACTTCGGCATCGTCAATCACCCCATCTGGCAACCACGGAATGCCCATGGGCGTACCAGCCATATCTGCCGATAACTGCTGCATCCAGGCAACCGATGGGTAAAAGGCACGGTAAGCCCAGCCATGATCGGTCGCCCGTTCGCCGGTATGCACTTCACCAGGGTTGATGGCGGCAATACAACCTACAGCCGCCAGACAGCGTGCACCACGGTAACGATAGGTTTGTGCACCGGACTGGATGACAGGAATCGCAAAGCCTTCATGCCAGTGTGGTGCAAATTCCTGGGCAAAATATTCTGCTGTCAGCAATTCGGCATCCGGCAGGAGCGGGCTGCGCCACATTCGTGCTTCATCATGGAAGGTCTGTTGCATGGAAAATCAGGCCTGGGCTTTAAACTGCTTCATTCTATACGCACCAGGCATTCATTGCCGGACCACACCAGGCTGGCATGGCTGATGCTTGGAAACAAACTGCGCATTCGGCCAGCTGAAATTTTTCTCATGTGACCTGATTGCACGAAATCACCGCGCAACGCTGGTTCAGTAAATGGCGCAGAGATTTTGAATTTGTACGGTTGACACACTTATAATGTCATGCAAATGATAGCCATGCTGTTCATATGATGTTCACATGATGTTGAACGACAGGCTTACTCTCTACTCTTGACTATTCGCCTTTGCTTCGAAAGGATAAAGTGAATTCTGCTGCTCTGCCAAGCTTGCCCCGGCTCGACCTGAAAGGCATCTCCAAACGCTATCCTGCGGTCATTGCCAATGACCAGGTTGATCTGCAGGTGGCACCGGGTGAAATCCATGCGGTGCTGGGTGAAAATGGCGCAGGCAAGTCAACGCTGATGAAAATCATCTTCGGTGCCGTCAAACCTGATGCCGGTACGCTGCGCTGGAATGGCGAAGAAACCAGGATTGCTACGCCGCAAGATGCGCGCAAGCTGGGCATTGCCATGGTCTTCCAGCATTTTTCGCTGTTCGATACCCTGACCGTTGCCGAAAACATTGCACTCGGCCTGGACAAGGGCATCAATATGCAGGAACTGGCAGAACAGATCGCCCAGACCGGCGACCGGTATGGGCTGGAACTGGAACCGCACCGCCACGTACACACTCTGTCAGTCGGCGAAAGGCAGCGGGTGGAAATCGTGCGCGCCCTGCTGACCAAACCGCAATTATTGATACTCGACGAACCAACTTCGGTGCTGACGCCGCAAGCCGTACAAAAGCTGTTTGTGACCCTGCGCCAGATTGCCGCCGAAGGATGCAGCATTCTGTACATCAGCCACAAGCTCGATGAAATCCGCGAACTCTGTCATTCAGCCACCGTCATGCGCGCAGGCAAGGTGACCGGCCATTGCGATCCGGCACAGGAAACTGCTGCCAGCCTGTCGCGCATGATGATAGGTGAAGACTTGCCACCATCTACAGAAACCGCAGAATGCATACTGGGTGAATCACGCCTGATACTCAGTGGCCTGAGCCTGCCCAAGGCCCATGCATTTGCGACTGCACTGTATGACATCGACATGGAAGTATTTGGCGGTGAAATCGTCGGCATCGCCGGGGTATCCGGCAATGGCCAGCAAGAATTGCTGGCCGCCCTGTCTGGTGAGGACCGTCGTGCCAACGCCAGGATGATACGGTTGAAAGGCAAGCTGGTCGGCAACCTGGGGCCGGAAGCACGACGCAGCCTGGGTCAGAGCCTGGTGCCGGAAGAAAGACTGGGCCGCGGTGCCGTGCCGGAAATGAGCCTCACCAACAATATGCTGTTATCACATCAGCATGGACAATTCGTACGCCGTGGCATGATCAATTTTCGTCATACCATGCAGGCAGCGGCAGATATCATCAGCCGCTTTCGCGTCAAGGCATCTGGCCCGGCAGCGCTGGCGCGCAGCCTGTCGGGTGGCAATCTGCAAAAATTCATCGTTGGTCGCGAGATCACCCGGCAGCCCGATGTCTTTATCGTCGCCCAGCCGACCTGGGGCGTGGATGTGGGTGCAGCAGCGCAGATCCACGCAGAAATCCGCCAGTTGAAACAGGCTGGCTGCGCCGTGCTGGTCATTTCTGAAGAACTGGATGAACTGTTTGAACTGTGTAACCGCATGCATGTGATTGCCAAGGGACGTTTGTCCCCCTCTATCGCCACACCCACTGCCACGCGTGAAAAAATAGGCTTATGGATGAGTGGTCTTTGGGAAGACGGTGAAACAGCCGAAACCGTATCGCTGGGCAAGACCCGCCGTCGCAAAGGAGGGGAACATGCTTAAGCTGGAATTACGCGCCGGCAGCTCGCGCAGCATGGCTTATTTTTCACCGGTACTGGCACTGTTGCTGACCATTTTCTTTGGTGCCCTGCTGTTCATGGCTCTGGGTAAAAACCCTTTAACGGGCTTGCAGGTATTTTTGATCGAACCGATACGCAGCAAGGCAGCCATTGCCGAACTGTTGCTGAAGACCACGCCGCTGGTGCTGTGCGCACTGGGTCTTTCCGTCTGTTACCGCGCCAATGTCTGGAACATCGGTGCCGAAGGCCAGTTGATTGCCGGTGGCCTGGCTGCTGGCAGCACCATATTGTTTTTTGATACGGGCACACCAGGTTTGTCGGGCGGCATGGTCTTGCTGCTGGCAACTTGTGCGGGGGTAGTCGGTGGTGCTGCGTGGTCCAGCATCACCGCCCTGCTGCGTGACCGTTTCAATGCAAATGAAATCCTGGTGTCGCTGATGCTGACTTACATTGCACAACTGCTGCTGATGTATGCCGTGAATGGCCCACTGAAAGATCCGGGAGGCATGAATTTTCCGCAATCCAAGGTGTTTTCCAGCGATTTTTTATTGCCGCATCTGTTCCAGGGCAGTCGCCTGCATGTCGGCTTTATCGTCATGCTGATTGCCAGTGGCCTGATGGCAGTCTTTGTGTATCGCAGCTTTGCCGGCTACCGCCTGACCGTGGGCGGGCTGGCACCGCTGGCGGCCCGCTATGCCGGTTTTTCCAGCCGTAAGGCTTTGTGGCTGTCGCTGCTGATTTCTGGCGGTTTCGCCGGCATGGCAGGCGCGTTTGAAGTGGCTGGCCCCATCGGCCAGGTCTTGCCTTCAATTTCACCCGGCTATGGTTTTGCCGCCATCATCGTCGCCTTCATCGGTCGCCTGAATCCCATAGGCACCATCTTTGGCGGTCTGGTGCTGTCGCTGTTTTATCTGGGCGGCGAGATGGCACAATCGCGGCTTGGTTTGCCGTCCGCCATCACCGGCCTGTTCCAGGGCATGCTGCTGTTTTTGCTGCTGGCCTGCGATACCCTGATCAATTACCGCCTTCGCTGGCAGAAATAAGCGACCATGGAAAATTTTGCTGCGCTGATCGCCGCCTCCATCAATTCCGGTACCCCTCTGCTGATTGCGGCACTGGGCCTGATGATCAATGAACGTGCAGGTGTGCTCAATCTTGGTGCCGAAGGCATGATGCTGGTGGCTGCCATAGTCGGCTTTGCCGTTGCCCACCAGACCCATATGCCGTGGCTGGGCTTTGTTGCCGGTGCCGTCGCCGGGATGCTGATGGCGACTTTGTTTGCCTGGCTGACGCTGGTGCTGGCTACCAACCAGGTGGCCACCGGGCTGGCACTCTCCATCTTTGGTGGTGGCCTGTCGGCCTTCATCGGGCAATCTTTTGTCGGCCAGTCTCTGCCTGGTGGCGGGCATGGCATACCGTATCTGTCTGACATGCCGTTTCTGGGCAAGGCCCTGTTCGACCAGCATGGTATCGTGTATTTCAGCCTGCTACTGTGTGTGGCGATTGCCTGGTTTTTATACCGCAGCCGGGCTGGCCTGATCTTGCGCGCCGTCGGCGAATCACCAGAATCTGCGCATGCCCTGGGTTACCCGGTACGCAAAATCCGTTATATAGCACTGCTGTTCAGTGGGGCCTGCTGCGGTGTGGCGGGCGCGTATCTGTCCGTGGTCTACACACCGATGTGGGTGGAAGGCCTGGTCGCCGGACGTGGCTGGATTGCACTGGCCCTGACCACCTTTGCCACCTGGCGCCCGGCACGCGTCTTGCTCGGTGCCTTACTGTTTGGTAGTGTAACGATATTGCAGTTCCATTTTCAGGCGATAGGCATTGCTGTTCCTTCAGAAATCCTGTCCATGCTGCCTTATCTGGCAACTATCGTGGTGCTGGTACTGATTTCGCGTAATCCGGACTGGATACGCCTGAACATGCCAGCCTCACTGGGAAAACCTTTCCGCCCCGGTTCTGCCTGAAGGCATAATTGAGCAATCGGATAATCGGACAATGGGATAAATTGATTGCAGTATTTTTCGTTTCAAGTAACTTTGTTATTCACATAGTCATCCACGTTTCATCAATACTAGGAAGCTCACCATGAAAATTTCTCGCAGAAAAACCCTGACAGCCGCGCTGTCTCTGGCGGTAGTTGGGACACTTGGTCTTGCCGGTTGTGGTCAGAAAGAAGAAAGCAAACCTGCTTCCGCTGCATCGGCTGCGCCAGCCAGTGCCGCCGCCGTACCTGCCGCACCTGAACCCCTGAAAGTCGGCTTCATCTATGTCGGCCCGGTTGGAGATGCAGGCTGGACATTTGCACATGATGTCGGCCGCAAGGCAGTCGAAGCCAAATATGGTGACAAGGTAAAAACCACCTTTGTTGAAAACGTACCAGAAAGCGCAGCCGATGCAGAACGCGTCATCCGCGACCTGGCCACCCAGGGCAACAAGGTTATCTTCGGCACCACCTTTGGCTACATGGAAGCCATGCTGAAAGTGGCGAAAGACTTCCCGGATGTCAAATTCGAACACGCCACCGGCTACAAAACTGCCGACAATATGGCGCAATATGATGTACGTACCTACGAAGGTGCCTACCTTGCAGGTATCGCCGCCGGCAAGATGAGCAAATCTGGCAAGCTGGGCGTCGTCGCGTCCATCCCTATTCCTGAAGTGCTGCGCAATATCAATTCTTTCACGCTGGGCGCCCGTTCAGTCAATCCCAAAGCAACGACCAGGGTAGTCTGGGTCAACAAATGGTTTGACCCGGGCAAGGAACGTGAAGCCGCCACCACCCTCATCGGCCAGGGTGTGGATGTGCTGATGCAAAACACGGATTCTGCCGCCGTGGTACAGACTGCCGAAGAAAAAGGCGTGTATGCCTTTGGCTGGGACAGCGACATGAGCAAGTTCGGCGCCAAGGCCCACCTGGCTGCATCCGTCATCGACTGGGGCGTGTATTACAACAAGCGCGTCGGTGAGGCACTGGAAGGAAAATGGAAATCAGACACCACCTGGTGGGGCCTGAAAGAAAACATGATAGACCTGAAAAGCTTCAACGCCAGCCTGTCAGATGAAGTGAAAAAACTCATCGCCGACAAACGCCAGGGCGTCATCGACGGCACAGCACCAATCTGGAAAGGCCCGATCAAGGACAACACCGGCAAGGAAGTACTGGGCAAGGACGCCGTCGCGGATGACAAGTTCCTGCATGATGTGAAGTTTTATGTCGAGGGTGTGGAAGGCAAGGTTCCGGGTTGATGTAAGGAAGACCTTTAGCATACGCTATGTTTTAGTTCCCTCCCTTTCAAGGGGAGGGTTAGGGTGGGGATGGGTTTCAGTTAATTAACCTGTAATCAAATTGCGAGATAACCCCATCCCTACCATTCCACTGCGCCGCTTGCGAGCGGCTTAGATATTTGTGGCACAAAGCTAAGCTTTGCGAATTCCCACAAATCTCCCCTTGAAGGGGAAGGAGTTATGTTAATCCCAGCTTTGTCGGGCTACGGTTCGTTAACACGAGATAGAACCTGCGCGAATGCTTTACACCATCACCTTGGCCGAAGCCTCCGCCACTATCCTTCTTAACCACTGTACTTCCGCCGCTGCGTGTGCGCGTTCGTGCCAGAGCATGAAGAATTTCATCTTGGGTACGGTGATGGGCATGGGCAGGACTTCTATCGGCCAGTCCTTGGCGCATTGCACGGCGAAGCTGCGGCTGGTGGTGAAAATCAGGTCAGTGCGGGCCAGGACATAGGGCACCATGCCGAAATACGGGATGGTCATCTGTATCCTGCGCTTCAGGCCCTGCTCTGCCAGCGCGCTGTCGATGATACTGCGATGTCCCATCATGTAGGGTGTCGGGGCCAGATGCGCCATTTCCAGATAATATTTGATCGACAGCCCCTTGCTGACGACCGGGTGTTTGCGATGTACCATGCACACCACTTCATCTTCAAACAATTGCGCCAGATGCAGGTGTTGCGGCAGATCGGGCCAGTTGCCGATGACGCAATCGAGCTCACCGGTTTCCAGCGCATTGGCATAATCAAAACCGGCGTTCAGGGCATGCACGGTCAGGCCGGCGTTCGGTGCCTGTTCACGCAGTTTTTCTATGATCAGCGGAATCAGCAAGGCGCTCAGGTAATCGGGTGCGCCCAGTTGGAATATGCGCTGGGTTGATGCCGGCATGAAGGCCGGGGCCGGGCTGGCGATGCTTTCCATCACATTCAAACCCTGGCGTGCCAGCAGCAATAGTTCTTCACCACGCTCGGTAGCGGTCATGCCATTCTTGCCGCGTACCAGGATGGCGTCACCGGTGATTTCACGCAGACGTTTCAGCATATTGCTGATGGCGGGTTGCGACTGCCCCAGCTTCATCGCGGTACGGGTAACGCTGCGTTCGGTCAGCAGAGTATGCAGGACACGCAATAAATTGGTATCCAGTTGATCCATCAGGCGCTGGTTCATGCCGCCGCCTGCGGCGCAGGTAATACCGGGGACAATGCAGCAGGCAATGCCAGAGGCAATACATCGCCATCCACAAAGACCAGCATCTGGCCCGACTCACACTGGGTCCATTGTTCATTGGTGGTCAGCGGTTCGGTGACGATGATGGCAACCTTGTCGGCAGGCGTGGTGACTTGAGAAAAATCCACGGCCACATCTTCATCCGTCAGGGCAGCAGTACTGAAGGGATGCTGGCGCACGATGTAGTAAAGCTTGGTCGAACAGTGGGTGAACAGGGCTTCGCCGTTCGACAGCATCATGTTGAAGGTGCCAAAGCTGGCAATTTCTGCCGTGATCTCGTGCATGAACAATGCAAGCTGCTCCACCGATGGCAATTGTTCGCCAAAATGGCGACGCATACGTTGCAGCAGGTAGCAGAAGGCCCGCTCGCTGTCGGTATTGCCAACTGGCTGAAAACTGCCATCCAGCACAGGGTTAAATTCTTTAAGATCGCCATTGTGGGCGAATACCCAGTAACGCCCCCAGCATTCACGGACGAAAGGGTGACAGTTTTCCAGGCTGACCTGGCCCTGGGTAGCCTTGCGGATATGGGCGATAACGTTTTTGGATTTGATCGGATAACGCTTGATCAGTTCGGCCACGGGCGAATCAACCGCCGACTGGTGATCGACAAACAGGCGCACGGCGCTGCCTTCAAAGAAAGCGATACCCCAGCCGTCCTTGTGCTCGTCCGTCAAGCCGCCACGCGTAGCAAACCCTGTAAAACTGAAGACAATATCAGTCGGGGTATTGCAGTTCATTCCAAGTAATTGACACATGATGCAAATAGTGAAAACAATTTGCATCTACCTTACCATAGGCATACCCGCTTATTATTCCTAAAGCCATAAGATTTTTGCGATTGCTTATGTGATTTGCACTTGGTTTTATCGACAAAACAACGATGCAACTTAGACGAACCACATTACCAGCCATATTGCAGCCAATTATCACGCATACAGACAGGTATTTTCACCACGAGATGACAGATCTGGGCCGACACAATCTGTAGCAATCATGCGCGGTAAATGTCTTACAATTTGACCGTGGACCTGACGCATATTGAGGCAGATAATCTATCCATGGCCTGATTTCAGGCTGATAAAGGAATACCAATCATGCAAAAATTCAGCACCGACGTATTATTGCTGGCCGTACCTGAGTTAAAAGATGTTGCGCCCAAGCACTATGCAGAACTCATTTACCAGGCAGAACTGGCGACATTAAAGACGCGCAAACCATTCTGGCGTGAATTCATGATAGCCATGACCATGTTCATGTCTGTGTATTTTGCTAACAGGGTATTTGCACCTGAATCCATCTGGATCAGCGCTATGCTTACTGTTGCTATTTCACTGTGTTCCGTCTTGGTCATTGACCTGATCTACTTCCGCAAGCTGAAGCCTGCCATCATCGCGCGTCTGGCCAAGATCAAAACCTGAACAAATTCAGGTTTTCAGGGCAAACACTTTTTGAAATTCACGTTTGCCCTTGCTGGTCAGCGCCAGTGCCCGGCTGTCCAGATCACGTTCCAGCCAGGCATGTCCAAGCAATAAATTCAGCAAGGCTGCACCCAGCGCGCCACCCAGATGTGGTGTGCGCTCACTCCAGTCAAGGCAGGAACAGGCAAATCTGCGCCTGGCCTTGCGTGTGGCAGCCACATCCAGCCCCAGTTTTTCCAGCGCCAGCACACCTTCGGCAGTCAGTTCATAGGCGGTTTCTTCACCTTTCACTGGTGTGATCCAGGCTTGCTGCAACAGATAATCATGTACACCCACCGCAACTTCACCCGCCATATGGTCATAGCAGGTGCGTGCCTTGCGCAGACGGTCTGGCGTGTTTGGCACAAAACGTGGCCGTGGCAAACCGGCAATCAATAGCAGGGATTCCAGCGCATTGGCCACTTCAGGGCTGGCCAGCTGGTAATAGCGATGCTTGCCCTGGGCCACCACATTCACCAGATGCTGTTCCAGCAACTTGCTTAAATGTACACTGGCGGTGGATGGGCTGACTTCGGCCACCGTTGCCAGTTCGGTACTGGTACGGGCGCGCCCATCCATCAGGTTGCACAGCATGCGGGCGCGGGCCGGCTCGGCTATTGCGCCAGCCAGCCTGGCTAACTGGGTATCGGCATAATCAGTATTATCTGCATTCATACTTTGATGGTAGACGAATTGTTCAATGCAAACAAGCCCTATACTGCATCACCTACCCATGCAAGACAGAGCCTAGCCATGAACCAGCCAAACACCATCAACATCCTGAATGCCGCCAGCCATACTGACCCCTATCCGTATTACGCCAGCCTGCGCCAGGGTCCGGCACTGGCATATGAAGCTGAATTCAAATGCTGGATAGCCAGCCGGGCAGACGTGGTACAACAAGTGCTGGAATCAGCCAGCTGCGCGGTCAGGCCGACCGCCGAAGCGGTGCCGCGCACGATCGCCGGTGGCTCGGCTGGGGACATATTCGCTCATTTGATGCGCATGAACGAAGGCCAGGCGCATACCCAGCCCAAGCAGGTCATGCAGGGCGCATTGCGCCAACTGGATTTGTCATTACTCACCCAGCATACCCAACAGCACGCCAAGACATTAGCCAGCCAATATGCAATGAGCGATGGCGAAGGTTTAAGCCAATACCTGTTCGACCTCCCCATCCATGTCATGGGCAGTATCCTGGGTTTCAGGCAAGATGGGCTGGCATTGCTGGCCACCTGGATGGCTGATTTTGTACGCTGCCTGTCGCCGCTCAGCACGCCGTCGCAAATCGACTCAGCCCATGCGGCAGCAAACGCTTTGCAAACCAGTTTTTGCCAGTTGCTGCAAGACAGTGCAACTGAACCGGACAGCTTTCTGGCACGCCTGCAGACAGAGGCGCAACAAGCAGGATGGAACAATGCAGATGCCTTGCTGGCCAACCTCATCGGCTTGTTATCGCAGACGTATGAAGCAACAGCGGGCCTGATGGGCAATAGCATCATCGCCTTGCAGCAACGGCAAAGCCTGTTGCTGAGGCTGTGTGAAGAGTCAGCCAGTCAGCCGCAGAGAATAAAAGACCTCGTTGCAGAAGTAGCCCGCTACGATGCCCCGGTACAAAACACCCGCCGCTTCGTCACACAGACATGCGAAATTGCAGGCCAGGCTTTGCAAGCCGGTGAGGTAATCGTGGTCTTGCTGGCAGCCGCCAATCGTGATGCGTCAGCCAACCATGATGCAGACAGCCTGCAACTGGGCAGACCTGAGCGCAAGGTATTCACCTTCGGCCATGCGCGCCATGCCTGCCCAGGCCAGGCAATTGCAGAACAGATCAGCGCCAGCAGTCTTCATCATCTGATAACTACCTCCGTGCTTGAATGGAACAGATTGAGCTGGACTTATCGCCCTTCCCTGAATGGTCGCATTCCGGTATTCAATCATCTTAGGGGTCTGTCATGACTGAGGTCGGCATGGTCGGAGACAAGAAAAACAATCCTGCTACAGAACTTGCGCTGTTGCTCGCACTTTCCACCTTGTGGGGGGCGTCCTATACCTTTATCAAAATTGGTGTGTTGACTATCCCACCTATGAGCTTTATCGCGGCGCGCACCTTGATTGCCAGTGCTTTGTTGTTGATGATCATGCGCTGGCGCGGAATCCGTCTGTCAGGCGACGCGGTCGTATGGCGCCGTTTCATGGTGCAGGCGCTACTGAATAGCGTCGTGCCATTTACACTGATTGCATGGGCAGAACAGTCGGTCAATGCCGGTCTCGCCACTATCCTGAATTCTGGCGCGCCTATTCTGACGTTTCTGGGAACATGGATGATCACCCGCCATGAATCCGTCACTGCGCGCAAGCTGTTTGGTATCGTCATGGGACTGGCAGGAACCTGTCTCATCATCGGCATGGAAGTCTTGCATGGTCTGGGCGACCAATTGATGCCGCAACTTGCCATCATCCTTGCCACGATCTGTTATGCGGGTGCCTCCATCTACGGCAAGAATTTTAAAGGACTGGACCCCATGCAGCCTGCTGCCGGATCGCTGATCTGTGGCGCTGCCATCATGATTCCTTTAAGTCTGTTTGTTGACCATCCCTGGACAATCACAGCTTCCAGCGCATCGATCTTTGCCTTGCTTGGGCTTTCCGTATTTTCGACGGCGTTAGCGTTTGTGATTTATTTTCGTCTGATGCGGACATTAGGCTCCGTCGGCACGACTGCCCAGGCCTATCTGCGCGTGCCGATTGGTGTCCTTATCGGTGTGGTCGTCTTGCAAGAAAACATGACATCTACCATCTGGACAGGTTTGGCCTGCGTGGTAGCTGGCGTGGCAGCGATGACCATCCCGGCACGCGCTGCCATACCTGTCAAAACAGAACCTCTCAATCAGATACGCCATAACAATCAGGAGACACCATGATCGCCGTTATATTTGAAGTCATCCCCCATGCAGACAACAAGCAGGAATACCTGGACATCGCCGCCGGGCTGGCCCCCTTGCTAAAGGAGATGGATGGATTCATCTCGATAGAACGTTTTCAGAGCCTGGTTGATCCGGCCAAGATTTTATCGCTGTCTTTCTGGCGTGATGAAGCTGCGGTCGCCAACTGGCGCAATACCGAAGAACACAGGGTTGCGCAGACGCAAGGACGTGGCCATGTATTTGCCGCTTACCGCCTGCGCATCGCCGCAGTAGTACGTGATTACGGCCTGCATGAAAGAGAACAGGCACCTGCGGACAGTCGCAGTGCCCATGGTTAACAATAGAAAGCACAACATGTCCGCACTTGATCTTTACCTGAAAAAACACTACCTGAACAAGGCGCAATTTGCCGCAGCCTGCAATTGCACAGCAACAGAAATCGATACCCTGACACAGGCCCAGCTATTGCCCGCCCCATCGTATGTGGTGACAAAAAACGCCAGAATTTTCTCTGCTGTTTTTGGTGAAATGGATGCTGCCGGAACAGATGCAGGTGAGTATTTTCACCCAGCCAATACCGTGTGGTACAACAAAGCGCAAGCGGCGATTGCTGCACATGGCGATCAGGCAGCGCAAGTATTCCGGCAGAATTTCATGCAAGAATTTGCTGATGCCATCACTGAACTGAATGCCACGTTATGGCATGTGCAGGACAGTTTTACCAGCGATGGCACGGCCATCAGCGCAGGCTTGCAAACCCGTGCCGATTTTGCCTGGCAACATTTTTTAATGGGCACGTTCAGTCTGTGCGTCGCCAACCCGGTATCTGCGGCAGCAATAGCACGCAAAGAAATATTACAAGAAAAACTGGGAGCCCTGACCGACCATGGCAACAAACTTATCTACAGTAGCGCTGAAGCCAAAGACTTGCTGCCGCTGGTCGATGCGTATGCCCAGGCAGCCATGTTGTTTTCACCGGCAGAATACCCGCGTTGCAGCCGCAAGCGGCTGGTGGATGATTTGCGCCCCCATTTGCTGGCGGCAATCGCTGCATAAATCTGCAACCGGGCAGATCGGCTCGGTCTGAGCAGGGTAGTTTTCTTCAATACACAGCAAGCGTGGCCGGGTATAAATCTGTCTGCCGATCAACTTATACCGCTATGCTTATGTTAAACCTCTATCTGTCCATGGCAGCCTTTGCACTGGCTGCATCCATTTCACCTGGTCCTGTCAATATCGTGGCGCTGCGCTCAGGCACGCAATATGGCTTTCGCGCCAGCCTTGCGCATGTCAGTGGCGCGACCATAGGTTTTACGGTCTTGTTATTTCTGACCGGTCTGGGTCTGCATGAATTATTGAATATCATGCCTGCACTGACGCAAATCATACAATGGGCAGGAGTCGCCTTTTTACTGTTCCTGGCTTATAAACTGGCGGTGGACGATGGGCAATTACAGATCGATGAACAAGGTAAAGGCCCATCTGCATGGTATGGCGCGCTGATGCAATGGCTGAACCCAAAAGCCTGGCTGGCATCCATCGCAGGCATGGGTGCGTATGCGGCGAATGGTGATACGACCATGATATGGCATTTCACCATCATCTATTTTTTCGTTTGCTATGCTTCGATTGCCGCCTGGGCATATGCAGGCACTGCCTTGCGCCAGCTATTCAGGCGACCCGCCCTGATGCGTGCTTTTAATCGCAGCCTGGCGGTGATGTTGTTGATCAGTGCGGTTTATTTGATGCTTACTTGAGGCTGATCTGATGCTGACTTGATTCGCGGTCAATATCCTCACACAGATCGCAATCTGGTTTCATCGCATTCCTCGTTTCTCCCACAACGGCCAGGGTCCCCTTATGTTACCTTAACTGAAAAGAAAAATTATCTATGGCACACCTTCTTGAAAAAATGGCATACGTCGGCGAAACGACTTGGCATGGATTGGCAAATACGTGAGGTGCCTGTCCGCTTCATGACAGACACCACCGGAAGTATGGGCGCGATCGTATCGTTCCCTGAAAACACAGTGTTTTTTCGTTTTGATACAAACTCGCCGCTGTGGGTCGTGAGCCAGCGCTACAAGGTAGCGACAATGGGGAGACGCATGAACATAAAGCTTTCGAGCGTTCTTTCGTTTATCTTAAGATGGCTGCAATTTGCGTACTCATCTGCCCTATGAGCGATGCCATCACAGATCCTTAGACGCAGTCCCTTCCGGAATAACCAGCACGAAATCGAATCCTTGAATCATGCCCTGGACATTGCTGTTGCCATTCGCCAGTGATTTTGCAGATCCCAGCAAGGAACGAACATCAAATAACGACCACTCCTTGCTTTCTTCCGCCGCTGTCAGAAAAGGCAATACCCCGGCCATAGCTGATTTCCCATCGTACTTTTGGATTTCCCGGGGCACCGATGCGTGCCCGATTCCGGCAAATTGCGCCTGCTGGCCTTTGGCCGCCACAACCAGCACATGCAGTGTTTTTTGTCCGCGGCCTTCCGCATATTCAGCCAGATAATTGCCGATCTCTCGGCTACCAGGGCCAAGTGGGTTATAACCGCGGAAGACATGAATCGCCCCTGCTTTCAACAACATTCTTTGAGTCGGTGCCTGCGCCAAATGGCCCGCCACAAGCTGTTTCATCAGCTTGGCGCGTTGGATATTCGACAAATAACCTTGGCCGGGGGTCATGTTTTTGGCATATATATTGCGGCTTTCGATCAATAAATTCAGCATTGTCAAAGCACGCTTTTCCTTCGGCGCAGTGAGCAGTTTCTGCAACGCATATAAATCGTCTTCTTTAACTTTCATCATCAGCAATTCGCCCGGATTGCCGCTCTCCACCGCTTTTTTGTAGCACTCGCTCTCCTGCTGGCGCAAGGTTTCAATGCTCGATTTCGCCAGGACGTTCACCGGTTCGTCGGACATTTGGTCGAGCAAATATTTCGCCGATCCCAGAAATTCCTGATCCACTCCCCACAACTGGAACGATGGGCCAGCAGCTTTGGCGACACGCGCCAACAATTCCGCCTCAGCTTGCCAATTGTAAAAGGCGGTAGCAAAAGGATACGCCTTGTCAAATGCTGCGATACCCGCTACTCCGTTGTTGGACTTTAATTTTTTTGCCAATGCGTCGGCAACAGTTGGTCCATTTTCGATCGTGAGCGCGGTGAACCCTTGGCTCGCCAAAGCCTCAAAAAACGCCGCCGAAAAATTCGCAACCTCAGCAATACCGTGACTCTCGCCGATGAGCACGAATTGACTTTCCAGCCCAGCTTCCATCAGTGCCGCCGCACCTGGGCCAACGATCTTTCCATGATCAATAGCGATCGTCGTGCGTAGAGCGGCCAACCTGTCTGGCAAAGACATTGGTTTATCCGTCGCGCCTGCAGACGTGGCCAAACCTACCAATAAAAAAATGGAAGACAAGATGTGGGGTTTCCGCATATTTTTTGATCGTGAAGTTAATTATTCAGCGTCAATTATCGATTCTTCTAGCGAAATAAACAAGGCTTCCTTTCCAGAGACTGCGGCTATCTGGTGTCTTGCAAGCGCACTAACGCCAGACGGAGCAGGCCAGCGCGCTCGCGCACATCTTTGAACGACTCGGTGCTAAGCCAACATTGACTCTCTAAATTGATACGCTATGCATCGATTGCCGCCTGGGCGTATGCAGGCACTACCTTGCGCCAGCTATTCAGGCGACTCGCCCTGATGCGTGCTTTTAATCGCAGCCTGGCGGTGATGTTGTTGATCAGTGCGGTTTATTTGATGCTGACTTGATGCAGGGTATTTAAGCCAGATACTGACCTGGTGTCGCCGCCAGCATACGCTTAAACACGCGCTGGAAATGCGCCTGATCAGCGAAGCCGGCATCCAGTGCAGCTTCGGCTATCGTGGCACCATTTTTCAAGCGCTCTTGCGCAAATTGCACGCGACGATTGATCAGATAGGCATGCGGCGTCATGCCATATTGTTTTTTAAATGCGCGGAACAGGTAAGAAGCAGACAATCCGGCCTGTGCAGAAATATCGTCCAGACTCAGGTCTTGCGTGCAATGCATATTAATGAAATCTGCCGCCAGTTTCAGCCTGCCATTTTCCACCGGCAATTCTGGCGTCGCTGCCTGCAGGCGCTTTTGCACTTCAGAAAAATACTGGATGACACTGCCCTGCTTGTGCAGGAGTTCTGCATCATCGGCTATCAGTATCTGATATAAGTCGAGTAAGCCTTCAAACAATACCTGGTCGTTACTGACCGCTGTCGCATACCCCTGAAAAGCCTGGACCGACATGCCCTGCAAATCCGCCAGCCACTCAGCATCCACATACAGCATGCAGTAAGCCCAGGGTAAATCTTCCAGCGGATTACAGGCATGCACGCAACCCGGATTGATGATAACCACGCTGCCCGCTGCGACACGGTAGTCATCATCACCATGCATAAAACTGCTCTCTCCGGCAATGATGGCACCGATGGAAAACAGCTTGTGTGCATGCCTGTCATAACTGACCCGACGACCATCTGCCAGATAACGCGCCTCAATAAAAGGCAGCCTGTCATCGCGCCAGAAGCGCGGGACAAATTCTGGCAGGGTCTTTTCAGTGGGTCTGGACATGTATTACGTCAGAGTGAGTAGCCGTTTTATTTCCCGATACAAAACCGCGAAAAAATCACACCCAGCAAATCATCTGACGTAAATTCTCCGGTGATGCTGTTCAGGCGGTCCTGGGTCAGGCGCAGTTCTTCGGCAAACAAATCCAGTGACTGGTCGTTTTGCGCGGCGTACTCTGCGGCGTTTTGCAGATGTTCATGCGCATGCTTGAGGGCGATCAGGTGGCGTTCACGGGCCAGGTAGAGCGATTCGCCAGTCTGTTCCCAGCCAGCGATGCGCAGCAGTTCTTTGCGCAATAAATCGATGCCTGTGTGTTCATGGGCTGACAGGTAGATGTGCGTGGCGTCAGACATTTCATCGACGCTGGCATGATGGCCGGACAGGTCTATCTTGTTCCAGATGCGTATGACTGGCACGCCTTCAGGGAAACGGGCGACAATGGCTTCATCGGCACGCGTAGGGCCGCGACTGGCATCGAGCAGATGCAGAATGACGTCGGCCTTTTCAACTTCGGCCCAGGTGCGTTCTATGCCTATGCGTTCTACTGTGTCGATGGCATTGGCGATCTGACCTTCTTCGACTTCATCATGCTCATGCCGTATACCAGCAGTGTCGATGATGTTGAGGGGTATGCCTTCGATATGGATGGTCTCGGTCACCTTGTCGCGGGTGGTGCCGGCGATGGGGGTGACGATAGCGACATCATCACCGGCCAGCACGTTCAGCAAGGATGATTTACCGACATTTGGCTGGCCTGCCAGCACCACGTTTAGCCCTGCACGCAGCAAGGCACCCTGTGCTGCCTGTTCAAACACTTTTTGCAGTGCTGCCTGTATGGTTGCCAGTTGACCACGGGCATTGGATTTTTCCAGAAAGTCGATTTCTTCTTCAGGGAAATCCAGCGTCGCTTCTACCAGCATGCGCAGGTGCACGACTTTTTCTACCAGCGCATGGATGACTTTGGAGAATGCACCAGACAGCGATTGTGACGCCGACTTGGCTGCCGCTTCGGTCGATGCTTCGATCAGATCAGACACGGCTTCTGCCTGCGCCAGATCCAGCTTGTCATTCAAAAAGGCGCGCTGGGTAAATTCGCCCGGTTCTGCCAGACGCAAACCCGCGTCCCTGCCTGCTTCCAGACAGCGTGCCAGCAGCATTTGCATGACGACAGGGCCGCCATGGCCTTGCAGTTCCAGCACGTCTTCGCCGGTATAAGAATGCGGTGCCTTGAAATAAATGGCGATGCCCTGGTCAATGACGGTACCGTCAGCCTGGGTAAACGGCAGATAGCTGGCATGACGCGGCTTGAATTGGGTATGGCCAAACAGGGCCGTGACGACAGAGGCAAGGTCTTTGCCCGAAATACGCACGACACCGATACCGCCGCGCCCAGGGGCGGTGGCTATTGCAGCAATGGGGATGGGGTCATAAATCATATTGAAATTCTATCTGTGCTTGCACTTTAAGAGTGCGAATTAGTTTGTGTCGCTGTGACGCAAATGCGACAGGATCGCGCTTTCTCATTTTTAAGTTCCCTCCCCTTCAAGGGGAGGGTTAGGGTGGGGATGGGTTTCGGTTGATCAATCCCCAATCAAATTACACAAGAACCCCATCCCAACCTTCCCCTTGAAGGGGAAGGAGTTCAAACAGTCACGATCTGTACACCGCGCCGCTTGCAAGCGGCTTAGTTCTTGTAGGTTGGGCTACGGACTAACGAGGCCCGGCCCAACCTACAAGCTAAGACACAAATGCGCCAAGGGTTTGATCAACAAATTACGCCATAAAAAAAGCCCGCAAGCAAACTTGCGGGCTTTCTCATTTGCTCAATTTTTACGCTTAAGCCTTATGCTCAGGCGGGATCAATTTGTTATTGATGACCCACTGCTGTCCAATCGACAGGATGTTGTTCACTACCCAGTACAGTACCAGACCTGACGGGAAGAAGAAGAACATGACCGAGAATGCCAGTGGCATGAACATCATCATCTTCGCCTGCATAGGATCAGCCGGAGCCGGGTTCAGCTTGGTAGTGATGTACATGGATATCGCATACACCACAGGCAGGATATACCATGGGTCAGGAGAAGTCAGATCGGTGATCCAGCCCACCCACGGCGCACCGCGCATTTCCACGCTGGCCTGCAAGACCCAGTACAGTGCCAAAAAGACCGGCATCTGGATCAGGATAGGGAAGCAGCCGCCGAGAGGATTGATTTTCTCGGTTTTGTACAATTCCATCATGGCCTGATTCATTTTTTGCGGGTCGTTTTTGAAACGCTCGCGCACGGCCTGCATCTTCGGCGTGACAACCTTCATCTTGGCCATGCTGCGATAACCGGCAGCCGACAGAGGGAACAGTGCCAGTTTGATGGCGATGGTGAAGACCACAATCGTCCAGCCCCAGTTACCCAGCATCTTGTGAATTTGCTCCATGACCCAGAATAAAGGCTTGGCGATGATGGTCAATACACCATAATCTTTGACCAGCTCGAAGCCTGGTGCGATCGATTCCAGCTTTGCCGATTCTTGCGGACCGGAATACAAACGCGCATTCATCGTCACCGTCGCACCTGGCGCTACCGTACCCATAGGCAGAACATTGCCAACTGCGTACAGATTGGTATCAACCTGTTTGGTGAAGATTTCACGCTTGGTTTTTTCTTGCGGGATGAAGGCGGACACAAAGAAATGCTGCAACATCGCTACCCAGCCATTGTCAGACTGTTTGGCGTGGCTGTCAGTACCTTTACCGATTTTTTCAAAATCCAGCTTCTGGAACTTGTCGCTTTCGGTATACACGGCAGGGGCATAAAACTCGCCGCTGCCAGAGAACATGCCGCCGCTTTCAGGCTTGGTGCCGTCATGCAACAGTTGCAGGTACAGCGAAGGGCTGATGGCTGCGCCACTGTTATTGGTCACGTCATGGCGTACATCGATGATGTAATCGCCTTTTTTGAAAGTATAGGTCTTGGTCAGCTTGATGCCAGACTGTTCAGATTCCAGCACCAGTTGCACCTGGTTGCCATCACCCAGGGTACGGACACCAGGTTTGGCAACGAAACCAGACCTGTGGTTAGGGAAAGCACCGCCGAGCAAACCTGTCTGTGCCAGGTAAGTGCGTTTGGCAGAGTGATCAAACAAAACCATGTTGCGGGTGTGATCAGTGCCATCTTTATGCTTGAGCAATTCCAGATGTTTCAGCTCGCCGCCGATGGTATCAATATCAGCCTTGACCACATCGGTAGTGATGGTGATGAGTTCGCTCTTGATGACAGGCGCAGCTTCGCCAGTGGCCGTAGTAGCTACACTGGCAGCAGTTGCTGAAGCAGAACTGGTCGGGACAGCCCCATTGGCGGATGCAGAAGCGCTGGCATTTTTGGTCTGCGCTGTCGGTGTCGGGAAAAACAGGGATGGTTTGCCGTTATGACGCATCCAGTTATCCCAGATAAGGAACAACGAGAATGCGAAAATTACCCACAGGACGGTACGTTTGATATCCATTTGTGTATGTCAGGAAAGGGGGGAAGAATGACCAGTGTGGCCAGTTTCATGGCAGCACTTGGCGGATGTGGGGGCGGTTTGCGTTTTTTCACTAGCGGGCGGCACATGATCCACACCACCGGGGTGCCAGGGATGACATTTGCACAAGCGTTTGCCTGCCAGCAAGCTGCCCCTGGCGGCACCGTGAATCTTGATCGCCTCTGCCGCATACTCAGAACAGCTGGGATAAAAACGGCAATTCTGCCCCAGCATAGGACTGATTGCCAGTTTATAGAACTTCAGCAACAGGAGCAGCAGGGTTTTCATCTCAGGCGGCCTTAAGTGACTTTAAGTGGCTGGCAGGCCGGTGCGGCAAACAGACGCAGGATTTCCGCCCTGAGCTCACGCTTGAGCCGGGCAGTTGTGGCAGGGCCATCCTTGCTGTTGACAGGTCGGGACAAACGCACGATGCAATCCACATTCAATAATGCTGCCTGCCGGAAAATCTCGCGGGTAACACGCTTGATCGTATTGCGCGTCACGGCTCGTGGCGCAAAACGCTTGGCGGCCACCACGCCCAGGCGGGCATGCGGCAAATCATTGGTTCTGGTATACAACACAAAATGTGCCGTTTTTTGTACGGGGCGCAAACGAAAAACGGATGAAAACTCATCCGTTTTAACGATGCGCCTGACGCGGGCAAAATCTGCACCGCCGGCACCTGCCTGAACTGGCTCAGTTATATTATTGATCATGCGGATTCAGCAAAGCTGCGCAGACCAATGAACTGATAATCAAGCTGCCAGGCGTTTACGGCCTTTGGCGCGACGTGCGTTCAGAACAGCGCGGCCACCGCGGGTTGCCATGCGTGCGCGGAAACCGTGGGTGCGCTTGCGGCGAACGACGGAAGGTTGGTAAGTACGTTTCATGTTGGTCTCGCTATTTGAGCAATAAAAAAAATCGGAATTACGGATAAAGGCTGTCTCGGGTGCGACTTCGGCTTGCACATTTTCGTCAGGCCTTTCGCCTTTACTGCCCCAAAACCGCTGCTCATGGAGTGAAGCAAGATAGCCGGATAATCCGCTTATCAGAGCCACACCAATAAAAGAGGGGTAGGGAACCCTGAATTAGACACCATTTTTGCTTTGCGTGTCAATCACTTAGCGCAAAAATTAATCAATCAGGGCACATCTATTGGTGCAATGCAAAGAATAAATTTAAACCCAAACCTGTGGATAACTCGGTCAAGCGGGGTTAAAATAGCGGATTAGCGCGGCACCGTTTTATGTCTTTCAGACAACTCACCCAGCGACACAGACAGAATTACTGGCAGAATTTTAGCCTACTGCACCTGGGTAGAATGTTAATTCGGCACCGCGCATTTGCATTTAATAATTAAAGTCATACATGGAAAATTTCTGGCAGGCCTGTTCGTCCCAACTTGAGCAAGAGCTTCCACCACAGCAATATAGTGCCTGGATCAAACCGCTGGTTCCGCTCGACTTTGAAGACGGCAAGCTGCGCATCGCTGCGCCTAACCGTTTCAAGCTGGACTGGGTCAAGGCCCAGTTCGCCAATCGCATCTCGGAACTGGCTAACCAGTTCTGGGACGATGAAGTGGAAGTGCAGTTTGTGCTGGACCCGCGCGGCAGTAAAAAACCTGCGGCACCCGCGCCACGCCCGCAAGGTTTGAACGCAGACCTTGATGCCCAGGGCAACATGCCAGAAATGATGTCCGAACCCGCCGCGCCCGAAGTCGTATCGCCACGCCGTGAACAAAGCCGCATCAATTCCGACCTGACCTTTGACAGCTTCGTCACCGGTAAGGCCAACCAGCTGGCACGCGCCGCCGCCATCCAGGTGGCGAATAACCCTGGTGTATCGTATAACCCACTGTTCTTGTATGGCGGCGTCGGCCTCGGTAAAACGCATTTGATCCACGCCATCGGCAACCAGATACTGGTTGATAACCCGAATGCCAAAATCCGCTACATCCACGCTGAACAGTATGTCCGCGACGTAGTGACCGCTTACCAGCGCAAGGGTTTTGATGAATTCAAACGGTATTACCATTCGCTGGATTTGCTGCTGATCGATGATATTCAATTCTTTGGTGGCAAGAGCCGTACGCAAGAAGAATTCTTTTATGCGTTTGAAGCTTTGATCGCCGCCAAGAAACAGATCATCATTACCAGTGATACTTATCCAAAAGAAATCACCGGCATGGATGATCGCCTGATTTCACGCTTTGATTCTGGCCTGACAGTCGCGATTGAACCGCCAGAGCTGGAAATGCGCGTCGCGATTCTGCTCAAGAAAGCCCATTCAGAAGGCGTGCATATCTCTGACGACGTGGCTTTCTTTGTGGCCAAGCATTTACGTTCCAACGTACGTGAGCTGGAAGGCGCACTGCGCAAGATTCTGGCGTATTCACGCTTCCATGGTAAAGAAATTACCATTGACGTGGTCAAGGAAGCATTAAAAGACTTGCTGTCGGTACAAAACCGCCAGATTTCAGTAGAGAATATACAAAAAACCGTGGCTGACTTCTTCAACATCAAAGTCGCCGACATGTATTCGAAGAAACGTCCGGCCAATATCGCCAGACCACGCCAGATCGCGATGTACCTGGCCAAGGAACTGACACAAAAGAGCCTGCCGGAAATCGGCGAACTCTTCGGCGGCCGCGACCACACCACGGTCTTGCACGCCGTACGCAAGATCACCGCAGACCGCACCAAAAACCCCGAATGCAATCATGAATTGCATGTATTAGAGCAAACGCTCAAGGGTTAATGGCCGGGATGTTGTAGGATGGGCAAGTTAGATTGATAATTAGCAGGGCCAAGATTTGTAGGGTGCGCCATGCGCACCATCGTTGTAAAACCAATTCGAACGGTGCGCATGGCGCACCCTACGGGTTGGCAAGGGTTTTACCCGTATAGTAAAAATATACGTATGCATCAAACGCCACGGGATTCCAGCCTGCGCTGGAATGACGACTTTGAGGGTACGGGTCGCATTGACGTATCGGATGTTTAAAGCAACAAGAAAAAATATTAACGTCATCCCAGCGCAGGCTGGGATCCATCTGTGCAAGAGTCATATACGCAGAACGACGAGCAAGTTTGTAGGGTGCGCCATGCGCACCAAGCTTATTAAGCCGGATAAATGCGGTGCGCACAGCGCACCCTACGAGTTGGCAAGGGTTTTGCGCTGGAATGATGGTTTTGAGGCAGGGACCAAATTGAAGTGGCGGGATGTTTAAAACCGCAAGAAAAGTATTAACGTCATCCCAGCGCAGGCTGGGATCCATCTGTGCAAGAGCCGTATGCGCAGAACGACGAACAAGTTTGTAGTGTGCGCCATGCGCACCAAGGCAGCAAAAACCCGGACGGTGCGCGTGGCGCACCCTACGAGGCGATCAGCAAGACAGCAGTAAAAGATGAAAAAAGCAGTTAAAAGAAATGAAGGGTGGGTCAGATTGTTCCATTTCCGGGATGCAGACCGCGAAGCTAAACGCAGCAATACGTCGGTATTGCGAGGCTTAGTGACAAAGGTATGCGCCCGGCAATGGGACAAGCTGGCCCACCCGGCACCGGTCCCTTATCAACATAATAAGTGAGGATATTCAAATGCAATTGGTTAAAACCCACCGGGACACCCTGCTCCGGCCTTTGCAAATTGTGAGTGGTATTGTCGAGCGTCGGCACACATTGCCGATTCTGGCCAATATCCTCATTCGCAAAGATGGCGAACAGGTGTCGTTCCTGTCGACCGACATCGAAGTGCAGATCACGACCAAGGCAGCCATTGGTTCTGGCGGCGATGTCGTTGCCACCACCGTGGCCGCCCGCAAATTGCTGGATATTTTGCGCGCCCTGCCTGATGACAATGATGTCGTCCTCAAGCTTGAAAACAAAAAGATGACTGTGCAATCAGGCAAGTCACGCTTTTCTTTGCAGACTCTGGCAGCGGAAGAATTCCCTACCGTGGCCCAGGCCGAGCATTTCAATGCCAGCGTCAACCTGCCACAAAAAACCCTGAAGCACCTGTTCAACATGGTGCATTTCTCGATGGCGCAACAAGACATTCGTTATTACCTGAATGGCTTGCTGCTGGTCGTCGATGGCAAGAACGTGATTGCCGTGGCAACCGATGGCCACCGTCTGGCTTTCTGCCAGGTCGAAGTAGAGCAAGAATTCCCGCGCCACGAAGTCATCATCCCGCGCAAGACCATCATCGAGATGCAGCGCCTGCTGGAAGACAAGGAAGACCCGGTCCAGATCGACATCGCCAACAACCAGGTCAAACTGACTTTTGCTGATATCGAACTGATTTCCAAACTGGTCGAAGGCAAGTTCCCTGACTTTAACCGCGTCATCCCCAAAGGCTATAAAAACAGCTTCACTTTGGGCCGCGAGCAATTGCTGCGTTCATTGCAGCGTGCCGCGATCATGACATCGGACAAGTTCAAGGGCGTGCGTTGCGTCATTACCCCAGGCAGTATGCAGATCCTGTCCACCAATGCGGACCAGGAAGAAGCGATAGAAGAAATCGAAATCGACTACGGTGGCGACAGCGTGGATATCGGCTTCAACGTCAGCTATCTGCTGGATGTGCTCAACAACCTGAAGTGCGATCAAGTCAGCGTATCGCTGGGCGATTCCAACTCATCCGCCCTGATCACCATACCCGACAACACCGACTTTAAATATGTCGTCATGCCGATGCGGATATAGTCCAACGCAAACCTGATCTTATTCCCTCCCCCTTCAAGGGGAGGGCTAGGGTGGGGATGGGTTTCGGTTGATTAACCACATAAGCAAATTGCTTGAGAAACCCATCCCCATCCCAGCCTTCCCCTTGAAGGGGAAGGAGCAAAAGTCGGCAAATTCGAATCTATCAAATTAATTCGTATTCACAGTTTGCCAGGCAACACCACCCGTTTTTTGCAGTTCGTTTTTGAACAAGCAGTAATCCAGAAGTGAAACAGTTGTAAATATTTCAGAAGGTAGCCATGTCCGATAACACCCAAGACAATACTCCAGCGCAGCCAAATCAATACGGCGCATCCTCGATCCAGATTCTGGAAGGCCTGGAAGCCGTGCGTAAACGCCCCGGCATGTACATCGGTGACACCTCGGACGGCACCGGTCTGCATCACCTGGTATTTGAAGTGCTGGATAACTCCATTGATGAATCTCTGGCAGGTCATTGTACCGAGATCAACGTCACCATCCATAGCGACAACTCCATCTCCATTACCGACAATGGCCGTGGTATTCCTACCGGCATTAAATGGGATGACAAGCACGACCCAAAACGTAGCGCGGCAGAAATCGTCATGACCGAACTGCATGCCGGCGGCAAGTTCGATCAAAACTCCTACAAGGTATCCGGCGGTCTGCATGGCGTGGGTGTGTCCTGCGTGAATGGCCTGTCCAAATTACTGAAGCTGACCATCCGTCGCGACGGCAAAATGCACACCATGGAATTTGTCCGTGGCGTACCGCAAAACCGCGAGCTGGAAACCGTTGATGGCGTCGTCACCTCCCCGATTAAAGTGGTGGGCGACACCGACAAGCGCGGCACCGAAGTGCACTTCTGGGCTGACGAAGAAATCTTCACCCATGTTGAATTCCATTATGAAATTCTGGCCAAACGCATACGCGAATTGTCCTTTTTGAATAATGGCGTACGCATCAAGCTCAACGATCACCGCACCGGCAAAGAAGAATTGTTTGCCTTCGAAGGTGGCACCCGTGGCTTTGTTGAGTACATCAACAAAAACAAAAGCATACTCAACCCGACCATTTTCCAGGCCACTGGTGAGCGTCAGTCTGACCAGAACACCACCATCACTGTGGACGTTTCCATGCAATGGAACGACGCCTACAATGAACAAGTATTGTGCTTTACCAATAACATCCCGCAGCGTGACGGTGGCACCCATTTGACCGGCCTGCGCGCTGCGATGACACGCGTCATCAACAAGTACATTGAAGAACACGAATTCGCCAAAAAAGCCAAGGTTGAAGTCAGCGGTGACGACATGCGCGAAGGCCTGACCTGCGTCTTGTCCGTCAAAGTGCCAGAACCAAAGTTCAGCTCGCAGACCAAAGACAAACTCGTCTCCAGCGAAGTGCGCGGCCCGGTAGAAGAAATTGTCGCCAAGACCCTGACCGACTTCCTCATGGAAAAACCCAACGACGCCAAAATTATTTGCGGCAAAATCGTTGAAGCAGCACGCGCCCGTGAAGCCGCCCGCAAAGCCCGTGAACTGACACGCCGCAAAGGCGTCATGGACGGCCTGGGCCTGTCTTCCAAACTGGCGGACTGCCAGGAAAAAGACCCCGCCCTGTGTGAACTGTACATCGTCGAAGGTGACTCTGCGGGTGGATCAGCCAAGCAAGGCCGCGACCGCAAGTTCCAGGCGATTTTGCCACTGCGCGGTAAAGTACTGAACGTAGAAAAAGCCCGCTTTGAAAAAATGCTGTCCAGCGAACAGATCACCACCCTGATCGCGACCCTGGGCACCAGCATAGGCCCGGACGAATTCAATGCCGACAAACTGCGCTACCACCGCATCATCATCATGACCGATGCCGACGTTGACGGTGCCCACATCCGCACCCTGCTGCTGACCCTGTTCTATCGCCAGATGCCACAACTGGTAGAACGCGGCCACATCTACATCGCCCAGCCACCACTGTACAAAGTCAAGGCAGGCCGCGATGAACGCTACCTGAAAGATGATGCCGAAGAAGCCACCTACATGATGACCGTGGCCCTGACCGGTGCATCCCTCACCCCAGGCACAGGCGCAACCCCCATCATCGGCGAAGCCCTGGGTGAACTGGTACGCCAGTACAACCTGGCCAACGCCATCATGATGCGCCTGACCCGCGTCATCGACCGCGCCGCCCTCACCGCCATCATGACCGGTGTCACGCTTAAACTGGACACCCCAGAAAACGCCGAAGCATCTGCCGCCGCCCTGACCGCCGCCATTGGCGACAATGCCGTCAAGGCAGTAGTACGCAGCGACGAACTGTCAGGCGCATTCAGCCTGCGTATAGAACGCCTGTACCACGGCAACATCAAAGTCAGCAGCATCGACGCCGACTTTGTCGATGGCGCAGACTACAAAGTACTGGAAAACGCCGCCAGCACCTTCAAAGGCCTGCTGACCGAAGGCGCCTTCATGCGCCGTGGCGAAGGCGAAAAAGCCAAGGAAATCGCCGTACAAGACTTCCACCAGGCCATGCTCTGGCTGCGCGACGAAGCCGAACGCGGCGTCAGCAAACAACGCTATAAAGGTCTGGGCGAAATGAACCCAAGCCAACTCTGGGAAACCACCATGGACCCCACAGTCCGCCGCCTGCTCAAAGTACAGATCGAAGACGCGATTGCCGCCGACCAGATCTTCACCACCCTGATGGGCGATGACGTGGAACCACGCAGGGCATTTATTGAATCGAATGCGTTAAGGGCGGGGAATATTGACGTTTGACTTAATACCAATATTTAATGAATGGCCGTTTATATTATTCAGTAGTGACCACTTGATTAGCCTAGAAGTAATGGAAGAAAAAAAAAGTTTAAAGGTAACAAGGAATTTAATCATTTCAAAAACTCGCAAGCCAATTTTCTTCGAATTTTTCTCAGGTGGGGGAATGGCAAGAGCGGGGCTTGGAGATGCTTGGGTTTGTGGTTTTTCCAATGATATTTCCGAAATGAAAGGCAATGTATATCGCGAAAATTGGCAACGCGCACCTGAGCTTTTAATTTCAGATGTAAATGATTTAAAAACTGAACAATTGCCAGGACAAGTTGACTTAATTTGGGCATCATTCCCATGTCAAGACTTGTCACTAGCAGGCAACAACGTTGGAATTGGAAATAGAAACGCAAAAACTCAAACTCGATCAGGGACTTTTTGGCCATTTTGGAAGCTAATCAGGGGATTAATTGAAGAACAGAGGAGTCCTCCAATCATTGCACTAGAGAACGTTGCTGGAACTCTAACCTCTCACGATGGAAAAGATTTCTCTGCAATTGGTTCTGCTTTTTCTGGAGCTGGCTATAAATTTGGTGTTCTAGTTATAGATGCAAAATTATTCGTGCCACAATCTCGAAAAAGAATATTCATTATCGGTGTGCGAAATGACATTCAAATTCCCCTCGACCTTACAGCAACAAAACCAATTGACATTTGGCATCCAAAGACGCTTCAAAAAGCCCATGAAAAGCTTTCTCTTGAAGCTAGAAAGAAATGGATATGGTGGAATATACCAGAGCCAGAACAAAGCAAAACAAAATTTATTGATATTCTAGAAGACACTCCCACTGGAGTTATCTGGCATACCAAACAAGAAACGAAGAGACTTTTAGCTTTAATGAGTGAAACCAATTTAGCGAAAGTGGATGCAGCAAAATTACTTGGCCATCGGGTTGTGGGAACTATATATCGAAGAACCAGAAAAGATAAGGATGGAATAAGAAATCAACGAGCGGAGATTCGCTTTGACAACATTGCGGGATGTCTACGGACCCCCTCCGGTGGATCTAGCCGACAAATTTTATTAGTAGTACATGGAAGCGAAATTCGATCACGATTACTTTCTACTAGAGAAGCATCTAGGCTGATGGGACTTCCTGATAGTTACATTCTTCCTAAAAATTACAACGATGCATATCATATTGCTGGTGATGGTGTTGCAGTACCTGTGGTTAGATACTTAGCGTCTAAAGTATTTGAGCCGATTCTTAGCTTTAATGCCAAAGCTATTGGAATGAGTTAGAACTCTATTTGAAAATTTACTATTCATGAACAACTAACCAAACTTCTAGGTTGAAAAATGACACGTGAAATACAAGATGCATTAGGTGAGTTTGCGAAGAGTAAGAATTTTCGAACGGCAGGCTCAGTCAGTGTTGCCCTGGCAGTTACGCATTTCGCCAAGGAACAAGGACTCCCCTTAGACTCGACGACTCTTGTAACAAATTCTGGCACTCAAGTAGTTCGACTGACCAAAGCCTTAATCCAAACGATTCTTGCTCGTTACAATATCACTGACATTTTGTCTAATGAAGCAGGTAGAACTAGTCGCGGAAGTGTAGCGAATATGATTCTATTTGTTCAATTTCTAAACACATTCGCCGAACACTCTGAGATAGATTTAGACGTTGTCGAATCTTTTTGGGTAGAACAAGCCAAGCTCATTATCGATGCAAGAGAATCCGACACGAAGAACGTATCATATTCTGCGGTACCTCTTGAACAAAATGGGCAGCGATTCTTTTTCACTACAATTCCTGTGTCCTCTCTTTTTCCATTTTGCTATGTCGCGAGTAGAAATGAAGACCCAAAATCAGGTTTTCAACGAAATTTAAATAGGAACCGCGCCGAAGATATTGCTAAGTATTTATTTGATGGCCTCGGATCAATTCCTACGAACATAGTTCTTTCAGCACAACCTGAAGCAAATTTAGAATACAACACGCGATCCAAAATTTTAAAATATCAGCTTACAAGTGGATCGTTCTTGGTACTAGACGGTCAGCATAGGCTTTGGGGATATGAAATATGTCGTGAAAAATATGGTAAAGACTTACGAATACCAGTATCTGTTTATATCGGGCTCACTCGAGCGGAAGAAGCAAAATTATTTATCGACATAAACACCACTCAAGTCGGCGTGCCGTCTGCCTTGTTACTAGATATCAAACAAGTTGCTGAAATTGAAAGCACAAGTGAACAAATACTAAGAGGCTTATTCGATGAATTGAACAATGATATTGAGTCGCCGCTTCGAAAACTATTGAGTCCAGCAAAATCAGTGTCGGGAAAAATTTCTAGGGTATCTTTTAATAAATCTATGTTACCCGTCATTCGATCGAATGCATGGGTAAACGCCTCAAGAAAAATTCAATATCAACTTTTCTTAAATTTTCTACGCGCACTACACCAGCTAATTGACGATAAATCAGTATTCATCAGAGCAGCTTTTTTTGAAAGCATTTGTGAGATTTTTGATGATGTGATTCAAACATCCATTGCAAAGCATTCCGATGCCAAGGTGAGCTCGATTAAAGATATTCTTTTGCCTTTGGCATCAGTAGATTTTGAAAGAATTGCTGAGCGAACTCGTCCGACTAAATCTGCGTATCTAGAAGTTATAAAAAGTACGTTAAAGAAAAGTGTATCCATTTCTGATTCAATGGTATGACTATACCTAAAGGCTTTATATGGGAAGGCGTAAAATCTGATGCCTTAGATGTCATATGTGAGGGCATCGAGAATAGATTAGGCAATTCCTTCACGTTTTTCGAATGGCGGGAAAAGGGCGGATACCATGTCACTGGCTCGACAAAAAAAGAATTTCTTATAAGCTGTTCATCGAAGGAATATGGTGCGATGTTGGCACGAGAGGTAAGTATTCTTCTCGATCAAGCCTTAGAGCATCGAATGATTCTAGCAAATGCGTATCAAAAAAAAGATTTTCCGAGTCATTCTTGGTTGCTAGTAACAACATATTATTGGTGTTTGTTTTTAGCTCTCGCTTGGTTGAGAATGATAGGAAGTGTGGTTACATTCCTTCCAACTTCTGAAATTGACAGATTAAAGAAACTAGGTAAAAAAGAACATAAAGCCCCAGGTAACGGAACATTTCAAATCAGCATGATAGACGTTTATGGTGCGAAAAGCTCCCTTCAACTCAGAAAGCTTGGCTCAAATAACTTCCATGATGGCCTCTGGCAAACTTTTTTTTTAGATATTCAAGAACGGCTCAATTTAGCAAAAGATGAACCTGCAAACATGGAAACGCGCATTTTTTCTGCGCTTAACTTTCAGAATAGATTTGACAAAACGTCATGGTTGTCAAAACTTAGAAATGCAGTAAATTACCGAGTCGGTTTTGCCTATGGTTGCGTAGATGCAAAAAGAATTCCAGATCTATTTGACTCACTTGAAAGTGTAAAAGCTTTAAGCATTGACGCCCTTTTACATCAAGTTGAGTCAACACAAACAAAAACAGGCGGTAGGCCTGT
This sequence comes from Undibacterium hunanense, assembly GCF_014284335.1. Classification (GTDB taxonomy): domain Bacteria; phylum Pseudomonadota; class Gammaproteobacteria; order Burkholderiales; family Burkholderiaceae_D; genus Undibacterium; species Undibacterium hunanense. Next base: position 347,362 of record NZ_JACOGF010000002.1, on the reverse strand, counting down.
ATATGAACGGCCAAACGAATATGCTAATTCCATGCTGCTGTTTGGAGTTTTAATCAGCCGCTTAATTGAGGACTATTACGGAGAAATACTTGCTTTACGGGGCATAAATCCGACTTGGCATGAACGACGTAATTCGTATATAGCTCGTCTATCAGGTGAAATTGGACCAATTTGGCCCCTGTAGTAGAATTTTTCTCTTGAATCGCTGCCAATGTTTCAAAAATTGGCATTCTAGTAGCAATTCGGGCAGATTGGGTGAACTTACTGCTACGACGACGGTGCATGGTACTCTTGGCAGCCCATAAGTATCATGCTACGCGGTCCCGAATAGCAGGTGTATGCAAAGGCAATCAGCCATACAGCGTAAGGAATACAAGGTTCCTCTGGACCAACAAGATCCTTTTCAAGGCTCCTGCCGCGCAAAAAAATCCTAAATCATCTCCACCCCATTCGATGCCATCGGCGATGGGCCGGTACGGTGCCGATTTTGCCGCAATCGTTCCAATCAAAACTGTAAGTATGACTCGTTCACCAAAAAATAAAGGAAAGCACGGCGCGGTTTCCACCCTCAAGCGAGCGTTGTGCTACATCGCTAACGTAGCTTTCTGTCTGTTCACTTTCGCACGGAATCTCACGATAAATAGATACTGAAGCAGAAAGCTATGTGCGACCGCATTGAGAGAACTTCCGGATGGGGCAAAGTGTTTCCTGGGCTTTAAACCACAGCAGCGGTGATCGACTCTAGCCGTCGCGCAAGCAGATGAGGCAGCCGTTACAGAGCCGCTTGCAAGCGTCCGCGCTCCCTGCTGCTACCCAAAGAGGTGCGTTGTATGTTTTTCAACTGGGACAATTTGTCCTCATGTATGGAAATTGCTTTGGAGTAGTATGCATCAAGACGTGCAGCAACACTATGCTGCGCATGGCAGTCATTGAGGTTCTCTCCTCACTCATCTGCATTCGGCAAACACCCTGCTGGATGCCATTCTTGTTTCATAAGTAGATGTAGTGAAAGATTCAAGCAGGATGCCTGAGGGGATAGTTCGAACAAAAAAACGAAGCTGCTAAAGCAAGGTTTTAAGATAGTGGGCTTCACGATAGATAGTTTACGTAACAACTGGAAATACTCAAAATGATGGAATGGATTCCTATAGTCTTAGTTACGTTCAAGGCTCTCGTACTTGGCGTGGGCATGTTTTTCGCCATCAAGTGGCATTACGATCAAGGGAGGAAGGAAAAGGACCACGCGAAGGAGATGCACGCGGTGCTACGCGCGAGCGGCAAAGTGGGCGTCATCTTCATGCTATCGCTTCTGGGCCTGGGTATCTTCACCTTTGTCCTTGCCAGGACGCTCGGCTTGGACTTGACCTTACCTTGATGGCAAAGAATAGTTGGCCGATGTCCAGAACTCATTTCAGCAATAGAAATGAGTTCTAGTTCATGCGATGTCGCCAAAGCTTCACTAAATTTCGCCTGCGTATGCACATTGACCAAATTTGTGTGGCAGGCTGCAGGACCTTTAGGGTTGTTGCCGCTTAAAAAACTCCCAAATCATTTCCGCTCCATTTGGTGCCATCGGCGACGGGCCTAGCAGACGCGCACGTCGGTAGTAGGGTTGTGGTAAACCATGTCCACCACCGTGGATGGTGACGAGTTCGACTTCGGTTCTGGCATCACGCTTCCAGCTTACTTGTTCTACATCGACACCTGATATTGCGGTTGCACGTGTTGTTGGTGCGGCAGTGATCTTGTTCAAGTCTGCAAAATATTGCGCGGATGCGCGTGCGTTGAGTACGTCGCCGCATTTGTAGAACAGGCCCAGCAGGTTCACTTCGCCGCCGCTGTATGGCACCAGCGGGTCTTTGGTGCCGTTCATGACCATGACGGAGGTGCCGGTGCCGGCTGGTTTGCAGCGGAAGTTTTGCGGCACTTGTACGCTTGCTGAAACTGCGGCCACGGCGCGGAAGCGGGTTGGTGATTCCAGCGCCAGGCGCAATGACATGAAGCCGCCTGCGGATACGCCGGTAGCGAATACGCGGGTTTTGTCTGTGCCGAGGTCGATGATGAGTTTGTCGGTCAGGGTATTGAGGAAACCGACGTCATCAATATCGCGGCCATTGACCTGGTAGTCGCCGACTTTGCCGCAATCGTTCCAGTCAAAGCTGTAGGAGTCGGGATAGGTGATGGCGAAGCCGTGTTGATCGGCGAGGCGTTCGAAGGCGTAGCCTGTTTCTACGCGTATGTCTTCTGCGCTTTGGCCTGAGCCGTGCATGACCAGCACCAGGGGTGCGCCCTTGGGCAGGTCACGTGGAACATAGCTGATATAGGTGCGCTTGATGCCACCTGCTTGTATGCTGCCTTTTTGCACAGCGCCAGACAAGTCGGGGCGAACAGGTGTTGGGGAATAAATGAAGTAGGTGAACAATGCGCCGCACACAGCGATCAAGCCAAGCAGACCCAATAGACTCCAGGCAAACCAGCGTAGTACTCGTTTCATCGCATACCTTCAGTGGCTGGACGCGTGAAAAGTAGGCTCCAGCGTTCGCCACGTTGCACTACAGATTGTTTAAACACGCAGCCCCAGGGGATGGCGAGATACCCCGGCACCGCAACACTGCCCCCATGCGTAAACAACAAACCCGACAATATCTTTAATAGCGTTGATTTACCACTGCCATTTTGGTCAAACAGGCCTGGCTGTGCAAGCGTCAGCGAAAAATCGTCATAGACGCGTTTGTGTCCATATTCAAATTGCAGTTGTGTGACTTTGATCATCAGGGTTCCTGTCAACATCCATGATTTGCGGCGCGCTGTGTTCAACAATGTGGTAGAGCCTGGCCGCTACCAGCATTCTTGTTAGCGAAAGACTTACACGCTAAACACCAGAGTTTATGGGCTTTTTGCAAATTTGAACACTATGGCAAGTGCAGAGTCATTGCCAGACCCTGCTTTGGTATCTGTTCGTATCTGTTCTTTACCCAAACCTCCGTACATTTTGCCTGATCCTGCAACGCCAGTTTACGGCGTGGCAGCGGCTGGACTAAAATCAGGTGATGACTGATTCACTCCTCGATACTGTTCGCCGTTACACGGAAGCGCATTCCGGTCAGGATGGTATTGCGCAGACGCCCATCCCCGGCTTGACGGCTATTCGGGTTGCCAGTCGCACGGCGTTGGGATATGCCATCCAGAAGCCGCTTGCCTGTCTGGTGCTGCAAGGGGCCAAGCATGTGACGATGGGCAAACAGTCTTATACGTTTGCTGCGGGTGATTCGTTGCTGATCATGGCGGATGTGCCGACTGCCAGCCAGATCACGCAGGCCAGTGCCGGGGTGCCGTATGTTTCGCTGGTTCTGGATCTTGACCCTGCCATCATTGCTGAGCTTGCGACCGAAATGACCAGCACGCAAGAAGCCGACCATTCACCAGTCAGGTTTGAGCAGACCGATGCTGAAGTTGCGGATGCTGCGCTTCGGTTAATGCGTTTGCTGGAACGTCCGGGGTCGATACCTGTGCTGCAGTCACAGCTTTTGCGGGAGTTTCATTACTGGTTGCTGGCCGGGCGACATGGGGATTCAATCCGACGCCTGGGCTTGCCCAATGGCCATGTACAACGGGTGGCACGCGCCATCGCGCTGCTGCGGGCTGAATATAACCGGCGCCTGCCAGTCGGACAGTTGGCCGCCGTCGCGGGCATGAGCCCGTCTTCGTTTCATCAAAACTTCCGCGCTGTGACCTCGCTAACGCCGCTGCAATTTCAGAAGCAATTACGGCTGATAGAAGCCAGGCGCCTGATGCTGACGCAGGGGGCGAATGCTAGCCATGCGGCATTCTCGGTTGGTTATGAAAGCGTGCACCAGTTCACACGGGAATACGGCCGCATGTTTGGCTTGCCGCCAGCCAAAGACATGGCGGCGGCAAGTGGCAGGATTCATGCAGCGGCATGAGCTGTTTGCTTATCGGATCATCTGACGGCGCTTGCGCCCACTATCTGGATGAATGCGGTACGCTCCAGCATGATCAAATAACCTGGCCACCAGACACTTCAATACGCTGCGCATTGATCCAGTGATTGTCCTGGCTCAGCAAATTGGCAATCATGGGGCCGATGTCGTCTGGCATACCCACACGACCAAGCGCGGTCATGCTGGCAAAGCTTTGGTTCAGATCAGGCATATCACGCACGGCCCCACCCAGAAAATCTGTTTCAATCGCACCCGGTGCCACGGTGTTGACTGCAATACCTCGGCTACCCAGTTCCTTGGCCAGGTACACGCTCAGTGTCTCGATGGCGCCCTTCACAGCAGCATAGGCAGCGAAGCCAGGATAAGAAACACGCGTCAGCCCGGTAGACAGATTGACGATGCGGCCACCATCTGCAAGCAAGGGTAACAATGTCTGTGTCAGGAAGAACACGCCCTTGAAGTGTACATTCACCAGCTTGTCAAACTGCGCCTCGGTCGTGTCTGTAATCAACGCCATGTCGCCATGGCCAGCGTTATTGACGAGATGATCAAAGGTATCGCGCTGCCAGGTTTCTTGCAATGCCGTATGCAAGCGCGCAGCGAATGACGCAAAGCCGGTCGTGTCGCTGACATCCAGTTGAAACGCGGCCGCCTTGCGACCCATTGCCTGAATGTCTGCCACTACCGCTCTGGCATCCTCCTCCCGGCTTTGGTAGGTGATGATGACATCAGCACCACGGCGGGCGATATTCAGTGCGGTGTTGCGGCCCAGGCCACGGCTTGCGCCTGTAATAAGTGCGATCTTTGTCATGAGAGTTCTCCTGTGTGGTTGGAGTACTCAGTATCTGTTCCAGGGGCCTGGTCTTGTTGCCGGAAGCTGGATGATTTTTGCCTGATCCTACAAAATGATGGTGACGTCCAGAAAGGCTGCGCTGGTCATTCCATGGATGTCACTATGAACTTTATTGATGCAGAAAGACAAAGGCGCGATAAAAATCGCGCCTTATTGAAAATTAATACTGAAAATTAATATTGAAAATTAAAAATAGCCAGCTTGCCTCAGCACATCAAGGCTGAAAGCTCAAGGCCCAACTGCCTTCCAGTTCCCATTCTGTATCGTCAACATCACCCGTGCTTTTTCTTCCAGTCCAAAGTGATCATTCGCTGTGTAATGCAAGACACCCTGGGTGATGGGGATGTCGATTTCGGATTCCATTGCATCCTTCAACGCAGTACGGAATTCCGGCGTGCCGGGTTTGGCTTTCTTTAGCGCAATGGGGATGACACGGTTCAGCAGCAGGTAGGCGTCGTAGCCGTGGGCGGCGAACTGGTTTCTGGTGCCTTCGCCGAATTGTTTTTCATAGCGGTTGGTGAAGTCGGTTGCCAGGCGTTTGGATGGGTGATCTTCTGGCAGCAGCTCTGGCAGGATGGCCAAACCGGCGACGACGAAGGAGCCTTCTACGTCTTTGCCGCCCAGGCGTATCAAATCACGCGAGGCTGCCCCATGGGTTTGGTAGATTTTGCCTTTGTAGCCGCGTTCTATCAGGGCTTTGTGCGGCATGGCGGCGCCACTGCCGGATGCGCCGATGAGGATAGCGTCAGGTTTGGCGGCGAGCAACTTCAGGGTTTGTGCGGTGACGCTGGTGTCGGGGCGATTGAAGCGTTCTGTGGCGACAGATTGCAAGCCGGCCTTGTCAGCGGCGGCGGTGATTCCTTTCAACCAGGTTTCGCCATAGGCATCTGAATAACCGAGATAGGCATACGTCTTGACGCCCACTTTTTTCATGTGATCAGCCACGGCATGGGCCATGAGTGGGGTTGATTGGGCAACGCGGAAGGTCCAGGTGCCTTTTCCGGGGCCTACTTCAACTGGTGAGGTGGAGATTTGCGGAGTCTTGAGTTCAGACGCGACTTCTGCCAGTGCCACCGAAGCTGGTGTGGCGGTGGAGCCGACGATAACGTCTACCTTGTCGTCGGTGATGAGCCGGCGGGCGTTCTTGCTGGATTGGGTGGTATCGGATGCATCATCAAGGATGACGAGTTTGACCTTTTCGCCACCGATGGTGTCGGGCCACAGGGTGATGCCGTTCTTGGTGGGGATGCCCAGCCCTGATGCAGGACCGGTTAATGGCAGGCTGACACCGATGGTGATGTCGGCCTGGGCCGTGCCTATGGTCGCGCTGATCAACAGGGCCAATAGCGTGGGTTTGGTGATGAATTGCATTGCTGTCTCCTGATTATTGTTGGTATTGCAGATGCCGGTGTGCTTGATATTGCTTGGTGTTGCAAATGCTTATTTAGCCTTGTTTGCCAGGCCGGGCTTGGAATTGGTGACGTACTTATTATGTTTCGTTGTTGTGTTTCGTTATTACGATTTTTTATTGTTATGAAGCAGAACAGTTATTCAATATAATAATATTTTGAGTACGATGCAAGCGGGGTTTTGTGTTTTTTGGATTTTGTGTTGACGATTAATGGCGCGCGCATAGCAATGTGACGCTTTAATTTTGCAGCAAGAGAGCATCTCGTAGGGTGCGCTGCGCGCACCGTTTTTTTGAGGCATGTAACTATGCTGCGGTGCACGAAACCATGCATATATTGAATATTGGCAATTGGACTGCAGGCCAGCTCCTTCCCCTTCAAGGGGAAATTTGTGGGAATTCGCAAAGCGCTGCTTTGTGCCACAAATTTCCAAGCAGCATGCAAGCTGCGCAGTGGAATGGTTGGGATGGGGATGGGTTTCTTAATTAATTTGATGGCGGATTGATCAACCGAACCCCATCCCCACCCTAACCCTCCCCTTGAAAGGGAGGGAATTTCAACTTCGTTCAGTCTCGTTGGACGCGCTGCGTGCACCGTTTTGTTGAGGCATGTAACTATGCTGCGGTGCATGAAACCATGCATATATTGATTATTGGCAATTGGACGGTGCGCGCGGCGCACCATCCAAATATGGTCAACCACCACCAAATGACCGCTGCTTTATTTTGACTCTATACACAACTTGCCCAACAATGCCCGCAACTGCTGCCTTTCCTTTATCGTCAATTGCTGGCTGACCCTGTCGTCGTGCTCTTTCACTGCCTGTTTGTATTTCTCTAATTGCCGCTGGCCTTCTTTGGTCAGGTGCAGGTTATAGGCTCTGCGGTCGCCTGCGTCTTGGCGTTCCAGCAGGCCGGCCTGTTCAAAATTATCAATGATGGCAACCACGCCTGATCGCGCAATACCCATGACTTCTGCAAGACGGGTTTGTGAAATACCGGGGTTGTTGCTGATGATCACCAGTGAAGAAAAACGCTGCGGGGTGATGTCATACGCCCCCAGGCTGGCGGTAAAGTCTGCATAGATGGATAGCTGGGCGCGACGCACGGCGTAGCCTGTGAGTTCTTCCAGAATATCGTAGTTGATGCCCACTATGCGAGCATTAAAGACCGGGGCTTGCGCCTGGCTGGCCGGGCGCTTGGCTGCAGGAGCCTTGAGCTTGGCTTGCGCTTTGGAAGTGGCTGGACTTTGTTTAGGCATGGTCAGGCGTTATGAATGATTTGTTCTATGAAGTATTGTACATGCTGGCTATATTAAATTAGCAAAACTACACAAAGACACATTGCTAGTGGACTGTAATAGTTGAAACAGAAGTGAAAGACGCTTGCCCGGCGATCAGGGCAAGGCGCAAAGTGGAGCGATAGTGAACTATCGCGAGCATTTGCAACGCAGTCGTGATCGTCGCGCAAGTGGAAGGCACTCTGTTTTCAACTGTTACAGTCCACTAGAACTCATTTCATAAATAGGAATGAGTTCCAGACCCACGCAACCAAAAAATTGCAACAAACCTTGTGTTACCTTAAATAATTGTTATACAGTAGAACAATAACGCAGGTTTTAAAAATGGCCGGCGGCAAAATAATTTACGGAGGACGACATGAAAGTAGTTATTGCCGGTGCCGGCATAGGCGGTCTGACGCTTGCGCTGATGTTGCATGAACGTGGGATCGCTGTTGAGGTCTACGAAGCAGTCAATGAAATCAAGCCGCTGGGCGTGGGTATTAATTTATTGCCGCATGCCAGCCAGCAACTTTGCCAACTGGGGCTGGAGGCTTGCCTGGCCGAACGCGGTATTGAAACGTCGTCGCTGTCTTATTTCAACAAGCTGGGGCAAAAAATCTGGCAGGAACCGCGCGGTCGTGCCGCTGGCTATGATTCGCCACAATATTCCATACATCGTGGTGAATTGCAGATGAGCTTGCTGCAAAATGTGATGGACCGGCTAGGTGCTGACCACATTCATCAGGGACATGCTTTCACTTCGTTTGAACAAGTGGCAGACAAGGTGATTTCTACCTTCACACGTCAGTCAGACAAAGCGGCGGTGCTGGTGGAGTCGGACTTGTTGGTTGGTGCGGATGGCATTCATTCGGCGGTTCGACGCTTTTTGTATCCACAGGGTGATCAGCCACGCTTTTCTGGCCGCATGTTATGGCGGGCAACCACGGAAGCCGAACCTTACATGGATGGACGCAGCATGTTCATGGCCGGGCATCAGGACCAGAAATTTGTTGCCTACCCCATTTCGGAACCCTTACGCACGCAAGGCCGGTCGCTGATCAACTGGATTGCCGAACTGCGCGTGCCCGGTGGTGAACTGCCCACCTCAGACTGGAATCGCAAGGTGGATAAATCGACCTTCAGCAAACCGTTTGATAGCTGGAAATGGGGCTGGATTGATATCCCCGGTCTGATAGAGGCGGCAGAGGTAGTGTATGAATTCCCACTGGTAGACCGCGACCCGCTGCCACGCTGGACGTTCGAAAGAGTGACACTGATGGGCGACGCTGCCCACCCTATGTACCCGATAGGTTCTAACGGCAGCGCGCAGGCGATTCTTGATGCGCGTTACCTGACGGATTGCCTGACGAACGAGGCGACCATATTGTATGCACTGCGCGAGTATGAAGCAGAGCGTTTGCCACGCACCACGGGCATCGTATTACGCAACCGCATGAACGGGCCGGAGCAGGTGATGCAACTGGCAGAAGAACGAGCGCCGCAGGGTTTTGCGGATGTGACAGACGTGATACCACGGTCGGAGCTGGAGGCGATTTCTTTGCGTTACAAACGGCTGGCGGGGTTTGATAAGGATGCGTTGCGGGGAACAGGGGTAGCTGGAGTGGCAGGTAAGACTGCTTGATATGAAGTCAAAGCCGGGGATGTTATTGAACATCAGTTAATTTTTTAAACTGGCTGGGACGGACAACTACAGTTCGCCCCGTGCCAAAGGTAAGGTCAGGATGGCGATGGGTTTCTTGTGCAATTTGATCGCAAGTTAATCAACGGAAACCCATCCCCACCCTAACCCTCCCCTTGAAGGGGAGGGAATTAGCTACTTGAACGTTTTACTCGTAGCATGTTTAATTCAGCTCACGCCAAATCAAACCTGTCTGCATTCATGACCTTGGTCCAGGCTGCTACAAAATCATTCACAAATTTCTGTTGCGAATCACTGCTTGCGTAGATTTCTGCAATGGCGCGCAGTTGTGAATTTGAACCAAAGATCAGGTCAACCACGCTGGCTGTCCATTTCACATCGCCATTTACACGGTCACGGCCTTCCAGTACGCCTGCAATGCCTGACTGTTGCCATTTGGTGTTCATGTCCAGCAAATTGACGAAGAAATCATTGCTCAGGGTTTCTGGTCGTTTGGTGAATACACCCAACTGGGTTTTACCGGCGTTGGCATTCAATACGCGCAGGCCACCGATCAGGACTGTCAGTTCAGGCGCGCCCAGGTTCAGCAATTGTGCCTTGTCTATCAACAGGGCAGCGGCTGTTCCCTCCAGGCCTTTGCGCAGGTAGTTGCGGAAGCCATCAGCGGCTGGTTCCAGCACTTCAAAGGAATCAACGTCGGTCTGCTCTTGGGTTGTGTCCATGCGTCCTGGTGTGAAAGGCACCTTGATGTCATGACCCGCTTTTTTCGCTGCTGCTTCGATACCTGCACTACCACCCAGTACGATCAAATCAGCCAGCGAGATTTTTTTGCTGGCTTGACTGGCATTGAAGTCTGCCTGTATGGCTTCGAGTTTGGCCAGCACAGTGACCAGTTCGGCTGGCTGGTTGGCTTCCCAATCTTTTTGCGGGGCCAGACGTATACGTGCACCGTTGGCACCACCGCGTTTGTCGCTGCCACGGAAGGTGGATGCCGATGCCCAGGCGGTATTCACCAGTTGCGATACCGACAGACCGGACGCCAGCAGTTTTTCCTTGAGACTGGCAATGTCATTGTCGTCCACTAATGCATGGTTGACGGCGGGGACAGGGTCTTGCCAGATCAGTTCTTCTTTGGGAACCAAAGGACCAAGGTAGCGGGTGATAGGCCCCATGTCGCGGTGGGTCAGCTTGAACCATGCACGGGCAAAGGCATCGGCCAGCTCTTGCGGATTTTGCAGGAAGCGGCGCGAGATTTTTTCGTAAGCCGGGTCTACACGCAAGGCCATGTCTGCTGTCGTCATCATCGGCGCATGGCGCAGGGATGGGTCATGTGCATCTGGTACGGTGGTTTTGGCGGCCGGGTCTTTGGGTGTCCATTGGTGGGCACCGGCTGGGCTCTTGTTGAGTTCCCATTCGTAGCCGAACAGGGTTTCGAAGTAAGAGTTGTCCCAGGTGATAGGGGTGGCTGTCCATGCACCTTCGATACCGCTGGTGATGGTGTGCACGCCTTTGCCTGTGCCGAAGCTGTTTGTCCAGCCCAGGCCCTGTTCTTCCAGGCTGGCACCTTCTGGTTCTGCACCAACCTGTGATGGGTCGCCTGCACCATGGGCTTTACCGAAGGTGTGACCGCCAGCGACCAAGGCGACGGTTTCTTCGTCGTTCATGGCCATGCGGGCAAAGGTTTCGCGGATGTCACGTGCCGATGCGGCAGGGTCTGGCTTGCCGTTGGGGCCTTCAGGGTTGACGTAGATCAGACCCATCTGCACGGCGGCAAGGGGGTTTTCCAGATTACGGTCGCCGGTATAGCGCTGGTCGTCCAGCCATTTGCCTTCTGGGCCCCAGTAGATGTCTTCGCCTGGTTCCCAGGTATCGGCACGGCCACCGGCAAAGCCAAAAGTCTTGAAGCCCATAGAGTCAAGTGCGACGTTACCGGTCAGTATCATCAGATCTGCCCAGGACAGTTTGTTGCCGTATTTTTGCTTGATGGGCCACAGCAGGCGACGTGCCTTGTCCAGGTTGCCATTGTCGGGCCAGCTATTGAGCGGGGCAAAACGTTGGGCACCTGCACCTGCGCCGCCACGTCCATCGGCAGTGCGATAGGTACCGGCGCTATGCCAGGCCATGCGGATGAAGAAAGGACCGTAGTGACCGTAATCGGCTGGCCACCATTCTTGCGAATCGGTCATCAGGACATGCAGGTCTTTGATGACGGCGTCCAGGTCCAGGGTCTTGAAAGCTTCAGCGTAATTGAAAGCCTCGCCCAGCGGGTTGGAAGCGGGGGCATGCTGGTGCAATATCTTGAGGTTTAACTGATTGGGCCACCAGTCTGCGTTGGCGTGGCTGGCTGCCACTGCGGTACGGGCGCTTCCTGAAAATGGGCATTTTGCTTCGTTTGACATCGTTATCTCCTTGGATGGAGAGGCTGTTGCAAAATCAGGCTGGTTATCCTGCATAGCGACATATCGGCATATCACCAACTTCTTTTTGCAACAGCCCCTGAATGAACTGTGGCACTGACTACCTGAGCGATTGTAGAGATGGAAAGACGATAGGTATACTTAATTTAATTTATTGATTCAATTTATTTTGACTATAAATAATCAAAATTGCAATAATACTCACCTTCGTACTCGCTTATATAATTACGGATAATTACGGATGAGTCTTATCAATTAATAATATCTTATCTACATGAAAATGACAGGGCATTGAATCCCCCGCGCTTCTAAGGGATAATTGTGTCCATGAACGACACTACACAATACCCTCCATTACCGGATCGCCTGTCGGTTGATCCGCGCAGCCCATACCATGTTGCCGCCGTGTTTGAACACGATGTCGGTATTAAGCTCAATGGCAAAGAACGCACCGACGTTGAAGAATATTGCATCAGCGAAGGCTGGGTCAGCGTTGCTGCCGGCAAGGCGCGTGACCGCAAAGGCAATCCTTTGATGATCAAGGTCAAAGGCGTGGTCGAGGCGTTTTACCGCTGATTGATTTATCTGGGTGCAGGGCTGCATCCGTCACTGTTTCACCATTATTTCTGCTACCGGGCTTGCCCGGTGTCTTTGGCACTGTTCTTTGCCCACCACACATTACCCATCAATGTACGCTGCCAGGTATGTTTGTTGATCACCATTGATGTTGTCACTTAGATGAAACCCACCTCCCCACCCCATGCCGTATCCCGCCTGCGCGCTGACCGTTTGCTTCGCAGCACGCGGCCGTTTCTTGCGCGGGGCGGCCCCAAGGGAGAGCGATGCAGTGGTTGCCGGCTGATCCTTAGCCATTGCCTGTGCGCCCTGCGCCCTGTCGTGTCCAGCCGCGCCGGGATCTGCCTGCTGATGGCGGAACATGAAGCCCTAAAGCCCAGCAACACCGGCTGGCTGATAGCCGATGTGGTGCCGGATACGATGGCGTTTGCCTGGGCACGTACCGAAGTTAACCCGGCGCTGCTGGCCGTGCTGGTTGACCCACAATGGCAGCCGTATGTGGTTTTTCCGGGTGAATTTGTGGCACCAGAGCGGGTGATTACCGAATTATTGCCTGCCGATGCGCCACAGACATCCACACCAACCGGTGCGGATAACAAACGTCCGCTATTCATCCTGCTGGATGCCACCTGGCCAGAAGCGCGCAAGATATTCAAGAAAAGCCCTTACCTCAATCAATTCCCGGTATTGAGCCTGCTGCCGGAACAGTTGTCACGCTATCGCCTGCGCCGCTCGCGACGTGATGATCATTTGTGCACATCTGAAGTAGCTGCGCTATGCCTGGCCCTGGCTGGCGACACTGCCGCTGCGCAGGCGCTGGAAATGTACCTCGACCTGTTCACCGACCACTATCTGCGGGCCAAACAGCAGTTGAAGGTGGAATGGGAAGATGACTTGCATCTAAAGTTGCAGGATTTGCTGGCGTCAGCGACTTAACCATGCGCATGCAACATGCAAGTCTGTCATTTGCGGTCGTGACCAAAGTACGCTAGGCTAACAGTCTCCTAAGAAGTTTAAGTCCCATGACATCCCGCAAACAACCGCCGCTGCTGGCAGACCATCTGTGTTTCAACTTGTACTCGACATCACTCAAGATGACGCAGTTGTACAAACCGCTGCTTGCCGAGCTGAATCTGACTTATCCGCAATATCTGGTGATGGTCGTCTTGTGGGAAGAAGAAGGTCTGGGCATACGTGATGTGGCTGAACGCCTTGGACAGGATTCGGGTTCCATCACGCCGATAGCCAAGCGCCTGGAAGCAGAAGGTTATCTCCTGCGTGACCGCGACCCAAATGACGAACGCAATCGTGTACTGACCCTGACCGATGCCGGCCAAAAGCTGCGCACCGCCGGGGTACGCATCAGTCAGCAGATTGCCGCTGCCTGCGACTTGCAACTGGCCGAATTTCATCAGCTTATGGCTGCACTGAACAAACTGGGCCGTAATCTCGATCGTTAAATAACGTGGGGCGAATATTGCGTGGCGCGTGATGTCATAAAAAATAATTGAAATTAACTTGCACACTAATGATTAGCGCACTATTATATATTCCATGGTCAGGCGCAAAGGCATCGGAAAGCCATCCAAATACTTAGCGCGCTAATCAATAAATTTCTTATTATCACTTTTTGAAAGTCATTAAAATGAAAACCACAAGCAAAAATGCCCTGATCCTGTCTGCCGCCTTGTCCGCTGCCGGTGCCACTATTGCCCTGCCAGGCCAGTCATTGGCAGCATCTGCCAATGACACTACCGTTGTCCTGGTCCACGGCGCTTTCGCCGATGGTTCAAGCTGGAACCAGGTAACGCCACTGCTGCAAGCCAAAGGAGTGAAAGTCATCGCCGTGCAAAACCCTTTGTCTTCATTGGCAGATGACGTGGCTGCGGTACAGCGCGTTGTCGATGCACAGACTGGTAAAGTGGTGCTGGTTGGTCATTCATGGGGCGGAGCCGTGATTACGCAAGCTGGCAGCAGCGACAAGATCAAGGCACTTGTGTACGTCGCAGCGTTTGCCCCATCCGAAGGTGAAACCCTGGGCAGCCTGGGTAAAGACTACCCTGTACCAGCTGGCGTGGCGACACTGAAACCGGATGCCAATGGCAATCTTGAATTGTCCCCTGAATCATTCGCTGCCAATTTCGCGCAAGATGTGGCCAAGGAAAAAACTGCCGTGCTGGCAACCACACAGGGTTTGTTCCCAGCCAAGGCATTCGGTGAACAGGTGACTTACGTCGCATGGAAAAACAAGCCGAACTATTACATCGTGGCCAGCAAAGACCGTATGATTGATCCGGGCCTGCAAGCTGCTTTCGCCAAGAAGCTCAATGCGGTTACCACCACTGTGCCAAGCAGCCATGTGCCTATGCTGTCTCAGCCTAAAGCCGTTGCAGATGCAATCTTTGCTGCGGTCCAGCGTTAATCGATAGAGGCCGGGCTGGTCTCTGTAGTTGATGGTAATGATGAAGTGATGATGGCCGTGCTGCTTCCCTGAGCAGTACGGCCTTATTTTGACCGGCTCTAAGAACCTGTTCTAAGCCGCTGGCTGCCCATTGTCTGACCCGGCATTGCGACTGATGGCTGCCAGATAGCGTTGCGCTTCTTCCCAGGAAATGGTGACATCTGTCGGCGCATCGTCCTGCGTAGCAGCGAGCAGGGCTTCTTCTTGCTGGCGTCTTTGTTCTTGCTGTTCTTTCTTTTGACGCAGTTGTTCTTCCTTGTGCCGCACTTGCGCATCTTCAATCGCGCGCAGGCGATTTTGCCTGGCGATAAGTGCATGCAGGGCGGCACTGGCGTGTTCGCGTCTTTGCTTTTCCAGTTCCTTGCGTTGCCGTCTTTGTTCGGCACGCTGGCGGGCAGCGGCTTCTATGGGTGATTCCTTGATTTCTGTCTTGCTGATGCCTGCCCTGGCCTGCATTGTGCTGGCACCTGGTTTGAAGGTCGCTTGCAGGGCTTTCAGCAATGCACGCACGCTGGCCGGGCGCTGGTCTGGCTTGATGGCGAAGCCGCTTTGCAAGACTTGCCATTGTGCGGCATTGAGTGCAGCAGGTTGTATGGGGTGCTGTTGCGGATGACGGTAGTCGCCAAAGGGCATGGCCGCTTCCAGCATCTGGTAGATCATGACAGCAACGGCATAGACATCCAGGCCGGGGCTGTGCTGATGGCTACCCGCTTCTGGCGCGCGGTAACCAGCGGTGCCTGCATAGGGTGAACGCGATGGTGTCATGCCGGTGGAAACCAGCCCGGCCTCAGTGTGGCTGCGCAAACGGGCTGAAATGCCAAAATCCAGCAGTTTGATATCACCTGCCTGCGTCAATAACAGGTTGCCGGGTTTTAAATCACGATGGACGAGTTTGTGTTTGTCCCACGCATAATGCAGTGCATCGGCCACGGGGCCGAGCATTTCCAGCACTTGTATTAAGGTGCAGCGGCTGTGCCTGGTCAGATAATTTTCCAGATCTTGCCCATCCAGGTATTCCATGATGATGAAATAGCTGTTGGTGGCTGGATCACGGGCCCAGTCATACACCCTGACGATATGCTCATGTGCGAGCCTGCGTACCAGTGATGCTTCTTCCACCAGCAGACGCGCATGGATGGCGCTTTGCGTCAGTTGCGGCGGCAAGATTTTAAGCGCCACCATTTCGCTATGGCCCAGTTCTGCCTGGGTTGCCAGGTCAGTGGCTTGCCACACCTGGCCCATGCCCCCCTGCCCTAACAGGCGTTCCAGTCTATAACGTTTGGACAATCCGCCCACTTCTTGCCCTGCCAGAAAACCGAGGTCAGTGCCCTGGGTGTTTTCTGGTGCAGCCTTGCTTGTCTGACCAGCTTGATTTGCGTGTCTGGAGATGACGGGGGCAAGTTCGGTATCGAGTATGGCGTCTTTGCGTTGTTTGAATTCGTCTTCCGTCAGCAGCCCTTCATCCAGCAATGCGCGCAATTCACGGATTTTTTGTATTGGCGTTTGCATGGTGTTGATAGAGGCTACTTTTATTAAACGGTGAAATCAATTGTGGTTGTACGGTTTGTTACTTTTTTGACTGATCAAAATAGTATTTTCATTTGCGGCCACCATGACCAGTTTGCGCAGCGCGATTGTTGGCGTTTTGCGCCATGCTCAGATCTATTTCGTGGCGTCTTTGCTGTTCGGTTTCCCTTTGTTCGCGTTCATCCTGTATGCGTTCTTGCAGCATCTTGACAGCCTGCTCCCAGGTCATGCCTTGCTGCGCGCTGGCCATGGCGCTCATGGCCTGGGCCGCGTGCGCTGACATGCCGGCCTGCATGGCGAGAATTTGTTCTGCCGTCAAACTGGCTTGTGCCTGGATTTTGACAATCTCGGCCAGGGCAATTGCATTGGGTGCATCGGCAGTGGCGATCTTGCCGGTTTCGCTGAAGTTGGCAATCGCACTCATACGTTCGATGGCAATGCGGGCCAGCAGCGCGTCATGCGCCTGTTGTGCCTGGCGCTGTTCGCGTTCCAGATTCAACCTGGCAAACTTATCGACACGCTCTGCTTCTGCCTGTTGCAATTCTCGTTGCCAGCGGCGTTCGTCGTCCTGGTGTTTAAGTTGCTGCCGCAGGGTTTCTGCATCTATATCTGCCAGCGTGGTCTGATGGCGTTGTTGTTGCGATTGTTGTTCAAACTGGGCCTGTGCCTTCAGGGTATTGAGCAATTTTTCATGCTGGGCCATGGCATCGGCCTGGCTGTCGTTGCGTGTGATGCTGTTGACCTTTTCTTGCAACTGGCTCAGTTGCAGTTTGGTATCGGCGTCACTGATGCTGTCTTCACGCAACAGGGCACGCTTGCGTTGCTGCTGCAGTTCTTCTTCCCAGGCTTGCAGGCGCTGGAATTCACGCGCCCTGGCTTCGGCTTCTATGCTGATGAGGATGAGACGGCTTTTTTGCTCTTCGTCTTCCAGTTCCTGTTCACGGCGGGTCAACTGGTTTTGCTTGTGACGTAATAATTCTGTCTGGACTTTTTGCTGCTCCTGATCGGCGATCAGGCTGGCTTGTGCGACTTCATGTTCAAGCTGGAATTTTTGCAATTGATGCTGGATTTTCTGATGCATCAGTTGTGCAGCTTCTTTGCTTTGCAACTGGGTGATTTCTGATTCTGAACGCATCTTGATGCGCGCCAGGGTGCGTATATGCAGCCACTGGTCGGCTTCATTCTGACGCTGTTCTGATTTTTGTTTGAGACTATGTTCCAGCTCTTTGATGGTTTCTGCCGCACCGCGTTCCAGCGCGTGCTTGCGGGTAGTCGCTTCAATCACTCGGCCATACAATTCCAGCTCGCGGGCACGTATGGTTTGCAGGCGTTCGTTTTCATCCTGCCGCAGTTTGGCACGGCCCAGGCGTTTTTTGGCGTTTTCCAACTGACCCTGCATATACAGCCAGCCCAGGTCTTTACCAAATTGCTGGCGCATTTCTTCACGCCGGTAACGCAGGCGGATTTGTTCTTCCTGCTTGGCGATTTTTTGCCATTCGCTATTGGTATAGATGGCATCCAGGCGTTTGCTGTGTTCCAGTTGTGCGCGCTGACCATCGACGACCAGATGCAGAGTGCCGATTTTCTCGCTGAGTTTTTCCCTGTCATCTGTCAGTTTGTCGTGACGTACCTCGCGGGTAACAGCTTGCGTGGCGATAAAACCGTATTGCGCTACAGATTGATTCAATGTGGACAGCAGACGTTCATCAAGCTGTTGACGCAGATGGACATTGTCTTGCAGTTCACGCAGTGATTGCGCGCCCAAAAATTCCACCGCAATCTGACGCACCATGGGTTCCAGCAGTTGTTGCAACTGCTGGCAGGTGATGATGCCCGGTGCATGCATGAAGTGTTTGGCAAATGCAGGCACGTCGGCAATCTTGACGCTGACGACAAACTTGGCAGCAATCGCCAGAAATTCTGCCGTATGCAAATCATCGAAACTGAATAGCAAGGCAAAGGGGTTGAGGCGGGTCAGCAAAATTTCTGCCGCCTGCTCTGTCTGCAAACCAGCCAGTTGGCCGGACACATCCTGTTCTACATAGTCACCGGCATGCAATTCAATAATCTGACTGTCTTGCAGCACATAGGCACGCGCACTGACAGGGATATGCAGATTTTGTCTGGTGATGCTACTCAGTGGGCGCACGCCGAAAAACAGGGCGACTTCATTCTCAGTAGGTAACCAGCGGCTGTGGCGCAGCACGGCATCATGCCTGGGGCTGCTCAACATCAATCCACAATGCGTGCAATACACAGCATTTTGTATGTTGTTGTGGTCACAGCGGGGACATTTGAGCTTGGAAGTACCAAACAGGCTGAACATGCGAGACTCCTTCGGCGCGGGGACATGAATTTTGCACCTGAGCAAAAATGGTAGCACCGAGGGTGGATTTGAAAGACTGGAACAGAAGGGGGTTTTAGGTCCAGATCGGAGTATTAGACACATGTACTTTGGAAAATGGGCTGCGATATTCTATTTACTTGTTGCCCAACAAATATTGAATCCAATATGGACACATATAACAGTAGAAGTATCTGACAACACACAAGCTACCCAGACGAGTAGTTATATCCGAATTAGATCCCCAGATTTATGTCTAAGATAGTTATTTGATAAAATTCAAAAAATAACTTTTTATTAAGCATAAAAAATTGCATTTAGTATATTATTGATATGGATGCAATGTTGCACCCATATTAATAAGAAAGGTAATACAATGAAACGTCGTTTAGGGTTAGTTTTTGTATTTTTAGCATGTTTGTCTTCAGGGTATGCAGCTGCAACGGATGAACCTGAATTGTCTCCAACAATGCAATGTATCGTCGATTGTATGGCAGGGGGACCCTACACATTAAAAGGTTGCATTATTATTTGCGTACCTTAGGCATAATGGACCGCAGGCCCTAAACCTGCGGTTTCTTACAAAAAAATATGTGAAATGTGTTGAGCGACTTCGTGCTGGTGAAAAAATGTACTTGTAGCTCTTGAGAGCTAGAGCAAATAAAAAATCCTCCCACTCGCCAAGTTTGGCTGCATTGAAACCATTTTTAAATTGCGCATGCATTTAAGGAATATCCTCACTTTTCTGTAAGAAATATTGCATTACATAAATCATTGTTGTGGAGCAACACACAAACAAATGCATATTCTTTTGATGACATTTTCTAAGCGTCACCTGAATTGCAAATACCTAATCTGCTTATTTTTTGCAATGATCTCATGCAACGTAAATTAAAGTGCTTCAGCTTTCTATTGTTAGTAAATTCTCTGACTTACGCACAAGAAACTCAAAAACCTCCTACATCTACTCAGCAGGTGATTATCAACGGTGGGCAAACAGATATTGAAAAAAATCGTGAATTTGTTGCTGGCAAGCTCATTATCAGCAAAAAAACCATTGCTGAAAGTGGCTTGCAAAATGTGGATGAAATTTTGCGTCGTGAACCTGCAATTACAATAGGCAAGGATGGCCGTATAGGATTAATGAGCTTACCCGGCTATACACAAGTACTTGTCGATGGGATGCCACCTTCGGGAAAAGATCCTTTTGAACTAGATCTTGTTCACGTCGAAAGAATTGAAATCATTAAATCTGCTACGGCAGCAACGGGACCTTTTGGTATTGCAGGAACGATCAATATTATCCGGCGCAAAATAGATCCAACGCGCTTTTCTCAGCTCAATGCTGGCGTTTCCAGCATAGCTGGACAGTATGGAGCGAATTTGTCCTGGTTAAATAATCAAGCATCTGGCAATGCGCCATTGAGTTTTAATTTGTCACTATCGGCAAATCGTACTGACAAACCGGGTTATGACAGCTATCAAACTACCCAGGCAATGTCTGGGTTACCACTACAAGCGATGTTGCAGGGAATACGTACCTCCGCGTCAACCACCGAATATGTTCTTGGAGCCGGAGAATTCGCGTGGAAACTCGGTTCAGGTCAAAATCTTAAATTTTCCCCTGACCTTGGTCAGGTAACGGTTGCACAGCGTGGAAACGAACAACGTCTATGGGTTGACGGGCGCAAATTTACAGCACAAGAAAACGGCAAAGATACGATGTCGAGTTACTCTTTTCCTCTGCAATGGAGTTGGCTGACTGAAAGCGACAGTCGTATCGAATTAAAACTCAGCATGAATCATATTACAACCTCAAGTTCGAATACAAACTTGCAGTTGTCTGAAAATGGACCACAAATTTTCAGTAATCTTCGCAACAAGGGTAGGCGAGCGGAAAATAGCAATCAGTTCCTGAATCTGAACTACAAAACCGAATTCCAGGGAGGTCACGATTTCGAGGCTGGTACCAGTATTACACACAACACCGGTGATACCACGTACGAAGATTTCATCAATGGCAGCAGAGACACTACACTTTCTGCGTTGGGGTATGCAAACGCAACAAACAAATACAGCTATCGCCTGTTCATGCAAGACGACTGGCGCATGAATAAAAGTCTGGCATTTAATTTTGGTATTTCGACAGAGCAGCAAGATATTCGCTTGGATGAAGGTCCGACTCACAATACAGCAAACTTTCGTATGTGGGCTCCCTCCATACATGTAGTGAAAAAAATTGCAGGCGACAGCAAGCGTCAATTGCGCGCTTCACTTGCACGGACATTTCAAGCTCCCACGACCAATCAATTGCTGCTACATCCGCGCATCAATTCTTTGGCTGCGTGCGATGCCAATACGCTCTGCACTGCAAATACCCCAGACACTGCTGATAGTGCTGGCAATCCAAACCTGCAACCAGAAAGTGCATTGGGATTAAATTTATCCTATACGCACGGCATAAGTGAAAACAGTGAGCTAGCCGTCGATTATTACATGCGCAATATTAGTCATAAAATTGGTAGTGAAATGTCGCTTGAAAACCTGGCTTGGGCGAGTGTGCCACGCTACGTTATACGTCCGGCCAACTTAGGCGAGGCAAAAATACAAGGGATAAACCTGACTGCGCGCCTGACCGTACGCGATTTTTGGAAGGATGCCCCCAAACTTGACGTAAGTGGCAATGTGGGATTTGCACATTCAGAATTAAGTAACATACCTGGGCCGGATAATCGATTGGCTGGTCAAACACCCTGGCTAGCCAAACTGAGCGCCAGCTATACCGCCAGTGACTGGCCACTTAGGTTGAATCTCGACGCAAACTGGCTTCCTGGTGACTGGGTACGGAATAACCTTACCCAACGCACATATCAATCACGTATGTTTACCGTCAATAGCAGTGCTAGCTGGAAGGTCAATTCCGATCTTCGTTTGTCGCTAAATCTGGAAAATTTGTTCCCCACGGACCGCAAACGTATCGATGAATATCTGAACACTGGTGGGCTCTTGCAACAGACAACGCAAAGTGCTGCCTACAGACGTATCGGATTGCGTTTGGAAATGAAAATGTAAAGCCCACACAATTGATTCGAGATTCACCAATACAAAGGAATATAAATGAAAAATATAGTACGAATTCTCTTGCTAGCAGCTATCGGCTCGACATTGAACGCCAGTGCCCAAACTGCTACAACGCCAAAGGAATGTTACAGGCGCTGTACTACATTACCATTCGAAGATCCAGAAGCTACCGAAGACAGCTTCAAGGAAAAATTGATGAAAATCCAGGCAAAAAAGAAAGAAGAAACTGATCCGGTCAAAATCAAAGAACTGGATGAAGCCGAAAAAAATGAAATAGAAAGAATGAAACGATCACTGACAAAAATATGCAGCAAGATCTGCAAATTTGAAGATTAAGCTCATTTTCCTGTAGTTGATTGCCAAGCAAATTGGATTTGCGGGTAAACATGAAATGCCATTTCCTTATACGGCACGTCGAAATAACGCAAGCCTGCCGCTAGCGGGGGCATTGCTTTGATGTCGGCCAACTCGTTCAGCCTTGTATCTTGCAAAGTGCGACCGTCCCGGTACCAGAAACTACCCTGAAAATGAAACAGCAAGGGCAATGCTGACGTTGCGCTGGTATCTGGTGCAGCGGGACGGGTTTCGGATTTCAGCAGGTACAACAATTCAGCCCCAGGATTGGCATCTGCCTCAGCGACAATGATGGCGTGCGGCTGTATAGCAAGCACTTGCAGTTTCACTATGCCTCTGACACTGGCACAAAACTCGATGTGCATGCCGGTGCGCAAGGTGTAGGACTGGTCTTTCTCCATACTGATACCGTCGAGCAAAGTGCCATAGCGTGATACATCAATGATTTCTGCATCCTCACCTTTTCTGCGGATGACGGCATGGCGGGCGCTGATGCGGCGGCTTAGCCGGGCATTCTCTGACGCGGTGCTGGTGCGGTGGCTGAGCAGGATATCGGCCTGGGCTTGTTGTTCCATGCGACCCAGCACCCATTCATCCCGGGCGAACAGCCGTATGGTGCCGTGTGGCTGTGCCCTGTCCATTGTTACCAGACTGGCCGAGCCTATGGCTGTGGTGGTGGCGCTGGTACCGCTGGTGCTATTGGCGCCAGTATTGCTGGTATTGGTGACTATCCTGGCTGGTGCTTTTGCAACATTTGGTATCGCAACTTGCCTGGTCGTGGCTTCTTGCTCTGGTGCGACTTCGATCAGTTCTTCATCCCATGCGATGGTACCCATGGCAATTTCTGATTTGCCTGTGAGAGGCTGCATATCCAGCTTGGCAATGGCTGCGTCTTTGGCATTGATTTCTATATTCATATTGCCTTGCGCATAGGCGCTGGACTGCCCCCAGCCACTTAAAGTAGCGATTGCACCATCTTCCGCCAGGACCCGGACATTTTTTTGTACTGCCAAAAACACACTATGAATTTCTGTCAGTGTGGCATCTGAGCGCGGGACGAAGAGCACGCTGGTGCATATCCATTTGCGCTGGTCTCTGTCTGCTGGTTCATGCAGTAGAGCGACTTCCAGCAGGTATTGCCCATGCTCTTTGTTTTTGGAGGTAAAACTGATCAGCAAAGGTTGCCATTGGCCGGACGTGGTGCGCAATAGCCTATGTGTGGATGCACCAGTGGCAATCAGCTCTGAACGCAACTGTACTGCCAGGCTGCGGATGTCGGGCGGCAGTGTGCCACGCAATTCCAGCCGTATGGTTTGACGCCCACCAGCTGCGCGTGGATCGTAGCCGCTGAAATGCAGATGCAGATTGCTTGCTGTAGTTGCCACCGCTTGCCGGGTGATAATGCCTGCCGATGCCTTTAACACAGCGGTGCGGCTAGCGTTTGCCGTCGCTGCTTGCGAGTGGCCAGCAGCGCAGATGGCTTCGCCTTCAGCCACCCAGTGCGTGCAATGGGGGTGATCCGGGGCTTGGCATTTTTTCATGGTGAGGCAGGGTCATAGTACGCGCAATGATCCTACTATAAGGCTTGAAGCGCCAGATCATATGGGTGAACAAGACCGGGTTTTGCCATTTGCTTGCGGGATGAATGAGCAAGCGCGTTGACCTGTCAACTTGCCTGCATTACCCTTGTCGGTTTCGATATGCGTCATTTCATATCTGTTGCCAGCTTTTGCGGCATGGCTGTGGAATGTCTCTGATCAATCTGCCATCCCTGTTTTGGAAATTGCAATGAAAAAAATCGTCGTCAAATTTGGTGGTTCCAACCTGCGTCAGCCTGAAGATATCAACCGCGTCGTCAGCGTAGTACAAACTTATCAGCGTCCTCTGGTGCTGGTGGTTTCGGCGTTTTATGGCATTACCAATGCGCTGATTGCCTGTGTACAGGCCGCAAGAGAAGGGGCGGGCACGGCAGCGGCTCTGGCCGAAAGCCAGGATTACACGCTCAACCTGCGGGCACTGAAAAAGCAAATACTGGAAGCAAATATCAACGATGCGGCACAGCGCGCTCGTATAGAAAAGGCATTGGTAGTACGGCTGGACCAACTGGACCGATATTTGACAGGCATACACTGCATCGGTGACGTGCCGACGTTTGTGAATGATGCCATCCTCAGTTATGGCGAGCGCCTGTCCAGCCTGTTGCTGACAGAGGTCTTGCTGAGTCGTGGCATCAGGGCACGTGAAGCTTTGCCAGAAGATATAGGTTTAGTCACAGATGGTGTGTTTGGCAATGCGGCCTGTGATTTTAAAGTCAGTACACCTGCTGTCGCCAAAGCCCTGGAGGGCGATGAAGTGATTGTCGTACCCGGCTTTTATGGCGTTGACAGCAATGGCAAGGCGACCTTGTTTGGGCGTGGTGGTTCTGACTATTCGGCTGCATCGATTGCCTGTTGCATAGGAGCAGAATCGCTGGACGTGTGGAAGGATGTCGATGGTTTCCTGAGTGCCGACCCCGGCACGGTAGCCGTACCGCACACCATCTCGCAGTTGAATTACCTGGAAGCCGCCGAGCTGTCTTACTTTGGTGCCAAGATCCTGCACCCGCGCACGGTAGAGCCTTTGTTTGATCAGAATATCCCTATCCGCATCCTGAACATCACCCGCCCGGAACGCGGCTTGCAGCCTTACACCATCATCAATGCGCAGCGCAAGGTGACACGCGACGTAGTGAAAAGTGTCACTTCAACCGAAGACGTGGCGATACTGAAGCTGCATGGCCCTGGCGTGGGTTTCAAGCCCGGCATCCTGGCGCAGGTGACTCATACGCTGGACGCGAACGGTATCAATATCAAGAGTGTGCTGACAGCACAGACTGCCATCAATATTCTGGTGGCGCGTGATCATCTGGATGCCGCCTACGCGGCGCTGATGGAACATCACCTGGCGGGCGTGGTGGAAGTATCACGCAATGCCGAGGTAGCCATCGTTGCCGTGGTGGGCGATGGCGTACTGGAAGCATCTGATGTAGGTGGAGCGATTGCCAGCCGCGCCCTGTCGGCCGCTATTGCGGCAGGTGTGCATGTCTGCCTCGCGGCTGCGGGTGCCAGTGAAGTGGCGGCCTATATGCTGGTGCAGCAAGAGGACAGGAAGCTGGCTTTGCAAGCCATACATGCCGAGTTCTTTAAGGGGTGAGGCGGTAGCGGGATTTCGCAGTTTTCGATGTAAATTCGTCTATAGTCAATCGACAGAAACCCATCCCCACCCTGGCCCTCCCCTTGAAAGGGAGGGGATTTCCTGGTCATTTTCTGTCAAGCACATTATTCCGGACGGCAGCCAGCCTTTGCTGGAGGGACTAATTTGAGATTACAGGTAAGAGTAAGGCCCCCTTACCCCGGCAAACAAGATTAAAATAAATTTACTAGACGACTGGTCTAATTTGATCTAGAATGCGAACCATGAATACTCCGCGCGCCGATGTCAGGCAACATATCCTCGATACTGCCAAGCCCATTATTTTGGGCAAGGGCTTTTCTGTGGTCGGGCTGAATGAAGTGTTGAAAGCGGCTGCGGTGCCCAAGGGTTCGTTTTATCACTATTTCAAATCCAAGGAATTGTTTGGTGAAGCCTTGCTGGACGATTATTTTGCTGGTTACCTGGCGGCAATCGATGCGCTGTTGAAAAGCAGTGATGAACCTGCGGCTCAGCGCCTGATGCGTTACTGGCAAGGCTGGTTGCCGGAACGTCCGGGTGAAAGCGTGCAATGCCAGTGTCTGGCGGCGAAGCTGGGTGGCGAAGTATCGGATTTGTCTGAAGCAATGCGGCTGGCTTTACAACATGGTACCGACAGTATTATTGCCCGCCTGGCAGACTGTATGCGTGAAGGTATTGCCGATGGCTCGCTGCCAACTGATCTGGATGCGGCCCATTGCGCCCAGACTCTGTATCAAATGTGGCTGGGTGCAACACTGCTGGCCAAGATGCGACGAGACATGAGTGCGCTGGAAAGCGCCATGCGGGCCACCCGCAAGATGCTTCAGTTGTAAAACCTAAACCGAATTTCCCGAAGTTGATATAAATATAAACGATTTAGCTCTGCATTTAACTTTGCAATTTTTATAGACGACCAGTCTAATTTTTATCTTGAAGTATTTTAATTAAGCTACACATAGCATTTCAATTGTGGCTTATCTGCCTTGATTTTTAAGTTTTGCTGTTTGTTTTTGCTGACCCCACATGTCCCGATAAAGGAAAAAAGAAATGTTATTCAATCCCCTGCAAACTGGTTCTGTTTCACTGCCTAACCGTATCCTGATGGCCCCGTTGACACGTGCCCGTGCCGATGCCGGTCATATGCCTAACGCCCTGATGGCGGAATACTATAGCCAGCGCGCCAGTGCCGGTCTGATCATCACTGAATGCACGATGGTGGCTGAAAACACCTCGGCTTTCTATGCTGAACCAGGCATCTACAACGCTGAACAAATCGCTGCATGGAAAGTTGTGACAGACGCCGTGCACGCCAAAGGTGGCAAGATTTTTATGCAGATCTGGCACGCTGGCCGCGCTGCCGTGCCTGCATTCAACAACGGTATTGAAAACGTAGGCCCAAGCGCCATCGCCATCGATTCAGAAGTACAGACACCAAACGGCAAAATCCCTAACGCTGTGCCACGTGAACTACGCCTGGATGAAATCCCGGCGCTGGTAGCCGCCTATGCACAAGGTGCAAAAAATGCGATTGCTGCTGGCTTTGACGGTGTTGAAGTACATGGTGCCAATGGTTACCTGATCGACGAGTTCTTGCGTGACAGCGCCAACCAGCGCACTGACAGTTATGGTGGCTCTATCGAAAACCGTGCACGTTTCCTGTTTGAAGTATTGACTGCGGTCAATGCTGCTATCGGCTCTGACAAGGTGGGTCTGCGCCTGTCGCCTCTCAACAGCTATAACAGCATGAAGGATAGCGATCCGCTGGCTTTGATTTCTTACCTGACTACCCGCCTGAATGATTTCAAGCTGGCGTATCTGCATGTGATGCGTTCTGACTTCTTCCAGGCACAAACCGGCGATGTCATGACGGTTGCCCGCGAAAACTACAAGGGTGTATTGGTAGGCAATATGGGTTACAAGGCCGATGAAGCCAACCAGGCTATCAGCAGCGGCAAGCTCGATGCAATTGCCTTTGGCACCAGCTTCCTGGCCAACCCTGACTTGCCGGAACGTATCAAACAAGGTGCAGAATTGAACGCGCCTGATGCTTCGACTTTCTATTCGCCAGGTGCCAAGGGTTATACGGATTACCCCAGCCTGCAAGCTGCTTGATCGAATTTGATCGAACTTGATCAAACTCGTTGCAATGAAGATGCCCGGACTATGCCGGGCATTTTTATTGCACGATGCATCGACAATCAATATCCGTCATCTGATGGAAGACGGCGTATCGAAATGCTGGATATCTTTTGACAGCAGTATCATCTTCCCGTGACAGGATGGCACCATCGCCAACAATCCATTCGCGACTTTTCGTGCTTCGACGGGTCGGTAATTCGCTGGTAGCAGGGGGTTAAGCAGCTTGCTGAGCCAGATACCCATCTTTTCTCCATAGCGACTTGGCTGCTTCAGCGCATCGCGGTCACCCAGCAAGAACGATGGCCGGGCAATGACCAGGGTTTCGGTGGAAAGCAGGTTCAATGCATCTTCGAGTTCGCCTTTGACGCGGGTATAGAAAATTGATGCGCCGGCGTTCGCGCTGTAGGCACTGACCAGTCCGATTCGTTTTGCTCCGGACATCAGTGCTGCCCTGGCCACGGCGAGATTTGCATCGAAGTCCACTGCACGGAAAGCCGCACGGCTTCCTGCTTGCCGGATGGTTGTACCCAGTGCCAGATACACCTCATCAACCGGCGGCAAGGCTGGAATCGATTTGAAATCGATCACATGGGTGAACAGCTTGGGATGCCGGACAGCAAGCTCCCGTCTGACCAATGCATGAACTTCCCCGACGGTCGCATCTTCGATCAGGCCTTGAAGTATAAGTCCGCCCACCAGTCCGGTAGCACCGGCGATCAGGACTTTTCTGGTTACAGGCGCGGCTTTCGCCTGGGCAGGATCAAGACCGGGAAGAGTTTGCTGCATATGTTTATCCGTGAAGTGTGGTGAATGTACGGTGAATGTGTTGTGAATTGGTTTGGACTTCTTTCAGGCAAGGTCCACTAGTGCTTAGCTTCTGGCTGCAGGAAATTACGCAAACCCTTGAGGGTTTTGAATGGCGTGTCAATGACGGTACTGTTGACCAGCCACGCAGGTATCTCACCTCCGGGATAGGCGTGAATCTGCCAGATCACTTTGACGCCGGAAGCCACCGGGATGATTTTCCAGTATCCATCTGACTTTGGAATCCGGACTTTGCCATCCTTCTTTGGCAAATAATCAGGAAGTGCTTCCACGCGTACCGTAGTGACAGCAATCCCCCCTTCATCCGAATGCGAATACATGAAGTGGTAGACCCCATCACGATTCACTAGCGGCCACGGCACTGCATTTTCAAGGTAGTGGTGCTGATCCGTTTCGGACGATTTTAACAGTTCCGAAACAACTACATTCGGCATCCACTTGCGAAAAGAATTCGCATCCTTCAATACCCTGACAACCTGCTCCGGAGTAGCAGCAATGTCCACCTCACCCCTGAACTCACGAAGTGGCGAACCTGCCACGGCCTGGGTATAGACCCTGATACCTTCTGCATCCTTGGCCAGTGTCCATTCCGGTGCCGCCATCGATACATGGCACACAAGAAAGCTGACCAGCATCATTACTGTTTTTGTTGCCCCGCTCATGAAAAGTCTGTTCTTCATCACTGATGCCTCCTGGTTAAAAATAGATCGTTCACGTAGCTTAAGGCCCGTATCTGGATCAGACATCACCCGATAACGCCAGTAATGATGCAGAACGCGCCACACAAATGGCGCATATTGAATGTGATGCGGCGCGTATTGATGACGCTTACGCGCCAGCTAAAGGGGAAAATGGCTTTCATTTACAAGGCCGGACCAGCAAGCGACCGGCCCCTTATGAGTCAACAACCTGTGAGAGCAAAGCCATGCTAAATATTGACAAGACCAAACCTGTACTGGTGACTGGTGCCACCGGCTATCTTGCCGGCTGGATTGTGAAACGTCTTCTGGAAGAAGGCGTCACAGTCCATGCCGCGGTACGCAATCCCAAGGATGCAGACAAACTTGCGCACCTCAATCAGTTGGCCTTGCGCTTGCCTGGGACCATTCTTTACTTCAAGGCCGATCTGCTTGACAAGGGTTCTTATACTGAAGCGATGCAGGGGTGTGCGGTCGTCTTCCATACTGCGTCACCTTTCAAACTGGAGGTTGGCGACCCGCAAACGGAACTCGTTGATCCGGCAAAACTGGGGACGCGCAATGTTCTGGAAACAGCAAGCAAGACGGAATCTGTCCAACGGGTGGTCCTGACCAGCAGTTGCGCAGCCATTTACGGAGATTGCGCAGATATCGAAAACGCACCGGGGCAAGTTCTGACGGAAGATATCTGGAATACCAGTTCTTCGCTGCAGCATGTCCCTTATTCCTATTCGAAAACTGTGGCCGAACGGGAAGCCTGGAGCATCGTGCAGAAACAGTCGCGCTGGGATCTGGTCGTCATCAACCCCAGTTTCATTCTTGGCCCTGGGCTGAATGTGCAAGGCACCTCATCTGAGAGCTTCAATTTCGTCCGCCAGCTGGGTAACGGGCGAATGAAAGCGGGCATTCCCGATATCGGATGCGGCGCGGTCGACGTGCGGGATGTAGCCGACGCGCACCTACACGCAGCCTACCTGCCAAACGCCAAGGGGCGTCACATCGTTTCCGGACACAACACCTCGCTACCCAAGATTGCTGAGGCTCTGCTGCCGAAATATGATGCCTACCCAGTCCCGCGTCGCATATTGCCAAAATGGCTGGTTTGGCTGTTTGCACCACTGGCGGACAAAAGCATCACCCGCAAGATGATTACCAGGAATGTTGCTTATGGCTGGCAGGCAGATAACAGCAAGAGCGTGCGTGAACTGAAGATGTCCTATCGGCCCTTGCAAGTTACAATTCAGGACATGTTCCAGCAATTGATAGACAGCGGGCAAATTCCCAGGCCTTGAGTGCTGCTGAGTGCTGCGCAGTATTGCTGAGTGTTGTTGAATGCTGCTGAGTGTTGTTGAATGCTTTTTGAAAGTTAACCAGGAAACCTGACAGGCAATGAAACGAGCAACGCATTTCTCTGTCCAGCCCGGCTGGAGGCTGCTACTAAGTGATATGGGACTCAATCCGGATCACTTGCTGCGCCTGGCAAACCTCCCTGCGGACCTGTTCTCACGCAAGGAAGCCAGTATCACGGCTGCACAGTATTTCGGTTTATGGCAAGCCATTGAAACGTCGGCGGGAATCGCATCTCTGCCGCTTAAGGTTGGCGCGGCTATTTCGGTCGAAGCATTCGACCCGCCGATTTTTGCGAGCCTGTGCAGTGCGAATCTGAATATCGCCATGCAGCGTTTGTCGGCATTCAAGAAGCTCATCGGGCCAATGACGCTGAGCGTGCATGCAGGGCTGTTGAAGACATCCATAACGCTGGAGTGTTATGGAAGCGAGGGCAGCATTCCCAGGAGCCTGGCAATGACGGAACTGGTCTTTCTCACGCAACTCGTCAGGCTAGGTACCCGCCATCGCGTGATTCCCCTGGAAGTGACAGTGCCGGAAATTCCTGCAAATGCTGGGGAATATGTGGACTATTTCGGCCTGTCGCCAAAAAAGGGCGCTGCAATCCGGATAGTGTTTTCGAGCCAGGATGGTGTCAGACCCTTCCTGACTGCCAATGAAGCCATGTGGGCATATTTTGAACCCGGTTTGCGCAAGCGACTGTCGTCACTGGATTCAACAGCAAAGATGAGTGATCGTGTCAGGGCGGTGCTGCTGGAAGGGCTACCCGCTGGGGAATATTCAATAGAGTCCGTCGCCAGGCACCTTGCAGTCAGCAAGCGTACGCTGCAAAGACAATTGAATGAAGAGTCTACCAGCTTCATGGATATTCTCAATACCACGCGTCAGCAACTGGCACAGCATTACCTGAGCAGCCCTTCCGTTTCGCAGGGAGAAATTGCGTATCTTCTTGGCTTTCAGGAAGTCAATTCCTTTATCAGGGCATTTAAGGACTGGACAGGTAATACCCCTTCAGCATATCGACATGAAACGGTGAAAGCCAGGCACTAAGCCAGGCATTAAGCAGGCACTGAGCCAGCCTACATGGCCGATTCAACATGGCCGATTCAAGTATGTTGTCTGGCAAATGAGCTCACATAGCTATATGTCGCTGCCATCAAGGTAATGAGCAAAGGATATTTAAACCTGCTCAGTTGGCACTGCCTGCGCAAGCCTACACAAGCCTGCTGTGGAAAAACGCCAGTATTTCATCCCGCGCTGCCAGCGTTGGTTGTCCTGCTTCGTCAATCAAATGTGCAGTGACGACGCTGTGCGGCGTGGTGACATAACGTTTGAAGAACGGGGCAGTATCCTGATTGGCGGCACTGTCTGGCAATACCCGGCTAACAAAGCGTTCGCCCAGTGCATCTGAAAATGCGGCAAAGCGCTGGGCGCGACAAAAGGCATCGCCTTCAAAGCGGTAAGCCATAACGGTCAGGTTTTCGTTTTCCAATCGCTGGCGTACTACTTGCAAGTCGGCTGCATCCAGGCCTGTGCCTGCCGGGTCATCCATGGGCAATGATGGTTGCGCCACCACTGGCGCAAGTACTGCCGGTTCCAGCATCATGGATAAGGCAAAATTGCCGGTGAAGCACATGCCTATGGCACCGACACCAGGGCCACCGCATTCTGCATGTGCCAGCTTTGCCAATGCGCGTAACCACAAAGTGACAGGGCTGGTCCCCTTGCCGGCAAAAGCACGGAATTCTGCACTGACACAGGCTTTCTGAAACACGGCAGCCCCCTCTTCTGCCGTTGCGACCACACCATCACGCCCGAACAGTGAGGGCATGTAAACAGTAAAACCCGCATCACGCACCCAGCGCGCAAAGCGCGCCACATGCGGACTGATGCCAGGCATTTCTGTCATGACGATGACGGCTGGCCGGCTATCACTGCCACCATTTCCGCTACTGCCATCACTAACACCACCACTACCCGTCACGTACACACGTTTGCTGACATCATTGAGTGTGATCTCGCGCGGCGTAAAATCAGTCAACAAGTCATCAGCATGCATGTCTGGTTTGCTGATATCTTTGATGGGGATGGACATGGCGGGCTCCTGTCTGATGTGGAGCCTGCAGTGTAAGTCTGCATAAGCAACATGCGTAGCGGTGGTTTGGACAATATCAGGGTTGAATTGGCCAAGCGTGCGGGGCATGTAGAATACACAGCAATTCAATCAATGGCAGTTTAGCGGAGCAAAACCCATGCTTAACAGGTGCAGACTGCAATCCCACACGACAGCGCTGCTGAACCTGTTTTTGTTCTTCTGCGTCATGACGACACAGACACAGGCCGCAGACACGCTGAATGTGGGTTCCAAACGTTTTACCGAATCTTATGTCCTGGGTGAAGTATTGACGCAGACCGCCGCACCACATGCCCGTGTGCGGCATCAGCAGGGCCTGGGTAATACGGCAATCGTGTTCAATGCACTGAAGACCGGCAGCATTGATATCTACCCGGAATACATGGGCACCATCAATACCGAAATCCTGAAGCACGACAGTGCCTTAAGCCTGCCACAAATGCAGGCCGAACTGGCGCTACAAGGCCTGGGTGTTGCCGTGCCACTGGGTTTTAATAATACCTATGCGCTGGCGATCTTGCCCAGGAACGCAAGCACCGCCCCGCAAACACTGACTGATCTGGCGGCGCAGCCCGGCTTGCGCTTTGGCCTGTCGCATGAATTTTTAGGGCGTGCCGATGGCTGGCCAGGGTTGATCAAACTATATGGTCTGCCGCAGCAGGCAACCGGGCTGGACCATGGCATTGCGTATGAAGCGCTGGCTGCAGGCCAGGTTGATGTCATCGATATTTATTCTACCGATGCCAAGATCAGGCAACTGGGCTTGCGCGTACTGACTGATGACAGAAATTATTTCCCGCGTTATGACGCCGTCTTGCTGTACCGGCTGGACATGCCGGCACGTTTCCCGCAAGCCTGGGCGGCAATTCAGCGACTGGAGGGCAAGATCAATAATACGCAAATGATCGCCATGAACGCAGCAGCAGAAATCGACGGCCAGAGCTTTGCCCAGGTGGCGCAACAATTTGTGGCAAAAGCACCTGGCACACCGGTAGCGCGTGAAAGCTTCATGCACAAGTTGTTTGGCCCCGATTTTTTACGCCTGACATCACAACATCTGCTGCTGGTGCTGCTGGCAATTGCCGTAGCCAGCGTGCTGGGCATACCACTTGGCATTATCGCGGCGTTTACTCCACGTCTGCGCGAAGTAGTCATGGGCGTGGTCGGCATTTTGCAAACCATACCATCGCTGGCTTTGCTGGCGATGCTGATACCACTATTGGGAATGATAGGTTTTACACCCGCCCTGATTGCCCTGTCGCTGTATGCCTTGCTGCCCATAGTACGCAATACCAGTGTCGGCATAGCGCAGGTACCAGCAGGCTTACGGCTGGCAGCCCATGCGCTGGGTCTGTCTGCGCGTGACCGTTTGCTGCACATAGATATGCCACTCGCACTACCAACCATTCTGGCAGGCATCAAGACTGCTGCCGTCATGAGCGTGGGCACGGCCACTATCGCCGCCTTTATTGGTGCCGGTGGCTACGGCGAACGCATCGCCATAGGTCTGGCCTTGAACGACAACCAGATGCTGCTGGCTGGCGCCCTGCCTGCCGCCGCACTGGCATTGTTGACACAATGGGGATTTGATTTGCTGGAACGTCTGGTGATAAAAAAAGGCATTAAAAATAGCTGACAACATCAGATGCAGTCAGATGCCATTAGACACAATCAGATGCAACTAGCGCCTGCTACATTGTGTACACAAAAGAACAATGCCTACCGGAAATCTGCCCCCTTTGGTAATATGCATCCGGCCCAATGGTCATGATGCTCATTCCAGAACAAAAACACATCAGCCGCGCAGCCATTTCCCTAATGCAATAAATTATTTCCCATACACCGCTTAAGTGATTTCGTTAACTGAACATGTCGCTGCATTTCGACTAGCCTGGGGCCTGGTCCGGGTGGTCGTGTCTGGTGTGTTGATTCTACTGTATGGCATGACAAGGGTTGATGCGGGCACGGTTCAAGCGGATACCACGCTGCAAGTCTTGCACTGGTGGACATCTGCCAGCGAGCGCAAGGCGGCGACTCTGCTGGCCAGCAGGCTGGCAGATGAAGGCGTAGCCTGGCGTGATGTCGGCATACCCGGCGGCGCGGGCATCGGTGCAGGCAAGGTCTTGAAAAGCCGCGTGCTGGCCAATGATGCGCCCGAGGTGACGCAAATTATCGGCGTCTCGATACGGGAATGGGCTGACCTGGGATTTTTGCTGGAGCTGGACAAAGTCGCCACTGCCAACAAGTGGAGCAACAGTTTTTTCCCCACCATACAAACGCTGATACAGCACCGCAAGCATGTGGTGGCGGCACCGCTGGGCATACATCGCATCAATACCCTGTTTTACAACCGCAAGCTGTTCAATAGCCTGAAGCTGTCGCCACCAGAAAGCTGGGATGAACTGGTCCTGCTGGCAGCCAGACTGAAAGCGGCGGGTGTCATACCGCTGGCGCAAAGCAGCGAACCATGGCAAGTCGCCACCCTGTTTGAAAACCTGATTCTGGCCGAGAGCGGCCCCGATTATCATCGCGAACTGTTCGTCAAACAAAATGCCCAGGCGGTATTTGACAAGCGTTTTACGCAGGCACTGGAACGCCTGCGTCTGATGAAAAACTGGATGAATAATCCTGTCGATGAACGTCCATGGACAGACGTGGTACGGCAGTTTTCAAAAAATGAAGCAGCCATGATGATCACCGGCGACTGGGTCAAGGGTGAGTTGAATGAATTGGGTTTTGCAACAGACGAAGCGTTTTCCTGCACGCCCATGCCTGGCACCGGCAAATACCATCTGTACAGCGTAGACACCCTGTCGATGTTTACCAATGACTATTCACGCGTGCTGGCGCAAGAGAAACTGGCGCGGCTGGTAGCCACGCCCGCCGTGCAGGCTGATTACAATGCCGTCAAGGGATCCGTATCAGTGCGGCGCGATGCCGACCCGGCCAGAATGGATAGCTGCGCCCGCGCTTCCTGGCATGCGTTTGCCCAGGGTGCTGCCACCCAGGCACCCAGCCTGGTGCACCGCATGGCAACGGATGAATCCAGCAAGGATGCAATCATCGCCGTAATACACCGTTACTTTATTGATGCAACGGTAACACCTGCCGACACACAGGCAAGACTGGCAGCGATGTTCAAGACCTTTGGCAGCAACAAAAAACAAAACCCATAAGATAATAAGACAGTCAGGTGGACATGATGATGCGAAAAATACTGATAGTGGATGACGACCAGAAAACCAGGGTATTGCTGAAAGCCTACCTTGAAAAGAATCAGTATGAAGTCATCCTGTCGCATAACGGTGAAAGCTTTGTGGCCGAATTCAACAGCCAGGTAAACCAGTTGTCGCTGGTGATACTGGACGTGATGCTGCCCGATACCGATGGCTTTGCGTTGTGCAAGGTGGTGCGTCAGCGTTCGAACGTGCCCATCATCATGCTGACCGCCAGTTCTGACGATACCGACCGCATCGTCGGGCTGGAACTAGGGGCGGATGACTATATCGCCAAACCCTATAACCCGCGTGAACTGCTGGCACGCATCAAGGCCATCTTGCGGCGCACTGCGCTGGATGTAGCGGCAGCACCACGCTACTATCGCTTTGTCGGCTTCACGCTGGATCTGGTGGAGCGCAAGGTGACTGACAGCACGGGTGAAGTGGTAGCACTGACCGGGCTGGATTATCAGTTACTGAAATATTTTGTAGAGCACCCCGGTGATGTGCTGGACCGTAATGTTCTTTCGGAAGAAACCCGTGGCCGCGATGCCGGGCCACTGGACCGTTCGCTGGATGTGCAGATCAGCCGCCTGCGCCTGCTGTTAAAAGATGACAGCAAGCAGCCCAGCCTGATCAAGACAGTGCGTGGTGCCGGCTATGTGTTTTCTGCCGACGTGAGCATTGCCAGTGCCTGAATCAAAAATCGATACGGCCAGCAGCAAAGCGCCAGGCAAGGCAATAGACACAAGCAGACGCTGGCACTGGTTGCCACAATCGCTGCTGGGGCGGCTATCGCTGGTGATGGTGTTTGGAGTATTGCTGACACAACTGGTGGGCAGCGCCATCTGGACCACGCAACAACGTGCCAAGGCAGAGATCGAAGCTACCACGGCATCGCAATACCTGGCGCACAGCGCATCCAGCGCAATACGCTTCTTTCGCAGTTTGCCACCGAATTATCGTACCGTACTGATACAGCAGTTTCGTGAAATGGGCGGCACCCGTTTTTTTGTGCAGGCCAATAATGCCGTCGTGCCTGTCAGCGAAATTGAAGCACAGGCACTGGCGCAGACCGTACTGGGCAAGATCACGAATACACTGAAAACCGACCTGCCACAGTATCCCGAATTTAAAGTCGCCTTCGCCTGGCCCGACCAGTTGACTACCTCTGCCGATGGCACCCGCATCAGCGACCTGCCGGAAAGCTGGGTGCAGCATATCTTGCTGATCAAACCCGAACCGGCACCGGTACTGGTGATACAGACCGAGCTGGAGCCGGGTAACTGGTTGTACCTGGCGGCTCTGATGCCTAATCCATATTTTTTAAAAGGGAATGACCCGCTGTCGTTTGATCGCCTGGTGTTGCAGGGCTTGTCGCTGGCTGCAGTATTGTTATTGTCCATCATGGTGGTGCGCTGGATCACGCGCCCGCTGGCAGCCCTGTCGGATGCGGCTGAAGCCTTTGGCAAGGGTGAGCATATGCCAGACCTGCCGGAAACCGGCAGCCGCGAATTCATCAACACGGCACGCGCCTTCAGCGCCATGCGCCAGCGCATACAGGGGTATCTGGAAGACCGCGAGCGCCTGTTCATTTCGATTTCGCATGATTTGCGCACCCCCATCACACGGCTGAAACTGCGTTCAGAACTGCTGGATGATGATGTCTTGCGTGCCGAATTTGAAGAAGACCTGGATGACCTGGACATGATGGTCAAGGGTGCCCTGCAATTCGTCAAGGATAGTGATATTCATGAAAACCCGACCGAAGTCAGACTCGATCCCCTGATCTGGCGGCTGGTGCGCAGCGCCCACCTGGCCAAACACAATGTGTTGTTTGAAGAATCCGGTGTATCGGTACGCGGCAAGCCACTGGCGCTGAAACGCGCCATCGGCAATTTGCTCGACAATGCGCTGTACTATGGTGAACGTGCCGAAATCAGCGTGCATGCCTTGGCCGATAGCGTGATCATCGAAGTACGTGACCACGGCCCCGGTGTACCGGAAGATGCCTTGCCCAATCTGTTTGACCCGTATGTGCGCCTGGTGCATGGACGCGAACAGAACGAAGGCGGCATGGGCCTGGGCCTGGGTATAGCCCGCAGCGTCATCGAGGCCCATGGTGGTACGCTGACACTGGAAAACCATCCCGAAGGCGGACTGAAAGCCATCATCAGCCTGCCCAGTCAGCATATTGCCTGATCAGGCATTTCATCCTTATTCTCTTTACGATTCCGCTCATGCGTCATGTGTCAGACAGCAGACAGCTGCCCGGCTGCCTGAAGCCTGTCAGCTCTTGGTTTGCCACCAGTCTGCGCAATTCACAACATCCCTATCCGGACTTTTGTAAAGTTTTGTAATGAATTCTTAAGTAAGGTTTCTGCACATCAGGAATCTGAAAACCAGCAAGCCACATTATCCCCAGCGAACCGCCATATCGTAGTCATTGCCGGGTAAGGATTTGTAAGTAGCCCAGCTGAGTACCGAATAAATTTTTCAATAAAATCAAGCACTTGGCGTATACAGCAACAAACAGATATGCAAGTGGCATTACATTCATCGCGTTGCTAGTATCAGCTTCAACGAGTAATTCATTTATATCGAATTGTTTGTAAGCAGCGCGGTGGACAGGTTGGATGGGGATGGGGTTCGTCGGTAATTTGATAACGGCTTAATCAACCGAAACCCATCCCCACCCTGGCCTTCCCCTTGAAGGGGAGGGAATTTAATGATTGTTTTACCGGACAAATATTATCAAAAGGATGTCTCTTGAAACGCATTTTCAACATCGCCATGTTATGCGCCACTGCCGTGATGGGTACTGCGAATGCAGGTACGCTCGTCATGGAAAGCTGGCGCGTGGACGACAAGGCCTTGTGGGAAACGGTCCTGATACCGGCCTTCAGCAAAGGGCATCCCGGTATAGATATCAAATTTTCACCCACTGCGCCGACCGAATACGACAGCAGTTTGCTGGCGCGATTTGGCAGCGGTACGGTGGGTGATCTGGTAGCGTGCCGGCCATTTGATGTGTCGCAGACTTTGTACAGCAAGGGTTATCTGGACAAACTGGATGGCAAACCCGGCATGGAACATTTTGAAGCCACGGCCTTGCTGGCCTGGCAAAGTGATGATGCCCGGACGACATTCTGCATGCCGGTGGCATCCGTGATACACGGATTTTTGTACAACAAAAAGATTTTCAAGAAGCTCAATTTGCAGGCACCAAAAACCGAGGCTGAATTTTTAAGCGTACTGGACGCCATCAAGAAGAATGGCAGTTACGTACCGCTGGCACTGGGCACAGCAGAAAAATGGGAAGCAACACAAACCTTGTTTACCAGCATAGGCCCGAATTACTGGCGCGGTGAAACCGGCCGCAAGGCATTAATAAGCGGCAAGGCCAAATTTACCGATGCTGCCTTTGTCGCTGCTTTTGATTATGAAAAAAAACTGAGTGCCTATCTGCCGAATACGGCCAGCACCCAGAGCTATAGCGACAGCCAGCATCAGTTTGCATCTGGTCGTGCAGCTGTGTATCCGGTCGGGTCCTGGGATATTTCTTATTTCAACCAGGTGGCAGGGCTGGAGTTTGGCGTTTTTGCACCACCGGTGCGGGCTGCGGGTGACAAGTGTTACATCCTGGACCACATGGACATAGGCATAGGCATCAATAAAAAATCCAGAAACAAGGAAGATGCCTACAAGTTTCTGGAGTGGCTGGGCTCGCAGGAATTTGCGGATATCTATACCAACCGTGTTACCGGTTTTTTCTCCCTGTCGAATCATTTGATCGCGGTACGTGATCCGATAGGCAAGCAGATGATGGAATGGCGCACGGCTTGTGAATCCAGCATCAGGGTGAATGCACAAATACTGAACCGTGGCCAGCCCAGCCTGGAACAGGAATTATGGAGCGTCAATGCCGATGTGTTAAACGGCAATTTATCGGGCAAAGATGCAGCGTCAAGAATACAGAACGGTTTGTCGGCTTCATACAAATCTTTGCGTAAATAATTCATACCTCCCCCAAGTCGTATGATTTTCCGACGCCCGGCGTGGCGTCGGTTTTTTTACCCACAGATATCGCCAGCCATATTGGTACATAACAAAATATTTAAACAGACGTAAAAATGAACAACAGAAATCATCCCTTTACCTTGACAGACGGAGATTGCCCATGAGCAGGCTATGTCCCCGTAGCGGCGATAGCCATTTCTTTTACCTTGCTTACCGCATTCCCTGAAAGGAAGCAGCTTTTCCAAGGCCTATACAACATCAATATGGCAAAGCGACAGCACCAGATGATTTTGCCCGGCCTTCAATTTAAATCCCCAGCCATATAGCCAATTATCCAGAGGAGACTTACATGACCAAGCCTGTATTCAAGAAAAAACTGTTGCCGCAACTGATAGCCCTTGTACTGAGCACGACTGCGTTTAACGTTGTATATGCCGCCGATGAAGCACCGCAAGCTGCTCCTGATACGCCCGGCACACAATCAGTTGAAGTACGCGGCATACGCGATACATTGAAAAAGAACCTGGCTGGCAAACGTGATTCGCAAAATATTGTCGATAGCGTCAATTCTGAAGATCTGGGTAAATTCCCGGACAAGAACGTCGCTGATTCGCTGCAGCGCGTACCCGGTATTTCTGTAGACCGTACCTGGGGTGAAGGCCGCGACATTTTCGTACGCGGTACCGATAAAAGCCTGAACATGACGCAGTTGAACGGCCAGTCGGTAGCTTCAGCCTACTGGTGGAAAAACGATTCCCAAAGCCGTGGCTTCAACTATGACATCCTGCCTTCTGAACTGGTAGGCAGCCTGGATGTGTACAAGAGCCCGTCCGCTGATCTGGATGAAGGCAGTATCGGTGGCCTGGTCAACGTCAAAACGCGCAAGCCGCTGCAATTCAAGGCACCGCTGACAGCGCAATTCTCGCTGGAAGCAACCTATTCTGATTTGCCCAAGAAGACTGACCCGCAAATCTCCGGTCTGGTGAACTGGAAGAATGATGAAAACACACTGGGTATTTTGCTGTCGCTGAGTAAACAAAAACGCACCATGCGCCGTGATGGTCTGGAAAATTTTACAGACTCCACCAAGTACACCATCATCGATCAAAACAATGTTGCCACACCGAATGCGTATGCATCATGGGGTGGTGGCTCGGCGATTTTCCGGCAGGATCGCGAACGTACCACCGGCAATGTCACCCTGCAAATCAAGCCTAACCGTGATAGCGACATCTCTCTGAATTACATCAATTCAGACATGAACATGGACAATAACAACCAGAACTATCTGTGGCAGATAGGTGGCCTGGCGGACAAGAATAATGTTATCCGTATCACCAATCCTCGTTTCATCACCACTTCTGATGGCACCAAGGCAGTCGTCGGCGGCACAGTCGGCCCGACAACTGGTGTTTCATTTGAACCTATCTATCGTGAAGCTTATATCAAATCCAAGATACTCGATCTGGAAGGCAATTATGAAGGTGATGGCTGGAAACTGCATGGTCAGTTAGGCTCCACATCTGCCGAAGGCGGCAGCAAACATGACCGTAACTTCTGGTTCACCGGCAATACCCGCGCCACGGTGAATATCGCACCGGATACTTATGAAGTATCTTACCTGGACATGAACCCTCTCGACCCAACCAAACTCACGCTGCAAAATGCACGTGACTGGATACGCAAGATGGAAAGCAAAGAGAACTATGTGCAGGGCGATCTGACCTGGGACCTGACAGGTTCCTTCATCAAGGATATTAAACTGGGCCTGAAATACCGCGACAACACCGTGCAAAATCACCGCACCATAGGCACGGTAGGCCCGGACAGCCCAGGCTGGCAGTCTTTCAGCCTGGCTGATTTATCCACTGGCCCATCACCATTGCTGAGCCAGGCTGCTGCTACCTCTGGTTCATTGACGCAATATGCCTGGGTCAATGATGCACTGGCTGCCAGCAAGGGCTTTGCCATGTATGACAAGGGCATGGTGTATAACGAAGCCAAGGGTGAGTATTACAAGATAAAGGAAAAAATCACGGCAGCTTACGTCAAGGCCGACTATGCCGTCGACCAGTGGCGCGGTGATTTTGGTGTGCGCCTGGTCAAG
Organism: Undibacterium hunanense; assembly: GCF_014284335.1. Taxonomy (GTDB): domain Bacteria; phylum Pseudomonadota; class Gammaproteobacteria; order Burkholderiales; family Burkholderiaceae_D; genus Undibacterium; species Undibacterium hunanense. The sequence goes on along the minus strand of NZ_JACOGF010000002.1, from coordinate 305,739 downwards.
ACCGAGCAAACATCTGAAGCCTATCAAGATCTGACCGGCAAGGGCAACTATGTGATCGGCAGCACCACACGTACCTATAACGATGTTTTGCCCAGCGTGAACGTGGTGTATGACATGCGCAAAGACCTGATACTGCGTGGTGCAGTAGCCCGGGTGATGGCACGCAACACCTATAGCGACCTTAGCGCCAGTACCGAAGTCAGTGGCACCACCAATGCCGCCACCGCCGGTAATCCTTTACTGAAACCATATCATGCCGACCAGGCAGAGATAGGTGCAGAATGGTATTTTGCTGATGCATCGATGTTGTCTGCCACCTTGTTCACCAAACGCCTGGATACCTTCATCTATACCTCGACCGCACAAGAAAATGTCGGCGGTGTGATGCGCCCGGTCACTCGTCCGCACAATGCGGACAATGGCGCCGTCATCAATGGTCTGGAACTGCAATGGCAGCAAGCCTTTGGTAATGGTTTTGGTGCAATCGTGAATTACACCTTCACGGATGCCAAGGCAGGTTCCATCGCTGGCGGGCAAAAACTGAATGTGATCGGCAATTCACGCAATCAGTTGAATGCCAGCGGCTATTATGAAAAGAATGGTATCAGCTTCCGCCTGTCGTATAACTACCGGTCCAAGTCTTACGGTGGTCTGGATGAAGGTGGTCAGGATGTCACCAGTGCCTATGGCCAGTGGGATGCCACAGCCAACTGGGATATCACACCAAAAATCAGCCTGTTTGCCACTGCCGTCAACCTCACCAATTCTGTGATACGCACCAATACCACAGATGGTTTGCCGGTTGGCGTATATGAGAACGGCGCACGTTACAGCCTCGGTGTCAGAGCCAAGTTCTGATCTTTAACATGATGTTCTGAAGCAATTCAGACCAGGGCACCTGAAGAGCCTCCCTATATAAGCAACAGGGGAGGTTTTTTTTGCACAATGCGTAGTCAATGGCTGCTAAAGTTCATTTACCAAGAACCTGTTGCAAAATCAATCTGGCGTTGTTGTGTCTTCTTACCGTGCGAATAAAGTGTGGTCTGCGTCGGCGCACGTGGCCGGAGGTGCCGGGCCATTTTAATTTTGCAACCGACTTTACAGGACTTACGCAGAATTGTCACAGCAAGGCTATCGCTTTTAGGAAACCTCCCTTGCAAGGGAGGTTCGTTTCGTCGGCAGGCAGCATTTGCCTGAAACCCCGACTACACCGTCAGCGATGCAGACAGTACTTTAGTACCGAATCTTGCTAAATGCGGGAGCTGCAACACAACTGGGGCGGTTTTGCGTAAGTCCTAATAATTTAAATATGTTTGGAATCCCTCATGAATAACCATGATCAACCAGCAGGATCAACGAAAGACGTGGTGGTAGCCATGTTTTTTATCAGCCTCTTATTCTTTATCCTGGGTTTTGCCACATGGCTGAATGGTTCGCTGATCCCCTTCCTGAAAATAGTCTGCGACCTCAACAACTTTCAGGCGCTGTGGGTGACGTTTGCCTTTTATATCGCCTACACCGTGATGGCCCTGCCATCGGCAGCCATACTTAGCCGTACCGGCTACAAGAATGGCATGACACTGGGTCTGGGCATTATGGCAGTGGGTGCGCTGCTATTCATTCCGGCTGCCAAGTCCAGCTTTTATGGTTTCTTTTTGCTGGCCCTGTTCACGCTGGCCACGGGCATGACGCTGATGCAAACGGCTATCAATCCCTACATCGTCTGCATAGGCTCACGCGAAAGCGCTGCCATGCGCATCAGCATCATGGGTCTGTTCAACAAGGGTGCGGGCATCGTGGTACCGCTGGTGTTTTCTGCGCTGATTTTATCTGGTATAGAAAAATATTCCGATACGGCCCTGGCTGCGCTGGATCATGCTGGCAGACTGGCCTTGCGCGCAGAGCTGTCATCGCGCCTGGTTTACCCGTATGCCATCATGGCGGCTGGCTTGCTGGTGGTAATGGTGATCGTACATTTTTCTTCACTGCCAGAATTACATGCGGAAGAAGAAAAGAACCAGCCAGAAGTCACGAAAGTCAAGAAATGGGGCGTGCTGCAATACCCGCAACTGGTGCTGGGCGCACTGTCGCTGTTTGCCTATGTCGGCGTCGAGGTCATCGCCGGTGACACCATAGGTCTGTATGGCCGCAATCTGGGCGTGCACAACTATACCGTGCTGACTTCTTACACCATGAGCTTCATGGTGCTGGGTTACATACTGGGTGCGACAACCATCCCCAGGCTGATGACACAAAGAACCGCCCTGCTGTTTTCTGCCGTTAGTGGCCTGCTGTTCACCATAGGCGTTGCGACCAGTTCAGCAACTGACACCAGCATTGCCAACGTCCTGGTCAGCTGGGCAGGCGTGCCGGTGGTGCCCAACACCGTTATGTTCCTGGCCATGCTGGGCCTGGCAAACGCGCTGGTCTGGCCATCCGTCTGGCCGCTGGCCTTGCAAGGCCTGGGTAAATATACGGCAGCCGGTTCTGCCCTGCTCATCATGGGTATTGCCGGTGGTGCCTTGCTGCCCATGCTGTACGGTAAGTTTTCAGATGCGGGCAATTCCCAAACTGCTTACTGGGTCATGCTGCCCTGCTATCTGATGATTTTCATGTATGCCATAAAGGGACATAAACTGCGCAGCTGGGGCAGCGCTACAGGGAAACTGGAAAGGGCAGATCAGGCAGGTTGATGAGCTATAACAATTTCTGTGACTCCACAGAAATTGTTACAACTTCGGTAATTTATTTGCACATAATTTCTTGCGCCAAAACATCACGCAGGCATAATGAACTATCAATATTGAATAGTCATTTGCCATGTTCAAACGCCTTCTTTCTGTTTTTAGCAATACCAAATCGTCCGACCAAACCGCACCGGAAACCACCACAACACCAGCAGCAACAGTAAAATTATCAACCAGCACCCCGGCACCAACACCGTCGGAGATGGACGAAGGCGAGCCAATCACAGTCTATGATGCACAAGGCCGACAGGTCGTGGTGCCGCGCAATGAATGGCGTGAAAAAGTCTTGTTGCCCAGCATCGCAGAAAAAGCGAATGACGCCGATGCCCTTTACAACGTCATCATGACTGCCTTGAATGATGGCTTTGCCAAAGACCTGGTAGCCGCAGCAGAACGCCTGCTGGCCATCGACACCATCGCCGAACGCGGCTACACCGTGCACGGTATCGTCTTGCTGGAAAACGGCCGATTACCAGAAGCTGAAGCGACGCTGAAAGCCGGCATGCAAAAGGTCGGTGCTACCGGCACCCTGCTGACCAATCTGGCCAAGGTTGTATGGGAAACCGGCAACGAAGCGGCAGCCAAGGACATCTTGTGGGAAGCCGTGCAAGCCGCCCCAAATCTGGAAAACGGCCTGATGTGGTGGCTGGCCATGGAACGCGAACAGCATGGTGACACCGCCTACGTGGATGCCCTGCACACCGTCTGCGCCCTGCCCCAGACCTGGCGTGCGCAACTGGTACTGGCACAATATTACCTGGAACAAAACCAGCCAGAAACCGCCGTCAACCTGTACCACAAGGTTCTGCATGCAAAACTGTTTGATGCCAGCGCCCTGGCCAGCATCTCCGGTGCACTGGGCAGTCACGGCCACCTCACCAACATCATCGAACTGATCGCCCCCGTCTACCAGCCAGAACGCCACGACCCCATGGCCGGCCTGAACCTGCTACGCGCCTACCAGCAACTGCGCCGCAACAAAGAGGGACAGGCTTTGCTGATCAAAATGCAAGCCGTAGACCTGGGGCCTTACCAGCGATATCTGGATGAATTTGTACGGAGTTTTGGGGAAATGCGGGTGGCTTAGGGGGCGATTAGTAATTACTCATAACACAATTTTTTGCTGATCAATTCGGACTAAAAAACCACCTTACACACGACCATAACCAGTATAATCCTATTGGAAAGTTAGATTAACTAACCATAATCTACAGAAAACCAATGGATTTCTCTTTACTCTTACCTGATGAGATTTGTGTAGAACTGGGCGAACGTGCGCGTGAGCGGCGTTTGCTTTTGAACATCAGCGTAGAAGAGTTGGCACAACGCATAGGCGTCTCTGCGCAAACAGTCAGCAGTTTTGAACGCACAGGCAAATGCACGCTGACTAACTTTGTCCGCATACTGGAGTCCTTGAATGCGACGCCAGATTTACAAACTGTGCTGACACCACAAACCAATAGCATAGAAGATATGCGGGCGAAATCTGCTGTGCAGGCCAGGCAGCGGGCATATCGCAAAACAAAAAGCTCAGCATGAAAGAGCTTAAAGTCAACTATACCGTACATGGCGAATCGCTTTGGCTGGGAACATTGGCCGACGATGGTAGTGATATCTTATTCCAGTATTCGCCTGTCGCCATTGCACGTGGTCTGGAACTATCTCCCATACGCCTGCCGCTCCGGCCAAATGCTTATCCTGACAAACAGGCTGATTACCTGCCCCTCATGCGCGTGCCAGGATTAATCTATGATTCCTTGCCTGATAGCTGGGGTTTCCAGTTGATGAACCGCCGCATGAAAGCCAAAGGCATAAATACTGAAACCGTCTCAGTACTGGATAGACTCGCCTATCTTGGTGACAACACCATGGGTGCTTTGACCTATGAGCCATGTAGCGAAAACAATCTCGAAGTCACAGACCTGACATTAATCGAGCTTGCAAAAGAAGTGCGGGCATTGGAGACAAACGATAGCCATGAGGTCTTGGATGAACTGGCTAAAGCAGGCGGATCACCCGGCGGTGCACGCCCCAAAGCACTGGTCTATTACAAACCAGCAACAGGGCAGATGAGTACCGAATACATACCCTCGGCAGAGGCCTGGCTCATCAAATTTCCTGCAAAAGAAGATGCCAAGGACAGTTGCGCACTGGAAGAACTATACGCGCGGCTGGCTCGCAAATGCGGCCTGGGCATGGGCGACACGCAATTCTTTGAATTACCCGATGGCCTGACCGCATTTGGCACCAAACGTTTTGACCGTGAACATGAACAACGTATCCACGTTCATTCATTAGCTGGTTTATTACACGTCAATTTTCAAATACCCGCCTTGGGCTACAGCGAATTCATGCGCGCAACGCGCAGGTTGACACGCGATGCAAGGGAATTAAAAAAGGCATTACAACGCTGCATCTTCAACGTATTGATGAACAACCGCGACGACCACGCCAAAAACCTGTCCTACCTGCTCAATACAAATCAGGAATGGGAACTCGCTCCACCTTACGACCTGACCTATTGCCCCGGTTACCAAGGCGAACACTTCATGGACGTTGCCGGCGAAGGCAAGTCACCAACGCAGGCACATATTTTAAAAGTGGCGCAAGACGGTGGGCTGAAAGAAAAAGATGCGCAGCATATGATTGATGAAGTGCTGGATTTAATTACTGCGAATGATTTCAAGAATACGGCGCGGGATTTGCCTATTTCAAGAAAAACATTGGCAATGGTGGGTAAGGCCATTGAAGCGAATCGATCAAGGTTGCTGGCTTAGAAGTGCTGACACATTTCACATACAGCGATTACCGTTCAAGCGACACTTGAAACAACCAACAGGTGTTCAGTGTCGATCCGACAGGAAATGCATGAACATCAGAACTGACTCCAACTGACGCCATTGCGCTGATTGCCGTTGACATTAAAAATACACAACATGCATTTCAGCCAAAATATTACCAAGCGATGGTGACAGCTCATCATGAATTGTCTCCCAACTATCTAGCTGAAGCTTTTCAAGCAAGTCATGCAGTTTTTTTGTTCCATAAAAATGTATAACGTTCCAAGTCAAATCGACATCAAATCCATTCTCTGCATCACCGTGCTGCAAAATCTCTCTAATTTTTTCAAAATGCTTCCCATGATAAGCCTCCATCCCAGGAAGCGGCTCAATAAGTTCTGCGGCCAGCATGCCGCATGTAAGAGAAATAACGTCTGTACGCCACTTTTGCGGCGTCATCCCATATTGCCCTCCATGCACATTTGGCAACATTGCGTTTGGCGAGAAGTCATCTAAGTTAGCCGTAATAACTTGTCGCTGTATATCAATACCGAATTTAAGCATGTCGTTTCTCATTGTCTCCGAAATTTGAATGTAGCCATATTTCCGTTGTTAATCCCTTTAGAAGCAAGACAGTTTATAACCAAGAAATTTACGCAAAGTAAGCAGGTAATATAAATTGAAGATAATCAAGCACTACTCACAAACCCAGCTATTGGATTTCTCAATCCTTGCCATCATATTTTGGTCAAAATGCCATATCTTGCGATCATTTTGTGAAAAGGAACATGCATATATTTCAAACAACTAACATTTACAAACGCTTACAACACAAAACCCCCTCCCCGCCCTTGTGATAATGTACCAATTCAGCAATACTTCGCCTACGCCGAATGCGCTGGTGGATTTTAATTATCCACACCTGTTCGCCGAATAGCTGCTGGCCGCTATCAATGGAATTGCCTGCCAGCATCCTGCAAGAATTTTGTTTTTGGAGAAGACTATGGGTCTGTGGAATAAGCTCAGCAATGAATTTATCGATATTGTCGAATGGCTGGATGACAGTCCCGATGTGATGGTGCATCGCTTTGAGCGCTATCAGAACGAAATCAAGATGGGTGCCAAGCTGACGGTGCGCGAAGGGCAGATTGCCGTGATGGTCAATGAAGGCCAGATGGGCAAGGGCCAGGTGGCAGATGTCTTCATGCCAGGCATGTATGACCTGTCGACTGAAAACATGCCTTTGCTGAGCACGCTCAAGGGTTGGAAGTATGGCTTTAACAGCCCTTTCAAGGCGGAAGTGTATTTCTTTAAGACCACCCGCTTTACCAACCTGAAATGGGGTACGGCTGGCCCGGCCACCATGCGCGACCCTGAATTTGGTGTGGTGCGTGTGACTGCCTTTGGTATCTATGGCATACGCATTGTTGATGCCAAGGCCATGCTGTCTGAACTGGTGGGCACCAAGGCTGACTTTACCACGCAGGATATAGAAGAAAACCTGCGCGGCAAGATAGGCATGCGCATCAAGGAAGTAATGCCTGAGATTGGCGTGCCAGTAATTGATCTGGAAGCCAAGGTCACCGAAGTGGGCAAGCGCATACAGGAAAAGATTGCTGCTGATTTTGTCCAGTTTGGTTTGGAACTGTGTGAAGTGCAGGTGCAGGACATAGGCTTGCCGGAAGAGGTGGAAAAAGCCATCGACCAGCAGGGTGCCATGCGCGTGATAGGTAACATGAACCAGTTTGCTCAGTACCAGGGCGCACAGGCTTTGCGTGATGCAGCACAAAACCCCGGCATGGCAGGCGCCATGATGGGTGTGGGTGTAGGCGGCATGTTAAGCCAGAGCATGGGCACGATGTTTGGTAATAATCCACAACCTGCTGCGGCCCCGGCTGCAAGCCCGGTATCTGCCCCTGCGGCGAGCGGTGGCATGCCGCCACCTTTGCCAACGGCAGTGCAATACTTTGTCGCGCAAAACGGCGCGCAGACTGGCCCGTTTGATTTGCCTGTGCTGCAATCGCATGTTGCCGGTGGCAGCCTGACGCGTGACAGCCTGGTATGGCGTCAGGGTATGGCTGCCTGGGGCAAGGCGGGTGAACAGTCGGATCTGTCTGGCCTGTTTGCTGCCATGCCGCCGCCACTGCTACCACAATAAAACCGGCTTCATGATGCGGCGTCGCACCCGGATGGGGGCGACGCCATTTCTGTTTTGTTCTGGAACCATCACCTGTGACAACAAAAAACTATCCCTGCAAATCTTGTGGTGCAAAGCTGGAATACGCGCCTGGCCAGCACGCCCTGCAATGCCCGTATTGCGGCGCCAAGAATGATATCCCTGAAGACCAGCAAGCCACGGTTGCGGCAGTAGAAGAGCTGGATTACCAGGCGTATCTGGCAGAACAGGCTGGCAATGAACCCATGCTCGCCAGTCAGCATGTGAAATGCACAGGTTGCGGGGCCGAATCGCAACTGGCGGCCAATCTGGTGTCTGACCGTTGCCCGTTTTGTTCGGTGCCACTGATAGCCGCTAACGCTTATGCCGCACGCAAGATCAGGCCCAAGGCGATTGCCCCGTTTGACATCAAGGAATCGGAAGCGCGTTCGAAATTTACGAACTGGGTGACAGGCTTGTGGTTTGCCCCCAATGCGCTGAAACGCGCCTACCGTGCAGAGCGCGGCCTGAAGGGTATCTACACCCCGTATTGGACCTATGATGCCGACAGCGACACCACCTATCAGGGCCAGCGCGGCGTTGATTACACGGTAACAGAAACCTATACCGAAAACGGTGAAACCAAGAGCCGCCAGGTCACAAGAACCAACTGGTACCCGGCGGTAGGTGCGGTACAGGTGCCGTTTGATGATGTCCTGGTAGTCGGTTCAAAAACCCTGCCCACTTCGTATGCAGAAAACCTGGCACCGTGGCGTCTGGATAAATTGCAAGGCTATCGCGACGATTATGTATCCGGCTTCACGGTAGAAGCGTATCAGGTTGGTCTGGAACCGGGCTTTGTGGATGCACAGGGCAAGATGGAAGACGAAATCCGCAATGCCATCTGCCGCGACATCGGTGGTGACCACCAGCGCATTACCGCCATGCAACCGCGCTATTCCAATATCAGCTTCAAGCACATCCTGCTGCCTATCTGGCTGTCTTCGTATAAATACGGCGACAAGACCTACCGCTTTCTGGTCAATGGCCAGACGGGCGAAGTACAGGGTGAACGCCCGTATTCAGCATGGAAGATCGCCGGGGCGGTATTGCTGGGTGTGATTGTGGTTGGGGTGTTGATTATGCTGGGGCATAAGTAAGCTAGCGATGGTTTCTGACTTCAAGTGCCTTGACTGCAAACTCCAATTTTCCGTTGGTGGCTATGACAGCCATCGTTTTTGGACTGGGTATAGCGGTTTCGTCTTATCGGTCTGCCGCCATTGTGGTACGCGTCACTCAATCGAGGTAGCCTTACATGATAGAGGTGAAGAGTTTTGGAAAATTTTTGAAATTGTTATCGATGTGATTTCTGAGCATAGTCGTGTTGCAATGATGATGCAACTACGCCAAGTAAAACAAATGAGTCTAGAAGAGGCAAGGCAGACTATAAACAATCTGCCTTTCACTTTTAAACAGGAATTGACAGAGGATGAAGCAAAAGACATATCAGAGGAACTTAGTGTTCTCGGTATCGGAACTACAATACGCGTTTACGAACACCGTAAGAATCCCCATTTTGGCCCGTTAATGACCAACAAGCTAAGGTCACCAGGCTCACCAAATTTTAGCGACGAAGACGAACAGAGAACCGTGCAACTGATTGATTTTGAAGGAAATATCTTCCTTGAAAACGGCGATATCAACTCATCAATAACATGCGCTTATTGCCACAAGGATCAATCATTAGTCAGAACATGGTCACCCGAATGCAATTGTCCAAATTGTCAAGGCCGTCTGAAGATTACTTCAGAGTGGATCACATAATTCATCCACTCAAATCATGCCTAAATTTTCGCAAGAAAACTTCATTCAAACTGCTTCTTAAACTCCGCAAATTGCAGGCTCAAATCGCTGACCTGCTGCTTCAGTTGCGCGACTTCTGCTTCCAGCTGACCAACTCTGTCAGCTTTTGAACCACCGCCAGCACTGACTGGGTGGCTGACTTCTGCCTGGTCCAGGCTTTCTTCATCGCAAGACAGCAGGTGCGCATAGCGTGGTTCCTTGGTGCCCGGCGTCAGGTTCAGGCGGGCGACCAGGGGTGGGTATTTGTCGATGAGGTAATCGAGGCATTTTTCCACTTCTGCTACGGTAGCAAATTCATGCAGGCGGCCAACGCGGCTGCGGATTTCGCCTGCGGTCTGAAAACCGCGCAGCATGAGGATGCTCAGTACAGCCACCTTGGGTTGGTCCAGCATCCACTTGATACGCATGCGGTGTTCATACTTGGCGACGCGGGCACCAGCCTGGTGGATGGCGTTGACCAGCTTTTTGGTGGCCAGCCTGTCTATGGCTTCCAGCACTTCGGCCTCGGTCACGGACATGACGGGGTCGCGACTGGTGAGCTGGTTACAGGCGTTCACCATCGCATTCAGGGACAGCGGGTAATTGTCTGGGGTGGCGGCTTCTTTTTCTGCCAGTGCGCCCAGTACCCGCACTTCAACTTCATCTAAAAACTGGGCATCTGCTGCGGCTGGGCTGCCTGATTCGGCGGTATTTTCTGTGTTCATGCTGATTCCTGTCATTGTTGCTGCGGCTGGCTAATACTCCGCAATGGCCTTATTGGCTTCATATTATCCTTAAAAATTGAAAATGTGACACCACAACGCGAGAAAACTGATTTATCGCCTCTTGCAAATAATTTCCAAAAACTTTAACCCCGTTTCTTTTGCTGCTCCGTTTAATGAACAAGACCCTCATTTTTTGGAGTGAACATGAAAACCTGGATAACTATCGTAACAACGCTGATCATGGCCTTACTGGCTCCCATAGCCAGTGCCGGGCAACTGGCTGCTGTCAGCATCATCAATCAGGCCACAGGCGAACGCCTGCCCATCTGGCGCCATCAGGGGGTGAACTATGTCGCGGGCAAGCCCGGTGACCGCTATGCGATAGAAATCAGGAACAAGACAGATGAACGGGTTTTATCTGTACTGTCCGTCGATGGCATCAATGTACTGACCGGTAGCACGGCTTCGCCGGCGCAGGCAGGTTATGTGCTGAACACCTGGCAAACCATGGAAGTGAAAGGCTGGCGCAAGAATATGGATGAAGTGGCGGCATTTTACTTCTCGCAACTGCCTGATTCCTATGCTGCCCGTACTGGCCGCCCCGACAATGTGGGCGTGATAGGCATTGCCCTGTTTCGTGAATACGTGGAACCTGCATACGTCAGACAAGAAGAGTATTCGCGCAATTCCGCTGCTACAGCACAGGCTCCTGTCCCTTCGTCCGCCCCTGCCCCTGCCATCACAGGCAGCATGGCAAAACGTGCCGACGGTGCAGAACTGGCTGATTCCAGGATAGGCACCGGACATGGAGAACGTCTGCCCAGCGCCGTGCGGTCTACGGATTTTCGTCGTGCTACGCCCATGGCAAATGAAATCATCAGCATCCATTACGACACCTATGCCCATCTGGTGGCACGCGGCATCATCCCGCGTACACGTCATGATCAGCCCAACCCCTTCCCCGGCGGCTTTGTGCCTGATCCGGAATAACTCTGAATAATTCCGAATAATCCCAAACAACTGCGCCTGCACCCGCCAGCATATAAAAAATAGCATTCCACAAAAAGGATACCCATCGTGAAAAAGCCCAGCACATTATTATTAGCCCTGATACTCGGCGGCTGCCAGTTGACCAATATGACAGAACGCACCGACCAAGGGCCGGGGGATACAAAAAAAACAGACAATGACCTGCATGCGAGTGACAGTCAGGATGGTCAGGAGGGCAAGGTCGCCAAAAGCAAAAAAGACATACTTCCGGCGCTGGCAGCAGAAGCTGCACCGGATGCAGCCAAACGCGACAATACGACACGCGGCAAAGAGTTACCAGAACTGATCAACAGTTATTTTGATTACCAGGTTGGCCATCGCATGTATATGCAGGTGGACAAGCCTTTGTACAAGCCGGGTGAAACCATCTGGTTCAAGACCTGGGATTTAAAAGCACGTACCTTAACGGGCAGTGATCAATCTCAAACCCGGGTCGAGCTGATTTCGCCCAAAGGTGCCACGGTCCTGAAAAAGAATGTGGCCGTGGTGGCTGGTACAGCAAGCAATGATTTTGAAATCCCTGCGGATGCGCAGGGTGGTGAATATACCTTGCGTACCACCAGTGCAGATGGGCAAACAGTCGAACGTGCCATCATTGTGTCGGCATATGAAGCACCGCGCCTGAAAAAGAAGCTGGAATTCATCAAAAAATCGTATGGCGCCGGTGAACAGGTTAGCGCCACGGTAGAGGTCAAACGCCCCACTGGTGAGGTGCTGACAAACAAACAGATCACAGCCATCGTCACGGTAGATGGTGTGGAGCTGCCATGTGTCAAGGCCACGACCAATAGTGAAGGTGATGCCCTGGTCAAGTTTGATCTGCCAAAGAAAATAGATACCGGCGATGGCTTGTTGACGATACTGGTAGAAGATGGCGGCATTACCGAATCGATTTCCAAATCCATACCGATATTGCAGAAAAAGCTGGCACTGTCCTTCTTCCCCGAAGGTGGGAAAATGGTGGCTGGCCTGCCCACCCGTTTGTATTTTGAAGCCAGAAACAGATTGGGCAAACCCGCCGATGTCGAAGGCCGCCTGGTAGATGACCGGGGCAATACCGTGGCGCGCTTTGCGACGTATAAAAACGGTCTGGGCCGTATTGCCTTTACCCCTGCTACTGGCCGCAGCTATCATGCCGAAATCAGCAAACCCGATACGGTGACAGAAACCTATACCCTGCCGCTGGCCGAAGAAAGTGGCTGTGTGCTGCGTAGCTATGATGACCTGGATGGCCAGGAAAAAGACTTGCGTATTGCCGTGCAATGCTCGGAAAAACAAAAAGTGGTGGTGGCAGCAACCGTGCGTGAAAACCTGTTTGATGTGGGTGCCATCGAAGCCGGCCCCGACAAGCCCGCCGTGATTTACTTGCAGGCCAGTGATGCAGCTATCCGCAATGCGGCTGGTATTGCGCGGGTCACGGTATTTGATCAGGCCCTGACCCCACTCGCCGAAAGACTGGTGTTTCGCAATCGCCGCAACCGGCTCGACATCAAGGTAGAGACAGACAAGAAAAGCTATACCCCACGTGGCCAGGTCGCACTGTCCATCACCACCAGAGATATCAGCGGCAAACCCGTACCTGCCGAACTGGCGCTGGCGGTAGTCGATGATACGGTGCTGTCTTTTGCCGATGACAAGAGCGCCCACTTGCTGTCACGCCTGTTGCTGGAATCAGAATTGCCAGGCAAGGTGGAAGAACCCAATTTCTACATGGATCTGGCTGAAGAAAAAAGCGCTTTGGCGCTGGATATGCTGATGGGGACGCGTGGCTATCGCCGCTTTGACTGGGTGCCCGTTATCAACGCCTTCCACACGCAGATGGCACCTTTAGCCGCGCCGCTTGCCAGAGGCGGTTTTGCAGACCTGGTCAAGATGAAAATGCCTGAAGCACCGATGAAACCAGCCCCGCTTCCCAGCCCACCTATGCCATTGGCACTGCCGCCTGATATGAAAAAAGCAGCCGAAGGCAAACTGGTCATGCCAGTTGCGCAAAATCCAAATGTCGTCAAGGCAGAAGCCGAGATACGCCGCCGTCTACCACAGCAACGCGCGGCTGTCGCAGACATGCAAGCGGCAGCTGCGCCGGCAATGGTCATGATCCCGGAAGAAAGAGCCGTAGCAGGTAACTTCATGGCGAAAGAACTGGTGGACAAGGACTTTGCCCGTGCTGCCGCGAAAATGGATTTTCGCTTCGAAGAAGAACCGCTGGCCCTGGCACCGGTGCGCGTGTTCCCGGTACCGGCTTACCAGGCAAACCAGGTCAGCCATGATGGTCCTCGCGATGATTACCGCGAAACCGTCATGTGGGCACCATCGGTCAAGACAGATAAACAGGGCAAAGCCAGTGTGAAATTTTTCTTGTCTGATGCAGTAACTTCTTTCCGTGTTTCTACCGAAGGTGTGGGGGCGGCCGGTGGCCAGTCAGCGACCGGGCTGGCGGGACGCAATGAGACCGTCATCAAATCTTCACTGCCGTTTTCTTTGTCCGCCAAGCTGCCGCTGGAGATATCAGCCGGTGACCATCCTTTGATACCTGTAACGCTGACCAACGAAAGCGAGCAATCGATGCCGGTATCCATGGACAGCAGTTTTGGTGCCATGCTCAAGGCAAGCAGCGAAGCGGGCAAGCCCGGCAACGGCAAGCTGTCGGAAGTGCTGGGAGCAGGCCAGCGCAAGAGCCTGTTCATACCGGTAGAGGTGACCGGGGTACGCGGGCAGTCTGAAGTGCGTCTGTCTGCCACCGCAGCGGGCCTGAAAGATGAAATTTTGCGCAGCATCCCGGTGGTGGCACCCGGCTTTCCACAACTGTTCGAAAAATCCGGACAAATCAAAGGACAGGCCAGCCACGAACTTGATCTGAGCAAGGCCAGCAAGGGCAGCGCGCAGGCAAGTATCAAGGTGTACACATCGTCACTGTCAACCATGATATCGGGTCTGGAAGGCATGTTGCGTGAACCGAATGGCTGCTTCGAACAGACCTCGTCCACCAATTACCCCAATGTCATGATCATGCAATACCTGAAGCAGCATGACGTGGCAGACACCGCCTTGCTGGAACGCACCGGCAAGTTGCTCGACAGTGGCTATAAAAAACTGGCCGGATTTGAATCGCCGAAAAAAGGCTATGAATGGTTTGGCGGTGACCCCGGACATGAGGCTTTGACAGCCTATGGCCTGCTGGAATTTGCTGACATGAAACCAATCTACGGTGCCGTTGACCGGGCCATGCTGGAACGCACTGCGGCATGGCTGAAATCCAGACGCGACGGCAATGGCGGTTACCAGCGCGATGTCAAGGCACTGGACAGTTTTGGCCGCGCTACACCAGAAGTCACCGATGCCTATATCACCTGGGCGCTGGTGTCGGCAGGTGAAACTGGCCTCGACAAAGAAATTGCCCGCTCAGCCAGGCTGGCAGAAAACACGCAGGATGCCTATCAACTGGCACTGGCTACCGGCACCATGCTGGAAAAAGGCAGTGCGTCTGCCGTCACAGACAAGGCACGTCAGGCAGCGGTGAACAAACTGGCGGCAATGCAGGCAGCATCTGGCGCATGGACCAATGCCGATCATTCCATCACCCGCAGTGGCGGCAGCAATTTGCAGATAGAAACCACTTCACTGGCAATCTTGAGTATGTTGAAGGCTGGCGGCCATCTGGAACAGGCGCGCAAAGGCATAGACTGGCTGCAAAACAATCGCAGCGGCTTTGGCCAATGGGGTGCTACACAGGCAACCGTGCTGGCATTGAAAGCCATGATCGCCTTTGACAATGCCACCCGCATTGCCCCCACAGCCGGCAAGATCAGCCTGTTGATAGATGGCGTCGTGGTACGTGAACAAAATTACGAAGCTGGCCGACGTGAAGCTGTCATGTTCAACGACATTGATGACTTGCTGACACCAGGCAAACATAGCATCAGCCTGCTGTCAAAAAGCAGCGAAGCCCTGCCGTATTCAATTGCTGTTGAATACCGCACGACAGCGCCTGCTTCTTCAAAAGATGCTGTCATCAACCTCAATACCAGCCTGGCAAAAACGGACATGAAGATGGGTGAAACAGTGCGTCTGGATGCCGTCGTCAGCAATAGAACGCAGACTGGCCAACCCATGAGCCTGGTACGCCTGGGTTTGCCCGGTGGCCTGACTTTCCAGAACTGGCAGTTGAAAGAAATGCGCGAAAAAGGCCAGATCGCCTTCTTTGAAACCCGTGCGCGTGAAGTGATACTCTACTTCCGTGACATGAAACCAGGCGAAGTCCGGAAACTGGCAATTGATCTGGTGGCAACCGTACCGGGCACCTATACCAGCCCGGCATCATCGGCCTACCTGTATTACAACGACACGGATAAAACGTGGACAACACCAATGAGCATAAGCATCACGCCTTGATGCGATGACACGATGTAGCAAGCCCCGTTACCTGGCATCACATTGGTGGTGTCAGGTAACGGGAAACGTCGCATATAAAGGCACTGAAAAAGACACTGGGTTGTCAAATGCAGGCAATGCAAAATCTGCGATGAACCGGGGAATATCCGTTAAACTAGACGGCATGATTTCCACCCCACAAACTGACGAAGCATTGATGCTGCTGTACTGCGAAGGCGACCTGCAAGCCTTTCGCGAGCTGTATCAGCGTCACAGCAATGGTCTGTACCGTTTTATCAGTTGGCGTTCGCCACGCCGTGAATGGGTGGATGAAATTGTGCAGGACAGCTGGGCAGCCTTGCACACTGCCCGCCAGCATTACACGCCTCTGGCAGGTTTTCGTACCTATCTGTACCAGATTGCACGCAACCGCCTGATTGATCTGTTGCGCCAGAAAGAAATTTTTCTGGTTGGTGATGACGCACATCACGATGTCTTCGACAATGCCGCTATCGACAACGCCACACATGCCAACCAGGATACGCTGTCGCCAGAAGCCGCACTGGATAAAAAACAGCAAGCCGACAGGCTGCATGCAGCCATACGGGTTTTACCGAATGACCAGAAAGAGGCACTCGTCTTGCAGCAATTTAATGGACTCAGCCTCGAAGAAATTGCAGCCATCACTGCAGTACCTGTGGAGACTGTCAAAAGCAGATTACGCTATGCCATGCAGAAATTGCGCTCCCAATTGCATAGCCAGACGAAGCAAGGTGAGCCAGCATGACTTCCAGAGATACCGACATCAACGATATTGACCCTATGCAGGACGCCGAATTTGAAGAGTTCCTGCAAGGCAAAGGTGCGCTTGCCGATTTGCTGCATGAATTGCCGCAAGATACACCTTCAGCCGCACTGGATGCAGCAATACTGGCCGATGCCGAAGCAGCCCTGGACCCACACCTGAGACTGGCTGCGTCGGAAGTGCCCATGATACAGGCAGCTATTCTGGCACCCCAGCCAACTCTGCCAGTTCAACCAGTATTGTCACCATTGGCAGCGGCCAATGATGTGCAAAATCCTGATGCATCGTCACTAACGTCACCATCATCACAAAAGCCTTCATTTTTATGGCGCTGGAAACTGCCACTGGGTTTGGCCGCCAGCGTTTTGCTGGCCGTACCCTTTGTCTTGCTGCAAAAAAATCAGCAGGATACATATCCGCAACTTGCCAAGAATGAGGTGCAGCTGCAAGTGCCAGAAGAGCGCAAGGCAGCAACAGTCGTGGCTGCCGCGCCAATGGCCGACATGGACAGTGCGGCAGCAAATATACCCGCGCAATCACCACGCAAACCTGCAGGCAGCGTCAAAGCCAAATCACGCCTGATGGACAAGGACAATACGGTTGTCGCCATGAACCGGCCCGAGCCGGTTGCACCAGTTGTTGCACAAGTTGCCGCTGTACCTGCTGCGGCAACTATCGCTATCCCCGTGCCCCCTGCTGCTGCCATTGCCGCCGAACCGGTCATTGTGGCGTCTGCGACACCAGACGCATTGCGGCGCGCTATTCCGGCTGCACCAGCAGCCGCCATGTCAGCTGCCGAAGTCTCGTCCCTCGCAAAAATGGCAGCAAATGCCGCATCGGATGACAAACAGGCGGCCGGCGGGCAAGCTGAAAGGGCACGCACATTTGCCACCGGTTCAGTCGCCATGAAAGAAGAAGTGCCACGACAATATTTAAGGGCGAACGAGGCTGAAACCAAACCGGCTATACCACAAACAAGCATGGATACGCGTATGGCAAAAAGTGCCGCCCCCCTCAGTGCGCCAGCCATGGCAGCCATGAAATCGTCTGTAGAAAAGCAACTTGCAGACAATAGTAACAATGTTGCCATGCCTGCGCCGGTAGCTACAGCACCGCCACCCATGGTGCAAACGCCACCAGTGGCAGCACCAGTATCTGATGCGCAGTTGCGATTGGCAAAGATAGAGAAACTGATCAAGGCCAAACAAAACAAAACAGCGCTGGAGGAATGGAACAGGTTCCGCACTGTTTATCCGGATTATGTCGTGGATTTGTCCCTGCAAAAGCAGATTGAGAATCTGCAAAAATAAGCCGGCGTGCATTTGGATCTATAAATAGGACTTACGAAAAATTGTCCCGGCAAGGCGTCAGCGACGCAGACAGTACTTTAGTACGGCAAGGAGCTGCAACGCAGCTGGGGCGGTTTTGCGTAAGTCCTAATAAACAGAAGTACACTGACGGACAGGATGTCTTTGATGAAAGGCTCAGCCATGAACTCGAATCAACAACGCAGAATATTTGTCGCACGCCTGCTCGGTGCAGGTCTCGCCATGTACACCCTGCCTGGCCGCGCAGCTAACGAAGTGCCCCTGAAAGAAGATGAAGTCGAAGCCAAGCAGCATGCCTATGTGGAAAATGCTGCCAAGGTCGACATCAAGCGCTTTCCCGAATTCAAGAACACGCAAAAATGCGGTAGCTGCCAGCTCTATGAAGACAAACGCAACGGCTGGGGCGCATGCGGCATCTTCCCAGGCAAGTTGGTGAAGGAAGAAGGCTGGTGTGATGTCTGGGGTTAATGTCTAGCGTTAATGTTTGACCTCAATGCCAGGTTCTATACTTGAACAAACCTATTTAGCAGCATAACAGCACACAAGGCTTCCTGCTGTATTCAGGCGCCAGCAGCAATCTCGTCTGTTTCCACATAACGTTCAATCTTGAACAGCTCGCTTTCACTACATTGAAACACCTCAATAAAGGCAGACAGAAATTCCACCTTCCAGTGGTCTGCCTTGTTATCGACGATGCGCAATAGCTGTGAATGCGATACGGTGACCTTCTTGCTGATCAGTATGCGATGCAGCGCAGAGACCGAACGAATTTTGTGTTCCGCCATTAATTCGCGTAGTCGCAATACGACCCTGATACGTTGTTGGCCAAGGGCTATTTCAGGTAAAACTGTTGATATGGTATGCATGTCCGAACCTCACTTCGAAGGCGCGCATCATAGCAATAAACGAAGAAATATTGCACCTGTCGCAAAAACACATCAAATATTTCATTAATTTCGTCATGCCATGCTTGTTTTATTCAAAAACCTGTGGCAAGATACATCCATCGACTAAGCAATACCCACTAGCACTCGCATTAACAAACACTATTTTAGGAATGATCGTGAAAACAACTTTGCTCCAACAACTGATACCAAGCCTGCGCTTCAATGCGCAAGCCCGGGCATCGGCCAAGGCCAGCAAAGCCGCGGCGAAGAAGGCTGCCCGCAATACGATTCCATTCTTCACATCACCAGAACACGCCGATAGTGAAATGTTCAATGATGTCAACCCCATGAATCTGCAAGATACATGGTTCATACAAACAGGCATACGAGGGGCAACCCTTAAGGTCACCGGAGCAAGCTAAGCCCGCTCCCCCGACCCCAGCGCTGAAAAGCCCGGATGCCTTCAACAGCTCCGGGCTTTTTTGTTTTTTGTTTTTGGTTTTTTTGATCCGCACAACGCAGATCACAGCAGTCAAACCCGTGCAAGCGGTCGTGACCGGACAACACCGGCCCATGGAAATTCTTTAACAATTCGGGAAGTATTATTCAAGCTCATTCCACAGGCATCTTCACATGCCTGTGGAATGAGAGTGGATACCAGGGTAGTGCGAACATTGACCGTTCACAAGGGTAAAAATCCCTCTGCCCGTTTCATCATGAAAGTGACTTTGCAATCAATGATTTCGAGGTTTTTTTCATGATGTCTTTGTCGTCTAAAGGTCAGGACAGCTGACTTTCTATCAGCGAATGGCGGTTCGATTCCACTCAAGGACTCCATCATTGTGTCTCAAGCTAAACAGGTGAAAGCACCGGTCTGAAAAATCGGGGAGCGTGGATCGTTACCACGGGGACGCACCAGCATCACTAAGCAAGAAAAGTTAATCAATCGGAGTATGGCGCAGCCCGGGAGCGCAACTGCTTTGGGAGCAGAAGGTCCGAGGTTCAAATCCTCGTACTCCGACCATAATTTATGAAACAAAAAACCAATACGGGGGTGTAGCTCAGTTGGGAGAGCGCCTGCTTTGCACGCAGAATGTCGTCGGTTCGATTCCGACCACTTCCACCAATTTTTTAACAACGCAATTACCGGAGCATCACATGAAACGAAAGACCATGCATCGCAAGATGCCAAACCATAAAATCACGCAGGATGTAGCTCAAAGGTAGAGCATTCGGCTTTTAACCGAACGGCGAGAGTTCAATTCTCTCTATCTCGACCACCACAGAATTTCGATTAAAGCGCAATCGTTTTAACCGGTGTTTTGTACAAGCCCCCCAATTTTCAATTCCTCGATAACTCAGCAGGCAGAGTGGCGTACTGTTAATACGCATGTCCCTGGTTCGAATCCAGGTCGAGGAGCCATTCTTTCCACTTTAACGCGTTCCTTTAGCTCAGGGGTAGAGCAACCGGCTCATAACCGGTCGGTCGCTGGTTCAAAGCCAGCAAGGGACACCATGATTTTTTACTTGTATAGCTCAATTGGTCAGAGCGCTGCCTTGATAAGGCAGAGGCTGGTGGTTCAATTCCATCTGCAAGTACCAACGTCAACAGAACTGACGAAAAAATCTTTACGCATTTTTTCGTCAGTCCCATTTATCTCAGTAGCTCAATTGGAAGAGTCGCGGTCTCCAAAACCGAAGGTTACAGGTTCAAGTCCTGTCTGGGATGCCACTATTTCTCGCCTTAGCTCAGCTGGAAGAGCGCAACAATACGAATGTTGAGGTCGCAGGTTCGATCCCTGCAGGCGGGTCCAGTTTTATCGTGTGATCAACAGATCACTGCTACCTCACCAGCAGGATGTGGAATGCACATACACGATAATTTTTTTAATAAAGGAAGATTCGCATAATGGTATTGCACCGGGTTGCTAACCCGGCGGGCTCCTCAGGCCCATGTGCGTTCGAATCGCACATCTTCCGCCAATTTTCGCCCTATTAACTCAATGGTAGAGTATTCGCCTGTCCAGCGAAGTGCCAGCGGTTCGATTCCGCTATAGGGCGCCAGTTTTTGCCGGTTTAGCTCAGTTGGTAGAGCAACTGATTTGTAATCAGTGGGTCGTGGGTTCAAATCCTGCAACCGGCACCAATCATGGAAGCGTGGCAGAGCGGTTCATTGCACCTGTCTTGAAAACAGGAGGTCCATAACGGACCCGTGAGTTCGAATCTCACCGCTTCCTCCAAGTACCCGAAGACAAGCCCCTGCGATGGGGTTTGTTTTTCGCCTTCTCTTAGGAGAAATCGCAAATCCGACGTGTGCAGCTGTCCAGCAAAATACACTACCATCCTGCTATCAAAGGTGGGAAGAAAGGTGGATAAATCCATGGTCTCCCGGATCAATCAGCTCTCTGCTCTGTCCGTTTGTAGCCTCGAACTAAGCGGCCTGTATGGCGACGGCGGCGGGCTGTGGCTGGGAATTGCCGTTGGCGGTTCCAAAAGCGACAGTGAGTAACTTTAAAATACAGCGAAAATTGATTTTACTTGTCATTTTCTTTGTATGGCTGTCTGTGGTGTTGATTTACGGTTGGGTAGATGTGTCTAGTACGATGGATGAGTTACAAGCGAATCCGACTCCAGACCTCTATGCTAACAATTTCGGATTTCAGATAATCGCATTTGCTCCCAGCAAAGGTATGGCATCGCTTTTGATCTTAGGAGTTGGACTTGTTGGAGGTCTGTCTTACACTAGCGGTCACGAACTTGGCGATTGACAGTAACCGGCCAACTGCGGTCGTTCAAAAAAAATGGGCAGCGACTTCGAAAAAATTTACAACGTGTCAATAACTATGAAATATTCTCAATCGCGCCGCCTGCCAGAACTGAAAACTCTTATCGACTTGGCTCACTCGTACCTTGCGGATGAGGTTCACTTTTCTCACGTTTGTGGTGCATCTATAAAGCTAAGTGAAGCTGTTAAAATTGACATAGTTGACGCAAGAATATTAAAGATTGCTCAAGAGTGGGAGATCATGTCACTTCGAGTGTGGCCTGAAATGGTGCAAGTTGAAAACCCTATTTCTCCCATTGAGTTTCGAAAATGGGTTTCACTTCAGTTGCGAGTCTTTGATGCAGAGCCACTGCGGTAGTAACGATTTGAAAGCGAAGGATATATATGTTTGATTTGGCACGGTCCTCGCTTTTTTTTGAGCGAATGGACGCAGAGCATCCGGAGGTGGTGCAAAACATCGAGATCGTTCACGAGAATAAACGTTTGTTGGATTCGGCCTATCACCAACCGAAACACTTCATACTTAGCCTTAACAATCTTCTACGTAGCCTTTTATTCTTTGTCGAGAATTCGATAAAAAACTCACCAAGTTGGCTCAATGCTTCCGTCACTGAGTTCAGGGAGGTGCATCGGAAAGACTACGAGATGCTCAAGTACCTTCGGAACGTGAGCGCCCACCAAAAATTGATATTTCCTGCGGAGTCTCTTGTTACCGGGCTCTTCAGAGTTTATTCCAATACTGACTACAAACTTAAGTTGGGTCACGGCAATCATCGAGAACCCGCTTCATACGCGCCTGACTTGGCGTTTAAAAATACGGCAGACATTTTTGATAATTTGTTGACTTTTTCGAGTCTTGCCTTCATGGACCTTGAACATTGTGCATTTGCCGAATGTCTCGGGGTAACTAGGCGGTGGTTCTACAAGGCGGATTTCAAATTCAATGAAAAAAACGTGCATGAAGTCATTGATGTTTACAATGTCACATCAAGCTTCTCGGAGTCTCTCCTGGATCACGTGTGTATTTCGTTCGCCCGTAATAAGGGGCTACAGTTCGACAAGAAATTTACCGTAGTGAGAGCTGAGCATAACAATGTAAATACGCTACTTGAACTGGACCTTTATCCTTCGCTTTTTTCAGGCTGGTGGGAAGACAGAATTGAACCTCTGAACTTTGGAGTACGGGTAGACCGGAATAGAGGCCGTATCCACCAAGCTGCAGATGAGTACTACTCATGGGTGTATGAACATCTAGTTAAGGAGCCCGCAGAATACGAATCGATGCTTTCAAAGTTTGCCAACCTGGAGCCTGATGTTATTTTTACTGAGGAATATCTCATGGAATTTCTTTCGTTCGTGACAAACAATCATTGGCACTTCAAGAAAGCTTTCCCCGGTGGTTTTATGAAATCGAAGGTTACTCCGTCAGACGTGATGATGCTCCAGCGATATGGGCGAACACTAGTAGACGAGTACAAAACTGGGAAGCTTTGCACTATCAAAGGTGCGAAAGATCAGTTGAATGGGCAGATCGCCAAAATTATTGGTGTGCTCGGATCAACTCCGAGTTCTTGATGTACCGACCTGCGAAAGCTATACGAGCGTAGCCCAATAATGCGAACTTCCGCAACGGGGCGTAAGCGGAAGTTGAATTCCCAGTTGTTTTAAATGAAATTGATTTTAATTTTTAAATTAAATCATACATTTTTGAAGCAGGTGGGCGCAAAGATGGGTAAATGAAAAATCCGCGTATTTTTCATAGGGAGATATTACTGACATCGCTTCCGCCATATTACGTTAGTAACTCAAAGGATAGAGCCCCGGTCTTCTACACCGACTGTTGCGGGTTCTAGTGGACTGTAATAGTTGAAACAGAAGTGAAAGACGCTTGCCCGGCGATCAGGGCAAGACGCAAAGCAGAGCGATAGTGAACTATCGCGAGCATTTGCAACGCAGCCATGGTCGTCGCGCAAGCGGAAGGCACTCTGTTTTCAACTGTTACAGTCCACTAACCCTGCCTGACGCACCATCTTTGATCGCCACACACAGACCCGTTTCGGCATTGCTGATTCGTGGCGATCATCCCCTCCTTTTCAATCGATACAAATCGAGATTTAGCTCAGTTGGTAGAGCATTCGCTTCATATGCGAGCGGTCGCTGGTTCAAATCCGGCAATCTCGACCACGACAACAAAATCCATACTTCCCATCCCCGTTTTTTATCCAGCTATACACCTAATCACATACAATCAACATTTTTTCGCGCACTGCGCGATAGCGGCAACCATAAAAATAACAAGGAAATTCCAATGAGAAAATTAGTCACCATCAGACAAGTCAGCAACATCAGACCCATCCCCGGCGCAGATGCCATTGAATGCGCAAGCGTGGATGGCTGGTCTGTCGTGGTCAAGAAAAATGAATTTCAGGTTGGCGATGCCTGCGTATATTTCGAGATTGATTCCTTTTTGCCTTTAAGCGACGCACGTTTTACTTTTCTGGAAAAGAACAAGATCAACTGGAACGATAAAGTTGGTGTGCGGTTGCGTACCATCAGATTGCGTGGCCAATTGTCACAGGGTCTGATTCTGCCTTTGGGTGAATTTTCGGAACTGACTGCACATGCTGTAGCCGGAGACGTTGATCTTGGTGCATTGCTTGGCATTGAAAAATGGGAACCTGCCATACCTGCCTCACTGTCTGGTGAAGTGGAAGGCCCCTTTCCGGATTTCATCAGCAAGACCGATCAGGAACGTATCCAGAATCTGACGGAAGTACTGAGCACGGATGCAAAAACGGAATTTGAAGTCACCATCAAACTGGATGGTTCCAGCATGACGGTCTTCCATCACGACAATGTATCTGGTGTCTGCGGTAGAAACTGGTGGATCAGGGAATCAGAAAGCAACAGCCTGTGGAAGGTGGCAAAGCAAAATAAGCTACTGACTGCACTGACGGCATATGGTCGCAATCTTGCCTTGCAAGG
This sequence comes from Undibacterium hunanense, assembly GCF_014284335.1. Lineage (GTDB taxonomy): Bacteria > Pseudomonadota > Gammaproteobacteria > Burkholderiales > Burkholderiaceae_D > Undibacterium > Undibacterium hunanense. The sequence continues at coordinate 281,279 of NZ_JACOGF010000002.1, read as the reverse complement.
CGAAATCATAGGCGAAGGCATTCAGGGTAATCCAGAAAAACTGCGCGGTCAGGAATTTTATCTGTTTGACGTGTTCAACAGCGATACCCGTCAATATCTGGGCAGGGCAGAACGCCAGCAAGTTGTGGCTGATCTGCGCGCACTGGGTGCCAGTGTCAATGAGGTACCATGGCTGGAAAATACGACACTGGAGCGCTTTCAAGCAGATGTGGCCAGGGTGCTGGAGTATGCCGAAGGTGGCTCCCTGAATCCGGCAACTTTGAGAGAAGGTGTGGTATTCAAGCGTCTGGACGGCAGCATGTCATTCAAGGCAATTTCAAACAGCTATTTGTTAAAGCATGGCGACAGATAAGGAAATGTCATGGGCGGAAATGCACTACAGGCTGAATCGGTTCGATTGCCCGCATCAAGATACCGTGAAGTGGAACGGCATGCAGTGACAACATTGCAACGGTGTTTTCCACAACGCCGTATTGAAGCCGTCATTGCGTATGCCAATAAGACAGATTTTGGTGATCTGGACATCCTGGTCGAAGCTGGCCAGGACTATGATGCTGCGCAACTGGCGCAGGCATTGCAGGCGACCGAAGTGGTCTTTAATGGCGATGTCACCAGCATGGGTCTGGCGATAGCCGAAGGTGTGTTCCAGGTTGACTTGATACGAACAGCACCAGCATCATTTGATTTTGCTTCGCGTTACTTTGGCTTGAACGACTTTGGTAATCTGGTGGGCCGCATTGCCCACAAGTTTGGTGCCAAGTTCGGGCATCTTGGCTTGCTGTACCCACTACGCGATCCGGATAACAGCAGCCACATGATTGCCGAAGTTTGCATTACGACGAATTTTGGTGAAGCCCTGAGTCTGATTGGTTACGATGCCGCGCTTTACGAAACCATGCGCACCAATGGGCAGTTCAGAACCCTGAATGACATCTTCCGTTATGTCGTGGCATCACCCTATGCCAACCGCGAAATTTACCTGCTCGATAACAGAAATCACAAAGCCCGCATACGGGATGCCAAAAGAGCGACCTACAATGCCTTTCTGACCTGGCTGGACGAACAGGATGAGGTGGAATTACCAGCCTACCCGTGGGCCGAAGCTGGCACGACAGAGCGCAACAATCAGAAAAATGAATTTCTCGATACAACGTTTGCGCAGTTCCCCGATTTCAGGCTAGCCTATCACGATGCCCTGGCAGACTATGCCCGCAAAAAGCTGGTGAAGCGCCAATTCAATGGTGGCCTGGCTGCTGAGATTACCGGCTTGTCCGGCAAGGAACTGGGCGAACTGATGGCACGTGTACGCAATTCATTTGCCAATGAAACCAGTTTTGAAAACTTTTTTATAGAAGCCAGCCCTGAAGCCATCAAGGCCAGGTTTTTGCAGGAAGCGGCTGCGCAATCCTGATTTTACGTCTGGAAAAATGAAACGCACACTGATCAGCGACTGGCCATTATTCATCATCCTGATGGTCATTTCGCATCTTTCAGTCGCGCAAATACCGGTCAGCTACAAGGCGATTCATTCGGGTATCCCCTGGTTTGACAACCGCGGGCAGGTCGTCAGTGCCCACGGTGCCAGCATCATCAGGGATAAAGATACCTATTACCTGTTTGGTGAAGCACACACGGATGCGGGCAATGCGTTTGCCGGTTTCAATTGTTATTCATCGAAAGATTTGTACAACTGGACATTCGAGAGCATTGCCCTGCCGGTTCAGGCCAGCGGCGATTTGGGCCCGGATACGGTGGGAGAACGTCCGAAAGTCATGAAGTCACCCGCCACGGGTGAATATGTCATGTTTATGCACGTTGATGCGCTTGACTACAAAAGCCAGTTTGTCGGTTATGCCACGTCAAAGAACATTACCGGCCATTATACCTACCACGGACCTTTGCTATATCAGGGCAAGCCTATCAAGAAATGGGATATGGGCACCTTTCAGGATAAGGATGGTGCCGGATACGTGCTGCTGCACGGGGGTGATATTTACAAACTGACAGACGACTATACCGGTGTCAGTGAGCAGGTCAATCATGCCATGACGTCAGGTTTTGAATCCCCTGCCCTGTTCAGGAAAAACGATATCTATTATTTTTTTGGTTCGGACCTTACCGGCTGGGAACGCAATGACAATTATTATTTCACTGCCACCTCACTAAAGGGGCCGTGGACGCGCAGGGGTTTCATCGCGCCGGAAGGTACACTGACCTGGAATTCGCAAGTCACTTTTGTGTTACCGATTGAAGGACAACAAGGCACTACCTATATGTTCATGGGTGATCGCTGGTCTTACCCCAGACAGGCATCTGCTGCTACCTATGTCTGGCAACCGCTGACTATCGACGACATATCCGTTTCCATTCCTCTATATCAGGAAGCATGGCAAATCAATGCCGCGACCGGCGTCACTGTGCCTGTCGCGAATGGAAGACGGTTTATCAAGAATACGGATGACAGCATTACTTACACCGGCGCATGGCAACATGAAACGACGCCATTTGCACAAAGCAGATCAGATGTAAAGGATGCAGCTTTCTCTGTGTCATTTACCGGTCGACAAATCAGTTTATATAGCCTTGCGACCCCCGATGGCGGTTATGCCCGGGTGAGTATGCGTAACAGCAAAGGCGAAACTGTATTGTCATCCATCATCGATATGTACAGTAAATACCCGGTGTCTGCGCTGAAGTTCATGAGCCCGATTATTCCCAAAGACAGCTATACATTGACCGTCTCTGTTTTAAGGGAACACTGGAGTTGGACAAGCAAGAAAAAAATCGTATCCGGCAGTGCCGGATACGCCGTTTCGCTTGAAAAAATTGTCGTCAGTGAATACTAGTGGACTGTAACAGCTGAAAACAGAGTGCCTTCCGCTTGCGCGACGACCATGGCTGCGTTGCAAATGCTCGCGATAGTCCACTATCGCTCTGCCCAAGTGTTAACCTTGTCTTGCCCTGATCGCCGGGCAAACGTCTTTCACTTCTGTTTTAACTGTTACAGTCCACTAGGGCGTCACCAGTCCATCCATTCTCACAACTTCAAAATTGCTACCTTTGACACTGCCCAGTTCGGACACCAGTTTTTCATTATTCCAGCGGGCATCTGGTGCGCCGCTGATGTACCAGTTGGAACCATTGTCAGCCACCAGCATGCCATAGGTTTTCATGGCTTGCAGAATGGCCTTGCTCTCGTTTGAGAAATTGGCCGGTATCTGGAAACTGGCTTTCAGGCGTACCCGCATGCCCATCGGTGGCAAGGTGTTGCTGGTATTCGATGAAGCCCAGTGGGTAGCCGGTGGCACATAGGCACGACGACTGCGGCTGACGGTAAAGCGCAGGGCATGGCGTATCGCACCGCTGGCGGCTTCTTCATAACGCACCAGGCCGGGGAAGATGGGCAGACCGGCAGCATCGGCGCTGGTCCAGCCTGGTTTGCCGCCTGGCCTTACCGTGTTGGATGTCAGATCAAAGATGGCACCGCCACTGACTTTCCAGCTGCCACCTGTTTGTGGATAGGCATTACCCACTTCATACAGGCGATTGGCGTCACGGTCTATGACCAGAACGTGGCGATCACCGCCAAAAGTGATACCACTGGCCTGCTGCCCTTCTATCGGTGCATTGGCAGGTATGGGGTAAGGGCCAGGGTCACTCTCATCACCATAGTCGGTAAATTGCACGACCACCTTGGGCTGGCTGCTGGCAACTACCACATAGGGTATGCCTATGGGTGCACCATCGTACAGGCCAGAACCAAAGTCGGGATGAAGACTGGTGCCCAGACCTATGCTGTTGATCAGCGCATCGGATGCCGGGTCAACTGCGGCACCCGAAATATCCATGTTCCAGGCATTATTTGCCGGAAAAGGCACAGCCCCGTTCAGATTGGCCCCTGCACCCAAATCAGCCTTGCGCAAGTCGCCATAAATGGCGTTAGCCGTTGTGCCACCATTTGTGCCACCACCAGTGCTGCCAGTGCCTGCTGTATTGACGGTAACGGTGACCGAGGCAGATGTATTGCATGTGGTGCTACAAGCGGAGTTGCTGGCAAGCAGGGTATAGCTTGTGGTGGCGACTGGACTGACAGTAAGGCTGTTGCCCGTCACGGCGGAACCATTGACGGTGACACTGGTGGCACCACTGATATTCCAGCTCAATTGTGTACTTTGTCCTGAAGTGATGCTGGCAGCAGTGGCGACAAAGCTGTTGATTACTGGTGCTGTGGCAGTGGTGGTGCCTGTAGAACCCGTGTTACCCGTATTGCTGCCGCCGCCGCTCGTACCCGTGGTACTGCCGCTCGCACCACTACTGGTATTGCCAGAACCACCGCCGCAGGCTGTCAGCGCAAGCATGAGTGTAATGACGGATAGTCCTTGAACTGTAGTGCATCGCATGGTGGTTTTACTTCCGGCATGAGGCAAGTGGGCTTCCAGCCTAGTGCTGATCCGGCAGGCAGACAATGCGAATTGCATTTTCTTACAAATTATCTGCGCAGGAAGGTATGATTTTCAACAAAGCAGCCATTCAGGCAGGCTGCAAAAAACAATAGAGGATTTTGACATGCATGACGATCATTTGGCATTTGAAGAACAGGAACACCCGATAGACCCTGCGATACGCACAGAAATCAATGCCACCTTGCAACGCATAGAACAGACGCATGATGTCAGGGTCTTGTTTGCCTGTGAATCAGGCAGTCGTGGCTGGGGCTTTGCCTCGCCTGACAGTGATTATGATGTGCGTTTTATCTACGTGAACCGGCCAGACTGGTATCTGACAGTGGTGCCCGGTCGCGATGTCATCGAATTACCGGTCAATGAAATTTATGATGTCAGCGGCTGGGATGTACGCAAGGCACTGGGCCTGCTGCGCATGGGTAATGCAACCCTGATCGAATGGCTGTCGTCACCTGTGGTGTATGCGGCCGATGCGGTGTTTCTACAGGCAATACAAGCAGCAACCAGGCAAGTGCACCGGCCAGAGCGCTCTTACTATCATTACCTGCACATGGCGGCAAAAAACTACCGCGAGCATTTGAGTGGCGACATCGTCAAGCTGAAAAAATACCTGTATGTACTGCGCCCGCTACTGGCCAGTTTATGGATAGAGAAAAACCTCGGTACAGTACCGATGCGCTTCCAGGACCTGGTGGATGCACTGATCAGTGATGAGGTGTTGAAGGCAGCCATCGCTGAACTACTGGTCATCAAGCGACGTGCCAAAGAATCAGAACTGGCACCGGCCATGCCTGTCATCAACCGCTTTATTGAAACCGAATTGGGCAGGCTAGAAAACGTGAAGCAGCATGCTACCGAAGATATGGATTTTTCTGTTCTGGACCGCCTGCTGCGTGATACCGTAATGGGAAGCTTGGCGAAAAAATAATTCGTTTTTGACAGCATTTTTTAGCCTGCCAACAAGAATTGGCAATTTCACCCATAATGATTTTCTTGTCATTTGAAATTGCAGGCTCATGTATCCCTTATCCATACTCGATCTGTCACCGATAGCAGAAGGCAGCGATGCTGCACAATCCTTCCATAATTCCCTCAGCCTGGCCCAGCATGGCGAAAACTGGGGTTACAAGCGTTACTGGCTGGCAGAACACCATGGCATGCCCGGTATTGCCAGTGCAGCTACGTCTGTACTGATAGGCTATATCGCCGCCGGGACCAAAAGCATACGCGTGGGTGCCGGTGGCATCATGCTGCCCAATCATTCACCGCTGGTCATTGCCGAACAGTTTGGTACGCTGGAATCACTCTTCCCTGGCCGCATCGATTTGGGACTGGGGCGCGCACCTGGGTCAGATCAACGCACGGCGCGTGCCTTGCGTCGCAATTTGTCCAGCGACGCGGATGAATTTCCGCAAGATGTGGCGGAACTGATTGCGTATTTTGAAGGCGATGCCCGCTATGTACGGGCGGTGCCTGGCGCCGGTTTGTCCATCCCGGTCTGGATACTGGGTTCCAGCCTGTTTGGTGCGCAGCTTGCTGCTGCCATGGGCTTGCCCTATGCCTTTGCTTCGCATTTTGCACCTCAGCAGATGATGCAGGCAATCGATATCTATCGCGCCACTTTCCGCCCTTCTGCACAATTGGCCAAGCCCTATGTGATGCTGGGTTTTAATGTCTTTGCTGCCGATACGGACGACGAAGCGCATTACCTGGCCAGTTCGGCCCAGCAAGCCTTTATCAATTTGCGCAGTGGCCGCCCGGCCAAACTACCGCTGCCGGTACGTGATTTCCTGAAACAGACAGCGCCGCAAGAACAAATGCTGCTGGATCAGATTTTATCTTGCTCGGCCATCGGCGCACCCGATACCGTGGCTGAAAAAATACAGGCCTTTATCAATAGCACAGGCGCAGATGAATTGATGCTGACTTCGCAAATCCACAACCACACCGCACGCCTGCATTCATATGAAATTGCAGCACAGATTGCCAGCCAGCTGCAGGCTGCAACGTCAATCCAGTAAAAATTAAAGAGGACATTCACAAAATTGTCCCAACAAGGCTTATCGCTTTTAGGAAACGTCCCTTTCAAGGGACGTTCGTTTCGTCGGCAGACAACATGTTGTCTGAAACCCCGACTACACCACGACGGCGAAGACAGTACTTTAGTACAAACTTAAAATGAAAAGCGGAAGCCTCAACGCTTTGGGGCAATTTTTCGGATGTCCTCAAAAAAAAAGCCTGTGCACACCTCGTTGCACAGGCTTTGAAATTGCTGACCAGATAACAACGGTCTATCAGCAAGAGGGAAGCGTTACTACTTCAATTCATTCCATTTCATTGTTCTCGTTCTTTTTTCTGCTCATGCATTTTCTGGCTTAACTGTCAGCGTGTTTGCTGCTTTACGATTTCGACCAGTCAGCATGCCGATAAGTTTCATCAAAGTGCGATATATCAAGCGTATGAACAACAGGGTAAATATGGCTTCCAGTATGGTCATGCAAAAACCGACCAGCGGGTTGCGTTCTGTCATGCGTCTGCTCATTTTTGCCATCATGCGGTCGCGTGCAATTTCTATACTGTCATAGAAGGTCGGCACAACCAGCAGCGTCAGGATGGTGGACGTGATGGTGCCGCCGATAATCGCAATCGCCAGCGGACGATAGAACTCACCGCCTTCACCCAGGCCCAGTGCAACAGGCATCATGCCGGCAATCAATGCAAAGGTCGTCATCAGGATAGGACGCAGACGCACACGGCCAGCATGCATGAGCGAATCTTCACGGTCATAGCCTTCTGACTCACGTTTGCGGGCAGCATCCAGCAACAGAATCGCATTCTTCGCCACCAGCCCCATGAGCATGATGATGCCGATAAAGCTCATCAGATTCAGAGTGCTGCCGGTGATCAGCAAGGCCAGCACCACACCGATCAAAGACAGAGGCAGCGACAGCATCACAGCCAGTGGGGCCGTGAAGGAGCCAAACTGTATCACCAGGATCAGATACATCAAACCAATACCGGACAACAGGGCAATCAGCATGGCACCAAATACTTCTTGCTGATCCTGGCCAGAACCACCCAGTGACAGGCCATAGCCTGGCGGATAATCAAAGGACTGCGCCAGTTTCATGGCGTCGGCAATGACTTCGCCGTTGGAACGCCCCTGCGCATTGGCAGACACGGTGATGGTGCGCTTGCCATTTGCATGCTCGATACCGGAAGGCCCTTTGCCCATGGTAACAGTGGCGATCTGGTCCAACGGTACCATCTGGCTGGTGCCGGATACGGCGATAGGCAGACGTTCTATGTTTTCCTTGCTGACACGATCGTTCGGATGCAGGCGCACTGCCACATCGCGGGTTTCACCGGTAGGGTCAACCCAGTCACCAACTTCGATACCGGCAAAGGCCACACGCAAGGCCTGCGCTGCATCATTCGATGAAATACCCATGGAATTGGCCAGGCCACGATTCAGTTCTATCTTCAATTCCTTTTTAGGATCCTGTTCAGACAGGCCAACATCCACCGCACCTGGCACCTGACGCAATTTATCCATGTAAGCACTGGTGATTTCCAGCAGCTTGCGTGAATCCGGGCCGGTGAATTCTATCTGCACCGGTTTTTGTGCGCCGTTGTTCAAATCATCCAGCACCACATATTCAGCACCGACCAAAGCCCTTACTTTTTCGCGCAATTCAACTGCGATTTCCTTGGCGCTGCGCTTGCGTTGTGTACGCTTGCCTATATCCACATATATACGGCCACCGGCGGCAGTGATATTGCTATTGGTTTCCTTGGTTTCTGGAATACCACGTGCAATTTCTGCCGCTCTTTCCATTTTCAGGCGCGCATATTCTATGGATGAAGAAGCTGGTGTACGCACGGTGATCATCAGGTTGCCGGAATCTGCGGTTGGCAAAAAGCTGGTGCCGCCCCACTTCATCTGCACACCCAGTGCAGCCACCAGGCTGAACAGGGCAATCGCACTCATCCAGCGCCTGTGATGGAGGGCCCAGGCAATCACATTACTGTAACGGTCGGACTGATGGTCAAACCAGTCATTGAAGTTGGCCAATACCTTGCTGATACCTTTTTTCGGCGCAGTATGGTGATCTGGCGGGTCACCCCAGTATGCCGACAACATCGGGTCCAGCGTGAAGGAAATACCCAGACTGACAAACACCGAACAGGCCACCGTCAGCGCAAACGGACGGAACCATTCACCCGGCATGCCAGGCATGAAGGCCACAGGAATAAACACCGCAATGATGGAAAACGTCGTAGCAGCCACGGCCATGCCGATTTCAGCCGTACCTTCGAGTGCCGCAGTACGACGGTCAGAACCGTTCTGCATATGGCGCACAATGTTTTCCCGCACCACAATCGCATCATCAATCAGCACACCAATTGCCAGCGACAGGCCCAGCAGGGTCATGAAGTTCAGGGTAAAGCCGCACAGCCATACCGCAATGAAGGCGGCAATGACAGAAGTCGGCAAGCTCAGGGCCGTGATGAGGGTAGAACGCCAGGAATTCAGGAAGGCATATACCACGAAGATGGTCAGGCCGGCACCCAGTATCAGTGATTCGATCACATTGTTCAGGCTGCGCTGCGCATCTTCACCGCCGTCGCGGGTGATTTCAAGCTTGGTACCTGGCAGGTTTTTTTCCAGGTCCTTGTTGATTTCCTTGACCTTTTCACGCACTGCCTGTGCCACGCTGACGGTACTGGCATCACGGGCACGTGTCACATAGATGCCCACGTTCGGCTTGCCGCTGCGTATGCTGAGGCCATTCACGTCAGCAAAACTGTCTTCTATGGTAGCCACCTGCGCCAGGCGAACAATTTGCTCACCGTTGCGTTTGACCACGATGTTCTGAAATTCTTCCGGCGATTCAATACGGCCTACCAGGCGTATACTTTCTTCATCCAGAGTGCCGCGTATCTTGCCGACCGGGGCATTGGTGTTTTGATTGCGCAGGGCACTCACCACATCGCCGACCGAGATATTAAATTCACGCAATTTTTCTGCCCGCAGCAGCACTGACAATTCACGCTTCAGCGAACCTGTCACTTCTACCGTCGCCACGCCATTGATACTGCGCAGCTTGTCGGCTAGGCTATCTTCGGCCAGACGAGAAATTTCGGCATGCGTTTGCTTGCTGGACGACAGTGCCATGTTCAGAATCGGCTGTGCACCCGGGTCCCAGCGCTGGATCACCGGTTCACGCATTTCTGTCGGCAATTTATAGCGCAAGGTGGAAATCACATTCCGGACTTCATCCGAAGCCTCGATCATGTTTTTCTTGAAGGTGAAGCGGATATCGAAACGGCCGCTGTTTTCTGCTGCCGTTGCCCAGACTTCTTGCACACCGGATACTGCCTGCAGGGATTTCTCAACACGGTTGATGATTTCGCGTTCCACCGTATCCGGTGATGCACCAGGATAAGGCATGACGACGGACAGGCCCGGTACTTCGACATCCGGGTTCTGGTTCACCCTGAGTTTGCTGAGTGCCAGCAAACCCAAAGCCATCAGGGCGATGATCAGTACGATCGTCGCAGTCGGCTTTTTGATACTGAAATCGGATAAGAACATGATTATTTCCCTTGCGCTGGAGTCGCGTCAGCCACGGCGACTTTGGCCGCTGCCATTTCTATGTTCTGACCATCCTTGAAGCTGGAACTTGGACTGCGCATGACCACATCACCCGCCACCAGACCACTGCGGATTTCATAATTGCCGGTGCGCTGGTCACGTTTGCCGATCTGCAAATCCACCCGGTTCAGGGTTTTTCCTGCCACTTTCCAGGCATAGGCCTTGTCGCCTGCCTTGACGACTGCAGCTTCCGGCAGCATCAGGGCGCTGACAATGGCAGCTTCAATATTGCCTTCGGCGTACAGGCCGGATACCCGTGGCTGGTTGCTGTCGGCAAACGCCACCAGCACTTCCACCTGGCGTGTCACATCATTGGCTGCCGGATCCACCCGGGTTACCTTGCCACGAAATTCCTGACCGGCATAACCATTGATACGAAAACCAACCGGCTGTCCCACTTTAACCAGGGCGATCTTGTCGGTAGAGACGCGACCGGCAAAACGCATGCTGGTCGGGTCGATGACCTTGACCAGTTCTTTGCCTATTGATGCGGTATCACCCGCCGATACCTTGCGCTCGCTGACGACGCCGTCAAACGGGGCACGCACGACAGTACGCTGTAATTGCTGACGTGCCACCACAGCGCGGGCTCTGGAAGCCGACAGCTCGCTCTGGGCACTGTTGCGACGTACTTCGGCATCATCCAGCGCCTGCAGGGATGTCATGCCAGATGCACGCAGGGTTTTCAGCCTTTGCAGGGCACGGTCAGACTGGTCCAGGGCCATGGCGGCGCTACGGGCATTGTCTTCGGCTGAATTGAGGTTGTCGCGAATCGAGGTTTCATCCAGTTTCACCAGGATATCGCCGCGTTTGACGACATCGCCGTTTTCTTTCAGCACTTGCAGCACCACGGCACTGACTTCCGCACGCAGATCTGCCTTGCGTTCAGGCTGTATTGAGCCGGTAACAACAGGGCCTGATGCCAGAGCATTGCTTTGCACGGTCATGATGTCTTCCGGTGCAATCACCAGTTTGACCGGTGGTTTTTTGTCCGTAGCCCCACCCTTGTCTGCTGTTGCACTGGCGCTGGCACTGGAACTTGCACTGGCTTTTTCCGTGGCTTTGTCTTTGCTGCAAGCTGCCAGGGCTGAGGCGATGGCAAGAACGAGGAGTGTTTTACGTAACATGATGAATCCCTGTCGCTATTTGTTATTGGGAAAATTGGATGAGAGAGTATTCCCCGGGAACCTGTCCAGTTCAATACCCCAGGTTTTGAACTGCTCTTTTTTATGGATGAAATGCATTTTTTACGGGTTGAAATGCATTTACCCCTACGGGAATTGTGCCGGGTCAGACCCGGATAAGCCTGATAAGTTCCAATCCCGGCAGACCTTGCTGCTGCTATTTTCAGCAATCCAGGCAATAAAAGAAAAAAATAAAGGAAAAACAGGGATAGCCCCGATATGCTTCCAGCCCGCTCAAAGGCATACAGTGTAATGCCACTTTTCTGCCAGGATGCAGTTTCATCCCGCGCATGTAGGTCAAATGCATCAATAACATGCAGGTGATAGTCAGAAACAAAAACCGATCAGGTCTGAGTGAACAGTGTCGCCAAACACAAGCCCACTAAGAAGACAGACAGCGTATCACCACATCATCAATCACCTTGCCGGCTGACAGGCATTCACGCAGGGTTTTCCTGGTTTTTGCCCTGCTGACGGTCAGGTTCGGTGGATCGGGGATGAGCCAGGTCTTGTAGAGTGGGGTAAACACCCCGTCATGCGCATTGCGAAAGCGAAATGGCAGAGAAATGATGGTGCCGTTCTGGTTCACCTGCACATGAAAATGCAGGTGCGGGGTGGTCGAAAAACCGCTATTGCCAGACAAAGCAAGCACATTCCCGATTTCCACCCGCTGGCCAGGCTGCACCTGGGTGGAGTTTTGCATCAGGTGGACATAATCAGCCCAGCTACCGTCATCATGCAGAACGCGTACATAATTGGCCTTGTCAAAAAATTCGGGCTCAGCTTTGCCATTGTCAGCAAACTGACGCACCACTTCAACCACCATGCCGGCCCGTGCTGCAACAACCGCAGTACCGACAGGCATATTGATATCGACCGCATAGCGCGTGGCCACCGTGGTATGCGTAAACAGGGGGCCATCTGCCGATTGCAATATCTGAAAAGCCTGGTCAGCAAGAAAAGGAATGCGGTAGCTGACACCCGCATCATGCCGCGCCCTGGGGTCACCCTGGACGACCTGGCTATTGGAATAAAGCGTGTAAGCAAACTGCTTGTTGGCTGCGGATACGTCTACCAGTTCCATGCTTTGCCCACCCGCCAGCAGCACCTGTATAGGCCAGTTACGACTCGATGCCAGGTTGCTGGAACTGCTGAGCTGTAGTGTCACCATCACCGGCATGCGGCTGTTGTTGGTGGCAACCACGGTATCTGAACCGGCTTTTCTGACTGTTTCTATCTTCACCAGATCGTTAGCGGCATAGACTGTTGAAAACTGACTGAAAGATAAGGCATAAGAAAAGACCGCGATAAGCCATACTCTGCATACTCTGTTAACTGACATAGACATCCAGGTCAATTGTCAGAACGGGCGGCACGCCAGATCGTGCGCCCCCCTACCACCACGCTTTCCAGCTCACCGGCAGTACGCATGTTCTCAAGTACCGGTAATACCACCGACGTGGGCAGTACGTCACCTGGCCAGTTTATCCAAAAGTGATTAATACCTTCAGCCGTATCGGCACTGTTTGGGCGCTGCTGTAAATAGTGGCGTATGGCATTCGCGATGAATTCCTGATCTTGAGTCTGCATTATTCTTTTCCTCTGTTCAGGTCTTGCTGTATTGCGCGGACCAGGCCGGCACTGGCATCTTCTATATAGTCCAGCACCAGATCAAAGCCATCCGGGCCACCGTAGTAAGGGTCAGGCACGACATCACTGTCACTTTGACTGGCATAGTCCATCATCAGCTTGAGCTTATGCTGATGGGCCACAGGACAGGCTACCTTCATCCTGGCCAGATTGTCCTTGTCCATGGCCAGCAACAAATCAAATTTTGCGAAATCATCAGCGCTGAGCTTGCGCGCCCTTTGCTGCGACAGATCGATGCCGCGGCGGGCAGCAAAGTCTTGCGAGCGTGGGTCGGGTGGCTCGCCGATGTGATAGGCATGGGTCCCGGCAGAATCGATATGCAAATTCAGTTGCGCAGCTTCAGCCTGGGCACGGAACACCCCTTCAGCACTGGGTGAACGGCAAATATTACCCATACAGACAAACAGAATTGCTTTGGTGGTGGAGTTTTTCATCGCTAAATCAGAAAATACCGGAAAATTCTTGATAGAAAGCCAAAATTTTATACATTCACGACATGCTAACACGCAGTTTTCGCATCAGCAAAGCCGGATTCTGGCCCAGGAAAAACACATGTTATTATTTCAGGCCCGCGGCAAGCTCAGTTGCAATCACAGTTATAAGCGCAGTTGTAAGCCCAGTCGCAAGCCCTCCATAACACAGAGACACGTATGACAGAAAACACCTCAAGCAATACCAGCGCAATCAGCTTTCGCCCTGCGGTGGATGCTGATGCCGAAACAATCGCCGATCTAGTCAACAGTGCCTACCGTGGCGACAGCAGCCGCCAGGGCTGGACCACGGAAGCCGACTTATTGCAGGGTTCACGCATACTTGCACCAGAAGTACGCAAGCTGATCGCCACACCCGATTCCGTCATCCTGCTCTGCCTGCAAGGTGACGACATCATAGGTTGTGTCAATCTGGAGAAAACCGAAGGTGCCGCTTACCTGGGCATGTTTGTAGTACGCCCGGTACTGCAAGGTAAGGGCATAGGCAAGCATTTCATGCAAACGGCTGAACGACACGCGCAAGTATCATGGGGCATAGATAAAATCTGGATGACCGTCATCAGCGTCAGGAAAGAACTGATTGCTTACTACGAACGCCGTGGTTATGTACGCACAGGCCGCTTCAAGCCTTTCCCTTCAAATAACGGCAAGGAACAGATGCTGGTTGAAAACCTGCAGTTTGAAGAAATGGAAAAAATACTGTCCTGATTTCAAGCGCTTGTGCACACTTGGTCAATGATCAGGATTTGTCGTGATAATAGTAAATGGCCCCGCATAGTGCTACGCCCACCAGGTAGAGCAGCCAGGTTTCATTCCCTATCAGGTAGGGATAAAACATCAGACCTATGGCCAGCCATTTGATGCGGGTGCTAGACTTTTTCTTGCCATAGGCGTAGGCCGCCATACCCAGTATGCCGAAAATGATGGCACCGTAGATATAGGCTGGGCTGGGCAACAAGCTTAACAATAAGGCGGTGAGTTCCTGTTCATCCAGCATGTGTGGCCTTTAAAATGAAGTGCATGTGTTGCAGTATAAGCGCAGTATAAGCGCAGTATAAGCGCAGTATAAGCGCAGTATAAGCGCAGTATAAGCGCAGTATAAGCGCAGTATAAGCGCAGTATAAGCGCAGTATAAGCGCAGTATAAGCGCAGTATAAGCGCAGTAGCTGTATAA
>NZ_JACOGF010000002.1:0-266568 GCF_014284335.1 Undibacterium hunanense | reverse complement strand
TAAACGCAGTATAAACGCAGTATAAACGCAGTATAAACGCAGTATAAACGCAGTATAAACGCAGTATAAACGCAGTATAAACGCAGTATAAACGCAGTATAAACGCAGTATAAACGCAGTATAAACGCAGTATAAACGCGGTATGAACGCCGTATGAAATATAAGAGGCGATTCCAGTTTCATCCATGAAAACAGCAAATATACAAACCCTGCTGGAACAGGCACTGACCCACCATCAGCAGGGCCAGTTTGAGCAGGCAGAAGCATTGTATCTGCAAGTGCTGCAAGTACAGGAAAACCAGTTTGATGCCCTGCAATTGCTGGGGACGCTGGCGCGCCAGCGCGGCAATGTACAAACCGCCATAGACTGGCTGCAACAGGCCATTGCCGTCAATCCGCAGCAAGCCATAGCCCATAGTAATCTGGGGGCCGCCCTGCAAGACCTCGGTCGTTCGCAAGAAGCAGTGGCCAGTTATGACCGCGCCTTGCTGTTGAAACCGGATTACGCCATGGCCTGCAATAACCGCGGCAACGCCCTGCGCAGCCTGCGCGAGCTGGAACAGGCACTGGCCAGCTATGACCAGGCCTTGCAGATCACGCCGGCCTATCCTGAAGCATTATTGAACCGGGGCCTGCTGTTGCAGGAGCTGGCTGAACACGAATCGGCATTGCCGGATTTTGATGATGCCTTGGCCTTGCGAAAAAATTATACGGAAGCCCTGTTTGCCCGCGCCGTCAGCCTGCAATACCTGCATGCCCACGAAGAAGCACTGCAAGACTACGACCATTTGCTACGACTACATCCCGCACACAGCGAAGCCTGGTGCAATCGCGGCATGTTGCTGCAAAAAATGCAGCAGTACGAAACTGCCTTACATAGTATCGATCAGGCACTGGCACACAAGGCTGATTTTGCCAAAGCCCATCAGCAGCGCGGTCATTGCCTGCGCCTGCTGCAACGCAATGGCGAAGCCATCAACGCCTATCAGAATGCACTGGCGCATGGTGCCAATGCAGAACAGATACACTACGCACTAGCCGCAATGGGAACGGGTGACACACCAGCCACAGCACCGCCAGGCTATGTGACAGAATTGTTTGACCAGTATGCCGACCATTTTGACCGCCATTTGCTGGATGTGCTGGGCTATACCGTGCCTGATTTACTGGCTGCTGCCATACAGCGGCACAGAAACACTGCAACATGTCACAGTCTGGATCTGGGCTGTGGTACGGGTTTGTGCGCCCCCTTATTGCGCCACTATTCAAGCAGGCTGGTGGGTGTCGATTTATCAGAAAAAATGCTGGTAAAGGCACGACAGACGGGACTATACGATAGCTTGCATTGCACCGACATTGCCAGCTTCCTGTTGACCGCCACGGCAGCAGAATATGACCTGATCGTCGCTGCCGACGTGTTTGTATATATCGGCGACTTGCAGCATGTCTTTGCCGGGGTCAGCCATGTGCTGCGACATGGCGGTCTGTTTGCGTTTTCTGCCGAAGCCGGTGATAGCCCAGATTTTTCCCTGCGCCCTTCACACCGCTATGCCCACGCCATAGCTTACCTGCAAGACCTGGCACAACAGCACGGTTTCACCATCTTAGAAACAAGCCAGGAATTTGCCCGTCGCGATCATGGCGAAGATATCGCCATTCACATCATGCTCTTGCAAAAAATCTGACGCGTAAAATCAGGCCATCGCAAGTATTGCCACCGACGTAGCGACACCGGCAAACCAGACCAGCGAGCGCAATGTACCCTGATTGGCCAGGTAGGTAATCAGGTACACGATACGAATGGCAATGAACAGCAACGCCAGTTGATCTATACGTGTCTGATCCGCATGAGACTGCTGCGCCAGCACCACAGCCGCAATAAATAGCGGCAAGGCTTCAAAACCGTTTTGTTGTGCTGCGTGCGCTCTTTGCTGCCAGCCACTGAGGTCTTTGGCCCATTCGCGTGGTGCCTGGTTATCATAGACCTGATTCTTGCCACCCCGCCTGGCTGAGCCGCCCTTGGCAAGCCCGACGCTGACGATGGGTAACGCACATGCGGCCAGTACACACCAGTTTGCTATGCTCATTTTTCTCTCCTCCCGGTTTTTATAGCGATGATTGTACCTTGCCCGTACGATACCACGTGGTGTTCTGGTAACAATTCGCAACACATTCTTTGTCAACACAATCGCGTCCGGTCGCGTTCTTGGCTTACGTAGATTGACTACGTCAAAGAAATCAACCACAGAACAGGATTCAATATGAACAAGCTGATCGCCACTCTCGTTGCTGCTACCTTCGCTATGGGTACAGCGTTCGCTAAAACTCCTGCAGAACCAGCAAAAACTGCAGTTCCACCAGTTGCTTCTGCCAGTGCATCGGCATCCGCCTCTGCGGTTGCACCAGCGCCTGCTGTCGAGAAAAAAGCAGCCAAGCATGTGAAACATGCAAAAGCGAAAAAAGCAGAAAAAACTGAAGAAACAAAAGCAGCACCTGCAAAATAATTGACACGCATCAGGTCGTTTTGAAGCAGCTTGCTGGCAAGCAGTAGATAAGTAAAATCGGCGCAAATATGCGCCGATTTTATTTTAAGAATTTGTTGTCGGCCTAGTTGTCACCACTAACGCACAAAACTTCAAGCCACCAGTTGCCAGCCCGCCTGCGTCAGCGGTAGACGGGTAACTGGTTTACCACTGGCAGCCAGTAATGCATTCGCGATTGCCGGGCCTATGGATGGTGGCCCTTCTTCGCCTACACCCCGGGCTTTTTCGCCTGTGCTGATGACCAGTACATCCAGCGGCGGTGTCTGCGCCAGCCTGACCAGGCGATAGCCATCAAAATTGCCCTGCTCGACCTGCCCGTCTCTGAAGCTGATTTCCCCAAACAGAGCAGCCGACAAACCAAACAAAGTCCCACCCATCATTTGCGCTTCGACGGCCGCAGGGTTGGCAACCAGGCCAGGGTTGATCGCTGCCGTGATTTTTATCAAACGGAATTGTCCGGGCCTGACCACGGCAATTTCAACAATATGACCGCTGAACAGTACGTCGCCAGTGCCATTCATGGCAAAGCCGCGATAATGCCCCTTTGCCAGCGGCTTGTTCCAGCCTGCGCGTTCGGCCAGGGCATTCACGAAATTGATAGCCCTGGGATTGTGCTTCAATAAACGCCGCCGGTATTCCAGGCTATCCATTCCTGCCTTGCGGGCGGCCTGTTCCAGTGTATGTTCAAGGAAGTAGCAGTTTTGTGAATTCCCTACCGAACGCCAGTAAGTACAGGGCACGCCAAAATCCACTCTGGTCCAGCGGGTATCAAACAAGGGGAAACGGTAACTGCTGCTAAACCAGCCCATGAGATAGGTCCAGTCAAAACCATCTTCCGCCGGACTATTCGTTACGCCCGTATATTCCAGCAGCGACGGGCCAGCCGTATCATGACGCAGAGCCAGTGGTAAATTATCCTGATCCATTGCCAGACACACGCGTGAAGCGGTAATGGGGCGATAATAACCAGAGCGCATATCATTTTCACGCGACCATATGGTTTTTACCGGTGCACCCACCGCCTGCGCGATCAGGGCTGCCTCGACAGCAAAATCATGTTCCAGTCTGCGGCCAAAGCCACCACCGGCGTTTTGCGTATGGATGCGCACTTGCCCAGGCTGCAATCCCAAAGCTTTGGCCACACCCTGCTGGGTATCGGTCTGGCTTTGTGTGGACAGCCAGACTTGCGCACCACCAGCAGTGACTTCTAC
The DNA here is from genome assembly GCF_014284335.1 of Undibacterium hunanense. Classification (GTDB taxonomy): domain Bacteria; phylum Pseudomonadota; class Gammaproteobacteria; order Burkholderiales; family Burkholderiaceae_D; genus Undibacterium; species Undibacterium hunanense. Next base: position 262,814 of record NZ_JACOGF010000002.1, on the reverse strand, counting down.
CGTTGCATTCAGCGGTTCCATCGCTGCATGGGCCAGAAAGGGGACATCGTAGGTGGTATCAATAACCCACTTTGCCGATTCCATGGCTTTTTGTGTTTCCATGGCGTGCTGTATCCGCGTACTCTGCACCGGCAAACCTTCACCTGCTGCCACCGCCGTCAACAGACTATCACGCATGCTGGCCGTGTTGATCTTTGCATGTGCGCCATCCTGCCAGACCGGCTTTAATAATTGCAGGGCCTTGCTGGCGATCCAGTAGCGGTCTGCCACTACGGCAACGGCATTCGCCAGCCGCACGACTTTATGCACGCCCCTGATTGCCATGACCGCACTATCATCCACGCTGGACAGCGTGCTGCCAAAACGCGGTGCATGCAAGACAGCCGCCACCAGCATGCCAGGGCGCTGTACATCAATACCAAATACGGCACTGCCATCCACCCGCGCCGGGATATCCGGGCGTGGCGTGGACTGCCCCAATATTTTCCAGTCTCTGGATGCTTTGATCACTGGTTTTTCTGGTGGAACCAGCGTGGCTGCCACCTTGATCAATTCGGTATACAGCACACTGCGGCTGCTGGCCGCATGATGAACCTGTGCATTGGCGGCAGTACAGTCTTTTGCATCGACTTGCCATTGCAGCGCTGCCGCCTGTATCAACATCTGTCGCGCTGCTGCGCAGGCTGGCGCTACCGTCACCTGTGCGGAGTTAAATCCGGCACTGCCAAAGGTGGTGATGCCGGGTGGCCATTTCTGATGAAACTGCTGGATGACGGGTGCATGTTCTATCCGCACTTGCGTCAAGGGCATTTCCAGCTCTTCAGCCACGATCTGCGCGATTGCCGCATGGGTACCCTGGCCCAGATTGGTGACGGTGGTACAGGCAGTCACCACGCCGCCAGCATCCATGCTGAGCCAGAAGTCAAACGGTGACACCGGCTTATTTTTTTCATCTGCCGCTGCCACGCTATCCAGCAAAGGCAGCGTGCTGCTGCCCACGACCCAGACACCGGCAACCAGGGAAGATTTCAGGAAGCTCCTGCGTGCGGGGGAAGCGACTATGCTCATACCTTGGCCCCCTTCTTGCCTGTTTGCGGTTTCAGTCTGGCGGCAGCCGTGTGGATAGCCGCGCGAATACGCGGGTAGGTACCGCAACGGCACAGATTGGTCATGGCCGCGTCGATTTGCCTGTCTGTGGGCCGTGGAGTGGCTTTTAACAGCGCGGCAGCCGCCATCAGCATGCCCGACTGGCAATAGCCACATTGCGGTACCTGATGTTCTATCCAGGCCTGTTGCAGCACATGACTGCGATCAGGTGACAAACCTTCTATGGTGGTGATGCTGCGGCCATTCAAAGCTTCTACCGGCATGACGCAACTGCGCATGGCCTGCCCATCCAGATGCACGGTACAGGCACCGCACTGACCTGCTCCGCAGCCAAACTTGGTGCCTGTCAGGCCCAGGTCTTCACGCAATATCCACAATAGCGGGGTATCACCATCAGCCTGACACTGGCGGGCCTGGCCGTTGACTTTCAGATTCAGGTTCATATTTCCCTCCAGTTGTCTTTGGACACTAACTGCTGCGACAGATTATCTGGCAAGGTTGAATTGCAAGGACAGCGCTTGTGATGAAACCCCGAAACCCTGTTACCACCTCGCCCTTCCATAGCAGAATGAGGTCATGCCGGCTGCTATACTGTGCCACATGGAAAACCTGATCTCTGACAATGCGCTCAAGCCCCGGACTGCGGCCAGCACCGTAGCGGGTGCGTTGAAGCTGTTGCTCATCAATATCCTGATATGGACCAGCATGTGTGCCGTTGGTGCCCTGGGCAATTATGGTGATCTGGTCAAGCATGGTACCCAGCGTGGTTATGACGACATACTATGGAGCTGGATCAGCAGTCATATGCTGATGATGGTCTTCAGCACCTGCCTGTATATAATCTTCATGCGCTGCCAGAAATTTCTCAGTACTACGCGCGGCATCGTCGTTACCTATGGTCTGATGTTGCTGTGTTTTTTGCCTCTGGAAATCATTTACGTAGATATTCTTTATCTGCTTAGAAGTAAGCAGGAATTGGGCTTGTTACAGTTACAGCAAGCGATGTTCGACCTCGGAGGATTCGGTGTCTTCCTCGAATTTGCCTGGTCCACCGGTGCCTTCATTGCCGTGTTGGCGATCTGTACCTGGCGCCAGGGGCGCGTACGGGAACAGGCACTGCAACAATCCATGAACGACATACTGCGCTTGCGGCTGGATCTGGAAGAGCAAAAACTGAATGCCCTGCGCGGCCAGTTGGAACCGCACTTCATCTTCAACTGCCTGAACGCCATCAGTGCCCTGGTCAGAAGCGATGACAAGCGTATTGCCCTGACCGGCCTGAACCGGCTCAGCGACCTGTTGCGTTATGCCCTGACGGCAAGCAGCAAGGATTGGGTACGTATTGAAGATGAAATGACATTCATCCGCGATTATCTGGAATTGCAAAGACTGCGCTATGGCGAGCGTCTGCACATACACATTGATGGTGACACCACGACCATACTGGCCGGTGATTGCCCACCCTTGTTGCTGCAACCCTTGCTGGAAAATGCCTTGCGCCACGACCTTGACTGCCATGAAGGCAATAGCGACATACGCATGCAGTTCAGCCTCAAGGATGAAGAACTCAGTATCAGGGTCAGCAATACCGTCACCGATGGCAATGCGGCCAACCCAGGCCTGGGACTGGGCCTGCCACAGACCCGCGCCCGGCTGGAACTGATGTATCCCGGACGTGCCAGCATGCAAAGTGGCAAGGTATCAGATACCGGACAGAGCCGCTATGAAGTCGAAATCCGCATGCCGCTACATATGCCGGAAGGTGCAGCATCATGACCACCATACGTGCACTGATCGTCGATGACGAAGAACCTGGCCGCATCAATCTGCGCTTTGCCTTGCAAGATCATCCTGACTGGCAGATCGTAGCGGAATGCACCAGCGTGGCCGCGGCCCGTGACGTAATGGCGCAGCAGGCTGTGGATGTCATTTTTCTGGATATACAGATGCCGCGCGAAACCGGCCTGGCACTGGCACGCAGCCTGAGCCTGAATCTGAGCCTGACAACGGCCACAACACCGCCACTGATCATCTTTGTCACAGCCTTTAATGCCCACGCCATAGAAGCCTTTGAACTGCATGCTCTCGACTATCTGCTGAAGCCTTTTGATGACCAGCGTCTGGCACAGGCGCTGGAACGCGCCGCTGCCATGCTGAAGCTGCGCCAGCAAGCCAGCTATGCGCAAGCCCTGAGCAATTATGTGAAGGCAGAAGATGAAGCAAAGAATGATACGCCAGCGTACTGGCAACAGATCAGCGTGCGCTCCGTAGGCCGCATAGAATGCATACAACTCGATGAAGTGATATGGATAGAAGCGGCGGGCAATTACATGCAATTGCACCTGAAGCAGAATCAAATACGGAACCAAAATCAAACGCAGCGCCAGATATTGCACCGGGTATCGCTGAGTCAACTGGAAAAACATCTGGACCCGGCCCGCTTCATGCGCGTGCACCGTAGCGCCATCGTCCGTTGCGATCAACTCACCCAGCTTGATGTGCTGGGTGATGGTGTGTATCAGTTAGTGCTCAGCAATCAGGACAGGGTCGCTGTCAGCGAACGTTATGTTGCTGATGTCAGGCAGCGCATGCAAGATGGCTTGCGACCTGCCTGAATACGTCTTCTTTACCAGACTTTAACCCTGTCCTTGGGCGCCAGATACAGTTTCTGGCCAGGTTGCACGGCAAAGGCGTCATACCAGGCATCCAGATTACGCACGGTCAGGACACGGAACTGTCCTGGTGCATGTTCATTGGTAATGATAGCCGTGCGCAAGGTTTCATCACGCATTTTGCCACGCCAGCTGCGGGCATAGGCCAGGAAAAATTCCTGCTCATCTTCTTTGGTGATGGCCTGGCCTTTTTGTTTCATCGACGCACGGTAAGCATCGTAAGCAGCCATCAGGCCAGCCAGGTCGGCAATATTTTCACCCAGGGTCTGCGCGCCATTGACCGACAGATCAGGGAAAGCCTTGTACTGGTTGAACTGGGCGACAAGTGCCTTGGAAGATGCCTGGAAATGCGCCAGGTCAGCCTTGCTCCACCAGTTGCGCAATTCACCTTTTGCATCAAACATGGCACCGGAATTATCAAAGCTGTGGCTGATTTCATGGCCTATGGTGGCACCCAGTGCGCCGTAATTGCTGGCGTCGCTGGCATTCAAATCAAAGTTCGGTGATTGCAAATACGCAGCCGGAAAGTTGATGGCATTTTGCAGCGGCATGTTGACGGCATTCACCAGTTGCGGATTCATGCACCACTCCGTGACATCCACAGGCTGGCTAAATTTTGCCAGGGCACGACGGTATTCAAATTCCTGCGAACGCTCACGATTGCCAAAGGCATCATTCGCATCCACGCTCAGGCCGGAGTAATCACGCCATTTGTCAGGGTAACCAACACCGACATAGGTAGACTTGATTTTTGCCAGTGCTTCCTGCTTGGTGGCAGGTGTCATCCATTTCAGGGCCTGCACCCGTTCACCAAATGCGACCAGCAAATTACTCACCATGCCATTGATGCGCGTCTTGGATTCTGGCGAAAAGTTTTCGGCCACATACAATTTGCCAACTTCTTCACCCAGGGCATTATTGGTCGCTGTCACGGCATATTTCCAGCGTGGCTGTGGCGCTTTGGCACCGCTTAAAGCACTGTAAAACTTGAAGCGCTGGTCAAAGAAAGCCTGTGGCAATACTGTGGAACGCGTGTTGATGGCATGAAAGCGCAAATAATCCTGCCAGTTGGCCAGTGGTGTATTCGCCACCAGTGCCGATGAAGCTTTCATGGCACCCGGATGCCAGATGATGAATTTACTTTGGCCATCCAGACCTGCGGCCTTGAAGTAAGCAGCCCAGTCCAGACCACGCGCTTTCTTGTTGAAGTCGACCAGAGTCCAGGTATTGTCAGCCTTCAGAACGTCAGACGTTGCTTCACGATTTGCATGGCCTTTGGCGATCAGGGTTTCCAGATCAAATACGCGCCTGGCCGCCTGTTCCGGGTCCGGCACATTGGCCAGCTTCAGGGTGGCGGCGATATGTGCGAGATAATTTTTCCTTAGCTCTAGCATCTTGGGGCTGGCTGACAGATAGTATTCGCGGTCAGGCAAACCCAGTCCACCTTGCAGCAAGTAAGGCATGTATTTCGTATGGTCATGGAAACCTTGCGACACCCACAGGCCAAACAGGTTTTCAGTGAATACATTGGTGGCATTGATAGGATCAACATCGGCACGCAAATGTTTGCCCAGATAACTTGCCAGTGCAGTTTTGTCTTTCAGATCAGCAATGCTTTGCATCTCGCCCTGCAAAGGTGCCAGGCCACGCTGATTGATGACATCGGTATTCAGGTAAGAAGTATAAAAATCACCTATCTTGCGGGCCGCACTGCTGGCATCGGCTTTGGTCGCCTGTTCTATCAGCTTCAAGACCTTGGCGTCGGATTCTTCCACCAGTACATCAAAGATGCCTACTGCAACTTTATGATCGGGGATGACCGCCGTCTTTTCCCAGCCGCCATTGGCATAGCGGTTAAAGTCATCGCCCGGTGCGACGGAAGTATCCATGCCGCTTTCTGTTTTTGCAGCCGTTGCCGTTTTTGCTGCTGGCGCATCGGCGGCCTGTGCCTGTATATGCATCAAAGGCAGGGCCAGCATGAGGTGCAGGCAGACGCTGGCAACGGGCTTTAATTTAAATGTTGTCTGGTTCATTATTTTCTTTCTTGTGAATTCTTTTAGAGCTTGTTGCAAATTAAGCTGGCCAGGCAACACAACAACGGCAGCTAAATTTTGCGACAGCATCCTGGAAATACTGGCTATTGCCAGATAGTATGCAGAACGCTACTACAAATGCGTTGCGCCTGCTTCTTCCAATTTTTTCTACTGACGCGCTTTTGCGAAAGGATCATTTTCCTTCCACACCGGCATTTTTACAGCATTGGCAATTTCTCGTCCCAGGTTCAGGGTGAACTGTGCCTGTTCAGTCATGCCGGACAAATCCCATGCCGGATCGTATTCATCCGTAACCTGATGATAACGCTTGCCATAGCCACGCGCTTTTTCCTGCGAGGCTTCCGGATTCTGGATATAGTCGCGGCCACTGCCTATGGAAAAAGCCGGCACACCTGCCTTGGCAAAGCTGAAATGATCACTGCGGAAATAGCCGCCACCCACATCCACACGGGGCGGGGCAATCGTCATATTCATGGCTTGCGCGACCTTGCCGGCAGCGACAATCAGATCACTGCGGTCGGCCCCAAAGGCGCTGATGTCTTTGGTACGGCCAACAAAATTCAGGGTATCCAGATTCAGCGCAGCGGCAGTCTGCTTCAAGGGCCATAAAGGATGAGCCGCATACCAGGCACTGCCCAGCAAGCCCTGTTCTTCTGCGGCTACCCATAAAAATAGCTGGCTGCGTTTTGCCGGTTGCTGCACCGCTGCTTTGGCCATTGCCAGCAAGGCTGCCGTGCCAGAACCATTGTCTACCGCGCCGTTGTATATCTGGTCGCCTGTACCTTCCTGTTTGCCCAGATGATCCCAGTGTGCGCTGTAGATCACCAGTTCATTTTTCAACTGCGCATCTGTGCCCGGTACAATGCCAGCGATATTGAATTGTTCGAGCTGACGCACCTGCGATTTTGCTTCACCCTTGAGCCTGGCATTGATGGCCACAGGTTTAAATTCCTTGCCTTCGGCAGACTGGCGCAAGGCGTTCAAATCCAGGCCAGCCGCACTGAACAATGAAGTTGCAGCTGCATTGGTGATCCAGCCCTGCAGAGCCAGGCCCTTTGCATCCTTGTTCGCCAGCTGGAATTGCTCGCCCATGCCACCGTTTTTCAAGACATCCCAGCTCGCGTTGGCGGACACATCGGTGTGTATCAGCAAGACCCCGGCAGCACCGCGCCGCAGGGCTTCTTCGGTCTTGTAGGTGCGGCGGCCATAATAAGTCAGGGCCTTGCCACCAAAACGATCAGGCTGTTCCGCCGTCGGTTGCGGGTCATTCACCATGACGACCAGGATTTTTCCCTTGCAATCTACGCCCTTGAAATCATCCCATTGCTCCTCCGGTGCAGTAATGCCATAACCGACGAACAGCAATTCATGGTCAAACTGATGCAGGGCCATGGCATCACCCGCACTCCAGATCCAGTCATTGCCAAAATTCCAGCTCAATTGCTTGCCGGCACTTTCCACACGCAGGCTGCTTGCCTGTGGCAAGGACTTGATGCCATTGATGCTGACGGCTTGCCTGTAGCTCTTGCCATTGACAGGCAATAACCCGGCGACTGCGGCCTGGGTTTCCAGGTAAGCAACCGTCAGATCGCCGCCGCGCTGCCCGGTGCCACGGCCTTCAAACAGGTCTGAAGACAACAGCGCCAGATGGGCGCGCAAGGTGGTTTCATCCACCCTGTTCGCCTGTGCTTGCGCAAAACCATATACAGGAAGCCCCAGTGCCAATCCCAACAAGGCAGAAGATAAATAGTGTGCAGGATGTTTTTTCATTATTATTCAAAACTGGATGAGAAAAGAACAGGCCATTTGGAGTAAAAAAAGCGAAATACGTTCAACATTTGCACCTAAAATTTCATATAAGTTATATAGTCCCGCCTCATGACTGAATCACACATGTCACTCAAACCGGCCATCCTGCTCGCTACGCTGCTCTGCATGCTGGCGACACAGGCACAGGCTGCCGCCTGCAAGCTGGAACATATCCCGGTGACCCCGCTCAAGCCGGGTAGCTATGACACATTCCACGCGCTGGCTAAATCCGTGGAATTGCGCTTCCACAGCGATACCAATGATCCTGAAGTCGATGCCTTTCCTGAACCGCCCTTACAGGTATTGCACAATGCCACGCATCAGCAGTGTGAAATCAACAGCGGTATCTGGGTCAGAAAGGATGTCTATCTGAGCCAGGATGAACAGGTATTGGTGACGCATGAATACAGTGGATCAAACGATTTCTTGATGTTTTACAAGACAGCCGATTGCAGCAAGCTGCATGAACTGGATGTATCCATTTCCAAATGGCAGATCACGGGGAATATCATTCATGTAAAGGAAAATGGGAAAAAATCGCGGAAATACGAATTAGATGTTAGCTGTAAGCCCCTGGCAGCTAAAAAATAATACTGTAATATTTTCCCGCCTAGTTGAAAGCGAGGTTTTTATATTAAATCAAGTACATACCAAGCATCTCTGCCATCACTTCAATGATGCGAAACAAGAAATGAAATCACATAAGCTTTTGTCAGGGCCTAATATGAAAACGGCATGATGAAAAAATTGAGGGTTATTTTTATTTGGCCTTGCCCAAACAAAATTTCCAACTTGATATAGATGTCCGAACGAAACGACAGGCTTCAAATCTTCGCTGGAATTCCCATACTCATGCGTAGACTTAAAGCTTCCATCTTTGGCAAATACGTAATCTGTCCCAGAATCACAACTTGCCAGGCAATATATCAATTTATCCTGGCCATTCCATCTGGACAATCTTCGAAATTCTTTTGCTCTAATCAGTTTGCTACTTGCAATCCAGGCAACTTGTTTCAAAAGTTCATTTTCGCGACTGGAGAACACTTCAAACTTCGGATGCTCAAAACTTCGTTTTACCAAGCTGAGGTCGCCCTTTTCCTGAATAAGCACCAACACTTCCAAGGGGTAAAAATTTCTATCTTGTCCCTCATCTACGCGAAATTCGACAACAGCATGCTCTTTCAAAAGCACGGTTTCTGAAGTAGAAGCAAAAAGCTTGGTATTGGTCAGCAACAAAAGACAGCAAAGGATTTTTTGCAAGTTTCTTTTGATCATTTTTATGCAACACAAGAATAAAATTTTCAAAAACATAGGGCAAACACATCGAAGTGCTTGCCCTATATTCTCCTTCGATAAAAACTACATGCTAGCAACTAAGCCAGATGCCGCAATTCCCGCAGAGCCACTGACACGGGTGCCAAATCCGGTCCCTGTGCGCTGATCGTGGTCAGCAAGGCGGTCAGCCTGTCTATGGCTGGTGCATGCTGGGCATGCCAGTTGCTGACGTCTTCCTGCCGTGACAATAGTCCACGGGTGATCTGGCTGGCGATCGAATACACATCATCACGTGCACTGCCACGCGCCTGGGTCTGCCACAGTGTGTCGGTAGGCAGGCGGTTGATCTGGTTACGCCAGCCTGTCAGGCCCAGCTCATCATCAATACCAAAGTAGGCACGGGCCGCCTGTTCCAGGCCGGTGCTGGTGCTTTGCGCCAGGTCAACCAGGTCCAGTGCCGGGAAGATGTATTCCAGCGCCGTCAGGTTTTGCGCCAATGTGGCCTCAACACCTGCCTGCGTCAGTGCATCTGCCTCTTTTTGCCAGCTGGCATGGGCATTGGCTGGCAGCCAGTCTGCCAGTTGCCAGCGCAGCTCGCGGGCGGCAGGTTGATAACGTTGTATCAGTGTCGGCAGATCAGTGCTTTGCGAACGTATGCGCAACATCCAGCGCGAGGCTCTTTGGGCAATCGCAATCAGCTTGGACAGCAGATCAAGTTGCAGTTTGGAATCGACCACATAATCAAGTGCATCGATCTGATCCCACAAAGGTTCCAGATCAAAAATCTCACGTGCCAGAGTGAAGGCGCGAATCACATCAGCCGCCGTCGCACCAGCTTCAGAAGCGATGAAATTGACGAAGGTTGCGCCGGCACGGTTCACCACGGTATTGGTGATGAAGGTAGCGATGATTTCACGTTTCAGCGGGTGATGCGTAATCGCTTCGGCAAAACGTTCCGACAGGACTTGCGGGAAGTAAGCCTTCAATGCACGGCTGAAGAAGGGGTCATCCGGCAGATTGCTGGCGACCAGTTCATCAAACACTGACATCTTGGCATAGGCCAGTACCACCGCACCTTCCGGTGCAGTCAGGCCCTGTTTCAATGCCTTGCGATGGAAGATTTCATCATCGCTGGGCAGGTATTCAATGGCACGGTTCAGTCGCCCCTGTTTTTCCAGAGACTGCATCAGCCTTTGCTGGCCATCAAGCACATACAATGGACGATGCGCAGCAATATCCAGTGCCTGGCTTTGATAATAATTGTCAGTCAATACCAGGTGGCCGACTTCATCCGTCATCGACGCCAGCAAGTCGTTACGCTGTTTGAGTGTAAGGTCACCGGCTTCAACGATGCCACCCAACAGAATCTTGATGTTGACTTCATGATCAGAGCAATCGACACCGGCAGAATTGTCTATCGCATCGGTATAGATGCGCCCACCTTTTTGCGCGAATTCTATGCGGCCATTCTGGGTACAACCAAGATTTCCGCCCTCGGCCAAGACCTTGCAGCGCAGGTCACTGCCGTTGACGCGGAAGGCATCGCCCGCTTTATCACCAACCTGGGCATGGGTTTCATATTTGGCTTTGACATAGGTGCCTATGCCGCCGTTGTACAACAGATCAACGGGGGCTTGCAGAATGGCACGCAGCAATTCTACCGGCGCCAGTTCAGCCGTTTCTATACCCAATACAGCGCGTGCCTCAGGGCTGAGGCTGATGGATTTAGCCGTACGTGGATAGACACCACCGCCGGCAGAGATCAGACTTTTTTCGTAATCATCCCAGCTGGAACGCGGCAGGTTGAACAGGCGCTGACGTTCGGCAAATGAAGCCGCCACATCTGGTGATGGATCAATAAAGATATGGCGATGATCAAACGCCGCCACCAGTTTGATATGCTGGGACAACAGCATGCCATTGCCAAACACATCGCCTGACATGTCACCGATACCGGCTACTGTAAATTCAGTATCCTGCGTATTCACACCCACCGAACGGAAATGGCGCTTGACCGATTCCCAGGCACCGCGGGCGGTGATACCCATTTTCTTGTGGTCATAGCCCACCGAGCCGCCGGATGCAAACGCATCACCCAGCCAGAAGCCATAATCAGCCGACACGCCATTGGCGATATCCGAGAAGGTGGCCGTGCCCTTGTCTGCCGCTACGACCAGGTAAGGATCGTCAATATCATGACGGACGACCAGCTTCGGTGGTACTACCGCACCCTTGACGATATTGTCTGTCACATCCAGCAGGCCGGACAGGAAGATTTTATAGCAGGCCACGCCTTCTGCCTGATAGGCTTCACGGTCTGTCGCCGGTGGCGCATTTTTCAGCACAAAACCACCTTTGGAACCGACCGGCACAATTACCGTATTTTTGACTTGCTGGGCCTTCACCAGGCCCAGGATTTCAGTACGGAAATCTTCACGTCTGTCAGACCAGCGCAGGCCGCCACGGGCCACTTTGCCACCGCGCAGATGCACACCTTCAACACGGGGGGAATACACCCAGATTTCAAACAAGGGTTTCGGTTCAGGCACTCCCGGCACTTCACGCGGATTGAGCTTGAAGCTCATGTAAGGCTTGAACGCGCCAGTCGCCGTGGTTTGCCACAGATTGGTACGCAAGGTGGCAACGATGGTGGCGATAAACTGACGCAAGATGCGGTCTTCATCCAGGCTTGCTACATTGCTCATCTGGTTTTCCAGCTGTTCGCGTATATGCTTTTGCGCCTGCTCGCGATCACCAACATAATCGGGCTTGAAACGGGCACCAAACAGTTCGGCGATCAGTTGGGTGATGGCGGCATTTTTGTTGAGCGCTGCTTCTATATAGTTCTGGCTATAGGCAAAGCCCAGTTGCTTGAAGTAACGTGAACAGGCACGCAGGACAGCGATGGAACGCGCATCCAATGCAGTATTAAGCACCAGGCGATTGAGGTCATCACTTTCAACCTCACCACCCCAGGCTTGCGAAAACAGGTTTTCAAAGCGCAGTTTGACCGCAGACAAATCGGTATTGACAGGTAATTGCAAGCCCAGGTCATGTATCCATAAAGTCTCGGCACCGCTGACAATGGCGTAAGGATGTTCATCCAGTACCCTGGCACCCATGTGTTCCAGCACCGGCAGGGAATCAGACAGGGCCACCTTGGCGGTGTTATAAATCTTGAAGCGCAGATTGCCCGGGCCAGCGTCGAGTGGCCGGTACAGCTTGACCATCATCGGTGATCCTGCATTCAGGCCGGCCAGCATTTCTGCATCTTCGGCACCAACCAGTGCAGAAAAATCTTCACGGTATGCAGTAGGGAAGGCATTCGCAAAACGGTTTGCCAGGCTCAGGCCATTGCCTTCGCCATGCGAGCGCAACAGCTCTGAGGTGCAATCATCTTCCCAGCGCTGTGCGAGTTTGGCGATGCGTGCTTCCAGCATGGCCAGATTGACGTTTTGAGGAGCCACATCCTTGGCCCTGACCAGGTAATGAATGCGCGCCAGCGGGCTGTCGGTCAGCATGGGGGTAAACTCGATGGATTGACCATTCAGGGCCATCATCAATTCATTGCCGATCTTGACGCGTAACTCGGTGTTATAGCGGTCACGCGGGACAAACGCCTGGGCCGAGGTGAAGCGGCCAAAAGGATCTCGGCGCAGGAACAGACGGGTGCGCTGACGTTCTTGCAGGCGGAGAATACCTATCGCGTGCTCAGCCAGGGTGGCAGCATCGATCTGGAACAACTCATCACGCGGATAATCATCGAGAATGGCTTGCAGGGACTTGGCCGCATGGCTTTCCGGCACGACGCCAGACGTGCTCATGACATTCGCCACACGCTGCCGCACCAGCGGGATATTGCCCACCGCTTCAGAATACGCTGTTGAAGTGTACAGACCCAGGAAACGCGATTCACCAATGACATTACCCGCGTCATCAAAACGCTTGACGGCGATATAGTCCAGCCAGGCAGGCCTGTGCACGGTAGCACGTGTCATGGCCTTGGTGACCATGACCATTTCTGTTGATTCCATCAAGGCCACGACTTCTGGCGGCAAACGGGTTTCAGCTGTTTTGACAGGGCCACGCAAAATACCCAGACCAGAATCGGCTATCGCCACCAGACTGACATTGTCGCCGTCACGCTTCAGATCGTAGTCGCGCACACCAAGGAAAGTGAAATGGCGGTCTTCCAGCCAGGCCAGGAAAGCAATCGCTTCATCACGTTTTTCTGGTGACTGGGTAGATTTTTCACAGGCGGCACGTACTTCGCGTGCCCGTGCCAGCATGGGTTGCCAGTCGACCACGGCACCACGCACATCGGACAAGACACTTTTCAAGTCTTCCACCAGCGCCTGCTGGGCTGCCGGATCAACAATGCGGTCACATTCCACCAGGATCAGGGATTCGACCGGATCAGCATGTCCCGCCGCCTTGGCCGCAGCCACGGTACTGACCGAAGCCACACTGCCGCTGGCATCCCGCACCACGCTCAGCAAAGGATGCACTATCCAGTGTGCAGTACGGCCACTGCGATTGATCGCCATCGTCACCGAATCCACCAGGAAAGGCATATTGTCATTGACGATCTGCACGACCGTGTGATCACTGACAAAACCATCTTCTGCCAAGGTCGGGTTAAACACGCGTATCTTCGGCGTATGCGCCGTACGCGGTGCATCCAGCAAACGCCAGTGGGCATTCGCCTGCGCAAACAGGGTAGCCGGACCACGGGCAATGATTTCATCCGGGTCGGTATTTTCAAAATACGCGGTAATAAAATGGCCCTGACGCTCGGTAGCAGGTCCTGTGTGCGCTTGCGCATAAGCGATCAGCTCAGCGAAGTGGGAAGAGGTCATACGTTCTCCTTCTGATTGGAAGATAACGAGAGATAAGTTTGCAGCGGTGCGTGCAATCTGGTGGTGCAAGTATCCTCCATTATGCATGTTCAAACAAACGTATGCTCCGACATCAAAACGAGCACGACCGTGCGGCAAACCAGTGAAACAGGACAAAGACGGATATTGCGTGCTTAAGTGTTGCTTACTCCGACAAAAATGCAGACAAAATACAAAAATATTCAGACAGCGATAAATACAAACTTTCTGCGTTTTCTCAAATTTTCAGACGAGGCGATCAGAAAAAAACACACGAATGCCAATGTGCAGTGCAGCATACCTGGCCCACCATCCCACCATCCCACCATCCCACCATCAATGCATACGATCATTAAACCGAACCGGCTGCATGAACCATCCCACAATACTGGCGACCAGCATGATGGCGGCGACCCACACCAGGCTGCGCCAGGGTTGGCCGCCGCTTTTGATGATCTCGAAACTCTCGACAAACACGGTTTCGCAGGCACCATTGCCGGTATCGGTGCGGACTATGCTGGTGCCGCGCTTGAAGGGCATGCCGTTATGATGGTGTGAATATTCAGACAGGCGGCCACGGAAATGGATCTGGTCGCCGACCTGTACCTTTTGCATGATCTTGGCCAGCCTGGTCTGATCGGTCAGCAAATGATTATTTGAAATCGCGGTTTCATCAAAGGCAGCAAAGGCTTCCATGGAACTGCTGCCGTAATTGCAGGTGAACTGGCCGCTGGAAAAGTTCAGGTCTCCATAGGCACCGGTTTTCACGTTCTTGCCCCAGACCACGCACAAATCCACCACGTTCAGGTTATCGTTCCATTCGCGGTGCAAATAATCCCACCAGGCATTCGCATCATGCTTGCTGACAACCAGGCCGACCAGGTCGTAGTCATACAGCGGCTGTACCGTATAGTTGACACCACCTCGCGTGGTCTGGAAAGCCTTTTGGGTAATTTCGGTTTGCACCGGCTCATTGAGCAGGATGGAATTCAATTCTGACGAGGGCGGCAATATATCGCGCCGCCAGATGGAAATCACCAGCAACCAGGCGCTGAAGAATACCAGCCAGCGTAAAGTGGTTCTGATCATGAGCCGGACGCCATGCTATGACTTAGTCCAGCTTCAACAGGCTGGCATCATGCAGGGAACAGGACTGGACTCTGGCACCAAAAAAGTCGGCCTGCAATTGAAATGCACGCAAAATGCGTTGTTGCCCGGCTTCATCTTCGGGCAGGCTGAATACTACTTTCAGGAGTGGCGTGCCAGAATTTACCGCCGCAGCGACTGATAGCGGAGCAGATGTTGCCGATATTGCCGATATTGCCGATATTGCCGATATTGCCGATATTGCCGATGTTGTCGATGTTGTCGATAGCACAGTTGAAGTGGTTTGTGCAGCATCGCCCTGCTGATGGCGCATTTCTGCCATTATCTCTGCTTCGCTGATGAGGACGCTGTCATGCGCGCCCTGGAATTTTTTTACGCCACCATTGCTGACGGCGATACCACCGGTAATTTCAAATTCAGCGGAGGAAATTCTTTCATAATGAAACGCTTCCCAGCCGCTTTGTTGCTGCTTGCGTTGTGCCACAATCGCCATCGCTGCTGCAGCCAGGCCACCGCCAGCAATCATTCCTACCGGCAGCATATCTGCCAGGCTGGTCGGAAGGCTGTCTTGCAAAGAATCGCTCATGGTCTGCGCATCAATAAAAAAGGATCAGCCTGCATTGTATTCTTGTTCGGGAATGCAATACAGAACTGACCCTCTGGACAGGCCATATCAGCAGATTTATTTCTTGCCGTCAGCGCTTGCTGTTGTTTCCTTGCCGTCTTCTTTCTTTTCTTCCGCCGGTGGGTCTTTAGGCAAAGGCTTGCGCGGCAGCATGTCGTTGCGGTTTGCGGTATGGGCGACAAAGCTGGCCAGGACCAGGGAAGCCTGGGTCAGGTCGCTTTTTTGCACCTTGTCGTACAGGTCCATGCTGGAATGATGGGTACGGCTGAAATAATCCATGTCATCCTGAACGAACTGGAAGCCTGGTACGCCAACGCGATCAAAACTCACATGGTCAGTGCTGCCGGTGCTGCGCAGAGTGGTGGTGGTAGCGCCGACATCATTGAAAGGGGCCAGCCAGGCATCAAAAATCGGTTTGACGGCTGCATTGTTTTCCGCATAGATGCCACGGATTTTGCCGCCACCATTGTCCAGGTTGAAATACGCAGAAATCTTGCCATGCATGGGCTTGACGCTCATGGGGCCGGTCAGCTTGCGGGCAAACGATGGCAATTCCAGTTCCTTGGGATCGGTCGGTTCAGGGCGCGAAGCTACCCATTTATTGACATAGGCGCGTGAACCCAGCAAGCCCTGCTCTTCACCACCCCACAAGGCTATACGTATGGTACGGCGCGGCTTGAAACCACTGACCTTCAACAGACGCACTGCCTCCATCACCATGGCTACACCAGCCGCATTGTCGGTGGCACCGGTGCCACCATGCCATGAATCCAGATGCGCGCCCAGCATGACGATTTCATCCTTTTTGTCGGTGCCGGGGATTTCAGCAAGCACATTGATGGCGGCTTCCGGATCTTCGTCATTGAATCTGGCCTTGATATCGATTTCCAGTTCCACGTCTTTTTTCTTTTCGACCAGGCGGTACAGGCGATTATAGGTTTCGCTGGCCACGACCAGATTGGCGGGGCCAGTGGCTTCATCCTTTTTGTAAGAGCCACCTTCCTGGACAAAAATGGTGCCATCTTCCCCGCGCGTGACGTTCAGTGCTGCCAGTACTTTTTCTTCGGTCAGGAAAGTGCGCAGTTTCTTGCGAAAGGCCAGTTGCTTGATGTAGGTCGGCAAATCACCACGACGCGAAGGAGCGGCTTCAAAATCGACCTTGGTCAGTTCATCCAGTTCTTCATGTGAATAACGATGCGCATCGGCTTTCATATGCGGCTTGATGGGCAGGGGTTCATCCAGCAACACAATTGCACCAGCCAGTTTGCCCTTCCATTTGGCCAGGTCTTCATCGGCCAGCATTTTTGCAATCATCAGCTTGCCACGCTGCATGCCATCGGTACCTGGCGTCCAGGCCTTGGGGATGGCGTACACATCAAACTGTGAAGGTGAGACCATGCGCAAGGTTGTCTTTTCCAGCGTCCAGCCACGGCCAAAGGGGGCAAAGCTTTCGCTGTGCACATTCTGCAAACCCCATTCACTGAATTTTGAACGCGTCCATTCACTGGCTTTGCGCAATGCCGGTGAGCCGGTCAGGCGCGGCCCGATTTCATCGGTCAGTACGCCAAAAATTTCCTGGGCCTTGGAGCGGTTCATGGCTTCATCACGCAAGCGGGTAATGAGTTCAAGATCGACCTTCTCTTCAGTCGCGGCAGCGGCAAAGCTGGCGCTTGCGGTAAAACTGCTGGCGACGATGGCGGTACCCAATAAAACGTGAAACATGCGCATTGCTGGTCTCCTGTAGGAAATCTGGGGTGTCTTTGATAGTGACATTGCTTTGTTGCAAAGCTGGGTCGGGTTCATTTAGCTTAATTTGTCCTGCTGCTAAAAGCATTGCTTTGAGTTAATAATTGCGCTTTTGTTCCTTGTTTTCAGGGGAATTCAGCAAATTTTTCAACATTTGCAGGGAATTTATCTTAAAAATGAAGATAACTGATTGGCAATGCATGGCAACACGCAGGACAAGCACTGAAATAGTTGATCTTTAATTGGTAAGTAAAAATGAATTTCTGGCAAAACAAGCATAATCACGAGTAAAATTCACCGTCATTTTTTATTCGTCGCATGCGGATTGTGCTGCATGCGCTCATGATCCGTGCTGTGATACAGCTCAATATTGAAGGAATTCGTATGTCAATTAAATCCCGTGTTGTTCTGGGTAGCGCGCTTGCCATGTTGGTACTGAGCGCCTGTAATGATAAAGATGCTGCAAAAACAGCGTCGACACCAGCGGCGGCATCCGCATCTGCTGCTGCCAGCAGTTCAGAAGTGGCAGCGACTGTGAATGGTACCGCCATCAGCAAAAAACAGCTGGACCAGATCATGCAGCAACAGGCAGCCCAGGGCATGCCTGACACGCCAGAAACACGCAAGATGGTGATTGATAACCTGTCCATGCAAATTCTGGTAGCCCAACTGGCTGTGACCAAAGGTCTGGACAAGACACCAGAAGTGGCTGACCAGCTGGAAATGACCAAACAGTCCATCCTGGCGAATGCCTATGTCAAAGACTACATCAAGACAGCCACGGTCACTGATGAAGCACTGAAAGCCGAATACGACAAGTTCAAGGCGACTGCCAGCGGCAATGAATACAAGGCCCGCCATATCCTGGTCGCCAAGGAAGATGAAGCCAAAGACATCATCGCCAAGATCAAGAAAGACATCAAGGCTTTTGATGGTCTGGCAAAATCCAAATCCAAAGATCCTGGCTCGAAAGACAAGGGCGGCGATCTGGGCTGGTTCAACCCACGTGGCATGGTGCCTGAATTCGGCGCTGCTGTCGCCAAACTGGAAAAAGGCAAGTTCACTGAAGAGCCAGTCAAATCCCAGTTCGGTTATCACGTCATCATTCTTGACGACAGCCGTCCACTGACACCACCTTCACTGGAAGATGTCAAAGCTGGCCTGACTCAGCAATTGCAACAGCAAAACCTGAAAACCATGCTGGATGACCTGAAAGCAAAAGCCAAGATAGAAATCAAGGGCGAAGCACCTGCACCTGCCTCCGCTGCTGCCGCAACAGGCGCACCACTGACAGTGACACCTGGCACATCAACGCCAGCAGCGTCTGCATCGGCTTCTGCATCTGCCGAAGTGAAGAAGTAATCAAGCTCAAGTAATACGCATTCGCCAGCATCGCCTGGCGAATGCGAAAGACTGGCAGCCATTGCATCACCAGCGCCGCCAGGCTCTCCAGCCACACTCCTCCCTGTTCGTGTCTTCCCCGCTATTGCCAAGTGCTGGCATTCCTGCGACACTTTACGATTGCAAATTAAGCAATGTACGCATAGTCGTACGCATAGTCCACATCGCCAGGAAACCGCATGTCTACCAGTCAATTCCAGTTCAATACCACCACACTGTCGCTGGATGCACGCCCGGATCGCCTCGACATCCGTGACCGCCTGTATGCACCACGGATCAGCAATCTGCCCCCCTGCTATCCGTCGGCAACGACACTCAGCACCGTGTTTCCCGAATATGTCAAAGCCGGCATGGTACTGAACCAGGGCAATGATGGTGCCTGCACAGGATTTGGCCTGGCAGCCATCATTAATTACCTGTTCTGGCTGCGCGACCCGGAAAGCCCGCAATGCAGTCCACGCATGCTGTATCACCTGGCCAAGTTTTATGATGAATGGGCCGGTGAAGACTATACCGGCTCAAGTTGCCGTGGTGCGCTCAAGGGCTGGCACAAACATGGCGTGTGCCGACGCGATTTATGGCCTTACACCGTCAATAAAAACGACAGGGCCCCTGCCTTTGAAGCCCCGCGTGAAGGCTGGGCGCAAGAAGCCTTACAAAGGCCGCTTGGAGTGTACTACCGCATTGACAAGAGTTCTGTGACTGACATGCAGGCAGCGCTACTGGAAATCGGTGCCATCTACGTATCCGGCAGGGTACATGCGGGCTGGGCCCTGGAACAGGACAACATGGCAAATGCCGCAGCCAGCTTTGCACAATTGCCGGTGATCCCGTTCTCGTCTGACAATGGTCCCACCAGCGGACATGCCTACGCCATACTTGGTTATACCGGGCAGGGTTTCATTGTGCAAAATTCATGGGGTAAGGACTGGGGCCATCAGGGTTTCGCGATACTCACCTATGATGACTGGATTACCTACGGCGGCGATGCCTGGGCCATATCGCTGGGTGTGGCAATCGAACGCCCCGCCATCCGTCACGACTGGCAGAGCAGCAATCCACGAGCCGCCAAACTGACTGCATTGCCAGCCTTACCGGCCTACCGTGCCAGCGGTTCCGCAGTCCGGCCACAGGCCTTGCCAGCCAGCAGCAAGGCCGGGCCGCCCAGTCTGAGCGTCGATCAGGCTTATGGCCTGACGCTGGTGCTGGGCAATGATGGCGGCTTGATACAGCGCCTGCTGGGTGCCGCAGACGCAGTGGCAGCGGCGGAACAGGTGGTGCTGCAAGCGCCGCAAGCCTGGCTGGCTAATCTGGGCAGCAATAAAAAATTGAAGCTGGTGCTGTATGCCCAGGCAGGCATGGATAGCGAAGAAGCCAGCCTGCTACGCAGTGCCGCCCTGGCACCTTATTTTCTGGCAAATGGCATCTACCCGCTGTTCATCAGCTGGAAGACTGGCCTTTGCCCTGCCCTTAACGACCTACTGCAAGACAAGATGCAGGAACATGCGCCTGCCATCAACAAGGCTGCGCAAGAAGCACTGGACCGCACCCTGGAAGCTGCCTGCGAATCATCCGGTGCCAAGGGCCTGTGGGTGCAAATGAAGATGAATGCAGCGCAGGCAGCGGAAGATGGCGACCCGCCACGCGGATTGTATGTACTGGCAAAATACCTGCAGGAATTACGGCATGCCATCGGCCAGGACAGGCTGGAAATCCATTTGATAGGCCATTCTGCCGGTGCCATCCTGCACGGACATCTGCTGGGTCTTCTGGAGCAGCGCAAGCTGGCTGTTAAAACCTGCAGCCTGTATGCACCAGCCTGCAGTATCGCTTTTGCCGACAGCACTTACCGCCCGGCCATACGTTCCGGCCTGCTGCCACGACAGAGCTTTCATATCCACCTGCTGTCAGACACCCGCGAGCTGGATGACAACGTTGGTGGCATCTATCAAAAATCCATGCTGTATCTGATTGCACGCGCTTTTGAAAGCCAGCACAAGACCCCCCTGCTGGGCATGGCAGCCAGTTTCGATGCCGCCAGCTTTGCTGACAAAAACCAGCAAAACGGACAATGGAATCATGCCAGCATGCGCAGTCTGCAAAGCTGGAACCAGTTTTACTGGGCCAGGAAAATACCTTCAGGTTTTGCCGCCACCGGTGCGGGTCTGAACAAAACACAGGCATCCACGCTGCACATCATTCACGACAAATATATGCATGATGGCAGACACAGCATGCCATCAGGACATGGTAATTTCGATCATGATGTGGCAGTGCTGACGCAAACCCTGACCCGGATTGCCGGCATCAGCAATCCGGACCGGCTGGCAGTACCGGTGTCGGATATCGGGTAAGCACTAATTTGGAAATCGGACTTACTTGATCAAAACTTTGTATTCCCAGGGCTTCAGGCTGATTTGCTGGCCCTGTTTCAGGCTTTCTTTCTGACCTGAAAACAGATTGCTCAGCGATGCAGCAGGTGCCTTGCTGAAACTGAATTGCTGCGCCTGTCCGCTGAGATTGAAAATACCTACCACCTGGTTACCCGCCTTGCTGCGTGAAAATGCATAGATGGCTGCATCATTGGTCGTTGGCAAGCGCATTTGCTCACCACCATCCAGCCCATTCCACAAGGCATGATTGGTTTTTTTCAACTGGAACAGGGTGGTATAGATGGCCTTATAGGGATGCTCTTTCCACTGTATAGAGTCGCGCTCAAAAAATTCCAGACGTTTGGTGTTACCCGCTTCCTGGCCGGAATACAGCAGGGGCATGCCTTTCAGCAGATTCGACAGCACCAGGAAATTTTCTGCGCCATCACCCAGACGTTCGAATTCTGTACCTTCCCATGAATTCAAATCATGGTTGGAGGTATGCAGCATGCGATAGGCATTGCGGTTGAATTTCTTTTCCGGCCCAGCCATGTAGGCCGCCAGGTCATTGGCGTTTTTCTTGCCCTTGGCGATTTCGCCAAACAAATCCTTGAGCTGCCATGCATAAGTCATGTCAAAGGCTTTTTCGTGCAAGTCTGTGGTCTCGGCTTCGGCCAGCATGAAGACCGGCTTGACCTTGTCAAGTGCAGCCCTGGCTTCATTCCAGAAATCGGTAGGCACCATCTCGGCCACGTCACAGCGGAAGCCATCAATACCATATTCAGTCAGCCAGAACTTCAACGAATCTATCATCTCAGCCCGCAGTTGCCTGTTTGCATAATTGAGCTTGATGACGTCCTGCCAGTCGGGTACAGGAGGCACGAATTCGCCCTTGTCATTTTTGAGGTAATACTCGGGGTGAGATGTGACCCAGGGATGATCCCAGGCGGTGTGGTTGGCAACCCAGTCTATGATGACCTTCATGCCCAGCGCATGGGCTGCATCCACCAGGCTCCTGAAATCAGCTGGCGTTCCAAATTCAGGATTGACGCCTTTGTAATCCCTGACAGCGTAATAACTGCCCAGTGTGCCCTTGCGGTTTTTTTCACCTATGGGATTGATGGGCATGATCCAGATAATGCCCACGCCCATTTTCTTCAATTCAGGCAGATAGTCCTGGAAGCGCCTGAAACTGCCCTCGGGAGAATGCTGACGGATATTCGCTTCATAAATCGCCGCATTCCTGCTCCATGCCGGATGTTTGACGCTGCTGCTGGTTTGCGCATGTGCCGACAGCGATAGCAGGCCAAGCAAGGCCACACTGACTAGTTTGTTCATGATCTTGTCTCTTTGTTGTTTATGTAGTCAAGATACATCAACAAAAAATACGGATCAAGTGAAAATAAAACAAGAATCACTACAATGACAGACTGTGATTTTTAGGCTTCCCTATGAGGAAAGCTCATGAAAACGATGCCAAAAGATTTTCACAAACACATCCCATCACAATACAATTATGTAGTTTAAATACAAATCACAATCTTAAAACAGGCATTATCTGCAGTGTGCTTGCGTGCAAGTGGCATACCATCAATCAGACACAGGGCATACTGCCCCAGAGCACCAAATACAAACCCCCGCATGAAAGCGGGGGTTTGTATTTGTCAGACTTGCAGTGATGGGGCTAAGGCCTCAGCCCTCACACTACCCCAGATACAGCTGACTCACTCAGAACCTGTTGACGATCTGTAGCGAGCGAGCGTCAGCGGGGTAAGGGTAACTAAGTGCAGCGCAAAAAGCGGAATGTACTCTAGTACATGAGCATTTTGAGCAGCACATGAGCCCCGCGTCGACTCCGATTGCGCTCGCGCAGTAAGATCGTCAGCAGGTTCTCAGGCTTTAGGGCCTTTGCGATGTGGCTTGGCTGCTGCTGGCTTGCCTGCACCATAACCCTTGGCTTTTTCTGTCACGCGGCGATCACCGCCTGCTTTCTTGGGGCCGAAAGGTGATGGCTGGTTTGCTGGCAGAGGCTTGCGCACATGCTCTTCGCCCACCGGGCTGATCTGGATTTGCTTGCCGGCGACCCAGACTGCCTTCAACTGTTTCAGCAATTCCTTGGGCATGCCATCCGGTAAATCCAGTGTGCTGTAGTCGTCAAAAATATCGATACGGCCTATGTGCTTCGCTTCCAGCCCTGCTTCGTTGGCAATCGCACCAACGATATTGCTAGGCGTTACTGCATCAGCCTTGCCGACTTCGATACGGTAAGTCAGCATGGGGATGCCGACCTTGCCTTTGCCGTCAGCCTTGTCTTTTTTAGGCTTGGCCGGACGTTCTTCATCAAGAGGAGCACGGGCAGCACGATCTACGACCTGATTCAGCTTGCTGCCAGGTGCGGCTTCAGCTATACGCGGAGCACGTTCGCGAGGCGCTTCTTCACGCGCTGCACGTGGTGCCGGACGGGATGCTGGTGCGCTGCTGCCCTGGCCTTTTTCTGCACTGATGCGAAGGGCCTGGCCAGCAACACGTACTGAACTCAGGTGTTCCATCATGTCGCCAGGCAGATTGTCTGGCAGATCGAGGATGGTGTAGTCATCATAGATATCGATACGGCCGATGAACTTGGATTCTATATTGGCTTCATTGGCAATCGCGCCAACGATATTGCCAGGCTTGACGCCATGCTCATGACCGACCGCGATGCGGAAAGTCTGCATGCCTGGCTCTGGCGTACGCGGGCTGTGTTCACGGCGTGCGCCACGGTCTTCACGCGGTGCGCGTTCGAAACGGTCACCCCTGTCACCCCGGTCACCCTTGTCACCACGATCGCGGTCACCACGGTCGCCACGTTCAGCGCGGGCAGGACGCTCATCGCGCCAGCTATCGTCGTTCTTGGTTTCTTTACGGTTTTTATCGAGCAGCAAAGGTTCATCGCCACGCGCCATTTTGGCCAGCGCGGCAGCAATTTCCACAGCCGGGATATTTTGCTCGCGTTCAAAATCTTCGATCAGGGACGTGAATTCTTCCAGACCACCTTGTGCCAGCGTGGCAGAAATCTGATCCTTGAAACGGGCAATACGGACATTGTTGACGGTCTGTATGGTCGGCAGTTCCAGTGGCGACACTGGCTGACGGGTAGCTCTTTCTATCGCCTTCAACAGGTTTTTTTCACGCGGGGTAATGAACAGGATGGCTTCGCCACTGCGACCAGCACGACCGGTACGGCCTATGCGGTGGGTATAGCTTTCCGGGTCATACGGTACGTCGTAATTGATGACGTGACTGATGCGTTCCACGTCCAGGCCACGGGCAGCGACGTCGGTCGCCACCAGGATGTCAATCTTGCCGTCTTTCAGTTGCTGGATAGTGCGTTCACGCTGTTGCTGGTTGATGTCGCCATTGATGGCAGCAACCGAGAAGCCTCTTGCATCGAGCCTGGCTGCCAGTTCTTCCGTACCCAGTTTGGTACGGGCAAAAATGATCATGCCATCAAAAGTCTCGGCTTCCAGTATGCGTGTCAATGCGTCCAGCTTGTGCATGCCGCTGACCAGCCAGTAACGCTGGCGGATATTGTCGGCAGTACCCGTCTTGGCAGCGACTGTCACTTCTGCCGGCTTGTTCAGGTAAGTCTGGGCGATGCGTTTGATGGCAGAAGGCATGGTGGCCGAAAACAATGCTGTCTGACGGCCTTCCGGTGTTTCTTGCAGGATGCGCTCTACGTCATCAATAAAGCCCATGCGCAGCATTTCATCAGCTTCATCCAGCACCAGGGTTTTCAGGGCAGACAAATCCAGCGTGCCCTTGTCCAGATGGTCAATCACGCGGCCAGGCGTACCCACTACCACATGCACGCCACGGCGCAATGCGGACAATTGCGGACCATAGCTTTGCCCACCATAGATAGGCAGGACGTGAAAGCCGGGAATATGGCGCGCATAAGTCTGGAAGGCTTCGGCTACCTGTATTGCCAGTTCACGTGTCGGGGCCAGCACCAGTGCCTGTGGCGTAGTCTGGCGAATATCCAGGCGTGACAGGATAGGCAGGGCAAAAGCAGCGGTTTTGCCGGTACCGGTCTGGGCCTGGCCCAATACGTCACGGTTGGACAGCAAAATCGGGATGGTAGCCGCCTGTATCGGCGATGGTGTTTCATAGCCTACATCCTGCAAGGCGCGCATGATGGGCGCGCTCAATTGCAGGTCTTCAAAAGTAATCGGGGGTTTGGTTTCTGACATGGCGATGCTCGCTCGTTCGCTCGTATCGCAGGATGCGACAGGATATTAATGGGCGTAGTTTACTCTTATGCCTTGAACTGAGGGGAATTTCCTGTCTTGCGCAGTGTCCTGCTGACAATAAACTGTACCAGATGTCATTATTTTTTTGCTATTATTACGGCTGTTGGCAACTCTGGCCCTGTATCAGAAGTCAGAAAAATGAAGAGCAATTCACTTCATTATGACAAATACAATTTAAATCAAAGCGCTCCCCCATGAAAAATTATCTGTTTCCTGCTTTGGCCAGCATGATTATCGCCACCTCTGCGAATGTGTATGCAGGCAATGATTTACCTTCCGATCTCATACATGCCATGAGCAAGAACCGGCTTGAAAACATCCGGTTTCAGGTCAAGTTCCAGACAGACAACGGTGATGCCTTCGATTCCTTTTGCAAGGTATTAAACGTCAATCATTTACCCTATCTGAAAACGGTAACCGAAAAAACGGATAACAAGGGTGGACATTCCACGACCTGGGCAGCCGAGCTACAAAAACCTATGGCCGTCAACGACGACACGGCAGAATCGGCAAACAGCCTGCTAGCGAGTCTGCGCACGGCGACAGATGGCAACAAGGGCAGTTTAAGCTGGTCGGTTTCATCAGATACGCCAGCAAAAAAATAATTCAACGTGCCTGTTCAAGAAGTCAACCGTGCCTCGCCGGGCGACTGACTGACAGCCCTGACCCCGATACCCGATACCCTGAAAATGAGCGTTCGGCTGCCTGCACGGCCAAGCCCTTCGATCTGGCTACCTGCCGTGCATGATAAAAACAATATCAAAAGACGACTAGGCCTGATTTACAATTCAGCCATCATCCTGGCTGTGTTGATCACATGCAGGCCAAGGTCAGGCAAAATGCAGTTTCTTTTTATCATCACACAGGCCATTCATGCACGCAGCTGCGCTTACCTCCACCAATTATTCGTGTCATGCCTTTCATGCATCCCTGCCTGGTGGCCGTGATACCGGTGAACTGCAACTAACGCAACTGGGGGTCAGTTATCAAGTGGCATCACTGGTCGGTACTCTGCCATTTACCCGGCTGGAACTGACACTGGGTGGGGCAGCCAATAAACTGGTCTTCATCAAACACCTGGGTCACCCTGATCTGGTCCTGTACACCAGTGACCTGGGCATACTGGACAACCCCATTCTGCGCGCCCACCCTGAATGTTCGCGCCAGATAAGTGTGGCCCGCCGCAAACGCGTGCAGGGCTGGGCCATATTGCTGGGACTGAGCTTGCTGCTGATCGCACTACCACTGGGTATGCTGTGGCAAATGGGCAGCTTTTCTGAATACGCAGCAAAAAAAATCCCGGTGCAATGGGAAGAAAAACTGGGTGCTGGTGTCGCCGCTGAAAAAGCGCTGGAAAACAAGCATATGCCCAGGGCAGAGGCGGATGTTTTGCTCAAGCCGCTGACTGCACCCTTGCTGCAGGCCCTGGAAAATTCACCTTATCGCTACACCATCGTCATCGCCAATGACAGCAGTACCAATGCCTTTGCGCTGCCAGGTGGGTACGTCACCATCAACTCTGGCCTGATCCTGAAGGCGGGCAGTGCCGAAGAATTGCTGGGTGTGCTGGCACATGAGATCAGCCATGTCGAACAAAGGCATGGCATGCGCAGCGTCATCAGCAATGCCAGCATTTATCTGGTAGCCAGTGCCGTATTCGGCGATGTCAGCGGCTTGCTGGCGACAGTGGGCAGTGCAGCCCCCTTGCTGCTAAGCCAGCAATATTCGCGTCAATTTGAAACTGATGCGGATGAAAAAGGCGTGCGTCTGTTACAGCGCGCAGAGATCAACCCTGAGGGTTTGCCGCGTTTTTTTGAACGCATGATTGCAGAAGAAAAAGCCGCCATGGAAAAAATCGACAACAAACAGGCAAGGGAAGCTTACAAACGTGCCATGGGCCTGCTCAGCACCCATCCCGCCAGCGAGAAGCGCCTGACAAATTTGCGTAGTCTGATCGGCCAATCCAAGGGACAATATGTGAATCAGGAAGCAGCGTTCAGAGACTTGCAGGAAGCCGTCAAAAAATTTGTCGCAAAATC
Source organism: Undibacterium hunanense (assembly GCF_014284335.1). Taxonomy (GTDB): domain Bacteria; phylum Pseudomonadota; class Gammaproteobacteria; order Burkholderiales; family Burkholderiaceae_D; genus Undibacterium; species Undibacterium hunanense. The sequence goes on along the minus strand of NZ_JACOGF010000002.1, from coordinate 235,438 downwards.
ATCCGAAGCAGAACCATCAAAAACAACACCAGAAAAACCGTCAGTATCAGCATCCTGACCAAACAAAAGGAGTGTCGCAGTGAAAGCAAATATCAAGGGAGGACATGCTTTTTCCTATGTCGAGATCGAACTCGAACCGGGTGAAAGCCTGTTGACTGAACCCGATGCCATGTCCAGCATGGATGCCAGTCTGGATTTGACGGCACATTTCAATGGCGGCCTGATCCAGGGTCTGCTGCGCAAATATCTGGGTGATGAATCCTTGTTCATCAGCCGTTTCAAGAATGCGACTTCAGCGTCACGCCGCATCAACATCGTCCAGCCTACACCAGGTGAAATCCTGTGCAGGGAATTGAATGATGAAGTCTATTACCTGCAGCCCGGTGCTTTTCTGGCCTGCGAAGAAGGGGTAAAGATCGGGCTGGGCTTTGCCGGTTTTGCTTCCTGGGTCGCGCGTGAAGGCTTGTTCCGTATCAAGGTCAGCGGTAACGGCAAGGTCTGGTTTGGTTCCTATGGCGCACTGCTGGAAAAAGAAGTGAATGGCGAATATATCGTCGATACCAGCCACCTGGTGGCGTATGAACCATCCCTGCGCCTGAACCTGCAACTGGCGGGTGGCCTGTTTTCCAGTTTCTTTGGTGGCGAGGGCCTGGTGACGCGTGTCAGCGGCAAGGGCAAGATCATCATACAAACCCGCAGCATTTCCAGCCTGGCTGGATGGCTTAATCCCAAATTATAAGAGGACGCGATCATGCACGTAGAATTAGTCAGTCAGCCTGGCAATACCGCTGCCAAAGTCAGCCTGCGTCCTGGTGAAGTATGTACCGCTGAATCTGGTGCCATGCTGGCCATGAGCAGCAACATGCAAATCACTACCACTACCCATAAAAAACAAAGCGGCTCGCTGTTGAAGGCAGCCAAGCGTTTGCTCGGTGGTGAATCCCTGTTCCTAAATCACTTTGAACCACAGAATACGCCGGGCGAAGTCTGGCTGGGTACCGACCTGGCAGGTGACATGCTGGTACTGCCCTTGAACAACGATAATCTGATCGTACAGGGTGGTTCTTTCCTCGCCTGTGATCAGGGTATAGAAGTTGATCTGGGCTGGCAGGGTTTCAAATCCATACTGTCCGGTGAAAGCATTTTCTGGCTCAAGCTGAAAGGCAGGGGAACGGCGGTCCTGTCTTCTTTCGGTGCCATTTATCCCATAGAAATCGATGGCGATTACATCGTCGATACCGGCCATATCGTGGCTTTCAGCGAAACCCTGCAATTTTCCATTACCAAGGCCGGCAAAAGCTGGTTGCAATCCATACTCGGTGGTGAGGGCATGGTGTGTAAATTCTCTGGTCGTGGCACGGTCTGGTGCCAGTCGCACAATGAAGGCAGTTTTGGTGGCCTGCTTGGCCCCAATCTCAAGGCAGGCAGCAAACGATAAGGACAGCCATGAACAATACCAATATAGATATCGTCCTCACCGGTGAACTGGCTGAAGGCATCAGCTTCGAGCAAGCTTGCGCAACGGTAGAAAAACTGTTCAAGCTGTCTGGCGAACAGGCTAAACAGTTACTCGACACGGCACCGCGCGTCATCAAGCGCGGACTGGATGCGGCCACCGCAGAAAAATACCGCCTGACCATAGAAAAAGCTGGTTTGAAAGTGATACTGAAAGATCAGGCAGACGTGGCAGGCAATGCAGCCGCTGATACCACTCCGGCATCTGTAGCAGTTGCGGCAGTTGCATCAGTTGCGCCCGCACCGGCAGCAGCCGCGCCCGAAAGTACACCACCAGCACCAGCGATAGCCCAGCAAGATCCGCCCGCCATCCGCACAGCGATCGAAACGACAAAACCAGCCGCTGCTGTCACGTTTGATGGCCTGAAATTTAAAATCGATGGCAGGCCGGATTTCGGTTTCCTGACTGTTGACGTACCCGCCGGAAAAACATTGAAAGTCGAAGCCAGTGCCATGGCCACCATGGACACCAACCTGGTCATGAAAACAAAGATGAAAGGCGGCATCTCGCGCATGCTGTCGGGCGAAAACCTGTTCCTCAATGAATTCACTGCTGAAAATGGGCCAGGCGAAATCGGTATTGCCCCTGCCACGCCCGGTGACCTGGTCCACCGTTACCTGCGGGGCGAAACCCTGTACCTGCAAAGCGGTGCCTTTGTCGCCAGCACCCCGGGCATCACCATAGAAACCAAGTGGCAAGGCTTTACCAAGGGTTTCTTTTCTGGCGAAAGCCTGTTCCTGATCCGTGCTTCCGGCGAAGGTGACCTGTGGCTCAACAGCTACGGTGCCATCATAGAAATCGACGTCAAGGATGGCTATGTCGTCGACACCGGCAACATCGTCGCCTTTACCGATGGACTGGAATACAGCATCAGCAAAGTCGGCGGCTACAAATCCCTGTTCTTCTCCGGCGAAGGCTTTGTCTGCCGCTTCAAGGGTGAAGGCAAGTTGTGGATACAAACCCGCAGCGTTGGCGCCTTTGCCAGCTGGGCACGCCAGTACCGTCCGGCGAAGGAATAGGACGGACGTAACGGCCCGTCGCGCATCAGAAACGCTGCGCGATGGCCGATAACGACAGAAGCCATAATTTATCTTTATCATCAAGCAATACATCTGTATATTCATCAGCTAATTCTCCCGCACAAAACTCCTTTTGAAAGGATGCTCGTATGCCTCATGCATTGCGTAGTGGTTTGTTGCTATTGGCCCTAATTGGTGGCGAAGCTGCCGCGACGAGTCATTCTCTGGGTATAGAACGTAAGCAGTATGGTGAATCCATCGCCTATGACATGAATGCGGCAGGCCAGGTTGCTGCCGTCATCAAGGAAAAAGATGGCACGCCGCATGCCGTGTTTTTTGAAAACGGCAAGCTGATCAAGCTTGAACTGCCAGGCGAAACCGAGAGTGAAGCCAAGCGCATCAATGACAAGGGCGAGGTGGTCGGTTCTTCAAAAAAAGACCAGTCCTGGCGCGCATTCATCCGCAGCCGCGACCATGGCACGCAAGAGCTGGGCACGCTGGGTGGCCCCAGCAGCTATGGTGCTGCAATCAATAATGCCGGTCTGGCAGTCGGTTTTGCCGATACCCCCAACCGTGACTGGCATGCTTTCCTGTACACACCCGGCGAAGCATTGAAAGACCTGGGCACCCTGGGCGGCAAGGTCAGCTATGCCAGCGGCATCAATAACCTGGGGCAGGTAACCGGCACGGCAATGATAGCCGATGGCTCACGTCACGCTTTCTTCTATGACAGCGCCAGGGGCATGGTGGATCTTGGCACTATAGGAGGTCGTTACAGTTCAGCGACGGCCATCAATGACAAGGGTGTGGTGGTCGGCGCATCGGAAACCAAAGACCGGCGCTGGCATGCCTTTGTGCATGACGGCAGCAAAATGGTGGATCTGGGCGACAAGATAGGTTTTGGCGACAGTTTCGCCACCGGCATCAATAATGAAGGCCATGTGGTCGGTGTGGTCGATACGCTGGATATGCGTTTATCCTTCGTCTGGCGCGACAACAAGATGGTACTGCACCCTGCCGGCAAAAGCCTGTACCTGACCAATGCCATCAACAACACCGGGCAGGTGATAGGCGCCAGTTACGATCGCGGCCTGTATGCTGCCACCATGCCTTCGAACGCCATCCCTTTTGTTGATCTGGGCGGTACCAAGATACTCGGTTTCAATGTACTGGTGGTGTTGCTAGCCCTTGGCCTGGCCATATTCCGCAAACGCCTGAAGGGTTTGTTTTTCGAAAGCAGGCTGTTTTTCGGGGCCTGACCCGATCCATGCCTGCCAGAGCTAGCATTTGCCTGCCACCCTAACCTGGCAGGCAAACGCAGGACGTGTAAGAACCTGTTCACGATCTGTAGCGAGCGGGCGTCAGCGGGGTGAAGAGCAGCGCAAAAAGCGGAATGTACTTTAGTACATGAGCATTTTGAGCAGCGCATGAGCCCCGATCACGCCTGCGCAGTAAGATCGTGAACAGGTTCTAAGATGCCATATCTCCCACCTTGCAAAGCCAACCATGATCACCTGCTACATCCGCTACATCATCGACCCCGCCAAACTGAAAGAGTTTGAACATTACGGCAAACTCTGGATACCACTGGTCACCAAATTTGGTGGCCAGCATCATGGTTATTTCCTGCCTTCTGAGGGTGCGAATAATGTTGCGCTGGCGCTGTTCAGCTTCCCTAGTTTAGCGACGTATGAACAGTACCGCATACAGATGGCGGCCGATGCAGAATGCCAGGCTGCGTTCAAGTTTGCCGAAGAAACCAAGTGCATCGTCAGCTATGAACGCAGCTTTTTCAAACCCGTGTTTGAATAGCCCGAGGACTTACTTGCTCTTTTCCACATCCAGAAAACGCCAGTCACCGCGCATGATGGGATGCGTCTTATAGCCCTTGACCCAGGGCTGTATCAACCAGTTACGGACGCGCCACAGTTCCAGGCTGTGTACGGTATCGGCTTCCAGCAGTCTTTCCATGGTGTTGAAGACTTTCTGACGTTCCGGGCCGTTCGGCATCATGCGGGCCTTTTCATAGGCGGCATCAAAGGCTGCTGATTTATAGCAGCCATGATTGCCGCGGTAGGCATTCTTGCCGTAATACAGTTCCATGAAGTCCATGCCGTCCGGGATGTCAGCGATGTATCCCATGCCAAACATCATGAGCTTGCACTGGTAAGCTGATTTCAGGTTGTCGGCAAAACCGGCTACCGGAAATTCAGCGCGTATGCCTATCTTGTCCAGCGAACGCTTCCAGACTTCCATGCGGGCATAGTCCTTGGTCTTGGGGGCCGAATGAATGCGCAATTTCAGTGGCGAACCATCGGGCATGCTGCGAAAGCCATCAGCACCACGTTTGTAGCCGAATTTATCCAGCAGCTTGTTGGCCAGATTGGGATCGTAGGCATTGCTGTTGCGATAGGTGCTGTCATGCCCTGCCACGTCAGGCGGCACCATGGATTTGGCTTTGATGGCTTGCCCGAACCAGACCTGGTCAATTTCTTCCTGATGGTTGAAGGACAGGGCAATAGCACGTCGCAAGGCAATTTTTTCCTTGGTATAGCCGCCCACAGTCGGGTCCTGGAAATTGAAGAAGGTGCGGGTAATGCCGGGGTCTACCGTACGATACAGCCGCAGGCCCTTGGCTTCATATTCCGGCTTCAGTTTGCCCTGATCCAGCAATTTGACGGATGCTGCCGGTACCAGCATTTCAAAGTCCAGCTGACCAGAATCAAAGGCCAGCCAGCGTGACTGCTCTTCTTCTATGATGGCAATCTCCACCCGCCCGACCTGCGGCATCTGCTTGCCCTTCATGTCCTTGATGATCTGTTTATCCCAGTCACTGCCGGTACCCTGAAAGTCCCAGACGAAACCACGGTATTCGGGATTCGCTTCCAGAATGATTTTACTGCGCGGTACATACTGCTTGAGCATATAAGCACCGGTGCCTACCGGGTGCTGGTTGACTGCTTCGCCATAATGTTCAACCACTTCACGCGCCACAGCGCCCCCCATGGGTTTGGCAAGGTAGTAAATCAGGCCAAGGTCTTGTGCTTTCAAACGAATGATCAGGGTATACGGGTCAGGTGTTTCCAGCCCGGCAACTGGCTTGTCATAGTCGAACTTGCCGTTTTTTTTGGCTGCGGTTACCAGCTCATCCAGACCGATGATCTTGCCTTCCAGAATACTCGCCTGCGTGGAGCGATTGTTCGGGTCCACAAGGCGTTTGAAGGTATAGGCATAATCACTGGCCAGCAATTCCCTGCGCTGGCCTTTGAAGGCGGGGTCAGGTGAGAAATAAATCCCCTTCTTCAGCCGGAAAGTCATGGTTTTTCCATCATCACTGATGTCGGGCATGGCGACGATGGTGTTGGGCACCAGTCTGGCTGGACGTGCCAGATAATCATAGGTCACCAGGCCCTCAAAAATGGCATCGGACACCCAGTTGGAATAGGCGCTATTGGTGCGCATGGCATCAAAGCCATCATCGGCAGCTTCAAACGACAGATGCAGGACTTTATTCGGATCGGCTGCCGCCATTGCCGGCAAGCTCAGGGGCAGGCTACAGACCAATGCAGTCAACACGGCACTCAGGGATGATTTCATCGTCTATGGAAGAAAATGGTAAAGGCAGCAGGATAACGCTAATGGCAGGGCAATTTCAAACTTAATCTGAGTGGCGGCCTAATTCCAAACGCTAGCGCGATGAAAGCCCGTAACGGCGCATGATCTTGTCCAGATCACCATTGTCCAGCATGCTCTGGATGGCGGCATTGATCTGCTCTATCTTCCAGCCAGACTTGTGTGACAGGGCGCACTGGGTATGCACGATGGAAAACGCAGTTTTTGATACCTTGTACAAAGCACGCTTGTCAGGGTAATTTTTAAAATACCCTTCGATTTCACTGTCCGAACTGATCATGGCATCCGCCCCGCCCAGATGCAGCATGCGGAACATGCCCGGTACATCCGTCAGGTCCACGCGCCTGATTTTGCCTTCCGTCAGTTGCGTGCCTATCTGCGGATAATGGTAGCCCAGTTGCACGGCCAGCTTTTTGCCTTCAAGTTGCTGAGGGAAATTTTCCAGGCCGGGTTTGTCTGCCATCACCACCACTCTTTCCACCTGGGGGAAAGTCGGCAGGGACCAACTGACTTCTTTCGGCACATCAAACCAGCCCGGACTGGAATAGCACATCAGGTCAGCCTCACCCTGTATCACGGCATTTTCGATACGGCGTCGCGAATAGGCAACATAACTGGCGTGTGCTGATATTTTTTTTGCAAGCAGGTCAGTAAATTCCTTTTGCAAGCCGCCAGTCAGTTGATGATTCTTGTCGAAGATGTTGAGCGGATAATCCAGATTTTCATAGATGGCAATCCGCAACTGGGCATCATGCGCCTGGCAGACAACAGACAGGCTGCCCAGGCAAAAAAACAGCAGCGCGCCCACCAGACGCAAATGGCGTTTGCCATCGGGTCTGGTGATGACTGGCTGATACTGCCGCTGTTGTCCCATCCTTATTTTGCCTCCAGGCATTCATGCTGGCATTGGGGCGAATCCACGCCGTCCCTGCAAGCCACCGGTATGTATTGCAAGCACGCTGGCATCTGCCGCCAGATAGCCATCATGCCACAACTGGCGCAGTGCAAACAGCATTTTCCCGGTATAGACAGGCTCCAGCGGGATGCCGGTTTCTTTTTCGAAATCGGCGCAAAATGCCATCAGTTCCGGTGTGACGCGAGCGTAGCCACCAAGATGCGAATCCGTCAACAATTGATAATTTTTATAATCTGGATAAGCAGCTTCGGCCAGCAGCCGGGCAATTTCATCCTTAAGATAACCCGCATTGCTGATAGCCGCCACACCCATCACCTGTGAACGACCGGCCAGGCCCGCCAGCACCCCGGCCAGGGTGGCGCCGGTGCCGCAGGCCAGTATCGTGTGCGTGGGGATGAAGGGCAACTCTGCCACCAGTTCCGCCACACCACGCAAGGCCAGCGCACTGCTGCCACCTTCCGGCAGCCACAGGGCTTCCCGCCCATCCGGGACCAGATACTGGCGCCAGGCATCCGGCTCGCTGCGCAACTGCCGGTAAGCCTCGCGTGTCACAAATTTTACCTGCATGCCCAACTCGCGGATATCATCCAGCATGGCACTTTGCATGCCCTCTGCCCCGCGCACCAGCGCTGTCGCAGTCATGCCGGGCATACCGGACATACCGGCAAGCGCGCAGGCATGGGCCAGCGCATGCAAATGATTGGACCAGATACCGCCCATGGACACAATGTGCACAGCCCTGCCCTGCACCGCCTGCAAAGGATATTTGAGTTTGCGGAACTTGTTGCCCGACACCTGGGGATGCAACAGGTCATCGCGCTTGATCCATAAATCCATGCCGGGGAAATGCCTGCTTTCCACACGCTGGCAGGGGGAGACTTGGTTTGGGGGCAACATTCTTGGCAGAGATACAGCGGTCAATGGTAAAGTGCCATTGTAGCGCCTGGCGCCAACCATCATCGCTGGAGAGGACATGCCGACGGAAAATACGCAGATTTTACTGAATGCACGACAGCAACTGGATCAATTGATCAAACAAATCCGGAACGAAGGCCAGCAAGCCAACTTGCTGCCTGCGCTGGAAACGGTATTGACCCAACTTGACAGCATGGCCAGACACGACCATCTGACTGGCGCTTTGAATCGCAGGTCACTGATGGCGATGCTGGACAATGAACTGGCCCGTTCCTTCCGTACCGGGCATACTTTCACGCTGGCATCCATTGCCATAGACGGACTGGAACAGATACTCGAACAACATGGTCAGGCCGTGGCAAAGCTGGTATTGCAAAGAGTGTCGAAAGAAGCACTGACCATGTTGCGTACCCTGGATTCTTTTGGTCGCGTCGCTGCCAATGAATTTGCCATCGTCATGCCAACCACCTGGCTGGAAGCCAGCCGCAAAGCCATAGCCCGCCTGAAGCTGCGTGTCGAACAGGTAGATTGGGAAAGCATTGCACCGGGGCTGAAAGTCAGTTTTTCTACCGGCCTGACAACCAATGCCCACAAAGACACAGCGGAAAGCATGCTGAAACGGGTCGGTTCTGCCCTGGTGACTGCCCGTACCCTGGGTGCCAACCAGATTTCAGAAATTGAGCCTCCCCTGCCAGATTACGATCCCAATGCGGACAATTAAGTCCCGTTTAAGACCTGTTAGCCATTGAATAGGGAACTTGTTCGCGTAAAAACGCACCAAGCTATTCATAAACTTATAATTCCAGGGAAAACCATGAACCAGTCTGATTTGCAGGGCATACGGCCCAGGCAAGCCTTAGTCTCGCCATTATTAGTACCCCTGTTGCTAAGTACCCTACTGAGTGCCATGCTGGGCGGCATGGCTGCTCCTGTGCTGGCCGCCACGACCGCTGCCACCAGTGTCGTCAGTGTGGCAACGGCAACCAGTCTGGCCGACGACAAAGCAGACCAGATCAAACAGCGTGCGGACTATATCCGCAAGAATTACGCCAAGTTTGAATACCGTATCCCCATGCGCGACGGCAAGCTGCTGTTCACCGTTGTGTATGTACCGAATGATGCCAATGGCAACAAACGCTATCCCATCCTGCTGAACCGCACCCCGTATTCGGTTGCCCCCTACGGCGCAGACCAGTACAAGACCCAGCTGGGTCCGACTGCCGAGTATGAAAAAGACGGCTTCATCTTTGCCTACCAGGACGTACGTGGCACCTATATGTCGGAAGGTGAATTCGTCAATATGCGTCCGCACATAGACCAGAAAAAAACTGTCAGCGATATCGATGAAAGTTCAGATACCTACGACAGCATAGAATGGATGATCAAGCATTTGCCCAACAATAATGGCAAGGTCGGGCAATGGGGTAATTCTTACCCCGGTTTCTACACTTCAGCAGGGGCCATAGACAGCCACCCGGCCCTGAAGGCAGTGTCACCGCAGGCCCCGATTGCGGACTGGTTCCGGGGTGACGACATGCATAGAAACGGTGCCTTCAACCTGCAAATGGCATTTGGCTTTTTCTACAGCTTTGGTCAGCCACGACCACAGCCTGTCGCCAGCGCAGGCTGGAAGAATTTCAACTTCGGCACACCGGACGGTTATCAGTTCTTCCTTGATCTGGGTTCGGTCGCGAATGCGAATACACGCTATTTCAAAAATGGTATTCCATTCTGGAATGAGATCACGGCCCATCCCAATTATGACCATTTCTGGCAAAGCAGGAATATTTTGCCGCATCTGAAAAACATCAAGGCAGCCGTGCTGACCGTGGGCGGCTGGTATGACACTGAAGATCTGTATGGCCCGCTGAACACCTACAAGTCCATAGAAAAACAGAATCCCGGCATACAAAACACGCTGGTCATCGGTCCCTGGACACATGGCGGCTGGTTCCGAAGTGATGGTGACAAAGTGGGTGATGCAAATTTTGGTTACCGCACCGTGGAAACCTATCAGCCCATAGAACTGGCGTTTTTCAAACACTATCTGAAAACCGGCGACAAACCGGCATTGCCCGAAGCCTGGATGTTTGAAACCGGTGCCAATCGCTGGCGCGGGTTTGAGCAGTGGCCACCGAAAGACAGCAAGGACCAGGCACTGTATTTCCAGGCCGATGGCAAACTCAGCTTCAAGGCCCCCGCCAATCAGGATGCACAGTTTGACGAATACATCAGTGACCCGGCCAAACCAGTGCCCTATACCACCGAGATAGGCACGCGCTGGAGCAATCAATACGTGGCCGCCGACCAGCGTTTTGCCACCCGTCGTCCCGATGTGCTGACCTGGCAAAGCGAAGTACTGGAAAAAGACGTGACTCTGGCTGGCCCCTTGACTGCGGACCTGTTTGTCAGCGTCACCGGTACGGATGCCGACTTTGTGGTCAAGCTCATCGACGTCAACCCACCCAATCTGGAAACCGATCCACAGACCAATCGTGGCAATCAGCAAACCCTGGTCAGGGGCGAACCTTTCCGCGCCCGTTTCCGCGATGGTTTCGAGACCGCAAAACCGCTGATACCAAATCAGGTCACCAAGGTGAAGTTTGGTATCAATGATGTGTTCCACACCTTCCAGCGTGGGCACCGCATCATGGTGCAGGTGCAGTCCAGCTGGTTCCCCTTCATAGACCGCAACCCGCAAAGCTTTGTGCCGAATATTTATGAAGCCAAAGACAGCGACTTCATCAAGGCCACGCACAAGGTGTATCACAGCAGCAGCCAGCCTAGCGCCCTGCATGTGAAAGTCTTGCCAGCGCTGGATCAATAAAAAATGCCGGTCATGCCCCTGGCAGGCATGACCGGCATTTCCAATCAGGATGAAACTTTACTGTAGCTTTTTTGCTGGCTGAAACACCACCAGCCAGGTTGCTAGTACCACGCCCGCACAACCTATCGCTGTATTGAGCGTGATGCTTTCCTGCAAAAACAGATAACCCCACAGCAAGGCAAACAGCGGGATCAGGAAAGTCACCGTCAGCGCCTTGGTTGGTCCCAGGTCCGCCATCAGGCGGAAATAAATCAGGTAGGCAACCGCGCTGCACAAAAGCGCCAGGGCAATAGCCACCATGACTATCGTTGTCGTGATCTCACCCCTGACCGGTGCCAGTGGCAGGAAAGGCAATAAGACAAATGCCGCCCCTACCTGTGAACCAGTGGCCATTTGCATGGCGGTCATGCCGCTGAGTTTTTTCTTGGTATAAATGCCGACGATGGAATAACAAAGTGTCGCCCCGACACAGGCCATGACAGCCAGCACCAGCTTGCTATTGAATTCCACTGGCCCCAGACGCACCAGGAAGGCGACGCCCAGTACCCCTATCGCCATGCCCGCCATCTTGCGCAGGGTCAATTGTTCGCCTAAAAACGCGGCCCCCATCAGCGCCCCCCATAAAGGACTGGTGGCATTCACGATCGCCGAATACCCGGCGGGAATACTGAGCGCCGCATAGGAATACAGCGCAAAAGGCAGGGCCGAATTGATCGTTCCCAGTATCAGGAAAGATTTCCAGTTGCTACGGAAATTCATCGCCCTGCCGGTAATCACCATCATGGCAAGCAAAGCGGCACCGGCCAGGCCAACCCTGACTTCGGCACTCCACAATACCCCGACCACGGGAGCCAACACCCGCATGAACAGGAAAGACGCGCCCCAGATAGCCGCCAGGGAAATCAAACGTAATAAATCAGCACTGCGCATAAGCCACTCCATAACAATCAGGCAAGCAGCTTAACAAACTGTGAGAAAAGTTGCTGGCAGCTTTCGGACATGGCAGGAAACCTGGTGCAACGCAGCAGAATACGCGAGCAATTTGCATCGCTCAAAAAAATGATTTATTGCAATATTTACCTCTTCTGTTGCCGTATTGAATTGACACATTGAACACAGAAAATAATACTGAATTCATTACAAAATAGGACTTACGCAAAATTGTCCCAGCAAGGCGTAGCGACGAAGACAGTACGAATAGTACGGCAAGGAGCTGCAACGCAGCTGGGGCGATTTTGCGTAAGTCCTAAGACTTGTGCAGTAGCGCCGCAAGCATTACCGCCCCAGCTATCTCGCCACAAGCAAAACCGCTTTCCAGCAACGCACAGTCTGAAGCTGATCATTGCAATCATTGTGATCACCTGCGACTGACCAAACGTATCAGGCTGTACCGACTTTTTCAGATTATCAGGCACCTTGCTGATGCCCGGGGGCAGGTCGCGTCCATTTGCTTTATAGCGTCTTTGCCATGTATGCGTCATCAATAAAAAAACTGGCACTCATTTCATTCGGAACGGCGTTTCACCATGCAACACATGGTGGGTCGCATGGACCATTTGCAATCTGATTACTTTATGGATAAAGGAGAACACACCACAGCGACTCAGGGACCCAATCACAAATAAGCACAAATGATCACAAGAAATCACAACAAGATTCATCCAATTAAAAACAGGAGACAAAATTGAAAACAGGAAATTTACGCAGCTTCTGGCTAAGCTGCATACTGCTTGGCTTGCTGGCAGGCTGTGGCGGCAGCGACGGTAGCAAAAGCGCACAAACAGGAAGCACGCTGACGGCGGCGGTTCCGCCTGTGCAGGCACCACCGGCCAGCAGCTTTGGCCTGACGTCGGACACCAACTTTTATACCGTCGATACCGGAGCCGGGCTGGTGTTCAAAATCCGCCGTCTGGACAATGGTGTCAGCACGCAATCGGCTGGCGACATAGCTTCGCTGATCTATAACGGCGTGCAATACCAGGACCAGTCCCGTGGTTCACAAGTGAACAGTGGCTTTGACTATCTGTACACGGGCGTTTCTGCGGTGACGGTGAATGCCGATGTCATCAATACCGACTACATCCGCATCACAGTGCAGGCTGGCAATCTGACCCATTATTACCTGGCAAAGAATGGCAGCCCGCATATCTACATGGGCACCTACTTCACCAGCGAACCCGACACCCTCAATCTGGTACGGTATATCGTACGCGTACCGGTAGGAGTGCTGCCCAACGGCCCGGGGCCATCGGATCTGCGCAACACCACCGGCGCCATCGAATCCAGCGACATCTTCGGCATGGCCAATGGCGAAACACGGTCGAAGCATTATTCAAACATGCGCTTGAAAGACTGGTCTTACATAGGCGGTACCAGCAGCAGCGTCGGCCTGTGGATGGTCAGGGACAATAATGAAGGTGGCTCCGGCGGTCCATTCTTCCGCAGTCTGCTGAACCAGATCACGTCCACCAACCAGGAAATCACCTATATCGTCAACTATGGAGAAAACCAGACCGAAGCATATCGCCCCGGCATACTGAATACCTATACGCTGGTATTCACGGGTGGTACTCCTCCAGGCGCACTGGATACGTCCTGGTTTGCCAACATGGGTATGACGGGTTACGTGCCTGCGTCATCCCGCGGTGCGGTTGCTGGCACAACCATCAATGGCCGCGATACCAACTATGGCTATACCGTCGGCTTTTCGAATACCACGGCACAGTACTGGGCCACGGCAAACACCAGCGATGGTTCATTCAACAGCCCGAACATGATCCCTGGTACCTACACCATGAAGATCTATAAAAATGAGCTGGCGGTAGATACTCGTTCCGTAACCGTCAGCGCTGGCAGCACGTACAACGCAGGGGCCATTACCATTGCTGGCGACCCCAGCAGCAGCGCAGCGCTATGGCGCATCGGTGACTGGGATGGCTCGCCTGCCGAGTTCCTGAATGGCGATAAAGTCACTACCATGCATCCATCGGACGTGCGCATGAGTTCATGGGTACCCGGTAACTTTGTGATCGGCAGTTCCAGTGCAGCGACTGATTTCCCGGCGTATCAGTGGAAATCAGTGAATGGCACTTACACCATCAAGTTCAACCTGACTGCCAGCCAGATTACCGCCCATACGCTACGGGTAGGGATTACCACTGCCTATGCAGGTGGCCGTCCCAAGGCGCAGATGAATGCCTGGGTATCTGCCAACCCGGCAGCATCGACCCAGCCATCCAGCCGCACCCTGACTGTCGGTAGCTATCGCGGCAATAACACGATGTACAGCTTCGCTATTCCTGCCACAGCATTTGTGGTGGGTGAAAATACCCTGACCCTGACTGCCATCAGCGGCTCCAGCGGTACCACTTACCTGAGCCCGGGGTATTCATATGATGCGGTAGATCTCTTGCAATAAAACTGTCATTGCATAGTCCTTTCAGGCCAGCGCGATGTCGCTGGCCTGATACATTTTAGGGCGTGTTGACATGTCTTTTAGGTAAGCAAATGGGTTTGAAACCTTGTCTGGCTAGGCGTGCGGAGCGCTGCTTGGTAATCCAAGTGAGCGACGTACAACAACGCCAGACGAGGTTTCGGACCCATTCCCTCCGGGTTTCCCCCATAGCGCGTGCTGGACTGCGTTGCGCGTCTTGTCAGGGGCACCAGCCCTGACTGCGCCGCACGCCTTGCCAGCCCGCGCTATGGGGGAAATGCTTTGCCTAAAAGATATGTCAACACGCCCTAGTACAGGCAAATTTACCGACATGTTAAACTTTCACTCTCCATTCTTTGACTCTCTATTCTTTCACTCTCTATTTGCAAGCGCGACAGAAAGTCCACCATGACCACTGCCAATCCTTCATCCATGCTGATCGGCGTTGCCGTCGGCGCGTTCGTTCTCTGGCGTATTGTGTCGCGTATCCGGCGCATGGTGGGCAGGCAAAGATATTCCGGCATACGTGCAATGATCACGGTATGCATTTTCCCTTTGCTGATCGCTCTGGTTATGTTCGGTGCCATAAATCATGAAGGCAGCGTGCTGATCATGCTGGGTGGCCTGGCTGTCGGTACCGGCCTGGGCATCTATGGTCACCGCCTGACCAAATTTGAACACAGCCCGGCTGGCAAATTCTATACGCCGAATGCACACCTGGGCATTGCCCTGTCAGTCCTGCTGCTGGGCCGCATTGCCTGGCGCATGGGGTCGCTGTATTTCACGACACAATCTTTCAGCGCGCCACCTAGTGATTTTTATGGCAGCCACCTGACCCTGTTCCTGTTTGGCATGCTGGCCGCCTATTACATTAGCTATGCCATCGGCCTGCTGCGCTGGTCACGCAGCTTGCGCACCACTACCCCGTCCGTCCCACCAGCCATGACGACAGACATTGTAGAAGACGCAGGCAAACCCTCATAAGCGCCACGGCGTTTTAAGCCGCCAGGGGCAGATTGAAAAACTGCCCGGTATTCAGGCGCACCTGCTGGGCAAGTGCAGTGGCTGATATGCCCAAAATGCTGGCTACGGCTTCCAGTACCACTGGCAGGTACATGGGTTCATTTCGTCCCTCTTGCGGTTTCACTGGCAAGTTACGCGGCAACAGGAATGGGGCGTCCGTTTCTATCATCAGCTTTTCTTTCGGCAAGAACTTGAGCGCCTGACGCAAGTCATCACCACGACGTTCATCGCAGACCCAGCCGGTCACGCCGATGTGGCAATCCAGATCCAGGTATTCACGGATTTCTGCCGTGTTACCGGTAAAGCAGTGCACCACCGCACCCTTCAGTTGTGAGCGATATTGTTTCAGCAGCGCAAAGAACGCATCATGCGCTTCACGCTCATGCAGGAACACGGGTTTCTGCACACGCACGGCCAATTGTAATTGCGCTTCAAAGCAGAGCAATTGCTGCGCTTCGGTCGAAAACATGCGGTTATAGTCAAGCCCACATTCACCAATGGCAACCACGCCTTGCCTGCCCGCCAGTTGTTCTATGGTTTTGGCGCAACCGGCATTCCAGTTCTTGGCTTCATGCGGATGCACACCGGCGGTACTGCTCAGATAGCCGGCATAATTTTGTGTCAGCGCATGGGCGTCACGGCTTGCACGTTCCGAGGTACCGGTGACAATAATGTGTTCCACACCGGCCTGCCTGGCCCTGTCAATGACGGCATCCAGATCGGCATGAAAACGATGATGTGCGAGGTTGGCACCGATATCGATCAGTGTATTTTTTTGTTGCATTTGAGATTCCTGTTATTGTTATTATGGATTAGTACAGGCTCGCTCAATCATGGATGACTGAGGATATTCTGAAGCAGAAGCTGCGGAAGAAAAATTGTCTGGATCAATCCAAATCTTTTTATTAAAAATGATGACGCTGGTTTCAACGCCAGCGCCATCATAAATCTGCTTACTCGAAAAAGCCAAGCCATTCCTTGCCGGTTGTGGGATTTTTGCAAACCCAAAGACCAAATTCACAGTCTAATTTACATTGGTTTAAAGCGCCAGGCGTACGCCTGACTAACCTTGAGCTTTTCTTGTGAGCCACGGATTTCTACCGTGTATTTTCCCAGTTCATCTCTATGGGCGCGGGTAATCGCGTCGGCGCGCACCACGACGCCACGGTGAATTTGCCAGAAAATGTCCGGGTCCAGGCCGTCCATCAATTCCTTCAATGGCTTGCGCACATGTGCTTCATCGTCAGCGCAGACCACTCTGGTGTATTTTTCATCCGAACTGAAAAACAGGATTTTTTCTACCGGGAACATCTTGATGGTGTCGCCCACGCTGGCACTAATCCAGCGTATGCGCTCAACGGTGTTGCTGCGCAGGCGCTTGTCCAGTTCTGACATCAACTGGCTGACATCGGTCACCGGCTGCTTGCTGGCGATGCGTTCTTTCAGGCGCGCTACGGCTTCTTGCAAGCGGATTTCGGATATCGGCTTCAGCAGATAATCCACCGCACCGGCAGCAAAGGCATCAATGGCATGGCTGTCATAGGCCGTGGTGAACACCGCATGACAGCGGCCCTTGACCGCATGCGCTACATCCAGTCCGGTCATGCCGGGCATGCGGATATCCAGGAAAGCGATATCCGGTGCTTCATGGTGTATGGCTTCCAGGGCTTCGGCACCGTGCTCACATTCAGCCAGTATTTCAAGTTCTGGCCATACTTTGGTCAACATGCGGCGCAATTCCTTGCGGGGTAAATCTTCGTCATCGGCGATGATGGCTGTAGTCATGAATCGTTTCCTTTTTTAATCAGGCTTCCAGAGGTAACAGAATGGTCGCTGCAACGCCACCTTCTGCCCTGGCTTTCAATACCAGGCTGGCGCGTTCGCCATACATGGATGCCAGACGCTCATGGATATTCGCCAGCCCTATGCCGGATCCGGAACTGCTGCCGGCAAAACCGACACCGTCATCCTCCACCGTCAGTTCCAGCATGGGGGTAGCTTCTTTTTCCATGCGTCTGGCATGAACGGCGATATGGACTGGCCCTATCTTTGGCTCCACCCCATGTTTGACTGCGTTTTCAACCAGCGAAATCAGCATCAGCGGCGGCAAAGCAGCATCGTTCACTTCACTGTTAAAACTGTAACTAAGACGGGGAATGCGCGCGTGCATCAAACCCAGATAGGCACTGGCAGCTTCCAGTTGCTGTTTTAGCCTGGCCTGGGCGGAACTACCGTCATTACGCATTTGCGGTATGGTTGCACGCAGGTAATCGACCAGATGATCAACAATCGCCGTGGCACGTTGCGGCTCCGTCAGGATGGCAGAGCGCACCCCGGCCAGGCTATTGAACAGGAAATGTGGTTCTACCTGTGCCGCCAGTACCGACAGGCGCAGTTCCGCTTCACGACGTGCATCTTGTGCCTGTTGTAGCTCTTGCTGACGCATGACTTCCAGCATGCGTTTTTTCTGGCGGAAAAAATACCAGAAATCCACGGCACCACCAGTGTAAAAGATCAGGCCGCTGGATATCAGCAGGGAAAATCCCTGCAAGATCAATTTCAGCGTCGGTGTGTGTTCCAATTTGCTGTCGATTTCCTTGCTGTCCGCAGGCCGTTCAGCAGTTTCGGCAACACTCGCCTGCGCAGTGACAGTAGTTAGCCGGCCCGTTGCATCCTTTGTATTCTTTTGTCTGGTACTGACAGAACCAATGACCGCCAATTCCACACCTGGACTGCCCTGCACCAGGTATTGGGTTGCATAGTTGACGCCGGAAAGCACACCATAACTGCACGCAGCCCCCAGCAACAAGGCCAACAACAGGGCAATGACTTCCTTTTTACCCGCATAGCCCCGGCTCCTGACCCAGACCGCCATGGCTGGCCCAAGCAGGTGCAGGGCCGTACTGCCCAGGGTAAGGGGGATGAAGACCGCCAGGGTCTTGCGCATATTTGCGTCCGCCAGCCAGCCAATCACCAGGACCAGCAGATCAATAATGGCAAAAAAACCTAACCATGCCTGGGCCCGGTAACGGAACCAGGTGCGGGAAAACACCGGATAATTGCGGGCACGGGTCAGCCAGGTTTCGCTGCGTGCCGTCACTTCGGATGGCAGCAGTTGTTCTGAAGTATGCAATTGTTTGGACATGGTATTAGAAAAAGACATCGCTATTCCCCGATCAAGTTTTGCTTAGTCTAGAACCGGGAAACCTGGAACAGGAATGATGCGATAAAACCCACGGATAAGGGATGAAACCTGATTTAGTGGGGATAAACTGAGTGGGGATAAACTAAGTGAGGATAAACTCAGCCGCCGTCGGTTTCACCCTGGCCTTCGGACTCTCCCTCAGCTACGGCAGGTCTTTGCTGTTTAGCAATACGCAATATGGTATTGCGTATGGACGTCAGGACTGCAACCGAATTGAAAGGTTTGACGATAAAGCCATGTACGCCGCGTTGCTGGGCCGCCTGCAAGGTGGCTGCATCAATTTTGGACGACACCAGAAACAACAGGGTTTTGGGTAAATCGGCACGCAGCTTGTCCAGCAGTGCCAGGCCCTCGGTATCAGCTTCACCGACATCGACACAAATGACCTGGGGTTTGAGTTTGATGATGCGTGCCAGACTGGCCGGGCTGAGGTTGGCGTCTCCCACCACCTCATGACCACCGTTCACCAGGACAGAGGCGAGTAAATTGCGGGCGACGGCGTTAGCGTCGAGAATGACGGCTTTAAGCATGGGAAACCGTGTAGATAGTATGTCTGCATATTAATGCAAAACATTAAGTTCATGTGCAAAAGGCAGCAGATCTTGCGAATCTGCTGCCTTTTTTAACATTTGAGGCGTTTGCGGCTCAATACTGTCGCTCAATGTTGCCGCTCAATCTTACTCATTAATCCCTGCTGCTGTCCGGCTTGGCATTCTTGACATAGGTTTCCAGCCAGCGATCCTGTTCCCACAACATGTGGAGTATGGATTCACGGGCGCGGTAGCTATGACTTTCATTCGGCAGCATGGACAGACGGGTGACGCCACCCAGCCCCTGTATGGCCTGATACATGCGTTCACTTTGCATGGGGAAAGTACCCGGATTATTATCCTGTTCACCATGAATGAAGAGGATGGGGTCTTTGAACTGGTTGGCAAAATTGAATGGCGACATGTCCTGGTAGACCTTGTTGGCCTTCCAGTAATTCCGGTCTTCAGACTGGAAACCAAACGGTGTCAGGCTGCGGTTATACGCACCCGAGCGGGCAATACCGGCACGGAACAGACGGGTGTGCGCCAGCAGGTTGGCCGTCATGAAAGCACCATAGCTATGGCCACCGATGGCAATACGGTTACGGTCTGCCACACCCAGGCGCACCACTTCGTCAACCGCTGCCTCAGCATCCATCTTCAACTGTTCCAGATAGGTATCATTCGGCTCTTTCTTGCCTTCACCGATGATGGGCATGGTTGGGCCATCCAGCACGGTATAGCCGCGCGCCAGCATGGCATGTGGGCCATTGTAGGAAATGCGGTTGAACTTGTAGGGTGAACCAATGACCTGGCTGGCAGCCTCTGCCGTTTTGAATTCACGCGGGTACGCCCACATGATCATGGGGCGCGGGCCGTCACGTTTCGGATCATAGCCCGGTGGCAGGTAAAGGGTGGCCGTCAGGTCAACACCGTCTTCACGTTCGTAACGGATTTGCTGCCGCTTCACGCCCTTGAACTGTGGCATGGGGTGCGGAAACTGGGTCAGCGCGCGCGGTGCGGCATTGCTGCTCAGGTCATGCAGGTAAAAATTCGGCCTTTCTTCATTCGCTTCACGGCTGGTGACAAAACTGCTACCCTTGTCATTCAGCAAACCCAGCACCTCCTCATAGTAAGGTGCCTGCGAACGCCACAGACGGTTCGCCTGTTTGCTGGCCAGGTCAAATTTATCCAGGAAAGGCCGGTCGCCTTCAGGACTGGCACCCGTGCCGGTCAGGAAGATGGCCTTGCCGTCCGGCGTGGTACGCAATATCTGGCGACCCATGGCATTTTGCGTCATCACTGGCGCACCGGGGTTGGCATACTGATCTTCGTATTTACGGCTGAACAAGAGTTCCGGCTTGCTGTCTGCTACGCCCGGCTGTACACGCCAGGTACGGGTGTCCTTGGTCTTCACCCAGTTTTCGGTGACCAGTGCCAGGTTATCGTTACCCCATTGCACACTGCCAAAACGCCAGGCCAGGTCCATGATTTTCTGGGCCTGACCATCGAAAGGTGCAGCTTGCTGGAACAGGGCATCATGCACCTTGCTGTTTACTTCCGGGTCGCCGCCGGCTTGCGCTTCCAGCCAATACAGGGTCGCGGGTTTGTCATGGCGCCAGCCAAAATCACGTGGCCCTGCCTGCACAGCATCTATCCCGGTTGGCAAGCGCTCACGCATCGGGCGTTCTGCGATTGTTTTTACTTTCTTGCCCTGGTTATCCCAGATTTCTATCAACTGGCCAAAGCGATCCATAGGCAACATGGTCGAATACGGACGACGCAATTGGGTGGTCAGAATCAGTTTGCCATCCGGCGAAGCCAGGGATTTAATCAGCGTCATGGCATTGCCTATGCGATGCAGCTCACCCCTGACATTGACAAAACCAAGTTGCGTCTGCAATTGCCAGTCCAGCACATCGCTGTCACGCGGGGTCTTCAGCATGTCGGGATAAGTACGATTCTGGCTGGCCTTGCCGCCCTTGCTTTCTTGCGTATTCGGCCCGCTTGGAACAAAGCTGGTTGCTGCCAGCTCTTTCTGGCGCAAAGGCAAGAGCCTGACCAGCAGTTTGTCCGAACCTTCTATCCAGGAAAACCCCGGCCCTGTGACGGCATTGAGCTTGTCTGCCATCAGGCGACGCACTGCCGCCGTTCTGACATCCATCAGCCACAGTTCCACACCGTTATCTACCCATATGCTGAAAGCCAGCCAGTGTTCATCCGGCGACCAGGCAGTTTCTGCAATCTTGACCTTGGCCGGCAGGCCAGTGACTTCACGCAGCTTGCCGGTGGTAACATCCAGCAGGCTCATGCCATTGCCAAAATCGAAATGGCTGGCGGCACGGGTACGTGGATTGATGCGCAGGCCAGCCAGCTTCAATTCTGGCTGAGACACATCGACAATACTGGGCAGGCCCGGCAGGGTCAGCAACAGGGCTGTCTTGCGCTGTGGCCCGAGGCGGAAAACCGGCCCTCTGGGTGCATCCACCACGGCCTGCAACTCTGGCGGTGGCAACTGATATCCAGATTCACTGGTAGTACCGGCATATATCTGACTGGAAGAAGCGGCCACCAGACTGAGCGTGGCAAAGAAAAACAAGGGTTTGAAACGAAACATAGAAAACGGTCCTGGTCTCTGGTTTTGATGCTGCAGGCTTAACATGTAGACATGTTATGAGCCTTTAAAAAAAACGACCGCCCCTGACACGGGGCGGCAATTTTACTTACTGGATTTACAATTTGGTGCTATGGCAAATGCCATAAAAAATAAGGCTGTAACTCATTTTGCGACGGGGGCAAAACCATTCGCCGTAATATCCAGCTCACTGACTTCACCATAGCTGGCAGCGATGCTGCGTATGCTTTCTGCTTTGCCTATCAGTAAGATTTGCAGTTTATCGCGTGGAAAATGTTTGTCCACTAATTGTTTTGCTTTTTCCGGGTTCAGACCATCAACATCCCGCGTGAAATTATCAATCTGTTCACGACCGACTTTGGAAACATACATATCACTTAACAAACCGGCCAGTTGCAGGTTGGTTTCAAAGCGCGGCGGGAATTGCCCCTTGACATAGGCCTTGGCAGATTCCAGGGTGGCGGCATCAATACCCTTGTCCCACAGGCGCTGATAGGTTTTGGTCGCCAATGCCAGTGCCGCTTCGGTTTTGGGGGTAGCGGTAAAGCTCGATACGGCAAAAGTACCGGTATCAGTCAGCGTAAAAAAGCTGCTGCTGGCACCGTAGGTCAGCCCAGAATTGACACGTAACTCATCATTCAGCCATGACGTAAAACGACCACCAAGTATGGTGTTGATGACCTGCAAAGGCACATAGTCCGGATCATTGCGGGCGATACCGGCACCGCCAAACAGGAAGGTGGTTTCAGCCGCATCAGACTTGTTCACCAGCCAGACCCTGGCCTTGTCAGCCTGTACTTTGCCCTTGGCTGCGCTTGCCGGCAAAGTTCCTGCCGACTGCCATTTGCCAAACAGTGTTTCCAGCTGCGCACGCATGGCAGCAGGCTTGAAGTCACCCACCACGATCAGGGCAGCATTATCCGGACGATAATAATTTTTATGAAAACTACGCGCATCCTGGGTCTGCAAGGCTGTCACGCTGTTGACCGAACCCGCCACCGGATTGGCATACGCCGCATTACCAAACAGCATGCTGCGGTAGTAATTTTGCACCACATTGCGCGGACTTTCCTTGGCCTGCTTCAAACCATCGACAGTACGCGCACGCAATTTGCCAAATTCTTCCTCATTGAAGCCGGGATGCTGCAAGGCATCGGCGATAATGGGCATCAAGGTAGCGGCATCGTCCCTGGCAAATTCTGCCGTCAGCGCCGTCGCTTCGGCACTGGTGGTACTGGAGATCTTGCCACCCCGAAAATCAAAACTCTGGTCCAGCGTTTTTTTGTCATATTTGCTGCTGCCCAGCAGGAGTGTTTCACCAGTCAGGTTGGATAAGCCGGACTGGTTGCCATCATTGACTGCACCAGCCTTGACCACGGCGCGCATGGCGATCAGCGGTACGTCGTGGCGCTCCATCAGATAGACGGTCAGACCATTCGACAGTTTGGCAGTTTCAAACGCAGGCAGGCGAAAATCGGCGGCATGGCTGCTGGTAACGCACAAGCTCAGACTGGCGCTGGCCAGACTGCATGCAAGAATTTTTTTGCTGATCATCTTCTTATTCCTCCACTGCGGCAAGTACACCGACAGTACGTTGTGATTTTCTGAAATATTTAGCGGCGACAGTTTTGATATCTGCCACAGTCAGCTTGCGATAAGCCTCGGGCGCATCAAATAATTTTTTGTAGTCACCGAAAAATACTTCGTATTCACCCAGTTGCGCGGCCTTACCATTGATGGTTTCTTGCGCGCGGTAAAAATTCAGCAGCTTCTGGTTTTTCACTTTCTGCAATTCTTCTTCGCTGATGCCATCCTTGATCAGACGGTCTATTTCTGCCAGCAATGCTTCTTCCACCTTCGCTGCCGGCACCTTGTTGGCAGCCACCGCAAAGAAATTGAACAGGCCAGGATCAAGTGCCTTGCCCTGGTCTGAACCGACCTGTGTCGCCAGACGTTTGTCCACCAGTGCCTGGTACAGACGCGAGGTATTGCCATCCGTCAGAATGCTGGAGATCACATTCAGCGCATAGTAATCAGGGTGATTGGTGGCTGGCACCTTATAAGAAATCATCAGGTTGGCCGCAGTGGCCGATTCCTTGCGCACAAACACGCGTCGCTCGCCTTTTTGTTCCGGCTCCACAGTACGTACTGCTGGTGGCAAGGCACGCTTTGGTACATTGGCAAAATACTGTTCAGCCAGACGCTTTACTTCGTCGGCCTTGACGTCACCGACGATAACAGCCACGGCATTATTCGGCGAGTAATACACATTGAAATACTTTTGCAGATCATCCTGGGTCCAGGCCTTGATATCGGATTCATGACCTATCGTCGGAACCGAATACGGATGGGCACGGAAAGCCGAGGCATACACCTCACCCCACAAGGCGCGCAGATTGGAATTTTCCAGCCCGGTGCTGCGTTCCGACAAGACTACGCCGCGTTCGCTTTCCACCATCTTGGGATCAATGCTCAGATTGGCGATGCGATCACTTTCCAGATCAAAGATGGTCGGCAGCGACACGGCAGGAAACCAGTCCTGGTAGACCGTCACATCATTGCTGGTATAGGCATTATTGGCACCACCATTTGCTTCCATGGTGCGGTCAAACTGCTTGGGCCCAAATTTTTTGGAACCGTTGAACATCATGTGTTCAAAAAAATGCGACAGGCCGGTGATGCCCGCCACTTCATTGCGGGATCCGACTTTCCAGTAGGTATACATATTCGCATTGGGAATGGTCGTATTCTCCAATACCAGGAACTTCATGCCATTGGGCAGCGTGAAGGTTTTCACCTGTTCTACAGTCACGGCCTGCGCCATGCCTGCCATCCCCACTACACCGCACCACAGGCTGCCGGCAGCAACCAGGTTTTTCCACTTCATTGTTCTCTCCTTTTTTGTAGCCTGTTTTTTTAGCCCTGTTTGTGGACAAATTCCATCAAACCGATTGCAAGCTGTTCAGACTGCCTGGATGCGGACTGGTTCAGTCCATGTTTCATTGGCAAGACTCAAGATTGCACAGCCCCGCACATATACCGATTCCGGCACAAGCCCTGTGCTGTCAGCTAAAAATTACAAAATCACACAAAACACCGGGCATTTACTCTGGCAATTACTTTATTAGGACTTACGCAAAATTGTCCCAGCAAGGCGTAGCGACGAAGACAGTACGAATAGTACGGCTAGGCGCTGCAACGCAGCTGGGGCGGTTTTGCGTAAGTCCTATTTATTTTCAATCACTGCAACAGGCATCAACAAAACACATATTCATTACTTTTTTGATACTTATTCTGCAAGTACCTGTAAGCAAATGTAAGTGAAATAAGATGCATCATGCCATATTCAGACGACGATATCTGCACAATGTTTGTGCAGCAATTTTTGCTGCGGTGCGGCATATGTCTTTTTATTTGGCCTTTTTGTCGTGGTAAGCTACGCGCCGAATTGAATCAATTCATATCATTTAATGATACACAATGAAAAAAATTTTGCGACATAAATTACTTTTAATACAAAATAAATACTGGAGAGCACTTTGAACAAAATTCAAACGCCAGCCGCACACACTATCCTGGGACATCCGGATAGCCTGTTTGTGCTGTTCTTCACAGAAATGTGGGAACGGTTTTCTTATTACGGCATGCGCGCCCTGCTGGTACTGTTTCTGGTTACCACCGTCGACAAGGGCGGCTGGGGCTGGAGCCGTGCGGATGCCACCGCCCTGTATGGCTGGTACACCGGCCTGGTCTACCTGACCCCTATCCTGGGTGGTTATATCGCCGATCAGTTACTGGGCAGCCGTCGCTCTGTCGTGCTGGGTGGTTTCATCATCGCCGCAGGCCATGCCTGCCTGCTGTTTGATACACCGGCAACCTTCTACACCGGCCTGGGTCTGGTAGTCGCCGGCACCGGTTTGTTCAAACCGAATATCTCTGCCATCGTTGGTCAGTTGTATACCAAGGACAATGAAGGTGGTCGTGATGGCGGCTACACGCTGTTCTACATGGGCGTCAACTCCGGTGCTTTCTTCGGTATCCTGTTGT
The DNA here is from genome assembly GCF_014284335.1 of Undibacterium hunanense. Taxonomy (GTDB): domain Bacteria; phylum Pseudomonadota; class Gammaproteobacteria; order Burkholderiales; family Burkholderiaceae_D; genus Undibacterium; species Undibacterium hunanense. The sequence goes on along the minus strand of NZ_JACOGF010000002.1, from coordinate 209,739 downwards.
GCGGTTACATCGGTGAAAAAATATCCTGGCCCATGGGCTTTGGCCTGGCCGGTGCCTTCATGATCCTAGGTGCTATCCAGTTCTATTTTGGTCAGGGCATCTTTGGTGATATCGGTCTGGCCAAGTCACAACAAAAAGCAGATGCAGTGGTGGCAGAAGAAGCAGCACCACATATCGTGTCTGACCGCCTGGTAGCCATTTGCGTATTCTCTTTCTTCACCATCTTTTTCTGGTTTGCGTTTGAGCAGGCCGGTGGCTCGATGACGATTTTTGCAGCTGACTACACTGACCGTGCACTGGTTGGTACCAGCGGCATGGCATTTAAAATCGTCAACAGCCTGATGACCGTCATTCCGACCATCATCCTGTCCTGGCTATTGCTCAAACTGTTTGCCGGCACGGCAAAGCGCTACCTGCTGTCGAATGCCTTGCTGCTGCTTTGCATAGGCTTGATCTGGGCACTGGTGATCTGGATGCTGCGCCGTGAATTTGCACTTGATCAGTCCAGCGTACCTGCAACCTGGTTTGGCGTGCTGAATTCCTTCTTCCTGGTGATCCTGGCACCGATGTTTTCCAAACTGTGGGAAAAATACTGGAACCCTAGCGGCCCGGTCAAATTTGGCGTGGGACTGGTCTTGCTGGGCCTGGGTTTTGCGGCGCTGTCTTACGGTTCTGCCAGCATCCCTGCCGGTGCCAAAACAGCAAGTGTCAGCATGATCTTCCTGATCGCTGCCTACTTCTTCCATACCATGGGGGAACTCTGTGTATCACCAGTCGGCCTGTCGTATATCAGCAAACTGGCACCGCCACGTCTGCTCGGCCTGATGTTTGGCGTCTGGTTCCTGAACACTGCCATTGCCAATAAACTGGCTGGCTTCAGCGGCAGTTATATCGACGATATCTCCAAGCATTATTCGATGTCCATCTTCTTCCTGATCTTTACCCTGATCCCGATAGCAGCAGGCGTCATACTGATGCTGCTCGACAAATGGATGAAACAGAAAATGCACGGCATCCACTAAGCTGCCTTTGCATCAAAAATCCCCGTACCATGATCCATCGCACGGGGATTTTTATTTGTAAAGCCTATGCCTTAAACGTCACCCATGGCCTGAGCCTGACTGCTGCCCTGATCAGCCCGGCTTCTTCCTGCGCCTCTATCACCGGGCCTATGGGTTTATAGGCTTGCGGTGCTTCTTCAATACGCCGTTCTTCACGCAGGGTCACACATTGCCAGCTGGCCTCTGTATTGTCATGGCGCAGGCGTCGCACATCCTGCCGGCGAACACGCCTGCCTGCACCATGGCTGCACGACCATAACCAGTCAGGATTGCCCAATCCGTGTACCAGGTAACTGGCGTCCCCCATGGAACCCGGTATCAGCGCCAGGTCGCCATCGCGTGCCGGGGTGGCACCTTTTCTGTGTATGTTCATACCATGTTCACGCAAGATCACATTGTGCGGTACATCCACGATCAGCTTCGAGCCGGCCGCGCCCAGCACGGCTTGCAACTGCTGCCTGACCAGTTCAGCCAGCACCATGCGATTGGCCCAGGCATAGCGTGCTGCCACACCCATTGCCAGCAGATATTCTTCAGCCAGTTCACCACTGAGACCATACAGGGCTGTGTCAGGGTGCTTCATGCCCGCTGGCCATTCTGACCTGGCCCTGTCCATCCAGCGCTGCCCAACATAGAAACCAACATCGCGCGAGCCACTATGTATCATGACGACGATATCGTCTTTTGCCAGCCCTGCGCGGTAGGCCAGATGACGGTCAAAGACCGTATCGACTACCTGCAATTCAACAAAGTGATTGCCACCGCCGGTAGTACCCAGACTGGGGTCGCGCATTATGCCTGTGCGATTAAACCAGGCTTCAGGTGCATAGCGGCGTGCGCCACCAAATTCATGCAGACCTATGCAGGCAGTGAGCTCTTGCTGCAGCCTGTCTCTATCTGCCACAGCCCAAATACCACTATCTGGCAAGCTATCCAGAAAAGCTGCCGGACCAGCATCACACAGCGCGGCAAATGCCTGGGCATGTGCGGGTACATCCCTGGCATTTTCCAGCAACACCCTTTGCAGTTGACGTATCAGCGCATCTTTATGCAGGCTGGCCTGTGTCAGATTAAAACCTGTTGTCAACAGACGCATACCACAGTTGATGTCCGTGCCTATGGCGGCAGGAATCACGAAACCGGCATCGGTGGCGACGATGGACCCAACCGGGGCAATGCTGCCAGGATGAAAATCCGGTGTTGCACAAGCCTTGCACACCCCATGACTCGAATCCGGAGATCTGACTGAGGCAAAAGCCAGCAATTGCTTGACGGCCTTTTCTTCCAGAGGAAGCGAGTCCGGTAATAACACCGAAGCCTGTGCGTGTTCATTATGAAGTTGAAAGATGCCATTGGCATGCTCAACATGGATGCCCTGTCTTTGCAATGCAGATTGCAGACGGGGAAAAGACGGAAGTAAGGAACGGGAAACAGAAGTCATGACGGCTACCAAAATTTGAAGTACAGGTGCGCCTCCGGCGATTCGGGGGCATTTGTACCTCTAGCAGCAGCGCCAAGAGGGGATTAGAACTCATTTCATCAATAGGGATGAGTGCGAGCAAGGCGATTCGGGATGCAGTGCAAGGCGTGACGCGCAGCTAAGGCTGGTGCCTTAGCAAGCGGCGCAACGCTGCAATGCGCCCGAATCGCCAGCTCCCGAAGGGTTTGCCTCATAACGCGTGCTGGACTGCGTTGGACTCGTTGTCAATAGACCCGCTATTGACTGCCTCGTCCGCCTTGCCAGCCCACGTTATGAGGCAAACGCATCTCACCCCTATTGATGAAATGAGTTCTAGTATAACCAAATTTGCTGCAACTGCAAATATTGCTAAGCAGGGACCTGCCTTGTTTCGCCAAGTTCATCAATCCACTGGTTCTTCCCGGCTCCCAAAAAAAGATCATCATTTATTTTTATTAAATTGCATCCAAAAGCAAATCCCCTGCGTAAGAACAATGCCCGTAACGTTTTTTAACTTTGCCACGGACACTTTTTCCTACACTTCAGGAGTTGGTCATGAGACAAGTAATATCCAGATTAAATCAAAAAATCCTGTTCGCCCTGGTCACCGCCGGAAGTTTGGGCGGTATCGTTTCTCTACCGGCACAGGCCTCCAGTCACCGTGAAGCACCGTTTATTACACGGCACCCCAAGGTAGATGCTGCCGACTTTTACATGTTTCGCAGTTATGAAGCCAATCGCAGTGCATTTACCACACTGATTGCCAATTACTCGCCATTGCAGGATGCCTATGGTGGCCCGAATTATTTCTCCATGGACCCGGACGCCCTGTATGAAATCCACATCGATAATGTCGGTGACGGCAAAGAACACCTGACCTTCCAGTTCCGTTTCAACAACATCAATAATGACGCCCAATTTACTGTTGGCGGCAAGAAAGTATCCATACCGCTGGTCATTAACGGTGGCGCCATCGACGGTGTCAATCCGGCTGGTCTGAATGTGCGTGAAACCTATACCGTCACCATGGTTACCGGTGATCGTCGTACCGGCACCCGCCAGGCTGTGACCAATGCAGCAAATGGTTCTACCGTTTTTGACAAGCCAGTGGACTATATCGGTAATAAATCCATCCCTGACTATGCATCGTATGCAGCCAAGCATGTATTTGCCGTGAATATCCCTGGTTGCGCTACACCAGGCAAAGTTTTTGTGGGCCAGCGTAAAGATCCTTTCGTCGTCAATCTGGGTGAAACCTTTGATTTGATCAATATAAAGGCACCTGCCACTGCCTTTGACCCGAATGCAGAGAAATCAGGCCATGACGACCTGGCACTGAAAAACATCACTTCCATAGAAATGGAAGTGCCAACGGTCTGCCTGACCAATGGCAAGGAAGCTGTCATCGGCGGCTGGACTACCGCCAGCCTGCGTCAGGGCCGTGCCATCAACCCGACACCGAGCAGCACTGGTGCGGCGTCCAAAGAAGGGGGCGCATGGACCCAGGTATCGCGTCTGGGCATGCCATTAGTGAATGAAGTCGTGATCGGTCTGAAAGACAAAGACCAGTTCAACCACAGCAAACCTAGCGGCGACGCCCAGTTCCTGACCTATGTAACCAACCCAACTCTGCCAGCGCTGGTCGAAGTATTGTTCGGCAGTGCCGGTGTCAAGGCTCCGACCAATTTCCCGCGCAATGATCTGGTGGCGGCTTTCCTGACCGGTATCAAGGGTGTCAATCAGCCAGCAACCGTCACACCGTCTGAAATGCTGCGCCTGAATACCACGACCCCGGTCAGCGCCACACAAAATCGCCTGGGTGTCATCGGTGGTGACAGTGCCGGTTTCCCGAATGGTCGCCGTCCTGGTGATGATGTGGTGGATATTGCCCTGCGTGTGGTGATGGGCAGGTTGTGCGTGTTGAGCATAGCTTGTGTACCGACAGATGCACCAGCCGGCACTATCGATTTTACCGATGGCGCTTATCTTGACAGCAGCTTCTTTGATAATGCCTTCCCTTACCTGAAAACTCCTTTGGCCGGTGCACTGAAACGCTAAGTAATACAAGTGATACGGTAATTCAAGGCACAACATTTTCAAGGAAAAATCATGAAAACAAAACATCTCACCCTGATCGCCGGCGCGGCACTGACGCTGATGCTGGCGGCCTGCGGCGGCAGTTCCAGCTCTGGTTCCGCGACGTCGGGCACGGATACGGGCACAGGTACCACCACACCTGGCACGTCGTTGATCGATACGTTCACGCAATATGTACTGAACCTGATCAGCGCAGGTTCGGATACGGCAGAACCACAGGCTATTGATTCTGTGACTGTCACCGCACCAGAAACAACGGAACCGGCAAGCATCAGTTAATGTATGCCTGCCTGCTGTAGAAGACCGGGCCTGGGGTTTTGTATTCTTGCAGTTGAATACAAAGCATCAGGCTCGCATTAATCTCTCTGCTAAATAATATTCCAGACCCAATTCAATAGATTCTTTATATGCGTTTATTGCTGACATCCGGTTTTATCTGTTTTGCCTTGCTGGGCTTTGCTGCACAGGCAACGCCCTATATCCCCAGCAATGGCAAACAGGTGCTGGAACAATTGCCGCGACGCACAGACCCGGCCCAACGTGCCTTTACTGAATTACGCAGGCGCCTGGCAGAAAAACCGGCGGACCCCGCGATAGCTGCAGAACTGGCGCAGGCCTATATCAATGCTGCGCGCAATGACGGCGATCCGCGCTACCTGGGATATGCGCAGGCCGCATTGAAACCCTGGTGGAACCTGCCCAATCCCCCCATCGCCGTACTGGTGCTGCGCGCCACCATATTGCAAAGCACGCACCAGTTCCCAGCGGCACTGGCAGACCTGAATAGCGTCCTCAAGCAGGACAGGGATAATGCCCAGGCCTGGCTGACCCGTGCCACCGTCTTGCAGGTACAGGGCCAGTTTGCCCAGGCCAAAGCCAGTTGCATGCATCTGTATCCACTCGCACCCGAATTGATTACCCTGACCTGCCTGCACAATATCGGCAGCCTGAACGGCGAAGCCGCCAGCAGTTATGCTGCGCTCAGTGCTGCGTACAAGAAATATGAAAAGAATGCAGATACTGACACGGGCACAAAAATCTGGGTGACCACATTGCTGGCTGAAATGGCAGCCCGCCTGGGTGATGCCAGGGCTACCGCGACCTGGTATCAAACGGCCCTGATGTTGGGATCAGAATCAGGATCGCCGGATAGTTATCTGCTGGGTTCGTATGCCGATTTTTTACTTGATCAGCAAAGACCGGCAGAAGTCGTTACGCTGTTAAAAAGCAAAACCAAGGTCGATGCCTTGCTATTGCGTTATGCGCTGGCGCTACAGGCACAAAAGTCGCCGGCAGCAGTCGAGCAAATCAATTTACTGGATCAACGTTTTGAAGCGGCCATGCTGCGCGGTGATACTGTGCACCAGCGTGAACAGGCACGTTATGAACTGCTGTTGAACAAGCGCCCGGCTATCGCATTGAAACTGGCACAGTTGAACTGGGCCATACAGAAAGAAGCGGCTGATCTGCGCATCTTGCTGGAAGCTGCCGCGCAAAACCCGCAGGGCCAGCAATCGGCTGTGGATGGACTGACCTGGCTCAAGCAAAACAAACTGGAAGACATCACCCTGAAACCCACGCTCGCCAAACTGGGAGTACAGCCATGATGTATCGCCTGCATGCGCAATTTGCGCGCAACATGATGCTGGCATTGCTGTTTGGCCTGTCCAGCATTTTTTGCCTGCCCGCCCATGCCCACAAACCCAGCGACAGTTACCTGAGCTTGCGCGCCGGTCAATCCGGCATACACGGTCAATGGGATATTGCCCTGCGTGACCTGGATTTTGCGATAGGACTGGATGAAGACGGCAACGGTGAACTGACCTGGGATGAAGTACGCAACAAGCATGCTGATATTGCCGCCTATGCGCTGGCGCGCCTGAAAATTACTGCCGGTGACAAACCATGTACGCTGACTACCAGACAACAATTGATAGACCAGCATAGCGATGGTGCCTATACCGTGTTGATGTTCGACAGTGACTGCAATGCTGAAAAAATCACCGTTCAATATCAGCTTTTTTTTGATCTGGATCCCCAGCACAAGGGCTTGCTGCGCCTGGTCAACAAGGATGGCATCACGGCGACTGCCATTTTCAGTCCCGATGCAGCCAGTCAGCAATTTGTACTGAATGAAGTGAGCAAGTGGAAGCAGTTTACTGACTACATCTTCCATGGCATCTGGCATATATGGATAGGTTTTGATCACATCCTGTTTTTGCTATCGCTGTTATTGCCCGCAGTGCTGGTACTACAGGCAGGCAAATGGGAAGCGGCCAGCAGTTTTAAAGTCGCAGCAATCGATGTCTTGAAAATCGTCACGGCATTTACCGTAGCGCATTCGATTACCCTGACACTGGCTGCACTGAATCTGCTGGCACTGCCATCGCGCCTGGTGGAATCGGCCATTGCGGCATCGGTCATCCTGGCGGCACTGAATAATCTGTTCCCGCTGTTTCAGGGACGGCGCTGGTTGGTCGCATTCAGCTTCGGCCTGATCCATGGCTTTGGTTTCGCCAGTGTACTGGCTGACCTGGGCTTGCCGCAATCGGCGCTGGTCATGGCCTTAGTCGGCTTTAACCTGGGCGTGGAAATTGGCCAGTTGACCATCGTTGCGGGGTTTCTGCCGCTGGCTTTCCTGCTGCGCCGCCACTGGCTGTATCAGCGTGCCATCGTGCAAGTGGGGTCAGGGTTGATCATCATCATCGCCCTGGTCTGGTTTATTGAACGTGCCTTTAATATGCGTCTTATTTCCTAGCACCGCGCGATGTATCTGTTAATTCTGTTCATTCTGTTCATCCAGCGACAGGACAAGGTGAATGCCTGATGCAGATATCTGCATAAAAAATCCCGGACTCAATGGTCAGTGATCATTGGTCCGGGATTTTTTACAAAGACCTGCGCTTGAGCTGGTTTCGATTTGCCGTCATTTGATCTTCTTGCCACTGGATTTGTTTTTTCCGTGAACGGTCATGCCGGTTACGATACCGCTGGCATCTTTTTCAAAATGTACAGTAACGTCATTGTTCAGCATAAAGTAGTTACCGTTCACATCCGGAAACAGCTCTTGCTGGAAAGCACCCAGGGGCTGGGCCTTGATGTGCAGACGATCACCATCCGCAGTGACGACAACAGGAAAACTGGCTACGGCATATTCACCTGCAAATTTTTTATATTCCCCGGCATCGCCGGCGACAGCCACTTTTTCTATGACCCGGTAATCGGTCCAGCCATATTCTACCGAGATGGCACGCAAAACTTCCTGTATCAGTTCTGCGCCATTGTCGCTATTCGTCATCAGGGTTGCGCCCTGGCCAGTGCTGTTGAAGGCAGTCATCATGGTGCGAATACCCATGTTGCCACCAGTGTGACCAAAGCTCTCATGCTCATCCCTGACCGCCCCCACAAACAGGCCCAGACCATAGTCACTGAGCTTGCTGCGCGTCAGCATTTTCCTGGTCATTTCCTGTGACAGTACTTTATTCGATTTGCCTGCACTGCTTTGCTGTATCTCGATGGCAAAGCGTGCCAGATCTGATGGCGTCGTCCACAAACCTGCTGCTGCCAGTTCAGGATATCGGTGCCAGTTGCCAGACACAGGTTTGCCATCGGCCAGATAGGCAGAAGCCGTCATGGCCTGCCACTGGGCAGGTAACTCAAAACTGCTGTGTGTCATGCCCAGCTTGTCGAGCACGATTTTTTTCATCAAGGCGGGAAAGCTTTCCTGCGTGGTATCTGTCATCAATAGCTGGACTATGGAATACCCGCCACCAGAATAACTCCAGGCACTGCCAGGCAAGGCAGTCACCCTGACAGCAGCAGAATTGGCCGGCTTTTTACCGTCCAGAATTTGCAGCAAAGTAGGTACGTCTTGGTTGTATGCATAACCCTGAAAACCATGCACATTCACACCGGCAGTATGGCTTAACAGCCCGCGCAGAGTAACTGCCTGCTGGGCAGTATAGGCATTCGCGGGCAGCTTCCATGACACCAGTTGCTGATTAACGTCACCGTCCAGACTCAGCGTGCCGCGTTCAACCAGGGCCAATGCCGCCATGGCTGTCACCGATTTACTGATGGATGCAGCCTGGAACCTGGTTTCGACCGTCACTGGCCGTTTGCTGGCCAGGTCGGCATAGCCGTAGCCGCGCGCCCATTCAATTTTGCCGTGATTGATGAGTGCGATACTGATGCCTGGTACCTTGAGTGCTTCCATCCGATCAGATAAACGCATGGGCTGCACGGGCCTGCCCTTGATCACGGCCGGTGGCAGCAGGCCATTCTCTACATGGCGTATGTGTTCAGCGATCGCGGCAGTATCATCCGCAACTGCCTGTGTTACGTAGCCTAACAAGGACAGACATGCTAAAGGGAAAAGGACTTTCTTCATTTGCAATGAACCCGGTTCGTGGCAGACATGGTCTGGAGCGGGCTGACTCTAGCACGTGTCATGCATGACTAGCAACAATGTATGTCCGTCTTGCTTTGACCAGGCGATAAAAAACCCCGCTGAATACATACAGCGGGGTTCATAAGTGAAAGCAGTGCAATCTGGCTTAGCGCTCTATCGCCAGCGCTACGCCCATACCGCCGCCAATACACAAACTCGCCAGGCCTTTTTTGGCATCGCGACGTATCATTTCATGGATCAGGCTGACCAGGATGCGGGCACCGGATGCGCCAATAGGGTGGCCAATTGCAATCGCACCGCCGTTGACGTTGATCTTGCTGGTATCCCAGCCCATTTCCTTGTTGACGCCGATAGCCTGTGCAGCAAAGGCTTCATTGATTTCCATCAGATCCAGATCCTGATGCGTCCAGCCGGCTTTTTTCAGGCACAACTGAGTCGCAGGGACGGGTCCCATGCCCATGATGGTCGGGTCGATACCGGCAGATGAATAAGCCTTGATGCGTGCCAGCACTGGCAAACCGAGTTCCTCCGCTTTTTTGGCGGACATCATGATGACAGCAGCAGCACCGTCGTTCAGGCCAGATGCATTACCGGCAGTGACTGTGCCATTTTTGTCGAAGGCAGGGCGCAGCGATGCCAGCGATTCCAGCGTAGTGCCATGCTTGATGAATTCGTCGCTGTCAAAAACGGTTGTGCCTTTTTTGCTGACCAGTTCAAAAGGAATGATTTCATCCTTGAACTTGCCAGCCTTTTGCGCGGCTTCTGCCTTGTTTTGGGAAGCCAGGGCAAACAGGTCTTGCTCTTCACGGGTGACACCGAATTTTTTGGCGACGTTTTCGGCAGTGATGCCCATGTGGTACTGGTTATACACATCCCACAGACCGTCAACGATCATGGTATCGACCAGTTTGGCGTCGCCCATACGGAAACCATCGCGGGAACCGTTCAATACGTGCGGGGAAGCACTCATGTTTTCCTGACCACCGGCGATGATGATGTCTGCATCACCCGCCTTGATGGCCTGCGCCGCCAGATGCGTCGCTTTCAAACCGCTACCGCATACCTTGTTGATGGTGAAGGCTGGCACCATGTCCGGCAAACCGGACTTGATGACTGCCTGACGTGCGGCATTCTGGCCGACACCGGCAGTCAGCACCTGACCGAGGATGACTTCATTGATGAGATCGCCACTGATGCCGGTTTTTGCCAGCAAGGCCTTGATGACATGGGCGCCCAGTTCGGAAGCAGCCGTTTTTGCCAAAGAGCCGCCAAATTTACCTACTGCAGTACGGCCTGCAGCTACGATTACCACGTCTTGCATATGAATTCTCCTGGTTTTACCTCTGAGGGCATTGGGATGGTCAAACAAATGCTGCTAATCCTGCATATAGAATACATCCTCTAGCTTACCATTGCTCGACCCGCGATGAGTTGATGCGTGCAAAAAGATGATTTTTAAATATGCCCGGCCACTTTGGCCAGCACCAGGTCCGCCATCGGCGACAGGCTGCGCCGTTCCAGACTGACCACACCAATTTCGGCATGAATGGCATGCCAGCCATCCACTTTTAACTCGACCAGATCACCTTCTTCCAACTCTTTTACCACTGCTGCATGGGTGCACAAGAGGATGGCATCGCTGTGCATGACTACCTGCTTCAAGACATAAATATTGTCGCAGGTGGTCACCAGTGGCAAATCCTGGCCAGCTTCCAGGCCAAACGCCTTGCGCAGGGATGGCAGGAAAATATCCGCCAGATATACGCTGGCGTAGCTGGCACTTTGCAGATCATGTCTGTTCAACAGTGTTTTCGTTGCGAGTGGGTGCTCACGACGGCAATACAGACCACCAGCCTGTTGTGTCAGATGCCTGACCTTGACGTGCTTGTTGGGGCGGACCGTGCGGGTATCAGCGATGAAAAATTCCAGCTTCTCGGCCAGCAGGTGTTCCATCAAGGTGTCGCTGTTGTTCACTTCCAGCACCGTACGCATGCGTGGATAGGTGATGGCCAGCTCTGTCAGCACCGCAGGCAGAAAACTGTTCGCCGGGAAAGGCCCGGCCCCAAAGACAATCTGACCGCTTTCACAATCGCGCAATTGCGCCATCTCTTGCCTGAGATTATTTGCGGCATACAACAAATCACGCGCCCGTGTCACCAGTTGCCGGCCAGCAGCCGTGACGGTGGCGCCAGCCTGGTCACGGTCAAACAGGCGTATGCCCAGTTCATCTTCCAGGCCAGAAATGCTGCGGCTTAATGCCGGCTGACTGAGATTGAGCTTGTCTGCCGCCCGGGCAAAATTGCCTTGCTCTGCCAGCGCCACCACATGTTTGAGCTTGTTGAGGTTCATCACAAATGCATGGCAAGCCATACTTTTTTAGCATTGAGATGATAATTATAATGCATTGGACACATCTACTCAGGTATCCCACACTGGCCTGTATCAACAGTAGCGACGAGCTCAGGTGGAGACAAGATGACAAATCAGGAAAACAACATCAGTCGCAGAAAAGTACTGGCAGCGATGGCCAGCGTTGGTCTTGGCGCCACCATAGGTGCTGCGGCTGACAAACAGCAGAGACCGCGCAGCATACCCAATGTACCTGGTGCAATGTCTGCCGGGGGGCTGCGCCAGCGCCGGCCGAATATCTTGCTGATCGTGAATGACCAGCTACGCCACTGGCAAGACCTGCCGTCTGGCCTGGGGCTGTCAGCGCATGAAATGTTGCTGGAACAAGGCACGGGCATGACGAATTTCCACGCGAATACCACGCCCTGTTCACCATCGCGCTCGAATATGTATTTTGGCCAGCATACCCAGCACACGCAGATGACGGCAAATGTCGATGCACCACCGTCTTTCCCGCAACTGGCAGATGGCTTGCCCAGCCTTGGGCATTTGTTAAGAGCACAGGGCTATTACACTGCCTACAAGGGCAAATGGCATTTGAGTCATCTGCGCGCCGACCCCGGCCTGGTATATGGACCTTACCCGACCACAGAAAATGCGCTTGAGCCTTATGGCTTTTCTGACTATAACGCCGATGGCGACCCACATGGTTCGACCTGGACCGGCTATCGCTATGACGGGCAGATTGCCAGTAATGCCGTGCAATGGCTGGGTAGCAAGGGACGCGAGATGCGTAATATGCGCGACAAACAACCCTGGTTTCTGGCAGTGAATTTTGTCAATCCGCATGATGTCATGTATGTCAGCACCGGCGATAAACAGCTAGCGAGCCGGCAACAGCGCAATATGCTGTCGCCCTTGTCCGCACCGCCAACCGGTGGTGTCTATGACAAGAACTGGGACCTGCCCTTGCCGGACAGTTATTACCAGGACCAGTTAAACGGCAAACCCTGGGCCACCACTTCCTACATGAACATGTGCAACTGGCTGTATGGGCATATGGATCCGGATGACGAAGCTGCCTGGCGCGCCTATCAAAGCTATTACTTCAATTGCGTGCGTGATGTCGACAGCCATGCAATGACGGTCTTGCAGGCCTTGAAAAACCTGGGTATGGACAAGGACACCATCGTCATCTATACCTCAGATCACGGGGAAATGGCTGGTGCACACAAATTACGCCAGAAAGGCCCCTTCATGTACAAGGAAAACATGCGCCTGCCCTTCATCGTGCGCCACCCGGATGTGGCAGGCGGCAGGATGACGAATGCGCTGGGTTCGCATATCGACCTTGTTCCAACCATACTGGGTATGGCTGGTGTCGATGCCCGTGCGACGGCAGAAAAATACCCTTACCTGAAGGGAATAGATATCAGCGCTGCCATCAGCACGGCAGGCGCAAGCACGGAACGCGACAGGAAAGGCATCCTGTTCAACTATGGCGTGCCCCTGTATATGGACCCGGAATTCACCCGCAAGGGCGCAAAAACCGGCAAGACCTATAGCCGGCTGAGTTCACTCTTCATCGGTTTTGAAAGCGGGCAATTCTTACCCAGCCTGGACAATCCGGCGCTGTTTCGCGGTATCCATGATGGCCGCTATAAATTTGCCCGGTATTTCAAACCCTCCGATCATCACCAGCCACGTGACTGGCAAAACCTGAGCACCCGTAACCAGCTGGAGCTTTACGATACGCAGACAGACCCGAATGAAATCACCAATATGGCGGCCAACCCGGAACAACACAAAGACTTGCTGCTGGACTTGAACAAGAGATTGAATACACTGATCACTGCGGAAGTCGGTGCCGATCTGGGCCGGGAATTACCGGGGCCAGCGTTCTTGTATCATCAAGGAGTAAAGGCCTGAAGTTTTACAAAAATAACAAACACAAACAAGTTTGAATAAAAAAGGAGGCGTACATGCAAGAAAAAACCATACGCAAAATACTGTATGTCAGCGGGGCCGTCACCATGCTGGCGGGCTTGCAGTTTCTGGCCCCCACCCTGTTCTTGCAGGCATCCGGCATGCAGGTAGGTGACGTGACCGGCCTGTTTTTTGCGCGTCACTGGGGCTTGATGGCCTTTGTAGTTGGCGCGCTGATCATCCATGCGGTGAAACAGGTACAGGCACGCCGGGCAATTTTACTGGCGGCAGCGACAGAAAAATTGGGGCTGGTCGTCATGCTGGCAATCAACTGGACCGAGCCAGCCTTGCAGGGCCTGCATCCTGCCGGCTTTTTCGATGCTGCCTGCGTCGTGCTCTACCTGATTTACTTAATGGGTAAGCCAGCACAGGCTCAAACTTAAGTTTTGAACCATTAAGTTTTGAGCAGACATGAAAAAATCCCCTCATGCGAGCATCAGGGGATTTTTATACTGCAACCCAATTTGCATTGGGTCTGAAACATCAATTGCTAATTACTTCTTTTTAGCAGTTGCTTTTTCAGCCGCTTGTGTAAATTGCTGAGTAGCTTTGCTCAGGTTTTCTTCCAGAGTCTGAACAGCTTGCTTGGTTGTTTTAGACAGTTGTTCGTAACCGGCGTTGATGTTGCCAACAACGGATTTCAGGGCTGTCACAGCTTGTTCGGAACCGGCTGGTGCATTTTTAGTGACTTCGTCGATCAGGGAAATCACTTTAGTGTTTGTTTCAGCGATGTGCGCTTCAACTGCTTTAGTGAATTCTTGCTGAGTTGCTGTTGTGATGCTTGCCAGGTGACGGCCATAAGCCAGTGCTTTTTCTGCATTTGGTTGTGCTTGCGCTGCAGTCAGGGAGAAAAATTCTTGTGGATCTTTGGCGCCGATCAATTGCTTGGCAGCAGCTGTACCTTCTTCGAAACTGGCTTTGGCAGCATTGACGTTCAGGGCAAACAACTGCTCCAGACCTTCAAAGGCTTTCTTGTTCAGGGAAGTCAGGGAAGCGAATTGGGCTTCCAGGTTGGCTTTGGTAGCAGCGATAAATTGTTCTGGTGTATTGGTAGTCATAACATTCTCCGGTAAATGGAATTAGGTGGAATCAAAATCGGCAGCGCTTTCCGTTAATTCTTGAATGGTGCACCGCAACAAATACGATTTTACACGCAGAATCCAAAAGGTCAAGCATTTTTTGTGCATTGCACCAAAATTAGTTAAATTGCACTTTAAGCTACCATTCACCTATCCCTCAGCAGACCCTATGCAAAACCAAGCACTGACTGGGCCGGGCCATGGTGAGCCTCCGGTTTGCCCTGTATGCCCTGGTTTTTTTCCAGTATCAGCAAGGCTTTTTTGTTTTCCAGCCCACCGGCATAACCCGTCAGGGCACCTGAACCGGCGATGACACGATGACAAGGGACGATTATGGAAATGGGGTTACGCCCATTCGCCGCCCCTACTGCACGCACTGCCGCCGGTTGCCGGATATGTTGCGCCAGTTGGCCGTAACTGGTGGTCGTGCCAAACGGTATTTGCCGCAGCCCTGCCCACACGGCTTGCTGAAACGCGGTACCTGCTGACAAATCCAGCGGCAGGTCAAAATCCTGGCGCTGCCCTGCAAAATAATCCCGCAACTGCTGGCTGGCCTGCAATAGGAAAGGGTGTTGCGGGTTTAATTGCCAGCCAGCGCTGCCCTTGAAATGCTTGTGGTGTTCAAAATACACGCCACAAATACCGTTTTCGCTGGCAGCCAGTAACAGTGGGCCAAGCGGGCTGTCCATGTTCATATAGTGTATGGTTTTCATAATCATTCCTTTTTGCTCAGTTATATTCAGGATACCGCCAGGGATTGCCACAACAGCAATGCGGCATACGCACGCCAGGGTGCCCAGGCTTCAGACCGGCCAAGCAATTGCTTTTCTGTCAGCCGGGTCTGCGTTGGCTGGCTGAGTTGCGCCGCTGCTTTTTGCAAGCCCAGGTCACCGGCGGGGAAGGCATCAGAAAATCGTAAGGCCCGCATGGCAATGTATTGCGCCGTCCATTCACCTATGCCGCGCACAGTCTTTAATCTGGCAACCATGTCACCCGAACTGGCTGCCAATTGTCTTTGCAGGCCACCATCCAGCGTGAACTGGGCGATGTGCTGTAGCGTCGCAGCACGCGCGCCGGGTATGCCTATGCCGGCCAGTTGATCTATCGACAGCGCAACAATGGTCTGCGGCGCAGGGAAATGATGGGTAATCGCCGCAAACGGCGTCGTTGTCGCCTGACCAAAACGTGTCACCAGCCGCCCGGCCACCGTGGTCGCGCCGGCCACACTGACTTGCTGGCCCAGTACGGCGCGGATCGCCAACTCAAAACTGTCAAATGCACCCGGCACCCGCATACCGGGTGTTCGCTGTATCTGCGCTGTCAGCATGGCATCGTGTTCCAGGTGGCTTTGTATGACGGCGGGATTGGCTTCGAGGTCAAACTGCTGCCTGACACGGGCCATCAGGAGCATCAATACTGGCGCCAGCGCCGGTGCCACCTGCAGGCTCAGTTGCTGTTTGTCGGGCAAATGGGCGACCTTCAGCCAGCCGCTGATACCATCTATCTGCACGCTGCGCACATAGGCCCTGCCCCCTTTTTCTTCTATTACTGCTTCCAGCCCCGGCATGGCACGACCGGCAAGGTAAGCAATCACTGCGTCCCAGGCATAGGGTGGACGATAAGCCAGACGCAGGCTGACACCTTCGCCACCGAGGTCGGACGCCCGTCGTATCGAACCTGGGGCCATATGATAGCGCTCGGAAAACAGGGCGTTAAACCGCCTGACGCTGCCAAACCCGGCAGCGAAGGCAATCTCGGCCATGCCCAGGCGGGTTTCCTGCAGCAGCTTTTTGGCAAACAGCAGGCGCTGGGTCTGCGCCAGTTCAACTGGCGTAACGCCAAACTCCTGCAACATGACGCGCCGTAATTGCCGTGAAGATAAGCCGACTTGTTGCGAAAAACTTTCCAGGTCGTTTTCATTCAATGCGCCGTCAGCGATTCTTTGCCACACTGCATGTGCCAGATTCTGTTGCAGGGCATACGGTGCCAATTCTGGCCGGCAACGCAGGCAGGGGCGAAAACCGGCTGCCTCTGCCGCAGCGGCGCTGCCAAAAAATTCGCATGAGGATTCACGCGGCGTTTTGACACCGCACACCGGGCGGCAATAAATGCCGGTGGTTTTGACACCAGTAAAAAACACGCCGTCAAAACGACTATCCCTGGCAGCCAGGGCGCGGTAATAGCATTGCTGCTGCGTCGGGCTATCGTCTGCTTCCGGAAACAGGATGGTAGCCGTTGCCGCTTTCTCCATCTTCTCCATCGTGCTTTTTACTGGTTTCATCGCTGCCACGCCATCCCCGTCCATGCGGTTAAATTGCCTTGTTGTGTTCAGGTGTATTTATACGCGAGTGTGCGGCACTGTTCTAGCCGTTTTCGGACAAACAAATCCTGCCACCAGCCAGCTTACACTGATTGCCAGAATGACAGCCCTGTCATGGTCTTTGCGGCAGTCCACATGATGTCCAGGTTTCGACTACACTGGAACGTATTTCCTTATTTGTAAACCATCTATCCCATGACGACCCAACGCGCCCCTGATCTCAAGACCGTGCTGATTGCCAGCGGTTTCGTACTAACGCTTGCCATGGGCGTAAGACATGGCTTTGGCCTGTGGATGCAGCCCATATCGCAGGCGCATGGCTGGACCAGGGAAACCTATTCCATGGCAATGGCCATGCAGAATCTGATGTGGGGTGTATTTGGCCCGTTTGCAGGGATGGCCATCGACCGTTTCGGCACCATGAAGATGGTGATACTCGGTGCCTTCCTGTATGCAGGTGGCTTGTTGTGGATGGCCATGATAGATCAGCCTACCGTGTTTATTCTGGGTACCGGCGTGCTGATTGGTGGGGCGCTGGCCTGTACTTCATTTGGTGCCGTCAGCGGCATCATCGGTCGCACCGCACCGCTGGAAAAACGTTCATGGGCATTTGGTATTTCATCTGCTGCCAGTTCTTTCGGACAATTTGTCATGATGCCGGTGGAACAGCAACTGATAGGACATACCGGCTGGCAAAATGCGTTTTACATGCTGGCGGCACTGGTTGTCATCATCATGCTGCCTATGGCCTGGAAACTACGTGAACCAGCTCTCGAACAAGCCAGCGGGCCACAGCAAAGCATCACCCAGGCAATACGCGAGGCCTTTGCCTACAAACCTTTCCTGTTGCTGCTGGCAGGGTATTTTGTGTGCGGCTTCCAGGTAGTGTTTATCGGCGTACACATGCCGGCTTACCTGAAAGACAAGGGCATACTTGACCCGAATGTCGCGGTCTTTGCGCTGGCCCTGATCGGTCTGTTCAATATCTTTGGTTCTTATTACGCTGGCAAGCTGGGCGGTATGTTTTCCAAACCTTACCTGCTGTCCACGATTTACCTGTCGCGCACAGTGGTGATCGGCCTGTTCCTGCTGGCACCTTTATCGTCGTATTCCATTTACGCTTTTTCTGCCGCGCTGGGCTTGCTGTGGCTGTCGACCGTGCCACTCACGAATGGCATCATCGCCGGTATTTTCGGGGTGAAGTACTTGTCCATGCTGTCGGGCTTTGTGTTTTTCTCACACCAGGTGGGCAGCTTCATGGGTGTCTGGCTGGGTGGCTATATTTATACAAAGACCGGCAACTACGATATGGTCTGGGGCATTGTGCTGGCGCTGGGTATTTTTGCCGCCCTGGTGAATTTCCCTATCAGCGAAAAACCTATCGTGCGTGAACAGGTGGCAGCTGCATGATGAAAAACTCTCCCCTGCCCAGATCATGATGCCACGCAAAAAAATCCAGCAACTACTATGGCTCGCCTTGATAGCCATGGTACTGGCATTGACTTTCATGGCCTATCTGCGGCCAGCATTCATCCTTGAACTGGCCAATCGCTTCGTTCTTTGCTGATATCTTCTTCACGGGTCTGATCTGCGCTGGCCAGCCCCCTGGCCGCGCAGCAGAACAGCTCCTGCAGTGACAAATCAGATCTCCATCAAATCCCGATCAGACTTAACAGAGTGACGCGGAATTATTTTTCGGCATGATGGTCTGATACACTGATTTCCTCTGTCATTATCCATTTCAGTCACTTCATATCCACTCATACCGGAAACCTTATGAACAAACACCTCATGCTCATCATGCTGAGTTCTGCACTGGCAATTCAATCCAGTCCGGCCAACTCTGCTCCAGCTGAAACGGCGGCCAATGCCAGCACTGCCAGCAGCAAAAAGCCCCTCGACACACTGGCGAATAACCCATTCGCCACTGCCAGCAGCCTGATGTATGAGTACCCGCCTTTCGATAAAATACGCAATGAACATTACGCCCCGGCCTTTGCCGAAGGCATGCGCCAGCACAATGCCGAAATTACCCGTATCGCAAATAACCGTGCAGCACCGACTTTCGACAATACCGTGGTGGCGATGGAACGCGCCGGGCAGATGCTGAACCGCGTATCCATGGTGTTCACCAACCAGACTTCCACCAATACCAATCCGGTACTGGAAACCCTGTCGCGCGAGCTGGCCCCCAAACTGGCGGCCCATCAGGACCAGATTTTCCTGAATACGCAATTATTCAAACGCGTCGGCAAACTATATGAAGCACGCAACAGTCTGAACCTGGATGCCGAATCCTTGCGTCTGCTGGAACGGTATTACACCGACTTTGTACGTGCCGGTGCCAAACTGGCGGAAACAGACAAGACCAAATTGAAATCCATGAATGCGCAACTGGCGACACTGGCTACACAGTTCAGTCAGAACGCGCTGAAAGAAAGCAATGCCGGTGCCATCATTGTCGATAACAAGGCTGACTTGCAGGGCCTGTCAGACGGCGAATTGTCCAGCGCTGCCGAAGCCGCCAAGGCACGCGGCCTGAATGGTAAATACGTGATACCGCTGATGAACACCACCGGCCAGCCATTTGAAGCCGTACTGGCGAACCGTGCACTGCGCCAGCGCCTGCATGAAGCATCGGTCGCACGCGGCAGCCATGGCGGTGAATTTGATAACCGCGATGTCGTTCTCAAGATCGTCCGTCTACGGGCAGAACGGGCCACCCTGCTCGGTTACCTCAACCATGCTGCCTATGGCCTGGAAGATGAAACCGCCAAAACGACGACCGCTGTCAACAAGATGCTGGGCGAACTGGCTCCGGCAGCGGTCAACAACGCCAGGCTGGAAGCAGCAGAACTGCAAAAACTGATCGATGCCCAGCAAGGCGGCTTCAAGCTGGAAGCATGGGACTGGGCTTACTACACAGAGCAATTGCGCAAGGCAAAATACAGTTTTGACGACAGCCAGTTACGTCCCTATTTTGAGTTGAACAATGTGCTGGAAAACGGCGTGTTCTATGCAGCATCGAAACTGTATGGCATCAGCTTCAGGGAACGCAAGGACTTGCCGGTGTATCACCCCAGCATCAAGGTATATGAAGTGCTGGATGCCGATGGCAGCAGCCTGGCGCTGTTCATTGCCGACATGTATGCACGTGATACCAAACGCGGTGGCGCATGGATGAATGCCTATACCGAACAATCCGGTCTGTTTGGCACCCACCCGGTGATTGCCAATCATCTCAATATTCCACAACCACCGGCGGGGCAACCTACCCTGCTGACCTTTGATGAAGTGCGTACTGCATTCCATGAATTTGGTCATGCGCTGCACGGCATGTTTTCCAAAGTGAAGTACCCGCGCTTTTCCGGTACCAATGTCCCACGTGATTTTGTCGAGTATCCCTCCCAGGTCAACGAAATGTGGGCTACCTGGCCTGAGGTCTTGAAGAACTATGCAAAACACTATCAGAACGGCGAAGTCATACCGCAGTCACTGGTCGACAAGATCAGTGCCGCCAATCAGTTCAACCAGGGTTTCACCACCACCGAATACATTGCGGCATCATTGCTGGACCAGCGCTGGCATCAATTGACTCCGGCACAAATCCCGAGCGATGCTCTGGCCTTTGAAGCACAGGCGCTGAAACAGGCTGGTGTGGACTTTGCCCCGGTACCGCCACGCTATCGCACTACGTATTTCTCACATATTTTTGGTGGTGGTTATTCAGCCGGCTATTACGCCTATTTATGGAGTGAGGTGCTGGATGCCGAATCGGTAGAATGGTTCAAGGAAAACGGTGGCCTTAGCCGCAAGAATGGCGACTGGTTCCGGCAACAACTGCTGTCCAAAGGTGGCAGCATTGATCCGCTGTTATCTTTCCGTAATTTCCGTGGACGTGATCCCAAAATTGAGCCCTTGCTGATACGCCGCGGTTTGCAATCAGGTTCCAGATAAACAGCAATTGTTCGGTGATGAAATAAGCGCTGGCTTTTTCTCACTGGCGAGACCAGTCAGTTTTCGGCAAAAAACTGACTGGGCGTCTGGTCAAACTGTTTGCGAAACATGGTGGCGAAGGCGCTGGGACTTTCATAGCCCAGTGCCAGGGCGATGTCGATGATCTTTTCACCAGTTGCCAGCAATTCCAGCGCTCGCAGCAAGCGGGCCTGTTGCCGCCATTGGCCAAAGGTCATGCCGGTTTCCTTCACGAACAGACGCTGTATGGTCTTCACATCCACCGCCAGACGTTGCGCCCAGTCAGACATGGTCGAAGAATCATCCAGTTGCTGCTGGAGCAGCTCGCAAATCCGCAACAAACGCGGGTCGGACGGCATTTGCAGATGCAAGGGCAGCACAGGTAGCACACGTATTTCGTCGAGGATCAAGCGCATGACACGGCCGTCGCGGGTATCGGGTATATAAGGCATACTGGGCTGGCGCAATTCCATCGCTGCGCGGATGAGCTCGCGCAATAAGGAAGATATACCGACTGCCTGGGTTACGCCCGGCAAGCCGGGGTCGGCATCAGGTGCCACCATCAGGCTGCGCATGTGCACTTCGCCTATGCAGCGTATCTCATGCGTCATGCCGGCTACCATCCAGATGGCACGGGTAGGTGGAACCACCCAGCGACCGACTTCAGTCTGCACCACCATGACACCGCGCACGGCATAAATCAATTGATGTTTGGCATGCAGATGCGGTGCGATGTGCCAGTTGGCCGGATAGTCAGTGGCTCTGCCGCTGACAGGTGACGACAGTTCATCGATCTCTTTGAGCGCTTGCGCCAGGGCCTTGGGTTTGCGGGATGTATCCATGTCCTTTTCTCAAGGGTTGTTGGTGGATTGGCGCGAGACAGGCCAGGCAATACACAGGATAATTCTGCCATACCGGACCCAAGGTAGCGACGCAGATAGCCAGTTTTACTGACCGCGACCTGATTCCATTCTAAAGTGAAAGCCATCTCCATGACAATTTCTGCTACAACATCTGACACCGACAGCCCCGCCGCACTCCCCGCAAAGAGTAAACCTGTCTTCGGCATCCTGGGTGCCATCAGTAGCGCGCACATGATCAACGACATGATGCAATCGCTGATACTGGCGATGTATCCCATCTTGAAGGGTGAATTCTCGCTGAGCTTCAGCCAGGTGGGCCTGATCACCCTGACCTATCAGCTGACGGCCTCGCTGCTGCAACCACTGGTGGGTGTTTTCACCGATCGTCGGCCGCAACCATATTCACTGCCCTTCGGTATGACATCAACATTGATCGGACTGATACTGCTGGCCTTTGCCCCCAGCTTTGGCTTCGTGCTGCTGGCAGCAGCTTTTGTCGGCATAGGATCGTCCATCTTCCATCCGGAGTCTTCCCGCATCGCACGGCTCGCTTCGGGCGGGCAGCATGGGTTCGCACAGTCGGTGTTCCAGGTAGGCGGTAATATGGGCACGGCCATCGGGCCATTGCTGGCTGCCGTCGTTATCGTACCTTTCGGCCAGCACAGTGTGGCCTGGTTCGGATTGGCTGCCATACTGGGCATAGGATTGCTGCTACAGGTGAGCCGCTGGTATGCAGCACATCACATTGCATCTGTCGGCAGCAGGAAACCTGTCAACGTGGCACCGTATTCCCGCAAGGTGGTAACGGGTGCCATCGCAATATTGCTGATACTGATTTTTTCAAAGTATTTCTACGTTGCGGGCATCAGCAGTTTTTACACGTTCTACCTGATGGAACGCTTCGGCCTGACGGTACAGAATGCACAGTTGCATCTGTTTTTCTTCCTGTTTGCATCCGCCATAGGGACGGTGCTTGGCGGACCTGTTGGTGACCGCATAGGCCGCAAGCCGGTCATCTGGGTCTCTATCCTGGGTGTGGCACCGTTTGCGCTGATGCTGCCGTATGCCAATCTGTTCTGGACAACGGCGCTGACCATCGTGATCGGGCTGGTACTATCTTCAGCGTTTTCGGCTATCCTGGTGTATGCGCAGGAACTCATGCCGGGCAAGGTGGGCATGGTGTCGGGCCTGTTCTTCGGCTTTGCCTTCGGCATGGGTGGGCTGGGTGCTGCGGTGCTGGGCATATTCGCTGACCGTACCAGCATTGCCTTTGTCTACCAGACCATTGCCTACCTGCCGCTACTGGGCGTGGTGGCTGCCCTGTTACCCAGAGAGATACGCCGGACCTGACAAGCCTGAAACAGACTTGCCATTTCAGGGCCTGCCAGTTTGCACGGCCCCGTGTCTGGCTTCATGTACCAGCCAGAGTCCTTCTCAAAGCTTGATTCATAATCTTCATTCATAATCT
Organism: Undibacterium hunanense; assembly: GCF_014284335.1. Lineage (GTDB taxonomy): Bacteria > Pseudomonadota > Gammaproteobacteria > Burkholderiales > Burkholderiaceae_D > Undibacterium > Undibacterium hunanense. Next base: position 186,671 of record NZ_JACOGF010000002.1, on the reverse strand, counting down.
TGATTTATAAGCTTGACCCATACAACAGAAAGGGGACACGATCATGTGTCCCCTTTCTGTTTGTATATCCTGGTTTGTTGTTCAGTTACTCAAGATTCTGAACTCCATTGTCTGGCTGATTATTCAAGTTTCCAGACAAAATCGACCTTGGCCCACAATTGATCGGGCTTGCCATCTTTGGTACCTGGTTTGAATTTACATTGGCTCAATGCGCCCAATGCGGCTTTGTCCAGGCTTTTCGAGCCACTGGATTTGTCCACTTTTGATTCGACGACCTTACCGTCAGCACTGATCAGAAAACCCATGGTGACAGTGCCGGTCTCTTCATTCATCAGAGCGGCTTTAGGGTATTTTGGTGGTTCACAGGATTTGCCATCCATCACTGGTGAAGTTTCGGCCGCCAATACGGAAGCGCTCATTGCCAGCAGCAGGGATGAAACGAGAATGGATATTTGCGGTTTCATAAAAATATTTTTATTCACTTTTGTTCAGTATAAAAAAATTCTGGCAGATTACAAGTCAAGGATTGTTAACTGTCATTCGTGGAGCCTGAAACCTGATGCTGACAACCGGCTGTACGCACAACCGGGCCAGCATCACAGAATGATCAGAACTCTTCCCATTCATCGCTTTTGTTTGCCGATGCAGCTTTCTTGGGCTGTGCCTTGGCGGCTGGTAAAGATTTTACCTGGCTGCTTCTGGCCTTGGGTTTGATGGCAACCACCGGTTCAACGCGACGCACTGGTGCTGGTGCAGGCGCGGCGCTCAGTTGCTGTATGCGTTCACCAGCCTGCAATTTAAACACACTGACCACTTTCGCCAGTTCGGCAGCCTGATCCTGCAAGCTTTGGGCAGCGGCAGCAGCTTCTTCCACCAGGGCGGCATTTTGCTGGGTGACGCCGTCCATTTCGATGATGGCATGGTTCACGTGTTCAATACCAACGCTTTGCTCCTGGCTGGCAGCACTGATTTCTGCAATGATATCCGTCACATGTTTCACGCTCGAGACAACCTGATCTATCGTCACGCCAGCCTGTCCAACCAGCTTGGTACCGATTTCCACTTTTTCTACCGATGTGCCGATCAAGGTCTTGATCTCTTTGGCAGCAGCAGCGCTACGTTGTGCCAGGTTACGCACTTCAGCGGCAACCACGGCGAAGCCACGGCCCTGTTCACCGGCACGTGCAGCTTCCACCGCAGCGTTCAGCGCCAGAATATTGGTCTGGAAGGCGATACCATCAATCACGCTGATGATGTCGACGATTTTCTTGGACGATTCATTGATGGAACCCATGGTGTCAACCACTTGTGCCACCACGACACCACCCTGACGCGCCACTTCGGATGCCGATGCGGCCAGTTGATTGGCTTCACGTGCATTGTCGGCATTCTGTTTCACTGTCGTCGTCAGTTCTTTCATGGACGACGTGGTTTTTTCCAGAGAACCAGCCTGTTGTTCAGTACGTGAAGACAGATCCAGGTTACCAGTCGCGATTTCGCTGGATGCAGTAGCAATGGTGTCAGTACCGGTACGCACCTGGGCCACGATATTCACCAGGCTGTCGCGCATGTTTTTCATTTCGTACAGCAGGCTGTCCTTATCACCAGACTTCAGCTCTATCTGTCCGCTCAGGTCACCGGCAGCAATCTGGCCAGCGATGGTTGCCGCATAATCAGGCTCACCACCAAGTTGTTTCAACAGGCTGCGGCTGATCGCCCAGGCGGCCACGATACCGGCGGCCAGTGCCAATGCACCCAGCACCAGCATCAGGGTAGTTGCTGCCTTGAAGGCGGATTTGGCTTCGTCTGCTGTTTGTGTGTTCAGCTTGTCTTCCAGCGTGACGAGTTCATCCAGCGTATCCAGCCATTTTTTCTGAACCGGACGGAGTTTCTTGATCAGGGTAATGGTCGCTACTTCAGCATCGTTGGCCATACCCAGTTCCTGCGCCTTGGCTGGCAGGGATGCGGCAGCGGTTTCTGCTTCCTTGAGTTTGGTCAGCAGGGTTTTCTTTTCTGCTGTGACATTGCCTTCGTCCAGCGCCATCTTGCTCAATTTTTCATCAGCAGCGGCATATTTCTTGGTCTGGTCAGCAATCTTGGCCAGTTCCGGTTCCATATCTGCTGCATCGTTAAGCAAAGTCAGGTTACGCAGGGATACCATGCGGTCATACACAATCGCACGCATGTCCAGCGCCAGACGGGTCTCGGCATTGCTGACATTCACGATCTTTTCAAGGCGCCCCTGGATCTGTGACATCCTCGAAATGCCGACGACAGTCACCGCAATTAATAGTGCCAAAACCAGAGCAAAGCCCAGCCCCAGACGTTTACTTACTGTCATTTTTGATAAATTCATTTGCTTGACTGGTTTTAAAAAGGTTGAAGAAGTGACGAATCCCGATACAGCTTAATTACTCTCCATTCTCCACACAATTTCCGTCTCTTTATTAACCAGATCAAAAGAAAAATCGATTTGATCGGCTTGAACCCCAAAAAACCGATGGAAACTGGCGTTTTTGAAGTTATCAGCTTTTAAATTGTGGGAATACAGCGATTAAAGTTAGAAATATACTCGAATTTTGCCCACTGGCAAGGGGTATTTGCGCTAATTGGCCCAGCCAAAATGCAAGATTTTGATAGTTATGGAAAGAAAGTATTTTCATTTGTATAGTCATATTTATTTGCTTATTTTTTATGCAGACTAACTTATTCCTTTCCAGTGGCTGCTCTGACTAAATTTTCTTCACGCTTTATACGTTTTCCCCATGGCAACAACGCTTTGTTGGCAAATCAACCTCTATCCAGATGGCTTTTGCGCATGTATTTTTTGTATGGATCATAGACCCGGCAGCCCCAAAAAAACCGGAATGCGCGGTCGAAAAAAAACCCCGGTTTTATACCGGGGTTTTCCTGGGGCATATCAATAATTAATACTTGTATGCAGCCGTGATATAGAAAGTACGACCGAGTGGATCTGTGTAACGACCATCGTACCCAACCTGGTTACCACCACCAGTATTGCGGATGGTGAATGGAGGGTCCACGTTGAACAGATTGCGGATACCGCCAGTAATAGTCAGGTTTTTGATTACTTTGGCTTGCAGTTGATAATCAAAAGTCATGTAGTTGCTGACATCACGTGTCATGTCTACATAACCACCAATACTGCCATCTGCATTCACGGCACGGACATAGCCGTCATCAGCAGATGCCACTTTGTCGTGGTAGCCAGAACGGTAGTTCATGGTGATGCTATGGGTGTACTGATCAGATACTTTGAGGGAAGTCACGAGTCTGGAAATGATGCGGAAGGTCACATCATCATAAGAATCGAAACGACCGATACTGCTTTCCTTGGCTGCGCCAGGCACATCTTTTTCTGCCGTCAGCATGTAAGTACCGGACCAGTTCATGGACAGCTTGCCGATAGGCAGGGCAGTCTTGAACGTGGCATCCCAGTCCAGGCCGGAATAACGTGAGCTGGCCAGATTCACAGGGCTGCGTGTTGCCACCAGCACTTTGGATTTCTGGATAGGATCGTAGTACAGGGAGATGTACTGATCAGCCAGTGTTGGCGTCGTGAAAATCAAATCCTGAGACAATTTCTGGATCTGGTTTTTCAGCTTCACATCCCACCAGTCCAGGCCCAGAGACAGGCTGCTGGTTGGTTCAAAGCGGAAACCGAACGCTGCCTGCTTGGATTCTTCGGCTTTCAGTGCATCTGCGCCTGTGCTTGGATTACCCTTTTTCAACAGACCATATTCAGCTGTACCACGGCAATAGGCAAAACGCGGGTCCGATGCCTTGGTAATAGGGCAAGGGAAGAAGTTCGATGAACCGTCATTTTTCAATGGATCGGAAATATCATTGAGTGTCGGTGCCTTGAAGCCAGTGCCATAAGAACCGCGCAGCATCAGGCTTTGTACAGGCTGGTAACGGGCAGACAATTTATACGTCGCCTTGGAAACAGAAATGCCCTGTGTGCCTGGTTGCGATGCGTTGCCGCTGACGTCATAGCTGACATTGTCTTTCTTCACGGCGTCATAGCTGTCATAGCGCAGCGCAGCGGTGACATCCAGATTTTTGATCACAGGTATCAGCAATTCGCCAAAGGTACCCCAGCTCTTGCGTGAAGCGACCAGACCTTGTGAACCCGTACCACCACCGATAATAACGTCCGTCCAGGCAGGATGCTGAGGACCAGGACCTTGCGAGAGTTCGCTAGGTGCGTCGTTAAACGACTGCTTGGTCATATCGGCACCCAGACCCAGTTGTGCCTTGCCACCGCCCATATCGAACAATTCTCTGGAAGCGCGTGCGCTCAATACGTCAATCTTGGATTTGGTGACGCTCAGGTTTTCCTGCAATACTGCGGGAGCCAGAATCGAACTGGCATTCGCGTTGATAATATAGGGATTGTAGGCACCAGATTTGACCAGCGCGTCAAAGCGGTTCGCGCTCATGTAACCGGAGACAGCATTATCCTTTTCCGTATTTTCGGAATGGGTATAGTTGGCGCTGTAATCAAAGCCTGCGAAAGTGCTTTCCATGCCCAGCACCACGTGGCGGGCTTCGGTTTTGTATTCGTCTGCGCGTCCACCTGCGTCGAGGGCGCGATAATAGAAGAAGGCGTCAGTCACATCGTTAGGGTTGATGCCCTGTCCTGCCAGCAGCGGCACGACCGATTTGTTGTAAGCACCGATGTAATTCGGATTGATGACTTTCACGCCAGTGACCGGGTCAGTACTGAAGGTCGTCAAAGGCTGCGCCGGGGCCGCATAGCGGGCTGTGTTGGAGAAATTGGACAAGACCACTTCGGCGAACAAGGTGGTGTCCTTGCCCACTTTCAGGTTGCCGGATGCAAAGAAGCTGTCGCGCTTCAGTTCTGGCATCAACTGTACAGTGGACGCATAGTCAAAACGGCACACACCGCCACGCTCGAACGTGTTTGGACCATTACATTTTTTATTGTTCACCAGGTCAGGCGAGAAGGTCGCGTTATTACCCAGGGAATCATAGATATCGGCATTCGCAGGAATGGAATTGATACTGGTCTGCCAGGTCGCGTACAACTTGCCATCTTTGGCAAATTTATGAACGCCGGATTTGGCGAAGTCGCGCTGTGTTGCTTCCAGTGTCTTTTGTTCATCATGGCTGTACGCGAAGAGGACGTTATAACCATCCTTCATCGGGTCACCAAAACCTTTGGAAATCGAGAAGTTACTGCTACGACCACCGCTTTGTTGCGGGCTGGTCAGCGTTGCTTCCACGTTCAGGTCAGTCTGGTTCTTTTTCAGGATGAAGTTGACCACACCGGCAATCGCATCAGAACCGTACAGGGTGGATGCACCATCGGTCAGAATTTCTACGCGGTCTACTGCGGACAGGGGGATGCTGCCCAGATTCACTGCACTACCAGTGCCATACGGCGCCATGCGGCGGCCATTCAACAGCACCAGGGTGTAATCGGTACCAATCGCGTGGATAGAGGCAGATTGACGACCAGCACCACCACCATTGACAGAAGCGGATGCAGTAATGAAACCCTGCATGGCTGGCAAAGCGGCAACCAGATCGGCCACATTGTTTAAACCACTTTGTTCTATGTCTTTGCGTGTCAGCGTTTGTACTGGCAAAGCACCTTCTTGCGCAATCCGTTTAATCGATGAACCGGTGATCTCTACTTTTTGCACTGCATCTTGTGACATTGCCGGTTGTGCCAGCAGGCCTGCACCGACCGCGACACTGCCTATGAACATCAGGCGTACCGATCGGGCCAACATTTTTTCTACCATGACTAATCCCCCAAAAATATATCTAACAAGTCAGGCTGCGCATGCAAGATCCCACCTCGTAAGTGAGACCCCCTATTAGCATGACGCCGCCACATTTCTATCTTTGATGTTTTTTGAATGGCCGCATTGTAAAAACCTGATGTTTCACATGGATATGTAAAACATTTGTTTTTTTATTTTTGCTTATGTAAATTTTTTCATCAAAAAACATCTTTTTTCATGGAACCATTTGGGATGTTTGCTGTCAAGACTGACCTTCCGCGAGGGAAGCTTTGATTGTTTCCATTTGTAATGGAATACACAGGTGAATTTTCTTTGATCAAAAACTGGAATTTTCGCAATAAAATCTGTGGCGATTTAGCATCGTTTGCGTATAAATCTATTTAATTTAGTTCATTTCATTTGTGACAGAATTTTTACATAACCAAAACGGAATCTTCTTGATAAAAAATGTTATTAAAAAGTGCGTTTTTAAAAAGACCGAAAATAGCCAACGCTGCGCTCATTTGCATTCATATCCAAATCGACCTGCACCGGTCTTGCAGCACAAAAATACACAGAATTCATTGCTGTAGAGCACACTAGAGCAGAGATTCTGAAACCCGTTTTTGTCGCAAATGCACAACAACATCATGTCTGAAAATGGCTGGTTTTACCCCTGTAGACGATTGCTCTTTTACTGAAAAATGCAAAATCCCCTGTCAGCTTTTGCTGGCAGGGGATTTCTTTTTTACAGCGGGCTCAAATTACAATCAGAACTTGTGATTGTACTGAACAGACAGACGGACAGAACGTGGCGCTGTGTACGATGTTTCCTGACCTGCGGTCGGGCTGACGGCATCACCGGCACGGCTGGTGTTGTAGCCTTCATCGATACGATCAGCAACCTGGGCATTGAATACATTCAGTACATCAACCTTGAGCAACAGGCCTTTGACCTGACGTGGTTTGTACATGAAGTTCAAATCCAGGCGTTTGTCCCATGGCAGTTTACCCATGGCACCACGACCATTTGCGATACCGGTGCTGGCTGGGCACAGATAGAAAATGGAACCGTACTGGAACAGACCCAGACCTTCCTGATCCATGGCAGAAGGAATGTTGCAAGTCAGTGATTTCGGACGACCAGAAGCAACCAGGACATTCCCACCAACAGCAAATTCTGGTGTGATTTCATACAGGCCATAGGCCTTGAACTGGTGCGTACGATCATTTGGCAACAAACCACTGCCGTTGATCATGGCTTCAGGGAAATCCCACAAGGAGCTGAAACCTACGTCAGACTGACCGTTATCCGATTTGGTCTGACCTTCCTGATTACCTTCACTGCGTGACCAGGTGTAGTTGAACTTACCATACCAGCTGCTACGCAGCGGATGTTCCAGCATGAATTCCAATGCCGTGTATGTACGTTTCGCCGATTCCGGGAAACCTGCTTCTGCCGCTGTGATGGTGATAGCACGCTGACCACCAGTGGCATTGATAGGCACGATGAAAGTATTGTCCTGGCCTGGATTGAACAGGGCACCATGCCAGCCTGCATCTTCCAGATAAGCGCGTTCAGCACCAGACAGTTTTTTCAACAAAGGACGAATATCGGAATAATCATCAATCGTGTTTTTCAATTTGCGATAAGTAAATTTGATACCGCCATTAAAGTCTGGTGTCAGCGCCTTTTCGAAACCGATATTGATTTCATCCTGATAGTGGGCCTTCAGATTGACGGCGGCCAGCTCATTGGGAGTCAGCTCTTTACCGAATTCATTATTGGCAGAGACAGTGTTACTGATCGCATTCAAACCGGTAGGTGCGCCAGTTTTTGGATCAACGCCGGTATAGGTATAGAACTTGTCAGTGTTGATGGACACGCCAGCAAAACGCACGGCCAGATTGGCAGGCAATTGCAGGTGATAACGACCGGCAGTACCGAAGACTTTCAGAGAACCATCACCGTTCACGTCCCATGCAGCAGAAAAACGTGGTGCAATCATGCTCTTCTGTTCAACGAAAACATCGCCCTTACCGTTCATGTTGGAGAAGGATTCGTTGCGCAGACCGAAAGTCAGCAATACATCTTTGGTCACCTGATAGCGATCTTCAATGTACTGTGCCGATTGTTTGACGGAAGGTGTGGAACCACCGGAAACAATGTTTTCCTGTACGTAGTAACCGTCTTTACCATAGCCGCCACCCGCTGCCGGGGAGATGTTATGACCAGACAAGACCGCGTTCGGATTAGTCGCACGCAGATAGATCCATTGACCACCACCGGCAGCCACCGTACCAGCCACCGCAGTAATCTTGTTGTAATCCAGACCGGCGCGAAGCGTGTGTTCCTTGTTCAGCTTGTACTCGATATCCAGGCGATAGCCCTTGTTGGTATCGTTGGCACCGTCACGCAACAAGGCCGAAGTGAAACCCTGTGGATCAGTTGGTGTGTAGTTAATGCCAGGTACACGGTTGGCTTCCGCCGCCGTGATAGGACGCAGGCCAGGGACATAGCCAAACGGATCTTGTTTACGTTCGGTTTTTGCCTGACCAACCAAGGCCGTCAACGTCAAATCGTTTGTGATGTAACCCGTGTATTTCAGGATATCGACATCCGAACCCTGCGCTGCCGCCAGAGCTGCACCATTCGCATTCAGACCCAGTACGCCAGATGCATAGTTCTTGAATACTGCACCGCCGTATTGGGTGAAGCCGCGTTGCTTGGTCGCATAATCAAACCCGAAGTATTTGTCATCGACCTTGGATTCATCACCGATGTGGGTGTATTCCAGACGGTGATCGTCAGTAATATTCCAGTCAAATTTGGCGATATAACGTGGCAATTCGGATTTTTCATCCAGCCAGCCCAGTTTATTGTTGGTGGTGTTGCTGGAAGCCAGACGGGCGGTCTGACGCTCGGTCTGGTTCAGTTCAGCGCCGATATACATGAACAGCTTGTCCTTGATGATAGGACCGCTGATATAGGCGTTATAAACTTTTTCAGTGAAGACGTCGCCAGCCTTGTAGTTCCAGATCGTGCCGTCAGTGCCTTTGTTGGCAGCCGCGCCGGTATTCGGGTACAAGATGTTTTTCGCTGTCGCACGCAGAGAATTTGGTGCATAGGTAAAGCCCGCACCGGCTTCCCAGTTATTGGTACCGCTCTTGGTCGTGATGTTGATAACACCACCGGTAGAGCGACCGAATTCAGCACCGTAACCACCGGTAATCACCTGTGCTTCAGAAATGGAACCGAAAGGCAGGGAAGAATAACCAATCTGGTACAGACTGCTGGTGACCGGAAAACCGTTGATATAAGCGGCATTTTCGGAAGAGCTGGAACCACCGAAGCTGGCAGCGTTATTACCGTAGCGGCTATCGCCACGTGTCGTACCACCAGCCAGTTGCACGATATTGCTCACAGCAGGAGCAATCGGCAGCACGGCCAGTTCCTTGGCGGTGAAAGAGGTGCCGGAGTTGGAAGTCTTGACGTCGATCGCCCTGGCGCGCTGGGTAATCTGTACCACTTGCGTACCGAAGGTCGCTTCACTGTCCTGGCCGATACGGACTTCGAGGTCCTGTACGCCAACGACTGATGTGCCTTCCAGCAAGGATACCTTGTAGTTACCGACCGGGACAGAAGTCGCACGGAAAGTACCAGATGCATCCGGCGTAATACTACGTTTCACACCATTATCCACACCGACGATGGAAATGCTGGTGTTCGCCTTGACAGCGACCGTACCCGAGATCGTACCAGTTGTATTTGATTGCGCCATGACAACCGGGTTGATACCGACTGTCATTACACCAGCACCAAACGCCAGGATCAGCGCGCGGGCAACCAGTGTCTTTTTAAATACCAGACTATTTTTAGACATGTGTTTTTTTCCTAAGTATTTTGTATCGACGAAACGCGGTACGAAATATCCTTCAACTCACCAATTTCGCACAACTCCCTCTTTATTGCTGCCATTATTTGATTAACTTCTTTTTATTCCCAGGTGATCTGGCGGCATTTATTGCTCTGTCCAGTGCCTGAAAATACATGTTCTATGCAAATAATGGTGGAAACGTAATAGAAATATCTCTCTAAGAAATTTATATAATTGCAATAATCTGGATGAAAAATACAGCCATCATTCCGCCCGGATTTTGAAGTTACAAATGTAAATTTTTCTGTCAAAAAATACTCATATTGCATGGAACCATTGGACAAACGGAGTGTCAAGACGGATTTTTACGGCTGCGGAGCCGGTTTTGGAGGTGGGATCGGTCGATATAAAAATACAAAACAAAGTAATATTTTTTTTATTTTTTCTTGCCGATATTTTCTAATCTTATAACTGGCGGCAACTTTGTTCGATTAAATTCACTTGCAGAGACTCAGGACAAAATTTTATTGCCAGCAGGGGGCTATTGGATGGACAAAAATTCGAGAATTTCTTTTGTCTTTTTTTGAGCAGATTCAGGCTTCAAGTATTGACATTGTAATTAGCACAATCTTTACCAACTTCACTGTGATGTAAATTTATGCAAATTTTATGAAAATGAGGCGCGGCAATATTGTTAATATATTTTCTTCCATATACTTTTCTGTATCTTTAAAGAGACAAAGCTCATGAGTTAAAGCAACAGTCTGGCGCAGTTAATTTTTTGACACTATCGAACAGGCACTTATTGTTTTCGACAGGCTATAGTCAAAAAAAACCGCAAGCAAGCTTGCGGTTTTTTATTTCATTGACAACCATACTTTGCTTTAAGCCACCCCTTGCTGCCACGCCTGCCGGCAAAAGAGGTGGGATTTTTACAAATATCTGCCGTCTACATCCTTATCAGAATGTGTAACGTCCGCCCACATTGAAGTAACGGCCAACTGCGCCGGACTGATGCAGGGATGGGTTGTAGTTGATGCGGCCATAAGTCTGGACATCAAGTGGAGCCATCTTGTCGAACAGATTGGTGATTGATGCCGTGAATTCCAGATTTTTCGACATTTTCCATTTACCAAATACATCCATGGTCGTGAATGAAGCAACGCGGCAACCGAGGTAAGGCTTGCCATTCGCATCTACGTCCAGGCAGTCGCCACCGATTTCATTGGTGTCGCTGATGCTGGAAACATAGTTGACGTTACCGGACAGTGTCCATGGACCACGTTCCCAACCCAGAGTGAAACTGGCTTTAGTGCGTGGTGTGCCACCGTCACCAGACAGATTCACGTCACCGTGTGTACCTGCAAATTCATGCACTGTACCGTCGGCATCCGTTCTTCTGAATTCATTCATGTACGTAATGACCACACCAGCATTCAACTTGCCATTGCTGCCCAGGTCAAACTTGGTACGCATGTCCAGATCCAGACCGGAAGTTTGTGTCTTACCGGCGTTCAGGTAAGGTGCTTTCACCATCAGGATAGGACCAGCCAGGGTAGGGAAGTTGGTTGTTGCTTCACCACGAACGATTTGCGCATCTGGGTAGTTGCCTGGGTTGGCAACAATCGCACCAGGGTCGGAACCGCTGATTTCGCCGTCACGAACAATTTTCCACCAGTCCAGAGAGATACTGAAGTTCTTGACCGGTTCTACAACCAGACCAAGGCTATAGCTCTTGGACGTTTCAGGCTTGATGTTTTTGTTGCCAACGGTAATAGCACCAACTTGTTGCGAAGAGCAATCTGCAGCCAGTTTGGTCACTGCACAGCGGATAGGATCGCTGGCGATGTTGGTAAATGCAGCTACAGCACTGTCACCATTCTCTGCCGCGCTAGGAGCACGGAAACCTTCAGCATACGTACCGCGGAAAGCGATGGTATTGGTTGGGGTGTACTTGAAGCCAGCTTTTGGTGTTGTTGAACGACCATAGTCAGAGTATTTGTCTGAACGGGCAGCCAGCTGGAATTCCAGGGATTTCAGCACAGGGATAGCCAGCTCTGTATAGATCGCGCTGACGTTGCGTGAACCTTTGGCAGCGGAATAGCCCAGACCAGCGATGTCATTGGTGTTGGTGTAAGGCGTAGGATCGCTGTTGGTTTCTTCCTTGCGATATTCTGCACCAACCGCAATACCCATAGCGCCACCTGGCAACTGCATCAGCTCACGTGTGGCTTTGAAATCCACGGATGTACTCTTCGTCACGCCAGAGTTAACCAGTGTTGGCGACACCAGTGCCAGCACTTCAGGTGTGTTGACGCGGCCTTGACCAATGCGGAAAGTACCGTTATTGATCGCAGTTTTCAAGGCAGACTGGCGATAGTAGCCATTTTGTGTCTTGTCTGTTTTGCTTTCGGCATACAGGAAGCCGGTATCGTAATCCCACTCAGCGAACGTACCTTTTACGCCTGCCAGGAAACGGGTCACCGTTGTTTCCAGATCAGCAGTACGTGGACGAGCTGCATCAATCCAGCGTGGGCGAGCGCGCGCGTCGGTGTACGGATTATCCGGATGGCCGATAGGCAGCAGCAACTGGTCAGGTCCTGTACCAGTGTTGTTGACACGTGCATTCACCAGATCGAAACCAGCGCCGGTCAGGCCGGAAGGAGTGGTCTGGGTTTTTGCCTTGCTGTTGAACAAGCCGAGCTCTGCATAGGCCGTGGTCACGTCATTGATCGCGAAAGTACCGCGTGTATAGAGGTTCAGGTTTTGTGTTTCTGGCTGAATGGTCTGGTATTTCACTGGGTCAAACATACAACCGCCGCCACCGTTATCCAGCGATGTACCACCCACTGGATCCAGGTTTTTGGCATCACAAGTACCTGGCAATTGCTGTATGCCACGTCCAGCAATGGTGCCGCCTGTAGCACTCACAGGGCGCACTGTACCCAGCATATTGCTGCCACCGGCATTACCGGAAGTGATGAAACCAGCGCGCTGATCACGACCACCCCATGGGCGGGCATCAGCCTGGCCGATGTAATCGTCACGGTCTTTTTGCCAGATTTTTTCTTGTTTCTTGGCATCAATGGTCATGAACACATTGTATTTTTCGGTTTGCAGATTACCGAAACCGATCGATGCCGAAGCGCTGGAAACGCGGCCATCGCCACGGGAAGACTGGCCAATACTCGCAGCAACCGATTGACCTACATAATTTTGACGCAGAATGATGTTGACCACACCGGCAATCGCGTCGGAACCATAAATCGCGGAAGCGCCGTCTTTCAGGATCTCGATGCGCTCAACCGCATCCAGTGGGATGGAGTTCAAGTCAACGAAGCTGCGTTGACCATCATCACCGAAACCGTAAGGTGCCGTGCGACGACCGTTGATCAACACCAGAGTGGAACTAACGCTCAGACCGCGCAGGGACACACCGGACGCACTACCGGCGAAACCGTTGGTGAACGAGCCACTGATACTGCCGTTGTTATCCGCAGAGATACTGCGTACTACGTCAGCGATGGAAGTCTTGCCTGTTTGCTCGATGTCTTTACGGCTCAGTATCTGGGTCGTTGAAACACCTTCTGTTTCAGTACGCTTGATACTGGAACCGGTAATTTCTACCTTTTGAACGCCTTCTTGTGCGAAAGCTGTTGGTGCCAACACACCCATGCTCAGCACCAGGCCGCTAGAACAGATCAGTCGTACTGATCTTGAAATGGTTTTTTCTTTAATCACTTTGTGCTCCGTTGTTTGTACATTACCAACAAATCTATGACAACCAGATAAATTTTGCGGATAAGCAAAATTACCAAATTAAAATGGAAAAATCCTTCCATTCTTGAGTAATTTTTGAATAAAATTCTTTCAAAAATTTAACCCTTGAATGAAACCACTCTGGAGAATCTGCTGTCAATCTTGGAATTGTACAAACGACGAAAAAACAACACTCGATTAATTCGGCATGTTTTCTTGAAACATTGCGCCTACATATGTCTACAGATTAGGATGAAAGTTCCGAAAAAACGAAAATAATTTTAACTAATTTGTAACACAGTCTTTCTACCGTTACATCTCTGAAAAATTACCTCTTTTACAATTAAGCAGTATCGCGATGATGCGAGATGAAAACGACAGATAGTGCTTTTTTGCTTAGAAAATGACGCACCAGGTTTGTGCACTTAAAATATTAAGGATACAAATTGATTGTCAGAAATAAAATTTTGGAAGACCCGGGAAGGAAACTGAAAACTAAAATGAAGCTGAATTGAAAACTAAATTCAAAGCTGAAAAGCAAAAACCCCGGCAAGCCGGGGTTTTTGTTAAGACACCAGAAATACTGGTAGGGGAATTACTTGGCTGAAGCTTCTGCTGCTGCAGCAGCTGGCGCAGCTGCCTTGACTTCCGGTTCCTTGAACTTGGCACCGCCTGCATTGGCCATATGAACCACGGCGCGGGCGACTTCTACATCGTCCAGATCAGGATTGCCGCCTTTGGCCGGCATGCCGCGAATACCTGCGATGGCATTGGCAAGCAATTTGTCGTAACCCTGGGCAAGACGTGGACCCCACGCGCCAGCATCACCAAATTTTGGAGAACCGGCAGCGCCAGCATCATGGCAGGCCGCGCAGATAGTTTTATACACGGTCTCGCCAGATTGCAGGGTCTTCGGTGCATTGACATCCTTGAAGGTAAAACCCTGATCAGCAACCGGGCTGATACGTGCTGCAATTGCTTCCGGTGTCAGTGCAGAAGAACCAGCGCCGACTTTCTTGTCATTGGATACAAACTGTACCAGCAAGACAATGGCGATAATGGGGACCAGGAAACCAGCGAGGATAGCAACGATAAGTTGCTTAGGGGTCTTGATCGCTGATTCGTGTTCGTCGTGCGCGTCGCTCATGGTTTCCTCGTTGCAAATAAATTAGATGCTGAAAATAAATCCAGAATGCAGGCATGCCGCTTGCGCGAGCAACTGCCAAAGCTTGGAATTATAGTGCGAAAGCGACCTATTTGGAATGAAAAGCAGGAGTACTTAGCCAAGAATACAGAAATTCCAGCCCGTTTAACGACAAATTCCTTGGTTTGGGACGAGAGGTAAAGGCCAATTTAGGTTAGAATGTTGCCCTTGCATTACCAGAACTCATAGTCATGTTTAGTGAGTTCGAAACAGCATACCCCACGCGCCAGTAGCTCAGTTGGATAGAGTACAGCCCTCCGAAGGCTGGGGTCGCACGTTCGATTCGTGTCTGGCGCGCCAAATCCTCTCCCCTCCCGACATTTCAAAGAGTTATATATTTCCAATAAATATATGCTTTTGATATTTATTGTTTTGCTACCGCACATAAGCTCTCTGCGGGAGTTAGCGATCTGCGCCTGTAAGAATGTCGCTTTTTACTCTTATCCCTTGAATGATGAACGTAAGAAGAAATTTCGCCAATTCAACGTTTTCCGTAAAAAATATGTCCCAAGATTAAGGTGGTGGTACGTCAACAAATTCAATAGGAAATTTTCCTCTACGTTTAGTTATTCAAATACTCCGATACTGACAGCGACTTCAGTAGCCTCAAACGAAAACAGTTATGAGTTAACTAAAGTTTTTTCTCTAACACAAGATCAAAACACGAGTAATATTTCTAATATTTGTTTGAAAATATCATTGATCACATAAAAATACTCAAAAGAGCGGAAGTGTACTTTTCTATTACGTGAGGAATGCTACTTTTCACCAGAGTTCTATTTCAGCATGTCGGGACAGCGAAAGAACTTACAATTAACTATGCGATATCGACACCGCCGCCCTTCCAGAGATACCGCAAGTTAGACCAAGCGCGTTTTTCTACAATTGGAGTGAGAAATTTCAATCGTTCAATAAGCAAATAGTGGCCGCTACATCGTCGTTGGAGCTTTGTGCCAATTCATCTGCATGGCGGCGCATACATCAAAGCGTCACATCTTGTATCTATGCTGAAAATGAATGGTTTCGAACTCATAGTTCTGGCTCAATATCTGGGTATAACGCGGATATCACCAGAAGTGATGTAACAAGAAAATTAAGATAGCATTTCAAATATGGGAACTTTAGAGCAAGTTTTGACTGTGCACTTTAGAAAAATGAAAAAGTTCTTTTCGGCTTTTTGCTGGTCCGCCGTAATATTGTTTTCATTTGTTATTCTTCCATTTTTATTTGACTCTATCTTTCCGCGCTTGCAATTTGAGAATATTCTTAGATTATCAATGCTATTTTTTATTATTACGGCTTTGGTAGGCTTGACGTCTTACTTACTTGTCTTTAATGAATTATCAAAAATAGTCAAGCTACTAGGCAAAAGTCAGATAATTTGGGTATGGGGGCCATTAATTTGCACAAATGGTCTTGGGATCCTTTTTTGTTATACGTTGATTCAACAGTACAATCCGGGGAAAAATGTACTTGACTCAAACAAACAATTCAATGCCGTAGCAACTGAGCTTGTATCAGAGAAAATCATTAAGCTTCCTACGTCATTTGCCTCTCGATTTTTTTTGCTGTTCGGTGGACTGGCCACTATCGCGGCAGCAAGGGGATATATAGATTCTAGTAGCCTAAATAGCAGACTGTCCAATGCTGTAACTGCCTGCTATAAGGAAACTGAGCGAAATATGGCCTCACTTGAACTTGTTGGTCAATCAGGTCAAATCACTCAGACAATCGTTGTGCCAAAAATTGGGGAATTTGCTTTTCCAATAGGCATGCGTCTCGATGAAATTTGGTCTGTAATCCGCAATAACCTTCTTTTTAGCGAAGGTTTTCCAGCAAATACTCAATCGTCTAATGCTAATTGGAGTTTCTCCCCGATGAGGGCGACAATCAGTGCTGAAGAAAAGGCTATTGCATTTAGATGGCTTCGCGGGCAAGGCGAATTGAAGGCGACTTATAAAATATTTGACGTGAATGGGCGCACTTTTTTGTTGGAAGGAGACGCTGGCTCTAGCCGAAGCACAACAATATCTGCAATTCGCCCTTTTTTCGGGGCAGATTCATGGTGCAATGTGGGAAATCTATCTAGCAATGCAGGTTCTATAAATAAATTAAAAACCACTCCGACGCAAGATGAACTATTGCAAGCAGACAAAGCAAACTATGCAGAAAACAACAGAAAAGACATTTACGAATCTTACACCGTAGCTTTGCTTCTATTGGCATTCGGTATTGTTCCTGCAATTTGGTATTTCTTACTGAGACGCTTACATGAAATTGCGGTGGCAATTCGTGGCGAATAAACAAATTTAACTCTTAACATTTTTAACATCTTTCATTTGCGGGATATCTCTTTTATTCTCATATTCGTTATTTGTGGCTGTGATTTTGGCTTGCTAGCAAAGATGCCGCTAAGGCAATGATTTATGTTGACCTGTGACGGTTGCAAAACTAATCGATGAGGCTTTCTGTTGAAAAGAATTTATATTTTCAGTCGCGATATATTTCTTCTATTAAATGAAAAATGATGCCACCGATGTTGCCACTGTCTTGATAACTTTATTTAAAAACCTACTGAGTAAGCTAAGTAAAATTGAGATTCTTCGAACTCAGGATCAATAACTGCCTGGCTTTATTTGCGCTATCAACATTTTTCTACCCTTGTAGAAATTGCACCCTCTGCTATATGCTGGCCAAAATTAATTGCTTTGCAAGTATTTCATTTTTTGAACCAGCCCCTATCTGTTCTGTCATACCGGTATCTGCTATCGCAGAGCAGGGTCAGGTTTTCCCATACACATGACATATGAAGGTCGCTTATGAAATCAAGCCGTCTCCAGCTTACTACGCTTAGCCTGTCCATCGCCCTGGCCTGCGCCGCCATGTCGCCCGCCACAATGGCGGCAGACCAGCCAGCGCCAGCGGCCAAAACCGCTTTGCCAGCGGGTTTGAAACTGATACGTCAGGTCGAAGGCATAGATGAATACCAGCTTGCCAACGGCATGCGGGTATTGCTGGTACCGGATGCCAGCAAGCCAACCACGACCGTGAATATTACTTACCGCGTCGGCTCACGTCATGAAAACTATGGCGAAACAGGCATGGCGCACTTGCTGGAACACCTGATGTTCAAGGGCAGCAAATCACACCCCCGCCTGTGGGAAGAACTGGCGCAGCGCGGTGTGCAATTCAATGGCACGACCTCGCTGGACCGCACCAATTACTATGAAACCTTTGCCGCCAAGCCCGAAACCCTGGCCTGGGCCATTTCCATGGAAGCAGACCGCATGGTGAATTCGCGGATTTCCGGTGACGATCTGAAGACTGAATTTTCTGTCGTCCGCAACGAGATGGAGAAAAATGAAAATTCGCCCGTCGGCACCCTGATACAGCGCGTCATTTCCAGCGCCCACCAGTGGCATAACTATGGCAAGGACACCATCGGCGCCCGTACCGACGTCGAAAACGTCAATATCCCGCACTTGCAGGCTTTCTGGCGCAAGTATTACCAGCCGGATAATTCCACCCTCATCATCGCTGGTGCCTTTGATGCCAAACAGGCGCTGCAACTGGTCAGTACCCATTTCGGCAAAATCCCGAAGCCGAAACGCCAGATAGAAACCACGTACACCCTGGATCCGGTACAGGATGGCGAACGTGACGTAACCGTACGCCGCGTCGGTGATTCACAGGCCATCGTGGCGCTGTACCATACCGTGCCGGCAGCGCATCCCGATTACGCAGCAACCGAAGCGCTGGCCCTGATACTGGGCGATACCCCAAATGGCCGGCTGTACAAGGCACTGGTGGAAACCAAAAAAACTGCCGATGTCTTCCCCTGGGCAGCCAATCTGGAAGAACCGGGCTTCCTGCTGCTGGGTGCCAATATGCGTACCGAGCAGAATGTCCCTGAAGCGAAAAAGATTTTGCTCGACACCATAGAAAGCTTCGACAAGACCCCGGTGACTGAAGCTGAACTGGCAAGGGCCAAGGCCAAGCTGGATTCTGACATTGCCCAAATCTTCAATGACCCGGAAAAACTGGGGGTGTCCTTGTCAGAAAGCATCGCCAGCGGCGACTGGCGCCTGTTCTTCCTGTTCCGTGATCGCGTCAAGGCACTGAAGGTGAATGACGTGCAACGGGTGGCCACAACCTGGCTGAAATCCACCAACCGTACCTCTGGCAGTTTCATCCCCAGCGAAAAACCGGAACGTGTACCGGCACCCGCCAAAGTCGCCGTCGATGAACAGATCAAGGAATTCAAACCTGGCGTAGCCCTGGCGCAGGCAGAAAACTTTGTCACCACCGCAGACAATATCGACAAGCGCACCCAGACCGGCGCACTCAGCAACGGTCTGAAATATGCATTGCTGCCGAAAACCACACGTGGCAATACCGTGGTGCTGTCCATGATGCTGAACATGGGCGATGAAAACAGCCTGAAAGGCAAGGCCAGCGCCGGTCAACTGGCGGCAGCCATGCTGAATCGTGGTACCGAAAAACTCAGCCATCAGCAATTCACTGAAGAACTCGACAAGCTCAGGGCCAAACTGCAAATCAGCGGCAGCGCCTCGACCGTCTATATCAATGTCGAAACCATACGCGACAACCTGCCACGGGTGCTGGAACTGTTGCATGATGCCCTGCGCCAACCAGCCTTCAGCGAAACCGAATTTACCCAGTTGATCAATGCGCAACTGGCGCAGCTGGAAGAATCACGCAAAGATCCGCAGGCGATTGCCGTTGACGCTGCCAAAAAAGCATTGAATACCTGGCCAGCTGATGACCCGCGTTACCAGCGTTCCATTGATGAACAGATTGCCGCCCTGAAAACCGCCAAACTTGCCGATGCCAAGGCATTCTGGAAAGAGTTCTACGGCGTCAATCAGCCTACTCAGGCGCAATTGTCCATCGTCGGCGAGTTCGATGCGGCTGCCATCAAAACCCGGTTGCAAACCGCCTTTGGCGACTGGAAGGCACAGCAAAATTTCAGTCGTCTGGCCAGACCCTATTCCGCCACCAAAGCCGAAGAAAAACAACTGATCACACCGGACAAGGCAAATGCCTTCTTCTATGCCAGCATGCAGGTACCGGTCGGCATCAAACATGCAGATTACCCGGCGCTGATGATGGGTAATTACTTGCTGGGCGGCAGCTTCAATTCGCGCATACTGGAACGCATACGCCAAAAAGACGGCGTCAGTTATGGCGGCGGCTCGTACTTCAATGCTTCGTCCCTGGATGAAGTCGCAAGCTTCTCGGTCGCTGCTATCTATGCGCCACAAAACCGCGTCAAGCTGGAAACCGGCATACGGGAAGAAATTACCCGCGCCCTGAAAGACGGCTTTACCGCCGCCGAACTGGAAGACGGCAAGAAGAGCCTGTTACAGCAAATGCAACTGGACCGCAGCCAGGACAATTCCCTCGCGTCGACACTGACCACCAACCTGTATCTGGGCCGTAACATGCAGTTTGACGCTGAAGTGGAAAAGAAAATCCAGGGCTTAAGCGTCGCCACCATCAAGGACGCCATGAATCGCCATCTGGGCTATGACAAGCTGGTACGTGTTTTTGCGGGTGATTTCAAGTAAGTCTTCAACATAAGCCTTCAAAATAAGCCTTCAAACCATGGCACAAGGACTTTCCCATGAGGAAAGTCCTTGTCACTAAGGCTATTCACCACCAAACAGATTCAACTGACTCTCCGTCTTTTCATCCGCCAGCCTTGTCCCCAGGCCCAGCAGGCGTACCGGTAACTGGCGGCGGGAATAACCCGTCGCCAGCAGTTGCGCATACATATCCTGGTCCAGCGCCCTGGCACCGCATTCCACCGTGGTGATGCGGAAATCCGAAAAACGGATTTTGACATACAGCTTTTGTATGCTGTCTTCTGCTGCTGCCCTTTGCATGCGCTGTTGCAGGGACTTGAACAGGGCTGGCAATTCTGCCTGGCAGGCAGCCAGGTCGGGCAAATCGATGGTATAGGTTTCTTCCACGCTCACGGATTTACGCTCCGAGTAAGCACATACTTCGCGCCTGTCTATGCCACGGCAGAGCTGGTACAGATTGTTTCCGAGTTTGCCAAAATGCTGCATCAGGTCAGGCAGAGACCATTTCAGCAGGTCGCGGCATTCATGGATGCCCATGGAATGCAGTTTGGCTGCAGTGACCTTGCCGACACCAAACAGGCGGGCCACCGGCAAAGCGGCGACAAATTCCTCTACCTGATCGGGCAAAATGACGAACATGCCATCCGGTTTGTTCCAGTCACTGGCGATCTTGGCCAGGAATTTGTTTGGTGCCACCCCTGCCGATGCAGTAATGCCCACCGTGTCGGCAATGCGTGCCCGTATCTCTTGCGCTATCAGCGTGGCGCTGCCTTTGTGTTGGGTGGAATGGCTGACATCCAGATAAGCCTCATCCAGCGACAGTGGCTCCACCGCATCGGTGTAGTCGCGGTAAATCGCCAGGATCTGGCGCGAGGCTATGCGGTATTTTTCCATGGTCGGCGGCATGATCACCAGGTCCGGGCAGCGTCTTACTGCTTGCGACATCGGCATGGCCGAGCGTATGCCATAGCGGCGTGCTTCATAATTACAGGTCGCCACAACACCGCGCTGGTCGGGCTTGCCGCCCACCGCCAGGGGTTTTCCACGCAGCGCCGGATCATCGCGCATCTCTATCGCTGCATAAAAACAGTCGCAGTCGCAATGGATAATCTTTTTCAAACTGGCTACTCAAAGTAAGAATGCCGTATTTTATCCCAAATCCACACTTTAACTGAATGTGCATACAGTATAAATACAGCTAATTCTTGTAAGAAATGACTAGATGTTGTGGTTTAAGCTAAGATAGTCTTATCTGCAGTAACGCGATTTACATGCTTTTTAAAGGATGGATGATGAAAAAACTGTTTTCACTGATTTGCACCCTGGTTTTTGGCTTGAGCATGGCCCATGCCGCTACCGGTCCGGCTCAGCCTTACGACGAAAACGCTGATGCCAAGGCTGCCATCACCAAAGCGCTGGCAGAAGCCAAGAAAAGTGACAAGAAAGTACTGGTGATATTCGGTGCCAACTGGTGCAAGGATTGCCTGGAGCTGGATAAATCCATGCATGGCAAAAGTGCACCGTTGCTGGATAGCAAATTCGTTACAGTCAAAGTCAATGTCGGCCAGTTCGACAAGAACATGGAACTGTCCAACAGCTATGGCACGCCGACCAAAAAGGGCATTCCGGCAGCGGTCTTGTTGAGGCCGGACAATAGCGTACTGTATGCGTCCAAAGGTGGTGAATTGTCGAATGCCCGCAAAATGAGTGAGCAGGGGGTCTACGATTTTTTTGATGAAATCACCGCCCTGTATCACTAAGTCTGTACCGCTAAGCCTGCCATCGCGCGCATTATCAATCACATTATTAATCATTATCAATCCGGATGTCTGATCTGTCTCCCCCACCTATGCTTCCGCCTGATCAGGCGGAGCTGGACATGCTGAGACGCAGCCATCACCTGCTGTCGAATTTCTCGCGCCATCTGCCGGGCATGTTTTATCAGTACCGGCGTTATCCCGATGGCCGTATCTGCTTCCCGTATGCCAGTGATGCTGTCACCACTTTTTTTGGTGTCAAGGCGGAACAGTTGCGCGAAGATGCCAGTTTCCTGGCGCTTACCATCCATCCCGACGATTTGCCGAAAATGATCGCCGCCATACGCAAATCGTACACCGAGCTCAGCGTCTGGCATCAGGAATACCGCATCATTTCCCCCGACAAGCCAGACCGCTGGGTGGTTGGTGATGCCACGCCAGAACTGTTGCCGGATGGCAGTGTACTGTGGCACGGTTTTCTGACTGACAATACCGAACGCAAGCTGACTGAACAAAGATTGCTGGCAGCCGAGCGCCAGCGTCGCCTGGTCATGAAGGCATCGAACCAGGGTCTGTACGATATCAATCTGCAAACCGGTGAAGGCAGTTTCAGTCCGGAATACCTGCAAATGCTGGGTTACAGCCCGAATGATTTTGACACGCCTCAATTGTTCTGGGATTACTTCTGGGGTGCAGGCGTGCACCCGGATGATTTGCGCGGTCTCAAGAAAGCCTATAAGGCACATGCCAGCGGCATGGGCAAGGGCGATTACCATGCGGAGTTCCGGCAAAAGAACAAGGCGGGGGACTGGCGCTGGATCATGTCGCTGGGCAGTATCGTCGAATGGGACAGCAGTGGCCAGCCATTGCGCATGGTCGGCACCCACATCGATATTACCGAGCGCAAACAGACCGAAGACATGCTCCAGCAAAACCAGGAGCTGCTGAAATCCAGCAAGGACCGCTACAAGGTATTGGCGAAAGAACTGGAAATCCTGATTACCAATGTGCCGGTCGGCATCATGTTTGTCAGTGACGGCGTGATCGTCCGTGCCAACAAGGCGCTGGCCGAACTGTGCCGCTTCCACGATGTGCAAGCCATGATAGGAAAGAAAACCACTTTCCTGTACCAGGGCCAGGCTGATTATGAAAAATTCATTGAGCAGGTCAGCCCCGGTTTACAGGCAGATGAACTGGTTGAACTGGAATGGCATTTGCGGCGCTACAACGGTGAACCCTTCATAGGCCGTATTGCAGGGCGCGCCCTGCTGACCGGTGGCTATGTCAAGGGTGCCGTGTGGATGATACAGGACATCACTGAACAAAGAACCACGCTGGATGCCCTGCGTAATAGTGAGCAGCGCCTGCAAAGACTGATGAATTCCAGCCTGATCGGCATCATTCAGGGCAATGAATCAGGGCAGATACTGGATGTCAATGATGTCTTCACCCAGTTCAGCGGCTATAGCCGCGACTATCTGCTGACACACAACAATGTCTGGCAAACCCTGCTGTCGCAGCAAGATGTCAAGATCTGCCAGCAGGCTTACGAAGACCTGATACGGACCGGCACGACCGTGCCTTTCGAAATCATGTTGCAGCAGGGCGACGCCAACGGCGTGCCCATCCTGGTTGGCCTCAGCCACCTCGAAAATTCCGAGCGTGACTGGGTCGCCTTTGCCATGGATATCAGCGACCGCTTGCGCATGAACCGCCTGAAGACTGAATTCATTTCTGTCGTCAGCCATGAACTACGCACGCCGCTGACTTCGATACGCGGATCACTCAGCCTGCTGGAATCCGGCGTCAGCGGTGTTTTGCCGCAACAGGCTGAACACTTGATACGCATCGCCCACAATAACAGCAAGCGCCTGATTACCCTGGTCAATGACATACTCGACATGGACAAACTGGCCAGCGGCAAGATGATTTTCAAATCGGAAGCACTGGATCTGGTGATGCTGGTACAAAATGCCATCGAATCGAATATGTCGTATGCAAACTCGCTGAAAGTCAGCCTGAAACTGGAAAGCCATCCACCCCATGCCTGGGTACTGGCCGACAACGACAGGCTGATGCAAGTCATGGCCAATCTGATGTCAAATGCCGCCAAGTTCTCGCGCGAGGGTGATGCGGTATCCCTGTACATCATGAATGCCGGGCCACGCTACCGGGTGGAAGTCTGCGACCGTGGCACCGGCATTGCGCCAGAATTTCAGGAACACCTGTTTGAACCTTTCACCCAGGCCGACGGCACCAACACCAGGCAAAAAGGGGGAACAGGGCTGGGGCTGTCCATTACCAAGGCCATGCTGGAAAAAATGCACGGACAAATCGGCTTTCACAGCACGCCGGATATAGGCACGACTTTCTGGTTTGAATTTGATGCCTACCGCTGACATGCATTCAGGCAGAGAGCAGCGCCTGTTTGCGAAATTCTGAGGGACTCAACTGGCTGGCACGCTTGAACGCCCGGCGAAAACTGCGGCTGTCAGAATACTGCAATTGCCCGGCGATCTCATCCAGGCTCATGCTGGTATGACGCAGATAGTGTCTCGCTCTTTCCATGCGCAGGCTTTCGGCAATCTGGAAATACGAACAGCCTTCCCGCGCCAGCAAGCGGTGCAATGAACGGGGGCTGATGCCCAGCGCCTGCGCCAGTTCCTGCACGCTACGAGAGTCACACTGCAGGCTGACCAGCTTATGCAACAGGCTTTGCTTGCCGCTCAAGCCAACTGTCGCGAGTTCGGTATCGCAAACTTGTTTGGTGGCGACGGCCAGTTCCGGATCAGGCTCTTGCAACAAGGTATCGAGTACGCTATTTCTGACGATGATGCGGCTGACATCGGCACCATATATCACCGGGCAGGCAAAAAAATCCTCCCCGACAGAACGGCTGGCCTGACGGTTGCCGCGCAATTCCACCCTTTCCAGTTGCAAGCGCCCGCCAGGGTTCCTGCCGCAGAGGGCACGGCTGGCATTGATGGCCGTCGCCAGATGGTCGGCATCCAGAAAATCCTGTAGTTCCACATCATCAAACAGCGGCCTCGCAGATAGCGCGGAGAACTGTGCACCTGGTTCCAGCACCAGTTGCACCATGGCACCGGCAATCAACTGATATTCGAGACCAAATTCCATGGCCTTGTACAAAGTCTCCTGCGCCAGCATGCCCGTGGCCATGGCTCCCAGTTGTGGTAGTGATTTACGGGCACCAGACAAGATGCCCAGATCGGCACCGCCCAGGTGTCGTGCCTGCAACAGACTTTCCCTGGCCTGACGGTAGCTGATGCGTACGTCACCCGCCGGCGCACCTTCTGCATCCAACCCCAGTGCCGGGAACATGGCATTCAATTGCCAGTCACGCTCACGCCCTATCGCCAGTACACCCGAAAACGGATGCACCGGAAATACCGCATCCTGCACCGACAATACCAGGGGTTTGGCCTGGTGTGGATGATGCGGATACTGATTCAGCATGGATAAGCACGCAACATGGCAGTAATTGTCCTTACTTTCTGGAAGACAGAGGCTTAATATCTGAAATTACACCGGAACGATGATTCCGGCAAGACAGCAAAAACACAAGAGAGACAAAATGACTACTACTGATTTTATCGTCGTTGGCGGCGGTTCGGGCGGTTGTGCCGTTGCCGGACGCCTGACTGAAGACCCATCCCTGCACATCACCATACTGGAATCCGGTGCCAAAGCCGATAGCTGGGTGGTGAATACCCCGGCCGCCGTGGTCGCCATGTTGCCGACCAAACTGAATAACTGGGCTTTTGAAACCGTACCGCAACCTGGTCTGAACGGCCGCCGTGGCTATCAACCGCGTGGCAAGATGCTGGGTGGTTCTTCCAGCATCAATGCGATGGTGTACATCCGTGGCCATAAACAGGATTACGACCACTGGGCCGCACTGGGCAACCCTGGCTGGTCATTTGAGGAAGTGCTGCCCTACTTCAAGCGTTCCGAAAACAATGAAACCCATGGCGGCCCGTATCATGGGCAATCCGGCCCCCTGCATGTCAGCGAATTGCGCAGTGATAATCCGTATCAGCAAATCTATCTGGAAGCCGCGCGCCAGGCCGGTTTTCGTATCAATACCGATTTCAATGGCGAAGACCAGGAAGGTATAGGTATTTACCAGGTCACCCAGCACAATGGTGAACGTTGGACCGCCGCACGGGCTTACCTGCATCCACACATGGGTAAACGCCAGAACCTGCAGGTGGAAACCGGCTGCCATGTGACCCGCATCCTGTTTGAAGGCAAGCGCGCTGTCGGCGTTGAATATCGCCAGGGCGGGCAAACCAGGACACTGAAAGCCAGACGCGAAGTGCTGCTGGCAGCAGGTGCCTTCCATACTCCGCAATTGCTGATGCTGTCCGGCATTGGCAACGCACAGGCATTACAAGGCTTGGGCATCGAAGTCGTGCATGACTTGCCTGGTGTTGGTCAGAATTTGCAGGACCATCCTGATTTCGTATTCAAATACCGCGCAAAAAGCCTGGACCTGCTGGGTATTTCTGCCGGCGGCAGCGTGCGCATGGTGAAAGAATTCCGGCGTTATCAGCAACAGCGGCGCGGCATACTGAGTTCCAACGGGGCGGAAGGCGGTGGCTTCCTGAAGACGGACCCGGCACTGTCAGCACCTGACATACAACTGCATTTTGTACTGGCCATGCTGGATGACCATGCGCGCAAACTGCACCTGGGCCATGGCTATTCCTGCCATGTCTGTCTGTTGCGTCCGAAAAGCGTGGGGGAAGTAACGCTGGCCAGTGCCAACTCCATGGCAACCCCGCTGATCAATCCACGTTTCCTGGAACATCCGGACGATCTGGAAAACATGGTCAAGGCTTTCAAGCTGACGCGCCAGTTGATGAATGCCCCGGCGCTGGTCGCGGCACGCAGCAGTGACTTCCAGACGGCCAATGTACACAGCGACGATGACATCCGTGCCGTGTTGCGCCAGACTTGCGATACCGTGTATCACCCCGTCGGCACCTGCAAGATGGGGGTGGATGACATGGCCGTGGTCGACCCGCAATTGCGCGTGCATGGCCTGAGCGGCCTGCGGGTAGTGGATGCTTCCATCATGCCTACCCTGATCGGTGGCAACACCAATGCCCCCACCATGATGATAGGTGAAAAGGCTGCGGACATGATACGGGCCGGGCTGTGAGCACCCTGCCCGCATGGTAACTTATTTGGCTAACTTATTTTGCTAACCTATCTGGCCATGGATTGAGGCTGCAGCAAGGCCGGGGCCGGTAAGGCCGGTCTGGCCTGCTCAAACGCATAGCCCATGTTCAGCAGTTTTGCTTCGCTCCAGGCCCCGGCGAACAGGGACAAGCCCACCGGCAAACCCCGCACCAGACCCATGGGTACAGTCAGGTGTGGATAACCGGCAATTGCCGCCGGTGTGCTGGCACTACCGACAACCACATCACCGGCTTTGTAGTCGATGGCCCAGGCAGTGCCGGTGGTGGGGGCAATCAATGCCGTCAGCCGGTATTTTTTCAGCACTGCATCAATCCCCTGCTTGCCTGCCCTTGATTTGATGCGGGCACTGGCCTGGCGGTAGGCAACGTCTTGCAGGCCCGGTGTGGCTTGCGCCTGCTCCATCAATTCCTGACCAAAATAGGGCATGACGGTATCCGCATGTTGCCTGTTGAAGGCAATCACGTCCGCCATATTGCGGGTCTTGACTGCGGCTGGTGTGCTTGCCAGATAGGTGTTCAGGTCGGCCTTGAACTCATACAGCAAAACAGTCAGTTCATCCTTGTCCAGTTCTTCCAGGTAGGGCAGGTCTATCTGGTCTACGATGGTGGCACCGCCAGCAATCAGTAGCGCCAGGCTGCGGTCAAACAGCGCGCGGGTTTCGGCATCGTAACCATCGACCATCTTGCGTACTATGCCCAGCCGCACGCCCTGTAATGCAGTTTTTCTCAGCCCTGCCGTGTAGTCCTTGCTGCGGCGACGGTCAGCCTGGCGGGTCGCCGGGTCATGCACGTCACTGCCGGCCATGGCATTAAGCAACATGGCGGCATCACGCACTGTCAGCGTCATTGGCCCCGCCGTATCCTGGCTATGGCTGAGCGGCACGATGCCGGTACGGCTGACCAGCCCGACGGTGGGTTTCAGGCCCACCAGGCCATTCACCGATGCCGGGCAGACGATGGAACCATCGGTTTCAGTCCCTATCGCCGCCGGTATCAAACGTGCCGCCACTGCCGCGCCCGAACCAGAGCTCGATCCGCAAGGGCTGCTGTCTGGCGCATACGGGTTACGGGTCTGGCCACCGGCACTACTCCAGCCGCTGCTGGACTGGCTGGAACGCAAATTCGCCCATTCACTCAAGTTGGCCTTGCCTGCAATGATGGCTCCGGCGGCCCGCAGTCTGGCCACCAGTGGTGCATCTTTTTGCGCCAGGTTATCTGCCAGTGCCAGCGAACCCGCCGTCGTCACCATGCCCCTGGCATCGATATTATCTTTCAGCAAGATGGGCAGGCCGGACAAACTACCGTGCCGACCCGCTTGATCCGCCGCCACCGCATCAGCCTGCGCCTGCGGATTGATGGTCATGACAGCCTGTAGCGCCGGGTTATAGGTCTGTATCCTGGCCTGATAAGCTGCCAGCACTGTCTGTGCCGTGGTTTTACCCTGATGCAGTTCTTGCGCCAGGCTACTCAATTCGTCACTGGCGGCAGTAGCGGATGTGCACAGCAGTGGCAAGGCAGCAGCCAAAGCCAGGTTCAGCAATCGGTATGTCATGGTGGGATTTCTTTCCTCGTTCACAAGGGAATAGGCTGACGTGTCAGCGCAACGCTCAGAATATACGCAAACACCAGCAGCGCAGCCAGCAAGGCCACGGCCCGTATGGCTGGTGTCTTGCCGCGTTTCAGGGCGATACTGCCAAGTACGATGTACAGGATCAGGGCCAGCAGTTTGGCTGTCAGCCAATCCTGGCGAAACGGGTATTGCCCGCTCCAGAACACCATGGTCAATGCGCTGGCCAGCAAGACCGTATCAATCACATGCGGCAGTACCTTGACCCAGCGCCGCGTCAACATAGCCGAAGAACGCAACATCCAGATACCGCGTAACAAAAACAGGCTGCCACTGAGGGCCGCACAGGTCATATGCAGATGTTTGATGGCAAGATAGCTGACTGGCATGGTCACAGGCATGGTTGCAGACGTAGTCTCGTAGATGTTTTTTTGTGCCTGCCATACTACCTGAAAGCCGGGCAAGCCGGCGGCTCACAAGTATGTACAAAGAAATGCTGCCTGACCAGGCCAAATTGGCAAAATCCTTTAAACTTCAGGCTATCACTATTCAACCAGAAAGCCTGACGTAATGAATTTCCTCGACCTGCAGTCAAAAGATGGTGCCAAAGCAAGAATTGCCAGCCAGGGCGCGCATTTGTGTTCATGGATACCTGCGTGTGGGTCTGAACAGTTGTTCATGAGCACGCGTTCTGACTTCAAGGAAGGGATTGCCATACGCGGTGGCGTACCGGTGGTGTTTCCACAGTTTTCCAATCTGGGTACCTTGCCCAAGCATGGTTTTGCCCGCACCTCGGAATGGCGTCTGCTGGAATCCAGCGTTGTTGACAACGGTGCAGCCCAGGCCGTGTATGAACTGAAGGAAAATATTGCGCGCCTGACGATATGGCCACATGTATTCCGCACGACACTGCGTTTTACCCTGCACGGCAATGCCCTGCAAATGACGCTGGAGATACAAAATACCGGCGACACGCACTTCAGTTTTTGCAGTGCCCTGCACACTTATCTGGCTGTGCGGGATATCCGCCAGGTCAGCCTGCACGGTTTGCACGGCCTGCATTACCGCGATACCGTCACCGGCAAGGACCATTGTCTCGACAATGATGCGGCACTGCATATACATGCCGAAACCGATCGCATCTACGGTGGCGTACCAGCGCAGCTGGAATTGCGCCAGCCGCACCAGACCACCGTCATCAGCAGCACCGGTTTTGCCGACGCCGTGGTGTGGAACCCGGGTACCGGTGCGGCCAACATCAGCGACATGGAAGCCGGTGGCGAACAACGCATGCTGTGCGTGGAAGCGGCCACCATATTGCGCCCTGTCAACCTGGCACCCGGTGAAAACTGGATTGGAAGCCAGACTCTGGAAATTCGTGCATGAAGCAATTGACAATGCCGTCCATTTAACACATAGTCACAATTCTCGGTTTGCCGGGCATTAGTCCGCCGCATACCGACTTTGACAGTATTGAATTGATCACTTGTACAAAATCGTTACCAATCCAGAAATGATCCCGCCAGTGCAGAAGCACAGGCCGGATCATTTATTTTTTTGTTCTTATCTTATTTAGTCATAAGGATTTTATGCACTCTGCACGCTCCGGTATCCAGCTTTCACTCAAACCCGTGTTACGCGCACTGGTCATGAGTGGTGTCTTTCTATTCACTGCGCCGCTGGCCCTGGCAGACAGTTTGCCCAAGGGTGTCAGCCAGGTCAGCAGTGTCGAAGGCATTACCGAATACCGTCTGCCAAATGGCTTGCGGGTATTGCTGATGCCGGATGCAACAAAACCGACCGTCACCGTCAACATCACTTACCTGGTCGGTTCACGACATGAAAACTATGGCGAAACCGGCATGGCGCATTTGCTCGAACACATGCTGTTCAAAGGCACGCCAAATAATCCGAAGATCACGGAAGAATTCAACAAGCGCGGCATGCGTATGAACGGCACCACCTCGCTCGACCGTACCAACTACTATGAACTGTTCCAGTCCAGTGACGACAACCTGAAATGGGCACTGGAGCTGGAAGCCGACCGCATGGTGAATTCCTTCATCGCCAAAAAAGACCTGGATACCGAAATGTCGGTCGTGCGCAATGAATATGAACGCGGTGAAAATTCACCGGGCGGCGTGTTGATGAAGCGCCTGCAAAGCGTGGCCTATGACTGGCACAACTATGGCAATTCCACCATCGGTAACCGCAGCGATATCGAAAACGTCAAGATAGAAAACCTGCAGGCTTTTTACCGCAACTACTACCAGCCCGACAATGCGGTGCTGATGGTCGCGGGCAAGTTCGAACAGGAAAAAGTCCTGCAATGGATCAATGCTTCTTTCGGCAAGATCGCCAAACCGACCCGCAGCCTGCCGCAGTTCTGGACGGTGGAACCAACACAGGATGGTGAACGCAGTGTCGTCGTGCGCCGCAAGGGTGACATACAACTGGTAATGATCGCCTATAAAGTGCCGGCTGGCCTGCACAATGATCGCGATGCCCTGGGTTTTGCCAACAGCATCCTGACTGCAGCACCCCATGGCCGCCTGCACAAACAACTGGTGGAAACCGGCAAGGTAGTCCAGGTCTTTTCCAGCAGCCTGGGTCAGGTCGAACCCGGCATTAACATCATAGGTGCGGTAGTCAAAAAAGGTGAATCGCTAGAAGCGGCCAGGGATGCGCTGCTGGCAGGCATAGAAGACTTCAAGAATAATCCGCCAACCAAGGATGAGCTGGAACGCCAGAAGCGCGACAATGCCAATTATTACGAAAAACTCTTGAACAACCATGAATCCATAGGCATCAGCATGTCTGAATATATCGCCATGGGTGACTGGCGCTATCTGTTCAAGGACAGGGACGATGGTGACAATGTCAGTGCCGAACAGGTAACGACCGCTGCCAAACGCTATCTGGTGCGTGACAACCGCACGGTAGGCATGTTCATTCCGGAAGACAATCCACAGCGTGCAGAAGTCCCGACAGCGCCAAGCATGGCCGAAGTCATGAAAGACTTCAAACCCAAGGCTGCCACTCTGACAGGCGAAGCGTTTGACCCGGCCCCGGCAAATATCGACAAGCGCACGCAATTAAGCACCATGGGCAATCTGCAACTGGCCTTGCTGCCGAAGAAAACCCGTGGCGAAACCGTCAATGTGTCACTGTCCCTGCACTGGGGTGATGAAAAGAGCCTGTTCAAGAAAGGCACGATTTCCGGTTTCGCCGGATCTTTGCTGACTACCGGTACCAGCAAATATTCACGTGCACAGTTGTCGGATGAAATGTCCAAGCTGAAAATGAGTGGCGGCCTGTATTCCTTCCAGACCACCAGGGCAAACTTGCCGGCGGCGCTGGAACTGGTGGCCCATGTCTTGAAAGAAGCAAATTATCCGGAAAGTGAATTCAAGCAAGCGCTGGAAAGGACACTGGTCGCATTGGAATCCTCGCGCAATGAGCCAAACGCTGTTGCCAGCCGCGCCATGGGCCTGCACTTCAATAGCTATCCAAAAGGCGATATGCGCGCTGCCGTGACGCTGGATGAAGCGCTGGCAGAACTGCGTACCGTCAAGCTCGACGATATCAAGGCTTTCCATAAAGATTTTTATGGCGTATCCAAAGGTGAATTGAGTATCGTCGGTGATTTTGATGTGGACAGTACCAAACAAGTCATCAGCAAGGCATTTGATGGCTGGACCAGCAAAGCTCCATACACCCGCATGGTTGCCAAACGCAGTGATGTTGAAGTCGTTCGCAAGACCTTCAACACGCCGGACAAGGAAAGTGCTATCTATCTGAGCCGCATCAATCTCACCATGCGCGAAGACGATGCCGACTATCCTGCCCTGCGCGTTGCCAACTATATCTTTGGTGGAGCCGGCCTGAATTCACGTCTGCTGGAACGCATACGTCAAAAAGAAGGCCTGTCCTATGGCGGTGGTTCTGGCCTCAGTGTCGGTGAAATTGACCCGGTCGGTAGCTTCAGCATCAATGCCACGGCAGCACCACAGAACCTGGAAAAACTGGAAGCCTCGATCAAGGATGAATTGAACCGGGCGCTGAAAGATGGCTTCACCGCTGAAGAACTGGCCAAGGCCAAATCCGGCATGCTGCAACAGCGCGTGCAGGCACGTACCAACGATGGCACCCTTGCTGCCGGCTGGAACGGTAACCTGTACCTGAAGCGCAACTGGGGCTGGTCACAGGCCATGGACGACAAGATACAGGCATTGCCCCTGCAACAGGTCAATGACGCATTCCGTCGCTATATTGATCCGGCAAAAATGAGTATCTTCATCGCCGGTGATGAAGCCAAAGCGAAAGCCGCAGCAACATCAACAACAACAACAACAGCCAAATAAAGCAGGCTGGTGATGAAACCGGAAATCAATGATTTCCGGTTTTTTTTATTTTATTTATACTTGATATGGCCGTCCTGAACACCACCCTCACCTCCCTTGCCCTGGCAGTTTCCCTGCTGGTGTCGCACGCCCCTGTCCATGCTGCCCCACCCATGCCGACGGATATCGCACGCACCAGCAGTGTGGAAGGCATTACCGAATACCGCTTGCCGAATGGTTTCAAAGTCTTGCTGATGCCCGACAATTCACAGGCAACCATTACCGTCAACATGGTGTACATGGTGGGTTCGCGGCATGAAAACATCGGACAGACCGGGTATGCGCATCTGCTGGAACACATGCTGTGCAGAGGCAGCAAGAGTTATCCCAAAATTGCCAGCCAGCTCAGCAGTCGCGGCGTACGCTGGAATGCGTTTACCCATCTCGATTACACCAATTACATTGCGTCCTTTGACGCCAATGAAACGGATCTGGACTGGGTATTGGCGATGGAAGCCGACCGCATGCAAAATGCCCAGGTCTTGCAAACGGAACTGGACACAGAAATGACGGTGGTGCGCAATGAACTGGAATTGCGCGAGGTCAGCCCGAGTGAAATCCTGAGCAAACGCCTGCTGGCAGTCGCCTTTGACTGGCATGGTTATGGCCACAGCACCGGCGGTGAAAAAAGTGATATTGCAAAGGTCAATATCGAGCAATTGCGTCAGTTGTATAACACCTACTATCGTCCCGACAATGCGGTGCTGGTGGTGGCAGGGAAATTTGATGCAGCCCATGCACTGGAGGTGATCGCACGCAAGTTCAGCCACCTGGCTACACCGAAAACCGCGCTACCGGTGATACCTACGGTAGAACCGGCACAACAGGGTGAACGTCAGGTCATCGTCAGAAGAAAGTCCAGCTACAACGTCACCATGCTGGCCTATCACAAACCATCTGCCCTGCATCCCGACTATGCAGCCCTGAAAGTGGCTGGTGGCATGCTGTCATCCGGACGCGAGCAGCGCAATAAAGATAATGAAATCATCCTCAGCAATTTTTCGCCTGCCTTTGGCATGCAGGGTAATGCAGATGCTGGCCTGGCCGTGTTTACCACCGACAGTTATGCCGGTACGCCATCCGATGAAAACGCCAAAGGCCTGATCAAGATCGTAGAAGGTTTTGGTCAGCAAAACCTGAGTCAGGATGAACTGGATTTTGTCAAAAGCCAGTATGTGAACAATTTTTCACGGCTCATGAATGATGCGGAAAAAATGGGGACCGCACTTTCTGAATACATTTCTCAGGGCGACTGGCGTCTGTTATTTGTGGAAAAAGACCGCATTGCCAAACTGACGACCACCCAGGTGCAGAATGCGGCAAAACGCTATTTCGTGCGTGAGAACCGTACCGTGGGCGTCTTGCTGGCAGATGAAAAAAGTCCGGATACCAGTATCCCGCCAGCCCCGCCCCTGAGCGAGGTCATGAAGAATTTTTCGCATGTCAATGAATATGCACTGGTCAGCGATTTCAATGCCAGCGTCGCCAATATCCAGAAGCAGACCCGGCGTCTGAAAATCGGCAACCTGGATGTCGCCCTGCTGTCCAAACCCAGCCGTGGCCAGGCGGTCAGCGTCGATCTGGCGCTGCACTGGGGGGATGAGAAATCCCTGTTTGCCAAACGCTGGCTGGAACGCATGACAGACCAGACCATGCTCAACGGCAGCGGCCAGTTTGGCAAGGAAGCGCTGGAAGCAGAAAGAGAAAAATCACATATCCGTGGCGGCCTGACCCAGTTCACCACTGACCGGGCACATCTGAAACAGGCCTTGCAATTAATGATCATGAATCTGAAAGATCCCAGTTTCGCCCAGGCGCAAACCGTCATCGACAAAGAAAAAAGAAAGTGGTCTGCAGAACGTGGCAATCCGGTGCAAATGGGTATGGATGAAATGGCCAAACATTTCAATGCCTATCCGGACGGTGATATACGGGCGCAAGAAACCGCCCAGCAAATCATTTCCGAACTGAATGCCATCAAAGCTACCGACCTGTTTGATTTTCACAAGCAGTTTTACGGCGCTTCCAAAGGCCACCTGGCCATCGTTGGTGACTTTGACGTGGATGAAGCTGCGACCGTCCTGCGTGAGCAATTCGCCGGCTGGGAAAGCAAGACTCCTTACCAGCATGCTCAGGCCAGTATCATCGAACGCCTGCCGCTCGATACCTTCATCCCCACTCCCGGTAAAGACAATGGCTATTTCATGGGCCGCATGGATTTGGCCATCAGCCAGAACGACCCTGACTACGCTGCACTGGAAGTGGCCAACTACCTCATAGGTGGCAGCACCGCAGAATCACGGCTGGGCCTGCGGGTGCGTCAGAAAGAAGGCTGGAGCTACCATGTGCGCTCGCGTATTGAAGCGCAGGTGAATGATCCTGCAGCCAGCTGGCAAATCATCGCCACCGCAGCATCGGCCAATGTGGATAAACTGAAAGTCGCCATCATCGAAGAATTGCGGGCGGTGGAAAGCAGCGGCTTCAGACCGGACGAGCTGGCAAAGGCCAAGCAGGCACTTGGCCGGTTGGCCCAACAGCAACGGGCCGACGATACCCGTATTGCAAGCTTGTGGAACACCGCCCTGCATCAGGGCAAGGAGTTTTCACTCTATGCACAAAGAGAAGCTGCCATCCAGAACCTGACGCTGGAACAGTTGAACCAGGCCAGCCGGAAATACCTGCAACCCAACCTGTGGAGCATCGTGACTACGGGCGATCCCAAGAAGATGAATCAAAAACCATAGTTTCAGAAATTTCAAAAAAGCGCTGGAAAGGCCAATCAGCCCTTCCAGCTTCTTTGCAGGCCAGTATCTGTATGTATCCAGCCGCCTTGCGCAGTCTGCCGGTAATAAAAGCCGACGCCGCCCTGGCGGAAGCTCTGTATCAATTCTCCCAGTATTTCTTCATGCAATTGCGGTATGCGGATATCTGCGGCCTTGCCTTCCATATGCAGGGATTTGCGGGCAGCTGGCACACCCTCTTCGATCAGGCGCTGATTAGAAGCCTGGGTGCGGTAGCCGGACAAGATTTCCAGCGGCCGGCTGACACCAAAGCGCGCGACATACGCCTGGGTAGCCCACAGGGTTTCCAGCAACTTGGGATCAATCGGGGCGGTCTTCTTGCCATTCACGTCGCGCAACAAATGGCATAACTGCTGATAAGCGGATTCCAGCACTTCACCATCTTTCCAGTACAAAATCTTGCTGCGCTCTCCGGTCGCCGGTCGTATCAGATCCAGGGTTCTGGGCTTGACCCAGAATTCGATATCCAGTGCCTGGGAATCAAACAAATCTGGCGGCGGGGCGGGTTGCGCAGATTTTTCGCCCGCAGGGGTGGCCTGCGATAGCACAGGCTGGCCGAGCAAACCGGTGGCGCTGAGCAGCAGGCCTTGTTTTAAAAGCTGGCGGCGGGTTGGCATCATTATGTCGTCATGGTTGCACTTGAAGAAACTGCTGCCAAGTGTACATCCGAATCACGCTTTTGGCTGATATGGCAACGTTTCGTCCGGCAAATTTGCGTTTGATGACACGGAATGCGCAGTCTGTCTCTAAGGACAGTGAAAAACCGCCTGAATCCTACTACACTTGGAAACTGTTAATTCTTTCATCACGTCAAATCATGATCAAATCATTAGGATGTCTCACACTGCTGGCCGTATTGCTGGGTGGCTGCGAAATCAGCGTCGATGGCAATACCATCAGGGGCAGCGGCAAGATCGCTACCGAACAGCGCACTGTGGCTGAATTCAATGCCATAGAAAATTCCAGCTTCTTTGATGTGGTGGTTACCAACGGACCGCAGGCCCCCATCGTCATCAGTGGCGACGACAATCTGGTGCCGGAAATCGAAACCGTGGTGGAAAACAAGGTATTAATCATCCGCAGCAAACGTAAATCTTATAGTTTTACCTGGAGTAACCAGCCAGGCACTGTCAGGATCACGACCACAAGCCTGAGCAAA
The DNA here is from genome assembly GCF_014284335.1 of Undibacterium hunanense. Taxonomy (GTDB): domain Bacteria; phylum Pseudomonadota; class Gammaproteobacteria; order Burkholderiales; family Burkholderiaceae_D; genus Undibacterium; species Undibacterium hunanense. The sequence continues at coordinate 149,529 of NZ_JACOGF010000002.1, read as the reverse complement.
GCCACCAATTCTGGCAGTGGCGACATGGATATACATGAACTGCAAACAGACAAACTGAGCCTGAACCTGAACGGCTCTGGCGATGCCAGGGTGACCGGCAAGATAGGCGTCCTGAAACTGGTGTCTTCCGGTAGCGGTGATCTGGATATGCAGCAATTGCAGGTCGCCCAGGCCGAACTGGAAATGCGCGGTTCTGGTGAAGTACACCTGGATACCGTCAGCCAGTCGCTGGATACCACTTCAAATGGCAGTGGTGACCTGCGTGTCGACAATCTGCAAGCTGCCAGCGTCAAGCTGATCAAACATGGGTCCGGTGATGTGCGTCTGCTGGGCAATGTCAAAGCTCTGCAGGTGGAAACGGTAGGGTCGGGGGACATTGATATCCAGGGTATCAAGGCTGAGCAGGCCAATGTGCGTGCCAGCGGCTCTGGCGATATCCGGCTGGCGGGTGAAGTCGGCGAATTGACGATTACCGCCAGTGGTTCCGGCGATCTGGATGCAGAAAACCTGAAGATCAAGGACCTGCAGATCGCCAATACCGGCCCCTCGAACCAGAGTTTCCGTGGCATACAGGGCATACTGAAAGCCGACATGTCGGGTTCGGGTGATCTGGATGCAGAACTGCAATCCGAGGCAGCGCTGGAACTGAATATGCAAGGCCCAGGGCAAGCCAGCCTCAGAGGCAAGGCTAAAAGCCTGACGGCCAAAGTCAGCGGCAGCGGCGACCTGCGCGCCAGCGAATTGCTGCTCGACAGCGCCAGCATCAAGGTCACCGGCCCCGGCGAAGCAGAAGTCAATGTCAAAAAAGCTGGCGGTTCACGCGTGGTCAAGATAGACCGCAATGGAGTGGCTAGTTAAAAACAGCTGGTCCAAAGACCTGGCTTGCCAAGCCAGGTCGGCAAGCTATCACGTTCAGCCTGCGAAATAAGCTGAACCCTTAAGGCGGCTGAATTCTTTATGATCTGTCATGTCGCTCCGGTATTTTTCGGGCTGGCATCAAATGCCATGCGTGGAACTACCTATCACTGATATCGCATAACAAAGCCGTAAATTGCGCTAAGATAAGTCTGGAATCCGCAACCAGAATCATCATGCCCAGTTTTCTGCGCTTATTTGTCTGCCTTCTGCTGGTCTATCTGTGCCAGGCAGGCCTGGTGCATGCCCGTACCAACCAGCGCCCGGTGCTGCTGATGAGTGAAGAACTGGATGACAAAGGCAAGGTCATTCCCCTGTCGCCTGAAGTCACGGCCTTGTTGCGTTATCTCGAACAACACTCCGGCCTGACATTCGACATACGCCGTTATCCCTGGAAACGTGCGCTGGAAAATGCAGAGAAAGGCGAAGGCCTGATCTTTGGCATATCAAAAACCCGGGAAAGATTGCGCAGTTTCAAGTTTTCCCAGCCGATTTTTACCGACCAGTCCTTGCTGGTTACCCGTTGCGATAGCAAATTTGTATTTCAATCCCTGGATGACCTGAAGGGTAAGACCATAGGCATCGTCCGTGGCACCAGCAATGGGGACAAGTTTGACCGGCTCAGCAATGTACTGTTCAAGGTGGAAGACGATACCAGCAATAATTCTGGCCGCCTCAAGAAACTTTACCTGGGCCGTATGGATGCATTTTTGCTGTATAGCTCGGCCAGCAATATCAGCCAGTTGGAAGCTAACATCAACCGTCAATATGCAGCGGAATTCGCTCCAGGCCAGACGACAGAAAAACTGTTTTGCGTTTTGCCAAAACCGGTTTCTTCTGTGGATATTCATATCGCAATCCGTCCTGATCTTGACAAGGGACTGATGCTAAAAATCGACCGCGCCATCCTGCGCGCCCACCAGGAAGGTGAACTGTCCAGGATATATTCACAGCGCTAAGCTGGCACCAATCAGCCTTATTGCACGCTATTGCATACTATTATGACGTGCACCCTTGTATTGATGCTTGAGCACCAGCCTGCTGCTGGCAACCAGGGTATTCAAACCCAGCATCAGTTGTATCAGCACATGGCCTTGCAGGCACCAGACCTGGCCACGTGGTGCTGCTGTCTGGGTCACGGCACTTAATACCGGCGTCACCCACTGTGCTTCGGGTGTCAGGTCCAGCAAGACATCCCCATCAGAATTGGTATGCAGATACAGTTCACCGCCATGCAATAAGCTCAGGCAGATACCCTGCCCTGTGGTCGGCTTGTTGCCCAGGGCCTGCTGTAGTTCACGATGTTGCAAATCCATCCACGCTTCAACATCCAGCGCGGTTTCCAGTGATATCCAGGGGTGTTCTTGCAAGTCTGGTACAGAATCAGCTTGCAGCTTGTCATTAAACGTCATCTTGTTTCTTGATTACTTTCGGAACTGTCGTTTCAATTTGACAGCTTATGAAGGCTGACAGCCGCATTCTGACACAAATCTCCAGGCGCATTGAGTATCCGGCATGGAAGTGGTCAATATGAAAAGAAGCGCACAAGATGGCATGGGCTTCAGGGCCACGCTACAAAAACAAGCTGTCCGTGCATTGCAGTACAAGGCACGGACAGTTGACTACCTGCTATGGACAGCCTCGATACAGGCTAGCTGTTCAGACTTATTCATACATATTCGGGAACATTCAGGCTTATTTTTCTTCCACAAATTCAGGCATGGCCGAGGAATGGTGATTGAGGATTTTCCAGTCGCCCTTGATTTTTTCATAGACATAGGTATACCGTGCGCGCACCTTTGCCGGCTTGCCGTCCTTCACGATCTCGAAGGTATAGGCACCGCTATCGAGCGCCGAGTTTTCACCCAAAAGACGGATTTGACGGTAATTGATGGTGCCCTTAGGTTTCAGCAACAAAAAATGTTCAAAGTATTCTTCAATTTCTGCCGGTGTGGCACGGATTTTATTCGATACGGTAGGCTGCAAGATGCCGTTAGGTGCATACAGCTTGACCACTTCTGCGGGTTTACCGGTTGCCAATGCGGCATTCCAGCGATCGAACAAACCGGCAATTTCTTTTTCTGCGGCGGTGGCAGGTGCGGCAGCTACCTGGTCATATTTCTTGGGAGGCGCTTCTGCGAAAACGGCACCACTGGCAAGCAAGCTCATCACAAAGAACAGATTTTTCATTTCAGATTTCCCATGGTTAAAAACAGATCAATTACCTCTTCCTGCAAGGTTGGGACCATCATGAGCTACTGTGTAAGGCCTGCCATCAGCCGTGTGGCCTAGCATCACATATGCCACATGGCATATACTAATGCCATGGACACGACACCTTCAGCCACTACCCATTCTTTACGCGAGCAGTATCGCGACAACCAGGCCAATCAGGCCCGTCTGCGCCTGTTGCATGATGTTGGCCAGGTACTGGCAGAAGGAGAAGAATCGGCCATTTCGGCGGTGCTTGCCTATGCGCTGGAGTTTTCTGCCTTTGAAGCCTGCGCGGTACTGGTGGAAGATGCCGGTGCATTACGCGTGCATGCGTCAAAAGGACATGTATTACCCCACGGCACGCGCTTCCCGGCGCAAGGTGTCTTGTCCGCCATGCTGAAGCCGGATGCCCGCGTGATGATCCGGCAAAAAAGCATCAGTCGCCTGTTGTTGCCAGCAGGTGATGTGGCGGGGCTGGAATTGCTGTTTCCATTGATGAAGCAAACCCGGCCACAAGGCATCCTGGTGCTGGTCAATCGCAAGCAGTTGGCGGAACCTTCTGCTGCCGACATGCTCACCTTAGGTACGCTGGCCAACATCCTGGCGCTGGCACTGCATGTACCATCTGAATCAACAACACCACAGATGAATGGCAGCATCAAACAAATTTCTGCACTGCTCACGGCCCGCGAGCGTGAAGTGCTGTCGCTGTTGCCACACGGTTTGACCAACTCAGATATCGGTGACCGGCTAGGCATTGCCAGGGGTACGGTAAAAATCCACGTGGAACGCATCATCCATAAACTCGGGCTACAGGACCGCACCCAGGTCGCTGCCATGGCAGTCGAACTGGGCCTGGGTACGTCGGGTACGTCGAGTACATCTGCCGGCAGAAAATCATGAAGCGACTGTTCATACTGGCAATGCGCTGGTGGTCAGATCGCCCTTTGCGCATCAAGGGGCTGATCGTGATCGCGGTGCCTATCGTGGTCTTGCTTGGCACCCTGATATCCAGTTACCTGATGGGTATACAGGTCAATCGTGCGCAGGAAAACGTGCAGCGCACGATACAGATCCAGAGGGATATTCAAAAAGTCCATACACTGCTGGCAGAAGCCGCCACCGGCGTGCGTGGCTATTTGCTGACCGGGCATAAAAACTTTCTGGTGCCTTACCATATCAGCGAAACGGAATTACCAAAAACCGTGCAACGTCTGCGTGCACAAATCCGCGACGGACAGCAACTGGCGCTGTTAAATGAACTGGCATCCATGGCCGTCAAGAAAAGCGAAGGACTGGTAGAACTGATCAAGATCGGGCCGGCATCCCCGCCCGAAAAATTAACCCAGGCCCTGGTTCAGAACAAGAAAGTGCTGGATGATTTGCGTGCGCATATCGATACCATGCTGATACGGGAAGAATACCTGCGACAGGAAAGCGTCAGGCAGGCCAATCAGGTACACAATCTCACCATGATGGTGACGGTGGGTGCCGGTATTGCCGGTGTGCTCGGCGCATTGCTGACCAGCCTGTTGTTTTCTGCCGGTATCGTACGCCGCGTACAACAATTGACGGGTAATGCAGGCCGCCTCGAACACGGCATGACGCTGGTTCCGGTCGCAGCAGCGAACGATGAACTGGGCCAGTTGTCTGACCGCATGATGCGCGCCAGCCAACTGCTGGCAGCCCGTGCTGAAGAAGTGCAAAAAGCCCGGCAAGAGGCTGAACGTGCCAATCAGTCCAAGACTGAATTTCTGTCCCGCACCAGTCACGAATTACGCACGCCACTGAATGCCATCCTCGGTTTTGCGCAATTGCTGCAACTGGATATGCATGCCCCGGATGCGCAGCAAAGCCTCAGGCATATATTGAAAGGCGGGCATCACCTGCTGACCCTGATCGATGAAGTATTGGATATCGCCCGCATAGAAACCGGCCATCTGGAACTGGTGCTGCAGCCAGTCGAAGCAGGCGGGCTTTTGCGTGAAGCACTGTCACTGATTGCACCGCTGGCACAGGCCAGAAATATCATACTGACAGGCCCGGAAAAAGCCGCCGATATCTATCTGCTTGCAGACCGCAAACGCCTGCTGCAAGTATTACTCAATCTCTTGTCGAATGCTGTCAAATACAACAGGGACAATGGCACGGTCACACTACGCGTGCAGGCAACGGCAACGCAAGTACAACTGCTGGTCATTGATAGCGGCACTGGCATTGCGCCAGACATGCAAAAGCGCTTGTTTACGCCATTCGACCGGCTGGGTGCAGAACACAAGCCGGTCGAAGGCAATGGCCTGGGTCTGGTGGTATCCAGACAGTTGACGCTGGCAATGGGCGGAGAAATCGGCATGACCAGCGTCGAGGGGCAAGGCAGTCATTTCTGGGTCAACTTGCCCGTCGCACAGGCAACGCTGTCGGCAGAAGGAATCCGGCCAGCGACCGCTGAACTGGCAACGTTACATCGCCCTTGCAGCATACTGTATATTGAAGACAATTCATCGAATCTGGTCCTGATTGAAATACTGCTGGCGCGCAGCAAGCATGTACAACTTTTCAGTGCAAAGAACGGTGCCGATGGCTTGCAGATCGCGCAACAGCAAGGACCGGACCTGATACTGCTGGACCTGCAACTGCCCGACATGTCCGGCGAAGATGTATTGCAACAGTTGCGTGCATCGCCAGATATGAAGGATATTCCGATCGTCATATTGAGCGCCGATGCACTGGCGACGACGATCGAGCGGCTAAGGGCCAATGGTGCCAGTGACTATCTGACCAAACCGCTGGATGTAACGTTGTTCTTTTCCACCCTCAATCGTCTTTTGCCATGAACGTTTCCGACATACTTGCCATGCGTATCCTGATTGTCGATGATGAAATCGACAATGTGCAATTGCTGGAAAAAATATTGACACGCGAAGGCTTCAGCAACATCGTCAGTACCACGGACCCAACCCGCACCCTTGATCTGGTGATCGCTTTTGATCCGGATCTGGTTTTGCTAGATTTAATGATGCCTGAATTCGATGGCTACGCAGTGCTGGAACAACTGGCGAGGTGTACGCCAAAGAATGATTTCCGTCCGGTCATGGTACTGACTGCTGACATCATGCCGGAAGCAAAACACCGGGCGCTGGCGTTGGGGGCAAAAGATTTTTTGACCAAGCCATTTGATTTTATCGAATCGATATTGAGAATCTCCAATTTGCTGGAGACGCGCCTGCTGTACAAGCGCCTGCATGCCCTGATTCCCGATGAAACACCTTTACAAGCCTGGCATCTCAAACGTGATTGAGCGCGATTGAAAGTAATTAAGCACCGGAATTTTTCTTGCTTGCTACAATCACCAATGATGGTTCCAGAGCCACCTTGTGGTCTCTGGATATAATCTGCCGGATTACTTGATCTGCCTCACTTCAAAGCCTTTCTTTTCCAGCAATTCGGTGACGCTGTTGGGACCGCTCATGTGTCCGGCGCCGATGACGACAAACAGTTTCTTGCCGCTTTCCAGCATGCTGCCGATTTTTTCCACCATGCCGGGATTGCGGTCATCAAGCAGCAATTTCATGACCATGCGCGAACCGGCATCCTTATTGGCAGAATCTTGCAGGATTTTGGTCAGCGCTTCGGCATCGCCGGTTTTCCAGGCCTCGATCATGGTATTGGTTTCACGCAGCAAGTCGCCATTCTTCAGGCCGTCCAGAGTCTGTGCCAGCATGGCATCGCCATCTTCATCACTTAAACCGGCCAGCACGTTGGCCTGGAATTCCATGGTTTCCAGTGAAACGATCTCTTTCTTGTCCTGTTTTGCTTTTTGCATATAGTACAGATCCACACCTTTGCTGGCATCAAACCCCTGCTGCTTGAAGACACCGACGCTGAGTGCCGTCGCCACGATGCTTGGCTTCAAACCCTGTAACTGGGTACTGGCCGCACCGACCATGCCTTGCAGGTCTTCCCAGGTTTTCTTGGTGATGTGGTTTTCCAGTTTGTCTGGTGCTTTATAGGTGAAGAAGGGCATGGCTTTTTCTGCTGCCCTGGCGTCGGAAGTATCGACTTCAACGACCACCGTGTCGGCCTGTTTGTAGGCATTTTCCACCGCTTCCGGCAGTGGGTAAAAACTGGCCTTGGCAAGATGGATGGAACCAAACAGGTATGCCGTATTGCCAGCCGATTTCACTTCCCACAGCACGCCTTTGGCCGTGTCTTCTTTTGCAGTCTGCGCATTGGCAACGGCGCAGGCCAGACTCAGGCTGGCGATACCAAGGTAGCGGGCAGCAAGGCGGGTAAAGGAAATTTTAAAATTCATTATGGATGTCCCGTAAAAAATAGGTAAGGCATTTGCCACGTATCAACGCGGCACAGGATAGCAGAAATGCGTTCGTCACCAGCAAATACAATACAGCGATCAATACAGGGTCGCACGCTGGCGGGCCGGTAGTTCCGCATCATACTTCTGGCCATCAATGGCGGCATTGCTCAGCGCCGCCAGGATGGTGCCGGCGCTGGGGATGCCAGCCGGACGCCCTGCGTCTGCGCGTTGCCATAACTGCGAACGCAAAATTGCACGGGCGCACTGGAAAAACACACATTCCACCTGTATGCGTATCACGCATTTTGGTGCCTTGCCGTCCACGGACAGCTTGTCCAGCAATTGCGGTTCAACCGAAATGCTGGCACGGCCATTCACGCGCAGGGTTTCACCCAGACCGGGGATCAGAAACAGCAACGCCACCTGCGGGTCATGCAGGATATTGCGCAGGCTGTCGATACGGTTATTGCCGCGCCGCTCAGGCAGCAACAGGGTGTGCTGATCTTCTGCCACGATAAAACCGGGGGCATCACCACGGGGTGATGCATCCAGCCCATCGGGGCCATGGGTGGCCAGCACGGCGAATGGTGAAGCCTCTATCATCGCCAGGTAATGCGGATGAAGATAACTGACTTCTTTTTTCAGGGAAGCCTCACCGACGGTATCAAAAAGCCCGGCGAGTTGTTCTGCTGTGGTGATGAGATGGGATTGTGTCATGACAGATAAAGGTAGTTCAGGATTCTGTGGTGATGGGACAATAGAACAGATCAGTTTTTCCCCAGATTAGGGGCAAGCCGCCATTCTTCCCTGGCCTGCATCAGGGCGCGCTCTATATAGCCTTCTTTTTGCAGCTTTTGCAATTGCTTGTTAACTGCAGGCAAGTGAACGGCACAAGGACTGCTGGCAACAAAGCCCAGCAAATTCGCGGTCTCGATGAGATAGGGGGTCAGGGGCATAAGTTTGTCATCCAGTTTGCCTGAAGCCAGATAGGCCATGCCGGAATGATAGCCGGTGATGACATAATCAAAACGGTTGGCCTGCAACATCTTGAATGCAATTTCCAGATTATCTGTTTCATTGATGGCCAGATGCATGTCCATGAAATCATCAAAGGGGCGACCAAAACGATTGCCACGGGCAATGCCGCCATAATAGGGTATCAGGTCATCCCATTTATTGTACGGTACGATGTTGCCCTTCCTGACAAATGCGGCCACAGGATTGCTCAGCACCAGGTCACTGAAAAGTAAAAAGCTGCTACGTTCCGGCGTATTTTTCAGGGTGGCAATCAGGTCTATGCTGCCGCTTTGGGCTGCACTCAAGACCCTTTTCCATGGCCCCAGATAACGCACTTCATAGGGTATGCCCAGATCTTTCATGATGCGGGTGGCGATGTCTATACTGGCACCGTGGAAATTTTTACCGTCATGCCAGTGCAAAGGCGGGTAGGCCGGGTCTGCCGAGATCACCACGCGCTCACATCGTCCCGCCGCCATAGTCAACGGTGCGAGCGAGGCCAGCAATGTGAAGAGGAGCAAAATTAAGCAATGATGCATAAATCACTTCCGCAGAAATGGCAAGACAACAACACTTGCAACAGTGCATCAATCTTGCCGAGTGATTAATACTAACATTTTCACCTTTTCAGGGCATCGATTTCTTGTGCGATGTTGTGTGAGGCCGGTTTTCCGGACTTGTTTTTCAGACTTGTTTTCCAGGCTTACTCTCTGGGCTTGTTCAATAAGGCTTTCAGACCGGCCAGACGTTCTTTAGGCGTCATCACTTCCGTCTCGGCCGGCAGGGCGGTGCCTTCATCGAGTTTCATTTCCTTGATGAAGCGCGAGACATCACAGTGTACCGGCGCACCGGCACGCTTGCGTTTTTTGCACCAGGTGATATGCAGGCTGCGCTGGGCACGGGTGATGCCTACGTACATGAGACGGCGCTCTTCCTCTATGCGTGCTGCCATGGTTTCTACCGGTGCATCAGGGTCGCCCTTGTGCGGCAAAATGCCTTCTTCCACACCGACCAGGAACACGTGCGGATATTCCAGTCCCTTGGAGGCATGCAGGGTGGACATGCGCACGGCATCCGGCTCTTCATCCTTGCCTTCCATCATGGTCATCAGAGCCACCATCTGGGTCAGATCCAGCAGGCTGCGGTGGTCATCGGTACCATCCTTGCCACCGCTGCCCTTGGTTTTCAGCCACTGGGTAAAGTCGAGCACGTTTTGCCACTTGCCTTGCGCTGCACGGTCTTCAAAACTGTCGTAGAGATAGCCTTCGTAATTGATTTCCTTCATCAGGTCATCCAGCAATTCGGTGGCATGGCCTTCCCTGTGGGCATGGGCTTCGACCTGGTTGATGAAGCTGCAGAAATTTCGTAATGGTCGTAACTGTTTATCAGGCAACTTGGCTTCTATGCCGCCCTTGAAGACGGCGGCAAACAGCGAACATTGCCACTGGCCGGCAAATTCGCCCAGCACTTCGAGCGTGGCCAGGCCAACACCGCGCTTCGGGGTAGTGATGGCACGGATGAAGGCAGGGTCATCATCTTCATTGGCAATCAGGCGCAGGTAGGCAATGATGTCCTTGATTTCGGCACGGTCAAAAAAGCTCTGGCCGCCAGAGATCGTGTAAGGAATGCGCTCGCGCCGCAACGCCTGTTCGATCACGCGCGCCTGGTGATTGCCCCGGTACAAAATCGCATAATCCGAATACCTGGCCTGGCGCTCGAAGCGGTGCGCAGAAATCATGATGGCAACCTGTTCGGCTTCTTGCTCATCATCCTGCATTCCCAGTACCTTGACCGGATCACCGAGGCCATGTTCAGACCACAGCGACTTTTCAAACAGCTTGGGATTATTGCCAATAACCGCATTGGCCGCCTGCAGGATGCGGGTGCTGGAACGGTAATTCTGTTCCAGTTTGATGATTTCGAGGTTAGGAAAATCGACTTGCAGCGTCTTCAGGTTTTCTATGGTGGCACCGCGCCAGGCATAGATCGCCTGGTCATCGTCACCAACGGCGGTAAACATGGGTTTCTTGCCTATGCCGGTCACCAGCAATTTGACCAGTTCATACTGACAGGTATTGGTGTCCTGGTATTCATCCACCAGCAGATACCGCAGGCGGCGCTGCCATTTATCGCGTACCTGTTCATTGCTGCGAAACAATTCCACCGGCAGGCGTATGAGATCGTCAAAATCCACCGCCTGGTAGGCGGACAGGGTGGCGACATAACTGCGATAAACACGGGCAGCAATGGCCTCATCTTCATCCTGCGCCTGTTTCAGGGCGACTTCAGGATCAACCAGGCCATTTTTCCAAAGCGACATGGCAGTCTGTATGCGACGTATCAACTGCTTGTCGGTGGTAATCGCCAGATCTTGTACCAGGGAAAAACAGTCATCGCTGTCCATGATGGAAAAGCGGTCTTTCAGGCCCAGCGCCTGCGCTTCCTGGCGCAGTATCTTCACCCCCAGCGAGTGAAAGGTCGATACCGTCAGTTGTCTGGCCTGACGCGGCTCTGCCAGTAATTTGCCGATGCGTTCCTGCATTTCCAGCGCGGCCTTGTTGGTAAAAGTCAGGGCGGCGATATGTCTTGGGTCATAGCCATGCAGCTCGATCAGATTGACGATTTTCTGGGTGATGACGCGCGTCTTGCCCGACCCGGCCCCTGCCAGGACCAGGCAGGGGCCATCCATATAATTGACGGCATTGCTTTGGGGGGTATTCAAACCATGAGACATAACTGGCAGGCGGAGCACATCCGGAAAAACTTTCAGGTGCTATTGTAACTTGAGTGCAGGCAATTACCGGCCCTTAATATTCACTCTATATCGACTCAATATTGGCTCAATATCAGCGCAATATCCGCTCAGCATCAGCCCTTCATCCTACCGTCATCAACGCATTATCAATTTATTTCCAACAACAATTAAAGACTAAAAATGGTCATCAAGCCGTTGCTGAAAAGTAATAATTTTGTTAAAAACACTATTAAAACTAGACAATTACATAAGTCCAGACTATTCTCAACGCAGGGGGGATGCATTTTATGAAAGATTTAAAATCGGCTCGTATCCTTATCGTTGATGATGAAGAAAGAAACATCAAGCTATTGCAACTACTGCTGCAATCCGAAGGCTATGCCACGATGTCGGCCAGCAATGGACGCGACGCCCTGAGCATGGCGATCAGTGCTCAGCCAGACCTGATACTGATGGATATCATGATGCCCGGCATGGATGGTTTTGAAACCGTCACCGCACTGAAAGCCCATAGCGCGACCCAGCACGTACCTGTCATCATGCTGACCGCACTGGATGACCGGAATTCGAAACTGCGCGCCCTGGAAGCCGGTGCCGAAGAATTTCTGTCCAAGCCGATAGACCGCGCCGACCTTAGCGTGCGGGTACGTAACCTGCTCAGGCTGAAAGAATATGGTGATTTTCTGAATGACCATAATCAGTTGCTGGAAGAACAGGTGAAACAGCGCACCAACCAGCTGGAAGATGCCTACCGTGAAACCGTGTACACCCTGGTACGGGCAGCCGAACACAAGGATGAAGAAACCGGCCATCACGTGCGCCGTATCAGTTATTACTGCCAGACGCTGGCGCAAGCGATGAGTTTGCCGCTGGAATTTCACGATGCCATCTTCCAGTCCAGCCCCATGCATGACATCGGCAAGATCGGCATCCCGGATCATATACTGCTCAAGCCCGGCAGTTTCACCATGGATGAATGGAATATCATGCGCACCCATTGCGCCCTGGGTGCCAGCATCTTGTCCACTGGTGGTTCTCCGTACACGGAAATGGGTGCGGAAATCGCTCTCAATCATCATGAACGCTGGGATGGCACCGGGTATCCGAACGGCTTGAAAGGCGAAGCCATTCCCGTTGCTGCACGCGTCATGCAGATCTGCGATGTGTATGATGCGCTGCGCAGCCGTCGTCCCTACAAGCCAGCATTTAATCACCTGCGCAGTATGGATATCATCATGCACGGTGATGGCCGCACCGATCCCGCTCATTTTGACCCTGCCGTACTGTCCTGCTTCGTCGCGCAGGCCGATCGCTTTGCCGCCATCTATGACCAGCATGACGATGCCTGAACATACTCCGGGCATTCTGCTGCTTGATGCAGATACGGGCTTGCATACCAGACTGCCGGTCTTGTTGCAGGCCTTGCCGCACCCGCTCTGCATCGCTGCCGACCACACGCAGGCCAGGGCCATGCTGGCAACACAGCGCATCAGCCTGCTCATCGCAGAACCGGCAGATGCAGGTGTCGCTGATTTCATGCAGGACATTTATGGTACACATGGAACGCACGGTACACATGGCGATATGGTCAGCCTGATCCTGACCAGCCACCCTGAACATCTGCAAGTATCACAGTTATTGCAGGCCCTGAATCAGGCCAGGCCTTACCGGCTGCTGATCAAACCTGGCAATGATGAGGAATTGCTGGCCACGATCAAACAGGCGCTGGACCATGCGGTACAACAACAGGAACAGCGGCGTTTGCTGCGCGAATACCAGGGCATACTGACCAATGCAGAAAGTGCCCACGCTTTTCGCGTACTGGATGCGCTCATGCATTCCATCCACAAGGACATGGCAGCGGATGCCATCCATCATTTACCGGTCGGGGCACTGTTGCTGGTCAATGGCAGTATCAGCCTGTCGAATGCATCGGCGCAGCGTTTTTTGCACGAGATGGAAGAAAGTCCGGCAGAAACCGGCAAACCACTGACACACTTGCCTGCTGCCTTGCAGGACGCACCGCAAGCGCCACGCCGTCAGCGCCTGCAACGCCGTACTGCCATCAATCGCCGACTGGATTATTTTGTGCTGGAGCTGACAGCCGGCACCCTGATCGCTTTCGCCCCGGAACCCAGCCTTGGACGTCCACCGGATGCATAAAACTCTGTATCAGCATCATTTTGACATCGGCCAAACAATGACAGCCACCAGTTCCACAGGAAGAACCACATGAAAAAATTCAGCACAGAATTCAGGTTAGTCACTGGCCTGGGCCTGGGACTGTTATTGTTGCTGACAGCGGGATGGCAACTGTATCGCGCATTGCAGGAATACCGCAACAATTCCAACTGGGTAGAACACACTTACCTGGTCATGGGTGCACTGGATGACATGAAATCGGTTGTACTTGAAATGGAAAGTGTACAAAGGCTGTATCTCATTACCGGTGACGCCTCCTTTATCGGCCAGCGCGAAGCGCAAACGGCACAGGTACAGGCTGCCATGAAAAAAATCGCGGAACTGACGGCTGACAATCCACGTCAGCAATTGCAAAGCAAGGTCTTGACGCAAAAACTGAATGAGCGCCTGAATACCCTTGAGCAAACCATGCGCGTTTATAACGAAGGTGGTTTTGAAGCCGTGCGAAAAAGACTCATAAGCGGAACACCACGCATCGTCATGGAGAGCCTGATGGAGCAGATCAGGCAGATGGAACAGGAAGAACAGGTGTTGCTCAGTCAGCGCACCCGCCAGGTCGAACAGAGTTCAGTGCAGGCGCGCAATGTCGGCATGCTGATCGTGGTGATCACTTTGCTGGGCTGGTTCTTGCTGTGGCAACAGATCAGGGTTGATGTCAAACATCGCTCGGCAGCCGAAAAAGCCGTTCACGAAAGTGAATCCCTGCTCAGGCAGATACTGAATATCCTGCCTGTTGGTGTTTTTATTTCAGACCGCAACGGCCTGCTGACACAGATCAATCAGTGTGGCGAAAAAATCTGGGGCGGTACCCGCCACGTGAGCATGGATCAGTATGCCGAATATGTAGGCTGGTGGCCGGACAGCGGCAAACGTATTGCAGCCAGTGAATGGGCGCTGGCGCGTACCATGCAGACCGGTGAAACCATTTTGAACGAACTGGCAGATATACGCTGCTTTGATGGCACACGCAAAACTATTACAAACAATACTGCTCCTTTGCGCGACGACAGCGGCCACATCGTCGGTGGTCTGTCGGTGAATGTTGATGTCACCGACTTTATCTACACTGAACGCAAGTTGAGAGCTGCTGCCCATTATGACGATACCCAGGTGCAGGCACAAAACCTGTTTGCCACCAGCTTTGACCGCGAGGAAATTTTTTCCGGCCTACTGACGCTGCTGGCCGAGCGCCATGGTTTCGCTGTATCGGCCCTATATGGCTACGACGAGTGGAATGCCCTGTTCCGTTGCGAAGCAGCGCATGGCCTGGGCCGGGAAGTACCACGCCAGTTCGCACTGGGCGAAGGCTTGCTGGGTCAGGCTGCCCTCAGTGGAAAAACCAATTTTCTGGATATTGGTTATCTGAATCTGCAGACCGGGCTGGCTGATTTCACACCGACGCAGGTGTTGATGCTGCCGGTTATTTATCAGGAGCGCCGGCTGGCGGTACTGGTGCTGGCAGCGACCACCAAACTGATCGACAGTGACCAGGCATTTCTGGAAAAACTGGTCATACAGCTGGGTGTCGCTCTGCACAATCTGCGCCAGTACAGCGATTTGAAAATGCTGGCTGACCGACTGCGCGTCAGCAGTGAAGAAATTGCGGCCAAAAATCAGCAACTGGAACAGGCCAGCCTGATGAAATCCGAATTTCTGGCGAACATGTCACATGAATTGCGTACCCCACTGAATGCCATCATCGGCTTTTCTGAAATACTCAGGGATGGCCTGATGGGGGAAATGAATGCCCGGCAAAACGAAGGCATCAATGATATTTTCAATAGTGGCAAACATCTGCTGAGCCTGATCAATGACATTCTCGACCTGTCGAAGATCGAGGCCGGGAAAATGAATATCAATTTCGAAGCCGTCAGCATCGCACCGCTGGTTCAGGCCAGCCTGCAAATCGTGCGCGAGCAGGCCCTGATGCAGGGGCTGCATCTGAGTGCCGAAGTGCAGGACGATATCGGCGAAGCCTGGCTGGATGAAGTCAAGATCAAACAAATCATCTATAACCTGTTGTCGAATGCCGTGAAGTTCACCCCCGAAGGCGGCAGAGTCAACATTGCGGCCCGTCGCGTCGATGGCCTGAAGATCGCGGGTGGACGCTATGACCATTATCTGGAAATCAAGGTCAGCGATACCGGCATAGGCATGTCAACGGAAGAACAGGCGCGCCTGTTCCAGCCATTTACGCAGATAGACAGTAGTCTGGCACGCCGCCATCAGGGTACCGGTCTGGGCCTGGCCCTGGTCAAGCGCATGGCAGAATTGCATGGCGGCAGCGTGACACTGGATAGCGAACCCAACCGGGGCTCCACCTTCACGGTATTGCTGCCTTTGCGTTCTGTCGCCCAGGTGGAAGCGATTTCCGGCAGCACGCCGATACCGGTCAGCGCCAGCAGCGCCCCAGCGCCTTCTATTGAAACCGAGGGAAAATTGTTGGCACTGGTGATTGAAGATGATGATCAGGCCGCCGAAGTATTGCGCCTGCAACTGGAAAGCGAAGGCTTCCGTATCGTGCGCGCCACTTCGGCAGAAAGCGCGCTGGCACTGGCCGAAAAGGAATGCCCTGACCTGATTACCCTGGATATTTTATTGCCCGGCATGGATGGCTGGGAATTCCTGCAACGCTTCAAGCTGGAAACCCAATTTGCATCGGTACCGGTGGTGATCATCTCCATCGTGGCAGACCGTGGCCGTGGCATGTCACTGGGTGCAGCACAGGTCATGCAAAAGCCGGTGTCAAGGGAAGTCATGAATGCTGCGCTGTCACAACTGGGATTTGCATCGCGCAGTGGCGGCCGGCGATTAAGTGCCCTGATTATTGATGACGACCCCAAGGCGATACAACTGATTACAACCTACCTGGACAGTTTCGGTTATCGTACCCTGTCGGCGCTAGGTGGCCAGGAAGGCATACATACCGCACGCCACACCCAGCCCGATCTCATCGTTCTGGATCTGATGATGCCCGAAGTCAATGGTTTTGACGTGGTTGAAGCCTTGAAAGCAGATACCAGTACCGCTGGAATTCCCGTTATGATACTGACCGCCAAGCAAGTCACCACCGATGACAGAATGCGCCTGAATGGCGATGTTAAGAAAGTAATGGAAAAATCCGAATTCAATCATGGCCGCTTCATCGGCGAAGTCAGACGTGCCATGGCCGGCAGAGGAAAATGACATGGCACGCGTACTGATCGTGGAAGACAACCCTGTCAATATGAAACTGGCGTCCTTTCTGCTCAATAATGCCGGTCATGAAGTATTGCAGGCGGTTGATGCAGAAGTGGGCCTGCGTTATGCGAAAGAACAGATGCCGGACCTGATCTTGATGGATATGCAATTGCCCGGTATTGACGGTATGACAGCAGTGCGCCTGCTGAGAAATGACGCTGCTACTGCACATATCCGCATCATGGCATTAACCGCTTTTTCCATGCATGGCGATGAAGAACGCTTCATGGCAGCCGGTTGTGATGCCTATATGGCAAAACCCATCCGTTATCAACAATTTATGGACCTGGTCAACAAGGTCTTGCGCAAATGAATTGCTGGCATATTGGCATGATGAAACTGCTTTCCAGTATGGAATTTGCTCACAATGCTTACAATACCGGGCAGGCAAGGTAAACTATGGGTTACTGAAAAAAGGTGTCCCATGAAATTTGAGCATTTGGTAGAAATCAATGATTTAAGCAATCCCATGATAGAAGTCATCACCCGCGAGCAATTGTGGCGTGGCCTGGTATTAAGGGCAGAATTACCTAAAATATTCGTATCTTATCTGGATGACGCCCTGATCATGGAGCGCACCGAGGCCGGCATGACGCGTACGCTGAAATATGGCGAGCTGGAAGTCACTGACCGTGTCAGTTTCGTGCATCTGGAACATGTGCATTACGATGTCGCAGCACAGAAGGAAATCCCGCATTCCACGCTGCGCATGAGCATAGAAGAACCGCAGCCCGAGGCACTGTTTGTGCGCTTCAGCTATGACAATGGCCAAAGCGCGCAGCATGATGCCGAAAATGACATGTATAACGAATACCGTAAATCGGCCTACCACGAAGCCGACGTGGAAACCGTACGCATCATCCGCGAGCTGGCAGAAGCTGGCCGGCTGGACGCCTTGCCATCCTGAGTTGACCGGTAGCACCGGCAATACAGCCAGCGCAGCCAATACCTTCAATCCAGATGGCGACTGACGGTCAAACTCTGGGATAATGCCGCCGTATCCGCTATTACCATTCTGCGATTTTTTCCCGATTACCATTTTTCTTGCAAGGCTTACCATGTCCAAGCGCACTTCCTCCGTGGCCAGTAAAATCACCGCGCCCGTCATTCTTCCTGCGCCTTTACCGGTGCAGACCACACGCCTGAAACGCAAGCAATTTGCCAGTACGGGTGACGTACATGTACAGGGCGATGCCCTGATCACCACCCAGTTGATCGTGGGCGGTGACTGCCTGATTGATGGTGACCTGGAAGCAGAAGAAGTATTTTGTCTGGGTAAATTGACGGTGACCGGCGATATCCGCGTGCAATCACTGTATGTTGGCCATACGCTGGATGCAGGTGGCAATATCGAAGTGGAATACCTGCTGAAAACCGGCTGCAGTGCCGACTGGATGGCACGTATGCTGGAACTGGATCAGCGCAAGCCTGTCGCAGGTGAAAGTAATTTCATTCATCAACTGGTGCACCCGGCCATCCTGGCGCGTCATGATCATCATGATGCCTTCGGTGGCTATGGCGATATCCAGGCACTGGGTTACCTGACCTGTGCTGATCTGGACTGCCACGGTAACGTACAACTCGACGATGTACTGGAAGCAGGTGAAATCCAGTTCATCGGCGGACATCTGTCGGCTGCCGGCATCCATGTCGCCGGTGACTGCAATTGCCAGGGTGAGTTGTTCAGCGAAACCGACGTTCAGGTCGAAGGCAGCCTGTTTGCTGCCGTCGTGATTTGCCAGGGTAACCTGGAAGTCGACAGCCTGTGCAGCCAGGGTGACATCAGTACCTGGGGCAGCTTGCGTGCTACCGGCGAAATCAGCAGCCTGCGCGGCGAAATCCATTGCGGACGCTGGATCGCCACCAAAGCCACGATTTATGCCGCCAAGTACATCAAGTCTGGCGAATCCGTGATTGGTGAAAAAGGTATCAGTTGCGGCAGCGATTACGGCATCCTGGCCGGTACCACCTTGCCACGTTCACGCTGGGCGACACATGGCATGGTATCAGCCAGCAGCAAACCTCGCCTGCTGTTGTCCGGCCAGTTTGTCGAAGGCAAAAAACTGCGCCATATCGATGCACTGGAAAAGAAACGCGACACTGAACTGGATTGGGAAGTACAGCGTCGCCTGAAACGCGAAATGCAACCAGACTAAAAAACCGGGGGAAGCAGTTAACGCTTCCCCCTGTTCTGTTATTTATCCGCCGGTTTTTCCAGCGGCGGCAAAGCCTGCTGTCGCAGCAATTTGTGCAGCAGGCCAGCACCAATGACCAGCAGCACAATGGCGATCAACCAATGTGCCGTTGTTGGTTGCCAGTCTTCGCCGGATACTGCCAGCCTTTCCACCAGCATCGCCAGACTGTTATAGCTGGCGTGCAAAATAATGCCAGGCCATAAAGAACGGCTGCGTTCATACAGCCATCCACACAGGCCGCCCAGCAGCAAGGCGGCAAAAAACTGGTAAATGTTCAGATGCGCAAAACCGAACAGCAGGGCAGACACGAATATGGCCTGCCAGCGTGAATACTGATTCAGGAAACTGCGCAGGATAATCCCGCGAAACAGCATTTCTTCCACCACCGGGGCGATCAGGCAGGCGGTGACGATGGATGACAAACCGCTCAGCATCATCTGGTCAAACACCTTTTGTTGCGCCACAGGTACCGGCATCCATTGCACCAGCACTTGTTCCAGCAGCATGATCAGTAGCGACAATGCCGGCACCAGCATCAGTACCGGCACACCCAGCAAGGTCACGGTAGCCATGACCGGGGTACGGGATGCATGAAACAGCGATGAATAAGTCATCTTCTTATAATGCAGCAGTACCGTAAATAGCACGGCATTGGCCAACAAAAAGACGATGCCTATCATGTGCGCGGGGTCCATTCCCAGCACGGAACGCATATCGTAAAAACCGGCGTTGATGACAAATTCCACGCCCATCAGAAAGGCGACCAGAAAAACTGCTTCCAGCGCCGAGGGAAATTGCTCGTGTTGCTGTTTCATAAGTAGGAAGGAGAGAGCAGAACGGGTGCTGTACCGGATGACCGGTACATAACAGCATTACCAAACATTACATGGCGGACAAGTCCAGACCGGCTGAAAATTCGCCGTCCACTTCCTTGATGATGGCCTGACCGGCTATCGTGTGCTCGCCGTTAAAACTCAGGGTTGGTCCCCCATATAAGGTCCAGCCCTTATTGAGCGCTTCAGATACACGCAGGCAGAATGCCTTGTCGTCGGGGCCGGTCAGATAACGATAGAGTTTCATGGTGCCTGTCTTTGCTGTGGGTTTCCCATTATAGCTGCCCACGGCAAACCCATGTCACATCGCAGAGCCGACTCCCCGGCCAGCCGCTAGTGATTGCTGCAATCTCTGCAATTGCTGCTTTAGTTGCTGCTTCAGTTGCTGGTTTTCTTCCAGCACTGTTGCCATCATCTCCTGCACTTCGGCCCCGGTAAACCTGGGGGTGATGTGTTGTGGACAATTCCACTCTACGGCCTCGATCGTGATGATGATGGCGCGTTCAATCCGGGCGCGGTAAGCAGGCATGGCCAGCCTGGCGATAAGCTCAGGCTCTTCATGTTCGTGGACGATACGGGCCCGGCCCCAGATTTTCATACGCCGCCGCCTGGGATAATCGATCAGGATCAGCGAAATCCTGTCATTCGCAAACAGGTTCCCCACGCTCAGGTATTGTGCATTGCCAGCAAAGTCGGCATAGCCTATGGTTTTGGCATCGAACACTTTCAGGAAACCCGCCGGGCCTCCGCGATGCTGCACATACGGCCAGCCGTTTTCAGACACCGTCGCCTGATAAAAACTGTCGCGCGCCTGCAGGAATTCGCTGTCACGCTCCAGCAAATGGTCACGCTTTTCATCCACCAGTTCAAAACCAAGATTGTCTTCCCGGCTGCCATACAGGCTTTGTGCTGCTTTGACACTGGGGGTGAAGCTGATATCGGCAAATGCACGGGACATGATGATCTCCTGTCAGGTAAACGGCCTAAAGTGAGGCCATGGATTGCAGTGTCTGTCATTAACAGCACAAAGAGAATCCTCATGATTTATAATTTATTATTCCATTTGGTGAAATAATGAAAATAATATGCACTTGCGGTTGGGCAAGGCAGGAACTAAATTTAGGGATATGTGTCTGTAACTGACTGCTATTACCAGGATTTCCTGTCATTTTTATATGCAAAAGAAAAATTAGACCGGGAATCACCGCACTTTGCTGTGTTTCGCCGCATTTTTTCAGCATTTCCTGTAGGCCAGCTATTTTCTGCTCATGGGTACAGCTATACTGCCGCCCGTATGTTTTACCTCGTTGGAGACCAATTTGTTCAAAGTTATCACGCTGACACTGGCCGTTGCCGGTGCTGTTTCATCCGCCCATGCCGACGAAGGCCAATGGCAACCACATCAGTTACCCCAGTTAAAATCCGAACTCAAACGCATAGGCATCACAATCCCTGCTGAAAAACTGGCGGATTTGAGCAAGCACCCGCTCAATACCATGGTGTCGCTGGGCGGCTGTTCTGCCTCTTTTGTGTCGAACAGCGGGCTGGCGGTAACCAATCATCACTGCGCCTACAAGGCCATACAAAGAAATTCCACGGCAGAAAAGAATTACATCAGCGAAGGTTTCCTGGCCCGTACCAAGGCAGAGGAACTGCCTGCCGGACCGGATGCACACATGTACATCACCGACAAGGTAGAAAACGTCACTGACCAGGTGTTGAAGGGATTAACGGCCGGCATGTCTGGCCGGGCCCGCCATGAACAGGTGGAAAACCGCATCAAGGCCCTGATTGCCGACTGTGAACAGGACAAGGCCTATCGCTGTTCCGTACCCAGCTTCCATCGCGGGCTGGAGTACTACCGCATACGCCAGATGATGATACGTGACGTCAGGCTAGTGTATGCACCGTCTGACAAGATAGGCAATTTTGGTGGTGAGGTCGATAATTTTGAATGGCCACGGCACACTGGCGATTATTCTTTCCTGCGCGCTTATGTGGGCAAGGATGGCCGTCCTGCTGACCCGTCTGCCGAGAATATCCCGTATCAGTCCAAAGACTTCCTCGTGGTATCAGCACAGGGTCTGAAGAATGGTGACCCGATCTTGCTGGCGGGTTACCCGGGACGCACCAGCCGTTACAAGTTGCCGGCGGAAATTCGCTTTGCGCGTGACCGCAGTTATCCGGCCAAGGTGGCTGAATCGAAGGCCGATATTGCCGTCATCCAGGCGGCCAGTGAAGGCAACAAGACGGCTGAAGTACGTTATGCCAGCGTGGTCAAAGGCATCAATAACGGCTTGAAAAAAACCGAAGGCCTGCTGGCAGGCTTTGCCCGCAAGGATCTGGCTGCCATCAAGGATGGTCAGGATGCCGATTTCCGCGCCTGGTATAAACAGCATGGCGACAACAAGGCTCTGCTGTCTGAACTGGATGCCGTCATCGCCAGTGACATGGCATTGTCCGAACAGGAAACCGCATGGACCATCATCCATACCGGCGAGATGCTGAAAAGTGCGCGTACGCTGTACCGCGTTGCCATCGAAAGTGAAAAACCGGATGTCGAACGGCATGCCGATTATCAGCAGCGCGAATTGTCTTTCATCGCTGGCCGCCTGAACCGGCTCGAACAGTCTTATCTGCCAAACGTCGATCAGGCGCGCTTTACAGCTGCCCTGCAACGCTATAACAAATTACCGGAACAGGCTCACCCACCAGGACTGGACGCCTTGCTGCCAGCGCCGGAAAGCGTGGTCAGCCTGTATCAGCAAAGTCAGTTGGGTAATACGGCAACACGACTGGGCTGGTTGAACAAGAACCGCGCAGCCTTCGACGCATCCGACGACGCCTTCATACGTCTGGCCATCAAGCTGCATGAAATAGACATGGCACTGGAAAACCAGCGCAAGGAAGTGGATGGCAATCTGGAACGCATCATCCCGCAGTACATGCAGGCTGTGATTGCATGGAAGAAGTCTATCGGCAAACCTGTATATCCCGATGCCAACTCCACCTTGCGTGTCACCTACGGCACGGTAGCACCGTACACGCCGCGTGATGGCATCAGCAAGGGACCATTTACCACGGTAGAAGGCATACTGGAAAAAGATACCGGCAAAGCGCCTTTCGAAGCACCGGTCAATCTGCTGGCCAGTATCAAGGACAAACACTACGGCATATTCAAGGACAAGGTATTGAATAGCGTGCCGGTGAATTTCCTGTCCACTGCGGATACAACTGGTGGCAATTCCGGTTCAGCAGTATTGAACAAGAATGGTGAGCTGGTAGGTCTGAATTTTGATTCCACTTACGAATCGATTACCAAGGACTGGTATTTTGACAGCGCCATCACCAGGGCAATTCATGTCGATATCCGCTATATGCTGTGGGTCATGAGCGAAGTGGACCATGCCGACAATGTGCTGAAGGAAATGACGATCAAATACCCGGCGAAATAAACGGGTTTTCTAGGTAAAAAAAAGCGAATCATCATCCATGATTCGCTTTTTTTATGTCACTGATTATCCAGGCTCACATCACCCTGCCTGCCATCAATTTGTTCAGGCACCTTCCCAGTGCAGGTCTTTATCCTGCCCCCATATCGCCGGCATGATGTAACTTTTTGCCCAGTCACTGACCTGTAGTGCCGGCATGGGCCGCGCCACGCCATAGCCTTGTGCCAGCATGCAGCCAAGCCGCATCAGGGCGACACCATGTTCTGCACTTTCCACACCTTCGGCGATCACTTCGCGATTGAATGCGCGCGCCAGTCCGATGACAGCACTGATCACGGCCAGGTCATCCTTGTCGTCGAGCATGTCGCGTACAAAGCTCTGGTCGATTTTCAGGGTATTGGCAGGCAGGCGTTTGAGGTAAGACAGGGAAGAATAACCGGTGCCGAAATCATCCAGTGCAAAGCTGACGCCCAGTTTCTGGCTGGCCAGCATGACTTCACGCACGTGCTGGATATCCTGTATGGCAGCAGATTCAAGGATTTCTATTTCCAGGCGTTCTGGCGCCACATCCGGATAGTCAGCCAGTATCTTGCGCAGGCGCGGTAAAAAATCCTTGCTCTGAAAATGACGGGCAGCAATATTCACGCTGACTATCCATTGCCGGTGTTCACGGTTCCATTGCCGCAACTGTTCCATAGCCTGCTGCAAGACCCAGTCACCGATATCGATGATCAGATCCGTGTGTTCAACCAGCGGCAAGAATTCCAGCGGGCCAACGATGCCATGTTCCGGATGCTGCCAGCGCAGCAGCGCTTCCATGCCTGTTACATGACCCAGACGCATATTGACCTTGGGCTGGAAGTACAGGCACAGTTCACTCTCATGCAGAGCCTGGCGGACGCGGGCACGCTGGTTATGATGGGTGCGCAATTGCTGGTCTTGTTCGGCATCAAACAGATGAAATTGATTGCGGCCACTCAGTTTTGCCTGGTACATGGCCTGGTCGGCACAGCGCAACAAGGTATCGGCATTGATATCGTCACGCGGATAAATCGCCACCCCTATGCTGGCCGACATGCTGACCGTGCGCTGTTCGATGTCATAGGGTTGTGCCAGTTCGGCCAACAGCAGCGCGAGGTTCAGTTCCACCCCGGCGACATCGGTCTGATTGTGCAAGAGCACGACAAATTCATCCCCGCCCAGCCTGGCCACGCTATTGCTGGAACCGACGCTGATTTCCAGGCGTCGCGCTACCTGCTGCAATAATTTGTCGGCGAATTCATGTCCATATTTTTCATTGACGGCCTGGAAATAATCCAGATCAAGCAAGCACACCGCCAGCCAGCATTGCTGTTCACGGGCGCTATTGATGGCCAGGCTGAAACGTTCGGCCAGCGAGGCCCGGTTTTCCAGCCCGGTCAGCACATCGTGGCCCGCCTGCCAGGAAAGTTGCTGCATCAGTTGCCGACGTTCACTGACATCGCGGAACACCAGTACACAACCGGTGACGCTGCCGTCTTTCTGGCGTATCGGCGCAGCCGTGTAATCCACTTCTATCTGCTTGCCACCACGGGCAGCCAGGATCTGGCTGCTGGCCTGCAAGACATCTTCGCTATTGCAGATATTGCTGACAAAATCACCCAATCCGCCCCTGCTGGCCGCGTCGGCCAGAAAAAAGACATCCTGTAAATGATGCTCACATGCCTCTTCCCTGCTCCAGCCACTCAGTTGCTGTGCCAGTTTATTGAGCATCAGGATACGGCCATCCACATCGGTACTGATGACGGCATCGCCGATCGAGGCGAGCGTGGTTTCCACTTTTTCGTTTTCTGCGGCCAGTGCTGCCTGCGCCTGAATGCGTTCAGTGATGTCGATCAGCGCACCGATACTGCCAACCGCCTCGCCATCGACATTGGTCAGGTTAGCCTGGTAAAAGATCACATCCAGATGTTTACCGGCGACATGCGCCCTCGCCTCGGTCACCCGTTTTACCGTGTCGTCGGCATCCTCCGGCATCAGTGGAAGACTGGACATGCCAGGCATGCTTTCGTCGCTGAAGAGAGCAGGCATGGGATGGCCGATTACCTGTTCTGCACTCAGTTCAAACATCAATTCCCAGGCATGGTTCACACGCCTGCATATACCATGCTGATCCTGGAAGAATATCGGTATCGGCAAGGCATGCAGCAATTGCCAGGTGAAATGTAATTGCTCACTATGGTCACGCTGGCTGCGTTGCAAGGTCAGCAACAGGGATTGCACTTCATTCGCCATGTTGTTGAAGGTCAGCGCCAGCGCACGTGCTTCTGCCGTACCAGTCACTGACATGCGTACTGCATGCTGGCCTTTCTTGAATTGCTCGGTCGCATTGGCCAGGCGGTTCATGGTTCTGGCGTTCGAACGCAAAATCAGACCCAGCAAGAGATAGATGGTGAAGATAATTCCCAGGGAAATTTTTGCCTGAATCAGGAATTTTTGCCAGATGTGTTCTTTTTCATGCTCGAGCGTGGTGTCAAACCGCAGCATGGCGACTTCACCATTGACCAGCCGGGCTTCGTTGGCAAAGGTTTGTGCAGGCAGGGACAGTATTCTGCTGAACCAGGCTGGCACGGCAGCAAGCGGTAACTCTGTATCTTGTCCGACAAACTGCTGCTTGCCATAACGCCAGGTGATACGGGCAATGACAGGACTGGAACGGGCTTCCTGATCCAGTAAAGTATGTATGCCCTTACTATCACCCTGAACTGTCAGGGTACTCAGTACGGGAATCAGATAATGAAAGGAATGGCGCAGCTCTGCCTCTGACCTTTGACGGACATCTGCGGTTTCAGCACCCAGCAGCAGGTAGTAGCGCAAACCAGTGACGGCAAATATCAAGAAAAAGAGCGGTACAAATAGCCGTGTATAGATTCCTCGCTGCTGCCAACGCTGTAAAAAATCTTGTAGTGTTTGCACAAATTCAACAAATTTCAGTGAAATAAAGCATTTTGGTTAACAAAGCAAGGTGAACTGTTCATGACATATCCACTATTACACTGATGGCAATTCTAACCTGAAGATGAATATCCTTACTGTGAAAAAATTGATTTTAGGCAAATATCCTTGATGACAACAACTTGTCATACAACTACACAACAATATGGGGGAATTTAGCTTACCTTCACGTTATGAATTGAAGCCAATAATGAATTTCAGACGTCATTAATGGGCCGTAATGCCGTATGAAGATGGCGCATTGATCATGCTGAATAATAGGAAAAATTCAATCTTTTCATCTACTTATGAAAATAAATACTGCAATTGAAGCGTCTTGTTACAAATTATCGAAAAATATTTTCGCGTCGGCTGAGACTGCTTTTTGCACCAACGTGACCAGCAAAACGCAACATGGGCGCGCTTTACAGGTTTTTTTGCACAAGCACAGAGATTTTTTGAGAGGGTAAAGGAGAAATAAGCGCACCAAATTGATGCGATGCAGCAATTATGCTTTTTGGAAATAATGCCTATACGAATTATTGATTTTTTAGCTGCGTTGGCACGACGTATAGTGCAACCATCTGCTCGATTTAGTGGCAGTCAATTGCCCCAGGGGCAACAGCAAATTCATCGATCGCTTTCATTATTTTCAGGAGTTTATTATGTCCTCTCATTTCCGTCTGTATGCAATAGTATCGACTCTGGCTTTTGCTTTGGTCACCGCACCTGCATTCGCAGTAGAAACACGTAACCCATTTTTTGAAGCCGGTTGCGAAGCCCCATCTTATGATCAACGTGCTTTGACTGATGAGCAGGAAGGCCTGGTCAAACTGAGCTACATGCTGGATAAAAAAGGTGCAGTTGTCGATGCAAAAATCGTTGCTTCCAGCGGTTTCCGCAAACTCGATAAAGCATCCCTGCTGGCACTGAAAGCATGCCGCTTTCAGACTGGTGCAGCACAAGGCTGGAATGACCTGGCATTTGCCTGGACACTGAAATAATTGCCTGTCGGCTTGCGTCAGTCAGCAATGGCTGGCGCAAGCCGGTTGATTTAGTTCAAAGGCAAGAATATATCGGTCGTCATCTGATGTTCCGGCACATCCGGGTAAAAACTCAGACGCTGCAAAAACAGTGGGAAGTCACGCAGACTGGCGCCACTTTGCGGTAACCACTGGCTGTATAAAAACCTTACGCTGGCACCCAGCAAGGCATCCGAACCGGTATGCCGTAATACGGCACAAGATCCCTCTGGTATGGTTTTATTGACGATGCCCGCCGCATTTTCTGCTACCGGCGCTGGCACCGCTGCCCCCAGGTCAAAACGGTATTGACTGGGAATACAATTCTCAAGATCATCATAAATCAGGTTGAAGGTCGCGCTGATGGCGGGCGGCAATTTGTTTTGTTTGCGCCATGCGATAAATTTCTGAATGCTGCTGCTCAGCAGTACTGGGTCACCGCGATGTTCCAAGACAGCGATTCTGGTTGCGGGAAAGGCGATGATTTTCACATCATCAAGCTGGTGGTTGACTGACATATGCTGTTCTCTCATGTGATGTAGGGATAAGTAGCTGTTCTGCCAGGTGGTCCACTGTGGCTGTTTTCTGAAATGCGCCGGGCTTTGCCCCAGGCTTTTCTTGAACGCGCGAGAAAACGCCTCGCTGCTTTCATATCCGCTTTCTAGAGCAATATCGATGACCTGACGGTGCTCGCGAAAAGCCAGCGTATGCGCTGCTTTCTTGAATCGCAACAACTGCACATATCTGATTGCCGCGATGCCAAAGTAATCGGAAAACTGCCGGTGGAAATGAAATTTCGAAAATGCAGCGACTTCGCTCAAGGACTCTACCGACAAGTCTTCTTCCAGATGCTGGTCGATGTAATGCAAAACCTTCAGCATTCTGGTTTGATAAGCCACATCCCTAATATTCACTATGCTTCCCCCTGACAGATCACAGCTTACGCAGGCAGCATCATGCAGGCATGATCAGTCTTGCTCATTTTGGCTAATTTTTGATTCATTTTAATGATGGCGCAGCCGCTCCACCATGGCGCTTTCGCACAATTTGAATATCAGGTAAGCAATCATGGCGCCGCAAGAAGTGGCCAGCAGTTCCAGCAACTGCTGCAAGCCACCTTCGACCAGGCCTGCCCAGCCATTGTCCAGCAGATAATCAGCATTGGCACTGAACAGGTGTATCAGGTCAAAAGACAATTTGCCAAATACCAGAAAACTGAGTGTCAGCAAGACAAAGCAGGCCACACCGTGATCACATAGCCAGGCATAAAATTGACGTTGCCTGGCCATGTCTAATTTCCCGGAACAGGTGTCTCGACTATTTCTTTCAGACTCTGCAAGCCTTCATCGAATTTGCCGCCGACCATTTTGTCCATGTTGAAAAACAGGCCCATAAGCTTGGACATGAAATTGCTGGGGCCAAACATGGCATGGCTGACCACGGTCTTGCCCGCCCTGCTTTCCAGCTTGAATTCTATGGTGTTCTGAGCCGCAAAAGGTTTGTAGAAATTGATTTGCAGACGCAGGTAATCATGGGGGCGGGTTTCCAGAATTTCCATACGCCCGACACCCAGTTGCTTATTCCCCTGCCAGGCATATACCGCTCCGGGGCCGCTGTCATTACCACTATAACTGCGCTGGACCAGGGGATCGGCTTTTTCCCATGGCGACCAGGCTTCCCATGCATGGAAATCATTAATCAAGGGAAAAATCTGTTCGCTGCCAGCATTGATTTCCAGTGAACGTTCAACCCGGAAAGCATCCGGCAAAGACGCGACGTACAGCAGAAACGCGATGAGAAGAAGCACTACTATGGCAAATACCATCATGAGCTGACTCCAGGTTGGGGAAAGAAATACTGAGCTTAAAACGACAATGCCATTATTACCAGCTTCATGATACGAAAACCACGTAAGCACATTTTTTAGAACAAAAAACTTAAATAAATTGCCATAAAATTCATAATAAGCCCATGTTTCCCCGTTACAATAAGCAACAATACAGTGACCTTTCATGGTCCTGCGGTTCAACCAATTTTAATTTTCAATTGCTATGCCTACCCCTTACAACACCGTCCCCACAACCAATGTTCCATTGACGGGTGTGATCTTGATTGATGCGCTAATTGCAGGTGCCAAATGGGGTACCGGGCTGCACACGGGAATTTCACTCGCCTACAGTTTTCCATGGTCCACTGGTGACGCCTACTTTTTTGGTCACAATGGGTCCAGCTCTTATTCGACCACCGATGAACCCAATGCCAGCTCCCATGCTGCGTTAAACGCGGTACAGCAACAGTCAGCAGTAACCGCCATGCAGGCCTGGTCTGATGTTGCCAACATACAGTTCACCCAGGT
Organism: Undibacterium hunanense; assembly: GCF_014284335.1. Classification (GTDB taxonomy): domain Bacteria; phylum Pseudomonadota; class Gammaproteobacteria; order Burkholderiales; family Burkholderiaceae_D; genus Undibacterium; species Undibacterium hunanense. The sequence continues at coordinate 120,040 of NZ_JACOGF010000002.1, read as the reverse complement.
TGCTGACAACAGCACCTCTGCCGGGGATATCCGGATTGGCATCACGTCTGCCACGGATAAGACCAGCACTGGCAGAACAGCTTGGGGCTGGGCGTATAACCCAAGCAATTATTATCCGGAAGGCGGCGATATCTGGATTTCCACCGCTTCCACCAAGGACACGGACTGGACGGTAGGCTCTTACAATTACCAGGCCATACTGCACGAACTGGGTCATGCGCTGGGCCTCAAGCATCCGTTTGAAGACGGTGTCATCATGCCGACCGCATTCGATACGCGGCAATACACCATCATGTCTTACACCAAGCAGGCAAATGACCTGTTCCTTACCGTTACTTATGGCGCGAACGGCAAACCGATTTTCACTTACGACAACATCGTGCCAGAAACGCCTATGGTGGCTGACATCGCCGCCATGCAAAATATGTACGGTGCCAACACGTCTTTCAAGACAGGCAATGATGTCTATACCTTTGCAACCGACAAGCCTTTCCTGAAAACGATATGGGATGCAGGTGGCAATGACACGATTTCGGTTGCCAATTTCACTCTGGCTTGCAAGATTGACCTGACACCAGGCAATTATTCTGACATACGCATGGTTTCTTCCCCTATCCCTTCCGGATATGTCGGAGGAACCGTACCTACCTATACCGGCGTAGGCAACCTGGGTATTGCCTACGGAGCCTTTATAGAGAATGCCATAGGCGGTGCCGGCGACGACACCCTGATAGGCAACTCCATCAACAATAGTTTTACCGGCAACGGTGGCAATGACACGATAGATGGTGGCCTGGGTCTGGATACAGCCATCTACAACGGCGTGCACACCAACTACACTGTGACCGCCGTCAGCAACACCGCCTTCATCAAGGCAAAAACCGGCACCGATGGCGCAGATAATCTGATCAATGTGGAACGTCTGCAGTTCAGCGACGAAAACATTGCGCTGGATATCACCGGCACTGCCGGCCAGGCGTATCGCCTGTATCAGGCCGCCTTTGACCGCAAGCCGGACATGCTGGGCCTGGGTTACTGGATTGCCGACATGGACAAAGGTTCCAGTCTGACCACGGTAGCAGCAGGCTTCATGCAATCGGCTGAATTCAAGAAGCTATATGGCAGCACACCAAGCAATTCCACCCTGGTCACGAATTTTTACCAGAATGTCCTGCACCGTGCGCCCGACCAGTCCGGCTTCAATTACTGGCTGGATCAGCTCAATACCAACAAGATCACTGCAGCCGGTGCACTCGCCAGTTTTTGCGAGAGTACCGAAAACCAGGCACTGGTAATCGGTGCCATACAGAACGGCATAGAATATCTGCTCTGGCAAGCCTGATACGCAATCGAAGGCGCGCAGCTTGTCTATAAGCTGATAACAAAGCCCGCATTGCGGGCTTTGTTGTTATTGCCACAAGCGTTTCACTACTAGGACTGGCGCAAAATTATCTCAGCAAGACTATCGCTAAAGGAGACTTCCCTCATAAGGGAAGTCTGTTACGTCGGCAGGCAACGTGTTGCCTGAAACACCGACTACACCGCCAGCGACGAAGGCAGTACTTTAGTACCGAATCTTGCTAAATGCGGAGCTGCAACGCGGCTGAGGCGATTTTGCGCCAGTCCTAACTATAAAGCTTTCCCACCACTTCGCCTGCTTCACCTACAATGGCGGCATATCCTGTGGAACTGCCATCAGCCCGCCCTTGGTCACGCAATGGCACGTCGGCACAACCGCCACCTCTATTTTGAAATTATTCCCATGTCTGCACCTACCGCCTTTAGTTCCTTGTCCCTGTCCGCCCCCATGCTCAGTAATCTGGAAAGCCTGGGTTACAAGGAAATGACCGCCATACAGGCGGCCAGCCTGCCAGTCATCCTGCAACAGCAGGACCTGATTGCCCAGGCCAAAACTGGCAGCGGCAAAACTGCAGCCTTTGGCCTCGGGATACTGGCAAAACTGAATCCCACCTATTTTGCGGTACAGGGCCTGGTGATCTGTCCGACCCGCGAGCTGGCAGACCAGGTGGCAAACGAATTACGCCGTCTGGCCAGAGCCATAGAAAACGTCAAGATCATCACTCTTTGCGGTGGTACCGCCATGCGCCCACAAATCGCTTCACTGGAACACGGTGCGCATATCGTTGTCGGTACACCAGGGCGGCTGATAGACCATATCAGCCGTGGCACCATCAACCTGAAAACTGTCCAGACTCTGGTGCTGGATGAAGCCGACCGCATGGTAGACATGGGCTTTTATGATGATATCTATAACATTGTCGAAGCAACTTCACCACGTCGGCAAACCCTGCTGTTTTCTGCCACCTACCCGGATAATATCCGCAAGGCCAGCGAGCAGTTATTGCGTGAGCCGGTAGAAATCAAGGTCGAATCGCAACATGCGGCCAACCATATCGAACAACTGTTTTATCTGGTCACGCCGGAAGAACGCAACGCCGCCGTTGCGCAACTGCTGCATCACTATCAACCGGCATCCACCATCGCTTTTTGCAATACCAAAATCCATTGCCGTGAACTGACAGAAGAATTGCATGCCCAGGGCATCAGCGCCCTGGCCCTGCATGGTGACCTGGAACAACGCGACCGTGATGAAGTGCTGATCCGGTTTGCCAACCAGAGTTGCTCGGTACTGGTAGCCACCGACGTTGCCGCCCGTGGCCTCGACATACAGACCCTGGGTGCCGTCATCAACGTCGATGTATCCAAAGATACCGAAGTGCATATCCATCGCATAGGCCGCACTGGTCGCGCCGGTGAAAAAGGCCTGGCACTAAGCCTGGCAACACCGGGTGAAAAGAAATGGGTGAAGCTGATAGAAGAATATCAGGGTGAAGCCGTCACCTGGGCCGACATCCATGAACTACAGAATCAGGATGCACAACACCTCGAAGCACCGATGATGACCGTCTGCATCATGGGCGGTAAAAAAGACAAGCTACGTCCCGGTGACCTGCTGGGTGCGCTGACGGCAGACCTGGGCCTGAAAAAAGAACAGGTAGGCAAAATCAATGTATCTGAATTTGTCACCTATGTCGCACTGGACCGCCATGTTGCCGTCAAGACCGTAGACCGCTTGAGCCGCACGAATATCAAGGGCAGGCAATTCAGGATGCGCATCATCGACTGAAGCCATCAACAGTTTCACGCCGGGTGGCGCGCCATCAGTTTTTGTATGTTGGCATCAACTGCAAGATGAATACCAAAATGCTCCTGTAACAGCCTGCGGTATTCATCTGCATCATGGATGGTACGCACGTGCCGCTCACCACGTTCGGTAGTAATGCATTTGTTGTTGGAGATACTGATGCGCCCTTCCGGGGTGGCAATTGAGCAAATGGTTTTTTGCGTGAAATGCGATAGTGGCGAAGTCTGCTGGTACAGGCACATCGCCTCAAATTCGCCAATCCCGAAAGCCTGCAAGGAAAAGCAAAATTGCGGCTGCATGTCCTTACCATCCTTGCCATCCTTGCCCTGCATCAGCCTGAAGCAGGCCGTACCGGGTTCAGCCTGTACCTGATAATGCATACCCAATTCAGTGATAGCATGGCCATTCATGTTCAGCGGTGCACGGAAACTGTCACCAAACCCGACGTCGGCGATCCAGCTTTGCCCATCCAGCAGGACCTGTATCAGCATGTGATCAAAATCCGGTCCATAATCTTTGCCATTGAATACCCGGGCAGAAATGAGGCTGGTCTGGAAACCGAAAGCCTGTAACAACAAGCTGAATGCCTGGTTCATTTCATAACAAAAACCACCGCGCTGCTGTTGCAACAGCTTGTCCAGCAATGCCGGTGTGGATAAATCCAGCTTGCGACCCAGACTGATATCCAGGTTTTCAAACGGGATGTGCTGCAAGTGGGTAGCATGCAAAGCGGTCAGCACTTCCAGCGTCGCTGCACGCGCCCCGGTGTAGGCAATTCTGGCCAGGTAAGCCTGTATCTGCGTTTCATTCAGCATGCAGCCCCCGGCAAAAACTGTCGATGGCCTTTACATGCTGTTCATGAATAAAATCTTCATCGCAACTGGCATACAGCATGCCGTCATACTGCATGCCCAGATACGCAAAACTGTGTGTAAATACCTGTTCGAAACAATCTGCTGGGACGGCATCTGAACCAGTGGCGAGAACCGCAGCCCGCTTGCTGCGCAACTGGCGGCCCAGTGGCTTGTCAATTTTCAGCAGATCAGACAACCTGTCCATGAATATTTTCATGCTGCCACTGGGGGCATACCAGTAGACAGGGCTGGCCAGGATGATGCGCTCATAAGTCAGAACTTCGCGGATCAGGCCAGGAAAATCATCGCCCTGATTCTGAAAGGCGTAATCAAAGGGTTTGATCTGATAACGATTGAGGTCCAGCAGGCCGGCCTGCAGTTTATCAGCCAGCGCCTGCGCCAGATGATAAGTGTTACCCGGATTACGCGCGCTGCCGAGCAGGATGACGGTAGATAGTTCTGACATCGGAATAAGCTGAAGCCAAAGAAGCCCTGAATATACGCCGATGTCCGGTTTCTTGCAGAAGGCGGTGCTGATTGCTGTCTGTCCTGGCTTGCATGAACATGTTTCACAGTTTTACAGTTGAGACTTACGCAAACCAGCAGCGCTGCGCATCAAACCTACGTAGGTACGATTAGCGTAGCGTAATCGTACGTATGTTGTCCCTGAAAATGACCAAGACGTTTCAAATTTTCTTGCCTTCTATCCGACAAGAGGAAATTCACTGTTCTGTATTTCCATCAGCAAATCAACAGCCGAAGAAAGCAAGCCGTGATGGACATGCGTACGATTACGCTACGCTAATCGTACCTACGTCCTGAGCATTCTTCACATACGGACGCAAGGCCTCCTGCAAGCTGCTGCCGGTCAGCTTGCCCAGCAATTTTTCCAGCTTGTCGCCACTTAACTGATGTGGCCGCTGCCACAGGTAGCGCATTTTGATGGCTGCCTTCAACATGGGTGAAAACAGGGCGATGCAATTCATCAGCCACCAGGGCATGGCTTTGGCTCTGAGCTTGCGGCCACTCAGTTGTTCCAGCGCCGCGTGCACGTCCCTGCCAGTGGCGGTAATGCCGGGGTAATGGATGATATCGAATGCAGGCAGTGCGTCACGCTGCCCGGCCAGACGTACAAATACGTTTGCCAGGTCCGGCAGGTAAGCCCAGGCATGCGGCAGATCGTCGGGACCCATGTGGGTCACCACACCTTTATCCAGCGATTTGGTGATTGCCATGTCCAGCCAGGTACCGCTGCCACCGATAAAATCTCCTGCGCGCACAACAACACAGCGCAAACCCTTGCGGCTGGCGTCGGCCAGGCTCTGTTCCATGGCGATTCTTTGTGCCGCCTTGGGGGTATTGGCGGCAAAAGGTGTATTTTCACTGAGCACCGCTGGTAATTCTTTGCCAAAGTTGTACACATTACCTGGCACCATCAGCAAGGCCCCACTCGCCATAGCGATACGGATGACAGCATCCGTCACGGGTGGCAACAGCGTCTCCCAGCGCGTGTAGTCAGGATTGATGGCGTGGATCACCACATCCACCCTGGGCACCGCAGCCAGGATGCGTGCCGTATCCAAAGCGTCACATTGCAGGTATTCAACATCCTTTGCAGCCAGGTCCGCCATGGGTGAACGTGCCTGCGCAATCACCCTCCAGCCAGCAGCGGCAAAAGCCTGTACCGCAGCATGACCAAAACGGCCACGTGCACCCAGAACCAATACGGATGGTCGCTCTGGCAATGTGGATGGCGTATTCAGATTCATATTCGTTTCCCTGGTAAATTTGATGAACTGGTGTGGTATGTATTCTCAAACAGCAAAGAAGTATTTACAATCGACATGGATGCATAGGTTTTATGCATATTTGAATACCATCTTCAATTCCCAGATGTCTGGAATGCCTATGCCTGATCTGCAATTTGACCCTGGCCAAACCGACTGGAACCTGATCCGTGGCTTTATTGCGGTGGTGGAACAGGGTTCACTCACGCGGGCGGCTGAAGTGCTGGGACTCAGCCAGCCAACCTTGTCGCGCCAGATCGCTGAACTGGAAAAAGCGCTGGGGACACCCCTGTTTGAACGCGTGGCACGTGGCCTGAAGCTGACCGCAGCAGGCGACAGACTGGTAGAACCCGCACGCCACATGATGACCGCTGCCCGCGCCCTCGGCATGGCAGCCGCCTCGCAAGACAACAGTCTGCAAGGGACGGTCAGGATTACAGCCAGTGAAATGGTATCGGCGTTTGTGCTGCCGCCTTTATTGTGTGAGCTTGCCCGGCAGCACCCGGAAATCCAGATTGAAGTGGTCGCCAGCAATCAGGTCAGCAACCTGCTGGAACGCGAAGCCGATATCGCCATCCGCATGGTCAGGCCAGTGCAGAGCGCCCTGATCGCGCGTCACCTGACTGACTGGCCGATAGGCATGTATGGGCATCGCGACTACCTGGCCAGTTTACCAGACAAAAATCAGCTTGCTGCCTTGCCGCTGATGAAACAGTTTCGCTGGCTGGGCATGGATCAGTCCGACCAGTACATCGCTGGTTTTCGCGATGCAGGCATACAGATAGACCGCCATTTCTTTGACTTCAGGTGTGATAATCACCTGGTCAACTGGCAAGCCATCTTGCAGGGACTGGGCATAGGCATAGCCATGCGCTGGCTGGCAGAACGCCATGAAGGACTGGAACAGGTGCTGGTGGACCAGCCTCTGCCAGCCTTGCCGGTATGGCTGACTACTCACCGTGAATTGAAATCCAGCAAACGCATCCGCACCGTATTTGATTTTCTGGCAGATGGCTTGCTGGAACAGCGCTTCTAGCTTCTAATCACGTCAATTTTCAAGCCAGTTGCAGCACATAAGAACGATTCGTCCCGGATTCTGGTGGCGGATTTTCTGCCGCGCACCAGCCCATGGATTCATACAAACGAATGGCGCTGTCCATGCTATCCCAGGTATCCAGGTGCAAGACGCGGAAACCAGCCTGTCTGGCGGCTGTCAACGCTTGTGTCAGCAAAGCCCGGCCAACGCCCAGGCCACGGCAAGCCTGGCTGACATGAAAACCGAACAACTTGGCTTGCCCGTCAGACAAGGCTTCCAGCGCCAGACAGCCGACCACTTCATCATCGAGTTCGGCCACCAGTTCTATGGCATTGCTGCTGTCTGGCAAACCGGCAGCCCCGATGGCGGCATCCAGTCCAGAAAATTCAACACTGATGCCAAAATCGGCCAGCGATGCAGCAACGATTTTGCGTATCTGGGCGTTGTCTTGCTGAACGGCGCGGCGTATCCGGATTGTCGCCTGCTTTACCCGCTGCTCAGGCATAATTTTGCGGGAAAAAATGACGTTCCACCATCTCGATCAGGATATGCAAGACCTTGATATGCAACTCCTGCACGCGGTCGGCAAATTGTCCGCCGGGTGTGCAAATGTAGGTGCTACTTAATTTTTCCAGCACTTCACTGCGTCGGCCACTGAGTATGATGACGTGCATGCCACGCGCCTGCGCCACTTCTGCCGCACGAATCACATTCTTGCTGGTGCCGCTGGTGCTCAGGGCCAGCAGACAGTCTCCGGCGCGACCATGAGCTTCTATGAAACGGGAAAATACCTGTTCATAACCCATATCATTACTGACACAACTCAGATGCCCAGCATCGCTGATGGCCATGGCGGCCAGCGCTGGCCTGTCCTTGCGATAACGCCCAGTCAGCTCTTCAGCAAAATGCATGGCGTCACACATGGAACCGCCATTGCCGCAGCTATACACACGTCCCTGATTTTCAAATACCCCTATCAATAGCCGGGCCGCCTGTTCTATCGAGGCAAGTGCCTCTTCATTGGCCAGCAAATTATCCAGCGCCACCTTTGCTTCGTGCAGGCTGGCGAATATATGCTGTCTGTTATTTTCTACTGTCATAACGCACCGCTCAGTTTAATTGAATGAAAGATTTAACCACAAAACGGGTGACTACCCCCGGATACAAAAATGTCTACCCGTTGATGCCTGTCATATGTCCTGGCCATACACGAAAAATTTTCACTCCATGACAGGCAATTTGGCGGCATCCTGTCAGGCAACCTTTATTTTGTTTGAAATTTAGTTTGAATAGCAGGCGGTAGAGGCTACGACAAGGCCGCTATGCCATTTGATATCAAACACCTGCAATGTAATGAAAGCCATACTATGAGCACCCTCGCCCCTCGCCAGTTCCTGCTTGACCTGTACAGCAGCGCCGTTGCTGCCGTCAGCGCAGAAAAATGTCTGCCTGCGTTTTTGCCCGCACCGCCTGCGCAGGGGCGCACGCTGGTCATCGGTGCCGGCAAAGGTGCAGCAGCGATGGCCAGAGTGGTAGAAGATCATTGGCAAGGTGAACTGTCCGGCCTGGTGGTGACACGCTATGGTCACGGTGCAGACTGCCGCAAGATAGAGGTTGTAGAAGCCGCCCACCCAGTACCCGACGAAGCAGGCAAACAGGCCGCCGCCCGCATACTGAACATGGTGCAGGGCTTAAGCAAAGATGACCTGGTGCTGTGCCTGATCTCTGGCGGCGGCTCTGCCTTGCTGGCCTTGCCTGCGGACGGTATCAGCCTGGAACAAAAACAGGCCATCAACAAGGCCTTGCTGAAAAGCGGAGCCGCGATTTCTGAAATGAATTGCGTGCGCAAGCATTTGTCGGCCATCAAGGGTGGCCGTCTGGCACTGGCCTGCGCCCCGGCACGGGTAGTGACCCTGCTGATATCCGATGTACCCGGTGACGAACCCGGCATCATCGCCAGCGGCCCCACCCTGCCTGATGCAACAAGCTGTGCAGAAGCCCTGGCGATCTTGCGCAAATACGACATCGCCATCCCGACAGAAATTTTGCAGCATCTGGAAAGCGGCAAAGGTGAAACCCCCAAGCCCGACGACCCGCGCTTTAACGGCCATAGCCATCACATCATCGCCACCGCTCAGGAAGCACTTGAGGCTGCTGCTGCCACGGCACGTGCAGCCGGCATTACCCCCTATATTTTGTCGGATGGCATAGAAGGCGAAGCACGCGATGTGGCGCTGGTGCATGCCGCCATCGCAAAGCAGATCGCCAAACATGGTCAGCCATTTCAAAAACCTTGCGTGCTGATTTCCGGTGGTGAAACCACCGTCACCGTGCGTGGCAAGGGCCGTGGTGGCCGTAACGCAGAATTCTTGCTGAGCCTGGCAGTCGCGCTGGACAGCCATCCGGCTATCCATGCGATAGCCTGCGATACCGATGGCATCGATGGTTCCGAAGACAATGCCGGTGCCCTGTACGCACCTGACTCCATCACCCGTGCAGCAGCAAAACAGCTGCGCGCCCGCAACCTGCTGGACAACAACGATGGCTACGGCTTTTTCAGCGCCCTGGATGACCTGGTCGTCAGCGGCCCTACGCGCACCAATGTCAATGATTTCAGGGCGATATTGATACTATAAAACACAAAGCCTGCTCCCCCAGACCATATTTGCAAATGGGATCGCCAGCAGGCATGGCGATCCATCTTCGTTACAAATAAATCACTTCCTGGCAAGCCTGGTCTTGCCATCCTGGCATACAATCCTGGAAACTTCTTTTTGCAATATCCGTGTCATCGCGCCCCCTAATTTGATCCCTCCCCCTAAGGATGTCCATGAATGCTGTTGTCGCCGCGCCAATGCCTACTCTTTTCCGTTCCAATTCCTCGCGCACGCATGCGGCCAGACCGGCGTTAGGATTTCGTACCGGTATCAGCCCGGCCCTGGCTTATCCGGAAACCATGGAAAATCAGGCGCTGGCGGTAGCGGCTGACGGTAGTATCTGGACACTGACCATGAATTCAGTCGGACAATTCAGCCATAGCCTGGGCAGGCTGAACAAGGTTTGTGATAACAAACTCTACCGACCCACGCCTTTTGGTTTCCCCCACCATTTGGCACCGGTGAATTTTGAGCGGGCTTTTTTTATCCAGTCCAAAAACAATGCTGCCGTGGTGACGGAATATCAGCAGGACTTTCCTGAAGCAGATGGCTTTGTCAAATTTCTTGCCGCCTTACCAGACAATGACGTACCCAGCGCCATCAGTGCCGGATCGGATGGCTGCATGTGCGTACTGGGAAACAGTGGCAATGCCTGGCTCTACAAGGGCGCAGAGGGCTGGCAAAAGCTGGCTGCACCCGCGGGCACCAGGTTGCTACAGGTATCGGTCGGCGCTGCGGATTTCATTCTGGCACTGAACCGCCAGAATGGTCAGGATCAGTTGCTGCGCCTGCAAAATGGCACATGGGTGAAACACAATACCTTGCAGCATCAGGGTGTGACCTGGATAGGCGCGTGTGAGGGCAAGGAATATTGGTGGACCACGGCCGACATGCAAAAAGGTGGCGAACTGCATCTGATGCGCGAAGACGCCATTGTAAAAAGCTTCAACATACCGAAAGGAGCCGTGGGATTCGCGGCAGCTACTGTCCGCTCCTGTTATTTTTTCTCTTTCGAGCTCGGGGGATTCGTGCGGGCGGCAATGGGTATCATGGATCAGCCTGATCAGGCCTGGCCCAGCATGACCCCTGAACAAAAACAAATCTATAACGCCATGTCAAAAGATCTGGGCGTGGTAGATACAAAGGGAGTGCGTTCTCAATATACCAATATCAATTCCCCCATTTCGACCTGGTTTAGCACATTGACGGACATAGTCCGCCCCGAAAAATTTACTGTTACAGACTGGGAATTGGTCAGGGACCAGCTCAAGACTGAGCTGGCATATGTCCAGTCCATCAACACTCTGTCTATCAATGTTGGTTTGCTGAACCAGTCCGTCGGCCTGATCTATACCAATACCTATAATCAGGTCGTCAAACTGATGGGCCTGCCAGAAAAAACCTCCGAGCAACCATCCGGTGTCATCAACGTGATACTGGATCAGTTGGCGAACAAGCTGGAAGGGGCGCTGATCGACAAAGCGAAAACCTACATAGGATCGGAAGCGGTGGGCATTGCCATGGCCTGCTACAAGTTTGCCAACGACGAGATGGCAAAAAAACACAAGCTGGCGGATGGTACGGTCCCTCTGATTATTGCCTGCTCGGAACTGGCAGGCATCCTGAACGAGATCAACCTTGAAAGTGAAAAGGCACGCGGTACCTATCAAAAAGCCATACTGACCGACTGGGGCAAGCTCAGCGGCTGCGGTGAAGCAATAACCAGTGGGGTCTGGTACTGGTCGCCAGACACCAATTACACAGAAATCAAAAACCTGGGGCCATCAATTGCACTGAATTTTTATCAGTCCCTGATGCCAGTCAAATGGAAAATTATACTGTGCCAGGGCGTGCAGACTTACCAGCCGCCGCTCAACCCGTATATGCGCAATGTGCCACGCTATTCCCTGATGTTCAAAACGGTCAGCGATGACAAACAGAATAAAATCTATTGGTGGTGGGCCTGCACGGAAATCGGTGCCGGTGTCGAACAGCAAACCGATGGCCCTTTTCCGAATCAAAAACTGATGGAAGCAATTTTTGCCTTGCGTACCACGCCGCTGGATTTCTTTACCGGCCAGAACGGCTGGAAATTATCGGTAGCCACCGTACCTGGTTATCGCGCACCGCCAGAAGGCGTGGCGTGGCAAGCGTATGAAAATGCAGGATTTCCCTTCTAGAACGCATTTCATCAACAGGGATGAGATGCGTTCCAGACTAACGGCTCACTTCCAGACATTCACATCCCCGGCTTCATGAAAATCTGAACGCTGGGGATTGACGACACAAAAGCGGTGCCCGGTAGGTGCTTCCATCACCGTCCAGCGCTCCATGACCTGCACGATTTTGGCGCCCAGCTTTTCCAGGCGCCGCACTTCGGCCTGGATATTGTCTGTTTCTATATCCAGATGTACGCGGCTGGGGTGGCTAACCTTTTGCACCAGCAATCTTGCCTCTGCCTCTGGCACATCCAGGTGGACATACTTGGATGCCCATTCTTCATCAGACGCTATCGCCGTATATCCCAGTGCACCGGCCCAGAACGTGGCGGCCGGATTGATATCATCCACCTGGCAATCTATCACCAGACCTGCCAATCGACTTTTATGCATGAGTACCTCCGGTCAAAGTTTCTCTTATCAACGAAGCAATTTAGAGATAAACGGGCTAACACGTAGCAAGAACGTAGCAAAAATTACTTGAAAACCCATATTTTGCTACCCATAAAATTCCACAGGAAAACAATGCCGGTGATGAATATCTGTGAAATCCAGTAATTGACTTGCAGATGTGAAGTCAGGAACCACATCGCCACGACATTAAACAGAAAGCCCACACCCAGCACGGCAAAATATTTGGGGGCTAATGACAGATGCTCGCCATCGCTTTCAAAGGTGAAGAAATAATTCAATGCATAATTTAAGAGCGACCCCAACAGATAGCCCGTCGCCGAACAAATTGTAGGGGAAATATGCAAATACTCAACCCCCAGCCATAGCGTGATGTACTGGGTTGCCGTGCCACACAGGCCGACCATGGCAAATTTAATGAGTTCCTTGATAACCATCTTATTATTCTTTTAAGCAGAAACCGTCATTCTAACTAAAAAAGCCGGCATCCTTGCGTCTGCTTTCCATAGCGGGGTGAATACCCCGCCCCACTTATCTTCCCCCATTACCATTAAACCTCGTCATTACGCACTTGGTCGCAAGCTGCTGTCACCTGCAAACGGGTGTCGCTATAGTTACTACATCGCAGCAAACACAAGGGAGAGAAAAATGAACGCCCACACACCAGGCAACGACCTGATTACCGTCCAACACACCAACACAGAGGAAAACACCATGAACAACGCAAACAACAACTCTACACTCAACTTTATCAAAGATCTGGGTGAAACACTGGCCTACGTTGGTCAACATGCATTCGACTGGATCATGCAGGCATCCTGGAAAAAGCTGTTGCTGGTATCCTTGCTGACCATTCTCACCGGCGGCCTGATCCATCTGTCATCGCTGGCGAATACCGCAGTCTTTGGTGCCATTCTGGTGAAACTGTTTGCCAATAAAGACAAACAGACTTCTTCCCAGGTTTAATGACCGACCAGGCAAACAGGCTGGCAGTGAACAAGATATCGAGAAATGATCATGAACCACCACGACAACAATAAGGTGCTGGATTTAATCACGGATGTCACCGAAACGGTGAAAGTGCTGTGGTGGAAATTCTTTGACTGGCTGGCAGTCAAGTCATGGGCTTACCTGCTGATCATCGCACCACTGGCCCTGATCGCATTTGGCATGATAGGCCTGGGCGGACCGGTGTTCTTGCTGATTATTGTTTCCATCATCGTCAAGATCCTGGCTGGCGGTAAACGACGGGCTGAAATTGCAGCCACTGCAGCCGCCACACGCGCCGATGTAGAAGCACTGGAAAGAAGATTGCTGGAAGCCGAAATGGCTGCGCTGCAAGCCCAGATAGAACCGCATTTCCTGTTCAATACACTGGCCCTGATAGGGCAACTGATAGAAACCAATCCGGCGGAGGCCAGCAAGGTGCACCAGCACCTGATCAAATACCTGCGCTCTGCCCTGCCGCAAATGCGCGACAAGGGCAATGGCAAGCTGGGGCAGCAGATGGAAATGTGTCGCGCTTACCTCAACATCATGCAGGCACGCATGCAGGAACGCCTGACGTATCAGATAGAATTACCTGCCGAACTGGAGTTCTTGCCCTTCCCTTCCATGATGATACAAACCCTGGTGGAAAATTCCATCAAGCATGGACTGGAACCCAAGACCACAGGCGGACACATCTGCGTCACTGCCCAAAAAATGGATGAGCAATTGCGGGTCGAAGTCATTGATAATGGCATGGGTTTCAATCTGCATGCAGACGATGGCCTGGGTCTGAGCAATATCCGTGAACGCCTGAAAGTGCTGTATGCGGGCAAGGCCCAGCTCATCATTGAAGCACCGCAAAGCGGCGGCAGCATGGTAGCCATACAGATACCTCTGGACTTAAAAGCCGGATGACGTAATTAAGTGCAACACTAAAATAAAGCAATAAAGTACAGCACTAAAATAAAGCACTAAGGAAGCATTTTCAACATAAGGCCAAAGCATGTCAGCAATAGCAAGCGCGGTAGCAACCGCAATGATCGTTGATGATGAAACCCCGATGCGCGAGCAATTGCGCTCACGTCTGCAACAGGCATGGCCACAACTGTCCATCATTGCCGAAGCAGCGAATGGTATTGCCGCCATCGAACAGGCCGAAATTGACCGGCCCGACATCATCTTCCTGGACATACGCATGCCAGGTAAAAACGGCATAGAAGCTGCCAGCATCCTGGCCAAACAGGCGCTGATCGTCTTCGTCACCGCCTACGATGAATATGCGATACAGGCTTTCGAACGCGGCGCCATGGATTATTTATTAAAACCGGTAGAGGCCGAACGCCTGGCTGGTACCTGTGAGCGTCTACAACAACAGTTGGAACAGCGCCGACAAGATAAACAAGCACCCACCATCGTGCACAACCAGGCAGCGCAGGTAGAACAATTGCTGACCCAACTGATGCAGCATCAGGGCCAAAACCGCGAATACCTGCGCTGGATACAGGCCAGCGTGGGCAGTAGCCTGCGTATGGTCAGCGCCAAAGAAATTCTGTTTTTCCGTTCCGACGAAAAATACACCCTGGTACAAACCGAACAGGCAGAATTCCTGATACGCAAATCATTGAAGGAACTGGAAGACGAACTCGACCCCAAAGAATTCTGGCGCATACACCGTTCCACCCTGGTACGTATTTCTGCCATTGCCGAAGTAACGCGGGATTTTCGAGGCCGCCAGCTCATCGTGCTAAAAGGTCACACCGAGAAACTGGAAGTCAGCCGTAACCATATGCATCTGTTCCAGCAGATGTAAGGTAGAAGCTTTGCCTGCCTTCGACAGTATTCAGGGCTTGGCGGTCGCTGCTGTCACCAGCGTTGCCGCCCTGGATGCCCCGACAAATTCCTGCCACAAGATATCCAGCGTGCCACCGCCATACACAATAAACAGCTCCGGCGTATATTCACCCTTGCTGAGCGCCACGTTCAGCTTTTTGACGATGTCCTTGTCCTTGCTGACTTCCAGCCAGTACAGGAAACTGGACGCAACGGTGTAAGCCTTCAGATAACCCTGCTCCTTCAAACTGATGCCCTGCTTTTCCAGCATAAAAAAATACGGCGCATCAGGCTGATAGCCTGACAACTGGTCTTGCGCATTGATCTGCAAAGTGGCGCCGATATCTTTTTCAAAATACTTGTGGCGTACATAGTCAGCGATACCTTCCACCAGCCAGCCCACCTGTTGCTTCGAAGGCGGGTATTGCTGGTTGATATGCGTAATCTCATGCACCATCATGGCCTGAAAATTGTCAGGCATGACCGCCACCTGCTCAGCAGAAATGTAAATGCTATTGTCGCTGGCATAGGCAACAACATTTGCCAGTTCCGGCCCAAATCCCGGCATCAGCACAATTTCAACGTCCGTAAAAGGTAAAGCATGGCCTTCATCAAACAACAGACTATTGATCAACGGGTACCAGGTCTCCACCAGCCGCTGGCTTTGTTCCACACGGGCCAACACTGCTGGGCTGGGTTTGAATTCGGCCTGTGCCGGCTTAGCTGGCCCATCCACATTATCAGCAGCATGACTCGCCAGCGGCATGAAACAGCCCAGCAAGATTGGCAAAGTCAGGCGCACGAAACAGCGGGCTAATCGGTTTTTCATTTTGGTGAAGATCTCAAGTTGTCAGACATGATTGTCGCCTTTAGTCTGGCGCGGTCGCGCTGAACGTATCTGTAGAATTTTCTGATTCTATCTTCAGAGTCATAAGCAAGCTCAGGCAATATTTCATCAGACAGCACGCCATTTTCAAACAATAATTCAACCAGCTCCCGCCTATGCAAGGCACAGTTCATATTATGGTACATCAGCTCCAGCGGGGCCTTACAATCGGTCCCTGGATTGGCTTCATAAATAGCAATTAGCTCGGATGCAAAGAGGTGCAATTCATCAGCATTTTTTGAGCGGCCCATGATTTCAAGCAACATATCAACGTCACCAGGTTGATAGTTGCTGACCAGCAGTTGCAGATAAACCCAGGGTATCCTTACTGTAGTGAATTTCTTCAGTGCCAGTGCGCGGATATCGGCGCCGTTAAGATTACTCAATGCCAGTACCGCATTCTGCACAGCGCGCGTCTGAAAATCGATCTTTCCGCGCGCTATTTTTAACAGAGGCGCATAAGAAAATGGGAATTCGGTAGCGTAGAAAAATCGCAGATACTTGAATTTCTTTGCATCGTCCCTTGTTTCCAGAAAATTCCTGGCAACCTGTTCAATTTCTGCAACGGTCATCTTTTGAATCCGGGCATGATTGAAAAAAGCACGTGGTCTCTGGTTATGAATAATTTCCTCCACCTCATTCACAGTATATGGTGACATCTTTATTCGGGGCGAAGACGTTAATGGTTTGGAATCACCGATAAGCTCAAGGTAATTTTGAATAAAAGGATTATTCTTGGCAGCCTCGCTCAACTCTGAAAATACGTTCAGAGATTTATTTTCTTCTTGAAAATTCTCGACCAGCCAGCGATTTTCCCAATTTTCCCGCTCGTCAGGAGGAAGTTTTCCAATATGTTCAGCCATTCTGAACAAACCCTGTAAACCTTCGAGTTGCAGTACTTGAAATTCTCCGCAAGCATCAAAATCAGCATGGAAGGATTTTTCGAATCTCTGTATAAGCACTTCTTTCGCGCGAACAATTCCATCTTTGTACAACAAGACGGCGAGATCACAAAGCTGAGATAGATCATTCACTCCCCGCTTCCTGGCTTTCAGCTTTTGAAGAACAACATTTGCAATCAAATCTTTTTGTTTGGATCGTTTAATCAGGCGAAATAAATAATCTGCCCTACTGCCTTCGCATTGAGGGTCATTTGCCAGATTTTTAGTCGCCGCCGCAATAAGTTCTTTTGAAAAATCAACAGCGGGATATGCCTTCATGAGCAACATCGTTCTGCCCGTTCCCAGCGTCAGGGAATGAAAAAATTGTTTTTGCAATGCTGCGATGTTATCTGGATCTAAAGAAGTCTGTTTTTTCATGGAGGTGCTGGAAAGATGATTTCGCCTTCGGGACAAGACATGAAGTACTGAACAAGCATTTCAGTATTAGAAACCGGGGCAACACTACAGTACTCTCGCATTGAAGTGATGCTTTTACTTCCCGAAGGATTCTGTTTGTCGCGCTTTTAACTCGTAATCAAGGAAAATACCTCGGCTATTTGTAAAAATTTGAAATAGTGTTTTTTTAAAAACAAGTATTTCGTGATACTTTAAGCTTACCGTCGGTACAGGCGGAATTTTTCAAAATACATCAGGGAACCCACAACATGTCCACAACTGCGACTGATCACCTCGCCAGCATCGCCACTGCCTTTCCTAAACGCCGCATGTCCGTACTCGCCACTGGCAAGCCGAACTTGATGACCAATATATGCCTGGGCCTGTTGTTTGTTGCCTTAACCGCAGTGATCGCGTATTTCATGGTGCCGGATCTGATCTATGACTACAAGGTATCCAAAGACCCGGTAATAGATACGCAATCGGAAATACACGGTTCATGCAAAACACGAAAATTCATTTTTGTTGATTGTGATGTCAAGATCAGATACCTGGCCACACCGGGAGACAGTACCATCAAGGAAATCGAACACAGTTTCTGGTTTGTCAGTTTCAGCCCTTCGATGAAAACCGAAGTACTCAGATACAGAAAAGACCCGTCGATGATTACCACATCGATGGCGACTGACCATATTACCAATCGCTTTCTCATGATACTGGGCTTTGGCCTGATATTCGGAGCACTTTCGACCAGCAGTTTTTTGGTTGCCTGGCAAGACTATAAACTGCGCAGCATTGTCAAACACAAACTGATACTGAAACCCATACTGGTGGGCGTCACCAAAATTGAAAACGAGCGCAACGTTACTTTTGAAACCTATACCGGTGGCATCAAGAAAGAACACAGCAACTTCTTGCGTAAAAATGAGCGCCCACTATTTCTGTCTGACCAGAGCGCTGTAGCAGTGGCGGTCGGCGTACCGGAAACCAATTACTTCATACTGCTGGATGAACAACTGACCGTACTGGACTTTACCGACACGGAAAAAACCGAGATCCGCAAAGCAATTGCAGCTTAGGGTAAATCTATTCTTTGGATGTAAAGTTCCGCAAGAAATCCAGCAAGATCTGCGCCGATACGTCGGCGTCATCGGCAGTCATGGTTTCCAGCGGATTGTGGCTGATGCCACCATTGCCACAGCGGGTAAACAGCATGGCCACATCCGTCATCCTGGCGATGGCCATGGCATCATGCCCTGCCCCTGATGGCAGTTCAAATGCTGGCAAACCCGCTCTTTGCGTGGCGGCAGCCAGTTGCTGCATCAGCCAGGGTGCGCAGGGGGCAGCCGGGGCAGCCACGGCCCTGACCACATTGACTTCTATATTGCGGCGCTGACAGACGGCTGCGATATGCGCCAGGATGTCATTGACAGCAGCGTCACGCAGGGCATCATCGGCAGCACGTATATCCAGCGACAGATTGCAGGCACCGGGTATCACATTCACCGAACCATGCGGTACCTGCAATTGCCCCACAGTGCCCACCAGGGATGTTCCGTTTGCACAACGCTGTTCCACGTACAGGATGATTTCTGCCGCAGCGGCAGCGGCATCCTTGCGCATATGCATGGGTGTGGTACCGGCATGGCTGGCTACGCCCTGCAGTTGTACCTGATAACGGCAGCTACCGGCAATCGAGGTGACTATGCCCACAGGCAAGTCACGTCCCAGCAAGACCGGCCCCTGTTCTATATGCACTTCAACAAAGCCCAGTATGTCTGCCCGATCGCGCGCTATCGCGGGGATCTGACCCACATCATGTCCGGCAGCTATCAGGGCATCGCGCATGCTGATACCGGCAGCATCTGTTTTGTCCAGCAAGGCCAGGTCAAACTGGCCGATGATGGCATTACTGCCGAGGAAGGTACTTTTATAGCGCACACCCTCTTCTTCGGAAAAACCAATGACCTCTACATGGAAAGGCAGTTTCTCCGCTCTTTCATGCAAGTGTCTGATAATGGCGATGGGCAGCAATATGCCTTCACGCCCGTCATATTTACCGCCATTGCATACGGTGTCATAGTGGGACCCGGTCATCAGGGTCTTGGCATCCGGCACGTCAGACAAATAACGCCCCACGACATTACCTACGGCATCGATATGCACCTGCATGCCGGCTTCGCGCATCCAGGCCGCCAGTTGCCCTGCGGTTTTCTGGTGCGTGGGCGTCATATAGGCGCAGGTCAGGCCATCGGTGTCATCGCTCCAGCTTGCCAGGGTTTCTGACCATTCCATGATGGCAGGGCCGAATTGCAGTGTATGACCCAGCAAATCATTCAGGCGCAATTCGGCGATGCGGCCTATCTGGCGCAGGCATTCTGCCATTTCATCTTCGCGCTGGTTTTTAAACCGGCGCTGGAAGGTGGCGATGATGGCCTGCCGGGTAAAACCCTTGCCATCCGGCCCTTTGACGGCCAGGATGAAGGGGAAGCCAAACTTGCTGTTGTAATCAGCATTCAACTGATGCAGGGTGGCGAATTCTTCCGGGCTACAGTTGTTTAAACCGGCCTTGGCCTGTTCACCGGTAGATTCTTTGGTCAATTCACCCGCTATGGCTGCTTTGCCCGCCAGTTCCGGATGGGCGCGTATCAGGCCCAGTTGTTCATCTTGCGTCGCTGCGGTGACCACGGTTTGCAAAGCCAGCTTCAGCGTGGCGATGCTGGTGAAAGATCTGTGTGCGGCGGCTCTTTCCGGTATCCAGGGAGAATGTTCATAGATACCATGCAAAATTTGCACAAATTCCGCCGCCGCGCAGTGGTTCAGATGGTCCAGGGTGGTAGTCGTCATCGCTCAGCCTTGGCTAAATGTTGAAAATGGGCACGGATATTATCCAGGCATGATCATGTAGCATGAACGCAACTCCGCACAATTCAGACACAGCAACGCATTTCTGACTTCATGCCATCTTCATGATCTATATATCTTCGATAGTATATTGATAGACTGCCGGAAGTATAAGATTTAGCTGATAGCGTATTTCAAGACATCAATATAGGAGTTCACGATGGGAAAGCTCAGTACACATGTGCTCGATATCAGCATAGGCAAACCCGGTGCAGGTGTGCAGGTGGCCTTGTACGCGGTTGAAGCAGGCCATAAGACCTTGCTGAAAACCGAGGTCACCAACCATGATGGCCGCTGCAATGCGCCCCTGCTGGAGGGCGACAGCCTGAAACCCGGTCAGTACGAACTGGTCTTTGCCGCTGGTGATTACTTCGATAAACAGGGTGTAGAGCTGCCCAGCCCCAAGTTCATAGACCGCGTGACCCTGGCATTTGGCGTGGCAGATGCGAGCCAGAATTACCATGTGCCATTGGTAGTATCACCGTGGGCGTATTCGACCTACCGGGGTAGTTAATTGATGATGTGATGAAGCATTAGCCTCGCAGGCACTTGCCTATATGGAAATCCGTATTTTTACTATACTGTGTTGTCTATATAGTTTGCTGGGAAAAAGTTTATTGTTGACAAACATCCTCAAGTTTTTTCCTATTGCCCTTGCCGATCAAAAGTCGGCAGGCGGCCATAGTGAAATCTGCTGTAAATAAAGAACAACTAAAGAGCAACTGTGGTTTTTCGGTGTTAAATTCGTAAACAAAAATGACGTTTCTGGAAGTCATTGTCCTGGTCGCAGCGGAGCTGTCATGGTTCGCGACCACTTTGGGATTTTTTATCCCTCTCGTCTGAAGAGCCCGCGGAGGCAGACGAGCTTCAAACATGAGAGAACACATGGAAGCTTTTTTACTTGCGTATGGCACAGAGTGGCTGAACCTGATCGTGCGCTGGCTGCACCTGATCACCGGCATCGCCTGGATCGGCGCCTCCTTCTACTTCGTCTGGCTGGACAACACCATCCGCCCACCCAAGCCGGGATCTGATCTGGCCAACAAAGGGGTCTCCGGCGAACTGTGGGCCGTGCACGGTGGCGGTTTCTATAACCCGCAAAAATACCTGGTCGCCCCCAAGGAATTGCCGGAAGAACTGCACTGGTTCAAATGGGAAGCCTATTCCACCTGGCTATCAGGCTTCGCGATGTTGTTTATCGTGTATTACTTCAATGCATCGGCGATGATGATAGACAAGTCTGTCGCCGACCTGTCCAATTGGCAAGCCATAGGCATAGGCCTGGGCACCCTGCTGGTGGGCTGGACCGTGTATGACCTGTTGTGCCGTTCCCCCCTGGGCAAGCGCGATGGCCTGCTCGGCATCGTCATGTTTGTATTTATTGTTGCCGTGGCCTTTGTATTGTCCAAATTGCTCAGCGGGCGTGCTGCCTACATCCATGTCGGTGCCATGATGGGCACGATGATGGTTGGCAATGTGCTCATGCTGATCATCCCCGGCCAGCGCAAGCTGGTCGAAGCCATGAAGCAAGGCAAATCGCCAGACCCCATACACGGCCAGAAGGGCAAGCAACGCAGCGTTCATAATAATTACTTCACATTGCCGGTGCTGTTCATCATGATCAGCAACCACTATGCGATGACCTATAACCATGCCTATAACTGGCTGGTGCTGGCTGTCATTATGGCTGCGGGTGTGTCCATACGTCATTTTTTCAACCTGCGCCACAAGGGCATTACCAACTGGGCTTACCCTGCCGTTGGCGTGGTCTTGTTGCTGGCAGTAGCGATTGCCATCACCCCCAAACCACCGGCAGCGCAAGCCGTAGCGACGGGCCCGGATGCCGCAGCAAGCCAGTTTGCCAAAGTACAATCAATCATCAGTCAGCGCTGTGCCACCTGCCACGCGGCAGCACCTACCCAGCCCGGTTTTGCCACTGCACCAGCGGGTATCCGGCTCGACACTGCTGAGCTGATACATCAGAACGCCGTCAAGGTGAATATGCAGGCAGTACAGTTAAAAGCCATGCCCATAGGGAATTTGACGCAAATGACTGAAGACGAACGCGCCGTCATCGGTGCCTGGTTTCAGGCTGGTGCCAAATAAGCCCGGCAATAAGCCCGGCAATACGTCAGCACAATAGAAAGCAAGCTCAATGAATCACTACCAACAACTCGACGCCTGGATCGACAGCCACTTTGATGAACAGGTTAAATTCCTGCAAGAACTGGTACGCGTGCCCACCGATACCCCACCCGGCAACAATGCGCCACATGCAGACCGCACTGCCGATCTGTTGCAGGACATGGGTATAGCCGCTGAAAAACATGTCGTCCCCGACAGTGAAGTGCAAGCCGCTGGTCTGCAAAGCATCACCAACCTGCTGGTACGCCGTGTGTATGGCCCCGGCAAGACCATCCTGCTGAATGCCCATGGTGATGTAGTGCCACCCGGCGAAGGCTGGACCAAGGCCCCGTATGGCGGTGAAATAGAAAATGGCAACATCTATGGCCGTGCCACTGCTGTCAGTAAATCTGACTTTTCTACCTACACCTTTGCCCTGCGTGCGCTGGAAGCTGTTGCCAAACCCACTGCAGGTACGCTGGAACTGTTATTTACCTATGATGAAGAATTCGGTGGTGAAGTCGGCCCCGGCTGGATGTTGAAACACAAGCTGATCAAGCCTGATCTGATGATTGCCGCCGGTTTTTCTTATCAGGTCATCACTGCCCATAATGGTTGTCTGCAGATGGAAGTCACTGTACACGGCAAGATGGCACATGCGGCAATCCCGGATTCTGGTGTCGACGCACTACAGGCTGCCGTCAAGATATTGAATGCCCTGTATGCGCAAAACACGCTATATAAACAGGTGACATCGAAAGTGGAAGGCATTACCCACCCTTACCTGAATGTGGGCACGATAGAAGGCGGTACCAATACCAATGTCATCCCCGGTCGCGTCACTTTCAAGCTGGACCGCCGTATGATTCCGGAAGAAAACCCGGCAGAAGTCGAAGCCACCCTGCGCCAGCTCATCACCGATACCGCCAACGATCTGCCGGGCATCAGCGTCGATATCAAACGCCTGCTGCTGGCCAATTCCATGCGCCCCCTGCCCGGCAATACACCGCTGGTAGATGCCATACAAAAGCATGGTGAAACCGTATTTGGTGAAGCCATTCCGGCATTGGGTACACCTTTATATACCGACGTGCGCCTGTTTTCAGAAGTGGGAATTCCTGGCGTGATCTATGGTGCGGGGCCACGCACGGTGCTGGAGTCTCATGCCAAGCGCGCCGATGAAAGATTAAACCTGGAAGATTTGCGCAAGGCGACCAAGGTGGTGGCGCGCAGTCTGGTGGATTTGCTGGGCTAAGGTAATGGGTGGTGGGTGATAGGTGGTAATGGAACCCGGCCCTGCGGCCGAGTTCTCTCCAGGCTTTGTCCAACACACGAAGCAAAACCAATCAGGCAGCAACAACTTTCAATGCAGCCACCAGACGATCCATCTGCGCCTCAGAGGTAAAGATGGATGGCGTCACACGCACACAGGCACCAGACGCCAGCCCATTGCGCATGACCGTGAACACCTGATGCTCTTGAAGTAATCGCTTCGCCAGGGCGACATTATCAGCAACAGAGTGACGCCCACGCAGGCGAAACGATGCAATCGCACTGGTCAGGCGTGGATCAGACGAAGCCAGCACATCAATACCGGCTACCCCGCGCACCGCATCCACCCAGCGGTTACGCAAATGGTGCAGCCTGGCCTGCTTGTTGACGACACCGATCTCATCATGCAGGGAAAATGCTGCTGGCAAACTCAGGTAAGCCGCAAAATTGATGGTGCCGGTATGCACACGGGTATTGATATCATCGCCATTGGTCTCGCCCATGTAAGGATCAATATCGCGTACCCGGCCACGCCTGATATACACCGCGCCTACGCCTACCGGTGCACCTATCCATTTATGCAGATTTATTCCAACAAAATCGGCCTGAAGATCAGGGATGCGCATGTCCAGCTGGCCGAAACCATGCGCTGTATCGACAATAGTATCAATGCCTCGCTCGCGTGCCATGCGGCTGATCTCGGCCACCGGCAGCACCATGCCGTTGCGATGATTGACATGCGTCAGCAGCATCATGCGCAGTTTTGGGTAGCGCACCATCGCCTGGGCATAGCAATCAATCAGCGACTGATACGTGGCCGGCTCCGGCATGGAAATCGACACTACTTCGACGCCACGTCTTTCCTTCAGCCATTGCATGCCCTTGATCATGTTGTCGTAATCGACATCGGCACATAACACCACATCACCAGGACGCAAGCGATTGTAACCACCTATCAGTGCCAGCAAGGCTTCGGTGGCGCCGCGTGTGAAGACGATTTCATCAGTGCCTACACCCAGCGCTGCGGCAGTTCTGGCGCGTGCGGCTTCAAAGTCGGCAGGAAACTGTGCCCGGCCATAATAGGCGTTGCTGCGATTGACGCTGGCGGTATGGCGCTGGTAGGTTTCCAGCACAGGCCGCGCCATCGATCCCCAATAACCATTGTCAAGCATCACCACTTCGTCGGTGACGTCGTACATGGATGCAACGGCATTCCAATAGGCAGCATCGGTTGCCAGTGCCGTTGGCAACAGCGCCGGGCGCGATGGCATTGCTGCCTGCACGCTGGCCGGTACCAGTGGCATCAAAGCTGCGGCGCGCAACCAGGCGCGGCGTTTTGGATCAGGCTGTTTCAAAACTTCACCGTATAGTCGATGTAAAGATTGCGACCGTCTGTATCGTAAGGTGCGTTGCGCGAGTAAATCAGGCCACGGCTGGCCTGAAACACGGCTTCATCCGGATACTTGTTGAATACATTGTCAATACCAAAACGCAGCGACTGTTTGGGCGTGATCTTGTAGCTGCCCGCCAGGTCAAAGAAATGCATCGCACCAAAACGCTGGAAGATGTCACCAGTGGCATTACCTGTACTGTCAGTCCAGGCACCATAATAGCGTACCCGCGCCAATGCAGCCCATGAAGTGGTGTCATAAGCGGCACTCAGCGTTGCCTTCTGGCGCGGCAGACGTTCTTCGAATATGGTGCGCTGGCTGCTGTTGGTGGCAACACTCGATCTGCCACCATCAACTGTGGTACGGTTGTAATTGTATGCCAGCGTGAAGTTCAGTTTGTCTCTGCCGAGCAAGGTCAGGTAATTGCCAACCACATCAATACCGCGCGTGGTGGTATCGAAATCATTGGTGAAGTAATTGATGGATGTATAACGCAATGGGTTGGCAACACCTGCCGGTACTGCAAACGATGCCGACGTACTGAAGCGGTCACTCAGTTTGATGTCATAGAAATCGACTGAACCGGACAGGCCCAGTGCCGTCTTCCACGTTACACCCAGTGACAGGTTTTTCGATTCTTCCGGCTTGAGCGGCTTGGCACCAAGGGCGATGGCCAGCGGATCAGTATTTGATAAACGGCCACTGGTGAACACCAGCAAGGTCTTGGTATCGAGACCCTGCGTAGTGCTGTTGGTGTTGAGTTGCCCGGGCGTAGGAGCACGGAAACCAGTCGAGTAAGAACCACGAATGGCGAAGTCGGGTGTCACTGCATAACGTGCCGACAGTTTGCCATTGGTGGTATTGCCAAATTCAGAAAAATTTTCATAACGCAATGCTGCACCAAGGGTAAAGCTTTTGCTCACGGGTGCTTCGACATCAAGGTAAGCCGCATAACTGTCCTGCCCCCATTTGCCAGCCTGACGATCACTAAAGCCTGGTGCGCCGTTGGAGTTGGCATCCAGACCAATCGCAGCACCCGGACCTACGGTGTACGAGGCGACGTCACCGGCGCGTACTTTGTAGGTTTCATTACGGAACTCGGCACCAAAGGCAAGGTTGACAGGCTGCGCCAGTGCTGCCATGCGCCATTCATAATTGAAATTGGCATTGAGCAGTTTTTCTTCCTGCGTCAGGCGACCCAGGTAAAACGCCGTGGGGCTGAGTGGTCCCATGGAGGCATTGATGGAATTGCTCATGCTGTAGTCGATGGCATTGCGGCCATAAGATGCACTGACATCCCACGCCAGCTCATCACTGAAACGGCCACGCAGGCCAGCGAGCCAGTGCACATCATTTTGCTCATTGCTGTACTGCGGACTAAAGCCGGCTGGATAAATGCTGCGTACATCCCAGCCTGGAAACACCGTACTGGTTTTGTACACCGTGGTGCTGGTATCCGGATTACGCCAGTTGAAGTCAGACGTGCTATCGCTATGTGCCAGCAGAGCATAGCTGTACAACACGGTTTCACCACCCAGATTGAAGCTGGAGTTATAACCTATACGCTGACTCTTGAGGTCAGGCTGGCCCCAGCGCTGCACAGGATTTGGCACCTTCAATTCGGGATGCGCTGCCTGCAATGCAATCGCATCAACACGCTGGCGAGTACGCGAGGTTGGGTCAGACTGCATGGCTTCGGCAAACACCAGCACGCGGTTATCTCCGAATGCAAAGCCATGCTTGAAACGCACTTCATTGGACTTGCCGTCACCTTCGCCATATTGTGAATGCTGCGCTGTTATTTCTGTACCCGGCGTATCGTCAAGGATGATATTGATGACGCCAGCGATGGCATCTGAACCATACTGTGCCGATGCACCATCACGCAATACCTCAATACGTTTGATCGCACTGGTTGGTATCTGCGCCAGATCAGCCGCCTGTGCCCCGCGTGAACCAAGCAGCGCACTGCGGTGGAAACGGCGACCATTGACCAGCACCAGCGTCTGGTCCGGCGACAGCCCACGCAGGGTCGCCGGACGCACGAATACCTGGCCATCAGCCATAGGCAAACGCTGCACCACGTAGGATGGCACCAGTTGCGCCAGCACATCATTCAGATCCGATGATTCGACGGAAGCAATATCTTCACGGCTGAAGACGTCGACCGGTGCCAGCGTATCAAACTGGGTACGGTTACTGACCCGCGTACCAGTCACAACCACCGCTTGCGGCGTATCAGTGGCACTGGCAATTTGTGCAGCTTGCGCGGAGGTATTCTGTGCATGAGCATTGATCAATGCATTGCAGGCGCAAAACGCTGCGGCGCTGGCAATTTGGCTACGTTTGATGTTCATCGGTACTTTTCAGGTATGGTAAGAATCGGCGACAATTTCCATGAGGCTTGTTCAATGAAATTTTTTTTCAATGAAATATTTATTCGTGGAAATAAACTGCCGAGAGCTTAACGAGTCTGTGTGACAGTGTTATTACCGCCGTCAAGTGGCATGGCGGGGTGCCAGTGGGTCTTTAGCGAGCATAGTGATGCCGCAAGTTTGAATTGCCGTAGACACTTAGCGGCAATCACCATGTCGTCGCTCCAGCGAAGGCTGGAGCCTACCGGGCTGGCGCTCCAGTGGCGTTTGTTGTATGCGTAATGCATTTTATTATTGAATTTAGTATGCGTTGAGATATGGTTTTTATCAACGACATACGTTGAATTGAGATTGCTGGCCGGGGGTAGCCCGGCGGCTACTCACTTTTCTTTTCTTGCAAAGAAAAGTAAGCAAAAGAATGCGCCCGCGGCGTCGCTGCCCCTTCGGGGTCCCCGTTTGTGCAGTACAAAAAATGGGAAGGTCCGCAACTCGCTTCGCTCAAACATCGGCCCTTCTTTTTCCATTTTCTGTACCGCACAAACGGCATCGCCACAGCGGAACTGCGAGGGTCAAAAACAACAGCAAAATCAAAAACAGCTTCAACGTCAAAAGCAACGGCAACCCCAAAAACCCAAGTTAATTAACGGTATTCATCACAATTTAAGTTTCGGTTGCATTGCCGTTGGTGTTGCTGTTGACTCTGCTTTTGCTTTTGACCTTCACCCGCTTGGGACGATGTAATTTGTGCTTCACAGAAAATGGAAAAAGAAGATCCGATGTTTGAGCGAAGCGAGTTGCGGATCTTCCCATTTTTTGGGATGCACAAATTATGCTGAAGCGTAGCGTAAGCACCCGAAGGGCGAGTCTGCGGTCGCCTTTCTTTGATTCCTTTCTTTGGCGAAGCAAAGAAAGGAATTCGGCCGCCGGGCCGAGACCCGGCTTGCATCCACGAAGGGCGATCGCTTTACACACAACACGATATGCCACGACAGACACTAGGCTCCAGCCTTCGCTGGAGCGACGAATTTATGATTGCCGTTACTCAAAAACAAAGCGCCCTCGCTCAAGAAAAAGAAACCACCCCTCAGTTCTTGTCAGACCACAAAATTCCCCCTGACGCCCAATCCTCCCGCTTCACTTCCTGTATAACAATATCCACCGCCTCTGCCGAACAACCCAAGGTCTGGCAACTGGCCTCGGTCACTGCTTTGACAAAGGCACGCTTTTGTTCCAGCGTGCGGCCTTCAAACATTTGTACATTGATGGTGGGCATGATGTGTCCTTAGGAAAATACGGGCGATTCAAATTGATGCAGCAGCCAGCATCATAAGTCAGTTGCCACAGAATTTCACGCCTGGCGTTGATGCACGCATTTGCCCGCTGCATAGGTTGCCAGTACAGTGCGGTCATCGCCCAGCAAGGCCAGTGCAAACAACAATTCCTCCAGGCTTTCTGTATGATTTGTACGACGTGCCAGCATGGGTGTGGCTTGCGGGTCGAGGACGATGAAATCGGCTTCGGCATCCTTGACGAAATTGCCTATCGTGCCTTCCAGTTGCATGCTGCGGGCACCGCCTAATGTCGCCAGATAAAACATGCGCAGGGCAGGCAGATAGGTACCACCAAGGCGTGCCATTTTATAGGCTTCATTCATGGTGCGCAGCATGGAGAATGAGGTGCCGCCGCCCACATCGGTTGCCAGTGACAGGCTGACCTGCTGGGCATCGGCGCGTTCGAAATTGAACAGGCCACTGCCGAGAAAGAGATTCGAGGTCGGGCACATTGCCACTGCCGATTGCGTTTCTGCCATGCGCGCGCGGTCTGCATCATCCAGCCAGATGCAATGTCCGTACATGGCGCGTGGACGCAGCATGTCATATTGGTCGTACACATCCAGATAACTGCGGGCCTTGGGGTACAAGGCTTTGACCCAGGCCACTTCGTCGGCATTTTCTGCCACATGGGTCTGCAGGAAGGCGTCGGGATAGGCTTGTGCCAGTTCACCGGCCAGTTGCATTTGCACATCGCTGGACGTTGGTGCAAAACGCGGCGTGATCGCATATAACTGGCGGCCGCGTTTATGCCATTTCTTGAGCAGGGTCTCGCTGTCGCGTATGCCGCCTTCTGCTGTATCGCGTAAAAATTCGGGGCAATGCCTGTCCATCAGCACCTTGCCGGCCACCATGCGCAGATTGCGGGCTTCACTTTCGGTGAAGAAGGCTTCGACAGATTCCGGATGCACGGTGCAATACACCATGGCGGTAGTGGTACCGCTGCGCAGCAGTTCGTCAAGGAAGAAACGTGCCACATCGGCGCTGTGATTGATGTCGCCGAACTGGCGTTCAGTCGGGAAGGTATACGTCTCCAGCCAGGGTAGCAAACCCGGTGCCGGCGAGGCAATCATGTCGGTTTGTGGATAGTGGATATGGGTATCAATAAAACCCGGCACGATGAGCTTGCCACGGTAATCAATAATTTCTGCCCCGGCTGGCAGGCTGGTACGCAGTTGCGCATACTCGCCAGCAGCAAGGATTTTGCCATCTGCGACAATCAGCAGGCCGTCTTCATGCCAGGCACAGGCATTTTCATGAAAAGCCGGGTCTTGCTGAAAATGCAGCACACTGGCGCGGTAGGCTTGCAGGCCGGACTGGTGCAGGCTGTCTGGTGAAATGGTGCTCATAAAATGCTACTCATACTGGGGTCTTTTCTGAAATCTTGTCTTGCAGGCGCAATCAAACCAGACTGCTGCTTATCACGTAATCAAGCAATAAGGCAAACTGGTCTGGTATCACATTCGCAGTTAGTTGTGTAATTGGGTGCTAAGCGCTAACAGCGAGAGTTTAACGCTTAGCCAGCAAGTGGCACGTATCTGGTACCAGTTTTTCTGTATTTGCTACAGAGAGATGCTGGCCAGCCTGCCCATCTGCGCGCGCAAGTACACGGCCAAGTTCATTTTTTTGGCGGATTTCATGCTCTTCCCATACCTGCAAGAGCTGGGCCACCACCGATGCCGCAATCACGGCTGGTTGCTTGCCATGGATGCCGGGCAAGCCTATGGGGCAGACCATGTCATCCAGCCATGCGGTCGGTATGCCGCGTTCCAGCAGGCGACGTTCAAACTGCACGCGCTTGGTTTGTGAGCCGATGAGACCAAACCAGCTCGCGTCATGACGTCGCAAAATATGTTCGGACAGTTTTTGATCCAGCCCATGACTATGCGTCATGACCAGGAAGGATGTGCCTGGAGCAGCAGCAGCGATCAAAGCTTCTGGCGTATCGGTCGCTTCGACCGTGACATTCGCCGCCAGCCTGGTCGGGAACATATCTTCCCTTTCATCCACCCAGGTGATACGGCAAGGCAGATCTGCCAGGGCACGCACAATGGCCGCACCGACATGGCCGGCACCAAACAACATCAGGTGGGCGCGGTAAGCCAGGCAAGAATCCAGCAACCAGCGTTGCCCTGCAGTATCGGTCAAGACCTGGCAGGGTGTCTGTAAATCGATTTGCAAGGGCAGGTCAGCAGGCCAGGCCGGGCCAGCCAGATGCTTGCCATCGGCATCACATAGCATCGGTGGCAGGTCGCTGTCCAGCGCCAGTAAACGCCAGCTATCCTGCCCCAGGTGCCAGCGCTGGTTCAGCTTGTTCATGTACGCCGCGCTGTCAGCCTGCACGCGTTCAAATGCCAGATGCACAACCCCACCGCAACACTGACCCAGACTGGGGCCAAGCGGAAACCGTTCAAGGCGGCGTTGTGCGGCCAGCTCAGATTCAGGCATGGCCAGCATGCTGCGGGCAATTTCTGTCGCCTTCATTTCCAGATGGCCACCACCTATGGTGTCAAACAGTTCGTCCGCCGTGACCAGCATCCTGGCCCCCGGTTCACGCGGACCAGAACCCAATACCCTGGCAACTGTCACCAGAATCTTTGGTGCAGGCTGGCTGGCAATAGCGTTTAACCAATGGTACATGGCAGGCTCACTCCGGTTTCACGGTTCAGGCTGTCTGCACGGCCGCAGCCATGCTTTCGACAGCGTTAATGGCATTCAGGATTGCTTCGCTGGTTGCCGGTGCATTCAGCGGCGGGTTATGGCGATATCCGGCAACGCTGGCAATCGCATCCCGTATCGCAAAAAACACCGAGAATGGCAACAACAACGGTGGTTCACCCACGGCCTTGGACCTGTGTATGCTGTCCTGCACATTCCTGTTCTTGTACAGGCTGACGCGGAAATCTTCAGGACAATCCGATATCGCCGGTATCTTGTACGTCGAAGGCGCATGCGTCATCAGCTTGCCACCCTTGTTCCACCACAATTCTTCTGTCGTCAGCCAACCCATGCCCTGGATGAAAGCGCCTTCGACCTGGCCAATGTCGATGGCGGGATTGAGTGAATTACCGGCATCGTACAGCGCATCGGCACGCAACAGTTTCCATTCGCCGGTCAGGGTATCGACGATGACTTCGGATACCGAAGCACCATAGGCAAAATAAGAAAAAGGATTGCCGCTCATGGTCTTTGGATCCCAGTGCAGGCCGGGTGTCGCATAAAAACCGTCAGACCACAATTGCACTCGCGCCAGGTAGGCTTTTTGTACCAGTGCTTCAAACGGAATATCCAGACCATTGACGCTGACCAGGCCCGCTGCAAAGCGCACGTCCGCCGGTTCACCGCCATAGGTTTTCACTGCAAATTCAGCCAGGCGCTGGCGCAGGGTATGCGCGGCATTTTGTGCCGCCTTGCCGTTCAGATCGGCACCGGTAGACGCTGCGGTGGCCGAAGTATTGGCGACCTTGCTGGTATCGGTGGCGGTAGCACGCACCTTGTCCAGGTTCAGCCCCAGTTCATGCGCCACCACCTGACATACCTTGGTATTCACGCCCTGCCCCATTTCACAGCCACCATGGTTCACCAGCACCGAGCCATCGGTATAGATGTGCACCAGTGCACCAGCCTGGTTCAGATGGGTGACGTTGAAGGCAATACCAAACTTCACCGGTGTAAAGGCCAGGCCTTTCTTCAATACCGGGCTATGGGCATTGAAAGCTTTGATGTCGGCACGGCGCTGCTGATAATCGCTGCTGATTTCCAGTTCAGCCGTCAGTTCATGAATGATGTTATCGACTATGGTCTGCCCATACTGGGTGACATTGCGGCCTTCGGCATCGTTGCGGCCATAGAAATTGATTTTGCGGATATCGAGCGCATCCTTGTTCAGGTTGCGGGCGATTTCATCGATGATGTATTCAATCGCTATCGCACCCTGCGGGCCACCAAAACCACGGAAAGCGGTGTTCGACTGGGTATTGGTCTTGCCGCACATGGCGCGGATATCCACATCACCCAGATAGTAGGTATTATCGAAATGGCAGACGGCACGAGTGGCCACCGGTGCCGACAGATCAGCAGAGAAACCGGCACGTGACACCATCTCGACCCTGGCGGCAATGATGCGGCCTTCATCATCGTGACCGACTTCATAGTCATAGTAAAAACAATGACGCTTGCCGGTGACCATCATATCGTCATCACGGTCAGCGCGCAGTTTGACTGGCCGTTTCAGATGGGCGGCAGAAATAGCCGCTGCCGCTGCCCATAATGCAGACTGTGATTCCTTGCCACCAAAACCACCACCCATGCGACGACATTCAACCACGATGTTATGGCTGTGTACACCCAGCGCATGTGCAACCACGTGCTGCATTTCACTGGGATGCTGGGTAGAACACAAGACCAACATGCCCCTGTCTTCTTTGGGAATCGCGTAAGAAATCTGGCCTTCGAGATAAAACTGCTCTTGCCCGCCCACATACAACTCACCCTTGACACGGTGTGGCGATCTTTCGAACGCGGCCTGCGCATCACCTCGCTGCAAATGCATGGGCGGCACGACAAAAGACTGGGCCTGTCTGGCTTCTTGCGGTGTCAGTATGGCTTGCAATTCTTCATAGACAATCTCGGCCTTGCGTACAGCACGGCGGGCGTTGTCATGGGTATCGGCGACGACGATGAAGATGGGTTGGCCTACATATTCCACCAGACCCGCAGACAAGATAGGGTCATCATGGATGATGGGCCCGCAATCATTGGTGCCGGGTATATCTTTGGCGGTGTATACCGCCACCACGCCACGTGCACTTTTTACTGCATCAAAATTCATGGCCAGAATATGTGCATGCGCTTTGGATGACAGGCCCAGAGCAGCATGCAGCGTACCTTGCAGCTCGGGAATGTCATCGGTATACCGTGCTTCGCCAAGCACATGTAAAACTGCCGATTCATGCGGATGTGATTTGCCGACTTCGGCCCAGTCTGCGTCAGCAGCAGTCTGGTTTTTATCTTTCAGAAAAGCATCAGTTTGGGTATTCATGTTTTCTCCTGAGCTTATGCTGTAACAGATGCAAACACGTTCACGGCCTGCAACGTCAAAGGCGCCGTAGTCCGGGTTTCCAGCCAGAAGCGACGCAAGAGATTTTGCGCAGTCTGCATGCGATAGGTATTACTGGCGCGCATATCGGTCAGCGGTGTGTAATCCTGTGCCAGTAAGGTCATGGCCTGCTTCAGTGTGGCTTCATTCCAGATCTGGCCGTTCAATGCCGCTTCTGCCAGCGGTGCACGACGGGATGTCGCGGCCATGCCACCAAAAGCGATATGTGCATTACGCACGATGTCACCATCCAGCGTGATGGCAAAGGCAGCGCAAACGGCAGAGATGTCCTGATCATGGCGTTTCGCCAGTTTATAAGTGCGGAATTGCTGCCCGGTTTTTGGCAGAGGGATACGCACGGCTTCGACAAATTCGCCTGGCTGCATATCCTTTTTCATATAGTCGAGATAAAAATCTTGCAGCAAGAGTACGCGCTGGCCATGCACGCTGCGCAAGACGATTTCTGACCCGAGGGCAATCATCCACGGTGCAGAATCGCCAATCGGCGACCCATTGGCGACACTGCCACCCAGGGTGCCGGTATTGCGTATCGGTTGCGAGGCAAAGCGCTGCCACATCTCGGTCAGTTCATCCGGATAATGCTGGCAGACAGCGCCATAGGCATCATTCAGCGACACGGCAGCACCGATCTCCAGCATGCCATTCACTTCGCTGATGTGCTGTAGCTCATCGACTTCGCGCACATAGATGATATTGCCCAGGTCGCGCATTTGCTTGGTGACCCACAGGCCAACATCCGTGGACCCGGCAAGTATGGTCGCCTGTGGCTGCTCGGCGCGTACCTGCGCCAATTGTTGCAGCGTACGCGGCGCATAAAAAGTCTGGCCATCTGCGCTGTATGTGAACATCTCGCCACGCTGCAAGCCTTGCAGGCCGCTGATGATGGCAGCACGATCAAATTCAGCTACAGGCAATTCACCCATGCGTTTTGCCGCATCAATAATTGGGCGATAACCTGTGCAACGACAAAGGTTACCTGACAGGGTTTCGTCGATTTCCTTACGGCATGGCGGGACTGTGTTGCCTTCTTTTTTCAGGTACAGGCTCCACAGTGACATGGCAAACCCGGGTGTGCAAAAGCCGCATTGCGAGCCATGGCATTCGACCAGGGCTTGCTGCACGGGATGCAAATCTCCATTTTTCTGTTGCAGGTCTTCGACGGTAAACACGGCCTTGCCATCCAGCGTCGGCAAGAACTGTATGCAGGAATTGACGGACTGTAATTCCAGCTTGCCCTGTTTCATTTCACCGATGACAACAGTACAGGCTCCGCAATCCCCTTCGGCACAACCTTCCTTGGTACCGGTACAATGACGGTCTTCGCGCAAATGCTGCAACAGTGTGCGCGTCGGTGCCACATCCCCGACCTGCTGGATTTGGCCCTGGAAGTAGAAACGGATGGGGTCAGACATGAATGCTCCAGAATGAAATTCCTAGAACCTGCTTACGATCTGTAGCGAGCGAGCGTCAGCGGGGTCAGGGTAACTAAGCGCAGCGCAAAAAGCGGAATGTACATGTAGTACATGAGCATTTTGAGCAGCACATGAGCCCCGCGTGGACTCCTATTGCGCTCGCACAGTAAGATCGTGAGTAGGTTCTTATGCGGTGAGGTTAGCATCCGTGGCGCTGACATCCATACGTACAACATGATGTTGACTATCCGCACCCCAAAATATGAGCGCCAGGCGGAAGCAACCGCCATCATTCCGCCACTAGCCAGCTATAACTCAGTTACAAGTATAGGCAGTTTGCCGGTCTTCATCCAAAAGCAGTATTTTTAGCGTTTTATTTAATGTTTTAATAAGTACCCCATACACTTTCCCCATTCTGGAGCAGCCACAGCGTGCCTGTGTTTAACGTGCAGGATTAATGCCGGACATGTCCCTTTCCACGGTTTTGATGACACGGGCGGCACGGGCGCGCTCACTTTCGCCAGTGATGGCGTCGATTGGCAAATCCGGTGTGATACCCATGACTTCATCGCTGCCGTCGGCGCGCAGGCGTACACAGTCCGGGGCCTGGAAACTCAGTCCGGAATGCGGCAACACAATAGGCCTGATGGCTTGCATATTGCCGCAACCAGACCCACCAGTGACCGTACCTATGGTTTTTATCACCGCATTGTCTTTCATAATGGCAACAAAGGCTTCCGCAGCGGAACCAACACCACGGTCGGTCAGTACGTAGACCGGGCCGGTCCAGCTGCCTCTGTACTTGTCCACATTGGCAGCCCAGTACATGCGGCTGACATAGCTGGTTTCTGTATCAGTTGAGGCTGGCAGATAGGCATACGGGCCACTGGCAAAGCCAACTTTCGCCAGGTTGGCGCACCCGTCTGCCTGCCAGGGTCTTTGTTCTTGCCATACCCAGGACAGGTCGCAGGAACTGGCAGGCATGTCTTCCCGGGCTTTTTCAAACAGGGCGATTGCAGCCTGCATCGTGCTGCGCTGTGCGGTATGGGCAAATTTGCTGTCCTCATATGTCTTGCGCATAGCTT
The DNA here is from genome assembly GCF_014284335.1 of Undibacterium hunanense. Classification (GTDB taxonomy): domain Bacteria; phylum Pseudomonadota; class Gammaproteobacteria; order Burkholderiales; family Burkholderiaceae_D; genus Undibacterium; species Undibacterium hunanense. The sequence goes on along the minus strand of NZ_JACOGF010000002.1, from coordinate 83,854 downwards.
GTAATTCTTCTTCCAGATAGGCCTGCGCAATCGGGCCTGCGGCCATCAACAAGGACGCAGAATATACGGCACGGGATGTAAACAACCTGGCGCTCCAGTCGCCAAAATCATTGCCGCCACCATTCCCGCCCACATCAACCAGCACCGCCTGCACACCGGCGGCTTTCATACGGACCAGATGTGCCGCCAACACCTCAAACCAGGCATCTGCCATTGCATTCCTGAGTTGCTTTGCAGTGATGTTTTGCTTGCCAGCACTCAGTGTCTTCCAGGCTTGCGCGCACAAGCCCGGATATTCAGCCTCGCGAAAACGTGGAATGCGCACTACCCCCAGTTTGCTGCCCTGTTCCGTGGTGATGATGCCTGCCCGGAACGCTTGTGTCGCACCATCCGATAACAGGGCAAAGCCTGGCAGGCTTTCCAGCGGCAATGAAAATGGCACGCGACTGGTAGAGCCGACACCGATGGCTGCACAGGCGTTCTCCACATCCATGTTTTCAATTGCGACGGCGGGCGGTTCACTTGCTGTCGCGTTAGCTGGTGTGGGTATAGTATTTGAGGAGCGCGTGATCAGACGCAAATGTCCATCATGAAAAGCATCGATAAAATTACGCAGTACTGCTTTCGCCTGTTCATCGTTTTCTGCCAGCGCCAGCGCCTTGCGTGTATATGCATCCAGTTGAGGCAGATTGACTTTAGCCTGCGGGCTGGCAAACCATGCCAGATTTGCATACTGCTTTTGCAATTGCTGTTTCAAAAACACATAATCATCTTGCCAGGCGCGGGCATCAAAAGCTGTCACCAGTGGTGCAGCATGCGCAAGGGAACAGTTAGCCGCCATCAAGGCCATAGCCAGAACAAGCTGGCAGGTTTTATTGTTCTTCATCAAAGTAGTCGTCCACATAGTGCTCGTCCCATCAAAAGCCCCTCATGGGGTAACGGAACTTTATAGGTAAAATACCTGTCTGTCTTTCCTGCAACTAGCGTTTTTCCCTGGCTTAGCGTCTGATCTTTTTTGCGGAACCTGATATGCACACCGGGCTGAATATCCATCTATCCCATTACCAGGCTGGTGCCTGTCTGCAAGAACACGTGCATGACGAAACCCTGTTTTGTCTGGTCATAGGCGGAAGCTATCAGGAAACGATACGTTCCCGTGTTTCTGAGCATGGACAGGGTGACTTTCTGGTATGCCCGGATGCCACGCCCCATGCACAACAGATAGGCAGCAAAGGGGCTCGCAAACTGATTTTTGCACCTAGCCCGATGGCGCTAGATTATCTGGCCGGACACGGAATACGGCTGGATCAGGCTCCCTGCCACCGCTCGCAGCATTTTTTGCAACTCGGTGCCAGGCTCATCCATGAATTGCAGAATGACGACCCGTATACCAGCCTGGCCAGGGAAGGTCTGGCGCTTGAACTGATTGCCGCATTTGCGCGCAAGCATGAAAGCGGCTCTCCGTCCACCGTGCCCACATGGCTGAAAACCGCACGCGACTATATCAACACCCACTATGAACAAAGCATCACGCTGGAACAGCTGGCGCAGGAAGTAAGACACCATCCGGTGCATCTGGCGCGGGAATTCAAACGCTACTACGGCCTGACCATAGGCGATTACCAGCGACGTGCCAGGGTGGAACTGGCAGCACGCCTGCTCAGGGAAGGCAAACTGCCGCTTTCGGAAATTGCCCTGAGCTGCGGCTTTGCCAGCCATGTCAACCTGTGTCGCAGCTTCAGGGCCGCATATGCGATGACGCCATCAGCCTATCGACTGCAATTCTGATTTGCAAATATCCCTGCTTCAGGCCTTGATATACTCCACACGGCGAAAGCGCAAGGCAGACCAGTCTTCATCAATGGCGACCATGCGTACTGAATCAAAACCGGCAGCACGCAAGACATCCCAGCCGGTATCGCGGTTGAATTCACATTCATAACGTCTGGATGTTTTCTTGGGATAGGCAAACCATAATAAAGCATCGTCCCTGGCGAGTTTGCTCAGCTTCAGCGACAGCTGGTCCAGCTCTTTTTGCTTGCTGACAAAGGCCAGTGAAAATTCACACTGCTTGATGGACGACAGATTCCTGTGCACCCTGACACCGGTCAGCGCGGCAATTTCTGGTTCAAACGATTCCGGTGCCTGCAATACCAGGATATCGCTTTGTGTCTTCAAATTGAGTTTTTGAAAAATGGCAGACATGTGCTTACCCTCGTATTTAAAGTTGTTCACCCAGGGTGCGGATCTTTTGTGTCAGCAGATAATTCGGCAAGAACCGCCAGGCGGCAATTCCGGCAAATACCAGTAACATCCAGTACACATTCGCAAAACGGAAAAATAGCGGAACGCCTATCGCTGCGATAGCAATAAATACTTGCATTTCCGTACCTGTCCAGCCCTCATTTTCCACCCGCCTTACCGTCAAAGTATCTACCAGCAGGCTCAATTTGGCAATGTTGCGTTCGACCCTGGCAGCCGCTTTCTTTGCTTCCTGCCACGCTAGGTCTGTACTGGCAGAAGCACGCAATCTTTCCAGCAATTCATTGTAGTGATCAATCGCCACCCGCAAATCAGCAGTTGCCGAATCGGCCCACAGATTATCGGTGGCGGCAGAACGTATCGCCCTGATGCTGGCCTGCACCTCTTGCCGTATGGCCTGCGCCTCTTCCTGGTCGGCGGTACGCTGCCAGGCTTCGGCCTTTTGTTGCCGCTCCACGGCTTTCTGTGCATCCGGCAACATGGCTTCCAGCACCAGCAGGGATGCCACCGGCATCTGTTCTATTTCGCCCAGCACCGATAACCATGGGCAATATGCCTGCATGCCGGCATAAGCGACGACCAGACGCTTGCGCAGGCGCTCCGGCCAACGCTCGTCATAGGCCAGGGCCAGTACACGCGCATGCAGCTTGTAGATCGGCGCATTGTCATTGGTTTCCAGACCATACAAGAGTTTATCTATGTTGGAATATTCGCCCGGCAAATGCTTGCCGGCATGCTCTTTCATGAGTTTGTGGGCATCTTGCCAGGCATGCTGGATCTGCCTGCAACAGGCCTGCCATTTCTGCACGATGCTGGCGACTTCCTTGTTACCGGCATCGGCATAGGCTTCCAGCACACCATAGGAATAAATCTGGTGCAGCCATTTACCGGCATCTTCATCCCCCTTCAGCGACTTGTTTGCATAAGTCAGGATGCCCGGCAATTCTATGGTTTCACCGCGCCAGACTGGCGGTATGCCAGGGGCCAGATGCAAAATCAGGCGCAGCAACTGCACATCAACCGAAAGCTTTTTGTCTTCGCGCAAGGCCAGCAAGATGCGCACGGCATTCTGGTCTTTTTGCACATCACGGAACCAGGCCAGCAATTGTGCATTCGAGATGTCCCGGACACCATCATCCCAGTTACGCGCCAGCCCGACCGCCAGTTGTTCCTTGGAATGGCAGATATCGCGGCCTATGTGATAAGGCTCGCGAAAGCCGCCCATGGCAATGGTTTCCACCGCATCGGGCAGGCTGCGGTCACGCGCCAGCCAGCGCAGGATCTGTGCTTCATCCCAACGGGCCTTGGGGTCGCGCAACAGCAGACCACGCAACAACTTGCGCAGATACGGATCGCTGACGGCGTGCAGTTCTATCTCGCGGGTAGTCAGGTGATGCAGAATCACGGCTTCCGATAAACTGGCAAAGGGATGCTGGCCCAGCGCCAGTTCCAGCAGGATCATGCCCAGCGCCCAGTAATCAGCCTTGACATCAATCATGCCAGACAGGCTTTCTGGCGAGGCGTAAGGCAGGGTGCGTGCCATGCCGGTCAGTCTTTGGGTGGCATCCAGCACGGATGAAATACCAAAGTCAGTGAGTATCAGGTCCAGCGGTTCTTGCGTGCGTATCAGGATATTTTCCGGCTTCAGATCACGATGGATCAGGCCCGCCGCATGCACACTGGCAATTGCCGTGGCCAGCTCACGCACTATGCTTTCCAGCACGGCAGGTGTGGGCTTGCCTTGCTGCGCCAGTTGTCGCAATGACCCTAGCTCGCAATATTCCATGAGCTCATACGCATGGCCTTCAGACACGCCCGCTTCCAGCACAATCACACAATGTTCTGGCGGGATGGCTTTCAGTCTTTCTCTGACTTCCGATTTGGCGTAGATGCCGTGGCGATAAATTTTTGCCACATGCAGCAAGGCACTGGCTTGCTCTTGTACCAGCAAGAGTTCTGCCTCTGCCCCCTGCGTGGGCAAAGGGCGCACTATCTGGTAGCGATCACGCAGTGCCACAGGCAGGGCAACCAGACTCTGGATTTGCCCGGCGTCGACCGTCTTCGCCAGGTTTGAAGTGCTTTGTGCATACGGTTGGCCTGCTGCGGCCATCAATGGCCGGTTGCAATACAGGCATAGCGTACTACCTGGCGGATTGCTTTGCGCGCAATCTTCATAGCCACAGATCAGATCGGCAGATACTTGTGTTGATTTTGTCGTTTCTGGAATGGCCTGCACAACACTGATTTCCACAGGCGCAGATTTTTTCTCCATCAAATCGATGCCGGACAACAAAGTACCGCAGGCGCAGCGCATGACTTCTGGCGCATTTTCAGTTTCACATGCGGGGCAGCGACGTATATAGACCGGATTCAATCAGGGCCTCCAGCTGACACTATCCAGTTTCAGGCCACGCTCGGCGCAGCGCTGTTCCAGCGCCTGCATGTCGCCACGTGCAGGTATGCCCACATACCAGACGCGCTGGCCGTCGATCATGGTTTGTATGCGCTTGTCGTGTTCATCAACAGGTGCATCGACATACGCCTGCATACGCGCCCGGCCCCGGTCCGACAACAACACCAGTGGCTGGTTGGACGAACCGCGCCATGCCTGGGTCAGGGGTTTGTTGTCGATAAAGGGTTCGGGGATCAGGGCATCGAGTTTTTGCAGCAGGTTCGCATGTTTTTTTTGCAGCGTTGCCAGTGGATAACCGCTATAGCACAGGATGTCAAAATCCTGCGCTGTACTGGCACGCCATTGCTGCAAGCCATCCAGCAGGGCACTGAGCGCCTGCGGCTGGTCAAATGGTTCGCCACCAGAAATGGTGATGCCATCAACGTGACCAGCACTGACATCGCGACACCAGGTCAGCAAGCCGGCAACTGTCATTTCCTTGCTGGAATCCGTCGCCCAGGTATCTTGCGACACACAGCCCTTGCAGCCTATGCCACAGCCTTGCAGCCAGATTCCTATGCGTCGCCCCGGCCCCAGTACGGTGACCGGGTAATGCGCTTTATTGATGGCAATCTTCATGCTAGTTGCAGAGTCAAGCTGATGACTTTATCGGCTTCACTGATGGCGGTGACGGTGACGCGCTGCTTGCCTTCCAGCTCTTGCTCAAACAGGGCACGCGACAAGGGGTTGATAAAGTTCGATTCCAGCTGATTGCCAACCCCGCGTCCACCATTGCTCAGATCCCGCGTACAGCGCAGCAACAGTTCATCACGCACACTGGCAGGCATGGCCAGTTGCAGGTTCAATTCTTCTTGCAGGCGGCGCGCCACATTGCGCAACATGCCGTCAAAAATTTTGCTGGCAACTTCGGCAGAAATGAAATTGAAGACAACAATATTGTCACCGATACGATTCAATAATTCTGGCCGTGACAGTTTGAACTTGAAGTAATTGCCTATGGCTTCACGCACCTTGAATTCCACGGTTTCATAGCTGTCGCCGGGTTTCACATTCTGGCTGCGCTGGCCCTGCGTATCTTCTACATAAATACCCAGATTCGAGGTGAAAATCAGTATGGTTTCAGAAAAATAGGCGGTATCACCACGCCCATCGGTCAGGCGACCATCTTCGAGTATCTGCAAAAACTTATCGAGTATGCGTGGGTGGGCTTTTTCAATTTCGTCGAACAAGACCACGGAAAACGGTTTTTGCCGTACCGCATTGGTCAGCTCACCACCAGCATCAAAACCGACATAACCTGGCGGTGCGCCGAGCAATCTGGCGCTGGTATGTTCTTCGGCAAATTCACTCATGTCAAAACGCAGATAGGCGCGTTCATCACCAAACACGAGTTGCGTAAGCGTCTTGGCGAGTTCGGTTTTACCCACACCCGTCGGGCCGGCAAAGAACAGTACACCACGCGGGCGGCTGCCACCTGAACGTGCCTGCGCACCTGTCAGGCTCATGACAGAACGCTTCAGGATATCCAGCGTCTTGACCACCGCAGGGTGCTGGCCCTTGACACGGTCTTCGATGAAAAGATGGGCATCACGGATTTTTTTGCGCAGGTAATCCTTACGCCAAGGGTTATCCAGTGCACCGACTTTATAACAGCGCACTGCATCTTCTATATCGCCAATCGCGAGTTTTTGCCGGTCTGCCAATTCGGTAATATCCGACAAGGCTGACAGGGACATACCTTCCGTTCCTTCGGTAAAGCTTTTGACGAACTGGGTGCGGACGGCAGCGTCGGCCTTGTCGTACCCAAGAAACAATGGTGCCAGTTGCAAGGCTGCCGCCTGGCGCATTTCAAAGTCTGGCTTGCTGATGACCAGGCTGGCGACACGCTCACTATCAAGCGTAAACCAGGAAGGTAAATCCTGGGCCCGGTTCACCAGCCACAAAACTGGATTGTATTGTGGAACGCCACCCGTTTCGCGCGGCACGACGGCGCTGGCCGTCAGGGAGATTTTTTCGGCGGCGACAAAGAAGCGGTGTTCGGCATCACTCAACTGTTCTGCCTTGCGTGGAATGCGAGACGCAAAATCGATGACCAGCGCGCAGCGGGCTTCTCTTTCTGCGCTCAGCTTCTTCATCAGCTTGCTCAGGCTTTCCAGACTGATTTGCTGGCAACCGTCAGCCAGTTTCAAATCAAACAGACGCGTGGCCAGGTCACGTTGTGCAGGCTCGTCAGGGTAAACACGCAAACCATCGACCGGGTCATAGAGCAACAGGAAGCGGTAGTCGTTGCGCTTCATGGATACCCACAGGGCACGATTCAAGGGTACCAGTGTGGTGCTGATGGTGGTGCCGCTAGTGGCGGTGTTGCCTGCATTGCCACCACTTGCATCGATGACGGTGGTATCCAGCGTAACCAGAAAATTGTCGCGTATGCTGCCAGAAATCACAAAATGAGATCGTATCGGTAGCAGTCTTTGCAGGTCCAGCAGCCAACGGGTTTCGGGTAGGTTCATGGTAATTTTTTCGACAATAGCCGGCTTTGATTTTCCATTTGTTCTTCTTCGACAAATTGCGGTAACTTGTCTTCCAGCACCAGTTGCACGGGCAATTCACCCGCTTCCAGCCTGCGTGTTACCTGCATATGAATACCGCGCGCTTCCAGCGCTGCCAGCAAGGTCGGAAATTCGCTGCACCAGCGGTCTTCTGCGAGGTGATCAAGCACGCTGCGCTCGTTCTCGCCTTCTTTCACGGCACGCACCACGTTGAAATTGGCTTGTCCGGTCCTGGCATCCATGCGCATGCGCACCATGTATTTATCCCAGTCCGCACGACGGAAATGCACGACACCACCATCCACAAACAGGGTATGAGTCACTTCCTCGACCTGGTAACCCAGATCTTGTAAAGTCTGTTCGAGTATCAGGGCCTGGGCTTCTTCGACCTGGCGTTTTTTCTCTGCTTCCAGCAGGGCTTGAATTTGCAGGCGCAATTCGGCGGCAAGCAGATCAGCGCGTTCACCGGGCAGGGATTTTTCCAGTTCTTTCGCCAGTTGTGCAATATGTTCTGGCAGTTGGGTCAGATGCGCGATACGCTTCAGCAGACGTGCCAGACGGTCTTGTGGCAGGACTGCAGCACTGGCAGCCTGCAAGTCCGCATCGGTGTTATCAAACAGAGCATCGGCACGCCTGGTCGATTCCTGCAACAGGACCGGGCGCATTTCATGGATCAGCAATTGCAGTGAACGACAGTACCCGATGATGTCCTGTTCGTCGTTACTGGCGGGCACGGTGGGTCTGACGGCGGACACTTGCGCCGTACAACCTATCTTGTCGGCCAGCACCAGCAACTGGGCAAAGTCCTGTTCTGCAATACTTACCTGTTCCTGCAACGCCTGCCTGCCTTCAACAAGCGCATTCTGCAGGCGATCCAGCAAGGCTGCATGCTGTTCAGTCTGATACTGGCGCAAGGCATTGGCCTGTTGACGCGCATCAATCACCGCCCGGGCAGCACGGATGGCCGCTGCCGACAGCAGGATCAGGAAAACATCGCCGTTAATCAGGACGGTAGTAGGACCGCTCATAAGCCAGACTCAGGTGAAGAAGAGATAAGGGACCAAGGTATCAATTGAAGTAATATAGCACGCCGTGGCAAGCCAAAAACCACTAGCCGGATGTCTTACTGGAACACACAATAGCCGGTAATCATCCACTGGCTATTGCTATTGATCCTGGCAAAGCGGAATTCCGTTTCCCATTGATACGGCGACACCACAACCATGCTGGCCTTATCACCATCCAGCTTGATATTCCTGGCCTTCATTTTACTGATGAAGGATTTCTTGTATTCATATTCCTGCGCGCAAAAGAAGATATCCATATCTTCCGTATCCATCAGCGGCCCACGGCCATCCTTGGCCATTTGCGCAAATTCTGCCGGTGTATACGCAGCAAACTGTTGCTGGTATTTGCCATAGTAACGTTCAATTACCGCCGGAAATTCCGGCGAAAAATAGCCCGAGGCCATGAACTTGCCGCTGAAAACCTTGATATTTTTGGTATCGAGCTGGAATTTATTGCTGCCCGGGATATCCTTGATCGCAGGCTGTAGCTTGCTCACCTGTGTGCCATTCTTTAATACCCAGCCATAAAAACCCTGTACACGCGCCATCAGCGCCTGTTCATCTGCAGTACTGGCAGATGCCGGTGCAACACATGCAAGCAGTGCAGTCATGATGCCTGTCAGCCAGAGAGTTTTCATTGTTATTCCCATTTTTAAGTAATGGCACCATGCAGCTCAGCACAGGGATGCGCCAGCTTGCCGTCACCGTAGCTGCGCAGGACCTGAGCGACGACGACCTGGTAACCATCCAGCCAGTTGGCCTGGGCGGCCTTGGCTTGCTGGTGTATTGGGTTGGCCATCAAAGCCTGCAGGGATTCCAGGCTGTCCCAGTAATAGACGTTGGAGATCAGGCCGGTATCGGCGTTTTCCCAGCTTTCTTCGCCCAGATAACCGGGGATGGCTTTTGCCAGACTGGCAATTTGTTCATCCAGCGCGTAAAACGCGGCGTCGTACTGCTTTTTCTGGAAGGTGAAAGTCGAGGTGTACATGGTTGGTGCCTGTCTGATCAAACAAGGCACCGATCATACCGAAATAATGCATCTGGCGGATGGTAATACATTATGATTTTTACCATTGACCATCAAGCCCCGACAATGAAGCTATGTCAGCTTGTGGCCAAACCAGGATTGCATTTTCTGTTGCGCCAGCTGTTTGACTTCATCGGTGATATACAGGCTGACGGTAGCCACCGCTGCGGCCAGCGTGGCCATGTCATCGCTATAACCCAATACGGGTACCACATCTGGAATCGCATCCAGTGGGAAAATAAAATAGCCCAGTGCGCCGAAAATGACGGCCTTGGCCCAGGCCGGGGTTTCCGGCCTTTGGGCAGCGTAATACAGGCACAAGGCTTTTTCGACAACATTACTGCCAGCTGTCAGGGCAAACTGCCTGAGCTTGTCCCAAAAACCGTTTTCGCTATAGTGGGTTTCTGTCATCACCGTTCCTCTGGTTGATTCTGATGCTGTTGCAATATCAGCAAATTATTCTGCGTTGGCACGTTTGACTGTTGCCAGCAACATGGCGGCAGCAACAAAGATGCCGCCTGATAACTGGTTGAACATCCTGGCCTTGCCTCTGGAACGCAACCACGGCCCCATGCGTTCGGCAAATATGGCATACAACATCAGCACGCTGAATTCAAAGAATACAAAGGTAAGGCCCAGCACCAGAAATTGCGGCAATTTGGCAGCAGCCGGATTGATGAATTGCGGGAAAAACGCAGTAAAGAACAACAGCGCCTTGGGATTGCTGGCACCAACCAGCATGCCTTTGACATACAGGCGCAAGCGATTATTGCGGGCGCCACTAATATCAGTATCTGCCGGCAACTCAAAATCGCTGGCTTTCGAACGCAGGCTGGAAATACCCAGGTACAGCAAATACAACACCCCCAGATATTTAATGACGGTAAATACCATGGCCGAACTGGCCAGTACGGCGCCGATGCCGATTGCCGAGCAGCTCATGATGGCGATCAGCGAAGTGATGTTGCCCAACGCCGGATAAAGCGTCATGCGGGCGCTGCTATTGATGCTGTTGGTCACACACATCAGCACCGCCGGGCCAGGCGTGATGGTCAACACCAGCACGGCAAGTACATACAACAACCAGGTATCAATGGACATATACGGCTCCGGGTAAATAGAGATGAAACATAGTACTTCCATCGCATGGTATTACATTTTTGGTGTAGCAGCCTGAGCCTCAATGTAACAGTCAAAACCGCTTTACTGCACTTTCACCTGTTTGCGAATGGAGATGCCTGCCCATTCCGGTTTTTCTTGCCGCTCACTGTCAATGACGACCATATAGCGTCCGGCCCAGGCATTGTCTTGCCTGTTTTTGTCCAGCACCCAGAATTTACGCCCAGTCGCCAGTGCTGCATCATAGTCAGCATCCAGCAAGCCGTAACGGTCGAACAACACGTTCAGGCTTGCCGGTATACGGACACAGCCCTTGGATTGCACGCTGCCCAGACGTTTTTCCAGCGAATCAGGATCAGTCGCATGCATTTGCAGGCGCATATCGGCAATCTGGCGGTCTCCCCAGCCTTTTTTGGCTTTTTGCCAGCCAAAATCAAACACCCGCCGCCCCTTGGCACCATAACCACGTATGCCCTTGCTGTTTTTACTGCCTTCGGCGCGATAATCGAGATTGGCGAGTGTGTGGGCAAAAACACCCGTCGGCGTTTGAAAATGCTCAAAGCCGATGGCACGTCCTGTCGATACCGGCGACGCACCGATGAACTGGTACTGGCCTTCTTCATCAGTCCAGAACAGCATGGCGGCCTGCACTTTGGGATTGCGGTCTACCAGGAGGATAAACTGCGAGGGTAAATTGATATTGTCGGCAATAGTGCCAGCCTTGGTCAGCGCAACACTCATCTGATCCATATAGGCTTGCAGTTCTTCCGAAGGCAGGACCAGTTGCTGTTCCACCGTGGTTTCATAAATTTCCTTCAGCTTCATTGCCGATTCCAGCGCCTGGGCCGGAACAGCAAAAACCAGGGCTGCAAAGATAAAAAGCGGGTACTGCAAAAAAGCGCTGGCAAAACATTGCCCGGCCAGTTGGGTAGGCATACGCATGGAATCAAAATGTGAGTTGATGGTCTAAGTCTGATGCGCCTTCAATATGCCGCAACTTCAGGCATTTCGACAAGAGCCATGGCTTATGCACAGGCTACATGTTGCAATTTTGATTCAAAGCAAGCCTTTTGCAAGCGGCCTGATTATATTGAAGACTTGAACGAGTTCAATCTGACATGGAGAATTTGACATGAAACATGCACAAAGCAACAAAAATTACCTGTTGAGCTGTTTGCTGTTTTGCAGTGCCTGCTTGCTGGGTCTGCCATCTCTGGCATCTGCGGCCGGGGTGAATTGTTCTGCCAGCGGTATCAACTGCCTCTCTGGCGGCATAGGTACGCCTGAACGGGAAGAATTACGTCAACAAACTGGACAATACAGTCTGTGGATAAGTACCGTGGCAAAAAAGACGGGGGCGTATCTGTCGGATACCAAAATTACCGTACGCGATAGCAAAAGTCGCCAGACAGTATTCACGACCAGCATGGATGGCCCGTGGTTATTCCTGGGCTTGCCTGTAGCGCAGTATGAGATAGAAGCCATCTTTCACGAAAAAACCAGGAACAGCGATCTGCAATTCAAGAAAATCGTCAACATCAAAAAAGGCGATCACCAGCAAATGATCATCTATTTCGACGTGCCGAATACTGCTGAATAAGCTACCTGCCCCTGCCTTCAAAACAGGGGCAGGTGTGACAATGCTATTCGAGGTAAATTTTTGGTTTATAGACTTCCATGAAGGATTCCGGCTTGCTCAAAGGCGTAAAACCGAATTTTTCATACAGGCCGTGGGCTGTTGACGTTGCCAGCGTGAAGCGGCGGAATTTTTTGACTGCCGGATGTGCCATGACGGCTTCCATCAGCAAACGCGAGAGGCCCTTGCCGCGCATATCGGTCACGACGAAGACATCAACCAGGTAGCCAAAGGTGGCCATGTCAGTCACCAGGCGGCAAAAGGCGACCATGCGGTCTTGCTGGAAAACACTGAAGCACAGGGAATGACGCAGGGATTCTTCTACCAGCTCGCGGGATATCCCGGTGGCCCAGCCGCTCTGTGTGAACAGGAAGTGATGCACGACATCGACATCCACTTCGCTGGTATCGGTACTGATACGGTATTCGTCCTTATTCGCCTGCGTCTCTTCCATGCTGTTGTTCCCTTAGTGTTGATTGAGCGCTTCGCTTTCTGCTTGGTATTACCTTAGTCTGACATTGCTTGCCAGTACGAGTTCAGATTTCAGTGCTGCTCTGATTGCTGGTAGTTATTTTTGATACGCACATAATGCTCTGCCGAATAACGCAGATGGCTGATTTCTTCCGGCGTCAGCGGGCGCACTGCGACTGCTGGCCGCCCCAAATATAAGTAGCCACTTTCCAGTACCTTGCCCGGTGGCACCAGGCTGCCCGCCCCCAGCATGACCTGGGGCTAGATGACAACGTCATCCATGACGATGCTGCCCATGCCTATCAGGCATTCATCACCGATCTGGCAGCCATGCAGGATCACGGCATGGGCGATGGTGACGTAATTGCCAATGATCAACGGCGAGCCGTCGGGTTTGGCGGCATTTTTATGTGAGACATGGCACATGGCCAGATCCTGGACATTGCTGCTATGACCTATGCGTATGTGATTGACATCCCCGCGCAATACGGCATTGCACCAGACGGAACTGTCCTTGCCTATGTGCACATCACCAATAATCTGGGCGCTGGAGTGGATATAAGCCGTGTCGGCAATATCCGGAGAAGTATTCAGGTAAGAGCTAAGGGGCATGGATTTCAGGATGTCGTTGATACAGGAAAATGCCGATTTTACCTGATGCCACTGATATGTCTGTGTACCTGTATGTGTGATGCAAGTCTGCATCAGTTCTTGTGGATATCCGCTCAGATATCCACAGGGTCAATCTCCACCGACCATTTGACCCGGCTTTTCATGGCGCGCAAATCGGCGATCCAGGCTTTGACGAAGGCTTGCAGGGCGGGGCGGGATACTGATTCCACCAGCAATTGCGCCCTGTCTACATTCGCCACCCGCGTCATGGTCATGGGAATGGGGTCATTGATCATGATGCCCTGGTGTTCGGTACAGATTGCCGCCTCTTTCAAAAAGGCAATCGCGGTTTCCAGTTCTTTGGCTTCTGCCCGTAATAAAGCCTGATACATGAAGGGTGGCATATGGGCCTGCTGGCGTTCATCCAGCAAGTCTTTGGCAAAGTCGGGGTAATTGTGTGCCATCAGGGCATGGTAGAGCGGATGATCAGGATAACGTGTCTGCACCAGTACTTCGGACAGGTTGCCACCCTCTTTTTGCGCCGCCCGCCCGGCCCGACCCGCCACCTGCATGAGCTGGGCAAACAGGCGTTCGCTGGCACGGTAATCCTGGGAAAACAGGGCTGCATCCGGATTCAGTGCGGCCACCAGGGTCAGATGTTTGAAGTCATGGCCCTTGGCCACCATCTGGGTGCCGATCAAGATATCCACTTCGCCTGCATGCACGCGTTCAAAGGCGGCAGCGGCACTGCCTTTCAGGCGAGTGGAATCGGCATCGATACGAAACACTCTTGCCTCGGGGAAAATGGCTGCCAGGCTTTCTTCCAGTCTTTGCGTGCCACGGCCCAGGGGTTGCAGGTCAATATTGCCGCAAGTCGGGCAAGAACGCGGTATGCGCTGTTCCAGCCCGCAGTGATGGCAGCGCAATCGATGGTCGCCCTTGTGCAATACCAGATGGGCAGTACAGCGCGTGCAATTGCTGATCCAGCCACAGGCATCACAGGCCAGCACCGGGGCATAACCGCGCCGGTTCAAAAACAGTAGTGATTGCTCACCCTTTTCAAGACGCAGCTTGATGGAGGCAATCAGTCTTTGCGTCAAGCCTTCGCTGGGTTTTTCACGTTCAAGATTGATCAGTTTAATCACCGGCAATACTGCCAGTTTTACTGCGCGTTCACGCAATTCCAGCAAGCGGTAACGGTTGCTTTGCGCCCCCTGCCAGCTTTCCAGCGAGGGTGTGGCCGAGCCCAGCAAAACCGGGATGGACAATTGCCAGGCGCGCCAGACTGCCAGGTCGCGGGCGGAATAGCGCAAGCCCTCCTGCTGCTTGTAGGAAGGGTCATGCTCTTCATCGACAATCAGCAATTTCAGCTTGGGCAGCGATGCCAGCATTGCCAGACGTGTACCCAGGACAATGCGGGCACGGCCAGTATGTGCGGCCAGCCAGTGAAGCAAGCGCTCACCTTCTGCCATGCCGCTGTGCAAGGTCGACAGCATCAGGCCAGGGAAACGGGCGCGGATATGGGCTTCAAGCTGGGGTGTCAGATTGATTTCCGGCACCAGTATCAAAACCTGGGCATCTGCCGATTGCGCCAGTATCCTGGCCGCTGTCTGCAAATAGACTTCGGTCTTGCCGCTGCCGGTGACGCCAAACAGCAGATGCGGGGCAAAGCCCTGGGACTGGACCACGGCATCCACCGCTGCCTGCTGTTCCGCATTTAATACCGGCTCATTATTAGTGCTGACATCGGTCTGCTGCGGCAGCTTGTCGAGTTTCTTGATGGCACGCTGCAAGGAAACGGTTTTGATCGCCTTGAGGTTTTTCGGCAGGGCTGGCAAGGCCACTTCACCCAGCGGACGCTGGTAATATTCGGCGGCGAACTGGCATAGCGCCAGCCATTCCTTGTTCAGCGGTGGTAATTCATGCCGGACGGCCAATACATCGCGCAGCTTGGCCTGGGGTACATCGGTTTCGGTCACCACTTCAAGAATCAGGCCCACCACTTCCTGCCGGCCAAAGGGCAAGGCAACCAGTTGCCCAACTTGGGGCAAGGCTGATTTATCGGCTCCCGCTTCTTGTGCTGGCCATCGATAATCGAAGCTGGTGTCAAGTGGCGTATCGAGCGCAACGCGTAGATAAATTTGTGTCACGATCTAATGTAAGGCCTGAAGTTTAGCGCTAACTATTGATTTCATAAGGCTTTTTGACATATCCACAGATTCTGTGGATAACTTTGTGGAGAAAGGTCTATTGACAACCGTATTCGCTAGCGTTTACGCGGGTTTCAGCCAAATGCCCAATCTAACAGCATAGAATTTAGTCCTTTAAAATCAATCACTTGGAAAAAATGCCCGGCGACAAAAAAATATTTTTCAAATTATTTTTTACCGCCCCGATTTTGTGCATAAGTGACAGAAAACGTGCATGAAAATGCAAAAAATTACTGCGGCTAATCCATTCGTTTTCCACAGCTTTTGGGCTGGAGAACCGCGCCAATTCTATGTTTTGCATAGCAACATGACGATCTGGCAAGCACGGCAGGGCCTTGTTGCTATTTATCAATGACTTAATATTTTACCAGCGCCTGAATAACTGATGGATAACTGATGGATTAAAGCCTGCTTCAAGTGTCGACTGCACATGCAGGCTTTAAATACATCGCTCAGGTTTCAGCTTGCCTGCCGTTGCTTGCGGCTATATTCATGCACCGTTTCGACCAGCACGCTGACCGACTCTACCGGCGTAAATTGCGAAATACCATGGCCCAGGTTAAATACATGGCCATGCCCTGCTGCCGGCTTGCCGTAACTGTCCAGCGTAGCAATGACTTGTTTGCGGATCTGCTCTGGCTCGGCAAACAGCACCGCCGGATCAAGATTGCCTTGCAAGGCAACTTTGTTGCCGACCTTGGCACGGGCCTGACCCAGGTTCATGGTCCAGTCCAGACCCAGCGCATCGGCACCGATATCGGCAAGCTGTTCCAGCCACAGGCCACCGCCTTTGGTAAAGACGATGGCGGGAATGCGCTTGCCATCTTTTTCTTTTTGCAGCTGGCTGACGATATCACGCATATAAGACAGCGAAAACTCTTGATACGCCCCATCTGCCAGCGCCCCGCCCCAGCTGTCAAAGATCATCACAGCCTGGGCACCGGCATCAATTTGCGCATTCAGGTAGGCAGCCACCGCATCGGCATTGGTGCGCAGGATGTGGTGCATCAGATCAGGACGCTTGTACATCATGCTCTTGACGGTATGGAATTCACGCGAGCCCTGGCCTTCGACCATATAACAGGCCAAGGTCCATGGGCTGCCGGAAAAACCGATCAGCGGCACACGGCCATCCAGCGCGGTACGGATTTGCGTCACCGCATCAAATACATATTGCAGGCTGCCAGCTTCCGGCACTTTCAGTGCGAGTATGTCTTTTTCTTCTTTCAGCGGGCGCTCAAACTTCGGGCCTTCGCCTTCTTCAAAATACAGGCCCAGGCCCATGGCATCCGGAACCGTCAAAATATCCGAAAACAGGATGGCCGCATCCAGACCATAGCGATCTATTGGCTGCAAAGTCACTTCAGTAGCAAAACCGGGGTTTTTGGCCAGACTCATGAAAGACCCCGCACCTTTACGGGTAGCGCGATACTCAGGCAAGTAACGGCCCGCCTGGCGCATCAGCCACAAGGGTGTGTAATCGGTTTCCTGACGCAACAAGGCTTTGAGGAAGGTATCGTTCTTGAGTGGGGCAAAATTCGTGGACATAAGTGCTTTCAGTAATACCATGCCGCGCAAACCATCTTTCGGCACAGCCAATTTCTATTCAGGCGACATTATCGCCTATGCAGGCAGGATAGGCATCTGATCTGCAACAAAGGAGATATTTTCGGCAAAATTTTCCTTTGATAAACTGTGGATAACTTTGTGGATAGAAATGACAGAATGCCGGTTTACTGATTATTTTTAAATCCGGTTAACAAGAATATTGCGTAAGTCA
This sequence comes from Undibacterium hunanense, assembly GCF_014284335.1. Taxonomy (GTDB): domain Bacteria; phylum Pseudomonadota; class Gammaproteobacteria; order Burkholderiales; family Burkholderiaceae_D; genus Undibacterium; species Undibacterium hunanense. The sequence continues at coordinate 66,705 of NZ_JACOGF010000002.1, read as the reverse complement.
TTGATTTTATTGGTTTGAAACGCAGGTTTCATCAAATAATCGATTTTTGTGGATAAATAGCTTGTTAGCCAAATTGTGCATAAGTAGCAGACCAGTACTATTTTTCCCGACGATTTTCAACAAATATTTTCGCTATTTCTTCAGCCCAAATACTGACGCCAAGTGCCGACGGATGGTAGCCATCTTCGGCCATCAGGTGCTCATCTTCAAAATTCCCGATAAAGGGAACATGCAGCACATGGCTGACTGATGCTGCTATCTGAGCCTGAACCTGATCCAGCACACGCGCTTTCATGCCTAATACCAGTCGCAAAGCTTGGGGCAAGGCAGGAAAAACATGCATGGGCGGCACCCCGGCCAGGATGATGCAATGTGCCTGGATATGTGTATTTTGCAGTTCATTGATTAATGCTGTCAGTTCACGCTGATAGCTTGTGGCTGGACAAAAGCTGGTGGTGTCGTTGACACCGAACGCAATCAGCACCACATCCCAAACTGTCCTGTCACCACTGCCATCAACCTCGCCGCCAGCATGTACAAACTGACGCAAGGCGTTTCTGGCCCAGTTCAGCCTGGCACCGTTCTGGCCAAGGGCATGCCATTCCACTACCGTATCTAGTTTGCCGGCCAATGCTTGTGCAAGTTGTGCCGTGATGGCTTGCTCATAACTGACAACACCTACACCGGCAACCGGTGATTCGCCTATGCCCAGCAGCTTCAATGGCCGTAAGCCTTTACCAGTCTGGCCCGCATCACCAACCAGGCCAAAGGGCTGCCCGGCAGCTTCGGGCAAACGTGGTGTCATTGCACGGGTACGCCGGCCCTGCCAGGCCAATACGGGATAGAGCGCAACTGCCAGCAGCTCCGGCAAATAAACGAACTTCATTCCACCTTGAGCTTGGCGAATTCGGGATTGCCTGGTGGGTATTTGAGTTTCATGCCCTGCATTTTTTCCTGCACGATACTGGCGATCACCAGATTGCGCTGGGTCTTGGAATCTGCCGGAATCGCATACCAGGGTGCATGGTCGGCATCGGTAGCCAGCAAGGCGTTTTCATATGCCTGTTGATACGCATCCCAGTATTTGCGTTCTGCCAGGTCCTGGGGATCAAACTTCCAGTGTTTGTCAGGATCAGCAAGACGTTCTTCCAGCCTTGCTTTTTGCTCTGTCTTGGAAATATGCAGGAAAAACTTGAGTATCACCGTGCCGGTTTCGGCCAGCATGCGCTCGAAATCACATATCTGCGCATAACGACGCTTGCATTCATTCACATCAATCCAGTCATGCACGCGGGTAATCAGCACATCTTCATAATGGCTACGGTTAAAGATGGTGATTTCGCCCTTGCCCGGCACTTCCCTGTGCACACGCCACAGGTAATCATGGTTTTTATCATCCGTACCGGGGGCCTTGAAGGCCACCGTGCGTGCGCCCAGCGGATTGATTTGTCCGAACACACCCTTGACCGTGCCATCCTTGCCTGCAGTATCCATGCCCTGCAATATGATCAGCAGCTTGCGGTCATGCTCGGCATATAACAGGTTTTGCAGATCAGAAATTTCTTCTGCCAGCTTTAGCGTCGCCTGCTTATCGGCCGCCTTGCCGCCATTCTTGTCATCCGCCGCTGCACCAAGCAATTTCTTTTTGGCATTGGCTTCCTTGATTTGAAACGCTTTGGTAATGCGGAATTGTTCGGCAATGCTCATGCTGTACCCTTTATTGGTATTCTGTTCATTACATTAAAAACGCACGTGGTGTTCTATCTTGATGCACTTGTCCATCACGACGCGGATACCGGCAGCTTCTGCCTTTTCTGCGGCAGGCACATTCACTATACCCTGCTGCATCCATAAATATGGTGCAGCGATGCGTATCGCCTCTTCGACAACAGGCGGGATGTCGTCAGCATTGCGAAAACAGTTAACGATGTCAATACGGTGATCTGCCGCAGCAGCCACCAGATCCGCATAACAAAGTTCACCCAATATGGTTTTACCTGCCTCACGCGGATTCACAGGAATGATCCTGTAACCCTGGGCCTGCATGTACGCTGCCACGCCATAACTGGCTCGTGCCGGCTTGGGTGACAGACCAACGACGGCGATGATCTTGCTCTTGCCCAGCATTTCGGTGATCAGGTCTTGTTCCATGTGCATAGGCAGCTCGGTTCAAATGATGAAAAAACAAAAAAGGCAGCCTGGGCTGCCTTTCATTGTACTGCTTTCGACGCGAAAAAATTTTCGCAGCGAAATTAACGCTTTTGACGCAATCTTTGTATCGCTGCCAATTGGGCGATCGCTGATGCCAGTTCTGCCTGTGCTTGCGCATAGTCAATTTTGGAATCACGATTAACCAAAGCTTGTTCTGCCAGTTTCTTGGCTTCGCTGGCTTTGGCTTCGTCCAGATCTTGACCGCGAATCGCAGTATCAGCCAAAACTGTCACTGCATCTGGTTGCACTTCAAGCAGGCCACCGGCAACGAATACGAATTCGTCTTCGGCCTTGCCTGGAACCTTGATGCGCACCGCGCCCGGCTTGATGCGGGTAATCAGTGGTGTATGTTTCGGATAGATACCCAATTCACCAGCCTCACCCGGCAACGCGACGAATTCGGCTTCACCGGAGAAGATCAGCTCTTCTGCGGAAACCACGTCAACGTGAATAGTGTGTGCCATGTTGGACCCTTATTATTCGCTCAAAAAAGCTATGGTGCGACCTTTCAGCCGCACCGCCAGTGCGCTTAATTAATTAAGCAGCAGCCAGTTTTTTCGCTTTTTCGATTGCTTCGTCGATAGTACCTACCATGTAGAACGCTTGTTCTGGCAGGTGATCGAGTTCGCCGGAAGCGATCATTTTGAAACCACGGATCGTTTCTTTCAAGGAAACGTATTTACCTGGAGCACCGGTAAACACTTCAGCAACGTGGAAAGGCTGAGACAGGAAACGCTGCATCTTACGTGCACGTGCGACCAGCAGTTTGTCTTCAGGAGCCAATTCATCCATACCCAGAATCGCGATAATGTCACGCAATTCTTTGTAGCGTTGCAGAGTACCCTGAACAGCGCGGGCTGTTTCATAGTGCTCTACACCAACCACTTGTGGGTCCAGCTGACGGGATGTCGAATCCAGTGGGTCAACCGCAGGGTAGATACCCAGGGAAGCGATGTCACGGGACAGAACAACGGTGGAATCCAAGTGAGCAAACGTGGTTGCTGGAGATGGATCGGTCAAGTCATCCGCTGGAACATACACGGCCTGGATCGATGTGATCGAACCAGTTTTAGTGGATGTAATACGCTCTTGCAGACGGCCCATTTCTTCAGCCAGTGTAGGTTGATAACCCACGGCGGAAGGCATACGACCCAGCAAAGCGGATACTTCAGTACCGGCCAGTGTGTAACGGTAGATGTTATCCACGAAGAACAAAACGTCTTTGCCTTCGTCACGGAAACCTTCAGCAATCGTCAAACCTGTCAGAGCAACGCGCAGACGGTTACCTGGTGGTTCATTCATCTGACCGTACACCATCGCAACTTTGGAGTTTTCTGGATTTTCCAGATCAACCACTTTTGCGTCAGCCATTTCGTGGTAGAAGTCATTACCCTCACGAGTACGCTCACCCACACCGGCAAACACGGACAAACCGCTGTGTGCCTTGGCGATGTTGTTGATCAGTTCCATCATGTTCACGGTCTTGCCCACACCCGCACCACCGAACAGACCGACCTTACCACCTTTAGCGAATGGGCAAACCAGATCAATAACTTTGATACCGGTTTCCAGCAATTCCTGGGATGGGGACAGTTCGTCGTATGCAGGGGCTTTACGGTGGATGGATGCTGTCTGCTCGTGGCTGACAGGACCGCATTCATCGATAGGGTTACCCAGTACGTCCATGATGCGACCCAGCGTTGCTTTGCCGGTTGGTACCATGATAGGGTTGCCAGTGTTGGAAATAGTCATGCCGCGACGCAGACCATCAGAAGTACCCAGAGCAATGGTACGGACAATGCCGTCACCCAATTGCTGCTGAACTTCCAATGTCAGCTCGGAGCCTTCCATTTTCAAGGCGTCATAAATCTTAGGCATCGCGTCGCGTGGAAATTCAACGTCCACAACAGCGCCGATACACTGAACGATTTTGCCATTAGCCATGTTCGTTCCTTCTTAATATTTAAATTCAGTTTAGACCGCTGCCGCGCCGGCGACGATCTCGGAGAGCTCTTTGGTAATGGCGGCTTGACGGGTTTTGTTATAAACCAGTTTCAGTTCGCCAATCACGTTACCTGCGTTATCAGTTGCTGATTTCATCGCCACCATACGGGCCGATTGTTCAGATGCCATGTTTTCCGCTACGGCCTGGAAAATCAGTGCTTCTACATAACGTATCAACAATTCATCAATGACCGTTGCAGCATCTGGCTCATACAGATAATCCCAGGTATGGGCATTTTTATCTGTCGCCAGTTTGTCCGCTGTCAGGGGCAACAACTGCTCCATCACCGGCTCTTGCTTCATGGTGTTGATGAACTTGGTATAACTCAGGTAAACCGCGTCCAGCTTGCCTTCCTGATACGCATCCAGCAAAACTTTGACTGGACCTATCAGTTTGTCGAGGTGAGGAGTGTCGCCCAATTGTGTGACATGGGAAACCACTTGCGCACCTACGCGATTCAGGAAGCCGAGACCTTTATTACCAATTGCGACTGCTTCTATCTTTGAACCCTTGCCCTCGAGTTCACGCATTTTGCTGGTGACCAGACGCAACACGTTAGTGTTGAGACCGCCACACAAACCTTTATCTGTCGTTACAACAATCACGCCAACTTTCTTGGACAGATCTTGTTGCACCATAAAAGGATGCGTGTACTCTGGGTTGGCCTGTGACAAGTTAGCCGTAATCGTACGAATTTTTTCACTGTACGGGCGAGCCGCACGCATCCGGTCTTGCGCTTTACGCATTTTGGATGCAGCGACCATTTCCATCGCCTTCGTGATCTTCTTCGTATTTTCTACGCTTTTGATCTTGCCACGTATCTCTTTGCCTGCAGCCATGAGTATTGACTCCTTCTAGCTACAGTAAATTAATAGGCGCCGGATTTTTTGAAATCAGCAATTGCGGCAGCCATGGCAGCTTCGCCATCTTTGTCCAGTTGCTTGGTTTCTTCGATCTTCTGCAGCAATGCTGCATGGCTCGTTTTCATGAAATTGTGCACGCCTGCTTCGAATGCCAGCACTTGCTTGACCGGTACATCATCCAGGAAGCCTTTGTTCACGGAGAACAATGTAACGGCCATCAGGGAGATAGACAGTGGAGCATATTGAGCTTGCTTCAACAATTCAGTAACGCGGGCACCACGATCGAGCTGCTTGCGTGTTACTTCATCGAGGTCAGAAGCGAACTGGGCAAACGCTGCCAGTTCACGGTACTGTGCCAAGTCATTACGGATACCGCCGGACAAGTTTTTGATGACTTTAGTCTGCGCAGCACCACCAACGCGGGAAACCGAGATACCAGCGTTAATCGCTGGACGGATACCTGCATTGAACAAGGATGTTTCCAGGAAGATCTGACCGTCAGTAATCGAAATTACGTTGGTAGGAACGAAAGCGGAAACGTCACCAGCCTGGGTTTCAATGATAGGCAATGCTGTCAAGGAACCTGTTTTACCTTTAACTTCACCTTTGGTGAAAGCTTCAACGTAGTCTGGATTCACGCGAGCTGCACGTTCCAGCAAACGGCTGTGCAAATAGAATACGTCACCTGGGTAAGCTTCGCGGCCTGGTGGGCGGCGCAGCAACAGGGATACCTGACGGTAAGCAACAGCTTGTTTGGACAGATCATCATAAATGATCAGTGCATCTTGACCGCGGTCACGGAAATATTCACCCATCGCGCAACCGGAGTAGGCGGATACGTATTGCATCGCTGCAGATTCAGCAGCAGTAGCAGCAACAACGATGGTGTATTCCATGGCGCCGTGGGCTTCGAGAGCGCGCACAACGTTTTTAACGGAAGATGCTTTTTGACCAATCGCTACATAGATACATGTAACGTTTTGACCTTTTTGATTGATCACGGCATCGATCGCAACAGCTGTTTTACCAGTTTGACGATCGCCAATGATCAATTCGCGCTGACCACGACCAACCGGAACCATGGAGTCGATAGACTTCAGGCCAGTTTGCATAGGTTCAGAAACGGATTGACGTGCAATAACGCCAGGCGCGATTTTTTCGATCGGCGCGGACAGTTTTGCATTGATAGGACCTTTGCCGTCGATAGGCTGACCCAGCGCGTTAACTACACGACCACGCAGTTCAGGACCGATAGGCACTTCCAGAATACGGCCGGTACATTTAACTGTATCGCCTTCGGAGATGTGCTCGTAGTCACCCAAAATAACGGCGCCAACGGAATCACGTTCCAGGTTCAGTGCCAGACCAAATGTATTGCCTGGGAATTCCAGCATCTCGCCTTGCATCGCGTCAGACAGACCGTGAATGCGGCAGATACCGTCGGTAACGGAGATAACCGTACCTTGATTGCGAATCTCAGCTGTGTCGCCAAGGCCTTGAATCCGGCTCTTGATCAGCTCGCTGATTTCAGATGGGTTGAGTTGCATACTAACTCCTAATATTTATTACGTTCTTACGCGGTCAGGGCGACGTGCATTTTCTGCAGCTTCGCGCGTACCGACGTGTCGAGCACCTGATCACCAACCACGATGCGTACACCACCGATCAAAGAGGAATCCACTTTGACTGTAGGGTGCAACTTGCGGCCAAATTTCTTTTCCAACAGCGCTGAGAGCTCGCTCAACTGAGCTGCCGAGATTTCAAATGCGCTAGTTACTTCAGCATCTGCAGCGCCTTCGAGGGCGTTTTTCAGAGCGTGAAACTGGAAAGCGATTTCCGGCAGCAAAGTCAGGCGGTCATAATCAGCGAGTGTGTTGATGAAGTTTTTCGCTTCAGCAGTCACTGGAGATTTGATCGCAGACAAGAAAATCTCAGCTTTTTGATCAGCCGAGACTTTGGGGTTGTGTGCAAGAGCTTGTACATCGGAATGCGCACCTACCTGTGCCATCTCGGTAACCAGTTCCGACCAGGCGGACAGGTTACCGGTTTGGGCAACACGAAACAGCGCTTCTGCGTAAGGACGAGCGATCGTTGCGATTTCGGCCATGATTACAGCTCGGTTTTCAGTTGGGTCAACAGATCAGCGTGAGCAGATGCATTAACTTCACGTTTCAGAATTTGTTCTGCACCTTTGACTGCCAGCGCAGCAACCTGGTCGCGCAATTCTTCGCGTGCCTTGGTTACTTGATTGTCAGCATCAGCTTTTGCTGTAGCAATAATGCGGGCAGCTTCAGCAGCAGCAGTGTTGCGAGCTTCTTCAACAATCAGAGCAGCGCGTTTTTCTGCGTTGATGATATGTGTTTTGCTCTCTTCACCAGCTTTTGCCAATTCAGCTTGCATTTGCTTTTGGACCAAGACCAGTTCAGCCTTGCCCTTGTCAGCTGCAGCCAAACCGTCTGCAATGCGCTTCATGCGCTCATCGATCGCACCAATAACTGGTGGCCAGATGAATTTTGCAGTAAACAAGGCCAGGATGATAAACACCCCTGCCTGGTACCACATGGATAGATTCAGATTCACTTTAGTTTCCTTATCAAATTAATCGTTCCGCAGGCACTGGGCCTGCGGTAGAAAAAGGAAAGCTATTAGCCTTTGAATGGGTTAGCAGTTGCGAAGAACATGGCGATACCAACACCGATAATGAACGCAGCATCGATCAGACCAGCCAGCAACAACATTTTACCTTGCAGTTTTTCCATCAATTCTGGTTGACGAGCAGACGCTTCCAGATATTTACCACCCATCATAGCGATACCGATACAAGCACCCAAAGCGCCCAAACCGATGATCAAACCACAAGCCAATGCAACGAAAGCGACGTTAGTCATGAGAAAACTCCTAGAAAGTTAAAATTAAAATACCAAAATCAAAAAACTAAAACTAAAACCAAAAACCTGAAACTTCAAAACTTAATTAATGCGCTTCGTGAGCCTGACCCATGTAAACCAGTGTCAGCATCATGAAAATAAACGCTTGCAGAGGTACGATCAGGATGTGGAAGATGGACCAGGCAGAGCCCAGTACCAGATGACCAATACCGCCGAACAGAGAACCAGAGGCACCCAGCAAAGCTGCGATCAACAGGAACAACAATTCACCGGCGAACATGTTACCGAACAACCGCATACCGAGTGAGAAAGTCTTGGCTGCGTATTCAACGACGTTCAACATAAAATTGAACGGGAACATCATTGGACCAAACGGTGCGCTGAACAATTCTTTGATGAAGCCGCCTACGCCTTTGATCTTGAAGCTGTAGTACATCATCAGGCCGAAGATACCGATGGAGATACCCAGAGTACCATTCAAGTCAGCAGTAGGAACCACGCGGTGTGGCATTTCATGGTCCAGACCCAGAACAGGGAACAACCATTGGGAAAACAGGTCAACTGGCAGGAAATCCAGGGAGTTCATCAGCAATACCCAGACAAATACGGACAGGGCCATAGGAGCGATGAAGCTGGTGTTGCCGTGGACTATGCTTTTTGCATTGTTGTCCACCATTTCGATGAGCATTTCAACTGCGCACTGGAAACGACCTGGCACACCGGAAGTGGCCTTGCGTGCTGCCATGTACATAATGATGGAACCCAGCAAGCCGCAAACGACGGACCAGATAACCGTATCAATATTCAGATACGACATATCCCACAATGAGGTTTGCGCATGGTGGCCATGGTTAGTCAGATGCCCAAGGTGATGGGTAATATATTCTGACGGAGTGACTTGTTCAGCTGAGCTCATGATCAGTGCCTAAAGAGTAAAATGAAATAGCTTTTCAGTACAACGATGAAGGCGATCAAAAAGGCCGGCCAGTTGACATCGGGGTACCAGAAGACAACCGCTGCCATCAGCGCGACTGTCGATATAACTTTGAAAAATTCCCCGATAAAAAAACTCATCGGATTTGCTCCTCCGGGCCTCCGGGCGCTCATGGTCAGGCGCAACGCGAACAAGGCATTTGGAATCGCACAGGACAATCCCCCAAACAGGGCGGAGAGGCCGTAAGAAATATTGCCAAAAATTCCAGCCAGCAAGCCCGCGACCAGCGCTGCCACCAGTTGCAGCAGTATGATGCGTGTCATGCTTCCCTCATTTATCCAGGACTTACGCAAAATTTCGCCGGCTTGGTCAAGCCGCAGGTCCGACCTGGCTACCGTCGCCTTTACCTGGCTATGCGGGGGACAATTTTGCGTAAGTCCTAATATTTATTCATGAGACCGTTGAATTTGTCTGGCTTGCCACGATATAACCGGGCAGCGCAAATCCTCGCCGATCAAAACCACGGAATTATACGTGGTAGTGCGTTGTAACGTCAAACGTTTGATGCATAAGGTCATACGTTTGGTGCATTGCATAAAAATGCAACATTTTGGTGCTTATTTTACTATTGTTTCGTTTTTTCCGTTTTTGCAACTAATGCGTTGAGCCAGTCCTGGCCTTGCTTCCAGCTGCCCAGATCAGATTCGCCATTAATATGTCCTGCCGCACCAATAATGTGCATTTCGGCACCCCAGGCCTTTGCCCAATCTTGTGCAACTGACAAATCACACCAGGGGTCATCACTGGATGCCACTACCGCAACAGGGAAAGGAAAAGGTATTAGAGGCATGGGACTAAAACTCGGCGCAGGAAAATCTGCCCGGCCCACATCCGGCGGTGCCACCAGAAATGCTGCCCGAACCTTACTCTTATGCAACAAGCCCGGCATGCCGGAAGCCAGCCACCAGGCCGTCAGTGCACACCCCATGCTATGAGCGACCAGCACCACGTCATCATCGACCGCATCCACTGCCGCTGACAAAGTGGCAACCCATGCATCCTTGACCGGATGATCCCAGTCTTGCTGCTCTACTCTTTTGACATCCGGCAATTCGGCTTCCCAAAGCGTTTGCCAGTGGCCGGGGCCGGAGTTATACAGGCCAGGTAAAATCAGTATCTGCACGCATCACTCCTGTCTTGGTCATCCCAGTTTTTGAAAACTCTCATTCCCGCTTTTGTCCGTCAGGCCAGCAGCCTTTGTTTTAGTTGTTGCAATGTCTCGTTCCCGATGCCACAAGCTTCACGCAAATAGCACTCAACGCTGCCGTGACGTTTCAATATCTCCTGGTATACCGTATCAAGCGATTCTGGATGTGCCATCAAAATTTGCTTAAGCCGCTCTGCCGATACCTGCCCCAGCGTCAAGGTTCTTACCATGCGGATGAAACCCGCCAGACGCAAGGTAAAGTAATCGTTGGTGCGCAGATAATCCTGCATCACAACAGGATATGGAACCCCAACCAATAATTGTATCAAGGCAACGACAAAACCGGTACGGTCCTTACCCGCCGTGCAATGGATCAGAGCAGGCAAATTACGCTCTTGCGCCAGCCTGCAAATGATCTCACGCAGTGGCCCTGCCTGCCCGAAAGCCAGTTGCTCGTAATATGTGCGGCTGAAATCCATAAACTGCTCACCACCAGACTTGCCAAATACGAAACCAAGTATGCGACGACGGCTGCCGTCCTGACTTGTCGTCTGGTGAAGGGGTATATTGACCATGGTCAAGTCTGCCATGTCTGTTTGTGACAGACGTGCCTGTCGCTTGCGCGATTCTTCAGGCGAACGCAGATCACAAATCAGGCGAATACCCAGGGCTTGAAATTTGATCTGGTCCTGCCTGGTCAAACGGGACAGTTCTTCCGAGCGGTACAGGATGCCTGTCCGCAAGCGATGTCCATCCGCAGTATGGCAACCGCCAACATCGCGGAAGTTAGACAGTTTTTCAAATGGATGGACAAGCTCGGTGACATGCGGTACTGCCGGCATGTTTACTGTCCGCGTATTTTCAGGATGATGCCATCCAGGCTATCGAGATCAGCAAAGTCGATCAGCATCTGCCCCCTGCCCTTGCTACCCAGCTTCAGGCTGACCTGGGTCGCCAGCAAATCGGACAACTCTTCTTCCAGGCGGGTGATGTCGCGTGATTTTTCTGCCTTGTCACGCGGCTTGCCGGTGGCACTCATTTCAGCCGTGGTTTTTGCCACCAGCTTTTCTGCTTCTCGCACCGACATGCGTCTGGCAACGATCTGGTTGGCCAGCTGTATCTGGGTGGCGGCATCTGTCACCAGCAGCGAACGGGCATGGCCCATGTCGATGTCGCCAGCCATCAGCATGGTCTGCACCGGCTTTGCCAGGTTTAGCAAACGCAGCAGATTCGACACCGCACTGCGTGAACGGCCCACGGCATTGGCCGCCTGTTCATGGGTAAAAGAAAAATCCGTGATCAGGCGGTGTATGCCCTGCGCTTCTTCCAGCGGATTGAGATCTTCACGCTGGATGTTTTCAATCAGGGCCATGGCGGCGGCGGCCTGGTCATCCACATCCTTGACCAGTACCGGCACTTCTTCCAGACCTGCCATTTGGGAAGCGCGGAAACGGCGCTCACCGGCGATGATTTCGTAACGGGTTACGCCATTGTTCTGCCCTACTGGCCGTACCAGAATGGGTTGCATCAGGCCCTGGGCCTTGATGGACGCAGCCAGCTCGGCCAGCGCGCCTTCGTCCATACGGGTACGCGGCTGGTATTTACCGGCCTGCATGTGGGCTACGTTCAGACTGGTAGGTGCACCGGTCACGGTTGGTACGGCTTCTGCAAAGTCAGCGGCGTTGCCGAGCAGGGCGTCGAGGCCACGGCCCAGGCCTTTTTGTTTTTTGATCGACATACTTATTTATCCAGTTGTTTAATTCTTTCCACCATCTCCGCGCCAAAAGCGATATACGCTTGCGCCCCCTTGGATGCCGGGTCAAACACTACGCCAGGGATACCGTAGGAAGGTGCTTCCGCCAAACGGACATTGCGCGGGATCAGGGTCTTGAACACCTTGTCGCCAAAATGCTGTTCCAGCTGATCAGACACTTGTTGCGACAGCGTCATGCGCGGGTCAAACATCACGCGCAACAGACCAACAATTTTCAGATCCGGGTTCAGGTTGGCAGAGACTTTCTTGATGGTATTGGCCAGATCAGACAAGCCTTCCAGCGCATAGTATTCGCATTGCATGGGGATGATTACGCCATGGGCAGCGCACAGGCCGTTCAGTGTCAGCAAGGACAAAGCCGGTGGGCAATCGATGAGGATGAAGTCATAATCTGCATCCACCTTGGACAGCGCTTCACGCAGGCGCTTGTCGCGGTTGTCCAGGGACACCATTTCGACTTCGGCACCAGCCAGCTCGCGGTTGGCCGGCAAGACATCGAAACGACCGGATTCGGAACGCAGTTTCGCCGTTGTCACGTCCGACATGCCCAGCAACACTTCATAGATGGAAGCAGTCAGTTTTGACTTGTTGATACCCGCGCCCATGGTGGCATTACCCTGAGGATCGAGATCCACCAGCAAGACGCGTTGATTAAGTTGTGCCAGCCCTGCGGCGAGATTGACAGTGGTCGTGGTTTTGCCCACGCCACCTTTTTGATTTGCAACACAAAAGATTTTTGCCATAAAAGATTTCCGTAGGATCAAGCCGGGGCCAGCTGTTTTTTGATAAAGACGAGGTGGCGTTCGGCCTGTAGACCTGGCACCGTGAGGGCTTGCATTTTTTCTACCTGCCAGCCATCTGGCAGACGTTCTATCTCTTGATTCGGGGCGATGCCTTTCATGGCAATGAACTGTCCACCATCGGCAAGCAGATGGCCTGACCAGTTGATGAAATTGCAGAGTTCAGAAAAAGCCCGCGACGTGATGACATCAAATGGCTCTTTTACCTGTAGCGCTTCTACCCTGCCAGTATGCACCGTCACGTTTTTCAAACCCAGCTCGGTCTTGGCCTGGGTCAGAAAAGCCGTCTTTTTACTGACGGTATCGATCATGGAAATCCTGATTTCCGGGTAGGCGATAGCCAGCATCATGCCGGGCAAGCCACCACCTGCACCCACGTCCAGCACATTTTTGGCGTCCTTAAAGGCTGGCGCTGCTGACAGTGAATCCAGCAAATGCTGCCTGACCATGTCTTTGGGATCGCGAATTGATGTTAAATTATAAACTGAATTCCATTTTGATAATAATGACAAATAAGCAATCATTTTAGCTATTTGCTCATCTGAGATATCCAGTTGTAATTCCTGAATGCCGCTTTTAAGCATGTCTGTCAGTGCATGTTCCACGTGAATCATTCCGCCTGGCCCTCGACTAAAACATCCGTATTCACCATAAATTCTTTAAAACCGCGTTTTTTCAGGTGTACCAAAAGCAGGGAAATCGCCGCTGGCGTCACGCCAGAAATACGGCCACACTGACCCAGGCTTTCGGGCTGGTGTTTATTGAGTTTTTGCCTGACTTCGATAGAAAGGCCGTTCACTTCCATATAGTCAAAAGCGACCGGCATTTTCAGGTTTTCATAATGCGCATGGCGTTCGACCTCTTTGGCCTGCCTGTCGATATAACCGGCATATTTAACCTGTATCTCAACCTGTTCGCGCACATGCGGATCGAGCACACCCGGGCCAGCCAGCGCCTGCCCTTCCACACCATGCAGACTCATCAGGCTTTCATAGGTCACTTGCGGGCGACGCAATAAATCAGCCAGGGAATACTCACGCTCCAGAGCCTTGCCAACAACACGCTCGGCTTCAACATCTGTCAGGATGCGCGGGTTGACCCAGGTCGAGCGCAGCCTTTCCATTTCACGTGAAACACTTTCACGTTTTTCTTCAAACTGCTGCCACTGCGCATCGCTGACACAGCCCAGCTTGCGACCTATCTCGGTCAGGCGCATATCGGCATTATCTTCACGCAGACTAAGGCGGAATTCAGCACGGCTGGTGAACATGCGATAGGGTTCCTGCACACCCTTGGTAATCAGGTCATCCACCAGCACGCCCAGATATGCTTCATCACGGCGCGGCACCCAGGCTTCTTTGCCCTGGGTTTTCAGTGCTGCATTCAGGCCAGCCAACATACCCTGTGCCGCCGCCTCTTCGTAACCAGTCGTACCATTGATCTGTCCGGCAAAGAACAGACCCTCGATCTGACGGGTTTCCAGTGAGGATTTCAAACCGCGCGGGTCAAAGTAATCATATTCAATCGCATAACCAGGGCGCAGGATGTAAGCGTTTTCCATACCGCGCATGGAGCGTACCAGGTCCAGCTGCACATCAAAAGGCAGGCTGGTAGAGATACCATTGGGGTAAAACTCATTCGTCGTCAGGCCTTCTGGCTCCAGGAAAATCTGGTGCGATTCCTTGCTGGCGAAACGGTGTATCTTGTCTTCTATCGATGGACAATAGCGTGGCCCTACCCCTTCAATAACCCCGGTGTACATGGGGCTGCGGTCCAGACCAGCACGAATAATATCGTGGGTTTTTTCATTGGTATGGGTAATCCAGCATGGCAATTGCCTTGGATGCATGCTGGTATTGCCCATGTATGAGAACACTGGCACCGGGTCCAGATCACCCGGCTGCTCTTGCATCTGCGAAAAATCGATGCTGCGGCCATCAATACGTGGTGGCGTACCTGTCTTCAACCTCCCCTGCGGCAGTGCCAATTCTTTCAAACGGGCAGACAGGGATATGGCTGGTGGATCACCGGCACGGCCTGCCGAGTAATTATTCAAGCCCACGTGGATCTTCCCATCCAGGAAAGTACCTGCTGTCAGCACGACAGCGCGGGCGCGAAACTTGATACCAACCTGTGTCACTGCACCGACGACACGATTGCCTTCAACCAGCAAATCATCAACAGCCTGCTGGAACAGCCACAGATTAGGCTGATTTTCGAGGCGACTGCGTATGGCTTGCTTGTACAGGATACGGTCCGCCTGGGCGCGAGTAGCGCGCACTGCCGGCCCCTTGGATGAATTCAGGATACGAAACTGTATGCCAGCCTCATCCGTGGCAATCGCCATGGCACCACCCATGGCATCAACCTCTTTGACCAGGTGTCCCTTACCTATTCCACCTATGGATGGATTGCAGGACATCTGACCAAGAGTCTCAATATTATGGGTCAACAATAGAGTAGTCTGCCCCATACGGGCGGCAGCCAGGGCGGCTTCGGTACCGGCGTGACCGCCGCCGACGACGATAACATCGAATTCTTTAGGATAAAACATGATGGATTTCTGAGAAACTTGGATCTGGGAGGCACGATTATAGTTTGTTTTGCGAACAAACTTTAGCCAACTAAAGATTCTCTTTTCATTTAGATCTATGTTTCACGTGAAACACAGGCATCAAGACATAAAAAATGGGGCCGAAGCCCCATTTTTACCCACTGGATTGTTTCACGTGAAACAGTTCATTTGAAGAAGCCGTCATAGGTAGTCTTGCAGATCAAGGCCACAACCACGCCAAGGAACATCTTGCGTACAAATGAGGTACCGTGTTTTATTGCTAAATGACTACCTAAAATAGAGCCACCGACGCCGCATACTGCCATCGTCAAACCCAGCATCCACAGTACGTGACCGCTATATCCAAACCAGATCAGGGCCGCCGTATTGCAGGCAACATTCAATACCTTGGCAACGGCAGAGGCTCGCAGGAAGTCATAGCCAAAGAAGCGCACAAACAAAAACATGAAAAAGCTACCCGTGCCCGGGCCAAAGAAGCCATCGTAGAAACCTATCCCCGCGCCAACCAGCATGGCCATATAAGTCTCTTTGCTGCCAGCAAACACAGGTGTATTGTCTGCACCGAACTCTTTTTTCTTGAAGGTATAGATGGCAACACCCAGCAAGATCAAAGGCAAAGCCTTGCGCAAATAGGTAGGCGGGATATGTGTCACCAGGAAAGCTCCGGCAAAAGAAAACATGAACGCCATCAAGGCAGCCGGAGCAACCATGTTCCAGCGCAGGCTGACTGTCCTCATATAGCGCGCCGCCGCTACCGTCGTCCCCCAGATACCGGCCATTTTATTGGTGCCCAACAGCGTCGCAGGCACGGTTCCTGGCATGAAAGAGAACAAGGCCGGTACCTGTATCAGCCCGCCACCACCAACGATCGAGTCCACAAAACCGGCAAAAAAAGCTGCCAGTGCTAACAGAAAAATATCCATATTGAGTTTTATTTGATTTGTTTTAGAGATTGCGCTATTGCAGCCCGGCAAGACAATACGAGCAAAATGCAGCACAGACCTTTATACAGAAGCCTGCTGTCGTCAACAAGGTACAGCCTATGCCATAACAGTTGTAAAGCCTCGCTGCCTGTTTGACTAGCAGCTACAAATCAGACAACATGCAAATCCGGCTGATGACATCCATCCTCGTCCGCCAGCACCTGTCGATTTACACTGCATTCCCATCCTTAGGAATTAACAATGAAAATTTGCCTGTCGTCCCTCTTTGCCAGCCTGATCTTCCTTAGCAGCACCTGTTCAGCGCAAGCCGAAATTGAAATCCCCCTGTGGCAAAACGGCGCGCCCGGCCTGCAACATGAACATGCCGAAACGGCAGAAGACAGACATGAAACTGGTCGCCTGGACAGATACATCAGCTATGTCAGCAAACCGACTTTGACGATCTACCCTGCTCCTGCCGACAAGGCAACTGGTACCGCCGTACTGGTGGTACCCGGTGGTGGCTTTCGTTATGTCTGCATAGACAAGGAGGGCATAGAAGCCGCGCACTGGCTAAATACCCAAGGCATTACCGCAGCCGTACTGAAATACCGCACGCTGGCACCAGACGGTGACCGCAACTGGAAATCCATCCAGCCGCTGACAGCGGACACCAGCCGCGCCATGCGTGTATTGCGCCAGCACGCCAGTGAATGGAAAATCGACAGCAAGAAGATAGGCCTGCTCGGCTTTTCTGCTGGCGGCGTCATGGCCCTGCAATTATTGATGGACCAGAATGACGGTGATAGCAGTGCCACCGACACTGTAGAGCAGATAAGCAACCGGGCCGACTTCATCGCCCTGGTCTACACCGGTCTGCCTGGCAATAAAATGCCAAAGATGAGCAAGAACACACCTCCCGTATTTATCGTCCACGCCTCCGATGACCCCAAGGCAGTACCAGTGGTTGCCGCCAAAATCTATCAGCAATTGCTGGAAGCCGGTGCTCCGGCTGAACTGCATGCCTTCCGTCGCGGCGACCATGGCTTTGGCATGACACCTGCCAGCGGCAGCGTACGCAACTGGACCAGCCTGTACGCCGACTGGATGCGCGACTTGAAATTGCTGGATAAATAGAAAATGCCGGCTTGTGCTAAGGTAGATATCCCAACAACGAGCTAAGAACGTGCTTACGATCTTAATGAAAATGAGATAAAAATGAACGACTTTGAATTCAGAACCGTCCCCAGCCTGATCAGCCAAACCGGTGCAGCAGCGCGCCTGGGCAAAATCATACGCCAGGAATTTCCAGCGATTAGCCACGTACTGCTGGTGACCGATGCCGGGTTCCTGCGTACCGGCCTGGTCCAGCCTGTCATCGATAGCCTGGAAACGGAACAACTCAAAGTCAGCATTTTCTCCGACGTGATTGCCGATCCGCCAGAAGCAGTCGTCTTGCAAGCCGTAGACAATGCCCGTGACTTGCAGGTCGAACTGGTCGTCGGCTTGGGTGGCGGCAGTTCCATGGACGTGGCCAAACTCATTGCCATCCTGGCCGGCAGCGACCAGAGTCTGTCCACCATGTATGGCATAGGCAATGTCAAAGGCAAACGCCTGCCACTGATACAAATCCCGACCACGGCTGGTACCGGTTCTGAAGTCACGCCCATCTCCATCGTCACCACCGGTGCCACCACCAAAATGGGCGTAGTCGCACCACAACTGTATGCTGACATCGCCATCCTCGATGCGCAACTGACTACCGGCTTGCCGCCCAAGGTCACTGCTGCCACCGGCATCGATGCCATGGTGCATGCGATAGAAGCCTATACGACCAAGCATAAAAAGAATCCGCTGTCGGACATGCTGGCAGTGCAGGCTTTGAAATTGCTGTGGAACAACATCGACGAAGCCTGTACCAACGGCAGCAACCTGGCAGCACGCCAGGCCATGTTGCTTGGTGCCATGCTGGCCGGGCAATCCTTTGCCAATGCCCCCTGCGCAGCAGTGCATGCACTGGCCTATCCGGTAGGCGGCATCTTCCATGTCCCACATGGTTTATCCAATTCCCTGGTCTTGCCGCACGTGCTGCGCTTCAATGCCAGCCATGCAGCAGAACTGTATGCAGAACTGGCAGACATCATCGCACCAGAAGCCACAGGCACAGCAGAACAACGTTGCCACGCCATGATCAAGGCCATGGAAGACCTGGCAGTAAGAGTAGGCATAGAAACCCGCCTGAGCCAGGTAGGCATCACTGAGAAAGACCTGGACCAACTCGCCAGTGACGCCATGCTGCAAACGCGTCTGCTGGGGAATAATCCACGTGAAGTGACGAAGGAAGATGCGCGGGCAATTTACGCGGCGGCTTTGTAAGTCAACATAATTGAAAATGCCATATGCTACGTATAGCGGACCAGAATAATTTGCTTAAAACAGAATGACTTTTAAATCCCCTCCCTTTCAAGGGGAGGGATAGGGTGGGGATGGGTTTCGGTCAATTAACGATAAATGACTTTACGCGGGAAACCCATCCCCATCCCAACCTTCCCTTTGAAGGGGAAGGCGCTTCCGGTTACAACAAAGATTGCCATGTAAATGACCGACGCATAATCGCTCCAGTCATTCCGCCCAAAATTGAAAAAGAAAGTCTGCCCCAAAAACTGGGATCAGTATTTATCTGCCGACGATTTCACAACGATTTCAATTTCTCAATCAACCAACACCGCATTGGCCTTGTCAGCAGGCGCACTGCCTTCCATGACGACAATGTGATTGATGGTGCCAGCATTTTTACCATCGGAAGCAGCCAACTCCCTGACCGGCCCTATCATCGTGCCATTGACTGCCCCCTTCGCATCTGTCCTGAACACACCACTGACACTGCTTTGCCCATTCACGTACACGCTATAAGTCGTGGCCGGTTTCAACTTGAACAGCGATACCTCGAGCGCATCCACCACACCCAGATTGCGCAAGACCACAAAACCACGGGCATCGCCCTTGACTGACTGCAAGCGGATATTGCCGGGTTCGCCATTTCCACGCGGCAGCAGATTGGCACTGCCATCGCCGCTTTCCACCACATGCGACAAATACACCAGTGCCTGCGGTGCCTGGCCACCGCCCATATGGGCAATGACTTTATTGCTTGCGGCATCGATGACTTCTACACCGTCTCCATTTTCCAGGCCGACATACACCCGGCTGCTGTCATCAGAAGCCCAGATGCCATGTGGCAAGGCACCGGTAGGAATCGTCGTCAGCAGTTCCGCATTCTTGTCAGTCGTATAGACCTTGACCACATTCTCGCCGCCTATACTCACATAGGCCAGCACCTTGCCGCCAACTTTAGCAAAGGCAATATGGTTGGTAATAAAGCCGGTATCAAACACGTTAAAGACTTCCAGGGTTTTGGTATCGATACGCGTGACCTTGCCGACATCCTTATGCGTCATCCATACTTCACGGCCATCTGGCGTGAATTGCAGGAAAGGTGAAAACGGACTGACGACAGGAATCTTCCTGATCACTTCATGCGACTTGACATCCACCACATCGACAGCCGCAGTAAAGCTGGAGATCACAAAGGCCAGTTTGCCATCAGGATGAAACTGCACCATGCCCGGACCCAGACCGGTCTGGATGCGGCGGGTTTCCTTGAAACTGACGGGGTCAATCACAGACACGTAATCTTCACCGCGCACGACCACCCAGACCTCTTTGCCATCGGCGCTGAAGAAACCTTCATGTGGTGAACGCCCCACATAAGTCGTGCCTTTGACCTTGTTGGTGGCGGTGTCGATAAAGCTCACCGCATTCGAGCCATTGGAAATCACCAGCAAGGTTTTATGATCCGGAGAAAAACCAAGGCCATGCACATTGATCTGCCCCTTGTACAAAGGAGACAGCACATCTGGACGCGCATTGCCCAGGCGAATCTGCCCTACCAGCATATTCGTGGCGGGATTGAACACTGACACCGTATTGCTGTTCTGGTCTGCGGTGTACACCCTGTCTTGCGCCGGCGGCAAGGCATGCGCCGATGACAATAGCAAGCCCATCGCAGAGGCAAGCAATAAATAGCGAGTATTTTTCATGAGATTCATTTCTAAATAAGGAAAACAGGAAGGGGAAACTTATTTGCTCTCTGGCGCATCAGCGTGATGCTTCAACCACGCTTGCATCAGGCGAATTTCGTTTTGCTGTTCCGTGATAATGCCCAGCGCCAGATTGCGGATTTCCGGGTCCCTGGTGTACAACAGCATGCCCTTCGCCATATCCACCGCGCCCTGATGATGTGGGATCATCATGGTGATGAAATCATGTTCCGGTACACCATTCATATAGGCGCGCTGCATACCGTCATCCATGACAGCCATGGCATCTTCCATGAGCCTGGCGAAAGGCTTGGCGGTGCTGGCGACAAACACGGGCGGTGGGCCTGAAGTTGTGGCAGAGCCGTGATGATGATGTGCTTCCTGAGCGCTGGCAGCAGCAACAAAAAGGCCAAGACAACATACAGCAGGAAGTTGCCACTTGAAGCTGGATACGCGTCTGGAAATTAAGTCCGGCATGAGAAACCCTTTCAGAGATTGAAAACTGACTCGCATCTTAAAAGGCAGATGCTGAAATTCTCATGTCTTTTGGATGACAAATTTGTCATCCTGTAAAGCAGGGCGAAGATGTAAAATCGATTTCAGGACAGGTGTACAGCAGCAACAACAGGAATGCAAATGACCCTTCTCGTCATTGAAGATGATCAAAAAACCGGTGAGTACCTGAAGAAAGGTTTTCAGGAATCCGGCTATACCGTGGATCTGGCCCGCAACGGTATCGACGGATTGCACCTGGCACTGGAAGGCGAGCATGAACTGATTATTCTGGACGTGATGATGCCTGGTATGGATGGCTGGACATTGATCAGTGCGCTACGGGCGAAGCGCGATGTGCCAGTGATTTTCCTGACCGCCAAAGACAGGCTCGAAGACAAGATCAAAGGCCTGCAACTGGGCGCGGATGATTATCTGGTCAAGCCATTTTCATTTGCCGAACTGCTGTTGCGTGTACGCACCATACTGCGGCGCGGCGTAGCAAAGGATGCCCGTGATGCCGACATC
The DNA here is from genome assembly GCF_014284335.1 of Undibacterium hunanense. Lineage (GTDB taxonomy): Bacteria > Pseudomonadota > Gammaproteobacteria > Burkholderiales > Burkholderiaceae_D > Undibacterium > Undibacterium hunanense. Next base: position 45,405 of record NZ_JACOGF010000002.1, on the reverse strand, counting down.
TTCCAGATCGGCGATCTGCAATTTGACGCCATCAAACACAAGGTCACGCGGCAAGGTGTGCAGATCGTGCTGACCAAAAAAGAATTCATGCTGCTGCATTTGCTCATCAAGCGGCAGGGTGAAGCCCTGTCCCGTTCCGTCATTGCATCCCAGGTATGGGACATGAATTTTGACAGCGATACCAATGTCGTCGACGTGGCCGTCAAACGTCTGCGCGCAAAATTAGATGCCCCCTTTGAACAAAAACTCATACACACCGTGCGCAGCGTAGGTTATATGTTTTCGGACCAGCCATGAAGTTCTGGAACAACTGGGAACTGCGCTACCGCGTCGCCGCGCTGTTTGGACTGGTGGCCTGTCTGGTCATGGCCGGACTGGGTTTCTACCTGTATGCCTCAGTCAGACAAGCCATGGAAATGCGCGCCGACTACACTCTCATCGGCAGGGTGGAACACTTCCGCAATCTCTTCCATGATCTGTACGACATCAAACAGATGGAAGAACGCCCGGGCTTGTTCGAAAGCATGCTCGGCAATGAACAGGACGTGCGCATTTTCAAGCGTGTTGGTGACGCACCGTTTATACAGGTGAACCCTGGCAAGCTGACCCCGCCAGCCATGTCTGCGGTACCGGTAGGAACAGCCATAGGCATAGACGCGCTGCGTACCGGGCAAGCCGACGATGGCGTGCGCGTACGCTGGGTGTCTGCGCTGGCCAGGCTGGGTACCAACAAGGACACGATAGAGATCACGGCAGCCTATGTCATGACGCAGGAATCCAGGGTTCTGTCCACCTATCTGTACCGCGTCATGGCCGCAATCGCCCTGACCGCCCTGCTGACCACGGCACTGGCTTTTATCATCTTGCAGCGTGGATTGCGGCCAATCAAACTCATGTATGACAAAGCAGCAGAAATAACACCGGCCAAATTGTCGGCGCGTTTTGGTATGCAAGACGCCCCACCGGAACTGCGTTCACTGACTGAGGCATTTGACGCCATGCTGGACAGGCTGGAAAAAGGCTACCAGCATCTGAACCAGTTTTCTGCTGATCTCGCCCACGAAGTACGTACCCCCGTCAACATCATGATGGGCCAGTCACAAGTCGCGCTGCGCCAGGCCAGGAGCGCTGCGGAATATGAGCAGGTGCTTGAATCCAATGTAGAAGAATTGTCGCGCCTGGCACGCATCATAGAAAACATCCTGTTTCTGGCCAATGCCGATCAGGAAGCCGTCGTCGCAGACAGGGTAGAAATTGATCTGATCACTGAGCTGGAAAAGATCGCCGAATATTTCGAACCACTGGCAGAAGAAAGACAGATGCGTTTTGTAGTCACGGCGACTGGCAACATATTTGCCAATCTCATCATGTGGCGTCGCGCTGTCAACAACCTGGTATTGAATGCCATACGCTACGGCAAATCCGGTACGACAATTCAACTGATCAGCGAGCAAAATGAAGAGGCTGGCACACTCTCTGTCATCAATCAATGCGAGGCATCAATGCCTGTGGATACCGATCGCATGTTCGACCGTTTTTATCGCGGTGACGCCTCGCGCAGCGCGTACACAGAATCGAATGGTCTGGGTTTATCCATCGTCCGCGCCATCATGCATCTGCATCATGGCACGGCCAGTGTGACTTATCTTGCGCGGGAAAATAGCATCTGTTTCAAGCTGGAGTTTCCGGGAAAATAATTAAACATCCATAAGCTGTGATTCCAGTTCAGGCCGTAACAATCGCCATGGAAAAACCATCAAAGCCTTTGCTGCCTACGGTCTGTATGGCGGTTGCCGACAAACGCGGGTTGGCGGCCATCAGTTCAAAGAAGCGGCGCACGCCCTGCACATTCGCATCCTGATTTTCCGCATCAGCCACCGCGCCATTGCGCACCACGTTGTCACCGATGATGACGGTGCCGGGGCGTGACAGTTTCAGCGACCATTCCAGGTAATGCGGGTTATTCGGTTTGTCGGCATCGATAAAAATAAAATCGAAAGGGCCAAGCCCTTCCTGCTCCAGCAAAGGCAGAGTATCAAGCGCCTTGCCGATACGGATATCGACCAGATGCGACACCCCCGCCCTGGCAATATTTGCCGCAGCAATTGCGGCTGCCTGCGGATTCGCTTCCAGCGTGATGACACGTCCGCCTTCAGGCAGGGCACGCGCCAGCCAGATGGTACTGTAGCCGCCCAGGGTGCCAAATTCGAGGATCTTGCGTGCTCCCTGCATCTTTACCAGCAGGTGCAAGAACTTGCCCTGATTGGGTGCCACATGATGTTGCGGCAAACCGGCAGCATCACTGTCCAGCAGCGCCTGCGTCAGCGTAGTGTCGGTGGGGATCAGGGAGTCACAGAAATAATTGTCAACAGCAGACCAGGTGGCTTGGTTCATAGTCGATACATGTGAGTGATGGGAAACATATTCTGGCATAAATCAGCGGCGTCGGAAAAAAGCCCCAATAAAACGGAGTGCGTTCAGCACAAACCTGTATAACGAATGCGGGTAAAACAAGCAGGACAAAAATTTCTCTTACCTCAGAAAACAAGTAATCGATTTATTGTTATCGCTTTTTATGAAAACCAGCAGCTTGTGCAAGCATCTTCAGCAATTCATTGGTGCTTTCGCATTTTGCAAGTTCGATGGATAAAGAGTCGCCATATGTCAAATACTGCGCGGCCTGTTTGATCAATATAAAATCCATGCCACGTAAACTTTCTGCGGCCCCCAAAGATACTTGTTTGTCTGCCCTGCAAAACATATTAATCAACAAGTTTGCTTCGCGCTCTACAGCACCATCTCCCAGGATATACGCAAGTCTCTCTTGCCATTCTATGCTTTGCGAATTCCAGAGAACTGAGAGTTCTTGCCATTCACATTCATCAAAATTCTGCAAAGTATGTATAGAAAATTGGAAGCCTTCGTCGTACCAGTAGTCAACGCTAAGCTCGTCTATGAAATCTGGGTCTATCATGAGAAAAGAGCATCAATCAAAAATAATATCTGTGTGCACATTCTTGCATAAATAAATCCCTGAGCAAGAAAACAAAAGCCCCGCAATTTGCATTGCGGGGCTTACATTGAAAAGTTTCCAGAATCAACTTGTCTTGGTCTTGGCAGTCCGTCCGACAAAAGCGATCAGTTCCCCCACAATACCGCGCCGGAAAGCCAGTACGCAGACGATGAAAATCAGGCCGGTGACGATGGTGACAGAATCACCGATACTGCGGAACCATTCCACCGTCGTCACATCTGCCAGCAGGTTGCCCAGTTCGCCCAGCTTGTTTTCCAGGGCGATGATGATGACGGCACCAACGATAGGGCCCACCAGCGTGCCCAGACCGCCCACCAGGGTCATCAGGACCACCAGGCCTGACATGGACCAGTGTGCATCCGTCAGCGTCTCTGAGCTGAATATCAGCGTTTTGGTAGCACCTGCCAGACCGGCCAGTGCGGCAGACAGGACAAAGGCCAGCAATTTGTATTTATCAACGTCATAACCGAGCGAGATGGCACGTGGTTCATTTTCCTTCACCGCCTTCAATACCTGGCCAAACGGTGACTGCACCGTGCGCATGATGATGACGAAACCGCCAACGGCTATGGCCAGCACCAGGTAATACAGATTCAGGTCCACGCTCAGATCAATCATGCCCAGCAGCTTGCCACGCGGTATGCCTTGCAAGCCATCTTCACCGCCGGTAAACTTGGCCTGTAAAAACACAAAATACAGCATCTGCGCCAGCGCCAGCGTAATCATGGTGAAGTAAATACCCTGGCGCCGTATAGCCAGCATGCCCATCAACAAACCGATCAGCGCCGCTGCCCCTACTCCCAGCAGGATGCCCAATTCGGTCGGCAAACCAGCGTCACGCAATGCCCAGCCGGTAATGTAACCGGCACCACCGAAAAACGCTGCATGACCAAACGACAGCAAACCGGTAAAACCGATCAGCAAATTGAAGGCACAGGCAAACAGGGCAAAGCACAATAACTTCATCAGGAACACGGGATACACCACAAACGGTGCGGCCAGCAACAACGCAAACGCGATACCGTAACCGATCTTTTTATTCATCATGGGTGCTCCCTTATTTTTCTTTACCGAACAGGCCGGCAGGGCGGATCATGAGCACGATAGTCATGACGATAAATACCACGGTGGCCGACAGTTCGGGATAAAACACCCGTGTCAGTCCTTCGATAATGCCCAGGCCAAGACCGGTCAGTATCGAACCCAGTATCGAACCCATGCCGCCGATCACCACCACCGCAAAGACGGTAATAATGAGGTTGGAACCCATCAGCGGCGACACCTGTATCACCGGTGCTGCCAGCACGCCGGCAAAGGCCGCCAGTGCCACGCCGAAACCGTAGGTCAGGGTGACCATCAGCGGCACGTTGACACCAAAGGCTTCCACCAGTTTTGGATTTTCAGTACCGGCACGCAGGTAGGCGCCAAGCTTGGTTTTTTCGATGACAAACCAGGTCGCAAAGCACACCACCAGCGAAGCCACCACTACCCAGGCACGGTAATTCGGCAAGATCATGAAACCCAGATTGGTCGCCCCTGTCAGTGCTTCAGGCACGGAATACTGCTGACCTGATACGCCATACACCGAGCGGAACAAACCTTCCAGCAACAGGGTGATACCGAAAGTCAGTAACAAGCCATACAGGTGATCAAGCTTGTACAGCCAACGCAGCATGGTTTTTTCTATGACGATGCCTAACAGCCCAACCAGCAAAGGTGCAGCAATCAGCATCACCCAGTAATTGATGCCAAAATAATTCATGCCCATCCACGCAAGGAAGGCCCCCATCATGTATAGCGCACCATGGGCAAAGTTAATCACATTCAGCAAGCCGAAAATCACGGCCAGCCCAAGAGACAGCATCGCGTAAAACGAGCCGTTGACCAAGCCCAGCAACAGCTGGCTTAGCATCGCCTGTAGCGGAATACCAAATATTTCCATGGCACTCTAAATAAAATGACCCGTATTTTGGATATATGCGGGCGGATGGAAAGAAGGCGAAGACCTCTCAACACAGAGACACGGAGTCACAGAGAAAAGCAAAGAGAAAACCAAATTCTCTTTAACCGTATTCTCATCAAATCCTCTGTGTCTCTCGATAAGACAATCTCTACTTTTTACAAAGTTGAAGCATCGTTTTTAAACGATGCTTCACGTGAATCAACGGCAATTTTGAAATTCAATTATCGGGATGCAGAGCAAGGCGCAAAACGCAGCAATACATAAGTATTGCGAGGCTTTGCAACGCCGCTATGCGCCCGAGAATTGGATTTCAATTATTTCCAGAGGACGCATTTGGATTCGGCCTTAGTGGTAAACGCCTGTTCACCCGGAATAGTCTGCGCTACCTTGTAGTAATCCCATGGTTCCTTGGATTCGGCATTCGATTTCACCTGCATCAGATACATGTCATGAATCATGCTGCCGTCGCCGCGGATGTAGCCGTTTTTGGCATACATGTCATTGACCTTCATGCTCTTCAATTGCGCCAGGACCTTGTTGGTATCGTCGGTACCGGCAGCCTTGACTGCATTCAGGTAAGTCAGTGTGGCGGAATAATCTGCGGCCTGCAGGCTGGAAGGCATTTTCTTCATTTTTTCGAAATAGCGGCGTGACCATTTGCGCGCTTCTTCGTTCTGGTTCCAGTACCAGCTATCGGTCAGGTACATGCCCTGGGTGGCGTTCAGGCCCAGAGAATGGATGTCATTGATAAACATCAGCAAGCCAGCAAGTTTCATGGTCTTGGTTATGCCGAATTCATTCGCTGCCTTGACTGCATTGATGGTGTCACCACCGGCATTGGCCAGACCCAGGATCTGTGCCTTGGATGCCTGCGCCTGCAACAGGAAGGAAGAGAAATCAGACGCCGACAAAGGATGTTTGACCGAACCTGCCACCGTGCCGCCATTGGCTTTCACCACGTTTGCGGTATCACTTTCCAACGACGCACCAAACGCATAATCGGCAGTCAGGAAATACCAGCTCTTGCCACCCTGTTTGACCACTGCTGAACCTGTGCCCTTGGCCAGCGCCACCGTGTCATACGCGTAGTGAACAGTATGTGGGGTGCATTCTTCATTGGTCAGACGTGCAGAACCGGCACCGATAGAGATAAAGACTTTCTTCTTTTCATTGGCCACTTTGGACATGGACAACGATGTGCCTGAATTGGTACCGCCTATCAGCATGTCAACGCCGTCACGGTCAAACCATTCCTGCGCTTTGGCAGAGGCGATATCCGCCTTGTTTTGATGATCCGCAGTGACCAGTTCAATTTTCTTGCCCAGTACTGTACCGCCAAAATCGGCAATCGCCATGCGTATGGCTTCGGCACCGCCTTTGCCGTCAATATCAGAATACAGGCCGGAAATATCGGTGATGAAACCGATTTTAACCACATCACCAGAAACCTGCGCATTTGCATTCAGCGCAAAGCCAGCCAGTGCAGCAGAAACAGCGAGACTTGCTACTTTTAATTTTGTGAATGTTGCTTTCATGCGTCTTCTCCAATCATATTTTTATTCAACCCTGCTTCACCAAGACAGCGAGGCAGTCACTTTACAGACTAAAACCAGGCACACCTACACACCCAACAACTCATTCAAGACCGGCATTTTTTCCTGCAATTGGGCAGCCGCAAAATTCTCCACGATCTGACCGTGCTCCATGACGTAAAACCTGTCCGCCAGCGGAGCAGCAAAGCGGAAATTCTGTTCCACCATGACGATGGTATAACCCTTGGCTTTCAGGGTTGTGATCATGCGTGCCAAAGCCTGCACGATGACCGGTGCCAGACCTTCAGAAATTTCATCCAGCAGCAACAGGCGGGCGCCCGTGCGCAAGATGCGCGCTACCGCCAGCATCTGCTGTTCGCCACCAGACAGGCGCGTGCCCTGGCTGTTTTTACGCTCCGCCAGATTCGGAAACATCTCGTAAATCTCGGCAACCGACATGCCCTTGTTATCTTTCGACACAGACGGCGGCAGCATCAGGTTTTCTTCTGTGGACAAGGATGAAAATATCCCCCGTTCTTCCGGGCAATAGCCGACGCCCAGATGTGCCACCTTGTGGGTAGGCAGGTGGATGGCTTCTTGCCCATTGATCTTGATCGACCCCTTGCGTGCCCCCGTCAGGCCGACGATGGCGCGCATGGTGGTGGTGCGACCAGCACCGTTGCGACCAAGTATGGTCACGACTTCGCCCTGGTTCACCTTCAGGTTTACGTCATGCAGGATATGGGATTCGCCATACCAGGCTTGCAGGCCGGTAATTTCCAGTGCGGCAACATTTGCAGCGCTCATGCGTGCGCTCCTTCCAGTTCGCCGCTGGTGCTGCCCATATAGGCTTCCATGACTTTGGGATTGGTCGATACTTCTGTATAAGTACCTTCGGCCAGCATGGCACCGCGTTGCAAGACAGAAATCTTGTCGCAAATACCCGACACCACATTCATATTGTGTTCCACCATGAGTATGGTGCGGCCCGCCGACACCTTCTTGATGAGTTCGGTCACCCTGTGCACATCTTCATGGCCCATGCCTTGCGTGGGTTCATCCAGCAACATCATTTCGGGTTCCATGGCCAGCGTGGTGGCGATTTCCAGGGCACGCTTGCGGCCATACGGCAAATCCACGGTCACCGTATCAGCAAACGAAGTCAGGTCAACCTCGGCCAGCAATTCCATGGCACGGGCATTGAGCTGATTCAGTGATTGTTCGCTTTTCCAGAAATGGAAGGATGTACCCAGTTTTCTTTGCAGGCCTATGCGTACGTTTTCCATCACCGTCAGGTGCGGGAACACGGCTGATATCTGGAATGAACGTATGATCCCCTGCCGCGCAATCTGGGCCGGTTTGGCCGAGGTGATATCGCGGCCATTGAACAGAATTTGTCCCGAAGTCGGGACAAGAAATTTGGTCAGCAAATTGAAACAGGTAGTCTTGCCGGCACCGTTAGGGCCGATCAGGGCGTGGATATGCCCACGCTGCACCTGCAAATTCACTTCGCTTACAGCTGTAAAGCCCTTGAACTCTTTGGTCAGGCGCTTTGTCTCCAGGATGACGTCGGTCATCTCTTCTCCTTATTGTCTGGCTTATGGTGTGTAATCCACTACGTCCAATGCGACAACTCTTCCTTTACTATCCGGAAGTTTTTTTATATTAGCTTTTCATAGTAACCAGCAAATCAATTTCTAAACAATACGGTATAACTACTGTAAGTAAAACCACGCAGGACTTGAAAGTTTTTGTTTTCCCAATTTATTCATGAGAATTTTCTTCACTATCACATCAAATGTGCTGGTTTCAAATTTCGAGTAGCGAGCACAAATACCTGCCTTAAGCTCCTTCCCCTTCAAGGGGAAGGCGGGGATGGGTTTCTGAAGCAAATACACTGGCATTTAAATCAACCAAGACCCATCTCCACCTCCCACTCACCTTCCATCCACCACACCGCTTGCAGGCGGCTTAGATGCCGTCAGTCCAAAACATGCTTTGTGAAATCCCGACAACATCCCCTCGAAAGAGAGGGATTTGACGCTATTTTCCCAATATACTCCTCGCTGCCTTCTCCGCAATCATCACAGTCGGTGAGTTGGTATTACCTGAGGTTATGGTTGGCATAATGGAAGCATCTGCCACGCGCAGGCCGGCAATACCGATCACCCGTAAGGCGCTATCGACTACTGCCCCAGTATCGTCTACACGGCCCATTTTACAAGTACCGACCGGATGGAAAATCGTCGTCCCTATGTCACCCGCAGCCCTGGCAAGTTCTTCTTCCGTCTGGAACTGCACGCCTGGCTTCATTTCTTCAGGTTTGTATTTTTGCAGGGACGGTGCAGCTATGATCTTGCGCGTCAGCGTCAGAGAATCCGCAGCTATCTTGCGGTCTTCCGGTGTCGTCAGGTAATTCGGTACGATTTTCGGTGCCGCAGAAGCATCATTGCTGGCGATGCGCACATGGCCACGGGAAGTAGGGCGCAGATTGCAGACACTGGCGGTAAACGCCGGAAAATCATGCAGGGGATCACCAAATTTTTCCAGTGACAAAGGCTGTACATGGTATTGCAGGTTAGGGGTCGCCTGGCTGGCATCCGAACGGGTAAACGCACCCAGTTGCGACGGTGCCATCGACATCGGGCCGCTCTGGAACAGTGCATATTCCAGGCATATGCGCGCCTTGCCCAGCAAGCTGTTGGCCATCTTGTTAAGGGTTTTGGCCCCACTGATTTTAAATGCAGAACGAATCTGCAAATGGTCTTGCAGATTAGCACCCACACCCGGCAAGTCATGCACAACAGCAACACCAGCCTGTTGTAAATGTGTCCCATCTCCTATGCCTGACAATTGCAGGATCTGTGGCGAACCGATGGCCCCTGCCGCCAACACCGTTTCTTTCACGGATTCAGCAAACCAGCTACGGCCACCGCCGATAAATTCAACTCCCGTACAACGCTTGCCCTGCTCCGTATCCTTGATGCACAGCTTTTGCACCTGGCAACCGGTCATGATGGTCAGGTTGGGCCTTGTCGCTGCCGGTTTCAGAAATGCCTTCGATGCATTCCAGCGCACACCACGTTTCTGGTTCACATCAAAATAACCACAGCCTTCATTATTGCCACGGTTGAAGTCATCGCTTTTGGGTATGCCAACTTCGGCCGCTGCCTCGCGGAAGGCATCCAGGATTTCCCATGACAGCCTTTGTTTTTCCACCCGCCACTCACCGCCGCTGCCATGGAATTCTGTATTACCGCTGTAGTGGTCTTCACTCAGTTTAAACAGCGGCAAGACATGCTCCCAGCGCCAGCTATCGTCACCTGTCATATCTGCCCACTGCTGGTAATCCCTCTCTTGCCCACGCATGTAGATCATGCCATTGATGGATGAACTGCCACCCAACACCTTGCCACGCGGATAGATCAGGCTGCGGCCATTCAGGCCCGCTTCTGCCTCGGTGCGTAACATCCAGTCGGTACGGGGATTATTGATGCAGTACAGATAACCAACCGGGATATGTATCCACACATAATCATCCTTGCCACCGGCCTCGATCAGCAAGACCCTGTTGTCCGGGTTTTTGCTCAGGCGGTTCGCCAGCACGCAGCCTGCCGTACCGGCACCGACGACGATGTAATCATATTGTCCTGCTGCTTCCATACCGTTTTCCTTGTGGTTCATGAGTCCTGCATTTCTGCGACGAGTGCGGCCATCAGTTCACTGACCGTCAAATCCCTTGCTGCTGCCACGCCCTGCCCGGCCCACATCGACATCAGGCCGGTATTGCCTGCTTTTGCCGCTGCTGCCCGTATGGCGCCAGTCAGTGCATTCTGTATCGGGTAAGCAGGTACCTTGTCGGCCACGACTGCCATGGTCTGCATGTAATGATTGTCCAGACCACGCGCAATACGTCCGGAAAAAGCTCGGGTCTGACGCGTGGTATCGCTGCTGCTTTCCAGCAGACGCTGTTTATAGGCCGGGTGGATGGCCGATTCCTTCGTCGTCAAAAATGCCGTCCCCATCTGCACCCATTGCGCCCCCGCCTGCAACGCCTGCTTGATCTGTTTGCCATCCATGATGCCGCCAGCCGCGATCAAAGGCACCTCGATATGTGCTTTACAGGCTTCCAGCAAAGCAAACAGGCCCAGGGTCGAATCCTTTTGCGCGCCGATGAAGGTCCCCCTGTGGCCACCCGCTTCCACCCCTTGCAGGCACACCGCATCCGCCCCCATGGCTTGCCAGACGATGGCTTCCTGCAGATTGGTGGCAGTACCGACCACCAGAATGCCCGCATCATGCAAGCGTTGCAGCTGGCTGCCATGCAATACATCAAAGGTAAAACTGGCCACCGCTGGCCGCGCCGTAATCAGGGCATCAAGCTGAGCTTCAAAGTCTTCACACCAGCGTGTCGGCGTCGGCAAGCTATCCCAGCCCAGTTCCTGACAAACCGGCTGCAACAACAGCTTGGCCGCTTCCAGTGCCGCAAAATCGACTTGTGGCCGGGTTTGTACAAACAGGTTAATGGCGAAGGGCTTGTCCGTCAGTCTTCTGATGTGTTCAGCCTGTTCTATGATGGCCAGTGGAGTCAGCAAGGGGGCAGCGAGAGAGCCCAGGCCACCCGCATTCGACACTGCCGCCACCAGCTCGGGCGTGGTGGCACCACCGGCCATGGGGGCCTGGATGATGGGGTGGGGGCAGAGGGTTTGCATGGATAACATGGGGGGCTCCGGGTTGGGTGTTGATCGAATGATTTGGGTTAGGGAAATCAAGCTTTCTTAATTGCCGTACGATTTTCGTATTTGTACGCTAACTCATTTATTCACTTCTGTCACTGCATTACGATTGCAGGTCGGGGGTAGCCCGACAGCTACCCTACTTTCTTGTCTTGCCAAGAAAGTAGGGGCAAAGAAGGCGCCCGCGGCGTCGATGCCCCTTCGGGGTCCCCGTTTGTGCGGTACAAAAAATGGGAAGGTCCGAAACTCGCTTCGCTCAGACACCGGCCCTTCTTTTTCCATTTTCTGTACCGCACAAACGGCATCGCCACAGCGGAACTGCGAAGGTCAAAAACAACAGCAAAATCAAAAGCAACGGCAACCCCAAAAACCCAAATTAATTAACGGTATTCATCACAATTTAAGTTTCGGTCGCATTGCCGTTGGTGTTGCTGTTGCTTTTGACTCTGCTTTTGCTTTTGACCTTCAACCGCTTGGGACAATGTAATTTGTGCGTCACAGAAAATGGAGAAAGAAGATCCGATGTCTGAGCGAAGCGAGTTGCGGATCTTCCCATTTTTTGTGATGCACAAATTATGCTGAAGCGCAGCGTAAGCACCCGTAGGGCGAGTCTGCGGTCGCCTTTCTTTGATTCCTTTCTTTGGCGAAGCAAAGAAAGGAATTCGGCCGCCGGGCCGAGTCCCGGCTTGCATCCACGAAGGGCAATCGTTTTAATTAACGACACGGCATACTACGACAGACACTAGGCTCCAGCCTTCGCTGGAGCGACGAATTTGTGATTGTCGTGTATCGACAGAACCCCATCCTCATCCCACCCTTCTCCTTGAAGGAGAAGGAGCAATGCACGCCATTACTTCGCCACCGGCATCGTAAACTCCGCACCCTTCCCTATGCTATCCGGCCACCTCTGCATAATCGATTTATAACGCGTATAAAACCGTATCCCCTCTTCACCATACGCATGCACATCACCAAACAGCGAGCGCTTCCAGCCGCCAAAAGAATGCCAGGCCATCGGCACAGGAATTGGTACATTGATGCCTACCATGCCAACCTGGATGCGGCGGGAAAATTCGCGGGCGGTGTTGCCGTCTGCGGTGAACAAGGAAACGCCGTTGCCAAATTCGTGGCGGTTGATCAGTTCTACTGCAGACGCAAAATCAGGCACGCGGACTACGCATAACACCGGGCCAAAAATTTCTTCGCGATGGATTTTCATGCCCTCTCTGACATGATCAAACAAACAGCCGCCAAGGAAAAAACCGCCTTCATGACCAGGCACTGTCAGGTCACGGCCATCAACCAGCAACTGTGCGCCTTCGGCTATGCCTTCAGCGATATAAGATTCAATTTTCGCCTTGTGTTGTGCGGTCACCACCGGGCCCATTTCGGCATCGGCTTCCATGCCGTTTTTGATCTTCAGGGCCTGTACACGTGGCACCAGGGCTTCCACCAGTTTGTCCGCGACATTGCCCACTGCGACAGCCACTGAGATCGCCATGCAGCGTTCACCGGCAGAACCATAGGCAGCACCCATCAGGGCATCCACGGCCTGTTCCAGATTGGCGTCGGGCATCACCACCAGGTGATTTTTTGCACCGCCCAAAGCCTGCACGCGTTTGCCCATGCGGGTGCCTTCGCTATAGATGTATTCGGCAATCGGCGTGGAACCAACGAAAGAAATTGCAGACACATCCGGATGCTGGAGCAAGGCGTCAACCGCCACTTTATCGCCTTGCACGACATTGAAAACACCATCTGGCAAACCGGCTTTTTTAAGCAGATCGGCAATCAGCAAAGAGCAGGAAGGATCGCGCTCGGACGGTTTCAAAATGAAAGTATTGCCGGTCGCAATCGCCAGCGGTGCCATCCACATCGGCACCATGAAGGGGAAGTTGAAAGGTGTGATGCCGGCCGTCACACCCAGCGGCTGGCGCAAGTTGTAATTATCTATGCCGCCACCGATATTGTCAGAAAATTGCGATTTCAGCAGTTGTGGCATGCCGCAGGCAAATTCCACGATTTCTATGCCGCGCGTGACTTCACCCATGGCATCCGACAAGACCTTGCCATGTTCACGGGTGATCAGGGTAGCCATTTCCTTGTGATGCTGGTCCAGCAATTCCTTGAACTTGAACATCACACGGGCACGCCGCAACGGTGCAGTTTCTGCCCAGGCCGGTGCGGCTGCCTTGGCGGCAGCGATAACGGCATGTACTTCATCCAGACTGGCCAGGGCAACGCGGGCCGTGACCTCGCCCGTGGCAGGATTGAACACATCCTGCTGGCGGCCGCTGCTGGAGGCATAAGCCTGCCCATTCATATAATTCGATAGTGTGGATGTCATAAGTAAACCTTAGAGGTAAATTGATGTTTGTGCCTTGGTGCCGATGAGATTAATTCACTCTTCATCGTAAATCCAATGAGTTATTATCAATGGCAATATAAGGATTACTAATAATGGACTTGACACAACTCCGTGCTTTTGTTGCTGTGGCCAAAGAAGGCAACCTGACCCGGGCGGCGGAACAATTGCATGTGACACAACCGGCGGTCAGCCTGCAGATCAAGGCCTTGCAGGATTACCTGCAACTACAGTTATTCACACGCAGCGCCAGCGGCATGCGCCTCAGTAATGATGGTGCAAAACTGCTGCCTTATGCAGAGAAAGTACTGGCTGGCATGAGCGAGTTTCGCCAGGCCGCCTACGCCTTGCACAGCACCATTTCGGGTGAGCTGGCAATAGGCACCATACTCGACCCCGAATTCACCCGCCTGGGGGTATTTTTGAAGCGCCTGGTTGAGACTTATCCACAGTTATCCACAAAGTTGCAGCAAGGCATGTCGGGTACGGTACTGCAACAAATCCGTGCCGGCACGCTGGATGTCGGCTTTTATCTGGGGCAACCGCCAGACGATGGCAAAACTCCCTGCCACAGCCTCGCGCTGACCACTTTCAATTACCGCGTGGTAGCCCCCAGCGGCTGGAAAAACCGGGTAGCAGGCCAGGGCTGGCCCAGTCTTGCCCGCCTGCCCTGGCTATGGACGCCGCCAGAATCGGCCCATCACCGCCTGCTGAGCAAGATTTTCAATGAACACGGCGTCAGCGCCAATATCGTCGCCCTGGTGGATCAGGAGCCATCCATGCTCGATCTGGTCAAATCCGGCGTCGGCCTCAGCCTGATACGCGATTCCATCGCCATCCGGGAAGCTCATGCTCATGGCCTGGTTATTGCTGATGCAGTCAGCGTACCGACTGAACTCAGTTTCATCTGTCAGGAAAAACGTCAGCACGAAGCCATGATTGCCGCCAGCTTTGCCTTATTGAATGCCATCTGGAAATAATGCTCGTGCGGACCATGTCACCCAAGTCCTGATAAAGAGACAGATGTAGGGAATTGCCACGTCATGTAGTGAAAATAGCTGCTAAATAACTGCCAAATCGTGAAATTCAGCGGTATATTTCCAACACTAAAAAAATATACCGGGACCCTAGTCGTGAAATTGTTCGTACCTTGCTTCGTATTTTGCCTGACGCTTACCCCACAGCTAAGCCGCGCAGAAACCATCAAACTGCTGATACAGGAGTATGCACCCTTCACTCACACAGATCCCAAAAGCGGTGAAATCCAGGGCATATTGACTGAAAAAATACAGGAAATCCTGAAGCGTGCAGGTGATACCTCCACCATCAGCATTACCTCGCTGGCCCGTGGCCTCAATTCCACCCTGAATGAAGACAATACCTGTCTGTTCGGCTTTCGCCGTACTGCTGATCGCGAGAACCTGTATAAATGGGTAGGTCCGCTGACCAATGACACCTGGGTACTGTACGCGCGCAAAACCGACACCCGGGTATTAAAAACCCTGGAAGATGCCAAACCCTATTCCATAGGCTCCTACAAGAATGCCGCTACCGGTACACAACTGAGTGAGCAGGGTTACAAGATAGAATTTTCCAACCAGGATGAAGACAATCCGCGCCTGCTGGTCAACAACAGGCTTAATTACTGGATCGTGTCAGAATCGCACGGCATGGTTCTGGCCCAGCAGCAAGGCTATGGAAATGATATTGTGCGTGCCGTTAAATATAAAACCATGGAACTGAACATGCTGTGCAATAGCCGTATGGACAAACAACGTATAGAGTTATACAACAAGCTCAACAAAGAACTGGATAATGACGGCACCATGGAAAAAATCATGCGTAAATATGGATTGAAATAATGGCACGCTCCACCAAAGCCAGCTATGCCGTCAACCGCCTGCGTGAACGCAGCAACAATGCCCCCTATTCCATGGTCAGCATGGCCGATGGCCGGTTTTACCTGACCCTGGCAAACACCGAGGATGAAGATGCTGCACCGCAAGTGCTGGGCGAACCCATGGAAATGGATGAATTTGTTGCCTACGTCAATAATGTGCACAAGCAGGCTCCCAAAAAAGCCAGCAAGCTTGATATTGCGTTTGAGAAAAAAATTCAGGCATCCAAAGACAAAAACAGCTGATGCCCGCTTCATCTACTTCTTTCATCTGCTTATTGCACATACTTCCACCCACTTCCAGCAACCATAAGGATAAAAGAATGAAGTCTCGTCTGCTCATCAGCCTCCTGGCAACCAGTCTTTTGCAGGCATTACCCGTACATGCAAACCCTGCCCCGGAAACGCCTGCCCAGAGCCAGGCAACAGAAGCAAGTGTGCCAGCACCGGCAGAAGGACCCAGCGTACAAAAGATTGACCTGGTAGTCGGCAAGGGATTTGAAGCCATAGCTGGCCGCAACGTAGTCGTGCATTACACCGGCTGGCTGCATGACCCATTCGCCAAGCAGGAACGTGGCAAGCTGTTCGACAGTTCAAAAGGCCGTGGAACATTCAGCTTTGTCCTCGGTGCTGGCCGTGTGATCAAGGGTTGGGAACAAGGCGTGGCCGGAATGCGGGTCGGCGGCAAACGCACACTGATCATTCCACCAGAACTGGCGTATGGTGCCAAAGGGGCAGGCAATGGCCTGATACCGCCAAACGCACAACTGATTTTTGATATTGAATTGCTGGACGTGAAATAAGGCAAGTCAGGGCAAAGAAACACCGGTTTGTGTTGCCCTACTTATCCTTGTCCTGAACATCAAACCACACCGTTTCATTCGAATACACCGCATAGAAAAAGCTACAGATGACCAGTACGGTAGCCAGGGTTCCGGTGATGAACAGGGCACTTAGTCCGGTTGGAAAAATATACTGGTACCAGCCCAGCAAGGTGAGCACCACCATGAAAAAAAACGCCAGCATAATCAGGCGACGGCTCTTGCGCATGGTGCCAAAAGCGATCAGGATCAGTATAAGTAAAGACAATGAAAAATTGATGAGACCGGGCACAAACTGACCTTTTCTGCATTTTATAAATGCGACATATGCCGAATTTTAATTACTATTTCAACTATAACAAATACCAATATATTTGCCTGTGTCCCGAAGTAAAGAATTTGTAAGCAGATGTCAGCACCAATAAGCTGAAGCAGGGCAAGAACACCAAGCAAAACATCACACCAGATACCATATAAACCGTTGTTTATTGCAGCCACCGGGACAAATCAGGATCTTCCATGACTTATCTGCTCGCTTTAGACCAGGGCACTTCCAGTTCACGCAGTATCATTTTCGATGAACGCGGCCAGTTGATCGCATCCGCTCAGCAAGAATTCCGCCAGATTTTTCCGCAACCAGGATGGGTAGAGCATGATGCCACCGAAATCTGGCAAACCCAGTTCGCCACCTGTAGACAGGTATTGCAAAATGCCGGCCTGCAAGCCAGTAACATTGCTGCCCTGGGTATTACCAACCAGCGCGAAACCACCATACTGTGGGACAGAAAAACCGGCCAACCCCTGGCCAATGCCATTGTCTGGCAAGACCGCCGCACCGAATCCTATTGTGAACAACTGCGGCAACAAGGCAAAGCTGAACAGATACAGGCCAGGACCGGCCTGATACTTGACCCCTATTTTTCTGCCACCAAGCTGAAATGGCTGCTGGACCAGATTCCCGGTGCCAGACGCCGTGCCGATGCCGGTGAACTGGCATTTGGTACCGTTGATAGCTGGCTGGCCTGGCAACTCAGTGCCGGCAAACTGCATGTCACCGATGTCAGCAATGCTTCACGCACCATGCTGTACAACATCCATCGCGGTGAATGGGATCAGGATCTGCTGGACTGGTTTGATATCCCGCCATCGCTATTGCCACAAGTCCTGCCGTCCAGCCACCGCTTTGGTGAAACCAGCCTGCTGGGCGACAGTATTCCCATCGCCGGTATCGCAGGTGACCAGCAGGCAGCCTTGTTCGGCCAGGCCTGTTTTACCCCCGGCATGGCAAAAAATACCTATGGCACCGGCTGTTTCATGCTCATGCATACAGGTGATAATTGCCCGGTATCGCAAAATGGCCTGATCAGCACCGCTGCCTGCCAGACAGACACGCGACCCCAGTATGCCCTTGAGGGCAGTGTATTTATTGGCGGTGCCGTCGTGCAGTGGTTGCGCGATGGTTTAAAAGCCATACAGCATTCCACCGATGTCGAAGAACTGGCAGCCAGCGTGCCGGATTCTGGCGGCGTGGTCTTTGTACCCTCTTTCACCGGTCTGGGTGCACCTTACTGGGTGCCGTCCGCCAAGGGTGCCATACTGGGCCTTAGCCGCGGCAGTACCGTTGGACACATTGCCCGCGCCGCCCTGGAATCGATTGCCTTCCAAAGCACCGCCCTGTTGCAAGCCATGACCAGGGATGCCGTTTCCCCCATCAGTGAACTAAGGGTGGACGGTGGTGCAGCAGCCAATAATCTCTTGCTGCAATTCCAGGCGAATTTGCTGGGCATACCCGTGATACGCCCCAAAGTGACAGAAACTACAGCACTTGGCGCGGCCTACCTGGCCGGGCTGGGAACAGGGATTTATCAAAGTACCGATGAATGTGCTGCATTATGGCAAATGGACAGACAGTTTTTCCCCACCATGAGCAGGGACCAGGCAGCCAGCCTCATGCGCGAATGGGAAATTGCCGTAGGCCGCATTCGTTGATAAATAGCTTGATAATGTGTGTGGACAAGCTGTGAGTAAGCTACCAATAAGCCATGAATAACATGTGGATAAGCTGTGGATAAATGATAGATAAGTGATAGATAAGCGACTGAATTTGCTTTAGATTTACGGCTATAACGGTCGTGGCATTTTTACCTTCCCCTTACAGGAGCAGAAAATGAAAATCATCAAATGGATAGCCGGTATTCTTGTCACCCTGGTCGTCGTCCTGCTCGGTATTGCCTATTCCCTGCCGAATGAATATAACATCAGCCGCAGTATCGTCATCCAGGCCCCGCCCGCCAAAATTTTCCCGCTCATCGCTGCACCCAAGGCCTGGAAAAACTGGTCCGTATGGAATCAGCGTGATCCTTCCATGGAAATGCAGTATTCCGGACCAGAATCCGGCCCCGGCGCTGCCTGGGACTGGAAAAGCAAAAGCCAGGGCAACGGCGGCATGAAGTTCAGCCAGGTACAGACTGACCAGAAACTGGAATACGAACTGCACTTCGAAGGCATGGGCAAACCCTCAGTCGGTGCAATGCTGCTGGAAGTACAGGCTGGCGGTACCAAAGTCACCTGGGATATGCATGGCAGCAGCGAGGGAAACCTGATGATGAAGCTATTTGCCCCATTTATGGATAAAATGGTGGGTCCCGACTTTGAAGCTGGTCTGGCTAACTTAAAAAAACTGGCTGAAAAGACGACCTGACATAGTCAGCTTGTAAAGAATCCCCCTAATCCGATTGCATCAATGAAACTCAAGTTTGCCCTGATCCTGGCCTTGCCACTGCTGACCGCATTGCCAGGTGTATCCGTTTTTGCTGCTGAAGCCGGCAAAGCTGCCCCTCCCGCCAAGGCTAACCAGGGCACCCAGGCCGTCTTTGTGGTCGCCCCGGAAGATCTGCCCAAGCAAAATAGCGGTGTGCAAATCGACGCCCCCAAACAAAAAGCCATAGCAAAAAGCAATAAACCCGATGTCGCCATCCAGGTCTGGTCCGGCCCAGTGCCACTGGCGGGCGGCCTGTGGATACTGGTTGCTTCCATGCCGGTGCTGGCTTCACTGTACTTTGCCTATCAGTTACTGATGTTCATCAAGGCACGCCGCCGCAGGTTATCCACAGAACGTGGCAGTTAAAAAAACAGGTCAAATGGCCTGTAAAAACAACTGTACTGAAACCACAACATCTGTGGAGTGGTTTAGTGACAAATCCTTATATGGTTAGTTGTTTTTCATTGAAAATTCATCTCCCTGTCACCAGCCTGTCACCTGCACATCCTACAGTCTTCCTTATCTAAACCATAAGTGGAGACCAGCATGTCCACCAAAGCCCTGATAGACAGCGCCGTTTTCAATTCCACCACGTCCGGCCGCAAAGGTCTGGCAGACAAGCTGTTCGCCCACTGGTTCAGCCGCCTGGTGTACGCCCAGATCTGGGAAGATCCGCAATCTGATCTGGATGCTCTGCAACTCAAGCCAGGTGCAAATATCCTGACCATCTCTTCCGGCGGCTGCAATGCCCTGGCTTATCTGTCTGCCGAACCGGCTGCCGTACATGCCGTTGACCTGAATGCAGCCCATCTGGCCATGCTCAATATGAAGCAAATGGCTATCAAGCATTTGCCCGACTACCAGGCAGTACTGGCCTATCTTGGCAATGCCAACCAGGCCGATAACCTGAAACGCTATAAGCGACATATCCGCAATCATCTGTCCGACGATGCCAGCAATTTCTGGGAAAGCCGTTCCTTGTCCGGCAAGGCACGTTACCATTACTTTGCCAGTGAAGCCTATCAGCATGGTCTGCTGGGCAACTTCATCGGTTTTGCTCATTTCTTTGTACGCCTGATGGGTGGCGACATGAGCCAGCTCATGCAAGCGCGCAACCTGCAAGAACAGGCAGAATTGTTTGAACAACACGTGGCACCGGTATTTGAAACCCGCCTGTTCCGTCTGATTGCCAGCCAGCCACTGGCCCTGTACAGCCTGGGTATTCCGCCATCTCAATTCGAAACCCTGAAAAAAGATGCCAAGGAAGGGCTGCATGTCCTGTTCAAGGAAAGAATGCGCCATCTGGCCTGTGATTTCCCGCTGGATCACAACTGTTTTGCCCAGCAAGCCTTTGGCCGCCGCTATGACACCAGGCAGCAAACTGCTTTGCCCCTGTACTTGCAGCAACAGCATTTCAGCAGCCTGCGTCAGAACATCGACAGGCTGCATGCACATCACACCACCCTGACCGATTTCCTGCTCGGCCAGCCACGCGGCTCGATGGATGCCTATCTCTTCCTCGATGCGCAAGACTGGATGGATCAACAACAACTGACAGAACTGTGGAAAGAAGTCACCCGCACGGCAGCACCGGGTGCCAAAGTCGTATTCCGTACCGGCGGCAGCGAATCACCGCTGGAGGCGCAATTACCGGCTGAGATACTGGCCGCCTGGCATACAGACGCTGAACATAACCGCAAGCTGTACCAGACAGACCGGTCCGCCATCTATGGCGGCATGCACCTGTACACCAAATACTGATTTTCAGACTTGAATACATCCCTACCACCGCATGTGGTGGCTGATGCCCTGTGGCTGCTGACTGCCCGTTCCCGGGGTGGCCAGCACTGGGTCAGCAATACCGATTGCGCCATAGATGCAATCGAGATTGCCGGTCACAGCCAGCCAGTCAGCGTGCTTGACCACAGCAACTGGCAAGACAGTTATGTCGCCAGCCCGCGTTCCACCTGGTTGCGCTATGCCCGCCAGGAAATGCTGCGCCAGCTAAGCCCTGGTCTGGCGGCACTGGGTCAACTTCTCTCCTGCGCCCTGTTCGGCCCCATGTCGGCATTGCTGAATGCCAGCAAACTGGACCAGGCAGCCATCTGCGGCAATCACCTTATATCCACCAACCTGTATCCGGACTGGTCAGCAACTGCGGTACAACAAACCACAGACAACCTGCTGCAAAAATATCCACAGCGCCCATTAATGATGCGCAATATCTGCCCGGCATTACACCCGGCACTGGCGCAAGAACTTATCCACAACGGTTGGCAAATGCTGCCATCGCGCATGGTATATCTGTGTGATCCGCAAGAAAAATCAGTCTGGAAACATAATCACGTCAAACAGGATGCACGCCTGCTTGCTGATAACGAGGTAGAAATCCTGCCGCATGAAGCCATACAGATCCAGGATTTACCTGTTTTGCGCGAGTTGTTCCGGCAATTGTTTATCGATAAGCATTCTTGCCTGAACCCGGATTTCAGCCTTGCATTCTTTGAACTTTGCCTGGAAACCCGGTTTCTCGAATTGTTTGCCCTGCGCTGGCAAGGCAAACTGGTCGGCGTCATAGGCTTATATGCCCATCCAGATAGCGGCTGTATCACTACACCACTGATAGGCTATGACACCAGCCTGCCGCAAGAACTGGGTTTATACCGCCGCCTCATGGCCTTGTTATTACATAAAGCGAAAGAAAAACAACTTAAACTGCACTATAGCTCTGGTGCCAGCCAGTTCAAACGGGCACGCGGTGGTCTCCCCCATCTTGAATATGCAGCGGTCTACAGCCAGCACCTGCCCACCTCCAGCCATCAATCCACCCGCCTGTTTGCCAGTATTCTACAAAACTGTGCCCCGGCTATCCTGAAACGTGCTGACCATTTGTAATTTGTAGCAAGATCACAAGTCTGAAGTACGCAAAAAAACTGTAAACATAATAAGCACACAATAAAAACCCTGTGGACAAGTCTATGTATATCCCCAGGATGAACTGTGCAAAACCACCCTTACTTATCCACTGCCGATTTTTATCCCAAAACTGTTCTTCTTTCATACAAGACTTATAAGAACATCTATACATGGACTAAGCTTTTGATTCTGTGGACAAATACAGACTTATCCACAAAAAATCGCGACGTTAACTACTACTACTATGTATATATAAACTAAGTTATTTAATTGAACGGCCTTAAGCATCCCGGAGATATTTTTTTATTTTTTCAAAAACACACCTGGGCTTTGAATAAAAAAATCAGCTCTTCCACAAACCAAAACAGTCAGTCAAAAAAGCTGTTCATCATTTGAATAAACCTCTGCTTAAAAAATAGGCTTTTACAAATTTTCAGATAAATTTTTCCAAAACTTGTTTTTACTTCTGGATGAAACTAAAAAAAACAGCTGCCAGCACAGCAAATGGTCACAAGCGACTGGCGTTGAAGACATGCAAGCGATTTTTGCTATTCAAAAAGCATCACTGACCAGGAATTGAACAGGCTTACATCAAGAATTTTCCTCAGCGACGCCGTATTTCAGGTCTTTTTGCAAAAAATTCAGCGGAAAAACCACAAAATATAAAAAAACTTTGTGGATAACTCATCTGATATCCACTGTATGCATTGTGTGTAAGCCAGAAATTATTCACTGCAAGGTTTACTGTTCAGATTTTGTCCTGTGGATATACAGAGGTTTATCACCGCCTTATCATTTGCTTAAACTTTTGATTCTGTGGATGTTTACCGACTTATCCACAGACAGGTGACTGCGTTAACAATCACTACCATGTATATATAAAGTTATTCAATTTAAGGGTATCCACAGGCAAAAAAAATCGAAAAAACAATTTGCCAGAACTACCGTAGAATTCGTAACTCGTTCAATCACAAAGAGATTTCCATGAAACTCTGGTCAAAATTATTGTTGTCGGCATTGCTGGTTTGTGGATCTGCCCATGCAGAAAAACCGACTGATGCCTCATTGAAAGAATTGCTGGTAGTGACAAATAGCCAGCAGATACTGAAAGCTGTCGAAGCACAGGTTGATGGTTTGATGAAAAATGTGCTGGAACAGACAACCAAAGACCGGCCACTGAACGCAGAAAGTCAAAAAGCGCTGGATAAATTCAGGGATAAAGTCCGGATTATCCACAAGGAACAATTTGGATGGGACAAATTGGAACCCCTGTTCATCGATATTTACAGCAAATCCCTGACCCAGGAAGATGTAGACGGCATTATTGCTTTTTACAAATCACCTGCCGGTAAATCCTACGTCAGCAAAATGCCGGCGATGATGCAGCAATCCATGGCATCCATGCAAAAATTGATGGGCCCCATGATGGAAAAAATAATACAGGCCGGCAAAGAACTGGATGAAGATATGGGCAAAGCAAACAAAAAGTAAGCTTTGTATAAGTTCCAGACAGACCTGAATCCTCCTGAAATGGCTTCAGGTCTGTGGAAAAAATGAAAGATATCAACAGCTACGACCAGGTATCAGTTAGATGCATGTCGTAAAAAATCTTTCTTACGTATGGCGCTCATAGCTTAAAGTGCCGGGCAAAACCAGGTAAATAAGTTCTTGTTTTTTTACAAACCAGATCTGCTCAGATCAACAAGCTTCAACAAACCATACCCTGCCTCACATCAAAATTTCAAATTTATACACAAGTCCATAGCTGATTTTGGCAATCTTTTAAAACGCGACTAGCTGTTGTACAAAGCCCCGAAATTGATCATGAAAAAATGTGCAAAGCCGCATCCAGCATAGCTTTCAAGGCTGTTCTGTACTGCCTGGCTTACGCGACTATTCGACCCGAATGAAGACTTTTATTATATCCAGCATTAATTACTTTTTTATGTCTGGAGTTTCCCGTGTCTTTACATTCTCAATCTTCGTCGCCTTTGTCTGCCGCAAAGGCAGTAGCTGGCGGCAATGTTTTTCTTAAACTGCTTACGCTTGCTCTGTCCGTTTTTATCGGTTTTCTGACCATTGGCATGCAGTTGCCTGTACTGCCGCTGTACCTGCATGAAACCCTGGGCATGAGTACTCTGGTCGTGGGCCTGGTCATAGGCGCACAATTCGTAGTTGCTCTGCTGTCACGTGCCTGGGCTGGCAACTTTGCAGATAGTCGTGGTGCCAGGCGTGCCGTGGTTGCTGGGCTATTGATCGTCGCCAGTTCTGGCCTGGCTTATCTGGCATCACTGCCCTTTGTGACAACACCCGCAATATCGGTCTGGATATTATTGACCGGGCGTATAGTGCTCGCCATAGGCGAAAGCCTGGTTGTCACCGGATCACTGGGTTGGGGAATAGGATTAGTGGGCCCACAAAACGCTGGCAAGGTGATGGCCTGGGTTGGTATTGCCATGTACGCTGCATTTGCATTGGGTGCACCTGCAGGTATTGTCGTGAATGGTAATTTTGGGTTTGCCGGCATAGCAGTTGCCACGATCTTGATACCGTTTGTAGCCCTGGCGATGGTAGCCCTTGTACCAGCAGTAGCACCACTGGCAAGCAAGCGTATTCCTTTTTATAAAGTATTCGCTCTGGTATTGATTCCTGGCATGGGTTTGGCCCTGGCCAGTATAGGTTTTGGCATGATTACAGGTTTCATTGCATTGTTGTTTGCTGCAAAGAACTGGGGTAATTCTTCGCTTGCCTTTACTGCTTTTGGCCTGGCTTTCATCGCTGCGCGACTTTTATTTGGACATCTGCCAGACAAACTCGGCGGCGCAAAGGTGGCAATGGTCAGTGTCGCGATTGAAGCAGCTGGATTATTGCTGATATGGTCGGCTGATACTTCAACTATTGCCTACACAGGTGTTGCCCTTGGCGGATTTGGTTATTCGCTGGCTTTTCCGGGTTTTGGTGTCGAAGCTGCACGTCGTGCACCACCACAAAGCCGCAGTGTTGCCATGGGTGCCTACGTCGCATTTCTGGATATCTCGCTGGGTATTGCCAGCCCGCTGGCGGGTGTCATCGCGGGCCAATGGGGCGTGCATACAGTGTTTCTGGCGGCTGGTGTTGCGGTTGGTTTATCTTTGCTGGTAGCAGTGCGTCTGCTGGGGAAACCATCGGCAGGTGAAAAAATCAGCTAATTTTCTCTGCTGTCTTGTTACTCATCTTTGCAAGAAAAATGATCAGGCCGGTCATGCTGGCTTCTGATCTTCGTTTACAGCTATCGTTGATTCATTATTGTCTTTGACATTGCTCAGGTAGGCACAAAACATGTCTGCCAGGGCATCCGCATATGCATCTATCCTGGAAGCAGGATAGCCATTTGCTGAAACATATTCGCCTGCACTGCTAAGCGTAGTGGAAATCAGTTCTTCAACAATTGAACGTGTGGCAGCGGATGCGGCAGGTAGCAATTCTTCAATAAAAATCTGCACGGTGCGATCCCAGGATAGCCATGCTTCCTGTGCTTCCGGATCATCGTTATACAGCGGTGCGATATCCGTGAGCGCGGCACGGATATCAGCTTCTTCACATTCTGAACGGATGAAGGCATGCACCAGCGTACGCAACCGTTCCAGTGGTGCCTGTTGCGCATCCTGAAGAATATTACGCAACATGCCTCCGGTCTGCCGCCATTCATCACTTTGCAGCCGAAAAAGTATCGCCGCTTTATTCGGGAAATATTGATATACCGAACCTATGCTGACGCCTGCTCTTTCTGCCACCCGGGCCGTGGTAAATTTTTGTGCTCCTTCCCGCTGCAACACCTGAAGGGCAGCTTCCAGGATAGTGGCAACCAGATCCGCCGAACGGCTTTGTTGCGGCCGTTTTCTTGAAGAAACAGGGGTGTTTTGACGTTTGCTCATGAGAGTATGAAACCGTGAATGCATGGAAGAAAAACGCGCCAGAAAATAAAATAGAACCGGGCTGTATGTACTCTTGCATCTGACGAGTTCATCGTATTTTAACTCAGCAAAAAATGCAGTACATTTGATCAAAAGGTCTGTGAAATGGTATTCACAGACCTTTTTCCTGGTATTCATCCTTCAAGGAAATTTCATATCACGTCATACATCAAGCACACTTTACCGTCACAGACTGATTTGCCTGATGCTTTCAAGTAAACCCGGGCCAGTAGGATGCCATTGCAACAGCTCACGTGTTTTTGTACTCGTAGCAGACATGTCCTTGTCAGCAAACATTGACAGCCATCCGAAATGTCCGGGAGCCTCCTCTTTAGACAGACTCAGCACTGGAATGGCAAGGCGTTCGCCTATGGTTTCTGCAATGTCTCTGTACTTGATAGCTTCTTCTGCCGTTGCGTGATATCGCGCACCGGCTTGTCCTTTTTCGAGAGCGAGTCTGTAAAGCCGGCTGGTGTCTGAAACATGCGCGGCAGACCAGCAATTCAGTCCTTCGCCTACGTAAGCCGACACCCCCTTTTCGCGTGCCAGTGCAATCATGCTGGTCACCAGGCCTTGCTTGTCCGCATCATGTATTTGAGACAGGCGCACTGCTGAAACATGAATTCCACGCTGCAGCAATTCCCACGCTGCCAGTTCTGATGCCTTACGCGGATTAGGGTGTGCGGGATTGAAATAATCTTCTATGGCAGCCTGGCCAGGGATTGCCATACCTACCGGTGTCACCGAGGTAATAACCAGCGGACGTTCAGACCCGTCCAATACTTCGCCCAGTGCCATGATGACACGATGATCTTTATCGCAATTGGCAACAAAGTGCTGGAAGTTATGATCGAAAGCCGTGTGAATCACGCCATCACATTTGTCGGCCCCGGCACGCAGGCTGTCCAGGTCTTCAATATCGCCGCGATGTACTGTTGCCCCTGCTTCTGCAAGTGCCAGCGCGCCAGCATCGGAACGGGTCAGACCAAGAACCTGATGTCCCGCGTTAATAAGTTCAGGGATAATTTTTGAACCGATAAATCCGGTTGCGCCTGTCAGAAAGATACGCATGTTAGTTCTCCTTGGTTGTCAGGTTTCCATCATGCAGCAACAATCTATTATGTTAAAGTAGTGTCCTTATAGGGGTATAAACACCAACTGGATAGCGATGACAGAAAAAACGGAGAGTGCACTCGGGTCTTACCTGAAGGACCGCAGAAGTCGCATTGACCCCGCCACTTTCGGCTTTTCAACAATCCGGCGCCGTACTTCAGGGCTGCGACGGGAAGAAGTTGCGCAACTCTCAAACATCAGCCCAACCTGGTATACCTGGCTGGAGCAAGGTCGGGGAGGCGCACCATCGGTCGATGTACTCAATCGTATCGCTGCCGGACTGATGCTGACGGAACAGGAGCGGGAACATCTTTTCATGCTTGCCCGTGGCCACCCGCCTGACGTGAAATACAGGCCCACCGAAGGGGTAACACCGCGATTGCAGCGCTTGCTTGATGCGCTGGAAGTCAGTCCGGCTTTTATCAGGACTGCGACCTGGGATGTCGTGGCGTGGAACCGGGCCGCAGCAGCGGTGCTGACGGATTACGGCAGCTTGCCGCCCGAAGAGAGAAACATCCTGCGCCTTATCTTTTGCAACGCCCGTGTTCGTCGTGCACAGACAGACTGGGAAGGCGTCGCCCGCTTTGTGGTCAGCACTTTCAGGACTGACGTGACGCGCGCAGGAGCGAGCGCTGAAGTTCAGCGACTGGTAGAAGAATTGATCAAACTCAGCCCGGAGTTTGAAGCCTTATGGAAAGACAAGGATGTTCGTGTCTATGGAGAAGGTATCAAACGCCTGAACCATGCAAGCATAGGACTTATAGAGCTGGAATATTCAGGGTTTGCTGTCGATGGTCGTCCCGATTTGGGTATGGTTGTGTATAACCCAAGCACCAGTGCAGACGCCAGCCGGATTCGTACGCTCATCGCTGATGCTGCAAGTAGTGGAAGCTCCGCAATGACAGCGTTTGCTGCATAGATGGACACCTGAGAATGGATACCTGAGACAAGCAATTGACGGCAGTTTAAAAACAAAGGCCTCGCATTTTTGCGAGGCCTCTTTGTATCAGTGTAATCAGCGTAATACGCCTGACTAAATTACAAGCTAAGTTACAAGCTAAATTACAAGCTGATTCATCCCTCCAAAGTCATCAAACTCGCATTCCCACCTGCTGCCGTGGTATTCACGCACAGCGCACGTTCAGCTACCAGGCGCCATAGCGGAATTTCTACATGGTCCTGGGTTTCAAGCACAGACACGATGGCTTCATCCTGAGCTGCAAACAGCAACTTGTAGTGGGCCAGCAAGGCACCTTCTATCAGGGCCAACTGGGCACCACACTGGTCGGCTTCGGCAGCGACGATGAGTTTGCTGACTTCCAACGGCAGGCCGCCTGGCAGCATGGCCAGGGTTTGTGCTGGCAACACCGGGGTATTGCCGGTGGCCAGTGTGGCTGCCAACTGGTTGATCAGACAATTGATGCTGTTGGCAGCGCAGAAAATGCGACCACGCGGGGCAAAAGACAAGGTATTGCGTTCCCCCGTAGGGCCAGGCAAAACCTGGGTCAGTTTGTAAGGGCTGGTATGGGCATAATGTTCGCCCAGTTCGGCTATGCGCTGGTGGCCATGGGTTTTGGCCCATACCAGCAAGGCTTCCAGTGCTGGTGGTGACTGGCGTTCATACACGGTATGGCCACCCAGACCAACCACAGGTGTGCGTTGCAGGCGTTTCAGGTACAGCGGGCCGCCGGCTTTGGGGCCGGTGCCGGATTTGCCTTCACCACCAAAGGGCTGGACGCCCACCACGGCACCGACGATGTTCCGGTTCACATAGATATTGCCGACATGGGCGCGATCAGTGATGAAGTTGATGGTTTCATCTATGCGTGAATGGATGCCCAGGGTCAGGCCAAAACCGGTGCCATTGATCTGATCTATCAATTGCGGCAAGTCATCACGCCGGTAGCGCAAGACATGCAGTACCGGGCCGAATACTTCTTTTTTCAGGTCCGCCAGGTTGGCAATTTCCAATACCGTCGGTGCCACAAACGTGCCGCTGCGGCAGCTGCTGGACAAATCCAGCGTGTAGAAGGACTTGGCCTTGCCGCGTAGGGTGTTGATGTGGCTGAGCAGATTGTTTTGTGCTTCAGCATCAATCACCGGGCCGATATCGATGGCCAGGCGGCCTGGCTGACCTATGCGCAATTCCTGCATGGCACCGTGCAGCATTTCTATGGTCTTGTCGGCAATATCTTCCTGCAAGCAGAGTATGCGCAGGGCAGAACAACGCTGGCCGGCGCTGTCAAAGGCGGATGACAGCACGTCATTGACTACCTGTTCAGGCAGGGCGCTGCTGTCAACGATCATGGCATTCTGGCCACCGGTTTCAGCGATCAGGGGAATGTCTATGCCTTCCGTCACTGCACGTTTGGCCAGGGTGCGGTTGATGATTTGCGCCACTTCGGTAGAACCGGTGAAAATCACGCCCTTGACGCGACGGTCTGCCACCAGTTGCGCACCGACCACTTCGCCCGTACCCGGCAAGAATTGCACTGCACCTCGCGGCACGCCAGCTTCATGCAGCAGTTGGATGGCGCGATAGGCGATCAGGGGTGTCTGTTCTGCCGGTTTGGCCAGCACCACATTGCCAGCCGCCAGTGCTGCACTGACTTCACCAATGAAAATCGCCAGCGGGAAATTCCATGGACTGATACAGACCACCGGGCCCAGTGCCTGGGTATTCGGCAGGCCTTCTACCTGGGCGGCGTAATAACGCAGGAAATCGACTGCCTCACGTACTTCTGCCAGGGCATTCGGCAAGGATTTGCCGGCTTCGCGTATGGCCAGGGCCATGAAATCCAGGGTTTGCGTTTCCAGCAAATCAGCCGCTTTTTTCAATACGGCGGCACGTTCTACCGGCGGCGTGGTTTGCCAGTCCATCGCATATTGTTCGGCTGCATGCAAGGCCGTTTCCACATCCTGGGCATCGGCTTCAGTGACATGACCGACCACATCGAGCTGGTTTGCCGGGTTATTCACAGGCCGGGTCTGGCTGGCCGATACCTGGCCATGCAGGATGGGGCCGGCAGTCAATGTCTGCTGGCTGCTCTCAGCAAAGCGGGCGCTTATGTGTTGCAGTTCCAGTTCATTGGAAAAATCCAGTCCGGCAGAATTTTTTCTTTCCTTGCCAAACAAATCCCTGGGCAAGGCAATGCCAGGATGCGCCAAACCACCCAGTTCACGCGAAACAGCAATAGGATCAGCCAGCATGGATGCGATGGACACATTCTCATCCACGATCTGATTCACGAAGGATGAATTTGCACCATTTTCCAGCAAACGGCGCACCAAATAAGCCAGCAGAGTCTGATGTGACCCAACTGGTGCATAAATACGGCAAGGTTTGTCCAGCTTGTCTTTGCCTACCACCTGGTCATACAAAGTTTCTCCCATGCCATGCAGGCACTGGAATTCATAGTCCGTGATACCGGCTTTTTGTGCCCAGGTATAAATGGTGGATAAGCTCAGCGCATTGTGGGTGGCAAACTGTGGATAAATCACATCAGTCGCCGCCAGCAGTCTTTGTGCACAGGTCAGGTAAGACAGATCGGTATAGACCTTGCGCGTGTAGACCGGGAAGCCGCTCATGCCATCCACCTGTGAACGCTTGATTTCCGCATCCCAGTACGCACCCTTGACCAGCCTCACCATGAACTTGCTGCCACTGCGGCGCGCCAGATCCACCAGGTAGTCGATCACAAACGGGCAGCGCTTTTGGTAGCCTTGCACGACGAAACCTATGCCTTCAAAGCCCTTGAGATCGGCATCAAAGGCCAGCGCTTCCATCAGGTCCAGCGACAGTTCCAGCCGGTCGGTTTCTTCGGCATCGATGTTCAGGCCGATATTGTATTGCTTGGCCAGCAGCAGCAGTTTCTTCAGCAACGGCAGCAATTCCGTCATCGTGCGCTCACGCTGGGCGCGTGAATAACGTGGGTGCAGGGCCGACAGTTTGACTGAAATGCCGGGGCCGTTTTTAATGCCTCGTCCGTTGGATGCCTTGCCTATGGCATGAATGGCAGTTTCATAAGCCTGGTAATAAAAAGCCGCATCCTTGGCGGTCAGCGCGGCTTCACCCAGCATGTCATAAGAATAGCGATAGCCGCGTTTTTCATTGTCCTGGCTGTTTTTCAGGGCTTCTTCTATGGTTTGGCCAGTGACAAACTGATTCCCCAGCATGCGCATGGCCAGGTCCACACCCTTGCGTATCAGCGGTTCGCCACCCCTGGCGATCAGGCGTGTCAGGGCCGAACCCAGGCCCTGCTCACTATTGGTGCTGACCAGTTTGCCAGTCACCAGCAAGCCCCAGGTGGCAGCATTCACAAACAGCGATGGTGATTCACCCAGATGCTTGCGCCAGTCGCCCTTGCTGATCTTGTCGGCAATCAGGCGGTCAGCCGTCTGGTGATCGGGGATGCGCAACAGCGCCTCGGCCAGACACATCAATGCCACACCTTCTTCTGAAGACAAGGAAAATTCATGCATCAGCGCATCAACGCCCGAAGCGCGGGTGCGCTGCTGACGGACATTGGTGACCAGCCGGTGTGCCAGTTCCGCAACACTGTTTTGCTGATCTTCATGCGGATCAACCTGTCCCAGCAACCATTGCACAGCTTCTGTCTCTGATCGGCGGTATGCTTGCGTAATGGCAGTTCTCAAGGGCGTAGCAGGGCTCAGGAGTTCAGCCTGCAAGGCAGAAAATGGGAGGTTGTTGGTTGGCACGATAGTTGCAATCCTAGAGAAATAATCAAAACAAATTAGATTTCATTGTATAGATGCTCTTCGAGGATTAATTCTGGAAATCAGAACATATATCGAAATTTTCTATTTTGTGAGAAAATTATGCCGAATATTATTAATCACCCCATCGACGATTTCTGACTTCTTATGCTCGACAAAATCAGTAAAAGAATTCTGGCCGAATTGCAAAACGACGGCCGTATCAGTAATGTAGAACTGGCAACAAGGGTCAATCTGTCCCCTGCTGCCTGCCTGGAGCGCGTGCGTAAGCTGCAAGAGTCCGGCTACATACTAGGATATACAGCCCAGCTCAATCCCCATCTTCTGGATGTGGCCCTGCTGGTGTTCATTGAGGTAGTGCTTGACCGCACCACGCCTGATGTCTTCGATGCCTTCCGGCGAGGCGTACAAGCCATCCCCGAAGTGCTTGAATGCCATATGGTGGCCGGCGGTTTTGATTATCTCGTCAAGGCGCGGGTCAAGGACATGAATGCCTACCGCGATTTCCTCGGCAAATCCCTGCTGCAATTGAATGGCGTGCGTGAAACGCATACCTATGCAGTAATGGAAGAAGTTAAAAATACCAGCTGCCTGCCAATCAAGTAAAAACGCGTTATCGCTGTTTTAAAGACAGGCTTGGCAATAATCTGGCACTGACCTCAAGTCAGTGCCTTGTTTTTTTGCTGGCTGTGAATAAACCTGTGCTTTTAATGCTTGTTGGCCAGCGCCAGCTTGATCCCAAAAGAAATAAACATCATACCGATAAAACGGTTCAGCCACAGCGTGACAGCCTGGCTGATGCGTACCCGCTGTCTGGCAAATGCCGTCGACACCGCTAGCAAATGGCACCACAGCATGCCGTTGAAATTGAAGATGCAACCGAGGACAATCAGCGCCAGTGGTTTATTGCTGGCATCTGCGGCGATAAACTGCGGCACAAACGCCAGAAAGAAGATCGCCACCTTGGGGTTCAGCACATTCGTCAAAAACCCTTGGGCAAAAATTTTCCCATGACTCAACGCAGGCAAGGGCGTGGTTTCTTTGCTGGTATTTGTTTTTGCCTTGCTCAGCAAGAGCGACACGCCCACATACAAAAGATAAGCCGCACCTGCCAGCTTGACGATGGTGAACGCCGTGGCAGACGTCGCCAGCAAGGCTGACAAACCCAGTGCCGCCGCCATGATATGCACCAGCGTACCCGCACCTATGCCCAGTGCCGCTGCTGACCCGGCACGCCACCCCTGCGTCGCGCTGCGCGTCATGATCAATAAAGAATCAGGACCAGGGGCGATATTCAGTAATATTCCGGCGATAATGAACTGGGTGAGATCTTGTGTGCCAAACATGGCGAGGCTCCTGAGTTGAACAATAGTGCGGACAAGGGTTTGATTATAATGGGCATTCGAGCTGCCCGCCGACTGGTAGCGTGTGCCCCGCGCACCGATTTTGGAAAAACGAAATTTTCCTGCAATATGCCAATGCTATATTCTGCAATCACCCTCCACGCATCATCACGCATCATCATTAAGCACCGGCACCCATGCTCATCGATTCCCTCTCCACTGCCGCCAGTACGAATATAAACGAAGACCTGGTAACCAGCTTCACTCATCCGGATGGCACGCTGGAACTGCTGGTATTTGACGGCGCCAGTTCGGTGTCGGACCGCAATTACCTGGATACCGGTCTCGGCGATCCGGCCTGGTTTGTCCTGCAATTTTCTGCTGCGTTGAAACAAGTCGCCACACCGCTACTCAGCCAGGCCGACAGTATGCAGCTCGCCCTGCAAGCCCTGCGTGAACAGCACAATTCCCTGCTACAGGTCGCCGCCATCCCCTGCCACGCCTGGCCGATTGCCGCGCTGACCTGGTTGCGTGTTCATGCCAATGGCGAAGATGTCAGCATCTATGCCCTGGGTGATTGCAAAAGCTTCTTGCTGGATGCTCATGCAAAAGTGAGTGATCTTGATCCCTATGACAATCCACAAGAAGGCATACTCAAATCCGCGATAGAAGCATTGCAGCAGGAAGGCCTGGATGAACAGGCGCGCTGGGCCAGGCTCTTACCCATGTTAAGAGAACGCCGGGTATCGCAAAACATGCACCCGCAGCCATCGATACTCTGCCTTTATCCACAGGGCCGTTTCGCTGCACGAGAACATCACATCAAGTTAAAACAGTCTGACCGCGTGCTGATCATGACCGATGGTTTTTATCGGCTTGTTGATAGCTACCACCTGTACGACACGGCAGGTTTGATGCAAGCCTGTGCGAGACGCGGGCTGCCAGCCCTGATGCAGGAATTGCGTGAACATGAAGTTGGCAAGTCTGGTGGCATGGCGGTGAAGAAGGCGGATGATGCTACGGTGGCGATGTTGAGTTGGCAGGAATGGTGAATTAAATTTTTTGCCTGGTGTCGTTCAAATTTATAGTAGATGGTGCACATGGTGCACCCTACAGTTTAGTAGCAAGGAATCGATAGCTTAGGACGCTTATGCGATGTCATCGCCGCATTCCTGAAGTTCATAGCAGCAGGATGACGTGGTCAATTTGTCTTCACGCAATAAGTCTTTCTCTAATTTGTTGCATAATGATGCTTTTAGCCCTTATTTTCTGGTAAATCCAAAAATACCGTGACTTTTCTTCTCGTAGGGCAAGAGTGTGAAGTACGGTGACGGGCTATTGATTTCATTTTCTAAGCATTTCATGTCTACCTCTGCGCAAACAGCAATACCTCCCGACTTATCCACAGTGCAAACCCTGGCAGAATTATTTGCCTGGCGGGTAGCACAAACACCTGATGCCGAAGCCTATCGTCAGTTCGATGATGTGGCTGGACAGTGGACATCCTATTCATGGCAACAGACACAGGAGCGCGTCACAGGCTTTGTCAAAGCCCTGTCGCCACTGGCGCTGGAACATGGCTCGCGTATTGCCATCCTGCTGCCGAATGGCTTGCATGCCGTGTGCATGGACCAGGCTACCCAGGCTTGTGGCTTTGTACCGGTGCCCATGCATGCGCTGGATAATCCTGCCAGTATTGCCTACATCCTGTGTGACAGCGATGCCTCGTTTTTAATCGCGGCGACCGATCAGCAATGGAAAGAAATTGCTGCTGCGGGTCTTGATCTGCCAGCCTTGCGCCAGGTCGTAGTTTTGCAAAAAACACTGGATGCCACTGCATTACCAGCCAGTTGCCCGGTAATGCATATCGACGAATGGCTATCCGGCGCAGCGCATTTGCAGGTGAATCCAAAAGGACCGCAGGCAGATGACTTGGCGGCGCTGGTGTACACATCGGGTACCACCGGCAAACCCAAGGGTGTCATGCTCACGCATACCAATGTGATGTCGAATGTGAAGGCGGTGGTGTCGCGCGTGTCGCCGGTGATCACAGATGTATTTTTATCCTTCCTGCCGCTGTCGCATACCTTCGAGCGCACTGCCGGTTATTACCTGCCGATTGCCGCCGGTGCCTGCGTCGCGTTTTCGCGCTCGGTCAAGCAATTGCCGCAAGACTTGCTGGAAGTACGGCCTACCATTTTGATTTCCGTGCCGCGCATTTATGAGCGTGTGTATGGTGTGATTCAGACCAGGCTGTCTGCATCCGCATTTCAGGCAAACCTTTTCAATCTCGCCATCGCCACCGGCTGGCGTCGTTTCAGCCGCAGCCAGGGTTTGCTGAAAGGGGATGGCATGACA
This sequence comes from Undibacterium hunanense, assembly GCF_014284335.1. Lineage (GTDB taxonomy): Bacteria > Pseudomonadota > Gammaproteobacteria > Burkholderiales > Burkholderiaceae_D > Undibacterium > Undibacterium hunanense. The sequence continues at coordinate 9,876 of NZ_JACOGF010000002.1, read as the reverse complement.
GCGTTCATGGACAGCTTGCGCTGGCTGGTATTGGAACCGCTGATTGCCAGCAAATTGAAAAACCAGTTTGGTGGCCGCCTGCGGGTCGCCGTCAGTGGTGGCGCTGCGCTGTCACAGGCGATTTCCCAATGCTTCCTTGGCCTGGGTATACCCATCGTCCAGGGTTATGGCATGACAGAGACCGCACCTGTAGTCGCCTTCAATGCACCCGATGACAATGACCCGGCCACCGTAGGCCGCGCCGTGGACGGGGTTGAAGTCCGCATCGGCGAAAATGCAGAATTGCAGGTACGTGGCCCGAACGTCATGCGTGGTTACTGGAAGCGTGAAGAAGACACTGCCAAAACCTTTATTGATGGCTGGTTGCGTACCGGTGATCAGGCGTCGATCGTGGCGGGGCGCGTACGTATTCTGGGACGGGTGAAAGAAATCATCGTCACCTCGACCGGTGAAAAAATTGCCCCTGTCGACCTGGAACTGGCGATCACCAATGATGCCGTATTTGAACAGGCCTATGCCTTCGGTGAAAACTCACCCTTCATCGCCTGTGCGGTCGTATTGAGCCGGGTGTACTGGCGGGAACTGGCGCGTTCACTGGGCCTGAATCCGGACGACAAGGCCAGCCTGAAATCGCCAGAAGCCGTGGCCGCCGTGGTCAAACGCATACATGGACTGACCAGCAATTTCCCTTACTATGCACAACCACGTGCGGCAGTTCTGACGCTGGAACCATGGACCGTCGAAAACACCCTCATCACGCCTACCCTGAAACTCAAGCGCAATAACCTGCTGGCGTATTTTGAGGAAGATATGAAAGCCGTATATAAACGTTGATTGACAGATTGTGTAGTTCAAAGCACATAGAAATCTTAATAAACTCGATTCTTAAAAGGATTATTTTTTTCATATTGAGATTCAATGCTTTAAAAAATACCATCATTATTTCTGCAACGAAAAAGACATTAAATCCAAGTAGGAAATTTAGTGATACTCTATAATGTCAATACAAGTGTAAATACAAATATAGATACAGGTGGACGATGCGCTTCGATTGGGATGAACAAAAAAACCAAATCAACATCCGCAAGCACGGCATCGATTTTAGCGATGCGGCAGATATTTTTAAGCATCCAATGCTGACGTTCCATGATGGAAGAGAAGATTACGGTGAAGATCGCTGGATTGCACTTGGGTGGATTAAGAGCACGATAGGAGTAGTGGTCTATGTGGAGCGGAATGAAGATGTTATTCGCATTATCTCTGCTCGTAAGGCAACCAAAAATGAGGTGAAACGCTATGAACAAAGCATCTAAAACAGATTGGAAACGCCTGACTGCGATGAAGGATAAAGATATCGATACCAGCGATATTGCTGAATTGGGAGATGAATTTTTCCAGAACGCAGAATTGCGCATGCCACCCAAGCAGGCCGTGACGATTCGTCTGGATAGTGACGTGCTGGAATGGTTCAAGGAGCAAGGTCAGGGTTACCAGACACGCATTAACAAGCTATTGCGCGTGTATATGGAAGCCAAGCAGGAAAAGTCCAACTAAGACCTCGCGTATTGCCCCTCAAACAACAAGCTTGTTAATAATTCCTGACTTATACGCCTGCAAATATTCGTAATCCGTGTTGTTAGCACGCGTCAGCAGTCCGGCTCAACCACTCAGCCAAACGGTATGAAATCAATACCATTCTGGATTTTGGCTATCACCTGCGCCTGGTTTTCTGCGCTTTCACTGAAACCGGCCAGCGCTGTTGCCTGGGTATCTTTGCCGCTTGCCAGTTGTCCCAGCCAGTAATCCATGCCGGCCTGGTCAGGTGCCCTGTGCAAGACGTTTTGATAATAGGCGGTGATCACCTGCTGATTGGTGGGGTTATTGCCATACAGGGTATGAAACTCGGCTGAAGCGACAAAGCTTTTGGCGACATCCCCCAGGGTTTGCCCTTTGTCCATCTGCCCTATCCAGTAGCCCAGCCCTGCCAGATCTGGCGTGCGGTTAAATGCCGCCTGGTAGATACGGTAAGCGACTCCGGCGGTGCTGCTGATGTCCAGCGCCACCGACATGTCGGCAAACTGCAGGCGTTCAACCTGGTTGACGGTATCCGTGCCTTCTGCCCCGGTTTTATCCTGCACGGTAAAATTCGAACCCGATGCCGTAATCGTAAAATCGGCACGCTTGCCGGCATACACGGCGGTATCCAGGCCAGCGCCGCCATTGATGGTGTCGTTTCCGGCCAGGCCGGTGAATATATCATTGCCACTGGTGCCGGTGAGGGTGTCATTGCCGGTCGTACCGACGATGCCGCCCACGGTGGTTTTGGCGACCGTGGTGAAGGAATAACTGCTGGTGCCGACAAAACTGTTGCCAGCGATATCCTTGATGGCACCGGATGGTATCGACAGTTTATAGGTGGTGCCGTTGCTCAGGTCATTGGTAGGGTTGATGGTGACTTTGCTGCCGGATATGGTGACATTGCTGCTTTTGCTGATGTCATAACTGGCAACGGTGGTGCCATCGGCACTCTGCAAATTGATGACGCCGCTACCAGCTGCCACCGGTTCGCTGAATGTCAGCACGATATCACTGCCGGTAGCAACACTGGTCGCCAGCGTTGCCGGGCTGAAGCTGATCACTGTCGGCGGTGTGGTATCGCCAAAATAACTGAGCAGGTTCAGCACGTCCTGGCCATTGTTGAATACCAGTATCTCCATATTGATCAGGGTGGCATGCAAGGCACCACTGGCGCTGGAGATACTGTCCACATGCACGGTACCATCCGCATCCCGGGTGATGAGGTAGCTGGAACGCAGCGACGTACCCAGGTTCAGCGTATCGGTGCCCCCTTTTCCATCGAGTGTGAAGGTCGAGGGGTTGACGACGGTCCAGGTATCATTGCCGTCGGTGCCGGATATAGTTGCCATGATGTGTTCTCCAGGTAAATCACTTGATTCTTTGTTTTGCCATTGCCATCGTTACCGCTATTGTCACTACCGGGCAACTATTGCATCTGCTACACGCGGTGGTGCATGCATATGCATTTCACCCTGCTGGTCTATCGCCAGGTAAGCCACGCCTGCCGCTTTCAGGTAAGCCAGGCCCTGCTCTTCTTTCAGCATGGCGATGGTGGTGCAACTGCCCGCCAGTGAAGCCAGCGGTGCGCGCACACTGATGCTGCGCCAGTACTGCACCGGCATGCCGGTACGTGGATTGAGGATATGGCAATAACGCTGACCAGCCACTTCAATATATCTTTCATAATCGCCACTGGTGGCCAGCGCACCTTCCGGTACCGGGATACTGGCGACGATTTTTTCCTGCTGCCTGGGGTCCTGTATGCCCATGATCCAGGCTTGTCCATCCGGCTTGGGGCCAAGTACGCGGATATCTCCGCCCAGATTCACATAACCATGGGTGGCGCCGCGTTCCAGCAACAGCGCAGCGGCGCGGTCAGCGGCATATTCCTTGCCAAAGCCACCAAAATCAATCTCCATGCCCGCTAGTGGCAGACGTATGCTGTCTGCTCCGCGTTCTACCCTGTGCCAGCCTGTCAGCGCACACAGCGCAGCCAGATCAGCCGCTGCCGGTACCTGTGCCCGTTTGAAATCCCAGGCACGGCGCAAGATGCCGGCGGTAATATCAAACAGGCCATCGCTGGCAGCATGCAGGGCCTGCGCATAATCGAGCAGGGAATTTGTTTCTGCATCACAGACCACGGCTTCACCACCCGCCTGCGCATTGATTCGGGACACGATACTGTCCGCCCGGTAACGCGAATAGGTACTCTCTATCCTTTTGACTTCAGCAATCGCTTCCTGCGCGATGACAAACATGGCCTGTTCTTCCTCTGCCGCGATGACAACTTCGCAGGCACAGGCCATGGCTTGAAAAGGAATACGGTAAATCTGCATAATTGCTCACATCAGTGCCCAGTTTTGTAAGGCAAACCAGGCATGCTTATTTTTAAACCGGCTTTCAAAACGGATTTTTAAAACTGCTTTGAAATTCCCAGCTGTATGCTGCGCGCACGGAAAGGCAGCAAGCCCGGGCTGCCACTGCCGAACAATCTCCATGATGCCCTTTGTTCATATTCTTCCAGCTTGATATCGGCCTGCCAGTCTTCCCCTATCTGTTTCGCCAGCTTGATGCCGATAGTGTGCGCACCATAGGCAGACACGCGCTGATCCTCGGAGTAATTCAAGGCACCAGCCGGTGGATTGGGGGCAAACGGATAGATGGAAGGATCAGCGTCAACATAAAAACTGGCCGCGCTTTGTGTGTACAGACGCAGCACCGGCGTAATGCTCCAGCCCTGCGCAAAGGGTTGCGTATATTCGGCACTGAAGGTATGTGCACGTATCTTCCACGAATCTGCAAAATAACGGTAACTCAGGCGGCTACTGCCTCCAGTGGCGTCGAAATGATGGTTCCAGCGTGCCAGCAGGGTATAACTGTTGCGTTCGCCGGGGCGCTTGTCCAGCACCTTGTAAGGGTCAGACAGGTAACCACGCCCGCGTGCCAGGCTGGCATTCAATTGCACGATATCATTCGTCGTCAGTACCTGGGTCACACCCAGCAAGGCATCAAATACCTGCTTGTTTTCACCTTTGACCCTGCCGGTGGAGGCACTCACGGTGTCATTGGCAAAGCCCATACCTGCAGTCCAGGTAGTATTTTTATCTTCACTGAACTGACTGCCCTGCACCGATACGCCGCGCGAGATATAGTCAGCCTCGGTGGAATAACTGGCACCCAGGGTCACTGTGTGGTGCGGCAGATAACGCGTCACTTCGGCATCCATGGCACGCCGGAAATCCCTGAGCTTGCTCAACGCATAGCTGTGAAACGCGGGCGATGCTCCGGATATGCTATCGGTGATGAAGCTGCCACCGACTGACCATTCATCGCCTATCGGTGTCATGATCTTCAAGGCATTGGCCTTGACCTTGACGCGGTCTTCGCCAGGCTGGCTATCCTGATAATCCAGTACTTTCAGGCTGATTGATCCTTTGTCTGGCGCTGATTCGGCATGCACCACGCCAGCGACCGGCAAAGCCAGTGCCGCGGCCAGCAAGGCTGAACCAAGATGCTCGTTATTGCGTGCCGGACGAGTGCTGGCTGATTTCATTCTGCGGTCCTTATCCCTTATCCATCACAGGCTGCTTTTTCAACTTCAGTACAATTTCAGTTGCAGCCACAGCCACCACCACCTACACCAGCACCACCAAACGCAGATTCTTTGCTGGAATAAGTATGTTCTGCATATTTGTTTTCCAGCGGATCGCCATCAAACGTCATTTCCTTTTTTGCCAGCTTGCCTTTTTCCCAGGCCTGTACCGGCTGTATCACGTTCATGACACTACAGGCAGAACAGGCCGATGCCAGCAACACCAGGCCCAGCAGGCGAGCAGATATCCACAGATTGCCATGCTTCATTATTTTCCTCCCAGAGCAGCCACGATGGCTTGCTCGATTTTTGCCTTGCTGCCTTCATTGAAGCCCGCATGTAGCGACAGGACTTTGCCATCCCTGTCTATCAACACACTGCTGGGCATACCCTTGACATCATATAGTCGTGGTGTGACACCCTTGGGGTCATAGCCGATCTGGAAACTGGCCGGAACGGACTTCAAAAACACGGCGGCGTCTTCCGCCTTGCTGTCCAGATTGACGGCCAGCACTTGCAGACCCTGTGCAGCATATTTCGATTGCAGGCTATTCATCCACGGAAAAGACTGCTTGCAGGGCCCGCACCAGGATGCCCAAAAATCCAGGTACAGCAGCTTGCCCTTGTAATCCGCCAGTTGTATGGGGCCGGGGCCGCTGCCACCCTGCACCGAAAATTCCGGCGCGGGTTTGCCAGCATCCAGCGCATGTGCCGGCAGATGCCAGCAGCCGAGGGCGACCACCAGTGCGACAGTGACAGACGTGGCCAGCCATGCCGGTGCGTATGTCTTGCGGTAATGCGGTAGCGGACGTGCATAGATCATGAAATCAGCCTCAATTAAACCTGAATAAAAAGCCTTGATAAAATCAGTAGCATCGGCAGCATGTATGAGCATTGCTCTTGAGCGGGGCTCATTAATGCAGCGTTTTTCATGCAGCGTTTTTCACACCCATCATAAGCGCTTCGCTCTTCAAATCAATGTTACCCATCGTAAATAAGCAGCCTATTTCTGTAAATGAATGTAACCTGCCGTGCTGTTTATTGTAGCCTGCATCGTAGTCTGTTATCAGACTTGTTGCCTGAAAGATATGCCTAGCTGCAAGCTGTCTTCATACAAAAAACAACATCCCCGTGATCTGGTGAAAGGCCGGTTCATTTGTCCCTGGCCTGCATTGACCCCGGGCTACTATCTGGCTAGCATGTTTTTTCACACATATGGGAGCCGGAACATGGATCAGCAATTTGAAGCAGGCTTGCAGATACGCAAGCAAGTCATGGGTGAGGCTTTTGTCGAAAAAGCCTTCAGTAATACCGATGCCTTCACTGCACCGCTACAGGAATTTGTGACCCGCAATGCCTGGGGTACCACCTGGTGCCGGCCCGGCCTGGATTTAAAAACCCGCAGCCTGATTACCCTGTCCATGCTGACTGCCATGGGCCGTGCGCAAGAAATTCGGGGGCATGTACGCGGTGCCGTGAACAACGGTGCCAGCATGCAGGAAATCCAGGAAGTCTTGCTGCATGCCAGCGTGTATTGCGGCATGCCGCTGGCGATAGACGCATTCCGTTCAGCCCATGAAGTTTTGCAGGAAATGGGCAAGATAGATGAGGCCTGATGTAGCGTAGCTGGCATAGACAGAGTGGAAAGCAGCGTGGATGCTAAAGATGTGCAAAAATCATGCTTGTCACCATGACATTTATCCACAAGTGAAAGCCCGCCATGACTGAAGCCAGCAAAGCTGTTGCATTAACTGAAGAGGGCATCACCAAGCCCTTTGAGATCAAGGACGTACCCTGGGACGGCTATGAACACGGCCAAAGTTTCGGTTCCCGTTACCAGCAACTGGGTGAATATGGCGGTAGTAAACACATAGGGGTCTGCATGGAAGAACTGGCACCCGGCAAACAAGCCTGCCCCAACCATTATCATCATCTGGAAGAAGAGCAAATGATGCTGCTGGAAGGCAGCCTTACCCTGCGCCTGGGCGAGCAGACCTATATCATGACGGCTGGCAGTTATGTGGTCTTTCCTGCTGGTCAAAAAGCCGGGCACAGCCTGTACAACCATACCGACGCTCCCTGTCGCTATCTGGTCATCGGCGAACGCAATCCGCATGACGTGATTGTCTATCCCGACGGCAACCGCGTCAGCGTGCGTCTGACGGGTGAAGGCTATAACAAGTCAGCCACCATGGAATACTGGGAAGCCGAAAAGGACTGATGCGCGACGGCGCCATGCGACCAGGTAAGCAAGTGACAGATGGTCATTATTTTGACAATCCGGGTTCCTGTTTCCTCATTTGGTGACATATCCACCCCCGACATGCCTGATTTACCGGATACTTCAGGCATTGCATCACTCACAGGGAAAGGATAGTGGATGCGTCGCATGTGGCTTTTCTATACGCTGGCCTGGCTTGCCTATTCCATACTTATCGGTTTTGTCGTACAGATAGATGGATTATCGAAGGCCCAGTTCGATTTCAAAGTGGCGCTGATGTCAGAAATCAGCACGGTGCCAGCAGCAGTGTTGCTGGCATTTATCTGGCCTCTGACCGGCCTGATAGAAAGCAAGAAATACCGGCCTCTCACTATTGCCACCATCCATGTCTTGCTGTCGCTGGTGTTTGGGGTTTTCTGGCATCTGCTGGTGACTTTTTTCATGCGTACCATTGTGCACATTGACTACCTGTCAGCTGACCGCCCCTTAAGCGTGGCTATCTGGCCCTTCCTGTATAGCCTGATGATGTATGGAGTGGTCGCCAGTATTTTTCATACCGTGCGCTCCAGCGAAGGCAGGCGCTTGCAGGTGCTGGCGGCCAGCCAGGCCCAGAACCTGCTGGTACAGGTGGAACTGGCCAGCCTGCGCAACAAGCTTAATCCGCATTTCCTGTTCAATACCCTGCATTCCATCATCGCCCTGATGCGCAAGGATGGCAAAGCGGCAGAGGCGGCGCTATTCCGTTTTTCCGATATGCTGCGCTATGTGCTGGATACAGAAAAAACCGGCATTACCCATGTGACGCTGGAAGAAGAATTGAATTTCGTGCGCGATTACCTGAATCTGGAAGCCCTGCGCCTGGGGCCAAGACTGAATGTGAGCTGGTCGCTGGATGAAGCCGCAGCCGGCTATGGCGTCCCGGCCCTGAGCATACAACCTCTGGTGGAAAACAGCATCAAGCACGCCTTTAATCCGCGCAGCCAGCCCGGCAATCTGCTGATACGTACCAAACTCAGGGCGCTGCAAAGCGAAGTCGATATCACCATCAGGGACGATGGCCCTGGAGCTGACATGGCACTGGTGCAGGCATCCAGCGGCATCGGAGTCAAAACCGTGGAAAGACGCCTGCAGCTTGAATACGGCAAGCGCGCCAGCTTCAAGATACAGACGGCACCGGGGCAAGGCTTTGAAATATGCCTGACCGTGCCGCTGACTTCGATTTGAGCTTCACTATCTACTCCCATACCTTGAATGCACCATGAAACAGAAAACCGTCTTTATTGCAGAAGATGAACCACTGGCAAGAGAAGTCTTGCGCGATGCCATTTGCAACCGCCCGGAACTCAGCCTCATCGGTGAAGCCGCCGATGGCGTCAGCGCGCTGACCCAGATCAATTTGCTGAAGCCCGATGTCGTATTCATGGATATACAGATGCCAGAAATGACAGGGCTGGAAGTCTTGCGTCGCCTGAGCCATTTGCCGGAGATCATTTTTACCACGGCGTATGACCAGTATGCGGTGACCGCCTTTGAACTGCATGCCGTTGATTACCTGCTCAAGCCGTTTTCGCAAGAGCGTTTTGAAGCCGCGGTAGATCGCCTGCTGGAGGCACCGCCATCCCTGCAAGCCATGGAACATGCACTGAACCTGGCCGCTGGTCGTGACGTAGGGCGTCTGGAAAGAATACTGGTGCGTGACCGTGGTCATATCTTTCCGGTGAATGTGAACGATATCGCTTACCTGAAAGCCGATGCCAAATACACCGCCATCATTGTCGGTGACAAGACCCATCTGGTCAGGCTGGGTATTTCAGAACTGGAAACCCGGCTTGATCCTGCGCGTTTCATACGCATACATCGTTCGCTGCTGGTAAACCTGGATTTTGTCGAATCCATGAAAGCCGACGAACAATCGCAACTGCGTCTGCACATGCGCGATGGCAGTGTCCTGCTGGCCAACCGGGAAGCGTCGAGGATGTTGCGGGATATGTCGATTTGATGTTGATAGTGACGGCCTGCAATATATATTGCTGCACATTGCTACACATCGCTGCATCAGCAAAAACGAAATACAGGCGGTGATGCAATGGTGCGCTAAGCCAGATTGTAAGCATATCCGTTTGAGCGCCCCAAGCCGTATTGATTTCTGATGCAAAAATGCTTGTGAAGCATTAATTGATATTGCAAATTAACAACTTATTGAAATTAATTCACTTTTTGTGATTAAAATCACATCTTTGTTAAAAAGTGTGTGCTAACCTCAGTTCGCTAAAATCTGGGTAATTGCGTGAATCTTTAGTAGTTCACACTTTCAAATCAATAAGTTAGGAAATTTAAATGGCCAATACCGCTGCAGACATCCAAAAGCTTTACATCGCTTATTTCAATCGTCCAGCGGACCCACTGGGTTTGGCTTATTGGACAGCGTCCAACCTGTCCCTCAAAGACATCGCGCAAAGCTTCTCCGTTCAGAAAGAATACGCAG
>NZ_JACOGF010000029.1 GCF_014284335.1 Undibacterium hunanense | reverse complement strand
GAATTAATAAACTGCCCGATGAGCGTCACCGCATCCGTGCCCGACTGTGCCAGCAACTGATTGAAGGTTGCGGCATCCGGTGCATGGCCCAGCAGCCCGATATAATCCAGCGTCAGCGAGACCTTGGATTGGGAACTGGTCTTGAACTCCGTCGATTCTGTGAAGCCCGCCAGCAAGTCACCCCGGGTGACCCCACTGTTGAGTTGCCCCAGCCAGTACGCCTTACCGGCCGTGTCTGAGCTTCTGTGTAACACATTCTGGTACACCCGGTCCACAAAGGCACTGTTGTCCAGACTGCCATAGGTACTCTGGAACTCCGTACTGGCCACGAAGGATGCACTGATCTTGCTCAGATTCATGCCCGCCTTCTCTTGCTGTATCCAGTACGCCAGCCCATCACGGTCCGGCAAACGATCAAAGGCACCAAAGTACAGACGCGTCAGGCTACCGATGCCCGTCTGGAACTCGGATGATGCCATGAAGGATGCAGCCACCTGTGCCCGTGTCATCTTGCCACTGTCAATCTGCTGCTGCCAGTACTGCACCCCGGCCGTATCGGCTTCGCGGAACAGCACATCGCGGTACAACTGCATGGCAAACATGTCTGCGCGGTGCAAGACATCATTGTCTTTCACCAGCGGATTGGTGCCCATTTGCAGTTCCACCGCATCTGGAATGCCGTCGCCATCCTTGTCATTCGGCAAACCGGTGACCGGTGTGGTCGGCACCGTCTTGAAGCCCAGTGCCCCCGTCAGCAAGATCTTGCCATTGGCCAGGCCATCGGCATCAAAGGTGCTGCCATCCGTGACCTTGAAGTCCACCTTCAGTTTGCCGTTGACGGTAGCGATATTGGTGGCGATGTTGACCCATTCCCCCGCCTTGTTCTGTACCCAGTAGCCATTCACCGGTGCCAGCGCATCCGTGTAGAGCGACATGGTGGCGTCGCCACCAGTGGTGCCGCCTTCTATCTGTACCGTCAGCAAGCCATACGGCATCGACATGTCCGCCGGTATTGTGGTTGGTGCCGGCGTGGTCAGGGTCTTGGTCTGTGGCAGTTGCTGGGCATTTGCCAGTGTGACGTAATGACCTGCCCCCAGCGTACTGGTCCATGGCAGGGAACTGACATTCTTCTGCGACTGATCCGGGATACCGTCACCATTGCCATCGCCATTGCCGGTACCGTTGAGGTTGGGGACGGCGTTTTCTACACGTTGCGGGATGCCATCACCATCGGCATCAGAATCACCCGCATTGCTGTTGTCGGTGGTGTTGTTGATGGTAAAGGTCTGCGAGATGGTCGGCCCGCCATTGCCGGCCAGATCTGCCACCCGCACCTTGAGGGTATTGCTGCCACCCAGTACCTGATTGGCCAGCGACCAGCTGGTGGCACCGGTGGCCGCGGTGGTATTGATCCAGGTACTGCCATTGTCGAGCGAGACCTGCACGGTTTCACCGGCCAGCAAGCCGGTACTCAGGGTACCGCTGATGGTTTGTAATGAAGCAGTCGTGATGAAGTCGGTGCTGCTGACGCCATCGTCATTGGAGAACTTGAGATTACCGGCACTGGTGGTCGGGGCGGTATGGTCCACCTGGTACAGCTGACCGCTAAAGCCGCCACTCAAAGGCAGGCTGGCGGTGTCGATAATACCGGTGCCCGAGGTTTTAAGGTTCAGGCCCAGGCTGCCATCGCCTGTCAGGCCTGTAATCCTGACGCTATAGGTGGAGGCATCAAGCTGGGTGACGCTGCTGATGGTCCCCGTTGCGCTGCCGGTGGTGGCCAGTACAAAGGCGGCGACATTCACGCCAGTAACGGCTTCACTGAAGCTGACTTTGTAATCGGCAGTGCCGAGATTGGTGTTTTCTGGGTTGATGCGGGTAATGCCGGTGACTGTTGGCGGCACATTGTCACCAACGGTGATGCTCAGGCTCTTGTCATAGGTGGCACTGGACGCATCCGTGGCGCGGACCAGTACGGTGTAAGTGCCCGGGGTCATGCCCAGCGGGTTCTTGGCCACCAGGCTGGTACCGGAGATGATGAACTTGCCATTGTCGCGGTCATTCGTGCCATTGCCCGCCACCAGACTAAAGCTGGCGGTGTCACTCGGGTTGGGGTCCGTCGCAGAGAGCGTGCCGACACTGGTGTTGTCCGGGGAACCTTGCAGGATGGTGGCCGGCAACAAGCTGATATTGGTCGGTGCTGCATTGATGCCAGTGGCAATGACGGTGGTGGTGTTATTGAGTACGGCAGAAGCAATACCGTCATTGGCACTGATGGTAAAGGTGGTGGTTTCGGTACTGCCCACAGGGACACGACCCGCCGCCGGCTGGAACACCAGGCCACGGATGGCCGCCTGGACTGCGGCCGGGCTACCGGCTGCATGGGTATAGGTCAGGCCGCCATCGGCGGTCGAGAAGCCAGTGGCGGCTAATGAAGCGGCTGTGAAGGCACCTTTGGCAGCAACATCGAGGGTGATGGTGATGGTTTCTGAGGCGCCGGCATCCGGGTCGGTGATGGTGACTGCAGCAAACGGAGAAACCGTGGTGGTTTCGGTCACGGTCTGGCCAGCCACGACGCCACCGATGGTGGGGGCGACGTTGTTGCCGGTGACGGTAATGCCATTACCAAACAGGTCTGCGATGATGACGGACACGTCAGCACCGGTATTCCAGTCTTCCAGCATACCGAGGTTGTAGGTGGTGCTGTCGGTGGACGAGGTGCCATCCTTGTTCATCCGCAACGCCAGGGCCGCCCTGTCGGTGGCACTCATGGTCATGGTGAAGCTGGTGTTGGAGCTGATGTCGACGTTGGCGGTATCGGTCAGGGTGTAGTTAAAGGCACCCTGGCCCAGGAAACGGATGCGGTTGGCGGTGATGTCGTTGGTGGCCCCTGTCAGGCTCAGGAAGTTGTTACCCGTGACCACCAGCACACCGGTGGCGACGTTGTAGGTCGCTGAGGTGACGGTTGGTGCCACGACATTCGAGACGGTAATGCCATTGCCGGTCAGGTCGGCGATGACAACCGCTGCATCAGCACCGGCATTCCAGTCTTCTGCGGCAATCAGGTTATAGGTATTGACACTGGTGGAGCTGGTGCCATTCTTGTTCATGATGAGATTGGCACCCAGCCGGTCCGCTGCACTGAGGGTCAGTGTGAACGAGGTGGCGGAGGTGATCTCAACATTGCTGGTAGTGGTCAGGGTATAGCTGGTACCGCCTTCACCTTGCAGGCTGAACTTGTTGGCGACGATGTCATTGGTGGCCCCTGTCAGACCTTTGAGGCCGGTTCCTGTCACGGTCAGTACGCCAGTGTTGGCGTCGTAGGTGGAGGAGGTGATGGTCGGGACCGGGACATTGGAAACGGTAAGCGCTGCGGTGGTGACGGCGATATTGCCGCCGGTAATGGCGCTGTCCCAGTCATCGGCTGCTGCCAGGTTGTAAGTCGTGCCGTTCGTGGATGTGGTGCCGTTCTTGTTGAACAGGGCTTCCACCGCAGCCTGGTCAGCACCGGCCAGGGTGACTGCAAAGCTGGTGCCACTGGTAATTTCAACATTGCCGGTGGTGGACAGGGTACGTGTGACTGCGCCTTCGCCTGTGATGGTCAGGGCCGTGACAGTAATGTCATTGGTGGCACCGATGGTCTTGACCAGGCCAGTGCCTGTGACAGTCAGGATGTGGGTGGTGACGTCATAGCTTGCGGAGGTGATCGTTGGGGCGGCCACGTTGGAGACGTTGACGGCATTGCCGGTCAGGTCAGCACTGGAGGTGGTGGTGGCGTCCCAGGATGCAGCAGCTGCAAGGTTGAAGGTGGTGGTATCAACCGCAGTGGTGCCGTTCTTGTTCAATATGCCATTGATGGCCAGTTTGTCAGCGGCGTTCAGGGTGACGGAGAAAGCCGTGGTACTGCTGGCGGTGACGTTGGCAGTGGTCAGGGTATAGGAACCGGCCTGGCCTGTGAGCGATAATTTACTGACATCAATGGTGTCGCCACCGACGATGTTGACGGCGGAGACGGACAATATGCCGGTCGCTGCATCGTAGCTGGAACTCAGAATACTTGGTGCGGCATTGGCGACGGTGATGCCGTTGCCGGTCAAATCCTGGATATTGCCACCAGTGATGACGCTGTTCCAGTCGTCGGCTGCGGCAAGGTTGTAGGTCGTGGCGCTACTGGCAGACGATGTGCCGTTTTTATTGAGCAGGGCATCGACACCGGCGATATCGGCACCGGCCAGGGTAAAGGTGAAGCTGGTGGCCGAGGTGACTTCGACATTGCCGGTGGTGGAGAGGGTGTAGGTCGCACCACCTTCACCAGTAATGGTGAGCTTGGTAATCGTGACGTCATTGGTGGCACCGATGGTTTTAACGAGGTTGGTGCCGGTGACGGTGAAGACGTGGGTGGTACCGTCGTAAGTTGCGGACGTAATCGTTGGTGCGGTGACGTTGGATACGGTCACGGCATTACCTGTCAGATCAGCACTGGAGGTGGTGGTGGCATCCCAGGATGCGGCTGCTGCGAGGTTGAAGGTGGTGGTATCAACTGCTGCTGTGCCGTTGTTGTTCAGGATGCCATTGATGGCGAGCTTGTCGGCGGCGTTCAGGGTGACGGAGAAGGCGGTCGCACTGCTCGCAGTAACGTTGGCGGTGGTCAGGGTGTAGGAACCGGCCTGGCCAGTCAAAGACAGCTTGCTTACATCAATGGTGTCGCCACCGGCGATGTTGACGGCGGAGACACTCAGGATGCCGGTGCTGGCATCGTAGGTGGAACTCAGTATGCTTGGTGCGGCATTGGCGACGGTGATGCCGTTGCCGGTCAAATCCTGGATGTTGCCGCCGGTGATGACGCTGTTCCAGTCGTCGGCTGCGGCCAGATTGTAGGCAGTGGCACTACTGGCAGACGATGTGCCGTTTTTATTGAGCAGGCTATCGACGGCGGCAATGTCTGCACCGGCCAGGGTAAAGGTAAAGCTGGTGGCGCTGGTGATTTCGACGTTGCCAGTGGTGGACAAGGTGCGGGTGGCACCGCCTTCGCCGGTGATGGTCAGCTTGGATATGGTGATGTCATTGGTCGCGCCTATCGTTTTAACCAGATTGGTGCCGGTGATGGTGAAGACGTGGGTAGTACCATCATAGGTTGCGGACGTAATGGTTGGTGCGGTGACGTTCGATACTGTCACGGCGTTGCCAGTCAGGTCGGCGGCTGATGTCGTGGTGGCATCCCAGGATGCAGCGGCTGCGAGGTTGAAGGTGGTGGTATCAACCGCTGCTGTGCCGTTGTTGTTCAGGATGCCATTGATGGCGAGCTTGTCAGCCGCGTTCAGGGTGACGGAGAAGGCGGTGGCACTGCTGGCGGTGACGTTGGCGGTGGTCAGGGTGTAGGAACCAGCCTGGCCAGTCAAAGACAGCTTGCTTACATCAATGGTGTCGCCACCGGCAATGTTGACGGCAGAAACGCTCAGGATGCCGGTGCTGGCATCGTAGGTGGAACTTAAAATACTTGGTGCGGCATTCGATACCGTAATGCCATTGCCAGTCAGATCAGCGATGTTGCCGCCGGTGATGACGCTATCCCAGTCGTCGGCTGCAGAGAGGTTATACGTCGTTGAACTACTGGCGGAGGACGTGCCGTTCTTGTTGAGCAGGGCATCGACGGCAGCGATGTCGGCACCGGCCAGGGTAAAGGTGAAGCTGGTGGCAGAAGTGACTTCGACGTTGCCAGTGGTGGACAAGGTGCGGGTGGCACCGCCTTCGCCGGTGATGGTCAGTTTGGATATGGTGATGTCATTGGTCGCGCCGATGGTTTGAACCAGGTTGGTGCCGGTGACGGTGAAGACGTGGGTGATGCCATCATAGGTTGCGGACGTAATCGTTGGTGCGGTGACGTTGGATACGGT
>NZ_JACOGF010000028.1 GCF_014284335.1 Undibacterium hunanense | reverse complement strand
TTTTTATAGATGGTGTTGACGGTTTGCGCTGTGGTCAGGTTGGCATACGTGTCTGCGTATTCTTTCTGAACGGAGAAGCTTTGCGCGATGTCTTTGAGGGACAGGTTGGACGCTGTCCAATAAGCCAGGCCCAGTGGGTCCGCTGGACGGTTGAAATAAGCGATGTAAAGCTTTTGGATGTCTGCAGCGGTATTGGCCATTTATGATCCTTGTGAATTAATTTGAGATTGCAATGTTTATGTTGAATTACAGTGTTGGATTACAGCATTGTATTAATTGGTTACACATTATTACAAATTTCAGCGGAGCGAGGTTAGCACGTTAATATTGATTCTTATGTGATGTGAATCACAAATACTCATTCCGTCAAAATATCTGATTGAGAAATTACATTAGCTAAAGAAACAATCTGTATTGTATGTATAAAAGCACAAAGATTGTTTCCGCAAGGAAAAAAGGCCCTGAAACTGGTTCAGGGCCTTTTCTCTTGTCACACAAACACTACTGAAAATCCAGCTCCATCAATGGATGATTTTCGCCAGGAAATCACGTGCGCGGTCAGAACGTGCATTGGTGAAGAATTCATCCTTGGCGCAATCTTCGACTATGAGGCCCTTGTCCATGAAGACAATGCGATTTGCGACTTTCTTGGCAAACCCCATTTCATGCGTCACGACCATCATGGTCATACCTTCCTGCGCCAGACCCACCATGACATCCAGTACTTCATTGATCATTTCAGGATCGAGAGCAGATGTAGGCTCATCAAACAGCATGGCGATCGGGTCCATTGACAACGCACGGGCAATCGCCACACGCTGTTGCTGACCACCAGACAACTGACCAGGAAATTTATCCTTTTGTGCGATCAGACCAACACGGTCCAGGTATTTGAGGCCACGTTCAGTTGCTTCTTCTTCTGAACGACCTAGCACCTTGACCTGGCCTATGGTCAGGTTTTGACGAATGGACAGGTGCGGAAACAGTTCAAAGTTCTGGAACACCATACCAATGCGCGCACGTAACTTGGACAGATTGGTTTTCGGGTCGCCGACAGATACGCCTTCCACGGTGATCTCCCCTTTCTGGAAAGGCTCCAGACCGTTGACTGTCTTGATCAGGGTCGATTTACCTGAACCCGATGGACCACACACCACCACCACTTCACCTTTGGATACTTCGGTTGTGCAATCCGTCAATACTTGAAACTGTCCATACCATTTGCTGACATTACTTAATTTAATCATTTGAATTCTCCAGGATACTTTTTAGCTTTCTTATCGCTTCAATCTGACACCAAATGCGGTCAGCGAATAATCGCTATCTTTTGGTTCAGTTTCTTGACCAGTGTCGACAACGCGAAGCAGGTGATGAAATACACCACACCCACGAACAGGTTGATTTCAACAGGACGACCATTGTTATTCGCAACCACAGTCGCAGAGCCGACAAAATCCTTGATCGACAATACGGATACGAGCGACACGTCCTGGTACAAAACGATGGTCTGCGTCAAAAGAACCGGCAACATATTTCTGAATGCCTGCGGCAGGACAATATGCCGCATGGTCTGGAAATAATTCATCCCCATGGCATTACCGGCCCATACCTGGCCACGTGGAATGGACTGGATACCCGAACGCATGATTTCGCAATAATAAGCAGCTTCAAACATGACGAAAGTGATCAGGCAAGACAATAAAGGTCCAACCTTGACCGGCTCGGGAGAGCCGATAATCCATGCACCAATATACGGCACCAGAAAGTAAAACCAGAAAATCACCAACAGCAGAGGGACTGAACGCACCAGGTTCACATAACCAGAAGCGGCAAGAGAAACAAAGCGATTACTGGACAAACGCATCATCGCCAGCAAGGTGCCAAGAATGATACCGCCGACCATGGCCAATACCGTCAGTTCAAGCGTGAACAGCAGGCCTTCGGTGATCAGATTCCACCAGGTGCGCTGGATAACTTCGAAGTCAAAATTACTAAACATCTTAACGCCCTCCCTTTGCAGCACCGCCAGTAATGAAGCCTGGCACAGCCAGTTTGCGCTCAAGGAAATTTGACAGCATGATTGCAACGACAGAAACAAACAGATAGATCAGCGTTGCAGCTGTAAATGCTTCAAATGTTTTATACGTGAATTCATTCATTGAACGGGTACGTGACATCAATTCAAGCACGGTGATCGTGGATGCGACCGAACTGTTTTTGATAATCGCCGCAACTTCATTCGTCAGCGAAGGTGTAATGATACGGAAGGCCATAGGCAGCAAGACATACCTGTACGTCTGGACTTGAGTCAAACCCAATGCTGTCCCTGCCATTTTTTGCCCGCGCGGCAAAGCATTAATACCGGTCGACACCTGCACAGCCACACGCGCCGAGGTAAACAAGCCAAGACTGATGACTGCGGTGTAAAACGACACATTCGGCAAATTCTTCATCCACATACCCAAGGCATCGGGTACCAGTTCTGGTATGACAAAATACCAGATGAACATTTGCACCAATAAGGGAATGTTGCGAAACAGCTCGATATATCCGTTCGATAAACGGACCAGCCATTTGTTTTGCGTTGTACGCATAGTACCGATGATCGAGCCCAAGACCAGGGCAATGATCCACGCCAGCATGGCCAGCGCCAACGTCACTTTGACACCCCAGATCAGGGTATCAAAATACGTGCCGCCGCCGTCAAGCGCATCCTCCCAATAAATATTCCAATTCCATTGATAATTCATGTTATCTCCCCAAAGCTTCGTTCGTCACCCAGTATCGATGACGGACCTTGCAAAATAAAACGGGAGGAGACTCTCCCCCCGTTTTGATCTGCCCTATTTCTTATAGCCCTGCTGCTGTTTTATTTTTTCTTTTTCAGCACTGCTTTTTGCGCTTCTGGCACAGCTGCATACGCAGATGGTTCGCCCGAATCAGTTGGCTTCGCCACCACAGCCTTGAGCTGTTCAGACATAGGTATGTTCAGATTGATACCTTTTGGTGGAATTGGTTGCTGGAACCATTTGTAATAAATACGGTTCACATCACCAGAAGTCAGCACATTGCTGATCGCTGTATCAACTGCCTTTTTAAACGGCGCGTCATCCTTGCGCATCATGATGCCGTATGGCTCAACCGAAAGCGCTTCCTTGCTGATTTCATAGTCAGTTGGCGCCTTGGAATTGGCAGCCAGGGATGCCAACAGGATGTCATCCATCACGAAAGCAACGGCACGGCCAGTTTCTACCATCAGGAAGGCTTCAGCATGATCTTTGGCTGGCAGAATATTCATACCCAGGTTCTGGTCAACATTCAGTGTCGTCAATTGCTTCAGATTGGATGTACCGGAAGTGGAAACGACTGTCTTGCCTTTCAGATCTGTCAGAACTTTGACGCCGGACGATTTTTTGGACAAGATGCGATTCGCCGTCACAAATGTAGTTGGCGCGAACGACACCTGTTTCTGACGTTCAACGTTGTTGGTGGTGGAACCGCATTCCAGATCAATCGTGCCGTTAGCCATCAGGGGAATACGGGTTGCCGATGTGACTGGATTCATTTTGACGCTCAGAGCACCCAGACCCAATTGCTTTTGAATTGAAGTCACGATCTTCAGACACAGATCAATGGAATAACCTTGATAAGATTGCTTATCATCAAGGTAAGAGAATGGAATGGAAGAATCACGCACACCAATGGTAATGGTGCCTGTGTCCTTGATTTTTTTCAGGGTTCCTGTTTCTTGCGCCTGTGCACCACCAGCGATCAAACCTGCACCAATCAGCACACCCAACAATTTCGAAAATTTCATACTGTCTCCAGAAAGTTAAATCAAAAAATTTGTCGCTTTGAGTTTAACAAAACCCTCGGCTTACTTATCGCTTTTTTTACCCGACTTAATACGTAATACTACTTATTCAATGGCGCAAAAATGAAGCTGCCCTTGCCTGTCGCCTTACTTTATTGCAAGTCCCGCATAAAATGCATGAAAGCCATGCACCAGAACCTTAATCTGCCACCTTGTCTGAAGGGAAACGTATGTTATCCCGCAACAAAAAGCCCATGGGCATATTCAAATTTGCCCCTTTTGGAGGCACTGGTTTGCGAAACCACTTGTCATACAGCTTGTTGATTTCACCGTCGTTCATCAAACGCGCCATTTCACGGTCAATCAAAGACTTGAACGCGGGATCATCCTTGCGCAACATGACTGCATACGGCTCAGTGGACAGCGGGTCGCCTACCACTACAAATTTGGCCGGATCCTTGGTATTGGCCCGCAATCCATACAGCAATACATCATCCATGGTGAAAGCATCTGCCTGCTGGTTTTCCACCATGCCGAAAGATTCGTTATGGTCATTGCCTTCCAGCAGTTTCAAACTCAGGCCGCGCACCTTGTCGCGATCATTCAGCAACTTGACCGTGGTAGTTCCCTTGGTCGTCACCACTTTTTTATCTTTCAGGTCAGTCCAGTTCTTGATACCGGAATCTGCCCTGACGATCATGCGCGCCGTCGCAAAAAAATGCGGTATGGTAAAACTGACCTGCTTGCGACGTTCGGCATTATTGGTGGTAGAACCGCATTCCAGATCTGCCTTGCCATCGACAATGGCAGGGATACGGGTACTGGGTGTGACTGCCAGATACGCCACGTTCAACTGCGGCAACTTCAGTTCCTTTTTCAAGGCATCCACCAGCTTCAGGCAGATATCCAGTGAGTATCCCACCGGTTTTTTATCGTCGTTATAGTAAGAAAACGGAAAAGACGCTTCACGGTGAGCAATCGTCACTGTTTGCGTCTCTTTGATATGTGCCAGGGTGTCCGCAGCCGATGAAAGCGTGGAGCACAAAGCCAGTGCACAAGGCAAACTGGCCCTCACTACCCAATTTAAAACTTTCATGCAACCCCCTTTAAGCTCAATTCAGGATGGTAATGATAAAGATCAATATACTTCAACAGAAAATTTCACAATCAACAAAATATTATTCGGTATTTTTTGCAATTAATACTTGCTCAAACATTCAGATATGCATGCAAATATTGTTCCACCGGAACTTCCACTAGCCTCTTTTTGCATTCGCAAGAGAATATTCGTACAAAGTGACGGCATCATGATGGCAGCGATTGTGGTAAACACGTATTAAACGCCCCGTATATCCCGTCACGCCCCCATCTTGCCATATACCTGCATAAATAGTTGTCGTAGCGCCTGCCACTAGCACATGAAAACGCAGCTTGAAAATCCGGCTCCAGAAACGACAATATCCACCACCTATATAGCATAGGTGATGGATAGTTTTTTACAATTTCTGCTTAAGGGTAGAGTCCACGAACTTCACGTGCCTGTAATACCCGGGAACATCCGATAATAAATGCTGCAGTACGCAACGATACTTTCTTGTCTTCCGTTACCTGCCAGACCGAGTTGAAGGCTTCCTTCATGATGCGGGTCAGGCGCTGGTTGATCTCATCTTCCGTCCAGAAATAGCTGGAGAAGTCCTGTACCCATTCAAAATACGATACGGTCACACCACCTGCATTGGCAATCACGTCCGGCACGACCAGCACACCCTTGTCGCGCAGGATATCGTCCGCTTCTGGTGTAGTTGGACCATTTGCGCCCTCAAGAATGATCTTGGCGCGAATCTGGTCAGCATTCTTGACCGTGATTTGCTGCTCCAGCGCTGCCGGGATCATGATATCGCAATTGACTGACCAGAATTCGTCATTCGGCAATACGGCTTCTATGCCTTCAAAACCAGCCACACTACCTTGGGTAGCGACATGTTCCAGCAGCTTGTTCACATCCAGGCCATTCGAATGGAAAATAGTGCCACCATGATCCTGCACGGCAACGATCTTGGCGCCAGCCTCAACAAACAGACGTGCCGCGATACCACCAACATTACCAAAACCTTGCACGGCAATTTTTGCGCCAGCGATGTTCATACCACGCTTGGCAGCGGCTTCACTACCAACCACGAATACGCCACGGCCGGTTGCTTCACGGCGCCCCAGGCTACCGCCCAGGGAAATAGGTTTGCCAGTCACCACACCAGTGGCAGTGCGGCCTTCATTCATGGAATAGGTATCCATCATCCATGCCATGGTTTGCTCATTGGTGTTGACGTCCGGCGCAGGAATATCTTTGTCCGGGCCAATGATGATGCCGATTTCAGACGTGTAGCGACGTGTCATGCGCATCAGTTCGCCGCGTGACAGGGTTTTAGGATCAACGCGGATACCACCCTTGGCACCACCGTAAGGTACGTTCACGGCAGAGTTCTTGATCGTCATCCAGGCAGACAGCGCCATAACTTCTGACAGTGTCACATCCTGATGGAAACGCACGCCACCCTTACCTGGACCACGGGACGTATTGTGCTGTACACGATAGCCTTCAAAGTGGGAAATCGAACCGTCATCACGCTCGATAGGCACATCCACAATCAGGATGCGCTTCGGACGTTTCAGGGTTTCCACCCAACGGGACAGGTGTCCCAAGTAAGGTGTGACGCGATCAATTTGCTCAAGGTAAACTGACCAAGGACCGGTCTCAGTCGGGGTAAGATAAGACGGTATCTGGTGCTGGGTGGACATGGTATGGCCTCTTGAAATGGTTGAACTGGTTTTGCAAATCTTTTCATTCAGCCCGGTCATTCACCGGTACCGAAAGCAGACGCATCATAGTCTTTTCACTCTGAAATCAGCCAATGCTTTGTTTGCATGTATCTATGCATGAAATGCATAACTATGAAACTGCGTCATGCTATGTCACGCTTTGTCACCTTACATGACGCGCATCACCCCATCATTTCCTTAAGGTCAACACTTTGCTTTTTCACCATCATGTTTCACTATCGGCACGCCGCCGACTTTTGCTTTGTTTCGCCTTCGATATCTTTTCGCCGGCCTGTAATTGCTCCAGATAATCCCACAGACGCGAGACGATGAGCTTGCCTGGTCTTTGCAAGGAAGGCCGTTCGCGATACAGGCGAATCTCCATATTCACTTCCCATGCACCGCTGCCATCATCTGCACGCGCCAGCTGTTTTTGTTTGACTTCACGCGTGACCGCCGACTCTGGCAAAAATGCCATTCCACGGCCCTCGAGTGCCATCATCTTCAGGCCTTCTGCCATATCGGTTTCATAGCATTTTTCCAGATGCAAAGGCTGGCGGGTGTCATTCAAAATCAGATCAACCATGCGGCCCAGATAGGCGTTATTGGCGTACGCCAGAAACGGCAATGGCGACTGCGCGGTACCGGGCAACAGCAGTTCCGGCACACCATGTTTGTCACAGCGGATATAGGCACGCAGGGCTTCTGTTCCCATGCTGATCATGTCGTATTGACTGCTATCGAGCAGCAAGGGCTGGCGCGGGTGATGGTAGCACAGCAGCAGGTCACAACCACCCTCTACCAGCGTCATGACGGCATCATGTACATTCAACGCCAGCAGGCGGCTGTTGATTTCACCAAATGCAGCTTCCAGCCCGGTCAGCCAGCGCGGCACATAGGTCAGTGACAAGGTATGTGGTACAGCAAAATCCACTGTTGTTTGTGTGGTCGTGCGTTTGCCGCGTAACAGAGCACGTGCATTATTGATCTGCCCCAGCATGGCGATGGCCTGCTCATAAAACACTTCACCGGCATGCGTCAAACGGGTGGGGTAGGATGTGCGGTCTATCAGGTCGCTACCCAGCCAGGCTTCCAGCGATTGTATGCGGCGGGAAAACGCTGGCTGCGTCACATGACGCAATTCAGCAGACCGGCTGAAACTATTGGTTTCTGCCAGCGAGACAAAATCTTCCAGCCATTTGGTTTCCATTTTTATGCACTCACCAGTTCAACTTCATCTGCTTCGTCATCGTCTTCGATCACTTCTGTTTTTTTGCTTTGCTGACGTTCCCACATGCGTGCATACGCACCCTGCAGTTCCAGCAAATGCGCATGGGTGCCACGTTCAACTATACGGCCCTTGTCCATCACCAGTATCTGCTCGGCGTCGACGATGGTGGACAAGCGATGCGCAATTACCAGGCTGGTACGATTGCGGGCGATGTCTTTCAATTGTGCCTGTATCAGTTGCTCGGCATGCGAATCCAGCGCCGATGTTGCTTCATCAAAAATCATGATGGATGGATTTTTCAGCAGTGTACGGGCAATCGCCACCCGCTGTTTTTCACCACCGGATAATTTCAGGCCACGCTCACCCACCATGGTGTCGTATCCATCCGGCAGCGTCTCGATAAATTCATGGATATAAGCTGCCTTGGCAACGGCGATAATGTCTTCTTTGCTGGCGCCTGGCTTGCCATAGGCAATATTGTATTCAATCGTGTCATTGAACAGGACCGTATCTTGCGGCACGATACCAATCGCCGCCCGCACCGACGCCTGGGTCAGGTCGCGTAAATCCTGCCCGTCAATAACAATGCGGCCGGATTGAATATCGTAAAAGCGAAACAAAAGTCGTGACAGCGTGGATTTGCCAGAGCCACTGTGGCCGACCACTGCGGTGGTCGTGCCGGCAGCAATGCTGAAATCGACATCAAATAAAATCTGCCGCTTTTCTTCATAGCTGAAATTGACATGGGAAAAGCGAATTTCCGCCCCATTCTTATGTTGTATCTGCAAGGCTTTGGCAGTGTCGGAATCGGCCACCTCGCGGTTCTGGTCCAGCAGGGAAAACAATCTCTCCATATCCGCCAGGCTTTGTTTTATTTCCCTGTACAACACACCCAGAAAATTCAGAGGGATATACAGCTGTATCATAAAGGCATTCACCAGCACCAGATCACCCAGGCTCATGCTGCCGTCAATTACCCCCTGGGTGGCACGCCACAATATCAGGGTAACCGCGGTTGCGATAATCATGGACTGCCCGGTATTGAGCAGAAACAGGCTGCTTTGTGATTTTACAGCGGCAGTTTCATAACTTTGCAGGCCGACGTCATAGCGCTGTGCTTCGTATTCTTCATTGCCGAAATATTTGACTGTCTCATAATTCAACAGAGAATCAATGGCTTTGGTGTGCGCCTTGGAATCGAGTTCGTTCATGGTACGGCGAAAGTGCGTGCGCCATTCCGTCACCGTAATCGTGAAAATGATATAGGTCACCAGCGCCGTTGCCGTGATGATGCTGAACCATTTGTCGTAATGTGTACTCAGGTAAATCAGCACCAGGCCAATTTCCAGCAAGGTAGGCACGATGCTGAACAGGGCATAGGAAACCAGCGAAGAAATGGCGCGCGTGCCACGTTCTATGTCACGCGTCACCCCACCGGTTTGCCGGTTCAGGTGAAAACGTAGCGACAAGGCATGCAGGTGCCGGAACACTTGCAGGGCGATGGTGCGTACCGCTCTTTGGGTGACTTTGGCAAATACAAATTCACGCAATTCGGTAAACAGTGTTGTCGACAAACGCAAGGCACCATAGGCAATCAGCAGACTGACCGGCAACACCAGGACCATAGCCGGATGAGCAGGACTGAGTGTCATGCTGTCCACCAGTTTTTTCAAAATCATGGGTACGCCGACGTTCGCCAGTTTGGCAGCGACCAGAAAAGACAGCGCCAGCAATACCCGCCACTTATAGGCCCATAAATAAGGCAGCAGAGTCTTGACGGTGGCCCAGTCGTCGCGCTTACTGTCGCTGGCGGCCGCGATGGAAGGCGTGGCTGGCGTGGTTGAGCTGCGGATGGTTTCTCTGCGTCGCATGTAGGGGATTCTCGCTGTGAATGTAAAAAATGGTGTCGTGAATGGAGCTAAATAGAAAGCTGAACACAGGATCGCAAATAACGCGCCAGTTCAGGAGCAATACGACTATTGAAAATTATAGGGCATAAACGATTTTACTAACGGACCAGAGTGCGGTGGCTGTTGCGGACTTTCCCCTTTAGCTGTCGTACAATCTGTATCTGATTATCGACAGGCATATGCTGGCATTTTCTGGCGTTTTCCGCCTTACCCCGGTTTTTATCGTGACTTGCACCAGACTAATATATCTATGAGTTTTCCGTCACCGCTGATCATTAACCTTGCCCCGACTGGCATGGTACCAGTACGCAGCCAGTCGCCGCATGTTCCTTTGTCACCGGAAGAAATCATCGCCGACGCCGTGTTATGTGCACAGCATGGCGCCTCGATGTTCCATTTGCATGCACGTGATGCCGATGGTGTTCCGACAGACGATGCGGCCACCTATGAATCCATCATCCGTGGCATACGCGCTTACTCGCCGGAACTGATTATTGTGACCACAACCAGTGGCAGACGTTCGCCCGAAGTGGAAAAACGCGCCAGCAGCCTGCGATTGCACCACAGTTTGCGCCCTGACATGGCCAGCCTGACACTGGGTTCCATGAACTTTGCGCGGGAAGCCAGCCTGAATTCGCCTGACACCATCATGCAACTGGCCGGCATCATGCAAGAGCTGGGCATCAAGCCAGAACTGGAAGTATTCGATCTTGGCATGGTCAATTTTGCCAAAGTGCTCATAGACAAAGGCTTGTTGAAGCCACCTTATTATTTCAATATTATTCTGGGTAATCCTGCCACCGCACAGGCAAAGCTGCTGCACCTGGCAACCATCGTCGCCGATCTACCGCCAGAATCCATCTGGTCACTGGGTGGCATAGGTCGTTATCAGACTGCGGCAAACGGCCTGGGTGTGGTGATGGCGCATGGCGTCAGAACTGGGCTGGAAGACAATTTGTGGCTGGACGACGAACGAACCACACTCGCCACCAATGCGCAACTGGTGGCCAGAGTAGCCGCCCAGGCAAGCGCACTGGGCCGCCCCATCGCCACGGCATCAATCGCCAGGAATATGCTGGGGCTGGCAAGCAGGGTATCGCTATGAAAGGCATCGCATGAGTGGGCAACAACTGGTCATTTTCGGCTCCAGCAATATCCTGTCCGATCTGTTTGACTGTGCACTGGCTAACGGGCTGATCGTATCAAAAATTGTTTTGCATACGCCAGAACCACCAGGTGAACGCGATATCGCCCTGCATGAGCGCATCCGGCAATGGGGGCAACATGGGCCTGTGCCTGAAATCCTGGATCTGGCTGATTTCACGCCTGGTGAAAATGAACTGTATCTGCTAGGCCCAACCACACCCACCCGTGCCGTGCTCGAACAACAACTGGACCAGCGCTTTAAACTGCAATTCCATACCCTGATACATCCGCGGGCCTATGTGTCACCGTTGGCCAGGCTGGCACCTGGTGTCTTTGTCGGTGCCAACAGTGTGATTGGCCCGGGTACAGTGCTGGGTCGTCATGTGTTTATCAATCGTGGCGTAACCATTGGCCATGACACGCATATTGGTGCATTTTCACGCATACAACCAGGCAGCAATGTCGGCGGGCTGTCGCGCATAGGACATAGCGTGACAATAGCAATCGGGGCGACACTGCTGGAACGTCTGGTCATTGGCGACCATGCTTTTATCGGCGCCGGTGCCGTGGTCATCAGCGATATCGATGCCGGTGCGCTGATGCTGGGTATACCCGCCAAATTCAAGAAGTCGGTGCTGCCATCCTGATCTGAAAACGCTGCAAGGCCAGTTCGCAGGCGATTTTCAGGCTGGGGGCGGCGTGCGCAAGATCGAGATGCTGGTAAAAATGATCTTGCATTGCCAGCCCTGCCGACTGCCTGACTGCGTGCTGATTCAGCCACAATTGCAGGGTCTGGAAATACCCAGCCATACTTGTCATGGCAGCGCGACCAAGCTTGTCACCCCCATCCGATCCCTGCATGCTGAGCGCGGGCACCCCCAGCGACATGGCCTCTGCCACGGCAAAGCCGCCACCCAGCATAGGCGGGTTGATATATACATCACTGCAAGTCATATATTTGAGCGCATCACTACAAAACGCGATGCATCTGACCTGCCCTGTTTTCGCCGACTGCAAGGCCGTTGGCATGACACCATTGCCACCAACAATCAGCCATACCACATCCGGAAATGCGGCCAGGATGGCAAGCATGGATGCCGCCCATTCGCCGGTGATCCTGGCTTCACTTTCGCTGACCAGTGTCAACAGCACTGACTGATTTTTTGCCAGGCCCAATGCCTCGCGTTCAAGCTGCACTGTCACATCAGGTTTATGCAAACGGTAAGGATGGTAATGCGCCTGGCTGGCTGGAAAAGCCGTACCCCACTGCGCTGCGACTGTGGCATGCAAGTCCTGCTGCGCCGTCAGCCAGACATCGGCCGGCAACATCGGTGACAGGGAATTGATACCCAGACTTAGCATGGGGCGCACCGGATAAAGCGCTGCCGCCAGGCCAGAATACAGACCGACCGACATTACCAGGTCAGGATCAAATTGTGCCATCTGATGGACCAGGCTTTTCCATCTCTGCATCATGGAAAAACGCACATCACCTGTCACAAACTGAGCACGCTGTCCCAGATAACGCTCCCAGCCAGCCGTGACAAATTCAGGGTCGGACATAAAGGAATGGCTACCCAGAAAATGCTTGAAATCCGGCCCCAGCATTTCTTGTGCAGAAAACAGGGCAACCTCATAACCGTTTTGTCGCAGGCTGTCGGCCTGCTGCAAGGCCATTAGCGTGGGCGGATGTTTGATATTTGTCAGCAAAGGTGCGATCAGTGCCACCTTACGTATTTCAGTAAGAGGGCGGCTTTTTAGTATCTTTGCCGGTTGCAAAGTCTGCCATATGCATTGATTCAGCAACGCAGCAATCTGTGGCAGTGCCAGTTCTTGCAGGCGCTGCCGGAAAGCATCACGCCCCGCTGCATCGAGCAGCACTCTCTGCCAGCTGTTTTGTAAAAATGTGATGAGGCGATCGGTATCAAGGGGCTGTAGCGTCAGCATGATATGGCCGGCTTGCTGCAAATATTCCGGCCTGCCGGTCAGCATATCCAGAAAGGTGGCGCGATAAAACCCTGGCAGGTCATTACCTTCAACATTCAGCAATAAAAACTGCTCCAGTTGCAGTGACAGTGCGGGATGTGCCTGACGTCGCAAGATCTGTATCATCTGATGCCAGCAATGACTGGCCGTCGGATTCGCGACCGTGCGGCGTACCACGTCATCGAGTAACAGCAATTCTTCCTGTTTCACATCCATCAGACATTCATCCCTCATCCATTACCAACTATTAAAACTGTCACCCCATTGACATCAGATGCAGTGTTCATGATGCACAATTTTGGCACTTTTTTATCTCTTCATTTAAAAAAACATGCTGTTTTGCTGTCTTTTTTATATGGAGCTACCGTGCCAGTTCACTTTATCAATGAGAATTCCCTACAACAGATGTGTCAACAATGCTTAAAAATGGAAAACAATGCGCGATATATCAGCAAACAGGTATATGGCAAGCCACTTGCTTTCTTCAGACTGTGTGAAAATTGGTTTAAGATTTGACACCAATCAATCGCTATCTCATTACTCTTACTTTTCAGGCAAAAAAATGACAGAACATAATCAATCAGGACTTCCGTCCCATATGCCGACCCTAAGGGTCATGCCCATGCCTGCCGATGCGAATGTGCATGGTGACGTTTTTGGTGGCTGGATAATGTCTCAGGTTGATATTGCCGGTGCCATCCCTGCTGCCCGTCGTGCGAATGGCCGGGTTGCCACAATTGCAGTCAACTCTTTCCTGTTCAAGCAACCGGTGTTTGTTGGCGACCTGCTGTCTTTTTACGCCGAAGTGGTTAAAGTTGGCAATACCTCAATCACGGTTTCGGTAGAAGTTTATGCAGAACGTAACCGCCTGCAGGCCAGCACCGTCAAGGTGACGGAAGCCACGCTCACTTATGTCGCGACCGGGAATGACAGGAAACCACGGCAAATTCCACCACTGGAAGATATCGCCAAGGTAGGTTGATTGTTCATGAAGCTGTCACGCCGTCTGTTTTTACAGCACTCCTTGCAATTCACCACCCTGGCCGCAATGGCACAGGCATTTCCCAGCTTTGCTGCCGAACGCAGCACGGTATATCCGTTCAGCCTGGGCGTCGCTTCCGGCTCACCGCGTGCAGACAGCGTGGTTTTGTGGACGCGGCTGCTGCCCGATCCGCTGAACGCGCAGGCGCTGCCAGCCATCGTCTATAAGCTGCGCTGGGAAATTGCCGAAGATGATAATTTCCGGCGCATCGTCAATAAGGGTGAGGCCCATGCCCTGCCAGAACTGGCGCACAGTGTACACGTCGATGCCACGGGCTTGCAGCCGGATCGCTGGTACTGGTACCGCTTCATGCTGGGCGACGCAGTCAGCCCGGTGGCACGCACCCGCACGGCACCGGCGCTGGATGCAGTGGTCAGTAACCTGCGCCTGGCAGTCGCATCCTGCCAGCACTGGGAATTTGGTGAATATGCAGCGCACCGTCATATTGCCGCCGCCAATCCTGATCTGATTGCCTTTCTGGGCGATTATATTTATGAATGGGGGCCGTATGACACGCGCCACCCAGGCAAGCCGCGCAAACGCGAGCAAGAAAGTTTCACCCTGGCAGATTATCGCAGTCGTTATGCCCAGTATAAAACCGACCCGCAATTGCAGGCTGCACACCATGTCGCGCCCTGGATAGTCACCTGGGATGACCACGAAGTCAGCAATGACTATGGCAATGACCGCGATGAACGACTGGATGTGAATTTCCTCTTGCGCCGTGCAGCTGCCTATCAGGCTTTTTATGAGCACATGCCGGTACGCCTGCATGCATCGGTCAGTGAAGCCGAGCGTTTCAGCAATATGCGCATCTATGACCGTTATGACTGGGGCCGGCTGGCACGCTTTCATGTCCTCGATGACCGGCAATACCGCTCACACCATGCCTGCCCCAAGCCAGGCCGGGGCGGTTCCAATTCGGTGTCGAATGCAGAGTGTAGCGAGCGCATGGATCCCAATCGCACCATGCTGGGCCAGGAACAGGAAAAATGGCTGGGTCGCGGTTTCGCCAGCTCCACTGCCAAGTGGAATATCCTGACGCAGCAAACGCTGATGGCGCAATCGAGTCAGACTGCTGTCACGCAAGAGGGCGACGGTAAATTCTGGACCGATGGCTGGGATGGTTACCCGGTCGCCCGCCAGCGCCTGTTTGACGATATCCAAAAACACAAGCCAGCCAATCCGGTGGTCATTTCTGGTGACGTGCACACCTTTTATGCTGCCAATCTGAAGCGCGATTTTTACACCAGATCATCCCCATCCAATCCTGTGCTGGCGACGGAATTTTGTGGTACTTCCGTGACGTCCAGCTCTCGCCCGCAAGAACGGACGGATCAGTATGTGGCACAGAATCCGCACATCAAATATGGCCGTAGCGACAAGCGGGGTTTCATGCTGATGGAAATTTCACAAACCAGAATGCTCACACATTTTCTTGGTCTGGATGACGTGGCCAAAGCCGATTCAGGCATTGCTACTCTCAGCAGCTTTATTGTGGATGAGGGCAGGACGGGTCTCAGCTTCGCCTGAAGTTTCAGAATTCAAGCATCTGTTTTTGCTGAACCCTGAAATACAAAAAGGAAGGCCATTAAATACAGGCCTTCCTTTTTTAATGAGCGCGGACAGCATCCGCGCCATGTACCCTGTTTGTCTACGCCTTCTTTTCGTCCCGCAGTTCACGTCGCAAAATTTTGCCTACATTGGTTTTTGGCAAATCCATACGGAACTCGATGTACTTAGGTTTTTTGTACGCGGTAAACTGTTCCTTGCAATAATCCATGAGCTGATCCACCGTCAGTGATGGATCCTTGCGCACCACGAACAGTTTGACTGCCTCACCTGAATTGGCATCAGGCACACCAATACACGCGCATTCAAGCACGCCCGGATGCATGACTATGACTTCTTCAATTTCATTCGGATACACATTGAAACCGGAGACCAGTATCATGTCTTTCTTGCGATCGACGATCTTGGTATAGCCAGTTTCATCCATCTTGCCTATGTCACCCGTTTTAAAGAAACCATCCGCTGTCATGACCTTGGCAGTTTCGTCTGGGCGATTCCAGTAGCCCACCATCACTTGCGGCCCGCGTATGGCAATTTCACCTGCAGTACCCAAAGGTACGGGGTTGCCGTCGTCGTCCAGGATAGCGATTTCAGTGGAGGGAATAGGCAGACCTATGGTACCGGAAAAATCCTTGGTGTCGGCTGGATTGGCGGTTGCTACCGGTGAAGTTTCAGACAGTCCATACCCTTCAGCAATGGCACAACCTGTTACCTTCAGCCATTTGTCGGCAACGGCTCTTTGCACGGCCATGCCGCCACCGCTGCAAATTTCGTAACCGGAAAAATCCAGCGTCGCAAATTCAGCATTATTCAACAAACCGTTATACAAGGTATTCACTGCCGGGAAAATATTAACCTTGTAATTACGCAGCTCCTTGATGAAGCCGGGGATATCACGCGGATTAGGAATCAACAGATTCATCGCACCTATGCGTGTACCCAGCAGGCTGCATACAGTCAGGGCAAAGATGTGATACAGCGGCAGCGCGCAGACGATCACTTTCTGTTCATCGCTATGGCCCGTCATGCTGGGTGACAACCAGGCGTCATTTTGCAATACATTGGCGACCACATTCTTATGTGACAGTGTCGCTCCCTTGGATACGCCGGTAGTACCACCGGTGTATTGCAGGAAGGCGATATCGTCATGGGTACTGGCGACTGGCGTAAAGTTCAGGCGTTCAGCTTCTGATGCCATCTGGTTAAAGCGTATCGCTGAAGGCAAGGAAAATGCAGGCACCATTTTCTTGACATGGCGTACCACGAAATTGACGATCATGCCTTTCAGGCCGCCCAGCATGTCACCCATACTGGCGACGACAATGTGTTTGACTGCGGTCTTGCTTAATACATGTTCGAGTGTGGTGGCAAAATTTTCCAGGATGAAGATGGCTTCGGCACCAGAATCTTTCAACTGATGTTCCAGTTCACGCGGTGTGTAGAGAGGATTGACGTTAACCACGGTATAACCTGCACGCAATACAGCAGCCATGACAACGGGATATTGCAAGACATTCGGCATCATGATGGCAACACGCGCACCTTTTTTCAGGCCCTTGCTTTGCAACCATGCACCCACTTTTTTGGACAGGGTGTCAAGTTCGCCGTAAGTCATGCGTTTGCCCATGCAGGCATAGGCATCACGTGCTGCAAATTTCTGGAAGGCTTCTTCCAGCATCTGCACCAGTGACTGGTACTGGTTCACGTTAATTTCCGCCGGTACACCTGCCGGATAGGATTTCAGCCAAAATTTATCCATATTTTCCTCGTCTCTGATGATTGTTGTTGTATTGGTGTCCCAAGGCCCGGCCTTCGCATCGCACTTGTGAAAGCGCTGCAGCACAGGCAAACAGGGCATTGCCGGAATTTGATTCCAGTTCTCGCTTGATGCTATCGGCTAAGCTCGGGCATGGCAAGTGTTTTAGGCAAGACCTGAAAACATACTCTAGGAATATGTCGCATTGCACCAATTTCCCCGCACACAATTCAGCCGATTTTTGATGCAGAACAAAGACAAATGAACAGATGCATCCACTGAAAATATTCAAAAATACAGCATGCAATATTTTAGCTGCTGGCGTCGTTCAGTCAGGCGCACTTCTCCACTTCGACCAGCGTGTCATAAAAAGTAGGGCCGCCCCCCATGTCGGTGAGGCGCTGATTCGTCACTTCATTGGCATTCTTGTGATCGCTGGCCAATTTTTTCCACCAGATGGACAAACCAACTACCAGGCCCGGCCTGGCTTTGTCCGTAACGCGTGCCACTGCCTCAAAACTGCCACGGTCATTGAATATCCGTAAGCGATCGCCGGGCGCAATCTGGCGTTGTGCCGCATCCTGGGGATGTATATCAAGATGCGGTTGACCTTCGGTATCACGCAGGCTTTGCACGTTGACGAAAGTCGAATTCAGAAAGTTCCTTGCCGGTGGTGAAATCATCGCCAGCGGGAAACGTGCCGCCAGTTCCGGATTGCTGGCCAGGGACTCATACGGCGCAATGTAGGCAGGCAAAGGATCCAGCCCCGCTGCCGCCATGCTGGCGCTATAAAATTCGCACTTGCCAGATGGTGTACCAAAGCCACCATTGGCAAACGGTGCGTCTGGTACTTTCAGTTTCGACCAACCGGTCTTCTTCAATGAAGTCCAGTCAAAATGCACGGCATGTGCATGCTGTTTATTGAAAGCCTGGGCGGCAATTTCATCATCGGTCTCGCTGAAGCAGTCTTCAGTCAGGTTCATCGCCTTAGCCAGCAAACGGAAAATTTCGGTATTTGGTTTGGCTTCGCCCAGGGGCGCAATCGCGGCATTGTTTGCCATCATGTACAGGTGACCGTAAGTGCTGTGTATGTCTATGTGTTCCAGTTGTGTGGTGGCTGGCAACAGAATGTCGGCATAGTCCGCCGTGTCTGTCTGAAAATGCTCAAGCACGACGGTGAACAGGTCCTCACGCGCAAATGCCTGCATGACCTTGCCCGATTCTGGTGCAACAGCCACAGGGTTGGAGTTATACACGATCACTGCCTCGACTTTGGGACCAAAGTCAGCCGATGTTTCACGCAATAAATCATCCCCTATGGTGCTCATGTTAATGGTACGACGTGGCAAATCGACAGGGAATAAATCTGGTCTTTGCAAAACTGCCGTATTTTTTGGAAATGCATCCGACAAGGACAGTTGTGCACCGCCGGCAGCATGGCGCCAGGCACCAGTCAGCGCCGGCAGACAGCAGATATTCCTGACTGCCATGCCACCGCCATGTACCCTTTGCACGCCGTAGTTCATGCGTATAATGCTGGCTTCGCCGCGCTGACCACATTCGCCATAGTCGCGGGCTAGTTGCATGACCTCTTCTGCGGTAATGCCGCAGGTAGCAGCGACGCGCTCTGGCGTCCATTCTGCGGCACGCTCACGCAGTTGTTCAAAACCCAGGGTATGGTCATTGATATAGACGTGATCCAGCAAATCCTCTTTGATCAGCACATGCATGAGGCCCAGCGCCAATGCTGAATCCGTTCCCGGCAGCAAAGCGATATGCTGATGGCATTTCTCTGCCGTCAATGAACGATAAGGATCAATCGCAATGAGCCTGGCCCCTTTGCGCTTGGCTTCCTGCACACGCATCCAGAAATGCAGATTGGATGCAATCGGATTGCCACCCCAGATCACTATCAGTCTGGCATTTTGTGTCTGTTCAATATCGGTACCCATACGTGTACCAAGTGTATATTTGTAACCTGTGCCACCCGCTGTGGCGCAAATCGTGCGATCCAGAAAAGAGGCACCCAACTTGTGAAAAAAACGCTGTGCCATGCTTTCACCCTGTACCAGGCCCATGGTACCGGCGTAGCTATAAGGCAGGATGGCCAGTGGTTTGCTGGCTGCCAGCGGCCGCAGCTTGCCTGCAATAATCGCAACGGCTTCATCCCAACTAATGCGGGCGAACTTGCCTTCACCTTTTTTGCCTATGCGTTTTTGCGGATACAGCAAACGGTCAGGGTGATAAGTGCGCTCGGTGTAGCGTGACACCTTGGTGCACAGCACTCCGGCAGTTGTAGGATGCTCAGGATCACCCTTGACGGCAGTGGCAACACCATCTTCAACAGTAACGTGCAAAGCACAGGTGTCGGGACAATCATGCGGGCATACGGCCCTGACGATATTGCTGCTCATATTCATTCCTGTTTGAACGGTTTTTCGTTATCTTGCGGTGATACCTACCTGAGCTTGTATCCTAGTCCAATCAGCACCATCGCAAAGGATACAAAACTGGCGTTTTTTACGCTATCAGCACACACTGAATAATCACTGAGTATTCATTTATTCCGGTAACACATCCGGCTGTTCACCAAGTCGCTTGCCGGGATTACGCTCTTCCAGTGCAAGCAAAGCGGCGGAGTGATCCGCATGTGGGTGAGTAAGCAACAAACTGCGATATACCTCGCTGACCAGACTGGTAACAGGCAGACTGATGCCTGCATCCTGCGCCGCCAGCAAAATATTTTCCATATCCTTGGCCTGGCTTTTGACCTGACCGCCTGGCATGAAAGTACGGTCCAGCATACGTTGCCCATGCACTTCCAGTATCCGGCTTTCAGCAAAACCACCACGCAAAGCCTGGCGTACTGCGGCCGGATCTGCACCACCGGCCTGTGCCAGCAACAAGGCTTCTGCCACGATATTGATGGTGCCACCGACAATCAACTGGTTACACAATTTTGCCAGTTGCCCGGTACCTGGCCCACCTACTCGTAAAGGCTTGCCCATTGTAGCGAGGATAGCTTCCACCTGCTGATAGACCGCCATTTCGGCCCCGGCCATAATCGCCAGCGTGCCTGCTTCCGCGCCAATGACACCGCCCGACACGGGTGCATCCACAAATTGATGCCCATGTGCCTGCAATTGCGCATGCAGGGCCAACGCCTGGGCCTGCTGTATCGAACTCATGTCTATCACGACACTGCCTGCCGGCAATGCGGGCAAAATACTCTGCACCACTTCGGCAACCGCATTGCCATCTTCCAGCATGGTAATGATGACACCGCCACCTGATTGCTGTACGGCTTCCGGCGCCGTGGCAGCCACTTTGGCGCCATGCTGTTCCAAGGTGACAGCCTTGGCGTAAGTCCGGTTCCACACCGTGACAGAGTAGCCTGCGGCCAACAATCGTCGCGCCATGGGCTTGCCCATCAAGCCCGTACCCAGAAAAACAATGCGTGTTTCAGCCGCTGATTTCACCTTGGTTCCCTCTACTTTTTTCGTGTATCTGAATTGTAATCGCAGCATCCAGAGAACATGTTGCCAGACATTGCTACAATAGCGATTCTGATGTTTGTCTGATTTCGTATTTTTACCTGAAAGCCAATTATATGCGCCTGCGTATTACTTCTTTATTCGCCATCGCAGTGACTGCTGTGTGTGCCAGCTCTTCTGTATTTGCTCTGGATTCAGCCTCACTCGAATTCGCGACCGGTAACAAAACCAAAATGTTACGCGCTGGCCTGCAATCCAACTGGGACAATCAGTGGTTTTCATCCAACGGCACTCACATCGGCGGCTATTGGGATGCGACCCTGGCGCAATGGCAGGGCAACAGCTTTCAAGGCAAGAGCGGAGCAACACAAAATCTGACCGATATCGGCATCACCCCGGTATTTCGCTTTCAAAATGACAGCAAAAAAGGGTTTTATGGCGAAGCTGGCATAGGCCTGCACATGCTGTCTGAAATCTATGACAACAATAGCCGCCATTTCTCCACCAATTTTCAGTTTGGTGACCATATCGGCGTTGGTTACGTGACCAAAGACGGCTGGGATTTGAGCTTCAAGATCCAGCATTATTCAAATGGCGGTGTCAAACACCCTAATCCAGGTGTGAATTTTGCGGTGTTGAAGGCCGGGTACGCGTTTTAAGGTCCTTACCTCAGTCGCATTGAAATAAAAAAGGAGCTTCGGCTCCTTTTTTTGCCTATCGGATTGGTGACCCAAGACCTTTAACCACAGAGACACAGAGAAATGCAAGAGGATCTGGCAATGTGAAGCAGCCCCTCACCAGCACAGAGACTCGCTTATAAGAGAGTCCCCCTCAAATCCGTCGCTCCAGCGCAGGCTGGAGCCTAGTGTCGTTGTTTGATGCGCCGAACGTTGTGATGCGGATACGCTTGAGCGATGGTAAAGCGGTGCGCGCAGCGCACCCTACGCATTGAAGAAGCGCTGCGGAACAGAAATAAAATCAGAACATAAAATCAGAACCCAAGAACACAGAGTAAAAGCAGAGATTTCTCTGTGTTTTTTGCTGTTCTCGCCTTTCTCAGTGCCCTCTGTGCCTTCTCTGTGCCTCTGTGTTGAGAGGTCTTGATGTTGTTTTGATTCTTTTGATGCTTGTTACTGCTTGCGATACGGTCTATATTTTGCTAGCGCAAAAGCAAAACCCCCACTCATTAGCTGAGCGGGGGTCTGCGGAATAAAAGCCTGACGATAACCTACTTTCACACTGGTTGCAGCACTATCATTGGCGCGTAATCGTTTCACGGTCCTGTTCGGGATGGGAAGGGGTGGTACCGATTAGCTATGGTCATCAGGCA
>NZ_JACOGF010000027.1 GCF_014284335.1 Undibacterium hunanense | reverse complement strand
GCGTCATTTGTTGTATTACCCATTCTTTTTGTTCTGCTGTATACCGTACTCGTTTCATCTTACTCTGTCTTCCGCCCTCCAGCGGGTTGGATTTCTGATGACGCGACATCTATCCTGACATGGAGGGGAAGCAAAGAAAGTATTTCGGCCGCCGGGCCGAGACCCGGCTTGTGTCCAAGAAGGGCAATCTTTTAATCAAAGTACGGCATACAACAAACGCCACTAGGCTCCAGCCTTCGCTGGAGCGACGATATTATGATTGCCATTGATTGACCGAGATCGAAATCGGCTTGCGCTCACCAAGGACAATCGCTTTAAAACGACTCAAGTATGCAATGAACGCCACTCGAGCGCCAGCCCGGTAGCCCCCAGCCTACGCAGGAGCGACGATAATTAAATCACCGTAGTGAACGGATGCGCCCCTGATTGCCGCTCCTTGCGGAAATCAAGCCAGCAGGTATTTCCCTAGGCGCAACAGCACAGCTTAACAAATCAACAAAAGCACGCACGTGCTCTTGCAGGTTCAGGCAATCCTTCAGGGATGTAATACCACTCGCCCGACACACCAGAATAATAATTTTACACAATAAATAGCAATTTATTATCAAACTCTGCATTAAACTAGCAAAACCCGCTCAAAACGGTATGGTCTGTAACCTGCCTTTGGTAAAATAGCAGGCTGAGGACTTTTGCAATATTTATCTTGGCGTCATGTCACTGTCCTGACTGACACAGACAGAATCGCCACCCTTCAACCTTGCCAATTCCATATCACGATGCAATTCAACCGACTCAGTGACCTGATCGCAGCTAACCAGCTTCAGGGTAAACGTGTTTTCATCCGCGCCGATTTGAACGTTCCTCAGGACGACAACGGCAATATTACCGAAGATACCCGTATCCGTGCCTCGGTGCCAGCGATACAGCAGGCTTTGCAGGCAGGTGCAGCAGTGATGGTGACTTCGCATCTGGGGCGTCCGACTGAAGGTGAATTCAAGGCAGAAGATACATTGGCACCTGTAGCCAAACGTTTGTCCGAATTGCTGGGTGTGACTGTAGAACTGAAGCAGAACTGGGTTGATGGTGTTGATGTAGCGCCAGGCCAGGTGGTCTTGCTGGAAAACTGCCGCGTCAACAAGGGTGAAAAGAAGAACGATGATGCACTGGCGCAAAAAATGGCTGCCCTGTGCGACGTGTATGTGAATGACGCCTTTGGCACTGCCCACCGTGCAGAAGCGACGACACACGGCATCGCCAAGTTTGCCGCGCTTGCCTGCGCTGGCCCGCTGTTGTCGGCCGAATTGGATGCGCTAGGCAAGGCGCTGGGTCATCCGGCACGCCCGCTGGTGGCGATTGTTGCTGGTTCCAAGGTATCCAGCAAACTGACTATTTTGAAATCGCTGGCAGACAAGGTGGATAATCTCATCGTTGGCGGTGGCATTGCCAATACATTCATGCTGGCGTCTGGCTTGAAAATCGGCAAATCACTGGCAGAGGCTGATCTGGTGGAAGAAGCAAAAGCCATCATTGACATCATGGCCAAGCGTGGTGCGTCTGTGCCTATCCCGACTTACGTGGTGTGCGCAAAAGAATTTTCGCCAACAGCAGTGGCAACTGTCAAGGCAGTCGCAGATGTGCAGGACGATGACATGATCCTTGACATCGGCCCGACTACAGCAGCATTGCTGGCAGAGCAGATCAAAAAAGCAGGTACGATAGTCTGGAACGGCCCGGTTGGCGTATTTGAATTTGACCAGTTCGGCAATGGTACAAAAGTGCTGGCCCAGGCGATTGCTGATTCGGCAGGCTTCTCCATCGCTGGCGGTGGCGACACCCTGGCAGCGATTGCCAAATATAACATCGCTGACAAGGTAGGCTATATCTCCACAGGCGGCGGCGCTTTCCTCGAATTTTTGGAAGGCAAAACCCTGCCTGCAGTAGAAATTTTGTTGCAACGTGCGGTAAAGTAAATTCAAAGTCAAGACCAAGACCATTAACCACAGAGACACGGAGACACAGAGACAGCACAGAGAAAACCTTAAGAGATGATGACGGTCTGCATTGGCCTTACATTTACTTGCTTTTCTCGGTGATCCTCTGTGCCCCCTCTGTGTCTCTGTGGTGAGATTTTCGGTCTTGATAAGTTTTCAGGTTTTCATCCAACTCAACGCTAAAAATAATATTTACATCAGGAGACCAGATGTCACGTGCCACCAAGATTGTTGCCACCATAGGCCCAGCTTCCAATGACTTGCCTACGCTCAAGCGTATGATACAAGCCGGGGTGAACGTGGTGAGGCTGAATTTCTCGCATGGTAAGGCGCAGGATCATATAGACCGGGCCACCATGGTGCGCCAGGCAGCAGCAGAGTGTGGTCGTGAAATCGCCATCATGGCCGATTTGCAGGGACCAAAAATCCGTATCGGCAAGTTTGAAAATTCCCGCATCCATCTGGAAAACGGCGACAGGTTCATCCTGGATGCGGACTGCAATCTGGGTAACCAGGAGCGTGTCGGCCTCGATTACAAAGCCCTGCCGCGTGATGTCAGAAACGGCGACTTGTTGTTGCTGAACGATGGACTGATCGTGCTGATCGTTGAAAAGGTCGTCGGCAATGAAATTCATACCGTCACCAAGATTGGTGGCGAGTTATCCAACAACAAGGGTATCAATCGCCAGGGCGGTGGCCTGACAGCACCGGCATTGACTGGCAAGGATATGGAAGACATCAAGACTGCGATGTCTTTCCAGGCAGATTATATTGCCGTGTCTTTCCCTAAAAATGCGACTGACATGGAAATGGCCAGACAGCTTTCGAACATTGCTGGTGAACCGTATAACCACAAGCCCATGATGATCGCCAAGATAGAACGGGCCGAAGCGATACCGCTGCTGCAAGAAATTCTGGATGCATCTGACGGCATTATGGTTGCCCGTGGCGATCTGGCTGTGGAAGTCGGTAATGCTGCCGTACCAGCGCTGCAAAAACGCATGATCAAGATGGCACGTGCTTCCAACAAGGTGGCAATTACTGCTACCCAAATGATGGAATCCATGATCGTGAATGCCGTGCCTACCCGTGCGGAAGTGTCCGACGTTGCCAATGCGGTGCTTGATGGCACCGATGCCGTTATGACTTCGGCAGAAACTGCCTCTGGTAAATACCCAATAGAAACCGTGGAACAGATGTCGCAGATTTGCCTGGAAGCTGAAAAATTCCAGGAAAACAAGCTCGATGCTGACTTTCTCAACATGGCCTTTACCCGTATTGATCAGTCCATCGCGTATGGCGCATTGTTTACTGCCCATCATCTGGGTGTGAAAGCCATCGTGGCCCTGACCGAATCGGGTTCTACTGCCTTGTGGATGAGCCGCCATAGCGTGGACGTGCCGCTGTTTGCACTGACCCCTAGCGTCGCTACCCAGCGCAAGGCAGCGCTGTATCGTAATGTCCAGACTTTCAATTTGCCTTATTCCGCTGATCGTGAAGCGGTGTTGAAGTCTGCCGAAACTGTTTTACTGAAAAACCATGTCGTCGCCAAAGGTGACATGATCGTGGTTACCTGGGGTGAACCCATGGGGCAGGTTGGCGGCACCAACGCAATGAAAATTGTCAGGGTCGGCGAGAATTAAGCGTGTTAAGCCCGTACTGTAAGGGCAAAGTTTTTTTTATAGCAATCTGGAGTTAATTATGCCACTCGTATCCATGCGTCAATTGCTGGACCATGCCGCCGAAAACGGTTACGGTCTGCCAGCTTTCAACGTCAACAACCTGGAGCAGGTTACCGCCATCATGCAGGCCGCCGATGAAGTTGGCGCACCTGTCATCATGCAAGCCTCAGCCGGTGCCCGCAAATATGCTGGCGAAGCATTCCTGCGTCATCTGATCGAAGCTGCGGTAGAAGCTTACCCGCACATCCCCGTCGTCATGCACCAGGACCACGGTCAGTCGCCAGCGGTCTGCATGGCCGCCATCAAATCCGGCTTCACTTCGGTGATGATGGATGGCTCACTGGAAGAAGAC
This sequence comes from Undibacterium hunanense, assembly GCF_014284335.1. GTDB lineage: Bacteria > Pseudomonadota > Gammaproteobacteria > Burkholderiales > Burkholderiaceae_D > Undibacterium > Undibacterium hunanense. The sequence continues at coordinate 22,969 of NZ_JACOGF010000027.1, read as the reverse complement.
GGCAAGAGCGTCGCCAGCTATGAATACAATGTCGAAGTATCGCGTGAAGTGGTCAAGTTTGCCCACTCCATCGGCGTCACGGTAGAAGCAGAACTGGGCGTGCTCGGTTCGCTGGAAACCATGATGGGTGACAAGGAAGACGGTCACGGTGCCGACGGTAAAATGACGCGCGAACAATTGCTGACCGACGTGCAGCAAGCTGCTGATTTCGTCAAGCAAACACAGTGCGACGCACTGGCGATTGCGATCGGTACATCTCACGGGGCTTACAAATTCTCGCGCAAACCTACTGGCGACATCCTGGCAATTGACCGCATCAAAGAGATTCACCAGCGCATTCCAAATACTCACCTGGTCATGCACGGTTCCTCTTCCGTACCGCAAGAACTGCTGGATGAAATCCGCCAGTTCGGTGGCGACATGAAAGAAACCTATGGCGTGCCGGTTGAAGAAATCGTCATCGGCATCCAGAACGGCGTGCGCAAGATCAACATCGACACCGACATCCGCCTGGCAATGACAGGCGCGATCCGCCGCTACATGTTTGAAAACCCATCCAAGTTTGATCCACGTGATTACCTGAAGCCAGCGCGTGAAGCAGCCAAGCTGGTATGCAAGGCACGTTATCTGTCTTTCGGTTGCGAAGGCCAGGCAGGCAAGATCAAGCCTATGGCTTTGGAAAAAGTGGCAGAGCAGTACAAGAAGGGCGCTTTGGCGCAGATTGTTAACTGATACAGCCTGATTGTTAGTAGGTTGTAGATGTTTTGTTTAGCTCATTCCGGCCTGTGTCGGAATGAGCAATGAAGTTCAGGGTTTAGACAAAATTGCTGTTAGAGGTGATTCGGCGATGTTTTGCTCCTTCCCCTTCAAGGGGAAATTTGTGGGAATTCGCAAAGCATGCTTTGCGCCACAAATTTCTAAGCCGCCTGCAAGCGGCGCGGTGGAAGGTTGGGATGGGGATGGGTTTCTTTAGCAAATTGAATGCGTTGTTAATCAACCGAATCCCATCCCCATCCTACCCCCCCTTGAAGGGGAGGGGATAGTCGAGCAATACATCCTCTGTGCCTATCGAAGCATGTTTGATATTTGAAGCGCCCCATCAACAATTTTGTGTAAACCCTATCCAGATCGAAATAAAGAAATCCCTCATGACTACGCAAATCAATTCCACTCTTCATTCCCTGCCCTTGCTGGGTCGTGGCAAAGTACGTGACAATTATGCTGTCGGCGACGACAAGCTGCTCATCGTCACCAGTGACCGCTTGTCCGCATTCGATGTCATCATGAATGAACCCATTCCTGACAAAGGCCGTGTGCTGAACCAGATGGCGAATTTCTGGTTTGAAAAGCTGGGCCATATTGTGCCTAACCACCTGACAGGTGTCGCACCAGAATCCGTAGTATCAGTTGATGAAGTCGCGCAAGTCAAAGGCCGTGCCGTCGTCGCCAAACGCCTGAAACCCATCATGGTAGAAGCCGTGGTACGTGGCTACATCATTGGTTCAGGCTGGAAAGATTATCAAGAGACTGGCGCAATCTGCGGCATACAATTGCCAGCTGGCTTGCCACAGGCTGCCAAGTTGCCAGCACCGATATTCACCCCGGCTGCCAAGGCAGAAATGGGCGAGCATGATGAAAACATCAGCTATGCAGAAACCGAGCAACGCATAGGTGCAGAACTGGCCGCCAAAATCCGCGACATCAGCATACAGCTCTACACCGAAGCTGCAGAATACGCCGCCACGCGTGGCATCATCATCGCCGACACCAAGTTTGAATTTGGTCTTGATGACAATGGCGTGCTGCATCTGATGGATGAAGTGCTGACAGCCGATTCTTCCCGCTTCTGGCCTGCTGATTCTTATGCCACCGGCATTTCACCACCGTCTTTTGACAAACAGTTCGTGCGTGATTATCTGGAAACCATCACCAGCTGGAAAAAGACAGCCCCAGCGCCAGCCCTGCCGGATGAAGTCGTGCAAAAAACTGCCGCTAAATACCGCGAAGCGCTGGAACGCCTGACTGGCGAAAGCCTGAAGGACTGATGATGGCTACCAATAGTAATGTCGCAAATAAAATCGTCGTCGGCGTCGTCATGGGTTCATCCTCAGACTGGGACGTCATGCAAAACGCCGTTGCCATCCTCAAGGAATTTGGCATAGGCTTTGAAGCCAAGGTCGTCTCAGCCCACCGCATGCCCGATGAAATGTTCGCCTATGCAGAAACCGCCCGCGAACGCGGCCTGCGCGCCATCATCGCCGGTGCTGGCGGTGCAGCCCATCTGCCAGGCATGATCGCTGCCAAAACCATCGTGCCGGTACTGGGTGTGCCCGTGCCATCCAAATACCTGCGTGGCGAAGATTCATTGCTGTCCATCGTGCAAATGCCAAAAGGCATACCGGTATCGACCTTCGCGATAGGCGAGGCAGGCGCAGCAAACGCCGCCCTGGCCGCAATTGCGATTTTGGCGACGACCGACGATGCACTGGCCGCAAGGTTGATCGAGTTCCGCGAAAAGCAAACGCAAGTTGCACGCGATATGGTGTTGCCGGTTTGAGTGTGAATGATCGTGGGTTGAGTTAATCTTGTAGGTCGGGTTGATTTCGTAGATTGGAATAATCTCGTAGGTTGGGCTACGTCTTATCAGCCCAACACTCTGCGTTTGAATAACGTATACGTTTGTTGAGGCCCAGTGTTGGGCTGGTGAAGCGTAGCCCAACCTACGGCACGGCCCAATCTACGTACACGGCCAATTAACGAAACTTGATATCGCAACCCGGATTTCTATCTACCTAAATATCCGTATCTCATTTGATTTGTACTATTGTGTACAAACGATCCCTAGTTTGAAATCACTACCATGACCACTCATCCACAGCCCGCACAGCCACGCCAGCCATTGTTACCCAACACCCCTGCCAGTTGCCTTGGCATCATGGGCGGTGGCCAACTTGGCCGCATGTTTATCCAGGCGGCGCAAGCCATGGGTTACCAGGTGGCCGTGCTGGAACCTGAAGCAGGCTGCCCCGCCGCACAAGTCACAGGCCAGCATATCCAGGCCGGCTATGAAAATCAGCCTGGCCTGATGGCACTGTCCAAGCTCAGCAAAGCCGTCACCACAGAATTTGAAAACGTCCCGGCAGAAAGCCTGAATCTGCTGGCACAAACCAGCTTCGTCGCCCCGGCGGCTGCCTGCGTCTCCATCGCGCAAGACCGTATCGCAGAAAAAAACTTCTTCACCCGCTGTGGCACAACGACCGGCGTTTATCCGGCACCGCATCTGGCCATCAATAGCCAGGACGATGTGGCCAAGGTCAGCGATGATCTCTTGCCCGGCATTTTGAAAACCGTGCGCATGGGTTATGACGGCAAAGGCCAGGCACGCGTGCGCGATCGTGCCGAACTTGCCGCTGCCTTCGCAGGCATGAATGGCCAGGTCTGCGTGCTTGAAAAAATGCTGCCACTGGCTTACGAAGTGTCTGTCCTTGTCGCCCGTGGTGTCGATGGCGAAGCTGTGGTGTACCCGATTGCAGAAAACGTCCACCGCGACGGCATTCTGTTCACCACCATCGCCCCCAGCACCCATGTATCGGCAGATGTTGTCAGCAAGGCGCAAGCCGCTGCGTTGCACATCATTGCGGAGATGGGCTATGTCGGCGTGCTGTGCATAGAATTTTTTGTCCTCAAGGATGGCAGTCTGGTCGTCAATGAAATGGCACCACGCCCGCACAATAGCGGCCATTACACGATCGATGCCTGCATCACCAGCCAGTTCCAGCAACAGGTCAGGGCGCTCGCACAATTGCCGCTGGGTGATGTGCGCCAGCATTCGCCAGCTGCCATGCTCAATATCCTTGGTGATGTCTGGTATGAAGGTGACACCGACACCATGCGCGAACCCGCATGGGATCAAGTGTTGGCCATCCCCGGTGCGCACCTGCACCTGTACGGCAAGGCAGAAGCCCGCCGCGCCCGCAAGATGGGCCACATCACCTTCGTCTCATCAACCATGATAGAAGCACAGGCCAACCTCGGCAAAGCCTGCACCATCCTCGGTATAGCCGCACCGGAGTGGGCATGAAGTCACAAGCCAGTACGCCTGACGTAATCCTGGAAGCAGCGCAAGCACTGGAACGCGGCCAGTTGGTGGCCTTCCCGACTGAGACCGTTTATGGCCTGGGTGCCGATGCAGAAAACCCGGTCGCCGTCGCTAACATCTACGCTGCCAAGGGCAGGCCGTCGAATCATCCTGTCATTGTCCACGTTGCCCCAGAGGCTGACATCAGCTACTGGGCCAAGGACATTCCGGCAGAAGCGCACCAGCTCATCGCCGCCTTCTGGCCCGGCCCGCTGACCCTGATCTTGAAACGTGCCGACCATATCCCCGATGCCGTCTCAGGCGGGCAAGATACCGTAGGCATACGCTGCCCATCGCACCCCGTGGCACAAGAACTCTTGCGTGCTTTCAAGGCAGGCAAGGGTGGCATCGCTGCACCATCAGCCAATAAATTTGGTCACGTCAGCCCCACCATGGCTGCCCACGTAGAAGAAGAATTTGAACAGGAAATTTTACCTGGCGGCCTTATCGCCAGCATACTCGATGGCGGTCAGAGTGACGTCGGCATAGAATCGACGATTGTTGATCTTAGCCGCCTGGCTACCCACGGCCCCGTGCTGCTACGCCCCGGTCACATCACTGTCGCCCAAATGGCTGCCGTGCTGGGTACAACGCCAGCAGCACCAGACGCCGCTGCCCCACGCGCATCGGGTACCCTCGACGCCCACTACGCACCGCATACACCAGTAATCCTGGTAGAAGCCGCAGAACTTGACGACACCGTCAATCGCCTGCACGCCAAAAACAAAAAACTCGCCCTCATGAGTTACCAGGCACATCCCGCCATCCAGGCCGAAGCATGGCGTCACCTGCCAGCCGACCCGGTAGGCTATGCACACGACCTGTACGCAGGCCTGCGTGAGCTTGATCACGCCCACGCAGATTTAATCCTGGTAGAAGCACTGCCGCAGGACAAAGACTGGCAAGGCGTGAATGATCGTCTGCGCAGGGCGGCGTTTGATTCGCGGGATGTGTTGAGAGCGTTGCTTGACAATGCATGACCAGGCAAAAGCCAGTCAGCTAGCTCAGGAAGGTATGGCTCTTTGGGGAAAGGCTGAACTGGAAGTTGCTGCTCAAAAAACAGAAGAAGCGATCACCCTTGTTGATCCAAATCATTGGGAAGTACCTGTCTATCACAGTCGGTTGGCGGGCATCTATGCACAGGCCGGCCAGAACGACAAAGCCAAACCGCACTACGAGAAAGCGCTACTCCTGCACTTGCAGGATGGTGAAACAGAAGGCGGCATCACCGTCATTACGAGCAGATATTTTCTGGCAATGCATTTGGTGGAAATGAATCTGGCAAACGAAGCATTGAAAGTGCTGCAGCCATCTTTGCAAGCCGCCCCTGTACAATGGTTGAACTGCATTGCCAATGCGCATATCTTGCACGCATTGCGCAGATTTTCAGAGGCAAAAGATGCTGCACAATTGGCGATCAAATATGCGCCTTCATTGGTAAAAGCTGAGCAATTAACTGAAAATTTAAAAGTAATATTTTCTGATGAAAATGTTTAACATGCAAATGTAATGCGGTAAGCTTAAGCTGGCCTGTGAATTTATAGTTTGTTTTGGGTACTTGTAACTCATTCCACAAATAAATATCATTATGTTCGACTTCATCAAACCAACTGTTCTCTACGTCCAAATTTCGCCTGAGCAGCTAAGCGTAAGAAATGTCAAATCGGGCGAATCCATTTCAGAAGTGCCGGAACTAGCAATCAGTGCACCACCGGATCAAAAAATTTTAGGTGTTGGTGCCACCGCGCGCTCTGTGGCAGCAAGCCAGATCGGTGCTCTTGTTGTCAACCCATTTGCTCATCCCCGTTCGCTCGTGTCTGACTTTACTGCGGGCCAACAACTCATTAAAGCATTTGTATCTCGTCTGATGGGCGGGTCACGCCTGGCCATGTCGCCAACCATCATTGTCCATCCGTTGGGCAATCCCGATGGTGGTTTTACCCAGATAGAAGGCAGAGCGTTTCGTGAACTAGGCATGGGTGTGGGCGCTGCAAAAGTCATTCTCTGGTATGGTGATGTTCTTACGGATCAGGAAATGTTATCAGGGCAGTTTTCTTCAAACGGCCAAGTCATAGAGTGACTCAGTTTGTTGGCTTATCTAGAACTTATTTGATTATCTGTTGATTTCCAGAGTTTAAACCTGGTTTCACCAGCCAACGCCCAATTCCTGCAATCACCAGCGCCCCAAGAACTATCACCCCCGCCACCATAAACGTCATCCGCATACCGTTTGCAATTGCCTCTGGCGCAGCCGTCCTGATATCTCTGCTTGCCGATGCGAAGGCAAATACTGCTCCCATGAATGATGCACCAGTGATGAGACCAAGATTGCGGGACAGGTTCAGCATACCGGAGATGAGACCACGTTGTTCCGGTCGTACCCCCAGCATGACGGCAGTGTTGTTGGCTGCCTGGAATAACTGATAGCCGGGCGTAAGAATGGCGATGGCAATGATGTAGCCTGTGATGCCGAACATGGCTGGCAGCAGGGCAAGGGCGAATGTTCCCGTTGTCATGGCGATGAGCCCAGCGGTGACTGCCAGCGACGCACCGGCGCGGTCAACGATACGTCCCGCGACGATGCCGCTGAAAGCGGAAATGGCAGGACCAACCGACATCAACAGACCCACCATGGCATCACTGAGTGCCAGCGAGTGCGACAGATAGAAAGGGCCGACCACCAGCGTCGCCATCATGACGGTGGATACCAGTGCATTCATGACCAGGCTGGGGCTCAATACAGGATCGCGGAACATGCGTATGCGCAGCAGAGGCGAAGCAACTTTTGTTTCGACGAATACAAACAAGACTACACCTGAGACCGCAACCAACAGCAGTACCATATTCAGTGCGTCAAAGTGACCACGCCCCAGTGTCATGGCGAGTGCATAGGCTGACAGCGTCAATACCAGCAACAGCGTACCGATGTAGTCAAAGCCTGCCCCCGCTTTGTTTTGATGGGGGCGATCAACTGGCAGATAGCGCCGGGCAAGAATAAAGCTCACTATACCCAGAGGCACATTGACAAAGAAAATGGCGCGCCAGTTGAGTCCTGCGATCAACACGCCACCCAGTGACGGACCAAGGGCTGTGCCAACAGCGGACATGGTACCCAGCAAGCCCATGGCGCTGCCGGTTTTTTCTTTGCTCACTGTTTCACCGACGAAGGCCATGGTCAGTGCCATCATGATGGCTGCACCCAGGCCCTGCACTGCGCGGGCAGCAATCAACAGACCCAGCGCAGGGGCCGCAGCACACAAGGCAGACGCACCGGTGAACAGGACAATGCCCGCCAGCAGCAAGCGTTTGCGGCCTAGCACGTCACCCAGGCGACCAACGCTGACGATCAGGGGCGTGATAGCAAGCAGATAGGCAAGCACCACCCATTGCACTTCCTGAAAAGAAGCGTTGAATGCATGGCTTAAGGCAGGCAGTCCCACATTGGCAATACTGGTACCCAGCGAAGGCAATAACATCGACAGGGAAAGGCTTGCCAGCACCCAGCGTACCGGTGGCGAGCCTGCGACACAGTCAATGTCCGTGGTGTGGATAGATTTCGACATGAGCTTGTTCCTGGCGAGCGTGAATGGGGATGCACTTGATCATAGGCCTTTGGTATATATGGCGGAAGGCGCACGGTTTGCACTTTATTCATGCATATGACGCCATGTCATCGCAAAGCACGCTAGAATCCGTGTATGTCTACCCCTGATCTCAACTTGCTGCTTACTCTGGATGCGGTGCTCGCGGAGGGCAGCGTGGCACGTGCGGCTACAAGGTTAAGGCTTAGCCCTTCTGCCATGAGCCGTGCACTGGCACGTCTGCGTGAAACTATCGGTGATCCTTTGCTGGTGAGGGCAGGGCGTGGGCTGGTGCCCACACCCCGTGCGCAGGAACTGCGTGGGCAAGTTGCCCAACTGGTGCAGGATGCGCAAGCGCTACTGCGTCCGGCTGAAAAACTTGATCTTGGTCAGTTGAGTCAAACCTTTACGTTACGTACCAGTGATGGTTTTGTAGAGAATTTCGGGCCAGCCTTGATCGCCCGTATCAATGCAGAAGCGCCTGATGTGCGTCTGTGCTTTATCCCCAAACTGAACAAAGACAGTAGCCTGCTGCGCGATGGCAGTGTTGACCTGGAGACGGGAGTGGTAGGGGATGCAACCAGCCCCGAGGTGCGCACACGGGCCCTGTTTCGTGATCGCTTCATAGGCGTCGTGCGTAGCGGGCATCCCTTGAGCCAGCTAACGATGACACCAGCAGTCTACGCATCTGGAAAACACGTCCTGGTTTCTCGTCGCCTGCATAACAAAGGGCCTATGGCCGATGTGTTGAAACCCTTTGGACTGGAGCGTGATATTGCCATTACTGTGGGCGGTTTTTCTGCCGCGCTGGCGCTGGCTCGTACGTCAGATCTGATCGCCACCGTACCGGAAAGGCATACCGGCAATCTGCGTGCCGGCATGCATAGCTTCGTTCTGCCATTCCCGACCGATGAAATCACGGTTTCCATGTTATGGCATCCGCGCATGGATGCCGACCCGGCGCACCGCTGGTTGCGTGCATGTGTGTGGGAGGTATGTGCGGTAAATGTTAGTCAAATTGGTACTTCAATACCTGAAATGCAGACTGCCGGGGATTGACCGATTCGACATTGTGTTTGTCCGCGCGTCATGGCATGGCTTCCGGCACACAGCACGACGCAAGGGGAAACTGACAGCCAATGCTATAAATAGCCATCAGCGTGCGCCAACGTACAGATATCCTTGGCCTGCCCCCCTATTCTGACTATAGACAATCCTTCATCCCATACCTTGCATAGCTTGGATATCTTGCTAAAGGGTATGGACGGATGAATCCAATCAGAATAGGGGAAAAGCATGGCACATATTATTGCAGGACGATTGCAGCAACAGGATCAGGTGCAGCAGGCCATACACCAACTGGTGGCGATTGGTTTTTCAGAGAACCAGATCAGTTCCTTCTATCTCAATCCGCCGGGGCAGCATGACATGTATAAACTGGGCGGCGATCGTGATGAATCGCCGGGTTCCAGGGATGCAGGAACTGGCGCTGTTGGCGGTGCAACTGCAGGCGGTGCTATTGGTGCGGCGGTGGGTGCCATAGGTATTCCTGTCGCAGGGCCGGTGAGTGCCGCGCTAGGTGCTTTGGTTGGCGCGCATGTTGGCTCACTGATCGGTGGCTTGTCACAGATGAAGGAAAAAGGCGATGCCGAGGATGATGCGGAAAATGCGGCTGCGGTAAGAAAATCCGGCATGATGGTTGCTGTCAGTGTCAATGGCACTGATCGGGCAAACGAGGTTGTCACGGTATTGAAGGGCCTTGGTGCCGATCAGATAGAAACCGGCGAAGGCACGATCACAGACGGCAACTGGCATGATTTCGACCCTTTGCGGCCCCCAAAATTCATTGCGCCTCCTGAGCAGGCTACCGTTGAACAGCAAGCAGCAGAGCAGGGAGTGACTGGTCGTGAACTATAAAAACAAAACTGAAAAACCTCGCACTGCGCAACCCGCTACACAAGACCCTGATATGACGAGGAAGGATGGCAAAGCCATGCTTCCGCATGAAAGGGATGAAACCGCTGATGACAGGGTTCGGCCGCGCAAAGTCATGAAGCAAGCTTTGCGGGATTTGCAGCAAGGTTTGGTTGATACCGATCTGCACGGGGAACGCGGGGTGGAAGCAACAGTGCATCCACAGGATAAAATCAAGCGCAAGCCCTGATATAGCGTGATATGGCGTGATATAGCGACCGCACGACGGCACCTGACTGCATCCAGAAGCCGGATTTGGGTTCTTTTCTGTTGACTATCAATATTTGGTGAATATTCGGCGCCGGTGCCCTTGGTCAACCAGGCTGGCGGTATTCATGCATCCTGGCATGAGGTAGTGGCCGCTGGTCGCAACGATTCCAGATACAAAAAAAGCGCAGCTTCTGTATTGTTGCCTGCTTACCGTCATTTCTATATCTATTGATCGCATCTCTTCAAACGTCGGTTTTGTGTCCGGCGCAATTTTTTGGTACTCTTGTCTGTGCATCCAGACATTCAGGCTTTATTACAGCCAATGCCAGAATAAAACTTAAAAACCACGCATCAATCCAGAACTGAATCATTGAAACACGGCTTACTATGGCCAGGGAAGATAATGTCAAAATTTGTATTTACTCTTGTATCGCTGCTGTCCTTTTCTACGTTTGTACAGGCACAGGACGGCCCCAGGCTCATGGAAACCTTGGGCATCAGGATTGGCGATACGCCTGAACAAATCGAAAAAATTCTTGCTCCACAGGGTTACAAGACAGGTAACCGTAGTGAGCATGTGCTGGGGCCGGATTTTCGTGGGCATGTGGCCTATATCATGTATGCAAAGGCAGCCACGGGTTTCGAAAATGCAGGTGAAATCACGGTTGGATTTGGACCGCAATCAGGGACGGCTGTCGCGATTGCAAGACGTGAAAATTTTTATAGAAATGTGTCTGCCAGCGAATTAAAGAAAGCCTTGACTGAAAAATATGGTCTGCCAAACAGTGATACAGCAGGGAATATGCGCTGGATGTCCTATAAACCGGGCGTCAATCCCAAGTCCATATCGCTGGAATCCTGCAAGGTGCGTGACAGTATGCAAGTCAATTATGGCCTGGATGTCAGACCGTTCAAGGATTGCAAACAGTCTTTATATGTCGGTCTGAGTGGATCGCCAAATAATGGTCTCGAATATAGAAAAATTGAAGTCGGCATGATCGATTTCAATGCATATTCTACTGAGTGGACTGCGGTGAACGCCATGGTCGCGAAAAAGAATGCCGAAGCTCTGGAGAAAAACAAAACCGCGCCCTTGCCAAGGCTGTAAATAAGGGCTGCCTGACAGAGCAAGGACATTTTTGCTGCATGGCATTGCTGGTCGTTTTTTTGGGCCTTACTTCAGGCTTTACGGTATTTTGCTGCTGGCCGTTTTTTGCCATTCTTGTTGATGTGCCAGTTCTGCACGTTTTTTCATAAGCCCCAGTATGGATTGATGAAAATCAGCCAGCACCATTTTCCCCCATACATCGCCATAGGTCTTGAGTTGGGATTTGTTCACAAAACGGGTGCTCAGACGTAGTTCGGTGCCGCCATCTTTGGCTACCAGATCATATCCGCCATCGAGAACGTTGAAGTATTCGCCGCCCATTTCAACATGCCTGTCGAGCGCGTCTCTGGGGATGTCGCCTGGTGCAATATGAAATTTGTAGTGCATGGCATACGGTTTTTGCCAGGTAGTGATGATTTCTTCAAAGTGCACATCTTTTTCCCAGCGGGAGGTACGTACTGCCCCCACACCGCTGCCATTCATATTGGCTTCGATTGGTCTTGGCAAGCCGATCAGATGCACGAATGAAAACCCCAGTTCACCCGGCGCAATGTTTTTGACCGTTGCCAACTGATCAAATACTTCTTCCGGGCTGGCCTGTATCTGTATGACAGAGCTGACCACTTGCTCGCTTTGTGCGGACGGCAAACTGGCTTCAATCGGGCCCAGTAAGAGCGGCAGCAAGGCGAAAGAAGACAGGCTCACTGTGGATGCCCTGAACCGATTATGTATCCAGCCAGCGATAAGACCACCGATCATGGCGGCTACTAGAAATACTGGCAACACCAGGACGATGCAGATTAATCCCTCCAGCAAACATAGGAACATCGCTATCAGGAAACCTAGCATGGCTGAAGTCGATGCACGTAGTTGGGCCCGGATAGAGATGGGCGATTTTCCGGCAGCAATCACAACAGCTATGCCGCCGATGCTGAAGGGCGTAACGATCAGGAATGTAGTGGAAACGATCTGCAACCATTCATGCATGGGCTTGTATTCAAACCCCAGACGCAATAACAGGCCGTAGACGACCCCAGCAATAATTGCACTTGCAATCCGGAAATCTAAATTTGACATGGGTTTGGGTATGAAATACTTACAGGTTTTGCGCGTACATCAGATTTTTTACTTGCTATCAAGCGTCGCAGGTTTATCGCTGTAGGTTGTCAGTCTTTGGTATTTGACACCGGGTGGGAGCGGGGTATTGATGAAGTTATGAACCGCCCGCTCGTTATCTGCCCGCAATTCGCGTTGCGCATGGCGTTGATTGAACGCCTCATTCTTCGCAGCCAGATTGCTGTCCCCACCTGTTTCAGTGCCCGAGCCAACCATTTTCTGGCCTGCATGTACTGACTTTTGCTTGACACTGGATTTAGCACAGACATTATCGGTGAAGGTCACCCGGCCATCGTTGTCCACACATCTTTGTATCTGTGCCGATGCCATATTGCTCATTGCCAGCAGCATTGCGGCCAAGACGAGATGTATCTTCTTCATAGAGACTTCCCTCAATTCATATTTGGTTTTTATTTTGGTAGCGCTGTCGACTTGCACACCAGCCGCGGCTGCTTCAAGCATCTCATAAACGGAGTTGAAATTCAAGCAAGAGACTCATATCGCAGTCTCTGTCCGAGGTATCGACTATTGGTATCGTCTACTTATTTATACACCAGCTTCATGACCAGAATAAAACTGGCCAGCACCAGAGTAATCATATTGGCGATGATGACCGGCAGAGCATGCAGCATCAAACCGTAAATCAGCCACAACATAATGCCGGTGACGAGGATGATGTACATGCCCAGCGATACGCCCTCGGCACGTTTGCGACGCCAGGTCATCCAGGCTTGCGGGACAAAGGCAGTGGTGGTGAGAAAAGCAGCAAGATAGCCGACAAGGTCAGAAGAAAATGGAAAAATCATTGTGTGCTTACTTGTTTACTTCGATGTCGGCAAAAACTGGCCGGAATGAAAAACCAGTGGTGCCTGCGGGCTAAATTCGCAATGCTCCACTTCGCCGACGAAGATGACATGATCACCTTCAGGATAGCGGCTGCGGTTATGGCATTCAAACCAGGCAGATACACCGCTCAGTATCGGGTGGCCAGTGCGCGACAGGGTGTATTCCACACCGTCAAAACGGTCGGTTTTTCGGCTGGCGAACTGTTCTGCCAACCAGGCTTGTTCACTTGATAAAACGTTGACGACATAGTGGGAATTGCCGGTGAACACTGGCATGCTGTTGGCGGCATTGCCCAGGCTCCAGAGTATCAGTGGTGGGTCTAGCGATACGGAGTTAAAGGAGCTGGCAGTCAGGCCAAGAAACGCCCCATTCGCCAGGCGAGTGGTAATCACAGTAACGCCAGTCGCAAATTGCGACAGGGCATCACGAAAATGGCGGGTATCAAATTCGCGTACTTGGGCGCGGGGAGAACGGGTGTGCATGGATTTCCGTGGTTTTTAATTAAACCCTGATCAAGTCTGGCGAATGCGGCTAATCTAAGGCGATTTCAGACAAATATCCTGTATTCATTGCCTCAACAGCAGGTTTTGTTGTTCTGGCGCAGTATCTTCAGCAAAGTTTATATAACATTATCCCAGATTTCTTGCGATTTCAGCAGTTTTGCCGCCTGCCGGGCTTATGGGAAGCTGGTGCACCCTTGTTGATGAAATAAGTTCTAACTGCTTGCTACTGCTGTAGGGTGGCGCTGACTGTGTTAAACTTGCGCCCTTGTAAGATTCCGTTTTTTAGCTTTAAGTAGTTGATTCCTTTGAATTTTTCGTTTTCACTCTTTCCTTGTCGAGGCACCTGCTTATGTTCATGCGCATGTCTGTTTTTTTGACTGTACGCCGTGGTTTGATGGCCCTGATGCTGGCCGGCCTGAGTTTGGGCAGCGTGGCGCAAACGACGGGGCAGGTAACGGATGAGCGCAGTTTTCCGCCCAATACCAAGCGTGGCGTGTTGAATATGTCGAAATATCCAGATGTGATCATGGATGGCAAGATCCGTTATACCGTACCGGCGACGCGTTTTTACGACGCACAGAATATGCTGGTGCTGCCGACCTATCTGACCGGCAATTACATCATCGTCAATTACACCGATAACGATTTTGGTGAATTACAGAAAATCTGGATTTTGACGGCAGATGAGCGCAAGCGCGTATTGCCCAAGCCGGAAGTGTGGACGCCAATGCAGTTCAAAAGTAACAATTAGTCGTAACCCAGTCGTCACCAGTAACAGTGTTTATGCAAAACATCAGCGATACAGTGTCAGTGCCTTCGGTATTTTGATCGCTGAGTTTCAGCAAATTAGAAAACTATGCAAAAAAAAGTATTTATTAAAACCTTCGGTTGCCAGATGAACGAGTACGACTCGGACAAGATGGCGGATGTGCTGAATGCCGATGACGGCATGATCAAGACGGACAATCCTGACGACGCCGACGTGATTCTGCTGAACACCTGCAGCGTGCGCGAAAAGGCGTCCGAGAAGGTGTTTTCTGATCTGGGGCGCCTGCGTGAACTGAAGCGTAAAAAACCTGATCTGCTGATCGGTGTCGGCGGCTGCGTAGCTTCTCAAGAAGGTGAAGCCATCATCAAGCGTGCACCTTATGTCGACGTGGTATTTGGCCCGCAGACCCTGCATCGTTTGCCGCAACTGATCGCCGAGCGCCGGCATTCTGGTCGCTCACAAGTTGATATCAGCTTCCCTGAAATCGAAAAATTTGACCACATGCCACCTGCCAAGGTGGAAGGTGCAACAGCCTTCGTCTCCATCATGGAAGGTTGCAGCAAGTATTGCAGTTATTGTGTCGTGCCATACACCCGTGGCGAAGAAGTCTCGCGCCCGTTCGACGATGTGCTGGCGGAAGTGGCAGGGCTGGCTGAACAGGGCGTCAAAGAAATTTCCCTGCTGGGACAAAACGTGAATGCCTATCGTGGTGTTATGGAAGATGGCGAGATCGCTGACTTTGCCCTGCTGATTGAATACATTGCTGAATTTCCACAGATTGAGCGCATACGCTTTGTCACCAGCCACCCTAAAGAATTCACCCAGCGTCTGATTGATTGCTATGGCAAGGTACCCAAGCTGGTGAACCATTTGTATTTGCCTGCCCAGCATGGTTCTGATCGCATTCTGTCGGCGATGAAGCGTGGTTACACCGCCATCGAATACAAATCTGTGTTGCGCCGCCTGCGGCAAGTGCGCCCCGATATCGCAGTGTCGTCTGATTTTATCGTCGGCTTTCCTGGTGAAACGGACGAGGATTTTGATGCATTGATGAAGCTCATCAATGACATCGGTTTTGATAACAGCTTCAGCTTCATCTTCAGCCCGCGTCCCGGTACACCGGCCGCGAATCTGACTGATGATACGCCGGCAGAAGTGAAATTGCGCCGTCTTCAGCATTTACAGTCTGTGATTGATGCAAACACCAAAAAGTACAGCAATGCCATGATAGGCACAGTACAGCGCATCCTGGTTGAAGGCCCGTCCGTCAAGGACGCGAATGAATTGCAGGGGCGCACCGAGAACAACCGTGTCGTCAATTTTGCAGGCCCCAAAGAACTCATCGGTACGCTGGTTAATACCCGCATTACCGAATCCTATAATTATTCCCTACGCGGCGAATTAGTCGAAGAGGCAGTGACAGCATAATGGCAAAAACACCCGTGCCGGTAGCACATTTCATCCCTCAACCTCTGGACAACACCCGCCTTGCGCATCTGTGTGGTCCACTGGATGAAAACCTGCGGCAGATTTCGTCAGCACTGGATGTGACGATCTTCCGGCGCGGTGAAAAATTCATCGTCAGTGGCCACAATGCCGAAAAAGCCATAGAAATACTGGAGCATTTCTATGGCCTGGCAAAAAAAATCATCACCATTGATGAAGTGCAACTGGCACTGGTAGAACAGCGCGCCAGCAAAAACCTGAAAACCGGCAAGGCAGACAACGCCGACAAAGCCACCGGCATTGCCGCTGACAAGGTCGCCAACGACACGCCCTTGCCGGAAGATGCTGACATCGAAAGCCCGATGCTGAAAACCCGCCGCAGTGATTTGCGCGGGCGTACACCGCATCAAAACCAATACATCAAAGCCATACTTGAACACGACATCAGTTTTGGCATAGGCCCGGCTGGTACTGGCAAGACCTACCTGGCCGTGGCATGTGCGGTTGATGCGCTGGAACGTGATGCCGTCAAGCGTATCGTATTGACACGGCCAGCGGTAGAGGCCGGTGAGCGCCTTGGTTTCCTACCTGGTGATCTGGCTCAAAAGGTAGATCCCTACCTGCGCCCGCTGTATGACGCCCTGTATGATTTGCTGGGTTTTGATCGTACGCAAAAAATGTTTGAAAAACAGGTCATTGAAATTGCCCCGTTGGCGTATATGCGTGGCCGCACCTTGAACCATGCTTTTGTCATTCTTGATGAAGCGCAAAACACGACGGCGGAACAGATGAAAATGTTCCTGACACGCATAGGCTTTGGCAGCAAGGCCGTGATTACTGGCGACGTGACTCAGGTCGATTTGCAACGTGGGCAAAAGAGTGGTCTGTTAGATGCCTGCCAGGTACTGGATGGTGTGCGCGGCATTGCCTTCACCCAGTTTGCCAGCGTGGACGTGGTACGTCATCCACTGGTGGCCCGCATCGTCGATGCCTATGAATCGGCAAATGCCAGCGCCACCGCGAATAGCGCTGCCATCGGCCTGTTAAAACCCGCAACCCCTCTCAGTTCTGCACACCATGGTCGCAAAAAGTAAATCCGAAGCTAAGCCCGAAACCAAGTCTGCAAGCAAACCCAAGCTGACCCTGTCCGTGCAATATGCCGACAAGCGCCTGCAAGATCAATTAACCCGCCCGCTGATACGCAAGACCGTGCAGGCGGCTCTGTTTTTTCCAGCGGAAATCACCTTGCGCTTTGTCGATGCAGAAGAAGGCAGAGTGCTGAACCATGATTATCGAGGCAAAGACTACGCCACCAATGTGCTGACCTTTGCCTACACCGAAGATGAAGATGCCGAAGTTACCCAGGCGGACATCATACTGTGTACCGATGTACTGGAAAAAGAAGCGGCAGAGCAAAAGAAAACGGTACTCGATCATGCACAGCATCTGATCGTCCACGGTGTCTTGCATGCCCAGGGCTATGATCATGAAGACGATGAAGAAGCCGAAGAAATGGAAGCGCTGGAGATAGAGATACTGGCGGGACTGGGTTTGGAAAATCCTTACCAGTAGGTTGAGTTTGGTTTTGTTCTAAAAATTGCCAGGCTTTATTTATTCCGTCAAACTGTAGCTGTGATATTTTTCTTCATCCTCTTTAACGAAGATGGCAGGTATGGGGATGGGTTTTTGTCGTAAATTCATTGACAATCAATTTAGCGAAACCCATCCCCACCCTAGCCCTCCCCTTGAAGGGGAGGGAATTTCAAACGGAAATCGCCCCAATATGAACACACAGCAAGATCGCGGCAGGCGTATCACCATGGGAGAACGGGCGGTTATTGCCTACGGCTTGCGCACGCAGTTCTGGCAGGATATCTACTATTATGCGATGACATCCAGCTGGCCCGTGTTTTTTGCTGGCGTGGGCGTGGTGTTTCTGGTGTTGAACCTGTGTTTCGCCAGTCTGTTCATGCTGGGTGATAACCCCATTGGAAATCTGCATCCGAACAGTTTTCTGGGTGCCTTCTTCTTTAGCGTGGAAACCCTGGCGACCGTAGGTTATGGTGACATGCATCCGCAGACCGTGTATGGACACAGTGTGGCGACGCTGGAGATATTTGTTGGCATGGCCAGTGTGGCCCTGATTACCGGGGTCATGTTTGCGCGTTTCTCGCGGCCGAGGTCCAGCATCATTTTTGCAGCCCAGCCGGTCTGTCATGTGGTGGATGGCAAACGCCTGCTGCTGATACGCATGGCCAATTCACGTATGAATATCATCAGCGAAGCATCGGCCAAACTGCGCCTGATGCGTGATGAAAAATCATCGACCATGGGTAATTTCCGCAAGATCGTCGACATGAAGCTGGAACGCGATCAGCATCCCATCTTCATTCTTGGCTGGACCGTCATCCACGTCATTGATGAAAACAGTCCCCTGTTTGGCCTGGATGCAGATGCCCTGCATCATCTGAACGCCTCATTGATACTCAGCATAGAAGGCGTGGACGACACCACCAACCAGCCGCAAAGGGCGCGCCACTATTACCCTTGCAGTAAAATCCGCTGGAACCACCGCTATGTGGATGTCTTTGAAAACAGTAAGGGCCTGACCCAGCATATTCATTACACGCGCTTCCACGATTCTGTAGAAATCGCGGATGAAGCCGCACATTAAATTGTTGGCAGGCCCTATGTTGCTAGAGATGCTGGCTTACAAATGCAACAAGACCAGTGCAACCGCAGCAGGGGCTGCCTGTATGTACAGAATGCGACGGCTGACCGAGTAGGCACCGTAAGCACCGGCAATGATGACGCAAGTCAGGAAGAAAATCTTCACATGAAAGCCGGCCGGGCCCAGACACAGCCCCCAGATCAGACCTGCCGCCAGAAAGCCGTTATATAAGCCCTGATTGGCAGCCAGCACCTTGGTGATTGCTGCTTTTTCGGGCGTGTTGCGGAATGTTTTCAGACCCAGAGGCTTATCCCAGAGGAACATCTCAAGTATCAGAAAATAAATATGCAGGGCGGCGACGAGGCCGGTGATGACGCTGGCGATGATGAACACGGGTTCTCCTTTAAAGTGCTTGAAGTGGACTGCCTCTCGTTTTAGAGGCGGCAAAATTTCTTCAGCTTGTCGTTTGTTGTTGGGGTGCTGTCGGTTTTTACCCTGACGGTGCTAAAAATGACACAAGCGAGTATGCCTTGCAAGTGCTTTTTTGTGTTGAGGACTTGCTCTAAAGTAAATGAAGTATGTCTACATGCATCAAGGCGAAATTACCTGCCAAGAGTGAAATCAGGCCAGCTAAGTGCTGGATGATTGCTTAAAAGGCACATATTTTTAAAGAGGGAAACAGGTTTTTACTACTTTACGTTACAGCTTTTTTTGCCACTACCCGGGTCAAAATTGGGGAAAGCCCCCGCATTTGTTGTATTCTGTAGGATTGAAACAACGGCGTTACGCCTATTATGCAAGAGCACTCTAGTAAGGTCAGACCAACTGACCTTAAACCCCATAGGTCATTGTTTGAACGCTTGACCGCCCTCATTTCTCCTGAACCTGAAAATCGCGCCGAGCTGCTGGAAGTTTTGCACGACGCGCAAGAACGCAACCTGATCGATGCCGATGCACTGGCAATGATAGAAGGTGTGTTCCAGGTATCTGACCTGTGTGCACGCGATATCATGGTGCCGCGCGCGCAAATGGATGTCATCGATATCTCCAACCCCATCGAAGAATGGATGCCGGAAGTGCTGACGACGGCACACTCACGCTTTCCTGCGGTGGATGGTGACCGTGACAAGGTCGTCGGTATTTTGCTGGCCAAAGATTTGCTGCGCTATTATGCGGCAGAAGCCTTTGATGTCCGTGAAATGCTGCGTCCGGTGATTTACATCCCCGAATCCAAGCGCCTCAATATCCTGTTGCGCGATTTTCGCGCCAACCGTAATCACATCGCCATGGTGGTGGACGAATATGGCGGCGTATCCGGTCTCATCACCATTGAAGACGTGTTGGAACAAATCGTCGGCGACATTGAAGATGAATACGATTTCGATGAAGAAGAAGACAATATCCTGGCGCTGGAAAGCAAAGGTAACGGCAAGCGCTGGCGTATCAAGGGCCTGACCGAAATCGAGCAATTCAACAACATGCTGGGCACCACCCTGTCGTCGGAAGACGCCGAAACCATCGGTGCCTATGTCGCCAATTACATGGGCGCAGTACCCCATATGGGCGATGAATTCTCCATCGGCAACCTGTACTTTGAAGTCTTGCGGGCCGATGCCCGTCAGGTGCAGATGCTGCTGGTTGAACAAAGACCTACCTTGCGATCCGATGATTAAGACGTTGGCTGGCGTGCTGTCGTCCAGGTCTCCGCCTCTTTCCTGGCGTGCATCTTTCCTGTTGATGCTGGTAGCAGGGGGGCTGAACGTCTTTTCATTTGCCCCTGTCAATGGCTGGCCCCTGCAAATCATCGGCCTGGCATTGTTGTTTGGTTTGTTGTTGAGGAATGGCAATACAGCATTCACCCGCAAGCAAACAGTCTGGCTGGCCTGGGCATATGGTTTTGCCTGGCTGACCGCCAGTGTCAGCTGGCTGGTGATCGCCATGACTGTCTATGGCGGCATGCCGGGTTTGTTGTCGGTGCTGGCCTTGATGCTGCTGACGGCCGCCTTGTCGATTTATCTGGCCGCAGCCGCTTATGCTTTGCACTGGTTACGCCAGCGCTGGCAACTATCGGCCATGGTGACGGCCTTGCTGATCATGCCTGCCTTGTGGACCGTGGCAGAATGGTTGCGCATCTGGCTGTTGACCGGTTTCCCCTGGGTATTGTCCGGCTATGCACATACCGATAGCCCGCTAGCCGGTTACGCGCCGGTAATAGGCGTGCTGGGGCTGTGCTGGCTGAATGCTTTGCTGGCTGCCGCCATTGCGCTGCTGTTCAGTCCCAGGTCGTCACAAAATGCCTCACCCCATGTGTCACAGAATGCGTCGCACCATGCAAAGGTATCCGGCATGGTGTGCATAGTGATTTTTGCCGGTGGCTGGGGCTTGCAGAGCATAAGCTGGACCAGACCGCTGGGCCAGCCTATACAGGTGCGGCTACTGCAGGGGAATGTGCAGCAAGACATGAAGTTTGATCAGGATCACCTGAATGACTCGCTGAGCCTGTACCACGACATGCTGTTGGCAGCACCGGCTGATCTGATCGTCACGCCAGAAACAGCATTACCCATGCTGACATCCCAGCTCCCGCCCGATTATTTGCCCTTGCTGAACAACTTTGCCCAAAGCAGTGGTTCTGCCTTGCTGGTTGGTGTTGCGGTACATGATGGCGGCGATAAATATTCAAATAGCGTGCTGGGCATGTCACGCCAGTATGGCAATCAGGCTTACCGCTACGACAAACATCATCTAGTACCGTTCGGTGAATTCATTCCGCCTGGTTTCCGCTGGTTTGTCAAAGCCATGGCGATACCCATGGGCGAGTTTTCTACGGCAGGGCCTATACAGCCTGCCATGAAAGTAGGTAGCCAACTGGTCATGCCCAACATCTGTTATGAAGATCTGTTCGGCGAAGAAATCGCTGCCCAGTTGTTGTCGCAATATGCTGCCGGTGAGCCAACAGCAAGCATCTTGCTGAATGTCTCCAATCTCGCCTGGTACGGCGATTCTTTCGCCATCCCCCAGCATTTGCAGATATCCAGAATGCGCGTGCTGGAAACCGGGCGCCCCATGCTGCGGGCCACCAATACCGGGGCCACCGCGGTGATCGTCCCGGGTGGTAAGGTGGTCGCGCAATTGCCGGCGAATACCAAGGGGGCATTGACGGCGAAGGTGCAGGGGTATCAGGGGATGACGCCTTATATTCTGTTAGGGAATTGGGGTGTCATTGGCTTGATGGTCTTGAGTGTGTTGCTGGGGTTTGTGTTGAGGCGGAAAATATAGGGTTTGGTGCGGGTGTGGTGGGATTGATCGAAGTCTGATTTGTAATATTGGCCTACCCTTAGCTTCGTCGCTCCTGCGCAGGCAGGGCCCCAGTGGCGTTGCTTGTATGCCGTACGTTGATTAAAGCGATTGTCCTTCGTGAACATGAATTCGATCTCGGTCAATCAACAGCAATCATAATACCGTCGCTCCAGCGAAGGCTGGAGCCCAGTGGCGTTCGTTGCATTGCCGTACTTTTGTTAAAAGATTGCCCTTCGTGGATACAGGCCGGGTCTCGGCCCGGCGGCCGAATTCCTTTCTTTGCTTCGCCAAAGAACGGAATCAAAGAAAGGCGACCGCAGACTCGCTCCCTGCGGGAGTACCCATTTATGTAGCGCAAAAAATGGGAAGGTCCGCAACTCGCCTGCGGCTCAAACATCGGACCTTCTTTTTCCATTTTCTGCACTACACAAATGGCTTCGTCCCAAGCGGATTAAGGTCAACGGCAAGGTCAAAAACAACAACAACAACCCCAACGTCAAAAACAACTACAACCCCACACCATCGCCAATCAACGGCAATCATAATATCGTCGCTCCAGCGAAGGCTGGAGCCTAGTGGCGTTCGTTGCATTGCCGTACTTTGATTAAAAGATTGCTCCCCGTGGATACAAGCCGGGTTTCGGCCCGGCGTCCGAAATACTTTCTTTGCTTCGCCAAAGAAAGGCGACCGCAGACTCGCTCCCTGCGAGAGTGCCCATTTATGTAGAGCAAAAAATGGGAAATGCCCGCAACTCGCTTCGCTCAGACATCGGTCATTTCTGATCCATTTTCTGCACTACACAAATGGCTTCGTCCCAAGTGGATTAAGTTCAAAAGCAGAGTCAAAAGCAACAACAACCCCAACGTCAAAAACAACTACAACCCCCACACCATCGTTAATTGACGGCATTCAAATAAATATGAATGAGGTTGTGTTGACGTTGGTTTTGACTTTGTTGTTGTTCTTGATTTTGGGGGTGTTGTTGAAGTTGTAGTTGCTTTTGACGTCAATCCGCTTGGGACGATGTAATTTGTGCGTCACAGAAAATGGATCAGAAAGCTTCGTGTTTGAGCCGAAGGCGAGTTTCGAAGCTTTCCCATTTTTTGTGATGCACAAATTATGCTGAAGCGCAGCGTAAGCACCCGTAGGGCGAGTCTGCGGTCGCCTTTCTTTGAATACGTTCTTTGGCGAAGCGGTGTGTGTCAAGGTAGTTGTCGCCTCAATTTAAATTAAGCAGCCTTCATGTACGCCTTTTCTTCTACACGAACCTTCTCTGGATTGAGATAGACGCTGTCCCCCAGTGACCA
>NZ_JACOGF010000026.1 GCF_014284335.1 Undibacterium hunanense | reverse complement strand
CCAAGGTCTCGCTGACGCTGGATTATATCGGGCTGCTGGGCCATGCACCGGATGCCGCAACCTTCAATCAGTTGCTGGCACAGTCGGGCACGGATGCGGTGACGCTCATCGGGCAGTTTATTAATTCTCCTGAGTATCTCGCCAGGTTTATGCTGGTTTGAGGATAGGGATGGGTGGGGCTGGCAGCGATGAATGCATTTGTGTAAACAGCCTCGCACATATTGTGCAAGCGCAAAACGATTTATTTGCTTTTAGGAAAATCGAGGGGTAGGATGAAAATCGTTACCCCTATGGAGACTACTATGCGACGAATTGTATTGGCTTGTCTGGTTTTTGCTGGTGCCTTGTTATCCTTGTCACCGGCGCTGGCCGCAGGTGATCGTGGTAGTGCTGAAGAGGCGATTGCCCTGGTTAAAAAGGGTAAGGACTTTATCAAGGCGAACGGTAACGAATCTGCCTATACCGCTTTTAATGATCCCAAGGGGCAGTTTGTTGACCGGGATTTGTACCTGTTCGTATTTGACCCCGCAGGCAAAACCCTGGCCCATGGTGCCAATGCCAAATTGCTGGGCAAGAATCTGGCTGACCTGAAAGATTCGGATAATAAATATTTCATTCGCGAATTTTTAGAGCTTGCCAGCAAGAAGGGCAAGGGGTGGGTGGATTACAAATGGCCGCATCCACAGACGAAGGCGATAGAACATAAATCCACGTATATAGAAAAACTCGATGATGGCACGATCATCGGCTGTGGTATCTACAAGTCATAGCTAATATAAGTACCGTATTTCCCAAACAGGCACGCTTTGAAGCGTGCCTGTTTTGTTTGGCGCAGTCATCACGGCGGCGTTGATTTCAATTTTTTGTCCCATCTTCTCATCGCTGGCGACACACCATCCCTTCAGGTATTTCTGTTCCTTCGCTTCATTTCGCAGTCTTTCTCCGCAGTCTTTCTCCATAAGTGTTGTTTAAATTAATTCAACCGCTGTTGAGTGTGCTATCGCACAGATCAGGGTTTGGGAAAGGGGGATAAGTAACACTTGATACGGCACTCAAACCTAAAACATTTGATCACCTGTCAAAGCACACACGGATAAAGATTGCCTCCCATATGTGAAACCAACTCTGAAAAGAGATGTCACCTCAGGTCGCCGTCGGCAACAAAACAAGAACAATGCATAGCGGCCACACCGAAATTACTCGGCACCGGACTCACCTGAAAAGAAGGCAAAAATGAATATCCTACAGCGCTACCTGAGGCCGCTTGCATGCGTGTCCGCAATACTCATCACATCATTGGTCGCCGGTTGCGGTGGCGGTGGTGGTGATCCGATTTTAGGCTTACCTTCAGCCACTTTATCAACACTGACAGTCAGCCCGCTGACTGCTACGGTAGCAAGTGGTGGCATGCAGCAATTTGTGGCAACGGCAACTTATGCGGATGGCGCTTCCCGCGACGTGACTGCAACATCGGCCTGGACTTCTGCCACTCCTGCTGTAGCAACTGTGGTTAGTAATACCGGTGTCGCCAAAGGCGTGGTGAGCGGTAGCTCTGTAATTTCAGCCAGTTTTGGTGGCAAAACTGCTTCGGCAACGTTGACGGTCTCTCCGGCATTGTTGCAATCGATTAGCTTGCTTCCTGCCAATCCATCTATCGCGGTCGGTGGTACACAAAAGTTTCAGGCCATGGGAACGTACTCTGATGGCACCACCAGTGATATCACGGCTATTTCGACGTTCACTTCAGCATCGCCTGCCTTTGCGACCGTCAGCAGCACGGGATTGGCAACGGGTGTCGCTATCGGGTCGTCAACCATTACTGCCGTATCGGGTGTAACGACCGCCACTACCAAGCTGACCGTGACAGGTGCCGGTCTGGCATCCATCGCTTTGACACCGGCCAATCCGCCCATGCAAATCGGTACCACGCAGCAACTGACCGTGACTGCAAAATACACGGATGGCAGCAGCGTCAATGTGACCGCCAGCAGCAGTTTTTCTTCAGCCACACCTGCTATTGCGACAGTCTCGACTGCCACAGCCAGCAACGGTCTGGTGACTGCCATCGGCAGTGGTACGTCCACCATAACGGCAACGTTTAATGGTAGCAGCGCGACAGCTACCGTCAATGTCAGTTCGGCCTTATTGACGTCGATTACCGTCACACCAGTCAATACCAATCTTGCGGTAGGCAGTACCCAGCAATATCTTGCCAGCGGCAACTATTCTGATGGGACGACAGCCAATATCAGCAATGGCGTGACCTGGACCACCAGCTCACCATTGATCGCAACAGTCTTGCCGAATGGTCTGGCTAACGCCATCAGCACCGGGAATGCACTCGTCACAGCAAGCCTGGTGGGCAAGATAGCCTCTGCGTCATTGGTGGTGATACCTGCGGTTACCTTGAACTCCATCGCTATTACACCTTCAACTGCGAATCTGGCAGTGGGATCAACCCAGGCATTTATAGCGACCGGTACGTACTCTGATGGCAGTAACGTGAATATCACGAATTCTGTCACCTGGAGTTCCGGTACTACACCGATTGCAACCATTCTGTCTTCAGGTGTTGCTACGGGCATATCCGCAGGTACCACAATCATCACGGCAAGTTCTGCCGGAAAATCGGCGTCATCAACACTGACTGTTTTGTCAGGTACGGCACTGACCTCGATTACGGTCACGCCTGCCAACAATAATCTTACTGTCGGTGCAACGCAAAGTCTGGTCGCGACGGGTAATTATTCCGATGGCAGCACTGCCGTCATCACCAATTCTGTCACCTGGACTTCTGGTGCCAGTCCGGTTGCTACTGTCTCGGCAAATGGTCTGGTTAGTGCGGTCGCGGCAGGTAGTACACCTGTGGTGGCCATATCCGGTAGCAAATCAGGCTCTGCTACCATCAATGTCTTGCCGGTCGCTGCATTAAATTCCATCGCTGTGACGCCGGGTAATCCAACCATAGGCATAGGTGGTACGCAAAACTTTGTTGCTACCGGTAGTTTTGCCGATGGCAGTAGCCTCAATATCAGCAATGCGGTGACCTGGGCGTCGGCCAATTCGGCGATTGCCAGCGTATCCGTGAATGGTGTGGCGAATGGCTTGTCAGGTGGCACGACTTCGATTGCGGCTAATCTTTCAGGCAAGACTGGTTCGACCGGTTTCACGGTGACGCCTGTCGTGACGCTCAGCAGTATCAGTTTGACGCCAGCCAATGCAAGTGCAACAGTCGGCGCGTCGCAACAGTTTATCGCTACCGGCAACTACTCAAATGCGACGACCAATAACATCAATACCACGGTCATCTGGCTTTCCAGTGCAACAGGTGTCGCCAGCGTGTCTTCCACAGGGCAGGTAGTCGCTATTGCACCTGGTGTAACAAATATCTCTGCTACGCAAGGGGCACTGACAACGACAACTACCTTTACTGTCACGGCAGCACCAATTGCCGGCATTAATCTCGGCGGTGCGACCAGTTTTGCGGTACTGGCTGGTACATCAATTACCAATAATGCTGGCGGTACTACCCTGGTCAGTGGCGATATAGGTTCGTCATCGCAGATTGTGGATCCGGTGCAGGCAGCCGGTTTCATTAACTACAAATCAGGCGCAATTCTGAACACGGCCCTGGCTGACTTGCAGGTGGCGATTGCGGATGCGAATAGCCGCACCTGTACTTCCAGCTCTGCCAGCGGGATTGATCTGGGTGGGCAAACCTTTACCCCTGGTGTGTATTGCTATGCCGGTGCGATCAACATCACCGGTACCTTTACCATGAATGGTGCAGGTCTGTATCTGTTCCGCAGCAGTTCGACGCTAAATACGACGGCGAATTCGATTGTTGCCTTAACCGGCGGTGCAACTGCCAGCAGCGTGTTCTGGGTGCCGGTTGCAGCCACGACGCTGGGTGCAAACAGTGTATTCAAGGGAAGCATCATGGCGCAATCTGCCGGCATCACGCTGGGAGACACGACAACATTGCAAAATGGCCGCGTTCTGTCGGGCAGTGCAGTGACTCTTAAAAATAACGTGATTGCACGTTAAATAATTCATGGGTAAATGAAAGGGCTGATGTCACTCCCTTTCATCCTATTTCAGTCATTTCTTAAGGAGAAACACATGGCGCTGCCAAAAAATGTAATAACACTCAACTTGCTCGTCTGCGCGCTGCTTGCCAGCCAGCTGGCACAAGCCGATGAGCCCTGGACCAACCCGGACTGGGCAGATAGCGCCTGGTACATAGGTGGCGGTGCTGGCCGTACGAAAGCCACTATCGATAAAGATACCCTGACACGCAGCCTGATGGATAACGGTGCCAGTAATGTCACTTTCCGCACCAGCGAACGTGATACGGCTTACAAGCTGTTTCTGGGCAAGCAGATGAATAAATACTTTGCCATAGAGGGCGGGTATTATGATCTGGGAAAATTCGGGTTTGATGCCACGACCACGCCGCCAGGTGCCATCAGTGGTGAGGTCGGCTTTCGTGGCTTCAATCTCGATCTGGTCGGGCAACTACCCTTGTCGGAACGATTTTCCCTGCTGGGACGCATTGGTGCCAATTACACCAGGGCAGATGCGCATTTCACCGGCAATCGCCTGTATGCAGTCACCAACCCCAATCCCAGCGAGAAAAAGCTGAATCCTAAAGTCGGGCTGGGTCTGGAATATAAATTCACTGAAGCACTGGCCCTGCGTGGCGAAGCAGAACGATATCGCGTCAACGATGCAGTAGGTAATCGCGGTGATGTCGATTTTTATTCCATCAGTCTCGTCTACAAACTGGGTAAGCCCGCCTACAAACAGCCAGTGTCCTACATTGCGCCGCCGACACCTGCACCAGTCATGGAGCCCGCACCGCCACCTGTCGTTCGCAACGTACCGCCACCACCAAGACCGCAGCCAGTGTCTGAAAAGGTCACCTTCAGTGCAGAAGCGTTATTTGATTTCGATAAATCCATTGTCAAACCCGCAGGCAAGCAGGCGCTCGATGATTTGTTGAACAAGCTGCAGGGCATGAATACGGAAGTGATGATCACTGTTGGTCACACCGATTCGATAGGTAGCGATGACTATAATCAGAAACTGTCAATCCGCCGCGCTGAAGCCGTCAAGGCCTATCTGATTACCAAAGGGATTGATGCGTCGCGTGTCTATACTGAAGGCAAAGGTGAAACCCAGCCGATTGCGGATAACAATACCAGTGAAGGCCGTGCCAAAAATCGTCGCGTGACGGTTGAGGTTGTTGGTTCACGTCCTTAAGTGTAAGGCAGGCTGAGAGATAATCTTCTCTCGCGTTGTATGCAGATCATGCCATCCAAAGTTTACTCTGGATGGCATGCTTGTTTTTGTGGCGGCTACGTCAGCAAACTATCCCATAAAGCTTTGGTTGCCTGTGCCTCTTTGCTGACTCTTTCAGGTTCTACTCTGGCGCGGTCTTCACCCTGTAGTCGTATGCTGTGCTGTAATTTACGGAACAGGCGATAGGCGGTGGCAGTCTGATTCGCCAGCCCTGCATCAATCAGACCCAGTTCACCACAACGTATCAACAGGGCAATATTGCCTTTGTTGGCTGTCAGTTCCGGATACTGGCTGGCGTATTTCAGGACCAGGTATTGCACGATAAATTCTATGTCTATCATGCCGCCGGCATCCTGCTTGAGATCAAACAGCTCGCTGCGATTGATGTTGGCGTCACGCATTTTCTTGCGCATATTGATGACTTCACTGCGCAGCTTGTCGTCGTCCCTTTGCTGGCGCAAGACCTGCTCGCGTATCTGTTCAAACTGGGCACCAATGGCGGCATCGCCAGCGCAGAAGCGGGCGCGTGTCAGTGCCTGGTGTTCCCATAGCCAGGCGGATTTTTCCTGATAACGGGCAAAGGATGCAACGGACGATACCAGCAAGCCGCTTGCGCCGTCCGGGCGCAGTGCGATATCGATATCAAACAGGATGCCGGCCGGGGTGTGGCTGGTCATCCAGGTAATGAAGCGCTGCGCCAGCTTGGCATAGTTGGCGGGTGCTTCCTGGTCTTCGTCGTCATACAGGAAAATAACATCCAGGTCGGATGCGTAACCAAGTTCCTTGCCACCCTGTTTGCCATAGGCGATGACGGCAAAGCGTGGCTCGCGCCGGTGGCGGCTGGCGATGGTTTCCCAGGCAGATTGCAAGACAGCAGCGACGATGATATCGGCCAGTTGCGATAATTCATCTGCCAGGTGTTCGACACTCAACTGTCCTTCCAGATCCTGCGCCAGCAAACGGAATTGCAGCGCATGATGCATTTCACGCAGGGTTTCCATCTGCCTTTCGGTATCACCCTGATGCTGGTCCAGATGATGTTGCAGATCCAGCCGGAAGGCGGCCCAGTCGGGACGTTGATGGAGTGAGGATTCATCCAGCAATTCATCCAGTAGAATAGGGTGGCGACTCAGGAACTTGGCTGCCCAGTCGCTGGCTGCCATCATGCGTATGACACGTGCCAGTGCATGCGGGTATTCGGTCAGCAACGCCAGGTAGGCGGCGCGACGGGCGATGGTTTCCATAAAATCCAGTAGCCGGTTCCAGGCCAGTAACTGGTTGCTGCTTTGGCGGGCGATGATGTTTAGCGCATTATTCACCAGCGCCACCAGCTTGTTGCGGCTGGCTTCTGACAAGGCCTGCACCTTGGGCGATTGCCAGGTTGCCATCAGCCTTTGCGTGATGGAGGTGGCGTCGCTGCCAGAAAAACCGAGGCCAGCCAGATGCGCGGCAATCAGTTCATCGCTGTCCGGGCCGGACAGGCTGATGGCCAGCATGCCCTGTTCGGTCTCGCTGTTATTGTTGGCCTTGTCGCGGAAAATCGCATCAAACTGTTCGGCAATGAACTCGCGGTGCGGGCGCAACTGATCCAGTAATGCCGCCACACTGGTGCAGCCCATCATGCA
The DNA here is from genome assembly GCF_014284335.1 of Undibacterium hunanense. Lineage (GTDB taxonomy): Bacteria > Pseudomonadota > Gammaproteobacteria > Burkholderiales > Burkholderiaceae_D > Undibacterium > Undibacterium hunanense. The sequence goes on along the minus strand of NZ_JACOGF010000026.1, from coordinate 20,860 downwards.
GGCGATTCTTTGCTGGTCTTCTTCCCGTACGGGGAAGGTATGGGTCTGGGCATCGTCCAGGTATTGCAGGCGATGCTCAAGATTGCGCAGAAAGGTGTAAGAGTTGAGCAGACGCTCGACAATGGCAGCATCCAGGATGCCTTTGTCAGCCAGGGTCTGCAAAGTCTTGCGGGTGGAGCGGTCACGCAGGCTGACATCGCGCCCGCCACGGATGAGCTGGAACACCTGCGCCAAAAATTCAACCTCGCGGATACCGCCCCGGCCCAGTTTGACATTATTGCTGCGTTCGGGGTGCTTGGTTTCCTGCCGCACGACTTCGGCCCTGATCTGGGCATGCATGGAACGCAGGGAATCAATCGCGCCGTAATCGAGATAACGACGGTACACAAAAGGCCGGATGATTTTTTCCAGTGCCGCAATATCGCCAGGCTGGCCTGTCATGGCACGTGCCTTGACCCAGGCATAGCGTTCCCATTCCCGGCCCTGGATCAGAAAATATTCTTCTATCATGTTGAAACTGGCCACCAGCGGGCCTGATGCCCCGTTGGGACGCAAAGCCATGTCGACCCGGAAGCTGAAGCCGTCTTCAGTCACTTCAGAGATGGCAGCAATCAGTTTTTTACCCAGGCGGCTGAAGTATTCATGGTTGGACAGGCTGCGCTGGGTGGCATCCTGCACCCGGGTTTCGCCATCTTCGGCATAACAAAAGATTAAGTCGATGTCGGAAGAAACATTCAGCTCAAAACCGCCGAGCTTGCCCATGCCCAGCACGATCAGGGCCTGTTCTGTGTCGCTTTCTTCACCGATGGGAATGCCATGCATGGCTTGCATGTCAGCATCAATGGCTTGCAAATGCTGCTGGACGACAAAGTCGGCAAACTGGCTGATGGTGGTGACTACCTCATCCATATCTGCCTGTCCACAGAGATCGCGTTTGATGAGGGAACAGATCACCAGATTGCGCAAACGGCGCATGGCTTTGTTAAGAGATACGCCAGCGCATATTTCTTTTTGTAAAAACTGCGCAAAACCCTCTGGTCTCAAGGATAATTCAGAAACTTGCTGTAAAAGCGGTTTTCGGCTGGCATCTGCGGAAAGCCAGTTGGAAAAAAAGCGGGAAGCCTGAAGTATTTCAGCGTCTGGAGAAGGGCTTGCAGTCATAATGGGGCGTCGTTGGCCAAGGATGACATTGATTTTAAGCGATCTGCGCCTTACTGGTGCAGTATGCGGTGCAAGCGCCTGAATCACCCGTCGTGCAAACGGACATAAATATATTTATACTCCGGTGGAGTATAAAAAAGTATAAGAGAGTCGCCAACCAGACCAGTGTACCGGACCAGGGCCTGGTGGGTGTGGCGACAGGATGATAGAGACAAATGTCAGAGCAGTTGATATGTTGAACATGCAGGGCTCCCAGCTATTTGTAGCCCATGAGTTGATCTTAGCCGCAAGTGTGGTCCCTGCCATGGATGTTATGGCAAGACAAAGGGATAACAATGGGGTAATGGTTGGCTTCAAATATAACTTCTCTACAGATTGAAATTTGGCAATGACACAGGCAGAGCAAGCAAACATTGCTAATACCGCAAATGCGGAAGAAAGCCCGCCACAGCCCAGTCGTTTCTGGTGGTTCTGTGGTTACACCTGGCGCACCTGCGGCCGGGGGCTGCGCTTCACGCTGAAATTCCTGCTGCTGCTGTATTTCCTGTTCTGCGCCCTGGTGCTGGTGTTGCGCTATGTCGTCTTGCCGAATGTGAACAGCTATAAGCCAGATATCGAGAAAATGATCTCGACATCGATGGGGCGGCAATTGCAAATTGCCAGCTTGCACGCGTCGTGGCAGGGCCTGAATCCGCAACTGGTACTGGACAATGTCGTCTTGCGCGATGCCAAGGGCAGTGCCGCACTGACGCTGCCGCAGGTGTCTGCCACGCTGTCATGGTGGACACTGGCTGTGGCAGACCTGCGTTTTGAACGCATCGTGATCGAAAAACCGGCGCTGGATGTGGCGCGTGAAGCCGATGGCAAGTTCTTTGTCGGCGGGTTTTTGATCGACCCTGCAGCCGAAAACAAGGGGCAGGGCATGGACTGGGTCTTGTCCCAGCGCGAAATTGTGATACGCAATGGTGCCGTGCGCTGGACTGACAAACTGCGCAATGCGCCAGAATTGAATCTGCCGGATGTCAGTTTTGTTTTGCAAAACCAGTGGCGTCATCACCGCTTTGCCCTGAAAGCGACGCCGCCCGTCAGCTTGTCTGCGCCACTGGATGTCCGTGGCGATTTCCAGCATCCGGTATTTGCCAAAAGAGTATCTGACTTTTCCCTGTGGTCGGGTGAACTGTACACCGATGTGCGGCGTGCCGATTTGCCAGCGCTGAAGGCTTACATGGATTATCCGGCCGATGTCAAAAAAGGCTATGGTTCAGTACGTTCATGGCTGCACCTGGAAAAAGGCAGAGTGACCGACCTGACAGCCGATCTCAGTCTGACGGATGTTGAAGGTAAATTTCGCGCCGACCTGCCAGAGCTGGACATGGCCCTGGTCAGTGGCCGTCTGATCGCCAGCGAACACCAGGCGTTGAAGGCAAAATACCTGTCATCGATGTTTGGTCAATCCGGGCATAGCATTTCGCTTATTGATTTTTCCATGCGTACCCGCGATGGCGTGCAATTGCCACCCACCAGCATCAAGGAAACCTTTACCCCCGGCGAAAAAGGCCAGCCCGAAAAGGTTGAGCTGTATGCCAGGACCCTGGATTTGCAGACCCTGGCCAATTTTGCCGAGCATTTGCCGCTGCCTGTTGATCAGCGTCAGATGCTGGTGGATTTTGCCCCCAAGGGGCAATTGAAGGATTTCACCGCCAAATGGCAAGGCAGCTATCCGGATGTTGCCTCTTACAGTATCAAGGGACAGTTCGTTAACCTGTCCATGCAGGCACAACCGGCCCAACTGGCACGCGCCAGGACGGCACAATTGCCTGCCAAGGCGGCTGTGCCGGCCATTCCCGGCTTTGAAAACCTGTCCGGACATATCGAAGCCAATGACAAGGGGGGTAATTTCACCCTTGATTCCAAAGATTTGTCACTACGCCTGTCCAGTTATTTTGTGGATCCGCTGATGCCGTTTTCGCGTTTGCTGATGCAGGCGCAATGGCAGTTTGTGGGGCAAGACAAGCTGATTTTCCAGATCAATAAAATGGATGCCCAGCAAGAAGGCATGCATGCCGTGCTGAGTGGCAAGCACATCATGTCCATGCGCCACGGTGCTGATGCCCAGCCAGGTGAAGTGGATTTGACAGGCAATATTTCTGGTTTTGACCTGAAACAGCTGGATCGTTATATCCCCACCGTGGCTGCCGACGACCTGCGCCACTGGCTATTGAATTCCATCCTCGATGGCCGGGCAGATGACGTAACGATACGCATCAAGGGTGACCTTGCCCATTTTCCTTTCGTCAGTACCGATGGCAAGCGTACATCCAAGGGTGAATTCGTGGTCAAAGGTAACCTGACCGGTGGCAAACTGGATTTTACTGCCGGTGCCCTGGCGGAAGAAGGCCGCCCGCTGTGGCCAGTGATAGAAGATATCAAAGGTAATTTTATTTTTGATAAAGCCAGGATGGAAATCAATGGCGACACCGCCAGAACCCTGGGTGTGGACCTGAAAAAGGTCAAGGCAGTGATTCCCGATCTGGCCCACCATCATGCCATCCTGAATATTGATGGCACGGTCAATGGTAGCCTGCAAAACATGCTGGGATATGTCGGTGCCAGCCCGGTCAGTGGCTGGCTGGGACATTTCCTGAAAGAGACAAAAACCACGGCACCTGCGGCCCTGTCGCTGAAACTGCAATTGCCATTGCAGCATCTGATTGAATCCAAGGTGCAGGGCGTTTTGCAGTTCGCCAATAATGACGTGGTCTTGCAGCCAGGCATACCCATGGTGTCTGGCCTGAACGGCAGGCTGGAATTTAATGAAACCGGCGTTAATCTCGGTACATTGAAAGGCAACCTGCTGGGTAGCGGAGTGCAGATTACTGGCGGGTCGCAAAAAGATAATAGTGTCAAGGTCCGGCTGGATGGCAGCATGACGGCAGAAGGCTTGCGCAAGATCATGCCGGCTTCCATGGCGGATCGCCTGGGCGACCGTATCAATGGCAGCACCCGATACACTGCCAGTATCCACGTCAAGAAGCGCCAGCCAGAGATCGTGATTGAATCTAACTTGAGCGGGCTGGCATTGAATTTCCCTGCACCCTTGAAAAAGAGTGCGATGGAAGCCATGCCCCTGCGCTTTGAAATGCTGCCCCTGGCCAGCAATGATGCCCAGGTCTGGCGGGATGACATTCATGTGTCGCTGGGCAATACCGTCAATGCCCGCTATCTGCGTCAGAAGACCGGTAGTGCGCCCTGGCAGGTGCTGCGTGGCGGCATTGGCGTCAATGCGCCGGCACCAGAGCCAGACAGTGGTCTGAGCGCCAATATCGAACTCAAGTCCCTGAATATTGATGAATGGCGACGCCTGGCTGTGCCTGCTGCTAGCGGTAGTGGTAGCAACGGCAACAGCGTCAACAACGGCAACAGCGGAGGCAATAGCAGCGCGCAGGCAATCAGTGCCAGCCAGAATGCCGGACTTGAAAAAGAGAATATGGAGCTTGATCTGAGTCCGTATCTGGAGCCGACTTCCATGGCTGCCCGGACATCAGCGTTGCATATCATGGGCAAACAGCTGGAAAATGTGGTGGTTGGTGTCACGCATCAAAAAAATGTCTGGCAGGCGAATATCCACTCCAACCAGGCTGCCGGTTACCTGACCTGGAGCGAAGGCGCAGGCGGCCAGGGGGTAGGCAGTGTGACGGCCAGGTTGAGTAATCTCATCATTCCTCAGTCGGCTGCGGCCGATGTCAGTGAATTGCTGGAAGGTAAAAACACAACTACCCAGATACCTGGGCTGGATATCGTGGCCGAGAATTTTGAGCTGTTCAATAAAAAACTGGGCTATCTGGAATTGCAAGCCGTTAATCAGACACAAAGCAACAGCGGGCAGACACAAAGCAACAGCGGGCAGATACAAAGCAACAGCGGGCAGGCGCAGAGCAACAGCGGACAGGTGCAAGGTAGCGGCGGGCGTGAATGGCAGATCAATAAGATATTACTCAAGAATCCGGATGCAGAATTCAGTGGCAGCGGCAAATGGGCCAGCCAGGGGGGCGATGGCCGTACCCAGCTCAATTACGTGCTGGATGTAGCGAATGCCGGTAAATTGCTGGAACGTCTGGGTTTTGCCGATGTCTTGCGTGGTGGACGCGGCAAGCTGGAAGGTGACGTACACTGGAATGGCTTGCCCTTCGCCATGGATATCCCGAGCATGAACGGGCAGATCAAGCTGGTGCTTTCCAGTGGGCAATTTTTGAAAGTGGACCCAGGCGCTGCCAAACTATTGGGCGTGTTGAGCATGCAGTCGCTACCGCGTCGCCTGACACTGGATTTCCGGGATGTATTTTCTGACGGCTTTGCATTTGACTCCATTGCCGGTATTGCACAGATACAGCAAGGTGTGGCAAAAACCGATAACCTGAAAATGCTGGGCGTGAGCGCCACCGTGCTCTTGCAGGGAAATGCTGATATCGTGCATGAATCGCAAAACCTGCATGCAACCGTGATTCCAGTGGTGAACGTAGGCACTGCATCGGTGGTCTACGGTCTGGCGGTCAATCCCGTGATTGGTCTGGGCACTTTTCTTGCTCAGTTGTTCTTGCGTGAACCTTTGAGCAAGGCCTTTACTTTTGAATACCAGATCAGCGGCTCCTGGAAAGAGCCGACAGTGACCAAGATAGACAATCGCGACGATGCACAAAATAGTCGCAAGCCCGTGGCCGTTCAGTAGGCAGGGTGACAACTACATGAGGGTGAGATGAAGATTGCTGCAATACAAATGATTTCTACACCAGTGGTGGCAGAGAATATCGCTACTGCAAAACGCCTGATGCAAGAAGCGGCTGACGCTGGTGCCAGGCTCTTGCTGTTGCCAGAATACTGGCCCTTGATGGGCTTGCATGAAACCGACAAGGTCGGCGTCGCCGAAGAATTCGGCCACGGCAGCATGCAAAGTTTTATGGCTGATACTGCCCGTAGCCTGGGTGTATGGTTGATAGGCGGCACCATCCCACTGAAAGCGGCAGAACCCGGCAAGGTCTTGAACACCACGCTGGTGTTTAACCCGCAAGGCGAACAGGTGGCGCGTTACGACAAAATCCATTTGTTCGGTTTCAGCAAAGGGGAAGAGTCGTATGAAGAAGCGCGTACCATTGTTGCTGGTGAGCAAGTCAGCAGCTTTGATGCCGGTTTTGGCCAGATTGCCTTGTCCATATGCTATGACTTGCGCTTCCCGGAATTGTTTCGGGCGCTGGGTACCTGTTCCCTGATCGTGGTACCTGCTGCCTTTACCTACACCACAGGACAGGCGCATTGGGAAATCCTGCTGCGCGCCAGGGCGATAGAAAACCAGTGTTATGTACTTGCCTGCGGGCAAGGTGGCAAGCATGTGAATGGCCGCCGCACCTGGGGCCACAGCATGCTGATCGACCCCTGGGGCAAGATACTGGCCGTGCAGGAAGAGGGCGAGGGTATCGTCAGTGGTGACATCGATGAAGCCTTGATCGCCAGCATACGTGAAAGCCTGCCTGCCTTGCGCCATCGCAAACTGTAAGTGCCTGCAGGGACCGCCCGTATTGTTCTACAATGCTGTATTGCGTTTTAATTTGCGCTATTCATTTTTACTGTATTCATTTGTTGTTTTCAGAAGCTATCCATGACCCCATATGATCCTGCTTTAAGCCATCTCGCCATTGCCCGCGACATCCTGTTGACCCCTTTCGGTCTGGATGAATCCAAACTCAGCAAAGTGCTGGCCAGCATGTTCAGTCACAAGGTTGATTACGCCGATCTGTATTTCCAGTTCACCCGTAATGAAGGCTGGAGTCTGGAAGAGGGTATCGTCAAGACCGGCAGTTTTTCTATCGACCAGGGGGTCGGTGTGCGTGCTGTTTCAGGCGACAAGACCGCTTTTTCTTACTCTGATGAAATATCCGAGCAAGCCTTGTTTGATGCTGCCAAGGCCACCCGTACCATAGCGCGCCAGGGTGCAGGCAAGATCAAGGTCGCCTCCAGCCTGCAAGGTCTGGAAGGTTTGAATGGCCGCGCCCTGTATCTGCGTGATGATCCGCTGAATTCGCTGGATGCAACCGAAAAAGTGCAACTGCTGGAACGTCTGGAAAAAATTGCCCGTGCGAAAGACCCTCGCGTCGTGCAAGTCATGGCCAGTATTGCCGGTGAATATGATGTGGTGCTGGTAGCGCGCAGCGATGGTGTCATCGCCGCCGATATCCGCCCATTGGTACGCGTTTCCGTAACCGTCATCGCAGAACAGAATGGCCGTCGCGAAGTGGGTAGCAGCGGTGGTGGTGGCCGTTACGATTATTCGTATTTCACTGATGTACTGCTGGAAAAATATGCAGATGAAGCCGTGAAATCGGCCCTCGTCAATCTGGATGCGCGCCCGGCACCGGCTGGCCCGATGACTGTGGTACTTGGCCCTGGCTGGCCAGGTGTGTTGCTGCATGAAGCTATCGGCCATGGTCTGGAAGGCGATTTCAATCGCAAGGGTTCCAGTACGTTCTCTGGTCGTATTGGCCAGCGCGTTGCTGCCAAGGGCGTCACCGTGGTGGATGACGGCACCTTGCAAAACCGCCGCGGCTCACTGAATATGGATGATGAAGGCAATCCTACCCAGTGCACCACACTGATAGAAGACGGTATCCTGAAAGGCTATATGCAGGACACCATGAATGCCCGTCTGATGAATATGCCGGTGACCGGCAATGCCAGACGCGAGTCTTTTGCTCATCTGCCGATGCCACGCATGACCAATACTTATATGCTGGCTGGCGACAAGGACCCGGAAGAAATTCTGGCATCGGTAAAAAATGGCTTATATGCCCTCAACTTTGGCGGTGGTCAGGTCGATATAACGAACGGTAAGTTCGTTTTTTCAGCCAGTGAAGCTTATATGATAGAAAACGGCAAGATCACCTATCCGGTCAAGGGTGCGACCCTGATCGGCAATGGCCCCGAAGTGCTGAACCATGTCAGCATGATAGGCAATGACCTGCGCCTTGATTCTGGTGTCGGTGTCTGCGGCAAGGAAGGGCAAAGCCTGCCGGTAGGCGTAGGACAGCCTAGTCTGCGCATCGAAGGCCTGACCGTCGGGGGAACTGCCTGATGCCGGTAGCCTTACGCCGCCTGTCGGGGCATGGGGCGCAACCATGATCGTTATTGCCATTGTGTCTGCCAAAGGCGGTGTCGGTAAAACCACGATTACCGCCAATCTGGGTGTCGGCATGGCGCAACGCGGTTTGCCGGTCACCATTCTTGATCTGGATCCGCAAAATGCCATGCAATGGCATCTTGGTGGCCTGGAGCAGGGCGAAACCAACGGCATCAGCCTGTTGACAGCCGCCCGCGCCAAATTGATGGATGCGTGTTTTACCAGTCCTTTTGGCGTTGATTTTTTGCCGTATGGCAATGGTGGCGAAGCCCAGCGCATACGCTTTGAGCAAGTGCTGGAAAAGCAGGACACCTGGTTGCGCAAGAAACTGCAGGCAGCCAAGTTACCAGGCAATGCCGTCGTCTTGCTTGATACCCCGCCTGGCCCGTCGGTCTATTTGCAGCAAGCCATCCATGCGGCGGATTTTTTACTGGTGGTTGTTCTGGCTGATGCTGCTTCCTATTCCACCTTGCCAGAAATGGAAGAACTTATTTCCACGTATGGCCAGCGCAGTAACGCAGATGTAGGTTCTGCCTATATCGTCAACCAGGGCTCACAGCGACAACTGGCACAAGACGTGCTTGCGCTGATAGCAGATCGTCTTGGCGACCGCATGGTCCCTTTCATCGTGCAGGAAAGTCCGCAAGTCGAAGAAGCACTGGCTTATGAACGGCCAGTACTGGAATACAAACCGGACAATCCCGCCGCGCTAAGTATCCAGAAAATCATTGACTGGTTACTGACTGGCCTCAAGAAACAGCGTTGATCTTTAGTAAATATTGCCAGGTGGAATGTACAGGCCTGGCGTGTTTTGCGCTGATCTGCCCAGGTCGGCATGTACCAATTTGGGTTGCCATTGTTTTTTTATTATGAGCCGCAGATTGTCTGTGCTGTGTCCGCGTTGTATTCCTGTTGTGTCGACGGAGACATGCGTGAGATATATTTGAGAGATGCAGGAAATTTTAAGAAAATAAAACGTCAAATAAGCGGTTTTGGGCGGTCAATTGTAAAAATGGTATGCAGGATGTATAAATAACTATAAATCCTTGATTTGCTTATAAATTGTTGACATTTCTTTATCCAGTTTGACTGGACTGGCAATGTTAGCGAGTGGTAAAGTCGCAACGAATCAACACTCTCCAAGGTTTGCGTGTCACGATACAAACCAGAGTGAACAAGTCAACGCAAGGGCGCATTGAGTATGTCTACAAATAATGTTCGTTATTACGAAGAGCAGCAGTGTTCAAACCAGTGGCGTGCTTTTTTGGCAGCGTTTGCTGCCGAATTCGCTTCCAAGGGTGAACCCAAGGATTTGCGCGTGTTCATGTACCAGCTCGGACGCACCATGGGAAGTGGCTTTAATGTCGCCGATGGCAGCAGTCTGCAAGCACTGGAAGCCTGCATGAATCGCGTCTGGTCAGAAATGAACTGGGGCTGGGTCGAACTGGTCGAAGAAGCCGATGCGCTGGTGGTCGCTCATCATGCGTCTCCATTGAAAGTGGCATTTGGTGAGGAGGCATTGAACTGGTCGCCAGCTTTGCTCGAAGGCATGTATGCGCAATGGTTTGAAACCCTGGGCATGGACAAGTCTTTGCGTCTGTCGCAACGTGATGGTGTGTTTGAAGACGGGCAGTTATTTGTTTTTGATTTAAAGAAGCAGCTTGAAGAACAGACGTATTTCACACGTCGTTGATTTTTTGAGTAACAGGATTTACGCAAAGCCGTTCAGCCGTGGCATGAGATTGACAATCGTTAGCGTAACAGACGAAGCGTCAGCATGCTCAAGGGCGATTTTGCGTAAGTCCTCAGTAAGTTGGCACAGCAGGAATATAGGGGCTGGTGACTATTATGGATGATGACGTAAAAAACCTTTTTCAAAAATTCGGGCAAACCACAGATGCTTACCGCGAAATTAACCGCGATGCAGACAGTGAGCAAGCCCGGCAGCGATGGCCATTACTGCGTGATGTGCGCGTGAATGGCGCACCGACGCCAAAACGTGTGCATGCGCAGGAATCTGAAGTGGCGATTCCGGGTGCTGCCAGTCAGGGTACAGGTGTTTTTAATCCCGCTAGCAGCAAGGCAGTCGCCAAACCGGCCAGCGCCAAAGCCAGTGCCGTAGTTGCACCTGCCACGTCTTTGCTGGCAGCTGCACCGGTGGTTGTCAAAACACCACCCTTGAAACAGATATTGCTCAAGCAAGAAGTTGAGAGCGACGCCGGGACCGGATTGGCACCAATTGCGGCGCCAACTGCTACACCCGCAGTGGCACCGGCAGTAGCACCCGCACCTGCGTCAGCATTCATGTCCAGGAATGTGGCGACAGCGCCGCGCGAAGTGCTGCATGCCGCAGCCAAAGCGGAAGCACCTGCCACCAGCCTGTTCGCCCAGCGTCAGCCAGTGGCTGGCGAGCCACCGAAAGCACAGGTATCTGCATTTGTGGCTGCATCTCCTGCTGCAGTTTCGGCAAAACCGTCTTTCTTTACCACTCCGGCAACACCTGTAGCACCCGCAGTGCAAACAGCACCGCCGGTTGCTACACGTGCAACTGTCGCGGCAGCGCCGGCCACAGCATCAGTTTTGCAATCAATAGGCGGACGCCGCACGACAGTGGCACCGGCATTGGCACCGGCGCCAGCTCAGACAGCTGCGCAACCTGGTGGGAATGTGCCTGTGAGTGCCGTATTTGGCCGGCTGGCAGCCAAGCCTGAAGCAGAAAAATCGGTAGAGACAGGTGTCAATTCATTCTTTAAAAAAATATTTAAACCATGAGGGTAGTTGCCGTTATCTCTCCCAAAGGTGGTGTAGGAAAAACTACGGTGACTGCCAATCTGGCTGCGTCCCTGGCGCGACTGGGTCCGCGTATCACCATACTTGATCTTGATCCGCAAAATGCACTGAGACTGCATTTTGGTATGCCGCATGATGACCCCAGCGGTATCGCCCAGCAAGAGGCGATAGATAGCAACTGGGCGGACGGTTTATTTGAAAGCGCCTATGGCGTTGATTTTCTGCCATATGGCAGCGTCGATGAAAGCCAGCGTGCCGTATTTGAACAGGATATCAAGACCGATCCGCACTGGCTGGCAAAGCGACTGGCATCATTGCAACTTGATGACAGCAGTGTGGTGCTGATTGATACGCCACCAGGCCCCAGCATCTATTTGCAGCAGGTATTAAGTGTGGCAAATTATGCCCTGGTGGTGTTGAAGCCGGATGCGGCTTCGTATTCCACCATACCGTCGATAGAATCGCTGATTGAGTATTACTGTAGTGAGCGTAGCGACTTTCAGGGCTACTGCTATTTGTTGAATCAGATGGATGCTGCCAAACAATTGAGCCGTGATGTCTTCGGCATGTTGCGCAACAGTCTGGGCAAACGTTTCATTCCCATTACCATACACCGGGATGAAGCCGTCAGTGAAGCCCTGGCCTGTCAGACGCCGGTGTCTTATTATTCACAGCACTGTTCGGCCACGCATGATGTGCAGGAACTGACGATGTGGCTGCAAAAGAATTTCAGATTGGTTGATTAATGCGCTCAATACTTAATTCCAGATATCTCTACGGTCGTCTGAACGACCTGGGGCGGACCATGGTCAACTGGCCCGGCTGGGAACACAAGTTTTCGCGCTTTTTAGCCCTGATGGTCGCGGTTTTCCTGTACTGGACCAGTATCAGCATCCCGCTGGAACTGCCTTTGCAAACCCTGTTTTCCATCGTCATTTTTGGTACGGCGATGTATTTGCGCCGTTATACCGGCACCCTGATTTCGCTGGTAATGGTGATGTTTTCCATCAGCGCCACCAGTCGTTATATATATTGGCGTGTGACCTATACCATCGGCACTGAAAATATCGTTGACCTGTTTTTTGCGCTGGTACTGATCATGGCAGAAGTGTATGCCTGGCTGGTACTGTTGCTGGGGTATTTGCAAACAGCCTGGCCATTGAAGCGCAAGCCGGTGATGATGCCAACGGATACATCGTCCTGGCCTACCATTGATCTGTTCATCCCCAGCTATAACGAAGACCTCGCTGTGGTCAAGCCTACCGTGCTGGCAGCGATGGGCATAGACTGGCCCAAGGACAAACTCAATATCATCATCCTGGATGACGGTCGCCGGCCAGCCTTTGCCGAATTTGCCGCATCGGTTGGTGTGCAGTGTTTTACCCGTGCCGATAATAACCATGCGAAAGCCGGTAACATCAATGCGGCCCTGAAGCGTACCACCGGGGAATTCGTCGCCATCTTCGATTGCGATCACATGCCTACGCGTTCGTTTCTGCAATATACGATGGGCTGGTTTTTGGTTGATCCCAAGCTGGCCATGGTTCAGACCCCCCATCACTTCCTGTCGCCCGATCCGTTTGAACGCAATTTACAGACTTTCCGCAATGTACCGAATGAAGGCGAATTGTTTTACGGCCTGATACAGGACGGTAATGATTTGTGGAACGCGACTTTCTTTTGCGGTTCCTGCGCCATCCTGCGCCGCACCTACCTCGAAGAAGTAGGTGGCATTGCGGTTGAAACCGTGACAGAAGACGCGCATACCGCCCTGAAGATGCAGCGCCGTGGCTACAACACTGCTTACCTGGCCTTGCCGCAGGCAGCCGGTCTGGCGACTGAAAGTCTGTCTGCCCACGTGGGGCAACGTATCCGCTGGGCGCGTGGTATGGCGCAGATTTTCCGAACGGATAATCCCTTGCTGGGCAAGGGGCTCAGTTTTGGCCAGCGACTTTGTTACAGCAACGCCATGCTGCATTTCTTTTATGGCTTGCCGCGCATGGTGTTTTTGCTGGCACCGCTGTCCTATCTGTTTTTTGAAGTGCATATCATCAAGGCATCTGCCCTGTCGATTGCGGCCTATTCGCTGCCGCATCTGTTGCACGCCAACCTGACCAATTCGCGCATACAGGGAGCACACCGGCATTCCTTCTGGGCCGAGGTGTATGAGGCCACACTGGCCTGGTATATCTTCCGCCCCACGCTGGTGGCGCTGATCAATCCTAAACTGGGTAAGTTCAACGTGACGGCCAAGGGTGGTCTGGTTGAGCAGGAGCATTTTGACTGGACCATTTCCAAACCTTACCTGATCATGCTGGGTATGAACGTGCTGGGCTTCTTTGTCGGTTTTGGCCGGGCACTGTGGTGGAACAGCTATGAACTTGATACCGTCATTCTCAACATGTTGTGGACGATCTATAACCTGGTGATACTGGGGGCCACCCTGGCCGTGGCAACCGAATCGAAACAGGTCCGGCGTACTCACAGGGTCAGGGCGGTACTGAATGCCACGCTGCGCCTGAACAATGGTCATTCCATCGTTTGCCAGACAGAAGATTTTTCCATGGGCGGCATGTCCTTCCGGGTGCCGGATGGTTTTAATATGGAAAAAGACGAAGAGCTGGCGATTTCGCTGTATGGTACGAATGGCGAATCGGTATTTCCGGCCAAGACGGTGTTCTTCAAGGGTAATCTGCTCAGCGTACAGTTTGCGCCGCTGGACATGCAGCAGGAAATGGATCTGATCAATTGCACCATCGGCCGTGCTGACGTCTGGCTGAGCTGGTCGAATGACAGGGATGTTGATCATCCACTCACCGGACTGAAAGAAATCGCCTTCCACAGCATGCGCGGATTTTCACGGTTTGGTACAAGCATCAAGCAATACATCGGGGAAAAAACAGAACATATGAACAAAATGAATGAGGTTCCCATCGTGAAAAGCATCGCGAAAAGTATACGGACAAAATTGTCGCGCAAAGGCAGCACCACCGCATTGGCAATCCTCTGTGGTTTGGCCGGTGTCATGCACAATGACGATGTGCTGGCCAAGTCCAAGCGCGCCAGTAGTGCCAGTGCCGAAGCCGCCGCCACCTCAACCGAAAAAGTGGCGATTGATGATCTGGTGCAGCCCATCGTCGCGCCTACCGGGCAAAAGACCTATAACATCAGCCTGAAAGATATGGTAGGCGTTGGTTCCAGCATAGAATTGCGCGGTACCGAGGGCGAGCGTTCTTTCCCCTTCACCGTACGCAGCGATGAAGTCATTACATCTGCCAAGATTCGCTACGGCATCGCCTATTCGCCAGCGCTGCTGCCAGACCTGTCGCATATTCAGGTACTGGTGAATAATGAACTGGTCAGCGTGGTTCCGCTGCCAAGGGAAACCTCAAAAGGCATCGTACGCGAAGATGTGATTGATCCGCGTTATTTTGCCGATTTCAATCAGCTCAGTTTCAAGCTTATCGGCCATTACACCCGGGATTGTGAAGACCCGTATCATTCCAGCCTGTGGGCCAAGGTCAGCCATACCTCGAATCTGGAACTGACCGTATCACCACTGACGCTGGCGAATGACCTGGGCATGTTGCCAGCGCCATTCTTTGATCGCCGCGACAACAAGTTGCTGGAGCTGCCTTTCGTCATGCCGGCCACACCGTCACTGGATATCTTGCGTAATGCCGGTGTTGTCGCTTCCTGGTTTGGTCACCTGTCTTCCTATCGCGGTGCGCGCTTCCCTATCGAAGCAAACACGCTGCCGATTGGTAATGCGGTCGTATTTGCCACCGCCAATGAAGCACCGGCCGGTATCAAGTTGCCAGCCATTACCGGTCCTACCCTGGCCATCATCCCCAACCCCGGCAATGTCAAGGCAAAACTGCTGCTGGTACTGGGCCGTGATGCAGGTGAGTTGAAGATTGCCGTGCAGGCACTGACCATGGGGCAACTTGCCCTGTCCGGTGACAGCGCCGTTATCAAGAACCTGAAAGAAATCGACGCACGTAAAGCCTATGATGCACCGAAGTGGCTGCCGACTGACCGTCCTGTGAAATTTGGCGAACTGGCGGCTCCGCCAGCACTGCGCGTCAGTGGCTTGACCCCTGATCTCATCAAAGTGAATCTGCGTGTTGCGCCCGATCTGTTCACTTGGCAAAAAGAAGGTGTGCCGATTGATTTGCGCTACCGTTTCACACCACGTCCTACGGTTGACAAGTCAACGCTGAACATCGGCATCAATGATGAATTCGTGCGTTCGCTGCCGCTGTCTGGTGGTCAGGTAGAAAAAGGCAAGATCAAGGAATCGGTCATGCTGTTCTTCAAGGATGGTCAGCGTTCTGCACAGGAAGATATCCAAGTGCCGACTTTCCGTATCGGTGCAGAAAACCAGTTGCAGTTCCACTTCTATTACGACTATCCAAAACAGGGTGCGTGTAAGGACGTGTACCTCGACAATGTACGTTCCGCAGTTGACCCGGATTCGACTATCGATTTTTCCAATATGCCGCACTATGCCGCCATGCCTAATCTGGCGTACATGGCCAATGCCGGTTTCCCGTTCACCCGCATGGCTGATCTGTCCCAGACTGCCATCGTGTTGCCGGACAGGCCAAATGCGCAGGAAATGGAATTGTTCCTCAACGTCATGGGCCGTATGGGCGAATCCACTGGTTACCCGGTGTTGAACAATACCCTGATACGCGGCGGTGACGCCGACAAGCACGGCGACAAGGATTTCTTGCTGATTGGTACCAGCGGTAATTTGCCTTTGCTCAAGCAATGGTCCAAATACATGCCCATGAGCATGGATGAAAACGGCAACCGCCTGCAAATCCCTACCGGTTTCCTGCGTCTGCTGTATCGCTGGGCAGGGCGCGATCTGGACAATGTCGAACGTCATGCCGGTGAAATGCTGGCCAGAACAGGTAATTCTTTTGGCGCCATGATGCAGTTTGAATCTCCGCTGTCCAGTGGTCGCAATGTGGTCGTGATGACAGCGGGCGATTCTGCCAGTCTGGCTGATTTGTCCACGGGTCTGAACAAGGCAGATTTGCGCAGCCGCTTCCAGGGAGATCTGGTCCTGATCAAGGGCGAACGTGTTTCCAATGTGCAGATCGGCGATACCTATTATTCGGGTAGCCTGCCATTGTGGACCTGGATTAAATGGAACTTGTCATCCCAGCCTTTGCTGATGATTATTTTCCTGATGCTGGCTTCATTGATTGCAGCCACCATGCTGTTCCGCTTCTTGCGCAAGCAGGCAGCATCGCGTCTGGCACTGAGCGACAAGAAGAAATAAAGCCAGGCTGACGTGGTCGTGGTAAAAAATGCCGGGTGATACACCCGGCATTTTCCTGTTTTACTGATCCAGCTTTAGCTGGAATAAAATGGGAAAAAAGGCATTTAAAACCCCGCCACCATTTAAAAGTAGATGGGCGGGCAGATAAAAGATATTTATTTATTTTCCAGGTTAGACTGACCTGGAAAGAAGTCGTTAGGGGACATCAATGGTCTTAAAGAAAAAAGCGATGGTATTAGCGCTTTTATCGGTTTTTTTCGAGTGTGGTATCGCGCACGCGGAATCCCCTTTGACACAACAATTGAAAGAGCAGGCGCAGTTCTGGCAGCAACGTGGTCGTGACGATAATGCTGCTGATATCTGGCGCAAGTTGCTCAACGTGGATCCGTCCAATGTCGATGCGCTGATGGCGTTGATTTCGCTGGAAGCCAAGGCAGGCAATCCAGAGCAGGCTAAAACCTATTTCGCCAAATTGCGCGGTACCCAGGCCACATCGGCCCAGCTACGCAATGCTGAACAGGCCATGCGCGGTGGCAAGTCAGACGGTGCAGGCCAGCTCGACAATGCACGCAAACTGGCGCAACAGGGTGATGCCGATGCCGCCGTGGATGCCTTCAAACAAATGGGTGACCCCAGCAAACTCAAGGGCGAAGCCGCCTTTGAATACCTGCAGGTACTGGCCGGTACCAATGCCGGTTATGCCGAAGCCCGCAAGGGGCTGGAAAAACTTAGCCGTGATAATCCCGGCAATACCAAATATGCCCTGGCCCATGCCAAGGTACTGACTTACCGCGAGCCATCCAGGCCGGAAGGTATGAGCCTGCTGGAAAATCTCAGCCATAAACCCGATGTCGGCAAGCAGGCGACAGAATCCTGGCGCCAGGCATTGAGCTGGATGGGCCTGAAGCCGGAAAACGCCAAATATTTTCGCACCTATCTCGACAAACATCCTGACGACAAACTGATACAGGACAGACTGGCCAGCCTCAGCAAGCCGGTGCGAGCAGAACCTGTGAAAGCAGAGCTGGTGAAAGCAGAGCCAGCAGGCGCTGTGCCCCGGCCCGCCAAAGAAGCCAAACCGCCTGCCGCACCCAGGGTGGTGGAAAACCCGATAGAGAAAAGTCGTGTTGCCGGTTTCAACGCACTGGAAGCCAATGACATGGAAACGGCTACCACCGAGTTTCAGTCGCTGATGAAAACCTATCCAAAAAACCCTATTGGTTATGGCGGCATGGGTCTGGTCAAGATGCGCGAAGAAGAATTTATTGATGCTCGCGGCTTCCTGCAAAAAGCAGTGGACCTGTCGCCCGGCCAATCCAAGGACCAGTGGCGCAAAGCCTATGAAGATGCCAGTTACTGGGCCATCGTGGCCGAAGCCAGGAGTGCATTTGAAGATGGTGACAGCGCCAAGGGCATAGGCTTTTTGCGCAAAGCCATAGAATTGAACGGCACCGAACCGTCAGGCATACTGCAACTGGCTGATGCCTTGCAGGCAGAAAATGACCTGACCGGGGCCGAAGCCAATTATCGCCGTGTGCTGAATGCCGATAAAGAGAACTTGCGTGCACTCGATGGCCTGATCGGGGTACTGGTACTGCAAAAGCGTCTGGCTGACCTGGAAGCCCTGACGCCCTACATGTTGCCGCGCCATATGGCAATTGTGGCGAACCTGAAATCGGAAGAACTGGCCAACAAGGCCAAAGCCGCAGAAACTGCCGGTGATCTGAACACTGCCCAGCAGGCCTATGAAGATGCCATCATGATCAAGCCAGATAATGCCTGGCTGCGCATGGCACTGGCCCGGCTGTACCTGAAGCGTGATATGCCGGGGCAGGCGAGGGCGCTGGTAGATGCTCTGGCCAATGTAGAAAATGCCGACCCCGAAGCCCTGTATGTCAGTGCCTTGCTGAGCGAGATGCAGCAATACTGGTGGGAAGCCATGCAGACACTGGAACGCATCCCGCCTGCCTCGCGCAAGAAAGAAATGGCGGACATGCAAAAGCGCCTGTGGGTCAGGGTGCAGATTGACCGCATCACCGTGCTCAACCGCAAAGGTAACCGCGATGCTGCCAGAAACATACTCGCCAGCGTAGAACCTGTGGCGGGCAATGATCCTGAATTTACCGGCACCATGGCCAACCTGTACATACAGTTGGGCGATAACGAGCGTGGCTTTGCCATGATACGCCAGGCGGTGCAAAATACCGCCAAGCCGTCCGCTGGCTTGCTGCTGCAATTTGCCAGTACCCTGATGCAAAGCAATCAGGAAGCAGAACTGGAAGCCGTCATGCGCCGCGTTGCTGCGATGCCGAATTTGGGAGAGGAAGAAATTCGCTCCTTCGGTCAATTGCAACGCGTACTGGCCATGCGTTATGCCGAACGTGCACGCGAAGCAGGTGATTTCGCCAATGCCTACAATTACATACAACCCCTGCTGATCGCTAATCCGGATGACAATGCCTTGCTGCTGACGCTGGCACGGATTTATACCGCATCTGGCGATTCAGCCTCGGCCCGCGACATTTACCAAAAAGTGCAGCAAACCGATCCGGAAAATCCGGAAGTCTTGCAGGGCCTGGTCTACGCTGCCATGGAAGCGCGCGACTTTGCCAATGCCGAACGTTATCTCGGTGTATTGATGGACCTGCAGCCAGAGAATCCACGCTATCTGTCCCTGGCAGGCAATATTGCCCGCGCAAAGGGTAATAATAGCCGCGCCCTTGATTACTTCAAGCAGGCACTTGCGCTGGAACGTGTACAAAAAACAGAAATGGGTGTGGGGCCGAATGGTTTGCGCCTGGTCGATACTGCACCGGCTAGCAATGCAATCAATGCTACCAGCAATTTCAAGGTTAATCCTTTTGCTGACGGCAAGGCCAATACGAATACCAATACGAATACCACTGCCAATGCAGCCGCACGTGGCCCGGTCCTGAAAGAAGTACCGGTCAGCGGTAATACCGTTAACCCGGGTGCGGTCGGCGCAGGGGTGTACAACACAGGCATTTTTGCGCCGGTAGGCAAGCCTTTGACATCATCTTCCATTACTGCCACACCTGCCAGCCCGACCAGCAAAACCGTGCCCAGCTTGCCAGCCCTGCAGGCAGTGCCGGCAGCGGCAGCACCTGTAGTTCCGGCAGCATCGGTACCAGCCTACCCGTTGCCGCCAGTACCCAAGTTGCAGACAGCACCAGCCAGCAGTCCCGCTGTTAGTCCAGCTGTTAGCGCACCGCCAGCCAAGGCCGGTGGCGCACCGGCCGACCCCAATAGCGGTATGACGGATCGGTACAGTAATGGTGCCAGTATGCTGGGCAGCTATCCTTCGCAACAGCAAACCCAGGTGGCGCAGTATGTCACGCCGGGTGCACCATACATTCCACCCAGGGTCAGCTATACAGCCGCAAGCTTGCCGATACCACAGCAATATGCGTCGGGGAATGCGGCGAATGTGGGAGGCAATGCAGGAGGAGCCTCAGGCACGAGCGGTTATTCCAGCGGTAGCGCATATGCAAGCAACCCCGCTGGTACAGGCAGTATCTCAGCGGCACGCAAGCTGGGCAAACCCGCGCAGAGCACCAACGTCAGTCCGGAAGAAGCGTCCCTGCTCAAAGAAATCGACGCCATCAATGAACTCAACCAAAGCCAGGTCACAGTCGAAGTGGCAGGCCGCTCCCGCAGTGGAGAAAAAGGCCTGTCAGCCCTGAATGGCGTAGAACTGCCCATCGAAGCCCAGATCAGCACCCTGGGCCTGGGCCAGTTCGGTTTAAAAATTATCCCCGTGCTGGCTGACGCCGGTACCCTGGCATTGAACGACACCAACATCGCCGGCCAGTATGGCCGCAATGCCATCCTGGTAGAACGAGCCAAATACGCCAAAGTCCCGTTCACCACCATCGCCCGCCAGCAAGGCCTCTCCAACGTCGCCACCCTGGATCAGGAAGCCAAAGGCGTCGCCCTCAACCTCAGTTATGAACTGGCAGGCGTGCGTGCCGACATCGGCTCCAGCCCCATCGGCTTCCCCGTCCAGAACGTTGTTGGCGGCCTGCGCTGGAGTGGATCAGATGACGGAGCCAGCCTCGGCATAGAAATCGCCCGTCGTTCAGTGACCGACAGCTACCTCTCCTATGCCGGAGCCAAAGACAGCCTGTATGGACTCACCTGGGGTGGCGTCACCCGTAGCGGCATCAAACTCGACACCTCCTACGATGGAGAAGACGGCGGCGTCTACGCCAACCTTGGCTACTATGGACTGACCGGTAAAAACGTCGCCAAAAACACCATGGCCGAATTTGGAGCAGGTGCCTACTGGAGAGCGTATAAAACCAAAGACTTCAGCTTCACCACCGGGCTGGGCCTGACCTCCTTCTTCTATCAAAAGAACCTGCGCTACTTCACCTATGGACACGGCGGCTACTTCAGCCCCAAATCCTACGTCTCGGTAGGCGTAC
>NZ_JACOGF010000025.1 GCF_014284335.1 Undibacterium hunanense | reverse complement strand
TCGCTTCTTTCTGCCAAATTCGCAGAGTGGGAGTAGTGATTCCTGTGGCTTGGGCTAACTCCACAATGGCACGATTGATGGGCGGCGTCATTTGTTGTATTACCCATTCTTTTTGTTCTGCTGTATAGCGTACTCGTTTCATCTTACTCTATCTTCCGCCCTCCACCGGGTTGGATTTCTGATGACGCGACATCTATCCTGACATGGAGGGGAAGCAAAGAAAGTATTTCGGCCGCCGGGCCGAGACCCGGCCTGTATCTACGGAGAGCAATCGTTTTAATAACAACTCAAGCATGCAACAAACGCCACTGGGCTCCAGCCTTCGCTGGAGCGACGATATGATGAGTGCCGCTGATCGGCTGATGCCCGGCTTGTGTCCACGAAGGGCAATCTTTTAATCAAAGTACAGCATACAACAAACGTCACTGGACTCCAGCCTTCGCTGGAGCGACGATATGATGAGTGCCGCTGATCGGCTGACGCTCGGCTTGTATCCACGAAGGGCAATCTTTTAATCAAAGTACAGCATGCAACAAAAGCCGCTGGGCTCCAGCCTGCGCTGAAGCGACGATATGATGAGTGCCGTTGATCGGCTGATGCCCGGCTTGTATCCACGAAGAGCAATCTTTTAATCAAAGTACGGCATATAACAAACGTCACTGGACTCCAGCCTTCGCTGGAGCGACGATATGATGAGTGCCGCTGATCGGCTGATGCCCGGCTTGTATCCCCGAAGAGCAATCTTTTAATCAAAGTACGGCATACAACAAACGCCGCTAGCCTCCAGCCTTCGCTGGAGCGACGTCATTAAGCATACGGCCAGCCGAAAAATTCGTACCGATGTCAGTCAGTAACAATCTTCTTCTGCATGATAATCGCCCCACCAAATTCCGGATTCAACTCATAAGGCGCAAAGCCTTCAGCGCGATACAGGTTTTGCGCCCGCGTATTCCCCTCCAATACTTCCAGCGTCATCTTGCAATAACCCAGTTCCCTGGACAGGGTGCTCAGGTGTTGCATCATGCCCTGTGCTACGCCTTGCCCGCGAAAGTCGGGATGCACGGCAAAGTCGTGGATGTTCAGCAGGGGTTTGCAGGCGAAGGTGGAGAAACCTTCTATGCAGATGGCGAAGCCGGCGGCCTGGTCGTCTACGTAGGCGAGGATGGCGCGGACGGTGTTGCGTTGCTTTAATTCTTTGATCAGGTTGGCTTGGGCATAGTCGGACAAGGCTTCGTTGCCGCCCATGGGGTCCAGCGCATACATATTGAGCATGTGTACCAGGTCGGTGGCATGGGTGGGGTTGTTCAGGTCGGCGTTGGTGATGGTGAGCATGTCTGGTTGTCCGTGGTTGTCCGTAGTTGTCCGTACTAAACGCGTAAAAATTCTTCTTTATAACCTAGCCAGCGCTCCAGATGGGCGATGACGGTAGCGGGGTCGTTCTTCAGTAAATCGTCGGCCAGGTTGCGGGCTTTTTCTACCAGCCATTGATCGGTTTCAAGATTGGCAAAGCGTAACATGGCTTCGCCAGACTGGCGCGCACCCAGGAATTCGCCGGGGCCGCGCAATTCCAGATCCTTGCGGGCGATTTCAAAGCCGTCATTGCTTTCACGCATGGTGGCCAGCCTTTGTTTGGCGGTACCACCCAGCGGGCCCTGGTACAGCAGCAGACAAACGCTGGCGGCAGCACCGCGGCCTACGCGGCCACGTAGCTGATGCAATTGCGACAGGCCAAAACGTTCGGCATGTTCGATGACCATCAGACTGGCGTTCGGGACATCGACGCCGACTTCAATCACCGTAGTGGCCACCAGTACCTGGCTTTCATTGCGAATGAAGGCTTCCATCGTGGCCTGTTTTTCGGCTGGTTTCAGGCGGCCATGGACCAGGCCCACACGCAGTTCTGGAAGGGCTTCTGCCAGCATGGCATGGGTGTCGGTGGCGGTTTGCAATTGCAGGGTTTCGGATTCTTCGATCAGCGGGCAGACCCAGTAGACTTGCTTGCCTTCCTGACCTGCTGCCTGCACGCGGGCGATGACTTCATCGCGGCGGTTCTGGTCTATCACGCGGGTGACGATGGGCGTGCGGCCTGGCGGCAGTTCATCGATTACTGATACTTCCAGGTCGGCATAATACGTCATGGCCAGGGTACGGGGGATGGGGGTGGCTGACATCATCAGTTGATGCGGCACCTTGCCTGCTTCAGTTTTGTTGGCCAGGTTCAGGCGCTGGCTGACACCAAAGCGATGCTGCTCATCGACAATCACCAGGCCCAGTTTTTTGAATTGCACGCTGTCCTGTATCAGGGCGTGGGTACCTATCACCAGTTGTGCTTCGCCAGAGCTGATGAGGGTGTTGGCGGCGTCTTTTTCTTTTTTCTTCAGGCTGCCGGTCAGCCAGGCAGTTTTTACACCCAGTGGTTCCAGCCAGGCGGCGATTTTTCTGAAATGCTGTTCCGCCAGGATTTCAGTCGGTGCCATCAGCGCCGCCTGAAATCCATTGTCTATCGCTTGCGCTGCCGCCAGGGCAGCAACAATGGTTTTGCCGCTGCCGACATCACCCTGCAACAACCGTTGCATGGGGTAGGCCTCGCGCAAATCGGCGCGTATCTCGGCCAGTACTTTTTCCTGTGCCCTGGTCAGCGAAAACGGCAGGTTCAGCAAGAAGGCATTGCTGAGTTCGCCAACCAGCGGCAAGGCATTCGCCCCTTTGCTGCGGCGGGTGATCTGGGCGCGCTTCAGTGACAATTGCTGGGCCAGCAGCTCATCAAACTTCATGCGTTCCCAGGCGGGGTGTTCGCGTTCGATCAGGCTGTACTGGTCGACGTCAGACGGCGGGTTGTGCAGCACGCGTATGCTGCTTTCAAAATCTTGCAGACCCAGCGCGCTCAGTCGGGCAGGGGACAGGGTGTCGCGCCAGTTGACGCGTGTCATGGCATTGGCGATGGCCTTGCGCAGCAGGGCTTGCGGCACGCCTTCACCAGAAGGGTAGACAGGGGTAAGGGCGGTTGGCAACGGCGCACCTTCATTGACGACCTTGTAATGTGGGTGCACCATTTCGGCACCAAAAAAACCATGTCGCAATTCGCCCCTGGCGCGTATGCGTATGCCAACCGCCATCTGCTTGGTCTGGTTGCCATAGAAATTTAAAAAGCGCATTACCACTTGCCCGGTGTCATCGGCGATGGTCACCACCAACTGGCGTCGCGGGCGGTACTGGATATCGCATTCGGTGACCACGCCTTCTACCTGTACGCTGCTGCCACCGCGAAAAGAGGCGTCACGCATGTTGACGATTTCAGTCTCATCTTCATAGCGCATGGGCAGGTGCAGGATAAAATCCATGTCTTTACGCAAGCCCAGTTTTGCCAGTTTTTCACTGATCTTGCTGGCACTGCTGCCATTATTTGCTTTGCTGGCGACAGTTTTGGTTTTTTTTGCGGCTGTTTTTGCTGTTGTTTTTGTGGCTTCTACCGGCAATTCTGCTGTAGCAGGCGTCTGCTGGCCGGAAGGCGCATTTTCTGCGTTTGTTTTTGCACTTTGGTCTTCAGCGGCCATGGGGTGTAAAATGGTGGGTTTTGCCGTTAGCTTATTTTTTATATAAGGATAGCTGGAAAACTGTGTCCGTATTGTATTGATTGTATCGGGAGTGTCTAGATTCATGATTTCATGATGAAGCAAGATATTGTCGTCAAAAAATAGTATCAATTAGAACAGTTTTTACCTGATAAGCTGTATTCTACTGATATTTTATACAGTGTGCAGCAGCTTTCTATGGCTTTTCGGCTATTGACCCTGAATTTTGTCTGATGTCTGATATTTGCATGCGCTATTCCCTGAGTGATTTCGATTTTGAACTGCCCGATGCCCTGATCGCGCAAACACCCTTGCCCGACCGCACGGCCTCGCGCCTGTTGCATGTTGACGGTGATCAATTGACAGACCGGCATTTTGCCGATGTCATAGACCAGTTGTCGGCAGGTGATTTACTGGTATTCAATGACACCCGTGTGCTGAAGGCGCGCTTTTTCGGCGTCAAGGAAAGCGGTGGCAAGATACAGATGCTGGTTGAGCGTGTTCTCTCCAACAATGAACAGGAGCGTAGCGTGCTGGCACAAATGCGCGCTTCCAAGTCGCCGCTGCCGGGCAGCAAAATCCGTCTGGCCGATAGTTTTGATGTGCTTGTGGGTGAACGCGTGGGTGAATTCTTTACCCTGTATTTTCCATCGGACATCTTTACCCTGCTGGAAACCTATGGCCGCCTGCCTTTGCCGCCGTATATCGAGCATGATGCCGATGATTTTGATGAGCAGCGTTACCAGACCGTGTATAACCGCGTGCCGGGCGCAGTCGCTGCGCCTACGGCTGGCCTGCATTTTGACCAGGCGCTGTTGCAACGTTGTCAGGATAAAGGCATCAAACTGGCTTATGTAACCCTGCATGTGGGCGCAGGCACTTTCCAGCCCGTGCGTACCGAAAACCTGGCAGATCACCAGATGCACAGCGAATGGTATACCGTGCCAGATGACACCGTGACCGCGGTGCGCGCTACCAAAGCGGCAGGTGGCAAGGTGGTCGCTGTAGGCACCACCAGCATGCGTGCGCTGGAATCGGCCTCGCAAAGCGGTGCCTTGCAGGCAGGCAGTGATGACACACGTCTGTTCATTACGCCAGGCTATGTATTTAAAACCGTGGACCGGCTTATCACCAATTTCCACTTACCAAAATCCACTTTGATGATGCTGGTGTCGGCCTTTGCCGGTTATGATCGCGTCCGCGCTGCCTATGCGCATGCGATTGCCCATCAATACCGTTTTTTCAGCTATGGCGATGCCATGCTGCTGACCAATTCCTCCGGGGAAGACCATGCTTGAATTTACACTGATCAAAAAAGATAAAACCACTGCTGCCCGTCGCGGCCGTGTCAAAGTCAACCATGGTGAAATCGAAACACCTATCTTCATGCCGGTTGGTACCTATGGTTCGGTCAAGGCCATGTCGCCGCTGGAATTGAAAGAAATCGATGCTCACATCATTTTGGGTAATACCTTTCATTTGTGGCTGCGTCCCGGCACGGATGTGCTGAACAAGTTTGGCGGCCTGCATGGTTTCATGGGCTGGGATAAACCTATTCTCACTGATTCTGGTGGTTTTCAGGTATTTTCGCTGGGGGCGATGCGCAAGATTACGGAAGAAGGCGTCAAATTTTCGTCACCCATCAGTGGCGAACGCCTGTTCCTGTCGCCAGAAATTTCCATGCAAATCCAGCGCGCCCTGAATTCTGACATCGTCATGCAGTTTGATGAATGCACCCCGTATGAAATCGATGGCCGTCCGGCGACGACAGAAGAAGCCGGCAAATCCATGCGCATGTCCTTGCGCTGGGCCAAACGTTCGATTGACGAATTCAACCAGGGTGAAAACCCGAACGCCTTGTTTGGCATCGTTCAGGGTGGCATGTTTGAGCATCTGCGTGATGAATCACTGGCGGGTTTGAATGAAATCAATTTCCACGGCATCGCCATTGGTGGCCTGTCTGTTGGTGAACCGAAAGAAGACATGATGCGCGTGCTGGCGCATGTCGGCCCCAAGCTGCCAGAAAACAAGCCGCATTATCTGATGGGTGTCGGTACACCGGAAGACCTGGTGGCTGGTGTGGCCAATGGCATAGACATGTTCGATTGCGTCATGCCTACCCGTAATGCACGCAACGGCTGGATTTTCACCCGCTTTGGCGATATCAAAATCAAGAATGCGCGCTACAAGGAAGAAAAAGAACCGCTGGACGCGACCTGTGAATGCTACGCCTGTAAGAACTTTTCGCGTGCTTACCTGCATCATTTGCACCGCACCGGCGAAATCCTGGGCGCGCGTTTGAACACCATCCACAATCTGCATTACTACCTGGATTTGATGAAAAACATCCGTAAAGCACTCGACGATGAGCGCTTCCCTGAGTTTGTCCAACAGTTCCATGCTGACCGGGCACGCGGCGTCTGACAGGGTATCTGACACGGTGTCTTATTTAATACGGTAAATAAGCGGGACAGAGTCAGTTTTTCGAATTATATTCTGGGCGCTTGCAGGCAAAATGGCGCTCTCGTCCAAGAGGACAAATTAATTCCAGAGGTCTGATATGAATTATCATCCCGTGATTATTGCCGGCGGCGGCATTTCCGGCTTGTATTGCGCCTGGCGTCTTGCACAGGCAGGGCAAAAAGTGGTGGTGCTGGAGGCGTCATCCGATCGCTGGGGTGGCCGTATAGAAACCGAAGATCTCGACGGTTTCATTGCCGAATGGGGGCCGATGCGCTTCGAGCCCACCTTGCAGCCACGCTTTGATAAGCTGTGCCGCGACCTGGGCGTGAAACTGACCGAGTTCAGCGGCCCCGAAGGTGAAGAAGTCAATGCCCCCACTTATGATTTGCCTGCGGAAGAAATGGGCCTCAATTCCCTGCAATTGCTGAAACGCGGCATCATGCTGGTGATGGGACAGGAACCGCAAGACCAGGCCTGGATAGATAACCAGACCGAAGCCGATTACCAGCGCATGCGCAAACATGCGCAACTCAATGGCCAGCCGCTGTGGAGTATGGGCTTCTGGAATGCCTTGTCCGCCGAAGGCGTGCTCAGCCACCTGGCCTTGACCAAGTTGCGGGATACCGGCACCTTCTATCACATGATTCCGGAAAACCTGAATGCCATAGAGTGGATCATCTGGTGGTTGCGCGCATTGAAAACCGTGGGCCAGCAATTGGCCAGTGTCGATGGCGGTACCGCCAAGCTCACTGAAAGCCTGATGGCAAAATTGCGCAGTTCAAGCAATGTGACTTTGGCTGGCGGCCATATGTTGACCGGGTTCCGGCAGGTTGCCATGGGCCAGCCCCTGCTGGAGCTGGAAGTGCGTACCAAGAGCGGCAGCATACAGTTGCAGACAGATAGACTGATCCTGGCTCTGCCCAGAATGCCGCTGATGAAACTGGCTTCCTGCCTGCCGGAACATGTGGCGTCGCAACTGGATGCTGTCAACGGTTTTCCCATGCTGAAACTGTTTTTTGTGACGGATTCACCGTGGTGGGATTATTCCCAAAGGCCGCAACAATATGCGAGTTGTCTGCCTACCCGCGAAATTCATTATTTCCGTCGCCCGCAAGGCAAGGACAAGGATGGTCATGGCATGGTCTTGCTGTATATGGATCGCCCGTCGACCGAATTCTGGAAACATTATGTGATGGAGTCCGAGCGCCATGACCGGGCCGAAATCGACCAGAACGTCAAAATCGTCGATGCCTTTTCACTGTTCGTGGCACGCGATGTAAAACGCCTGGTGGATATCAAACGTTCAGGCCTGAAGCTGACAGACCAGGCCCAGCACATGTTTGAAGAAAAATCACTGGAAGAGACCCGCACCCATATCAAAAACTCCATCGTCACCTATGGTATCCGCGACTGGGCCAGGGCACCGTACGGCGCTGCCAATCATGGCTGGCAGCCGGGAGTGCGTTCATGGAAAGTCATGGACGTGTTCAAGGCTTTTGACTTCGGTAGTGGTGCCAAGAATATCCACATTGTTGGTGAGGCATATTCCGATTATCAGGGCTTTGTTGAGGGGGCGCTGAACAGCTCTGAACTGGCATTGGCGACCATACGAAGTACCTGATGTAGCATCCGTGGACGCAAGTGTGGTTTTGACGCAGAAGTTATATATGTATTTGAGCGTGTAACAATGACAAGCTAAATGAAGCTTGTTACACTTTCTTCTCTCATTCATAACAGGCGTTTTAGCCACTACGGAGAAAATCTGTGAAAATAAGTGCACGCTGGATCGCTTTGGTGGTGGTATTGGCGGTGGCCTATCCTGCCGCATCCTGGTACACGGGGAAACGTGTCGCGTCCAATCTGATGGCGGCAAAGGACCAGCCCGCGCAGACGCCATTTATCAAAATCGTTAAGCAGGACTATCAGCGTGGTATTTTCTCTTCGGTCGAAGACACTACCGTAGAACTGAACCTGGCGAGCATTCCAAAACCTGGTCCTGTGGTCCCGCCTGGCGCTGGGGAGAGTTCAGGCCCTGACCCTGCGACGCCAGCAGCCCAGGCTGCCAGCGGTGGACAGTTGCCGTCAGTGCAACTGCGTTTTATCAGCCGTATCCAGCATGGTCCCTTCCCGGGCTTCCGTAGCTTCGGTGCCGCTTCCATCAAGACCGAACTGGTACTGGACCCGGCCAGCAAGGCACAACTGGAAAAAATATTCGGCAATGCCAATCCCTTGCAAATCAATTCCACTCTGACCTATGGTGGTGCCGGGCATGTGAGCTTATCCAGCCCGGCTTTTTCCACTATTACCGAAAGGGATCGCGATAAGCTGACCTGGCAGGGCGTGAATTTGGAAGTCGATTTTGACAAGGATTATAAAAGTTTCCGTGTCGCTCTGTATGTTCCCGGTTTGACGGTGGACAGTCTGGAAGGCCAGTCATTCAAGATGGGGGCCATCACTGTCAAGGGTGATGCCAGCAAGGCCTATCCGACCGGTCCTTTGTATGTAGGCAAATCCGAGGCCACGCTGGCCAGTATCAGTGTCAGCGACAAGACAGATGCGAAAAAGGGCTTTTCCATGCAGCAACTGAGCCTGAGCACCGATGCCAGCATCAAGGATGATTTCCTGTCCGTGTTTGCCAGGCTGGGTGTCAGCAAATTCATGTTTGATCAGCAGGAATTCAGCAACTTCCATTACGACTATGGTCTGAAACACTTGCATGCACCCTCCATTGCACAGATTTCTACTGCTTATTCCGGTGCTACGGCCGATCCTGAAAAAATGGCAGCCCTGAAGGCTGTATGGGAGCAGGTGGGGCCGACCATCATCAATGGTCAGCCAGAACTGGTATTGGAACGTATTAGCATCGTCACCAGCGACGGCGAGGCAAAGCTGACAGGTGGAATGAAACTGGTCGATGCCAATGTTACCGACATCAGCAACATCATGGCCCTGTACCCCAAGGTGCAGGGTACTCTGGACATTACCCTGACAGATGTACTGGTCAGCAAACTGAGCGGGGCTACGCAAAAAGACCCGGATATGCAGAAGGCTGCGCTGGATGCGATGAATCAGCAAATTGCCAGCTTTGTCGAACAGGGTTATATCAATCGCAATGGCAAGCTGCTCAATTCCAGGCTTGAATGGGCGCAGGGAAAATTGACAGTGAACGGCAAAGCCTTCCAGCGACCAGGATCATAATGACAACATAAATCATAAAGGCAACATAAGGGCGACATAAGGGCGACATTACAATGTTGCCCTTATTTAAATTGTAGTTATAAGAATAATAAATCCAGACAGCAAGCTGTTTTTCTCATTTCCCGGCCCTGAATCATCCCGTATATGCTGACAATTGAAAGCAATTGCTACTTGCAGTGCTAAAATACGGAGCTTTGCCAATTGAAAATTAAACTTTTGGCGCTATATACCACTAATTGCAACAAAATGTATCCGGTTTTGTGTCGCAAAACGGGTTAAGTATTATTAAAATGACAGGAGTCTGAACGTGTTTATTTCCAACGCTTACGCGCAATCTGCTGGTGCCGGTCTTGATGGTGGCCTGATGAGTTTCCTGCCGATTATTCTGATGTTTGTGGTGCTGTATTTCCTGATGATACGTCCACAGATGAAACGTCAGAAAGAACAGCGTTCCATGATGGATGCGCTGGCCAAGAATGATGAAGTGATCACCTCCGGCGGCGTGTTGGGTAAAGTGACCAAGGTTACTGATGCCTATGTCACCATTGAAGTGGCTGAGGACACAGAAATCGTGGTTCAGAAAGTCGCCATTACGATGTTGCTGCCCAAGGGCACGATTAAAGCGCTTTAATCAGCGAACACAGGCAACGCAGTCCGATTATCCTCTGGGCTGCGTTGTGCTTTTTAGCTTCCCATTATTTTTCCCATTATGAATCGCTATCCACTCTGGAAGTACCTACTGATTCTGATTGCGCTGGTGTTTGGTGCCTTGTATACAGCCCCGAATTTCTTTGGCGAATCACCCGCGGTACAGATCAGCAGCGCCAAAGCCACGCTCAAAATTGACTCCAGCATGATGCCTGCCGTAGAGCAGGCTCTGACCAAGGGCGGTTTGAAAAACAAGGGCCTGGCTTACGAGAACAACGGCGTGCAAGGCACGATACGGGTGCGTTTCGAAGACACGGATACCCAGTTCAAAGCCAAGGCCTTGCTGGAAAAAGAACTGAATAACGATCCGTCCGATCCGTCCTATACGCTGGCATTCAATCTGTTGCCGAATACACCTGACTGGTTGCAAAGCCTGCATGCCCTGCCTATGTATCTGGGCCTGGATTTGCGCGGTGGTGTTCATTTCCTGATGCAGGTGGATACCAAGGCGGTGCTGAACAAACGTGTTCAGGGTTTGCTGTCCAGCACCCGTGCCACCTTGCGCGACAAGGATGTACGTCATGCTGGTGTCAGTCGTGAAGGCGATCAGATCCTGATCAAGTTCCGCGATGTGGCGACGCGTGACAAGGCCAAGGCAGTGCTGGCCGGTAGCATGACTGATGTCGATTTGCTGGATGTGGCAAGTACAGATGCCAGCGAATTCAATCTGCATGTCAGTTTGAAGGCCAAGGCACTCAAAGACGTGGTGGCTGAAGGCATCAAGCAAAATATTACTGCCCTGTCCAAGCGTGTAAATGAACTGGGTGTGGCAGAACCGATTATTCAGCAACAAGGCGCTGACCGTATCGTTGTGCAATTGCCTGGTGTGCAGGACGTGGCACGTGCCAAGAGCATTATCAACCGTTTGGCGACGCTGGAAGTACGTTTGCTTGATGACAGCGTGATCGGTCCGGTTGATGCCAATACACCTGTGCCATTTGGTTCAGAAATGTTCAAATCCAATCGTGGTGAAAACCTTATCCTGACCAAGGATCCGGTCATCACGGGTGACGACATCACCAATGCAACAGGCAGTTTTGATCAGCATCAGCAACCGGCCGTCAGTGTAGACCTGAATGGCGACGGTGGCCGCAAGATGTCACGTGCTACCAGCACCCGCATCGGCAAACGCATGGCGATTGTCCTGTTTGAAAAAGGCAAGGGCGAGGTCCTGATTGCACCAACCATCAATGATGAATTGCGCAACAGCTTCATCATTACCGGCATGGGTTCCACCGCTGCCGCAGGTGACCTGGCCCTGTTGCTGCGTGCCGGTTCGCTGGCTGCACCAATGGAAATTATCGAAGAACGCACGATAGGCCCGCAACTGGGTGTGGAAAACATCAAGCAGGGTCGCAATTCCACGCTGTATGGTTTTGCCGCGATTGCGATTTTCATGATGGCGTATTACATGATGTTCGGCTTCTTCAGCGTGCTGGCCCTGTCGGTCAACCTGTTGCTGCTGGTGGCCTTGCTGTCACGCTTACAGGCGACACTGACATTGCCAGGTATTGCTGCGATTGCGCTGGCGCTGGGTATGGCGATTGATGCCAACGTGCTCATCAATGAACGGATACGGGAAGAGTTACGGGCTGGCAAAACACCGCAAAAAGCCATCGAAGAAGGTTTTGGTCATGCCTGGGCGACCATTCTGGATTCCAACGTGACAACGCTGATCGTAGGTCTGGCATTGCTGGTGTTTGGTTCCGGCGCAATTCGCGGCTTCGCTGTCGTGCATTGCCTGGGTATTGCCACTTCCATTTTCTCTTCTGTGTTTGTATCGCGCGGTGTAGTTAACCTGTGGTATGGCAAGAAAAAGAAACTGTCGTCCATTTCTATTGGCCAGATCTGGAAGCCAACAGAAGATGTTGTGAAATAAGCGCACAGCCAAACAAGAATACAGGACTACATCATGGAATTATTCCGCATTAAAAAAGACATTCCTTTCATGCGCCATGCGCTGATATTTAATGTCATCTCTGCATTGACCTTTGTGGCAGCCGTGTTTTTCCTGCTGCACAAGGGCTTGCATTTCTCGGTTGAATTTACCGGTGGTACGGTCATGGAAGTGACCTACCCGAAGGCTGCGAATGTTGACGGCATTCGTAAAATGGTAGAGCACCTGGGTTTTGACGATTCGCCAGTGCAGACTTTCGGTAAGGCGCAAGACGTGGTGATCCGTTTGCCGGAAACCAAGAAAGATGCCAAAGCCCCTGTCTCTGACGTTGTGTTTGAAGCCTTGTGCAAAATGGAAAACGGCAGCCTGACCAAACTGGCAGGCAATGCTGAAAGTGGTGCCGGTTCTGGCAAAATGGTGTGCCAGGACGCTGCCCAGAATGAACCGGTGAAATTGCAAAGGGTAGAACTGGTTGGTGCCCAGGTGGGTGACGAACTGGCGCATGACGGTTTGATGGCCTTGCTGTTTGTGATACTGGGCGTGATGATTTACCTGGCCATACGTTTTGAATGGAAATTCGCAGTCGCGGCTATTGTCGCCAACTTGCATGACGTAATTATCATTCTTGGTTTCTTTGCCTTTTTCGGATGGGAATTCAATCTGTCGGTGCTGGCAGCGGTACTGGCGGTACTGGGTTATTCGGTGAATGAATCGGTGGTTATTTTTGACCGTATTCGTGAAAATTTCCGCAAACAGCGCAAGATGTCGGTGACGGAAGTGATAGACAACGCCATTACCAGTACCATTTCACGTACCATCATCACCCATGGCTGTACCCAGATGATGGTCTTGTCGATGCTGCTGATTGGCGGTCCGACGCTGCACTATTTCGCTGTTGCGCTGACGATAGGTATTTGCTTCGGTATTTATTCTTCTGTTTTCGTGGCTGCTGCGATTGCGATGTGGCTGGGCGTGAAACGGGAAGACCTGATCAAGCCTGTCAAAGAAAAAGATGATACGGATGGCGCAGTTGTCTAAACCTTGTATAAACGCTTTGTTTAATAGCATGAAACTCTGTCGCTTCCATGTAACGGAAGGTATCTAAAATGAGAGCCAGCCTTTGTGCTGGCTTTTTCTTTGTTAGCATTTCGGTTCTGAACTTTTGATGTTGATTTGAGTCTTAGAAGCAATTGCAATTCAAAATGTCTTCCTGTCACCGCCATCTGCAAGGCAAATGGTAAAAATGGTCAGATCGCCTGTGCTTGCGCGGCAGTCAATTGGGCAGGAAAACAGTTTGTCAGCCTGATGTTGCAATAACCTCTTAGCGCCCCTGCACTGGATAAAAATAATATGAGCAAATTCAAAACCCTGATTATCGTTGTTGCTCTGGCCGCCATTGGTGGCGCAGCCTACACTTACTTCAAACCCTCTGGCAAAGCGGGTGGCGAAGGCGCTTCTGCAAAAGCTGGCAGCGGTAATGGCACCGCTGGTGCTGCACAAAACCGTCCCGTCAGTGTTTCCAGCATCATCGCGCAAAAGCGTGACTATGATGTCCGGATTACCGCAAATGGCGTAGTAGCAGCATTGAATACAGTAGATATCCGTCCGCAAGTCAGCAGCACCATCGCCAGGGTGCATATCAAGGAAGGACAGTTTGTCAAAGCGGGCGATGTCCTGTTCACGCTGGATAGTCGTGCAGACGAAGTCAATCTGGCAAAAGCACAGGCGCAACTGGATAAAGATCTGGCAACAATGGCAGATTATCAGCGCCAGCTTGCACGCAGCAATGATTTGGTCAGTAAGAAATTCGTCGCACAAAGTGCAGCCGATACCAGCCAGACACAGGTTGATACACAACAAGCTGTGATTACGTCGGACAAGGCAGCAGTTAATGCTGCCCGTGTTGCACTCAGCTATAACCGTATTCTTGCACCTTCGGCGGGTCGCACCGGTATCATCAGCGTTTTCCCAGGTTCACTGGTACAGCCCGCAACTGCGACACCACTGGTTACTATTACCCAGATGGATCCGGTCGCGATCAGCTTTCCGCTGCCACAGCGCAATTTGCCGGATGCGCTGGAAAGCATGAGGCGTAGTGACAGTTATGTCATGGCCAATTTGCCGGACACGACCATCAAGTTCAAAGGTAAATTGCAATTCGTCGATAATGCCGTGGATGCCGCATCCGGTACCATCAAGGTCAAGGCGGTGTTTGACAACAAGGAATTGAAACTCTGGCCTGGTGCCTATGCCAATCTGGAACTGAGTGTACAGACCTTGAAAGATGTGGTCGTGGTGCCGCAGGATGCCGTCATTGTTGGCCCCCGTGGCAGTTCGGTATATATCATCGATGCCGAAGGCAAGGCAGTCATGAAACCAGTGGTGGTCACCAATAGTTTTGGTACCGATGCTGTCGTTACAGGCATAGATGCCGGTGCCAAAGTCGTCCTCGATGGCAAGCAGAACCTGCGTCCTGGTGTCAGCGTCAAGGAACGCAATGGCGATGGCAAAGAAGGCAAAGAAGGCAAGGGTAAGGGCGAAAAAGCAGATAAGGGTGACAAGGGTGATAGGGGTGATAAGGGAGGCGACCAGGCAGGCAAGAATGCCAGCAAGCCTGATGCTCCTGCCAGTGCTGCATCTGCAGCATCTACCGCATCTGCAGCGAGTGCATCATGAATCTGTCCGAGCTGTTCATACGCCGTCCGGTGATGACGGTATTGCTGAACCTGTCCATCGTCGTCGCAGGTGTTCTGGCATATCGTTATATCCCCATCGCGGCTTTACCAAGCTATAACACACCCGTCATCAGCGTCAATGCCAACTTGCCGGGAGCCAGTCCTGAGACCATGGCAACCTCGGTGGCGTTGCCGCTGGAAAAGCAGTTTGCCACCATACCCGGTTTATCGATCATCAGTTCCAGCAATACCCTGGGTTCTACTTCGCTGACGCTGGAATTTGACCAAAACCGCAATGTTGATGCCGCTGCCGTGGATGTGCAGGCTGCATTGCTGCGTGCGCAGCGTTCGTTGCCGGTGGACATGACGTCGCCACCTTCATATCGCAAGGTGAATCCTGCTGATGCACCAGTGCTGTTCATTGCCCTGACATCACCATCTTTAAGCCTGTCTGAACTGACGAGCTATGCCGAGCATCTGATTTCGCCCAGCTTGTCGACACTGGAAGGCGTAGCCCAGGTGAATATTTTTGGTATCAAACGTTATGCCGTGCGCATACGCGTCATGCCAGATGCCTTGCAGGCACGTAATCTGACGCTGGATGAATTGTCTGCATCCATTCGTACATCGAATGCGAATACACCGGTTGGCACGCTGGATGGTGACAAGCAAACACTGACTTTGCTGGCCAACAAGCAAATGCAGAGTGCTGCAGAATTTGCCAATCTGGTGGTCAGTAATAAAGGCGGACAAGTCGTGCGCCTGCGTGAGGTGGCAACAGTTGAAGACAGTTATGAGCAAGTCAAAACCAACGCCAATTTCAATGGCGAAAGTTCGATTACGCTGGCGATACAAAGACAGACTGATGCCAATACCGTCAAGGTAGTGGATTCCATCAGGGCTGCCTTGCCAGGCTTCAAGGCACAGTTGCCAGCTTCGGTCACAATGAATCTGATCAATGACAGGTCCATCTCCATTCGCGATGCCTTGCATGATGTGAACCTGACTTTGCTGCTGACCATCTTTTTGGTGGTGATTGTCATCTTCCTGTTCTTGCGTCGCATGGTCGCGACCATCATTCCCACGCTGTCCTTGCCGGTATCCCTGATTGGTGCTATTGCGCTGCTATGGGGCTTTGGTTATACGCTGGATAATGTTTCGTTGCTAGGGTTGACGCTGGCGGTTGGCCTGGTGGTGGATGATGCTATCGTCATGCTGGAAAACATCATGCGCCATGTGGAAAATGGTGAACCTCCGTTCAAGGCCGCGCTGCAAGGCTCGCGTGAAGTGGGCTTCACCATTATCTCGATTTCCACTTCGCTGGTGGCGGTGTTTATCCCCATCTTTTTCATGCCTGGCGTCATTGGGCAGCTATTCCATGAGTTTGCTGTTATCGTCAGTCTGGCGATCGTTGCTTCAGCCTTCGTTTCACTGACGCTGGTACCTATGCTGGCCAGCCGCTTTTTGAAAAGCGAACATGAGTTGAAAGAGCCACCCAAAGCAGTGGCTGCCATGTTGCATATATTCGAAAGCAGTTTCAATGCATCCCTGCGTGGCTATACCAGTGGCCTGGACATGGCATTGCGCCATCGCAAACTGGTGTTGCTGATTGCCCTGGCGACGTTTGCTGCCACCGCTTATCTGTTCAATGTCATCCCCAAGGGCTTCTTCCCGCAAGAAGATATCGGTCAGATCAATGTCTCGACCGAGGCTTCAGAAGAAACATCTTTCCCCGCCATGGTGAGCCTGCAGGACAGGGTCGCCAAGATCATACGGGATGACCCGAACGTGGCAACCGCCACCTCATTTAATGGTGGCAGTGGTTCACAAAATACCGGTCGCATGTTCGTCAATCTGAAGCCGCGTAGTGAACGTAAGCCCATGAAGGATGTGGTCGACGGTTTGCGCAAGAAACTCAATGAAGTTCCTGGGATTGCCGTTTTCCTGCGTCCAACCCAGAACTTGCAGTTGGGTGGCCGCCCCAGCAAGAGTCAGTATCAGTACATCCTGCAAAGTGTGGAAGCGGGGGCGCTGAGTGACTGGGCCATTAAGCTGCAAGAGAAATTACGTACAGACCCAGGCTTCAAGGACGTGACCACTGATTCACAACTGAAAGGCTTGCAGGCCAGTATCGATATTGACCGTGATCGTGCCAATGCGCTGGGCGTGAGCATGGACAGCATACGTTCTGCACTCTACAGCGCCTTTGGTGAACGCCAGATATCGACCATGTATACCAATGTCGACAGCTACCAGGTCATCATGGAAGTCGAGCCTGACGCCAAGAAGGATGAAAGCGCCATCAATGGGATTTTTGTACGCGGCAATACCGGTACGCTCGTGCCCTTGTCCAGTATTGCAACGGTCAAACGTACCGTAGGGCCGACCGCGATTAATCACGTCGGGCAATTGCAGGCGGTGACAGTGTCCTTCAATCTGGCACCCGGCACGGCCCTGGGTGAGGCGACTAACCGCATAGAGAAATACCGCGATGAAATCAAACTGCCTTCGTCCATTATTACCACCTATGGTGGCGATGCTGCGGTGTTCAAGGATTCACAGTCCGGTCAGATTATTCTGATCGTTGCTGCCTTGCTGGTGATCTATGTCTTGCTGGGTGTGCTGTATGAAAGTTATATCCACCCGATTACCATTCTGGCTGGCTTGCCATCCGCAGCAGTTGGTGCTTTGCTGACTCTGCAGATGTTTGGTGAAGACCTGACCCTGATTGCGACGATAGGTATCTTGTTGTTGATCGGTATCGTCAAGAAAAATGCGATCATGATGATTGACTTTGCGCTGGATGCGCAACGGCATCACAACATGACACCGACTGAGGCAATACGTGAAGCCTGTATCCAGCGTTTCCGCCCCATCATGATGACGACCCTGGCTGCGCTGGTTGGCGCCTTGCCGATTGCGTTGGGTCTGGGTGCCGGTGCTGAATTGCGCCAGCCTTTGGGCCTGGCGGTAGTGGGTGGCCTGATCTTTTCGCAGGCAATCACGCTGTTCATTACACCGGTGATTTATCTGGCACTCGACCGTTTCAGTGGCAAAGGGCCTATCGTCGGTGATAGCCTGAATTAATACCTTCACTTGTGCAATATCCGTTGGGATTTGCACGTCTGCAAGCCTGTAAGCCTTTATCCGCACTGCGTTGTGCGAGTAAAGGCTGGCATCTCAAATACGTGATTGGCACTACCAAAGAGTGAGAGTGGGTGTATGCAACACTGTGTAAGCAGCAGTGTGCAGGCATTTTCTCTCAGAGAAGCTCTCTGTTGCCTGCTGATTGGTATGAATGAGTTCTACTGACTGTCGTCGATCAGATGCTGTTTCAATTTGCCTAGTGCAGTTTCCAGTTGCAGGTAATCTGCATCCGTATAGGTATTGAAACGCAGCTTGCCGTTTTGTACAACCTTGGGGAAGACATCATCAAATGTAGCTTCGCCACAGGGCGTCAGTTTGACAAACAATTGTCGCCGGTCATCGTTGCCACGTTCACGCTGTACCAGGCCTTTTTGTTCCAGGCGATCAAGTACGCCGGTCAGTGTGCCTTTGGTGATCAGGGTTTTTTCGCCCAGTTCCTTGCAGGTCATGCCGGGGGTATTGCCTAAAGTCGCAATGATATCGAATTGAGAATGCGTAAAGCCAAGTTTGCGCACTGTCCTTGTCGAGGACTGCTCAAATAATTGCATGCATTCAGACAGTAATCGTATGCTGCGCAGGTAGCGTTCACCCATAAGAAGAATCGAAGTGTTGAAGGTTTGATCCACCTCGGCGGATCAAACCTGGGAGCAAAGTTACAGCTTTCTGGCTTGCCTGTTCAGCTTGCCAGCTTCATTAGTCAGCCTTGATAGCTTCTACCTGGATCGCCAGTTTTACTTCTGGTGCAAAACGTGGTGTGCCAAAATTCATACCGAAGTCAGTACGTTTGAATTCTGCAGTTGCGTCAGCACCGCAAGCTTCTTTCTTGAACATAGGATGCTGGATGCACTTGAACTTGTTGATGGTCAGTGTCACTGGCTTGGTCACGCCCAGCAAAGTCAGTTCACCCTGGACAGAAACAGGTGTATCGCCATCAAACTTGATGGATGTACCTTTGTAAGTCGCTGTCGGGAATTGTGCAACATTGAACAAGTCTTTGGTTTTTGCATGTTCATTCATTTTTTCATGACCGAAATCGATGGAACTGGCATCGATAGTGATATCCACTGTACCGGTTTTCGCTGCGCGATCCAGAACGATTTTGCCAGATGTTTTAGTGAACTTGCCACGCCATACGGAGATGCCCATATGGTCAGCTTCAAAACTTGGGTAAGTATGGTTTGGTTCAATATTGTAAGTCTGTGCAAAAGCAGGTGCTGCACTGATCAGCATAGCGGCGGCGATAAGTTGGGTGATTTTCATGTGTTACTCCTGGTCTGGAAAATGAATATAAAAAAATGTGACGCAATCTTTTTGGTGTTACGTCGGGGCTTACGGGGTGGTGACTACGTGAAACTTGATTTGTACTTCATCGGCAACCATGCCTGTATCTTTCCATTCGCCTTCGCCGATATTGAAAGCGAGACGTTTGATAGGAAGACTACCGTCAAACACTTGATTATTGCCTTCTTTTTTGACGCTCAGCGGAAAGCTGACATCCAGGGTTTTGCCTTTGATGCTGAGTTTGCCGACGACATCAAGCTTGCCGGCTGCGCCCGCCTTCATGGACGTGGAAACGAAGCTGGCCTTGGAAAACTGGGCTGCGTTGAACCATTCTTTTTTCAAGACTTCCTTATTGTATTCAGCATCGCCCAGATCAAAGCTGGTGACATCAATATCAACCGTTGCCTTGGATGCTTCTGGTTTGGCGGCGTCATAATCGATATTGGCAGTAAATTTCTTGAACTTGGCATCGACTGGCACATTCATTTGCTTGAAGACGATACTGACATTGCTTTTTGCATTGTCGAGTTTCATGACGGCGGCCATGGCCGGAGCGATGATGGCCAGCGCAACTGCGCTGGATAACAGAATTTTCTTCATGGTAGGTGATGGCATAGGTGTTCCTGATAAAAGTGAATTAATGACCGGGACGCATGCGATTCAAGAGCCCGTCCTTGTCGATGAAATGGTGTTTCAGTGCAGCAGCTACATGCAACAAGACCAGCGCCAGCATCACATAGTTCAAAGTTTCATGAAGCTCTTTCAGCGTCTCTTTCAGTTCTGGATTGGGACCCATCAGTACCGGCAATTGAAACAGACCCAGGTACACCACAGGGTAGCCAGAAGCCAGCGTATAAAAATAGCCGGACAGTGGCACGGCAAACATCAATACATACAGCAGGATATGGGTGGCATTGGCAGCCTGGGTTTGCAACTTGCCCATATTGGCCGGGTAGGGCGGCGCCTTGTTAAACAGACGTGTTAGCAAACGTATGGCAACTAGCGCCAGCACGGTCACACCCAGCCATTTATGATAAGAAAAATATTGCAGTTTGGTGGGGCTGAACTTCATGTCGGTCATGATGGTGCCAAGTGCAAAAGCGGCAATAATCAATAGCGCGATGAGCCAGTGCAGAACAATGCTGACATTGGAGTATTTGTACGTTGCTGGCATGAGGGCTCCTCTGATGAAAGAGATAATTAGTTCTAAGTAGAACTAATATAGCAAAAAAAAGTAAAGTCTGCTGAAGTGCAGTTTATTTTCCAGCAGCAAGCAATTACACCATAGTAGTCACAGTATGAGCTTGTTGCAAAAATAAGCAGCATTCGTCATACTTTTTTACCAACTTGTTGAGTTGTTGATTTGCTGACTCGTCGCTTCACTGCGCGCACCTCAAAATTGCCTTACAAATTGCAGCAATCTTTTTTACGGGCGATCAGGCAAGTCCATTATCATAGGGCCATGTTATTAATTTCATCATGGCTATCATGAAATCTGAAACTCTTGAAAAAAAACTGGTTGAGCCTGCAAAGTCCGTGCTGGGAAATGTCAGCAATGCCGTCAGTGAAACCACGGATTTGCTGGATCAAAGCGGGCCGCTGCAGCCCGGTACCGGGCTGGCCAGTGGTGTGCTGGCATTGACGCTGGCTTTTTTGTGCCTGCTTGGCGTATTGGCTTTTCATTTTCCGCAATACCTGACCACACCCGAACTCAGGCAAAAGTATTCACCTGATCTGATCCGTCATATCCTGTTTGCGGCCTTGCTGTTGTCCGGTGTTATCAGCCTGCTCAATGTCTTGTTCAAGCGCCGTCGTGGCTTGAATGGGGTTGCCGGCATGTTGGTGCTGGCCAGCCTGGCACTGGGTGGTTCACATGTGCCGGTGGCAGATTTTCCTGATCACACGCCTTACATCGGGTTGGACTGGTTCATCCTTGATTTGCTGGGGTCCACCATTATTTTCGTAGCGATAGAAAAAATCTTCCCGCTGTATAAGGGGCAGTTGATTTTCAGGCGTGAATGGCAAACCGATATGGTGCATTTCGCCGTCAATCATTTCATCGTTGGTCTGGCTTTGCTAACCGTCAATTTCGCCATTCACAAACTGTTTGGCTGGATGGCGCATGACAGCGTGCGCGCATTTGTGCAGTCGATTTATTTCTTCCCACAATTGCTATTGTGTATTTTGGCAGCCGATATGGTGCAGTACTGGACCCACAGGGCGTATCATGAAATTCCATTTTTATGGCGCTTCCATGCCGTACATCACTCGGCCAAGACCATGGACTGGCTGGCCGGTTCACGTCAGCATATCCTGGAGTTGATTGTTACGCGGGTTGGCGTGCTTGGTGCCTTGTATGTACTGGGCTTCGACAAGACCGTGATGGACTGGTACATCATCGTGGTGGGTTTTCAGGCAGTGTTCAATCACGCCAATGTGCACTTGCCGTGGGGCCCGGTCAAATATGTGATCGTGACGCCGGATTTCCATCACTGGCACCATTCATCGGATGACGTGGCCATCGACAAGAATTATGCAGCACATTATGCCTTCCTCGACCATTTGTTTGGCACGGCGATCAAGGGTCAAACAGGCTTTCCGGAAAAGTATGGCGTGCAGGGTGACTATATGCCTGACGGTTTCGTGAAACAACTGATGTTCCCGTTCCGTTCACAGAAGTAAGTGGTTTTGCTTAAGACCATTAACCACAGAGACACAGAGACACAGAGATGTCACAGAGAAAATCGAGAAAAAGCAATGTTGCCATACCTTACGTTTTCTTTGCTCTCTCCTGCTTTTCTCTGTGTCTCTGTGCCTCTGTGGTGAGCTTTTTGGTCTATAAGTCTTAAATCGCTTTCGCCAGTTTGGCAGCGATGCCGATGTAGTTTGCCGGTGTCATTGCCAGCAGCAAGTCCTTGGCATCGCGTGGGATCGCCAGACCTTCGACGAACTCTTGCAAGGCTTCTTTGGTGATGCCTTTGCCGCGTGTCAGTTCTTTCAATTGTTCGTAAGCGTTTTCAACCGCATAACGA
The DNA here is from genome assembly GCF_014284335.1 of Undibacterium hunanense. Lineage (GTDB taxonomy): Bacteria > Pseudomonadota > Gammaproteobacteria > Burkholderiales > Burkholderiaceae_D > Undibacterium > Undibacterium hunanense. The sequence goes on along the minus strand of NZ_JACOGF010000025.1, from coordinate 10,884 downwards.
CGCATCACGGTTTGTACCGGTTCAGCCAATACTTCCCAGGTTGCATTGAGGTCTGCGGCCAGGCGTTCAGGATTGGTTTCCAGTTTGTTCAAACCACGCAGGCAACTGTCGTAGGCCAGCAGGGTGTAGCCAAAGGCCACACCGATATTGCGCAACACGGTGGAATCAGTCAGGTCACGCTGCCAGCGTGATACCGGCAGTTTTTCTGACAGGTGACGCAGCAGTGAATTGGCCAGGCCCAGATTGCCTTCGGAATTTTCAAAGTCGATAGGATTGACTTTGTGTGGCATGGTGGAAGAACCGATTTCACCCGCCTTGGTTTTTTGCTTGAAGTAACCAACTGATATATAACCCCAGATATCGCGATTCAGATCCAGCAGGATGGTATTGACGCGGGCGAAGGCATCAAACATCTCAGCCATGTAATCATGCGGTTCTATCTGTATGGTGTAAGGGTTGTAGACCAGGCCCAGACGTTGTTCGATAACGTTTTTGGAAAAGCTTTCCCAGTCATGATGTGGGTAGGCTGACAGGTGAGCATTGTAATTGCCGACTGCGCCATTCATCTTGCCCAGAATTTCAACCTGTTCTATGCGCTTGATGGCGCGCTGCAGGCGCGCAACGACGTTGGCCATTTCCTTGCCCAGGGTCGTCGGGCTGGCTGCCTGGCCATGGGTACGTGACAGCATGGGGACATCAGCATTCGTATGTGCCAGCTCAGTCAAGCGGGCGATCAGCTTGCGCAGCGACGGCAACATGACATCATTGCGTGCGGTTTTCAGCATCATGCCGTGCGAGGTATTGTTGATGTCTTCGGACGTGCAGGCAAAGTGAATGAATTCACTGGCAGCAACCAGTTCCGGCACATCCTTGACTTGTTCCTTCAGCCAGTATTCGACGGCTTTGACGTCGTGATTGGTGACGGCTTCGATATCCTTGATGCGTTGTGCATCGGCTTCAGAGAACTCGGCAACCAGTTTATCCAGCAACGCATTAGCTGCGGGAGAAAACGCCTTGATTTCATCGAAACCAGCCTGTGCCAGGGCCTGTAGCCAGGACACTTCGACTTTGACGCGATGGTGCATGAAGCCAGCTTCCGACAGGGTGGCGCGCAAGGCATCCACTTTGCTTGAATAGCGGCCGTCGAGCGGGGAAAGGGCAGAAAGTGAAGATAGGGACATGATGGACAAAAGTAGAAGAAAAACAGAAAGGCTTGCGCAAAAAACAACAATAATTTAATTTATGCAAACATTTGTTGTTTTGCAAAAGTTAATTTTTGTAGATTAAAAACGGGTTTTTTTGTGCCGAATATGCGATTTTACCATTTGATTGTCTTTAAACCGCATAAACACTTGCTTGTTACCGACATGCAAGTGGCCTTCTCCCCGCATGGGATTCCATGTGTGCAATGCTATAATCCGCGCTAAACCTTCTATCAGATTCCTATGAAACTAATTGGCTCCATTCCTAGTCCTTTTGTAAGAAAAGTCCGCGTCGTCATGGCGGAAAAGAAACTTGACTACACTTTCCTGCTGGAAGATGTGTGGGCGGCTGATACCACTATTCAGCAATCCAATCCCCTGGGTAAAGTGCCTTGCCTCTTGATGGAAGATGGCGGTGCCATGTTTGATTCACGCGTCATCGTTGAATACCTCGATACGCTGACACCGGTTGGCAAACTGATCCCCGCACATGGTCGTGAACGTGCCGAAGTCAAATGCTGGGAAGCCCTGGCAGATGGCATACTGGACGCGGCTGTTTTGATTCGCCTGGAAAAAAACCAGCGCCCGCCAGAGCAACAAAGCCAGGCATGGATGGACAGGCAAATGAGCAAGATCCTGTCTGGCCTGAAATCCATGTCCAGTGGTCTGGGTGATGCGCCGTTCTGTTCCGGCACCCATTTGACGCTGGCAGATATCAGCGTTGCCTGCGCACTGGGCTGGCTGAGCTTCCGCTTTCCGGAAATTGACTGGCGTGGCGACTATCCGAATCTGGCCAAATTATTCGACAAATTGTCGGAGCGTGCTTCGTTCAAGGACACCTTGCCGCAGTAAATTTGTGCATGGCATAAAAAAACATAAGACAGCAACATAAGACAGCAAAATAAATGTAGAAAGGGATGAGGCGCAAGCCTCATCCCTTTCTGTTTTTTGTTACCCGTTTAGTTGCCCGATTCCTTACCCGTTTTCATTGATTGATTCCGATAAACGGAATCAATCTCGTTACGGTTTTTGTTACCGTCCGCAGCGTGACAACAGACTTATTCTTCTTCAGACATTTGTGACTGCAGGTAATTCTGGATACCGATTTTTTCTATCAGTTCCATTTGTGTTTCCAGCCAGTCTATGTGTTCTTCAGTATCTTCCAGAATCGTCTGGAACAAGTCACGTGATACATAGTCGCCCACTGTTTCACAGACGGCGATGCCTTCCTTGACGGTTTTTTGTGCAGCGTTTTCCAGCTTCAGATCACATTGCAGCATTTCCTGAGTTTCTTCGCCTATCATCAGCTTGTGCAAGGCTTGCAGGTTCGGCAGGCCACCCAGCATCAGGATGCGGTCGATCAGTTTGTCGGCATGCTTCATTTCGCCGATGGATTCGGAATATTCCTTCTTGGCTATTTTTTCAAAGCCCCAGTGTTTGTACATGCGAGCATGCAGAAAATACTGATTAATAGCGCTCAGTTCATTGGTTAACTGAGCATTCAAGAGTTTGATGACTTTCGCATCGCCTTTCATGGCTTTCCTTCCGCATTAAATTGCTTTTGAACATACCGACATGATAGTGCATGTACTAAAAAAAAGAGACAAGAACTGCAAATTTTGCAGCTTGTCTCTGTTATTGCCGGTCATTCGTCAGAACACTGCGGACAGAAAATGGGGAGATTTTCTGGGGTAGTCTGTTCTGATATCGGCACTAGAACTCTATCCGGGGTGATTGAGGTCTAACTATTTAATGTGAAACTGATGGTGGCGGTGGCGATGACGGTCAGTGCTTTGCCATCTTCCAGATAAGGCTTGAAAATGGCGCGCAGGATGGCGGTCTTGGCGGCTTCGTCAAGACGGTTGGAACCGGACGATTTTTGGATATCCACTTTTTCGGCGACGCCTTTTTCGTTCACCAGAATACGCAGCGTGACTTTGCCTTCTTCACCCATGCGACGTGACATGGGCGGATAATCTGCCTGTGGTGGGCGCAGGTATTCAACCGCACTGATTTGTTTTGGCGCAGCCGGTGGTGCCATGGACGTGCTGGGTTCTGCTTTGGCCGCAACTGCAGCGACCGGTTGTGGTATTTGTGGCGATGGTTGTACCGTGATCTGATGCTGCTCTACCGGGATATCCACGACGGGTGTGATTTGTGGCACCAGTGGTATGGGTGGTGGCAAGGTAGTCAGTTTTTTGGTCGGGATAGGAGCCGGTGGTTGCTCTGGTTTGCTGACATGCGGCTGTATCATGGTCAGTATCACTTCTTTCGGCAGTATTTGTACCGCATGCGAAATCAGGCCATGCTCGAGTGCATAAAATAATCCCAGATGCGCCAGCACAATGCCGGTGAAAGAAACGATCCGTGATCTGGGAATGGGAGCAGGGCCGTTATGATGACTGAGTGTAAGTGTAGACATGATAAATATCAGGCAGGCTGAACGCTGGGCTGAAAATGTAATTGCTGTATGAAGTTTTGCAGGCCGGATGATTTGTTGGCATTGCTGTCCATACATTCGCGCATGACCTTGCGGGCACAGCCGGCGCATTTGCCGCAGCAGGTGCCTACATCCAGTTGCTCGCGCAATTCGGACATGGTGGTCACACCCATGGCAACCGCCTGGTGTATTTTCTTCTCAGAGACATTATTGCAAACACAAACAATCATGAAACCAGCTCCATTAATTCAAATCTCTTCGGGCACCTGCCAGTAACCAGCTCAACCTGTGCATCTTGCTTTGCTGTGGGGATTTTCTCTCCACCAGGCTGGCCCACTGTTCTGACAGTTGCTGACAGGTCGCCTTCAGCACCGGTGCCAGATCCGGTAAATTGGCCAGTACTTTCAGATGGCGCTCTATAACAGATGCCAACCGGGTCCTGGTCTGTTCTGCATCCTTTTGCGTACTGCTGACCGTGTAATGCGACATCAGATGTAAAACCGCTGAAACCAGCAATTCCGGTTGCCTGGATTTGTCCCCCAATACAGACGGGTCATCATTCAGCAGCGTTTCATCCGGCATAGTTGGCTCCATCGGTCAATAACGGCTTCAGGCAGTCAGAATCAGCTTGTTAAGTTGGGTGATACGCAGGCGATAAATCCGGCCTTCGTGATCAATTTCAACTTCACGTTTATGCTGCATCAGTTCAGCGCTCTTGAGACGGGGGATGACCTTTTGCTGTTGCACAGCAATCGTTACCGAACCCGGCTTCAATTCTTGAATAGCATCATTAGTACTCATATTTTACCTTGCAAATCTAAACGATAACAATTCTTATTTAGATTATTGAATATTCGCTCAGGTTTGGCAAGCGTTTTTTATGCAGTATTTGATGTGCAGCAGTTATCCCCGGAAAACACCAGAGTTTGTCGGACAGATTTGAGGAGGTTCAGGCAGATGTTTCCTTTTGGGAAACTTTGTGTGGTGCTTATGCGCAGATCTGGCAGCGTATGCTGCCAGATGGAATGATCAATATGAAATGCTTGTCAGGCCCGGGTCTGTTAACCCTATATAGCCTGTGGGAGGACTGTTTTTTACTATATATGACTCAGGCTACCAGGTTCGCCATGGCTTCACCCATGCAGATGGATTTTGCCGCTGCCCAGTCCGGATTGAATGCCAGTTTATTTTGCGGGAATAACATCACTACCGTGGAGCCAAGCAGGAAGCGGCCCATTTCTTCCCCCTTTTTCAGTACGATCTGCTGATCGTCATAGCGCCATTCACGCACCTCTGCACTGCGTGGCGGGTTGACCACACCATGCCAGGTGGTCGCCATGCTGCCGACAATGGTGGCACCAACCAGTGTCAGCACAAAAGGACCGAAAGAAGATTCAAATACGCAGACTACGCGTTCATTGCGGGCAAACAGACCGGGTACGCCGCGTGCCGTAGTCGGGTTGACGGAAAACAGCGCGCCTGGCACATAAATCATGCGCGTAAGGCGCCCATCGCAAGGCATATGAATGCGGTGATAGTCACGCGGGCTCAGGTAGAGTGTGGCGAAATTGCCGTCATTGAACAATGCCGCCAGGCTGGCATCGCCACCGACCAGGGCCGTGGCTGTATAGCTATGGCCCTTTGCCTGGAATATCTGACCCTGGTTAATCGGTCCAAACTGGCTGATGGCACCATCCACCGGGCTCAGCAAATCACTGTCGGCCAGCGGGCGTGCACCGGCGCGCAGGGGACGGGTGAAAAATTCATTGAAGCTGGCATAGCTGCTGATGTCCGGGTTCGCGGCTTCGCTCATGTTGACCTGGTATTTGCCAACAAACCACTGTATCAGGCGGGTAGTCAGTTTGCCTGCTTCGGCATTGGCAACTTTACCTGCAAAAATGGTCAATGCCTGTTTGGGCAGCAGATACTGGGGCAGGACGGCGAGGCGATCAGACACGTTATTCACTCTCAAAAAGTTCAAGTCAGCGATTATAACGTTGCATTTGGATAAAGCCGATTTTTCTGTGTGCATGTTTCAGCGTTGTCTTAAATATTTCCTTCGGTCAACTTTTTTGCAAATGCAGGGTGCATATGCTATCGTCAGAAGAAATATCTATAATTCTTCTCCCATGTCCGATGACAGCCAGTTAATAGTGATTGATCAGGTCAGGATAGGAATGTTCATCAAACTCGATCTGAGCTGGTTTGAACATTCGTTTCCCATGAACTCGTTCAAGATCACCAGCCAGCAACAGATCGACGAACTTCTGGGTCTGAAGCTCAGGCATGTGCGGTATCTTCCGTCCAAGTCGGACCCACTGTCGGCCACGCCTGTTGACAGAAGCATCGTCCCCACGACTGTGCCCACGGCGACGGTACCGGCCGCCTCTGCTGCACCCTCTGCACCCGCTGGCCAGGTATATGCCAGCATTATTGATGCCAAGCGTGCGCGTTTTGAGAAATTGCAAAAACAGCGGGAAGAAATTGCCCGCTGTGAAGAAAAGTTCGTCAAGGCGGCGACAGTCGTTAAAAGCATCAATAAACTGATCTTCTCGCAACCGGCGGAAACCATACAGGAAGCCAGCAAGCTGGTGGACAGCATGGCCGAAGTATTTCTTAGCGGTACAGACACTGTCATGCACCTGATACAGCAGACCGCAGGCAGTGAAGAAATGTATTTTCACACCTTGAACGTGTCAGTGCTGGCCATGATGCTGGCGCATGAAATGAAATGTTCGCCAGCACAAATCAAGACCGTGGGCATTGCTTCCCTGTTCCATGACCTGGGCAAGGTGAATGTGCCTGAACATATCCTGAATAAAACCGGGCCTCTGACCAAGCCTGAACAGAATTTCTTTGAACTGCATACCCAGTATGGAGTAGAGGTGGGGCAGAAGGCCGGCCTGCCCGCAACGGTGCTGGATGTTATTGCCCAGCATCATGAATTCATGGATGGCAGTGGTTATCCGCATCATTTAAAGGGCGAAGCCATACGCATGCCCAGTCGTATCGTGACAATCGCCAATGTGTATGATAATTTATGCAATCATAATGATCATAGTTTGTCTTTGACACCGCATGAAGCACTGTCAACCATGTATGCTCACCGCCGGACACAGTTTGATCAGGTGGTGATGGCGACGCTGGTCAAGAGCCTGGGCGTCTATCCACCCGGCACGCTGGTGCGGCTGTCAAATGAAGCCATCGGTCTGGTGATGAATGTGAATGTGGGCAAGCCTTTGCGCCCGCGTGTGCTGATGTATGATGCAGAGATACCCAAGGAAGACGCCATCATTCTGGACCTGGCAGAAGAAAGCAAAGAACTGTCCATCAGTGCCAGTATCCGGCCCGGACTGTTGCCAAGAGCTATTTACGAATACCTGAATCCACGCAAGCGGGTGAATTATTATTTTGATTCGCAATCGAAAAAGACCCAGAGCAATCCCCTGCCTGGCGCACGTTAACCGGAAACCGTCTACACCAGTATGTCACAGCCCTCATCGACGTTGAGCAATGGTTTGCTGCGGCATATGATAGACCACAGCCGTGACGCCATACTTGTCGTCGACAAACAGCAGATGACGGTGGTGGATGCCAACCAGTCTGCCTGTCAGATGCTGTCGTATGCGCACACGGATTTGCTGGGGCAGGCCCTGTCTTATATCGAATGTTCCTTGCAGGATGTATTTTTCTGGGAGGGATTGCATGGTGATGCGATGGAGACACAAAGCATCGTGGCCGAGAGTGAATGGCTGACAAGTAGCGGCATCTCCTTCCCGGTAGAAAAAAGCGTCTCGGTTTTCAGTGAACAGGGACAGGATTATTACGTCATCCATGCCGAAGACATTACCCACAGGCGCCAGGTCGCCGAAGGGCAGGTGCACCTGGTGGCGCAACTGCAAAGTTCGCTGGATGCCACTGCTGAAGGTATCCTGTCAGTCGATCTGCAGGGCAATATCATCAACCTCAATCAACGCTTTTCTGCCATGTGGCATTTGCCGGATGACTTGCTGGCCAGCCGTGACGAAACCCGGATATTTGCGCATCTGAAAGCGGCCTTGCAGGATGCCGACAGCTTCTTCCTCAATTTACAAACTGTCAGGGATGATCCCAACCTGGAAACTGAAGATTTAATGACCCTGAAAGACGGTCGTTTTTTTGTCTGCGTTTCCAAGCCCGAATTCTTGCGTGATCGCCGCGTTGGGCGGGTATACAGCCTGCGCGACATTACCCAGATGAAGGAAGCCGAGCGCAGCCTGGTCGCAGCACGCGATGCTGCACAGCAGGCCAGTAAAGAGAAATCTCGCATGGTGGAAGCCTTGCTGATCAGCGAATCACGCCTGCGTCGGCTGGTCAATTCCAGCCTCATTGGTATCATGCAGGGCAACCTGAATGGCAGGCTGACAGAAGCCAATGATGTCTTGTTGCAACTGGTTGGCGTGACGCGTTCAGAATTTATCGATTCTGGCATGAACTGGCTGGACAAAGCTTCGCAAGACAGCCATGCCAGCCATGACAAGGCATTGCAGGAAGTGCGCCTGCATGGCCAGGCGAAACCATATGAAGGCGAAGTGCTACGCAAGGATGGTGCACGCATTCCCGTCATGGTCGGACTGGCGCAGCTTGAAGGTTCGTTTGAAGAATGGGTCGGTTTTGTGCTGGACCTGACTGAACAGCGCAAGGCTGACCGCATCAAATCCGAATTCATTTCCGTCGTCAGCCATGAACTGCGCACGCCTCTGACATCAATACGCGGTGCCCTGGGTTTGCTGGAAAACGGCGTTGCAGGTGATTTGTCTCCCAAAGTCATGCAACTGATTAAAGTTGCACACAAGAATTGCCAGCGTCTCGGGGTCCTGGTGAATGACATCCTGGACATGGAAAAACTGGCATCCGGCAAGATGGTCATCAATATTGAACGGTTTGACCTGGTCGCCGCTACCCGGCAGGCCATTGAAGCCAATGCCGCCTATGCCCAGACCTTGCAGGTGCGTTATCGCATCATGGCTCACCCCGAACAGGCATGGGCCATGGGCGACAGCGTGCGAGTGATGCAGGTGTTTGCCAACCTGCTGTCGAATGCGGCCAAATTTTCACCCACAGGCGATGAAGTCGAAATTCATATCTCTGAAACATCCGGGAGTTATAAAGTCGAAGTCCACGACAAAGGGCCAGGCATCCCGCCCGCATTCCGGGAACAGATATTCAAGAAATTTGCACAGGCAGATGGCACCAATACCAGGCAGCAAGGTGGTACCGGGCTGGGCTTGAATATTACTAAGACCTTTGTCGAAAAAATGGGTGGCGAAATCGGTTTTGAGACAGAAGCCGGCAAAGGAACCGTGTTCTGGTTCACCCTGCTGGCTGGCGTCAAACGGCGTGATGACAGAGTGGGTTGAGCTTGCCGCCAATGGACGCATAGCGATATCAGATATCTTTTAACTAAATGAATGGTAGTTAAAATCTATTGGATATTTAAAATTCATAGTGATATGCTTTGTTCCGTTGTGGATACATCATTCACCTTTATGTCAAATCAGGAGAAATTAATGAAAACCGTAGGTCAAAAACTCGACGCATTCAAAGTCCCAGCAGCTAAGCCAGGCTTCAATCATCACGAAGAAAATGGCGTGTCCGCATTTGAGGACATCACTGAAGCTTCGTTCCCAGGCAAATGGAAAATCATTTATTTCTACCCAAAAGACTTTACATTCGTTTGCCCAACAGAAATCGTTGAATTTGCTAAACTGACAAGCGACTTCGCTGACCGTGATGCTGTTTTGCTGGGCGGTTCTACCGATAACGAATTCTGCAAACTGGCATGGCGCCGTGAACACAAAGACCTGGACAAACTGAACCACTATGCGTTCGGCGATTCAACTGGTTCTTTGGTAGACATGCTGGGTGTACGTGATGTCAACGCCGGTGTTGCACTGCGCGCGACTTTCATCGTTGATCCTGACAATGTCATCCAGCACGTTTCTGTCAACAACCTCAACGTTGGCCGTAACCCGACAGAAATCCTGCGTATTCTGGATGGTCTGCAAACAGATGAACTGTGCCCATGCAACCGTACAGTAGGCGGCTCAACTCTGTAAGAACCTGTTCTAAGTCAGGGTAATGCTGTAGATGTAAAATAAACCCGCTCCGGCGGGTTTTAAAACCACTTTTTGATAGGTAAATACTATGGAATTCTTGAATTTAATTAAAAGTCGCATCCCTGATTACGCCAAGGATATCCGTCTGAACATCGATGGCACAATTGCCCGTTCCAGTCTGGAAGGCAATGATGCGGTAGGCGTGGCACTGGCAGCCGCCTTTGCTGCAAAAAGCACCGTGATCATTGAAGCCATCAAATCCAGTGGCGCCATCACACCAGAAGAAATCAATGCAGCGCTGACCGCAGCGGCTTTGATGGGAATGAATAATGTCTGGTATCCGTATGTGGAAATGGCTGATGATGCCGACCTGAAAACCCAGGCTGCCCAGTTGCGCATGAATGCCTATGCGACCAACGGCGGTGTCGACAAACGTCGCTTCGAGATGTATGCCTTGTCAGCTTCCATCATCGGTAAATGCCATTTCTGTGTGAAATCACATTTTGAATTGTTGAAGAAGGAAGGCATGTCGGCGACGCAGTTGCGGGATGTGGGGCGGATTGCAGCGGTCGTCAATGCCGCAGCGCAGGTTATCTCTGCTGAGACTGTCTAACTACATTCTGCCAGCTTGCCAGCTTGCCAGTTGTGCTGTGCCCTGTCTGTTGTGCGCAGTTTGGGACATGGAGGCTCTGCAGATTGAAATTCCCTCTCCTTCAAGGAGAGGCTTAGGGTGAGGATGGGGTGCTGTCGATAAACAGTGATCTTATTTTCGTCATGCCTGCGAAGGCAGAAATCCATCGGTCTGATGCTGCACCGGGCTGGCGTTCCACCGGGCTGGCGCTCCAGCGGTGTTCGTTGCGTGCTTGTGTTGTATACAAAGGGATTGCCTTTCGTAGAGCCAGCAAGGTGTCCGTCGATCTACAGCACTCATAATATCGTCGCTCCAGCGAAGGCTGGAGCCCAGTGGCGTTCGTTGTATACCTTCGTCGTTAATTAAGACTATTGCCCTTCGTGGACACAAGCCGGGTCTCGGCCCGGCGGCCGAATTCCTTTCTTTGCTTCGCCGTAACTATTCAGCACCCAAGTAAGGCTGAGGCACGTTGCCAGAGAATGAGAGTACAAGGGAGTTGAACAAAGGCAGTTC
>NZ_JACOGF010000024.1 GCF_014284335.1 Undibacterium hunanense | reverse complement strand
GAGCGGCAACCCATTCTGGCACATACAGCTCGGCCAGTGCCTGGCCTTTCCTGACTGTGTCCAGCGGAGTGCGCACATAGAGTTTTTCTACAAAGCCGTTACTACGTGCCTGGACCAGGGCAACATCGCGCTCGTTATAGGTCACGGTACCAACTGCCGCTATGGACGATGCAAGCTTTGCTCTGGTGACTTCAGCGACCCGGACACCGAGGTTTTGTTGCACGCGTGGGCTGATCTTGACACTACCTTCATCCGCACCATCGGCATAGACTGGCACCAATTGCATGTCCATGAAAGGCGATTTGCCAGGTTTATCAAATTTCTGGCCGGGAACCATGGGGTCATGCCAGTACAGTACCTTCTTGTCGTTTGGGGCTGAGCCCGATGGTGAAGTATCTGCTTGTATCCCGTTGGCATCCTTCATTCCCTGACTGATACCTAGACGATAAAGGCCATATCCACTGCCAGCCATTACGCCAGCGGCAACGAGGGCCATAACGATTTTTTTATTGTTCATGGCATATCCTTGTTCGAGGCTTGGTCCAAATGCATGCCTGGTTCATCGGCAGGAAACAGGAAATTGAGTTGTGCCCACAGGCGAGCGGTATCAGCTTGCAATTGCAAGGCTTGTAGCCTTACATCAATCTCATTCCGGCGTGTAGCCAATAGGTCGGGCAGACTGGATTTGCCACCGCGATAGGCACCCAGAGTGGCTTGAGTGCGTTCTTTGGCTAGTGGTATCAATTCACGTTCATAGCGGGAGCTGCGTTCCAGGCCACTTTGCCATTCTTCGATCATTGTCCTGGTTTCAGCGACATGGGCGCGTAATGTCTCATCACGCTCGGCTTTTGCTTGCTCGACCATCGCCAATTTGGAAGATAACTCACGATCCTGGCGGTTCTTTTGGTCCCACTGGAATGGCAGCGATATGCCGACCGATACCATATTGGAATACGCTGGACCACGCTGCTGGAATGCGACTTCGACTGTCCAGTCTGACTTTTTATTGGCTTCGGCGAGTTTTGCATCCACTTCGGCGATTTCCGTTTGCCTGGTCAGTACAGCGATCTGGGGATGGTGGGTCAGCGATTTGTCCAGCGCTGTTAAATCCAGACGGATGCTGCCTATACTTGGCTCTCCCGCCAGTGGAAGTTCAGTAGCAAGACCCGTCCAACGATCCAACATTATTCTCGCAGTACGGACCTTGCGCTGGATATCACTGTAGCGGTCATCTACCATGCTAAGTGCGCTTCGGGCAGCGAAGATATCTGCCTGACTGCCTCGCCCAGCGCGATAGCTGCTATTTGCTACCTCGATTTCGAGTCTGGCCTGATTCGCTTGTTCTGCAACAATAGCTGCCATGCGTTCTGCATAGTAGCTATCTAGCCAGGCAATAGCGGTGTCACGCTGGATGGCTGCAATAGCATTGGCTTTTTCTGCCAGTGACTTACTCGCGGCACGATCATAGCGAGCAGCGCGCAACTGGCGCCTGTCACTGCCGGTCAGCTCTTGCATGACGCCGATGCGGCGCATGGTCATAAAATCACTGTTCAGGCTACCGCGATCAGGGCCACTGATTGGCAGGTTATCAATACCTGCTTTCAAAACCGGATCAGGTAATTGACCAGCAGCGACCGCCATTTCGTGGGAAGCAGTAATCGCGAAGTCTTGCGCGATCAATTGACGCGAGCGTGCTACGGCCAGTTGTTGGGCTTGTCCCAAAGTGAGCGGAATATCCGCAGCAAGGACTGCGAATGAGGATAAAGTGAGTATGCCAGTGACAATGGCAATGCGAATGACACGGGGCCACGCAGCATATGGCGCAGCAAAAATAGAGAACATGGAACCTCCAGGCGACAATCAATAGCAACGTACGCCAGCAAGATGTGGCGACGCATGGATCAGGCGCTTATGGAGTTAAATGCGGAAACAGCAGTTACGTATCGCAATCGGTGGTGCTGTGCTGCGTGCTAGATTAGCAGAGTGTGGATACGATGAAAGAGAGTCAGCCACTACATCTATGGCTTCCACTATGAATACTAGACCAGTGCTGACAAAGGGTTGCACGTCAGGCGGCTGCGGCTGGTCGAGCGACTGTTTGCTCAGCGAGTCTTGCGCATGGATGTGGCAAAGTGCCGGTTGATCCTTGTCCATGCCTTCGCAGGCTGGCATTGCAGTTGAATCGGCAGTGAACGAGATTACGTTCGAATTATTTCCAGTGCCAGCCGTCATTCCCGGGCAGGCGTATGCCGCTACCGCAAACTGCATGAACAGCAGGCTGCATAGCATGGCAAAGACTGTAATGATCCGGGATGGACGGGAGATTTTCATAAAACGGGTAATTTCTTCCTTACCAATCTTAGTTTAAAGGCTTATTGATTATAGTCGTAACTCTGGCTCTTAAATTACACGCAAAACGAAAATTTCTGCAAACGGCATAAAACCTGGCCGAAGGCGTATGCTACTTGCAGGGATGGTTTTGCAGATTTCAGTGTGAGATGCGCATGCAAATCTGGTCACAAAATCTACTTGGCACGGATTGCGGCTCATTGATGCCCAGTTCACTCTTGCGTATGTCGGCCTCCGGCAAGTTGCGAGTCCCAAACAGAATATCCCAAAATATCAGCGTCGCCCCATAGTTGGCATTGGCCTGCCGCATGTCACGCGTATGATGCCAGCGATGCAATTCCGCCATGCTGAATACCCAGTTAAGCGGCCCCAGCCGGAAACCAAAGTTGGTGTGTGACAGCAGGGAATGCACCTTGCTGATCATGGCAATCAGAAAAATGACACACGCTGGAACTCCCAGGGCCACCATCGGTAACAGCATCAGAAAACTGCTCAAGAAGCTGTTGACTGGATGGAAGCGAACGAAATTCAGTGAGTACATCCTTGATGGTGCATGATGGATGGCATGCACACGCCATAGCCAGCCGCCGGTCTCATGGCTGATGCGGTGATACCAATACGGTAGTAGATCATGGGCCAACATTGCAAGTATGACCTGCACGGAAACCGGCCAGCCAGCAGGCCAGTACAATATACCGAAAGCAGAAGACAGCCAGGTCGCAGCACTCACACCTAGCGCCATTGCAGCAGCTTCTGCAATGGCAATGACAGGTTGAGCAAGCAAAAAGAACGCAGCATCTTGTCTGTTGTCTTTCCACCGACCATTCCAGGCAGGCTCAAATGGAAACCACCGTTCTAGCATGACAGCAACACCAAATACCGGCAAGAAAATCACTGGCGTCAGCAAGCCTTCTCGACCTGGCGCATAGCCAAACCAGGAGACAGTTATCACCGTGACGAGTATCACTGGAAATGCCAAGTAGCGCAAAACACCGCCATTTCTCGGTGACCGGGTGGGATTTTGAAGGTTTGACTCATTCATTTTGCTTACAGTCTCTTTCTTTATTAAATGCACTAATGCACATATATGCATGTATTGAACAAAAAAATCAGCAATTACAACAAGTGACAACACGCTTCACTTGCTGCGTGAGCGCCTCCAATGTTGCCAGGACCGCTGTTCCATTCACCTCATAGTAGCGATGCCGACCTTCCCGCGTACTGCGCACAACACCGCTGTCTTCAAGCAGGGCCAGGTGCCGTGAAATGACTGAGCGGTCCTGCGTGAAATCCTCAGCCAAGGTGCCAATGTCGCTGGGGCCCAGCTCGATCAGCTTTGCCAGTATATGGATACGTACCGGCTCGCACAAGGCAGTGAAAAAAGCAGTATCGATCAGTTCAGAGAACTGCCTGGCGGCTTCTTGGCGGGTGGGTGCATTGGCGGACATGGCTGGATTATACGTGCATTGCCGTGCACATGTAAAGCAATTCAAAGTATGCTGCTTTAGATACAAGGGGTCTATCTATTTGAAGTAGATCAATATTTCAATCTAACCAGAGGATCAAGGAAACTACTCTCCTAACTCTATATCAAGAAATTTATATTTATTCGCAGCCGTCTTATTAGCTCTTACTGTTACTGTCCGATTTACCATCGGGCCAATGACGTCATCAACCGCATCTTCTAGGCCACTGACAAGAATCGCGTCACTTTCAATCGCTATTTCCAGCCAATCTTTATCTAAGTGGACTGCTCTTAAAGTTCCGCGCAGCTCAACAATTTCATCATCTGCATCGAGCGTTGAAGCTGGCTTTGACCTTAATTGCTGATTAATTGTGTGCCTTGATTCGATTCCCAACGCTACTGGTCGTGTATCGCCAAGAGAGCGCATTTCTATCCGATCAAAAGTTTTTCCTGTTGGTGCTAGATTACGTGCCAATTTGAGAAATGTATTACGGTAACTCGCATCTGGTATCAATTTTTCTAGGACAGATAAATCCTCGTTTGAGGAAGCTCTCACGATCTCAAGAAAATGTTCCGCAATACGTTCCGGTTCGACATCGTCTCTAAAAAAATCAGGTTGCACCGGCTTTTGAATGCCAACTGAAAATTGATAACTACCTGGTATAGATTGAAATAGCCAAGGTCTGCAAGCATCTTGTAATTCTTTCGTTGGGCGACCAGTACGCCTATGCGAAATCCCGTTTAGGAATTCAATCGTTCTATAAAATATGGACTGAATCGTCTGAACTTTGTCAAGAATCAAATCTAGGGGCGCCCCTCCAGTAATCACTTCGCCACCTTTAACTGAGACCATAACTTGACCAGGTACAAATTCGACGCCAGCCGTTTTCTTGGTGCACTCTGTCCAAATAGCCTGCACAAGATTTCGTAAATCTTGCCTCGCAAATTCTGGAATTGTTTCATCTGCTAACATTGAGTGTGCAAGCTTTTCAGCTAAAGAATATTCACTAGCTTTAAACCACAGAGCTACGGCACTAACCGCAGTAATGCCTCTAGTACGCACTTTGGAGATATCAAGCTGCGCCAAAGCCAAGTGCTCAAACTCGCCCGCTTGTTTATACAATTTATTTGCCAGGGGTATGTCACGGTTTTTCAGTGCTTCCATCGCAGATATTGCTAGCACCTCACTTTTTGCATGAAATTCGGTCCAGCTCATAATATTTCGCCAATTTTTTGAATAGCTACTCTTCTTTCTTTAAAACCGACCACTGATGCGATCGCTGGAAGGTTACTTTTCCCATTCTTCGTTTGCTCGATTTTTTGCCGCAAACGTGCGTCAACCACTGCCTTACTTCCTGCATCAACTCCCGATACCTCTAATCGAAAGCATGTCTCGAGGTCTTCAGGGGCAGTTCCGACAGGTGCCACATACCAATCAGCGCCGGTCAAAGTTTCAGCACGTCTAACAGCAATAAGATTCTCGGTAACCTCTACCGCAGCTAAACACACGCCATATGCTCCACTTTCCGTGGTGTCAATTTCATTTGCCCAGGCATTAAGCGTTCTTGTATCTGGTGTTGGAAACTCAACTAAATGTCTTGCTATAACATCCGAGGCTGCGACTTGCAATTCGACTGGTGAGGCGTGATGACGATTTAGACATACTGCAGCAGCCTCAGAGTAAGTGCCACTAAGAGCGGGCGTCAATCCAATATGCCGCTCGTGCAACGAATTAATCGACATGCCACTCTTAATTTCTTCCGTCATTCTCAACTCCACTTTGTAGAAGCTATTCCAATTGCATTTAAATTTTAGGAGTTCTTTCAGCACAAAGGCACAAACGCTACTTTAATAAGCCCCCACAAGTTATTATCATTTAATTATTATCTTTCATCAACATGTAAGAATTACATATTATTTAATGGCAGTACAGTATTTCGCGCTTCAATAGATAAAAATACAAAAAATTAAAACTGTTCCAACAACGGAGACTGATAAGAATTGGTGTCTGAATTTGACTTTCTTTTCCTGTAAAGATTTAATTAAATTGCGCGGCATTTTTTAACTTGTTAAATTGCTATACAACATACGTGAAAAGTGACTAAACTTGCAAACAAGGATGGGGCGGCACCGACGCAAAAAAGATATCAACAATCATAAAAAAATTGTTAACGATAATTGTATTTACCGACACTTTCGAGTAGCAATATTCCAAGTTGCAAAGAATGGTGACATATTCATTTTCAATCAGGAAGTGAATATAATGATTTCGCAAAAGACTACGTTAAAACAAATATGCAGAAATTCTCCATCTTTGCAGGAGATGAAATTCATCGGCACTTTCTTCATCGAACTGAATACCTTGACTTGTTAATAAACCTAAATACAGTTGCGGAGGAATGGTTTAGGATCGAACTGCTTATTATTTTTCAATCGTTAGCAAGCGATGATCAATTGACGATTAAGGGAACTAACCACCAAACTCGGAGGGGAGAAGACCGTCCTGATTTCACACTAGATTTCGACGGGCAAAGTCTGCACCTCGAATTAAAGGTGCTTCCCAAAGATCGCAATTATCACAATGGCTGGCAACGGTTTCTATCTGGGAAAAATAACAGAAATGACTTTGATCGCTTATTAATAGGTGATCGCGACGGAGTAATTTACATCTACTGGTCAGACTTAAATGATTGGGAAAATTGCAGAAAAAACTTGAAAAATCGTTCACAGTTGATTGTCTTCGACAAGATGTGATTCCTTGCATGCAAGGTAGCGTTGTAATTTCGTACTGGGGAAAAATTAAGTGACTTCCTCATTTAAAGAAATTTGCATGTACATGCAGTAGATAACACTTCGCTCAACTATAGAAGTGCCTCTCTTGAACTTTAACGTGCTGCTCGCACAGCACGTTAGTTTGCACTACATCTTCAGACGATTCGCATCGTTTTCTTTATTCTTCAGCGCATCATTCTCCAACGCCTTATTCCACAGCTGTTCCAACTCGTTGCTTTCAACGTAGAGCGTGATAGAGCCCTTTACCAATGGCGTACTTGCATAATCATCTTCCGGCATAAACAAAACGGAGCCCCAAGGTTTGCGCCATCTGACTGAGTAATTTTTCAAGTTAAGGCCATAGATGTTCTTTTTAAGTGTTACACGCTGGCCTGTCAATCCAAGTTTTTTCTCAACTTGATCCTCGACCATTTTGGCAAAGCGCTGGAAGCCTTCGGGCGTTCGCTCCAGGTTCGACAAGATGAACTTAATTCCAAGAATTTTTCCATCTTCTGCCATAGACAAAACCACTTTAAGGTTGCCGGAAGATTTAGACGCCAGCCAAAGCGGCAGACTGTCTAATGGCAGCGCTGTTTCCGCGTAACGTATTTTCTTTCCCACCAGATTGGCTTCAAGCTCTAGCCGACACTTGGATGTTGGAGCACATCGTTGGCTGTAGCTACCTAGAGTAATGCCAAAGAATGTTATATCTGGATCGCCAACTGGGCCAATGATTGGCACATTGTAGTTATCTGCGTGCGCAGATGACATGCTGGCTAAGGCGAAACAGGTTACCCCAACAAAGTACTGTACTGATTTTAGCCATTTACCCATGGTTTTGTGGTCATTCAAAAATGAGAAAATTTTCATATGTACTTTCCGTATAGATGTGTTGTCTAGATCGCTGTTCGTCTGTATATCAAATTACAGACGAACAGCTCGGTTACCTATTTAACTTCTGAGTAGATTGAACGCGACCCATGCGACTGATAGCAGAATGAAAGTTACCTTTGCACTCTTTGGAAAGATTTTGACTTCGCCTTTCTGCGAGTAGTACAAGTCACCGGTAGCTGCAAGTAAGCCGGCGATAGGCGTGACTATCAGCAAGCAACAAACGATGAACCAGCGCTTGCGGAAAAATGGTACTTGCGAATAGTCAGTCAAGTCCCTTGCTTTAGCCGTCTCACCGACATGTGCTACTCGTTGGGATACTGGAGCCAGGTTCTGTTGCGCCCCGCACTGAGGGCAAGAAAGCGCGGTTTCATGGATTTGGATGCCGCAGCCACGGCAATGAACAAAATTTGTCATTGGAAATTCCTCTATTGATGTTTGTTGAGATGAAGGTCATTACTACATGTTTTTTTGAAATGTAGTGTAAACACTTCATTTAATGTTGTATACATTCCGTCGTCATTCACACTACAAATAGGCAAGATCATGACCCATGCCATCTACCACTTCCACGACCAAACCAAGAGCTTCATCAAAGCGCCAGCCGCCGAAGACGAAGACTGTCCCAGCATCAGAAACTGTTGAATCGGAGAGTAAAAAGCAGGTTCGTAGCGACGTAGCTGTTATGCTTGGAAAATCACTGAAGGCGTTACGAATTGCGAGAGATTTATCGCAGGAACAACTCGCCGGAGAAGCAGAGTTGGATAGGACTTACATCTCTACCCTGGAGCGTGGCTTAACAAACCCCACGATTCTCACGCTCTCTACGATCTGTTTTTGCCTAAAAATCTCTCTGTCAGAACTCTTGGCTCCTGTTACTGAGAATTTAAAGCCGTCCTGGGCTGATCCAGACGGATATAGACGCAGGACAAATCAGGCCATGCCAGATAGAATCGAAAAACGCATCAGACTAAAGTAGTGACTTGGTAATGCATTAGCTGTTTGTATGTAAAGCGACGATGATCTAGAAGATACGACTGCTAACATTGCTGTCAAACAGCCCCACATTTCTTATGTAGCGGTGCACCATAGATTCAGAGCGATGACCAGTTTGTCGCTGTATCTCCCAGATTGGTACACTGGCCATTGCTGCGCTACTGACCAAACCGGCACGCAGACTATGTGCTGAAAATCCAGCTACATCCATTCTTTTTGCCTGCATTCTGGTTCGTAAAATCCAGTTAATGCCAGCACCAGACAATCCACCAGCAATTCGATCAAAGCGGTCGATTTTTCTGAAAATGACGCTACCATTATCATTTTCATAATAATTGCATTGCAAGTGCTTAATCCACTCTTTTAAAGCTTTCACCGGACAGACCGGCTCGTCACCATTCAGTATCGCAATGTCTCGTCCAAAGCCGTTTTGGTCGGTTTTGGACGTACGCAGATGCACGACCAGACCACGCTTTTCAAAGCTCAGATCATTTATTGTCAAATTTGCCAATTCTGACCGTCTAAATCCACCACTAAAACCGAGCAATAGCAGCGCACGATCGCGAGAGTTCCGCAATTCTGAGAAGTTCGCTATCGGTGTCACTAGTCTGCGAATTATTGCCGAGGTAATTGGCTTCGCTTGTTTTTGCGAGCAGCCATGTATTCGCCTTATACCGCGCATTGTGGCTCTGACCAGTGCCGATTGGGTGGGCGGTTGCAAACCAAGTCGATTATGCTCACGAGCAATCGCGGCCATATGTCGAGCAATTGTGCTCACTTTCAACGTTTTAGCGCACTCCACTAAATATCTGGCTACTGTCCTCGGGGTTGCAGGAATTCGTCCGCCCCATTGCTTAAAATGCCGCAAGTCCGATGCATATGCACGCATGGTATTGGATGTCAATCCACTTTCAAGATATATGGCCACGTTTGCCATTTCTGCCGCGAGCCTATTGCGGAGCTTTGTACTTGGTTGAGTCGTATCAAAATTTGGTTGGCGCTTCGATCCCGAAGGTTTAGCATGCATTGTCGGTTTCATGATTGCGCCTCATTACTCACTGCATCAGACACATATAAGGCCACCGCTGAAGTCAGTCTTACAACTTCAGCCTTCATGGCGCAGCTCTCGTACTCAATACCCCCATGCTTCTCTGGACGAAGTACCAACCGGCCATTGAAACCGCAATATGGAACTGTTTCGGCACCGGGATCAATGACGAGTAGCGCATTAGTCTGAAAACCGTGTCTGCCTTCGCCGCTCTGATAACCTTCCGAGCCAACTGCGAGCACGAAATGGCTATCTCCATTTTTATACGAGTACGCAATTATGACGATTGAACCGGCTGCTAAATGCCGTTTGGTAAACTCTGTTATACCTTTATTGCCAGCACGTTTGATGCATAGCCTGATTCCAACATCCAATGCCGAGAAAATTTCGCAAAGCTGCCGCACTGCCATGCCACTGAAAAAGTAGTCTCGTGACAAATCCCACAGCTTTTTAGCTATACCAGAGCGAGCAGTCGTCATTTTCTCTAGCTGGCGTGGACTAGCAATTCCCAATATCGCCATTGCCATTGCTGCAACGTGAATTCCACATGCGCCATCGAAATCGCTTTGTCGAAAATGCAGTCTGACAAAAGATGTTTCGGCACTTCGATTCTCAGCCGATTTGTGGGGCATACGAATTACGCCAATGCTGTACTCTGGCTTAATTGCGTGATGCAGTCTTCGGACATGCCAACGGCGACTTGCAACTAATTTTCGTACCTTGTCGACGGTGCTGTTAGTGACACTTTTCATGGTTTTACCCTTTAATTTTAGTGCTTTACAAAACTCCAGGCGTGCGAAACCCTGCGAAGTAAAACTCGCACACCTGGCGTAAATTGCTTGGATTTGAAATTTGGCTACGTTAATTGCTGCTCGTAGCTATGTTGCACAATCAGATTGCTTGTTGCGGACCCGAACGTTCGCTATTTGTCCTGGTACGCTTATTCACTTTGGTAGAACGTGCCAGCAATATTCTGCTTGCCGTTGCTTCGAAGTGATGGCAAATCGAGCTTAGGTCCGCAAGCTCCGCCAATAACCATCCAATAGCTTCGACAGTTGCAGGGCTACACTGTTGACTATCCATTGCTTCTGGTGCTGCCAATGCCATGCAAGTGCTTACCGCTGAAGTTCCTAGATGTAGCGTTCTCTGCACGTTATTGGCATGCTTCGTTAATCTTTCCAGCACTTGATCACTTGCATCTTCCAATATTTCCAAGTTGACTGAGCTGTATGGCGGCATAGTCGACAATGGAGCCTGAGTTCGGAATGCGCCAAGCAGTTCGTTAAATAAGCCATGTAGGGGACGATAACTGACAGGGGGTTCAAGTTCGGTTTCCATGGTCAATACTCTGCTGGCAACAGCAAGGTGGTAACACTATGGTCGTATTCTGTGATGATCCACATGCGTTCTTTTTCTGCACCTAATTCATATGACGACATCAAGCGCGTATGATTCTTTAAAGCTTCATTGTTGGACTGAATGTCTTCTTCGCATAAATTTCCCCAGTCGCCACGTTGATGCCTGGTCAGCAGCACACTGGCATTGACACCACTTCGATCCAGCAAATCTAGCGCGCCTGCGGTCGCCACAACTTGACCAAGCGAGAATAATGGTGGCTTCGTTACACGCTGTATTGCCAGCATGACGACTGCTGCCAAATTTGGAATGCTTGCTGATTCCAATGCAGTTCTTTTATCGTCTGATTGATCACCGCCTGCTGGCTGGCCGGAGTTTGTTTCATTGGTCATCTTGAGTCCTTTTTAAAAGTAAATGGCGAGCGCAAACCTCCGAGACATCGGATACCGAACGCGCAGGAAAAGTCGTTCGCCAGGTGGTTGCGAAACTAAAAGTGATGCGGTGGATTGGGTACTACAGAGGTATTACTAGATTGTCAACTTATCCGATCAGAACCTGAATAAGATACCCGACGGACTGAGGAAACAAATGCTTTGATGAACTTACGAAAGAGGGGTATACCGATGGATCACTTGCCATTCTGACCAGTGATATTACAAAAAACACCGAAAATCAGTCAAAACCATAAAATACAATGAAATGAGTATTTTTAACGTATTTTAGCTAATTATAACATATTTTAAAACAAGTTCACAAAATCAAAAAAGTGATTAAATTACAAATTATTTGTTAGACATATTTATTCTAAACAACTATTGGTGCATAATGGTTTCAGAATATAGAATTCTATAACTACTTGATTTTAAAGGGGTTATTTTATTGGCCAAATTTGCGGCCAAATGATAAAGTCGGAATGGTTTTTCCGTTTAAAATCAATTGCTTAAATTTACAATACGATTCCGGCTCTCGGAACCAATTCTGATTAAGCTCTTGATTACTCAAGGGCTTTATTGTTTTTGAAGGTGAGAGCCTTATTTGAAGGCGGCTAAGAACTTAGGTTAGCCAACAGCCCCTAATAGAACAGAGATTTTCATTACCGCTATCCTCAAATTACCTGCTTATACATTTTCCCCGTCAAAGTAGTCCGAATCCACACGCTTCAATTCGAATTTACTGACTGGTGAAACCCCAACATTATGATCAACCATCAATGTTGCCAACTGCTCACCTGAAATCAGGATAATCTTCGACGGAATGATGCGGACATACTCTTCAGCCTCTTTGGTAAAACTAGACGTAGTGATGAAGACACCTTTGCTGGCTCGCTGGCCCTGCAATGCCCCGGCAAATTTCTGTATTTCGGGACGTCCGATAGTAGCTTCCCAGCGTTTCGCCTGTATGTAGATAACATCCAGGCCCAACTTGTCTTCTTTGATGATGCCGTCAATTCCTTCGTCACCGCTTCTACCCACGGCTCGCCCTGCATCTTGACGGGAACCACCATAACCCATACTGACGAGCAAATCGACAACCAACCTCTCAAAAAATGAAGGCGATGCAGCTTTCACTTGCTCAAGCAATTCAGATTCAAGATTATTACGGAGCCGCTGATAAGCCTGCGAGAACAACTCTTCAGGTGTGGCTTCCGACTGCTCTACTTTGGCTGCACCGATTGAAGTGGGTTGCAAAACACCACTTGCGTCCTGCACTCCCTTGTCTTCACTGCGACGCAACTTGAAAGACAAATACTCGGGATATTGCTCAAGCACAGAATTGTCAACCCGAGAGAGATTTTTAGCTAAAAGTTCTTTCCCTCTCGCCGTGATATTAAAGAAGCCGCGCTTTCTTGATTCAAGAAGAGCTGCTTGCTTTAGATAAGTTCTTGCCCATCCAACCCGATTATCAAATTGCAAGCCTGTACCACTTGGTAACATCGTGTCACGCTGTTCGTCAGTGAGCTTAAACTCAAGCGCCAATTGTTCAACCGCATCACGAAAGCGATGCTCTTGCGAATCATTTGCCAATCGCAATAATGGCAGCATCAATGTTTGATAATCAGGAATAGTCACAGTAACTCGTTTGATAATTTGATATTCAAATATATACCAAAAGCAGGATAGAAGTCACTCGCAAAAGCCGCAGCTCCAAAAGCAACATCTCAGATGTCAAATCTCGCACCAACCTCTTTCAACCATTCCTTACTATCCAGATAGTTGGGCAATATCCGAGCTAGAGATTTCCAGAACTCTGGTGAATGATCGTGGTGCTTCAAATGACAAAGTTCATGCACAACCACGTAATCAACAACACTATGTGGGGCCATGATGATTTTCCAGTGGAACTCGATTTCACCTTTGACATTACAACTGCCCCAGCGTGATTTAAAGGTTTTGACACTCACATCAGTTGGTGCAACCCCGACCACACTGGCGTAACGTTTGACTTTTTCCTTGAAGCGGTTCTCCGCCTGGAACTTGTACCAATACGTCAGCATGTCTCGAATGATGGCATCTTGCTGCATCATCTTGGGCAAACTCACCAACAATTGACCATGTTTGAGTTTGACTGGCTGTACTGGGCCAGTCACGACTTTCAGACGATAGTGGCGGCCAAGATAGGGGAAAGACTCGCCACTCAGCATTTCACGCTTGCTGACGGGTTGTGCTTGCTGATGTAAATAGAGTTTTTCTTTGATCCAGCGTTTTTTGTCTGCAAGTAACTGCTTGATTTTTTCTTCAGGCAAAGTCTTGGGTACAGCAATTGATACAGCGCCGTCTTCCACCTGCAAACGGGCAGACTTGATTCTGGCAGTGCGTATTACCTCGGCGACAAAGCCCTGTCCCTGGATATATTCAGCCTCTGTCATCATTTGAACTTGACCTTCGCCAGTTCCATGAACCTGTCCATCACCTGCGTGCGCAAGGCTTCACTATCAAAACTTGATTCAACTACCGTGCGTTTGATATCACGTTTTAAGCGCTTGATTTCATCCTGTTTCTTGAAGAAGTCAACGATATTACTGGCCTCGTCCAGCATGGTAACCAGAACCTTGGTTAATTTCACTATCTCATCGTGCTGCGCTTCGCTCAAGGCATCATCGCCCTGCATACGTGTTACTTCAGCTAGCAAGATATTATGAAAGGCGAACTCCGTATCGTTTAAGCCAAGCTCTTCTGCAGCTTTCTTCCTGTCAGATTTTATATTGTCGCGAAAATCCAGCAGCATTTGCACCAATTCGTCCCAGCGTTCTGACTTTTTACGCAATATCTCGTCCAGCTTGGCGCTCAATGATTTGTAGTATTCCTCATCCTCGGCAAGATTGATGTCAATATGATGCTTAATCGCGTTTTCTATTTCAGATGCTTTGGATTCGTCTGACTTATGTTCTTGCAGTTTCTTTTTGTAATCGACAGACAGCAAATCTATCGGCGGTATCTTTGGGTCTACGCCCGTGGCGCGGATATGCTCTTCGATCAGGGCGCGCACTTTTTCACCAACACCTGCCAGATCAAGCTGTGCATCGCGGTAGATATTGCGCGCGCCCTGGTTGATTTTTCCCAGCAAAGTTAAGTCATGCACAAAGGGCTTGGCACCGACGTCGGGCATGACGATGTCCATCTGCCTGGCAAATTTCTTGAAGTCGATCTCAAATTGCTGGCGCACTTCTTCATCCTTCAAGGCAAGTACGCAGGCATCTAGGTTACTTAATGCAATGCCCTTAAAGTGGCGCAGCACACGGGTATGCGTGGCTTTGAGCTTGGGGATTTCATCTTTCAAATCTTGCAACGCACCGGCCACGTCTTCCTTGGAGAACATATCCAAAGCTTCGGTCAGATAATCGCTGAGGCCAAAATAATCGACGATATAACCACGTTCCTTGCCGTTGGCGGTGCGGTTGACGCGTGCTATCGCTTGCAGCAGCGTATGTTCGCGTAGCTTGCGGTCCAGGTACATCACCTGGCAGATGGGTGCATCAAAGCCGGTTAGCAGCATGTCCTTGACGACGATAATCGACAACGCATGCTCAGCAATCGGCTTTTTGAAGTTATCTATCTGCTGTTTTTGCAAGACGCTATCGGTGTGTGGCGTGTACAAAGCCTCATCGTTATGGCTGCCAGAGATAATCGCCGCGCATTGCGGGCCTTCCAGCTCATCGATGGTTTGTTTATAAACCACGGCAGCGCGACGAGATGAAGTCACGATCATCGCCTTAAAACCATTGGGTTGTATATGCTCACGGTAATGCTTGAGCAAATCGATGCAGACCCAGCGTATGCGCTGCGGTGCTTCTAAAACCGCCTGTTCGGTGCCGTACTTCTTCTTGATCGCGGCTTTGTCCTCAGCACTGCGGTCGGCAAAATATTCATCGAATAATTTATCCAAAGAATCGCCAGTCACCTTGGTCTTGGCTTCGCGCCCCTCATACAAAATCTGGCAAGTCGCTCCATCGGCCACCGCTTCTTCTATGGTGTAAGTATCGATGTAAGAGCCAAACTCATGCGTGGTCTTCTCTGACGTGATCAAGGGCGTGCCGGTGAAGGCGATCTTGGGTGCGTTTGGCAAACCTGCATTAATCGCCACACCCAAAGACCCGTATTGAGTACGATGTGCCTCATCGGCCAGCACGATGATCTTTTCGGATTTATTGAGCAGTGGAAAATCTGCCAGTTCGCCTTCCTGAAACTTCTGCACCATCGCCGTAATCAGGTCTGAGCTATCTTTGGCCAGCAGCTCTTTCAGATGCGCAACCGAGCTGGCGTGATACACCGTCTCGCCTTGCGCTCGCTCAAATTGCGCGGTCAATTGCTGGTCTAGCTGGGTGCGGTCGGTGATGAACACTAGCTTGTAATCGCGCAGTGCAGGGTCGCGCCGCATCTTAATCGCCAGCATCACCATCGTCAGCGATTTACCCGACCCCTGCGTATGCCAGATGATACCGCCCTTATCTTTCTTGCTTACGCCATGCTTTAAACGATTGATGGTTTTATGCACAGCGCGAAATTGCTGGTAACGCGCAATCTTCTTCACCATGCGCCCGTCTATAGGCTCATACAAAGTGAAGTTGCGGATCAGGTCGAGGAAGTTGGCATGGCTGAATATGCCAGCCAATAAGATTTGCTGTGAGTTGGCAACAACTGGCGTACCAAGAATCGCCGCATACGGCACAGCTGACTCCGCCACGCCAATGCCACCAGGCGATGCCGTGTCGGTCGTCGGCAGCACTACCGTAGCGTTAAGCGCCGTGGTAGCCAACACCTCAGCCTCATTCAAAGGATAAGCGTCCTTCCATTCCAGATAATGCTCGACCTTGGAGCTAATCGTACCAACCCGTGCCTGGTCCCTGTGCGTGCACACCATCAACTGGTTATAGTTAAATAATCGCTCAGCACCTTCATCTTCATGCGGTGCACGGCGATTGGCATAACGACGCAACTGGTCTATACCTTTTTCCATCGGGTTAGTCACATACGGCGATTTCGCCTCAATCACCGCCAGCGGCAAACCATTCACGAAAAGTAAAATGTCGGGGATGACAAACTCGTTCACGCCTTCGATCTTGAACTGGTTCACGCACAAGTATTCGTTATTCGCGAGGTTATCAAAGTCAATCACCTTCACGGTCTGGCCACGGCGGCCATGCCCTAAATCCTGCTCGACCGACTGGTAATGCACCAGCATCTGCCACAGATTCAAATTGGCTTCCATCAAGGTCGCAGCTGCCGGATGGGTAATCTCGCGCATGACCTTGCGCAGATTCTCTTCGCTGATCCAGGGGTTAATACGCAGCAATGCGGCTTTCAGGCGTTTTTCCAGCACCACCTCGCGAAAGTATTCGCGTTCGCCGTTTTCTGCGTAGAAAGCGGGAGCGAATTGTGCTCCGTGCAGGTAAGTCCAGCCCAACTGCTGTAGTTGTGTTAGCGCAGGTAGCTCTACCTTGTCGTATTCGTCGTTGGTCATCGTTCTTTGTCTGCCCCATAGCCCGCTTCGCGCTGATGTCTGATCGCCAGGACAAGAACCGCGTAATGTACTTCTTCAAAACTGTAGAGCGCCACATAACCTGTCTTGCCACGCGAGATTACCAGCTCAAACAAGTCGTCATCAAGCTGGCGGCCAATGTAAGGATGGCGACGCAAAATTGCCAATGCCTCTTCGATCAAATCCAGCGTCGCCAGGGCAGCGACGGGATCTTGTTCAAGCAAAAAATCGCTAAGGCGCTCCAGGTCGGCAAGTGCCTGTTCAGAATAAATCAGCCGCGCCACGGCTTGGCCTTCGGCGCGGTAATTTCAGAGGTTTTTTTAGCCACAGGAGCAGTCGCGGCAGCAATGCGCTCACGCAGATAGTCATGTACTTCTTCGGCCTCAAACCCTAGTCCAGTCTTCAAGGTCTTTTTGCGTGCGGCTTTGGCTTGCGCCACGAAGGCTGCATGTTTCTCGGCGGCATCCGATGCTTTACGAATCGCATCCACCATAAACGCATGCGGCGTCATGCCCAGATCCTGAGCGACAGCCGCCGCCCTTTGCTTAAGATCGTCCGGGAGTTTTAATGAAGTGGTAGTCATGATCTTCACCTTTTTTAAAGTAACACCAGAGTATCACCTTTTTGCAAAATCGTAAAACCGGCTGAGTGCGGCATTATTGTGAGGCAACTTTTACGCGGACTTTGCCGGTTAGAAGGTCTTGCATTAAGGCTTTTTTAATCGATGAAAAATGTATGTATTTTTGCGTTGCGACTTCAATTTTTTGATCAATGGCTTCCATGCTTTTACCAATTAATTGTTGCTCTATTAAAGTAGGCGTTGCCAGCATAAATGAATTCAAAATTTCCAAATTAATATTCTTTTGAGCAGTTTGAGGCGCAAGCGACTCCAAATCATATTTTCTTGATCTCATTGAATATAAAAGGAAAGAGCGATCTGCCACGGCTTCATCTACGATAATGCCAACCAAACTATCTGGAAAGCAGGAATTAAATTTAAGCATTCCAATTTCACCGATAGTCGCGGCAATGGTAATGACAAGCGTTCCTTGCTTAAATAATTTACTTACGCTGAGGCCTTTTTCATTCAATGTTTGCGTAAATGTCGAAATATAAGGAGAGTCTTTTGGGACATCTCCCGTCTGTAAGAAGGGAATAGTCCCACCGTAAAACGCAGGATCGTTGCGAGGACGTTGTGAAAACCGGCCTCTTTCAAGTTTTGCCAGTTGGCCTAGTTGCTTAACTTCCCAAGCCTTCGGAATCCGCCCCACCAGACTACCCTTGAATTCCGTGTGACCTATGCCCTTGGTCAACAGCTCCTGCATCATGCCGGTTTTCAGGTTTTTCAGTTTATTGATTTGCACTTGGGTGGATTCAATCACATCGTCAACGGCGGTGAGGATGGAGGCGATTTTTTGTTGTTCTGGGAGAGGTGGTACAAGAACCGGAATATCTTCTAGCTGACTTTGATTTATGGATGGAACTGCACCAGATTGTACAAACGTTCCAAAGTCAATGTCTTGCAGTAGAAAATACAAAAAATGATTGTCGTCAGCGAATGGCATAGCCGCCATCATATTGTTATCAATTACGGTATCTCGTGTAAGAATTCGCCTACGATTTAATAAAAGTGCTGCACCTACTTTGGCAAAAACGACAGAATTTTTAGGAAAAGTCTTTGCTTTGGCCTCTTTTAAAATAGATTGATCAATCCAATTATTAGAAGATGTTATTAGTTTTTCGTTGCCGGACAAATTCATGTCGCTTACTTTTATAAACGGATAATCACCATTTGCATTTCCTTGATAGATTTCTTTGAAGGCGCTGCCACCGGAAAATTTACACATTTCTCCTAAGTTTGTCGCTGACCATGATGTAGGCAAAGCATTACTCATACCCCAACTCCGCCAAATATCCCTTCATCACAGCCTCAGCCTGCACCACTTGCGCATCAAGCTCATGCAAAGACACGCGGTACTTATCCCACCAGCGTTCAAACTGTGCGATCAGTTCTAGTTTATTTGCAGGCAGATGCTGGCGCAAGTCTTCCTTGCTGCTAATCTCAGCCTTCCAGTCGTAATAGTTGGCATCGCGCTTAACCAGCACCGCAGTCACATCAAAGCCTTGCAAAATCTCTTCCTGAATATAGTCGTCCATCACTTCACGCACAGGCACACCGCCATGCAGCAGTGCGCGCACGTCGAAAATTTCTGGCGGTGGTGATGTGTCGGCGTAGCGGCGTATATTCAGGTTGTAATCGTTCTCGGCAATTTCGGCCAAGGTGACAACTTTGGCGTAGCGTTTGCTGTGTTTGTATTCTGTAAAGGTGCTGACGATCTTTTCTATATCTTTAGGGCGCAGGGTGTTTTGGTTCTTGCCTTCGGCGAAATCAAGTTCGCCATTGATGAACAGGACTTTGCCTTTGCGTTGCTTTGGTTTTTGCTTATTGATGATGAGTAAGCTGGCTGGGATGCCAGTGCCATAAAACAGGCCCGCGGGCAAGCCGATTACAGCCTCTAACAGATCGTCATTGAGTATGCCTTTACGGATTTCTTTTTCGCTGGAACCGCGAAACAAGACGCCGTGCGGCATGACCACGCCCATCATGCCATGGTCATTCAATGACGCGATCATGTGCTGGACAAAGGCGAGGTCGCCAGAATCTTTTGGCGGCGTACCATACGGGAAACGGCCATAACCGTCATTGTCGGCAGCTTCTTTGCCCCAGGCGGCCAGGCTAAACGGTGGATTGGCGATGACGCGGTCAAACGTCATCAGTTCGCCGTTTTGCACGTGCTTGGGTTCACCCAGCGTATCACCCTTGCGAATGTCGGCATTGAAAACGCCGTGCAAGAACATATTCATCTTGCAGATGGCCCAGGTGTTCAGGTTCATCTCTTGCCCATACAGCGAAAGATTGGAAGCATTTTCGCCATGGCTGACAAGGTAATTGCGTGTTTGTACCAGCATGCCGCCAGAACCTACCGTCGGATCATAAATACGCATACCAGCATGCGGTTGCAGCAATGCCACCAGCAATTGTACGACTTCGCTGGGGGTATAGAATTCACCTCCTTTTTTGCCTGCGGAATCGGCAAACATCTTGATCAGGTATTCGTAGGCGGTGCCTAACAAATCGCTGGATTCAAAGTCTTGATTGCGCAAACGATAGGTAGAAAAGTGAGAAAGCAAATCTGCCAGCTTTTTATCGGACAGTTTATTCTTGATGTTGAAGTCTATCGACACCAACACGCCTTCCAGGCTGGTGTTGTGTTCTTCTATTGCTTCAGTGGCTATATTGAGTTGTGCGCCAATGTCATGCTTGAGATCTTTTAAAGCGCTCCAGCGAGCTTTTTTCGGCACGAAGAAGGCGTCATGATATTCATCTTCTTCTTGCGCCAGTGCCTCTGCCTGCGCTTGTGTCTTACCTGTTTTGAGGTAATGAGCAATGACTTTTTCTTGCTCTTCTTCAAAGCTGTCTGACAGACGCTTCAGAAACATCATGCCAAAGATATAGTCTTTGTATTCTGACGCATCCATGTTGCCGCGCAAGATATCGGCGGCTGTCCATAGATAGGATTCAAGTTGTTGTAAGCTTAGTTTTTGGGACATATTTCGCTATTGAGGCAATGAATTTATAATCGTTGCCGTTATTTTGCGTTTAGAGCAAAAACATGACAACTGATTTTGAGTTTCTGGCAATTGTGAGAAGCGTCTGACCAACAAGCTACCCATCTTCCGACTGGGTGTAAGGTCAATAAGACTATCGCCGAGCTTGCATTGATCTTATCAATACCTATGCTCATCCACCAAATGCTTATTAAAGCTGTACTTGCTGCCGCCTTGCAGTACGTCAGTGAGGCGCTTGGGGTTGCCGGCTGAGATGAAGATGTCGGCGATGCCGTCCTTGACGCGGAACTTGGTGGCGGGGCTTAAGATGTTGTTGGCTTTGATCATCAGGTGGCGGATGATTTTGGCTTTTTCGCTACAGATGAGGAAGTGGTTTTCTTTTCTGAAATTGGTCAGCGGGATGTTGAGCCACCAGCCTTCGTCGTTGCCATAGCGGACGACCTGGGAGAATTGGGTGTTGCCGTCGTTCAGGACGTTGGCTTGCAAGGAATCGTTGGTGATTTGTATGGCTTCGGCTTTGTTCATTTTTGTCTTCGGTGGCGTTTGGGGCTAGGGGGCAGTAGTTAAATTGCTACTGGGTCCGCGATCGAAACCCATCCCCATCCCTGCCTTCCCCTTGAAGGGGAAGGAGTTTCAAGCCGTTATTGTAAACGCTTAAGCCTGCAATTTAGCTTGTTGGTTTACTGTGGCTCTTACATTGCGTTAAACTGTATGCATATACAGTTATTTAGACGCTATTTACCATCCCCCAACATGCTTGCCAAGCTGGACAACCCCTTTTACTACCTTGAAAACTTCCAGACTGTGCTGGATTGGGTGGCTGGGCGCTATGCGGATTTGCTGGTGGCGGATGAGCAGGACTTTATTACCCAGTTTGCCCGCTTGCCGCAGGCTTCACGTGCCTTGTATGTGCGTATGGTGATGCGCAAGGGTTGCGTGTTCAGAGCAAGCAAGCTCAATTATGCCGAGATTGGTGATACCCGTGCGGCCATGCAGGCGCTGGTGGATGTCGGCTGGGTGCAGGCTGATCCTGCGCTTGATATTGCTGGCCTGTTTGATTTACTGCAAAAACCTGAACTGGCGCTGGCTTTTGCCATGTCGCCTGCTGAAAAGAAATTGCAGAAGGCAGATCAACTGGCGCTGCTGGGCCAGCAGCATACGGACAGCAAGGCATTTTCTGGCTGGTGTGCAAGCTTGGATGATGTCGCTTATCAGGTGCTGAACAAGGATTTGTGCGACCGGTTGCGGCTGCTGTTTTTTGGTAATCTGTATCAGGACTGGTCAGAATTTGTATTGTCTGACCTGGGTATTTTTCAGTATGAAAAGGTGGAATTTTCTGCTGCGTCGCGTGGCTTTGGCAGCCGTGCTGATATCGACGCTTACCTGGCCCTGCATGCCTGTCGTGAAGCCTTTCATGCGGCGCAGCCAGTACCCGATGTGTTGGCGCAACTGGCTGCCACTGGCTTGCATGCGCTGGAAAATGCCTGGCTGGTCAGCCGCCGTAACCGCTTGCTGTATCAGATTGGTGAACATGTAGAAAAGCAAAAAGACTGGGCGCTGGCGCAGCAGGTCTATGCAGACTGCACTTACCCTGGTGCACGTTTGCGTGCCATACGTGTAATGGAAAAAAGCGGACAAACCCAGGCGGCATTTGATTTACTGACACTGGCGCAGCAAGCGCCAGAGAGCGAGGCAGAACACCAGCAAATGTTGCGTATCGCCCCGCGCCTTTGTCGCAAGCTGGGCCTGGCTAAAGTAGTTGCAGCGACCAGCACTGCGCCTACAGAACTAGTCTTGCGCCTGCCTTTGCCGCAAGAAGATTATGTGGTCGAATATGTGGTGCGTGACCATTTAAGCTGCGATGAAGCGCCGGTGTTTTATGTAGAGAATGCGCTCATCAATTCTTTATTTGGCTTGTTGTGCTGGCCAGCGATTTTCAAGTCCATACCGGGGGCGTTTTTTCATCCATTCCACCGCGGGCCTGCGGATTTGCTGAGTGCCGATTTCCAGGTGCGGCGGGCAGATGATTTTGCTGCCTGTTTTGCGCAACTGGAGTCGGGTGCTTACCGCCAGACCATACGCGACACTTATGCCACCAAATCTGGTTTGCAATCGCCCTTTGTGTTTTGGAGTAGTTTGTCTGAAGATTTGCTGGACATGGCGCTGACATGCATACCGGCACAACACTTGAAGCATAGTTTCGAGCGCATCCTGCTCGACATCCGGGCTAACCGTAACGGCTTCCCTGATCTGATACAGTTTTGGCCGCAAGAACAGCGTTACCAGATGATAGAAGTCAAGGGCCCAGGTGACAAGCTGCAGGACAACCAGAAGCGCTGGCTGGATTTTTGTGCCACGCATGGCATGCCTGTCACGGTATGTTATCTGCAATGGCAAGAGGCTGATCAGTGAATGCTGACGGCTATACTATCGCCGTGCGGGCGCTGTGCGAGTTCACGGCCAAGCAGGGCGACCTGGATTTGCGCTTTACGCCCTCCCCCACTGCCGAGCAAGGCATGGCCGGACATACGACAGTGGTCTTGCGCAGAAACAGCAGTTACCAGCGCGAAGTCAGACTTGAAGGCCAGCACAGTAATTTGCAGGTGCGTGGACGTGCCGATGGCTATGACCCTGATCTGCAACAGGTAGAAGAAATCAAAACTTATCTGGGTGATTTGCACACCATGCCGGACAACCACCGGCATTTGCATTGGGCACAGGCCAAGGTGTACGGGCATTTGTTATGTCAAAAGCTGGGCTTGCAAAAGATCAGTGTGGCACTGGTGTATTTCAATATACAAAGCCAGAAAGAAACGGTATTGCAGCAGGCGCTTGATGCTGCGGAGCTGGCAGATTTTTTTGCTCTGCTGTGTGGCCGTTTTATTGCATGGGCAGAGCAGGAAGTGGCTCACCGTGCTGCGCGTGATGTGGCTTTGGCAGACATGGTTTTTCCGCATGCGACATTCAGACCGGGCCAAAGACAACTGGCTGAGGCCATGTACAAGGCCAGCAAGCGTAGTTGTTGCCTGCTGGCGCAAGCACCCACCGGCATAGGCAAAACCATAGGCAGTTTGTTTCCGTTGTTAAAGGCCACCGCAAAACACAGGCTGAACAAAATTTTTTATCTGACAGCCAAGACATCAGGCCGACAACTGGCTTTGCATGCATTGGCCAACATACAAAACAGCACCCCATCTTTGAACCTGCGCACGCTGGAACTGGTAGCAAAAACCAAGGCCTGCGAATACCCGGAGGCCGCCTGCCATGGCGATGCCTGCCCACTGGCCAAAGGCTTTTATGATAGGCTGCCTGCGGCCCGTGCTGCCGCCGTTGATCAGCAATTGCTGGACAAGGAAGGCTTGCGCAGCGTCGCCCTGGCGCACCAGGTGTGCCCCTATTACCTGGGCATAGAAATGGCACGCTGGGCCGATGTCATCATTGGTGACTACAACTATTATTTTGACATCTACGCTTTGCTGTATGGCTTAAGCGTTGTGAATGACTGGCGCGTGGCCGTGCTGGTGGATGAAGCCCATAATATGGTGACACGGGCGCGCCAGATGTATAGTGCAGAATTGCAGCGTGACAGCCTGAAACGCTTACGCAAGACACCGCCACCAGCGCTCAAAAAAACTTTGGACAGACTGTATCGCGCATGGCTACAGTTAGAAAAAGAGCAGGAAGCTGATTACCAGGCCTATGCCGAAATACCAGAAAAACTGCTGACCGCTTTAACCCGCCTATGCACAGACATCGGCCTTTACTTTGCCGACAACCCTAGCCAGCTGGCGCCTGATTTGCAGCAGTTTTATCTGGATGCCCTGCTGTTCAACCGTCTGGCAGAAAGCTTTACTGATCATTCGCTGTTTGATATCAGCAAAATCAGCAAAGAGCATGGCACATCGACGTTATGCATGCGCAATATTGTACCGGCTGCATTTTTAACGCCGCGCTTTACGGCAAGTCATACAACAGCTTTATTCTCAGCCACGCTCAGCCCGTGGAATTATTATTGCGACACCCTGGGTTTGCCAAATAGTACCGCCTGGGTAGATGTGGAATCGCCCTTCTCTGCGGATCAGTTACAGGTGCACGTGGTAGATAGCGTTTCGACGCGCTATGCCGACCGGGCACATTCTGTTGCACCCATCGTAGCATTGATGGCGCGGCAATACCATGCGCAGCCAGGTAATTATCTGGCATTTTTCAGCAGCTTTGATTATCTGACCCAGGTCAGCAACAGCTTTATCCAGTTGCACCCAGATATACCGGTACGTTTGCAAACCCGGCGCATGAACGAAGCAGATCGTGAAGATTTCCTGGCGCAATTTACCGAAGACAGCCAGGGCATTGCCTTTGCCGTACTGGGTGGTTCTTTTGGTGAAGGCATAGACCTGCCCGGCACCCGCCTGATTGGTGCCTTCATCGCCACGCTGGGCCTGCCGCAACTCAATCCCATCAATGAGCAGATCAAATTGCGCATGGATAAAATATTTGGGTCAGGCTATGACTATGCCTATCTGTACCCTGGCTTGCAAAAAGTGGTGCAGGCTGCGGGGCGGGTGATACGGCAAACGGATGACAAGGGTGTGGTGTATTTGATTGATGACCGGTTTGGGCGTGGCGATGTGCGGGCTTTGTTGCCGGGGTGGTGGGCGGTGAATTAATAGAGCTTAAGTTTGTGCTCAAAAATATTCTCTCATTTGTAGTGCAGTAAACTTGATTGAACTCTTTTAAATAATTTTCTGTTAATCAACAAACGCCGCTGGGCTCCTGCCTACGCAGGAGCGACGGATTTTGGGTCTGCATTCATTCGCGCAACTCGGTATGCACGCATTAGCTACAAAATTCATTGATCCTTGCAAACCCAGCCATATCTTTGCTCACACCCTATAAATCGTCGCTCCTGCGCAGGCAGGAGCCCAGCGGCGTTCGTTGACCTAAATTGCATATCCTGGCTACACAGCAAAAGTTCAACACTCAGCCTTTAATAAATGAATACGTTGTTGAAGCGCCGAATGTGGGGCGGGTGAAACGTAAACTGGCAAGACCAGAGCCCAGGCTTTGCTTCATTCAAAACCCGCCCCAATCAACACAAACCCTCTATTAAACAAGTAAACCTTGTTATTTAACGAAACAATGTATATATTAATGAAACTCAAACACCATTTTTATAGAAGTTCGTCTCGATTATGAAAACTTCCAAATCCCAGCAAGAGCAAACCCGGCGTAATTTGATCCGTACTGCCGTCGATCTGATTACTGAAAAAGGCTATGACGCCACCACAATGAAGCAGATTGCCCGCGACGCAGGCATTGGTGATGCGACGATTTACAAGTACTTCCCCAGCAAGGAAAAAATCCTGCTGGCTTACTATGAATTGTGCATAGATATCACCATCGAAGTGGTACAGGAAACGCCAGGCTGGGAAGAATTTACCCTGCAAGAAAAACTGCAAAGGCTGGTGGATGCCTTGCTGGAACTTTTGCTGGGCGACCGTGAATTTGTGGAAATCACGCGTGATATCTTTGGCAAATCACCGCTGCTGATGATGCGCGACAATATGCCCGGCCAGCAAACCCTGAAGCAGGAAATCATAAGTCTGCTGGAAGAGGCTGAACAGCGCGGCGATATCTCGCCCTGCGATTTCAAGAATCTGATCGGTGGTTTGTTTGGTGATTATCTGTTTGCCGTCATCGCATATTGGCTCAAGGATGAGTCGGAAGAATTTTCCAACACCACGCAACTGGTGGACATGACGCTGGCGATACTGGTCATGGCCTTGAAGAGTGGCATCGTCAATAAAGTGACAGAACTGGCTAGCTTCATGCTGCGTAATCAACTGTCGCGCATTATGCAGAACGGTTCTGGCCTGCTGGAAATGGTCAAGCTCGTGCAGAATGGATTGGGACGTGGCCTGGGGGATGCACGATGAACAAGGCGCCGCCCGCCAGCAAACTGGGCAGGACTGCCATCACCGGCCTGGCATTGGCACAGGCTGGCGCCAGCAAACTGGGTCACAAGGCACGGCAAATGTTGCGCAGTGACGATGACAAACAGGCTGCGCAAGAACAGCATGAAGCGGAACTGGGACGCATACTTTTCAAGGCACTCAATCAGTTAAAAGGCAGTGCACTCAAGGTATCGCAATTGCTGAGCATGGAAGCCGATTTTTTGCCCGAAGGCATACGCCGTGAACTGGCCAAAGGCTGCCACCAGGTCACGCCTTTGAATCGCGCACTGATCCATAAAGTTTTTCAACGTGAATTCGGGCAGGCACCAGAACACCTGTATGCGCAGTTTGATGCACACGCCTTTGCCGCAGCCAGTCTGGGGCAGGTACATCATGCGCAACTGGCAGATGGCCTGCAACTGGCGGTCAAGGTGCAATACCCAGGCATTGCCGCAGCCATAGGCAGTGATTTGCGCATGTTGCGCGGCATCTTTCAAACAATGGCCATGGGCACCACCATCTTGCCACGCAAGGAAGTGATAGACCGCTTCATGAATGAGCTGGAAGTCAAGCTGGGGGAAGAGCTGGATTATGAACATGAAGCGGCACAGCTTCACTGGTTTGGCCAACATGTAAATTTGCCCGGCATCGTCATCCCCAAATGCATAGACGCCATGTCCAGCAAGCGCATTCTGACGATGGAAAAGCTCGATGGCCTGCACCTGGATGCCTGGCTGGCGACAGCGCCGGATCAGGCACAGCGCAATCATTTCGGGCAATTGCTGTTTGACTGGTTCTGGTTCAGTGTTTGCCAATTGGGCCGCGTACATGCTGACCCGCACCCGGGCAATTTTTTATTCATGCCGGATGGACGTCTGGCAGTACTGGATTTTGGTTGCACCAACAATATATCGAGCACCTGTTCCAATGCCATGGCCAGCAGCTGGCGCGCCTTGCTGATGACCGATGAAACCGAACGCAATCGCCTTCTGCGCCTGGCCTACATTGACCTGGGCCTGTTTTCTGATGCCATCACGCAGGATGAATTTGATACCGGCGTCATACCGGCACTGGCAGAATTGCATGCCTGGAAGATAGAAGCCTTTCAAAGCACGCACTTTGACTTCAGCAACAAATCGCCCTATCCCAAAACCATCAATGTCCAGCACAGCAAGGTACTGGCAGGCATTTTGGCTGGCTGGCATGAAGATGTGCCGTATTTTGATCGTGCCTATTTGGGCCTGATGAATATGCTGAAAAAAATGGGCGCTATCGTCAACACAAATATCGCCTGGACCAGGCAAGGAACATCCCATGTCAGCACAAACTAGTCCCCGTAAAATCTGGATAGGCCGCTACCTGATGGCCGTTGCCGCCCTGCATACCATCGTCGCCATACTGATTTATGGCCCTGTGTTTATGGGTATGCTGGAACGCGGCATATTCAATACCGTCAACCGTGACCCTTTGCGTTCAGCCGCGATCTGGTTCCTGCTGTTTGGTGGGCCGCTTTTATTGCTGGGCATGAATATCCACAATATGGAACGAAAACAGGATTTTACCGAGGCCGGCACCATGGGCCTGGGCATATTGATCTGTTGCCTGTTCGGTATCGTGCTGATGCCCGTATCAGGCTTTTGGCTGGCCATGCCGGCGGCAATTGCATTGATAAACAGGCGTTCAAACCAGGGACAAACAGCATGAAAAGCAAGATCACGGAAACAGCAGTGCCAGCCCATAGCAAAATCGCGGAAGACCTGCCAGGCGCTTATTTTTATGATTGCTATCAAATGCCATTTGATCATACTGAATTGAGCGCCATGCAAATCTATATGGATACCTTTGCCCGGACACCAGCATGGGTCAACGCCCTGATGGGTGTACGCAATCGTGTGGTCGGCCTGTTTGGTTTGAAAAACCTGGGCGGGATGAAAGCGCTGAATAAAAACAAGCCGGCTGAAGCCTATCAGGTAGGTGACCGCGCGGGGATATTCTCATTGGTCTACAAATCAGACGAAGAAGTCATATTCTGCGACTCTGACAAGCATCTGGATGTCAAAGTTTCGGTTTCAAAGCAGATCAGGGACGGTCAACCCGGCATTGCTGTTACCACTATTGTGCATGTACACAATAATCTGGGGCGGGCGTATATGCTGTTCGTTGGCCCGGCACACAAAGTGATTGCACCAGCGGTATTATCCAGAGCATAAGCTTCCATCATCTCCGGGATGACGGGTAAATCATATACGTATTTTCCACCATCTTTTTTGTCACGCAATTGTCATAAATCTCGACTAAGATGAAATCACTAAAACAAAAGAGAAAAGGAGATTAAAGACTATGCTAAGTCAATTAAAACAAAAATATCAAATGATGCGCGCCAAAAATATCACCGAGTTGTCAGGCTACAGGCGTCAGTTAAGTGAGGTTCCCAATGCGGTGTTTTTGCATTGGCAGGCAAAAGCGAAATATGAATTCCCCGGCATCCCCAGTGATGCCATTTTTTTTGCCCGCGCCACAGAGGGCCTGATGATGTTCTTCGATTATGTTCGCCGCAGCAACCGCCCCTGCGCCCTGCCGTCCAAGGCGGCAGACTCTGTCTGGCATGCCTGGAATAGCTGGTCATCCATCCACCTGGACAATTTCTGTATCAAGCACTTTGGCCGTGCGATACCGCATGTTGAAGCAACACAGATGGCCAACAAAATGGATACCGCACTGGCCAACTGCCTGATTACGGCACAACTGGCAGAACGCCACGTCCCCGGCAGCTCATCCCTGCCACGCCTGTTTGCCCTGGACCGCAAATTGCACATGCCAGACGGTTACTTCTACTTTGCCACATCCTTGCGGATAGGTTTCCGGCCCATGAATGCGCGGGGTACAGACACAGGCAAAGCCATCTACCCGGAAAGCTTCGATGCCGCTCAATTGCTGGCAGCAGGGTTGATCTCTACCC
This sequence comes from Undibacterium hunanense, assembly GCF_014284335.1. GTDB lineage: Bacteria > Pseudomonadota > Gammaproteobacteria > Burkholderiales > Burkholderiaceae_D > Undibacterium > Undibacterium hunanense. The sequence goes on along the minus strand of NZ_JACOGF010000024.1, from coordinate 15,085 downwards.
TGGCCTATGAAGAAATGATGAAGAAGCAGGCAAAGGCAGCCACTGTTGGTTCATCTTGCGGTAGTAGCTGTGGCAGCAGTGGCAGCAGCAATAGTAGTGGTAGCTGTGATGCCGGCAGCGGTGGCTGCGATAGCGGCGGCTCAAGCTGCGGCAGTAGTTGTGGTAGCGGCTGCGGCGGAGGCTGTGGTGGCAGCTAAGCCGCGCAAAAGAATATGCGATTCTGCCCGTTGCAAAGCGAATACCAATCCGATCAATATTCAATCAAAATACAATCATCTCTATGAGTGAAACCTGAAGTGCTGCGCAATTTCAACACGAAATTTCACTCGGAATCATGGCGCAAGGTACACTGATTGTTTTTTGCACTATCGATCAAATGCCGTCATATTTCACTACGCTCTTCCAACGTTCCTCCAGACTGACGGTCTGCCTGCTGTTCGGCATTGCCACTCTGCCAGCCATGGCAGCAATCAATCTCAACGATACGATTCCGGTCAATCCGGCATTGACGCTGGGCAAGCTTGAGAATGGCCTGACCTACTATATTCAAAAGAATGACACGCCACGCAAAAAAGTGGAGTTGCGTCTGGTCGTGAAAGCGGGTTCGGTTCTGGAAGATGATGATCAGCAGGGGCTCGCACATTTCACCGAGCATATGGCGTTTAACGGGTCTACCCATTTCAAGAAAAACCAGCTTATTTCCTACCTGCAATCTATCGGTGTGAAATTTGGTGCGGATCTGAATGCCTTTACCAGTTTTGATGAAACCGTCTATGTGCTGCCAATACCGACCGATAAAAAAGCCTATCTGAAAACCGGCTTCCAGGTGTTGGCCGACTGGGCCCAGGGCGTCAAGATGACAAATGCGGATATCGATAAGGAACGCGACATCATCCTGGAAGAAGCACGTCTGGGTAAAGGTGCAGATGACCGCATGAGCAAGCAATTGCTGCCTGAGGTATTTAACGGTTCCAAATATGCCGATCGCTTGCCCATAGGCAAGGAAGACATCATCAAAACCTTTAAATATGATGCCCTGCGTCGCTTTTACCGCGACTGGTATCGCCCGGACCTGATGGCAGTCATCGTCGTGGGTGACATTGATCCGGCAGAAGGTGAGCAAATGGTGCGCGAGTATTTCTCGGGCCTTAAAAACCCTGTGCCGTCACGTCCACGTCTGCCGGTCACCATCCCTAAAAACGTCGATTCCAAGGCCCTGGTCATTACCGACAAGGAAGCGACCAACAACTTGCTGATGATACGTTACCCTCTGCAACCCATCGCTCCACGCCTGACCATAGGTGATTACCGGCAGGATATTATCAAGAGCGTCTATAAATCCATGCTCAACAGACGCCTGAGCGCGCTGACAGAACAGGCGCAACCGCCTTTCCTGGGAGCATCTGCCGGCACTGAGCAGGTCGTGGAAGGTTATGAATCATTCATGTCTGCCGCAGTTTTGTCACAATCAGGCATATCGGCGACGATGAATGCCCTGGTACAGGAAAAAAACAGTATCCGCCGCTTTGGCTTCACCATTGCCGAGTTTGAAAGAGCAAAGAAAATCGAGGCGCGCGAATATGAAACCATGTACAACGAGCGCAATAACTCTCTGTCTTCCAGTTTCGCCAGTGAATACATACGCAATTTTTTGCATGCCGAACCTATTCCGGGCCTGAAAAATGAATATGCCTATTTCAAGGAATTTTATGAAGGCATCACGCTGGAAGAGCTTGATCAGTATGCCAGAAAGGCGACCCCGGATGACAGCACCAAACTGGTGTTTTATGTAGGGTCCGACAAGGCAGGTGAAATCGTTCCCGGTACAGCTGATTTGCTGAAATTTGCCAGCCAGGCAGAAAACCGCCCGATCCAGGCCTACAAGGAAAAAGAATCAAGAAGCGCGCTGATGAATAGCCCACCCGCTGCGGGCAAGATCGTATCGGAAAAAGAAAACAAACTACTAGGTCTGACCGAACTGGGCCTGTCGAATGGTGTCAAGGTCATCCTCAAGAAAACTGACTTCAAGAGCGACCAGATCTTGATGAGCGCACGACGCTTCGGTGGCATGTCTGTCTATGGTGACCAGGATTTCTACAATGCCTGGTATGCCAATCCCATCGTCTGGGAAATGGGCATGAGTAACTTCAGCGCCAAGGATGTGCAGGAAACCCTGGCTGGCAAATATGCCACCGTCAGGACTTCCATCGACAATTACACTGAAAATTTCGGTGGCACGTCCAGCAATGAAGATATTGAATCCATGCTGCAACTGCTGTACCTGCGCATGACCAGCCCACGCAAGGACAAGGTCTTGTACCAGTCTTTCATCAATACCCAGAAAGAACTGGCACGCAATTCCTCGGCCCGTCCAGAAGCCATTTTTTCAGATCAGGTTGTCACTGCGCTGTATCAAAACCATCCACGTGTCATGCGTCAGGCCAAGGTCGGGGATTTTGACAAGCTGGACCTGGAACGCAGCATGGAAATCTTCCAGGACAGGTATGGCAGTGCCAAAGACCTGAGCTTCATTTTTGTCGGCAGTTTTGATCTCGACAAAATCAAACCCCTGATCGCCACCTATCTGGCCAGCCTGCCTGTAGCTGATATCAAGACCGGTTATCAGGATCTGAAAATCCAGCCGGTACGCGGCATCGTCAAAAAAGATGTCAGGGTCGGCAGCGAAGCGAAAAGCATCATTTCCATCAGCTTTACCGGACCGGCTATTTATTCCCGTGAAGAAAATACCCGTTTCCATGCCATGCTGGATGTGCTGAATCTGAAGATCATCGATGTCATACGTGAAAAGCAGGGCCTGATTTATAGCGGCGGCGTCAATGGTTCCATACAAAGAATCCCGCAGATGCAATATGGCATAGACATCGATTTGCCTTGCAGCCCGGACAACGTGAACAAGGTCATCGCCGCCATGTTTGCCGAGATACAGAAACTGCAAACAGCAGGCCCTTCGGCAGAAGATGTCAACAAGGTCAAACAGGCCTGGCTGCAAGACCATCAGATTGACTTGCGCAGCAATGAAAGCTGGCTTGATCATCTGCAAACGGCAACCCTGTACCAGACTGATCCTGAATCGATATTAACGACAGAAAAACGTATCAAGGCAGTCAATGCCAACCAGATCAAGGATGCCGCCAATCGTTATTTCAATATGCAAAACTATGTACAGGTGGTCTTGTATCCGGAAGATAAAAAAGATAAATAGACACTGTTCAGTCCTTGAAAAAATAAAGCCGGGCTTGCAAGCAAGCCCGGCTTTTTTACATCCTGCGGATTAATGATCGCAGCCATATATACTCAATCATATGACCCATCATGTGATCCATCACGCATTCAATTGAACGAGAACGTATAGTTCACATCCACTGCCGATTCAGTGCCGGTGCGGCCAATAATGCTGACCCTGCGCGTCAGTTGCCAACTGAGTTTGATACCGCCACTGGCATCTGCCAGACCACGTTCTATCGACAGCACCAGGCCCGGCATCAGGCGCTTGCCGACGCTGACCACCTGGTCGGTACTGGTGGTGGTATTGCCGGTAGAGCCAGCTACGGTTTGCCCCGGCAGGCGGGTCGTATTATTGGCGGACGATGAACCGATGGAAAATTCATCAAAGCCCAGACCCTGCACGATATCGCGCGGCACATTACGGCTGCCGTCACCACCGAATATGGCCGAGGCGGCCGACATCAGCAAAGATGCATCACTGCCTGCCAGTTGATCAGCGCCGCGTCCCAATACCAGCCATGACAGTTTTTCAGCATCCGGCACCGCAGGTTCAGACACCAGGCGAACTTGTGGTGCGGCAACGGTGCCGACAATTTCTACCCCTGCTTCTACCGCCAGACCACGGCGCAAGGCGCGGATATTCAAACCAGGATTGGCCGGTGGCCCCTGAAAATTCAAAATGCCACGCTCTATCGCCAGTTGCTGCCCATATCCCTCATACGCGCCTCTGACGGTGCTAATAGAGCCTGTTGCCTGCAAGGGGCTGCCATCGATGGAGCGCAGTCGCAAACTGCCTTCCAGCCCGGTATCAAGCCCACGGCCGACAAACACAAAGCGTGGCCCCATGTCGAAACTGACATCGACACGGGTCTTCAAACCTTTTTTCGGCGCTTCGCTGTCATTGCTCTTTACTGCCAGTTTGTCGCTTTTGCGGGTCACCACCACATCGCTGGACAAACTTGGCGGCGGCATTTTAGGCAGTTTGAAATAGGCGCCATCGGTATCCACCTTGCCAGTCAGGCTCCAGATATTATTGGCTTCGACAATGTCGGCCTTGCCGGACACCACCAACCATCTGTCCTTGCGCTGCAACAGGGGGAAATGCTGCCACTGCGCCCGTATGCTGCCGGTTTCCTTGCCCATGTCGATATCGCCACTGGCTTTGAATTCACCTTTTTGCCCAACCAGCTCCATGCCTTGCAACAGCGCATGGCGCGGCACACTGGTAATGGTATTGGAAAACTGCAGATTACTGACCTTCAGGTGGGTGTCTTCAATTTGTGCATCCAGGCTGCCATTTGGCAACAATAAACCCTCGGCGGCGAAGGCGACTTCCAGCTCGCGACCTGCCAGGTCAGCGCGGTAAGCAGGTTTGCCTACGGTGCCCATCAGCCGCGCATCGACATTCAGTTTTCCTTTCAGTACCAGGCCAGGATTGATCCACGGTCCCAGCCATTGCAGGTCAGGTATAGCTGCCGTGGCCTGACCATTCAAAGCTGCCGACGGGGCAATGGTCCAAGCGCCATCCTGTTTGCTCAACAAGGTGTTGGCCTTGACTTTCCAGCTACCCAGGCGTGCGCCCTCCGCATTCATGGTCAATGCCAGGTCTTCGCCATCGGTGCCAGCCACCAGACCGCCAAGCCTCATCTGCAATTGCAAGTCACGTATGCCGAGGGCGACAGAATTGCCTGTGCCATCCGGATCGTTGAAACGCAAATCACCGCTCTGGCGCTGTATTTTAATCTCGCCCTGCGCATGATCACGCAGTTGCAGATCCCATTGCGCGTTCAGTTTCAGGTTGCCTGTAACGGCATATTGTGGTCGCACCAGATTGGCAATATCAATCACCCTGACATCGGTGATACGGCCTTTGGTTTTCAGTGCAGCAGGTGTCCATTCCAGTTCTTCCAGCACCAGGCTGCCCAGTTCACTATGCAATGACAAGGCCCCCAGGCGTACTGACTGTGAGGACAATTGCAGGGGAGCGCTGCCCTGCATTTTTACATCCGGCTTGCCATTCAGGCTGAGTGCCTGCAACTGGCCATTCCAGCTCCAGCCTTGCGCATTTTTCGCATCCGCCTGCATGCTGCCATTTGCCCCCAGGCCAAAGGTCTGGCGATTCGGGAAGGTACTTTCCAGCGCGATGGTATGGGCATCACGCCTGCCCTTCAGTTGCAGATGCAGTTCGCTTATCTTGTCTGCTGCTGCCTGTGCTTTGACCTGTGCTGGCGTTGGCGTTGGTACTGGCGTTGGTACTGACGCTGATGCCGGCGCTGATGCCTGTGTTGCATTAGTGGCTACTGGACTAACGCTAAAGTCAGGTAAATCACCACCAATATGGCTGGCCACGATGTCGCCGTCAAAATTACCCTTGCTGCCATTGTCCAGGTTCAGTCTGGATTTAAGCTGGGCGATCGTCCATTCGCGGCTACCGTATTTAATGCGCAATTGCTGGGCCTGTGCATCCAGGCTGCCTGCCGGTTCGGCAAACTTGCCACGCAGGCTGATATCGGCTTTCAAGGCACCGTTCAATGCCAGTTGCCAGTTACTCAACAAGGGATTGAAATGATTCAATTCCGGCGCATCCAGATTCAGTTTCAGCACATCGTCCGCAGCCCCCCAGTTACCCTGTCCCGTCAGGGTATTTTTCCCCCAGTGCAGATCGAGTTGTCTGACGCGCACTTGCTGGTCCTGCAGCCATTGCAGGTCAAGACTGGATTGCACGACCTGCCCTGCGTATTGTCCCTGCAGTTGCGGCACGCTGATTTGCAGATTGAGTCGTGGTGAGATTTCCCCCTGCAGGCTGATGGCCGCCTGCAGGTTACCGGCGGGGGTGGCTATCCAGCGCGCCGGGTCAAAATTGCTCAGATTGGCCTTGAGTTTGAATGCCTGCTTGCCAGAAAAAGCGATGTCTCCAGATCCCTGCAAATGGGCATCTTCTGCCTGCAGATCAAATTTATCCAGACTGAACAATTGCGTCACGCCGTGGTAAGTGCCATCTGCCTTCAGGCTGGCTTTGGTGTCCGTCAACTGGGCCTGCAAGTGGATGATTTTGTCCTTGTCAGTCTGGGCAGAAAGCTTGCCTTTGATCTGGCTGGCATGCAGGCGCTGGTCTATCTGCGCCAAATCCACATTGGACAAGCTCAGTTGCACATCCGCAGCCAGTTCAGCATTGACCCAGCTCAGGCGTGCATCGCCCTGCAACTTGCCATTGCCATTCAATTGCACGGCCAGCCCCTGCAAGGCCAGGCGATCGGCTTCCAGTTGCAGCCTGGCAGTCAGTGACTGCACTGGCAAGCCCTGTTTGTTGATGGCTGCGGCCTGCGCATTGCTGGCACTGACATCGCCCGCCAGCACGAAGCGGGACGCATTTTTGTCACCCACCGGTTTCAGCCTGGCCAGTAAACGCAAGTCGGCCTGCGGTGCGGCTGCCTGCCAGGCCGCCGGATTAAAATGCTGGATATCCAGATTCAACTCACGCAAATACGGTGCATCAAAAGGCGTCAGACTGGCCTGGGCCTGCCCCTGCAATTGTGCATTCTGCTGATTCTGCTCTGCGGCCTGGGCTTGCAATGCCAGTTGCAATTCTTGCAGACTGCCGGCTACGCTACCCTTCAATGCCAATGCCGGTATGTCTTGCTGTACCTGGCCCTGCAGGCTGAACTGGCCATTCAGTTTATAAGGACGCAGGCTGGCCAGCGAGGATTGCATTTCTGCCCGTCCCCATGGGCTGGTCACGCCGGCCACCAGCCGGTATTGCCGGTCCTGGAAATGCAGGCTGCCACTGAGCGCGCTCAGCACCAGGGTTTCGCGCTGTTTGCCATCTTCTGACAAGGTCGCAATATGCAAATGACCGAGCGCCAGCTTATGTGCATCCAGGGTAAATGGCAGGCTGAGATCAGTCGGCAATTTGGCCGGGTCTTTGCCAGGCAGACTGGCAATGCGCAATGAACTGGCCTGCAAGCGTGGAATATCCACCTGCTGACGCCACAAGGCAGCAGGACGCCATTGCAGGCTGACGGCATTCGCCTCGATCACCAGTGTCTTGCTTTTATAGCTGAACTTGTCGATGGCCAGATCATCTCCCACCGCACCTTTGATGCCTTCAAATTGCAGGCTGCCGCCACTGATTTTTTCAGTGACAGCCAACAAGCTTCTGGTGCCCGATTCCGTCTTGCTGGCCCAGGTGAGCAGGATGGTCAGAGTCACAGCCAGTAACAGCAAAAACAGACAGGTCACCAGCAGCAGACGCGCCAGCACCGAGCGATTTTTTTTGGTCTTTGCTACCGTCGTTTTTGCTTCGGGTGTCGTCATGTCAGAAAGCGATCGCGATGGAAAAATCCAGCCTGAGTTTTTTGGACTGACGGCCATACGCCAGATCCAGTGCTATCGGCCCGGCCGGTGTTTTATAACGTGCCCCCACACCCATGCCCTGGCGCAGATTCAATTCACGCCAGGTATCTGCCGCATTGCCTACATCAATAAACGTGGCCGCGCCCCATTCGGGATGCAGCCAATGTACATATTCTGCGCTGGCAGTGGCCATGACACGCCCGCCACGGGTACTGGTCGCGTTTTGTATGCCCAGGCTCTGATAGGCATAACCGCGTACAGTCGTGCTACCGCCGGTGCGGAACAGATAGTCTTCAGGAATACCATCACCACTGGTGGAAAATACATTTCCTACTTCAGCACGCAGGATGACGCTGTCATTCTTGCGCACCGGTATCCAGCGCTGGTATTTGCCGTAGACCCGCACGAAACGCTGATCTGACCACAAGGCTTTTTCTGATACAGCCAGGTCCAGTTGATATATCTCGCCCTTGCGCGGATCAAACGGTTGATCAACATCACGCCAGGTCCAGCCCACGCTGGCGACCAGCGCCCGATGGAATTCATCGGGGGTGTCGGCAACTGTCAGTTTTTCCCGGACGACATTTAAACCCAGACGCTGTTCCAGATGACCACGTGTACTGGTCCGTTTGACACCCAAAGACTGGCGGTTGGTCAGCACACCGGAAATATCCTCGCGTTCTATCAGCACACCGAAAGAATCCAGATAATTATTTTCACGCGGCGGTAAATAGATGTCGGCGTATCCCAGTTGGCGACGCTGCTCCAGCCTTACTGCGCTGCGTAAATCCCAGGCCTTGCGAAGAATATCGCGGTCACGATAGGCAACTTCACTGCGATAGCCGGTATTGGTGCTGTAACCCAGACCAAAGCTCAGGTCACGCGCCTGTCGTTCTACTACGTTGACGTCCACTGGTACTGCACTGGCTTTTTCTGGATCCGGGTCTATGCCCACGGTAACGGTGGCAAAGTAAGGTGAATTCTGCAAGGCCCGCTGAAAATCCAGCAGACGCGAGCGCGAATACAACTCACCCTTTTTAGGTGCCTGGTAACGGTCTATCAGCCATGATGGATAGCGCTGCATGCCGGTGACGCGGACGTCACCCAGGGTGAACACCGGGCCACTGTCTACATCGACCTGCAAGATGCCACGATGTTCATCGGCATCTATTTTGGCTTCGGTGGATGTCAGCGCTGCCGCCGCATAGGCATCGGCACGCAGACTTTCCAGCAACTGGTTTTTGGCATCAGTCCAGTCAGCTTCACGAAATGGTTGCCCGACCGCTAGCCCCCAGTCTTCCTGCAAGGCACGTCTGCGCTTGATGGATGGCTGATCGCCGGCATCAATCGCATCAGCCATGGGGCCGAGTATTTTGAGTGAAACATTTTCTATCACCGTGCGCTCACCCGCATCAATAGTGACATGTATCAGCTTGGCGACACCGGCAGGGGTATCGGTACTGTCCAGATTATCAAACTGTATCTTCGGTGAAAAATAACCCTCGGTTGCCAGGATGCCGCTAATATCCTGGCGCAGTTTGCGTATCAGTGATGGCGTGATATTTTGCGCATCGGCATTGGCTGCAAATTCAGGAATATGCTGCCTCAGCAAATCTGCCCAGGTCGCTTTTGGGGTTTGCAATTGCAGGCGTCCACTGCTGGCCCTGACCACGGTGTCGGGGTCGATATCAGGATTATCCTGCGCCGGAGTGAGCGCAGTCGCCGCACTGACTGGCAGGATGGGCGGAGTGGGCGCTACCACCGGTGTTGCCACCTGCTGCGCCCTGACCTGCCCTGTGCCAATCAACCCAAGGGCACACCATATTGCAAGAGAGGTACGCAGTGTCATCTGCATCAGTGATCGCTCACTTGGTTGCCAGTCCAACACGATTGATACCCAGCTTCTTCGCTTCTGAAATCACTTGTATGACTTCATCATAGAGCATACCCTTGTCGGCCGAAACCAGCACCGACAGTTCTGGCTTGGCGTCATGGAATTCACGCAGTTTCTGCATCAGTTGCTTGCGGTCTTTTGCTTCTTCCTTGCTGTCCTGGCGATTATTGCCGTTGTTGCCGGCCTTGCTGTTGATGCTGATGGTAGAAGGCGCATCCGGGCGCAAGGTAATTTCTATGTAATCGGATGGCGGTTGTGTCGATTGTCCAGCTGTCGGCAGATTGATGACGCTGGGATTGGTCATAGGTGCGCACACCATGAAAATCACTAGCAACACCAGCATCACGTCGATATATGGAACGACGTTGATTTCTGCCTTGAATTTGCGTTTACGTTCGCCTCGCAGGGTACTCATGCTGACCTCTTTCCTCTTAGCGTGACTGACGCTGGAGGATATTCGAGAATTCCTCGATGAAGGTTTCAAAACGAATCGCCAGCCTGTCAATGTCATGCGAATAGCGGTTATACGCCAGCACCGCCGGTATCGCTGCAAACAGGCCGATGGCCGTTGCGATCAGGGCTTCGGCAATACCTGGTGCCACCGCAGCCAGCGTCGCCTGCTGCACATTGGCCAGGCCACGGAAAGAATTCATGATGCCCCAGACCGTACCAAACAAACCTATATACGGTGAGACAGAACCGACCGACGCCAGAAAGGACAGATGGGATTCCAGCAAATCCATTTCACGCTGGTAAGAAGCACGCATGGCACGGCGTGCACCGTCCAGCATGGCACCGGCATCCAGCGACGCCTTGTTGGCAGTTTTTACCTTATGGTATTCGCTCATGCCGGCTTCAAAAATACGTTCCAGCGCGCCGGTCGTATCACGACCCGTGCGACGATTACTGGTAGCCGCCGCGTACAAATCCACCAGATTGCCGCCAGACCAGAAATTGCGTTCGAATTCTTCCGTCTGCCCACGCGCTTTTTTGATGGCAAACATTTTACTGAAGATATATGTCCAACTGGTCAGGGATACGCCCAACAGCAACAACATGACCAGTTGCACCAGGATGGAGGCATTGGTAATCAGGCTTAAGAATGAAAGATCTTGGGTAACAGTCATATTGAATCAAGTAAAAAACAAAAAACGTAAGCCTGATGACATGCTGCAATCCGTCAGGCGGATATTCTTCAGGCAATCTTTGCCAGGACATCGACAGGAATGGCTGCCGGACGCACGTTCGCCTTATCCACACAGCCCACCTTGATCTTGCCGCTGGCCAACAGGCGTTCGCCGCACCAGGCCTGCTGCTCGAACTGTACTGATGCCCTGCCCAGCTTTTCGACTACAACCGTCAGCCTAAGTTCATCATCCAGCCTGGCAGGTGCATGATACTCGACTGCCGTGGCTTTGACGACAAACATCAATCCCTGCTGGTCGGCCATATTCTGCTGGTTCACACCGGCTGCGCGTAACCATTCGGTCCGTGCGCGTTCAAAAAACTTCAGGTAATTGGCATAAAAAACGATACCACCGGCATCGGTATCTTCATAATAGACCCGCACTTGCCATTCAAACGGTTTGCTCATGGTGTAAAACTTTAGCGGGAAATTAGTGGACTACAACAAACTACAACAATCCACTGGAAAAGTTATCATAGAAATCATCATTGTAAACTGCTTCTGCAGTGAATGACTGAAACCATGCTGATCTGCTATTGAATCAACATGGTTACGCTTCACAAAAACCATCCGGCCATCAGGATGTGGTGCGCTTGATGGTCAATGGGCCATATCCCTGGCAGGTCGGCATCATTTCTATATGATTGATGTTCACATGCGCCGGCAGGGTGGCAATCCAGTAAGCCGTTTCAGCAATATCGATGGCTGTCAGCGGTACGGTGCCCTCGTAGACCTTGGCTGCGGCATCATCATTGCCACGGTAGCGCACATTCGAAAATTCGGTGCCACCGCACAGGCCAGGAGCAATATTCGTCGCTCTTACGCCGGTACCAACCAGGTCAGCCCGCAGGTTCTTGGTAAATTGATCAACAAAAGCCTTGGTAGCGCCATATACATTGCCACCCGGATAAGCCGTGGAACCGGCAACCGAGCCAATATTGATGACCAGACCACTGCCACGGGTCACCATGTCGGGCAAGATGGCACGGGTCACCGTCACCAGCCCCTTGGTATTGGTGTCTATCATGGTATCCCATTCATCCTGTGAGGCCAGATGCGCTGGTTCAGTACCGAGAGCGAGGCCGGCATTGTTGACCAGTACGTCAATTTGCTTCCAGTCCTGCGGCAAACCATCCAGCGCCTGGCGGATGGAATCCTTGCTGGTGACATCCAGCGTGACCGGCAATAAGGCCGCGCCAAGTTCAGCTTGCAATGCGGCAAGTCGTTCTGCGCGACGGGCGGCAGCAATCACCTTATGGCCCTGGCCGACAAACTTGCGCGCCATTTCTTCGCCAAAACCGGAACTTGCGCCTGTAATCAATACGATCATGCTGATTTCCTTCAATGTGATGGATGAATACAGGCATTTTAATGCACATGCAGCATTTACGATGGACAGGCATGTATTTGGCAGGCTTGCACTTGCCCATTCAAACGTCATCACGTAAAATCCATGCACCATTTCGTCTCACGTGACTGGCGAAACGGCCGAACCTGCACTGCAGGGTATGCAGAATACGCATCACACCGGCCAAAGATGGAGATCCATCGGGAAGCGTGAGATTTCGGAGTCAACCTGACTCCAGCCGTGCGCCTGGGTAGCCTGATGGTAAAAGCAATGAGGCTGCCCCCTATCCGTTTCAGACACCTCATTGACATCAATCAATTGTTTATTAACAGGAATAATCAGGAACCGCCATGTTTGCAAAAAATCATACCCTCGCCAACGTAGATCCAGAACTGTTTGCTACGATACAAAAGGAAAACGTCCGTCAACAAGAACATATCGAGTTGATCGCGTCTGAAAACTATTGCTCCCCAGCCGTCATGGAAGCCCAGGGCTCCCAACTGACCAACAAATATGCCGAAGGCTATCCAGGCAAGCGCTACTACGGTGGTTGCGAACACGTGGACGTGGTCGAACAACTCGCCATTGACCGCCTGAAGCAATTGTTCAATGCCAATTTCGCCAATGTACAGCCAAACTCGGGCTCGCAGGCCAACCAGGGCGTATTCTTTGCCCTGTTGAACCCGGGCGATACCATCATGGGCATGAGCCTGGCTGAAGGCGGCCATCTGACTCACGGCATGCCTTTGAACATGTCTGGCAAATGGTTCAACGTCGTCTCTTATGGCCTCAACGCAGTAGAAGATATCGACTACGATGCCATGGAAAAACTGGCACGCGAAACCAAACCAAAACTCATCATCGCTGGTGCGTCTGCATTTGCATTGCGTATCGACTTTGAACGTTTCTCGAAAATCGCCAAAGAAGTTGGTGCCTACTTCATGGTCGATATGGCCCACTATGCAGGTCTGATCGCTGCTGGCGTCTACCCAAATCCGGTACCGTTTGCTGACGTGGTGACATCCACCACCCATAAGAGCCTGCGCGGACCACGTGGTGGCATTATCCTCAGCAATGACGAAGCAATTGCCAAGAAAATCAACTCGGCGATCTTCCCTGGCTTGCAAGGTGGCCCATTGATGCACGTCATCGCCGGTAAGGCAGTGGCATTCAAGGAAGCCCTGTCGCCAGAATTCAAGGCTTACCAGGAACAAGTTGTTAAAAATGCGGCAGCCCTGGCAACTACCCTGACCGAACGTGGCCTGCGTATCGTTTCTGGTCGCACTGAATCGCACGTCATGCTGGTTGATCTGCGCCCTAAAGGTTTGACAGGCAAGGAAGCAGAAGCCATCCTCGGTTCTGCCCACATCACCTGCAACAAAAACGGTATTCCGAATGACCCGCAAAAACCGATGGTCACATCCGGTATCCGTCTGGGCAGCCCCGCCATGACGACACGCGGCTTCACAGAAGCTGAAGCAGTAAAAGTCGGTAACCTGATTGCAGACGTACTTGAAAATCCGCATGATGCCGCCACTATTGAACGTGTGAAAGCTGGCGTCAAAGCACTGACAGATGCTTTCCCGGTCTACGAAGCATAATTCAGCGAAATAAAACGCCACTCCATGAGTGGCGTTTTTTAAACTTTAGGCAAACTCTATGAAATGCCCTTTCTGCCACAATGACGATACCCAGGTTATCGATACCCGTGTTTCAGAAGAAGGCAATGTAATTCGCCGTCGCCGCCGTTGTGCTGATTGCGATAAACGATTTACGACCTATGAACGGGTCGAACTGGTGATGCCCGTCATCGTCAAGAAAAACGGCAGCCGCACCGAATACGAAACCGCCAAACTGCGCGCCAGTCTCATGCTGGCCCTGCGCAAACGCCCGGTTTCTGCCGAAGCCGTTGAAACAGCGATCCAGCGCATAGAAGAAAAACTGCTCTCCAGCGGTGAACGCGAAGTCATGTCCGGCCACGTCGGCGAACTGGTCATGCGCGAATTAAAACGCCTCGACAAAATCGCCTATATCCGCTTTGCCTCCGTCTACAAAAGCTTCGAAGATGTATCGGAATTTGCCGAGGCGATACAGGAAGTCAAGAAGAGCTAAGCTCTTTAAACTCTCGCCTGGTACAAATTTCAATGGAGCTTCGGCTCCTTTTTTGTTGTCTATCGGATTGGTGACCCAAAACCTTTAACCACAGAGACACAGAGAAATGCAAGAGGATCTGTAGATGCTAAGCAGCGCCCTCTTCAAGGATCTGAATTCGTCGCTCCAGCGCAGGCTTACTGTTGTGCGGAATAATGTGCCTGACTCGTTCTGAACGTCAAGTACGAGCCGTGTCCTGGTAATTTTTCTAGGTCGGAGACTTAATTCTGCAATTGAATATTATTTGCCAATGGTCGTGCTTAAAGCTCCTTCCCCTTCAAGGGGAAGGTTGGGATGGGGATGGGTTTGCGACGTAAATTCATCCATCGTCAATCGACCGAAACCCATCCCCACCCTACCCCTCCCCTTGAAAGGGAGGGAATTCACTCGTTATTGTTTGCCAAGGACATTATTCCGGACAACAGTGAGCGCAGGCTGGAGCCTGGCGGCGTTGTTTGATGTGCCGTGCGGTATGATCAGAATACGATAGAGCGCCAGGAGAGCGGTGCGCGCAGCGCACCCTACGCAGTGAAGAAGCGCTGCGGAACGGAAATAAAATCAGAACATAAGATCAGGGTCCCAGAAGACAGAGTAAAAGCAGAGATTTCTCTGTGTTTTTTGCTGTTCTCGCCTTTCTCAGTGCCCTCTGTGCATCCTCTGTGCCTCTGTGTTGAGAGGTCTTGAAGTTGCTGTTGAAGTTGATTGGAGAGGTGTTGCTCTTGAAGTTGTTTTACGCGCCTATATTTCGTTCGCGCAAAAGCAAAACCCCCACTCATTAGCTGAGCGGGGGTTTGCGGAATAAAAGCCTGACGATAACCTACTTTCACACTGGTTGCAGCACTATCATTGGCGCGTAATCGTTTCACGGTCCTGTTCGGGATGGGAAGGGGTGGTACCGATTAGCTAT
>NZ_JACOGF010000023.1 GCF_014284335.1 Undibacterium hunanense | reverse complement strand
TGGCGACGCAAAAGAAAGTATCTCGGCCGCCGGGCCGAGACCCGGCCTGTGTCCACGAAGTGCAATCTTTTAATCAAAGTACGGCACACAAGCAACGTCGCTGGGCTCCAGCCTGCGCTGGAGCGACAATATTATGACTGCCAATGATCGACTGATGCCAGCCTGTCTCTACAACGGGTAATCGCTTGAATAAAGACTCAAGTGTGTAATGAACACCGCTGGAGCGACGAAAATGCGAACACGGTTAATTCGCCATGTAAGCATAGTATTCAATGAACTAGCTCACTACCCCATGCCGCCCCAACGCCCACCCCACATGCTCCCTCACCATCTCCGACGGATGCACCAGGCGCGCCTGCAAGGCTGCAACAATCTCTGCATCGCCCCGCATACTGGACGCTGCATTTCCCAACCCGACTGCAATATTGCGTAACCAGCGTTCATGGCCGATACGTCGTATCGGGCTGCCTTCCAGCATGCGCAGGAACTGTTCTTCGGTCCAGGCAAACAAATGCACCATGCGGGCATTGTCGAGTCCGTTGCGGACGGCGAAGTCGTCCACGGCGGCAGCCTGGGCGAATTTATTCCAGGGGCAGACCAACTGGCAGTCGTCGCAGCCATACACACGGTTACCGATCAGGGGGCGTAGCTCTACCGGTATGCTGCCGTGCAATTCTATGGTCAGGTAAGACACGCACAGGCGCGCATCCACCGTGTAAGGGGCAACAATCGCTTTGGTCGGGCAGACATCAATGCAGGCGCTGCATTGGCCGCAATGCTGGCCCACCGGTTCATCCACTGGCAACGGCAGATCGATCAGGATTTCGCCCAGAAAGAACATGGACCCTGCTTCACGGCTCAACAACAGGCTATGTTTACCACGCCAGCCCAGCCCGGCTTTTGCGGCCAGGGCCACCTCCATGACCGGGGCAGAATCGGTAAATACCCGATAACCAAAGGGGCCTATGGCTTTTTCTATGCGTTCGGCCAGTTGTTGCAGGCGGGTGCGCAAGACCTTGTGGTAGTCGCGCCCGCGTGCATACAAGGATATGACGGCCTTGTCTGCTGCCTGGCCCTGTTCTTCGGCACGCCAGCTTTCCGTTTTAGGCAGATAATTCATGCGGGCAGAAATGACTCTGACGGTGCCGGGCACCAGTTCTGCCGGGCGGGTACGCTTGCTGCCGTGGCTGGCCATGTATGCCATCTCGCCATGGTAACCGGCGTCCAGCCAGTCCTGAAAACTGGATTCGATATGCGACAGATCAACATCGCCGATACGCAGTTCGGCAAAGCCCAGCTCTTTGCCCCACAGGCGTATTTGCCCGGCCAGATCAGCCAGGGCAGCGCTGTCCAGACTCATGAACATGCCCCTGCGGTACACACAGAGTGTGGGTGATGTGCTATGTTTAGCGAATTCATGAATAAGAACTTTGCAGGAAATGTCACATTATAAGACCACACTCGCCAATGAAGCAGCCACCCAGGCCCTGGGTAAATGCCTGGCGCATGCACTGACACCGGGCATGAGCATTTTTTTACATGGCGACCTGGGCGCAGGCAAAACAGCCCTGACACGTGCCATGATCCATGCTGCCGGGCACGCTGGCAATGTCAAAAGCCCGACTTATACCCTGGCCGAACCGTATCAGGTTACGCTGAAGGGGCAAACTGTCACCATCATGCATTTTGACCTGTATCGCATGATCAGTGCAGATGAATTTGCTGAGGCCGGCTTCCGTGACGAGTTTAACGACAGCAATATTTGTGTGGTGGAATGGCCAGAAAAAGCCGATGGCGTGCTGCCCGAACCTGATTTGAATATATTTTTGCGCGTCGCCGGTGACGGTCGTGAGGTAGAATTGCACGCGTTGTCTGCCAAAGGTGTCGCATGTCTCGCATTACTCAAGTTTGCCCCGAATCTGTAAGCGCTGTTAGTACGGTAAGCACTACTGTGCATTCCCAACAACGTCGTGTCCTGCTCAAGGCTGGCGGCACCCTGCTGCTATCCGTGTTTGCGCCCACTGCCAATGCGGCACAAATACTGGCCGTGCGCGTCTGGCCGGCAGAAGACTATACCCGCGTCACGCTGGAAAACGATAGCGAACTGAAAACCAGTCATTTTGTGTTGAAAGACCCGTATCGCCTGTTTGTCGATATCGAAGGTCTGGAACTGAATGCCAAGCTGAAAGAACTGGTTGCCAAGATCAAATCAAATGATCCATACATCAAACAGGTGCGCGTAGGCCAGAACAAGCCGAATGTCGTGCGCCTGGTGTTTGATCTGAAAGAAGAAGTCAGCCCGCAGGTATTTACCCTGCAACCAGTGGGTAATTATAAACACCGCCTGGTATTCGATCTGTACCCAGCCAATCCGCCCGACCCTATTGCTGCAATGATAGAAAAGGGTGAATGGAACAAGGATGGTATTCCTGCACCTGGCACACCAAACGCGGTGGCGAATAACGGCAAGCCAGATACAAGAACCGATACTAAAGCCGATACTAAGGCCGATAGCAAAACAGACAACAAGCCAGACGAAAAAATCGCCGCCAGACCAGAAATCCAGCAGCAAACCGCACCAGAAAAGCCGGCCGAAAAACCTGCTGAAAAGCCGGTACAGCTAACCCGCATGATCACCATCGCCATTGACCCAGGCCATGGTGGAGAAGACCCCGGTGCCATTGGTCGTGGTGGCAGCCGTGAAAAAGACGTGGTTCTGTCGATAGCCAAGCGACTCAAAGCCAAAATTGAGCAGCATCCGAATATGCGTGTCATGCTGACGCGTGATTCGGATTATTTTGTGCCCTTGAATGTCAGGGTACAGAAAGCCCGTGCCGTGCAGGCTGATTTGTTCATGTCGGTACATGCCGATGCCTTTGTCAATTCCAGCGCACGCGGATCATCGGTGTTTGTGTTGTCAGAAAAAGGTGCCAGCTCCACAGCTGCACGCTGGCTGGCAGACAAGGAAAACGCTGCCGATCTGATCGGCGGCGTCAACATCAAAACCCATGACAGACAGTTGGCCAGTGTCTTGCTGGATCTGTCCACAACGGCACAGATCAATGACAGCCTGAAGCTTGGTAAAGTCGTGCTGAATGAAATCGGCGGCATCAACAAGTTGCACAAGGGTTCGGTTGAACAGGCTGGCTTTGCTGTATTAAAAGCGCCGGACATTCCCAGCATATTGATAGAAACTGCCTTTATCTCCAACCCGGAAGAAGAAGCCAAGCTGACCGATGAAGACTATCAGAATCAGTTGGCCGATGCCGTCATGAAGGGTATCAAGAAATATTTCGCCAAGAACCCGCCACTGGCAAAAAACCGCATGACCTGAAGTGATGGTGCCTGGGTTATAGGCAGCACAGACGCTGCACCTTGTGCAGCGCATTCGCCAGTGCTTCCATGGAAATGGAACCCAATGCCAAGCGCAAAGCCTGGGGCGCACTGGTACCGGCAGCAAAGGCATCCGCCGTACTCACCATGACACCCTGCTGCGCCAGGGCAGCAGCAATCTGATCTGCCCGCATCCCATCTGCCAGCGTCAACCACAAATAATACGATGAGGGGTGCGCCCTGATATGGCAACCCTGCAAGATGCGGCGTGCCAGCCGCTGGCGCTGTCTTGCATCCTTGCGTTTTTGCACTTCCAGCTTGTCAACAACACCAGCTTCTATCCACTGGCAGGCAAGGCTGACCATCAATGATGGTGTGTTGCCGGACGATACCCGTATCGCCGTTTCCAATGCCGGTATCAAGGCTGGTGGTGCCACCACCATGCCTATGCGCAAACCAGATGCCACGCTTTTTGATAAACCAGATACATATACAGTCTGCGCCGGGGCATAGGTGAACACTGGTCTGGGCGCTGGTTCTGCCAGGAAAGCATAGGCAGCATCTTCAATAATCAGAAACCGATACCGCGCTGCCAGCTGCGCCAGCTTCTTGCGTTCGGCATCCGACATGACCGACCCCATGGGGTTGTGCATACTGGGCATTACATAGACCGCACGCACCGGTCGCCGCCTGCATAGCGCTGCCAGTGCCGTCAGATCAAGTTTGTCGTCATGCAAGGGCAATGCCTCGACATCCAGCCTGGCCTGTTGCGCCAGTATTTTCATTCCCGGAAAGCTCACCGCATCCATCACCAGAATATCGCCCGGCATCAGCAAACCCAGCACGCTGATTGCCAGCCCCTGCTGTGCGCCGTTGACGATCAGGACCTGTTCCGCCGGTACCCGCAAACCACGGTTACGCAAATGCCTGGCCATGGTATGCCTTTCATGCATGCGACCGCCTTGCGGTGCTGAATGCAGCAAGGCATCCAGGTCACCTGAACTGGCCATGCTACGCAAGCCTTCTCGCAACAATTCGTCCTGTCCGGGCAGGGTTGGGTAATTGAAGACCAGATCAATGCTCCCGGCCTGCAGGGTTTGTTGTTCCAGCCCCAGACCGCGCGGCAGTGTGGTATCGCGTACAAATGTACCCCGCCCCATTTCACAGGCAACCAGACCACGCGCTTCCAGTTCAGCATAGACACGCGATGCCGTCGCCAGGGCAATGCCCTGTTGCTGCATCAGTTTTCGCAGTGTGGGTAACTGTGTACCGGGGCGCAGACTGCCATTGCCTATGCGCAGGGCAAAATCATCGACGATGGATTTATAACGCGCCAGAGCCATGGAAAGTATCTAGAACAATTTTTTTACTGTATTAAGTCACAAGACTACACTGCGTTTTTATTTCTGGCAATCATGGCCAGTCTCATTTCCAGGATGCGCTAATGATCAGCCTCAGCACGCTTGCTACCTTTAGTCTTGCGGTTTTATTTTTACTGTGTTCACCTGGCCCCAACATGGCCTTTGTCATGACTTGCGGCGTGCAATATGGTGTGCGTGGTGGCGTCGCTGCTGCGCTGGGCATAGGTGCTGCCGACATCGTACTGACAGTACTGACGGCCAGCGGCATTACTGCCGTCATTACAGCCTGGCCACCGTCGTTTGATCTGTTGCGT
This sequence comes from Undibacterium hunanense, assembly GCF_014284335.1. Lineage (GTDB taxonomy): Bacteria > Pseudomonadota > Gammaproteobacteria > Burkholderiales > Burkholderiaceae_D > Undibacterium > Undibacterium hunanense. The sequence continues at coordinate 54,277 of NZ_JACOGF010000023.1, read as the reverse complement.
TATGCCGGGGCGCTGTATTTATTGTGGCTGGCCTACAAGGCCTTGCGTCGTCCTGCGATGGTGATGCAGGCCAGTGTGGCCGCATTTTCCTTGCGAACGGTATTTGTACAATCCAGCCTGAACAGTCTGTTCAATCCCAAAGCCTGGTTATTCTTCATGGTGTTTTTGCCGCAATTTGTGGATACACAAAACGGCATGGTAGTGCAACAACTGCTGTTGCTGGGATTGGTACTGACGCTGATCAGCAGCCTGTTCCACGCATTGCTGGGCAGCTTTGGCCATGTCATGCGCGGTGTACTGGTAAGGCATGCGTACGCAGCAAGACTGCAAGCCTGGCTGCTGGCGACGGTGCTGGTAACCTTGGCGCTTCGCTTGATGCTGATGACGCGCTAACGCCCACCGACTATCGGCTGTCGAGGTGGAATTGGCGAGGCTGAATTGTCGGTATGTTATGATTTGTTGGCAATCCATCCACTCTCCAACAATGGGCAGGCCAAGGCACTGCCACCGCAACAGGACACCAGCATGGCAATTAAAAGTATTTTGAATGTGACCGCAGCAGCAGGCGTCAAACTGTCCACGCGCATCATCGCTTACACCGCCTTTGGCATCGTCTTCAACCTGTTTTTGCTGATTTTCTTTTCCAGCTCTGCTGGCAGAAACAGCAGTGCCGTACCCTGGGTACTGTTATTGCTGATGGCCCTGGCATCACCCGTGGTGTATTTCATCATGGGAAAAAAACAGGGTACGGCCACCGCCCTGCATTTTATTATGGATGAACATGGTGATGACCTGAGCCGTTTTGTCGTCGGCAAACTGGCAGATACTTATCCGCAGTTGCTGGACAGCACCCAGGCCAAAGGTGGCGCCATTCATGAAAAGCTGAGCGCCGTGATTACCAGTATCAGCCAGCAATCAACGATCAACAAGGCGATTTTCGACAAGCTGCTTGAAAAGTTTGACTTCATTTCCATCGTCACCCGCGTGATGGAAAAAACGTCTACTGAAGGCGCAACCACGCAGGACGAAAAAGTGGATCGCATCGCCAGTGCGTTAAAGTCAGAAATTAATGTAGGTACCCTGAAACCAGACATGCGCCAGACCCAGATACTGGTGGCAGGCAATGCCGGCGTGGCACTGGTGTGTGCGTGGGTATTGCCGGTAATTTTCAGATAAGTACAAACAAATGCCAGTAATCTGTATTCAGGTTTGATCTTCTGACAGGGCACCGTTGGCAGCAAGGGCGTCCGAATCACAGGCTGTACCTGCTGCTATCCAGCGCCTGACGCGCTTGGCAAACCAGGCTTGCCAGCTTGTCGGTAGCCAGCGCAAATACGTCGCGGGCTGTACCAACATACCGCAGCGGTATTGCTGTACGTCGGCATGCCATTCCAGCGCAAGGCAACTGCCGCGTAACTGCCATAAAAAGACCCTTGCCACCGGGCAGGGTTCTGCCGCACAACAAACACCACAACCATTGCAAGGCTGGCCCAATAAGGGCTTCATCGGGGCATTGGCCTGCAACCAGATGATGGTGGAATCCATTACATCATGCCCCTAGCGAAGTGAAGCTACAGTCAAGCAAAAGTAAAACAGATTAGCTGGTTTTGCGCGTGCTCTGAAACAGCTTCCACAATGCACCCAGCACAACAGGTACCACGGCAGCACCAACACCGATCAGGACAATCGCGTTCAGGTGATCGCGTATGAACGGGATGTTACCAAAGAAATAACCAGACAGCACCACGCTGAATACCCACAGCAAGGCTCCCAGCACGTTATATAGCTGGAAGGTTTTGTGTGTCATGTCCGAGATACCTGCCACAAATGGCGCGAAAGTACGGACCAGTGGAATGAAGCGCGCCAGCACCACGGTTTTGCCGCCATGTTTTTCATAGAATTCATGGGTCTTCATCAGCGCCTTGCGATCTATCCAGCGATAGTCTTTTTCCAGCACCTTGTGACCGATCATACTGCCTATCCAGTAATTGATAGAGTTACCAGTAATCGAAGCGATCACCAGCAAAGTGATCAATAACCATACATTCATCGACCCGGTGGCACAAAATGTACCGGCAATAAACAGCAGGGAATCCCCCGGCAGGAAAGGGAAGATCACAAATGCCGTTTCGCAAAACACGATGGCAAACAACACAAAATAAACAAGGGTGCCATATTGCTGAATGACAGTGCCCAGCATTTTATCGACATGCAGAATCATGTCGAGGAGTTGCATAAAATCCATTATTATCCCAGGGTCAATACGAAGCCGCCGCAATCATACACCAGACCGCAATGTCTGAGACGCACTGACAGGTATAATCATGTCATGAATTCTAACTCTGCTACTTATCGCCCCATACTGGCACTGCCGGACAATCTGATTTCCCAGATCGCCGCAGGCGAAGTTGTGGAAAGGCCGTCTGCCGTTGTCAAAGAGATATTGGAAAACGCCCTTGATGCCGGTGCCAGCAATATCGTCATCCGTCTTGAAGAAGGCGGCGTCAAGCGTATTGCCATTACCGACAATGGCCGTGGCATCCCGCCAGACCAGTTGACGCTGGCGGTGGCCCGCCATGCCACCTCCAAAATCGCCAGTCTGGATGAACTCGAACATGTGGCTACCCTGGGTTTCCGTGGCGAAGCTTTAGCCTCCATCGCTTCGGTATCATTGCTGACGCTGACCACCCGCACGGCCGATGCCCCACATGCCTGGCAAATAGAAAACGGCAAGGTCTCACCTGCATCCGGCGCACAAGGCACGACCGTGGATGTGCAAGACCTGTATTACAACACCCCGGCCAGACGAAAGTTTTTAAAGTCGGAACAGACAGAATTTGGACATTGCGCAGAAATCGTGCGCCGCATTGCCCTGGCAAGGCCCGATGTTTCGTTTTCATTAAGCCATAATGGCAAGGCCGTCGACCACTGGAATGTCAGCGCCATCGACAAGCGCAGCGCGCAGATATTGGGCGAAGCGTTCTCAAATGCCCGCCTGTCGCTCGATGAAAGTGCTGGCCCCTTGCGCATACATGGTTTTGTTGGCTTGCCAACAGCATCCAAGGCACGCGCCGATGCCCAATTCTTTTACGTCAATGGCCGTTTTGTACGCGACAAGTTGCTGACCCATGCCGTGCGCGCTGCGTATCAAGACGTTTTGCACGGCGATCGTTATCCATCCTATGTATTGGGGCTGGATCTGGACCCGGCGCTGGTGGATGTGAACGTGCATCCATCCAAGATAGAAGTACGCTTCCGTGATAGCCGGTCCGTGCATCAGTTTGTGTTTCATGCAGTCAGCCGGGCACTGGCGCACACATCGGCGACCTCATTTGGCACTGTCCCCGGCCCCATGTCTGCTGGCTCTGGCATCGCAACGCCATCCGGCACAGGAAATGCGTGGGTATCCGGCGAACAAACCACTTTTTCAGCACAATTTGCCAATCCATCGCCCTATGCCGGTGGCGGAGGTGGAAACAATGGCAGCGGCTACGGCAATGCGTACCAAAATCCCTACCGCCCTCAGCCAAATGGTAACGTCACACAAAGTATGGAAAGCTATGGCGCTTTCTTTCGTCCCAATGCAAATGGCACAGGCGTCAATGAGACAGGGGCCAACTACGCAGGGGCCAATTTCGCACCCGCCAATCAAGTTGCCAACAGCCTGCCGGATGACGACTACCCATTAGGCTTCGCCCTCGCCCAATTGCATGGCGTCTATGTACTGGCACAAAACAGCAAGGGCCTGGTACTGGTCGACATGCATGCCGCCCATGAACGCATTTTGTACGAGCAGCTAAAAAATGCTCTCGATGAAAACAGCATGCCAGTGCAACCCATGCTGATACCCGTGACCTTCTTTGCGGATGCGATTGAAGTCGGTACTGTGGAAGAACATCAGGATACGCTCAAGGCCCTGGGCTTTGACATGGCCGCCATCTCCCCAACTACCCTGGCGGTGCGCGCCGTGCCTGCCCTGTTGAAGAATGCCGATGCCCAGTCACTGGCCAGAGATGTCTTGCGTGAAGTGCGCGAATTTGGTGGGTCACGCGTGTTGATAGACAGACGCAATGAATTGCTGGGCACCCTGGCCTGCCATACCGCCGTGCGCGCCAACCGCAGCCTGACCGTACCTGAAATGAATGCCCTGCTGCGCCAGATGGAACAGACAGAACGTTCAGACCAGTGCAACCATGGCCGGCCAACCTGGGTACAACTAGGCTTGAATGATCTCGACAAAATGTTCTTGCGTGGTCAGTAACAAGCATGGCCCCGTGACTCCATGACCAACACCCTGCCACACCATGACTGAACCAGCCCAGGCCATACCCGGCTTTCAGGCAGCGCCGCTATTTTTTCTGATAGCGGTCTTCCTGATGCTGCAACCGCTGTCCACCGACCTGTACCTGGCATCCCTGCCCAGCCTGGCCACGGTGTTTGCCGTGCCGGCATCCACCGTGCAACTGACGCTGTCATTGTTTGTGGCAGGCTTTGGTGGCGCGCAACTGGTGATAGGCCCGTTGTCTGACCGGTATGGCCGTCGCCCTGTCGTCATCGCGGGCCTGAGCCTGTATTTACTGGCCAGCCTGCTGTGTGGCGCATCACAAAGCATAGGCATGCTGATCTTTGCGCGCTTCTTGCAGGCACTGGGTTGCTGCTCTGCCGTCATCATCGCCCGGGCTATCGTGCGCGATGCCTATGCGCCGCAAGACAGTGTCAGGGTTATTTCCAAGGCCAGCAGTTGGGTATCCGCCGCGCCCTTGCTGGGGCCTATACTGGGATCATTTTTGCAGGTGCACCTGGGCTGGCGCGCCGCCTTTGTGGTGCATGCCCTGCTGGCGACAGCACTGCTGATCATGGTCATTGCCCGCCTGCCAGAAACCAATTTATACAAAGACCCCAAAGCCACTGAGCTGTCTGGGCTGGCCCGCAATTACCGCATCGTGCTGGGCTCGCCGCTGTTTTGGGCCTATGCCTTGCCGGGGGCCTTGTCGTATGGGTCCATCTTTGTGTTTATCTCTGGCGCATCGTTTGTATTGATCAAGGTGCTGGCCCTGCCCACTGGCTGGTTTGGTTATTGTTTTGCTTTTGGCGTTTCAGGTTACTTAAGTGGCACCGTGGTGTGCCGTCGCCTGCATGCGCGCTTTGGCACCAAACTCACCTTGCGCATAGGCAGCAGCCTGTCTTTGGCTGCGGGCGCAATTTTCCTGGCCATGGTACTGGCAGGCATGCAGCACTGGGCCATGATACCGCCCGTCATGTTCATGACCATGGGCGCACATGGTATCAACTTCCCTATTTCGCAATCCAATTCTGTCTCGCCTTTTCCGCAACAGGCTGGCACTGCTGCGGGGCTGATGGGCGCGCTGTACATGCTGGTGGCCTTTATCGTTGGCACCATCGTTGGTGGCACACATAATGGCACGGTCTACCCGCTGGCCATTATCGCCTGCAGCATGGGCAGCCTGATCTTTATCGCGGCACGCGTCTTACCCGCCATGATCCCGGCAGAACACACCGTATGAATACCACCACTACCCTGACGAACAAAGTCATAGCCATCATGGGGCCTACCGCCTCAGGCAAAACCGCCGCCGCGCTGGAAATTGCGCGCCACTATCCGGCAGAAATCATCTCCGTTGATTCTGCCCTGGTGTACCGCGACATGAACATAGGCACAGCCAAACCCAGCGCCGAAGAACTGGCCGCCGTACCACACCACCTGATCGACATCATCGACCCCGCAGAATCCTATTCCGTCGCCCAGTTTCGCAAAGACACGCAAAGACTGGTCAGCGACATACAGGCCAGGGGCAAGCTGCCCCTGCTGGTGGGTGGCACCATGATGTATTTCAAAGCCCTGATGGATGGCCTGGACGACCTGCCCGGTGCCGACCCCGCCATACGTACAGAACTGGATGCCGAAGCCGCCCGCATAGGCATAAGCGGCCTGCACGCAAGACTGGCAACGCTAGACCCGGAAACCGCAGCAAGGCTAAAGCCACAAGACAGCCAGCGCATACAACGCGCACTGGAAATCATCGCCATCACCGGCCAGCCCATGTCCGCCCTGCTGGCCAAACAGGAACGCGCCGCCCCACCGTTCGACATGCACGCCATCTCACTGGAACCATCCGACCGCAGCGTGCTACACCAACGCATCGCCCTGCGTTTTGACACCATGCTCAAGCAAGGTTTTATTGATGAAGTAAAAGCGCTCAAACAAAGACCAGACCTGCACGCCAACCTGCCATCCATACGCTGCGTAGGTTACCGCCAGGCATGGGATTATCTGGATGGACAAACCACCCTGGCAGAAATGCGCGAGCTAGGCATCATCGCCACCCGCCAACTGGCCAAACGCCAGGTCACCTGGTTAAGATCCATGCCAAACCGCATCATCATCGACTGCCTGGCAGCCGACGCCCAGGCGCAGATCATGGCCAGTGTGCGGCAGGCGTTGACAATATAAGCCAGCACCACACCTTCGCAATACAGACACTAAACCGCCAAAAACCCGCTACTAAATAACCACTAAAAAAGCCACTAAAAAGTCACCAACGCAGCCAAAGCCAGGCAACAAGCCCCACCCAACGCCAGGCAGAAACCCGACAAAACTGCAAAAACCATTGCTTTTTATGCCAAAACGGGAGAGACTTCCAGCAAAATAAGGCCCAAAGTATTGACACCCCAAGTCCAAACTGACATAATCGCAGGCTTCTTGGTGATATAGCTCAGTTGGTTAGAGCACAGCACTCATAATGCTGGGGTCGGTGGTTCAAGTCCACCTATCACCACCAGAATTTTCTGGCAGAGCGATCTGCTGGATACAAAAAACCCGCTTTTAGCCTTGTGCTTGAGCGGGGTTTTTGTTTAATTCAATCTTATATCGTCTATCTACATCCAATACTTTTGCATCCATCCTTAAATCCATGGATGGAAGCTATTAACCTCATGGACGAAAAATGTCTAAACTTGCCAAACCAATCTCAAATATCTAGATCAAACGCGCAAAACCTGGGGATAAAGCCTTACACGCCGGCAAATGGTGGAGGCATACATCTAGAGATAATGCTTATAGAATAAAAATTGGCGTCTGAGTTATATAATATAGAAGTTGCAACGCTTCGCGAACCTCCCAGCTTTGGCCTGCCTTCCAGCCTACAAATTAGAGTGGCAAATGTGGTCCTATATAACCAATCTCAATCGTATGGTCAGTAAAATTTGGAAATAAATGAATTCGCCCTGAACTGCCAAAGCGGGCATGCCACTCAAATAATTGACTAACACCATGTTGATTTTTGAAATAACGAAATCTTGCTAAACTGGGGTTGTTCATGGTTTTATTGCTTTCTTGCGTCACTTTCCGCCCCCACGCCAGTGCATGATTCTGATGCCAGTTTTTTGCTGTAATATTCAAATCACTTAAACACCCCTTAATTGTTTCAAATTGGTTTTCACCAATATCCGCTATTTGCCTCTCGACATCAAGTCCAAACAAAAGCGAGGGGAATACTTCGGCGCGTTTTTCCCAAAATGTCGCGCTAGTCAATTGATGAGATGCTTGCACTTCATATCTGGAAATAATTCCTTCTGCTTGCTTTGTTCCCGCCAAGTTATCAATTATTTCAGACACATCCTCGACACTACCATCACACAATAATTCCTTAAATCTGATGGTTAGCTGATCGCGCTCCCACTCAGTGACAGTTGGCAAAGAAATTGCAATCGCACATTGAATTGCGCATAAGACAAGCGCATTAGTATCAGTCGTAATCTCCATCGCAGGCTCGCATCCTAAGAATCGGTCTTTAACATCGTCGGGAAGACCATAAAGCAGAGGTGCTTTAGTTGCAAGCCCCATCCAGAAACGAGCCTCTGCTTTAGTGTTTGGATTACGTATTAAAATCACCAACAATGAATAGAGTGATTCGTCACCAGCCACTTTAATTTCAGGCATTTCACGCGGCAATCTTAGTCGTTGACTCAAGCCTAATTTCGCAATTAATGCAATCATGCCTTGCGCCATGTTCACCAATGACGTTTTTGCCTTTTCAACTGTCCAAGAAGCGGGAGTAAGCGACGCCTCGTTGAAGATCATTTCGCGCATCGCTTATCCTTTAGTTTTGGGTGCCAATAGCTCAATCAAATTTTCATCGTGTTGATCAAAAAATCCGGCTGGCCAATTATCAAGTCTGCCATCGTCGCTTATATTGGGGCTAGTTACTTTCGCCATTGCACCTTCACGTTCAAAGTAGTGGAAAGCAGCGTGAGCCGCTGCTAATCTCCCTATGCCTCCTTGACGGATATCAATTCGCGCACCATCCATAATATGGTCACTATGCGTTTCCATGATCACTTGCACACCCGCAGCAGCAGTACGAGCAGCTAATTGCCCAAGCCGTGTTTGACCTCGTGGATGCATATGAGCTTCAGGATTTTCTAACAAAACCATAGCACCTTTTTCGGCCGACAACAGTGCTACTATGACTGGCAACACGTAACTCAGCCCAAAACCGACATTGGTGGCACGAAATGCACGTGTCTTTATATCACCAGGCCGATCAAACTCAAACCCACTCAGTACCGAATCAGCCTTTCTAATTGCCTCAATCGACAGATGGCTACCGGGGCTTATTTCTTGCAGCCACGCATCTACTTGGGCTTCGAGACTACGAGGAATTTCTGGTTTAGAGAACAAGCGAGGATCATCGTGGTCAAGTAGAATTTTCTTCCCATATTCGAGCAAAAAATGCAATACATACTCGCCATGCAAGCCAAGATTTTCCCCCCTAACATGTGTCTCAGACAGTGGGAGCATTTTACGTGGACCAAAACGCTCTGCAAAAACATAGTGAAATTGCCCTCCAAATGGTGATATTGCCTCACGTTCGACGGCTTTTATCCATTGATCTTGCGCCTGAAGCTGTGAAATGCCCTGCCAAAGTAATCCCTGTTCTTCGGTGCTTGCAATAATTTTTAGGGTAGCTAAACTGGCCGGATCCTGAATTAACTCCTGCACCGTTTCAAAATGCGACGATGAAAGTATGTTTTTCATCTCACGGTTAACTGCTATATCAGGTAAGATTGAAGTAAGCCGATCTGACTTCTGGTCATAGGAATACCAAAAATCTATCGCAATTTTCGAAGACATGCCAGCTTCGGTTTTAGTATACGCGTTTAAGCCAATTCCAACTTGGTCAGCGTCTGCCCCCTCAAATAAAACATCGTAACCTGTACCAAGTTCGGTCAACTCACCATTCAGTGCCAAACGACCCGTTTTTAAGTCTCCACTAAGCCATGATTGCCGCATTAATAAAATACTTTGAATAACACTGCTTTTACCCATGCCATTCAAACCCGTCAACAACGTGAACATCCCCAATGGCAATGAGAGTTGTTTGAAGCATTTAAAATTGGCAAGTCGAATTTCAGAAATCATTTTAGTGTCTCTTTAATTAGTTGTTCGACCCTGGAAAAACGTATTTCAACTCGAGTGGAAGCTGCGGTTGACGATGAAATTGAAGTATTAAATTCATCATCTTCCATTAGGTGTTTGAAACTATCGATCAGTATGTCTTTTTTTAAAATCAAATCTGCCTGTTGCTCTGGCGCGCAATGAGCCAAATTAACACTCCAAGTTTCAAATAATGCTTTGTTAATGGGTTTTCTACGGCCATCCATTTGCGGCTTACGAAAAGTGTCACCGCCAAAAATAGCGCGCGAACAATCCATTGCTTGTCTGAATTTCTTATCGAGATCACCCCTTTCTGCTTCTGAAAGGGTATTTAATTCACGCATTGTTTGTGTCAAAAATTTATCCAAACCATCATTTTTACTCGCATACTCTTGCCAAGGATGTAAATAAAAGGCAAAGAACCGCAATACCATCTCTTGCGCCTGCATGCGCGTGTCATTTACTGGATTTGTTGTGGCTGTTGAAAATTCTCTTGCCTTGGCAACTTCTTGCAAAAACTCCCGAACCACGCCTTTGTTCAATGCATTTCGAATTTCTTGTGCTGTCAACTCCATACCACCAGTATTAATTCGCTTGAAAATATTGATCATTACCTCCTCAGGAGTACCATCTTGGATTAAATTCATAATCAATTGAGTCTCCTCAATCCGGCGTTGCAAGGGCCGCGGTAATTGTTCAAAGGTCGATCCATTTAATTTCGTCAGATACTCCAAGTCTTGCAAGACAAATACATTTTTTACGAAATCATAAATAGTCGTCATCCTTTGAATACCGTCAACCACCGACCAACGATCTTCGCCATCCGATGCCACATAAAATACTGGCAAAGGAATTTTTAATAACAATGATTCGATCAATCTGCTTTTACGGCCGATATCCCACAATCTAGCTTTGCGTTGAAAGGCCGGTGCCAAGTCAATTTCTTTAAAATCAATACGTTTGATAATGCCATCAATTAGCGCCGGGATCGTATTAACTTTAATTTTATCCGGGTCAAATGGACGAGTAATGCCTAAATTAGGGTCATCAATTTCAACCTCAACGTCTGCGGCGGTGCCGTTCTGGACAATTTCTGGAAGGTCAGTCATAGGATTGGGAGCTGAGGTTAGCGGTAGACTACTGGCTGCAATTTGATATTATTTTTTACAAGTATTAGGTTTTTGAGTCTAACAGAAAACACCTGTTATTTCCTTTCGAGGTCATATTATTAGGAGTGTTTTCGTCACAGCTTAGTGAAGAAAAGGAACGTGCAACGATTTGCTAGGTAAGTTGACAAACAAAATACTCGAAAGTGCATATTATTTTGTCATACGCTGGAAGGCCGACCAGGAGAAATGGGGAGTGCCCTCTGACAATATAAAAATAGTGAATAATTTTGTCTTCGAGCTATATGTGACACCTCGCGAAGCGTTGACAGGGTTATAGGTAAGTCAGCCATCGAGTGGCGAATGTCCTTTATTAGAATGCAGACCTGATCACAAGCACGGAAACCAACATTGGAAGATGCCATACCACAAGCACCAACCCGGCAAGGCTAGAGAACGTTGCAAGTGCACACTCTCCTTGCACGGAAATCGAGAAATCTTTTTTCACCAAATCGCCATAGACATGCTCAAACTGGCATATTTCTGGCTGAAATTAAAACCAACAACAGGCGTCGATGAGAGTCTGTAAAAATACTGTGTACGTTCTCCTGGTCATGAGCCAATCTTGGCGCACTACGTTGATGTCCAGTTTTCCATTTTGCGTATCAGCTCAAGCACCGCCACTCATCGCATTGACGTTTTACCTTCGTGTCTATGGTTTCTTGCTATTCGACGTAACGACGTTGATTTTCCCCGATGATAATTTCGTTGAAATCAAATGTGGCTTGGTCGGCAAGCTGTATCAACAAGCATCTTTTGATCTGAAAACTGGTATTGCGGCGGCAACCTCTGAAGTCTGCAATATCCATCCCCTATGCATTACTTTCCTGCCCAAGACAAAAATTGCACACTCGCAATAACATGCGCTAAAATGAGAATAATTCTCATTAACGTTTAATTGGTGCCTGGCACCTTGTTTGAAAACAGTGTCATGTCAGTCAACGATTTCAGCTTGCGGCAGCAAATGCATATTCTCTACAGTGACCATCAAGGTTGGCTGCAGACGTGGCTGCGCCGCAGGTTGGGGGATTCATTCGAAGCGGCAGATCTGACACAGGACACTTTTGTCAGCATACTCAAGAATGAGCAGGCGGCAGATATTCTTGAACCGCGACCCTTTCTTGCCACAATTGCGCGCAGGTTGATGGCGCACCGCCACAGGCGGCAACTGCTGGAATCTGCCTATCTGGATGCCCTGTCTGCCTTGCCTGAGCCGGTTGCAGCCTCGCCTGAATTGCAGTTACTGGCACTTGAGGCCTTGCAACAGATCGATATGGCTTTGGATGGCTTGCCACCAGCAGTGAAAGAAGCTTTTCTTCTGGCGCATCTGGAAGAGTTGAGTTACGCAGAAATTGCCGAGCGTCTGAAGGTCTCAAGCAGTTCGGTCAAGCAATATCTTACCCGCGCCAACCGGCAATGCCTTTTTGCACTGGCCGCCTGACATGATGTCATCTCAGGCCAATGCCATTACACCAGCGCCCATCATTGTGGGCGGCAAACCACTTGACCCAGGCATTGCCGATCAGGCGTCCGAATGGTTGACGCTGCATATGTCAGGAGAAATGACGGAGGCTGACAATCAGCGCTGGCAGGCATGGCGCGACGCACACCCCGACCACAATCGCGCATGGCAACATATTGAAGGCGTAATGGGGCGTTTTGGCAAGCTGCAGGCAAGCGCTGCTTACAAAAGCCTGTCACCATATGCAGCTGAAACAATGGCGGATAGCGATACCCATGCAAGCCGTCGTAAAGCCATGAAAATTTTGCTGTACCTGGGTGGTACCGGCGTAGCTGGCCTGTTTACGTCACAAACGCAAACCTGGCAACAACTGGCAGCCGATTACCATACCGGTGTTGGTGAAAAACGCGAAATAAGTCTTGCAGATGGCACCCGCATCACGCTCAATACCGCAAGCAGCATCAATGTAAGCTTTGATGGCAAACGCCGCCTGGTGCGTCTGGTGGCTGGTGAAATCATGATAGTTACAGGTCACATCAACGCCAATGAACGACCGTTCGTGATAGCTAGCAACGATGGCAACATTTGTGCGCTTGGCACACAATTTACGGTGCGCCAATATGAGGACCACACAGCGGTTACAGTGCTGGAACATGCAGTAGAAATTACCCCTGAGGGAACACCAGGTTCTTCGCAGGTAGTAAGGACTGGCCAGGGTGTATCCTTTACCCGGCATGGCTTTGGCAAGCTCAAATCCACTGATGAGCAGGCTGCGGCCTGGGTGCGTGGCCAGATCATTGCAGATGATATGCGGCTGGCTGACTTTGTGGCGGATCTGGGCCGATACCGGAAAGGTGTATTGAGATGTGATCCAGCCGTAGCTGATTTACGGCTTTCTGCCGTGTTGCCACTCAAAGATGTTGAAAGCATCCTCAACATGCTACCCAATTCCCTGCCGGTCAAAGTGATGTCGTTTACCCGCTTTTGGGTGACGATAGCACCTGCCTGATGATACTTTTTCAGTTCCCTCTATGAGGAAATTATCTTTTTTTACCCCTGATAATCATTTCTCTGAAAAATAATCCAATTTCTTCTGCCCGATTTCATTTCTCGCGGCACCTAACAAGTGAACGCTTTATTTTTAGCCATTAACTTGAGAGAAGACCATGCAGTCCAGGGAAATTACAATGCCATGTCCGCATAGCAAACGGACACAATTTAAACAGGCCTATACATCGCATAGCATCAAGACGAAAGGTATGGCAAAGGCGATTGCATCGGCAATTGCCGCCATGGCTGTTATTGCCGGCAGTGTACCCGGCAGCGCCATGGCACAAGCGAATGTTGCAAGGCAAGAACAGACCGTACGACAGGCCTACCACATTTCAGCAGGAGCACTTGCACCTGCATTGCGTCATCTTGCCAGCGTGGCAGAAGTACCGCTGACTTTTACGGCAGATCAGACTGACGGCAAAACCACGGCAGGCATCAACGGCCAATACACTGCGCAAGAAGCCTTTGCACTACTGCTGCGTGGTACAGGCTTGCAGTCTGTTCGCCTGGAGAATGGTGGTTATGTATTGCGGCCTCAAGCGGTTGCTCCTGAAAATGCCGCTGCCAGCCCGGCATCCGCACTGCCAGATGTGCAAGTGAGCGCATCTGCCGATAAAGAAAAAGCCTGGGGCCCGGTGTATGGCTATGTTGCCAAACGCAGCGCAAGCGCAACCAAAACTGATACTTTGCTGGTCGAGACACCACAATCCATATCGGTAGTCACCAGTGACCAGATACAGGCCCAGGCTTCGAAATCCATTCGCGATGTCATCGGCTACACACCGGGTGTGGGCGCGCAAACCAACGGTTACCGGGATACCGATAATCTGATACTGCGTGGCTTTCAAATAGATAATTCGAGCATACGCCGTGATGGCTTGCGTTCGCCCAGCAATACCTTCACCGGCACACAAGAACCCTATGGACTGGAACGTGTAGATATCTTGCGTGGTGCAGCATCCTTGCTATATGGCGCGACAGAGCCGGGTGGCCTGATCAATCTGGTTACCAAACGCCCATCAGCGGAGACCTGGCACGAAGCTGGCCTGGAGGTAGGTAGCTATAACCGGGTAGAAGCAACCGCCGACCTGAGCGGCAGCCTGAATGAAGAAGGCAGCCTGTCTTACCGGCTGACCCTGCTCAATCGCAAGAGTGATAGCTTCATTGACTTTGTACCCAATGACAGGCTCTATATTGCCCCCGCGCTGAACTGGAAAATTGCTGATTCTACGCAACTGACCTTACTTACCCACTACCAGGAAAGCAAGCTGAACCGTCAATGGGGCCTGCCACCGGAAGGTTCTTTGCTACCAAATAAAAATGGTGTTCTGCCCAGGGGACTGAGCATAGGCGAGCCACTGGATAACAGAAAAGATATACACAAATCTGCCACCTTGTTGTTGGAGCATCAATTCAACGAACAAAATAAAATCAATCTGTCACTGCGACGCAATCAGGTTGATCTGGATTGGAATTATGCTGGCAGAGACAGCCTTCAGGATGATCAGCGCACCCTGACCCGTTATTTTGCAAGGCGCATGGAAAAAGTAACGGCATGGACCTTCGATGCCAACCTGCAATCACAGATCAGGACAGGTTCTATCGACCACCAATTGACACTGGGTGTGGATGGCAGTTCTTCCGATGCGCAACGTACCCGCCGGTATGCGTTGATCGCGCCGCTGGATCTGTTCAAACCCGTCTACGGCGCAAAACCATATGGCGATGACGGTAAAGATGGTTACCGCGAGAACACCCGTGCCCTGGGCCTGTATCTGCAAGACCAGATCAAAATTGATCAGCGCTGGGTACTGTTGCTGGGCGCGCGTCATGACAGTGTGAAGATTGATCAGTCAGACTATTTTGAACCTGCATGGAACATGGACAAAACCACGTCCACTACTGGTCGGGCAGGCCTGGTATACCTGGCTGAAAATGGCCTGGCACCCTTCATCAGTTTCAGCCAATCCTTCCAGCCCATAGGTGGTACCGACAGACTGGGTGCGCGCTTCAAACCCACCAAGGGCGAGCAATATGAATTCGGTGTACGTTACCAGCCTGCTGGCAGCAATACCCTGCTGTCTGCAGCAATGTATCAACTGACTCAAAGCAATGTACAGGTACCCGACCCGGCAGACCCGGATAACTATTCAATACAAACCGGTGAAATCCGCGCGCGTGGCCTTGAACTGGAAGCCAAAAGCGACCTGACCCGTAACCTGCAACTGATTGCCGCCTACACCTATACCGATGCCAAGACCACCAAAGCGGGACCGACCCAGCCAGATGTCGTCGGTCAGCGCCAGGCAAACACCCCAACGCATCAATTCTCTGCCTGGGCCGATTATCAGTTTGCCGATTTGGGCGTCCCCAAACTGAAACTGGGTATGGGCATGCGTTATGTGGGCAAGGCCCTGGCATCGAATGCACCATATGAAGTCCCGGCGTTTCATGTGTTTGATGCTGGTGTGAGCTACGACGTGGACAAATGGCGTTTCAAATTGAATGTCAAAAATCTGACAGATAAATCGTATATCGTCGAATGCGGTAATGGCTATTGCAACTACGGCGACCCACGGCAAGTGACGCTTTCTGCACAATACCGCTGGTGAAGACGGCAGCAGCAGCTTAGACACATGCACACCAGCACACCAACGTATCGACCTGACCATTTCTGTGTCTACCTTAAAGCTACCCAGCCTCCCCAGACAGCACAAGTTGCGACCCACCATGGTAATTGTCCATCGGTGGGTAGGGCTGGTGCTGGCTGGCTTTTTAATTCTGTCTGGCTTGACTGGCAGCCTGCTGGCGTGGAACACGGAGTTGGAGACCATGCTGAATCCCCAGCTATTTCTGGCAGCGCCACCGACAGAACATGCAGCGATGCTGGATCCGTTGACACTGCGGCAGCAAGTGATGCAACACTATCCTGCGGCTGATATACCGTATGTGCCACTGTTTACCCAGACAGGGCACGCCACATTATTTTTTCTGGCACCGCGTGCTGGTCAAGTTCAGGAATTGCCCAATGAATTGCCCAATGACCAGATTTTCGTCAACCCCTACACGGGCCACATTTTGGGTCAACGCAAGTTTGGTGACATCGCACAGGGCAAGAAAAATCTCATGCCTTTCATTTACCGCTTACATCGTTCACTGGCATTGGGCAAAGCGGGCAGCTATGTGTTTGGAATCATCGCCCTGCTATGGACGCTGGATTGTTTCGTCGGTGCTTACCTGAGCTTGCCACCGCCGTCGCGTCAGGTAAATGGAAAATCCTGGTTGCGTCGCTGGTATCCAGCCTGGAAATTGCGCTGGAATGCAGGAAACTACAAACTGAACTTTGACCTGCACCGGGCCGGTGGTTTGTGGTTATGGGCAATGCTGTTCATCCTGGCCTGGAGCGGCGTCGCCTTTAATCTCCAGCAAGTGTATGCACCAGTCATGCATGCAGTGTTTTCTCACCAGCCTGGTGATGACATCATGCCTGCACTGGATAAAGCACAACCGGAACCAGGTATCAGCTGGACGCAAGCGCGCAACAATGGACGCACGCTGATGCGTCAGCAAGCTGTAAACAATGGCTTCGACATCAGTCGTGAAGATTCACTTTACTATGATGCTGACAAAGCGGTCTTTCGCTATGACGTACTCAGCAGCGCTGACATACGCACCGTTTCTGGTGGTAGCAGTATCTGGTTTGACGCCAATACCGGCGCATTCCGTGCGCTCTGGTTGCCCACGGGTGCCGCCAGTGGCGATACGCTCTCGACCTGGCTTACCAGCCTGCACATGGCTGCCTTATGGGGCATACCGTTCAAGTTACTTATCTGCCTGATGGGTATCGCGCTTACAGGTTTGAGTGCTACCGGCGTTTTCATCTGGGCACGAAAACGCCGCGCACGGCTGGCGGGAACTCAACGACAATAACCGATCAATACAAACACTCTCGCACGTCAGATTACCGTTTTTAATCTTTAGTACAAGTTCGTTTGTTATCTAGTTTGTTATCTAGAATGAAGACCTTCAGCAACTCAAGCAACCCTACACTTGCCTTGGCGTGATGGAATTGAAGCTTTCACTTGTGTCTTCGTGCCTTCACTATGACGAATAACCTGCTTCGCTGTTCTTGCCACAGGCGTTGCTAGCTACCCTCCCCCGCCGCTTTCCCCGTATGACTAAAAAACTGCACACCTATCTGTTCCGACAAAGTTTCGCTGGTCTGGATCAGGCGTTGCAGCAGGTCGGCCAGGTAGAGGCTGCCACCGACCAGGTCGGCTTCTGGTGTCAGGGCCTGCAATTCGTCGGCCAGTGCTGCCAGTTGTTCAGTTCCAGCCGGGCCGCGACCGGGTGCCATTTGCTGCAAGGTCTTGAGGATGCCGTCGACCTGAAACACGATGGAGCGGGTATTACTTTCATCCAGCAGTAGCAGATCAAGCAAAGGTAACCATTCTGGCCGGGCCTGGTAGCGCGCGCGGTAGGTGATAATGCTATCTGACAGCAGCAACATCCACTCCAGGTCGCCACCATCCATAGCCAGCCCGCGTCGCAATATCTGGCACTGGAATTGCAGCCTTTCCAGCCGCCGCCCCAGCGACATGAAACGCCAGCCCAGGTCGCGACTCATGCCATCCATTGCATAACCGGACATCAACATGGCGGCTTCGGTGGCGTCGTCCAGGCGGCGCATTGCTTCGGCCTGGGATGGTTGCTCTTCGACGGGGCTGTCTTGCCGCATCTTGCTGATTGCACGCCAGTTATCGAGTGAAATGCGTTCGCGCAACTGGCTGGCGCAGCGGTAGAGTTGCTGCTGTTGCTGCACCAGCCCCGGCACATCCGGCGACACCACGGCCCGCAGCAGCGCTGATTCGATTTGGGCGTCGGTCAGCATGGCGGCTGGCTGCACCGGTTCAGCGGTGACGTCAGTTGGTTCGGGTGGTGCGATCAACCAGTACCATTGGCACAGGCCAGTCATGGCTGCCCATTCGGCACCACGATCGTCTGGCCGGACGTGGAAAAGGAAATTGAGGGTGACGCGCAGCAGCCTGGCAATATTGTCGCAGCGTTCGGTGTTGCGGCCAAACCAGTGCAGGTTTTCTGCCACCCTGCTTGACAGGTGGGTGTCATCGCGCACTGGCTCACGCCGTTCCACGTTACCGCGCTCCTGATGTGGCAGGTCTTGCTGGGCCCTGGCCTGGACCCAGGTATCCTTGCTGCCGCCGCCTTGCTGCATTGTGATTACACGCGCATCTGGCCCGGTGGCCACGCGAGTCAGCCCGCCTGGCATGACGACATAGCCCTTGGGCGTGGCGCAGGCGTATACGCGCAGGCCAGTGGCGCAGGGGTACAAGCCGGCCCGGGGGGCTTCTTTCCAGACCGGTGCCTGCGACAGCCGCACCAGTTCCTGTGCCACGTAATTGCCGGGGTTGGCGCGCAACTGCCCGATCAGCGCAGCACGGGCATCGCCACGCTGGTCGGCACCAAACACCGGTCCCTGACGCAGTTGTGGAAACGCCGGCTTGATCACCAGGCTGTCGAGGCGGCTGACCACCGTATCCAGCGCAGCAGCTTCGCCACACCACCAGGTCGCCACCGATGGCATCTTGAGCGGTTCGCCCAGCAGGCGCTGGCACAGCGACGGCAAAAAGCCCAGCAAGGCACCTGATTCCAGCAAGCTTGATCCCAGACTATTGGTCACCAGCACGGTACCACGGCGGACAGCGTCGGTGAGGCCAGCCACGCCCAGCGCGGAGTCGGCACGCAGCTCCAGCGGATCGCAAAAATCATCATCGACCCGGCGCACGATGACGTGCACGCGCTGCATGCCGGACAGGGTCTTGAGCCAGACCATGCCGTTGCGCACCGTGAGGTCGCCGCCCTCAACCAGCGGCAGGCCCAAATAGCGTGCCAGATAGGTATGTTCGTAATAGGTTTCGTTATGTGGGCCAGGGGTCAGCAGCACCATGAGTGGCGGTTCGCCCGCGCGCAGTCCGGCACCGGCACTGCGCCTGCCCCAGTGCGCCAGACTGTCGCGCATGGTGTCAAAAAAACCTTCCAGCTTGCGCACCTTGAGATCACGTAGCATGTCTGGGAAGATGCGACCAATGACGGCGCGGTTTTCCAGCGCATAGCCAGCGCCGGAAGGTGCCTGGGTGCGGTCACCCACCACCCACCAGCGGCCATCAGGCGCGCGCGCCAAATCCAGTGCATAGAAATGCAGGGCGATGTCGCCCTGATGGCGTATGCCCTGACAAGGCCGTAAAAAGCCTGCATGGCCGTGTACCAGCGCTGGTGGCAGCAGGCCCTCAGCCAGCAGGCGCTGTTCGCCGTAGACATCAAGCAGGATGCGATTGAGCAAGGTAGCGCGCTGTGCTACTGCAGCCTCCACCTGTGCCCATTCATCATACGGCAAGATCAGCGGCAACACGTTCAGGTCCCATGGCCGCTGCATGCCCTTGGCATCGGCATAGACGTTGTAGGTGACACCGTTCTCACGTACCTGACGCTGCACTACCTCAATACGCTGACGCATCATGGCCGGGGACTCACCGGCCAGGCTGTCGAGCATGGCGCGCCAGTGTCCACGTGGCCGCAAACTCGCTTCCATCATTTCATCGTAGCTGCCGGGTGTGCCCGGATAACCCGTCAGTAGTGTGTAGTCCATGCGTCTCCTGTTTTGCTTTTAGTTTTATTTTTAGTTTTACTTTTAACCCGGCTGCCAGCGCAAATCCAGCGTCATCGGAAAGCTGGGATTGGGCGCTTCACGCAGCACCGTCATCGGTCCAGGCGTGTGTCCGTAGGCCCAAAAGCGGGCGAAGCGACGGGCCTCGGCAGCGTTGGCGTTGACTGGCGAACCACTCTCGGCACGGCCACCCGGATGGCTGACATGATAGGTGCAGCCACCCACCGCGCGCCCGCTCCAGCTATCGACCAGGTCGAAAGTCAGCGGCGCTTGCACCTTGATGGTCGGGTGCAGCGCCGACCACGGACTCCAGGCGCGGAAGCGCACGCCGGCCACATATTCTCCCGGCACGCCGGTCGGATGCAGCGGCAGCATACGGCCATTGCAGGCGACCACGTGGCGTCCGTCGGTAAGACCGCGCACCAGCAATTGCATGCGTTCAACCGACGAATCGACATAGCGTGCGGTACCACCAGTGCTCATTTCTTCGCCCAGCACATGCCATGGTTCGATCGCCTGGCGCAACTCCAGTTCGACGCCCTGATAGACTACCGTGCCGTAACGCGGGAAGCGGAATTCGATGAAGGGGTCAAACCAGTGATCCTCGAAGGCATAACCTGCCTCACGCAAGTCACGTGCAACATCGCGGATGTCCTGCGCCACCACATGCGGCAACATCCAGCGGTCATGCAGTGCCGTGCCCCAATGCACCAGCTTGGCCTGGTAGGGCTGGCGCCAGAAGCGCGCCACCAGCGCCCGCAGCAACAGCATTTGCAGCAGGCTCATGCGTTCGTGCGGTGGCATTTCGAAGGCGCGGAATTCCACCAGGCCGAGACGGCCAGTTGGCCCATCTGGCGAATACAGCTTGTCGATGGAGAATTCGGCACGGTGGGTGTTACCAGTCAGGTCTACCAGCAGGTTGCGCAACAGGCGGTCGACCATCCAAGGCTTATCGCCCGGATGCAGCGTGGGCAGCAACTGATCCATCTGCTGAAAAGCAATCGCCAGCTCATACAGATTATCGTCGCGCGCTTCGTCAACCCGTGGCGCCTGGCTGGTAGGGCCAATGAAGGTGCCAGAAAACAGATAAGACAGCGATGGATGGTTTTGCCAGTAAGTGATCAGGCTCTTCAGCAAATCGGGCCGCCGCAGCAAGGGGCTGTCTTCGGCGGTGGCGCCACCCAGTGTCGCATGGTTGCCGCCGCCAGTGCCGGTATGGCGGCCATCGACCATGAATTTTTCTGTTCCCAGCCGACACAGGCGTGCCTCTTCATACAAGGTGGACATGTTGTAGACCAGCTCCTTCCAGCTGGCTGCCGGATGGATATTTACCTCGATCACGCCAGGATCGGGCGTTACGCTCAGCAACTTGATGCGCGGGTCGCGTGGCGGTGGATAACCTTCTATCCACAGTTTCATGTTCAGCAGCGCGGCTGTACTTTCGACCGCAGCTACCAGCGCCAGATAGTCCTCGACCCGGGTCAGCGGTGGCATGAACACGTGCAAACGGCCAACGCGCACTTGTACGCACAGCGCAGTATGGATCACGTCACGCGGTGCCAGTTTGGAAGCGGTAGCGGCTGGCTGGCCGGTCTTGGCTTGCTGACTGCCTTTAAGCTGCTGGGCAGCCTTGGCTTGCTGATCTGCCTTGACTTGCTGACTGGCCTTCATTTGCTGACCACCCTTGGCAGCGGCCAGGTTCTGTGCGGGCTGCTTGTCGTACAGCGGCGGAGACAGTGCATCACGCGGCGCGAAAGGATCACGATCGAAGGCCGGCTCTTCGTCTTCCGGCATTACCCACGGCAGCGCATTCAGTGGCAGGCGCAAGCCCATGGGCGAATCGCCATCCAACAGATACAGATGCTCGCGCTTGAGCGGCCAGCGTGAAGTGCGCCACAGGGTGCCGATGGCGAGAGACTGGTCAGTCTCTTCCGGCTTGAGCGGCAATACATAGCCGACCACAGCGCCCAAACCCGTCTGCAACAGGCGCGCCAGGCGACGCCGTTCATCGGCCTGTGCCAGGTCAACACTCAACGGATCAAGATTGACCGGTAGCGTCTGTTCAAGCCTGGCCTGCTGCAGCACATCTTCATACGCCGGCAGGTGGCTGTCGGCAGGCAGGCGCAGCGCGCGCGCCAGAGCTGCGGCGAAGCGTTCGGCGTCTTGTGGGCCATAGCCATCGTTGACCTGTTCATCGGCGAACAGGCTGGCATCCAGCCACATTGGCTGGCCGTCGACACGCCAATAGATATTCAGCGCCCAGCGCGGCAGCGGCTCGCCCGGATACCACTTGCCCTGCCCATAGTGCAACATGCCGCCGGGTGCGAAATGGTTCTTCAGTCGGTGCATCAGTTGGCCCGCCAGACGGCGCTTGTCATCGCCGTGGGCTTCGGTGTTCCACTGTGCTCCATCCATATCGTCGATCGACACAAAGGTCGGTTCGCCGCCCTGCGTCAGACGCACGTCCTGATGTCTGAGGTCGGCATCGACCTGTTCACCCAACTGGTCGATCCGTTGCCAGTCTGCGTCCGAGTAGGGCTTGGTCACGCGCGGGTCTTCATGGATGCGGGTGATCGTCATTTCATGCTCAAACGTTACTTCGGCTTCGTCGGTGTAGCCAGTGACCGGCGCGGCTGACGATGGCAAGGCAGTACACGCCAGCGGAATGTGGCCTTCACTGGCCAGCATGCCGGAGGTCGGATCAAGGCCGATCCAGCCAGCGCCCGGCACATATACTTCGGCCCATGCGTGCAAGTCAGTGAAATCGACGCTGGTGCCGCTGGGGCCGTCCAGCGCTTCCTGATCGGCCCGCAACTGTATCAGGTAGCCCGATACGAAACGGGCCGCCAGGCCGACATCGCGCAAAATCTGCACCAGCAGCCAGCCGCTGTCACGACAGGAGCCGGCAAGTAATCCCAGTGTTTGTTCGGGAGTCTGCACGCCAGGTTCCATACGCAACTGATACGCAATGTCAGTCTGCAGCCGCTGATTGATGGCAACCAGAAAATCGTTGGTGCCCATGGCTTCCTTGAGCAAATCGCTGCGCATCTGCTTCACCCATTCCTGACGCAGCGGGCCGGGCTCTTCGTTCTGCAAGTACGGGCCAAGTTCGGCCTTGAGCTGGGCCGGGTACGCGAACGGGAAAGTCTCGGCATATTTCTCGACGAAGAAATCGAAGGGGTTGATGACCGTCATGTCGGCCACCAGATCGACCGTAAATTCCAGCCGGTCAGTCTTCTCGGGAAACACGAAGCGACCGATATAGTTGCCATACGGGTCTTGCTGCCAGTTGATGAAGTATTGTTCTGGTGTCACTGTCAGCGAATACGACAGGATGGGGGTACGGGCATGTGGCGCTGGACGCAGGCGCACTTCATGGGGTGACAACGCAACCAGGCGATCGTAACGGTAACTGGTTTTGTGGTGTAGCGCGACTCGGATTGCCATGCGGAGACCTTTGGTTGAGTGAGGGGGCGACCCTGTCAATCTAGCAGGATCTATGCCACTGGCGCAAGAAAATCCACTGCTGACCACGATGTGTAATGCACTCAGCCCACTCATCACACCATGCGCACCCTATGCTGGTGCGGTACGCACCGACATCGCCCATAACGGTTCATGACAATGGTTCATGACAACGGTGTGACCGTGACATTAACCTGCAGTTCGTGGGCGCCACCGCCCAGCACCACACCGCGCATCGGGGTGACATCACTGAAATCGCGCCCCCAGCCCAGGGTCAGATGTTCGCTCTGCACCAGGCAACTATTGGTCGGGTCGAAATCGACCCAGCCCAGCTCCGGGCAAAATACCGCCACCCAGGCATGCGAGGCATCCGCCCCGATCAGTCTTGGCTGCCCCTCCGGTGGATGGGTCTGGATGTAGCCGCTGACATAGCGTGCCGGCAGGCCAAGGCTGCGCAGGCCGCCTATCATCAGTTGGGCGAAGTCCTGGCACACGCCGCGCCGGCCAGCCAGCACTTGTTCGAGCGGCGTAGCGATGTCGGTGGCGTTACCGTCAAATTCGAAATCATCAAAGATGCGTGTGGTCAGGTCGAGTGCAGCGTCCAGCAATGGCCGGCCTGGGGTAAAACTGGTCCGCGCATACTGCTCCAGTGCTGCATTCCAGCGCACATGGGGTGACTCAAACAAATAGCTGCAGGCATCGAGTATGGCTGGCTGGCGTGACTGTTGCACCATGTCGCGCACCGTTTCCCAGCGCGGTGAGACGGCAATCTGTTCAATGCCGGGACGGGCTGCCAGCGCAATGGTCGACTCGGCCAGAACACGCAACACCTTGTGTGGCGTGGTCACCGTAAAGCGGCGGATGGCATTGCCGAAGAAATCAACCCCGTCGACGCCCTCGTCCACACCCGGATCAACCAGTAAATTGTGCGATTCGGTCTGCTGCACGGCAAAACAGCGCGGTGCCATGTGCAGCAACTGCTGCGACAGTGTCACCAGGCTCTGGTAGGTGTAACGGGTTTCATGCACCACGCTGTAGCGCAACATAGGCACAGTGCGGGCCACGGTTGAATTCATGGCGAATTAAGTAAGAAGCAAAAGACGTACTGTAGCATGTCTGGTCGCGTGCATCTCCCGCAAGTTCAATTGACGGGGATGAGTGTGGATATACCACCACCCTTCAGAGCAAGCATTTGACCCGCATCACTGATTTTGTATGCAGCAGCCTGGACTGAACGCTGAACCTGACAGCCACACAATAATCGGCATGCAACTACCATGTGCGTATCAGCCCAGACGGTTCTCGCTTCACTGTACCAGTCTTAAGCTTTAGCGTAGCTTCCCTTGTTGTCTGCAATGAAGCTATTCAACTGCTCAAGCAACCCGGCACTGGCCTTGCGCGTGATGAAATTGAAGGTTTCATTGCTGCCGTCGATATGATGAATATCCGCCAGCGCCAGGCCACCTTCAATGTTTTTGCCATAGGTGTCGCTCAGGTATTGGTTGCTGACATCACCTTCGCCAAAAGCATCGGCCTGGTGGTTTGCTATCAGCGTATTGACGATGTATGCCTGCGCATCTGCCTGATCCTTGGCGACTTCGTCAACGAACTGTATCGTGCAGCGGGGGTAGTAACGCGCTTTGGCGTCGATGTCTGCGGTTGAACCACGGGTTACGATGATGGTTTTTCCGGCCAGGGTTTCAGGGTGATCAAATGCCGCTTTGTCGATGCTGCGCACTAACAATGATCTTTGTACCTGAAAATAGGCATCACTCCAGCAGCCGCCAGGCCCAACATGGCGATTATCCCGTTGTTGCACGCCGGCAGCGGCGATGTCGCATCGGTTCTCGTCAGGCATGGTCCAGATGCCGTCGAAGTCATGTTCTATCAAGACGATGTCCAAGCCCAGACTGAGGGCGAATTTTTCCAGGAAGATGACATCCAGGCCTGTGAGTTTACCGTGTTCGTCCTTGTAGCAGACAGGCGCAAATCCGCCGTATGTGCAGACCGTCAATTTACCAGGGGTCAGAGTGGTGATGGTTGCCAGGGTTGTGGGCGTCGTTGCGTCTGTCATGATCTTGTTACTTTCTTTGTGGTGATAGTAAAGCCTGCATGCTACACAAACCATCATAGGTATTAATCAGAGGTACTGCTACTCTGATTTAGCGTCTGCCTTGTAAGGCTCATCCAGGCTTTCGACTTTCAACAAATCTGTCGTTGTCAGGATGCCAATCTTGACGATGTTGTAGCCATTCAGGGTTTCGCAACGCAGCGAACCTTCAGTGCAAAAACGTATGTCGCCGAGGTAATTTTGATTCGGGTAGTAGAAAAACATCATGTCACCAGCGCGTTCTATGTTCAGGGCGCGGTCCAGGACTTCTTCCGGAAACTGGCCTTGCGTTACCTTGAGCAACCATTCACGAAATCTTGGGATGGAGGCGGTGGCGATTTCTTTGGTGCGTTTATTGTGGGGGCCGTGAAAACCCAAGCGTGTTTTCTCCAAATGCTTGCTGGCAAGCATTTGCCTTTCCGTACCAGCCATAAAGATAAGCGCACAGGCAGACATGCAACTGCCGTTGACTGCGGTATTCATTTTGCCTTCTGTAATCAGGTCAGCAATGGCATACGCGGCACGCATATCGCCACCAGGGCTTTCTGTCATGACGACTGTTTTGACCGGGCCTTCTTCGAGCTTTTTGCGAAATTGCTGACTGTCTTCCGGCACGACTTTGCCGAACAATATCAGCGTCTGGTTGGACCGCAACATGGTCATGGCAGTCGCGTTGCCTGACAAAAGGATGGTGCACAGAGTGAAAAAAGCAAAAAGCTGTTTTAATTTGGATTGCATGGCGATAAGGCGTCGTTTAAATATAGGGATGATGCATGCTGCCGATTTCTGACGAACGGGTATCAGTCTTAGAAAAAACAAGTCGAAGCAGATACCTGTCCTTTTGGCATTGCAGGCATTAAACACCAGACATTCATAATTTGACAATGTTTTTATATATTATCTACCGCACAGACATGACATGGCGTTTGGGCGAAAATGTGCGGCACTGATGTTGGTCTTCATCTCCAATCCACAAGGATATATTCATGCTGACGCTATCTACCTCACTTACCTGGCAACAAATGCTGCTTGCTTATGGCAGTGCACTGCTCACCCTGCTGGCGCTGGATGCAATATGGCTGGGGGTGTTGATGGGATCGACTTACCGCGCATACCTGGGTGAGATGATGCTGGCACAACCCAGGCTGATACCGGCCGCATTGTTCTATTTGCTGTATAGCGTGGGTATGCTGGTGTTTGGCATTATGCCTGCCCTGCGTGCGGAAAGCTGGCAGCAAGCGGTGATGTTATGTGCTTTGCTGGGTTTGGTGGCGTATGGCACTTACGACCTCAGCAACCTGGCAACATTAAAAGCCTGGCCAGTGACGCTCACGGTGATTGATATCTGCTGGGGTGCGCTGGTATCAGGCATCGCTGGTACAGTGGGGTATTGTGTGGCAAGCCGGACATAGCGTGACATCAATAAGTTGGCATCCATAAGCTGGCATCAACTAAGCAGGACATTGATCTCTATGAACATACTGATCTTTGGTGCCACCGGCATGGTTGGGTAAAGCATACTGCCTGCATGTCTGCTGGACCAATATGTGAAAGGCTCTATCACCGTAGACCGCACCCTGAGCAATTGTATCGGGATGATGAACTGCGTTTTTCTCTTGATCAATTCTGCTCGCTTGTTGTTTGTAGTATCTCTATAAGATCACAACAGCATCCGGCAACTCATTCAGATTATCGCCATTCACCGGAAAGTGTTTTGTCAGGTGCTGGCTGACGGCTTGTATACCGCGAATCGCGCCTTGTTCATACTGCTCCAGTTTGAAGGCGCTTTCCATCATGCGGCAAATTTGTTCCCATTCATCGCTTGATGTCCTGGTATGAATGCCGCGATCAGCCACAATTTCTACATCGCGGTCAGCCAGCAGCAGGTAAATTAGTACGCCATTATTGTGTGCCGTATCCCAGATGTGTAACTGCGAAAATACGTCGATGGCGCGTGCACGGGCTGTCTGGCCACGAATCAACGGGCCACATTCCAGTGCTGCCTCTACCACGAAACGGATTTCACCAAGATGGCTGGATTCGCTGGCTTTGATGGCTTGCTCGATGGCTTGCAGGCTTAATGGAGGAAAGACCCGCCGGAGCTCGTTGTGTGTCGTGAGCAGGTGTTTTGTGATGCGCCTGATGTTGAAGTTAGTCATGATCACCACCGTCCAGATGCACCGCCGCCGCCAAAGCCACCGCCACCACCGCTAAAGCCGCTACCGCCGCCACTAAATCCACCACCACCTCTGCCACTGCCGCCATAGTAGGCACCAATACCTCGCGCGCCCAGGCTGCCGCTTAACAGCGTAAAGAATAATGCCAGTACACCCGCGATCATGGCGATGGATATGGCACCGGCTACCAGCCAGGCGACGCCGCCAACAACACCGCCGGTGACGATGGCACCGGGCAATCGGCCAAACAGGGCGCGCAATACACCGCCCACCACCAGGGCCATGATAAATAGTATGGGTGCATATTGCTGGAAGCCATCGGCATCGCTGGTTCGGCTGGTTAGGCGTGACGTTTTTGCAGGCAAGGGTTCACCATCAACCACACGTATCATTTGATCGGCACCAGCCTGTATGCCTGCATTGAAATCGCCCTGTTTGAAATAGGGGGTGATGGTGTCGCTGATAATGCGTTTGCTGGTGGCGTCGTTGAGTACACCCTCCAGGCCATAGCCTACTTCTATACGCAGGCTGCGGTCATTTTTGGCGATCAGCAGGATTGCGCCATCGTCAACTTTTTTCCGCCCCAGCTTCCATTGTTCGGCTACGCGCAATGCGTACTGTTCTATGGTTTCCGGTGCAGTGGTCGGCACGATGAGGACTGCAATCTGGCTACCTTTCTTGTTTTCAAAATCGCGCAACTTTTGTTCCAGTGCGGCTTTTTGATCTGTCGTCAGGGTTGCTGTCTGGTCTGTAACGCGGTTCTGTATGGGTGGGACGGCAATCTGGGCACAGGCAACACCTGCCCATGCCAGCATGACGCTCAACAATACTGTTCTTGCGTGCCTGAGGATATTCATTGCGCGCCGCCGGGTTTGGCTGCGGGCGTGCCAAAATCCACGGCAGGCGGTTTGGCCAGTTCTTTTTCATTCTCAACGGCGAAGTTGGGTTTGACCTTGTAGCCAAACATCATCGCTGTCAGATTAGAGGGGAAAGACCTGACCAGTACATTGTATTCCTGCACGGACTTGATATAGCGGTTACGGGCGACGGTGATACGATTTTCTGTACCTTCCAGTTGTGCCTGCAAATCACGGAAATTGGCATCTGATTTCAATTGAGGATAATTTTCTGTGACGACCAGCAGGCGCGACAAGGCACCAGACAGTTCGCCCTGGGCGGACTGGAATTTGGCGAAGGCTTCGGGATTGTTCAACAGTTCTGGCGTGGCCTGCACACTGCCGACTTTGGCACGGGCATTGGTAACACCAAGCAAGATATCTTTTTCTTGCGCGGCAAAACCTTTGACGGTGTTGACCAGGTTAGGCACCAGATCGGCACGACGCTGGTACTGGTTCAGGACTTCTGACCAGCTTGATTTGACTTGCTCATCCCCGCTTTGGAAACTGTTATATCCACAGCCGGAGAGGTTAAGTGTGAGTATTGCTGACAACAGCAGCCAAAACTTGCGCATGGGGAATTCTCCTGATCGATGGTTTTCCAGCAACAGCGGTGAAAGCAGTCCACATGTCTGGAATAATAACAATATTGCATCATCAGCTTGCCATGCATGCCGAAAAATCACTGTGCGGTAGCGCACCATGATGGGCAGCCGGATGCTTTATTAGCCGTCAAGCACATCTGAATCCAGTTTGCCAGGTCGTGATTTGATAAAGCGCAAAGACGGAGCATCGATTATTGAAGGCCTGGCTTTGTCTGAGTGTCGTCAACTTGTGCTATCGCTATCATTTACATATTGTCAGCTGTTTGCAAATCCATCTATACTCGTTTCCACCATCTCTTAACCGATAGGAAGCCGCTGATGATTACCCGTCGCAGATTTGCCTTGTCGCTTTCGGCACTTGCCCTGTCACCGCTCAGTTCTTATGTACATGCTGCTGCCAGGAAAATACCTGCCCTGTTGCGCCCGCCTGTGGCAAGGGAAGAGGCTGTGACTGACACCCTGTGGGGCAAGTCTATTGTGGACCCCTATCGATGGATGGAACAGAAACCCGATACCGACGAATTTGTCAGCTACCTGAAAGCACAGGGTGCCTATGCAAGGCAGATGCTAGACCGCCTGCCGGGCCGGCGTGTAGTGGAAGCATCGGTAACGCGTTTCACTGCCGCCGTGACGGATGTGGCAATACGCCAGATCAGCAGCACTTACATCATCTTTGCTCGTCGTACACCCGGGCAACAGACTTACAAAATTTATGCGCGCCCTCATGCCGGTGGTGCAGACATCTTGCTGATTGACCCCGAAGCCGGTGCGCAGGGTGGAGCCCCACGCCGGGTGACCGGTTTGCTGATGTCGCCAGACAGCAAACATCTGGCTTACACCATCGATAAAGGTGGTGATGAAATACGTGAGTTGCGCGTCCTGACACTGGATGGCGGCAAGGATGTACTGATCACGTTGCAGAATGGACTGCCAGCCAGCTGGTTGCCCGATTCCAGCGGATTTTTTTATTCACGCCTGCGCGATGGTGCAGTCAAGGGCAAGGTCGATTATTCGTTCGACACCGCGACCTGGCTGCACAGGATGAACACCGAGGCAGCACAAGACACAATGGCACTGCGCTGGTCAGATGGTCCGGCCATGGGCCAGACCGAACGCGAAATGCCAATGGTACTCACAAGTACGGTCAGTGACTGGGCGCTGGGTGCCATCTACAGCAACGGTGAATGGCCAGCCTATGGCATGGTGGCACGCAGCAGCGAGCTGGCACAAGGCAAACCCAACTGGATAGCCGTATTTGGCAAGGATGATGTCGCCGTCCATGCAGTCACTGCAGGTGACTATGTGTATGTGCTGGCCAAGGGCAAGGCCGAGCGGGGTGAAGTTTTCAAGGTCAGCATTAGTGACCCGGACAAGACCAAACGTGAAGTGGTGGTAGCGCAAGGCGAGTACGTGATTGACAGCCTGAGCCTCGCCAAAGATGGCTTGTATATTCATGAACTGCGTGGTCAGGTAGGTGCGCTGCGTCGCTACAGTTTTGCCACCGGCAAGGTGGAAGACGTTGCATTGCCTTTGAGCGGTGCCGTGTGGGATGTCAATTGCAATGCCAGGCTGGAAGGTGCATGGTTTGGCATGGATGGCCTGACATGGTTTGCCCGAATCATGAATACTGGTGCCGACCTGAAGGCAAAAGATATTGGCCTGACCCCGAAAGCACCGTTTGATACGTCGCCCTTTTTAACTACACGTCTGGAAATCAAGGCGCGCGACGGTGTCAAAGTACCGATAGAAATTCTGCATAAGAACAATACCAAGCTCAACGGCAAGAACCCTGTACTGATCGAAGCCTACGGTTCATACGGCATCATTCTCGATCCGGGTTTTCAGGGTTCCAAACTGGCTTTCCTGGATCAGGGTGGCGTGATTGTGTATGCCCATGTACGCGGTGGCGGCGAAAAAGGCGAGAGCTGGCATTTGGCCGGACAAAAAGCCAACAAGCCCAATACCTGGCGTGATGCGATAGACGTGGCCGAAGCCCTGATTAAAGATGGCTGGACTTCACGCGGCAAAATTGCACTGTGGGGTACATCCGCCGGTGGCATCATGGTGGGCCGCGCCATTACCGAGCGCCCCGATTTGTTTGCCGTTGCCATCGGTGAGGTAGGTGCCTTCAACACCTTGCGCTTTGAACTGACATCGAATGGCCCAGGCAATGATGAAGAATTTGGTACGGTAAAAAAAGAGGACGAGTTTAATGGCCTGATGGAAATGGATGCGTATCACCATGTTCTGCCCAATGTCAGCTACCCGGCCACACTGCTGATGACGGGTGCCAACGATATACGGGTAGAGCCCTGGCAAGTCGCCAAGATGGCAGCACGTATGCAAAAAAACCACGACCCTAAACGCCCGGTATTAATGCGTGTTGATTTTGATTCCGGCCATTTCTCGACCACCAGGAAAAATGCCATCGCCAAAAACGTCGATGTCTTCAGCTTCATTTTTGAGCATACGCGTGGTTAAACTGCCTGGCATGGCTTGAAGGCGTAAAGGGAATGCGTCTGACTTCAGATCACAATCGTGGAATGCCGGCTCCCTTGTAGCGGCAATGCGGTGTTTGATACATGCACATCGTGCGATGAATCATGATTTTTGACGAACAGCTTTTTGATGAGATAGGACATGCGGTTTTTCTGGAAATCCTCATAGTCCGCCAGCACCTGTCTCAGACTTGTTGCCTGGGCCTGCAACTCTTGTTCAACAGCAGGTGAAATCCAGTCTATGCGCCAATCTATACGCATACCGTTTGCCAGCGGCAAGCTGGCCAGCATGATTTCATCATTCAGAATTTCACTGGCTAGCGCTGGTGAAAAATCAGTGGCGTAGAATTTTTTTAAGGTACCCAGACCAAAATCCAACAGGTATTTTTCGTTGATGATGCAGACGGCATGTCCTTCTTTTTGCCTGTCATGCGCAAAGCCTTTGTAACCTATGTAAAAAATACCATTGTTTTGCCGGATTTCGGCATAACAACCCTGTACTCTGGCGACGTAGCCTTTTTCCTGGAGTATGTGTGACAGCATGGCAGACATGGCGAAACAGCATGTGCCATAACGGTCAAAAAATTCAAGAAATTGAAAATCATCAGCAATCTGCCTCAGCTCAAGAGCCAGTTTACTGTCTGTAATTACATCTAAAAATGCGGTGTTCATTGGGCTGGAGGCTGGGAGGCTGCGGACTGGCGACAAAAGGAAGAGAGCTACCTATCCACCGGTGAAAATGTTTACTTATGGCAATAATAGTAAACTTATAATGAAAAAGACGTGATAATTAGTAAATACTTGTAAGCATTTGTTTCAAGTACTGTACTTTGCGCCAATCCCTGACGCAGGCATTGGAAAGAGTGAGAGCAAGTCCAAGTCCAAGTCCCAGTCCCAGTCCCAGTCCCAGTCAATTAACGCCCGGGGCGCGGCAGGAAATAGTTTTTGCCCATACCCAGGCTGATCCAGCCATTGGAATAGTCATAGGCCCCCATGGGGTGACCAAAGTAATAGCCCTGTATGGTCTGGCAACCTAACTCACTCAGTATGCGTGCCTGTTCAGCTGTTTCTATACCTTCGGCGGTGACATCCAGATCCAGGCTTTTTGCCATTTGCATGATGGCGGCCACCATGCCCAGATCGCGTTCTGCGCCGGGTAAGGCAATCACGAATGAGCGGTCGATCTTGATACGCGACACGGGCAAGTGCTTGAGCAAGGCCATGGAAGAATAGCCGGCACCAAAATCATCAATCGCCACACGTACACCGATTTCCCGCAGGCTGTTGACCACCTTGCGGCTTTGATGAAAATCTTGCAGCATGGCTTCGGTGATTTCAATTTCCAGCAAATGAGGAGGTAGCTGGTAGGTATCCAGGGCATCCTGAATTTGCCTGGTAAACTGCTCATTCTTGAACTGGCCAGCAGAGACATTGACGGCCATGAATAACTGCCCCTGCCCGACTTCGTTCCAGCTATTCAACTGCTTCAGCGCCTCTGCCACTACCCAGTTGCCTATGCAATCGATAAAGCCAACCTCTTCGGCCACATGCACGAACTGCCCTGGTTCCAGCAAACCAGAGGCAGGATGATTCCAGCGCAGCAGGGCTTCAAAACCGATCAGGCGAAAATCAGCCAAATCGATAATGGGCTGGTAAAACAATTCAAACTCGTTTCTTTCGACGGCACCATACAGATTTTGCTCTATGTTCAAACGCGTACCAGACTTGTCGCGGAGGTTGCTGGAATAGGCGCAGATCTTCCCCTTGCCGCAACGTTTGGCTTCATACATGGCACTGTCGGCAGCCCCCAGAATTTCATGAATACTATTGCCGTCACCAGGAAACTTGGCGACACCTATACTGGCACTAATCACAAAATGATGGTCTTCGATCACTACCGGCTCGGCAAAAGATTTCAGAATCTTTTCAGCCACCAGCAAGCCTTCCGAGGGATGATTGAGGCTGGATACGATGACGACAAATTCATCCCCGCCCAGTCGTATCGCTTCATCGTGACGGCGTATCTGCCGCACTATGCGCATGGCGGCTTCCTGAATAACGCGGTCACCAACATGGTGGCCCATGGTGTCATTGATGGCTTTGAATTCATCCAGGTCGACAAAGATGACGGCGAAATGATTCTCGGCATTCAAGGTCTGCTGGATTTCGGTTTCCAGCCGCTGATCCAGCAAATAGCGATTGCCCAGGCCAGTCAGCGGGTCGTGGTAGGCCAGATGCGCCAGTTGCCGCTGGGCTTCGCGAATAAAACTGATGTCTGAAATGGCATGTACATATTGCTTTGCCTTGCCGGTTTCATCACGTACCACGCAAATATGCTGTAGCGCCGGGAACAGACGACCATCCCTGCATTTGCAGGCGACTTCGCCTGACCAATAACCTTCGGGCATAGCGGCAATGTCTTGATAGGTGGGGTCATTGTCCCGCCGTCCCAGCAAGATTTCACTGGGGTAATACCCCAGTATTTCTTCCTGCGGATAACCGGTCAGTCGTGTCAGTGCCGGGTTGATGGAGCTGACCTTGCCAGCCTCATCCAGTATCATGATGCCTTCTGCGGTAGTGCTGAAAACGACGCTTGCCTGCCGCAGGTTTTCTTCTGCCAGCTTGCGCAGGGTGATGTCGCGCAAGGCGCCGATGACGGTCTGTTTTCTTCCATGCCCTACATGCAGTTTGCCAACCATTTCCAGCCAGGCATAATCACCGTTGCTGCGCAGAGCACGAAAGCTGCAGTTGAATACGTCTGATTTGGTCAAAGCCTGCTGCACATTGGCCCTGTCATCCGGATGTATGCATTCCAGCATGGTGAGCAGGTTGGCCTGGAAAGGACTGAGGGCGCTATCCCACATGCGGTGAAAACGCTCGTCACCCTTGACGGTATCCAGTTGCTCTTCCCATTCCCAGATGCCGAGATCGGCGGCTTGGAGGGCGATGGACAGGCGTTCTTCGGATTTTTCCAGCGCGATTTCGGCATCATGGCGAGAACGTGCCACCTGTATGACTGCCGCCAGTTCCTTGGCACCAAATGGTTTCATGACATAGCCAAAGGGCTTGCTGGCAATGGCGCGCCTGACCGTATTATCATCTGCATAAGCAGTAAGAAAGATGACGGGTAATTTCCAGCGCTGATAAATCGCCTTGCAGGCATCGATACCATCTTCTGCGCCATCAAGATGGATATCCATCAACACCAGAGTAGGTTCGAGCTGTGAAACGGCCGACAACGCCTGGGTAAAATTACTGCGTATGCCGCACACGCGGTGCCCCAGTTCCACCAGAGTATGTTGCAGATCCAGTGCCACCACAGGTTCATCTTCCACGATCAGGATGTGCTCGGCATGCATCAAACTATTCCTTTCCGTTTTGGGCTGAGTGCTATCGTAAAACAGGAACCGGATGCGGTCGAAGATGTCGTCATTTCACCATGCAGTTGCGCGACAAACATGGGGATTAATTGCGTCCCCAGTCCTTTTGCTGCATCCCAGTTGAATTCCGTCGCTAATCCACGGCCATTGTCAGCCACTTGCAAATGCAGTTTATCGTCAGAAACTTCTTGCAGGCGGATATCAATACAGGCTTGTAACGGCCCCTGCCCGACCAGCCAGTCCGCAGGAAATGCATGCTTGATGGAATTCAGTATCAGTTCATTGATGACCAGGCCCAGCGGAATCATGCGGTGCGCACTCATAAAAACAGGTTTGCCTGGCCCCGAATACTGTAGTTTGATACCCAGCTTGGCAGTGTCATGGCTGGCAACCGTCAAGGCAATCAGTCGGTTGATAAATTCAGACAATTCAATCTCTGACATCATTTCCGAGTCATACAGCAATTGATGCACCAGCGCCATGGCCCTGATCCTGCCCTGGCTTTCACCCAGCACCCGCGCCACATCTTCGGACGCTTGCCGGGCCTGTAAATTGAGCAGGCTGGACACAATCTGCAGATTGTTTTTGACGCGGTGATGCACTTCATGCAGCAAGGCGGTTTTTTCTTCCAGTGCCTGTTCCAGTGCTTCCCACTGCCTTTTTTTACTACCTATATCATGCGCCAGTTTGCACGCGCCGATGACTTTGCCATTGCGGTCGCGCAAGGGTGAAATGGTAATCGAGACATCCACCAGATGCCCATCCTTATGTATGCGTACCGTATCGAAAGGCGGGATGCGTTCGCCATTGGCGATACGCCGCAGCAAATGCTGTTCTTCACTGAGCAGTGGTGCAGGGAACAGGAAAGTAATCGGTTTGCCCAGTGCTTCCCTGGAGGTATAACCGAGCAGGCGCTCGGCAGCCGGGTTCCAGCCGGTAATGATGCCTTCCAGTGATTTGGTGATGATGGCATCATCGGATGATTCTATAACCGAGCGATAACGGTCTTCCGACTGATGCAGGGCCGCTTCGCTGTCATGCCGCTTGCTGATGTCAATGCCGGACGGTATCAGATGGGTGATCTTGCCGGTTTCATCACGTAGCGGGGCCAGCATGAAATCCACCCACATGCGGCTGTCATCGATCATTTTGGCATGGACGTCATAACGTACAATTTCGCCATTGCGACAACGACTGATTGCGTCTTTCAACTGTTCGCCAGCCTGGGCGTCATGGCTCCACCAGTACGCATCCCACAGTTTTTTACCACGGACATCTTCAATGGCAATACCGGCAGCTTCCAACGGGGCGCGATTGCATTCCAGCACGGTGCCATCCAGATCCAGCAAGCCGACAAAGGCAAACAGATTATCCAGTACCCGCAACAGGCGCTGCTTGCTTTCCTCAGCTACCTGCGCTTCGAAAGAGTCTATGGATGCATCCTGTATCAGTGCCAGGATGCCACAGATATTGCCGCTTTCATCGCGCCGGGGGTAGTAAGACGCCAGGCGAAACAGTTTGCCGTTTTCTTTTCCCGGGGCATCGCCACGTATCTCCTGGCGCACCAGTGGAATGCCGGTTTCAAGCACGAAGCGCAGTTTGGGTTCGACGACATCAGCCACTTGCGGCAAATAATCACGGATGGGGTGACCCAGTTGCTCTGTGATAGGGATACGGTTCAGTTCGGCATGCCGGCGATTGATGAAGAGCAGTCGCAAATCAAGGTCGAGCACTGCCACGCCTATCGGCAAGGTGTCCGTCATGAGCAAAAACAATTGCTCCATTTCCCGACCTTGAAGACCATGCATGGCGCAGCCCTTCGTACGAAAAATTTACTTTATAAATGACTCTATCAGGACTTACGCAAAATTGTCACAGTAAGGCATAGCGACGCTTACACCTTGCAGTAACAGTTTTACCTTAATCATATTTTAACTATAAACAACAAAATATTAAAATTTAAATAATTTTTTTAACAATCTTTGAATATCTGTTGCATGTATGTCGCTTGCATGTCACTTGCATATAACGTCCATGTCACTGGCACATTAGCTGTGCAATACAGATGTGCAGCGCAACATACATGCAATACGCAATCACAACAAAGCCAGGCACCGGGCCTGGCTTTGACAGAGCAAAGATCAATGTATGAATATGGTCTGCAACTAGCTTGTAGACTTCCCTAGCAGTAACATTAGTGCATATTGATGCATTGTCCAGTTATTTTATTGTGCCAGTCGCTCTAAGGTGCTTCGACCACCAGCAAGGTCAGACGCCTTACCAGCGGCAACACCAACAATAGGGTTGGAAAGGCAAATACCCATGACAGCGCCCATGATCCCATCCAGATTTCGATGAAATGTTCCTCCAGACCGACGCTGCGCAAGCTACTGATCAGTGAAACGATACAGGTCATCAGTATCGACAGTAAAAAGGGCATGACGAGGCTTCCGTAGCGTGCAGGCAATTTGCGCATAGAGATGGCAGGAGTAACGTTTTTAATGATGTAAAAGTGCCGCAAGCCGGCTGAAATGACCCCATAGGCCACAATTGGTGGCTTGCTGAAGGCAGACGCTGACGGCAGCTTGGCAAAGTGTGCGATGTCAGTGTAATTGGCACTGATTTAAAAGTAAACTGTCGCCCGGACCGCAAGCCGTGCCAGCAAACATGTCCGGAAACGCAATCTGCGGTAAGATTTTGCCATGGACAATCCTGCACTCAAAAAAACTGGCATGAAGAAACATCTGGTCGTTGCCCTCGCCTATGATCAATTGTGCACCTTTGAATTTGGCTGCACGGTAGAGTTATTTGCATTGCATCGCCCCGAGCTGGATGTGGACTGGTATGACTTTGCCGTCTGCGCCATGGAAGCAGGCAAATTGCGGGCTGCGGGTGGCATCATTGTAGAAGTGCCACATGATTTGAGTATGCTTGATCAGGCCGATACCATCATCATCCCCGGCTGGCGCGATGCAGACGAAATGCCACCACCGGCGATACTGGAAAAAATCCGTGCAGCCCATGCGCGTGGTGCCAGAATTTGCAGTATCTGTTCCGGCGTGTTTGTCCTCGCAGCAGCCGGCATACTGGATGGCAGGACGGTAACGACACACTGGCGCTATGCCGAAAAATTGCTGAAGCGCTACCCAGCCATTCATGTGGAAGCGAATGCCCTGTATGTCGACCAGGGGCAGATACTGACCTCGGCAGGCTCCGCCGCCGGGCTGGACATGTTGCTGCACCTGGTACGCAAGGACTACGGTGCCAGGGTCGCCAATCTGGTGGCGCAAAGACTGGTGGTACCGCCACATCGTGAAGGTGGACAGGCGCAGTTTGTGCCGCGCCCCATGCCCAGCGACGAGCATGCACGCCTGGCAAAGCTGATGGACTGGATCAGATCCCACCCTGCCCTGCCGCACAATCTGACATCCATGGCAGAAAAAGCAGCGATGAGTACCCGTACGCTGCAACGTCAGTTCAAGGATTCCACCGGTATGGCACCGGGTGAATGGCTGATACGTGAACGCGTCGCCATCGCCAAAGAATTGCTGGAATCACCGCACACCAGCCTGACACAGGTGGCTGAACTGGCCGGATTTGGTTCTGAAGAATCGCTGCGCCGTCACTTCCGCCGCATCGTGGCCAACAGCCCGGGCAATTATCGCAAGCAGTTTGCCGATGTGCTGATTTGTTGACAGCTATGCCGGTTTAAGGCTACCGCGCCATACAAGTGATGAATGATTCCAGAACTCATTTCATACACTGCATCCCGAATCGCCTTGCTCGCACTCATCCCTATTTATGAAATGAGTTCTAGTACATTCACACCATGACTGCGCTCTTATCAAGAGAGCAAATTACGGGTACACTGCGCTCAACAATTTAATCTGCATTTTTCAGCTTTGATGCTGTCAGTCAGCCGCACATAATAATAATTTATCACTATGCAACCATGCATGTAATCTCCCTCATTTCTGGTAAAGGTGGCGTCGGTAAAACGACGCTGACGACCAATCTGGCCATCGCGCTGGGACAGCGTGGCAAACGTGTGCTGGTGATTGATCTTGATCCACAAAACGCGGTACGTCTGCATCTGGCGATGGACCCGGGTGATGATGCTGGTCTGGTACGTGAGGGTATTTTCCCTGAAGTTATTTTCCATAGCCCCTTTGGTGTCGACTTTATTCCCTTCGGGCGAGTGACTGAAGAAGAGTTGCTGGAATTTGAGTCTGCACTGGAAGCACGTCCCCAGTGGGTGGCGACAGCCATACAGGGCTTGCGGGTGGCCGCCTATGATTACATTTTGCTGGACACACCACCAGGTGCGACAGTCTACCTGCCACAGGCGCTGAAGGCGGCAGAGCGCGCATTGATTGTGGTATTGGCCGACGCCGCCTCTTACACCAGCCTGAGCAAACTATTCAAGCTGCTGGCGGAATATGGCGTACAGGACACGTATCCCCCTACTTCAACGACGACACATATCTTGCTGAACCAGATGCAGGAAAACAGCGAGTTGGGACAACAGGTCAGAACCGCGTTGATGAATACTTACGGTGCCAAGATGGCCCCCATGGTGATACACAGGGACGCCATGGTGCCGGAGGCGTTGGCGTACGAAAGATCAGTGTTGCAATATGAACCGGATGCACCGGCCAGCCGCGACATCCAGCATTTGGCAGACTGGCTCAGGACAACGGCATAAAGCAGTCGGTACAGACCTGCTATCGGTGGCGGGTTTAGTTAAACACCACCTGATAAGCATAGTTACCAGGCTTCAGGGCTTCAAATACGATCGCTACGCGGTAATCATCAATGCGTTTGATATTGGCCCCGGGAGTACCGATCTTCAAACCCAGAACACTGGGTAACTGTCCTTTTTGCGGCAACATCAAAATCAGGCTGGCATTTTCCAGAGGCTTGTCGCCGGTGATGGTCATATCAAATTCTATGCGCCTGCCTTTCACTGTGGACGACAGTTTCAGGCGATCGCGTTCATGCCACCAGTTGGCAACCTGGGTAGCCGATGCCAGCCAGATAGTATTCCTGTTGGCCTTGAGGTAGGCCAGATAGGCAGGAAATGCCTGGGCCAGCGTACTGTTTTCTTCAAAGTTCTGACTATGGACACTGAGTATTCCCAGTGCGCCCATTTGCCTGCTGGTTTCCGCATCCGCGATCAGGGCAAGTTTGGTCCGCTCTGCATCCAGTTGTTCCTTGCTTAAATTCAGGTCATCACGCTGGGTACGTGGCAACAACACCATGGCTTTGTCATTGCTGACTCCATCCAATTTGACAAACGCCGGCAAGCGTCCCTCTGTGCTGCCGGGGTCGGTCAGGTGATGCAGGAAGCCGGCCTTTTGCAGCATTAGCTGGGTGGTTTCGTCATAGGCTTCCAGCGGTGCGCGGAACCCGGTCAAAGCGCTGGTATCGGCCAGAATGGATTTCAAATCAGCGCGCATGCTATTCAGGCGTTTTTCCTGCTGCCCGGCGCTTTGGCCTTTAAAGCCTTCATGCACGTCACCGTGATAACCGACATCATAATCACGTGCCAGGGTTTTCGTTTCATCAGGAAATTGTCTGGCGACAGAGGTCAGCATATAGAAACTGCCGCGATAACTGATGCTGCGTATCATTGCCGCAAAGCGCAGGGCATTTGGGAAACCTTGCTCGGTATCCATTTCTATTATTTGCGCAGCATATTTACCTTCTGGCCAGGCAGCACGTACCAGGGCTGGTCGTCTTTGCAGCCAGCTCAGCGTGTCATCAACCAGACTGTATATGGGGTAAGGCTGCGCTTCCCATGCGGATTCGGCAAAGGCAAACACGGCACTGCGGCCGGATTCTGCCGAAGGTTCGGCATACAAGACCGCAGCTTCATTCTTGCGTTCTGCATCCTGTACCCGGCCCCAGTCCATGATGCGGGCGGCACCGGCCTTGCCACTGAAGCGCAGCAAACTTTCCGATGCGTTGCCCAGCCAGATGCGTTGCCCCGCAGCCTGACTGTGGGTCAGTGGTGTTTCACCATCCAGTATCAGGTAACGCGCCAATGATGTGGGTGGCACTGGTGATGTCGCGGATGCCAGGGATGCCGCAGACGCCGCCGCTGCCGGCGCACCCTGCACAATTTCGCCTTTGGAAACAGCACCCAGGCCTTCAAGAAATTGCCAGCCAGCCCATTCACCTTTTTCATTGCGGGTGCCGCTGGCCCAGGTCGCCAGTATTGCGCCGCCCTGTGTACGATAAGCCTGCAGGTCTATCCGTTCCTGTTCGCTGAGCGCTACCGCCGAAGGCAGTATCAGGACACCTTCGCTGATGTTACGCAACTCTTGTGGATCGGTGATTTCCTTGAAGCTGATCTGACGCTGTTTGCCATACGCACGCCAGGGCGCCAGCAGGCGATCATAATTACCGCCTATGGAAGAAAAATAGCTGCGGGTATTCGGTGATACATACAGGTACAGTCCTTTGGATGTTGGTGCCGATGTCGTCCCGCCAGGTGAACCAAAAGGTGTGTTCAGGCTGAATTGCGGCATTTGCCAGCCCAGCACCTGCATCGACGACAGATAGGCAAATACCGACACAGCCATGACTAGCACAATCAGCCCGATCAGATAGGTGCCTATGCGCCGGTATGCAGGCCGGTTTTCAAAACCGCTGGGATCTTCTGTTTGCATGAAAAATTAAAGCGCCGTTACCATGACTTAAGATGGGCTTGTGGTCGTGACAGCAGGGGCAGCATGTTTTTCTGGCGTATAACGCTTGAGAAAAATCGGCTGTATTTCACCCTCAACGGATGCGGTCGGGTCTTTGCGTTTGGGACGACGCTTGTCGCGCAACTTGAAAGCAACATAAGCAGCCACACCGACCACCAGCGTGCCTATGGTGGTGATCAGTATCACCGTTGCCAGTATCGAAATCAGATCCATGTCAGAGTTTGCCTTCCCGCTGTAACTTGCCCCAGGTCATTGCCGTTCCGCGCCATTCTTCTATAGTGGCAAAGACTTTGGAAATATCAATAATTGTAATGTAGAACAGCCGGAACACGACGGCATAGAATATCAGTGAGGGATCTTCTTCTTCGACAATGATGCAATAGGTAGCGGCGACGATATCCAGAATAGTCAGTTGCAACCACCAATAAAACAGGAAGATGACTACGCCG
This sequence comes from Undibacterium hunanense, assembly GCF_014284335.1. Taxonomy (GTDB): domain Bacteria; phylum Pseudomonadota; class Gammaproteobacteria; order Burkholderiales; family Burkholderiaceae_D; genus Undibacterium; species Undibacterium hunanense. The sequence continues at coordinate 12,164 of NZ_JACOGF010000023.1, read as the reverse complement.
TATTGCAGACCTATATACACAAAGAAAACATTGCCCAGCACAGTGGAAAACGGCCACATGATGCCTTCAAACAGCATGTACCATAAGATGAAGAAGTTCAGGCCAGCGCGGCGCGGACTCCATAGAGCTGAACTATGTTTCCGGGTTGCCTGCAAAATGCCACGGGTCCAGCGGTAACGCTGCTTGAGCAAATCCAGCAGGCCGCTGGGTGTCTCGACCCAGGCGATGGCGGTTGGCTCATAGGCAATATGCCAGCCGCGCATCAGCAGCTTCAGTGTCAGATCACAATCTTCGGCAAAAGTATCATGGTCATAGCCACCGGCCTGTTGTAAGACAGTCTTGCGAAACATGCCCAGTGGCCCGGGTATGATATTGACGGCACGCATGAAGCTTTGGGCCTTGCGGGCCATGGCCAGGCCTTCGACGTATTCCAGCGCCTGCACCTTGGTCCACAGGTTTTCGCGATTCAGCACCTTGACGTTGCCTGCTACCGCACCAACACGCGGATCATCAAAATGGCGTATGCAGGCACGCAGGGTATTGCGTGAGAGCTTGGTGTCGCCATCCATGTTCAGAATATATTCACCACGGGCTGCGGTCATGCCGCTATTGAGGGCATCCGCCTTGCCACCGTTTTTCTTGGTGATGACGCGGATGGACACCTGATGGTCTTCGCGTGCCACGGCCAGCGCTTTTTCATAGGTATCATCACTGGACCCATCGTCAATCACCAGAATTTCATAATTTGGATAGTCGAGCAATAACAGTGAACGCAGGGCCTGCTGTATGACCGGCCCTTCGTTATAAGCCGGCACCACCAGTGAAATCATGGGCAGCGACGCTTCATCATGCAAGGTGCTTTCGGGTTCCTGACGACGCTTCATCAGGTATTCCAGATGTTCCATGAAGGAATACAGGATCAGCACGGCGTAGCGTATCACCAGCAAGGCAAGGAAAAACAAGAGATAGGCAGAGACGGCGCTGAGAAACAGGTTTTCAAACAGAACGCTGAATCTGCCCAGGCCGAATTGCCGCATGCCGCCCAGACTGTATACAAAAATCGCAGCGACGCCGCCTATGGACAGGGCCGCAATCAGGTAACGCCATAATTGCCTCAGTCCCAAAGTTTCTCCAGATTCATGGAGAATGATTTGGCGCGATAACGGGCATTGTCACGACGACTGGCCATGGACCACAGGTTAACGCCGATAGCCAGATTTTTGCCCAGCCAGCGCTTGCCCCCTACACCCAGACTCCAGTTGCTGCCAGCTTCGCCATACAACCGGGTGCCCACCTGGCCGCTGCCAAACAGGCTCCAGTTTTCACTGCCCCAGTCGGCCTGCAGGCCAAGATAAGCAGTACCAAAACCATCTGCCGGTGACCAGTAACGATTCGAATAAAAACGCACATCACGCGTTTCTATCCCTGCAAACGGTTTGATGCGGTGACCCAAAGGCCGCCAGGATGGAATGAAATTGCTGCGCGTGGTCAGGATCACGTTGTTGTCGGAGATGCGGAAAATATCAGCATGTCCACTAAATTGTCCCACCTCAAAATTCAGATTAGCATCGAGCCCGATATGGGCTGCGGTCAGACCATCTTCCACAGCGCGGGCGTTGAAGGCAGACTTGCCCCAGTTGCTCCGGCCAACTTCCAACAGAAAACGGCCGTCGTCTATCTTCAATTTCAGGTTGCCGAATACATCAGTTGCCGGCTTGGCCTGGACATTAAGCTCCAGCCTTGGTTCCAGCGGCAGGTTGAGATTCTGGTAACTGAAGCTGACATCTCTTTGCTGGACAGCGGTAGCCGGCAACTGATCGCGCAAACCGGCAGTACCGATTTCAAACACGTGCTGGCCCGTATCGTCGCGCCAGCGTTGGCTGATCGTGGCTTCGCGGCGTTTGGCATCACCAGAATCCTGTCCGGCACCGACGGTGATGAGCGTGCGTGGATTAAGTTCACGCATGGCATAGCCAAGCCCTTCAAGGGCCGCGGCGTTTTGCGGATCTTCCGCCAATACGGTTTGATACAGGGGCAAGGCCTGATCGTCACGACCTTTCCAGCGATAGACGTTGGCCAAACCAACGCGTGCTTCCTTGCGCTGCTTGCTATTCGACAGCAATTTATATTGCAATGCCGCCTGCTTGAAACGCCCTGACCAGGCCAGGCTATTGGCAACGATCAGACGCAGGCCAGTATCGGTTTTTTCTTTTTCCAGCACTTCCAGCCCCTGCGTACCGGCAGCCTGGTAATTTCCATTTGCGCTAAGGTCAACGATGCGTTGCTGAGCCGGACTCTGCGCTACATCCGAAGAGAGGTCTGCTGCAAACGCAAGTGTATTGCCGCATAAGGCAGCAAGAAAAAACACCACCGGCAATTGCTGCATACCATTCGATACGGATGCTGGCTGATTTGCTGATTTTGAGAAAAATGGGGTAAGGATCATAAACTTTTTTTATCGATAGCCTGATTAGTAGCCTAAATAGGCTGAATAGGCTGACTGGCCTGAACGGAAAACATCAACCCGTCTGCTTTTTGTAGGAAGCACGTGTCGCCCTTGGTGCCGGCTGTTTGCCAAAAACCTGATTGGCAGCGTGAGACTGGGGCACATCTGGCTGAGTCACACCATCCGTTACAGTATTCGTCAACTTATTCTCCACCACATTCGCCAGTAATTCTTTCACTTGCCTGGCTTCGTGCAAGACCGGACTGGCCTCCGCAATGACAGTGCTGACCGGCAGCTTCGTTTCAGTGGCGAAAGGCTTGCTGCCTGCATCAGCAACATCAGGCACCTGGGATAATTTTGCTACCGCTGATACCGTAGGTAGTTCCGGCTTAATCTGCTTTGGTATCTTTGCTTGCGGCACGACCCTGACCAGTTCTTCCTCATGCATGGGCTCAGCAGAATAATCAGGAAGATTTTTCTCACGGGCTGCGCGCGCCAACGTATTCAAGGCTGCTTCAATAGATGGCCTGTCGAGCAAAAATTCGGGATCGTAAAATGTGCTTTCCACCCGACCACCCAAAATGCGTTCTACGGTAAATGGCAAGGCAGATTCGGGACAACCATTAAAAAACAGATAGCATGCGCGGCCATCGCTGGACAGCAAATCACCGGGGCGAGAGATAGTGACCCGCCCAAGGATGTCAGGAAAACTGGTACCACGTACCAGTTCGCCGATGACCAGTGCGCAGGGAATATTCAGGGCGGTACCACGTTCAACAATGGCGCTGGCTTCACGGGCAAAACGCGCTGGTAATAAATAACCGCGTGCGCCAGATGGTATGACACTGGCCAGGGCGACTTCAAAATCAATCTCGACATTGCGGTCAAAGCTTTGCCCCTGCAAGGATTCCAGCAACAGCGGCAGCCGGCTTTCCGGAATGTCACGGTGTATCACCAGATTGACGCCCAGACGCAGCAACAAGGCTTCATTCTGGTAGCGTAGGGAAGCCTGTTTTTCACGCACGACTATATGCGCTTTCTTGCCAAGACTGGTACGCAGGGTATGCACGGTTTCTGCAATTTCACGCAGACTGGTGTCACGCTGAAAGCTCAGTATAACGGTCGCTGCATGTAAGCCACGGGTCGCATGCAACATTCCAACCATGCTGTTGACTTGCTGCCAGACACCTGGCAATTCGTTGGCAAGACCAGCCAGGTCTTCATCCATGTAAAAGAATTTTGTGGGTCCGCTTGCGACGGATTCAATGATCTGGCTGATCACATTGTCATTCGCATCTTCATTGGCGCGTATACCAATCTGGTACATGCCGTTATCGAGCGTCAGCAAAGGATACTGCCGGGCTGCAATGGTGCCTTCGGGTGATTGCCAATAATCAAAAACCAGTTCTTGTCCCTGACGCCCGCTGGTAATCTTGACGATGCCGGACAGTTGATCCATCATGGCTTGCAGGGTATCGGCACTGTTGCTGTTCAGGCGAGAAAATATCAGCAAGGCAGTCACCCTGTGCTTGCTGAACCAGAGTCGCATGACTTCTATTTGTTCCATCGCCAGCGAAATATCGTGCAGGCTGAATAATTCATCCGCCTGATCAAATATCAGATAGCTGCCATCAGGAATACCAAAATGATCAAGCTCCCTGGCAAAGCGGCCTGCGCCAAAGCGGAACATGTTTTTGGAAAAATTATCCTGACGTAAAAATATCTGCAATTTACCGCTATCGATTGCCTGACGGGTATCGTAGGTACCCAGCGCATCTATACGTTCAAGAAATGCCTCCGGGTGCGATGGCAAAATGACGGTGCAATCCATACCCTTGTTCCACGCATGCACCAGACTGCTGGCCAGCAAAGGTACGCGTGAAGGCGGCATTTCTGCGATCAATGCATACAGGCCGCCAACCAGCATCTGATCTGTCAGACTGGGAAGACCAGGAAGATTCAGCCTGGCGTTGGCAACGGTGGGGGTCTCATGCATAATGGCGAGCGCCTTTTGTTTAATTGACAAAGAATCCTGATAACGCAATCTGTGGATACTTGTCAGCATTATTATTGCGCCATTTTACCATGTGTAACATTGCCGAAAATGTGATTGGTTTGTTAATTATGTTTTCATTTTTATCACAATCGACCTTGAATAAATTTCAATATGCAAAGAAAAACTTCATCAACACCTTGCACCGGCGAGCACCATCTGCCGACAGAGCAAGGCTTTAGCGCCCGCTATCTGTTGAAGTTTTGTTTGCTGTTTTGTTTACCGTTTTGTTTACTATCGAGCCTGCAATTGCTCATGCCGATGACGGCAACGGCGCAATCCACCGGTGCCCTGTACGAACCGGAACCGCCAGCGGATGCCAGTTATATCCGCGTGATTTACCTCGGCCAGCAAGATCAGGTGGACGTACTTATCGACGGCAAAATCCGCCAGACGTCTTTGCAGGAATCCCAGTTCAGTCATTACATGGTGTTGCCAGCCGGACCGCACGAGCTGATTTTGCAGTCACGTACTGGCAGCAAGAAAGCCCAGACACTGAAGCTGGATGTGCGTGCAAAACGCATACAGACACTGGCTTTCATGCACCTGCAAGCGCAAACAACAACCCTTACTCCCGTCATATTTGAAGACAGAAGTAATAGCAACCGGCTCAAGTCCACCTTGACGGCTTACCATCTGGCACCAGAGTCTGGTACGGTCAATATCAAAACTGCGGATGGCAAGACCAGCGTTTTTCGTGATCTGGCTCCATCCACCAGCTACTCGCTGGCGGTAAATCCGGTCAGTGTGGAATTGCTGGTTTGTCCATTGAATGAGCGACCAGCAACGTCCGTTGATTGTGCGCCTTCCGGCAAGGGACAGGCCAGGACTCCACTGGCGATGGAACGCGGGGACAACTATAGTTTGCTGCTTTCAACGGAAGCGCATTCAGACTTGCGTGCACGGGTTTCCAAAAACACGCTGGAACCGGGATTTTCCAGATGACATTAACCCGGCTATCCATCTGCATCACCACTAAAGTCATGGTGACTGCCATTCGCATTTCAGGAGTATAAACATGTTGCGCCCCTACCTACATCTGGCCAGTTGGCTAACCACAAGCCTCATTGCAGTGAGTCTGAGTACATTACCTGCATCTGCGCAGGAAGCTGCTGCCATTGAAGGCAAACATGACTGGCTGTTTTATCGCTATGAATGGACTACCAGTGCCGATCTGGCAGCAAGCAATACCTCACTGGACCTGATCAAAGGGTTCAATCAGGCCCTGAAGGACAACGGCATTACCCTGGTAGTAGCCATGGTGCCACTCAAGGCACGCATTTACCAGGCCCACCTGCCAGATCAGAACAAGCTCAATCCTTATATGGCAGGCAATTATCAAAGAATGGCACAGGTATTGAACTCGGCAGGTGTCAAAGTCATTGACCTGAATACCAGTTTTTTGCAGAACGTAAAAAGCCAGCCGGATAAGAATCTGTTTTTCCGCCTTGACAGTCACTGGTCTGCGCAAGGTGCCATGCTGGCGGCAGACACCGCCACCATCAGCATGGAAACCGATGCAACACTCAAAGCCATACTGCGAACTATTCCAACTGAAAAATTCTCGGTACGCTGGACACAACAAGCCATCGCCACCGTATCACGCGACCTGGTCAACCAGTTACCCAAAAATGCGGCCACCTATGCACCAGAAATGGTGTACGACGTCGAGGTGAGCAAGGCTGCCGGCAGCAATAATCTGCTGGGTGATGCACCTGTCACTTTGATCAGCCTGGTGGGTAGCAGCTATTCCAAACCCTGGACACGTTTTCCTGACTTATTGAAATACAGCCTGCAAAAAGATGTACTGACCGTTGCGGTAGGTGCTGACCAGGGGTCGTGGGTAGGCATGGAATCGTATCTGCGCGATGATGCCTTTCGCAATAATCCACCGAAACTGCTGATATGGGAAATGCCGGAAAGAGACATGCGTGCACCACCGGCCTTCCCTTACCGCGAAGAACGCTATCGCAGCGACAATCTGGAATGGTTGCAACGTGTGTCGGCGCTGGTGCAACAGCAGTGCCGCCCCTCACCTGTCACTGCCAGCTTGCCTGGGGCCACTAAAAACGGCGAATTGAACATACAACTGAGTCCCGCCAGTGATGGTCTTGATTATCTGCAGGCACAGGTGAGCAGCAAGACATCGCAAACGCTGACCCTGGAAGCGATGAAAGGGGATGTTGGCGGACGCAAATCAAGCCAGGCCGTCCCCGTTAATGGTGATGCCACTACACACAGTCTGGTATTTGCATTGCCCCGGGATGGCAAAACCTATACGGGCGTGAAGATAACAGCCAGTGAGCCTGGTGCGATATCGATCACTGAATTGAAAATGTGTCGCGCAACAGCTGTGTCATTGAAGTAAGCAAAACACATGCATTGATGAAAGGCATGCAAGTATTTCTATGCCGCTTCATTAATGATTGATAAAATTAATCGAAATAATCAGGACCAGGCCTCCTTTGCAACGCTGATGGATTTCTTTTGTAAATCATCTGAACGGCTTGCAGTACTTACCATTCACCATAGAAAGTATTCATGAATCGCCAGGACGATGGCAAAGCACCTGAACATAGCTGGCCCATTTTGCAGTCTATCGCTGCAAAACAGGCACATCGTCCTGCGCTGTTAACAGAAGCAGAACGGGAAGCACGCTGGCAATACATGCCTGTCGCTGAGGTGGTTATAGCAGGGGCAGCAGGCGCGACACCATATGCCGGCTCGCCGCCTGGTGGCTCACCCAACCGCAAACAACAAATCGCCAGTCAGCTCCAGCATTTGACGTCCTCCACCACGGGCATGAGCAATGCCAGGAATTCATCCTCGGTTCAGGCATTGTTCCAGCGCCTGGCAACTGATGAGAAAAATTTGTCCGCGCCATCCGGCGATACCGGATTTCTGGGACAGCTACTTAAAAAATGAAAATTATTGCAGTTGTTTCCATGAAGGGTGGCGTCGGTAAAACCAGCGTGACCGCCAATCTGGCTGCAGTTCTGGCGCAGGATGCCAGTACCGACAGCATCGCTGTCTTGAACCTGGACCCGCAAAATAGCCTGCACCTGCATTTCGGGCTAGGTGTCGCATTGGAAGATGGGGTATGCAGACAGACAGTACTGGAACAGGACTGGTCGGATGCTGCCTATCCGACTGCCTATAACGTCATCAACCTGCCCTATGGCGATGTCAGCGAAGCAGAACGCAAGAAATTTGAACTCTGTCTGACCAATCAGCCCGACTGGATAGAACAACAGATCCGCCTGCTTGATCTGCCCGATGACGCTATCCTGCTGATTGATACACCACCAGGGCCATCGGTGTACCTGCGGCAAGCCGTTGCCTGCGCCGATCTGATTGTCATGGTTGCACTGGCTGACGCCAGTTCTTATGCCACCATACCAGCCATGGAATCCTGGTTAAGCAATATGGAAACCGGCACGTCGCTTGATCATTGCATGCTGCTATTGAACCAGCTCGAACCTGACAACAAGCTCAATACCGACATCGCATCTGCATTAAGTAAATCATATGGCCAGCGCATGTTGCCTTTTGGCATACCGCGCGATGAAGCCATCAGCATGGCTTTTGCATTTCAGCAGCCGCTTTGCCATTACGCCCCGGATCATCCCGCTGTCGGACAGTTTCAGGGTATCGCTGACTGGGCAGTAGAAATGCTGAACGAAAGTATTTGATATCAGCAGGAATAGAATCAATAGAAATTAAAATCAACAGGAATTAAAAAAAGGGCCGTACGCCACACGTACAGCCCTGTCAAGCGCACTGCAAAACATCCTGTTTAACTCACTTCCCCAAACCACGCGCCATAGGCTGGCAAGCTGACTTTTCCTGCTTCAGCCTGCCCTGGCAAACCTGCGGCGTCCATTGTTTTTGCCCCGGTTGTATCAGGCCAGTAGAAACTCACCGGTTGATTGCCCAGATTGAATGCGGCCACGATACTGTTGTTGCCAGCAAGGTCACGACGTATCGCCAGTACCGATTCGGGAGCATCAAAGAAGCTGATATCGCCCCGGCTAAGTTGCGGGTATTGCTTGCACCAGGCAAGGATATGCCGCGCATAATTGAGCACTGAATTGCCATCTTTATCCTGCACAGATACGGCGTGGGCTGTATGTTCTGCCGACACCGGCAACCAAGGCTTGCCGCTGCTGAAGCCTGCATGCACCTGATCTGCCTGCCAGGGCATAGGCGTACGGCAACCGTCACGCCCCTTGAATTCTGGCCAGAACGTAATGCCGTAAGGGTCTTGTATATCTTCATAAGCAACTTCGGCCTCAGTCAGCGCCAGCTCATCCCCCTGATACAGGCATGGCGTGCCTTTCAGGGCCATTTGCATGGCCAGCAGCATTTTGGCAAAAGCAGGCGTTGCCTGCGGACCACCCCAGCGTGTCATGACCCGCACCGAATCATGATTGCCGACTGACCAGGACACCCAGCCGCCCTTGACACGCGCTTCAAATTCTTCGACCTGTTGTCGAATATACCCAGCGGAACAGGTTGCCGTCAGCAGATTGAAACTGTAAGCCATATGCAGTTTGTTATCGCCTGCCGTATATTCCGCCATGACACCCAATGAGTCATCGGCGCCCACTTCACCGATGGCAATCGCACCGAATTCATTGAGCAAACTGCGTATGCTTTCCAGAAAGGCCAGATTTTCTGGCTGTGTCTTGTCATGGATATGCGCCTGCATGCCATAGGGATTATTGTCTTGCACGGTTTTATTGTCACGCACCTGGCTGGGCGGATTGTCGCGCAGCGCCCGGTCATGGAAATGAAAGTTGCAGGCATCCAGCCGGAAGCCATCCACTCCGCGTGCCAGCCAGAAACGCATATTGTCCAAATGTGCCTGGCGCACTTCGGGATGATGGAAATTCAGGTCCGGCTGGCTGACCAGAAAATTATGCATGTAATACTGGCGGCGGCGTGCATCCCATTGCCAGGCAGAACCACCAAATACAGACAGCCAGTTATTTGGCGGTGAACCGTCCGCCCTGGGGTCAGCCCAGACATACCAGTCTGCCTTGGGATTGTCACGACTCTGGCGACTTTCGGTAAACCAGGGATGTACATCGGAACAATGCGACAAGACCTGATCGATCATGATCTTCAAACCCAGCGCATGGGCACGCTGCAACAAACGATCAAAGTCGGCCAGCGACCCGAAAATGGGATCGACATCACAATAGTCTGCCACGTCGTAACCAAAGTCCTTCATGGGCGACGTAAAGAAAGGCGATATCCAGACAATATCCACACCCAGTGCAGCGATGTAATCGAGCTTAGCGGTGATGCCGGGCAAGTCACCGATGCCATCACCGTTACTGTCGAAAAAACTGCGCGGGTAGACCTGATAGATGACGGCGTCGCGCCACCAGTCGGCAGGCTGCTGGCCCTGCTTCATTTGAACACTAGTATTCATCACTCAGACCAGAAAATAATTGAAAGTACAGGCAACGCATCAGGCATCAATCAAATGAGCAGCAGAATCAGCAACCACCGACAGCCGTTCAGTCAAAATGGCAGATACACCTAAAAAGGCCGGGTATTCTGCAGTAATAAGGAAAGTCGGTACCTGCGCAAGATAAGTGGCGAAACGCCCTTTTGCTTCAAAACGCTGGCGAAATGCAGACGTGTTGAAAAATTCACCCAGGCGCGGCACGATACCGCCACCGATATACACGCCACCGGTAGCCCCCAGGGTCATCGCCAGATTACCGGCGATGGTTCCCAGCATGGCGCAAAAATATTCAACTGTACGGACACACACAGGGCAACTGCCATCCAGCGCAAGCCGCGTGATATCGGCGGCATTCATGTCTTCCGGATTGGATATCTGATCCATATGTGACAGGGCACGATACATGATTTCCAGACCCATACCGGAAATCAGGCGCTCAGCAGATACATGCGCATATTCCTTGCGGGCATAACGAAGAATCTCGATTTCCGTATCATCCGCCGGTGAAAACGAGACATGGCCACCTTCACTGCACAAAGGTATCCAGTGCGACCCCGAAGGAATAATGCCGGACACACCAAGACCGGTACCAGGCCCGATCAGACCGATGGCGCGTTGCGCTTGCGCCTGGCCGCCACCAACCTGCAATTTTTCATGTTCTGCCAGATGAGGCAAAGCCATCGCCAGCGCAGTGAAATCATTCACCACCACCAGATTCTGGAAGCCACAAGCCTGACGCAAAGCCTCGATGGAGAAAGCCCAGTGATGATTAGTCATGCTTATCACATCCCCCTCCACAGGGTTGGCAATGGCAATGGCTGCATGTTGTACTGCCTGCTGACACAGCGCCTTTACTTCTTCTCTGGCAAGATAGGCCGTAATGGCGGCCTGCAAATCGGGATAGGCATTGCAGGGCAATACGGTAATCGCTTCAAAACGATGATTCGTCGTTTCCAGGGCAAAGCGCGCATTGGTGCCACCAATATCTGCCAGCAAACGCGGCCCTGCACTATCTGGTATTTTTGGATTTTTGGTCAACATCTCAGCATTCATATTTTCAGATCTGCCTCTGGCTACCTATTCAGGCATCAATTTATGTAACAATACTACATAAAATTCACATTACTGTCTAACAAATTTACACCCGCCGTGGTGAAATTAGAGTGAAATCTGAAAAATCAGCAACGAAAACTATTTCCATCTGATAAAAATTGAATGAAATTCAACTAAGTGCAATGTAGTCACACTACTTTTTTAGTGTGTCGAAACATATATACTGCGATCATTTTTCAAGATGAATTTGCCAGCCTCTGCGCATAGCAGCGTTTATATCTCAACACGTCAGCGCACAATTGCAAATGATCTGCATCGGCAAACCGGACGAAGTCGATGCGGAACAGCAAGATAGCAGATGATTTTTCTTTGGCCAGACATAAGGGTCTTTGCCTGAAGGCATGGGCATGATCCAAGCAAAGAACGACATCAATATGGATGGTGATGGTGACAGAAAATTTCTCTGCTTCACTTTTCAGATCAAAGTCAGCAGACCCAAAACAGTCCGCAGAAATTTTAGCCGCACCGGCATGCATTTTTACAACGGCACAGATAACTTTCAGGCTTGTCGTAAGCTGCTATTTATTGCCGGTTTGGAAGAAACAAAAACATGGATAAGATGACCTCAAAACTGATCACTCCACAGTGCATTTTTTTGGGGCAGATACCTGCAGGAATTTTCATCTTGTTAGTGCATATACGGACCATGCTTGCTGACTGGCTGCATACATCTGGCATGGTTCAATTATTGCTAAGTACCAAGCGCCTGTTTGGTCGCTTATTTTCAGGGTCACCACAAATAATCATTATTTTGATATTTAGAGGTTGGATTTGCTTATTCCCGCAGCAAGTAAAAGCTGGCAATCATGTCCGCGATTATTGGCCAGAGAGTTAAATTCCATGCTTAGTACAAAAAATATGGCAAGTTTTCAGCAAAGAAGCGCAATTTTTTCTTCAACAGCGGTTATTATTACCGCCTTCATATTCTAAGTTCGAGGAGACAGCGGGAATGGATTTTTCAAATCGCCAGCAAGAGCCGGGAAAGAAATTTATCGGATTAGGGCTGGTCATATTATTTCACGTGCTGGTGGTATATGCACTGGTATCGGGCCTGGCGCGCAAGGCCATGGAAG
>NZ_JACOGF010000022.1 GCF_014284335.1 Undibacterium hunanense | reverse complement strand
TGGATATGGTGATGTCATTGGTCGCGCCGATGGTTTGAACCAGGTTGGTGCCGGTGACGGTGAAGACGTGGGTGATGCCATCATAGGTTGCGGACGTAATCGTTGGTGCGGTGACGTTGGATACGGTAACGGCATTACCTGTCAGGTCGGCACTGGAGGTGATGGTGGCGTCCCAGGATGCAGCGGCAGCGAGGTTGAAAGTCGTGGTATCAACAGCAGATGTACCGTTTTTGTTCAGGATGCCGTTGATGGCGAGCTTGTCGGCGGCGTTCAGGGTGACGGAGAAGGCCGTACTGCTGCTGGCGGTGACGTTGGCGGTGGTCAGGGTGTAGGAACCAGCCTGGCCAGTCAAAGACAGTTTGCTTACATCAATGGTGTCGCCAGCGACGATGTTGACGGCGGAGACCGATAAAATGCCGGTAGCGGCATCGTAAGTGGAACTCAAAATACTTGGTGCGGCATTTGAAACAGTGATGCCATTGCCAGTCAGGTCGGCGATATTGCCGCCGGTGATGACGCTATCCCAGTCATCGGCTGCCGCCAGATTGTACGTTGTGGAGCTACCGGCAGAAGACGTACCGTTTTTATTGAGCAGGTTATCGACGGCAGCAATATCGGCACCAGCCAGGGTGAAGGTGAAGCTGGTAGCGCTGGTGACTTCGACGTTGCCAGTGGTGGACAAAGTGCGCGTGGCGCCGCCTTCGCCGGTGATGGTCAGTTTGGATATCGTGATGTCATTTGTCGCACCGATTGTTTGAACCAGGTTGGTGCCGGTGACGGTGAAGACGTGGGTGGTGCCGTCATACGTCGCGGAGGTAATGGTTGGCGCGGTGACGTTCGAGACAGTGATGGCATTGCCAGTCAGATCTGCTGGTGTAGTGACTGTCGTGTCCCAGCTTGCAGCAGCAGCCAGATTGAATGTGGTGGTATCAACCGCTGTGGTGCCGTTGTTGTTCAATATGCCGTTGATGGCAATTTTGTCAGCAGCATTCAAAGTGACCGAGAACGCAGTAGCACTGGTCGCAGTGACATTGGCCGTGGTCAGGGTATATGAGCCCGCCTGACCAGTCAGGGACAGTTTGGAAACATCAATGGTATCGCCACTGGCGAGATTGGTACCAGTTACAGACAGTATGCCCGTGCTGGCGTCGTATGTGGCAGAGGTGATAGCAGGAGGTACGATATTCGATACGGTAACACCATTGCCTGTCAGGTCGGCGATATTGAGCGTCGCATCCGCACCATTGGCCCAGTCATCTGCCGCGGCAAGGTTATAGGTCGTGCCGCCTACTGATTGCGTACCATTATTATTGAGCAGGGTGCGCAAGCCCAGTTTATCGGCCGCAGACAGTACCAGTGTAAAGCTGGTGTCAGAACTGATTTCTACATTAGGCGTATCGGTCAGGGTATAAGTGCTGCCACCTTGGCCTGTCAGCGTAAATTTGTTGGCAATGATATCGTTAGCGGCACCGCTGCGATGGGTAAAGCCCGTGCCTGTCACCACAAGGTTGCCGGTAGTGGCATCATAAGTGGCTGAGGTGACGGTAGGTGCAGCGACCGTGGCAGTAACACCATTGCTGGTCAGGTCGGCAATGACAACCGCTGCATCTGCGCCTGCTGCCCAGTCTTCTGCTGCAGCAACGTTGTAGGTCGTGCCACCGGTGGAACTAGTGCCGTTTTTGTTGATAATCTGGTTGACGCCTGACTTGTCAGTGGCGCTCAGTACCAGTGAAAAGCTGGTAGTTGATGTGATCTCTACATTCGCCGTGTCCGTCAGCGTATAGGTGGCACCGCCTTCACCAGTCAGTGTGAATTTATTGGCGACGATGTCATTCGCTGCACCGTTCAGTATAGTCAAGCCTGTGCCGGTAACGACCAGAACACCAGTACTGGAGTTATAGGTTGCCGAAGTGATGGTAGGGACGGCAGCATTGGATACCGTCACAGCATTCGTCAAATCCTGGGTATTTCCACCAGTGATGACGCTGTCCCAGGCATCTGCAGCCGAGAGATTGTAAGTCGTGCCACCAGTAGAATTGGTGCCGTTCTTGTTGAAGAGGATATTGACGGCATCAATATCTGCACCAGCCAGGGTGAAACTGAACGTCGTGTCATTCGTGATTTCTACATTGCTGGTAGTAGAAATCGTACGGGTGACGCCACCTTCACCGGTAATGGTCAGTTTATTGATGGTGATATCGTTGGTGGCACCCTGTGTCTTGACCAGGCCCGTGCCTGTGACGGTGAATGTACCAGTGCTGGCATCATACGCGGCTGAAGTGATGGTCGGTGCAGTGACATTCGAGACCGTGACGACATTACCAGTCAGATCGTTAGGGGAAGAAGCAGTGACGTCCCAGTTGGTGCCGGCTGCCAGGTTAAAGGTGGCGGTACTGACCGCCGTTGTCCCATTCTTGTTCAGCAGGCCATTCACGTTCATTTTATCTGTAGCACTCAGCGTGACAGAAAATGCGGTGGTGCTGCTGGCCGTGACGTTGGCCGTGGTCAAGGTATAAAAGGTGCCGCCGTTCCCAAACAGTGTCAATTTGCTGTTATCTATCGTGCCGCCATTGGTGATATTGGCACCGGTGACAGAGAGAACGCCAGTGCTGGCATCGTAAGTGGCACTCGTGATAATCGGTGGCGCAAAGGATACAGAGATGGCGTTAGTCGCGTCAGAAATGTCACCACCGGTGATGGCGCTATTCCAGTCATCTGCTGCAGCCAGGTTGTAGGTCGTACCACCGCTGGAACTGCTGCCATTCTTATCGAGTAGTGCTCTGACGGCAGCAATATCGGCACCTGCCAGTGTGAGCGTGAAACTGGTGGCACCGGTGATTTCCACATTGCCAGTGGTAGTCAGGGTACGGGTAACACCGCCCTGACCCGTTATGGTCAGGGTAGAGACGGTGATATCGTTATTGGCACCGCTGACACTGACCAGATTGGTTCCAGTGACGACAAATGTATTCGTGGTGTAATTATAAGTAGCCGAGGTAATCGTGGGGGCGGTGACGTTTGATACAGTCACGCCATTGCCGGTAGTATCGGCAGATGCTGCGGCTGTCACGTCCCAGTTGGCTGCGGCTGCCAAGTTGAAAGTGATGGCACCAGTTGCTGAGGTAGTCCCGTTGTTGTTGAGTATGCCATTGATCGCAAGTTTGTCAACGGCCCCTAACGTTACCGTAAAGGAAGTACTGCTGCTGGTCGTAGGATTACTTGTCGCGGCAGTGAGAGTATACGAGCCGCCTTGTCCTGCCAGGCTGAGTTTCGTGACATCTATCGTGCCACCATTTGTCATGCCAGTACCAGTGACAACCAGGACACCTGTACTCGCATCATAAGTTGCGCTGGTTATAGCAACGGGGATGAAGTTTGTGTTCTGCGTCCCCCCATTGGTGGACGATAAGGTTGAGCTTGCTGTGCCGCTACTGCCATTTGTGTTAGTACCGCCAGTTGCCGTACCACCGCTACCTCCTGTGCCTATATTGCCGGTACTTAATGAGGCGTTGGTTGTTGTATCAAGATTGACTATACCGCCCTTGTTCCAGATACCGCCAATCGCAGCACCGCCGGTACCACCGTTACCTTGACTTGCATAGGCTGGTGAAGCGCCGCCCCCGCCCCCGCCCCCCGCAGCAATATTATTTGTGATGCTGCTGTTGGTGATGGTGATCGTTCCTGTTGATGCATTGTAAATACCGCCAGCTGCATTACCCCCAGTACCTCCAGCCCTGTTCGTACCAGTACCGCCACCGCCACCGCCAATACTGATAGTACCATTCGTGGCTGTTGAGCCAGCACCACCCAATGAATACCCGGTGCCGCTATAAGTTGATGCTGCACCGCCAGTAGCGCTGCCACCACTACCACCGCGGCCACCTTGGCCGCCACCGGTACCGCCTGTGATACCAGAGACTGCTCCAGGTGATTGATTACCCGCACCGATACCGCCAATAGCACCATTGCCTGAACCAAAGCCACCAGCACCACCGCCACCGCCTGAGTACAAACCGCTAGTCGAGCCGCCACCGCCACCACCGCCAGCAGCTTTATTGGTAGTGATCGTGCTGTTGGAGATGGTCAGGTTGCCTGCATTTTTTATCCCTGCGCCTAATGCATCACCACCAGCACCACCCGTACCATTGGTATTGCCGCTACCGCCTACACCAGAGACTTTGCCATTAGTAATGGTCAGGTTGTCGATGGAAACCGAACTGCCTGCACCGCTGGTTGTAATGTCGAGTACCCGTGCAAAATTACCACCGCTCAAGGTGAATCCGCCGCCTACAATCGACATGGTCTGACCGTCGGTCACATTGATGCTGATTGCATCTGCCGCACTGGCAAAGGTAATATTACCTGTGAGGGTGATGGTATCAGCAAGACCATCAGCATTACCCGTCGTGATAGCAGCCTTTAACTGGGCAACGGTATTGACACTGGTTGTATGAAGCAGATAAGTATAGTCAGACAGGTCTGTCGTCTTGATTGCTGACGGTGCCTCGATATTGCCCGTCTTGATTTCAAGATCCCAGTTGCCATTGGCACCACCGGTGGTATCGGACGAAGCCGCCACATCTGCACCGGTGAGTTGCGCAAGTTTGTTGACAAAGGCAGCGCCTTGCTCACCACGACCGATGTCGCAGCCGTATAACAGAAAATCACCGCCGTTGGCCAGCGACTGGCCTATGGTTTGCAATTTCGCCTGATTTTGGTCAAGATTGCCAGCGAACAAAGGACCGTTACCCAATAAAACCACACCTTCATCGCCATGCGAAATAACGCTGATCGATTGCAGGTTTTGTACACCATGCAATGCGCTGATCATTTGGTCCAGACCATCATGATTAGCGTCGAGCACGACCACCTTCACACCTGCTTCGGCAGCATTGATGAATTTTTGCAAATCCGGCACACGGCTATCTATGAACAGGAATTCTTGCGGTGCAGCACTGGCGGGGGCCGCTGCTGAAATTGCTGGTGTAACTGGAGTTGGCACTGGCACCAAGGGCATGGCGGTTGCCAGCATCGGCGTTATTGACACCGCTGGTGTACTGGCCTGAATATCCGGCATACTCGATGCAGTATCGTTATGATCGGATTGACTATCTTGGGGGCGGAGTGGGTTGTACATGGTCAGGGCAATCAGGCTGGATTGGATGAGTGGGCTTTGGGAGTGATTACATTGCAACGACTATTGCTGGTGTCATTCCAAAAAGACAGTGAGTTAAATTTTTCAAATAAATCGGGTGGCAAGATAGTCGTGCGTTTTTCGTAACTGACGTTACTGCGTACCTTGTGCATGCCGTGCAGGCCCAATTGTGCATCGAATTCAGGTGCATCGTATTGCACGTTGCTGAAGTCATGCGCGAACTCAGGCTCTGCTATAAATTGATAGATCAGTGGCATGACTTTTTCTGGTGCTTGTGCCAGCAAATCGTAGTCTACGATTAACATTGAAGCGGCATGTTCACCATAAAAAGCTTCTTTAAGCGCTGTCCAGGGATAGCCAACCAGCCGGTTTGCCTGGCCCAGGGTTTCAACCCTGCTATAGACGGTATTGCGTTCAACATCATCATTGAACAAACGGGTAATTTCATATGGGTTGGCGCGGTAACGGCGCTCTACACTATCCATAACCCAGGCCACGTTGCGTACACAGGCGATCAATTTGGAATCAGGGAACTGGTCCATCAATATTGGCATGTGGGCGCTCCACATGCGGTTGGTATCGAAAATAACTTCCTTGTCAGCCTGGTCGGCATAATAAGATTCAAAGATGCCGCGTGTCAGTCTGCGTCTTTGATCCTTGCTGACAACCGTGCTAAATTCACTGCCCGCGCCCAATTGATTCAACATACCTCTGAACAGGCTACCAACCGGGCTCGTCATGCCCGCATGGAAACGTGGGTTTTGCAACAACAAGGCCGCCAGCAAGGTTGAGCCCGAGCGTGGCAAACCAGAAATAAAATGGTACTTTGCTGCTGTCATAAGGCGCTGACTTCTTTGACGAAGGAAAAAAGTTGATTGGTTGCATCCGCGACTGAGACCTTGTCAGTATCAATCACGCACTCTGGTGAAAGCGGTGCTTCGTAAGGAGCAGATACTCCCGTCAATTGCAAGGCAGGGTCATTTTTTGCCCTTGCATACCAGCCTTTGGGATCACGCTGCTGGCAGACGTGTAAAGGTGTGGCGACATAGGTCTCTATGAAATGCTGCACGCCTACGATGCCTCTGGCCAATGCCCTGCCGCTCATGGTGGGTGATACCAGTGCGACTATCGCATGGATGCCATTGCTGTTGAGCAGTCTGGCCATTTCTGCCGTGCGGCGACCTTGTTCTTCGCGATCAGCGGGGCTAAAACCCAGATCACGGGACAGGCCCTTGCGCAATTCATCACCGTCCAGAACACAAACTGGGAGGGCATGCGTACGCAGGCGATCTGCCAGGTTTTGGGCCAGGGTCGTTTTACCAGCACCTGGCAGGCCACTTAGCCACCAGGTTTTTGTTGCGCCTTTGACTGTATTGGAAAGAGTCTTTATTTGTTCCTGATCACGCATCCGACCACCACCGATAAGCCTGAGTAACATCGGGTGTCATTGATGCCCGATACGAGATACTGCAAAACTGAAATCTGATTGCCTGTCACTCCCGATAATTCAATCATTTCAGTGATTGATATTGAGTCAGCTATTTTTTAACACCATTATTAATGGGTTGCTATCAACGATTTTCCTGATAGCACTATGCTTGCATAGTTAAAGTATCAAAAAAATAACTGTAATACTAACATTGAAATAAGTAAAAATGGCAAGAAACACGTGTTTCTTGCCATTTATTTGAGCAACTATTGCTTGTGAGTAGCTTTTATTAATTGAAAAATGCCTGGTAAAAAAAGCAAGTACTGCCATCTTCGTGCTTTTGTTTGTCTTGCCCCTTGTCGTAATCGGGCATGACGGGTGCGATCAACCAGACGTTTTGCCCCATCTCTGGATGATGGACGATGTAGTTATCCTGCGATAGCAGCTTGGTACCGGTGCCGGAAAATATCAGTAGTAAGGGCGTAGCGAAATGGCTTGGCAAGCCACGGCGTGAACGTTCATCGACTTCTTCCAGTTTAAGTTCGATGTCACCTATGGAGGTTTCTATACGAAAGATGTTGCCAATGTAGGCGTTAAGCTGCTCTTTGGATAATGTCATTGTTTTACGTGGTTAAAGTTTCACTTGCAAGAACACACAAGCATAGGCAGGATGATAATCATGTATTTTAATCATCTTGGGAGTGCTTGTGTACAAATTAACTGGCGGGTGTCAATTGCGAGCACCGGGAGAGGACGATCAGGTTTTTCTGGATGCACTGTATGCCAGCCGTCGCCCGGATTTGCAGCAACTGCCTGTGGACCCCGTAGTCGTGGCGCAAATGATCAAGATGCAACAGCATGTGCAGATGGCTGGCATACGGCAGCATTTTCCTGATGCGCAGCATTGGATTGTGGAACAGGCAGGCCAGCCTGCTGGTCGCGTGATTATTGATGCAGGCACAAACGACTTGCGCCTGGTGGATATCGCCATTGCACCGGAGGCACAACGCCAGGGCATCGCCAGATCGGTATTGCTGGCCATGCAGGAAGAAGCGACAGCGCAAAATCTGTCCGTCAGTTTGGCGGTGGAGTTGAGTAACCACGCGGCAAGGGCGCTGTATCTGCAAATGGGTTTTTTGGTACAGAGCACTGATGGCCTGTTTGAACAGATGCACTGGCATGGCGGTGCTGGCGTAGTTGATGTGCGTCATGTGCTTGATGTGGGCGATGTGGACGATGTGGACGGCATACAAATGGAGCAGCGCGATGTCACAGCCTAGTCGTTATCTGAAGTTACCCTTCTCTTTTGACCTGGAACGCCTGCGTGCAGAACTGACAAGGCTGGAAGCCTCGCAATGGATCAGTCATTTCAATACCAGCGCTTACGAAAACAACTGGCTATGCCTGCCTTTGCGTGCAGTGGATGGGCGTATTGATCACATCATGCCGGTCAACGAAGGGCAGTTTCAGGACACTGTGCTCTTGCAGGATTGCCCCTATATGCGCGAAGTGATTGATTTCTTCCAGTGCGAAAAAACATCCATACGCCTGATGTCGCTGGAGGCCGGCGGCATCATCAAGGAACACCGGGACGATGCCACCTCGCTGGAAGACGGCATTACCCGTTTGCACATACCGATTAATACCACGCCCGATGTACTGTTTCGGATTGACGGAGAAGAAGTGCATTTTTCTGCCGGGGACACCTGGTACCTGAATGCCAGTTGCCTGCATGCCGTGCGTAACCCTGGTACGCAGGCGAGGGTGCATCTGATGCTGGATTGCGTCAGCAATGCCTGGCTGGAAAACGTGTTCCTGGAAGCTGGCTGGGTTGCCAGGCCAAAATCAAAATATCCGGATTCTTCCATCAATGATGACAATGTGCTTGTCGTGATTGAACAACTGCGTGCGTCCGGTCACAGCGCAGGTATCAGGATAGCCGATGAACTGGACGCCATCAGGTTGGCTGGCTGATTTGAATGATCGTTTAAAAAAATGAATATGAAGCAGGGCTTTGCTGCCGAAGAACGCGCACTGCTGCGCGGTCAGCAGATTGATGCACATACTATCGACACCATGCAGGGCTGGTTCCCGGTAGCGATTGCTACAGAAACGAATCGTCTGTGGTGGCGTTATATGGGGGAAAAAAGATTCACAGAATCATTCTTTCAGGACAGTCTGTCCGGCCAGACGTATGAACAAAGAAGGGTCTGCCATACGCCCATCGCCGGTCTGGGCGAATTATGTAATGGCATACAGAGCATCGCGCCGACTGCGTTTATTTTCCATGTGTCACGTTGTGGTTCTACGCTGCTGACACAGCTGCTGGCATCGCTGGAGCAGTGCGTAGTGATGTCTGAACCACCAGTACTGGATGCGTTTTTTCGTTATTATCATCAGCAGCCCGACATGCCGGGTGCGCTGGATTTATTGCGGCAACTGGTAACCATGCTGGGGCAAAAACGGCATGTTGACGAGACCCATTTTTTTATCAAGTTCGATAGCTGGCATATGCCGTGGCTGGCCTTCATACGGCAGGCGTTTCCTGATACCCCTTTCATATTTCTGTATCGTGAACCGGATGCGGTGCTGGCGTCTCACCGGCGTCAGCGTGGGCCGCAAATGATACCCGGGCTTTTGGATATCACCAGGCTGGATGTGCATTGCCAGCCTGTGCCTGCCGCAGATATGGACAGCTATGCGGCAGCGGTGCTGGCGGCCTTGTTCAGGTACGGACTGGAGCAAGTGGCGACATCGCGCCTGCATTTGTTGAACTATTCTCAATTACCGGCGATTTTATGGGATCAGTTGTTTAAGCTCTTTGCGCTTGAGTGTGACGAGGCACAATTGTCCAGCCTGAAAGCCAGATCCACTTTACATTCCAAGCACAGACACATGAGTTATCTGGGTGACCCACCTGCTGCTGAACGGCAGGCGATGCAGGTGCTGGAGTCGAATGAAAATGCTGCAAAGCAATGTCAGATAATGTATGAAGAGCTGGAAAAACTGCGCTCGGAAAAATGATTTTTTTGATGTGTCTGTTGCAAAATTGCGTCGTCTTGCCGCGCTGTAATGTGGCTTTCTCCGCATAGACAGATGCATCTGAGTTTTGCAATCATTTTTGTACCTCATTTTGTATCTTAATAAGAGAAAAGCTAGTGTATTTTTTCTAATAAGGATTGTAGAATTGGTTTGCTTTTTTTGAAATTGCTTTTCGCAAGTACAAGAGGTTGTTGCAAAGCTGGTTATTGCTAAGCTAAGAGGGTTAGATATTGCCTTCGCCATGGCCTCCGGAAAAGTTCCTGATTAAAGCTGTTGATAAAAGTTCTTACTTTTATCAGGGCATCTTCGTATGCCGGATTATTTAATCCCTGTATCAACCACAACTTGAATTGGAGTAAGTAATGGATGCATTTATGGGCACTATATTGGCCGTTGGTTTTAATTTTCCACCACGCGGCTGGCTGTTCTGTAACGGACAAACAGTTTCTATTGCGCAAAACTCGGCGATGTTTGCCTTGTTAGGCACCATGTATGGTGGTGATGGACAAGCGACTTTTGGCATTCCAGATTTGCGCGGCCGTGTTGCGGTTGGTTCACAAGGTGCGGGTCCTGGCATTGCAAATGTATCGCAGGGCGAAAAAGCTGGCGTGAACAATGTCACTGCGATTGCAACAGGTACTGGCAGTGTGACGTTGACAGTGGGGAACTTGCCCCCGCATACGCATGTGGCGACTCTCGATCTGACTGGTGTTTCAGGTAATACTACGGTTAATGTAGGTACTGGCACCAATGGTGGTGTTGCTGCTGTAACAAATAATGGTGGTTTGACAAGTACAGCAACGGGCTCGGGTCTTGCCGCTGCAGTATATTTGCCTGCCGGTACAGCGCCAACCGCACCGGTTGCTTTAGGTGGTGTTACCACCGCATTGCAGGGCACAGGTACAGTAACTAATGCAAATACAGGCTCGGGCACTCCTACAGCATTCCCAGTTACAACGACATCAACTAACACGGTTATGCAACCATACCTGGGTTTGAACTACATCATTGCGATGGAAGGCATTTTCCCATCCAGGAACTAAGCGTCGGTAGCTTCATGAAAATGGCGCCACTTCATTTTGGCGCCATTTTTTATTTCGGTATCGTCTTGCTTCATTTACCTGAAGTTCTTATGTTTAAACAGCTGAATTGAGCCTGCCGCCAGATACCCGCTCTATTGACGCCAGGTCCTGCCAGCTTTGTACTTGTTCAAAGCCAGCCTCCAGCAGCATGGCTCGTACCGCTTCTGCCTGATCGTAGCCGTGTTCCAGCAGGATCCACCCATTTGCTTGCAGATGCAGATGTGCTGCGCCAATCAACTGGCGGTAAGCCGTCAGGCCATCGGCATGATCTGTCAGTGCATCTGCGGGTTCAAAGCGCAAGTCGCCTTGTTGCAGATGACTATCGCCAGCGACGATGTAAGGCGGGTTGCTGACGACGGTGTGGAATTGCCTGCCTGCTACCGCCTGATACCAGTCGCTTTGTAATAACTCCAGCTTGCCGGGGGCTACATGGCGACGGGCATTTTCCTGGGCGACGGCCAGTGCTGCTGCGCTGATATCCAGTGCAGTGACTGTCAGGTCTGGTCTTTGATGGGCGACGCTGATGGCGATCGCGCCGGAACCTGTACCCAGATCCAGCAGGCTGGAATTGACGGGGGCATACTGGATTGCCAGTTCCACCAGCAATTCCGTGTCCGGACGCGGGATCAGTACATCAGGGGTGACATGAAAATTGAGACCAAAGAATTCGCGTTCCTGCACGATGTAAGCGACTGGTTCCCCATCCTGGCGGCGCTGGAACAAGGCACTGATCTGTGTCAGATGGTCGGCGCTCAATACCTGGTCTGATTGTGTGATCAGTTGCGTACGTGATAAACCCAGGCCATGCATGAGCAGGACGCGGGTATCTATGCGGTCCAGCGGGCTGGCCTGTTCGCAGGCACCAATGGTGATGCCGGGGTAAAGCCAGCCAAGCATTAACGTGAAGGGCCAAACATGCTACGCTGGGTTTTCTGATTGCGGATCAGCACATACAGGATAGCAACAGCAAAGATGCCGAAAAAGATTGCTGCCCATGTCGGCAATGACAGACCCAGGGTAGGGGGATAAGGTGTTTCGCACAAACCATCTGCCCTGAACATGGCAGGCCATACCTGCGCCATCAGCATCTTGTTCAGACCGGTTTCCAGCGGGTCTATGCCACAAGACATGGATGGGGTGGACATGACCCAGATGTGCTTGCCAGCCGCTGCCAGCCCAACCAGAGCAGATATGAAGGCCATGCCGGTCGCCAGACGGTGTCCGCTGCCTTGAAGTCCGACGGCTACGATACAAAAGACAGCGATCAGGGCAAAGGCATAGCGCTGGAAAATGCAATAGGGACAAGGCAGCATTTTTTCAACGATTTGCAGGTACAGGGCTGCGCCCAGCAAGGCGATACAGATGGCAGCAATCGACAACAGGATTTTTTTCGACAGATTCATGGTGTGCGCAATGAAAGAATGGGTGTTGGATACCGGCCAGGGATTTTAGTTCGGTATCTCTGAAGCAAAGCATCAATATTTACTGCTGCCTTGCCTGATTGCTAGCGAGTATCCGACAGATTTGGGCTCTAAGGCAATAAAAACCTTTGACAGACAGACTACAGACCGGCGACAGATCGGCTAAAGACCGGCGAATAAGCGATAAATCAGATCATAAGTACTGGCTGGCGGTGACAGATCAAATGCTGTCTTCTCCCAGCTCTGCCAGCAATTCTGCCTGGTGCTCTGCCACCAGTGCATTGGTCAGTTCGCTCAGGTCGCCATCCATGATGAAATCCAGCTTGTACAGGGTCAGGTTGATGCGGTGATCTGTCATGCGTCCCTGCGGGTAATTGTAGGTACGTATGCGCTCACTGCGGTCGCCGGAACCGATCAGGCTTTTGCGCGTTGCTGCTTCTTTGGCCTGTTTCTCGCGTAACTGGCCATCCATGATGCGGGTAGCCAGCACGCGCATGGCTTGCGCCTTGTTCTGATGCTGGCTGCGGCCATCCTGGCATTCGACCACGATGCCGGTAGGCAGATGCGTCAGACGAACGGCAGAATCGGTTTTATTGATATGCTGACCACCGGCACCGCTGGCGCGGAAGGTGTCGATGCGCAAATCGGCATTGTTGATAACCACGTCGGCCAACTCATCGGCTTCCGGCATGACGGCGACAGTACAGGCCGAGGTATGGATACGGCCCTGGGTTTCGGTTGCCGGTACGCGTTGCACGCGGTGACCACCCGATTCAAATTTCAGTTTGGAGTACACGCCCAAACCGGCCAGCCGCACAATCACTTCTTTATAACCGCCCAGTTCAGAAGCCGATTCCGACATGATTTCGGTTTGCCAGCGATTGCGCTCGGCAAAGCGCATATACATGCGCAGCAAATCACCGGCAAACAGGGCGGCTTCGTCACCACCCGTGCCAGCGCGGATTTCCATCAGGATATTGCGCTCATCATTCGGGTCTTTCGGCAGCAGCATTTTTTGCAGATCGCTTTCCAGTGTCTGCATGGTGTTTTTTGCGGCTTCGATTTCATCCTGGGCAAAAGCCTTCATGTCAGGATCGTTCAGCATCTGCTCGGCTTCTGCAGTATCTGCCTGTGCCTGCTTGTAATTGTTGTACAGGGCAACCAGGGGATCAAGCTCGGCATGTTCGCGATTGAGCTTGCGATAGGCATCCATGTCATTGGTGGCCCCTTCCTGCATCAGCAGGTGACTGACTTCATCCAGGCGTTCTGCCAGTTGATCCAGCTTGGTAAGCATTGATGGTTTCATACGATGACTTTATCGACTATTTTGACGGAGGTGGGGCAAGGCCCCTAAGGGAAGTAGAAGGTGCGTGCAACAAGGCTGCACGCCAGACAGCGCAGGCAGTCGCTAACGCTTGGTGCGGAACAGTTGTGGCAGCAACGCTGCCAGGCGAGCACGTTCGTCGCCGCTGGCCTGATGCAGGGCCTGTTGCGGGCCATGCAGGAATTTTGCGGTAATGCCTTTTGACAGGGCTTCCAGCACCGTATCTATGTCTTCACCACGGGCCAGCATCTTGCGTGCGCGTTCCAGTTCCAGCAGGCGCAATTGCTCGCTGCTTTCGTGCAGGTCCTGTATCACGGGGACAACGGCGCGGCCATCTATCCAGTGCATGAAAGATTGGACGCGGGTTTCGATAATCGCTTCGGCCTGGGCAACGGCAGCCTGGCGGTTTTCCAACCCGGACTGGACCACGGTACCAAGATCATCAACGGTGTACAGGAAAACGTCATCCAGTTCGGCGACTTCGGCTTCGATGTCACGCGGTACGGCCAGGTCAACCATGAAGATGGGGCGATGTTTGCGCGCCTTGACCACACGTTCCACCAGGCCCAGGCCGATAATTGGCAACGATGAGGCAGTGCAGGACACGATGATGTCGAATTGCGCCAGTTGCTGTGGCAAATCGGCCAAGCGTATCGCTTTGCCGTTGAAGCGATGGGCCAGGGTTTCGCCGCGTTCCAGCGTGCGGTTGGCAATCGTCAGGGATTTCGGGTTTTGCGCAGCAAAATGGGTGGCGCACAGTTCTATCATTTCGCCAGCGCCGATAAACAGCACATGCTGATCAGCTATCTTGTCGAAAATACGCTGCGACAAACGCACGGCTGCAGCAGCCATGGATACGCTGTGGGCGCCGATCTCTGTCGTCGTGCGCACTTCTTTTGCCACTGCAAAGGTGCGCTGAAACATCTGGTGCAGATAGGTACCCAGGCCACCGGCGGCTTCTGCCTGGCGCACTGCATCTTTCATTTGCCCCAGGATTTGCGGTTCACCCAGGACCATGGAATCCAGGCCGGAAGCAACGCGGAATGCATGCCTTACTGCATTGTCTTGGGGTAGGGTATACAAATGCGGACGCAGATCTGCATACGGCAGGCGATGAAAGTCGGCCAGAAAATGGGCCGCAGCATCGACAGGATTGGCAGCGCTGCTGGCAGCATACAGTTCGGTGCGGTTGCAGGTGGACAGAATTGCTGCTTCGTTACCATGTACCAGTTTGCTGCCATTTTCATGCCTGCCAAACCAGCCACGCGCAGCCACCACCGCCTGAGCAACCTGATCAGGAGAGAAGGCGACCTTTTCGCGCAAGGACAGCGGCGCGGTCGTGTGGTTGAGGCCAACGGCAGACAGTTGCATGCAATAAGCTGGAGGGAGGTGATAAGCCTCCATTATAGCGCGTTGGACAGGCATTTTCCCGGGCAGGGCTGTTTGATGTGCATCAAGGACGCTAACAACAGTTAAATTATGCTATTTTTACAACAAAATTCATGTTGTTTAATTGCTCATTATGTACTGTTTGGCTATTCTTGCTTTTAATCCAGATCGGCCGGGATTCTGATGTGGAAAGTCGTGCCTTCATTTGGCGTACTGGTGAAATCTATTTTGGCCTGGTGGCGGTCAAGTACTGCCTTGACGAATACCATGCCCAGACCCACGCCATCGTTTTTTGGCTGTTCAGTGGTTTTGAAACGCTGGAAGCGCTGGAACAGCTTGTTCTGATCTGCCCTTGTAATGCCATAACCCTGATCGGCGATAGAGCAAATGATGGTGGCATCTGCCAGATGCTGTTCACTGATTAGCGAGCAGGTGATGGTGGTATCCCTGGGGCTGTACTTGATGGCATTCGATAATAAATTGGTCAGGACCCGGGTCATCAGCGAGCGATCTACCAGGACCGGGAATTCTTCTTCCTGTATCTGGGTAGTGATACGGATATTCTTGTTTTTTGCCAAAGACCACATTTCTTCGGTGGCTACCAGCAGGATGTCCTGGAAATCCGCTTCTTCATAGCGGTAATCCTGCGATTCTGCACGCGCCAGTTGTACAAAATTGTCTGCCAGCCCCAGTGTGGAGCGCGAAGCCTTTTCTATCCGGGACATGAATTCTTCTGTCGGCAGGGCGGTTGCACTGTCTTTTTGCAACTCAAGTAATGCCAGGATGGATGCCTGTGGTGCGCGCATGTCATGCGAGATGAAATGCAGGGTTTCGTCACGGCTACGCTCTGCCGCCCGTATGCTGGTGATATCGATCAGGCTGACGATCCAGCCCACCAGTTTTTTGTCACCGTTGTAGCAGGGTGCACTTTTGATCAGTAAATCCTTGCCTTGCGGGTCGCGTACTTCTATGCCTTGCGACATGCCCTTGGTGTGTTTGATGTCAAGAATATCCCACCAACTGAAGCTGCTTTCTTGCGCATGTTCGGCATACTGGGGCGGAGCCATGTTGGCAAACAGATAGGGCACCAGAGCATCATTCACTTTGGGTATGCCTATGCCGGCAAAATAATCGATGGCTGGCTGGTTGGATAGCAGCACGTTGCCATCGGTGGTGGTGACCAGCGTGGCATCCGGCAGGCTGACCAGACTGTCGCTGATGAACTGACGCAAATCCCTGACCCTGTCTACCGCTTCACGCATGGCGTTGATGCTTTGTTCCAGGGTGTCGGTCAGCGCGCGGGCCGGCTGGACTTCATCCTGATCAACAAATTCCGGCAGCAAATGCGGTTCCTGGTCGAGTACCCGGAATTCTTCTCCCAGAAAGCGGATGGCCGCTTCCAGCCGACGCCAGCTCCATAAGGGATAGGCAACGATCAGGGCCAGCAGGGTGGCCGTTGGCGCTATCCAGTAACCCAGATAACGCAATGCCAGCCAGCTGCCTGCCATGGCCAGGCTGGCAATGGCTGCCGTTGCCAGCAAAGCTTTTCTGGGGGATAGCAACTGATAGGCGGACATCGCCATGCCTACTGCCAGCAGGTTGAACAACAGGCTGTAGAGCAACGGGGCGGGCACGATACTGCGCTTGTCGAGCAGGGCTGCAAGGATATTGGCATTGATCTCGACCCCCGAAATCATGCCTTCATTGCCAGACACCGGGGTTGGGAATGAGTCCGCCATGGCGCTGGCCGTCGGGCCTACCAGTACATATTTGTTCTTGAAAAAGGCTGGCGGTACTTCGCCTCTGAGTACCGACACATAGGGTACCGAGCGAAAGTGCCCACTACTGCCGGCAAAGGGGATATGCATCTGGTAATCACGCTGCCAGGTGCCTGGTTCAGGCGCGGCGTTGCGCAGTGCGGCGGCGAGCCTGTTGCCTGGCAAATTGGGTTCGGTGCCAGGGGTGATGTTCTTGCCTACATCTGCCAGCGCCAGGGCAAAATGCGGCCACCATTCCCCATTCATGCCTTCACGCAGGAAGATGCTGCGTACCACGCCATCTTTGTCCAGTTCCAGATTGATGTGGGCTAACTGCCGGGCGGCACTGGCCAGCAGAGGGATGGGACGAACTGTCACCAAACCCTTGCCGGCATTTTCTGAAATCAGCGGCAACACCACTTTGTCACTTTGGGTGATGGCATTGGCAAATGCCTGGTCGCCGTTGATGGCCTGGTCCGGATTGCTGTCTTCGGCTTCGGTGAAGACAAAGTCCATGCCTATGGCCAGTGGCTGGGCGACATCGATCTGTTTGATCAGTTCTGCATGCCGTGCTCTGGACCAAGGCCATTTGCCCAGCTCGCTGAGACTATGGCTGTCGATACCGACGATGATGATATCGTCCCGGGCTGGTCGGGTGTTGACCTGCATCAGCCGGTCGTACAGCACCAGATCGGCGCGTTCCAGTGTCTTGTAAAACAACAGTCCCGCAGTCAACAAGAGCATCAGCACACTGAGAACCAGCCATTCCCTGAGAGCGATGCGCTCTACCTTGAATTGGCTATTTGATTGGCTGTTCGTCATGTGCCGTTAACCCGGGGCTGCAGCAACGAATTAAAAATTCGTACCAACTGCCCCCCCGCTGCTGTTGATGGGCGAACCATCACCGCTGGTCCAGCGTTGTTGTATGGTGATCTTCTGGGTTGCCGAGAAGGGGCTGACATAGCCGTCAGGATCAGTCGAACGGACACGAATGAAATATGTGCCTGCCTGTGGGCGGTCAATTTTCAGTTCCGCCTGGTCGAGCTCACGTGACAGGAACAGTTTGGAGAACTGGGCGTCGGTGCTGATCTGTATCAGGAACTTCTGCCCAGGCTCGGACGCCCAGCTGAACGATAGCTGATTGCCATTGCCTTCACCCGGCGGTGCCAGGCTGGTGACAGGCAAGACTGCAAATTTTTGCACGTCGCTGAAAGGTCCGTGGTCGGCTTTGCCATCCTTGCGGGTAATGGTGGCTATGCGCCAGTAGTAATTGCCCTCGGCTGGACGATCACTGCTGAGTTGCACTTCCTTGATTTCATTCTTTTCTAACAGCAGATTCTTGAATTCAGGATCTTTGGCAACCTGCAGATGATAGGCAACGGCATCACTGGCTTCAGTCCAGGCAAAGTCCAGACGTTCTGCTCTGACCTTGTTCTTTGGCTGGACGGTGAAAGGTGGTTCAGGACGGGCTTTCAGTGTTACTGCCTTGACCAGCGGGAAACCTTCCAGCCCGGCTTTGTCGATGGCCGTGATGCGTACAAAATAATTGCCGTCAGCAAAACCGTCAAACTTGAAGCGATTGTCCTTGAAACGGTTTTCCGTCAGGATGGTCAGGATGTCGGCATCTTTGGCAATCTGCACGCGGTAAGCGACGGCTGCAGCATTCGGCTCCACCTGGAATTGCAGGGTCGGGCGTTCTTGCAGCAAATAGAGTTCGCTCATCACAGGGGCAGGCAACAGGTCGACGGCCTTGCCGACTCCGCTGCTGCTGATGATATTGCCCTTACCGGCGGTCAGCATCAATTCATCCGGTTTCTTGCCTGCCGCATTTGTAGTATTGGCAACGGCAACACCGCCAGACAAAACTTCATTGGCGATTCCATCTTCGTTCACGCCAACGCGGAAATTGGTGCCGCGCACACCCGCTACCGCCAGATTGGTACGGACTTCAAAACGGCCCTTGTTACTGACCAGTGAGCTGACGCGCGACTCGACCTTGCCCTGCAATAAATTGACTTCGGTACGCGGACTGCCGGTGTATTTGGTCTTGCGCAACTTGGCCAGGCTGACCTGGCTGTTGGATGGAATCGAAATACGCGATTCATCAATCAGTGACAGGGTCAGAAAACCATTCTTGTCGGTAGTGATTTGCGTGCCTTCCCTGACGACGGTGCCCAGGGCCAGGTTACCGCTACTGCCATCTTTGGCCTTGTAGGTGGGGGTGCCAGTCATGGCGATGACTTTGGCCTCGCTATCTTCTTCAGGCAACAGCTCCAGCGGGATCAGGATGGCCGTACCGATGGGTATGGCTCTGTCGTCATCAATCTTGTTGCGTTTGCCGAGGATGGTCCAGTTTCTGGTTTTATCGGTGTAGCGCTTGGCAATGGCAGACAGGGTATCTCCCTGTACTGCAAAATAAGTCATGTCCGGCGGGGTGCTGATAAAACTGCCTGGTTCGCCGTTCGCTGATGTCTTGGCCGCCATGGAGTACATGGGCAAGGCCAGAGCCAGGCTGAAAGCGAAACATACGGATATTTGTCGCAGGACTAGGGGGCGGGTTAGTCTCATGCGGACTCCTCGTTTCGTTTGGGGGACGCATTCCGGGCCTGCATATAACAGACCCGGCAGGGCCCGGAGGTTTTATTCTGGTGTCATTTGTTCCAGGCGATAACCGTAGCTGTAGACCGGTGCCAGGCGATAACCGTTTTCAGGACGCAATTCAAGCTTGCTGCGTACCCGGGAAATATGGGTGTCCATCGTGCGTGAGGGAATATCGACATCGCGCGACCATACTGCTTCCAGTATATAGGCACGGGAAAGCGGACGACCAAGATTGCGGAACAATAACAGGGCCAGGTCGAATTCTTTTTGCGTCATTTCTACGGGTACATCATTGACGCTGACACGACCTGCGCGGGTTTCAAACTTGTAGATGCCAAATTGCAAATGTTCCGACGTGGTCTGGGTAGGGTAGGCGCGGCGCAACAAGGCCTGCACCCGCGCCACCATTTCACTGCGGCGTATGGGCTTGATCATGTAATCGTCGGCACCGGCAGCCAGGCCTGCGACGATATCGTCTTCGCCCGAGCGGCTGGTCATGAACAGCACCGGCAGGGTAGGCGAAAGTTTCTCTCGTACCCAGTGCAAAATCTCGGTTCCACTCAGGTCAGGTACTTGCCAGTCCAGAATCAGCATGTCGTAACTTTCACGACGTAGCTGATGCAGCATCTCTTTCCCGCTCAGGAAGGGATGGGTTGTATGCCCCGCAGCATTTAAAATGGTGCAGACCAGTTCTAGCAGATTATTGTCGTCGTCAAGTACAGCGATTCTCATGGAGTGTTACCGTTGATGGCCGGCAAATAAAGTGGAATAACTTCCATTATATCGAAAGCAAGTGAAAAAATAAGTAATTGTGAAGAAATGTGAATATTTCACGATTACAGGTGTTGGGTCTGTGCTTAATCAACCATTTCTACAGTCATTTCCCATCCGTTTTTCATGCTGATGAGAAATAGACCTGATAATACAAATATAAACAGATACATGGAAGGTCCAGTTTATCACCCGTATTACCGGGCAATAAAGCCGAACACCCGGCATTTAACTACGCAATTCCAGTTCTGGTAACACCACGTTGACGTCCAGCACTTCCAGATTGCCCTGTTTGTCCAGGGATACCTTGATGTCTTCCGGATTAACCTTGGTGTATTTCGAAATTACCGCGATCAGTTCTTCCCGCAGGGCAGGCAAAAAATCATAACCACCATCACGACCTGTGCGTTCACGTGCAATGATGATTTGCAGGCGTTCTTTCGCTACATTGGCCGTTTTGGGCTTGGTATTAAATAAAAAAGAAAGCAGAGCCATATTTATTTGCCTCCGAAAATGCGTTGCAGCAGGCCCGGTTTTTCATAATTGATGAAACGTAAAGGAACATCTGTGCCTAAAAAGCGGGAAACCACGTCTTCATAGGCATCCGATACATCACTGCCTTTCATATGAATGGCAGGATTACCCTGATTAGACGCATGCAAGACTGCTTCGGATTCAGGAATAACACCAATCAGAGGGATACGCAAGATTTCTTGCACATCGGTATAGGACAGCATTTCGCCGGCTTCCACCCGTTTTGGTGAATAACGGGTGATCAACAGGTGTTCCTTCACCGGTTCGCCACCGGCTTGTGCACGTTTGGATTTGGCCTGGATGATACCCAGGATACGGTCAGAATCCCTGACCGAGGACACTTCAGGATTGGTAACGACGATGGCTTCATCGGCAAAGGTCAGTGCCATGACGGCACCGCGTTCGATACCGGCAGGTGAATCGCAGACGATAAATTCAAAATCCATCTTGATCAGGTCATTCAGTACGCGTTCCACGCCTTCTTCTGTCAGCGCATCCTTGTCGCGGGTTTGCGAAGCCGGCAGAATAAACAGGTTATCGCAGTGCTTGTCCTTGATCAGGGCCTGGTTCAGCGTGGCTTCGCCACTGATGACATTCACCAGATCATAGACAACCCGACGCTCGCAACCCATGATCAGGTCAAGATTGCGCAGGCCAACGTCAAAATCCAGCACTGCTGTTTTATGGCCACGCATGGCCAGGCCAGAAGCAAAACTCGCGCTGGATGTGGTTTTGCCCACGCCGCCCTTACCGGATGTTACAACGATGATTCTTGCCACAAAAAACTCCTTTAATCTATCCGAAGATACTGAAAATTGAGGCTGCTAATCTCCAGTTTAACCTGTAAATTAGCCTGCAGATTAGCCTGCTGATTTTACAGATGATACTTCAATACTGTCGCCATTCAGCTTAACTTGCGCCGGATGGTGTGCCTGCAAGGGGGGGAAGCCATTTTCAAACGTACGGTAAATGCCGGCGATGGAAACCAGTTCCGGTTCCATCGTCATGGCAAAAATCCTGGCTTCGGTATTGCCGGTGGCTCCTGCCAGGGCGCGGCCGCGCAGGGGAGCATAGATATGGATGCTGCCATCGGCAATCACTTCGGCACCGTTATTGACTGAAGCGGTAATGATCAGGTCGGCACCGCGTGCGTAGACGCGCTGCCCGG
This sequence comes from Undibacterium hunanense, assembly GCF_014284335.1. Taxonomy (GTDB): domain Bacteria; phylum Pseudomonadota; class Gammaproteobacteria; order Burkholderiales; family Burkholderiaceae_D; genus Undibacterium; species Undibacterium hunanense. Next base: position 41,640 of record NZ_JACOGF010000022.1, on the reverse strand, counting down.
CCCGAACCGGGGTATCAATCACCATGGCGGGCATATTGCGGATGATGACTTGTGGTTCGGCTGCCACCGGTGGCGCCACTGGTGTTACTTCCACAGGGGCCGGAACCTGAACCTGGCTGGCCTGTATCTCTGGTTCTGCCCGTGGTTTGCTGACGACATCGATGCTCAGGCCGTGGGAACGAATGGTGGCATGATCTTCTTCCCGCGCATGTCTGACAGCGACCGGGTTCAGGCCATGTGCCTTGAACAGGGGAATCAGTGCATTCCAGTCCAGTTCCTGATCGGTGATGGCTTCAACATCAATAACGGCAAATTCATCATCAAAAAAATCGGGTGAACCCGCAGTCATTTCCTTCAGCGCCGCTTCGACGGCCGGGAAAGACGATTCATTGAGCAGAATTGCAACAGCAACAACAGTAGAAATCTTGATCTCAATTGGCTTGCGCGTCGTACTGTTTTGCATAAAGTCCATGAAAAAGTGAATGCCGCTGTCAGTGCCTTAGTCTGCATATGGGTTGCCTGACAGTATTAATATCTGTTCATGACATCATTCATCGGCAGGAACGAACAGCAAATTCGTCCGTAAAAGACTAATCCTACCAATTGATGGGCAGGATTGCAAAAATATGCACTTTTTCTTTGCAAAGCGGCAAAATAGTTACAGCTGGGTCGCATAGTCTTTATTGAAACTTATTGCGGCTTTATTGCTTTAGGTATTGTTTTCTTAGTAGGACTTACGCAAAATTGTCCCAGCAAGGCTATCGCTTTTAGGAAACCTCCCTTACAGGGGATGTTCGTTACGTCGGCAGGCAACATGTTGCCTGAAACCCCGACTACACCGTAGCGACGAAGACAGTACTTTAGTACGCGGCTCCTATGAGAGGAGCTACAACGCAGCTGGGGCAGTTTTGCGTAAGTCCTACCTAAAATGCATGCGCTGCGTGCAGGCTATCCAGTATGTCCACTTTTAATTGAGATACTGCCGTTTCTCCCCGGTTACGCGGTCTTGCCAGCGGCACATCGAATTGCTGGCGCAAGCTTGCGGTAGCCTGGTCCATCAATACGATGCGGTCGCTCAGATACAGTGCTTCATCAATATCGTGCGTCACCAGCAAGATGGTCAGGCCATACTCTTGCGCGATATTGGTCAGCAAGTCTTGCAGTTTCATGCGGGTAAATGCATCCACGGCAGAAAAAGGTTCGTCCAGCAGCAATAGTTTGGGGCTGGAAAATAATCCACGGGCGATTGCCACCCTTTGCGCCTGGCCGCCTGATAACTGCTTGGGCAGGGCCCGCTCATAGCCGTGCATGCCCACTTCGGCCAATAAGCGCGCTACGCTGGTGCGCTGCGGATCAGAATTGTTGGTATTAAAGGCAATATTTTGTTCCACAGTCAGCCACGGGAACAAGCGTGGCTCCTGAAATATAAAGCCGATATCCGGATTGACGCCGTGGATGCGCTTGCCTGCCAGTTCAATGCTGCCCTCATGCTGCGTATCCAGCCCGGCAATAATCGACAGCAGGGTGCTCTTGCCACAGCCACTGGCCCCGATCAGGCTGACAATTTCACCTTCCTCAACACTGAGATGCAGATTTTTCAGTATGGCGCGTGTGCCATAGCTCTTTTTGTCAATGTGTACTTTTAAAAGAGATGGCATCTTATTTCCCCGGCTGATAGGTATCACGCCAGGCCAGCAGATGCAGTTCCAGTCTGTGCATGAGCCAGTCACTGCCTTTGCCCAGCAGGGCAAGTATGGCGATGGCAGCCAAAACGATGTCGGCCCGGCTGGTTTCGCGGCCATCTGTCAGCAGGTAACCCAGGCCCTGGCTGGCGGCGATCAGTTCTGCTGCCACCATGAACATCCACGCCAGACTCAGGCCATTACGCAAGCCGGTGAGGATGGCAGGCAGGGCCGCTGGCAAAAGTATGCGCCTGATCATGGCTGTGGTTGACAGGTGATACAGCTTGCCGACCTCAATCAGACGCCGGTCGACCCCGCGTATTCCCGAAACCACACCCATGTATACCGGGAAGAAAGCCCCTATCCCTATCAGTACCAGTTTTGGCGCTTCATCAATGCCCAGCCATAGCAATAGCAGAGGGACCCATGCCAGCGAGGGAATGGCGCGCAAGGCTTGAAAGCTGGGATCAAGCAGCGCCTCCAGCCGTGTACTTAAACCCACCATAGAGCCGGTCAGGATTGCCAGGCCAGCGCCAGCGATAAAACCTATGGCCACGCGTACCGTGCTGATACCGATATGTGTAAACAAACCTTGCTGTACCAGATGCACGATGGTCGTGAAAATTTCACTGGGCGCAGGCAAGAGATTGGCAGCGATCCACCCATAACGCACACTGATTTCTGCCAGCAACAAGAAAGCAGTGGGCAACAGCAGACCCCACAAAAAGCTCGGTACAATCAGGCGCGTTTTTATGGCGCTGCTGGCGCCGATGTCGTTATTGCTGCTAGCGTTATTTGTACCATTTGTACCATTTGTGCCATGAGTATTAGTGCCACTGTGGACCGGCGCAGGTGATTCCGTAGCGATAGTAATGCTGGGCGATGACATGATATGCAATTGCCAGACAGGATTACACGGTGATCAGATTCTGGGCAAAACGTGTATCAACCAGATCGCGTATGGTACGACTCAGATCAACACCCGGCTTCACCAGCCCTTCGTCTTGCAGGATAGGTGCTGCTACCTGCAATGCCTGTATATGTTCAGCCGATGGCAGTGTCTGACTGAAATCGCTGCGTAATTTAATTTGCAGCAAGGCTACCGGCAAGCTGACTTTAGCTTCTTCGGATAAAATTTTGGCTGCATCTGTCGGGTTATTACGCACCCAGGCTCGCGCTCTTTCATAGGCACGCAATACGCGACTCACTTCCGCAGCGTGATTACTCAGGAAATCTTCACGTACGTTCAAAAAACCATAGGTATTGAAAGCGACGTTGCGATAAATCAGGCGTGAGCCGGCTTCCAGTTCACTGGCTGCCATGTGTGGATCCAGCCCGGCCCAGGCATCTACCTTGCCTTGCTCCAGCGCGGCACGACCATCGGCATGCTGCAGGCCAACGTGTTCAATATCGGTACGTTTCAAGCCAGCAGTCTTCAGTGCGCGCAGCAAGAACAGATAGGGGTCGGTACCCTTGGTCGCTGCGATTTTTTTACCTTTTAAATCGGCCAGGCTGCGGATGGCAGAATCCTTGCGCACCACCAGTGCGGTCCATTCAGGTCGTGAAAAAATATACGGTGTCTTGATGGGGTTGCCATTGGCTTTGGCCAGCAAGGCTGCCAGCCCGGCAGTAGAACCGATATCCAGGCTGTTTGCATTCAGATATTCAAGTGCACGGTTACTGCCGGCGCTCAGTACCCATTTGATGTTCGTGCCATCTGCCTTGAATTCTTCTTCCAGCCAGCCAAAGCGGCGCAATACCAGGCTGGTGGGTGAGTAATAGGCATAGTCCAGCCGCAATTCCTTGAGGCTGGAGGCTGCATTGGCCAGGGACGGCAAGGCCGTGATGCCGGCAGTTGCCGCGACAGAAGTCAGTTGCAAGAAATGGCGACGTTTCATTGTTTTCCTCGGAGATCGTGTGGTGTTTTATTGTTGATATGGCGCTAAGCTGCATCGGCCAGTGTCGACTTGATTGCGGTATTTCTGCCTATATGGTTTGCTGGCAAATATGGTCCGCGCTGGAATAATTGCTGGCGCAAAGTGCCGGTGCTGTAATTGGTTTTATAACGCCCGCGCCGTTGCAGTTCCGGCACGATAAGGTGCACGACATCCCTGATGGTTTCATGCGCCAGTGCAAAGCTCAGATTGAAGCCATCGATGCCGGTTTCGTCCTGCCATGCTTCCAACTGATCGGCTACTTCCTTCGCGTCACCGACAAATACAGGCCCGCGACCACCAAGGGCAATAAATTCTGCGGCCTCGCGCACTGTCCATTTCTTGCCGGGGTCGGCAGAGCTGAACGAGGCCAGGGCAGAACGACCTGCTTCAGATTCTATGTAGTCGATGCTTGCATCCAGTGGCAGCCTGGAAAAATCCACGCCAGTCCAGCCGGACAGCAGGGCCAAGGACGCATCGATATCAATGTATTGACGGTAATCCTGATACTTGGCCTGGGCTGCATCACTGTTTTCTGCCGTGATGATCAGCGCTTGCGCATAGATATACACATCGTCAGCCTGACGCCCGGCAGCTTTTAATGCAGCGCGCGTGTCATCGACATAACGCCTGACCACCTGTTTGCTGGGCCCGCTGACGAAGGTGCATTCTGCGTGTTGTGCAGCAAAGGCTGTGCCGCGTGCTGAATTGCCTGCCTGGAACAGTAGCGGAGTTCTTTGTGGTGAAGGTTCCGACAAATGTATGCCCGGCACGTTGTAGTATTTGCCCTTGTGGTTGATGGCATGCACATGCGCGGGATCGGTATAGATGCCGCGTTCTTTATCGCGCACCACGGCCTGGTCGTCCCAGCTTTTTTCCCACAGCTTGTAGACCACTTCCATATACTCGTCGGCCAGGTCATAACGTTCATCATGGCTGAGCTGACGTTGCAGCCCCAGGTTCCTGGCTGCACTGTCCAGATATCCCGTTACGATATTCCAGCCTATGCGGCCCCGGGTCAGGTGATCAAGCGTAGAGATGCGACGGGCAAAGGTGTAAGGGTGTTCATAGGTCAGTGCGCAGGTCACACCAAAGCCGAGATGCTTCGTGACACTGGCCATCAGCGGCACCAGTGCCAGCGGGTCATTCAATGGTACCTGTATGGCATGGCGCAAGGCCGCATCGGTGTCACCCGCATACACGTCATACACACCCAATACATCTGCCAGAAAGACCGCGTCAAACAAGCCATATTCCAGCAGGCGTGCCAGTTCCGTCCAGTGTTCAGCATTGGTATATTGATGACTGTTGTCCCTGGGATGGCGCCACATGCCGGGCGATTGATGTCCGACCGTGTTCATCTGGAATGCATTGAAGCGTATCGATTTTTTGGTCATGACACTACTTACTTGACCGCAACTTCTAGTGCCTGCTGATAGTCAGGTTTGGAGAAACCGGCGAAATGCTTGTTGGTCACTTCCAGGAATTCTTTGGAGCGATAGGCCGCTTCCAGGTCTTTCACCCAGGGTTTGCTTTTGTCCGCGGTACGTATGGCGATCAGGTTCTGATAGTTGGCAGAAATTTTCTCGCGTGCCAGTGCTTCATTGAGCTTCAGACCGGACGCCAGTGCGAAATTGCCATTCACAAATGAGAAATCAGTATCTTCAAGAGAGCGCGGTAGTTGCGCAGCTTCCAGCGGTATCAGTTTGATTTTTTTCAGATTGTCTGCGACATCTTTTTCCGATGCACGTATCGGGTCTATATTGGCCCGCAACTTGATCCAGCCCAGTTGATCCAGCAATACCAGCGCCCGCGCCTGGTTGGTCGGGTCATTCGGCAAGGCGACCGTGGTGCCTTCCTTGACCTCATTCAGCGATTTGTGTTTTTTGCTGTAGATGGCAATCGGTGCGGTCGGCACCTTGATCAATTCTGACAGTGCCAGTTTATTGTCGGTCGAAAATTTGGTGAGGTAAATGATGTGCTGGAAGGCATTCGCATCCAGTGCACCTTCAGCCAAAGCAAAGTTAGGCTGGATATAGTCATTGAACTCCACCACCTTGACTTTGTAACCCTGTTTTTCCAGTATCGGTTTGATACCCAGTTTGACCTGGTCTGCATATGGTCCGGCACTGGTGCCGATGACCAGTTCTTTCGGGTCTTTGGCAAAAGCAGGTGTGCTCAATGACGTGGCGAATGCAAGCGCAAGTGCACTGATTAATAATGGGCGACGGTACATGATATGTCCTTTGGAAAAAGAGAGTTAACGTTTGTCGAGAACACGTGCAACGCGGTTCCCGGTAAATTGTATGAGCTGCACCAGCGCGATCAGCAGTGCCACCGTAATGAACATGACATCCGTCTGGAAGCGGTAATACCCATAGCGAATAGCCAGGTCACCGATGCCACCGCCACCGACCACACCTGCCACTGCGGAATAAGACAAAAAGCTGATCGCCAGCACGGTCAGTGCCAATACCAGGCCGCTACGTGCTTCCACCAGCAGGACGCGAAAGATGATTTGAAGTTCTGACGCGCCCATTGCGTGTGCGGCTTCAATTACACCGCGTGGCACTTCGCGGAAATTTTGTTCTACCAGCCTGGCGAAGTAAGGAATGGCAGCAATCGACAAGGGCACTGCCGCTGCCAGCGGGCCGATTGATGTACCAACCAGAAAACGCGTGAACGGCACCAATGCCACCAGCAAAATGATAAAAGGGAAGGACCGTATGGTATTCACCAGCCAGCCCAGCACGACGGCCAATGGACGGTTTTGCAGCGATTGTCCATCCGCCACCAGAAAAAGAAGAATCCCCAGAGGGCCGCCTATCACAACAGCGGCGGTCAAACCTATGGCCAGCATGGTGAAAGTCTGTAATACAGCCGTACCCAGTTCGGGCAATAGTGAAATCAGGTTTTCAAACATGGCTTAATTCCTTCCACTGCGCATTGCTGCCCGCTTCCTGACCATGAAAGGCCAGTTCACGACCGAGTGCCGTTTTGCGCAACACGCCGGTATCTGCCAGTAAGAAACTCTCGGCAATTTCACCATCTTCTATCACCGCTACTTTGTTGCAGATGGTGCTGAGTACGGATAATTCATGGCTGACAATGACGATGCTGACTCCCAGCCGCTGATTGATGTCACGCAAGGTGTCCAGCACTTCACGAGTGGTTTCCGCATCCAGGGCAGAAGTTGGTTCATCGCATAAGACCACATTGGGTTTGCTGGCCAGCGCACGGGCGATTGCCACACGCTGTTTTTGCCCGCCTGATAGTTGTGCCGGGTAGCTGTCTGCTTTATTGGCAAGGCCGACGATGTCCAGACATTCGGCAACACGCTGCGCGATTTCCTGCTTGCTTTGCCTGGTATGTATTCTCAATGGGAAGGCGACATTGTCAAACACGGTGGCATTTTGCAACAGATTGAATTGCTGGAAAATCATGCCTATGTTTTGCCTGGCGACTCTTAATTCTGTCTTGCCTAGCTTGGTCAGTTCTTGTCCGGCGACAATGACTTCGCCGCTGTCCGGGCGCTCGAGTAAATTGATCAGTCGCAGCAGTGTGGATTTACCTGCGCCGCTTTTTCCTATCAAACCGTAGATATCTCCCTGGGCAATATCCAGGCCGACAGATTTCACTGCCTGGAAAATCTTGCCACCGGCCAAAGAGAATGCCTTGCTGACAGATTTGATTTGTATGATGGGGTGGCTCACTATCGTTACCATTCAGGAATAGGACGTGGGTTCGGGAAAGCTGCCATTCAGTACAAAGCGGCCAAGGTCACGCAATTTATAGTCGACAGGATCATGCAGGGTATGCACTCTGACATTGCGCCAATAGCGGTCATAGCCATAACGTGCTGAAGTTGAACGGGCACCTGTCAGTTCAAACATTTGCGAGCTGACCTCAATGCCGGCGCGATGCGCCAGGCACTTTGCTTCTGCTACCGCGATGGCCAGTGCGCCCCTGGTCTCGGCAGTGACCAGCGGCCCCTGGCGAAACGCCTGTTCCAGCGCAAGTGCAGCCTGATCTGCCAGTACTTCTGCTGGGCGTAATAGCAGCCATAATTCACCATAGCGATGCTGTATGAAAGGGTCTTCCGTTGCTTTATCGACACCCGCAGTAAACCATGCCCTTGACTGTTCCTGCGTATACTGGCGGGCACTGTCAAATGCACCCAGACCAATTCCCAGGTACAGATTCGCCATGATGAGTTGCGCGACCTGCGAGCGCAATGTGGCCTGCGGCGTGGGGCTTTGGCCAGGTGACTGCAACACCAGTTCAGAGGGAAGCAGGACATCATCAAAATGCACATTGCCACTGTCTGTTTGTTTTTGACCAAAGGCATCCCAGTCGGCCTGTATGGCAATACCTTTCTGTGTGCTGGGGATAACGGCGATCAGTGCGCTTTCAGTGGCAATATCCCAGGCTGAAATCGTCAGCCAGTCAGAACCAACGGAGCCGGATGAAAAGCTCTTGATGCCATTTAACAGATAGCCGTCTTCTATCTTTTTTGCGGTTGTTCGCTGATCCAGGGGATTGAGTGCATTACCCCAGAACAGTCGCTGTTCCACCGTTGTTGTCAACAGATTGCGCTGCTGCTGTGCATTGCCATACAGTTGTATGCCAGCCAGTTGCAGGTGATGAAAGGCAAACACATGGGCCAGTGCGCTGTCGGCTTTTGCCAGCACGCGTATCACTTGAAAGACGACAGGCCAGTCGGCACCCTGGCCACCGAATTCACGCGGTATGGATAAACTTAACAGGCCGGATTCACGTATCCATTCACGCTCCTGGCTGGCATGCCCACCAGCGCGGTCACGTTCAACAGCCGTGCTTGCCAGCCGCTGTGCCAACGCAGTAGCGATGGCCAGCACGTCGTCGTGCTGATCGCTGGATGAGTGGGGCGTGGCTAGGCGGTGCAAGGCAAAAGACATGGTCAACCTGATATTCGGGACAATTTGGAAAATCAGTATTACATTGCCTGCCGGGCACGTACACGAACAAATCTGCGATAGCTTATGTGTTAAAGGTCTATGTTGAAAATGGAATTCTGATAGTTGAAATTCGTATGATGGTGTGGCGCGGAGTCATGCCGGGAATTGTCTGACCCGTAGAATAATAGAAGCGACACTGTATTTTCCGTGTGCCAAACCAGTTCGCTGCCCCGGTAAAGAGGAGGAAACATCAAATTTTCATGGGAAATTACACCGCCTTACCGCATAATCTGGTAAAAATTGCCAAATCAAGGTGTAAACCTGCGAAAAACTGCCTGTCTGCCAGGCATTTGGGTAATGTAATCGCCTGATCAGGCAGCAAATTCATATCAATGACCATCATCGGGGGCATAGTGGCACTTGGCTGGATAAAACAACCGCAACAATCTGATCGCCTGCGGCGTTTGTCAGGTGTGGCGCTCTTTTCTACCCTCAGTCCGCGTGAATTGAAGATTATCGATGGCATGCTGCATGACCGTCATTACCTTGCCAATGAGGTGATTTTTGATGAAGGTGAGGAAGGTCAGGCTTTATATATCCTGCTGTCTGGCACCATACACATCTGCCGTACCCGTGAACAAGACAATGCTATCGCCACCGATGTGATTGCCGAACTGGCTACAGGTAATTTTTTTGGTGATGTTGCCCTGCTGGATAATTCACCACGCAGCGCTCAGGCACGTGCCGCCGAAAATTGTGATGTGGCCGTGTTTTTCCGGGCCGACTTCAGCTCATTGCTGGAAACCAATGCTGTGATCGGTTACAAGATATCGCTGGAGCTGGCACGCCTGATCAGCCGTCGCCTGCGCGATTCCATGGCAGACTCAACACGTATCGAGGCACTGTGAATCAACGCGAATCCGGTCCTGTAGTCTGGCTGGGGGTGCTGACTGCTACCTGCCTGCTACTTATCCTGCTGCCGAAAGTATTGCTGCTGGTTGTTCCCTTCCTGCTCGCAATGATTCTGTATTACATTTTGATACCCGCAGTATCACGCCTGACACTGTTTGGTTTGCCGCGTGAGACGGCTGCCCTGCTGGTGGGGGGATTGTTTTTCATTATTATGGGCGGCGTGCTTGGCTATGCGATAACCACCTTCGCTACCCGCATGGGTTCATTGCAAGAACTGGTGACGCACTATGTGGATGGTGGTCTGCAGTTTGTGCGCAATACCATGCAGAGCCTGGAAGGCAATTTGTCAATCTTGCGCAAAGCACATGCCAGCGAAACGGTCGATGCCTGGATGATGGCCAATACGGACAATTTTGCCCAACAATATGCGGCGAATATCCTGATGTCCGTGGCGAGCTTTTTACCGGTTATTTTCCTGACGCCCTTCCTGACCTTCTTCTTTTTGCGCGATGGCCGCAAGTTCAAGCATTTTCTGGCTCGCGCCGTGCCGAATGCGTTTTTTGAAGAAACGCTGTATCTGATGTATGAAGTCGGCCAGACCGCACGCCGTTATTTCCAGGGTTTGCTGAAGCTGACTGTGATCGACACCGTCATCCTTGCCCTGGGTTTATGGATGATAGGCATGTCTTCACCACTGGTGCTGGCCCTGATATCGGCCATCCTGGCCTGGGTGCCATTCGTCGGCTCGGTGATGGGTTGCATCATGGTGGTGCTGGTGGCTGCCACCGATGCACCTGATGTGCCCTTGCTGGCGTATGGTGCGATTGCCGTTTTCGTCATGGTGCGTCTGCTGGATGATTTCATCTTCATGCCATTGACGCTGGGGCGCAGCCTGCACATGCATCCGCTGATTTCCGTGTTAATGATTATTGTTGGTGGAGAGCTGGCCGGGGTGCCCGGCCTGATGCTGGTCTTGCCGCTGTTGGGTGTCGCCATGGTGATAGGCGAGACCGTTGGTCATGTCGTCACCAATCAGCGTTTGCGGGCACGGCACCGACATGCCAAAATTATCCGTAAAAATCAGGCCAGCGCAGATTTGATCTGAGAACCTGTTCACGATCTTACTGCGCGGGCGTGATCGTGGCTCATGCGCTGCTCAAAATGCTCATGTACTTAGAGTACATTCCGCTTTTTGCGCTGCTCTTCACCCCGCTGACGCCCGCTCGCTACAGATCGTGAACAGGTTCTGAGCGCTGGCCATTGTTTTGCTAGGCGTGATAGGTCAGGAAATCGATACCGTTTTGTATCGCGCCTATGACTTGCAACTGGTTTTCCTGACTTTCGGAAAAACTTGCCAGTACCCCGGCTGAAGTGATGTGGCCACTGGAGAGTTCGGCGCGCCAATAGTCAAGCCCGGCCTGATCTGGCACCCTGTGCAATACGTTCGCATACAATAAGGTAATCAGCTTGTCCGTGCCGGGATTGACGCCATACAGTGACTGGAATTCTTTCGACTGGAAGAAGCCGGCTGCGACCGACGTCAGGCTGCTGCCCTTATCCATGTCCGCAATCCAGTATCCCAGACCGGCCAGGTCAGGCTTGCGGGCAAATGCTGCCTGATAAATGCGGTAAGCCTGGCCAGCGATGCCATTGATATCAAGCGCGACCGAAGTATCCGAAAAATTCAGGCGCTCGATATTGATCAGGCCGTCCGTACCATTCATACCGCTTGCGTCTTTTACGGTAAAACCGTTACCGTTCTTGGTGATAGTGTAATTCGATCTTGCGTTGCCATACAGTGCGGTATCAAAACCGGCACCACCGTCAATATTGTCATTGCCGAAACCACCGGCCAGGGTGTCGTTGCCTATGCCTCCCAGCAAGGTGTCGTTGCCATCCATGCCATACAGCAGGCTGCCTTTGGCATTGGCAATCAGTATGTCATCACCGCCACCACCGTAAGCATTTTGTATGGTGGTACCCTTGGCGATAGTCAGTGCGCCACCATTCAGATTGGACGCTGTAGTGCCACTTAAATCAATCCTGTTATCCAGGCTGAGGGCGCTCGCATTGATGGTATCAATACCACCAGTCGGGTCGCTCAGTACACCGCGCGTGGGATCGGCTTTCACCAGGTCAGGGAAGGCATTGGTGTAGACGAAGGTGTGATTGTTGCTGGTGGTATGGCCTATCAGGTCTATGGTCCAGCTATCAAAGGTGCCGACCGATTGTGCTGCCAGATCGCGTACATTCAGGGTCCAGGTGCCGCTGGCTGCTTCACCCATGTCCAGCACGGTATCGAAGGTAAAGTGGACATTATCCTGGCTTGATCCATAGGCACTGAGGCTGCCCTTGGACGGGCGGTACATCAGATAACTGGCCGTACCTGTAGGCGAGTACAAAACGATTTCCAGGTCACCGATATAAGAATGCGTAATATTGACGGTGACATCCACACGCTCTACGGTCAGGTTGCTGGAAACGTTGATTGTGCTGTTGACACCGGTACGGTTGTTGTCCGGTATGGCCTGGTTAACAGTCTGGCTTGCGATCACTTCTTTGGTATTGGCGACCGTTTGCGCAGGAGTGTTCCAGGTTTCTGCCAATCGTACTGCGCCCAGCGCATCCACCTGACCAAAGCCGGATGACTGCGTGACGGATTCAAATCTAAGGCCACCGCCGTTCCAGTCTTTTGCACCGTTACTGATCCATGCACTGGGATCACCGGTCTGACGTGCGGTGTAGGCCAGTATCTGTTGCACATCACGATAGCCCAGGTTGGGATTCACTTCCAGCATCAATGCGACTATGCCTGACACGATAGGCGCAGAAAATGAAGTGCCGTCAGAAAAAGCGAGATCATTCAAATTTTCACCAGCCGCACCACTGCGATCCGTGGTAATGATGCTGTTGAAGTCACGGTAACCGGCACCACCAGGTGCTGAAACCAGTATCGATGCACCTGTCGTGCTGAAATTTGAATCGTTACCGAAGTAATCAGTTGAACCAACGGTGATGATGTAGCGGCTGTTCTGGAAATTATGCAGATTGGTGTCGTCACCAACGCTGTATGAGTTGCCAGCGGACTGGACGACGATAGTGCCGAGCCCGTTGCGACCAACCGTTGCCAGATCCTTCAGCGCTTTGAAGGCGGGTGCAAAACTGGGGTCGTTTGCATTATCAAGAAACGCCCAGTTGGTGCTTTGTGCCAGCAGGTTGCCATAGCCCCAGGAATTGTTCAGTATGTCAAACGACTTCGCGTAGGTGAAGGCATTGACTGTTTCGGTCAGATATTTCTGCCCGTATGCTGAAGACGTATAGATAGGTATTAGCTGGGCATCATAGGCAACGCCAACAATACCTTTGTTATCGCGCGCTGCCCCGATGATACCTGCTACCAGCGTACCGTGATTGTCAGTGCTGAGAACAGGTGAGCCGCCATAGGTCAGACTGTAAGCGTTGACACCAAGGGCTGTATTGTCATTTCTGGTCAGGTCGCTGTTGCTGGCATCAATGCCCTGATCAAAAATCGCGATCTTGATGCCTTTTCCTGTTGCATGTGTCCAGGTCAGTTCTGTCCTGGTGGTAAACAAATACCATTGATATTGAAAATAGGGGTCGGTTGGCAAGAAGCCGCTAGGGCCATAGTCAGAGCCAAATATCACGCCCCAGGCATCTGCCTGGCGTGTCGTTTGCAATGTACCCGTTGGATCATAATAATTGGCCTTGATGGTGGCACCAACTGCATTGCTCAGGTTGAGTTCAAATGCCAGTGCCGGAACCAGGCTACTGCTTCCGAGGATAGGGATTTTGACTGTGGCAGTAGTGCTATTGGGTTGAAATGTGACCGTTTGATTAAACAGCGTATAGTCAACACCAGGCTGTGCGGTTTCACCCAGTGTCTTGGCTGTCACGGTCACAGCATTGGGTACTGCATATGACAGGGTCAGCGTGAACACCATTTCACTGTTGCCGCTACTATTGCGGTTGATGTACTGATTGCCGACTTGAATGCTTGGCATTTGTGCCGTTTGCAGTTCACTGACCTGCAACTGATAGGTGCCAGTACCTCTTAATGAATTGGAACTGATATCAACATAGTAGGCGCCACTGACCGTGGGTGTAAAAGTCAGACTGCCAGTGGTTGAGTAAGTTAATGTTACACCATCTTCACTTCCATAGATTTCAAGGAGTGCATTGGACAGGGTGCCGCCGGTGTTGGATATCGTATAGGTATGACCAGCTACAAGGTTCATCTTGTGCCAGTCAGCATCGCTCCAGCCTTCCAGCGTTCCAAACTTTGTCTGGCCCAATGTTAATACACTGCTGGTATTGACGCGTGCGGCATAGTCGTCGGCAAGATTGCTGGCTGCGCTCATTGAGTAAAAACCGGCTGTGCCCGTACCTTCAACATCCCAGAAATATGTACCACCGGTGGTCGGGGTATAGCTGATGGAATTGCTGCTGCCACTGTTCGCCAGCGCGGTGTACAGGATTTTTCCTGTGCTGTCGCGCAATACCAGATTCAGGTTGGCACCTGAAGAAAAAGAATTGAGCGTGATTGTGTAACGGACTCCGGCCTGCATGTCCATACGGTACCAATCCGTGTCAATTGTCGTATCGATTTTGCCGTACACAATGCCACTTGCTTCCAGAAATCCGAATGTGTCTGTTCCACCAGGTATATCTTTACTCTGTTCGTACCAAGGCATGAGAATCTCTGATTTCTACAAGTTAAGGTTGGTGTAATTTTAACTGATAGTCTTTGGGTTGTTACACTTTTGTAACACCTTCTTTACTTTTTCGACGAGAATTTTCAAGTTTTTGAATATTTTTCTCAAAGAAGTTGCAGTATGCATTTCATGAAATGCATAACAGGATTGAACGCACTTTGATCTGTAGGCATGATGCCTTCGGGTGTATCAAGTGAAAAAATAAGTGAAAAAATAAGCAAGAAAATAAACTGAAAAATAAAACGGGCAGCTTGCGACAAGCTGCCCGCTTTATTTCCAGTGAATGAATTATGGCACCAGCACCTGCCGGTTCCTGGCATGGGCTTCCACCTGTCTGGCGGCAAACCACCATGGACGGTGCTGATTTTTCGCCCACAGTTTTGCCATATCATTTTGATGGGGCTGGAAATGTCTTTCGCTGACACCACCGGCCAAGGCGGCTTCAATTTTATCGTTATCTCCAAAATCAACGATGACCTGCATGGAGGCGAAAAAATTCGCTTCATAAGGTTTCTGGAAATCGTAGACACCACGGCTCAGGGTTTCACCGCTACCTGAACGCTCTACCGTAAAGCCACCCAGTAATTCTTGTCCGGCACCGTTGCGGCGCAAAGGGCTGACGAAGCGCACGGTATGGGCCTTGCCCCAGCGCCAGTTGCCAGGGTCTTTACCTTGCAGGGCTTCCAGGCTCGCACGTGCACGTGGTGCTGCTGCACGTATTACATCTGCCAGCGTTTCGCGCTTGTTGGGAGTACGTACATCATCGAACCAGACCGAATCCGGTGTCGCTACCAGCGCATCAAAGCGTTGCTGCCAGAAATACCAGGTAGACAGCATGTCTTTCGCTACGTCTTCACCCAGTTCATCTGTGAAGGTGCCTATCACGGTTTCACGATACAGGGCCTGATACACCAGCGGTGCTGCCAGATCGGCATTGTCCCAGCCATCCCAGTTCTTCAGGATGGTAGCCAGGTCTTTGTTTGCCGGATCGTTTTCCAGTGCAGCAATCAGGGCGGGGCGCAATATATCCGACTGTAAATTGCGGTCATCATGCATGAGATTCCAGTGGTCTTCCACCGTCATTTTCTGCGTAGTACCCAGCACCTGTCCTATGCGCGTATAGCGATAATTCGGTGATACATAATTGGTGTAATACCAGGGAAATCCTTCAGGACGGGTGTCATGATTAGCGGTCCCCACCCAGGCGCGTTCGGGGTTGAACATGCCGGGCATCTTGTCTTTGGGAATGAAGGCGGTCCAGTCATCACTACCATCTGCCGGCGGCAGACGCGGGAACCCGCCATCGGCACCGCTGCGTATCGGTACCGCGCCGGATGCCCTGTGGGCAATATCACCCTGATCATCGCCAAATACAAAATTGAACATCATCAAGTCTATCTTTTGCACTTCCTTGTCAAAGTCTTTGGCATTGGCCGCGGTCAACAAACCTTCAATACCGATCTGTGGCGCGAATACTTCAGCATCGGTAGAACGCAAGACCAGCAATTTGTCACCCTTGGGCCCCAGTCCGGGGTGATCGGTAATGACTGGGCCACGTCTGGTAAAACGTATCTTCAAAGCCTGTTCAGTAAATCCGCCTGGCGCATTTTTATCCTTGATGCGTATGCTTTCATTGATGACGGTGAAAGGCAGGCTGTGCCCGCCGTCCATGTAATGGTCCTTGTTGGCCGGGTCTATGGTTTCCACGTACAAATCCTGTACATCGCCATAGGCATTGGTCACGCCAAATGCGACATGCTTGTTGCGCCCTACCAGTATGCCCGGCATGCCGGGCAGGGCCGCGCCCACTGCCTGTATATCCGGTGTGAACAAGCCCACCGGATGCCAGGTGCCTGGCAAGATGCGGTTGTCCAGATGCGGATCATTGGCGACCATGGCTTTGCCGGATTGCGAACGTGAAGGCCCGATTGCCCAGTTGTTTGAACCCAAACCCTGGTGATTCAGGGTTTCTGGCGCGATGTTCAAATCTTTCCAGGCCAGGTTCAGTTGCGTTGACTGTGCCTGCGTAGCGCTATTACCAGCTTGTGTGACGGGTGATGCATTTTTCCAGTCAGGATTGATGGTCAGCGGGAAAATGGCGCGTGCGCGTTCCATGCCCAGGTGATCTATCAGTTTCTGGGCGACGACCTCGGCCTTGAAATTGGTTGAATGGGTGTAGTGCACATAGTGCACAAGGGCGATCAGGTCGGCTACTTTCCAGGGTTGCGGCACCAGACCAACGGCTTTCAGCTCTATCGGATGTTCATCTGGATAGGTCCGGATATAAGCATTGATGCCATCGACGTAATACTGGAAAAAGGCGCGGGATTCCGGGCTCAGTTTTTCGGCATGGCGTTCGCCATTACGGCGTATGCCCAGTACGCGCATACGTATATCGCTGGGCAGGGTTTCCGCGCCCAGACTGGCGGACAATTCGCCGCGCCAGGTCGCACGAAACAACTCCATCTGCATGAGCCGGTTTTGCGCCGTAACAAAACCTTGCGCTCGCAACAGGTCGGGCGTATTGGCAGCAAATATATACGGTACACCCAGTTCGTCACGTAAGACCTTCACCGGTGCTGTCAGGCCGGCCAGCTTCATTTCACCATCGATTTGTGGGTGACCTGAACTGCGTACCTTCAGATAGGCAGCAGTGCCTCCCAGAGCGATCAGCACCAGCAGGCCGATCGCCGTGCGTTTTAAAATCTTGTTCATCGATTCTCCAGGGAAGATGAAATACAAGTTGTCTCGTTATGGTTTTCTCTGACTTTGTCATGGATGACGTTGGTCAGGAAATTTTATGGCGCACACGTATCCACACGTATCCACGCGTATCATTAAGCATGCCCGACTGATCGTCAAGCGACATTCAAAGAGCGTGCGTTCTAAAACAGCATTGCTGGACGTAGTCTAAAGCCTGGACTACACTCCAGGGTCAAGCTGCATATCGAACGTACTAAACATATCGAACACGGAAAAGCGCAGACAAAATGAATATCAGCCAATTCGCTCTAGCCTGCCAGGTATCTACCGATACCGTGCGCTATTACGAAAAGCAGGGCATCATCAAAGCACCAGCCCGGCAAGAGAACGGCTATCGACGCTACAGCCAGGTTGATATTGAACTCTTGCGCTTTGTCCGGGGTGCCCAGGCCCTGGGGTTTTCGCTGGCAGAAATCCAGGCTATATTGCCACGTCTGGCGCAGGGCCAATTTGGCCGTGCTGATATTGAACAGCAATTGCTGACCAAGATGGCGCAGATTGATGCCCATATGCGCCAGCTCCGCACGCTTAAAAAAGAATTGCAGGCTACCTTTACCTCGCTGACTTGCGAACCAGAGCAAGCCGTCAATACCCGGCAAAGCACCGCCACCCCAACGGGTAGCGGCGCTGCAGAAGCATTGACGCGCAAGGCCTTTGGTAAAGCTGCAGGCCGCAGTAATTAAAACAGCGTCATCTTGCTTGTTCCTTGAAATCTGGCCCGACAAAGACCCTGCTGGCGTTCCCCCTTTCAGTCGTGTGATGTTGCATATGCCTTTCTGCCTTGCTGTCACGTTCTTTGGCATGCCGTAGTTCTGCCAGTTTCAGACCCAGCAATTGAGTCGCCAAACGTTTGTTGGCGAACTGACTGCGCTCGGTCTGCACTTTGACCGATATGCCGGTAGCGACATGGGTGGCACGGATAGCGCTATCCGTTTTATTGACATGCTGGCCACCCGGGCCGGATGCCCGTGTCGCCTCATAAATAATGCCACTGTCAGACAGATCGCTGTCAGGCCGCGTGTGGTCTGGCACAAACAGGCTGCCGCCCACAAACCAGTTCTTGCGCCTGTGTGCCGGCCGGTAAGGGCTGTCGCAAATCCATAGCAGACTGCCTTGCCATTGTTTGGCAAAAGCCTGTGCGGTCTCTGCTTGTGAAGCATGCGTCAACTCCAGCAGCACGGACCGGAAAGTGCCCGCGCATGGCCCTGGCATTTGCTCAAATATTCTGATTTGTACGCCAGCCTGGTCTGCATCCTTCAACAGACGCGTCAATACCTTGGCAACCGCCAAACAGCATTCTGCCGGCCCGGTGTTTGCAGTTATTTGTAGATAGATCATGCTCGATACTCCTCAAGTGCAGCTGCATTGAAGAGAAGCTTCATATTGCCCATAGAAATTCCAAAATTGAAGTCAGGAACAGGGCACTGGCACACAGATATACGCAGGCAAGACATAACGCCAGCCGCAATAAACATACAGTGATTTGAATGACAAAAATGTCAGGCAGACTTGCCTTCAGATCTTATAAGAATCTTATGTAACAGTCTTATGACAAGCAGCAGAAAACCAGACCCATGGAAGGAGATGGTAGGTGTGAGCTGTGCATGTTTTCTCCTTTCGGCAATGAGGGGTGAATAAGTTGTGATCAAGTGGTGTATGAATAGTAGCCCAGGCGTTTTATGGCTGGCAAGTGTTTTATTGCAGGTAGTCTCTTTGTTTTCTCCGCATAACTTGCTTTGAATAAACCCGAAAACCAGGAGGCATGTGGAACTTAATAAAGTTTTTATTTTTTTGAATCCGCTTGTACTTCTTGTACGTATATGAAGTGTTGGTCTTGCAGACCGATACTTCATTTCACCTATAAGGAGACTGCTATGAAACTGTCCAATCGCATTGGTACACGTGTTACCGCCCTGTCCGCCATACTGGCAGGTGCCTTTCTGGCTGGATGTGCATCCATGTCACCTATGGCTGCCACTTATTCGCAAGATACCCTGCCAGACGCAGTCAAGGTACCGGCCGGCCATAAGGTAGCCATGCAAACCGTAGGTGTAGGCATGATTACCTATGAATGCCGCGCCAAAAAAGACATGGCGGGCCAATATGAATGGGCATTTGTCGGCCCCGACGCCGCATTGAACGACCGCAGTGGCAGCAAAATAGGCAAATACTACGGCCCACCAGCCACCTGGGAAAACATGGATGGCTCAAAAGTCACCGCCACCCAGGTCGCCGTTGCACCGGCCGGTACCGGCAACATTCCTTACCAGTTAGTCAAAGCCAACCCTGCCATGGGCAATGGCGCAATGACCGGTGTCACCTATATCCAGCGCGTAGCCACCAAGGGCGGCGTCGCACCAGCCAGCGCCTGCGATGCCGGCAATATGGGCAGCAAGCAGACTGTCAATTATCAGGCTGACTATATCTTCTGGAAGATGATGTAAGAAGGCTGTCAGGTTTCTTTTTAAAACAAAGCCAGGCATGGGTAAATGACCTATGCCTGGCTTTTTGCCGTCCGATAGCGTTGTATGAGTTCAGCAGCATTTTGCGACTACTGCGTCTGAACACAGCCTCTGTCAAATCTGGTTAAAATTCGTACGCCGGATACGCACTGATATGTTGCCTTATCCAGTGCATGGAAGCTCTTCCCTGCTTCGTGATTTTCTGATTGACTCATGGCGAGCAACATATCCGGAAAAATTTAACAGGCTCAATTTGTGAAATGAGTTCTAATTAATTCCACTGGTCAGTTTGTCTGTTTGGTTAACAGGCGCATTAGCGCATCCATGTCAACAGGCTTGACCATATGATGATCAAAACCAGCTGCTGATGATTTCTGTCGATCTATGTCGTGTCCATATCCAGTGATTGCCACAAGCATCGTGTCAGCCATCGCAGGCAAGAGTCGTAGATTCCTGGCTAACTGCATGCCATCCATATCTGGCAAACCAATGTCCAGCAGGCAGGCATCTAAAGTCTCGTTTTTTGCAATATCCAAGGCTGCTTTGCCAGAGTGAACAATTTTCACACTACATCCGGCAAGCTCCAAAAACATGCCCAACATGGATGCCGCATCCTCATTGTCATCCACTACGAGGACTTTAATATTTCCCTTTGCCGATTCAAGCGTAAAAGCAGGTTCGGTATCAATTAACGCTGTTGGATAGAATCGGGGAAGCGTTATGGTAAATACACTTCCCAAGCCTAATCCATCACTACTTGCCGTGACAGTGCCGCCGTGAAGCTGAACCAGGTTCTGTACTAATGCCAGCCCTATGCCTAGCCCCCCTTGCGTGCGGTCTGAGGTGCGTTCTGCCTGTGCAAACATATCAAAAATGCGGCTTATGGTCTGGGGCTCTATCCCAATACCGTTATCGCGGATGGTGAAGACAATTGCATCATCCTCAATATTCAAACTTAATGTAATTTCGCCACCTTCCTGGGTATATTTTGCGGCGTTATTTAGTACGTTTGACAGGATTTGAATGAGCCGTTTTTGATCGCCTTTTATATAAACAGGGACGAGAGATGTTTGCAGTGTTAACTGGTGACGGCGGGCATCAAGCAGTGGCCGCACTTGTTCGATAGCGCTCGTGGCGATGTGCCTTGCATCAAGTGCCTCCTCCTTGAGCGTGACCAAGCCTCGCGATACCCTGGAAACATCCAAAAGATCATCGATCAATCCCGTCATATGTTTCACTTGTCGAGAAATGATCTCGCTCGTGCGCTTGATTCTTGCGGGGTCCAAATTAGGAAAATTCAATAAATCGGACGCTGCACTGATTGGGGCTAGTGGATTGCGCAATTCGTGCGCGAGCATAGCCAGAAACTCATCCTTGCGGCGATCCACTTCACGCATCGCATATTGGCGTTGCCTCCCACGAAAGGCCGACATAGCGGCACTGATGAGCGTCAGTCCTTGAAGTGGGCGCTCCAGCAAAGTGACGTTACCTAGTTGGAAAAAACTGGAGGTATTGGGAGACCCTATCCCACTCTTGCTTAAAATCAAGATAGGAAAATCTGACCACGTCGGTTGGCTATTCAAAAATTGATTTAAAAATTTGAGCAGATAGGCACTTAGTGCTTCGTCTGAAACGATCAAAGCGGCAGCACCAAGACGCATTTCTGCCTCAACATCCAGATCGCTTTTGCATATAAAGGTTTCCATCTTGGTGCGCTGAAGCACTTGATCGACTAGCCGGGCATCTTTTCCAATTGGTGCAAAAATTAAAATCCTGCTTTCCACGTAGGCCTTTTTCTATTGCAAAGATTAAATTTGACTCGAAGCATGGACTGCTTCAGAAAATTACACCTCCTCTGAATTTAACAGAGTAGGTACGCCAGTAAGTATTCCCTGGAAGTTATCGAGAATAGGGCCTACTTCGATACCCGTTTTCGTTATGGTAAAGCGTCTTAGCGTAGTTTCATGTGCGCTACCTCGCTTTTTGAACACGGAAATGGCTTTTTCCACTGCCCCTCGCGCTTCAAAGTAGCGCAAAATCAAGACATTGTCTGCCATGTAGCTCACGTCAATGCCAGTTGTCATCGCACCGACAATGCCTTGCTGCACGCCGATCAAAAAGGTTGCCACCCCTCTCTGGCCCAAATAGGTAAGTACTTCGTGCAGATGCGTGGTCAAAAAACCTGCTTCAGGCATTGCATTCAAATATCCGTTCAGGCTGTCGATAATAACAACTTTGGCACCATTATCGGCAGCGCGACATACAGAGTGCGTGAATTCACCTGGACTCATCTCGGCGGGATCAATCTGATTCACTTCCAGCAGTCCGGCTTCGTATGAAGGGCGCAAATCCATACCTAGACCGATACAACGGTTTAACAGTGTATTGAACGACTCCTCGAACAAAAATATTGCTGCCCGCTGGCCTGCATCAGTCGTGGTTTTTACGAACTGTATCGCTAAAGTCGATTTCCCTGTCCCGGGAGGGCCAGAAATCAAGGTACTTGACCCTTCTTCGATACCGCCGCCCAATAGTGAATCAAATTGTGAGATTCCACTCGAAACTTGGGCGCGCTGAGCAAGCTCACGTGTTTCAGCAGCGATGATTCGGGGGTATACGACGATGCCGCCAGTGATGATCGTATAGTCGTGTGGCCCACGCCTGAATGCTACGCCACGGTACTTCATCACTCGGACGAGGCGACGCTCTGCGCCATACTCGGAATCTGTATGTTGTAAAGTAATCACGCCATGGGCGATGCTGCGGACTTGTTGGTCTCCGCGTACAGCAGTCTTGTCGTCTAATAGAAGTGCCGTACACGCGCGCTTGGCAAAATATTGCTTGAGCGCCAGGACGTGACGACGATAGCGCAACGCGCTGCCCGATAGTAATTGCAGTTCCGATAGCGAATCCAAAACGACACGTTTAGGATTCAGCTTTTCAATCATTTGAAGAATGAGCGAATTGGTTTCTCCCAATTCCACTTCGGAAGGATGGAGAACAGTGTATTGCTCACTTGGGTCTAGAAGACTCTCTTCCGGAATTACCTCATGAATATGTACGCCATCCATTGACAAGCCATGCGCATCGGCGACCGCTCGCAGTTCCACATCATTTTCTGCCAAAGTGATATATAAAACTGTCTCACCGCGCTTCGCTCCTTCGATCAGAAACTGAAGTGCTATCGTGGTCTTCCCTGAGCCTGGATCACCTTCGAGCAGATATAAACGTTCTTTGGTTAAACCCCCGCCAAGCACATTGTCCAGGCCGGCAATTCCAGTTGAGATAAAAGCATTTGTTAATGAATTCTGCGCAATCATATCAACCCTCAGTTATGCATCCAGTAAATATGCCTTGCCTCACGCTGTTGCATGGGTGAAGGAATTATTTACTATTATACAAGCTAATATATTTAATGCCGTATAAACACATCTGCCCTAAGCATTCGTTCTCATACTCAGACGCGATGATTGAGGGTAAGTTGGGTCAATTCACAATCCCGGAAAGAAGGACTAAAAAATGGGGGGGCGTACTCAGATGAATGCCACATAGGCCAGATGACAAGATTTTTCATGTGATAGGGCAGCGCTACATGAAAGACGTGCTCCCTACTTTGAAAGCGCATACGCAAAGAGATTACTGCCAGTATTTCAAGTTGCTTGATGCCGTATCCGGGGAGTTACCCATTGATAGCATTCACCCATTTGATGTTGCTGAGTATGTGCGCCTAAGAGGTGAAGCATCAAAGGTACGTGCAAATCGTGAGAAAGCGTTTTTTAGCACTTTGTATAACCATGCCAGGACATGGGGCTACACTGATGCAACGAACCCATGCATTGGTGTTAAAGGTTTCAAAGAAAAGGCGCGTGACAGATATGTTGCGGATGATGAATATGCGGCGGTCTGGGCTGTCGCACATTCGACAGTGCAAGATGCTATGGATTTGGCTTTGTGTACTGGCCAGCGCCCCGCAGATGTTCTAAAAATTACCGTTGCTGACATTGCTGATGGCAAGTTATCCATTAGGCAAAATAAGACGGGCAAAAAATTGAGAATTGCCATTGAGGGTGGGCTAACTGATGTTATCGCTCGCATAATGGCTAAACCGCGTGACAAGGTGAATAAAGCACTTTTGCAAGATACAGATGACCAGCGTCTCGCATATTGGGCTATGCGTTCAAGGTTTGATAAGGCCAGGGAAGAATCGGGTGTTAATTTCCTGTTTCGTGACTTGCGTGCAAAAGCGGCCACCGATACGCAAGATTTGGCGCATGCACAGAGTCTGCTGGGACATAAGAACAGAACCACCACAGAAATTTATACACGCGATCGAAAGGGGGATCTGGTACGGCCTTTGAATCGTGCCGTACCGACAAAATGATCAATTACATTTGATCAAACAAAATATTAGGCAACGGCCAAAATTCGATCAACGATTGGCATAAAATGCTGCCGAGAATTCCGGGCCCTGCTAATGTGAGCACCAGTAAGACCATCAGCGCTAGTGCAGTCAAACACAGGTTTTCTTGCTTCTAAGGAATAAGGTACAAGACTATGAAGGTTCGGTATTTGACCTAAATTCCAATTCCCGTCACCCCACTCGTGAACTTGACCATTTGGAATGAGTTTGTCGACTATATTTTCTTGTACTGCCTGTCCTACTCGGTCACCGAAAATACCCCAGCCTCTAGTCATCCCGCTTGCATTGTCTCTGATGTTGTGCTGTTGCATGACGTATCCCAAAAAAGTTGGTAATCCCGATGGAATTTCAAGGCCAGTCCCAGTCCACGACGTGTTACATTGATCCCAGTTTTGACGCCACATAACCAGCTTATTTCCCAGATTCTCAGTACCTTTGATTGAGAATAGGTCGGGAGACATTGGCACAATAAAATAGTCACTGCCAGAGAGAACCGCACGGTTTAATGACCCAAGGTTGGGACCTAAATCCAACATGACTATGTCAGCATTAATTTCTCTCGCGCACCACAGAATATATCGATAAATTGCAGACTGAACTCGGAGGGCTGGTTCGTCCCCGCCCTTTGCGCTATTCCAAGTATCGCCAAGGCGATCTTCGTAATTGCTAAGGGTAATGTCTCCGGGCACTAAATATAGGTTCGGATAAGCCGGATTTATTACTGTAGGACGTCTTTGACGAATATCGCCCATACCACTATATACACGCTCAATAGCATTCCAAATACTGTTTCCGCGATCGGGTCTCCAACAAAACGGTTTTACCTGCACGCTCAAGAAGGTGGGCTATATGAAAGAGATAAGTTGTTTTACCAACGCCCCCCTTATTGTTAAATATACTAATAATTTTCATTTACGAAGCCCCTTTTATCTGAGAATTGGTTTATACGTTTTTTCATTGCTTACACATCATTAAGGTATGTTAAATGTGACCTTGTAGATTTATGCTATCACAACAGTTTCGCAAAACGACACGCCCTGACATGCAGATGAAGGGGAATTGTAGAATGGCCAGACCAATGCAAAAAGGACTTACATCGCTGTAAGTCCTTCTTTTTACTACATATTCCTTGGTGGCCCGGGGCGGAATCGAACCACCGACACAAGGATTTTCAATCCTCTGCTCTACCGACTGAGCTACCAGGCCAAGACCAAGAATTATAGACATGTTGGGCGTGGTTTGCAAGCTTTTTCTGAAAATAGCTTTACTCCGCTCTATGGCGGGGCTTTGATCTGGCGCATCAGGCGGGTGGGTGGGCTTACCGTATAATGGGCTGATTATCCGGTTTTGGTGGTGGACTTATGTCAACTCAGATTTACGACACAGATATTTGCATCGTCGGCAGTGGTGCAGTGGGTAAGGCGGCGGCGCTGGGGTTTGCGCAGGCGGGCTTGCGGGTTTGTTTGTTGAGTGCGGGTGGTGTGCCGGTGTCGGCAGCACCTGTGGCATCTCCTCTGCCTGCTGCGGCAGACTGGGATGTGCGTGTGTATGCGCTGAACCATGTGGCCCATGATTTGCTGTCTTCATTGAAGGTGTGGGATGCGCTGAATTTGTCGCGCGTTGCCCCGGTGACTGCCATGCAGGTGCATGGCGGTGGTGAGGTGGATGCGGGCAAGCTGGGGTTTGATGCCTATGGTGCGCATGCGAATGAGTTGGCATGGATAGTTGAAGACAAGAATTTGAACCAGGCGCTGGATAGCGCTTTGCGCTTTGCCCAAAATCTGACGCAGGTACAGGGCCGTGCAAAACAGTTGGTGCAGGAAGTGGATAGCGCGCATATTGTGCTGGAAGATGGCAGTATCTTGCGTGCGGGCCTGATTGTTGGTGCTGACGGCGCGCAGTCCTGGGTGCGGGGAGCTTGCGACATCGGGTTGGATTACCGGTCTTATAACCAACAGGGCGTGGTGACGAATTTTGAATGTGAAAAGCCGCACCTCGGCATCGCACGCCAATGGTTTGTGCAAGAGCAGGGCATTATTGCCTTGCTGCCTTTGCCGGGTAATCGTGTGTCGCTGGTCTGGTCTGCGCCGGATGCGTTGGCGCAGACTTTGGTGAATGAGGCTTTGTCTGCTTTGGTCGAGCGTTTGATGCCATATTGTGGCGAAGGGCTTGGTGCATTGCGCCCGGTTTTGCCAGAGGCGATACGGGCTTTCCCTTTGCGTTTGATACGGCCACACAGTGCCATCGCACAGCGGGTGGCCCTGATCGGTGATGCCGCGCATGCAGTGCACCCGCTGGCCGGGCATGGCATGAACCTGGGTTTTGCGGATGTACGTGATTTGCTGAGAGTTGTCAAAGAACGTGAAGCCCATCGTGATTGCGGTGATGCCCGCCTGCTGGAACGTTACCAGCGCGCCCGCAAGGAAGAAGTGTTATTGATGCAATTGACGACGGATGGTTTGGCACGCCTGTTTGGGTCTGACCTGACACCATTGCGGGTAGTGCGTGATTTTGGATTGAACTTGCTGGATAAATTGCCGGTCATAAAAGGCAAGCTGATTGCCCATGCCATGGGCAAGTGATACGTCTGAATGCAGGCGTGTGCAAGCTGGCATACAATAGCGACAATTAAATTGCCTGTTGGCAGACCGAGAATTGAAAGATAGATAGTGATGAAAACATTAAAACAAGCCCTGCTGATGCTGGCACTTGGTATTGCTGGCCTGACCAGCGCGGCAGCAGAAACGCCGGTGGAAGCCACTGTGCGCAAACTGGTAGAACCACGCCTTGGTGAGGGTGTGAAGGTGGATTCTGTCGTCAAGACACCGTATGCAGGCATGTATGAAGTACGTATCGGGTCTGATATTTTGTACACCGATGAAAAAGCCCAATACCTGTTTGTTGGCAATGTGCTGGATTCCAAGAGCGGCACCAACTACACCAAGCAGCGCACGGATGACCTGAACAAAATAAAGTTCTCTGATCTGCCGCTGGAATCTGCCCTGAAAATGGTCAAGGGTGATGGCAAGCGTGTGATTGCGGTGTTTGAAGACCCTAATTGCGGCTATTGCAAACAGTTCCGCAAGACCCTGACGAACCTGGATAACGTGACGGTGTATACCTTCATGTATAACATTCTGGCGGAGGATTCCAAGGTCAAGTCGAAAAATATCTGGTGTTCTGCTGACCGTAACAAGGCCTGGGATGAATGGATGTTGAATGGCAAAGCCGCGCCAGAAGCAGCGGCCAACTGCAGTACGCCACATGAAAAGATTTATGCGCTGGGTCAAAAATTGCGTGTAACTGGTACGCCATCAGTATTCTTTGTCGACGGTACCCGTGCACCGGGCGCGATGGATGTCAAAGTCCTGGAAGCGCGTATGGCTGCTGCTGCTGCCCCCAAACCAAATTAATCAACGCAGTTTCTTCAACGCTTTTAACACATACCCTTCATCCCATGTCGTCGCCCGGTCGCAGGACAGGAATCTTGCTGGCAGCAGGGCGCGGGCGGCGTTTTGATGCCAGCGGCGTCGAAAACAAGTTGTTGCAAACGCTGGATAATGGCCAGACCGTGGCCAGCCAAAGCGCGCTGAATCTATTGTCTGCTATGCCACACACTGTGGCTGTGCTGCGCCCCGGCAGCGACATTTTGTGCGCGCGACTGCAGGCCCTGGGCGTGGAATGTGTGTTTTGTGATGATGCCGATGCCGGTATGGCGCATTCTTTGCAGGCGGCCTTGCGGGCCAGTGCTGGCAGCGCCGGCTGGCTGATTGCTCTGGCGGACATGCCCTTCGTACAACCTGATACCATGCAAAAACTATTGCAGGCTTTGCAAAATGGCAAAGACATGGTGGCCCCCGTGCATGCTGGCCGCAGGGGTAATCCGGTTGGCTTCTCCCAAAAATATCTGCCGCAGTTATTGGCCCTGCAAGGTGATACTGGCGCCCGCCAGTTGTTGCAAACACCTGATCTGCATCAGATTGGGGTGGCCGACGCTGGCATTCATCAAGATATAGACCTGCCGCAAGACCTGCTGACCCCGCGCAGGTAGTGGACTGGTTTTAATCTGGTGCACCTGCCGTTATGGCTGTATCCATATATTGATGCAAATAAAATATCTCAATACGCATGAATATGACAAAATGCGCATCGTTTTGCCACAATGTTTTACCTTTGCAACTGAACTTACCGAAGTGAAATCCTTACCTGATATATCTATACGGCCCATTTAGCCCTAGAATAGCGTTTTTCTTCGACCTGATTTAATGCAGGGGTAAGTAGTACAGCGGCCCAACTCTATGAATAATCTCAATCAGAAACTGGTGATACGTCTGGGCTTTCTGGGCCTGGTGCCTTTTGTCTTGCTGACGCTGGCATGCTGGGTCGTGCATCCCGACTGGCTGGGTTATTTCATTAAGGCGCAGTTATATTACGGCATCGTGATTTTGTCTTTCCTCGGTGGTTTGCACTGGGGCGTGACGATCATGGCGGGTGGCAGTGATCATGAAGAAACCAAAAAAGCGTTGATCTGGGGTGTGATTCCTACCCTGATTGCCTGGTGTTCAATGATTAACATGTTGTTTGGCTTTGTGGTACAGGTGGCGGGTTTTATCGCTGCTTACCTCATCGACAAACGCCTGTACCAGAGTTATGGTGTGCCGCAGTGGTTTATTGACCTGCGTTTGCAACTGACCCGTGTGGTCGTTGGTGCGCAGATATTTACCTTTATTGCCGCGAATGTGCGTAGCTACTAAGTCAGCTAATAAGTTAGCCAATAAGTCCTCCAATAAATCAGCAAACCAATTAATAAAGATTCGGAAAGATCGTTCAGAATGAAAAAAACGATAACTACAAAGAAGCAGGGGACAATCACCGCCGCATCTGCACATGGCTTGCTGTATTCCATCGTGCCCAAAGATCTGGCGGGACATCTGTATCAGATTACACTGGACATCGCCACTCCCGACGCTGCCGGGCAAGTGCTCAGCCTGCCGGTATGGATACCGGGCAGCTACATGGTGCGCGAATTTTCTCGCAACATCGTACAGATCAAGGCCAGTTCTGATGGTAAAAAAGTCGCGCTGAAAAAGCTGAACAAAAATACCTGGCAGGCAGCCCCATGCAAGACGACATTGCGCATCACTTATGAAGTGTATGCCTGGGATTTGTCGGTGCGCGCAGCACACTTGGATCAAAGCCACGGCTTCTTCAACGGCACCAGTGTGTTCTTGAGCGTACATGGCCAGGAAATGAACCCGCATGTGGTTGACATCCAGCGTGCCGACGATGCTGCCTGCAAGACCTGGCGCGTGGCCACTTCTTTGCCTGAACTGAAAGCAAAACGCTATGGCTTTGGCACCTATGTGGCTGCCAATTACGATGCACTGATTGATCATCCGGTTGAGATGGGTGATTTCGCCATGGCCACGTTTGAAGCACATGGCGTGCCGCATGATTTTGTCGTGACCGGCAAAGTCCCGAATATGGATATGGACCGCATCATCGCTGATGTGAAAAAAATCTGCGAGACACAGATTGCCCTGTTTGAACCACGCACCAAAAAAGCGCCGATGGACCGTTATGTGTTCATGACCATGGTCGTCGGTGAAGGTTATGGTGGGCTGGAACATCGCGCATCAACCGCATTGATTTGCAACCGCACTGATTTGCCGCTCAAGCATCAGGCAGAAATGACAGATGGCTACCGTGGCTTTTTGGGTTTGTGCAGCCATGAATATTTCCATACCTGGAATGTGAAGCGCATCAAACCTGCGGCGTTTGCCCATTATGATTTGCAGCAAGAAAATTACACCAGCCTGTTATGGTTGTTTGAAGGCTTCACCAGTTATTACGATGATTTGATGCTGGTGCGTGCTGGCGTGATTGATGAAGCAGCGTATTTGAAGCTGATCGCCAAAACCATCAACATGGTCACACGTGGCAGTGGTCGCACAAAGCAAAGCGTGGCTGAATCCAGCTTTGATGCCTGGACCAAGTATTACCGTCAGGATGAAAATTCGCCGAACGCCATCGTCAGTTATTACACCAAGGGTTCACTGGTAGGCTTGGGGCTGGACTTGACGATACGCGCAGAAAGCGCCGGCAAGAAATCGCTGGATGACGTCATGCGCGTGCTATGGCAAAAATTTGGCCGTGATTTTTATGAACGCCTGCTGACAGGCAAGCAACAAGGTCTGGCAGAAAATGAATTTGAAGCACTGGTCGAAGCAACAACCGGTGTGAATGTACGCCGCTTCCTGGACAGGCATGTACGCGGTACGGAAGATGTGCCACTGGCAGCCCTGTATGCAGACTTTGCCGTGTCGGTGAATGATGGCAATGCAAACAAAAAAGCCAGCCTCGGTGTTCGCGTGGTGCGTGACGGTAATGACTGCAAGATCGCCAATGCCCACGAAGGCCGTGCTGCCCATCTGGCCGGTTTGTCGGCCAATGATGTGTTGATGGCGGTTAATGGATTGCGATTAACGGCAGCAGATGCGGCAGACAGCCTGGCAACGGCATTAGGCCGTTATCGCGTTGGTGAAACGGTGCAGATACATGCCTTCCGCCGTGACGAACTGTTGACCGTGCAAGCCAAATTGCAGGGTGATGATGTGCCGGCGCTGTCGCTGTCCATACAGCCGCCAGCCAAGGGTGGCAGTGTTGTCAGGCCCAGTTTTCAAAAGCCGGGCAAGCGATAAACGCCACAGATAAGCACTAAGATGCAATGCAGCGAACCGCAATACAGACATTCTGTATTGCGGTTTTTTATTTCACGAAGACGCTATGCTGTTGAGCGCCGTCATTGCATCTGCCGGCAAGTTGATTTGTGCAGTCGCCAGGTTTTCCCGCAGATGTGCGACGGAAGAGGTGCCGGGGATCAGAAGGATGTTTGGCGCACGTCGCAGCAACCAGGCGAGCGCCGCCTGCATGGGAGTAACACCAAGGCCGGCAGCCACATCGGACAGGATAGTTGACTGCAGCGGGTTGAAGCCGCCCAGCGGGAAGAACGGCACATAGGCAATGCCCGCATCCGCCAGATCATCGATCATGGCATCGTCAGCCCGGTGTGCCAGATTGTAGTGGTTTTGTACGCAAACAATCTCGCAGATACCGCGCCCTTGCGCTACCTGCGTAGCAGTGACATTACTCAGCCCGATGTGGCGTACCAGGCCTTGCCGTTGCAGTTCGGCCAGAGCAGTGAGTGGAGCTTCTATCGAACCTTCGGCAGGCCCATGCGTGTCAAACATGACGCGCAGGTTGACGACCTCGAGTGCATCGAGTCCGAGGTTGCGCAGATTGTCGTGAACAGCCTGGGTCAGATCCGTGCTTGAAAAAGCCGGAAGCCACGCGCCATCCGCCCCGCGCCGTGCACCAATCTTGGTAACAATTACCAGATCATCAGGGTAGGGCACAAGCGCCTCGCGGATCAACTGGTTGGTCACATGGGGGCCGTAGAAATCGCTGGTGTCGATATGATTTACCCCGGAAGCGACAGCTTCCCGCAAGACAGCCAATGCCGCATCGCGGTCTTTGGGGGGACCGAACACGCCAGGGCCGGCAAGCTGCATGGCACCGTAGCCAAGGCGCTTTACGGTACGATTACCCAGGGTAAATGTATTTGACTGATCGATTCTTGACATGCTCTATCTCCTTTAAGGTTCTACACAGGACTTACGCAAAATTGTCCCAGCAAGGCTATCGCTAAGGTAGCCTCCCTTACAAGGGAGACTCGTTACGTTGGCAGACAACATGTTGTCTGAAACCCCAACTACACCGTAGCGACGAAGACAGTACGGTCGTACGGTTAGGAGCTACAACGCAGCTGGGGCGGTTTTGCGTAAGTCCAACTAAAGTGATCATGGTAGCCATTGTTTATGTTGTTGATAAGTCGGTATAATCAGTACGGGCTGTACGATATTATGCACAATGAATATTGATCTGAATGATCTGAACGCCTTTGTGGCGGTAGCACGTGCCGGCGGTTTTCGCGATGCCGCACGGGCGAGTGGCGTCAGCGCGTCGGGCTTGAGCGAGGCAGTACGCCGTCTTGAGACACAGCTTGGCGTCAGATTGCTGCATCGCACGACACGCAGCGTTGCACCGACCGAAGCTGGCAGGGGTTTGCTGATGCGGCTAGCACCAGCGTTGAACGAAGTGGAAGCGGCGCTGGACATCGTGAATGGCTTTCGCGACAGGCCAGCGGGCACATTGAAGCTGAATGTCCCTGTCAGTGTGGCCAGACTGGTGTTACCCGCCATCGTTTCACCTTTCCTTGCGGCTTATCCTGATATCAAACTTGAGGTGGTCGCCGAAGAAAGCTTTGTCGATGTCCTGGCTGCGGGATGCGATGCAGGCATTCGTTATGGTGAGCGACTGGAACAGGACATGATCGCCGTGCCGATCGGACCTCGTTCCCAGCGCATGGCCGTCGCCGCCGCACCGGCCTACTTTGATCGCCACGGCCGCCCGGAGCATCCGCGTGAATTGGTCAACCATGCCTGCCTGAGCGGTCGCTTTCCCAGCGGGACGGTGCCGGCATGGGAATTCGAGCGCAGTGATGAGCTGGTACAGGTTGCCCCGGCAGGGCAGCTGATCGTGCGTATCGGTGGGGCCGTTGATCTTCTGGTTGACGCTGCAATCGCTGGTAGCGGCATCATCTATCTTTTTGAGGACTGGTTGCGCCCGCATCTTGATAGCGGTGCACTGGAACCGGTGCTCGAACCCTGGTGGCAGCGTTTTCCTGGCCCATTCCTGTACTACCCGGGGCGTCGTCTCATGCCCGCACCGCTGAAGGCTTTTGTCGATTTCGTCAAGGCATCGGCTGATTCCACTTTTCCTGGTACGGTGACCACGCACAGCTGATCAGCCCTGGCCCTGATAGTGCGGCGAGTTCCATTGCAGAAAACATCAGCCAGCGTTGATGTTCAATAGCAAAAATCTCAAAGCTGAACTTTCTGGCGTATGATTTTGTCATAGTCCATCATCACACCCTTCGCCGCCTGCATGACTGCATCGCAATTTTACTTGTCGAAACCGGTATGGCAAAAGCCTGCTTATTTGCTTGGTATTGTCATCTTGCATGTGTTGTTACTGCTTTTTGTGCGCCAGGCCTTACAGAAAAATACCGGACAGTCGGAAGCCTACAGGTATCTGGATGTCAGTTTTATTGCCCCTGCACTGAAGGTGTTGCCTCAGGTGCCACAAATACCTGCGGCCGCGACACCATCGCAACCCATCACTCAACTACCGCAGCGCTTGCGTAGTCAATCACGTGACAGCCAAAGCCAGGTATCAAACACTGCACCATCGGCGATCAATCAGGGCAGCGAACATGAGGCATCAGGCGCTCCCATATCCGCAGCACATGATGCCATCTCATTGGACCTGGACAGTTTGCGGAAAGCCGCATTGGCAGAAGACAAAAAACACATGCGGTCTCAGGCCAATCGTATACCCATGGCCGCAACTGCCGATTTAAAATTCGAAGAAAAATTTGGCAGGGATGTGCAGGAAGCCAAACGGAAAGATTGTCTTAACGCTTATTCAAATGGTGCACGCGTAGGCAATGTCGCGCTGGCCGGTCTCCTGGTAGCCGGTGTGATTGTGGCAGATACGGTGACCGGAAAAGGGTGCAAGTGGTGACAGGGGTTTCGCAAAACTTAATTTGCAAAACCCCTGATGTGCTCCCTGGAAGAGAGTGTTTGAAAAACAGCAAATCAGCCAAATACCTTCGCCAGTTCTTCCCCCGGGTTCTCAGCCCGCATGAAAGCTTCACCCACCAGGAAGCCATGCACATTTGCTTCACGCATGCGGGTGACATCGGCGGCTGACATGATGCCAGATTCGGTAATCACCAGTTTGTCTGGTGTAATACGTGACAGCAAGCCTATGGTTGTATCCAGCGATACTTCAAACGTGCGCAGGTTGCGGTTATTAATACCCAGCATGGCGGTCTTCAATTTCAGGGCCGCTTCCAGTTCTTCCCCATCGTGCACTTCCACCAGCACACCCATGCCCAATTCATGCGCACAGGCTTCCAGGTCGGCCATCAGACCGTGATCCAATGCCGAGACGATGAGCAAGATACAATCCGCCCCCCAATGCCTGGCCTGATAAACCTGGTAAGTATCGATCATGAAATCCTTGCGCAATGCTGGCAGGGTACAGGCAGCACGTGCCTGTTGCAGGTATTCCGGCGCGCCCTGGAAGAATTGCACATCTGTCAGCACCGACAAACAGGCAGCGCCATGCTCTGCATAGCTTTGCGCAATCTCAGCAGGTTTAAAGTCGGGACGTAACACGCCCTTAGAAGGGGAGGCTTTTTTTACTTCGGCAATCACCGCTGCCTTACCTGCCGCAATTTTGCCACGCAAACCAGCTTCAAAATCACGCAGGTCTGCATGTGCCTCCTTGTTCGATTCAACTTCTGCACGCAGACTGGCGAAGGACTGGTATTTCCTGGCGGCAGCCACTTCATCAGCTTTTACTGCCAGGATTTTATTCAAGATGTCAGACATGGGCTTACTTCCCTAATTGCTGGGTGACTTCAATAAACTGTTCCAGCTTTGCTTTGGCGGCACCGGATGCGATAGCTGACTGGGCCAGTTTGACACCATCTGCTATTGAGGTTGCGATACCTGCTCCGTACAAGGCTGCACCCGCGTTCAGGGCAACGATGTCGGTAGCTGCACCGGGCACATTACTCATCACTTCGAGTATCTTTGCTTTTGATTCATCCGCACCGGACACACGCAGATTACGGTTGGACACCATTTGCAAGCCAAAGTCTTCAGGGTGGATATCGTATTCGCGAATCTCGCCATTCACCAGCTCGCCCACCATGGTTGGTGCCCCGAGCGAAACTTCATCCATATTGTCACGCCCCCATACCACCAGCGCATGTTGTGCCCCAAGGCGTTGCAGGACGCGGATTTGTATACCTACCAGATCAGGGTGAAACACACCCATCAAAATATTCGGCGCGCCAGCGGGATTGGTCAATGGCCCCAGGATATTGAAGATGGTACGTACACCCAGTTCACGTCGTACGGGTGCTGCATGTTTCATCGCTGCGTGGTGATTCGGTGCAAACATGAAGCCTATGCCGGTTTGTGCAATCGACTGGGCGATCTGTTCAGGCTTGAGATTGATGTTCGCGCCCAGAGATTCCAGCACATCAGCACTGCCTGATGATGAAGACACACTGCGGCCACCATGCTTGGCAACACGCGCACCGGCAGCAGCAGTAACAAACATTGATGCGGTAGAGATATTGAAGGTATGCGCACCATCGCCACCCGTACCAACGATGTCGATCATGTTGGTGGTATTTGCCAGCGGCACCTTGGTCGAAAATTCACGCATCACTTGAGCTGCTGCGGTGATCTCGCCTATGCTTTCTTTCTTGACGCGCAGGCCCATGGTCAGCGCGGTGATCATGACTGGCGACATTTCGCCACCCATCAGTTTGCGGAACAGGAACAGCATTTCATCGTGAAAAATTTCACGGTGTTCTATCAGGCGTGTCAGTGCTTCTTGTTGAGAAATGGTCATGATGCTGTTCCAGTCAAAAAGTTTTTCAGCAGGGCGTGGCCATGCTCGGACAAGATGGATTCGGGGTGGAATTGCACGCCTTCGAGATTGAATTCCTTATGGCGCACACCCATGATTTCACCGTCATCTGTCCATGCAGTCACTTCCAGGCAATCCGGCAGGCTGGCACGTTCTATTGCCAGCGAGTGGTAACGGGTAATTGTGTAAGGGCTGGGCAAATTCCTGAAGACACCGACGCCAGTATGGGCAATGGCAGAAGTCTTGCCATGCATGACTTGCTTGGCGCGGATAACCTTGCCACCAAAGGCTGCACCTATGGCCTGGTGACCAAGGCAGACGCCGAGAATAGGCGTTTTGCCAGCAAAGCGTTCTATCACGGCGATGGAAACGCCTGCTTCTGCCGGAGTGCAGGGGCCGGGTGAAATGCAGATGTGATCAGGCTTCAGCGCCTCAATTTCTTCTATCGTAATTTCATCATTGCGGTAGGTACGTACATCTTCACCCAGCTCGGCAAAATACTGCACCAGGTTGTAGGTGAAGGAATCGTAGTTGTCTATCATCAGTAACATAAGTAAGACCTCTCAACACAGAGTCACGGAGACACAGAGTTTCACAGAGAAACCCTTTTGATCCCGCTTTTTAATACGGGCACCATGAAATTAATAAGTAATCCAGTTTTATAACCTGTCAGGCGCAAGTAGGTAAGAAGTTGTGCTGTATGAACTGGGAGCAGTGACTCTATCGCTTTCAGTTCCAGAACCAGACTATCTTCTACTACTAGATCGAGTCGATAAGCAGACTCAACTTTTACACCTTTGTATTCTATGTCCAGGCAAACCTGGCGTTTGAAACTGAGTTTGCGCAAATACAGTTCATGACAAAGACAGCTTTCATACGCACTCTCCAAAAGACCCGGACCCAGATGCTTGTGCACTTCTATTGCTGCACCGATGACTTGTTCACTCAATAAGTCATTCTCTGTTTTTCTCTGTGTCTCGGTGCCTCTGTGGTGAGTTTTTTGGTCTGGCATTTGATCAAATCTCTCCATCCAGGCCATCTTGCACTTGTTCTGCCGCACGTAATACTGCGCGTGCCTTGTTTTCGGTTTCCTGCCATTCCATTTCTGGTACTGAATCAGCCACTACGCCGGCGGCTGCCTGTACGTACAACATGCCGTCTTTCAAGACGCCGGTGCGTATCGCAATCGCCAGATCCATTTCGCCGCCGAAGGACAGATAACCGCAGGCACCGCCATAAATGCCGCGTTTGACGGGTTCGAGTTCATCGATGAGTTCCATTGCCCTGACCTTGGGGGCACCAGACAATGTGCCCGCCGGGAAGGTGGCTTTCAATACATCAAGATTGGACAAATTGGCTTGCAAGACACCTTCTACATTCGAGACGATGTGTTGTACGTGCGAATATTTTTCGATGACCATCTGGTCGGTGACCTTGACGCTGCCAGTCTGGGCGATGCGGCCTATGTCATTGCGGGCCAGGTCTATCAGCATGACGTGTTCGGCGATTTCTTTCGGGTCTGCGAGTAATTCTTTTGCCAGTGCGGCATCGCGTTCTGGTGTGGTGCCGCGTGGGCGGGTGCCAGCCAGCGGACGTATGGTGACTTTTTTGCTGCCGTCATTCAGGCTTTCATTGCGCACCAGAATTTCTGGGGATGCACCTATGATTTGCATGTCGCCAAAATTATAGAAATACATGTACGGCGAAGGGTTCAGCGAACGCAGGGCGCGGTACAGCGACAGCGGTGAATCGACATAGGGTTTTCTGATGCGCTGGCCCACCTGCACCTGCATGAGGTCGCCTGCCATGATGTATTCCTTGGCTTTTTCTACGGCCTTCAGGTAATCATCCTTGGCGAAGTCGCGTATAGCTTCTGTGCGGACAGACGCCGATGTGACCGGCGCATCAACGCTACGGCGCAGCATGGCGCGCAAGTCTTTCAGGCGTTGACGGGCTTTGGACCAGGCTTCCGGCTGGGTCGGGTCGGCATACACGATGAGGTAGAGTTTGCCGGATACATTGTCGATAACGGCCAGCTCTTCCGTCAGCAATAACTGGATTTCTGGCAAGCCCAGATCATCTTTCGGTGCCTTGCCAGCCAGGCGTTTTTCTACATAACGTACAGCATCGTAGCCGAAG
The DNA here is from genome assembly GCF_014284335.1 of Undibacterium hunanense. Taxonomy (GTDB): domain Bacteria; phylum Pseudomonadota; class Gammaproteobacteria; order Burkholderiales; family Burkholderiaceae_D; genus Undibacterium; species Undibacterium hunanense. Next base: position 4,084 of record NZ_JACOGF010000022.1, on the reverse strand, counting down.
TAGCCAGCCAGGCCACCACAGAAACGTGGCAGGCCAGGGCGCAGGGCAACCTTGAAACGGGACTGGAATTCAGCAATGAAATCCAGCGGATTCATGTTGTGGCTTTCTATGACCTGGCCGTTTTTCAGGACTTCGACTTTTTCACCAAAACTGCGTACCAGGGTATTGGCAGGCAGGCCTATGAAGGAATAGCGGCCAAAACGTTCGCCACCCACGACGGATTCGAGCAGGAAGGTATTCTTGCCAGCGTTCTGGGTTTGCGCGAGTTTCAGATACAGGGTGAGCGGGGTTTCCAGATCGGCGAAGGCTTCCGCAATCATGGGGATACGGTTGTAGCCTTGCGCGGCCAACGATTTGAATTCGAGTTCGGTCATGGTTTTCTTTCAACCGCCTGCCTGCTCCTGAAACTTGTGCACGCGTCTGCAACAGCAGCCAGCAGCGCACGCAAATTCGCTCAAGAGAGTATGGACGGGTAAGACAAATTGATATAACAAGCAAGAAGATGTGCTGGGGATGTGCACAGCCACTCGCGGCATTCGTGGTTTAACAGAATTGCCAGCGTCGCCATAGCCAGGCCTCAAAAGTGCCTGGAGTGATCATGGAACGTTTGTTATCGATGAACATTCGTTATGTGAATGGTTTGAAAGTCAATGAGAGTTTTTCGCTAACAGCAGTTGTGCTGCTATCAACAGGGTTTCGACTATACCATCACTTTGAATATTTTGTACAGCTTCGCCGTGGTTGTATCCATACGGCACGGTCAGGACCGGGCAGCCTGCTGCACGGGCAGCAATTGCATCATTGCTGGAGTCGCCTATGGCCAGCACTTGTGATGGTGGCAGACCCAGAACCTTGCAGGCTTCCAGCATGGGCAGGGGATCAGGTTTCTTTTTTGCAAAGCTGTCGCCGCCATAGACTTGTTCAAAATAATGGAATATTTCCTTCTTTTGCATCAGTGGCAAGGCAAAGGCCAGTGGTTTATTGGTGACGCAGACAAGACGCAGTCCCAGGTCGCGCATGGCTTGCAAGCCTTCATGCACCTCAGGGTAAAGCTGACTGTGATCACCATTGATAGCCAGGTAATGACGCTGGTAAGCAGCCAGAGCCTCATCAAAGCGTGCTGCCACGCCATCGGCATCAAAATCCTGGGATAAAACTTTATGGATGAGATTTTCAGAACCCTTGCCCACCATGGTCTTGATGACATCCAGCGTCAGCGGTGCCAGTGTAAAGTCCTCACGCATGCGGTTGATGGCGACCAGAAAGTCTGGCGCGGTATCTATCATGGTGCCGTCAAGATCAATGATGGCGGCTTTGATGTGGCTGAACATGGTTGGGCGATCAGATATAGGCTTTCCGCCTGGTGTGGCGAAAAGCCTGAAGATGAAATTGGGAGATTAAACCTTGGACAACTCAACGCGCATGGCATCAATAATGGCTTTGTAGTCGGGTTTGCCAAAAATGGCAGAACCGGCAACAAAGGTATCGGCACCGGCACGGGCTATCTCTGCGATGTTCTCGATTTTGACGCCGCCATCCACTTCCAGCATGATGTCGCGGCCGGATTCATCAATGATTTTGCGTGCTTGCGCAATTTTCTTCAGTGTGTGCGGGATAAATGTCTGACCACCAAAACCAGGGTTGATCGACATGATAAGAACGATATCGATTTTGTCGATGACGTTTTCCAGTACATGCAAGGGCGTGGCGGGGTTGAATACCAGGCCAGCCTTACAGCCGTGGTCACGTATGGTTTGCAGGCTGCGGTCTATATGTTCAGATGCTTCCGGATGGAAGGTGATGATATTTGCGCCTGCCTTGGCAAAGTCGGGGATGATACGGTCCACCGGTTTGACCATCAGGTGCACATCGATAGGCACCTGCACATGCGGGCGTATCGCTTCGCACACCATAGGGCCTATGGTCAGATTAGGCACATAGTGATTGTCCATGACATCAAAATGGATCATGTCAGCGCCAGCGGCGACGACATTGCGGACTTCTTCTCCCAGACGGGCGAAATCGGCAGACAATATACTGGGAGCAATACGGAAAGTAGTCATGATGGAATCGTGCTTGAAAAAGATATGCTATTTTACCTTGTGAGGGCAAGCGGCTGTTGCCCCGGTCTGGCACAATGACCACAATTCATCATGAAAGAAAATTATGGCAGCGTATGAAATAAGTGTATCGGTGGCCACACAGTATCTGAAAGACCAGTCCGATCCTGAGCAAAACAATTTTGTTTTTGCCTACACCATCACCATCAAAAATACCGGCACCGTGGCAGCGCAGGTGATTTCCCGTCACTGGATCATCACTGACAGCAAAAACCATGTAGAAGAAGTCAAGGGCCTGGGTGTTGTTGGCCATCAACCTTTCCTGGCACCGGGGCAAAGCTTTGAATACACCAGCGGCAGTTCCCTGAAAACGCCACAGGGCAGCATGAAAGGCAGCTATTTCTGCGTGGCAGAAGACGCGCACCGCTTTGAGGCAGACATCCCCGAATTTGTTTTATCCTTGCCGCGTACCCTGCATTAATCCGGGTTATTGCGGATTGTCGCTGTCCTGGGTTTGTTCGACTGGTTTTTTATCTTCTTTGGGCGGTGTTTCTGGCGCACGGCCTTGAAACATCGTCCACCAGACGATAAAAATCAGTATAAACATCGCAACGCCTGCTTCCAGTGCCAATAGCCACATCGCATTCACCTCGTAAATAAATTAGGTGCATTGTACCTGCTTCACAGCAAGCCCTTGTTTGGCGCATTACAATACACTTATCGGCATTTGTGCTGCATATCCCTACACAATACCCTACACAATATATCTCAGGAGCATCCATGACTTACGAATGTATTTTGACTGAAACCCGCGACAAAGTCGGCTTGATCACCCTGAATCGCCCCAAGGCCATGAATGCGTTGAACGATCAGCTCATGGATGAACTGGGTTTGGCATTGAAAGCTTTCGACAAGGATGAAAACATCCACTGCATCATCCTGACAGGCAGTGAAAAAGCCTTCGCCGCCGGTGCTGACATCGCCGCCATGGTGGGCTATAGTTTCATGGATGCCTATAAAGATGACTACATCACCCGCAACTGGGAAACCATGCGCCAGATCCGTAAGCCAGTTATTGCTGCCGTTGCCGGCTATGCTCTGGGCGGTGGTTGCGAAGTCGCCATGATGTGTGACTTCATCATCGCTGCTGAAAATGCCAAGTTTGGCCAGCCAGAAATCAAGCTAGGCACTTTGCCTGGTGCTGGCGGCACACAACGTTTGCCACGTGCGATCTCCAAATCCAAAGCCATGGACATGTGCCTGACTGCACGCATGATGGATGTGGTCGAGGCAGAGCGTGCTGGCCTGGTATCCCGCGTCGTACCTTTGGATAAGCTGATGGAAGAAGCTTTCGCTGCAGCGAATGTGATTGCTTCCATGTCCCTGCCCATCATCATGATGGCCAAAGAGTCAGTCAACCGCGCTTATGAAACCACGCTGTCAGAAGGTATACAGTATGAGCGCCGTTTGTTCCAGGCAAGCTTTGGTACTGAAGACCAGAAAGAAGGCATGCAAGCCTTTTTGGAGAAGCGTCCGGCTGTATTTAAGAATAAGTAATTTGTCTTTAGTTATATAGAGACTATATAGAGGCGCGTTATATGTATGACGCGCCTCTATAAATTAAATCGCATCTATGCAGTTTTAAAAAAACACATCTCATTCGAGAAGCAAAGCCAGCATTTTGCAGAGCCGTGCAAACTCCTTCCCCTTCAAGGGGAAGGTCGGGATGGGGATGGGTTTCGGTCGATGAGCGAAATGCCATCAATATAGAAGCCCATCGGACTCGTCGCTCCTGCGCAGGCCGGAGCCCAGTGTCGTCCGTGGAGTCGCAGAGCCAAAGCATAGTAGGGTGCGCCATGCGCACCATTGCATCTACATATGTACAAGGCATGATCAACCAAAGAGCCGGTGCGCGGAGCGCACCCTACAAACCGCCACCCCAACGCCAGCCTGCCAAAAAACAATCTAAATAATTCCCGCAAAGCACTTGCAAAGTGGGGGAAGAGTTTGCTATAGTTCGCCTC
>NZ_JACOGF010000021.1 GCF_014284335.1 Undibacterium hunanense | reverse complement strand
CCCATCCTAGTGCCAGCCAAACCAGACGAATCAACGAACTGGAACGCAAGCTCATCAAGAGAGAGAATCAACTGGCAGAGTCGGAGGCATTATTGGTGTTAAGAAAAAAAGCCGCGGCGATTTGGGGAGTGGCAAAGGAAGAATGACCGCCTCCCCAGATCGCCTTGACGCTTTGCAATTGATCAATGAAGCCGTCACTGCTGGCGCACGCCAACATCTGGCTTGTGAATTGCTGGGACTTAGTGAGCGCACCGTGCAGCGCTGGCGGCACACGCCCAAGGATAGACGGCCCGATGTCATCCATCCGGAACCAGCCAATAAACTTAGCGAGCCAGAGCGGGCTGCCTTATTAATGACCACCAATCTCCCTGAGTATGCCAGCCTGACACCGCACCAGATTGTTCCCAAGCTGGCAGATCAAGGCATCTACCTTGCCTCTGAATCGAGCTTTTACCGCGTCATGAAAGCCGCTGGGCAAGGTCAACGACGAGGCAGAAGCAAGGCCCCACAGAAACGCCCTCTGACTACCCATCAGGCAAGTAGCCCGAATCAAGTCTGGTGCTGGGACATTACCTGGTTACCAACTACAGTCAAAGGACAATTCTTTTACTGGTACATGATGAAAGACATCTATAGTCGCAAGCTGGTGGTCAATGAAGTACACGAGAGAGAGTCTTCAGAGCACGCCAGCCATCTTCTGTGGCGTGGATGTCTGCGGGAACAGATAGCAGGTAAGCCACTGATACTACACTCAGACAATGGCACTGCCATGAGAGGAGCCAACATGCTCTCAGCGATGTATGACCTGGGAGTGGTACCTTCTTTTAGCCGTCCCAGAGTGAGCAATGACAATGCCTATGCGGAAGCCTTGTTCAAAACAGCCAAGTACTGCCCTCAATGGCCTGAACGGCCATTTGACACATTGGATGAAGCACGTCTATGGGTCACGCAATTTGTTGAATGGTATAACGAAGAGCATTGCCATAGTGCTTTGAAATACCTGACACCAGGACAAAGGCATCGTGGTGAGTCCAGTACTTTACTGATACAACGTGCAAGCGTGTATCAATTGGCCAGACAGAAAAATCCTTTGCGCTGGTCGGGAGAAACACGGAACTGGTCACTGGGGGACAGCGTCTATCTCAATCCAGAGAAGGTTCGTGTAGAAGAAAAGGCGTACATGAAGGCTGCTTAATTTAAATTGAGGCGACAACTACCTTGACACACACCGCTTCGCCAAAGAAAGGAATCAAAGAAAGGCGACCGCAGACTTGCCCTACGGGTGCTTACGCTGCGCTTCAGCATAATTTGTGCATCACAAAAAATGGGAAGATCCGCAACTCGCTTCGCTCAAACATCGGATCTTCTTTCTCCATTTTCTGTGACGCACAAATTACATCGTCCCAAGCGGATTAACGTCAAAAGCAACGTCAAACCCAACAGCAACGTCAAACCCAACAGCAACGTCAAACCCAACAGCAACGTCAAACCCAGTGGCACCACAACGGCAATTAAATTGCCGTAATTAGCTTGTGTTTCCCCCTATTTCTTCGCCGATTCCTTCTCCTGCAAAGTCCTCCACATCACCTTTCCCGTACCTGACTTCGGCAGGCTGTCCACGAAATCCACAAATTTCGGTACCTTGTAGGCGGCCATTTTGTCGTGGGCCCAGGTCATGATCTCTTCTGCGGTGATGTCGCTGCCGGGTTTTTTGACGATGACGGCTTTCACGGTTTCGCCGCGGTAGGCGTCGTGGGCGGAGATGATGCAGCATTCCTGTATCGCCGGGTGCTGGTACATCATGGATTCGACTTCGGCTGGCCAGACTTTGAAGCCGCTGGCGTTGATCATGCGTTTCAGGCGGTCGGTGAAGAAGAAGAAGCCTTCCGGGTCTATGTAACCAAGGTCGCCGGAGCGGAAGAATTGCTTGCCGTCGAGTTCGGCAAATGAATCGGCAGTCTTTTGCGGATCATTCCAGTAGCCCTGGAAGACTTGCGGGCCGTTGATCCAGATTTCGCCGGTTTCGCCTTGTTTCACCTCCTGCAAGGTGGTCGGGTCAACCACGCGCGAATCGACGTTGAAATACGGCATGCCCAGGCATTGTTGCTTCATGCGCTGCGGCGGGTTGAGGTGGGATGGGGCCATGGTTTCGGACAGGCCGTAACCTTCCATATATACCTGCCCTGACAGTTCCAGCAGTTTTTGTGCAATGGCAGCCGGCATGGCCGCACCACCGCCGGATACTCTGGTCAGTTTGGAAATGTCATATTCAGCCAGACGTGGATTCGACAGGAAATCGATCATCATCGATGGCACCAGCGTCCAGTTGCTGACGGCATAACGGGTAATCAGTTGCCCGGCGGCATCGCGGTCCCAGCGTGGCAGTATCACCAGGGTGCCGCCACAATAGATCATGGCATTCATGACCGATTGCATGCCGGTCACATGAAAGAATGGCAAGACGGCCAGTGCCACATGGGTGGCGACTATTGCGCCCGACCAGGTGGGGCTGCCGACGATGTTGAACATGACCGAGCGGTGATTGTGTATGCAACCCTTGGGTTTGCCGGTAGTACCTGAGGTGTAAGGCATGCAGGCCAGGTCATCCGGTCCGGCTTGATGGATGTTCGGTTGGTGTCCTGCCTGGATGGCAGCCTGCCAGCTGCTGATGCCAGCCTGGTCAGGTACTTGCCGTTCTGCTTTGATAAAATCAGGAATGGTCAGGTCAGTGGCCACATTCAAATGATCGGAGTAAGTAGCTACTACTGCATTCTGCAATGTATCATGGCCGATCAATGGTTGCAGGCGGGCAAATATCTCTTGCGATACCAGGGCTGTCCTGGCACCGCTATCGGCGATGTAATGGGCCAGCTCATCTGTCATCAGCATGGGGTTGACCGGCACCGCCATGGCATCGGCACGCAGGATGGCATAAAAGCCGATCACAAATTGCGGGCTGTTTTGCATGTTCAGCAAGACCCTGTCGCCTTTTTGCACGCCGCAGACCTGCTGCAGATAGCCCGCCAGTGCCAGCACTTCTTCATGTAACTGGCGATAAGTGATGACCGAGTCATAAAAGACGATGGCCGGTTTGTCAGGGTAGCGTAGCGCCGACACCTGCAGATTGGTATATACGCTGGCCTCAGGCGCGAGCAGATGGTGGGGCAGGCCTTGTGGCCAGTGGGCATAATGTAAAGTGTTCATATCACAGTGTCTCCGGGTTTTGGTCGGTTTTTTTATTAGAGTGCCACACCTAAAGCATTTTTGCACGGTCGTTCGCAAATAAATTCAGTCTGGTGAAAACATGAAACATTTTGTCAACACTTGGCCTAAAGGTATTGCAATTGCCAGCATGAAGCTACAATGGTGAGAATTTCTCTATTTTGTAAGTCATCGGAGTCAGCGTGTTTCAGCAAATCAAAACAGTCCTAGTCGTTTTTTCCAGCCTGGCACTGGTGGCCTGCGGTGGTGGTGGCAGCAGCAGTTCGGGCTCATCTGGCGGTACGGCTGCCAATCCCATGGCGATTTCGGTGCCTGATGCGCTGACGGTGACAAGTGGGGCGCCGCTGAGTTTTACTGGCCAGGCCAGCAGCACGGCCGGTGTCATCACGAATATGTACTGGCAGGTAGAAAACCTGACCCTGTCTGCCAATGCACTGTCCGCCGTGACCAATGCCGATTGCAAGACCATACAGAAAAGCACCAGCGGTGCAGAAGCCAGTTGTGTCCTGCAGGTGACACCGCCTGCCTTGCTAACCGCCGACTACACCTACAAGTTCACCCTGAATGCGGTCGATGTCAAAGGCAATACCGTCAAGGCGTCCACAACCTTGCTGGTGAAGCAGGAAGCATCCACCACCGCCAATCCTGTGGCCAAGATCAGCGGCAACACGACCGCCTCATCCGGTGACAAGGTCAGCCTGACCTGTGCCGGCAGCGGTGGTACACCGGCCGCCACGGGCGAGCCATATTCTTACCAATGGGTAGTCAGCGATGCTGCCGGTACGACCATTGCCCTGGCACCGGCAGATACCGCCGCGACCAGCTTTACTGCACCCGTGGTGACCGCATCTACCGCCGTGAAACTGCAATGCCGTGTTACGGATGACAAGCAAAAGGTCGGCACTGCCACCCAGACAGTCACGGTTGCTCCCATCATCAAACCAACGATCGTACCTATTTCCTACAGCGGTGGTACGGTGGTGGCAGGTGCGACGATCACCCTGGATGGCAGCAAATCGGTCAAATATGATGTCAATGGCAAAGTGGATTCCAGCACACCCATTTATTATTTCTGGAAACAGAAATCCGGCCCTGCGGTAGAGCTGTTCAATGCCTTCTCCAGCGTCGCCAGTACCGCCCTGCCCAAGCTGATCAGCACCAGAACCGCTTTCGTGTTCACGCTGAATGTGTCCAATTCGGTAATTACATCCGGCGGTTTTTCACTGGACCCGATTACGCAACTGGATGTGGTGTTCTACGTTGATCCGCTGACACCGATTTCCCTGGTGTCGTATACACCTACCCAGGTTGCGCTGTCGGGTAGTGCCGTGACTTTGAAGGTGGATGCACCTTCCAATACCGGATCAAATATTGTCTATTACAGCTGGTCGCAAGTGGCCGGGCCTTCAGTATTTATTGCCGGTGCAAGCACGGGCAATGCCGGTTTTGTCGCTCCGTCAGTGACTACCGATACGATACTGATTTTCCGTGCCGGTGGCAGTTATCAACCGATTACCGTCGCCAATCCGGCTACTGCATCCGTTGATGTCCTGGTACTGGTACAGCCCTTGCCCAAGTAAGGGGCTGCTGCTGACAGGCAATAGATAGTCGGAAAATACCAGTTGGAAAGTGATGATTGAAATGTGAAGCCCCGCCGTCTTGTTACAAGGCAGCGGGGCTTTTTCATGCAGCTTCAGTGTTTATTCACGTGCAATGATTTTATGGCGTCCCAGCTCGCGTTGGCGGGTCAGGGTCTTGGTTGCCACGAAAATTTCACGCAGGAAGTACATGAAACTGCCTATCAACGAAAAAACACCGGCAACAAACAAGAGGGCAATGGGTTTATCCAGGCTCAAACTGGTGGCGTCACCCATAAACAGAGTCGCGATGACCAGGCAGATAAACAAGCCGCATGAGGTGCTGAGCGTAATGGCCCGGTTGATCAGGTGTGAGCGTTCATACAGTTCATGCAGTTCTTCTTCCAGGCCCGGCGGGACAGGCAGTACGGCATCGTGACCGTGCAACAGGTCTTCAACCACCCGTGAACGGTCGATGATGCGCGCCAGCCGGCTGGTCAATACAGAAAGCGTAGTACCGACGCCGGTCAGCAGGAAGACCGGGGCAATCGCAAGTTGGATGATATGGCTGACATCACCTAGCTGTAAATTAATCATGTTTTTTTATCCTTAAGCTTTTTTCCGGATTTTACAGGGGAGTACAGTGTGTTGACATATTTTTAGCCTGGCTAAAAACGATGTCAACACATGTCATGGTTCTGGCTGGCAAACATACACAGGGCTTTTGGCGTATTCTGGCACTATGCTGACACTTTCGTCAGCATAGTGCCAGCAGGAGTTGCCATGTCCATATCCCCACGTTTGCCCGCCATCTTTATCGGTCACGGCAGCCCCATGAATGCCTTGGGTGACAATGACTATACCCGTGCCTGGCATGATCTTGGACAAACACTGGCACGCCCGAAGGCAATCCTGATGGTGTCTGCACACTGGATGACGCGTGGTGTAGCCGTGACGGCCATGCCCAGGCCAAGGACGATTCATGATTTCGGCGGTTTTCCGCAAGCGCTGTTTGATATCCAGTACCCGGCTGCCGGTGATCCTGCCCTGGCGGCCCGCGTGGCTGAATTGCTGGCGCCCATGACAGTGGTACAAGACCAGCAATGGGGTCTGGACCATGGTACCTGGTCAGTGCTGGTCAAGATGTATCCGCAAACAGATGTACCTGTCGTGCAACTGAGCCTGGATTTATCGCAGCCTGCCGCCTGGCATTTTGAACTGGGGCGGCAATTGGGTGCCTTGCGTGACGAAGGCGTGATGCTGATGGCCAGTGGCAATGTAGTCCACAATCTGCGCCGCATGTCACAGCAGGTGCGAGCCTATGACTGGGCGCAACGCTTCAATGACAGCATCCGCACCGCCATTCTCGACGAAGACTGGGACAAGCTGGTGCATTATGAACAGTTTGGCAATGATGCTAGTCTGTCCGTACCGACCAATGAGCATTTCCTGCCCCTGCTGTATGTGCTGGGTAGCAAGCGGCCAGATGAACGCTTGACCTTGTTTGCCGAAGGCATGGAACTGGGCGCCATCAGCATGATGTCGGTGGCGGTGTCCTGAATGCTATGGAATGAATGCTGACATGTATCTATGGAAGACAAAGGTCGGGCGCTATTGGTGCCCGCCTTCATTTGAAACAGGCTTAACTCACCTGCAAAGGTAAAGTCAGCCGTACTTCCAGTCCACCTTCTGAAAGATTGCTGAGTTGCAGTGTGCCACCGTGTTGCTGGGCGATATTCTGGGCGATGGTCAGGCCCAGGCCAGTACCGCCGGATTCGCGTGAACGCGAGGTTTCTATGCGGAAAAAAGGCTCAAATACCTTGTTCTGCAATTCGGGTGGTATGCCGCTGCCACCATCGCGTATCAGCACGTGCATGACATCGTTGGCGGCATCCTTGCCGGCTACCAGGCTGACTTTGGCGTAGTGGCCATATTTGACGGCATTGTCGATCAGGTTGGTCAGGCAGCGACGCAGGGACTGCGGCCTGGCCATGACAGTGACGCCGGGCTGACCCTGAAAGCTGACATTCTGGCCAGCATCGGCCGCATCGGCGCAGACGCTGTCGAGCAGGGAATCGAGGTCCAGCGGTTTCAGGGCTTCATTGCTGTCCATACTGCGGGCCAGATCCAGGCCTTCGCGTATCATCATCTGCATACCGGACAAATCTTCTATCAGTTTGTCGCGCAGCTCATCATCCTTGACCTTTTCCAGGCGCAGGCGCAGACGGGTCAGCGGGGTTTGCAAATCATGGGTGATGGCTGCCAGCATGTGGGTGCGCTGGGCAATATGCTGACGTATCCTGGCCTGCATGGCATTGAAGGCGCGGGTTGCCTGCAGAATTTCGGTCGCGCCTTTTTCTGGGAGGGGCGGACGGTTGATGTCCTGCCCCAGCGCCGTCGCGGCTTGCGCCATCTGCTGCAAGGGACGCATGGACATGCGTGCAATGATGAACGTCAATACAGCGATACTGGCCAGGAACAGAAACAGATACTGGATGAAGTCGGGCCGTAAGGGGGGTGCCGGGCTGCGTGGCGGCAAGACAGTCAGACGCAAGGCGGTGCCGTCATGCAGGGTGATGCCCAGTGCTTCACAGGGCAGGCGGTTAGTCTGGATGTTTTGTGGTGAACGTGGGCAAGATGCCGGATCCTGTGCCAGCGACATCACGCGAAAGGTTTTGCCCAGTCTTTCGCTGACGGCTGCTGCATATTCCGAGCGGGGTGCCTGGTCTGATGTTTCGGCGGGCAGTGTCGCTACCTGCAAACCCAGGCGTGGTGCGGTGATCAGAAAAGCTTCACGATTGTCGGCTGGCAGTGCATCCAGCGCCAGTACCAGCTGTTCAGCCCGCTCCACCGCATGCGAGTCACGGTATTGGCTAATGGTTTTCTGGCGCTCGCCAAAAGCCAGCGACCAGGTCAGCGCTGTGGATGCAACGACACCAAGCAAAAGAATGGCAAATACCCTGCCCCACATCGATGACAAAATTTTCATTATTCTTGCTCCACCGCGACGGTCACGGCCAGTACATATCCGCCATTTCTGACAGTCTTGATAATTTGTGGCGAGCGCGCATCTTCCCTTAATTTCTGGCGCAGGCGGCTGATCTGAATATCGATGGAACGATCAAACGGATCGGCATCGCGGCCATGTGTCATGTTCAGCAACTGATCACGATTCAGGACCCGGTTGGGGTGATCCAGAAAGATGTTCAGCATACGGAATTCGGCACCCGACAATGACACCACCATATCGTCCGGGCTGATCAGGTGACGTGCCGTCAGATCCAGCGTCCAGCCGGCAAATTTCAATTTTTGCAGCGCTTCGCCGGTATGCGGATTGATATTGGTCTGGATGCGCCGCAACACGCTGCGTATGCGCGCCAGCAGCTCACGCGGCTCAAACGGCTTGGGCAGGTAATCGTCGGCACCCATTTCCAGACCAAGGATACGGTCCAGCGGTTCGCCGCGTGCAGTCAGCATGATGACTGGCAGGGTTGATTTGCTGCGCAAGGTGCGGCACAGGGTCAGGCCGTCATCACCCGGCAGGTTCAGATCGAGCACGATAAGGTCAATTTGCTGATTTTGCAGGGCGGCCCACATCGCGTTGCCTTCGGCAGCGGTGACCGTACTATAACCATTATTATCAAGATAATCGGCCAGCAAATTGCGGATGTCGCGGTCGTCATCAACAATGAGAATTTTATTAGGTGTGTCCATGGGTTTCATTATGAGCCTGGTCCGTCCTATAGAAACGAAGATTTTGTATCGGCTTGTTATGATAAACCGATCAGGAAACAGTACGTAACAACAGTACGTAACATACCATCGTATGGTACTCCAGGTTGTTACACGTCGATACAAAGCGATGGCAGAACGACATTTTTGGGTTACATCTGTCGCGCAAGATACGCTCAATGTCTGAGGCAGCAATGCCGGGATGTGAGCAAAATGGGATGGGTGGCAAGCGCTGGAACAGCCTGCCTATCTGATTGGGTTCAGGTCCTGAGGGTCACGTCACAGTCAGGTTACTCGCCGTTTTGCAGTATGCCGGAGACAAGGCAGCGAGTATGTTGAGTCTCTTAAGAAAGCGAAAATTATGAATACCTTACAAAAAAAATTAGCTCTTGGTTTGACAGTTATTACGGTAGGAATTGCCGCCGGTGCATTTGCACAAAGCGCTCCATCAACACCACCAGCACCGCCTGCACCAACAGCCGCAGGTGATCACGCTGGCCATGGTCGCGCACCGGCAGATCCGGCCAAGTGGGCCGAAAAAATGAAAGAGCGTACGGCCAAGCATCAGGCAGAACTGCATGATAAATTGAAAATCACTGCGGCGCAGGAACCTGCCTGGAAAACCTTTACTGATGCGATGAATCCTGGCACCTTGCCAGCCCGTCCGGATCATAAGGAACTGGCAAAACTGAGCACACCAGACCGCATGGAAAAAGGTCTGGAAAAAATGAAAGAGCATCTGGCAAAAATGCAGACGCGTCTGACTGCACTGAAAACTTTCTATGCCGTGCTGACACCTGACCAGCAAAAGATTTTTGATGAAAGCCATCGCCGTATGGAATCGCGTATGCGTGAACGTATGTCACAAGGCGACCGTGGTAATGGTGGTCCGGGCGGCCCTGGTGGTCCTGGCCATGACATGCACCGTGATGGCGGTGGTCGTCCACCAATGGGCGACAAGAAAAACTGAATTCCGGTTTATCTATATCGTTGAATCACATGCAGACAGGCAGCAATGCCTGCCTGCATTTTTATTTTGTGGATCGGGAAGACGCTACAGTGCGGCGTACCATTGGTCTTGATACCTGACTGCAAAGGGTGAAACAGGCATTTTACGTCAAGTATTTACTGCGGACGCATGCTGTTGCCCTTGGTGTGTATCCATTCAATCAGTTTGTCTTCCAGCATGGGGCGACCAATAAAAAAACCCTGGCCTTCATGACAACCCATGGCTTCCAGGGTCTTCCAGTGGATGGCATGTTCCACCCCTTCGGCGATCACTTGCAGGCCCAGCTTTTTACCCAGCTGGGTGATCAGTTCGGCAATGCGCGGGCCTTCCGGGGTATCAATCTGGTTCACAAAGGCACGGTCTATTTTCAGCCTGTCCACCGGTAGTTTGTCGAGATAACTGAGGGAAGAAAAGCCGGTACCAAAATCATCAATCGCAATGTTGACCCCCAGGTTTTTGAGTTTGCTGAGCTGGGTTTCAAACATGGCGGCGCTGCTCATGGTGACTGATTCAGTAATTTCCAGCTCCAGGTTGGACGGGGCCAGACCACTGTCTTTCAGGGCTTTTTCGACGATATCGATAAAATCATCCTGGCGGAATTGTATGACTGATACATTCACCCCCATGCGCTGCGGAGCAATACCGGCTTTTTGCAATCGGATCATCATGAAACAGGCGGTACGCAATACCCAGGCACCCAGGCTGATGATCAGACCGGAATATTCAGCCAGGGGAATGAAATCGTTCGGCGGTATCAGCACCCCATCGTCGGTGCGCCAGCGTATCAGGGCTTCCAGGCCGGTAAATTGCCCGGTTTCCAGATCTACCTGTGGCTGATACATGAGGAACAGGCGTTCGGCATCAAAAGCCTTGTGCAGATGCTGCATCAGGGTGGCGCGTTCACGTATTTCTATACCCATGGAACGGGTGAACAGGGTGCAACTGCCGCGCTGATGTATCTTGGTGCGCTTCAAAGCGATACTGGCATCTTTCAGCGGTTCGGCGCCATCGCCGTGATAACCTTCCAGCGCCACCATGCCTATGGACATGGACACCGAATGTGCGGTGGCTTCTATTGTAAACGGCAGGCTAAACAATTGCCGCAAGGTCTCGGGTTCGAGCAAGCCCTGGTCGCCCAGCAAGCCGAATACATCGCCCGAGATACGGGCAAAGAATACCCCCTCGCCCAACTGGTCGCGCAAGCGGTCGGCCACGGCTTTCAGCAACAGGTCGCCATAGTGGTGACCGAGCACATCATTGATTTCAGCAAAATCGTCGATGTCCAGCAATGCCACCATTTGTGCCGGTTGATTTTGTTCCAGTGCCGAACTGATCTGATCGATGAATTTCAGGCGGTTTGGCAGCTTCAGCAACTGGTCGCGGTAAGCGTGGTTTTTAAGCTGATTGACCAGGCTCAGGTTATCCAGGCAGACCCCGAGATTGGCGCAGAATACCTCCAGCAGGTCACGGTTGATGTCTGACAGCGGGAAAGGCAGATCGACATAAGCCGCCAGTGGGCGGTTGCCACGTCCGGAAAAATACAGCGTCATGCTGTAGGGGCCAAACAAGGGTTCACGTCTGGTCAGCACGTGGCGCAAGGCCTGCCGTATCTTGGTATTGTCGATTTTTTCTATCGGACAATTCATCAACTGGCTGTAATGCCCGGCCGAGGCAATCACATTGAAGATTTCGGGTGTTGCTTCTTCATCCATTTCATTCAATTCACCCTGGGCGCACAACAGGCCTTCGGGCGGGACGCCACACAGCGCGGCAATCTGGGTAATCACGCCACTGGCAAATGCCTGGATGCCATGATCAAAGGTGAACGCTGCGCTGGAAGTGATGATCTGGTGCAGGCCACGGCGGCTGGCATCTATCGTGCGTATCTGTTCATACGAACGGATGGCGGCAGTCAGCGAAGTCAGCAGCTTCTTGCGTGTCAGTTCATTCTTGGTTTTGTAGTCATTGATGTCATAGTCGCGTATCGCCTCTTCTTCCGGCGCATAGCCGGGCTGGCCGGTACGCAGGATGATGCGGGTATCTGCCCAGCCCAGTTCGTCGCGGATGAAACTGACCAGCTCCAGGCCGGCATGTTCAGTTTCCATGACTACGTCCAGCAAGACCACGGCGATATCGCTTTCTGTTGCAAATACCCTGCGGGTTTCGTCTTTGGAATAGGTGTGGATGAATTCCAGCGGGCGGTTCAGTATCTGTACATACTGGAGAGCAAAGCAGGTGGTGCTGTGGACATCTTCATCATCATCGACGATGGCCACTTTCCAGCTGCGCACAAGCCGGGGGTCTCCGGAGATATCTGCCGTATCTTCTATGATGAACAGTTCATCATCATCTTGCACATTCGACATGCCTTCTCCGGATAGAAAAGTTCATTATTGCAATCTGGGATTGATACCTCAGGGCTTACATCATGGATACTTGCTTCTATGCATTCCAGTATAGTGTAAGTTTGCCGCTGCAAGGGCAGGAAAAAATACCCTCTTTGTTTCACCAGCCACAAATTATTGTGAGCAATAGTGAAACAGAAAATCCCTGTGTCTCAGGCAAAACGGCGTGCAGCATCCAGACCCAGGCCTGCACCGATGCTGCCAAACAGATCACCCTCGACCTTGCGTGCGGTCGGCACGATACTGGCAATTTGCTGGCGCAAGCCACGTACACCGCTGGAACCGCCGGTAAAGAAGACGGTATCGACCTGTTCGGGCCGGACCTGGGCAGCTTGTAATACGCTGTTGACGGTATCGCCTATCTGTATGGTCAAATGCGAAATGGCAGTTTGCAAGCTTGCCTGGTCCAGTTCCAGCAGGCAGGCTGCGGAACTCTGTTTGCTGCGGAGTCGGTCCAGCGGCAGACTGATGGATTGTTGATCTGATAATAATATCTTGGCTTCTTCAGAGCGGATTGCCAGCCAGTGGCCATCGCGTTCTTCCACCAGGCGCAGCAGGCGTTCGAAGCGCAGGCGCAGATCGGCATTGTTGATGTCGCGATAGACTTCCTGTAATTCACGCCAGACTTTTTGTGTGTAGGCCAGGTTGATGGTGTGCCAGGTGGCAAGGTTGAAGTAATAGCTGGATGGCACCTCGATTTGCGTACCCAGCCGTCCGCCCAGACCAAGCAGCGGCATGACATGGGTCAGGCTCAGGTATTTGTCGAAATCGGTGCCGCCAAGGTGGACACCGCCATTGCCCAGGATGTCGTCCTTGCGCTCAAGCTTGCTGGCGCGTTGCGGTGACAGGCGTACCAGGGAAAAATCGGAAGTACCACCGCCGATATCGGCAATCAGGACCAGTTCTTCCTTTTCTATGCGCGATTCATAATCAAAGGCGGCAGCAATCGGTTCAAACTGGAACTGTACTTCCTTGAAACCGGCAGCGCGGGCAATTTCTTCCAGCGTATCCTGGGCCAGTTGATCGGCCTTGCTGTCGTCATCGATAAAATGCACGGGGCGACCCAGTACGGCGCGGTCAAAATGGGCACCGGCCGATTTTTCCGCGCGTTGCTTCAACTCGCCAATAAACTGTGCCAGCAGGTGGCGAAAAGGCAGGGCCTTGCCTTGTACTTCAGTTTGCCCATCCATCAGGCTGGTGCCAAGCAGGCTTTTCATGGAGCGCATCAGGCGCCCTTCATAGCCAGCCAGGTAATTGCTCAGCGCAGCTCTGCCGTAAGTGACTTCATCGTCTTCGACATTGAAAAATACGACCGATGGCAGGGTGACTTTGTCTTCTTCAAGGTGCAACAATGCTGATTGGCCTGGACGATGCCAGCCTACCGTTGAATTCGAGGTACCAAAATCTACTCCACATGCTTGCGACATGAAACTTCCTGATAAAAAACCAAAGACTCAGAACACACTGTTCCAGCGATTTGCCCGGCGGTGCTGCCGGACGGGATGATGACCACATGCTCAGACAGTATGTATGGCGTCGTGGGAAGACATACGCACTACCAGTAACTGATCAATCCGGTAATGATCAATATCGACGACTTCAAACTTGTACACCCCGACCATGACGTAATCGGTGCGCTTGGGTATCTTCTTCAACATGGTCATCATGAAACCAGCGATAGTCTCATAGCTGCCCTGCTCAGGCAAGGCATCAATATCAAGGGCGCGACAGACATCTTCTATCGTCGTGGCACCATCGATCAGCCAGGAACTGGCATCACGCTGGACGATCTGGTCTTCCATGAAAGGATGGACCAGGTTGCCCATCAGCGTACTCAGCACGTCATTGAGGGTGATCACGCCCACTACCAGTGCATATTCATTCAGGATGACGGCAAAATCTTCGCGCGTCCCCTTAAACTGTTCCAGCATTTCTGACAGGGTCAGTGAATCCGGCACGGCCAAAGCGGTGCGTATGGATAATTCCTGCACCTTGGAAAATGCCTGGTCGGTCAGTACGCGCTTAAGGATATCTTTCGATTCGACATAACCGACCACATTGTCGATATGACCATCGCACACCAGGAACTTGGCATGTGGATGCTCGGCGATTTTTTGCCGTATCACCACATTTGTATCCTGCAGGGTGAAGAAGACGATGCTGTCGCGCTGCGACATGGCTGACGGCACGGTGCGGCTTTCCAGCTCGAACACATTGCCTATCATATGGTGTTCGCGTTCTTGCAGGACCCCGGCTTCGGCACCGGCATCCACCATGGCATAGATTTCGTCCGAGGTAATTTTTTCATTTCTTTCGGTAGGCAGATTCAGCATGCGCAGCAGCAGGTTGGCCAGGCCGTTGAAAACCCAGACCAGCGGTTTGAACAGCCGCACGCACAAGAGCATGGGGGCGACCACCAGCATGGCCACGGCTTCTGGTGAAATCATGGCAATTTTCTTGGGCATGAGATCGGCAAACAGGATGAACAGCGAAGTCACGAACAGGAAGGACGTGACGAAACTGGCTGTTTCCACCCAGTTGTTGAGTCCGACGATAGAGATGAACAGCCTGGAAATATACGGCGTCAGCGCCTGTTCACCCAAAATACCACCAAGTATGGCGACCGCATTCAGTGCGATTTGCACCACGGTGAAAAAATGCCCGGGTTCCTGTTGTAATGCCAGCACCTTGGCAGCGCGCAAATCCCCCTCTGCTTCAAGTATTTGCAGTTTTACCCGGCGTGCGGCGGCCAGCGAAATTTCTGACATGGAAAAAAATGCACTGATGGCAACCAGCAGGGCAATGATCAGAAAGTGGTCAAACAAAGCCATATTGTCCTCTTGGCGACTGTATCCAGCGGTAATCATATACTATTGCGCTTTGATTATTTCGCCTGAAAGTCAGCAGATATGATGAATCCTGAGCAGGTTGATGCGTCCAAACCGCTACCGACCAATGTGCGTTTTGTATTGATTACCGTATTTCTGGATATTCTTGGCATAGGGCTCATCATTCCCGTCTTGCCACGCCTGGTGGGCAGTTATATCGGCCAGGCTGACAGCCAGGCCTACTGGTATGGGGCCATCGTCGCCATTTATGGTGTCATGCAGTTTGTCTTTGCACCCATGATAGGTGCACTCAGCGACCGTTTTGGCCGTCGCCCGGTATTGCTGACCTGCGTATTTGGCCTGGGCCTGAATTTTCTCTTGCTGACCCAGGTCACCAGCATTTACTGGATGCTGGTGGTGCGCGCCATCGGTGGCGTGACTGCCGGTAACCTGTCAGTCGCCAATGCCTACATCGCTGACGTGTCCAGTCCGGAAAACCGCAGCAAGGCACTGGGTAAAATAGGTGCCATGTTTGGTCTGGGTTTTATCTGCGGCCCGGTGATCGGCGGCGTGCTGGGTGAGGCCCATATCCACTATCCGTTTTACCTGGCGGCTGCGGTATCGCTGGCCAACGTGGTGTACGGTTATTTCTCTTTACCTGAATCGCTGGCGCCCGACCATCGCAAGGCTTTCCATATTTCTGCTGCCAATCCTTTTGCCGGTCTGCGTGGTTTGTCGCATCTGAGTGGTGTCGGTGCCCTGGTCTGGGTGTATGCACTGACCATGTTTGCGCAATTTACTTTACAGACAACCTGGGTCTTGTCGACCGAATTGCGCTTTGGCTGGACGCCGATGCAAAACGGCTTGTCGCTGTTCATGGTCGGTATTTCAAGCGTGCTGATGCAGGGCGTGTTTCTGGGCCGTTATATCAAACGTGTGGGTGATGCCAATGCCGTACTGATTGGTCTGGCTTCTTCTGCCATTGCCCTGACCATGTATGGCCTGGCGAATCAGGGCTGGATGATGTATGTGCTGATCTTGTGTAATGTGCTGGCATTTGCTGCTGGTCCTGCCTTGCAGGGATTTTTCTCGCGTGCCGTGGATGCGCGTTCGCAAGGTATTGCCATGGGTTCACTGACTGGGCTGGCCAGCATCATGAGCGTGTTTGCAACCCTGATAGGAACATCGCTGGTGGGGCAGGTCAGTCACCTGGACAAGGGCAGTGTCTTGCTGGGAGCGCCCTTCTTTCTGGCGGCTACCGTGCAGGTGATGGCGCTGACGCTGGCGATGCGGCATTTGCGCAAAGCGTAATGAGAAGGAAATAACAGCAGGGTCAACAAAAGCAAAAAAGCGGACTTCAAGTCCGCTTTTTCATTGTTACTGTTTGCGTCAATACGCGTCAATATCAACGCTGATTTGCCATGTGCAGTTGTGTCTTGTCCAGCACCAGTTCAGGGTCATCGGCTTCTTCTGCTGATTCGTTGTTCAGGCGCTTTTGCATTTTCAGGATATCGACATCATTGCCCCATTTACCGACGACGATGGTGGCGACACCATTCCCGATCAGGTTGGTCAGGGCACGTGCCTCCGACATGAAACGGTCTATGCCCAGGATCAGTGCCAGGCCAGCAACCGGGATGCCACCAACAGCGGACAACGTTGCTGCCAGCACGATAAAGCCACTGCCGGTAATGCCTGCCGCACCTTTTGATGTCAGCAACAATACAGCCAGCAGGGTGACTTGCTGCATCAGCGTCATCGGTGTATCGGTGGCCTGGGCGATGAAGACGGCAGCCATGGTCAGGTAGATCGAGGTGCCATCCAGATTGAAGGAATAACCGGTAGGAATCACCAGGCCCACCACGGATTTTTTCACACCCAGATTTTCCAGTTTTGCCATCATGCGCGGCAAGACTGATTCTGAAGAAGACGTACCCAATACGATCAGCAATTCTTCCTTGATGTATTTGATAAATTTCCAGATGCTGAAGCCGTGCAGTCTGGCGATGGTGCCAAGGACCACGAAGATGAAGATCAGGCAGGTAGCATAGAAGGTCCCCATCAGGTAACCCAACTGCACCAGCGAACCGACACCGTATTTACCTATCGTGAAAGCCATCGCACCGAATGCACCGATGGGCGCTGCCTTCATGATGTAACCAACGATGACGAACAGCACATGCGAGAGTTTTTCAACAAAGTCGAAAATCATTGTGCCGCGACCGCCAAAACGATGCAGTGCAAAACCAAAAAATACCGAGATCATCAGCACTTGCAGGATTTCACCTTTGGCAAACGCATCCACCAGCGTGGTAGGAATAATCGCCATCAGGAATTCTGTCGTGGTCTGCATCTTGCCGGGACCAGCATAGGCCGTCAGCGCCTTGGTATCGAGTGTATGCACATCGATATGCATACCGGCACCAGGTTGCACCAGGTTGACGATAATCAGGCCGACGATCAGTGCCAGGGTACTGACAACTTCAAAGTACAGCAGGGCCATGCCACCGGTCTTGCCAACTTTTTTCATGTCTTCCATGCCAGCGATACCGACCACGACAGTACAGAAAATGATCGGAGCGATCATCATCTTGATGAGTTTGATAAAGCCGTCACCCAGCGGCTTCATGGACGCGCCGGATTCAGGATAAAAATGGCCAAGCAACACGCCCAGAATAATGGCTGAGATGACTTGGAAATAGAGGGACTTATAGAGGGGCTGAGATTTCATCCTTGGTCTCCGTTGGATGTCATTAAATCCCGCTTTTCTGAAAAAGATTTTGGCGGGCAAGACGCGGAATTGAGTTCCGTCGATGGCGCCATTATCGAAAATGCCGCTGGGATGCACAATTGTGGCTTTCCACAGCTTCAGCCGGATGCACGAAAAAGAGGCATCCGTAAAAATTGTCACGGCACTGACTACAGCATAGTACGCAGATGGTGGTAACTCAACCGCAGGAATTGTGCATTTGCAAGAGACCAGGCGGCCATTTAAACGCCTATTTGAGTGCCCAATAAGTCAGGCTGCAATATGCTGTTTGAGATGAGACTTGTGCTGGATGATACGGCCCAGGGTGCGCATGGCATCATCCAGGTCCTGGGTATAGGGCATGCCGCAGTTGATGCGCAGGAAATGATCAAAACGATTTGAATTTGAATACAGCAAGCCCGGTGACACCAGGATGCTTTGTTCCAGTGCAGCATCAAATACCGCCTTGGATGAGGTATTGGGCGGCATTTCCACCCAGATCGATACGCCACCGGCAGGCGTGTTCATGCGTGTGCCTTCGGGGAAATAGGTGGCGATGGCTTCTGCCGTTCTTTCCCTTTGCTGGGCCAGGGTGCTACGTAGTTTCCGCAGGTGGCGGTCGTAGGCAGATGACAGGATGAAGGTGGCCGCAACGATCTGCGACAATTCTTCGTTGTAGCGGGTATGCGCATATTTGAGCATGTTGACACGGGCTTGCCAGCGTCCACCCAGTATCCAGCCCACACGCAGGCCAGGTGCCAGTATCTTGTGCACGGATGCGCAAAAAATCACATTGCCGCTATGGTCCCAGTGTTTGAGTGCGGTCGGTATCTTGTCACCATCCACCAGCGTGCTATACGAATCATCTTCAATCAGGGGAATCTGCTGCGCTTCGCACAGGGCCACCAGCCTTTGCTTGTGCTGTTCCGGCATGATGCTGCCGAGCGGATTCTGCAAATGCGGTACCACCACCACCGCCTTGATATTGTCATAGGTGCGCATTGCCAGTTCCAGCGCTTCCAGTGAAATCCCGGTGCTGGGGCTGGTGGGGATTTCCAGCGCCTTCATGCCCAGGCTTTCCAGTACCTGCAACAGGCCATAAAAAGTGGGCGACTCGACGGCGATGACATCGCCAGCCTGTGCCACCGCACGCAATGCCAGGTTCAGCGCTTCTATGCAGCCATTGGTGATCACCACTTCTTCTGCAGAAATACTGATGCCGCAATCCAGCGCACGTTTGGCCAGTGCGGCTTTCAGTTCACGGTTGCCACCGGGTGAGATCGGTTTGGTCAGCAGTTCAGGATAGCGCCGCAGCGTACTGACGGTCAGGCTGCGCAGTTGCTGGTGAGGGTACAGGGCCGGGCCGCCAGTTGCGCGTGCCAGATTGCATTTGACTGGTCGTTGCCCTTGGGAAATGATTTCAGATACCCGTTCATGAATACCGACAAACTGTGCCGGGTCAATCAGCTTGCCCACTGTTGGTTCCTGCGCCGGTATCAGCCGCGCCCGGCGTGGCTGCCGCACGAAATAGCCGGACCGTGGACGTGCCTCCAGCCAGCCTTCGGTTTCCAGATGGCGGCAAAGCTGCAATGACGTCGACAGGCTGACACCATGCACCTGCATCAGCTTGCGCACCGACGGCATGCGGTCGCCCACTTTCAGCGTACCGCAACGTATCGCATTCAGGTAGTGGTCGGCCAGTTGCCGATAAAGCGGGATGGTTTGCATAGTCTCATCATGAGATGTTTAAGCCGTCGTGCACAGATACAGTTTTAGCCTATCTGCACGATAACAGATTATAAAACGATTGTCTGATGCGATACAGATAGACTTTTTCTGTGTCTGTGCGGCCTGCCCGCCAGGATCTATCCTGAAAGCCACATCAACCATTTGAATTCTTCAGGAACATCATCATGCAATGCCACAAAATCCAGCAAGGCCAGCGCCTGCAATGCCTGTTAGTACCGGGCAGCAGCCTGCGCGTGCAATCCGGCAAGCTACAGATACAATCCGCACCCCAGTTTCTCGAAGGCGTGGCCTGGCAAGTGGATACCCTGCTCTGTGCGGGCATGTCTTATCAACCGCAACACCACGGCTGGGTAGACGTGCAGGCGCTGGAAGCGAGTGAATTACTGATACAGCAAACCGAGGCTGCTGGCTGGTTGCAGAAGTTGTCGCGGGCTTGGCGTAGCGTCTGGGTTTTTGCGTAGCGGCAAATCAGCTGGTTTATTCCCATATCATGCCCGGCTGTCTGGCAATTACCGGGAGATAGCGTCATTGATAGTCATTGAATATCGCATTCAGTATTGGTCAAGCTGTGATGACAGCTGACGTTCAATATACAGACATCCCCTGCCAATATATGATGCATATTTTTCCAGAGTCTCTTCTGTCATTTATTTTCCTTTCTGTCAGCGCATGTTGAGCTATTGATCTGCAGAGTTGGCTGGCGCAGTACAATTTCATGCAATCGCCATCATCTACTTCATCGATACGCTATCAGTCATGCTCAATTTTTTCATCATTATCGTCATCTGTAATGCCCTCCACATAATGAGCATTGCAGCAGCAGGGCGGGCCGCTGGTGTCAGGATAATGGCAATATCCATAGGCCTGGGGCCGGTACTGATAAAGCACAACGGATTTATCCTGAAGCTGTTACCAATAAATGGCTATGTCAAATTTCTCGATTCACGTGCTTGTGACGTCAGCGACAATGACCTTCCATTCGCATTTGATCACCAATCTATAGCGCGACAGATCATGATTGCCCTTGCTGGTTGCACTGTTCATCTGGTGTTGGCTGTGGTGTTAGTTGGTGCGAGTGCCTGGCATGACTGGATCGCGTTTCCGGTGCAATATGTAGTGGGTGCGCTGTCACCGTTCGACGACGCACAAATCCTGCTGCATGAGGCTGGTCGCCTGATTGATTCATCGACATTTCTGACGCTGATGGGCATCGTCGCAGCAAAACTGGCCGCTTACCATTTATTTCCAATGGTTGGTTTCAATGGCTGGCAAATTATCATCACACTGGCGCAACACCTGGGCCTGAATAAATTCGCCCCTGACTTGATCTACAAGGCGGATGCCTTCTTGACTATCGCCACTTCCCTGTCCTGGTGCCTGGCTATCGCGTACGCCGTCCGGCCCTGGTAGGCATGGCAGAGGGTTTCTCCGGTCAGGCGGGTATTGCAAACTGACAGAGGAGTTTTCAAACAGGTTCAGAATACAGAAACAGAAAAATATTCCGGACTATATGTCGAATTCCGCTCCCGCCGTTCGTCTATGTACTGAAGCCTGGGTAGTCGCCCGGCTGAAGACCGTTACCATAGATTGGAGAATTCATGGCACAGTATCTGGTTGCTATTCACCACCCCGACGACTACGACCCTTGTATCGCAGAAGACGAAGCGATGTCCCGCGATATTGATGCGCTCAACGATGAAATGGTCGCTGTTGGTGTCAGGATTTTTGTCGGCGGCCTGCACCCCGCGAGCTGTGCGACCTCATTACTTGCGCTGCCTGATGGCGAGTTGTGCATTTCCCGCGGCCCGTATCTGGAGACCAGGGAGCATATGGGCGGTTTCTGGGTACTGGAAGCCGCTGACATGGATGAGGCCCTGGCATGGGGTTGCAAAGCTGCTCTTGCCTGTCGTGCACCGGTCGAGGTGCGTCCGTTTTTTTGACGAAGCAATCGACGGCGATCATGGCGAGAGCAAATTTTCTAACCGTCATTGCGCACAGACTTTATCGCAGTTCTATCCTGTCATGCGCGGTTATAATTTGCTCACTAATCTTTGCCTGAAAGTCTTAAATGCCCGCTTTTGACCAAGTCACTATCGACACTCCGCGCCTGCACTTGCGCCCCTTGTGTGTGGATGATGCTGCTGACATCCTGCGGATACGCTCCAATGCGGATGTCATGCTTTATATGAGCACGCCGCCATGGACAGACATCGCCCAGGCGATTGCCATGGTTGAGCGTGACCTGGCCGCCATGCCCAAGGGCGAATTCTTGCGTCTGGGATTGATACGCAAGACTGACCAGGCTTTCCTCGGCAGTTGTACCCTGTTCCATCTTGATGCCGGTTGTTGTCGTGCCGAAATCGGTTACGACATGGACGCTGCAGTCTGGGGCCAGGGTTATATGCATGAAGCCCTGGTCGCTTTGCTGAACTACGGTTTCAATGACATGAACCTGAACCGCGTCGAAGCTGACATTGATCCGCGTAATCTGGGTTCAGCCAAATCACTGGAAAAACTGGGCTTCATCCGCGAAGGCTTCTTGCGCGAACGCTGGATCATAGACGGCGTGGTGTCGGATACGGCGCTGTATGGTTTGCTGCGCAGTGATTGGCTGGCGCAGGAGTGAGATTTGGTAGTTTGGGATTTAAATGCCGGGTGTCACAATCTCTGTTATTTTTACTTGTGACTTACCCTGGATTACATGAGATGCAAAGCAATTTGCTTTGTCCTAAGGAAAAAACTCCTTCAACAAGAAGCTTTCCAGTTCAGCGCTGTCTTCCAGGCGGGCTGATTTGCGGACGACCTGGCCCAGGCGTCTGGATTCCCAACTGAAATCGCCCTTGTATTCCATGCGTATGATTTCTATCATGCGGCGTACGACGGCCAGGTGGACGTCACCGCCCAGGCCGGCATCGACTTCAAAGAACTGTTTGCCGCCAGAGGGAATGGAACGGGTATTCCAGCCACGGAAAGAGAAAGATGCCATCCGGGTGCTGGTGCTGATCAGTTCAAACACGCCACTGCCGCCCTTGCCCTGGGCTTGCTGCATGCTGCGGCGGACATTGGCTTCTGCCACTTCTTGTGGCGACATGCCGCGACCTGCCTGACGCGCACCTTCGTTTTCCTGGGCGGCTGCGGTTTCGGCGGAACGACGGCGTTCACGGGCAGCGTTGACCATGGCCATCATGTCCATTTCTGGAGGTGCATTGACCTGAGGTGGTGGTGGCTGCACGATAGTCGGTTCGGTGACGGCGACCACGGGCGGCAGTTTAGGCTGGGTGATGGTGTTTTTGGTTGGCGGGGTACGGGCAGGTGTCGGCTGCACCTTTTGCTTTTTCGGTGAAGTGGCCTGTTTGGGGGCCAGTGTCGTTTTATCCATCAGCAAGACGATGGGATTGTCCGAACCTGCATTTTCGCCCTTCTTTTTCTTGAGGACGCTCATGTTCAACAGGAAATAAAGCAAAAGCGCATGGATGACCAATGCCAGCAGGATGCCGAACATGCTGGCAGGACGAAACCGGATGTGCAAATGAACTTCACCCGGTAGGGAAACTTCATCTTCTGGCGCTTCTATACTCAACTTCATGGGCAGTGAACCGGTATGCGGAATTTCAAGGTGGCAAGCATACCTCAAACTATGCTTAACGCCTGTAACAAAGATTGTCTATGGTGGGTATTTCTATTTTAGACCACCTGACGGAAACCGGAAGTGTAACAAATGCTGCCGTCAGTTTCATGTTTATGGCTGCTTATCGCATAAATATAAGTAAAATCCCTGCATCTCCTTATAACTGCTTACAAATCTGTAATGGGATTGTGGGTGGTTTACTCTAATGGCGAAACCTGTAATCCGGTCAGAGCGGCCTGCGCAAGCCAGTCTGATTTTCAGGTGGAGCTAAAAATGGATGGACACTTTACAAGTGTTAAGACAGACCGTCATTTTGGTTTTTTTTGTGATCAATATGTGTCGTGGGGTGCTACTTCAGATCAGGCCAAACCAGCCAAGAATGGCGCCTGCGCCCAGCAGCCATAACAGATGCAGACGGGTACGCCATACCACGACAGTACAAACCAGCGTCAACACCCACAATGGCCAGTCTTGCGTGGCCTTGTCATGCGATGCGGCCATAATCCAGCCGGTGGCCAGCAAAAGGCCGATGACGATGGGTGCCAGTCCCAGTTTGAATGCGCGCACGCTACGCAGTTCACGGTTGGCATGGCCCCAACTGGCGGCCATATAGGTCAGCGTGGTGCTGGGTAACAGGATGCCGGTCATGGTGACCAGCACGCCCAGCAGGCCGGTCCACATGCCGCCGGCATTCATGCCTACATTCCATCCCATCAGGGCGATGAACAGCACATTCGGGCCCGGTGCTGCCTGGGCAATGGAGACGGATGCATTGAACTGGGCATCTGTCAGCCAGCCCTGTTGCGCCACCAGATAGCGATGCATGTCTGGCAGGGTGGAAACGGCACCGCCTATCGATAACAGCGACAGCATCATGTAATGCAGGAACAACTGTAGCCAGTCATTCCAGTTCATGGAAATCTGCAAGACGGTGTGGGCGGTATCCGGCATTATTTCAGTCTCCGGTACACCAGGGTAAAGGCCAGGCTACCCAGTACCAGCAGGACATACGCCAGTGGCAGACGGAACAGGGCAATGCCGACAAAGCAAACTGCACTGAAAGCCAGTGCCACATATTTGCCCATGGGGTTATTTTTTAATGCCGGCACCAGTTTTAATGCGGTGGCGATGATCAGACCGGCGGTGACAGCACTCATGCCGCGCAAGGCACCGACCACGCTCGGGTACTGGGCAAACTGGGCATAGATGACTGCCAGTACCAGTACAAGCAACAGCGGGATGGACAGCATGCCGGCCAGTGCCGTCATGGCACCCGGCAAACCAAAGTGGCGGTGGCCTATCATCATGGACAGATTGACGACATTGGGGCCAGGTAATATCTGCGCCACGGCCCAGTCTTCGACGAATTCTTCCGAGGTCAGCCAGCGCTTGCGCTCCACCAGTTCACGCTGCACGATGGCGAGTACACCACCAAATCCTTGCAATGCCAGCAGAGTAAATGAGATATACAAATCCGTAAGGGATGAGGGCCGCTGGCTCGTTGGTTCAGTGGACATGGTGGTGGCAGCCTGGCGGCTGTTTGGTATTGAGGCAGGCCTCCATTGTAAAGCAGCAGAGGAAATGCTGCTGGGCAAAATGGCTTGCTTGTTTTGTAGCCAAATAAGCAGCTAAATAAGCCGCTGAATCAGTCACTAAATAAGCGCCCTTATCCACTAAATTAGCCACCACATAAAATGCCGGATAAAGAATACATTTTTTAGCAATACAGGCCAGCTTTTCAGCAGATCTTCCGGCAGGTTTTACTACGATTACTGCAATGGTCTTTGCAGTAATCTATGTAAAAACTTCGGCAACAATGCCGGTAACTGCTGCTTAGTCTCTTTGCCTGTGATGTGCACGTATGCGCGCACGCCATTCTCCCAGCACCGTCAGTGCACTCTGGAATTCTCTTTCTATCAGATCGGCTTCGGCATCGGTGATCACACCATCGAGCAGGGCGGTTGATACCGCTTCGGCCACATCGCCAACACGGCTCATGACGCGGCATACGGTTTGCGACAGGTCATCTTCGCTGACCTGATCCGGTTCCGGAATGGCAAAGGCAGCCATGCCATGCCGGCTGAGCAGTGCATGCAAGGGCAGGTGCGCGTCTTTGACGCCCGCTTCGTGGCAATGCTCGACGATGATGGACAGCTCTTCAAACGATGGGTAATGCGACTCTATGCCGGGTGCCAGTTTATTGCGCAAGACATTCACCGAGACCCCCATCTTGTTGGCCAGTGCTTCCAAACCGCCAGGATATGCGCGCGCTATCTTGTACAGGGCGTCGTGTTGGTTCATATCCGAATATTTCCGTGTCATGGTGAATTCCCTAATTTATTACCGATGATCTTTGCATTTTTGCTCACTATGATGACATCCATCAAGCGATGAGGGATTGTACAGAGAGCTTAATCTTTTTTCTATAGACCAGGACCATGAACAATTTTTATCACAAGTTAATCATCATGATGGCACTGATTCTGCCCCTGATGGCCAATACGGTCAATGCGGCTGGCCGTTCCGGTGGTTCGTCCACGGGTTTCAAGGGCGGGTTCTCTTCACAAAGAAGCATGAGCAAGCCTGCACCATCGAAACCATCGAACACGGCGTTTGGCAGTTTTAACACGAGCAAACCGGCGACCAGCAGAAATTCTGATTCAGCCTTGAACCGTGACCTGCAAAAAAACCAGGCCCAGGCGAATGCCCTGAAAAGTATGGATGCGCGCAAGCAGGCCGCCACCTCGCCATCTACCCCGCCACCTTTGCCAGCACAGAATGCAGTTAGCAACATCGGTGGCCTCGGTAGCAGCAACAGCTTTGGTAACAATGCGGCCAACAGCGGTTTTGGTAATGCGAATACAGCCAGCATGAACCGGCCAATGACACCTGCACCGACAGCACCGGTGGGATTTAACAGCCCAGCGCCTGCACCTGTCATCGTGCAGCGCAGTGGCATCGGTGGTGGCATGGCAGGCGCCTTCATGGGTTTCATGCTGGGCAGCATGATCAGTCATCCGGCGGCGGCCGAACCTGCCGGGCCCCGTTCCAGCCAGCTGGAACCGATTGCTGGCCAGGGCAGTGTAGTCAGCGATGGTATTAGCGCCAGTGGTACCAGTAGTACCAGTGATACCAGCCTGCCAGCCTGCCAGCCGCAAATGCCCAGCCTGCCAGTGCAGTACAGGAAGAAGGCACAGGCTGGAAACTGCTGCGCCTGGCGGTATGGAGCCTGATTCTGGGTGGCCTGGGCTGGCTCATTTACAAAATCTGGCGAGTCGTCAAACCAGTCCGCAAGCAGGCTTCGACAGCACATTACAGTTTGGGAGGAAATTAATACCATGGCCTGGAAAGATGCATACCAATACGTAGGAAAAATTCTCGGCAGGCAGGACGCTGATCAGCAAAACCCACAAGACAGACATGCAGAAAGTGGCCGTCAGGATGCCGCCCTGCCACTGGGAGCACGTTTGGGCAGTGTGGTGAATTTGCAGAGGACACCATTGATACGCGCCATCAGCCAGGGTTCGCTGATTGTCATGCCGGATGAAGCTGAAACCCGCATCGTGGCCATCAGTCGCGTGCAGTTGCCGGTCAGCGGCAAGATGTACCGCTATTACCTGAATGCCGATGCCGAAGGGGGTGAAAAATTCCTGCAGTTGTATTGCGATGCCGATGACCAGTTGCAAGAGCTTTTGTATTGCAGTCACCTGACCCGCGTAATACCAGAAACGGTGGAAGACCAACAAGCCTTCCTCGGCGAAAACGGGTCTGGCCTGGGGGACCGCAGTTACAGCCTGTGGCGCCAGCAACTGGCTGACATAGGCTGGGATGAGGATACTCTGGACGCCGCATTTGCCGATGCCGACAGCCTGCTGTATGAGCGCGATATGGGTGACCCGGGGCTGGAATTTGTGGCACCTGTCAAAGGTATGGAAACCCGCATTGATGATGCCGGTGGCCAGCATGGCCTGCAACAGGAAGTGGTGTTCATGCCGTATCGCCGCAATCTGGCACCAGAGGGAGGGCAGACAGAATTATTGCTGATCAGCACAGAGATTTTACGTAGCAAGGATGGTGACGCCACACAGCGCGGCATCCATGTCGATTTCATGATTGCCTTGCCGCTGGAAGCGGAAAGGTTACTGGTGCAATAGCACCGTTTTTATGCAGCACCGAACTTGAAGTAAAACCGCTGAAGTACAGCACTTGAAGCACATCACTTGAAGCACAACACCGACCGCGTCACACACTGAAAGGAAGTAACATGAGTAACTTGAATGGCTGGGGCCTGACCGCACGTCTGATTTCCAAACACTTTGGTGCCTTGGGCGATAAAGTATCGGAAGCCATCGCCAATTTTGATCCGGAAACAGCAACAGAAGCCGATCGTGACCGCCTGGCAGCCACCCTGCGCGAAACAGCGCAAAAGCTGGCGGCAGCACGTTCCTCTTTCGACAAGGAACATATGGATGTCGTGCGTTTGCGTGAGCTGATCGCCAATGACGAAAAAGCTACCGCGACACTGGCAGACCGTCTCGCATCAGGTAAAATTTCTGAAGCAACAGTCAGCCTGTTTTGTGATGAGCTGGAAGCCAACAAGGCCCGTCTTCCTGTGGAAATGCAGGAAGAAGCCGATGCCCAGGAATACATGAACGAGTTGCAGAAAATCGTTGATGCCTTTTCCAAACAATTGGCTGATTTTGATGCAGCGGCCAAAAAAGCCCTGCAAAATCTGGCAGCGGCAAAAGCCCAGAAAGATCTGCAGCAATTACGGGTGGAAAGACAGGAGCAACTAAGCAATCTGTCCGTTATGCAAAGCCATTCGACGGCGCTGAATGCGCTGACCCGGCGTGCCCAGAATGTCAGCAACGAAGCGGCTGGCTTGCGCATCGTCGCCGACATTACGCAAAAACCGCTGGATCAGGCAGCCGAGATTGATGCTATCCGTAAATCGGTTGCCCAGGGTGACACTACTGGTGAAACCACGCTGGAAAGACTGAAGCGTCTGTCGGGCCAGAACGTGGCTGTAGCTGCAGCAGCCGCACCTGCTTCAACTGCCTCAGTTGCAAGCGCAGCCTGAGCGTTCAGATCGCCACTCTTTGCGTGAGCAAACTGAGCCAGCGGTCCGCACCACTGACTTCACTGATGACCTGGGAAAAATCAGTGACGGTGCGGGCCGCTCTTTCCAGTAGCTGGATGTCGGCTTCATGCTGGCGGGCCACATGCGGGTCTTCCAGAAACAGGATGCGGCGTATCTGGCGATCCAGCACCAGTTCTGCCAGTTGGGCATCGCCGCCCAGGGGGCCGGACAAGAATGGACGGGTCCAGTTCTTGCCGGCTTCTTCTCCCTTGATCTGTTGTGCCAAGCGGTTCAGTAAACCGCCGGTGGTGCCGGTGGCGTAACGACAGGCAAAGCGGTCCAGCAGGGCGAAATGTTTTTCTGCCATGGCCAGCATGCTTTCTTTCATTGCATCATGGGCGATCAGGGCGATGCCTTCCTGTTCCAGCAGAAAGCTGTCGTTCAGGCGGGTGTCTATACTGGCCCCGGCTGCCGTGGCTTCCAGTTCCAGCCATTCACGGGCGCTGGCCAGCGTAGCGAGAAAGGGTTTGCGATGAATGACGCACTGGCGTTTCAACGCCTGCGCTTCAGGGAAGACAGAAGACGGATCGACCGGATCGATCAGGTAAATCACCGCATCCACCGCCCGTGCCGGATCGGTATCGACGACACGTGACACCAGTTTCATCAAACCACCTTCCCTGCCGTAGGGAAAACGTTCTACACTGGGGCAGGCTTCCAGCAAGCCGTGGGAAATGATCGCATCCAGGGTACGACCGACGATCACCAGTTCCGCCTGCAAATGCCTTAGTGCCGGACCGGCGCCGTGCAGCAGCTGTACCAGGGCAGAGTTCGTTGCATCCTGGTGCGAGCGGTTGGCGATTAATCCTATGCGTAGCTTTTTGGTGACGGTCACGTTGGCTGTCCTTGAATGTAAGTGCTGGCAGATATTCTTAGTTTACCCTGTGTTTGCCCGCATGTACCGCAAACATGGGCTTTCTGGCTACATTTTGTTACCTATTCCAACAGTGGCGAAACACGCAGGCAATATGAGCAGCGTAGCATCGGGGTTCAGGCAATATGACAGGTGAGGATGATATGAAAAAGTGGCGACATCTGTTGGTGGTATTGACGATCATGCTGTCTTGCGCATCCGCTCTGGGTGACGATGACTTTGATGATGAAATGCAAGTCCGTCGCTGGGCCTTGCTGGGCGACACGCAGGCGCAAAATATGTTGGGCCTGCTGTATCTGGACAGCGAAGAAAGCATGCAAAACCGTCAGGAAGCCGCTTACTGGCTGGAACAGGCAGCCGATCAGGGGCATGCCGGTGCCCAGGCGAACCTCGGTGTCATGTATCTGATGGGGGAAGGCGAAGAGGCTGACGAAGCCCAGGCCTTCCGCCTGTTCCGCCGTGCCGCAACACAAGGCATGGCGTCTGCCCAACTGGCGCTCGGTTATATGTATGCAACCGGCAAGGGCGTCGAAATCAATCACGAAGAAGCGGTATTCTGGTATCAGCAGGCAGCCCAGCAGGGTAATGCCAGCGCCCAGCATCATCTTGCCCTGGCCTATCAGGATGGCGAAGGCGTTGATAAAAATGGCGAGCTGGCTGCCCATTGGGAAGGTCTGGCAGCAGACCAGGGTTTGTCTACCGCCCAGTTCCAGATGGGATTGCGCTATCTGCATGGCGACGGTGTAACACCCGACATGATGACAGGCTATGCCTATCTGTTGAAGGCCAGCATGAAGGTCGGCAGCATGGCCATGGACAGCCGTGAACTGGTCAGCAATGATCTGACGTCAGAACAAATCGCTGAGATTCGTGGTGACTCCCGTTACTGGAAGGCACCTTTGTAAAAGGACCTGTGTGTTTGAGCTGATTGCTCAGGACAGATAACGTTTTTCAAATTCTTCTGCCGATACGGCGGGAGAGAAAAGATAGCCCTGCATTTCATCACACAGCATCTTTTGCAGGAAGTCGCGTTGCTCTATGGTTTCCACACCCTCTGCCAGGACGCGCAATTTCAGGGCCTGGGCCAGGTGGATGATGGCTGTCACGATGGCGGCATCGCTTTCGTCGCTGGGCAAGGCATCGACAAACGAACGGTCAATTTTCAGTTTGTAGATGGGGAAGCGTTTCAGGTAACTGAGGCTGGAATAGCCGGTACCAAAATCATCGATCGCCAGTTTTACCCCCAGGTCGGCCAGTGACTGCAATCTTTTCAGGGCTTCTTCTGCATCCCGTATCAGAATGGATTCGGTCAATTCCAGTTCTATGCATTCTGGCTTCAAATCATTTTCCTGCAAGGCCAGGGCAATGCTTTCCACAAAATTCGATTGCTGGAATTGCAGCGCCGATACATTGATGGCGACCCGGATCTGTTTGCCATCTTTATTCCACAGCGCAGCCTGGCGGATGGCCGTTTGCATGACCCAGTTGCCGATGGGGACAATGACGCCAGATTCTTCGGCGATGGGAATGAATTGTGCGGGGCTGACTTCGCCCAGGTCCTTGTCGGTCCAGCGTAACAGGGCTTCGACACCCAGCAGTCTGCCTGTTTTCAGTTCTATTTGCGGCTGGTAATGCAGGCGAAACAGGTTGTGTTCCAGCGCCTGGCGCATGGCATGGTCCATCTTCATGCGTGACAGCAGGCCGATATTCATCTGGCGTTGGTAAAAGCGGAAGTCAGAACGGCCTCGTTCCTTGACGTAGTACATGGCGCTGTCGGCATTCTTGATCAGGTCAGCCATGCTGCTGCCATCGGCGGGGTAGAGTGCGATACCTATGCTGGAAGTGACGGTGAAGTTCATGCCATCCATGGAAAACGGTGCCGACAATTCATCCAGCACACGCCGCGCACAGATTTCTGCCCCTTCGGCATCGGCTTCATGCAGCAACAGCACAAATTCATCCCCCCCCAGACGTGATGCCGTATCCACCTGGCGTATGCATTTTTTCAGTCTTTCGGTGACCTGCTGCAAGACGCGGTCACCAAAAGGGTGGCCGAGAGAGTCATTGATCTGCTTGAAATGATCAAGATCAAGAAACAGCAGGGCAAACGTGCTGTTGTTGCGGCTGGAAATGGTGATGGATTGCTTGATGCGTTCTTGCAGCAGCAGGCGGTTGGGCAGACCGGTCAGTACATCAGAAAACGCCAGTTCCTCGATTTTTTGCTTGGCGGCATGGGTTTCTGTCCTGTCCTTGAAAAAACCGATGTAGTTCAGTGCCCTGCCCTGCGTATCGACAACCCTGACCAGTGAGATCATGCATAGATAGGCATGGCCATTCTTTCGTCTTATCCATAATTCACCTTCCCAGAAACCGAGGTTTTCCAGTTCCTTGAGCAGGTTTTCGACCTGTTCGGAATTACCTTCTTCGCAAAAGAATTCTTTCGGTGTCTTGCCCACCATTTCCGCTTCGCTATAACTGCTCAATCTTTCGAAACTGGGATTGGTGGTGATGATTTTTTGTTCAGCATCGGTGATGAA
Source organism: Undibacterium hunanense (assembly GCF_014284335.1). Taxonomy (GTDB): domain Bacteria; phylum Pseudomonadota; class Gammaproteobacteria; order Burkholderiales; family Burkholderiaceae_D; genus Undibacterium; species Undibacterium hunanense. Next base: position 34,105 of record NZ_JACOGF010000021.1, on the reverse strand, counting down.
GATGGCGTCGGTGCTGGATTCAAAGACCTTGGCAGCCAGTTGCAGACGCGCTTCATCGGCCAGCCTTTGGGTAATATCTCGGTAGGAATAGACGCGGCCTATCGGGCGGCCGCGTGCATATTGCGGCAGGGTGACACGTTCCAGTATCTTGCCTGAACGCAGTACCAGCACATCGGTGGCTTCCATCAGCGGTGAACGGGTGATGGTGCCCAGTCGTTCGGTGTAGTGGTTGGCGTCCAGCATGCATTTGTCCATCCAAGCATAGATGGCATCGTCATCGCGTTGCGTCAGCAAATCATCGGGCAGGCCCCATAGTTCGGCAAACAGGTGGTTGTAGCTGCGGATGGCACCGTCCAGATCGGTAACCAGAATGCCGTCTGCCGTTGATTCCAGGGTTGCCCTTAATTCTGCGATGAGTTTTTCCAATTCATTTTCCACCTGTCTCTGACTGGAACGATCATGGATGGCGACGACATAAATGGAACCATCCATGCCGACCTTGACCAGGCTGACTCGTCTTTCCACCTGCACGATGGTTTCATCGGCACGTTGCAACAGCGTTTCTGAATGGATGTTGTCGGACAGGCCGGCGGCCACATCTTCCCAAAAGAATACGTCTTCCGGTGCGGCGGCCAGGTCTATGATGCCACGCCCTATCAGGGTGTCTGGGACCATTTTCAGCAGTTGATGGACGGCGCGGTTGGCAGCGACGATGCGTAACTGTATGGGGTCGACCAGCAATATGGCTTCCAGCATGCCTTCTATCAGTGCCTGCCATTGATGGGCCTTCATGATGTGGCCTCGCTTTCTGCCTCTGGCCCGATTTCCAGGCCGCGCTCAAAGAAATAGCACAGGCGCTTGCGGGGGGACAGGTAGTCGTAGGCAGCTTTTGGCAATTGCAGGGGTTTCAGGCTGCGGTGTATGCACAGCGTGCTTTCATGCTCCAGGTTGATGACCAGGGCTTCATCGCGTGGTACCGACGGGCTGTGGATGACGACTTTGGGTTTGATCGGACGGGCAGAATTAACCGACACCACCATGGCATACCGTTCATCGGTCAGTTGCACGACGGAGCCCGGCGGGTAAATACCCATCATGCGGATAAAGGCGGTCAGTGTCGCCGGATGGAATTGAGCTTTACGCTGGGTAAAAATCTGTGACAGGGCTTCATGCGGTGTTATTGCCAGTGCCGGGTTGGCTGGATTGCATAAATTGTCATACAGGTTCACCAGCGCCACGATGCGGCTGATGGGGCTGATTTTGTCGCCGCTGACTTTGCGCGGATAACCACTGCCGTCGGCATATTCATGGTGTTGCGCAACCAGCAGCATGGCATTGGGTGACAGGCCCATTTTGCGTGCGAGATTCAGGCCATGCATGACATGGTTATGGTAGAGCTGGTTTTCGGCATGGTTGAAATGTTCATCCTGCCAGCGCAGGCGGTCCGGCAGTTCGATCTTGCCGATGTCGTGCAGGATGGCACCGATGCCCAGGTCAAGCATGTCGGCCTTGCTCAGGTGCAGTGCCCGCCCCAGCAACAGGGAAATCACGGTCACATTGATGGAGTGCAGTGAGGTCTTTTCGCCGGCTTTTTCTGACAGCAGACGAATGGCGGCTTCATCTTCACCCAGGATTTCTCCCAGAAAGCCCTGTATCAGCTGTTCGGTCAGTTCCCTGGCTGTGACTGGCTGCGCATGGACGATTTCCGTGACTTGCTTGAAGGTTTGGGCAGCATGGGCGAATTGTCGCTCGCAGACCTGCAGGCTGGCTTGCTGGCTGGCCAGTAATTCCCGCCTTAGCCTGGCTGCATGGCTGGCAGCGCTTTCTTGTGGGCGGGGTTCAGATGCTACGGGTTCGGTTTTGCCGGCATCAATTTCGGGTGTGCTTTTGTCCGGTGCATAGCGGATGCGGTCCAGACCCAGAGAACGTATGGTGTCGATTTGTGACTGATTGCTGATCTTGAAATTGGAAACGGGAAAAGGATGGTCCATCCAGCCGACATCAAGATACACAAACATCCCTATGCGCAACTGGGAAAGCTCAATGAACTGTGTATGAATATCAGTCATGACGCCCGTTTCGTGATGACAGACCCTGTCATTTGATTTTTTATTCTTGCCAGACAGCTCATCGCTTGAGGTCTGGTGTTTTCACCCGCTTTATATTGAACCCACATGCAGTATAGTCATCCCTGTGCATAACATAAGTATGTAAGTTATGTATTGCACATGGTACAACAGTTTTTTGCAAAAATAGCTATAAATACACCAAATTGTGGGTTTTATGCCTGAATCCCACTATTTTTTGCGGATAAGTGACGGTTTTCCCGCGATTGCTCAGGGCTTGGCGCAGTCGCAGACATCATTACCCTTGTCAAAGATGATGCGCCAGACGCCCGGGCTTTCCTGACGCCAGATGGAAGTAAAGGTGGCGACGATTTTCCCTTGCGGGTCTTTGACAGGCCCGGTACTGAGCGCCAGCTGGCCAGAATTCAGGACTTCGACGGTTTCCGGTGCCCAGGAAAAAGGTGCAGTCGCACCTTCATAAAAGCGTTTCCAGGCATTGGCAACTTCCTGCTTGCCATGCAGGGCCTTTTTACCGGAGAAAAATATCGTTTCTTCTGACAGGAACTGGCTGAAGGCCTGGTGATCACGAACTTCCATGGTTTTGGCAAATGCGCGTTCGGTCTGCATGACCTGGCTGGCCAGATCAGTCATGCTAACGGCAGCATCCGCTGCCACCGCAGCCATTGGTGTATAGGCAAGCAGTGCTGCGAAAGCCAGGCTGCTGGCGAAAAACACGCGGGACAAGATCTTGCTCATGGGATCCTCCTTCATGAAAATGAATGTGGCAGACCTGAAGACAATGGCTTTTATGGCTTGGGGACCGTGGCTTTCTTCCTCCGCCACAACCAGCGTACTACCCAGACGCAGAAAAACAGGACGATGGACCATGGCAGTAGATAGGCGATGCCGGTAATCGCGGCAGCGACGCCCTGTGCCAGATTGCCAGCAAATCCTGACAGTGCCTGTTTGATGGGCTGGCTGAATGAGTGGGTATTGTCCGGCGTCAGTGTCACACTCAGCAGTTCGGTTTCTACTCTTTGCAGCAGTTGTTCACGTTTGCCGGACAGGGACTCTATCTGTTCCTGTACGCTGGCCAGTTCCTTGTTGGTCTTGATGAGGGCGTCAATGTCTGCGTTGGCGCGGCTACGCAGGGCTTCCAGCCGGGAGCGATAGTCATTCAGCATGGCCAGTTTTTTCTGGTTGTCCTGGATCGGTGCGGCCAGGTCTTCAGCTGTTACGGATTGGTGAATGACATCGCCTTGCCTGTTCAAATTGGCCAGCAATTTCTGGATTCCAGCCGGATTGGCGCGAAATTTAAGGCGGGCGCTGGCATATCGTCCTGTATCAAGCTTGGCTTCCAGGATCACACATTGTTCAGCTTGCAGGGTCAGGCAGAATTGCTGCGCTGCTGCATGCATGGGGCCGATTTTTTGCTCGTCCACTTCCAGTTCCAGGAAGTGTGCATAGGCCAGGGTCTTGTTGCTGCCGCCTGTTCTGCCCGCTTCGGCAGCATTGCCACCGCCAGCGCTGCCTTCTTTTTTTCCGCAGGCCAGCAGGCTCAGACACATCAGGATGGCAAGAAAGGTGACGCGCATCATTTGCTCCTAGTCCTTGTTGTTTTTCTTGAATGCCAGCCATCCGGCAATGACGGTAAAGGTGGCGACGATGGCAACCACGATCCAGAAGCCGTCTTCATGCTGTGCCAGCGGAATGCCGCCGACATTCATGCCCAGCAGGCCGGCGATGATATTGATCGGCAGGGCCAGCACGGTGACGATAGTCAGCACGAACAAGGAGCGGTTGTTTTGTTCATTGACGCTGGCGGCAATTTCTTCCTGCAAGAGTTTGATGCGTTCCTGCAGCGATGCCATGTCGCTCAGCACAACGGCAAATTCCTCGGTGGATTGACGCAGCTCCTGCACATCGCTTTCTGCTACCCAGACTGGCGGTCTTTGCAGCAGGCGGAACAGGGCTGCCGGTTCTGGTGCCAGCAGCCTTTGCAGGCGTACCAGCACACGGCGCAGTTCACCCAGGTTGGCACGCTTGTGGTTCAGGCGGTCTGCCAGCAAATGGTCTTCGATGTCATCAATCTTTTTGATGACATTGCGTACGATGCCGATCAGGACATCGGCCTGGTCACGCAAGAGATGGGTCAGCAATTCGGTCGGCGAACTGAAATGCTCGCCCTGGTTGACGGCATTGCGCAGACGGTCCACCGATTGCAGCGGCTTGCGCCTGGCGCTGATCATGATGGTGCCGGTGACGTTCAGCCACAAGGTGGCAATGTCGGATGCTTCAAAGGCAAAGTCATGCAGCACATCGTTCACCACCGCAATCAGGCTGTGATCGGCATGTTCGATGCGGGTGGAGCGTGAACCTTCGTGCAGGGTTTCATAAAATTCCTCCGGCAAATCGGCGTGTTCATGCAGCCATTTTTCTGCCGCCACATTCGACAGATTGAAATGCAGCCAGATAAAGGAATCATCCCTGGTGCTGTTTCTGGATTGCAGCCATTCCAGGGCATCTTTGGTTTGTATGAGTTTGCCGGGCTGCCCGTGAGCAAAAACATAACCGCAGATGAGTCCTGACTGATCCGAACCGTAAGATAATTGATCTGTTTGCATTGACTGTCCAGGCGAAGAAACTGGCGACATTGTAAATCAGCACCGCTTTCTTCACGGCAGACTTTCAGCGCAATTTGTCTGGAATGTCTGGCTTGTGACAGTTTGGTGTCAACTGATCAGCATATTCTTGTATGTCAGCGAAGCCTGGCGTATGCAATCCTGGAAAGTCAGTGCAGCATGGGACAGTGGCCGGGTCTTGTTCCAGATCATGCCGACCGGGCTGGGCAATGGGCCCAGATTCAGCGGCAGGATTTGCAATACACCTTCTGCCACAGACTGGCGGGCTGCCGACAGCGACAGCAGGCCCAGGCGTGGTGGCTCCATCAGCAAAGGCAGGTTGACCGAGCGGGATACCGATTCGATGACATCAGTCGGTTTGTTGACGCCGTTTTTGGCCAGCAGGTTCACCATGCGCTTGTAGGTCGGTGATTCTTCGACTGACAATATCCATGGCAGATTATTCAAATCCTTCCAGGTCAGGTTGTCGCGATGTGCCAGCGGGTTTTTACTGGACGTGACGATGACCAGCGGATCGTCGTACAGCACTTCTTCTTGCAGATGCTCGGCAGCACGCTCAGAAAACACACGGCCGATGACGATATCGAGCTTGCCTTCACGCAGATCCTGCAATTGCTGGTCGACAGTACCGTCCATGATGCGGATGGTCACATTCGGCCAGTTGGTTTTGAGTATCTTGACCGCCTTGGGGACGATGGTGGTCGACACCACGCTCAGGATACCTATCGTGACCTTGCCGACAGTGCCGGTGGCCAGTGAACGCATTTCCTGATGCGCTTTTTGCAAATTGAATAAGACTTCCCTTGCATGTTTGATCAGACATTCACCGGAGGGTGTTGGTTTTATACCACGCCCGGCTCTTTCGAACAGCTTGACGCCTATCCCTTCTTCCATCTCGCCCAGCATCTTGGAAACAGCCGGTTGGCTGACATGCAAAGACGCCGCAACCTGAGCAACCGTCTGCTTGTCAGCCAGTTCGACCAGCAAGCGAAGATGCTTGATTTTGAGGTGGCGAGCAAAATACTTTTCTATGGGCAACGAATCAATCATAACGATATAGGTATATTTTTCCGCCAAATTCTCATTGGACGGTAATGAAATGGTAATGGGATCATACACGCATGAAACAAAGTGTAACAACCCGCTTGTAGTCATCACGCTGACAAATATCAAACTTTGTTAGCAAATTTGCAGGCGTCTTTGCGCATTTCTGTCAAGCAGCGCTTTGGTTCGACCACGATCCGGCATCTCAGTTCATAAGAACTTGCCGGATTTGTCTTTTTTGCAGTTTGAACCTATCCACGATTTACCAAGGAGAGACTGAATGTTTTATCAAGAGAAGAAATGTGCTTACGCCGTAAAACTGGCGTTGGCAATGTTGTCCAGCGGCGTACTGGCAAGTGCCCAGGCGCAGGACGTGAAGTCTGAACCAGCTGAAAAAATTCAAAAAATTGAAGTCACAGGTTCACACATCAAGCGTATCGACAAGGAAGGTACATCTCCTATCCAGACGCTGACAGCAAAAGACATCAGCCAAAGTGGTGCAACCACTGTTGCCGAATTGCTGCGCACTATACCAGCCCTGGGTAGTGGCGGTGCATTTGACGCGGTTGATGGCGGTTTTTCTCGCGGTGTGGCAACAGCATCCCTGCGTGGTCTGGGTTCCAGCTCCACCCTGATTCTGCTGAACGGCCGTCGCATGACGCCATCCGCCTACGCTAACCCTAACCAGGGTCAGTCGACACTGTATGACATCAACAGTATTCCTCTGTCGATGCTGGAACGCGTAGAGATTTTCAAAGACGGTGCTTCTGCCGTGTACGGTTCCGACGCGATTGCCGGTGTTATCAACTTTATCACCAAGAGCGATTACCAGGGCGTACAGATGAACGCCACCGTGGGCGCGAATGATGACAACAAGTTCAAAAAGAAAAGCGCCAGCGTTTCTGCCGGTTTTGGTAATTATGGCCAGGATGGCTATAACGTCACTTTCAGCGCTGAAGTATCCAAGCGTGACCGGGTTGCCATCAAGGATGCCAACGACGTAGAAAAAGACTTGTACAGCACACTCAACAGCCGTTTGTCGCCGTATGCCAGCAGCATCAGTAACCAGCCTTTCTTCTATCGCGAACGTACTCCGGGCAGCAAGACTTTCTTCTCGTCAAACGACGCGAACGTGGTCAACCGCACCAATTGCGATCCTTCACGTCTGATCACTGGCGGTTCGCAATACAATATCGGCGCTACCAGCGTTTTGTACAACCGCCAATTCTGTAACTACAACACCGATGACTTCGCTGAAGTACAGGGTGCAGGCCAGGACATCAGCGCGATGTCACGTGGCATTTATCAGATCAATGACACCTTGTCCGCGTTTGCCGAAGTGGCTTACAGCAAGACAGACCGCGATTACACAGGTTCTTCACGCTCCATCGATGGCCGTACGCCATCCACAGCATTTGCATTGTCGGGCGCAGGTACACCGTTCCAGGCAATCTTGCCGGTAGGCCATCCTGACAATCCTTTCCCGACCAGCCGTGCTGCAGTTGTATACCGTTTTGAAAACGTCGCAGGTGGTACCAACACCACGAACGAAGCCCTGCGTTTCGCATCCGGCCTGAAAGGTAGCTACAAGAACTGGGACTGGGAAACTGGCGTGTTGTGGAACCGTTCCGAGCGTACAGATATTTCCAATGGTTTCCTGTTGCTGCCAGAAGTGCAAAAGCTGATAGACCAGAACATGTCTCTGGCCGATGTCGCCAAACAGCCTAACCTGAGCCGTGCACTGAAGAGTGTCGGTATTGCTGAAATTGCACAAGCCGATTTCAAGGCAAGTACAGAATTCGGTAGCCTGCCAGGTGGCGCAATTGGTTTTGCATCCGGTCTTGAATTCCGTCAGGAAAAAATGACTTTGACACCAGATAATCTGACCAGCTCCGGTCAGGTCCTGGGTCTGGCCAACCAGTTCATTCAGGGCCAACGTAATGTGACTTCTGCTTTCTTCGAAGTACGTACACCGTTCCTGAAAAACTTTGAAATGGATTTTGCTGGCCGTGTCGACAAATACCCTAGTTTCAAAACCAATTTTGTGCCAAAAGTGGGCGCAAAATGGACTGTGAATGATTCCCTGGCTTTCCGTTCGACTTATGCACAAGGTTTCCGTGCACCTGCGCTGGTACAGGTTACTGCTGGTGGTACACAGACTTTCCTGAACAGTCTGGTTGATCCTATCCGCTGCCCGGACGGCAAAACACCATTGACAGGTGCCGACAATACCGATTGCTCAAGAAGCATTTCGACGCTGATCCGTCAAAATCCTAACCTGAAGCCAGAAACTTCCAGAAGCTTCTCGCTGGGCATGATCTTGTCACCAACACGTGATTTCGACATCCTGGTTGACTACTACAACATCCGCAAGGAAGATGAAGTAGCAGCCCTGTCGTCCACACTGATCCTGAACAACCAGGATGCGTATCCAGGCACAGTGATTCGTGATACCAATCCCGTCAATTTTGTCAAAGACAAAAACGGCAATGTGATCCCGAATTCCGGCCCTTTGATTTCCCTGTTGCGTAACTACATCAACCAGGGCAGCACCGTGGTGAGTGGCGTTGACGTGGAAATGGCAATGCGTAACAACCTGGGCAGTAACGGCAAGCTGGATACCCGTTTCCGTACTTCTTACACGATAGAATTCCGTCGTGCAGAAAAACCGGGCGATCCTGAAACCAATCTGGTCGGTACACGCGGTGGTATTTCCAACTTCTCTACCAGTGTTGGCGACATCCCGCGTCTGCGTGCAAGCCTGTCCTCTTCCTGGACCAAGGCAGCGCACACAGTCAATGGTGCAATCAACTTCACTGGTGGCGTTTCCCTGATGCGTTACACCAATGCATCTGAAACGTATCCGGTTGCTTACTGCCACTACGGCAGCGGCCAGCCAGCGACAGCCACTTCCCTGGGCGGCGTTGCCAAGTACCTGACGTATGTACCTGAATGCGCAGTAGCCAGCTGGACTACGGTAGATCTGGGATACACCTACAAAGGCTTCAAAGACGTGACCATCGGTGTACGTGTATTGAACGCCATGGATTCCAAAGCGCCTTACGATCCTAGCTCCAGCTACACCACCAGCGGCTATAACGACAGCCTGCACAATGCCTATGGCCGTGCATTCCGTCTGAATGTCGGTTACGTGTTCAAGTAATCCATGTAATAGCAACTAACAAGCAACTAACAAGTAACTTACAAGCAGCAGGGACGCAAGTCCCACTCTGATGCCGTTCAGTGAATCACTGAGCGGCATTTTTTTTACGCAAATCGTTTGCTCCGCAAACGAATGCAAATTCCCGCGCCTGTTACCCGGCAGAATTATCCGCTTGGGGGTTTTGATAAATTAGTATAATGATAGTGAGTACAGGGAAGAACATGGTTTTACCTGTGATATATCGCTGCAATGAATCAATATTGATTCCACAAAAGGGAAAGTCATGATTAGTTGGTTTAGTGCTAAAGAGGCAAAAGATTTTGGCCTGCAACTGGCTGAATTTGTGGTTGCTCAAATGCCAACAGAGCTTGCTGCAAAAAAAGACAAAACGTTCAAAAAGCGTATCAAGATCTTGCAGCAGCTGGAACAGAAAATACACAACTTCAAGCTTGAGCACCGCCTGAACATTTATAAAAAAGCGCAATTCGGCAATGTTTTCAAATGGCATTTGCTGGAGCAGGGTTTCGACAAGGAAGTGGTGGAAGAACTGACCAACATCGTGATGAAAGAAATCGGGAAATAGAGCGACGGCATGTTCAAGCTAATTAAAAATATATTTTCCGCTGCCAAAGAACCTGTAGACACGGTACCGAAGGCAAGTGGTCCGACAGCTGCCGAGTTACAAGAAAAGGCTGGCCTGTTGTTCAGTGACGGGCGCATTTTACAGGCCAAGGATTTATATGAACAAGCCGTAAGACTCGATCCGACCTTAGCCAAAGCCCACAGCATGCTGGGTTTTTTGTATCTGGAAGAAAAAAATCCCTTACGGGCGCAACATCACATAGTCAAGGCATTGGAGCTTGATCCTTCGCTTGCCAATGCGCATTATTTGATGGGCAGTATCTTGTATGACCAGGGTAAAATAGCATCGAGTGTCGCCAGCTATCAAAGGGCTATTGAACTCGATAATAATCAACCCTTTGCCTACCGGGATCTCGGTATGGCTTACATCATGCTAGGTCAGGCGCAAGAAGCGAATGTGATCGTTGACCGTGGCCTGGAACTATTTCCTGATTTTTGTGACCTGCATTACTACAAAGGGAATTTGTACTCACTGGCATTGGACTATTTGTCGGCAGAGAAAAGCTATTCACAGGCGCTTTTCGTGGACAAGAAATCGTTGATGCTATACACCGATTTGGCCAATGCGCAGGCACAGCAGAATAAAGTCGAAGACGCGATCAAAACCTATCAATTGGCATTGACGGAATTTCCTGACGCGGCTGAAGTGAAACTCAGTGTGGGAATTTCCCAACTCTTATTGGGTGATTACCTTCAGGGATTCAAAAGCTATGAGCTGCGTTTAAAGAGCTTCATGCTGGATTTTATGTCGACACTACCCAAGGAGGCGCGCTGGACAGGTCAGCAGGATTTATCAGGAAAAGATATCCTGCTGATTACGGAAGAAGGGCATGGCGATACCATACAATTTATTCGCTTTGTAAAGTTGCTTAAATCAAAAAAATGTAAGGTAATTGTCGTTGCCTCACCTTTACTCAAGCGCCTGTTGGTAACGATAGATGGTATAGACGAGGTACGGGACTTTGGTGATGAAATTGCTTTCGACTATTATTCACCTTTAATGAGCCTGCCTTTATTGCTTGGTACCACGGTTGATACTATTCCTAAAAATAGTTCTTATATTTCAAGCGAACCTGAACGTGTTGGCGTGTGGCGCAAAAAACTGAGACCGAAAAGAAATAAGCCATTAGTAGGCATTGCCTTGACCGGTAATCCCGAACATAAAAGAAACAAGAGCAGGTCACTGGATATGAAGCTGGCAGCCAGACTGTTTTCAGTTGATGCTGACTTTATTATTTTGCAGAAAGATCTATCAGAGTACGACCGGGAGATACTCCGTCATTACCCCCATGTCAGACATTATGGACCGGAGATGCACGACTTTTCGGATACGGCGGCTCTAGTGGATTTGGTAGATCTGGTGATTTCCATAGACACTTCCATCGCGCATCTTGGCGGTGCCATGGGCAAGCCGACCTGGGTTTTGATTGAATACAATCCTGATTGGCGCTGGCTATTAGATAGAACCGATAGCCCGTGGTACCAATCTGTACGCTTGTTCCGTCAACCCAAAGTAAGGGATTGGGATAGTGTGGCTGACGATGTAAAACAGGCGCTTGAGTCTTTCAGGCAAACTTTGCCTGCCTGAATTTCAAGCCCTTAAGCTTTCACGCTGCCAGGGCTGTTCACAAATAAAGCGGTAAGCGAATTTGAAAACAGCCCTGGTGGAAACGCATTACAAATTACAGATTCGGCGCCAGCCAGCGTTCCACTTCTTCCTTGGGTACATCGCGTCGTTCAGCCATATCGGTGACCTGGTCATCTGCGATTTTACCTACACTGAAATATTTCGATTCAGGATGGGCAAAGTAAAAGCCCGATACTGCCGCGCCGGGTATCATGGCCCATGATTCAGTGATGTACATCTCGATTTCTTCACATTGCATCTGCTGGAACATCTCGGTCTTGACCGTATGTTCTGGGCAGGCCGGGTAACCAGGTGCGGGGCGTATGCCCTTGTAGTTTTCCTTGATCAGGTCTTCATTGGAGAGGGCTTCGTCGGCGACATAACCCCACAGGTCTTTACGTACGCGTTCATGCAGGTATTCGGCAAAGGCTTCAGCCAGACGGTCTGCCAGTGACTTCAGCATGATGCTGCTGTAGTCATCATGCGCATCTTCAAAGCGCTTTTCATACTTTTCTATACCCAGGCCAGCGGTCACAGCAAACATGCCTATATAGTCCTTGATGCCGCTGTCTTTTGGCGCGATGAAATCTGACAGGCACTGGTTGGGTCTTTGCACGCCATCAATGATGGGTTTCTCGGTTTGCTGACGTGTGCCGTAATAAGTCAGGGCCACCTGGCTACGGGTGTCGTCGGTATAGATTTCTATATCATCGTCGTTGACGGTATTGGCAGGCAGCAGGGATACCACGCCATTCGCCGTCAGCCAACGGCCTTCGATGATTTTCTTCAGCATGGCCTGGCCTTCGGCAAATACTTTGGTCGCAGCTTCGCCGACCACTTCATCAGTCAGTATCGCCGGGAAAGGACCAGCCAGATCCCAGGTCTGGAAGAACGGGCCCCAGTCTATGTAATTGGCAATCGTCGCCAGATCAATGTTCTTGAACAGGCGGCGGCCTATAAATTTGGGTTTGACCGGCGCATTGCTGCCAGTGAAATCCACTTTCATTTTATTCGCACGGGCTTGTGCCAGTGTGACCATGGGCGTGGCTTTTTTATTCGCATGCTGGGTGCGGATGCGCTCGTAATCACTGCCCAGGTCAGCGATGTACTGGTCACGGCTCTCCGGCGTCAGCAGCGACTGCGCAACCGACACTGAGCGCGAAGCATCAGCCACATACACAACTGGGCCTTCATAATTCGGCGCAATCTTCACCGCAGTATGGGCACGGCTGGTAGTTGCACCGCCTATCAGCAACGGGATCTTGAGCATGCGGAAATGTGGGTCACGCTGCATCTCTTTGGCGACGTAAGCCATCTCTTCGAGTGACGGTGTGATCAGGCCGGACAAGCCTATGATGTCGGCATTTTCTGCCTTGGCCTTGGCCAGAATTTCCGAACAGGGCACCATTACGCCCATGTTGACCACTTCGAAATTATTACACTGCAATACTACGGTCACGATGTTCTTGCCTATGTCATGCACATCACCCTTGACGGTGGCGATGACGATCTTGCCCTTGGGCTTGTTGTCGCCGCTGCGTTTCTTTTCTTCTTCGATGTAAGGGATAAGGTGGGCAACTGCCTGCTTCATGACGCGGGCAGATTTCACTACCTGTGGCAAGAACATTTTGCCCTGGCCAAACAGGTCACCAACGATATTCATGCCTGCCATCAATGGGCCTTCAATGACCTGGATAGGGCGACCACCAGCATCCATGATGGCAGCGCGGGCTTCTTCAGTATCTTCGACGATCCAGTTGGTGATACCGTGTACCATCGCATGCGACAGACGTTTTTCTACCGGTTCGTTACGCCATTCCAGCGTCGCTTCTTCCTTCTTGCCACCGGCTTTGAGCGTGGCAGCAATTTCTATCATGCGTTCGGTTGCGTCTTCCCGGCGGTTCAGCACCACGTCTTCGACACGCTCGCGCAATTCAGCATCGAGTTCACTGTAGACACCGACCATACCGGCATTCACGATGCCCATGGTCATACCTGCCTTGATGGCGTGGTAAAGGAATACCGTGTGTATTGCTTCACGTGCCGGGTCATTGCCACGGAAAGAGAAACTCACGTTCGAGACACCGCCGCTGATCTTGGCACCGGGCAGGTTCTTGTGTATCCAGTCCGTCGCTTCAATAAAGTCGACGGCGTAATTATTGTGTTCTTCAATACCGGTGGCGACCGCGAAAATATTCGGGTCAAAGATAATGTCTTGCGGATCAAAATCCAGGCTATCCACCAGCAGGCGATAGGCACGTTCGCAAATTTCCACCTTGCGCGCATAAGTATCCGCCTGGCCTTTTTCGTCAAAGGCCATGACGATGACGGCTGCGCCATAACGCTTGCACAGCGTGGCCTGACGCAGGAATTCTGCTTCGCCCTCTTTCATGGAAATCGAATTGACGATAGCCTTGCCCTGCACGCATTTCAGGCCAGCTTCGATGACTGTCCATTTCGACGAGTCGATCATGATAGGCACGCGCGCGATGTCAGGTTCGGACGCGATCAGGTTCAGGAAGCGTGTCATCGCTGCCAGTGAATCCAGCATCGCTTCATCCATGTTGATGTCGATGACTTGCGCGCCGTTTTCTACCTGCTGACGGGCGACTGCCAGCGCTTCATCGTATTGCTCATTCAAAATCAGGCGGGCGAATGCTTTCGAGCCAGTGACATTAGTACGTTCACCAACGTTGACGAACAATGAGCTTTCATCGATCGTAAACGGTTCCAGGCCAGACAGGCGCATCGCTGCCGGTACGGTCGGGATATCGCGTGGTGTGCGGGTTTGCAGGATGTCGGCAATCGCCTTGATATGGTCAGGCGTGGTACCGCAGCAGCCACCGGCGATATTGATGAAACCGGCTTCGGCAAATTCTTTCAATAAGGCTGAGGTATCTGCTGGCAATTCATCAAAGCCGGTATCGCTCATGGGATTGGGCAAACCGGCATTCGGGTAAATGCAGACAAAGGTGTCGGCTATCTTCGACAATTCTTCTGCATACGGGCGCATCAGGGCAGCACCAAGGGCGCAGTTCAAACCTACTGTCAATGGTTTTGCGTGACGTACCGAATTCCAGAACGCCGGTACCGTCTGGCCCGACAGGATACGGCCAGACGCATCGGTTACCGTGCCAGAAATCATGATGGGCAGGCGGGTGCCGGTTTCTTCAAAAAACTGATCGATGGCGAACAGCGCAGCTTTACAGTTCAGGGTATCGAAAATGGTTTCGACCAACAGCACATCGGCACCACCTTCAACCAGGCCACGGGTTTGTTCCAGATAGGCTGCCACCAGTTGGTCGAAAGTGACATTACGGGCTGCCGGGTCATTCACATCTGGTGAAATCGATGCTGTTTTTGGTGTAGGGCCCAGGGCACCTGCCACATAGCGTGGTTTGTCTGGTGTCGAATATTTGTCGCAGGCAGCGCGTGCGATTTTGGCTGAGGCGACATTCATCTCATAGGCCAGATGCGCCATGTGGTAGTCATCCTGCGCGACAGTAGTGGCACCAAAGGTATTGGTTTCTATCAGGTCGGCACCGGCTGCCAGGTATTGTTCATGGATTTCGGAAATGACATGCGGCTGTGTCAGCGACAGCAGTTCATTATTGCCCTTGACGAAGAGTTCACGCACGGTTTCGGGACCGGTAAAGTCCTTGAAACGCTCGCCGCGATAATCTTCTTCCGTCAGTTTGTAGCGCTGGATCATGGTGCCCATGGCGCCATCGAGTATCAGGATGCGCTTTTGCAAAATCTCGCGCAAACGGGTTTCGAGGGCAGATACAGGCAGGGTCGTAGTCATGATGTTCACTCAAAAAAGCAGGGCTTATACAAAATTGTTGCGGCAAGGAATAAGCGGCAGCAGTTTTGTATCAGTCCTGATAAAACAAAACCCGATCGGCTTGTGTGTGCAGGCGGATCGGGCGACGTCCTTTTAGCAGCACTTATTACGCGCCCGCAATCTGAATCTCAAATCGGCGCAACAGAAGGCAAATTATACGTCAAATCAAGGGCTTGGGTCGAGGACGCCGGCTTTGGGCGACACACCGACAACACCGGATAAGGCAAATGGACGCCGCTCTGGATGCAAAAAGGTTTTTCTCTGTCGTGTTTTTGCGCTGATTTTAATTATGTACATCATTGTTCATATGGCAAATTTGTAATACTTTGTTACAATGGCAGTCGAATAAAAATCTGCCTGCCTAGCAGATAGTTCGTAGATTATGCATATCAACCCCAGCCACAGGCATGGAAAGCGCTGCAAAAGCAGGATCATCATGCAGAAGAAAATTGCAAACAAGTTAAGAAACCTGCTTTCAATGAATCACACTGTTAGAGAGCGCAGCATTTGTTGCGCTGACTACAGACGCAGTTCTTTTCTCTCTGATCCTGATTTTATGCCGGTAGCTGACGAACTGGATTTCGTCGTACTTATTCATATTATTTAAATATTATTTTTTTTCATTCTTTGTCCTTCTTATAGAAAGCTTGCTTCATGGGTATCAACGCCAGCACCATACAAAAGCTGTATATCGCTTACTTCAACCGCCCCGCTGATGTGGCCGGTTTGCAATATTGGGAAGGCCAGCTTGATGCCAATAAAATTTCCCTGCCCAGTCTGGCGCAGTCTTTCAGCGAGCAGTCTGAGTACAAACTGATGTACGGTGGTAAAACCACGGCAGATGTGGTGACGGCGTTGTATAAAAATCTGTTTGGGCGGACGGTGGACGCCGCTGGCCTGAAATACTGGTCTACCCAGATTGATAGCGGTGCAGTGAATCTGGGCACAGCTGCATTGGCGATCGTTAATGGTGCGACACCACAAAGTCTGGACGGTGCGACCATTGACAGTAAGCTGGCCTTTGCGGCCGGTTTTACGGCAAGCCTGGATACCGCTGCCAAAGCGGCCAGTTATAGTTCGGCATACACGTTTGAGGTGATGCGCAATATCTTGTCAACGGTGAGTGCAACGGCGCTTTTGCCGACACTGGTACCCACTCAACCCTTGAAAATTGCAGAGGCCAGCAATGGCATCAGTGCTGCCGAAAAATTCGCTGGCATGGATGTCATTGTCGACCTGACAGGGATGCAGGCGGCTGCCGGTTTCCAAATGGAACTGATGAACGGAAATAATTCGTTTTCAACACCTATTACCCATGTGCTGACTCTGGATGAAGTGCTTGCACGCAAGGCCGTCATCCATATACCTGGCAATGCATACTGGGGTAACGATGGTACGAAGACATTGGGTGTGAAGGTCAGTGATATTTTTGGAAATACGGGCAAAACCGGCGCACAAACTGCGGTGTTGCTTGATTCGACACCACCCATGCTGCCACCATCAGGTACCTACACTACTGCGTGGAGCAATGTGCCAGGGAGCGGTGTTGTGCCTGTGATGAGTTCATTTCAGTACAATATTCTGGCTGGCGAAAATACAGGCGGAAGCGCTACCTTGGTGCTGAATGGCATAGTGATTGGCAAGGTAACGAACATCGGTGCCTCTGCAACTACCTTGAATTTTCAGGTTGATCCTGCGTTTGCCAGACAGGCCTATAACGACTACTTTACAAGTACATCGAGTAGCCTGAGTCTGCAGCTTACTGATGCCGCAGGCAATACCAATTCGACCATGTTGAAGGACTTTAAAATTCATCCTGTTTACGCTGACAAGCCAGGTACGCCGGCAACCAACATCAGTATCTACACCAGTAGTTCGGGCACCCTGGCAGTGAAGGCGAATATCAATAGCCTTGAATATTTCACTGGCACCGCCTATTTGAAAATCAATGGACAGGTTATCGCTGCCGATAATCTTATTTTACAAAGTGACGGCACCGTCGATTTCAATGTGTTCGCTGTCACCAGCGCGCAAGTGCAAAATCTCATTAACAATGGCGGTGTGGTTTCTGTCGCCGTCGTTGACTTCAATGGCAATGCCATCGAGAGTACCAACAATCCCACTTTGCAAGCCAATCAATACGGTAGTCGTGCTTATATAGACTCTTATGCCTTGCCACCTGTTCTGCCAAAAGTGGGTACCTATATTACAGCTTACCTGAATCAGCCTACCTATAACTTTGTAATGAGTGAAATTAAATACACGATAGTGGCAGGGCAAAATACCGGAGGTTCAGCAATACTAATGGAGGGCAACAACGTTCTTGCGAGAATCGGCAATATTGGTGCCAACGACACGGTTCTGGATTTTGTGTTTGATAACAAAACCGCAAAACAGGTCTATGATGATTATTTTACCAACCACAATTTAAGTCTGGTCATCACGAATACTTCCGGGTATTCCATCAGTACGAAATTGTGGGATTTCCAAATGCGTGCCATTTATACAAATAAGGACGGAACGCCAGCAAGCAACATTGTATTGACTCCGGTTGGCGGTACAACGACGGCTATCAATACGATCAATAGTTCAAATACCAATTTGCTGGTCAAGGCCAGTATTAATGGTTGGGAATACAGCTTTACCAAAGCCTATTTGAAGATCAATGGCCAGATTGTTGCGGTTGACGACACGATATCGCCGCTGGATTCGACGGTAGATTTTAATCTCGGAACGACCGATTCTGCGCAGTTGCAAAACATGGTCAAAAATGGCGGCATTGTGTCAGTAATAATGGTGGATATGAATGGCAAGTTCATAGAGAGCACCAATAATCCCTACCTGACAACGACTGTCAGTTCAAGCTCGACCACGCATGATACAAAACTGGATGTGGTTGGCGTCGCTCATATTGTGGATGATACATATAGTCAGATGGTATCCGGGCCTGCCCCTGTTCCACTGGAATTGCTTGGACAGTCGCAGCATCATACGCAGTACATGGATTTCCCGTCCTGATAAAAAAAAGCACATCACGGTCAAGCTGTGATGTGCCAAAGGGACTCATGTATTGATTACTGCACCAGCGCTTTCGCGCATGGCTTGCTGTCTTACTTCTGCTTTAACTCTGCATCATTTTTTTTCCTGCTGACAAACAGGCTGGCGATAATCGAGGCACCCAGCAAGCCACCGATGACCATCAGCGATATGCTGGTCGGTACGTGCATCCATTTAACGATCAGCATTTTGATACCAACAAACATCAGCACAAATGCCAGGCCGAATTTCAGCAAATGGAAGCGGTCTGCCATATCTGCCAGCAAGAAGTACAGTGCACGCAGGCCCATGATGGCGAAAATGTTGGATGTGAAGACAATGAAGGGATCTGTCGTCACTGCAAAAATCGCCGGGATGGAATCCACTGCAAAAATCACGTCAGAAATTTCTATCAGTATCAACACCAGGAACAATGGCGTGAAAAGGCGTTTGCCATCCACCTTGATGGTGAATTTTTCCTTGTGAAATTCTTTGGTGAAAGGCAGTATCTTTTTCGCCAGACGCAATACCGGATTGGCTTCCAGATCAGGTTCCTGTTCTGCCGCCACCAGCATGCGCATACCGGTGATGAGCAGGAAGATACCAAACAGGTACAGCACCCATGAGAACTGGGCAACCACCCAGCTACCGGCCAGGATCATGATGATGCGCATCACAATCGCGCCCAGTACGCCGTACAGCAAAACTTTGCGTTGATACTGTGGCGGTACCGCAAAGTGACCAAAGATCAGCAGGAAGACAAAGACATTGTCGACCGACAGCGATTTCTCTATGACGTAGCCGGCCAGGAATTCCATGGCCTTGGCCGTTGCAATTTCACGACCTACGGTGTCCGACAGATAAATCCACAAACCGAAATCGAATAACAGGGCCAGACTGACCCAGACGATGGACCATGCCGCCGCTTCCCGGATGCTGACTTTGTGGGCGCGCGAGCCACCAAGGGCCAGCACGTCGATTGCCAACATGAGTAAAACAAAGCCGATAAATACTGCCCACATCCAGGGCTGAGCGACGGTATGCAACATTATTATTCTTTCTCAACAATGCCCAGCAAATGCAGCAGGCTGGTGAACAGGTTAAAGATCGTGACGTACAGGCTGACGGTTGCCATGATGTAGTTGGTTTCACCGCCGTGGATGATATTGCTGGTTTCAAACAAAATCATGCCTGACATCAACAACACCATGACTGCGGAAATTGTCAGTGACAAGGCCGGAATCTGGAAGAAAATCGCGCCCAGGCTGGCAACAAAAGCCACCAGCATACCCACCATCAAAAAGCCGGCCATGAAGCTGAAATCACGTTTGCTGATCAGTACATAAGCAGACAGACCCATGAAGATCAGGCCGGTCATGGCCATGGCTGTCATGACGATGCTGGTACCGCCTGGCATGCCCAGATAGCGGGTCAGAATTGGCCCCAGGGTATATCCCATGAAACCGGTCAGCGCGAAGACTGAAGCAATGCCCCAGGCGCTATTTTGTAATTTGGTGGTGGCGAACAAGAGGCCAAAGTAGCCAACCAGGGTCAGCAAGATGCCTGGGCCCGGAATGGCGAAGGTAACGGTGGCTGCGGCAGTCAATGCTGAAAACAGCAAAGTCATCGACAGCAACATATAGGTATTGCGCAAGACCTTGTGGCCGGCACTGATACTGCCATCCACATAGGACACTGTTTGCGCTTCACCTTGGGTGGAACGACTGACAATTTTCATGCTTCTCTCCTGAAATGTTGAGGTAATTCATCAACAGTGAATGACCTCACCTTCTCAACAGAAGGTAATGAAAGTGTAGACCGTGCTAACAAACAATAAAAGTCGAATATAATTGAATTTTACTTCGTTAAAACAGATGTATTGACAGACTGTACATTTCTATATGCCCGCACTCAATTACAAACACCTGCATTACTTCTGGATGGTGGCCAAGGCTGGGAGTATTGCCCGCGCCAGTGAGCAATTACACCTGACGCCACAAACCATCAGTGCCCAGTTAAGCCTGTTTGAAGAAATACAGGGTGAGGCCCTGTTTCGCAAGAGTGGGCGTAATCTGGAACTGACCGAGGCCGGCCGCCTGGTACTGAGCTATGCAGAGGATATTTTTGCTTTGGGGCAAGAACTGGAAGAAGTCTTGCATCACAGGCCAACAGAAAGAACAGTGCAGCTAAGGGTGGGAGTATCAGATGCGCTGCCCAAGGCATTGGCCTACCGCTTGCTCGAACCTGCCCTGAAACTGCCACAGACTTTGCGCATTAATTGCCGAGAAGGCAAGATGGAAGTCTTGCTGGGTGATCTGGCGACCCACAAACTGGATGTGGTCATGTCTGACAGCCCCATGCCAACCACAGTGAATGTACGTGGATATAGCCATTTGCTGGGGGAATGCGGCATCAGTTTTTTTGGTACGTCTGCCTTACTTCAACAATATCCGCGCAATTTTCCGCACTGCCTGGAAGCAGCGCCGTTTTTGCTGCCGGGGGAAGATGCTGCCCTGCGGGCCAAACTGCTGCACTGGTTTGATCAGCAGGATTTGCATCCACGCGTCGCTGGCGAGTTTGATGATAGTGCGCTCATGAGTGCCTTTGGCCAGGCGGGAGCCGGTTTTTTTGCTGCCCCCACTGTGATTGCTGACATGTTGATACGCCAGTACGACGTGCAATTGCTGGGGCAGACCGATGATATTCGTGAACAGTTCTACGCCATTTCAGTACAGCGCAAGCTGACTCACCCTGCGGTACTGGCAATCAGCCGGGCGGCGCGCAGTGATTTGTTTGGAAGCGATATCGAACTGTAGCCTGATGCTTCCTGATGTTGAGGTCACAGAATGCAAAAAGGCGACAGTGCCAGCACTGTCGCCTTTTTTGCTTGCAAACTATGCGGATTAACGACGACCCAGCAAAGCCTTGACTGTCTTGTCCATAGGGACGGCGTAATCAAAGGTGCTGATGACCACGTTGTCTACCGGGCGTATCAGCTTCAGGTTAACAAACACCAGTTTGTCGCTTTCGGCATAGGTGCCAACGATGACAGCCTGGGCACTATGGTTTTGGGCCACATCCTTGATTTCCCGGGTCAGCAGGAATTCACCAACGTTTTGCCGGATGAAAACCTTCTCGCGGAATTTCATCTCTATCATCTTGTAGCCGCTACGGGTAAATTGCCCCGATACCTGCTCGGCGATGATACGGCCAAATGTGGATGAATCTTCCAGCGAATTGATATTGGCCAGAGTGGCAACGATCAACGGACGGGAAGGATCAATTTGTTGGCCAGCCGCTGCGATCAGTGCTGACGCTGCGCGCTGATTGGCGGGAATAAATTCATTGGCTTCGGCATCTTTCCAGGTAGGTACAGGTGCAGCCGTGACAGGTGCATTGTTAAAACCCAGGCTGGAACAGGCGCTCAGCGCCACGACAGATGCGATTGCGAGAGCTGTTTTTTTCATCATTATTGACCCCCAACGACACGGAAATTGAAGTCGGTTTCTTTGTTGTACAGTGTCCAGTCGTAATCGCTGACATAGTAGGCATCAGTACGACGCGCTACATACTGCTGATTCTTGACCAGTGAAGTGGTGACGATCAATTCATACCTTGGTGTAGGACCTTTTGCATATTCCTGGTTAACCCAGTGCGTCCAGTCATACGCAGCGGCCAAGCCCAAGCCACCCAGTACGTAATCGGTTTTTACCGGAATGCCCAGACCATGAACCGCAGCAATGCCTGCGCCAATCGCGGTCACACTGACAAAGCGCGTGTTTTGATGACGATTGGGAGAGAAGCGAACTAGTTCGGTTTCGATATCGATAACCTGTGCCGTGCCATCATTCACTTTTCTGACAACCACACCCTGATTCACCAGCGAAGTGATGATCTGATTGTAGAAAGCCAGTGTGAATTTGCTGTTTTGTTGTGGTGGAGTAACATAGACCGGCGCGCCTATCTTGTCAGTACCAAGCTTGATTTGATCGGCGACATCTTTTGCAATCAGGAGCCAATGCGACGCCGCTTGCAATTTATTTTGCGTGGTCGTCGGGAAATTGCCCGCCAGCGGAGTTTCACTGTATGGAGTTGTACAACCTGCCAACAGTCCAGCTGCCAGGGCAATGGGAAGAAGTTTCTTCATGAGCTCACCTTTTTTAGGTCTTTGTCAGAGTTTTTGTTATCGAAAACAATAATGGCAATAATTCAGTGTAAGAGAATACAACAAGTAGCGGCAGGCAACAAAGATTTTGCTTGCAACCAGGCATTAATTGGACTATTCCCCGTTATATAACGCATATCATGACCGCAAACAGGCCAAGATGTAGCTTTTTTGCTTCATTTCTTGATTTAATCGAAACAATTGCCGACGATAAAATCAAAGCCTTTCAGGAATTCGCTCACCAAAAGCCGCTTGCCCCCTGGTTTTTGCAATTCAATTAATTCTAACGCACCTTGCCCACAAGCAACCAGAATTCCTGTCGGACTGGTTGCCAGTATCTGCCCCGGTATGGCTGGTATGGCTGGTGTGGCGGTTGGAATGGCCCGGGCACCCCAGATTTTGAGGGTGGCGCCTGCATAATCTGCGTGCGCGCCGGGGAAAGGGTTGAATGCCCGGATCTTGCGTTCCAGTACATCGGCAGGCAGCCTGAAATCCAGTGCGGCTTCGGTCTTACTGATTTTGGCGGCATAACAGACACCGTCTTCCGGTTGCACTGTGGCATGCAATGTACCCTGCTGCAGACGTCTGAGGGCATCGACTATCATCGTGCCGCCAAGTGCTGCCAGTTTGTCATGCAGGCCGCCGGTGGTATCGTCCCCGGCAATCGGTACTGATTGCATCAGCAGCATGGGACCGGTATCCAGGCCTTCTTCCATCTGCATGATGGTAATGCCGGTTTCGCTGTCGCCGGTTTCTATGGCCCTGTGTATGGGCGCAGCACCACGCCAGCGTGGCAGCAGTGAACCGTGGATATTCAGACAGCCAAGACGGGGAATCTGCAATACCGACAGCGGTAATATCAGACCATAGGCTGCCACGACCATGACATCATGTGGTGTGGACAGCAGCAGTTCGTGTGCCTCTTTTGCAACATCCGGATATTTGCCATCCAGACGCAGGGAAACTGGTTGCGCTACCGGAATGCCATGCTGTTGCGCAAATTGTTTGACGGCCGAAGCATGCAATTGCATGCCGCGCCCGGCGGGACGGTCAGGCTGGGTTAATACCAGCGGTATGTCGAAACCGGCTGCGTGCAGAGCCTGCAGTGCGGTGGCCGCAAATTCGGGCGTGCCCGCAAAAATAACCCGCATCAGCGTTCAGCCCGCTTGCGCTGTTCTTCGCGTTCTTCCTTCAGCATCTTGGTTTTGATGCGATTGCGCTTCAGCGGCGACAGGTATTCAACAAATACCTTGCCTTTCAGGTGATCCATTTCATGCTGTATACAGACAGCCAGCAATTCCGTGGCATGGACTTCAAATGCCTGGCCTTCGGCATTAAAGGCGCGTACCTTGACTTCTGCCGGACGCTCTACACCATCATAAATACCGGGCACGGACAGGCAACCTTCGTCGTAAATCTTTCTTTCTTCACTGGTCCACAGAATTTCAGGATTGATGAATACCTGTAACTGGTCATTGGTTTCTGACACGTCGATCACCACGATCTGTTCGTGCACATCGACCTGTGAAGCGGCCAGCCCTACACCCGGGGCGTCGTACATGGTTGCAGCCATATCGGCAACCAAAGTCTTCAGGCGTTCATCAAATTGTGTTACCGGTTTTGCCACTTTATGGAGGCGCGCATCTGGATAGCGCAGTATATTTAGTATCGTCATAAGACATTTCACAACAAGCCTTGGGACTTATTGCGCAGTTTTTCTTGCTAGTTCAAGGATTTATGGGCAGAATTTGATTCAATTTGGCAAGTTTTGCAAGTTTGCGCCTGCCTGCGCGCACTGCTTGCGGTATTGCGGTATTTTGCATCGGACATTATTCATGAAAAAGTTTAGCACAATCGCTTCCATCCTCGCTGTCAGTTTGCCTTTGATGTCAGCTGAAGTCTTTGCCGCAGGGGCACAGGCGACTACTGCTCAGGCGCAAGCCATTGCCAGTAAAAGCAAGTGCGAATTTCTGCCGGACGCACCGGACAAGCATGTGGTTGTGCGTGGAGATACCCTGTGGGGCATTTCCAGCATCTTCCTGAAAAACCCATGGTGCTGGCCTGTAGTCTGGGGCATGAATCAGGAAGAGATTCGCAATCCGCACTGGATCTACCCGGGCCAGATCGTCTATTTTGACCGTGCCAATGGTCGTTTGCGTTTGGGTAACCCAGGCGGCATACAGACCGAAAAATGGACTCCGCGTTCCCGTAACCAGGGGCTGGGTGACAATGCCATTCCGGCTATCCCTGCATCGGTGATAGAGCCTTTCCTGTCGCAGCCGCTGATCGTGGAAAAGAATGAACTTGCTTCTGCGCCCCGCATTATCGGCACCAAAGAAGGCCGTGTGAATCTTGGCCAGGGTGAAAAAGCCTATGTCCGTGGCGATCTTGATGGTGGCACCTCGTTCCAGGTATTCCGTCCGGGCGTGCCCCTGCTTGATCCGGAAACCAAGGCCATCATCGGCTATGAAGCCGTGTATCTGGGTACTGTCAAGCTGGACAAAGAAGCCGATGAAGATGTCAGTGACGTGCATACTTTCCTGGTCGTCAATTCCAAGGAAGAGATGGCAGTCGGTGACCGCCTGATGCCGATTCCACCTTCCCCTATCCTGAACTATGTACCTCATGCACCGAAAGATGAAGTCGATGCCAGAGTGGTTGCCGTGTATGGTGGTGTCACAGTTGCAGGTCAGAACCAGATTGTTTCCATCAACCGTGGCAAGGATGACGGCCTGAATATTGGTACCGTATTGATACTGTATAACTACGGCCCAGTCATTGTGGACAAGACAGATAACAATAAACGCGTCAAGTTGCCTGACGAGCAAATTGGCCATTTATTCATTTTCCGCGTGTTTGACAATATTTCTTATGGCTTGATCATGCAGGTTACTGATGTGGTCAAAGTTGGTGATGCGGCCCGCTCACCTAAATAAGCACTACCATTTGTGAGTTTGAATCTGGATTTGAGGGATTGGTTAAGGCTGGTGCTGACCCCCGGTGTGGGGAATGAAACCGCACGCAAGTTGCTCGCCAGATTCGGTCTGCCACATCAGGTATTTGCCGCCAGCCATGCGGCTTTGACAGAAGTCGTGACCGGCAGGATCGCCAGCGCCGTGCTGGCACCTGCCTCCAGCGAACTCTTGTCGCAGATAGACAAAACCCTGGCCTGGTGTGAGCAGGCAGGCAATCTCGTACTGACATTGGCAGATACTGCTTATCCGCCAGCCCTGCTTGAAATCCCTGATCCGCCGGTACTGATTTACCTCAAGGGCCGCACCGACCTGTTGACGGCCAGCACGATTGCCGTTGTCGGCAGTCGGAATGCGACTACTCAGGGCATCAAGAATGCCGAACAATTTTCCGAAGTCCTCAGCAGTTTTGGCCTGACCATCAGTTCTGGCCTGGCGGCGGGTATTGATGCCGCAGCCCATCAGGGGGCCTTGCGTGGTGGCGGCTCTACCATCGCCGTCATCGGGACCGGTGCCGATATCGTCTACCCTGCACGCAATCGCAGCCTGGCGCATCTGATTGCAGAAGGTGGTTGTATCATCAGTGAGTACCCACTAGGTATGCCAGCCATTGCTGCCAACTTTCCACGTCGTAACCGGATTATTTCCGGATTGGCGAAAGGGGTGCTGGTAGTGGAAGCTGCGGCCCAATCGGGTTCGCTCATCACTGCACGTATGGCGGCGGAACAGGGACGCGAAGTGTTTGCCATTCCCGGCTCCATTCATTCACCTTTGTCCAGGGGCTGCCATCAGTTAATCAGGCAGGGTGCCAAACTGGTTGAGTCGGCGCAAGACATCCTGGAAGAGTTGCAGCTGCAGCAACTACAATTACCCATGCCATTCGACACGTCTGCTGCGGTAGAAGCAGAGCCCGCGGGCCTGTTGCAGGCGATAGGCTATGACCCTGTGCATATCGACATGCTGGCCCAGCGCCTGGGGCAGGACGTGGCCAGTCTGCACGCAGAATTTCTTCACCTTGAACTGATGGGGCAACTGGAATCTCTGCCCGGCGGGTATTTCCGTCGCCTGGGCTGACACGCCTGTTTTGTCCAACGGCAGCATTTCGGCGTTCGCCCGGCAGCAACATTTTGCAGCTTCGTATATATTAGTAGGCTTCAGAGCGCATTTCTCGAACAGGGATGGGTTCTGTCAGGCTTATCGCCTCACGTCGCCTATCTGGTGTTAATTCGGCAAGTGACAGATAACAAGTCTTTTTCATGGGGCTTGTTTGAAATCGCAGCAAAGGCTACAGTAGTACTATGTTTGATATTCTTGTTTACCTCTACGAAACTTATTACCGTCCGGATGCCTGTCCTGACACGGCTGCCCTGACAAAAAAATTATCGGCAGTAGGTTTTCCTGAGGATGAAATTTCCGAGGCACTGAGTTGGCTGACTGGTCTGGCCATGACTTCAACAGAGCCCGGCACAGCGCCGTCAATTTCCACTGGCTTTCGTGTGTATGCGCAGCAAGAGATTGCTGCACTGGGTACGCCGGCGATAGGTTTTATCCAGTTTCTTGAGTCTGCGGGTTTGCTGAATGCACTCCAGCGGGAAATCGTGGTCGAAAGAGCATTGGTGGTGAACGAGTCACCCATGCCTCTGGATAAACTGCGTATCATTGTGCTCATGATGTTGTGGAGCCAGGGTGCGGAACCAGACATGCTCATGTTTGATGAGTTATTGTTGTCAGATGACGACAGCATCGTAAGGCTTTTGCACTAATCATTTCCTAAATGGAAGATTTATGGCAAAAATCCGCTGAAGATTGCGATTTTTCGCCTATCACGTTTATCATTCCCCGCTAATTTAGGTTAGTCTTACGCTTATTTTGCGAAATGTTGCCTATTAGACATTGGCAGCAACGCTTTACACTATTCGAGAATCCCGAAATGACAAAAACGCTCATCATTGCCGAAAAACCCTCAGTCGCTAATGACATAGCGAAAGCGCTGGGTGGCTTCACCAAGCATGATGATTATTTTGAATCGGATAACTACGTATTGTCTTCCGCAGTAGGTCATTTGCTGGAAATTACCGTTCCTGAAGAATACGATGTCAAGCGCGGCAAATGGAGTTTTACCCATTTACCCATGATCCCGCCGCATTTCGCCCTGAACCCGATCGCCAAGACCGAGTCACGACTCAAGGTCTTGAACAAACTGATCAAGCGCAAGGATGTTACCGGCCTGATTAACGCATGTGACGCGGGCCGCGAAGGGGAGCTGATTTTCCGCCTGATTGCGCAAAATGCCAAAGCCAAGCAGCCGGTCAGCCGCCTGTGGCTGCAATCCATGACCACCGGCGCGATACGCGATGGTTTCCAGAAATTGCGTAGCGATGCAGAAATGATGCCGCTTGCCGATGCCGCCCGCTGCCGCTCGGAAGCCGACTGGTTGATTGGTATCAATGGCACCCGTGCCATGACGGCATTCAACTCCAAAGAAGGTGGTTTTTACCTTACTACAGTGGGCCGGGTACAGACGCCAACCCTGTCCATCGTGGTCGAGCGTGAAGAAAAGATCAAGAAATTCGTTTCCCGTGACTATTGGGAAGTGCGCGCAGAATTTGTCTGCGCTGCCGGTATTTATGAAGGCCGCTGGCAAGATCACCAGTTCAAAAAAGATGAACACGATCCTGAGAAAAGGGCTGAACGCCTGTGGAGCAAGACAGCTGCCGAATCCATCGTGGCCGCTTGCCGTACCCGTCAGGGCAGTGTTACTGAAGAATCCAAACCAGCCACACAAATCGCGCCGCCGCTGTTTGACTTGACCAGTCTGCAGCGTGAAGCGAATGCCCGTTTCGGTTTTTCTGCCAAAAATACCCTGGGTCTGGCCCAGGCCTTGTATGAAAAACACAAGGTACTGACTTACCCGCGTACGGATTCCCGTCATTTGCCGGAAGATTATCTGCCGACGGTGAAAGAAACCCTGGGTACGATTGCTGATACTAATAATTACCATCAGTTTGCTTCGCAAATTCTGAAAAATAACTGGCTCAAGCCAAACAAGCGTATTTTTGACAACACCAAGATCAGTGATCACTTTGCGATCATCCCGACTGGTCTGGCACCAAAGAATCTGTCCGAGCCTGAGCAAAAACTGTATGACCTGGTGACACGCCGTTTCCTGGCGGTGTTCTTCCCGTCAGCAGAATTCCAGGTGACTACCCGTATCACCGAAGTATCCGGCCATCAGTTCAAGACGGAAGGCAAGGTCATGACCAGTGCTGGTTGGCTGGCGATTTATGGCAAGGATGCACTGGAAGAGAAAGACGGCGAAAGCAAAGGCACGCTGGTTGCCGTTGCCAAAGGTGAAAAAGTCCTGACCGACCAGATCACCGCGAATGGCCTGGTCACCAAACCACCTGCACGCTATAGCGAGGCAACCTTGTTGTCCGCCATGGAAGGCGCCGGCAAGCTGGTCGATGATGGTGACCTGCGTGAAGCCATGGCTGGCAAGGGCCTGGGCACACCAGCCACTCGTGCCGCCATCATCGAGGGTTTGCTGAACGAGAAGTATCTGCTGCGCGAAGGCCGCGAAATGATGCCTACCGCCAAAGCCTTCCAGTTGATGACCTTGTTGCGCGGTTTGGGGGTAGATGAATTGACATCACCTGAACTGACCGGCGAGTGGGAATATAAATTGTCGCAAATGGAAAAAGGCAAGATCAGCCGTGAAGAATTCATGCGCGAAATTGCCCAGATGACCCAGATCATCGTCAAGCGCGCCAAAGAATACGATAACGACACCATCCCAGGTGATTATGCGACTTTGCATACCCCTTGCCCGCATTGTGGTGGCGTGGTCAAAGAAAATTACCGTCGTTTTGCCTGCACCAAGTGTGAATTCTCCATGAGCAAGACCCCCGGCAGCCGTCAGTTTGAAGTGGCCGAGGTGGAAGAATTGCTGGCCAAGCGTGAAATTGGCCCGCTGCAAGGTTTCCGTTCCAAAATGGGCCGGCCATTTGCTGCTATATTAAAAATAGTTGCCGATGCCGATCACAATAACCTCAAGCTGGAATTTGACTTTGGTCAGAACCAGGATGACGGTGAAGATGGGGAAGGTGTCGATTTTTCTGAACAAACTTCACTCGGACCTTGTCCAAAGTGCGGTAATGGTGTGTATGAAATGGGTCTGGCCTACGTTTGTGAAAAAACCGTTGCCAAGCCTAAGGCCTGTGATTTCCGTAGCGGGCGTATTATCTTGCAGCAAGAAATTTTGCCTGAACAAATGGGCAAGCTGCTCAATGATGGCAAGACAGACTTGTTGCCAGGCTTTATTTCCCAGCGCACGCGTCGGCCATTCAAGGCCTTCCTGGTGCGTGGCAAGGATGGCAAGGTCAGTTTTGAGTTTGAAGAACGTAAAGCAAAAGCCCCTGCTGCTGCCAAGACCAAAGCCAAAGCTGAGCCTGAAGCAGAAGCTGCCGCTCCGGTGAAAAAACCGGCCACCCGGAAGAAAAAAGCAGCCTGATGCTAAAACTGCGCCGCTGAGAGTCATGCCCTGCCGTCACGGCGGGGATGCCGGGACGGCAAGGCGCTGGTAGTTAAGCTCAGTCTCGGGTATTGTTTAAAGTGTTCTTCATGTCATAGGATGCACATGGTCGCAAACGAGTCCTTGTCCAGCACTCGCACTGAATTTGCTCAGGCATTTCAACATGCAGTAGACGGTGTGATGCCCGCTGCTGCAGAGACCCTGTTGTCAAAAGCATCTGCCAGCGGCATTTCAACATCAGAACAAAGGCGCATGGTCAGTGCGCGCGGCACCTTGCAAGACAGACGCGATGAAATCGCCAAAGCCTTGCAGATCAATATGGAACAGTTGCTGGATCGCAGCCTCAGTACGGCCTATAGCACCTTCCGCCCTGCTTCCGCACTTGAACAGAATAAAGAACTGGCCCTGCTGGACTCGTCCACCTTTGAAAGTACCTTGCGTTTCAACGAAATGACGCAAAACTTTCGCAACAGGTCGGAACAACTGATCATCGATCTGAATATACGGATAGCTGTGCTGTTCGGGCAGGACGATATACGTGAACGCGAAAATCCCTTTCGCCCTTACCTGGTGTCACGCTGCATTTTTTTGGCCATAGAAGGCCTGAAGCTGCTGCCGGAAACCGAGGCGATACTGATAGAGCAATTGGGTGAAAGCCTGTCCACCGCGATGTCAGCCGTGTATCAGGCGGCCAATAATGCACTCGAAAAACAGGGTATCAGCGCCCACCTCTCACTGAAAATCACCAAGGCACCAGAAAAACCACAGGCGCGCGGGGCTGCCCCTGGTTTTCCTCCTGCCGCTGGCCAGGCAGCGCCGGGGCAGGGTTATTCTTCGATGCAGACAGGTATTTTCCCTGGTGTGCATCCGGCAGCGCAGGTCGGGGTATCGACGGTCGGTGGATTTGGTGGATTTGGTGCACCAGGTGCTTCCGGTCAGCCACAGGTGATGCAAAATCCTGGCGTGCGACTGGAACAGTTGTTCCAGTCTGTGCGGGGCAAATCTCCGGCTCCCGCCATGGCGCATGGTCAGGCTGCCGTCGCAATGGCATCGCCCCCATCGCAGGGTGGGCAGATGCCCATGACGTATAGCGCCAGCCTGCCGCCGATTTCCATGCCATCAGCCGCGCCCGTCAGTCCGGCACCTGCCTGGTTGCAGGGGGCAACCGCCCTGGGTGGCGCCTTGCGCCGTGCTTTTGGTGAAGCTTCTGCCGCGAGCGCACCGTTGCCGGGCCAGGCCGATTCCGATGCCCTGCCTTACCAGGCAGCAACAACTGCTGTCACGGCAGGTGTTGCTGCCACCACCAATTTGTTTCAATCTGCCCAGTCAGGTAATGCCGGTTTCAATGACCGCGAAATGGTACAGGTGCCAGCTGCCTTGCTGGCGGCGCATCTGCAAAACATAGAAAGCCAGCTCAGGCAGAAAATCGAACCCAGTGCGGTACCAGGTGCATCGATTGCACTCGGCAAGGTGCTTGGACAAATGCATAAGGTTATGGCGCCGGAAAGTGCTTCCATGGCAGATGAGCATGGAGACATACGCAATTTGCTGCGCGAGCAGAAAGATGCCCTGTACAGCCTGGCACAGGACAGCGATGAGCAGATGACAGTCGATATCATCTCCATGCTGTTCGAGTTCATGCTGTCAGATGAACTGGTACCGCTTTCCATGCGGGTGGAGCTGGGACGCCTGCAATTCATGATCTTGCAACTGGCGCTGAAGGACAAAGACTTCCTCACCAACGAAAAACATCCGGCGCGCCTGCTGTTCAACCGCATCTGCTCGGTCGCCTTTTGTGCCGAGCAGATTGATGATGTCGAACCTATTACAGAAGAAATTTCCCGCATCATCAAGACACTGTTGCGACATGATTCTGAAGTGCCCGAACTGTTTTCCCGTATACAAAACCGTTTTGAAACTTTCATCACCAGGGAGCTACGGACCAATCAGGCACCCATCCGGCGTACCGTCAAAGCCATAGGCGAAGCAGAAATCCGTTTCATGCGTTTTGCCTGCATTGCTGCCGTCATGAGCAAGGCCTTGTCGAAGTTGACGGTGGAAGCATCCTTTCGCAGTTTTCTGCGCATCAACTGGGTCGCCGCCATAGAAATTGCCGAACGTACCGATTCCATACAGGCACGTCGTTATCGCCTGCTGGTGCCGGATTTGTTGTGGAGCGTTTATCCCAAGACAGATGCAGATGACCGCAATCTTCTGTCATCCATGCTGCCGGTGATGCTCAGTACCCTGCGTCATGGCCTGGAATTGATAGGCTGGGAAAAAGCCAAACAACAAAAACTCATGAACTGGCTGGCAGAGGCGCATTCGAATGCCCTGCGCGGCATGACGGAAGGCAGGGCGCCGCAGCCAATCAGCCTGCCGCAAATGCATGAACGTTTTGAACAGTTCACCAATCAGGCTGACACCATAGAGCATTCAGAAATCCAGGAACATGATTTTGCGCGTGAGCAATTCCTGGTCGAAGTGCTGGCAGAACTGAGCTTGCCAGCCAAAATACTCGACAAGGAATTGAAAAAACAAAGTGCGATGACAGAAGGCTTCATCGCTATGGAAGTCAGTCCGGAAAAATCGGACAAATCTGATAAATCAGATAAAGCGCAGCAGGAAAAATATCAGGACCGCATCGTCAGCGCTGCCATGCTGGAATTCAAAACTCCACAGTACAGGGGCCGTGCCTGCATACGCTGGGTCAATCCGAATGGCAGCAATGTGGTGCTGAGCATGAGCGGGGAAGAATTCCCTAGCGTACTCAGCATGCCTATCCTGTGTGAATTACTGGATCAAGGAAAAATACGCTTTGTCGAAACCGAAGCCATGTTCGAACGCGCCATTCATTCCCTGATCAGGTCCGCCGATGCCATGGACAATGAAGTGAGCTGATCAGGGAATCATTGATTCCCCCTGCCCTAGTCTGTCGTATTGTCCACATCCGGTTCAAAGAAACACCATTTGGCCTGCGGCCATTCGGCCTGTATGCTTTCCTCTACTTCGTTGATGGCAGCAATCAGCGCCTGATCCGATCCCTGGCGTTGCATCTTTGCCTGCACCGCAATCATTAATTGTTCACCCCATTGCAGGGTAATCAGGTTGATGACGTGATCGACATGCGGATGAGATTCGATATGCTTGCGGATCGCTTCATTGACCTCGGGCGCAGCAGATTCACCGGTAATCATCGCCTTGACTTCCCTGATGACAAAGAATGCCACCGCCATCAAGAGTATGCCGACGACGATAGAACCTATCGCATCCCAGACCGGGTTGCCAGTCACGACAGACAACACGACCGCAACAAAGGCCACCGCCAGGCCAGCCAGGGCAGCAATATCTTCACCGGCCACCACCATCAATTCAGACTGTCGGGTTTCGCGGAACCAGCGAAAGAAAGACTTGCCACCGGCTATCTTGCGTATCTCCAGCATCGCCCCATACAGTGAAAAGGCTTCCAGGGCGACAGAAATACCCAGTACTACCAGCGCCACCATTGGGTTCTTCAGTGGCTCCGGATGTTTCAGGCGCTCCACGCCTTCCAGGACAGAAAACGCACCACCCAAAAAGAACAACAGCAAAGCCACCATCATGGCCCAGAAATAAACCACACGCCCATACCCCATGGGGTGAGAAGCATCCGGTGCCCGCTTGGCTTCCTTCAAACCCACCAGCAAGAACACCTGGTTGATACAGTCCGCAGTGGAATGTATTGCCTCCGCCAGCATGGCTCCCGATGCCGTAAAAATCGCTGCACCAAATTTAGCGAGGGCAATACCGCCATTTGCACCCAGCGCATAAAAAATCGCCTTGGTAGAACCTTCTGAATTCGCAGACATGAGAATATTTAAAAGTGAGAAAAACCTAACCTTACTTGATTTCTCTGTAAATAATCAATTAGCTAATCTTGATGCCGCGGTTTTGCGGACACAGCAGACCTGCAGTAATTACATATATAGAGACATCGCCCGCTCTGCCAGGCGAATTTCATCAATATAGACGCCCCCCGCCCCGTCGCTCCTGCGCAGGCAGGAGCCCAGAATCGTCTGTTGATGAGCGGCGAATCAAGCTAGCGAGTCATACGCCAAACACCAAGAATAGTAGGGTGCGCCATGCGCACCATTGCATCTACATATATAAATGGTCAACCAAAGAGCCGGTGCGCGCGGCGCACCCTACTAAGATAAGAGAACCCGCTAAATAATTTAACGCAAAGCACTTGCAAAGAAGGGTGAAGGTTTGCTATAGTTCGCCTCCCGCTGAAGAGCGGGGAGAAGTGAAGCAAAGTAAAGCTGGCGAAATGAGCGATGGAAGTTATTGCGGAATAAGTCAGTAGCTGTGAATGCCGTGCAACAGTTTAAGTA
>NZ_JACOGF010000020.1 GCF_014284335.1 Undibacterium hunanense | reverse complement strand
TGCCAAATCCAATCCAATTACGGTAATCTTTTCCATGACGCTTCCCTTCTGTTAAGTAGTTTGTCGAAACTCTACTTTGGCACATCACGATGCCGTTTGGGAGGGAGGCGTCCATTTCATTACCCTAGGGAACATTTGCTTGTCGACTTCTGATGCGTGGCTGGTTGTGAATCATCTGATGTAGTAGGCGATTTTCGGCTATTCTTTCATCTGGCTCACATTGTTTGTGTGATCCGCCCTGTCTGCGGACCACACGACAGCACTCTGGATTACTATGAAAATTCCCGCACGTTTACCATCATGGTCTGTTATCACCCCCTTCGCCGCCTGGATTATCCTGGCGGGTTCCCTGTTGATATCCGGCACCTGGTATGCCATCGTGCTGACGGCTGCCCTGTTTGGTGGTGTGCTGACGGCGGTGTATCACGCCGAAGTTGTGGCACATCGCATCGGTGAGCCATTTGGTACCCTGCTGCTGGCCCTGGCGGTGACGCTGATCGAAGTCGCCCTGATTGTGTCCCTGATGCTGGCTGGTGGGGAAGCCACGTCCGGCCTGGCGCGGGATACGGTGTTTGCCGCCATCATGATCATTCTCAATGGTATTATCGGTATCTGCCTGCTGGCTGGTGCCAGCCTGCACAAGGAACAAAGTTTCAGCCTGCGCGGGGCCAGCACCTCACTGGCTACGCTGGCAGCACTGGCAGTGCTTACCCTGGTCTTGCCCAATTTTACGTCTACCGTAACAGGCCCGTATTACAGCCCCAGCCAATTGACCTTTATCGCCATTGTTTCACTGGTACTGTACGGTACCTTTGTACTGGTACAAACCGTGCGCCATCGCGATTATTTTTTACCCTCGGTTGCCACCGCTGATGAAGATGCGCACGCACCCTTGCCATCCAATAAAATGAGCTGGATGAGTGCCGGGTTGCTGATGCTGTGTCTGGGGGCTGTCGTCCTGCTGGCCAAGTCACTGGCACCAACGCTGGAAAATGCCGTGCTGGCCGCAGGCGCGCCGAATGCCCTGGTCGGTATCATCATTGCGATTGTGGTGTTGTTGCCGGAAGGTGTAGCTGCCTTCCGGGCTGCCCGCGCCAATCGCCTGCAGACCAGTATCAACCTGGCCCTGGGTTCTGCACTTGCCAGCATAGGCCTGACTATTCCTGTGGTAGCAGTGATTTCGCTGGCTACCGGCTGGTCGCTGACGCTGGGCATCGATGCCAAATCCAGCGTGCTGCTGTTGCTGTCACTGATTATTACCTCGCTGTCACTGGGTACTGGCCGTACCACTGTCATGCAGGGCACCATCCATTGCGTGATCTTTGCGGTGTATTTGTTTACCACCGTGGTGCCGTAAAAAGATAAAAAATTCCGGGAATGATGGTTTATTACAGGTTTATTGTACGCTGACGAACAGACTGGGTGCGCGCAGGGGGATGTAATAGGGAACCACTTTCCTGTTACAGCCTGGAGCAATCATGACACCTGCCGCGTCCACCACCTTGATGGTGAATCTGAAAGATACCCCGCGCCGTATTGCCGCCAGATTATGCCTGTTGGTGGTGCCTGCAATGCTGTTGACGGTGCAGACATGCAGTGCACAAAGCAGCGCGCCAGAAGCCCGTGGCTTTGGCACACAACCCAATTTGCCTGAACCCGAAAAATCTATTTTGCCGACGATTAACATCGCCCCCGCCATAGGCTGGACAAAGGGTGAAAAACCGCAGGCTGCCAACGGTCTGGCCGTGACGGCATTTGCAGCAGGGCTGGATCATCCGCGCATGTTGCATGTCTTGCCCAACGGTGATGTTTTGGTGGCTGAAAGCAATGCACCAGCAGTACACGATACCAGCAGTGGCGTAAAAGCAGTACGCAACTGGGTGGAAAAGAAAGTCAAAGGCTCTGCCGGTGCCAGCGTGCCCAGCCCCGACCGCATTACCTTGTTACGTGGCCTGGATGAACATGGCGTGGCCACTACCCGCACCGTGTTTTTGCAAGGACTGCATTCACCGTTTGGTATGGCTCTGGTCGGGGATTATTTATACGTCGCCAATACCGACGCTATCATGCGTTACCCCTATAAGAGCGGGCAAACCAGTATCGTGGAGCCGGGCGTGAAATTTGTGGATTTGCCTGCCGGAAAAATCAACCATCACTGGACCAAGGACCTGGTAGCCAGCCGCGATGGCTTACGCCTGTATGTGTCGGTGGGATCCAACAGTAATGTGGCAGAAAACGGTATGGAAAATGAAAAAGACCGTGCCGCCATTCATGAAATTGACATCGCAACAGGCCGTATGCGCCTGTTTGCCAGCGGCTTGCGCAATGCCAACGGACTGGCCTGGCAACCGCAGAGCGGGCAGTTGTGGGCTGCCGTGAATGAAAGAGATGAATTGGGTAACGATCTGGTGCCAGACTATATGACATCGGTACGCGATGGTGGGTTTTATGGCTGGCCCTACAGCTATTTTGGCCAGCATGTGGATGTGCGGGTAAAGCCGCAACGACCTGATCTGGTGGCAACAGCGCTGGCGCCGGACTATGCACTGGGTTCACATACTGCTTCACTGGGGCTAACGTTTTATGACGCCAAAATGCTGCCTGCCAGTTACGCCGGTGGTGCCTTTGTTGGCCAGCATGGCTCATGGAACCGCAAGCCTCATAGTGGCTACAAGGTGATTTTTGTACCCTTTGCCGACGGCAAGCCAGCCGATGCACCGCAAGACATACTCACCGGATTTTTAACCGCAGACGGCAAGGCGAAGGGACGCCCGGTTGGGGTTGCTGTTGACAGCAAGGGCGCCTTGCTGGTGGCAGATGATGTAGGCAATATCATCTGGCGGGTGACGGCGAAGTAAAATATGATGCGCAGTTTTTAAGCAGACTGATGCCTCATTCGCCGTCGGTTTTTGCCGCGTGGGTGAGGGCAGTACCTGACAGGCGGTAGCATAATCTGTCATCGACAAGTATGCCACCCAGGCTTTGGTAGAAACGCAGTCCGGCTTCATTGTCAGCCCTGACATGCCAGTCAACCCGCACGCAATTTTTGCTCAGTGCATAACGCGCCACCCATTTCATCAATGCCTCACCAACGCCGCTGCGACGTTCTGCACGCAGTACATACAGTTCTTTCACAAAAAGCTGTCCCGTCTCACCTGCCGTCGCGTTGACCAGCGAATGAAATATCGTGATTGCGATCAGCCCGACCACCACGCCATCATCGCACGTGGCGACGACGATGCGTATGGATGAATCAGGTCCCGTCAGGTTTGTCATGAAATGCTGTCTGATGACTTGTCTGGACACGGCGTCTTCACCATTGTAGTGAACGCTCATATCGTACAACAGATCGACAGCCGATTCGTATTGTTCTTCCTGGATAAACGCGATTTGCAAATTGACCTCTATAGTGTTTGAGTTACCAAGCGCAGCGCATCATTCGCCTGCGTCATTGTTCAAAATGGTTGAAGTACCGTGTGCGCCAGGTTCCTTTTCATCAGCAGGAAATTTCCCCTGCCCAAGCATTTGGTGCGCGCGGCGCACCCTACAAAATGATCGTGAATGTGGCGCCGGGCGTCCAATATTGGGGCCCCGAGTAGATACTGTCTTACATATCAAGCGAATTCTGGATTAAATGGAGTTTTAGACTTAAGGATAGTGAATGCCAAAGAGAGTAATTTCCGCATGCAGGCAGTAATAGCGAGCATCTTAGGTTTCCCTGCCTGGAGCAGTCGTTGATAGAAATTGCGGATGACAGGGTTAAAACGCATAGCGACCATAGCAGGCATATATAAGCCAGCCCGTAAGCGTGCGGAACCTGTTTTTGAAATTCTCCCCTTGCCTCTGACGGATGATCCTGACTCGTACGGTCGTGGATTCAAGCCGGCAAATGAAATGACAGACTTGGCACATGCATGACGAGAGAAAGGCAGCTCGGCCAGTAATAAAGCACTGGAGACTTTGCCCAGACCAGGAATCGAATTGAGCAAATTGCGCTGTTCCCGTAAATCGGGATCATTATCGATATGCGCTTTAATTGTTTGTTCAATGGCCTTAATCTCTTCTGCCAATGTCAGTAAGACAGCATTGATGGAAGGAGCCACAACTGGCAGTGAGACGTCCAGTCGATTACGTTCTTGCTGCTGTAAATCCTTGAGAGACTCCAGTCGACGCACCAGCGCTTGCAATTGGCGAATATTGGCTGGGAGTGGCGCAAACAAAGGAGGATTCATCACATGGCAAAACCGCGCGATTAGCTTGGCATCGGCTTTATCGGTTTTTACACGACTCAGCGTGCTCTGTGCAAATGCGGCAATTTGCGCTGGATTGACAACAGAGACTTTGCACTTGGCATCAAACAAATAATTGGCCAAAGCTTCATAGTACACGCCGGTTGCTTCCATACAAAAATGTCCGTCTTGTGACGACAAAGACTGACACCAAGCCAGCATATCGGCGAAGCCGGAAGCGGAATTGTTAAACGTCTTATGCTTATATTTATTATTATCAAGCACAGCTACATCAAATTTGAGTTTTGCGATATCAATACCGATGTTCATCATAGAAATAAAAAATAGAAGATGAATGCGATCTGGAAACCTGTCTATTCTAACCTTGTGGATACAGGCTCAGGTGTCATCAAGTGACACTGGCCTAGGATACTGTTCAGATTTAACAGGAAATAAGATACGGGTGCATATCTACGTTTCGGGCTAAAAGCCCCAGGGTGCGCACGGCATCCCGTACCTAGTCCAAATAACTTTTACTCAGCAAATACTTGCTTTGTAATCATTCAATTCTAATCTATTGAATGAAGCTTTATGATACAAGGGTGCGCTGCGCGCACCAATTACCACCCCGTATATCATAGCTGGTTTACACTATGCCAGAAATTGCTACTCTCAGGAATACCCATGCCTGTCAATGATCGATCCGTCTATTCAAGCACTATGACCAGCAATCGTGGCCTGGGCCACAGGCGGATGTTGCTGTCTTTGATGGCCGGGTTTTTCTTGTTGTGGGTGGCCTTGCCATTATTGTTTCCCAATCTGGCATATCTCGTGTATCTGCTGACAGCGCCGCTGCGGTATGTGGGGGTGTTTGTGCACGAGATGGGGCATGGGCTGGCCAGCCTGCTGACCGGGGGATCGTTTTACTGGTTTCAGCTGGATGCAGATGGTGGTGCGGCCATTACTGCCGGTGGTTGGCAAAGCCTGGTCTTACTGGGTGGTTTGCTGGGGCCGGCGCTGTGTGGCAGCGCTTTGCTGATGGTATCAACCCGTGCCACGAAATTGTGGATTCCTTACCTGATCTTGCTGCTGTTTTTTGCCTGTGGTGGCTATTACATGATCAAGCCGGTATGGATGAGCAGTGCCGATTACCCCTTGCTGGCGCAATGGAAGGTGACACATCTGCTGGCAGTGGCATTGCCAGTATTGCTGATGATGGCCTGCCTGCTTTTATTGCGCGCTACAGATGCCTGGCAAAGGCTGGCCTTGCAGGTGCTGGGCATTGTCATGTGTTATTCCGCCTTTAGCGACACCAGTTACATCTTTCAATATGAAGCCCTGCGCAATGGCATGTATTCTGATGTGCGGGTATTTGCATCACTGTTCCTGCCCTTTAGTGTGCAGGCTTTGCCCTGGCTGGCTTTTGTATTTTTTGCGCTGTTGATAGGGTTGCTTAATTTTGCCTTGCTGGGCCTGGGTGTCATGCGGGCTTTGGCTTTGCCGCAGCCGCAATAACACGCCAGTTTTGATTCGCCTTAATCTGGTATCCAGTCAAAATAAGCGATCATCATTTCTTCAAAGGTCTGTTCACCAAAATGCACGGCTGCTTTAGGATTGGGGTTGGATGGGTTGTCGCTGGAATTGTCATACCAGGCGGTGGCAGCGATGCGCATGCCCGGCTGGACATTGATGGCTTCTTTCAACTGATAGGCCGTTTGCCAGTTGAAATCGTATTTGGGAATATTCAGTAACAGGCTGCGCTTGCCAGCCTGGTCCACCAGTTCTATCTTCCAGGCTTTGCCGCGCAGATGCGCATGTGGCATCAGGGCCGTCAGTTTGCCGGGCTTGCGGAACAGGTAGATGGATTCGATTGGGTAATTGGCAGCACCGGGCGGTATTTCAAACTTGGCATTGAAGGCGGATTCACTTTTGACTTCTTTTAATTTGCCTTCGGTATTGCTCACATCGCCAGCAAACTGGAAGGCGATTTTTGCCTGATCGGTTTGTGCCGTACCGTTGGGCTGGTAATGGATCTGGAATTTCAGCCAGGCACCTTTGGGGATTTTCTTGGCGGCACCTTCGGGGAAGGTCGTCAGCGGTGTACCCGGCACCAGCGCGGCAAAAAAACCATCGATACCGCCGGAACGGCGCTTGGCGCCTGGTTCTTCCAGGAACACTAAAATATGGTGTACCACTTTAGGGGCCGACGGGCGTATTTCCATCGCGGTGACCCATTTGTCGCTGTCAAAATTGGTTTTCAGGTAGCTGTACTGATACTCGATCACGCCCTGGGCCGGTACTTGATGTGGCTCTGCAATTTGCAGTACGGCGTCGGGCTTGAGCATGTCCCAGCCTGCCACATAGCTGCGGGGGGCAGGGGCTTCTTTGGCATTGCCTGCCGGACTACCGGTCTTCAACCAGCTGGACAGGTCGGCCAGTTCCTGTTCTGACAGGCTTCTGTCATTGGCCCAGTGACCGACACTGGGGTCAGCACCCCAGGGTGGCATGAGGCGCTTGCTGGTCATGTACTCGATGATGGTTTTGCGGGCTGTAACCTGTGCATAGGTTTGCAGGGGCATGGGGGCCACACCGCCATCACGGTGGCACATTTCGCATTTTTGTGTGATCAGACGGCTGATGCGGTTGTGATAGGTAACTGGCCGGTTCTGTACTGCTTCACCGGCATTGTCAGGCAGCAGGCAACCGCTGGCTTCACTTTGTGTGGTGACGATATCTTTACCTGACTGGTATTCGGCGATGGCTTTGCGCAACCAGGTTTGCCCGGGCGTGTCTTTGTGCACGCCAATGCCGTACTGGTCGTCGATGGCACCACGATATAGCAGGGTGCCTTGCTGGTCGACCAGGAATACTTCCGAGGTGGATGCTGCCCGCAAGGCATTGCTGATGGCGTGACTGCTGTCAAGTACCACGCGCCCTTGCAGCTTGCTGCCGGCCGCGCTTTGTTTTGCTTCTGCGCTTGCGTTTTTACCAGAATACGGGCTGACATCAACATACACAAAATTAAAACCTTGCGACGTGTATTCTTTTTCAAATTCAGCCAGGCGCGGTGCATAGCGTTGCGATACCGGACATTCCGCATCACGCATGACGATGATGGCACCACGTTTGCCAGCCAGTTGCGACAGCACCCCCTCACGCCCATTAACATCCTTGAACTGGACATCGGCAAGACGTTCACCCACGCGGTATCCAAAACTATACCAGGCAGCAGGCGCAGGGCTCACCTCACTGTTGACCGCAGCTACACCAACATCGGTATGGGCCAGTAACTGGCAAAACAGGGCAGATAACAGCAACGTGAATCCAGGCTTCATCTTGTGGCGCACTTTCATGTCAGTAAGGGGAGGCGTCAGGAGATGGTAATTTACTTTAGATTAATACGTTTGTCATGTAGTTGATTTTTATGGGCCGCGCCAGGATGTCTCAGGCAAACTGCGGTAGGTGCGCTGCTTCAAAATCGGCGATGGGCATGGGGCGGCCAAAGTAATAGCCCTGGTAGGCATAGCAGCCCTGGCTGGCGAGGTAGTCGCGTTGTTCGGCGCTTTCAACACCTTCGGCGATGACGGACAAGCCCATGCTTTGGCTAAGGGCGACGATGGTGCGGGCGATGGCGGCATCGTTGGGGTCGCTGAGTACGTCACGCACAAAGGAT
This sequence comes from Undibacterium hunanense, assembly GCF_014284335.1. Lineage (GTDB taxonomy): Bacteria > Pseudomonadota > Gammaproteobacteria > Burkholderiales > Burkholderiaceae_D > Undibacterium > Undibacterium hunanense. The sequence goes on along the minus strand of NZ_JACOGF010000020.1, from coordinate 67,959 downwards.
TGATCGATCTTCAATTGATCCAGCGGCAGGCGTTTCAGATAGGTCAGCGATGAATAACCGGTACCGAAATCATCGAGCGAGAAACACAGGCCTGCGGCTTTGAGCAATTCCATTTTCCGGATGATGTCTTCAACATCGTCCACCAGCAGGCTTTCGGTCAGCTCTAGTTTCAACAGATGCGGATTGGCACCGGTCTGGTGGATGATGGCCAACACCTGCTCGACCACATCTGTCTGGCGGAACTGGCGGGCGCTGACATTGACGGCGATCGTCAGGTGGGCACGCTGCTCTTGTCGCGCCCAGCTCACCAGTTGCTTGCAGGCCGTTTGCAAGACCCAGTAACCGAGCGGCAGTATCAGGCCGGTAGATTCTGCAAGGGGAATGAATTCTGCGGGCGGGATCATGCCGCGTTGTGGATGCTGCCAGCGTGCCAGGGCTTCGACACCGATCAGTTCACCATCATGGTTGACCTGTGCCTGGTAGTACAACTGCAATTGTTCATTGCGCAAGCTCTCGCGCAATTCTTTTTCCATGATGGCGCGTGAGGTGACAACGGCCTGCATGGCCGGGTCAAAAAAGCGCAGGGTATTGCGACCGGCGGTCTTGGCGGCATACATGGCCAGGTCGGCCTGTTTCATCAATTCATCGAAACCGGTGTCATGATCGGTGATCAGGGTGACGCCTATGCTGGGGGTGCTGTGGCATTCATAACCGGACAGGTCATAAGCCTGGTTCAGGGCATCGAGAATTTTTTTGCCGACCATTTCGATCTGGGTGGCGGCTTCGTTAGGAGCCTCGCTCAGGTTTTCCAGCAAGAGTACAAATTCATCGCCACCGATACGTGCCACGGTGTCATCTTCACGCACGCAATGGATCAGGCGTTCTGACACTTGTTGCAAGAGCAGGTCGCCCTTGTGGTGACCCTGGGTATCGTTCAGGGTCTTGAAATTGTCGAGGTCGATATACATCAGCGCACCTTTGCGGCCACTGCGTGCGCAAGATGCCAGGGCCTGTTGCAGCCGGTCAGTCAGCAAGCGGCGGTTGGGCAAGTGGGTCAGCGGGTCGTAAAAGGCGAGGTTTTTGATTTCATCTTCTGCGGCCTTGCGGGTGGTGATGTCGGTCAGGGTGCCAACATAATGCAGCAATTCATGGTTGCTGCCATAGACGGCAGTAATGGTCAGCCACTGTGGGCTGACATGGCCATTTTTGTTGCGGTTCCAGATTTCACCCTGCCAGGTACCTTCGCTGTCCAGACGCTGGCTCAGGTCGACAAAGAATGCATCATCATGCTGGCCGGATTTTAATAAATCCTGGGTCTGGCCGATGGCATCTTCCCTTGTATAGCCGGTGATTTCGGTAAAGGCGCGGTTGACCTGCTGTATGACCCGGTGGGCATTGGTGACGAACATGCCTTCATGCGATTCAAATACGGTGGCGGCCAGATGCAGGCTTTGTTCGGCCTGTTTGCGGGTGGTGATGTCGCGTACAAAGGCGGGAAACAACTCCTGGCCTGGCAGATAGCGTACCGATATTTCCACGTCGATGATGCGGCCATCCTTGCGTCTGTGCCTGGCTTCAAACTGCTGGCTACCTTCCTTGCGCAAGATGTCGATGCGTTCATACACGGTCATGCCACGCATACCGTCCAGCACATCAATATCGGTAATATTGAGGGCGAGCATTTCTTCGCGGGTATAGCCCATCATGCTACAGGCAGTTTCGTTGACGGCCTGCAGATTACCTTCCTTGTTGATGAGCCAGAAGGCATCCATTGCGGTTTGCAGGATCAGTTCATCCAGGTCTGTCATGCGCTTTCGTTCGGTAATATCCACCGCCAGCCCACCCAGCTGAGGGGTGCCGTCAAAACCGGTGAACACAAATTTATTCACCATCCACCAACTGATGGTGCCATCGCTATTGGTGGATGGCCATACGGCTTCGTTTTGTTGCCGGTTTTCAAGCAGGGCCAGGTCACTATCATGATAACCGTCAGCGACACTGGCTGGCCAGAGTTCATGGTCAGTCTTGCCGATGACTTCTTGCATCGATGTATTGAAACGACGCAGGAAATTGTCACTGACAAACTGGTAGCGCCCGTTGAAATCCTTGACCCAGGCGACGAGGGCACTATTACCCAGAAAGGCGCGAAACTGTTCATCGCTATGCTGTTGTGCGATCAGCATGCGATTGAATTCATGCGCTACGGCCAGCAGTTCACTGGGGCCATTAATCTGTGCCCTGGCACCCAGATCCCCCTTGTTGACAGCACGCGCCACATCGGCCAGTGCTGTCATTGGCTTGGTAATACGTCGGGCAAAGCCGAAAGCAACCAGCAACAGCAAGGCGATCATCAATAACACCAGCAGGATGGACTGGATGGCCCTGGCCCTGGATTCGGCAAAGATGGTGTTTGCTGGCACGCCGACAAAGGCCACCATGCCATATTCGGGCAGTGGGGCCACCGAAAAGAAGCGCACCACGCCATCTACGGCCCGGCTTTCAAATTCACCGCTTTTCATTGCTACGATACGTCTTGCTGCTTCTGCATTGGGGCGGGTGCCGACGACCTTGTCCGGGTCCAGATTGCGCCAGACCATGATGCCATCGTCACGAAAGAAGCCGTAGCGGCTGGATTCTGGCAGGAACTCGGCCGGTATAGTGGGATCGTAAAAACCGACATCCAGAGACATCAGGACAACGCCGACGATATGTTGTTGTTCATCCCATATCGGCAGGCTCAGGGTGGTGGACCAGGGGCCGGTTCCGTTGCCATGGCTGCGGCGCGGCGAAGAAATGCTCAAGCCCTTGTTGCGGATGGCACCCTGTATATATTCTGCCCTGACCAGTTCAGGCGTGACGGCATCCTGGGTCATGTTTTTTTCTGGTATCGCACAAAGAATATTGCCCTGCAAATCGGCCAGGGCAACGCGGGCAAAGGCAGGGTTGAGCCTGGCCAGGTCACCTAGCTTCGTCGGACAGTCTGCCAGGGCCAATTTGCGTACAGGTGGCAGGCTGGCGATACCCGCCATGACCTGGTGCGCCTGTTCCAGCTTGCCCTTGGTGTTTTTGAGCATGACGCTGGTCATGGTCTTGAGGGCTGTCTTGGTATTGGCGGTGGATTGCTGGAAATCGTGATAGATGCCAAAGCCGACCGCCGCCACCAGCGGCACAGAGACAGCCAATACCAGCATCAGCAAATAGCTGCGGATAGACCTTGCCGGCACAGGCGGTAAATTGCTTACAGTCTCTTCACGGCGTTCTGTCATTATGCTTTTTCCGTAATCCTGATGGGAAAGCCTTGTGTTCAGATGGTTGGGCGTTGAGCGCTTGATGCGCGTGTATGTGTATTGGTATTTGTATTTTTCTGGCAAGCCAGGCACATGATAATCATGTTACAAAGCAATTTTTCATCATAAGCGGTATATCCATCATTGTCTGCGTCCATTTTGATCGGTTTGCAATCCTTTACAACTGAAAAATGCAGTATTCATGGGGCTGATCATCAGCTAGTTTCTTGGCTTACTGATTGCCCCATTTATGTCTGTAAGGCGAGCAAGTCATGAAGGCGTCTTGTGTATGGCTCAGACTGTAGCTGGCTGCAGGTTTGAATATGAATTTATTTGCAATATAGCTACTCTTTTTGTGCGGCCCCTGGCTGTCACATTTCTTATACAAATATCTTTCTCACAAGCATCGCTATACCCATCATAATAGGCATTGTTGCCAAGTCGTCCACTCATTTGAATGCAGTTCGTTTTCTTCCCAACACATTATGAAATCATTCTACGCAAAGACCTTCGCTTTTACTTTATTAGCCCTGTCCCTGGCTGCCTGTGCGCCCATGTCGCAAAAGCCTGTCGCTGACGCTGCCACCACCAGGGCGGCTGAATACCGTCCCGTCATCCTGGTATCGATAGATGGCTTCAAGCCCGACTACCTGAACCGTGGCGTGACGCCCAGGCTGAATGCACTGGCGGCCAGTGGTGTCCGCGCCGAGACCATGCGTCCGTCGTTTCCATCGATTACCTTTCCCAACCATTACACGCTGGTGACAGGCTTGCGCCCGGATCATCATGGTATTGTTGGCAATACCATGGAAGACAGCAAAATTCCTGGCGTGCGTTTCAGACTGGGTAACAGCAGCGCGGTGCTGGACCGTCGCTGGTGGGATGAGGCCGAGCCTGTCTGGGTGACGGCAGAGAAAAATAATGTTCGTTCTGCCATCATGTTCTGGCCAGGTTCTGAGGCGGCCATCCACGGTGTGCGCCCATCGGAATATCGTCCCTTCGATGGCAAGTTGAGCCCGTCTGACCGTGTCGATACCATGCTGGCCTGGCTGGACAAACCTGCCAGCAGCCGACCCCAGTTCCTGACCCTGTATTTTGACCAGGTTGATCACGCCGGCCATGAATTTGGCCCGGATACGCCAGAAGTCACCGAAGCGGTAGCCAGTGCGGATGTGGCCATCGCCCGCCTGATGGAAGGTTTGCGTACACGGAACCTGGATGCCAATGTCATTATCGTGTCCGATCATGGCATGGCAGCGACCAGCCCCGAACGTACTGTGCAACTCGACAAAATCGTTAATCCTGCTCTCTATACTGTTGTGACTTATGGCAGCTATGCCGGTATCGACCCGAAACCGGGGCAAGAAGAAGCGGTCGCCAAAGATCTGCTGAAAACCCATGAGCATATGCAATGCTGGAAAAAAGAAAATATTCCTGCGCGTTATGAATATGGACAAAACCCGCGCGTCCCACGTTTTGTCTGTCTGCCAGAAGTGAGCTGGCTGGTCATGCCTGACGCTGCTGCCGTTGCAAAAGCGGGTAAGGGTGCGCACGGTTACGATAATCAGAGCAAAGAAATGCAGGCGCTGTTTATTGCCAATGGCCCCGCCTTCAAACAGGGGGCCGTGCTGCCGACTTTCGACAACGTCAGCGTCTATCCATTGATCATGAAGCTGATTCATGTTCCGGCCCTGCCATCTGATGGTAAGCTTGAATCCGTTCAAGGCGCACTCGCACAGTAATTGGTTGACTTCCATGTCACTCCGCCTAAGAACCTGTTCACGATCTTACTGCGCGGGCGTGATCGGGGCTCGTGCGCTGCTCAAAATGCTCATGTACTAGTGTACATTCCGCTTTTTGCGCTGCTCTTCACCCCGCTGACGCCCGCTCGCTACAGATCGTGAACAGGTTCTAAGGAGTGGCGTGGGTATGAGAACTCATTTCAACGGTGCGCAAGCTGCCCAGGCTGTAGGCATACTGACGGGTGAATTCTGCTCCCAGCAAAAAGATCTGGGCAGAATAATAAACCCATAACAGCAGGGCGATGATGGAGCCCGCAGCACCAAAACTGCTGGCGACGCCGCTGTTGCCGATATACACACCGATCAAAAATTTACCGACATAAAACAGGCTTGCCGTGCCGGTTGCACCAACCCACACATCCTCCCAGGATAGCCGCACCTGCGGCAGCATCTTGAAGATGACGGCAAACAGTGAAGCAATCACCGCGAAGCCTATGCCTGACGACAGCGGCAACAATATCAGTGCCACGACCGTGCGACTGCCTTGCCAGTAATGCTCCAGTGCCGCCAGTACAGCGCTGACTATCAATGACACCAGCATCAAAAACGCCAGTACCAGTATCAAGCCGAACGACAGTAGGCGCGTGCGTAAGAAGTGCCACAGGCTATTGGCATTGCTGGGTGGTACTTGCCAGATTTCGTCCAGGCTTTCTTTTAATTCGGCAAACACGCTGGTGGCGCCAATTAACAGCAAAACGCTGGCGATCAGGGTGGCGATACGCCCTTCATAGACATTATGAGCACCTGCCAGCGACACCTGTATTGCTGCTGCCCCGCTTTGGCCTACCAGGCCTTGCAATTGATTGAACAATTGTCCCTGGGCGGCCTGTTCGCCATAAAAAAAACCGGCGATGGCCAGCACCAGGATTAGCACGGGCACCATGGAAAACAGGGTATAAAAGGCCAGCGCAGCGCCTTTGCTGGCAGCACGATGGCGCACCCATTCCAGTACGGCACGTCCTATCATTCCAGCCAGTGCCACCAGCAGGCCAGGGATGGCCCGCTGTTTTGTGAGCCATGACCTCATCAGTTGCTCAATGCCTGCTCATTAATTGATAGAGCAAGGTCAAACGCCTCTGCCGCTGATCAGGCGCAGCAAGACCATGATGATGGCGATCACCAGCAAGACATGGATAAAGCCACCGATGGTGTAAGCCGACACCATACCCAGTAACCACAAAATAATCAGTACTACAGCGATGGTATAAAGCATGATGGTTCTCTCTTGAAGTTGGTCGGGTCAACACGCCCTGGTGTGCCGGTGAAAATATCCGGCTTGCCGTTTTGACGGTAGCTCTATCGTGAAAGAAAAGTTTTTTTTCGTCTGTTAGCTAGCGCACAGAGCGACAGGTTTTCTTCTGCCATTCTTGTGCACATTGAATGCATGAATACAGCATCTTTCCAGGTCTGAAACCAGATCAGTGATGCAGGATAAAAAGAAAAGAATACTTGCGCAAAATCGCTCCGGCATGTTTCGGCGGCGATAAAATACAGAACTCCATACATCTTCTGTATCGTCGCCGGAGCGGTTTTGCGCAAGTATTTTTGGAACACGAATCCAGATTTTTCATCTGATTTATTTCATTGCTTCAATTCGATTCTATTCCATCTCTGCTCAATTCCAAGACAAAGAAAACAGCTGCCAACAGCCTGCGCAGCATTGAAAATGCTGTTCTGCTTTATCCACAAAAAACTCCCCCTCCCTTGGTACGCCAGCGCACAGAACTGCATGTCGTCCAGTGGCAAGCTGAAGGCATATATTTCTTATGATGAGCATCCATGCCTGCCCCTACTGCTGACCATCCCTTACAAGCTGATACAGGCACTTCCCACAAAGTGAAGGCGCGCCAGTCAGCCCGTTTGCCTGCCCGCATTGAGCAGACGACGCCAGGTGTCTTGCAACTGTCCGGCAACTGGACCATATGTCAGTTGGGTAATGTCATGCGTCAACTGGACGCCTTGCTGTTACGCCACCCGGAGGTGGTGCAACTGGATGGTCAGCAAATACAGAAGATAGACAGCGTCGTAGCCTGGGTCATGCACACACGCCTGCAAAAGCTGCGTGACAGCGGTACGCAGATCAAGCTGCAAGGTTGGCCTGAAGCGTATCAGCATATGCTGGATGGACTGGGTGAGATTCCAGCGACGGCAGAGCCGGTAGTTAAAGCCGCAGGCTTGCTGGAAAAAACCGGCAAGGCGACTGTTAATGTCTGGCACGCCAATCTGGCCTGGCTCAGTTTTTTGGGGGAGATTGCGGTTAGCGTGTTGGGCGTGCTGCGGCATCCACGGCGCTGGCGTGGCCGTGCCATTCTGCGCAATATTCAGATTGCCGGATTTGAAGCGCTGCCTATCGTCGGCGTCACCTCGTTTTTACTGGGTATTGTGATTGCCTATCAGGGGGCTGACCAGCTCAAGCACTATGGAGCAAACATCTTTGTGGTGGAACTGGTGGGTTATGCCATGTTGCGCGAATTTGCGCCGCTGATTACGGCCATCATCATCGCCGGACGTTCCGGTTCTGCCTATGCGGCACAAATAGGCACCATGGTGGTGACGGAAGAAATTGATGCCCTGCAAACTGTGGGCATTCCCCCTATTGATTTGCTGGTCATCCCAAAACTGATGGCGCTGATGCTGGCTTTGCCCTTGCTGACCCTGTTTGCCGACTTGCTGGGCATTATGGGCGGCATGCTGATGGCCAGTACGCAACTGGGTGTTGGCCCGCATGAATTCATGGACCGCTTCGCAACTGAAATTCCCCTGAGAACGCTGCTGATCGGCATCGGCAAGTCGGTGGTGTTTGCGATGGTGATTGCCATCATAGGCTGTTATCAGGGCTTTCGTACCAAGGGCAATGCCGATAGTGTAGGTCGGCAGACTACGCGCAGTGTGGTGCAGGCGATCTTTACCGTCATTGTGCTGGATGCCGGTTTTTCCGTCATTTTTAATGTGCTGGGGCTGTGATGGCAGCCACCACAGTCACTGCGGCCACTGTAGCCACTACGCCTGCGCCGGATGGCGATGATTATGTGATTCAAATGCGCCAGGTTTGTACCCGTTTTGGTGACAAGATCGTGCATGATGGCCTGGATCTGGATATACGCCGTGGCGAAATTCTTGCCATCGTGGGCGGTAGTGGCTCTGGTAAATCCACATTGTTGCGCGAGATGATTTTGCTGCATACGCCCGACTCTGGTTCGGTCACAGTTCTGGGGTCTGAACTGGCTGGCATCAGCGACGCAGATGCGGCTGCATTGCGCCAGCGTTGCGGCGTGATGTTCCAGAAAGGCGGTTTGTTTGGCACTTTGACCGTTAGTGAAAACATAGGTTTGCCGCTGCGCGAGCATAGCGATCTGGATGAAGCCAGCATCAATGAGATCGCGGCCTGGAAATTATCTTTAAGCGGTCTCAAGCCAGAAGCAGCCAGCCTGTATCCGGCCGAGCTGAGCGGCGGCATGTTAAAGCGTGCTGCACTGGCCAGGGCGCTGGCGCTGGACCCGGAATTATTGTTCCTCGATGAACCCACAGCTGGTCTGGACCCAGCCGGGGCCGGTGGTATTGATGCACTGGTGCGGCATTTGCACGCACTGTATCAACCCACCATCGTCATGATTACCCATGATCTGGATTTGCTGTGGCAGGTAACCCACAGGGTAGCGGTGCTGGGCGAAGGTAAAGTGCTGGCGGTTGCTTCCATGGAGGAATTGTCACACATGCAGCACCCGGTCATCCGTGATTATTTTGATGGCGCGCGGGGCAGGGCGGCACAGGAACAGGCACAAACCCAAACAAAAACAAGTACAGAAACACAAACGGCCGGACAACAAGAACAAATGACAAACAAGGACAGTCCATGGAAACCAAAGTAAATTACGCTGCAGTCGGTGCCTTTGTGCTGGCGCTGGGGGCCTTGCTGGTGGCTGCCGTATTGTGGCTGTCAGTTGGTCTGGGCAAGCGCACGCAGACGATCCTGTATCAATCGGTGGTGAGTGAATCGGTGGCAGGGTTGAACCTGGATGCGCCAGTCAAATACCAGGGCGTGAATGTGGGCAAGGTGCATGCAATCAGTCTGGATCCAGCTAATCCGCAGCAGGTGCAACTGCTATTTGCCATCGCCGCAGGCACACCCATCAAGACCGATACCCAGGCCGTATTGAAAACTCAGGGGTTGACCGGCATCGCCTATGTAGAGCTGAGTGGCGGCTCACCCGCTGCGCCGGCGTTGCAGGCCTTGCCTGGGCAGGATTATCCACAGATACGCACCAAGCCTTCGCTAAGCGCCCGCCTGGAAAATGTTTTGAGCGCCGTACTGGCCAACCTGGACCGTACGGCAGCCAACGTGAATGCTATACTGAATGAAGACAACCGTGCGGCATTCAGCAAGATTTTGCAAGACACCTCTGCCGTGATGGATGCACTGGCGTCGCAAAAGGCGACCATGCGTGTTGCGATTTCAAATGCTGCCATCACCACCAATAATACGGCCCAGGCCAGCGCCAAACTGGATGCCCTGTTCCAGCGTATAGGCAAAAGCGCAGATGCCGTCGCTGCCATGGCGGACAAGGCTGGCCAGGCCAGTGACAGCGCCAGGACCGCAGTAGATCAACTGGGTGGAGGCGTGCGCCAGATCAGCACCGATACGCTGCCAGAGATACAAAGGCTGATGGCAGAACTGGCGACCTTGTCCGCATCCCTGACCCGTCTGATTGAACAGACTGAACACAACCCCAGCAGCCTGATCAGAGGACGGCAGCCAGCACCACCAGGGCCAGGGGAATCAAAAGGAGCAACACCATGAAACCTGTCCATTCAGCCAAACCAGCCAAACTGCTCCCCCTGCTGGCAGTATTGATCGCCGGTTGTTCTGCCCTGCAACCGGCGAATGTACCGGTGGCAGCAGTGTACCGCCTCGATACGGTTGCCAGCATCCCGGCACCTGATAAGGCAATTGGCAATCCACCAGCCAGTATCCTGATAGGCAATATCCGCGCTGCTGCCGGTTTTGACAGCACCCGCATGTTGTTCATGCGTCAGCCACACCAGGTGGAAGAATTTCAACAAAGCCAGTGGCAAAAACCACCGGCAGCCATGCTCATGCCCCTGGTCACCAGTGCGCTTGAATCCAGCGGCTTGTTCAAGGTCGTATTACAGGCACCCAGTGCCTTGCAGACCACCTACCGGCTGGATCTGGAAATACGCAACCTGCAACAAGACTTTACCAGCACCCCCAGTCGCGTCCACTTCGTCCTGCGCGCACATCTGTCGGACAATCAAAACCAGCAAATCACTGCCTGGCGTGAATTCGACGTCAACATCGCTACGCCCACTGAAGATGCCTACGGCGGTGTTCTGGCCAGCAACCAGGCTGTTACCCAGGCCCTGCAGCAACTGACAGCATTTTGTGCTGAACAGTTGGGAACAACGAAGGGACAGCGTTAGCAGTTTTTGCATCAGGCAAGAAAAAAGCAGCTCTGAATTTCAGGCTGCTTTTTTTGTGCTGCTTACATGCTTACACACTTACTGATTCATGATTTGCGACAGCACAGCAAACCCACCAGCAAGCCTGCCGTGGCTGCCACACCGATGCTGCTCCATGGGTTTTCCTTGACATAGGCATCGGTCGAATTGGCCATTTCTTTGCCCGTTGCCAGTGCCGACGCCTGTGCATCCTGCGCAGCGACCATGGCCGTATCCAGCAATTTCATCCCCCGCGCACGCGCCTCTTCGGCCTTCTCGCCACTCAATGTAGCCGCCGCACTAAACAGCGCCTGCGCATCTTTGAGCAATACTTTGATATCTTTGTTGACAGCTTTGATGTTGGATTCAAGCATGATGATCTTCCTTCTGGTTGGTTAGGGAACTAACAAATTTTGGTTGGTGTTGATGCCGTTATTTTTTTTGTGTTGCTTTTGATTTTGATCTTTGTTTTGCCGTTGTTTTTGACGTTGCTTTTGACCTTAATCCGCTTGGGACGATGTAATTTTTGCGTCACAGAAAATGGAAAAAGAAGGTCCGATGTTTGAGCGTAGCGAGTTGCGGACCTTCCCATTTTTTGTGACGCAAAAATTATGCTGAAGCGTAGCGTAAGCACCCGAAGGGCAAGTCTGCGGTCGCCTTTCTTTGATTCCTTTCTTTGGCGAAGCAAAGAAAGGAATTCGGCCGCCGGGCCGAGTCCCGGCCTGTATCCACGAAGGGCAATCGCTCCAATCAAAGTACGGCAATGCAACAAACGCCGCTGGGCTCCAGCCTTCGCTGGAGCGACGACGCTATGATTGCCGTTGAACGACTGAAACTCAGCACAAGCATTACATCGTGCGGCTCGCAAGCTACCCAGCCAGTCGCAGCACCCAAACATCACGCCCAAATGTCACGCCTAAACATTACGCCAGCAAATCCCGCATATCATCCGCATGTTCTTCTTCCTTCGCCATAATCCCCACCAGCATATGCCGTGTGGTCGGATCACTTTCACCTATCTTTTCCAGCATCTGGCGATACGATTCGATGGCAACTCTTTCGGCGATCAGATTGGCCGTCAGCATGCCCTTGATATCATCGGCATCGTCATATTCGGCATGGCTGCGTTCCGTCAATGTGGCCGGGTTGAAGTCAGGCTTGCCATTCAATTGCACGATACGTTCTGCCAGCAGATCGGCGTGGGCCTGTTCTTCCGCCGCATGCGCTAAAAATTCAGCCTTGATGGGGCCGTTTTGCAGGCCGTTTACTGTGTAATAGTGACGCTTGTAACGCAGTATGCAGACCAGTTCGGTCGCCAATGCGCCATTGAGCATGGCGATGACTTCTTCGCGGTTACCCTGGTAACCAGCGGTGACGGCACCATCATCCAGATTTTTTGCTGCCTGGCGAATCGCGGCTGTATCCAGGCCGTTGCGCTGGGTCTTGTTGACTTCATGCATGATGTTCTTTCTGAGATCAGTTAAAAATATCCTGGTCTATGCCCCGGGTTTGTGCCCTGGACTTATGCCCTATTGAGAGGAAGACTGCGCAAGACTGTTCACAGCCCCGCGCTTCCGGCATTCACTTGCTGGCCACGCTTTGAACATAGGCCGGCATGGATTTTTGCGCGCTGGACCTGATCATCATTGCGACTTTACGGGTATCGGCCAGTACTTCGCTCACGGCTGTTTCCAGCGTGTACAGTTTTTCTTCTGCATCGCGCAGAGGTTCTGGTGTCTTGAACAAATGCCTGCTACGTTTTGCCAGGGCCTTTTCATATACTTCAAAGGCGAAATGCATTTCGGTATAGTCCATGATGATTCCCTTCATAACTGGTTATTGCTTGCTGTTGATGCTGCGACCGTCCCGGTACAATGTTTGGGTCGCAGTTTCATGCTGCGTTGCTGCGCTTTGGTGTGAGCGGGCAGGGGGCAAGCGGGTTTTCACCGCGCCTGATCTACATCTTATTTCCACATCCCTACGCCCACATCCCTGTTGGCGCTCGTGCTCAGTTTTTCGTGTCGTAATACCCGTGTACTTCATTGACCCAGAGCTGGTCGGCCATGTCTGGCCAGCGGTCGCTGTCAAAGCCAGGTGCTTTTTCGAAGTGCTCTTTATCGATATTCAGCACAAAGCGTTTGTTGACCGCGTCCAGGGTCAGTGCAGACCAGGGTACGGCAAACAGTTTTTCACCGATGGTCAGCAAGCCACCATGGGCGACCACGGCATAGGCGACACGGCCCGTGCGCATGTCCAGCATGATTTCCTTGATGTCACCCAGATGTTCGTCAGCATGGTTGACGACATTGTCGCCAGTCAATGTTTTTGCGCCCATCAGTTCAGGACCAGGGCCCTTGTGTGGATTGCCACCGTTGCCGCTGTAGATGTCCAAATTTTCGTTAATCATTTCAATTCCTTCACGTTGAGTCGAGACTTAAGTATGTCCCCGACTTCATCGCGCTTCGGTTCGATACCACACATAAAGAATTATTTTTTTTCATCATCAATAAATTAAGCAGACGGATGCTTTGATCAAGTGAAGTACAGGCGGATTATTGGTTTTCGACGGTTTTTATTTTCATATTGGCCTATGGAAAGGAATGCACATCCATAGTCAATTGATCATTTATTTAGTGGTTAATTTTATAATTAAATTTATAATGATATGGATGCCACAAATCCTGGCTGCGACATTGAACCGTGACATCACCGCCAGCACGGCCTGCTTGTCTGCCTGCCTCATAAGGCATGAAAACGTCGTGCTTTTCTCTGCTGTTTTGCTAAAAAATACAAAGGAATACGATATGCGTGTGTATCAAAAAAATGAACAATGGGTAGCAGGCGAGTACCCAGCTATCCTGGCGATAGGGGATTCGTGGTTCTGGTATCCGGGCAATAATATTTTGCAGGCGCTGATACGCAATAATTCATTAAGCGCTAATTATTCGAATATCCAGGCGGTGGGCAATAATGGCGCGCCACTGCAGGATTATGTCGGTGCCGGCAAGTATGCCCGGGATGTTGAATATAACCTGACGCCTGATGTCAGGAAATACTATAACGTCTTCATGATCAGTGGTGCCGGCAATGATGCCATCGATTACAAGCTGGCCCTGAAGACCGACTGCACCGGCATTACCGATCCCAAAGCCTGTCTGGATCCCACAGGTATCGACGATCTTTTGCGCAAGATCGCCACTGCCATGGGCGGGCTGATACATGAAATACGCTGGGCATACAAAGACGCCGTCAAACAGGTACGCCCCATCTTCATTCATGGCTATGATTATCCAGTGCCTGACGGGCGCGGCTTTAACATTCTCAATAAACTGGTCACCGGCCCCTGGTTGCTGCCTGCGCTGGATGCAGCCAAGGTAAAAAAAGACCCCGCCTTTCGCCTGGCAGTCGTGCATGAACTGATAGACCGCCTGAATGGCCTTTTCAAAACCTTTGATGACTGGCGCAATGACGTCGTCTATATCGATTCACGCGGCACGCTCAGCAGCGGTGCCGACTACAAGACTGACTGGGCAAATGAAATGCATCCCACTTCATCCGGTTTTGACAAAATTGTTGCACAACGCTGGATACCGATTCTGAAGCAGTGGGGAATAGCGAAGTAAGTGGCGGTACTACGTATCAGATTCGGTGCGCGTGGCGCACCGTTTTTGCAATCTGCCTGCATTAACCAAGCGCTGATCAGGCACGCGATTGTTAAACATCTTCTCTTGCCGGTGCACGGCTACCCTGGCTTGCTCTTGGCACGTCATTCCCGCCATACCATTTAACCCATGTTAACACATTGATTTATTGCCCTAATGTACTATTACTTCAGAGATATAGTACTTTCTGATGGCTTGTGTCGCACTTGTGTCAGTCAACAGATTTTTGCCGGATGGCTTTCATCAAGCCATGGTACTGAATTCCCCACATAACAGAATGCCGCTACGAGCGGTATCACCTGAGCGCCGGACCATCGGATAGTTAGATCGCCGGATAGTTAGATCGCCGGATCGCCTTATCGTTTCATGCTTGCATCGTCTTTACTTCAAATATACGTGTGGTTGAGGAATATTATATGAACAAATTGAAAATCGGCTTTCGTCTTAATCTGGCGTTTGGCACCATACTGGTGTTGCTGATAATGATTGCTTATATCGGCTGGTCTTCCCTGTCGTCGATCAAGGCCCGCATGGATGTGGTCGTCAACGAAAACAATGTAAAGACGGCCTTGTCGAATCGCATGCTGACTGACTTGAATCTGGTTGCCCGTTCGGCGCGCAACTATATTCTCTACAAAGACAAGGATTCGCAGGCCACCATGCGCGGACGTATCAACGATGCGTCCAAGAGCCTGACCGCAGGTGTGGAACGCCTTGGTGGTCTGGTACGCAGCGAAAAAGCCAAACAACTTCATGCAGACATGAAAGTCAAGGTGCCCGATACCTTGCGCCTGCTCAATAACGTGGTTGAACTGGTCAACGCCGACAAGCAGGATGAGGCAACAGCTTTTTTACAGAATTCAGTACAGAAACCGCAAGATGCCACATTTGCCTTGCTGAACGAGATGATCCAGTTACTGGAAAAACAGAACCAGGAATCGGTAGAACAGATGCACGCAGATTACGGGTTTGCCGTAAACATTTTGCTGGGTGCTACGGTGTTTTCTTTCATCGCTGCAGCAGGCCTGGCATGGTCGATTACCCGTTCGATTACCCGCCCCATCGATGAAGCTGTCAGCATTGCGCAAACCGTTGCTGCTGGTGATTTGACACGTCATATTGATGTGCAGGGCAAGGATGAAGTCAGCCAGTTGCTGGAGGCGCTCAAGGCCATGACCGGCAGCCTTGCCGGTATCGTCAGCGAAGTGCGTGCCGGTACCGACACTATCAGCACGGCGTCGCAACAGATTGCTGCGGGCAATCAGGATCTGTCGTCCCGCACTGAAGAACAGGCTGGTTCGCTGGAAGAAACCGCATCGTCGATGGAAGAGCTGACATCTACCGTCAAGCAAAATGCAGACAATGCGCGCCAGGCCAATGTGTTGGCAAATTCGGCGTCGGATGTGGCTGTCAAGGGTGGCAGCGTGGTGCAACAAGTGGTTGAAACCATGGGTTCGATCAATGAGTCGTCGAAGAAAATTGTCGACATTATCGGCGTCATTGATGGCATCGCCTTCCAGACCAATATCCTGGCGCTGAATGCCGCAGTCGAGGCAGCACGTGCCGGTGAGCAGGGCCGTGGTTTTGCCGTGGTTGCGTCAGAAGTACGCAACCTGGCACAACGCTCGGCATCAGCCGCCAAGGAAATCAAGGAGCTGATTGGCGACTCGGTACAAAAAGTCGGCATGGGTGCCAAACTGGTGGATGAAGCCGGTATCACCATGGGTGAGATTGTAGACAGCGTCAGACGCGTGACGGACATCATTTCCGAAATTTCGTCTGCCAGCCAGGAACAGAATGCCGGCATTGAACAGATCAACCAGGCCATCGCCCAGATGGATCAGGTCACCCAACAAAATGCAGCCCTGGTGGAAGAAGCCGCTGCCGCAGCAGAATCGATGCAGGATCAGGCCGTCAAACTGGCCCACGTGGTCGATGTGTTCAGGTTGAATGGTCATCAGCAGGGCATGACTGCTGCAACGATCAAAAGCGCCACCAAACGGCCACAGCTTAAAGTCGTCAGCAAGACAGCCACCGTATCCAGGCTGGCATCCACTGCTGGCACCCGGCCCCGGAATGCTGCAAAAGTGGCAGCAGGGACAGAAGGAGAGTGGGAACAGTTTTAAGCCAGGCTGCTAACCGTCTGTATTATCGAAGCGTTACAGTCTTCACAAAAAAAACCGCTGCGCCAGTTAAGGTGTAGCGGTTTTTTGTTCTTGATGCAGGCAAAATGATGCTTTCCTGGTCAGTAAGACGAAGCATTCCAAGGAATTATTTTTTGTAGGGATAATTGACAAAATAACATAAATAATCTACAAGTAATGCTCATCCGTCCTGGTTGGTAAAGCGCTGAGTGCCGTTGTTGTGCTCTTGCTTGCCATCTGAGTGACACAGCGCACCTGAAATGGGAACGTCATGTCTGAGCATATTCGTCAAGCACGCAAAAAAATGGATCTGGGGCAGCAGCATGCGCCTGCCCAGCGTCAATCTGCTGTGCAGTCGCAGCCACAGTCGCACACTGCACAATTGGCCCAGCAAGATCCCGTCGACCTTCGTCCACAATTCGCTGATCAGCGCCAACAAACCAGGCAACTCAAAGCCTATAGCCACATGATGCAGAACAGCCCGCGTGCCACGCAATTGCGGGCGATGCAGCACTTGATGAATCAAGCTGTATTGCAAAAGGCAGAAGGTGAAGAACTGCTGCAAGAAAAATCTGTTGATCACAGTACTACCCAATTAGCCGGACAATCCACGGCCCAACCCAACAACACCGGTTTGCCTAACCAGCTCAAGGCCGGCATAGAATCGCTTTCCGGCATGAGCATGGATCATGTCAGGGTCAACTACAACTCTGACAAACCCGCACAGTTAAATGCCCACGCTTATGCACAGGGTAGCGAGATTCATGTAGCCCCGGGGCAGGAACGTCATGTGCCGCATGAAGCCTGGCACGTGGTGCAGCAGGCACAGGGGCGGGTCAGACCGACCATGCAGATGAAGCTGGGTGTGCCGGTGAATGATGATGCAGGCCTGGAAACCGAAGCGGATGTGATGGGGGCGAAGGCGCTGGGTGTTGGTACGGCTATAAGTGGAAAGGTGGTACAGAACAAGGGAGTGGGTAATCAAAGAACCGCTGCGCCTGATTATTCTGCAGCATCTGCTTACAGCAGTGTGGTCATGCCCTATCAGCTAATGAAATTTGAGCGTTTTCAAGGCTGGAATCGCCTTACCAACTGGTTCCAGAATCAGCAAGAAGATGAGTTGCTGGCGCAGGAAAAGAGGGTGAAAGAGTTTCTGGATTCCATGAAACCGTTTGAACAAAGTCAGGGTGGCGAGCAGATTTCTGTATTGAGAAACCGTTTTGATGAAATAGAAGCTTCAACCATTACGACCCTTAATTACGCAACTACGCTTCGTACTCTCAAAGCAATTTTCTATCGATTGGATAATATATCTTCCGCCATCACTAAAACCTGGATTGAGTACGACAGAGCCTATCCCTTAGAGATCGCTGAATGGATCGATAAGAGCAGCCGCGGCCCGGATGCATCCCGTCTGGTATATCTGGTCTGCAGTACGTATTCGAAACTCCCCATTGTTTTAAAGTCAGAAAAAAACAAAGAAGTCATCAAGGCGGCTATTCTTGGTGAGTTGGATACCTCCAAAATTCGTCAGGATTCGGTGAAGGCTGGGCATCTGGAATTTGCCCAAAAAAGAGTAGGGCTGTTAAACCGGAATTTCAGGAAGATGCTGGATCGTATAGAAGGTGACTGGGTTAGTATTCGTGATGAATACGGATTATCGCAACACCTGGTCCACGTGCATCTGACTGGGTCGGACTACCATAATGACGGACAAAGTGTCTGTATTCTTGAGTCGGATGAGGGTAAAAAAGTAGTGTACAAACCCAGGACGTTAAGCCCTGACATCCATCTCGAAGGTGGCAAGAAAAGCGTGCTTTCCGACCTGAACACAGAGCTGGCTACTACTAAATTTAGCCAGACAGAAGACAATAAGGGCGAGCAATATGGCTACATGGAACATATCACCAAGGCCAAACGCCTGACCATAGAAGAAGCGGGGAGATATTACTATCAGATGGGGCGCATGGTCATTGCAACGAAATTGCTGGGTGTCACAGACTTGCATCAGGAAAATATTTATACAAGTAGCGGCGGTATTCCAGTGATAGTCGATGCAGAAACATCGTTTCTGCCTGATGTCATGATGAGTGAAGCATGGAATGCGACCCTGATTCATTCAACGCTGACTACCTTCGCCAAGGACGGTGCGAAAACACCCAATTACTTCTGTACGGATGAAGAATTTGACGCCTGGAGAGATGGTGATAACGCCGAAGATGACGAAACTGAACCAAGTGGCGAATATCTCAGCAAAGTAAGGACACAGTCTTATGAACCCGGCGGTAAATACAACCGGGCTTTTCTCGACGGTATTGCGGAAGGAATCAGTGCTGTAGATAGAAACAAGGGCCGGCTCATTTCCTATTTGCAGGAAAGAGTTAAAAGTATACATGGGGTACGCATAGTCCCAATTGCCACGCTTGACTTTAAGAAGGCAATGCAGGGTGTCTATAGAGAACCTGAGACCAGGGATAAAATGCTGGGCTTTATGTTGGGAGATGCAAAACAGTCATTGAATGATGCTGGATATGTCATGGCAGAAGGAAGTGATGAAATAATCAAAACGGGCATGATCGAAGATTTCAAAAACACAGATTTCCCTATCTTCCGATACGAACCCAGCAATGATTGTGTGTACTATCGTGGAAGCGTCATTGCTAAACATAAGCCCGGAATTCAGGCAGCCATCGAAATCAGTGTTAATCACATCAGTGAAACCAGGGTGAAAGACGTAGCGAAAGAAATGTATTTGAATACACATAAAGACGATTGATGATCCTGAACAAGCCCAGAATTAAGAATGTGACCAAGAAAATGTACCAGGGCGGGTTGACCTATTTTTCTGACAATGACTAAACCAAACATCTCGAATAACGTCGAACCAGAACTGATCGCCGGTTGGCTAGGCACGCGTTCAGTTGCGCGTGGTTTACCGGCACCGGTGCCTGATCATGGTGGATGGCGCGTCGATACCGCGCAAGAAACGGAGCAACGGCGCTATGTCTTTGCTGGCCCGGCGGATGGGATACGGGAACTGGCGCTGTCGATAACTACCCCATTCACCTTCATCAAAATGTGTGGCACAGCCGCGCAGTTGCTGGCGCTGGTGCCGCAGCACTGGCAACTCCAGCGTGTTGGCTATTTGATGACCCATGCCGCAACGTCAGACGTGATGCCGGTACTGCCTCCCGGATACCGGTTGGAAATTGCCATTGACCATCCATTCCCTGCAACAGTAGCCCGCATTTTTTCCGATGACGGTGCGCTTGCTGCCAGTGGTTATGCCATGGAAGACGGTGGATTCTTTATCTATGACCGCATTGCGGTCGACGCTGCACATCAGCGGCGTGGTCTGGGCCGGGCAATCATGGCGGCGCTGGGTACAACCCAGCAGTCAAATGCTGCACAGCGGGTGCTGGTGGCGACGGAAGCCGGATGTGCCTTGTATGCTACGCTGGGCTGGGTTGTCCGGTCGCCTTATTCGACGGTAGAAATCAAAGCGAGACAAGATTAGAACCAGGCACTGCCCTGTGCTTGTTTTTTAGAATGCGTCGGAGTTGTTATATATGTCATCTCCGGCGACGAGATACTATTTGCAGATACCCGTACTCAAGCATGCCGTGTCAGGCGAAGTTTGAATCAACGCCAATAAAAAAAGCTGAACCCTGCTAGGTGCGGGGTTCAGCTTTTGCCAGCCATAGAGCCTGAAAATCTATTTTTCGAACGTAGCTGATACTCAGAGATACTCCGAGATACTCAGATTTTCTTTTTCATCAGCGTTATTGAATCGACTTTTGGAAATCTGGGTCAGCAAATAAATTTCCCAACAATTGCTTTACCGCTTCAGTATGGTTGCGTTGTGCTTCAGGAATCGCGATTGCTGCAACAAACGGAGAATCCCATGTGGTTTCCCCAGTGATGATTTTCTCGTAGCTTATTGTCGTTCCTCGCGTAACTGTAAAGCGAACACTTACCGTTGCCTTGCCTATACCGTAAGATCCGTCGAGATAATTTTTCAGTAGCTTCCCGCTTATTATTGCGCTGGTCTTGTTTCCTAACTTGCCAGCGCTGGCCAATTCGTTTTTCAAAGCTTCTTTAATATATTCTGAAAACGACCCGTTGGCAGGCGATGCGTAGACACTGGCACGGATTCTCAGGTGATTGAGGCTGTCGTCAGTGACAGTAAATTTTCCTACTTCCGCAACGCCATTTCCTGGCATCTTTTGCAGCACTTTGACATTGTCCACAGTTGCTTGATAGCCGGGGGCAACAGTTGTACATGCGGTCAGCATTACAGTACAGATCAAAGCGGCAAGCAAGCCGGTTTTCCTTAAGCTCTCAATGAAGAAAGAGGACGACGATATCTTCATTTATTCATCTCGCCATTCTTTTGCATATCGTTAAGAAGATTGAGTATCAAACCTTCAACCACCTGACGAATTGCTTCGTCCTTTGGTTCTTTGGGTACAGGTGTCAGCCCCTTTGGACCCTCTGCATTACCAATGGTGGAGTGGATGGCATGTTTATACACGTGCTTGAACTCATCCTTGTTGGGCGTAATGTAGCTTGCATTCATCACATAACCGTCAGTCACCATGGAGCCTGCCAGTCCTAACGTCAATCCAGTGGCAAATCCTTTGCTGAATGCGTCTTTGTCCACAACAATATTATCGATGGTAATGAATAATTTATTGCCAGATGTTGCTTGCCCAGTAAGTACGTCGCTGAATAAGCTGGACTGTTGCAAGGTTTTAATCACTAAAGGGGTAACAGCTTCAGTTGCGCGGGCATTGACAATACCTTTGGTGCGGAATTCAATCATGACCTGAACTGGCTGCTTTTCTTGCTTGGATGGATTTTTCAATAAATCTTCAAACGCTACTTTAGGTAAGGCAGGATCAACATATTGCTTTACTGAGACACAGCCGCTGCCCAGCATAGTAAAGCCTAGTACCCCAACCAGTAATACCATGCGAGAAAAACTATTTCCTGCATTTGAAAAAAAACGGTTCGATCCCAACAACATGAGTAATTTCATATCCTTCTTTCATTTTTGATTTGTTTTTGAATGTGCGAAATGCATTGTGCAGATGAAATCGCCGCGAAATCATAGCTTGTTTGATTTCTGATTGCCAGCAATTCCTTGGCAATCAAGCAATCAAGCCGCCGCTGGCTGCATGCGTAATACTGTACGCATCTGCTGTACTTCTTCCAGCGGGCTGCGGCCAAACAGGCGTTTGAATTCACGACTGAATTGCGAGCTGCTTTCATAGCCGACGCTGGTGGATGCGGTATACGCGCTCATACCCGAACGTATCATCAGCAGCCTGGCCTTGTGCAGGCGCATCGCCTTGATGTACTGGATGGGTGTGGTTGCCGTCACCTGTTTGAAGTGATGATGAAAGGCGGGTACGCTCATGCCGGATTCTTTCGCCAGGGTATCGACATCCAGCTTTTGATTAAAGCCTTCATGGATTCTGCGTAATGCCCGTGTGATTTTCTGGAAATGGCTGCCCTGGCTTAAGGCGGCGCGCATCGCTGTACCCTGTTCACCCATCAGTATACGGAAATAGATTTCTTTCACTATGGCCGGTGCCAGGATTTTTGCTTCCAGTGGTGACGACAATGCCATGAGTAAGCGCATGACCGCATCGGCCAGGCTGCCTTCAACGCTGGTCGAATACATGAAACCTGGTTGTACCGATGGCTTGATAGCGGCAAAGTCTTCTTCTTCAACAGCCAATGCCAGCTCTGCTGCCAGGGTTTGCTGTATGCCGACATGGATGCCCAGCAAAGGGTGATCTGGCGCGGCTTCGGTATCTGCTTCAAACGGCATGGGGGCGGACACCACCAGGTATTGCTGCGCATCGTAGGTGAACATAGCCTCACCCAGATAAGCACGCTTTCGACCCTGCACAATGATGCAGATACAGGGCTCGTACATCACAGGTGTGCGGCTGAAAGCGTGGTTGCTGCGCATGAAGTGCACATAGTCCAGCTCCGATGCCGTAAAGCCTTCTTCTGGCGCCAGGCGTGCCACGATGGCGGCCATGTTTGTGGCTGCGTTGTGGCTGCTGTTGTTGCTGTTATGAGCAGGACCACCTGTCACTTCAGGGATGGCAGGGATGGAAGAAATCGTCATGGAATAAACACCTTGTATGCGTGGTGGGATTGTACGCGCTGATATGAACAGGCAAGTATGGTAGCAATATTTAGTCTGTGTGATTGCCGGATTATAGGATTAGGCAAATCTGCTACAGTTTCCGGCATTCTGGTTTTGCCGCCCGGATCTTATGATGACACCCTGCTCGCAATTCGCGGGCCATCATTTTAAAAGGTGCATCATGACGCAAAAAACATGGTTAATTACAGGCGCAACCCGTGGCATAGGTGCCGCCATTGCCACCGCTGTGCTGGATAGTGGTGACAGGGTCGTCGTTACCGGGCGTGCTGTCGATCAGTTGCAGGCCCGCTTTGGCAGCTATGGCGACCAGGTGTTGGTGCAGGCACTGGATGTGAACAATGACGCGCAGATACAGGCCGTGGTCAAGGCTGCCTGCGCGCATTTTGGTGGTATCGATGTGCTGGTCAATAACGCCGGTTATGGGCAACTGGGCTTGTTTGAAGAAATTGACGCGGCCGACATCCGTCAGCAGTTTGATACCAATGTCTTTGGCAGCATGAACGTGGCGCGTGCGGTCCTGCCTGTCATGCGCGAACAAAGGCGTGGACATATCTTCAACCTGTCGTCCATAGGCGGGGTCGTCGGGTTTGACGGTGCATCAGTCTATTGCGCCAGCAAATTTGCGATTGAAGGGTTTTCGGAATCACTGGCACTGGAAGTGGCGCGTTTTGGCATTCACATCACGATCGTGGAACCGGGCTTTTTTCGTACCGATTTTCTGGATCAGAGTTCGGTACGTTACGGCCAGAAAAGCATCGCTGATTATGTGAATGGCACTGACGGCAACAGCACCAGCGCACGCGAAACCTATGACAGCTACAACCACCGCCAGGCTGGTGATCCTGACAAGCTGGGTGCCGCCTTGCTGGCCATCAGCAAGCTGCCTGCGCCGCCACTGCATTTTGCTGCCGGTTCCGACGCGATCACCCTGTTGCGTGGCAATACAGAAAAACGCCGCCAGGAACTGGAGCAGTGGAGTGCCTTGTCCACATCAACCGATGGGAATTTTGAGTGAGATTAAACCTGGGCAGCTCGCCAGGCTGATACAGCGCCTGCGAGCAGGCACGGGTTTTATTCCATTTGTTTCAGGTAGGTCTGCATGGCAAGCATCTCGCCATGCAGCCAGGCCACGAAGTTGCTGATTTTTTCTGACGCTGCCTTGCCTTTTGCCGTGACGATGCGATAGCAATAGCGGGATGCTGGCGCCATGGAAGGCGGCATGGGCAGTGTACGCAGGTGGCCCTGGCGCAGGTCTTCGTACGCAATGGCGGCAGGCAACAGGGCCACGCCCTGGGCGGCCACGGTAGCCTGTACCAGCAAACCGGCATGGCTATAATTTTGTGCAAAGTCGTGTTGCTGGTCCAGCAAGGCATGGTTGTGCAACAAACGTATCCAGTGTTCAGGCGTACCTTCATACAACAATGGGTAGCGCAACAGGCGTTTCAGACCGGGCGGCTGGCGTGCCTGCCTGTCCTTGTCATTCAATATAGCCGGACTATAGGCCAGCAGCAATTGCTCGCGCCACAGCAGGCTGTCGGTATCGCCCTCTGTATAAAGCTGATGACGGATGGCGATATCGCATTGCCCCTGTGACGGATCAACGACGGTATCATTTGAATCGATGCGGATATCCATGCCGGGGTGCAGGCGGGTATAGTGATGCAGGCGCGGCACCAGCCATTTCATGGCGAAAGAATGGGTGCAGGAAATGCGCAGGCTGTCATTGCTGCTGTCTTCACGCAGGGCGGCAATTTTGACGTGCAGATCACGCAGCATATGGCTGACAGTGTCGGCCAGCTCTGCCCCTTTTTCGGTGATCGACAAATGACGCGCATGGCGCTCGAACAGGGCAAAGCCTAACTGCTGTTCCAGCTGTTTGATGTTCTGGCTGACGGCTGCCGGGGTCTTGTGTAATTCATGCGCCGCCAGCTTGAAGCTGCACCAGCGTGCTGCGCAGTCAAAGTCCAGCAATACCGACAGGTTACGTAATTGTCCGTTCATCCTTTTCTTTCATCTTTGCATTAGTCATACTTATTCATGAGTATGGTAATGCTCGTTTGTCATTTGCTCTATGTGGGAACATCATCGTCCCATGTCAATGAAAACGGGAAGGATGAACAATCATGCATAAGAATATCTTGATTATAGGTGGTACGCGATTTTTTGGAAAACAACTGGTCAGACGTCTGCTGGCAGACGGGCACAGGGTCACCATCGCCACCCGTGGCCGCAACCCGGATGACTTTGGCGATGCCGTGCAACGCCTGCGCGTGGACCGGCGTGACGAACAAGCCATGCAGGCCGTGTTTGCCCATGCCAGTTATGACCTGGTGTTTGACCAGATGTGTTATAGCCCCCTGGATGCGGCAATTGCGCTGGAAGTGTTTGCCGGCAAGGTCGGGCGCTATGTCATGTCATCCACCATAGAAACCTATCGCCACCTAGTGGGCCGGGTCTTGCGTCCCTTGCGGGAAGATGATCTGGATCTGACCCAGGTCGCCATCGACTGGCAATATCCGTGGCGTGACCCTGCACTGGCGGATGTCAGTTATGCCGCCGGTAAACTACAGGCAGAAGCCGTGCTGATGCAGGATGGCCGTTTGCCGGTCGCCACATTGCGCATTGCTCACGTGTTGTCGGCGCAGGATGATTTTACCGGCAGGCTGGCCAGTTATGTTCAGCAGGTGATGCAGGAGCAAACCCTGCTGCATCTGGCAGGTGCGGGCAATACCTCATTCCTGAATGTGGCTGCGGTGGTCGATGCCATGGTCTGGGCAGGCATGGCAGATTTTTTGGGGCCGCTGAATCTCGCCTGTCAGGGTAATCTGTCTGCGCCGCAACTGGTTCAGCGCATCGCGCGCCTGCTGGGCAAACCGGCCATATTGCAAATTGCCGGTGACAACACAGCGCACAGTCCTTTTGATTATGCACATGATTATGTGATGGATACTGCGCGGGCACGCGGCCTGGGCTATCAGTTTTCCAATGTCGATGCCTGGCTTGACAGGCTGATACTGGATCTGCATCAGCAGCTACTGTTGGAAGGGCAGGGGGGCGCAACATGCCTGAACTATCCACGCTCTTTAGTTTCATACTGGCCGCCAGTCTGGTCATTGTCATACCCGGACCGGCGACTTTGCTGGTGGCCGGGCAGGCCAGACAGTCAGGCCGGCGCGCTGTCTTGATAGTGGCAGTGGCTGGAATTGTCTGTGGCGATGTATTGCTGATCACCTTATCGGCGGCAGGTTTTGCGGTATTGATGCAAAGCCTGCCCTGGCTATTGCCAGCGATGCGTGTGCTGGGGGCAGCTTACTTGCTGTATCTGGGTATAGCAATATTGCGAAGTAGTGCGGCACCTGCGCAGCAACCCAGCCCAGCGCATGCAGGCTTTACCAGAGGCCTGCTGATGACGATCAGCAATCCCAAGCCGGTTTTGTTTTTCAGCACATTTTTCCCCTTGTTTATTCCTGCGTCACAAAGCAGTGTCGTGCAAGGGTTTGTCATGCTGGGGTTGGTTTTTGAGAGCATCAACGTACTGTATTTTGTGCTGTTATGCAGCCTGCTTACATGGGCCAATAAACGGCTGTCACAACAGTCTTCATCAGGCTGGCTGCGCAGACTACAAGCTGGCGGCATTCAAAAAATCTGTGGCGGCGGCTTGCTGTTGTGTGGCCTGGTGATGGGCTTGAATTGGTAGGACGTGTTGTTCTGTCTGGCTGCTTTGTAGCCGAAAAGTGAAAAGTTTCTTAGTCAGTAGCATTTATTTGTTAGAATAGTTAAACAAATGTCATTGTGAACTTGCTGATAGGAATGCCATGTCTGAGCAAAGTTATCAAAGTCGGAAGGCCGTCGATCAAGTCCGGCAAGGGGCACTTGCTCAGCGCCGTGGCGCGCCATTGACCCAACAAAGCATAGATGAAGGTGCGTCTGGATTTGTTGATCGTCGCCCGCAAGCCAGGCAGCTTAAAGCGTATAGTCACATGATGCAAAACAGCCCTCGCGCTATGCAGCTTAAAGCGGTGCAGGCAATGATGGATAAAGCGATGCTGCAAAAAGCGCAAGACGAAGAATCGCTGCAAAAAAAATCTACTGACCGTGGTACTGCCCAATTCGCTGCGCAAGCCGCACCCCAAGCCAATCATACTGGCCTGCCAAATCAACTCAAGGCGGGCATAGAATCCCTGTCCGGCATGAGCATGGACCATGTCAAGGTCAACTACAACTCCGGCAAACCAGCGCAACTGAACGCCCATGCCTATGCGCAGGGCAGCGAAATCCATGTAGCGCCCGGGCAAGAGCAGCACGTGCCACATGAAGCCTGGCATGTGGTGCAACAGGCCCAGGGGCGTGTCAGGCCCACCATGCAGATGAAGCAGGGCGTGGCAGTGAATGACGATGTGGGTCTGGAAGCTGAGGCGGATGTGATGGGGGCGAAGGCCCTGAGTGCTGGTGCCAACCTGTTTGCCGGACAGGGTGGGCAGCATGCAGGCATGCACGTGGATACCGTCGACGCAACAGCAACAGCTGGTGCTTCACGCCAGCTAGTGACGGTCAATGCGGCACAGGGTAGTTCTGCACCGGTCCAGATGTATGGTGAAACCTTGCAGCGGCTGGCCTTGTATTTCGGTGTGGAAGCAAACTTTGCCAGTGTGGCTGCGGCCCTGGGTATGGCACCCACCACGCTGTATTTTGCGCTGACTGCTATTGCAACGGTAGCGGCCATCTGGAGTGTTTCTAAAATCATCAGTTACTTGATGGGCGCGAGTCCTTTGACTACGGGCAAGTTGAATGTTGTCGGTGAAAACCACGATGAATCAAATCCCCAGCGACTTGCTGAAACAAACTACACCAAGCGTATTCTGGGTGAAGATGCCGGGTATTGGGGAGAAGAGCAATTTGCGTTGAGCACTGATGACGATTGGGGCGATGACAAATATTTGAGAATGGCAGATCTGGTCTACCGGTCCAAGGATTTTTACGAGAGATTGTCAATATCTGCCCTGGATTTTGCTTTGATGCAGAATCTGACGACTACAAAGAAAAGTGAAATTGTTGCCAAGCTGATCGAATCTATGAAGGCAGGTGAAAATCGTTTCATGAATGGAATGAAAGCAGAAATTTCTTCAATTAACGCTCTGTTCAGGAAGAAAAAATCCCCCTTTGCTGGCAAACTCAATATGAGGGAATATATCTTATGGGCAAAATTGCTGTCTCCATTGTCAAGCAGACATAATACAGTTTTACAGGGTCTGGAGGCCCACGATGCAGTAAGTAGATACGACGACGTTGTATATAATGTGATGGAAATAGCGGACGATATTGGAAAATTTGGAAAACAATCGATAAGGTCCCCCTTCCTCGACGAACCAGATATTACTCAGCAGCGCTCAGAAAATATGCATGAGGCTGCAAACGCTGCTACTGGCAAAGGTGTATGGAAGGTCGGTGAAACACATGTCAATGATATGGAGAAGATAAAAGGTAGTAAGAAATATCGTCTTGTTCATCGAGATAGTTTTATCAAAGCCTTAAAGTGAATTTGATACTGCAAAGTGCAGCGACGAAGACTGTGTCATGGCAGGGTATTTTCTAACACCGGGACAATGTTATCATCCAAGGATGAATGTTGAGATGATAAAAGGACCACCATGCACCTGTTCAGACACGCCTTCACCGCCTTGCTATTGACCGCTACAGGCTACACCGTCAGCACGGCCACCCTTGCCGCAGAAACCACCAGCGCACCAGCATGGCAGCGCGTACATTTGACAGGTTATGATTTCCCTGTCTATGCCAATCACGATCTGGTCACAGATGGCGGCAAAGATAACAATAAAATCCGTGAAGTGATTTTTGTCCAGCATGGCATACAGCGTAATGGCGATGATTATTATGCCGCTGCCATGAACTTGCTGAAAGCGGCTGGCAGGTCCGGGCAGGATGTGTTGATTATTGCCCCCAATTTCCCTGGTACGCCAGATGCGGACAAAGGTTTTACCGGCATGCCGGTATGGACCGTGCAGGGTTGGACCGGTGGTGATGCGGCGCTGCCTGCCGCAGCTGTGCCTGCAGAGTTAAGTTCCCTGCGTGTGATGGATGATCTGGCGCTGATGGTGGCGGACAAAAAACGTTTTCCGCTGATCAGCAAGATCACCTTTGCCGGTCATTCTGGTGGCGCGCAATTGATACATCGTTATGCTGTGCTCAATCATGTTGACGACCGCCTGCGTAGTCAGGGGCTGGATGTGCAGTATGTGGTGGCGAATCCGTCTTCGTATCTGTACTTTACGCCAGACCGCCCCGGTGTCAAGGGGTTTGCCCCGTATGACACGGCCCTGTGCGCCAATTATGATGATTACCGCTATGGCATGCAGCACATGGTGGCGTATGCCAACAAGATGAATGGTGATGAGCTGTACCGGCGCTATCAGAAACGTCAGGTCACTTACCTGGCAGGTACCAGCGACAATGACCCGAATCACCGTGTGCTGGATAAATCCTGCGGTGCCGAAGCAGAAGGCCCCAATCGCCTGGAACGTGCACGCGGATACTGGCGTTACGAAGCCATGCTTGATACGCAACTGGCTGCGCAGGTCAACAGCAAGGTGCAGGCAAAGGCAGAACCCAAAGCTGGTGCAACGACCAACCCGGCTTTGTCATTGCCGGTGGCCATTCCGCCGGTGATGTCCATGCACCGCTATCTGGAAGTGAACGGTGTTGGCCACGACCAGGAACGCATGTTCGGGTCACAGTGCGGCATGCAGGCGGTGTTTGGTGTTGCAGTTGGTGAAGTTGGAAAAGGGGCGACGTGCAAGGTGGTGTATCCTTGAAACATCCTTGTTCGATGATGGGGTTTTGAAGACACGTTTTCGATGCGGATATCGCTTGATCGGTGCGCGTGGCGCACTACGAAAAACGTAAAATTGCTACGGAGTAGGGTGCGCCACGCGCACCAATTTGTGTTATCTCTTTATTGCCACCATCTTAATTACACGCGCTGACCGCTTCAAACACCCCGCCAAAACGCTGCAATGCCATTACCCGCATGATCAGGGCCTGCTCAGGCGTGATGACGAGTGCATTCTGTGGTGAGGTGCCTTGCGTCATCAACAATGCCTTGTCCTGCGTATGCGCCAGGCCAAGCACATGGCCCAGCTCATGCCCTAGCGGTTTGCCCATAGCGAAATAGCGATTGGCGTGTCTGTCCGGACGGTTCATCAGCACATCATTGAATACCGCCTTACCGGCGGGCAGATTGCCAAAGGCATCCGCAACCGTGCCTGCCGGATTGGGCATGGCTGCTGCAAAAATGACGGACAACTGGTTGATGTTGTCATTCCATGCTGGTATCTCTGTCGCAGGTTTGAACCTGAAATGGAAGACAATACGCGCCTGCTGATAGTAACGGTTGACCAGTTCCATGTAAGGCAACAATTGTTCCGGCCTGTTCCAGATGGCGGAGTCTTTGAAATACACGTCCACATGGATGCCTATCAGCCTGTTGCTTTCTGCTGCCGTGCACATTGCCTCGTTGGCCTCGCAGCCTGGCTGCTGGTTTGGGAATATGCGCAATTCACGCGGCAGGCTGGCTGCATGTAATTGCGACCAGTCCAGCGGCTGCCATTGATATTCAGGCGGGATGAGTTTGCTGCATTCTGTTGCGGGGGCTGTTTCTTCTGCACGGATTGCCGCAGCGCCGACCAGTATGGCGGCCAGGCCAGCAAACTTCAAGAACCGGGCGTACTGCGTCAGCAGATGGCGATAGGTAGGCATGCGTTTCACGTTGGCGTCATCAATAAGCGTTGGAGATTGACTGCCAGTTTAGCGCTTCAACATGGATAAAAGTAAAATTTTAACGGCAGCCGCTTGCTCGGTTTGCCAAGTTTGCCAAGTTTGAAATACGAAACGATATATTTAAAACGGGATATTTAAAACGCGATGTTTTAAACACTATATCTCGAACTTGACGAGCGGCTGCCTACCACATCAATGCATGGCTACTGCACCCAGATTGACTGGTTTATCCGCTACACCATCTGCCCGGTCCAGGCGTCCTGCCAGTGTCGTCAGGGCCCAGGCACCGACAACCACCAGTGCACCTATCCATGGCGTGGTCATCAGGCCGAAGCGGCTGACGATCAGGCCACCGGCCCAGGCACCGGCGGCTATGCCGACGTTGAAAGCAGCAATGTTCAGGCCGGACGCTACATCAATGGCTTGTGGTGCATCGCGTTCTGCACGCTGTACCACATACACTTGCAAACCCGGCACATTGCCAAAAGCAACCGCACCCCAGGCCAATACTGTCAGCAATGCCAGCCACTTGTTGTGTGCAGTGAAGGTCAGCACCAGCAAGACCACAGCCAGCAGGGCAAAAATAATTTGCAGGGCACGTATGGGGCCTTTTTTATCAGCCAGTTTGCCACCCCAAATATTGCCCACGGAAACCGATACCCCATACACCAGCATCACCAGACCCACGGCCGAAGGTGAAAACCCGCTGATGTCTTGCAGTATTGGTGCCAGATACGTAAATGTGATAAAAGTGCCGCCATAACCCAGCGCCGTCATGGCATACACCAGTAACAGGCGCGGCTTTTTCAGAACCGCCAGTTGGGTCAGTAATAAAGCCGGAGCAGCGCTGGCAATATGGCCGGGTATCAGTATCCAGCTGCCGATAAAGGCAATCACACCCAGCAAAGACACGGCCAGAAAGGTCGCCTGCCAACCAAAATGCTGACCGATGAAGGTGCCCAGCGGCACGCCTGTCACCAGTGCCACGGTCAGACCGGTAAACATCAGGGCAATGGCGCTGGCAGCTTTTTCTTTGGGTACCAGGCCAGTAGCGATGGTAGACCCGATGGAAAAGAACACGCCATGGGCCAGCCCGGTCAGGACACGGGCAGCCATCAGCGCATGGTAGCCGGGGGCCATCCAGGCGACCAGGTTACCGATGGTGAACAAGGCCATCAGACCCAGCAGCAATTGCTTGCGTGGCAGGCGCCCAGTCAGTGCCGTCAGGACTGGTGCGCCAACGGCTACACCCATGGCGTACAGGCTGACCAGCAGGCCAGCCGAAGGAACCGACACCTGCAGGCTGTCGGCAATGGTGGGGATCAGGCCGACAATCACGAATTCTGTCGTACCGATGGCAAAGGCGCTGAGAGTGAGCGCCCATAAGGCGAGAGGCATAGTGGCTCCTGAATAAATCCTGAATAGATCATGAATAGACTAAAACAGCCCACATTGTGCAGTTTGATGCTGCAAAGAAAAATGCCTGCGGTTACACTAGACTTTTGACTGGGAGTCACTAATGCTAGGTCTGGATGTACTCACTGCCTTTGTCGCCGTCGTTGATACCGGCTCGTTTTCTGCAGCGGCGGAGCGACTGGGCCAGACGCCGTCCGGCATCAGTCGCAGCATGTCGCGGCTGGAAACACAGCTGGGCATGACTCTCATGACCCGCACCACGCGCCGGCTGGATTTGACGGAAGAGGGAACATGGCTCCTGCAAAGGGCGAGAAAGCTGCTGGCCGACCTGCAAGATACCGAAGATCAATTAACGGCCAGATTGTCACAACCGTCTGGCCTGGTCAGGGTAAATGCAGCCACGCCTACACTTGATCATTTGCTCGCACCGCTGGTGGCCGATTTTATGGATGCCTATCCGCTGATACGGCTGGAACTGGTCAGTGGCGAAACCTTTGTTGACCTGATCGAAGAGCGTGCCGACCTTGCCATACGCATCGGTAACCTGACCGATTCCAGCCTGCATGCACGTCGCCTGGGCAATAGCCGCCTGCGTGTGGTGGCAGCGCCGCATTATCTGGCGCGTCATGGTGAACCGAAAGAAGTGAGCGACCTGCAACACCATCGCCTGCTAGGCTTTACCACACCTGCCAGCCTGAACACCTGGCCGCTGGCCGGTTCAACTGCAAATTCCAATTCCAATTCTGATTCTGATCCCGATTTTGATCCTGATTTTGACCCCGATTTTGATCCATTAGGCAGGCAGGGTGGTCTGGTGATCGATGCAACAGTCAGCGCATCAAACGGCGAAACCCTGCGCCATCTGGCGTTGAGCGGGGCAGGCATTGTCTGTCTGGCAGATTTTATGACCACGGCAGATCGCGCCCATGGTCGCCTGGTACCGGTATTGGCCAGTAAGGCTTTGCCCTGGTCTCAGCCGGTGTGGGCCGTGTTTTACAAACAGGAAGCCATCGCCCCGCGTGTCGCGGCATTCCTGAGTTTTTTAATGACACGCCTGCCGCTGGATAAAGAATAAGGCATCGATGATTGTTTAAAGGAAAGGCGTTGCAATTTATGCCTGTTTATCATCTAATTGATGTCTGCCACCCATGCAGAATTGTCGCGTAGTTCCAAGATAAACCAAAAAAAATGCCCACTATGAAAAGAACGAAACAAGCATTCCATCGCCAATTTTTATCCATGACCGTGATCGCTGCAATCGCCAGCCTGTCTGCTTGCGAAAAGCATGAAGAACCCAAAACCGCGGCATCGTCTTCGGCAACTGCATCTGCAGTGGCTGCAACCACGACAGCCGCCAAGCCTGCGGTCAAGACTTATGATGGTCCGTTTGGCCTCGCAATGGGCATTAGTGACAAAGAAATACACGAGATTTTTGGCTTTACCAATACTGCAGAAGCGACCCACGTTTATACAGGAACGCCACCCAAGCTTGGCCCTGGATTTACGAAATACTATGTAATCGCTACGCCTGTTGCGGGTGTTTGTCGGATACGTGCAATCAAGGTGATCAATTCTGTGAATGACAGAGGTGATCAGCTCAAGGAAGAAGCAGATAATTTGGCGTCTCTGATGGAAGAAAAGTACGGGAAACCGAGCGGTAAATACAATAGTATTGCCAATGATATCTACCGCAGGAATCCACAATACTGGATGCTGGGTTTGAAGGAAAAATCTGTCGTCTATGGTTATGACTGGGAGAAAGGAAAAAACACTGCCGCTTTGCCAAACAATATTGACTCTATAGATATCACCGTCACTGGTTATTCTCTGGATTCAGGTAGTGTCGGTGTCACTTATGACATGACGAATTTCAAAGAGTGCGAGAAAGAATACAAAAAAGCCAAAGCGAGTAATCTGTAGAGTAATTTGTAGTTCGCTATGACATTCATCGTATCAGTCATATCCATCACACGATATGACTGATCAGCATTCGCCAAATTACCAAACAGTACACCAAACAGCAAAGATCGTTGTCTGAAATGATAGCCAACCAGCGACCTCACCACCCGGCAATGCTGCGCAATGTTGCCGTGTCATTTTTGTTGCTGACTGCTGCGGCAGGTTGTCAAAAACCTGCCGCATCTGATGCCGGAAAAGCTCTGGCCCATGCCTCTGCCACCTCCGCTTTTCTGCCTGCAATAGCTTCAGAAGCCAGCGCGGGAACAGCGCAGGCAAGCAGCAGGCTCGCCTACAACGGCCCGCTGGGTCTGGCCATGGGCATCACCGAAGCTGAACTGACCGGTCAACTGGCCTACAGCGCTTCAGACAAGGTAAGGCATTTGTACACTGGCAAACCACCACAACCGATGGCAGATTTTTCTGACTATTTTGCCCTGGCCACACCCTTGAGCGGCTTGTGCAGGATCGGTGGATATGCCCGCTTTGATACCGTCAATGGCAGTGGTGATCAAATCAGGGGAGCAGTAGACCGCATCGCTGCCAGCCTGGAAGAAAAATACGGCAAACCCAGCAAGAAAAAAGACGTCATCAGCGTTGATGTCTATCGCAAAAAGCCACAATACTGGATGGTGGGCCTGAAAGAAGGATCCGTCAGCTATGGCTATCGCTGGGCCGCAGGTAGAACGGTAAAAGATTTGCCCGACGATATCATGAACATCATCGTCTATGCCCAGGCGGAAACCATTCATCAGGGCGGGGTAGGGGTGATCTATGAATTCTCGAATTATGCAGATTGCCAGAAAGAGTTGAAGAAAGAAAACCCCAAAAAGAGATAATAAATAGAGGTACCGAATAGATGTAATAAATAGTGGAATAGTGGCATTACAGCAATGCCCTGCTTCCTGGTTTTATCGGCACCGTGCATCTCTTGGTGCATGATTTAGTGCTTGTTGCAACATTGATCATGTTGTAATGTGTTATGTGATTTTCGCTATTTGTCCAATTTCCCCGTGCCGCCATGAAAGCACCTTTTTTTGCTAAAGCCGAACCCTGTCAGCCAAGGGCTATGACAGGCGTTGATGCGCGGCAAAAACAGACACTGGCTACAGTGGCTGCCAGCGTGCATGATCAGCGGCCCGCCGCCCTTGCGCAGCGAAAGTTGCAGCAGATGGCCAACCACAGTCCGCAAGCACGGCGACTGCAAGCCTGTGCCCAGTTGATGGAGCAGGGAAAACCAGGCAAGGAAGCCAAACCGGTGGCATCTTCTGCACAGGCCAATGGTTTGCCAGCCCAGTTAAAAGCAGGCATAGAAGCCCTGTCCGGCATGCGCATGGACGATGTGCGCGTGCATTACAATTCGTCCAAACCAGCCCAGCTGAAGGCGCATGCCTTTGCCCAGGGCAATGCCATCCACCTGGCACCGGGGCAAGAACAGCATTTGCCGCATGAAGCCTGGCATGTGGTGCAGCAGGCGCAAGGACGGGTTCGTCCTACCTTGAAAATCAAACAGGGTGTTGCCGTCAATGATGATGCCGGGCTGGAACAGGAAGCCGATGTCATGGGGGCAAAGGCATTGAGTCAGGGCGGGGCGATACAACAAAAGCGCGTCGCACAAAATCAGATCAGCGCGCAGTCTGCTTCATCGCCTGGAGCCGATCGGCAGTATGAGCACGTGCCCGTGCAGCGTATTGTCCATAAACTAAAAACGGCCAGATCAGACCCGTATAAGAATGCGATTAAACTGGAAGGCGTTGATCCAAAAGAGATGCGGGAAAAAATGGATGACCCAAACAGGCACTATATTTATGATAAAAAGAAGAAGGCCCTGGTAGAGGTTCCTGCACCAGACGATAAAAAGAAAATAAAAAAATCGGATTTTGTTCTTGAGCACATACGAAAATCACAATCAGTAAGAGGCAGGCGTTCTAAGATAAATTCTACGAAACTCAAACGCATCACGGGAATTTTTGAAGTTTCTAAAGGCATTTTAAAGAAAGCGAAACAAAATAAGGGAAACAAGGTCAACGATTTGCACCTTATCTTAAAAAAGATGTTTACCAATGTGATTGACAGAAACAGCAATGCTCGGTTCACAGCTCATTTTTCGATTGGGCAAGTACATTTTTCTGTTAATGTAGCCAACCAAAGCAATCTGCGCACTTACAAGGATTTGCTGGCGGTTACTCATGTTTCTCTGGCGGGAACCAAAGGGAAAAGCAGCTATGCCAGCCTGACTGAAAATAATCTCTATCCAACAGTTGGTGGCGGAAGTGAACACTTCAAGTATCTGTATGCCCTGGAGTCCTTGCGCAACCATGAATTTATTCCGTCTTTGGTGTTGAAGAGCCAGCAAGTGGAAGGCAATAAGATTGATCCTGAAGATATCATCGATCCCGAGAAATTTGGTATCCATGAGTTAAGTGGCGCTGCTGGAAAAGACAGTGATCAGTTTAAGAATCAGCGCATCGACAATACTGACAGACTGCTCGACGAAATAGATGACGATGATGATTTAAAAAAGAAAATATTGACTGATCCAAAAGGCTATGAAGAAACATGTAAAGACATGTGCGCTATTTTTTAAGAGTTTATTTTTCGCTTGATTGCGAATACGTTTCGATAATTTCATCGCCACTTGCATTCAGTAGCGTGAAATGATGAAATGATGAAATGAATGCTGAAAAATCAGCAGATACAACATGGCTGGCGTGATGTATCTGCTGTATTTGTCAGGCTATTACTTCAAGCGCAGTTGCAACTCAGCCCCTGCCTGTAACATCGCCGACCGTACTGCCGGTACCGTGCTCAACACATTCAACAAGCCAAAGTCATGAATCATGCCCTTGTAGCGGACGGTAGTTACTGCTACACCGGCACTGGCCAGCTTCTGACCATAGGCTTCACCTTCATCACGCAGCACATCAAATTCAGCGGTTTGTATCAGTGTTGGTGGCAAACCCTTTAACTGCTCGGTGCTGGCTTGCAGAGGCGATGCGTAGATTTCCTTGCGCTTTGCCTGGTCGGTGGTGTAATTGTCCCAGAACCATTTCATCATATTGCGGGTCAGGAAATGGCCATCGGCAAACTGCTGGTAAGACGCATTGTCGAAACTGGCATCCGTCACTGGCCACAGCAAGACCTGTGAACGCAGTTTGGGTTCGCCTTTTTCTTTCGCCATCAGGCTGACCACGGCTGCCATATTGCCGCCTACACTATTGCCTGCTACTGCCAGGCGGCTACCATCCACGTGGATTTCTTTGCCATGCTCTGCTACCCATTTGGTCGCTGCATACGCCTGCTGTATGGCGACGCCATAACCTGCTTCTGGTGACGGTGTGTAATTCACAAACACGGCCACTGCACCAGACTGTGCCACCAGGTCGCGTACCAGACGTTCATGGGTATGGTAATCGCCCAGCACCCAGCCACCACCGTGGAAGAACATGAACGCAGGCAAGGTTTTCTTGACACCAGCCGGGCGCACGATGGTCAGCCTGACATCGCTGCCGTTGAGCTTGACGATTTTTTCAGAGACATCAGCCTTGGGCAAAGTCAGTTTCACGCCTGCCTGCGCGCCGACCAGTACGGCACGCGCATCGGCGACAGACAGTTGTTCCAGTGGCTTGCCACCACCGGCCTGCAAGGCTTCTAGGAAGGCCTGGGTAGTTGGTTCCACACCCGGGCTACCGGCGGCAAAGGCATTGGTAACAGATAAGCTGATGGCAGTCGCTGCCAGGATGGTCTTCAAGTGGTTCATGGTATGTCCTGTGATGATGGATGGGGTTGTGATGCGTCAGGTTTACACCAGGGTCAATGTGACGTCGATGTTATTGCGCGTCGCATTCGAATACGGGCAGACGATATGGGCGCGGGCGATCAGGTCTTCGGCCACGGTTTTGTCCATGCCGGGCAGGCTGATCTTCAGTTCAACTTCTATGCCGAAACCTTGTGGTATCGCACCGATGCCGACACTGCCATTGACTTCAACATCTGCCGGAATGGCGATCTTGTCGCGCTGGCCGACAAATTTCATCGCACCCAGAAAACAGGCTGAATAACCGGCAGCAAACAATTGCTCCGGATTGGTCGCCGCGCCACCCGCACCACCCAGTTCTTTGGGGGTAGACAGCTTGATATCCAGTACGCCATCCGAAGAAACAGCACGGCCATCACGACCACCGGTGGCTTTGGCATACGCACGATAGAGAACTTGAGCTATAGACATACAATTTCCTTTCAGTTTGTGCAGCCGGTATGGCTGCGAAAATAAAACACATGGGTTTGCTACGGTGTTGCTGGCGTTGCTGGTTT
Organism: Undibacterium hunanense; assembly: GCF_014284335.1. Lineage (GTDB taxonomy): Bacteria > Pseudomonadota > Gammaproteobacteria > Burkholderiales > Burkholderiaceae_D > Undibacterium > Undibacterium hunanense. The sequence goes on along the minus strand of NZ_JACOGF010000020.1, from coordinate 29,940 downwards.
TACTGCTGCTGCTACTTTTACTGCATTTTTTTCTTGAATTTAAATCGCTACAAAATAAATAGTGAGCTATATAAATGATATGAAGCAAGTAGCTAAACTGATGACACACTTGCCTGCTCTTGCAGCCATTCTTTGTAATCCCACATAAATAGATTACTATTAAATAGCTCACTATATAAAAACAACAATCGAATTTGCTAAAAACTACCTTGCATTCGTCAAGAAACCAAGCTGCGTAGGTGAGATTAGCGTAGCGTAATCGCACATATGCTATGCCTGAAAATCACGAAGATATTTCAAATCGGCATTTAAATATCACAAGCCGTGGCTCACATTCGTACGATTACGCTCCGCGAATCGTACCTACTGCTTCTGCATCTACTACCTTCATGCATTCTTCAAAATCGCTTCCCGCAATGCGATAATTTCTTCCTTCAAGCCTTTGATCTGGTCTGACGAACATTCTGTCGCACACATCACCGACACCGGCAGGGCAGATGCTGCCTTGCGCATGTCATTGCCAGCTTTGGTCAGTGAAATGATGACCTGTCTTTCATCGCTGGCGGCCCGGACCCTGGTGATCAGTTCCTGCGCTTCCATGCGTTTCAGCAAAGGTGTCAGGGTGGCTGAATCCAGTATCAGACGGGCACCGATGTCATTCACGGTTTGCGCATCCTGCTCCCACAACACCATCAGCACCAGGTACTGCGAATAGGTGATGCCCATGCCTTTCAATAGCTTGCGATACAGCTTGTTCATTGCCAGTGAGGTGGAATACAAGGCAAAGCACAACTGATCACCGAGCTGCGGTACTGGCATGGATTTGGTGTTGGGCGTTTTCATGTTTCACATAATATATAGCGTACTATCTAATAGCAAGTTATTTTTAAAAATTAATTGTAACGGCATTTATGATCGCAATTGTATGGACGGTAATGGCGGCAGCTATTGCCATATCTTCCGTTGGTTAATTCCTGCTTGCGCTCACCGGCCCCAGATAGCCAGATGACAGCTTGCCCTGATGCAGCACGATCTTGTCCACCACAATGCCGGGGCGTATGCCATACACATGCAATTGATGCTTGCCTGCCGCCAGCGTGCCCACCGGGGTGCTGGCAATGCGTGTGGCATTCAATACACCCTGCGCCCATTCTGCACTGCCATCTTTGACATCGAGTTGTACCAGTTGAGGTGCGCCATCATCAATGGCAATGGCCAGCTCCAGTACCGTACCGCTGAGAGGTTGAGTGGGGATGAGGTAGGCTGAAAACTGGTAGTTGCCCGCACCGTCTGTACCGTCCAGCGTAAATTCATAATCCAGACGCGGTGCTGTGCTTGCTGCCTGCGCCAGTGGGATGGCAGCGGCCGTGGTGGGGAACAAGGCCATAGTGCCAGCACCAGTGCGGCCCAGGCCGGGTATCAGTTCCCAGCGCATGCTGCCATTTGCACGCTGATGTTGGAATTGTTCGGCCTCCATGGCGACCACTGATGCGGTGGGCGGTGCTACAGGTGCTACAGGTGCTACGGGTGCTGCAGCGACAATATCTGTAGCGGGCGCCTGCCACTTGCTGATGCGCATGGATTTCCACTGATCATCTGCCGGTTCTGCTGCCATGATGCCACGCCATTTGCCAGCTGCCAGTGGGCCGTTCCAATGGGCGTTGATGGTTTGCAGTTGCTGGTCGGCGTTGATGGCGGCAGCACGGTTGCCGCGTTCGGTTTCAAAATAACGCAGATTCGCCAGGGCCGATGCCTGCACCGGGTAGGCCACCAGTTCAAAAAATGCATCTTGCTGGTCGGCGCGCAGTTGCTTGCCAACTTTGCCAACGCGGCTTTGCAATTGCGTAAATGCCGCCAGCCTTTGTGTGATTTCGTCAGGGCTTAGTGCGCTCGGGCGTGGGCTTTCTTTGGGCAGCCACCATTGCAGGTGTTCTGGCTTGCGCTGGTAATTCAGTTGGTAATACTCTGACATGATGGCGGCAATTTCTGTTGCCTGTGTTGCCCCAAATTCACGCCCGGCCCACTGTCGCAAGTAGGTGGACAGTTGTGCCAGCGGCCAGCGTTGCATGTCCCAGGCCATTTGCAAAAAGAATTCGGTGCCGATTTCTGCTGGTTTCAGGTCGCCGACATTGGCTATCCATATGTTACGGGCACCGTTGTCGTAAGACTTGCTCATTTCTTCCCAGATCAGGGCCGGGGGCGTGGTGCTTAGCCACAGGTAAGACAAAGGTGCGCCCAGATATGACAGGTGGTAATATACGCCAAAGCCACCTGCACGCTTGCGTTCTTCTGCAGTGGCAAAGCTGCGCACATAACCAAAATTGTCATCCGGCCAGATGATGGTGACATCGTCCGGCACCTGCAGGCCCTGACGGTACAGAGGCAATACTTCTTTATACGCACAAAATACCTGCGGTACCTGATTGATGTCGGGGTTCACGTATTTGTTTAACAGACGACGCTGGTCGCTAAAGATGGTTTCCAGCACCTGCCTGCGTTCTATATCCGTTTTTGGCCCCTGCATTTTGGAATCATGGATGCCGCGCATACCCAGGGTATAGATGTTTTCATAGCCGCCATTGCTGCGCAGGCGTTCTTCCCAATAAGCACGCACGCCATCTGCATTGCTGACGTAATTATAGCTTTCTGGCGCGGCCTTCCATTCGCCGACATTATTGCGCAGCATGGGTTCAGCATGGGATGATCCCATGACGATGCCATAGTCATTCGCCAGCGCCGCATTGGCAGCCAACTGGTTGAAAGGCGGGCTGACTGCATGCATGGCAGGCCACAGGGTATTTGCCTTCAGGCGCAGCAACAGTTCAAACACTTTGGCATAGGTCTTGGGGCCTATGCCCTTGTGTTCTGGCTCAAAATTGTTGGCCGCCCACACATGCAGGCCCCAGTCTTCGTCATTGATGAAAATGCCGCGATACCTGACCGAAGGCGGTCCAAAGCGCCGTGTGCCTGCTGCCATGTACAGGGCTGCTTTCTTTTCCGGTGCCACATCTGCCCACCAATGCCACGGCGACACACCGATGGCTTGCGACAATTCATAAATGCCAAAGGCGGTGCCGCGTGCATCACTGCCCACAATGACCACGGCATTATCCACACCCGGCATGGGTGCGGTGACACTGGCGACAACAAAACTTTCCCACGCGCCACGCAGGTTGCCAATGTCTAGCTTGCCTGCCGCCACCAGTTGATCCAGCAAGGGGGATTTGCCCAGCGTGCCGACCAGGATCAGCGACGTGGATTTGATGGCAGAGGGCGAGCTAATATGTGCGTGCCGCCCGGTGACACGCTCCAGGTCAGTCGCCAGATCACGCGCCGCCAGTTGCACGACTTTGGCATCGCCATCAGCCAGCACGATCTGTGTGGGTTTGCTGGCGTCGGATATGACAGCCGAACCGGGCAGGACAACACTGCTGATCCAGTCATCATGGGGACTGCTCTGCGCCAGCACAGGGCTGCATAACAGGAAAGACGAAGCCAGCAAGCTAATCAATATGCGGCAAAGTCTGGCGAAAGCGTGCATGGCGGGTCGTCCTGTCGAGTGTCATCTATAACCCGCATTGTAGGAGAACACTACCCGCCGGGGCGGCAGACCAGCCCGCCACGCTCAAACAATCGACAAGATGATTGCTGTTACATCACCGCGTCAGCCTGTACAAATAAATCGCCGTCCTGATGGTAGCGCGCTGTATGGAACTGATGTCGAGGTCTTCGTCTGGTGAATGAGAACCGCTGCCGGTGGCACCCAGGCCGTCCAGGCTATCGACGAATGGAGCGACGAACTGGATGTCGCCAGCACCGCGCAAGCCCGGTGGGAAAGGGCCTATCGGACCCAGCCCGGCATCTTTGCTGGCTTTGGAGTAGATTTCCAGCAGGGCCAGGTTGCCGATGGTGGGCGACATGGGCGGGTAGTTTTCATAAAAACGGATGCTGGCGGTGGTGCCGGGCAGGTTTTTGGCGACGATGTCGCGCATGCGGTCTGCGGCGCGCTTACCCTGTTCGGCGGTGATATAACGCAGGTCACCATGCACCTGCGCAGTCGGCGAGATGACATTGGTTTTGCCAAAGGCAGTGCCCTTGCTGGCCTGGTCGTCATAGCTGATTTCTGTACCGCCGATGATGTTGCCGGGGTTGAAGGTGAGGTCCGGTTCGATCAGTTGTTCACGAAAGCTGTTGAGGATGCGGGCAGTTTCATAAATCGCGCCATAGCCATTTTGGCCAAATACAGCTGCAGAATGGCCTTGTTTGGCTTTGACATCGAGCACAAAACCGCCCGATGCACGACGGCCTATGGTGCCGGTGGCATTGCCCTGACTATCGAGCGCCGTGCCTTCAAAGGCCAGTGCCAGATCACTGCGTTTGGCGGCGTTGACCAGGTCCGCACGCGAGATGGCGATGGGGTGGCCTGCGGCTTCTTCGTCGCCGCTAAAAATCACCTGGATGCGGGTATTGTCCAGCGCACCAACGGCATGCAGCGCACGCAGGGCTTCGATGATGATGACGTCGCCGCCCTTCATGTCATTCACGCCCTGGCCGCGCACTTTGTTGCCTTGCCTGTTCCACAATTGCACCGGGCTGTCTTTTTCAAATACGGTGTCCAGATGGCCGATCAGCAGTACCCGCTTGCCCTGGGTGCCTTCGCGTTCTGCCAGCAAATGCCCGGCACGGTTCATGGCTGCTGGCATGTCTGACCAGCTGGTTTTAAAACCCAGGCCATCCAGCTCGGCCCGGTATAGCTTGCCGACGGCACGCACGCCTTCATGGTTCAGTGTGCCGCTATTGATGTTGACACTGCGTTCCAGCAATTCCAGGGCAGCGTCAGATCTTGTCTGTACGGCGGCGACAATTTTTTGCTCGGTGGCTGACAAATCATCTGCCCTTGCTGCGGCATGCAGACCGAAAGCGGCCAGCAACGTCATGGTGAGTAGGGCTTTGCGGGGTTTGGACATGGCGGTGCCTTGTGGGGAGGTTTAGGTATGATGCCAATCATAAACGGATTTGTGTGGGTGTGAAGTATCCATATGTATGAAATTATGATGTGTGCCACCATCTACAGGCTATTGGATGTGCGGATATGTCAATATGTTGGCGATGGTGCGCATGGAGCCCCCTACTCCGTAGCAATTTTACGTTTTTCGTAGGGTGCGTCGCGCGCACCATCGCCATTTGGCACCCTACTTATTGCCTGGCTTACCCAGAAAACCCATACCCCCTATGGCGATCAACACGCAGACTATGCCAATGAGCTGGTTGCGGCTGACAGGTTCGCCCAGCACCACCATCGCCAGCAGCACGGCCGATACCGGGGCCAGGGCGGTGAAGAGGGCGGCTTCGCTGCCGCTGACGCGGGCGGCACCGGCATACCACAGCAAAAAACCCGCCACGGTAGGCACCAGGGCGTAATACACGGTAGCCCAGGCGGCAGCCATCATTGCATCGCTGCTGATGTGGGTGTTCCAGGGCATTTCAAACAGGGCAGGGATGATGGAGAGTGCAAGGCCCAGGCCCGTCATGATGGTGGACAGGGTGAGTGGCGCGATGGCGGTTTTCAAACGCTTGTTGAGCAAAATGAACAGGCCTTCGCAAATGACCGCGCACAAGATCAGGGCATTGCCGGGCAGGGAATGATGACCACCGGGCTTTGCATCAAAGGCGATCGACAACACGCCCGCACCGGCCAGCACCACGGCCAGCAACAGGAAGCGCTGCGGTCTTTCGCCCAGCAACACGATGGCGATGGCGGCAGACACAATCGGCAGCGTGCCGATGATGACACCGGCATCCGCCGCCGATGTCAGGTGCAGGCCGCTGATGAGCAAAGTGGTGTAACCCAGACTGCCGGCACCTGCCTGCAATAGCAGGATGATGCAGTCATGCTTATTGTATTTGCCCGGCCCTGAAAAACGGGTGCCTGTGGCCCGCATCATCAACAAAAAGCAGGGGAAAGCAATCGCAAACCGCAGTGCCGTGGCGGTGAATACTGGCAAACCCGATGCGATAAGCTTGCTGGCCACCACCGTGCTGCCGACCAGGATCATCGCCAGCGCCAAATACACATATCCCAATAACCTGTCTGACATCTTTTGCCGCATCATCCGCCTCACCATCAATGGAAAAGCATCAGCCTGACAGGTCACGGCCTGCGGGTCTTGAACAAAATTGCAGGCCAGGTGTTCAGGTTTTGGCTTTTTTTGCCGGTTTTTTCTTGGCCGAACTGTTCAGGGCAATTGCTGCGTGTATCAGTGCCTTGAAGGCGGCTTCATCCACTGCTTCGCCTGCATGGATGTCGATGGCGCGGCGTACGTTGCCGTCCAGGCTGGAGTTGAAAAGCTGCGCCGGATCGGGCAGCGAAGCGCCCTTGGCGAAGGTCAGTTTCACCACACTCTTGTAAGATTCTCCAGTGCAGATGATGCCGTCATGTGACCACACCGGCGTGCCCATCCATTTGACTTCTTCGACGACATCGGGGTCTGCTGCCTTGATCAACTGGCGCATCTTGCCCAGCGTTTCGCCACGCCAGTCACCCAGGCTGGCAATTTTTGCCGAGATGAGTTCAGATGCAGATTGACCGGGGACGGACTGATCTTGCTCTGTGTCGGTTTTTTTCATGTGGCACTTTCAAAAGGGCAGATAGGACAGAAAAGGTGTTTTCCAGAGAACAGCAGCCAATGCAAGACGACCAGCATGGGACGGGCAACGCAAAGCCACGGCGCGGCCTATGACATGGTTCATGACTGCATGGCTCATGACAGACCGCCCACCACATTGTCGAGGCTGTTGAAGAATTTTTGCCAGCCGTATGTTGCACCCTGAAAGGCTTGTTGCTGATCGGGGCGGAAGCCCGATTGTTCCATACGCAGATGGGTTCCGTTGCTGGTGGCGGTGAGTGTCCAGGTGACGACACTTTTAAGGCCCATTGCTTCCCACGCATACGACAATGCCTGGTTGGGTTCTACCACCAGCACCTGGCAATCCACCGTGCCCCAGTCTGCACTGAGCGTGAAGCGGTGGCCGACGACAGCCTGGAAGTCGTTTTTCATCAGCCATTCTTCGATCAGGTAACCCTGCGTCAGCGCCCGCCAGATTTTTTCCTGGGGATGCGGCATTTCGCGCTCTACCACCACGGTTTGGGTGTCATTGCTGTTCTGTAGCTTATCGGTATGCATTATTGATCCATCCTTTTCAATAGGTCTTCCAAACGGTCAAATTTGTGATGCCAGAAAGTCGAATAAAAACTGATCCAGTTCATGAGCGGTGCCAGTGCTTTCGGTTCAGCGCTGTAATAGGTCTCGCGCCCCTCACGCCGGCCCTGTACCAGACCCGCCTGTTTAAGGGCGTTAAGGTGTTTGGAAATGGCTGGTTGTGACACGCCAGACGGGTCAGTCAGGGCATGCACTGTCATTTCACCGCTTTTGCTCAAACGTTCAAAAATGGCGCGCCGGGTCGGGTCTGACAAGACTTTCAGGACGGCGGTTGGCTCGGCATGCATTGCTAATCCTCGCATTGTAAATAGGCATAAATAAATCATAGCTAACTGGTTATGGATTGTCAAGAAGGGTTTTTAGATGGGGCTTGGGCTATGCAAGTGGTGGTGGTTTCAGGTCAGCGCGCTGGCATAGATGCCGGGCGATAAACCAAAATTGCGGATGAACAGACGCGTCATATGGCTCTGGTCGGCAAAACCGCTGTGGGCAGCGGCTTGCACCAGGGGTGTGCCACCAGCGATCAGGCGGCGGGCATGATGCAGGCGGCGTTGCAACAAATAGGCGTGCGGTGTCATGCCAGTAGCCCTGGCAAAGGCGCGCACCAGTTGGAAGCGGCTCAGGCCGCTTTCTTGCGCCAGTTCGTGCAGGGTAAGGGCGGCGGTGGGGTCGTCATCAATGCGGGTACGTGCATGTGCTATCGCCTGTGGAATAGCCAGCACCGTGTGCATGCCTGCGGGAACATGCATGACCTTGGCAAACAGCAAGAGCATGGCTTCTTCGGCAGCCATGCGGGCGACGCCGTTAATTTTATTGCCGGGTGTGGTCATGCAGGCAAACAGGTCTTGTACTTGCCTGCTGGTGCGTGTGTCAGCAATCACGGGCAGGGTAAATTCGGCGTGTTCTGATTTGCCTTCGCTGATGTCACTGCGCAGGGCGGCGATCAGTGCTGGTTCAAGGTAGAGCATTTTCCAGCTGCGGCCAGCGTCGCTGATGGGGGTACCATCATGGATTTCGCCAGGGTTGACGGTAATCGTATCACCTGCCATGGCCTCTACCACGCCGCGCCCGCTCAGTGATTTTTGCCCGCCCTGTAGCACAACGCCTATGCCAAACTGTTCATGCATATGCCGTCCAAAGCGATGCCGCGACTGCGCTTGCACGGCTTCAATGCCAGGTATCAGGCAGGGCAGCATTGTAAATGGGCGCTGGGTGGGTTTGTTCATCGCGTGGTACGGCTAAGGGGCAACAGTGCCGGGCTGGAGTAGTTATGACAGTCTAGCACTATCGCGCCCGGTGTTGCCGCTACTGCCGGGGGAAATCCTTGATTTTGCTGGCACGCAAGCCATCCAGTACCGTGGCCTGGCTACCCTTGAGCCGGTTAAGCTGCAGGCCAAGGGCGGGGATGATGTCGGCATGGCTTTTGTGCAGATAATGGAATACCTGAATGCTGTACATCTCATGTGAGCTGAAGTCGTTTTCACTGAACTGGTTGCTGAGGATGGCATCCTTGACGACTTCATATGCACCGATCAGGGTGCTGATGCGTCCGATTTTCAGCATCCTGACGGCAGCACCATGATCATTGATGGGCACCAGATTGGACCAGCCCTGGGTTTCCACTTCTACCCGTCTGGCACCACGGACTATGCCCACGCTGGGCAGGCGTGATGCTGCTTCCAGGCTGGTGGGTAGCTCGCTGCCCTTTAGTACAAAGGCACTGCCTACATAGCGGAACATGGGCACGTCAACCCGCACCAGGTTGGGGGCGCTGGCTTCGATAGAGTTATCGCGCACCACTTCGCCATCGACCTGCCCGCTGTCGGCTTCCAACAGTGCCCGTAAGGCAGGCCGGGCCACGAAACTGACTTTGATGCCGATGGCTGCATAGGCCATTTCCAGGGCAAAACGGGTTTGCCGCATCTCCAGACCATCGACAAATACCGGCAAGACGATATGGCGTTTGAAGCTGGCTGGCGTTTCCTGTGCCAGCCCAGGCATGGCAAAGCCCATCAGCATGATGCTGGCCAGCAGATAGCGATGCAGGATACGGACTAAGCGCATGCTTGATGATCTCATTCTATAGACAGGGCAGGCCTGTATCAGGCACTGGCCCCGGCTTCAGCGTGGACGGCATACAAACGATGGAAGCAACTCCCGCGTGCAGTGTAGCAAATATCGTACTTTTTGTAATAAAAGCATTGAAAATGAGACAGTGTTGCCAAACGACAGAGCGGCCTTTGAGCACAGGTATGTGGGCCACGCTTGCTGCCTGTGCCTTGCCAACTGATTTGCGCGCGATTATCTGATCATGTAGTATCCAGTAGCGTGATCGGCCAGATAAGGCGATTCTTTGTTCGACAGATGTTTTCAGGGAGTTGATATGAAACGTGTTGTAGGCATAGGCGGCGTGTTTTTCAAAGCGAAGGACCCTGAAAAACTGCGTACATGGTATCGGGATCACCTTGGTTTCAACCTGGAAGAATGGGGCGGTGCGATTTTTCAGCCAAGCGGTAGCAAAGACGCCGATGGCACCACCGATACTGAAAAAACGGTCTGGTCATTATTCCCCAGCGATTCGGATTATTTTGCACCAAGCACCCAGGCATTCATGATCAATTATCGTGTGGATGACCTGCATGCCCTGCTCGCGCAGTTGCGCCAGGAAGGCTGCGCGGTTGACGCAAAGGTCGACGAGTCAGAATTTGGTAAATTTGGCTGGGTGATGGATCCCGAAGGTAACCGGGTCGAACTGTGGCAACCCCCAGGTACCTGAAACCTGCCTTCTATCAACGAACAGTCAGTCGCACTCCGGCCAAAAAATGGCTGGCGAAGCAGTATGCGGCCAGCACACTGATTTCGCCAGCATAACAGGAGTTTGGTGCGGAGGCGGTGAGGGAGGTGGGGGGGCAGTGCGATTTACTTATAAATGCCTACACCCAGAAAATAATTGTCCACTTTTTCTATGTAAGTGGATTTTTGCTCCAGTACCTTGGTGACAGGGTTGGGCCATTTGTATTCGACCCAGCCAGAACCCTTGGTTTTGGCGATGTGCAGCATTTCTTTGGTCAGCAGCTTGCCATCACCATCCTTAAAATCCATCATCGGCTTGCCGATCAGCTTGGGATTGGCGGATGCCAGCATGGTGCCTTCCATGTCAAAGGCGATGACATACAAGTCACGGTCATGGAAGGGCTTGTTGGATGCATCATTGAAATCTGCCAGTGCCTTATCCTTACCCACTGATTTGAAATGCGCGACTGCCTTCTTTACCATTGCCGTAGCCTGATCTGCCGTGCCCTTGTCGTCTGCGGCAAGTGCTATCGTGCATGAGAAAAAAGCCATGAAAAAAGCCAATACCAGCGAGCCAAATCTGTTCATTGTCGTCTCCTTGTTTATTATTTAATGTCAGATTCTATTGTGATCGCGTAATTTGCATAATTAAAATGCATGTAGCCATGCATCGCATTGCCTACACAATGATCTGAATTCTGGTGAAAAACTAAGCGTACAAAATGAGTATAGAAGAGCTGTGAAATCAATGTGCCAAAAATTGTGACATCGGTATGTGCTGGATCAAACCCGGCTTGTCGATGTGGTTTCATTGCTCTTTTTACTTCCGCACTCTACATGCGGTAAGATGCCGCTTCCTTCGTTATTTGACTATGACGCCCCCGAATCACATGCATTCATACCTGTTGACAGGTTTTGATGTCGCAATATTGACCCACCGTAGAAGATTCACAATGAATGAAGTTGGCGCACCACAACGCTTGTCTACCCGCCTGGCTTTCCTGGCTGCCGGGCTCGTCGTTTCAGCCTGGGCACCGCTGGTGCCCTATGCCAAAGCCAGGCTCGGCCTGGATGAGGCAGCCCTGGGTTTGCTGTTGCTGTGCCTGGGTGGCGGTTCTTTACTGGCCATGCCCATGACAGGCATGCTGTCGGCCCGTTTTGGTTGCCGTGCCGTGGTCTTGTGTGCGGGTACGTTGACTTGCCTCATCCTGCCTTGTCTGGCACTGGTGGATAATCCACTATTGTTTGGCCTGACCCTGTTTGCCTTTGGCGCAGCCGTAGGCACACTGGATGTGGCTATGAATATACAGGCGGTCATCGTTGAAAAAGTGTCCGGCGATGCCTTGATGTCCGGCTTCCATGGCATGTTCAGCGCCGGTGGTTTTCTGGGAGCGGGCAGCATGGCCCTGTTGTTGTGGCTGGATATGGGCACGCTGGTATCCAGCATCTGCCTGTCGCTGCTGGTGGCACTGATGCTGGGCATCGCCAGCCCCTATCTGTTGCGCGAGCCGGATGCATCCGACCGTGATGGCCCGCATTTTGTGGTGCCGCATGGTGCCGTGATACTGATCGGCGTCTTGTGTTTTATCGTCTTTTTGGCAGAAGGCGCTTTGCTGGACTGGAGCGCCCTGTTGCTGACTGCAGGCCGTGGCCTCGATGCTGGGCAGGGCGGCATAGGCTATGCCGCATTCTCGGTCGCCATGACCACTGGTCGCCTGACTGGTGACCGTGTCGTCAAACGCTTTGGCGGCAAGCTGGTGATGCTGGCCGGTGGCATATGTGCGGCCATCGGTTTCTTTGCGGCGGTGCTGGCCACGTCGCCCATCCTGGCGATTGCGGGTTTTGTGCTGGTCGGCATAGGCGCATCGAATATCGTCCCCATACTGTTCAGCGCTGCCGGCAAACAAGACGCCATGCCCGCCAGTCTGGCCATTGGTGCCATCACCACCATCGGTTACGCAGGCGTGCTGGCCGGGCCAGCGCTGATCGGCTTCATCGCCCACGCCATCAGCCTGAACACCGCCTTTGCCGGTCTGGGAGCAGCCATGCTGTTGGTGGCGGCCAGTTCACGGTTGAAATTGTTTGTTGGTCGTGGATTGTGATGGCCATAAATTTGCTGCGATAAGTCATACCGTGTCCCTTCGTAGGGTGCGCCGCGCGCACCGAACACCGCTACCCATTTGCGTAAACGGTGCGCGTGGCGCACCCTACGCGGTGTGGAGATGCGGGGGCTTGAACCCATGTACATCGTTTTTATCATCCAGAATTTGTAAAGTGTGATGTGATCGTATAGTATTTTAAACTGATGGCAAATTCACTACGTGAAGACCGGACACCCCGTTCAATATCGAATTCAAAATCTTATGACAGATAGCAGATTTCAATGTGCAAACTGCGGTAATACTTTGGCTAGCGCCAACGCTGTTTGTCCGCGCTGTGAGCCAGAATTTTCGGGGCCAGATAAACATACCGGCAAATACCGTTGTCCGGAATGCGCCTGTCGTTTTGATCAGCCTGATATTGCAATCTGGCCTCCACATGCGAAATGGTACCGGCCACAAATCCAAAAGGCAAAATGCCCGCATTGCCAGGCCATTTTGCGGGACCGCACTGTCATTCAAAGAACCAGAGCCGAAATGGCATTGATGCTCTTGATCATCATTGCGTCTGCTTTTTCCCCATGGCGGCCAGGCACACAGATTGTATTGCTGGCGTTGCTGCTGGTGGCAGAATTCCTGCGTAAGCAGACAGCGACAAAGTCTCTGGTCACCGAAGAGGAAAGATATGTCCGTGATCAGGCAGAAGAATAAACCCTGTTTGTGATTAGAACTCATTTCATAAATAGGAGTGAGATGCGTTTGCCTCATAACGTGGGCTGGCAAGGCGGACGAGGCAGTCAATAGCGGGTCTATTGACAACGAGTCCAACGCAGTCCAGCACGCGTTATGAGGCAAACCCTCCGGGAGCGGGCGATTCGGGCGCATTGCAGCGCGAGGTGGTGACATTGCGCTTGCTAAGGCACCAGCCTTAGCTGCGCGTCACGCCTTGCACTGCATCCCGAATCGCCTTGCTCGCACTCACTCCTATTTATGAAATGAGTTCTAGCATCAATTTCTACGCTAGATTCGAGGTGTTATCTGACCCAGGTGTTGTCACTCCGTAGGGTGCGCCATGCGCACCGGATACCGCTATCCGTTTGCGTAAATGGTGTGTCCGGCGCACCCTACGAGATGTGCCGTTGAACAAACAATACTCAGCCACGACGGGCACTTCGGCTACAATTGGCATTCGATTTTTACAGCCTATTTTTGCCATGACAGCTCCCATTTTCCGTAAATTCGCCCAGCCACAATTGTCTGAAGCCAGCATACAGGCCGTGGCCGATGTGCTGCGTTCCAACTGGATCACCACTGGCCCCAAAGTGACCGAGTTGGAGCAGGCGCTGTCGCATACTTTTGGCAATCGCCCGACCAGGTTGGTGACATCGGCCACTGGCGCGATGGAAATCGCGCTGGCGCTTTGTGATATCGGTGAAGGCGATGAAGTCATTACTTCAGCGCAGAGTTTTTTCTCGGCGATGAACATGATCGTCAAATGTGGTGCCAGGCCGGTGTTTGTGGATTGTGATCTGGTCACGCGGGCGATTGATCTGGCCCAGGTCGAGGCGGCGATTACACCCCAAACCAAAGTCATCATGCCCACCCATTTCCCCGGCGCGCTGGGGGATATGGATGCCCTGTATGCACTGGCCAAAAGATACAAGCTGCGCGTGATTGAAGATGCCGCCTTGGTGCAGGGTTCCAAGTGGCAAGGCAAACCTGTAGGCGCATTTGGCGATATTGCCACTTTCAGTTTTCATCCCAACAAAAACATGACGACCATAGAAGGCGGCGCCATCGTCGTCAATAACGAAGCAGAAGCACAGCGTGTGGATATTTTGCGCTTTCATGGCATCAGCAAGCTGCCAGACCAGACCCGTGATGTGGTCGAAGCCAGCGGCAAGTTCAATATGTCGGATGTGTCTGCCGTCATTGGCCTGCACCAGCTTGCGCAGTTTGATACATTCATGGCGCAGCGTCAGGTACTGGCTGAGCGTTATTTTGAACGCTTCCCACAGTTACCAGGTGTCGTGCTGCCACCAAATGGACAGAGCGGACAGACCGACCAGACCTGGAATATGTTCTGCGTGCTCATCCCCTATGAAAACTTTGGCCACACCCGTACCAGCTTTCGCAACGCATTGAATGAGGCAGGCATAGGCACAGGCATCTCTTACGAAGCCTGCCACCTGACTACCGTTGCCAGGCACTACGGCTACCGCGAAGGCATGTTCCCCAACGCCGAACGCATCGCCCGCGAAACCGTTACACTGCCTTTGCACGTGGGCCTGACGCTGGGGGATGTGGATGAGATTTGTGGGGTGGTGGGCAAGGTGTTGGCGGGGTGATGCAGGGAGCAACCAACTGCTTGCGCGACCATCCATGTTCGTGCGATGAGCGAAGATGAAAGATACGTCAACCCGCCGTCGGATAACACCTGAACCACACGGTCAGCATGATCGCTGCTGCGCATGCCCATAAGCCAGTGGCGGCACCCAGTGTGATGACGATGGATGTTCTGGTGCTGAGCCAGTACACGGCAAACAGATACACCGCATATGGGAACAATGACCATAGTCCGAACAGGGCGGTGGTTTGCAAAGCCGTGGCGGGGCGTGTGGTGCCGACCACAAAATGGGCGATCAGCGCGAACGTGGGAAACAGCGGCACCAACCCGGCCAGCACGAAATAACGGGATTTGGATGCGAGTGCAATCAGTAACACGGCCAGTGCACCCAGCAGGCATTTGAGTAGGAGGGCAATCATGGGATGGATTGAGTTGATGGTCCAGGTCAGAATGCCAGTCTAGCAGACCTGTGGGGTTGTTCAGACTGAGGAAGTCCTTTTTTCTATCGCAGACCTTGATATACTATATTGCAAACAGTTTGCTTGTCATTGCCAGAAACAGATCATCAACAGACCTCAGTATTTTCTGGTGCTTACAGCAAAACGGATTCTCACATTCAAGGAGACAACCATGCCCCACATCACCGGAACCTTTACCGTCAAGTTGACCCCGCAGCCTGCTGCCAGCGAGATTGCGGAGGCGGCTTTGGGGCGGCAGACGTACCGGCGAGCTGGAGGCGCATAGCTTGGGGGAAATGCTGGCGGCGGGTACGGCGACCAAGGGTTCGGCCGGGTATGTGGCGATCGAGCGTGTGACTGGCACACTGCAAGGCAGGAAGGGCAGCTTTGTGCTGATACATATGGGTATCATGAGTCGTGGCGTGCCGTCGCTGACGGTGCAGGTGGTACCGGATTCCGGCACGGATGAACTGACGGGGCTCAGTGGCAGGCTGGCGATAGAAATCAGCAATGGACAGCATCACTACAGCTTTGATTATGCGCTGCCGTGACAGGACGGGAACTTACCCTGTTGATAGTGAGTGCTGCTATAACTCCCCCAGCAGGGCGCGCACATAATTGATGGGCGCGTGGTCTGCCATATTGCGAAATGGCACGTTGCCAGGCGTGGTGGCGTAATCCAGTGTGTAGGCGGTGGCGGCGACGTCCTGATCGGCTTCCATCTCTGTGCTGCTCATGCCGGGTGGCATGACGCCGTTTCTGTCTATGTAGCGCATGCCTTGCAAGTGTTGGTAAAATGATGATTCCGGCGGCAGTTTGGTGACAAAATCGGCGCAGTTGACATAGCGTGCCACCTCGCGGCCGGTAAAGCTGGCGGCAAATTCTGCGTCACCGACACAGGGGGAACCAAAATTGACCAGCCGGGTGCCAGGGTATCTGGCGGCAGCCAGTGTCGCCAGCGCTGCACCAAGACTGTGGCCACATATCCATACGGTATTGGCAGGACATTGCCTGAACCAGACATCCAGCTCTTTTTCTATGCTTTGAAAAGCGGCCAGAAAGCCGGAGTGTACTTTGCCGCGTCCGTTCCATTCGGCAGGAAAAAAACGGATGTCGGTGATCAGGTCTGTCATGTCATCAGCTTGCGTGCCCCTGAAACTGAGGTAAGTGGTATTGCCGTCGGCGCTGCTGACGGCAAATGCCTGAGTGCTGCTGTCGGCATTTTTGAATAACTGTGGTTTGCCCATCTGGGCATGGGCGAGGATGTTTTCCAGCGCTGCCAATGACTGGTCACCCTGTTCAAAGCGCCAGTAGACAAGCCGTGACAGTTCGGCGCAAATGGCGTGGCTGGTCCATTTTTTGTCTTTGTTGAGCAGTGCCGGCTGTTGTTCAGGGTGCAGCAATGCTGTTTCGCTAGGGTCGTATTGCATACATCATCCTCGCTTAATTTATGTGGACTTACGCAAAACTGCCCCAGCTGTGTTGTAGCTCCCGTATTTAGCAAGATTCGGTACTATTCGTACTGTCTTCGTCGCTACGGTGAAGTCGGGGTTTCAGACAATATATTGTCTGCCGACGCAACGAACCGACCTTGCCAGGGAGGTTTCCTACGGCGTTAGCCGTGCTGGGACAATTTCGCGCAAGTCCAATTTATTTGTATATTCATTGTTGACGATGCCAGCCACAGGTCCGGTTGTTATCGCTACTGCAGGCCAGATGCACAGTGTTTCAAGATAGCGCATACTGGTGCGGCCGACAAGCGGCGCTGTGGCAAACCCTTTATCCTATTTGCTTTTTCTTACAGAGTGATTAAAATGATATTTGCTTTGAAAGAAACTTTTTGATGGTGGAGTTGCAGAACAACACTTTAGGGGAATGCGCAATGATATGTTCCAAATTGAATCACTTCGCCTGTGCTGCAGCGGCACTGTTTGCCATCAGTGGCGTGGCCCATGCTGAACTTTGCCCCGGCGTGCAAAAGGTCAGCCTGACTTATGGCGGCAATGAACTGGCCCACTGGGAAGGCAATTCCAGCCAGATCCACAAGCTGACTTTGCCTAACGGTTTTGTACTGGGTGTGAAGACCGAGCAGGGCGCCAGGGAGATTTATGAGCGCGATTTTCAGCGCAATGTGACGCAGACGACAGAATTGGTAAAAATCAGTCTGTATGATTATTCTGCTGCCGTACCGCGTTATCTGACATCGACCTGGGGTGGCAGCCAATCCAGACAGGGTTATGGCCCCAAAGGTGGTGCTGACCGTGTCGATGAATTGGGTAGCGGTATCGTCCTGAATCTGGACAAGCCAGCCTGCACCATCTCCAAACTGGACCTGGCAGCCATCCCGACTGAAAAAGACCTGGGGCAAACCAGGGAATCAATGGTGCCGGATGAAAAAACCAAACAATGGATGCAGGCAGCCCAGCAGGACATCGCCAAAAAACGCTATGTTGTGTCGATGTTTAAAGACAGCCTGCCAGCTGAGGTCAGCACCAGGCTGGCGCAGTTGCTGAACAAGGACGGTATTGAGCTGGAACTGATACAGCAAGGTGACGCGCATGATGCCAAGGCGTATATGGTGGGCTATGCCCGTACCATGCAAAGCGCCATCGAAGCCCAGTACGGCAAAGAACACGGCAAGAATATTGAGCGTCAGTTGAAGGCTGAATTCAAGCTGTAATTAATCGGATTTACGCAAAACAGCAGCGCTGCGCATTGAACCTATGTAGGTACGATTAGCGCAGCGCGCTCGTAATCGTATTCGTACGCATGTCCATCACGGCTTGCTATCTTCAACTGTTGATTTGCTGATGAAAATACAAAACAGTGAAGTTTTCCCGGTGGGTTAAAAGACAAGACAATTTGAAGCGTCATTGCCACGGACGGGCACAACATACGTACGATTACGCTGCGCTAATCGTACCTACGTTCTGTAATCCATCGTCTTCAGGCTCTCAGGGCAGCATATCCTGCAACTTTCTTGTGGATATGCTGCTACCTTTCATCTTCCGGTAGACAGCCGCAGCTAGCTTGTTCATGCTGCGCCAGGTTGCCCTCTACCTGGAAGATCATCATGTCACAGAACGTGCAGAAAACCATGCAGCAAACCCCTGATAAGCTGGGCATAGCCAGCATCAAGAGATGTTTGTTGCTGACGCTGTTGTGCGTGTTTTACCTGCAAGCGCATGCCGGTGTGCGTATCGAATTTGAACAACGCAGCCAGAGTCGTCAGCCTGGCAAGCCGGCACGCAATGGCGAGGGCCGTTTTTTGACCGAGATTGACGGTATGCACTTTCGTTTGCTGAATCTGGCCAGAGGGCAGGTCAGCGAAGTATCGGAAGATGATGGTGCCCATACCCGTTTCGACCCCGTGCCAGCAGGTCCGCATGCTGATACCAATACCAATACGCCCCTGTTGCCAGAACGTGGTGGTCTGTTCGATCCTCTGGTGGGTAGCATGGAAGATGAACACATCAAGATCAGCCCGCCAGTACCGGCGGCGAACTGGAATGGCTATGCCAGCCAGCGTTATCAGGTCGAATTGAGGTATACGATGGTAATGCGGGCCGCGCTGGTTTTTACGCGACGCTTTGTGCATACCGAACAATATGAGATTACCGTGGCCGATATTCCGGCGTCGGCTTCTGTCATGCGCCTGGCATTGACGCGTGGTTATGGACGTACCCTTGGCCTGCATCCGCATGCTTTTTTGGGCTTCCCCGTCAAAATCGAAGGGCAATTGCGTTCACATGATGTGGGCAGCAAGGATGCAGCGGGCGATTTCATGGTGGACATGACATTGCAGGCGCGCAGTATCAGCGCCTGGCAATTGCCCTGAACCGGGCCTGTTTAGCAGTGATGCCGTCTTAAGTCGGCATCTGCATCATGGTTTGTGGTTCTTTGGGGGTATCCAGCATGCCGGATATGGTTTCGACGAAGGCATTTTTATCTGGTGCCGGGCCGATACCAAAATTGGCGCGATGGCCATTGCGTATGCCGGTCAGCATGGTGAACATTTTGCCGGTGTTGGGCATGATACTCAGTTCAAGACTGTAGGTGTAATAACTTCCTGGCTGCTCATCCTCAACGATGGCGACAAAATAAGTCTCATTCCTGGCAACGGGTCTTGGCATTTTGATGGTGACAATTTCTTTGCCGCTTGTCGTTTTATCGACATAGACTTCGATCTCTTTGCTGGGGATGATTTTTGCAGGGTCCTTGATTTCCCTTTTTCCAAAAGCGTCCCATATATTGGCAAAAATAACGCGCCCTTTGTTTTTCAGATTATTGACGAACAGCGCCCCTTTTTCACCTTGCAACAGACCTTGCAGCACCATACGCGTCATGGTGAAATGGTGGTCGCGCGCACTTGATTCAGCGGCTTCTTGCCCGGTCTCACCTTCTTCTGCCACTTGTTTCGGTTCTGCATGTATTTTTTTGCCTCTGGCGAGTACATAGATATTCATGACAAAAACAAGTCCGAACCAGAGTATTTGCCAGCGCGGGATCAGGTGTATCTGACTGTTGCGCGGACTGAAATTCGACATCAGCGTCATCAGGCACAGTACATTGAAAAAAATCGCAAACAGGCGTCTTGAGGTCGGGCTGTCGTAGCTGTTTGCCCACAGACCCATGCCGCCACCAATACAGAAAATCAATATATACATCATGTCGCTGCTATCACTATTGGGTGACATGATCGTGCGTGCAAGACGCAATGCGCCAAAGAGTAGCAGGCTGATACAGAGCAATTTTGCGATGACTACCGCATTGGACGTTAATGGCTGGTCGTTCTGCACCGTTTTTTGCATGATGGTTCCCTTTGGGACGCGCAATGGAATAGCCATGCCAAAAAATTGACATTCGGCAATGAGGTCACGTCGAATTACAAAAATTAAAACGGATATTACCTGAGCAGCAACCGACATGGCTCAGCCGGCGGATAAACGGTTGATGTTTGTTGACGAGCGGATTTTGAGGGGGAAGGGATAGCCATGCAGCCTGCTGGTTCGGCTTATAAAACAAAGCGGGGAAGACAGGGGCATCGCTGCCCGCTATCTTCCCCGCTTTTTGTTGCGGCAGACGATCTGCCGCTGATTACTTACTGCTGGTCACACGGTGCAGCTTGCCTGCATTGCCGTGACCTTAAACCGGCTGTCTTAGTTTTGCTGTGTTTTCTGGGTAGTGCCAGCAGCAACTTTGGAATCAGCAGCGGCTTTTTCAGCAGCCAGTCTGGTTTCTGTATTGGCTTTTACCAGTGCAGCTTTTTGTGCTGGGTACCAGGCAAAACCTTCGCTGCCCAGTTCTTCACCATTGGCACGTGCCTGTACCAGTTCAGCAACCACTTCTGCACGGGTTTTTGGGGCTGGAGTTGTTGTATCAGCAGCAAATACGGCAGTGCTGGTCAGAAAAAAGGCGCTAGTGGCCAAAAAGACTTGTTTCGCATTCATGATGGGTTCCTATCCTATATAAAATTTAAGAGAAACCGCTTTCTATCTGACTCGAGGTTTGCTGCAAGATGTAACCGGCCAGACGGGATACTCACGCCAGTGTCATCTTGCAACCACCTCTTGATTTAAATTGTCATGAGAAGTGAGAGGGATGCTTCACTTCCGATGACAACTGAAAAAAGTCTGTCGATTGCGGTTCGGTGTCGGGCTGTTTGTAGATGTCCTCCACCGATGAATGCAGTGTAGGCCTTCCGGTTTCAACAATAAAGTAGCAAATCAGGAATATACTATTGTGGAATCCGAAACAATAAGGGGCTTGAAAAATGGATAGGCTGCAATCAATGCGACTCTTTTCCAAGGTCGTCGAGCTGGGTAATTTCGCCAAGGCGGCACAGGCATTAGAGATGTCGAATGCTGTGGTGACCCGTTATATCGCTGACCTGGAAGGCCATCTGGGCACCCGCCTGCTCAACCGTTCGACCCGTAAATTGTCTCTGACCGAGACCGGCCAGATCTACCTGGAGCGGGTCCGCCAGATACTGGCTGATATTGATGATGCCGATGCCGTGGCTTCGTATGCGGCTAAAAAGCCCAGCGGCACCTTGCGTATTTATTCTGTCCCACATTTCGGTAAAGCGCAACTGGCACCCTTGCTGCCGCAATTTGCGCAGGAATTTCCGGATGTGGTGCTGGACATCAAAATCACCGACCACCATGTGGACCTGGTGGAAGAGGGAATTGATGTCGGTTTTTTTCTGGATTTGCAAAAAATCGATGGCAACATGATTTCGCGCAAGCTGGCGACATCCGAAGTGGTGTTATGCGCCTCGCCCGAATATCTGAAAAAATACGGCACGCCGCAGACACCAGACGATATTTCCCAGCATCGCTGCCTGAATTTCAGCTATGAATTTTTGCGCGATAACTGGATGGTGCGCAATTCTTGCGATGGGCCAGAACTGGGCAGGCACATTCCCATCCATAGCACGGTGATTTCCAACAATGCCGATGTGCTGCGGGTCTGCGCCCTGGCAGGTATGGGCCTGGCTTTGCGTACCTCATTCCAGTTGACCGACGATGTGGTCAGCGGCCGTCTGGTCAGGCTGTTTCCGGATCAGTGTTTTGGCCGGGTGTCGATTTCCATGGTGTACCCCAGCCGCCGCCTGCTGTCTGCCAAAGTGCGTAGCTTTGTTGATTTCATCCTGGCGAAATACCCGCATCCTGAGAATGATATCTGGCTGAGTTGAGGAGTATCTCCTGGATGAATGTAGGTGAATTGACAAGTTTCCTCCGGTTAATCAAGTGGTCTTAGGATAGAATACAGGTCTGGACGCCATCACAACTCGTTTCGGCCTGCTCACGGATGCCCGTGACAGGAACAAAATGACGTGATTTCTGTCAATTATGTGGTCGGAAGGCCCAGGGACATATGAGCGCTTGCAAAGGTAAGCCAGCCTGGTAAACGGGTGATTAGATATAAGGATAGATGGATGTCCCGCAAGAATGAAATTACTGTCGTCATGGCCAAGGTCTTGCTCGCCCTGATGGCAGCGTCAAAGCAGGAATGGGATCAGGTGGTATGCCGCTTCCAGTCTACAGAAAAGACGCAGAACCACTTCCAGTTCATCAGCCGTAAAGGCCGTCAGTTACACCCGCAACATGCCAGCGCCGAATACACCGGCCTGCTTGGCCCGTTGATGCATAGCCTGTTTGACGAGCTGGAAAAAGAAGGTAAAACCCGCCCGCTGGTGGTCGTACTGGCAGTCGACGCCAGCAAAAATTACCACCTTAAACTCGATTTCAACAACCCGCATGCCCACGACATCAGCCTGTCAGGATTAGGGAGCGATGGTTCGTACTTTGTCGGCAATGAAGTGGATGTGCCGGGGTGATGCAGATTGATCGATGCGCCCGTACAGGCAAAAAGTCGTAGGGTGCGCTGCGCGCACCGGGTTTTAGCACGACACAACAAAGGTGCGCGCGGCGCACCCTACTATTATTCCTGTGCGCTAGCTACTGACGAAAAGAGATGCATGAATGCAAAAAGAAAATTTCAATGACCTGCTTGCTTTCATCACCGTCGCCCGTGAAGGCAGCTTTACCCGGGCTGCTGCCCAGCTTGGGGTGTCGCAATCGGCCTTGAGTCATACCATCCGTGGGCTGGAAACGCGGTTGGGCGTACGGCTGCTGACACGCACCACACGCAGCTTGTCGCCCACCGATGCTGGCGAAAGGTTGCTGAAAACCGTTGCCCCGCGTTTTGAAGAAATTGAATTTGAACTGGCTGCTTTGAGCGAGTTGCGCGACAAACCTGCCGGTACCATCCGCATTTCAGCGGCTGAACATGCAGCCAGTACCGTTTTGTGGCCCAAACTGGCCGCGTTCTTGCCTGATTATCCGGATATCAAGGTCGAGGTAAATATCAACTATGGCCTGACCGATATCGTGGCGGACCGTTTTGATGCCGGTGTGCGTCTGGGGGAGCAAGTCGCCAAGGACATGATCGCCGTCAGAATCGCGCCCGACCTGCGTATGGCGGTGGTGGGTGCGCCTGCGTATTTTGCCAGACATGCACCACCGCACACCCCGCAAGAGCTGGCGGGCCACAATTGCATCAACCTGCGCCTGCCCACGTATGGCGGTTTGTACGCCTGGGAATTTGAACGCAATGGCCAGGAACTGAATGTGCGGGTGGAAGGGCAACTGGTGTTCAACAGCAGTACGCCGATTTTGCGTGCCGCGCTGGCCGGATTTGGTCTTGGTTGCCTGCCAGAAGACATGGTGGCGCAACATGTACGCGATGGCCATTTGCAACGCGTTCTGGAAGACTGGGCGCCCAGCTTTCAGGGTTACCACCTGTATTACCCCAGCCGCCGTCAGGCTTCACCGGCCTTTGCGCTGGTGGTGGATGCCTTGCGTCATCAAGCCTGAGTTCTGCAAAAAAAGCCAGACACCAGGCTTGGTGCATGAAATAATGCGGGTCTTATTTTTGAACCACAATGCAACCACCATGTTTTTGTTCACAGGCAGTTTAAGGGCAGATCAAAGTACGAGGCGTTTCTGAATGGGTATCATCAGCTTCTTAGGCTTTCTGGCATGCCTGCTGGTTTTTATATTGCTGGGCAGCCTGTGTGCACGCTACGTCATTCGCTTTGCCAATATACAAAGCATCAACAACCGCAAGATTACCCTGGTCATCGTCAACCTGGTCGTTATTGCTGCCGTCTGGGGCATCTTTAATTATCCGCAGATTGTCCGGCAACAAAAAATGAATGCCATCAGCGCAGACTGTGGCTGGAAAGTCTACCGTACCGTCAAGGATGTCGACGGCGTCTTCATCGCATCGCAGGCAGGTGAAGAGGCCGGTGCGGACAGCTCTTTCTTTCTGGAGATTTATCCACAGGTGGAATACGCCGCCGCCAATGGCGAGATACAGCGCCTGAGCCGTGATCGCAAACCCGCCGAAACTGCCATCCGCAGGACATTCAAATATGGATTCCGCACCAAGTCAGAGATACTGGAAAACGGCATAGAACGCACCCGCAAAACCCTGCTCGATTTTGACAAGCCGGATATTCTTGCAGAAAATGTGCAATACCAATTCGTCGACAGCCAGAATCCAGACCTCAAGTCATCGCTGCTTTTCTTTGTCAGCTATCATCCCGAAGGCTGTGGCTGGGTAGACGCGACTGAAGCGGAACGCCGTTACCGGTCCGTCTTACAGCCAAAGTAGGCTGCGCCACGGGCACCATATTTTCAAATGCATGGCGGCATTCGGTGCGCGTGGCGCACCCTACCATTTTCGACCTCGCGCATGGGCATGGATAATACGTAGGGTGCGCCACGCGCACCGTTTTCAAACTCACCAAATCCATGACGAGATATGGTGTACACGGTGCATACAGCAGCGGCTTCAGCACATGCTCTCACAAACGCTTAAAATAGTGGCAGCCACCGCATCACACCCAAAGCCATGAGCAAACACCCCAAGGACCACCGAAGCGACTGGATACACCATGCCCCGGGCAGCAACGCCAACCGGCTGGAACGTATCGAAGCCTATTTCGCCGGCAATGCCTATGCCATGCACAGGCACGATACCTATGCCATAGGCACCACACTGTCTGGTGTACAAAGCTTTACGTATCGCGGCAGTGAATGCCATAGCCTGCCAGGTGGCACCATCGTCTTGCATCCGGACGAGGCGCATGATGGGCAGGCTGGTACTGGTGATGGTTTTCGCTACCGCATGATTTATGTTGAACCGGCGCTGATACAGCAAATTCTTGGTGGACAGCCTTTGCCCTTTGTGAAGCACGGCATCTCGGCAGCCCCGCGTCTGCATACCGCCACCCTGGCCTTGCTGCAACGCATGGATGGACCCATGGATGTGCTGGAAGAACAGGATGCCCTGTTTGACCTGGCCCACGCCATGCATGGCGCATCAAGTAAAATCGCTGACACGTTCTTAGGTAGCCCTGAACGCAGCCCCAGCAGCCAGCGCTTTGATTACCAGGCAGCAGAACGGGCGCGCGAATACATCCACAGCGTAATCGCTGGTAAGCGCGCAGATAATTTCTCGGATAACTTAGTCCATGGCATCACCCTCGAAGAGCTGGAAGAACACAGTGGCCGTGACCGCTGGAGCCTGTCACGCGATTTTCGTCTGTTGTTTGGCACCAGCCCCTATCGCTACCTGACCATGCGTCGCCTGGATATGGTCAAAAAATTGTTGATGGACGGCTATTCCCTGGTGGATGCTGCACTGACGGCAGGTTTTACCGACCAAAGCCATATGACCAAACACTTTGGCAAGGCCTTCGGTTTGACACCACTGCACTGGCTGAAAATGCATGGGACCAAGATCAAGCGATAGCGCGCGATACAGTGTCAAGTTTCACGCACAATCGTACAATATTTGCTGCCTGACTTTGCTTATGCTGTTGGCTTGTTCACTCCACCACAGGATACGCCGCCATGTCTACCCAGCCAGACACCACCGCAAAGAGCTACAAAAGTCTTAACTTCGCCGACAAATTCAGCCTGTTCAGCGAACAATGGTCACAAAAAGTCATCGCCGAAATGAACGACTACCAGTTCAAAGTCGCCCGCCTGCAAGGCGATTTCATCTGGCATGACCATGTCGATACCGATGAAAGCTTCATCGTTCTGGAAGGGCAACTGCGCATCGATTTTCGTGATGGTCACGTATTGATATCGCAAGGCGAAATGTATGTTGTCCCCAAAGGTGTTGAACACAAACCCTATGCCGAACACGAAGTCAAACTCTTGCTGATAGAACCACGGGGTGTGGTGAATACAGGTGAAGAGGGTGGTGACAGGACCAGTGCGCTGGATGTGTGGATTTGATGAAAATGTAAAATAGAGGATAAGTGATTGATATCAATCACTTATACGTATTTTTAAGTGCACTTTTATCTGCTTTTTGTAAAAAATTCTGACCTGTTGTCGCGTGGCTGTTCTGTTTTTCAGGATGTTCACGTAACGCGAACAAAAATAAATGCCGAACATTTTTTTGCGCTCTATGCAAAAAATAAAACCGTCACACCTGCATACCACTTTGCCGACTTACGCTGTTTTGCACTAATAGGGCAAACGCCATCACCACCCATCACAAGATCACCATACCAGTGGTCGAGTGAATTTCCATATGCGCTTATATTCGTTTGTCTGTTGATATATTCTTGATATTTTCCGGTCTTCGCTGTTTTTTTTAAAGAAGACCCATGCCTACCAAGAAAATCAAACTAAAGCCTTTATCTGCTTGCGTTGTCAGTGCTCTGGCGCTGTTTTATAGCCATGCTGCGCTGGCACAGACCGCGCAAAAGGAAGATAAAAAAGAAGAGTCCGTGGTCATCACCGGCTCGCGCATACCGCGTGCCAGCCTCGAAGGGCCGGCGGCGGTGACCATCATCACGGGTGAAGAAATCACACGCCAGGGCTACAAGAATGTCTACGATGCCCTCAACAATGCCGTGCAAAATTCCGGTTTTACCCAGGGCGAAGATTTTGGCAATACCTTTACGCCATCAGCCAATACCATCAGTCTGCGCGGGTTGGGGCCGAACCATACGCTGATCCTGCTGGACGGGCGACGCATGGCGGATTTTCCTATCGCTTATGAAGGTACGGTCAATTTCACCAACCTGGCAAATATCCCTTCGAATATCGTGGAACGCATAGAGATACTGAACGGTGGTGCATCAGCCATTTATGGTTCAGACGCGATTGCCGGTGTGGTCAACATCATTCTCAAAAAGCATACGCAAGGGTATAACATCAATGCCAAAATCGGCGATACCGAACGTGGTGGCGGGGGTAACAAGCGCGTGCAATTTTCCGGCACGGTCAATGTCGATCAGTTGCAAAGCCTGTTCAGCCTTGAATACAGCGAACGTGAGCCACTGCGCGCCACCCAGCGCGATTTCATGGCGTTACGCAGTACACCCAGTGCCACGCTGTACCGCAAGGATATCAAGACCGGTCGCTATATCGACCTGGGGGATGCCTGTAGCCAGTTGAGCGATTTCTTTGACGGCACCCAGATCAGCTATAAAACCAGCAAAGGCAGCTATTGCGCCAGCCCGCGTTTAAGCCCTATGCACTGGACAGTACAAACCAAGAACCAGAGCCTGAATCTTTTCTCCAGCAGCAATCTGACGCTAAATGCTGATACCACCCTGTTCGCTGATATCCTGCTGGGCAAGAACAAGACAGAAAACGATACACGTTCGCCAAGCTGGGTATCGTCATCGACAAACCAGAGTTATTTCTGGAATAAAAACACCAACGCCTATGAGGCCTGGAGCAAGGTATTTGCCCCAGAAGAAATCAATGGCGTGAACCGCTTCAACCGTCGCTGGGACGACACCTCGGCAGGTATCAACCTGGGCATACGCGGCGTGTTGCCGGGCTCGCAGTGGAATTATGAAGCGGCTTATAGCGCATCGGCCTACCGCAGTGAAAACGTGGTACCACGTACCCTGGCCAATATTGATACTTTCTTCCTTGGCCCCAAACTGGGACTGGACAGTGCTGGCATCGCCATCTATGCCCCCGACGTGCAACGTCTGACGCGTCGGCTGACACCCGAAGAATTCAACCAGATCACTGCCGCCTCGCGCAGTGCCGACAGTTCACGCACGCAAACCCTGAGCGTGGCACTGAATGGTGAATTATGGCAACTGCCTGCCGGAGCCATCAAAACCGCAGGCATCGCAGAAATTGGTAACCAGAGTTTTGATAACCTGCCTGATCCGCAGATTAACCAGGGCGTGTTCAATACCGTTACCAAGTCCGATGATGTGCGCGGCTCGCGCAAACGTTATGCGCTGGGGGCAGAAGTATATGTGCCGCTGTTGAAAGAAGTCACTGCCAGCCTGGCCGGTCGCTATGATGATTATCACTTTGCCGGACGCAAGGATGGCAAGCTGACCTATAACGGTGGTCTGGAAATTCGCCCTACGCAAGAATTGCTGTTGCGCGCCAACTATGCCACCAGTTTCCGTGCGCCGGACATGAACTACATCTTCAAGGCACGCGGCACCGGTTATTATTCAAGCACGACGGATTATTATCGCTGCAAGGCCGAAGGGCAGGAACTGAAGGATTGTGACTATGCGAATTACTCGCCAGGCGCCAATTATGTGCAGTTCGGCAGCCCTGACCTGAAATCAGAAAAAGGCAAATCCTTTGGCGTGGGCGTGGTCTGGTCACCCAGCAATCAGTTCGATGTTTCGCTTGATTACTGGAACATCAAGATCAGCGACATGGTCGTCAACCTCAGCGCAGACCAGTTATTGCGCGATGAAGCTGATTGCCGCACTGGCAAACGCGATATCAAATCCAGTCTGTGTGCCGACACCATCAACCGCATCAAACGTTATCCGACCAATGCGCTCAGCCATGCCGGTGAAATACAGGAGATCTGGGTCAATCCCATCAATGCGGCTTACCAGGCCACCAGCGGCATCGACATCAGTGCCAAATACCTGCTGAAAACAACGACGGCTGGCAGCTTTACTTTCAAGGCCAATTACAGCAAGGTGTTGAGCAAGAAGTCCAAACAGTTTGAAGGCGATGCCCTCTACGATGACCTGGCCGATCTTGGCAATTCAGACTGGCGCGACAAACTGATCGCCAGCGTCAACTGGAACAAGGGCGACTGGTCCAATACACTGACGGTCACTCGTTACGGCAAGATACCGAATGGCTCTGGTGAATACTACCTGTCCCCGACGGGCATCGCTAACTGGAGTACGGTCTATCAGGCCAGCAAGAACCTGTCGGTATCGCTGATCATCAACAATGTGTTCAACAAGATCAAATACGATTACAGCGGCGGCTGGCCGAATTACCCTGTAGGTTCATTTACCCCGTTTGGACGACAAGGATGGCTGGAGGTGAATTATAAATTTGGTGCGTAATTCCCGTTTTTGGCTGTGAAGAAAAACGGTGCGCGACATGACATCCTGCTTATTGTCTATGCGGCAGGGTGTCGTGCACCGGATATCTTCCGTAAATAGTAAAGGCTCATTCCGTCAATGCCGACAGATAACACATCATGAAGCAAGGTGTATGGCAGTTCCACATAATTGTGATCTTGATTTCTCTGCCAAAGTGCATGCCAGACAGATAAAAAAATGGCGTGCACTGGAAGTGTTGGGTTATGATTAACGAAAACCGGTATTTGCCGTGTATAAACTGAATGCGATTGGACACGACCGTTTCTGGCGCATTCTTTTATTTTCAGGCGCATAGTTTATCGGAAACTCTACACTTCATAACTTACGGTGGATCAGATGACAAATGGAACGACTGCAGCAGGTGCGAAATACAAGATAGGTGAACAGCTTGACGGCGGCATCATATTTTATCTCGATAAAAGCGGTGAACATGGCTTGATGGCCGCGCCTGTCGATCCGGTTGAAAGAACAGCTTGGTGCCCTGCCAAAAGCCCGA
Source organism: Undibacterium hunanense (assembly GCF_014284335.1). Taxonomy (GTDB): domain Bacteria; phylum Pseudomonadota; class Gammaproteobacteria; order Burkholderiales; family Burkholderiaceae_D; genus Undibacterium; species Undibacterium hunanense. Next base: position 591 of record NZ_JACOGF010000020.1, on the reverse strand, counting down.
ATGTTCTGGCAATGACGGTAAGGGATGGGATCGGTATGGGCCGGTACAATACGGAAAAAATTATCGATAAATATGGCTCCGGCGATTACGCTGCCATACTTTGCGCACGTTACCAGTTGAATGGCATTGGCGACTGGTACCTGCCTTCCCTATACGAGCTGGAACTGATGATTAAAACGATAGGGAATGGTACCAATGGCCCGAACAGGAACATCGGCAAATTCAGTGAAGGTTATTACTGGAGTTCCAACGAAAAGAGCGACTCTGAAGCCTTTGTTGTTATCAGTAATAATGGTGCACGGATGGATTTGATGAAACGTTCGGCTGAGGAACGCGTCCGGGCGATCAGGGCGTTTTAGTCCATCGGCCTTTGCTCTAGGCATCGTAAGGCTTGATGTCGTATGGGGGGAGTAGGGTGCGCCATGCGCACCGAATGCCACCATGCGATTGAAAATATGGTGCGCGCGGCGCATACATGGACGCCCCCCATTTGCAAGAGCATTTTCAAATTAAACCTGACGTAGTCGATTGCAGCCATACATTCGGTCTTTATTGCAGCCGCTTGATGACTGCTGACGCATGATGAAATAC
>NZ_JACOGF010000001.1 GCF_014284335.1 Undibacterium hunanense | reverse complement strand
AACATCGTCAATACCTATACGGAAAACGGACAAGTTGCGATAGTCACGGTGAGTGGCGGTAATGGCACAAATGGTGCACAAAACGGCCAAACCAGCTATCAATATGATGCGCAGGATCGTGTTACCAAGCAGACCAATCCGGATGGTAGTTATTTGGCCTATGGTTACGATGCTAATGGAAACATCGCTGAGCGCAGTATGGTTGCTGGAACTGTGAAATACAGCTTCAATGCAAACCAGCAGTTGGTCAGTGTGACCGATACAGCCAACAAAACAACCAGCTATACCTATGACAATGCGAGACGATTGGCAACAACAACTGTGCCGAACGGTATTACTGCCAGCTATGGTTATGATGCCAATGGTCGCTTGCAGCAAGTACTACATCAGAAAGCAAACGGCAGTATTGTTGCGGGTAGTCGTTATACCTTCACATCGAATGGCCAACGCACTAAAGTGGAAGAGTTTGATGCTGCAAGCACCATCACGGGCAACATTGTAGCTAATCCGGTACGTACGACTAGTTACCAATATGACGGCGTGAATCGTCTGACACAGGAACTGGTCAAAGACAGAAGTGGTACGACCATGCGCACGATTGACTACCAGTATGACAAAGTGGGAAATCGTTCACAGAAAACCGAAACCACACAAGCAGGAACGGAAACGACGACCTATGTTTACGACAGCAACGACAGACTGACACAAGAAATGAAAACAGTTGGTGCGACATCCACTGCCATAACCTATACGTGGGATGATAAAGGTAACCTCCTAACTAAGACGGTAACTGGACAAGTCACCGTGTATGCCTGGAATGCGGATAATCGTCTGGTCGAAGTTAAGCAAGGGCTGGCGCAAGCCAGTGCGACAACAGTAGCGAAATATAGCTATGATGCATTGGGCAATCTTGTTCAGAAAACTGAAACAGATAAGGTCACGACGTACTTAACGGACAGCGCCTTTGCGTATGCGCAGACCGTTCAAGAAAGTATTACTCAAGGAACGACTGCCCAGACAGTAAATTATGTATGGGGCAATGGCCTGATTCAGCAAAGCAGAGCGGGACAGAATAGTTACTATCATGCGGATGGCTTGGGTAGCATAAAAACGCTGACAGATGAAACAGGTAATGCGACTGATGCATATCAGTATGATGCGTTTGGGGCTGTTGTTAGTCATACAGGAACAACGCAAAACACCTACCGTTATACAGGCGAGGCATTTGATGATGCAATTAATTTACAGTACAACCGCGCGCGCTGGTATGACGCTAATATAGGTCGGTTTATTTCCCTTGATAAATGGGATGGTCGACCTAAATCACCGGTCACACTGAACAAATACTTGTATGCCAGTTCCGATCCCACAAACAAGCGTGATCCAAGTGGAAACGCGGATATAAATAGTCAGATGAGGGCTCTTGTTATCGGTGCGACATTGACGAGCCTCGCTGTCGCCACATATAACGTATTGACACTGCGCTCACCAACTAGCACTACAGGTAATCGTCAATTCGAAATTTGGGATTCGATTGCTATCCAGCAAGTCACCGCAAAGACACAGAATGATGAAGATGCAAATTCAACACCAACGGATCTAACTGCAGAAATTGAAAAAGAGAAAAATGATAAAAATCCAGCGCATCATACGATACCAATTTATCTATGTGGCGGGATCAAACAAGAAGAATATGCACGAATAAGTTTTGCTAACCATGTAGCAATTCACGGAGAGATTGCGGCAATTGGACTTGCCGTTATTTTAGGGGAAGAATACGCAGATAAAGTCTTGGGATACCGACGTAAAGTGAGGGTGCTGGAGTTAGCTGAAACTGTCGAAGGGAGAACGACAATAGCGAATGCACTTCAAGCGGTTTATGCTGCTACATGGTGGAATACGGGTGATGAACCATACACTATCGGATTTGCATTTACCGCTTCTAAGGATAATTATGTTACTGGTGTAAATACTTCATTGCCAAAGTGTTCTCGCACAAATAAACCTAGGCCTGACTAAACAGTGTGAGTTGATAAATGAAAATTACAAATTATGAATTGATGATAAAAGAGCTAGGGTTAATTGCGACGCAAGAAGTAATGGATCAATATCGCCAGTGCGGGATATCCTTGCTTTGGACAGCATTGCCTGATTTCAATGCACATGTATTGAATATACTCACTGAAAAACAATATGTTTTCTTTAATTTTTTTGCTTTTCGACCATTGTTAGAGGCACAAAGAAAATTTCATTCGCCATTTTTAACGAATGAAAATTACGATGGGACAATAACGATTTTAAAAAAATACATTCGGCAAGCCGGACATGTAAAGAGATCAGAATTTGCAAGCAGAATGTTGGGAGGGTGGACGGTGACACCCGAATTTTATTCCAAAAAGGGACGTACTTTTTTGAGTGATCTTGGCAGTAGACATGTTTCAATTCTTGTTCCAAGTGTAGATAAATCAGCTGTCGCAAAACATTTTGAAGAGCAGGTACTAAGATTTGGAGATTCTTCTTTGTTTCCTTATCCAGAAAATCTTGATCTATCTAACTTTATTGATCTCATGAAAACAGAGTCTTGGAAATTACTCCATACTCAAATTACCAAATTAGCGCCGGAAGAGCGTCTTTCTTTGCCCCGTCAGGTTCGACAATATATGTCTTCACCAATAGAAATGGACAAGTTTATTGAGCGGCTTGATCGCCGTTTTATTATTAGGGGCCTCATTAGTTTCATACCAGATAAATTGGCTTTGCTTACACAGGAAGAGATAGCGCAGTTTGAAGAATTGTTGTTTTTTAGATTGAATTTAGCTTTGAAAATTTGTCCAATTCCACGTATACAGGGATTTTTATGTGATCTAACATCATCTTATTCTCACGAAGCAATAGGTCAATATCCGGACGGCGTAAAAGAGCGACTAATTGAAACACTTAGAAATCATTTAGCGCCTTTTGAGTCAATAGCAGAGTTCAGATACCCTTCTTTGCTGTGACTGCTACTTGCCCGCATTTTTTGCAGTAAAAGGTGGATGTTGAATAAATTAACCTAATACAAGGCCACCGTGCAAATCAGATATGTTTGAAATAAAAAATATTTCACTAACCTTAAAAGAGTTAGGTGAAATTGGGCGGGCAGGTGGCGTTGCTCAATTTCGGCAAACTGAAACTATTATTGCTACGACACAGTTGCCTGAATTTGATGATTACGTTGTCAACGTCTTTGCACCTAAAAATCATATCTTTGGAAATTTTGATCGCTATTGGAATTTGATAGCGTCAGAACATCAATATTTTCAACCATTGATTAAACCAGAGCGTATCGAACAAACAGATTTGATGCTTACAAAAATTATTCACTTGGCCGGACATAAGAAGAAGTCTAATTTTTCGCGAAATATGATGGGGTTGTGGACTAAACGTTCAGCTTTTGATGAAAACAGTGCTCCAAGTGATACTTCTTTTTGTGATCATAGACATTTTTCGATACTAGTCCCTCAAGAGGATTTAAACGCAACCTTCGCTCATTTTGCTAAACAAGTAGTAGTTTTTGGTGATAAATCGTTTGTGTTTATGGACGATGAGGCGAGGCCAGGCGAGGCCAGGCGAGTTTGACGACCTTAGAGGCACTCTGCATTGGAAATTGTTATATCAAAATATTGTACAAATGAATGTTAATGAACGAGCTTGGTTATGTGAAGAGATCCAGAAGTATAAATCTCATCAAGAGATAGTTTCGTTAGCTTCTGATTTGGATTATAGATTTTCTGCTAGAGGATTATTTTCACTTTCCAGGATAAAGCTGGAATTTCAGAAATTTGTAGATATGAATTGTTACTTAGATATGTTGCTTTTCAGAGCCAAAGCGGCCGTGGCAGTGTGTCGATTGCCGACGCTTGTATTTAAAGAAAACACTATTAGAAATGATGGTATCGAGGGCTGTACGTATGCGATTGAGAGCGAATTACTTAATATGTTTGCTAAAAATCGAACCTTATCGACCGATCGTGGATTTTAGATACTCATCAGCAAATTGACCGAGTGCTACTTACCTCACGTAATCGTATAAAAATACGCAGGTCTACAACAAGGTCACCATAGAAATCAGCACAGGCATACAACGGAGAATGTCTATCCGACTCTTTAATTACTTCAGGGATTATGATCCAAGGACGGGGTGTTAGGTGCAGTCTGATCCTAAAAGGTTGGCGGGTGGCATGACGGATTACGGGTATGTTGTGGCTAATCCCTTGTCATATGTAGATACTGAGGGAAAATATGCACATATTGTCATTGACGCGATCATTGGTAGTGTTGCTGATGCCGCTGGTACATATAATGCCAGCGGCGTCGCAGATGCATCCTGGCGCTGTAGTCAAAAAAGTTTGAGGACGAGCCGGGTGTGATCCGGTTGAGAGGGGAGGATCACACCCAGGCTGTCCTCAAACCCAGTTTCTCATCAGGCCGACTGCCAGGCCTTCCAGAGCAAAATCTTCTTCGGTATCGCCCACTCTGATGATGGGGTAATCCGGGTTTTCCGGCATCAGTTCGATCAGGTTGCCGGTTTTCTTGTAGCGTTTGACGGTGACATCATCACCCAGGCGGGCGACGACGATCTGGCCATTGCGGGCGCTGTCGGTTTTTTTGACGGCCAGCAAATCACCATCCAGTATGCCGGCATCGCGCATGGACATGCCGCGTACTTTCAGCAAAAAATCAGGCTTGGCAGAGAACAGGGCGGGGTCCACATGGTAGGTGGATTCGATATGCTCGCTGGCCAGTATGGGTGAACCGGCAGCCACGCGGCCAACCAGTGGCAGGCTCAGTTGCATCAGCGCAGGATGCGGCAGGGCCATCTGTATGCCGGGAATATGGCTGGACAGCGCAGATTCAAGCAGGCGTATGCCGCGCGAAGTGCCAGCGGCGATCTCGATGACACCCTTGCGCGCCAGTGCCTGCAAATGCTCTTCTGCGGCATTGGTGGAGCGGAATCCCAGTTCCGTGGCAATTTCTGCGCGGGTAGGGGGAAACCCGGTGTTCTGGATGGCATCCTTGATCAGATTAAGGATTTGTTCCTGGCGGGCAGTGAGTTTTAGCATGGCGTTTTCTAATGTGAATGTGCTGTATAGGCAAGCAGTCTGTATTTTTATACAGTAAAGCTGAATATGCAAGTCAAAATCCGCAGAGAGCAGCAAAAATGTGAAAATTTACGTCATTCAAACAGGCAAATGACGGCTTTATCTGGCTAAGTCACTGATCTGATTGATCAATATAGAAAACTGGGTTATTATTGTCGGCTTTCCTCTTCCCGCACTCGTCTTGACGCCGAGGCGGGCTATTTTTATTGTCCACAAGGAGAATATATGCGTCATTATGAAATCGTATTTATCGTACATCCCGATCAGAGCGAGCAAGTTCCTGCAATGATCGAACGCTACAAGGCAAGTGTTGTAGCTCGTGGTGGTCAAATCCATCGCGTTGAAGACTGGGGCCGTCGTCAACTGGCTTACATGATTCAAAAACTGGCGAAAGCGCACTATGTTTGCTTGAACATTGAATGCGATGCTGAAACTCTGCTCGAGTTGGAAACAGCATTCAAATTCAATGATGCTGTCTTGCGTCACCTGACAGTCAAACTGAAAAAAGCAGAAACAACACCTTCTCCAATGATGAAAGCTGTTCAGAAGGAAGATGCTGCAAAAGCGCAACGTGTAGAAGCGCCTGCTGCTTAATTATTCATTGACAGAGGTCGTGTAAAAAATAGTGAATCAACTGAAGCTTGTAGCCCGGATCGTAGAGAAAACCGCACTGCGGTACACACCGGCCGGTATACCAATAGCTGCTGCGACATTGATGCACAGTTCGGAAACTCGTGAGGCGAACACAGTTCGACAGGTCGAGTTTGAAATTTCAGCGGTAGCGGCAGGGGAGATTTCCCGCCGGTTCAATGAGATTGATCTGGATGTGCCGGTGGAATTTACTGGTTTTTTAGCACGCAAAAATCGCAATAGCAAAAGTCTCGTTTTTCATGTCACTGAATTCGGGACACCTTTACTAGATTAGGAGCCAAAAATGGCATTCGGTAAAAAATTCGACAAAAGCAAATTGAAGCAAAAGCGTCAGCAACAAAATCCTTTGTTCAAGCGCAAAAAATTCTGCCGTTTCACAGCGGCACATGTAGAAAAAGTTGACTACAAAGACATCGACACACTGAAAGACTTCGTGCAAGAAAACGGCAAAATCATGCCTGCGCGTCTGACAGGTACTAAAGCGTTGTACCAACGTCAAGTTGATACAGCAATCAAACGTGCACGTTACCTCGCGTTGCTGCCATACACTGATTTGCACACAGCGTAATTGACGACAAGGTAAAGGAGAAAAATATGCAAGTTATTCTGTTGGATAAAGTCGTTAATCTCGGCAATCTGGGTGATGTAGTTCGTGTAAAAGACGGCTATGCCCGTAACTTTTTGATTCCTCAACGTATGGCTCGTCGTGCTACGACAGCTGCCGTTGCTGAATTCGAAGCAAAACGTGCTGAACTGGAAAAAGCAGCAGCCGCCAAATTGGCAGCAGCACAAGCTCAAGGCGAAAAACTGTCCGGTTTGACAGTGCAAATCACCCAGAAATCTGGTGTTGATGGCCGTCTGTTCGGTTCCGTTACTAACTCTGATATCGCTGAAGCCCTGACAAAACAAGGTTTCGCGGTTGAAAAAGCACAAGTACGTTTGCCACAAGGTCCTTTGAAGATCGCTGGCGATCATAGCGTTTCCGTTGTATTGCACACGGACGTCGTGGTTGATGTGACCGTTTCTGTACTGGGCGAACACGCTTAATTTGCTTTTTGCAAATTGCTGAAGAAAAAGCCGGGGATTCCCGGCTTTTTTGTTGTGCGCGGGATGTTTTTCTTTGTTGCGTTGTTTATGTGATATTTGTCGCGGCCGAATTATAAACTTGTCACAATCTTGTCACAAACAAGCCTGTTTCCCTCATGTTGTATTGTCTGACAGTTTGATTTAACGGTTATAATGCGCGCCATGAAAGCTGGTTCTGATCCTCAAGTTGACGCGATACGCGTCCCCCCCCATTCCATAGAAGCAGAGCAATCTGTCCTTGGAGGCTTGTTGCTTGACAATGCCGCCTGGGATCGTATTGCCGACTTTATCAGCGAAGAAGATTTTTATCGCTATGACCACCGCATCATTTTCCAGTGCATGGTCAAGCTTATCAATGCGTCCCGTCCGGCCGACGTGATTACCGTGTTCGAAGCCCTGAATGGCATGAACAAGGCCGAGGATGCCGGTGGCCTTAGCTACCTGAACGCCCTGGCCCAGAATACGCCCTCCGCTGCGAATATCCGTCGTTACGCCGAAATCGTGCGTGACCGTGGCGTACTGCGCAAGCTGATCACGGTATCTGACGAAATCGCCGGTAATGCCTTTAATCCGCAGGGTAAAGAGGTCAAGCAGATGCTGGACGAGGCGGAATCCAAGATTTTTGCCATCGCCGAAGAAGGTGCCCGTGGTGCCCAGGGTTTCCAGGCCATCCAGCCCTTGCTGACCCAGGTGGTCGAGCGCATTGATGAACTGTATAACCGCGACAATCAAAATGATATTACCGGTGTGCCTACCGGTTTTGCCGATCTGGACAAAATGACTTCCGGCCTGCAGCCTGGCGATCTGATCATTGTTGCCGGTCGCCCATCCATGGGCAAGACCGCGTTTTCGCTGAATATCGGTGAAAACGTGGCGATCGACAGTGGTTTGCCAGTTGCCGTGTTTTCCATGGAGATGGGTGGTGCGCAGCTGGCCATGCGTATGCTGGGCTCGGTAGGGCGCCTGGATCAAAGCCGTCTGCGTGTCGGTAAGCTGACAGATGAAGACTGGCCGCGTTTGACGCATGCCATCCAGAAAATGAATGACGCACAGTTGTACATCGATGAAACCCCGGCGCTGAGCTCGATAGAATTGCGCGCCCGTTCGCGTCGTCTGGCCAGGCAATGCGGCAAGCTGGGTCTGGTGATTGTCGATTACTTGCAACTGATGTCTGCCAACTCTGCCGGTGAGAACCGCGCAACCGAGATTTCGGAAATTTCCCGAAATCTGAAGGGGCTGGCGAAAGAATTGCATTGCCCGGTGATTGCCTTGTCACAGTTGAACCGCTCGCTGGAGCAACGCCCGAACAAACGTCCCGTCATGTCCGATCTGCGTGAATCAGGCGCGATTGAGCAGGATGCCGACGTCATCATGTTTATTTACCGCGATCAGGTTTATAACCCGGATTCGCCGGACAAGGGTACCGCAGAAATCATTATTGGTAAGCAGCGTAACGGCCCGATTGGCAGTGTGCGCCTGACCTTCCTGGGGGAATACACCAAGTTTGACAACTATGTGGGTTCCCTGTCGGTTTATGGTGATAACGAATAAGTTTCCGCACCAGGAATTTTTGTTTTTGTAGTGAGTGGCAAATGCAGCAAGGCTTGAAACTGTACTGTCAGTAAAACCATGTTGTTTGGTTTTGGGCGCCGTTTTTATATGTCTGTATTTGCCTGAGCAATTCTAGAAATCTTCTATTTTCAGTGAGAATAAAATGTTTGGACGCTTGATGCCCACCGAGGGCAAATTTTTTGAACTCTTCAACCAGCACGCTGATTTATGCGTCAAAGGCTCCAAGGAGATGGTTGCTCTGATGACGAATTTTGATGATCTGGAAAATCGCGTACATGCGATAGAGAGCATAGAAAAACAGGCAGATACGGTGACCTACAATACGATAGAGTTGCTGCACAAAACTTTCATCACGCCACTGGACCGTGATGACATCCATAAACTGATCACCCGCATGGATGATATTCTGGATCTGCTGGAAGATGCTGGCCAGACTATCTCTTTGTACGATATCCGTGAAATCACACCGGAAGCAAAACGCCTGGCAGAACTCTGCCTGGGCTGCGCTGAAAAAGTAAGGGCAGCAGTGGCCCTGTTGCATAACATGGATAATTCCCGCGAAATCCTGGCGCTGTGCGAAGAAATCGACCGTCTGGAATCGGATGCCGATCATGTCATGCGTGCTGCAATGTCCAAACTGTTCCGTGACGAACCTGATGTCCGCAATCTGATCAAGCTGAAAGCGATTTACGAAATACTGGAAACAGTAACGGATCGTTGTGAAGATGTCGCCAATATCATTGAAGGCATTATTGTTGAGAACGCTTAAGCGTCTGACCATTTTATTTTGACGCTTAATTGACGCTTAACAGTTCTCTGTCAATGCAGAGGGCGAACAAGGGAATTCACTTTTATGCAATCCATTCATATGAGCACGCACGTCATCATCTTATTGGTGGTGTTGGCGTTGTTATTCGATTTCATGAACGGCTTCCATGATGCCGCCAATGCGATCGCTACCGTTGTTTCGACGGGGGTATTGAAGCCCAGCCAGGCGGTGGCCATGGCTGCCTTATTCAATGTACTGGCTTTTTTCGTTTTTAATCTGTCTGTTGCCAAAACCATAGGTAAAGGAACGATAGACCCTGCTATTGTTGATCACTACGTCATCTTTGGTGCCCTGGTGGGGGCGATATTCTGGAATCTGGTGACATGGTATTTTGGTATTCCGTCTTCCTCATCCCATGCCCTGATCGGTGGTTTGATCGGTGCTGCAGTGGCGAAAGAAGGTACGAGTGCCTTGATTGCTGCTGGTCTTTACAAAATCATTCTGTTCATCGTTTTGTCGCCGTTGCTGGGGTTTTTCCTGGGTTCTGTGATGATGTTGATCGTATCCTGGCTGTTCGTCAGATCGACGCCCAGGAAAGTGGACAAATGGTTCCGCCGCCTACAACTGGTGTCGGCATCTGTTTTCAGTCTTGGTCACGGTGGCAATGATGCGCAAAAGACCATGGGTATTATCTGGATGCTGCTCATCGCTGCCAACTATTCCAGCGAGGCCGACAAGGGCCCGCCAGGCTGGGTCGTGTATTCCTGCTATGCAGCGATCGGTCTGGGTACCTTGTTTGGTGGCTGGCGCATTGTAAAAACAATGGGACAAAAAATCACCAAGCTGAAACCTGTCGGTGGTTTTTGTGCCGAAACCGGTGGTGCTATCACCCTGATCATGGCAACGGTATTGGGCGTTCCTGTGTCAACAACCCATACCATTACTGGTGCGATTGTCGGTGTTGGCTCGGCGCAAAAAATGTCTGCTGTACGTTGGGGTGTAGCTGGCAATATCGTCTGGGCCTGGATTCTGACCATTCCGGCGTCTGCTTTTGTGGCAGCGATAGCCTGGTGGATAGGCAGGCACATCCTGTAATTGCAGTGTGATTGTGGATATGAAAAAAGCGCCCGATTTTTTGATCGGGCGCTTTTTTATTGCTGGCTTGTTTTGATCGCTGTTGTTTGCTTGCTGGCTTGTCTGCCTGCCTTGCTTACATCTGCTTGAACAGATGCACAAAGCTGCGGCTGACTTCCAGTTTTTCGGTCAGGCCCTTGATCTGTACCAGGTGACGCCCACGCAGATCGCGGATGACGCCGGAAATCGCTTTCGCATTCACCAGGGTAGAGCGGTGTATCTGCCAGAACAGGGCTGGGTCCAGCTCTTCTGCCAGGTCGCGTACCGGTTTGCGTATCAGTGCTTCATAGGTTGCAGTCTGTACTCGTGTGTATTTTTCGTCAGACTGGAAAAACAGGATTTCTTCTACCGGTATCAGACGCAGTTCCTGGCCTATCGATGCCTGTATCCATTGCAGGTAATCTGGCTTGGAGGTGATGCCCATCTGCTTGGCCAGTTGTGACAGCATGCTGCTCATGTCGTTGGGCTGGCTTTGGCTGGACAGACGTTGCTTGAGCCTTTCCACTGTGCGTGTCAGGCGATCCACATCGGCCGGTTTCAATACATAGTCTACTGCACCATGGTCAAAGGCCTGGATGGCGTACTGGTCATAGGCAGTGATGAAAACGATATGGGCTTTATTGCCGATATCCCTGGCAGCTTCCAGGCCAGTCTTGACCGGCATACGAATGTCGAGGAATACCAGGTCAGGCTGGTGTTTTTCTACCAGTTCAACGGCTTCCTCTCCATTCTTGGCTTCGTCCAGGATTTCCAGTTCAGGCCAGACCTGTTCCAGGCGCGACTTTAACTGGTCGCGCATCAGTCTTTCATCATCGGCGAGTATTGCTGTTGGCATAGTCGTCACTAATTGGCTAATTCGTAAGGGATTTCTATGGTAACGCAAACGCCGCTTGGTTGATTGGCTGTAATGATCATTTGTCCTTTTTCTTTATAAATCAATTTCAGGCGTTCACGTATATTTTGCAGGCCAAGGCCAGTACCATTGCTGGGCATGGCACCAAATCCCAGGCCATCGTCACTGACTGACACGCGCAGCTTGTTATGGGCAACTTCGGCATGGAAGCGTATGGTGCCACCCTCTGCCTTGCATTCCAGCCCGTGCTTGATGGCATTTTCGACCAGGGATTGCAGCATCATCGGCGGGAAGGCGGCACTGCGCAAGCCTTCCGGCATGATGAAATCAACGTTCAGGCGTTCTTCCATGCGCATTTTCAGCAATTCCAGGTAAGACTTGATCATGTCTGCTTCGCGCCCCAGATTGGTGATGCTGGCGTTTTCACGCATCTGTGGCAAGACTGCACGCAAGTAGGCGATCAGGCTGCGCTGCATGGCGGCGGCGCGCGGTGGATCCGTTTCTATCAGATGCTCGACCGAGGCCAGGGTGTTGAACAGAAAATGTGGTTCCACCTGGGCCTGCATCATCTGCATCTGCGCTTCGCTGACCTGGCGCAGCAGGGATTCGCGTTCGGCAGCCATGCCGGCTTCTTTGGCTTTTTCTTCTGCACGAAGTTTTCCTCCCATCAGGGCCTTCATGCCAAACAGGCCAAAGACCAGCAGCACGACGAAGTTCTTGAACCATTTGGAGGAAGTGCGTTTATAGCTGCGCACCTCTTCGTCAGCGGCATCGGCGACGGCATTGTTGATGTCTTCACTGATTTCCTTGGCAACCTCAGCCGGCAGTCTGATGTGGATATCATCATGGCCTGCAATCGAAGGCATGGCGGGAGGTGCTGGTGGTGCGGCAGGTTCGGCTGGTGCAGCAGGGGCAGCAGAGGCGGCTGGTTCGGCGCCCGGGCTGGGGGGGGTGGAAGTTGTGCTTGCCTGGGCATCACCATCCTTGTTGATGCGGATGCCGTTTTCATCTATCTCGATTTGTTTGCCCTTGCCATCAGCATTGTTCTTGCGGATGTGGATACCAGTATTGTCAATTTCAATATTGGTATCACCATCGGTGATTTTGCTGGTCTTCTTGGCTTTTGCCGATGGGTTGTTTTTCTTGACGATGACGCTTTCTTCAGACGTGAACAGCGCATCCTGCAAAATGCCGCCGGCGGCAATGGTCAGTACGGCAAACAGCAGGAATTTCCACCAGGATAACTGGGTGACCCAGGCTGCCGTCTTGTCGAAGACCCTGCTCAGCAAAGCCAGCATGTCGGCGATGAATTCCTTGAAGTTTTGTGTGTTCGTATTGTTCATGATGCATCTCTTTTGATGAGTATCCCAGATCGATGCAGCGCCGGTAGTGATGGGCGCCGCTTTCTTGGGACTTTTCAGTCCATGCTTGCACTGTAAGGAATTCATCCGGAAATGGATAGCGACATGCGACAGTCTGCAAAATCGGCAGGACAGAACGAAGAAACAGCCATTCAATATGGACTATTTATGAACTGTCATGCTGGGAATAACATGATTCCAATACATGTTTCCGGGTGATGCCTGGTGCAATCAAGCTAAGCTGTATTGGACAGCTTATCTTGTTGCCAGCCAGGCATGTAAGTCATCGCGGGTCAGGGGTTTGGAGTACAGATAGCCCTGGGCGATATGACAATCGTAAGAAAGCAGGGTATTGGCCTGCATTTCACTTTCCACCCCTTCGGCAATAATCGACAGGCCCAGGTTCTGACCAAGCTGCACGATCATTTTGGCGATGCTGCCTTCGCTCGAATTTTTCTGGATTTCATTGACAAAGGCACGGTCAATTTTCAATTTGTCTACATCGAGTTTTTGCAGGTGGCTGAGGGAAGAGAAGCCGGTACCAAAGTCATCGATCGATACACTCATCCCCAGTTGCTTGATTTGTTGCAAAGTCTTGATCAGTAGTTCCGGGTCTTTCATGGCCATGGATTCGGTAATTTCCAGCTCCACAAAATGGGGTGGCACTTTGGTATCTTCCAGTGCCTTGTTCAGCGATTGCATGAACAGCGGGTGCGAAAACTGTACCTGCGATACATTGATCGCCATCTGGAAATCGGTATATCCCAGGCTGCGCAAATGCACCAGTTCAAAACAGGCGGTGCGCAAGACCCATTCGCCGATATCGACGATCAGGCCGGAATATTCGGCAATCGGGATAAATTGGTCAGGCGGGATAAAGCGGCCATCATCCGTTTTCCAGCGTAGCAGGGCTTCGGCACCCGTTACGCGGCCATCACGCATGTCAATCTGTGGCTGAAATACCAGGAATAATTTTTCATGCTCAAAGGCAGCCCGCAGGGCATGCATGAGCAAAACGCGTTCACGAATTTCCACGCCCATGCTGCGGGTGAAATATTCATAGCCGCCACGCCGGTTCATTTTGGCGCGTTTCAAGGCAATGTTGGTATCTTTCAAGGCTTCTGAGCCATCACCGTCATATTCATCCAGTTTGATCAGGCCTATGGTGGCCGACAATTGTACTTCCTGCTGATCAACATCGAATGGTGCGTTGAACAGGGTCAGTATCTTGTCCGGGCAAACCAAATTATCTTCACCCAACAGAGCAAAGGTGTCGCTGCCTACCCTGGCCAGCTGGCAATGTTCGCCAAAGGTGTTGGACAGTCTTTGTGCGACCGAATACAACAACAGGTCACCAAACTGATGGCCCAGGGCGTCATTTGTTTCGGCAAAATGGTCGATGTCTATCAATGACAGGGCGCTATGACTTTTCAGCGAGGTCAGCAGGGTTTCATTCAGGGTCTGCAAGAGCTTGAGGCGATTCGCCAGGCCGGTCAGCGGGTCATAAAACGCATAATTGTGCAGGCGTGATGTCAGCATCACATTGTCCAGGCCCACCGACACATTGCCGCAGAATACACTCAGCAGGCGATTGTCCATATCGTTCAGGTGCAGGCCGCTATTCAGGTAGAGTGTGAAATCTTTTTGCGCAACATTATTAAAATAGAGTGCCGTGATGTCAGCTTCGAACACACTTTGACGCAATGCCAGCGAACGGGTGACGATGCTGGATGTGGCGGTATCAAGCTGGCTCAGCGATTGATTCAGTTTGCCTTCGTACAGGGTCGTGGCGGCAATGACGAATAGCTCACCTTCATCCTGCTGTTCGACTGGTGTCTGTCTGGCGCAGACAAAGCCTTCGGTGTTCAGGCCCAGCAGGCCGCTCACTTGCACCAGCACTCCGGCAGCAAAATTTTGCAGGCCTTGCAGTGCCATCAGTTCGGTGCTGGCGTGAATAATCATTTCCAGACCGCGACGGCTGGCACTGATGGCGCAAATCTGTTCGTAAGAGCGGATGGCAGACGTGACGGCGGTATACAGCTTGGTGCGCGTCAGTTCGGATTTGGTTTTGTAGTCATTGATGTCGTAATCACGGATCGCATCAATTTCTGGTGCATAACCTGGCTGGCCGGTGCGCAGTATGATCCTGACATCGGTCAGACCGAGGGTCTTTCGAATGTAGCTGACCAGTTGCAGGCCGGCGTCTTCCTGTTCCATGACCACGTCCAGCAGGATGATGGCAATGTCCGTTTCGGTTTGCAATATGTCACGGGCTTCTGCCGCAGAATAGGCATGCAGAAAGCTCAGCGCACGATGCTGTATTTCAAGGCTGCCCAGCGCAAAAGTGGTGGCGGAATGCACATCGGGATCATCGTCAATAATCATGATCCGCCAAGTCTGCATGGGCTTGGATGCCACCGAAGCTTCTTCACTGTCTGGTTCGTCTAGGAAAACCAGATCATCTTCGGACGAGTGGATCGTTGAATTCATCTGTAATGCGGCTCCATGCTTGGCATATCTGTATGGTAAGGGCGCTGCAAATTTGTTCCTTGTGGAACTATGACACTAAATGTAGCGTCAGCCAAGCGTCAACTCTTCTGTTTGGTAAGAATAAAACAAGATTTGCCCGATTGGGAAGAAAAATACTTTGAATTTCTTGATAATTTGTGAAATCTCCGGCCAAGTTTCACGGAACTTGAATTCAGTGCCTGCCGCTTCGCTGGTAAAATGAAGGTAAATTTGTCTATTCACCTACTTTTCTTCACATACTTATGTCTGGCAATACTTTCGGCACTTTGTTTACCGTTACCACCTTTGGCGAATCGCATGGGCCTGCCATAGGCTGCGTTATTGATGGATGCCCGCCAGGCATGGATCTGTCAGAAGCAGATATACAGCCCGAGCTTGACCGTCGCCGTCCGGGTACCTCACGTCACGTGACGCAGCGCCAGGAGCCGGATACGGTAGAGATACTGTCCGGCGTTTATCAGGGCAAAACCACGGGTACGCCGATTGCACTATTGATACGCAACCAGGATCAGCGCAGCAAGGATTACGGCAATATCACCGAGACCTTCCGGCCAGGCCATGCTGATTTCACCTATTGGAATAAATATGGCATCCGCGACCCTCGTGGTGGCGGACGTTCATCTGCACGCCTGACGGCACCAGTGGTGGGAGCGGGTGCCATTGCTAAAAAATGGCTGCATCAGCAATATGGAACAGTGTTTTATGGCGGCATGAGCCAGCTGGGTGAGATTGATATCCCGTTTGAAGCTTGGGCGCATACCGTTGACAATCCATTTTTTGCACCGACCGCTGATGCTGTGCTGATACAGCGTCTGGAAGACTATATGGATGCACTCAGAAAAGATGGTGATTCCATCGGTGCCAAAATCGATGTCGTCGCCAGCAAGGTGCCGGTAGGGCTGGGTGAGCCCATTTATGACAAGCTGGATGCAGAAATTGCCTATGCCATGATGGGTATCAATGCCGTCAAAGGCGTGGAAATCGGCGCTGGCTTCAAGTCGGTTGCGCAGCGTGGCTCGGTGCATGGTGATGAACTGACACCAGACGGGTTTATAGGCAACAATGCAGGCGGTATTCTGGGTGGTATTTCCACTGGTCAGGATATCACAGTGTCTATCGCCATCAAGCCAACTTCATCGATACGTACGCCACGTCGCTCCATAGACAAGGATGGCAATCCGGTCATGGTGGAAACCTTTGGCCGCCATGATCCTTGCGTAGGCATACGGGCAACACCGATTGCCGAATCCATGCTGGCACTGGTGTTGATGGATCATGCCTTGCGTCACCGTGCCCAATGCGCAGATGTACGCCTGCCTGCTTGATCTTTCGACCCTGCTGTAAGCACGGCGTATAAATGAGATATGCAAAGGGCGCATAAGCAAGGCATATAAGCAGGACATATAAGCACGGCATACAAGCAGGGTGCCACCACGAAAAACCACCCGGACCACCACACGTCCGGGTAAGTGGTATGCTGTAGTCGGAAGAGATAATGGTATGGCATGTTGTGCATGCTTTTTGACCGTTTTTGTTTCAAAACCGCACCAGAATATTCACCGGGAAATTTCCAGATTTCCACCTCATGTCAGATGAAAATTTGGCGATTTAATACAAACCTGATTTTTATCTTGAAATTTTCATGCACCAATTTGGCGTGAGACGTGGTTTTGCATTGCACAATTGTGGCATAATCAAATGCAAAAAATTGATGCAGTACGGATTAATGACCTATTTTCAGGCTTCAGATCATGCTTAAAACGCTTTACGACAAATTGTGGGAATCTCATGTAGTGCATTCCGAAGAGGACGGCACTGCCATTCTGTATATAGACCGGCATCTTCTGCATGAAGTGACCAGCCCTCAGGCTTTTGAAGGCCTGAAACTGGCCGGCAGAAAACCATGGCGCCTGTCCGCCAATCTGGTCGTGGCCGATCACAATGTACCAACCACCAATCGTGTAAATGGTATTGACGATCCAACTTCGCGCCTGCAGGTGGAAACGCTGGATAACAACGCCAAAGAATACGGGCTGACTTATTTCGGTATGGCTGACAAGCGTCAGGGTATCGTCCATGTTATCGGGCCTGAGCAGGGCGCGACTCTGCCTGGTATGACCGTAGTCTGCGGTGATTCACACACATCCACACATGGTGCATTTGCCTGTCTGGCGCATGGTATCGGTACATCAGAAGTGGAACATGTGCTGGCAACCCAGACGCTGATTGCCAAAAAATCAAAGGCCATGCTGGTGCAGGTGGATGGTGCATTGCCGGCTGGTGTTACTGCCAAGGATATTGTGCTGGCGATTATCGGCAAAATCGGTACTGCAGGCGGTACTGGCTATGCCATAGAATTTGCTGGTTCCACCATCCGCAGCCTGTCCATGGAAGGTCGCATGACGGTGTGCAACATGGCGATTGAGGCAGGTGCGCGTGCCGGTATGGTAGCGGTGGATCAGACGACTATCGATTACGTCAAGGGCCGTCCATTTTCACCGGTTGGCCCGCACTGGGATCGTGCCGTTGAATACTGGCGCACGCTGCACACTGATGCCGGTGCCAAGTTCGATATGGTTGTGACCCTGAATGCTGCCGATATCAGGCCGCAAGTCACCTGGGGTACGTCGCCTGAAATGGTAGTGGCGATAGATGGCCGCGTACCTGATCCTGAGCAGGAAAAAGATGCCGTCAAACGCGACGCCATAGAAAAAGCCCTGGTGTACATGGCGTTGCAGCCAAATACTGCGATTTCTGACATCCGTATCGATAAGGTATTTATCGGTTCCTGCACCAATTCGCGCATTGAAGACTTGCGTGCTGCTGCTGCCGTGGTACGTGGTAAATACCGTGCATCGAATGTAAGACTGGCGATGGTGGTGCCTGGGTCTGGCCTGGTCAAGGAACAGGCTGAGCGTGAAGGCCTGGACAAGATTTTCAAGGCTGCCGGATTTGAATGGCGTGAGCCTGGCTGTTCCATGTGCCTGGCCATGAATGCTGACCGGCTGGAGCCGGGTGAGCGTTGCGCCTCTACCTCGAATCGTAATTTTGAAGGGCGTCAGGGGCAGGGTGGGCGTACCCACCTGGTATCGCCAGCCATGGCTGCGGCGGCAGGTGTCGCCGGACATTTTGTTGACATACGTAGCTTGAATTAATTCATTGCGGAGGAAAGACATGAAAAAATTATTTGCACTGGCGATTTGCGCTTTCATCCTGGCAGGCTGCAATACGGTTCAGGGTTTGGGTAAAGACGTTAAAAAGGCTGGCGAAGCAGTCGAGAATGCAGGCAAAAAATAAGTAGCGACATGGAAAAATTTACTTTACTTGATGGTCTGGTTGCGCCCATGGACAGGGCCAATGTCGATACGGATGCCATCATCCCCAAGCAGTTTTTGAAATCCATCAAACGCAGTGGCTTTGGCCCTAATCTGTTTGATGAATGGCGTTATCTCGATCATGGTGAACCTGGCATGGACAACAGCAAGCGTCCATTGAATCCGGAATTCGTGTTGAATCATCCGCGTTATCAGGGCGCATCCATATTGTTGACGCGCAAGAACTTCGGTTGCGGTTCTTCGCGTGAACATGCACCCTGGGCGCTGGAGCAATATGGCTTCCGTGCCATTATCGCCCCCAGTTTTGCCGACATCTTCTTCAATAACTGCTATAAAAATGGCGTCTTGCCCATCGTATTGGGTGAAGCGCAGGTTGAGCTGCTGTTTAATGAAGTCAAGGCTTTCCCCGGCTACAGATTGCTGGTTGACCTGGAACAGCAAGTCGTGCGCACCACGACAGGCAGTGCCAGCTATCCGTTCGATATCGATGCCTTCCGCAAATATTGCCTGATCAATGGTCTGGATGATATTGGCCTGACGTTGCGTCAGTCCGACAAGATACGCGCATTCGAAGAACGCCATATTGCTGCCCAGCCATGGCTGGCCAATACCATCTAGGCGTCTCTTTTTAATTCCTTGTTTTGATCTCTTTTTGATTTGATATGAAAATTGCTATTTTGCCAGGTGATGGCATAGGTCCGGAAATTGTTGAGCAGGCAGTCAAGGTATTGAATGTGCTGGGCGAATCCTTTGAAATGGAAACTGCACCGGTTGGTGGTGCCGGTTACGAAGCCTCTGGCCATCCCTTGCCTGAAGCTACACTGAAGCTGGCGCTGGAAGCGGATGCGGTATTGTTCGGCGCCGTCGGCGACTGGAAGTACGATACCCTGGACCGTCCCTTGCGTCCGGAGCAGGCTATCCTCGGTTTGCGTAAAAACCTGAAACTGTTCGCCAATTTGCGTCCGGCCATCATGTATCCCGAACTGGCAGGTGCATCCACACTGAAACCGGAAGTGGTTTCCGGTTTGGACATCCTGATCATTCGTGAGCTGACAGGCGATATCTATTTCGGTCAGCCACGCGGTGTGCGTGAATGTCCGGATGGTCCGTTCAAAGGGGAGCGCGAAGGTTTTGATACCATGCGCTATGCCGAATCAGAGATACGTCGTATTGCCCACGTGGCCTTCCAGGCAGCACAAAAGCGCGGCAAACGCCTGACTAGTGTTGACAAGGCCAATGTGCTGGAAACTTTCCAGTTCTGGAAAGAAATTGTCACTGATGTTCATAAAGAATACCCGGATGTTGCGCTTGACCATATGTATGTCGACAACGCCGCCATGCAACTGGTGCGCGCACCCAAGAAATTTGATGTCATCGTCACTGGCAATATGTTTGGCGATATCCTGTCTGATCAGGCATCCATGCTGACCGGCTCCATAGGCATGTTGCCATCGGCGTCGCTGGATGCGAATAACAAGGGGCTGTACGAACCATCCCATGGTTCTGCACCTGATATCGCTGGCAAGGGTGTGGCCAATCCATTGGCGACGATTCTGTCTGCGGCCATGATGCTGCGTTATTCCCTGAATAAAGCGGAACAGGCGGATCGTATAGAAAATGCCGTCAAGAAGGTGTTGGCGCAGGGCTTGCGTACGCCGGATATTTATGAGGCCGGCACCACCAAAGTCGGTACGACCGAGATGGGGCAGGCAGTTGTAAGTGCACTCAGTTAACTTAGATTGTTAGAAGGGCAGGGACGTCCTGCAAAATTTTAGGGAAAAATGATGAAATTGGTAGGTCTGGTAGGTTGGCGCGGTATGGTGGGTTCTGTCCTGATGCAACGCATGCAGGAAGAGGGTGATTTCGATCATATTGAACCCGTGTTCTTTTCAACGTCGAATACAGGCGGCACGGCCCCTGCAATGGCGAAGAATGAAAAGACCTTGCAAGACGCAAATAATATTGATGCGCTGAAGAAGTGCGAAATTATTATTACCTGCCAGGGTGGTGACTACACCAATGATATTTACCCAAAACTGCGCGCTGCCGGCTGGAATGGTCACTGGATTGATGCCGCATCCAGCCTGCGCATGAATGAAAATGCAGTCATCGTACTGGACCCGGTCAATCTGCCCGTGATCAAGCAGGCGCTGGTCAACGGACAAAAAGACTGGATAGGCGGCAACTGCACTGTCAGTTGCATGTTGATGGGTGTTGGCGCGCTGTACAAGGCTGGTCTGGTGGAATGGATGAGCACCCAGACTTACCAGGCAGCGTCAGGCGGTGGTGCCCAGCACATGCGTGAATTGCTGACGCAATACGGTACCCTGAATGCAGAAGTACGTGCTTTGCTGGATGACCCAAAAAGCGCCATCCTGGAAATCGACCGCAAGGTCATCGCCAAGCAGCGTTCTCTGACTGCGGATGAAACCGCTAATTTCGGTGTGCCGCTGGGTGGATCGCTGATTCCCTGGATCGACAAAGATCTGGGTGACGGCATGTCGAAGGAAGAATGGAAAGGCATGGCCGAAACCAACAAGATACTGGGGCAGGGCGCAGGCTATGGTACGGCTGCCATACCGGTTGATGGTTTCTGCGTGCGTATCGGTGCCATGCGCTGTCATAGTCAGGCATTGACATTCAAGCTGAAAAAAGACGTGCCGGTAGCCGACATCGAAGCCATGATCGCTGCTGACAATGAATGGGTAAAAGTTGTGCCAAATACCCGTGAAGCAAGTATCCGTGATCTGACACCGGTAGCGGTGACTGGTACCATGACCATCCCGGTTGGCCGTATCCGCAAACTGGCAATGGGGCCTGAGTATGTGGGTGCCTTTACTGTCGGCGATCAATTGTTGTGGGGCGCTGCAGAACCACTTCGTCGTATGCTGCGGATTTTAATCGAAGGCTGATGTTTTGATGTAGTTTGGGAAAGATGTTGTAAAATAGATGTTGTAAAATATAAGGGGGGCGTTCTGCGCCCCCTTGTCGTTTTTGAAGCTGTGTAAAAGCTGCATCTATATTGTGTTGCTGTTGTGTTGCTGCTTTGGTTGTGGATTGTTGTAAATTTTGCTTTAAATTTTCACAAATAAACCGTTCGGATTTGTTGAATATGTTTTCACTTGTCATTTGGCAACAACATTTATGCGATATCCTTGCAATTAGGGCTTCTTGATGTATTTACCACTGTGATAAATCGCGTTAAGCTTGCGTGGCTATGTTTGTAATGTTAATGTGAAACATTAGGACGCGCCGCTAAGCAATAAAAAGCTTCACCCAGCGGACTTTGTTCGCCAAAAATTCCCAATATGTCTGACAAAATGCATAATCAAAAAAAATCGTCTGTGATCACCCTGGGGCGCAAGGCGTTAAGTGTTGCTGTAGCGTCATCCCTGTTTATGTTGTCCAGTGCGCATGCTACCGGCCTGGGCAAGTTGACCGTGTTGTCAGCGCTCGGTCAACCTCTGCGTGCAGAGATAGAATTGACTTCTCCCAGTAAGGAAGAGATTGATTCCCTCGTTCCCCGGCTTGCTTCTCCAGACGCCTTCAGGCAGGCAAATATAGATTTTAATTCGGCCTTGTTGTCACTGCGTTTTGCGGTTGAACAACGTGGTCAGGCATATGTCATCCGTATCAGTTCTGCGCAGGCGATGAACGAGCCATTTGTCGACATGTTGCTGGAATTGAATTCCGCCAACGGCAAATTAATGCGGGAATATACCTTCCTGCTGGACCCCGCAGAACTGCGCAATAGCCAGTCTGCACAAGTCACCAACCCAACAACCGTTGCTAACCAGCCACAAAATGCTGCAGGCCGAAATACTGCACAAAATGGCCGTGAATTGAATGCAGTGGCCAATGCCGCTGCTGGCAGGGCTGCTACAAAAGCACCTGCCGCAGCACCGGAAAGCAAAAAAGAAGTCAAGGCCGCTGGTGATTACCAGGTCAGAAACGGTGACACGCTGGGAAAGATCGCAGGTAGCTACAAGCCTGAAGGCGTATCGCTGGATCAGATGCTGGTCAGCCTGTATCGCGCCAATCCGCAGGCTTTCAACGGCAGTAACATGAATCGCCTGAAGTCTGGCCAGATTCTGACTATTCCAGACGCCGAGTCCGTTCGCACCACTACTACAGGTGGTGAAGCCCGCTCTGTCGTCACAGCACATGCTGCCGACTTCAATGCATATCGCAATCGTTTGGCCGATCAGGTTGCCAGCGCGCCTGCAGAAAAAGCTCCTGCGACTGGTAAGCAAAGTGCTGGCGGTGCCATCACGGCCAAGGTCAAGGAAGTGCCAACTGCCACCAGCGATTCACCGGATAAACTGAAGCTGTCGAAAACCAGCCCGGCGGACGCCAAAAACGCGAAGGGTAAAGGCGGCTCTGAAGAAGACCGTTTGGCCAAAGAAAAAGCAGCCGCCGAAGCCAGTGCCCGTATGAAGGAACTGGAAAAGAACGTTGGCGATTTGCAGAAGTTGCTGGAAGTTAAAAACAAGGATTTGGCAGCAAAACAGGCTGAGCTGAACGCCAAGGAACAAAAATCCAAGGCTAGCGCATCTGCAGCTGCCAGCGTGCCGGCACCTGTTCCTGCTCCTGTAGCTGCGCCGGTATCGACGCCCGCGCCTGCTCCTGCTCCTGCACCAGTCGTTGCCAGTGCGGCATCTGTTGCTGCCAGTGCACCAGCGCCGGTACCTGCTGCCGCATCGACAGCAGCATCGGTAGCTACACCGAAGCCGCCAGTCAAACGCAAGGTAGTCGCACCGCCACCACCACCTCCGCCAGAACCAGGTTTCTTCGACAATCTGTCGGACTTCCTGTTGCCGGGTGGCGCAGCCATACTTGCCTTGCTGGGTGGTTATGGTATTTATACCAGCCGTCGCAAGAAAAAATTGCAACAGTTTGAAGACAGCATCCTGACTGGTTCCAGCATGAAGGCCAACTCCATGTTTGGTTCGACTGGCGGTCAGAGCGTTGATACGAATAACAGTGTGTTCAACTCCAATTTTGCGCCATCTGCCAGCCAGCTGGATGCGAATGAAGTTGATCCGGTTGCCGAAGCCGATGTCTACATCGCCTATGGCCGTGATTCGCAGGCAGAAGAAATTCTGAAAGAAGCATTACGTACTCAACCAGATCGCCATGCGGTCAGAGTCAAGTTGCTGGAAATCTATTTTGCCCGCAAGGATGCGAAAACATTCGAGCGTCTGGCCAGTGAGTTGTATGGCATGACCAGCGGTGAGGGTGATGACTGGTCGCAGGCGGCATCCATGGGTATCGTGCTGGAACCAGGCAATCCACTGTACGCAGGTGGTAAAGCCAAGCCGGATGCAGCGGCTGGCACAGGTCTGGGTTCAGGTACACAGCCGCTGGAAGATCTTGATCCGGAAGCCTTGCTGGGTAATTCCCTGTCCCAGGACATGTTGGAAGCCATCAGCATCATTGATACGGCACAACGTGATTCTGGTGCTGCTGCCAAGGCAGAAGCTGCTGCACCAGTGCTGGACGAAGGTGCGCTCGACTTCGATCTGGATATCTCTGATGCGGCTGAGCCGGAAGTGCCAAAAATTCCTGTGGCGGTTGAAAAAGCCAAGCCGGTTGAAGAGCATGCGGCACCTGAAGTGGACTTTGGTACCATCGATTTTGATTTTGGTGTCAAAGAACCTGAGCCAGTCGTTGCTGCACCGTTAGAAATACATGCAGCACCAGCGGTTCCAACTGAAGCTGAAGCCGACAAGTTTGATCTGGATCTGGGTATGGATTTTGCCAGCGACAAGGCAGATGCTGCACCGTTGTCCTTGTCATCCAGCACCAGTGCCGATGAAGCAACTGCGGAACTGGAAAGAGAATTGATGGCTGCGCTGTCGGTTGAGCCTGAAGCGGAAGCTCCACCGGCATTGAATCTGTCGCCAGCTCCGGCTGATGCAGGCACGTCATTCGAATTCGATTTGTCTGGTATCGATCTTGACCTGGCACCGGCAGATGCCCCAGCAGCAGCGGTTGAAGCAGAAAGCCCTGCGCATAATGCTGAAATGGCAACCAAGCTGGATCTGGCTGTGGCTTACCATGAAATTGGTGACAAGGAAGGTGCCCGTGAATTGCTGGATGAAGTCGTCAAGGGTGGTACAGCAGAGCAAGTTGAAAAAGCCAGGGGAATGATCGCCGAAATGGCGTAACTGGTTTGACTTGAACGCAGCGGGCGCGGCAAATGCTGGCGCCCGTTTTGTTTTTTGATATGGAATTGGTGTGAAACGATTAGTTTTAGGCGTGCAGTACGACGGTAGTTCCTGGCAGGGCTGGCAAACACAGCCGTCCGGGAATACCGTGCAGGACGCGTTGGAGAAGGCCCTGCAGCTATTTACCGGCACGGCTGATATCCGTGTTACCTGTGCTGGCCGCACGGATGCTGGCGTGCACGGAATAGAGCAGGTGGTGCACTTCGACACCGATCTTGATCGTGCAGTGTATTCCTGGGTGAATGGGGTGAACGCCTTTTTACCGGCTTCGGTAGCGGTGCAGTGGGCGAAGGAATTGCCTTTGGACCCGGAGTCCGACGATAACTTTCATGCCCGTTTCAGTGCCCGTGCCCGTACCTACCATTACATTTTGCATAATTGCGCTGTGCGCTCACCCATGTGGATGAATCGTGCCGGCTGGGTATTCCGGCCACTGGATGTTGAGCGCATGCGTGCGGCGGCGGCACACCTGATCGGCGAGCATGATTTCACTTCTTTCCGTGCGTCTGGCTGCCAGGCCAAAACGCCGGTCAAGAACATGTACAGCATACAGATACAGCGGCAGGGTGAAATGATCATCTTTACGCTGCGTGCCAGTGCTTTCCTGCACCATATGGTCAGGAATATAGTCGGTTCGCTCATCTTTGTCGGAACCGGCAAACGTGATCCGGAATGGATGGGCGAAGTGCTGACCAGCCTGAACCGCGAAATTGCGGCGCCCACGTTTATGCCGGATGGTTTGTATCTCGCAAAAATAGATTACGAGGACAAGTGGCAGTTGCCACAAAGAGAGTTGGCGGAAACCCTGGCTTTCCTGTCCTTTTTATAGTGTCTTAGTTGCATCATTCTGATGATTTCTCGGCTTTCCGGGATGAAATCCGGTAAAATGGCATTTTGCAAAACCCAAACTGAAGGCGCTCGCCTGGGGAAGCTTGCCCAGCATAGAGCGCTTTTTTTGTAGCCGGTATTCGCTTCACCTTTGTTTCTTTTGTAATTTCAATGAATAACATCCGCAATTTTTCGATTATTGCCCATATTGATCACGGCAAATCCACTCTGGCAGATCGTATTATCCAGCTTTGTGGCGGCCTTTCCGACCGGGAAATGGAAGCGCAGGTACTGGATTCCATGGATATTGAACGTGAGCGTGGTATCACGATCAAGGCCCAGACAGCGGCATTGCATTACAAAGCACGTGATGGTCAGATTTATAACCTGAACCTGATTGATACTCCAGGTCACGTTGATTTCAGTTACGAAGTTAGCCGTTCCCTGTCTGCCTGCGAAGGCGCATTGCTGGTTGTTGATGCATCGCAAGGTGTCGAAGCACAAACCGTAGCAAACTGCTATACCGCCATTGAGCTGGGTGTTGAGGTTGTGCCAGTCTTGAACAAGATTGATTTGCCCTCTGCCGACCCCGACAATGCCTGCCAGGAAATCGAAGAAGTGATAGGCATAGATGCTTCAGATGCCGTACATTGCTCTGCAAAAACTGGCCTGGGTGTTGAAGATGTGCTGGAATCCCTGATCGTTAAAGTACCGCCACCACAAGGTGATCCGACTGCGCCTTTGCAGGCACTGATTGTTGATTCCTGGTTTGATAATTACGTCGGTGTTGTCATGCTGGTGCGTATCAAGAATGGTACCTTGCGCCCCAAGGACAAGATATTGTTCATGGCAACAGAAGCGCAGCATCTGGTTGAAAGTGTAGGCGTATTTACACCCAAATCACTGAGCCGTACAGAATTGTCTGCCGGTCAGGTAGGTTTTGTGATTGCCGGTATCAAAGAATTGAAGTCAGCCAAAGTAGGCGATACCATTACTGTCGCCAATAAACCTGCTGCCGAGCCTTTGCCTGGTTTTAAAGAGGTGCAGCCACAGGTGTTTGCCGGTCTGTTTCCGGTTGAGGCCAATCAGTACGATGCCTTGCGTGATTCCCTGGAAAAACTCAAGCTCAATGACGCTGCCCTGATGTATGAGCCTGAAGTGTCGCAGGCGCTGGGCTTTGGCTTCCGCTGCGGCTTCCTGGGTTTGCTGCATATGGAAATCGTGCAGGAACGCCTGGAACGTGAATTTGACATGGACCTCATCACGACTGCACCTACGGTGGTGTATGAAGTGCTGATGGCCGATGGCAGCATCCTGATGGTGGATAATCCATCCAAGATGCCTGAGCCGTCGAAGATAGAAGAAATCCGCGAACCTATCGTCACCGTCAATCTCTACATGCCGCAAGAATATGTGGGTTCGGTAATTACACTTTGTACGCAAAAGCGCGGCGTGCAACTGGATATGAATTATCACGGTCGCCAGGTCAAGCTGACCTATGAAATGCCAATGGCTGAAATCGTGCTGGATTTCTTTGATCGTCTGAAATCCACATCACGCGGCTATGCGTCCATGGATTATGAGTTCAAGGAAAACCGTGCCGCCGACGTCGTCAAGGTCGACATGCTGATCAATAGCGAAAAGGTCGATGCGCTGGCGATTGTCGTCCACAGGGCAAACAGCCATTTCCGTGGCCGTGCCGTTGCCGCAAAAATGCGTGAACTGATTCCGCGCCAGATGTTTGATGTGGCCATTCAGGCGGCCATCGGTTCCAACATCATTTCCCGCGAAAACGTCAAGGCCTTGCGCAAGAACGTATTGGCGAAATGTTATGGCGGCGATATCAGCCGTAAGCGTAAACTGCTGGAAAAACAAAAAGCAGGTAAAAAACGCATGAAACAAGTTGGCTCGGTAGAAATTCCGCAAGAAGCATTTTTGGCGATTTTACAAGTGGATGAAAAATGAGTTTGCAATCAATTTTAGGCAATTTTGCCTTGATTCTGTTTGTTTTGACAATAGTGACCGGCATCATCTGGTTTCTGGATATGTTTGTTTTCTCCAAGCAACGCCAGCAGGTCGCAGATAAAGCCCTGGCCGAGCTGGATGCACGTAATGCCCGTCTGACAGCCGACGGTATCCGCGTTGATGAAAATGATCGCCATGAGTTGCGAGCCAAATTGCTGCGTCAGCCAGTCTGGATCGAGTATTCGGGTAGTTTCTTCCCGGTTATTGCACTGGTGTTTTTCTTGCGCTCTTTTCTGTTTGAACCGTTCAAGATCCCGTCCAGTTCCATGTTGCCTACATTGTTTGTGGGTGATTTGATACTGGTAAATAAATTCACCTTTGGCGTACGTTTGCCCATCATCAACAAAAAAGTCATTGAGATCAATGATCCAAAAAGAGGGGATGTCATGGTATTTAAATACCCGGTAGACCCTACTGTGGACTATATTAAACGTGTGGTAGGCGTGCCTGGTGATAAAATTGTGTATAAAAACAAACGCTTATCGATCAATGGTAATGAACTTTCGTATGAAAATCGCCCAGATTTTCTGGATGAAGAGCGCTTGAGTTATTACAAGCAGTACAATGAAAATCTGACGGGTGTCGGGCACAATATCCTCAATGATGAACAGGCACCAACATTTGTGAATGGGCCGCATGATTTTCCGGGGCATGAGTTATGCACCTATGGCAATGATGGATTTGCCTGTACCGTACCAGAAGGGCAGTACTTCATGATGGGCGACAACAGGGATAACAGTCAGGACAGCCGTTATTGGGGGTTTGTACCGGATAAGAATATTGTTGGTAAAGCGTTTTTCATCTGGATGAATTTAGGCAATATCAAGCGTATTGGTAGTTTTCACTAAGGATCTGTTTACGATCTGTAGCGAGCGCCAGCGGGGTCAGAGTAACAAAAACGCAGCGCAAAAAGCGCAATGTATTCATGTACATGAGCATTTTGAGCAGCACATGAGCCTCGATCACGTTCGCGCAGTAAGATCGATCGTAAGCAGGTTCTAAGGAATCGCTGGGGTAGTTCGTTGTGGCGACCCAATGTGGATCCCAAAAGCTGGCCTGTTACGCAGGTCCGGCTTTCTGGTACACAATAAGGTCGTTCGCGATACTTCTTCAGCATGTTCTCAAGCTTCAATCTTAATCAGGAACTGAAATCTATGTCATACACACCCTATTCCACTCTGTACAGGCAAAAAGGTATTTCTCTGATCGGTTTGATCCTTTCCCTGGGCGTGATTATCATGCTTGCGATGCTGGCAATGAAAGTGGCACCGACCGCGATTGAATACAACTCAATCAGGAAAGCCATCGTCGTTGCAAAAAATGCAGGCAACACCGTCAGGGAAGTGCAGGTTTCTTTCGATAAACAGGCCGAAGTGGGTTATTTTGATTCGATTGCAGGCAAAGACCTGGTCATCGTCAAAAACGGAGAAGAAATAGAAGTCAGCTTTTCGTACGACGTAAAAATCCATTTGTTTGGCCCAGCCAATTTATTGATGGAATACTCGGGCACGACCGCTAAAAGTGGGATTGTTGCCACAAAGCCAGTAAAGGCAGAAAATAAGTAAGCCCGTATGAATCAACAACTATTGCAGAAAAGGCTGGGGCACCAGTTTAGCAACCCCGCTTTATTGCAGCAGGCTCTGACACATCGTAGTCACAGTGTTTTGCATAATGAACGCCTGGAATTTCTGGGTGATTCTGTCCTGAATTGTGTCGTAGCGTCCTTGTTGTTTGACAGCTTTGCAAATATCGACGAAGGCGACTTGTCAAGGGTGCGTGCCAACCTGGTCAAGCAGCAATCGCTGTATGAAATTGCACAAAGAATAGAACTGTCACAGTTTTTGCGTCTGGGCGAGGGCGAGTTGAAGTCCGGTGGTTTCCGTCGGCCATCCATTCTGGCGGATACCCTGGAAGCCCTGTTCGGCGCCATCTTTCTGGATGCCGGTTTTGATGCAGCGCGTGAAGTCATACGCGCCCTGTATGCACCCGTGCTGGCAACAGTAGACCCGACCACTCTGGGCAAGGATGCCAAAACCCTGTTGCAGGAATTCTTGCAAAGCAAAAAAATCGCCTTGCCGCAATACAATGTGGTGGCCACGCACGGTGCTGCACATAACCAGGAATTTGAAATCGAATGCCTGGTGCCCAAGCTGGAAATACAGGTATTTGGCACTGGCGGCAGCCGCCGTGCCGGTGAGCAGGCCGCTGCCAAGCTGGCGCTGGAAACGGCGCTGGCCATGCTGGTACGTTCACCTGCAGCCAAGAAAACCAAGCCGCGTGCATCACAATTGAAACTGGCCGGCATTGCAACGGTGCAGACTGAAGCAGTTGCAGAAACCAAGCCGCAAACCGCAAAACAAAAAAGCCTGCTCGACGCAGAAGCTACCAAAGCCGACACATCGAAAGCAGAACTCGTCAAGATAGAAAAAGCTGAGAAGGCTGCCGATAAGCTTGTCGATAAGGCCGCTGACAAAGTAACAGACAAGGCCACTGGCGTCGCTGTGAATGAAGCTCTGACGACTCTTGACCCACATCCCAAAACTGCATGACGACTGCCTGACGACCGAATGACTGAACTAATAGATAATCCTGATTTCCGCTGTGGTTACATCGCCATCGTCGGGCGACCTAACGTCGGTAAATCGACCCTGATGAACGCCCTGATCGGCGCCAAGGTCAGTATTACCTCGCGCAAGGCACAGACCACGCGCCATCGCATCACTGGCATACAGACCAAAGACAATACCCAGTTTGTGTATATCGATACCCCGGGTTTTCAAACCCGGCATTCGAATGCACTGAACCGCACGCTGAACCGCACCGTCACCACGACGCTGACAGCCGCAGACGTTATTTTGTACATCATTGAAGCAGGTACTTTTGGCCCGGCAGATCAGCAAGTGATTAATTTGCTGCCTAAAGACGTACCTTGCATCCTAGTCATCAACAAATCAGACCGTGTCAAAGACAAAGCCGTCATGATGCCGTTTGCCCAGAAAGTGGCAGCATTGCACAATTTTTCTGCGATTGTGCCGGTATCGGCCACCTTGCGCTTCCAGCTGGAAAACCTGGAAAGTGAAATCCGCAAATACCTGCCGCTGAACCCGCCCATGTTTGGCGAAGACGACATCACAGACCGTAGCGAAAAGTTTCTGGCAGCAGAAATTGTTCGCGAAAAACTGTTCCGCTTTGTTGGCGATGAATTGCCGTATACCAGCACTGTGCTGATAGAAAAATTTGAACAGGAGGGCAATCTGCGTCGCGTGTTTGTCGCCATTCTGGTGGATCGTGACGGCCATAAATCCATGGTCATCGGCAATAAGGGTGCACGCCTGAAAGATATCTCCACCCAGTCACGCCAGGATATGGAAAAACTGTTTGGTGGCCCCGTATACCTGGAAATCTGGGTTAAGGTCAAATCCGGCTGGGCAGACAATGAAGCCGGTTTGCGTGCCTACGGTTACGAGTAAAACCATCCATGGATGAGCAGGCAGTCGCCGTGCAGGAAGACAGCGCCGCTGAAGACAATGCGGCGGCTGTAACGCCAGCGCCACCTGCTGCCAAAAAAACTGCTGCACGCCAACGCGTATCCAAAACTGCACCGCGTGCTGCCAGCAAATCCCCCGCCAAAGACTTGCGCATACTGGAACAGCCTGGCTTCGTCCTGCATTCCTGGCCGTACAAAGAAACCAGTCTCATCATCGACGTACTCACGCGTGACCATGGCCGCATTGCCCTGGTTGCCAAGGGTGCCAAACGCCCGCATTCGCAATTGCGCAGCGTCTTGCAGACCTTCCAGCCACTGCAACTGGGGTGGACAGGCAAAGGCGAAATCCGCACCCTGACCACCGCAGACTGGGTAGGCGGCATGCTGCCGCTGGAAAAATCGGCCTTGCTGTGCGGCTTTTACCTGAATGAGTTATTGGTTAAATTTCTGATGCGCGATGAAGCGCATCCGGATTTGTTTGACCTCTACGTCTCTACGCTCAATCAACTGGCCCATGATGAACCAGCCACCATCGTCCTGCGTCGCTTCGAACTGGCATTGCTGCGTGAATCTGGCTTGCTGGGCGATCTGACGCGTTGCACACAACAGCGTGAACGCGTACAGACTGAGCAATTCTATGTGCTCGACCCGGAACGCGGCCCCAGGCCCGCCATGCCAGCCGACACGGTGCCCAGGGTCAGCGGCAAGACCTTGCTGGCCATGCAGCGTGGTGACTATGCCGAGCAAAGCACGCAACTACAAAGCAAACTGCTGATGCGCTTTTTGCTTGCTCATCACCTGCATGGCGCAGCGCTGAATACCCGGCAAATACTGATCGATTTGCAGAATCTATGAATATCCATCAACAAAGCCAGTTGATAGAACTGGGCGTCAACATCGACCATGTTGCCACCCTGCGCAATGCGCGCGGCACGACCTATCCCGACCCCTTGCAGGCAGCCTTGCTGGCAGAAGAGGCGGGGGCAGACTGCATCACCCTGCATCTGCGTGAAGACCGCCGGCATATCCGCGATGCAGATGTAGAGCAACTACGCCCACGCCTGCTGACACGCATGAACCTGGAAGCCGCAGTCAACAACGAAATGCTGGATTTCGCCTGCCGCATACAACCGCAAGACGTTTGCCTGGTGCCAGAGCGCCGTGAAGAAGTGACGACGGAAGGTGGCCTCGATGTTGTCCGTGATTTTGCCAAAGTGCAAGCCGCCGTCAGACAGCTACAGGCTGCGGGCATACGTGTATCGCTATTCATCGATGCGGACGAACAGCAGATACAAGCCAGTGCTGAGACCGGTGCCAGCGTCATCGAAATCCATACCGGCCGTTATGCCGAAGCGACTGATGCCACGGTGCAGGCACAACAGCTCGCACGCATACAGCAGGCGGCCATTACCGGCATACGCCATGGTCTGAAAGTAAATGCCGGCCACGGCCTGCATGTGACCAACACCGCAGCCATTGCTGCCATACCAGAAATTTCAGAATTGAATATCGGCCACGCCATTGTTGCGCAAGCCCTGTTTGTCGGCTGGCAAAAAGCTGTCAGCGACATGAAGGCCCTGATGGTAAAAGCGCGATTGGCTGCCCTGTACAACCTGGTGTGACATGATTTACGGCATAGGTACCGACATCGTACAAATCTCGCGCATGAAAGATGCGCTGGTGCGTAACGGCGAACGCTTTGCCGAAAAAATCCTGGGGCCGGAAGAATTAATTATTTATCGTGAACGCAAGGCCCTGGTTGAAGCCCGTGGTCTGCGTTATCTGGCCACCCGATTTGCGGCAAAAGAAGCGTTTTCCAAAGCCGTGGGCATGGGTATGCGTGCCCCCATGAACTGGCATGCCGTGCAGACGCTCAATAATGAGCAGGGCCGGCCTGTCATGCACGCCTATGGCGACATGCTGCACTGGATGCATGAACGTGGCCTGAATACGCGTGTCTCGGTCAGTGACGAAACCGATTACGCCATCGCCTTTGTGGTCCTTGAGCAATCCCTGCTAAAGTAGCGACTTCCACAAGCGCTGCAGATTGATTGCATCATGACCGAACCCACTATTTCAGAAGCACGCCAGCAAGTGCTCGATCTGGTTGCCAAATTGCCCAATCTGCCGGGCGTCTACCGCTATTTTGATAGCAATGACCAGGTGCTGTACGTGGGCAAGGCACGCGATCTGAAAAAGCGCGTCTCCAGTTATTTTCTGAAAAACCTCTCCAGCCCGCGTATCGCGATGATGGTAGAGAAAATCGCCAAACTGGAAACCACCGTCACACGTAGCGAAGCCGAAGCATTAATCCTTGAAAACAACCTCATCAAGGCCTTAAAACCCCGCTATAACATCCTGTTCCGGGATGACAAGTCATACCCTTACCTGAAAATCACCACAGAAAAAACACCACGCATGATGTATTACCGTGGCGCGATCGATAAAAAGCATCAGTACTTCGGGCCGTTTCCTTCCGGCTGGGCAGTCAAGGAATCGATGCAGATCTTGCAGAAAGTGTTCTTGCTGCGCAGTTGTGAAGACAGCGTGTTTTCCAATCGTACCCGCCCATGTCTGCTGCACCAGATCAACCGTTGCAGTGCACCCTGTGTCAACATCATTGCGCCAGAAGACTATCAGCAAGATGTCAATCATGCCGCCGACTTTTTGCGTGGCCGCCAGCTCGAAGTCATGCAGACCCTGGAAAAGAAAATGCTCGATTTTTCCATGGAACTGAAATTCGAACAGGCAGCCATGGTGCGCAACCAGATGCAGGCACTGTCCAAAGTCCTGCATCAGCAAAGTATGGAAACCACAGGCGATGTCGATATCGACATTCTGGCCGTGGTGGTGGAGGGCGGTCGTGCCTGTGTCAACCTGGCCATGGTCAGGGGCGGGCGGCATCTGGGTGACCGTGCTTATTTCCCCACCCATGTGGATGACGCCGTTAGCGTCGCAGAAAATGAAATCGAGATCGAAGTCATCTCCGCCTTTCTGGCGCAGCACTATGTTGACCAATTCATTCCATCCACGCTGGTCATGAATGTAGAGCTGGACGCGCCCGATTTAATGCTGGCCCTGGCCGAGCAATGTGGCCACCGCATCCATTTGTCCTTCCAGCCGCAAGAGCAGCGCCGCGCCTGGCTGGACATGGCCATCAAAGGTGCCCGACTGGCCTTGGCCCGCATGTTGTCAGAGCAGGGCTCGCAACAGGCGCGTACCCGCGCCCTGAGCACCGTGCTGGAACTGGAAGTTGAAAACCTCGAAGAACTGCGTGTCGAATGTTTTGATATCAGCCACACTCAGGGCGAAGCCACCCAGGCATCCTGCGTCGTGTTTCACCACCATGCCATGCAAAATGGTGAATACCGCCGCTTCAACATCAAGGACATTACCCCCGGCGATGATTATGCCGCCATGCGTCAGGTACTGTTCCGTCGCTACGAAAAAGTCGCCAGCGGTGACGAAGCCAATGAACGTCGCATGCCCGACATTGTGCTGATTGACGGTGGCAAGGGCCAGGTCGAAATGGCAAGACAAGTGTTTGTTGAACTGGGGCTGGATATCAGCCTCATCGTCGGCGTGGCAAAAGGCGAGGGCCGCAAGGTTGGCCTGGAAACCCTGGTCTTTGTCGATGGCCGTGAAGAAAAAGAACTGGGCAAAGAATCTGCTGCCCTGATGCTGATCGCCCAGATCCGCGACGAAGCCCACCGTTTTGCCATCACAGGAATGCGTGCCAAGCGCGACAAGGCCAGGCAGACCTCGCAACTGGAAGAGATAGAGGGTATAGGTCCCAAGCGCCGCCAGCGGCTTCTGGTGCGTTTTGGTGGCTTGAAAGGTGTCAGCGATGCCAGCGTCGCCGATCTGGCCAGCGTCGAAGGCATTTCTCGCCAATTGGCAGAAGAAATTTACAAGCGGCTGCGATAGAGAAATATAATTGCGGCAGGCGCTAGTGGACTGTAACAGTGAAAAGCGAAGTGAAGGACATGTGCCAGGCGAACCAGGGCAAGGCTGGGTTTGCAACAGCACGCAGCGATAGCGGGGCTATCGCGAGTATTTGCAACGCTGCCATGGTCGGCGCGCGCATGGCAGGCACTTCGCTTTTCACTGTTACAGTCCACTAACATTGTAGCCACTGTTCCTGTAGCACATTCTGGATAAGAACCAAAAAACATGCCTTTCAATTTTCCTATTCTGCTGACCTGGCTGCGCGTGGCGCTGATACCGCTGGTGGTCGGTGTTTTTTATCTGCCGGAAATTTGGTTAACCCGATTTGAGCAGGGACTGGTTGCTACCGTCGTTTTTATCGTGGCCGCCGTGACTGACTGGTTTGACGGCTTTCTGGCACGCCGCTGGAATCAAACATCCTCATTCGGTGCTTTTCTTGATCCTGTCGCTGACAAACTGATGGTTGCAGGTGCATTGCTGGCACTGGTGCAGCTGGATCGCGTCAATACCGTATTTGCCTTCATCATCATTGGCCGTGAAATCACCATCTCTGCCTTGCGTGAATGGATGGCCCTGATTGGCGCTTCCAAGTCGGTGGCTGTCAGCTCTCTGGGTAAAATCAAGACAGCTGCACAAATGACGGCGATACCCATGCTGTTGTTCAATGATGTCCTGTTTGGCGTGATCGATACCAGCTTCCTTGGCTCGTGGTTATTGATTGTTGCCGCCATCCTCACAGTGTGGTCCATGTTCTATTACCTGCGCAAAGCATGGCCTTTAATCAAGGAAACGACCGATAAAATGCAGTGATTCTGAAATAATCGTGTCATGATCCCGGAATGGGTAGTTGACAGAATAGCTGGATGATATATAATTCTGGTCTTCGCAATGCGGGAGTAGCTCAGTTGGTAGAG
This sequence comes from Undibacterium hunanense, assembly GCF_014284335.1. GTDB lineage: Bacteria > Pseudomonadota > Gammaproteobacteria > Burkholderiales > Burkholderiaceae_D > Undibacterium > Undibacterium hunanense. Next base: position 677,966 of record NZ_JACOGF010000001.1, on the reverse strand, counting down.
CGCAACCTTGCCAAGGTTGAGGTCGAGAGTTCGAGACTCTTCTCCCGCTCCAAAAACTTTTTGGAAGGCAGCGAAAAAGCAGTGTGCAGTAAAAATGCGGGAGTAGCTCAGTTGGTAGAGCGCAACCTTGCCAAGGTTGAGGTCGAGAGTTCGAGACTCTTCTCCCGCTCCAAAATGGCGTAGTACCTGAAGTATCAGCAGTACATCTGCGGGAGTAGCTCAGTTGGTAGAGCGCAACCTTGCCAAGGTTGAGGTCGAGAGTTCGAGACTCTTCTCCCGCTCCAGATTCTGAAGGGAAGCATGGCTTCCCTTTTTTATTCAAGTTGCACCGCATTTCAGCGATAATGACGCGTGATGAAAATCACCCAGATGCTGAGATAGCACCCCTGGCGGGGTAGCAAAGTGGTTATGCAGCGGCCTGCAAAGCCGTAGACGCCGGTTCGATCCCGACCCCCGCCTCCAAATACAAAAAAGCGCTTTAGAGCGCTTTTTTTTCAGAACTGACATTAGCCATTCGCTAATGTATAGTTGTAGTAGTGGGCCCGAGTGGTGAAACTGGTAGACACATCGGACTTAAAATCCGCCGCTTCGTTAATAGCGGGCGTGCCGGTTCGATTCCGGCCTCGGGCACCACATACTTTCCTCTGTAGTCGTCGCTGACATTTTGCGGTTGTTTTTCCACAAAATGGAGTTATTGTGCGCAAAATTCCTTTTGACGACCTTATGATCTGCTGTTGTCAGCAAATTATTCGCATCTTAAATTCAGATAAAAATAAATGAAAAAACTTTCAAGACTTGCTTACTTGCGGATTGTCGCTAACTTTCTTTTCCTAAGCACCTTTTTGATTGGCGCTTTTGCAATGGGGCAGACTCTCGGTAGCAGCACTGAAGTTGCGCCAGAAAAACTAAAGGTTCAGTTATTTACTGATCCGAGTCCTGATATCGCTACAACCCGGCGCGTCGGTGACAATCTGGTTCGTTTTGGCGCAATTCGAGACTCGACAACAACCATACCCAAGGGGACTATTAAACTGCTTGAGCCAGCGAGTTCTACTTGGGGGTTTTTGGAGATGTTTCGTAAAGTATCAGCACGTCCTGGACTTACTGGAATGTTGACCAAATGGAGGGATGAGGGATATCCAATGATTTGTGTTAATCCTGCTGGGCAATATGAAACTGATCTTGGAAAAATGGCAGGCTGTTTCGTCGACACAGACAACGACGGAAAATTTGATGTGTCGGTATACCCGACATACAACATACGACATAAGATGGATGCCCCGGCTGCCTATGAACTTGTTACAGAGACAAAGACAATAGAGACACGATCGATTGAAGAATTTGATTATGTCACAGAGATGCTATACCAAGGCGTATCGAAGGGTGAGATCCGTATCTCCTACCGTGAATTTAAAGGCGGTCTTGCTCGCCCGGCGTTCACGCAAGATTTAACTTACGAAATTGATCCTGATGGCACTTCCGTAATCGTATTTCGTGATGTGAAGTTGAAGGTTTTGAAGGCTAACCGGGAAGAAATTACTTATGTATTGGTTAGGCCAAACTATCAACAAAAATAACTATTAAATTGGCAGTGATCAATAAAAGGTTGTATCGCACTAATGCCGTTCAGTTAAGCTGAGCGGCATTTTATTTTGAGTGGTTCTAAACTTGAGTTTGAGCTATAGACCTCATACAACAAAGGAAAAAATTATGAAAATATTGCTATCGATTACGTTGTTGATAATTGGATTTATTACTAGTGGTTGTTCCACCTTGCAACTAAGTAAAGAAGACGCGACCAAAATTGACGCAATAAAACTCAACGCAAAGATCGATGTACCAGAGAAAGCGCTTTTCCAAGGAGGCGCTTCGAATTTCCAAAATCTCGGTTGGCTCGGCCCGGCCATTGCCGCATTTGATCGTCCTAACGATGTCGTACTAACCGATTTTCTCAAAAACAAAAAAATAGATATTAGAGAAATAGTGTATGGCCAGTTTCTTGGGGAATTAAAGAACACAATTCTATCGTCCAAAATAAAGGAAAAGAGTGACCACGAAATTACGTTAAGTATCGTCGAGTACGGATTACGTAAAGGTTGGGGATTTTCTAACGATATGCGGCCATCAGTAAAAATACTGGCAACCATGTCAGATCAGCATGGAAACATAGTCTGGAAACAAGAGGCATTTGTTGGCGGTGCAACGACTGAATTGCCAATTCACCCTTTAGAGGAATGGGTAAAGGATCCAGAAGCGCTAAAGGACGGATTTGTTATGGCATCAAAACTAGCAGTTTCATCAATATTGAAAGATTTTGAGTTGAAAGAACTTCATTAAATTCATTTTGAAAATTAAAACAAACATATGCTTTAGCAGGAAAATTGCTGGTATTGAAAGGCTTTACATGAAGTGTAAAGAAACGAAAAGTTGGTTGCTCGATTGCCATCATCTGTGTTGCACGGTCTATTTGGACTTGCATTGCTGGAGTATTCTAATCTGACTTCAGTAGTTCGAGTTTCGGTCTGCAGCTTTGAAATGCTCAGGCTTGTTGTTGCAAGTGAGAATGTAATGAGCGTGACATATATTCGTTCGTTCTTAAAGTGCAATGAATATTGCGAGAAATTAAAAATCAATTTAATTGCATTTAGTGCATTATTTTTTTTGCAATATAATGCATAATATATAACTTCAAATTGCTTGTCACACAATGAAAGGGCTGCATATGTCGATGACTACTGAGGTGTATAACGCGTGGTATATTCTTTTGCAGGTGATAATTGGCGTGGCTGTTATTGCGACGTTTATGGTCTATTACTTTCAACTTCTAGCTATGCGTAAGGCGACCCTTGGGCAAAACCTATTTGCAATACATACGTTCGTTTTTGAAGAATCGTTTCGGCAAGATCGAAGCACGCTATTGACCTTGGGTGAAAGTGGCAAGCTTCTCAATGATTGGACTATTGAAGAGAGGAGAGCAGCCGAAAGAGTTTGCGCCGCCTATGATCTCGTTGCGCTTACTGTTTCTTACGGTGTAGTGCCGTTCAATCTGATTAGCGATTTACGATATAGCATGACGAAGTGCCACAATGTCGCTGAGCCATTGTTGAAGGAAGTACGTATGAGGCGCACTCCCGATCTGTGGCATCATTTTACGAGCATAGTCAAACGTTTCTAAAAACAACAAATCCTATCCTGATCTATCTAGGAATTACTAGCGTTATGACATCGGCCGCAGTTGGGCCAAAAGGCACGCATTCTACGCAACCGCAATCACCTCAATCTCCAGCAACCAAGCTTCATCATAGATACCCGCAATGAGTATGGTCATCGCTGGTGGTACAGCATTCTTGCCAAGCACCTCAGCCCGCACTTCGTAGGCTTCCTGGATGTAGCGTCGGTCTGACAGGAAAATCGTCATCTTGGCGATGTTGTTGAGTGTCATATCGGCTGCTACTAGCTGTTTTTCGACATTGGCCCAGGCCAGGCGGCATTGGGCTTTGAAATCTTTTGGGACGGTGCCGTCACTTGCTTCTGGTACCTGTCCGCTAATGAAGACGATGCGTGAAGGGTTGGATACCTCGTGGCCGTGTGCCCAGCCAGTCTTTGAAGGATTGATGGCGCGTCTGTTCATGTTGGATGCTCCGTAGGATGAAGGGGATTGTATGGCAGCGACAAACGCTGCGGTGCTGATGCAGAAGCTGCGTCTTTCCAAAGTCGTGCTCCTTTCGGATGAGGCGGTGTCGGGCTTGCTTTAATGCTGATGCGGGCAGTAATTTGCAGCGCAAATGATCGGCCTCGAAATCAGGTTTGGTTTATCTTTGTTTTTTGTGTGATTATTGTGATTGTAGCATCATTTATCGTATGCTCTATCGAACATGCGTGCTGTAATTTCTATAGCTTCTATGCACAAAAAACCATCGATTCTTTGATGATTCTTCTATTTTGGGAGAAATAAAGAGTGGGGTGCATATTATTTAATAATTAACATCAGCTTTTTAGTACAATTAGCCAGCACCAATCAGTTCGGACTCATTTAAATCGCAGTTTGATAGTTGTTATTTATTTCACTATTGCAAGGGATGATATGAAATTTCGCCTCATTTTGCTTGTGATGTTGCTTTTGCCTCTTTCGCTGTTTGCCCAGGTACGCCCGCCTATTATTGACGTGCATATGCATGCGCTGGGTGCGGGTGATCAGGGGCCGCCGCCTTTGGGTATGTGTACTCCCATCGCCAATTTTCCTGCATGGGATCCTGCCAAGTCGTCTTATGTAGACGTGTTTATGGAGATGTTCAAAAAACCGCCGTGCAAAGATCCGGTCTGGTCACCTTTGACGGATAAGGCATTGATGGACGAGACCATCGCAGCCATGGAAAAACTGAACATCGTTGGTGTCTTGAGCGGCTCTGCAAAGCGTGTGGCGACATGGCGCAATGCTGCGCCTGGCAGATTCATTCCCGGGCTTGAGTTTCAGCTTGGCGTATCTAAAGCTACACCGGACGACATGCGCGCGCTGAACAAGGAAGGGCGGCTCGCGGTACTGGGTGAGATCACCAATCAATATGCAGGCATAGCGCCTGACGATCCACGCATGGAACCGTATTGGTCACTGGCGGAGGAGCTGGATATTCCGGTTGGTATTCATATCGGCACTGGTCCGCCGGGTGTTATCTACCTCGGCAGTGTCAACTATCGCGCGCGACTGCATAGTGCCTTGACGATAGAAGAAGTGCTGGTGCGACATCCAAAACTGCGCGTCTACATCATGCATGCCGGTTACCCAAAGCTTGATGACATGCTGGCGGTTCTTTACGCACATCCACAAGTTTATGTTGATGTTGGCGTCATCGTGTTTACCCAGCCGCCCGCAGCTTTTTATTCTTACTTACAGGCGATCGTCAATGCAGGTTTTGGCAAACGCGTCATGTTCGGGTCTGACCAGATGGTATGGCCTGGCGTGATTGAGCGTTCGGTCAAGGTGATTGAAAATGCAGCTTTCCTGAACGCTGACCAAAAGAGGGATATCTTGTACAACAATGCGGCGCGGTTTTTGAGATTGAGTCCTGAAGAAATGGCTCGCCATCAAAAACTGGGTGAGCCATAAGCAGATTTTTATACTCAGATCAAACTAAACTAAACCAAACTAAACGGGGCGTTGGACCAGTTGGCCGGTCTGTGCTTGCCTGGCTTTGACCGGAAACCAACGCGCCCGTAGTTGCATGAATGGTGTCTCCACCAATCTGTACAGTAACCACCCACCAAACACCCCCGCAGCAGTCACCAGAACAATAGTCAGTGGCCCATTGGCATTGATATGCCGTTTGGCCAGTTCTGTGCCGATCAGCATGAATACGGGTTTGTGGACCAGGTAGACGGCATACGACCATAGCGCCAGTTGGGCGGCACCTGGCAGGCGCAGGCGATGCAGGTAGCTGTTGGGGCTGAGTGCGGCCAGGGTGAGGATGGCGAAGCTGATGGCAAGTGCTGAAAAGCCCAAAGAGTTGACGATCAGCAGCTTGTTGTAGTCGTCGCTGTTGATGCAATACAAGACGCCGCAGGTGACAAGCAGGCCGGTGACCAGCAGCACCTGGCCGTGGCGCATGAGTCTGTCATATACGCCCGTATGAAAATTCTTGAGCATGGCGATGGCAACGCCGGGCAGCAATTCATCAAAGCGGCCAAAGCTGGAATAATAAACCTGCGCATCAAACGCGGGATGACCGTCCATAAATGCCATGCCGCGAAACAGTATGCCACCACCAATTGCCGCAATGAGCAGGCCCCAGGCCAGCCACAGCGGGCTTTTGAGTCGCAGCAGCATGAGGCTGACTATGGGCAGGATCAGGTAAAACTGTTCTTCTATGCACAGCGACCACGAATGGGTAAATGTCTGTCCGTATTCCAGCCCTATGTTTTGTGTGAATGTGAGAAATTGCCACAGGGGCGAAGTACTGCGTCCTGACAGTGCCACCGGAAAAATAAAATAAGCTGCCAGCACTACATAGTAATTGGGCAGGGTGCGTAGCAGGCGCCGGGCAAAAAAATTCTTCAGCGACAGCGGCTCCCCATTAGCGATGCCAGACATGAGCTGGTTGCCTATCAGGTAGCCGCTCAGCACAAAAAATAAATCCACACCTGCCCAGCCTATGTCGCCAGCAAAGCCAAAGGTCTGGTGCTTGCTGACAAAGCCGCAGTAGTGCGACATCAATACCAGCAGTATGGCAATGGCACGCAGGGTGTCTAGCCCGTTGATACGTTTCTGGGTCATGAAGTGGGTGATCTGTTTAAGAAATAAAAGATAAGCGCTGTGAAAGCAGGGCTGGAATTTTTTTGGCTTTTTGTTTGTACTCCACACCCAAAATTGATATCAGAAGCAGGGTATGTATTCGCCTGGATATAAAAACGTATTCAGGTAAACTGATTGTCTGGTCATTGTATAAGACGATGTGCTTGAAGTCAGCAATGCAGATCGCATTAAGAAGATTTTTTTGCGTCGCTTGCTGGTATTTGAAATTGCCAACGCAGCAAAGTGCGTTCGCAAAAAAGCGCAATACCGTGGCTGATGTAATTGTATGTCTGGCGAGAGCTTCGCTTCACAATGTTCACTGCATCACTGCATCATTTCGACAAGTGTTCAAACCTGTCCGCAATCCAGTCTATGAACACTCTGAGGCGGTTACTTAAATGCCGGTTGGGTGGATACACCACGTAGAAGGGATAGGCTTGTGGTTTCCAGTCTTCCAGTATGGGCAGCAGGCGGCCATTGTCGATATGTGTTTGTGCCATGTAGCTGAAGGTGTGAATAATACCCAGTCCGGCCAGGCCGGCGGCAAGATGGGCGCTGCTTTCATTGACGCCGAAGGCATGGGCTTCGTTGATCTCTATCCTTTGTACGCCTTGGGCAAACTGCATGGGTAGCACGCGGCCGGTGCGGGCAGACAGGTAGTTGACCAGCTTGTGGGTTTTGCGCAAGTCTTCGGGGTGGCTGGGTTTGCCATATTTTTTGAGGTAGGCCGGGCTTGCGCAAGTGATCCAGGTGGTACTGCCAATTTTTCTGGCGACCAGGGACAGGTCGGTCAGTTCGCCACCGCGTATGACGCAATCGACGTTGTCACTGATCAGGTCTACATGGCGATCGCTGACGCCCAGGTCAATTTGTATGTCCGGGTACAGTGCCAGAAAGTCGGGCAGGGCAGGGATGATCACCAGACTTGCCAGTGACGAACCCACATCTATCCTCAGGTGCCCGCTTGGCCTGGTTTGTGCGGCCCCAAAGCTGGCGTCGATATCATCCAGGTCCTTCATCAGCCGCATCGTTTTTTCGTAATAGGCGGCACCGTCTGGCGTGACAGACACTTTGCGCGTAGTCCTTTGCAGCAGCTTCACGCCCAGATGGGTTTCCAGCGATTGCACCAGTTTGGTCATTGTCGCCTTGGGCATGTCCAGTGAATCAGCCGCCCTTGAAAACGTGCCCGCCTCAACCACGCGTGCAAATGCCTTGATTGCCAGTAACTGATCCAATTGTGCTCCCTTGCTGTGCTGCTGAAAAATGCCAGGGACATCCTTCAGAGGGTAGAAATTTCAATTATTTACATACATGAATAATGTATTCGAATTTACGTACTTTATTCAATAATGTCATGGATGTAAAGTGAGTACATCGCATCAGATATCAGCGACTTTGCGGCAAGTGCTGCAAAAACTCACATTATTGACATCAACAAGGACATCATCATGAGCAAGAAACTGGAAGGTAAAATTGCATTGGTTACCGGCGGTACTAGCGGCATAGGTCTGGCAACAGCGCAGGAATTTGCAGCACAGGGAGCAAGGGTCTTTATTACTGGCCGTCGGCAGGCCGAGCTTGACGCGGCGGTTGCCAGCATAGGGCAGAATGCAGTGGGCATACGCGGCGACGTAGCTAGCATGGATGACCTTGATCGCGTTTATGCAGAGATCAGCAACAAGGCCGGTCACCTGGATATTCTGTTCGCCAATGCCGGTGGTGGTGACATGATGCCGCTGGGCGCTATCACGGAAGAGCATTTTGACCGCATCTTCAATAGTAACGTCAAGGGCACGCTGTTTACCGTGCAAAAGGCTTTGCCGCTGCTGAAGGATGGCAGCTCCGTCATCCTGACTGCGTCTACCACGTCCACCAAGGGTACCGAAAACTTCAGTGTCTATAGCGCCAGCAAGGCGGCGGTGCGCAACTTTGCCCGTTCGTGGTTACTGGACCTGAAGCCACGTCATATCCGCGTCAATGCGATCAGCCCGGGCCCAATACGCACCCCTGGTCTGGGTGGATTGGTGCCACCCGAACATACCGAGGGCCTGTTTGCCCATTTATCGACGCTGGTACCCATCGGCCGCCTGGGCGAAGCAAGTGAAATCGCCAAGGCAGTCACTTTTCTGGCATCGGATGACAGCAGCTTTATCAACGGCATCGAATTGTTCGTGGACGGCGGCGTTGCTCAGATTTAAGTATTGATCTTTACGCACCGCGTCTTCAGAAACGTAACACCAGCGCTGACTGTTCGACAGCAGTCAGCCTTATAAGTGGGTTGCAGCCAAGCGCTTGTGTTTTGAGGTTTGGAAAAACAGACATCAAATAACGGGATTTGATCTGACAGTTAGCGTCTTAAAATGACAGACTGTCAGATCAGGTCGTGAGTACGGCAGTTTATGTGTGCTTATTTGCAGATTTTAAAAAATTGGAAGTGCCCCGCATCACTATTCAATTGCCCTCATTCTGCTGCAGATATGCCGTTGCGGTTTGTTTCAGTTTTTCTGTATGGTTGTAGATATCGTCAAGTTCACTTATTGGAAATTTTTCTTCTTCCTTGCCACTGAATAGTCCAAGAACGAGCCTTTCGGTGTTATTGAATCGCAACCTGCATATTGGCTTGCGATTATTGTCGTCAAGCAGAATGGCGCAATAACTTTGGGCGTCTCGCATGACAATTCGACGCGGGCCAACGACTTCTCGCAAAATAGCGCGGACTATGTGCAAGCCCTCAATTTCTTCCGGTGTTGTAATGATTGCGTTTGGATCGTTCTTGTCCACGGCTTGAGTAAGCGGTTCTTCTGGTTCCAGAGATATTTCTGGCGTCATGGCAACCTTCAAGCGATCATTGATGCGATCACCGATAAGTTGCTGAAATGCGCGTTTGGTTATCTGAGAAAACTGGTCTTTGACAGCTGGTGTAAATCTTTTGCCAGCGAGTAAATCAGCAGAGACAAGTCGTACGAATTCTTCAGATGGATTTGTCATCCACTCTGACAGTACATGTTGTATCGCGCGCGTATATTTAAGTTCGTTTGCTGTATTGAGAATTCTTTCCAGATCAAATGCAGACTTGGCAAATTTCTTTAATTCTTCAATGTCCTGTTCTTTGAAATCCAGAATGTTAAATTCCAAAAATGGTTTTTCATCCATTTTGTTTGGTTGTTCCAGGTCGGTGAAGAAGCGGTAAACAATGCCATTGGTAAGGATGCCGAACCTTGCTTCTGTCACGTGGAAGTAGCGAAATAATTGTGACGCATGATTGATGCTCAAATCACCGCCGCATTTTTTGCATTCAAAGAGAATAATAGGCTTGCCATCCCTCAGAATTGCATAATCGACTTTTTCACCTTTCTTCGTACCGACATCAGCAATTAATTCAGGCGTTACTTCAAGCGGATCAAATACGTTGTAACCCAGGGCCTGGATAAATGGCATAACCATCGCATTTTTCGTTGCTTCTTCAGTTTGAACGATGTCTTTCGTGTTCATGATGCGAGCGGCAAGTGATCGTATTTGATCGATGAAGTCCATACTATTTCCTTGTAAGTGTATAAGTTATTAACCATTAATTGATATGGTGCTTTTAATAATATACAAACAAATTGATAATATGTAAATATTACATTAAATTTAACATTTGAGGCACGCTTGAGTAGTGGCGTTGCCAATCTGAACTTGCGAATTCTTTGGGATATTTTTGAATGCGGCGCTTGAATGCATAGGTGAATTGACTTTTAACAGACTTACTTCTTCAAGGCAGGCTGATCATGAAAGCAGATTCGGATTCTTTCTCAATCTGCTTTTTTCCTTGAATCGGTTGACATGGACGTTGCGCGCAGTGGTGGGTGCATAGCGCTTTCCATCCCGGAGACGATACAGAGACGCTGGCTGTTTAGCATGGCTTCAGCCTTGTGGATGCCATCACGCACAGGCTCTTGCGTATCGATGGCGGTAGCTTCTGGGAGATGAATCATGACTGCAACGTGTTTTGAAGGTGTCAGCACCAATCCTGACATTCTGGCGATGGCTGACCGTGTATTTGGTGTCGTGCGCCTGTCCATACAAAGGGCGACTTGTGTACTGAATAATGTGCCTGCGACCAGTTTGCCGCAGAAGGGGGTGGAGAAAGATGCCTACGATTTTTTGAAATCCTATCAGGTCGTCAATCGTTCTGCGGTGACGCGGCTTAGTGGTATTTCACGCACCTCTGGCCGGCGCGTGGATATTGGTGATGCGACGCTGCTGGGTTCGTCCATCAAACTGAATCATGGAGCGCCAGACAATTTGTTTGAGCAAGCCAGGGCAAACAAATATTTTGATGGGCTGAAGTTGTCCTCTGCCACGCTGGCTGGCTTGCGCTGGGATGCTGCCAGCAAGAAGGCGGTTGTGACTGCGGATAAAAGCGTGCAGGCCAGCGAGATATTGAATGCGCTGGCTTTCAGGCGGGTATTTGCCGATGCGCCGGGTACCGCCACGGTTGTTGCCGGTGCGGCTGCAACAACTGCATCAGCCCCTGCTTCAGTCAATGCGCGTGAATTGCATCTGAAGCTGAAAAGCCTGAAAGCCATACGGCGCTTTGGCTGGGAAATCACAGACTGGGGGAATGACAATATTTACTGCGGCGGTGACGGCCTTGATTCTTTGCAGCAGCATGTGAAGGCAGGGCAGTTTGCTATTCATACGTTCAAGCGCGATGGCGAAAGTTTTGATATCAGGCCGGACCGCACTTTTGTGAAATTCAACCTCGGTGGTGCCGGTGCCTGGCCACGCGCCTATATGGCGAATGTATTTTTGGCTGAAAAAGATGTGGACGGTGGCTTTGTTGAGTTTCTGCAAAAGTTGTGGGACGCTATCGGTGCTGAAGTGATCAAGCTGGCTACTTCGCTGGCGATGTCTGCCATCGGTGCCGTTGTCGGCGCGGTGGCGCTGTCTGAAATTCCGGTGCTGGGAACGATAGTCGGTGCGGTGATTGGTGCCGTGATCGGTTATGTGGTTGGCTGGTTACTGGATACCGCCAAGGATGATATTTTTGAATCGCCCGATAATCCGCTGGGCATGATCCTGCCGTCGCAGAATTTTCGCTTCAATGGTGGTCGCCTGGTATCGCCCGATTACACCCAGGAATTTTCTGTTGGCAGCGCACGCTATCTGATGACGTATTACTGGCAACTGGTGGTGTAAATTTTTTTTACTGTCACCATGCATCACGACGTGGTCTGATGCGTGGTGATTTTTATTTGAAGAACGGTTCACGTAATTTGGCTTCAGCTTCCAGGAACAGGGGCGGGCCGGTATGGTCGGTCAGTTGTTCAAGTGCTTGTAATAGAGCCGCATGGTGCTCCTTGCTGGTGGTTGCCAGTGCACCATGGGCACGCCAGCCCAGTTCGCTATAGCCTTGCGCATCTGCCAGCCTGGCGGCTTCTTCCAGCAACTGTCTGGCGTTGGCGTCGTGACTATTGAGCGCATCGGTGTCGATGTACGCGCGTGCCTGTAGCAGCAAAGCTTCGGCATACATTTCCTGCAGGCCTGCCTGACGGCTGATGTCGGTCATTTGCCCGGCGGCCAGGCTGGCTGCTGATACATCCCCGTCATGCAATGCCAGCGCGTAGTCCATACGGGCAATGCGTGCATGGAGGATGGGGTGGCTGCTATGTGATGCCAGCTTGCGCAGACGTGACAGCAAGCCGGGGTCGGGTGTGGCACCGGTACTGATCTGGCATAGCAGATGCATCAATGCATACTGGGACAAGGGCAGGGGGCTGTGGTTGTCCTTGAAAAAACCGGCTATTGCAGACAGGTCGGTCTGTGCATGGTTATAGCGTCCGCAAAGCAGGTAAAGGCGGCTGCGGCGCACCAGGGCTTCTGCTTCAAACATCAGCGATGTTTGCTGGCGTGCCAGGTCCAGTGCGCTATTCAGCGCGCTTAAGGCTGCGTCATAGCGGCCTGCGCTGGTGAGTATGGAACCCAGCACCAGTTGCGACAGGGTTTCAGTATGGGCTACACCGGCCCAGCTATGCAGACTGCGTCTGGCCATGTCTTCGGCACGCGGCAAGTCCCCCAGTGCATGCAGCATGACAGCCAGGTCGTTTTCTATGGTCAGGCCGCGACAATAATCGGGATAGTTAATGAGCATGCCTTCAAAGGCATCGCGGGCAGCACGTATGTCGCCGCTGAACCAGTGGATCTGTGCTTCAAAGCTGGATAGGGATGGGCGGCGCGGTGCCTGGCGACGCAACTGATCCAGCAAGGCCCAGGCCGTGGCAATGTCGGGTTCGCGCATGGCCAGTTCTATCAGGGCTTCACAGGCATGGATGCGGTCGTCGCTGCGCAGTTGCGGTAACAAGGGGCGCAATGCTTGCGCAGATTTGCGGGCGGTGGCCAGATCGCCGGAGAACACGGCATTGTCTACCAGACCGGACAGCGCCTGGCCTTCAATCTGGGCCCGTTGCACCGGGTCGGCCACGGCAGCCAACTGGTCCAGCACTTCCTGCAATGCCAGGCGGCCGCGTTTGAGGTCGGTCAGCAACTCACCATTGGCCAGTGCCAGGCGGGCATGCAGTGCCTGGGTGGCATCCAGTGATTCGGCGGCTACCTGTTGCCAGAGTGCGCGTGCCTCATCAAAGCGGCCACGCAGATGAAACTGTGCTGCTGCACGCAGCATCCAGGCCAGCGCAGTTTGCGGTTCTTGTGCAGCAGCCCAGTGGGCGGCTACCGCCAGCGGGTCGGCATCGCCTTCGGGCCTGGCACCCAGGGCCAGGGCAGCACGACGGTGCAGGGCTTGCAGGTAGGGCATGCCCAAGCCGCTTTCAACGGCGTATCTGACCAGGTCATGCCGGCATTGCAGGCCTTGCCGGTCTTCCCGCAAGAAATCGGCATCGATGGCTGTGGTGCTCGTCTGGGCTGCGACCAGGTGGTCGCTGGCATCCAGCCCGGCAATCTGCATCAAGACATTGACAGGCAGCGGTTGCACCAGCACGGCGGCGGCTTCTATCAGTGCTTTGGCCTCTGGTGTCAGACGATGCAGTCGTTGCTGTAGCGATTGCAGCACCCGTTGCGGCAATTGCTGCTCTTCGCGACGGCGGCGAAAAATGCCGGGTAACTGGCGGTTGCGTTGTTGTAGTTTGGACTGGGGTTGGAGTTGAGATGAGTCATTTTCGACCAGACAGTTGTCCTGGTCTTCAATGCCGTGTGTCAGCTCATGCAACATGAATTCATGCAGGATGAAAGGGTTGCCATTGCTGGCGGCATGCAGTCGTGCAATGTCGGTATCGCGCCAGGTGTGCTGGGGAGAGTGTAGCTCGCAGTATTGTGCGGTCGCCGTCAGGCTCAAGCCTTCCAGCGGCAATATGCGCAGATGGCCGGTTTGGCGCAGGCGTTCCAGCCAGGTGCGCTGGCTGTTGCTGAGTTCATTGCCGCGTGCCGCCGCACGCCAGCGCAAGGCACCCCGGTGGGTCAGCAGGCTTAACAGTTCCAGTGTGGCGTCATCGCACCATTGCAGGTCGTCCACCAGCAGCCAGGGATTACTTGCTTCAAATACGCGTGCCAGCGCTTCTAGCAGGCGTCCTTTGGCGGTCAGCATATCCAGCGAGGGCAAGGGAGTATCTGCTGCCAGTTCAGGTAGCAGGCGGGCCAGGTCAAGGCGATAGGCATGTAATGGACCAGCGTCCGGCAAGAGCAGCTTGTGCAATTGCGGCATATGCAGTTGCAGGTATTCGACCACGGGGCGATAAGGGATTTGTGTCAGCCCTTCGCGTCCATACAGTATCGCTGCCTGGCTAAAGGCGGTGCGCAGCAGGCTGCTTTTACCTATACCTGCTTCGCCGGTCAGCACCATGGCACGCTGGTGCAATTGCCGCAGGCTGTGCAGGCTGGATGTTCTGCCGAATAGCTGGCAGCCTGTACTGCTGTGCACAGCCTCTGTTCCATCCTCATCATCGGATAGTGCGCTGGCGGTGTGGCTTATCGTGGGCAGTACCTGTTCTGCACCCAGCAGTTGTGCCAGAAGGGCTGGCCAGTCTGGTGCAGTCTGGTTCTTCTGCTGATTGTGTTGACTGTACTGATTATGCTGATTACGCAGGGCCAGCTCAGCCGCTGCCCGCCATTGTCGCTGGAGTTGTTCGCCGTGCTGTTGCGTCCAGGTCCAGAAATTATCAAAGCCGGGCAGGCGAAATCCCTGCAGCCAGGTGCCGGGGTAGAGCTTCAATAATTGCGCCCCATCGGCTGCCTGTATGGCTGTCTGCAGCGCATCCAGATCCAGTGGCAGTTTCAGGTAAAGGCGTGTGCGTTCGCTGATCAGGGCATGGCCGTGGCCCGCCAGTTCCAGGTTTTGTCGCACCCGGTGCAGGTTAATACGCAGATTGTGTCGTGCTTCATCACGTGCGCGATTGGGCCAGAACAGTTCGGCCACGGTTTCTCTGTCCAGCCAGCGCGCCTGGCAAGCCAGGTAAATCAGCAGGCAGCCAGGCAGGGTGCCGGGCAGACGCAAGGCCGGTGCTTGCTCTGGCTGCCATTCAGGTACACCTAATAATCTCAACATGGCAACATGGCAGTAGGGGGTATTGTTTGCATAAAATATCTTCAATCAGGATTAGGCATGGGCAGGCATAGGTAGGAATAATAAGGAACTGCCGTTACTCTAGCGTCTCTGGCTGTACTGGCATACGCGATTAGTTGTTGCAGTCTGACAAGCTTGATCAGGCAAAACGGCAGGGGCTATCTTGTTTATGACACGGCTGCCACAGTTTTGTACCAGAATGCAGTCCAGATTAGACTATGCTTAGTTGGTAAATATATAATGCAACAAAAAACAATACCTGATCAAGAATTCATTCTGTTGATTTTCATACTGCATGCTAAAAAAACTCTTCCCCTTCATCAATAATGCAACGACGCGCTGGTATGCGGCGCTGACTTTGCTATTGGTGCTGGCGATGGCGGTGGAATTGTTTGGCCTGCATGGGTTGGCGACGACTGAATCGCGGCTGGGGGATGTGTATCTGCGGCACCACGCACCAGGGTATAAGGCTGATCCGGATATCGTGGTGGTGGATATTGATGACGCCAGCATGCTGGGCATGCAAAAAATTGCCGGCCTGTGGGCCTGGAAGCGCGAGATACACGGGTTTTTGCTGGAATCCCTGGCGACGCTGGAGCCGCGCGCTGTGGTGTTTGATCTGAATTTTCATGAGCGTGACCAGGAAAAGCCCATGAGCGATGCTTTTCTGTCGCAGCAAATCCAGCAATTACCCCATACCTATATTGAAGTCTTGCAGCTCAAACCTTCGCCGTATGTTGCCGATGTCGCTTTGCAGGATGTCGCAGATGTATTTGCCATTACGCAGCCTGGCAGCAAGGGAACCCAGGCCACCCTGCAATTACCTTATGCCATTGAGCGCAAGGCCTGGCGTCTGGGGCTGGTGAACAGTCTGGTTGATGCCGATGGTGTGGTGCGCCGCTATCACCTGCATATCGATGTCAATGGCTGGAAAATACCGTCGATGCCTGCCAGGGTAGTAGCTGATCTGAATGGCCACCTGCCTGCCGGTAAAGATTTTCAGTTGTTATGGCCAGAAAAAGGCCATCAGCGTTATGCCTATGCCGACCTGTTCAAGAAACTGACTGAAGAAATGCCGGACCTGTCGCCTGCCGCGCTGGCCGAATTGAAGCAGCGCTTCCAGAATAAAATCATCGTCATCGGTTCGTCGGCAGCGGGTGCCTTTGATCATCACCTGACGCCATTGGATGCCGGCTACCCGGGTGTGGATATTTTGGCGGTGGCGATCGACAATTTAAAAAACGGGCGCACCATCCGCGATGTGACTGCTATCTGGCCATTTACCATTGGACTATGCATGATTGCTGGCCTGGTATTCGCCTTCAGGCGTCGCGTCAACCCGGTCCTGACAGGTAGCCTGTTGCTGGTGGTAACGGTGCTGGCCTTGCTGCTGGCGGACAGCATGATCAACCATCACCTGATGTTACCCATGGCGACACCGCTGGTGTTTGCCTGGGCCTGGTTTCTGTCGGCTGCCATTGCAGGGTTTTTGCGTGAACGCCGCACGCGTGACAGGACGGTATCGCTGTTTGGCCGCTTCCTGAACCCGGAAGTTGTACGGAAAATTGTGGATCACGGTGAAACGGTTGAAAGCTTATCCGGTCAGACGCGGCAGATATCGGTCCTGTTTTCTGATATACGCGGCTTTACCAGCTTGTCTGAAAGCAAGTCTCCGGATGAAGTGGTGAAACTGCTCAACCGTTATTTTGAACATCAGGTCGAGGTAGTCTGGCGGCATGGTGGCACATTGGACAAGTTCATCGGGGATTGCATCATGGCTTTCTGGGGAGCACCGTTGGATGATGCTGAACACGCCAGACATGCAGTTGCCGCTGCCATGGAAATGCAGGCCAATCTGCTGGCTTTCCGCCAGGAATTACAGGCAGACGGATCTGACCTGGTCGACTTCGATGTGGGCATCGGTGTACACACGGGGTCTGCTGTGGTAGGCTTTATTGGTGCCAAACGCAAGCTTGATTACACGGCGATTGGCGATACCGTCAATCTTGCCAGCCGGGTAGAAGGTTTGACCAAGGGTGTTGCGCGGGTGCTGGTGACCAGGGAAACGGTACAGGCTTGTGCGCAGTCAAAGTCCTCTTTTGATTTCGATTTTGAGTTGCGCGGGGCTTTTGCTGTCAAAGGCCGGGTCGCAGAAGTAGAATTGTATGAGCCTATAAGGAAAAGTGCATGAAAATCCCGATTTTAATCATCAGCATGCTGGTCGCTGCCAGTGCCGGTGCTGAAAGTGCCTACACCCAGCGCAACACAGATTTGCGCGACAAGGCGCAGTTTGATTCTGCCTCTCTGACCACGCTGTCGAGCCAGACCAAGGTTGATGTATTGCAACGTTCTGGTGGCTGGGCGCAGGTGAAAACCGCCAACGGCCAGTCTGGCTGGGTAAAACTGCTGGACCTGCGCATGGAAGCCACTGCTGGCGCCAGCACTGCCGCACCTTCGAATGGTGGCAGCTTGCTGGGTTCACTGGCAACGTCGGGGCGTACTTCGAATACCAGCACTGTGGGTACAGGTGTCAAGGGTCTGGATAAAGAAGATCTGAAACGCGCATCGCCGAATTATGCCGAGCTACAGAAAATGCAAAAATTTGCAGTCGACAAAAACAGCGCTCAGGCATTTGCCCAGCGTTCAAAACTGATGGCAAGCAATGTCGATTATTCTGGCCAGAGTGCGGCTGGTAAGCGGGAGGGCAATTAACATGCGTGCGCTACAAAAATTTGCTGTTGCCTGTCTTGCCCTGGCACTGTCTGGTTCGGCGACGGCGCAGTTTGATTTCTTGAATAAGGCAATCGATGCCGCTAAAAGCAAAATTGGTCCCGCCGGTAACCTGCTCGACAAGGCTAAACCTGTTGTCGATAGTATGGGGATAGACGAACCAAAAGAGGTCGAAATAGGTAATGAGTTTGCTGCTGTTTTGCTTGGGGCTAAGCCATTGCTGAATGACCCGCCGCTGCAGCGCTATGTGAACACTTTGGGGCGGTGGTTGGCATCGCAAACCGAAAGACCAGATTTGCCATGGACTTTTGGTGTCCTTGACGATGTAGGGTTCAATGCTTTTGCTACACCAGGCGGGAAGATATTTGTCACAAAGGGATTGCTGATGCGTATGCGCACCGAGTCGGAACTGGTTGGTGTCCTGTCGCATGAAATTGCACACGTCGTACTGAAACATCATGTGAATGCAATGCAGTCAAAAGCATGGACTGATTTCGGTGGAGAGGCGGCGAGTAGTTATATCGCCAAAGGTAATTTGGCTGAATATAAAGGTAAGTTGGTCAATTTAGGTAAGGAAATGTATACCAAAGGTTTGGATAAGGGTGATGAATATGCAGCTGACAGTGCGGGTGTTGTAATTGCTGCTCGCGCCGGTTTTGATCCTTATGGTCTGCCTGCTGTTTTACAGACTCTGCAGGCGCAAAGTGCGCAAGATAATAATTTCAGTTTATTGTTTGAAACTCATCCCTCACCGACAGATCGTCTGGAAAGCCTGAGCAAGTCAATGAATGGCCGTTTCGATTCCAGTAATGGTTCAGTCGGCAAATCTTTTGCTGAACGTTCTAAAGAGTTCAGTCGTTAAATCTGAAGTGCTAAAACCGACCCGTTTGGTCGCACGTATCAAGCAAAACGCCCATTATTGATGGGCGTTTTGCATTGTGGATGGTATTGGCAAGCGATTCAGATGCTGGCCTGACACACGCTCGCTACAGAGCGTAAGCAGGATTACGGGCTGGATAAATCAGCAGGGAAATCAAACACGATGCCCCTCCGCATCAATCACTTTTTCGCCATCTTCCTTGGTGAATTCTTTTAGTTGTGGCAGCGGCAGAATATCCAGTACCACCTCTGACGGGCGGCAGAGTTTGACGCCAAGAGAAGTTGCCACGATGGGGCGGTTGATGAGTATGGGATGAGCCAGCATGGCGGCGATCAGCATATCATCTGACAAGGCATCGTTGTCCAGGCCCAGTTCCAGATAGGGGGTGCCTTTTTGGCGTATCAGGTCACGCACTGGTATTGCCATTGCCGTGATCAGTTCTTGCAGTTTTTCTTTGGAAGGCGGGGTCTTCAGGTATTCAATGATGTCCGGCTCTATGCCGGTATTGCGTATCAAGGCCAGCGTATTGCGCGAGGTGCCACATTGCGGGTTGTGATAAATGGTGATGTTCATGGCGATACCTATGTGAATGGGGGCTTAGTTGGCAGACTGTATTTGTGTGCCTGTTTTTGGGTATAGCCATTCAAACAGCAGTGTTGCAGCAGTGGCACCCAGCAATTGAGCGATGATGAACCCTGGCGCATCCACCGGGCGTATGCCAGCAAAGGTATTGCTGGCAGCACGTGCCAGGGTGACAGCAGGATTGGCAAACGAGGTAGATGCCGTGAACCAGTAAGCCGCCGTAATATAAGCGGCTACGGCAAACGGCGTAACCCCAGGGCGGCTGCGGCTGCAACTGATGATGACGGCGATCAGGCCAAACGTGGCAATGAATTCACTCCACCACTGTGACATGCCGGTGCGCATGTGTTGCGAGGCAAAGAATACCGGCAGGTCAAACATCAGGTGTGCCGCAGCGACACCGATAAAAGCGCCACAGACCTGCATGCCGATATAGGGCAATACTTCGGAAGCAGGCATATTCTTTTGCCAGGCTTCAGACAGGCTGACCACAGGGTTGAAGTGGGCGCCAGAAATACCGCCAAACATCAATATCAGCGCGATCAGGCCCGTGCCGGTAGCAAGCGCATTGGCAAGCAGGGCGATGGCGAGATTACCACCCGCCAGTCTCTCGGCCATGATGCCGGAACCGACCACAACGGCCAGTAACAGGGCCGTACCCAGACCTTCGGAGATATAGCGTCTTGCTTTTGTCATGTCGTTGCGTCGGGGGCTGTAATCAATCTTATGCGAGTGTTTTCTTGCTGGCTTTTGCCGGCTTGCAGGTGGAAACAGGTGTGCAAGGGTTGCCGCCGCAGCAGTTGTCTGTCAAAAATCCCAGCAGATGATTCATGGTCGTAAAATTGGCGGCATAAATCATGAAGCGCCCATTCTGCTTAACGCTGATCATATCGGCGTGATTTAATTCCTTGAGGTGAAAAGATAGCGAGGACGGGGCGATATTCAGTGCTTCGCTGATTTTGCTGGCGATCATGCCTTCCGGCCCAGCCTGGACCAGCAAACGAAAAATCGCCAGTCGTGATTCTTGCGCAATCGCTGCCAGTGCTGAGATGACTGCTTTGGTTTCCATGGCTTTCGCTGTATTGATTCAATATTTCAATTATATTCGAAATATTGAAATAATAGAGAATTGCGTGGCGAAAGATGATAGCCTATCCCTTGATCAGGAGCAGGCTGTCGCCAGCAGTTTCTGGATGGCGATTATCGCAGGGGGCAGATTCAGTTCAGATGCCGGGCGCAGCATGCATGCGTATGCTGCCATCATACGAGCAACTCAGGTAATTGCCATGGTCGTGCACCAGAATATCGGTGACAAAATTAGCGTGACTGCTGGAGCTGACCGGCATGTCGCCAAGTTTACTCCACAGCTTCACGCATTTGTCTTCGCCGCTGCTGACCAGAAGATCGGCAGACAGGAAACGTATGCTGCGCACGGCTGCATGATGTGCCTGTAACTGGCGGGTGATGGTGGGCCGATTTGACAATTCAATCAGCCCGGACCATACAGTCAGTGTGCCATTGATGTCACCGGTCACCAGGCTGTCACCATCTTCTGAGGCCGTAAGGCAGCGCAGTGCAATGTCACCCGGCAGGACAGCAACACACTGCCGTTGCCGGATGTTCCACAGGCGCACCGTGCCGTCTTCTGATGCACTGGCCAGCAAGTTGTCAGACAAAGGGCTGATCGCCCAGACCCAGCCTGTGTGTCCATGCAGGCTGGCCATATATTCAGCGTCATCGGTCCATAGTTTGATGCTGTGATCAGCCGAGCAAGTTGCCAGGCCGGACGCAGGCAGGCTGCAAATGCCTAGCACCGCAGCATCATGTGCACGCACGGTTTTTTCACAAAGGCCGGTTTCCAGATTCCACAAACGCAAGCTGCGGTCGCGTGATACGGATGCCAGTCGCTGCTGATGGCTGACCGCCAGCCCGAGGACGGATTGACTATGCCCGTGCAGTACATTCGCCGGACTGCCGTCGTCTTGCCAGATACGTATGCTGGTATCTCTGCCGGCACTGGCAATGCGGCCTTGTGGCAACTTCGCCATGGCCCAGACATAGCCCTGATGGGCGGGTGTGAATGCGGTTTTTGCTTCTGTGTACAGTGCAGGCTGCTGGCGATACATAAGGTCGCTGCGCAGGATATGTTTCACGCCCCGGGTGACGACTTCGCCTGCGTGCCACAGGCTATGATCAAACAGGATCAGGCTGCCGGCTTTGGGTGTGATGCGTCCCAGTATGCCTGCTTCAGCAGAGGCAGATTCTGGTCCGGCATCAAAGAAGACCGTATCGCCGCCATCAAAGTCGGCTTCGTCGCTGAGATAAATCATGAACGTCAGTTTGGACTGATAGCCGGCGTGGCGAAAGTGCACGCCATCCTGGTGGATGTTGAATTGCTGATGGGGGCGATAACGGCAAAAGCGCAGGCGTTCATTGATGCCGTGCAGTTGCCAGCCTTCGATGGTGCGGATGGCCGCAGCCTGCTCATGCTCTTGCAGGCGTGTGTTCAGTCGCTGGTCCAGTCGCAGGTTCAGTCGTTGAAAAAGGCGCGCCGCCAGCAAGGGATTGTCCATGACCAGTCTGTCGTTATTGCGATAAGACGGTGGGTAATCGGTTTCTGCACTTTGAAAACCTGCGTTTTCAGCAAGGGATATGTAGTGCTGGCATTCTTCAGCGGATAAAAAATCATGAATCAACATGCAAAAACCTGCTGTGCGGGGCAGGGGGAATTCAAGCATGGGCAACGCGATGGTGGTGCTGTTTTGCGCTTTGCTTGCGGCAGGCTGTTGTCTTTTGCATAAAGTGGTCATGATGATTTCTTTTTTAAATAGGTTGGTCAACCAACTTAAAATCAAGAATACGCCAGATTTATTGAAAAACCAAGTAAAATTTGGTTGTTCAACCAAAATTAATATGTAGCCCTGTTCTGATTTGCCAGACTGATCAGATTGCAATAGAGCAGCCGAGCAGGCCAGATGCCCTATGAACTGTGGTTGCTTAAGGAAAGAGACCAGGATGTCGAGAAAATCAAATACGGAGCAGCGTCGCAAGGAAATTGTGTTTGCCCTTTTGTCCGTAATGGCAGAACAGGGCTATGAGAAGGCGACGATACTGGCCATCGCCAAAAAAGCGGAACTGGCCCCTGGCCTGATTCACTATCACTTCAAAAGCAAGGGTGAAATTCTGATTGCGCTGGTGAAGGTTCTGGCAGGTCTGTCGCGTGAACGTTATGAGGCATTGTCCGCCAGCGCCCATACGCCGCAAGAAAAACTGGCGGCCTATGTGCAGGCCAGGCTGGCTAAAGGGGAGGGGGCCATGCCAGAGGCGGTGTCTGCCTGGGTGGTGATTGGTGCTGAAGCCGTCCGGCAGTCTGAAGTGCGCGCCGTGTTTCAGGAAGCCATTGCTGCTGAATTGGCCTTGATACAGGCTTTATTGACGGCGTGTCTGGAAGATCAAAAGAAGGCTATTGATGGTGTGGCAGGGCTGGCGGCGGGCTTGCTGGCTTTCATGGAGGGGGCATTTCAGCTCGCCAGCGCAGCGGGAGATGTCATGCCGCAGGGCTATGCAGCGGCGACTGCGATGGTATTTATAGAAAATAGTCTGGCGGTACAAGCGCTCGGCTGAACCCCTTCACAGTTTTTGTGAAGGCAATATTCAAGAGGCTTACTCTGTCCAGCCGTTCTTGATAATATTGAACAAGGCATTCAGGGACGCTTTTGGATTTTCAGCATCTTTCGATCTGTGGAAAGCATCCAGAATAAAGTGGGCTATGGCCTCGGCTTCAGCTTGTTCAAGTTGATGTTTGGTTTCTTGCAGCAGCACGGTAGCCAGTGATTTTTCGTAGCGCATCCAGATTTGTTTGGCATATACAGACAAATCTGGTGTGGAGTGGATCAGTTTTTTGAAGGCGGTGACATGTTTTCGCTTTTCTGAGTCGAAGGCCATGTGGTTTGAAAAATGTTCAAACAGGGCATCAAGGATGGATGTTCCTTTTTTTCTATCGGTTACGGCCGCAATTAATCTTTCTTCCCGTTCATCTTGTTCATCAAATACCAGCGCTTCTTTGGTGGGGAAATATTTGAATAGCGTAGGCACCGACACTTCGGCCAGTCTGGCAATTTCTGCTGTCGTGACTTCGTCGTAGCCTTTTTCCATGAAAAGCCTGGTCGCCAGATCAGAAATCATCTTCCTGGTTTTCGCTTTCTTTAATTCCCTCAGTCCCATCAAAGACCCCTTATCGTGTTCAGGCGTCATTGTAGCAGATTTGTTACCTTAATAAATAAATTAAGTAACTTTACTTTTTAATTTGGTTAAATTATAGTGTCAGTCAAGGCGGTATTCAGGTTGCTGATTTCTGACATATTCAGAACATTCCGGCTCTTCTGCAATATTTGCATTTTCAAAACGTCTATCCATTTAGCTGCAATATTGGCACGCCATTGCAGTTGCATTAAAAGCAGGCGATGAAATGGATAAAACCCCCGGGATGATCTCAATGACACAAATCCATAAGCAAAGTCCAATCCAAGACAAGCAGATTGCCATCATAGGTGCAGGGCCAGGCGGGCTGACATTGGCACGTCTGCTGCAAATGCAGGGTGCGAAAGTGAAAGTGTTTGAAAGGGACATCAATCAGTTTGCCAGAGTGCAGGGCGCAACCCTGAACCTGAATGAAGGCTCAGGCTTGTCTGCCTTGCGTGCAGCCGGTTTGATGGGGGCGTTTGAGCTGGCATATCGTCCCGGTGCCGAGAAAATGCTGTTTGTGGACGCACAGGCGGCAGTCATCATTGATGAACTTGGTCCAGAGAGTAACGACAGGCCAGAGATTGATCGTGGCCCCTTAAGGAATTTGCTGCTGGCTTCGTTGGCTGATGATACGGTGGTGTGGGATGCCCGTTTCTCGTCTTTGCAAAGGACAGACGAGTCGGTTGAGATAACATTTGAAAACGGCGACAAATTTACTGCTGATTTAGTCGTTGCTGCCGACGGTGCCAATTCAAAAATACGTCCGTATATTACTTCGCTTGCACCGGAGTATTCTGGGGTGACTGTGCTGGAAGGCACCGTAGTTGACGTAAAAACTGCTATTCCGGAATTGTATGAGTTGCTGGATGGTGGGAAAGTATGTGTGCTTGACGATGAAAAGACTCTGTTCATCGTTTTGAAGGGGGATGGCAGCGTGGCTTTTTATACTGGTCACAAGGCGGATCAGCATTGGTCTACGGAATGCAGAATTGATTTTTCTGACCGCGATCAGGTGCTCACCTGGTTCAGGCGAGAATTCAAGGGCTGGAGTGATATCTGGGTAGAGTTATTCAGACATGCCAGTCTGCCTTTCATACCGCGCCCGCAATTCTGTGCACCTGTTCATCAAAGCTGGCCATCATTGTCCAACCTGACCATGCTGGGTGATGCTGCCCATGTCATGCCGCCGTATGCAGGTGAAGGCGTGAATATGGCAATGCAGGATGCCCTGGTGCTGGCCAGTCAATTGTTGAACCCGGAGCTGGATATGCATGCAGCTATCGCCGCCTATGAAACCGAAATGCGCGAACGCAATGCCGAGACCGCAGCGGAAACGCTGAAATTTACTAAGGTCTTTCATTCCTATGAAGCAGTGCCGTTTTTCAGGGAATTTTTTTCTGGCAATCAGGATGTGTTATTGCAAAAAGAGGGCTTCAGGGAAGCTGCTTAAATCAGATAAAAAAGTTACATGAATAAGTTACATAAATAAGTTACAAAAATAAGCGACATAAATAAGCTTTATAAAAATATGAATTCAGACCATGAGTCTGAATTTCAATGCAAAAGAAAGAACACATGACTCAAACTATTTCTACCGCGCCGCCAACGCAGTTTACTGGCTATCAAAAATTTGTCCTCGCCATACTGGCATTTTTACAGTTCACGATCATTCTGGATTTCATGATCATGTCACCGCTGGGTGCGATCCTGATGCCAGCATTGAACATCACACCGTCCCAGTTTGGGGTGGTGGTATCTGCCTACGCATTCAGCGCCGGTATCGCCGGTTTTGCGGCAGCGGGTTTTGCTGACCGTTTTGACCGCAAAAAGCTGCTCATGTTTTTTTATTGCGGCTTTATCCTGGGTACCTTCCTGTGCGGGATTGCGCCTAATTTTTACTTCCTGTTATTTGCACGTATCGTGACGGGTCTGTTTGGCGGCGTCATTGGTGCCATCGTGATGGCGATTACGACAGACTTGTTCCCTTTCAGTATGCGTGGCCGGGTCATGGGTGTATTGCAAACTGCTTTTGCCGGTAGCCAGATCCTGGGCTTGCCTATTGGCCTGTATCTGTCTGCGCACTGGGGCTGGCATGCGCCTTTCATGATGATCGTGGGCATGGCTGCGATTGTCGGCGTCATCATCATTGTTAATCTCAAGCCGATTGATGGACATTTGAAATTGCAGTCTGACCGCAACCCTTTCCATCATTTGAGAGACACGATAGCAACACCCAGGTATTTGCTGGCATTTGCTGCAACAGGATTTTTGAGCATAGGCGGTTATATGCTGATGCCGTTCAGCAGCGCCTTTGCGGTCAATAACCTGGGTATTTCGATGAAGGAATTGCCGATGATTTATCTTGTCACAGGATTCGGTGCAATCATCACTGGCCCTCTGGTTGGCAAGCTTAGCGACAAGTTTGGCAAATATCGTGTGTTTCTGTTCGGTGCTGCGATGACGATCGTTATGGCTGTGATCTACACCCGTCTTGGTGTTACGCCTTTGCCTATGGTCATTTTGGTCAATGTCCTGCTGTTTGTCGGTATTTTTTCACGCATGATCCCGGCCCAGGCAATGATGTCGGCTGTGCCGGCGGCTGACAGCCGAGGCGCATTCATGGCAATCAATTCATCGCTGCAGCAAATCGCCGGTGGTGTAGGTTCTGTGGTCGCCGGTATGATCGTCAGCCAGCCTGCTGCTGGTGGTGCGATACTGCATTTTGATTTGCTGGGCGATATTCTGGTGTGCACCGTGCTGCTGACTGCTGTCATGATGTATTTCATCCACCGCATGGTGGCGACACCTGCGGCTGTGCCTGCCTGATCAAAGCATTTCATCAACTAAATCTGAGCGCCTTGCCATCAGGCTGGCCGTTCAGATTTTAGCCTTTCATGGCCCTTTAAGCTTAAAGGGCCATTCTTTCCCCAGAGCTAAGGGGTATTTCTTCCCTTATTCCACGCATCTTGTGCTTCTGACATAGCCAATAATCACACCTGTATCTTTGTGTAATCAGCGTGCTGGTTGCTTTGTGGAAATAACAGGAGTCGGCAATGGCCGAAGATAGCGATCTCGAAAGAACCGAACCGGCCTCGCCCAAGCGCCTTGAACAGGCGCGGGAAGAGGGCGATGTTCCGCGTTCGCGTGAACTGTCTACCTGCACCATTTTGCTGGCTGCGGGCGGATCGCTATGGGCCATGGGTGATGGTCTGGTCAGGCAGTTGAATCATGCATTGATTACTGGCCTGTCGCTGGAACGCGAAATTATCTATGACCCTGCGGTGCTGTTTGCCAAGATCGGCGCCAGTCTGTGGGATGTGCTGGTGGCTTTTGCGCCGATAGCGGTGCTGTTGCTGATCGTGGCACTGGGTTCACCGCTGTTGATCGGTGGCTGGCTGTTTAGCGCCAAAGCCCTGCAACCGAACTTTGGGCGCATGAATCCGATTTCTGGTCTGGGCAATATGATCTCTACCCGTGCCGGTGTGGAATTGGTGAAGGCGATCATTAAAACCGTATTGGTCGGGGTGGTGGCATGGATAGTCATCATGAACCAGAAGAATGCCATTTTTGCCCTGCCGCTGGAATCGCTGAAAACCGGGCCTGCCCACGTTGGCCACATGATGGGCGTGTGTTTTTTGGCCATCGTTGGTTCGCTGGTGGTGATTGCGGCGATTGATGCGCCTTACCAGATGTGGCAATACGCTGAAAAACTGAAGATGACCCATCAGGAAGTGATTCAGGAATCGAAAGAAGCTAACGGTAATCCGCAAATCAAGGCAAAAATCCGCGCACAGCAGCGTGAAATGGCACGCCGTCGCATGATGTCTGAAATCCCGACCGCGGACGTGGTGGTCACCAACCCGACCCACTTTGCCGTGGCATTGAAATATACCGAGGGTGGTCGTGGTGCGCCTAAGGTGGTCGCCAAAGGTGCGGATGCGGTAGCCGCCAAGATTCGTGAGCTGGCACAAGAACACAAAGTACCTTTGCTGGAAGCACCGCCGCTGGCACGTGCGCTGTTCAAGCACACCGAGCTGGGCGATGAAATCCCTGAAGCCTTGTATGCCGCAGTGGCCGAAGTGCTGGCTTATGTTTATCAGTTACGCAGTTATCGCACAGGTGCAGGAAACAAACCGATGGAACCGAATGACTTATATGTACCACCTGAGCTGGACCCGAATAATCAAGCAGGAGCACCAGCATGAATAGCCTCAAATTACCTGCCTGGATGAACGGTATGAATACCCGGGCGCTGGCGGCGCCTTTCCTGATTATCCTGATGCTGGCAATGATGATCCTGCCCTTGCCGGCCTTTGTACTGGACGTATTTTTCAGCTTCAATATTGCGATTGCGATCATTGTCTTGCTGACCAGTTTGTACACCGTCAAGCCGCTGGATTTCATGGTGTTTCCTACGGTGCTGCTGGTCAGTACCATGTTGCGCCTGTCGCTCAACGTCGCATCTACCCGCGTGGTGCTGACGGAAGGCCATACAGGTCCGGATGCAGCCGGTAAGGTGATTGAAGCTTTCGGCCACTTTCTGATCGGCGGCAATTACACCGTTGGTATCGTGGTGTTTATCATTCTGACCATCATCAACTTTACCGTGGTGACCAAGGGTGCTGGCCGTATTGCTGAGGTGGGTGCACGTTTTGCCCTGGATGCGATGCCGGGCAAACAAATGGCGATTGATGCTGATCTGAATGCCGGTCTGATCGCCGAGCAGGAAGCTCGCCGTCGTCGTACCGAAGTAGCGCAAGAAGCTGAATTTTATGGTGCCATGGACGGTGCCAGTAAATATGTACGTGGTGATGCGGTCGCCGGCATCATGGTTACCGTGATCAATATCGTCGGTGGCCTGATTGTCGGTATGGTGCAGCATGATCTGGATTTTGCTTCCGCGCTGAAAAACTATACGCTGCTGGCCATTGGTGATGGCCTGGTGGCACAGATTCCTTCCCTGATCATTTCTACTGCTGCCGGTGTTGTGGTGTCGCGCGTTGCCAGTGACCAGGATATCAGTGGTCAGTTGATCGGGCAGTTGTTTGCCAAGCCGCAGGTCATGATCATTACTGGCGGCATTATTGGCGGCATGGGTTTGATACCCGGCATGCCGCATATCGCCTTTATTTTGCTGGCTGCAATTCTGTGTGGTGGCGGTTATCTGCTGAACAAACGCAATGAAATGCCTCCTGCCATGGATGAAAAACAGGATGCGCCCGCAGCCGCACCGCAAGAGATGGAAGAAGCGACCTGGCAGGATATTTTGCCGGTCGACACCCTGGGCCTGGAAGTGGGCTATCGCCTGATTCCGCTGGTGGACAAAAATCAGGGTGGCGAGTTGCTGCGTCGTATCAAGGGCATACGCAAAAAATTTGCGCAGGAAGTCGGTTTTCTGTCGCCACCTGTGCACATCCGTGACAATCTTGAACTTAAACCGTCGGCCTACCGCATCACGCTTAAAGGGGTGGAAGTCGGTGTGGGTGAAGCACTCAGCGGTCAGTACCTGGCGATCAATCCAGGTATGGTCACCGGCAACTTGCCCGGCACCGTCACGAATGACCCGGCCTTTGGCCTGCCTGCCGTATGGATAGATGGCGGTATGCGCGATCAGGCACAGGCCATGGGCTACACCGTCGTGGATTCGGGTACGGTGATCGCCACGCATTTGAATCATCTGATCACTTCCCATGCTGCCGAGTTACTGGGCCGTCAGGAAGTGCAGTTGCTGATGGATCACCTGGCCAAGGATATGCCGAAGATGGTGGAAGAGCTGGTACCGAAAATCCTGCCTTTGTCTGTGCTGCAAAAAGTCTTGCAGAACCTGTTGATTGAAGGCGTGCATATCCGCGACATGCGTACCATCATCGAATGTCTGTCAGAACAGGCCATGCATACCCAGGATGCCGCTGAACTGACTGCCCAGGTGCGGATTGCCCTTGGCCGTGCCATCGTGCAGCAGATTTTCCCGACCGGGAATGAGCTGACCGTCATGACGCTGGATAACCGTCTGGAACGTTTGCTGATGCAAGCCTTGCAGACCAGTGGTGCTGATGGTGCCGGTATTGAGCCAGGCCTGGCCGACACACTGGCAACCCAGACCGAGGCTGCGGCCCAGCATCAGGAGCAATTGGGCCTGACACCGGTCTTGCTGGTGCCTGCACCGCTGCGCGCCTTGCTATCGCGCTTCCTGCGTCGCACGGTGCCGCAACTGAAAGTTCTGTCACACGCAGAATTACCTGAAACAAAAACAATTAAAGTCACCAGCCTGGTTGGAGGTCAATCATGAACGTCAGAAAATTTACCGCGAATACTTCTCGCGAGGCTTTGCGCATGTTGCGGGATGCCCTGGGTGCTGATGCGGTGATTTTGTCCAACCGCAATATCGGTGGCAAGGTCGAGATTTTGGCGATGGCAGACGAAGCCATCAGTGCGATTGCGCCTTCTTCCACCGATGAAGCGCCAGTATCGGCACCAGTGCCATCTGTCCCCGATACGCCACGCTTTGCGCCGCGCTATCAGTCTGAAGCAAAGGCCGAAGCACGGACCGAAGCACGGACAGAAGCACCAGCGGTCATCCGTCGACCGCTGAAGCCGGCGATCGCCGTGGATACTGATATTGAAGCCGCTGTCAGTGCCGGCGAATTGAATAATGTGATGTCAGAAATCCGCTCCATGCGCAGCATGCTGGAGTCGCAACTGGCCGAAATATCCTGGACTCAGACCCAGAAGCGGCATCCGCAGAAGGCCGAAATCCTGCGTGAAATGCTGGCGACTGGCTTTAGCGCGGGCTTGTCACGCTATCTGGTAGAAAAATTGCCGGAAGCCGGCAAGCTCGAAAATGGCCTGGACTGGATCAAAAATACCCTGGTGCGCAATCTGTCCACCATCGACAATGAAAACGAAATGCTGGAAAAAGGCGGTGTCTATGCCCTGGTAGGCCCTACCGGCGTTGGCAAGACCACGACTACGGCCAAACTGGCAGCGCGTTGTGTGATGCGCCATGGTCCTTCCAAGCTGGCGCTGATCACTACTGACGGCTACCGTATCGGCGGTTTTGAGCAATTGCGTATTTACGGCAAAATACTCGGCGTCATGGTGCATGCCGTCAAGGATGAGGCGGATTTGCGCATTGCCTTGTCCGAACTCAAGAACAAGCATACGGTATTGATTGATACTGTCGGTGTCAGTCAGCGCGATAAAATGGTGACCGAACAGGTTGCCATGTTGTCAGGAACAGACACTCCGGTAAAGCGTCTGCTGTGCCTGAATGCCACCTCGACCGGTGAAACCCTGAGCGAAGTGGTGCGGGCATATCAGGGCAATGGCCTGGCAGGTTGCATTTTCACCAAGCTCGATGAAGCGGCCACCATAGGCGGGGCACTGGACATTGCGATACGCCAGAAGCTGATGGTGTATTACGTCGCCAGCGGCCAGCGGGTGCCGGAAGACCTGCATATCGCCAACAAACTGTACCTGATAGACCGGGCCTTTAAACTGAAACGCGAGACAGCCGCCTTCCGTTTGCTGGATGAGGAATTGCCTTTGTTGATGGCTGGTACCATGGGTGCCGGGAATGCGGCGCGTGCTGCAGTTGTGTCCAGGGAGGTGTCCCTTGGCTAGTTTTGATCAGGCAGAAGGCCTGCGCCGCATGCTGGCCAACCCCAAACCCAGAGTGTTCACTTTTCTGTCAGCCTTGAAAGAAGATGAAAAAAGTGGCATGTTGGTGAATCTCGGCGTAACGCTTGCCAGGCAGGGTAGTGAGGTATTGATGATCGATGCGCGGGCTTCGGACAACAGCATTGGGGCCTGGCTGAATGCAAGCAATGATCGTACCTTGTTGGATGTAGCGAGACAACAGCGTACAATGAAGGAAGCGATCAAAATGGTGGCTGCCGGTTTGTCGGTCACAATGCTGACCAGGCAGGCATCGGTCACGTCTGCTTTGCCGCCAGAAAGTGCGCGGCAACTGACTGAAGTGTTTGATGTCGTGGCCAATCAGGCTGACCTGGTGATGGTTGATGGCGATATCAATGCGAATGACGCATTTGCGCTGGCGTCACTGGATGACAGCGAATTGGTGATACAGGTTTCTGCCGATCCGCATATGATCAAGGCCGCATACGGACTGATCAAGCGGGTCAGCAACAGGGTAGGAAGGCGCGGTTACGGTATTCTGGTATCCGGCGCATCAGAAAAAGAGGCGAGATTGATTTACACAAATATGGCGCAGGCCGCCAGCCGTTACCTGGCTGTGCCTTTGCACTATGTCGGCCATGTGCCGGAAGATGAGCATGTAAGAAAGGCAGCGCATTTGGGACGTTCCGTGATTGACGCTTTTCCAAAAGCGCGTGCTTCACTGGCTTTTTCCAGGCTGGCGGAGCAATTGGCAATGACTGCGCGTTCGACATTATGTTTAGAGGGAGTCCCTGAGCTGGGTGTCGGTCTCGGAATATAAATACATGTACACCGCTAGCGGAAAGTCCGATAAAAACTTCCTCCTTCGGGAGCACGCCCCACTGGTCAAGCGCCTTGCTTACCAGTTGAAGGCGCGTCTGCCTCCCAGTGTGGAGGTGGATGATCTTGTGCAGGCGGGCATGATAGGTCTGCTGGATGCCGTCAACCGCTATGAAGACACACATGGCGCCCAGTTTGAAACCTATGCCGTGCAACGCATACGTGGTGCCATGCTGGATGAATTACGCAGCAGCGACTGGTTGCCGCGCGGCGTACGCCAGAACATGCGCAAGATAGAAAATGCCATGAACACCTTGCAGCAAAAGCTGGGCAGGCCACCTCTGGAAACCGAGGTCGCCAAGTCGCTCAAGCTGTCGCTGGAAGAATACCAGGACATGCTGACCGACAGCGGTGGCCATCAACTGGTGTATTACGAAGATTTTCATGATGCCGATACCAAAGAGCATTTTCTTGATCATTATTGTTCTGACCTGTCGGGCGACCCCCTGCAGGATTTGTTGAATGATGATTTCCGGGATGCCGTGATCGGGGCGATTGACAGCTTGCCCGAGCGAGAGAAATTGCTGATGGGCTTGTATTATGAGCAAGAATTGAATTTGAAGGAAATCGGGGCCGTGATGGGGGTATCTGAATCACGGGTGTCGCAATTGCATAGTCAGGCGGTCGCCAGGCTCAGGGCGTACTTAAGGGAGAAGGCGTGGACTGGGCTAGCATAGTCGGACTTTTACTGATCATTGTCGGCATCGTTTCCGGGCAGTTGCTGGAAGGTGGCCGTCTTTCCTCCCTGGTGCAGCCGGCTGCGTTTGTTATCGTGGTGGTGGGCACCATAGGTGCGGTACTGATGCAAAGCCGTATCAAGGCCTTTACCCAGGGCGTGCGCATGTTGCGCTGGGTGGTGTCGGAGCCGCCGGACAATAGCAAAAAGAATGTGGAAGATGCGCTGATCTGGAGTGTGGTCGCCCGAAGGGAAGGCTTTCTCAGCCTGGAACGCTATATGAACGCGTCGACTGATCCCTTCATCAGCAAGGGCTTGCGCCTCGTCATTGATGGTATTGACCCGATCCGGCTCAAGGACATTCTGGACGTTGATATTTCGCTGTATGAGATGGAGCAGCGCCAATCCGCCAAAATCTGGGAAGCCGCAGGCGGTTATTCGCCCACCATTGGTATTCTTGGGGCCGTGCTGGGCTTGATACATGTGATGGAAAACCTGACAGACCCATCCAAACTGGGCGGTGGCATTGCCGTCGCCTTTGTGGCAACGATTTATGGCGTGGGCATGGCCAATCTGTTGTTCTTGCCGGTCAGCCACAAGTTGAAAGAAATCATCAACCGGGAAGTCACGCGACGGGAAATGTTATCCGACATTTTTTACAGTATTGCCCTGGGCGACAGCCCGCGTGTGGTGGAAGAACGATTGACCAATCATAGAAATTGATGGCTTGCCTGTTGTAATGCCTTAAAGAACCCTATGGCCAGAAGAAAATACCACGAAGAACCTGAAAACCACGAGCGCTGGCTGGTTTCTTACGCCGATTTTATTACGCTGTTGTTTGCCTTCTTTGTGGTGATGTATGCGATTTCTTCTCTGAACGAGGGTAAGTACAGGGTCTTGTCAAATTCGCTGACGGGGGCTTTTGGCAAGGTTATGGTCAATCCCAAGACCGTGGATATGCCGAACGAACCGGTCGTCAAGCTAGACCCGCTGCCACTGGTAAAAAGCACCCGTGCGAATGAAGCCTTGCGCAAGGAAAAAGCTCAAATGACCACCATGGCCAAGGATATCCTGACCGTGCTGGAACCATTGGTGCGTGAAGGTAAGGTCAGGGTTAGCCAGACCAGTCGCGGCATTACCATAGAAATCAATGCCAGCCTGCTGTTTGCGCCGGGTGAGGCACGCCTGAATGTGGATTCGATACAGGCGTTGAAAGCGATCGCCGGTGTCCTCAAGGTCGATACCCATGCCATACAGGTGGAAGGGCATACTGATAATGTACCTATCAAGAACCCGATTTTCCCTTCCAACTGGGAATTATCAGCCGTGCGCGCCAGCACGGTTGCCAGGCTGCTGACGGAAAACGGTGTCGATGAAATCAGGGTGACAGCCGTAGGGCAGGGCGCTAAATTGCCGGTCAGTGACAACGATACGCCAGAAGGCCGGGCCAGAAATCGCCGGGTGTCTGTGACCATACTGGCAGTATTGCCAGAGGCTGCGGTGGATGTGCCTATCGCGCCGACGGCCCCGGCAGCGGTGTCGCTGCCGGCAACATCATCGCTACCGGCTGTGGCGCCGGCACCGCTGCCTTAAAATGATTTGCTTTTTAGCTGGCTAAAAAATGTAGGCAGAAACAAAAACAGACCCGATGCGGGTCTGTTTTCTCATGGGCGCTGGCTATATTGAGGCGCTATGTAGCTATATAGCCCTTGCCAGAGGTACCTTTGATCGTGGACTGGCCGTTGGGACCATACATGGGAGATGATGCGGCCTGGTTGCCTTGTTGTAATACGCTCAACATGGCCTGGCTTTGTGCCAGACGGCGGTTGATCAACAATCCATTGGTCTTGTTGTCTTCTTTTGCCTGCATGGACAATTGCAGAAGCTGATCCCAGTACAGGGTCGCATTTGGCGCATTATCGACACTGTCGGCCTGCTGTAAATAGGCGTTCATGCCATCCAGATCTGCCCGGTAACCAAGTTGCGTCAAAAATGCATTGCGCTTTTTTTCCAGTTCGGACATCTTGCCGACCAGTTGCCCTTTGCTTTGGGTGTAATCGTTAAGTAAATTGACATCGCTATCAACAAGTGCGGACTGCTCTTTTTTCAGCAATTCAGCCAGGGAAGACATGGTGACGACTTCTTCCTTCAGGCATTGTTCAATTGCGGTATGTCCGGAACTTGTTGGGTTCATGGCTAGCGTTTTCTTGCGTTAAGTAAGTCTTTGACTGTTTCCAGAAGACCATCAGCGACTTTTTCCGAGTTCACTTGAAAGCGTCCCTCAGAAATGGCCAGCTTGATCTCTTCCACCTTCTTCGTCTCGAATACGGCATTGCTTGCCTGTGTGCTTTGCAGTGCCTGCAATTGCGTGGACAGGGTCGAAATTTGCACCTTCGACGAATTCGCAACGGGAGCCGGTGTGTTATCTGCCGGTTTTTCCGTGCGTGCCTGCTGGGGGCTTACGGGCAGCCCAGAGGTCTTGTTAAGTGCGTCATCAATTTTCACAGCGATACCCTCAGTATGGGAATTACAAACATCTACATCCAGTTTATCGGCTGTGTAATTTTAAACTTTAACCTTACCTTAAAAAAATATTGCACTCTCTTAATTGCATTTCTTTTAAGCATTTCTTTTTTGCTAGTAAACTATTTCTATGATGCCACCATTTTTGGCGATACCGCTAATGGTCTGTCCCGAACTTGTTTTGGCTTTGGCAACTTGTCCGTCAGAGGCATTGTTCAGTGCTACCGCGTCGGTAGCGACCTGGAAGCCGGGGCCAGTGCTGATTACCCTTACCGATTGCCCTTGTTGTACTACTGCCGGGCTTTTCAATACGTCGGCCCGCAATATGCTGCCGGAAGTCAGGGACATCTGCATGCTTTTGCCAACGGCCTGTTCAGGGCTGGTGACAACACCGGCTGGCAATTTCGAAATATCACCACGCATTTTGCTCAGGTCGGCCATGGTAATGACTTGCCCATGAGAAATAGCGTTGGCAGTCACATAATAATCTGCCGTGACCTGCACATTGGCCTGCAAATAGATGAGCCAGGTGGCTGGTGCGCCGCATTTGATGGCCAGCGTGACCTTACCCCAGGGTTTGCTGCCTGGCGGCAAATAAGGATTGAGAGCGTCGCAGGCTTGCAGATTCAGGCGCTTGTCGACGTCGGCGACTGTAATTTGCACTTCACCGTTCAAGCCGCTGGTTTGTAATGTCAGAAAATCAAGTGCCACCTGCTTGAGCTGGGCCGGGTCTTGTTGCGTGGCAGGGTTGGCTGCCTGCGCCGCCCCTGTTATCCCAGCTATGCCAGTCATGCCAACCACGCCAGCCATTGCTATCAAAAGCGATGCTGACAGCCGTTTGCCTGTGTGTAGTGGAGGTTTCATCCTGATTCCTGCGTTTATCTGTTCCGGATTCCATTTTAGGATTCCCTTCGATTTTTGAAAGCGGGAATAAGCGGGGTTTTCTCGTTCTGCTTGTCTGATCAAACTTGTGTGGCGACGAATAATATGCAAGGTATAGCAAACCGTGGGCATGCCTGATCGGTGAAAAGGAGAAGATGATGGCTGGTGGATTGGATGATTTCTTGCGCTTTCATGAAGCGGCTCTGTCCGTCAGGGGGCAGCGTCAGCAATTGCTGGCATCAAATATTGCCAATGCGGATACACCGAATTACAAAGCCAAAGATGTTGATTTTTCGGCAGCGCTGAGTAATGCCCTGCACCAGAACCTGACGCAGTCACCCACTGCATTGAATAAAACGGCCAGCCAGCATCTGGATACGGCAAGTACGGTAGCAGGTGTGGCTGCCCAGTACCGCCCTACGATACAGGGCAGTGTGGATGGCAATACGGTGGATATGGATGTGGAACGCAATCAGTTTACCGACAATGCATTGCGCTATGAGGCCAGTCTGACCATCATCAATATGCAGATTAAAAATATGCTGGCGGCAATACAGGGCTGAAGCTGAGATTGCAGAGCACGTATAGCGCACGTATAGAAGCACGAATACAAGGATTATCATCATGTCACTCTTTAATGTATTTAATGTTGCCGGTTCAGCCATGAGTGCGCAATCGCAGCGGCTGAACGTGGTGTCAAGCAACCTGGCGAATGCCGATAGTGTCACCAGTTCTGATGGTCAGCCGTATAAAGCCAAGCAGGTGGTTTTCAGTGCCGTGCCTGTGGCGGGTACAGCTTCCACCGCCGTCAAGGTGAATGAGGTTGTAGAAGACAGTAATCCGCCTAAACTGATGTACGACCCCAAGCATCCGCTGGCTGATGAAAAGGGCTATGTCGCCACACCGAATGTGAATGTGGTGGAAGAAATGGTCAATATGATATCCGCATCGCGTTCTTACCAGAACAATGTGGAAGTCATGAATGCGGCCAAAACCATGTTGTTGAAAACATTGACTCTGGGTCAATAAGTTTAGTGTAAAGGAATAGAAGATGACTACCATACAGACTGATGCCGTTGACCCGACCCTGCTGGCGACGATGAATGGCAGCAAAACATCGGCCAACTCAACCGAGGATGCGCAAAATCGTTTCATGACTCTGCTGGTCACACAGTTGAAAAACCAGGATCCGCTGAACCCCATGGACAATGCCCAGGTGACCAGCCAGATGGCGCAATTGTCAACAGTGAGTGGTATCGAGAAGTTGAATACAACGGTTACGGCGATGAATGCCAGTTTCCTGGCCAGCCAGAACCTGCAGGCCGCCAATATGATAGGCCATGGCGTGATCGCCCCGGGTAATACGATGGCAGTCACGGACGGCAAGGGCATCTATGCGGTTGACCTGCCTCAGGCGGCAACCAAGGTTTCCGTGGAAATACGTGACAGTGCCGGTGCCGTCGTCAGAAAAATGAGTGTGGACGCCTTGCCGCAGGGCGTAAACACGCTGACCTGGGATGGTAAAACCGATGCCGGTACAACCGCCGCTAATGGTGTCTATACCTTTGATGTCACTGCCGATTCGGGCGACAAGAAGCTGGCGGCTACCAATCTGGCTTTTGGTGTGGTGTCCAGTATTACTTCGGGTTCCTCGGGGGTGAAACTGAGTGTGGCGAATGTGGGCGATGTCAGCATGAGTGATGTGAAGCAAATCTATTGATGTCTGGAGTGATCCCGAATCAAACAGTGTCAATGAACTATTCAAAGTAACGGAGAAAAATCATGGGTTTTCAACAAGGCTTAAGCGGACTGAATGCGGCTTCCAAATCACTGGACGTCATCGGTAACAATATTTCCAATGCCAGTACTGTTGGTTTCAAACAGGGGCAGACACAGTTTGCTGACGTCTATGCCAACTCGCTCAATGGTTCTTCCGGCGGCACTGTGGGTATTGGTACCAAGGTATCGGGTGTGGTGCAGCAGTTCACCCAGGGTAATATCTCGACGACGAATAACCCGCTGGATATCGCGATTAACGGTGGCGGTTTTTTCCGTATGTCGACCAATGGCGCGATTACGTATTCGCGCAATGGTCAGTTCCAGCTGGATAAGCAGGGCAATATCGTCAATGCTCAGGGTGCGCAACTGACAGGTTATGTGGCCAATTCGGCTGGTGTTTTGTCCACTGGCGCGGCAGCACCGATCAATATCAATACGGCAGATATTCCACCGGCACAAACGGCGATCATCAATTCGGTCATGAACCTTGATTCGCGCAAACTGGTTCCAGGTACGCAGACGCCGGTTGCCATTCCTCCGGTGATCACGCCAACTGCCTTCAGCCCTACTGATCCTACGACCTACAATAGCTCCACTTCGATTGCGGTGTTCGATAGTCTGGGTAACTCGCACGTTGTACAGTCGTTCTTCGTGAAGGTGGATAACCTGAATGCGGCCACGCCACCTACAGCACCGGCCACCATAGAATGGGATGTGTTTGCGACCGTCGACGGTGTGTTGATTGCCGGTACTGGTGCTACCACCAACTCCATAGGCCGTATCGGCTTCGACAATCTGGGTAAGCTGACCGTGGCAACGCCACCGTTTGCAGCAACTGATCCCAAGGCATTTAAATTGACCGTGCCTGTTGGTACCGGCGCCGTAACACCGATTAATACCACTGTGGATATCAAATACGATTTCACCGGTACGACGCAGTTTGGTTCTGATTTCAGTGTCAGCAAAAATACCCAGGATGGTTATGCCTCCGGCAAACTGTCGAAATTCAATACTGCCAAGGATGGCACCATTGTTGGTAGCTATACCAATGGTAAAACGGCTGTGCTGGCCCAAGTGGTACTGGCCAATTTCACCAATCCGAATGGCTTGCAATCGACTGGTGATAACCAGTGGATAGAAACAGCAACTTCTGGTAACGCACTGATAGGCCCGCCAAATTCCGGCAGCCTGGGTACACTGACTTCATCAGCGACAGAAGATTCGAATACCGATCTGACCGGTGAGCTGGTCAACATGATTACCGCGCAGCGCGTGTATCAGGCCAATGCGCAAACCATCAAGACCCAGGATCAGGTATTGCAGACGCTGGTCAACCTGCGTTAATAGACTGAAGAGCGTGAATAGACTTAAGCGATTTTTTATGGTCCGTATTGAGCAGACAGGGAGGATGTTGTGGACAGGTTAGTTTACACCGCGATGACAGGTGCCAAGCACATCCTCGAACAGCAGGCG
Organism: Undibacterium hunanense; assembly: GCF_014284335.1. GTDB lineage: Bacteria > Pseudomonadota > Gammaproteobacteria > Burkholderiales > Burkholderiaceae_D > Undibacterium > Undibacterium hunanense. The sequence goes on along the minus strand of NZ_JACOGF010000001.1, from coordinate 638,836 downwards.
ACGACGTCGCATAATCTGGCGAATGTATCTACTACCGGCTTTCGGGCGCAACTTGATTCTTTCCGTGCCGTACCCGTGCTGGGTGATGGCTTGCCAACGCGGGCCTTTGTAGTTGATTCGACTGCCGGTACGGATTTTTCTACCGGCAGTATGCAGGTTACCGGGCGTGAGCTGGATGTGGCGGTTCAGGGCAAGGGCTGGCTGGCGGTGGAAAAGCCGGATGGTTCTGAAGTCTATACCCGTCATGGCAGTTTGAAAGTCAGCGAAAACGGCATCCTGCAAACGCAGGATGGCCTGAATCTGGTGGGTGATGGTGGCCCCATCACCATACCGCCAGAAGTCTCTATCGAAATTGCCAAGGACGGCACAGTCTCGACCATACCCATGGGCACCAAGCCTGGTGCGGTACAGGTCATAGGCAGGCTGAAACTGGTCAACCCGCCGGAAGAGAATCTGGTGCGTGGCGAAGATGGTTTGTTCAAAACCAAGGATGGTACGGCGGTAGATGCCGATCCGGTAGTGACTGTTGCCGGCGGCATGCTGGAAAACAGCAATGTCAACGTGGTGGAATCCATGGTCAGCATGATCAATCTGGCCCGCAGTTTCGAACTGCAGATGAAGTTATTGCAGAATGCCGAGAATAACGCCAGTAAAGCCAGTCAGATCTTGACTTTGAGTTGATGCCTTTTGCCGCAAAATGGCAAGTGTGAGAATTTGCCGTTGAGGCGAAAAAAGGGGAGAGCAATGATACGTTCATTATGGATAGCCAAAACTGGCCTGGATGCGCAACAAACGCAGATGGACGTGGTGAGTAATAATCTGGCCAACGTCAGCACCAACGGTTTCAAGCGCTCACGTGCAGTGTTTGAAGATTTGCTATATCAGAACATACGCCAGCCTGGCGCCCAGAGTTCCCAGCAGACACAATTGCCTTCAGGCCTGCAACTGGGTACCGGTGTACGTCCGGTGGCGACAGAAAAGATTTTTACGCAAGGTAACCTGCAACAGACCGGCAACAGCAAGGATGTCGCGATTCAGGGGCAGGGATTTTTTCAGGTGCTGATGCCTGACGGTACCACGGCCTATACCAGGGATGGTTCCTTCCAGACCGATAATCAGGGGCAACTGGTGACGTCCAGTGGTTATGTAATACAGCCCGCCATTACCATTCCAGCCAATGCGCAATCCATTACCGTAGGGCGGGATGGTACGGTGTCAGTGACCCAGCCGGGCTCGATAGCGCCGGTGCAGGTAGGTTCCTTGCAACTGGCTACCTTTATTAATCCAGCCGGGCTGATGGCCCTGGGTGAAAACCTGTACGTGGAAACTGCCGCATCCGGTAACCCTGGCACCAATACGCCGGGTACCAATGGCGCGGGTTTGCTGATGCAGGCTTTTGTCGAAACTTCCAACGTGAATGTGGCGGAAGAGCTGGTCAATATGATACAGACCCAGCGCGCCTATGAAATCAATAGCAAGGCGATTACTACATCAGACCAGATGTTGCAACGCCTGTCACAACTGTAAGCCATTGGTAGGCATTGATAGGCCTTTGCTAAGTCATTGATTACGACAGATGAATGAGTGCATCATGAAAAATCTCACATTTTTAACTTTGCTGCCGCTGCCGCTGTTGCTGCTGTTGACCGCCTGCGCAGTCACGCCGCCACCGATCGTACATCAGCCAACCACATTGCCAGCACAGACAGCCAGGCCCATGCGGGAAGCCAACGGGGCGATTTTCCAGCAAGCCACGTATCGTCCCTTGTATGAAGATTCCAAGGCGCGCATGGTGGGTGATGTGTTGACGATTGCCATCAGCGAAAAAACTTCTGCCGGAAAATCGGCGGCTGCATCCGGCAGCAAATCCGGTGCGGCATCTTTTGCTGCACCGACCATATTCGGCGTAAAAGCGACGACCACTGCACAGGCTGGCCTGGCGACGTCATCGTCCACCAAATTTGACGAAAAAGGCGCTGAAGCCGCCAGCAATAACTTTACCGGCACCATTGCCGTGACCGTGATTGATGTGCTGCCCAATGGTAATTTGCTGGTCAGCGGCGAGAAGCAACTGGCGTTCGACAAGGGGGCAGAATTTGTTCGCTTTTCTGGCGTCGTCAGTCCGACCACGATAGCGGCTGGTAATGTGGTTACTTCTACCCAGGTGGCAGATGCACGTTTTGAATACCGTTCGACATCGAATGTGGACAGGGCAGAGTTGAATTCCATGCTCACCCGGTTCTTCCTCAGTTTCCTTCCTTTATAGTGAAAGACAGGGACCGGTTTATGAATTATCTCTCAACTTCCAGATGGATCAGGGCGCTCTGCATCGTGCTGGGAGTCATGAGTAGTGCATGGGTGCCACAAGCCCATGCCGAACGCATCAAGGACCTGGCCGGCATACAGGGCGTGCGTCAGAATCAGTTGCTGGGATATGGTCTGGTCGTGGGCCTGGATGGCAGCGGTGACCAGACTACGCAAACACCTTTTACGGTGCAAAGCATCATCAGCATGTTGCAGCAACTGGGGGTCACCATTCCGGTCGGCACCAGTCTGCAATTGAAGAATGTGGCAGCAGTGATGGTGACCACATCCTTGCCGGCATTTGCACAACCAGGCCAGACGCTGGATATCACGGTGTCGTCCATGGGTAATGCAAAAAGCCTGCGTGGTGGTACCTTGCTGATGACACCGCTGAAAGGTGCAGATAACCAGATTTATGCCATGGCGCAGGGCAATGTGCTGGTCGGTGGCGTGGGTGCTGCTGCCAATGGCAGCAAGGCCCAGGTCAATCATTTGGGTGTGGGTAAAATTTCTGGCGGGGCCACGGTAGAACGCGCCGTGCCGAATTCGGTGGCGCAGGGTGCGACCATACAGTTGGAATTGAATACATCCGATTTTTCTACTGCCAGCCGCGTGGTCGATGCCATCAATCGCCGCTTTGGTCCGGATACCGCCGCCGCCATGGATGGCCGTGTCATCCAGGTCAAGGCACCAACCAGTACGGATCAGCGGGTGTCCTTTTTGGGCAATCTGGAAAATATCGATGTTACTCCCGCACAAATGGCAGCCAAAGTGATCCTGAATGCGAGGACTGGTTCCATCGTCATGAACCAGGCGGTGACGCTGGAAACCTGTGCGGTCGCGCATGGCAATCTGTCGGTCGTCATCAATACCGATAATGCGGTGAGCCAGCCGAATGCACTGGCTGCTGGTCAGACGGCTGCGACCGCCAATTCTACCGTTACCATCACCAAGGACCCCGGGCAGTTGCTGATGTTGAAGGCGGGTGTTTCGCTGTCAGAAGTCGTGAAAGCCCTGAATGCCATTGGCGCGACGCCGCAAGATCTGCTGTCTATCCTGCAAGCCATCAAAGCCTCGGGCGCATTGCGTGCCGATCTGGAAATCATCTAAGGAATCGCTATGATAGGCCGTACCGATTTCTCTGATAAAACTGCGTTCGACAGCAAATCGCTGGACGAACTCAAGCAATCGGCGAGAAATAATTCACCTGAAGCCATCAAAGGTGCGGCCAAGCAGTTTGAAGCCCTGTTCATGAACATGATGCTGAAGTCCATGCGCCAGGCCGGTGGCCAGGATGGCCCCATGGACAATGAGCAAAGTCGCATGTACACATCCATGCTGGATCAGCAATTGTCGCAGACCATGGCCAAAAAAGGCGTGGGTCTGGCAGAAGTGCTGGTCAGGCAGTTATCAAACAATGCCATGAACCAGGCGCTCGAGCCGGATACGCCGGGTAGTGTCAGCAGTATCAGTGGTGCCAATAGTGCCAGCAGCATTAAGGGCCTGAATTCCTACCTTGATAATCTGAAATTTGAGCAACAGCCAGCCAACGCACCCAAGACCGCGTTTACCGGCCCTAGCCATGTACGCGAATTCCAGGAAAAACTGGCTGCCCATGCAGAGCAGGCCAGCCAGGAAACCGGCATTCCCGCCAAATTCATGCTGGGTCAGGCTGCCCTGGAGAGTGGCTGGGGCCGTCGCGAGATCAAGACTGCTGACGGATCGGCCAGTCATAATATATTTGGCATGAAAGCCACCAAGGGCTGGAAAGGTAAGACTGTTGATGCTGTAACAACAGAGTATGTGAATGGTGTTGCCCAGCGCAGGGTAGAGAAATTCAAGGCTTATGATACTTACGCTGATGCATTCAAGGATTATGCTAAATTGATCACCAAAAATCCGCGTTATGAAAATGTCATGGCTAACGCGAAAGACGCAACAAGTTTTGCTTACGGCTTGCAAAAAGCAGGGTACGCCACTGATCCTGAGTATGCCAACAAGCTGACAAAAATCATCAGGCAGTCTCTTTCAACTTAAGTTGCCCCTGTGAAAGTGCATCAGATTAAAGTTTTGGCGAAACGCACCGAAAACATGATTGATGGCACGAGGTGTGCTGGTATTTGTTGACATAAGGTTTGGCGCTTTCACAGGCTGATCGCATGTAAATATCAGACGCCACAGGCGGCTAACTTAGCAAAAAAGCAGGTTCAATTATGGGTTCAAATATTTTTGGCATTGGGCAATCGGCCCTGGCTGCGGCGCAGCTGGGTATAGCGACGACCGGGCATAATATTGCCAATGCATCAACTCCAGGTTATAACCGCCAGGTTGTTTTGCAAGCCGCCAATGCGCCTCAGAATCTGGGCGGTTCATTTATTGGACAGGGTGTTTCGGTTACCCAGATACAGCGTCAATACAATTCTTTCCTGGCTGGCCAGGTCAATGCGTCGCAGTCTGCCAAGAATCAGGCTGATGTCTATTATTCTCAAATCAGTTCGATCAATAACCTGGTTGCTGACCCTACAGCCGGTGTGACACCTGCCTTGCAGGATTTTTTCAAGGCATTTCAGAATCTGGCGTCCAGCCCGAATGGTACTGCCGGTGCGGCAGCACGTCAGGCTGCTTTGTCGGCGGGTGAATCGCTGGCGGGTCGTCTGAACAGCCTGCAGGGCAGGCTGGACCAGATTTCGTCTGATGTAAACGGTCAGATTTCATCGGTCGTTGGTTCCATCAACAGTTACGCGACGGAACTGGCGAATCTGAATGACGTGATTGAAAAAGCCCAGGGCGTGACTGGCAATGGCAGTGGCCCGAATGATTTGCTGGATCAGCGCGATCAACTGATTACTGATTTAAGCAAGCTGACCAAGGTCAGCGTGGTGCCACAGGGTGCCAAGTACAATGTATTTATCGGCAATGGTCAGCCATTGGTATTGGGCAGCACGGTCAATCAACTGTCCGTCAGCCAGTCTTTGACGGACCCTAGCCGTTCCGAAGTGTCGTATGTGTCCAATGGCACTTCTGTTTTGTTGCCAGAAGACAGTTTTGCCGGTGGCAAGCTCGGCGGTTTGTTTGATTTCCGTTCCAGCACGCTGGATGTTGCCCGCAATTCCATCGGGCGTATCGCGATAGGTCTGGCGACAGAATTCAATAATCAGCAAAAGCTGGGTGTGGATTTGAATGGGCAAGTCGGTGGCGATTTCTTTACGATAGGCGCACCGATATCGACACCAAGTGCACTGAATACCTCTACCGCCGCCATCAATGCGTCAATTACCGATGCCAGCGCGCTGACAACCAGCGATTATCGCCTGCAGTTTATCGGCGGTAACTACAAAATTACCCGCCTGTCTGATGGTGCAACCCAGACTTCAGCTACTTTACCGTTGAAGATGGATGGGGTGAATTTCCAGCTGGCACCCCCACCTGCGGCAGCAGCACCAAATGCCGGTGATGAATTCCTGATCAGACCGACTGCGGCTGGTGGTTCCAGCATCGCCATCGCCATCAAGGATCCGGCAAAACTGGCAGCAGCAGCGCCGGTGACGACATCTTTTCCAACGACCAATACTGGTACGGGCAAGGTTAGTGTTGGTGTTGCCGATTCTCTGGTTGCATCTGGCAGCACTTCTGTAACGGCAACCATCAGCGCAGCCAAAACGGATGATTCGTATGTCGGTAGCAGTCTGGCGACGCCGGTCACACTGACCTTTGCTTCGCCTGCTAACACGATCTCCGGTTTCCCCGCAGGGGCGACAGTTTCGGTCAAGGTGGGTGCGGTTACGACCAATTATCCACCGCCAGCTACTGTGCCTTATACCAGTGGCGCGACCATCAGTTTCAAGGGCGTGAGTTTTGCTGTCAGTGATGGTGCTGCTCCACCTGCCAATGGTGACACGTTTACCCTGGGCCCAGCCTTGCCGGTGGCCGCGACCAGACTGACCTTCAATTCTGCAGGCAATACGCTGACTGGCTTTCCGGCCACGGCGAATGTGACGGTCACCAATAATGGCACATCGACGACATATCCGGCGGGCACGGCAATTCCTTATGCTACCGGTGCGACGATCAGTTATAACGGCGTCAGTTTTTCATTGTCGGGTAATCCGGCAAATGGCGATGTGTTTGATGTTGCTCCGAATACCAATGGTTCCGGCGATAACCGCAATGCGGTTTTGCTGAGCAGCATACAGACACAAAATACCCTGGGTGGCAACACGACGACTTTCCAGGGCGCTTACGCCCAGTTTGTCAGTGCAGTTGGCAACAAGGCAGCGCAATTAAAAATCACCAGTGATTCAGAATCCAAGTTGTTGACCCAGGCGGTAACCGCACAGCAGTCTGAATCGGGCGTCAATCTGGATGAAGAAGCGACGAATTTACTGCGCTACCAACAGGCTTACCAGGCGGCAGGCAAATTGATGCAAATCGCAAGTACATTGTTTGACTCCCTGTTGCAACTGGGTAGATAGAGGCTATCATGCGTATCAGTACAAGTACCATTTATGAATCTGGCGGTGCCAGGATCAGCGATCTTCAGGTTGGCTTGAACAAAACCCAGCAACAAATTGCTGCTGGCAGGCGCGTGTTGACACCAGAAGACGACCCGATTGCATCGGCCCGTGCGCTGGTGATCTCTCAGTCTGATTCGCTGAATACCCAATTTGCGACGAACCGGCAGAGTGCCAAAAACAATCTCAGCGTATCTGAGAGTGTGTTGTCGAATGTGACTGACACCCTGCATAACATCAAGTCACTGATAGTTCAAGCCGGTAACGGCACGTTCTCTGATGCAGAACGCGGTTATGTTGCACAAGAACTGCAAGGTAATCTGGATCAATTGATGGGATTGGCCAATTCCACAGATGGTACTGGCAATTACCTGTTTTCCGGCTTTTCAACCACTGTTGCACCGTACACCAAAAAACTGGGTGGGGCGACTTATAACGGTGATCAGGGCCAGAGATATTTACAGGTGGACACCTCAAGACAATTGCCATTGAGCGGTGCCGGTACGGCAATTTTTGAAAATATCCGCACGTCCCCCGGACAGTTCAATGTGCAGTCCAATCCTTCCAATGTTGGTGCTGCGGTGGCTGCTGCCACGATCAACACGGCGACATCGGGAAGTTTGACTGGCAATAATTATGAAGTCGCCTTTGATAATCTGGGCACGTCTTTTACTGTCACCAATAAAACCACGGGTGCCGTGGTTGTTCCCTTGACGCCTTATGTCAGTGGATCAACCGTCACGGTGGATGGTATCGATTTGAAAATCACCGATTCTGGTGGCCCGCCGGTCGTGGCACCTGGTCCTGGTGACAAGTTTTCGGTGCAGCCTGGCAATCAGAATCTGTTTGAGACAGTGACTGACATCATCAATGCATTGAATACACCAGCCAATACAGTTGCGGCCAAAAAAGACCTGAATGCGGCGCTGACGCAGGGCAATAATAATATCGACAAGTCGCTCAATAATGTGCTGACTGTGCGTGCACAACTGGGTACGAGTCTGAAAGAAATTGATGACCTCGATAGTGAGGGCGATGCCAAGAGTGTCGCCTACAAGCAGGATCTGTCAGCCTTGCTTGATCTGGATTATGCCAAGGCCATTACCGAACTGAACCAGCAACAAACCACCTTGCAGGCGGCGCAGCAGTCATTTGTCAAGACATCCGGTCTGTCGCTGTTTGACTATATCCGCTGATAACAGCACCCCTGGCTGAGGCATCGCGCCTCAGCAAACTTCCGGGGTAAATCAAATACTTGGGCAGCTACGGCTGCTCAAATTTTTTCCATATCTTCCGAATCCAGCGCGATCACATGGGTCTGCATGATGCCGCGTTCGTCATGCCATTCGCGGATGACGCAAGGCTGGCCTTCTTCATCCAGATCGATGACCTTGAAGAACTGACCTATCATGGATTCAATCAGGATGCGTTCATCTTCCGGGAAGCTCTTGATGAAGCGCTTGTCCAGGTTGATGATACGAACGATGTCACCGACGACTACGGGCTGGTTCTTGCAATCGACGGCGGTGTGAGGTGCTGACATGGTGGTTCCAGTATAAATTATTGACGGATATTGTACTTCCTATGGACCGTTCGCCACAGGATAGTCAATAAAAAAGAGTCTGGCTGCACGTGGCAACCAGACTCTTGTTTTTTCTTCAAAGCAAATCAGTTACTGCTGACAGCCTGCCTGATGATGATCAGTTTCAGGCTGCTTTCTTTTCACGGGCGACCCAGTACAGTGCAAAAGCGATCAGTACATAAGGGATCAGTGACAGCGCATCGGCATTGGCACCTTCAAAGAAAGGATTATTGGCCGTGGCCCAATCACCTATTTTCTTGTCGAAGTCTGTCAGGATACCGGCGGTAAAGGCAATCACGATACCTGCCAGTGCGCCGCCAGCGATGTAGCCGGAAGACAGCAGCACGCCGGAACTGCGGTCACCGGCAGCCTGTTTCTCTTCTTCGCTCAGATGCTGATTGTGTTCCAGCTTGTTATTGCGACGGTCCACCGCCCAACGTATCATGCCGCCGATAAACAGCGGGGCAGAGGAGGACAGTGGCAAATACACGCCAACTGCAAAGGCCAGCGATGGTATGCCTGCCATTTCCAGTACGACTGCAATCATCACGCCAAACAGAACCAGAGTCCATGGCAGTTGACGATCCAGTATGCCCTTGATGATGTAAGACATCAGCACGGCTTTTGGTGCATCATATTTCTTGACTTCAGTACCGTCAGGGCGCTTGTTGTAAGCACCATTGATGCCCGGGTCAACCAGATACACCGCTTTGCCGGCATTGTCGACAAAGTATTTGCCGGCAGGGCCACCAACGTTGTCATTCTTGTGCCAGACCTTGTATGTGCCTTTGTCTGTTTCGGCCTGCGGGCCTTGCAATTGAGCAGTGTCGGTCAGTTTGGACGCATCGGTCACCAGTGCTGGTGCCACCTGGGCTGCTGGTACATACACGGTACCGGAATCATTCAGTTTCAACAGAATAGGACCAAGGATCAGCGCAGAAGAAAACGCGCCCGCCAGAATTGCATATTGTTGCAGACGTGGCGTGGAACCGACGATGTAACCTGTTTTCAAATCCTGCGAGGTGGTACCGGCATTACTGGAAGCGATACAGACGATAGCGCCGACAGACAGGGCGGTGACATAGTATTGACCACCGGTCCAGCCCATGATCAGGAAGATCAGACAGGTGAACAGCAGGGTCGCCACTGTCATGCCAGAGATGGGATTGGAAGATGAACCGATCTCACCCGTCAGGCGGGAAGATACAGTCGCAAACAGGAAACCGAATACCAGGATCAGCAAGGCACCCAGGAAATTCATGTGCAGCGGTGTGGCGAAAGTGATGACGGCGATGATGGCCAAGGCACCAATGACCACCCATTTCATGGGGATGTCCTGATCAGTACGCACTGGTGCAGCAACGGCAGCAGCACCCTTGCCCAGGCCAGACAAACCGGCCGACAGGCTGCGCCAGATGGTTGGCATGGCACGCACCAGGCTGATCAGGCCACCGGCAGCAACCGCACCGGCACCGATGTAAAGGATGTAGGCACCACGCACATCATGCGCGCTCATCTGGCTGATGAGCTTGACACCCGGCGCCAGTGGTACGCTCAATGCGTCACCAAAGAACTTGATCATGGGGATCAGCAACAGGTAAGACATGACGCCACCTGCGGCCATGACGGCAGCAATGCGCGGGCCGATGATGTAACCGACGCCCAGCAATTCTGGTGATACTTCAGCACCCAGTGAGCCACCTTTGAGCGGCGCACCAAACACGACTTCGGGCGTATCTTTCCAGCCTTTCAGTGCGACGTTGGCGATTTTATACAGCAGGCCGATACCAAAGCCGCCAAAGATGATGGCGGCACGCTTGCTGGCATCATCCAGCGCGTTCGGGTTATTTTTTTCACCGGCTGCTTCGCGGGATGAATCCGTTGCGGCGGCTTTCAATACCTCGGCACAGGCTGTGCCTTCCGGGTATTTCAGCTCATCGTGTTTTTCCACGATCATGGTTCTGCGCATGGGGATCATGAGCAAGATGCCAAGCAGACCACCCAGGCAGCCGACCAGCATCACGCGCGAGATTTCCAGGTCAAAACCCAGAATCAGGATGGCTGGCATGGTCACACCCAGGCCAAAAGCCAGCGATTCACCGGCAGAACCGGCAGTCTGGGTAATGCTGTTTTCCAGAATGGTGGCGTCTTTTGCACCCAGTTTATTACTTAGGCGGAACAGGGTAATGGCGATCACTGCAACCGGGATCGAGGCGCTGACCGTCAGGCCGACTTTCAGCACCAGGTAAAGTGAAGACGCACCGAAGATCATCCCCAGCACCACGCCCATGATCAGGGCGCGTGCGGTCATTTCGGGTAGTTGGGCCGAATCGGGGATATATGGTTTAAACCCCGGCTTGGTACTGGAGGCTGACATTTCTTTTGGCATTGGTGTACCTGTATTGTTGTCAAATTGAGGTAGAAAAAGGCGGATATTTTTTCAGCCTGGCGAATTACCGGACTTTTCCGTCTCCCGGAAAAGCCCGATGAAAAAACATAAATAATCGCGCATTATCTCGCTTTTCTTCGTCAATTTGCAATGCCGTGATCACACTTGCTGCATCTCTTCCTGTTTACTTAGCGTTGGCAGGGCGGTAATGCCACGGATGACCGGGTTTTTGCCTGCAATATATGCCAGCAGCAGGGCACAGGCACCCGCAAAACCCAGCGAATAACGCAGGCCCAGATGTTCGCCCATCCAGCCACCGATCAGGGCGCCGGGTCCGGCCGGTATCAGTATCAGCCAGCGCATGGTGCTGGTCATGCGTCCCAGCATGGCCTCTGGCGTTACCGCCTGGCGCAATGCCAGAAAGTTAATAAAAATCAATACGCCACCAATGGAAAAACACATCAGCATGAAACCAAAGGCAGCGATACCCCAGTTATTGGCCGGTGCCAGTGCCAGCAAGCCCCAGCCCACACCGCAGACGGCAACTCCCAGCACCATGCAGGGGCCAGGGCCAATGCGGCGGCTGATGCGATAGCCATACACGCTGGCAATAATGGTACCTATGCCCATGCCCATATAACTCAGGCCAACCGCCTGTTCCGACAGGCCCAGTTCACGGGTGGCAAACAAGATCTGCACTACCAGGGCGGCGTTATAACAAAGTTGCCAGCCGCCGACCGTCATTGCCAGTGCGATCAGCAAGGGTTTGTTGGTGACAAAGGACAGGCCAGCCTTCAGGTCACGCCAGAAATGCGCGTCTTCCCTCGGCATACGTACTTCATTGATATGGATGCCACGTAAGATCACTGCAGATGTCAGCAGTAGCAGGGCATCTGCCAGCAAGGCCAGCGGTGCACCCATCAGTTTGATCAGCGCCCCTGCAGTTGCCGGGCCGGCGACTTCTGCGCCGGAGGTGGCCAGGGCATTTTTGGCATGGGCTTCAACCAGGCGGTCACGCGGCACGATTTGCGTCAGCACGATTTGCGAGGCTGAACCGGCGGTGGTATTGACCATGCCTATCAAAAAACCGACCACATACAGCCAGGTCATGCCCAGATAGCCCAGCCACCATGCCAGTGGCACACTGGCAACCGCCAGTGATATCGTGATTTCACCAACGATATATACCGGCAGTTTGCGCACCCGGTCCAGCAGCACACCGGATGGCAGTGACAGCAAGACGAAGGGCATTATTTCCATAAAGGTCAGTATGCCCATCTGTGAAGGACTGGCGTGCAGCAATATGGCCGCCGTCAGCGGCAATGCCAGCATGGTGACCTGGGCACCGAAAGAACTGATCAGTATCGATGTCCATAAACGGCGATAGATCAGATCACGTAATAGATCCCGCTGGGAGAGGGAAAATAAATCAAAAATTTTATTTATCATAATTAACAAACACAATGTGCTGTCTGTTCATTGCTGTGTGCATGATGAATGCATCACACATGAAGAAATGCCAAATGCTGTTGGATGACAAAGAATATGGAAAGACTGTGCCGGATCGGCCAGCGTTTACAATATGGTCATCAGGAATAATGTCAGGGGACTGGAAATTTCCAGAGCCAGAGCTTGCTGCATAAGTTCCAGGCTCTGAGGTCGCTTTCGCATGTTTTTATTGACGCGACCTGTAAATAGATTGTATTGATATTGATTAGTTCCCGCCAGTGAAAAAAATGATGTTTGAAAAACCAGTAGTGATGATTGACTTTGAAACCTCGGGCATGACGCCAGAGCAGGGTGGTCGTGTGACCGAGGTGGCTGCCTTGCGTATTGTCGGTGGTGAAATTGTGGATCGCTATGTATCCCTGATCAATTGCCGTGTGCGCATACCCTACTTTATTACCGAATTGACAGGCATTACCCAATCCATGGTGGACCATGCCCCGCCCGTTTCGGAAGTCATACCGGAATTGGTGGAATTTATCGGCAGCGACGCACTGGCAGCCCATAACGCCAGTTTTGATGAGAAATTCTTGCTGGCAGAAAGTGATCGCCTGGGGCTGTGGCCTGCTTACGATGGTGTCATCTGTTCTGTGAAACTGTCACGGCGTGTGTTTCCGGGACTGAACAGTTATTCGCTGGGGCCGCTGGCATCGTCACTGGGCATACGCTTTAAAGGTTCGGCCCACAGAGCGGAAGCAGATGCTGAAGTGGCTTCCAAACTCATGCTGCGGATCGCCTCCGAATTGGGTGAGCGCTATGGCTTCAATGGCATAGACCCGCGCCTGCTGCAAGATGTGAACAAGCTGACAGCAGCCAAAGTACCTGCTTTCCTGAAAAAGCAAAGTGCCGGGCCAATAGCTGAAGTGATTCCCTCCGTGTCAGCAAAGGCTGGCAAAAGTATAGCTACCAACAAGACTGCCGCACTACAGCGCTATCGTCACTACAAGGGCGGTATCTACGAACTGGTCTGCGAGGCAACCCAGGAATCTGACTTGAGCACGGTGATCGTCTATCGTTCACATGATGGCAGTGTCTGGACCCGGCCCAAGGCAGTGTTCTTTGAAACGCTGGAAATCAATGGCGTGAAAGTGCAGCGCTTCACGCCTATTGCTGAATAACTCGTCAGGCTCTTGCAGTTTGGCCAGGCCCATCGGTAATCAGCTTGCGCAATACCGGGATCAGCACGACCAGAACAATGCCAACACCAACGCTGCCCCAGCCCAGTACCGAGAAGATGTAATTATAGGTAGGGTTGGTCAGCGAAGGCAGGCCTTCCGTCGCTTCCGGTATCAGGCCCGAGAATTTGCTGGACAGGATGGATGCCGTGCCGGTCATCAGCATCCATGTACCCATCATCACGCCCTGGTACTGGCGCGGCGCCAGCTTGCCTATCATGGCGTAGCCGATAGGTGAGATCAGCAATTCAGCCAGGCTTTGCAACAGATAACTGATGAAGATCCATTTGAAGGCGACCAGGCCATTCATGGATGCCGTTTTTATACCCAGCGGCAGTACCAGAAAGGCGATGCCTATCAAGATCAGGGCGGCAGAGAACTGGCGCGGGACATCAATATTCCAGCCGCGTGCGCGCAGCTTGTCAAACAACACGGCCATCAGCGGGCCGCCAACCATGATGACGAAGCTGTTGATGTTCTGTATCCATTGCGGCGCAATTTCATAGCCCCAGACCATGCGATCCACATTGTTGACGGCGAACAGTTGCAAGCCCATGGGCGCCATCTGGTACAAGGTCCAGAATACCAGTGAACCCAGGGTCAGCACGAGATAGGCGCACATGTTTTTGCTCTCGCGCTCATCACTGTGGATGGCGGTCAGGGCAGTCAGCATCAGGCCAATGATGACGCTGATTATCATCACCAGATCACCCGTACCTTCTGCCCTGTGTAACATGAATTCGACCAGTGGGACGAGGCCGGCCATGACCAGCAGACCCACCAGAAAACGCCAGCGGAACTGGCGCGGTGTCGCATCCAGCAGCGTCGTGTTCAGGTCAGACAGGACGCGCCAGTTGATGGCTGCCAGCACGATGGCCATGAAATTGCCGATGGTGGCAAAAATGAACAGGCTGGAATAATCTTCCAGTAACTGATAATAACCAGCTGCGGTAAAGCCGATGAAAAAGCCCAGATTCATCCCGGCATAATTCCACAGGAAGGCACTTTCGCGACGATTGTCTTCCGGTTTGAAACGCTGAGTCAGCATCAGGTTCAGACAGGTGACGTTGAGGCCGCTGCCCGTCAGGAAGAAAGCCAGGCCCCAGTACATCATGCTGGACGTGCCTACAGAAATGGTGGCACAACCGACGACTTGCAACACCATGCCGCCGACAAACAGGTTACGGTTACTGATGAAGCGGCCAGCCAGATACCCGCCAAACAGGTGCAGGCCATAATTGAATGCGCCAAACACGCCCATGATGGCCGTCGCATCTCTGGTACTGAAGTTCAGTTTCTTGGTGGCATACAAGACCAGGGTGGAATACAGTACGGCGAAACCGAGGGTGGCGAAAATCTGTATGAAAAACAGGGCGCCAGCACCTTCCGGTATGGCTGCTATTCTTTGTTTAATTGTTGACAAGTGGCCTCCGGGGCGTCAAGTTTGCAGGCATTGTAATGCAAAGAATCTCGTCCAAGTCCTCTAAATGTCATGCGGATGTCATACAGATATCTTGTGGCTGCCGGCCTGCAGGTAAGGGGAGATTCTGGTATGTTGCTGCGTGTGTGCATGGGCACGGCAAGCAGCTCCTTAATTTTGAATGTGAAGCAATGGATAGTATTGACCTGGAAGTATTGAAAACCTGTGACGCCTGGATACGTGCCGGCATGGCCTGTGAACTGGTTACGGTCGTCAAAACCTGGGGCTCCAGCCCAAGACCCGAAGGGGCGACACTGGCGATAGGCGGTAATGGGCAGGTGGTCGGTTCGGTATCCGGTGGCTGTATAGAAGATGACCTGATAGAACGGGTGCAGCGCGAAGGCATCGTGCGTGAACTGCCGGAACTGGTCACCTATGGCATCACCGCTGACGAAGCCCACCGTTTTGGCTTGCCCTGCGGCGGTACCATACAGTTATGTATAGAGCCACTTTCTGCCCGCAGCCGTATCAGCGAATTGTTGCAAAGGCTGGAACAGCATGAATTGTTGTCCCGGCAACTGGATCTGCATACTGGCGAGGTCAGGCTGGAGACTGCTTCACCATCACAGCAACTGGTGGCAACCGAAGACCTGCTCTTGACCGTGCATGGACCGCGCTGGCGGCTGCTGATCATCGGGGCCGGGCAGTTATCGCGCTTTTTGGCCAGTATTGCGCTGGGCATGGATTATCAGGTGATCGTTTGTGATCCGCGCGAAGAATATACCAATGGCTGGCATGTCGATGGCGTCAAACTCGTCCACGCCATGCCGGATGATCTGATACTCGACATGCAGCTCGACAGCCGCAGTGCAGTCGTGGCACTGACGCATGATCCCAAACTGGACGATCTGGCCCTGATGGAAGCCCTGAAGTCAGAGGCTTTCTATGTCGGTGCCATAGGTTCCCGCGTCAACAATGCCAAACGCAGGGAAAGACTGAAGGAATTTGATCTGAGCGATGCCGATCTGTTGAAACTGCACGGCCCCATAGGTTTGTATATAGGCAGCAAGACACCGGCTGAAATTGCCATCTCCATCCTGGCTGAACTGACCGCAGTGAAAAACAATGTGCTGTTGCCGGCAGAAGTCAATGTGGCCCATGCCAAGGCGGCCATGGCATGAGAAATTATGCTTTTCGCCTGGTGAATGTCTTTGCTGAAAGCCAGTTTGGCGGTAACCCCCTGTGTGTCTTTGAGCAGGCAGATGGCTTGACAGATGTCGAGATGCAATTACTGGCAAGGCAATTCAACTTGTCGGAAACCAGCTTTATCCTGCCGCCAGAACAGGCTGGTGCCAGCGCCAGGATGCGTATTTTTACGCCGGACATGGAAATGGCTTTTGCCGGTCATCCCAGCCTGGGCACGGCCCATGTGGTGAAGCAATTGCAGGCTGGCGACACGCAGTTCGCCCTGGAATGTAAGGCTGGTCTTATTCCCATGGCGCTGGATCAGCAGGGTATCTGGACTTTGGTGGCACCATATCGTAGCGAAGTACAGCATGGTGGGGTGCAGACCCGCCCTTGTGAGCTGCCACCTGCACAGGTAGCAGCCATGCTGGGCTTGCAGGAAACGGATTTGCTGTCTGCCCCGGTCTGGGTAAATACCGGCAGTGAACAATTGCTGGTGCCACTGAAATCTGCCGCCGCTGTGGCTAAAGCCCAGCCGGATAGTGCGCAACTGGCAAGTTGGCCAGCCAACCGGGTGGGGCGCAGAATGGCCTATGTGTTTGCCTTTGATGAGCCTGTAGAGTCCAATCCGGAGCCCAGGCAGGTCACGGCGCGTTATGTCTTTGCGCGCTCGGATGGTGGTTTTGGCGAAGACCCCGGCACCGGTTCTGCTTGCGCCAATCTGGGCGGCTGGTGGATGGCGCAGGGGCAGGTGGTGCCGGTCAGCATGGTAATTAGCCAGGGCGTGCAGATGGGGCGGCCTTGCCGCTTACACCTTGAAGTGACAAAAGATCAAGCCATACGGGTCGGTGGCCGGGTAATAGAAATCGCTCAGGGCCAGGTGCAAATCGAATAAACCTGTGCCAAACAGCATATATCGGCAAGAAATCCGGTATAAATCAATATAAGCACGGGAAGAGCAGACGTAAATCCTTTAAAATAGCGACTTCATTCATTTGCACTGAGAATTCCGTGGTACAACGCCAATTGCTTCTGTCATTGCGTTGGTGGCCCGGTTCAGGATATTCCCCCTATGAGCATGTCTACTACCCAGGAAATCGTTGCCGAATTGCGCGCTGGCCGCATGGTGATACTGGTTGATGAAGAAGATCGTGAAAACGAAGGCGACCTGATTATGGCCGCCGAATTCGTCACCGCCGAAGCCATCAACTTCATGGCCAAGTTTGGCCGTGGCCTGATCTGCCTGACACTGACTGAAGAGCGTTGCGAACAATTAAACCTGGCCATGATGACCAGTCGCAATGGTACTTCTTTTGGTACCAATTTCACCGTATCCATCGAAGCGGCAGAGGGTGTTACCACCGGTATCTCTGCTGCCGACCGCGCCCGTACCGTGCAGGTCGCCGTTGACAAGAAATCTACTGCGGCCGATATCGTCCAGCCTGGACATATTTTCCCGCTGAAGGCACAAAGGGGCGGTGTGCTCATGCGTGCCGGCCATACCGAGGCTGGTTGTGACCTGGCTGAACTGGCTGGCCTGACGCCGGCATCCGTGATTTGCGAAATCATGAAGGATGACGGCACCATGGCCCGTCTGCCTGACCTGATCGAGTTTGCCCGTGAACATGGCATGAAAATCGGCACCATTGCTGATCTTATCCATTATCGCAGCCAGACAGAAAGCATCGTTGACCGTGTTGCCGAGCGTGAAATGCATACCGTGCATGGCAGCTTCAAGGCGATTGTTTACCGTGACAAGCCTAGCGGCTCTGCCCATCTGGCGCTGGTGCATGGCGATATCACGCCAGAAAAAGCGGCCCTGGTGCGTGTGCACCAGCCGGTTTCGATACTTGATTTGCTGGAAAGCCAGGCTACCACGCACTCCTGGAACGTGGCAGCAGCCATGGCCGCCGTCCAGAAATCGGATTCCGGCGTGATCGTCCTGCTCAATTGCGAAGAAACCGCCGAGCAGATGTTTGACCAGTTCAAGGCGCTCAATACACCAGAAACGAAACCCGCCAGCCGCGCTGCTCGCATGGATTTGCGCAACTATGGTATCGGCGCACAGATTCTGAAGGATGTGGGCGTTGGCAAGATGAAATTGCTGGCCAATCCACGCAAAATGCCATCCATGACAGGATTTAATCTGGAAGTTGTTGGTTATTTGGACAAGCCTTGCTCTGACAAACCGTGATGAGAGCGAAAGGCCGGTGATGAAGCCGCTGGCCTGATATGCTGCCTTCATCCCCATATCAATTATCAAGCGCTACAGCGCAAGAAAGAACATCATGACAGTAGGACATTACGAAGCAAATCTGGATGGCGCAGGTGTACGTGTCGGTATCGTACAGGCGCGCTTTAACGAAAACGTCGGCAAGGGTTTGCTGGATGCCTGCCTGGCTGAACTGTCATTGCTGGGTGTATTGAACGAAGACATCCTGCATGTGACCGTACCAGGCGCACTGGAAGTGCCACTGGCACTGCAAAAACTGGCAGAAACCAACCAGTTTGATGCCCTGATCGCCCTGGGTGCTGTCATCCGTGGTGAAACTTACCACTTTGAACTGGTATCGAATGAATCTGGCGCAGGTATTACCCGCGTTGGTCTGGATGCCGGTATCCCGATTGCAAATGCCATTCTGACCACCGAAAACGATGAGCAGGCAGAAGTACGCATGCAGGAAAAAGGCCGTGATGCCGCCCGCGTTGCCGTAGAAATGGCCAATCTCACCCTGGCACTGGAAGAACTGGCAGAAGCCACAGAAGACGTGCACTATGATGCCTGATCGTTCTTGCGACGATCACCCCAGCTTTAAAAAATGTAAGAGAAGATATGAATAATAAATCCCAACATGCCAATCCAAGCAAAACCCGCTCGCCACGTCACCGTGCGCGCGAATTTGCCTTGCAAGGCCTGTATCAATGGTTGTTGAACAATGAAGATTCGGGTTCGATTGAAGCCCACATCCGTGAAGCCCACGGTTTTGACAAGGCTGACAGAGAGCATTTTGATTCTCTGCTGCACGGCGCGATCAAGCAATCCATCGCCCTGCGTGAAGAAATCGCTCCCCTTATTGACCGCAGCATTGCCGAACTGTCACCGATAGAACACGCCGCTTTGCTGATTGGTGCTTACGAGCTCAAGAATCATATTGAAATCCCTTATCGCGTTGTCATCAATGAAGCGGTAGAGCTGACCAAATCATTTGGCGGCCTGGATGGTCATAAATATGTGAATGGCGTGCTGGACAAACTGGCCTCCAAATTGCGCGCTGCCGAGGTTGCTGCCGGCAAATAAGCGCGAAAGCACTATCGTATAGAGTGAATGCCGTCTTATTTCTTCAAGAATAAGACGGTTTTTTTATAAATACAGCACCAACAAGTTTTTTTCAGGATACTGCATGCACAATCATCTTGCCTCCAGACTCGACAATATTGCCCCTTTCCATGTGATGGAACTCATGAAGATGGCAGCGGCGCTGGAAGCCCAGGGGCGTCACCTCATCCATATGGGGATAGGCGAGCCAGACTTTACTGCACCGCAGCCTGTCATCGATGCCGCCACCAGGGCCATGGCCGATGGCCGTTTGCAATATACATCGGCACTGGGTTTGCCAGCGCTGCGCCAGGCTATTGCCGATGATTACCTGCGTAACTATGGCATACAGGTGCCGGCCAGCCGTATTATTGTGACTGCCGGTGCCTCTGCCGCCTTGTTGCTGGCATGTGCTGCCCTGGTCGAGCCGGGCAGGGAAGTGTTGATGCCTGATCCCTGCTATCCCTGCAATCGCCATTTCGTGGCGGCCTTTGAAGGCAAGGCCAAATTAATCGCCAGTGGTGCCGCACATCGCTTTCAGTTGACGGAAGCCATCGTACGCCAGCATTGGGATGCGCAAAGCAGCGGTGTCTTGCTGGCATCACCGTCGAATCCTACCGGCACCTCGATTGAACATGCTGAACTGAAGAAAATCGTGGCAAGCGTCAAGGAACTGGGTGGTTTTACCATCGTTGATGAAATCTACCAGCGCCTGTCCTATGACGACGCGCCGTTTTCTGCCCTGTCACTCGATGATGATGTCGTAGTCATCAACAGCTTCAGCAAGTACTTCAATATGACAGGCTGGCGTCTGGGCTGGCTGGTGGTGCCGGAAAGAATCGTGCCGCAATTGGAAAAGCTCGCACAGAACCTGTTCATCTGCCCTTCATCGGTGGCGCAATATGCAGCACTGGCCTGTTTTGAACCAGCCACCATCGCTATCTATGAAGAACGCAAGGCAGAATTCAAGCGCAGGCGCGACTATATCGTGCCCGCCTTGCGTGAACTGGGCTTTGGTGTGCCGGTTACCCCTGACGGCGCGTTCTATGTATATGCTGATTGTTCGGCGTTTTCAGATGACGCAGATGCATTTGCACGTCAGGCGCTGAATGAGGCAGGGGTGGTGATTGTGCCCGGCCTGGATTTTGGTCCGGCGACGGCGCATACCCATGTCAGAATTTCGTATGCCAATTCTTTGGAAAACCTGCAGGAAGCCGTCGCGCGCCTGAAGAAATTCCTGGTCAGGAAGTAGCGCAGGGCGGATAGCCAAATAAAAATGCCGCCAGCATTTTCACGCTGACGGCATTTTTATACTTGAAGAGGTGTGCTGCAATAAATCCTGTCTGGATTACAGCGTGGCGACCTGGTCTTTTTTCGCTTCCACAGGTGCCTTGATTTCTGTTGCTTCCGGTTTGGCAATAGCTTCAATCGGACGGGCTACAGGAGCCGGTGCGTTGAACACGGTAGGTACGTTCTTGCCAGCAGAAACGTCTTTCAGACGTTTGTACTCAGTCAGGACGCGAGAACCATAGCCAGAGTCATTTTCTGCATCGGCAGCGCCGACATACATCTTCAGCCCCGCTTCGACAGAACCGGCACGGGTGACATAGTCTTTCAGGATCAAAGCGCCGACCTTGATATTGGCAACTGGATTCAGGGCTGCTTTGACGCCACCCATTTCCTGGAACTTGTCATGGTGAACCTTGGACATGACCTGCATCAGACCCTGTGCGCCGACCGGGCTTTCCGCAAACGGATTCAGACCGGATTCTATCGCCATAACAGACAGAATCAGCAAAGGATCAAGCTTGATTTCCTTGGCTGTCAGATAAGCGGCAGATACCAGCATATTGGTGGCATCGTTGGCTATGCGATAGCGTTTTGCCAGCCAGTTGGTGACCCATTGTTGCTGACGTTGGCTGCCCAGCATTTTGGAGTCTTCTTCAGACATCCCGGCTTGTTGGTAAGGGCTGCCTGCTGCCTTGCCTGGTTCATGCATCAGGGCGGCAATATTAGGAGCCGGTACCGGTGCAACTGCTGCCTCTTCCGCTTCTGCGTAAGGGGACAGATCTTTGAATTTGTCAGTCAGTTCCGGTTTGATAAACATCATCGCCAATACTGTCATGGCAATAACGCCAGACATCATAAACAATTGGCGAACGATAGTGATAAAACCATTTGTTGTGTCACGTGCTACCAGAGAAAGCGTCTGACGCTTGTCTGTGGAAGCGATACTGCTTCTTTGTACTGCTAAAATAAAACGTTGAAACATGTTACCTCCTGAATCTCCGCGATGCGTCATTCAACTTACTTAAAAGCCAAACGTGAATTACTTACTACCGCGAATCAGAAACATCGTCTTCGTCACAGTGCGTGATCGCAAGACGCCGGAGCCGTTTGTCAAATCAGGTCAGTCGGACCTGTTCATGGTGTGTCCAGTGACAAACAACTATTTTCGGGATAAGGCAGACGCCTTTTGAAAACAATCCTTACAATGTTATGTGGGGCCCGATCCCCTTGAATGATGTTACCGTTTGGCGAAACTTTCTTCGTATTGAAAGTGGCGGAAGTCATTAACCTCTTCATCAAGTTGGGCGAATTGTAGGGGCGGTTTTATATCAAGTCAACACTATCAAAATGAATTTTAATTACTTTTATGTCTGATGAAATGTGCTGCATCGCAGCAAAGTTCAATAAAATCAAGCACTTGGCCGAAAATGCTAGTGTTCCTAGTGTAGAGATACAAAAAAGCGAAAAATGATGAAATATTCTGATTTGAGAGATTTTATTTCTCAATTGCAAGAAAAAAACGAACTTAAGCGGGTCGATTTGCCAGTTTCACCTTACTTGGAGATGACAGAAATTTGCGACCGCACTTTGCGGGCAGAAGGCCCTGCTCTTTTATTCAGCAAACCAACTGGCCATACCATACCAGTGCTGGGCAATCTGTTTGGTACCACGCGCCGCGTTGCCCTTGGCATGGGGGCAGAAAACCTGAGTGAATTGCGCCAGATAGGGCATGTGCTGTCTGCCCTGAAAGAGCCGGAACCACCCAAAGGTTTCAAGGAAATACTGGGTCTGGGTTCACTGGTCAAAGCAGTCTGGGACATGTCGCCGAAAGAATTGCGCGGTGCCAAATGCCAGGAAATTGTCTGGGAAGGCAATGATGTTGATCTTGCGCGCTTGCCGATACAGCATTGCTGGCCTGGCGATATCGCGCCCTTGATTACATGGGGTCTGGTCATTACTAAAGGTCCTAATAAGAAACGTCAAAATCTGGGTATATACAGGCAGCAGGTATTGGGACGTAATAAAGTCATCATGCGCTGGCTTGCCCATCGCGGCGGTGCACTGGATTTTCGTGAGCATGGCATCGTCAATAAGGGGCAGCCTTATCCCATCGCGGTTGCCCTGGGTGCCGATCCGGCTACTATATTAGGTGCGGTGACGCCGGTGCCAGACAGTTTGTCTGAATACCAGTTCGCCGGTCTCTTGCGTGGCAGCCGTACCGAGCTGGTCAAAGCCATAGGTAGCGAGTTGCGTGTGCCGGCATCCGCAGAAATTGTGCTGGAAGGGCATATCTATCCGGATGCCAATCATCCCACTGGCTATGAACATGCGTTGGAAGGCCCGTATGGCGACCATACCGGCTATTACAATGAGCAGGACTGGTTCCCCGTGTTTACTATAGACCGCATTACCATGCGGCGTGATCCGATTTATCACTCTACGTATACAGGCAAGCCGCCAGATGAACCGGCGGTGCTGGGTGTGGCCCTGAATGAAGTCTTCATTCCTTTGCTGCAGAAGCAGTTCAGCGAAATCACGGATTTCTATTTGCCACCGGAAGGCTGCAGCTACCGCATGGCCGTGGTACAGATGAAAAAAGCTTATGCCGGCCATGCCAAGCGCGTGATGTTTGGTGTCTGGAGCTTTTTACGTCAGTTCATGTATACCAAGTTCATCGTGGTAGTCGATGACGATGTCAATATCCGTGACTGGAAAGAAGTCATCTGGGCAATTACCACCCGTGTTGACCCCTTGCGTGATACCACGCTGGTAGATAATACGCCTATCGATTACCTCGATTTTGCCTCGCCAGTCAGTGGCCTGGGCAGCAAGATGGGCATAGACGCAACCAATAAATGGCCGGGCGAAACCAGTCGTGAATGGGGTACCACCATACAAATGACGCCAGAAGTGAAGGCGAAGGTGGACCAGATCTGGCAAGAACTGGGCTTGTGATCTCCCTGGTTTAGATATCGGTTTTTTTTATTTTCTCTGTATCTCTATCTATATATATGAGTGATGTAATGATTTGGGATTATCCGCAGCCATTCACGCGGCCTGTTACACCGCAGGATAGTGACATCGACGGTTTGAATCACACCAACAATGCCGTGTATGTACGTTGGTGTGAAGAAGTCGCATGGGGGCATTCAGAAGCTCTTGGCCTGAACCTGACCGATTATCACAGACTGGACCGGGCCATGGCGATACGGCGTGGGGAATATGATTATGTATTGCCAACCCTGCTGGGCGAATCCCTGACGCTGGCCACCTGGCTGTTTGCCAGCGATGGCAAACTTACCATGGACCGGCGCTTTCAATTGATACGCGATAGCGACGGCGCTACTGTATTAAGGGGGCGCTGGGACCTGGTCTGCATAGAATTGAGCAGTGGCCGTGCACGCCGCATGCCAGCGGAGTTTTGCGATATCTATCTGCCGGCGGTAGTGCCGGCTGTGGTCCCGGCTGTGGTTCCAGCTACTTCTGGTTGATGCTGTTTGCCGGGACTTAAAGGCGCTTGCTTAATGTATACGCGACTTCGGTCGCACTCTTCATTTCACCCCGCTTCCATCCCTGGGCCGCATAAAAGCGGTCGGCGCGGGTGTTGGGGCTGGTACCCAGTTTGACTTCGTCATTACCCAATTCAAACAGGTAATCGACTGCCAGTTTCAGCAAGACTTTACCCATGCCCTTGCCCTCATGTTCGGGCGAGATGAATAAGGCCCAGATGCTGCTGTCTCCGTGGGCGGCATAAGAAAAGCCCTGGATTTCACCATCCAGTTCTGCCACCCAGCCACGACCCAGCGTATCCAGATAGTCAAGGCACATCTGGCGTGTGATGATGTTGGGATTGGATAGGGTATTTTCTTTTACTTCCAGACGTATGCGCATCATGGTGCTGACATCATCAGCAGTAGCTGGTCGGAAATGCAGGGAATTGGGCATAATTTTTTATCAGGTTCTGGGACTGTGTTTTCTGTCTTGTTTTCTATATTGCAAGGCAGACATCAGGGTGGGTGCTTATTGTATCGTCAAGCCGGGTAAATGCAATCGGCAGTGTCTTGTTGGCGCTGTTCACTATCTGTCGCCATGCGGTACCATCTGGCACCATGTGGCACCATGTGGCACCGTCTGGCACCATGCTGCAATGGCGGCATGCATTATTCAAGTACAATCAAGGCATCCAACTTAAACCTCTAACTCGAATTTTCGCATCCATCATGAAGCGACCCCGTTTTTTACCCGACAACATGACCTTGTTGTTGTTCTGCGTTGTGGCCCTGGCCAGTCTTTTTCCTGCCAAAGGTGTTGTAGCTACCGGTTTTGATCATCTGGCGACCGGCATGATTGCCTTGCTGTTTTTTATGCACGGCGCCAAATTGTCACGCGAGGCGGTGCTGGCCGGTATTACCCACTGGCGCTTGCATCTGTTGGTCATGGTCTTTACCTTTGCTGTTTTCCCGCTGGTAGGACTGAGCCTGAAGCCATTGCTGCTACTCTTGCTTACGCCTGAGCTGTATGTTGGCATACTGTTTTTGTGTGTCCTGCCATCTACCGTGCAGTCGTCGATTGCATTTACGTCCGTGGCGCGTGGCAATGTACCGGCAGCCGTGTGCAGTGCGTCGGCCAGCAATATGCTGGGGATTTTCATTACACCCATGCTGGTCAGTCTGGTTGTGGTGGCGCATGGCGAAAGCCATTCGTCCATCGATGCCATGCTGAAAATCGTGTATCAGTTATTGCTGCCGTTTGTTGCGGGTCAACTGGTGCGGCCGCTGTTGCAGGCCTGGATGGAAAAATATGCGGGCGTATTGAAAATGGTGGATCAGAGTTCGATATTGCTGGTGGTGTATGTCGCCTTCAGTGAAGCGGTGGTGCAGGGCTTGTGGCAACAATTGCCACCCCTGATGTTGTTGAGCCTGCTGGCGATCAGCGGGGTCATACTGGCCATCATCATGGGCTTGACCATGTTTGTCAGTCGCCGTTTTGGCTTCAGCAAAGAGGATGAGATCACCATCGTATTTTGCGGATCCAAGAAAAGTCTTGCCAGTGGCGTGCCCATGGCCAAAGTTTTATTTGCCAGCCATGCCGTAGGTATGGTCTTATTGCCATTGATGCTGTTTCACCAATTGCAGTTGATGGTATGTGCCGTCATGGCGCAACGTTACGCAAAAAGATAAGGAGTCAAAAAATGCCACGTTTTGCTGCCAATCTCAGCATGATGTATACCGAGTTGCCTTTTACTGAGCGCTTTGCCGCTGCAGCGAAAGATGGCTTTACTGCGGTTGAATACCTGTTCCCCTACGATTATCCGGCGCAGGACCTGCAAAAGCTATTGCAGGACAATGGCTTGACGCAGGTACTGTTCAATACCCCGCCTGGCAACTGGGCTGCGGGCGAGCGTGGCATGGCTTCGATACCAGGGCGGGAAGAAGAATTCAAGCTTGGTCTGGATCAGGCGCTGGAGTATGCCCGTGCTTTGGGCAATCGTACGCTGCATGTGATGGCCGGGTTGATACAGCCAGAACAAGACAGGGAAAAACATCGCGCCGTGTATCTGCGCAACCTGGCGTATGCAGCCTTGCTGGCATCCAGAGATAACATCACCATCGTGATTGAACCCATCAATACCCGCGACATACCCGGCTATTTTTTAAACCGGCAAGATGAAGCACAAGAAATCTGCCAGGAAATCGGGGTGGAGAACCTGCGTGTGCAGTTTGATATTTACCATTGCCAGATAGTCGAAGGCGATGTCGCCACCAAGCTGCGTCGCGACATGTCGCGCCAGCATGCCGGTATTGGCCATGTACAGATCGCCGGCGTGCCAGACCGGCACGAGCCGGATCAGCAGAGTGAAGTCAATTACCCTTATTTGTTTGGCTTGCTCGATGAACTCGGCTATGAAGGCTGGATAGGTTGTGAATACCGGCCACGTGCAGGTACGTCGGAAGGCTTGTCCTGGTTAAAACCCTGGCTGAAGTGATGCTGGTATAGAAGCACAAAAGCGGCAAGAAATAAAAAAGCAGTCATGATGACTGCTTTTTTATTTGTGGCGAATGTGCTGCTAATGTCCGCCGGATAGAGCAGGGTGCTTACTCTTCGCTGACCTGCAAAATCAGTTTGCCAAAGTTCTTGCCTTCAAACAGCATCATCAATGTATCGGGGAAGGTTTCCAGACCCTTGACGATATCTTCGCGCGTGTGGAATTTGCCTTCGGCCATCCATTTGCTCATCTCGGTAACGGCATCGCCATAGCGGGCGGCGTAATCAAAGACGACTATACCTTCCATGCGGGCGCGGTTGACCAGCAGCGACAGGTAATTGGCAGGGCCTTTGACTGGCGTCGTGTTGTTGTACTGGGAAATGGCACCACAGATGATGATACGTGCCTTTAAATTGATACGTGTCAGTACGGTATCGAGGATATCGCCGCCGACATTATCAAAATAGACATCAACACCATTCGGGCAATGTTCTTTCAAGCCATCTTTGACTGAGCCGGATTTGTAATCGATGCAGGCATCAAAGCCCAGTTCATTGACGACGAAATCGCATTTGTCCTTGCCACCGGCGATACCGACGACGCGGCAACCCTTTTGTTTGGCGACCTGGCCTACGGTCTGGCCCACCGCACCAGCTGCACCAGATACCACGACTGTTTCACCAGCCTTGGGCTGACCGACATCCAGCAGGCCGAAATAGGCCGTCATGCCAGGCATGCCCAGCGCATTCATGAATTTTGGCAAAGGGGCCAGTTTAGGGCTGACCTTATAAAAGCCAGCTGTTTTGTCATCGGCAGCACCTACCCAGTATTGCTGCACACCAGTACCACCAGACACATAATCACCAACCGCAAATTTTGGGGACTTGGATGCCACCACTTTGCCTATGCCGCCAGCGCGCATGACTTCATTGATGGCGACCGGGCGGATATAGGATTTGCCTTCATTCATCCAGCCACGCATGGCAGGGTCCAGCGAGATATAAATGGTTTGTACGACAATTTCACCGTCGGTGATATCGCGTACGGTCTCTGTGGTGAAGTTCCAGTCACTATGCTTGGGGTTGCCGACGGGGCGGGCTGCGAGGCGGTATTGCTGGTTGCTGAGTGTGCTCATGGTGTCTCCTTGAGGTTATGCGGCTTGCGTTTGAGCCAGCCTGAATGTGTATATATACGTCTATATGCGTTTATATGCGCCTGAATCAAAATGGGGTCGTCAGAAGAGTGACTATACATTAATTAGAACGAACGTGCTTTTTGTTGTGATTATTTAATTGAAAGCAGGTTCTATGAATTATGCCGCCGATCATGCGACAATAGACGGTTAATCTTTAAGCTTGTTAGTAAATTTACGAATTTAATTTGTTTTCGGCCCCAGGTAGCTATATATCCGGGCCATACCACTGAAATCATGAGCATACGACCAGAATATATCCTGACTTTATCCTGTCCCGATCAACGCGGCATTGTGCATAGCGTATCGGGTTTCCTGGCCCATCATGGCTGCAATATTATTGACTCGGCCCAGTTTGGTGATGCGCAGTCGGCTACCTTCTTCATGCGCGTGCATTTTGCGGTGGAAGACAATACGGTCAGCGATAGCGCCTTGCGCGAAGACTTTGCCGTGCTGGGTGGCAGCATGCAGATGAGCTGGCAATTGCATGATGCGCATCACAAGCCGCGCGTGATGCTGATGGTGTCCAAGATTGGGCATTGCCTGAATGATTTACTGTTCCGCTACAAAAGTGGCTTGTTGCCGGTAGAGATCAAGGCCATCGTATCCAACCATACCGATTTTTATCAGTTGGCGGCCAGTTATAACATTCCTTTCCATCACCTGCCTCTGGCAGCCGGTGCACCGGCAGAAGCCAAGCGTGCGCAAGAACAAAAAGTACTGGATATTGTTGCTGCCAACGATATTGAACTGGTGGTGCTGGCGCGTTACATGCAGATACTGTCGCCGCAGTTATGCGATGCGCTGAAGGGCAGGGCGATCAATATCCATCACTCCTTCCTGCCCAGCTTCAAGGGTGCCAAGCCTTACTATCAGGCGCATGAACGTGGCGTCAAACTGATAGGCGCTACGGCGCACTTTGTGACTGGCGACCTGGATGAAGGCCCCATCATTGAACAGGACGTAGAGCGTGTCGATCATTCCATGGAACCGGAAACCCTGACCGCCATCGGTCGTGATGTTGAATGCGTGGTACTGGCGCGTGCCGTCAAATGCTTTGTTGAACATCGCATTTTATTGAATGGCCATAAAACGGTGGTGTTCAAGTAATGGCGCTCAAATCCATCATTTACAAGGCAGACCTGAATATCTCGGACATGGACCGTGGCTATTATGCCGACCATAACCTGACGATCGCCCGCCATCCATCCGAAACCGATGAACGCATGATGATACGTGTGCTGGCCTTTGCCATTCATGCGGCAGAACGCCTGGAATTCGGCAAGGGTATATCCGACACTGAAGAACCCGATATCTGGCTGAAGGATTACACTGATGCCATACAGTTATGGGTAGAGGTTGGCCAGCCGGACGACCGGCGTTTGCTGAAAGCCTGTGGCCGTTCAGAACAGGTCATCGTCTACAGTTTTGCCAGCGCCAGTGATATCTGGTGGAAGGCAATGAACAGCCGTCTTGACCGCGCCAAGAATTTGCGTGTCATGAATATACCTTCAGAGCAAAGCCAGGCGCTGGAAAAACTCGCGCAGCGCAATATGCAGTTGCAATGCACGATACAGGACGGACAAATCTGGATGTCAGCTGGTGATGCTTCCGTGCAGATTGATCTGGAAACGCTGAAAGACTTAGCTTGATTGAATCTGTATTGATATTTCACATGTTGATAGTGAGATTGAAGGCGTTAGTTGTTCAAAATTAACTTAGCCATTATTATTTTAACCAATGATTGTATTTGTAATTCGCTATTTCTCTGATTATAAGGACTTCTTTTTGGCAAAAGTGGACTTGCTTTGCGAAATAAGCGCGTGCTTTAAAGATTCAAAAATGATCGAAATCAGTGCAGTTCGTTCAAGCTATATTGCTTGAAAAAGCAATTGCTAGATAGCGTCTATGGTCAGCTATTTAATCCTTTGCTTCTCCAGCTTGCGTGCCAGTGTGCGTCTGTGCATGCCTAGTCTGCGGGCTGTTTCTGAAATATTAAAATCGGTTTCGGCCAGTACTTCGTGGATTCTTTCCCATTCCAGATTTTTGATGGAGGTAGAGCGATTCGTAATTTCTACCTCTGCTGTACCAGCGATATGTCCAAAGGCGGCTTCGATATCATCGGTGTTGGAGGGTTTGGACAGATATTGGCAAGCCCCCAGTTTGACGGCTTCCACCGCAGTCGCAATGCTGGCAAATCCGGTGAGGACGACAATCAGCATGTCGGGATTGTGCTGACGCAAAAGCTGCACGCATGCCAAGCCGGATGAATGCCCATTCAATTTCAGATCAACGACAGCGTAAGCAGGCCTGTGGTCGGACAATAATTTTTCAGCATCTTCTTTACTGGTTGCGTGCAAG
Source organism: Undibacterium hunanense (assembly GCF_014284335.1). Lineage (GTDB taxonomy): Bacteria > Pseudomonadota > Gammaproteobacteria > Burkholderiales > Burkholderiaceae_D > Undibacterium > Undibacterium hunanense. Next base: position 608,619 of record NZ_JACOGF010000001.1, on the reverse strand, counting down.
ACGGTGTAACCGCGCCGTTCAAACGAGCGACCCAGCGTACGGGCAAAAGCTGTATCGTCTTCGATAATGAGTAGCAGACGACTCTCTGACATAGTAAAAAAATTCCTGAAGTTAAACCGTGATTTCGATACGGCGTATCCAACGTGCTATTCCATTGCCTGTAGCGTATTTTCCGTCAACACCAATCTTAATGGAAAATTCCGGCTACAGCTTGATCGCTGAAAGTGGCAGGCTCAATTGTACGATGGCGCCGCCTTCTGCACGATTGGATGCGGTGACCTGACCACCCAGTTTGCGTGCCACATTGACGACAAAAAACAAGCCCAGGCCGCTGCCGGGGCGGCCTTTGGTGGATTGATATGGTTCCCCTATGCGTGACAGGATGGCCGGATCAAAACCATGCCCATGATCGACAACGGTAAATATCAGTGAATCGTCATGACGCCTGGCTTCCATGCGTAGCCATTCAGGCGAGGCTTCCAGGGCATTATCGAGTACGTTACAGACCATTTGTTTGAGTGCGGTATCAAAGACAATGGGAATATCTTCCTGAATCTGATTATCGAAACCAAATGAGACGATAGTCCGGGTCGATATAAATTCTTTGGTGAGATCATTTAAAAAAGTATTGATCGTCGTTTTGACCGCAGACTCGCCACGCGCTTCCCCGGCAGACAGCAGGATGCCGCTGACGATGCTTTTGCAGCGTTGCAGTTGTGTTTCCATTTCGCTGATTTCTTCCAGTAGCTCGGGGTTTTTTTTGAACTCTGGCATCCGCCGCCAGTCACCCAGGATGACCGATAGCGTCGCCAGAGGCGTGCCCAATTCATGTGCTGCACCAGAAGCAAGCAGGCCCATGCGCACGATATGATCTTCCTCCACAGCCCTTTGGTGCAGATCAGCCAGTTGAACATCTCGCGCACGCAGGTTGCGGCCTATGCGGGTGATAAAGAAAACCAGCAGGGCAGCATTGAGCATAAAGCAAATAAGTAGCCCTGCGATATATAAACGCGACAGGCCACCGTTTTCACCAGGCGGCAGAGACAATGGTTCAGAGAACAGCGATAGTCCGGCGAGGCAGGCACTGGTGATGACGACGATGATCCAGGTTGACCAGGCTTCCAGCAAGACTGCACTTAAAATCACTTGCAGTAGATATAGAAAAGCGAAGGGGTTCGATGTGCCCCCACCAAAATAGAGTTGTGCAGTCAGGCTGAATACGTCGATCAGCAAGGCAAACACAAGTTCACCATTGGTCACATACACGCGTTCGTGCCAGCGCAGATGGCTGGCTATGTTGAAGCCTATCAGACAGATCAGCACAACCAGCATTTTGACCAGGGGCAAGTGTATGCCAAAGCCAAACATCACGATCAAAATGGTAGATAACTGACCAAACACGGCAAGCCAGCGCAATTGAATAAGCTGCAGCATATTCTTGTGACCAGCCGAGTTTTCGTAGGCTATCGCAATGGCGGCCTGTTTTGCGGGTGTTTCAGTTGCGGTTTTAGCCACTATTCCTTGCCCAATGCTGTATGGAACTATTTTTTTTATCATGTTTACCATGTCCGGTGATTGTGCTTTTCAGAACATGCTACCAGATCATGGGCGGTATATTAAATTTGCAATTTCAGCCTGATTTATGCTGCGCTTCCTGTGCTGGTGTTGCTGACATTTTTTCTATCCCTGATGACATAAGCCCAGGCTGCTGCCGTCATGGCTGCCAGCAAGAACCAGACAGCGGCATAAACCAAATGATTGTTGTGGAAGTGAATCACGGTCAAGCCTGCAACAGGTGTGTTGGCTGAGCCGTCATTTTGCTGTGTATCACGTTTATCGTTTACCAGACTGGCATCGGCATCGATGAAGAAGGGGGCAGACTTTGTTAAGCCAGTTGCTGTTGCAATGGCAAGTACATCGCGTGAATACCAGCGATTGCCGTCAGGATCATTTTTTCTCAAAAAACCTCCGCCCGGTTCTGTCATGCGTAATAGCCCCGTGACATGAATGGTGCTGGCACGAGAAGAGTCAGCCTGATTCTTTGTTGATGCTGTGCGATAAGACGCAGCCATTTTTTCCGGGATAAAACCACGGTTGACCAGGACCGTGGCCTGATCTGTGGTCTCTAGCGGAGTCATGACCCAAAAGCCACCACCCAATTCTGTGGAGGCCAGTACCAGTACCGTTTTTTCATGAAGAAAAACGCCGTCAAGCTGCACGTGACGGTATTCATCGGCGCTTGCATTGATGTGTGGCCATAGAGAAAAATCGGGAATGGGTACTGGTGCTGCGTGTACACGTTGTTCAACCCGTTCTATCAGATCAAGTTTCCATTGAAGGCGAAGGATTTGCCAGGTGCCAAGTGAAATGAAGCCTGAAAAAATCGCAAACATGCAGACTGTGAAGGCCAGTCTGAATACATTGGAGTGACGGGCAAGATGTTTGGGCTGATCTGCTTTTGACACCAGATCAGCCTTTTTGTCCGCTATTCCTTGACCAGGCGCATTCATTGCATGGATGGCATAGGCTTCATTTTGTCGGCTACCGGTGTCAATGACGCTGCTGGTCTGGACATGGGTGTGGCATTAATCGATTCTGGCTTTGTTTCTGATTCATGCATCATGCCGGGCATCATATTGTGATTCAGGTGGTACATCACCCATAGCGACCCGCTCATCATGATAAATACCAGCATGCCAGTGAACAGCAGCGCCAGCATGGTCCAGCCACCTTCGGATTTGCTGTTCATGTGCAGGAAATACACCATGTGTACCACGATCTGTATCGCTGCAAATACCAGCAGGACTATGCCTGTGGTGCTTGATTTGTTCATGACTTTTCCCATCACCAGCCAGAATGGGATGGCTGTCAAGACCACTGCCAGGAAAAATCCTGTGGCATAGCTTTTCAGACTGCCATGGTCGACGTGTGTATGTCCGTGATGATCATCATGATGATCATGCGCCATGTGTTCCTGGTGTGCGCTCATGGCAAGACTCCCATCAAATAAACAAAGGTAAATACACCGATCCAGATCACGTCCAGGAAATGCCAGAACATCGACAGGCACATCAGACGTCTGCCATTCTCTGGCGTCAGACCATGGCGACCGATCTGGAACATCAGGGTAATCAGCCAGATAATACCGAAGCTCACGTGCAAGCCATGTGTGCCGACCAGGGCAAAGAACGATGTCAGAAAACCGCTGCGCTGTGGACCTGCGCCTTCGTGTATCAGGTGCACAAATTCATACAGTTCAAGACTGATAAAGCCTGCGCCCAGCAAGCCGGTAACGGCAAGCCAGATCAGCGTGGCTTTAAGGCGTTTGCGCTGCATTTCCAGCATGGCAAAGCCATACGTGATAGACGACAATAGCAGCAGGGACGTATTTATGGCCACCAGCGGCAGATCAAATAATTCTGCGCCTGTAGGGCCGCCTGCGTAGTTGCGACCCAATACTGCGTAGGTCGCAAATAGACAGGCGAAAATCAGGCAGTCACTCATCAGGTAGAGCCAGAAACCGAGCAGGGTGCCGTTTTCCGGATGATGTTCCTTGACATAAAAATCGCTGCTGGCATGCCTGCCAACCTGGAAACTTGCACTGGTGTTCACGTTCGTGCCCTCGTTGGGAAAAGTTGCGGTATTAGACATAGCTGACACCTGACAGGCGGGTGCGTTCGTCTTCAGTACGGATGACTTCGGCAGCAGGGATGTAATAGTCGCGCTTGTAATTAAAGGTATGGATGATGATCGCAGCCATCATGGCAACAAAGCCCAGGCCTGCCAGCAACCACATTTGCCAGATCAGGGCGAAACCACACACTGCGCTTAATAAGGCAATGATGAAGCCGGCACCAGTATTCTTGGGCATATGTATCTCTACAAAGCCATCTGTTGGACGAACATATTGATTGCTCTTCATATCAGCCCAGGCATCGTTGTCATAGACCTTCGGTGTGAAGGCAAAGTTATACGGAGCAGGTGGGGAGGATGTCGACCATTCCAGTGTGCGGCCACCCCATGGGTCACCCGTAAGGTCACGCAGAGATTCACGGCGCTTATAGCTGACAAACAACTGGACGATGAAGGAAGCGATACCCAGGGCAATCAGGACAGCTCCGAAAGCAGCGATCTGGAACCAGATCTGCAAGGATGGATCTTCAAAATGGCTCAAGCGTCTTGTGATACCCATCAGGCCAAGTACATACAAGGGCATGAAGGCGAAATAGAAGCCTATGGTCCAGAACCAGAAACAGCATTTACCCCAGAAGTCATCCAGCTTGTAACCAAAAGCTTTTGGGAACCAGTAGTTAATGCCGGCAAACATGCCAAACAGCACGCCACCGATAATGACGTTATGAAAGTGCGCAATCAGGAACAGGCTATTGTGCAAAACGAAATCGGCAGGCGGTACCGCCAGCAATACACCTGTCATGCCACCGATGACGAAAGTGATCATGAAGCCTATGGTCCACAACATCGGCAATTCAAAGCGGATACGGCCACGGTACATCGTGAACAGCCAGTTGAATATCTTCGCTCCGGTCGGAATGGAAATAATCATGGTCGTAATGCCGAAGAAGGAATTCACACTCGCGCCTGATCCCATGGTGAAGAAGTGATGCAGCCATACGAGATAAGACAAGATGGTGATCACCACGGTCGCATACACCATCGAGGTATAGCCAAACAAACGCTTGCTACAGAATGTCGATACGATTTCAGAGAAAATACCAAATGCAGGCAATACCAGAATATAGACTTCAGGGTGACCCCAGATCCAGATCAGGTTCACATACATCATGGCGTTGCCGCCCAGATCATTGGTGAAGAAATTGGTGCCGAACATACGATCAAGTGACAACATGCCCAATACTGCGGTCAGGACAGGGAAAGCAGCAACGATCAATACGTTGGTGCACAGTGCAGTCCAGGTAAATACAGGCATCTTCATCATCGTCATGCCTGGCGCGCGCATTTTAATGATAGTGGCGATCAGGTTAATCCCTGAAAGCAAAGTCCCAACCCCGGCGATCTGCAATGACCAGATATAGTAATCCACGCCTACGTCCGGACTGGCCATGATGCCTGACAGCGGTGGATATGCCAACCAGCCAGTACGTGCGAATTCACCTACGAACAGCGACACCATTACCAGGCCGCCGCCAAATGCCGTCATCCAGAAGCTGAAATTATTCAGGAAAGGAAACGCCACGTCGCGTGCACCGATTTGCAGCGGTACCACGTAGTTCATCAAACCAGTCACCAGCGGCATCGCCACAAAGAAGATCATGATCACGCCATGCGCGGTAAAGATCTGGTCATAGTGGTGTGGTGGCAGGAAGCCAGCAGAATCACCGAACGCCAGTGCTTGCTGCAGTCGCATCATGATGGCATCAGCAAAGCCGCGCAGCAGCATGACCAGCGCAAAAATGACGTACATGATGCCGATTTTTTTGTGATCGATGCTGGTAAACCAGTCACGCCACAACATACCCCAAACACGGAAATAGGTCAGCGCCGCAAGAACTGCGATGCCACCGATAGCAACAGCGGCAAAGGTTGCCAGCAGGATAGGTTCATGAAAGGGAATCGCGTCCCATGAGAGACGGCCGAAGATGAGCTTCGTCAAATCGATATGGTCTTGCATTATTTACTTCCGATGATAAGAGGAGATGCTTTGCAAATATCAGCATCTACAGCGTCAATATAGGAGGCCAGGCGTGCTGCGCGTGCTGCGTTGTCTTGTTCCAGACCTTGAGTGAATAAGTTGCTGAAATCCAGTTTTGCATCAGATGCCGCATAAGCTTTGGCATTTGCCCTGGCATCACTCATCATCATTTTGTCCATGCAGACTTCACCTGCACTGACGCAACGATTCAGGATGGCATGAAATAAATCTGCATCAACACTGGCGTAGTGACGTACCGGGTCACGTTGGCTTGGTTTTTCCAACGCCAGATAAGTTGTCCGGTCCAGCGTTTGTGCTTTCGCTTTGGCAGCCTGTACCCACAGATCAAAATTTTGATTACTCATGCCATGAAACTTGAAGCGCATGTCAGAGAAGCCAGCGCCACTGTAATTGGCTGAAAAGCCATCGAATTCACCAGGCTTGTTAATCACGGCATTAAGTGTTGTCTGCATGCCCGGCATGGCATAGATCTGGCCAGCCAGCGCAGGAATAAAGAAGGAATTCATGACAGTGGATGCAGTGATCTTAAAGCGCACAGGCATGTCCACCGGTGCCGCCAACTCATTGACTGTGGCGATGCCTAGGTCGGGGTAGATGAACAACCATTTCCAGTCCAGCGCCACAACCTCGACGTTCAGAACCTTCGCATCGGCAGGAAGAGGGCGGTTTTCATCCAGGCGCGACAGTTTGCGATAAGGGTCCAGCGTATGCGTGCTGATCCAGGTAATCAGGCCCAGGGCGATAATGATCAGCAGCGGTGCCCCCCATATCACGAGTTCAAGCTGGGTGGAGTGATCCCAGTCTGGCTCATACTTTGCTGAGGTATTATTTTTTCTGTAACGCCAGGCAAAAAGAATGGTCAGAAAGATCACTGGCACGATGATCAGCAACATCAGGAGGGTAGATACCCATATCAAATGGCTTTGTTGAGAGGCGATATCGCCTGACGGATTCATTACCACCGTGTTGCAACCTGCCAACAAAATTGCAGAAAAAACAGCAAATCCGCGCCGTGCAAATAAGGGAATCATATTGAGATAGGTCAATGATTATAGAAATTTGTGCTAATGTACCTTTACAAAAAGGCCTTGGCGATTGGACGTTTTGTCCTAGTTTTCAAATAAGCATCAGAAAAGAAGATCGCACAGGAGCCAGACTATGATTTTTTGAGACAATGTGAGGGACCATCATGGCCAGCATCAGTACCAATGAAAATGAACTGTCCTCCAACGCCAGTTCCAGCTATATAGCAGCAGCTACTGAAAGCAGGAATACCAGAAACACCAAATCTGATCATTCCTCAATTGCACCCGGCGAAATCGCCATCGGCGTCGTCATCGGGCGAGCTTCGGAATATTTTGACTTCTTTGTCTATGCACTGGCCTCGGTGCTGGTTTTTCCCCAGGTTTTCTTTCCATTTGAACAAAGACTGGAAGGCACTCTGTATGCCTTCGTGATTTTTTCATTTGCGTTTTTGGCGCGTCCGTTCGGCACGGTGACGTTTATGGAAATCCAGCGGCGACTGGGGCGTGAAGCCAAACTCACCATTGCCCTCGTGTTGCTTGGCGTATCTACCGCTGGCATCGCTTTTCTGCCGACATACTCACATCTTGGCGCAACGTCTATCGTGTTGCTTTCCGTGTTGCGTATCGGGCAGGGCGTAGCGCTGGGCGGCTCCTGGGATGGTTTGCCTTCCCTGCTGGCGCTGAATGCGCCAGAAAACAAGCGTGGCTGGTATGCAATGCTGGGGCAATTGGGGGCGCCAGTGGGTTTTATGATCGCTGCGGGTTTATTTGCCTACATGGTCGCTAATTTATCGAATGAAGACTTCCTCGAATGGGGCTGGCGTTATCCCTTCTATGTCGCGTTCGCAATCAACGTAGTTGCTTTATTTGCCCGCTTGCGCCTGGTTTCCACCAATGAATATAAACACTTGCTGGATGAGCGTGAACTGGAACCAACCAATATTGTCGAGATGACCCGTTCACAAGGTCGTAACCTGCTCATCGGCGCACTGGCGGCTTTGGCCAGCTACGCACTGTTTCATCTGGTCACTGTGTTCCCATTGTCATGGATCACGATTTATTCCAAGCGTTCGCTGAGTGAGTTTTTGGAAATACAGATGATAGGCGCCATATTCATGATCCTGGGGATTGTTGTGTCTGGCTTGATTGCCGACCGTATTGGCCGTCGTAAAATGTTATTTGCGCTGGCACTGATGATTGCCGTGCTCAGCGGTTTCGTGCCAGCCTTGTTGGGGGGTAGTGAATTTGGGCAGGATCTTTTTATTCTGCTGGGCTTTGCCGTGTTGGGTTTGTCTTACGGACAGGCATCGGGCGCTGTGACCTCTAATTTTGTTCCCAAATACCGTTACACTGGGGCTGCATTGACATCTGATCTGGCATGGCTGGTCGGGGCAGGCTTTGCCCCTCTGGTAGCGCTGGGGCTGTCTTCACACTTCGGACTGGAATATGTCAGCCTCTACCTGTTGTCCGGTGCAGCATGCTCGATAGCCGCGCTCAGTTTGAATCGCGCGTTGGAGATCAGAAACTAGGCGACAAAATTGGGCCGCGTTGGACCTTCATCCGATGTTGGCCAAACAGCTAAATCGGCGGGATCAAGAAGTGTTTTTTCTTGATCCCGCCGATTTTTATTTTCAGGCTTTGCCAAAAATTTATGTCCGCCCGCCAGGGATCAAGGTAAAGTTATTGAAACGGTGTAAGCTTTCTCAAAGTTCAAAGGTAGGTCAATGCATTCCAGAACCAGAATCAAAATTTGCGGTTTAACCAGGGTCGAAGATGTGCGTGCCGTTGTTGCGGCGGGGGCGGATGCGCTGGGGTTTGTGTTTTATCCACCCAGCCCACGCTTTGTCACGGCTGAATCGGCTGGTGCTCTGTTGCAGGAAATTCCGCCATTTGTGATGTCGGTAGGCTTGTTCGTTAATATCGATGAAGCTGGCTTGCAGGCTATCGTCAGCCAGGCACCTGTGCAGTTGTTGCAATTTCATGGTGATGAGACGCCTGAACAATGTGCCAGCCTGGCTGCCAGTGTGAATCGTCCTTTTATTCGTGCTTATCGCGTCAAACCTGACACAACAGCCGGGGATTTGCTAAAATGTGAGCAGTCTTATCGTAAGGCTAGTCCTTTATTCAGTGGTTTATTGCTTGATACCTATGTTGATGGGTTCGGCGGTAGTGGAAAGGTTTTTGATTGGTCTCTCATTCCAAAAGAGCTCGCGCCTCGGGTCGTTTTAAGTGGTGGCTTGAGCGTACAGAACGCGACTGGCGCAGTTAGTCAGGTTCGCCCGTTTGCGGTCGACATCAGCAGTGGTGTGGAAGCAGCAAAGGGTATCAAGGATGAAGCCAGCGTGCGTGCGTTTATAGCGGCAGTGCGTCTGGCAGACAATCAGGAATAGTGATGGCACTTTGGGTAAAACCCAGTGCATCGCTTTCAAGCCAGTTTGAAGGAATGAAAATGAAAGAACTCCAGTCTCTGGATGCTCAGTTCGGGCATCAACCTATCGCCAGTCAGGCAATTTACCAGTCAGCCGGATACCATTTGCCCGATGCGCGTGGTCATTTTGGTCAGTTCGGCGGTACTTTTGTGTCCGAAACTCTGACTCATGCGCTGACAGAACTCAAAGAAGCCTATGCCAAATACCAGAATGATCCTGAGTTTTTGGCTGAGTTTCGCAATGAATTAAAGTATTTCGTTGGTCGCCCGTCACCTGTGTATCACGCCAAACGCTGGTCTGATCTGATGGGGGGCGCGCAAATTTATTTCAAGCGCGAAGACTTGAATCATACCGGCGCGCACAAGATCAATAATGTCATCGGCCAGGCATTGCTGGCCAAGCGCATGGGTAAGCCACGTGTCATCGCTGAAACCGGCGCCGGCCAGCATGGCGTGGCCACTGCGACGATCTGTGCCCGTTTTGGTCTGGAATGCGTCGTCTACATGGGTTCGGAAGACGTCAAGCGTCAGGCGCAAAACGTCTACCGCATGAAGTTGCTGGGTGCGACCGTGGTGCCGGTGGAATCCGGTTCCAAAACCCTGAAAGATGCGCTGAATGAAGCCATGCGTGACTGGGTGGCGAATGTCGATAATACTTTTTACATCATAGGTACGGTGGCTGGTCCGCATCCTTACCCCATGATGGTCAGGGATTTTCAGTCCGTCATCGGTGAAGAATGTTTGTGGCAGATGCCTGAGCAAACCGGGCGTCAGCCAGACCATGTGGTGGCTTGCGTTGGCGGTGGCTCGAATGCCATGGGTATTTTCTATCCGTATATTGATCACAAACAAGTGAAGCTCATCGGTGTGGAAGCGGCAGGCGAGGGGCTGGAAAGTGGCAAGCATTCTGCTTCTTTGACAGCAGGTTCACCCGGCGTCTTGCATGGCAACCGCACCTATCTGTTGCAGGATGAAAATGGCCAGGTCATCGAAACCCATTCTGTTTCGGCAGGGCTGGATTACCCAGGTGTAGGACCAGAGCATGCATGGTTGAAAGAAAGTGGTCGTGCGCAATACGTGACCATTACCGATGATGAAGCGCTCAAGGCGTTTCATGACTGTTGTCGCATCGAAGGCATTATTCCTGCACTGGAATCCAGTCATGCCCTGGCCTATGCAGCCAAGCTGGCAGCGACTTTGCCCGTGGATCAAATAGTGCTGGCGAATCTGTCCGGTCGGGGTGACAAGGACATGCATACAGTAGCCGAGCGGGCGGGCTTGAAGTTCTGATTAGCCTTTGAGCCAACATGCAGGCCGCATGTTGAGATGTGGCCTGCATGTCTTCCCCGTCAAAAATTGAGACTGATGCCATCGCCTTGCCGATAGCGCATCGATAGTGCATCAAATAAGGACCGACAAGATGTCAAGAATTCAAAATACCATGGCTGCTTTGGCGGCCAGCAATAAAAAAGGTTTGATCCCATTTATCACCGCAGGCGACCCTGCGCCGGAATTAACCGTGCCGCTAATGCACGCCCTGGTTGAGGGCGGGGCCGACATTATTGAGCTGGGCGTGCCGTTTTCTGACCCCATGGCAGATGGACCTGTCATTCAGCGTGCTTCTGAAAGGGCGCTGCAATTTGGAGTTGGTTTGCGGGATGTATTACAATTCGTCCGCGAATTCCGGCAAAGTAATCAAAAGACACCAGTTGTGCTCATGGGTTATGCCAATCCCATAGAGCGTATGGGGCAGGACACATTCATCGCCAGGGCTGCCGAGGCGGGGGTTGATGGCGTGCTGGTAGTCGATTATCCGCCGGAAGAATGTGAAGAATTTGCAAGTAAAATGCAACAACAGGGTATGGATACCATCTTCTTGCTGGCGCCCACCTCGACCGATGAGCGTATTGCGCAAGTTGGCAAAATTGCCAGTGGTTATGTGTATTATGTATCGCTGAAAGGGGTTACCGGGTCTGGTGCACTGGATCTGGATGCGGTTGCTGCCATGATCCCGCGTATCAAAAAGCATGTCACTGTGCCGGTGGGCGTGGGTTTTGGTATACGCGATGGTGTCACTGCCAGAGCCATTTCCACGGTGTCAGATGCGGTGGTGATAGGCTCGCGCATCATCCAGGAACTGGAAAATACCCCGCGTGAAAATGCTGTTGCTGCAGTGAAAAGCTTTATTTCTGGTGTCAGACAGGCTTTGGACGAGTAAAATACGCGCCTGACTGGTTCTTTTACCAGAATGAACCTGATGCCGGGTTGTTAAAAAGATAGCCTGGCGGCCATAAGGAGAAAACATGAGTTGGTTAGAAAAACTGTTACCACCGCGTATACAACGCTCGGAATCTGCAAATCGTAAATCGATTCCCGAAGGTTTGTGGGTCAAGTGCCCGTCTTGCGAAGCGGTGCTTTACCGTTCTGATCTGGAAGCCAATATCCATGTTTGCCCCAAGTGCAGCCACCATTTGCGCATAGGCGCACGTGAACGTCTGGATGCCTTGCTTGATGCGGGTGGCCGTTATGAAATCGGCCAGGAAGTCTTGCCTGTTGATACACTGAAATTCAAAGACAGCAAAAAATACCCGGATCGTCTGAAAGATGCGTTGGAAACCACGGGTGAAACAGATGCCATGGTCGTCATGGGTGGTTCCATCATGGCGGTGCCTGTCGTTGCTGCCTGTTTTGAATTTGAATTCATGGGTGGCTCCATGGGTTCTGTGGTTGGTGAGCGCTTCGTGCGTGGTGTACAGGCAGCGCTGGAGCAGAAAGTGCCTTTCCTGTGCTTCACTGCGACTGGTGGCGCACGTATGCAGGAGGGCTTGCTGTCCCTGATGCAAATGGCCAAGACCACGGCCATGCTGACTAAATTGTCAGAAAAGAAATTACCTTTCATATCGGTGCTGACTGACCCTACCATGGGTGGTGTATCTGCTTCTTTCGCTTTCCTGGGTGATGTGGTGATTGCTGAACCCAAGGCCCTGATCGGTTTTGCCGGCCCGCGCGTGATTGAAAATACCGTGCGTGAAAAATTGCCAGAAGGCTTCCAGCGTTCCGAATTCCTGCTGCAAAAAGGTGCGATAGACATGATTGTTGATCGTCGCAAAATGCGTGAAGAGATTGCGCGTTTGCTGGCTTTGTTGCAAAACCAGCCAGCTGAAGCAGTATCCTCCTGATTTATAGTGAATATCCAATAAGCCCGAAGCATTTTTTGTTCGGGCTTTTTTTATCTTATGACAAATTTACCCGTCACTCTGGCTGCCTGGTTGGCCGTACTTGAAACCCGTCATTCCAAAGAAATCGATATGGGCCTGGACCGCGTTGCTGCGGTCAAAAACAAGCTGGCAATTCACTATGATTGCCCCGTCATCATGGTCGCTGGCACCAATGGCAAGGGTTCTACCTGCGCCATGCTGGAAGCAGTGTTAATGCAGGCTGGTTACCGTGTTGGCCTGTACAGCAAGCCACATTTCCTGGATTTCAATGAGCGTGCCCGTATCAATGGTGAAATGGTCGGGGACGATGTTTTCATCTCCACCTTCAATGCCGTTGAAGAAGCACGTGGCGATATTTCGCTCACCTACTTTGAATTTACTACGCTGGCAATCTGCAAATTGCTGGCTGATGCCAAATTGGATGTGGTGATACTGGAAGTAGGGCTGGGTGGCCGCCTGGATGCTGTGAATGTCATTGATGCCGATGTCTCCATCGTTACCAGTATTGATATCGATCATGTCGATTATCTGGGCGATACCCGCGAAAAGATAGGTTTTGAAAAGGCCGGTATTTTCCGTCCCGGCAAGGCAGCCATTTGCGGTGACCCTTTGCCGCCGCAATCGCTGATTGACCATGCGCAAGCCATAGGTGCTGATCTGTGGCTGTTTGGCCGTGATTTCAATTACAACGGCGACAAGCAGCAATGGAATTTTGCTGGTCGCAGCCAGCGCCGCAATTCGCTTGCTTATCCCAGTCTGCGTGGTGCCAACCAGTTGCTGAATGCATCTGCCGTGCTGGCCGCGCTGGAAGCCCTGAAGCTTGAATTGCCAGTCGGTGCGCAGGAAGTGCGTACCGGCCTGGTCATGGTGGATTTGCCGGGCCGTTTTCAGGTCATGCCGGGCCGTCCGACTGTGGTGCTGGATGTGGCGCATAATCCGCATGCGGCTGCGACCCTGGCGCAAAATCTGGACAATATGGGTTTTCATGCCTATACCTATGCGGTATTCGGTTCCATGCTGGACAAGGATATCGATGGTGTGATTGCTCAATTGAAAGATAAAGTGGATCACTGGTGTGTTACGGCCTTGCCTTTGCCGCGAGCGGCCCCAGTTGATGTACTGAAAGATAAATTGATTGCTGCCGGTGTACTGGCTGATCCTGAAAAAACGGTCACCAGTTTCGAGTCGCCAGAGCAGGCGTATGCAGAGGCCATCAGCAAAGCGGGTGAAAATGATAGAATAGTGGTCTTTGGATCCTTTCTGACGGTAGCAGGTGTGATGCGCGCCCGTCGTTCGGCACTCCATTGATGTTTTTGCGAACTGGTTTGTTAATGATCGACCAGTTGGCTAACTAACCAGAAATTTGCACATGGGTTTGCTCTCGCGTTTTACACAGAAGCAGGAAACTTCCGAAGCTCCGGAAAGTGGCGAATTCCGCTCTCGCGCCGAAGAAGAGAGTATTCAGACACGTTCGCGCACTAAAAAGACCGAATCCAGGCGCAAGGCCAAGACTGATGACCCCATCCTGCCTGAGAAAAAGCGGGCCAGGCGGCGCCTGATTGGTGCAGTTGCGCTGGCGTTGGCAGCCATCATAGGCTTGCCGATGATTCTTGATTCTGACCCCAAGCCTTTGGCTGATGATGTGAATATCCGTATTCCATCAAAAGACAAAGCTTTTGACGGCAACGCAGCTGCCTCTGCCGAAGTGGTAACGCCAAGGGCGAAGAATCTTGCTGCCAATGAACCGGTAGAAGAAATTATCGAGCCGGCACCTCTGCCAAAAAATAAAACGCCAAACAATATAAGCAATGCAACCAACACTGCCGTTGCAACGGTGACCAATCCACCTGCAAGGCTTAGCAATCCGCCTGCGGCTGCGCAGTTGTCTACCGTAAAGCCGGCCAAACCAGAATTGAAACCGGAAGTCAAACCCGAACCTAAGGCTGACACTAAACCTGTCGCCAAAGCAGAAGCCAAATCTGAGCCAAAAACTGAGATTAAACCTGTCACCGCTACGGCAAAACCTGCGGAAAAAGATCAGGCAACTGCAAAAGCTGAAGTGAAAACAGAGACCAAGCCAGTCGTTGCCAAACCAGGTAATGCTGATGACGATGCCGCACGTGCGCTCGCCATACTGGAAGGAAAAACACCGCCCAAACCACCAGTCAGCAAACCGGCAGAAGCTGTAGCCAAGTCATCCTTTACGGTGCAAGCTGGTGCTTTTTCTACGCAAGCTAAAGTGGATGAATTGCAAAGCAGGCTGAAAGCCGCTGATATCAAATCCTATACGCAAAAGATAGTGACGACCAATGGCGAAGTGACAAGGATACGGGTCGGGCCTTTCGCCTCGAAAGAAGAAGCAGATAAAATGCGCGCCAAACTGGGCAAGCTGGGCATCAATGCCAGCATACCAACGAACTAGGCCGGATCTGCAATGACCCTGTTTGATTATCTCGTCATACTGGTGCTGGTTTGTTCTATTGTTATCAGTACCTTGCGCGGATTGATCAAGGAAATTTTGTCGCTGGTGAGCTGGGTGGTCGCTTTTGTGGTGGCGAATGCCTTCAGTGAAACGCTGGCTGGCTGGTTGCCAGAGGCAGTGCCCGGGCAGATATTACGCCTGATCGTGGCTTTTATTGCCCTGTTCATCGGTGTGCGCCTGATTATGGCGCTGATCATCATGGCGTTTGATGCCGTGATCAAGGCTAGCGGTTTGACGCTGGCAGATCGTGGCCTGGGTGGATTGTTTGGACTGGCACGCGGCTGTGTGCTGGTGTTGGCGGCAGTATTGGTATGCGGAATGACATCCATTCCCAAGCAGGCATTCTGGACCGGGGCTGTGCTCAGTCCGATAGCAGAAGCTGCTGCACTTGCCATCCTGCCGCTATTGCCCGAATCCATATCCGGGCACGTAAAGTTTTAATTGTTTTTTTTAGGAGTCCACCATGTGTGGCATCGTAGGCGTATTCTCAAATAATCCCGTCAACCAATTGATTTATGACGCCTTGCTGTTGCTGCAGCATCGCGGCCAGGATGCTGCTGGTATAGCGACCAATCATGGCAATAAATTCGCCATGCATAAAGCGAATGGTCTGGTGCGTGACGTTTTTCGTACGCGCAATATGCGTTCGCTGCCGGGCAATGTCGGTATCGGCCAGGTGCGCTATCCAACTGCTGGCTCCACCAGTGAAGAAGAGGCGCAACCGTTTTATGTGAATGCGCCCTTTGGTATCGTGCTGGCGCACAACGGTAATCTGACCAATGCAGTAGAGTTGAAGATAGAGTTGTTTAAAAATGACCGCCGTCATTTGAATACCGATTCTGACTCTGAAGTCTTGCTGAACATCCTCGCGCATCAGATTCAGGAAGTCACCAGTGGTTATTCGCTGGATCCGGAAGGCCTGTTCCGTGCGGTTTCCATGCTGCACAGGCGCGTGCGTGGCTCTTATGCCGTAGTCGCACAAATCTCTGGCTATGGCTTGCTGGCTTTCCGTGATCCTTATGGTATCCGTCCTCTGTGCGTCGGTGTTTCGCAAACCGAAAGCGGCGCTGAATACATGATCGCCAGCGAATCTGTTGCCCTCGAAGGTCTGGGCTTCAAGTTCCTGCGTGATGTTGAACCTGGTGAAGCCTTGTTCGTCGACATGGATGGCAAGCTGCATACCCAGCAATGTGCTGATAACCCCAGCCTGAATCCTTGTGCATTTGAATACGTATATCTGGCTCGCCCTGACTCCATCATCGATGGTGCTTCGGTCTACCTGACACGTCTGAAAATGGGCGAATACCTGGCAGAAAAAGTACGCAACCAGTTCCGCGATGGCGAAATTGATGTCGTCATGCCTATCCCTGATTCTTCCCGTCCTTCAGCGATGGAACTGGCACTGAAACTCAATCTTGATTATCGCGAAGGCTTTATCAAGAACCGTTACATCGGTCGTACCTTCATGATGCCTGGTCAGGCCGTACGCCGTAAATCGGTGCGTCAAAAGTTGAATGCCATCGGTTCTGAATTCAAGGGCAAGAGCGTGTTGCTGGTTGATGATTCCATCGTCCGTGGTACAACCAGCCGCGAAATCGTACAGATGGCGCGTGAATCAGGTGCCAAACGCGTGATTTTCGCTTCTGCTGCACCGCCAGTGCAATTCCCTAATGTGTATGGTATCGACATGCCTACCCGCAGCGAATTGATCGCCTATGGTCGTAGTGAAGAAGAAGTCTGCCGTGAAATCACGGCAGATGCCCTGGTGTATCAGGATGTCGCTGCCATGAAGCGTTCCATCTCTGATGTGAATCCTTCACTGAGAAATATCGAGGCATCCTGTTTTGATGGTTTTTACATCACAGGTGATGTGACCGACGGTTATCTGGACAAGCTGGAAGCTGCACGCAATAGCCCGCGTGCAGAACCAGAAGACCTGTTGCGTTCACAGTTGAACCTGAATCTGGCGACCGCAGACTAAGTGCAACAAAATCTGAAAAAACCTGCCCGTCTTTAAAACGGGCAGGTTTTTTTACGCCTGGTGGGTTGTCTGTCTTGTCTGACGTCGGAGATGATTGTGTCAGTAAGCCACAGTTTTGCTTCGTGCTTGCTGAAAAAGCATTGAATGAATTACCATTGCCAGCATCCCTTATCACTACTTCAAGGATGTCTGCCATGACCACACCCCTGCTGGATGTGCGCAATCTGAGTAAGACTTTTGGCGCGCGCAAGGTTGTTGATGATATTTCCTTTTCTATTGCGCGGGGGCAGACCCTGGGCTTGCTGGGGCCAAACGGCGCAGGCAAATCGACCACCGTCAGCATGATTTGTGGTTTGTTGCAGCCAGAGCAGGGCAGTGTGCAGCTTGATGGATTGCCCATGGGCTTGGGCAAGAATGCCGTCAAATTCAAGATTGGCCTGGTGCCGCAGGATCTGGCCCTGTATGACGACCTGCCTGCCAGAGAAAATCTGAAACTCTTTGGTGCGCTGTATGGCATGTCGGGTAGCAAGTTGCAGCAACGTTGCGATGCTGTACTGGAGCTGGTCAATCTGGCTGACCGCGCCGCTGACAAGCCATCCACTTTTTCTGGTGGTATGAAGCGGCGTTTGAATATCGCCGCTGCCTTATTGCATGATCCCGAATTGCTGATCCTTGACGAACCTACGGTTGGTGTCGACCCGCAAAGCCGGAATGCCATTTTCGATAGCCTGGAAGTGCTGAAAAGCCAGGGTCGTACCCTGATCTATACCAGCCATTACATGGAAGAAGTGGAAAGACTGGCCGACCATATCGTCATCATTGATCATGGCAAAGTCATTGCCAATGAAACCCCGGCAGACCTGTACCGGCGTCTGCCTGCCAAAGCGGCCCTGTCAGTAGATCTGGTCAGGGAAATGAGTGAAGCCGATGTGGCGGCGCTCAGTGTGCTGGATGGTGTGAACAGCGTACTGTTGGCAGATCAGGGCAAGCGCCTTGATGTGACACTGGTAGAGCATGATGTGGCATTGGGCTTGCTGGACTGGCTAGCCAGGCATGCATATAAAACCACCCATTTTGCGACAGCCAAAACCAATCTGGAAGACGTGTTTTTAACCCTGACTGGTCGCAGCCTGCGTGACTGATGCGCGGCCTGATTGCCGCATCACCTTGCTGTGTCACCTTGCCGTTTTACATTTGCCGGTTTCAATTTTCAAGCGATTTTCTAAGGACTAAACATGACCGCCTTGCTCGCACTGATCAGGAAAGATCTGATACTGTTTATGGCAGATCGCCGCGCCTTGATGCTGAATTTGCTGATGCCCATTCTGCTAGGTGCTTTCTTCGGTTTTATCACCGGCGGCGCTGGCTCAAAAGATGCAGCCAAGATAGAGGTGGCATTGGTCGTGCAGGACAACCATCCTATCAGTCAAAAGATAGTCAAAGGGCTCAAGGAAGAAGCATCTCTTTCTGTTAAGGAAATGCCACTGGAAGAAGCCAAGGCAATGGTACTCAAAGGCAAAATCAATGTCGCCATCGTACTGCCTGAAAAATTTGGCGAACATGCTGGCGGTGCCTTGTTTGGCGCCAAAAACAAACCTGAACTGCCGGTGTTTTATGATCCATCGCAGAGTGCCGTGCTTGCCATGGTCAAAGGCATGTTGACGCAACAGGTCATGCAAAGTGTCAGTGCTGAAATGTTCTCTGGTAAAAGTGGGACGGCCTTCGTAGACCAGAGCATGCAGGAACTGGAAAAAAGCAGTCAACAAAATCCGGATAAGGCAGAGTTACACGATTTTCTTGGCAGTCTTAAAAAGTTTCAGTCACGTCAGCAAAATCAGACTAATGCCGCCAGCAAAGAACCCAAGGCTGCCAATGAGACTGGGGCAGCAGCAGGAGGCTTAAACATGCCTTTTACCACCAAAGATGAGGCGATGATCGCAGGCGATGCTGTTACCACTAAATACAACGGCTATGCGCATTCCTTTGCCGGTATGAGCGTGCAGTTTATTTTGTTCATGGCGATTGACGCCGGCATCGGTGTTTTGCTGGCACGGCGCCTGGGTTTGTGGAATCGCCTGCTGGCTGCCCCGGTAGGTTTGAATACACTGCTGATTGCCCGCGCATTGTCATGTGCATTGATTGCTTTTTTTCTCATCAGTTTTATTTTTGCTGTTGCAGTCGTGGTGTTCAAGGTGCATATCGCGGGTAGCTTGCCGGGATTTGTCGGCGTCGCGATTTCATTTTCTTTGATGACTGCCAGTTTTGGTTTATTGATCGCCGCTTTTGGTAAAACCCCGGAAGCTGCGCGTGGCATTTCAGTTTTTGCGACACTGATCATGGTCATGTTAAGTGGTGCCTGGATGCCATCTTTCATGTTTCCGCAGTGGTTGCAGAGTCTGACCCTGATTGTGCCAACCCGCTGGGCAGTCGATGGTCTGGATGCCATGACCTGGCGTGGGTTGGGCCTGGATGCCGCTTTGCCAGCCATTGGGGTGCAATTGCTTTTTACGCTGTTATTTGGCTTGCTGGCTTTGTGGCGTTTTCGCAAAGCCTGAATCCATCCGATTCAATCCGATCATATATTTGATTGGATTGATGCACATATTGATACCCATAACACCCGTCTGCACCCGTCTAGGATCAGGGTCTTTCCCTGTTGTGATGTAAGCCCGGATTCCCTCTATTTCCCGTTGCGTGCGTAGGGTATCGCAAAGTAACGGGAATTGCCTTCCTGTTTCATTTCAATACAATAAATGCACGGCTATTGCTGGTATTCAGCCTTGCTTAAAAATACAATCTGCCCAGAGCGCAAAATTCCTTGCACCAGGGCAGTACGTTATTTTTATATGTTTGAAACTTATGTATCCTAAATTTAAATTAAGTAGTTTGACGCTGGCGATTGCGGGTGTTTTTTCCGTCGCACCTTTTGCCTATTCGCAATCAACACCGCCAGAGCCACAAAAGAATACAGAAGAAACCAATCCAAACAAGAATGCCAAGGAAAACGCGGCACTTAAAAAAACAGATGCTGCCAGCAAGGATAATGTTCAAAAAGTAACCATCAATGGAGGCCGTACCGACCTGGAAGAGCGTCGTCAATCCACTGCCGCCAAGATGATTTTTGGCCGTGAAGAGCTGGATCGCAATGGCGACAGCAACCTGGGTGAGGTATTGAAAAGATTACCTGGCGTAACCATAGGCGGACGTCCAGGCCGTGGTGGTGATATCCGTATGCGCGGCATGGGCAACGGATATACCCAGATACTCATCAATGGTGAACGGGCACCACGTGGTTTTTCGATGGATGGTCTGACACCGGATCAGGTAGAGCGTATAGAAATTATCCGTGGTGCTGTTGCTGAATTCAGTACGCAGGCGATTGCCGGCACCATCAATATTGTCTTGCGTGAAGAGTACAAGCAAAAAGATATCGATCTGAAATTATCGATGGGCTATGAACAGGGCAGGTTGGCACCCAATGTGTCGCTGACTGTGCCTGGCGAAATTGGTAGTTTATCGTATGCCTTGAGTGGTTCCGTTTTTCAGAATCGCCAGCACGATGATGGTAGTACGTACACCAATTCCGTTGGGCAAAGTAAAGACGGTTTGGAGACCTTGATACAGAATCAATATGATCAAACCTACCGAAAAACTACGGGCATCCATTTGACGCCGCGTTTTAATTATAAGTTTGAAAATGGCGACACCTTGATGGTGCAGCCATTCCTGATGAATTCGCGTAGTGATTCCAGTACGCAAAGTAATGTTAATTTGATCGATCACTATACAGTCGATCCATCCGACCCATTGGGTACGAAGCGCACGGCCACTAACGGGGATTTTGCGTTGGCAACTTCATCCGCACATGCAGAAACAACATTCTTGCGCGGCTTTGGCAACTGGCAGCATAAGTTTGAAGGCAATGCCAAGCTGAATATCAAATTTGGCGGTGGCTTGGGCAAGATGGATAGCAATTCCTTGCGCTATCAGTTTGATAAAGACGGCAAGCAGCTTGACCTGATCAGCGATGTTAATAATACCCGCGACAGCAGTCTCAATACCGGCGGTAAATTTACCATGCCTTACGGTGAGGGACATACTTTGGCAGCCGGTTGGGATATGGAGGCAGGCAAGCGTAGCCAGACGCGCATTTCGCTGGACAATGGAAAGGCGCAGTTTGCTGAATCTGGTGATAATCTGGATGCCAGTACCCGTCGCCTGGCGGTATTCGCACAGGATGAGTTCGATATCAATCCACAGTTCTCCGCATATGCAGGTTTGCGTTGGGAGGGAATTAAGACCAGCAGCACTTCAGCCGGACGGGCAATCGACAATACCAGCAGTGTCTGGAGCCCGTTGCTGCACGGTGTTTGGCGTATTCCCGGTGCCGGTAAAGATCAGATCAGGGCTAGTCTGACTCAAAGCTATCGAGCTCCCGCGTTGAACGATTTGATTGCTTTGCCGAGCACCTCCAACCAGAACAGCTACTATCGCCCTGACCGTACAGGTAATCCATTCTTGAAGCCGGAATTATCCAAGGGCATTGATCTCGCTTTTGAGCATTATCTGACGCGTGCTGGCATCATCAGTGCCAATTTCTTTGTTCGTGATATCAATAATCTGATACGCAGAAAGACTGAGGAAGTGCTGCAACCCGATGGCTTAACCAAGAAATGGGTGTCTTCTCCTGTAAATATCGGCCACGCAAATACCAAAGGCATCGAGCTGGAAGCGAAATTCCAGTTGCAGGAATTTTTCCCTGATGGCCCGGCTCTTGACGTGCGCAGTAACTATAGTCGTTTCTGGTCTAGCGTGGATGATATCGTGGGGCCGAATAATCGCCTTGATCAGCAACCAAAGCAGACCGCAAATTTTGGTCTGGATTATCGCCCAACGGGCATTCCGCTGACTGTCGGTGGCAGTATTAACTGGACACCAGCCTACGATATACAAAACAGCAATAGCCAGATTACCAGCACCGGTATCAAGCGTCAGCTGGATTTGTATGGCTTGTGGAAATTCAATCCTAATCTGCAAATGCGTCTGTCTGCCAATAATTTGCGGGCAAATGATTACCAGAGTGGCAGCATCGTCAATTCAGAGACCGTGAATCGTATTGATTACAATACCTCTAAAACCTACACCACCTGGACCTTGCGCGTGGAAATGAAGCTGTAAGGAAATAAGCGGGAAGGGCAGGTGGATCGTGCGGTGCAGCACGATCACGAT
Organism: Undibacterium hunanense; assembly: GCF_014284335.1. Lineage (GTDB taxonomy): Bacteria > Pseudomonadota > Gammaproteobacteria > Burkholderiales > Burkholderiaceae_D > Undibacterium > Undibacterium hunanense. The sequence goes on along the minus strand of NZ_JACOGF010000001.1, from coordinate 586,564 downwards.
TGCCGGAGTACAATAGCTTCACAGGCTGGAGTGTTGCATGGTTGCCTGGTTCGCTGGCTTGCCCGCATTGTTTCCTTTTTGTTCATCATGTTATCTTCAGAACTCAACGCCGATCTTCATAGTCATTCCATCATTTCTGACGGCGTGCTGGCTCCTGCGCAACTTGCTGCACGAGCCAAATCCAATGGGGTGAAGTTGTGGGCCCTGACTGATCATGATGAAGTCAGGGGTATCCCGGAGGCGCGTGCAGCTGCCCTTGATCTGGGTATGCGTTACATTCCCGGCGTCGAAATTTCCGTTACCTGGGCTGGTAAAACCATACACATTGTCGGCCTGAATATTGATGAAACCAATCAGAGTCTGGTGGATGGCCTGGCAAAAACCCGTTCCGGCCGTGAAAGCCGGGCGCGTGATATGGCAGCAGAGCTGGCCAGCCGTTCCGGTATTTTGAATGCCTATGAAGGTGCATTGAAATATGTGGGTAACCCGGACTTGATTTCACGTTCCCATTTTGCCCGTTACCTGGTTGAAATAGGGGCCAGTGCCAATGTGTCAGATGTATTCAGGCATTACCTTGCCGAAGGCAAGCCGGGATACGTGCCACATCGCTGGGCCACGTTGAGTGATGCGGTAGGCTGGATACGCAATGCCGGCGGCGTGGCGGTCGTCGCCCATCCCGGCCGCTATGACCTTACCCCGCTGGCATTTGATGCCTTCTTTACAGAATTCAAAAATCTTGGCGGTTTGGCAATTGAGACTGTCACCGGCAGTCATACTGTTGACCAGTACGATGAATACACCAAAATTGCTGCGCAATACGGGTTTTTATCGTCACGCGGATCGGATTTTCACTCCCCGCAAGATGCGGAAATTGATATTGGATGCCTGCCTGCCTTGCCATCGATGGCGAAACCGGTCTGGGAAACATGGGTATGACTTGAATTTCCCCGGATTGGCCTTATTTGCAGGACATGAATTATGTAGTTTCCTGAGTGAGGTGAGTCATGAAGCGTATCGTACTGTTTTTGCTGACTAATCTGGCGGTGATGGCCGTCATGTCTATTGTGTTGTCCCTGCTGGGCGTTAACCGGTTTTTGACGGCGAACGGTCTGCAACTGGGCACGCTGATGGTGTTTTCCCTGGTGGTCGGGTTCACAGGCGCCATTTTTTCCTTGCTGATCAGTAAACCCATGGCAAAATGGTCAACGGGTGCCAGGGTAATAGATACTCCGTCAAATTCAACCGAACTATGGCTGGTGAATACGGTCAAAGCTTTGTCTGAACGGGCTGGCATTGGTATGCCGGAAGTTGCGGTATACAATGGCGAGCCAAATGCCTTTGCGACAGGTGCGTTCAAGAATTCTGCCCTGGTTGCGGTTTCTACCGGTTTGCTGGAAGGCATGACCAAGGAAGAAGTCGAGGCCGTGCTGGGTCATGAAGTTGCGCATATTGCCAATGGTGATATGGTGACCATGACGCTGATTCAGGGTGTGGTGAATACCTTTGTGGTGTTCCTGGCCAGGGTGGTGGGTTATGCAATCGACAAGGCGGTATTTCGCAATGGCGATAATGACCGCCCCGGCATCGGCTATATGATCACCGTCTTTGTGTGTGAAATCCTGTTCGGTATTCTGGCATCGATGATTGTTGCCTGGTTTTCGCGTCAGCGCGAATTCCGTGCAGATGCGGGTTCAGCCCAGTTGCTGGGTAATCGCCAGCCTATGATACATGCACTGGCGAGGCTGGGTGGTATGGCCCCTGGGGAGTTGCCGAAATCGATGGCGGCGTCTGGCATCAGTGATAAACCGGGTTGGGGTGCTTTGTTTTCCACGCATCCACCAATGGAAGAGCGTATTGCTGCATTACAGAACATGCGCTGATTGATTGAACGACTGTTAGTGGCGGTAGCACAGCTACCGCCTTTCTTATTTTTATGAGCCAATTTTTTCAAATTCATCCGGACAATCCTCAACTGAGGCTGATCAAGCAGGCAGCGCAGATTATCGACAATGGCGGCATCGTTGCCCTGCCTACGGATTCCTGCTATGCGCTGGTGTGCCATCTGGATGACAAGGACGCGGTAACGCGGCTGCGCAAGATCCGTAATGTCGATGAAAAACATCATCTGACCTTGCTGTGCCGTGATCTGTCCGAAATCGCGCAATATGCCAAAGTTGATAATCGCCAGTACCGCCTGCTGAAAGCCGCAACGCCAGGACCGTATACTTTTATTCTGGAGGCGACCAGGGAAGTGCCGCGTCGCCTTAGCCATCCTTCACGCAAGACCATAGGTTTGCGGGTGCCGGAAAACAATATCACCCATGCTCTGCTGGAAGAATTGAAGCAGCCCTTGCTGGGTACGACCCTGATTTTGCCAGATGAAGCAGAGCCCTTGACCGATCCTGAATTGATACGCGAGCGCCTTGAGAAGTTGATTGATCTGGTGATTGATGGTGGTGCCTGTAGTCTGGTGCCCACCACAGTGATCGACATGACGGCTGATTCTCCCGAACTGGTGCGCCAGGGCAGGGGAGACGTGGCCCTGTTTGGTCTGTAATGCCTGCTTTTCCCCTTTTTTTGTTTGCCAGTGACATCTTAGAGCTTATTCATGAATGAACTTATACAAACCGTATTGATTTACGCCTTGCCGGTGGTTTTTGCCATTACCCTGTATGAGGCAGCGCGTGGATATACGGCGCGTCACTTTGGTGATACTACGGCGCAGGCGCAAGGGCGTCTGAGTTTTAACCCCATAGTGCATATCGACCCGCTGGGCACCATCGTCATTCCTGTGGTGCTGTATCTGGCGACCGGCGGTGCCTTCCTGTTCGGTTATGCCAAGCCCATGCCTATCAATTACGGGCAGTTGCGGGATCCCAAGAAAAACCTGAAATGGATCGCTCTCTCTGGTCCGGCGGTCAATTTTGTCATGGGTTTTGCATGGTTGTTGTTGTTGTCGGTGATTTTGCGGACCATGCAAGTGGAAGAAGCTTTCTTTTTGCAAATGGCACAGGCAGGTGTGTTGACCAATCTGGCGATGTTTGCCTTCCACCTGATCCCTATTCCGCCACTGGCTGGTGGGCAGATTTTGCTGAGCCTGCTGCCGCATCAGATGGCATATAAGTTCGCCAAAGTGGAACCATATTGCTTCTTCATCGTGATGGGTCTGGCGTTGCTGCATTTGCTGCAATACTGGATGTTGCCCCTGATGGTAGCGGGCAATGTGATCTTGCAGGTATTGATTACACCGTTTCTTCTGTTGCTGGGTTAAGTGGGGTGCATCATGGGTGAGCCTTCTGCCTGGCTGCAAAGACATATTGCCTTGTTGCCTGCCGGGCTTGTGCTGGATCTGGCTTGTGGTGGTGGCAGGAATAGCCTGTTCCTGCTTGAAAAAAACTATGAGGTACTGGCACTCGACAGGGACGGTCAGGGTTTCGTCATGCTTGAGGCTGCTGGTGCCCGCACCATGCTGCATGATCTGGAAGCGGAGGTTGAACACGATAACTGGCCATTTGTAGAAAACGCTTTTGAAGCCATCGTGGTCTGTAATTACCTGCACAGGCCCCTGTTTCCTGCCATGCTGGGCAGCCTTGCCCCGGGTGGTGTATTGATTTATGAAACCTTTGCTGCCGGTAACGAACAATTTGGCAAGCCGTCAAATCCTGCCTTTTTATTACAGCAAGGCGAACTTCTTGCGCAAATCCGGTCTAATGCCCAGGTGGCAATGCATGTGATTGCCTATGAAGAAGGCTATGTTGAACAGCCTAAACCAGCCATGATCCAGCGTATTTGTGCCAGAAAAATCGGAAAAACCAGGGGTTTGGACAGACTTTGAAACATTCTCCTACAAGTTTAAAGGCTTATTCCAGCTATTTGCGCCCAGATTATCAGCGTATCCGCTACAATCAGGGTTTTACTTTTTTCTTGCATTAACATGACAAAGATTCAGGGAAGTCTGGTTGCGATCGTAACCCCCATGCATGAAGATGGCAGTCTCGATTTGCCTTGTCTGCGCAAATTGATCGACTGGCATATCGCCGAAGGTACGGATGGCATTGTCATTGTCGGAACAACTGGTGAGTCACCGACGGTTTCTGTAGAGGAACATTGCGAATTGATACGTGTTGCGGTTGAACATACCAACAAGCGTATTCCTATCATCGCCGGTTCGGGCGGCAATTCGACTGAAGAAGCCATCGCCCTGACCAAATTTGCCAAGCAGGCTGGTGCGGATGCATCCCTGCAGGTAGTGCCATACTACAACCGTCCTACCCAGGAAGGCATGTATCAGCATTTCAAAAAAATTGCTGAATCGGTAGATATTCCCGTGATTCTATACAACGTGCCTGGCAGAACCGTTGCCGACATGTCGAATGAAACCATACTGCGACTGGCGCAGGTTCCTGGCATCATCGGTGTCAAGGACGCGACTGGAAATATCGCCAGGGGCACTGACCTGATCCGTCTGGCACCTGAATCTTTTGCTGTATTCTCTGGCGATGATGCAACTGCCATGGCGTTGATGCTCTGTGGTGGCAAGGGTAACATTTCGGTGACTGCCAACGTCGCACCGCGGGCCATGCATGAGCTGTGCGTTGCTGCCATGAACGGTAATCTCAAGGAGGCGATTGCGATCAATAACCGCGTGCTGCCTCTGCATAATAAATTGTTTGTAGAACCTAATCCTCTGCCAGTGAAATGGGCGATGATTGAAATGGGATTGATCCCAAGCGGGATTCGTTTGCCGCTGGTTCCCATGGCTGCGCAATATCATGAAACCGTTCGTGCTGCTTTGCGCGAGTCAGGTGTATTACAATGATCTCCCCTGAACAGGCAGGAATCCTGTCAGTTTGCTTCATGCAGTTTTAATTGATAATAATTCGTAGGGACTTTCACATGGCAAAAAGCTTTGTTGCTAAAAACGGGATCATCGGCGCTGTTGCGCTGCTAGGTTTGACTGGCTGTAGTTCAATCAGCAACATCCTTGAACCGAATCGCATTGATTACAGAAGTGCCAGTAAGGCAACGACTGCATCCCTGGAGGTGCCGCCAGATTTGACTCAGATTCGTCGTGATAACCGTTTCTCTATCCCTGAAGCCAACAAGAGTAGTGCAACAGCATCCAGCTACAACCTGGAAAAAGGCAATAAGGCCGCTGTCGGTACAGGTAGTGGCGCAATTGCTGTCAAGCAAGTACAAAACATGCGCATAGAGCGCAATGGTACAACGCGCTGGCTGGTGGTCAAGGACACACCTGAAGCGCTGTGGCCACAGCTGAAGGATTTCTGGCAAGAGCTGGGTTTCCTCATCAATGTGGAAAACCAGGAAGCCGGTGTGATGGAAACCGACTGGGCTGAAAACCGTGCAAAAATCCCTCAGGATATTATCCGTAATACCCTGGGCAAGGTGCTGGATTCGCTGTATTCAACTGGTGAGCGTGATAAATTCCGTACCCGCATTGAACGTGGCGCGAATGGTGAAGTAGAAATCTACATCAGCCATCGCGGTGCGCAAGAGGTGCTGGTTGGTACACAAAAAGACAGTACGGTTTGGACGCCACGTCCGGTTGATCCGGGCCTGGAAGCTGAATTCCTGTCGCGTTTGATGGTACGTCTGGGTTCCGATGGTGAAAAAGCCAAAGTCGCGGTAACGGCAGCAGCACCAGGCACACCAGCCGTTGCTCATGCCAAATTGCTGAAGGCAGATGGCTCTACCTACGTAGAAGTGGATGAAGCCTTTGACCGCGCATGGCGCAGGGTTGGTCTGGCACTGGATCGCATCGGCTTTACAGTGGAAGACAGGGATCGCTCACAAGGTCTGTACTTTGTCCGTTATATTGATCAGGACATTGATGCCAAAACCAAGGGTGCCAGCGATGGCTTCTTCTCTAAACTGTTCTCGTTTGGTTCTTCCAGCGATGCAGCCAAGAATGCACAGAAATACCGTATTCTTGTGAAGAATGCGCCGAATGGTGAAGTCAGCCACGTATCGGTACATGGCAATGACGGCAAGGTTGATACGTCCCCTGTTGCAGAGAAAATCCTGCAGTTGCTGAATGATCAGTTGAAGTAATTTTGCTGTATAAGGCATGAAAAAAGCGAAGCTGATGCTTCGCTTTTTTTATTGGCTTCCGGTTTTTCTCGGAACCTGTATAGCTGCTTTCCTTTTTGCTGGGGTATTTAACTGCAGCGTTTTTTCAGGGCATCAATATACGCTTGTCCATCTGGTGGCAGGCCAGTTCTTTGTGAATTCCATATCATTTCACCCAGGCATTCCATGATTTCATGATGGGCTTCGTGTTCTGAATTGTTTCTCCTTGCCAGAATCTGGAATGCTTGTCTGACACCGGGTGGCTGATCCACAGAAATCTGTTCGGCAATCGACAGGTGCATGGACAGATGCAGGAAGGGGTTGGTTTGTCCCTGGTCAACGCTGTAATCGGTTTCCAGGGCGGCTTCGACATCGCTCAGGGCTTCCGCATATTCCGGATGTTGGCTAATCCAGTCGGCAGCAATCATTTCCAGCGGTGTCAGCACCAGGCTTTCATGGCTTTTGCGGAAGGTTTCACAAAAAAAACGGCGTACATCGTGCTGGCTGGGGGTGAACATGAACGAGTCCAAAATAGTAAGTGCCGCTATTGTAAAAGGTATTTTATTTTGCTGCCCTGAAGCTTTCACCGACTTCGGTTATTATCCTTTCATTATTTGAAAGGAATAGCCCATGTTATCCAAAGAAGCGCTTGACACATTGTTTACTACTGCTCGTACACATAATGCCTGGCTTGACAAGCCGGTAACAGATGCGCAGTTGCAGGAAATATATGATTTGATGAAGTGGGGTTCTACCTCTGCCAATTGTTCGCCTGCACGTATCGTGTTCGTCAGATCTGACGCTGAAAAGCAAAAATTCCTGGCTTGCGTTTCTCAGGGTAATTTTGAAAAAACCAAAACTGCGCCAGTGACTGCCATCATAGGCATGGATATGGAATTTTTCGAAAAACTGCCACAGTTGTTCCCGCACGCTGATGCCCGTTCCTGGTTCGCCGGTAATCAGGCAGCAATCGATGCGACGGCTTTCCGTAATTCATCCTTGCAGGGTGCTTACTTCATGCTGGCAGCGCGCGCAGTGGGTCTGGATTGTGGCCCGATGTCGGGTTTTGATGCAGACAAGCTCAATGCCGCTTTTTTTGCCGATAGCAGTGTCAAGGTCAACTTCATTTGCAATCTGGGTTATGGCGATGCGCAGCAATTGTTCCCACGTTCACCACGTTTGAGTTTTGATGAGGCTTGCAAGATCGTCTGATGATCTTGCCGGAAGGCTAGTATTGAAGTGAGCCTGCATTGCTGTTGATGCAGGCTCTTTGTTTTGATGTACTTACCTGGCGTGTGTATCAGGTGATTTCATACGGTTTCAGGTAGCGGCGTCTTTTGTTTGAATTCACACAGATCGGCAATCATGCAATTCCAGCACTTGGGTTTTCTGGCGATGCAGGTATAGCGTCCATGCAAAATCAGCCAGTGATGGGCATCCAGCCTGAACTCTGCCGGTACAAACTTCATTAATTTTTCTTCGACGATATCGACATTCTTCCCGGGTGCAATGCCTGTGCGGTTGGATACGCGGAAGATATGCGTATCGACCGCGATGGTAGGCTCGCCGAAAGCGGTATTCATGACCACATTGGCGGTCTTCCTGCCCACACCTGGCAAGGCTTCGAGTGCTTCGCGTTCGCGTGGAACTTCGCTGTCATGCTCAGTCATCAGTATGCGGCAAGTCTCGATCACGTTCCTGGCCTTGGTGCGGAACAGACCTATCGTCTGTATGTAGGGGATCAGGCCGTCCACACCAAGCGCATGAATCGTGGCGGGGGTATTGGCGACCGGGTATAGCAGTCGCGTGGCTTTGTTGACCGAGACATCGGTTGCCTGTGCTGACAGTAAAACGGCAATCAGCAGTTCAAACGGTGTCGTGTATTCCAGCTCAGTGGTTGGATGCGGATTTTGTTGCTGCAGGCGGGTGAAAATGGCGTGACGTTTGGCCGCATTCATTCTTTATTGTCCTCGGGCTGGGTTTGCAATTTTTTCAGGCGTGCTCTTTCAATAGCGGCAGCGATAATCGCTTTCTTGCGTTCCTTGCTGGCGATTTCTTCCGGGCTGAGTGCCGGTTCTGCTTCCAGTGCGATCAGTTTGGCCGCCGCCTTGGCTGCCAGTCGCTCATCATTGTCCTGTTTTTCTCTTAATAAGCGTTGCTGCCGGAAATGAAATTGCTGGCGTGCGTGGCTGGCCTGCTCTGCACTCCACGCGTCCCAGCCGGTTTTTCCTGATGTTAGCGGCAGCATGCTGATACAGTCGACCGGGCAGGGTGCCACGCACAGATCGCAGCCGGTGCACAGTGCGGTGATAATCGTATGCATCTGCTTTGGCGCACCGATGATGGCATCGACCGGGCAGGCCTGTATACACAGCGTACAGCCTATGCAGTAGGCTTCTTCTATCACCGCAACCGGGCGTTCGCGCTCATGACCATGGCTGGTGTCCAGTGCTATCAGTGGTTTGCCCAGGATATGTGCCAGGCGCTGTATGCCTTCCTGTCCACCGGGAGGGCACTGGTTGTAACTGGCTGTGCCGTCGGCAATGGCTTCTGCATAGGGGCGGCAGGCTGGGTAACCGCATTTGGTGCACTGGGTTTGCGGCAATGCGTTTTCTAACTGGTCGGCAAGGGAAAGTGGCACGGGCATCATAAAAAAACGGTGGAGAGCCGTGATTATCCGCCGAAAGCCGCAGGCCGACAAACAAAAAAGCCACTGGCTTTACAGACAGTGGCTTTGCTTGTGATGGATTAATGCTGCCTGATGCGATCAGGAGTGTTGCTTGATGAAATCGCCAATTTTCGGACAGATGATATCGCGCCAGCGACGGCCAGAGAAAATGCCGTAGTGACCGGCACCAGGTGCCACATAATCCTGTTTCATGCTGGCAGGAATGCTGCTGCACAGATCATGGGCAGCCTGGGTTTGACCGGCACCTGAAATATCATCCAGTTCACCTTCTACTGTGAACAGGGCGACATTCTTGATGTCTTGCGGCCTGACCAGTTTGCCCTCGACTTCCCAGGTTCCGGTTGGCAGGCGGAATTCCTGGAACACGGTCTTGATGGTTTCCAGATAGTATTCTGCGGGCATGTCCAGTACGGCATTGTATTCATTGTAAAACTTGCGATGCTGTTCTGCCGATTCATCATCACCCTGAACCAGATGCTGATAGTAATCCCAGTGGCTTTGGGCATGGCGATCCGGATTCATGGCAACGAAGCCAGTGTGCTGCAGGAAGCCAGGGTACACCTTGCGGCCATAGCCAGGATAGTTAGCCGGGACGCTATAAATCACGGTATTTTCAAACCACGAGAATTTTTTCTCTGTCGCCAGATTATTGACCTGGGTAGGTGATTTGCGTGGATCAATCGGGCCACCCATCATCGTCATGGTCTTTGGCAGCATCGGGTCTTTTGCGGTTGCCATCAGCGAAATGGCGGCCAGTACCGGTACGGTAGGCTGGCAGACGGAAATGACATGCGTACCCAGACCCAAAAAGCGAATGAAATCCTGGACGTAGTAGATATAGTCATGCAGATGAAAAGCGCCGGCAGACAGCGGCACCATGCGTGCATCTGTCCAGTCGGTGATATACACGTCATGCTTGGGCAGCAGGCCACGCACGGTATCACGCAAGAGTGTTGAGTGATGGCCGGACAATGGTGCCACCAGCAATACCTTGGGTTGATTGAGTTTGGTTTTTTCCTTGTCGCTCAGCACTTTTTTGAAGTGCAGCAATTTGCAGAAAGGTTTGATGACAGCAGTGCTTTGCGCAATTTCGACCTCTTGACCATCAATGGTGGTGGAGGTGATGCCGAATTCCGGTTTTTCGTAATCTTTGCCCAGGCGGAACAGCAACTCATAGCCAGCTGCGATTCTCTGCGAATAAGGCGTGTGTGCCAGTGGCGACACAGGGTTGGTAAACAGTTTGGATGAGGCTTCTGCCCACTGTGTCAGTGGATTCAGAAACGCACGATTGAGCTCATGAAGTTGATAAAGCATAGTGAATCTTTCGAATAGGGTGCCATCAATTATTTCTTGCCACAGACCTGGCTGTCGCTGAAATGTAGTGGCTGAGAAAAACACTTAAGTCAAACTGTTGCAATGCATCATAAACCAGTTTTAAAAATTTGTGGCCCGCCAAAGTATTTGCATAACTTGATGTTGTGAATTAGTGTTAAATTATTGATTTATGTACAATTATTTCTTGTGGAAAAGTTGAAATCCAAGTTATTTTTTCAAAATAAGCGGAAAGCCTTGCGCGGTTCGGAGGCAAATTTGTGTTGTATGTGCAGGTTTTAATGTCGCTGCCAATCCCGCCCACATGAGCTGGTGCCAACGAAGATACACATGGCGGGAAAAGATGCAGATAAATGAGTTTGTCTTGTAGATATACAAATACAATGTCAAAAGTCCAGTGTCCAGTGTTGTATCGTCCTGTTGGCCCTGTATTTGCGGGGCGGACAAGTAACGACAATAAAAGACAATATGGACAAGATGAAGACTGGCAACATGACTGGTCACACCCATGTGGGATGGCATGATTTCTTTCTGAAGAGCTGAGCAGAATGAGTAAAGATAGTTCTCTAACAGAAATTCACTGGCGCGAGCATTGTCTTGATGCGCTGGACCTGATGCGTGATATTCCTGAGGACGGCCGCAAAGTGGCTGCCGGGATGCGTCATCAGGAAAGTATCAAGAGTAACCCCGCATCATTGATCGCTGCTGATTTGATCGATGCTTTTGCCGATTATTTTGACGACCGTCTGGAATTGGCTGCACCTGTTTTTGAGCGTGCCGCTACCCTGTTTGAATCGGTTGATGAACATGAAGGCATGGCATTTGCGTTGTTCGGCACTATTGCCGTCTGGCGCAGGCGAGGCAATGTGCAGGATGCCTATGCCTTGTGTCATGCGCGTATCGTGCCAGCCTTGCGCATGCGTGCCAGCCGTATCTCTATTGTGGTGTACAACATGCTGGGCATACTCTCGCAGGAATTGGGGTATACCGAAGAAGCCATCCGTCATTTTTATACCGCTTTGAACGATGCGCGCAGCCTGCAGATACCCAACCGGGTGGCACAGGTAACCGCCAACCTGGGCGAAATTTTCTACGTCAGCGGTAATGCCGAAGATGCAGAAGTCTTGCTGCAGGAAGCCAGGGATATCGCCATTCATTCCACTGAACGCTGGCTGGCACCTTTTGTATCCACCATGCTGGCCCTGTGCAAGGTGTCGCTGGACAAGTATGAAGAGGCTTACCAGACCATCGCCGATTACATAGGTGATATCCAGACCGGCCATAATTCTGACACTGCCAGTCGCACCTTTTGTCTGTCGGTTGCTGCCTATACGCTGGCCATGCGTGGTCAACTGAATGAGGCAGACAAACTCAGTGAAACCGCCATGTCCCTGCTTGGCAGTTTTGAAGACAAGCATCTGAAACCTTATAGCTGGTGGGTCAGCGGACATTTGCACAGGCGTCACAAGCGTTATCCTGAAGCCATTCGTGATTTGCGACATGCTGTCGATGAAGTTGGTGGTAACGGCTATATCTACATGCCACTGCGTGCCATCAAGGAATTGTCAGAAATCTTCACCGAGATGGAAGACTGGAAAGAAGCCTACAACGAACAAAAGCGGTATCTTGATTTGTTCGCCAAGGCCCAGGGTCTGGCTACCCGCGTACATGTACAGACCCTGCATATCCGCAATGAACTGAAAGAAGCGGATTTGGCCAGGCGCATGGCTGAACGATCGATGGTGGAACGGCGGCAGCTTGAAGATGAACTCAAGCGTATGCTGTCCGAGCGCGAAACCGTGCTGGAAAATTCTATCGTCGGTATGGTCTTCCTGAATAATCAGGGCCGCGTTCAATGGGTGAATACCCCGCTGTGCCAGATATTCGGTGTTGAGCGTGACAAGGTGCTGGGCGCCTCGCTGGAATCTTTCTACGAATCGCGTGAAGCCTATCTGGAATCAGGTGCGGCCGTCAATCAATCGGTGTTGCGTGGTGAAGCCTACGAAACTGAATTGAAAATGCGACGCAGTGATGGCAATATCTTCTGGGTGCATTTTTCTGGTCGTGCAGTCGATAAAAATAATCTTGCCCATGGTACGGTCTGGGTGGTAATGGATATTTCTGCCCGCCGTCAACTGGAAGAAGATCTCAGCAAGTCCGAGCAGCATTATCGCCAACTGATCAATAATGTGACCGAAGGTATCCTGGTCGTGCAGGATGGGCGCATCGTATTTGCGAACCCTCGCGTGCAGAGCCTGACAGGTTACAGTGCCGAAGAACTGGCACAATTGTCTTTTATTTCAGCGATTTATCCGGATGACAGGCCGATGGTGATCGATCACCATACCCGGCGTCTGCGCGGTGAAAATGTGGAGCAGTATTACCACTTCCGCATACAGAATCACACTACCCGGTCGATTATCTGGGCCGAATTGTCCGCCGTACTGATCGATTGGGAAGGGCGGCCAGCCACGCTGTCGTTCGTATCGGATATCACGCAGCGCAAGCTGCTGGAATCCCAGCTCAAGGAAAGCATGGCAGAGCAGATACGTCTGCAGACACTGCATATGCAAAATGAGCTGAAAGAAGCCGAAATGGCACGTCGCCATGCAGAAGAAACGACAGAAGCCAAGTCCATGTTCCTGGCCAATATGAGCCACGAAATCCGCACACCCATGAATGCGATTATAGGCATGGCCCATCTGGCATTGCGGACAGACTTGAATGCCAAGCAAAAAGATTATGTCGATAAAATCCACAAGGCCGGGATTTCCTTACTGGGTATCATCAATGACATTCTTGATTTTTCAAAAATCGAGGCTGGCAAGTTAAGCATGGAGCAGGTTGATTTTGATCTGGATGAGGTACTCAATAATATCTCGGCAGTGACCACTGACAAGGCGGATGAAAAAGGCCTGGAATTTCTTTTCCGTGCGCCACCGGATATCCCGCGCTATCTGAATGGCGATCCTTTGCGCCTGGGCCAGGTATTGATCAATCTCATCAATAACGCCATCAAGTTTACCGAAAAGGGGGAAATCTTCGTCACCTGTCAATTGCTGGAGGCAGTGAATGGCAAGGTGAAGCTCAGATTTGAAGTGCGTGATACCGGCATCGGTATGACTGAAGAGCAATCGGATAAATTGTTCCGGCCATTCAGCCAGGCAGATGAATCGACGACCCGCAAATTTGGCGGTACCGGCCTGGGCTTATCCATTTCCAAAGGCATGGTCGAATTGATGGGAGGGGAAATTGCCCTTACCAGCGAAGCCGGCGTCGGTACTTGCGTGCATTTTACCGGTTGGTTTGGTATTGCCGAACCCATCGTCCAGCGCCAGGTCATACCGGCAGCCATCAATGGTATGCGTATTCTGATCGTGGATGATAATCTGCCTGCGGCAGAAATATTGCAGGAGATACTGTCGGAGCTGCCTGTTGATATTGACGTCGTCACCAGTGGTGCGGCTGCCTTGCAGGCGGTGCGGGAATGCAATGTGACACGTCCCTACGGTATGGTATTTACTGACCTGCGCATGCCGGAAATGGATGGGCTTGAACTGATCACCTACCTCAAGCGCGATGGCTCGCTGCAACCGATACCGCTGATGGTATTGGTCAGCGCGCATGGCATGGAAGAAGTCAGTTACCGCGACGATATTGCCATCCCCGATGGTTTCCTGACCAAGCCAGTCAATGCATCGACCCTGGTTGATTGCATCGTAGAGCTGTTTTCCAGCACGAGTTACGCCATCCCCAGTGCGCATGGCGTGCTGATACCCAAATATACGGATTTGCGGGTGCTGCTGGTGGAAGACAATGAAATCAATCAGCAAATTGCCATGGAATTGATGGAGGCAGCAGGTATCGCCGTTGATGTTGCCAGCAATGGCAAGATTGCCGTGAATACCCTGCGTGAAGCCGGGCCGGATTATTACGGCGTGGTCTTCATGGATGTGCAGATGCCTGAAATGGATGGGCATGAAGCGACCAAACTGATTCGTGCCGACAAACGCTTTGATGTGCTGCCCATTGTCGCAATGACGGCGCATGCCATGGTGGAAGAGCGTGAGCTTTGTTTTGCCTCTGGCATGAATGCCCATCTGCCCAAGCCGATCAATCCGAAGGAGCTGTATCAGGCCATCTCGCACTGGTGCCAGGATCATGTGTTTGGCAGTAATTTTGATATCGTACAGGTGCCTGCGCAAGACGCTGGCAGTACCCTGCATATCGATGGCATAGACACGGAAGAAGGTTTGAGTCGTACTCTGGGTAACCGGGCTTTTTATCTGGAATTGCTGTCACGTTTTTGTGATGATCAGCGCGGTGTGGTGGGGCAGATGCGGTCAGCGTATGTCAGTCGCGATAATTTGCTGGCAGAGCGCCTGGCACACACGCTGAAAGGCGTTGCCGGCCTGATCGGCGTCAAGCAGATACAGCCACTGGCTGCCGAGCTGGAACTGATGTTGCATGAGAAGGTTGACCTGTCTGTGCTGGGGCCGGTGCTGGATGATTGCGAGGTCCGCCTGCATGCTGCCATTTCAGCAATCGATCAGGTTTTGGCGCAAGAAAAATCCCTTAACAAAAACGAAGTGAAAGCCGTTGAGCTGGTACCGGTTGACCATGACGTCATGCAGCAACTGTTGGTCAAATGTTGCAATTTGTTGCGAGATTACGATGGCGAGGCGGTAGACTTGCTGTTAGAGTCAGGAGAGATGATCGCCAGTGCGTTTGGCGTCGATGTGCATAAACAGATCATGCGGGCAGTCAGGCAGTTCGACTATGACGTAGCCCTGAACTTGTTGACTAACAACGCAAAAAATCTCGGTTATGAAATACTTTGATTTGATGAATCAATCCGGAGTTATCGGCTTCACAGGAAGCGATACTAGCAATCGGGGTAAAACATGAGTGAAATGTTCGACCATAATGCGAAGCAGGTAGTGTTGATTGTCGACGATACGCCGGACAATATCTCCCTGCTGTCGGGTTTGCTGAAAGACCAGTACAAGATAAAGATTGCCACCAATGGCCTGAAGGCCTTGCAGATCGCATCCAGCCTGCCCGGGCCTGATCTGATACTGCTGGATGTCATGATGCCGGAAATGGATGGCTATGAAACCTGCCGTCGCCTGAAAGCTGATCCGGCTACGGCGGACATACCCATCATCTTTCTGACGGCCAAGAGCCAGGTGCAGGATGAGGAAATGGGCTTGCGCCTGGGGGCGGTCGACTACATCAGTAAGCCTATCAGTCCTCCCATCGTACTGGCGCGCGTGGCAACCCAGCTTAATCTGGTACGTGCACGCCATTTGCTGCAAGACCAGAACAAGCATCTGGAAAGCCTGGTGCAAGACCGCACCCGCAAGCTGGGCAAGATGCAGGACGCCATCATCATGGCCATGGCCTCACTGGCCGAGACCCGCGATAATGAAACAGGCAACCATATCCGGCGCACACAAAACTATGTCGCTGCGCTGGCGCGCAAATTGCAGAATCACCCGCGTTTTCATGCTGAACTGACAGATGAAAATATAGAGCTACTGTATAAATCTGCGCCTTTGCACGATATCGGCAAGGTCGGCATACCAGACAATATCTTGCTGAAACCGGACAAGCTGACGTCTGAAGAGTTTGAAGTCATGAAACTGCATACCGTCTATGGCCGCGAAACCATCATTTCGGTAGAGACCTATCTGGGTGAAAGTAATGAGTTTCTGCAGTTTGCCCGTGAAATTACCTATTCGCATCAGGAAAAGTGGGATGGCTCAGGCTATCCGGAAAACCTGGCAGGTGATGCCATACCGCTGTCTGCGCGTTTAATGGCAGTGGCAGATGTGTATGATGCCCTGATCTCCAAACGCGTCTATAAACCGGCATTCAGCCACGAGGAAGCGATTGATATCATGCGCAAGGGGAGTGGCAGTCATTTTGATCCGGACATCCTGGAAGCCTTCCTGCAGATTTCGGATGAATTTAATCAGATTGCCCATCAATTCAGGGAATCAGAATCCTATGTACCGATAAATTGATGGCATGCGGTTGCAGTATGGAGTGCAACTGTGAACAATGATTCGCTGTCAAAAACAAAAAAGCGCAAAGAAATTTCTTTGCGCTTTTTTTTGTTTGGCTGGCCGTCGATTTAATCGAAAACCGGTGTTTCCACACCCAGGATCTTGTGCAGCTTTGGTGAAGTCGTGGTGTATTGCATGTGGATTTTCTTGTCAGGGAAAATATACGGTGCAGCACCAAAAGCAGCCAGGGCCGCTTCATGGAAGCCGGACAGGATGAGTTTTTTCTTGCCTGGGTAAGTATTGATGTCACCTACCGCAAAAATGCCGGGTACATTGGTCTCGAACTTTTCAGTGTTCACGACCTTCAATTGCTTGCGTTCTATGTCCAGACCCCATTCGGCGATAGGGCCGAGCTTTGGTGACAGACCAAAGAAGACCAGCAGAGTGTCCAGCGGCATGCGACGGGTCACGCCATCGGCGCCAGTGACCTTGATTTCGGACAGCAGATCATCTTTGGTTTCGATGCCTGTGACCTGACCTATGGTCAATTGCATTTCATAGTTGTCGCACAATTCTTTCATCTTGGCGACAGACGCAGGCGCAGCACGGAAATCTTCGCGACGGTGCAATACCACCACGGACTCAGCCTTGCCGACCAGATTCAGCGCCCAGTCAAGGGCAGAGTCACCACCACCGCAGATCACCAGGTTTTTACCATGGAACTGGGTAGGATCTTTGACGCGGTAGAAGACCTGTTTGTTTTCAAACGCTTCTATGCCTTCGACTTTCAAAGTGCGTGGCTGGAAGGAACCAACACCGGCAGCGATGAAAATGGTTTTGGTGATGAAACGTGTGCCTGTCGATGTTTCCAGATCAAAACGGCCATCTTCACGGCGTTCGACCAGGGTTACTTCCTGACCCAGATGGAAGGTCGGTTCAAAAGGTTCTATCTGTTTCAACAGATTGTCTGTCAGTTCCTGTCCGGTACAGACCGGTACGGCAGGGATGTCGTAAATCGGTTTGTCCGGATACAGCTCAACGCACTGACCGCCGACGACAGCCAGCGAATCAATAACGTGTGCTTTTATTTCAAGCAAGCCAAGTTCGAACACCTGGAACAGGCCAACTGGACCTGCGCCGATGATGACTGCATCTGCTTCAATGGCGGCATTGGCCGCAGTAGTTTGTTTGTTTTCCATACGACGAGATGATTCCTGATATTGCGGATTTGTTTGAGCCGATTAGCAAAAGCCCGTATTGATTTCCCTGATACTTATCTTTCCAGGTATTGCAATTTGTCTTTGACATCTTTCCAGTCATCGGCGTCTGCCAAAGGTGGAACGGTCTTGGTAATCGACGGCCATTTGCGTGTCAGATCGGCATTGATCTTGATGAATTGCTGTTGATCTGCCGGCACGTCTTCTTCTGCAAAAATGGCGTTGGCAGGACACTCTGCGACGCAAACGGCGCAATCTATGCATTCATCCGGATCAATAATCAGGAAATTCGGGCCAGCACGGAAACAGTCCACCGGGCACACATCCACACAATCAGTATAACGGCAGCGGATGCAGGATTCGGTCACAACGTGGGTCATAACAGTCCAATCTAAAATTCGATATTTAGGCACAGCCAAAGCGCAAAAATAGGCGCAGGGCTGCAAAGCCTTGTATTTTAAGGCAATTTAGCAGTTCCCACAAATCAGGCTTATATAGTTTGCGCATAAGCAAATACAGGCTTGCTGTGGCGGTTTTCCAGACGGTACTGGTCTCAAGCAGGCATGGCAGATGTGCCATGCTGCCAGACAGCAGCAGAATTTGCCTTGATGTGCATCATATTCTTCTGTGAATATTCAGACAGGTGTTTAGGTCAATCCGCCCTGGTATTTGTGTCTTGTGCTCGAATATAGGTATTTTTGTACAAATGAACAGGTTCAAAAAAAGCATTCATCAACATGTCAGCGTTTCAGTCATTGTGTGGCTATTAAGTTAATTTCGCATGAAGGGATAGCCGAGTCTAAAACTATTGCTGTGACGCAAAAGAGCTTCTGGCATTTAGAAGGGTGCGCGCAAATTTTCTACCTGCGTGTCAAGGCGGCATCAAAATCATCAACGGCCGTTTCAAGAATAACTCGACCCTAGGCCAGGCTACTATCAGGCATTCAGGTAACCGCATTGTTTGTGATAGAAGTATCGTATCCAAGCTGCCGCCGTGTTGAAGCATGTCAAAATTGAAAGGTTTAATCCTGATAGTGAATTTTTCTTTAATTCGTCCTTCGCCTGCGACGTACAAAAGCCACGCGATTTGAGTGGTCAACTTACCGCTGACGCCCCATGGATGCAAGCGCCACTTCGAATGCCTTACAGTAAGCTACTTGAGGTAGGTGTTCTCGTAGCCAAGTTAATGCTTTGTTCTCAAGCTTGCTGATAGCCGCCGATCGATCATCTGTTTCGAGCCAAAGTGGCCATGCATCTCGCTGGTTGACTATCACTGCCGCCGCGAAAGTTGCGCGCTCAAAACCTTCGCTAGGTGACATCGCAACCAATGCATCATCGGGGGTCGCAAGGAATATGCTCAGCCAAGCCAGCAGGTCGTCCGGACGCAGCACCCTAGTCACGTTGTTAGGAGCCGCCAATTGGCTGAGAATTTCAAGCGGGTCGGCGCTATACAAGTTCCACGGTGCCTTGCGCCATCTATGTTCCAATTGAATCTGTATTTTTAACAGTAAATAACCACCATGAAAACCTGGATATAATCTATCGAGTTGCTCTTTTAAGTCCGACAATCTCAGTCCCATTGTCCAGAGAATCGTGCCGAATTGAAAAATGGAGTGCCGTAAATCGTTCCATGGGATCGAAGGCCGTTGATAGAAGATGTCGAAGAAGATATGTGCTGCACCACTGATCAGGATGTCTCTGGTCCTCATATTCGTGGCGGACGTTGGTGGCGTGCTCCACTCCATGGGATGGATTTCACCAAATTTGCACTTTGCGACGGATTCGCGAAAACGAACCATATCGGTAACGAGCGCTGTCAACGCGGGGCTGGGATCTTGCGAGGGTCGCTCTGATTTTTCCCGGGCGGGGTCCTGCGGGTCTGGTCCAGAGTTTTTCGGTTCACCACCCGCATCTGGCTCGCCACCATCCCCCGCTGAGCCCCGGACGTAAGCGCGGCGGACGAATTCACCGGCAGCGGCGAGCGATGGAAAACCGACTTCCTCGCCCTCGATGATCAGTCCGCCCTGAAAGCTACCTCGGGTCGCACCCAGTGCGATAGAAGATCGACCGACCAATTCCGGCTGAAAGGCTGGTGGGCAAAAAAACACGACGTTATCATTGTCGCTATTCGTATCTGTGCGACTCACGAAAGCCATACCCGCGAGCGAGTCTAATGCGTCGAAGTGCCAAAGCGATGAGGTCTGTTCAGATTGCATTGCTACCACTTGTTAGCTCCTTTCACGGCCATGGTTTCCCACCACACGTACGGGAATTCCGGCCTCACGCAGCGCGGCCTCGGCCTGATTGCGACGACGGCGCCAAATCAAGGCCTCAAAGCGCACATTACTTGTCCGCGTAGAGATATAGGCGTCAAGGGCAACATCGGCGGAAAACAGCCGCGCCTCCTGAATGTCGTTGACGTTAAAACTGTCCTGCTTGAGCACTTCGAGATAGTCCTCGTCATCTACTAACGTGCGAGCGATTTGTCCAATTGTCCATCTACGTGTGCTGGTCGCACCTATTGAATGTAGTCGAATCGTCGTCATCGCAGCCAGATCGCGCTCCCATGTACCCGACCACGATAATAACAGCGACGCTCGAGCACGTTCCTGGAGATTAAGCGGCTGAGAACTGATTCGATTAATGACAGGTGGCCGATCAACATCGAAGGAATTCCTGTCCAGAATCACGGTTGATGCGGGGACGGCCTCGGGCTTAAGGACAAGGCAAACATCGCCGTAATAACGTATGCCGGCTCCGGCGAGCTCGACCGCTCCATAATAAATATCCTTCGGTTCGACTGTCGGCCCGATAGGCAGCGCGCGATCTACTCGCTGTCGACGTTGTGATATCCGTGGAGCTGCAGTCACTTGGCTCGCCTGACGGTCATAGACATTCTTATACCCGTGACGGCAGAAGTCGGGGACATTCACAGAGGAAAGGTTGACAACCATGCGGGCACCGGATTCGTTACGCTTTTTATCGCTGTCGGGTCCCATGCCAATCAATGTACGGCGCACAGTATCGTGATTGGCTTGGTGGATTCCTGGTGGCCCCTTGAGCTCACGGGAAATCACTAGCAGGACACGACGAAGGCGCTCGGCCCAAGACTGTTTTTCTGCTGGAAGTAGAAAATCGCGTGGCCTACGCAGTTTAGGTAACATCACGTTTTTTTTAGTATTGCGGCGCTTCATTGCACTGCCAGAATCTTGTCAATCAACTGATCAAGCGTTTTTTCAGTGACGCCCATTCGCAACCGTTCCTCTTTTGCTTTCGCCGTCGCTGACTGGATATCCTTGCATTCTGGAATTCCTGCTACGCGTACGCGAGCGAGCAACGCGCTTGCTGCCTGATACCCAATAAATGCGCGTTCCTCGACCAATCGTCGCACCAGCCATTCCATACGGTCTTGCATATACTTCATTTGCAAAATGACCGTCGCGGCCAGATGATCTCCAGTCGACGTGCTTTGGATTAATTCGTCTATATATGGCGCAGCAGCGATCGCGTGTGGTCGCATTCGATTAACGATCTCTGTCATTTGCTGTGTTCGGTCGCGGGAATAGTCCTTAGTCTGTCGTAGCATTTCATATTGGCTGGCCAATTGGCGTAATGGTTGCAGCACGAGCTCGGGGCGATTCGGCGGGGCGGCATCTGCGACATCCTGAGCGGCGCTCAAGCTGGCTGCCGACGGAATGACCGCAACTGCGACTTCAGCATCGAAGTTCGACTCGGACGATTGCTGACCGATCTGCTCCGCACGCGCGACCGCGTTCCTGTATTGACCCATTTGATCGTCGGAGCGAACGATGGCGCCTTGTATGAAAAGTCGTGTGTACAAATAGGCCGCTAGAAATCCCATCAAGGCAAACCCGACGACGAGCGCCGTAGCGATGGAGACATCCGAAGCGGTGGGGTGCGGTCGTATGGCCGCTGCAGCATTTAGGCTGATACGACCTACCTCTGTCTGCAGATCTTTGAGATTCACCAGAGTTAATCCGACAAGGATTTTCGTTAGCCAATCTGAAACCTCTTCCAAATTTGTGTTGGGTCGCGCTCGTTGCGTTGCATCTCCCCTCATGGAGGTGTTTGTCGCTTCAGGAACTGCTTCGGCATGTGAGCTGGCAGAAGCCGGAGCGGTTGTTGAAATACCCGACTTGGGTATTCCAAAGAGAAAGCCAGCAGTGCCACCTGCCGCCAGGGACGCGAACACCCACAACAATACGGGGCCGACCGCGTTCGCGTTCCACCCCACGCACCCTGCAGCGAAGATGGCGATGCCAAGCAACGGTAATAACAAGGTGTTGATTCGCCATACGTCGTTGAGTTCGTCATGCTTTCCGAAAATCTTGTCGAACCAGCTTCGTCGGCTTACTGCGATTGCAGAAGTGGCTGTTGATTTTGATACATTTGTCATTCTGTACCCCTTACAAAAGTTATTACCTTGAGGCCTTCAATCGATCTCGATATAGGTAACTGTGTAGATAGGATCAATCTCTTGATCCAAACACTAAAGTTGGCCGAGGCGAGATATCCGCAACTTCAACAAAGAATCATGCTGCGCTACCGGACACTAATGGTAATCGGTCCCAGAACAACCAATCGTGACAGATAGATGGTGCCGATCATAGCTGATTGTTGCTAAAATGTCACTTGTCATTGTGACTAAAATGAATCCATTAGTCAAGACACTTTGCCGGATAATTTAAACGGTCTTCATTTTCACTTCGTCAACTGCACGGCGCTGCCCCGTTCTACGCATTTCCTGAGGCCTTTCGTTGTCGCTGTTGCCTTAATTAGGCGGTGCACGCTCGCAAGAGGCGCGTCCGCTAATTCGCATTGACGGATCAGCAGCAGCTTTGCGTGCTCGTGTTCAATCAAGCCCAAACGTGCTTCCTGGCTCATTACCCCAGCTTTTTAAGGCAATTCACGGCATTCTTCAGTTACTCAATCTCGCCGTACAG
Organism: Undibacterium hunanense; assembly: GCF_014284335.1. GTDB lineage: Bacteria > Pseudomonadota > Gammaproteobacteria > Burkholderiales > Burkholderiaceae_D > Undibacterium > Undibacterium hunanense. The sequence goes on along the minus strand of NZ_JACOGF010000001.1, from coordinate 564,261 downwards.
CTTATCCTCCGGGCTGCTTTCATCGGTGGGTCTTGGGCTACGCCTGTTGTTGAACAACGCGCCAGCATTCTCCAGGATTTCCTTCTTCCACTGACCAATCCGTAAAGGATGCGCGCCGAATTCCCGTGCTTTTCCGTTGCCATCTAGAAGGTTTTGAGGAAAATGTCTATTTGATAATTTATCTATCGAAGCCTCAAGGCCAAATGAGAAAAATCGAGGAAAGGTTTATGATGCTAGAACGACTAAAGTGAATTCTAAGCAAGCCGGATGTGTTTTCGTCTTGTTTTATTATTAAAAGGATATGCATGAAACCCGCCATTCTTGTTACGCGCGCTATTTTTCCTGAAGTATTGACCCGTCTTTCGGAATACTTTGAAGTCGAATCGAATCAGGATGATGTGATTTTTACACCTGCTGAGCTGGCTGCGAAGTTGAAGGGCAAGGCTGGTACCTTGGCGACGGCCAGTGCCAAAATCAATGCGGAGCTATTGCAGCAGTTGCCAGATCTGAAGATGGTCGCCAGCATGGCTGTGGGTTACGACAATATTGACGTGCCTGCCTGTACTGCGCATGGCGTCATGGCCAGCAATACACCGGAAGTCTTGAATGAAACGACTGCTGACTTTGGCTGGGCGTTGCTGATGGCGACGGCCAGGCGGGTGACGGAATCTGAACACTGGCTGCGCGCTGGCAAGTGGACCAAATGGCGTTATGACTCTTTCCTGGGGGCGGATGTACATGGCGCCACCCTGGGTATTATCGGCATGGGCAGGATAGGGCAGGCGATAGCGCGGCGTTCCATGGGTTTTGATATGAAGGTCGTGTATCACAACCGTTCACGGCTGAGTGCTGAACAGGAGGCGCACGCGAACCATGCCCGGTATGTCAGCAAGGAAGAATTGCTGGCCGAGGCCGATCATGTGGTGCTGGTCTTGCCATATTCGCCAGCGTCGCATCATTGCATAGGCGCGGCTGAAATTGAATTGATGAAGCCCGGCGCAACCCTGGTCAATCTGGCGCGTGGCGGTATCGTCGATGACCAGGCCTTGATCGCAGCCCTGCGCAGGCAGCGTATTGCAGCAGCGGGCCTGGACGTGTTTGAGAACGAACCCAAATTCCATCCAGACTTTTTGACCCTGCAAAATGTGGTGCTGACACCGCATATTGCCAGTGCTTCAGAGGCAACCCGGCGGGCAATGGCGAATCGTGCTGCGGACAATCTGATCGCTGGCCTGACCGAAGGCAGGCCGCGAGACTGGCTGAACCCAGCGGTTTAATCCTTGAGATCGTTGATCAGATCAACATATTGCTGCATGGCGGCTTCCTGGGTGGTGCCTTTGAGTTCTGCCCAGGCATCAAACTTGGCGCGGGCGACAAAGTCGGTCATGCCAGGGCGATCGCCAGTAGCATCGCCACCGCTGCCTTGTTTGAACAGGGCATAGATTTTCAGCAGGGTCATGTTGTCCGGACGTTCTGGCAGATTTTTGGAATCGGCCAGTGCCTGGTTGAATTGTTCTTGCAAGCTCATTGTGGTCTCCAGCATCGAATTGAGGAACACAAAAATAGCATGAAGACATGCTGGCAGGGCGGTTTTGCGCTAGAGGTTTCCCTCCAGCGCCGTGTTTGCCTGACGAACAGTGCTGGACTGATCAGTGCAGCGTGGGCTCGTTATCAGTATCGGCACCGCAACAGACTTTGTATTTTTTGCCGCTGCCGCATGGACAAGGGTCATTTCTGCCGACTTTGGGGGTATCGCGCTTGACGGTGGTCACACCGGATTTACGCAAGGGGGCCCAGAAACGGCGTATGGTCGGGATGGATGCTTCCAGCGTCAATGCCAGTTCATGGCATTTTTCTGGTGTATCGACGAATTTCAATTCTTCTTCTTCGATTTCTTCTGCGCCCAGCAGATAGATAGGCTGCAGCAAGGGGCCGACTTCTTCCGATGCCCAGGCTGTTTCCCAGGCTTCTTCGCGCAGTTGCATGCCTTCCCAGAAGCCCCAGGCCCAGGTTTCGCCATCAATCAGTTCCTTGCCATTTTGTTCCATGACGCAGAACAGCGGTTCATATTCCTGTGGCGCAACTTCAAAGGTGATCTGGATTTCATTCATGAAGCGTGCCACCAGACCGGTGATGCGCTGCATTTCTTTTTCATTCTTGAACTTGGGTTCACCCGCATCCGGCAAGCCCCATACCAGTGGCAGCCATTCTGCCATGGGTATCATTTCCGGCCCCAGGGCGATGGCGGTCAGGTAGCCGTGCAGGGCGTCCATGGTCATGCCATCGTCGCCGACCTTGTCCGACATCAGGAATTTGTCGAGTTCATTGAATTCTTTGTCGCTTAAGGGTTCGTCGAGATGCATGGATCGCTCTTGAATTGGATATTGAAAATACCGGCAGTTTAGCGCTTTGTTTGCTGGCTGTGCAGGTCTTTTGTGCCGTACAGGCTTTGGCACACGTACAATAGCCAACATGACAAATACCAATCTCCCAGACTCTTTTGCCGGTTTGACGCCAGAACTGGTGCTGGACGCTGTTGAAAGCAGCGGTCTGCGCAGCGATGGCCGCATGCTGGCCCTGAACAGCTATGAAAACCGGGTCTACCAGATAGGCATGGAAGACGATGTACCTGTGGTCGTCAAATTTTACCGCCCCTTGCGCTGGACGGATACTGCCATCAATGAAGAACATGATTTTGTGCGTGAGCTATTGCAACATGAGATTCCGGTAGTTGGTGCAATGCAGACGGCTGACGGCAGCAGCCTGCGCCATTACCAGGGTTTTCGCTTTGCCTTGTTTGCTAGGCAGAGTGGCCGTGCGCCGGAAACCGGCGATGCCGCAACCCTGGAATGGCTGGGGCGTTTTATTGGCCGTATTCATGCCGTAGGTGCCCTTGCCAGCTATCGCGAGCGGCCAGCTATTAATCCGGAAACCTTTGGCGTGCAGCCACGTGCCTGGCTGCTGGCGCATGACTTTATCCCGCCTGATCTGTTGCCCGCCTATGAAAGTGTCAGTCAGCAGGCGCTCGATGGGATACAGCGCTGTTACGAGCGTGCCGGAGACGTGCAGCCATTACGCCTGCATGGCGATTGCCATCTTGGGAATGTCTTGTGGCTGGAATCCGGTGCACAGGCTGGCCCACATTTTGTGGATTTTGATGATAGCCGCATGGGTCCGGGCATACAGGATTTATGGATGCTGCTGTCGGGTGACCGTCAGGACATGCAGCGGCAATTGACGGATATCCTGGCTGGCTATGAAGATTTCTTTGAATTTGAAAGCCGCCAGTTGTACCTGATAGAGGCATTGCGCACGTTGCGTCTGATTCATTACTCAGCCTGGTTGGCGCAGCGCTGGAGCGATCCGGCCTTTCCGGCGGCTTTCCCGTGGTTTAACAGCCAAAGGTATTGGCAAGACCGCATACTGGAATTACGCGAGCAAGTGGCGCTGATGGAAGACGCACCCCTGTGGCCGGTTTGACGCAATTTCATCCAGAATCTGCAAAGAAGATCAGCCTGTCCTGTAAAATTCGGGCAAATGATTAACTTTGATGGAAATGCACCATGACGCAAGATGAATTAAAACTGGCAGTGGCCCAGGCTGCCATAGCCTATGTGGTTGAAAATGACATAGTGGGTGTCGGCACCGGCTCGACAGCCAATTTTTTTATTGATGAACTGGCGAAGATCAAGCACAAGATCAAGGCGGCAGTGGCCTCATCCGAGGCAACCGCAGCACGTCTGCGTGGACATGGCATTACCGTGCTGGATTTGAACGATGTAGTCTCCATGCCTGTGTATATTGACGGTGCGGATGAAATTACCCCGCAGGGTGCCATGATCAAGGGTGGTGGTGCCGCATTGACACGTGAAAAAATCGTGGCCTCGGTCGCTGGAAAATTTATCTGCATCGCCGACGGCTCAAAGCTGGTGGACAAGCTGGGTGGGTTCCCCTTGCCGGTAGAAGTGATACCGATGTCGCACGCCGTCGTCACCCGCAAGCTCAATGCCCTGGGTGGCGAAGCCCGTTTGCGTTTGAAAGATGGCCAGCCTTTGTTGACGGACAATGGCAATATGATTTTGGATATACATGGCTTGCAGATTGCAGACCCGGTAGCGCTGGAAGCGACGATTAATAATATCGTTGGTGTGGTGACCGTAGGGCTGTTTGCACAGCAGGGCGCCAATGTTTGCCTGCTGGGTACCAGTGAAGGCGTTAAAACCTTGCAGTTTTAATTTTACCAGCTTGAAGCTTTGTCCCAGCAAAAAGCCCGCTTACTATGGCGGGCTTTTTGCTGGGTGCTGATGAATGTCAGTCAGGCATTTAGTCAGTTGGCGGTACATAACCAGAAGCAGCATCGGCACCATCACCAAAGAAATGCTTTTCCATCTGGGTTGCCAGATATTTGCGGGCACGGGTGTCGGCCAGGTTCAGGCGGTTTTCATTCACCAGCATGGTCTGATGCTTGAGCCAGGCAGCCCAGGCTTCTTTGGACACGCTTTCATAAATCCGTTTGCCCAGTTCACCTGGATACGGTGGAAAATCCAGACCTTCGGCTTCTTTGTCTAATTTGATGCAGTGGACCGTACGGGCCATGGTGTTACTCCTTTTGCTAAATCTCGAAAACAGCGTGATTATACGGCCTGTGACCTGTGGTTGCTTAGGGTGTCTTAGAGTTGCTTGATCAGAACCAGTGATTTGCGTTGCCAGTTATACATTTTTTGCCTGTCTTTGGGCAAATCATCGAATGAGGCATTGACGAAACCACGTTTCAGGAACCAGTGTGCAGTGCGTGTAGTCAGCACAAACAGGCTGTGGAAGCCAGCGCGGCGTGCGCGTTTTTCCATGTGCTTGAGGATGCGTTCACCATCGCCCTGGCTTTGTACATCGGGGTTGACGGTCAGGCAAGCCATTTCTGCCATTTTTTCGAACGGGAAAGGGTACAGGGCGGCGCAGCCAAAGATCACGCCGTCATGCTCTATCACTGAGAAATAATTGATTTCGCGCTCTATCAGCTCGCGTCCACGTTTCACCAGGGTGCCATCGGCTTCCAGCGGTTCGATCAGCTTGATGATGCCGCCTACGTCTTCAATCGTGGCTTCGCGCAGGCTTTCCAGGTTTTCTGATGACACCATGGTGCCTACGCCATCATGAGTAAACAATTCCAGCAGGGCCGAGCCGTCCATCTTGTAGGGCACAATATGTATCCGTGGGACACCGCCACGTGAAGCCTTGACGGCGTGTTCCAGATAAAAAGCAGAGTCTGGCGGCAAATAGTTGGCTTTTAACTCTTGCTCGGCCTGCATGAATGACAATTCGCGGATTTCATCATTGTCCTGATCCACCATCATTGGTGTTTCGGTGATAAAAATCAGTTTGTCGGCACGTAAGGCTGTGGCGGTTGATACGGCTACGTCTTCCATGGTCAGATTGAAGGCTTCGCCGGTGGGCGAGAAACCCAGCGGGCCAAGCAGTACCAGATTGCCGGCATCCAGAATGCGATGGATGGTGTCGTACGCCACTTTGCGGGCGATACCCGTTAACTGGAAATCAACCCCGCCCACGATGCCTATCGGTTTGGCCGTGACAAAGTTGCCTGAAATAATGCGGATGGCAGAATGTGCCATGGGCGTATTCGGCAAGCCCTGACTGAATGCGGCTTCAATATCCAGGCGCAATTCACCGGCGGCCTCTTTCGAACACTCCAGCGCTGCGGTATCGGTAATGCGTATGCCATTATGAAAGCTGCCTTCGACATTACGCAGGGCCAGTTGCTCGGCAACCTGGGGTCGCGAGCCATGGACTATGACAACTTTAATGCCAAGTGCATGTAAAAGTGATAAATCCTGGGCCAGAACCGGCAGTGCACCTGCCATGACCAGCTCACCGGGAAAGGCGACCACAAAGGTCTTCCCACGGAAGGCATGAATATACGGCGCGACCGAGCGCAGCCATTGAACGAATTGAACGGGATTTTCCATCCGCCAATTATAATCTGAGACGAGAAAACAGATGACCATCCAACGTGGTCGAATTCAACATTGTTGTCAATCAGGCTCCTGAGCTGGTGTCAGGATGTGCCTGATAGGGTAGCTCTGAATGGCTTGGTGTGTGCTTAATGAGTGAATCAATGGTAAGCAGCCTTGATCCTTTCCAGTTTGCCGGCATATAAATTCTGGGCCTTGCGGGTGGTGCTGTTGGCCTGCGCCAGTGTCAGTTCTGCTATTGCATCCGGGGTTTCTCCCAGTTTTAAATGCGCCAGTGCCAGCCATAAATGGAATTCGTCATAATTCGGGTCACGTTTGATTTCCCGTTTGAACAGAGCCTTGGCTTCGGCATATTCACCGCGATCCATGGCTGCCAGGCCTCGGTTAAAGTAATGGAAGGGGGCATTCGGTTGCAAGTTTGCCAGTCTGTCGGCATATAGTTGTGCTTCAGGCAGACGGTCAGCCTTGCGCAATACTTCGATCAGGTTGCTGAGCGCCATGGTGTTCTCTCTTTCCTTGCTCAGAATCTGCTTGAATACAACTTCAGATAAAGCCAGATCGCCATGCTGGCGGTACACCACGCCCAGGGTATTGTAGGCAGCAATGAAGTCAGGGTCGCTCATCAGGGCGGCGCGGGCAAACCAGTAAGCATCGTTGACCTGGTGTTGTGCCAGGGATTCGGCGGCACGATTGTTGAAGTACATGGCAATGACGGTGGCTTCACGTATCAGTTCTGCACGTTGACCACGCAGATCCCTGGGCGGGAGGAAATCGATCACCATGGACTGGCTGTATTCCTGGGTTGAGTGCCGGAATCCCGATTTGTTTCCCAGTACGATATTTACATGTCCTGCCGCAAAGTAAATATCGTTGTTACGGCTCCAGGATTCATCCATCAGTACATTTTGAAATTGCACATCCATACCCAGTTCTTTTGCCAGTGCTGCCGTCATCAGAACCAGTGACAGGCAATTGCCGGAACGGGCGCTGAAGGCCTGTGCCGCATTGCGGGTCATTTCCGCATCGTATTCAAGCTTGATCTGACCTTTGGTCGAAAGTGCGTCAAACAGGGCTTTTTGCGGGGATTTGCCACGTAGCTGGGTAGCAATATCATTTTTCAGGTAAGCATGCATTTCCTTGCTGAGCGCCATGACATCTTCGGCATTGATGGATGTCGATGCCGGGCCAAAGCCCTGATCATTTAGTTGCAGACCGCTTAATTTTTGGCTGGGCTGGCTGGCACAGGCGGTCAGCAAACTGGCAAAGAGCAGGATAATCCAGGTTTTCATTTTAATCCTCACGCGGCTGGATTTTGACTGAAACGTATTTCATTTTTGTTGATGAAACAGGTTCTTTATTTAGACAGGAATCCGGGCTACTTCAGACTACTAGATAGCTATACAAACTGCTGCATAGACTCAAGGTGGTCGCCGTCTCAAATTCTAGTTTGATTCATTATAGGATAAATAAAGAGGGGATTTATTTATATGATTTGATGCTTGTTGCAAGGCCGATACGCACTGATTCGCATTATTGTTTTGACAGGAGTGAGGCGGCAGTGATATCGCAGTGTTGTGGCAGTGTTATGGCAAACAGTGCAACATTTCCTGTGCAGCGTAAAAATCTGGGATAATGCGCAGCGCTATGTCTTCAAATCAAACACCTAAAAACTCCCCCAAAAAAGCAATGCCCGGTGCGATAGATGGTTTATCGGGATTGCGAGAGCTTCGACAACAATTGCGTGAGACCACCGCGAAGTCTGAAGTACCGGAAAACAAGCCGCTCAATCTCAATGTTGGCGGCGCTGGACAAGATCGTCCTCCCAAAGTGCAACAGGGGCGACAGCAAGGGGCGCGCCCGCAATCAGCCAGGCCGCGGCCTGAACGTGCCAGTGGTACTGATCGTACCGATGGTGCCAATGGTGGCATAGAAAGCCGCAGGGACAATAATCGACAAAGACCAGCTGCGCCAGCCAAAGAAGAGCCGGTTTTACCTTTTCGCAATGTCTTGCCACCCATCACCTTCCCAGAAGAGTTGCCGGTATCCGGCAAGCGGGCAGAAATTGCCGAGGCTTTGCAAAAGCATCAGGTCATTATCGTCTGTGGTGAAACAGGCTCAGGCAAGACCACACAATTACCCAAAATCTGTCTGGAACTGGGACGTGGTCAAAAAGGCCTGATCGGTCATACCCAGCCACGCCGGATTGCTGCGTCGTCTACCGCCAAGCGTATTGCGCAAGAATTGAATTCACCGCTGGGTGAGCATGTAGGCTTTAAAGTCCGTTTTACCGATACCCTGAGCAAGGGCGCATCGGTCAAGCTGATGACTGACGGTATCTTGCTGGCAGAAACGCAGACCGACCCGCTGTTAAAGCAATATGACACCATCATCATCGATGAGGCGCATGAACGCAGCCTGAATATTGATTTTCTGCTTGGTTATCTGAAGCAATTATTACCCAGGCGCCGTGACCTGAAGATCATCATCACTTCTGCGACGATAGATGCGCAGCGCTTTGCCAATCATTTTGCCGATACCAGAGGGACGGAGCCCAAACCCGCTCCCGTGATCGAAGTGTCAGGTCGTTTGTACCCGGTAGAAGTGCGATATCGCCCCATACAGGATACCGAAAAAGATAAAGAGCGCGATCTGATGACGGCGATTACCGATGCCGTCGATGAATTGTGCCGTGTCGGTTCTGGCGACGTGCTGGTGTTTTTGCCGGGGGAGCGTGAAATTCGTGACGCTGCCGAAGCCTTGCGCAAACACCATCCACCGCATGTAGAGATTTTACCGCTGTTCGCCCGCCTGTCGGCGCAGGAGCAGGAGAGGGTATTCAAGACTTCGAATGCACGTCGCATCGTGCTGGCCACGAATGTGGCAGAAACCTCGCTGACCGTGCCTGGCATACGCTATGTCGTTGATGCTGGCCTAGCACGTGTCAAACGCTATAGTTACAGGAATAAAGTCGAACAATTGCAGATAGAGGCGGTGGCCCAGTCGGCAGCCAATCAGCGTGCTGGCCGTTGCGGCCGTGTGGCGGCTGGTGTGTGCATACGCCTGTTTGATGAACAGGATTACCTGCAAAGGCCAAAATTTACCGAACCCGAGATTTTGCGCTCATCGCTGGCTGCCGTCATCTTGCGCATGAAATCGCTGCGTCTGACTGATGTTGAAACTTTTCCTTTCATCGAGCCGCCACCAGGCCGGGCGATTGCTGACGGTTATCAGCTTTTGCAAGAACTGGGGGCGATGGATGAAGTCAACCAGTTGACACCGGTTGGCAGGCAACTCGCCAAACTGCCGCTGGACCCGCGTGTGGGGCGCATGATTCTGGCTGCCCGTGACAACCAGGCCTTGCAGGAAGTGCTGATCATCGCTGCTGCCTTGTCGGTGCAAGACCCGCGCGACCGCCCCATGGAAGCGCAGGCTGCGGCAGACATGGCGCACAAGAAATTTGCCGATGAAAAATCTGAATTCCAGTCTTACCTGAAAATCTGGAAATGGTTTGAAGATGCCATCGAGCACAAGAAAACCAATCGTCAGCTACAAGATAATTGCCGCGCCAATTTTCTGAGCCAGATGCGCTTGCGTGAATGGCGTGAAGTGCATTCCCAGTTGCTGACCATCGTCAAGGAACAGGGCTGGCGTTTGAATGAGGCACCAGCTACGTATGAGCAATTGCATCTTTCATTATTGACGGGTTTGCTGGGCAATATCGGCTACAAGTCGGATGAAGAAGCGCATTATCTGGGTGCCCGTAGTATCAAGTTTTATATCTGGCCCGGTTCTACTCTGGCCAAAAAAGCCGGACGCTGGATCATGGCGGCTGAACTGGTGGATACCACACGCCTGTATGGACGCTGTATTGCCCAGATCAATCCAGAATGGCTGGAAAAAATCGGTGAACATCTGCTGAAAAAATCCTATGGTGAACCGCGTTGGGAAAAACGCGCCGGCCAGGTATCTGCCTTTGAACGTGCCACCCTGTATGGATTGGTTGTATACAGTCAGCGCCGCACGCAATATGGCTTGACCCATCCGGCAGAAGCACGGGAGATGTTCATCCGCGACGCCCTGGTCGAAGGCGAGTTTGATACCCGCGCTCCTTTCTTCGCATATAACCAGAAACTGGTACGCGAGATAGAAAACCTCGAACACAAATCGCGTCGCCTGGATGTGCTGGTGGATGAAGAACTGATCGTGGCTTTTTATGATCAGCACTTGCCAGCCGATGTCTGGAACGCAGTCCTGTTTGAACAATGGCATAAAGAAGCGACCAGGGCCAATCCCAAGCTCCTGTACCTGAACAAGGACGAGTTGATGCGCCATGAAGCAGCAGGCGTGACAACGGATTTGTTTCCCAAGACCATGCAGGTGTCGGGTGTGGCATTGCAACTGAGTTATCACTTTGAGCCGGGCAGTCCACGCGATGGCGTGACCCTGACTGTGCCTTTATTTTCTTTGAATCAGGTATCGGCAGACCGCTGCGAATGGCTGGTGCCTGGCATGCTCAAAGAAAAAGTGCATTTGCTGATCAAATCCTTGCCGCAAAAGATACGTCGTCATTGCGTCCCCATTCCTGAGTATGCGGGTGGTTTTTGTGAGCGCAATGATTTTGGTAAAGGCAATTTCCTTGATGCCGTGATTGCCGACATACGCGAGCAAAAAGGCTTGTTGTGCAAGACCACGGATTTCAAATTCGAGACTGTACCCGTGCATCTGACGATGAATTTCAAAGTCGTCGATGAGCATGGTCGCCAACTGGAAATGGGCCGTAACCTGGCCAGTCTGCGGGCAGAATTTGGTGGCCAGGCACGCGAGAGTTTTCAGCGCATTGCCAGCGCCGAGAAACTGGCCTTGTTGGATACAAATCCAGTTGTGACCAAACAGATTGCTGTCGCAGAAGACCAGTCAGTCCGCAATGCTGGCAAACCTGCGACTGCGAGCATTCAGACGAGCGCCGCAGTACCTGCATTAAAACAGGAAAATCTTACAGCCTGGACCTTTGACAGCCTGCCCGAATTGCTGGAAGTTCAGCAGGGCAAGCAAACACTTATCGGTTATCCGGCACTGGTGGATAAAGTTACGCATTGCCATATTGAAGTGTTTGATGATCCGGATGAGGCGACTCGTGTACATCGCATAGGTTTGCGACGCCTGTTTGCCTTGCAATTGAAAGAGCAGATCAAGTTTCTGGAAAAAAATATCCCTGGCTTGCAGCAGATGGGCATGCAATTCATGGCCCTGGGTTCGCAGGAAGAATTACGTGACCAGATTATCCAGGTCGCGATAGAAAGCGCTTTCCTGCAAAGCCCTTTGCCTGCCAATTCTGGTGAATTCAATAAACGCCGTGATGAAGGCAAGGCAAGGTTGAATTTGCTGGCCAATGAAATTGCCCGCACGGCTGCGCAGATACTGGCTGAATACCATGGCTTGCCCAAGAAGCTGCAAGGCATCAAGGCCCATGCACAGGCGGCTGCCGATATGCAGACACAGTTGCAAATGCTGGTGACCAAGCATTTTATTGCGGACAATGATTTCACTCAGTTATCGCATTTTCCCCGCTATCTGAAAGCCATCACGGTACGCATGGACAAGCTGCGCGCCGATCCTGCGCGTGACCAGAAATTGCTGGCAGAATGGAATAGTGTGGCCCAGGCATGGCAGCGTCATCCACGCAAGACTGGTGTGGATGCTGACCCAAAACTGCTGGAATTCCGCTGGTTGCTGGAAGAACTGAGGGTATCGCTGTTTGCTCAGGAACTGCGTACACCCATGCCGGTGTCTGTCAAGCGGCTGCAAAAAGTGTGGGAAAGCCTGCAACGATAGTCCACGCTGCCATGACCGCAGGCAAAGCTTGTTTGCTTGCGGTATGCTGAGGGTTGATTGCTGAATATAGATCACTGATCACCGACTACAGGCGGTTTTTGATTGCCTGTCAAATTGCTGGATTTACTGCGTATTCATGAATCATAAACTGACGCCTTCTACCATACTCCTGCTGGTCACGCCGCCCTTACTATGGTCCGGCAATGCCATCGTCGGGCGCATGATTCATGAGATGCTGCCACCAATTACTCTCAACTTCATACGCTGGGTGCTGGCTTTTTTAATCTTGTTGCCGATGGCCTTCCGCATCTATCGGCGCGACAGCACTTTGTGGCGCAACTGGCAGCGCTATGCAGTATTGGGTTTGCTGGGTGTTGGTTTGTACAATGCCTTGCAATACCTGGCCTTGCAGAGTTCATCTCCCATCAATGTGACACTGGTTGCGGCCAGCATGCCGGTATGGATGCTGATCGTCGGCAGCCTGTTTTTTCAGGCCAAAGTCACGCGCTGGCAACTGGCGGGTGCGGCCATCTCCATCGCTGGTGTCTTGCTGGTATTAAGCCGGGGTGAACTGGCGCAGTTACTGGCCTTGCGGCTGGTGCCTGGCGACCTGTTCATGATCATTGCCACCATTGCCTGGTCGCTATATAGCTGGTTGCTGACGCGTGGCGACGATGGTGAATTACGCAATCACTGGGCCGATTTTTTGTTGGCGCAGGTCAGTTTTGGCGTACTGTGGTCGGCGGCTTTTTCTGCTGCAGAATGGACGCTGATGAAGCCCACCATACACTGGAACCCCATGTTGTTTGCTGCACTGGCTTTTGTGGCGATTGGTCCGGCGGTGATTGCTTTTCGCTGCTGGGGTCTGGGTGTGCAGCGGGTAGGGCCGAATGTGGCCGCCTTTTTCAATAATCTGACACCCTTGTTCGCTGCCCTGATGTCGGCTGCTTTTCTGGGTGAATCACCACATCTGTTTCATGTCGTGGCTTTTGCGTGTATTGTCGGTGGCATTGTCTTGTCTTCGCGCCGGAACTGAATGCCGTGATGTCAGAGTGGATCTGCCACGCCGATAGGGGCGGGTGTGATATTGACAATCAGTGAAAATAATTCCTCATATTTATAGCGTGCACTGGCATCCCCTGGATGTACACGGTTTTGCAGAAAGGCTACATCGATTTCCTTCCAGTCGTAATCATTCAGCACCTGTCTGGCGATAGGTATGATTTTTTCTTCTTCGGCCCGCATATGGGCGAAATAAAACTGCGCATATTGCTCGACCAGATCACGGAAATGGGCAAAGGCTGGCATGCCGCCAAATTCATAGTCAAGCAGAGCGTGGAATAGCCGGTGTACCAGTAATTCTCCCTTTTCATGCTGCTCAGTGAGCGCATCCAGCTCATTGTCCAGTTGATGGGTTCTTTCCTTGATTTTGGCAAACAAATACTGCTCTTCCTTGGGATGATGGACCTTTTCTGGGTATTCCATGATGTAGTACAGCATGGCACGGAAGACCTTCAGATCAGGCGCATTGGCGCCACCCTCGATTTTTCTTACAAAGTAACGCATGCCCTGTATCACGGACGACAGGTGTTCGTGCTCGTCTTGTATGATGCTGAGTGAAGCGGGGTAAATCATCCTGACAGACATGGCGAGCCTCCTTGCTATTTTGCTTGTTACTTTACTAGCAAGGAGGCCGCACGCTGTTGATCAGGATCAAAACAGACGATAAGTTGTGGCGAAGTGCACAGATGAAAAACCTCGTTGCCGTTGAGGACAACGAGGTTTTAACTTGATGCGGCGGGTTTTTCTTATGCCAGCCGATGTTTGTATATGTTTGTCTATACTGGCTTATTTGCCCGTCAGTTCTTTCAGTAATTCCCTGGCATTGTAGATTTTGTCCATGGCTTCCAGTATGCCACCGCTGTGCACGGCAACGGTACGGTTGCTGCGGCCGTCATACCAGAAAGCACCGCCCAGGGAATGGATGTTGCCGTCAAAAGCCAGGCCAATGATTTCGCCATTGCGATTGATCAGAGGGCTGCCGGAATTGCCGCCGATGATGTCATTGGTGGTCACAAAATTGTAGGGCTGCTGCAAGTTCAGCTTGCCCTTTGCTGCTTGCCAGGACGCAGGCAAGGCAAATGGATAGGCACCCGTATCGCGTTCAAAGGCACCTGCAAAATTGGTGAAGGGACGGATTTTGTGTTCACCCTGATCCCAGCCTTTGACCTCTCCATACGACAGGCGCAAGGTGGCCGTGGCATCTGGATAAACACTGGTACCCGATTGTGCAAAACGTGCCTGTGCAATCAACTCGGAATTTTTCTGCACGATTGCCTGTACTTCCTGTTCCATGCGTTTGCGATACGTACGTGATTCTGCCTCGACAGCCAATGCAAGTTTGATGAAGGGATCATCCGACAGGGCAATGGCTTCCTTGCCGCCATTCCACAGAGTTTTGCGGTATTCAACGTCGGCCAGTCGTGTGCGATCGATCAATTTATCAGTCAGTTGCTCTGGCGATAATTTACCTAGCACCTGTTTGACGAAGGCATGGTCCACACCAAGGTCTTCGCGCATTTTGGTCAAAGAGTGTGTGAGTTTGAGTTTTTCAAATTCAGGGTAGATGGGGGCTTTGGAAAACAGGTTTTGCTGTACGGCGGGCAGGCGCGTGTCGATAAATTCTGGCAAGCGTTCGGCATTCGCCTTGGCTTTTTCTTCGGCAGCGCGCACCAGCATGCGCGCCAGACGGAAATAATTGCTGTTGAAGGCTTCTGCACCTTCAGTCATGTTGGTGACTCTGAACAGTTGGCGATAGCTGTCCTGTGCCCTGGCAATCGCATCCCATGCTCCACCGATTTTTTCTTTTAGTTCTGGCCGGGAATTGACGAACTGACGCAGCGCAGTTTCTTCTGCCTGTTGGCGCGCCATGAATTCAGGATCAAGCAGGGTTTGTAACCTGCCTGTGCCAGCCTTGTAGCGGTTTTCTATGCCAAACAGTGCCTGGTCGGCAGTACGCGCCGCTTCCGGACTGGTTTTGCGGTATTGGGTGACGACACCGCGCAATTCTGCCGTATGCTGCAAGCTGTCGACCAGACCAATATCACGCAGGCTGATCAGTTGCGCCATGGTCAGTTGACGCTGGGTAGAGCCAGGGTGACCTGTGACAAAACTCATTTCACCTTCTTGCGGACCATTTTTGCTGAATGGGAAATAATGTTTGATATCTGCCGGTTTGCCGTTTTCATAGACGCGCAGCATGGCGATATCCAGGTCATAGCGCGGGAAGTTGAAATTGTCCGGGTCACCACCAAAGAAGGCAATGGCTTTTTCAGGTGCCCATACCAGGCGGGTATCGGCATAGCGATGATATTTGTACAGGTGGTAACGGCCACCATGGTAAAGGTCAACGACGTCGCAACGGGTTTTTTCCTTGTCGTCACCTACGCAGGCGGCAGTCAGCGTGGCTTCGATCGCGTTCTGTGCCTGTTTGAAGGATGTGCCTTCCAGGCCGGCAGTCGCTTTCCGGACATCTTCGGTCACATCGGTGATGTCTTCCAGCCGGTTTAATTCCATGGCTGGGCAAACCTGTTCTTCACTGTGTTTTCTTGCCAGGAAACCATTGCTGACATAGTTTTGTTTGGCAGTCGATAACTGCTCTATGCAGCCGGATGCACAGTGGTGATTGGTCATTACCAGGCCATCTTTGGAGACAAAAGAACCAGAGCAGCCAGGCAGTTTGACCGAACTCAGCATGGTGTTCTTTATCCACTCCGGACCAGGTTTGAAACCATATTCAGCCTGTAGTCTGTTCATGGGCAGATTGTCCAGTGTCCACATTCCTTCCGCTGCCAAAGCCAGACCGGGCAGGGACAAGGCAATCAACAGGAGTTTCTTTTGCATGATGTATTCCATTTGTACTTGGGCATCATGCTTCTCCAGGCCAGGAAGAAGTCATGATTAGTCATGATTGCGGCAGCATCCCCCATGGAAATGGGGGATGTGAGATGACTCGGCTAAAAAGGAATTTAATGTTTGGCTTTGATAGCCTCGATTTGATCCATGATTTTATTCATGCGCGCAAACACTGCCTGGTAAGGGGCGGGGGAAGCCAGATCAACACCAGCCTTTTTCACCAGTTCATACGGATAGGCAGAACCGCCTGCTTTCAGGATGTTGAGATAGTTGTCACGGGCACCTGCACGACCTTTCAATATCTCATCTGCAAACATGGAACCGGCAGCAATCGATGTTGCATACTGGAACACATAGAAGCGGTTATAAAAATGCGGAATATATGCCCATTCAATGGCATAGGTATCGTCTATCTTCATCACGCCTTCTTTGTCGCCGTGATAGTTTTTCAGGATATCACCATAGATTTTGCTCAGTGCTTCGCCAGTCAGTGATTCACCTTTGTCGACCTTGGCATGCACTTCACGTTCAAAGTCGGCAAACATGGCTTGACGGAAGAAGGTGCCGCGCAGGTTTTCCAGTGCTGATCCCAGATACAGCAAACGTTCGTCATCGCTCTTGGCGATTTTCAGCATGTGATCAAGCAAAAAGACTTCATTCGTGGTGGATGCGATTTCTGCCGTGAAGGTAGGGTAGTCTGCGCTGATGAAGGGCTGGTGTTTGTTGGCCAGGTAGGAATGCATGGCATGTCCCCATTCATGGCCCAGTGTTGATACTGACTCATAATCATCATTGTAATTGAGCAGCAGGTAAGGATGAACATCATAGGCTGCACCATTCATGTAGGCACCAGAGCGCTTGCGTGGACGTGAATAGACATCCATCCAGCGTTCTGTGGTGGCCTTTGCCATGGCTTTGGTATAGTCATCACCCAAAGGTTTGACGGATTCCAGCATCAGCTTGACGCCTTCGGCAATCGGGTATTTGAAATCGCCGGATA
This sequence comes from Undibacterium hunanense, assembly GCF_014284335.1. Classification (GTDB taxonomy): domain Bacteria; phylum Pseudomonadota; class Gammaproteobacteria; order Burkholderiales; family Burkholderiaceae_D; genus Undibacterium; species Undibacterium hunanense. The sequence goes on along the minus strand of NZ_JACOGF010000001.1, from coordinate 547,527 downwards.
CCAGCGGTGGATAAATGTCGAAATAACGCAGATCCTGCACGCCCAGCAGTTTTGCACGGAGTTTGAAATAGCGGTGCAGGGTAGGCAGGTTGGCACGGGTTTGCTCTACCAGAGTGTCATAGACTTCCCTTGGCAGTTTATTGTTGTCCAGCGCCTGCGTCAGCGAATCTGGATAATTGCGGATCTTGGCATAGGCAGAATCGCGTTTTAATTGCTCATAAAAAGTGACGCCGTAGCTGCGTTCAAATTCTTTCCATTTCCCCCAGAACGCATCGAATACCAGCTGGCGGTCAGCCCTGTTCGGGGCGGCGCGGTATTTGGTGTAGGCAGACTGGTCTATGCGTACTTCTTCGCCGGTGGACAGTTTGACCTTGGGCCAGGGCATTTCTGCATTGGACAAGGTGGTGTAAACAGCGCTGGCAGTATTGGTTGCCATGCCAAAGGTGGCGATAATTTCTTCGCCTTTTTTATCCAGGGTATGCTTACCTGAACGCAAGATATCGTCCAGTTGATGGGCGTAGATACGCAAGCCCTTTTCCTTGGCCTGGAAAGCCTGGATTTTTTTATCCCCCAGGGCCAGAATTTCTGGCCGGATGAATGAACTGGCTTCATCTACCTTGCTGCCCAAAATATCGGAGCGCTGGCCCAGATCCATGCCGGCATTGTTGCCAGTATCCTGGTCACGGTATTGAAATGCATAACTGGACAGACGGGCAAAGCGTTTCAGCATATCCGAATTCAAATCCAGGCAAGTCTTGAAACGTGCCACGCTGTCGCCCAGATGTCCGCTGCAAGTCTGCAATTGTTTTAACTGCACTTCCAGGGTCATGGCATCCTTGTCCCAGTCAGCCTTGGTCTGGTACATGTCATTCAAATTCCAACGATCGGCTTCGGTTTCACTTGGGTGAGCGGCAAAGGCAAAGGTGGGCAGGGTCAGTGCAACAGCGAACAGGTTGCGGACAAGATGTTTATGCATGGCGTAACGTCCAGTTCTATTTGATGGATAGATGACAAAATGCTGTGGGAGTCTGGGGAATTGTTTTGATGGCTGTTTAAATTGCACCCCAGGCTTGGGCAGTATTTTGGTCTGAAAGTTCTCAAATGAGAAGACAATTTGAAAATATTTTTCCTGGTGGGCTGGAGTAGATTTGCCGTAATACTTTCGTTTGTTAATTAAATAATATTATTTGTATTTGCCTGCCTGAATGGTACTGCACAAGTAAAGAGCTGACTGATGTCCAGCTCTTTACTTGCTACTGTCAGTGGACTTACTTCGGTAACATGTCAAGCTTGATCATATTGTCACTGGGCTTTCTGTCTATGTATTTATTGTCAGGATCTATACCTGCCTTGGCCGGTACGCCTTTGACGATCATTTTGAAATCCATGGCTTTTTGATTGATCAGTTTGCGTTCACGCAGCAAGGGTTTACCGTCCTTGTCGTCTACACCTATGTCCATCCAGTCTTGCAGCGGGACTTCTTTTTCCACACCCAGTTCGTCGGCTTTCAGTTTATTGCTGGTGACGTGCAAAGCAACTTCATATTGTCCGTCTGGCAGCGGTTTGGCAGTGGCTGTCATGGCACGGTTTTCAAACAGGATGATGGATTCAAACAAATCGGTAATCAGACCCTGTTTGTCAGCCGGGGCAGTCTTGCGCAATGCATCCACCAGTGCCGCACTGCTGGGATAAGGTGCGCCCTGGTTGGCATACTGGGCAATGACAGTACGCAATGCCTGATTGACCTTGTCCTCACCTATCTGGTCTTGCAACAGATACATGGCCAGACTGCCTTTTGCATAGTGGATGTAATTCTGACTTTCATTGAATGCCAGTGGCAGTTCTTTCTTCCTTTCCTGGCTGCGTCCTTTCAGATAGCGATCCAGTTCAAATTTCAGGAAGCGGCGCATGGCGGCCTCGCCATAGGTATGTTTCATCACCATCAGCGCGGAGTATTGCGCCAGGGTTTCAACCAGCACGGTACTACCTTTGCTATTGCCGGAAATTACCTGGTGCGCCCACCATTGATGGGCCACTTCGTGGGCAGTGACGTAGAAAGGGTAGTCCACTTCAAGCGGATCTTTGTCATCCACATGGGCGATGAAACCTATGCTTTCTGAATACGGAATGGTGTTCGGAAATGCCTGTGCAAACGTGGCATAGCGCGGGAATTCGACTATCCTGACCAGCTTGTGCTGATAAGGACCAAAATTGGTCGTATAGTAATCGAGCGAATTCTGCACGCTCTTTATCATGCGATCAAGATTGTAGGCATGTCCCTTGTGATAATCGATTTCAATGGCGATATCTTTCCATTGTGCCCGTTTGACTTCATAGCGGCCAGACAGAAAGGCATAGAAGTTCAGTATGGCCTGCTCTGGCGCGTAGTGATAATAGCGCCGTCCATTTTCTTGCCATTCACGCTTCAGACTGCCTGGTGCGATCGCCATCTGGTCTGCGCTGGTGGATACCACGGCATCAAAATTGATCCAGTCTGCATCATTGGCGATGTAGCTATTGCTTAATGCCTTCGGGTCATCCCTTTCTGCCATCCTTTCTTTTTCTGGCAGCCCATGTTTGCGCCTGGCCTTGTCATCACTGAGCTCCAGAGCTGGTTGGTAACCTATATGCGGCGTCAGTGTGCTGTTGAAAAAACTGCCGTTGTACATGACGGTATCGCCCGAACTCATGCCCAGGAAATTCTTTGGAGCGAATTCAATTTCAAAATGCAGTTTCAGCTTTTCTCCAGGTTGCAAGGCCTGGCGCAACTGATAGCTGTAAAAGCCCACTTTTTTATCTTGTATGCGTGGTTCATGTGGGGCATCCAGCTTCATCTGTATGATGCGTGCATCATCCGATTCCATGATGAAAATTTCCTGGATGGCAGTGTTGCTGCGATTGATCAACTGGTAGTCGCCTTTGATCTGCGCCGTGCGGGTTTCTGGATAGATATCAACGTTCAGTTTGACATCGGTGATGCGTGGCTGTGGCTGTGTGGCATATTGTTTATAGTTCTTTTCAAATGTCGCATTTTCAGCCTGTTTTTCATACTGGCTTTTGTAGGGCGTGAGTATGTTGCTAAAGTAAAAAATGGCTGTGCCGGCAAACAGGAACAGTGCAGTGCCACCCAGCATCAGGCCGCTATTGCCGACATTGATGGATAAGCTGGCCATGCGCAGACGATGGCTGAATGCGGTGGTGGTACCACGTACCCACATCAGTAAGGAACAGGCGATCAGGATCAGGCCGGCGCCGCTCCAGTACAGCAGGTACCAGCGTGACAGCGCTAATGAATGGCCATAACCGTTCATGTCGGAATACACGGTGGACGGCACCGTCGCATAGCGCAACATGGGGTGTTCTATACCCAGTGCAGGCAGGGCGATCAAGGCAATGTAATACACGATCATCAAAAAGTAAGCCAGATACTTGTGATTGACAATGGCTTGCAGCGACATCGCCAGCACCGCGATCAGCGCATATTCAGGCCATTGCACCAGAAACAGTTGGTGCACATACAGGCCAATTTCATAGTTGGTGTAGCCCTTGAGGGTTTGGATCAGCATGCCGCACACCATCAGCACAAGCAGCATGATGCCCTGCATGAGGATGAGCGCCGACAGTTTGGCAGTGAATGGCAACCATCCCGGCACCGGCAATGCATCCAGTAACTGGGCGATGCGCGCATCTCTCTCGCGCCAGACCAGTTCGCCCGCATAAAAAGTGGTGATGATGAGCATGAATAAACTGAATGTACCGCCCAGAAATTCCAGCACTGCATACGTTACCGGATAGGTCGATGTACCAAACATCTTGGTCACCGAACTGGACACCGCAAACATGAATAAAACGCCAGACAGCAGCACGACGATGAAATACACGTTCTTGACCGACTCGCGTAAATTCAGCCAGCTTTCTGCCAGTAGCAGCTTCCAGTTTCTGGAAGATGAAAATACCGGGATGACTTTAGGCAGATTGACCAGCATTGCCTGGTTTGTCGGGGCTGTATGTGTGCTTACTTTCTCTTTCTCTTTCTTTTTCTTTTGTTTTTCTGCGGTAGAAATAGCCTTGAAATCAAAGCGCCAGTAGCAGAAAGCCAGACTGATCAAACCTGCGCCTCCCCATAGAAGGCGATTGATGAGGAACATACCTTCAAGACTGAGCTGGCGGCTATTTTTGTCGGCAATACTCCAGTATTCCGTCAGGTTGCTGACAGCGGCGGAACCGAAAGGATCAAGCAGGGCAGCCAGGGTCTTGTTGTCGATATCGCGCATGAGGGACCGCGCAATCATATAGCCTATGATCAGTACCACGCTGGATACATATACCGGCATCATGCGTTTGCCGAGAGTGGCCAGGGTAAAGAAAATCGCCCCAAAGATCATGAAGTTGGGCAAGACCGAATACACATACGGCAGGAAATAAGCAGCCGGATGTATGGCCCCCAGTCGCACCGCTTCTATGCCCGGCAAATAACATCCCAGCCAGGCACCCAGACCCAGGCCGGAAAAGATGATCAGCAAGCTTAGCAACGAACCCAGAAAACGCCCGGCCAGGTACTGAAATTTGGAAATCGGTGCACTGTAAAAGAAATGCCAGGTATGGTGTTCCACATCCTGGTGTGTTGCCTGGCCCATGATGGCGGCTACTGTACTCGTGCCAAGATAGGCAAGAAAGGTAATGCTCTGGAAAACAGCGACTGGTGAATTGATAAACACTTTGCCGCCAAAATCGATGGAGGCGGACGCAAAGGTACCGCCAGCGGCTGCCATCCACAACATTGCCAGGCTGAAGAAGATCAGGAAATATACGTAGCTGGACAGACTGCGACATTTTTGACGCAGTTCAAATAAAAGTATCGTTAACATGGATGCTCCTCAGGCTGCCGGCACAGCTGTCAGGTCTGCTGATGGTGTCTTTGCTGTCGACTGGGCGGAGAATAAGCCCGCCATCGCCGCAAAATAGACATCTTCCAGATTGGCAGATACCGGTGCATAGCCAGAGTCTGGTTGTGAGTCGGCATACACATGAATGAGCGTGCGGCCTGAAGTCAGGCGGCTGGAAATGACCTGATGTTGCTGTCTGTAGTTGGCCAGTTCCGGTTTTTCTATAAACCGTTTCCAGATTTTTCCCTGTATCTGTTCTATCAATGGCAATGGTTGCCCGGTCAGGACGACGCTGCCCTGATTGATGACGGCCATGTGATTGCATAAATCGGATACGTCTTCAACGATATGGGTAGACAGGATGACGATTTTTTCGCTGCCGATATCGGATAACAGATTGTGAAAGCGCACGCGCTCTTCCGGGTCCAGCCCGGCTGTGGGTTCGTCAACGATGATCAGCCTGGGGTCGCCCAGCAATGCCTGCGCGATACCAAAGCGCTGGCGCATACCACCCGAATAACCACCCAGATGCTTGTTCCTGTCCTTGTACAGATTGGTCTGATGCAGCAAGGCTTCCACCACTTCCTTGCGCTGCTTGCGGTTGTCCAGGCCCTTGAGCAGGGCAAAATGATCCAGCAGATCATAGGCGCTGACCTTGGGGTAAAGGCCAAAATCCTGCGGCAAATAACCCAGCACCCGTCTGATCTGGTCTTTGTTTTCACGAATATCAATCTTGTCCAGCGTGGCGGTGCCGGAATTGGCATCCTGCAAGGTCGCCAGGGTACGCATCAACGTGGATTTGCCAGCACCATTTGGCCCCAGCAGCCCAAACATGCCTGCTGGTATGGTGAGGTTGATATCGTTCAGGGCTTGTACGCCATTGGCATATTTTTTTGACAGGTGCTGTATACGGAGTTCCATCGACTTATCCTTCTTCCAAGGTTCTTGTTAATGAGGTTTTTGTTAAGCGGGCTTTTGTTAAGTGCCAGGCCCCTGATCGACATGCAGGGTAGATATCATGTTATTAAGTATAAACAGGCTTGTGCAGCTATGTGACGAAATGCCGCGTGGCAGGAATGAAATGGGGGAAAAGCAGTTTGAAGCAAGAACCGCTTGCCCGTCCGCTGTCCGCCTGTACTGAATTGCTGCAAGTTTGCTGGTGTTCAGTTATAATGCGTTTTGGCGGGCCCCTGCGCATTGCGGCATGGCCAATCTGGTCAGGTCGGGAACGAAGCAGCCACAGTCATTTCCCGCAAGTGCCGCAGACCAGGCTCGCCAACTCTGATTTATTTCTCCTGCTGTCAAAGCAGTTCTGTATATCTCCCCCCCATCGTTAAACATCAGCGCTATGCAGCTTGTGTCCTGACGCGTACTTTTTCTTGCATCCTGGTAATTTGAAACGTAAGGCGGCTGAGCAAGTACCTGATTTCTGGTTTTTTGCTGTTTTTGCCACGCCTGTCACTCATGTCTTGGGGGCCCAGGATAATTCCGGATTGTCTGTCTTGGACCTGGTCATTTGCTGCCACATCTCTATTGATGAAGTAAGTCCGGAAAATGCTTGAAACCGACTTGCGATGTCTGTGCAAAAACAAGCAAAGCATAATGGAACGCACGTCCAGGAAATTGGGACGCGGGGTCAAATCGGCCGGGGTATTCCTGATATATCCTCAAATCGGCGCGTTTGTATTCTATTTGCCCATCACGCTGGCAAGGATGCCAGGAATAGCAGGCAAACCATCAAGGATGGTGCGAGGTCGTTCCGGCGACACATAAACAGGACGACTGCACAAAGGTCTGGAGGTGTTTTGGAGCGCGGGATTGCAAGTACGAAACCAGAGTGGCATTTAACTCAATCAGAGGGGGTTTTACCATGTCGAATAAACCAGAAAGTACTGTCCAGGGGAATTTCTTTGACTGTACCATTAGAGCAGGTTACTACAATTTTATTGGCCCTGGCATTGCGCAACATACGTTTGCCATTGCCAAAAAAAATGATAGCACATACGCGATGCCTTGCTTTGGTTCATTTGCGCTCAGGGAAGAAGAGCGCGGCCACAGGGGCGTTGTATACCCTGCAGAATTATGGTCGCCCTGGATCATAGGATCACAACCTCAGGGGCAGGAGCTTCCTGCCAACTTGTCGGTAGCATTGGGGATGGCGCAGTTTAAACTTTTTCCAGGGGATGACTGGAAGGTAGCGGATTGGGATGCTTACTGGGCAAGTCTTGACGAACCATTTCGCGGCTATAGTCCGCAATCCTGGGCTGGTATTATCTACGGCGTACATGGTGTCTGTCATCAAGCCTGCAACCGGATTTTATGGGCTTCCCGAAAAGGGGCATTCAATTACACCCCTGTTAATTGGCCGCCGAGCTTCTCGGCCAGCTACTGGGCTTACGGATTTTATGGCAGTGTGACAGAGTCCGCTGCCGCCATTCTGGCAACTGCACTGGTGATCAATGCATTGGCGGGTGATACGAATGAAGCGATGGATCGCCTGAAGCGCTCAGAGCAACTGACACGCGATATCATGAATCATCAGACGCGCATCCATCTGGAAGACCATTCGGACGGAGCGATACGTCAGCATCAGGTGCAGGCCATCCTCGATAGATTACCGCAAGACTTGCAAATAGCATCTCCGGCAGCGGTTACCGAGATAATCAGGCTCGACAGGGAGTTCAGCAAAGCAAAGCTGAAGCTGGATAACGAGATTATCCTGACAGAAGATACACGACACCACGATGATTATGCGGCAAATCTAAACCGTGACTTCGCCAACTTACTTCTGGAATTCAGAGGCATCATGCCCGCCGAAACCTTCAATACCCTGTTCCCCGATGTGCCTGAAGGAAGCACCTTCACACTGGTTGAACGTAAGCTGATGCATAACAACTACCGTCAGTTAGTTGATTGAAATGGAGGTAGTGGAGATGGACAAGGTAAGCGTATTGGAAGCAGGGCCACGTATCTATGTCGAAATCCGTATGTTTTCAACGATTTTTTCAGCGCGGGCATATCGCTTGTCGGGCAGGTCGGTTCGCGAGGGCGTTGCTTTTTTTAATGTTCCTGCGCCCCACCAAATTCCTTTGGAAATTGTTGCTGTCGATAGTCACAATCCTCGTCTCGGTGTTTGTCTTGCGGCTCAGATTCAAGGACATACCTGGTATCTGACCGAGAGCCCTTATGCACGAGGCTCTGGATCTGGCCCTGTATTTAAAATGTCTCAAGACAGGGGGCAGGCCGTACGTCTCTATCTGCATTTCAATCCTGAAGAAAACATCCTGGCCATGAAGAAGGCAAGCGGCGAAGCCTTTACTCTGGATACGCGTGGAAGTGGCCAGTCTTTTCAGGCGTTTCAAGGGCAAAACAAACCGCCAATTCATCAGAATTTTTCTTGTAAGCTGACCCGTGAAGTATTTGCCATCAAGAATCCTGACACTGATCATGTATTTACCTGCATGGGTGCCGCTCCGGGATCACTGGTGACAGCAATTCCCGACGTGGGTAGCAAAAAACAGCGCTGGACGGCTGATTTTGAAAGAGGGATGCTGTTACACAACGCAACAGGGCTCGCACTGGACGTTGCGCAGGGATTGCACCAGAGACTTTGCATCAACACGCCAAATCGCAATAGTGATACCCAGCGCTGGCTATTTCAGGGTACTTTCCTGGTGCAAGTTCGCAACGCACTTGTATGTACGGGCCATGAAAGAGTCAAAAACCTGACTCTTGAACCAAGGGGGGGGAGAGTGGATCCCCGTCATCAGAAATGGGTTATCGAGATTGGGCAGCATGTGGAAGAGTGATCGCTCATGTTTATGCCTTGCCCCGTTCAGTTGCGGGTAACCAGGCGGGTAATCCAGTCTGCATAGTCACCTTCTTTCTTGTGTGCACTCCAGGGGGCAACTGTCTGATTCGAGTAACAGTAGCTTTGTTGCGCACGTACATCGCGCGGCGAAATACCGAAAGCACGGCGAAAGCTGCGGCTGAAATGCGCTTCATCCCTGAAGCCACAGGCAAAAGCAATTTCGTAAATCCAGCGCGGTTTGTCTGGTGCCTGCTTCAGCGCCGTATAAGCTCGCTGCAGACGTCGATTCTGGATATAGGTGCAAATACCGCCGAAGGGCTCAAACAAGCGATACAGTGTCGTTCGTGAAACGTGAAAGGCAAGTGCCAGGGTGTCCGGACTGAGTGATGGTTCGTTCAGATGTTTTTCGATATGATGTTTGATCAGGTTTAGTATGCTGATGTCGATCTGTCCATGCGCAACATTGAGTGCGTTAGCGGTGGGCCGGAAACATGCAGCGATCATGCCGGTCACGGCATCGGCAATAGAGATTGCCTGTGATTGCCTGGCTTCAGGCAAATGTTGATAGAGCGAGGTGAAATGATTCGCCAGCAGTTTGCCCAGGATTTTTTCACGCTTTAACACTGCACCGTGTAATACACTGGCATCAGGTAACACTGCCTCCATGGCGCTGCGCGGCACCACCAGTGTATGTGTGCGTGAACTGGTCGTGCGGGTACTCAGCGACTGGCCCAGATCAAGAATGCAGATATCTCCAGGCCGCATGACGATCTCGTGGTTGCCATTGATTTCACCTGTATAGCCACCTTCCAGATATAACTGAACCAGAAAATGATCGAGTCCATCTCCAGCGATTTTTTTGCGCGAACGCTGGAAGGCTTGTGGTGAATAACGGGCGTCACCAAATACCATGGCGCCCAGATGGTAGGCATTGACTGAAGCAAAAAGGGGATGCGATTCAGCACAGGGAGGAGAGCCGACATCAAACATCACCGCAATGCTGTCGCGCCAGGCTGTCCAGCGGTCAGCAGGGCTGGCCATTTCAGTGTCGAAAATACCGCAGGGCAGGAAACCGCTCATGACATCAGCTTCCTGGGAAACAGCTTGGTGGTCAGAATAGGTTTGCAACGATGCTCCCTGCGACTGTCAATTTGATGATCTCTTACATGGGGTTATTCATTTCATTGTTATTGTCAATAATGCATCATTATTTAAATTTTTGCAATATTGTTCTTTGTTCTCTTTTGCTGCCAAAGCAGTTTCACACTTCTTCCCGCAATTGCTACATGGACTGATACAAATTGTGTCTTGGTATCTATCTTTCTTGCATTCAGGCAATTTCAAACTTAATCTGGCTTGGTCGTCAAATTTGACGGGCCACTTTATGGAGAAGCAAATGAAATTCCTGAGTAAATTTTTGCTGTTGGGTTTGTTGGTCACCGGCTTCATGTCTCCTGGCATGGCTGCAGAAGAGCGCGGTACCACGGAGCAGGCGATGGCCATGGTCAAAAAAGGCATCAGCTATATCAAGGAACACGGCAAGGAAAAAGCGTTTGCTGAGTTTGCCAACACGGCTAACAAAGATTTCCACGACCGTGATTTGTACCTCTTTGCATATGATTTGAATGGCGTGAATCTCAGCCATGGCAATAACCCGAAAATGAATGGTAAAAACCTCATCGACCTGAAAGTGGGCGATCGTTTTGTAGTGAAGGACATGATTGCTGTCATCAACAGCAAAGGCAAGGGCTGGGTTGACTATCAGTGGCCAAATCCGGTGACCAAGGTACTGGAAATGAAATCGACTTATGTGGAAAAAGTGGACAATTATTTTGTAGGCAGCGGTGCCTACAAATAAGCAAGACTAGCGCTGAATCAGTCTTGTAGCATCATGAAAAGCCATTTTGCTTTGAGCAAGATGGCTTTTTTCTTTGCCGTAGTCAGCGCTGGCGGATGTGAAGGATGTGGACCAGGCTGTAATTCCCTGGCAGACAGTTTCGTGTTCAGACCGATGTGGGGCGGTCACTGACTTCAGCCATGGGGCTGAGTAGCAACGCCAGCAAGACTATCGCTACCAGCAGGATACCGCTGCTCATGAATAATTGAGGAATGGTGACGCTGCGCATCAGCCAGCCGGTGAAGGCGGCGGATACCGGGCCTATGCCCATGAAGATAAACATGAACATGCTCATGGCGCGGCCTATCATCTGTGGCGGCACCTGCCTTTGCATCCAGGTAAATACCGCCACATGCAGGAAGCCACCGAGGGTGCCCACGGCCAGCAAGATGCCGGCACCCTGCCAGCTGGCATTGATCAGCCCCATGGGAATGAACAGCAGGCCGACGATGAAGTCTATCAACAGGATGGTACGACCCAGATTGCCAAAACGCAGTCCCGGTCTGATGCCTGACAATGCCATGCCCAGCAGTGTACCGGCACCGTGCGCACCGGCCAGCAGACCAAGCGCGCTTGCGCTATTGCTGAGCTGATTGGCCATGACGGGCAAGGCGATCTGTATTGGCCCCATGATAAAGAAAGCAATCGCCGCCCAGTAAATGAAGCAACTGCGCAACTGCTTTTCATTCCAGCAGTAGCGCAAGCCTGCCAGGACGGATTGCAATAACTCCAGGGTTCCGCCACCTGCCTGCTGACCAGGCTGATTGGTGGGCACTGATGTGTTCATCGTGACCTTACTCAGTGTCCAGGCAGAAAATGCATAACTGAAACAGTCAAACAGGAAAGCTGCAGCCAGACCATGGGCATCGCTAACCGTATCCGGGCTGGCGGCATTCTGTGTGCCAAACAGGGCAATCAGCAAGCCTGCCAGTACCGGGCCGATAAACATGGTGAACTGACGCAAGCCCAGCATGATGCCATTCGCGGATTGCAGTTGCGCGCCTGGCACTACGCGGGGCAACATGGATGTACCGGATGGGATGCTGAAGGCGGTGGAAATGCCCAGCCCCAGCGCCAGCACATACACCATCCATAATTCCAGGTGTCCGATAAACAGCAGCAGGCTCAGTATGCCCAGTAGCGCGGTGTTGATGTATTTGGTCAGCATCATGACGGTTTTGGGTGAATAACGGTCTACCACGGCACCACCGATCAGGATGAAGAGCGCACGTGGAACGCTGATCAGGGCCAGTACGATGCCGAGTATCAGCGTGTCATTGCTCATCTTCAGTACCAGCCAGGGCAGGGCAATGAGGGTGAACTGGTCACCCAGCATGGATAGCATGCCACCACCGATCAGCCAGCGAAAATTGGCATCCTTGAAAATGGCTTTGCGTGCGTCTGGTTGGGATGCTGGCTGGGATGTTGATTGTGATGTTGTCTGTGACGTTGTTTGCGTGGTTTCCATGATTATTTTTTTCGTGTGTTTTTATTTTTTGATTGTGTATTGTTGGCGTCCAGGATCACCATGCCTTCGCGTGCATAGCGCAGCAAGGCTGGGGTCAAGCCGCCCCCCATGCCCAGTTCCGGTTCTTTTTCATGGATGGCCCTGACTTTGATGACGGTCGGCAAATGCTGACCCCAGGCTTCCATGAACAGCACGCGCCATCGGACCAGGATGGCCTGGCTGTCCGGATGTTCTGGCGGTAGCCCCTGCGCCATTTTTTGCCGCAAGTCGGAAAACACCTGAGTCCAGGCATTGGCATTCCTGAAGAAGGATGCACGGAAATATTGCAACTCTTCTTCACTCAGGTGTTTGCGATAAATGGCATACCGGACTTCGATTGACGATAAAGTGATGTAGTCCAACATCTCGTCATCCACGCCACTTAATGATTGCAGCGAAGGTTCATTCCTGTGCATCTGGGAAAATTTGTTGAGCAGATGTGCATCCGGCATGAGTCTGCCCATGGTCGCTATCCATTCCCTGGACATGGCCATGGCCCGTGCATCGGATGGTGGAACTTGTTGATCGATTAAGGCGCGGGCGGTTTCAATCAGGGGGCGCATGGCACCATCCAGTATGCCCTGATGATCTTGCTCCTGCGCACGCATGTGGGTGATTTCGTCACGGCTGAAATATTTGCCTATCACGCTCATCATTTCCAGCGTGGACAGCCAGTACTCGAGATTGGGTTCCTGATTGGCTTTCAACAGTGTGGACAGTTCTTGCAGGCGGTCGTGCAATCCCATGCTTTGGGCGATTTGCTGCTGCAGGCTGGTGATCTGCTGTTCAATCACACTTTGCAGGTCAGCATTTTCTCCGTTGATGACGTCAGCAACTTCCGCCAGCGACAAGTCCAGGCGACGCAGGGCTTGAATACGGTGCAGTCTTTTGATGTCGGCACGGTCATATAGACGATATCCAGCTTCGGACCGTGCCGAAGGCGTCAGCAAGCCTATCTTGTCGTAATGATGCAGTGTGCGTATGGTCAGACCAGTGCGGCTGGCCAGTTCGCCAATTTTCAGTAACATGCTTGATCTCCTTTCTGATGAAAACTATAAAGCCTTACATAACGTCAGGGTCAAGATTTATTTTTATGTACTTGTTTAATAGTTGATGTTGATGAGATTTTTGCCAGGTAGAAAGGCTGCTTGGTGACAAAAAAACGGACAAAAAACGAACAAAAAAACGGACAAAAAAGCCTGACGACAAAGGCTGGCGTCAGGCTAGTGTGAAGCTAATGTGAGTCTATATCAGGCGCTGGATTTCAGCCCTTCAGTGCTATCAGTGTTTGATTTCGGCAGGTGCTTGCGTACCTTCGGCGACCGTGGGGGCGACAAACAGCTGGGCGCAATCGACGGGGTCAAAGCCATAGTGTTTGCCGCAGAAATCACAATTGATGTCCAGTTTGCCCAGTTCCGTGATGGCGGTGCGCACTTCTTCTTCGCCCAGCATTTTCAGCATATTGCCGACTTTTTCGCGGGTGCAGTTGCACTGAAATTGTGGGTGCAGTGGGTCGAAAACACGCAGGGTTTCTTCCCAGAACAGGCGGTGCATGAGCGTCGCGATATCGGTGCTCAGCAATTCTTCCTGTTTCAGGGTGTCGCCCAGCATGACGGCATGGTTCCATGCTTCGGTTTCATCTTCAACCTGCGCTTCGGCACCGCCCGTTTTGGGGAGCTTTTGCAACAACATGCCACGCGATACCTGCGCATCGGCTGCCAGCCACAATTTGGTGTCAAGTTGCTCTGAACGCTGCATATAGTTTTCGATAACGGTGGCAATGCTGTCGCCATCCAGCGGTACGATGCCCTGGTATGCCTGTTGACCAGGCATTTTGTCATTTGGATCCAGGGTGATGACAAAGCGGCCCTGGCCATGTGCATGGATCAGGTCACTCAGTGTGGCATCTTCGGCGATGTCGGCATGCTCGCTGAGCTTGGCAGTGGCGCGCATCTTCAACTCTGCATCACACTCAACCACCAGCAATTTGACCGGACCATCACCATGAATCTGCATGATCATGGTGCCGTTGAATTTCAGATTGGCTGTCAGCAGCGCCGATGCTGCCATCAACTCACCCAGTATGGTTTGTACCGCGCGCGGGTAGGTGTGGCGTGCCAGTGTTTGTTGCCAGGTGTCGTTCAGTTCTACCATTTCGCCACGTACGCCGGCGTGTTCGAACATGAATTTTTGTAAGGTATCAGTCATTGCTTCATTGCTTTATGGTTGTGGCCGGGTCAGGCGATGCGTTTCAGTTGTGTTTTAAATGCTTGTCCACGCTGGACATAAGTGTCTGCATTGCGGCGCAGACCGGCAATATCTGCTTCCGTCAGGGTTCTGACGGCTTTGGCGGGTGATCCTATGATCAGTGAATTGTCCGGGAATTCCTTGCCTTCAGTGACGAGTGCGCCTGCACCCACCAGGCTGTTTTTGCCGATTTTTGCACCATTCAGGATAACGGCCTGTATGCCTACCAGTGAACCCTCACCGATGGTGCAGCCATGCAACATGGCCTGGTGGCCGACGGTGACGTAATTGCCTATGGTCATAGGATAACCAGGGTCGGTATGCAAAATGCAGCCTTCCTGTATGTTGCTGTTTTCACCCACGGTAATCAATTCATTATCGCCGCGTATGGTGACATCAAACCAGACACTGGCATTGGTTTCGATCTTTACTTTGCCTATGATATTGGCGCTGTCGGCAATATAGGCAGAGGCATCGATATCAGGCGCAATTTCGCCAAGTTGGTAAATGGGCATGGTTATTCCGTAAAATAGCGCATTGATGAATCCCGTATTGTAAACTGCCCGGCACCCGCCTGCCTGACTTCAGCTATATATGACCTATAAACTTGCCAATGAAATAAGTAGTGACTTGAACGCCCTGGGCATGGAGTCGAGTTCTGAATTGAGAGCGGCTGCGCTTGCCGCATTGCTTGAACCGCACCCCATGCGTAAATGTGACGCCATTCATGCCATACCGGCCGAACCTGTGATTGCTTTTGATGCCGTGCTGGCAGAACCAATGGGTATACCTGGCCGCATGGACAGGCCGGAACTGGTGCCGCCCGGTAAAGTAGGGCGCAGGGCAATGACTACGGTAGAGGGGCGGGCGGTTCTGATTCATGCCTTGGCGCATATAGAATTGAATGCGGTCAATCTGGCGGCCGATATTATCTGGCGTTTTCCATCCATGCCAAGGCAGTTCTATCTCGACTGGCTGAAAGTCGCCAAAGAAGAAGCTTATCATTTCCAGTTGCTGGAAGCGCATTTGCGCGTACAGGGTTTTTGCTATGGCGATTTTCCTGCACATAACAGCATGTGGGAAATGGCGAAGAAAACCAGCGCTGATTTACTGGCGCGTCTGGCACTGGTGCCACGTACGCTGGAAGCGCGTGGCCTTGATGCGACCCCCGCCGTCATGGCTAAGCTGGCTCAGGCGGGTGATCAGGCAGCGGCAGATATTCTGGCCATTATCCTGCATGATGAAATCGGCCATGTCGCCATAGGCAATTACTGGTACAAGACGCTGTGCAGACAGCAGGGGCTGGATACCATCAACACCTATGCCGAAATGGCATTGCGCTACAAGGCACCAACCCTGCGCGGCCCGTTCAACCTGAAAGCCAGAAAAGCGGCTGGTTTTGATGATGACGAATTGCAGGCCCTGAAGGATATGGCGTCGCGATAATTTTGGCTTCAGTCTGCAGCGCGCACGCTGCCTATGCCTTCGACCGATTTGCTGACATTGCGCGGACGGCCATAATAAGTCAGCGTGCCTATGCCCTGTACCGATGCGTTCAGGTTGTCACGTGCGTTGACGGATACGGCGCCCACACCTTCCACGCTGGCATCAACCTGCTCGGCGATCAGGTCTTTGGCTTCTACCAGACCCACACCCTGGGCTTTCAGGGTAAAAGATTTTACTTTGCCACTGGCGGTCAGCATGCCGGCGCCTTCATACAGCAGAGTGAAGTGGGAGCCGGAAATATTGTTCAGTGTGGTTTTACCCGCACCTTCCATTTTGAAGCGGACCAGCTCGGGTACGGTAATGATGACCTGAGCATTGTCTGACACCTTGATGGAATTTTTTTCCTTGTACGAAATCACCAGTTCATCGCCATAGACTTCGGTGACCACGCTGGCAAGAAATTTCTCATTGCCCCTGATCTGTATGGATTGTGTCTTGCCGACTTCTACCTGCAGGTTGAAAGCACTGCGGCTCTTGATGGATTTAAAGGCAGGAAGCGTGCGGTTTTGTTCATCCGCAAAAGCGGACACACTGAATAAGAAGACGGGCAGTAACAGTGATTGCAGGAAAATGCGGCGCATGGTTGCTCTCCAGAACAGGGGTAATCGGGTAAATGGTTGCCGTCAACATGATGTGTTGCAGCAGTTGATGATGAAGTATTACCCGATTCATCCTGGCTGGCAGCCGTTTTGCGATGAATTGCAAAAACAGGGTCCTGAGCCGCAAAAATAGCGCTTATGCAGGATTCAGGCATTCATAGTGCAGCATATCCATCCATACGCCATTGCGGAACACCGATGAATGTGAATGACCATATTCCCGAAAGCCGGATTTGCGCATGATGGCCTGTGACGGCAGATTGTCTTCTATGACGACCGCTTCGATACGCTTGAGCTTTAAATCGCTGAAGGCCGTGCTGACGACGGCCACTACGGCTTCGGTGGCAAAACCTTTACCGCCATGGCGCTGGCTGAAGCGATAGCCCAGTATGGCTTTGTGATAGTGCTCGGTTTCTATGCCGCGCAAGGTGATGCGGCCCACGATTTCATTATCCAGCCAGGCCAGGAAATGAAATTCCCGTTTGATACTGGCTGCGTACAGAGCCTGTTGCAGGCTGGAGCGTACTTCATCCAGATGATAGAAGGCGTCGCCACGACTGGCTATCCATTGTTCAAAATGCGCGCGATTTTCCTGTTCAAAGGCCAATACCGCTTCAGCATCACCGGATTTGACCAAACTGATTCTCAAGGCTGAACTCATAGACGTCATTTGTCATTCGTGGTTGATAAATGCTGATTGTAATGGATGCTTAAAGTTGTTGCTAATACTGTCGTAATCAGTAGCAATACTCCAGACCGGGAAAAAAATGGCACTCTCACTCTCAATGGCAAACCGTATCGTGCTTGCTTTAAGCGGCGTATTCTTTACTGCGCACTCCCATGCACAAATGGCCGGTCCCGGTTTGCCACCCTCTACCGCTGTGGTGCTGACAGGTTTTGCTGTCAACAAACCGATACAGTTACAGGACGTGGATGATATTGCGCAGGGCTTCCCCAGAGAGGTGGCGCGTCGGCTGGCGCAGAATACATCATGGCAAATACGTACAGCTCCGCATCTTTTATCTTTTGACTGGCAACAGGATGTACCGGCTAACAAGCTGCTGAATCAAATGGGCGCTACCTATGCCAGCCGGTATGTGGTGGCGGGTGAAATCCGCAATGCGGGTACAAAGATCGATACCAATCTGTTTGGATTGACGCAAAAAAAGACGCGGGCGATTGAAATTGAACTCCGTATTTATGATACGCAGTCGGGCATATTGCTGGCGCGGCAGGATTTTTCCAGGACTGTAGCCGGTGATGTGGCGATAGGTCGCGAGCATGTGTTTGGCGGAGCTGCGTTTAATTCAACGCAGTACGGCAAACTGATAGGCGAAGTGGCAGATCAGGTCGCCAGCCTGGTCAGTACCACGATTGCAGCGCAGCACTGACCCGTTTCGATTTGGCGTTTAATTTGTTTGCCTGGCTCTTTCTTCTTCACGCAAGCGCAGTATGCGGCGCTGGATTTTACCTGTAGTGGTCATGGGCAGGGCATCAATGAATTCGATTTCTTTCGGATATTCATACGGTGCCAGTTTGCCACGCACGTGGTTTTGCAATTCTGAAATCAATGCGTCGCTAGCATCGTAGCCCTTACTTAAGACTACGTATGCCTTGACGATATTGCCTCTTTCCTTGTCCGGTTTGGGGACGACTGCAACATTGGCAACGGCAGCATGTTTGACCAGGCAGTTTTCTATTTCGGACGGGCCTATACGGTAACCGGCAGCCTTGAACATGTCATCGGCTCGCCCCTGATACCACAGGTAACCATCGGCATCACGCAGGGCAAGATCACCGGTGCGACACCAGTCGCCAGTAAATTTATTCCGCGTGGCCTCATCATTTTTCCAGTAACCCAGAAAGAATACCGGATCAGGATGGCCGTACAAGTCGTAGCGATGCATGGCTACTTCACCTGTTACGCCGGTAGCGGTTTCCTTGCCTTCATCGTCAATCACCGCGACCCGGTGGCCGGGGTAGGGACGTCCCATGCTGCCGGGGCGTGCCGGCCATAATTGATGGCTATTGCCGACGATGTAATTCATCTCGGTCTGGCCAAACATTTCGTTAGGCGTCACTTCCAGTGCCTGCTCACACCAGTTGAATACGGCATCGCCGACGGCCTCACCGGCGCTCATGATGGCGCGCAGTGCCAGCTTGTATTTCTCCCTTGGTGCAGCATCTGCCTTCATCATCATTTTCAGGGCAGTGGGAAACAGGAAGGTATTCGTGACCTGGTATTTTTCCAGCAAATAGTAGGCGGTGTCGGCAGAAAAACGCCCCTGATAACCAACGATGGGTTTGCCGAAGTACAGGGTGGGCAGCAGGGCATCCATCAGCCCGCCTGTCCAGGCCCAGTCTGCTGGCGACCAGAACACATCATTTTCTTGCGGAAACCAGTTTTGCGAAGCGACAAAGCCGGTCAGGTTGCCGATGATGGCGGAATGAGGAATCAGTGCACCTTTGGGCGCACCAGTCGTGCCACTGGTGTAGATCAGAATGGCGGGATCACTGGCGCGGGTGCGCACGATGTCGCATCGTTTAGGCATGGCTGGCAAGTGAGTGTGCCAGTCTATATTGGGAGGTAAATCCTGGTTGCCGGGGCAATCGATGCTGATGACAGTTTTCAGGTCTGGGCACTGCATGCGAATTTCTTCAAAAGCCTTGATGCCGCTGCTATCCAGGACTATGCCTATGGCCTGGCTGTGCTTAAGGCGAAATTCCAGCGCATCAGGGCCAAACAGGAAGGACAACGGCATGACGATGGCCCCAATCTGCAGACAGGCCATGATGGTGATCGCGGTTTCTGGTCTTTGCGGCAAGATGCAGGCGACGACATCGCCACGCTGTACACCTTCCTGACGTAGCAGATTGGAAAGCTGGCTAGCCTGTTGATACAGTTCTGTATAGCTGAGGCTGCGCTGATTTCCTTCGCTGTCTTCTGACAGGATGGCGATCAGCCCTTGCTGCCCGGCCCAGCGATGGCAGCAGGCTTCGGCGATATTGAAATGGTCTGGAACTTGCCACCTGAAATCATGGTACAGCTTTGCATAGTGATCAATTTCATTGCTATTTTTACGTTTGTCCAACTGCTTCATCCTGTCTCCGTTATAATAATCGAACGGTCGTTCTATTGTTGCTGTCTTCGTAGCATCCTGCATCATACCTGTATGACATGCATGCCATGCTACTTGATATTGCGACAGCCCGGCGGTCCTTTGTCTGTCTTTCTTGATGAAAAAATTTAAATTGCCATGAAGCCTTCCACTTCCATTCCTCCATCACGCTCTTCCTATCTCGATATCCGTGGTTTGCAATACCATGTGCGCCATTGGGGGCCGGAAGCCGCACCCAAAATCGTGATGCTGCATGGCTGGATGGATGTATCGGCATCCTTCCAGTTTGTGGTCGAGTGTCTGAAGCAGGAGTGGCATGTGATTGCCCCTGACTGGCGTGGTTTTGGTCTGACCGAATCGCCGAAGGCCGATACTTACTGGTTTCCTGACTACATGGGTGATCTGGATGCCTTGTTGCGGCATTTTTCACAGGATGAACCTGTCAATTTGCTGGGGCATAGCATGGGGGGCAATGTAGCGGGCCTGTACGCAGGCGTCAGACCGGAAAGAGTCAGCAAGCTGATTAACCTGGAAGGCTTTGGCATGCCGGTCACGCACCCCAAACAGGCGCCTGGCCGTTACAGGAAATGGCTGGATGAGTTGCAGGATCAACCACAATTACGCACCTATGCATCCCCGGCGGAGGTGGCTGCCCGCTTGCAGAAAACCAACCCCCGGTTGTCGGATGAGCGGGCCGCCTTCCTGTCCGGTCACTGGGCAAAGGAAACCAGTGCCGGTTGCTGGGAAATACTGGGTGACCCGGCGCATAAACAAACCAGCCCGCTGTTGTATCGGGTAGAGGAAGTGATGGCATGCTGGCAAAAGATAACTGCGCCGGTATTGTGGATGGAGGCGGATGACACCAATGTCTGGCATTGGATGGGGCCGAAAGAAGAGGCGCGCATAGAAATCGACCGTCGCCTCGCACACATTCCACATTTACAAAAAGAAATGATCTTCGATGCAGGACATATGTTGCATCATGATCAGCCGGAAAAACTGGCAGAACTGATAGAGACATTTTTGGCCGGATAGCCACCATTTTTTGACGGATTGCAGGGCTGGAGAGTGAAAAGCGGGCTTATGGGTTACACTCTGGGAACCCGATTTACTTTCCTACTTTCAGTCCAGCATCATGAGCGAATTACCGACCTACGGCTTTACCACCACCATCCTGCACAGTGATCGTCAAAAAGAAATAGAGCATGGCTCTGTCCATAAGCCCATCCATAGTTCCGTCATGTACGGTTACAAGGATGCGCGTGATCTTGCAGCCGTATTCCAGAACAAGCAATCCGGCTATCGTTATGGCCGCCAGGGCAACCCTACGGTGTCTGCACTGGAAGAAAAAATCACGGGCATGGAAGGCGGTTACGCCAGTATCGCATTTGCCACCGGCATGGCGGCTATTGGCGCAGTGTTTCAGGCATTGTTGCGCCAGGGCGATCACCTGGTTTCTTCTTCTTTTTTATTTGGCAATACCAATAGCCTGTGGCAAACCATTGATGCTCAAGGCGTTGACGTCGCCATGGTGGATGCTACCAGTGTTGAACATATCGCAGCCGCACTGACGCCGGCAACCCGCATGGTGTTTGTTGAAACCATTGCCAATCCGCGTACCCAGATTGCCGATCTGAAGCGTATCGGTGATCTGTGTCGTGAAAAGGGTATTTTGTTTGTGGTCGATAACACCATGACGTCGCCTTACCTGTTCCAGCCTAAAACTGTCGGTGCTGGCCTGGTCATCAATTCCCTGACAAAATCCATTGCTGGCCATGGGAATGTACTAGGGGGCGCTCTGACGGATACAGGTCTGTTTGACTGGGCTGCTTATCCGAATATTGCGCTTAATTTCCGCAAGCAGCCTGCTCAGATGCAGGGCATGTCACAGGTCAGGGCCAAGGCTTTGCGTGATTTTGGTGCTTCACTGTCACCAGATGCGGCACATCAGATTGCCGTGGGCGCAGAAACGATTGCTTTGCGCATGGACAGAGAATGCGCGAATGCCATGGCGCTGGCCAGCATGTTGGAAGCGGATCCCCGGGTGGCTGCGGTACATTACCCTGGCTTGCCTTCTCATCCCCAGCATCAATTGGCGACGGATTTGTTTCGTGCCTATGGTGCCTTGTTCAGTTTTGAACTGAAGCCCGAGATTGACTGTTTCGATTACCTGAATCGCCTGAAGCTGGCCATCAATGCCACGCACCTGGGTGATACACGTACTTTGGTGATTCCGGTTGCGCATACCATTTTCTTTGAAATGGGTGCGGAACGTCGTGCCGGCATGGGTATCGCTGATTCGCTGATCCGGGTTTCTGTTGGTATCGAAGATACCCAGGACTTGCTGACTGATTTTGCACAGGCGCTGACTGCATGACTGTCAATGTCATCGACAGAGTTGGCAGCAAAGGCTTTAGTTTTTCTATCCGGATCACCACTTCTGAACTTACAGCGCTGTTCGCAGCCTGCTGATCAGGCAATCTGGACAGTCTGCGTCTTGTACAAAAGACAGTGAACTAACAGTGTAAAAGGATGGTCGGAACTCGCCCTGTTGTCTTGGTGGCCTGGGTTCTGGTTGTGATGCAGGGTAATACTACAAGGTAAATATGTTCCGACTTTCTTTCAGTATGACGATGCGCGACTGGCGTGCCGGTGAATTGCGCTTTTTGCTGATAGCGCTGATGGTTGCCGTTGGTTCTCTGGCTTCGGTCGGGTTTTTTACCGATCGCATGCGCAGCGGACTGAACCGTGATGCGCATCAGTTGCTGGGGGCGGATTTGCTGGTGGGGGCAGATCAGCCCATCAATCCCGAATGGCGCGTCGAGGCAGAAAAGCGCGGTTTCAAGATTGCTGAAACCCTGGTTTTCCCCAGCATGGCGCTGGCAGGCAAAGGCGACGATGCCATATCCAAGCTGGTGTCCCTGAAAGCGGTCAGCAATGATTACCCCTTGCGCGGCAATTTGAAACTGAATAAGGGCGAGGCAGAAGTTGCCACCAGCGAGGTGCCGCAATCCGGCACGGCATGGGTGGATCCCGCCTTGATGTCGGCATTGAATCTCAAGCTGGGTGACAAAATCAAGCTGGGTGAGTTGCAATTGACGGTTACCCAGACGATAGCGTCGGAACCCGATCGCGGTGCCGGCTTCATGAATTTTGCACCACGTGCCATGATATCGCTGAAAGATATCCCTGCCAGCAACCTGATACAGAATGGCTCGCGCGTTACTTACCGCCTGTTGATCGCGGGTGAATCCAAAGCTATCGCCAGCTACCAGAAAGAATTGCAAGGCCGCATAGAAACCGAAAAACTGAAAGGCGTGCGCCTGGAGTCGCTGGAATCAGGGCGGCCGGAAATGCGTGCCACCCTGGACAGGGCAGATCAGTTCCTGTCGTTGGTGAGCCTGTTGTCAGCCATGCTGGCGGCGGTTGCCATTGCCATGGCGGCAAGGCGTTTCATGCTGCGGCACCTGGATGCCTGTGCCATGCTGCGTTGCCTGGGGCTTACGCAAAATCAGGTCACCAGCATGTATCTGATAGAGTTTTTCATGCTGGGTCTGCTGGGTAGTGCCGCCGGTGTAGCGCTGGGCTTTGCCGGACATTATGTATTGCTTGAATGGCTGGGCAAACTGGTGACCAAGGATTTGCCACCGGCTAACTTTTTGCCAGCTTTCCAGGGCATTGCCACCGGCTTGCTGCTATTGGTAGGTTTTGCCTTGCCCCCTATACTGCAATTGCGCAATGTGCCGCATAACCGCGTCATACGGCGCGAGCAGGACGCGCCCAAGGCCATGACCCTGGTCAGCTACGTGCTGGGTTTAAGCATGTTCATTGGTTTGCTGCTGTGGCAGACTGCAGATGTCAAACTGGGCTTGATGACAGCCGCCGGGTTCTTGACAGGCCTGCTGGTATTTGCCCTGGTTGCCTGGCTGGGCATGTCTTCGCTGAAGCGCCTGCGCCCCGTGTTCAACCATTCTGCCTGGCGTTTTGCCATTACGGCCCTGCAAAGACGGCCAGGCGCCAGCATCATACAGGTAGTGTCGCTGGCACTGGGCCTGATGGCCCTGTTATTACTCACAGTGGTGCGGGCTGATCTGATCACTGCATGGAAAAAAGCCACACCGGCGGATGCACCCAACCAGTTCGTCATCAATATCCAGCCTGATCAGAAAAACGAGATCAACGCGAGACTGCAAAACTTTGGCAAGCCACTCATGTACCCTATGATACGTGGTCGCCTGATACAGGTGAACGACCGCGCCATCGGCGGTAACAGCTACGCCGAAGATCAGGCCAAACGCATGGTGGAACGTGAATTCAATCTGTCTACCATGAATGAATTGCCGGCCCTGAACAAGATCACGGCCGGTGCCTGGTTTGATGAGAACAAGAATGATGGCAAGGGGGATGCAAATGCCGTCCAGGCCGAAGCCTCGGTTGAGGAGGGCATAGCCAAAACCCTGAAGTTGAAATTGGGTGACAAGCTGGTATTTGACGTTGCCGGACAAAAAGTAAGCGCCGCCGTTACCAGTTTGCGCAAGCTGGACTGGGGTTCCATGCGGGTGAATTTCTTCGTCATCATCAACCCCAGGGCGATGGCGGATACGCCGCAGACCTGGATCACGGCTTTCCGCCTGCCAGAATCCGACAAGACTTTTGTCAATCGCCTCATGCTGGATTTTCCCAACCTGACTGTGGTGGATGTCGGGAGCATGATCAAGCAATTGCAGGATGTACTGGATCAGGTGATTACAGCGGTTGAATTTTTGTTCCTGTTCACGCTGGCATCGGGCGTGCTGGTCTTGTACGCAGCCCTGGCCGGCTCGCAGGATGTACGTATGCGTGAGGCAGCTTTGCTGCGTGCGCTGGGGGCAACGCGCAAGCAATTGTCACAGGCGCAGTGGATAGAATTCTTGCTGATAGGTGGCTTGTCCGGTGCGCTGGCGGCTTCTGGCGCTTCTGCCATCGGGTGGGCGCTGGCACGTTTCAGCTTCAATTTTGAATGGACTTTCTCGCCCGTCGTCTGGCTGGCCGGTCTGCTGATAGGTGCAGCCTGTGCAGCGATAGGCGGATGGCTGGGCTTGCGCAATGTACTGAATCAACCACCATTGCTTAGCTTGCGTGAGAGCTGATTGGTGTTGGAAGGTGCTGGATGGTACTGAATGGTGCAATTAAAATAAAATTTTAGGATTTGCAATGGAAAAACAAGCTTTGCAGCTGTACGTGGATGCACAATTTACCAGTCCTTATGCCATGTCGGTTTTTGTGACTCTGCATGAAAAAGGACTCGAATTTGATGTGCATACCGTAGACCTGGATGCCAACGCACAGCATACCGGTGAGTATGCCGCGAAATCCCTGACGCAGCGTGTACCCACCCTGGTGCACAATGGCTTTGCCTTGTCCGAGTCATCCGCCATCACCGAATATCTGGATGATGTTTTTCCCGGTATTACGGTGTACCCCAAGGATGTCAGGGACAGGGCAAGAGCGAGACAAATACAGGCCTGGTTACGCAGCGCCCTGATGCCGATACGGGTTGAACGCAATACCCAGGTCATTTTTTATGGCAGTCGTCTGGCTCCCTTGTCAGATGCTGCCAAAGAGGCGGCACAACAATTATTTTTGGTTGGCGAATCGCTGTTGAAAGAGGGAGCAGATAATCTGTTCGGCACATGGTGTATTGCCGATCTTGACCTGGCATTGATGATCAACAGACTGGTCATGCATGGTGACGATGTACCAGAAAAGCTGGCCAATTTTGCGCATAAGCAATGGCAAAGGCCAACCGTACAATTGTGGATGCAGCAGCAAAGACCCGCCTTGCAGGCATGATTGGCAGGAATCGCAGGAATGGCAGGAAGTGTTAATGAGTACTTATACTGAAAATAATGAAGAAGCACAGGTCAATTTATATGAATTGATCGGCGGGGCCGATAAGCTGCGGGCACTGGTTGACCGTTTTTATGACTTGATGGAACTGGAGCCAGAATTTGCTGGCATACGGGCTCTGCATCCTTCACCGATGAATGGTTCACGCGATAAGCTGTATTGGTTTTTGTCGGGATGGATGGGTGGCCCCAATCTGTATATTGAACAGTTTGGTCATCCGCGTCTGCGTGCCCGTCATTTACCGTATGCGATTGCCAGCAGTGAACGCGATCAGTGGTTGCGTTGCATGGCCTGGGCCATGGAAGATCAGGGTGTGGCCGAAGACTTGAAACTGCATTTGATGCAGTCGTTTTACCAGACCGCAGACTGGATGCGAAATCATCCAGGCTAGCCATTTCATCTTTACTATCTTTTCCCTGGCGCGAAAATCTTTATGAGCATGTTTGAAACCGTTATTCTCCTCGCACTGCTGGTGTTGATGGTACTGGTTATCCTGGTGTTGATGCGCAGCAAAGCTGGCAGTGATGCCGCTGACCTGAAAACCATCCTTGACCAGTTGCTGCAAACGCAGCAGCAGGCACAGTTGACGCAAGAGCGCAGTGAGCGTTCCCTGCGTGAGCAGATGCAACTGACTGCACAGACCAGCCGTCAGGAACTGGGTAGCAACTTCACTCAGTTGCAGCAGGCTTTGGCTGCACAGTTGACCAGTGTGGCGACTTTTCAGAATGCCCAGATTGATGCGTTTTCTCAGCAACTGGTCAAGCTTAACGACACCAATGCCCAGCAACTGGAACAGATACGCCAGACCTTCACCCTGCAGGGGCAGGTGGCGCGTGAAGAACAGGCAAAAGGGCTGAAGCATTTTGGTGACGTCCTGAATCAGTCTCTACTTAGTCTGACAGAATCTAACGCCAATCGCATGAATGAAGTGCGGGCGACTTTACAGACGCAGGTCGATGCATTTTCTCAGCAATTGGTAAAGCTTAACGAGACCAATGCACTACAGTTGGAACAGATACGTCAGGCTTTCACCTTGCAGGGACAGGCTGGACGGGAAGAGCAGGCGCAAAGCCTGAAACGCTTTGGTGATAGTCTGAATCAGGCTTTGTTAAGCCTGACGGAATCCAATGCGCAACGCCTGAACGAAATCCGTACCACGCTGGAACAAAAGATACAGCAACTGCAGGCAGACAATGCAGGCAAGCTCGAAGAGATGCGCAAGACTGTGGATGAAAAATTGCACGCAACACTGGAGCAACGTCTGGGCGAATCATTCAAACTGGTATCTGATCGCCTGGACAAGGTACATCAGGGCCTAGGTGAGATGCAGCAACTGGCTATCGGTGTCGGTGACCTCAAGCGGGTACTGACGAATGTCAAAACCCGCGGCACCTGGGGTGAAGTGCAACTTGAAATGGTGCTGGAACAGATGCTGACGCCAGACCAGTATGCAAAAAATGTGGAAACCGTGCCTGGCACAGGGGAGAGGGTGGAGTTCGCCATCAAGCTGCCCGGCAAAGAAGATAACAAGGCACCGGTATGGTTACCGATTGATGCCAAGTTCCCCAAAGAACAGTATGAGCGTCTGCTGGATGCTGCTGAACGGGCAGATGCAGAAGGGGTAGCCCAGTTTGGCAAAGAACTGGAACGTGCCATACGCAGCGAAGCCAAA
This sequence comes from Undibacterium hunanense, assembly GCF_014284335.1. Taxonomy (GTDB): domain Bacteria; phylum Pseudomonadota; class Gammaproteobacteria; order Burkholderiales; family Burkholderiaceae_D; genus Undibacterium; species Undibacterium hunanense. The sequence goes on along the minus strand of NZ_JACOGF010000001.1, from coordinate 520,394 downwards.
ACGATTGCTGAAAAATATCTGTCACCACCGTTGACGACAGATTTTGCCATCCTGTTCTTGCCTACCGAAGGCCTGTACGCCGAAGTCATGCGTCGGCCAGGGCTGGCAGATGATTTGCAGCGTACCTGTCGCGTATCGATTTCCGGACCGTCAACCTTGTCGGCCCTGTTGAACAGCCTGCAAATGGGCTTCCGCAGTCTGGTGCTGGAACAACGCTCATCTGAAGTCTGGCAAGTGCTGGGGGCAGTCAAAACAGAATTCGGCAAATTTGCAGATGTATTGACCGCGACCAAGATGGCATTGGAAAAAGCTGCCAGGAACATCGATCAGGCAGAAGTCAGAACCCGCCAGATGACACGTAAATTGAAAAGTGTGGAAGCCTTGCCGTCCGATACTGCGCAAAGCCTGCTGGGTACCAGTACGGATATGGCGGACGCTGATACGGAGTAAAAGCCGGAATTTATTTCGAATTTTGCTGCTTGCCCGGTTTGTCTCCCAGCAGATACCGGGCGCCATTACCTCTGGTTTTTGCGATGTCTTCAGGATTGTACAGCGCGCAGGATTTCAGTGACAGGCAGCCGCAGCCTATGCAGGATGTCAACTGATCGCGCAAGGCGGTCAGGTCATCTATGCGCTTCTGTATCAAGCCCTGCCATGAACGTGAGAGCTTTTCCCAATCCTGTTTGGTCGGTGTTCTTTGATCCGGCAGGCTGGCGAGGGTGCTTTCTATTTCCTCCAGTGTCAGACCGGCTGTTTGCGCTGCCTTGATAAAGGCGACACGACGCAGTACTTCCCGGGCGAAGTGACGGCGCTGACTGCCGCTGCGCACGCTGTTGATCAGGCCGCGCGATTCGTAAAAGCGCAAGGCGCTGGCAGCCATGCCGGAGCGTATCGCCAACTCACCTATGCTGATCAGATTGTTATTTGCCTTGGTAGTCATTTTTCTCTAGAAGAAATTCCTTGACTTAAAGTTTACTTTAACTTGCATACTGTTTTCACACAATCATTTTATGGTGACTATGTATGAAAACTTTAGCGACCTATCCTGTACTGCGCCACCTTCTTGATGAAAACCGTCAATTTGCCCTGGGCGGGCGGGGAACTACCAATCATTGCCCTATGGCCCTGACGGCATTGGCTGCCATGGGTGCCAGTGCGGAACGGCTGGAGGAATTTTTTGAGCATTGGCACACGCATTATTCGCTGCCTGCGGAGGTGTCGCCGCATGAAGTTGACTATGCCGATTTCGCATCCTGTCTGGGAAAACGCCCCATGTTTGCGGCTTTGCAAGACTGTTTTCAGCACAGAATTGCACAGCGTGGCAGTAGCGAGGTCGTGCGGGAGGTGCTTGCGACTATCCCGGTAGCGCCGGCGACTTCGGCATTTCATGCGCTGATACGTCTGTCATATGGTCTGCAGTCCGGGCATGATGCTGAAATTGCTGCCGGGTTGGCGGCATTGGTGGTCGCTAATTTCGCCATTGACATACCAATGTTTGCAACGTCTGCAATGCCCGCAATATCTGATCGCTTGCCAGCAAGCTCCGTTGCAGATGGTTTCAGACAGATTGCCGATGGCATGGGCGGCAAGAAATTTGAAGGACGCATGATTACCGAAAAGATGGCAGCCGTCATTAGGGATCGCCGGTTTATACAGGTGTTGCCTGCCATGCCTGTTACTTCGCAACTGCTGGATGAACTGGCGCGCTGGGCAATCGCTGCCTACTGGCAAACCGGCGATTTTACGATTTTGCATATGGTGACCGGTGTGCATGCGATCAGGCAGTTGATTCCTTGTCTGCACCCTTTGCGCAGGCAGGCTTTATGTAGCGATGCATGGCTGGCGCTGTGTGTGGCTTATGCTTCAGTCGGCGCACCTGCACTACTCCCGGAACAGGAATGTCTGGATAATCTGAAACAGGCCAACTTCAGGGCGCAGTCATGGGACTACTTGTTCAATCAGGCGATTTTGAACAATGATGATCATGCCATCAAATTTACCTATACCTGTTCCCGTGAATATGGTTTGCATGCTCACCCTTTTCATTCTTTGTATCAGGCTGCGGCCATGCGCATGCTGGACATTAAATAATATGTCTGGTGGTATCAATTCCATCCAGGCTCACTACGCGATAGGCATTGCGGCCACTGCGTTTGACGTCATACATGGCGGTATCGGCACGGCGCAATAAATCATTTGGGTCAAATGCATGCGGGCCGGTATAGCTGATGCCTATGCTGGCACCTATCTGTACCGAGACACCATCAGTAATCACGATGTCCTGACTGGTCTGGTGAATGATTTTTTGCGCGATTTCTTCTGCCTTGCTCTGTTGCGTCAGGTTTTGCAGCAGGATGATGAATTCGTCGCCACCCAGCCTGGCAACAAAGTCGGATTTTCTGACCGTACTGGTGACGATATGGGCGAAATGGCATAACACCTGATCACCGATGGTGTGCCCGTGGGTATCATTCACCTGCTTGAATTTATCCAGATCGATCATGAGCAGGAAGAAACCTTGTGCATGAGCGTTTGCATGTTCCGTGGAAAGGCGGGCGATTTCTTTTTCAAATCCTAGTCGATTGTTAACCCCTGTCAGGTGGTCGGTGACGGCAAGCTGATTGGCGTTTTCTTCTTTCAGCTTGCGTTCAGTAATATCATTCGCCAGACCCTGCAATATGCCATCCTCGGCAGGGCTGATGACCAGGTTGATCCATTTCTTTTGTGAGCTGCTGCCAAGTTGTATATAAAAATCATCAGACATGACTTTGCTCTCATTGATGGCAGCATCTATCATCAGGTGCAGGCGTAGTTCCTGGCCCTCCAGCATCAGGGTTAGCACATGGGACAGATTGCCGCGCTGATGTGCATCTGTCAGGTTGAACATGCGCAGGAAGGCCGGGTTGTAAGATAATAATTCAGCAGAAAAATTCAGTTGGAAAATGCCGGTTTCTGCATTTTCAAAAATTGTCTGGAATTTCTTTTCGCCTATGGAATGCCGTATACGCAGGGATCTCTCTTCATTCAGTGTTTTCAGCAGGTTGGCGATGAGCATGTTGACATCACGCACCAGTTGCCCGATTTCGTCTTTTTCATTGCCGTCTGGCAGGCTCAGTTTGTCACCGGATTCAGGCGACAGGGTATGCAGTCTGTCAGAGATGTTTTTGATGGGGCGGGTGATCATGGTCAGTACGACATACACAACTGCAGATGCCATGACCAGGGCTTGCACCAGCAATAAATAAACAATGAAACGAGCCTTCGACGAACTTTGTTCGCGAATGAAATCCATATTTGGATCAAGCCTGATATTGCAGACTTTTTCTTTGGCATTGAAGGGGGAGAATATTTCCTGCTCCAGTTGATTGGGGGTCTTGATGTCGGGCAGTATCGTGAGTGAGGCATTGGCCTGATTTTGTGCCGGCTGCCTGGATGCCTCGGCCAGGATCTTGTCGTCAGAAAAAATCAGTACGCGACTGATGTCACCATTCTTCAGCAAGCCTCGCGCCAGTTCTGAAGCCAGATTCTGGTCCAGCAAAAAGCAGGCGATACTGGCAGTGCTTTCAACTGTGCTCAGCGATCCTTTCATGCGCTGATTGGCTTGTTCCTGTTCGGATTGTGCTGAAAACTGATAGCTGAACAGGGCAAAGAAACTACCCACGAGCAGTGCTATACCCAGCACAATGAAGGCGCTGCGGTAGACGATACTGGTGCGTAGCAATCTGAACATGCCTGTGTCAATTATTTATGTTGGGGTCATAAATCAGCTTCACCCGTTTATCGAGTTTTTTTCTTTCTATATAGCCTATGGCTCCCTTGTTGCTGCTGACTATATCCATGACTTCATCTGACGTATCGGCCTGATGTGGCGGTGTACCCTGTCCGGAAAACATCAGTCTGGCCCAATAGGAATTAATTTCAGGTAAATTCTTGTTGACCAGCATGGAGTAAAACCTGGCTTTTTCTACATTCGATGTTGCCAAATCCACTGGCAAGGCATTGATGCCGGATGCCAGTTTGCGGTTTCTGCCCATGTACAGATTGATGACTTCATCTTTGCTCAGTTTTTCTATTCCGCTTTGTGGATTGGCAATCACGACCAGATCGGCAATGGCATTCCCGTGCCAGATCGCCAGCACAAGGCAGACAGTCAGGTAGTGGAATATTTTCATCACTCGTCTCTAAAAAATAAAATTGAAGGCGAGGCTGAACAGTCTGGCTTTGCCATTCCATCCCGGCTGGTTATTGCGCACTAAAAACAGCTCGTCTGCCTGTATCTGGTCGAATTGCAGTTTCAGGTTGGACTTTTCTGTCAGGTCATACCGCACACCCAGGGACAGGGTCGTCTGGTGATTGAACTGGTTGTTGATGGACTGATTAAATCCCGCGACCAGCATGTCTATGCCGGGGCTGACGCCGGTCGGCAGGCTGGCTGGTATTTTGCGATTTTCTGGCCTCGCAGCTGACACCGTCATGTACGGTGTCCAGTGGTCGATGCGATAACCCAGTGTCAGGTAGGCAGCGCGGTTGGCCGGAAACAATAAGGATTCTGAACTCAGCCGATTCACCATCAATTGTGCCTGTAGTGGGCCGTCGTCGTAAGCAATGCCGGCTGACAGGTATTTGAATCTTTTATTTTCCATGGACAGCGCATTGCCCAGGCCCGCAGCGTAGGGAAACAGGGCATTCAATGCCGGTGAGCGAAAGCCGTCCAGCAAGCCTTGCAAGGGCGGGAATTCATTTTTGAATTTTAATTCTGAATAACCTGCGCGATACAGCCAGTTTTGTGATTGGTATTCTATGTAGCCACCGGCCAGGCGTGAGCCATTCAGGGAAAGGTAATCATCCATATTGCCGGTAGATGTTTTTTCTCTTGCCAGACCGGTAAAAAACTTGGCACGGACGATACCTGCACCCACAGGTTTTGAGATGACCAGGTCGGCACCGTCGAAATACGAAATGATCAGGCCGCCAAAGAAATCGATGGGTGGGCGCACCCATTGGTAGGAATACGCGACATTGCGTGAATCGGCCAGCATGTAGACATCAAAACCCAGGCGTCCTGCGCGTAGCTGGACCGTGTCATTGGGCAGGTAACGTCCGTATGCCCAGGTCAATTGCGGCTGATAGCCTTCGGAAGAACGGTGGCTGACAAATTGCAGGGCCGTATCAAAATTTTCATTGGCGCGGTAATTGATTTGCAGGCCGAGATTGGAATCAAGGCCGAAGTCTGTCTGACGTGTATAACCGACGCCGTATGGTTGGGTCAGGTCGCGGACGATATCAACATCTCTGGTATTGCTGTGCGCAACACCGAGAGTGCCAAAGCCACTGATGGAATAGGATTTTTCCTCTTCTGCTGCATGTGCCAATGCCACATGTGCCAGAAAACAGGCGAGCAGACTGATGCGTGAAAACCTGCTTGACATAAAACCTCACTGTCATTGCAAAGCACTACACAATCAAAACAAGCCAAACTAATTTGCCCGGCATCGGTAAAAGCTTACCAGTAGGCCACCGGGGCCGGGCGGGTATTGCGTGGGTATTGCGATTATTTCTTTGCCGCGGGTTTTTGTTTGGCGATGACCAGATCCTTGATGCCGTTATATACGTCTTCAGGAATGATTTTTTTCGACAGCAGTTCATCCTTGCCTTTGTAGGGGCGTCCCTTGATGATGGCGTCAGAACGCACGTCGCCAATCTTGGGCAGACTGGACAGCTCTTTCTTGCTGGCGCTGTTCAGATCCAGCAATTCTACTTTTGCTGAGGCAGGTGCCGAAGCTGAAGCGCTGGATGAGGCAGAAGCGGATGCTTTTTTTGCATCGTCCTTGGCATATGCCCCGGACTGTGTCAAAAATACCAGTGCTGTTGCCAGCAATATTGATTGCCACTGTTTTTTCATTTTTACCCCGTCTGTAAAAGTAAAACAGGAGCACAAACGGCTCCTGTTTTATACAACATTCATGAGAGCTGCTCTATGCAGCATAGCATGTTATTGTGTTTGTACCATTGAATTAATCAGCACTGGTGTGACCGGTACATCAGACATGCCTGATACTGTGGTAGTTGCCACTGCCTTGATTTTGTCCATGACATCCAGACCGGTAACAACCTTGCCGAATACGGCATATCCATTACCAGCTACCAGGCCGTCAAGGCTGGTGTTGTCCACCACGTTGATAAAGAATTGTGAGGTTGCAGAATCAGCCACATTGGTGCGTGCCATGGCGATGGTGCCGCGCAGATTGCTGAGGCCATTTGGTGTTTCCAGCTTGATCGCAGCCAGGGTTGTTGGCTGTTGCAGATCAGTTGTAAAACCACCACCCTGGATCACGAAATTGCTGATGACGCGGTGGAAAATTTTGTTCACGTAAAAACCGTTTTCCACATACTGGAGGAAGTTGTCCACGGTAATCGGGGCTTTGGCCGGATTCAGTTCAATGACCATCGTACCCAGGTTGGTTACCATGGTGACTTGTGGTTGCAACGCCAGTGGGACTGTGACCGAGCCGGTATACAGGGAAGAACCATCGGCTGCAGTGATGGTAATGTTGAATGCACCTGCCGCGATGATCTTGCATGACAAGACTTTTTGAGTGGCGCTGCTGCCAGCCAGTTCTGTCGGCTTCAGGCAGCCAGTGATGGTTGCATTGATGCCCTTGTCCAGATTTTGTCCGGTAATCGTGAAATTGGTAATTTTGCGATACACCAACTGGTCTGTACTGACTTTACTGACACTGACGGCAGTTGACGTTGGTGTAGTAGGGGTAGTCGTTGTTGGGCTGGAAGAGCCACCACCGCCACAGCCCGCAAGCAATGCGAGGGATGCGCATGCACCCATGATCCATGATAAAGCTTTCAAACTGTTCTCCAGTAATGTTTAAACCAATAATTGTACTTTGCTGGCGAGCAATGTCGCCAGAATGTAAGCGTCTGTTACGTTTTTATACTTGCCATTTACATCTTCCGGTGTTGAAGCGGTGCTATGGACGCCAAACTACTAAAACAACCCAAATTAGCTAAAGTAATCCGTCAAACAATAGAACATGTACTTTTTCACCAGATAAAACTGTGTCTTGGTCGTGTTGCAAGACAATTATGCAATTGGCTTCCGACATCGAACGCAATATACCTGAACCTTGCGAGCCAGTCACGCTGACATGCAGGTCGCCGTTTTTTGAATTGCTCAGGATGCCGCGCTGAAATTCTGTACGACCGGAGCGCTTGCGTATTGTTTCTGTCGCAATGGCTGGTATCAGTGGCAGGGAGGGGGCTGTTGCACCCATCAGGCGATATAAGGCCTGGCGGGCAAAAAAATAAAAACTCACCATCACAGCCACTGGATTGCCCGGTAGGCCAAACAGGTAGGCGCTTTTGCCATTGACTGCTATTTGCCCGAACGCCAGGGGGCGGCCAGGTCGCATGGCGACGCTCCAAAAGGCAATCTGGCCCAGTTTGGCCATGATGTCTCTGGTGTAGTCAGCCGCACCAACCGAAACACCGCCAGAGGTAATGATTGCATCTGCCACTTCGCAAGCCTGGCACAAGGCAGTTTCTAGTGCGTCTGCACGGTCTTTGACGACACCCATGTCGATTACTTCGCACCCAAGGCTGGTCAGCATGCCAAACAGGGTATAGCGATTGCTGTCGTAGACGCAGCCTTCATCCAGCGGTTCGCCCAGCGAACGTAATTCATCGCCAGTGGAGAAAAATGCAACCCGCAGGCGTCTCTGAACGCTTACTTCGGCAATGGCCAGTGACGCCAGCAGACCGAGATCAGCCGGTTTCAGTATCCGGCCTTTACTGATCACGGTTTTGCCCATGGCCAGATCTTCTCCCTTCAGGCGACGGTTGTCACCGGCCCGCAGTTTGCCATGCGGGATGGTGATATGGGTATCGCTACCGGCAATAATCAACTCCTGCGGAATGACCGTATCACAACCGGCAGGCATGACGGCGCCCGTGGTGATGCGTATGCATTCATCCCTGGCGGTCTGACCCGGATAGGCACGGCCAGCCAGGGCGGTACCGACGATACGCAACTGCTTGTTTTGCCCGGCAGGTAAATCGTCGCCGCGAAAGGCAAAACCATCCATGGCAGAATTGTCGTGGGCCGGTACGTTCATGGCAGAGACGATATCTTCTGCCAGTACACGCCCCAGGGCCTGGCGCAGGGGCAGTTGCTCGGTGATATGCAGGGGCTGGATAAATTGGCCGATAATTTCTTGCGCCTGTTCTACGGTGACTGCATGCGGGTCATAGTCTGGCATGGCAGCAAAAATGTCTTGCAGCCTGGAATGTATGGTGTTGGCGGGAGACATGTCAGTGTTCCAATTCCTGTAATTCTTTGCGCGTATTGATATTGCGGAAGGCTGCACTGTCTTCAAACAAGACCTCACTCGCAAGCAGGCTGGCATGCCAGTCATTGACGCGACGACCACCATCTTGCAGATAAGCAGTCAATTGCGCTGATACGCCGGTTTTCATCAGGGCAAATACAGGGTGGACCTGCTTGACAGAGCCGCCGTCCAGGTTCTCCATGGTGAACGCTACCGCGACGTCACTGCCATCATTATGTAATGCCCTGGCAAGACGTTTGACCAGGTCAGCAGGCAATAACGGAGAGTCGCAGGGGGCGCAAACGAGATAGGGGGTGGTACATGCCAGCAAGCCTGCCTGTAAACCGGCCAGCGGCCCGGCAAAGCCTGCCAGCAAGTCCGATACCACTGGCATGCCCAAGCTTTGATATACAGCCAGATTCTGATTGGCGTTGATGATGACCGTACCGGTCTGTGCTGACAGTGCGCTTAATACATGCCGTATCAGTGGTTGTCCGCGAAAATCCTGCAAGCCTTTGTCCACCGTACCCATACGCGTACCACGACCACCGGCAAGTATCAGTCCGGTAATCAGGTTTTTGTCTATGGTTGTCATTTCGGGCATGGCAGAACGAGTATGGCAAAGTCTTCTTGCCGATATTATCCACTATCAACCGGTGCTTTTAGCCAGCTATTTCAATTGCTTGCGATTTTTGAAGACTAGGGATGATTTCAGCGATGCAGTATTTCAGCCACCAATATAAGACATCTCGATCTTCTTGCGAGTGGTGCTACCAGTTTCTTTGCCAGTCCCGCTATCAGCGCCGGTTTGCTGGCTGCGTAGTTCCGAGTAACGGTCGTCGCGCTTGCGCCAGATGCCGGCGATGACATTCGTAATTGCCAGGTCGGAATGCTGATCAGACGCGCGCAGCAAGGCCCGCAGATCATGTCCCCGGGTCGCAAACAGGCAGGTATAGAGCTTGCCCTCTGTCGATAGCCGGGCGCGCGTACAATCGCTGCAAAATGCCTGGGTAACGCTGGAAATCAAGCCAAGTTCAGCACCGCCATCGGTGTGACGCCAGCGCTTCGCGGTTTCGCTTTTGTAATTGGCCTCTATCGGCGTGAGCGGCATGCCGGCAGCCTGGATGCGCCTGATGATTTCGGCGGAAGGAATGACTTCCTCCATTTGCCAGCCATTCGATGCTCCCACATCCATGTATTCGATGAAGCGTAAAATTTGCCCGTTGCGCTGGAAATAGCGGGCCATGGGTACAATTTCCTGATCATTGACACCGGCTTTGACCACCATATTGACTTTGACCGGACCCAATCCCACTTTTTCTGCAACGGCGATGCCTTCCAGCACTTCGGATACAGAAAAATCGACGTCATTCATATGCCTGAAAACATTGTCATTCAGCGCATCCAGTGACACGCTGACTCTGGTCAGGCCGGCATCTTTCAGGCTCTGAGCCTTGCGCGCAAGTAAAGAACCATTGGTAGTCAGGGTCAGGTCAAGCTGCTTGCCATCGGGTGTGCGCAAACCGGCCAGCAGCGCAATCAGTTTTTCTATATTTTTGCGTAATAACGGCTCACCACCTGTCAGGCGGATTTTGTTGACACCATGAGCGACAAAAATGCTGGCGAGGCGATGAATTTCTTCAAAGCTCAATAAATCCTGATGGGGCAGATACTGGTAATCTTTATCAAATACCGCTTTGGGCATGCAATACACGCAACGGAAATTGCAGCGGTCTGTTACGGAAATACGTAAATCATGCAGGGGCCGGGCAAGCGTATCCTGCAACTGGCCATCTGGTGCCTGCAATTGATCGGGTATCGCCAGACTGGATGCAAATTGCCTGAAATCTGTCAGCGGAATGAATTTTTCCGTCATGGTGGTGGTATCTGGTATGAAGTATTGCCAAGTCAACACGCCTTAACATAAACAAGCGTAGCCCTTAACAATAGCACGACTGGCTAAGTCTTGCGTTTTGCTATGGATGAGAGGATGGCTGGGGTAGGGTCTTGATCCGGGCGCTAATAAAAAAACCGGCAATGCATGGCATTGCCGGTTTTTATTTCCAGCGCTATTGCTCAAGTCTAGTGACGTGTTTCCACCATGACCAATGGCTCATCATTGCTGACTGGCAGGGGCTTGCGTTCGCGTGGAACGCGTGCAGGTGGCACAAAATTCTGTGCACTTTCCTGCGCTGCCTGCAGTTTGACCGGGTCAGTACTTGCCAGTTCCAGGCCAGCCTCTTTCAGCATGGAATGCAGGCTTTCCAAAGGCATGGTTGCGGCAACTGGTGCCTTGCTGACGTAGCTGGCAGGTACTGGAGCTTCACTGGCGACTACTGTCGCAGCGACTGGTGCAACCGCGGTTGCTGCTACAGCGATAGCAGGCGTGGCAGGTGTCTCAGTTGTAGTAGGTGCAGCAGGTGCGGCAGGTGCAGTCGGTGCAACTGTGACGACCGGTGCCGGAGCTGCAACTGGTGCTGCTTCGATAACTTCCACTGCGGCGACAGGTGCTGCCGGTACTGGTTCTGTAGCGACAACGGCTGTGGCCACCACTACTGGCGCTGCATCCAGAGTGTCATTGCTGACGCCTGAGCTAACTACGCTTGCACCAGAGGTAACTGTATCGGCGGCGACTACAGGTTCAGGCGTGCTGATAGTGGCTGTTGGAACAGCGTTATCTGCTACCTGGGCAGGGGCGGCGACTGCTTGGGCTGGTGCAGGTGTGTCAATAGTAGTAACTGTGGCAATGTCAGCAACGTCAGCAACAACTGCTGGCGCAACAACTGGTGCAATGTCTGCAACTACCGGGGCTTGGGCCGCAGCGTGTACAGGAGTCGCAACGGGTGCTGCCACTGGTTCGGCAGGCACTGTAGATTCCACTGCTTCCATTGCTTTGGCTGCTTGTATATTGGCTTCTGCTGTTTCACCTGTTGCATCAATCAGCAATTCGCCTTGTTCATTGACTTGCTCATTGCCATCACGGTCGCGGCGATTGCGGTTGCGGCCACCACGACGACGACGGCGACGGCGTTCTTCGCCTTGCTCGCTGGTTTCATTTTCAGCACCTGATTCCAGAGCTTCCAGCTGCGCATTGGCAGGCATGACGTCGACAGGAATCGGATCAGCATGTTTCTGGATGGCTTCTTCGGCCTTGGCTTCCTGTGGCTGGCTTTCCTTGCGTTCGTCGCGCTGACGTTGCTGACGTTCACGGCGGCTTTCTTGCGGTTCACGTTCTTCACGTGGTGGCTTGGCGGCTTTAGGTGGACGTGCATTTTCAACTGCGGCCGGTTTGGCTGCTTCTTGCTCAGGCTTTTCAGCGCGTGCCGGACGGTCTTCGCGTTCTTCACGATCACGGTTGCGACGGCTATTGCGGTTGCGCTGGTTATTGCGCGGGTTGCGGGCATTGCGGTCGCGGCCATTGGTTTTGTCTTCAGCCTGTTCTGGCGCTTCTACTGCGGCAGGTGCTTCGGATTTGCCAAAGAAGAAGCCAAACAGCTTGCTGAAGAAACCAGGCGTAGCTGGTGCGCTGACCGGTGCGGCAGGTACAGGGACCGGTACTTCCTTGCGTTCGACGATAGGCGCTGTGTCAGGAGTGATGCTCTTGACCATTGCTTCCTGGCGTGGCTTCACGTCTTCTTTTTGACGCTTGCTGTAGCCGATATCGGTATCAGCCTGCTCTGCCATGGCATAGCTGGCATGATGATCTTCAAGGCGTGGATCGTCATTTTTCAGGCGATCAAGCTTGTAATGCGGGGTTTCCAGATGCTTGTTCGGGATCAGGATGACGGTCACGCGGTGACGCGTTTCTATCTTCAGGATTTCACCACGCTTTTCATTCAGCAGGAAAGCAGCGACGTCGACAGGTACCTGGACGTGGATCGCTGCCGAGTTTTCCTTCATGGCCTCTTCCTGGATGATGCGCAGGACTTGCAGGGCAGAAGATTCAGTATCACGGATGTGGCCAGTGCCGTTACAACGCGGGCAAGTCACATGGCTGCCTTCGGACAGGGAAGGGCGCAGACGCTGGCGTGACAGTTCCATCAGGCCAAAGCGGGAAATCTTGCCCATTTGTACACGTGCGCGGTCATAGCGCAGGGCATCTTTCAGGCGTGTTTCAACTTCGCGCTGGTTTTTGGCGTTTTCCATGTCGATAAAATCGATCACGATCAAACCACCCAGATCACGCAGACGCAATTGACGGGCTACTTCTTCAGCGGCTTCCAGATTGGTATTGAACGCTGTTGTCTCGATATCACCACCACGGGTGGAGCGCGCCGAGTTAACGTCAACTGACACCAAAGCTTCAGTATGATCAATAACGATCGCGCCGCCGGAAGGCAATGGTACGGTACGGGAATAGGCAGTTTCGATCTGGTGTTCGATCTGGAAACGCGAGAACAGCGGTACATCATCGCTATAGCGTTTGACGCGATGCACCATGTCGGGCATCACATGGCTCATGAACTGCTGAGCCTGTTCGTAAATTTCATCGGTATCGATGAGGATTTCACCGATGTCTGGCTGGAAATAATCGCGGATAGCGCGGATCACCAGTGAAGATTCCTGATAAATCAGGAAAGCGCCTGGAGAGGATTTGCCTGCGCCTTCAATCGCGCGCCAGAGTTGCATCAGGTAATTCAAATCCCATTGCAATTCGTCAACATTGCGGCCTATACCGGCTGTGCGGGCAATCACAGACATGCCGCCAGGCAAGTCCAGTTTGTCCATGGTTTCGCGCAATTCCTGGCGATCTTCACCTTCGACGCGACGGGAAACACCACCACCACGCGGATTGTTCGGCATCAAAACCAGATAACGGCCAGCCAGTGAGATGAACGAGGTCAGGGCTGCGCCCTTGTTGCCACGTTCTTCTTTTTCGACCTGGACCATGATTTCCTGGCCTTCGCGCAGCGCTTCTTTAATGGAAGCATTGCGTACGTCCACGCCTTCTTTAAAATAGGTGCGGGCAACTTCTTTGAAAGGGAGGAAGCCGTGACGTTCTTCGCCATAGTTGACGAAACAGGCTTCAAGGGAAGGCTCGATACGAGTGATCACGCCTTTGTAGATATTGGACTTGCGCAGTTCGCGACCGGCAGTCTCGATATCAATGTCGATGAGCTTTTGCCCATTGACAATGGCAACGCGCAACTCTTCTTGCTGCGTCGCATTGAACAGCATACGTTTCATGTTTTACTCCGTGACCTGGTGGTCATCTTGTGCTGCCATCTTTTAAAGATGACAACTGTACTGATACGGGATGTACGCGGGAACGGAGTGTTTGAGGGGGCGGGAAATGCCTGAGGCAAAGCAGGGCGGAACCAGCTACGGCAAGATTATTGCCATGCTGAATAAAACCGGGCATCTGTTTTGCGCTGGGCGCGGACAGTCAGGGTAAAAAAGCACGAGTGCACATGTCCCCCGCGTTGTATGACTTGGTCGCTGTGTACAGCAACCAGTGACAACGCCAGGCGATGAGCAACTTTGATGTCAGACCATCTTATTTTGTTGTGTCTGACGGAATCGCCCCGATTACCATCACTGTCAACTGGCAAGCATGCTGTTTCATAATTAAACCAGCATCTCTTGCCAGACTTATCCTTACAATTCAAACTCTCTGATCCAACCTCGTTGGTCCATGCCCGATAACAACAATTGGCTGTTACCCTGACAGGCAAACGACGCTGCATACACATCTTTTCCATCAAATTTGCAAACAGGCGAGGCCGAAGGACATGCCCCTGTGTAAAATAGTCGTTTATTCCTCTTACACTGCTAAAAGCATAAATGCTGAAGCGAAAACAATTATATATTCAAAATGAAGGACTTAGCGACAATTAATAGGGGAGCACATCAAATTCAGATGGAAAAGCCTTCCTCTCAGCAGCCTTCGGTATCCCAACCCAAAGTACAGTTGCTCACGATCTCTGAAGAAGAGGCGGGGCAGCGTATAGACAATTTCTTATTGCGCATCTGCAAAGGCGTGCCAAAAAGCCATGTTTATCGTGTATTGCGATCAGGTGAAGTGCGTGTCAACAAAGGGCGTATCGACCAGCTCTACCGGCTGGTAGAGGGGGATGTTGTCCGTATTCCGCCTATACGTATGGCAGAAGCCACCGAGCAGACAGCGCCCAAACAGGAATTTCCTATTCTGTTTGAAGATAATTATTTGCTCATTATCGACAAACCGGCCGGTGTGGCCGTACATGGCGGCTCTGGCGTCAGCTATGGCGTGATTGAACAATTGCGTGCTTCCAGGCCAGATGCCAAGTTTCTGGAACTGGTCCATAGGCTGGACAGAGAAACCTCGGGCATACTCTTGCTGGCAAAAAAACGCACTGCATTGACAAATTTGCATGAACAAATGCGTGATGGTGTGACCGACAAGCGTTACCTGACCCTGGTCAGTGGAGACTGGAAGAATGCGCGTCAGCATGTCAAACTGGCATTGTACAAGTATACGACCGCCGATGGTGAACGCCGCGTGCGGGTGCAGGCCGATGGCATGCCTTCACACACGGTGTTTTCCTTGCAGAAAAAATATCGCGATTTTGCGTTGCTGGAAGCCGAATTGAAGACCGGGCGTACCCATCAGATCCGTGTGCATCTGTCTGCCAGTGGCTTTGCCATTGCCGGGGATGATAAATACGGGGATTTTGCCCTCAACCGCGCCTTGCTCAAGGCTGGCGAAGGGCGAGGTGCTTTGAAGAGGATGTTCCTGCATGCGCATCAGATCAGTTTTGTCCATCCAGAATCGGGAAAGACCCAGACGGTGAATGCGCCTTTGCCTCCTGAATGCCTTAATTTCCTGAAAACGCTGGCCCTGGCTTGAAAAGTATTAATGGTTTAATAATGGTAATATGCCGTTATTGATGAGAAACATGTTACGGATTCAGCAATGAATTCGTTTTATTGAAAATATGGCAAAAAAGCAATTCGATTTAATTGTATTTGACTGGGACGGTACCTTGATGGACAGCACTGCCGTCATCGTCAAATGCATACAGGCAGCAGCACGTGATTTAGGATTGCCAATACCCAAGGAAGATGTCGCATCATTTGTGATTGGCCTTGCTTTGCCGCAGGCCATACAGGTTGCCATGCCGGATATTGATCCGAAATTCTATCCCCGGGCGGTGGAACGTTTCCGTTACCATTTCCTGGCCAAAGACCATGAACTGCCCTTGTTTGATGGCGTCAGGGAAATGTTGGCCGAACTTTCGCAGGATGGCTATTTTCTGGCGGTGGCTACCGGTGCCAGCCGGGTCGGCTTGAGCCGCGCTCTGCACACGGCGAAGTTGACATCTGTATTTGATGCCACACGTTGTTCTGACGAGACATTTTCCAAGCCCCATCCTGCCATGTTGCAAGAATTGACCCGTGAACTGGGGCAGGATATGCGCCGCACTGTCATGATAGGTGATACCACGCATGATCTGCAGATGGCCAGCAATGCTGGCGCAGCAGCGATTGCCGTGGAGTACGGTGCCCATGATCCAGCCGCTTTGCTGGACATGAATCCGCTGTTCTCGGCGAAAAACGTGACGCAATTGCGTGACTGGTTACGCGACAATGCATGAGTGAGGTAAAAGTCAGATGACAGCGATATCTATTTGTGTATCTGGTGATTTGATCGAAGGCGGCAAAGGCGTGCGCTTTCCCCTGACTGCGGGTAGTGATGATGCAGTTGGTTTTGTCATTCGCTATGGCGGTACGGTACATGCTTACCTGAACCGTTGCGCCCATGTGCCGGTAGAGCTGGACTGGAATCCGGGTGAATTCCTGGAGTCGAGCGGCCTTTACATCATGTGTGCCACCCACGGCGCAATTTATCAGCCGGATACCGGTTATTGTACCGGCGGCCCCTGTCGCGGAGGACGTCTGCGAAAAATCCATGTCACTGAAGTGGATGGGCAAATCTATTGGCACCCGGATGACTATATTCAGCCTGTCATTGCCTGAAACTGGAAATACATATGAATGATCAAATATTGAACCCATCCAGCGCCGAGGCTGACAAGAAAAACCCGAACTGGGAACGGGAATTGCTGGAAAAGCTGGCAACAGACGCCTTGCGTGAACAGAGACTGCGCCGGCGCTGGGGCATTTTCTTCAAATTCGTGCTGCTGTTTGTGGTGATGTTCGGTTTTTATTATTTCAGTGATTATGCGACGGGGGAAATGGAAAACCTCGGCCATCATACTGCCCTGATAGAAATTGATGGCAGCATAGAGTCAGAGGGCAGCGGCAGCGCCCAGACCGTCATTCCGGCATTGAATAGGGCCTTTGCTGACCCTGGTTCGGTTGCGGTGGTGGTGCGTATCAACAGCCCTGGTGGCAGCCCGGTGCAGGCTGGCATGATCAATGATGAAATGGGTCGTTTGCGCAAAGAATATCCCGAGAAAAAGCTGTATGTCGTGGTCGATGAAATCTGTGCGTCTGGTGGTTATTACATCGCTGTGGCCGCAGATAAAATCTACGTGAACAAAGCCAGTATTGTCGGTTCTATCGGTGTGTTGATGGATGGTTTTGGTTTTACCGGCATCATGGATAAACTGGGCGTGGAACGTCGCCTGATGACTGCCGGTGAAAACAAGGGTTTCATGGATCCGTTTTCACCGCAGACAGAAAAACAGAAAGCCTTTTCCCAGGGGATGCTGAATGAAATCCATCAACAGTTTATTGATGCCGTGCGTACTGGTCGTGGTCAACGTTTGAAAGAAACGCCAGAAATGTTTTCTGGCTTGTTCTGGATCGGTACCAAGGCGGTGCAAATGGGCCTGGCAGATGATTTTGGGTCAGTGGATTCCGTTGCGCGTGATGTGATCAAGGTCGAAAATATCGTTGACTACACGCAAAAAGAAGGCTTGCCTGAACGTGTGTTGAAAAAATTTGGCGCTTCGATAGGCTCCAGCGCTGCGACCACGATTCTGAAGGGAAATGTTCCCAATATACGCTAATGGCATAATGAAATCAGCTATTTAGTTTGGTTGATTTCTTTAATCCCCGACGCTGCTTGCATAGTTATTTTTTTCTTTCTCTTGTTTCTGGCTTGGCCTATAGTAGGGGCGTAACTGGTTCAAAAGAAGGAGGTCGATATACAAAAATCTTTTTTGTATCCTGGGCGGATTAAATTTGAGCTCCGGTAATGTCTGGTGTGCCGGTTATTAATGAAGTGGAATGACATACAATTTGTGCAGCGCATATCCGTGTAGTTGACGGACCAGAGGTTTCTCGGACTCCTCGCTATGTAGCATCCATGATGTAAAAAGGACGGCAGTGCAACGCTGCCGTTTTTTTATGCCTGCTTTATTTGATCAGCATCTGATCTGTACCTGATGCACCTATGCTGCATCTGTGACTAAGCAGTTCTCCTGCTTGATCCAGATCAAGTTCCCGATTTTATTTCCTTATAGAATTTCATTCATTCTGTCCCACCTCTCCCACCTTTCAGGGAATCATGGCATTTGCTTTTTTATCTCGACTGGAGACCGGCTTTTTGTCCTTGCGGACGGGTGGCAGGCTGAACTGTTTTCATTGCGATGAAACCATGCGTGAGCGCAATGCCCTGACGGTCACCTTCAATGGCAGCCCGCAACAGGTGTGTTGCCACGGGTGCCTGGCAATACTACGGACCATAGAACAAAATCACCTGGTCGCTGCCTACCTGAAAAATAAGGCCCGCCTGAGCAGCGCCGGCTAACCGACATGAGCACTTTGGTAAATACCATGACCACGGCAAGTGTCAGCGATGTGAAACTTGCACTTGAGAATGAAAAGCTGAATTTGTCTGGTATGCGCTGTGCCGCCTGCGTGCAACTGATCGAATTTCGCGTGCGTCAGCTGGCTGGCGTTTCTTCCTTCAAAATCAATTCTGCCAGCCATCGGGCAGATGTAGTCTGGAATCCTGATCTGGTTTCGCTGAAGCGTATTTTGTCAGCCATCATGGATCTGGGTTACGGGGCCTTGCCTGCGAGCCAGTCGCCCGATGCGATGGAAAAAAAGGAAGGCAGGCTGGCATTGTGGCGGCTGTTTGTTGCCGGTTTCGCCATGATGCAAGTGATGATGTATGCCTTTCCTGCCTACCTGGTACCGGTGCCGCAGATCGATGGTGATTTGACGCCGGATCTGGATCGTCTGTTAAAAATCGCCAGCATGATCATCACCATACCGGTTATCGGTTTTTCTGCAATGCCATTTTTCCGTTCGGCCTGGCGTGACCTTAAAAACCGGCATGTAGGCATGGATGTGCCAGTGTCGCTGGGGATCTTGTGTACTTTCCTGGCCAGCGTGTGGGCGACATTTGCCGGTGGTGCGGTGTATTTTGATTCGGCCATCATGTTTGTGTTTCTATTGCTGGGCGCGCGTCTGATCGAATCCAGGGTGCAGAAAAAAACCAGTGCGGCGCTGCGCATACTGACGCAATTGACGCCTGGTATGGCCCAGCGTTTCGTCGATTATCCGCAACAAGCACAAACAGAACAGATCGATATCAGTGCTTTGCGTGTTGGTGATATGGTACTGGTGGCTGCTGGCGAACATATTCCTGCTGACGGCATCGTGATTGCTGGTGACAGCGCCTGTGACGAAGCTTTGATGACGGGCGAATCATTACCTGTGCCCAAAACCGCAGGCAGCAAGCTGATTGCCGGCGCCATCAATATCAGTGGTGCGCTGGTCATGCAGACGCAAGAAGTGGGGGGCGCAACACAATTGTCCCAACTGATTGCGATGATGGAGGCGGCTGCATCAGAGAAGCCGCCGCTGGTTTTACTGGCAGACAAACACGCCAGCCGTTTCCTGTTGATCATTTTGCTGCTGTCAATTATCAGCGGAGTAGTCTGGTGGCATATCGACAGTGCGCGCGCGTTCTGGATTGCCATCAGCATTGTTGTCGTCACCTGTCCTTGTGCCTTGTCGCTGGCAACGCCAGGCGTCATGTCCGCTGCTATCGGCATACTGGCAAAAAATGGTGTGCTGCTGACCAAATCGCGTGCGATACAGGCAATGGCATCTGCCACGCATATCGTATTTGATAAAACCGGCACACTGACTTTGGGTAAATTACAGGTTGACCAGATGCTGCTACTGCAACAGCGGGATGGAAACGAACATGAATATGAGCGTGCCAGACAGATTGCCTTTGCACTGGCCTCCCGTTCCAGTCATCCGGTATCCCGGGCTATAGCCGATTATTTGACACCTTATATAGCCTTACACAAGGCAGGCAAAACATCTGCGGTACAAGCTGACGATTTACTCAGCCTGCATGAAGTGCCAGGGGCCGGGCTGGAGGCTGTCGTAGGCGGTGTGCGATACCGTCTGGGTAATCCCGGTTTTGCACTTGCTGGCATACACCTGGATATCCCTGATGTATTGAAACAGCAAACACTGGCAGTGCTGGCGACGGAACAGGAGGCGCTATTCCTGTTTGCCCTTGACGATGTCTTGCGTGATGATGCTGTCGCAGCTATCCGCCAATTGAAAAGCAAGGGTAAAAAAATATTGCTGCTGTCGGGTGACCGGGCAGAAGTCGTGGCCCGGGTCGCTGCCCAATGCGATATCCAGAATGCCCGTGCTGGCCTGAGTCCGGCTGGAAAATATGAAGCCGTGCGGCAATTGCAGGCTGCAGGCCATGTTGTCGTCATGGTGGGGGATGGCATGAATGATGGCCCGGTACTGGGGTTGGCAGATGTTTCGGTTGCCATGGGGCAGGGCGCTGCCATTTCACAATCGCGCAGTGACATGCTATTGATGTCGAATCGTTTGCTGGACCTGGATTTTGGTTTGACGCTGGCGGCCAAGGCGTATGCGCTGATACGTGAAAACCTGGCATGGGCAGTGTTTTATAATTTGATTGCGATTCCCGCCGCAATCAGCGGTTTGCTGGAGCCCTGGCATGCTGCTTTGGGCATGTCCCTGAGTTCCCTGATTGTGGTGTTGAATGCTTTGCGGCTTTATCGTTTGCCACAACCCCTGCATGTATTGCAGGAACAGGCTTGATGTATGGATATTTTATATTTGCTGGTTCCTCTTAGCCTGGTGCTTGTCTTTGCGATAGGGGCCGTGTTCTGGTGGGCAATCAGTCACAATCAGTTTGATGAACTTGAGCAGGAAGGTCAGCGCATCGTCGATGATGTAGATGGCTGATGTGGATAGCTGATATTGCAGCGCATGTTCATGCAATGCCATGCAGTATCTGTTGCGCTGAGTGGCTGAAATCCGATTCTGCGATGTTGTCCTGCTGTATCACCTTTGCCGTGGCAGCACCGGCAAAATTACGGTCGACTGATTTTTTATATGCCGGGTCATAATGCTGTTCCAGCAGGTTTTTTACCAGCAAGCCAAGTTCACCATTATTGGCCAATTGACGCCAGGCAGCGATTTTTTCTTTGCCATACAGGCTAACCAGAAAGTCCAGTTGCTTATTCAGGCTGGTGGGCGACAGGATGAAGTGTGCGTATTCCTGCATCAGTAAATCCACGCGTTTTTCTATCGTCATTTGCACAGCGATGCATGGTGCTTTGCGTATGGTATCCATCAATACTTCGGGCACTCTGATGTTGCCGATTTTTTTGCTTTCTGCTTCCACATAAATCACTTGCTGGTGATTGAAACCTTGTAGTTGCCAGAAAATCCGGCTTTCAAACTGTTTTTGTGCAGGTTGTGGGCAATCCGGGATGCTACCGAGCACAGAGCCGCGATGGGCTGCCATGTCTTCCAGGTCCAGCACTTGCGCACCAGCTGCGGCCAGGCTGCGTAACAGATGGCTTTTGCCGCTGCCGGTAGGGCCACACAAGACGCGCCACTGGAAATGTGCAATCTCGTTTATCAGACTGTGGTTGACGTGCTGCCGGTAGGCTTTATAGCCGCCGTTCAGCTGCGCTACCGGCCAGCCTATCCTGGCAAAGATATGCGCCATGGCACCACTGCGATTGCCACCACGCCAACAATAGATCAGGGGTTTCCAGTCACGTGGCTTGTCATGAAAGTGTGTTTCTATGTGCTGCGCAATATTTTTGGCCACCAGAGCGGCCCCCAGGCGCTTGGCTTCAAATGAGCCGGTTTGCTTGTACATGGTGCCAACGACGATGCGTTGCTGGTTGTCCAGCACCGGGCAGTTGATGGCACCTGCAATATGGTCTTCTGCAAATTCTGCTTCGCTGCGCACATCGATGATGGTGTCGAATTCGCTGCGACGCTGCAAGACATCGGCAAATTCGACTATCTCAGGATATTTCATGCGTCATTTGCCCAGTAAAGGCAGCAGATGTGGCCAGACATTGTTCAATATCTGGGGGTGTGCTTCGGCCACTGGATGGATTCTGTCGGCCTGGAATAATTCATTTTTTTCGGCTACGCCTTCGAGCAGAAAAGGAACCAGGGCCAGCTTCATGCTTTTCGCCAGTTTTGCATACAGTGAAAAGAAGCGTTCGGAATAATCTGGTCCATAATTGGGAGGTATACGCATACCGACCAGCAGGACTTTGGCGCGGGTGGCCTGGGCCATGTCTATCATGCTCTTGAAATTCGCTTCAGAGGCATTAAGTGATAGACCACGCAGGGCATCATTGCCACCCAGTTCTATGATGACGATGTCGGGATGGTATTTGTCCAGCAGTTGCCCCAGCCTGGCCTTGCCACCGCTGGTGGTGTCACCGCTGATGCTGGCATTGATGACGGTGGCCGCTATGTTTTTTTGCTGTAATCTTTGCTCCAGCAGGGCAACCCAGCCCTTGCCGCGCGTCAGTCCATACTCTGCGGACAGGCTGTCACCGAGCACAACAACTGTTTTTGATGCAGAATAAGCAGGCAAGGCTGAAACTGCAAAAGCCAGGAGCACAATGACTTGTTGTACATGTCTTGTCGCATGACGTAATAAGAACCGTAAAAGTAGCATACAAAGAAAACCTTATGGAATCAAATAAAGCGGCAATCGAAGTGAAGCATTTAGTCAAGCGCGTAGCTGATGCAACGGGCGAACTAAGCATACTCAATGGTATTGATTTTACCGCGCAAGCTGGACAAACGCTTGCAATTGTTGGCGCTTCGGGTTCCGGTAAATCCACGCTGCTGGGCATACTGGCTGGCCTGGATACGCCGACAGAAGGTCGTGTCGTGCTTGATGGAGTAGATATTTTTGCTTTGGATGAAGACGGCAGGGCGCAGTTTCGCAAAGAAAAACTGGGTTTTGTTTTTCAATCATTTCAGTTGCTGATGCATCTTAACGCCCTGGAAAATGTCATGCTGCCGCTGGAATTGCGCGGTGAAAAACAGGCCCGTGCCAAGGCGGAAGAAATGCTGGAACAGGTTGGATTGGCATCACGCCTGCGGCATTACCCCAAGTTTTTGTCCGGTGGTGAGCAACAGAGGGTGGCGCTGGCCAGGGCTTTTGTGACTGAGCCGCCACTGCTGTTTGCAGATGAGCCAACCGGCAGCCTGGATGCGGCCACCGGTGATGCCATTATCAATCTGATGTTCAAATTGAATCGTGAACGCGGCTCAACCCTGGTGCTGGTGACGCATGATTTGTCGATTGCGGCGCGTTGTGGCCGGGTGCTGACGATCAGTGCCGGTCATTTGCGCGGGGATGAAATCAATCACTGATGGTGGTTTCAGTAACGAGTTTGCCATCATGGTGGTAAGCCTGGATGCTGGCGTCGCTGTATAGTGCCAGCCAGCCACCACGGGTGGGCGTGGTATCGCAGTCCCAGTCTGCCAGCACATGTCGTGCATGGCCATCATGGATGTGGATGGCGGGTCTGTGGGTGTGCCCATGTATCAGGGTCGTGGCCCGGGTTTGCGCAAACAGGGCTGTGATGGCCGTGTTATTGACATCCATGATTTCTGCGGATTTTTGCTTCTGCTCCATCTTGCTTTCTGTGCGAAAGCCTTCGATGATACTTTTGCGCTGTGCCAGCGGCATGGCAAGAAAAGCCTGTTGCCATTCAGGTTGCCTGACTTTTTGCCGGAACTCCATATAGCCAAGGTCATCCGTACATTGCGCGTCGCCATGGGTAATGGCTATACGCTGACCTGCGACCTCGATCACATGTGGATCGTCTAACAACACTGCACCGGTAGCCCTGGCAAAACCTTCGCCTATGAGGAAATCGCGGTTTCCACCTATCCAGTACAGTTTTACCCCATGCTCTTGCAGTGCGTGCAGAGCCTGTACGATCATCTGGTTATAGGAATCGGCAATATTGTCGTCACCGACCCAGTACTCAAACAGATCTCCCAGCAGGTACAGGGCGGGTGCGTGACGAGCGTGTTGCTGTAGAAAATCCAGGAAAATTTCTGTGGTTTTGGGTAAGGCCGGATTCAAATGTGTATCGGAAGCAAAAAGCGCAACCAGTTCTGGTTGCGCTTTTTGCTGATGCGCGGTGGTGTCAGCGATCATGAGAAGAAATGCAGGAAAATGCTGGTCTTAAACGATTTCAGCTTTTTCGATGATGACATTTTCAACCGGTACGTCCTGGAACATGCCTGTACGTGTCGTTTTTACGCCTTTGATTTTGTCGACGATGTCAGTGCCTTCAACCACTTTGCCAAAGACGCAGTAGCCCCAGCCATCCTGACCAGGAAAGTCGAGGAAGCTGTTGTTTGCCGTGTTGATGAAGAATTGAGCGGACGCAGAGTGCGGGTCGCCAGTACGTGCCATGGCCAGTGTATAACGCTCGTTTTTCAAGCCGTTTTTAGCTTCATTTTCGATAGGCGCATTGGTGGATTTCTGATTCATGCCGGGCTCAAAACCACCACCCTGGATCATGAAGCCATCAATCACGCGATGGAAAATGGTGCCGCTATAGTGACCAGATTCCACATAGGCCAGAAAGTTGGCAACGGTTTTTGGTGCTTTTTCTTCGTTCAGGTCAATCTTGATAGCGCCGAAGTTAGTGGTCAGAATAACAGCCATGATAGTCTTTCATTTCAAAAGGTTGGAAATATAGGTAAATAGCCTGAAGTTTTGCTTATTTTAACAAGGTCGCGGCTTGAATGATAACTGGTTTATTTGGTACGTCCTGCATCATCTTCGCTTCGCCTGTCTCTACGGCTTGAATTTTTTCGACGACATCCATGCCCTGGATGACCTTGCCAAACGGGGTATAGCCTGCGGTCATTCGCAATGCTTTGGCACGGGGCTCTGTCATGTTCTGGCCACGAAGCTGGAATTCAACCGGATTACCTTCAGGCAGAATCTGGTGGTTCAAGGCATCGTTGTTTCTGGTATTGATAAAAAACTGGGCAGTCGCCGAGTTGGGATCTTCGGTGCGCGCCATGGCGATAGTGCCAAGGTCATTTTTCAGGTTGTGATCAAGCGCCTGGCGGGCTTCATTGGGCACGGTTTTGCTGGTTGATTTTTCTTTCAGATCCTTGTCGTAGCCACCGGCCTGTATCATGAAATTATTGATCACGCGATGAAAGACGGTACCTTTGTAATGACCATTCTTGACATACTTGATGAAGTTTTCCACCGTTTTGGGTGCTGCCTCGGGGTAAAGCTCAATCACAATTTCACCCATGGTCGTTTTTAACGATACTTTGGGATGATCCTGGGCTAAGACTGTACCTGCTGCCATCATCAGGCAGCCACTCAAGATTACACTGGCGAATCGCGTTACTGGCATTTTCATATTCAATCCGGATAAGAATAAAATTTTAAGCGAGGGCAGGTTAAACCCGGCAGCAGCTATTTAAAATCCTGGCCTGTGTTCCTGTCCACCTGTTGTCAGACAGTTGTTTCATACACGATGCGCCATCTTGCTGCTTCTTTCAGCCAGTATTGACGTTTGCGTATGGCGCTACGGCTTTTCCCGTTACTGGTTTCCTGGGTAAAGGTGCTGACGATCAGCTCGTCTTTGCCCGGGTAGCGAAAGTGTGTGACATCTTTCAGGCGTATGCTGGGATTATGCCAGTTATCCCAGCTTTGCTGCTGTTTCGGAAACCAGGTATTCAGATTGTCGCCCTGCATCGTCTTGAAGTTGCGTGAATAATTGCCCAGTATGCGGTTGGCATTCACGCTTTCCATGTCCTGGCGCCAGTCTTCCAGTAATTTTATTGCAAAATTCCGGTCCGCCAGCCATTTCGTGCGATTGACGAACTCCACATGCTCACTGATGATGACCGGTGTTTTGCCTATATCCACCATGGCGGCAATTTTCAGGAAATCCGGATTGGTCAGTACCACACAGCCATCTGATGCCATAGGCGGACGGCTGAAGCTTTCTGGCGGCATGCCGTGTAGCCAGATGCCAGAACCATTGCGGCCATTGATCTTGTCCCATTCATTCGGGTAATTCAGAGGCAGGGCACCGGGGCCATAAAAGCTGGGTAATTTGGAGCCGGCCAGCCGGCTGGTGATGTAATACACACCGATAGGCGTCTTTTGATCGCCTTCCTTGAGTTTATTGATGCCGAATTTACCCTGGCTGATATAAAAATCCCCGGTCAGTTTGGGCTGGCCTGCATTGTTTTCATACACATACAGACGCGATTTCTGGGCGTCCACGACGATGGCCTGCTTCTGGTCGTCGCGTAACTGCAATATCACCCGTGGTACGAGGTTCGGGTCGGGACGTTCGCGGTAGGAGCGTATTCTCGCGGCGGCTTCATCCCTGAGGTCTTTCAGTTTGTCGGGTTGGGCGGCTGCTCCGGCACCAAAACTGGCCACTGGCCGGGTGTGCATGAGCAATAGATCACCCTGTATCAGGTGTGCCAGCTGGAAATGCGGATAAGCCTCTACCAGTGCATCAATCTTGCTTTGCGCTTTCTGCAGATTGTTGGCAGCCAGGCTTTTGTATACATCAATCAGCAATCCATCCGGGTCTGGTGCATTGGGATTGATCTCGGCGGGTGCTACTTTGGTGGGGCGTGATTTTGCCATGGCAGTGGCAGGCGAAACAATGTTCGCCACCGTTGCCATTGCAAAAATTGCCAAAATGAGAAGCTTTCCGAGTCTGCCTGTAGTCGGAGCATCAGAGGTGACAGCGAAAAACATTAGCTACCCGCACGCTCCTGTTTGATCTGCCATTTGCCGTCCTGCTTGATCATATTCAGGGTCTTGCGGCTATTGGCGGTCAACTGATCAGAGGTATAGATCTGACGGAATTTTGCTGTTGCTGTATTGCCATCAACATTGATCTTGGCAGCTTCAATTTTGACATTGATGCGACCTTTGCCTTCAATCCGCAGGCGGCGTTCTTCTGCCCAGGCTTTATGGCTTTCGCCTTTTGGTGTCTGGAAATCTTTGGCGTAATAACCTAGATAGGCGCTGGTGTCTTTGTTGCTCCAGGCTTTGGCCCAGTTTTCGACTGCTTTCAGAACTTCTTCTTCATCACGGTCAGCTACTTGTACTGGCGCTGCTTTGGCTGCCGGTTTTTCAGCCTTTGGTGTTTCTGCTTCAGGTTTTGCTGCCGCTACAGTCGCCGGTTTTGTCGCGGCTGCCTGTGGGGGCGCAGTGGCCGGTGCCGCCGCAATCTTTGGATTGGTGCCGCCAGTCGTATTGCCAACCAGGTTACGTACCAGTGTCAGTTTCAATTTGGCTGTGCTATTGCCAGAATCCAGTTGCAATGCCTTGTCGTAGGCCTGACTAGCCAATTTGGCATACACGTCACCCAGGTTTTCATGCGCGGTGCCATAAGTTGGGTTGGTGCGTATCGCCATTTCCAGTGCAGCGCGCGCCTTGTCATACTGACCTGAAGATGCATATAAAACAGCCAGATTGTTGTACGGTTCCGGCAACTCCGGATAATCATCCGTCAGTTTTGTAAATACAGTAATGGCTTCTGCCGATTTGCCTTGCTCTGTCAGTATCAGACCTTTCAGAAAGCGCATTTGCGCATCCTTGGGGCGTTGCGCCAGTGCGGCATCCACTTTTTGCATGGCTTCATTGATTTGCCCTGCTCTGAGTAATTTGCCAACATCAGCTGCATCATCGGCATATACAGTGGCAGACATCAACAGCAATGTCAGAGTGGATAAAGTAAGGACATTTTTCAAAATGTGGCGCATGGTGTTCGGTCTTGGATTTATAGGAGTTTGGCAGAACATGTAAGCAGCAATGATATACTGAGCAAATGCGCCATCTTATCAAATAAGTGCTGTACTTGTGCGTTTGAGACTTCGTTTGAGGCTTAAACAGCATGGTGCAAGTTACTTTATTTTAATTTTGACTACACTGCGACCTGTATTGCAGAGTCTGACCCAGAGTTTGACCATTAGAAAAAAGTGAAACTGACTTGCCTGCAGAGGCAAAACGACTGCTGGAAATACCTGATCTGCCCGATGACGGCCCGGTTTCTTCCGCCGTAATTCCATCGCAATGCTGGACAGCGAAGCGGTTTTTGATATCTAATCTGATCCGTCGGAATAATATGTCACCAATTGGTCAAAATTGCATTGATAAAAAGATATTTTTATATCAATGATTTGTGTGCGCCACAGGGCGCGCAGGCAATAGCGCTATCTATCATCCAGACCATTGCTCTGCCATAGGCGCCATAAATCAGGCGCAGATGGGGCAGACGCAACTCTGGATAATTTTATAAACTCGTGTGATGTTAAGGAGGCACGATGACTAAGACAACATTTTTGAATTTTGAGCAATCTATTGCTGAACTGGAAACAAAAATAGAAGAACTGCGTTTTGTTCAGGACGACTCGGCTGTTGATATTTCGGAAGAAATTGATCGCCTGTCCAAAAAAAGCCAGATGTTGACTAAGGATATCTATGCCAAGTTGACTCCATGGCAGGTTTCCCAGATTTCCCGTCATCCACAGCGCCCCTATACCCTCGATTATATTAATCAGATGTTTACGGATTTCCATGAGCTGCATGGAGACCGCAGTTTTTCTGATGATTTATCCATCGTTGGCGGACTAGCAAGGTTCAATGGCCAGGCGTGTATGGTCATGGGGCATCAAAAAGGCCGTGACACTAAAGAACGTGCCTTGCGCAACTTCGGTATGCCAAGACCCGAAGGTTATCGCAAGGCCATGCGCCTGATGAAGCTGGCAGAAAAATTTGATATTCCGGTATTCACTTTTGTGGATACCACCGGTGCATGGCCTGGTATCGACGCTGAAGAACGCGGTCAGTCCGAGGCCATAGGCCATAACCTGTATGTCATGGCTGAACTGAAAGTACCTCTGATCACCACCATCATTGGTGAGGGTGGTTCGGGCGGTGCCCTGGCGCTGGCCGTAGGTGATGCCGTATTGATGTTGCAATATGCGACATATTCCGTGATTTCACCAGAAGGTTGTGCATCTATTCTGTGGAAAACATCTGACCGTGCCTCTGATGCGGCAGAAGCGCTGGGCCTGACGGCACACAGACTCAAGGCCATGGGTCTGATCGACAAGATCGTCAATGAACCATTGGGTGGCGCGCATCGCGATCCCAAACAGATGTGTGCCCTGGTGAAGCGTGCACTGGCCGATACCTTGCGTCAGTTCCAGGGCGTAAAAACCAAGGATCTGCTCGCTGCCCGCCATGAAAAACTCATGAGCTATGGCAAGTTTAAGGAAACGAAACCGGCTGAATGAAGGCGGAACACAGTAGCCTCGCCCTTGAACAGCGATTTGTCGAGAAGCTTGGTCGTATCATCACAGGCAATTGCCAGGACGGCGTAGCAAACGGTCTTGCAGTTGCGTTCAGCGGTGGACTGGATTCCACCGTATTGCTTGATCTGGCGGTGCGGTATTGCCGCCAGTCCGGGCATCCTCTTTTTGCCTTCCATATACATCACGGCTTAAGCCCGAATGCAGATGCCTGGCTGCAGCATTGCCAGTTGATCTGTGATGGCTATGGCGTGAGTTTGCTGGCAGAAAAAATTACGGTTTCGATGACTGGCGGCGAAGGTGTGGAAGCATCTGCCAGGGCAGGGCGTTATCGCGCTCTGGGTCAACTCACACAAAGAGTGCGGGTTGATCTGATCCTGTCAGCACATCACCAGGATGACCAGGCAGAAACCTTGTTATTGCAACTGCTGCGAGGTAGTGGCGTTGCTGGTATGTCCGGCATGGATGAATGTCATCGCGCGCAAAGTCTGTTTGGCATCGACGAACTATTGCTGGCGCGTCCCTTGCTCGCTGAAAAAAGGAAGGCACTGGATGAATATGCCTACGCCAGAAACCTGTCCCATATAGAAGACGAGTCGAACACCGATCCTCGCTACTTGCGCAATGCAATCCGCCATCAGGTGATGCCTGTCCTTGAAAAACTGTCTGCCGGTTATTCCGAACGGCTGGCCAGGTCGGCGATTCATTTTCAGTCTGCCCAGGAAGTATTGATCGAGGTGGCGGCACAGGATCTGGCCGCATGTTCCATAGACGATGGCCTGAGCCTGTCTGCCATGCAAGCTTTAAGCGAGGCGCGCCGCGACAACCTGTTCCGCCATTGGTTTGCCCAGGCGGGCATACGCATGCCGACCACATCCCGGCTGAAAGAAATGCAAAGCCAGTTATTCGATGGTCGTGATGATGCAAAAATTACCGTGCATCATGACAACCGGGCTATTCATCGTTATAGCGATGGCGTATATCTGGAGCATGTGTACGACAAGGATGCCGTGCAAGACCTGGAGCTGCGTGTTGAGTGGCATGGCCAGGCAGCCATGCATTTTCCTGAGTTTGGCGGTACCCTGTATTTTGAACCCGGTGATGAAGGCATTGCAGCCACATGGCTACAGCAGCAAGTATTGTCATTGCATTTGCGGCGCGGAGGAGAGCGCCTTAAACTGGCAGAGAACCGTCCTACCCGTGATATGAAGAGTCATTTCCAGTCTTTGCGCATTCCATTCTGGCAGCGCGAAAAACTGCCGTATCTGTCAGTGGGCAAGGATTTGGTGTTTGCTGCCGGGGTCGGCATGCAAAGCAGGTTTTGCACCAGTGAAGTGGGGCAGTGCATACGTTTGACTTGGTCATTTGACACAGGCAAATAACTTATTTCGATTGATAGGATGTAAAAATGCGACGACAGATCGTCTTGGATACCGAAACAACGGGCTTGAATGCACGAAACGGTGACCGAATCATTGAAATTGGCGCGGTAGAGTTGCTTAATCGCAAATTGACCGGAAATAATTTCCATATGTACATCAATCCTGAGCGCGATTCTGAAGAAGGCGCTTTGGCTGTGCATGGATTGACAACCGAGTTCCTGAGTGACAAGCCGAAGTTTGCTGAAATCGCAGAGGCTTTTTGTACTTATGTCAAAGATGCAGAAATCATCATACATAACGCCCCCTTTGACGTCGGCTTCCTGAATGCCGAACTGGCGAGAATGAATTTACCGTCATTTTCTGATCAGTGCCCGGCAATTACCGATACCCTGGTGTTGGCGAAGGAATTGCATCCGGGGAAGCGAAATTCGCTGGATGCGCTGTGCGGTCGTTATGAAATATCTAATTCTCATCGTAAATTGCATGGCGCCTTGCTGGATGCCGAATTGCTGGCGGATGTTTTTTTGGCCATGTCGCGTGGTCAAAACAGTTTTGAAATCGATATGGCGGACGATGATGCACCCAAGGTGCAAGAATTTGTCGCTTCAGATCAGCCAGTGGGCGAAATTACTGTATTGGCAGCGGTGGATGATGAACTCAATGAACATGAAACCTTGTTGAATGGACTGGACAAGCAGATACGCGACAAATGCATCTGGCACACCACGGCGTAGGTGAAACGGTATTTTTATGGGCTCAACTATTTTTAATGAGAAATTTAATTTCTTTTTTGACCATTAAATAAACGCGGTTTCAGTCAATTTGTAGTGAAAAATGAATCACCTGTTGTAAGCAGGTGATTTTTTTTCGAAAAAATTTATTAAAAATCCTAAAGTTTTTGCTGTTGGAGGCCGTTAAAAGTGCATGGAAAGAATTTAAAAATATTTTTAAATATTCCCTAAAGTTTCTGAATTTGCTGCCGTTAATGATTATAAGAGGATGAGTGAAAAAGGCTTTTCTTTCTTAAGTCATTGTTTTTAATGGCAATTTTTAGATCAGTGTTTTTTGAGATCTAAAAAAATAAAATCTGCTTTTTCGTAAAATTTTTATTTTACGAATGCCATAATGTGCCTGTAGGATATTTTCCTACGGCATGTCTTCGTTTTTTTCTGCATTTAAATACATACTCTCGCTGATACAGCGTCTATTTCCTTGCCTGCACAATGTATCTCACTGGCAACGCAATTGATGCCGCTGATTACAAACTGGAGGGTAGGACAATGACTCAGAACGATATGATGGCCGAAATTCGGGACGCTAATTTAAGCTACTTGATGCTGGCGCAACAAATGATCCGTGCTGACAAGGCAACTGCCATTTTCCGTTTGGGCATAGGCAAGGAAATTGCAGACCTGATCGAGGGTTTGAATAATGCGCAGATATTGAAACTGGCTGGTTCCAATATGATGCTGGCACGTTTCAGGTTTGAAGACAGTTCCATACTGTGCATGTTGACAAATTACAACAAGGAAAGAGCTCTGGCCCATTCGCATGCTGCGATTCTGATGGCTGGTCAGGCTGTGGAAGAAATCCATTAATTCGTCAATAGTAATCATCCCGGTAAATGGAGAGAATCATGGCAGGCAAAAGCGTAGTGAACGAAGCCCACGAAATTCAATTGGCGATTGAACTGGTTAACCTGGGTGCCCGGCTGCAATTGCTGGAATCCGAAACCTCTTTGTCACGTGAGCGTCTGCTGAAGATTTACAAAGAATTGAAGGGTGTGTCTCCACCTAAGGGCATGCTGCCATTTTCCACCGACTGGTTTACGACCTGGCAGCCGAATATCCATTCTTCCCTGTTTATGAATATTCATAAATATCTGCGTGAGCATGCCGGGGTAGATGGCATTGATGCTGTGATCAAGGCGTACAAGCTGTACCTGGAACAGATTGCCGTGCCGGTTGGTGAAGAACCTGTACTGTCTTTGACACGTGCATGGACGCTGGTGCGATTTTTTGAAGGAAAAATGCTCAGTTTTGCAAAATGTTGCAAATGCAGTGGGCATTTTGTTGCACATAGCCTGGATTTGCATGATGATTATGCATGTGGGCTCTGCCATGTTCCATCAAGGGCGGGAAAAACAAAAAAAGCAAAAGATGCAGAAACCGCAATGGAGCTGGTTGCATAAAAAATAGGAGGAGCCTTGGAACTAGCATCATCGAAAAGTCCCAAAGGCAAAATTTCTCCTGATGGCAGTATCCTGTCATCTCCAGCGATGCGCGCATTATGCGTCCAGTGTATTGCGCTCTTGCTGTCTTATCTCCTGTATAGCCTGGATCAGCGGTTTTCTGCGGCCAGGCTTTCGCCTTACCTTATCCTGGTTGCGCATTCCCTGTTTGCTGTCCTGATCAGCATCATGCTTCGCCTGAAGTGGTGGTGGTGGCTGATCGAATTCATTTTCCCCTATGCGGTCGTGGCTTCGCTGGTCTATCAGTTAAGCCCGGGCTACAGCCTGTTGATCTTTGTGCTCATGGTATTGTTGTTTTGGTCTACCTACCGCACCCAGGTACCATATTTCCCTTCCAAATCCAGTTTGTTGCCGTGTATTCTTGAGCAAATGCCAACAGCATCTGCGCTGCGTTTCATTGATATCGGTAGCGGCTTTGGTGGCTTGTCTCTGAATTTGTCGCGAGCCCGCCCAGACCAGCAATTTTATGGGGTGGAGATCGCGCCATTTCCATGGCTGGTCAGCTGGATCAGGGCGCGATTTTCCAGTGGCAATGCCCAATTTTTCCTGCGTAATTACCTGGCGCTGGACTTTGCCGAATTTGATTTGATTTTTGCCTATCTGTCACCGGCAGTCATGCCTGCCCTGTGGGAAAAAGCGCAGGCCGAAATGAAGAAGGGTACTTTGCTGATGAGTTATGAGTTCCCGATCCCGGGCGTCGAGGCGGATTTGCTTATAAAAAGCGGTGCGAATGACCCCGTTCTATATGTCTGGCGCATATAATGTTCATATTGAAATGTATTCCTGAAGCAATATTTAACTTTCGTTTCTGGTTTTTCGGGGCTGGACTAGGTTAGTGTAGGCTATATTGTGAATTCCATCTGTTAGGAGTAAGCGCTCGTGTTAGTTATAGTCGGCTATATTGTCGTATTAGGCTCCGTGTTTGGCGGTTTCGTCATGTCTGGCGGGCACCTTGCCGTATTGTTCCAGCCATTGGAACTGCTGATGATTGGCGGTGCTGCTGTTGGTGCTTCGCTGGTTGGCAATAATGCGAAAACACTGAAGGCCACACTGAAAGCGCTGCCGAGTGTATTGAAAGGCTCTAAATACACCAAGGCGCTGTACATGGAATTGATGACCATGTTGTTTGATGTCCTGACCAAGGTCCGCAAAGAAGGTCTGATGTCGATTGAAGGTGATATCGAAAAGCCGGAAGAAAGCCCGCTCTTCAGTAAATATCCCTCCATCGTGCATGACCATCACATGATGGAATTCATTGGTGACTATCTGCGCCTGATGGTGTCCGGAAATATGGATGCCTTTCAGATTGAGAATTTGATGGACAATGAACTGGAAACGCATCACCACGAAGGTGCCGTGCCCGCACATTTCATTGCCAAACTGGGCGATGGTTTGCCGGCATTTGGTATCGTGGCGGCGGTGATGGGGGTGGTGCATACCATGGAATCAGTGGGTATTCCCCCGGCTGAACTGGGTATTCTGATTGCGCATGCGCTGGTCGGTACCTTCCTTGGTATTTTGCTTGCATATGGTTTTGTCGGCCCTCTGTCCAGCCTGATGGAGCAGCAACTGGATGAATCATCTAAGACTTTCCAATGTATCAAAGTGACTTTGCTGGCCAGTCTGAATGGTTATGCGCCGGCACTGGCTGTTGAATTTGGCAGGAAGGTCCTGTATTCCACCGAAAGGCCAACGTTCAGCGAGTTGGAAGATCATATCAAGCAATCAAAGTCTAAATAACAATAACTGGATTGGTGATGGCAAGCGAAGAATTACGACCGATTATCGTCAAGCGCATTAAAAAGGTGGCCGGTGGTCACCATGGCGGCGCGTGGAAAATTGCATACGCCGACTTTGTGACGGCCATGATGGCGTTTTTCCTGTTGATGTGGTTGCTTGGTTCTACCGCCAAAGGTAATTTGAACGGCATTGCCGAGTATTTTCAAACGCCGCTGAAAGTGGCGATGGCCGGTGGTGATGGTAGTGGCGATAGTTCCAGTGTCATCAAGGGCGGTGGCAAGGACCTCAGTGCACGTGAAGGGCAAAATCGTAAAGGTGAGATAGATTCGCAAAAAAAAACCTACAATCTGCAAGCTGCCGAAGCCGCTCTGGCGAAAGTGGAAGCCGACAGGTTGAAAGGGCTCAAGAGCAAGATCGAGGCAGCCATCGAGTCGAATCCAACGCTGAAACAATACAAGAAACAGTTGCTGCTCGATATTACGACGGAAGGTCTGCGCATACAGATGGTGGACGAGCAAAACCGGCCCATGTTTGCGCTGGCGAAAGCGGATTTGCAGCCTTATACCCGTGAAATATTGCATGAAATCGGCAAGGCACTGAATGACGTGCCTAACCGCATCAGTCTGTCCGGACATACTGACGCCGCAGCTTACGGTAGTGGCGAAAAGGGATATAGCAACTGGGAACTGTCGGCTGACCGCGCCAATGCGTCGAGAAGGGAGTTGATTTATGGTGGCATGGATGAGACCAAGGTATTGCGGGTAGTAGGTCTGTCCTCATCCGTTTTGTTTGATAAAGATGATCCTTTGAATCCTATTAATCGCCGTATCAGTATTATCGTCATGAACAAGAAAGCCGAGCAGTCTGCTTCTCAGGATGGTGGTTCTATTGAAGTTGCAAATCAATCCGACTCAAGCGCTGAAATATCCGTGAAGCCTTGAGGGCAGTACTGGCGCAGCATCATTAAGTCAAAATGTAAAGATAGGATACTTATGATGTCCAAAAAGAAAATGTTGGGTTCCGAGGTCAAGCAACTTTTGTCTGGCGTGTCTGATCATGGCAACGCCCATTTGCTGGAAGTGGAAACGGACCTCGCGCAGACAGCCATACTCCTGGGTGAAGCGATAGAAAAACTGGGTTTCAGCTTCATGGCCTTGCACGCAGCGATTTCGAGCGAGCAGGAAGAAATCAACCTGATCATCGGTTCCGGTACTGTGACAGATGACAGTATCAACCGCCTGAAAGCAATCCAGGGCGATATCTCCACGCATATCAATGCAGCCGTGACCAGCCTGCAGTTTCAGGATTTGACCAGTCAGTTGATTTCAAGAACTTTGCAGCGTTGCGAAGGTCTGCGGGAAGTGTTGGGTACGCTCGGTGTTGTGGGCAATGATCTTGAACACGATGGTGAGACCGATGATTTGCCTGCTTTGTTGCGGGAAACCACAATGCGCCTGGAAAAGCAAAGTGTGGACCTGAAGAATTTGCTGCGAAAAGCCGTGCATCAAAAGCATCTGGATAGCGGTGACATAGAGTTATTTTAAATCAAGAGGCAGTGCATTTAAGCTGCTTACAATTCGTATATTGGAGTAAATATGGCCAAGACAATTTTAGCTGTAGACGATTCTGGCTCTTTGAGGCAGATGGTGGCGTTTAGCTTGAGAGCAGCAGGATATCTGGTAGTTGAAGCCGTGGATGGTCAGGATGGTCTTGAAAAGGCACGCAGTCAGGTAGTTGACCTGGTGCTGACTGACCAGAATATGCCAAGGATGGATGGCCTGACCCTGATCAAGTCACTGCGCGGATTGCCTGCCTATCAGCGCGTGCCTATCCTGATGCTGACGACAGAGTCCAGTGACGACATGAAAGCTAAAGGTCGTGCTGCCGGCGCAAATGGCTGGCTGGTAAAGCCATTTGATCCGCACAAGCTGACTGAAGTAGTTAAAAAAGTGATTGGCTAAAAAAATGTCCCTGTTCCCCGGGCAAACAAATGTAAATCACGGAGTGAAATAATGACGATTGACATGAGTCAGTTTTTCCAAGTTTTTTTCGACGAGGCAGAAGAGCTTCTTGCCGAGAAGGAAAAATTGTTACTTGCCGTCGATATCGCTTCCCCAGATCCTGAAGATCTGAACGCTATATTCAGGGCTGCCCATTCCATCAAGGGTGGTGCTTCCACCTTTGGTCTGACCGATATGACCGAGGTGACGCACATACTCGAATCTTTGCTGGATAAAATCCGCAAGGGTGAGATGGCGTTGACGGCGGAGCATGTTGACGCTTTTCTGATTGCAAAAGATATTCTGAAAATGCAGCTGGATGGTCACAAGCTGGGAACCCCGGTGGACCAGGATGCGGTTGCTGATGTCAGAATGTTGCTGCAATCCCTGTCGCAGGACGTGGTACCGGTGTCTGCGCCTGTGGCCAGCTTTGCCAGTAAAAATGCAGATAGCGACATGCAGAATGTGGTGTATCAAACCTGCTTCCGTATTGAGTTGCCAAAAGTGACACCGGAAGATGCCGCCGCCTTGATGTCTGAGCTGGGTTTGCTGGGTGCCATATCGCGTGACGAAGATGCCGGTGACAAGGTAGTCCTGAGCCTGCGTACGAATGAAGGCAAGGACGATATTATTTCCATTTGTTCTTTCATCCTGAATCCTGACAGCCTGAACATTTCCGAACAGGCTATGAGCAATGCGCCTGTTGCCAAAACAGCGCCTTCGGATGATGATCTGGGCTATGGTTTTTTTGAGCCGCTGGACGCGATGTTCCCGCCAGAAGATCCCAAGGCCGATGCTCAGGCTGAGCATGTCAGTCCTGAGCCTGTGCTGCAGAGCAAGGCTGTTGTTGCAAACGATAAAAAACCGGCAGCAAAAAAAGAAACAGAGAAAGTCGCCAATTCACAGGAATCATCCACCATACGTGTGGGTATAGAAAAGGTTGATCAGTTGATCAACCTCATCGGTGAACTGGTCATTACCCAGGCCATGCTGGAACAGCGCACCCAGGACCTGGACCCCATTGCTAATGAGCGCCTGCTGAGCAGCGTTGCACATTTGACGAGGAATACCAGGGATCTGCAAGAGGCTGTCATGTCTATCCGCATGATGCCTATGGATTATGTGTTTTCACGTTTCCCGCGCATGGTGCGTGACCTGGCCACCAAGCTGGGCAAAAAAGTGGAACTGATTACTTACGGTGCGTCAACTGAGCTCGACAAAGGGCTGATAGAGCGCATCGTTGATCCTCTCACGCATCTGGTCAGGAACAGTATTGACCACGGCATAGAAATGCCGGCGACCAGGGCACAGACAGGTAAAAACGAAACTGGTAAATTGTCACTGTCGGCGGTTCATCAGGGTGGCAACATCGTGATTGAAGTCAGCGATGATGGCGGCGGTTTGCACAGGGACAGAATTCTGGCCAAGGCCAGGCAAAATGGCTTGACCGTATCAGATTCCATGAGCGATCCGGAAGTCTGGCAACTGATTTTTGCGCCTGGTTTTTCTACCGCAGAGACAGTCACCGATGTGTCTGGCCGTGGTGTTGGCATGGATGTCGTCAAGCGCAATATTGCTGCCATGGGCGGTGTGGTGGATATCCGTTCTGCCAAAGGATATGGTACGACGATCACGATTTCATTGCCGTTGACGCTGGCGATTCTGGATGGCATGTCGATCAAGTTCGGTAACGAGATTTATATTCTGCCTTTGGGCTTCGTAATGGAATCGCTGCAACCTGCCAAGGCGGATATCAAGGAAGTCAATGGCAAGGGGCGTGTGGTCAAGGTACGCGACGAGTATTTGCCGCTGGTACCCTTGTATCAATTCTTTGATATTGAACCTAAATATACAGATCCATCGGATGGCATAGTCGTCATCGTTGAAGTGGACGGAAAAAAAGCAGCCTTGTTTGTTGATGATCTGGTTGGACAGCAGCAGGTGGTGGTGAAGAATATCGAATCAAATTACAAGAAGGTCCCGGGAATTTCCGGTGCGACTATTCTTGGTGATGGCGGCGTGGCACTCATTCTTGATGTTGCCGCTGTTTTGCGCACGGCGCGATAACCAATAAGTTGTAAATTTAAGACGAGGAAAAAGAAATGACGCAATTTTCGCAAGCAGGCAGTGATGGCAGTTCACATAATGACGGTAATAAATCCGACATTGCCGGACATGAATTCCTTGCTTTTACCTTGGGTAATGAGGAATACGGCATTGACATCCTCAAGGTTCAGGAAATCCGCGGTTATGAAGCCGTAACACGCATCGCGAATGCACCTGAATTTTTAAAGGGTGTAATCAATTTGCGCGGCATTATTGTTCCCGTTGTTGACATGCGCATCAAGTTCAATCTGGGTACGCCTACCTATGATCAGTTCACCGTCGTCATTATCCTGAATATCGAAGGCCGTATTGTCGGTATGGTGGTCGACAGCGTGTCTGACGTGACGACCTTGCTGCCAGAACAGGTAAGACCGGCGCCTGAAATGGGAACTACGTTCAGCACCGATTTCCTGATCGGGCTAGGCACCCTGGATGACAGGATGTTGATATTGGTTGATATTGACAAGCTCATGTCCAGTCCGGAGATGGGCCTGGTGGATACGGCTGTAGCATGATGTGCCGGTAGTCGTTTTCTGTGATGGCATCGGGTAGAGAAATAACAATATAGAAGCCAATGAAGAAGGAAGAGGAGACACTATGAACCTTAGGAATTTTAAGATCGGAACTCGACTGGGGATCGGTTTTGCCTTTATTTTAGCGGGTTTGATTACCGTTATCTTAATCGTCAATGTCCTCAGCGGAAATAACCGCAAGGCGATGGTGGACGGCTTGAATCTCGCCAGCCAAAAGCAGGTTTTGGCAAATAATATGAAAAGCGCCTTGCTGGAAGGCGGTATTGCGATGCGTAATATCGGTATTCAGTCAGATGTCGGTGAAATGCAGAAAGAAGAAGCCAAGGTCAAGTCGCAACGTAAAAAATATGACGATTCGAAAGAAAAGCTGTTGTCTCTTGGCTTGAATGAAGAAGAAAAGAAAATCGTTGGTGACATTGCAAAAGTCGATAAGGACATAGAAAAGCCTTTTAAAGATGCCGTTGGTCAGGCCCTGGCTTTCAATGCAGAAGGCGCAGTGAAAATCATTTCTTCTGTGATTGATCCCCTGAGTTCCAAATCCATTGTTGAGATGAACAAGCTGGTCGATTTGCAGGACGTCGCCACCAAACAGGTATTGGAAACTTCTGCTGCCGCTGGCGCCAGACTGACGATGTGGCTGTATCTTATCCTGCTGTCTGCGCTGGCAGTCGGTGCCTTGTTCGCCTGGGCAATCACACGCAGTATTACCCAGCCTTTGCAGGAAGCCCTGGGCTTGGCCGAAACCGTTGCTGAAGGTGATTTGCGCAGCCAGGTCGTTGTGTCCGGCACGGATGAAGTGGCTTTGCTATTGCAGGCCCTCAAAAACATGAACGACAATCTGGCGGCAACAGTAGGCCAGGTCAGGATAGGCACAGAAACCATCACCGTCGCCTCGCAAGAAATTGCGTCTGGCAATGCAGACCTGTCCAGCCGTACCGAATCGCAAGCCAGTTCGCTGGAAGAAACTGCCAGTTCCATGGAAGAACTGACCAGCACCGTCCGGCAAAATGCGGACAATGCGCGCCAGGCCAATCAACTGGTGGTATCGGCATCAGGTGTCGCGGTCAAAGGTGGTGCCGTGGTGGGGCAGGTGGTCAGCACCATGGGTTCGATCAAGGAAAGTTCACGCAAGATTGTCGATATTATCGGCGTGATTGACGGGATTGCCTTCCAGACCAATATCCTGGCCCTGAATGCAGCGGTGGAAGCCGCCAGGGCAGGTGAGCAGGGCCGTGGTTTTGCTGTGGTGGCAGCCGAAGTGCGCAATCTGGCGCAGCGCAGTGCCAGTGCAGCCAAAGAAATCAAGTCGCTCATCAGTGATTCGGTGGACAAGGTTGATCAGGGTAGCAAGCTGGTGGATGAAGCCGGCAAGACCATGGATGAAATTGTCACCAGCGTTCAGCA
Organism: Undibacterium hunanense; assembly: GCF_014284335.1. Lineage (GTDB taxonomy): Bacteria > Pseudomonadota > Gammaproteobacteria > Burkholderiales > Burkholderiaceae_D > Undibacterium > Undibacterium hunanense. The sequence continues at coordinate 480,077 of NZ_JACOGF010000001.1, read as the reverse complement.
TGTGGCCGACATCATGAGCGAGATCACGGCGGCCAGCCAGGAACAAAGTTCAGGCATAGAACAGGTGAACCTGGCGATTACGCAGATGGATGAAATGACGCAACAGAATGCGGCCCTGGTAGAACAGGCAGCGGCTGCGGCAGAAAGCATGGAAGAGCAGGCAGTGGCACTGGCTGAAGCAGTCAGTGTCTTCAAATTGCAGGCGACGGCCAGTCAGACGGTTAAACCTAATTCCAATGTGCGCAAGGTGCCGCCAGCCAAAGCTGCGCCTGCAACCCGTCAGGAAGTCAAGGCATTGCCACGGGCTGCCACGCGTGCTGCCAGCGATTCAGACAGGCCGACATCCGGGCCGGGTCGCCAGGCGGCAGAGGCCAGCAAACGCAGTGAAGATGACTGGGAAGAATTTTAAAATACAGGTTTTAGGTTTTGAAATGCAGCTGGTTCTAGATTGAAGGAAGCGTAGATCTGCTTCAGTGTGGCTGAAGCAGACAAAAGACACATAATTTTTGATGTCACGGCCTGTTTTTAGCCCGGAATTAATTCTTCATGGTGTATTGTGTTAATTAGATTTCGTGCAGAAATGGGTATACGTTTCTGAAGATGATGGTGAAAGTTAGGGAAGGTATTGAATGACGAAATCCATCGACAAAAACAGGTCTGACAGTTCAAAAGAATTTTCTTTCAATGCACGTGATTTTGATCGTGTCAGAGACCTGATATACAAAAGAGCCGGTATTTCTTTGGCTGACAGCAAACAGGAAATGGTGTATAGCCGCCTGGCGCGTCGTTTGCGCGCAACAGGAATCCATTCATTTTCAGAGTATCTGGATAGTCTCGAAAATCAGGAGATCGATTCGGAGTGGGAAGCCTTTACCAATGCGCTCACCACCAATCTGACCTCGTTTTTCAGGGAGGAGCATCATTTCCCCATACTTGCCGAACATGTTGCCGGGAAAAAAGACCCGGTCAGTATCTGGTGTTCGGCCAGTTCCACTGGCGAAGAGCCTTATTCCATCGCCATGACCTTGTGCGAAGCATTTGGCACGCTACGGCCGCCAGCACATATCATTGCCACCGATATTGATACCAATGTCCTGGAAACAGCTTCGCGCGGGGTTTATAACCTGGACCGTATAGAAAAACTGTCGGCAGAAAGAACCAGGAAGTTTTTTTTAAAAGGCAAAGGTGCGCAGGAGGGGCTGGTGCGCGTCAGGCCTGAATTGCGAGATTTGATTACTTTCAAACAATTGAATTTATTGGAAGACAGTTGGCCTTTAAGTGGCGAGTTTGATGCAATTTTTTGCCGGAATGTCATGATCTATTTTGACAAACCTACCCAAAGCAAAATCTTGAAGAAATTTGTTCCCTTGATGAAGTCAGATGGACTGTTGTTTGCCGGCCATTCGGAGAATTTTCTATACGTGTCAGATGATTTCAAGCTCAGAGGCAAGACGGTGTATGAGTTGGCCAAATCCCTTGCTTCAGGTACCAGAACGGCATCGCGTCATCTGCAAAAGGGTAACCCATGAGCCTAAGTGAAGAGCATTTTGCCACGAACGTCTATTACGACAGGACGTTTGATTGTGATGCCGCCAAAATCCTGCCCGGTGAATTTTATTTCACGAACAAGGACATGCTGATAGTCACGGTGTTGGGTTCTTGCGTTTCTGCGTGCATACGCGATCGCGTTTCAGGCGTTGGCGGCATGAACCATTTCATGTTGCCGGATAGCGGGGGTGATGCCGATAATCCGGTATCTGCATCCATGCGTTACGGCACCTATGCGATGGAAGTGTTGATCAATGAACTCCTGAAAGCCGGGGCGAAGCGTGAAAACATGGAAGCCAAGGTATTTGGCGGTGGCAATGTCCTTCGTGGTTTTACCGCCATCAATGTTGGTGAGCGCAATGCCAAGTTTGTGCTTGATTATCTGCGCGCCGAAAGAATGCGCGTGATTGCTGAAGATCTCAATGATATTTACCCGCGTAAAGTCTATTTTTTCCCAAAAACAGGCAAGGTTCTGGTGAAGAAATTGAAAGTAGAACATAACGATACCCTCAGAAGGCGTGAGCAGGATTATGCAAGCAGGCTCAAGACCACCGCGGTTGGTGGTGAAGTGGACCTGTTCTAGTCACTGTATCGACGCCTGGCTGGAGCTGTCGGGCACCTCTGATTGCGGAGTATTTTGTAATGAAAATAAAAGTATTGATTGTTGACGACTCGGCGCTGATACGTAGCGTCATGAGCGAGATTATAGGCAGCCAGCCCGACATGGAAGTGGTCGGCGTGGCTCCTGATCCGTTGGTGGCGCGCGAGTTGATCAAGCAGACCAATCCGGATGTGCTGACGCTGGATGTGGAAATGCCCAAAATGGATGGACTGGATTTTCTGGAGCGACTGATGCGTCTGCGCCCCATGCCGGTCATCATGGTGTCATCGCTGACAGAACGGGGCTCGGAAATTACCATGCGGGCGCTGGAATTGGGGGCGGTGGATTTTGTTACCAAGCCGAAGTTGTCCATCCAGAGCGGTATGCTGGAATACACCGAGCTGATCACCGATAAAATCCGGATTGCGTCCAAGGCCAGAATCCGTCCGCGCAGTCTGCCACCCGTAAGTGGCACGCAAGCGACGGGCGGTGTGTTGCCGCCGGTTAAAAATCCGCTGACAAGTAGTGAAAAGCTGATTATTATCGGTGCCTCAACGGGCGGGACTGAAGCGATCAAGAACTTCCTGGTGCAAATGCCGTCAGATTGTCCGGGTATTTTGATTACCCAGCATATGCCGGAAGGTTTTACCCGTTCATTTGCCAAGCGTCTTGACGGCTTGTGCAAAATTTCGGTTTCCGAAGCCAGTGGTGGTGAGCGGGTATTGCCAGGGCATGCTTATATCGCGCCTGGCCATTCGCATCTGTTGCTGGGGCGCAGTGGTGCCAATTATGTCACCCAGCTCGATCAGGGGCCGCCAGTGAACCGGCATAGGCCTTCTGTCGATGTGTTGTTTAAATCTGCTGCTACCTATGCCGGTAAAAATGCGGTAGGCGTTATTTTGACTGGCATGGGCAAGGATGGCGCGCTTGGTATGCTGGAGATGAAAAATGCCGGTGCGTACAATTTTGCCCAAGATGAAGCAAGTTGTGTAGTATTTGGTATGCCGCGTGAAGCAATCGCAATTGGGGCCACGCATGAGGTTGGTCCCTTGAATGAATTGCCCACCAAGGTCCTGCATTACCTGGCAACTCATGGCAGCAGAGCCTTGAGGGTTTGATGCATTAAGATAGAATTTAATGCTTTACTGCAATTTCAGCACCGTTTTATGTAAATTTGTCCGATAATGCTAATAACTGTCCTTAAAGAAATAGTGGAGTAATTCATGGCCGATCAAAATCTCAAATTTTTAGTAGTTGACGACTTTTCTACTATGCGTCGCATTGTGCGGAATTTGCTTAAAGAATTGGGATATTCCAATGTCGATGAAGCAGAAGATGGTGCAATGGGATTGGCAAAGTTGAAGAATGGTGATTTCGATTTCGTTATCTCAGACTGGAATATGCCCAACATGGATGGTTTGACCATGTTGCAGCATATTCGTGCTGACCCAGCCTTGTCGAAAATGCCAGTACTGATGGTAACGGCAGAAGCGAAGAAAGAAAACATCATCGCTGCTGCGCAGGCAGGTGCCAATGGTTATGTCGTGAAACCATTCACGGCTGCCACCCTGGACGAAAAGCTGACCAAAATTTTTGAAAAACTGGGGAAATAGTCAGACCATCAGTTTTCAACCGGGGGGAACATGAGTCAGAACATAAGTCAAAATACTCAACAAGACGACCTCCTGCACAGAGTAGGGCACATGACCAGGTTGTTGCATGATAGCTTGCGTGGTCTGGGCCTGGATAAATTGTTGGAACGTGCAGCAGAAGGTATTCCTGATGCACGTGACCGGCTGGACTATGTTGCAAAAATGTCTGAAAAAGCGGCGCAGCGTGTGTTGAATGCAACGGATGCTGCCATCCCCCTGCAAGAAACACTGGATTCAGAAGCCAAAACGCTGAGTGCGGCTTTGGCTGCGCTGCAGTCTGGTTCAGCCTCACCTGAGCAGTATCAGGATATGGCTCAGCAAATGCAGGTTTACCTGAAAATGGCCAGTGAAAATAGCGTGGAAACCAAGTCCCATCTGATGGATATCATGATGGCGCAGGATTTTCAGGATCTGACTGGTCAGGTCATCAAGAAAGTAACTGAACTGGCGCAGAGTCTGGAACAGCAACTCGTGCAGTTGCTTATTGACTATTCGCCTGATGAGGTAAAGCGTGACATTTCAGATGGACTGTTGAATGGTCCGCAAATCAATCCGGAAGGAAATGCCGAGGTGGTGGCAAATCAGGGGCAGGTAGATGATTTGCTTGATAGCCTTGGGTTCTGACTGTTTCATTCATACCTAATTAACATACATACTAGATAACATGATCGAAGCAAGCTTCATTGTCAGGGAACCATTACTTGATCCCAAACAGCGAGTAATCGGATTTCAATTCTCCTGGCAACAGCCTAATCAGGATATTGAATCAAGCACAGAAAGCCTGAGCGAACTCATGGAGTTTGTCGCTGAGGAACTGCATGATGATGACAAGGGATTTTTGCTTGGTGACAGTCTGCTGTTCCTAGAAGCGGTACCAGAGTTGTTGCACGCACCTGGTTTAAAGTTGCTGCCAGCAGAAAACACTGTCCTGATTTTGCATAAAAAGTATTTCGCTGATCCTGTAACCCTGGCAGCAGTCACTGAATTGCGTCAACTGGGTTATGGAGTTTGCCTGCGCGGTGCAGAAGTAACAACGCTGGAGCGTTCTTATTTTGCCCTGATCACCCATCTTGAAGTGCAACTGAATGCAGCCAATTTTGCATCCCAGGCCAAAGTCTATGCAGCACTGAAGCAATCAACAGTGCGCATGGTGGCCCGCAATGTGATGACATGGCAGGATTTTGATGCCTGTTCTGCATTGGGCCTTGATAGTTTTGTCGGCAAACTGCATTTGACCCCACGTCCAAGCAGTGCGCCAAAAACATTGAACACGGCACAGACCACCATTTTGCAATTGATGGAAATGGTCAGGAAAAACGCCGACATTCAGCAACTGGAAGCCGTCGTCAAGCGTGATGCTACACTGGCCTATAAGCTGCTGCGTTATATCAACTCGGCAGGTTTTGGCTTGCGTTCGGAAGTGCAGTCGTTGAAGCACGCCGTGCAAATGCTGGGATACAGCCCCTTGTACCGCTGGCTGACCGTATTGCTGGCAACAGCCAGTTCCAGTGGCTATTCGCCGGTATTGCTGGAAACAGCAATTATCCGTGGCCGTTTGGCAGAAGCGCTGGGGCAGGGCAAAATGTCCAAGAGTGAAGCAGAAAATCTGTTCGTTGCAGGCATGTTTTCTCTGCTGGACAGGTTGCTGGGAATCTCGATGGAAGAAGTGCTGTCTACCGTGCAATTGCCGGAAGTCGTGACCGAGGCACTGATTTCTCGTGGCGGAACCTATGGTCCTTTCCTGGCCCTGGCTGAAGCATGTGAGCTCAACAGCATGCTGGTCGGTTCGCTGGCCGAATCGCTGAAAATCACCCCCGCAGATTTGAATGCTGCGCACATGGCATCGCTGGTTTGGGCGAAGAATGTTGCTTCGGCAGCCTGATTATTTCTCTGAGTGCAATAAAAAGACAAGCGTGTTGCTTGTCTTTTTTTTGTTTTGACTCAAGTGTTTGAATAATCGTTACTTTTCCAAAAAACAATTTTGAAGATGCGTAGAATACGCTCGCACCGATAAATGAGTTTATTGTCTTTATGAGTTTTGTTCAGTCTAGTCAGAAAGTACAACTGCCGGATATTCCTGCCTGGCTGGTATGGCTATTAGCCTTTTTCTTTCTTGCCTATGGCCTGGGTGCTTACCCGATTCTGGATAATAACGAAGGTCTGTATGCCGAAATCCCCAGGGAAATGCTGGCAGTTGGTGATTGGCATAACTGGATTATTCCGCACCTGAATGGCCTGGCTTATATGGAAAAGCCGCCATTGCTGTATTGGCTGACGGCTTTCTCATTTGCCCTGTTTGGTGAACATGAATGGGCGGCGCGTCTGGTGCCTGCCTTGTCAGCGCTGGGTTGCGTCGGTTTGATGATGTGGTTTGGGCGACAGATCGCACGCCCGAATGCTGCAAAACTCGCTGCGCTGATGTTTATCAGCGGTCTGGGCGTGATCGCCATGTCCCGTACCCTGATGTTTGACATGTTGCTGACGGTGATGCTGACCGGGGCATTGATGTCAGGCTATCTGTACAGTATTTCGGGTGAGAAAAAGCGCCTGTACTGGTCCATGGCGTTTCTTGCGCTGGCCTTGCTGGCCAAGGGCTTTGTGGCGATTATTCTGTTTGGTGCAGTAACGTTCACCTATACCATTTTGCTGGCAAGCTCGGTGCGGGATTTTTTCAGCCGCCTAGCCGGCTGGCTGAACTGGCGCGGACTGGGCTTGTTTTTCCTGATTGCGGCTCCCTGGCATATCGCTGCCATTATGGCCGAACCTATCTTTGCCTGGTTCTATTTCATCAATGAGCATGTATTGCGGTTTTTGGGTAAGCGCGAGCCGCATGATTACTATGCAGGTGCGTGGTGGTATTACCTGCCCAGGATGATCATTTATCTGTTCCCCTGGTCCTTTTTCCTGCCGCTGTTACTGTTCGTGAAAGCTGTGCAACAGACACCCAGGTCTTTGCGCAGTTTCATGAGTTGCGCCTGGATTATTCCGGTATTGTTTTTTTCCCTTTCCAGTGCCAAGGCGAATTATTACCTGGTGGTGGTGATGCCGCTGGCGGCCCTGCAACTGGCAATTGCACTGGAAGACAGGGCCATGGTCAGTGCCTGGACGCGCGGCCTGGTGGCCCTGGTACTTGCCGGGATTTTTGCTGCGCTGGCCTGGTGGGCTGACGGTGGCAAGGGTGCCTGGCTGGCAACGCTGAGCATCTATGGCTTGGGCGGCATGCGTTTTGTGCACTGGTGTCTGGTGGCAATGGCTGTACTCAGCGCAGGCATTGGTGTGCTGGTCTGGCGTTACCCGCGTACTGGCGTGCTGCCTTTTGTGGCATTGCCGGCAATGATATTGTTTACGGCAATTGGTGTTTTGCAGGCATCGGCCGGCTGGACATCTACCTTGCCCATGACAGTTGAATTGCAAAATAACAAGAGTGGGCGTGAAGTATTTTTATACCGGGTCTTTGAAAATCAGTCGTCCCTGCCGTTTTATCTGAAGAAGCCTGTACGCATCATAGATAGCCGCAGCAGTGATTTGTTTTGGGGCAATAAGCTGCATAAAAATGAGATTGTTGTCACAGACACCATGTTTGACAAGATTTCTGATGATAAAAAAGTCAGTATCATCGTTCTGGATGAGGATTTGCCGCATTTTAGCGACAAGAGATATGCATCCAAATTCGTCAGCAGTAAAAAAATCGGTCGCAGCACTTTGTTTGTGAATTGAGTTCGGTCTTGGGTTTTGCAATGAGTTGGCTACTGAGGATGAAATCTTGTAGCCTGCGTTTGGAGTCGGCTTGGGCATCAAGGTATAATCTCGCTTTCTGATCCAACCAGCATATGTGCACCGCAGCTTTTGTGTACATTGCCTCAACTACCTCGCTCACCATGTTGATATTGCCAGGCTCCAACGCCCTGTCTGCTTTTCGTACCTCCGGTCTTCTCTCTCGTTTGCAAGCTGTCGATGCCAATATTGTCGGCGTCAGCGGTCGCTATGTTCATTTTGTCGATACGGCATCTGAACTGAACAAGGAAGACGCTGATCGCCTGAATGCTCTCCTGGTCTACGGCGATGCATTTGCCGCCAGTAGTGAAGGGGATGTGTTTGTCGTGATTCCGCGTTTTGGCACGATTTCACCATGGGCCAGCAAGGCGACAGATATTGTCCATAATTGCGGTATGACGCATATCCATCGCCTGGAACGTGGCATTATTTACTATGTGCAGGTCAAGACTGGCCTGCTGGGTGGTGCCAGAAAACTCGCTGATGGCAGCCGTGAACAGGTAGCCGCTCTTCTGCATGACCGCATGACCGAAATGGTACTGGCCGATGCACAGCAAGCCCAGGCACTGTTCTCTGAACTGGTTGCCAAAGAACTGGAACATGTCGATGTACTGCAAGGTGGCAAGGCAGCCCTGCTGCAGGCGAATAGCGAACTGGGTCTGGCTTTGTCAGATGATGAGATAGATTACCTGGTAGATGCCTTTACCACGGCCAAACGCAATCCGACTGACGTCGAACTGATGATGTTTGCGCAGGCGAATAGCGAACATTGCCGCCACAAGATTTTCAATGCAGACTGGACTATTGATGGTCTGAAACAGGACAAGTCCCTGTTCCAGATGATCAAGAATACCCACGAGCTGCAACCCAAGGGCACCATCGTTGCCTACAGCGATAATTCTTCCATCATGGAAGGTGCGGTCGTCAATCGTTTCTTCCCATCCGGTAAAGACCAGGTGTACAAGGTCACGGAAGAGCTGACGCATACACTGATGAAGGTGGAAACGCATAATCATCCGACAGCCATTTCCCCATTCCCGGGCGCTTCTACCGGCGCTGGTGGTGAAATCCGTGATGAAGGCGCAACCGGCCGTGGTGCCCGTCCAAAAGCGGGCCTGACCGGCTTTACCGTGTCCAACCTGATGTTGCCGGGCGCGCGTCAGGCCTGGGAAAATGCGGGTGACAGTCTGACTGCAAAAATCGATGCGAATGCCTACGGCAAGCCAGACCGCATCGCCTCACCATTGCAGATCATGATAGAAGGCCCTTTGGGTGGTGCGGCTTTCAATAATGAATTTGGCCGTCCTGTTCTGGGTGGTTATTTCCGTACCTTCGAACAAAATGTCGGTGGCACGGTATATGGCTATCACAAGCCCATCATGATTGCCGGTGGTATCGGCAATATTTCAGACAGACACACCAAAAAGAATGATTTGCCGGTAGGCACGTTGTTGATACAACTCGGTGGCCCAGGTATGCGTATAGGCATGGGTGGCAGTGCAGCTTCTTCCATGGCGACAGGTACCAATACGGCGGATCTGGATTTTGATTCTGTACAGCGTGGCAACCCTGAAATGGAGCGTCGTGCGCAAGAGGTCATTAATTCCTGCTGGCAGTTGGGTGACGATAATCCTGTCCTGTCCATTCATGACGTAGGTGCCGGTGGTTTGTCGAATGCCTTCCCCGAAATTACGAATGATGCCAAGCGTGGTGCACTGTTTGATTTGCGTAAAGTGCCGCTGGAAGAAAGCGGCATGGCACCGAAAGAAATCTGGAGTAATGAATCGCAGGAGCGTTATGTCCTGGGCATTGCGCCAGAAAGCCTGGAACTGTTCCGTCATTTCTGCGAACGTGAGCGCTGCCCGTTTGCCGTGGTGGGTACCGCGACTGAAGAACGTCAATTACGCGTGATCGACCCGCTGAATGACACTTCACCAGTCGATATGCCCATGAATGTCTTGCTGGGCAAGCCACCAAAAATGCACAGGGATGTTAGCCATGTCAGCAATGACTTCCCAAAAATTGATTTGACGGGCATCGATCTGCAGGTTGCCGCTGAGCGCGTATTGAGCCTGCCTACGGTTGCTGACAAATCATTCCTGATCACCATTGGTGACCGCACGGTTGGCGCTACATCAGTGCGTGACCAGATGGTTGGCCCGTGGCAGGTACCGGTAGCTGATTGCGCCGTGACCACCATGAGCCTGGAAGGCTATCTGGGCGAAGCCATGTCCATGGGCGAACGTACACCGTTGGCCGTGATTGATGCAGCTGCATCTGGCCGTATGGCGGTTGGTGAAGCTATCACCAACATCGCTGCTGCACCGATTAAAGATATTTCGGATATCAAACTGTCAGCCAACTGGATGGCAGCCTGTGGCCAGCCTGGCCAGGATGCGGCTTTGTTTGATACGGTAAAAGCAGTCGGCATGGAATTGTGCCCGGCACTGGGTATCAGTATCCCGGTCGGTAAGGATTCTCTGTCCATGCGTACTACCTGGAAAGATGAAGGCCAAAGCAAGGCTGTGACTTCACCGGTATCGCTGATTATTTCTGCCTTTTCTCCGGTGTATGACGTACGCAAATCACTGACCCCGCAAATACGTCTGGACCAGGGTGATACCAGCCTGATTCTGATCGACCTGGGGCGTGGTAAGAATCGCCTGGGCGCATCCTGTTTCGCGCAAGTCATGCAGCAGTTGGGTAACGATGCGCCTGACGTCGATAGTGCAGAAGACCTGAAAGCTTTCTTCGCTGCTATCCAGCAGTTGAATGGCGAAGACAAATTGCTGGCTTACCATGATCGCTCTGATGGTGGTCTGTATGCCAGCCTGTGTGAAATGGCCTTCGCCGGTCGTGCGGGCTTGTCCGTCAATCTTGATATCCTAACCATGGATAGTGAGCATGCAGCAGACCAGGGTGATGCCAAGAACTGGGCGAGTCAGGTGTCCGAGCGTCGCAATGACATGACACTGCGTGCCTTGTTCAATGAAGAGCTGGGTGCCGTGATACAGATCCGCACTGAGCAGCGTTCAGAAGTCATGGATGTCTTGCGCAGTTTTAATCTGGGTGCCTGCAGCCATATCATCGGCAAGCCAAACAATAGCGGCATCATCGAATTTACCCGTGATGCCAAACAAATCTATACGCAGCCTAGAACTGCATTGCATCAGTTGTGGAGCAAAACCAGCTGGCAAATCGCCCGTCTGCGCGATAATCCTGCTGGTGCTGATGCCGAATATGCACGCATCGTGGATGCCAATGATCCAGGCATGCAGCCTAAGCTGAGTTTCGATCCGCAGCAAGATGTGGCAGCACCGTTCATTGTGACTGGCGTGCGTCCCAAGGTCGCCATCTTGCGTGAGCAGGGTGTGAACTCGCACATAGAAACCGCTTATGTCATGCACAAATCCGGTTTTGAAGCAGTAGACGTGCACATGAGTGACTTGATTGCTGGCCGTGCAAACCTGGCTGACTTCAAGGGGCTGATCGCTGTCGGCGGTTTCTCTTATGGTGACGTGCTGGGGGCAGGTGAGGGCTGGGCCAAAACCATTTTGTTCAACAGCATGATGTCTGAGCAGTTCTCGCAATTCTTCCATCGCGATGACACCTTTGGTCTGGGTATCTGTAATGGTTGCCAGATGATGAGTAATCTGAAATCCATCATCCCTGGTGCGCAGGCCTGGCCTAAATTTACCAAAAACAAATCCGAGCAATTTGAAGGCCGTTTTGCCATGGTGGAAGTGGCTGACTCAGCTTCCATTTTCTTCCAGGGCATGGCCGGCACACAAACGCCTATCGCTATTGCGCATGGTGAAGGTTTTGCTGACTTCTCAACGACTGGTGATATCGCCAGGGCACAGGTGGCTATGCGCTTCGTCAACAATGCTGGTCAGGCGACAGAAGCTTACCCATACAATCCAAATGGTTCGCCACAGGGGATTACCTCGGTCACCAATGACGATGGACGCTTTACGGTATTGATGCCGCATGCTGAGCGCGTATTCCGCTCAGTCCTGCATTCGTGGCATCCAGATGCTTGGGGTGAAGATTCTCCATGGATGCGCATGTTCCGCAATGCGCGTGTCTGGGTGGGTTGATAGCAAGTCTGATCAACCCATACTCTCCTGGACCGGCCCTGTCCTGAGTCGTCAGACTCAAGATGGGGCTGTAGTCGCGGAACGGATGTCATTCTGGGTGACGTATCGGGCTGGCGTGGTCAAAATCATCACCAGTATGGCAAATCAAGCCGTATTGGTATTTGAATCTTGCCGTCAGACACAAGTTGCAACAGTTGATGGCACGATTCATGTTGTGCCAGACAGGGGTTTCCTTATAATGAAACGTCCTTGCCTGCTTCTTTCAATTGATGCGACTCTTACTTTTTCTTGTTCTGGTTTTTGTGCTGAGTGCGGCTGGTGCTGCTGAGCGTGTGCGTGCCTGTGGTGGTGAGAGTAATTGGCCACCGATGTCGTATGTAAAAACACCAGGTGCCATGGTTGAGGGTTTGTCTGCAGATGTCTTGCGTTCCATTTTGAACGATCCCAAGATTGAACTGCGCCCCTGGGCGCGTTGTTTGCTGGAAGTGCAGGCGCGTGAGGGCTTCGATATCGTCATGTCCGTGTTCAGGACGCCTGAACGCGAAAAAATCTTCCTGTTCTCACGCAGTTATCACAGTCTGACGCCTTCCTATCTATACGCTGCCACACGTTTTCAGACGCCACCACTACAGTTGTTGAGTGACCTCGAAAAGTTCAAGATTTGTTCCCTGCATGGTTCGTCCACGTTTTATACAAAATTGCCGGCGTCGGCGATTGAAAGTGGGGCCACCAGCTATGTCAGCCTGTTGCGCAAGATAGAGCGCGGTCATTGCGATATCGTGGTCGATATGCAGGAAGTATTGTGGGGTTTTGCCAGGCTGGGTTTGCTGCCGCTGGATATGAATGCCTACAGGATAGTGAATTTGCCGCAGACAGAAAAGTATGCGCTGCATTTTGGTGTCAGCAGGTCACATCCGCAGGCTTTGCTGTTGATCGATCAACTGGACAAAGGGTTGGCCGAATTGCAGCGTAGTGGCAGACTGGCTGGCATCATCAGCAAGTATCAGTAGATCTCGAATGGCAGGATGCTGGAAAGCGTGGCCTGCAAGCCAAAATGCGGACGAAAAAAAAGAGGTGCAGTGCACCTCTTTTCTTATTCAGACTTGGTTTGGATCTGATTCAGACAAAATTACTGAACTTTTGCCTTTTTAACCAGCGTTTGCTGATAAGCCTGTACACGTTGTTGCTGCAGACCATCAACAATTTGTGGTTTCACTTCTTCCAGTGTAGGGAATTTTGCTGCACGTACATCATCCAGTTTGATGATGTGGAAGCCAAATTGTGTCTTCACCGGTGTTTCTGTGAACTGGCCTTTTTGCAGGGCAGTCATGGCTTGAGAGAAAGCTGGATCCCAGGCTGCAGGAGATGCCCAGTCCAGATCGCCGCCTTTGGAAGCAGAGCCGGCATCTTTAGACTGTTTTGCCAGTTCTTCAAACTTGGCACCGGCCTTCAGTTTTGAGATGATGGCTTTGGCTTCATCTTCCTTGTCAACCAGGATATGGTAAGCATGGTATTCCTTGTCGCCTGCCTGTGCTTTTGCCTTGTCGTACTCAGCCTGTATTTCTGCATCAGTAACAGGGTTTTTCTTGACATGTTCAATCATCAGGGCGCGAATCAACAAAGATTGGCGTGCTATTTCCAGCTGGTTCTTGACCTCTGGGTTTGCGGCTACTCCGGATTTCTCAGCTTCCTGCATCAATACTTCACGATTGATCAGTTCTTGCTTTACCATCGCGCGCAATTGCGGGCTGTCTTGCTGTCCTTGTGCAGTCAATTGCTTGACCATTGCCTCAACACGGCTGGATGGGATGGCTTTGCCGTTAACAACAGCCAGGTTCTGTGCCAGAGCAGGCAGGGCAGTTGCAAGAAGTACTACCAGCAAATGAGCAGGTTTAAAAGTCATTGTCTGTTCCTAAATAACAAAATTAAATAAAACGGATTATAAGTAAACTGCCTAGGTCGGTATCTCTGACGGACTTAATGCCACTATATTCAGTGCATGAATTTCCGTTTGCATCATATCGCCAACGGCATCATACACCAGTCGATGGCGAGTAATACGGTTTAAGCCCTCAAATTGCTGACAAACTATTCTTACACGGTAATGACCAGCACCACCAGCTGCGCCAGCATGCCCCCGATGTGCTGCCGAATCGTCTGTCAATTGACAATCGGAAGGCTGCAAGGTTTCCGAAAGTCGCTGCAATATTTTCTCGTCGCGTGTCATTGCGCTGGTTCTTCCAAGTATTTTGCCAAAAACAGGCTTTGTACCACGACAAATGCAGGCATTATTGCAACAACTGCAATTAACTTGAAATTTGCCCAGGTATCTGTGGAAAAATTATAGGCAACGTAGAGATTGATGATGCCCATCAACGTGAAATACAGTATCCACGCCACACTCAGACGTGCCCAGACCGTATCCGGCAATTTGATTTGCGAGCCCATGGCTACCTGGATCAGGTTGGATTTGAAGACGAATTGCCCCAAGGCAAATGCGCCGCCATAACACCAATACAGAACCGTAGGCTTCCATTTAATGAAGGCTTCGCTCTGGAAGTACATGGTTGCGCCGCCAAAAATCATGATGATGATGAAGGAAATCAGCAGCATCGCATCCACTTTTTTCCTGCGCACCAGCAAATAGCCGATCTGGATAATGGACGCTATCAGGGCAACTGCTGTTGCCAGCATGATCGGGGCCAGTTCGGTAGTGGTAGTGCCACCCGAGATGATGCCCGAAAGGTATTCCGTGACCAGTGACTGTGCCTTCTCTGCGTTTCCTTCACCCCATTTGAAAGCGCCAAAAAACAATAGAACCGGGAATAAATCAAAAAGAAATTTCATGTGCGGACAGCTTAAGTTTCTGGTTCAAATTTCAAGGATGCGGAATTGATGCAATAACGCAACCTGGTAGGTGGCGGCCCATCAGGAAATACGTGTCCCAGGTGAGCGTCGCAGATATTACACAATATCTCGGTTCGCGTCATGCCATGAGATGTATCAATTATTTCACGTACGTTGGCCGGGTCCAGTGCCTTGAAATAGCTGGGCCAGCCGCAGCCGGAATCAAACTTGGCATCAGACGTAAACAAGGGCGTGTTGCAGCAGACGCAGGTATAGGTGCCAGCCTCATGGTGATCCCAGAATTTGCCAGTGAACGCACGTTCGGTGGCGGCATGTCGCGTGACTTCATATTCCATGGAGTCTAATTGAGCTCTCCATTCGGCATTGGATTTGACAACTTTTTTCATGATTTCCTCATTTTTTCAGGAAGAACAACTGACTTCTATATGCCTGGCCCAATCAGGTGGCAGGGCAGCGTAGTCTTCGTTTTCCTCTTGTTCGTCATACGGGTTTTCCAGAATCTGCAGCAGTTTCTCCACCTCTGAAAAATCCTTGTTTTGCGCCTTTTCTATCGCCACTTGCGCCAGATAATTCCTTAGTATGTACTTGGGATTACTGGCCAGCATACTGGTGTGGCGTCCTGCTTCATTACTGCCTTCCATGGCCAGCCGCGCCCGGTAGTGAACCAGCCAGTCATCCAGGCCTTGTCTGTCGAGAAATAAATCGCGCAGGGCTTCGTCTTTGGTCGAAATCTGGTTCGAAAGCTTACTTAAATTGCGGAAACTCAGGGTAAAGTCGGCCTGATTACTTTGTAACAGTTTGAAAAAATCGGCAAACAGATCCAGATCATTGTCCTGCACCGTATTTAGCCCAAATTTTCTGTGCATCAACTCGCTCCATTTGTTGCGGTAGCTTGTCGGGTAACAAGCCAATGCAGCATTGGTGTCTTCCACGCTGCCGATCAGGGGAGACAGTGCCTGTGCCAGGGCCTGGCAATTCCAGTTGCCGATGGCTGGCTGCATGCGATATGAGTAACGCCCCTGCTGGTCGGTGTGGTTGCAGATGTGTTTTTCATCATAGGCTTCCATGAAGCCAAACGGGCCATAATCGAGTGTAAGGCCGAGTATCGACATATTGTCCGTATTCATGACGCCATGCATGAAGCCCACTGCTTGCCAATGCGCCATCAGTTCAGCAGTACGTCTGGTAACTTCTGCCAGCAAGGTCTGGTATTTATTGGCGTGATCCAGTAGCTCAGGGAAGGATTGCTCAATGACAAAATCGGCCAGCAGTCGCAGGTCATCCATCCTGTCATTGTAGTACCAGTGTTCAAATGAGCCAAAGCGCACGAAGCTGGGGGCGATACGTGCTACCACGGCGCTGGTTTCCGGTGTTTCGCGAAATACCATCTGGTCCGAGCCGATGACGCATAGAGCACGTGAAGTCGGTATGCCAAGGCCGGCCATGGCTTCAGAACATAAAAATTCCCGTATCGACGAGCGCAATACGGCGCGTCCATCACCCATGCGGGAATAGGGCGTCATGCCGGAACCTTTGAGCTGGATTTCCAGATGCTGGCCTGCATGGCTTAATCCGCCCAGCAGCAGGGCCCGGCCATCGCCGAGTTGCCCGGCCCAGACACCAAATTGATGGCCAGAATAGACCGCGGCAAGTGGTTTGCTGCCAGGAATGCCCTGGTTGCCTGAAAAATAGGAAACAAATTCCGGCGTGTTCAGGCAAGCCTGATCCAGATGCAGGTAGTCTGCTGCCGTCTTGCTGGCAGCGACCAGATACGGCTGGCTAATGGGGCTGGCAGACAGATGGGTAAAGAAATGCGCAGGCAGGTTTGCAAACTGATTTTCCAGCGCCAGATCTTGTAGCGTGAAAGGTGCGGTGGCAGATGTCATGGGGTGCCAGATGGCTGTAAAAAGAATAAACGCATTTTGACAGATTTGGTCAAAATGCGTTTATCGGGGTAGGGCAGGCAGGTATCTGAAATCTGGCCAGATTCAACATCTGGCCAGGAGTCGACAGAGATCAACAGTTATTGTGCCGAATTTCAGGCAGTAATACGTTCCCGTGTTTTGCAGCCATCAATCAGGAAAGACAGACTGATCACCAGTACCAGTTCACCTTCCGCCGAGCGGGCCGTACCCGTAATGCCTGGTGTGCTGATGCAGGTCAGTGGTTTGATCACCAGATCAGCTGTGCCATCCACTGCATCCACAGACAGGATATAAGGGCTTGGGGCTGCAATCACAATACCAACACGCTCTGATGCCGGGGTATAGCCCAGTATCTTGCCCAGTGATTTTACCGGTAATGGGCGACCCAGGTCGCGCAATACAGGCTGGCCACCGACACTTTCAAAGGTTTCGGGCAATTCAACCACGCGTTGTACGGTTGCCATTGGCAGGGCCAGTGAAGCACCATCCGTACGTACCAACATTGTTGGCACAATGGACAATTCAATCGGCAGACGAATCAGGAAGGTCGTACCTGTACCCAACTGGGAAGCAATGCGTATGGCGCCACGATGACGTTCAACTGCAGTTTTCACCACGTCCATACCGACACCACGCCCGGAAACGCTGGATGCGACTTCCTTGGTAGAGAAGCCCGGCAGGAAAACCAGCTGGAATGCTTCATCGTCGGTGCGGGCATCATGTGCATTGATGAGGCCTTTGGAAATTGCCTTGTCACGCAGTCTTTGCGCATCCATGCCCTTGCCGTCATCGGTCACTTCTATCATGACGCTGCTGGCTTCTTGCCAGGCTTTGAGGGAAATGGTGGAACGTGGCGACTTGTTGGCGTTGATGCGTTCTTCGGACGTTTCTATGCCGTGATCGAGCGCATTGCGCAGCATGTGGACCAGCGGGTCATACAGGCTGTCGACGACAACACGATCGACTTCGGTTTCGGCGCCGGCAATGTTCAGATCCACTTCCTTGCCCAGATCGCGCGCCAGTTCACGAACCAGACGAGGGAATTTCTGGAACAGGCGGCCAACTGGCTGCATGCGGGTGGCCAGGGTGGCGCGCTGCAATTCGGTAGAGTAACGCGACGCCCGCGTCAGGGTTTCGGTCAGTGCCGACATCAGCGGTGCTGCCTGGCCATCAAATTTGAATTGCGATAATTTTTCCAACAAAACAGCAGCCTGATTGGCAGCCTGCACGGATTCGCCGGCAACTTCCAGCAAAACATTCAGCTTGACCGCATCGATACGGATGCTTTCTTCCTTGGCTGGCGCGTTTTGCTTGATTTCTGCATTCGACAGTGAGGATTTGACTGCTTCGTGTTCTTCTTTTTGCGTGCCGGCTTTGTCTTCGACTTCTTCCGCTTCTGCCACTGCAACTGTTTCAGCGGCTTCCGGCAAAGTACCGGGTGGCGTCACTGCGCGGAAATAAGCTTCCCAGTCAAGTTCGCCATTGCTTACCTTGCTGACGGCTTCGACTTTTTTCTCGACAGGCTTGGGTGCAGCTTCCGCCTTGGGTTTGGCAGCAGCAGGGGCTTTTTTACTCGCGCCCTTCATTTCGATGGCGTCTGTCAGCATCTTTTCGAGCGACTTCGGCATCGTCGAAAGACTGTCTGGCTCGGTACCATTGTTCAGTGCAGTCAACTGATCTGCCACAAAGCCGCTGGCTTCCAGTGCTGCCTCGATGGCTTCCGGTGTGACCGGTACCTGGCCCGTACGCAGCGCATCGAACAGGTTTTCTGTCAGATGGCAGGCCGATACCATGGCGCTCAAATTCATGAAGCCGGCGCCACCTTTAATCGTATGGAAAGACCTGAACACTGCATTCAGCGTGTTCATGTCACCTGGATTGCGCTCGAGCGAGAGCAGGTGTTCTTCTACATTTGTCGCCAGATCGAGCGCTTCGACGACAAATTCTTTGAGCATGTCATCCATTAGAAACCCAGACTATCAAGTAGATTATCTACATCGTCCTGTTCCAGTGCTGCGTTCGGGACAGATGGGCCTTCCATCAATACCACAGCCTTTTCTTTCAGGTCAGAAGGCGCATTGTCCAGCAATATCTGCGCCAGTTCATGTTCCACTGTCTTGTTGATTGCAACCACTTTTTTAATCAACTGACCGGTCAGATCCTGGAAGTCCTGCGCCATCATGATGTCGAGCAAACGTGCTTTTTCAGCATCGGTTGCCGTCAGCACGGCATTGGCAAAGCTTTTGGAGTCCGTCGCCAGCGATTTGAATTCATCAACGCTGAGCTTGCCTTCAAACAGGTCAGTCCAGCGCGCATCCATGGCCTTGGCTTTCTTAGCCAGTTCATCCTGCTCTGGCAGCCCCAGATCGGTGGCATTCAAGACTTTATTGGCAGCCTGTTCTGTCAGAGAGGCGACATATTCCAGCCGGTCCTGCGCATCAGCGATTTGTACTGCAACATCCGACAGCGAACGGTCATAGCCGAGCTCGCGCATGGAGTCGTGCAGCATTCTGACCAGCCCGCCAAGCCGGTCGAATATGGGCTTGGCTGCTTCTTCATCGGTGTTGTGGAAATTGAATTTGGCGGGGGCGCTGTCCTGCTGCGCCGCCTGCGCACTTTGCTCTGCTGGAGAAGGCGAGCCGGGAGGCGTAGGTGCAGCACCTGTTTCCACCCGCTGATTGGCCATTTCTTCAAACAATGCGTCCAGATCATCTGCTGAGTCGGTCATAGTCCTTTATTCTCCATAATCGCATTGAGTATTGTGTCGTTTTTCACAAATATCATGGTGTGTCAGCGAGAGTATGCAGAAATGATTCTGAGTGTCATTGCCATTCAGATGATAATTTTCCGCATGGACTCCGGTAAGTTCCCTGAATTGTTCAATCATCAGCCCAATTCAGATCTTGTTTTTATGCTCTGGCAATACTTCTTTCTCGGTGTCATCATAGTAGCAGGACATTACCGAAGGATAACCCAGAGTAACAAAAGTTGTCATGCTTTTGTTAGGTGCGATGCAGTTTTGTCACATTCTTTTACGTAGCTGAGCAAAAATTGTTCTGGCGTCTGAATAAGGAACATGCCTGCGTTTTTCATTTTCCTTGCCAACTTCAATAATGCCTTGTCCTTGGTGATCAATACTTGCGCTTGCGCATCGCGTGCGATTTCCAGAAATTTTTGATCATCCTTGTCAGTGCAGACGGGTAGCTTGTAAGTCGATGGCTCTGTGGGGGTGACGCATGGAATATAGGTATCAAACCAGCCGGTAATTTGTTCAAGCTCTTCGGGTACGACCGGCAGGTGAGGGTATTTTAATACGGCCAGCCATTCATCCCTGCAATCATGTCTGGTGACAGCCTGGATGTCGTTATTTTGCAGTGCTGACAGTAAAACCGACCAGCGGGGATCTTTGAAAACGAACAGATCGAGACAGACATTGGTGTCAATCACGACGCGCTTAGGTATGATGTGGGTCATTTTGAAATCTGAAATTTATTTATGCTCATTGTAATATCGCCAGCCAAAAGTCTGGATTTTGACAGCCGTGTAAAAACCAGAACTTCCAGTACACCGCATTTTCTGGATGAAGCTGAAGAGTTGATTGCCATCGCTTCACGTTATTCTCCCGCACAACTGGGCGAGCTGATGGATATTTCCCCGGCGCTGGCGCAACTCAACGTTGACAGGTTTGCCAACTGGCAGCGTGATCCTGTGGCTGGCCAGGCCAGGCAAGCTGTTTTTGCTTTTAATGGAGATGTCTACGAAGGTCTGGACGTACACAGTCTGACAGCCAGCCATGTCAAATATTTGCAAAATCGTCTGTATATCCTGTCCGGACTATATGGCGCGCTGCGTCCTTTGGATGTATTGCAGCCATATCGGCTGGAAATGGGAACGTCCCTGACCAATGCGCATGGTAAAAATCTGTATGCGTTCTGGGGTGATAAAGTCAGTCTGTTGCTGAATGAGGCAATCCGGCAACAAAAATCCAAAACCTTGCTGAATCTGGCGTCTGATGAGTATTTCAAAGTCGTCAGACCTGCGGTTCTGGGGGTAAATATTATCTCACCCGTGTTTCAGGACTGGAAAAATGGGCAATACAAGATTATTTCCTTTTATGCCAAACGTGCCCGAGGTCTGATGGCCCGCTATTGCGCACAGCATGGCATACGACGCGTCCAGGATATCAAGGCCTTCAATGAAGAAGGCTATGCCTACTGCGAAGAAGAGTCTACAGGTAACAATTGGGTGTTTCGCCGACAGGTGGCTAACTGAGCGCCAACTGAGCTTATGAAGCTGAACTTATAAAGCTGAGCTTGCTAGCCAGGTTGCCAAAATAGTTTGCCAACAAGCTGATGAATTTGCAATTAGCTTGCAATAAGTCTGTAAATAAAATAGCCTCCACAGCCCGCAAGGGCTATCAGAGGCTGTTTTACTCAAAAAATCAGCTTACCAGAACTTCCACCATGCATCGCGACCACGACCTTTGCCGGCCAAAAAGTCACTTTTCGGGAAGTTTTGTGTAAATACACGATTGGCGTCATTGCGCAACTCAACCAGACCCATGGCGTCGTAGGAGCGAATCAGGATATACATCGCTTCTTCAATCGCTGGTGCATCCGGATATTCCTTGATGGCTGCCTGGGCGCGGTTGGCTGCGGCCAGGTAGGCGCCACGGCGCAAGTAATAGCGCGCAACGTGTACGTCATACTGGGCCAGGGCATTGACCAGATATTTCATGCGCAGGATGGCATCAGGCGTATATTTGCTGTCTGGGAACTGAATGGCCAACTGCTTGAAGGCGTCGAAAGAGTCGCGTGATGCTTTCGGATCGCGTTCAGTAATGTCCTGATTGGCAAGGAAATTGAACAAACCAACCTGATCATTGAAGTTGATCACGCCACGCAAATAGTACATGTAGTCAACATGACTATGATTCGGGTGGAGTTTGATGAAGCGTTCCACGGCGGCCAGGGCCTGAGCCTGGTCACCCTGTTTATAGTAAGCATAGGCTGTTTCGATTTGAGCCTGTTGCGCATAAGTACCAAAAGGAAAGCGCGATTCCAGTTTTTCAAAGTACTGAATTGCCTTTTCGTAGCCCCCACTGGACATTTCGTCTTTTGCTTCAGCGTATAATTTTGATGCTGACCAGGTTCTGGTCTCATCGCCTTTTTCACCAAACACCCCGCAGCCGCTTAAACTTAAGGACGCGGCCATAGCCAGAACAAGCAATTTCAAAGATTTAATGTGCATAAATTTGTGCGTGAGCATGAAAACAATTTACGGATTATAGCCGATGGCAAAAAATGTGAAACCAACTACTACAGTGATTTTGTCAGATTCCGACCTTGAGACAGAATTTGAAGAGCTGAACGATACCACCGAAATGGACGAAGATTTTTCGCCAACAGCCGAAAATATAGAATTAAAGCTCACATCGGACGTTTGTGGTGAGCGTTTGGACAAGACTTTGTCCAAACTGGTTCCACAATACTCCCGCAGCCGCATTTCCCAGTGGATAGAAAACGGCTTTGTCAGCGTCGATGGCAAGCCCGGACGTGGAAAAATGACCATGCTGGGCGATGAGCGCATCGTCATTCAGCCCCAGGCCGCCCCGGATGAAGGCGCTTATGCGCCCGAAGATATCCCGCTGAACCTGGTTTTTGAAGACGACCACTTGTTGGTCATTAACAAACCGGCGGGCCTGGTGGTACACCCGGCGGCCGGAAACTGGTCCGGCACCCTGTTGAATGGCCTGCTGTATCGCTGGCCAGCCCTGTTGGGTGTGCCGCGAGCCGGTATCGTCCACAGACTGGACAAGGATACATCGGGTTTGATGGTGGTAGCCAAAACCCTGGTTGCCCATACCGAACTGGTCAGGCAGTTGCAAGACCGTACCGTCAAGCGTGAATACAATGCGCTGGTCTGGGGTACGCCAAATCTGTCCGGCACCGTGGATGCACCTATGGCCAGGCATCCGCGTGACCGCATCAAAATGGCGGTTTCTCAAAGCATCATTGCCAAACCTGCTGTTACGCATTTCCAGCGTATCGCTGCTGGCATGCTGGAGAAATTCCCGGTCAGCCTGGTGGCTTGCCAATTGGAAACCGGTCGTACCCATCAGATTCGTGTGCATATGCAATCCCTGGGCTTCCCTCTGGTGGGGGATACCCTGTACGGTAAGCAGCATCTGGCAAGGTTTTTCCCACGTCAGGCCCTGCAGGCCAGAAAACTTGGGTTGATCCACCCGAAAACCGGCAAGCATGTCGAATGGGAAGTCAGTCTGGCAGATGACTTTGTTGATTTGTTGAAACAGGCGGGCATTCAACTTACATGAGTGGCGATGCAGGAAGATGGGCACATAACTTGCCATTTCCGGTGTTGTTGCCGGACTGGCGGGGTGCGCCTGCCCATGTGCGTGCCATGACCACCCTGCGTCAGGGCGGTAGCAGTTGCGGGGCCTATGGCGATGCGGAGGGTAATTCCGGATTAAATCTCGGTGATCATGTTGGTGACGATTTGCTGGCCGTCAAACAAAATCGGGATAAATTAAACCGACAATTACCATCTGATGTCATATTCTTATCACAAGTACATGGCAATATCGTGGTTGACGCTGCCATGCTGCGCAATCAGCAGCATGCTGCCGTCAGCGCCGATGCCGTATTTTCTTCCCAGACTGGCTTGGTGTGTGCCGTATTGACGGCGGATTGCCTGCCCGTGCTGTTTACCGATGTGGATGGCACCGTGGTTGCTGCTGCCCATGCGGGCTGGCGTGGCCTGGCAAATGGTGTTTTGCAAAATACCGTGCGCAATATGCGTGAAGCCGGGGCGGGGGAGATACTGGCCTGGCTGGGGCCAGCCATCGGTCCGGGAGAATTTGAAGTGGGTAGCGATGTATTGCAGGCTTTTATGCCGCAGATGGGCGGGCAGGTGGATGAGCCCGGGCTTTATTTCCAGCCCAGGGCGGCAGTGAATGGCCAGGATAAATATCTGGCAGATATATATGGATTGGCAAGAAAATTGCTAAACGATGTGGGTGTGACACGCATCAGTGGTGGTGAGCATTGCACGGTGCGTGAAAATCAGCAGTTTTATTCTTACCGGCGTGATGGCATCAGTGGTCGCATGGCCAGTCTGATCTGGATTGAAAGTGCTAATTGAGTCTGCTTGATCAGTTGGGGTTGGCAGTATTGACAGGATTAGCTACGGGACTATCCACGGAATTATCTGTGGACTTATCTGTGTAATTGGCGAGGCTGATATCCTGATTGTTGGTGCTTGTTGTGCTTTGTTTTTGCAGTGCAGCTTGTTTTTCCAGTCGCTCACGCTTGCGTTGTGGTGTGCGCATCAGGTATAAAACTATTGTTAAAGGAAAAACGCAGTACAGCAAAAAAGTCATGACGCCGGCGATGACGGAATGCTCCGTTATGGACATCATGAGAACGACGTAAATCCAGGCGATGGCGACGATATACATACAAACCTTAATGCAAAAATAGGGGAGGGCCGGGCAAGCAAGTATGGATTGGGGGGAGTATTCCGCAACACTCACCTGAATTCACCGCAACTCATCGCAGGCAGAACGGAAAGCTTAAAATTATTTCGAAACGATACGCGAAAAACAGGAGGCACGCATGAAGACTTTCGATCCTCAAGCTATGTACTCCGACTGGATGTCACAGCTAGTGAATCAAAAAATTTGGCAGGACTGGATGTTGCCGTCCTCGCCTTTGAATCAAATGCAGATGCCCTCCGGGGATATGCTCAAGGAACTGGGTACACTGATCGAGCCAGCTACCATGACCCGCCTGCAAAGCGAGTACATGCAAGAGCTTGGACAGTTATGGCAAGATTTTTCCGTGTCCAAATTGCCCGACTTGAAGGACCGACGTTTTGCCGCACCGGACTGGCATAACCATGCCATGCATTCTTATAGTGCAGCGTCTTATCTGTTGAATGCACGGTTTTTAATGGCATTGGCAGAGGCTGTGCAGGCTCCCGCCAAGACAAAACAAAAAATCGGTTTTGCAGTGCAGCAAATGATTGATGCCATGTCACCCGCCAATTTCCTGGTGACCAATCCCGAAGCCCAGAGCAAGCTCATTGAGAGCAAAGGCGAAAGCCTGGCCAAAGGCATCAGTCAGATGCTGGCAGACATGCAAAAGGGCCGAATTTCACAGACAGACGAATCTGCCTTTGAAGTTGGCAAGAACGTGGCCACATCCGCCGGTACGGTGGTGTTTGAAAACAAGTTATTCCAGCTTATACAATACCAGCCAGCTACCAAAACTGTGCATCAGCGCCCTTTGCTGATGGTGCCGCCCTGCATCAATAAATTCTATATCCTCGATCTGCAACCAGAAAATTCCGTCGTTCATTATGCGGTTGAGCAAGGGCATACCGTATTCCTGGTGTCCTGGGCTAATCCGGATGAAAGCATGGCAGATGTCACCTGGGATGATTACATCGAAGACGGGGCCATCAAGGCTATCAGTGTGGTGCAGGAAATCAGCAAGCAGGACAAAATCAATGCATTTGGTTTTTGCGTCGGCGGCACCATCATTTCCACTGCCTTGTCGGTGCTTGCCGACAGAGGCGAAGATCCGGCTGCCAGTCTGACATTACTGACGACCTTGCTGGATTTCTCGCAAACTGGTGTGCTGGACGTGTTTGTCGATGAAATGCAGGTCAAGATGCGTGAGCAGACCATAGGGCAGCGCGGCCTGTTGCCCGGGCGCGACCTGGCCAGCACCTTTTCTGCACTGCGTGCGAATGATCTGGTCTGGAATTACGTACAGTCGAATTATCTCAAGGGCGAGGCACCGCCTCCCTTTGATCTCTTGTACTGGAATGCCGACAGCACTAATTTGCCTGGCCCGATGTTTTGCTGGTATCTGCGCAATACCTACCTGGAAAACAAACTCAAACAGGCTGGCGCACTGACCGTGGCCGGAAGCAAGGTTGATCTGGGCAAGATTGATGCGCCATGCTTTGTCTATGGCTCACGCGAAGATCATATCGTTCCCTGGCAGGCAGCTTACGCATCAACCAGTCTGCTGAATCCACGTCATAAAAGCAGAAATCGCTTTTTGCTGGGCGCGTCAGGACATATTGCCGGTGTGGTCAACCCTCCGGCGAAAAAGAAAAGAAGTTACTGGACCAATACCCAGACCGGTCTGGATGCCGATAAATGGTTTGCCGGCGCGACTGAACATCCCGGTAGCTGGTGGCCAGAATGGGCTGATTTCCTTAAAGAGCATGGTGGAAAAATGGTCAAGGCGCCAGCCAAACCTGGCAGCCCGGACTTCCCGGCGATAGAAGTGGCACCGGGACGTTATGTCAAAGTAAGAGCGGATTGATCGTTTTTGTTGTTATTAATATAAAATTTTAATCAGGAGAACAGTATGTCAAAACGTGTTGCATATGTAACTGGTGGTATGGGTGGTATCGGGACTCCAATTTGCCGTCGTCTGTGTAAAGAAGGTTATATCGTTGTGGCCGGTTGTGGCCCGAATTCTGCCCGTAAAGATAAATGGCTGGCGGATATGCGTGCCGAAGGCCTGGATATTCATGCGTCGGAAGGCAATGTGTCTGACTGGGAATCCACCAAGGCTGCTTTTGACAAGGTCAAGGCAGAAATTGGTGAGATCGATGTACTGGTCAACAATGCCGGCATTACCCGCGATGGACAGTTCCGCAAGATGAGCAAGGCCGATTGGGACGCCGTCATGGATACCAATCTGAATTCCCTGTTTAATGTCACCAAGCAAGTCATTGAAGGCATGGTAGACCGTGGTTGGGGCCGTATCATCAATATTTCTTCCGTCAACGGTCAAAAGGGCCAGTTTGGTCAAACCAATTATTCGACGGCCAAGGCTGGTATCCATGGCTTCAGTATGGCGCTGGCACAAGAAGTAGCGACCAAGGGAGTGACGGTCAATACCGTGTCACCTGGTTATGTTGGTACCGATATGGTCAAGGCCATACGCCCTGACGTGCTGGAAAAGATTGTTGCTGGCATTCCCGTCAAACGTCTGGCTGAGCCTGAAGAAATTGCTTCCATCGTTGCGTGGATCGCTTCGGATGAAGGTGGCTATGCCACTGGTTCCGACTTCTCCATCAACGGTGGCTTGCACATGGGCTGATGCACTATCGTGCCGGACATGGGGAATTATTTAGAGTAAACAATTTTAAATTGGCTTTTTAGTTCTCTTATTGCCGTCTTTCTGCCGCAGTGCGGTAAAATATGCCCATCAGGTCGCAAGATTTCGATGGGCATATCTTTTGCAAGTCGCAATTTAAAAGATGCAATAATAAAGGGGACAAACATGGTTTCGGATAGTAGCCACCTGGTGGCTGCTAGCAGTCTGGACCTTGTTTGCGTGAATTAGTCTGCGCCACGCTTGTGAAAAACCTTACATGATGTGGCTGGATATCGAAGTGATTAACTGAGATTTCAATGAATAGCGCAAAAAAATCAACACAGCATCTGATCAAAAAATACCCGAATCGCCGTCTGTACGACACCCAGACCAGTAGCTACATCACATTGGTTGACGTGAAGCAGTTCGTACTCGAAAACGACGATTTCGCAGTGGTCGATGCCAAATCCGGCGAAGATTTGACACGCAGTATTCTGTTGCAAATCATTCTGGAAGAAGAAGCGGGTGGAACGCCGATGTTTTCCAGCGTCGTCCTGTCGCAGATCATCCGTTATTACGGACATGCCATGCAGGGGATGATGGGTAATTATCTGGAGAAAAACGTCCAGGCTTTTATCGATATCCAGAACAAGCTGGCAGAAAACTCAAAAGGCATCTACGAAGGCAAGCCCTTCAGCCCTGAAATGTGGACCCAGTTCATGAATGTGCAGGGGCCGATGATGCAGGGCATGATGGGCAACTACATAGAACAGAGCAAGAATCTGTTTGTGCAAATGCAAGAGCAAATGCAAAGCCAGGCCAAAAATATGTTCAATGTCTTCCCGTTCAATCCGGAAGATGTGAATAAAAAGTAAATAAGAAATAAATAAAATACAGCTTTGACAGGCTCGTATTCTGACTTAAGCCCCTGATTTTTCAGGAAATTATCGCAGATGCGGCAAGTTGGGCTGGCAAAAAAGGGTACAATAGCGGATTCGCTTTTGTACCCTTTTTGCTCTTATTTTGCTATTTATTATCGCTTATGTCTATCTCAGAAATTCGCCGTCAAGAAATGCCTGCTACCCACAAGGTGGGATTTGTGTCCCTGGGCTGCCCGAAGGCGCTTGTCGATTCCGAACAAATCCTGACTCAATTACGTGCCGAAGGTTATGACACCGCCAAATCCTATGATGGCGCTGATCTGGTCATCGTCAATACCTGTGGCTTCATTGATGCCGCTGTGCAGGAATCCCTGGATGCGATAGGCGAGGCGCTGGCTGAAAATGGCAGAGTCATCGTGACCGGTTGCCTGGGTGCTAAAAAGGATGCCGACGGCAAGGACATGATACAGTCCATCCACCCTAAGGTATTGGAAGTCACTGGTCCGCATGCAGTGGGTGAAGTCATGGCTGCTGTGCACAAGCATTTGCCTAAGCCGCACGAGCCGTTCATGGATCTAGTGCCGCCCCAGGGCGTCAAATTGACGCCCAAGCATTTCGCTTACCTCAAAATCTCTGAAGGTTGTAACCACCGCTGTAGTTTTTGCATCATCCCATCCATGCGCGGTGACCTGGTATCGCGCCCGATTGCCGATGTCATGATGGAAGCAGAAAACCTGTTCAAAGCCGGCGTCAAGGAATTGCTGGTGATTTCCCAGGATACCAGCGCCTATGGGGTGGATATCAAGTTCCGCATGGGCTTCTGGAATGGCAAGCCTGTCAAAACCCATATGACGCAACTGGTAGAGGCCCTGGGTGAGTTGGCCAAGCAGCATGACGCCTGGGTGCGGTTGCATTATGTGTATCCTTACCCGCATGTCGATCAGATCATTCCCTTCATGAACAATGGTCATGTGCTGCCGTATCTGGATGTACCTTTGCAGCATGCCCATCCCGACGTGCTGAAGCGCATGAAGCGTCCAGCCAGTGGTGAGAAAAATATTGAACGCATCAAAGCCTGGCGTGAGATGTGCCCGGAGATCACCATACGTTCAACCTTCATCGCCGGTTTCCCTGGTGAGACCGAAGAAGAATTCGAATACCTGCTGGATTTCCTGAAAGAAGCCGAGATTGACCGTTTGGGTTGTTTTGCCTATTCGCCGGTCGAAGGTGCGACTGCGAATGAAATCGCCAATCAATTGCCGGATGAAGTGCGCGAAGATCGCCGTCGTCGCGTCATGGAATTGCAGGAAGGCATATCCAAAAAGCGCCTGCAGGCCAAGGTCGGTAAAACCATGCGCGTGTTGATTGATTCCCTCGATCGCAGTGGTGGTGTTGGCCGCAGTTCTGCCGATGCACCTGAAATTGATGGTGTTGTCTACGTCAAGCCACCGTTTGAACCACATCGCAAACTCAAGGTGGGTGAATTTGTTGATGTCACCATCACCGCCGCCGATGCGCATGACTTGTGGGGCGAGGCTGTTTGATGCGCGTCATGTCAGTGTTGAAAGCGCTATTGCCGCTTGTATTGATGAGTGGCTTGGGTTTGCCGGTGCAGGCTCAGCCATTTGCGCCTATGTCAAATCCGCAGTTTGCCAAACCGGTGGAACTGCGCGGCAAGCTCGGTGATGACAAGGTGACCATGCATATACAGCCCAAGGCAGAAGACAGGGATAGCGTCGAAGGTAACTATGTCGTAGCTGGCGGCAAGCGCAATCATGGCAACAAGATTTTGCTTGCCGGTGAAATCAGCGGCAATAAACTCAGCATGGAAGAATCCGAAGACGGTACGGATGTGTCCGGTCAGTGGGATGGTGAACTGAAGGACAATGTCATACGTGGTGTCTGGCAATCGGACGATGGCAAAGTCAGCAAGGATTTTGTGCTGGAACTGATCCCGCCTGCAAAAACCAGGAAAAATAAAACGGCACAGCCACAAGGCAAGCCAGTCAAGTAAATCACCGGGCCCGGGCTATGACCATAATCATGGCCTGATTGACGCACTTTATCCTACGTCAAAAACCACTACACCCTCAACCCCTTCCGTCACGCGGGCGACTATGTCGCCTTGCGGGTTGACTATGCATGTACAGCCGTGGCTAAGCTTGCCATCCGATATACCTACAACGTCAGAAGAAACGACCCAGCAAGCAGTTTCCATGGCTCTCTGGCGCAGATTCTCTACACTCTTGTGCCGCCATTTGTCGGCAGTGGCGACAGCAAGCATATTATTGAGCGGGTAACAGATCAGACGGGCAGATTGTGTACTGAGCCGTTTTGCGCAACCGGGAAAGTTTGCGTCAAAGCAGATATTGATGCCAAACAAAAAACCTGATTTTTGAAAAACAGGCATGTCACGGCCTGGTAAAAAAGCCTGTTCTTGCGGGTGATTCTTGGCGTAAATGCCGCGCAGCTTACCCTTGCTGATCAGGGCCGCAGAGTTATAGAAACCATCCATACCTTGCTCAACAAAACCAATAATCACATCGGTCGAAAAAGGGGATAACTTCGTCAGTATGTCATTGAACGAAGGGCTGTCAACAGCGATGGCCCGACGTGCAATGATTTGCTGATCGCTGGTGTATCCCTGCAAATAACACTCAGGAAATACAGCCAGTTCAACGCCTTGTTTGTCACACCAGGCCAAATCATCCTGCAGACGAACCAGGGTGCTCGCAATGTCATCGAATAAGGGCTGACGCTGGAATGTGGCTACGCGGATTTTTTGCATACAGATACTGATTTACCGTCGTCTTAATAAGGGGAGGGGGGAAGATCAATCCAGCCTGCGTTTTGAAAATCGATATTTCGGTTGGGCCAATAAGTTTCACCAGGATATGACGTTAAGATTCATTTGCGCAATCTAACTCTCTTTCAGAACATCTTTTTTGGCCAGATATTGAGAAAACTCTTTACGCAGAAGCTCACTATTTTTCCCATATGAGACTTCGAGCGCTTGAGGAAACTCAGTTCCGGATAGTAAAAGCTGCATTAGTTTTTCGAAATTTTCAGGTTGAGAATCGTGCATATAATGTACAAACGATGCGCCAACTCTGTATATAAGCCAGTTTGCGGCCCCATTCTTTGTAACAGCATCAGCGGGATTCGCACTCGTAAACCAAAAGTCAATATTTCCAGACAGGTAGGCCTCTTTTTCCTCACTGCTCATTAATGCAGATACATCTTTGTATTTGGTGTAAGCCGGACCGCCATCCGCGACATAAACAGCAATTCCCTCCCTGAACCAAATAGGGATATTGTTAATATGTGCTTTTTCTCCAAGGTGGGTATAAAAAAGATAGTGCGTGAGCTCATGCGTAGTTAACTCAGCGAGAGATTCTTCACCGCGACCAAAGGCACCGGGAGATAAAAATAATTTTCCCCAATACACAGCCCCCCTGACATTTTTTGATAAAAATACGTATTCATTGAATGTGTCCTGAGATGCGCAAACATAAATTTCTATCGGTTTTTCAAAATGTGCATTCAGAGCAACTTCCACTTTACGTTGACTGGCATTTAGAATTTCCCTCAATGCAATTGCATCTTCCTGCGCATTTTTTTCGTACCTTATCCGCGAATCTTCCGCCAGAGTTATAAAGTGATCTGTCGACTTATATTTCGCTATTACTGATTTTAAAAATACGGGCTTATTTAATAAAATGCCGATAGCAAGTAGAAATATGATGCAGCCTGCTGAAATTATAAATTTCCGATGATTCAATTTAGCTGTTTTTTCTAATTTAGCCATTAATATTCCGTCAGGCGATTTCTGGACGCGATGTATGATGACGCGGCATAGCGGACCTTCCGTTTAGCTCAGTGGTTCAGTGGCAAGTGGTAAGCAGTTGCTTGGCCGAAAGCGGGCAAGTGTTTGGCTACAGATCGACATGCAGCACCAGAAGCTTACACGCGAAGACATGTGAAGGCGTGAAAAAAGTGCGAAAAACTATGTCTTCATGCTGTGTCATACTTCAAGCACACTGCACAGATTTTCCGGGCGAGATGCGTTTGCTTCATACGTGGGCTTGCCAGAGCACCAACCTTAGCTGCAAGTGCTAGCCTTGCGCTTTGCGCTACATCCCGAATCGCGTTGCCCGCACTCATTCCTATTGATGAAATGAGTTCAGATGTATTCACGAAGCATAAAGCCCCGGTTCTGCGTTAACATTGCTATTCGACTCTTGATATCTTCATCAAAGAAAAGTAGCCATGCCGGAAAATTCAAACTCTCAACGCGGATTCAATACCCGTGTCATTCATAGCGATTACGAAGCACCAGACGGTTTTGGCGCTTTCCCTGTCGCGATACATCATGCTTCCACCGTGTTGTTCACGGATGTGGCGTCCATGCGCTCCAGAAGCTGGCAAGACAAATCTGCTTACACCTATGGACTGCATGGCACGCCGACCAGTTTCACACTGGAAGCCAGGTTGGCTGACATAGAGCAGGGCAAGCATTGCCTGCTGACCCCCAGCGGGCTGGCAGCCATTACGCTGGTGAACATGGCTTTTTTGGCCAGCGGTGACCATGTGCTGATCCCTGACAATGTTTATAGCCCGAACCGTGAACTGGCAGACTGGCTGTCACGCAGTTTCGGTGTCAGCGTCAGTTATTATGACCCGCTGATCGGGGCAGACATTGCCGCACTGATTCGCGACAATACCAAATTGATCTGGGCCGAGGCACCCGGCTCAGTTTCCATGGAAGTACCGGACGTGCCGGCGATCTGTGCGGCTGCCCATGCGCGTGGAGTATTGGTGGCGCTGGACAATACCTGGTCTGGCGGGATTGCTTTTCCAGCGTTTGCACATGG
The DNA here is from genome assembly GCF_014284335.1 of Undibacterium hunanense. Classification (GTDB taxonomy): domain Bacteria; phylum Pseudomonadota; class Gammaproteobacteria; order Burkholderiales; family Burkholderiaceae_D; genus Undibacterium; species Undibacterium hunanense. Next base: position 447,712 of record NZ_JACOGF010000001.1, on the reverse strand, counting down.
TGTCGATATCATCATGCAGGCGCTGACCAAATACCAGAGCGGTGGTTCGGATGTCTTGATGGGGGCAGTGATTACCCGTGACCGCGCATTGAATATCCGCTTGCAGACAGCGCATATGCGTCTCGGCTTTGGCGTGGGCATGGATGACGTTTATCTGGTATTGCGTAATTTGCCTACGCTGCAATTGCGTTTCCAGGCGCATGATCAAAGTGCGCGCAAGGTCGCTGCATGGTTGAAAGACCGTCCGGAAATCAGCACGGTATTGCATCCTGCATTGCCGGGTAGTCCGGGGCATGCAATCTGGCAGCGCGATTTTACTGGTGCAGGTGGTCTGTTCTCGGTTTTATTTGACGAAAAATATACTGAACAACAGACTGATCGTTTTGTCGATAGCCTGAAGCTGTTCAAGATCGGTTTTAGCTGGGGTGGGGCGCATAGTTTGTGTGTTCCTTATCGCATCGAACAAATGCGTCAGCACTGGTCACACAAAGGCATACTGGTGCGTTTCAATATAGGGTTGGAAGATAGCACAGATCTGATCGCCGATATTGAGCAGGCATTGGCACAAATAGCCTGAGGCCTGAGTAGCCACGGCTGAATTGCACTGGAATTGCCTTGGACTTGCCTGATAAAGGGACGTGAATATGAAAATGGAAATGGGCAGACCGCAAGCGGCCGGCCCATTGTGATAAATTATTTACTTGCGCTGCTGGCGCTTGCGTCAGATGCAGGTGCCGGTACAGATGCCGTTGATGCTGCGACAGGTGCAGGCGGTGGTGTTGGTTCAGATGCGCTTGCTGAAGCCGAATGGACTTCTGTCGGATTATGGCCGGCCGCTTCACCTTGCATATCGACCTTGTCACCTGCCTTGAAAATAATGAACAGGGCCACGACTGCAAAAATAATAAAGCCGACGAGAATTTTCCACATAGTTGTCTCCAGATTTGTACTTGTAAGATGCGACAAGCTTAAATGTCCTTGCTTACATCATTCTTGCATCACTGCAGCACCAAAGAAAAAAGGTGAATTTCAAAAGAAATTCACCTTTCTGTCTGAATCCCCATGATGGGGATTCATGTGCTGCACATGGATGTAACTTATCTGTGTCGCTTATGTGTACTAATGATTTGTACTAATGATTTGTACTAATGATTTGTACTAATTAAGCGGCCAGCAATTGACGCAATACGAATGGCAGAATACCGCCATGTTTGTAGTAGTCAACTTCGATCGGTGTATCGATACGCAACAGGACTTTAACTTCCTGTTTGTCGCCATTGGCACGGTTGATGACCAGAGTCACTTCTTGCTGTGGCTTGATTTCATCTTCTATGCCTTTCAGGTCGTAGGATTCAGTGCCTGTGATGCCCAGACTGTCAACACTGTCGCTACCAAGGAATTGCAGTGGCAATACGCCCATGCCGACCAGGTTGGAGCGGTGGATACGTTCAAAAGAACGGGCGATGACAGCTTTCACGCCCAGCAATTGCGTACCTTTTGCTGCCCAGTCGCGGGAAGAGCCTGTGCCGTATTCTTCGCCGCCGAAAATCATGGTTGGTACGCCGTCAGCAATGTATTTCATCGCTGCATCGTAGATGGCCATAGGTTCGCCGGTAGGCTGGAACAGGGTTTCGCCGCCTTCAACGCGGGAACCATCTTCTTTCGCCGGGATCATCAGGTTTTTGATACGCACGTTGGCGAATGTGCCGCGCATCATGATTTCGTGGTTACCACGACGTGAGCCGTAGGAATTGAAATCAGCCTTCAGAACGCCGTTTTCTTTCAGCCATTTACCTGCCGGGCTGGATTCTTTGATCGAACCGGCTGGCGAGATGTGATCTGTCGTGATGGAATCACCAAACACGCCCAGGGCGCGCGCGCCACTGATGCCAGTCGCCGCTGCTTTTGGTTCCATCGTGAAATCAGCAAAGAATGGTGGTTCAGCGATGTAGGTAGAGGTAGGCCAGTTGTAGACTTCGCCTTCTGCCACACCCTGGATGTTTTCCCACAGCTTGCCTGGTGCGCCTTTGACGTCTGCGTAGTTTTCCTTGAAGGTCTTGGAATTCATCGCAAACTTCATCAGCTTGTTGATTTCAGCGCTGGTAGGCCAGATGTCGCCCAGGAAAATATCCTTGCCTTTGACGCGGCCAACTGGCTCTGTCATCAGATCTCTGGTCATGTTGCCAGCGATGGCGTAGGCAACTACCAAAGGAGGGGATGCCAGGAAGTTGGAGCGGATATTCGGGTGAATACGTGCTTCAAAGTTACGGTTGCCAGACAGGATGGCTGATGCCACGATGTCGTTGGCAACGATCGCTTCATTCATTGCAGGTGTCAGGTCACCGGCATTGCCGATACAGGTTGTGCAGCCATAAGCAGTGACGCCGAAGCCGAGTTTTTCCAGGTAAGGCAGCAAGCCTGCTGCTTCCAGGTATTTGGTCACAACGCGCGAACCAGGTGCCAGCGAAGTTTTGATGTGTGGTGCTACTTTCAAGCCAGCTTCTACGGCTTTCTTGGCCAGCAAGCCAGCTGCCAGCAAGACGCTAGGATTGGATGTGTTGGTGCAGGATGTAATCGCAGCGATCAATACATCGCCGTTTTTGACTTTGACGCCATCACTATTGGTGTACACCGCATCCAGGTCTTCAGCTTTTTTGTTGAAGCCGTTTTCGGATGTCGGCTTGGCAAACAAGTCAGCGAATGTCGATTTGACGTGACCGATTTCGATGCGATCCTGTGGACGCTTGGGGCCAGCCAGGGAAGGGGCAACAGTGGACAGATCCAGAGAGATTTCTGTGGTGTAATCAATGTCGCCAGCAGCAGGGATGCCGAACATTTTCTGGGCTTTGAAATAGCCTTCGAATGCATCGATTTCTGCCTTGGTGCGGCCTGTGCCTTTGAAGTAGTCGATGGTCGCTTCATCAACCGGGAAGAAGCCCATGGTCGCGCCGTATTCCGGTGCCATGTTGGCGATGGTGGCGCGGTCTGTCAGTGACAGGGAACGTGTGCCTTCGCCGAAGAATTCAACAAACTTGCCAACGACCTTGGCTTTACGCAGCAATTCTGTGATAGTCAATACCAGATCCGTTGCAGTGCAGCCTTCGCGCAATGCGCCAGTCAGGTTGACGCCGACGACGTCAGGTGTCAGGAAGTAGACCGGTTGACCCAGCATGCCGGCTTCGGCTTCGATGCCGCCCACGCCCCAGCCGACAACGCCGATACCGTTGATCATGGTGGTGTGGGAATCAGTACCTACCAGTGTGTCTGGATAGTACACTTCGTTTTTCTTGGCATCCTTGATTTTGTGTACACCGCGTGCCAGGTATTCCAGGTTAACCTGGTGAACGATACCAAAGCCTGGAGGAACCACGCCAAAAGTATCAAATGCCTGCATACCCCATTTCATGAACTGATAACGCTCGTTATTGCGCGAGAATTCCAGTTTCATGTTCAGGTCCAGCGCTTTCTTTTCGCGGAAATGATCGATTTGTACTGAGTGATCAACTACCAGATCCACTGGAACCAGCGGTTCGATGTTCTTTGGATTTTTGCCTTGTTTGGCTGCAACGTTACGCATGGCGGCCAGATCGGCCAGCAAAGGTACGCCGGTAAAATCTTGCAGAACAACGCGGGACACGACGAAAGGAATTTCATCGGTGCGGGCGGCAGTAGCGCCCCAGTTTGCCAATTGCTTGACGTGTTCGTCAGTAACTTTTTTGCCGTCGCAGTTACGCAATACCGATTCCAGCACCACGCGAATGGAAACTGGCAGGCGGGAGATTTTTACACCGAGATTTTTTTCCAGTGCGGGCAAAGAAAAGAACTTGCCTTTCTTGGTGTCTGAAATTTTGAAATCTTTCAGGGTTTTGAATGCATCTTTGTACGCATTTTGGCTCATGGCTGTTCCTTATTTACAAAAATCAACGATCAGAAAATTTACTTGCTACTACTTTTTTATTTGATGAATCTTATTTGGTGAATCTAATTTTATGAATGCTATTTGATAAGTGTCGGTGCTGCTTTGGTGCTGTCCACTTCTGCCAGTGCAGGCGTTGCTGTCTTGCATTCATTGGCCAGTTGCTGACCCTTGAGTGAATCGAGCAACAGGCCTTTGGCGGGAATACCGATCCAGATCAGGCCTGATTTACGGTTTTCAAAACGTACGGCACCTGTCGTTGTTTCTATCTTGGACAGGCGATACAGGCGTTTTTTCCAGCGCATGGCAACGTGTTCGGTATCTTCAGGATTGATATACATCGTCAATGAATTACCCAGTTCGCATTTGTATTCGAAACTGTTGTGTTGTTGAATGTCTGGTTCTGGCTCATCGCTTTCTTTGCTGGCCGGGGCCGCAGCCGGTTTCGCTGTTTTGGCGCTGGCCTTGGTTTTGCTGTGCGGTGCTTCCACTGCGTGGGCGTTGGCAGTGAGCATGGCGCATGCGGCAAATGCCAGGCTGATAAAAGAAAGTAATTTCATGAGTGTCTCCCTAGAGTAATTCTCGTGCTGCTTCTGGTAATACAACTTGCCCAAACTGGGCCTTCTTTAAAACTGTCCAATAGTAGCGGTAACTGGCGCGGTCGTGTAGCTGTCCTTGCCATTGTATTGGTCCCCATTGATGCTCTTTGGCTGATGAGAGGATGGATACGGCTTCATCGACTTCCTGGTTAGGGGGCGTCAGCGCATTGACTATGGCTTTAATCTGGTCCGGATGGATGCTCCACATGCGGGTATAGCCACATTCCAGGGCGGCACGGCGCGCATCGCTGGCGACAACGTCTTTGTCCCGGATTTCTGTGGTCACATTATGCGAGGCAATTTTTCCATGATGATGACAGGCCGCAGCTATTTCCAGTTTGGCACGCAACACCAGTGGATGCTCAAACTGCCCGGGCGAGCGCATGGCGCTGGCTGGAATGGCGCCATAATGGGCGGATACAAAATCCATCAGGCCAAATGACAGACATTGCACCTGGGGCAGGGCAGCAATTTGCCTTACCTCAGCCAGGGCGCCATGTGTTTCTATTAATACATGGACAGGGATCAGGCTACCATCTGCCTTGCGGGCATGGTGATTGATGCGGCTGAGAGCAGACGTCACCTCGGCTGCACTATCTACTTTAGGTAAAACTACATAGGCCAGTTTGGCGGCAGCAGCTGGCAGGATGATGGATAAATCCTGCTCGAAGGCAGGGTGATGCACGTCGTGCACGCGCACGCCTATGCGTTGAAACAGATTACCTGCGCCTGAAACCAAAGCGGCGACCAATCCGGCATGGGCTTTTTCATTGCCGGCGGCTGCTCCGTCTTCGCAGTCAAGCGTGATATCGAAAATGGGGCCAAGTTCCTGCTGTAAGGCGATGGACTTGCGCATGAGCTTTTCAGAGCCGGCATAGTGATCGCAGACCGGTAAGAACACCGGTGGCAACTGATCCTGAAAAAGCACAGAGGAGGGATGCATCTTGAATATGGCGTCTTGATTGAAGCGGTTTGTGATTGTGACCACAAACCGCTTCAGACTTGATTAACCTACCAGGTGTTTCACGCCATCACGCTCTTCTTGCAATTCTTTGAGAGTGATGTTGATGCGTTCACGGGAGAATTCGTCGATTTCCAGACCTTGAACAATCTTGTATTCGCCGTTTTCTGTTGTTACAGGGAAGCCGAACATGGTGCCTTCAGGGATGTCATAAGAACCATCCGAAGCGATGCCCATGGTGGTCCACTTGCCGTTTGTGCCCAGAACCCAGTCACGTACGTGGTCAATGGCTGCATTTGCTGCGGATGCAGCAGAAGACAGGCCACGTGCTTCAATGATGGCTGCGCCACGTTTGCCAACTGTAGGCAGGAACACATCCTTGTTCCAGACCTGATCATTGATCAGGTCTTTGACAGATGCGCCATCTACTGTTGCGAAGCGATAGTCAGCGTACATGGTTGGGGAGTGATTGCCCCAGACGCACAGTTTTTCAATTGCAGCAACTGGCTTGCCAACCTTGGCTGCCACTTGGGACAGGGCACGGTTGTGATCCAGGCGCAGCATTGCCGTGAAATTTTTGGATGGCAGGGAAGGTGCCGATTTCATTGCAATGTAAGCATTGGTATTGGCTGGATTGCCAACCACCAGAACCTTGACGTTGCGCGAAGCAACAGCATCCAGTGCCTTGCCTTGTACAGTGAAAATCTGTGCATTGGCTTCCAGCAGGTCTTTGCGTTCCATGCCTGGGCCGCGTGGGCGTGCGCCAACCAGCAGGGCAACATCGATGTCTTTGAATGCTGTCAGCGGATCGCTGTGGGCGGACATGCCGGCCAGCAGTGGGAAAGCGCAGTCATCGATTTCCATCATGACGCCTTTCAGCGCTTTTTGTGCTTTTTCGTCAGGAATTTCCAGCAATTGCAGAATCACTGGCTGGTCTTTGCCCAGCATGTCGCCATTGGCGATACGGAACAGAAGGGAATAGCCGATTTGGCCTGCGGCGCCGGTAACAGCTACGCGCATAGGGGATTTCGCCATGATGCATCTCCGAAGTGGTGTAAAAACGAATTTCAATCAAATGCCGTGCCCACGGGGTGTTGCGAATGCTGCGGTAGTGTGGGCACTGTGTAAAACGCTTAATGATACCGTTGAAAACCATGCCAGTCAGCCAAAATCAGCGCTGAAGCCGTTTTTCTTCCTTTACATTAAGGACGTTCGAACTATATTGCACTGGTGTGGCAGAGATGCATTGGGCAGGCTGCCAGCCATTTTTCCCAAGAGTTTAGGTGCTGCGGGCTGAAGTGTCAATGAATATCTTATGTCTTATATAAGACATATTACTTGATAGTTTGTTCTGGACGGGATGGGTGGTTTTGTGTTGAAATTGCAGTCTATGAACTCAATCATACCTATCGCAAGCAATCAGCCTGTCAGCCCGGTCACGCCCGGTGCTGGTGTTGCTGCTTCGTCCTTGAGTGCTTCGCCTACATTCAGCCCATTATATCAACAGATAAAAGCCCTGATTACCCAGAGCCTGCAATCGGGTGAGTGGAAGCCGGGTGAACTGATCCCCAGTGAGATGGAATTGGCCAGTCGCTTCAAGGTCAGTCAGGGGACGGTGCGCAAGGCAATTGATGAGTTGTCGGCGGAGAACCTGGTGGTACGGCGGCAGGGTAAGGGAACGTTTGTGGCGACTCATCATGAGGCGCGCTCACAGTTCCGTTTCTTGCGCCTGGCACCAGACGAAGGTGCGCCGCATTATCCTGAAAATAAAATTATTGAAGTCAAGCGCATGCGGGCACCTGCCGAGGTGGCACGTCTGCTGGACATCAAATCCGGGGATTCTGTTGTTTTCATCCGCCGGGTGCAGTCTTTTACTGGCGTGCCTACCATTCTGGATGACCTGTGGTTGCCTGGGTCAATCTTCAAGGGTTTGACTGCTGAGCGCCTGAATGAATACAAAGGGCCGATGTATGGCCTGTTTGAAACTGAATTCGGCACACACATGATACGCGCGTCGGAACAGATCCGTGCTGTCTGTGCGGATGAGCAGGTTGCTTCCTTGTTGAATGTGGATGTCGGTATGCCTTTGCTCAATGTGGAGCGGGTTTCTTTCACGTATGGTGATAAGCCGGTTGAATTGCGTCGTGGTTTGTACCTGACAGTTAATCATCACTACCGAAATGAATTGAGTTAATGCTGGCCGTATTGCTGCGTTGGTGGCTGCATTGATGGATGAATTTCGAGTGGGATTATCTGGTTTCGCGTTGATCCGTGCTCAGCGAGAGTGTTGGGTTTGGGTTTAAGATAGCGATATTTTGTAAATTGGGCTGATTTTTGTTGGTGCAATGCACCAAAATGAGCGAAAATTGCAAGGTTTATGTACAGACTAGTTAATGGGGAGATTATTTATGTCTGAAGTAGTAAAAACCAGACCGCGCTTTGGTGTAATGCGCCTGATAGATGCGACTGGCTACAGGCTGCCACTGGCGGGCTTTGTTTCCATCTTGCATCGTGCGAGTGGAATGTTGATGTTCTTGTTGTTGCCGTTCATTTTGTATTTGCTCGATAAAAGCCTCACTTCAGAATTGACGTTCGCTGAATTGCAGGGCTTTACATCTCATGTCTTTGTCAAGTTAGTCATCCTTGCCCTGGTCTGGGCGTACTTGCATCATTTCTGTGCTGGTATTCGTCATTTGTTCATGGATCTTCACTTTGGTCTGAATAAGGAATCTGCACGCCAGTCGGCTGTCAGCGTTCTGGTGATCAGTCTGGGGTTGGCGGCACTGACAGGCCTGAAATTGTTTGGAGTATTTTAAATGGCAAATAACAATATTGGTCCAAAGCGCCTGGTCGTAGGTGCAAGTTATGGCTTGCGCGACTGGCTGGCGCAACGAGTCACGGCCATCGTGATGGCTTTGTACACTGTGATTTTGCTGGGTCTGTTTTTGACTGGTAAAAATTTCACTTACGAAGCATGGGCTGGCATATTTGCCATGCAATGGTTCAAACTGGCGACATTCTCTGTCGTCGTCTGCCTGTTGTATCACGCCTGGGTAGGTATGCGTGATGTCTGGATGGATTATGTGACACACAGCGTATTTGTGCGTCTGGTATTTCAAGTTGCCACTATTCTGTGGCTGATTGCTTGTGCTGGCTATGCTGCACAGATTTTGTGGAGAGTATAAAAGTGGCTGCAATTAAATCCACAATCCCTAGCCGCCGTTTTGATGCGGTCATCGTTGGTGCTGGCGGTTCCGGCATGCGTGCCTCGCTGCAATTGGCTGAGGCTGGCCTGAATGTTGCCGTACTGTCTAAAGTTTTCCCTACCCGTTCGCACACCGTTGCTGCGCAGGGTGGTATTGGTGCCTCTTTGGGCAACATGTCGGAAGATGGCTGGCTCTGGCATATGTTTGATACCGTTAAAGGTTCGGACTATCTGGGCGACCAGGATGCGATCGAGTTCATGTGCCGTGAAGCACCAAAAGTGGTGTATGAACTTGAGCATTTTGGTATGCCATTTGACCGCAATGCTGACGGCACGATTTATCAGCGTCCATTCGGTGGTCATACTGCCAACTACGGTGAAAAACCTGTACAGCGCGCCTGTGCTGCTGCTGACCGTACTGGTCATGCTTTGTTGCATACTTTGTATCAACGTAACGTTCGCGCCCGTACCCATTTCTTTGTTGAATGGATGGCGATTGATCTGATCCGTGATGCTGATGGTGATGTCCTTGGCGTGGTTGCGCTGGAAATGGAAACCGGCGAAGTCATGATGCTGGAAGCCAAGACCACTATTTTTGCTACAGGTGGTGCTGGCCGTATCTGGCAAGCTTCTACCAATGCCTTTATCAATACTGGTGACGGTATGGGTATGGCAGCACGTGTGGGCTTGCCGCTGGAAGATATGGAATTCTGGCAGTTCCACCCAACTGGTGTTGCCGGTGCGGGTGTCCTGATTACTGAAGGTGTGCGTGGTGAAGGCGGTATTCTGGTGAATAGCCAGGGCGAACGCTTCATGGAACGCTATGCGCCTACACTGAAAGATTTGGCGCCACGTGATTTCGTTTCCCGCTCCATGGATCAGGAAATCAAGGAAGGCCGTGGTTGTGGTCCGAACAAAGATCACGTCATGCTGGATCTGCGTCACATCGGTGCTGAAACAATTCAAAAGCGTTTGCCATCGATTCTGGAAATCGCGCACAAGTTTGCCAACGTTGATGCAACCAAGGAACCGATTCCTGTCGTTCCTACGATTCACTATCAAATGGGCGGTATCCCGACCAATATTCATGGTCAGGTCGTGGCACCTAAAAACGGTGGTAGCGAAATCGTCAATGGTCTGTATGCAATCGGCGAGTGTGCCTGCGTATCCGTGCATGGCGCAAACCGTCTGGGTACGAATTCTCTGCTCGATTTGCTGGTGTTTGGTCGCGCAGCCGGTAATCACGTGGTGGCCAGCAAGCTGAAAGAACGCAGCAATAAAGATTTGCCTGCCGATGCAGCTGATCTGGCACTGTCACGTTTGGCCAAGCTGGAAACCAGTACCGGTTCCGAGCGCGTACAAGACGTTGCCAATGCCATTCGTGGCACCATGCAGCAGTATTGTGGCGTGTTCCGTACGGATGAATTGCTGCAAACAGGCTACAAGAAAATTATGGAGCTTGATGAGCGTCGCAAGCATGTTTCTTTCAAAGATAAATCCAAGGTCTTCAATACTGCACGTGTAGAAGCACTGGAACTGGATAACCTGATCGAAACAGCCAAGGCAACGATTACATCTGCCGCCGCCCGTAAAGAATCCCGTGGTGCGCATGCACACCGCGATTATGAGCAGCGCGACGACGTTAACTGGATGAAGCACACCTTGTGGTATTCCGAAGGCAATCGCCTCGACTACAAGCCAGTCGTGACCAAGCCACTGACTGTAGAAACCTTCAAACCAAAACCACGTACATTCTAAAGAGATACCGATATGGCACGTACACTGAAATTTAAAATCTATCGCTACGATCCGGACAAGGATGCCAAGCCTTACATGCAAGACCTGACCGTCGAGCTGCAAGATACAGACAAGATGTTGCTGGATGCATTGCAACGTATCAAGTCTGACGTGGATGATTCTCTGGCGCTGCGCCGCTCATGCCGTGAAGGTGTGTGTGGTTCTGACGCCATGAACATCAATGGCAAGAATGGTCTGGCCTGTACCACCAACCTGAATGAATTGAGCGAACCTATCGTCTTGCGTCCTTTGCCTGGCTTGCCAGTGATTCGCGATCTGATCGTGGATATGACGCAATTCTTCAAGCAATACAATTCGATCAAGCCTTACCTGATGAATGATTCCATTCCACCAGAAAAAGAACGTCTGCAGTCACCTGCCGAACGTGAAGAACTGGATGGTCTGTATGAATGTATCCTGTGCGCCTGCTGTTCGACTTCCTGCCCGTCTTTCTGGTGGAATCCGGACAAATTCGTGGGCCCGGCAGGTTTGCTGCAGGCTTATCGCTTCATTGCTGATTCACGTGATGAAGCAACTGGCGCACGTCTGGATAATCTGGAAGATCCGTATCGCCTGTTCCGTTGCCACACGATCATGAATTGTGTGGATGTCTGTCCAAAAGGTCTGAATCCTACCCGTGCTATCGGTAAGATTAAAGAACTGATGGTACGTCGCGCGGTCTAAGTCTTTGTTGTTGCAAGCGATGCCTCCGGGCATCGCTGCTATTTCATGCGGTTTTTACGGGCGACCTGAGAATCGCATGAAATAGTCAGTATGGAAGAGAATTAATTATGTCTGAGTCACAAGCTGTATCCCATCAAAGCGACCCGGTCAAGCGGGCACGTCTGCGGTGGCGGGCGAGGCGCGGTTTGCTGGAAAACGATTTGATCTTGACGCGTTTTCTGGATGCCCACGAAGAATCCCTGACAGATGAAGAAGTGGATGCCTTCAGTCGTCTGATGGAGTTGCCGGACAATACATTAATGGATCTGATCATGGCTAAAAAGCAGCCAGAAGCCGAGGTCGATCTGCCTCATGTCCATGCTTTATTGCTACGTCTGCAAACGGCGTAAGTCAATTTGATTTTTGTGTTTTTTTGATTAACGACTCACCTCTTATCTGAAGGAAGAGCCATGACAAATTCTGAAACAAAAGCCACCCTATCTTTCTCTGATGGCTCGCCAGCACTGGAAATGCCGATCTACAAGGGCTCTATTGGTCCTGACGTGATTGACATCCGTAAACTGTACGGCGCTACTGGCATGTTCACGTACGACCCGGGTTTCATGTCCACGGCAGCCTGTAACTCTTCCATCACCTACATCGATGGCGACAAGGGTGAATTGCTGTATCGCGGTTACCCGATCGAGCAACTGGCAGTGAATGGCGGCGATTTCCTGGAAACCTGCTACCTGTTGTTGAATGGCGAATTGCCAAATGCAGATCAAAAGAAAGAATTTGTAGCGACTGTCACCAATCACACCATGGTGCATGAGCAGATGCAATTCTTCTTCCGTGGTTTCCGTCGTGATGCCCATCCTATGTCGGTACTGGTAGGTACAGTCGGTGCTTTGGCATCGTTCTACCATGACTCACTGGACATCAATGATCCGCATCACCGTGAAGTGTCGGCGATTCGTCTGATCGCCAAGATGCCTACACTGGTTGCGATGGCTTACAAATACTCTATCGGCCAGCCGTTTGTGTATCCACGCAATGACCTGTCCTATAGTGCCAATTTCATGCACATGATGTTCTCCACACCATGTGAACCATACAAAACCAATGAAGTACTGGTACGTGCGCTCGATCGTATCCTGATCCTGCACGCTGATCACGAACAAAATGCATCCACGTCCACCGTGCGTCTGGCGGGTTCCTCAGGGGCAAATCCATTTGCCTGTATCGCTGCCGGTATCGCCTGTCTGTGGGGTCCTGCCCACGGTGGTGCAAACGAAGCGGCATTGAGCATGCTGGAAGAAATCGGCAGCGTCGACAATATTCCTCACTTCATCGCGCAGGTGAAAGACAAGAATTCTGGCGTCAAGCTGATGGGCTTTGGTCATCGCGTCTATAAAAACTATGATCCACGTGCCAAACTGATGCGCGAAACCTGCTATGAAGTCTTGCAAGAACTGGGTCTGCAGGACGATCCGCTGTTCAAGTTGGCGATGGCGTTGGAAAAAATTGCTCTGGAAGACGAATACTTCGTCAGCCGCAAGCTGTATCCTAACGTTGACTTCTACTCTGGTATCGTACAGCGCGCACTGGGTATTCCAACCGCCTTGTTCACCGGTATCTTCGCTCTGGCCCGTACAGTAGGCTGGATCGCTCAGTGGAAAGAAATGATTTCTGACCCAGAACAAAAAATTGGCCGTCCTCGTCAGTTGTTTGTTGGTGCCGCCAAGCGTGATGTGCCACCTATCGACAAACGTTGATTAACAAAGCTTGATTCAGGAATTAATGCAGAAGTTAATGTAGAAAAGTTAATGCGGAAGTTAATTTTTTAATCAGCTTTGATGTTGTAAAAAGCGAGTCTTTACGACTCGCTTTTTTTTTCTTCATTAAATATGCTATGCTTCGGCACGAAAGTGATTTTTACATATAACTTTCGCGATTAAATCAAAAGTCATATAAAAAGAGCATGATTTTTGATTGGATCACGAGGATAGTTTGAATAAGCCCTTCCCCACAACTTGATGTGCAATCCGCTAACCGGTCAGGCCGTGTCGCGGAAGGTTAGATTAACCCGCTAATCTCGCGAAACGCGAAGAAAGGTGAGCAAGATGATGCAACAATATAACGCTAACTCGTACTTGTTCGGCGGCAATGCGCCGTACGTAGAAGAACTGTATGAAGCGTATCTGAATAATCCCGGTTCTGTTCCTGAAAATTGGCGCGCATACTTTGACGCCATGCAAAATGTGCCTGCGGTCGATGGCTCTTCCAAGCCCGACGTTGCGCATGCTCCCGTCATTGCCTCCTTTGCTGAACGCGCCAAACAAGGCCCGATTCGCACAGTCAATGCCACAGCCGATGCTGAAATGGGACGCAAACGCGTCGCTGCCCAGCAACTGATCGCGGCATATCGCTTCCTTGGTAGTCACTGGGCCAATCTGGACCCGCTGCAACGTCAGGAACGTCCAAGTATTCCGGAACTGGAACCCAGCTTTTATGGCTTTACTGATGCCGATATGGATATCCATTTCAACATCAGCAACACCTATTTCGGACCAGAAACTGCATCATTGCGCGACCTGTTGAATGCCTTGCGTGATACGTATTGCCGTTCTATCGGTGCCGAGTTCATGTACATCAGCGACCCGACTGAAAAGCGCTGGTTGCAACAAAAACTCGAAGCCATCCGTTCTACACCATCCTTTTCCCTGGAAAAGAAAAAACACATCCTTGACCGCCTGACGGCAGCCGAAGGCCTGGAACGTTATCTGCACACCAAATACGTGGGTCAGAAGCGTTTCTCCCTGGAAGGTGGCGAAAGCTTCATTGCTTCCATGGATGAAACCATCCAGCGTGCCGGTGAACGCGGTGTGGAAGAAATCGTTATCGGTATGGCCCACCGTGGCCGTCTGAACGTACTGGTCAATACCCTGGGTAAAATGCCTCAGGATCTGTTTGCCGAATTTGAAGGCAAACACGGTGACGACCTGCCAGCTGGCGACGTTAAATATCATCAGGGCTTCTCGTCCGATATTTCCACTCCAGGCGGCCCGGTGCATTTGTCCCTGGCGTTCAATCCGTCCCATCTGGAAATCGTCAACCCTGTGGTTGAAGGTTCTGTCAAGGCACGTATGGACCGTCGCGGTGACAAAGATGGTTCACAGGTTCTGCCTATCCTGGTTCACGGCGATGCCGCGTTTGCAGGGCAGGGCGTGGTCATGGAAACACTGAACTTGGCGCAAACGCGCGGTTATGGTACAGGTGGTACTGTGCATATCGTCATCAATAACCAGATCGGTTTCACGACTTCCGATCCACGCGATTCCCGTTCTACCCTGTATTGCTCCGACGTTGTCAAAATGATCGAAGCACCGGTATTGCACGTCAATGCAGATGATCCTGAAGCCGTTGTTCTGGCGACCCAGATCGCTCTGGATTACCGTATGGAATTCAAGAAAGATGTCGTCGTCGACATCATCTGTTATCGCAAACTGGGCCACAACGAGCAAGATACACCTGCATTGACTCAGCCTTTGATGTACAAGAAGATTGGTCAGCATCCTGGCACACGCAAGATGTATGCAGACAAGCTGGCAGCGCAGGGTACCATTCCTGCCGATGGCGGCGATCAGATGATCAAGGCTTACCGTGATGCCATGGATGCAGGCAAGCATACGCATGATCCGGTTATTTCCAACTTCAAAAACAAATATGCAGTTGACTGGATTCCTTTCCTCAACCGCAAATGGACAGATGCTGCTGACACCGCAGTGCCGTCCACTGAACTGAAGCGCCTGGCCGAGCGTATTACTACTGTGCCTGCTGGCTTCAAACCACATAGCCTGGTAGAAAAAGTTCTGGGCGACCGCGCTACCATGGGTCGTGGCGAAATGAACCTGGACTGGGGTATGGGCGAGCATCTGGCCTACGCATCCCTGGTATCTTCAGGTTATGCAATTCGTTTGACAGGTCAGGATGCAGGTCGCGGTACTTTCGTTCATCGCCATGCAGTCTTGCATGATCAAAACCGTGAACGCTGGGATGCAGGCACTTATATTCCTCTGCAAAATATTTCTGACAAACAGGCACCGTTCACCGTTATCGATTCCGTCTTGTCTGAAGAAGCGGTACTGGGCTTTGAATACGGCTATTCCACTGCTGAGCCAAACACGCTGACCATCTGGGAAGCGCAATTCGGTGACTTCGCCAACGGCGCACAAGTCGTTATCGATCAGTTCATCAGCTCTGGTGAAGTGAAATGGGGTCGTGCATCTGGTTTGGTCATGATGCTGCCGCATGGTTATGAAGGCCAGGGTCCGGAACATTCATCCGCACGTCCTGAACGCTTCCTGCAACTGTGTGCTGACAACAATATGCAAGTGGTTCAGCCAACGACAGCAGCGCAGATATTCCATCTGTTGCGTCGTCAGATGATACGCATGTTCCGTAAGCCACTGGTCATCATGACACCGAAATCCCTGTTGCGTAACAAGGATGCAGGTTCACCATTGTCCGACCTGGCCAAAGGCAGCTTCCACACCGTTATCGGCGAAGTGGATGAAAAAATCGATGCGAAAAAAGTCAAGCGCGTGGTCGCCTGCTCAGGCAAAGTGTATTACGACCTGGTTAACTCCCGTAAAGAGCGCGGCCAGACAGACACGGCAATTATCCGTGTTGAACAGTTGTATCCTTTCCCGCACAAGAGCTTTGTTGCCGAACTGAAAAAATTCCCGAACATGGCGGAATTGGTCTGGGCACAAGATGAGCCGCAAAATCAGGGACCATGGTTCCAGATTCAGCACAATATTTTTGAAAGTCTGGAAGAAGGTCAAAAACTTGCTTATGCAGGTCGTCCAGCCAGTGCATCGCCAGCTGTCGGTTACTACGACAAGCACTATGCACAACAAAAAGCATTGCTGGAAACGGCATTTTCCAAACTCAAAGGCTTTGTCCTGACCAAATAATGACGCGATGCGACATCAGAAGCTGATGTCGCATCTGGCTACCCGAATCGGAGAGTAAAAAATGGCAATTATCGAAGTAAAAGTTCCTCAGTTATCTGAGTCCGTCGCAGAAGCAACCCTGTTGTCCTGGCATAAAAAAGTTGGTGAATCTGTCGGTCGTGACGAAAACCTGATTGACGTTGAAACAGACAAAGTTGTACTGGAACTGCCAGCACCTGACGCTGGCGTGATTACACAAATCATCAAGGGCGATGGCAGCACTGTTGTCGCCGGTGAAATCATCGCTATTCTGGATACTGATGCATCTGCAAAAGTAAGCCCGATGGAAGTATCCGCTGCTCCGGTAGCAGTTGCCGCTGCTGCATTAGCACCTGCTGCTGATGCCAAGTCTTCTGCTGGCGTAGCAATGCCGGCAGCAGCAAAAATCCTGTCGGAAAACAATCTGACTGCAGCACAGGTTGACGGTTCCGGCAAAGATGGTCGCGTTACCAAGGGTGATGCACTGGTAGCAGTAGCCGCCAAACCTGCCGCTGCACCAGTTGTTGCACCTCTGGCCGCACCTGCAGCAGGCAAACCAGCCCTGCAACAAGTTGCCGCACCAACGATCGCCAGCCTGGGTGACCGTCCGGAAGAGCGCGTACCGATGAGCCGTCTGCGTGCACGTATCGCTGAACGTCTGGTGCAATCGCAATCCACCAACGCGATTCTGACCACCTTCAATGAAGTCAACATGGCACCTGTCATGGACTTGCGTAACAAGTACAAAGACAAGTTTGAAAAAGAACATGGCGTGAAACTGGGCTTCATGTCCTTCTTCGTCAAGGCTGCTGTTGCTGCGTTGAAAAAATACCCTATCATCAACGCATCTGTTGATGGTAATGACATCGTCTACCACGGTTACTTCGACATCGGTATCGCAGTTGGTTCCCCACGCGGTCTGGTAGTACCTATTCTGCGCAATACGGATCAGATGACGATTGCTGAAATCGAGAAGAAAATCGGCGAATTCGGTGCCAAGGCCAAAGACGGTAAACTGACCCTGGACGATCTGTCTGGTGGTACGTTCTCCATCTCGAATGGTGGTACTTTTGGTTCCATGTTGTCTACACCTATCATCAACCCACCACAATCCGCAATTCTGGGCGTACATGCGACCAAGGACCGTGCCGTGGTTGAAAATGGCCAGATCGTTATCCGTCCTATGAATTACCTGGCAATGTCTTATGACCATCGTATCATTGACGGTCGTGAAGCTGTTCTGGGTCTGGTGGCAATGAAAGACGCGCTGGAAGATCCGGCCCGCCTGTTGCTCGATCTGTAATTCAGATTCAAAGCAAAGCGAGAATCATTCCGTGAATATCGCTGACGAAATCAAACGTCTGCATGAACTGCATCAGGCAGGAGCCCTGTCTGATGCAGAATTTGCCCAAGCCAAAGCCAGATTGCTGGCTACTGGCGACACTTCTGCTTCCGGTCCTCATCAAAATCTGGGTTTCGACCAGTTGAATCAATTCCGCCGGTCAAAAACTGACCAGTGGCTGGGTGGGCTCTGCGGTGGGCTTGGCAAGTTTACCGGGATGGAATCCTGGATCTGGCGTTTGATGTTTGTCTTTTTCAGTCTTTATTTCGGTGCTGGCGTGGTCGCTTATTTGCTGGCCTGGATTTTTGTGCCGGAAGAAGAGTGACTACACGATATTTCACGTTATTTTTCGATATCTCGCGATTTAGTCAATCCATACCTATCAGGATATTTTCATGAGCAAACAATTTGACGTTGTCGTTATCGGCGGTGGCCCTGGCGGCTATATCGCAGCAATCCGTGCTGCACAACTGGGGTTTTCCACGGCCTGTATCGACGCCTGGAGCAATGACAAAGGCGGCCCGGCACCTGGCGGCACGTGCACCAACGTAGGTTGCATTCCATCCAAGGCGCTGTTGCAGTCTTCCGAACATTATGAACACGCTGGTCACGCATTTGCTGATCACGGTATTCAGGTGCAGGGCCTGGGCCTGGATGTCGCCAAGATGCTGGGTCGCAAAAACACCATCGTCAAGCAAAACAATGACGGCATCCTGTTCCTGTTCAAAAAGAACAAAGTGACTTTCTTCCACGGCCATGGTTCGTTTGTTAAAGCTGCCGATGCCGCTGGTTATGAAATCAAGGTTGCTGGCAAGACAGAAGAAACCATTACCGGCAAGCACATCATCCTGGCTACTGGTTCCAACGCACGTGCCTTGCCAGGCGCAGCGTTTGATGAAGCGACTATCCTGTCGAATGACGGCGCATTGAGTATCGCTGAAGTGCCGAAAAAACTCGGTGTTATCGGTGCTGGTGTCATCGGCCTGGAAATGGGTAGCGTCTGGCGTCGTCTGGGTGCAGAAGTGACAGTACTCGAAGCATTGCCGACTTTCCTCGGTGCTGTGGATGAGCAGATCGCCAAAGAAGCGCATAAGCTGTTTGTGAAACAAGGCTTGTCCATCAATCTGGGCGTCAAGATTGGCGAAATCGTCAACGGCGGTAGCGATGTGACCGTCAACTATACTGACGACAAGGGCGCTGAACACAAAGCAGTATTCGACAAGCTCATCATTTCCATTGGTCGCACACCGAACACGAATGGCTTGAACGCAGAAGCAGTTGGCCTGCAACTCGATGAGCGTGGTTTCATCGCTGTTGATGGTGACTGTAAAACCAATCTGGCGAATGTCTGGGCCGTGGGCGACGTGGTACGTGGTCCTATGCTGGCACACAAGGCAGAAGAAGAGGGCGTTGCTGTTGCCGAGCGTATCGCCGGTCAGCATGGTCATGTCAACTTCAATACCATTCCCTGGGTAATCTACACATCTCCGGAAATCGCATGGGTAGGTCGTACCGAGCAGCAACTGAAGGCTGATGGCGTGGCTTACAAAGCAGGTACTTTCCCATTCATGGCGAATGGCCGTGCGCGTGCCCTGGGTGATACTTCAGGTATGGTCAAGTTCCTGGCGGATGCAACGACAGATGAAATCCTGGGTGTGCATATTGTTGGCCCTATGGCTTCCGAACTGATCGCTGAAGCTGTTGTGGCGATGGAATTCAAGGCATCGGCAGAAGACATCGCCCGTATTTGCCACGCACATCCTTCTTTGTCTGAAGCGACTAAAGAAGCAGCGCTGGCAGTGGACAAACGTTCATTGAACTTCTGATCGTTCTTCGTCTGCCATCAGAGGCGCAAGAGGCATGGCCTCGGCACCTCTGATGACAGCGCACTGCTGTGCGCCCGGACCCGGTTTGACAGGGGCGGGCGTATAGTAGTTTCACCAGACTGCCAGATGGCAGCTAATGCAGCAAAGACCTATTTTCCCTCATGAATGTCATAGAGTTTTATCAGGATGCATTGAGTCAGCGTGGTTTTCAGGCTGATGAAGCACAAAGACGCGCAGTAGACCGCCTGCAGACTGCCTATGATGAATGGGTGGAATACAAAGGCAAGCGCGCGAATAAATTTACCCGTCTCATCACCCGTCCGGAAGTGCCGCGTGGCGTCTACATGTGGGGTGGCGTTGGCCGTGGTAAATCCTTCCTGATGGACAGTTTTTTTTCGGTTGTTCCAGTGGTGCGCAAAACCCGCCTGCATTTCCATGAATTCATGCGTGGCGTGCATCGCCAGCTGGATGAAATGAAAGGCGTCGCCGACCCCCTGGATGAAGTGGCGCGCAGGATCGCCAAGAAATACCGGCTGATTTGTTTTGACGAATTTCATGTGTCGGATGTTGCCGATGCCATGCTGCTGTACAACCTGTTGAAAGCCCTGTTCGACAATGGCGTGTCATTTGTCATGACCTCCAATTACCAGCCAGATACCCTGTACCCTGAAGGCCTGCACCGCGACCGTATGTTGCCCACGATTGCCTTGCTGAAAGAAAAACTGGATGTCCTGAATGTGGATTCCGGCAATGATTACCGCAAGCGCGCCATGGAACAGGTGCAGGCTTACCTGACGCCGCTGAACGCTACAACCGACCGTTCCTTGCGCGATGCATTTGCCCGTATTGCAGAAACCAATGATGAAGATCCACGCGTTGATATTGAAGGGCGTAACCTGAAATCGCTACGACGTGCCGGCAGTGTCATCTGGTTTGATTTTGCTACCCTGTGTGGCGGACCACGGTCACAGAATGATTATCTTGAAATCGCCAGCCGCTTTCATACGGTCATCTTGTCTTCCATCCCGCGCATGTCGGCCGCCATGTCGTCCGAGGCGCGTCGTTTTACCTGGCTGATCGACGTGTTTTACGATAACAAAGTGAAGCTCATCATGTCGGCAGAAGTGATACCCGAGGAACTTTATACCAACGGTACCCTGTCGAATGAATTTCACAGAACCGTTTCACGTATCATAGAGATGCAGTCCAAGGAATACATGGATGCCGATCAGCGCCAACTTGCGGAGAGTATCACTTGATTAAAAACTTCCTGACTATCTGTGTTGCCGTATTGCTCCAGCTGGCACTGAGCAGTCCAGCAGCGGCTGTCCCGGACAGCAATGAATTGTCTGCGATTGTCGGATTGACGGCAGCGCTCGATCAAAAATATGCGCCAGGCAGTATCACCACTGGTACGACGGCTGATGTCGCCCTGAAAGAAGCCACGGCGGCACAACAGCGTTTGCAAAGTTGGTATGAGCAGGCTGAAAAGGCATGTCACAACAAATTTTTTGTGAATGACTGCCTGGATGATACCAAGCAGCAGCGTCGGCAATATATCGTCGTCCTGCAAAGAATTTCGCTGGAAGCCAAAGCCCTGCAACGTAAATTGCACATAGAACAACTGGATCAGGAGTTGCTGCAAAAGCAGGCAAAACCTTGAAACCATGAGTACGCCCGCTGCTTTATCGCAGCCGGCCTGTTGCTTGAAATCTAATCAGCCCCGACATGTTCGGGGCTGATGCACATCAGGCACGCAAGTGCCGCTTCAGTGAGAATTCAGTGGGAAATCAGATGAATTTGCCCTGGAATTTTGTAAGTAGTTGTAATGCATTTCATTCACTTTTTCTACATGCCCAGTCGCCGTCAGGCATCCATTCTTCAGGTGTTTTGCTATTGAAATCACCAATTGCATGCGCAAAATAAATCAAGGAACCACGATTGCACCTGAAGTGCAAGTATTGCAAGTTTTTTGAATTTTCCTTACAGTCTGGCGATGGCGCTAAAAGCGCAGAAGAACTAAGGGAATACTATGTGGTTTGTCGGTGGAATCGTCGGTTTTATCATCGGTGTGGCAACGGGGTCTGGCCCCGCCATGCTGCTGTTTGCCGTATTGGGTGGCTTTGTCGGCCAGATGCTAAGCAGTTCCCGCACAAAAACGCCTAAACCATGGAGCGCAAGTGACAATGCGCAGGCGAAACCGGGACAAGCCAAACCAGAAGACCCCCTGACAGAGATGCGCAGGAAAATGGCTGCGATGGAAAATCGCCTGCAAAATCTGGAACGTGAACTGGCTAGCCTGAAAGCCGGTACATCAGGTGCAATTGCGGCAGGCAGCGAGCCTGCTGCGGAAATGCCGGAAAAAGCGTCCGCAATTGCAGCGGCAGCCATCCGTCCCACAGATACCGGTATGGCGATAGCGCAGCCAGTTGCCGCTGTGCCACCACCCATACCTATGGCTGAAGACAGCTTATCCATCGACGACGGCCTGACATTTGAACCGGCACCGGCAATGGCTGCGACCATCACCGGCAAAGATGCCAGTGCTACCGTGCCAGTCAGCAATGACAAGAGTGAGGCTGCGGTAAGTTCTGACGTACAAGTGCCCGCAATGCCTGTGCCGCTAGCTTCTGCCACGCCGGCAGCAATTGCATCGACACCAGTTGTGCTGCCTGTGTTATCCGTCCCACCAGTGCCATCAGGTCCACCAACTCCAGTCAAGCCTGCGGTGGCAAAACGACCTCCGCCACCGCCACCCAAAAGCTTTCGAGAAAGTTTGCCTGCACCGATTGCCAATCTGATTTTCGGTGGCAATACCCTGGTCAAGGCCGGTGTGCTGATCCTGTTCCTGGGCCTGGCTTTCTTGCTGCGTTATACGGCAGAGCGGGTCACGGTCCCGGTTGAATTGCGTTATGCCGGCGTAGCGCTGGTTGGCGTGGTTTTGTTGAGCCTTGGATGGCTACTGCGTAACAAGCGGCGCGATTATGCGCTGATATTGCAGGGTATGGCGATAGGGGTGTTTTATCTGACGACCCTGTCTGCGATGAAAATGCATGCGCTGGTAAGCCCGGAAGCAGGCTTTGGCTTCATGTTTGCGGTGTCGGTATTGAGTGCTGCTCTGGCCGTTTTGCAAAAGGCACCCATGCTGGCCATCGTCGCTGCGCTGGAAGGTTTCGTGACACCGGTGCTGACCTCAACTGGCGAAAACCGGCCGCTGGGCTTGTTTACCTATCTGGCGGTGCTGGATATGGGTATTTTCCTGGTGGCCTGGTTTAATGCCTGGCGCATTCTTAATCTGATCGGTTTTGTCGGTACCTTTACCCTGGCGCTGGGCTGGGCAGACAAGTTCTATACAGACAGTCAATATGGGCTGGTGCAGCCTTTCCTGGTGTTCTTCTTTGTTCTGTTTGCCCTGATCGGCTTGCTGTTTGCGCGACGCACGCTGAAGGAGGCAGAAAACCAGGAAGGACCACTGGCAACCCTGAAGCGGGTGGGGCGTGTCGATAGCGCACTGGTGTTTGGTAACCCGGTCACGGCATTCGGCATGCAGTACATACTGGTCAAGCATACCGAATACGGCGCCGCATTTTCTGCGTTGGCCGTGGGCTTCTTTTATCTGTTGCTGGCCAGATTTGTGTTTTCCAGACAAAAGCAGGGCCTGGCCTTGCTGGCCGAGGCCTATGTCATTGTGGCGGCCATTTTTGGCACGCTGGCGATTCCGCTGGGGTTGGAAGGTACCTGGACTGGTGCTGCCTGGGCGGTAGAGGGGGCAGGCATGTACTGGCTGGGCTTGCGTCAGCAAAGACCCTATGCCCGGGCATTTGCCTATGTGGTGCTGGCTGGGGCCAGCTACAAGCTGCTGAATGGCATTTACCTGAATCCTGACCTGACCGGGCCTTTGTGGCAGGGGCCATGGCTGGGGCCGGTGCTGCTTGCCGTCAGCGTGTTCGTGGTCTGGAATTTGCACAGACGTGCCGACAGCAAGGTCGTTTCAAGCTGGGAAGACGTACCAAACCGATTCCTGCCCTGGCTGGGTGTGGCGGCAATTGCCCTGTTGCCGTGGATGTTGCTGGTGCCGCAGTATGCAGCGGCAGCACTGGCAGTGTTGGCTTTGCTGGTATCGGCAGTGGCGCGACGTTTTGGCTTGCAAGTCTTTGCACCGGTAGCGGCGGCCTTGCAGGCGACGGCGCTGGTGACTTTCCTGTTCACGCTGCACGTGGCAACGGCAGCCAATGTTACCAATGCTGCCAATGTCACCAATAGCAAGGCAGCGCTGGCTGATGGCTGGCATGGCATGCTGGCAGCCCTGATCATTGCGGCCAGTATTTTGTTTACCGCCGGACGTGCGATGCGCGAAACCAGGCAAAAAGCCCAAGAGCAGGGCAAGCCGCCAGCCTGGTCGTATGTAAATAATCTGGCGGTGGTCAGTGGCTGTGCCTTGTTGCATCTGGCGATGTTGTTTGCGCTGGACCTGCATCAGGCTGCACTGATCTGGCCGCTGACATCCTGCCTGCTGCTATGGGCAGGCTTGCGCATGTCGCATACAGCGCTGGCTGGTCTGGCTGCGACTCTGCAAGTTATTTCTGCTTTATTGTATGGTATCGAGATAGATTATTATCATGGCAATCCATTTGCTCATCTGGGCTTCCTGACTCCTTTGTCGCTGGCTGTCTCTGCCTGGTTCAGTGCCGATCGCATACGTGCCGAGGCAGCCAGGATGCGCCAAGTCTTACTGGAACTGGGAAATGTCAGTGCCAGTGCTTCCAATGGTATAGCCGCACGTCCTGTTGCTGCAATATGGCTGAATCCCTGGTGTAGCAGCAAGCTGGCAACCGTGTTGCCGGTTGTCTGGGGGCTGGGATGGTGGCTGTCGGCATGGTTCCCTGAAAGCATGGATGTGCTGCAACATAATGGGCAGTCGGCCTTTGCTGCGACGGTAGCAGTGACTATTTCCATCCTCAGCTCTGTGTTGATGATAGCGCTTGCCAAATGGCGGCGCTGGCCTGCCATGGGCGGCGCGGCTATCGTCTTTTTGCCTTTGTTGATATTCAGTGCCTTGATCGGTGTGTGGGGCTCGCAAACAGCCTATTTGCCATCGGCGCATTTTGGCTGGCTGTTGTGGTCACTGGCCCTGGCCTGGCATTTACGGGCGCTGAAATGGCAGCAGGTGTGGCTGGCAGGCTGGCCGCGTCTGCTGAGTTTGACGCATATCGTCGGCTTCTGGTTCTTCCTGCTGTTGGCAGCAAGGGAAGGGCAGTTGCGCTTTGAACCGCTGGCAGATGCCTGGTCGAGCTGGCCTTTGCTGGGCTGGATACTGGTGCCTGCCCTGGTTTTCTGGTTTATCGGTTCACGCGTGCTGGCAATCATCTGGCCGCTGAATACCTACCGTCGCGCCTATCTGGAACTGGCTTGTGCGCCGGTTGCGCTGTATTTGCTGGGCTGGTGCTGGCTGACCAATGCCTTCAGCGCCGGTGATGCCAGCCCCTTGCCTTACCTGCCCTTGCTGAATCCGCTGGAACTGGGGCAGTGGCTGGTGCTGCTGGCCTTGCTGCACTGGTGGCGCGCTTTACCGTCGGCATCGGTTAAAACCGGCGGCTTGCAGATATCCAGCGTAGTGGCAGCAGCAACTGCGCTGGCCTTGTTGACGGGCATGGTCTTGCGTAGCTGTCACCATTTTGCCGGTGTCGCCTGGGATGCGGATGCCCTGTTTGCATCCCGCCTGAGCCAGGCAGCCGTATCAATTACCTGGGCCGTGTGTGCTGTGGCGGTCATGCTGTTTGGCAATCGTCGCATGTCACGTGGCATCTGGATAGCAGGTGCGAGCTTGCTGGGCGTGGTGGTGGTGAAACTGTTCCTGATCGAACTGGCAGATCGTGGCGGCCTGTATCGCATTGTCTCCTTCATCGGTGTGGGTATTCTGCTGCTGCTTGTCGGGTATTTTGCGCCAGTGCCTGTCAAACCAAAAACTGTCGTGATTGGTTCTGAGGATGAAACCGAATCCCGTCAGGACCGCATATGAACAATGGACGCACAATGAAGATTAGAGCGGTGCTGCTTGCAAGTTGTCTGTTGCTAACCGTGTTGCCCATGTCGCCAGGTTTTGCCGCGACGGTTGGTGTGCAGCAAACGGTCATTACTACTCAGGGTAATGGCCCTTACTATCGCTTGAATTTGCCTGTGGGTATTTACCCCGGTAGCGTGCACCCAGATTTACATGATGTGCGGGTACGAAATGCGGCAGGGGATTTACTGTCTTTTGCCTGGGTCGATACCGAAACCGAAACTGCAGAATTGCGTAGTACCAAGGTGGCACTGTTTCCGCTGCCGGCCGAACAAAGTCTTACTGTCAACACTGCTGGCAGCTTCCGGCAAAATCCGGATGGTTCGCTCACTCAATTGTCTGAGTGGAAGACGGACAGGAAAAAAACGGTCCCCGCCTGGATTCTTGATGTCAGCCAAAGCAAGGGGCAATTGCTGCAAACCAGACTGGAACTGGCTGCGCAAGTTAATGGCCTGTTTGGCTTCAGCCTGGAAGCCAGTGATGATTTGAAGAACTGGCGTTTGATCAGTGCCGATGAACAGGTCATACAGTTACAGCACCAAAATGCCTCGGTGCAGAAACTGGAAATCAGCCTGCACCATGCAACTGCACGTTATTTGCGCCTGCGCTGGCGTGATGCGGAACAAGCGCCAGAATTGCTTGGTGTGACTGTGGATAGCCAGCAGCAAAGCTATACACCGCCGCCTTTGCAATGGAGTGTACTGATACAGCCCAAAGCCTGCAGCAATACCTATTGTGATTATCCGCTGCCGGAAAAAACACCCATAGATAGTTTGCGTTTGCAATTGAGTGAGCCGAATACCCTGGCAACGGTGAGCGTACTGGGGCAGCTACCGCCAGCCCAGAACACGGTTTCATATCGACACCACCATAATCCACTCTATCCCTTGCATGTATTGCGGCATCATAAACAGGTGACAGCGCAGCAGACGGATCGTGAGGTCTGGCTCAACGAAACCCTGGCGTACCGCCTGAGTCTGCCAAATGGAGAGGCTAAATCGCCAGACCTGCTGCTGGATGGTGCAAGTTATAAAGGCTTGCGACTGCAGACTACAGGCCCGGTCAGTTCTTTGGGTAAGCCACCACCTGGAATACAGATCGCCAGTCTGCCGCGCAGCCTGGTATTTTTGGCACGGGGCAAGGGCCCGTACATACTTGAATGGGGTGTGGAAGCAAAAGACGGCGCAGCCTTGCCCTTGCATACCCTGATGCCAAACCTGAAAGCAGCTGAATTGATCAAGGCAGACGACGCCAGCGTAGAAATCGCCAGCCCACCCATCCTTGTTGAAACTGAAAAATCTGCACCGACAGTAGCCACAGCGCCCGCCAAAGAGCACAAACCCTGGCTATGGGCAGCACTGGCTGCTGGCCTTGCGATTTTGGGAGCGATGGTCTGGTCCCTGCTAAAAAGCATGTCTGTCAAGAAGGACGAAATGACAGATGATAAGCAACAAGACAAGTAAAACAAGTGCGTAGCCCCTGATCACAATGGAGCTGTCTTGTCCGGTTTCCATTTCTCTGCATTGATTTAGAACCTGTTCACGGTCTGTAGCGAGCCCGCGTCAACGGGATCAGCTGGGTAAGGGTAACTAAGCGCAGCGCAAAAAGCGGAATGTACACTAGTACATGAGCATTTTGAGCAGCGCATGAGCCCCGCGTGGTCTCTGATTGCGCCCGCGCAGTATGATCGTGAGCAGGTTTTAGAGCTTTTGCAAGCGTTGCAGGGCATTTTGCAGTGTGGCGTCTTGCTTGGCGAAGCAAAAGCGCACGATGCCGGATTCCTTGCTCTGCTGATAAAACGCTGAGACCGGGATGGCAGCTACGCCGATTTCGGTAGTCAGCCAGCGGGCAAAATCCAGTTCCGGCATGTCCGATACAGCCGAATAATCGACGCTTTGGAAATAAGTGCCCGCACAAGGCAGCAGGCGCAAGCTGCTGTTTGCCAGGCCGGCACGAAACAGGTCGCGTTTTTTCTGGTAGAACGCCGATAATTCCAGATAGGGTGCAGGGTTGCCCATGTACTGCGCTAGGCCTACCTGCATCGGCGTATTCACACTGAATACATTGTACTGATGCACCTTGCGAAATTCTGCCATCAGCGCAGCCGGGGCGGCGACATAGCCTATCTTCCAGCCCGTGACATGATAAGTTTTACCAAAACTGGAAATGATATAGCTGCGGGCAGCCAGTTCAGGGTAGCGTGACAGGGATTCATGACGCTGCCCGTCATATACCATGTGTTCATACACTTCATCTGAAGCAATCAAAACATTGGTATCGCGCACGATGTCTGTCAGTGCGGCGATATCGTCCGCATTGAGCACGCTGCCGGTCGGGTTGTGCGGTGAATTCAGCATGATGAGGCGGGTTTTACTGCTGATCGCCGCCTTTACCTTGTCCCAGGGGATGCTGTAACCATTTTCATCCAGTTCCATGCTGACAAAAACCGGAATGCCGCCAGCCAGCCTGATCGAGGGCACATAGCTGTCGTAGGCCGGTTCGATGACAATGACTTCGTCACCGGCATGTACGCTGGCCAGCAATATCGTCAAAATACCCTGGGTGGCACCGGCTGTGACAGTGATTTCGCTGTTTGCATCATAGTCGTGCCCGTATACATCCAGAATCTTGCGGGCAATCTGTTCGCGCAACTGCGGCATACCCGTCATTGGCGGGTATTGATTAAAGTCTGCTGCCATGGCGGCGGCTACTGTTGCCGGCAATGCCGGGTCGCAGGCAAAGTCAGGAAAGCCCTGGCCCAGATTGACTGCCTTTTTTTCAGCCGCCAGTGCAGACATCACGGTGAAGATGGTGGTGCCCACTTCGGGCAGTTTGGATTTGGGAACGAAGCGGGCAATAGTCGTCATCAGTGAAAACAGTCAAAAACAGAAAGAGTCAGTTACTTGGTACCAAACAGGCGATCACCTGCGTCACCCAGGCCAGGAACGATATAGCCATGTTCATTCAGGCAGTCATCTATCGATGCAGTGACAATCGCGACATCCGGATGGGCGGCCTGCATCACCTTGATGCCTTCGGGGGCGGCCAGCAGACAGACGAATTTGATGCTGGTCGCACCACGCAGCTTCAGGCGTGCAATGGCAGCAGCGGCAGAATTGCCGGTCGCCAGCATGGGGTCAACCACGATGACCAGGCGTTCTGCGATGTCTTCCGGTACTTTAAAGTAATACTCGACCGGTTCCAGGGTTTCCGGGTCACGGTACAGGCCGATATGGCCAACGCGCGCATTTGGCAGCAAATCCAGCATGCCATCCAGGATACCGTTGCCGGCACGCAGTACCGAAATCACGCACAGCTTCTTGCCGCTGATGGTAGGGGCATCAATGGTAGTGATAGGTGTTTCTATCTTGACCAGTTCGATAGGCAGGTCGCGTGTTACCTCATAGGCCAGCATCTGGCTGATTTCACGCAACAGGCGTCGGAAGTTATCTGTCGGCGTGTCTTTGCTGCGCATCAGTGACAATTTGTGTTGCACCAGCGGGTGTCTGATTTCGGTAACGTTTTCGTTCAAGATAATTCTCCGGCAATGTTAGGTTACCCGCTATTTTACGTCCCTCCAGCCTTAAGGGAAACGGATAAAACAAGAATTGAGGCGTTTTTCTACTTCTGCTCCGGCCATCGTCAGTTTTTTCTTCATTGATAATTCAGGATAAGAAGTTCCGGCATGGCAGGGCCCGCGATGACGGCGAACGACTATCAAATCAGGAGTGCAGAATGGACAGCAATCAAGCCTTGTTAAATAAATTATCTTTGGGAGACTACTCCCTCGATCGCCATGGCGACCGTAAAGACGATTATTTGCCACCGGAAGAGGCCATCGAGTCCAATGTCCGCATTGACGTGAAAGGTATTCGTGAAGCCATTGCGCGGGTAGAAGCGGAGGCACGTGCCACTGTTGCAGCCGAAACCAGACTGAAAGCAGAAACCCAGGCCCGGGCACTGGCAGAAACCAGGGCACAGGCCGAAGCCGAAGCCGCCGAACTTGCGCAGCGCAAACTCGCACTGGAGCAGGAAGCCGCTGTCGGTACCCAGGCAAAACTGATGGCAGAGCGCCAATCGAATGCGGCCAGTCAGGCACGTATTGCCGCCACCGCAGAAGAAACCAGGAACTTGCAGGAAAGGGCGCAGATGGAATCCCGTGCCCGTGAACAGTCCGAACTGCGCACAAAAATGGAACAGCAGGCCATGGAAAAGGCCGAGAAACAATACAAGGCAGAATCCGAACTGGCTTCGCAGGCCCATGCCGAAGCACAAAAACTGGCAACACAAACCACGAATGCCAGGAACTGGGCAGCCGAGCGTTTTGCTGCATCCCAGTCTGCCCGCCAGCAGGCAGAAGAACGCGCCCGTGCCGATGCACGCATTACTGAACTGGCCCGTGAACGTGAAAAACAGGAAAGAGAAGCCCGCGAAACCTCAGAAATGCTGGCCAAGGTACGTAGCGAATCCCTGCAAGTCAGCAAGGAACGTGATCAGGCAGAAGCCATGGCGCTGGAATATGCCATCAATCGCGCTCCGGTCGAAGTGCGTGCCCGCGAAGATGCCCTGACTCGTGTTGCATTGGAGCAAGAGCAAGAAGCCATCGCCCATGCCCGTCTGGAATCTGAAAAAAGAGCGGCTGAAGCGATACAACTGCGCATGCAATCGGAAGAAGAGTTGCGTATCGCTGCGGCCCGTCGTGAACAGGCTGAAATGATCGCCGCAACCACCGCGCAAGCGAGACGCGATGCCGAAGACAGAATCCGCATGGTGACCGAATCCCGCATTCGTGCCGAGCGTGATCTGCAATCGACTGCCATGAGCCGTATAGAAAACGAGCAACAGGCCGATTTGCAAGCCCGTGCCCGTCAGGAAGCCGAATCCGTCTTGTCCGAAGAAGCCCGTCAACGCCGTCTGGCAGAAAAAGAAGCGACAGAAATCGCCCGCCAGCGCGCAGCAGAAGAACAGCGTGCTGCCAAAATGGCACAAGAACGTGTGGAAATAGAACGTGCTGCCGTGCAGGAAGCGCGTGAACAGGCAGACTCTGAGCAACAAGCCCTGAGCGCCAGTGCCTTCCAGGCAGAACTCTTGAAAAGAGCCAATCTGGCATCGGCAGAAAAAGCCAAAAAAGCCAAAGAATTGATGTTGGCTGAAAAAATGCGGGTAGAAGCAGAGCAAAAAGCCACTGCCGCCTTGCAGGAAAAACTCGATGCTGAGCGTAAAAAGACAGAAGAGACAGAAGCATTGGCAAGAGCAGACCAATCACATGCCGAACTGCTGCGCCTGCAAGAGCAGGCAGAACATGCCCGTCGTGTAGCCCAGGAATCAGAATGTGTTGCAGAAAAACTGAACCTGGAAAAAACCATGGAGCAGGTGGAATTGCAGCAAAAAATGGCAGCAGCAGCTGCCAGGAAAAATCACGATGCGACCGAGTTTCTGCGCGTCCAACAGCAACGCACTAATGATGAGGTGAAAGCGATGGAACTTCAGGAAGAAAAATTACAGGCAGAACGCCGCCGTGCCCAGGCAGTGCAGCAAGTGCTGAAAGCGACCCAGGAAAAACTGCTGCTGGAACAGGCCGCAGAACAAGAGGCGGAAGCAAGGCTGCGCACCGAAGAAGAAGCCATGGCGATCGCCATCGCTAAAGAGCAGGCAGAGCGCGAAGAAAGACTGGCGCTGGAAGCAACGCTGGAAGCAGAGAAGTCTGAGCTGGAACAAACCGAATTGCAAAAAGAAATGCAATGCAAGGCAGCAAAGGTTGCTTTGCTGAAAAGCCATCAGGCTACAGAAATGGCGCGTGCCGAGCAAATGCATCTGGAAGCTGAAAAACAGGCGGCAAGGGCCGCACAGGAAAAACTGGAAGCAGAAAAATCGGCAGCAGAACATGTCATTGCCCGTGCCCATGCAGACCGTGAACACGTCAACGTCCTGAATGCCCGTCAGCAGCAAGAAGCCGAAGCACGCGCAGCACGTCAAACCATGATTGCTGCAGAGCAAATTCGTTTGCAAAAGATGCAGGAACATGCAGAGCTGCAAAAGCAGTCAGCTGTGCTGGCGCAAAGCAAGGCAGTTGAAGCAGAAGAATTGGGCAAGACACTGAAGCTGCGTGCCGAATCAGAACAAAAAGCCCTGACCCTGGTACAGGAAAAACTGGAAGCAGAAAAACGCCTGACAGCAGAGTGGCAAGCCAAGGCAGTCGTAGAACAAGAACAGCGTGACCAGCACCTGGCCAGACTGCAATCCGAACAAGCTTTGCGCACCGCCATGGAAGCCAAGGTCGCAGAAGAGAAAAAACTGCTGGAACAGAATAATGAACAGGCGAGGGCAGAGCAACAGGCTGCCACCGCAGCCGGTGCCCGCGTAAAGGCAGCGACGCAACTGGCGAAACTGGAACAGGAAAAAGCCAAGTCCCAGCAACAGGCGGCGCAGGCACTGGAAGAGCAAGCCAGGCTGGAAAAACAAAAGGCAGAAGCTGCACTGGCAGAAGCACAGGCTGCCACAGAAAAGCTGGAAGCGGAAAAAATTACCACTGCCGCTGCTACTGCCAGGGCAACTGCAGAACAACAGCATGCCCAGGCTGCAAGCGTTCGTGCCAGGGCCGAGCAAGAAGCCAAAGAAGTGGCAGATGCCAAACTGCAGGCTGAACAGGCATTGCAAGTGCAGGCGCAAGCCTATGCCGCCAGCCAGCACCGTGCGCATGAACTGGTGATAGAAAAGAACCGCAAGCTCGCGGAACTGGATCAGGTATTGCAACAACGCCTGGCAGATGATCAGTCTTTGCTGGAAAACACGGAAGCAAAACTGCTGGCTGAGCAGGACGCACATCAGCAAGTGCAAAGCCGTCTGGCCAGCGAAACCGAAGCACGCCAGTTTGCCGAAGCCCGTGCCCGTGCAGAACAGATCATCCGTGTTGCAACTGAAGCGACACTGGCATCAGAAAAAGCCCTGTTCCATGAACTGGCTGCCCATGCAGATGCCCAAAAACTGGTGGCAGAATTACTGGCGCAACGTCTGCAACAAGAGCAGGAACTGCTGGCTACCCAGCAATTGCGCGCAGATGCCGAGCAAGCCGTACTTGCCAGCCTGACAGCCAAACAACAGGCAGAACTGGCCGCAGCTACTGAAGCACAAGCCCGCCTGGCAGCCGAACAGGAACAATGCAAACTGATAGAAGCACGTAAAGTAGCGGAAGCGCAAGCCCGCCAACTGGCAGAGAAATTCAATGAAACAGAAAAACAATGGTTGGCACAATCGGCTGAAGAAGCGCTGATCAAACGTCAGGCTGCCGCTGCACTGGAAGAAAAATCTGCCCTGTTGCTCGAATTGAGCCGCGCCGGTCAAGAAAAAATCGCGACTGAACAAAAAATCAGCGCCGAATTGCAAGCCAAACTGGAACAGGAAGAAATCGCAGAAGTTGCCCTGCAAGCCAAGCTCGATACAGAGCGTCAACTGGCAGAAGCCGCCGCCGCGCGCGCCACCAAGGAGCAGCAGGCACTTGAAGCTGCTTTGCGGATTGCCAATGCCGAGCAAGTTTTGCTGTCCCGTTCTGTAGAGCACGCCGAAGCCCAGCGCATGGCCGCAGAAGCAACAGAAACCAGATTGCGCGAAGCAGAAGCACTGACTGTTACTGAAAACCACCGCGCTGCCTGCGAGCTCGAAGCCCTGAGCCTGGTTCAGCAAAAACTGGCAACAGAACAAAAAGCAGCGCAAGAAGCTGAACAACGCAAACTGGCGGAACAGGAATATCTGAGCCTGTGCGAAATCCGCGCCAATGCTGAACAAGATGCGAATGTCGCCATTCAGGCCAGATTGCAAAGTGAAAAAGAAGCAGCAGAACTGGCCAATGCACTGGCCGTATCTGAACAACAGGCAACTGAACTGGCACAGGCCCGTGCCATCGAATTGTTTGAATTGCAGCAGGCAGAGCAGCAACGTGCCACACTGGAACAGCGCGAAATTATCGCTATCCAGCAACAGAAACAGGTGGAAATGGATAGCCTGCAACTGAAGCAGGAAGCCCTGCGCCTGATCGAAGACAAAATGGAAGCCGAACGCCTGATCATGATGGCGTCGGAAGAGCGTGTACAACTGGAGGCCGAACTGGCAGCGCAAAGTGCGCAAAGGGTTGAGCAACTGATCATCGCCAACGCTATCGAACAAGAAAAACTGACGCTGGAACGTGAGTTGGCTGCCGCCACCGCATTACAAATCGCCACAGACGAAGAAATTTTGCCCGCATTGCGTGAAAAATTACTGGAAGAAAGCCAGATTGAATCGCTGGAAGCCCAAAGACTGGCGCAAGAGCAGGCATTGGTAGCGGCCATCGCTGAACGCGTAGCTCAAGAACAGGCCTTGCAGGTACAACTGGAACAACAACTGGCCACCGAAGCAGCATTGCAGGAAGAGTTCCAGCGTCAGGTAGAAGCTGCACAGGCACAAACCCAGGCAAAAGAACAGGAATTAGCCGCCGCCAAAACCACACGCCTGGAGCAAGAACAAGCCTTGCAAGCGCAATTGGAACAACAACTGGCAGCGGAAGCTGAATTGCAACTGACATTGCAGGCAGAACTGCAACGTCAGGTAGAAACAGCACAGGCACAAACCCGGGCAAAAGAGCAGGCGCTGGCAATAGCGATGGCAAAACGCCTGGAAGAAGAGCAAGCCTTGCAGGCACAACTGGATCAGCAAGTTGCAGCAGAACATGAGCTGCAAGCCATGTTGCAAGCCCGTGGTCAGGAAGAAGCACAGGCACAGGCATTGATCGCCCAGGCACTGGCATCTGCCAAAGCATGGCAAGAACAAAATGCTTTGCAGATCCAGCAACATCAGGATGAATTGCAGGCAGAAGCAGAATTGGCCAAACAGACTCTGGAAGCGGAACATCAAGAGGCAGAACAACTGGCACAGGCATTGATCAGCAAACTGCTCAACAATAGACACCAGTCAGAAGAATGGCGTCAGCAAGTCGAGCAAATTCTGGCGACTGCACCAATTGACGTGGCATATGATGCACAGGCACAGCAGCAGGAAGAAGTGCAAAAACGCTTCCGCCTGCGTCCATCAGTAATCGCTGGCCTGATACTGTGTGCCGGAATTGTCGGAATTGCCGGGTTTGCCGGTTTCAGCAATATCGGTGTCGCTGGTACTGCTGCCAAAGCGGTAACACAAGCGATGACGCAAAAGACTGCTGCCCTTGAACAAGCCGCTCCGGCAGCAAGTCAAAAACTGGAACCAGGCATGCACATGAGTTATGAACTGAGTGCACCACAAACCGAAACACCGGCGCAGGCTGAAGAAAAAAGCAAGCCGGCTACCCAATTGGCTATGGTGACTGGTCGCATGTAAAGCAGAGATCGTTAATTGATAGAGTACTAGTGAAAAGATCCCGGGTGACCGGGATTTTTCACATTCAAGGCACCAGTGCGTCAGCATCCATGACGTGGCCGGGTAGATTTCCCTCTTCAAAGATCATGATCGTTTCAGTAGCATGGACACCGAAAAACGTTCTGCCGGATGTATGGATACCGATACTTCAAACAAGTCGCCTGCAGCGTCATAGTACCAGCGGATAATTTTCAGGGCGGTTGAGCCTGCATCTACCTGCAAAGACTGCGCAATGGGTTCGCTGATGGTTACAGCGCGAATTTCTTGTTGTATCTGTTCTATGCGTCGTCCATAGCGTGTTTCTATCAATGTGCTGATCAGGACACCTGGCGAATGGCGCACAATTTCACCTATCTCTGCATACGCAGGTTCAATATAGACATCTGTCCAGCCGACCGGTAGCCGGTCGTTGGCACCATCCATGCGCAGGCTGGAAATACGCAGCCAGGTGCTGCCTGCCTTGCAGCGCAGGTCTGTCGCCAGGTCGTCTTCCATCTTCTCGCTCACGATCTCTTGCAGCTTGCGGACGTGAGTGCTGCCAAACTGAACCAGATCATCAACCGACGCCAGTGAAGGCCTGAAATCATTGGTTGGTCGTGTCGATTCCACACGTGTCCCCACATTCTTTTTCCGCGAAACCAGTCCCAGTTGCTGTAATTCATGCAATGCCGCCCGTACGGTATGCCGGCTGGTGGTGTAGTGGTTGCAAAGCTCCATCTCTGTAGGCAATAGAGTGCCGACGGGAAAGCGTCCAGAGGCAATGCCTTCTGTCAGATGTTGCGCAATATTAACGAAATTGGTTTTTGTAGGTAAAGAGTTCATGGTGCTAATTATGACGTGGAAGTGCAAATACGTGTTGCACTATATGTCCGTACATATTATATTAAATATGTCCGGACATAATAAAAATCACGGACGAGACCATTTCTATACTGCAACTCAATCAGAGGCCTTTCCATGTCGATTTCATCTATCCCGGCAGCCAGTACGGTTGTCGACTCCATTCTGTTTCGCGACGCCTTCGGTACAGCGACGATGCGCGCCCTGTTTTCTGACCACGCCTTGATTCAACGCTATATCGACGTAGAGGTCGCGCTGGCAAAGGCGGAAGCCCGTGTCGGCGTGATCCCGGCGGACGCAGCGCTTGTCATTGCCAGGGAATCAAGCATTGATCGCATCGACTTTGAACACATGCGTCATGAGACCGATATCGTCGGCTATCCCATTCTGCCCCTGGTGCATCAACTGGTGGCCATGTGTGGCGATGCCGGGCGCTATGTGCATTGGGGGGCAACCACGCAAGACATCATGGACACCGCAGTGGCTCTGCAAGTACGCGACGCGCTGGATGTGGTGGCTGGCGATATCAGCGAGCTGCGCAAGATACTGGCTGACCTTGCCCTTAAACACCGCGATACGGCGATGGCCGGACGCACGCATCTCCAGCAAGCATTGCCAGTCACATTTGGCTATAAGGTAGCGATCTGGCTGGCCATGTTCGATCGTCATCAGCAAAGGCTGAATGAATTGCGTCCACGGGTTGCCCTGGTCGAATTTGCCGGGGCTGCCGGAACACTGGCTTCGCTGGGCGACAAGGGGTTTGAAGTGCAGCGTGCTCTGGCAGAAGAACTCAGGCTCGGTGTGCCGGCAACCACCTGGCATGTCGCCCGTGACGGCTTTGCAGAAGCTATCAATCTGTTGGCACTGATTACTGGCTCACTGGGCAAGATTGCGCTCGACATCATGATCATGGCATCGACAGAATTCGGTGAGGTGTATGAGCCTTTCGTCAAAGGACGTGGTGCCAGCAGCACGATGCCACAAAAGCGCAATCCTATTTCCAGCGAACTGATGTTGGCGGCTTCCAAGGCAGTGCGTCAACATGCGGGGTTGATGGTGGACGCCATGGTGCAGGATTTTGAACGGGCGACAGGTCCGTGGCATGCAGAATGGATAGCGATTCCAGAGAGCTTCATCCTGACGGCAGGGGCCTTGCACCAGGCCAAGTTTGCCCTTGGTGGCCTGATTGTCGATACCGAACGCATGAAGCTGAACCTGGGTATCAGCAAAGGGCTCATCGTGGCGGAAGCGGTCATGATGGGGATGGCGCCTTTGATTGGCCGGCAACAGGCACACGACATCGTCTACGACGCCTGTCGCACCGTAAATGAAAAAGGCGGTTCACTGGCCGAAGCGCTGGCAGCCATGCCAGAAGTCACGGCACACTTTGATCGCGCAACGATAGACCGCCTGACCGATCCGGAAAACTATCTGGGACTGGCACCACAAATGGTCGACCAGGCAATCCGGTTATCTGGCGAAATCAAAGCCTGATCAATAAGGAGGAGACATAATGAC
The DNA here is from genome assembly GCF_014284335.1 of Undibacterium hunanense. GTDB lineage: Bacteria > Pseudomonadota > Gammaproteobacteria > Burkholderiales > Burkholderiaceae_D > Undibacterium > Undibacterium hunanense. The sequence continues at coordinate 410,603 of NZ_JACOGF010000001.1, read as the reverse complement.
ATCTATTTCTAAAAAAACACCGTGGTATCACAAACTGGGCATGCAAGTCTTGCTGTCGCTGGTGCTGGGCATTGCGGTTGGCTTTCTGTTCCCCAAATTTGCCGCGCAATTGAAACTGCTGGGCGACATGTTTTTGTCGCTGATCAAGGCTGGCGTTGCACCACTGGTTTTTCTGACCATCGTCCATGGGATAGCCTCGGCTGGTGATATTAAAAGTGCTGGTCGCGTTGGCTGGCGCGCTATTGTGTATTTCGAAGTCGTATCGACCATTGCACTGATGGTAGGGCTGTTGGCTGGAAATCTGTTGGAGCTGGGCAGTCATATGAGCCCGGTTGCTTCGGGTGCTGTGCCGCCAGCAGTGGCAAAGGCTGAACCCCAGAGTTTTCTGGCATTCATGATGCATATCGTGCCAGACAATTTTATTGGTGCCTTCGCCAAGGGAGAACTGCTGCAAGTGGTGGTATTGGCCGTGTTGGTCGGTATAGGAATACTTTCGATTCCTGAAACACGCCGGGAAGCGGTAAATACAGGTCTTGGCTACATCTCGGAAGTGCTGTTTTCCTTCATCAACCTGGTAATGAAACTGGCACCGATAGGAACATTCGGCGCTGTGGCCTATTCGGTCGGCAGCAATGGCACGGCAGTTCTGGTTGCGCTGGCGCAGTTGGTGCTGGGTTTTTATGGTGTCGTGATTCTTTTCCTGGTGATCGTGCTGGGATCCATTGCCAGGCTGGCAGGATTCAGCCTGTGGCGTTTTCTGCGCTATATCAAGGACGAGATATTCATTGTGCTGGGTACGGCTTCGTCAGAAAGTGCCTTGCCTCGTCTGCTGATCAAGCTTGAACGTCTTGGCTGTGCCAAGCAAACGGTTGGCCTGGTATTGCCTACGGGCTATGCCTTCAATCTTGATGGCACATCCATTTTCATGTCCATGGGCGTGATGTTCATTGCTCATGCATATGGTGTTCCTATCACGCTGGACCAGCAAATCGGTATTCTGTTGCTGATGTTGCTGACATCCAAGGGTGCAGCAACGGTATCCGGTGGTTCTTTCGTGGTGTTTGCTGCGACCGTGACATCGACTGGAATTTTGCCGGTAGAGGGGCTGGCAGTCATCTTCGGCGTATATCGATTCATGTCGATGGCGATTGCGACCTGCAATACGATAGGCAATAGCGTGGCGACTGTTGTCGTTGCAAAATGGTCCGGGACTTTTGATGCCGCAACAGCAGAAAAACACCTGTATCCGGAGCGACATCCTCTGGTCGCGCTGGCAGATGAGGCTGCCAATGACGGGCCCTTGCTGGCGGAGGATGTGCGCAATACCGCCTCGCACTGATTTTCAACAGAAGTACATCGTCAGGCACATAGCCAGTTTGCTGCTTATGTGCTTGCCTGCATGTTGGGTATATCTCAGGTGTCTTTGGCTTCCTGTAAGGCAATCACGATGACAAAACCACCTTCCTGATGGTTGTAGATGCGTAACTTGCCACTGTGGCGTTTGATGATGCGGTCAACAATCGCCAGGCCCAGGCCAGAGCCATTGGCCTGGCTGCGTGAAGCATCACCACGGGTAAAAGGCTTGAGCAGGCGTGCCAGATCCTGTTCGGCGACACCGGCACCGTGGTCACGAAAACTGATCAGGATACCGTGCTTGCGGTCTTTACTTTTGCGTGAGCACTGGATGTCCAGTGTCGTGATCGGTGCGCCTGCAGTTTTGCCATAGCGGCAGGCGTTTTCTATCAGGTTATTGAATAGCCGCCGGACTTCTATCATGTTGCCACTGATGAACAGATCAGGCGTGATGGCGGTGCGCAGGCGCAGGTATTGAAAGCGCGAGGCTTCATCAATGATCTGCTGCAAGACCTCGCTTAGATTGATGGTTTCCAGTTCGACTTTGTCCAGCGGTTTGGCATAATCAAGAAACTGACCAATGATGGCATCCATTTGTTGCAGGTCAGATTGCATGCCGTGTCTGGATTCTGCGCTCAGGTTGGCCATTTCAACTTCCAGTTGCATGCGTGCCAGCGGCGTGCGCAAGTCATGCGAAATGCCTGCCAGAATGATGGTGCGGTCGGCTTCTATCCTGGCCAGATCTTCCACCATGGTGTTGAAACTCTGATTGGTTTCGCGTATTTCTTTCGGGCCTTTTTGTGGCAAGGGTGGCGGTTGCTTACCTTTGGCAATGGCGCGTGCCGCATTGCTAAGGCGCGACAGCGGGTCATTGATCAGCTTGGAAATGACAGCCGCACCCAGCAGCGTCAGGAACAGGGTTGCCATCGCCCAACTGAACAGTTGCAGGCCGATAGGCGGGTCCAGCCGTTCTTGTTCCAGGCGCAACCAGTAATGGTCGTCATCGATATCAAAGCTGATCCAGAAGCCACTGACGCCGTTTAGCTTGCTGGCAAAGCGCGTGTCTGGCCCCAGGCCCCTGAGCATGATGGCCTTGGATTCGAGGAAGAAGTTGGTGGCATCCGGTTCTTCGATGCGGTCATTGTCTTCCAGCAGATAAATTTGCACGCCTTCCTTGTTGGCCAGGTCGGACAGCAACTGGTGCCGCTTCTCTGGTGCAGAGTGGGTCAGCGCTGCCCGGGTAATGGTAACGATGGAAACAATCTGCGCGGCCATCTGCTGCGCCCTGGGCGTGGTTTCCAGTATGCGAAAATTGGTCATCCACGCCGTCATGCTGGCGGTGACAAGCAGCGCCAGCATGAAGAAGGTGCGCCAAAACAATCCGCTCTTAAGCCACTCCAGGCTGTTCAAATAAGAGTGCATTCAGTTTTGGCTTAAAAACAACAGTAAAGAGGCAAATGAGAAAGAGATTTGTAGCTTAATGTGACTGACCATCCGGTATGAATACATAGCCCAGTCCCCATACAGTCTGTATGTAGAGGGGATTGCCCGGGTCAGGTTCTATCAATTTGCGCAGGCGCGAAATCTGTACATCCAGGCTGCGATCAAAGACTTCATATTCGCGTCCCCTGGCCAGTTCCATCAGCTTTTCGCGTGACAGTGGCTGGCGTGCATGGCGTGCGAATACTTTCAATACCGAAAACTCACCAGTGGTGAGGGCGATGTTTTCATTTTGTTTTTTCAGGGTGCGCGTTCCCAGGTCCAGCACAAAATCACCAAAGGCGAAACTTTGCGGACCTTCAGATGGCGCGCCTGGCAGTTCATCCGGCGTTTTGCGGCGCAGCACGGCATTGATGCGGGCGACCAGTTCACGCGGGCTGAAAGGCTTGGGCAGGTAATCATCTGCGCCCATCTCCAGGCCGATGATGCGGTCCACTTCCTCGCCCTTGGCGGTGAGCATGATGATGGGTGTCTTGTCGCCTGCGCCGCGCAGACGGCGGCATATGGCCAGACCATCTTCACCGGGCAACATCAGGTCTAGCACCAGCATGTCGTAACGCTCACGTATCCACAGTTTATTCATGGCCTGGGCGTTCTCTGCGCTGACAACCTGGAAGCCTTGTTCGGTCAGGTAGCGGCGCAATAAATCACGCAAGCGAAGATCGTCGTCAACGACCAGGATTTTTGCTTTTGGGCTACTGGAGTTGGTGTTTGCGGAGTCTGGTGTGGGTGTCGTATTGTTCATGTGAATATAGTACTGTCATCGAGTAGGCTTGCAAACACAGATACTTGTCTGGATTACAAACTGTTACATACTTTACGGAATACCACAGCGGAATTCTTGCAGCTATCGTAAACTGAATTCAGACAAATTGACTAGCATCAGATGCAAGTTTGGGAATAAAATTACCAACCTTTTCTCTGGTCGCTGTTACGTATCAATTTTCTGTCTCTTTAGTCGTTCAATTATTAGGCAATCGCTTTTGGTAAGCAAACTAGGCAATGAATATACCGTACTTGAAAATTTCTGTCTTACTGTTGTCGCTGTCATTGACGGCGGGAGCAATGGCGGACAATGGTCGGGCCAACAATGGCGGTGGATTCTGGAACCGGTTTAATGGCGGTGATGCGCAGCGTAAAGATGAGCTTGCCCGCAAGGAAGAGCTACTCAACAAACAGCGTGAACGCCAGTTGAGCAAGCAGCTTAACCAGAATCGTTTACTCGATAGCTGCAGTGACGCGCAGCGTGATGGCGAGCATGCCTGTGGCCGCGCCGACAGTGCACAAAAGGGTAATCGCCTGACCCCCGATGAACGACGCGCCTTGCGTCGCCAGATACAGGACGCAGGGCATGAACTGTATGCCCCCGTTCGCTAATCAAGCCAGGTAATCCGGCCGCAGCAGCCGTTCAATCAAACCAGCCAAATCATCTAAATCAGCTAAATAATTTTAGCGACGGTTCTGCTTCATGATTTTTTGTTGCTCACGCTGCCAGTCTTTTTCTTTCTCGGTATCGCGCTTGTCGTGCTGCTTTTTACCTTTGGCCAGGCCGATCTGACATTTGATGTAGCCTTTGCTGTAATGCAGGTTGAGCGGCACCATGGTGTAGCCAGAACGCTCCACTTTGCCTATCAGCTTGTTAATTTCTGCCGCATTTAACAATAATTTACGTGTCCGGACAGAATCGGGATGTATGTGGGTGGATGCCGTCGGCAGGGCGCCAATATGGGCGCCGAAAAGAAAAATTTCGCCATTCTTGACGATGACGTACGCTTCTTTCAGCTGCGCACGGCCTGCGCGTATGGCCTTGACTTCCCAGCCTTGCAGGACGACACCGGCTTCGAATTGTTCCTCGATAAAATAATCGTGGAATGCTTTTTTATTATCAGCAATGCTCATGTAGGATGAAAATAGGTGATCTCAGGGCAAAGAAACAGTGGAATGCGTTTCGATCCCTGCAATGACTCGGTTAAAATGCGAACCTGTGATTCTACCAAATGGTTCTTCTTGATGGCAGTCGTGCATAAAACAGTTTTTGTGGCTTACAGTGCGGAGCAAATGTTTGCCCTGGTCGACGATGTCGAAAAATATCCGCAATTCCTGCCCTGGTGTGGTGAGGTGCGTGTCGTAGAGCGCACCGGACAGGAACTGGTTGCCACCCTTGCCATTAATTATCATGGTATTAAGCAGCAGTTTACAACGAAAAACAATAACCAGCGTCCCCATCTGATGCAAATGAACTTGGTCGAAGGGCCTTTCAGGCAATTATCTGGTTGCTGGAAGTTCACGGAACTGAGAGCAGATGCTTGCAAAATCGAATTTGATCTCAATTATGAGTTTTCCAGCAAATTGCTGGAACACCTGATTGGCCCTGTATTTTCCAAGATCGCCAACAGCTTTGTCGATTCTTTCTGCACCCGTGCCGAGGCTTTGTATGGCTGACCAGGCCAGTATGGCGGTGCAGGTCTGTTATGCCAGCACATCCACAATCAGTCTGCTGGATGTTCTGGTGGATCCCCAGGCTACCCTGATACAGGTCATACAGCAAAGCGGCATCATGCAGCTGCATCCTGAAATTGATGTCAACATCTTTAAAGTCGGCGTTTTTGGCAAACTAAAGACCCTGGATGCGCATTTGCATCCAGGTGACAGGGTAGAAATTTACCGCCCTCTGGTTGCCGACCCCATGGAAGCACGCCGTCGCCGGGCGAAAAAACAGACGAAGGCTTAAGCCCGCGTCTGATAGTCTGATATTTAGCCGGTTGGCAGCGTATTAATGGCTTATTTGCAATCTGCCAAAGTTTTCTTGACGTCAGCCAATTCCTGATTGCGCTGGGCGTCATCCATAAAATTGCGTTCGCCATTCTTGTCTACATTGGCAACACGGACGCCAGATTCCAGGTTTTGCTGATAAGTACGTGCACGTTCACAGTTTTTGGCCTTGGCAGCAGCAGACTGCTTTTCATCTTCGGCTTTTTTATCTTTTTCTGCCTGTTCGGCTTTGCGCTTGTTGTAATCTTCATTCTTGCTGGCGGTAGTCACCGGCTTTGTCAGCTTGCTTGCATCATCCGCGGCAGCAGACGCAGGCGCTGCATCGGCAGTTGGTGCTGGCTTGCCGCTCATATTCGGTGCTTTGATGATTTTATTCTTTGGCACTGAAATCGGAGGTGGTTTATCCGAGAATTGTTTGTTGCCTTTTTCGTCCAGCCACACGTATTGAGCATGAGCGGCGGCGCAGGCAAGAGCGAGAACGAGGGGCAGGGCAATGCGTGAAATTGACATAAGCAGCTTTCTTAAAAACACTTGATTATTCAAGAGTTTTACACGTAGCAAGACGATTCCGCAAGTTTTCTGTATAATTCGCTTTTGCGCCTATAGGAAATGCTATGCGTTTACTTCAAAAAGCACTCACGTTCGATGACGTGCTACTCGTCCCTGCATATTCGGACATACTCCCTAAAGATACCTCACTTGCGACCAAATTGACGCGCAATATCAAGCTGAATATACCTCTGGTATCAGCTGCGATGGATACCGTCACGGAAGCGCGTCTGGCCATAGCCATGGCACAGGAAGGTGGTATCGGTATTATCCACAAGAACCTGACTGCCAAAGAACAGGCTCGCGAAGTGGCCAAGGTGAAACGTTTTGAATCTGGCGTGTTGCGTGATCCCATCACCATCCCGCCCACTACCAGGATTCGTGACGTCATCGCTTTGTCCCAGCAGCATGGCATCAGCGGTTTTCCGGTGGTCGAAGGCAAAGTCGTGGTCGGTATCATTACCAACCGCGATTTGCGCTTTGAAGAAGAGCTGGATGCCGAAGCACGTGCCAAAATGACACCGCGTGACAAGCTGGTGTTCGTCAAGGAAGGCGCCGACCTGTCGGAAGCCAAGCGCCTGATGAACAAACATAGGCTGGAACGCGTACTGGTTGTCAATGATGCATTTGAGCTGCGCGGCCTGATCACTGTAAAAGATATTCAAAAATCAACAGAACATCCTTTCGCTTCCAAAGACGAACATGGCAAGCTGCGTGTTGGCGCTGCCGTCGGTGTGGGTGTCGATAATGAAGAGCGGATCGACTTGCTGGCCAAGGCTGGTGTGGACGTTATCGTGGTTGATACGGCACATGGTCATTCCAAGGGCGTGCTGGATCGCGTACGCTGGGTTAAAACCAATTACCCGCATATTGAAGTCATCGGCGGCAATATCGCCACGGCAGCAGCTGCACTGGCACTGGTAGAACATGGCGCGGATGCGGTCAAGGTTGGCATCGGCCCAGGCTCCATTTGCACCACGCGTATCGTTGCCGGTGTTGGTGTGCCGCAGATTTCTGCCATTTCCAATGTCGCCAATGCACTCAAGGGTACTGGTGTTCCATGTATCGCTGACGGTGGTGTGCGTTTCTCTGGTGACGTGTCCAAGGCACTGGCTGCCGGTGCATCCACAGTGATGATGGGCAGCATGTTTGCCGGTACTGAAGAAGCGCCGGGCGAAGTGATCCTGTTCCAGGGCCGCAGCTATAAATCGTATCGTGGCATGGGTAGCCTGGGTGCAATGGCCGATGGATCTGCTGATCGTTACTTCCAGGATGCAGCAAATAATGCTGACAAACTGGTACCAGAAGGCATTGAAGGCCGCGTACCTTATAAAGGCAGTGTGCTGGCTATCCTGTATCAACTGGTGGGCGGTGTGCGTTCTTCCATGGGATATTGTGGCTGCGCATCGATTGACGATTTGCATACCAAATCCGAATTCGTCGAAATCACATCAGCCGGTATGCGTGAATCGCATGTCCATGATGTGCAAATCACGAAAGAGGCGCCTAACTACCGGGCTGACTGATGCATATTCCCCGAATTGACGGTACCAGGAGACGAGTATGTCATCGCCCCTAGATCGATCCAGTCCAACGACATCGGCGCGTGTCAATTCGGGATTCGAGCGCATGGTATCTGAAAAAATTGATGTCCGTCTTGCACGCTTCGAGCGTCTGGGCATCAATATGTTCGGGGTTGCAAACTGCTTTGTCAGTTTAGGTAATCTGTCAAAGCGCTTTGACTTTGCCGAACGTTCCATCACCAGTGTGGAAGCCATGTTTTGTGATGCCTTCAACTTCACCGATGATTTGCTGGAAATTCATGACCTGCGTCTGCATGAAGAACTGGGCAAGCATGGGCTGGTGGTCGGTGCGCCATTTCTACGGTTTTTTGCGGCACATCCCATTTACGACTATACCGGCCATCTGATCGGTAGTGTCATGCTGGTGGATTATGAGCCGCGTACGCTGGGTGACGACGAACGACAGATCTTCAGCGACATCGCCGCCATGATAGAGCGTGAATTGGCGTTTGATGCCCTGTACCTGAATCAGCTGGAAGTCATCAAGCAAAACCGCAGCCTCAAGCGCGATTCCCTAATTGACCCCTTGCTGGGAACCTGGAATAAAACTGCCATCATTCGTTCGCTCAAGATAGAAATGGAGCGCTGCTCCAAGGCAGAAAAACCCCTGGCCCTGCTTATCGCCAGCCTGGACCAGATGGAAAACCTGCGCGTATCAGAAGGCATTGCCGTTACCGACATGATGCTGGTCAAGACCGTCAGCCGCGTACGTTCCTGTGTGCGCCCGTTTGATGCCATGGGGCGTTTTGGTACTGACTTGCTGCTGGTTGTATTGCCGGGCGCATCGCATCTGGTGGTTACTGCCGTTGCAGAAAGAATTCGTTCTTCCGTCATGATGCACCCTGAAGTTGTGAATCATAAAGAAACCTCGCTGACCATCAGTGCAGGCACCGCCTGTACCGATTTATTTCCGGATGCCGAACCGGAAGCATTAATCAGCCTTGCAGAAAAAGCCCTGCTTTCAGCCAGAAATGCAGGAAACAATTGTGTTGTTCAGGCCAGGCCTGCACAACCTGACATGATAATTTGAGTTATGCATTCTAAAATTCTTATCCTCGATTTTGGTTCCCAGGTCACGCAACTGATCGCCCGTCGCGTACGTGATGCAGGTGTTTTTTCTGAAGTGCATCCGTATGACGTCAGCGATGAATTCATTCGCAACTATGGCGCTGCCGGCATCATCCTGTCTGGCGGCCCCAGCAGCGTGACAGAAGGCGATACCCCGCGCGCGCCGATGGCCGTGTTTGATGCCGGTGTGCCGGTACTGGGTATTTGTTACGGCATGCAGACCATGGCCGAACAACTGGGCGGCAAGGTTGAAAATGGTCATGTGCGTGAATTCGGTTACGCCGAAGTCCGCGCCCGTGGCCATACAGCCCTGTTCAAAGACATCAATGATTTTGTCACGCCAGAAGGTCACGGCATGCTCAAGGTATGGATGAGCCATGGCGACAAGGTCAATGACATGCCACCGGGCTTCAAGCTGATGGCATCCACAGACAATTGCCCGATCGCGGCAATGGCAGATGAAGACCGTCGTTTTTACGCCGTACAGTTCCATCCCGAAGTTACGCACACCTTGCAAGGCGAAGCCATACTTGGCCGTTTCGTGCACGAAATCTGCGGCTGCAAATCCGACTGGAACATGCCTGACTACATCGCCGAAGCAGTTGCTTCAATACGTGCCCAAGTGGGCGACGATGAAGTCATTCTTGGCCTGTCTGGCGGTGTCGACAGCAGTGTTGCCGCAGCCCTGATCCATCGTGCCATTGGCGACAAGCTGACTTGCGTATTTGTTGATCACGGTCTGTTGCGACTGGATGAAGGCAAGATGGTCATGGAAATGTTTGCCAACAACCTGGGTGTCAAAGTCATCCATGTTGATGCAACTGCGCAATTCATGGGCCACCTGGCCGGCGTCACTGATCCGGAAGCCAAACGCAAGATCATAGGCCGCGAATTTGTCGAAGTCTTCCAGGTAGAATCCGGCAAACTGAGCAATGCCAAATGGCTGGCCCAGGGCACGATTTACCCTGACGTCATCGAAAGTGCCGGCAAAGGCAAAAAAGGCTCACACACCATCAAGAGCCATCACAACGTTGGCGGCTTGCCAGATACCCTGAACTTGAAACTGCTGGAACCCCTGCGCGAATTGTTCAAGGACGAAGTACGCAAGCTGGGCGTTGCCCTTGGCCTGCCGCACAGCATGGTGTACCGTCATCCTTTCCCTGGCCCCGGTCTGGGCGTGCGTATCCTGGGTGAAGTGAAGAAAGAATTTGCCGACCTGCTGCGCCGTGCCGACGCCATCTTCATCGAAGAACTGCGCAGCAACTTCGTTGACCCGCATGCAGAAAAACCGCAAAGCTGGTACGACGCCACCAGCCAGGCCTTTGCCGTATTCTTGCCAGTTAAATCCGTCGGCGTGATGGGCGATGGCCGCACCTACGAATACGTCGTCGCCCTGCGCGCTGTACAAACCCAGGATTTCATGACCGCCCACTGGGCACACCTGCCGCATGAACTGCTGGGAAAAGTATCCAACCGCATCATCAACGAAGTACGCGGCATCAACCGCGTCGTGTACGACATCTCAGGCAAACCGCCTGCGACGATTGAATGGGAGTGATTTTAGGTCTGGCAACATCAGGCAACTGACAGCACGAAACACCCCGGAAGCCCGCGTCATTGCGGGCTTTTTTGTTTTGTGGCTTAATTGCAATATTAATTGTTGCTCCATGCAAAATGTTGAATTGGTATATATGGTCTGTGATGTTGACATTATTTTTGCATGGTTATAGCGTATGTTTTTATTAATAAAAACATTGGAAATTTATGCATGATCAAGTTGAAGAAGCTGATGATAGTGAAATTTGGAAAGGGGACTTTCTTGAGCGTGAAAAGGAAGGAGCGAATTTACTCTACTTTCTCCAAAAGCGTAATTTAACAAAGACCCAAGAGAATGGATTTGTCCTTGCGATAAATGGCAAATGGGGATCTGGTAAATCCTTTTTTGTTCAAAGACTGTGTAAGGAGGCTCAGAAGCAGAAACATCCTACTTTGTTTTTTGATGCTTGGAAAAATGACTTCACTAAAGATCCCTTGCTGGCATTTATTGCTGAATTCAACTCTTCATTAAATAAGTATTTGAAGCATATCCCTTTAAGCGTTCAAGCTAAAGAGCAGGCACTGGAGGCTTTGAATAAGATTTGGAAGCCTGCTTTAAAGATTATTGGCTTTACGATTGTAAAGCAAGTTGCAGGTTTGTCGTCGCATCAAATTAAAGAGCTATTCGATAGTGATGAAGATTTAGATGATGAAGATTTAGAAGTGAAAATGTCGAGTGATGCACCCGAGAGAAAAAGTGATGCATATAGCGAAGCAGCGAGAAAACTTAACACTGCTATTAGTAAAGCGTTGAATGAACACCGAACTATAAAAGAATCGATTAGACAATTCAAGAAACAGGTAGGCGCCTTGATTCAGGCTCTTGATAGTATTGATGGAATACAACTGCCTATTATAGTTTTTGTTGATGAATTGGATCGATGTCGTCCAGATTACGCAATTGAGCTATTGGAAGGAATAAAGCACTTGTTCGGTGTTAGAGGCGTTTATTTCGTTATTTCGACAAATCTCGAACAGTTGTCTCATTCAGTTAAAGCCGTTTATGGATCAAAATTTGACGGACATACATATTTAAGAAGATTTTTCGATCTTCAGTACTCACTTCCTGAACCAAGTACTAAGCAGTTTTGCCTTGCTATTACTGCAGAAATGTCCTTGCCGGATATATCACATGTCGTTTATGGCTTAGGATTTCTAAAAACGATGACTGGTCAGGTTATAGTTCCGAATGCAACTGTTGATGTAGTAGCTTATGTTTTAGAACTTCATGCCAATGCATTTGATTTATCCCTGAGGGATTTATTGCAGGTTACAACTATTCTTGATGTCGCATTTGCACTTCTTGATGGTAAGCAGGTGCATATATTTTTTTTGGTTTTTCTTGCCGTTTTGTATCATCGTGATGTTGGCGTTTATTCATTAGTAGTGAATGTAAGACATCTTGAGCAAATTACCGGGTTCCCAACCGTAGATCCGAAGAATGGAAGAGGTGCTATTGAATTTCGAAATGACTCAGGTCAACCAACTATGGTTTTGCTCAGCACGGTTGCAGCGTTATATTTTAAGTCTATGGGCCATAGTAGTACGGAGTGGAATGCTATAAGTTTCGCAGCGCAGCCAAGATATGGATTTCCTGGTAATTTAATTTATACGGATTGTGACAGCATGTTCAAATCACATCTCGCAGCTGGGGAGTTTTCTTTTTATCCAGACTTGATTAGGCGAACTGGTGGATTTTCGAAGTTGGAAAGTAATTAATTGTGGTTATTTTGTTATCGTATTTTCTTAGTCAATCCGAAAATAGCGAACATCCGATTAGCGTTTTATAGCAAGAAATTGCTGTCAGATATGGTTAGTAGCATCAGCGATAAATAGGGGAGATTTATCATCATTCGTTTTGGTGATCGTTCAACCCAACATTGCACCAATACCTTCATATGTATTAGAATGAGATTAATTCTCATTCACATTTAGGGGTGCCTGGCATTCCGTTCCGGTAGGGGGTGTCATGTCGGCAACTGAGTTGGCCTTGCAGCAGGTGGGGGCGTTGTATAGCGACCACCATGGTTGGCTGTATGGCTGGCTGCGTCAGAAACTGGGTTGCTCGCACCGGGCGGCTGATCTGGCGCAGGATACGTTTTTGCGTCTGCTGGCGCGTGAAGAGCAGCTTGCGCTGCATGAGCCACGTGCTTTTTTGACTACCGTGGCACAGCGTGTGCTGGCCAATCACTGGCGGCGTGAGCAAATCGAACGTGCCTATCTTGAAGCCCTGGCGCACGCCCCTCAGGCTTTTGCACCATCCCCTGAAGAGCGCGCCATTCTGCTGGAAACCCTGATTGAAATTGACCGTTTGCTGGCAGGTTTGCCGGCACAAGCCAAACGCGCGTTCTTGCTGGCCCAGCTTGACGGTATGAGCCAGGCGGAGATTGCGGTTGAGCTTGATATTTCCATCAGCACCGTCAAGCGTCATCTGGTGCGTGCAGGCACGCAGTGCTATTTCGCTTTGGTGCAAGATTGATGCAGGTGCTTGTGTGAGTGCGCATCCTGGCAGCCTGTTCGGCACCAGTAACGCTACTGCCGCCGCCATTCCTCCTGCGGTCGCTCGGCGTGCGGTAGAGTGGCTGGTTGAACTGCAATCGTATGATGCCAGCGATGTCGATGGAGTAAAAAGGCGGCAGGCCATGCAGCAGTGGCTGGCGCAACATCCTGATCATCAGCGTGCCTGGCAAAGGATTGAAGCCGTCAATGGCCAACTGTTCGGCAATCTGCAACGCACGGCTTCCCCGGTGGCTGCGGCCATTGCACATGCCACGCTGGCCACACCGCGCTCTGTGAAGCGCCGCGAAGCCATCAAGACGCTGGCAGTCATGCTGTTTGCGGGTGGCACTGCCTGGGTGGCGCAAGACCAGATTCCGTGGCATGAATGGACCGCTGATGAACGCACCGGTGTGGGCCAGCGCCGTACGGTCACACTGGCCGACGGCACCACCGTTGCCCTGAATACCAGTAGTGCCATCAATGTGCGCTTTAACGCTAACCAGCGGCAGATCGTGCTGCTTGGCGGCGAGATACTGGTCAGCACTGGCAAGGATGGCAGCGGGCGTCCTTTCATTGTCGAAACTGCGCAAGGTGAGCTCCAGCCTTTGGGTACACGCTTTGCAGTACGGCAGCAGGCGTATGCCAGTCGTGTCGATGTGTTTGAAGGTGCCGTGGCCATTCGACCGCGTGATCTGCCAGCAGGGAAGGCACTGATCCTGCACGCAGGTGAGCAAACCAGTTTCACACACAGCACCATAGCTGACCCGCAGCCTGCCAATGATGACAGCATAGCCTGGACTGACGGCATGCTGGTCGCCAGCAGCATGCGTCTGGCGGATTTTCTTGCGGAGTTGGGGCGGCACCGCCCAGGTTATCTGGGTTGTGATCCTGCCATTGCGGGTTTGAGGGTATCCGGTACTTATCCACTGGCAGATACTGAGCGTATTCTGCAAGCCCTGTGCGCTACCTTGCCGGTAGATATCCATTTCCTGACGCGGTATTGGGTGATGGTGCGACCGGCAAGGGTATAGCGGGTGCAGTTGTGAAAATATTTTTGTGACGGGCTGGTCTGTTTTGGATTCTCGCGGGACATGGAAGGTAAGCACTGCATATTTCCAACTTTCGCAAAAGGAATCAATCATGGGCGCACGCACCCGGCAAACACCACGACAGCAATATTTATTCAATCAGCCAATGAGTCATCCACGTGGCGAGTTATCTGCACGCACGCCTCGTTTTGTCCGCAATGCGCTGGTAGCTGCCATTGGCCATGCATTTAGCGCCGGGTTGGTGGTGACAGCGGCATTGCCGCAAGCGACCCTGGCTGCCGACGTTGCCCCGGCTGCTGCACCGGCCCGAAAAACTTACGATATTCCTGCCGGGCCTTTGGAAGTGGCATTGAACCGCTTTGGCCGCGAGACGGGCTTGTTATTGTCTTTTTCGGCTGAAATCACGGCAGGCCTGCAAAGCAGGGGGCTGCGTGGCAATTACAGTGTGCAGGAAGCGTTGCCTTTGCTGCTGCAAGGCACGGGCCTGGCTGCGGTGGCACAGGCCAACGGTGGTTATGCACTGACGAGGAAACCAGAGCGGCCAGAGCCTGCCGCCTTGCCGCCGGTGGTATTTGACAGCCAGTCGAATTTGCCAGAGGTCAAAGTCAAGGCCAGCATGGAGCAAGAAACTGCCACCAGTCCGGTGATCGGTTTTATTGCAAAACGCAGTGCGACCGGCACCAAGACCGATACCCCCATCATTGAAACACCGCAGTCGATTTCTGTCGTCACGGCTGATCGTATGGCTGCCATCGGTGCCACCACGCTGCGTGATGCGCTGGCCTATACGCCAGGCGTGAACATCGCGCCCTATGGCCCGGATTCGCGTTTTGAAAGCACCTGGTTTTATCTGCGCGGTTTTGATACATATAATCCCGGGCCTACGCTGGATGGTCTGTCCCTGCGCAATAACTACACATGGGCGGTATGGCAAACCGATAATTACGCCAGCGAACGTGTTGATGTCCTGCGCGGCCCATCTTCCGTGTTATATGGCCAGGCATCGCCGGGTGGTACGGTCAATATCGTCAGCAAACGGCCAAGCAGCGAGCCCATCCGCGAATTGCAGGTACAGCTAGGCAATTATGGTGGCAAGCAAGTGGCGGGTGATTTTGCCGGGCCGGTGAATGATGATGGCACCTTGCTGTATCGTGTCACCAGCGTGTTGCGCAAATCTGAATATCCAGTCGATGGCATTGCCAATGACCGCGTTTATGTGGCGCCGGCATTGACCTGGAAGCCCAATGCAGACACTTCGCTGACCTTACTGTCGCACTATCTGCGCGGACGTGCCGGGGTGTATTCCCGCGTGACGCGCGAGCAGGGTTCATTGGTGCCCAATCCAGATGGATCCTACACTCCGGCGTCAACCTTTGTTGGTGATCCCAAGTTTGATCATATGGATCAGGACCAGTGGGCGGTTGGCTATAATCTGGAGCATCGCCTGAACGATACCTGGCAGTTTCGCCAGAACCTGCGGTATGGCCGTATCAAGGCCGGGCTGGATGAGGTATTCAGTGGCACCAGTTATGTGACCGTCAACCCGGCCAATCTCAATGATCCGGCCAATTTCCGTATCATCAACCGCAGTTCGTTCGGTAGCCATGAAACTGCACGCACCCTGTCCATCGACAACCACTTGCAGGGAAACTGGACGCAGGGGATTTTTGCACATACCGTGCTGATCGGGCTGGATTATCAGAACGCCCGTTTTGACCAGGCTACTTACTACGGCGATGCCAATGCACCACTCAACCTGTATGCACCAGTGTACGGGCAAAAGATCAGTATTTCCGATCCGTATTTTGACGGCACGACACGCCTGAAACAGACTGGCCTCTACGGTCAGTGGCAATCGAAGATAGATAACCAGGTCGTTGTCACAGTAGGTGGACGCTATGACCGCGCGAGCATCGACACCGATGACCGCGCCAGCGCCGTGATCACCAGTCAGACGGATGGCAAGTTTACGGGCAGGGCGGGGCTGGTCTATCTGGCGCCGACGGGTTTGGCGCCATATGTCAGTTATTCGCAATCCTTTGTCCCGACTACCACGATCAATCCGGTTACCAGGAAGGCGTTTGATCCTGAAACTGCGGCACAGCTTGAGCTTGGCCTGCGTTACCAGCCGCCAGGCACGCGTGACAGCTATAGCATGGCCGTGTTTGATCTGCGCCGCCAGAACTACATCACCAACGATGGCAATTTTCAGCCCAGGCAGACAGGTGAAATTACCGTCAAGGGTATTGAAATGGAAGCCGTCGTTGAGCCCTTGCGCCACTTTAACCTGACCATGTCATACGCATGGACACCGACGGCGAAGATTACTGCCAGCAGCACCCCTGCGGAGATTGGCGTCAACGCCAACGGTGTGTCCGAACACGCGGGTTCACTCTGGGCAGATTACCGTTTCAACAGCGGCGTGAAACTTGGCCTGGGTGCGCGCTATAACGGCACTAATCATGGCATTTCTGACGCGGCCAGCACAAAGCTGCCTGCTTATACCGTGTTCGACGTGCTGCTGGGCTACGATTTTGGTGCCTGGGACCTGAAGCTGAATATTCGCAATGCTGCCAACAAGACCTATCTGACCAGTTGTGGTTATGGTTCCTGTTATTACGGTGATGTGCGCAAGGTGACTGCAACAGCGACTTATCGCTGGTGATGGCGCGGTAATCTGGCGACAATTGTCAGGTAGTTTTTAAATCAGGGTGCCAGGCATCCTGATTTAATCGTAGTTCCAGAGTATGTTAAATATCAAACCGGCGTTGCGTTCAAACCAAAACAGTGGCTGCACGTATGGCGCTTTGCGGCACATCCTTTTACTCACATTTCCCACCTGCATTAACTGCGACATTGACCTGGTAATCCGTGGTCACGGACATTCGGTATGTTTTTATTGCCTCAATATTGAGCGACGCAAATCAGCAAGGCGATAAAGCAAAGCAGTTTGGTTGCTTTGCGTTTTTTTGCATGCGCAGAATGTCAGTACTGACACTTGAAGATGAGGTTGTCATAATTAAATGCATTTTTGGTAATTTAATGCTTGTTTTTTGATTAACTGTCTCCTATGATGGTTTTTTTACATGAGGATGGTAAAAGATGAGCACTCCAACAATGGCGAATACACCTGATGTGTCTACAAACACTTCTGCAACGACCACACTGTTTAACTTCGTCACACTACGCGGGGTGCAGCGACGGTTACCGTCGGCCCATGTCTACACAACAGTAAGTGCGCCAAGGAAGTTCATTCTGGATAGCACTATTTCCTTGAGGCCAGTTTCAAATGCCGCATCTGCATCCTCTGCGAAAACAGCCAGGTCAGTATCTAAAAGCGCTACGGATTTTGAAAAAAAATCCAGTTATCTTCCTAATTTCCACAGCATTCAAACCGAGTATGGTCAATTTATCGAGATTGGCTTTGCACTCAAACAGCTGAGAACCAGCGCTCAGGCGTCCGAGTTGATACAGCACATATCGAAAATCAAGCCACTGGCGGAAGAACTCTCAAGCCGGCTTTGGAATAATCTGATATATCACGCGCTGAATGGCGGCGATGGGAGAGTCTATGACGCTCTTACTTCAGTCGCACTTGCCAACTACACCGTCAGTCTGGTGAATGCCAGCAAAGAACCGCTGCAATCCGGGAATGTGCTGGAGCTGTCCAGGGCATACATTGCCTTGCCTCCAGTCGTAATCGAGAATTTGCAAATTGCGGCTAAAGAAAAAGCGGATTTGGCGCAAAAGGCCGACATGTCTGCCGATACAGGTGCTAAAAGCGTGCGCGATACAACGCAATTTAATGCAGCTGAGAAAACAAAAACAGCAATGGTTTTATCCAATGGATCTATTTGGGCGTCCCGTGTTCCGCATGAAGGGACTGTGCCAGTAAAACCGGATCCTGGCATCAACATTGCAATACGGGATAATCCTTTTCCAAATTTGCCTTGTTGTATGCAAATTCTTAATGTCGCCGAATATCGTCGGGCAGAACAGACTTTGCTGCGCTATGAAGCGGGTGAAATCGCTGCGATTGTGAACGTTTTGCAGGGCGAGTATCAAGAGAGGGCTACCCGTCGCCTGGTACGGACCGAGGATTCTTTCCTGACGCGTACCGAGAGCGAAACGACGCACGAGACTGACAACCAAAGCACGGATCGTTTTGAGATGGAATCCGCAACAAAGAAAGAAACAGAAGCATCACTTGATGTCAAATTCAGCGGCACAGTGTCCGGGAATTATGGGACAGTCAGCTATGAGGTCGAGACAGGTGTTGCATCGCATAATGCAACCCATCTGGCGGATCAGCAGGCAGTCAAGAAAACGAAAGAAATCACCGCTCGCGCTTTAGACCGGGTAATCAATAAGGTCATTCAGGAACGGCAAAGCAAACGGACAGAAGAGTTTGAAGACAGGTATACGCATGGGTATGACAATCGTGCCGGGAGCGGCCATGTTGTTGGCAGCTATCGCTGGGTGAATAAAATATATAGTGCGCAGGTATGGACGTATGGACAGCGTCTTTCTGTCACCTTCGATGTGGATGAGCCTGCACGCTTTTATAAGTTTTCACAAACGCAATCTCCTGGTTTGACTGAATTGATTAAACCCAATAAACCTAATGTGGCATCACCATCCGATCTGACCGATAGCAATTATCTTTCAGCGGGTGCAGCGTACGGTCTTGAGCTTTCTGCGCCACCTGCCGAATTTATTTATCTGTCGGATTCATATCACGACACCAATACCGATAACAATGCAGATTACGCAGCGCTCGATTTTTCTGGCGCAAATAAGGCGATCACGATTCCTGAAGGGTATACCGCGACGAAAGCAACTGTCATTGGCCCTGCCGGGAGCGGCGAAACGACTAACTTCTATTTTTCCCTGGCGATTGCAGGTCAGTCTCTGCCAGGTAGCAGTGGAAGTATCACTTTTAATCCAGGTATTTCCAGCAATCTGACGGTATCCTATATCGTGCGTTCGCGTAATTATTTCGTATCAGTCAAGGTGGAAT
This sequence comes from Undibacterium hunanense, assembly GCF_014284335.1. Classification (GTDB taxonomy): domain Bacteria; phylum Pseudomonadota; class Gammaproteobacteria; order Burkholderiales; family Burkholderiaceae_D; genus Undibacterium; species Undibacterium hunanense. The sequence goes on along the minus strand of NZ_JACOGF010000001.1, from coordinate 391,614 downwards.
GCAAGCGCACTGCAGAGGCACTTAAAAATTGGCAAGCAAAGACTTTCTCCACCATCATGATGGCGTATCAGGCACAACTGGATGACTACAACGCCAAGCTGGCAGAGGCAAAAGCGCAGGCCGGCAGCATTGTGTACAGCGCGGATGATTACACCATCCGGAAAATCATCACCGATGAAATCAAAAAAGCCTGTCTGCGAATTTTAGGACCGGATGCTGAATTGCCACTTGCCGGGCAAGATGCATTTCATCTGTGCCGTGAACAAAAAATACCATTAAACCGGATAGAGTGCCCATTTTGCCAGGATGCACAACGTGCCATATTGCTTGACTCGTACCTGGATTGGGATCTGATGATTACCAAATTCTATGAGTATTTTTATGCAGATACTTGCAGGTGGGCAGAATTAAGTACAGCAAAGGGGAGCGATGCCGCAATGACAGCTTTCTTGCAGGCTGGATTTGCCAAAGTCACAGTGCCTATCGCAGAGGGGAAGGAAGCTGCATTCTTGTACTATATGGTGACCGGACGGCTATGGACAAGTGCCACTGCGCCCACATTTGACGACCCCATTATTCTGGATATGCTGGCTGAGATATTGCCTTTGTCAGCGCCGGTCAAGGTGGGTGCTCCATGGGAATTGAGTGTTCCAACGACATTGACCGTGCTTGAGTGCGGTTCGAAATGTGTGGAAGATGTCAAGCTGCCATTAATCGGTACCAGCTGTCCAACGGTAAATGCGATGAATGGAAAAGATATCGCCTTGCCTACATCCGGAGTTGCCCCGACTACTGCTGCTATATCACCATAATCCGGGGCTATCGTTGTTTCAGTCGGGTTAAGGTTCAGACAAACTTCGGTAATGAGTTCTACCAGCTCGTGCCGATGTTTGTTTTTCGTGTACTACAGTGCGCTTCAAACAAGGTGACACGCATCATGCAGGTAAAAACACAGGTAAAAGCATATCAACTGGCGACAACTGGGGCATTGAACGAGTTTCATAAAGTGTTGACACCTGTATTTCAAGCTGCAATGGGTGTCGCGCCCGGAGATGGATTTCGACTGACTATTGATAGCAATAATCACTGTCACGCGATTTCTACGCAATTGCTGTTCAGTGAACAATCCATTCCCTGTCTGATGACTTCGGACCAGGCCAAAGATGTGGCGGTAAAATTTCTGGCTTCACTTGATACCCAGCTTCGTCGTGTATTGCCGCCGCGCCTGACACTTTTTATTCCAACAAGCCCTAGATCAATGACATCCGCCAAAATGCCGGCAACTTTGGGTGTCATGCCTGAGCACTGGCTGGTGAAATTTGGGATTGATATTCCAATCTCTGAGAGGTCGCAACAACTGGGTGACGCCAGTCATCTTGCGCCACTGTTGGGTGCCTATGTGGACGTCCGTTTGTGCAGTGTCGGTGACATCGGAATTGGCAAGGGCTGCAGCGTCTTGTCGGTAAGCCTGCAAGTTCCGGTGTTCACCGGGGCTATCATGCCTTGCGAGCTTCTGGCATTCAAGGATACGTCTGGTGAGGTCAGTCAAAAAAGCATTCTCGTCTATGCGCTGGACGATGCGCATCAAACAGTGCTCGCCCCCAACTATGCTATTCCGGATGAGGACGAACTGGTGCTGATTCCGGCAACACGCTTTTCTTTGGCTGCGGGCATTGATGTTATGCCGGCTGACGGGCAAGCCAGGCTCGACGCGGCAGTGTTTGGTGGAAGTGGCTCGTTTCGCTGCGAATGGAACATCCTGAATTTGTCAGCAAATACAGATGCAAGTGTCTCAGGCGATGTCTTGGGCAATAGTGTACGCCTTGGTCCAGGATACTTTCATGTGCTGTTGTCGGTTGTTGATACCGTCCTTGAACTTACTGCGCACACCGGACAAATAGTGATTGTTCCGTTTGCGTCAGAAAGCGGAACAGTCCGCAACACTTCACCAGCGCTGGTATAAGGGCCAACATGATGCCGCATGACGCCATACATAAAATCAAAGTATTGATGGGGCTCTGGTTGACGGAGCTTGACGTGCGGAATGACATGCTGCCTCCGCCAGGCGGACTCAAGCTTCGACATATTAGCCATGATCTTTATGGCTTGGCTTCGTTGGTCGCGGCTGATCATATTTTTATTAAAACAGCGGCGTCAACATCTGAAGTGAGTTATCCACCCAGTAATCTGGAGTGGAAGTCCTTGAGTCTGGGTACTCCAGAATTCAAGCTCTGCTATTTCAGCATAGGTGGTGATCACACCAAGCCTGCAAACACGAAAGGCAAACAAGCGTTGCATAAACCTGCCGTGTATTACAACTCGGTAGAAAATTTAAATCTGCCATCTAAGGTAAAAGAAAAAATATCCAAGGCGTCAAACGCAGCGTTTCCCTACCATAACACCGCAGTGTGTGGACATGTTAGTGCCGCATATATACTTGTTGGACCGACCAGTGCTCTGAGTGCACTGAAAGAGGATGAGTACCTCGTTGTTATTCAAAAGTATTTGTTTACTAATTACGGCAAAAATCCGCCACATGAACCTACAGGAACATTGGAGGCAGCAAGATTTTTTCCCTTAATTGAGTTTCATACCAACTGTAAAGCGATAGAGCAAATTCGCATTGATTATCAACTGGATGTTGGTCTTGATTTCGTCTATGACGGATCTGCGTCAGACCCATCGGCAAATGCGATCTCTCGTTTAAAAAACACCACCAAACCAACATCGGCGGGTATTTTTCGTGATGGAGAAGTGAGTTACGGTATGAGCCTGGACGCATTGTTTACCGGATATGAAAAACCTGTTAAATATGAAATATGCAGTTATGGCCTTGTAAAGGGCATGCCCGGTACACTTACTGAGGATACTCCGCCGAAGATTGCGCCTACTACCTGGGATAATATCCATTTCTGGAGTTCGTATGATCGTCTGTCTTCAACTCCGGGAGCGCCACATGCGCTTCACAGTCACTGGCGATGGCCTGTTGCTGCCCAGGAAGGACGCTCGCCCATGATTGGTCTTATTGGCGCTATTAAAGGATTTCCTTCGAATAAAGAGCAATTTACTGGCAGCGTTGCTCTGCCTGGAGCCGTTCTGCTTGGATGGCCCCTAATTGATCCCTGCCTGCCTAACCAGACAATTCAGTTTGCGATAACGAATCGAGATTTCGTGTGTAATCCCAAGGCACTTTCATTTGAAGATAAATTCATGAAGGAAGTGGTTCAAAAAACGGCAGAGTCCCAGATTGACAGACCACCCGGCGAAATTGTGAAGGAAAATGCAATCAGTTTTTGGATGTCGTATCAGGCAAGCGATAGCGACCGGCCAAAAGTGGGTGGCGGCATTATAAAAAAACCAACCAGGGCCGAGAATGCACCATGGAGCGGAGCTTTTTTTATTCAGGGTCTTTATCTGGCGCACTCAAATGAACGCGCAGACAACCTTTTTGTTGGCACTATAGGAGTGGGCGGACAAAAATACGACGGTAAAGAGTTAAATGGTACAGCGAAATGGAAGCGAACACCGCTCGGACAGTAGACACTTGTCTGTCCGTGAAAATACAGCCAACGCAAGCCATGTTTCATGGTTGCGTGCACGAAGCCTGCCATCATGCATTTGGCTGTATGTCGGCAGTCGCTCATGAGGGCATCCGTTAAGCCCCCATTGTTTTGCCCGTTTGTTATCGGGTTAAACTATTTTTTGTTGAATGAGTTCAATGTTTTTTAAATAATAAAATACAAAAACCTCGCCTGATTACGCAAGCGCTGCGCCAAAGTCAGAAGGCCAATAAGCTGCTCCGTGGTATCATGTCTCCCTTTTGCGTTCCAAAAACGCGATAAAATTTCATATATTGCATTTTTCATGCAATGTAAAAGAGAGCGGCTTTGTCAAAAGCCTTGCCTGTGCAGCCTTCAAAGTCGCTGCTGACAATCATGCGGGAATAAGACGTGACTTATAGCGTCAAAGAAATTTTTTATACTCTACAGGGCGAGGGCAATCATGCCGGGCGCCCGGCAGTGTTTTGCCGTTTTTCTGGCTGCAATTTATGGTCGGGGCGGGAAGAGGACAGATCGACGGCGGTTTGCCAGTTCTGTGATACCGATTTTGTCGGCACAAATGGCGAGGGCGGCGGCAAGTTCAAGGCAGCAGAAGCCTTGGCTGCTACGATCAACGCTTTGTGGCCCTTGTCCTATACTGCCAGTAAGTATGTAGTGTTTACCGGTGGCGAACCCTTGTTGCAACTGGATGCCGCCCTGATTGATGCCATGCATGCAGCTGGTTTTGAAATTGCCATAGAAACCAATGGGACCTTGCCGGTACCGGCGGGTGTGGACTGGATTTGCGTCAGCCCCAAAATGGGCTCAGAACTGGTGGTACGCCAGGGTAGTGAGTTAAAAGTCGTGATCCCGCAGTTTGGGCAGGATATGGCAGCATATGCAAATCTTGATTTTGAACATTACTTTGTACAAGCCATGGATGGCCCTTTAAGAGACGATAATTTGCGTCTTGCAATTGAATTCTGCAAACAGCATCCGCAATGGAAGCTGAGCTTGCAAACCCATAAACTATTACAGATTCCTTGAGTTTTCATGTTAACGATTACCAGAAAATTGGAATTCGATGCAGGTCATCGCATTCCTGATCATGGCAGCCAGTGTCGCAATTTGCACGGTCACCGCTATACCCTGCAAATTACGCTGACCGGTGAGGTTGTCGAGAAAGATGGCGAGTCGGATAACGGCATGATCATGGATTTTGGTGATATCAAGGCATTGGCCAATGAGCATCTGGTCAATCTGTGGGACCATTCCTTCATCGTCTACGAGAAGGATTACATCATCAAGAATTTCCTGGAAAAACTGCCTGGACATAAGACCGTGGTCATCGATCGTGTGCCTACGGTGGAAAACCTGGCAAAAATTGCCTTTGATATTTTGAAGGTGGTGTATCACGGCAGGTTTGGCCGCACCTTGGAACTGACCAAGGTAACACTGTACGAAACACCAAATTGCTGGGCAGAGATAGACGGATAATGGCTGGCGTACTTCATCCCGTCACGCCGGACGCGCAGCAATTGCGTGATCTGGAGATGATGCAGCTTGCCTTGCAGCAGGCCAGGCTGGCCTGGGGTGAAGCTGAGGTGCCGGTAGGGGCAGTTGTGGTCAGGGATGGCCAGGTGATTGCCACTGGCTATAACCGGCCTATAGGCAAACACGACCCTACTGCACACGCAGAAATAATGGCATTGCGGGCGGCGGCTGAGGTGGTAGGCAATTACCGGCTACCCGGATGCGAGCTGTATGTCACGCTGGAGCCCTGCATGATGTGTGCCGGTGCCATGATGCATGCACGCCTGGCGCGTGTCATTTATGGTGCCAGTGATCCCAAAACCGGTGTCGCCGGTTCTCTTCTGAATGTATTTGATCTCGATCAATTGAATCATCATACCAAGGTGACGCCGGGTGTCATGGCGGAAGAGTGCGGCGCCTTGCTCAAGGACTTTTTTGCCCACAGGCGTGCCGTGGCGGCGCAAAAGAAAATAGCGGCAGGTGGTGCCAGCATATGAGCAGGCGCACAAGCACACAAATAAGCATACAAGTAGGCAGACACAGGCCGACCAAGTCTTCATCCACACTGACAATATTCCTATGCAAGAGATAAAAGAACAGCCTGGCATTGCCGTTGTTGCACCCAGTGGTGCTCCTCTGGATGACGTGGCAGTAGAGCGCGGGCTGGCATTGCTGGCAGAGCAGGGTTTCAAGGTACATAGCTATTACCAGCCGGCGCAAAAATTCCAACGCTTTGGTGCCACCGATGTTGAACGCGTGCAGCAGATGCATGAAGCTGCCCAAAACCCGGATGTGCAAATCGTCATGGCCCTGCGTGGCAGTTATGGCATGTCCCGGCTGATGCCGCATCTTGATCTGGATTTGCTGGCGCATAGTGGTAAATGCTTTGTCGGATATAGCGATTTCACTCTCATCCATCTGGCGATGCTGGCACGTAACCGTAACAGTCTTGCCGGCCCCATGTTGTGCGATGATTTTACCCGTGAGCAGCCATGCGACTATACCCTGGCACAATTCAAGGCGAGCATCAGCAACACATCCCATACAGTAGAGTTCCAGACTACGCATGAAGATGTAGCACTGAACGGGCGCTTGTGGGGCGGTAATCTGGCCATGCTGACCCATGCAGTGGGCACACCTTTCTGGGCCGAAGTGCAGGATGGAATTTTGTTTCTGGAAGATATTGGTGAACACCCTTACCGTATTGAGCGCATGCTGTTGCAACTGCATTTTGCCGGTGTGCTGAACAAACAGAAAGCCATCATCCTGGGTAATTTTTCTGCTTACAAGCTGGCCCCGCATGACAATGGCTATGATTTTGATGCGATGCTGGCTTATCTGCGCAGCATCATTGATATACCAGTCATTACCGGCTTGCCCTTTGGGCATATACGCACCAGAGCCAGTCTGGTGGTGGGCAGTGATGCGGAATTGACGGTTACAGCAGGCGCGGCACGCCTGGACATGCGGTATAGCTGGTAACAATTTGGTTTGTGACCGAATGCGAAAAAGCCCGGCAAACATGAAGTTTGCCGGGCTTTTTATTTGATTGACTTTAGTACTGTTTAGTACTGATCAGTGCAGTTTAATCCGCTGCATAGATATCGTTGTCTTTGGTTTCCTTGACGAACAACATACCGATGATGAAGGTTGCTACTGCAATCACGATAGGGTACCAGAGGCCATAGTAAATATCGCCCTTGAATGCCACCAGCGCAAATGCCGTGGTTGGCAGCAAGCCACCAAACCAGCCGTTACCGATATGGTAAGGCAGGGACATGGATGTGTAGCGGATACGGGTTGGGAACATTTCAACCAGCATGGCAGCGATAGGGCCATATACCATGGTCACATACAGCACCAGGATGAACAGCAACAACAACACCATAGGCTTGTTGATTTGTGCAGGATCTGCTTTAGGTGGATAACCGGCTGCCTTGATGGAGTCGGCCAGTTCTTTGGAGAAAGCCTTGTCTTTGGCAGTGGCTTCGTCTTTTGGCAAACCTTTGGCATTGTACGAAGCAATGACCTTGTCGCCGACTTTGACGGAAGCGATGGTGCCTGCAGGAGCTGCTTCATTTGAGTAGTTGACCGATGCAGCAGCCAGTTTTGCTTTAACGATATCGCATGAAGAAGTGAATTTCTTCGTGCCGGTAGGGTTGAACTGGAACTGGCAATCATCAGGATCAGCTGTAACAACCACTGGAGCGTTTTTCAGAGCTGCTTCCAGCGCTGGATTGGCATAGTGTGTCAGGGCGCTGAAAATCGGGAAGTAGGTGAGTGCAGCAATCAGGCAGCCTGCCAGGATAATGGGTTTGCGGCCGATCTTGTCAGACAGAGAACCGAATACAAGGAAGAACGGTGTACCGATGAGCAGGGATGCCGCGATCAGGATATTGGCTGTTGCACCATCGACTTTCAGGGTTTGCTGCAGGAAGAACAGGGCATAGAACTGACCTGTGTACCAGACCACAGCCTGACCTGCTGTCAGTCCCAGCAATGCCAGGATAACAATTTTCAGGTTTTTCCATTGACCGAAAGATTCTGTCAGAGGCGCTTTGGAAGTTTTGCCTTCGGCCTTCATTTTGGCGAAAGCAGGGGATTCATTCATGGACAAACGGATCCAGACAGAAATTGCCAGCAGGAAAACCGATACCAGGAAAGGAACACGCCAGCCCCAGGCGCTGAATTCTTCTTCGCCGATGGCAGTACGTGTACCCAGAATCACCATCAGGGACAAGAACAGACCCAGTGTCGCTGTGGTTTGGATCCATGCAGTGAAAGAGCCGCGCTTACCGTGTGGCGCATGTTCTGCCACATAAGTTGCTGCGCCGCCATATTCACCACCCAGTGCCAGACCTTGCAGAATACGCAGGGAGATCAGGATAACCGGTGCGGCAATGCCTATGCTTTCATAGTTGGGCAACAAGCCTACACAGAAAGTAGAACCACCCATGATCAGAATGGTGACCAGGAAGGTGTATTTACGACCTATCATGTCTCCAAGGCGACCAAACACCAGGGCGCCGAAAGGACGGACAATGAAACCGGCGGCAAATGCCAGCAGGGCGAAAATGAACGCGGTGTTGGGGTCAGTGCCAGCAAAGAACTGTTTGGCAATAATGGATGCGAGTGAGCCGTACAGGTAAAAATCGTACCATTCAAAAACGGTGCCCAGCGAAGACGCAAAGATAACCTTGCGTTCTTCTGCCGTCATGCTGCCTGACGTTGCGATAGGTGCTGTCGCCATGCTTGTCTCCTGTTTTAAGTATAGTTAAGTGTGCTTAATAAAAATGCGCTGGAAAATGGATCGGAAAAATTCGATGATTATTTCAACATTTTTTTATTGCAAGCAAAGTGTGCAAGTTGAAACTTACGGCACGCTTGCTCGAAACTTACAGAAACTTACGAATGATATTAATAAGGTGTTCAATAAATAACGGTATTTGGGCGTAAAATGGAATTCAATAAATTTACGAACGGTCGTACTAAATTGTGATATTCTAGTTTTTGAGCTTGAACTGACTTCATCGGTCGTCGGGATGGAGCAAGTTCAGGCAGGAATGCAAATGTATGCTGATGAAGGGTTTGGGCGGGCAGGATTGCAACAGGGATGCTTGTAATATCGGTGTCCCGGGCCATGCCGGCAGGCAATACCTGCACTACAGCGTTGCACAATAGCGCTGCACTATAAAATACTTACACCATAGGAGATCTACATGTCTGATGCAGTTATCGTATCCACCGCACGTACCGGCCTGGCAAAATCCTGGAAGGGCGCTTTCAATATGACACATGGCGCCACGATGGGCGGACATGTACTCGACGCTGCCATTCAGCGCGCCAAGATTGATGCGGCAGAAGTGGAAGATGTCATCATGGGTTGTGCCACGCCAGAAGGCGCGACCGGCAGCAATATTGCCCGTCAGATTGCCTTGCGTGGTGGTTGCCCGGTCACCACAGCCGGTATGACGGTGAACCGTTTTTGCTCATCAGGCTTGCAGACGATAGCGCTGGCAGCACAACGTATTATTGCCGGTGAAGGCGATATCTATGCAGCAGGCGGTGTTGAATCCATTTCTTGCGTACAAAATGAAGCCAATAGCCACATGATCGTGGAAACCTGGTTGAAGCAACACAAGCCAGAAGTGTATTGGCCTATGCTGCAAACAGCAGAGACTGTTGCCAAACGCTATGGCATTCCGCGTGAACGTCAGGATGAATACGGCGTACAAAGCCAGTTGCGCGCTGCTGCGGCACAGGCTGCCGGTTTGTTTGATGCTGAAATCGTGCCGATGACTACGGTCATGGGTGTGGCAGACAAGGCTACCGGTATGTTGGTCACCAAAGAAGTCACCATTTCTGCGGATGAAGGCATACGTGCTGATACGACACTCGAAGGCGTATCCAAAATCCGTACTGCCGTCCCAGGTGGTGTTATTACTGCTGGCAATGCCAGCCAGTTTTCTGATGGCGCATCGGTCGCTATTTTGATGAACAGCAAACTGGCCGAAGCAAAGGGCTTGCAACCACTGGGTATTTTCCGTGGATTTGCGATTGCTGGCTGTGAACCGGATGAAATGGGCATAGGCCCGGTATTTGCGATTCCAAAATTATTGAAAAAAGCCGGCTTGAAAGTCGAAGATATCGGCTTGTGGGAACTGAATGAAGCTTTTGCGGTACAGGTATTGTATTGCGCAGACAAACTCGGCATTCCTATGGACAAGCTGAACGTCAACGGCGGTGCGATTGCGGTTGGCCATCCTTACGGTGTGTCAGGCGCGCGTCTGACAGGCCATGCCCTGATCGAAGGCAAGCGCCGTGGTGCGAAATATGTCGTGGTGACCATGTGTATTGGCGGTGGTCAGGGTGCAGCGGGATTGTTTGAAGTGGTTTAAGCTGGGTAGCATGTTGGGTGCTCATACTGCCTTGTGTTTGCAAGGCGGTGTGAGCAAGATTGGTATTTCATTTTTTCATCCAAAAAAACATCATGCAATCTAAAATTATTCCTCGCCGCGACCTCGATTTTTTGCTGTATGAATGGCTGAACGTAGAGTCACTGAATCAAAGGCCCCGTTTCGCTGATCATAATCGCGAAACCTTCAATGCGGCGCTGGATACCTGCGAGCAAATTGCCACGGATTTATTTGCCACCCACAATAAAAAGAATGACCAGAATGAGCCACATTTCGATGGCGAAACTGTACACATCATTCCAGAAGTCAAAACAGCGCTGAAAGCGTTTTGCGAAGCAGGTCTGATGGCGGCAGGGCAGGATTTTGATGTTGGCGGCATGCAATTGCCCTGCGTGGTCGAAAAAGCCGGTTTTGCCTATTTCAAAGGCGCGAATGTCGGTACTTCGTCTTACCCTTTCCTGACCATAGGCAATGCCAATACCCTGCTCAAATGCGGTACGCCTGAGCAGATTGAAACCTTTGTCAAACCCATGCTGGATGGACGTTTCTTTGGCACCATGTGTCTGTCTGAACCGCAGGCAGGTTCTAGCCTGTCGGACATCGTCACCCGGGCAGAACCGCAAGAAGATGGTAGCTATCGCCTGACCGGTAACAAGATGTGGATATCTGCCGGTGAGCATGAACTGGCCGAAAACATCGTCCACCTGGTGCTGGCCAAGGTGCCAGATGAAAACGGCAAGCTGATACCTGGCGTCAAAGGTATCTCACTTTTCATCGTACCCAAAAAACTGGTCAATTCCGATGGTAGTCTGGGCGAGCGCAATGATGTGGTGCTGGCCGGGTTGAACCATAAAATGGGCTACCGTGGCACCACCAATTGCCTGCTCAATTTTGGTGAAGGTAAATTCAAACCTCAAGGCAAGGCAGGCGCCATTGGCTATCTGGTCGGCACACTGCATCGTGGTATGGCCAATATGTTCCACATGATGAATGAGGCGCGCATTGGTGTTGGCCTGGGTGCTGTCATGCTGGGGTACACTGGTTACCTGCATGCGCTGGATTATGCGCGCAATCGTCCGCAAGGCCGTGCCCCGCTGAACAAAGACCCGGTCGCACCGCAAATCCCTATCATCCAGCATACCGATGTCAAGCGCATGCTGCTGGCACAAAAAACCTATGTGGAAGGTGGCTTGGCGCTGAACTTGTTCTGTGCCCGTCTGGTCGATGAAGAACGTACCGGCACGACACCGGAAGCACGCATCCATGCGGCGCAGATGCTGGAAATATTGACGCCTATTGCCAAATCCTGGCCCTCACAATGGTGCCTGGAAGCCAATAACCTGGCAATACAGGTGCACGGCGGCTATGGCTATACACGCGAATACAATGTCGAGCAATTTTATCGTGACAACCGTCTGAACCCCATCCATGAAGGCACGCACGGCATACAGGGGCTGGATTTGCTGGGCCGCAAAGTCGTCATGCACGACGGCGCAGCACTGGAAGCACTGGGCGAAGTCATGCACAAAACCTTAACGCGGGCTACCCATCATCCTGAACTGCTGGATTACACCAAATCACTGGCGCGGGTACTGCAAAGGCTGGCAACGACAACACAGAAACTGCATGGCTGCGGTGACACCAACAAGACACTCGCAAATGCCTCGCTGTATCTGGAAGTGTTCGGGCATGCCGTGGTGGCCTGGATCTGGCTGGAGCAGGCTCTGCTTTGTCTGGGCAAGGAACATCATCACGATGCGGATTTTTATGCCGGTAAGTTGCAGGCCTGCAAATATTTCTTCCATTGGGAATTGCCACGTGTACATCCGCAACTGGATCTGCTTTCCAATATTGATGTGACCACCTATGAAATGCAGGATGCCTGGTTCTGAGGCACACCTCATCCAATCTCATCCACTGACATTTTTATCTAATCATTCCCTATCAAGAGACAGTGATGCATGTGTGCCGGTATCAGTACACATGACATCCTGCCAAACCAAAAAAACAGGAGACTAGCATGACGACAGCGACACGTTCAGTACAACAGTTATTTGATCTGCGCGGCAAGACCGCACTGGTGACCGGTGGATCACGCGGCCTTGGCCTGCAAATGGCAGAAGCTTTGGGTGAGCAGGGTGCCAAAGTGGTGCTGTCTTCACGCAAGCAATCTGACCTGGATGAAGCTGTAGCGCATCTGAAAAGCCGTGGCATCGATGCCAGCGCGATTGCTGCCGACCTGTCGAAAGATGCGGCAGTGCAGCCACTGGTGGATGAAGCGCTGGCCCGTCTTGGACATATCGACATTCTCATCAATAACGCTGGCGCTACCTGGGGTGCACCGGCGGAAGATTATCCGGTCGATGCCTGGGACAAGGTGATGAACCTGAATATCCGCAGCATCTTTTTGATCTCGCAGGCAGTTGGCAAGCGTTCGATGATACCGCGCAAATATGGCCGCATCATCAATATTGCCTCGATTGCCGGGCTGGCTGGCAATGCGCCTGGCACCATGCAGACTATCGCATATAACACCTCAAAGGCGGCTGTCATCAACTTCACCCGCACTTTAGCTGGTGAATGGGGTGTGCATGGCATTACCGTCAACGCGATTGCGCCAGGATTTTTTCCATCCAAGATGACCAAGGGCATACTCGAACATCTGGGTGAAGAAAAACTCGCGCAGGAAGCACCCTTGCAGCGCATCGGTGATGATGAAGACCTGAAAGGCGTAGCCATGCTGTTCGCCAGCGATGCCGGCAAACACATTACTGGCCAGACCCTGGCCGTGGACGGCGGTGTGTCTGCGGTGTGACGGAGACAGACATGTCGCTTCCTGAAACTCCTGCGCCTTCCGCGCTTCCAATTTCCCAGCCAACACCGGTACTGAATCCCTTTTTGCATGATTTGGGGGTGGAGTTTCTGGAGATGGAAAATGGCCAGGCACGGCTGGCACTGGATCTGAGTGAGCGCCATATGAACAGCTGGCAAATTGCCCATGGCGGCGTCACCATGACCATGCTGGATGTGGTCATGGCAATGGCAGGACGTTCTCTCAGCAGCGATCTGAAGGGCGTGGTGACGGTAGAGATGAAGACCACATTCCTGCAACCCGGTGGTGTGCCGGGTGGCCGTATGGAAGCACGTGGCAAGGCTTTTCATCGGTCTACCACCATGTGCTTTTGCGAAGGCGAAGTCTGGAATGGTGACAAGCTGATCGCCAAGGCCATGGGTACGTTCAAGTATCTGCGACGCCTTAAATCTGGCGAGAATATGAAAAAACTGTACGGTAGTGATTGAAGTCAAAAAGTAGTGCCTGCAAGTCCAATAAAAAATATATGGAGACCAACATGCAGCAGACCCGCTTTGCCATTCTTGTCATAGCATTACTCGGTGGACCATTCATGAATATGTCTTTGGCACAAACTGCCTTGCCGGATGCCGAGGCAAGCGACCCGCAAAAATTGGGCTGGATGCAGGGTTTTCCGCCTGCACCGGACAAGATCATCAAGTTTGCCAATGGCAGTAATTATCAGTTCCCGCGTACGCGCTGGTCGTTTTCGCACGGACGTGAACTGGGACCAACCAGCAATATATGGCATGGGACAGGGCCGGTATCGGCTTTGCCTGTGGCCTTAGGTAAACCAGGTGAGCTTGATCAGTTACGTTTTGCAGATGAAAAGGGCACCGACATCAGTTGGGTCGACATGCAGGCCCGTACCTACACCGACAGCATACTGGTGCTGCATAAGGGCAAAATCGTCTACGAGCGCTACCTGGGTATTACCAAGCCACATTTACCGCATATTGCAATGTCGGTCACCAAATCCTTTGTCGGCACGCTGGCGGCTAGCCTGGCAGCAGAGGGCAAACTTGATCCCATGGCGTCCGTTACGCAATATATTCCTGAACTGAAAGATACTGCCTATGGCGATGCTACGGTGCGCCAGGTCATGGATATGACGATAGGTGTGCAGTATTCTGAAGTTTATGCTGACCCCAAGGCAGAAATCTGGGATTACGCCAGATCAGGCGGTTTGCTGCCGACAGCGCCAACTTACGATGGCCCCAAAACCTTTTACGATTTCCTGGTGAAATTAAAAAAAGAAGGCAGGCATGATGAAGCCTTTGCCTACAAAACCGTGAATGCGGAGGTGCTGGCCTGGATACTCAGGCGAGCAAGCGGGCAAAATCTGTCTGATCTGTTATCTGAGCGTATCTGGCAAAAACTGGGTACCGAGAACGATGCCTATTTTGCGGTAGACAGCGTAGGTACCGAGCAGGGTGGTGGTGGTTTGAACCTGACGCTGCGTGATATGGCACGCTTTGGTGAAATGATGCGTCTGAATGGCAAATTCAATGGGCAGCAAATCATTCCTGCCGCTGCAGTAGAAGACATACGCAAAGGCGCTGACCCGGCCAGGTTTGCCAAGGCAGGCTATGCTACCTTGCCCGGTTATTCATACCGCAATATGTGGTGGGTAGGGCATAACAGCCACCAGACATTTGAAGCCCGTGGCATACATGGGCAGCGTATTTATATCGATCCGGTGGCCGAAATGGTCATCGTTAAATTTTCTTCCCATCCCGTCGCTGCCAATGGCGCGACTGACCCTGTCACTTACCGCGCCTTTCAGGCGATGGCAAATCACTTGATGAAATGAGTAAACCATGACGACTAATTCTCAACTTGCGTATCAACGTATCGTGCTGGCTTCCCGCCCCAAAGGACAGGTTGTGCCAGAAAATTTCCGGCTTGAATCTCTGCCTGTGCCAGAACTGAAAGATGGCGAATTACTGGTACGCAATCACTACATGTCGCTGGACCCTTACATGCGCGGCCGTATGGAAGATGCCAAAAGTTATGCCGCCCCACAAGTCATCGGTGAAACCATGATAGGTGGTACGGTCGGTGAAGTGGTCGCCAGCAAGAATGCCAAATTCAATGTCGGTGACAAGGTCATCGGCATGCTGGGCTGGTCAGAAATGGGGGTTTCTGATGGCTTGCTGTTGCGTAAAGTCGATACAACCCATATTCCCTTGTCGGCTTACCTGGGCTCAGTCGGCATGCCTGGCCTGACAGCCTGGTATGGCCTGACCCAGATCATGCAACCCAAGGCTGGTGAAACCGTCGTGGTATCGGCTGCCAGTGGCGCGGTGGGCAGCGTGGTTGGTCAATTGGCCAAACAGATGGGATGTCGCGTGGTTGGTATTGCTGGCGGCGTGGATAAATGTGCTTATGTCGTCAATGAACTGGGTTTTGATGCCTGTATCGATTACAAGGCGGGCAATCTGGAAGCTGATCTGGCTGCCGCAACACCGGACGGTATTGATGCCGTTTTTGAAAACGTCGGTGGTGATATTTTCGATGCCAGCCTGGCGCGTATGAATGCCTTTGGTCGTATTGCCCTGTGCGGTTTGATTGCGGGTTATAACGGTGAACAGATGAGTATCAAAAATGCCCGCGTATTTTTGACCATGCGTTTGACCATGCGCGGCTTTATCGTTTCCGAACACATGGATTTGTGGCCGCAGGGTTTGAAAGAACTGGGCGGCCTGGTCGCGACGGGTAAATTGAAATTCCGTGAATCGGTCGCTGAAGGAATTGCCGCTGCGCCGGAGGCATTTATCGGTCTGTTGAAAGGCAAGAATTTCGGCAAGCAACTGGTGAAACTGATTTAGGCTAATTTTTAAACCTGAAAGCGTAGCGCAACCATGTCCGATATCATCTTTCATCATTTTGCGGTTTCCCCGTTTTCCGAAAAAATCCGTTTGATTTTCGGCTTTAAACAATTGAACTGGAAATCAGTCACGGTGCCCACCATCATGCCCAAGCCTGATGTGACGGCATTGACCGGCGGTTATCGACGTACGCCCCTGTTACAAATTGGCGCGGATGTTTATTGCGATACTTCGCTGATTGCCGAAGTGCTGGAGAAGCGTGTACCTTCACCTTCATTATATCCCGCTGCCATCAGCGGCCTGGCGCGCAACCTGGCGCAATGGGCGGACAGTACCTTGTTCTGGACGGTAATCCCGTACGCATTTCAACCAGCAGCCATTCCTTCCTTGTTCGGCAATATCAGTGCGGAAGAAATGCAGGCCTTTAGCGCCGACCGCACCGCCATGCGTGGTAACGCGCCACGTACCAGCCTGGGGGAAGCCAAAGGGCAGCTATCTGAATATTTAAGGCGCCTTGAAAATATGCTCAGTGGTGATACTCCATTTCTATTGGGGGCACAAGCCAGCATTGCGGATTTTTCTGTCTACCAGGCATTGTGGTTGATACGCTTGGCACCGGCAATCAGCACTATCTTTGACACATATCCCAAACTGTTGAAGTGGATGGATCTGGTT
Source organism: Undibacterium hunanense (assembly GCF_014284335.1). GTDB lineage: Bacteria > Pseudomonadota > Gammaproteobacteria > Burkholderiales > Burkholderiaceae_D > Undibacterium > Undibacterium hunanense. Next base: position 375,269 of record NZ_JACOGF010000001.1, on the reverse strand, counting down.
GCCGCTTTTGGCCATCATCAGTCCGAAACTTTAAGCAGTACAGACGCGCTGGATATCGCAAAAAATGCGCAGGGTTTTGATATAGAGGGGCGCAAGTTTTTTGATAGCCACGGCATACCTTTGGGTGAGCAGGTTGTCATCATGCCGACTGACTATGCGCTGGACCCGGTCGCGGGTGAACTGGTGATTGCCAGTGACAATGAATTGGCCGTGCGTCGCCAAGATGAACGGGCTGGGACAGTGGTCGTGCATTTCCCACGCGTAGGCTTCCAGATGAAACGCGTAAAATAAATTCAGGCAAAGTGCACAATTTAAAAATCATTAAATAAACTAATTACAGGAGACAACATGAAAGTATTTAAAGACAGAGTAGCCGTCATCACCGGTGGTGCCAGCGGTTTTGGCCGTGAGTTTGCGATTATCGGTGCACGCCTGGGTATGAAGCTGGTGCTGGCTGATGTGCAGCAAGATGCCCTGGATAAAACCAAAGCAGAGCTGGAAGCGCAAGGTGCACAGGTGCTGGCCATGCGTTGCGATGTACGCCACGCAGAAGAAGTGCAGGCCCTGGCTGATGCCGCCATGGAAAAATTCGGTGCCGTGCATCTGGTATTCAATAATGCCGGTGTTGGCTCTGGCGGCCTGATCTGGGAAAACACCCAGGCTGACTGGGATTGGGTGATAGGCGTCAATCTTTGGGGTGTGATTCATGGCGTGCGTATCTTCACTAACCTGATGCTGGAATGTGCGAAGAAAGACCCGCAATTTGAAGGCCATATCGTGAATACGGCTTCCATGGCAGGCTTGCTCAATGCACCGACCATGGGTGTGTATAACGTCTCCAAACATGCTGTGGTGTCTTTGTCAGAATCCCTGTATCAGGATTTGAAACTGGTCGAAGCACCAATCGGCGCTTCTGTGTTGTGTCCGTATTTTGTGCCTACCGGCATTTCACAATCACATAGAAATCGCCCGGAAGACGTGCCAGGTTCTGCACCAACTGCCAGCCAAAGGGCGGCACAGGCCATGTCAGACAAGGCTGTGAATTCCGGCAAGGTGACCGCTGAAGAAGTGGCTGAAAACACCTTCAAGGCGATTGCTGACGAACAGTTCTATATCTTCTCGCATCCCGGTGCTCTGGGTAATGTGCAGGAACGTATGGAAGACATCGTCCTGCAACGCAACCCAGGTGACCCTTACAAGGCAGCGCCGCATATCCGTGACATGCTCAGAGCCAAGTTGAAGGCTTAATCATCACTTTGCAGGCATCAGGGAGAAGCATCAATGACAGCAGAAATAATAAGCAATCAGTTTGCCACACTGGACAATGGAACTCGCTTGCATTTTGCCAGCGCCGGTGAGCGGGGGCGGCCACTGATACTGTTCGTGCATGGCTTTCCAGAGTTCTGGTATGAATGGTCGGCTCAGTTGGCCGAATTTGGACAAGACTATTTTGCGGTAGCGCCGGATTTGCGCGGTTTCAATCTGTCCGACATGCCTGCCGATGTTGCCGCTTACAAGGCCAGGCATATCGTCGATGACTTGCGTTTGCTGATTGCCCATCTAGGTTATCAGCAAGCCACGGTCGTGGCCCATGACTGGGGTGGAGCGGTATGCTGGAATATGGCGATTGCCCTGCCTGCCTTGTTTGAAAAACTGATTATCATCAATTCGCCACATCCTTATCTGTTCATGCAGGCGCTGGCGACTGATCCTGCGCAAAAGACTTCCAGTGAATACATGAACTGGCTGCGTAATCCGGGTTCTGAGGACGCCCTGGCCAAGGATGATTTTGCTCTCATGGATGGTTTCTTTAACGGCATGGGGCAGGGCGATGCTGCCTGGTTTGATGCAGATACCCAGGCGGCTTACCATGCCTGCTGGGCACGTGGTTTGAGTGGCGGGGTCAATTACTATCGTGCTTCTCCACTGCATCCACCTACAGAAACCAATCCGGGGCCGTTGAAACTGAATCTGAATCCTGCTGATTTCCAGGTGAAGGTACCAACCCGTGTTATCTGGGGTGAAAACGACAAGGCGCTGCCCAAAACCTTGCTGGACGGTCTGGAGAATTTTGTTGACGATATCCAGATACAGCGTATTCCTGAAGGTTCACACTGGGTTATCCATGAACAGCCGGAACGCGTCAACCGTCTCATTCGTCAATTTTTGCAGAGTTAGGATTTATGGCCAAAGCAGATTTTGCTTTCTTTCATCGCTTGCGGGTACGCTGGTCAGAAGTCGATATGCAGGCGATTGTCTTCAATGGTAATTACCTCAATTATTTTGACGTGGCGTTTACCGAATACTGGCGTGCCACCGGTTTGCCGAATGTCATCACCCAGGCAGCTGAGGGCAAGGAACTGTTTGCCCGCAAATCCACGGTTGAATACATGGCACCCGCCAGGTTTGATGATGAGCTTGATATCGGTGTGCGTTGTGCCAGTATCGGTCGTTCTTCCATGCAATTCATCCTCGAAATTTATCTTGGTGAAAACCATTTGATATCTGGCGAGCTGGTGTATGTCTATGCCGATACCGAAAAACGCAAGGCAGTTGCCGTTAGCGATACATGGCGTGCGATAATTTCATCCTTTGAAACGCACCTGCCAGCGGATACCCGAACATGAATACTGAAAACCTGCGCCTGGTCATTGCCGACTGGGCTACCCTGCAAACAGATGCGCAGGGCGTGCGCTATGCCGTGTTTGTCATTGAACAAAAGATTCCGGCTGAACTGGAATGGGATGCAGCCGATGCACAGTGCGTGCATGCAGTTGCCTATGATGCAGATGGCAAGGCAGTTGGGACAGGACGCCTTTTGCCTGATGCACATATTGGCCGTATGGCTGTACTGGCAGAAGCACGCGGCCAGGGTGTCGGGGCAAAGATTTTGCGCGCTTTGATGAAAGAGGCGCAGGCGAGGGGTGATCAGGCCGTGCGCCTGAATGCACAGCAGTCAGCAGAAAATTTCTATCTCAAGGAAGGTTTTGTGCGCGACGGTGAACTGTTTGAAGAAGCTGGCATTCCCCATGTCAGCATGGTGTATCTGTTTGCCTGATTGTTTTCTGTTCTGATGCAATGCCGCTCTGGCCAAACGACAGGGCGATGGCAGGGCGGCATTGTCATTTCAGGTCTTGCGCGTTGTATCTTGCTGGCCAAAGCTGATTTTTCCAGTCAGTAATTGCCAGTACATGACCCAATCCCCCATGAAGGAAAACACTGGCTGTTTGAAAGAAGCGGGCCGGTTTTTCTCAAACATGAAATGTCCTATCCAGGCGAAACCATAGCCGCAGACAGGCGCACCCAGTAGAAACTGGCCATTACCGGTGTACGCAAACAGCGCTATGCAAAGCAGCACCAGACTGGACCCCATAAAGTGCAATTGCCGGCAGGTCCGGTTGCTGTGTTCTGTCAGGTAAAACGCATAGAACGCTGAAAAGTTCGTATATTTTTCTGCCATTGCCTTGTCTCCTCGCCCATCATTTTTTATTTTACTGATCTGGATTTAGCTGCTTCCCTGCTTGGTTTTAATGGCTAAATCAACCGCTAAATTAATCATTAAATCTACTGCTGTGCATTCAGATTTTTATTATGGATTAATCATCCGGTTTTTTAAACTGGTCTTATAGGTGTATGTAATTTGCAACGTGCGATCAGGACATGCAGGTGAGAAATTAAATTAATAAAAATACCAAATTGCAATATTGACATTATAAAAATATACACTAAGATGCAATCTGATATCTATTAAACAAATATGGTTATTTGGTTTTTGCTACTAAGAATTTGATGGTGATAGTCATAATTAATCTGTTTAAGTAATTGATATTAAACGGGAATATGCAAGTTAACAATATTTAATAATTTCCTTGTGGCATCAAAATCTATGTGGCAATATGTGCTTATGCATTAATTTGCAGCAAGCCCGGACCCAGTCAAACTTTTTAGCTGACTCACGTTTTTGGGAGAAATCATGAAGATTGAAAACTTGAAAGTCTCGACCAGGCTTATTACTGGTTTTGGACTGGTGTTGAGCTTGTTGCTGGTGGTTTTGTTGTTGGGGACCACGTATATGGCAAAGATGCATCAGCGCATGGAAGAAATTGCCAACGTCAATAATGTGCAATCCAAGCTGGCCTCGACCATGTACCTGACGGTGACCGAGCGTGCCCTGGCCTTGCGCAATCTTATCCTTTTGTCGGATGCTGCTGAAATTCAGATAGAGGTCAATCGTATCAAGGCGCAGGCAGGCAAATATGCTGATGCCGAAGAAAAACTCACCAAGATGCTCAAGGGAGATTCCAATGCATCCTCAGAAGAGCTGGCCTTGCTGGGCCGTATTCGCGACCAGGCCAGACTGTCTGAACCTTTCATCGCCAAAGCCGCTGAATTAGGTGTCAACAAGCAAGGCCCGGAAGCATACAAGATGCTGCGTTTTGAATTCCGCCCCATACAGAAAAAATGGTGGGAATTGCTGAGTGACATGATTGCTCTGGAAGAAAAACAGAACACAGATGCCATTGCGCAGGCAGAGCTTGATTACGCCAGTGCCAATAAGCTCATGTATATATTTGGTGCGGTTGCCCTGTTTGTCGGTGTGCTGGCTGCCTTGATGATCGTCAGGAGTCTGTTGAAACAACTGGGTGGCGAACCACGTTATGCCGTTACGATTGCCGAAAGAATTGCAGCAGGCGATCTGTCGGTACCGATACGCCTGGCTGACAAGGATACGCATAGTCTCATGCATGCCATGCAGGAAATGCAAAATGGGCTGGCCAGTATCGTTGGGCAGGTACGTTCAGGTACCGATACGATAGCAACTGCATCCAGGCAGATTGCATCCGGCAATATGGATCTGTCTTCACGCACTGAACAACAGGCTGGCTCGCTCGAAGAAACGGCTTCATCGATGGAAGAGCTGACTTCGACAGTCAAACAAAATGCGGACAGTGCAAGACAGGCCAATGTGCTGGCGCAATCTGCGTCGGATGTGGCTGTCAAGGGCGGCACTGTGGTGTCCGAGGTGGTGCAAACCATGGGTTCCATCAACACATCTTCCCGCAAGATTGTTGACATCATCGGTGTGATTGATGGCATTGCATTTCAAACCAATATTCTCGCATTGAACGCGGCAGTGGAAGCTGCACGTGCGGGTGAGCAGGGGCGTGGCTTTGCCGTGGTAGCAACAGAAGTGCGCAATCTTGCGCAACGTTCAGCCGAGGCAGCGCGTGAAATCAAGTTCCTGATTGATGATTCCGTCACCAAGGTGGATATCGGCGCAAAACTGGTTGATCAGGCGGGTGTCACGATGGAAGAAATCGTCGCCAGTATCAAACGCGTGACCAGCATCATGACTGAAATCATGATGGCCAGTCAGGAACAGACCGCAGGCATAGAGCAAATCAACGAAGCCATCGTGCAGATGGATGATGTGACCCAGCAAAATGCTGCTCTGGTGGAAGAAGCCGCCGCTGCTGCCAGTGCCTTGCAAAATCAGGCAGACGATTTGTCATCGCTGGTCAGCACCTTCCAGCTTGCATCCGAAAAATTTGCGGAACCTGGCTGGCGTGAGCCGATGGTCAACGATAAAAAAGTCGTCTCGCTGATCAAGAAGGCGACGATGGAAAAAAACAAGGCAAATGTCAAACAGATCAAACGGGTTACCAGCACAGGTAGTGCCAGTGCTGTCCGCAAAACGGACACGCAGGATTGGGAAGAATTCTGAAAGTAAACATCGTCTTTGTTGAACCGGGAGTCTGAAAATGCAAGTAAGCACAAGAGTACTGGACGAAGCGCCGAAAGAAAATGTGCAGGTTGAACGCAGGACCAAAATGGGGCGTTTTGTGCACAATCCACAGTCCCGTGTGGGAGACATCAACTGGCATTACGGCGCTGTCACTTCGATGGCACGCGAACGCTTGTTGCGCCAGAGTCCAGCGACCTTGTGGCTGACTGGCTTGAGTGGTGCGGGTAAATCGACGCTGGCATACGCACTGGAAAAACTCTTGCTGGAACGTGGCCATTGCTGCTTCGTGGTGGACGGGGATAACCTGCGGCATCACCTTAACAGTGATCTGGGGTTTTCACCGCATGACAGGCGTGAAAACATCCGCCGGGCTGCAGAGGTTGCCCACCTGCTCAATGAAGCCGGCATGATCGTTATTACGGCTTTTATTTCTCCATTTCAGGCTGACCGGGCCATGGCCAAAGAAATCATCAGTGAAGAACGTTTCATCGAAGTGCATGTCAGCACGCCTGGTGTGGTCTGCGAAAGACGTGACCCCAAAGGTCTGTATGCAAAAGCACGCAGGGGCGAGATACCAGAATTTACAGGTATCTCTGCACCGTATGAAGCACCGCAGGACCCTGATCTGGAAATCAATTCTGAAATGTTTACGATAGAAGAAGCAGCAGAAAAACTGTACAGGCACCTGATAGGATTGTGTTATATCAAATAGCGGGAAAATCCATGTTTGCCGATACCAACAATTCTGTACATGCCTATGATGTATTCAATGGTGATGCTGATGGCATTTGTGCCTTGCATCAACTCAGGCTGGCAGAACCGCGTCAGGCGAAATTAATTACCGGTGCCAAGCGGGATATCGATTTGCTGAGTCGTTTCAAATCACAGTTGGGTGACCTGCTGACTGTGCTGGATATTTCTCTGGACAGCAATATCGTGGCATTGCGCCAGCACCTTGCTGCCGGTGCAGAGATTACGTATTTCGATCACCATGCTGCGACGCAGGCTTTTACGCATGAACGCCTGCGTCTGCATTGCGATATGGCGGCAGATGTCTGCAGCAGCATACTGGTTAATCGTCATTTGAATGGCAAACATTGGAAATGGGCAGTAGTCGCCGCCTATGGTGACAATTTACCGGAAGTAGCCCAGGCCATTGCCAGTCAGGCTGGCCTGGATACATCGCAATGCAGCCAATTGCAAGAGCTTGGCACACTGTTCAATTACAACGCTTATGGCGAATCGGTGGATGACTTGCATTTTCATCCCGCAGTTTTGTACGGGGCAATACATGCCTATCTGGATCCTTTTGATTTTGTGAATAATGCCGTGCCGTTTTCTGTACTACGTGATGCGTATGCCAGCGACATGGCTGCCATGCAGGGCTTGCGGGCCTCTACGCAAAGTGAATTGTCTGCCGTCTATGTCTTGCCCGCACAAGCCTGGGCCAGGCGTGTTTCAGGCATCCTGGCGAATCAGTTAACACAGGAACAGCCTGGCAAATCCTTTGCCGTGCTGACGGCAAAGCCGGATGGCAGTTATGTTGTCAGCATACGTTCAGGTGATACCGACAATTGCCCGGCAAATCAATTCTGTACTGCGTTTGTCAGTGGCGGTGGGCGACGTGGTGCAGGTGGCATTAATCATTTACCGGCATCGGAAGTGGACAGTTTCATACAAACTTTTATTGCTTATTTCGAAAAAATGGAAAAACAGCAGTTCAGCCTGTCATAAGCAGGCAGGAAAGTAAGGCGATCTTTCGGGTTCAGACCTTTCAGATATTTCAAACCCTTTCAAAACTTAAGCATGGGGAGAGCATCATGGCAGGATCAGATAGTGTGACCAGCGTAAAAGAAGTGGCAACCGCCAGTAAGCGACCAACTCCTGTGCTGATGATACCGTTGCGACGTTGTGGCAGCCATGCCCTGCGTTTGCGTCTGAACAATAGCGAAGAATTTTATTCGCCTTATCCCCTGCATATTATCGATTTCATGCCTTTGGTTCCACGCTACGGCGATCTGGAGGATGATGAAAACTATTTCCGTCTGGTGGTTGATGTGGTTGGCTTGCAGGCTGCCAGCATGGTGAAATGGAAAGACATGGTATTTGATCCCGTGGATGTCTTTGAATCGATCCGGAACGACAAACGTAGCGTGCACAGGATATTGTGGGAGCTGCTGCTACGCACGGGCGAACATCACCATGCCAGCATCGTCATGGATAAATCGCTGGACAGCGTGCATTACGCAGAAGAGCTTTTGCAGATATTTCCGAATATGCTGTTCCTGAACGTGGTACGGGACCCCAGGGCCCAGGTTGCGTCCATGAACAAGGCCATCATTCATGATTATGATTCCACCCTGAACGCCATGGCCTGGCTGGAAGCGCATCAGTTGTCGCGCGATATCATACAGCGGCACCCTGATCAGGTATTGACGATACGCTATGAAGATTTTTTAAGTAACCAGGAAACGGTCTTGCGGGCGATTTGCACGTTTTTTGGCATCACATTTTTGCCGGAAATGCTGGATGTCAGCCATTCTGCCGAGGCGCAGCAAATATCTCATATGTCAGCCCTGTGGGAAACAAATCGCTTCCCGCCGGTGATGGCGAACAAGGACAAGTTCAAACAGCAGTTGAGCATGCGCGAAATTGAAGTAATAGAAAGCCTGACCAAGGAATTCATGCAACTGTATGGCTATGAATTGATGACCGATGCCAACCTGGAACTGAGCCAGGAGGTACTCACCGCCGCCAAGGAAAAATCCTGCAAGGGCAGGGAAGTGGCCTGGGACACACTCAAACATGACAATTACAAGGACTATGTCCTGCGCCGTTTCAGGGCAGATTATCTGGCAGGCCTGAACCAGCGCTTGCCCGCCCACGCATAAGAACGCCAGGCATACAGAATTAAACCAGTGCGACCATGATACCGGCCCCTGTCACCAGGGTGCCGGCAATTCTTTCTGTAATGACCGCATACCTTTCCTGCGTTGCCCAATGGCTGGCTTTGCTGGCCAGCATGCCATATCCCAGCAGGATAAAAAATTCCGGGATGATGGAACAGGCTGCCAGTATCATCATCTGCACACCGACCGGTTCTTTGGGGTCGATAAATTGCGGCAATATCGCCACGAACATCAGCAGGGTTTTGGGGTTGGTCAATTGCAGCATCAATGCGCTGCTGAATATCCTTCTGCCGCTGAGCGCCACTCCATCCAGTTTGGATATGGTCAGCGGTGATGGCTTGCCAAAAATGGCCGACAAGCCAAGATAGACAAGATAAGCCGCACCCAGATACTTGATCGCCATGAATACTTTGGGTGAAGCCAGTATCAGCGAACCTATGCCGGTCGCCGATACTGCAAAATAAATTGCATTGCCCGTCAATATCCCTAGCGTCACAAACAGTGATGTGCGCCAGCCGCGTGCTATGCCATACGCTACCACCATCATCACTGCCGGGCCGGGCGATAGCGACAGGGCCGCTTCGGTGGCGGTGAATAATGCCCAGCTTTCCAGTGTCATCGCCATCTTTTTACCGTCATTATCAAACCCTGGCAAAGTCGAGTAAGGCCGTCAAAACCTGATCGGCCTGTTCTGCCATCAGCGAATGACCGCAGTTTTCTATGATGATTTGCCGGCTGTGGGCGATGGCCTTACTCAGGACAAGGCTGGCCTTGACAGGTGTCATCATGTCTTTCTTGCCGAGAATAAACAAAGTAGGGCAAGCTACTGAGAGCGCAGCCACTTCACCATTGGCATAGGCGTTGCAGGCGGCAAAGTCGGTGTGGAATACTTTATCCGGATTGATGGCCGAAATGCGCTGCATCAAACGCTGACTGACGCCCATGACGTAAAATCCCGGGCCCGGACAGGATGGTTTGTGCGCAATCGAAGTGTGTGACCAGATATTTACCATATCAATGGCTGTTTGTTCTTCGTCACGTGCCGCATTCAGTAACGTATCCGATACCCGCATGGGGTAGGCAGTACCAACCATGACCAGCCTGCTGACACGTGCTGGAGCCTTGTAGCAGGCTTCCAGTGCGATCAGTGAACCCATGCTGTGTCCAACCAGCATGGCTTGTTCTAAGCCTGCCACATCCAGCAAGGCAAGCAGCCAGTCAGCCATCTGTTCCACACTGCTCAGTGCTGCCCCTTTGCTGCGTCCATGGCCTGGCAAGTCAACTGCCAGCACATTAAAACCGTGATGGGCAAAATAACGTGTCTGTAAGCCCCACACTGAATGATCATTCTGGGCACCGTGAATGAATACTACCGTCGTCTGCGCCGGATTGAAGTTTTTACCACCGGTATAACAATAGGCTGCCTGGCCGTTTACCTGGAAAATCATCTCAGGCTCCTTTCAGGGCCGCTTTCAGGCCGCGTGTCAGGTCGTCGATTAAATCATCTGCATCTTCCAGTCCTATGGACAGGCGCATGGTGCCTTCGCTGATGCCGGATGCCAGCAATTGTTCTGCCGGTACCCGGAAATGGGTGGTGGATGCCGGATGGATCACGAGAGACTTCGCATCACCTACATTGGCAAGATGAGAGAAGATATTGAGCGCTTCGACAAAGCGCTGGCCCGCAGCGCGATCGCCCTTGAGATTGAATGAAAATACTGCGCCGCAACCTTTGGGTAACAAGGTTTTTGCCAGCACATGGTCAGGATGGGATTCCAGTTCAGGGTAAGAGACCGACGCCACTGCCGGATGTGCCACCAGAAATTCGACGACCTTGCGGGTATTGGCGACATGCCTGTCCATGCGCAAGCCCAGGGTTTCTATGCCTTGTAATATGTTAAAGGCATTGTGCGGACTCATGCAGGCGCCGAAATCACGCAAGCCCTCGCGTCTGGCCCGTAGCGAGAATGCAGCAACGGTAGATTCTTCTGAAAAAACCATGCCATGAAAGCCGTCATAGGGTTCACACAATTCAGCAAAACGGCCCGTTTTTTCATAGGCAGCCTGCCAGTCAAATGTACCGCCATCCACCAGTAAGCCGCCGATAGCCGTGCCATGACCGCACAGGAATTTGGTGGCAGAGTGAAACACCAGGTCAGCACCATGTTCAAATGGTTTCAGCAGATAGGGGGTGGTAAAGGTGGCATCTACCATTAGTGGTAAATGATTTTCATGCGCAATGGCGGCTACAGCGGGGATATTCAATACATCCAGACCAGGGTTACCCAGGGTCTCGGCAAACAATACCTTGGTATTCGGGCGTATGGCAGCACGCCAGGCATCCAGATCGCGCGGGTCGACAAAGCTCGTTTCTATGCCAAACCGTTTCATGGTGTAAGCCAGCAGGTTTTGCGAGCCGCCATAGAGGGCACGTGAAGCCACTACGTGAGAGCCAGCGCCGGCAATGGTGCACAGACCCAGATGCATGGCAGCTTGCCCGCTGGCAACGGCGATACCGGCAACGCCACCTTCCAGTGCGGCAATTCTTTCTTCGAGTACGGCATTGGTTGGATTCGATATGCGTGAATAAACATGGCCAGCGCGCTCCATATTGAAAAGCGAGGCTGCGTGGTCAGAATCCTTGAAAACAAAAGAAGAGGTAAGATAGATAGGTGTGGCGCGTGCACCGGTGGCTGGGTCTGGCGCAGCACCGGCATGCAGGGATAAGGTGTCAAAGCCGTGGTATTTAGGTCCGCTCATGGGGGGAGACTCTCCATATGTAAGGCAGCAATGCTACCATCGCTGCAGTGCTGCTTGCAAAATTCGCGTGTTTTTGGCAGGAAAAATATGTTACGTGCTGGATTTTTTGCAGGGCTTGCTATACATTGCCAATAACGACCAAATAACGTCCACATAACGATCACAAAAACACAAACGGAGGGGCATCATGAAAGTCTCAGAGATACTTCAAGTGAAAGGCAACATACTTTTCACGATCACGCCTGATATCCCTATTACCGACGCTGTCAGCTTCATGGAAGAGAAAGATATCGGTTCTCTGGTCGTGATGGAGTACGGTGATCTGGTTGGCATACTGACCTTCCGCGAAGTCATACGCGCGATTCATAAAAACCAGGGCTCCCTGGGCGCAGGCACTGTGCGCAAATATATGGATGATCACCCGCTGACGGTGACACCGGAAACTGAAGTCAATGAAGTGCGTCGCATGATGCTGGAAAAACACTCGCGCTACCTGCCTGTGATGAATGCGAAAACCCTGCTTGGGGTGATTTCATTCTATGATGTGGCGAAAGCCGTACTCGAAGCGCAAAGCTTTGAAAACAAGATGCTGAAGGCATATATCCGCGACTGGCCAGTTGAAGAAAACGAGCAGTGATCCCGGATGCCTGACCGAATTTAAATTGACGCCCGCAAGCACACTAAGCGGGCGTTTTTTATTGCCTCAAATAAAGGGAAATACTATGCATATCGCTGTTGTTGGTGCAGGATTATCGGGTTTGACCGTTGCGCGGCAATTGCAATCGCAAGGCCATCATGTCACCGTGTATGAAAAAAGCATGGGTGTCAGCGGCCGCATGAGTACCAGGCAAACTGAACTGGGTGGCTTTGATCATGGCGCGCAATATTTCACCGCGACATCGGATCGTTTCAAGAAAGAGATTGCAGACTGGAAAAAATTTGGCTGGGTGGTACCCTGGACTGCCAAGCTGGCGACACTGGATGCTGGCATCAGCAAGGCAGCCGGCCGCAGTGGTACACGGTATGTGCCGGTACCGGGTATGAACGCTTTATGCAAGCAGCTTGCACATGGGCTGGATATCCGTAGCGAGCAGCAGGTCACCGCACTGGAAAATCAGGGTAAACAATGGTTACTGTCAGTGCAATCCAGTACCGTTCCCATTGCTGCTACGGCTGGCCCCTTCGACGGCGTTATCCTGGCGATACCCGCAGACCAGGCAGAAGTCTTGTTGTCAGTCGCACCTGCCATGGCAAAGCAGGCCAAACAAGCCAGACTGGCGCCATGCTGGACGCTGATGCTGGGTTTTCAAAGCTCGCTTGATCTGACCTATGACGGTGCCTGGGTCAATCAGTCACGTCTGGGCTGGATTGCGCGTGACAATGCAAAACCGCTGCATCGTGCTGGTGAGCGCTGGGTCTGTCATGCAACACCTGCCTGGAGCCTCGAACATCTGGAAGACGACGCGGAACGCGTCAAGGAAAAATTGACCAAGGCTTTCCATGAGGCTACGGGTTCCCGTATACAGCCGATACACGCAGTCGCCCATCGCTGGCGATATGCGCAGGCAGAAAACCCTTTGGCTGTGGATTGCCTGTGGAATGACAAACAAGGCCTTGGCGTTTGCGGTGACTGGTTTGCTGCTGGTCTGGAGGGGGCGGGCAGAGTGGAAAATGCTTTCCTGAGTGCCCTGGCACTGGCCAAAGCAGTGACCTGGAAGGCTTAAGTCAGTTAGGCTTAAGTCAATTTAAGCGAAGAAGCTTGCCTGGATTGGGCAAGCTTCTTTTGTTGAGGGAAATGCTGGATCAACTGAATTAACTGGATCAGCCCAGCAATTTGGCCAGGCCACGGGCTGGTTTGCCTGCGTCATGCAGGGTCCAGGTTTTGCGTATGCCTTTGGGGACATGCCAGAGTGCGCTTGTACCTGCGCGGAAAAATGCGGTTTCACCTGGTTTCAGTGAGAAGCGCTTGCCCTGATACTCGATATCTACTCCACCGTCGAGTACATAGATGGTTTCATCAAGCTGGTAATGCCATTCAAAAGTGGAGGGGCCATCGCATTCAAAAATGCCGGAACTGGTTTTGCCATCATGGGATTTGAAAAATTCGGTTGCCCTGAAGTTGGGGGTGCCTTCCTTGACCCAGGTTGGATCAACTTCAAAAGCCTTGACCGGCATGCTGACTGCTGCGCTGCTGGCAGGCGCAACCTGGGTCACGTAGGCGATAGCCTGGTATGAGGTGATACCCAGCAAGGTCATCACGCCAGCGGCCACGCCTATGGTAAGAGATTTCTTCATGCGATATACACTCCTTGGCGCGAGAGTAACATTATCTTCCGGCATATGATGAAAAATATCGTCAAATCATGGATGGCATAGCCTGGTAACTGGCATGCCCGTATGTATCAGGCATGGCTTCTTTCGCCAGTCTGCAAGCGCCACAGGGCAGCATAGCCGCCATCCAGGCTTAACAATTCTTCATGAGTACCGCTTTCCATTATTTTGCCAGCTTCCAGCAGATGTATGCAATCAGCCTGGCGCACGGTAGACAGGCGGTGGGCAATCACGATGGTACTGCGGTTGCGGCTGACCACGTCCAGGCTGCGCTGTATGGCGGCTTCGGTTTCATTGTCGACTGCACTGGTGGCTTCATCCAGGATCAGGATGGGCGGATTCTTCAGGATAGCCCTGGCCAATGCGAGGCGCTGGCGTTGACCGCCTGACAATTTTTGACCACGTTCACCAATGCGGGTGGCAAAACCCAGTGGCAATCTGGAAATGAATTCCGTGGCCTCGGCAGCTTGTGCGGCTTCGGCAATGGCTGCATCACTGGCACCGTGCACGCCGTAGGCAATATTTTCGGCGATCGTACCATCGGTCAGGAAGCTGTCTTGTGCCACATAGCCGATCGTGCGGCGTAAATCCTGCAAATTCAGTTCGCTGATTTCATTCCCGTCCAGGGTAATACGACCTGAGGTGGGTGAATAAAAGCGCAACAGCAGTTTAACCAGCGTGGATTTGCCGGAGCCGGTAGAGCCGACAAAAGCAACGGTTTTGCCTGCCGGGATGTGCAGGTTGATTGCCTGCAGGGTTTTTTGTTCACCGTAGGCAAATTCGACGTTATTGAAATGCAATTCACCTTTGACCTGGTCTGGCGATACATGCTTGCCTTCATAAGTGATATTGATTTTGGTATCCAGCAAGCCCATGGCCCGGTCTATCGCGGACATGGAACGTTGATACATGTCGGCAACCTCTGCCAGACCTGTCATGGGCCATAGCAGGCGCTGGGTCAGGTAGACCAGCACAGAATAAGCACCCACCGCCAGTTCGCCCTGCAAGGTCAGCCAGCCACCATATACCAGAGTGGCGGTAAAGCCAGCCAGAATCGCCATACGGATGACAGGCGTGATGGCTGAACTGATGGCAATGGCGCGCGTATTTGCCTGCCTGTAGGCGTCACTGGCTTCGGCGATGTGGTTTTTTTCAAAGCTTTCGGTAGCGAAGGCCTTGATGGTAGCCAGGCCCAGCAAATTATTATTCAACCTGGCGCTGACATCGCCGGCTGCTTCACGTACTTCCGAATAGCGAGGCGCCAGACGTTTTTGAAACCAGAACGCACCGATGAGAATGGCCGGTACCGGCAACAGCGAAATGACTGCCAGCGAAGGTTGCAATGTAAAGAATACCGCGCTAACCATGATGGATGAGCAGATGACCTGGATGATCTGATTTGCGCCACCATTCAGGAAGCGTTCCATCTGGTTGATATCTTCATTCAGGATGGACATCAGGTTGCCGGTGCGCTGGTTTTCGAAATAGGCCATTTCCAGTTTTTGCACATGGTCATAGGCATCCAGTCGCAAGTCATGTTGCAGATTCTGTGCAAGCTTGCGCCATTTGATGGATAGCAGGTATTCAAACCAGGATTCACCACCCCAGATGATGGCATTCACTATGCCAAGGAACATCAGTTGGTGCCAGGTGTCGGTAATGCCAAAGCCGCCCAGGACCCGTTTTGCGAGAAAACTCTTGTCGCCATTGATGACGATATCGACAGCGACACCAATCAATACTTCCGGCAAAACATCAAAGAATTTGTTCAATATTGAATAAATGGTTGCCAGGCGAAAATCTGTTTTATAGGCCTTGGCATAATTCAGGAGTTTTTTAAGCGGATGGACTGGTGGCATGGCAGGATTTACTTGATGGCAGAAGATGGCGGAAGATGGCAAAAAAAAAAGGGACTGCAAATTCTACAGTCCCTTCATCATTTATGCTTGACTATGTCAATTATTAGAACTCATTTCATCAATAGGGATGAGTGCGAGCAAGGCGATTCGGGATGCAGTGCAAGGCGTGACGCGCAGCTAAGGCTGGTGCCTTAGCAAGCGGCGCAACGCTGCAATGCGCCCGAATCGCCAGCTCCCGAAGGGTTTGCCTCATAACGCGTGCTGGACTGCGTTGGACTCGTTGTCAATAGACCCGCTATTGACTGCCTCGTCCGCCTTGCCAGCCCTCGTTATGAGACAAACGCATCTCACCCCTATTTATGAAATGAGTTCTAATCTTCCCGGCGCAAATGCGGGAACAGGATCACGTCACGGATGTTTGGTGAATCGGTAATCAGCATCATCAAACGGTCTATGCCTATGCCGCAGCCACCGGTTGGTGGCAGGCCATATTCCAGGGCGCGGATGTAATCGGCGTCGTAGTACATGGCTTCTTCGTCACCGGCATCCTTGGCTGCTACCTGTGCCTGGAAGCGCGCTGCCTGGTCTTCGGCGTCATTCAATTCCGAGAAGCCATTGGCGATTTCGCGACCGGTCATGAACAACTCGAAACGTTCTGTGATACCTGCAACAGTGTCAGATGCACGTGCCAATGGTGAGACTTCGACCGGGTAATCGATGATATAGGTCGGGTCCCACAACTGTGCTTCGGCGGTTTCTTCAAACAGGGCCAATTGCAATGCACCCAGGCCGGCTGTAGCGAAAGGTTTGACACCAAATTTCAGCAATTCTGCCTTGATGAATTCAGCATCATGCAATTGCTCATTCGTGTAATTTGGCGCGTATTTGTTGATGGCGCCAACGATGGTCAGACGCTGGAAAGGCTTGCTCAAATCCAGTTCACGGCCCTGATAGGTCAGTACGGCTGTGCCATGTGCATCTTCAGCTGCCTTGCGTATGACTTGCTCGGTGAAATCCATGAGCCATTTGTAATCGACATAGGCTGCATAGAATTCCATCATCGTGAATTCCGGATTGTGGCGTGGTGATACGCCTTCATTGCGGAAGTTGCGGTTGACTTCAAACACGCGGTCGAAGCCGCCGACTACCAGACGTTTCAGATACAGTTCAGGCGCGATACGCAAATACATCTGCATGTCCAGCGCATTGTGATGTGTGATGAAAGGCTTGGCAGCAGCGCCGCCAGGTATCACGTGCAGCATTGGTGTTTCCACTTCCATGAAATCATTGCTGTTCATGAATGTGCGTATGGAGTTCATGGCTGCCGTGCGTGCCTTGAAGGTACGACGCGTGTCTTCGCTCATGATCAGGTCGACATAACGCTGACGGTATTTGGTTTCCTGATTGGCCAGGCCATGGAATTTGTCAGGCAATGGGCGCAGGGATTTGGTCAGCAGACGCAGTGTTGTAACCTTGACGGTCAGTTCGTCGGTTTTGGTTTTGAACAGAACGCCGACAACACCGAGAATATCACCCAGGTCATACTGATGGAAGGCTTCCATTTCAGCTTCGCCAGTTTTATCAGTAGTGATATACAACTGTATGCGACCATCAGCCTTGATGCCGGACGCATCCTGCAATGTGGCAAACGCAGCTTTCTTGCCAGCAGAGCGGCTTAACATCAAGCGACCGGCAACACTGACTTCAATGTTCAGTGCTTCCAGTTCTTCGCGTGTTTTTGACGCATATTGTTCGTGCAGTGCAGCGGCTTTGTTTTCCGGACGGAAGTCATTCGGGAAGGCGATGCCTTTGGTACGGATGGCATCCAGTTTTGCACGACGCACAGCAATGACAGAATGTTCGTCAACGGCTACTTCTTCGGCTGGTGCAGCATTATTATTGATATCAGACATAATTTTCCCTAAGGGAGGGCAGGCATCTGGCCTGCAGGTTTTGATTCTTTAAGGCTGCGCAGGCGGATCGCCTGCGCAATGTACATGCTGTATTACACGCCTTGCTTTAAGGATGCCGCAATGAATTCATCCAGGTCACCATCCAGAATTGCTTTGGTGTTGCCAGATTCAAAATTCGTGCGTAAATCCTTAATGCGGGATTGATCCAGTACATAAGAACGGATCTGGTGACCCCAGCCGACATCGGTCTTGGAATCTTCCAGATTTTGTTTTTCGCTCATGCGCTTGCGCAGTTCGAGCTCAAACAGTTTGGCTTTCAACATTTCCCAGGCTTCAGCACGGTTCCTGTGCTGGCTGCGGTCATTCTGGCATTGGACAACGATGCCGGAAGGGCCATGCGTCAATCGGACAGCGGAATCGGTTTTATTAATATGCTGACCACCGGCACCAGAAGCGCGGTAAGTATCGGTGCGCACATCTGCCGGGTTGATGTCGATTTCAAACGAGTCATCTACTTCAGGGTAAACAAACAGGCTGGAAAAGGATGTATGGCGGCCATTGTTGGAGTCAAACGGTGACTTGCGTACCAGGCGGTGTACGCCGGTTTCCGTGCGCAGGAAGCCATAGGCATATTCGCCTTCCACCTTCAAAGTAGCGGTCTTGATGCCAGCGATGTCACCGTCAGACTGTTCCATGATTTCTACTTTGAAGCCCTTGCGTTCGCAATAGCGCAAGTACTGACGCAACAGCATCGATGCCCAATCCTGTGCTTCAGTGCCACCGGCACCAGCCTGGATATCAATAAAGCAGTTGTTCGGGTCCATGGGGTTGTTGAACATACGGCGGAATTCCATGCCCTCGACCAGCTCACGCAAACCTTGTGCGTCAACTTCTATGGCTTCCAGAGTATCGTCATCATTCTCTTCGCGTGCCATGGCAAACAGGTCATTGGCGTCGCGCAGGCCACTGTCCGCTTTCACGAGCGTGTTGACAACATTTTCCAGGGATTTCTTTTCTTTGCCTAATTCCTGGGCGCGTTTGGGGTCATTCCAGACGGCAGGATCTTCCAGTTCGGCGTTGACTTGTTCCAGTTTCTCTGACTTGATATCGAAGTCAAAGATACCTCCGGAGTTCGGCTTCGCGGACGGTCAGGTCGGCGAGCAGGGCGGACAGGCTATTGAGGCGTTCAGCTTCCATGATAGGTATTCTTTTCTAATGCAATCAAACCTTGCATTATACCTTGGCATGCGTCTGCATGAGTAAATTAGGCGCTGAACATATGTATAAACTGCAAGAATGTCAGTTGAAGTACTGACCTTGGCCGTATTTCGGGTGGGAGCGTTGTACTTCTTGACACAGCTTGCGCGGGGAGTCGCAATTGGCAGGCAGGGTGGCCTGTGCATGTGCCGCCCACAGACCGATGCCCGCATTATTTATTGTCAAGCATCATTACCAGATATCACCAGACTGATTTACTCACCGTTGGCGCGCTATTTCTGTGACTTTCCATCCATTTTGCCAGATGGTTTTTGAAGCAGGGTGGACAGATATGGTATTGCGTCAGGGTCGATTGCCCGCCATTGGGGAAGGACTCTTCCTCTTCCAGGTTGAGCGTGGTGATGATTTTTTCATGTTCCTTGCTGCCCCAGTTTTCATCCCAGTGGGATTCAGCGCCGCAGACATCACAGGTGAGCTTGTCGAACACTTCTTCGGTATGCTCAAGTATCAAAACTGTTTTCATGTGCTTCATACTATCTCCTTGCTAAGGGGCCTGAAGTTGCTGCAAGCAATGAATTGATTTTACATCAGCGCTACAGTATGGGAGGCAAATGCTGAAAAAAAAGCTGCGTTGAAAAACGCAGCTTTGATCTATATGGAATGATGTTTTTGATACATCATGGAACCAACTTAGCGCCGTCCCGATTTATTGCTGCTGGCCGCTTTGGGTTTGCCTGATTTGTAGGCGAGCGCCGGACGGCCCGCAGCAGGTGCGGCTGAGTTGCTTGCGCCCCTGGCTGTTGTTTTTGGTGCTGTCTTCATGGCAGTTTTTACACCTGTTTTTAAGCCCGTTTTTAAACCTGAGCCCATCGCATTCGGGCGCGCTGCCGGTTTTTTGCCAAAAGTATCAATTTTGGGTGCGGCGATCCGTCGGCCATTGGCAACACCACTTTCATCAATGGTGATGGGGATGTGTGGTTGGCGGGATGGGATCAAATGACGTGGTCCGCTACCTATCAGGTCGCGTCTGCCCATGCGTTGCAGGGCTTCGTGGATGATTTCCCAGTTTTCCGGTGCGTGATAGCGCAGCAGCGCCTTGTGCAGTTTGCGCACCTTGCCTGAGCGCGCTGTTTCTACCACTTCGGAATCCGCCGTTACTTTCTTCAGTGGGTTCTTGCGGGTATGGTACATGGTTGTGGCCAGTGCCATTGGCGTGGGCATGAAGGTCTGTACCTGATCCAGCTTGAAGTCATTTTTCTTTAACCAGATCGCCAGGTTGATCATGTCTTCATCCGTCGAACCCGGATGGGCGGCGATAAAGTACGGTATCAGGTATTGCTCTTTGCCCGCTTCTTTCGAATACTTCTGGAACATGGCCTTGAACTCGTCATAGCTGCCTATGCCGGGTTTCATCATTTTCGACAGGGTATCGGCTTCAGTATGTTCAGGTGCAATTTTCAGCAGGCCACCGACGTGATGGGTTACCAGTTCTTTCACATACTCAGGTGAACGTACTGCCAGGTCATAACGCAGGCCCGAACTGACCAGTATTTTTTTGATGCCGGGCAGGGCGCGCGCCTTGCGGTAAATCGAAATCAGCTTGCTGTGATCTGTACCCAGGTTGGAGCAGATGCTTGGGTACACGCAGGACAGGCGACGGCAGGATTCTTCTATCTTTTTATCTTTACAGGCCAGACGGTACATGTTGGCAGTCGGGCCGCCCAGATCGGAAATCGTACCGGTGAAACCTTTGACCTTGTCACGGATTTCTTCTATCTCACGCAAAATCGAAGGCTCGGAACGGCTTTGTATGATGCGGCCTTCATGTTCGGTAATCGAGCAGAAGGTGCAGCCGCCAAAGCAGCCGCGCATGATATTCACCGAGAAACGTATCATTTCCCACGCCGGTATGCGTGACTTGCCGTAGGCAGGGTGCGGTGCCCGTGCGTAGGCGCGGTCATACACGCCGTCCATCTCATCCATGGCCAGTGGCAGCGGTGGCGGGTTCAGCCACACATCGCGGTCACCATGGCCCTGCACCAATGCCTTGGCATTGCCAGGATTGGCTTCCAGATGGAATACGCGTGAGGCATGGGCATACAGGACAGCATCTTCCTTGACTTCATCAAAGGATGGCAGGCGTATCACAGACTTGTGTTGCTTGTTACGCAGCATGAGTTGGCGCTCTTCGCGGCTCATGATGCGTATGGCCTGCAGTTGCACGACATCAGCCTTGGTTTCGGCTTTGACTGCGGGCTTTGCTTCTGTAGATTCAGAGGCAGCGGGCGCATCACCCGTGGCGCATTTCGCTTCTTTCTCTGGCACCATTGCATACGGGTCGGTATGCGCTTCTACCTTGCCTGGGGTGTCGATTTTGACAGAGTTGATTTCTGTCCAGTCATCATCTGGCAACCAGCCACGTGGCGTCATGAAGGCGGTGCCGCGTAAGTCACGTATATCCTTGATGGCTTCGCCCTGCGCCAGCCTGTGCGTCAGGTCGATCAATGCACGTTCCGCATTGCCAAACAGCAGGATGTCGGCCTTGGAATCTGGCAGTACAGAGCGTCTTACCTTGTCAGACCAGTAATCGTAATGCGCAATACGGCGCAGGCTGGCTTCTATGCTGCCGGCAACGACGTTTGCGTCAGGGTAGGCTTCACGGGCACGCTGGGCGTAGACCACCAGCGCACGATCGGGGCGTTTGGTACGGTCGCCATCGGGCGTATAGGCATCTTCAGAACGTATCTTGCGGTCAGCTGTGTAACGATTCACCATGGAATCCATATTGCCGGAAGTCACGCCAAAGTACAAATTTGGTTTGCCCAGCGCACGGAAGGCATCGGCTGACTGCCAGTCAGGCTGGCTGATAATGCCGACGCGAAAGCCATGATGTTCCAGCAGGCGGCCAATCAGTGCCATGCCAAAACTGGGGTGGTCGATATAGGCGTCGCCCGTTACGAGGATGACATCGCAACTATCCCAGCCCAGTACATCCATTTCGGCACGCGACATGGGTAAAAAGGGTGCGGTATTTTTTCCGCCAACTTCGGGACGGAAACGTGGGAATGAGAATAGATTTTTAGGCTGAGCGTTCATGGGCAGGATTGTACCGGAAACCCGCTTGTTTTGTGCGCATCAAAAGAAATTCTGCTGAAAAATCAAAAGCTTGCATGTGATTGGTGTAATTTTTTGTTAATTTTTCGTTGATTGATTACCCCTGCTGCCTGAGAGGCTGTCCGCGTGCTTGCTGGCAATAGAAAAGCCCGTGGATTTATCCCTTATTTGCGGAAGATATTGCTTTGGTGCCGTAAAAATGGATATTGCGGCAGACAGTGCAGCCAGGCTTAGGTGGATTTTCTCGAATTTGTTTGTATTTTTCAGAGCTAATTCCATATTAGATATAGCTGTTTTCGCGTAAAATCGCGCCAATATCAATTGGGCAGGAGAAGTAGATGAGCATCAAATCAGACAAGTGGATACGTCGTATGGCTGAGCAAACTGGCATGATAGAGCCGTTTGAACCGGGCCAGGTGCGCGAGCGTGATGGTAACCGCATCGTCAGCTATGGCACGTCGTCTTATGGCTACGATATTCGCTGCGCCGATGAATTCAAGATTTTTACCAATATCAACAGCACTATCGTTGATCCGAAAAACTTCGATGAAAAGTCTTTCGTCGATTTCAAGGGAGATGTCTGCATCATCCCGCCGAATTCTTTCGCGCTGGCCCGCACCATGGAATATTTCCGCATACCACGCAGCGTATTGACGATCTGCCTGGGCAAATCAACCTATGCCCGTTGTGGCATCATCGTCAACGTCACACCGTTCGAGCCAGAATGGGAAGGCTATGTCACGCTGGAATTTTCCAATACCACACCGTTGCCAGCCAAGATTTACGCTGGCGAAGGTTGTGCGCAGGTATTGTTCTTTGAGAGTGATGAAGTGTGTGAGACCTCATACAAGGACCGTGGCGGTAAATACCAGGGACAAGTTGGCGTGACCTTACCAAAAACCTGATGCAGCCTGATTACACCGCAATCCTTGAGACGATTTTTGCGGAAGTTCAACCTCTGTTGTCACAAGGCAAGGTTGCTTCGTACATTCCGGAATTGTCTAAGGTCTCTGCCCAGCATTTTGGCATGGCAGTGCATTGCCTCGACGGCAGTACGTATTCGATAGGTGACGGCGGGCAAAAATTTTCGCTGCAAAGCGTTACCAAGCTGTTTGCCCTGGCGCTGGCATTTGCCCGTGAAGGCGATGCCATCTGGGAAAGGGTGGGGCGTGAGCCTTCAGGCAATCCTTTCAATTCCCTGGTGCAGCTTGAGTATGAAAAAGGCAAGCCGCGCAATCCCTTCATTAATGCCGGTGCGCTGGTCATGACGGATATCCTGTCGGGGCGCTTTGTGCAGTCAGATATTGCGGTGCTACAGTTTGCCCGCACCATCGCCGGCGAAAACAGTGTGGACTTTGATATGGCAGTTGCCCAGTCAGAACGGATGACGGCACATCGTAATTACGCCATCGCCCATCTGATGAAAGATTTTGGCAATCTGCATAATCCGGTCAAGGCAGTCATCGACAGTTATTGCCGTCAATGCTCCATTACCATGACCTGTGCTGAACTGGCCAAGGCAGGCAGTTTTTTGGCCAATCACGGCACGATACCCTGGAGTGGTCTGCAGATACTGGATCCCAGTTCAGCCAAGCGCCTGAACGCACTGATGCTGACCTGCGGCACCTATGATGCAGCAGGTGACTTTGCCTACCGCGTCGGTTTGCCAGCCAAGAGTGGAGTCGGCGGCGGCATACTGGCGCTGGTGCCGGGCGAGCTGGCCGTGGCCGTCTGGTCACCGGGTCTGGATGCTACCGGCAATTCACTGGCAGGCACCTATGCGCTGGAACGCTTTACGACGCTGACTGCCAGATCGATTTTCTGATTTTTCAGATTATTGCTGCTGGCTGGCTTGTTTGCCAGCCTGAAAGCAAAACACCCTGTTGCCTTGCCGGGCAACAGGGTGTTTTTGTTTGTCGGAATTTTAGCCCAGGAAGCCCAGATTGCGATTGGAGAAATTCACGATATTCGGGAAGACATCATTGATCTGCGATGTACTGAGACCAAACCAGTTTGCCAGTGTGGCGCCATACTGATCGACGGAGATTTGCGGTAGCAGGCTGCCGGAACCCACATCCAGCGTATGTTTCAGGCCTGTGACCGGGAATTCGCCATAAATGTTCTTACCCTTTACCGCACCGCCAATGACAAAGTGGTGTGAACCCCAGCCATGATCCGTACCATCGCCGTTGCTGGTAAAGGTCCGGCCAAAATCAGAGGCGGTGAACATGGTGACCTGATTGCGCATGTCCGTGCCTTGCAAGCTGCCAAGGACACCGTCGAAATAGGTGATGGCATGTGCCAGTCTCGCCATCAGATCGGCATGTGCCGTGCGCTGGAAGTCATGAGTATCAAAACCGCCCATACTGACGAAAAATACCTGACGCTGCGCTCCAAGTGCACTGCGGCCAGCGATGATGCGTGCCACAGTTTGCAATTGTGAGGCCAGGCCATTGGTTGCCAAAGCACCTGTGTTGGGGTTGGTATATTGGGTAGGATTAGGTACCCCGGTACCGCCTGCCGGTGCCATGGCAGGACTGAGCAGGCTTTGTGCGTTGATCGAGCGGTTGGTGACGTTGGCGTGTTCTTTCTGGAACAGATTGTTGCTGTCTGTCGTGATGATGGACTTCAGTGGATTGCCTGCCGTAGTCGAGCCAAACAGCGCACCGGTGAGCCCACCTATAGGTACTGCACCTGAAGCACTGACCTGATACTGGTTGACGGTACGCCCGGACAGGAACACTGCATTGCCAGAGGCAGAAATCGCCGTAAATACCGGATAGGCATTGCCGGCTGCCAGCAAATCACCCATACGTCCGCCCCAGCCATAAGTCGCACCCTCAGGCGCATAGGCCTGCCACAGGGATTGCTGGTCGTTATGGGAAAACAGCTTGGGTGGTAACGGCACGCTGGCTGCCTTGTATTGCTGTAGCGTGGTCGGTACGATCAAGGGGCCGACATTGCTGACGATAGCCACGCGGCCACTGTCAAACAGGGTCTTTAATGAGCCCAGGGCAGGGTGCAGGGCAAAACTGCGGCCTGCCTGCGTCGTGTTGGGGGTAATTGGCAAGACGCCGCCGTTACTGCCCACTGGCGGCAGGGCAATCGACCCGGCTTCGTTGGTGGTGCGTACGGTGGTGTATTGGGTCCATGAGGTGCTGTCGGTTGCCAGCACGGTATTCGCATGGTCATTGGCACCATACAGGAACAGGCAGATCAGCGCCTTGTAGCCGCCGGTTGACGTCTGTGCAGCGGCTGAACCCATGGTGGCGAGGTTCAGGGCAAACGGCAGACTGGCGCTGCCGATAGTCCCGGCGGCACCCAGGGCGGACGAATAACGCAAAAACTGGCGGCGTGAAGCATTAACTTTAGTCATGATGGATCCCCTTTATTTTTGGACCAGATATTCAGGTGATGCCATAGTCAGGAATGTCGCCAGATAAACACGGTTCTTTTTCGCTGCATCTGCATTGGCAGTGTTATTGGTGGGAATGGTGACGGAATTCACGGCAGTCAATATCTGGCTGCGCAGGCCGCTGCTCATCTGGTTTGCCATCAGTAGTAAATTCAATTGATCCAGCATTTGATCCGGCGTCGCTGCCAGGGCTATCATGCTGGTGTAATCGGCCTTGACGTCACGCGAAGAACCCGTGCCATTTGGAATAATATCGCGCATGAAATTCAGATAACCGACCACCGAAGTTTCACCGGTGATCTGCATCTCTGGCGATACCAGGCCAGCGGAAGCGATGCCGGAATTGGGTGGTACATAACCAGGGCGATAGAAATTGAACACGGTAGGTGAGCGCATCGGTGTCTCGGACAGGCCACTCAGCGGATCATCCATATTGGTCATCAGGAAGCGGCCAGAAGTCGAGTTGACACTGAAAGTGCGCATCCAGTTCGCCAGACGCAATACCGGCTCCCGCAATTTACCCGTATTGGCATAGGCGAGTGTGGCGTCGTTGCGTGCTTCATTATCCAGCAAGATGGCTTTGATGACGGCGCGCATGTCACCCCGCACACCCTGGCCATTATTGTTGAAGGCAGCAGCAACACGCGACACATATTGTGGGCTTGGGTTACTGGTCACCAGACGTTGTATCAACTGCTTGCCAACGAAAGGGCCAACATTCGGGTGATTGAACAGCGTATCCAGTGCGGTTTTCAGGCTGGCTTCCGGGTTGGCTGCAGACTGCGCAGCGATGGTCGTGCCGAGGAAGGTCTTGGCTGAAATCGAATGGTATTTCGGGTAGCTCTGCATCGGCAGCCAATCCCGGTTAGGGTCGGCATTGCCGCCAAAGAAGCGGGTATCGCTCTTGTCAGGGCCAGCCCAGCTCCAGCCGGTGAAAACTTTGGCCAGGCCGCTGATGTCGACACTGGAATAAGTTTCGACTGGCTTGCCGGCATTCAGTACATAACTGCCATCCTGATTCAACTGATACAGGCCTATGGTGAACAACTGCATGACTTCACGCGCATAGTTTTCATCCGGGACCTGGGTGCCGGATTCTTTCTGGTTGCGCAGGGAAGTCAGGTAGGTGCCCATCATGGGGTGCAGGGTCACCGATTCCAGCAGATTACGGAAATTGCCAAAGGCATTCGCCCCCAGCGTATCGTAGTAAGAGGCAACACCACGTGGATAGTTGGCCACGGTGCTGTCCTGGAAAGAGACCACAAAAATTTGCGATAGGGCAAAGGTGGTGCGCTGACGTAACTGATCATCCCCCTTAATGGCTTGCTGCCAGAAGGATTCAAAGAAATTGTTTTGACTCAGATCGCTCAAGCCATTGATGAAACCTGCCGCCTGTGCATCCATGTAGCTTCGGTGCAGTTTTTGCGGCATGGCAAACTGCTTTTCTATCCAGGCATCATAGCTGCTGCTGGTCAGGCCATTGATGTCATTATTGGTGGCGCCAAAACTGGTTTGTGCCAGGAAGCGCGATGCCTGTGCTGGTGTTGGTGCATTGCCGCTGGCAGTCTGAAAGCCGACCAGTGACTGTATAAGACCATTGGCAACACTGGTATCGTTGGCCGAGATGGTCGCCGCCAGCGTCATACCCTTGCTGATGGAATCTTCGGTTTTGATGTAACTCAGGCCTTGCTGAATGGAGAAATTTTTGGCAACGCTGTCTTTGTTGTCCAGCAGGCTGCTGATCCAGCCATATACCGGATCACCGGCATAACCGTGGGCGGCTATCAGCATGGAACGCACCACATTACCACGGCTTACTGTGCCATTGGCCAGGCCATTCACCCAGTAATCCAGTCCGGCTTTATCCGGAGGAGTGCGGCTCAATACATTTTTATAAACGACCGTGACGAAATCGGCATTGGTCATGTTGGGCAGGTAGCCAGTCAGCGCCGCATCCTGTATCGCTGCGATATAAAAAGATTCACCGATCTTTTCTATACTCACGCCGCTCTTGAACTGATTGATCCAGTAAGCCAGCCCATTGGCATCGGGAATCCGGTTGAAGTAGGCAATATACAGTTCAATGATCGCGTTCAGATCGGTCGCCGAGATGGTCGTCGACAGGTCGGCGATGATCAGGTTGACGGATACATCCTTGAACAGCAACTGTTGAATATCTGCTGTAATGCTGGTGGTGCCATCGCTGCCTACGTTGTCTTTGACTGTATAGCCGCCAGTGACCTTGGTGATGGTGTAATTCGAACGGTTGCCGCTGAAGCTGACCGTTGTACTCGACACCACAGGTGCTGGCGCAAACAGGCGTTCCAACATGCTGGGAGCAGCAGGCGGTGGATTATTTGCCGTGTTGGTGCTAGCGGTTTTTTCGTCGCCACCGCAGGCGCTGAGCGCCAGAACGAATAAGGCAACAAGATAGTGTTTGCGTGCATTTAGCCGGATAGGTGGCATGGTGACTCCTGATTATCCATTCCGGAGAATTTCGTTTGGGAAAACCAATTTTAATGCAAGGGTCTTTACGTGATCGCCATAAAGTGTAACAAACAGTGAAGTTTTACTTAAACTATGGGTGTGTGTAACAAGGCGTAAGATGATGTGGCGCGCAGGCTGATGTTCTCGCAGTGACGAGAGGCTTTGATGGTCTGCTTGTCAAGGTGTATGCCAGCGACAACAAGGCATGACATAAGTATCAGCTTTGAGTCACAGCTTTGAATCACAGCTTTAAATCACAGTTTTAAATCTCAGCTTCAATGCCTGCTGTGTGTGAAGCGATGTAGTCGCGACAATTATGTGCGGTGTTTATTGTCAGGTCTTGCGGACTTAATCCATTTCCGCCAGGGTCTGATGGACAAAGGCAGACAGTATCAGCTTCGATTGTGCTGATACATCAACGAATTCAAAACCATGCCTGAACTCCAGGCCATTTTCGGTCGGGGCTTGCGAGCGCAGGATGAAATTCAGCGTGAGGTATTCGTCATTGCCAGCGGCGCTGACCTTGAATTTAATAATGCCCACATCGCCTTTTTTACCGAGCGATTTTTTAATCACGCCCGATGCACCACCCATGCTCAGATCGCCCAGTGTTGCTGCTGCTGTTTGTTCCGGATCGCCTATGGTGACTGACGCAATGATTTTGACTGAAGCACGTGAGCCCTGACGGATGGTCGAGCAGCGCACTTGCTTGGGGTAGGTAATGTGCAGATAGGCGTGCGGGGTGTAGACCGATTTGATGGCAGACGCCGAAAACGCGTAGGCTCTTTTGCCAGGAAAGGCGCGGACGATGAAAGTCTGGCCATCTCTGACGATAACGGACCTGCCATCAATTGTTGGCGCCGTAACAAGAATCGACATGTTTTTGACAAAACCGATCAGTTTGACTGTGTATCGGGTGGCGACATTGTCATGGACTTGCAGATACAGGGTTTCGCCAACATTCCAGCGTACGCTGTCGAGCTCCATGAGCGTGTCTTTGTTCGACTCTTGTGCTGGTGCAGGCGTGCTGGCAGCCGGGCTGGATTGCGCCGATACAGGACGTGATACCGGTGTCAGTTTCGAGGGAATGGTGTCCCACATTGCGTCCGGATTGCAATAGCCGTGTTCCAGCAGGCTGTTTAGCTGATTCTGGGTTTCTACCTTGACACCGGAGGCCATCAATAAATGCCCCTGCTCATCATAGATAGGCCAGGGTACAGTCTCGCCTACGCTGATTTCAGCATGTTTGATTGGCATTAATCCTATCGTGCTACCCATGTCCTGTTTCCGTCTTCTGATTATCGCGTTGAATGTCGCGTTGATTGTATCTCGAAAACGATTTTAATTTAATTGTGGTGTTGTTGCTCCGCATAATAAAAAAGCACCCGTCACTTTAATGCAGTGACAAGTGCTTTTTTTTTGCAAAATACCTGGATATGACGATGCAGGGCTTATTTGACGATTTCGGCGCTGGATTTGACGCAATCAACAAAATACCCGCGCTTGCCGTCGACTTCAGCCTTCACCAGACCGTGGCAATCGGTTTCAAAGCCAGGGAAACGCTCATTGAAATCACGTACAAAACGCAGATAATCCACAATGGTGCGATTGAAACGTTCACCTGGAATCAGCAGTGGAATACCCGGTGGGTAAGGTGTCAGCAAAATCGCAGTGACACGGCCTTCCAGTTCATCAATGGATACACGTTCGGTTTCACGATGCGCCATCATGGCAAAGGCATCAGACGGCTTCATCGCCGGTTGCATGTCGGACAAGTACATTTCTGTCGTCAAACGTGCCACGTCATGGCCTTTGTAAGCCTCATGTATGCCCTGGCACAGGTCTTTCAGACCTACACCTTCATAGCGAGGATTGGCCGTCGCAAATTCGGGCAAGATGCGCCACATAGGCTGGTTCTTGTCGTAATCATCCTTGAACTGTTGCAAGGCAGTCAGCAGGGTATTCCAGCGGCCCTTGGTGATGCCGATGGTAAACATGATGAAGAAGGAATACAGGCCGCACTTTTCAACAATAACGCCATGTTCCGCCAGGTATTTGGTGACAATGGAAGCCGGGATGCCGGTCTCGCCAAATTTGCCTTCCAGTGACAGACCCGGTGTTACGATGGTGGCCTTGATCGGGTCAAGCATGTTGAAGCCCGACGCCAGTTTGCCAAAGCCATGCCAGTCATCTTCGGCACGTATCATCCAGTCTTCGCGTGAACCTATGCCGTCTGCGGCAAATTCTTCCGGTCCCCAGACCTGGAACCACCAGTCCTTGCCCCACTCCTGATCGACCTTGCGCATGGCGCGGCGGAAATCCAGTGCTTCGAGAATGGATTCTTCCACCAGTGCGGTACCGCCCGGTGCTTCCATCATTGCCGCTGCGATATCGCAAGATGCAATAATTGAATATTGCGGCGAAGTCGAGGTATGCATCAGATAGGCTTCATTGAAGCTGTCCCGATCCAGTTTGCGTGTCTCGGATTCACGCACCAGGATTTGCGAAGCCTGTGAGATACCGGCCAGCAGTTTATGTGTGGACTGTGTCGAGAAAATCATTGATTTCTTGGCACGTGGCCGGTCTTTGCCGATGGCATGCATGTCTTTATAAAAGTCATGGAAGGTCGCATGTGGCAACCAGGCTTCGTCAAAGTGCAGAGTATCGATTTCACCATCCAGCAAATCTTTCAATACTTCGACGTTGTACAGCACGCCATCATAAGTTGATTGGGTGATGGTCAGGATGCGTGGTTTCTTGTTCTTGGCTTCGCGTGCAAAAGGATTGGCTTCAATCTTCTTCTGTATGCTTTCCATGCTGAATTCTTCCAGCGGGATAGGGCCGATAATGCCGAGGTGGTTCCGTGTCGGCATCAGGAAAACCGGGATCGCACCACACATGATAATGGAGTGCAAAATGGATTTATGGCAGTTGCGGTCCACCACGACGATATCGCCGGGGGCCACGGTAGAATGCCAGACCATCTTGTTGGATGTCGAGGTGCCATTGGTGACGAAATAGCAATGATCTGCATTGAAAATGCGTGCAGCATTGCGTTCCGACGCCGCAACCGGGCCGGTATGGTCAAGCAGCTGGCCCAGTTCTTCCACGGCGTTACACACGTCGGCGCGCAACATGTTTTCACCAAAAAACTGGTGGAACATCTGGCCTATCGGTGATTTCAGGAAGGCTACGCCACCCGAGTGACCAGGGCAATGCCAAGAGTAAGAGCCATCATTCGCATAATGCACCAGGGCACGGAAAAACGGTGGTGCCAGACCATCCAGGTAAGAACGCGCTTCACGGATGATATGGCGCGCCACGAATTCTGGCGTGTCTTCAAACATGTGAATGAAACCATGCAGTTCACGCAGGATGTCATTCGGGATGTGACGCGAGGTGCGGGTTTCGCCGTACAGGTAAATCGGAATATCCGCATTCTTGTAACGGATTTCTTCGACGAAGGCACGCAGTGATTTCAGTGCGTAATCGGTTTCTTCGTCGGTACCATCACCAAATTCTTCATCGTCAATCGACAGGATGAAGGCAGAGGCGCGTGATTGTTGTTGGGCAAACTGAGACAGGTCACCATAGCTGGTGACGCCCAATACTTCCATGCCTTCTGATTCGATGGCATCAGCCAGAGCGCGTATGCCCAGGCCAGAGGTATTCTCGGAACGGAAATCTTCATCGATGATAACGATGGGGAAGCGGAATTTCATGGAGGTCTCCAAAAAAGCTTGTTACAAGGGAGACGCCTGGGCAAGTTAAATCAACCGCTTGCGCGCCGAAAAATTCAAAGAAGCGAATTCTCTCAGATATGTGGGGGCGAATGTGAAAAAATACGCAGGATTGAGACAGGAAAAGCAAAATTTCATCTGATTGTCATCAAAACCCGATCTGCGCCATATCTTGCATTGTCAAACCGGGTCAGACATGAATATTATTTAAAAATCCATGCTGGCTTTCCTGTGCTTGTGTCACTGATTGCGCCAACAATTGCGCCAACAATTGCGTCAACAATTACGTCAACAATTACGTCAATAAAAAAGAGTGCCTGCTTGCAGACACTCTTTTTGAGAAACACGCTGAAGTCGGTCGACTGAAATGATCAGAAGCGATAAGTCGCCGCAGAAAATATGGTGACAGGTGTTTTCTGGAAAATGAACGGACTCTTGCCTGCATCGCCACTCAGACGGCTGACAGAGGCCCCGGTGATCAGGGACCAGTTGCCATCAATATTCCAGTGCCAGGTCGCGCCCAGTTTGATGTCAGAAATGCCGGATGAAGGCGTATATTGTGCATAGCCACTGATAGCAGACTGCGAAGGCGTGACACCAAAATACGACTGCATATAGGCAGTATTGGCCCAGTTTGCTGTAAGGCTGGCTGAAAGGCGGTTTTGCGAATTCAGTGCAGTCGTGGCACGGCCACCAAAACTGATTTGCAGGCCATTGTGATCAACGCCGGAGCCATAACGGATGGAAGAGGCCAGCGAATAATTTTGGTCTATATTGTAATTGACAAAAGCACCAGTTTCGATGGCAGTGTTGACATCGCCAAGCCCGCGCAATTTGGATGAACGTGATTCATCACGCGCAGCTTCCAGTGACAGGCGCAGGCCGTATTGCAGGCTGGGGTCTTTGGAGAAGTTATAACCAAGACCATTTACAGCGCTGAAAAATGCACCATTCTTCCATTGTGCATCAAACATAGGGTAGGCTGCCAAGCGGCGTTCATTCGAACCCGTGTATTTAGGCATATAGAGTGCAACTGCACCCAAAGAAAAATTCACATCCTTGGGCAGGTAGGGGTAAGGCACCAGTTGCACCGTTTGTGAAGTCTGGGCCTGCGCTGCGCAGGCTGCCGCCAGCAATGCAATCCCGAGTATTTTTTTCATCTTTTTCTCACTCATATTAAATATGAAGCCAGGCAAGTCCTGCCAGAATAGCACCGACACCAGCTACGCCATAAGAGACATATTGCAACCACTTCTTTTTAGTCAACAAAGTGATTGCTGCCAGCGAAATCGCGATCTGTACTGCTGTCATGGCCTGCGCCCAGCGGTGATGCTGGTGTAATGCTGCTTCAGACTTTCTTTCCCATTCCTTGCTGTCTTCTTCCAGTGCTTCTGCTTTTTTCTTGATTTCTTCTTTTTCAGTCTTGTAGCGGCTGACTTCGGCGCGGTATTTCTCTGCGTCGGCGCCTGGTAATACCATTGCTAATTCAGCCAAATTTTGCTTGTTGGACTTCGACTGATAAAAATTCCATTGGTTCGACGCTTCGGTTTTTTTAATTGCCGATTCATTCTTGAACATGCCTGCATCATTCTGAGTCGCGCCGCCTTCATAGCCAAACAGGGCGCCAACTGTTGCCATAATGGCAGTCATGACAGCAATCCTGCTGGCAAAATCGTCATTGCCGTGTGCCGCATGTTCCAATTCATGGTCATGCGGGCCATGTACGTGAAAACCGTGTCCTGACATAGTAATCCTAAATCTTTTTGTAAGTCACAAATGCGAAGTGTAAATTAATTTCTTTTGAGTAACATTCTTCTCTTGCTGTCTCTTTCCATAGTAATGGATCGATGGCGGGGAAAAAAGCATCGCACTCAAATTCCTGTTGTATTTCTGTAACGATCAGCGTATCTGCCAGATGCAGGCTTTGCTGATAAATTTCTGCACCACCGATAATGAAAGCATGGTCATCGCCTGCCAGCAAGCGTGCGTCCTGCAATGAGGCGACGCTTTCTGTGCCGGCATGCTGCCAGTCAGGGTTTCGCGTCACGACGATATTGCGTCTTTGTGGCAAAGGGCGGCCTATGGACTCGAAAGTCTTCCTGCCCATGATGATGCTGTGGCCACTGGTCGTGCGCTTGAAATGCGCCAGATCTTCGGGAAGGCGCCATGGCAGCGTATTGTTGATACCAATACCCCGTTTTTTATCAGTCGCAACGATAATCGTTAATGATGACATGCTGATGAATCCTTGTTTTCAGACTGTGTTTCAACCTGGGGTTCAGACCGCGACCGGTGCTTTGATGGCAGGGTGGAACTGATAGTTTTCAAACGCAAAATCATCGTATTGATAATCAAATAAGGTATCTGGTTGGCGTTTTATGACTAATTGAGGCAAGGGAAAACTGGTGCGTGACAATTGTTCATTCACCTGATCCATGTGATTGGAATACAGGTGGCAATCGCCGCCGGTCCATACAAAATCACCCACGCCAAGGCCAGCTTGTTGCGCCATCATGTGGGTAAGCAGGGCATAAGAAGCGATATTAAAAGGTACACCCAGGAAAATATCTGCACTGCGCTGGTACAGCTGGCA
Organism: Undibacterium hunanense; assembly: GCF_014284335.1. GTDB lineage: Bacteria > Pseudomonadota > Gammaproteobacteria > Burkholderiales > Burkholderiaceae_D > Undibacterium > Undibacterium hunanense. The sequence goes on along the minus strand of NZ_JACOGF010000001.1, from coordinate 341,184 downwards.
AGACAGTTTTCCATCTGCGACATAAAACTGGAACAGGGCGTGGCAGGGTGGCAGCTTCATCTGTGGAATGTCAGCTACGTTCCAGGCTGACACGATCATGCGGCGTGAATCCGGGTTGTTTTTGATTTGCTCCAACACCTGTTTGATCTGGTCGATATGCTCACCACCAGGTGTCGGCCAGTTGCGCCATTGCGAGCCATACACCGGACCAAGGTCGCCATTCTGATCGGCCCATTCATCCCAGATGGAAACACCGTTATCCTTGAGGTATTTGATATTGGTAGAACCTGCCAAAAACCAGATCAGTTCATGGACAATGGATTTCAGGTGCAGCTTTTTGGTTGTCACCAGAGGAAAACCCTCATTCAAGTCAAAACGCATCTGATAGCCGAAAACGGACAGGGTGCCTGTACCGGTGCGGTCAGTTTTGCTTGTGCCATGGTCTTTCACATGACGCATGAAGTCTAGGTATTGATGCATGAGGGGTGTAAATCACTATGTTATTCAGGGCAAGTGAACTGAAATGCAGTTATTTTTATTGTGCAAAAAACTACTATATTTCAATTCTTACAGTGCGCCAGTATACCTTAGTGACGCCCAAATTGGCTTGGGCGGCCCAAGTTAACTTTTCAGCGTTTGCTTAGCAGGGGATTGCTTGATTCAGGCTCGCCAGGGGCAATGAGGGGTAGTTTGATTTCAAAGCGGGTGCCCACGCCGACCACGCTGGACGCATGAATGCTGCCACCCAGCACATTGGAAATGATATTGAAGGTGATGCTGAGACCAAGGCCGCTACCGCCCTGACCGAATTTGGTCGTGAAAAATGGCTCGAAAATGCGGTTAATGATATCGGCAGGTATCCCTTTGCCATTATCTTCAAAGACGATCACGACTTGTTCGCCCTGCTTTTCGGCAGTGCAGCGCATGTGACCTTCTTCCTGACCTTCAAGGCCATGGGCCACGGCATTATTGACCAGATTGGTGAATACCTGGCCAAGCAAGCCGGGATAGCTGTCCAGCTGTATGTCGGCAGGGATATTCAGTTCCAGCGTATACGGTGTTTTCCTGAGACTGGAATGCAGCAGGGCTGTCAGTTCCTGCAGCATGATCAGCAAGGCAAACTGACGGCGCTGGGCGCTGGACTGGTCCACTGCAACCTGTTTGAAATCACCCACCAGATGGGCGGATTGCTGCAGGCCGCGTAACAGGAGCTTGGTGGAGTCCAGAGCGGTGTTGGCGTAACGTGTCAGGTCAGAGCGACGCATTTTGCCGTCTTCCACCATTTTTACCAGGTAGCGGGTTTCTTCTTCGAGCGTGCTGGCGACCAGCAGGCAGTTACCCAGTGGCGTATTGAGTTCATGTGCGACACCTGCCACCATGGAGCCCAGGGCTGCCATGCGTTCTACCCTGGCCAGTTCGGCCTGGGCTGAATTGACGTTGCTCAGTGCGGTTTCCAGTTCCTGGGTTCTTAGTCTGACCTTGGATTCCAGTGTGCCAGAATATTCAAGCAATTGCTGGTTTTTGACTTCGAGTTCGCTGAATGAGCGTTGTAGTGCCTGACGGGTTGCCTCCAGACTGGTCGCCAGATGGCCCAGTTCATCTTCACGGTTCAGTGCGATAGGGTCATTCAATTCTCCATTCGCCAGCCTGTCTGATTTGGCCATCAGAATTCTGACCGGTTGCACCAGACGCCATTGCAGTACTACCAAAATAAAGATGATGGCCAATATGAGGGATAAGAATGCAGTCGTGACATACCGGCGGAAATCAGATGCCAGACTCTCCTGCAATAAATCTTCTGCCAGCGTCAGCCTGACCTGGCCAATGACTTGTCCGCCGTGCTTGATTTCCCTTTCCATACTGGTAAAGGGACCTTTCTGGGTTTGTTTGCGGGTGTCGTTCTTGATGAATTCTTTGCGGTCGGGCAGGGTGATGACTTCGATAGTCGCGACCCTGGGGTCGGAATACACCACTTCGCTCGATATGTTGGCAATTTCAGGGGTGATCTGCCACAGCGGTTCACTCAGGATAACGGACAGAATTTCAACCAGACGATTATGATCTTCTGCATTGCGTACCTGAGCTGCAGTTTCTATCGTATGCAGATGGTAGGGAATCAGGATGGCGGCAGGGACGGTCAACCCGAATACGACGGCTAGAATGATCGCAAGTCTGAGCGTAATTCTGCTGCGTAGTGCGGATAAGAGATGTCTAAACTGCATTCCAAGATCCTTGTGCAACACTTCCCGGGGAGGTATAGCCAGGTTGAGCATATCACCATGCTCAACTGACATTCATTTATTGATCAGTGACAGACAAACTCATTGAAAGCCGGGAACGCATCCCTCTGTTATTTATGAAATGAGTTCTAAAATACTAAAAGGTTTTTTGCGTTTCAGCAAGATATCATTCTCATGACGAAAATATATTTTCAAATGCTGTGGGCTGGCAGGCACAAGACTGCGCAAGGATTGCATTGGGGGTAAGTGATTTTACCGTCCGGGAGCAAGGCAATCCAATGGAGGTACTACAATGGAGACACTACTCAAGACAGGACTTGCTTGCTTTTATCTTTCTTCTATCCAGGCCATTTGTATGGCTTCCAGGATTTTTTCACCGCCACGCAGGTGGTCGTCATCGAACTCTTCCAGTTCCACGATCCAGTTGTGCAAGTCGGTGAAGCGCACAGTCAGCGGATCAATGTCTGGAAATTTATCGCACAGTGCTTCGGCGATTCTGTAAGTGTCTGTCCATTTCATGGCGGGCTCCGGCATGTTCGGGTAAGGTGATTCTTACCCGGTGGTGCATTGCTTGCTTGATTCTGCTTGATCCTACTTAATGGTTTTCGCGTGCGTGGTTGATGGTGTACTTTGGTATTTCTATGGTGATATCCTGTTTGCCAAGTCTGGCCTGGCAAGACAGGCGGGAGGTGGCTTCCAGACCCCAGGCGGCATCCAGCAAATCTTCTTCATCTTCAGTGGATTCATTCAATGAATTAAAACCCTCGCGCACTACCACATGGCACGTGGTGCAGGCGCAGGACATTTCGCAGGCATGTTCAATTTCGACATCGCTTTCAACCAGGGCTTCGCACAGGGACTTGCCTTCGGGCGCATCGATGACTGTGCCTTCCGGGCAAAGCTGGGGATGGGGCAGGACTATGATTTGTGGCATGTTGTTCTCGTCAATTCAGTATTTAGGTATTGGATGCTGGCTGCACTGTCAGGCAATCTCATCCAGTTTTTTGCCTGCCAGTGCACTGCGCACGCTTTTGTCCATGCGGCGCGCTGCAAATTCTTCCGTGCCCTGTGCCAGCTTGTCGATGGCCTCATGCAATAACTGGTGATCCTTGCCATCCTTCAGGCTGAGCACTTGGGCCATCAATGCTTTGATTTGTACCTGTTCGGCATCATCCAGCAGTGATGCATCCGCATTCAAAGCGGACTGGGTGGCCAGCAGGATGCGCTCGGCTTCCACCACTTCTTCACGCAAGGCACGTTCCTGCATGTCGGCATCTGCCGACGTAAAGGAATCTTGCAGCATGCGCGTGATGTCATCATCGGCCAGGCCATACGATGGTTTGACGGTAATTGCCGCTTCCACGCCAGAACGTAATTCGCGTGCCGATACTGACAACAGTCCATCTGCATCTACCTGATAAGTGATGCGTATGCGTGCTGCACCGGCAGCCATGGGAGGGATGCCACGTAATTCAAAGCGGGCCAGCGAGCGGCATTCGCTGATCAGTTCGCGTTCGCCCTGTACCACGTGGATGGCCATGGCGGTTTGTCCATCCTTGAAGGTGGTAAATTCCTGTGCGCGTGCGCAAGGGATGGTGGAATTGCGCGGGATGACCTTTTCAGCCAGCCCACCCATGGTTTCCACGCCCAACGACAGCGGGATCACATCCAGCAGCAACCAGTCATCGCCAGGGGCACGGTTGCCAGCCAGCAGATTCGCCTGTATTGCAGCACCCAGTGCCACCACCTTGTCAGGGTCAATATTTGCCAGTGGGGTAGTCTGGAAAAAATCGCCGACCGCCTTGCGTACATGCGGCATGCGTGTGGCGCCACCAACCAGTACCACACCATCGATATCATCGACCGTCAGGCTGGCATCGCGCAGGGCTTTGCGACAGGGTGTGGTGGTTTTTACCACCAGGTTTTGTGTCATTTCGGCGAATGCTGCTGCACTGATCTGTAAATGTACGGATTCACCGGAATTCAGTTTCGCATCGATAAAGGTGCTTGGCTTGCTGGATAAAATCTCTTTGGCCTCGCGTGCCTTTACCATCAGGGTGCTGGTATCTTCGTCGGACAGCGGTGCCAGTTTGGATTCTTGCAGGATCCAGCAAAACAGGCGGTGATCAAAATCATCACCACCCAGGGCAGAATCGCCACCGGTAGCCAGGACTTCGAATATACCCTTGCTCATTCTTAAAATGGAGATGTCGAACGTGCCGCCGCCGAGGTCATACACGGCATACACACCTTCGGATGCATTGTCGAGACCATAGGCAATCGCTGCAGCTGTCGGTTCGTTCAGCAGGCGCAAGACATTCAGCCCGGCCAGCTTGGCAGCATCCTTGGTTGCCTGTCTCTGGGCATCGTCAAAATAGGCAGGCACCGTAATGACGGCGCCGACCAGGTCGTCGCCCAGGGCATCTTCGGCAGTTTGACGCAGGGTCGCCAGGATTTGCGCTGATACTTCTACTGGGCTCTTGATGCCGGCCACGGTTTTAAGCTGCACCATGCCAGGTTCATCATGGAAATCGTATGGCAGATTTTCTGCATAAGCGATGTCTTTCAAGCCGCGACCCATGAAGCGCTTGACCGAAGCGATGGTGTTCCTGGGGTCATTGCTTTGCTCGGCCAGGGCTTTAAAGCCGATGTGCGCATGACCATTCGACAGGTAGCGTACGACTGATGGCAACAGAGGGCGACCCTCTTCGTCATTCAATACTTCAGGGATGCTATTGCGTACGGTTGCAACCAGAGAATTGGTCGTGCCCAGATCGATGCCTACTGCCAGCCTGTGCTGGTGTGGGGCGGTGGACATGCCAGGTTCTGAAATCTGCAGTAATGCCATGGTGAAATGGGGGATGGCAATGCATCCAAAAAGGGCAACCCGGTGCTATCCGGATTCGCCGGGTTATTCGAAATTACTCGTCAAGAGCAGCGATGTCGGCAATAAATTTTTCCAGAAACATGCAGGCGCGGATTTGTTGCGCGGCTTCCTGAAACTGGCTCTGGTCAAGTGCGTTACCAACGGCATGCAATTGCGTTCTTAATGCACTGTTCAATTCGCGCTCCAGGCGCAGCAGGGTGGCCTGGTTATTATCGCGTCGTGCGTCATCAAAGCTTTCGCGCCATTCCATTTGCTGCATCAGGAAGGCTCCGGGCATGGATGTATTGGATTCTGTCTGCAAATCCACACCTTGCAATTCGCATAGATAGCGTGCGCGCTTTAGCGGTTTTTTCAGTGTCTGGTATGCCTCATTGGCACGTGTTGCCCATTGCATGGCGACCCGTTTTTCCGCTTCGCTGGCCTGTACAAACTTGTCCGGATGCACCTTGTTCTGCACTTCACGGTAAGCTGCATCCAGTTGTCCCTGATCAAGCGCAAACCGCTGCGGCAACTGAAACAGCTCGAAATGATTCTGCATCTGCACCGGCCTTAAATTCTGAAGCTTTCGCCACAGCCACATTCGTCCTTGACGTTGGGGTTGTAGAATTTAAAACCTTCGTTCAAGCCTTCGCGTGCAAAATCCAGTTCGGTACCATCGATATACGGCAGGCTTTTGGGATCAACAAATACCTTGACGCCGTGTGATTCAAAAATTTGATCATCGTTGCCAATTTCATCCACATATTCCAGTTTGTACGCCATGCCTGAGCAACCGGTAGTACGTACACCAAAGCGCAGGCCTATGCCTTTGCCCCGGCGTTCCATATAACGGGTGACGTGTTTTGCCGCTTTTTCTGTGAGTGTGATAGCCATGTTGATTCCAGTTCTTGCTGCCGATATTGCTTTTGTTATTTTTGGTAAAACTCAGGCGGTCTGTTCTTGTTCTGCGTTGTGCTTGTTTTTGTAATCCAGCACAGCAGCCTTGATCGCATCTTCTGCCAGGATGGAGCAGTGAATCTTGACCGGTGGCAGTGCCAGTTCTTCAGCGATTGCCGTGTTCTTGATTTCCAGTGCCTGGTCCAGCGTCTTGCCCTTGACCCATTCAGTCACCAGGGAAGAAGAGGCGATGGCAGAGCCGCAGCCGTAGGTCTTGAATTTGGCATCCTGGATGACGCCGTCAGCACCAACCTTGATTTGCAATTTCATGACATCACCGCAAGCAGGTGCGCCGACCATGCCGGTACCTACTGTGTCATCACCTTTTTCAAAGGCGCCGACATTGCGTGGATTTTCGTAGTGATCCAGAACTTTTTCAGAGTAAGCCATTTTGATGCTCCTTGATGTTTCTAAAATACGTTTTCTTCAATGCGTTTTTTTAAATGCACAATGAATATGAATTAATGCGCAGCCCACTGGATGGTGGAGATATCAATGCCATCCTTGTACATATCCCAGAGAGGCGACAATTCGCGCAGTTTGGCGACCTTGGTCTTGAGCAGGTCGATGGTGAAGTCGATATCTTCTTCTGTCGTAAAACGGCCAATGGTGAAACGGATGGAGCTGTGCGCCAGTTCATCACTGCGACCCAGTGCTCGCAGGACATAGGAAGGTTCCAGGCTGGCAGAGGTGCAGGCAGAGCCGGACGATACAGCAATATCCTTGATCGCCATGATCAGGGATTCACCCTCAACATAGTTGAAGCTGACATTCAGATTGTGTGGCACGCGATGTTCCATGTCGCCATTGACATAGGTTTCTTCAATTTCCTGCAGGCCTTTTGCCAGGCGATCGCGCATGGCGCGTACATGGGCCAGTTCGCTTTCCATTTCTTCCTTGGCGATACGGAAGGCTTCGCCCATACCGGCGATCTGGTGCGGTGCCAGTGTGCCAGAGCGGAAACCGCGCTCATGGCCGCCACCGTGCATCTGGGCTTCCAGACGTACACGTGGCTTGCGGCGGATATACAGCGCGCCTATGCCTTTGGGACCATAGGTTTTATGTGCAGAGAAAGAGACCAGATCAACCTTGGTGTTTTCCAGATCGATATGGACTTTGCCTGTGGCCTGGGCTGCATCGGAATGGAATACGATGCCTTTTTCGCGGCACAGTTCGCCAATTTCAGCGATAGGCTGGATCACGCCGATTTCATTATTGACCCACATCACGGATACCAGAATGGTGTCAGGACGTATGGCTGCCTTCAATTGTTCTACCGTGATCAGGCCATCGTCGCCTGGTTGCAAATAGGTTGCTTCAAAGCCCTGGCGTTCCAGTTCACGTACGGTATCAAGCACAGCCTTGTGCTCGGTTTTAACCGTGATGATGTGCTTGCCCTTGGATTTGTAGAAATTGGCTGCACCCTTGAGCGCCAGGTTATTGCTTTCTGTTGCGCCGGAAGTCCAGATGATTTCACGCGGATCGGCATTCACCAGATCGGCCACCTGTGCACGTGCATCTTCTACCGCTTTTTCTGCTTCCCAGCCATACATATGGCTGCGTGAGGCAGGGTTACCATACTGAGCACGCAGGAAAGGGATCATCTTGTCGGCAACACGTGGGTCGACCGGCGTCGTCGCCGAATAGTCCATGTAAATGGGGAAATGCGGTGACTTCAAGGTATCCAGCAGGCTTTTTTCCAAAGGGGCGTTCATTCAAAACTCCAAATATTCAAGATGCAATGTGGCTGGCATGCGAGTGATGCATGACGACAACATGGTTTTCCGAGGCTTTCTGTCTTTGCTGATTGACCAGATCCTGGAGCGAAACGGAATCCAGGTAATCGACCATTTTGGCGTTCAGCGTCGCCCATAAGTCATGCGTCATGCAGTGCAGGCCGCTTTCGTGGTCGCTGCCATGGCAATTACCCTTGCCGCCGCACTGAGTGGCATCAAGAGGTTCATCAACCGCGATGATGATATCGGCAACAGTCACATTTTGTGCCTTGCGGGCAAGATTGTAGCCGCCGCCGGGTCCGCGCACGGATTCAACGATTTCGTGGCGGCGCAGTTTGCCAAACAATTGCTCGAGATAGGACAGGGAAATGTCCTGGCGCTGGCTGATGCCGGCCAGGGTCACAGGTCCCTTATCCTGGCGCAGGGCCAGGTCTATCATTGCAGTGACGGCGAAACGTCCTTTGGTGGTCAGGCGCATATATTACTCCGGGGTACTCCACGCAAGAAAAAGCTGAATGCCCTGAATTGTTGAGCATTTTGATCAAGTATAGCAAACTTGAGTAATTTTGTCAGGAATAGGCTTAGAGTGAGGAGGGGGATGCCAGATGAGCTTTGCGCTCTGCGGTGTAGTGCCACCAGGCCAGCGGTGGATCGCCATCCATGAATTTTACTATGGAAATGAAAACGTCGTAAACGCAGGGGTCATGCCTGGTGTTTGTCAGACTGCATAATTCATCGTACATCTGATAAGGATCTCGTCCTTTCAACTGCCCGGGTTCAGTGATGCCCAGCAGATGCAGGTCGGCAACGGCTGCCTTGCCTACATTGGGCAGTTGTTCCAGATGGCTGATGGATGCGCAGGAAAGTGCTTTTTTCATAAGCTATATGATATGTACGAGCCGGTTTTGATCTTCGCTGCTGAATTGTAATATTGTAAGATTGTTTTCTTTTCCTATAAAGCAAAAGACCGCCTGCATGGCGGTCTTTTGCAGTCATTGACTTTGATCTGAATCAAATATCAAAGCTGATGCCCTGTGCCAGCGGCAGGGAATTGCTGTAATTAAAGGTGTTTGTGGTACGGCGCATATAGGCTTTCCATGCATCAGAGCCAGATTCGCGGCCGCCACCTGTTTCTTTTTCGCCGCCAAAAGCACCGCCAATTTCTGCGCCAGAAGGGCCGATGTTGACATTGGCAATGCCGCAATCACTGCCGGCAGCCGATACAAAGGTCTCGGCTTCACGCAGGTCGGTCGTGAATATTGAAGATGACAGACCTTGCGGCACTTCATTGTTCAGGCTGATGGCTTGCTGCAAATCGCTGTAACGCACGATGTACATGATGGGGGCAAAGGTTTCATGGTGCATTGATGCAGCCTGGCCTGGCATTTCTACCAGAGCGGGGCTGACGTAATAGCCATTTTCATTGCCGGCAACGACAGTGCGGTCACCGCCAAATACTTTGCCCTGTTCTGATCTGGCAATCGCCAGTGCGCTTTGCATGGCATCGAAGGACGCGGCATCAATCAGCGGGCCGACCAGGGTGGCCTTGTCCAGCGGATTGCCGACCGGCAGGCCAGCATAGATTTTCTTCAGGCGTGGTACCAGCGTGTCATAGATGCTGTCATGCACGAACAGGCGACGCAGGGTAGTGCAGCGTTGGCCGGCAGTGCCGACGGCAGAGAAAGTGATGGCGCGAACCGCCATTTCCAGATCGGCACTGGGTGCGACGATCATGGCGTTATTGCCACCCAGTTCAAGGATAGTGCGTGTCAAACGTTTGGCGCAGACTTCGGCAACCTGGCGACCCATGCGGGTGCTACCAGTGGCGCTGACCAGGGCCACACGTTTGTCTTCCACCATTTGTGCACCGGTATCGCGCGCACCTATGATCAGCTCAGCCAATCCGGCTGGAGCATCACTGCCAAAACGGGCCACAGCCTTCATGAACAGGGCATGGGTGGCGATGGCTGTCAGTGGTGTTTTTTCTGAGGGTTTCCAGGTCACGCTATTGCCGCAGACAAAGGCCAGCGCTGCATTCCAGGCCCAGACAGCAACCGGGAAATTGAAGGCGGAAATCACACCTACCACACCCATAGGGTGCCATTGTTCCATCATGCGGTGGCCAGGGCGTTCGGAGGCGATGGTCAGGCCATACAACTGGCGTGACAAACCAACGGCGAAATCACAGATGTCGATCATTTCCTGTACTTCACCCAGACCTTCTTGCAGGATTTTGCCGGCTTCCAGTGTTACCAGTTGGCCCAGTGCCTGCTTGTGTGCGCGCAATTCTTCGCCAAACAGACGCACCAATTCGCCGCGCCGTGGGGCTGGAATATTTCGCCATTGTAAAAATGCGGCATGCGCACGGTCTATGCGCTGTTTGACTTCTGCTGCGGTGTCGCTGCGCAGGCCAGCGAGAACCTGGCCATCGATGGGGGAAATGCTGTGGATGTCGCTGCCCTGATAGTCACTCAACTGGATGTCGAGTTCGGTCAGTATGGTGTGCAGAGTCGTATTATTCATCTTGTATGCCTCGGTACTTTGCCAGGCACATGAGCTTTGCTTGTGGAAAACCTCATGTGCTTAATTTATAGGGGATAGGCTAGACGCCAGAACCGACATTGTAGCGCCGGTGCTGGCGTTGTGCCTTGGTCTCTTGCCTACGCCGCGTAATATTGACCAAAGCGATTGCCCAAAAAGTCGGACAGATCAGTTTGCTCCTGACGGACCAGGCCATGCTGCGGCAATTTGCCAGTAACCACCAGATCCACCATGCTGCAGATGCCGGACGCTGTGGTCAGCTGTATCGCCGACAATAACTGACCATTGACTTGCTGGGCATAGATTTTCTTGGCATAAGATTCCTGTTCCAGGCGGCCATCACGCATACCTACCACGCTGACGAAGACCAGTACCACGTCCTGTTTGGTCATGGGAATAGCGGTTTCCATGACTTCCTTCAAAATCGGACGACGTTCCAGTTTGCCCAGTTGCAGGTCGCGTATCAATACTTTGACGATATCGCGATGACCAGGGTAGCGCACGGTTTTGTAGTTCAGGTTCTGGACCTTGCCTTGCAGGCTTTCGCACAAGGTGCCCAGACCACCAGAGGTGTTGAAGGCTTCGTAATCGATGCCGTCCAGCGAAAAATGTTCAATTTCTTCCAGCGCGGCAGTTTCGCGCAATTCACCATCAACGATGGCTTCGCATGGATTGCAATACTCGTTGATCAGGCCGTCGGTACTCCAGGTCAGGTTGTATTTGAGTGCGTTGTTGGGGAAGGTGGGCAGGGCGCCGACGCGCATGCTGACATCGCGCAGGGTTTCAAAGCGTTTGGCAACATCATTGGCAACGATGGAGATAAAGCCAGGTGCCAGGCCGCATTGGGGTACAAAGGCACAATCTGCACCTTCAGCCAGTTGCTTGACGATGCGTGTGCTTTCCACATCTTCAGTCAGATCAAAGTAATGGGAATTGGCTTCACGCGCTGCGCCTGCGATGATGGGAGTCAAAAAGTAAGGGCAGGCCGACATGGTTACCTTGTGTCCGCGAATCAGTTCCGTGACAGCAGCTTTGTCACCCAGATCAGCCTGAACGATGCGGGTATTGGGAAAACCCGCCTGTTCCACATATTTCAGGCGCTCAGGGTCGCGGTCAGCCACCGTGATTTGATAATCACCGGTATGAGATAGCAAATTGAGAATTGCATCACCAATCTTGCCTGCACCTAAAAGTATCAATTTTGTTGCCATGTCTGTCTCCAAAGCCTGATGTGAGAGTGTTGTGAGAATGTTTCTGGGGTGTAGTAAAACAGTTCACATTGAAGTCTAGGCCTTAGTTTTGTCAGATAATAGCGTTTAACTTATCGTCAATATGCATGGTCATACGATAATATGTAGTATAAATAATGCGAAATGACGAAATGAAACCTGATCTTGATGACATCGACCATAAAATCCTGGCTTTGCTGATGGATAACGCAAGGTTGCCGGTGACCAGTATCGCCAAGGCGGTTGGTATTGCCCGTACCACCGTCATCGCCAGGATCGCTGCGCTGGAAAAACGGGATGTGATTGCCGGCTATGGCCTGAAGCTCAACCAAAAGCTGGCGCAGCCTGCGGTCAGGGCGTATGTCGGACTGTCGGTGGATGCACGCTATGCGCCGGCATTAATCAGGTATCTGCAACAATTGCCAGAGACAGAAACCTTGTGCGCCGTCAGTGGGGCCATCGACTATATGCTGACCTTGCGTTGCCCTAGTACCGAAATCCTCGATAAATTGCTGGATCAGATCGGCGCGCTGGATGGCGTCAGGCAAACTTCAACCTCGATTATTTTGAGCAAGCGTATAGACAGAGGGGCTTTGTAGCGCAAAAGTAGAAAGGTGGGCGCTGAAAAAACAAATGCCGCATACAGGAATGCGGCATTTCATAGCGAAAATCAGACAGATGCATTTGCACCCGTGTCTAAGGTGAAATCAGGTACTGCTGGCAGACTTTGCCTGGGCTTTTTTATCTTCAGCGACAGTTTTCTTGGGTTGTGGCGCAGTAGCTGCAGGCTGCACATTGTCAGAAAAATGTATATTGGTTTGTTGTAGTATTTGCAAATGCACTGAGGCACGGTCAACACCGCTTCTATCCAGTTGCACCGGTGCCTGTGGTGCGGCTGCGCTCGGTGCTTCCTGCATGATTTCTGAACTTGCAGATTTGTCCTGCTGATCGTATTGGCTGGGCACAGAAGCCATGAACATCAGTTCCTGGCTATAAGCAAGGCCACCCAGCAGGGCAGTAGAAAGCATGCAGAAGACGATGGATTTTTTTAACATGATTGCCTGCTAGAAAATAAGTGCTGCGACAAACCGGAATAATTGCTTAAATGAAATAAAATTATTTCATTATATATATTAAACGAGCAATTGCGGTTTTTTGTATGTACGCACTTTTGCTTGCTGAATTTGTCTGTCTTGCTGATCGAAGGCAAGTTTCTCTTCATTGCTCAGGCGTTTCGCCGCGATGAAGACGGTATGCACTTTGTTTCCAGCCTGGTCGAGATCAAATGCGATTTTTTGTTGTTCAGTCAGTCTTGGTGCTGAGATTGTAACTGTTGCAACATGATTGCTTGCGTTCAGTTTATTAATATATTTTGCTACTGGCACTATGGTAGCAGCAAATACAGCAATGGTTAATACAGTTAAATTGGTTTTCTTGACGATATTCATGTTATTTCTCCTTTTGACCTTCAGTGATCTTGCTATGCTTGCACTGTAATGGCCGGCGGCGATGGTTTCCAGGCGTTTGCGACGAAATGCAGAAAGTCTGGGATGAAATTCAAGAAATGAAACATGAACGGTATGGCCGTCTTTGCAAGAAAAGACATTTTTTACAGTGCAAGGCACGGTAAATAGCCTGCCAATATTCAAATTTGGAGCCGCTATGGCAGTAAAACGAAAGATAAGACTAAGTACAATTTTATTGGCAGGACTGGCGATGTTGCCATTGCTGGCACAGGCCCAGTTGCAGCCTTGGGGTGATTATCCGGCTTTGCCCAAACCACTTTCTCCTGGCTTTGCTCCTGCTGCCAGTGATGCAGGTGGTATAGGTAATACCGGCGATGCATTGCGCTTTCTTGAATCCTTGAGCGATGCTCAGGTGCGTGCGTGGATGAAGCGGCAAACCGATTTCAGTCAGGCGGTTATGTCCCGTATCAACGGCAGGGATGCCTTGCTGGCCAGGCTCAGGAACTTGCAGGCACAAGACTATAGTGCTGGCAATCTGACAGAAGTACGTGGCAGGCAGTTCTTTGTTAAACCTGCGGGTGATGGCAAGCCTGGCCTGTTCATGCGTAATGCCAGTACGGCGGGCGAAAAAATACTGATATTGGCTGAAGCAGGGCGGGTGATCAGTTTTTTCAGCCCTTCACCGGATGGCAGTCATGTCGCTGTCGGCATGCTGTCTACCGATGGTCGCCGGCAACATAGTCTGCGCATCATCCGGACCGCCGATGCCTCTTTACTGAAAGATGAGTTCGGTGCTATCCCTGCCAATGCCAGGGAAGTGGCCTGGAAGGCAGATGGCAGTGCGCTGTTCTTCCCCAAAAGCGCAGGCAAGGCCGATGCTGACAATGGTGCTGTGTGGCAGCATGTTCTGGGAACAAAGGCCAGGGAAGACCAGGCCCTGATCGGTGCCGGTGTCAGCAAGAGCCGGAAATTTGCTGCGACTGATGCCATCGCACTCAAGACTGCAGCCAATTCCAGCTTTGTACTGGCCGAGGTGCGCCATGGGAATACGCCGGACCGCAGCCTGTATTTGATCAAACAGGAGCAGTTGAAAGGCGCAGCCACTGCCTGGCAACGTCTGGCGAGCCCGGCTGACAAGATTAAAAACGCCTGGTTGTCGGGCGAAAGCCTGTATCTGGTCTCGACTAAAAAGAAGGCTGCCGGGGCCATTTTGAAGCTTGACCTGAAAGCACCGCAATTGAGTACGGCCAAGGAATTGTTTGTCGCCAGCGATGAAGAAGTCCTGGAATTGGCAGTCGCCAAAAATGCGCTATACGCCCATGTGGCAGAGGCAGGTTTCAGTAAGTTGATGAAAATTGATCTGGCCAGCAATAAAAAGGAAGAAATCAATTTGCCTTATCCTGGCAAGATCAGCCAACTGACTGCTGATGCAGAAAACGAAGGTGCACTCTTTGTATTGGAAGCAGCCAATGCAGCTCCCTTGTCTTACCGCGTGCTGCCAGCGGGTGAAGTAAAGAATGTCGAGGTTTTCCGTTCCCCGCAAATAGGCTTTCATCGTATTGCCACCAAACATTTGACGCTGACCAGGCCGGGCACGGACAAGCAACTGTCAATGACTTTGCTGTACCCGCAAGGTATGGAGCTTGATGGTAGCCACGCCTGTCTGTTGAGCATGGAAACCGGCACCGGCATTGCTGCCCTGGCGAGTTATGACGCAAAACGCCTGGCATGGCTGGAACAGGATGCCGTGATGGCCATCATCTATGTACCTGACAGTGCCGATGTTAAAAAAACTTCCACCAATGATGGCCTGGATGAGTTCTTGTTTGCCGCAGATTATCTGGTCAGTGAAGGATATACGAGTGCCAAAAAACTGGTGGCGCAAGAGTCCCGCGCAGGTCAGCGTTATCTGGCGCTGGCCATCAGTCAGCGTCCACAGTTATTGGCTGCGGTACAAAGTGCCGGGCTATTGTCCGAGCCGCTGGTGGCAGATAAAAACAAAAAAGCGGCACAGCGTGGCAAGAATGCAATTGCTGTTACTAATCCGTATCAGCAATTGCGCGAGGCCACGTCCTATCCTGCCATGTTATTGACAGCACGGTTTGGTGCCGGTGTCGCACCGGTGTGGATGACGGGCAAATTTGCAGCACGTGTACAAATGCTGAATACGGACAAGTCACGCCCGGTTCTGTTTCGCACGGATTTTGCGAATTCCTGGAAAACAGACGCCATGGCAGACCAGGCGGATGCATGGTCATTTTTCTTGTGGCAAACAGGACGCAAGGGGTTTTCGCTCAGACCTTAAGCTGATCTTAAGCTGCTTTTAAGCTGATATTCATACAGCAGGATAAAACAAACGGCCACATGATGGCCGTTTGTTTTTGATGCAGGCAGGGTAGGTTGGCAGGTGTCGGCAGGTATTTAGCAGGCAGCGTAATTTACACTGACCACGTGCACTGCCAGCCCACCCAATGAAGTTTCCTTGTATTTGGCCTGCATGTCGGCACCAGTCTGGCGCATGGTTTCAATTACATCGTCGAGGCTGACATGGTGGCTGCCGTCGCTGCGCAAAGATAGCGAGGCTGCGGTAATGGCTTTTACGGCACCCATGCCATTGCGTTCTATGCAGGGGATCTGTACCAGGCCACCGATGGGGTCACAAGTCATGCCCAGATGATGTTCTATACCGATTTCTGCTGCAGACTCGACCTGTTCATTACTGCCGCCCAGTGCTGCGGTAAGGCCGGCAGCAGCCATCGCACATGCCACGCCAACTTCACCCTGGCAACCGATTTCTGCGCCGGAAATAGAGGCGTTTTTCTTGCACAGCATGCCTATTGCTGATGCTGCCAACATGAAGTTGCGTATACCTTGCTCAGGGTCGCTGGGTTTGCAATCTTCTGCGTAATAGCGCAACACTGCCGGTATGATGCCTGCTGCGCCATTGGTTGGTGCCGTCACTACGCGACCACCGGCCGCATTTTCTTCATTCACGGCCATGGCATACAGGCTGACCCTGTGCATGCCATCGTGGGGCAATACATCGGCTGTTTCATTGGCGGTACGCCATAGCTTGGCAGCGCGACGTTTGACGTGCAGGCCACCTGGCAATTCGCCTGATATTTGCAGGCCGCGTGATATGCAGCCCTTCATCACAGCCCAGATTTTATCGATGCCGGCATCCAGTTCCTGGTCGCTGCAATATACGTTTTCATTCGCACGCAACATGCTGGAAATCGACAGACCGCTGCGTTTGCCATGGGCCAGCAATTCTGCCATGGTGGCAAACGGGTAGGGCAGGGGTTTTCTGTTGCCGCTTTCGTCAGCGCCGGGATTGGCCAATTCTTCAGCAGAATAGATAAAGCCGCCGCCAGTGGAATAATAGATTTTTTCAAAGCTGCTGCCATCATTGCGCGTCAGCATAAACTTCATGCCATTCGGATGGCCGGGCAGCACTTCCTGTTTGTGCCACAGCAGGTCAGTGGCGATGTCGAACTTGACCGGGTATTCACCCAGTAAATTCATTTTGCCTGAATTGGCGAGCGCAGCCAGTTTTTCATCCACGCTTTCAGGGATGATGTCTTGCGGTGTTTCGCCCATCAGGCCCAGCAGGACTGCCTTGTCGGTGGCATGGCCATGGCCTGTCAATGCCAGTGATCCATACAGGGCAATTTGTATCTTGCTGGTTTTATACAAGTCACTGGCATCAAGCAAAAAACGACGGGCGGCCAGCATCGGGCCCACCGTATGGGAACTGGAAGGACCCACGCCTATTTTAAATAATTCGAATACACGCATGTCCATCATTTGCCTCTTTGACTTGTCTCAATTAATTTTTATTTATGCAGCCTTGCTCAACCCTTTCTGGTCAACATGAATATTCTTGAGCATGTCTTCCACCAGTTGTTGCAGGCTTACTTGTGCTTGCCAGCCCCAGTCTGTATGCGCTACCGAGTCGTCCAGGCTCTGTGGCCACGAGGCAGCGATAGCCTGGCGGCTGTCTGGCGCGTAGTGTATGTCAAACGCGGGCAAATTTTGTTTGATTGCAAACGCCAATTCCCGTGGATTAAAGCTTAATCCGGCGACATTGTAAGAAGAACGTATAGAAAGTTTGGTGGCCGGTGCATCCATCAGTGAAATGGTGGCGCGTATGGCATCTGGCATGTAAATCATGGGCAGCGTGGTTTCTGCTTCCAGGAAACATTCATAGCTTTCGCCACGCAATGCGGAATGGAAAATCGCAATCGCATAGTCAGTCGTGCCACCACCCGGAGGAGATTTATAGCTGATTATGCCCGGGTAGCGAATACTGCGTACGTCCACGCCATATTTCTGGAAGTAATATTCGCACAGTCGTTCGCCTGCCAGTTTGCTGATGCCATAAATCGTGCTGGGGTCCATCACCGTATATTGCGGCGTATTGACTGGTGGCGTGTTTGGGCCAAAGGCGGCAATGGAAGATGGCCAGAACACTTTCAGTGGTTTGCCAGCTTCGCCGCGCAGGCGTGCCAGTTCAAGGATATTCAGCAAGCCATCCATGTTCAGGGTCCAGGCTTTCAAGGGCGCCTGTTCGCCAGTTGCAGACAGCATCGCAGCCAACTGGTACACCTGGGTGATCTGATATTGCTCAACGACCTGTGCCAGCCTGTCGGTATTGAGGACGTCAATGATTTCATAGATTTTTGCGCCATACAGGCTGGTGGGCCTGATGTCGGCGGCGATCACATTATCGGCACCATGCTGTATGGCCAGCGCTTCTACCAGTTCGCTGCCGATCTGGCCGTTGGCACCAATCACTAAAATGCGTTCCATGACTTTCCTTATTGAATGATGTTTAATTCACGACCAGCCTGGGCAAACGCGGCCAGTGCTGTATTGAGTTGATCTGTTGTGTGCGCTGCCGACAACTGTACCCGAACCCGGGCTTGGCCCATCGGTACCACAGGATAAAAGAAACCTGTTACCAGTACGCCCAGTTCATACAGGCGGGCAGCAAATTTCTGGGCAACCGGGGCGTCAAACAGCATGACGGGTACGACCGGATGGGTGCCGGGTTTGATGATAAAGCCCAATGCGGCAATTTCACGGCGGAAATGTGCTGTATTTTCATGCAGGCGATCACGCAGGGCTGTGGATGTCGACAGGCGTTCCAATACCGACAGCGAGGCACCGGCAATTGAGGGTGCCAGTGTGTTGGAGAATAAATACGGACGTGATTTCTGGCGCAGGGTGTCAATCACTTCCTTGCGTGCGGCGGTAAAACCACCCATGGCACCGCCCAGCGCCTTGCCCAGTGTGCCGGTAATAATGTCGATGCGACCCAGTACGCCGTGATGTTCATGGGTGCCGCGACCGGTCTTGCCCATGAAGCCGGACGCATGGCATTCATCAATCATCACCAGGGCATCATATTTGTCGGCCAGGTCGCAAATCTTGTCCAATTGTGCAATGGTGCCATCCATGGAAAATACGCCATCCGTCACGATGATGCGATGACGTTTGTCGGCTGCGGCTATCAGTTGCGCTTCCAGGTCGGCCATGTCGTTATGTGCATAGCGGAACCGTGCTGCCTTGCACAAGCGGATGCCGTCAATAATGGAGGCATGGTTCAGTGCGTCGGAAATGATGGCATCGTTTTCATCAAACAGGGGTTCGAATACGCCGCCATTGGCGTCGAATGCAGCTGCATACAAAATGCAGTCTTCAGTACCCAAAAATTCGGACAATGCTTTTTCCAGTTGCTTGTGCACGGTCTGTGTACCGCAGATAAAGCGTACGGATGACAGGCCGTAACCATATTGTTCGGTCGCAGCAATCGAGGCTTGCACCATGGATTCGTCGCCGGACAAGCCCAGGTAATTGTTGGCGCACAGATTGATTAATTGTCTGCCATCATCGCAAGTGACCTGTGCACCCTGGCGCGACGCAATGACGCGCTCCGGTTTGTACAGGCCTTGTTCACGCAAAGTGCCGAGATTACTTGCCAAACTGCTCAAGAAATGTTGTCTGGACTGGTTCTGGCTCATAGGGGTCTCCAAGTTTGTTTGCCTGTTTTGCTTGCGAAAGTGTCACTGCTTGTGGCCGCGCACTGTTACACTATTGTAATAATTCCCGAATTAATTGAATAATTCGATATCTAGAACTAAAGTTCGATATATCGAATATTAATCCAGCTTTTTTAGTGATGCAAGAGCCTCTATGAAAAAAGTTTTACCCAATACACCGCCAGAAGTGGGCGCAACCTTGCAAAAAATGCGTCTTGAACGCGGCCTGACGCTGGAGGATTTGTCGCGGACGGCAGGGGTGTCCAAATCCATGCTGTCGCAGATAGAACGGGAAAAGGCCAATCCCACGATTGCAGTTGCCTGGCGGCTGGCTAATGCTCTCGGTGTTGGCATAGCAGAATTATTGTCATCTGAATCACCAAAACTGGACCCGATACGGGTACTTGAAGCGCATGAAACCCCGACACTGCCGGGTGAACATGCCGGTTATGTCCTGCGTATCCTGGGGCCGATGGAGCTGGCTGGTAAATATGAATGGTATGAGTTGACGCTTTCACCTGGAGGCGCTTTGGTATCAAATTCACATGACCCGGGTGCCTCTGAACATCTGACGCTGTTGCATGGCAGTGTGGAAGTGGAGGTGGAAGGCAGTCGCAAGAAACTGAAGCTGGGAGCGACAGCAAGGTATGAGGCCGACAAGAATCACGCCATACGCAATATCGGCAAGACGGAAGCCAAGGCCTTGCTGGTGGTAATACATCGTTAAAACGCTAAACTTGTCACCAGTGCTGCCAGGCTTTGTTAGCGCATAGCGGCAGGGGCAGAATTCTTTCATGACAACAGATTCTGGTAATATCCTTATACTGAAACTGAACATGGTTTGCTTCGCAGTAGGGAAGCGGATTGTGTGATTCTTGAATATGAATACAAGGTTGGTATGAGTAATAAAAAAGTAGTCCGGGTATATGACAGACCTGCCGGTGGCTGGGGTGCGTTGAAAAGCGTGGCGCAGCAGATCATTGAGCAGGGGATACCCAAAAAAGGTGCGCTGACACTTTTGTCTGCAAATCAGCCGGATGGCTTTGATTGCCCCGGTTGTGCCTGGCCCGATGCCGACCATACTTCCACCTTCGAGTTTTGCGAAAACGGTGCCAAGGCCGTGGCGGCTGAATCGACTGCCCGCCGGGCTGGTCCGGAACTGATTTCTTCTCTGACTGTGCAGGAATTGTCGGCCAGGTCCGATCACTGGCTGGAAGCCCAGGGGCGCCTGACGCATCCCATGCGTTATGACAGGACCACGGACAGATACGAGGCCATAGACTGGGACCAGGCTTTTGAATTGATTGCTAAGCACCTGAATGCCTTGCCAAGTCCGGACGATGGTATTTTTTATACATCTGGCCGTACCAGTAATGAAGCTGCTTTCCTGTATCAGTTGTTTGTGCGGGAATTCGGCACGAATAATTTTCCCGACTGTTCCAACATGTGCCATGAGCCATCCGGTTTTGCCATGCGTGAAGCGATAGGAGTAGGCAAGGGTACTGTCTTGTTGTCTGATTTTCAACTGGCTGATGCCATCCTGATTTTTGGGCAAAACCCTGGCACCAACCATCCGCGCATGTTGGGTGAATTGCGTGCTGCGTCCAAACGCGGTGCTGCCATCGTGTCATTCAATCCTTTGCGTGAGCGCGGGCTGGAAAAATTCCAGAACCCGCAAAATGCACTGGATATGCTGGCCGACCAGTCGACCAATATTTCATCCGATTATTTTCAGTTGAAGATAGGTGGTGACCTGGCAAGTGTTAAAGGCATGATCAAATGTGTGCTGGAGGCAGATGCACAGGCCCATGCTGAAGGTAAGCCCCGCATTATTGATGTGGAATTCATTGCGCAGCACACGGCCAATTTTGAACAATTTGCGACAGATGTGATGGCAGAGCAGTGGGATGTCATCGTCCGTGAATCCGGTCTGGAACGTGCACAGATACAGCGCGCTGCCGATATCTACATGCAGGCCGGCAAGGTGATTGCCTGCTGGGGCATGGGCATTACACAGCACAAACATTCCGTTGCCACGATACAGATGATCGTCAATCTCTTGCTTTTGCGCGGCAATATTGGCCGGCCTGGTGCTGGCCCTTGTCCGGTGCGTGGTCATAGCAATGTGCAGGGTGACCGCACCATGGGTATCGTGGAAAAACCAAAGCCAGCATTCCTGGACCGTCTGGGGCAGGTGTTTGATTTCACTCCACCACGTGAGCATGGCCATGACACCGTTGGTGCCATTGAAGCCATGCTGAATGAAAGCGGCAAGGTGTTTTTTGGCATGGGCGGCAATTTTGCTACGGCCACGCCAGATACTGAGCTGACACATCGTGCCCTGCGCAACTGCGCGCTGACCGTGCATGTCACCACCAAGTTAAACCGCAGTCACCTGATCTGCGGCCAGGAGGCATTGATCCTGCCTTGTCTGGGACGCACGGAAATCGATATGCAGGAAACCGGACCGCAAGCGGTAACGGTAGAAGATTCCATGAGTATGGTGCATCTGTCTTCCGGCATCAATCCGCCTGCTGCGCCAGACTTGCTGTCTGAACCCATGATCGTTGCCCGGCTGGCGCAGGCGACACTGAAAGACCGCAGCAAAACCCCGTGGGCCTGGCTGGTGGCGGACTATAGCCGTATACGCGACAAGATTGCTGCGGTATTTGATGATTTTGCCGATTTTAATACCCGCGTCAGCGTGCCCGGCGGTTTTCATTTGCGCAATACTGCAGCAGAGCGGGTCTGGGTGACCGGCAGTGGTAAGGCGAATTTCAATGCCCACGCAGTGCCGGTTGACTTGCCCATCCATCAGGCGCGCAAGAATCAGCAGTCGCCAGTGTTTAACCTGGCGACCATGCGTTCGCACGACCAGTACAACACTACCATCTATGGTATGAATGACCGTTACCGTGGCGTGTTTGGTGAGCGCCGCGTTTTGTTCATCAATAAGGAAGACATACAGGAACTGGGCATGCAGGCAGGTGACTGGGTAGACCTGGAAAGTCTGTGCGATGACAAGACAAGGCGGCAGGCAAAACGCTTCATGCTGGTGGAATACAATATTCCACGTGCCTGCCTGGCAGCATATTTCCCGGAAACCAATGGCCTGGTGCCCTTGTCGAGTTTTGCTGATCACGCAAGGACGCCGACTTCGAAATCCATACCTGTGATAATTACTGCACATGATGGCAATAGCCTGCGAGCTGCCGTGGCCAATGAATGAAGAGATACCACAGGCGCTAATCCGGCCTGAACCGCAGGCCGCAGAAGCAATGGCAGTGCTGAAGCAGGATGAACTTGCGTTTGCATTAATGGCAGAACTGGCAAACCAGGCCGGGGCGGTGTCATTGGCGCGCCTTAGCAAACGTTTGCAGGTACGACAAAGTACATTGCTGCGTTGCATCGCTTATCTGGGCGAGCAGCAACTGGGCCAGCATCAAGGAGCCGGTTGGGTAAGCCTGCAACAGGACGGCGAACGCAGCCTGGTGGTGCTGACAGAAGAAGGGCGCACAGTTGCGACACAATTGACGACATGATTTGCGACACAAGATGCGACGCGATAAAGTAAATGAAAGCTTAAGTGACAACGCGCTGGAACGCGCCATTCGTGTGCGTCAGGTGCAAAGGCATATCTATGCCAGCCCGCAACAGCAGGACATCAGTGATCAACTGGCAGAAGAAATGCCCGTGGCCCTGGTATTCAATGGCATTTCGCATGCGGTCATGCTGGCGACACCGGTGGATCTGGAAGATTTTGCCATCGGCTTTAGCCTGTCCGAACAGATTATTGATGACCTCGGCGATATCTACGATATCGAATGCAGGGAAACTCCAGGTACGCTGGGTGTGGAAGTGCATCTGCATATCGCTGCCAGTTGCTTCGCGCGATTAAAGGAAAGACGCCGTAGTCTGGCTGGTAACACCGGTTGTGGTCTGTGCGGTATAGAAAGCCTGCAAGCCCTGCCGGCGCAAGTGTCGCCGGTATCTTATGGCAGACGTGTCGCCCCCATGCTGCACAAGTCCAGCCTGCGGAAAGCCATACAGGCGCTTGGCATACAACAGCCATTCAATATCCTGACCGGAGCCATGCATGCCGCTGCCTGGGTAGACCTGGAAGGCCATATTTGTCTGCTGCGCGAAGATGTCGGACGCCACAATGCGCTGGACAAACTGATCGGTGCCATGAGTGATGGCGACCATGCAGGAAATGAGGGTTTTGTGTTGATGAGCAGCCGTATCAGCTATGAACTGGTGCAAAAAATGGCACATGCCAATATTGCCATTCTGGCTGCCATTTCTGCACCAACGGCACTGGCGATTGATATTGCCGAGCGTAGCGGCATCTGCCTGATCGGCTTTGTGCGTGAACACGGATTCGTGGTTTACTCGCATCCGGAAATGCTGGTGGCCGAATGAAGCATGCATGAAAATGGATTTTCACCAAATTTACAGAGGTTTAAAGGGCGTAAGAAAGCTATAATAGGAAGAATATTTGCTCAATTTCCTTCCTCTTCTCTGACGACTTATGCAATACGCTTCAACACGCGGGCATGCCGCAGCTCAAAATTTTTCTGAAATCCTGTTAGGTGGTCTTGCTCCCGATGGTGGCTTGTATCTGCCGACTTCTTATCCGCAAATCACTGGTGCCGAACTCGATGCATGGCGCAAGCTGTCTTATGCCGGCCTAGCATTTGAGGTATTGAAAAAATTTGCCACCGATATCCCTGAAGCAGATCTGAAAGCACTGACAGACAAAACCTATACTGCCGATGTGTATAAAAATGCACGTGCAGATGAATCTGCTGTGCAAATAACCCCTTTGCGTGTATTGCAGGACAAAGGTGGTCGCAAACTGGTTTTGCAGGCCTTGTCAAATGGCCCTACGCTGGCGTTCAAGGATATGGCCATGCAGTTGCTGGGCAATCTGTTTGAATACACACTGGCAAAAAATCAGGCTGAGCTGAATATATTTGGTGCCACATCTGGCGATACCGGCAGTGCTGCCGAATATGCAATGCGCGGTAAGAAGGGTATACGCGTATTCATGCTGTCACCACACAAGAAGATGAGCGCCTTCCAGACTGCACAAATGTTCAGCCTGCAAGACCCGAATATTTTCAACATCGCCGTAGAAGGCGTGTTTGATGACTGCCAGGACATGGTCAAGGCAGTATCGAATGATCTGGAATACAAGAATCGTCAGAAGATTGGCACCGTCAATTCCATCAACTGGGCACGTGTGGTTGCGCAGGTGGTGTATTACTTCCGTGGTTATCTGAGCGCTACCAGCAGCAATGATCAAAAGGTGTCATTCACGGTACCGTCCGGTAATTTTGGCAACATCTGTGCTGGCCATATTGCCCGCATGATGGGTTTGCCGATTGACAAACTGGTCGTGGCCACCAATGAAAACGACGTGCTGGATGAGTTCTTCCGTACTGGCGTATACCGTGTACGAAAATCAGCAGAAACCTGGCATACCACCAGTCCATCGATGGATATTTCCAAGGCATCCAATTTTGAACGCTTTGTGTTTGACTTGCTGGGTGGTGATGCCAAACGGGTAGCTGCACTATTCAAAAAGGTGGAAACCGAAGGCGGTTTTGATCTGTCGGGCCAGCCAGGCAGCGATGGCAATGAATTCAAAAAAAACGCTGCATTTGGTTTTGAGTCTGGCAAATCAGTCCATGCAGATCGGCTGCAGACCATACGCCAGGTAGAAAAAGAGTTCGGCATCACTATCGATACCCATACGGCAGATGGTATCAAGGTCGCGCTGGAACATATCGCAGAAGGCGTGCCCATGATCGTGCTGGAAACCGCATTGCCAGCCAAGTTCAATGAAACCATACGTGAAGCTCTGGACCGCGATGCAGAACGACCAGCCGGGTTTGAGAATATCGAAAGCCTGCCTCAGCGTTTTGAAGTCATGGCTGCCGATGTACAGGCGATGAAGGCGTTTATCGCCAAACACACCGGGCTGTAATTCAATACAATCCAGACAAAACAGAAAAGGGGCGTGAGCCCCTTTTTTCATGTTTCCCGAATTTTTCTAAAAACAGCTGAATCAGGTCCAGGTCTTGCGGTCCTTATTTTGTGCAGGCTATTTTTTGCATGGGGAAATCGATGCCTTTCAACTGGTCTTTGATCATGCCCTCGATACGACCCAGCAAGCTGCCGTCGGCGTTGAGCTGGTAAATGACCCGTTGTGGAAATTCAGGTCTTGGATTTTCAAAAACAACTTTTTGCTTTTCCAGTGTCTGCAGTTGAAAACTGGCTTCCGGTTTGCCGGATGGCATGGCGGTGAAGACCAGACTGTCAGCGTTTTCTTGTATGCGCATGAATTCCCAGGCGACCATCTTGCCTTTGCGTACTGTCCTGCCCATGCCCAGCATGCCACCACCAGCGGGTGCCAGCCAGTGTTCTTCTGATCCAGGTTCTACTGCACCAGTGGCTTGCCAGCAACCGCCAAGCCACTGCAGGTCCTGTATGCTGTTACCAGCCTGGCTGGTCTGCGCATAGAACAGGCCCAGCCCTACAGCCAGGGCTGGAAAGAATCCACGTATTGAGGGTGTTGCAGGCATTACTTTCATACAGCCTCCTTCAGGGAATTTATGGTTCAGCTTTTACGTAACCAGGGTTCCAGTTTTTTACGTACTCTGCCTTCATCAAAACCTTCTATCAAATCGTTGCCGATGACGATGGCCGGGATACCTTGCACGCCCAGGGTCTTGTAAGCCTGATAGCCTTCATTGGATTTCTCAACATCCAGGTCTTTGTAGGCAATACCATTCGCATTGAAAAATTCACGGGCGGCAGCGCAATAGCCGCACCAGGTGGTGCCGTATAAAACAATCACTGGCTGTGATGTTGCTGCCTGCTGGCTCATTTCGGCTCTATGGGCCCGGGTTTTCTTCCAGCTTGAATAACTTTGCAGGCTGACACCGGCCAGGACGAGGACAAGTACTACCCATTTCCATGCACTGGAAGAAGTGTCGGCAGATGTATTGACATGGCGACGGGGGTTGTTGCCGTAGCTACCCGCACCTTGCAAATCGGCCGCCTTGTTATAGGCAACCTGGCAGGACGGACATTGCCACTCAGGGCAACTGTCGGTTTCTTTGCGAATATAGTTGCATTTGGGACAGGTACGCATAAAGGCAGAATAAATTGAATATGGCTTATCTTAACGCAATTGCGGTAGTGTCGATACTGTCGGTTATGCACATGTTCAGCTAATCAATCAGCTAAATAAGTTTGTCTTAAGTTGTTTTTAAGCTGTTTTTGATATGGACAGATCAGGGTGTGTTGACAGAAATTTATCTTTGCTGGAAGGCTGAAGGTGGCGAAGCAAAATGCTGATGCCAGACGCGTCTGAATTGTCGTGCAGAGCCAAACCCCGATGCCTCTGCAATTCTTTCTATTGACCAGTCAGTATCACTGAGAAACTTGCCTGCCAGTGACAGGCGCAATGAAGTCAGATAAGTTTGGACTGATATAGCCGTGTGCAGCTTGAACAGGCGCGTCACATGACGTGTGCTGGTGCAGGCGACGCTGGCCAGTTCTTGCAGGGTCCATGCATGGGATGGGTCTTTGGTGATGGCATCCTGTACCTTGTGGACGGCTGGGTGCAGGTGGTTGCGGTATTTCAGCCAGGGCGACAACTGTGGATCACTGCCAGAGCGGCGCATATACACCACCAGGTTGCGTGCCACGGCGCTGGCCGCCAGAGGGCCCGCCAGTTCACTGATGGTATGCAAGGCCAGGTCAATACCGGCCGTGACACCGGCACTGGTGCTGACCGGGCCATCTTCCACAAAAATACGGTTCTCTTCAACACGGATGGAGCTGTCTATGCTTGCCAGGTCCTGGTAGTGGCTGTGATGTGTAGTGGCTTTTCGCCCATTTAGCAGGCCTGCATAGGCCGCCAGCAGGGCGCCTGAACAGATGCATATCAGTTTATGCCTGGCATGTACATGCTGACGCAACCATTGTATGGCAGTCCGTGCTTCACCTTTGGTATGTTGCACCTTGTCACCACTGAGACCTGGCAAAACCAGGATGGCATTGTCTTCCAGTACATCTGGCAATGGCAGCAAGGAACTTAATTGCAGACCGATGGAGCAGTTGATACTGTCAGTGGGGCTGATAAATATCAGTTCAAAACGAATATCCTGCTGATAGCGATTGGCAAACAGAAAGGCGTCTGCCGGTCCCGCCAGATCCAGCAAGAGCGTATCGGGCAATAATAAAAAATAAACAGGCTGGCGACGTATCATCGTTCAATCAGTATTCAAGAAAATGCCAGGCGCAGGCGATCAGTCAGTTTTTGGCCGAACACATTGATCAGCAAGCCCGCCATGACAATGGCTGCACCGGCTATCTGTTTCTGGCTTAGTGCTTCATCCACCAGCAGCCAGGCAGCAGTCAGACCAACTACCGGTACCATCAGCGTTAGCGGCGCCACCAGGTGTGTCGGCAGGCTGGACAGCAATTTGCCCCACAAGGTATAGCCTATCAGTGTTGCTGCTACTGCCAGATAGACAATGGTAAGGCCGGATGACCAGCTCATGTTGACAACACTGTGCAGCATGACATCGCCGCCTTCAAACAGGTAAGACAGTAACAAAAACGGCAGAATGGGGACCAGCGCACTCCAGGACACCAGACTCAGCACATTGGTCACGCCGATTTTTTTATTAATGACATTGCCACTCGCCCAGGACAATGCGGCACACAAGGTCAGCACAAAGCCGGCAACGCTGACCTGGCTGGCAGTATTGCCAAGGCTGGCACTACCCAGCAAGATCAGGCCCATGCTGGCCACCAGCATGCCTGCCAGATTGCTGGCACGCAGCTTGTCACCAAATACCATGGCAGACAAACCCACTGTAAAAAAAGCCTGGGCTTGCAGAACCAGTGACGCCAGGCCTGCAGGCATGCCAACAGCCATGGCGGAAAACAAAAAGGCAAATTGCCCCAGGCTGATAAACATGGCATAGGCAAGCAATAACTTGAAGGACACCTTCGGTCGCGGCAAAAACAGGATCGCCGGAAAGGCAACCAGCATGAAACGCAATGCCCCCAGCAGAAACGGCGGTATACCCTTGAGCCCGATCTTGATCACCACAAAATTCATGCCCCATAACAGAATGACGGTAGCAGCAATCAGGATGTGGCGTGGGCTGAGGACAGAGTTGCTCATGGTATCGGGATAGAGAGTATTCAGTGTTGCATGAAATTTGTATTAAGCTGCCGGTCTTTATTTTGCCCTTACACGCACGGTGGAGGCAGGATTTTTCTCCAGCTTGTTGGCTGGCCGTATTGGCCGGGGCGCAAAATTGCCGCCGCAATTGGGGCAAACACCCAGCAAATGATGTTCTACGCAATCAGCACAGAATGTACACTCAAATGTGCAAATGCGTGCGTCAGGTGATGCTGGTGGTAAATCGCAGTCGCAACGTTCACAGTTGGGTCTGAGTTCTAGCATGGTGTGGCTCCTGTATGGTGGAATGATAATCACAATCAGGATAACAGTTTGCCCTGCATTTGCCAGTCGCCAAAGCGACCAAAGGCGGACACATCAGGACATGCCATGACATTGAAAAACAGGCAAGCAGGACCTGACCTGGCCTGGTGCAAATAGGGCAGCCTCAGACAGCCCAGACCATCAATGGCATACTCTTGTTATTTTGCAGATTTAGCATGGAAAATACCCCTTTCACCTATGCGCAGCTTGTTGCAATTGCCACCCGTGCAGAGCGCAAGCTCGCTTTGCAGCAGGCAAAGCGAGAGCAGATATCCGCCTTGCAGGCACTGGAAGAGTTATTGCAGCTCGGGGCTACAAAGGCCGATGTTGGCAATATAGCCCAACTTGCAGTCTTACGTCTGCAACAGGCGAATGAGCAACAGGTTTTGCAGACAGCCAGGCGGGCAGAAAAAGCCGCAGACAGAAAAAGCGGACGTATCAAGACAGCGCCGAATGTCAGCGAACATGCTTGGCTGGCCTGGTTTGACGGCTCTGCCGTACCCAATCCCGGGAAATGTCGTTTTGCCTGCGTATTGCAGGCGCCGGATGGACAGGTATTTGAATATGCAGAGCATCTGGAATATGGTGATAGTTGCGATGCCGAATTCAGTGGCCTGATACTGACATTGAAACAGGCGCACAAGCATGCAGTAAGCCAACTGCTGATACATGGTGACAGTCAGGTCGTGATTGATGAAGTCAATCAACATAAAAATAGCAGCTTGCCGCGCATGATTGAATACCGGCAGCAGGTACAGGCGCTGTGCCAGTTGTTTGAGACTATTCAAATAAAATGGATACCGCGCCATAAGAATAGCCGTGCCGATGCACTGACGCAGCACACTACAAGCTGATAACACGTTAACATGTGGTGATTGCGCATGCAGTGCATCAACACATAGGATGACGATGAAGACTTTTTTTCACATGGCTTACCATGTACACGATCTGGATCAGGCAAGGCAATTTTACAGCGGTGTACTGGGTTGCAGGGAAGGGCGCAGCACTGACACCTGGGTGGATTTTGATTTTTTCGGCCATCAGATTTCCGTGCATCTGGGACAACCGTTCGCCACCACCAATACCGGCAAAGTTGGCAAACACTTGGTACCCATGCCCCACCTTGGTCTGATCATGGCGATGCCGAACTGGCAGGCGCTGGCAGATCGTTTGATCGAACAAAAAGTGGATTTTGTACTGCCACCCAGCCTGCGTTTTGCAGGGGAGCCTGGCGAGCAGGCCATCATGTTTTTTGTTGACCCATCTGGCAACCCCATAGAAATCAAGGGTTTCAACAACCTGGAGAATGTGTACGATAAATGAAACCAAGCAATAGCGCAGTTACTTCTGGTATTTCTACTCCCATCCCATTCATTGCTGCCGCCAATTATGCGCAGGCCGGTGCCTGGGTCAACGCTTTGCAGGCTGCCATGCCGGCAGAGCGCATCGTTGCTTTTGATGCCATGAGTGATGAAGACAAGCTAGCCTGCCAGGTCGCCATTGTCGCCAACCCCAATCCGGCTGATCTGCAACAACTGCCGCAACTGGAATGGATACACAGCGTCTGGGCCGGGGTTGAGCGCCTGGTGGTGGATCTGGGCGATACCCATTTAAAAATCGTGCGTCTGGTAGACCCGCAACTGGCCAATACCATGGCAGAAGCGGTACTGGCCTGGACGCTGTACCTGCATCGCGATATGCCTGCATATGCAAAGCAGCAGGCGCAGCAAATCTGGCAAGCTCTTGATTATGTACGCCCCCAGCAAAGACGCATAAGTTTGCTGGGCCTGGGTGCTTTGGGCGAAGCTGCCGCCGTCAGCCTGTTGCGTGCGGGTTTTCAGGTAGCAGGCTGGAGCCGCCATCGCAAAGCGATAGACGGCGTCAACTGCTTTGCCGGTGCAGATGAATTGCCTGTCATGCTGGCACAGACCGACATCCTGGTGTGCCTGTTACCACTGACCCCGGACACCAGGAGCTTGTTAAACGCCAGCACGCTCGCAGCCTTGCCCAAAGGCGCGTCGCTAATCAATTTTGCCCGTGGCGCCATCATCAATGACGCTGATTTGCATGCAGCGCTGGATAGCGGGCATCTGGCCCATGTCGTGCTGGATGTGTTTGAAGTGGAGCCTTTACCTGTGTCGCAATGGCAGTGGCAGCACCCCAGTGTCACATTGCTGCCGCATTGTTCTGCACCTACCGACAGACAGACTGCATCACAGATCGTGGCTGGCAACATCCTGCGTTACCGGCAAAGTGGCGTCTTGCCATTGACTATTGATGTACAAAGAGGGTACTGATGCACCCTGATGTATTTATGTTGCAGGCATAAAAAAGGCGGGCACATCCTGTGTCCGCCTGTCTTGATATTGATTCTGATTCTGATTCCGATCAGAATTTTCTAGAAACCAAGCAAGCCTTTCAAGACATCTGTTGGCTTGATTTTAGGTTCTTCTTTTTGCTCTGGTTTTTGTTGCTGTGGTGATTGTGAAGATTGCTGTGAACGTCTGCCGCCCATATCGCCCATGCCACCCAGTATCGAACTGAACGTGGA
This sequence comes from Undibacterium hunanense, assembly GCF_014284335.1. Lineage (GTDB taxonomy): Bacteria > Pseudomonadota > Gammaproteobacteria > Burkholderiales > Burkholderiaceae_D > Undibacterium > Undibacterium hunanense. The sequence continues at coordinate 310,019 of NZ_JACOGF010000001.1, read as the reverse complement.
TTTTACCCTTACCTTGGTTTGCCAGTCTGGTTCCCATGCGATTTTAGGATCAGCAGGGCGGGGTGGATACGCAAAGAATGCATCCGAACCATAGGCAATCATACGCAGCATTCCCGCACCCTGTTCCCCAAAAATACCTTTAGGAACATCACACTTGGTTGCCGAGGAAGGCAAAATGACTTTTTCATTGATCCACTTGTCGATGTCTGCATTTGTCTGGTAATCCACCAGGCCAAAACCGAAATCAGGCAATTCGCTGGATGTCCAGACAATGACTTCTGCACTGTCGCTATTGCCAGACTGTTGCCCGCCCATGACGCTGATGAAATAGCCGCGTGCATTGGCGATTGACTTCCATTCCAGATTAACGCCACCATCCTTCTTGGTTTGTGCCAGTTCTATCGGTGCCATCAAGTCTTGCGCCGAACCCAGGCTGACCTTGAAGCTGTCTGGTATGCCATTGCCGACAAACTGATGCTGGCCAACCAGCGATGCCGTATCCGGTACCTTGCGGTCATCCACCTTGTTGGGCCAGGATGGATTACCTGGTTGCGAACGTGCGCCTTTGGTCACCTTGCCACGCATGACAAAAAACTTGGCATAGTCTTCTGGCGAAGACTTGGCAACATCCAGGGTTCTTGGCTGGCCGGGGCGCACGGTTTCACCGCAACCCCAGTAAATCGAAATTTTGCCCTTGGGCTTTTCATAAGTTGGTTCTGAAGGAGTTTCTTCAGAAGGTGTGTAAGTCACAGGTTTGTCCGGTACCGACGCGATCAGCTTCAGACTCTCGCCCAGATTCATTCCTGCAGGTATTGCCTGCGTGGCTTCGCCAAGCGAAGGATTTTTGCTGGTATATACCGATACATCTACATACTTGCCGCTGCTAAAACCCATGGAATGGGTATTGCCAAACACATTACCTCTGTCATTGCTACCTGTCGCCCCACGTGCCATGCCACCCAGTGCACCAAAAAACCCACCAGATTGCGCACCCTGCGCAGCACCACTCATCATGCTGGGCATATCGCTGGCACTGGTCGCCACATCAATAAACGCCAGCGCAACCGGCGCCTTGACCACCTGCGCGCCACCCTTGGCGGGTGCCGCAGCCTTACCCTGCGTACCAGCCGCCGGCTTGGTCTGCGCGGTAGTCAACAGCGGTACCGCCAACAGGCCACAAGTAATCAGCGCACCTTGCATCAAAGGTGTCAGGCGTTTGCGTGCAACAAAAGTTTTCATGAGAGAAATTCCTTGTATTAATTAACAACATAACAGCATGGAAATAAACAAACTTGAATTGTTGGAGGATAGGTACGGGGCCGAGGATGCGACATTTAGCCAATTATCCCGAACGGGCTTTATCTTAGCGCAAAATAATGACAAAGATTAAAGAAAGTGGAGGAAGTTGTTAAGAGCTTGTGATGAAAATGTGCTGCGCGCATTTGCTGAAGGATTGTTCTATTCTTTTTGTATTTGGGATGGTTGCCGTTATGAAATTGTTTATTTTAAAAAAACAAACATCGCCAAAATTATTGATAAATATAATTGCTGAATTAATAATTTCAATGCATTATTAAGACATTTCTGATCGATAACTAGGAATTATCATGTCTTATGCAGATCAAGACTTGCGAGTTTTTCTATGAAGTATCTTACCGGTGTTGCTTGGGATGCTTTTAAAAAGCAGGGTACATCCCCTCCCAAGTTTGATGGTGATGCCTTTGAGACCTTGATTCGGGTATTGTTGAGAGCTAGTTTCCCAGGCGACTGGGAGGGTACACCTAAAACACGGGATGGTGGTAAAGATGTGGTCGATCGGTCAATACCTGGCAGTGTAACTTGGGCCGAATGTAAAATGTACAGAGCTCCTATTTCTTTGCAAATAGTGAGCAACACATTGGTAATGGCAATTGTCGAACCAGATGTTCAGCGAATACTGTTTTTTTCGCACAGTGAAATGATCGGTAATGCGAAGAACTATCTTGCTAAATTTGCAGCCCAAACAGGAAAAACTATTCAAGTATTTGACGGCGAAATACTTGAGGAATTGATACTGCGTTCACCAGCTGTTATGGGAACTTACTTCAAGAATTACTCAATGTGCGATGCATTGAATTTAAAGAAAAATTTGCCACATATTAAAGCTTATTTTTCCTCCGATGTACATGTAAGCCAGCAACAAATCGCTCACAGCGATGGAATGGAAAAGCCACGCCAACATACGATCCCTATTTACACACCGTGTTTGTACGAGATTATTTTCATTGCGCGACATGCACAAGGGAAGCTAAAACTAGGTATTAAATTGCATCGTCAAGAATTTGAGAATTTTGAAATCTTAAATACTAATTTATTCGACAAGTTAGCAGATATCACACTCGATGCCGGACAAACTCTTAGTGTGCCTATATATTTAGCACCGTTGTTGTCGGGCCCATTAACAATTCCGGCACTTTGTATGCAAGACGAGCAAGGCTTAACATTCGAGTTGCCTTCTGTTGAATTAACTGCATCCTCATTGGTACGCCCAGTTCTTATCGGCAAAAAAGTACAAGAATACCTTCGGGCATTAGAAGCTACAGTTTCGAGTGGCAACGCAAATCGGATATTTGCGGTGCACGGAAAAAGCGGCGTAGGTAAATCTAGATTTGTTGATGAGGCAATGACGAGTTTGCTTAAAAATGGTTATGAAATCCATTATTTCGATGGTCTTAATCGTAATACTCAATCGATTGAGGGGTTCATAAAAACACTATTATGCAGTCTTTGGCGTCTCCCTGACGCACAATCTTTCTTGTCTAGCCAGTCCTCAAGTAGTCCTGACGAAAGTGTAGCCGCAATTGCATATGGACAAGTGAGCGAGATTATTTATAACTGGGATACTCAAAAGATCAAAGAAGAGTCAACATTGATTGAAGCAGCACTTGCTGATGGCCTTCGTAGTCATCGAGCAGCAGTAGTGGTGGACAATGTACAGGCATTTCCAGCGGGTGTCATTGCAGTGTTAAAGAAGTTGTGTGCATCAGTTGTAGCTTCGCCGGGGCAAGCAGCATTTATGTTGGCGTTTAATGACGACGATCTAGTTTTCAACGATGCCGCTGCAGATTGGCTTGAGGTATTAAATCATTCCGCAGGTAAGGACATTCAGGTATTAAATCTTCTTGAATTTACTATTCAATTAGCAGAAGAGTTTTTGGATAATCTTTTTTCTCGTGCTGCTGATGGACATGTATTTTCAGAGACTTATCCAAATTTGGTCGCGACAATACTAGATAAGGTTATACCGCGCCCTTTGGATATATTTCAATTCGTTAAAGGCTTGGAAGATCGTGGAGCTATTCGTGCTGGCAATGACGTCTTTACGATCCTGGATTTTGAGCAATTTAATCTTTCGCTCCAATTGCTTGATGGTGCTCGTGAGCGTTTGCTGGATTGGCGCATGGAACGCTTGAATTCAATAGTTAGTGCCAATCTCATTGTGGCTGCAATTACCTATTTCGGACCTATGCAAGCTGTTAGTTTTGTAGGGCTTGGAATAGAGGAAATTGCCTTGGAGAAGCTTGTTCAAGCAAGTATCTTGCGTTGGGAAGTCAGTGGTCGACTCGCTTTCTATCACCCGTCATTAGCGCGTCATTTTATTAACGACACAAGACGTGGCAAGACACTAAAACTTTCAACTAAGCAAAAATTATTTTCCTTGGCATCAGACGAAACGCTTCCATTCACCAATAGTGTTGAATGGTTTGGCCTTGCATATGACGTTGGAAATGAGGTGACTGCGACTCTACCAATAGTTGCGGCGTCATTTCTCGATCAAGATTTCTCGGGTTATGCGCAAAATTATCTCGTGGCCGATCGTTTTCTTCAATATGTAGCTTCGCGCCGCAAGGTTGATGAGTGGTGGGGGCTTCTGCCATCGCTTACCGGCGCTGCACATATAGCTTCACAGGGCAATGTGGCTATTTTGCAATCTCGTACTGATTATTTACGAATGTTGGCATCCAAGATTGCTTTTAACTGTCCTCCTGATGATAGTTCGCTGGTGCATTGGACACATTTGATTCGAGAAGCTGCTGGATATTTGGCTGGCTCTGATAGTGCCTCAGCTGACCAATTGTTGATAAGTGCTCTCAACGCTTTACGGGATAAGAATACAACTCAACGGGATTTGACGATATCACGGGCAGAGGCTCAATTTCTCAATCGCAGATGTGTTACGTTAAAAAATCTAGGGTATCGTGCCGAAGCGACTGTCTCCGGGATTGAATCGCTGGAGCTAGCAACTCAGGAAGATATGCAGGGGCTTGTTTGCCTTAACCTGATTGATCTTGGCTATGTTGAATATGGATTACGTGAAAGAAATGAAGGCTTGTTGAATTATTGGCGACAAGCAAATACTAGAATCTTGAATTTACAAGGCGGACAGTCGCTAGAAGTGCGTAACATCAGGGTAATTGGAGAATTGATTTCCGGGACAGTTTGTGCGTTGACAGGGGAATATGATTCAGCATTGCAAAGTTTAGATAATTTGATAACTGGAAGCAGAGAGAGAAGAGATTCATTCTATTTACTCCAAGGTATGGCGACAAAAGGGGTAGTTCTTATGCGACGGGCTTTGCTGGATTCTCCGAATGTGGCATCACATTGCGCCAAAGTACTGGAGATAAGTCGAGTGTTGGAAGATTTGGCTGGTAGCATGCAACAAGACAAGCGATACCGTTTCGCTCTATATCTGCAAGGCAAGGCATATGAAGCACTTGGCTTGATGGATAAAGCTCAGCGTGAATATAATCGTGCGTCTGCTGTTCGGATAACCAGACATATTGACTACGAAGCGGATGCGCTACGATATGATGTTAAACGCTTAGCCGGAATTGTTGGTATGCCGCCCGCGGCAACTACTTATTCAATCAACGATGTGTTGTTACCACTTCCTTAATATAGCGTCAATTTTCAACACGTTGGCATTGCGATCGACAATAAGGTCATCGCAACCTGCTCTACGTTTCCACCAATATTCATTGCCACGTAAGCTAGAGAATCGATCGACAAAATAAGCTATTCGGACGTTCGATTGCATAATATTGAATCCCAAAGTTTCAAATAGACCCAGACTGCTTGCATCGCGTAGTCCAGACGCTATTGTGATCGATTCATAACTAAGCATGCCCCTTTTCAAAACTTGCTCTTCGTACCAATCAGGGTCTGCTACATTCATCATATTGCAGCAGAGATATTTTTTTAACGGGCCATGTTCTGCAATGTGATTTTGAATAGCAATGCTGTAATAGTAGCCAAGGTCAAATTCCAGCACATCGGCATGTTTCCGCATAAAAGCTCCTTTTATATCTGCTTTCAAACTGCTCGCTTTATAAGCTTTATCACCAGCTAAATGTGTGTCACCACCAAAATGATAGGCAAGGGCTTTTGCCGATGAAACCACCTTTAATCCAATGCGCTTTAGTTGCAGACAAAGATCCAGATCTGTGTACATCGATCCGAAACTAACGTCAAATTTTCCAGCTGCTTGAAAATCGTTGGCTGAGATTAAAAAGCCGCTCGTACAGATCGCCTGAGCCAAGCGATCTTCCTGAACTAATGGGTGCGACTGAGGAAGATCCAAGCCTGGGTGTGCTCCGTTGAACGCAGAGAAAGCAATGCCAAAATCTAAAATCGCCGAAGAGTGTGGATTAATTGCTTTGCAACTGCTCGCACCTATATCCGAATGTGCGGAGTAACTAAGCCACAAATGCTCTAGCCAATCAGGTTCAAACACCAAGTCGTGGTCACAAAATACTAAGTGATTTCGTTGAGCTTTGGCAGCTCCCATATTCGAAGCTCCGGCATAGCCTAAAGATTGAGAAATTTTCAATACTTGCACCCTTAGCCCAAAGTCGGGAAGTTCTAACGCATGTTCATTTACATTATTTGCGACAACAATAATTTCATCGTCATTATTCGTACTCGCCAACACGCTTTCAATACAGGCCTGTAAATATGAAACTCCGGCATGAAAAACGATGATAAGACTAAACGCAGGACGCATGGTAATTCCTAGTTATCGATAGATCTCCAGCCGTTTTCGTATGTTTGCCCTTGATATTTCGGTTCTTAGGGCGTGGTCGGCGACGTGGGTGTATATTTCTGTTGTCGTTATGCTTCCATGGCCAAGTACTTTTTGTACATAACGGATGTCGACGCCTGCTTCTAAAAGCTGTGTGGCTGCGGTGTGTCTTAACATGTGTGGCGTTACTCTTCGATCCAATTGCGCATCTTTGGCAAAGGTGCGGACTATGCGGCGAATGTATTGTTCGTTGGCCGGGCGTCCCAATCCATTCAGGAAAAGACTTTTAGCTATTTCAAAGCCAAAGCGGGAATAGGCGTAGTCCCGATAAATATTCAACCTGGCCGTTGTTACCGTATCGGGAAATGAAACCAGTCTTTCCCGGTTACCTTTCCCCAGAATACGAATCTGTTGCAATGCCTGATCAATATCAAGAAGTTTGATTTTGACCAGTTCACTGACACGTACACCGGTAAGTGTCAGCACTTCAATTGCCAGGCGTGCAGTAAATTTGTCCCATTCCAGGCGGGTGAGGGCAGAGCTATTCTTTTTATTTGTTTTGCCGACGATATTTTCTGGTTTGATGACCAGGAGTTTTTTAATTTCGTCTGTCTGCAGATTTCTTGGAAGTCGTTTGGGTAACCTGATTTGCAGATGAAGTCGTTCCAGGGGATTGAACGTGATCAATTTTCGGCGGAAAAGCCAGCGCACATACGATTTTAAACAGGCTATCCGGCGTTTTACTGTGGTGGCTTTCAGGTCTGGATCGGATAACCAAAGTTGTGCTGCGTCTTCTATCCATGTTTCGGAAAAGTTTTTTAACTCTGCGTTTTCGCCGGTAACTTTAACAAAACAATTCAAGTCATTTCGGTAGGCGCGAATGGTGAGGATGCTGAGTTTTTTCTCTGTTTCGCAATGCTGTAAAAAAAATTCACAAGAATTTAGCAAATCCATTTATTCCTCAAAGAAAGTAATGTTGACGAAAGTCAATATTACGATGATTGTGTAGATTGGCTTACGCTTAATGAGGAGGGGGGGCTGCAAAAAATCTTCACGGGGATGTATGGAATCAGATATTGAGATATCAGTAGATTTTTGTTGACTGATGATCAGACATACTGGGGAATTGCACTGTTCAGTAGCGGCAATCAGGGGGGGGCCGTGCGGCAGGGGTAAATTTATGAGTGGTATTGCTTGTCTTGCGGCAGACTATTCAGTCCTGTCTGTCGCCATTCATATTTTGTCCTTACATTCTTTACAGGTATCTCATACAGGCTTACTGATTGCCAACCGCATCTTCCAGCAGGGTCGTGGTTTTGGCGGTTTTGCTTTTCTTGGAACTGAGTACAACTTTGCGGTCGCGGTTTTGATCGTATTGATAGGTTTCGCTGATTTGCTGGCCGGTTAGCAAGTTGGTGCTGACGGTGGAGCCTTTGCCTACCATGCCGTCGGTATTTTCTTCATCGATGCCTATCATTTGCAGGCGCTGGCTGGCTGCGTCCAGACGGAAGCGCCATGTGTAAATTGAATATTCACGCGAACCGCTGTACTGGCTGACGACCAACACGCCGTTTTTGATGGTGACGTTGACGCCATCCTTGACACCACCGCAACCCAGGCATTGCAAGAGCTTGTCGTTGCTGCCCAATAAGCTGTACCCTTTGGCACCTGCCAGCACCACGATCAGGCCGCGCTGCCTGTCATTGAAGGTGTTATTGGCATCCGCCGCAGCTTTGTTTTCCACCACCACGGCGGCAATATCGGCCTGACCATCACCGTTGAGGTCACCGCTAACCTGGCTTTCGACTGTCCAGCCGCGTGGTACAAAATCACGTAATGCAGGTGCCGTGGCGGGCAGTTTTTTGCCGAAGGGTGGGGTTTGTTGCGCCTGGCTGCTGTTGTTCACAACTATTGCCAGGAGCAGGGCGGCGAGTTGGATGGATTTGCTAAGTTTCATGGGTTTAGAATCTTTCTGATTAATCTTCATTCATCAAACAACGTCGCTGGACTCCTGCTTGCGCAGGAGCGACGATTTTGTGGATAGCAGTAAGATCAGAGTGCGCCTGTTTTGGAGATCAGTCCACAAACACGGTATCAGTCTTGCCCTGCGGTGGGATCTTGATGGCGATGGCCTTGACCGGGCCATTGCTGACTATGCTGCCAGCATGGGCTGTACCTTTGGGGATGATGATCAGGCTGCCGGGTTTGAAGTCTTTGCGTTCGTTGCCCAGCCACATGCTGCCGCTGCCTTCTATGATGTACTGGATTTCATCCGTTTGCGGGTGGATGTGTTTGGCGACATTACCTGATTGTATGCCGACTGTGGCATGGTCAGTAATAACCAGAGGGCGGGCATTGAGCTCAGCATTGGCGGTCTTGGGCAGGTCGTCATGTTTGATCGCCAGCAAATCAATGATGGTGGCAGGCAGGGCTGGGGCATCAGCTCGGGCCTCGCTGACTGCGTGCTGTATCAGGGGTGAGGCGAGCAGACCTGCACAAAAGGTCATTGCAAAGGCAACAGTTTTATTGATGCGCATGATGTCTCCAGTTCTACAGTTTTGGTTTGGCAGGATAGATGTAAAGTGTGCAATACAAAGCGATGATCGGCAAGGTATTTCAACATTGGCGTATGCATGCGGGGTATTGCGCCACGGTAGACGGCCATGTTTTAATCTGGTGGATAGAAATAGCTCACTGATCCCATGCCATCTACCCCTGTTAATAGCCGCCGTGCGCTGCTGTTGTCCTCAGCCTTGCTTTTACTCCCGCAATTCCCATTGCATGCTGCCAATACTTACCAAAAAATGCAGGTCAATGGCTGGACTCTGATGTTTGACCCGGGGTTGCAAGCGGCAGATGCTGCATCCAGGTCTGCCTTCATTGCTGTTTTGACGGATCAGTTAAACAAACTCAGGAAGTTGCCCGCGCACGCGCAGAGCAGTTTGCGTGGCGTCAGCATTTATGTTTCCAGCGGCACTTACCGCGCCTTTGGCGCGCAACATCATCCTTCGGCACAATGGTTGCAGGAACATAGCTATCCCGTTGAATTTGCTGGCAACATCGAAATCTGTAACTGGAAAGAATTCATAACCATGGTGCGTAGTCAGCCTTATGCGCTGCTGCATGAAATGGCGCATGCCTATCATTTTCAGCATCCGGAGCTGGATGCTGCCATCATGCGCGCCTATGACAACGCAAAAGCTGCCGGACTTTATCGCCAGGTCACGCGTGATCACAGGGCAGAGCTGCAAGAAGCCTATGCCATCAGCAATCACCACGAATATTTTGCTGAACTCAGCGAAGCCTATTTTGGGGAGAATGATTTTTATCCGTACCAGAATGCAGAGCTAAAACAATATGATGCACGTGGTTACGCGATGCTGGAAAGTGTGTGGAAAATTTAGGTTTTGCATGAATAAAGTGTCCGTAGACACTTTGACGAGCCTATCCAGATCACGGCATCTTTCAGGTACTCTTTGAATGTATTAAGGGCAGTATCTTTCATTTTGAAAGATGAGTTTGCTAGTATCAACATGCGTCTTTCATGAAATGACTGCCTTCCACACTGAAAATGCTTATAAAAAAAGCCCACAGACCGAAATCTGTAAGCTTTTATTTATTTGGTCGGGGCGAGAGGATTCGAACCTCCGACCCCGTGCACCCCATGCACGTACGCTACCAGGCTGCGCTACGCCCCGACTCTGAGCGAAATATTATAGTCGATGATGGCGATTTTTGCCATTATTTGCTGAAAACTTCCTTAATCATTGCCATGATGAAAATATTTGTACGATTTTGGAGATGAATTTGACTAAAATATTTTCATATTATGTAAAAAGCTGTGAAAATAACAGTCCTAAGGACACCGTATGGGATGCGGTGCTTGAAAACATTTCTGAACATATAAAACATGACAATTAAAATCAGTCAGAACTTCGACGCGGGAGCGATTGAAGTAGTCAATGCGGAGCAGGTGGGGGCCATAGAGTTGAAGTTGCGCAAGGATTCACATGCCGATATCTGGCAATGGTTTCACTTTCGCCTGCAAGGTGCCCGTGGGCAAGATGCAGTCATGCAGATACTTAACGCCGGCGAAGCTACTTACCCAAAGGGATGGGAAAACTATCGTGCCGTTGCCAGTTACGACCGCGCCAATTGGTTCCGGGTGGATACCGAATTTGACGGCAAGGTCATGACCATACGCCATACACCAGAGCGTGACAGCGTGTATTACGCCTACTTTGAGCCCTATACCTGGGAACGCCATCTGGCGCTGCTGGGCGGCGTAGAAAATTCATCCATTGCGCGGGTGGAGGATTTGGGTAGTACGGTGGATGGCCGCGACCTGAACATGATCGTGGTCGGTAATCCGGCCGCTGAGAAAAAAGTCTGGATTATTGCCCGTCAGCACCCTGGCGAAACCATGGCAGAATGGCTGGTGGAAGGTAGCCTGAACGCCTTGCTGGATCCATCGAATCCAACTGCGCGCCGCATTCTGGAAAAAGCCGTTGTATACATCGTGCCCAACATGAACCCGGATGGTTCAGTGCGTGGCAATTTGCGTACCAATGCAGCCGGTGCCAACCTGAATCGCGAATGGATGACGCCTTCGCTGGAAACCAGCCCGGAAGTGTATTACGTCAAAAACAAGATCCATGAAACAGGTTGCGACCTGTTCCTGGATATCCATGGCGACGAAGCTTTGCCTTACGTATTTGTGGCTGGTAGTGAGATGCTGGCTGGCTTTACTGAAACACAAAAGCAGGAGCAACAGGCTTTTGTTGATAGTTTTTGCCTGGCCAGCCCTGATTTTCAGACCAAATTTGGTTATGAAGCGTCGAAGTACAATGAAGATGTGTTGAAGCTGGCGTCCAAGTATATTGGTCACACGTTCAAATGCGTATCGCTGACGCTGGAATTGCCTTTCAAGGACAATGCCAATCTGCCTGACGGTGATGTAGGCTGGGATGGCGCCCGCAGTATCAAGCTGGGTGAAGCAATGTTGCAACCGATTCTGACTTCATTGGGTGCATAATTCCGGTATTTAATCATCGGAGTAGTAATGGGCGTAGAAATAGAACGCAAATTCCTTGTTGTCAGTCAGGATTTTAAACAACAGGGGCAGGGTACATTTCTGCGCCAGGGTTATATTTGCTCTGACCCTGGTCGCATCGTGCGGGTACGCATAGAAGCAGAACGCGCGATGCTGACCATCAAGGGCATGTCAACTGGCATCAGTTGTGGTGAATGGGAATATCCCATTCCGCTGGCCGATGCACAAGTCTTGCTGGATACAGTCTGCCAGCAACTTCTCATAGAAAAAACACGCTATCGTATCCCTTTCGCTGGCCTGATCTGGGAAGTGGATGAATTCATTGGTGACAATCTTGGCTTGATCGTGGCCGAGGTGGAACTGGAATCCGAACAGCAGCAGTTTGAACGTCCTGTCTGGCTGGGTGAAGAGGTCAGCCATGACCGGCGTTATGCAAATGCGAATTTGCTCAAACATCCTTATTCTGCCTGGGGGCAACGTGGCTAAGCTGACTTTTACCCAGCAACTCAGTCGTTTCACTGAGGTACCTGAGGTAGAAACCGCAGCCGACAATTTGCGCGATGCCCTGGAAGCAGCCTTTCAGTTGAACCCGACCCTGCGAGCCTATATTCTGGATGAGCAGGGCGATTTACGTTTTCATGTAGTGGTTTTTATTGATGGCAGGCGTGTCATGCAGCGTAGCGGCCTGCGCGATGCTTTGGGTGCGAATAGCCAGGTTCACGTATTGCAGGCACTTTCTGGAGGTTGATGATGAAAGCATTGGTGGCAACCCGCAAGGGACTGTTTGAATTGATTCACACTGATAATCGCTGGCAGCTGGACCAGGTCAGCTTTTTGGGTGAACCTGTCAGTATGTGTCTGCATGACAAGCGTGATGGTACAGTGTATGCAGCCCTGAACCTGGGGCACTTTGGGGTCAAGCTGCACCGTCGTGATGAAGATCGCTGCGATTGGACCGAGGTGGCCGCACCTGCCTACCCTGAGCACACAAAGACTGACGATGACGTGGAATGGAAATTGAAGGTCATCTGGTCCATGGAAACAGGTGGTAGCGAAGAGCCTGGTGTGCTGTGGGCAGGTACTTTGCCAGGTGGCCTGTTCCGTTCACCAGATCGTGGCAATAGCTGGGAACTGATACGCTCATTATGGGACAGGGAAGAGCGCAAGCAATGGATGGGTGGCGGTTATGATGTGCCAGGCATACATTCGATATGCGTCAACCCACGCAATCCACAGCATATCTTGCTGGGCATATCCTGTGGCGGTGCCTGGAAAACTGAAGATGGCGGACAGAACTGGGCTCTGGCCGCAGCGGGCATGCGTGCTACCTATATGCCACCGGATATGGCAGACAATCAAAATATCCAGGACCCGCACCTGATCGCCCGCAGCAAGTTTGCCAGCCATGTTTTGTGGTGCCAGCATCATAATGGTATCTGGCGCAGCGAAGACGAAGCCGCGAGCTGGCAGCAACTGCAATTGCCAGAGGGAATTCCCGATTTTGGTTTTACCGTCGCCGCGCATCCGCGTGACCCGGATACTGCCTGGTTTGTACCCGCCATCGCCGATCAAAAACGCATACCTTTGAATGGCGCTATGAGCGTCACACGCACACGTGACGGCGGCAAGACATTTGAATCTTTAAGAAATGGCCTGCCGCAGCAAGACTGCTATGACCTCGTTTATCGCCATGGCCTTGCCGTTTCCGAAAACGGCAAAAACCTTCTGATGGCATCCACCACCGGCCATTTGTGGGCGAGCGAAAATTCAGGAGATGACTGGTATCAGGTCGCCACTAATTTGCCACCGGTTTATGCGGTCAGGTTTTATTGAGCGGAATTAGGGTCAGGGGACTACCTTTTTTGTGTTTGGGTAGCGCTGAAACCATTCTCACAGTCCTGAAATTATCGACAAGGCGCTTGTCGCATTGCTTGATTTGCGCAATACTCTAGTCTGGTCTATCAGACAATATCTTCGCGTCGCCATTAATAAAAAAACGAGAATATGTATTCACTTATTAAAAGTAGAGTAGTGACGATTGGCATATCAGTATTGAGCACCATGGTGCTGTTAATGAGCAGTGAAGCATATGCCAGAGCTGGCGAGTTTTCCTCATCTGGCACCGCATTTGCGATTACAAAAAATGGGTATCTGGCGACAAATTTCCATGTGATTGACGGTCTGGATGAAATCAAGGCTTTTGATCAAAATAAAAAAGGATACACGGCGGAAGTCGTCGCAGTGGATCCCAGTAACGATTTGGCGATATTAAGCATCAATCATCCGACGACACCATTGTTCCTGGAAAACAATGCCAGAGTTCGTAAAGGCTCCGAAGTATCCACATTAGGGTTTCCCAATATCGATTTTCAAGGTTACGAATCCAAGTTTACCAATGGTTCCATCACTGCCGAAAGTGGCCTTGGTGGTGATGTCAGATTTTTTCAAATCAGTACCCCCATACAGCCAGGTAATTCTGGCGGCCCCTTGCTGGATAGCCGGGGGTCTGTTATCGGCATAGTCTCGGCCAAGCTTAACGATAAAATCACTCTAATTAAGGGTGAGGTCGCCCAAAACGTCAATTATGCGGTCAAGGTCCAATATCTGTTAGCCATGATCGCCAGCACCAGGCTTGTCAGAGACCAGTTGCTGCAGTCAGCTTCAAAAACCGTTAAATCCAGAGAAGATGTTGCCGAGTTGGCTGATAGTGCGGTTTACCTGATTTATGGTAAGGGCAAGGACGCGGTGAAACCTGCAAAGACTCCGGCAGCAGCGCCAACTCCATCGCCCGTTGCGCCGCCAGTAGCCAACGCGCCAGAAAACCCGCAAGCAGCGAAAGTACCTGGCATTCTACTGGTGAACCCACAAGTTGCGACAAAACCTGGTGTTAATTTGGTGCGTATTGGCCATGTTGGCCCACTTACAGGGCCTATCGCCCATTTGGGACGTGACAACGAAAATGGCGCGCGGCTGGCAATTCAAGATTTGAATGAGTTAAATATTGTTATCGGAGGCCAGCTTACCAAGTTTGAACTTATTGCTGAAGATGATGGTGCCGATCCCAGGCAAGCAATCAGTGCTGCACAACGCCTTGTCAATTCAGGGGTGAAGGGTGTTGTTGGACATTTGAATTCTGGCACAACGATACCAGCGTCAAAGATATATTTTCAGGCCGGGATCCCGCAAATTTCACCGTCTGCAACCAATCCACGTTATACCAGTCAAGGGTATGGTACTACTTACCGCATGGTTGCAAATGATGAAGTCACGGCAGGTCTTATGGCAAAAATTCTCACAAAACATCTGGCAGCGAAAAGAATTGCGATTATTGATGATGGCACTGTTTTTGGTACAGGTGTTGCATACGCATTTAAACGCAAGGCCGAGCAACTGGGCATTGCTGTCGTCAATACCCAGTCGATAGGTAGTGGCATACGCTCTTTCAATGCCGAGATCGTGGCAATCAAAAACAGCACTCCTGATATGATATTTTTTGGTGGTATGGATAATCAGGCCATACCTTTGATTCAACAATTGTCCGCGCAAGGGGTGAATGCCAGGTTTGTTGGTAGTGATGGTATTTGCACTGCTGAATTAGCTCAGCAAACTAAGGGCGTAATACAGGATAATCAGGTGTTTTGCGCAGTATCAGGTGGTGTTGAAACCAATCGTGTCGCGAGACTGGATTCATTCAAACGCAGATATAAGGATCGTTTTGGTTTGGATTTGCAGATCTATGCACCTTATGCATATGATGCTGTATACACCCTTTCCATGGCCATGAAGCATGCTGATTCGGTTGAGCCGCAGCTCTACCAGCGGTACATGAAGAACATTAAAGTTAATGGAGTTACGGGTGTCATTTCTTTTGATGTAAATGGCGATGTACAGCAACCTGCGATTACGTTTTATACTTTTAAAAATGGACAGCGCGTCTCTTATGGCGTCTCAAGATAAATCCATTTAACCTCTCATTTTTTGGGAATGCGTTGGGCAGGATCATAGAAGAAGGTCTCTTCTGCAATGCATTCTCCTTCCCAGCGCTGATAGGCCAGTTCTTCCATTTGCGTGACGCTGCCATCCAGCCATTCGAACCTGAAGATCCAGCGTATGACGACATGGTCACCGTTAACCAATACCGGATGTACGCAGGTGGATGACACCGATCTGGCGCGTGACATGACGGCATGTTCAGCGGCTACGTGTGCCGCACGGCCTATCCTTGGTGTGGCCTGGTTTTCCTGCATGCTGGAATTCTCGGTATAGAATTCTTCACATGCAGCGGCATGGGCATTGGCTTCTACCCTGGCGATAAAACGTTGCAGTGTGTCGGGAGTGGGCATGAATTTATCACCAGGTTGATACGGCGTTAAGTGTTTATGTGCTATGTGCTATGTGCTTAGGTGCTTAAGGGATCAATAGCAGCGCGAAATGGATTCAGCCACACACACAGGTTTGTCCTGACCTTCGCGTTCTATCGTGACTTCCCAGCTCAATTGGGCGCCATCCTTGATGTCTTCGATTTGCAGTAACTTCATTCTGGCGCGCAAGCGGCTGCCGACTGGAACAGGGGAGGGGAAGCGCACCTTGTTGAGCCCATAGTTCACACCCATCTTGACGTAGCTGAGATGGATGGCATTGGCGACCAGCATGGGTAGCAGTGACAGGGTCAGAAAGCCATGCGCGATCGGGCCGCCAAAGGGGGATTCACGTTTGGCTCTTTCCACGTCTATGTGTATCCACTGGTGATCACCGGTCGCGTCGGCAAAGGTGTTCACACGTTCTTGCGTGATTTCTACCCAGTCTGACTGGGCAACTTCCTGGCCTATCAAGTTTTTCAGTTCGTCTATGCTGCTGAATTCTTTCATCATGTCTCCGTTGTTTTATCTTTTAAATGGGCAGGACTTACGAAAAACCGCCGCAACTGCGTTGCAGCTCCTCGCCGTAGTAATTCCTACTATTCGTACTGTCTTCGTCGCTGCACCTTATGCTGGGCGGCGACCAAACATGCCCATGCCGGTAATCGTACATACCAGCTTGCCATCCTGGTTGTGGGCTTTCCATAAAGTATTGATGACGCCACGATCTGGTTTGGATGTTGACACTTTGCTGGCCAGGGTTTCGGCAGTGACTGTCAATGTGTCGCCGGGGCGTACTGGCAATATCCAGCGTATTTCATCCACGCCGGGTGAGCCCATGCTGCTTGAATTGGACAGAAAGCCATCCACCACCATGCGCATGATCATGCCGCAGGTATGCCAGCCACTGGCGATGACGCCGCCAAAAATGGAATGGCTGGCGGCTTCTTTGTCGACGTGAAAAGATTGCGGGTCGAATTGCCTGGCGAATGTGATGATTTCTTCTTCCGTTACTACGCGCTGTCCCAGTTCTATGACTGTGCCGGGAACAAAGTCTTCAAAATACCAGCGATCTGTTTTGATGCTCATGATGTGTCCTTGTTTTCTTTAATCGGTAAATAATAGGCAAAATAAGGGGCAAAATAAGAGGCAAAAAAAATCCCGAACACAGTCGGGATTTTTTGACAGCAATCAGGCTGCGTTTTTAAAGCCGGGTTGTGCCACGAATCTGGCCAGGTGATGATCTGTATCACCCAGTGACAATTCGATGGTGGTCAGGCGTTTGAACATGTGCGCAACCGGCAATTCATTGGTCACACCCATGCCGCCATGCAGTTGCACCGCTTGCTGGCCTATGTATTTGGCGGCCTGGCCTATCCTTGCCTTGGCGGCGGACACCGTGCGACGGCGTTCTTCCACATTGTCTGACGCGATTTTGACAGCTGCCAGCGTGGCCATGGAACGGGCCTGCTCCATTTCCATGAACATTTCTGCCATGCGATGTTGCAAGACCTGGAATTTGCCAATAGGCACACCAAACTGCTGGCGGGTTTTCAGATATTCCAGAGTTGCTGCTGTAATGGCTTCCATGATGCCTATGGATTCAGCGCACAGCAGGGTGACGCCATAGTCAGCCACGGCATCCAGCAGTTCCCACCCGGTATCGACAGCGCTCAATAAGGCATCCTGGCCGACTTGTACATTGTTCAAGGCGATATCGGCGGCACGGTAACCATCGATGGTGCGATAGTCACGGCGGCTGACGCCTGCTGCATTAGCATCAATGATAAACAGGCTGATGCCATTGGTATCACGTTGCGCACTGCTGCTGCGGGCCGACACGATCAGTTTGTCTGCCTGGGCACCGTGCAGCACTACGGTCTTGCTGCCGTTGAGCACGTAGCCATCGGCAGTTTTGACGGCGGTGGTGGCAATGTCAAACAGGTCATGGCGTGACTGTCTTTCGCTCAGGGCATTCGCCAGTTTGATTTCGCCAGTGGCGACCTGTTCCAGCACATCAGCATGTTTGCCGGATTTTTTCAAGAACTCTGCGCCCATGACAGTAGCAAAGTAGGGCTCGATAACGATACCGCGTCCCAGTTCCTGCATGATGACCAGCATGTCAATGGCTGAGCCATCAAAACCACCCTGTTCTTCTGGAACGGGCAGGGCCAGCGCACCGAGTTCTGCCAGATCAGCCCAGGCTTTGGCGGACACGCCTTCGGCAGATTCGATGACGTGCTTGCGCTGTTCAAAGCCATAATCTTTTTCTACCCAGCGACGTAAGGCATCAGCAAACTGTTTTTGTTCTTGCGTTAAGTTGAAATCCATTGTGCTCTCCTCACAGGCCCAGGATCATCTGGGTGATGATATTTTTTTGAATTTCGTTGGAACCGCCATAAATGGAAGTTTTGCGGAAATTGAAGTAATACGGTGCCAGTGGTGCTGCATCGTCGTCGCCTACTACGCTATGTTCGGTTTCGCCTTCGAGGAAAGCCGGGTCAAACGGCAGACCATAGGGGCCGACTGCTTCTACCATCAGTTCTGTCAGTCTTTGCTGGATTTCTGTTCCCTTGATCTTGAGCAGGGATGCTTCCGGGCCAGGGCGACCGCTGTCTTGCGAAATGACGCGCAAGACAGTAATTTCGAGTGCCATCAATTCCACTTCCAGGCTGGCGACCTTGTTGGCATACACGGCATCATTGATCAGCGGTTGGCCATTCTTTTGATGTTTGGCAGCAATACGCTTGAGGAATTGCAATTCGCGCTTGGCACGGCCAACGGCAGCAATGTTCGTACGTTCATGGCCCAGCAGGTATTTGGCATACGTCCAGCCCTTGTTTTCTTCACCTATCAGGTTTTGTACCGGGACTTTGACGTTGTCGAAAAAGACTTCATTCACTTCATGTTCTTCATCCAGCATGATGATGGGGCGCACGGTAATGCCCGGCGTTTTCATGTCGATGAGCAGAAAGGAAATGCCTTCCTGTTTGCGTACACCGGTGTCGGTGCGCACCAGGCAGAAAATCATGTCGGCATGCTGGGCCAGCGTGGTCCAGGTTTTTTGGCCATTGACGATGTAATGGTCACCATCGCGTTCAGCGCGGGTTTTCAGGGAAGCAAGGTCAGAGCCCGAACCAGGTTCTGAATACCCCTGGCACCACCAGTCTTCGCAACTGAGTATGCGTGGCAGGTAATAATCTTTTTGCGCCTGATTGCCAAACGCCATGATGACAGGTGCCACCATATTGACGCCAAATGGCAGGATGGCAGGTGTACCTGCACGGGCGCATTCTTCTTCAAAGATATGACGTTGGGTCGGTGTCCAGCCTGTGCCGCCGTATTCGGCAGGCCAGCCTGTGGCTACCCAGCCCTGTTTTGCCAGTATCTTGTGCCAGCGCACAAAGTCTTCTCTGGACAGGCGTTTGTGGTTCAATACTTTTTGCTGCAGGTCTTGCGGAAGATTGGCTTCCAGGTAGGCACGCACCTCATCCCGGAAGGCGAGGTCTTCTGCCGTATAGTTCAAATCCATGTTGTCTCCTGTTTTATGATGGCCGCAGCAAGCAATTAATGAAAAAAGCAAAAAATCAGAAAAAAGCACGACCGTTCAAAACTAATTGTACAACGGATTTTGAAAATGGTGATAGTCGTGTTTTGTCGATAATTGATGGGCTGATTTTTATACCCACCTCGTTGCATAAACAATATCAGGCCAAACCAGAGAATGCAAAAAAAAGCCAATGCTCAGAAGCATTGGCTTTTTGACCTGTTCAGGATTGATCCGGTTGGCTGGAAATGATCCAAAAAATTCTACTGCACCTGTACGATGAACTGGCTACGCAAGTCTTGCACCATTTTTTTGATGGTGGCCTGCATGGCCTGATGGTCCTTGGGTGTGCATACACGGCTGCCTTCCTTGCCGCTTTTATAGGTGCGTTTGATGATGACCTGCTTGTTATTGTGGGTGTATTTTGCCTGATACTCAAAAAAAGCAGTATGCACATCGACATCCTTGGGGATATACAGGATTTTTGCTTGTGCTGGAAATTGATACACGGCTTCTTCGACGATATTGTTTTCCGGGCAAACAAAATCCTGAGTGCGCTCCACTTCAGACGTTAAACCATAAATGCTATTGGCCATGCCTGCATACAGGCTACTGTTGGCGGCTATGCCGACTGTGCCTGGCAGGTAAGTCCAGTTATCGACTTTACCTTTGAGTTTGAATGCGTAGTTGTCTCCGGTTCCCTTTAGCTCTCCGAGTTCGACAGTTCCGCTGCCGGTCATGCCATAGCCTTTCAATATGTTTTCCACGGCAAGTTCCTGATCGTTGATGCGCCAGTTACTTTGCTCGTAACGCGTGGGTTCGGCCAACTGACCTGCATCCTCGCGTTTAAATTCAAACTGTGCCGCACCTTCGGTCGAGATATTGACTTTGTAATTGCTGCTGGTCTTGAAAAATTCTGTTGACGGTGTTTTGCCAATTTCACCTGTCCTGGTCAGGATGGTGGGTTTACCCCACACTGAAGCAGGCAAAAAGCCGTGATTGATGTTGGCGGCAGTTGAATCAAGATACAGGTTCAGGCTAGGGATATAGGTGATGGCATGATTGAGCTGACCCAGGCTGGCAATCGGCGACAGTTTAAAAGAGTCGCCAGAATTGATCAGCACTGGTGTGCTGTCTATGCCTGCAGCGGCCAGCATGGCTTCCATCAGGCTGGTGTGGTCCTTGCAGTCGCCATACAGGTTATCCAGAATTTCATCTGCGTTGTGCGGCACCAGCCCACCATTGCCTATGTACACGGCAACATAGCGAATATTCTTCCTTACCCAGTCGTAAATGGCATAAGCCTTATCGCGCGGATTGTTGAGGTCTTTTGTAATTTCAGCAGTCTTCGCCTTGATCTTGGCATTTGCGTTGGTCGTCTGGGCCGCTGTCTGGTAATAAGCCTTACCCAGACTTGCATAGTCCGTGAAGGTTGAAACCACCAGTTGCTTTCCAAAATCGGCATAACTGACTGAAGATGTTTCTATGCGTGGATTGTCTGAAGGCAGATAATCCCAGCGATATACCGTGCGGCCGTTTTGGGTGACAGGCGGCGTAGCGACAAAACCATCTGCCTGGCTAAGCAATGGCATGTCGGCAGGCATGTCGTAATTGATAGTCAGTTGTTTAACAGGCACATAACGACCAGGTGTGTAGTCGCTGAACTGCCCCGGGAACATCGCCGTTTTGCGTGTTTTGCTGTGTCTTGAATATATTTTATCGCCGACCGCTACTTCGGGATATATCGCTACCTTGACCTGCATGTCCTGAAACATGGGCGCACCGCTGTAAGCCGGCTCTTGCTGCAACTTGATCTGTTCTGGTTTGACGTAGACTTTTCGGCCGTCAGGTTTTTCTATATAGGCTTCCAGCAATTCCAGGGTTTCCAGGCTTTGATTGAAATGCCACTGGCGCTGTGATTCTGATGCCACTGCACGTTCTTCGTTGATTTGTATGAAGGATTCAACGGTTTCAGTATGGCTGCCATCCTTGTTGACGACAAATGATTGTATCTCTTTGAGGATGGTGACTGACTTGTCTGTGCCATTGTCTTTGGCGATGACGGCGGTAGCAGCAAAAGTGAAAATGCAGAAAACAGTGATCAGATATTTTTTCATGTATGCGTCAGTTTTTTCAGAGCGTATCTCTATTGATGAAATACGTTCCAGTATTGAGTTTCAGTATTGATTGTAGCCGTATTGTAGCTTGCCGCCCGTGATAGCCTTATAGCAATTTTATGACAAGTTTTTTGCTCATTTGTTCAATTGAAGCTGCATGGGCAAAAAGGCGATGCCGTGCGTTTCTACGACCT
The DNA here is from genome assembly GCF_014284335.1 of Undibacterium hunanense. Classification (GTDB taxonomy): domain Bacteria; phylum Pseudomonadota; class Gammaproteobacteria; order Burkholderiales; family Burkholderiaceae_D; genus Undibacterium; species Undibacterium hunanense. Next base: position 288,686 of record NZ_JACOGF010000001.1, on the reverse strand, counting down.
GACCTGTGGCCCGGAAGCCAAAACGTTCATAGACCGGGATGGCATTCAGAGAAGAATTAACGGTAAAGCCCGCCTTATGTCCTTGGGAAACAGCGTATTGACGGGCGCGTTGCCACAAGACTGTCGCCAGTCCTTGTCCCTGAAATGCAGGATATACAAACAGGTGAAACAAATGACTGAGGTCACGCATGGCGATGAAGCCGGCCAGCGTTTCGCCCTGCGTGGCAAGGATGAACTGGTAGCGGCTGTCTGCAAGATAGGACTGCTCGGCGGTAGCGGACACTGATTGATGAAATAAATCAGCACCGCTACCATCAGGATTGATGCTGAAGTCTTTGGCAAACTGCATGATCAGATCGCTGATGGCTTGTGCATCTGTGATTAAACCGGCCCGGAAATGTAAATCAGTGCTGATTCCATTGCCGGGCTGTTTGTTTTGAGATGTTGGCGTATCTTTGTCTGTCATGCTGCACCATCAATCTGCGCATCGCATCAGTGAAAATTCGCATCAGTGAAAATGCGTGGCACCCGGGGTCGGTGTGTCGTCCGGCATTTCTGTGTGGACCAGATCGCTTTCGCGATCGGCAAACAGGGGTGTGCCGCAGTCATCACAAAATTCCATCGCAAAGATTTCTTCCAACTGAATAATGTCGGTGACACCGCATTCTTGCAGTATGCCGGGTATTTCTCCAGCCAGTTGTTCATTTTCATCCAGATTGACGGCGATGATCTGGTCTTCGGCCTGATACAGGGGCCAGACCACACCGTAGACGACTTCCGGTGCATCGCGCAGGCAGAAGCTGACGCGATACTCATCGATCTGTCCGGGGTTTTCCTGCTCACCAAAAGAGGCAATGATGATGCTGAACTGATCTGCCTCTTTGCCCAGGGTTTGGGTCAGGTAGAACATGGCTGAACGTATGGTGGCGGGCCGTATCTTGATATCCGCCTCACGGCAGGCCGTGTAATAGGATTCCGGCAGCAAGACTTCAATGCCGCAACCAGGCAGCAGGCGCTTGAATGTGATTTCAGTCTCTTGTTGCCATTGCAGCAGGGCGTCACTCTTGGCCTGTACACAATCAAACGGCGCATCGATGGTTTGCCATTGGAACAGAGGCTTGCCAACAGGTACGGCCAGCACACCCAGCACATAGCGTATGTCTGCCAGAAAGGGGATGGTCTTTGCACGCTCTGCTTCTACCGGTGCTGTCGCCTGTTTGAGCATTGCCACACTCTGCCGTTCCAGCAGGGCAAAGGTTTCCACATGATTGCGCGGCAATTGATCAATCGAATATAAACTGGGCAGCAACCGCAACTGGGTATGCCCGGCCAGCAAGTGGGCAGACAATTGCGCACTGAGCAGGCTTAATGCCTCTGGCGGGATGCTGCCAGAAGCGATTTCAAAGCGCGTCCAGGCCAGCACTGGTGCGGCAATCAGCAGGCAGGTATAGGGTTGACCATCATGTTCGAAGGTGCCACAGGTGCTGGTGGATTCCAGCGTCTCGGTCAAGACTTCATAGCCATTCGGGTGTGACTGAAACAGATGTTCGGTAGCCGCATCCAGCATGTCCTGATGATGTTGCCTGAGATTTTTGGTCACCAGCGCATCCAGCCTGGCTTGCCAGTCCAGGTCTTCGACACGGCTGGCTGATTGCGCTACGGCCAGCGCAAGATTGACAACGCGTTGACTTTCAGCGGCCAGTTTGAAACGATTTCTTTTTATCGGACGACGCATACTGAAATAGAGTAGAGAGGAGTAAGCCCATTGTAACGGTAATTGACTACCCCTCAGGTGAATGAAGTTATTTCCTGGCGTATTGTGTTTTTCCGAACAGTACTTCTTTTGCCTTGTCGTTATCCAGCGGTTTGCGTAAATCGGCCAATACCTGAACGCCACGTTGTACGGCAGGGCGTTTGCTGATGGTATCGAACCAGCGTTTGGCATGTGGGAAATCTGCCCAGTCTATTCCCTGATTGGCGAAAGAGCGGGTCCAGGGAAAGGTAGCGATATCGGCAATCGTGTACTCGTCGCCAGCCAGGTAGGCAGTTTTTTCCAGCTGTTTATCAATCACACCATAAATGCGTCTGGTTTCATTGGTATAACGATTGACAGCGTATTCGATCTGCGTTGGCGCATAAATGCGGAAATGATGTGCCTGGCCCAGCATGGGGCCGACACTGCCCATCTGGAACATCAACCATTGCAGGGCTTCATATTTTTCCCTGTCAGTTTTACCCAGGAACTGGCCGGTTTTCCCTGCCAGATACAATAAAATCGCACCGGATTCAAACAGGGAAATCGGTTTGCCGTCAGGGCCATCAGCGTCAACGATGGCCGGGATTTTGTTATTGGGCGAAATCGCCAGGAAATCTGCCTTGAACTGGTCACCAGCGCCGATATCTACCGGGATAGCGCGGTAGGGCAAGCCGCATTCTTCCAGCATGATGTGTACTTTGTGTCCGTTGGGGGTCGGCCAGGAATAAACGTCTATCATTGCTTTCCTCTTTGCATGGTTGATGAAAACAGCATACATCCATTATGCATAGATTCCGGCATTTGTGCTTCAGTTGCTGGTAAATACTATTTTGTGCACTTTAGAACTGCACGCATCCTTGTTGCGGCTGCGTTCCAGCGATGGCGACAGAAATGTCCTGCCGCAGCCCTATGATGCTATTGTCTGATTTTGCCCCTTTTGATCAATAGCCGCAGCATCTTATGAAAAATAACGCGTTTTCTTCCTTCCTGGCTCTGCATGTAGCGGTTTTTCTTTTCGGTGCTGCGGGGGTATTGGGCAAGCTGCTGGCAACGGGCGCACTATTGCTGGTGTTTGGGCGCACCTTGTTTGCCGCGCTGAGTTTGTTGCCGGTACTAGCCTTGCAGGGGCAACTGAATTTTCGAGGCATTCCCAAGACAGTCATTCTTTGCGGGGTATTACTGGCTATTCACTGGCTGACGTTTTTTGCGTCCCTGAATTTTGCACCGGTTGCTTTTGGCCTCATGGGTTTTGCCAGTTTCCCTCTATTTGTCGCTTTGCTGGAACCCTGGTTTTTTAAAGAGACCAGGCGCGCATCAGACGCCTGGGCTGCGTTTTTGGTGGTGATCGGCATGGTGGTGATGGTCAGTGATGCATCCTGGAATGGTGGGGCTGTCATTGCACTGGCGCTGGGGGTTTTGTCCGGGCTTAGCTTTGCATTTCTGGCGCTGGCGAATCGCTGGCAGGGAGGGCATATACCGCCATTCAAACTGGCATTTTTACAAAATGGCGTGGCTGCCGTGGTGCTTTTGCCGTGGGTGCTGGGATCTGGTGCCATGTCTGGTGTTGCGCCGCAGACCTGGTGTGGCCTGGTGTTGCTGGGTGTGGTGTTTACCGCCTTGTCACATGGCCTGTTCATGTTCAGTCTGCGTCGTTTGTCTACCAGTTTTGCCAGTCTGATGACTTCGCTGGAACCTGTTTACGGCATGTTGCTGGCCTACTTTTTTCTGCATGAAATGCCAGGCATACGCGAATTGACCGGTGCCACCATTGTGCTTGCAGCGACTGCGTATGCCAGTTACCAGCATGGGCGGCATTAGACGTCGTTTTTTCTGTCGCTGTTTGCCCGTCATATTGTCAGTGCATATTATTTCCAGGTTTTATGGAGATATTTATTATCGGCTTTAGTGCTGTTGGAAAAAGTAGACAAAATGATCTAGACAAATTAATCTAGACCATATATTCTACATTCACATCAACACTAGCCATCAGCAAGCCATGACCAAAAATACCTCGCGCAAACCTACTGCCGCAGAACTCGACTTACTGCGCCTGATCTGGCAAACCGGACCGGCGACGGTCAAGGAAGTGCATCAGGCTGCCATCAAGGACAGGCCAGAACTCAGTTATGCAACGGTTTTGCGTCTGATGCAGGTTATGCATACCAAGGGCTTGCTTAGCAGGGATGAAGAGCAACGTTCACACATCTATGCGGCAGCACAAGCCCAGGATTCCTTGCAGACCAATCTGTTGAAGGATTTGATACACAAGGCATTCTCCGGTTCGGCAAAAGACCTGGTCATGGCCGCTCTGCGCGGGCATGTGAGTAAGGAGGAGCGGGCCGAGATACAGAAATTGTTGAATGAGGAAAAGAAATGAGCCAATTTCTTCCATCCCTTATCAACGCCCTGGGCTGGGCTTTGTTGCACTTTGTGTGGCAAGGCCTGTTGATTGCCTTGTTCCTGGCCTTGCTGCTGAAGTGCATCGGTCCTGCTCAGACAAGAGCGCGCTATATCGCAAGTTATATGGCATTGCTGACCTGCATGGTGCTTCCAGCCAGAGAGCTTTGCTTGCGCTTGGATATCAGTTATTCCAGCACAGAAGCAGGGGCAATGAGCGATTTACCGATTCGTCTTGGTTTGAATCAATCAAGTTGGATGAATGTGTCAGCCTGGCTGGAAATGCATCTGAGCGACATCGTAATGGTATGGCTGCTATGCGTTGCCTTGCTGGCCATGCGCATGGGTGTTGGTCTGCTATGGATAGGTACCTATGCAAGCCCCCGGCGCAGCAAGCCAGACCTGTGGTGGCAGGCGCGCATTGATCAACTGAGCCGACAATTTCAGATTCAGGGCAAGGTAGTGCTGCGTGTCGTGGATGATTTGAGCACACCTTTGGCCGTGGGTATTTTTCGCCCCATGATCTTGCTGCCGGGCGCTATGCTGACTGGCATGCCGGTCGATCTGCTGGAAATGCTGGTGGCACATGAAATGGCCCATATCAAGCGTCACGATTATTTATTGAACCTGGTCCAGGCCACGATAGAAATGCTGCTGTTTTATCACCCGGCAGTATGGTGGATATCCAGACAGATCCGTCATGACAGAGAAGAAATTGCGGATGATCTTGCCGCAAGAGTAACAGGCGAACCGCGGCGCCTTGCTCTTGCACTTTCTGAATTGGCCAACTTCCAATTCACAACCCCTCAACTAGCCCAGGCTGCACATGGAGGAAATCTTATGTCTCGTATCAAACGTCTTGTCAAACCTGAAGTAAGCACCGTCAACTGGAAGGCCGCGCTTGCCATTCTGGGAATTACCACCAGTTGCCTGGCAGTGTATGCTCAGGCAAATGTTCCGGTTGCAGCAGTTGCCCCGGTTGCAATAGTCACATCAGCCGAAATCAGCCAGCAAGCCATGGATGCAGCAAAATTGGCAAATGAAAGAGATGGGGACAAGAAACCTGTCATCAATTTCAAAGACTGCAAGCCAGAATATCCTAGGGCATCAATCCGTCGTGAAGAAACGGGAGTTGTCCAGACATCTGTACTGGTTGCTTCTGATGGACAGATATTAAAAGCCAAAGTGGATCGCTCAACAGGCTTCCCGGATTTGGACAATGCGGTCACTAGTGCTCTTGAAAACTGTGCCGTCAAGGCGATTCCAGGTCAGGTAAAAGGTGAAAATACCACGCTGTGGGTGAAAGTACAGTATGTCTGGAAATTGAAATAAGTATCAGGCTTTGCTGGTGGTGGTGAATCTGCCACCAGTTTTTAATTCAAGACTGCAAAAAAATAATCAATAAATATGAAGCTTCGTCATTTCAGATTTTTTCTTTTCGCATTGATTTCCATCGGTGCAAAAGCAGGCACATTGCCTGCCTATCCCTTTATCCATGTCAACGGCAGTGCTACGATCACTTTGCCAGCCGATGTTGCCGAGATGGATTTTGAACTGACTGCTTTCGAAGCTGGTGCAGACGAAACGCTGGCGCAGTTAAATACGCAATCCAATGAAGTGCTCGAATTTTTGTTGAGCCATCACATTACTGCAACTGATATTGAAGCGCATGACACCAGAAAACTGGTCAGCGCGAATGAAATGCAGGCAAATGAACCGCGCCTGCAACATCACCGCCTGATCAGGACATTTCATATCTATGTCAAAAATCTGGAGCAATGGAATGTAATGACGCAATACCTGTTGTCCAGGCCTTATCTGGGTAATTTTTCAGTGCGGTTCGGACGTACGGATTATGCGCAAATCGAGCGTCAACTGACAGCCAGCGCGGCAGAAAATGCGCGGGACAGGGCGAAGGAACTGGCGACGGGTTTTTCAGTCAAACTGGTGGGGCCAACTGCGATTTCGGAGCAGGCATTAAGCCGGATAGACAGTGAACTTGGACTGGATGGGGCCAGGCTGATAAAAGCCAACACCAGTGCTGGCGACAAACCCACCATGACTGATCTGTCTTTGCCCGGAGCATTGATGTACAAAAAATCCGTCAATGTGATTTTCCGTACCCGGTAATGTCAGGTTGGGGTAGTGTGCGCAATTCGTGAAACGATTGAATTGCGCACACGCTTCTAGCAAATTTTGATTGCTTAAGAGCGGGTAATCGGCAAGCCCAGATCTTCATCCAGACTGATATGCTTGGCCAGTTCCAGTTTGGCGATTGCATTTCTGTGTACTTCATCCGGGCCATCTGCAAGACGTAAAGTGCGGTTGCCGGCCCATTGCGCCGCCAGCGGGAAGTCGCCAGAAACACCGCCTGCACCATGGGCCTGTATGGCCCAGTCCAGTACTTGCTGGGTGACATTCGGTGCCAGTACCTTGATCATGGCGATTTCTGCCTGTGCATGTTTGTTGCCGACGGTATCCATCATGTACGCCGCTTTCAGGGTCAGCAGACGTGCCGTGTCGATTTGTATGCGTGATTCGGCAATGCGTTCACGCCAGATGCTTTGTTCCGAAATTTTCTTGCCAAAGGCAGTACGGCTGTTCAGGCGTTTGCACATCAATTCCAGCGCGCGTTCTGCCACGCCTATGGCGCGCATGCAGTGATGGATGCGGCCAGGGCCAAGACGACCCTGGGCAATTTCAAAACCTCGGCCTTCACCCAAAAGTATATTTGATGCCGGTACACGCACGTTTTCAAACAGGATTTCGCAATGGCCATGTGGTGCGTCATCATAACCAAAGACCGGAAGAGGGCGCACCACAGTGATACCCGGGGTTTTGGCATCCACCAGTATCATCGATTGTTGTGAGTGGCGGGCGGCATTGAAATCAGTTTTTCCCATCAGGATGTACACGGCACAACGCGGGTCACCTGCGCCAGATATCCACCATTTATGGCCATTGATGACATAGTCATCGCCGTCGCGGTCGATGCGGGTTTCGATGTTGGTCGCGTCCGATGAGGCAACGCCAGGCTCTGTCATCGCAAAGGCAGAGCGGATTTCACCACGCAAGAGTGGCTCCAGCCATTGTTTTTTATGTTCTTCGCTGCCATAGCGCTCTATGGTTTCCATATTGCCGGTATCGGGGGCGGAGCAGTTGAATACTTCCGGTGCCCAGCCCACACGGCCCATGATTTCGCAAAGTGGTGCGTAATCCAGATTCGACAAGCCTTCTGGCGCACGCACCGATTTTGGCAGGAACAAATTCCACAAACCTTGCGCACGGGCTTTCGGTTTTAAATCTTCAATGATCTGGGTGGCGATCCAGCGATTGCCTTTTTCAAGGCCATTGCGATCGATTTCTTCCTTGTAGGCTTTTTCATTCGGATAGATATGCTCATCCATGAAACGCAAAAGCCGGCCTTGCAAGTCTTTACAGCGATCTGAGTAGTCGAATTCCATGTTGTCTCCAATATTATGTTCGTTTTTGTTACTGTGGATCTGAAAGAATGTGCCGCCTGGATTTAAGCTTGCTTTTTGACGTAACTCCAGCCCAGTTCGGCCATAGGCCGTGCCGCTTCGCCAGATTTTTTCGCCTGCGCGCTGGATGCCGTACCATCAACATAACGCTTCATGATGCCCTGTAAAATACCGGCCATGCGGAACAGGTTGTAGGCCAGATAGAAATTGAAATCTTCCGGGCGTATGGTTTTGCCGGTACGCTCGCAATATTTGGCAATGTATTCCTGCTCGTTGGGGATGCCCAAGGTCTTGTGATCAAGTCCGGCAATGCCACGGAACTGACCGGGCGTTACATGCCAGCTCATGCAGTGATAAGAAAAATCAGCCAGCGGATGGCCGAGGGTTGACAGTTCCCAATCCAGTAAGGCCATGATACGTGGCTCAGTAGGATGGAACATCATATTGTCGAGGCGGTAATCACCATGCACGATGCTGGTGTCGTCACCAGGCGGGATATTATGCGGCAGCCATTCTATGAGCTTGTCCATGGCTTCGATTTTTTCAGTTTCGGAAGCACGATATTGTTTGGTCCAGCGGTCTATCTGACGGGCGAAATAATTGCCCGGCTTGCCATAGTCGGCCAAGCCTATGGCTGCATAGTCTATGGTATGCAATTGGGCAATGACGCGATTCATTTCATCATAGATATCTGTCCGCTGCGCAGGCGTCATGCCGGGCAGGGATTGATCCCACAGCACACGGCCATCGACAAATTCCATGATGTAAAACGCGCGACCGACGACATCCTCATCGGTGCACAGCGCATATTGCCGTGCAGCCGGAAAACCTGCCTTGTTCAAGGCATTCATGACCTTGAATTCACGTTCGATAGCATGGGCAGACGGCAGCAGCTTTGCTACCGGGCCAGGCTTGGCACGCATGACATAGCGCTGGTCGCCGGCACTGAGTTTGAAGGTAGGGTTGGATTGCCCTCCCTTGAATTGTTCAACCACCAGCTTGTCTGCCAGTGAAGCATCGAAACCCTCAACATGCTGACGCATATAGTCTGCCAATGCCTCCACATCAAATTTTTGACGCTCGGCCACCGGCATGGTGCCCATGAATTCTTCAAACATCGGTGTCTCCCAATTGTTTCAGTTTTTGTATGATATTACTCCTGGCACAGGTGGATGTGCTGGATGAGCTGAAACTATTCTAACTCAAATAATAGAACGTTCGTACTATTATTTGAGTCGTATTTGCCCATCCCATTGATACCGTTATATTATCTGGAGATGAATTTTACATAAGTGAAAACGAGTAATGGGAATACGTGTTCAATACCAGTTGGTAGGAGCCGATGGGTTTAGGGAATGCTTTCTCGCAGACATTAAGAAATTTTTCAGAAGAAATTTTTCCAATTATGGAAGAGTGGCCAGACGATTTCCCTAAAATGTTTAAAGAAAAAGTATTGGACATCGTCGAAAGAGGCGCCGCTGCGCTCATTACTTCGAATATCGAAGAAGCAGAGCTCATCGATGAGATTGTTTTCGAGTATTGGGACCTACTTCATAACGAGCAAAATGAATATATCAGCTCGCCTATAAAACATTACAATTATCCAGATGAGCTTTCAGAGGTGTTGCCTAATTGTTCTAATCCTGCATCTGATTACTATCAAATGCTTTTGTTTGAAGGGCGCACTGTAGCTGCATGCCCAGACTATTCTTTCAAGTCACCGGACGGAATATTTTGCTTGTCCTGGCTTTACCCTCACGAAATTATCGAGTTGAAAACCGAGCTTGATTCTTTTGAAGGAATCTTGAACGGCGATGAAGATGCTGTTATTGCAGTTAATTTACTAGTATGTGCTTTAACAGAAGCCGCGCAAAGTCGCTGCAGCCTTTTAGTCACAATAGGTTGATGGCAGTATTATTTGCATATGCATGTATCAAAGTAGTTTCAGTGCTTCAATTGCGACACTCAAAGACTCGCCCATAACGGTTTTTTGATAATACGCACTGTATAAAAAAGCGCGACTTTTTAGCGGCTTGTTGTTGTGCCTGCTTCAATATTGCAGACTTGTATTTCCTTTACAAATCTACCCTGCAAGGAAATGCACATGCTCAGAAATATCATCGTCGTTTTCACTATTTTTCTGATCACATCTATGCCAGCGAAGGCAGCCCCTGGTTATGTGATTATTGATGTCAGTAAACCCGATGTGACATCGTATACATCAATACCCAAGTCCCGGACTGACGCTGATCTTGATAAATTAAGGGGGCAAGTCAGTGCACAGGCTGGGGTCAGCATGGAAACATGGGAGGCCTTCAAAAACAATTTACATTTGCTCGTAGAAGCTAAAATAAAAAAGAATGAATATCCCGAACTGATCATAAAAGAAGGGCTGGCGGATTTTCTTGAAAAGTTTGAAGGTATTCCATTGGGCCTGACATGGAATGGCGGGATAGCTCTAACGTACAATGATTACATACATGCGAAAAGAACTTATCAGCAATACTTGGGAAAGCCGGATTCTGTCGCCAGAGTAAGCGAAAGAAACCGCGATCCCGTGCATCCTGCCAATCACTTGAAAGTGCTGGGATTAAATAAGAGCAAATAAGCAAAAATAGATCAGTGGCCTACGTCAGTTTGATACCTGGCAATGCAAGCCACAAAACAAACAACTTTGTTCAAAGCAAGTTCAATACCCCGTCCAGCCCGACAAAATTCAGGGCCACATCGGCCTGTGCACGCACCACAGGCTTGGCCCTGAAGGCGACTGACAAACCAGAAATTTTCATCATTTTCAAATCATTCGCACCGTCACCCATGACGATGGCTTGACTTGTGGTAATGCCTATGTCGGCACAGACTCGTTCCACGGTTCTCTGTTTTTCATCAGCATCGACGATAGTGCCTATGACTTTGCCAGTCAGTTTGCCGTCCTGGATTTCGAGTACATTGGAGTGGGTGTAGTCCAGATTCAGGCGTGATTTCATGCGGTCGGTGAAGAAAGTAAAGCCACCGGATACCAGTAAGGTCCTGAGGCCGGCTTGCTGTATGGTCTTCAGCATCTGGTCTGCGCCCAGTGACAATTGCAGGCGTTCGTCATACACGCGTTGCAAGGCGCCGGCATCGAGGCCTTTGAGCAGGGCGACGCGACGGGTCAGGCTTTCCTGAAATTCCAGTTCGCCACGCATGGCAGCTTCAGTGATTTCTGCCACCTGCGGTTTCAGACCCTGCATGTCGGCGATTTCATCGATGCATTCTATGGTGATCAGGGTTGAATCCATGTCCATCGCCACCAGCTTGAAATCGGCCAGGGCAAGTTGCCTGTCCAGAGCGGTGACATCTAATTGGGCTGCAAAGCAGCGTTCGCGTATTGCAGTCAGTGTCTGCTCATCGCATTCTGCATTATCCAGGCGCACTGCCTGATCATTCAGTTGTATCAGTTTTCCCTTGGTCTGGCTGGCGATGTCCTGAATGAGTGCGGTGTTATTGCTGAGTGTGCTGTTCAGGCCTTGTATGGTCAAATGCATAGTCGTCTCTTTTTATTCACTTATTTTATTCGCTGATTTTATTCAATTATTTAGTGCAGTGCCTTGATGGTGGCCTTGATCTGGGCTACACGGCTGGCCAGGTCGGGCATGGCGGCTGTAATGCGCAGCTTGTCCTGGCCATTGAGTTTGATGTGCTTGTTTTTTTGCACCAATTCTATGATGCGCATACCATCTATCGGTGGCTTGGGTTCAAACTGCAGGGTCGCAGCTTCGCTGTGGGCATCGATTTTGATGATGCCCAGCGGTTTGGCGGCAACGCGCAATCTGTGTGTTTCCAGCAGCGATTTCACGGCTTCTGGCAGTTTGCCAAAGCGGTCTATCATTTCTTCCTGCATGTCATCAATGCCGCTGGCGCTGCTGCAATTGGCCAGGCGCTTGTAGATGGACAGGCGTTCATGCACGTCGCCACAAAATTCATTCGGCAGCAGGGCGGGGATGTGCAGGTTGATTTCGGTCGTCGTCGACAATGGTGCGGCCAGATCAGGTTCCTTGCCATTTTTCAGCGAGCGTACGGCTTCATTGAGCATGTCGGAATACATCTGGAAACCAATTTCATGCATCTCGCCAGACTGGTTGTCACCCAGTACTTCACCGGCACCGCGAATTTCCAGATCATGCATGGCCAGGTAAAAGCCGCTACCCAGTTCTTCCATCTGCTGAATGGCTTCAAGGCGGCGATTCGCTTGCTTGGTCAGGCTTTGCACGTCATGTACTAGCAAATAGGCATAGGCCTGATGGTGGGAACGACCGACGCGACCGCGCAACTGGTGTAATTGTGCCAGGCCGAATTTGTCAGCCCTGTGCATGATGATGGTATTGGCTGTGGGTACGTCAATGCCGGTTTCAATAATGGTGGTGCACAGCAAAATATTATGGCGTTGGGCCACAAAGTCACGCATGACTTTTTCCAGGTCACGCTCATGCATCTGGCCATGTGCCACGACCACGCGTGCCTCTGGCAGCAGGGCTTCCAGCATGGCCTTGCGGTTTTCTATGGTTTCAACTTCATTGTGCAGGAAGTACACCTGGCCGCCACGTTTCAGTTCGCGCAGGCAGGCTTCGCGGATGACGGAATCATCTTCCCCGCGTACAAAGGTCTTGATCGCCAGCCGTTTTTGCGGCGCAGTGGCGATGATGGAAAAGTCACGCAAACCTTCCAGCGCCATACCCAGGGTGCGTGGTATGGGTGTCGCTGTCAGTGTCAATACATCGACTTCTGCACGTAGCGCTTTGAGGGCTTCTTTCTGACGCACACCAAAGCGATGTTCTTCGTCGATGATCACCAGACCAAGGCGGGAAAATTTGACATCGCCAGACAGCAATTTGTGCGTACCGATGACGATATCGATGGTGCCGTCGCCCATGCCCTTCATGGCCAGACTGATTTCCTTGCTGGAACGGAAGCGCGATAATTCCGCAATTTTCACTGGCCAGTTGGCAAAGCGGTCGGCAAAGGTTTGGGCATGCTGTTCTGCCAGCAGTGTGGTGGGTGCCAGAATGGCGACTTGCTTGCCACCCATGACGGCGACAAAGGCAGCACGCAAGGCCACTTCTGTCTTGCCAAAGCCTACATCGCCACAGATCAGCCTGTCCATGGGCTTGCCGGACGTCATGTCGCCAATCACGGCAGTGATGGCGGCTGCCTGGTCTGGTGTTTCATCAAAGCCAAAGCTGTCGGCAAAGGCTTCATAGTCACGCGCAGAATATTCAAAGGCATGGCCTTGACGTGCCGCGCGGCGGGCATACAGGTTCAGCAGTTCGGCGGCGGTATCGCGGATTTGCTGCGCGGCTTTTTTCTTGGCTTTTTCCCACTGACCTGAGCCCAGGCTGTGCAAGGGAGCATCATCAGGTGACGCGCCGGAATAGCGTGAAATCACGTGCAGTTGCGATACCGGCACATACAGCTTGGTGTCTTTTGCATATTCCAGATGCAGGAATTCGGTCTCACCTTCGCCCAGATCCATGCTGATCAGACCCATGTAGCGGCCTATGCCATGGTTGCTATGGACCACGGGGTCACCGATTTTCAATTCTGACAGATCGCGCACCATGTGCTCAACCTGGGTGACAGCCTCCTGCTTTTTGCGGCCTATGCGCTTGCCACTGCCGGCATACAGCTCGGCTTCGGTAATGAAGGCCAGACCATCTGCCAGTACAAAACCGGCATGCAACGGGGCGACGCCCAGCATCAGCTTGCCGTCTGCTGTGGCAAAGTCGGTATAGCCTTCACACAGGCTCAGGCGGATATCGTATTCAGTGAAATACTGTTGCAGGGTTTCGCGACGGCCCAGGGTTTCGGCGCAGATCATCACGCGTTTATCTGTTTGCAGCAGGAAGGAGCGCAAGTTCGTCAGCGGATCATCGGCACGACGATTGACGGCTATATCTGGCAAAAAGCTGGACACTTCTGAGGCGGCGGCTGTTTTGTCTGTATCGGCAATAGTCCAGCGTGCCAGCGGTTTCAGCGCAGCAAAGAAGTCTTCATCACGCAAAAATACGGTTTCTGGTGCCAGTACCGGGCGTTCACGGTCAGACTTTAAAAACTGGTAGCGTGATCGTGTATCGTTCCAGAAGCGCTTGATGGCGTCGTCGATATCGCCTATCAGCGCAAAATGTGGTGTTGCAGGCAGGTAGTCAAACAGGGTGGCAGTCTGTTCAAAAAACAGTGGCAGATAATATTCTATGCCCGCAGACGGAATGCCATTGCCGATGTCTTTATAGATGGACGAACGCGAAGGGTCGCCTTCAAAAGTTTCACGCCAGCGGCTACGGAAGGCTGCCCGCGCCGGTTCATCCATTGGGAATTCACGCCCAGGCAGCAGGCGCACTTCCGGCACAGGGTAGAGCGAACGCTGGGTGTCGGCATCAAACGTGCGTATGGTTTCTATGGTGTCGCCAAACAGGTCCAGGCGGTAAGGCAGCGCTGAACCCATGGGGAACAGGTCGATCAAACCGCCACGCACCGAATATTCACCCGGCGACATGACCTGGTTGACATGGCTGTAACCGGCCAATGTCAGTTGGTTTTTTAGCTTTGCCTCATCAAGGCGGTCACCTTTTTTGAAAAAGAAGGTGTAGGCTGCCAGGAAAGACGGTGGTGCCATGCGCAGCAAGGCTGTAGTAGCCGGTGCCAGCAAGACATCGCAATTGCCGTTCTGGATTTCATGCAGGCTGGCCAGGCGCTCTGATACCAGATCCTGATGCGGTGAAAAGGCGTCGTATGGCAGGGTTTCCCAGTCCGGCAGCAAATGGCAGCGCAATTCTGCATTAAACCAGGGGATTTCATCCAGCAGGCGCTGGGCATCTCCCGGGTTGGCAACAAAAATGGTCAGCATGCGCTTTTCCAGCTTGAGCGCAGTAGCAGCCTGTGCCAATGCATACGCATCGGAAGAGCCGTGCAGATAAGGAAGTGCCAGCCTGTGGCCGGGTTTTGCTAAAGATTTGCTGAAATCAAATGACATTGCGGCTAGACGAAAGGATGCCGTAAAACGTATTACGGAACAGGATACGCGGTTAAAATGAGCGCCTCATTATAAACGAAGGGGCTCTTTGATATCAGAGAGCGCCAATCTGGATGGTATGGTCGCGGAAATCACATTACAGGACGAACCACGCTATTTTGCACTGATTCCGGCCGCAGGAGTAGGATCTCGCATGGGTGCAGCTACCCCCAAGCAGTATCTGCAACTGGGCACCAAGACAATTTTGCAACATACGGTCGATGCCTTTTTAAGTTTTGCGCCGGTTCAGCATACCTTTGTCGTGGTCAGCGCTGGCGATAGTTATATCGACACGCATTTGCAAGCGGCAGAAAAGTTGACGGTATTGCGTTGTGGTGGTGAGACCCGCAGGGATACGGTACGCAATGGCCTGCGCCAGATGGCAGCGCAATTGAAAGCTCAGCTAACCGGTCAGTCGAACGGTCAGTTAAGGGCTGATGACTGGGTATTGGTGCATGATGCTGCCAGGCCGGGCTTGAATCAGCACTTGCTGCAACATTTGCTGGCCCGCCTGGACGGGCACACTGTCGGTGGTTTGCTGGCCTTGCCGGTGGTGGATACAATCAAGCAGCTTGTTGATGGCAGGGTAAAGACCGTGCCACGCGATGGCATGTGGCTGGCGCAGACGCCGCAAATGTTTCGCTATCAACTGCTGTGTGATGCCCTGGACCAGGCTGAGCAGGTGACAGATGAGGCCAGCGCCATCGAGGCTGCAGGTCATGTTCCAGAACTGGTAGAGGGGCATCCTTGCAACGCGAAACTGACGCTGCCGGGTGATCTGGCCCTGATTGCCAGATTGATGGATATTCCATTTGAAGAAAGAAAGATTGATGCAAAATAAGATGCAGCCCTTCAGAATAGGGCAAGGTTATGACTGCCATGCCTTGGTACCAGGGCGCAAACTGATCATCGGTGGCGTGGAAATTGCGCACCATACCGGCTTGCTGGGACATTCTGATGCCGATGTGTTGCTGCATGCGATTACCGATGCACTGTTTGGTGCAACTGCACTGGGCGACATAGGCAGACATTTTCCCGATACGGATACGCGCTTTGCCGGTGCGGATTCACGCGTATTGTTGCGGGAAGCCGTTAGCCGGATTCATGCGGCTGGCTATCAGGTGGGTAATCTGGATGCCACCATCATTGCCCAGGCGCCGAAGATGGCACCGCATATTGCAGCCATGGTGGCGAATATTGCCGATGATTTGCAGGTCACTGTGGACCAGGTCAATATCAAAGCCAAGACCAATGAGCGTCTCGGTTATCTGGGGCGGGAAGAAGGGATTGCTGCTGAAGCAGTAGTGCTGGTTTTTCCCAAAGCAAACGCCTAAACTGAATGTAATATGAAAAACAATGGAGGAGATGCCGTATGAAAAGCGAACACCTGAAAAATTTATTGACCCAGTTACATCAGGAACTGGCTGGTGCTGGTCCCGTTGATGAAGAGTTAAAGTCTTTGCTGGAAACCCTGAGCACTGATATCCATCAGGTGCTGACGACGTCGAAACAGCATGACGATCCTGTGTTCGCAGCACTCAGCGAACGTTCACAAGCCTTGTCGGCAAAATTTGCCGCCCAGCATCCCAAACTGGAACCGGCTTTGCGTGAGCTGGGAACCATGCTGGAAAAAATCGGCGTATAAATGTACTTTATGACAAGCTTCATTTCAACTGCTTCTGCCTAAAACCGCCATCATGGCGGTTTTTCATTTGGCATGTTGAACATTGGTAATCGAAAATAGGCTTGGTGCTGGCGTTTGGTATCATTAATGCCATGTGGCTGGAAGCAGACTATGCTTTCCGTGACCGCGACAAAGCACAGACCAAAGAACGTTTCAACCAGGCGCGACAGGAGTATAAAGAAGGCAGGGAAGGCAAACATGATGCTTGAGGCTGGCTCTGTTAGAATAGAGGGTTAGCCTGAAAGGATGGGGCGGGCTGTTTGTATGCCTGTTTTTGCCCTTGCCCCCAGTCTTTTTCATTTTTGTCGCATAGAATGCACAATTACACCTCGTAATCAAACCTATTACAGCCATGCAAATTTCACAAAATACCGTCGTCAGCCTGAATTACGCCATGTACAACGCCGAAGGCGCGCTCATCGACCAGAATCAGCAACCTATTGTTTACCTGCATGGCGGATATGACAACATCCTGCCAGCGGTTGAGGCAGCGCTTGAAGGTAAGGCCGCTGGCGACAAGGTGTCCGTGACTTTGGCACCAGAAGAAGGCTTTGGCGAATTTGACCCAGGTTTTGTACGTGAAGAAGATATCAGCGCCTTCCCGCCAGATATCGAAGTTGGCATGACGTTTGAAACACGTGACCCAGAAACTGAAGAAACCATGCAGTTTCGCGTGACAGCCATCGATGCTGGTATCGTCACGGTCGATGGCAATCACCCTCTGGCTGGCATGACCATCCGTTTTGAAGCGGAAGTCATCGAAGTGCGTGAAGCCAGCGATGAAGAAGTCGTGCACGGCCATGTGCACGGCGAACACGGCCACCATCACTGATCTTTCTTGATGGGGCTTCGGGTGCAGACCCGGTGAGGAGAGAAAGTTTCTCTCCTCGTACCTCTTTCATGACGGCAGGTCTGCTGTAGTAATGTCAGTCCAAATGCAAGCCAAGAGTGTGTATGAAAGACTATTATTTTGTTCTCGGCATCGCCAGTAATGCGAGTCTGGCCGACGTTAAAAAAGCCTTTCGTCAAAAGGCCTCAGAGTTCCATCCGGATCGAAACGATTCGGAACTGGCACCAGAAAAATTCCATGCCGTAAAAGAAGCTTACGATGTCCTGTCGGATGAGGCAGCCCGTGCTGCCTATGATGAAAACAGGCGACGTAACTTGCTGGACTCGCCACTGGAAACGGCAGGCGAAATCTGGAAAAATTATTTATCAGGAGTATTGCAGTGAAATTGTCGCGTTTTTTTGAAGACCTGATGTCGGTATACAAGGCCGAGTTGGAAGACCTGAAATCCGATTCCGAGGGTAAAAATGTACTCAAGGCCAGGTTGCGCGAAAAGGCAGAACAATTGCCGATGTTATTGCCGATGATGGCCAGCAATCCGGAAATGCTGGCAGTGGCGTTTCACGAGGGCTTCATTTTCATGAATCCGCTGGCACTGGAAGCCTTGTCGACCAAGGAAGAAAACAAATTACCTTCGTGGAAGAGCCTGTCGGCGGCAGTCAAGCTGGAACCCTGGGCAGAGCCTTTGAGCCGCATCGTCTTGAAAGACCCGGCAGGGGAGGCGTTTCTGGTGATTGCGGCAGGGCTGGAATACCTGAACCGCAGCCAGCAGACGCGCAAACTTGGTGCCAGTGACGCGCAGGATGAGGATGACGAAGACAGGGAAGCCAACGAGGCCAGTGACGAATTGAAGGAAAGCGGTGACCTGGATGGCCAGTATGGCCGTCATGGCAGGGATGATGGCGACGATGGTGATGACTACGACCTGGGTGAAGCTGGTGCCGACTGGCTGGCGGAACAGGGCTTTGACCGTAAAGAATAAGGAGTATTGATGAACTATCCCGCATTAATCGAAGCACAGAGCCTGGTCAAGGCTGGCGATATCGCTGGCGCTGAGCATGCATTGGCAAACCTGG
The DNA here is from genome assembly GCF_014284335.1 of Undibacterium hunanense. Taxonomy (GTDB): domain Bacteria; phylum Pseudomonadota; class Gammaproteobacteria; order Burkholderiales; family Burkholderiaceae_D; genus Undibacterium; species Undibacterium hunanense. The sequence goes on along the minus strand of NZ_JACOGF010000001.1, from coordinate 270,396 downwards.
CGGAAACCGAAGGCGATAAAGCCCTGGTGGCCGCACTGGATGAATTTCCGGCCAAGGATTTGCTGGCCATCATCCGCGAATATGATGCGTCCAAGGAATCACTGGTGAATTTGCTGGTGACGCCTGAACAGTTTGCCCAGGCGGTCGTGCTGGAGCGCCGCTATGGCGACCAGACGCATGAGCAATTGCGCGGCATGGTCAATTCCGTGATTTTCCGTGAAGGGGCTGATCCGGCGGAATTTTTATATGAAATCGCCGAAGTCGATGGGGGTTATGATGCCCTGGTTGATTATCTGCTGGACCGTACGCAGATGGTCGAACATTTTTACCGTTATGCCACGTTTGATCTGTATGAATATGGCGACGAATCCAAGACCCGCGCGCTGGATGATGATTTGCTGAACCTGACCCGCGATACCGAAAGCCTGGCTTCGCCTTTGGATATGGCAAACCTGGAAGACCATGACTGGATGCAGGTCACCTATATTCTGCGCTATGAATTACCGGAGATTTTCCGGGAAGTGCTGATGAAATTGCGTGCCCGTTATAAAGCCTATCAGGCCAGCCTGGCCCAGGATGAACTCGAAGGTGGCGAGGGTGTGGAAGAAGAGCAGGAAGAACGTCCAAAAAATAATGATGACGGCGATGACAAGGATGATGACGAAGAGTCTGCCCTGTAATCACTGATTCTGTATTTTGTTCAGATGCCGGGTATGCCTTGCTGTACCCGGCGATAGTCTTGCCTTCATCCTGGAATCATCTGCATACCCATGTCTGAAAACACTTTCGAAATTGCGTTGCTGGACAATCGCCCCTTCTTTGAGTCGGCGTTGCGCTATGGCGTGCAAAAGGCAATTATCAGTTCCACGAAAATTGCGGCAATAGAGACCGAGGCACCCAAGGGCATGGTGCAGATTGCCGAAGCTTTTGGCAGCAAATACCTGCGCCCCGAAATTGAAGCGGCACGCAAGCGCATCGTCAATCTGGCCAGCCTGTATTTGATAGAAGCCAGCAAGGGTGATTTGGAGCTGGCAGCGAAAATGATACGTGATAACACTTTTTTGACGCTGTCGCGCGGTGGTTCCGGTTTGCTGAAAACCTTGTTCGCCCTTCCTGAATACGCTTTGCTGGGACATGAAGCCAAGGGCAAGGTAGAGGATTTTCTGGAAGCCTGGTCGCTGAAAGAAAAACCGCTGGAATACAGAAATACACTCGAACACCGCCAGATGAATGCGCTGGAAATCGAGGCCGGTTACTGGTTCGGTGAAATACTGGGCCTGTCTGCCAGTTACCTGAAAGAAGAAGATGTGGAGGCGGTATCGGTAGTCCGCACAGCCTTGCTGTTGCAGATGTTTGGCAAGCCCGATGCGATGTTGCAGAATCAGGTGGAATTTGCCAGCCTGGTTGACTCTATACGCACAACGACGGCAGCCAGGCTGAAAAAAGCCTGGTCAGCCGTTGATCTGGCTGATATTCCTGAAAAATTTCACGCTATTGTCGAGCGTGTGCAGGGCGAGATCAAATCCCATGACCTGCCGCGCCTGCAAGATAAAACGGCCTCACTGGACAAACTGGTGTTTGAACTCAAGGATCGTTACTACCTGCGTGATCATGAAGTGGAAGATACGTCAGAATACGATGCCCTGGTATCCAAAGAGTGGACCAGGCTGACCAAGGGCAAGACCGATATCGATTCGCTGCTCACTCTGTTTATCTGCATCGTGGGTGGCATTACACCCAAAACGACATTGCCTGAGAAAACGGCAAAAAGCCTGGTGAAAAAATTCCGCGACGAGGGATTTCAAGCGGAACTGGCGACGGACTGGATTAAAACTGCCGCCCCCCATGAAAAGCAGGAAGGTTTGCTGGAAGACTGGAATAATTTTGTAGAAGAAGCGGGCAATTATTTGCTGGATGACTGGGATACTAATTACACCGGGGCCATGCGCTTTTTGGATGCGAATTGCCATATTGCGAAGCCGGCAAAGAAATAAACTTGCAGCCATTCAGCGTTGAATGGCTGCACACTTCTCAAACCAATTACAAACTGAGCTCCAATACCTGACGGCTGACATCCAGTGTCACGTCGCGTTTTTCACCCAGGCTGACCATGCGGTGGGTTTCCAGTGCTGACAGGATGGGCGCAATATCATTGCTGCCAAGCTGGTAGTCGCTGAGACGGGTTTTGACACCCATCTGTTCGAAGTAATCTTGCATGCGGCTGATGGCTGTTTCTATGCGGCTGTCTTCATCGCCATCATGCAGACCCCAGACGCGTTCTGCAAATTGCAGTAACTTTGCCCGTTTGCCTTCCTTGCGTACGCGTAGCATGCTGGGCAGGACGATGGCCAGGGTTTGGGCGTGGTCAATATTGTGCAGGGCTGTCAGTTCATGGCCTATCATATGGGTCGCCCAGTCTTGCGGCACGCCAGTGGAGATCAGGCCATTCAGGGCCATGGTGGCACACCACATGAGATTGGCGCGTACATCATAATCTTCCGGATTGGCCAGGGCTTTCGGGCCTTCTTCGATCAGGGTCAGCAACAGGCCTTCGGCGAATCTGTCCTGTACCGGTGAATTGACCGGATAGGTCAGATACTGTTCCATGATATGAACAAAGGCATCGACCGCACCATTGCCGATCTGGCGTACGGGCAGGGTGTAGGTAGTGGTTGGGTCCAGCACGGAAAACTGCGGGAAGCAGTGACGGCTGGAGAAGGCCATTTTTGCCTTGATGGATTTGCGGGTGACGACGCCGCCATTATTCATTTCCGAGCCGGTGGCCGGCAGGGTCAATACACTGCCAAACGGCATCGCTTTGGTGACATTGCTGCCGCGTTTTTCCATGATGGCCCAAGGCTCGCCGCCTTCGAACAAGGCTGCCGCTGCAATGAATTTGGTGCCATCAATAACAGAACCTCCGCCTACCGCCAGCAAAAAGTCTATCTTGCTTTGCTTGATGATTTCGACTGCCTTCATCAGGGTTTCATAGCTGGGATTGGGTTCGATGCCGGTAAATTCGGTGACCTTGCGGTCTCCCAGTGCGGTCATGACTTGATCGTACACGCCATTTTGTTTGATGCTGCCACCGCCGTAGAGCATCATTACATGGGCTTCGGCAGGGATGACTTTGTTCAGATCGGCAATGCGGCCTTTGCCAAATAAGATCTGTGTCGGGTTGTAGAAATCAAAATTCAGCATGTTCATTTCCTCCAGAAAGAAGATATCTTAGCGCAAATATAAAAAATGAACCGGTCGTTCTTTTTTATTGTGATAAAAACAGGAAAACGGTCGGTTTTTTATGAAAATCAGGTGCCTGCTGTTTGCTCAGGCGGGTTTTCCATTCGGCAGCGGTTCTGGTCTGTAGTGACTCTGTATCCAGGCTCAGGTCGGTGGCAACGCAAATCAGGGTGGTTGGCTGGCACTGGCTGCTCAGCGCTTCCAGCATGGCCATATTGCGATATGGGGTTTCTATCAGCAATTGCGTCTGTTTTTCTTTTCTTGAGCGGTCTTCCAGTTCCTTGATGCGTTTTGCCCTGAGGGCTGCATCGGTAGGCAGGTAACCGTGAAAGGCAAAGCTTTGGCCGTTCAGTCCACTGCCCATCAGGGCCAGTAGCAGCGATGAGGGGCCAACCAGCGGGCGTACTTTGATCTGGCGCTTATGGGCCAGTCTGACCAGGTTGGCGCCAGGGTCGGCCACCGCAGGCACGCCAGCCTCTGAGATCAGGCCCACGTCATGTCCTTGCAATAGCGGCTGCAACAAACCTTCCAGCGCCTGTTCAGGGGTGTTGATATTCAATTCTGAAATATGCATTTCCTGGATGCTGTGTTGCAGTGGATGTTGCTGACTGAGGAACTTCAGATAGGCGCGGGTGGTTTTGGCGTTTTCAGCAACAAAGTACTGCAATTGTGCGCTGAATGCCTGCACGCTATCGGGGATGATGCTTGCCAGTAAATTGCCCTGTTGATTTTCATTGATGCCCAGGGTGTTGGGGATAAGGTAGAGCGTGCCTGTCATGGTAGTGTGCTTCTCGTTGTTTTCGTTGTTGTTTTGGGGGCTTTCGCAAAACCGCCCTGGCTACGTTGCAGTTACTTGCCAGGGTAACTTGTGGAAGTCCTGATGATAGGTTTTACAGCTTAAAAAAGTGCACGCCGGCGTTTCTTAGCATGGTAGTCAACGCAATCAGGGGCAGGCCGGTCAGGGCAGTCGGGTCTGTGCTTTGTATGCTTCCCAGTATGCTGATGCCCAAGGCTTCATTTTTGGCGCTGCCGGCGCAATCATACGGTTGTTCTATGCGTAGATAGGCATCCAGTTCGGCATCGCTCAGGTTGCGGAATTGTACGGTGGTGGCAATGTCTTCGACTTGCAGACGAACCGGGGCATTTTGGCGTGTATCCAGCACGCACAGGGCGGTATGGAATATTACTTCACGGCCACGCATCAGTTGCAATTGCTTCAATGCATTTTCATGATTACCAGGTTTGCCGATTTGCAAATCATCCAGCGTGGCAACCTGGTCTGAGCCTATGATGATGGCTTCGCCGTGGTCGGCGGCAATGGCCTCGGCTTTCTGGCGTGCCAGACGCAGCGCGGTCTGTACCGGGCTTTCGCCGTCGAACGGTGTTTCATCCAGGTCTGGTGCTATACTTTCGAATTCGAGTTGCAGTCTACCTAATAATTCACGGCGATAGGCTGAGCTGGAGGCCAGAATGAGCCGGGTTGTTTGCTGGTTTATTTGCATTTTTGGACATGTCTGCCAGATTTTGCGCATAAAAATCATGAAAAATTAGCGCAAATTACGGCAATGCTTTGACTAAGAAGGTGTAATCCTGTTATTATCGCAGGTTTTCTGGGTTCAAATAATCCTATGCAAGCATTTGTGATCGACGCTTTCACGTTTTCTCGGCTCGAAGAGCAGCGTTCGGGAAGGTTTTTGGTTACAGATTTGCCCCGTCTGTCAGAAGAGAGTGCAAGCGCCGAAGGCGGATTGGACTGGACTCTGCAAGGTGGCAAGGACAAGCTGGGGCATGCGCAGTTGAAATTGACTGTGGCTGGCTCGGTGCAGTTGTTGTGTCAACGTTGCCTGACGCCGCTGGCATTTGAAATTGACTCTGAATCCGTATTGATACTCGCCAAAAACGAAGAAAATGCCGATGAAATAGACGCATTGCTTGATGATGACGAGGTCGATGTTGTAGTGGGTAGCAAAACATTCGATATCAAGGATTTGATAGAGGATGAGGCGCTACTGGCAATACCCCAATCGCCCAAACATGCAGTATGCCCGGATCAACCGTTGGCTTCAGCAAGTACTACTGCAGCGATTGAAGCAGAAGTCGGTAAAAAAGCATCACCTTTTGCTGTGCTGAAGAAAATTAATGGGCGTACCTAGTGGCATTATTCTGAAAAAACACTCAGGTCGAAGTATTGTTAGGGATTCTTGGCTGGTGATGTTTGCACTCTCCAGTCAAGTGTGTTAAATTTTTAGAAACATTTTTTGAAGTATTAGGAGTTATCATGGCAGTTCAGCAAAACAAAAAGTCCCCATCCAAGCGTGGCATGCACCGTTCCCACGATTTCCTGGTTGCACCGCAACTGGGTATCGAGCCAACAACTGGTGAAACACATATGCGTCACCACATCAGCCCTAACGGCTTTTATCGTGGTCGTAAAGTATTGAAAACCAAGAACGACGAGTAATACCTGTTCCTGGTAAAAAAAGCGGCGTGACGAGTCCTGGACTTGGCGCCGCTTTTTTTCGTTAACCTGCATTTTGTCTGTGCCTTGCCGAAATAATTTTTGCGCAAGTTCTATGATGGAATAGTGCGGGTGATTTCTTGAAATTTTGAGATAATTCCGCATTTGAAAAATTAATTCGGGATGATTCCAGTCTCGGTTTGATACACTAGCTGTTTCGGATTGAAGTTTCGTATCACTACATGACAATTAAAATTTCCATAGACTGCATGGGCGGAGATCATGGCCCGGCAGTTACCGTGGCAGCGGCCGTGGCGTTTGCCAACCGCGAGCCCGATGTTGAATTTCTTCTGGTGGGGACTGAGGCTGTCATTCAGGCTGAACTGAAGAAGTGTCACGCCAGCAATCATGCGCGCCTGAGAATCATCAATGCCACCGAAGTGGTGGAGATGGATGATCCGATCGAAGTCGCCTTGCGTCGCAAGAAAGATTCTTCCATGCGCGTGGCAATCAACCAGGTGAAAGAAGGCAATGCGCAGGCCTGCGTGTCTGCGGGCAATACCGGTGCTCTGATGGCCGTATCACGCTATGTGCTTAAAACCATGCAGGGCGTTGATCGCCCGGCCATCTGCAGTATTTTGCCGAACCAGAAAAATTTACCGACCTATATGCTTGACCTGGGCGCAAACGTGGATTGCGAGCCCCTGCATTTGCATCAGTTTGCCATCATGGGTTCTGCCCTGGTGTCGGCGCTGGAAGGCAAGGACAAGCCCAGCATAGGCTTGCTGAACGTCGGCGAAGAAGATATCAAGGGCAATGACATGGTCAAGAAGACGGCGCAACTGCTGCGTGCCGATCATGAGCGTGGCATCCTGAATTTTTATGGCAATGTCGAAGGCAATGACATCTTTGAGGGTACGACTGATATCGTCGTTTGCGACGGTTTTGTTGGCAATGTCACCTTGAAGGCAGCCGAGGGCATGGGGCGTTTTGTCAAAACCACCCTGACGTCATCGTTCAAGAGTAATCCCCTGAATATGCTGGGTGCCTTGCTGGCACGTGGTGCGCTGAAATCCATATCGCGCACCATGAATCCCTCCAATTATAATGGCGGCAGTCTGCTGGGTCTGCGTGGCCTGGTATTCAAAAGCCATGGCAGTGCAGACAAATATAGTTATGAATGGGCAATACAGCGCGCATTTGATGCCGCAAAAAATGATGTATTGTCCCGCATCGCGACCACAATGGCAAAATTGATGCCCATTGCAGAAGTAGCTGCAGTCGCTCCGGACAACAACGAACTCTTGGTACAAAAAACCGCATGACTTTCTTTAGCAAAATTATCGGTACTGGCAGCTACCTGCCTCCCAACAAAGTAAGTAATCAGGAATTGACCGACCAACTGGCGGCAAAGGGTATAGAAACCTCGGATGAATGGATATTCTCGCGCAGCGGTATTTCGTTCCGTCACTATGCTGAACCTGAAGTTACTTCCAGTGATCTGGCGGTAGAAGCCGCGAAGAAGGCGCTGGATGCTGCAAAAATGCAGCCGAATGATATTGATCTGATCGTTCTGGCGACATCGACACCGGATTTCCTGGGTGGCTTTCCCAGTACCGCCTGTGTGGTGCAAAACAAGCTGGGCATCAACAATGGCGCAGCTGCCATGGATGTGCAGGCAGTGTGTAGTGGCTTCATGTATGCGATGTCAGTGGCTGACAGCATGATCAAGTCGGGCAGCCATAAAAATGTGCTGGTGATCGGCGCGGAAGTATTTTCCAAGATACTGAATTTTGAAGACCGTACAACCTGCGTGTTGTTTGGTGATGGTGCTGGTGCGATTGTCATGTCCCGTTCTGATGAACCCGGCGTGCTGGCAACCAAGCTGCATGCCGACGGCAGTCATGCCAGTATCCTGTGCGTGCCTGGTAATGTGCAGGGCGGTGTGGTGGCTGGCAGTGCTTTCCTGTATATGGATGGCCCGGCGGTGTTCAAACTGGCTGTGTCCGTGCTGGAAAAAGTGGCCAACGAAGCCCTGGAAATTGCTGGAATGAAGGCCGACCAGATTGACTGGCTGATACCGCACCAGGCCAATATACGCATCATGCAGAGCACGGCAAAAAAAATGCGCATGCCTATGGATAAAATGGTGGTGACGGTTGATCAGCATGGCAACACCTCCGCTGCATCGATACCGCTGGCGCTGGATCTGGCCGTGCGCGATGGCCGGGTGCAGCCGGGTCATACGGTTTTACTTGAAGGTGTGGGTGGTGGCTTTACCTGGGGTGCAGCCATAGTCAGGATGTAATTCAGTAACTGGTAAGTCGTAAGCAAATAATAAGCAAACAACACGCAAATAATAAACACATAGAGATAGATATGACGCAATTTGCATTTGTCTTCCCCGGCCAGGGCTCGCAGGCCATAGGCATGTTGAACGGCTTCGCCGACAATGCCGTAGTCCAGCAAACCATCGCCGAGGCATCTGATGCCCTTAAGCTTGACCTGGGTAAACTGATCAACGAAGGCCCGAAAGAGGCGCTGGATCTGACAACCAATACGCAGCCAGTCATGCTGACGGCCGCCGTGGCCTGTTACCGTGCGTGGATAGCTGCCGGTGGGCCGATACCAAAATTGGTTGCTGGCCATAGTCTTGGTGAGTATTCGGCGCTGGTGGCCGCAGGTGTGATCGCCTTTGCTGATGCTGTGCCCATGGTGCGTTTCCGTGCGCAATCCATGCAGGATGCGGTGCCTGTCGGGCAGGGCGGCATGGCTGCCATCCTTGGCTTGTCAGATGAAGATGTCAAGCTGGCCTGTGCTGAGGCAGTATCTGGCACGCCAGGCGAGGTGGTTGAAGCCGTCAATTTCAATGCGCCTGCGCAAGTGGTGATTGCCGGTAGTAAGGCAGCGGTTGAGCGCGCCTGTGAAATCGCCAAAGCCAAAGGCGCCAAGCGCGCTTTGTCTTTGCCGGTATCTGCGCCTTTCCATTCATCCCTGTTGAAGCCGGCATCGGATAAATTGCGTGATTACCTGGCAGGTATCAATTTTTCTGCGTCAGCCATTCCGCTGATCAACAACGTCGACGTGACTGTGCTGAATACGCCAGAGTCTATCCGCGATGCACTGGTAAGGCAGGCAGCCAGCCCGGTGCGCTGGGTAGAAACCATTAATAAAATGCACGCTGATGGTATCAGCCATGTCATTGAATGCGGTCCAGGCAAGGTATTGACCGGCCTGACCAAGCGCATTCAGGCAGAGTTGATTGGCGATGCCGTATTTGATCAGGCAAGTTTGGATAAAGTATTGGAAATCTTGAAATGACACAACAATTGGAAAATCAGATTGCCCTGGTTACCGGGGCTTCACGCGGCATAGGTAAGGCAATTGCCATCGGTCTGGCAAAAGCGGGCGCAAAAGTCATCGGCACGGCAACGTCCGAATCCGGTGCTACCGCCATTACCGCCTATCTGGAAGAAGTTGCGCCAGGTGCGGGCAGGGGCGTTGTATTCAACGTCAATGAGGTTGAGCGCAGTGCCAGCCTGGTGGAAGAGATACAGAAAGAATTTGGCGGTCTGTCCATTTTGGTGAATAACGCCGGCATTACCCAGGATCAACTGGCCATGCGCATGAAGGAAGAAGAGTGGGATAGCGTTATTTCCACCAATCTGAGCGCTGTGGCCCGTCTCTCGCGTGCGGTGTTGCGTGGCATGATGAAGGCCAAGGGTGGCCGTATCATTAATATTACTTCCGTTGTCGGTTCTTCCGGTAATCCGGGGCAAATGAACTATGCTGCTGCCAAGGCTGGTGTGGCTGGCATGAGTCGTGCATTGGCCAGGGAAATTGGCAGCCGTAATATTACGGTTAATTGTATTGCCCCCGGTTTTATTGATACAGATATGACCCGGGCATTGACTGATGAGCAAAAAGCCGCGATTTTGCAACAAATTCCGCTTGCAAAACTGGGGCGTCCGGAAGATATTGCAGCTGCAACCGTGTTTTTGGCGTCTCCCGATGCGGGATATATTACCGGTACAACACTGCATGTGAATGGCGGGATGTACTTGGCGTAATCATTTTGTTGATTTTTATCAGTAACTTCGACGAAAATAACAGGAGTTATTGCTGAAGATCGGGGGCTTGCTTTTTTTGCTCACAAACCTGCTAAAATGCGCGCACTTTCTGTAGGCCCTTATTTTTTTGATTTTTTCACTGGAGACACACATGTCCGATATCGAACAACGCGTTAAGAAAATCGTCGCTGAACAACTGGGCGTCGCTGAAGCTGACATCAAAATCGAATCCTCTTTCGTGGACGATTTGGGTGCAGATTCTTTGGACACAGTTGAATTGGTGATGGCACTCGAAGACGAATTCGAAATGGAAATCCCTGACGAACAAGCTGAGAAAATCACGACTGTTCAACAAGCGATTGACTACGCTAAAGCACACCTCAAGGCCTAATAGTCGAATTTTTTCAAATCCAGGAGAAGCGCTTGAGTCGTTCGCTTAAACGTCGAGTCGTCGTTACCGGGCTCGGTTGTATTTCGCCAGTCGGCAATACTATTGCAGATGCTTGGGGTGCCATCACTGCTGGGCAGTCCGGGATCGCTACGATCACCAAATTTGATGCAACTCCCTTCACCACGCATTTTGCCGGTGAAGTGAAAGGCTTCAATGTCGAAGACTACATGCCGGCAAAAGAAGCGCGCAGCATGGATACGTTCATCCACTACGGCATTGCCGCAGGGGCGCAGGCTTTTGTAGATAGCGGTCTGACCGTTACCGAAGAAAATGCAGAACGTATCGGCGTGATTGTTGGCTCTGGTATTGGCGGTCTGCCTCTGATTGAAGAAACCAAAGAAACCCTGATAGAGCGTGGACCACGCCGTATCAGTCCTTTCTTTGTGCCTGCTTCCATCATCAACATGATTTCTGGCCATCTTTCCATCAAATATGGTTTGAAAGGCCCGAATCTGGCAATCGTCACGGCATGTACGACCGGCTTGCACTGCATCGGTTCTGCCGCACGCATGATCGTCTACGGTGATGCTGACGTGATGATCGCAGGTGGTGCGGAATCGACGATTTCGCCCCTGGGTTTGGGCGGCTTTGCTTCTGCGCGTGCGCTGTCGACCAGAAACGATGATCCTGCCACATCTTCCCGCCCTTGGGACAAGGACCGTGACGGTTTTGTCCTGGGTGAAGGTGCTGGTGTTATGGTGCTGGAAGAGTATGAGCATGCCAAGGCACGCGGTGCGAAAATCTATGCTGAAGTCATCGGCTTTGGCATGAGTGGTGATGCTTATCACATCACTTCGCCTACTATGGATGGTCCGCGTCGCAGCATGATCAATGCGATGAAGGATGCTGGCATCAATCCTGAGCAAATTGCTTACCTGAACGCGCATGGTACATCAACGCAGATTGGTGACAAGAACGAAACCGATGCGATCAAGGCAACCTTTGCTGACCATGCCTACAAAATTACCGTGAATTCGACCAAGTCGATGACCGGTCATTTACTGGGTGGTGCCGGTGGTCTTGAATCCGTGTTCACGGTGCTGGCCCTGCACAATCAGGTATCGCCACCGACGATCAATATCGTCAATCAAGACCCTGAGTGCGATCTCGATTACTGTGCCAATACGGCACGGGATATGAAGATCGAATATGCAATGAAAAATTCGTTCGGCTTCGGTGGAACGAATGGCACTTTGATATTTGCAAAAGCCTGATTCGGAAAAGAATCAATCCTGGCACTTCGTTTCAGTTTGAAATGAAGTGCCATTTTTTTTGCCGTCGTGTCCACCATGTCGATTGCGCTGTTTGCTGAAATCAGGCCTTCACGTATCCTGCTTGCTGCATTAACTGGCATGGCAGGTCTGGCGCTTGCCAGCCTGAGTCTGGTGATCTGGCAGTCGGGCATGGCAGTGGCGGTGAAAGCCTTGCTGTGGGTGGTCGCCGCGTGCCTGATTGTGCTTCAGTTATACCGGACCTGGCGCAAGGAGGCGCGGTTCTGCAAGCTGAGTATTGCCGACAGTGGTTCCATGATCTTGCATGAAACTGCGGGTGCTATCCATCATGCGGGTCTGACCGTGAGCTTGAGTCCCAAAAGCCGCTTGCTACCGCAATTGCTGTCAATTTTTCTGATTGATGAGCAGGGCCGGGAGCACAAGTTGCTAATTTTGCCTGATTCTGTGAATCCTGTTGTTTTTCGGGCATTGAAAGTAAGCCTGATGTGGATTAGCCAGCACTATGTGAAATGAAATGTTACCTCTGTGAAGGAACTTTTAGCAATAATGAGTACTCTGACCGGGTATAAATCGCGTATGTTGACGTTAATAAAATGCATTTGCCGCTTTTGTACGCTGCACTTTGCGCATATAGGAATGAATGAGTGACGACAGAACGCGAAATTGATCAGCTATTGGTTGAGCGCGTCCAGCGTGGTGACAAAAAAGCATTCGAGCTTCTGGTTTCCAAATATCAAAGGAAATTAATGCGGCTCGTGTCCCGGCTCGTCTATGATCATGCCGAAGCAGAAGATGTAGTACAGGAAGCATTTATCAAGGCATACCGTGCCTTGCCGAATTTTCGTGGTGAGTCCGCGTTTTACACCTGGCTGTACAGGATAGGTGTGAATACCGCGAAAAACCACCTGGTAACGCAAGGGCGCAGGGCGCCGACTTCGACGGATGCCGATGTCGATGAAGCAGAAAGTTTTTCCGATGCAGAAGGTCTGAGAGATATTAATACGCCAGAATCCCTGCTTGCCAGCAAGCAGATCGCAGAAACGGTGAATAGCGCCATGTCCACCTTGCCGGAAGAGTTGCGGAACGCAATCACCCTGCGCGAGATAGAGGGCCTGAGCTATGACGAAATCGCGGAAGTCATGCTGTGCCCGATAGGAACGGTACGCAGCAGGATATTCAGGGCACGAGAGGCCATCGCTGAAAAATTGCGGCCTCTGCTAGGTACAACGCTGGAGCAGCGCTGGTAAACCAGGCTGGCACGGCACAAGGTAGTAAAAAACGAATTCAAAATAAGTGGTAAAAGGTGAAAATTATGGACAAAAGCACAAATCAACATGAGAGCATTTCCGCCATGGCAGATGGCGAGCTGAGTGATGCTCAACTGGATTCCTTGCTGGCGGGTTTAAACCAGCCCGGAAACAAGGATGCCTGGGAAATTTATCACCAGATTGGTGATGTGCTGCGTTCCGAAGAATTGGCTGTGAGTTTCAGTGCAGATTTTTCCAGCCGGCTGTCGGCAAGACTGGATGCGGAACCTGTCATCCTGGTGCCGAATGCGCTGATTAAAAATGATACGCCTGCACCTCAGAAGGGACAGAAATTTCTAGGCTCTTACGTAGCGGTAGCCAGCGCTGCCGCAGCTGTAGTGTTTGCCTTCATTCTGGCACCGCAACTGCCATTCATGCATAACGGCCAGGATGCCGCTACCCAGATCAGTAGCAGATCTGCACCTGCAGGTAATGTGCAACTGGCATCGCATGGTGACAGTACGCCGATGTCTGCACTGGCAGTCAACAGCAGCCAGAATCCAGCCGTCATGGAAAAAAATGCCCAGGCCAATGACAAGCTGGCAGCCGACATGCCAGATATGCTGCGTGATCCGCGTATCGATAGTTACCTGCAGGCCCATCAGCGTTTTTCACCTTCATTGAATAACGCTACACAGTACGTTACCCGTGCCAATGCCGTTTCAGCCGCTTCGGAAAAATAAGTATGATGTGCGTATGGCGTTTTAAGATCGCGGTGGCGGGATCTGCCTGCTTGCTGAGCACATTGATGGCACCGGCAGCAGCGCAGGATTCGTCGGAAGACCGACGGGAAGTACATGGCGTTTTGCGAAAAATGCAGGCCTCTGCGCAGAAACTGAATTACTCGGGCACCTTTGTGTACCAGCAGGCGAATCAGATTCGCACTTCCAGAATTACCCATATTCTCGAAGCACGCAATGAACTGGAAAAATTGGAAATTCTGGATGGTCAGCCGCGTGAATATGTGCGGAAAAATGATGAAGCCATGTGTTACTTGCCAGAAAGTAAGACATTGCAGGTAGAAAAAAATGTCACGCAAGAAGTTTTTCCTGCCTTGCTGACCTCCAATGCGCATGCGCTCCCCGAGTCATATTCGATCAAAAAAGCAGAACTCAGCCGCGTTGCCGGCATCGATTGCCAGACGTATTCACTGGAGCCACGTGATGCTTCCCGCTATGGCTATCGCCTGTGCGTAGAGCGTGATTCCGGGCTGCTGTTGCGTGCACAGACACTGAATCCAAAGAATGAAGTGATAGAGCAAATCGCCTTTACCCAGTTGACGATAGGTGATATCGATAAACAGAAGGTCAGGCCCACTTTTCAAAATACTGCACAATGGCAGGTTGAAAATCTGACGGTGCAGTCCAATATCAATTCTGGTTGGGTTGTAAAATCCTTGCCAGCCGGATTCAAGAAGATTCGTGAAATGAAACGTCTGATTCCTGCGTCTGCCACAGCCAAAAGCAGTGATGCAAATGCAGCGAAGGCGCATCAGGTCATACAAATGATTTTTTCTGACGGGTTGGCGGCAATTTCCGTTTTTATTGAACCAGATAGTGATAATCGCACGGAAGGCAGTCTGCAGCAGGGCGCCATGACCATCATGGGCAAGCGTCATGCTGAATACTGGTTGACCGTGGTGGGGGAAGTACCGGCAGGCGCAATCCGGCAGGTAATGAACTCGATTGAATTTAAACCTAGATAAGCGAATGACGCCATGAACGTGAACAAACTTTTTCCAATTGAAAAAATTGCTTCCACACTGGTACTGAGTGCCTGCGTGGGTTTGGTCGTACCAACAGCAATCAATGCCAACCCGGTCGCATTGGCGGCCCCGGTAACAGGCTTGCCTGACTTCACCGAACTGGTGGAAAAATCCGGTCCAGCCGTGGTGAACATCAGGACAACAGAAAAAGTCCCGACCGGCCAGAATGCAAATGGTCTGGATGATGACCAGATGCAAGAATTTTTCCGCCGCTTCTTTGGTGTGCCTGTACCTACACCTACGCCAAAAGCGCAGCCTACACCAAAAAACCGCAAGCAGGCACCACAGGCGCAGGAGGAAGAAGTGCCGCGCGGTGTGGGTTCCGGTTTCATTATCTCGCAGGATGGTTTCGTCTTGACGAATGCCCATGTGGTCGAGGGCGCTTCCGAGGTGTATGTCAAACTGACCGACAAGCGTGAATTCAAGGCCAAGGTGATTGGTGCTGATCGTCGTACCGACGTCGCCGTATTGAAAATTGACGGCAGCAAGTTGCCGCGTGTTACCGTCGGTGATTCTGACAAGATCAAGGCCGGTGAATGGGTGATTGCCATCGGCTCACCGTTTGATCTCGACAATACCGTGACAGCAGGCATTATTTCCGCCAAGGCACGTGATACCGGTGATTACCTGCCGTTGATACAGACTGACGTAGCGGTTAATCCAGGTAATTCTGGTGGCCCGCTGATCAATATGCGCGGTGAAGTCATCGGTGTGAACTCCCAGATCTACAGCCGTTCTGGCGGCTACATGGGTATCTCGTTTGCGATCCCGATTGATGAAGCCATGCGCGTCGTCGAACAATTGAAATCTGCCGGTAAAGTGGTGCGTGGCTACCTTGGTGTAGAACGCATTGATGTACCGAAAGAAGTGGCAGAAGGCCTGGGTCTGGCAAAAGCCCAGGGCGCGCTGATACAGCGTGTCATGCCTGGTTCTCCAGCTGAAAAAGCCGGAGTTGAAGTCGGTGATGTGATCCAGAAGGTAAATGGCACTGTCATCGAAAAAGCCGTGGACCTGAACCGTATCGTTGGTGATATCAAACCTGGTGGCAAGGCGACAGTGACAGTCTGGCGTAAAGGTGGCGCAAAAGATATCGTGATCACGGTCGCTGAAGCCGATGCAGAAAAAGCACCTGCTGCCAAAACCGGCAAACAAAAAGCTGAACCTGCTGTTAATGTATTTGGTCTGTCTGTGGCTGACCTGAGCGATGCGCAAAAGCGTGAATCTCAAGTCAGTGGCGGCGTTATCCTGGAAAGTGTGGATGGCGGCGCTGCCAAGGCTGGCTTGCAGGCTGGTGACATCATTACCCGTGTGAATAATTCCGATATCAAGGATGCCAAGGAATTTGCTGCGGTGATGGCGAAAGTGGATGCCAAGAAAGCAGTGCTGTTGCTGGTGAAACGTGGCGAAGTATCCAAGTTTGTCGCCGTGCGTCCGACTACGCAATAAACCGGTCTAGTAGCCTGACAGTCTGGTAGACTGATCTCAAGAAAGGCCACCTGTTCAGCAGGTGGCCTTTTTTTATTTGGTGGCGATTTGGTAGTGCTGATCGCAGCGACTTATAATACGCTTGTAGTGACGCAAATCTGATTGCGGATAACCTGACTGGCAAGATGATGATTCAATTTACCCTATATTCCCGCAGTTATTGCCATCTCTGTGACGACATGCTGGAACAGTTGCAAGCCTACAGCCCGGAATACGGCTTCACAGTCAAGGTAGTCGATGTTGATCAGGACGATGAGCTGCTGGCTATGTACGATGAACTGGTGCCTGTCCTGGTAGGGCAGAAGCAAGGGCAGAAGCAACAGCAGCGCATCTGTCATTATTTTTTAGACCCCGCAGCACTGAAAGCATTTTTCCATGCATGACCTGACACCCGGTTTGTCCCTGTTTGATTACGAAGCAGAAGTGATTTGTGGTGTTGATGAAGCCGGGCGTGGCCCGCTGGCAGGGCCGGTGATGGCAGCTGCCGTGATTCTTGACCCGCAACGTCCGATCCCGGGCTTGCGCGATTCCAAAAAGCTCAGTGAAGCAAAGCGCGAGCTCTTGGCGGTGGAAATCAAGCAGCATGCGCTGGCGTGGTGTATCGCCGAATGCTCGGAACAGGAAATCGATGAACTCAATATCCTGCAAGCTACCATGCTGGCCATGCGCCGTGCGGTTGAAGGATTGTCTGTCACACCGACACTGGCCCTGATTGATGGCAACCGCTGCCCGGTCATGGCCGTTCCTTCTGAAGCCATCGTCAAGGGTGATGACAAGGTGGCAGCCATATCGGCCGCATCCATACTCGCCAAAACTGCGCGAGACCATGTTTTGATGCAATTGCATGAAACCTATCCCCAGTATGCGCTGGACCAGCACAAGGGCTATCCGACCGCATTGCACCTGGAGCGCCTGCGTGAACATGGCGTGTCACCGATACACAGAAAATCGTATGCGCCCGTGAAGGCATTGCTCAAATAAATACACCATACATGAAATCGATTACCTCTCGCGACAATCCGCTCTACAAGGAATTCAAACATCTGGCCACCAGCGCGCAGGCCCTGCGCAAGGCCGGCCGTACCTTGCTGGATGGCGTGCATCTGTGTCAGGCCTATTCCCAGCATCATGGCTTACCGCAATGCTGCATCGTTGCCGAAGGCAGCCTGCACCATCCTGAAGTGGCCGCCATTCTGGCAAACATAGAGCAGCAGGCGGTCCAGTGCATTTGCCTGCCAGATGCGCTGTACAAGGCCTTAAGTCAGGTTGAGCATGGTGTGGGCCTGATGTTTGTGATCGCGACACCGGCGCCGCAACTGCCGGCAACATTGGCTGTGTCCTCGGTCGTGCTGGATAATCTGCAAGACCCAGGCAATCTGGGTTCCATCTTGCGTAGTGCAGCAGGTGCCGGCATACGCAACGTGTTTTGCAGCATAGGGACAGCATCGGCCTGGTCACCCAAGGTCATGCGGGCCGGCATGGGAGCGCATTTCCTGCTTAATATTTTTGAAAACGTAAACCTGGCTGAATTGCTGGAAAATGCCAGCATTCCCGTATTGGCAACCAGCTCGCATACCAAACAAACCATATACCAGACTGACCTCAGCAAGGATGTAGTCTGGCTGTTTGGTCATGAAGGGCAGGGCGTATCACCGGAGTTGATGGCGATGGCCAGCCAAACCGTGACCATTCCCCAGCAGGCAGCGATAGAATCGCTGAACGTGGCAGCCAGCGCTGCCATCTGTTTTTTTGAACAGGTCAGGCAGCAGCTCGGCAAGTCGAATTAATATTGCTATATCAGAACTCATTGCTACTCATGAAATGAGTTCTGATGAGTGCCAATGAGTTTTAATAAACCCGAACGTCAGATTTAATTTCCTGCAATATCGTGGTGGATATTTCTTCAATCGACTTGGCGGTCGATGACAGCCAGCGTATGCCTTCCCGTTTCATCATCAATTCTGCTTCATTGACTTCGTAACGGCAATTTTCCAGCGATGCATATTTGCTGCCGGGGCGACGTTCATTACGGATTTCCGACAGCCGTTCTGGCGCAATGCTCAGTCCGAATATCTTGCCCTTGAATTCGGGCAGGGCCGATGGCAGTCTGCCACGTTCAAAATCATCCGGTATCAAGGGGTAATTGGCTGCCTTGATGCCATACTGCATCGCCAGGTAAAGGCTGGTCGGGGTCTTGCCTGAACGCGAAACACCGACCAGTATCACATCTGCCGTCGATAAATTCTTGTTCGACTGACCATCGTCATGCGCGAGGGAAAAATTGATGGCCTCAATGCGGTTTTTATATTCCTCAGAATCGGCAATATTGTGGCTGCGCCCTATGGTATGGGTGGATTTGATACCCAGTTCCTGTTCCAGTGGCGATACAAAAGTCTGTATCAGGTCCATATGCAGACCCTTGGACTTGAAAACCACGCCAGCCAGGTCGGTTTTTACCAGGGTGGAAAAGACGATGGGGCGGTTGCCATCGGCATTGAATGCGTCATTGATGCGACGCACGGCATCATGTGCTTTTTCCAGGGTATCAATGAAAGGCAGGCGGACTTGCTTGAATTTCAGGTCAAATTGCGTCAGCACGGAATGCCCGAAGGTTTCTGCCGTAATACCCGTACCGTCTGAGACAAAGAATACGGTACGGTTGGCGGCTGGCCTTGCTTGTTGAGGGGAATCTGACATGGTAATTTTGATATGGTTAATTAAATATATTTATAAGGGGTGTCTGTACGGTTTTTGTAAGATTTTTTATATAAGTACAAACAAAAAACACAGCAAATTCTCATTTGCGTGAGAAATTCTTGCGAGACACAATGTAAAATGCTGCAACAGCATGGTTCAGGACGTGTTGAGATGTGTTTTTGGTATAGCTGGTGGGTCAATAAAAAAGCACATCTCAATACGCCCTCAGCAGCTCGCCTCAAGAATAACAAAAAAACAGTGGGAGACGAAGCTGCAGGGCAAAGATTTCTTACCATCAAAAAGAGGTTGTTATGTCCAACGCAGCAAATACCGAAGCAACTTATGTTGCCTCGTTTGAGCATTTACGCATGACGGATGTTGAATCCGTCGGCGGGAAAAATGCATCATTAGGCGAAATGATCAGCCAGCTGGCCACTGCCGGGGTGCGGGTACCTGGTGGTTTTGCCACCACAGCGCAGGCGTTTCGTGATTTCCTTGCCCATAGTATCGACGGCGGCCTGCCTTTGGCCCAGCGTATCGCTGATCGTCTTGAACACCTGAACATTGATGACGTCAAGGAACTGGCAAAAGCTGGTGCCGAGATTCGCCAGTGGATAATCGACACGCCTTTCCAGCCGCGCCTGCAAACGGAAATCGAAGCCTTCTACAATAAACTGGTTGCCGAATCCACTGCAGAAATGTCTTTCGCCGTGCGCTCTTCTGCCACCGCTGAAGATTTGCCGGATGCGTCTTTCGCTGGCCAGCAAGAAACTTTCCTTAACGTCGTCGGTATCGACAACGTGCTGGAAGCGATGAAGCATGTCTTCGCCTCTTTGTACAACGACAGGGCGATTTCTTACCGTGTCCATAAAGGTTTCACCCACGCTGAAGTCGCCTTGTCTGCCGGTGTGCAGCGCATGGTGCGTTCGGATCTGGGTGCCGCTGGCGTCATGTTCACGATAGATACCGAATCCGGCTTCAAGGATGTGGTGTTTATCACATCCAGCTATGGCCTTGGTGAAACCGTGGTCCAGGGCGCGGTGAATCCGGATGAATTCTATGTCCACAAACCTATGCTGGAACAGGGTAAATTGCCGGTCATACGCCGCAATATCGGCTCCAAGCTGATCAAGATGGAATTTACCGGTGAAGCCAAGGCCGGTCGTTCCGTCAAGACCGTGGATGTACCGGTGGAATTGCGTAACCGTTATTCGCTGAATGACACCGAGGTGGTGGAGCTGGCCAAATACGCGACCATCATTGAAAAGCACTATGGCCGTCCTATGGACATAGAATGGGGTAAAGATGGTCGTGACGGCAAACTATACATCCTGCAAGCACGTCCAGAGACCGTCAAGTCTCAGCAAAAACCAACAGATGCACAGCAACGCTTCAAACTGAAGGGCAGTGGCACAGTCCTGGTATCAGGCCGTGCGATTGGTCAGAAGATAGGTGCAGGCCGTGTGCGTGTGATTCATGACCCGTCAGAGATGGAAAGAGTACAACCGGGCGATGTGCTGGTGGCTGACATGACTGATCCGAACTGGGAACCAGTCATGAAGCGTGCTGCCGCTATCGTTACCAACCGTGGTGGCCGTACCTGCCACGCGGCAATTATTGCGCGTGAACTGGGTGTGCCTGCTGTGGTGGGCTGTGAAGATGCGACGGACGTGCTGAAAGATGGCACCCTGGTGACCGTCTCTTGCGCCGAAGGTGATGAAGGCAAGATTTACGACGGACTGCTGGAAACCGAAGTCACTGAAGAGTTGCGTGGCGAATTGCCGAAGTTGCCGTTGAAGATCATGCTGAACGTTGGCAACCCTCAACTGGCGTTTGACTTCCAGTCGGTGCCGAATGAAGGTGTCGGCCTGGCGCGTCTGGAATTCATCATCAATAATAATATTGGCGTACATCCGAAAGCGATTCTGGAGTATCCGAATATTGATGCAGATCTGAAAAAAGCAGTGGAATCCGTGGCCCGTGGCCATGCTTCACCCAAGGCTTTTTATGTCGACAAACTGGCTGAAGGCGTGGCGACCATTGCTGCTGCATTCTGGCCTAAAAAAGTCATCGTGCGCCTGTCTGATTTTAAATCCAATGAGTACAAGAAGCTCATAGGTGGTTCTCGCTACGAACCTGATGAAGAAAACCCTATGCTGGGTTTCCGTGGTGCAGCACGTTATCTGGCACCAGACTTTGCCGAATGTTTCGACATGGAATGCCAGGCAATGAAGCGCGTACGTAACGACATGGGTCTGACCAATGTGGAAATCATGGTGCCTTTCGTCCGTACACTGGGCCAGGCAGAAAAAGTTGTGAATCTGCTGGCAAAAAATGGCCTGCGCCGTGGTGAAAATGGCCTGCGTCTGATCATGATGTGTGAAGTGCCATCGAACGCGATACTGGCTGAAGAATTCCTGCAATTCTTTGACGGTTTCTCTATCGGTTCGAATGACCTGACGCAATTGACACTGGGCCTGGATCGCGATTCCGGCATGGAACTGCTGGCTGCCGACTTTGACGAGCGTGATCCTGCCGTGCGCGCCCTGTTGTCACGCGCTATCGCTGCCTGCCGCAAGCTGGATAAATATGTAGGCATTTGTGGCCAGGGACCTTCGGATCATCCTGACTTTGCCGAATGGTTGATGAAAGAGGGAATCGAATCCATTTCTCTGAATCCTGATTCAGTCATCGACACCTGGCAGAAGCTGGCAGCGGTTGCCAAATAAGCCTGGTTGAGCATTTGTTTCTACCCGGAAAAACGGGAATGTCTGATATGACATTCCCGTTTTTTCTTGTTGGTGCGCCGCAACATAAATGATTTTGGACCCTTGTATTTTCTTGAATTAGGACTAGACTACCGGTGTCGAAACTTAAGAAAAAGAAAATCAATACTTCAACAAAATTCCTGGAAAAGCCCTCGCTACCGAGTAGGTAACGAGGGCTTTTTTGTGAGTAAATTCCTACGACGATTACCGATGAAAAATATAAGCAGTTCGTAGAGAATGCAAATGCAGCAGAGTCACTGGTGGTATAAAAATTGATAAGGAGAACAATAAAATGAATGGATGGATGATGTGGACCTCGTTGGCGGTCATACTCGTAATACTGGAGCTTTTTACCGGTACTTTTTACTTGTTAATGATTGCAGTTGGCTTGTTGGCAGGCGCAATTGCAGCCTTTTTTGAGTTCGGTGGATTGGTGCAGGCAGTCATTGCCTCGGTAGTTGGTTCTGTTGCTACCTTTGCCTTGCGCAAGAGTAAGTATGGCAGCACGGAGCGCCATGAAGCATCACGCGACCCCAACGTCAACATGGATATAGGCCAAAGCCTGCAGGTTAATGACTGGAAAGACCAGGGTAATGGCAAATTTGTGGCACGCGCCATGTATCGCGGTGCCATGTGGGATGTGGAATTGCAGCAC
Organism: Undibacterium hunanense; assembly: GCF_014284335.1. Taxonomy (GTDB): domain Bacteria; phylum Pseudomonadota; class Gammaproteobacteria; order Burkholderiales; family Burkholderiaceae_D; genus Undibacterium; species Undibacterium hunanense. The sequence continues at coordinate 248,268 of NZ_JACOGF010000001.1, read as the reverse complement.
TCGGCTGGCTATCCCGGTGCTTATATGATTGAAGAAATACAAGGTAGCCGCTTGCTTGTGAAGCCGTGCTGACAAGAAATAAAAATCAGTTGCATCAGTTTTTTAGCGTAAATAAAAAATCATTTAAATAACAATAAAGGTAAGAAAATGGAAAATATAGGTACAGTCGCTCTGGTTTTACTGATCTTGGGTGTCGTGTTTATCTTCAAGACCATCAATGTCGTGCCGCAGCAGCACGCCTGGGTGGTCGAGCGTTTGGGTAAATACCATGCCACGCTGGGGCCAGGTTTGAATATCGTGGTGCCGTTCGTTGACCGCATCGCCTACAAGCACATCCTGAAAGAAATTCCACTGGATGTACCGCCGCAAGTGTGTATCACCAGAGACAATACGCAATTGCAGGTGGATGGCATATTGTATTTCCAGATCACCGATGCCATGCGCGCCTCATATGGTTCTTCCAACTACATTGCGGCGATCACGCAACTGGCACAAACCACCTTGCGTTCGGTCATCGGTAAAATGGAACTGGATAAAACCTTTGAAGAGCGTGATCACATCAACACTACCATCGTCAATGCGATTGATGAATCTGCTGCCAACTGGGGTGTCAAGGTCCTGCGTTATGAAATCAAGGATTTGACGCCACCAAAAGAAATCTTGCATGCCATGCAGGCACAGATTACGGCTGAACGTGAAAAACGTGCCCTGATCGCTGCTTCTGAAGGCCGCAAGCAAGAGCAAATCAATATCGCTACCGGCGAACGTGAAGCATCGATTGCTAAATCCGAAGGTGAAAAACAGGCTTCCATCAACCGTGCAGAAGGTCAGGCTGCTGCTATTCTGTCGATTGCAGAAGCCAGCGCCGAGGCGATACGCAAGACTGCTGCAGCGATGCAATCGCCAGGTGGTGCTGATGCAGCCAACCTGAAAGTGGCCGAGCAATATGTAGCAGCGTTTGCCAATCTGGCGAAAACCAATAACTCGATTATCGTCCCGGCCAATCTGGGTGATATGAGTGGCCTGATCGCCACCGCCATGCAAGTCGCCAAGTCACAAAAGCCTGCCATCATCGAGTCGCCACGACGACCCGTCTAAATTGAAGGGGAGGCGTGACAGGTCTCCCTGAATCCCTGATTTCATTCCCATTGCTGTACTACTGGCACCTACCAGGTGCCAGTAGCGCCGCTGCATTTCCGCACACATCGGAACATATAGAAGAAGAGGCTATTCATGTTTGAAATTATCCTGGCAGTCAGTGCTGTTGCCCTGATTCTGCTGTTTTATACCAGTAATATCCTGGTGTATATCTCGAATGAAAAAATCGGTATCGTTGAAAAGAAATGGTCTACCGGCGGTTCTGTACAACAAGGCTTTATTGCGCTGAATGGTGAAGCCGGTTTCCAGCCCGAAGTCTTGCGCGGTGGTTTTCATGTGTTTTTCCCGTTTCAATATGCTATCCACAGGCATGACCTGGTGACGATACAGCAGGGCACCCTGGCTTATGTATTTGCCCGCGATGGTCAGGCCATGGCACCTACCCAGAACCTGGCCTGTAACAAGGCAGCGAATGACTTTACCAATGTGCGCAGTTTTTTGACCAGTGATGGTCAAAAGGGTCTGCAACGCAAGATTTTGCGTGAAGGTACCTACGCCATCAACCTGGCGCAATTTGTGGTGCTGACTGCCGACCGTGTGTATGCCTTGCCGTTGCCGGGTGATGGCAATGTCAGCTCTGAAGGTATGGTGGTTGGTCAACTGGCAGAAATGCTGGATGAACTGCGCTTGCGCAATGGCTTCCTGCCGCTGGTGATACGTGACGACAAACTGGCCGTTATTACAACGCATGAAGGTCGTTCACTGCCTGAGGGCACGATAGTGGCTCCCGTGGTTGGTGCTGATCCGCATGAAGACCGTAGTTACCATCACGACTTCCAGAACCCCGAGGTATTTATCGAAGGCGGTGGATATAAAGGCCGTCAGTTGCAGGTGCTGGTCGAGGGTACCTATTATTTGAACGCCCGCTTTGCCACCTATGAGATCGTTGAGAAGCGGGTTGTACCTGTCGGTTACGTCGGTGTGGTCGTCTCTTATACTGGCAAGGCCGGTAACGACGTCACCGGTGAATCATATCGCCATGGTGAACTGGTCAGCAGCGATGAAAAAGGTGTGCAGGTGACCCCGCTGCTGCCGGGTAAATATGCGCTGAACCCCTATGCCAAACGGGTGATCGATGTGCCCACCACCAACTTCATCCTGAAATGGCAATCTGGTCAGGTCGGTTCGCATGAGCTGGACAAACACCTGAGCGAAGTCTCACTGATTACCAAGGATGCGTTCGAGCCTGACCTACCTTTGTCCGTTGTCGTCAACATCGACTATAAAATGGCACCACTGGTGATACAACGATTTGGCGATATCCAGAAACTGGTAGAGCAGACTCTGGACCCCATGGTGGCCGCTTATTTCAAAAACATAGGTCAGGGCAAGACTCTGATTGAATTGTTGCAGGAACGTTCGGATATCCAGGAGCGTGCAAAAGCCGAGATGCGCAAGAACTTTGAAGGTTATAACCTGACCCTGAATGAAGTCCTGATCGGTACCCCGCGCGCAAAAACTGGCGATACGCAAATTGAAGTGATTCTGAAACAATTGCGTGAACGTCAGGTTTCCAGGGAACAGCTGGAAACCTACAAAACCAAGGAAACTGCTGCTGTACAAGAGCGCATCCTGCGCGAAGCAGAGGCCAAGGCCAAACAGCAGACCGCCATTACCGAATCTGAGCTGGCCGTTAAAATTGCAGAAAACCAGGGTAGTGCTGCTGTGCAAAAAGCCATCAAGGCAGCGGAAGAAGCACGTCAGGTTGCTTCTGGTGCGGCTGACGCCAAGCGCACTTTAGCCAATGCAGAGGCTTATCAGATCCAGCAGATAGGTGAAGCACAGGCGAAGGCGACCGAGTTGAATGTGGAAGCCTATGGCGGCCCTGAACTGCAATTCCAGCAAACCGTACTGTTGCGTTTTGCCGAGGCGATAGAGAAAGGCCATATTGCCATGGTGCCCAGCATACAAACCGGCGGCAGCGGCAGCGGCAGCAGTTCAGCCGTTGATGCCTTCCTGGCGCTGGCAGCAAAAGACTTGTTGAACAAAGGGGAGGGCAAGGCAGCAATCATTAATGCCGGTTAAGCGTTTATATGGGAGGTGACCTTGATCAGATCAGATCAAGGTCATCTTTTCTGTGGTCAGCAGTCCAAGCGCCTGTGCTTGTGGCTGCCACAGGCAGATATCTGCCAGCAGTGCCTGAATGCCCAGCCCGGTTTCTTGTGAGGCTTGTACTGCACATTGATGAAGATCAGAATTGTGATACGCAGCCTGTAAAAAATGATATTGCCACGGCAGCAGGTTGATCAATTGTACCCGGTAATGCTGGCGTGTAAATGCCAGATAGCTGGTTTCAGGATCTGGTGGTGCTGGCAAATCCTGGTCAGCGGGCGTATGCTTGGCCTGCTCCCAGTACGCCAGTAAAGGAAAGCTGGTTTTCAGCAGGCGTACGCAGGCCGGAATATGGATGTTGGCATGTACACCCATCAGCAAGTCAAATGCATGATGGGTTTTGATGTTGCGGTCTTGTTCCAGTCCTAGTGCCCGTATAACTTCGGTAAATGCCCGTTCCAGCCTTGCCACCTCTATGGGAAACTGCAATAGCAGGTCCGCTTCACCTGCATTTTCTCCATCTGTGCTGGTGGGCTGACTTTGCTGCAGAAAATCGGCAAAACCAGCACCCAGATCATACAAAGACGGTGCGCGGGATGGGTGGCGCCAGATATAGTTATGTGCAAAAAAATTGAACAGATCATTGCCCATCAGGCGATGTAAAACCGGGAAGTCAGCTTGCAGGCATTCCTGTAAACGCAGGATATAGCCATGGGCGTAGATATGCATGCGTGATTGCTTGCCTGGCGCAGTCTTGATAACGGCTGATTCTGCCAGGCCCAGATGTTCCTGCGCCAGAGATAAGCCTCTTGCCAGTCCACCGGGTGCGGTCATCACTGTTAAAAACCAGTTTTGCAATTGCGATAGCAATGGATCAGGTAATGGCTGATTCATGAGGTGCTGAGTTCTTCCAACTGAAAATGCAAAGGCGTAGAAATGCTTGCCGCAGATGCCGTATTGATTTTCATGTCTGGAAAGTGACCATCCATGACCAGTCGTGCCTTGCCCAGTTCTGCCAGCAATTCAGGGTAAGAGGGGATGTTGGCGTCCCATTCCAGTAAAGTTGATACACCTCCTGTCAATTCCTGCGCCAAAGCATATAGATGCCATACAGGCGTAGGCACTGGCTGATCATGCGTATCTATCATATAGTCGCCACAATGACTTGGCCCCGCCAGATGAATCTGCACGATGCGATCCGCAGGCAGGTTACGTATATAGCGTTCAGCATCAAAGCCATGGTTATAGGCCGACACATAAACATTATTGACATCCAGCAGCAGACCACAGCCGGTTTTTTCGCTTAAACGACTTAAGAATTCATCCTCAGCCATGCTTGACTGTTCAAATTCTACATAGGTGCTGGGGTTTTCCATGATCAGTGGACGCTCCAGATAATCCTGCACTATGCGTACACGTTCAGCCACATGTTCCAGCGTGGCCTCGTTCAAGGGGAGTGGCAGTAAATCATGCGTATTCATTCCTGTTGCACCAGTCCAGCACAAATGGTCCGACACCCAGGCAGGCTGTAATTCCTTCGCCAGTTGCCTGAGTTTTTTTAGATAGTCAAAATCCAGCGCATCGCTACTGCCTATTGACAGTGAAACACCATGCATGACAATGGGGCAGGTTTGCGCGATGTGTTCCAGCACATGACGCGCATAGCCATGGTTATCAATGAAGTTTTCTGTGATCACTTCAAACCAGGCTACGCCGGCACCGTATTTCAGTATGTGCTCAAAGTGCATATTGCGCAGACCAACGCCCAGGCCCAGATTGGGCAGGCCCAGACGTGGCTGCATAGTCTGCGTAGTTTGCATGGTGTGCGCAGCGTACTTCTCAGACATGCTTATATATCATCAGGTTGAAGGTGGCAAAGCCAGGCGTAAGTCATTTGGCTTCGGCATTTCCCCCGGGTTTTTATGGCGAGCGATCATGACCTTGCTATACGCTGCCCAGGCCGTGTCAAACACGGCATCACCTTGTTTGAAATCAATGTTCTTGTTTTTCAATAATTGTGCTTCATGGGGTGGCTCAGCATCAAAAGTGTACAGTGTCATTGTGCCATTCACTGGAAACAGTTGTGATGCCGAGATAGGCACGGCACAGCCGCCATAGGTCTTGCAGCGGTTATCGCTAGGCGAACTATACAGGGTGCCGGTAGGTGCAGGGCCTGGCGCGCCACAAATACCGTGTGAGCCACGGTCTGCCGTTGCGCCCAGAACGGGTTTCTTTTCTGGATCAACGACCATGTCTACCTGGACAAAACCACAGCCACCCTGGGCTTCACAACCATTTGAGCCACGGCAACTGTGATACACCGCAATGGCTGCGCATTGATTGTCTTCCTGTCCGGTTTCTGATCCCTTGCTGGCGTTAAAATCCAGACCCTGACACGAATGGTATAAAACATTCTTGTCTGGTAGTGGAACGCTGACGGATAAATCGGGCGAGCAACCTGTGATCGCCCAGCAAATTGACATGCGGTCACCTGAACCGACCATAGATGGATAAGGGAAGTTGGTATCCTTATTTGCCCAGTATTCGTCCAGTACCGAGGTAATGCCATAAATTGCCCCCGCAGATACGCTGCTTAACATCTGTACGGTTTTTGCACCTTCGCTTTTCAGGCGATTCAGTGCACCGGCAACTTCGTCAGGTGTAGGGATATTTTGTGGCGCTGACGCAGCATCGTAATCCTTATTGGTCAACATGGCAGCCGTCCACTGATTGCCTACAACGGCATGCCATTGTTCCCAGGTCAGCAAATGATTTGCGGCGGTCTCTCCGGGATGCGCCATCTCTTTTTGGATATCCTGAAAGCGTTCATAGTGATCAAATGCCGCGCTATGAAAACGTGCGGAAGCATCTCTCGATTCTGCTAACTCGCCATCACCGTCATACGCAGGGTAATCGACCTTCAAAGCTTCGTCTGATTCGCGATAGTCAGGCTGTACGGCACGCAGTAAATGCGTGCGGCGATAGTGTTTGATTCCTGCGGAATTACCTTCGCCCTGATCGGTAATGGCACACATCATGTCAATCGCCTTGTTTTGCGAACGGGCCATGCCGCCATCAAGATCGTCAGGGCCGAACAAAGTCTCAAAATGCGGATATTCTTTTTTGGGATGACTGTCGTTGGGCTGTTTGGGTGTGCTATGGACATTGAACATGTCTTTTTGCACAGACTCGTTATCAAACAGTTTTTGCCATAGTGTCTGACCATCCGTATATTCCATGCTGATGTATTTTGCATAGCATTCATACATATAGCCGATAGTGCCGAACAGCGGCAGATCAGCAAATCCCTTGTCAGGATTCCAGTCAGCCAGCGGCACTGCGGGGAAGTATTTATCGGCATTGTGGCGCAGTTCTTCGCGTGCCTGCTTTTCTGGCTGCTCGATTGCCAAAAACAGGTCAATCTGGTTTTGATTCAATGACTCCAGATTGACCCTGACATCCTTATAGCTGTTGGTGTCCCTGAGATCAACAATGCAAGGTATGGTGTGCTTGTCGGGGCCATAGCAAATCCAGCCACGCTCAGTGTTTTGCAGACCTGAATTTTCAGTAAAGCTGGGATCGACACCAATTGCCGTAGCGATATTGGCGGCCATTTGCAAATGCAGCATTTCCTGAATGAATACACTGAATATGACATTGAAGGCACGTTCGTTGGCTGTAACGGCGTTTGCCGTGGTAGCCATGCCCGGCCATTGGCGACCCTTATAATAGTTGTTACCCTTGGAATTGATCTGGTGCGTGCCATAGATCGAATACATGGAATTCATGTACAGCGGTATCGTAAATAACTCGACACTGACAGTCGCCTGGGCAATTGCCCTCACGGCAGCAGCATCGGTGTTGAATTCTGACAGTGGGCGATTCTTGATAGCGTGCTGCGGTGTTTCAGGTATGGCTGCGAACATGAGACGGCTCCTGCGCTGGCTTGGTATGATCGGGGGATGTATGGGCGGTGGGTAGTGCAGTAAACTATGGATAAAAACATAATGACTTTAACATAAAAAAATGCTCACTTGGAAATATTTGAGCAAGCCAGACTCGTTCACGATGGCCTGGTTTGCCCATACTTTGCGTGTTTTGTTAATGCGCGGTTGCGTCAGGGGTTTTACTGTTTGGGAACAGCCAATATGAAAGAAATCATCAGACAATGCAGGCTTGACCTGTCACCACTTGCGGACCCCGTGCGGGCGCAGGGGATGAGTGCCTATATGAAAAACCGCTTTGAATTTCTGGGCATCCCCGCCCCTGAAAGGCGCAAGGCATGTGTGGATATCATCCGGCAATTGAAAACCGCAGATGCGGACCAACTCCTGGCCGTCGCCACAGGTTTGTGGAACTGCAGGGAGCGCGAATATCAGTACCTGGCAATCGATATCCTGGCTAAACATTATCGGCATTTGCGCGTGCAAGATGTACCAGCCTTGCTGGCACTGGTACAGCAAAAATCCTGGTGGGACAGCGTGGATGGTCTGGCCGGTGTATTCGGTGACCTGCTGCGCCTGCATCTTACTGAGGATAGAAAAATACAGCAAACCATGGATGCGGCTTTGCTGCATGAAGATTTTTGGGTCAGGCGCATCGCCTTGTTGCATCAACTGGGCTGGCGTGAAAAGACGGATGTGGACAGATTGTGCCGGTATGCCCTGACCCTGGCCGCAGAAGATGAATTTTTCATCCGTAAAGCCATAGGCTGGGCTTTGCGTGATTATGCCTGGCATGACCCGGCGATGATCAGTGTTTTTCTTGATCAGCATAAGGCGCAATTTTCAGCATTGACACAACGTGAAGCCGGCAAGAATCTGAAAAAACTGGGCTTTTAGTGAAAGAAACCCGGTTCGTGTGAGCATGCAAGCCCCTATTTGCAATATGATATCGAACTGACTGATTGCCCCTGCTTATTTTTAGTTTGCTTATCGTTTTGTTATACCGATTTTTTCAATGAAACCACTCAAGATTATTGTGCCTGCCTTAGCGGCAGTTTGTCTGGCTGTTGCTGCCTATTTTGTCATTCATAAAAGTACCCCTGCTGAAGGAGGTGGTGCCAGTGCTGAATCTGCACTGATTGATCCCAAAGATGGTTTTGATGCCAGTAAAATTCCGGATGACTTGAATGGCTTGCTGGTCGCCTACCGCAAGATCATTGTTTTGTTGGCAGATGAAAATAAACAGGGGCCCAAAGAGCGCAATGAAGCCAATCGCATAGGACAGGCCCTGTTTCATGAAAACCTGGTCAGGTTGAATAATCTCGATGCCTATTTCGACAAGCTCAAAACGCGCCGTGCTGTTCAGCGTGAAGCCAGCTTTGACAACATACTGACGTATATAGAATCTGGCGAAGACCTGTATGACGCCGACCGTCTGGCATTCAGGGAAGTATTGGTCAGGATGCAAAAGCTGATCGCTACCGAGCAGACCCTGCCTTCGATTAAATTGCACAAACGCGTCAGCGATGATTTGAATGCCTTGAGCGAAATTGAAAAAGAATACGACAAAGAGCTTAAGGAAATATTCTCTCGCTTTGAATCGCGTTCGATAGAGTTGAAACGTGAACGCTGGGATGACTATCTCGCCAAACTGCGCAAATTATATAACCGCGAACAAATCCTGAAAGATTACGGCATTATCCTGCCGTATCCAGAAAAGCCGGAACCACTAAGCGAAAAGGAAAAAGACATTTTCGGCCAGGGCTTGCCAGCCAAGACCGTGGTGCTGACCTTTGACGATGGTCCCCATGCCACATATACCGATGAAATCGCGGCGATATTGAAGCAATACAATGTGCCCGGTGTATTTTTCCAGGTCGGCAAAAACGTTGGTAGCATAGACGGCAAAGGCAAAGAACTGCTGAATAAAAATGCCGAAACCAGCAGGAAGTTGCTGAGTGCCGGTCATGTGCTGGCGAATCACAGTTTCAGTCATGCCTTGCTGTCAAAGCAAAGTGGCGACAGCCTTAATGCAGAAATCGAGCAGACCGACAAATTGCTGAAAGCGATTGATCCAGCGCGTTCGGCCCTGTTCCGCTTCCCGTATGGAGCCAAGAGCAAGGAGGGCATGCAAATCCTGGGCAGGCTTGGTCTGCGTTCTGTGATGTGGAACATTGACTCTCTGGACTGGGCTGATCCGGTGCCGAACTCGATTGCGGGCCGCGTCCTGGGTACGCTGGAAAAAGAACAGCGCGGCATCATTCTTTTCCATGATATCCACGAACGCACGGTCAAGGCCCTGCCTCTGGTGCTGGATAAACTGATCGCCGATGGCTATAGCTTTGCATCCTGGGATGGGACAGATTTCAAGGTCGTCAAGGGCGGCAAGGCGACTCCGGAAAAAGTCAGTATCAGTACCGATTATCAAAATAGCTGGGCTATCGTGATCGGTATCAATGATTATGCCAAATGGCCCAAGTTGCAATATGCCGTGCAGGATGCTAATGCCATTCGCGATACCCTGGTCAGTAAACTGGGCTTCCCGGGTGACAAGGTATTGACACTGACCAATGGTGATGCCACCAGAAATAATATCCTGGCCCTGTTCCATGAAAAACTGGGGCACGGACAATTGAAAAAGGATGACAGGGTGTTCGTCTTCTTTGCCGGTCACGGTGCCACCAGAAAGCTGAGTTCTGGTCGCAATCTGGGCTATATCATCCCGGTAGATTCTGACCCTGAACAATTGTCAGTCGATGCCATTCCCATGACAGATCTGCAAAATATTGCCGAAAGCCTGAATGCCAAACATATCCTGTTTGTGATGGATGCCTGTTACAGTGGTCTGGGCTTGACACGCGGCGGTGGCAGCAGTGCCTTCCTGCGTGAAAATGCACGTCGCATGGGCCGGCAGATGCTGACGGCTGGTGGTGCCGATCAACTGGTGGCAGACGGCGGGCCCAATGGCCATTCCGTATTTACCTGGACTCTGCTGCAGGCATTAAGCGGCAAGGCGGATCTGAATGGCGACGGCATGATTACTGCGACCGAACTGGCTGCCTATATTGCCCCGGCAGTGTCGAGCATGTCGCAGCAGACGCCGGCATTTGGCAGTTTGCCGGGTTCTGAAGGTGGCGAGTTTGTATTTGAGATGCGCAGCGAAGGTGAGTTCTTGAGTGCAAAAACCAATCAGTTATCTGCCGATGCGATTGCGCTCAACAACAAAATAGACGGCGCAACCGCCAAGGCCGGCAGCGAGACACCTATTGTCATTAAAAATCTGAATGGTGGCGAGCAGAAAATTGCCGCCCCCAAAATGGTGGATGCACCATCACGCCAGTTGGCACAAAGAGCCAATGACAGTGGTTTGCAACTGTATAGAGAAAAACAGTATGCCCAGGCTGAAGCGGCATTTACCGAAGCCTTGAAATACCGGCCTGATTTTGGTCTGGCAGCCAACAATCTGGGCTTTGTCTATTTCAAGCAGCAAAAATATGCAGAGGCAGCGCGCTGGTTTGAAAACACCTTGCAGATTGATCCATCCCGCGCCATTGCTTATCTGAATCTGGGGGATGCCAGAGCCATGCTGAATGAAAATGAAAAAGCTAAAAAAGCGTACACCAGTTTCCTGGAACTGTCGCCGAATAGCCCGAATGCCAGTTATGTCAAAGAAGCCCTCAAAAAACTGGATTGATACTGCTTTACGAGTGCTCACAGACAATGCAAATGGTGTAAAGGATAAAGAATGAACGGTGTCACATTGAAGGCAATCCGCAGTTTGCTGCATTTCAGTCAAAACGAAGCGGCAGAGTTGATCGGTGGTGTCACGCTACGCAACTGGAGTAGCTGGGAAGCGGGCGCACAAAAGATACCGCAAGACGTGATATCGATGATTAATTACCTGATGGTGTGCCGCAAGAAGGCGATTGCAGATACGCAGACAGCAATAAAAACCTATTACCAGCAAATGCCCGCCAATGCGGATAAAAAGCCGATAGCACTGGTGTGGTATGACAATTTTGAAGACTGGTGTACTTTGCCGTATCGTGAATCAATCATGTGGCGACCACAGCAGTCAGTGATAGCCCATCTGATTTCGGTAGAAAACTGCAATATTGTGCAGTTTGATGCGGCTGCTTATGAAAACTGGTTGGGCCGACGTACAGACAGCGACTCCATGCGCAATCAGTGGGCGGCAGAGCAGGTACGGCTACCGCAGAATTAAAATCAGAAATTGAAAGCCAAGGCTGTGTGGTGACACAGCCTTGCAATGAACGCTGATTATCTTTGCCCTATACGGGTGTCGCCAAACAAGTTTTTCTGATCACGTGGTTGCGAGCGCCAGTACTGCTTGGGTGCTTCCACCGTAGCCCCCAATTTTGCAGCTGCATGCCATGGCCAGTGCGGGTCGTACAAAATTCCACGGGCAATCGCTATCGCATCTGCCTTGGATGTCGTAATAATATCTTCCGCCTGCTGTGCATCTGTGATCAGGCCTACCGCGATGACGGGGATGCTGCAATGCTGCTTGATTTCCTCCGCCAAATGAACCTGATAGCCAGGCCCCAAAGGAATTTTCTGTTCTGGCGAAACCCCACCGCTGGATACATGGATAAAGTCACAGCCGCGCTCTTGCAGGGCTTGCACGAAGAGTTTGCTTTGCGAGATATCCAGGCCGCCATCTACCCAGTCTGTTGCCGACAAACGCAGGCCGACTGCCATACTGTCGCCGGGAACTGCGGCCCGCACGGCATCAAATACCTCCAGCGGAAAACGCAGGCGGTTTTCAACTGAACCGCCATACTGATCCGTGCGCTGATTGGCAATCGGTGACAGGAACTGGTGTAACAGATAACCGTGTGCAGCATGTATTTCTATGGCATTGATGCCCAGTCTGTGGGCACGTACGGCGGCATTAACAAAGGCATTTTTTACTCGCTGCAAGCCAGCTTCATCCAGCGCCAGAGGAGGGTGCTCGCCTTTGGCATGTGCCACTGCGGAAGGCGCAACTGTCTGCCAGCCACCATCTTCTATTGCGATAAGCTGGCCACCATGCCAGGGTACCTGGCTGGACGCTTTGCGGCCCGCATGACCAAGCTGTATGGCAACCGGCATGTTTGAATGCCTGCGTATGGATTGCAAAACTGTGCCAAGTGCAGCCTCGGTTTCGTCTGACCACAAACCCAAATCGCCGGGAGAAATGCGGCCTATGTCTTCCACCGCGGTCGCTTCCAGTATCAACAAGCCTGCACCCGACAGGGCCAGCCCACCCAGATGGATAAGATGCCAGTCAGTGGCTTTGCCATGGTCGGCAGAATACTGACACATGGGCGCAATGATGATGCGGTTTGTCAGATTCAGTGATCCAAGGCGTAGTGGAGAAAAGAGGGCGCTCATAGTTTTGCAAACCTGCTGTAGAGATCAATAGATGGGGAAGGGAAGACTAGAACTCATTTCATAAATAGGGATGAGTGCGAGCAAGGCGATTCGGGATGCAGTGCAAGGCGTGACGCGCAGCTAAGGCTGGTGCCTTAGCAAGCGGCACAACGCTGCAATGCGCCCGAATCGCCAGCTCCCGGAGGGTTTGCCTCATAACGCGTGCTGGACTGCGTTGGACTCGTTATCAATAGCACCGCTATTGACTTCCTCGTCCGTCTTGCCAGCCCACGTTATGAGGCAAACGCATCTCACCCCTATTTATGAAATGAGTTCTAGCATCTATACATTATGCCCGCAGTTTCCATTTGTTGCCCGCAGGCTGCCGGTGCCTGCCCGGTGGTGTCAATCCTTCATATCCATGGCCGTGACCAACTGCCTGATTTTGACTGCTTTTTCAAAATGGTCGAATTTGTTTTCCATGATCCACCAGGTAGCTGCTTCCATCAGCAATTCCGGGTCATCATTTTTATTGGCGAAGAAGGCATAAAAGGACAGGCCGACATCTGTGCCCTTTTGCTTGATTTTGTTGTCGCATACGGCAATGATTTTTTTTCTTAATACATCTTGCATAGGGAAATAGTTTTATTTACTGAGGTGAAGGAAGGTCTGAGCAAGGTTCAATTGTCAATAAACCTGGCATGTCGCCCGATGACAAATCCTGCGCAGTACGCTAAGCATGTCGTTGGAGGCGACAATAATAACGTGATTAATTGCTTCAATATATATCGCTTTAATATATATCTCTTCAAGATATGGCGGATTTCTTTTTCATCTTCGTCTAAGTTAGAGTAAGGGTGTATTTTCGTTCAATCTGGTTAAGAAAGTGTGATTCATGGAATCCAATAAGCTGGATGAATGGTTTGAATTCGAGGTGTTGCCGCTGGAAGCCGCGCTGATCCGCTTTTTGCGCCGTAATCGCAGGCAAGAGGACGATGTTGCCGATTTATTGCAAGAAGTGTACGTGCGTCTGTATGAGTCTGCTGCGAAACGCATGCCAGACATGGTCAAGCCATTTGTCTTCGCGACGGCGCGTAACCTGTTGATCGATCTGGCACGCCGCGCGCAAGTGGTGTCAATTGAAGCCTACGCTGATCTGGATATCCTGGATGTATCCAGCGATGAGCTCACGCCCGAGCGGCACGCAACCGGGCACCAGGAACTACGTTTGCTGCAACAGGCGATGGACATGTTGCCGGCGCGCTGCCGTGAAGTCGTGCAATTAAGAAAAATTGACGATATGTCGCAGCGAGATGTCGCGCTATACATGGGCATTACCGAAGACACGGTAGAAAAACAGATATCCAAGGGAATGCGTGTTCTGGCCAGCTCTCTCCTTGTCAATGGAGTAACCGTAGGAGTAACTAAATTATCATTAAAAATTCGCAAAAAGGACGACTCGGTATGAAAAGCGCGTCTGAAATTGAAGAGCAGGCAGCCAATTGGTTAGCACGCCGCGACAGTGGCAACTGGTCTGATGAGCAGGAAACGGCAATGCAGGCCTGGATTAATGAAGCAACGGCACACCGGATTGCTTATCTAAGGCTGAAGAGTGTGTGGCAGCGGGCCAATCGTCTCAGCTCATTGAAAATGCCTCAACAATATTCCGTGCCTAAACCAAGGGCTGCATTTTCACTGCTGACCGGGTGGAGAATCGCGGCAGGCGTACTGGTCATCGTGGGTGCCGGCACACTGGTGGTTTCGTCTGACATCCTCACCCCGGCAACAAGATATGGCACCGTGCTTGGTGAAAGCAAGACGCTGGCCTTGCCTGATGGTTCCAGATTGGCACTCAATACCAACACCCATATCCGGACACAGATATCTTCCGAAAAGCGTCTGGTGTGGCTGGATAGCGGGGAAGCTTATTTTGAGGTCGCCCATGATACAAAACGCCCCTTTGTCATTGAGGCAGGAAAAAGTCGGGTCACTGTCCTTGGCACCAAATTTTCAGTACGCAGGGATGGCGATCAAATTAAAGTAAATGTTGTCGACGGACGGGTACAGGTCAGCAATAGTGATGCGAAATCCCCCAGCCAGCCGCTACCAGAAAACGCCGTGGTGATGACCAAAAACGAAACGCTGGAAACCGGCAATGGTCAGCTTGTTGTCAATCATAAAACCACTGAACAGATCATGAGGCAGCTTGACTGGCGCCAGGGTAAGCTGGTACTCGATGACATGACACTGGCCCAGGCGGTATCAGAATTTAATCGCTATAACCAAAAAAAGCTGGTGATTCTTGACGCTTCTGCTGGGCAGATTAAAATCGCTGGCAGCTTTAATGTCGATAACGTTGATGGTTTTGCCCGGCTGTTGCATCAGGGTTTTGGTCTGAAAATTGAGATTGGAAAGGATGAGATAAAAATCCTTCGCTGAGACATGCCGGATTTTCGAAATGGACTCGTCTAAGTAAGTGGGTAGCAAAAAAAATTCACTTATTTCAAAGGAATGAAAATGGTTCGTCATCAACTTGTCGGTGCACTATGCATAATGACAACCTGCATATCAGCTCAAGTACAGGCGCAATCCCAAGCTCGGGCCCAGGCAAGCGAGATCAATATACCGGGCGGCGATTTGAAGACCGCGCTCGACACCTATGCCACCCAATATGGCATCCAGTTACTGTACAAGCCGGGCGACATTAGTGGAATTTCTACCAAGGGAATCAAAGGTCTGGTGTCACAGGAACAGGCACTGACTTCGCTGCTGGGTAACAGTGGTTTATTGGTGAAGCGTGACGGGGGAAATGCGATTGTCATTTTTCGCGGCACGGTGCTCGATCTGCCAGCGCAGGATATGACTGAGGCGCTGGCTGCATTGTCAGCTAAAACCGGTTTGCACATCGCTGTGCCTGCCGAGGCAAAGGGGTTGCGCAGCAACCCCCTGAAAGGTGCATTCGAGGCAAGAGACGCTTTGCGCCAGCTCATTCTCGACAGTGGGCTGGAACTGGCGAGCGATGATGGTACTACCATCTTTCTTAGGCGTCAGGCGGAAATCTCGCTCAGCACGGTAACCGTCACTGCGCAAAAGCGCCCGCAATTGGCCCAGGCCGTGCCTATTTCCATGACGACATTTTCGGCCAAGGCACTGGAAGTCAATCGCATTCAAAGCTTGCAGGACGTAGCGCGTCTGACTCCCGGATTGCTGGTGTCTGCTTTCAGTCAGAACAATCCCACGATTGCAATTCGTGGCATCAGCAATACCTTTTCGCAGATAGGTGTCAGCAAACCGGTAGCGGTCGTGCTTGATGATGTGTTCATACCGCGCAACAGTGCCGCCAATTTTGAATTGTTTGACCTTGATTCGCTGACCGTTTTGAAAGGCCCGCAAGGGACACTGTTTGGACGTAATGTGACGGGTGGTGCGATCGTACTCACCACGCGCCCACCATCTCTGGATGAACGGGTATTGGAAACACAATTAACTTTGGGTAATTTGAATGCCCGCCAGTTCAATGGTCTGATCAGCACGCCACTAAATGATAGTACTGCATTCAAGCTTTCTGCTTCTGTGCGAGGCCGTGACGGCTACGGTGTTGACCGTCTTACAGGCAAGCAGCAAGACGATATCAACAGCCGTAATTCGCGTGCACAATTATTTTTTAAGCCTGGTAGTGGTATCGAAACCATGTTAAGTGCAGACTATAGTGAAGACTGGAATGGTGGCCGTACACTATCCTCCGATACGCTGGGAAATGATGGCGATGTACGTACGTCAGAATTGGGTGTGATTCAAGGATTCAAGCGAACCATTGCTGGTACATCGGCGAAAATCAACTGGAAATCTGATGCAGGTGAAGTCACGTCAGTCACTGCTTACCGGAAGTCGCAATCCGGTGAAGACTATTCCGGCGTCGGTGCGAATTATAGTTTTCTGAGTACAGGTAGTCAGAGTCTGGTGCGAGATGCTGATCAGATAGGTACATTTTCACAAGAGCTGCGTTACGCCAGTCCGAAATGGGCTTATGGTGATTTCGTGACCGGCCTGTATTACATGAGCGAAAATGGTTACAGACAGTTGGATACGCGCGGCCTGGCGGCAAAGACAGGAATTCTTGCCAGTGCGACTTTGGCCAATCAGCATGTAGATACAACAAGCTATGCAGTATTCGCAGATGGTGTCGTACATCTGGCTTCAGCGTTTGATCTGACGGCAGGTATACGCTACACACAAGACGAAAAGACCGCCAGCCTGATACGGTCTGACTTCATACGCCCAGTTAATAATTTTAGCAGTGGTGACGTCAAGGCCAAATGGAGCGAGATAACACCTCGCCTGGTGCTGAGCTGGCAGCCAGAACGCAATCTGATGGCCTATGCCAGCGTCACACGTGGCTTCACTGCCGGTGGCTTTAATGGCGATGCCTCATCCTTCAGTGTTTTTAAAACACCTTTCAATCCTGAAAAAGTCACTAACTATGAAGCCGGTCTTAAAACACAATGGTTACAGAATCGCTTGCGGGTGAATGCCTCACTCTACAAGTTGGAATATAAAGACAAGCAAGAACTGGTGAATAACTCATTGACAGGCATTCTGACTATCGTCAACGCGAGCAAGGCAACGGTCAAAGGTGGTGAAGTCGAAATCACCTACAAGCCAGTAAACTGGCTGGATTTATCGACCAGCTATAGCAGGATTGACGGTACTTACGATAGTTTTGTGGTGGGCACCGTCAACAATAGCGGCAACCCGATTGCCTCTGCACCGCGTAATCAATTTTCTGCTGCTGCAAATGTCATTATTCCTCTTGAGTCAACAGGCTATCTGGTGGGATCGGCCAATTATTCCTGGCGTGACGGCTATAACACAGGGGCGGCCAATGACCCAAACTTACAGATTCCAGGCTATGGCTTAAGCAACCTGAGTTTTGGTTATGAATCTGCCGACCGTGGCTGGCGCATCATTGCGTGGGTGAAAAATGCGAACAACACTACGTATCTGTTGACGCGTTCCACACAAGTTGTGCGGGCCGAATATGTGGGTGAACCACGTACTTTCGGACTGACGCTGACGGCCAAATTCTGATTGTTGAGATCGATGATGGATACGACAATTAATCGGCGTCAATTTATTCTTGGCATGCTGACAGCACCCTTATCCACGATTGCTGTGGCCAGGGATGTGGCTGAAGGTGTGGCTGGAGAAGCGTTGCAAAGTGCGGGCGCGGATGCAGTCGGTAGCAGCATGTTCGCCTGGGCACCAGGCTTCCTCGACATACATCATATTGCCACGGGGCGAGGCAATGCGACTTTCGTCATCATGCCAGACGGAACCAGTTTGCTGATAGACGCAGGTGCCACGGCAGATGGGCTTGATACGTCTGCCGCACCAAGACCGAGTGCCCAGCGCCGGCCTGGTGAATGGATAGGTCGTTACGTACAGCGTCACTTACGTGCCACCAAAAGAGCCGGGCTTGACTATGTGCTGGTGACGCACTTGCACCCCGATCATACCGGTGATGTTGATGAGACGTCCCCTCGATCTGCCAAGGGGGCATACCAATTGTCAGGCATTACCGACGTTGCTGAAATTGTGCCGGTTGCTACCCTGATTGACCGCGCTTACCCTGGCTATGATTACCCCGTCGCTCCCAATGGGCGATTTGCTTCCAACTATCTCGCCTTTGTTCAGTCACGCATACAAACCGGGCAAAAGGTGGAGCGTTTCATGGTGGGAAGAAACGATCAATTCACTTCCCGCAATAAGACTGCTGAAAATGGTTCCGGGCACCAGGCAGGTTTTGATATTCGCAATCTTGCAGCGAATGGACAGGTCTGGACCGGAAAGGGGGAGCAAACCAGGATGTTATTCCCGGCCCTGAATACCCTGACGCTCAAGGATTATCCGAATGAGAACGTCTGTTCCACAGCCATCCGTATTGGGTATGGAAATTTCGCTTATTTTACTGCCGGTGATTTGACCAGTTATACCTTTGATGGTGATGCGCCCTGGCGTGATGTACTGACTGCTGCTGCCCGTGCATCGGGGCCTGTTGATGTTTCAACCGCCGATCATCATGGCATGTTTGACGGTATCAGCGCAGATTCCGTTCGCATCCTGAGGCCAAAAGCCTGGATTATTCCCAGTTGGCATATTTCCCATCCTGATCAGCTTCAACTGGAACGCATGTTTAGTGAGCGTCTCTATCCAGGGAAGCGTGAGGTGTTTGCAACCTCTATCATGCATGAAAATTTCCTCGCCAACCGGCGTTTGATCAGCCGGCTCAGTAGCCGCGACGGGCATGTGATTGTTCGTGTCGCTCCTGGTGGTAAGACCTTCACTATTCTGATTACCGATAATGCCGATGAAGAAGATCGTATCAAGCTGAAATTTGGGCCGTATCTGTCTGGTTCTGCAAGCTAGCGAGAAAATGGGAATCCTGCTTTTTTGCGGACGGTAATACTGTTGATATTCTGTCTTGTTGTACCAGCATGTATCTTGTAAATCCGGATTTTTTGCCTTTGCTATTGATTTTGCCTTTGTTGCGCCCATTTGCTTTACGTAAATGGATGCTATCTTTGTTATAGCATCGGCAACTTTGATTGGCATTAACATGGAATGGCTACTTGCTGTATTGGTCTTGCTGGGACTGGGCGTGTTTGTGCTGCCCCGGGCGCGTTTGCGCTATGTGCTGTCGCAGGCTTTTCCTCTGAATTATTCAAAAATCCTGAGGAAAAACCTGCCAGGCTATTCGCGCATGCCTACTGATTTGCAAATGCAGTTAAAGCGTCGCATACGTCAGTTTCTGTACCAGAAAACCTTTGTCGGTTGTGGTGGCCTGACTATCACTGATGAAATCAGGGTAACCATAGCTGGCAAGGCTTGCCTCTTGCTGTTGAATCGCGAATCGGATGTATACCCGCAGCTTACCCATGTTCTGGTGTATCCGTCAGCATTTGTGGCACCCAGAACGCAGATGAACACGGGCGGTGTGGTCACCCATACCAATCAGGGGCTGAGTGGTGAATCCTGGAGTGATGGCCGGGTGATTCTGGCCTGGGACCAGGCTGCGCATAATCCTGAGAATGAGGCGCGTGGTCAGGATGTGGTATTGCATGAATTTGCGCATCAGCTCGATAGTGAAACCGGCTCTACCAACGGTGCTCCTGATCTGAAGACGGCAGCAGCTTACAAGGCATGGTCGCAAGTCATGGAACGAGAGTTTTCGCAATTGCTGCATGCAATAGAGAATGACATGCCAACGATTATTGACCCCTATGGTGCAACTAATCCGGCAGAGTTTTTTGCGGTGGTGACCGAGGCCTTTTTCAAGAAAAGCCAGGACCTTGCTCATTACCATCCGGCCCTGTACACGCAATTACGCAATTATTATCAGGTTGATCCTTGTGACTGGATTTAATTTGCATAGGTAAGAAGAAAGGGGCGCATTCTGCGCCCCTTGCCATTACTCATTACTCTACGGCTTCCAGAAATTCCTGCTGTTCCAGCCAGTCAGCTTCGATCTGTCCCAGTTCTTTGACGACATAAGCCTGATCAAGTAACAGGGTTTTCAGTTTTTCTTTCTTGGCATCGCTATAGATGTCACTGTCTTCCAGTTGGGCGTCGATGTCTTTCTTCTTCAGGTTCAGCTTTGCCATCTGTTCTTCAAGACGCTTGATGCGCGTTTCTATCGGCTTGCGCAGATTGGTGAGGCGCAGGCGTTCATCGGCATCGCGTTTGCGCTGTTCCTTGTCATCGACTTTGGCAACGGGAATCGGCTTGGCCTGTGGCAAAGCAGCTTCCTGTGCCTTGGTTTTTTCCGGCAGGGAAGGAGCGGCTTTTTCCAGCTTGTTTTTGAACAGCCAGTCTTTATAATCGTCCAGATCACCGTCGAACGGTTGCAGCTTGCCATCGGCAACGATGATGAACTGGTCAGTCGTGGCGCGCAGCAAATGCCTGTCATGCGAGACGACGACGAGAGTGCCTTCAAACTGTGCCAGCGCATCGGTCAGGGCTTCGCGGGTTTCCAGATCCAGATGGTTGGTTGGTTCATCCAGCAGCAAAAGGTTGGGGCGCTGCCAGACGATCATCGCCAGTGCCAGGCGGGCTTTTTCACCGCCCGAGAATGGTTTGATCGGGCTGCTCACCATGGTGCCCGGGAAGTTGAAACCACCGAGGAAATTACGCAATTCCTGCTCACGTACATCGGGCGCGATATGGGCCAGATGCCAGAGTGGGGATTCGTCATGGCGTAGCATTTCAACCTGGTGCTGGGCAAAGTAACCGATGGACAGGCCCTTGCCGGTTTGCATAACGCCGTTCAAGGGGGCGATATCGCCGACGATGGTTTTGATCAGGGTGGATTTACCCGCGCCATTCACGCCCAGCAAACCGATACGCTGACCAATTTGCAGCGTGAACTTGACATCGCCGACGATTTTTTTCTCGCTGAAACTATGGTCGGTTTCTGATTCTGTGCGATAACCGCAATCCACATCTTCCATCACCAGCATGGGGTTCGGTGCGCTGAGTGGCTCGCGGAATTCAAAAGAGAATTCGGCGGCAGCGCGCAATGGCGCCATTTCTTCCATACGTGCCAGAGCCTTGATACGGCTCTGTGCCTGCTTGGCTTTGGATGCCTTGGCCTTGAAGCGGTCAATAAAGGATTGCAGGTGGGCGCGCTTGCGGTTTTGTTTCTCCAGCATGCCCTGTGCCAGTTCCAGTTGGGCTGCGCGCTGGCGTTCAAAACCGGAATAGTTGCCGCCATAACGCTTGAGTTTGCGTTCATCAATATGGACGATGACATTCACCACGCCGTCGAGGAAATCGCGGTCATGGGAAATGATGATCAGTGTGCCTTCATAACGTTTCAGCCAGTCTTCCAGCCAGATGATGGCATCCAGATCCAAGTGATTGGTTGGTTCATCAAGCAGCAGCAAATCGGATTTGCACATCAGTGCCTGTGCCAGGTTCAGGCGCATGCGCCAGCCACCAGAAAAACTGGCAACTGATTGTTCCAGTTCATTGATCTTGAAGCCCAGGCCCAGCAGCAATTGTTCTGCACGCGGGCGCACGGTATAGGCATCAGCATCGGCCAGTGCACCATACATATTGCCGATGGCAATACCGTTGTCGTAGCTTTCTGGCTGGGCTTCCAGTTCGGCCAGTTGGGCTTCCAGTTTGCGCAAGGCGACATCGCCGTCTATGGCGTAATCGATGGCGCTGCGCTCCAGCGGTGGGGTTTCCTGCGCGACGTGGGCCAACTGCCATTTGGCCGGGAAATCGATGCTGCCCTGGTCTGGATGCAATTCACCGCGCAACATGGCAAACAGACTGGATTTGCCTGCGCCGTTGGAGCCGATCAAGCCTATCTTGTCGCCGGGATTGAGCGTCACATCGACGCTGTCAAATAAAGGTTTGATGCCGCGCGCCAGGACGACTTGTTGAAGACGTATCATATAAACTTAATTAATGGGTAATGCTGTTTTGTTGATGTAAAAAATGGAAAAACGGGCAAAACTGGTTTTGCCCGTCTACATTGTATTTATTGCACTGCGCTACACTGATTTATGCAGTGAAACTGGTCAGTTGGCTGGCTTCCACCAAAAATACCATATCGTCACCGGCACTGGTACTTAACCAGGTCAGGTTCAGTTCAGGGAAGGCGGCTTCGGCGAAGGCACGTTCATTGCCAATTTCCACCATCAGCAAACCGTCCTCGGTCAGTCTTTGTGCCGCACCGGCTACGATCTTGCGCACCAGGTCCATGCCATCATCACCGCCAGCCAGGGCAATTTGCGGTTCATGCATGTATTCCTTGGGTAGCTTGGCCATGGAACCCGAATTGACGTATGGCGGGTTGGTGATGATCAGGTCATATTTCTTGTCCGGGACATTGCTGTACAAATCTGACTCGATCAGGGTAATGCGGCCCTGCAGTTCATAGGTTGCTACATTGCGCCTGGCCACTTCCAGTGCATCTTTGGAAATGTCGACTGCGTCCACGTGTGCTTCAGAGAACATGTCGGCCAGCATGATAGGCAGGCAGGCAGAGCCGGTACACAGTTCAAGGATGTTGCTGATTGCTTCAGGATCGCTTACCCATGGTGAAAAATGTTCTGGTATCAGTTCCGCGATGAAAGAGCGCGGCACGATGACACGTTCATCTACGTAGAAATTATAAGTGCCGAGCCAGGCTTCATTCGTAATGTAGGAAGCAGGCACGCGGTCAACTGCGCGTCTGTCTATCACGCGCAATACGGCATCTATTTCTGATGGCAGCAAATGTGCATCCAGAAAAGGTTCTATCTTGTCCAGCGGCAGGTGCAGGGTATGCAGCAGCAGATAAGCGGCTTCATCCAGTGCATTGGCGCTGCCATGGCCAAAGAACAGTTTTTCTTTATTGAAGCGTGTGACCGCATAACGCAACAGATCGCGCAGGGTCAGAAAGGTGGTGGCGGGTGTAGTCATATTGTTTCCGTATCGGCCAGTGGTGAGCTGACATAAAGCTCAGGTCAGCAGGTTTTCCAGAGTGCGGCGATAAATGTTCTTGAGCGGGTCTATGTATTGCAGCTCTATGTGTTCGTCAATTTTATGGATGCTGGCATTCGGTGGACCAAATTCCACCACTTGCGGGCAGATCTTGGCGATGAAGCGGCCATCAGAGGTACCACCGGTGGTAGAAAGTTCAGTCGTGATGCCGGTTTCGGCACGTATGGCATCACCCAGTGCATCACTGAGGCTGCCTTTGGGCGTCAGGAAAGGATGACCACCAACCGTCCATTTCAAATCATATTCCAGACCATGTTTGTCGAGTATGGCGTGCACGCGCTGTTGCAGGCCCTCGGCTGTGCTGGCGGTTGAGAAGCGGAAATTGAAATCGATGACGGCTTCACCAGGTATCACGTTCGACGCACCAGTGCCGGCATGGATATTCGACATTTGCCAGGAAGTAGGCAGGTAGTAGTCATTGCCTTCATCCCAGACCTCAGCCACCAGTTCTGCCATCGCAGGTGCCGCCAGATGGATGGGGTTCTTTGCCAGTTGCGGATAGGCGATATGGCCTTGCACACCTTTGACGGTCAGTTTGCCCGACATGGTGCCGCGACGGCCATTTTTAATGGTGTCACCCAGCTTGTCGACAGAAGTTGGTTCGCCGACGATGCAATAATCCAGCTGTTCGCCACGTGCTTTGAGTTTTTCGCAAACCACCACAGTGCCGTCGGTGGCAGGGCCTTCTTCATCACTGGTGATCAGGAAGCCGATAGAGCCTTTGTGGTCCGGATGGGTGGCAATGAATTCTTCACATGCGACGACAAAGGCAGCGATTGATGTTTTCATGTCTGCGGCACCACGGCCATACAGCTTGCCATCCCTGTGGGTGGGTGTAAAAGGGGCCGATTGCCATTGCGTGACCGGGCCAGTAGGTACGACGTCGGTATGGCCGGCAAACACCAGCAGGGGCTGGCTTTGGCCGCGTCTGGCCCACAGGTTGGTGACTTCACCCGACTGTATGGTTTCGCACTGGAAGCCCAGTGGTTCCAGCAGGGCGATCAAGGTGTTCTGACAACCTTTGTCTTCGGGTGTGACAGAATCCAGTGCAATCAACTGTTCGGTCAGTGCAAGTGTTTTGCTCATGTTTATTTCTTGAAAATGGACTGGTATTGCGGCACAGAAAATCCGACATTGACTTGTTGCTGGTCGCCATTGTCGATCAGCATCACGGGGCGCTTGATGACGGAAGGCTTATCCATCATCAGCGCAATAGCTTGCTCCGTATCGCTGGCGGAAGTCTTTTCTGCATCACTGAGCGCACGCCAGGTGGTGCCCTTGCGGTTGATCAGTACATCCAGGTTTTGATGTTCCAGCCACGATTCTATGGCAGCACGGCTCAGGCCCTGTTTCTTGAAATCATGGAACTCAAAAGCGAGGCCTTGCTCTTGCAGCCAGGTACGGGCTTTTTTAACTGTGTCGCAGTTCGGAATGCCGAACAGGGTGATACGCTGTGTCATACGTCTTTAGTCGCTACTTTATGGTTTACACGTTGAGGGTGAATTCTGTGAACGATGCTTCGTCCTTGGTTTCCGGTTCGGGCTCAGGTGGCGGTGCTGCGCTGCTGGATGCTTCATTGTTCAGCAGCCACAACAGGTTATTGGCCGAGTCGGAATTGGCCAAGCCTTCTTCCTGAGTGATCAGACCTTCCTTGATCAGGTACATCAGTGCGCGCTCGAATGTCTGAGAGCCAGGCGACAGACTTTTCTCGATGGCTTCCTTGATCTGGAAGATATCTCCCTTTTCTATCAGTTCAGCCACATAGCGCGTGTTGAGCATGATTTCTACCGCTGGGCAGCGGCCACCGTCTTTGGCCCGTATCAGGCGCTGCGAAATAATGGCCCGTATGGATGACGACAGATCCAGCAGCAAGGCATTCCTGGTTTCCATGGGGAAGAAGCTGATGATACGGTTCAGTGCCTGATAACTGTTATTGGCATGCAGGGTTGCCAGCACCAGATGGCCGGATTGTGCATAGGCAATGGCTGACATCATGGTGTCGAGATCACGAATCTCACCAATCAGGATGCAATCGGGTGCCTGGCGCAGGGAATTCTTCAGTGCGGTTTTCAGGCTTTCGGAATCGCTGCCGATTTCACGCTGGTTGACGATGGATTTCTTACTGCGGAACAGATATTCGATCGGGTCTTCCAGTGTCAGGATATGGCCAGTCCTGACTTCATTCCGGTGATCAAGCATGGAGGCAATGGTGGTGGATTTGCCTGATCCGGTTGCACCGACAACCAGGATCAGTCCACGTTTTTCCATGATCAGCTCAGACAGCACGGGCGGCAAATGCAGCGTGTTTAAGACAGGGATATCACCGGGGACAAAACGGAAGACGGCTGAAATCGACCCGCGCTGGCGGAAGGCCGACAGACGGAAACGGCCTATGCCTGGTGCGCCGATACCGATATTCAGTTCGTTTTTTTCTTCCAGTTCTTCCATGTGATCAGATGCTACAACTTCACTCAGCAGCGAGAGAATATTCGCCTGATCCATTTTTTGCTGATTGATGGGGAGCAGATTGCCATTGATCTTCAGATGAATGGGCGAATTCATCGCAAAAAACATGTCGGATGCATGTTTCTCTTTCATCAGTTGAAATAATCTCTCCATCGCCGCCATGATGTTTCCCTATTCTGAACTATAAATTGATCAAAGACGCAATCAGGCGCCGCGCAGCAATTCGTTGATGCTGGTTTTGGAGCGTGTCTGTGCATCAACACGTTTCACGATTACTGCACAATACAGGCTGTATTTGCCGTCAGCAGATGGCAGATTGCCAGATACCACGACAGAACCGGCAGGCACGCGGCCATAGCTGACTTCGCCCGTGGCGCGGTCATAAATCTTGGTGGACTGACCGATGTACACGCCCATGGAAATGACAGAGTTTTCTTCCACGATGACGCCTTCGACGATTTCAGAACGGGCGCCAATGAAGCAATTGTCTTCAATGATGGTAGGGTTGGCTTGCATGGGTTCCAGCACACCACCAATACCGACGCCGCCGGACAAATGCACGTTTTTACCGATTTGCGCACAAGAACCTACTGTGGCCCAGGTATCAACCATTGCACCTTCATCGACATAAGCACCGATATTGACATAGGAAGGCATCAGCACGACGTTTTTGGCGATGAAGCTGCCGCGACGTGCAACTGCCGGTGGTACTACGCGGAAACCGCCTTTGACGAAGTCTTCAGCCGTGTAATTGGCAAATTTGGTTGGTACCTTGTCGAAGAACTGCATATGGTCGCCGGAAGGCATGCAGATATTGTCTTCCAGACGGAAAGACAGCAATACCGCTTTTTTAATCCATTGATTGACGTTCCAGCTACCATCAATTTTTTGCGCTACGCGCAGGGTGCCGGCATCCAGTTCGCTCAATACATGGGCAACTGCTTCACGAATTTCTGCTGGAGCGGATTTAGGAGAAAAATTGGTACGGTCTTCCCAGGCCTGATCGATGATTTGCTGTAATTGTTGAGTCATATTGATATCTTCAGATGATTAAATAAACGAAATGATGCAATTAAATAAGGCAATGAAATAAGGTAATTAAATAAGTCAATTAAGTGATGCAATTGATAGAGAGAACGAGAGCCAGTTTTACTCAAGTATATTTCTTGCAAAAGCTGACGATTCTTTGCGCTGCTTCCAGGCATTCTTCTGGTTCGGCCACCAGTGCCATGCGTATGCGGTTCTGTCCCGGGTTAATGCCATGTGCTTCACGTGCCAGGTAACTGCCCGGCAAAACTGTCACATTATATTCCTCGTACAGGCGACGGGCGAATTCTGTGTCTGACATCTCCAGTTTATCTGGCACCCTGGCCCACAGGTAAAAGGCGGCGTCGGGCAGGCTGACTTCCAGCACCTCCTGCAATACCGGGGTAATTTGGGCAAATTTGCGGATGTACTTGTCGCGATTTTCCTGGACATGGGTTTCATCATTCCAGGCGACCACTGACGCTGCCTGTATGCTGGGGCTCATGGCGCTACCGTGGTAAGTCCGGTATAGCAGGAACTGCCTGATCAGTTCTGCATCGCCTGCAACGAAGCCGGAGCGCATGCCTGGCACATTCGAGCGTTTTGACAGGCTGGAAAGCGTGATCAGGCGGCGATAGTCATCCCGGCCCAGGGCGCGTGCTGCCTGCAGGCTGCCCAGCGGAGCTTCAGCCTTGAAATAAATTTCTGAATAGCATTCATCGGCAGCGATGACAAAATCATATTTGTCTGACAGGGCAAACAGTTCGGCCCAGTCATCCAGGTTCAGCACGGCACCGGTCGGGTTGCCGGGTGAGCAGATATACAGCAGTTGTACCCGTTTCCAGATGCTGTCAGGAATGCTTTTATAGTCAGGGGCAAAGTTGCGCGCCGGGTCGGCATTGGCAAAATACGGTTCAGCACCGGCCAGATAGGCGGCACCTTCATAAATCTGGTAAAACGGGTTGGGGCACAGCACCAAAGGCAGACCATCTTCGCAAGCGGCTGGGTTGATGACGGTCTGTGCCAGCGCAAACAGGGCTTCGCGCGAGCCGTTGACGGGCAATATCTGCGTCACGGCATCTGGTGCCGGGATGCCGTAGCGGCGGGCTATCCAGCCTGAAATGGCATTGCGCAATGTGTCCGATCCGGCGGTGGACGGATAGCTGGCCAGCCCGCCCAAATTGGCGATCAGCGCATCCGTGATCAGTTTCGGTGTCGGATGCTTGGGTTCGCCTATACCCAGGCTGATGGCAGGGTAAGCAGGGGCCGGCTTGACATCGGCAAACAGTCGCTTCAGTTTTTCGAACGGATACGGTTGCAACTTGCTCAGGTAAGGATTGAAGGTCATTTTTTTAATTCTTGGCAACTTGATGGCGATGATCGGGCTGGTTCTGCTATTTTGGCTATTGCTGCCATTTATTTGGCCACTTATTTGGCTTACATATTTGGCTTGCTCATTGGATTCCGGTATTTTATTTGGTTTTGCCTGGATAACATGCAATCCGTATTATAGCCTCCAGTGCATTCTTCAGAGTAAGGCTTTCACACGTGGTTTTGATGAAAACCTGAATAATCTGCCAGCCAGCCTGTTATGCATGGCGAATCAGGTGGCGCGAGCCAGCTAATTGTGTAATAAGTTTGAAAACTAAAAATTTTGCCTTTACGATGGTATGATGCATTGATAACAGGACTGGCTTGTGTATACAGCCTTTGGAAACATAGGATACGCGGTAGATTTGACTGCAAAAGATAATAAAATTAAACAAAGTGCGATTAACTTCTATTAAATTGTCGGGATTTAAATCTTTTGTCGATCCCACTCATTTTCAGGTTCCTGGCCAGTTGGTGGGGGTAGTCGGCCCGAATGGTTGCGGCAAGTCGAATATTATCGATGCCGTACGCTGGGTTTTGGGTGAATCAAAGGCGTCAGAATTGCGTGGTGAATCCATGCAGGACGTTATTTTCAATGGTTCCACCCATCGTAAACCCGCCGGTCGTTCTTCGGTAGAGCTGGTTTTTGACAACAGCATGGGCAAAGCTGCCGGGCAATGGAGTCAGTATGGTGAAATTGCTGTCAAGCGTACGCTGACACGCGACGGGACTTCCACCTATTACATCAATGGTCAACCGGTGCGCCGCCGCGATATCCAGGATATTTTCCTCGGTACCGGCCTGGGCCCGCGTGCCTATGCGATTATCGGTCAGGGCATGATTTCGCGCATTATTGAAGCGCGTCCTGAAGAGTTGCGGATTTTCCTGGAAGAGGCAGCCGGTGTTTCCCGCTATAAAGAACGCCGTCGCGAGACTGAAAACCGTATCCACGATACCCATGAAAATCTGGTACGTGTCGATGACATCCTGCGTGAATTGAATAACAATCTGGACAGATTAGGCGCGCAGGCCGTGGTGGCGAATAAATTCCGCGAATTGCAGACCGATCAGGAAGAAAAACAGAAACTGCTGTGGCTGCTGCGTAAAAAAGAAGCCGAAAACGAGCAGAAAAAGCATTTCGCCGAAATAGAAAAAACCCAGCTGGACCTGGAAGAACAAACCGCTAAATTGCGTCACGTCGAACTGGAACTGGAGCAGATGCGCCAGACCCATTATGCAGTTGGTGACCGCATGCACCAGGCGCAAGGCCATCTGTACCAGACCAATGCCGAGATAGGCAGCCTGGAAGCGCAAATCAAGTTCGTCATCGAATCGCGCAGCCGTTTGCAATCGCAATTGCAGTCCCTGACAGCGCAGCGTGACCAATGGCAAAACCAGAGCCGGCAATTCCAGGATGATTTGTCTGAAGGTGAAATCCATGTTGAAGAACTGGCGATGCGCGCCGAACAGGCGCTGGAAGTCAGCCAGCAACAACAGGATAAATTACCTGCAATGGAGCAGGTGTGGCGTGAATCGCAGTTAAAAACCACCGAGTCACGTGCCCGTATCATGCAGATGCAGCAGCAGATAGAGCTGGAATCTGCTCATCAGCGCAATGCTTCAAATATTCTGAATACCCTGGCATCCAGGCGTGAGCGCCTGATGCAGGAAAAGCAGGGCCTGGTGTTGCCGGATACCACGCATCTGGACAATCTGTCCATGCAGCTGGAAGAGAAAAAACAGGTGCTGGAAGAACTCAGCATGCAACTGGAAGAAGCGCAAGAGCGCTTGCCCGTGCTGGAAGACGAGCGCAAGCAGGCGCAGCAGCAGGTGAACCAGGATGCGGCCGAATATGCGCAACTGGAAGCACGCCTGCTGGCACTCAGACAATTGCAGGAAAAAGTCCAGACCCAGGGCAAGGTACAGCCATGGCTGGAAAAACACGAATTAAGCAGCCTGCCCAAGATCTGGCAAAAACTGCATATTGAAGCTGGCTGGGAAACTGCGCTGGAATCCATACTGCGTGAGCGTACTGCCGCGCTGGAAATGTCGAATCTGGATTGGGCCAAGGCATTTTTTGGTGACGCGCCGCCTGCCAAGCTGGCCGTTTGCGCGCCTACCGTCATGGCGGATACGGTTGCGCCTGTTGCCGGCCTCAAACCCTTCATTGATTTATTGCAACTCAATGATGCAGGTGTGCGTGGTCTGATGCAGGACTGGTTACATCAGGTCTACATCGCTGATGATATTACTTCTGCCTTTATGGGCAGGGTTAAATTGCCAGCGGGTGCCTGCTTTATCACCAAGCAGGGCCATGTGATTGCGCGTTCCAGCGTGCGTTTTTATGCATCGGATTCCGAGCAGGATGGTGTGCTGGCCCGTCAGCAAGAGATAGAAAATATCACCAAGCAATGTCGCGCCAAGCACATGCTGGCGGACGAATCCAAAACGCGCGCCGTACGTGCCGAATCTGCGTATACCCAGGCAACCCAGCAGCTACAAGACTTGCGCCAACGCGTAGGTGGCCTGACCCAGACTACGCACAGCTTGCAGATTGAATTCATGAAATTGTCTGAAGTGCAGGAGCGCTTTAACCAGCGCAGCACACAGATAGGCAGTGACCTGGCAGAGATCGCCGCGCAAGAGGCCGAACAGCAGCAAATCCGTGCCGAATCAGAGCAAAAATTTGAACAACTGGACATGGATCTGGCGGAACTGCAAGAAACCCATGAAGAAGGCCAGACTGCTTACCTGGAAAAAGAACAGCAGTTAAATGAGGCCAGGCAGCGTTTGCGTGACCTTGAACTGGCTGCGCAAGAAGCTGCATTTGCCGAAAAATCCCATCGCAGCAAGATGGAAGAATTACGCCGCAATATCGCCACCGCACTGGAACAGTCTGCACAATTGTTTGCGAGCATGCAGCAAGGGCAACTGGAACTGGAATCCATGGATGACCAGACTGCCCAGGCTGGCTTGCAAGACTTGCTGGATCGTCGCAGTGAACAGGAAAGAGCGCTGGCCAATGCGCGCCATGAACTGGATCAACTGACACAGCAATTGCGCCATCATGAAGAAGCCAAGATGCAGGTAGAACGCAGTCTGCAACCACAACGCGACCGCATCGTTGAACTGCAGTTGAAAGAACAGGCTGCCCGCCTGAGCCAGGAACAATTTTCGGAACAGTTACGCAATTTCGAAGTCGATGAAGAAGCCCTGGCGCAAAAACTGCACGATGATCTCAAACCATCGTATTTGCAGGGTGAAGTTACCCGCCTCACCAATGCAATTGCCGCCTTGGGTGCGGTTAACATGGCAGCGCTGGATGAACTGGCGCAGGCGACCGAACGCAAGACCTTCCTCGATGCCCAGCATGCTGATCTGACCGAGGCAATCACGACCTTGCAGGATGCGATCCACAAGATTGATATTGAAACACGCGACTTGTTGCAAGATACCTTTGATAAGGTGAATCATCATTTCGCAGAGCTTTTCCCGATACTGTTCGGTGGTGGCCAGGCCAAGTTGATCATGACAGGCGATGAAATTCTGGATTCTGGCGTGCAGGTCATGGCACAGCCGCCTGGCAAAAAGAATGCAACCATCCATTTGTTGTCTGGCGGTGAAAAAGCGCTGACGGCAACGGCCCTGGTGTTTTCCATGTTCCAGCTCAACCCTGCACCTTTCTGCCTGCTCGATGAGGTGGATGCGCCGCTGGACGATTCAAATACCGAGCGTTTCTGTAATATGGTGAAACGCATGTCTTCAAACACACAGTTTTTATTTATCTCCCACAACAAGATTGCGATGGAAATGGCACAACAATTGATTGGTGTCACCATGCAGGAACAGGGGGTTTCACGAATCGTGGCGGTGGATATGGAATCTGCCGTCAATTTTGCTACTGAGGTTCAAGCAGCATGACAGATCTACAAATCAGTTTATTGGCAATCGGTGGGACGCTGGTCGTCGGCGTCATTATTTTTAACAAGTGGCAAGAATATAAGGCCAAAAAAACCGTCGAAAATGCTTTCGGCAATGGGCATGATGATGTCCTCATGAATCCCGATGCACCGACAGACAGCATAGTCCGGCACGAACCCGTGATGGACGGTGATGTCGGCGTGGAAGAATCTTTCACTGCGCCAGACATGTCATCCCATGATGACGATGGCAGTGCCGCCCATGTGCAGGCAGCGCAGGAAAAAGAATTGCCGGTCGATGAACTGATCGATTGCGTCATTCCGCTGGAATTTGAAACGCCGGTACGTGGCGAAAAAATCCTGGCAGAAATCGCTGACCTGAAATACGTAGGTAAAAAGCCTGTGCATTTCATCGGCCAGAGCCATAGCGGCGAAAGAGATGTGATTGCCGTCGGCGGCGCCTATACCTGCCTGTTTGCCGGTGTGCAGATGGTTAGTCGCAGCGGTCCACTGAATGAACTCGAATATTCAGAGTTCATCATGAAACTGCGTGCCATTGCAGACAATCTGAGTGCCCATTCGGATATTCCTGACATGAACAAGGTCATGATAAACGCACGTGAACTGCATCAATTTGTTGCCGAGCATGATGCACAACTGAGCGTCAATATTGCGGCCAATGGCGCACCGTGGGCCTTGAATACCTTGCTGGCAGCACTGGAGAAAATGGGCTTTGACCAGCGTCCTGATGGCCGTCTGATGATGCCTGATGGCGATGGCGGCAGCCTGTTCACCCTGTCGACCAATGTCAGCGTCAGCGAAACCATGACTTCCCGCCTGACCCTGTTACTGGATGTGCCTTGCGTGTCGCCGGCGCGGGATGGTTTTGGTGCCATGGCTGCCTGCGCACGTTCATTGTCTACCCGTCTTGGTGGTACCGTGGTGGATGATGGCAATCAGCCTATTTCCAAACTGGCCCTCGACGAAATTGCAGGGCAGGTTAATGAGTTTTATGCTGCCATGGCAGAAGCACAGATACCGGCAGGTTCCTTGCGGGCGCAACGACTATTTAGCTGAATAAACGAACATGCAGAATGATTTTTTGGATGATGCTCCGGCTTCGGGAGCATCTGCGGCGGTGCAGCGCGTGCAGTCTTTGCATGCAGAATTGAATCGCCATGCCCATGCCTATTACGTGCTGGATAATCCCAGCGTGCCGGATGCTGAATACGACAGGCTGTTTTCAGAATTGCAGCAACTGGAACAGACTCACCCCGAACTGAAAACCCCAGATTCGCCAACCAATCGGGTTGGTGGCATACCCTTGCCGGAATTTGGCCAGGTGCAGCATGCCGTGCCCATGCTGTCACTGAATAACGGCTTTGAAGACGATGATGTCATCAACTTTGATCGCCGTGTGCGTGAGGGACTGGATGCGGCGCAAGAAATTGATTACGCCATTGATCTCAAATTTGACGGTCTGGCCATCAACCTGCGCTATGTGAATGGTCTGTTCACCCAGGCGGCGACCCGTGGCGATGGTTTTACTGGCGAGGATGTGACGGAAAATATCCGCACCATACGCAGTATTCCCTTGCGTTTGCAGGTGGAAAATCCACCCAGGATAGTCGACGTGCGTGGTGAAGTGCTGATGTTCAAGCGTGATTTTGAAAAACTGAACCAGCGTCAGCGTGATGCTGGCGCAAAAGAATTTGCCAATCCGCGCAATGCGGCGGCAGGCAGCCTGCGTCAGCTGGATTCTAAAATCACAGCCCAGCGCAGCCTGCGGTTTTTTGCCTATGGCATAGGTGCACTGGAAGGCATGGACATGCCACCATCTCATCGTGCCTTGCTGGACTGGTATCGCCAGGCTGGAATCCCTGTTTGTGAAGAAAATGCTCTAGTCAAAGGCGCACAGGGCTTGCTGGCGTTTTACCGGGCGATACAGGAAAAGCGTGCAATACTCGATTACGAGATTGATGGTGTGGTCTACAAAGTTAATGACTTTGCCAGCCAGCAGTCGCTGGGATATGTCTCACGAGCACCGCGTTTTGCCATTGCACATAAGTTCCCGGCGCAAGAAGCATTGACGACCGTGTTGGATATCGAAGTGCAGGTGGGTCGTACCGGTGCCATCACTCCGGTTGCCAGGCTGGCGCCGGTATTCGTGGGCGGTGTAACAGTCACCAATGCCACCCTGCATAATGAAGAAGAAGTGCAGCGCAAGGACATACGCATAGGTGACACCGTGTCGGTACGCCGCGCCGGTGACGTGATTCCCGAAGTGGTCTCCAGTGTGCTGGAAAAACGCCCGGCCGATGCGCGCCAGTTTGTCATGCCTGAGGCTTGTCCCATCTGCGGTTCCGCCATACAGAAGCCGGAAGACGAAGCGATTGCGCGCTGCACTGGCGGCTGGATCAAATGCTCGGCACAGCGCAAGGGTGGCCTGTTCCATTTCGCTTCACGTAAGGCCATGAATATTGATGGCGTGGGTGAACAGCTTATTGATCAACTGGTCGACAAAAATGTGGTCACCACGGCAGCCGACTTGTACAAACTGGGCTTGCGTGCACTGATTGAGCTGGATCGCATGGCTGAAAAATCTGCCCAAAACATCTTACATGCGCTGGAAGTATCAAAAGAAACCAGTTTCGCCCGTTTCATTTATGCCTTGGGGATACGCCATGTGGGCGAATCCACGGCGAAGGACCTGGCCAATCATTTTGGAAATGTCCAGGCACTGTTGCTGGCAAATGAAGAACAGTTGCTGAATGTGCCTGATGTCGGACCGGTCGTTGCCAAATCCATACTGCGGTTTTTTGGCGACAGCCTGAATGTGGAATTGGTTGAGCAATTGGTCGCTTCCGGCATACACTGGCCTGAGATTGAAGTGCAGAAAAAAGGCGAGCAGGTATTGGCGGGCAAGACTTTGGTGCTGACTGGCAGTTTGCCCACTTTGAGTCGCGACCAGGCGACGGAAATCATCGAAAATGCAGGTGGCAAGGTAGCTGGTTCAGTCTCCAAAAAAACCAGCTACGTAGTAGCTGGTGATGATGCAGGCAGCAAGTTGGTGAAGGCGCAAGAATTGGGTATTACTATTTTGACAGAAGCAGAATTGCTTCAACTTTGTTCCAGGAGCTGAAATGAGAAAAATTACAAAAGCCGTATTCCCGGTCGCCGGTTTGGGTAGTCGCTTTTTGCCTGCTACCAAGGCACAACCAAAAGAGATGTTGCCTATCGTCGACAAGCCTTTGATTCAGTATGCGGTTGAAGAAGCGGTGGAAGCTGGCATTACCGAGATGGTATTCATCACCGGTAGAAACAAACGTGCGATTGAAGATCACTTCGACAAAGCGTATGAGCTGGAAAGTGAACTCGAAGCCGCCGGCAAGGAAGCTTTGCTTGATCTGGTCAGAAACGTTATTCCTAAAAACATCAACTGCATCTATATCCGCCAGACCGCAGCACTGGGTCTGGGCCATGCCGTCTTGTGCGCACGCCCAGTGATTGGTGATGATCCCTTTGCCGTATTGCTGGCCGACGATTTGATGGATGCCGATATCGGTCAGCCATCCGTCATGGCACAGATGGCGCGTCAATATGAAGCAGAAGGCGGCAGCATTGTCGCCGTGCAAAACGTCCCGCGTGAATTTACCCGTCAATACGGTATCGTCAGCGGCACACCGTATACCGAACATCTGGAACGCGTACAGGGTATCGTGGAAAAACCGATGCCGGATGTCGCACCGTCGACCCTGGCTGTGGTAGGTCGCTATATCTTGTCGGGCCGCATATTTTCTTACCTGGAAACCCAGGGCAAGGGATCTGGTGGTGAAATTCAACTGACGGATGGTATTGCTGCCATGCTCAAGGATTTCCCGGTGTATGCTTTCCGCCCACAGGCTACCCGTTATGACTGCGGTTCCAAGCTCGGCTACCTGAAGGCCAGTGTCGCCCTGGGATTGAAACACAAGGAAACCAGTGCTGAATTTACCGAGTACCTGCAGTCCTTGAAATAATCAGACCTGATAGACCTGCTGTGGTCATGCAGTAATGTTGCGGTCAGGTTTTCACAGACTGACCGCATTTTTTATATCGATGAAATAAGAGTGGTGCATCATGATCCATCCTATCCTTAAAATGGGCGATGCCCGTCTGTTGAGAGTTGCTGATCAGGTGACTGAGTTTGATACGCCTGAGCTGCATCAGTTGATCAGGGACATGTTTGAAACCATGGTGGCGGCAAATGGGGCAGGGCTGGCAGCGCCACAGATTGGTATTAATCTGCAACTGGTGATCTTTGGCTTTAAAACCAATCCACGTTATCCGGATGCACCGGTGGTGCCCGAAACTGTGCTCATCAATCCGGTGTTGACACCTTTGTCTGATGCTACCGATGATGCCTGGGAAGGTTGCCTGTCGGTGCCGGGTATGCGTGGCCTAGTGCCGCGCTGGAGTGCTTTGCGGTATGAGGGCTTTGACCAGTTCGGTAAAGTCATTTCACGTGAAGTGGACGGTTTTCATGCACGGGTAGTGCAGCATGAGTGTGATCACCTGAATGGCATTTTGTACCCGATGCGTATCCGTGACCTGACGCAATTCGGCTTTACCGAAGTATTGTTTCCAGAGATGGACCCAAATGACGATGATTGAAAACCTGTTTGCGATCTTACTGCGCGTGCGCAATTATCGTCAACGCGGGGCTCATGTGCTGCTCAAAATGCTCATGTACTAGAAGTACATTCCGCTTTTTGCGCTGCGCTTAGTTACCCTGACCCCGCTGACGCCCGCTCGCTACAGATCGTAAACAGGTTCTAAGTTGTTAGCTGGTCAAACTGACCAGCCAGATCAGAACTGTTCGTCTTCGCGCAGATAGCGCCATTGTCCTTCGGGCAGTTTACCCAGCTTGACCTTGCCTATGCGCACGCGTTTCAGGCCTAATACCTGTAGACCCACCATATCGCACATGCGCCGGATCTGGCGCTTTTTACCTTCGCGCAAAATGAAGTTCAACTGGTCTTCATTTTGCCAGGTGACTTTTGCTGGCAGCAGTTTCTTGCCATCCAGCGTCAAACCGTGATTCAGGCGACGTAAATCGGCATCCGGCAAACGGCCCGGTTTGCTGTACTGCACGCGCACCAGATACTCTTTTTCAACAACGGTAGCTTCACCGATCAGATGCTTGGCGATACGACCATCCTGGGTCAATACCAGTAAACCGACGGAATCAATATCAAGCCGGCCCGCAGGCACCAGGCTGCGTAGCTGGGTAGGGTGGAACTGCGTATCGACATCGTCTTCTGCCCAGCGATTTTCTGGTTTGATGAGAGCGATGGCAGGCGTGTAGCCATCTTCTGCCTGGCCACTGACAAAACCTACCGGTTTGTTGATGAGGACGGTGACGCGCTTTGATTGTTCGGCGGCGGCCTGTCTTTCCACTGTCACCTGCTGGTGTGGCAGCACTTTGCTGCCCAGTTCGGAAATGACTTTGCCATCCACTCTTACCCAGCCACGGGCGATCCATTCATCGGCCTCGCGTCGTGAGCAAAGGCCTAGTTCGGACATACGTTTCGAGAGTCTTACAAGTTCAGTCATGATGCTATCAAATAAAAATTGCGGAGGTGTCAGCGGCCAACAAGGCCGCGACATGTAGTGTTAATGTGGTGTTAATGTGATGTTATTGTAGTTTTATATAGAGTGCGCTGTATCTGGAGTAAATTGGTTTCAGATACGTAAGGCATCCAGTAAATCGGTTTCAAACTGAATCTGGCTGCGGGCGCCTTGCAAGGCCGGGCCGTCAACGATGAAGACGTCTTCGACCCTTTCCCCCAGAGTCATGATTTTTGCCGTATGCAAATTGATCTTGTGCTTGGTCAGGATATTCGCAATAGCATACAGCAAGCCATTGCGGTCATTTGCCGAAATCGACAGTAAATAATACTGGCCACGATCATCCGGGCGCAAATCCACGGTAGGCACGATAGGGAAAGTGCGGGAAAGACGTGACAGGCGTCCGCGATTCGGCGGTGACAGGGGGGTCTGGCGAGTCAGTACTTCGGTCAGCTCATGTTCCAGCAGATTGATGATGTCGCGATAATTATTGGCAAAGGCCGGTTCAATCACGAGGAAGGTATCCAGTGCATAGCCACCTTTGCTGGTGTGAATCTTGGCATCCAGGATGCCAAAGTTCTTGCCGTCGAAATAATTGCAGATGCGGGCGAATAAATCCGGCTGGTCCTTGACGTAGACGGTGATCTGCAAGCCTTCGCCTATCGGCGACAGGCGGCATTTCACGACTGGTGTGGCACTGTCTATGCGGTCGTGCAGGGCGCGCGTCTGCCAGGCGATGTCGGACGCATCATGGCGTAAAAAATAGGCCACATCCAGTTGTTGCCAGAATTTCTCATGGGCATCCGGTGCCAGACCATACAGGCGCAGTGCCTTCAGGGCTTCTTCCTGGCGGTTTTTCAGTTCCCGGTCTTTGCTCGGCGCTTCGCCGCCCAGTACGCGCAGGGTCATGCGGTACAGGTCTTCGAGTAGCTTGCCTTTCCAGGCGTTCCAGACCTTGGGGCTGGTGCCACGGATGTCGGATACCGTCAGCAAATACAGGGCTGTCAGATGGCGCTCGTCCTTGACCAGGCTGGCGAAATTCTGCACGACATCCGGATCAGACAGATCCTGTTTTTGTGCCACATGCGACATCGTCAGGTGATTCTGCACCAGGAAAACGATGAGCTCGGTATTGGCTCTGGTCAGGCCATGGTCATAGCAGAATTTTTTGGCATCCGTCATACCCAAGATGGAATGATCACCACCACGTCCTTTGGCAATATCGTGGAACAGGGCGGCAATATACAGTATCCATGGCTGATTGAAATTGGCCATCAATTGACTGCAGAACGGGTATTCGTGCGCATGTTCCGGCATGGTGAAGCGACGCAGATTGCGTACCACCATCAGGATATGCTGGTCCACTGTGTAAGCGTGAAACAGGTCGTGCTGCATCTGCCCGATGATGCGACGGAAATTGGGCAGATAACGCCCGAGTATGCTCATCTGGTTCATGCGGCGCAGGGCGTGGGTGATGCCTTGCGGAGATTGCAATATCTGCAGGAACAGTGAGCGGTTGAAAATATCATGCCTGAATTCAGCATCGATCAACAGGCGTGCATGCCACAGCGCACGCAGGGTCCTGGCTGTCATGCCCTTGAGTTCACTTTGCCTGGCCATGACCAGAAAGACTTCGAGGATGGTGGATGGTGATGCTTCAAAGGTGTCATCGCGGGCGATATCAATAAAGCCGTTTACTTCATTGAAATGCTCGTTGATGGGGCGCGGTACCGATGGCTGTGGAAACAGGACTGCTTCAATATTTTGTAGCAGTACAGTATTCAACTGGGTAACCGCCTTGGCGGCCCAGTAATAGCGCTGCATCAGGTATTCGCTGGCACGGCGGGAGTCGGTGGTCTTGAAGCCGAAGGTTTCTGCGATCGGTGTTTGTACATCAAAAATCAGGCGGTCTTCGCGTCGGCCGGCATAAATATGCAGACGTATGCGGATATCCTTGAAGGCGCGTTCATTGCGTTTCAACTGCCGCGCTTCAACATCGGTAATCAGGCCACGTTCTGCCAGTTCACGCCAGGAGTTGCCCAGGTTGGCCGCCTTGGCGACCCATAGTATCACCTGCAGATCACGCAGGCCGCCGGGGCTTTCCTTGCAGTTTGGTTCCAGGCTGTAGGGTGTGTCTTCGTACTTGACGTGGCGCTGCTGTAGTTCCAGCAATTTTTCCTGGAAAAAATTTTGCGGATTCATGGCTTCCGCATAATGCTGTTGCATATCGCGGAATGACTTGCGGCTGCCAGTCACCAGGCGCGCTTCCAGCAGGCTGGTTTGCACGGTGATGTCGGCGGCCGATTCTTGCAGGCATTCTTCTATGGTACGTATGCTGTGACCGATATCAAGGCCGATATCCCAGAAGAGCTGCACCAGCTTTTCCAGCTTCTCACGCAATGCGGCATCCGGCCTTTGCTGCAACAGTATCAGTACATCCACATCCGAATAGGGGAAGAGTTCACCGCGACCATAGCCGCCTACTGCCACCAATGCGGCTTCCTTGGGAAAATCAAAATCACGCCAGATCTTGCTCAGCAGGTGATCGACATTGCGGCACAGATCGTGCAGCAATTGCTCTGCCTTGTGATTTTCCTTGAATGCATTAATGACGAGCAGTTGTGCTGCCTTTAATTCTTCCTTGAATGTGAGTGCCGGGGTCTGCATGTGCCAGTGGGCCTCAGGCTTTGCTTGCGCCAGTAATGAATTCCGGAATGGGTGGATAACCATCCGACAGGGTCAGTACTTCGTAGCCGGTTTCTGTCACCAGCACGGTATGTTCCCATTGGGCGGACAGGCTGCGATCCTTGGTCTTGATGGTCCAGCCATCCTGCATTTCCTTGATTTCACGGCGACCGGCATTGATCATCGGTTCTACGGTGAAAATCATGCCTGGCAACAGTTTTTCCATGGTACCCGGTTTGCCGTAGTGCATGACCTGTGGTGCTTCGTGGAAAATCTTGCCTATGCCATGGCCACAGAACTCACGCACCACGCTGTAACCGGCTTTTTCTGCATATTGCTGTATGACGTGGCCGATATCGCCCAGATGCGCACCCGGTTTGATTTTGGCGATGCCCAGCCACATGCAGTCATAGGTGATGGCGCTTAAGCGTCTGGCCAGTATGGATGCTTCGCCCAGCAAAAACATGCGGCTGGTATCGCCGTGGTAACCATTTTTGATGACGGTAATGTCCAGGTTTACAGAGTCACCATCTTTCAGGACTTTGTCGCCCGGTATGCCGTGGCAGATCACGTCGTTGATGGAGGTGCAGATGGCTTTTGGATAAGGCGTGTAGCCTGGCGGGCAGTAATTCAGCGGGGCAGGGATGGTGCCTTGTACATTCGTCATGTACTCGTGGCACAGCCTGTCCAGTTCACCCGTTGTGACACCAACTTTAACAAAGGGTGTGATGTAATCGAGGACTTCGGAAGCCAATCTTCCGGCAATGCGCATGCCGGCGATATCTTCCGGCGTTTTGATAGTAATAGCTTCCATACGTTTTCTTCTGTCTGTTGCTGCGATCAGTATGATGGCAGCAGGTAAAATTGCGAGAATGTTGCAGAACCGGAATTATAGTCCAGGAAGGCGACTACCGCATTCCCGCAATAAAACGCGGCACTTGAGGAAAACCCCATTTTCATAGTACAATTGATGGTTAGCTTGTGGATGTATTCAAATACGGCATGAGTTAATTAATTTTTTATTAATCGAATCCGGTCGAAAAGGGTGTCTTCGGCGCTTATATGATAATCCTCAGGATTGATCATAAAGCTGCTTGGATCACTGGCTGGATTCAAGACCTAACCCTGGAGTTATTATGTCTGTAACAATGCGTGAAATGCTGGAAGCCGGTGTGCACTTTGGTCACCAAACCCGTTTTTGGAATCCAAAAATGGCACCGTACATCTTCGGCCATCGCAACAAGATTCATATCGTCAACCTGGAAAAAACCCTGGCTATGTACCAGGATGCGATGAAGTATATTCGTCAACTGTCTGCAAACCGCGGCACAGTATTGCTGGTTGGTACCAAACGTCAATCCCGTGACATCATTGCTGCTGAAGCAAATCGCGCTGGCATGCCTTTCGTTGATCAACGCTGGTTGGGTGGTATGTTGACTAACTTCAAAACAGTCAAAACATCGATCAAGCGTTTGAAAGACATGGAAGCTTCCATTGAAGACGGTTCCGTTGAGAAACTGTCCAAAAAAGAAGCGCTGATGTTCCAGCGTGAAATGATCAAGCTGCAAAAATCCATCGGTGGTATCAAGGATATGGGTGGCATTCCTGACGCAATTTTCGTAGTCGACGTTGGCTACCACAAAGGCGCGATCACTGAAGCTGCAAAACTGGGTATCCCTGTTATCGGTGTGGTTGATACTAACCACTCTCCAGAAGGTGTTGCTTACATCATCCCTGGTAATGATGACTCCTCCAAAGCGATTGCTTTGTATGCTCGTGGTGTTGCTGACGCAATCCTCGAAGGCCGTGCAAATGCAGTCAACGAAGTTTTGGAAGCTGTTAAACCAGGTTCCGATGAGTTCGTAGAAGTAGAACAAGCATAATTGCCTGTTCAGGCACATGGCTTCAGGTTGTCATGACAACCTGAAGCAAAAAAATGGGCAACAATCGTTCGCCCTTTTTTTTAAACAAAATTTGATGATCGGTGCCTGCGTGGCACCATTGAACTAGGAGAATGACATGGCGGCAATTACAGCAGCTTTGGTAGGTGCACTGCGCGCGAAGACAGACGCGCCGATGATGGAATGTAAAAAAGCCCTGACAGAAGCAGAAGGCGACATGGACCGTGCGGAAGAAATTCTGCGTGTGAAATTGGGTAGCAAAGCTTCCAAGGCATCTTCCCGCATCACTGCAGAAGGCGTTGTCGCATCTCACATCGCTGGTAACGTTGGTTCCCTGATCGAAGTTAACTGCGAAACAGACTTCGTCACCAAGAATGATGATTTCCTGGCATTGGCTAACACTTGCGCAAAACTGATCGCTGAACATAACCCTGCTGATATCGCAGCACTGGGCGCCTTGCCACTGGATGGCAAGACAGTAGAAGAAGTACGTGCAGCCCTGGTTGGTAAAATCGGCGAAAACATGTCCTTCCGTCGTTTTGTGCGTTTTGACACCAGCGCCAAGCTGGTTTCTTACCTGCACGGCACACGTATCGGTGTAGTCGTTGAATTCGACGGCGCTGACGAGCAAGTTGGTAAAGACGTGGCAATGCACATTGCTGCGATGAAACCAGTTTCTTTGTCTTCTGACCAGGTTCCTGCTGATTTGATCGAAAAAGAGCGCTCTGTAGCTGCTCTGAAAGCGGCTGAATCTGGCAAGCCAGCAGATATCGTTGAAAAAATGGTAGAAGGTTCCGTACAGAAATTTCTGAAAGAAGTTTCTTTGCTGAACCAGACTTTCGTCAAGAACGACAAGCAAACTGTTGAACAGATGTTGAAATCTGTTAATACAACAGTGAAAGCGTTCACGATGTTTGTTGTTGGTGAAGGTATCGAGAAGAAGCAGGACGATTTCGCCGCAGAGGTGGCCGCGCAAGTGGCTGCAGCAAAACAGGCGTAATCTGGCGAATCAAAAAAACGGGCCGAAAGGCCCGTTTTTTTAAACCTTGCGATTGTAAGTATTTGTTTCCGGCTCTTTAAGTTTGTGCGTTCAGATGTGAATATCCAGTACTGGCGTTTTATTTGGTTTGCCCATGGTTGCCAGGCTTGCGTTGGCAAACCAAATAGAAAACAAGAGAGACTTTATCAAAGTCATCTCATTTCGCATGAAATCTTTTAGACTAATCAACTTACCAGAAGGAGTCCTATCATGACAAAACCTGCTTACAAGCGTGTGCTCTTGAAGCTCTCTGGCGAAGCCCTGATGGGCG
The DNA here is from genome assembly GCF_014284335.1 of Undibacterium hunanense. Taxonomy (GTDB): domain Bacteria; phylum Pseudomonadota; class Gammaproteobacteria; order Burkholderiales; family Burkholderiaceae_D; genus Undibacterium; species Undibacterium hunanense. Next base: position 204,895 of record NZ_JACOGF010000001.1, on the reverse strand, counting down.
ATGATCCGTTTGGCATTAACCGTGCCACCATAGAACGTATGGTGGCCGATGTGGCAGAAGTATCAAGAATGGGTGTGGAGCTGGCGATTGTTATCGGCGGTGGCAACATCTTCCGTGGTGTGGCCCCGGGTGCTCAGGGCATGGACCGGGCTACTGCCGATTACATGGGCATGCTGGCCACCGTCATGAATGCGCTGGCATTGTCTGATGCCATGCGTCAGGTTGGCCTGACATCGCGCGTGATGTCAGCCATTGCCATTGACCAGGTGGTCGAGCCGTATGTCCGCCCGAAAGCCCTGCAATACCTGGAAGAAGGCAAGGTCATCGTCTTTGCAGCCGGCACCGGTAATCCTTTCTTTACGACCGACACGGCTGCTGCCTTGCGTGGTTCCGAGATCGGTGCTGAAATCGTGCTGAAGGCGACCAAGGTGGATGGCGTCTATACCGCCGACCCTAAAAAGGATGCGACAGCAACCCGTTATACGACGATTTCTTTTGATGAGGCAATCGCCCGTCACTTGCAAGTCATGGATGCGACCGCATTTGCCCTTTGCCGTGATCAGAAATTGCCCATCAAGGTATTTTCCATTATTAAACCGGGTGCATTGAAGAATGTCATCCTGGGGGCAGACGAAGGCACATTAGTGCACGTATAATCCTGCACTTTGGATGTTTCATATTAATTCGGCAAGGGATGTCGCCACGGGCGTTATCCTTGCCATGATGTACAGGAGAGCGCCATGAGCGTAGCAGATATTAAAAAAAATTCCGACCAGCGCATGCAAAAGTCAATCGAGACTTTGAAAAACGATTTGGCCAAAGTGCGTACAGGCCGTGCCCATACCGGCATTCTGGACCATGTCCAGGTTGATTACTACGGAACACCTACCCATATTACCCAGGTTGCCAATGTGACGCTGATTGATGCGCGTACCATCGGCGTGCAGCCTTGGGAAAAGAAGATGCTTAACGCGATTGAAAAAGCCATCCGTGATGCTGATCTGGGTCTGAATCCTTCATCTCAGGGTGAATTGATACGTGTGCCTACACCGCCGCTGACAGAAGAGCGTCGTAAAGAGATGGTCAAGCTGGTCAAGACCGAAGGTGAGGGCGCCAAGATTGCCGTCCGCAATATTCGCCGCGACGCCAATGAAACATTGAAAAAGATGTTGAAAGATAAAGAGTGCTCGGAAGATGATGAGCGTCGTGCGCAAGATGAAGTCCAGAAGCTGACTGATAAATTCGTTGCCGAAGTGGACAAGCTTCTGGCCGAAAAAGAGAAAGAAGTGTTGACAGTTTAAGCCCTTGCCCGCGTACCAACACATTCTGGATTTACATGAGCCATACAAGTTCCACCAAGGAAGTTCCTGCAGTTGGCGCGATTCCTAAGCATATTGCAATCATCATGGACGGCAACGGACGCTGGGCAACCAAGCGTTTCTTGCCGCGCGTCGCTGGCCATGTCAAGGGCGTGGAGGCAGTCAGGGGTGTGGTTGAGGCTTGCGCCCGGCGTGGCGTGTCTTACCTGACCCTGTTTGCCTTCAGTTCTGAAAACTGGCGTCGTCCGGCAGAAGAAGTGTCTCTGCTGATGCGTCTGTTCGTCACTGCGCTGGAAAAAGAAGTGGCAAAAATGCACGCCAATGACATTCGCCTGAAAGTAGTCGGCGATCTGACGCGTTTTGATGCCAAACTGCAAGCCATGATACAGGCTGCGGAAGAAAAAACTGCCCTGAACAAGGGGCTGACTGTCACTGTCTGTGCCAATTATGGCGGGCGCTGGGATATCGTGCAGGCGGCCAATCGTCTGCAACAGGATCTGAGTGCCGCTGGCAAGGCAGGGCAGGCGATAGATGAAGATCAACTGTCCGGGTACCTGTCCATGGCCTATGCGCCTGAGCCTGACCTGTTTGTCCGTACAGGCGGCGAAACCCGCATTTCCAATTTCCTTTTATGGCAATTGGCCTATAGTGAATTCTATTTCACGGATACCTTCTGGCCTGATTTTGATGCGGCGGCACTGGATCTGGCCATCGCTTCTTATCAGCATCGTGAGCGTCGCTTTGGTCGCACCAGCGCACAGGTGTCCGAACAATCCCCCGCACAAGAAAGCAATTGATGCTAAAAACCCGTGTAGCGACTGCCCTGGTTTTGCTGGCCATCTTGCTGCCAGTCCTGTATTCGGCCTCGTTTATCGCTTTTTCCGTGCTTGCGCTGGTGTTCTTTGCTGCCGCCATCTGGGAATGCCAGCGTTTGTTTGCCAAGCCGGCACCGCTGGTCATGGCGGCAATCTGGACTGGTATGTTGGGGTATTTTTATTTCCATCTTGAGAGTTTTTCGCAACTGCTGCTGTTTGCCTTTGCTACTGCATTCTGGATTTTCCGTCTGCTGCCGACGCTCGCCCGTGGTTTGCCCGACGTACGTGGCTTTACCAGTGGCCTGATGAGTGCCTTGTATGGCATCAGTATTTTTGCCTGTTTCGTGGCCATTGCGGTGTTCTTCAAATATTCGCCGATGTATCTGTTTTCCGTCATGGCCATTGTCTGGATTGCGGATATCGGTGCTTATTTTTCGGGGAAAGCCTTGGGGAAACACAAGCTGGCACCCACGATTTCTCCGGGGAAATCCTGGGAAGGTGCTATTGGTGGCTGGGTATGCGTGTTGGCGCTGGCAACAGCGACGGCTTTTATCCCTAGTCTGGAAAATACCTTTACTGCGCATTTGCTGGCCAGAAAAGGCTGGCTGATCTTCGTGCTTGCCATGACAGTATTGACTGCGGCCAGTGTTGTCGGTGATCTGTTTGAATCATCACTGAAACGCCGTGTCGGCATGAAAGACAGCAGTAATCTGTTGCCAGGCCATGGTGGTGTGCTGGACCGGATAGATGCGTTGATACCAGTCCTTCCGCTGGCAGCTTTGCTGGATTTATGGCGATAGACAGTATGCAGAAAAAACAGCAGTTATGTATTTTGGGGGCAACCGGGTCGATCGGCGTGTCTACGCTGGATGTCGTGGCCAGACACCCTGATCGCTACGGCGTGTTTGCCCTGACTGCACATACGCAGGTGGAAAAGCTGGCGCAGCAATGTCAGGCATTTTTGCCCAAGGTTGCAGTGGTTGGTACGGCCAGGGCAGCAGATGAGCTGGCAAGTCGTCTGCGGGAAATGAAATTGACACATATCCAGGTACAACACGGTCCACAGGCTCTGTGTGATGTTGCCACTGCGCCTGAATGCGATAGCGTCATGGCCGCCATTGTCGGTGCTGCCGGCTTGCCAGCCTCACTGGCGGCGGCGCGTGCCGGCAAGAAGGTCTTGCTGGCCAATAAGGAAGCGCTGGTCATGTCGGGGCAGTTGTTTATCGACGCGATCAAACACAGCGGCGCGGCACTCTTGCCCATCGATAGTGAACACAATGCCATATTCCAGTGCCTGCCGGGCAATTATGACCGCCGGCCCGGACTTCATGGCATCCACAAGATTCTGTTGACCGCTTCGGGCGGCCCCTTCCTGAACCGGGACGTGGCGACACTGACCGATGTCACGCCAGAACAGGCAGTTGCCCATCCGAACTGGGTCATGGGACGCAAAATCTCGGTTGATTCAGCGACCATGATGAACAAGGGGCTGGAAGTAATTGAAGCCCACTGGCTGTTTGCGACGCCGGCAGAACAGATCGAAGTCGTCATTCATCCGCAAAGCGTGATTCACTCCATGGTGTCGTATACCGATGGTACCGTGCTGGCACAGATGGGTAACCCGGATATGCGCATTCCTATTGCCTATGGCATGGCTTATCCTGAACGAATAGCTTCAGGTGTCGCACCTCTGGATTTGCTGAAGGTGGCCAGTCTGCATTTTCAGGCACCGGATATGACGCGTTTCCCTTGTCTGCAACTGGCCTATGATGCCTTGCGCACCGGAAAGTCGGCCGCAATCATATTGAACGCAAGTAATGAAGTCGCTGTCCAAGCGTTTTTGGATAAAAAGATCGGCTTCCGCATGATCAATGAGCTCATACAGCGCACGCTGGAGAAAATGGCAGTGACCGATACCCCGGATCTGGATAGCATCCTGGCCAGCGATGCCGAGGCGCGCGCACTGACAGGGGCAATGATTCCGTGATCACCTGGCTGCAAAACGCGCTGGCTTTCCTAGTGACATTGGGCATTCTCGTCACCATACATGAGCTTGGTCATTATCTGGTCGCACGCTGGTGTGGTGTCAAGGTATTGCGATTTTCGCTTGGCATGGGCAAGGTGATCTATTCCCGGCGTTTTGGCAGGGATCAGACCGAATGGGCAATTTCCATACTGCCTCTGGGGGGATATGTAAAGATGCTGGACGCCCGTGAGCAGGGCGCTGAGAATATTTCGCCGAAAGAGCTTCCCCGGGAGTTTTGCCAGCAATCGGTCTGGAAGCGTATCGCCATTGTTGCCGCCGGACCGATAGCAAATTTCTTGCTGGCAATTGCTTTGTACTCGGTATTGTTCATGCATGGCTTTTCCGAACAGGCTGCAAAGGTGCGCGTGGCATCGGCATCCATCGCTTACCAGGCTGGTTTGCGTTATGGTGATCTGGTTACTGGCATTGATAATGAGGCTATACAAACCTGGTCGGAGTTGCGCTGGCGGCTGATGCAGGCCAGGCTGGCTGGCACTAATCCTGCATTGGAAATCCGGCGTGCCAATCCGGACCGGGCTTCCGCCACCGTTACGATGACGATAGAGTTGCCTTTGCAGAGTTTGAATGCCAATGAGGTCGATGGCGATTTCCTCGGGCAACTGGGCTTGAACCTGGTCAGTAACAAGGAAGTGATATTTGAAGAGCTTTTACCTGCTAGCCCGGCCCTGCAGGCGGGCTTGAAAGCTGGTGACCGCATCCTGGAAATCGATCGTAAGCCTTTGCTGGATGTGATTGAATTCAGGCAAGTGGTCAACGCGAATCCTGGAAAGCCGTTGAAGTTATTGGTGCAAAGAGAGCAGGAACAGTTTGAGGCTGACGTTACACCCACAGTGCAAGAGGTGAGTAAGCAGAAAGTTGGCTTGCTGAAGGTCAAATTGAAAGGCCTGCCGCCGGAAATGGCGGTAGTGCAGGCATCTGGTTTTGCGGCCTTGAGCCGGGCGGCGGAAAAAACCTGGGATACCAGCCTGTTCAGCTTCAAGATGCTGGGTAAAATGCTGACAGGAAAAGTTTCTCTGAAGCACATAACTGGCCCATTGACGATCGCCGACTATGCCGGTCAGACCTCAAGAGTCAGTGCAATTAGTTATCTGGCTTTTATCGCTTTGATCAGTATTAGTCTGGGCGTGATGAATTTGCTACCCATACCGGTTTTGGATGGGGGGTATTTGTTGTATTATTCGCTGGAAGTTTTGAGAGGGAAACCTTTGCCAGAACGTTATATGGAAATGGGACAGCGTGCCGGGTTTTTTTTGCTGTTGACCATGATGGCAATAGCTTTTTTTAATGACATCGTCCGACTAGTGTCATAATAGTCGGCTTGATGACAGAAACTCATTTCAGATAGCAATATTGAGAGTATTGAAAGAACTTTATACCCAATGAAATTACATATCGAGCAGTTCACTTTAGCCCATTTTCGTCGTCATGCCTTGTCTCTGGCCGCATTTGCACTCTGCACTGGAAACGCACTCGCGATTGAACCCTTTACCGTCAAGGATATACGGGTAGAAGGATTGCAACGGACGGAGGCCGGTACTGTATTCAGCTATTTGCCTGTCAAGGTTGGCGAAGTGTTTGATGACGCTAAAAGTACGACTGCGATCAAATCCCTGTATGCCACGGGTTTCTTTAAGGATGTTCAGATAGAAGTGCAGGACGGGGTTCTGGTCGTGTTGCTGGAGGAACGTCCTACCATCGCCGGCGTAGAATTTACCGGTACCAAGGAATTTGAGAAAGATGCACTGGTCAAGGCGCTGAAAGATATCGGCGTCGGCGAATCACGCATCTTCGATAAGGCAACGGTTGACCGTGCCGAACAGGAATTAAAACGCCAATACCTGTCCAAGGGCTTGTATGGCATGCAAATCACCACCACCATCACACCGATAGAACGTAACCGTGTGAACGTGACCTTTGCTGTGGATGAGGGCGATGTGGCAAAAATTGCCCAGATCAATATCATCGGTAACAAGGCTTTTTCGGATGGTGAGCTGCGCGAGTTGATGGCACTGTCTACACCAGGCTGGTTTAGCTGGTACACCAAGGCCGACCAGTATTCCAAACAGAAACTGTCGGGTGATATCGAGACCTTGCGCTCGTTCTATCAAAACCGCGGCTATCTGGAGATGCAAATCCTGTCTACCCAGATTTCCATCACCCCGGACAAAAAAGACATCTACATCACCATCAATCTCGATGAAGGCGACAAGTACACTGTTTCCGATATCAAGCTTGAAGGCGACACCATGGGACGTGAAGAAGAACTCGCTTCCCTGTTATTGCTGAAAAAAGGCAATATTTACAATGCAGCCCGCCTGACCGAGAGTACCAAGCGTATTTCCGAGCGTATGGGTAACTTTGGTTACGCATTTGCTAACGTTAATGCCAACCCTATCCTCGACAAGGAAAAGAAAGAAGTTGCATTCACGATCTTTGTTGATCCGGGCAAGCGCGTTTATGTGCGTCGTATCAACCTGGCTGGTAATACCCGTACCCGTGATGAAGTCATACGCCGCGAATTCCGTCAGTTTGAAAGCTCCTGGTATGATGGTGAAAAAATCAAGACATCGCGTGACCGCGTAGAGCGCCTGGGTTACTTCAAGGACGTGACGATAGAAACACCTGAAGTGCCTACCAGTGTTGATCAGGTTGACGTGAATCTGTCCGTGACCGAAAAACCGACCGGTAACCTGTTGTTCGGTGCTGGTTATTCCAGCGCTGAACGACTGACTTTGACTGGTTCTATCCAGCAAGCCAATGCCTTTGGTAGTGGTGACACGATAGGCCTGGATATCAATACCAGCAGCCAGAACCGCACGATTGCTGTTTCTCACACAGATCCGTATTTTACGGATGATGGTGTCAGCCGCAATATCGAGGCTTACGTACGTACTACGCGTCCTATTATCGGTAGCGTCGGCGATTACAAAATCCAGACTACCGGTGGTGCCTTGCGCTTTGGTGTACCATTCTCTGAAGTTGATACTGTCTTCTTTGGCCTGGGTTTTGAACGCACCAAGGTGGAAACCTATTATGGTAGCCCGTATCGTTACCTGAAATATGTTGCCGACTATGGCAATGGCGCGAAAGACACTGCCAGTGTGGATTATGGTGTGGGTGAGGCTGTGACCAACTCTTTCCCGCTGACTGCGGCATGGCAACGTGATAGCCGTGATAGCGTATTGACGCCGACCATCGGTCGCTATCAGCGTGCCAATCTTGAATTGTCAGCAGTCGGTAGCTTCAAGTACTATCGTGCGATCTATAATGCACAGTTGTTCCAGCCGGTTTATCGTTCAGTGGTTCTGGCTTTGAACGGTGAATTTGACTATGGTCATGGTTTGGGTGGCAAGCCTTATCCTTTGTTTAAGAACTTCTATGCAGGTGGTATTGGTTCGGTCCGTGGTTATGAACCGTCTACTCTGGGTACCAAGGATCCGAATGGCGATGCACTGGGTGGTGCAACGAGGTTGCTGGCTAATGTAGAATTGCAGATTCCATTCCCTGGTGCGGATAAGTCCCTGCGCTGGTTTACCTTCCTTGACGGCGGTAACGTCTTTGATGAAGGACAAAAAATCCGTGCGAAGGATTTGCGCTTTTCCGCAGGTATAGGTATAAGCTGGATATCGCCGGTTGGTCCATTGAAACTGAGTTTTGGTAAGGCACTGAATGCCAAACCTGATGACAAGAAACAGTCATTCCAGTTCCAGATGGGTACCGGGTTCTGATAAAGGCATTGCCATATTTGTTTTAGTACGTGTTACGGAGATTATTTTGAGTCAACATATTACCCCGGCCCAATTGCTGCAGCGCATGTTGCTTGGCGTGGCTTGCGTTTTCAGCATGGCCCAGGCGCAGGCACAAGATTCCAGAATCGCCATCTTTGATTCTCAAAGGGTGATACGCGAATCGGTGCCGGCGAAAGCAGCCGAAGCCAAGCTGAAAGTTGAATTCTCCAAGCGGCGCGAAGAACTGGAAGGCCTGGCAAAGAAAATCAAGGCCATGGCAGAAAAACTGGACAAGGATGCGCCCGTCCTGCCAGAGACAGACCGTATCAAGCGTCAGCGTGAAATCACTGAACTGGATCAGGACTTCAATCGCAAACAACGTATTTACAATGAAGACCTGAACCAGCGCCAGAATGAAGAAATCGCTTCGCTGGTGGAACGTGCGCAAAGAGCCATCAAGCAAATCGCCGAAGCCGAGAAGATTGATGTTGTTCTGCAAGACGTGGTGTATTCCAATCCGCGTATTGACATTACTGATAAAGTTCTGAAGGCACTTTCCAAATAATTCCTATGACCACGAGCATTCGGCTGGGTGAATTGGTCGATCGCTTCGGTGGTCAATTGATCGGTTCGCCGGATATATCTGTTGCTGCAATTGCGCCTCTGAGCGAGGCAGGTGAGCAGCACATCACCTTCCTGTCCAATCCCAAACTACGTCATCAGGCTGCAGCTACCAAGGCTGCGGCACTGATCGTGACGCAGGCTGATTTTGATCAGTTGGGGTCGGAATATCAGGGGGCGTGCCTGATTGTCCCCAATCCTTATGTGTATTTTGCCCGAGCGGCCCAGTATTTCGCGGCTTTGAACGCGATACCGGCTGTCACCGGCATACACCCGGCTGCCTGGGTCAGCCCGCAAGCGATCGTGGCGGCGACTGCCAGCATAGGCCCCAATGTCAGTATCGATGCTGAAGCAGTCATTGGTGAGCATGTAGTGGTCAAGGCAGGGGCTGTTATCGGACGTGGCGTCAGCATAGGTGATCATAGCCTGATCCATGCCAATGCCAGCATCTACGATTATTGCGTGATTGGCCAGCGTTGCATTATTCATTCGGGTGCAGTGATCGGTGCCGACGGTTTTGGCTTTGCCAACGAAAAAGGACAATGGATCAAGATTCCGCAAACGGGCAGGGTGCTGATTGGTGACGACGTGGAAGTTGGTGCCAATACCAGCATAGACCGTGGTGCCCTGGCTGATACCGTCATTGAAGAAGGCGTCAAGCTAGATAACCAGATACAGATAGGCCACAACTGCCATATAGGCGCGCATACTGCCATGGCAGGGTGTGTTGGTGTAGCGGGTAGTGCAAAGATAGGCAAATACTGCACGTTTGGTGGTGCCGCCATGGTGCTGGGACATCTGACCATCGTCGACAATGTGCATATTTCTTCCGCCAGCATGGTATCGCGTTCGATACTTGAAGCCGGGCAATATACCGGCTTTTATCCTTTGGCCAAGAATGCCGACTGGGAAAAAACTGCAGCCATCGTGCGCAATTTATCGGGTATGCGTGAAAAAATGCGCTACCTGGAAAAAACAATGAAAACACTGACTGAAAAAGATCATGAATAGCCTGGACATCAATCAAATCAAAGAATACCTGCCACATCGTTATCCCATGTTATTGGTGGATCGCGTACTGAGCTGGGAAAATGGCAAGACCATCACCGCCATCAAAAATGTCACGGCAAATGAAGAGTTTTTTAACGGCCATTTCCCGAACAAGCCTGTCATGCCTGGCGTCCTGATGATAGAAGCCATGGCGCAGACTGCGGCCTTGCTGTCATTTTTGACGATGGGGCAAAAGCCGGATGAAAATACCATCGTGTATTTCCTTGGTATCGATGGTGCACGCTTCAAGCGCCCGGTAGAACCAGGCGATCAGTTGAAGATGGAAGTAGAGATCATCAAGGTCGCACGTGGTATCTGGAAGTACAAGGCCAGGGCCACGGTAGATGGTCAATTGGCTGTAGAAGGCGAATTGATGTGCACCATGCGCACGAAAGACGAAGCCTAGCACGGGAGAGAAAGAATGCTCATTCATCCAACAGCGCTGATTGATTCCAATGCCCAACTGGATAGTACGGTTGAGGTAGGTGCTTATTGCGTCATCGGCCCGGATGTCTCCATCGATGCAGGCACGAAAATGGGTTCTCATGTAGTGATACAGGGGCATACCAGGATCGGGCGTGACAATCATTTTCATGCGTTTTCTTCCATAGGTGGCCCACCCCAGGATAAGAAATACGGTGGTGAGGTGACGTATCTTGAAATCGGTGACCGTAACCTGATCCGCGAATTTTGCACTTTCAACTGCGGTACGGTGCAAGACCGGGGCGTGACACGTATTGGCAGTGATAACTGGTTCCTGGCTTACGTACACATTGCCCATGACTGCACGGTCGGCAACCATACCGTGTTTTCCAATAATGCCGCGTTGGCAGGGCATGTGGAAGTGGGTGACTGGGTGATTATGAGCGGTTTTTCTGCCGTTCACCAATTCTGCAAGATTGGTGCCCATGCTTTTGTTGGTATGAATACCAGTCTGACCCAGGACGTGCCTCCATTCGTGCTGGTGTCCGGTAATCCGGCACAGGCGCATGGCGCAAATCTTGAAGGCTTGAAGCGTCGCGGGTTTAGCCGTGATCAGTTGAATGCCATACGCCAGTCTTACAAGTTGATTTATAAGTCCGGCCTGACTCTCGAAGAGTCAAAGGCAGCCCTCGAGCAGCAAGTAGCAAGTCTTGAGGCAGATGCTGCTTCACAGGTTCAGGCGATGCGCGATTTCCTGGATGCATCGACACGCGGCATAGCCCGTTAGGATAGCGCGTGTCCTCGTCTTCCAATCGTCCCATCATTTCCATGGTGGCCGGAGAAACCTCCGGCGATATGTTGGCTGCGCGTATGCTGTCCGGCTTGCGTCCACGCTTGCCAGATGCATTGATGCATGGCATTGGTGGCCCTTGCATGGCTGAATATGGCTTCGTCAATGATTGGCCCATGGATAAATTGTCTGTGCGTGGCCTGTTTGAAGTGCTGGTCCATTATCGGGAAATTAGCGGGATACGCAATCAGCTCAGGCAAAGATTACTTGATGAAAAACCCGATGTATTCATCGGTGTGGATGCACCTGACTTTAATCTGGATCTGGAAATTCAGTTAAAACAGGCCGGTATTCCTACCATGCATTACATCAGCCCATCGATCTGGGCATGGCGTGGCGGGCGCATCAAAAAGATTGCCGAAGCCGTATCCCACATGCTGGTGGTATTTCCGTTTGAAGAAGAGATATACCGCAATGCAGGCATACCGGTGACCTATGTCGGCCATCCGCTGGCGCAGGTCATTCCCATGGAAATCGATATGGCGGCAGCCAGGGATGAACTGGGCCTGGACAAGAATGCAAGGGTCGTCACCATCTTGCCGGGCAGTCGCATGTCCGAGATCAAATACAATACCGAAGCTTTTATCCGTACTGCCAAAATTCTGTGTGAACGCGATCCGCATCTGCAGATCGTGGTGCCCATGGTCGGCGAAAAACAGCGCAGCTATTACATCAAGCTGGTGGTTGATGCCAAGCTTGATAATGTACCTGTATTGCTGATTGATGGCCGTTCGCATACGGCCATTGCAGCGGCAGATGCCGTGCTGGTGGCGTCTGGAACAGCTTCACTGGAAGTGGCTTTGTTCAAGAAGCCGATGGTGATTGCCTACAAGATGATGGAAGCTTCGTGGCAAATATTGCGGCATATGGGTTACCAGCCCTGGATAGGCTTGCCGAATATCCTGGCGCGTGAGTTTCTTGTGCCTGAATTTCTGCAATCTGCGGCCAGACCAGAAGCGATGGCCGATGCAATATGGCAGCAATTGAGCGATAGCGCCTTGCAGGAACGTCTGAAGCAGCGTTTTGTCGACATGCACCATTCCCTGTTGCGCGATACCGCCAACGTCTCGGCGCAAGCCGTATTACAATTGATTTCAGCTTCCTGAGCTAAAATCGTCTTTGGCCCGGTTTAATCGGGTCTATTCTCTGATAAAGCTGGACTAGCATGTACGTTGATTCCCATTGTCATATCAATTTCCCCGAGCTGGCCGTGCGTATGCCGGAAATCCTCGGCAAGATGCAGGAAAATGGCGTCACCCACGCACTCTGTGTGTCGGTCGATTTACCTGATTTCCCGCAGGTGCTGGCATTGGCCGAGCAATACCCGCATATCTATGCGTCCGTAGGTGTGCATCCCGATTACGAAGAAACCCAGGAGCCGACCGCAGAACAACTGGTCAAACTGGCCGATCACGACAAAATCATCGCCATCGGTGAAACCGGCCTGGATTACTTTCGCTTGAAGGGCGATTTGGAATGGCAGCGGGAACGTTTCAGGCAGCATATCCGTGCTTCACGTATCTGCCGCAAGCCTTTGATCATCCACACCAGGGCTGCCGCTGAAGACACCATACGCATACTGAAGGAAGAGGGTGCCGGTGTGGCACAGGGCGGTGTTGCCGGTGTCATGCATTGCTTTACCGAGTCGCTGGATGTGGCATTGGCGGCGGTTGATCTGGGGTTTTATATTTCTTTTTCTGGCATACTGACCTTCAAGAGCGCCAAAGACTTGCAGGCCGTAGCCAGAGCCTTGCCGCTGGAACGCATACTGATAGAAACTGATTCTCCCTATCTGGCGCCGGCACCACATCGTGGCAAAATGAATGAACCCGGCTTTGTACGTCATGTTGGCGAATTTCTGGCGGATTTAAAAGGCGTCTCAGTTCTTGATGTACAAAAAGCCACTACAGAGAATTTCTTTCAACTGTTTCAATTCGCCCACTGATTTCCCTATGACTGCTCATCTGCTGATCCATCGCTTGCTTGCTCGCCTGTCACGTCAGTTGATTATTGTATTGGGCTTGCTGGCATTATCGTTCATGGCGTCAGCACCGGCGCGGGCGGATGCGTATGATGATTTCCTGTTTGCCGTGCGCTTTGATCAGGTCAATCCTGTCAGAGAACTTTTGCAAAAAGGGATGGATGTCAATTCTGTCGAAGCCATCCGTGGTGAAAGCGTCCTGATGATTACCTTGCGTGAAAAATCGATGAAGGTATTCCCGGTACTGCTGGCACGTCCAGATATCAAGCTGGAAGCACGGGCGATGAATGGGGATACGGTGCTCATGCTGGCCTGTTATCTGGGTAATGTGCCGGCGGTCAAAGCCTTGATAGAACGCGGTGCAGAAATCAATCAGCCGGGATGGACTGCATTGCACTATGCAGCAGCAAACGGCAGCAAGGAAATCATTGCCCTGTTGCTTGAACATTCTGCCTACATCGATACCGAATCCGCGAACAAAACCACACCTCTGATGATGGCTGCCCGCACCGGTAAGATGGACGCGGTTGCCCTGCTGCTGGAGGAGGGCGCAGATCCCTTATTGAAAAACGACCTCGGCCTGACAGCGCTCGATTTTGCCAATGAAGTGGAACAAAGAGAAATCGCTGCCTTTCTGAAAGAAAGAATGCAGGCGCTTAAAAAATAAGTTTTTTGCACTGCAATATCTTGCCTGCCAAATGGACTCTATGTTAAAGTTCGCGCATCTCATTTTCGGAGCACGATCTGTGGACAGTTATAGTTGTCGATCTTCATTCAACTTGGCAATGTAAGCACAGATTTTCTCTTGCTACCTTGCCATTATGGCGGGTAGTGGTCTCTCTCAGCTCCTGAGCTGTTCCTTCTACTTACCCAATTTTTTAATGTACGTGTGACCCCTGCAATGTCACTGGTTTCTTGCGGACCCAGTAAGTGCATTTGGCGGCTGTCGTTGTCACGTAACTTATCTTTGTTCATGCCTGACATGCATGCGACAGGAGGAGTGGTATGTTCTGCTTTTTTATCGTAACTGGTGGCAGGAGCGTTCATGTTTGAATTGTTCCGTTATCAGCACCGTGAAACCGTCAGCGAAAACAAAGGTCCCAATCGCTGGGACTGGGCCCTGTTGCCGCTGGTTCTGGCTGTTCTGGGTATTTTTGCTTTTGCGGCCATGCAAATGAGCCGTCCCTTTGCCGTCGGCGAAGCCTTGCAGATTTCTCTGGACCCGGCTTATCTGCCTTACTATTTATTGCGCACCATCCTGCGCATGTTTACTGCCCTGGCTTTTTCTTTATTGTTTAGCCTGGTATTCGCGGCGATTGCAGCGAAATATGCTGCTGCTGAAAAAATCATGATACCGGCGCTGGATATCTTGCAGTCGGTACCCATACTTGGGTTCCAGGCGATTGCGATTGCTCCTTTTATTGCGCTGTTTCCCGGTAATTTGCTGGGCGTGGAATGCGCAGCGATTTTTGCGATTTTTACCTCGCAAGCCTGGAATATGGCTTTCAGTCTGTACCAGTCGATACGTAATGTACCTGCCGAATTGCAGGAAGCTGCCATGATCTTCAGATTGTCTGGCTGGCAGCGCTTCTGGCGCCTGGAATTGCCATTTGCCATGCCTGGTCTGTTGTGGAACATGATGATGTCGATGTCGGGCGGCTGGTTTTTCCTGGTGGCCGCAGAAGCAATTTCGGTGGCTGGCCAGGATATCAAATTGCCTGGCATAGGTTCGTATATCGCGGTAGCGATTGAAGCCAGAGATGGCACTGCCATCGCCTGGGCCATTGCATCCATGCTGATCGGTATCCTGTTGTATGACCAATTGTTTTTCCGTCCCTTGCTGGCCTGGGCAGACAAGTTCCGTTTTGAAGAGTCGCAGGGCGATACGGCACAGCAATCCTGGTTGCTGGACTGGATGCGCAACAGTTTCTGGTTCCGCGAATGGGCTGCCAGGTTTCAGGTTTTTCTGGGTCGCGGCCTGGCATGGTTCAGTGTCAGTCATGATGGTACGTCGGAACAGGTACGCAAGCGGGCATTGCATCCAGCCTGGTCCAAGGTGTGGGATGTCTGCCTGATCATCATCTCCTTGCTGGCGATGTACAGCCTGATCAGTTTTATCCATAGCAATGTGGGCTGGGCAGAAGTATTGCACGTCATGGGCCTGGGCATGATCACCCTGGTGCGTGTCATGTTGCTGATTGCGCTGGCGTCGCTGGTCTGGGTGCCGATCGCGGTATGGATAGGCCTGCGCCCTCAGTATTCGCAAAAAGTACAGGCCATGGCACAGTTTCTGGCAGCCTTCCCGGTCAATCTGATGTTTCCGCTGGTGGTGTTTGCCATGGTGACCTTTCACCTGAGCCCGAATATCTGGCTCAGTCCGCTGATGGTGTTTGGTACCCAGTGGTACATCCTGTTCAATGTCGTGGCAGGGGCTGCAACCATCCCGAATGAGTTGCGTCTGGCGGCTGATAACCTGGGTCTGAAAGGCTGGCTGAAATGGAAACGGGTCTATTTACCCGCCATTTTCCCCAGCTATATCACCGGGGCAATTACCGCCAGTGGTGGCTCATGGAATGCCAGTATCGTGGCCGAATATGTGACATGGGGTAAAACCACGCTGGTTGCCGATGGCCTGGGCAGTTATATCAAGCAAATGACGGAAACCGGTGATTTTCACCGCATCGCTCTGGGCATAGGGGTGATGTGCGTATTTGTTATGTTATTGAATCGTTTTTTCTGGCGCAAACTGTATTTGCTGGCAGAAGATCATCTACGTTAAGCCTGGTACTGAGGAATTCAAGATGAATCAAAACTTATTATTGGACCTTAACCAGGTCGCCAAATCATTCAAAGCCGCTGACGGCAAATCGCGCCTGATCCTCGACAAGGTTGATTTTCAACTTAAAGAGGGTGAGATCGTTGCGCTGCTGGGTAAATCCGGCTCTGGAAAATCGACTTTACTGCGTATCATGGCCGGCCTGATTTCTGCCGATGCAGGCAAGGTAGCCTACCGCGATAAATCCATTTTTGGCCCGGTTGCCGGTATTGCGATGGTGTTTCAGTCGTTTGCCCTGTTCCCCTGGCTGACGGTGCAGCAAAATGTGGAACTGGGGCTGGAAGCTCAGGGTGTCCCGGCCGCAGAGCGTGAAGCCAGGGCCGATGCCGTACTGGAACTGATAGGCCTGGCGGGCTTTGGTGGTGCCTTGCCACGTGAATTGTCGGGTGGCATGAAGCAGCGTGTCGGTATCGCACGGGCACTGGTGACCAATCCTGATGTATTGCTGATGGATGAAGCCTTTTCTGCACTTGATGTGCTGACCGGTGAAACCCTGCGCAATGACATGCTGGAATTGTGGGAAGAAGACCGCATTTCCACCAAGGGCATACTCATCGTATCGCACAATATCGAAGAGGCAGTGATGATGGCAGATCGCATTATCATTCTGTCCAGTGACCCTGGCACGGTACGCTGTGAAATCAAGATTGATTTGCCAAGGCCGCGCGATGTGGATTCGGCCGAAGTCAGGGCACTGATCGATGAAGTGTATGGTTTGATGACCATGCGTGCTACCCACGAAGCTACCGCAGAAGCATCCCTGACACGGCATCTGGGTTATCGTCTGCCCGAAACCGATGTCAGCCGTATCGAAGGGGTGCTGGATTTGTTGGCCGAGGCACCATTCAATGGCCGCGCCGACTTGCCACAACTGGGTGAAGAGGCCGAACTGTCGGATGAAGAATTATTCCCCACCTATGAAGCACTGAGCTTGCTGGGTTTTGCCATCCTGGAAAAAGGCGACATCATGCTGACGCCTTTGGGCAAGAAATATGCGGAAGTCGATCAGGCGCAGAAGCAGGAATTGTTTGGTCAGCAGCTGTTGAGCCATGTGCCGCTAGCTGCCCATATACGGCGTAAGCTGGAAGCTGAAACCAGCGGCAGTCTGTCCGAGCAGCCCTTGATTGATTTGCTGGAAGAGTTCCTCAAAACCGATGAAGCAAAGCGAGTCCTGGAAGTTGCCATCGAATGGGGCCGTTATGGTGAAGTCTATGAGTATGATTACCATACCGGTCGCCTGACTTTGCCGGAAACGAATGATGAATAAGCGCATCCTCTGCCTGGCTTAACAGAAGTCCCTGCTGCCTGCTGTCAGTTGCCCCAGCAGATGTGACATGTCGACCAGACGTTTGGCGACCAGGTGGCGGACTTCAGCTTCACATTGCCAGATACCATAGACGCCCAGCAACTGGGCGTTCAAGACTTCACGCCTTTGTTTTTCCACCAGTGAAGGCCAGATAATCACATTCACCGGACCAGTTTCATCTTCTATCGTGATGAACAGTACACCCTTGGCCGTACCGGGCCGCTGCCTGACTGTCACCAGCCCGCAGCCACGGGCAAACTGCCCCTGCTGGAAGGTATTAAGCATGTCTGCCGGCAGGAAACGCTTTTCCAGTAATTGCGGACGCAACAGGGCAACGGGATGACGTTGCAGGCTCAGGCCCATGGCATGGTAGTCACTACGGATTTCCTGCGCCTCGCTTGGTGCTTTCAGTACAGGTGTCTGTTCCTGTATGCTGGTCGGGCGCAGCAAATCCCGGTCCGGCAATGCACCGATGGCTTCCCACAAGGCCTGGCGCCGGTGGCCACTCAGGGCCAACAGGGCATTGCCCGCCGCCAGTACATGCAGATCGTGACGGTTCAGCCCGGCACGTCGGGCGAGATCCTGTACATCGGTAAAAGCCTGTTCCTTACGCGCTTGCTGTATGCGCAGGGCCGTACTTTCAGACATGCCCTGCAATAGGGAAAACCCCAGGCGAACGGCAGGCTGCAGGGTGCTGGTGTAGCGATTATGTGCCATTTCTTCCAGTGAAGAATCCCAGTTGCTATGTATCACATCGGCCGCCCTGACTTTGACGTCATGACGGCGCGCATCCTGTATCAGTTGTGATGGCGAATAAAAGCCCATGGGTTGCGAGTTCAATAATGAACACAGGAAGATGGCCGGCTCATGGCATTTGATCCAACTGCTGATATAGGCCAGTATGGCAAAGCTGGATGAATGACTTTCAGGAAAACCATATTCGCCAAAACCTTTCATCTGTTCAAAAATGGCTTCGGCAAAGGCTTTGTCGTATTTGTTTTTGACCATGGTGTTGACGATTCTGTCGTGATAGCCTTCCAGTCCGCCTTTGCGTTTCCATGCTGCCATGGCGCGTCGCAGGCCATCTGCTTCGCCAGCAGTAAAGTCGGCGGCCAGCATGGCAATCTGCATGACCTGTTCCTGGAAAATCGGTACACCCAGGGTTCTGCTCAGGGCGGCGCGCATGGCCGGATCTTTGTGTTCTTCTATGGCTTCCTTGCCCTGGCGGCGACGCAGGTAAGGATGGACCATGCCGCCCTGTATTGGCCCGGGCCGTACTATTGCCACCTGCACCACCAGGTCATAAAACTGACGTGGACGCAAGCGTGGCAGCATGCTCATCTGTGCCCGCGATTCAATCTGGAATACCCCGATGGTATCGGCCTTGCAGATCATGTCATAAGTGACGGAATCTTCCCGGGGGATGTCCTGCATGCTGGCCGGTTTGCCTGGGAAATTGCTCATCATATCCAGTGCCCGTTTCAGGGCTGACAGCATACCCAGCGCCAGAATATCCACTTTCAGCAGGCCCAGCGATTCCAGGTCATCCTTGTCCCACTGAATGACACTGCGGTTTTCCATGGCTGCATTTTCTATCGGGACCAGGCGTGACAGCTTGCCACGGGTAATCACAAAACCGCCGCTGTGCTGTGACAGGTGGCGCGGAAAGCCCAATAACTGCGTTGCCAGTGTTGCCCATTGCTGTGCGAGTACAGACTGGACATCCAGACCGCATTCGGCAAAGCGATTCAATAATTCCTGCTTGCTGTCAAACCAGCGATGCGATTTGGCCACTGCATCGACAATATCCAGATCAACCCCCAGCGCTTTACCTACTTCACGCAGAGCGCCACGGGGGCGGTAAGTATGCACCGCAGCGGCTAGCGCGGCGCGGTTTTTGCCATACTTGTTGTACACGTATTGCATGACTTCTTCGCGGCGCTGATGTTCGAAATCGACATCGATATCGGGTGGTTCATTTCTTTCCCGGGACAGGAAGCGGCCAAACAGCAGGGTATGTGTTTCCGGATTGACTTCGGTGATATGCAGGCAGTAGCAGACCACGGAATTGGCGGCAGAACCGCGCCCCTGACACAGAATTTCTTTGTCCCTGGCGAAATTGACGATGTCATACACGGTCAGGAAGTAAGCCTCATACGCCAGGTCATTGATAAGGTGTAATTCGGTTTCTATCTGGTCTGCCAGCCCTGATGGCAAGCCTTGCGGGTAACGCAGTTGCGCCCCCTTGTACACTGCCACACGCAGATAGGTGGCGGGTGTATGCCCTTTGGGAATCAGCTCATCCGGGTATTCATAGCGTAATTCACTCAGCGAGAAATTACAGGCATTGGCGATGTGGATGGTTTCTGCCAGTGCCTGTCGCGGGTAGATATTTGCCAGCCGCAAACGTGACCGCAAATGCTGCTCTGCATTCAGCGCCAGGGCGTAACCACATTCGGCTACTGGCTTGCCTGTGCGTATGGCCGTCATGGTGTCTTGCAAGGGCTTGCGTGAACGTACATGCATGCAGACCTGGCCAATCGCCACCACGGGCAGATTGCATTGATCGGCGGCCAGGTACACCTGTTCCTGCTGATAAGAATCGGCCATTTGCGTCAGCAGATTCAAGCCTATCCAGGCGCGCCCGGGAAAGGTGTGTGCCAGCCAGTTGGCCTGGCCGGCCAGGCTGGCAGGTTTAGCCGGATAGGCCGGTACCAGTATCAGCAGACAATCCGGCAGCGATGCCAGATGGCGCAATGCTGCGGGTGGGGTGGAGAAATCCTTCCTGGTCAGCAGGTAATTGCCTTTGCTGCTGCGGCCACGTGCCAGCGTGATCAATTCGCATAAATTGCCATAACCTTCACGGTTTTGTGCCAGGGCGATCAAATGCAGCCCGGTTTCTGTTGCCGGTGTTTCATCTGCGAGATTTTCGTTTGCTTCATCGCTGAGATTGAAATGGCTGCCTATAAGCAGTGGGAAGCCACTTTTCTTTGCTTCAGTATGTGCACGGGCCACGCCAGCCAGTGAGCATTCATCGGTAATGGCCAGGGCCTGATAATCCAGGCTGATGGCACGGGCTACCAGTTCTTCACCATGCGATGCACCTCGCAAAAAGCTGAAATTGGTCATGCAGAATAATTCGGCATAGGCAGGGAGCAGGCTGCTGGCTATCATGATCTTTACCCAAATACACCATGCAAAAACCAGACGGCATGGTCACTGTCCGGGTCCATCGCGCGTTCACGATAAATCCAGTAACGCACGGCTTTGGCATCTATGGCGACAAAATAATCACGTGCCTGTATCTGTTCATGCCACCAGCCCGCTTCTATGCGCTCGGCTGGTGAAATCAGTGACAGTTCTGATTCGTAATAAGGGCGGTGATTGCGGATTTCCAGGGGCAATGCTTTGGGCAGCAACCAGTCTGGTCGTAAATTGACTGCTGCATGCATACCGGCAACCGGGCCCGCATTGGATGCAGTGGTTTTTTTTATGGCCGCTTTCATGACTGGTTTCGTGACCGATTTTGTGACTGATTTTATGACTGATTTTGTGACTGACACCCAGGCATTGGCCACATCCGGCCTGTGGTCGGCTTGTGGCTGGGCTTTTAATACGGCGTTTTCACCCAGGCGTGCAACCAGCAATTCCAGCAATCGCTGATGGTCTTCCGCCTTGCCGCCTGGCTCGGGAAACAAAGCTTCACTCTGCAATTCGCGTGGGCTAGTCTGTTTGACCTCCAGTACGATGGCGATGACAGCGCTGTGCAGTTTCAACTGCGTCAGCCTCTCTTTGAACAAGCTGAGCAAATGCGCTTCCTGCCAGCAGGCTTGCCCCAGCTTCAGATCAAACAGGGTAGGGGGAATGGCCTGGCGTCCCCGTTCATGCAATAACTCCAGATGGATATGACTGACCGCAAGGTGCTGCACGGTCAGCCAGCCCAGCAACTGGGTCAGCAGGCTGCGGGCATACATCAGCAGGGCATCGGCCTGCTCGATACGGTCAGGCAATTCCACCCTGGCCTTGAATTCGGGTGGGGCGACATGCCATTGATGCAGTTCGGTTTGTTCGCCATAGGCCGCATCCAGTTCATGCAGGATGGCTTTGCCACAGCGTCTTTGCAGGCCAGGTCGTGGCAGTTGTCGCAAATCTTGCAGGCTGTGGCAGGCAATGCCCTGTAATAACTCCAGCGAATCTTGTGCTGCTGCCAGCAGGCCAACGGGCAGGCGGTCCAGATGACGGTCAAGTTTTTTACTGCCCAGCACATGCTTGCCCACACGTTTTTTCTGTGCTGCCAGCCTGGCAAAAAGCCATGCCGCCCTGGCTACGGGGGCAATACCCGTGTTTGCCGTCAGTCCCAGGGCCTGCATGGTGGCCTGAATACGCTTGCGCAAGGCACGGATGCCGCCAAACAAGCTCAGGCTGGCACTGATATCAATGAGAATGGTGTCGTCTTCTGCCAGCGCCACCTGGGGCGAATACTGTAGCAAAGCGGTGGCACTGGCCAGCAAATCCAGTTGCTCTTGCTGGGTGTCGCGTTGAAAGCAGCGAATATCAGGCAGCAGCATCTGCGCACCACCCGTGCGCATGCCCGTATACACGCCAGCCTGGCGCGCTGACTGCGAGACTGCACTAACCCGGCCCTGCTGAAGCACGGCACTGGGTATGCTTTCTTCGACGCCAGGCCAGTGTTTCACAAACACTTCAAGCTGGAGCATGGGCAGGTGTACGGCGAGCCAGAGTGGCGGACGTTGCACCAGCATGCCTGTCTGCCGTACTGTTTTCTTTGTTGGTATGGGCATGTGAATACAAATAATGATGGGCTGCTATACGCAGTGTCAGCGGACGATCACGCAGGCCGCCACGACGTTTGATCATTGCCAGTTCCAGTCCGCCGGCGACAGGCCGCAGGCTCAGCCGCAACGGAGCCGGTGATGGCAGTGGTGCCATCTGCAGGCTGCGCATCAGGCAAAAGAAGGTATCCGAACTTTGGGCTGCCAGATGCAGGCGACGCAGTGCTTCACTGCGTATCTGTGATTGCCAGAACAGCAGGGCACCGCAACTGCCATTGCGTAACACCTGTTCAGCTGCCCAGAGTGCATTTGACTGTTTGCTGCGCGTGATCCAGATCAACTGCGAGGTTTCTAAATGGGCACAGGATAATGCCAGTGCCTGCGGTGTATAGGGCGGTGTCAGCAAGACGATGGGGCGGCCCTGCAATTGATTCAGGGCTGGTTTTAATAAGCTCAGTTCAGCAATGCCGGCGGTGGGTAATAGAATTTCTGTCAATTGCCCCAAAGGCCAGCCGCCACCGGGCAATTCAAGACGCAATTCAGGAAAACCGGTATCCAGATAAGCACCATGACCACGCGCCAATTGTGAGGCACGCCACAATGCGGGATGTATACCTTCGGCAACAAGTGGGGAAATACTGGGCATGATAGATTATACTGTATAAATATACAGTATATGTAATTCTACCCAAAACTTCAAACACAAACTCGCTGCTTATTAATTCCTTATTACCCGCATTGCCCATGCTGCAGTTTTGTTATTACAACTTTCTGAGGCATATCATCAAACCAATGTCTTGATGACCAGGCCCAGGACAGCACATGCAGCGATGACATGGATCACATTGCGTTTGAAACGTAACAGGGCAATGGCGGCAGTGATAGCGATCAGGGCAGACATCCAGTCCATCTGGCCAGCAAATCCCTGTGGCCAGATGACGTGATAAGCAAAAAACAAGGCCAGATTCAAAATTACGCCCACTACGGCTGCCGTAATTGCCGTCAACGGGGCGGTGAAATTGATATCGCCATGGGTGGACTCCACCAGCGGCCCGCCAGCCAGGATAAACAGAAACGAAGGCAGGAAGGTGAACCAGGTCACCAGCGCGGCAGCGACTGCGCCTGCCAGAAAGAGCGAGTCTGGTCCGAACACAGCCTTCACATAACCACCAACAAATCCCACAAAGGCCACCACCATGATCAATGGCCCGGGTGTGGTTTCACCCAGTGCCAGGCCATCTATCATCTGCGTTGGTGTCAGCCAGCCATAGCCGCTGACGGCCCCCTGGTAGACATAAGGCAATACCGCATAGGCACCGCCAAACGTCATCAGAGCTGCCTTGGTAAAAAACCAGCCCATTTGCGTCAGTGTATGGCTCCATCCATAGTATGTCGTCAGTAAGCCCATGGGGATGGCCCACAATACCAGGCCCGTGATCAGCACCCATAACAAACGGCCCCAGGCAAACCGGGCATGAGCCGGTGTCGGTGTGTCGTCGTCAATCAGCGCCGGGCCATAGGAAGTGTTGGCATTGCCATGGCCTCCGCCGGTCTTGAATTTTTCCGGTACCAGTCTGCCACCTGCATAGCCAGTGATTGCCGCAAGTACGACAATGACAGGGAAAGGAATATCCAGAGCAAAAATTGCCATGAAAGCAGCGGCTGCAATGCCCCATAAATAACTGTTTTTAAGTGCGCGTGAACCGATGCGGTGTGCCGCCTGTACCACAATTGCCGTGACAGCCGGTTTGATGCCATAGAACAAACCGGCCACCAGGCTCAGGTCGCCATAGGCGATATAGATCCATGACAGAGCAATCAGTATCAGCAGGGAAGGTAATACAAACAGCGCACCGGCAGCAATGCCGCCACGGGTTTTATGCATCAGCCAGCCTATATAGGTAGCAAGCTGCTGTGCTTCTGGTCCAGGCAGGACCATACAGTAATTAAGGGCATGCAGAAAGCGCCGTTCTGAAATCCAGCGGCGGTTTTCCACCAGTTCCTGATGCATGATGGCAATTTGCCCAGCAGGGCCACCAAAGCTGATGAAGCCCAGCTTCAGCCAGAAAAGCAGTGCCTGTCCAAAGCTGACTGCAGTCGGTGGCGTAGCCTGTTTGAGAGTAGCTGGGTCAGATTGCGTCATAGTGGGTAGCGTCATTTTTCATGTTTTTGCCTGCCTGCAGATGAGCTCAGAAAACGACATCAGAATAAATACTGATTGCATATACAGTACTTTGTGTTAAAGTACGTTCATGGACGAACAATGCTGCGTAATGACCTGATTACTGTTCTTCTATCATTCGTAACCGACATGGAGATTAACTATTATGGCAAACCTTGAACAGTCTTTTGACACACGTTTCAGCCTGCAATTCGCCCCGACTTCTTTTCTGATGCGTCTGGGTCGTCGCGAAATATTCGTCTGCCGGGATTTCCGCCAGCGTTCTTACTATGTTAACCCCGTAATGGATTGCAGTACGGGTGTGCAGGCAGGCCATCTGGAAATTCTGTTGCTCCGCAAATGGCTGGTGATACTGTCAAAAGCAAACTGGTAATCGTATTTTTTGAGATGCATCCAGCCTGTTCAGTACTATTCTACTTAAAATGGATGTCAATGTGATGTCAGTTGTGATCAGACTGTTTGCATCAATTGCCAAGACCTGCATAGGACGCGGCTGATACCTGAAGCAGTGCTTTGCAGCCTGCTTGCTGCAAGCATGGGCCGGTCAATCAAGATGCCATCAACTCAACATACCCGATATCAATCCTGACGGAATTGAATAATCGCATTTTCAGACAAATCTGCGCAAGACGCCTGCATGTGCAGGTATATGCCAACTGCGACTGATTGCGACTGATTGTGACTGATTGCAACTGATGCTGCAAAGCCCGGCTTATCACTTATTTATCACAAGATAAGTGATGAATAAGTGATAAGCCGGGCTTTGTAATTTTGTCCCAAAAAAGCTTTACCCCAACTTTACCTCAACTGTATCTGCCTGCCTGTCATCCAGGCGTGCTCATGCCCCCGTCATCGCCGCAGGACAGCCATGCCAGCTGGAACCTGCCGGTATGAACTCACCTTTCATCACCAGTGTCAGTGCACCCAGGCTGGCATTGTCTGCCACCACCGCGCTGTACAGAACGGCACTGCGTGGCCCCATATACACACGTTCACCAATGCTGACATGATCAATTTTCATGACGCGGTCTTCAAACAAATGGGTTTGCGGACAGGCGAGAGCATTGATTTCGCTATAAGCACCAATGCTGACACAATCAAATTCGGTAATGTCGGTGGTATCCATATACACACCACGCCCGATTTTACAGCCCAGCAAATTGAATACCAGCGGCAGCCAGGGGGTGCCACGCAGATAACGCATGAAATTTGGTACCGCTATCCCTTCATACAGATTGGTAATGCCTTCCGATATCCAGACAAACGGTGTCCACATGGGTACGCTGCTCTTCTTGTAGCGGAAAATAAGCAACCATTTCAGCGCCAGTACAAAGGCAAAACTGCCGACACCATACAGCAGACCGGCAACCACCAGGTAATACAAGACTTCACTCCAGCGGTCATCGCCAGCCAAAGGCATCAAATCCAGAACGATGGTATAGCCGACGGCAATCACCATGGCATGTGGCGCAATGATACGGAACGCCTCAATCAGGCCACGGCCCAGGCGACGGATAATGGATGGGCGGAAGGTCAGGTTTTCGGGAAAGCCCCTGGTTTCCTCACGTGCCGGTAAATGGATTGCCGGCGAACCCAGCCAGGTGTCGCCTTCACGCATTTGCTGATTCGATGGTGCGCTGGTATGCACACCGATGAGTACATTTTCCGGCAGTATGGTGCCATCCGGTATATACGCACCATTACCGACAAAGCTGCGACGTGAAATGACGGTAGGGTGCATGCTCATCCAGCCACCGTCGATTTGCTCATCCCCCAGCAATACCGCATCGGCAATAAAGGTGTCATCCCCCAGCGTCAGCATATCGGGTACCACACCCAGTGCTGTTGAAATCTCGGCACCACGACCCACCTTGGCACCCAGCAGGCGATACCAGAACGGCGCATAGACTGTGGCATACACACCGTGCAAGACATTCAGGCTGGATTCCTGTATCTGGTTGACCAACCATTTACCGCAATAGGTATTGCCGTGCACGGGGTATTTACCTTCTTTCAAGGTCGGCAGGATACTCCAGCGTATACCGGCAGACAGCAGGGCAGTGCAGACGATCAGCACAGCGGTTGCCGGAAAGGCCAGCAAGAAATACTTCACCAACTGGAAAATCACGGAATTGCTTTGCAAGCCAGGGAATAATTCAGAATTATCAAACCAGTCTATCGTCACAAAGCTGGGGAAGACTGGCATGAAGAACAATGCACTGATCAATAAGGACCCAAATACAAAAAAGATCGTTTCGCCCATCAGGCGCAAGGCAGAAACTTGCGGCCTGGGCGGATAAATCTGCGGATCAAATGCCCCCACATCGCGTGCTGGCGAACCTTTCCAGATGCGCAAAGCCGGGATAATCTGGCCACTGCTCAGGGCCGATTGCGCTTCAAGATGGCCACCCGCTTCAATTTTGACATCGCCTTCCAGTACGGCATAAGAACCGACATAGGCTTCATCAGCCATGGCAATGCGTCCCAGCAAAAGCTCACCATGCTGGACACGGGCATTTTCAAAATTGCTGGCATTGCCGATGTTGCAGTGATCGCCTATCTGCAACAAATCAGGCGCACGCAAGGTGATTGAGCCTATTACTACATCCTTGCCTATTTTGGCCCCCAGAGCACGCAACCACCATGCATACAGGGATGAGCCGCTAAGCATGTAAGCTGGCGCTGCTTCCATGAGCCGGTCTGCCAGCCACCAGCGATAATAAGTCAATCCCCACAGCGGATACCGCCCGGCTTTAAGTCGACCGGCTATCAGCCATTTGCCGGCAATGGCAACTGCAAATTCGGCCAGCGTCAGCAACAGGAAGGCACCCACCGACAAGGCTACCGCCCTGGCGATGGAATCCTCAGGGTCACCAGTAAAGTAATGATAGGCAAAAAATGGTGCCAGCCATTGCACCATACGCATCGCCACCAGCCAGGGGATGGCGAAAGCCTGGCCCAGGCCACACAGCCAGCGCTTCCAGTCGGGGGCGTGGGTCCAGACCTGGCTGGTGCCAGATGTTGCTGCCGCAGTTGCCGCCATAGTCTGGGCCTGGCTGGAACTCTCCAGCGCAGCCAGCAGATTGCTGATGGTGCGATGCTGGTACACATCACTGATTCTGAAATACGCAAATTGTGGATGTTTGCGCAGCATCGAGACCAGCTTGGCCGCCATCAAGGAGTGGCCACCCAGATCAGTAAAAAAATCAGATGCGCGACGAATCGCCTGACCAGGGAACAGACTTGCCAGGGCAGGAAACAGGACTTCTTCCGCTGCGGTTTCGGCGATGTCAGAATCATGATTGGCAGCCAACTTCACCAGCTCAAGTTTTTTCAGGGTATTACGGTCAATTTTGCCCGAGGTCAGCCTGGGCATTTCAGGCAGATATTCAAACCGGGCCGGTACCATGTACACGGGCAAGGCCTTAGCCAACGTGGCACGCAACTCGGCTGCGTGGCGTGCAAGCGCTTCTGCACCGGCATCAGCCGCCAATTGATCGTTGACGATAAAGGCAACGATCTGGTCTATCTCATCTTCTTTGCGCAGCACCACGGCCACCGCACCCACACCAGCCTGCCTGGCGAGCA
This sequence comes from Undibacterium hunanense, assembly GCF_014284335.1. Lineage (GTDB taxonomy): Bacteria > Pseudomonadota > Gammaproteobacteria > Burkholderiales > Burkholderiaceae_D > Undibacterium > Undibacterium hunanense. The sequence goes on along the minus strand of NZ_JACOGF010000001.1, from coordinate 177,356 downwards.
CAGATTCAATCTCGCCCAGCTCAACCCGAAAGCCACGGATTTTTACCTGATCATCCGCCCGCCCCAGACACTGGACCGTGCCATCCGCATTAAAACAGGCCAGATCACCGGTGCGATACAGCCTTTCTTCATGTGGGTGGCTGGCCCAGGGGTTGGGCAGAAATTTTTCTGCCGTCAGATCAGGCCGCCCCAGATAGCCTATCGCTACACCTGGGCCAGAAATGCAAAGCTCGCCAGTTTCACCCGCAGGCAACAGACGCAGGCCATTTTCCACATCAGTAGCAATTACCAGTAAAGAATAATTCGGCAAAGGCTTGCCGATATTCACCACCTGATCTGCCTGCAGCCTGGCCAGACTGGCCGAGACACTGGCTTCTGTCGGACCATAAGTATTGAACATCTGCCGCCCTGGCCGTGACCAGCGTTTGACCAAGACCTCGGGACACATCTCGCCACCCAGATTGATCAGACGCAGGCTATCAACTTCATGTGTGAACAGGGCAAGCAGGGTAGGGACCGCATGCAAGACTGTAATATGATTTGTATTCAGTGCCAGCGGCAAGGCATCGGGGTCAGCCGTAATTTCTTTGGGCGCCAGCCATAAGGTCGCCCCCACCAGATAACTGATCCAGATTTCTTCAAAGGACATATCAAATGCCAATGAAAACCCCTGATACACACGGTCATCATTGCGTATGCCCAGCACATGGTTTTCACTGCGCAGAAAGTGGCAGATACTGCCCTGATTAACCAGTATGCCCTTGGGCTTGCCCGTGGAGCCAGAGGTGTAAATCACATAGGCCGGATCCGTGCCTTTGACCGGACCACGTTTCAAAAGGCTGGCATCGGTCGATGTCAGCAGGTCTTCCGCCAGCCAGGTAGTAAGGGAAAGGGTATTCAGCGCATCAGCAAATGCCTGGCAACTGACGATGCCAAAGGCATTGGCATCCTGCAGGCAGACTGTAATACGATCAATTGGAGTGTCTGCATCAAAAGGCAGCCATGCCGCCCCCGATTTTGCAATAGCGGCCTGCATGACCAGCAGATTAATGCCTCGCGTCAGCCACAGCCCGACTATATGCCCCGGGCGCACACCCGCAGCAATTAAAACAGAAGCGACACGATCAGCATGTTCGTTTAACTGGCGATAACTGAGACTTTGCTCACCTGCAATAAGTGCCGTCTTGTCTGGAAATGCCGCCGCACTTGCTTCCAACAGATCTGCCAGCACTTCATCACGCAAAAAATCAGGTCTTTGCTCACCATACAAAATTTCAGGGTTTGCTATTGTGCTGCTAAACGAATGCATAAAAAATTCAAAAGAGAAAGGTCACTTAATATAGGCTAAATTTTGGGTGTTTACGCCAAATACTTTCTCGTGTTGAGAAATTGCAACTAAGATGCTGATTTTAACATTTTGATACACCAACACGGTGATTTTAAGGGGTAGGAAAACGCTGATATTTGTGCACGATAAAATCGTGGTCAGCATGAATGAAATATTTTTTTTGCTGCGGTGCGGTAAAGTCGATTTTTAACTATCGATATTGATTTACATATGCTGATCGATGAAATGTCCGACATCTTTTAGGCAGTTGCAAGGATGCTCGCAAACACTAATGAAGGTAATCTTGAAAAATTACGAACGATATAGATTGATACTGGCTATCGTTATTTCACCGAGCGTACCAATACTGACATTGGCTACTTTGAGTTGGCAGCGTAGCGGAAGTGTCGCATGGTTTCCCGTACTGCTTGTGTTGGGATATGCATGTTTTTCTTGCTGGGTCTTCCCATTGCGGGAATATTGATCAAGAAAAAAACCTTGTTGAGAGCCATGCTGGGCGGTGCATGTGCTGCTATCGCCCCCATATTTTTGCTGGACTTGTTATCACTATTTTCAGCAGGGGATATCTCTCTTTATGCGCTGTTATTCATAACAGGCAGCATTGGCGGCGCACTTTTTTGGTTGATTGCGTTCTTCAATATGCATAGTAGCAATCGCGACAGCATTGACATGCAAGAGGACAAATAGCTAAGGCCTGATCGATAAGACACTATCTTGCATATACAGAATACCCTGTCCGGAAAATTGATCACCAGCCCCAAATCATCCGCAATTCAGACTGGTTTATGCTCGCCATTTCCCGCATGCACGCGATTTCGTCCATGTGATTTGGCATAGTAGAGTGCCTTGTCTGCCGCTTCGATCAGCTCAATAGCGTGATTATTTTCCCGGACTGGTACAAAGGCGTCTATGCCTGCGCTGATAGTGACCACGCCCGCAGAATTGCCAGTGTGTTTGAGCTCAAGTTGGTAAATGGCCTGACGGATGTTTTCAGCTACTTTCATGGCGCCTGTCACATCGGTGCCGGGCAGCAGGATGACCAGTTCTTCACCGCCATAACGAGCACTAAGATCGCCGGGGCGGTGCTTGCCGGCGGCAACCACCTTGCTGATTTCACGCAGGCATTCATCACCGGCGGCATGGCCATAGATGTCGTTGTATTGCTTGAAGCAATCTACGTCTATCATGATCAACGCCAGTGAACTGGCATTACGCATTGCCCGGCTGAACTCATCTTTTAATGCAATATCAAACTGACGTCGATTCGCAAGGCCGGTCAGGCCATCCTGCATCGCCAGTTTTTCCAAAGTCCGGTTCAAATTTTCCAGTGAGTGCCGCGCCTTGAGTAGTTCAGCTTCGGCCTGCACACGAAGATTGATTTGCCTGATCAGCCGTGATCCGATCAAGGCCAGGCCCAATGCAAGGCAACCGACACCTATGGCATGCACGATGGCATCTGATTTCCATTCTTTCAGAACTTCATCTCTGGACAGTGCAGCCGACACTACCAGTGGATAGAGATCCAGTTGCCGGTAGCTATTGATTCTGACGATACCATCCTGGCCGGACGTAAAGGTTTGTGTCCCCACTTTGGCATTGGGAAGATAGTCACGAAACAAGGGGAATTGCCCAATATTCCTGCCTAGGGATTTTTCTTCAAAAGGACGCCTCAGCAGGATGGTGCCATCTGTCAGTGCAACAAAAATCGCCCCGGTTTCACCGATATCAAATTGTTCGTAAAAGGTCTTGAAATAGCTCATATTGATGGTTGCCAAAACAACGCCGGCGAAGCTGCCATCACTATTGTTAAAGCGCCTGCTCACAGTGATTATCCATTCACCAGTGGACTTGCTTTTGATCGGTGGGCCTATGTGCACACCTCGATTTGTGTGTTCGCGATGGTAGATGAAATATTCACGATCTGAATTATTGGCATTCTTGTTCAGCGTCGCCTGTGAATTGGCTATCCAGCGACCATCCTGATCGTATACAAACAGGCCATGCAGTTGCGGTAATTCCTGAACCCGCTTGACCAGCAAGGAATGAAGGCGCTCAAGATTGGGTTCCGTGACACCATCCACCTCCAGCCTTTCCACCAATCCCACCAGGACGGTATCGGCCCCTTTGATCGTATCGTAAGCATGCTGCCCTATGGAACGTGCCAGATTCGAGGTGGCCCTCTCGGTTTCCGCCAGTTGCACCTCGCGTGCCCGCCAAGTTACCCAGCCCTGGACCAGAATTAAAGAAGCACACACCAGTATCACAAATCCGGTTGCCAGCGCAGTAACAGGGAATTTTCTGGGGGCAGGGTCAGGAAGGCCAGTATTGATGGCAGTCATAGTCGTCATGAAGTGAACCCTCCATCCGTTGATGAAAAGCAGGAACGCGGGAAAGTATATTGCATCAAGGAAAGTGCAAAGATACCAATAATTATAGGATATATTGGTAAAAAAATATCGGCTTATTGATGTGTTGGTAGGAAATATTTCCTGCAGGCATCGAGGATGCTGATGTTTTCTTTATGAGAGGTGAGGTCATGGTTATGGTGTCCCCTTTTGATGTTGATTTACCGATTGATATGAAGACCTGGATGTTTGACTAAATGTAGAAATGCAAATACGGTAAAGTCGAATAGTCAGGTAGCAGGCATTTAGAGTGAGTGTGGCGACCGTCTGTCTATGCCAGGTTTTGAAGATAGGTAATGCACAAATTCATGCTTAATGTGTAATTTTGTTTGCTGGAATGTAAAATTATGTTACTCTAGTGACCTGCCTAAATTTCTTGCATGTTTCCTGAATCGAAGTAGAGTTCACGCCATTTCAGGTCTGTGTCGAATCCCTTCCGTAATGAACATGTGCATAAAATTTGCACCACATTTCCACATTAGCCAAGACTAAAAATACAAGTGAACGGATTATTTCATCAGCCGGGAAGGCGATCTATTCGACCTTCCTCAGCGGGCTTTACATTGCTCGAATTATTGGTCGTGGTTGTTATTATTGGTTTGCTGGCGTCTTACGTCGGGCCAAAGTACTTCTCACAGATCGGCAAATCTGAAGTTGCTGTCGCCAAAGCACAGATAACAGCTTTTGAGAAAGCCCTCGACACGTACCGAATTGATGTAGGTCGTTTTCCGACTACGGAAGAGGGCATGGCTGCGTTATTGGAAAATCCTGGATCAAATCCAAAATGGAATGGCCCCTATCTCAAAAAAGCCATTCCTTTGGACCCATGGGGGCGACCATATCACTACCAGTCACCAGCAAAAGACAAAGACTTTGAAGTCAGTTCTTACGGTAAGGATGGGCTGGCAGGTGGTACTGGTGATGACGCCGATATCAGTAATTAAGTGCTTTGAGCGCACAGTTCTTGAAAATTAAATGGTATGCGCTACAAAGTAAGGGCAGTGACGCCGGATCAGCGAATTGTCGAGCAGTTGCTGGATGCCAGCGATGAAAACGATGCGCGCCATCAAATCAGGGCGCGTGGCTGGGCCATATCGTCAATTCAGCAAGCCAGTACACTGTCTTTCGGTGGTTTGTACCGTAAAGGTGCTGGCCAGGGCAAATTTTCCCTGCTTTTATTTAGTCAGGAATTGCTTGCGCTGCTTAATGCTGGCTTGACCATTGTAGAGTCACTTGAGGCCTTGCTGGAAAAAGAAAATAATCAGGATATACGCGCCGTTTTATCAAAAGTATTCTCAGGGCTGCAAGAGGGAAAGCGGTTTTCCCAAGTTTTGCTAGAGCAACAAGATTACTTCAATCCCTTGTTCGTTGGCATCGTTCAGGCATCTGAACGCACCAGCAGCCTGGCTCCATCATTGTCCCGCTTCATCGAATATCAGCAACGCATTGATGTTGTTCGCAACAAGATCATCAGCGCCATGATTTATCCCTGCATACTGTTTGCGGTAGGTTCGGGCGTTACTTTTTTTCTGCTTGGATATGTTGTGCCGCGTTTTGCTGAAGTATATCGGGGCACTGGCCGGGAACTGCCCTGGTCATCCCAACTGCTACTGGACTGGGGAAATTTTGTCGCCAGCCATGGTGCGGCTATCAGTATCCTTAGCCTGGTATGCGTTTCAATGCTCATCTACTTGTTTGCGCGTGTGTGGAAAAGTGGCGGCGCAATGGGAATCATCAGCAAATTACCGGGGTTTGGTGAATCTATCCGGATCTACACCCTGTCTCGCCTGTATATGACTTTGGGCATGCTGCTGGATGGCGGTATACCCATAGTTGCGGCATTGGCAACAACCGAAACCATGTTGAACGCAGATATGCGGCCAGCATTGCAGCAAGCCAGTGCGGCCATAGCGTCTGGCGAGATGTTGTCTGATGCATTTGAACGCCATCAGTTGACCACTCCGATTTCACAGCGGCTTTTGCGTGTCGGTGAAAGAACTGGCGAATTGGGAAAGATGCTGACTCAGTCTGCCAATTTTTATGAAGGTGAAATCAGTCGCTGGATAGATCGCTTCATCCGCAGTTTTGAGCCGCTCTTGATGGCGGTGATAGGCATTGTCGTTGGCGTCATTGTCGTGCTGTTGTATATGCCCATATTTAATCTCGCGGATGGTTTTTCATGAGTACTGTCACCACCATTCACGGCATGGCAAAGATAAGCAATACCATGTTGCAAGAAGCACGCGATTTTGCATCTGCGCATCAGGTTTCCTTATGGGATGCATTAATACAGATAAGCCATCTTGAACCAAGACATTTATTGGTGGCTGTGGCAACTTTATTTGATATGCGTATAGCTGAAACCGCCGATATGTTGGCGTGCGAACCTGCATTCGATTTGTTGCCATTGAACCGTGCGATGCAAAAACAATGCGTAATTTTGCGCGATGCGAACAAAAAACTGCTGGGCATTATTTCAGACGCATTTGATCCCGATGCCCAGGTTTTTCTGAACTCTGCCGCAAAGTCTGAAATACAGTTTTGCCTTGCCTTGAACTCAGATATACAAGCCTATCTGTCCAGGCAGGAAGAGTCGGCAAAAACGACAGATGGCCTTGTAAGCTCAACATCGCACGAAAAGCGTGAAAGCAAAGCAGCCACCAAGCTTTCATATGGCTCTATAAGCGAGGCAACCAGCCCCGCAGTCAAGTTGGTCAATGCCACCTTATACGATGCACTGAAAGCCGGGGCATCAGACGTGCATCTGGAAAGTACGCCGCAAGGACTGGCCGTCAAATACCGCATTGATGGTGTGTTGGATCACATCACATCAACGACAGGTATTTCTGATGCCGAACAAGTTATTTCAAGATTGAAAGTATTGGCAGAGCTTGATATTTCAGAGCGTCGTGTGCCACAAGACGGTAGTTTCTGCATTGAAGTGAATGACAGGGAAATTGATTTGCGTCTTTCCATTATGCCCAGCATTCATGGTGAAGATGCGGTAATCCGTATTCTCGACAAACAAGCCATGGTTGAATCATATGGCGCATTAAGTCTTGAAGCATTGGGGTTTGATGAACCTTCGTTGGTCACCTTGCGTATGCTGACCGAAGAAGCATATGGAATGTTATTGGTCACCGGCCCCACAGGCTCAGGAAAAACAACAACCCTGTATGCCGCCTTGTCTGAAATACATAACGGACGGGAAAAAATAATTACGATTGAAGACCCGGTTGAATATCAGTTGCCGGGCATTTTGCAAATACCCGTCAATGAAAAAAAAGGGCTGACCTTTGCCAAAGGCCTGCGTTCAATTTTGCGCCATGATCCCGACAAAATCATGGTCGGTGAAATTCGCGACCAGGAAACGGCTGAAATTGCCGTGCAATCAGCTTTGACGGGCCATCTGGTGTTAACTACCGTGCATGCCAACAATGTTTTTGACGTTTTTGGCCGTTTTTCGCACATGGGTATAGACCCGTATGCCTTTGTTTCTGCCTTGAACGGCATCTGGGCGCAGCGTCTGGTGCGTATCAATTGCCCTCATTGCTCCGTAACAGTACCTGCGGATGAAAACATGCTCAAGCGCGTCAATCTTACGCTCGATGAAGTACAGGATTTTCATTTTAGAAAAGGCAGCGGTTGTGGTGATTGCAGAGGGACAGGTTACAAAGGGCGTCGCGCGATTGCCGAGATACTGACATTAACTGATGAAATTCGGGAAATGATTATCGAAAAGCGTCCCATCAGGCAAATCAAGGATGCCGCCCGGCGCAATGGCACCACGACACTGCGCGAGGCTGCCCTGGCTATGGTGCAACGTGGTGAAACCACGCTGGAAGAAATCAAAAGGATTACGCTGCATGCTTAAATTTTTTGCGTCTTCCATCAGTGTGTATATCCATGCCGGATATTTGAAACTGGCATACAAACCTGGGGCATGGCATCGCTCAAAAAAACAAACGCTACTGCACCAGCATCAATATGCGTCAGGCGCAAATGCCCAGATCAATCTGGCAAACATGTCTGAAGCTTGGGGAAAAGCTTTTAATGGCATGCCCAAAAAATCAGCTTTCTTGCACTTGACAATAGCTGATGAATTGCTGAAGTATTTTATTGTACTGCCACCAGCGAATGCAAAATCTTTGCAAGACTATATGGCTGTTGCGAATATGCGTTTTGAGACTTTATTTGGATTGCCGGGCGATGACTGGCAGATGAATGCCGATTGGCAGCTTGCATCGCCATCGCTGGTTTGTGCCATCCCCAAAGCCTTGCAAATCGCCATTTCAGATTCTGCCAGAATACATCGTCAACATGTATTGAGCCTGCAGCCACGTTTTGTACGTATCTGGAATGACTGCAGGGCTCAACTGCTGGCAGGGGATTGGTTTGCTACCATTTTTGATCAGAATGTAGTGCTTGCCATGATCAATGAAGGCAGGCTGCAGGCCATCAAGGTGCTGACCCTGCCATTGGATAATGCACAAGACTGGATGTGCGCGCAGATACAGCGCGAGTCCATCTCGCATCAATTGCCAATGCCTGGGCAGCTTAAATTGGCTGGAGACATACCCTCAAACTGGAAGTGTGTCGATAGTTCGATATCGAAAACCTGGCCAATCGCGACTCTCGTTTTGCCAAAAACGGAGATAAGTCCCTTGAAGGTGAAAGAGCCGGCTCATTTGCAGGCGAGAGCAGCATCATGAAAATGTTGCAAATTGATTTCGCGCCTAACTCACTGGTAAGGCGTTTGTATAACACGACGCTGACGAGTTTTTTGTTAGCGCTGCTGGTGCTGTCAATGGGGAGCGTCCTCGCGTGGCGCTCCATGCAACTACTGCAAAGGCAGCGGGATACAGAAGTTAAAGTGCAGACCACGCAAGCCGAAATAGCAAAGCTGCAAGCTGGCAAGAAAAAGCAGGTAGTGATGAAACTACCCGTTGATAAAACCAATGCGGTCAATCAGGCTATTGGACAATTGAATACACCATGGACCAATTTACTTGATGCGCTGGAAAAAGCGACCACTGATAAAGCGGCTTTGCTGCAAGTAACTCCAGACATGAAAAAGTCATTGATGAAAGGCATTGCCGAGTCCAAGAGCACTGAAGACATGATTGCCTATATTGAAGTATTAAAACGACAGGCTTTTTTTTCTTCGATTGTTCTGGAAAAACATGAGATCAATGAACAAGATCCAAGTAAACCAATCCGCTTTCAATTTGAAGCGCAGTGGCAATCAGAGGTAAAGCAATGACCTCTGCCCAGATCAATCAAGTGAACAAACCGGCGCCGCCGGTAAGCTTGCTGGTACAAGTCGCCTTGCGCGCCATCGGCGTGGCGAACTTGTTTCTGCTCTTGATGCTTGTCGCGATTATTGTTGCCTGGTGTTGGGGCATACCTTACACCCAAAAGCAAGTTTTTCGACTTGAAGAGCGGGCGACAGAACTGAAAGAAAAAAAGCAACTACTACAGCTCGATCTGAAGCAGATTGTCAGTGATGAAAATACAGTTCGCCTGAATATATTTTATGAACATCTGGGTGAAAAAAAATATGTTGAGCAGCAGCTAAAGACAGTATTTTTTCTGGCGACAGAATCAGGTATCGCAATTAAGACAGGTGAATATCAACTGTCAAAAAATAATGCGGGTCAATATTTTACCTATCGCATACAGTTGCCCGTAAAGGGAAGCTATACACAATTGCGTAAATTTGTTGAACAAGTGCTGCTTACGATCCCGTTTGCGTCATTGGATGAAATTTCATTCAAACGTGAAACGATAAATGGAGCAGTCATTGATTCTAAAATCGTCTTCACCTTATTTGTTACTGACGAACCTGCATCTTCATCAGGAAATATCGAATGAAGTTAAGAAAAATCTTACTTGGAATCGGCTTGCTCATAGGAGTCTGGTTTGCTTTTTTTGCAGACAGGACACCCGAAAATGACATCGTTGACGCTGCAACTCCTGCAAAAACCGTAAAGCAAGAAGCAAAAAAGTCAGGTAATGAAGTCTTGCCCGGCAAGCCTGCGTACAGTCAGGTCGTGAATCAATCTGGTGTCAAAGCAGAAAAAAAACCTGGGCCTGATATTGGCAGCATCATTGACAGAAAATCCTTGATTTCTGGTGACTATAAAGCCAGTGACAGTTTTTTTTCAGCGCAGTCGTGGGTGCCACCTCCACCGCCGGTGGCCAAGGCACCACCACCTCCACCGCCAAGTGCGCCTCCCATGCCGTTTCGTTATATAGGTAAAAGAGTGGAAGAAGGGGTGACAGAAGTTTACCTCTCTTACGGTGAAAAAACTTATATCGTTCAAGAGCAAAGCGTTCTGGAAGGCAGCTATAGAGTGGATGTTATCAAGCCACCCGTCATGACCCTGACTTACTTGCCCCTGAATCAGGTACAAACCATACAAATTGGTAACGTTGATTAACGTAGCCACAAGCAAACTGATTACTTATGATTTCATACTCCAGTTCTTCCTTTTTCAGATATATAGCGATCATCGCTGTATCCCTATCACTATATGGCTGTGCAGCGCAGATGGCATATCGTGAAGGGAAGGATTTTATTGCCCAGGATAAGCTCGAAGAGGGGCTGGATAAATTCAAGCTTGCCATGACAGCGGCACCTGATCAACTTGAATACCGCAAGGCCTACCTCAAAACACGAGAAAAAGTAATCTATGATTTGTCAGAGCAGGCAGATCAATCTGTCAGGCTGGAAAAATATCAGGCCGCGAGAAAAAACTATCAACGAATTTTAAGTATAGATGCCGCCAATGAGCAGGCCAGGGCAGGCCTGTTGAAGCTGGATATGCTGGATCAGCACGCAGCCTTATTGATGGATGCACAAAGTGCATATGAAAAAAAAGATTTTGCCCGTGCACAGCAATTACTGAAAAAAATCCTGGCAGAAAATTCCATGGATGCCGGTGCCAATAAATTGGCCAGACTGGTGGCTGAAATTATTGTACAGGCACCACAAGAAACCAAAGTAACTAACAATTACAAAAAACCAATCAGCATAGAATTCAGAGATGCACCGCTAAGACAGGTTTTTGAAGTTATTTCCCGTACATCGGGCATTAATTTTCTATTTGATCGTGACGTCAAGACCGATCAGCGTACTTCCATTTTATTAAAAAATAGCACCATAGAATCAGCGATTCACTTTACCTTGTTGACCAATCAATTGGAAAAGCAGGTACTCGATAGCAATACTATTCTGATTTATCCGAACACCGCAGCAAAACAAAAAGAATATCAAGAAATGGTGGTAAAAAGCTTTTACCTGACCAATGCAGATGCCAAGGCAGTGTCCAGCTCACTCAAGACTATAGTAAAGACACGTGACATTGTTGTCGATGAAAAACTCAATATGCTGATCCTGAGAGATAGTCCGGATGCAATCAAGCTGGCAGAAAAACTGATTGCCTTGCATGACGTGCCAGAACCAGAGGTCATGCTTGAAGTAGAGATACTGGAGATCAAGCGAACCCGCCTTTTGGATCTGGGCATACAGTGGCCAAACAGCCTTACTCTGACACCTTTGTCTGCAACCGCAGGTGGCACACTGAATTTGCGCGATTTGCGCAGTAATATCAATCCTTCCACTATCGGTGTTGGTGTAGGCCCTGTTTCTGTCAAAGCCAGAAGAGAAACTGGCGATGCCAATTTATTGGCAAATCCACGCATACGTGCAAAAAATCATGAAAAAGCCAAAATCCTGATAGGCGAACGTGTACCCAATATCACCACGACAGCAACATCAACAGGCTTTGTTTCAGAATCCATCAACTATATCGAAGTGGGTTTGAAACTCGATGTCGAGCCCACCATTTACCTTGACAACGACGTTGGCATAAAAATCTCACTGGAAGTCAGTAGCCTCACCAGTCAAATCAAAACACAATCTGGTTCCGTGGCATACCAAATCGGTACCCGTACCGCCAGCACCGTACTGCGCCTGAAAAATGGAGAGACGCAAATATTGGCAGGTTTGATCAATGATGAAGAACGTAACTCTGCCAATAAAATGCCTGGCATTGGCGAGTTGCCGCTGGTAGGCCGCTTGTTTGGTAGCCAGCTTGACGATAGCCAAAAAACAGAAATCGTCTTGTCGATTACGCCGCACTTAATACGCAATATCCAGCGGCCAGATGCGATCAATGCTGAATTCCAGTCAGGCACCGAAACAAGTTTCAGGGTTCGTCCAGACTTTCCTGATGCTGCCCCCACGACCATGCCAGCGACATCTTCTGTCGACGCTGACGCATCCAAAGTTACGCAAAAAAATAACAGTAACGCAATGAATGGCAATGGCGGCTCGGGCAATGGCATGAACTCTGGCAGCGTTAACCCAGGTGTCATTGGCCCTGGCGTCGCTGCCGTCAATTTGCCAGGTATGCCGCAACTGGCCTGGCAAGGGCCGCGCAGCGTAAAAATAGGAGATATCTTTTCATTACAACTGATCATGCAATCAGATCAGGCAGTGACCAGTGTACCCTTAAGCCTGAACTTTAATCCGAAAGTACTACAAGTCGTCAGTGTCAATGAAGGCATATTTCTAAAGCAGGGTGGGGCGGCGACTACCTTCAACGCGCAAATTGACCCTAATGGACAAGTCGTAGTCACCAACGTCCGCACCTTGGGCGGTGCCAGCAGCCCAGGCAGTTTGATGACAGTCAATTTCCGCGCTATGGCAGCGGCAGAATCCACTCCGGTACAAGTCACCTCTGTAGTGCCTGTTGGTATGACTGGCAAAGCACTTCCCATGTCGCAGGTAGCACCAGTGAACATTGAAATATTGCCTTGACTGATCTGAACAATGAAATTAAAAAATGCATCAGGTTTTACGCTGATTGAATTGCTGGTGACACTGGCAATTATTGGCGTACTGGCCAGCATTGCAGTTCCCATGGCACAGTTATCGGCACAGCGTGGTAAAGAACAGGAGCTGCGTCTTTCATTGAGAGAAATACGCAACGCCATAGATCAATACAAACGGCTTAGTGATGAAGGTCGTATTGCCCGTAACTTCAATGCATCAGGTTATCCGCCCAGCCTGGACGTCCTGGTGGATGGCGTCATCGATCAGCGTGATCCGAATCGAAAAAAAATATACCTGTTACGCAGGTTGCCACGTGATCCCATGCAATTGAATCAAGCGCTGGATGCAGCAAGTTCCTGGGGTAAACGCTGTTATGCCAGCGAAGCCAGCGACCCGCAAGAGGGCGAAGATGTCTACGACATTTATTCAGACAACAAACAAACTGGCTTGAATGGTATTTCTTATCGGCAGTGGTGATGGTCGATATTCAAAAATAGAAAGTAGCAGGTACGACAAATGACGCATCCATCAATTACAAAGCGTGAAACGGGCTTTACTCTTATAGAGTTATTGGTGGTGCTGGCTATTCTGGCACTGTTGGCAACACTGACCATACCCAGGTATTTTCAAAGTATAGATAAAGGCAAAGAAGTCGTCTTGATTGAAAATCTGCGTACTACCAGGGAAAGTATAGACAAGTATTATGCAGACACCGGCCACTACCCGGACAGTTTGTTGGAATTGGTAGAGCGAAAATACCTGAAAGCCTTACCAATAGACCCGATAACAGAGAGTGCATCCACCTGGTTGATTATTCCTCCTGCAGAAGGACAGCAAGGGCAGGTCTATAATCTGCAAAGTGGTGCACAAGGTCAGCGTACTGATGGAAAAACGTACAGTTCGCTATGATGCAAGTCAGGTCAGTCAGGATGAACAATCACCGTTCAAATTACCTGTTCAGGTACCGGTCTGGTGGTTTGACTTATCTCAGCTTGTTGCTGGTATTGGCATTGTTGTCGCTGGCGGCAATGGCGACACTGCAATTAGCCTCTTTTGCGCAAAGACGAGCGGCTGAAGAAGAATTGCTTTTCATCGGACAAGAATTCCAGCGCGCCTTGTTAAGCTACGCCAATGCTACGCCACCCGGTGTCAGCAGGGCACCACCATCACTCGACGAACTGTTGCGTGACAATCGCACACCCGCAGTCAGGCGACACTTGCGCAAGTTATATATTGATCCCATTCGCTTAAAGCCAGATTGGGGTTTGATCACATCGCCTGACGGTAAAGGTATCGTAGGCATTCATAGCAAATCAGATCGCGAACCGATCAAGATTGCCCAGTTTCCAGTGTCAATGAGTGATTTCGAAAATAAAAAAAGCTACGAAGACTGGGTATTTAAAATGCCTTGAACGTAGCATGTATGAACATGTCATGTCCGATTCAATAAAAATCCGTAACAAAAATTAACAATAAGAATTTTTTTATAATATACTTAGGCACGTATTTATCATGTTAATTCGGGCGCAAATGTTGTAACTGGTTTTGCGCGTGCATGTTTCCAATTTCCTCCTGCGTTGGCGGTTTTGCGCTACATCACCTATTGACTCACTTTCCCTTTCGTAATCGCACCACCTCTGGGCGCTGATTTTTTTGCGTCAATTTTTTTGTTGAAATGCTAAAGCACGTTATGCGTAAACTCTTTTTTCTAATTTTCGTTCTACTGTTTGCTTCATCAGCTTATGCGCTGGATAACAAGGCACCAGCGCCGACATATCATTGGTCAGTTTGGGGGGATGGATTTACCTTGTTCGGATCAGCAGAGGCTGCATGTTTTGAGACATTTGCTAAGCCGGATACAAGTGGGTTGAACATTTATGGGATCGGTGGTCCGGATAGTCGTTACCCTCCTCAGGATGATGGTTCAGTTTCGTGCCTCTCCAAGCCGAAAAATGGTGCTGATCCGGCCAGTTTTATAGCATGGATAAAGGTAGGCGCACTATGTACAGGCGGCAGTGTACCTACGGGCGACCAAAAGGCATGTCAGTGCAAAGGCAGTGAGTTGTATTATGAAAAATATGCGCAATGCGGGAATAAATATAATGGCCCAGGTCCGCGCAAAGAACCCAAGATTTGTCCAAAGCCGACACCGACTGCGGGCGCAGGGCAACAACCCAATTCAAATCCAGGTTGTGGTGATCCAATTTACCCCGGAACCGGCGCTGTGGTTGAACAAGAATCAGACTTTTCTGTTGTCAATACGGGATTCAGTTTGGCCCGGACATATAGCAGCAGAATAACCAGTACTGATGAGGGAACAATCCGACTGTTTGGTCGCCACTGGACTAGCCGTTTTGATACAAGAATGGTCGCAGAGTCAGACAATTTATTGAACCCAGAAATACCTGCATGTGTGATCAGTTCCGTCAATAATAAGGTGTTTTGCCCTGATTTATCGTCCGTGCTGACGCGTACGGCAGTGCCTGCGGTGGTATCGGTTTTGAGGCCGTCGGGCGGACGTGAGGTGTTTCGGATGGTAAACGGTGTTGCAGTTGGTGAAGCTGACTCAAATAGCCGTCTTACCACGGGACTCAATAGCAATAACGAAATTACCTGGACTTTTGTCGATGGTGATAGCGATGAAATTGAGAAATTTGCTCCAGACGGTAAACTTCTTTCTATATCAACACGCGCTGGTGTGACTCAGACTCTAACCTATAGCACAGGTGCCAGCAATGACACGTCCGTGTCAAGATTTCCTGCGGATGCTCCTATCTGCACACATGTTCAGGCAAATGAGTTGCCACCTGCCGGGCGTTTGATGTGTGTAACCGATAATTGGGGAAGGCAAGTCCAATTTGAATACACTTCTGTTGGACAGATTTCCAAGGTGATTTCTCCAGATAATCAAACCTATACCTACAAATATGGTGGCGTGACAGGCAATTGCCAAACGTCAGGGGGCTTCAATGTTGCTTGTCCGAATTATTTGACCAGCATTGTCTATCCGGATGGGAAAGAGAAGATTTATCACTATAACGAAGCGGCGCTGATTAATTATGGTGTTGCTTGTAGTAGTGATATGAACGTTTTGGAAAACTACGGAAGCGTGCCCAATCTATTAACTGGCATTACTGATGAAAATGGCACACGTACCCTATCGTGGGGTTATGACTGCGCAGGTTATGCTACGACTTCTGAACATGCAGGCGGTGTCGATAAAGTAGAAATGACCTATCGATTTAGTGTAGATGGTGCAGATGACCGTCATACAGTCAAATTCTTTAGCGGCATGCCGGGTAATGCAGTTGCGACAAATACAACATGGCTTTATAAGCGCGTGCTAGGTGTTCCAAAATTTTATTCCATGCCATCTGGTAGCTGTGAAGGTAGGTGTCCTACAACGACAGAATATAAATTCGATGCGAATGGCAATGTGACATATGCCTTGGACTTAATTGGCAATGTCACCAATTATGAATATGACCTGACTCGTAATTTGGAAACAAAAAGAATTACAGCGGTAGGAAAACCAATTGTACAAACCACCAGTACCATCTGGCATGCGACACTCAATGTGCCAGCACAGATCAACTCGCCATTACGTAAAACCAGTTTCACCCATGATGCAAATGGTAACGTCCTAACGCGTTCAGAGCAGGCAACCAGCGACGCAGATGGAAGTCAGGGCGCTAGTGCAGCCGCAGTGGGAAATGTCCGCACCTGGACCTACACCTACAACAATGTTGGCCAGATATTGACGGCGACAGGCCCTCGTACAGACGTCCTTGATAAGACAATCTACGCATACGATACGAAGGGTAACCTGGCGAGTATTACCAATGCAGTGGGCCATGTTACCAGCCTGTCTGATTATGACGGCAATGGCCGTGTAGGTCGCATTACAGACGCCAACGGCCTGGTCACCACCTACACGTACAGCCCCAGAGGCTGGGTGCGTCAACGTACGGTTACGGGGGGCGGTGCGTCAGAAACTACCAACTATGACTATGATGCAGCTGGTCAGGTAATCCAGGTTCGTATGCCAGACAATAGCAGTATTAGTCTTACCTATGACGATGCACATCGCCTGATAAAAATCAGCGACAACCTTGGCAACAGTATCAACTATACCCTCGATTTGTTGGGTAACCGCGTCGCAGAAAATGTGACGGATAACGGCGGTAATCTGAGTCGCCAAATCACTCGCGTCTTTGGTGAAAATAAAATACGTGCTGGTACTGTGACTGGGGTTGTGCAATGAGTTCCTTTAAATCATTTACGACCATGTTTATGTCAAAGAAAAGATATTGTCCCAACTCTCATAAATTGATTGGTGCAATCGCAATAGCTTCTAGCATGTTCTGTAGTTTTGCTCACGCTGATTCAGCAAGTTATTCATATGACTATGATGAGTTTGGAAACGTAAAATACAAATCTACTTCACATGGTGGATATGGATATTATTTAACTTATGACGTGCTTGGTCGGGCGAAATCTAAGTTGCTTATCTGGGATGACATCCCAGTCAACTATGAGTATAACGGTCAAAATCAACTGATCAGGGTAGCGGAAGGGACAGATTCGTTTGGTCTGCGTGGTACCTACACCTATGATGGCTTGGGTAATCAGCTCAGTGCAACATTGCCTGAAACCGGCACCTCTACGTTTAGCTATGATATTGCTGGCAATTTGCTGTCAAAAACGGATGCCAAAGGGCAAGTAACCAATTATAGCTATGATGCGTTGAACAGACTAAAGCGTATCTCATATAGTGATGGAAACGCCATCAACTATACCTATGACCAAGGTGCCAATGCAAAAGGGCGCGTGAGCCAGATCAGCGATCAAAACGGGAGTATTCAATATACCTATGATGTATACGGACGTATTCTAAGTGATACGCGTAGCGTGGCTGTTAACTCTTCCACGGTCACTGGCACCATACTTTACCAATACGATAGTGCTGGCAGGTTAAGCAGTCAAACCTATCCTAACGGTCGCCGTGTCAGCTATACGCGTGATGCACTAGGACATATCAGTCAGATTGATACAAGTAAAGACGGCGTTACCAATACCGTGTTGAGCCAAGTTGCATATCGCCCGTTTGAGGGGATGCAAAGTTATCGTAATAGTGCAGGGCAAACATATACCCGAAATTTTGATACCAGTGGTCGTGTTGTAAACTTCACATTAAACAATCAGGTTCAAGCAATTAACTATAATCCCGCCGGCCAGATTGTTGGTATCGGCGAGATAGGCAATGCAGCACGTCAGGCGACTTTCGGATATGACCAATTTAACCAGTTGATCAGTTACGTAACACCGCAAACAACACAAAACTTCACCAATATGCTGAAAGGTGAATACATATACAAAGATGTTGACGGTGTAAGAACTACCTATAACTCTGGCGTAAAACGTCAACTGACACAAGTTGCTGGCAGCAAAACATCCAATATCATCTCTGACGCAAATGGCAGCATCACCGACAATAGCGATGCACAGTTTAGCTACGATGCAAGGGGTCGCATGAACTCGGTTACGAACAGTGCCGGGGTAGTGCAATATGTGGTCAACGCCCTTGGTCAGCGGGCACAAAAGACAGTGCTGGACAAGAGCGCCAATGTCCTGTCACGGACCACCTATTACTACGATAAGAATGGCAAGCTCATCAACGAACGTACTGGTGCTTTTGATGTTGACTATATTTATCTGGAAAACACACCAGTAGCGGTCATCAAATAAGCGTGCTTCAGCAGTTCAAGCCAAAAATAAAACACAGTAGAAGCATCCAAGAAAAAATTATTATGTATTCATATAAGACAAAACGCGCCTTCATCGCGTGGCTGCTATTGGTATTGACGGCAGGTGTGCTGGCTTTGCCAGTCGTTGTTAGTGAAGCGCAGGCGGCGAGTGCCATGCCGGTTGGGATAATTATTAATCCCGGTGGGGGAGGTGGTACGCCCCAAGTGAATGGCAGTGTGTTTAATGTGTTTGCAGGCGGTAAAATCACCTTGGGTGACACTACGAATACACAGGCATTTTGCAATCCCAATTTTTACGATACGCCGCAGTTAAATGTTGAAGCGGCCAATTTATTGGGTACCACACAATGTAAAAACAATAGCAGCACAGTGAGCGGAACAGCCGCCTTGCTCACTGCCAGCGGCACCAGTGTTGCCCGTCAGACCTTGCCAACATTCCTGAGCACCACCAATCCACTGGACGTGAACTTTGCCAATGGTAGCCAGATCCTGGTCAACAATGGTGTAACCAGCAGCCAGATCAACGGCAACGGACAATTAACCGTCACCAGCAGCAGCCCGGCGACTACAGCGCAGACACTCGTCCTGGGCAAGCAAGACAGTACATTGACCTTGCCCGCCGGTGAATATGCCAAAGTCAACCTGCAGGTAAATGGCATCCTGCGCTTCCAGGCTGGCAGTGTGCCAACCCGCATCAAACAACTCAATCTCAGTAATTGCAATGGCACCACCATGGAGTTTGAGCCGGGTGACTACTACATAGAAAATACTAGTTGGCAGCAAGCCTGCCACCTCAAAGTGGGTACTGCTGCGGCTGGTAACAGCAACACCAGCGTCAACCTGTATTTTAAGAATGCCTTTACCCTCAATGCCGGACCAACCTGCTGGAACATCAATGGTACCTGTGGCAGCAGCATGACCACCGCCCAGATGCAGACACAGCATCCAGAACAACTCAAACTGTATCTGTACAGCGGCAACTTTACGACAACACAAGGTGCCCAAATAGCTGCAGGCATCTATGTTGACCAGGGTGACATCAAATTCACCAGCGGCAATAATTTTGTCTTTTTGGGCGATTTGTTTGCCAACAACATCAGCACCACCAACGGCGGCCCGACCAGCTTCGTCTATCGCCCTGTATTCAGCAGCACCAGCACTTCCGGCGGCAGTGCAGGCACACCACCCGTGGTCAGTCTCGTCAGCCCGGCCAACAACACCAATTTCGGTGCACCGGCCAACATCACACTGACAGCCACCGCCAGCGCAGATACCAGCAATGGCAACAGCATCAGCCAGGTCCAGTTTTATCAGGGCACCACACTCATTGGCACCGCCACCACAGCAACACCGGCCAATAGCAATACCTACAGCGTTAGCTGGGCCAATGTCGCAGTCAACAGCTACAGCATTACAGCCAAGGCCACCGACAACAAAAATACCAGCACAAGCAGTGCGGCAGTCACCCTCAATGTGGTCAATAACAATCCGCCCACAGTCAGTTTGACAGCCAATCCAGCCAATGCCACTGCACCGGCGACCCTCATCCTGAATGCGACAGCAGCAGACAGCGATGGCAGTATCGCCAAGGTTGAGTTCTATAACGGCACTACCTTATTAAGCACCGTCACCACCGCCCCATACGGTTTTAACTGGAGCAATGTAGCAGGCGGCACCTACAGCCTGACAGCCAAAGCCACAGACAACCTGGGAAGCAGTCGCAGCTCGACAGCGGTGACAGTGACCGTGACCGATCACACCACGAAAATGTATGACATCCATACAGACTACCTGGACACACCAAGAGTAATCACCGACAGTTCAGGGACAGAAGCATGGCGCTGGGACAGTGCACCGTATGGGGAGACACTGGCCAATGAACAACCGGCCAATGCCACCAGCAAGTTCACGTTCAATCTGCGCTTTGCGGGCCAGTACTTTGATCAGGAAACGGGACTGCACTACAATTATTTCAGGGATTATGATCCAAGGACAGGGCGTTATGTGCAGTCTGATCCGATAGGGTTGGCGGGGGGCATGACGACTTATGGGTATGTCGGGGCTAATCCGGTTACATATATTGACTCGAAGGGGTTAGCAAAGCTGATCTTGTTACCTAAGACGGATATAAATTATGCGGCTGCGGAAGCTGCTGCTGATGTACCTGGCCAGTTAACTATTTTTTCTCATGGCAGCGATGAGACGGTAAATGGAATGGATGCTGAACAGTTGGCACAAAAAATTCGAAGTAGTGGGCTGTGGAAAGCAAAGATGCCCATTGTTCTCAATTCTTGCCGAGGAGCGGAAGGAGATGACAATATTGCTAAGGATCTTAGTGATGAGTTGAAAACAACTGTCACAGGAGCTGATACTAGAACCTTGACTTTTGGTAAATTCGATCTGGGACCTTGGTACTCTTGGAATATTCCTGGTACGAACAGGACGATTCCATTGTGGCCTGGTAATTGGGTAACATATCTGAGGAATGGAAGGTAAATGTTCCAGGGACCAATGCTGAAACATGGGGCTTTCAGTTCCTAGGAGTATTCGTCTAGTAGGCAGAATATTCTCGTTGTAGTTTGGTAGTTGGTAAACATAACCGTTATGAAAAATCATATGAAGTACAGAAAAAATATTCTTATTACTGGTGTTGCAGCGACAATCCTCACATTGGTTTTTTTTCTTCTTCCGCAAAACAATTGTGATGACACACAAGATCCTCAAATTTTAGCGTTGATCAAACGTGCTGAAACAGGGGATTTGCAGGCGATATCAGCGTTGTATGCCTACGATAAAGAAAGAGGGGTGGAGCCGCTTGCAGAATATTGGGCTCTACAAGGCGCACTGCTAGGGGATGCAAGATTGAGAGGGAAATATGTCGAGATATTTAAAACAAAGTTTGGTAGCGAACAACAAAGCAACATAATGGAAATGCTTAAAGATAAAGCAAGCATGCCAGGTACAGTTTGCTTAATAGCGTTCCTTACCGACAATAAAAATCAACAAGCCACTTGTCAGAAAAATGGTCAGAACGAAATGAAAGGCAGTAATCTTCCATAAAGACCGTATCCTGCAATAGATGTGGTCCACCAGCAAAAAAGTATGGAAGCTTGGAAATCATTCTTCCCAGAGCCTAAATGAATATTACTAAATTTCATGTGTTTTTAGTGGCCGGGGTCTTGTTGGCTTCTATCGGATACTTGTTTGTAAATAAAGATAAAACTGATTTACCAGTAACTCCTTCCGCGGCCTTTCAACTTTCTGAACTGGAAATTACGAATTTTCAAAAGCAGGCACTTGCCGGAAACTGTCCCGCTACCTATAAACTGGCGAGATACCATGACTATGTCACTCTTAAGTTTGATGAAGCTATCAGATGGTTTCGTATGGCGGTTAAATGTCCTGATGTTAATTCAAAACTTGAGTTAATTGGCCTGCTCTTAGGAGATGAGGATCCTGCTATCTTGCGTGAAGTTGATGATCTGATCTTGGAAATTCGTAAGACTGATCCTGATGCTGCAATGAGTATTCAAAAAGTAGTGAAGGATAGTCGCAGAAAAAAGAATTGAATAAATATAAAACGTTCTTAAAGCCATAAAGTATGTACAAGACAAAACGCGCCTTCATCGCATGGCTGCTATTGGTATTGACGGCAGGTGTGCTGGCTTGGCCAGTCGTTGTTAGTGAAGCGCAGGCGGCGAGTGCCATGCCGGTTGGGATAATTATTAATCCCGGTGGGGGAGGTGGTACGCCCCAAGTGAATGGCAGTGTGTTTAATGTGTTTGCAGGCGGTAAAATCACCTTGGGTGACACCACGAATACACAGGCATTTTGCAATCCCAATTTTTACGATACGCCGCAGTTAAATGTCGAGGTGGCCAATTTATTGCGTACCACACAATGTAAAAACAATAGCAGCACAGTGAGCGGAACAGCCGCCTTGCTCACTGCCAGCGGCACCAGTGTTGCCCGCCAGGCCTTGCCAACATTCGTAGCCTGGTGGCAGCCAAAGCCACAGACAATCTGGGAAGCAGCCGCAGCTCAACAGCGGTGACAGTTACCGATCACACGAAAAAAATGTATGACATCCATGCAGACCACCTCGACACACCAAAAGTAATCACCGACAGTTCAGAGGCGGAAACATAACGCTGGGACAGTGCGCCATATAGGAAAACACAGTCTAGTATTATTGCGACAGGAATGAATGTCGCAGCAAGAAATGCGCGTGTGTGTCAAAAAAATAGATCGTTACTTTGATTAATCGGGTGGAGCATGGACGTAAAAAAATATCTCCCAAATGGAGTCGGAATTTTTTGCTTATGTGGATTCATTTGGACTTTAAACGTTTTTGCAATACCATCTAATGATGTTTTGGTAAGTACGTTCTTCGAGAGTATTCTGTTGATTCCAGTAAGCTTGCGTTTGTGGGAAGAGTTTGTGAATTTAGAGATACGTGATTGGATTGGATTATTTTTTGCTGGCATAGTCATCACCTTTTTGTTTTTGTTCATGGATTGCGGTTACACAAATCCAATAAATATCGCATCGGCATCCTGCATTAAAGGCATGAATAATTTCGGTTTTGTGTTCACGTTACTTTCAGTTGCTGTGTCTTTAGTTTCCTTGGCAGGAGCAATAAAAATATGGTTTGCCAAATATGTGCTGTAAAGAAGTTGATGAGTTCTGGTGCAAATGCTGTATCTGACACTATTAACTGAGTTGCCCTGAGCTCAGCTTCTCAAGAGCAGAAACATGCGGACAGCGATAGCAGTATCGTCAGGGTCGAGTTCTATAATTACTCTACCTTATCAAGCATTGTCCCCACCGCGCCATACTTGCAGGAATAAAATGATGAAGTGTGGCGAAAGCATCTAGGATGCGTAAATGGGATTAGGGTTTTTACCGTGGGAAAAAGTACCAATCTTTGTTTGGTCAATTGTCCTAATAATCGCTGGTGGGGTTTTATTGTTCAATGAAGATTTTTACTCTTGGGGACAGGCAAAAGCAATATGCATGGTTATTGTTGGTATTTGTGCGTTTGTTTATGACATAAAAAAAGACAAAATGTAAAATTAGATGAGCAAAAAGAGAAAATTCTAAAAAAAGAGGACCCGAAATAACTGGCAAGTGGGTTTGTGCCTGACAACCAATCTGCTCAATGCCACTGCACCAGCGCCCCTCATCCTGAATGCGACAGTAGCAGACAGCGATGGCAGTATTGCCAAGGTCGAATTCTATAACGGCACTACCTTATTAAGCACCGTCACCACCGCCCCATATGGTTTTAACTGGAGCAATGTAGCAGGCGGCACCTACAGCTTGACAGCCAAAGCCACAGACAACCTGGGAAGCAGTCGTAGCTCGACAGCGGTGACAGTGACCGTGACAGATCACACCACGAAAATGTATGACATCCATACAGACTACCTGGACACACCAAGAGTAATCACCGACAGTTCAGGGGCAGAAGCGTGGCGCTGGGACAGTGCACCGTATGGGGAGACACTGGCCAATGAACAACCGGCCAATGCCACCAGCAAGTTCACGTTCAATCTGCGCTTTGCGGGGCAGTACTTTGATCAGGAAACGGAGCTGCTACAAATTATTTCAGGGATTATGATCCAAGGACGGGGCGTTACGTGCAGTCTGATCCGATAGGGTTGGGGGGATGTGGGTGCAATCCGGTTAGTTATATAGACGGTAGGGCACGGTATGCGCTTCGATGCATTTGAGAAAATTACGATATCTACAGTTACACGGGATTAAGCGAGAGCTATTGAACAAGCAATCATCAACCAAAATTCAGATTTTCAAAATGAAATTCATTCCATCGCAGCTAGTCGCCCTTGATATAACGACGCAGTACAGTGGGCTAATAAATGACTCATGAATCTCAGACGAAGATTTTGATTAATTGAATGAGGTAAGAAATGCATATAGATTTACTGAGAGATAATGCTAAAACATTCCCCAAAATTGAAAATAGACTGGAAATTCTTAGTTTAAGGATATGGCATTGTAAATATCAAACTTTGCAACCTTTGGCTGAATTTCAGAATTTAGAAAAATTGGTAATTGCCTCATTTCCAGATGATTCGCTTGATATAGTTGTGTCACTGCCAAAATTGAGATATTTGCGAATTTTACATATGCCGAAGATATCAAAACTTGATGCGTTGTCCAGTACTCAATTTATTGAGGTACTCTCATTGTCCACATCACCATCTTGGGATTCAAGTGGAAAATGTACAATTGTTGAATCACTTAAGCCGATAGCTTTAATGCCATCGCTCAAGTATTTAGAGCTATTCGGCGTTTGCCCAGTGGACATATCCCTTGCTGAATTGGATGGCTGTAGAAATTTGCAAACAGCTCGATTCTCGCGATATCCAAACGACGAAGTAGAGCGTTTTTATCGCTTGACCGGAGTAGAGAACCAATACGTCTCCGACTGAGGCGTGGGAGGAGGCATGTTACCAAGTTCGGAGGCATCACAGCAGCTTGTCAATGCAAGCCATAATTGCTTTAAGGAAATTGAGTAATGCTAGAGAATATCGTTTTTTTAGGATTTGGGGCTTGGTTTGCTTTTGTCTTTGCATACCAATTTCGTTTCCTCTATTTTTTTGATAAAGCGTGGAAAACGAGAGCGGATACTAAATTGCAATTCAAGATGAATTCGTATGGCTATGTAATCTTGAGAGTTCTGATTTCATTTCTCAATATTTTCGGAGTTTTGGGATTAGCCGCTTTGTATGGGGGGACGCAGTTGTTGCACAATAGCCTGGCAGGAATAGGTGCATTGATAGGGATTGTATTTTTCCTCATATGCCATTTTTTAATACGTGGAATTAACGTAATTTGATCCATTGAGACAGTATGAATACAAGGTCTGTGCTGGGTGGCGTCTTTGATATTGGAACAGCATTCATGCCATGATCAATTTGACTTCGTTAGAGAGAAGCGTACTTGAGCAAATGATTTTTGAGGAAATCAAGGATATTGACCGCGCGCGTTTGCTTGTAAGCACTGTACGGCCTACGAGCAGAACGTTCAGTCCCGACGCGATGGATATACGGCGATGTGCTGGATTTTATATCAATATATCTGATTGCGAATTTCTTGGCATTTCACCTGAGAAACCTCGGTTTAGCGTACAGGCATTTCATCCAAGCCTTTCCATTGGTGCAGACTTCATTTTATTTAAGGAGTCATCAGAGGGTGCATTCTTGGAGGCGACCTTCTATGGAGAATCATTATTAATTGAGGATCTAATTTCGCCGAATCACGGATTTATCTTGGGTTAGGACCACGCCGTGATTAAAGGGAATAGTTATGCATGATTGGACGCTTATATCGTTACGATTTGATTGGAATGAGGCACGTGTGACACTTAGCCTTAACAACACCGCTTCTGATACTGTTTACTTGGTCGCTGAGAATGTTGCTCGGCTTTTTGTTCCGAAGATGGATGAGTGGGGGAAAAGCGTAAGCATAAATGAAATAATTGGACCCACACGTCAGTCAGATGGAATTGAAATATTGCAGATTGAAATGCAGTCAGGGGATGTTATAGAGATCGCGGCGGCTTCATTTGTTTTGCCTATGGGTTCAAATTAAAGAAATTTATAGTGCCCTGTTTGACGTCCGATTGATCGAATAGGGCCTGTAAATAAAAGTGTGTAAATAATTCTGCTCTATGAACTCTGCTATCTTGGTTGGATATTCAAAGATGGCGTGCAAATTGGAGTTGGTAAATATATCTATATAAGTAGCACACATGATGTCGAAACAAAAACGGCCAAAGTATTGATATACCTGGAAACGGAACTAAACCTCATGAAACCCTTCACTCTTAAACGCAACTGAATCTCATGAAGCCCTTTATTATTCCTATTCTTGAGGACGGTAAATTGATTTTGAAATTCCAATGCGAAGGACGTAACTCTGAACAGATCAAGGAAACATTTGAGGGAACTTGGATTACTGCATATGCAATGCCAGATGGACATAGCTTGAAAGAGGTTTGGCTGTTTCGTCTGTTTTTTGGCAACGATTATTTTATTGAGTTTTCCTCGGCTTGCTCAGGGGTTGGTGGCTGGCGAGAGATTGGAAGTTTGAATCTTCGCATTGACCGAATTCAAAATTCTGATCAAGGACAAGAATCAGGAATATTCAAAAAGAAAGATATTGAACCGTTTTATGTAAGTTCTATAACACGCTTAGTTTATGAAGACGAACTTGTAAATGTAGAAGGGGGGATTGTATTCAAGGACTCCAATGGAAAATTATTGACTATAGCTGCTGGAATTCCCCCTGGCTCTGTATCGGTAGTTGGGCCTTTTTCCAATGGTGACTTTCAGCCAGAGTTTGCAATAGCTGACTACAAAGAAGTTGTAATTTAGATTTTTGATGTAGAAAATTAAGCAGCTACAGCATCACAGCCAAGGCCGCTGACAACAAGAATACTACTGCACCGGAGACTTTC
This sequence comes from Undibacterium hunanense, assembly GCF_014284335.1. Taxonomy (GTDB): domain Bacteria; phylum Pseudomonadota; class Gammaproteobacteria; order Burkholderiales; family Burkholderiaceae_D; genus Undibacterium; species Undibacterium hunanense. The sequence goes on along the minus strand of NZ_JACOGF010000001.1, from coordinate 150,505 downwards.
ATCGTTGAATGCGACAGCAGCAGGCAGCGATGGCGGTATTGCCAAGGTTGAGTTCTATAATGGCACTATCTTATTAAGCATCGTCACTGCCGCTCCATATGGTTTTAACTGGAGCAATGTAGCAAGCGTCACCTACAGCCTGACAGCCAAAGCCACAGATAAATAGATGTGTGGCCGGTGGCACCTACAGTTGATGATTCTAATAAAGCTGATTGGTCCAAGCCTGGAAACTGAGTTTGTTTTGGCGTTTGTATCAAGAGGTAAATTCATGCGTAAAATCGTTAAGATAATTTTAGTAATATTGATCACCTGCTGGTTTTTGTATTCGCTACTTTTTCAAGTCCGAAGAAAAACAGGCGATGACGCTTCTGTCCTTCCTGTCGATCCCATGGAAGTGCGTGCAAGCAATGGGGATTTTGATGCAATAAAAATTTTGCGTCAGAGATACGTTGATCGCCATCAATTCGGCATGGCAGATTATTGGTTGTACAAAGGAGCGCTTTATGGTGAGTCTGTAATGACAAATGAATATTTGCTTAAATTCCGATCAATGTCAGAGAAGGAAAAACAGGCGGAATTGCAGAGTATTAGAACAAGTACTGCTTCTCAAGAGCAGAAAGATGTCTTGTTAAAGAAATTGACTGACAGCGTTAAATAATGAATTCAATACCGACATGAGTCAGATTATGTGACTGCAAAAAATGATTAAATTTCGCACTCAGCCTAAAAGTATTTTTAACAATTTATTCGTCCAATTTATTCTGCACATTTCTGTTTTGTGTGGGTTCGTTTTTGCTGTTCATATTTCGATTACCCGATGGATGTGGTGGCCTATGATTGTTTGGGCGCTAGTCACATCTTTGCTTGAATACTTCTTTTGGCGTGCAACTATCTTTAGATGGAAACCTAACGCTAAAAAGCGCAGTCAAATCACCGATTTGAGCACGTACAATAATCAAGGCGAGGTCTGACATTGATTATTGTTTTCCGATCAACGTCATAATGCCTTGTTCGACGTTTTATTGATCGATATCATTCCGCCTAACCTGCATTTTTGCAGGAAGCGGCGGATTTTCGATGTGCTCTAAACATCAAAGCACTTAAATTTCAGTCAGAATCACAAATCGACTTTGCGTAATTGCCTAAAATTTTCGCAAAATTCATACTGAAGGCGCAGCAACATCCGAGCAGTCATTTTGTCCATATGCTGTAACGCTGTTGCTCCTTAAAAGCATCATTAACGCCGTATAGAAAGCCGGGGTCAGGTCATACATTTTATACATTTCTTAACGAACATGCTTTGCTTCTAGTATGGTAAGGTCACTAAGATTAGAGTTTGCAGGTGCTTTGTATCACTTCACTTCCCGTTGGGACAGGCGTGAGGATATCTATTTGGATGATGACGACCGGCAAGAGCGGTTGACGGTGTTGGCCGAGGTATGTGACCGCTTCAACTGGATGGTACATGCCTACTGCGAGATGAACAATCATTATCATCTGCTGGTGGAAACCATTGATGGCAATTTGTCGCGTGGCATGCGCCAGCTCAACGGCTTGTATACCCAGCGCTTTAATCGTCGTCACAAACAAGTCAGGCATTTAATCCAGGGCAGGTACAAAGTGATTCTGATACAAAAAGAAGCGCACCGATTGGAGTTGGCGCGCTACATTGTTTTTAATCCAGTACGTGCCGGGATGGTGAGTTTGCTAAAAAGAGTTAGTCAGCATTCGGCATCGAAGGTGCATGAATTGCCATCACTGTTGTGGTAACAACAGTTTGGAGCGAATCCGTTACAATCAGATTTACATGGCTCAGCTTGACCAATTACTATCAAGCACTGTTTATCGCCTACGCATGTAAGGATACAAAAAATTTCGGAAAGCAGGGTGACTTCAGAAGTGGACAACGAAAACGACAACTTTATCGATGGGGATGTATTACAACAGCTGGCACCATTCCTGATTGTCGATAACATTCAACCGGGTGACGTGTTGTTGACTTGCGGCAGTATGTCCCAGTCCCTTGCGATTGCCAGAATCACTGATGGGCAGTATTCGCACGCATCTATTTGGCTTCCAAATGATACGGGATATCCAATACTTGTGGAATCTGATGGTCTTGGCGTTGGTTCTACCATATTGTCGGCTCACACTTTGTGCGGACCAGGGCAAGGAGATATCGAACTCGCGTATAGCATTCCTAACGCACCAAAAAAATACAAGCTACTACGCCATCCGGATATTGCATCTGTGTCACTTGAGTGCCTTCAAGCCGCACGTAAAAGATTGGAAGCGCGTGCTTTTCATCGAAGTTACTCGCAGTTAAGCCGATTGATCAAGCCTGCCAAACTACATCCAACAGTAGAAACTATCGCAGAAGGCGTTGTTCGTTTCGCAGAGCGCACGCTCTCGTCACCCAATATGCATGGTGTGTTTTGTTCTGAGTTGGTAGTAATGTATTTTGAAGAACTGAATCTACCTTTGTTCGAATCACAACAGAAAGCATCAATGGTATCGCCCAATGACCTTGATAGGGCACCATGCATTTTGGCGGAGGTTGAGAATGCGTTTGTTGACGGTAGTCTTCTCAGGTTCATGCGAGGTAGCCGCCCGTCAATGCTCGCCGGCTTTACGCGGGCGGAAATAATGCCGCAACTTACCAGTGGATTTCGAGCTGCCGCCGAAATTGATAGGGCCTTAGATGAATTTAATGAATTTGTTCGCGAAAATTGGCTGAAGCAAGCCGATCAATTGGAAAAGGGTTATCTGGCGGAAATGGAGTCCTACTATCAAAGCATCGAAATTGCGATTAAGACTGGTGATACGGCAGGCGTCGACAAGTTATTGAAGCTGGCCGTCGACGCGTCAATTTCCATGCATCTTTGGCGAGCAATAAACAACTACCAAGAGAAAGTCTTTGCTGGACAGATGTCCACACAGGAGTGCGAAGCATGGCCGCCAGCCATGTTTAAGCTCTCTGCCATACACCGCGATATGAGTTCTAATACCTTGCACGCTCATTTGCGAATTAGTTTTCTTCGAGCACTTCGTGCAATTCGTACTAAGCGCAATAATGCAAGGACATCGTGGGCGACCCAATACCGGCTCAAGCGAAGTCGAAAAAAAATACTCCGGGATTTCGTGGCGCATCGCAAAGCGACTGCGGCTGCTCTTTCGCTTTTCCCAAATGAGGAAGAAACTGGTCTCCTCTCACCTTTGAGTATTTCATTAATGGAAAAGGTAATCGAGGAAGCGGAAAGAGGGGCTCTTAGTTATGATATCCAATCGATTTTGATTTTGCGTACGCATATTGGGGGGCGGACAGAATCTGTCAGGGAAGGCACCGCAGCAGGTAACTAAAGATCTGCAACGCGCTCATGAAGACCATGCGACTCGATGCAAGCCTGTGTCGCAGCTTTGGTGTCTCACGCAGCGTTTAATCGTCGTCACAAACAAGTCGGGCATTTAATCCATGGCAGGTACAAAGTGATTCTGATACAAAAAGAAGCGCACCGGTTGGAGTTGGCGCGCTACATTGTTCTTAATCCAGTACGTGCCGGGATGGTGAGTTTGCCAGAGCAATGGCACTGGAGTAGCTATGATTTTCGCGTGCGTGAGCAGCACGCGCTGCCGTGGCAGTATCCTGACAAAATCTCATACAAGCCTAACCCTCAAGGCTTCTTCTCCTCCCGTTTCTCTATCACTACCCTCGACGCAACTGGTGTTTCCTTGACGGTATAACCCTCGGGGATGCTGAACAGACTGGCGGCTGGTTCGGTGCGTTTCAGGTTGTTGAGGCGGTAGCTCCATTCGCCGGTGCGGGGGTCGCTTTGTTTGGCGTAGACGGTCATTTGCAGTTCTGGTGAATACCAGGTTTCTGAGCTGACGGTGATGGCATTTTTATTGCCGATTTCACCTGCGGGGATTTGGTAGGAACGCATTTTCCCATCAGCACGTACGCCGTCTATGTCGCGGCTGCCCAGGTCCTTGGCATTGCCTTTTGTTGTCCAGCGGCTGTCGGTGAAGGCCATGGGTAATGGGCCCATCCTGATCAGGTCAGTAAAGTTTCCATTCAGTTGCAGCGTTTCTGCATGGGCTATTTGCACATCGCTGTTGCTACCACCAGCACGTATGACCCTGACCTGGACTTGTTCACGCGTTTCTTTGTTGCCTTCGGTTTTATCGTCGCCGTTTTTGCGTTCGATTCGTTTGACGGTGATTTCGTCACCATTACGGGTGGTTTCTACCTGGACAGTTTTGCCTTCCTGTTTCATCTTTTCCAGTTTTTCTTTGACGCTGGCCAGTTTGTCGTCAAGGTCTTTACCTATGCGAATTTTGGTGGCTGTCTTTTTTTCTGGCATGAGTACATAACGTACATTGTCAACCGGGTCCACGATCAGGATGTGTTGCACTGTACCTTTGCTGTCGCGTACTTCCTGACGGGTGCGGCCTGCGTTATCCCTGTAGCTGAGGCTGGTGGTTTTATTGCTGATCTGGTTGCCGTCTGCCAGGGTCTGGGTTTTTTCTGTGACAATTTCTACGCTATACGGCGCATTCTTTACCGGCTTGATGGATTGCATGCCTTGCAGGCCAACAAAGGCCTGGTTCATGGCGGAAGAGACGATGGTGCTGATATGTTTGCCATCGGGTAGATCTGCCAGTGCGGCCAAGGGGGGCAGGGGGGCAATTGGCGCTATGGGGGTTATCGGCGTCATTGGGCTCATGGGTGCCACCGGCGTGACAGGAGTCATTGGTGTCATTGGTGTCATCTGTACGATTTGCAGGCGCTGGCTGGATTGTTTTTCTTCTGCCGGTTCGGGTGCTGCAATGTCATTGATGACGTTGGCTTGTGCCATGGCCCAGGTAGAGCTTAAAAGAATAAAGAGGTGTAATTTGACGTTCATGTTGCTTCCTTTTTGTCGGTCAGATGAAAAGTCTGTTGATTTGGTCGGTGTTGAAAAACTGTTTTAATATTTGAGCAGGCGCATGGCCAGGGGTTCGCCATCGTCGCCTACCAGCATTTGGGCCTGTACCAGGTCGCCTGCCATTTCTGGGCTTACCGGCATGCCCAGGCTGGTGAGCCAGGCTGCGGGTACTTCTGCTTCCAGCATGTGGGGTGTTTCATTGTTCAGGCGTTCCAGCGGTACCAGGGCGATGAAGGGCGGTAAATCGGTGTTGTTATAGGCTGGGTTATGCATTGACGGGTCTTGTAGATGGGCAGGGAACAGTATCGTCATCATGAACAGGCCAAGGCTGCCACCCAATGTCAGCATGCCAGCCAGCCATGGGCGCCAGCGCCTGGCTCTAGCCTGTTTTTTGTCTTTGGCTTGCTGTTTTGCAAAGGCTTGCAATAAAATCTGTTCGGTTGCGGCTGGCGTATGCAGTTGTTGCAGGTCTGCACGCAAGATGCTGAATTGCCTGTCCAGTGATGTGTCTAGTGCTGTTTCCATGCCGCCTGCATCGTTGATGGCGTTTTCTGGGGCTGTCATTGTTCGGTTCCTGTCATTGTTGCTTGTGTTGTGTTCGTGTGCATGGTCAGTTCAGTACGCCATCCCATTCTTTCGCTGTATTGCAGGATGGCGGCACGTGCTCTGGACAGGCGAGAACGTACCGTGCCTATGTCTATGCTGCAAATGACGGCGATTTCTGCGTACGACAGTTCTTGCAGTTCATACAAAATAATCACATCACGATAATGCGGGCGTAGCACGGCAACTGCCTGTCTGACGTGTTCTGTCAATTGTTGGCTGAAGATGGCATCTGAGGGTTCTGCTGCTTCGCTTATCAATACTTCTTCTTCGTCTTCATTTCCGTGACCTTGGCCGGGCAACTGCTGATGGCGGCGCTGGGTCTGATCCTGTTTCAGCAGCAGGTTCCTGGCGACGCCAAATAAAAAATTCTGCAAATTGCCCAGGCCCGCGTCATAACGATACGATCTGGTCAGCAAGCCCATGAATACATCCTGCACGACATCGGCGGCCAGCGCGCTCTGGCCGCAGCGCATCAGGGCATAGCGATAAATCGGCCCCTGATGCCGTTGGTACAGACGTTGAAATGCAGCGACATCGCCATCGCGCATTTGCCTCAGCAAGCTGGAGTCTGTATTCCCGGTATCCGTCTTCATTTGTTGTGTAGGACTTACGCAAAACCGCCCCTACTGCGTTGCAGCTCCTAGCCGTACTAAAGTACTGTCTTCGTCGCCGCGCCTTGTTGGGACAATTTTGCGTAAGTCCTAATTTGCTTAATGTTGTGTTCTGCTTGGTTTTGTTGGAGCAATTTATGTATGTCTCAAGAGGTATTACCTTGAAGGGGCTCAAAAGTTCCAACTATTTCGCTAAAGGCTGTTAACCTGATATTCAATAAAATTGCACCAAGTCGGTGATTGTATGCATTAATTTGGTGCGCTTTCATGCAATATTGATCGCCTGCACATAGATATACTTGGTTCAAAACTTGCTGTGTTGCTTTTAATAATGTTTGAGTAGTAAAAGTGGATATTAGGTATCTGACTACTTGTTATTTTGAAAATCAACCGAAATAATGGGAAAGAACTACGTGGAGCGAGAAAGAAGATATGGATCTGACACCCAGAGAAAAAGACAAATTGCTGATATTTACCGCCGCCTTGCTGGCGGAGCGGCGCAAGGCGCGTGGCCTGAAATTGAATTACCCGGAGGCGGTCGCCCTGATCACCGCTGCCATCATGGAAGGTGCGCGTGATGGCCGCACGGTGGCAGAACTGATGTCAGAAGGCACGCAAATACTCAGCCGTGCCGATGTCATGGAAGGCGTGCCGGAAATGATTCCTGATATCCAGGTCGAAGCGACTTTCCCGGACGGCAGCAAGCTGGTTACTGTCCATCACCCCATTCCTTAGGAGAAAACCATGATACCAGGCGAAACCCTGATAGAGGATGGGGATATCGAATTGAACGTAGGTCGTCCCGTTGTCAGCATTACTGTGGCCAATAGCGGTGACAGGCCGATACAGGTAGGCTCACATTTTCATTTTTATGAAACCAATCCGTCCCTGCAATTTGACCGTCAACAGGCTTACGGCATGCGACTCAACATTGCTGCCGGTACCGCCATTCGTTTTGAGCCGGGGCAGCAACGCAGCATAGAACTGGTGGCCCTGGCGGGTGACAGAAAAGTCTATGGTTTCAGCGGTAAAGTGATGGGGGCGCTATGAAAATTTCACGTCATGCTTATGCTGAAATGTTCGGGCCAACCACGGGTGACCGCATCCGTCTGGCAGATACCGGCCTGTTCATAGAAATTGAAAAAGACTTTGCCATCTATGGCGAAGAGGTGAAGTTTGGTGGCGGCAAGGTGATACGCGATGGTATGGGCCAGTCGCAAAGGCCACATGCTGAAGTCATGGATACCGTCATCACCAATGCTGTCATCATTGATCACTGGGGTATCGTCAAAGCAGACATCGGCATTAAAAATGGCTTGATTGCCTGTATAGGCAAGGCCGGCAACCCAGATATACAGTCTGGTGTTGACATGGCCATTGGTGGTGCGACCGAGATCATTGCCGGTGAAGGCAAGATCGTAACCGCTGGTGGCATCGATTCACACATCCATTTTATTTGCCCGCAGCAGATTGAAGAAGCGTTGATGAGTGGCGTCACCACCATGCTGGGCGGCGGCACTGGCCCGGCCACCGGCACGGCAGCCACTACCTGTACGCCAGGCCCCTGGCATATGCATTCCATGCTGATGGCGGCAGATGCTTTTCCAATGAACCTGGGCTTTATGGGCAAGGGCAATGTCAGCCTGCCTTTACCGCTGGAAGAGCAGGTCAGGGCCGGTGCCATTGGCCTGAAGCTGCATGAAGACTGGGGCACGACGCCACAAGCCATCGACAATTGCTTGACCGTGGCAGACCAGATGGATGTGCAGGTTGCCATCCACAGTGACACGCTGAACGAAGGCGGCTTTCTGGAGCATACCCTGGCGGCATTCAAGGACAGGACTATCCACACCTTCCATACCGAAGGTGCAGGCGGTGGCCATGCGCCGGATATTATTGCGGCGGTGGGCGAGGCGAATGTACTGCCATCCTCCACCAATCCTACCCGGCCTTACACCGTCAATACCCTGGACGAGCATCTCGATATGCTCATGGTCTGCCATCATCTTGACCCGGCTATTGCCGAAGACATCGCCTTTGCCGAATCACGCATAAGGCGCGAAACCATTGCTGCGGAAGATATTTTGCATGATATCGGTGCTATTTCGATGATGTCTTCCGATTCCCAGGCCATGGGCCGTGTTGGCGAAGTCATTATGCGTACCTGGCAAACGGCAGACAAGATGAAGCAGCAGCGTGGTTCGCTGGCGGAAGACAATGCGCGTCATGACAACTTCCGCGTCAAACGCTACATCGCCAAATATACGATCAACCCGGCACTGACCCATGGCATTGCCCATGCAGTTGGCTCGCTGGAGGTGGGCAAGATTGCCGATATCGTCTTGTGGAAGCCCGCTTTCTTTGGCGTGAAGCCATCGATGATCATCAAGGGCGGCATGATCGCCGCCGCCCAGATGGGTGACCCGAATGCATCAATACCAACGCCACAGCCCGTGCATTACCGCATGATGTTTGGTGCCTTTGGTGGCGGCTTGAAAAAGTCCTTTACCTTTGTTTCGCAGGCGGGGCTGGATGCCGGGCTGGCAGAACAACTGAAGTTGAACAAGACCCTGATTGCCGTCAAGAACACACGGCATATTCGCAAAAAGGACATGATACACAATGGCCTGACGCCAAAAATGGAAGTTGATTCCGAAACCTATGAAGTCCGTGCCAATGGTGAATTGCTGGTGTGTGAACCAGCAAAAATCCTGCCCATGGCCCAACGCTATTTTTTATTTTAAACAATGCTGACATTACAAACAAAAATTGAGACTGCCGACAGCATCGCCGGGCAACTGGTTTTGCCGTATGAATTACGTGAAAAAAGCCGCTTGCGTGCCACGCTTGTCAGCGGTGAAGATGTTGCGGTGTTTGCCGTACGCGGCACAGTCATGCGCCATGGTGACCTGATGCTGGGTAATGATGGCCGCGTGATAGAAGTCGTTGCTGCTGCCGAGCCGACATATAAGGTGGAATGCGAAACTGCCTTTAATTTATTGCGCTGCGCCTTCCATTTGGGTAACCGGCATACCCAGGCGCAGGTCGGTGACGGTTTTTTGCGCATACGCAAAGACCCGGTGCTAAAGGAAATGTTGCAGGGGCTGGGCGCAGTCGTTACTGAAGAACAGGCCAGTTTTGAGCCCGAATCAGGTGCTTATGGCGGTGGCCATCATCATGGTGGTGATGATGGGCATCCGCATAATCCACTTGCGCCGATACCTTTGCGCCAGCGCATACATCGTCCTTCAGACAGCAAGGCTTGAACATGCAGTCTGCGGCATTGCTCCATTTGTTGCAACTGGCCAGCCCGTCTTTGCCTATCGGTGCCTATAGTTATTCGCAAGGAATGGAAGCGGCGATAGAAAAAGGCCTGGTGCGCAACGAAACAACAGCCAGGGAATGGATCATCAATTCCCTGCATGAAGTGGTGGCCCGTTTTGAAGCGCCGGTACTGTGGCGTTTGTTGCAGGCTTTTGGTGAAAGAGATCTGGCCGCCGTGTCGCATTGGACCAGCCTGTTCATTGCCGCCAGGGATACAGCAGAATTTCGGGCAGAGAGCATACAGATGGGTTATTCACTGGGCAAACTGGTGAGCGACCTGAAAATTGCCGATGCAGAATTATTGGCGATTTTGCTGGCGCAACATGAATTGCCTTTGCCCACGGCCATGGCTGCAGCCGCCGTTGCCTTGCAGGTACCGCCAGAATCAGTCTTGCTGGGCATGCTGTTTTCGTGGGCAGAAAACCAGGTGCTGGTGGGGGTGAAGTCCATACCCCTGGGTCAGGTGGCAGGGCAACGTTTACTGCTGTCGTTGCGACCAGAACTGGAAAAAGCGGCAAGACTGGCGCAAGAGCTGGAAGATGGCCAATTATCAAATTGGGCACCCGGGCTGTCTTTGCTGTCCATGCAGCATGAGGTCCAATACAGCCGGCTATACCGGTCATAAAGGCGGTCATAAAGCCGGTCGTAAGAAATAAAAAACAGGAAACAATAAATGAATACTCAAACACATACATCTTCAGAACCAAACCCCTTGCGCGTAGGCATAGGTGGTCCGGTAGGTTCAGGTAAAACTGCATTGTGCGAAATGCTGTGCAAAAGCATGCGCGACCAGTATGAAATGGCGGTCATTACCAATGACATCTATACCAAGGAAGACATGGAAATTCTGCTGCGTGCAGATGCCTTGCCTGCCGAACGTCTGATGGGGGTGGAAACTGGTGGCTGCCCGCACACTGCCATACGCGAAGATGCTTCCATCAACCTGGAAGCGATAGCCCGCATGAGTGCTGATTTCCCTGACCTTGATTTGATACTGGTGGAATCGGGTGGTGACAACCTGGCGGCCACCTTCAGCCCAGAACTGTCTGACCTGACCATCTACGTCATTGACGTGGCCGGTGGCGAAAAAATCCCGCGCAAAGGTGGGCCAGGCATCACCCGTTCAGACTTGTTGATCATCAATAAAACCGATCTGGCACCGCACGTAGGCGCCAATCTGGACATCATGGCGCAAGACGCCAAGCGCATGCGTGGTGAACGGCCTTTTGTATTTACCAATCTGCGCACGGGTGACGGGCTGGAAGCGGTAGTCAGCTTTATCCGCAAACAAGGCATGCTGGACGAAGTCAAAAACTAATTTTCAATCTGGAATCGGGAGATAAATATGAAAGCAAGTAAATCGCAAATTCTTGGTGCTATCACCGCGTTCAGCCTCGCCATGATGACTATGCCAGCGTCGGCGCATGACAGTGTGCTGCATACCATGAATGCCTTGCAGGATGGCTTTCTCCATCCATTCACCGGGCTTGATCATTTGCTGGCCATGCTGGCGATAGGTATCTGGGCGGCGCAACAAAAACAGGCACGTGCATGGTTGATACCAGCCAGTTTTCCTTTAATGATGATCGCTGGCGGCGCACTGGCCCTGGCAGGGCTTGCATTGCCGGGCGTAGAGCACGGCATTGCCGCTTCTGTCGTGGTGCTGGGCCTGTTGATCAGTTTTGCTGTTAAATTGCCTGTCGGTGCAGGTGTGGCCTTGGTATCTGTGTTTGCCGTGGCACATGGTTATGCACATGGTCAGGAAATGCCAGCGAATGCATCTGCACTGTTGTATGGCAGCGGTTTTGTGCTGGCTACCGCCTTTATCCATGTCATGGGCTGGATGGCGGGTAAGGGCGCACAACAATGGCTGGCAAGTCAGTTGCCGCGTGTTGCTGGTGCAGGCATTGCCATGGCTGGGGTTTTCTTTTTCGTATCTGCAAGCTGATTTTGCAAGCTGATTCTGTAAGCTGATAGAGGTTCAATCTTTAATCAAGCTATAGGGCAAGGGTGGCGATGTCATTCTTGCCTGATTTGTAATTTACTGCATGCTGTGACCCTTTGGTCGCCACTTCAAGTGACTATGCCGATTTCGTCTTCCAGAACGCATACAAACATCAAGACTGTCGTTCACTGTGGACTTACACTTTCTCCTATTCAAGCCTGACAGCTGCTGAATTACTCCATGTGTTGCTTCATTTTTGTTGTGACCGATTTCTTCGACCGCTTGTATGCCTGTTTTTTTGGGTTGATATGTTGGCTGATTTGTTGAGCATCTGTCAGCGCAAGGTTTCTTTGACTGATTTTCAAAATTAACCGGGTTTCGCCGGAGAAAGCAAGGCAAATACCATGTGGCAAGGTGTCATTCCCGCAGTAACGACAAAATTCAATTCCGACGACAGTCTCGATTTTAAAGAGATGGAACGTTGTTTCCATTATCTGATGGATGCCGGTTGCGATGGCCTCATCGCCTGTGGCTCTTTGGGTGAAGGCCCGCTGTTGTCGCATGCAGAGCGCATTGATGTATTGAAACTGACCAAGCAGGTTACGGGTAACAAGCCAGCGATCATGACCGTGGCCGAAGCCGCGACGCGCGATGCCTGCGCCCTGGCAGAAAAAGCTGCCAAAGCCGGTGCCGATGGTTTGATGGTGGTGCCAAGCACCATTTACCATACCAATCATTGTGAGACCGTCGCCACGCTGCGCAGCATTGCGGCAGCGGGGGATTTGCCCATCATGATTTATTCGAATCGCCTGGCCTATCGCGTTGATGTGACCACCGACATGCTCGAAGAGCTGGCAGATGATGCCCGCTTTGTGGCTGTCAAGGAATCATCGGACGATATTCGCCGTACGACAGAAATCATCAATCGCCTGGGCAATCGCTATGACCTGTTCACCGGTGTCGACAATCTGGCGTTTGAAGCATTGACTGCTGGTGCCAAAGGCTGGGTAGCCGGGCTGGTAGTGGCTTTCCCGCATGAAACGGTGGCAATTTATCGCCTGATACAGGCCGGTCGTTATGCTGAAGCGCTCGATATCTACCGCTGGTTCCGTCCCTTGCTGGATCTGGATGTGTCTACCTATCTGGTGCAAAACATCAAACTGGTCGAAGCCCTGGTGATCGATTCCAATGACAGGGTACGTGCACCGCGCCTGCCACTGGACGGTGCCTTGCGCGCACGGGTAGAACAGATAGTCAACGCTGCCCTGGCAAGCCGCCCTGTGCTGCCTGTATTTAATTGACTTTAACTCACTTTAACTGACAGGCTGGTTCAGGATGTGGCAGTGATGAGCATGAAGCCAAGGGCGCTGGTGGTTGGGGCAGGCATAGTCGGTAGTGCCTGCGCGCTCAAATTGCAGCAGGATGGTTTCCAGGTTGGCCTGATTGACGCTGGTACGCCAGGTTGTGGTGTGACAGCGGCGGGCATGGGACATTTGGTGGCACTGGATGAAAGCAGCCAGGAGCTTGATCTGTGTCTCTTGTCCTTGCGTTTATGGCGTGAGTTTTTTGCCGAGTTTCCTGATGTTGGCGAACCAAGTCCCTGTGGCACCTTGTGGGTGGCCGAGGATGAAGCGCAACTGGCAGAAGCACAGCACAGAGCCGCCACCTTGAATGCACGGGACTGGCAGGCCGATGCACTGAGCGGTGCGCAGGTACAAAAGCTGGAACCAGCCTTGCGCCCCGGTTTGGCTGGTGGCGTCCGGGTGATGGGTGACAGTGTGGTGTATCCGCCGCAAATCGCCTATTTCATGGCGCAGCAATTACGCAGGCAGGGTGGGCAATTGTTGCTGGGCCAGCGCGTCAGCAGCGTGCATGCTGCCAGCCTGAAACTGGAAGATGGTAGCAGGCTGGGCGCAGATGTCATCGTCATTGCCGCCGGTCTGGACGTGGCAAGGCTCTTGCCAGAGATTGCCGTATTTGGCCGCAAAGGGCATCTTGCTATTACCGACCGCTACCCAGGACGCCTGTCGCACCAGATCGTTAGTATGAATTATGGCCAGGCAGCAGTGACTGCCGATGCCCTGGCTGTCGCTGCCAACATTCAGCCACGCCCGACCGGGCAATGGTTGCTGGGTTCCTGTCGCCAGGATCATCAGACAGATACCAGCATTGATCCGCGCGCTTTGGGCGCTGTGCTACAGGCAGCCATGCAATTATTACCCTGCCTGGCGGATATGCAGATTATTCGTGCCTGGGCGGGTATGCGTCCGGCCTCGCCTGATGGGCAACCTATCATAGGGCCGCATCCACTGTTACCAGGCATCTGGGTGGCAGCAGGGCATGAAGGTCTGGGCGTGACAACAGCTTTGGCTACGGCACAGATACTGGCAGACCAGATTGCCGCACGCCCTGGCAAACTTGATGACACTGCCTATCTGCCTTCACGTTTTTTCTCTGAACATGGTGGCAAATATGCCTGAAATGCCTGAACAAACAGCCATGCAGGTAAAAACACCGGCAAAAATATGGATCAATGGCCAGCCTGTTGAATGCAGCAGTGACATAACGGTGGCTGCGGCATTGATGCAATACCAGCATCAGCAAACCCATGTGTCAGTCATTGGCCAGCCACGTTTTGCCGTTTGTGGCATGGGTGTCTGCCAGGAATGCCGGGTCAGCATTAATGGCCAGCCACATCGCCTGGCCTGCCAGGAATACTGCCGGTCAGGCATGGTCATCAACACCGGGTTTGGTGGGCAATGATGGGCGACACGATAGTGGCATTCTCTACCGATGTGCTGATAGTCGGTGCTGGCCCGGCTGGTCTGGCTGCTGCACTGGCAGCCACGGCACAGGCAGGTGTCACGGTGACCATCATTGATGAAAATCCGGCACCCGGTGGCCAGATATGGCGTGGCGGTTCTGGTCAGTGGCGCGACAGTCGCGCGCAGGCACTGTGGGACACGCTGAGCCAACGTACCAATCTGCGTATCGTTTATGGTGCACGCATTGTAGGCAGGTTCGGCGAGCAGGAATTTTTGCTGGAAACCGCTGATGGTGCGCAAACAATACGTTGGGAGAAATGCATACTCTGTACCGGCGCACGTGAACTGTTGCTGCCTTTCCCCGGCTGGACACTGCCCGGCGTTACCGGAGCGGGTGGTTTACAAGCCCTGATCAAAGGCGGTATGCCGGTAAAGGGGAAACGTGTGGTGATTGCCGGCAGCGGCCCCTTGTTGCTGGCGGTGGCTGATACGGCAAGGCGGGCAGGGGCCATGGTCGTTACCATTGCAGAACATCGCAGCACTGGCGAGTTGATGAGTTTCTTCCTGGCCTTGCTCCGTCAGCATCGGGGTAAATTTTTGCAGGCCATTAAATTGTTCTGGTCTCTGAAGCAGATTGCTTACCGGCATGATGCCAGGGTCATCAAGGCCACTGGTGAACAGCAGTTAAGCAGTGTCAGCCTGCAACACGGCAGTAAAACACTGGATCTGCCTTGTGATTTTCTGGCCTGTGGTTTTGGCTTGCTGCCCAATCCTGAGCTTGGCGGTCTGCTGGCTTGTCATATCGATGAAGGCAGTATTCAGGTGGATGCACATCAGGCCAGCAGTCAGCCTGCCATCTGGGCCGCCGGTGAAGCTTGCGGCATAGGTGGTGTCGATAAGGCCCTGGCAGAAGGACACATTGCCGGTCTGGCAGCCACAGGCCAGACCATCAGCGACGATGCGCTGGCCAGGCGCGACCAGGCCAGGCTATTTGCGCAACTGCTCAATAGCAGCTTTGCTGCGGACGAAAGATGGCGTCATCTATGTCAGCCAGATACCCTGGTTTGCCGTTGTGAAGATGTCAGCGCCCAGCAACTGGCCTTGCATGGCGACTGGCGCAGCGCCAAGTTGATGACCAGGGCTGGCATGGGGGCCTGTCAGGGCCGTATCTGTGGTGCAGCCTGTCAATTTTTGTTTGGCTGGCAAGCCCCTGGCATGCGGCCGCCGGTTTTTCCGGTCAAGGTATCTACACTGGCGGCACTGGGAACAATCGGTGCTGACCATAAACAATAAACCATAAACCATAAACCATAAACAATAAACAATAAACAATCAGCAAAGCTGATTGTTTGACGGCTGGTAACTGTCACCCTGAAGCAGGTTTGCCAGCCTGCTTTTTTCTTTTCTTCGCTGCCAAATTTCCTGCAGATTGACTGTTTGCCCCATGATTTATGCATTCTGTCGCAAGTGCATGGCAGATGAGGATGGTCGTGTCTAAGATAACTACATCGATCTACAACACTGGCTTTGAAAAGCCCAACCACACTCACGAGAGGCACATCATGACTTCCAATAAACGTACCGCACTGATCGTATTTTTTCTTATGCTGCTGGCTGTTATCAGCTTAGGTGCATTCAGCGACGTGAACATGCACGTCAATGGTCATGAAACGGGTGTGATCGGCGGCTTGTTCGGTTTCGTTTTGGCTTGCGGCATAGGTGCTTGTGCCATATTGCTGGCCCTGGGTCTGACGGGTGTGGTACTGGCAGGTGTGGGCATTTTATTGTTCTTCATCATTGCCGTCGTACTTGGTTCTCTTGCGCTGGCGCTCTTGCCCCTGTTATTTCCTGTCTTGCTGATCGTTGGTCTGGTGGCACTGTTTTCAAAGCGTAATCCTGCATAAGACATTTTTTGAGACATGCATCCCTGCCTGTCATGCCTTGGTGCGCAGGATGAATTGCACGCACTGCGCAGCCAGTTCCTCTATGCTGATGCCGGTGCCACGGCGATACCATTGGGCGGTCCAGTTCAGGGTGCCAAACATCAGTAATTTATCCAATGGTGTTGGCATGGCCCAGTCGCCCGAGGCATGCAGGGCGACAATGGCTTGTTCCCACACGGTTTCATACCTGTCTTTAAGGGCAATAATCCTGGTGCGCGCAGGTTTGTCCAGCGAACGCCATTCATACAGCAAGACGGCAATAAAATCATGATCCGGTGCCAGCAGGGTATTCAGGTGCACTTCTACCAGACGCTGAAATGCCAGGCGCGCTGGCAAATCGGCCAGGCTCAGTTGTTCAATTTCCTGCAATGATCTTTGCATGCCCTGTTCCATCACCGCAACCAGAATGTCCTGCTTGGTTTTGAAGTGATAAAACCAGCTGCCTGACTGTATGCCCACCGCAGCGGCGATGTCACGCACCGTGGTGTTGTCATAGCCTTTTTTGCGAAATAACCGGGCCGACTGGCTGATCAGTTCCTGTCGTATGCTTTCTGATTCGTCCAGCACAGGCCGCCCCCTTTTTTTTGCAGGTGGCTGGCTTTGCTGCGTTGCGTCACCAGTTGCTGTAGCGGTGGTCATCACTTTATCTGGCATGGCGAATGGGGATAGTCTTCTAAAAATCAGGGATGATGCTCGTATGGGTGCCGGAGATGGTAACCTTAAAGCAGACTTGCGGCAATTCAAGCCAATTCAAACATAAAAGCAAGCTAACGACCATGGATGGAGACACTATGCAAATCAAGCCTGGCTGGATGACACCAGAACTGGACAGCTTTCGTGACGCCGTGCGGCGCTTTGTCGATGCCGAAGTGATTCCGCATCAGGACCGCTGGAAAAAGCAGCAACATGTAGACCGCGAAGTCTGGCACAAGGCGGGGGCTATGGGCATGTTGCTGGCAGACATACCTGAAGAATATGGTGGTTCCGGCGGCAGCTTTGCGCATCAGGCCATCGTGTTTGAAGAACTGACTTATGCCGGTGACATGGCCCTGGGTATTCATGTACACGCCATCGTCGCACACTACATTTTGAATCAGGGTACGGAAGAACAAAAACACTATTATCTGCCCAGGCTGGCAAGTGGTGAAATGGTGGCTGCCATTGCCATGTCTGAACCAGGCGCCGGTTCTGATCTGAAAGGCATACGCACCAGTGCACTGCGCCGGGACGATAGTTACGTCATCAATGGTTCCAAAACCTTTATCTCCAATGGTTACCTGGCTGACCTGGTGGTAGTCGTTACCAAGACAGACCCGGATGCCGGTGCCAAAGGTATTTCGCTGTTACTGGTCGAAACCAGGGATTGCCCGGGTTACCGCGTCGGCCGCATACTGGAAAAAATAGGGCAAAAAGGTCAGGATACCTGCGAGCTGTTTTTTGATGATGTGCGCGTGCCAACTGATCGCGTGCTGGGCGGCACCGAAGGCAAAGGCTTTAGCCAGTTGATGACAGAATTGCCGTATGAACGCACGATACTGGGCGTGGCCGGTGTCGCTGCCATAGAGCGGGCACTGCGTCTGACCATAGAACATACACGTGAACGCAAGGCTTTTGGGCAGGCTCTGATCGAGATGCAGAACACCCGCTTTGTCCTGGCAGAAATCAAGACCGAGGCAACCATCGCCCGCACCTTTATTGACCGCTGCATCGTCGATATGATGGAAGGTCGCATGGATACCGAACTGGCTTCCATGGCCAAATACTGGATATCCGATCTGCAATGCAAGGTCATTGACCAGTGTCTGCAATTGTTTGGTGGCTATGGTTACATGATGGAATATCCTATAGCGCAAATGTATGTGGACGCCAGGGTGCAGCGTATCTACGGCGGTGCCAATGAAATCATGAAAGAAATTATTGCGCGCAATCTGTGAGCAGGCAGACAAACCAGAACGATGGATAAAGGATGAAACATGGCTGGACCTTTAACAGGAATACGTGTCATTGAAATGGTGGGCCTGGGGCCTTGTCCGTTTGCCGCCATGATGTTGGCCGACATGGGTGCGGAAGTCATACGCATAGACCGCAAAATGGCGGCTGGCAGCAAAAATCCTTTCCCCATGCTGGGGAGCAAATACGATGTCATGGCGCGTGGCCGGCGATCACTGGCACTGGATTTGAAGCAGGAAGAAGCAAAAAATCTGGTACTGGAACTGGCAGGGAAAGCAGATATCTTGCTGGAAGGTTTTCGGCCTGGGGTCATGGAAAGACTGGGTCTGGGCCCGGAACCCTGCATGCAAGCCAATCCACGGCTGGTATATGGACGCATTACCGGCTGGGGGCAGGATGGACCATTGGCCCAGGCGGCAGGACATGACCTGAACTACATCGCACTCAGCGGCATGTTGCACGCCATGGGCAGGGCGGATACCCCACCTGTGCCACCACTGAACCTGGTCGGGGATTTTGGTGGCGGTGCCATGATGCTGGCATTTGGGGTCGTCTGCGCCGCGCTCGAAGCACGCAACTCAGACAAGGGACAGGTTGTTGATGCTGCCATGGTTGATGGTTCTGCGTTGCTGGGTGCCATGATTTACGGTTTCCGTGCTTTTGGTGCATGGAGTGACCAGCGTGGCGCGAATATGTTGGATGGTGGCGCTCATTTTTATGACACCTATGCCTGTGCCGATGGCAAATACATTTCCATCGCTTCGATAGAGCCACAGTTTTACGCCCTGTTATTGCAACTCTCTGGCATCACGGATGCTGCATTTGAAGCGCAGATGGATGCCAGCAAGTGGCCAGAATTAAAAGCGAAATGTGCCAGCCTGTTCAAAACCAGGACCCGGCAGCAATGGTGTGAATTGATGGAAGGGACGGATATCTGTTTTGCTCCGGTTCTGGATATGGCAGAAGCACCCACACATCCGCACAACCAGGCCAGGGGCAATTTTGTCGATGTGGATGGTGTCACCCAGCCAGCGCCCGCACCCCGATTCAGCCGCACCAGCCCGGAACTAGGACTTCCACCCGCGTCGCCAGGTCAGCATAGTGAAGCTATTTTGCGTGACTGGGGAATTGCTGAAGACAGAATCAGCAGTTTGGCAGAGCACAAACTGATTTAGCAGCTAAAATTCAAAGAAACTGATTCAATTGTGCATGTGTGATAGCCAAGGGGGGTCATTGTTTGGCAATGATCCCGGCTGCCAGTTCAAATTCAAACTGATGCATGAAATGCTTGAGCTGTATCATGCGGTCCGGACTCAACTGGCTGGCAATGGCATTCTGGTGTTCATCAAACAGGGTTTGTGCATCACCGTCGGATGCCAGCAATAAATAATATAAATCAGACAGCAGTTGTTTCGCCTCAAGCTCGCTGAATGCAGCTTCTGCCGGTTTGGGCAGGTTGTCCGGCAATTGTGCAGTCAATTCATCGAGGACGGCATTCAGTGATTGTTGCAGTCGTTCTTGCAATGCAGTAATCGTTTCGCGGTCGTTTTCATTGAACAAGGCCTGTTCCATCTCTGCTGCGATTTTTTGCAGTTCCACCGCGCCTATGCTGCCTGCCAGTCCTTTCAGGGTATGGCTTAATCTTTCTGCATTTTTATTATCGTTGTTGTCCAGCAGGCGTTGAATTTCAGGTAGCGTGTCTGCCTGGCTTTGTTGAAACCTATGCAGCATACTCAGATAAAAATCCTGGCGTCCACCCATGTAATGCAAACCTTGCCGGGTATCGAGCTGGGTGAAATGCGGCAGGATGATGTCGGTTTCTTCGTGAAGTGCAACCAGTGATGCTGCCAAAGAGACAGCCGAGGCGATGCTGGTCTGTTCTTCGCCGCCGCTGATCCAGCGCGATACGATCCTGAACAGGGCTTCCGGCTGCACCGGCTTGGTCAGATAATCCTGCATGCCTTCGCGCATGCAGCGCTCGCGTATATCGCCAACTGCATGGGCTGTCAGGGCGATGATGGGTGTGTCATCAAATTGCGCTTCTTTGCGTATCAGGGCGGCAGCTTCATGGCCATCCATGACAGGCATCTGCAAATCCATGAAAATCATGGCGTAATAGCCGGGTGGCGAAGCCAGCGCCAGGCGCACGGCTTCGCTGCCATTTTCGGCGACATCGGCAGTGATGCCGACCATGCTCAAGAGTTCCAGCGCGATTTGCTGGTTAACGGGATTGTCTTCTGCCAGCAATACACGACGCCCGGCATGGTTTTGCGATGGCTGTGCCGGTCTGTTTTTTTCTTGCTGGGCAGATAAATTGCCTGACAGATGTGGTTTGTTGAACGGATGGGCGTTGGCGTCGAAAACCAGTTCAAAGGTGAAGGTGGAGCCCTGGTTTGCCACGCTGTGTACGCTGATTTCGCCACCCATCAATTCCACCAGACGGCGCGAAATTGACAGGCCCAGCCCGGTGCCGCCATATTTGCGGGTGGTTGATCCATCGGCCTGGGTAAATGGCTGGAACAGGTTTTGCTGTTGTTCAGCCGACATGCCTATGCCGGTATCGCTGACAGAAAAGCGCAGCAGTGACCGGCTGGGTGTATTGGCTGGCAATGGCAAACTGTGTACTTGCAGGGTGATATCGCCACCCGTAGGCGTAAATTTGACAGCGTTATTGACCAGATTGATCAGCACCTGGCCCAGACGCAAAGGATCACCATAAATGCTTGGCGGCACATCGCTATCAACCTGAACCAGGTAGTTGACCTGTTTTTCTGCTGCCTTCTGACTGGTCACGGTGGAGATGCCGGTCAACACTTCTTCTATGGAAAACGGAATGCATTCGACATCCAGCATGCCCGCTTCTATCTTGGAAAAATCCAGGATGTCATTGATGATGCCGAGCAGTGATTCACCGGCATGATGTATTTTGCTGACATAGTCATATTGCTTGGGTGTCAGCCGGGTTTGCAAGGCCAGATGGGCCAGGCCGATGACTGCATTCATGGGCGTGCGGATTTCATGGCTCATATTCGCCAGGAATTCACTCTTCAGGCGCGTCGCATCTTCCGCCTTTTTGCGGGCCAGCCTTTCGGTGATGCTTGCCGCTTCCAGTTGCTGCTGGGTCAGTCGCAGCTCACGATAGGCGTTGGCGTTGTCGAGTGCGATTGCGCCGTATGCACACAGGGTGCGGAAAATCAGGCATTCCCGTTCACCATAGGCGTGCTCGCGTGGGGTCTGTATGGTCATTACACCCAGAATGCGCTCATTGATACTGAGTGGGGCAAACAGCAGGCTGAGGGTCTGCAAGGTATCAAGCACGACGGTAAATTCATTGTCAGCCTGCAGCTCCAGTATGATTTCGCGTTTCTCACGCACGCAGCGGGCACTGAAGGCGCGCTCATCGTTGACCGCAACTTCATGATACGGATGCGGCAGGTTTTCTTCTATGCCAAAGGCCTGGGTCAGGGTCTTGCCGTCGTCGGACAGCAGATAAATGATGAAGGTGGTAGCATCCAGCAAATCTTTCAGGTGATGATGTATCGCTTCAAAGACGGCTTCCGGCTCCAGGTTGGAGGTGATTTTTTGCCCTATCTTGCCCAGTCGTTCCAGCGTCACACCGGCCTCTTGCAAGGTGGCTGCACGGCGTGCTTCTGATGCGGCAATCAGCCTGTGTTGTTCAGCTTCTGCACGTATCAATTCGGTTTCATGTCTGACCTGCGCCATGGCTGTGCGGTTGTTTGCCTGTTTTTTACTTTCACGCTGCTCTGCTATGACGGCCATTTTTGCATATGCCAGTGCCTTGCCGGTTTCGCCATTATCTGACCAGGCATGGCTGAGGGCCATCAGCAATTCTGTACTGGCTTGCCAGCCCTCGGTCAATTTACCGGTTTGTAATGACTCTTCCAGGTAATAGATGGTGGCATTCGGCGCATCCATGTTGGCTGGCAGGCTGACCACATGACGCGCATGAATTTCTGCCAGTGTCTGGTTCAATGTTACACCCAGCGCAGTGAACTGGTGCAGGTGGATCAGGGTTCGTGCTTCTTCTATGGCATCCAGGGCGGCGGTGGCCTGGCCAGCGATGGACAGGGCACGCGCATAACGTATCAGGGCTTGCGGCAAGTCATCCATCGAGTGGGCAGCGCGAAACAGGCTGATGGCCTCGCTGAATGCCAGTATGGCTTTGTCAGTTTCACCCTGTAGCAACAGGCATTCTGCCAATTCTGCATGGACAATGGCTTTATTGATGCCACCCGGCGCATGGGAAAAGCCATTCAGTGCTTCTTCCAACGTTTTTTTACTGCGTTCCAGTTGCCCCAGTTGCCGTAGCAGGCTACCCAGATGCGACATGGCATAGCCAATCAGGGCAGGCCATTCGGTTTCATGAGCACGTTCTGCCGCCCAGTCAAATACGCCGGCAGCGCCTTCCAGATCACCGATGGCCTGCATGGATTCACCAGAATTACCGGCTGAAATAATGGCCAGCCTGATCATGCCGGCTTGACGCGCCAGTTCACTGGCTTGCAGATAATAGACGGATGAGCGGGCCGGTTCGCGCCGGCCCTGAATCACGCCCTGGGCTGCTGCCAGGTGGGCAGCCACTGCCGGGTGGGACAGGTGTTGATGTTGTCTGCCAAACGCAGCATGTCTGACCGACGCTGCCATAGGATCATAAAATGCCAGTTCATAGATGGCCCAGGATTCTGCAATCGATAGCCTGAGCTGATCATTGGCCCGGTTGTACCAGGTGACGGCATTGTTGCAGGCGCGGGCTTCACGCCCGGCATCACCCTGTTCCAGTGCCAGTGCTGCATCGGTCAGACTGGCGTCACCCAGGCCGGTTGCGTCATTGAGATCAGTGAAAACAGCCGTGCTTTCTTCCAGCAGGCGTTCGGCAAAAGTCAGATTGCCATACAGAGCGGCAATTTCTGCCCTGATCAGGCAAAGGCGGGCATGAAACTGTCTGCGCAGTGTCTCTGGCGCTTCGAGGTCGGCCAGTTCTGCCAGCACCGTGATTGCAAGCACGGAGGCTCGCCGGCTATCTCTTTGCCGCAAGTGCCAGGCAAGGCTTAGTTGCGCCATGAATTTTTCCAGCCCATGCGCAGAAGTCAATCTGGCAGCAAGCTGTGTTACTTCGTCCTCTAGCGCGAATAGATTCATGATCATGGACAGAGTGCAGTTGTTCAAATCATACCTGATGCCGGTCGGTTTGATGGTGTATGGCACTCAGTTTTGTTGTAATTTAATACATTGCCAGGGCTGCGCTACAGGATAAGGGCTTGCCAGTGGGAACTTTTTGCCTGCGGATGCATCTGAAATCGTCTGGCTGATATGCTTTGGATATATTATTGCGCATCATTATTGGCCAACTAAAAACCAAATAAAACCAAATAAAAACCACCGAGGGAGAAGTCTATGCGTGTTTCACGACTATTGCCTGTAGCCTGGGCTGTCATGCTGTGTTTGCCAGTATTGGCGGCATCAGCCGCAGAATCCGCCGCCAAGCCGGATGCAGAAAAAAAGAAATGGGATGTCAATCATCCCCCAGGCGAAAGCAGGACAGTCAATATTGACACACGCAGTGGCACCTGGATGAGTGTGGATGTCAGCCCTGACGGCAAGCAACTGGTTTTTGATCTGCTGGGTGATTTGTACACGCTGCCGATTGCAGGCGGTGAAGCCAGGGCCTTGACGCATTCCATGGCGTGGGAAATGCAGGCGCGATTTTCACCCGACGGCAAACAGATTGCCTATATGTCTGACGCTGGTGGCGGTGACAATGTGTGGGTCATGAATGTCGATGGCAGCAATGCGCATGCTGTCAGCAAGGAAGATTTCCGCCTTTTGAATAACCCGGTGTGGCACCCGAACGGACAATATATTGCAGCCCGCAAGCACTATACCGGCACACGTTCACTGGGGTCTGGTGAAATCTGGCTTTACCATCAAAGCGGCGGTACGGGCGTGCAGTTGAATGAAAAGCCAAACTGGCAAAAAGACCTGGGTGAGCCAGCTTTTTCACCAGATGGCCGCTATGTCTATTATTCGCAAGATACGACGGCTGGCACGTCCTTTGAATACAATAAAAATTCCAACGCACAGATTTACCAGATTTTCCGTCGCGACATGCAGGATGGTAAAGTCAAGGCTGTGGTCAGTGGCCCCGGTGGCGCAGTAAGGCCTGTTCCGTCACCGGATGGCAAATATCTGGCGTTTGTACGCCGCGTGCGGAATCAGTCCACCTTGTTCCTGAAAAACTTGCAGACCGGCGAAGAAGCTGCCGCCTGGCCGGAGCTGGAACGCGACATGCAGGAATCCTGGGCCATACAGGGTGTTTATCCAGCTTTCGCCTGGATGCCTGGCAGCAAGGAAATCGTGGTCTGGGCCAAAGGCAAGATATGGCGTCTTGACCCGTTCTCGCACAAGGCAGCAGAGATTCCCTTCCATGTGAAAGACACACGCGAAGTCCGTGATGCCCTGCGTTTTCCGCATGAGGTGGCCCCCGATCAGTTTGATGTGCATCAGTTACGTTGGGTGAATGTGGCGCCACAGGGTGACAAGGTCGTGTATTCGGCGCTGGGGCATATCTATATCAAAGACTTGCCAAATGGAGCACCTCGCCGCCTGACCGCGCAAAACACCCATTTTGAATTCTTCCCCAGCTTTTCACGCGATGGCAAAGCTGTGGTTTTCAGTAGCTGGAATGATGAGAAACTGGGCTCGGTCAGGGTAGTGGACCTTGCCAGTGGCAGGGAATCGGTGGTTACCAAGGCGCCGGGCAAATACATGCAAGCGCGTTTTTCACCGGATGGCAGGCAAGTTACTTACGTCAAGGCCAAGGGTGGTTTTCTGACCACGCCCTGGTATGGAATGGACACCGGGGTCTATCTGGCCAGTGTTGACGGCAAATCCGAACCACGTTTCTTGTCGGAAGATGGCAGTGCACCGCAGTTTGGCAAAGATGCTGATGCCGTATACGTAACACGCACGCAATTTTCAGGAGAGGTTGACTGGACTACTTCGCTGGTACGCCTGCCACTGGATGGCAAGCCTGAACAACCGGTCGCAAAAAGTGAATTTGCTGGTGAATTTGCGATTTCTCCGGATGGCGAATGGCTGGCATTTGGTGAACGTTATCATGCCTATGTCACACCACTGCCGCTGGCTGGCAAGGCTGTCACCATAGGTCAGAAAATGGATGCCCTGCCAGTAAAACAGCTGGATGTGAATGCCGGACAATATCTGCACTGGTCGGGTGACAGCAAGCGTATTCATTTTTCTTTGGGCGATGAATTATTCAGCCGTGATTTGAAAGACGCCTTTGCATTTGTACCCGGCGCACCGGCCGAATTGCCCAAACCAGTGGAGCAGGGCGTCAAGATAGGTTTCCGTCAACAGGCCGACAAGCCTGCTGGCCTGACTGTGATTTCCGGCGCCCGGATAGTCACCATGAAAGGCGATGAAGTCATTGAAGATGGTCGCATTGTCGTCAGGGATAACCGCATAATCAGCATAGGCAAGGCCAGCGACATCGCCATACCGGATGGTGCCAGACAGATAGATGCAAAAGGCAAGACCATATTGCCGGGCCTGGTTGACGTGCATTGGCATGGTGGTATGGGGGAAGGTGGCATTATTCCGCAGCAAAGCTGGGTCAATTATGCGTCACTGGCGTTTGGGGTAACGACCATCCACGATCCTTCCAACGATACCGGCGAAATCTTTACCCAGAGTGAGTTGCAAAAGGCCGGGCAGGTACTGGGACCACGCATTTACTCAACTGGCACCATACTGTACGGTGCCAAGGGCAACTTCGCTGCCATCGTGAATAATCTGGACGATGCCTTGACACACCTGAAACGCCTGAAGGCAGCCGGGGCAATTTCGGTCAAGAGCTATAACCAGCCACGACGTGAGCAGCGTCAGCAAATTCTGGAAGCCGCACGGCAGACGCAAATGATGGTGGTGCCAGAAGGCGGTTCATTATTCCAGACCAATATGACCATGGTAGTCGACGGCCATACCGGTGTTGAACATGCTTTGCCCGTCGAAAAAGTGTATGACGATGTCCGGCAATTGTGGTCGCAAACCCAGGTCGGTTATACACCTACGCTGGGGGTTGCCTATGGTGGCCTGGATGGCGAACATTACTGGTATGCACACACGGATGTATGGAAACATCCTTTGCTGACCAGATATGTTCCCAAATCGGTACTGGAGCCGCGCAGTGTCAGGCGTGAAACTGCACCGGAAGAAGATTTCAATGTCTTCAAGGTCGCAGAAACGGCTACGTCATTGCAGCGTGCCGGTGTCCCGGTCAATCTGGGGGCGCATGGTCAGCGTGAAGGTCTGGCTGCCCATTGGGAACTATGGACTTTGGTACGGGGTGGCATGACGCCTATGGAAGCCATCCGCAGCGGTACCATCAATGGCGCGCGCTATCTGGGGCTGGACAAGGACGTAGGCTCGCTGGAAGCTGGCAAACTGGCGGACCTGATGATCGTTGATGGAGATGTACTGAAAGACATACGCGTGTCAGACCGGGTTAGCCATGTGATGCTGAATGGCCGCCTGTATGAATCAGCAACCATGAATGAAGTCGGCAAGACACCTAAAACCCGCAAGCCTTTCTTCTTTGAAGGCAGCAATGGCAGCAATATGCCGGTAGAAGCCGAGGAACATTCGCACGGGCATTGATTTATTTTATCGTATGGCAATATGTGCCGTTCTCCTGACAAGGGGGCGGCATTTTTTATACTGCTTATGTTTGATTTGGTCAGATCAATACAGTTTTCACGCATGTGCTAGGGCAGTTGTATCCTAAGTTGAGGTTGGCTTGTGTCACAATAGAGGCATGACGCACATTGTCAGTGCATTTTATTTAATAAAAATGCAAACAATGCCGCTTTGATTTTATGTCCAACCATCTGGAGTTTTATCATGTTTCAGCACGTCGAAGCCTACCCTGGCGATCCTATCCTGTCACTGAACGAGGCGTTTGGCAAAGACCCTCGTCCGAACAAGATCAATTTGTCCATCGGTATTTATTTTGATGATGCTGGCAAGATCCCCATGCTGCCTTCCGTTCGCGCAGCAGAACACAAGGTGGTGGCCGATGCCGGTGCCCGTCCTTATTTGCCTATGGAAGGTGCTGCCAATTTCCGTACTGCGGTCCAGCATTTGCTGTTTGGTGCTGACAATGCGGCAGTCAAGGCTGGCCGTGTGGTGACCATACAGTCTGTCGGTTCCAGTGGTGGCCTGAAGGTTGGCGGTGATTTCATCAAGCGCTATTTTCCTGAAAGCACCATGCTGGTCAGTGACCCTACCTGGGATAATCACCGCGCCGTATTTGAAGGTTGTGGTCTGACGGTCAAAACCTATCCTTACTACGACGCAGCGACCGGTGGTCTGCGTTTTGATGCCATGCTGGAAGCGCTGAAGGGCGCAGAGAAAAAAAGTATTGTTTTGCTGCACGCCTGCTGCCATAACCCGACCGGTGTCGATTTGACGAAGGCGCAATGGCAACAACTGGTGCCTGTGTTGAAAGAGCGTGAACTGATTGCCTTCCTGGATCTGGCCTATCAGGGCTATGGCGATGGTATCGAAGAAGATGCGTATGCCGTGCGCCTGCTGGCAGACGAAGGTTTGAGCTTCTTCGTCGCCAATTCTTTCTCCAAGAGCATGAGCCTGTATGGCGAGCGTTGTGGTGCCCTGAGTGTGGTGTGCCCGGATGCTGCGCAAGCCGTGAATGTATTGGGCCAGATGAAGGCAACGATACGCCGCAATTATTCCAACCCGCCTTTGCACGGTGGCCAACTGGTGGCACGTGTTCTGACTGATCCTGAACTGCGCCCCATGTGGGAAGCTGAAGTGGTTGCCATGCGTGATCGCATCCAGCTCATGCGTCGCAAATTGCATGATGTACTGAGCGCCAAATTGCCAGGCCGTGATTTCAGCTACTTCCTGACCCAACACGGCATGTTCAGCTACACCGGTCTGACGGCAGAGCAGTGTGATCGCCTGAAAGAAGAATTTGGCGTCTATCTGGTGCGTTCTGGCCGTATGTGTGTCGCCGGCCTGAACACTGGTAATGTCGAAGCAACGGCAAGTGCTATTGCTGCGGTGCTGGGCTAAACACTGCCAAGCATTATTAAGTATTGATAAGTATTTACTGGCCCTCTTTTTCTTTGTGGGAATGAGGGCCATGTCTGAATAATATGCGACTGTATTTCATCCTCCCTCTGCTTGCCTGCCTGAGTTTTTCTGCCCGTGCAGACACTGTCTACAAAACCTATGTCAATCAGCGCTATGGGTTTGCGATTGATTATCCTGATTATTTACAGCCACAGGGTGAAGCTGCCAATGGTGATGGACAGGTGTTTTTATCACCCAAACGGGATGCAGAACTGAGAGTGTATGCGCGCGCCTGCATAGAAGAGTGGGACACCACGCCGGCAGAATTTCTTGCAAAAGCGGAGAGAAACAAAGCCAAAGATGGCAGGCAGATTACTTATCATGCCAAGGGTAAACATTTTGCCGTGGTATCTGGCATTAAAGATGGTAACAACGGTGACAAAAACGGCGGCAATAAAATTGGCAACAACGGTCAGCAGATTTTTTACGAGAAATTAATCACTGATGGAAAATGGTGCAGCCTGTTTCAGTGGACCTATGCCAGCAGCAATCGTGAAAAATATGATGAAGCCACTAAACGTATTGCGGCTTCTTTCACGCCCTGACATAAAACCACCTGGCAGTATAAGTATATTGGTTGAAATTGCATTTCATGATGTTAAGATGAAGTTTTTGACACCATGAAATGTGGAGAGCCATGAAGCGGACTGCAAGTATCCTGTTATTGACGCGATTATGGCTGCTGGGCATGTGCATGATGCTGGCCGCCTGCGCCACGCAACTGGCACCAGCCTATGACAAGGCCGTAGTGGATGGATTGGCGGCAGTCAATACCGATGCCATGATCCTGTTTGCCAGTGTATCAAATGGTACGGACAAAAGCAGTTTTGCCAGTCGTGCCGATAAATACAATTCCCTCATAGGACGGCTGGATGCACTGAGTCTGCAAGCCGGTGCCCGCCCCATGCCAAAAAACAAGGTCACCGATGCCATCAATCGCGCACTCGACAAGCGCGGCAGTACGGGCATAGTGGATGACGACAGTACCCCGCCCAGTGCCTATGCAATCAGGAAAGTGTCGGACACCCTGGCAAAAATGCGCGATACCGATCGCCAGCAAGGTGTGACTGCCTATGAGGCACTGGCATTCAAGGGCCAGGCCGTGATCTATCTGGATCAGGCCATCACCTACGAAAATTTCTTGCAGCGCTAATTTGCAGCAATAACTTGTAGCGCTAATTTGTAGCATATGTAGCAATAAGCAGAAGGAAAAGCACCATGTCACTTGATCTTGATCAACTCGTCGCCGATATGCAGGCTGCGGCCACAGGCGTTTTGCAAACCGACGTGACGACCTTGCGTGGTTTCACCCAGCAGCAATTACAGGCCATCGCGCAACAGGCGGGGCTGGTCAGCACCGGTATATTAACCAAGCAAATTACTCCGGAAACTCAGCAATTCTTTCTTGATGGGCTGGAAGACATGGCCCTGAGTTTTGCCAAAACCTTGCGTGGTTTGCTCATGGTGACCGTCGAAAAGGTGTGGAATGCGGTTGTTGGCGTGCTGTGGGGAGCTATTTCCAAGGCGACAAATCTGGTGTTGCCAGCGCCTGTGATGAGACAATAGGTCTTGCGGGAACAAGTTCTTAAGTGCTGAGCCCGCCAGATTCAGCCTACATTAATCCCCAGCTCCATGATCAGCTCGGCAGCCTGCCGGTGGGAAATGGTCGCGCCCTTGAAGAGCCTGGCATTGACCAGCTTGAGTCCACTGATATCTGCCTCGCGCAAATCGGCACCCTCAAAGCGTGCAGCCACCAGAACGGCGTCACGCAAGCTTCCGCCTTCGAAAATGGCATCGCGAAAGTCGCTGCCTGACAGGTCAGCGTCTGAGAAATCCAGTCCTGCCAGTTTCGCTTTTCGAAAAGACATTTTCTGTAAATCGGCACCTATCAGCAAGCAGTCTTCAAACGACAGGCCAAGGTGACTGACTTCTTCAAAGATGGCACCCGTTAGCTTGCAACTCTGGTAGTGCACCGAACCCAGTTTGGCGCGTCGCCACTTGCTATTATTCAGATCGCAGCTCGTAAATTTGGCATCGACAAGATTGGCTGATTCAAAGTCAGCATGTCCGGCACGGCAGCGCTGCCATACCGTGTTGGCCAGATTGGCGGCGTACAGCGAAGCATCTGTCAGTCTGCAGTTGTGGAAATACGCGGCTTCCAGATTTAATCTGGACAGATCAAGACCTTCGAAATCACAGTCATCAAACCTGAGTAAATCACCAGCCGCCGATGTCAATTGCTCCATACGTGTACGG
Source organism: Undibacterium hunanense (assembly GCF_014284335.1). Classification (GTDB taxonomy): domain Bacteria; phylum Pseudomonadota; class Gammaproteobacteria; order Burkholderiales; family Burkholderiaceae_D; genus Undibacterium; species Undibacterium hunanense. The sequence goes on along the minus strand of NZ_JACOGF010000001.1, from coordinate 119,986 downwards.
TTCAGGGTTTCGCCAGAAATGGCAATGGTTTGTTGAGTCATGAGATGATTACATTAACAAATTGATAGACTATCAGGCGACGAGTGCTGCGCTGATATTACTGGGCCCAACGTTCAACCACTGTGTACAGGCCTGTCGCAAACGTTCCACACTGCCACTCGCGCAGGCGGTAAAAGCGGTTGGTACCGCAGTCTTCCTATCCAGCCCGCGCTGTATCAACAGACGTTGCAATTGCAGGGCGACTGCATGGCCAGTATCCACCAGTTGCACCGGCCTGCTGCCAGCAAGGTGTTGTGCGACAAACTCACGTATGAGGTGAGTGACAAGGGGGTAGTGGGTGCAGCCCAGCACCAGGGTATCGGCATTGGCATCCAGCAAGGGTGTCAGGTACCGTTGCAGCAGAATACGTATCTGTTCTGAATCGATGTCTGCTTTTTCGATCTGGTCGACCAGGCCAATGCATGCTTGCGGCATGAAATTCACCCCGGTTTCTGTACTCAACTGCACGCTCAGGCGCTGGTATTTATCGCTGTGCAGGGTGGAACGTGTCGCCAGCACGCCGACGGTTTGGGTCTGGCTGAGCAGGGCTGCAGGTTTCAGCCCCGGTTCCATGCCGATGATAATCAGTTCAGGATAGCGTAGACGCAAATGGGCGATAGCCGCAGCTGTTGCCGTATTGCAGGCGATGACCAGTGCCTTGATCTGCTGGCTGAGCAAGAATTCTGTCACTGCGATACTGCGTTCGAGTATCAAGGCTGCCGGTTTGTCGCCGTAAGGCGCAAAACCGGAATCGGCCACATACAACAGGGATTCATTGGGCAATGTCTGTTGTATGTGCCGTAAAACCGACAGACCACCAATTCCGGAATCAAACACACCTACAGGTGCAGATGTATCGTGTGTCATGCAGGAATGGTCATGTCAGTTATGTGCTTGCTCAGGCGCTGACCGGAATAATACCGATCTTGGCCTGCCATTCTTTCGGGCCGGTATTGTGGACGGATGTACCTGTGGAATCGACCGCAACCGTGACTGGCATATCAACGACATCGAATTCGTAAATGGCTTCCATGCCCAGATCGGCAAAGCCAACGACAGAGGCTGATTTGATCGCCTTTGATACCAGGTAGGCTGCGCCACCGACTGCCATCAGGTAGGCAGACTGGTGTTTGCGTATGGATTCAATGGCCACCGGGCCGCGTTCTGCCTTGCCTATCATGGAAATCAAACCGGTTTTTTCCAGCATCATGTCGGTGAATTTATCCATGCGGGTAGCCGTCGTTGGACCAGCCGGGCCAACAGCTTCATCACGCACAGGATCGACCGGGCCGACATAGTAAATCACACGGTTGGTGAAATCGACAGGCAGTTGTTCACCTTTTGCCAGCATGTCCTGGATGCGCTTGTGGGCGGCATCGCGGCCGGTCAGCATTTTGCCGTTCAACAACAGGGTCTGGCCTGGTTTCCAGGAAGCGACTTCTTCCTTGGTTAATGTGTTCAGATCTACGCGTTTGGATTTTTCTGTATCAGGTGCCCAGCTTACATCTGGCCAGTCAGACAGTTTTGGTGGTTCTATGTAGCTGGGGCCAGAACCGTCGAGTACGAAGTGCGCATGACGCGTCGCGGCGCAGTTAGGAATCATGGCAACAGGCTTGGATGCCGCATGGGTAGGGTACATATTGATCTTGACGTCCAGTACTGTCGTCAAACCACCCAGGCCTTGCGCGCCTATGCCCAGTGCATTGATCTTGTCGCACAACTCTATGCGCAATTCTTCAGTCTTGTTTTGTGGGCCGCGTTGCTTGAGCTCATACATGTCGATGTCATCCATCAGGGATTCTTTCGCCATCAGCATGGCTTTCTCGGCGGTACCGCCTATGCCTATGCCCAACATGCCGGGAGGACACCAGCCTGCGCCCATGGTCGGTACGGTTTTCATGACCCAGTCAATCAGGGAATCAGATGGGTTCAGCATGACGAACTTGGTTTTATTCTCGGAACCACCACCTTTGGCCGCGACTTTGACATCTACCGTATCGCCAGGCACCAGTTCCATGTGGACGACGGCAGGTGTGTTGTCCTTGGTGTTTTTACGTTCGAAGTGCGGGTCAGCGACGATGGAGGCGCGCAGTTTATTGTCCGGGTCGTTATAACCGCGACGCACGCCTTCATTCACGGCGTCAATGATGGAGCCACTGAAACCTTCGAAACGTACGCTCATGCCGATTTTCAGGAACACGTTGACGATGCCGGTGTCCTGGCAGATAGGGCGACGGCCTTCGGCGCACATGCGCGAGTTGGTCAGGATTTGTGCAATCGCATCTTTGGCGGCGGGGCTTTGCTCTGCCTCATAGGCGCGCGCCAGATGGGCGATGTAGTCGGCTGGATGATAATAGCTGATGTACTGCAGCGCAGCGGCTACGGATTCGATCAGATCGTCTTGCTTGATGACTGTCATGATGATGGCTCTTGGCTAGGTGAAGAAAAACGGGTTATAGCTGATTACTTGTTGGTTTCAGTTGCTGGCTTGCATTAGTGCTTGTCGCCTGCTTGCGCGGTTTTGGTCATGATCTGGTCGCAATGTGCAATCGCCAGGGCTGACAGCAAAAACACCACGTGTATGCCGGTTTGTGCCAGCACGACTTGCGGATCGTAATTACCGGCGTTGATGAAGGTTTTCAGCAAATGAATGGATGAGATGCCGATGATCGCCATCGCCAGTTTGACCTTCAGCACGGATGCGTTCACGTGTGACAGCCATTCAGGCTGGTCAGGATGACCATCCAGACCCAGGCGCGATACAAAGGTTTCGTAGCCACCAATAATGACCATGATCAGCAGGTTGGAAATCATGACGACGTCGATCAGACCCAGTACCACCAGCATGATGGTGGTTTCAGTCAGCTTGGTCGGTTTGACGTTGCCGCTGGCAACCGCATCGACGATATGTTTCAGGGCAGCTTCATTGCCCATGGCTGCACCGATCAGATCAACCAGCTCAACCCAGAAATGAAATACGTACACGCACTGTGCGAGTATCAGACCCAGATAAAGAGGAACTTGCAACCAGCGGCTGAAAAAAATCAGGCCGGCAAGTGGGGAGAGTTTTACAGTGGATTCTGGTTTTGACATGTTTGCAATCTGCTTGATGGGCGACAGTGGAAGGCGTGATTTACGGCAAAGCGATATTTTACATGGCCCGGCAAGGCTCGTGTGGCATAGCTGAAATGTTCAGGTGTGTAGTGGTGATTGAATGGTATCTTTGTGGTATCATTTTTTTGTAAAAGCAACCGTAAGGCTTGAGTAAGTCTCCAAGTTTAAGGTTTGCCTGTGTAAAAAACTACTTTGTGCATGGCAAGCGTGCTGACGCCTATACTGAATGCAGGATGGGTTGTAAGGTTGCCGAAGTGTGTGAAATGACTTATCGGTCGATAAGCATTTTATGCTGGCTCAACAGTCGTGATGATTTCAATCAAACTATAACAAGTTGGAGATACAAATGTCTGACCTCAATGCTGCTCAACACGAAGTCAAAGCCGAATCCCGCATTTTCTACCCGCCTGCTGCTTTTGCTGCCAATGCGGCTATCTCAGGCATGGATGCTTACAACGCACTATGTCAGGAAGCCGAACAGGACTATGAAGGCTTCTGGGCTCGCCTGGCACGTGAAAACCTGCACTGGCACAAGCCTTTCCAAACCACGCTCGACGAATCCAATGCGCCGCTGTACAAATGGTTTGAAGATGGCTTGCTGAATGTTTCCTATAATTGCCTCGATGTGAATCTGCAAAATGGCAATGCTGACAAGGTTGCATTGATATTTGAAGCGGATGGCGGCGATGTCACCAGAGTCACCTATCAGGAATTGCACCAAAAAGTCTGTCAGTTTGCCAACGGCCTGAAATCATTGGGCATCGTCAAGGGTGACCGCGTCGTCATCTATATGCCAATGTCGGTAGAGGGCGTCGTTGCCATGCAGGCCTGTGCGCGCATAGGTGCAACGCATTCGGTGGTATTTGGTGGTTTTTCTGCCAAATCGCTGCAAGAACGTATTGTTGACGTGGGCGCGGTGGCGGTCATCACTGCCGATGAGCAGGTGCGCGGTGGTAAACACCTGCCACTCAAGGCCATCGTGGATGAAGCACTGGCACTCGGCGATTGTGAAAAAGTAAAGAGTGTTGTTGTGTACAAGCGTACCGGTGGCAATGTTAATGTCAGCGCCGGACGTGATTTGTGGATGCATGAACTGGTTGCCACCCAGTCAGCAGTCTGCGAACCTGAATGGGTCAGTGCCGAACATCCCTTGTTTATCCTGTATACGTCAGGTTCTACCGGCAAACCAAAAGGCGTGCAGCATTCGTCCGGCGGTTATCTGCTGTGGGCGATTCTGACCATGAAATGGACTTTCGACATCAAGCCGGAAGATGTGTTCTGGTGTACTGCTGATATAGGTTGGGTCACAGGCCATACCTATATCACCTATGGCCCACTGGCCGCCGGTGCAACTGAAATCGTGTTTGAGGGCGTACCTACTTTCCCGAATGCAGGACGTTTCTGGAGCATGATAGAAAAACACAAGGCGACTATTTTCTACACTGCGCCAACAGCTATCCGTTCCCTGATAAAAGCCGCAGATGGCGACGCAAATATCCATCCGGACAAATTCAATCTGTCGTCGCTGCGCCTGTTGGGATCCGTCGGTGAACCCATCAATCCTGAAGCCTGGATGTGGTATTACAACAATATCGGCCGTGGCAATTGCCCCATTGTTGATACCTTCTGGCAGACGGAAACCGGTGGTCACATGATGACACCATTGCCAGGTGCGACGCCGCTGGTGCCTGGTTCATGCACCTTGCCTTTGCCAGGTATTACGGCTGCGATTGTGGATGAAACAGGCCATGATTTGCCAAACGGGCAGGGCGGTATTCTGGTCGTGAAACGTCCATGGCCATCCATGATACGCACCATCTGGGGTGATCCTGAGCGTTTTAAGAAAAGCTATTTCCCCGAGGAGTTTGGCGGCAAGGTCTACCTGGCGGGCGACGGTGCGATACGCAACAAGGATACTGGCTACTTCACCATTACCGGCCGTATTGATGATGTGCTCAATGTTTCCGGGCACCGCATGGGTACCATGGAAATTGAATCGGCACTGGTTGCCAATCCATTGGTTGCTGAAGCCGCAGTGGTCGGCAAGCCGGATGAAACCACCGGCGAAGCCATTTGCGCCTTCGTCGTGCTGAAACGTTCACGTCCCACCGGCGACGAAGCGAAACAGATCGCAACAGAATTGCGCAACTGGGTAGCGAAAGAAATTGGACCAATTGCCAAGCCCAAAGAAATCCGTTTTGGTGATAATCTGCCAAAAACGCGTTCAGGCAAAATCATGCGCCGTCTGTTGCGCGTGCTGGCCAAGGGCGAGGAAATCACCCAGGATATCTCGACGCTGGAAAATCCGGCTATTCTGGAGCAGTTGAAGCAGGCGCAGTAATTAAGATTCAGTAATTATTTTAAAATTGCGCTGAACAAGATGAAGCATCAAAATATAATGACAGAATACTGACAGCAATCGCATAGACGAAGCATTGGTATAAATACCGGTAATATTAAAAAGGCACTGCATATCCAAAGATATGGCAGTGCCATTTTTTATTCAGCGATACTGTATCGCTGAATGAGTGACCACCAGTGACCAGTGATCAGTGAATTTAACGATTGGTGCGTGACATGAATACCAGGCGTTCAAACAGATGTACATCCTGTTCATTCTTCAGCAGGGCACCGTGCAGGGGCGGGACGATGGCCTTGTTGTCTTTGCTGCGCATGGCTTCCAGTGGGATATCTTCCGCCAGCAGGAGCTTCAGCCAGTCGATGAATTCGGAGGTGGATGGTTTTTTCTTCAGGCCTGCAACGTCGCGGATTTCATAAAAAGTCTGCAGGGCTTGTGCCAGCAAATCCGATTTCAGTTTCGGGAAATGCACATCGACGATTTTCTGCATGGTTTCCTTGTCAGGAAACTTGATGTAATGGAAGAAGCAGCGACGCAGGAAGGCATCCGGTAATTCTTTTTCATTATTCGACGTGATGATAACCAGCGGACGATGCCTGGCCCTGACCATTTCACGGGTTTCGTAGACATAGAATTCCATGCGGTCCAGTTCGCGCAGCAAGTCATTCGGGAATTCGATATCGGCCTTGTCAATTTCATCAATCAGCAATACCACTGGCTCATCCGCAGTAAATGCCTGCCACAACACGCCTTTGATGATGTAATTGTGGATGTCCTTGACTCTTTCATCGCCCAGTTGCGAATCACGCAGGCGCGATACCGCATCATATTCGTACAGGCCTTGCTGCGCCTTGGTCGTGGATTTGATATGCCACTGCATCAGTGGCATGTTGAGGGCTGCGGCAACTTCTTCGGCCAGCATGGTTTTGCCGGTTCCAGGTTCGCCCTTGATCAATAGTGGACGTTGCAGACTCAGGGCTGCATTCACAGCCAGCTTCAGGTCATCGGTGGCGACATAATTATCAGCACCGTCAAAGCGTAAATTGTTAGGGACTTGCGTCATGGTTTGTACCCGGAATATATAAGTAGGACTGCCAATTAGAGTTGCCAATTAGGACTGCCGCAAAATTACACATGTAGTCAGATATGAACAACATGCACAACATGTATTGCGTCGATGAAACTGTCGAAAGAGTATAAGCCAGAATTTGTGCTCTTGTGAACGCCTGTTCTTTTTTTGCGAAAGCAATCGCAATGAAAATAGTGAATGAGCAGTCAATGAGTGTAAAAAATTACCTATGGAATTGCACAAATGCAGCATTTTCATCTTTCTATAGACGATAGGGGGCAGGTTTCTTGCGCAAATCCGGTCGTAATCAGCTAAAATGCTGAGTTATATCAAAACACTGTATTTATTGATCTGCCAGCTAAATTAATAATCGCTACTATGAAAAAATTGTTTGCACTCCTCGCCATGGCGAGTCTCGCTCAAGCTGCTGCGGCAGCAGATCCGGTTGGCAATGCTAAAGACGCTGCCGACAAAAAAGTCGCGATGTGTATAGGCTGCCACGCCATTCCTGGCTACAAGGCTACCTTCCCGGAAGTGTATCAAGTGCCCATGATTGGTGGTCAATCCGCTAAATACATTGAAAATGCGTTGAAGGCCTACCAAAAGGGTGATCGCAAGCATCCAACCATGCGTGGTATCGCTGGCAGCCTGTCCGAGCAGGATATCGCTGATCTGGCAGCTTACTATTCCCAACAAAAATAAAAACAGGAGCGAACCATGAAGAAATCTATTGTGTTGGCAACGCTGTTGTCTACGGTGTCTTTCGCTGCTCTGGCAGGCGGTAATATTGAAGCCGGCAAGGCAGCTGTTAAAAAATTCGACTGTGCTTCCTGCCACGGCGATAATTTCAGTAACCCTAAAGACCCATCCTATCCAAAACTGGCTGGACAGCATGTCGATTACCTGGCGCAAGCCTTGAAATCCTATAAGCGTGGCGGTGATGTGGCGAGTGCCAATGGTCGTACCAATGCGACTATGGGCCCTAAGGCAAAAGAACTGTCGAATGATGACATTCAAAACATTGCAGCCTATCTGCATAGCCTGCCTGGCGAATTGGTATTGAAAAAATAAGCAATTCACACTTATAAAAAAACCACGACTTGTCGTGGTTTTTTTATATCTTCACCCGGCTCTTCATGTCTCGATAGTAGTAAATCATTAGCAAATTGTCAGTACTCACCGGCTGCTGCTGATGGCGACATGTTGTGCGCATACGAGGTGCAGCTGATGCACTGCAACAGACGAAAAAAAACCGACCCAAAGGCCGGCTTTTCTTAAGTAATTAAAAATTACTTGGATGCAGATGCGGAAGCTGCTGCTGGAGCAGATGCTGCTGCGGAAGCTGCTGGAGCTGCGCCAGAAGCTGCTGCTGCATCAGATGCTGCTGCTGGAGCTGGAGCTGCTGCTGGGGCTTCTGCTGGAGCAGATGCTGGAGCTGGAGCTGTTGCGGAAGCAGATGCTGGAGCAGGAGCTGCTTCTTCTTTTTTGCCGCAAGCAGCCAAAGCGATTGCCAACAGGGAAACGAGCAAGAGTGATTTTTTCATGTTTGTACTTTCAATAAATAGATCAAAAAAGAAGATCAAAACGTTGCGATGAATAATTACCGGTAATTATCGCTCTATAGGTTAATTCGCGAGCTTCTCGCCAAAACGACATTCGGCCCCTACGAAAGTTTCCTAACCCGGAATTATAATGATTTTTCCATTGTTGGAATAGGCATAGATGCATTTTTGCACTCAAATCTGTCATTATTTATAGGCAAGAGCGCAATTTTAGTCGTGGTTCTCCACTTTTTCATGAAAATTGACCCTCACAAGACGAAAATTTCCTTTCAAATTTCAATTCGAATGCTGCGCTGCGACATGTATTTTTATTATTTTTAAAGATTAACGAATTTCCAGCCAGCCATCTTCATACCATAAACAAAATGCTTCCAGCACATCGGCGGAGATATTCGTGATATCGCTACCATCGAGTTCTCTTTGATTTGCCAGCTGGGTCAGGGAAACCTTGTCTTCTCTACCAACAGCAAAGGATTCACCGTTGATAAAGACATGTTTTCCTTTATATAACATCTGGGATTTGCGTGACAGCTTCAGTCCATTTTTGATGGCTGCTTGCTGAAAGCGTTTGGGTGCCAAGGGTTTTTCTGGTCCCGTAAAAAAGACGCTGGACTTGGGTTCTGTCAGGTGCTCACCCAGGAAGATCAAAATGTCATCATCGGTGAAACGGATCTTGGCGATTTCGGCGGAAATATCATCCAGCATTTCCGTACTGATTTCAGCCGGTTTGCTGCCGGGTTTCAAATCGGGGTCTGCATAACGCCCTGGCAAATCTATCGATTCAGACATGAACTGCAGGAAGGATTCACCGAACTCCTGGTAAGACGGCGCGCGGAAACCAATGGAGTAGGTCATGCATTCACCGACTGCCACGCCGTCATGCGCATACTTGGGCGGCAGGTAAAGCATATCGCCCGGTTCCAGCACGAATTCTTGTTCAGCCTTGAAATTACGCAAAATCTTCAAAGGCATGCCTTCTACCAGGCTCAAATCCTTTTGTGCACCGATACGCCATTTGCGCTGGCCGTGCGCCTGCAACAGGAAGACGTCATAGGAATCGAAATGCGGGCCAACGCCACCGCCATCGGCCGCATAGCTGATCATCAGGTCATCCAGCCTGCTATCCGGGATGAAGCGGAATTGCCGCAGCAGGGCATCGGCCGCATCGTTGTGCAAGTTGACGCCTTGTATCAGCAGTGTCCAGTCCTTCTTTTCCTTGACGGGTATCTGCTCATGCGGGCCGGACTGCATTTCCCAGTGTTTGCCAAAAAAGCTGATCAGGCGCGATTCAACATCGTCGCGACCCGCCAGGTCAAATAAATCGTCCTTGGTCAACAAAGGCTGAAAGCCGGGAATGGCCTGACGTATCAGTAAAGGCTTCTTGTGCCAATATTCACTGAAAAACTCTTCAACAGAGATGCCGCCAAGCAAGGGGAGGGGGGAGGTGATTTTTTTCATGCCCGCATTATAGGCCGAGGCAAAGCGATCGACTAGACGGGTATAATTCGCAAGCAGATAAATTTTTAAGGAATTGCTATGAAGATAGGCAAAAATTCAGTTGTTACCGCGCGTTATACCTTGAAAGACGCACAAGACAATCTGATCGAAGAGGGGCAAGAGCCTATGGTGTACCTGCATGGCGGGTACGATGCGGTTTTTCCCAAGATAGAAGAAGCCCTGGAAGGCAAGGAAAAAGGCTTTAGCGCCACCATACAGCTCAATCCTGAAGATGCATTTGGTGACTATGATGCGGAACTGGTCAAAGTCGAGCCACGTGAACGTTTTCCTTCGCCACTTGAAGTTGGTATGCAATTCGAAGGTATGCCAGAAGACTCCGAAGAGTCTGCCGACTCAGACGATGGCGATGCCCATATCTTTACAGTGACCGATATCGCTGATGATAAAGTAGTGCTTGATGGCAACCATCCTCTGGCCGGCATAGCCTTGCGTTTCAGCCTGACAGTGGAAGATGTGCGCGAAGCATCGGAAGAAGAAATCGCTCATGGTCATGTGCATGGTGCCCACGGACACCATCATGACGACGATGATGGCGATGATGAAGATGATGCAAACGCTGAATATCGCAGCCACAAGCTGCACTAGCCTGAAATGAAAATGCCGCTGAATATAGCGGCATTTTTTCATTTAGCTGAATTTTAGCTGAATATCAGTTTTTACCCAGTTTTACCCAGTAGCCCCTTCAGCTCATACAGCGCTGCCAGTGCTTCGCGCGGTGTCATGCTGTCTGGTTCCATGGAATCCAGCGTTTCCAGCAATTCGGTATTGGTGGGTGTGGCTTCGACTGGCTCTGGTTCTGCAGTAGCTACCGCAGAAGAGAATAAATCAAACTGCGAGGTCGATTGCAGTGACTGCGCTTCCAGGTCCGCCAGGTGTTTGCGCGCAGATTTGATGACAACTTGCGGTATGCCTGCCAGTTGCGCCACCTGCAAGCCATAGCTTTGCGAAGCTGGCCCAGCCTGTACTGCATGCAGGAAAACGATATTTTCCTTGTGTTCTACCGCTGACAGATGCACGTTTTCAGCGGAAGGGTGCACGTCGGGCAATTGCGTCAGTTCAAAATAATGCGTGGCAAACAGAGTATAGCTTTTGGATACCTGGATAAGGTGTTTGGCAATCGCCCAGGCCAGTGCCAATCCATCAAAAGTGGAGGTGCCACGGCCTACCTCATCCATCAAGACCAGGGAATGTTCGCTGGCACCATTCAAGATTGCCGCAGATTCCGTCATTTCCACCATGAAGGTGGAACGTCCACCGGCCAGATCATCCGCCGCACCTATACGGGTAAAGATGCGATCTATGGGGCCTATGCTGGCTTCGGTAGCTGGTACATAGCTGCCTACATAGGCCAGCAGGGTAATCAAGGCCACCTGACGCATGAAGGTCGATTTACCGCCCATGTTGGGGCCGGTGATCAGTAATAATTTGCGTTCGGCAGAAAAATCGCAATCATTGGCGATAAAACGTTCGATCTGGTTTTCCACTACAGGGTGACGGCCCTGGGCGATATGCAATACAGGTTCACTGAGCAATTGTGGCGCGCACCAGTTGTTCTTGGTCGCATGTTCGGCCAGACTCACCAGGGTATCCAACTGGGCAATCGCATTCGCAATTTTTTGCAGGGCAGGAACTTGTGGTAACAGGTCTTGCAGCAGGCGCTCATACAGCATTTTCTCGCGCACCAGCGCCCGCTCCTGGGCTGACAGGGCCTTATCTTCAAAGGCTTTCAGTTCCGGCGTGATATAGCGCTCGGCATTTTTCAGGGTCTGGCGACGGCGGTAATTGTCAGGGACTTTGTCACTCTGGCCGTTGGTCACTTCTATGTAAAAACCATGGACACGGTTGTATTCGACGCGCAGATTGGCAATGCCGGTACGTTCACGTTCCGAGGCTTCGAGTTCGATCAGAAATTGTCCGGCATTTTCGGACAATGCCCGCAATTCATCCAGCTCGGCATCAAAGCCGGTCGCAATGACGCCGCCATCACGTACCATGGTGGCCGGTTGCAGCATCAGGCCGCGTTCCAGCAAGTCCAGGCATTCTGTTGGTGTATCCAGATCAGACAATACTTTGGTCAGCAGGCTGGTCTGGTTATCGGCGATGCACAGGCTGACATAGTTACGCAGCCCTGGCAGATGCTGCATACCGTCACGCAAGGCAGACAAATCACGCGGACGGGCCGATTGCAGGGCGATGCGGGTGGTAATGCGTTCGATATCCGGAATCGACCTTAAGGTCGTTGCAAGGCCATCGGTAGAATCGGCCAGTATCAGCGCCTTGATGGCGTCATGACGAGCCCGCGCAACTGACTGGTCACGGCGTGCATGATGCAACCAGTGACGCAACAGGCGTGATCCCATCGCCGTACGGCAATGATCCAGCAGAGAAAACAGCGTCGGCGATTCTTGCCCACGCAAGGTTTCAGTCAATTCCAGATTGCGTCTTGTGGCGGTATCCAGGCCAATGAATTCATGTTCTGTTTCGACATTCAGGCTATTCACATGCTTGAGGCCGCGCCCTTGTGTGCTTTCTGCATAACGTAGCAGGGCGCCGGCAGCGCCCAGGGCAGCATTCAGGTTCTCTACCCCAAAGCCTGTGAGCGACGCCGTGCCGAGCTGGTCCTGCAAGGCTTTCTGCCCTTGTTTGACATCAAAATGCCAGTCAGGCAGTTCAGAGAACTTGCCTGGTAACTGGCTATAGTGTTCGTCCAGCAAAAGCGTACCGGCAGACAGCAAGACTTCAGCCGGGCTGATGCGCTCCAGTTCCTGTTGCAAGCGTTGTGGCAGCGATTTTTCGTCGGTGGATACTTCCATCAACTTCAAGGCGCCACTCGCCAGTGACAGCCATGCCAGACCTATGCTGACGGTTTTTCTTTGCTGCAGCATGCACAGTGACAGCAAAGGACGGTCAGACTTTTCCGGCAGCAGATCGGTATCGGTCAGTGTGCCAGGGGTGATGACGCGCATCACCTTGCGCTCTACCGGCCCCTTGCTGGTAGCCGGGTCGCCTATCTGCTCACAAATCGCGGCAGATTCGCCAATCTTGACCAGCTTGGCCAGATAGGGTTCCAGCGAGTGAAAGGGCACACCCGCCATCTTGATCGGTTCGCCGCCAGAACTGCCACGCTGAGTCAGGGTAATGCCCAGCAAGCGCGACACTTTTTCCGCATCACCAAAAAATAGTTCGTAAAAATCACCCATGCGGTAAAACACCAGCGTGTCCGGGTGATCTGCCTTGATGCGCAGATATTGCTGCATCATAGGAGTATGCTGAATTTCTTTTGTGCTCATAAAGCCTTGATTTATTAACGTATTTTTTATTGCCTTGGATGTGGCGATGGCTGATCCAGGCCTTGTGCCGTATCAATCGCAGATCTGGTTTTTTCGTATTTTTTGTCAGATCAGCCATTAATTTTGGTGCGCACCTTATCATAGACGATTGCCGTGGTCTACGGTTGCTCTGCGGGATTGCAAATATAAGTAGAACAGGCGTAGGGAAATGGCCTGACTACTGTCCTGGGAAAATAGATGGAATCAGCATTTTGCCATGTTGCACCTGTTGCAGATATTGTTAAAATGAAAAACATTCTCTTACCTTGCTGCCAGAGGAAATTCTGAATGGTCAATGAACTGATGTACGGTCTGAACACTGCGCTGATCGTGGCCCTGCTTTTTATCGTCATGTTGTCAGCTTCCGAGCTTGCTTTCAGAAATGGGCTGAAGCAGCAGGCTTTCGCCAATGATGCGGTGAAGTCGCAAATCAATACCTTGCAGGCATCCATGCTGGGTTTACTGGCCCTGTTGCTGAGTTTTGCATTTTCGCTGGCACTGCAGCGTTTCGAGGAGCGCAGCCAGGCAGTTGTGACTGAAGCCAATGCCATAGGTACGACTTATTTGCGTATTCAGCTCTTGCCAGCCAGTATGCGACCGGAAGTGCAGTCGCTGGTAAAGCAATACCTGGATCTGAGAGTAGATGAGGGACAGGTCAGTTTGGCAGAAACAGAGAAAAGAGGCGCGTTGATTAAAAAATCCAGCCATGTCTCGGATCTGCTTTGGGCGCAGGCAGTGAAGGCGGCAGAACTGGATAAAAGCGCTGTGACCAGTGGTTTATTCATCCAGACCCTGAATGACACGATAGATGCTTTTGGCAAAAGAGATGCGGGTTTGCTCAGACATGTGCCGGAAACGGTCGTGTACTTATTGTTTGCAACGATCATCATGACAGCAGCAACCGTAGGCTATGCATCTGGCCTGACCGGTCAGCGCGCCAGCTTTGCGACGCTGGCCTTGCAAGTGTTGATTGCGATGGCGGTATTTTTGACAATAGACCTGGATCGACCTCGTCGTGGATTTATCCAGGTCAGCCAGGCCAGCATGCTGGGTTTGCAAGAGACGATCAACAAGTCAATGGCGACCACAAAGAGCGTGGGGCAGTAAATGTCGTAAGCAGATGTGATACCTGCTTTGCAAAAAAAGCCAGCTACACAAGTAGACTGGCTTTTTTTTCCGTAATCCGGCACGCTTACATTAGCCGTTACCGCGACTGCCAGACCTGCGTGGTGCAGATTGTTTGACTACCGGGCGAGGGCCGGCTGGGCGTGGCTTTGATGGTGCCGCGCCTGGTGTTGCGGGTTTGCCTGGTGTACGTGCGGCCTGCGCGCCGCCATTGCCTTGTGGGCGCTGTCCGCGACTTGATGGTTGTGCTCTGCCACCGCCTCTGTGATCCTGGCTGCGCAACTGTATGGGCTGGGCTTTTGCATGTGGGTCAGGGATGAAGCCATCAATAATTTCTTGCGGGATCTGACGCTTGATGAGTTTTTCTATATCCGCCAGCAATTTGAATTCATCCACGCACACCAGGGATACGGCTTCGCCAGTAGCGCCGGCGCGACCGGTACGGCCTATGCGGTGAACATAATCTTCGGGTACATTGGGCAAGTCATAATTGACCACGTGTGGCAATTGGTCAATGTCGATGCCGCGTGCAGCGATATCAGTCGCTACCAGTACGGTCAGGCTGGCGTCCTTGAACTCGGCCAGGGCTTTGGTACGTGCAGACTGGCTTTTGTTACCGTGTATGGCCATGGCAGCGATGCCATCTTTAATCAACTGCTCTACCAGTTTGTTGGCGCCGTGCTTGGTACGGGTAAATACCAGTACTTGTGACCATTGATGTGTCTTGATCAGGTGAGCCAGCAAAGGATGTTTTTTGTCGCGGTCAACCGGATGCACTTTTTGGGCAATCACTTCCACCGTGGAATTACGGCGTGCCACTTCTATCATTGCCGGGTTGTCGAGCAGACGGTCGGCCAGTGCCTTGATCTCGTCCGAGAATGTGGCAGAGAACAGCAGATTCTGGCGTTTGGAAGGCAGGATCGCCAGCACTTTTTTGATGTCGTGGATAAAGCCCATGTCCAGCATGCGGTCGGCTTCGTCCAGTACCAGAATTTCAATATGGCGCAGGTCTATCGTGCCTTGCTGATGATGGTCCAGCAGGCGGCCTGGCGTGGCCACCAGAATATCGACACCCTGTTTCAGCAGCTTGATTTGCGGGTTGATGCCAACGCCGCCAAAAATCACGCCAGAATTCAGTGGTACATATTTGCCATAGGTGTTGACGCTTTCTTCTACCTGGGCAGCCAGTTCACGCGTCGGTGTCAGCACCAGTGCGCGGATAGGGCGTCTGCTGGTCTTGTCCTTGGGGGCGTTAGCCGAAGTGGAAAGGCGCTGTAATATGGGTAGGGTAAAACCTGCCGTTTTGCCAGTGCCGGTTTGCGCGCCGGCCAGCAGATCGCCGCCCTTGATGACAGCAGGAATAGCTTGTTGCTGAATCGGGGTTGGCGATGTGTAGCCTTGTTCGCTTACTGCGCGAACAATGTTCTCGGATAAGCCGAGTTCGTTGAATGATGCCATGTGGTTTGACTGTGTTTCTAAGTGACCGGACTGATAGCCATCAGTCCGGCATATGGGGCAGTGGGGCGCTCCAATTTTTCGGAGCGTGAGAAATTACTTGATAGCTGAAAACGGTTGCATTGCATTGACCATCTGCGCAAATACTTTGGGTGTACCGGCCAGTACATCACCTTTGTACAGGTAATCTGAATCACCAGAGAAATTACCGACGATGCCACCAGCTTCAGTGATCAGCAGGGCACCTGCTGCGATATCCCAGGGGGCCAGGCCTTTTTCAAAAAAGCCATCCAGACGGCCGGTTGCAACATAAGCCAGGTCTAGCGCGGCAGAGCCGGGCCTTCTCAAACCCTGGCATTTGCTGGTCATGACCTTGAACATGGCCAGATATTCATCCAGGCCAGACAAATCACGTGAAGGGAAACCTGTACCGATCAATGCGTCGGCCAGTTTGTCGCAGCGTGTAACGCGTATGCGTTTGTCGTTCAGAAAAGCGCCAGCGCCTTTGCTGGCAGTAAACATTTCATTGCGGGTTGGGTCATACACGACAGATTGCGTGATCACGCCGCGCTGTTGCAGGGCGATGGAAACGCAATATTGCGGGAAGCCGTGGATGAAGTTGGTAGTGCCATCGAGTGGGTCGATGATCCAGACATTGTCATTTTCGTCGTGCAGATTAGCGGAAGCACCTGATTCCTCGGCCAGTACGGCATGATCAGGGTAGGCAGTGGTCAGCACCTCAATGATGGCGGCTTCGGCAGCCTTGTCGACTTCAGTCACGAAATCATTGAAATGTTTTTCTGTGACAGTGACACGATCAAGGTCAAAAGATGCGCGATTGATAATCGTCGCGCCACGACGAGCGGCTTTAATAGCCGTATTCAGCATTGGGTGCATAAGGTTTCCGATAAAATGACAGCATGCGCATTACTGTCACCCAAAAAGTGAGGTAATTGCAAAGCTACACAAAAATGATAAAGAGCGTGCGTAATTGTCGTCAGTCAGGCAATGATCAGCACAACCGATGAAAAATTAACGCTTGATACCGCTATTTTAAATGAACTTGCCCAAAACTGACACATCTCTTTTTCAACGCCTGCGCTTCATCCTGGTTGAAACCAGTCATCCTGGCAATATAGGCGCGGCTGCGCGGGCAGTTAAAAACATGGGGTTTTCTGAACTGGTGCTGGTTAATCCGCGCTTTGAAGATGCCTTGCAACACCCTGAAGCAGTGGCCCTTGCCAGTGGTGCGCAAGACATCCTGGACAAGGCGCGCATTGTCAGCACGATAGAAGAAGCCTTGCAGGGATGTGAATATGTGGCAGCCGTGAGTGCCAGGCTGCGCGAGTTTTCTCCTCCAGTCATTACTCCACGCCATTTCGCCGGAGATATGGTGCAGCGCCAACCAGCGCAGATAGCTTTAATTTTTGGCAATGAACGCTATGGCTTGCCCAATGAAATCGTGATGAATTGCCATGTGCTGATCAATATCCCGGCCAATCCTGTGTATTCATCCCTGAACTTGGCACAGGCAATACAACTGCTGGCCTATGAATGCCGAATGGCATTTGATACGGATGTGCCGGTTGCCAGCAATATCGGTTTTCAGGGACAGATGGCATCGGCAGAGGAAATCGACGGCATGTACCGTCATCTGGAGCAGGCTTTGGTCGCAATTCAATTTCTGGATCCGGACAATCCCAAAAAACTGATGCCCAGATTGAAACGCATGTTGGCACGTGCAGAACTGGAAGCGGAGGAGGTCAATATCTTGCGTGGCATTGCAAGAAAAATTCTTGATGTGAAGAAAAATTAAAACTTTTACTTGAACGTTGCTATAAATTAAATTATTTTAATAGTACACAAGCAAGAAAGTGTAGTAATTTACTGATTATGTATATCATTTTCTGTATTTCTAACGACGATGGCCGGGCATTGAATATGATTTTTTTGTCTTGTTAATTTTGTGCCGTCACTTCATTTTGATCCGGAAAATATGGAGATAACTATCTGTTTTTTATGAGTTAAATATTAAGGCTTGTTGCTGGAAATGATAAATATGTTGAAATCCATACACATTTCGGCTTTAAACCCATGTTTTCATTTGGTTACGACTTTAAGGAAGCTTATAAAGCCAGTAAGATTGCAGATAACATACGTTCAGAAAAGGCAATTGATAATTGATTTACTGAATAAACTAATTCTGAGGTCTCTATTATTTCTGTTCCATTCCGCCGATCCACGTTAAACCTTTTATGCCTGGGCGCATTTGCCGCCGGGGCAACGGGTAACGCATATGCATTAGGCTTCAGTAACCTGACGGTGCAGTCAGGTTTAGGTCAGCAATTACGGGCGCAGCTTGAAGTCACCGGCAGGGATGCTCCAGAAATAGATCAGTCCTGCTTCAAGGCCAAAGTCGAGGCAACGGACGGCACTTTCCTGGCACAGGCTGGTGTTACTTTGCTGGTCAAAGGCAATACGCGTTTCCTGACGCTGGTTACCAGAAAAGATTTGATGGAGCCCGCTGTCAAGATCATGGTGGACATGGGGTGTGAAATTCAGTTGCACCGTGAATTCACCATCTTGCTTGACCCGCCTTTGGCTGCATTGCAACCGGTGACTGGTCAAAAAGCACCGGCTGCAATTGTCCTGCCGCAAGCTGGCACGACCAATACGCCTGTCGAAGCAGTGACAGTACCAAGACCGGTGAAGCCGAAAGTCAGGAAAGAAAAAACTCAGCCAGAAGCGGCTGAAGCCATACGGACGGATACGGAAGTCGTCACTGCAAAAAAAAACCCGAAAAAATCTTCAACACCCAAGCCGCTCCAAAACACCAGCCCGGCCAGGGATGAACTGAAACTGTCTGACGATGTTGCCATTGTCGCTCCTGGCTTGCGCCTGAGCGATAATCTGACGGCCAATAATCCACAAACAAATATAGAAGAACTGCGTGCCGCGCAGGCACAGTTTGCTGCCATGCTGCGGGATGAAGTGCCCGCCCAGGTGGCACCTGACAAGTTAAAATCCGAGCAGCAAAAAATTCTCAGCTTGCAGCAAGAGGCTCAGCAGTTGAAACGTCAAAGCCAACTGGATAAGGCGGCACTGGAAGAAACCAGGGAAAGCAGTTTTTCCAAAGACTGGATCATCGCCTTGTCGGTCTTCGTGCTGGCAGGCTTGAGCATTATTGCTTTCCTGCTGCTGTATATCAGCCGCATGCATAAACGGTTCACGTCCACCTGGTGGCAGCAAAAAGAACATGCACATGAGCCGGAACCAAAGAAAAACATAGAAGAAATCGTGAACAGTATCCAGGCATCCTATGGACCGACCACGACGGGTTCCCTGTATCAGATCGATGATGAGAAAACCACGGATACCAGCCGTCCAGTGACCGCACCAGGCAAGAAAAATGCGCCTGAAAGCAATCTCGGCGAACTGGAAACGCCATCAATCTTCAGTAAGGCATATGTGCCTACGCTGGAAGACAGCAATAGCAGTACATTCAATTTCTTTTCTACGCGCGGCCAGTCTGTGAAGGTAGAAGAAATTTCGGATGTGACCCAGGAAGCTGAATTCTGGATTTCAGTCAATGATCCGCAGCGCGCCATAGAAATACTGGAGCCACAGGCAGAAATTGATTTGCCGGAATCACCCGTGCCCTGGTTGTATTTGCTGGACTTGTACCGTGTAACCGGCAACAAGGACAAATACGATGCCATGCGAGACCGCTTTGTGGTGTTCTTCAATGCCAATATTCCGGAATACGAGATCGATCCTGCTGCTTTGCCAGCGCGGCAGCTGGAAGATTTTGAACATCTGATGAACCGTATTTGCCGTTTGTGGGGCAGCAATGACATCCTGCCTTTCCTGGAAAGCCTCCTGGTTGATGACAGGGATGGCAAACGCATGGGCTTTGAATTGCCTGTGTACAGGGATATCCTGCTGCTGATCTCTGTTGCCAATGAGCTGGAAAGAATGGGTTCGGCCGGTGGCAAACCGAAAGTATGGGCACGCCCAACAGCAGATGCTGGTGCGGCCAAGGGGCCTGAAGCAGACTCCAATATAATCAATTTTGAAACGATTGATTTCCGTACGGACAAGGAAAATTGATCCGTTTTTGTGGGAAAATAAGGATGGCCTGGTATTTACACGGGCCACAATAAGATGCCCTTGGCTGGCTACAGGCGTGCCAGATATACCTTGCATACCTGTAGGCCGCGATGGCGCCACATATAAAACGGAGACATATGATTACACTTTGCGGCTTCGCCCTCAGCAATTATTACAACAAGGTCAAACTGGCATTGCTGGAAAAATCGGCACCTTTTGAAGAAAAGCTTGTATGGACCGGGCGTTCACCAGAACTCTTGATGCATTCACCGCTGGGCAAGGTTCCCTATATTGAAACGCCGGAGGGATCATTGTGCGAATCCCAGGTCATACTTGATTACATAGAGAATCTTTACCCTGAACATCCGCTTTTGCCGGCGAGCCCTTTTGCAACTGCCAAGTTGCGTGAATTGATTACCTTCATCGAATTGCATCTGGAATTGCCGACACGTGAATTGTATGCAGAAGCTTTTTTTGGTGGCAAAGTCACAGACGAAGTCAAAGCCAAAGTGGAAAAACAACTGACGCGCAATATTCCGGCATTTGCCAGCCTGGCTAAATTTGATCCTTTTGTTGGCGGTAAAGAATTTACTATGGCAGATTGTGCTGCGGTTGTGCATTTCCCGCTGGTGTCCATGGCAACCAAAATCATTTATGGCAGAGATTTTCTGGCGGATTTGCCGACCCGGGATTACGTCAAGATGATGTCTGAAAGGCCAAGCGTGCAAAAAGTGAACGCAGACCGCAAGGCGAATCAGGAATTGATGGCCAGCAAGGGTAAGTAATTTAGCAAGTAAGTTAACAATTAACGCAGTATAAATCGCGCAAATAAAACACCGGGGCCAGCAAGAGATGAAATCTTGCTGGCCCCGGTGTTTTAAGAGTCCCTGCGGTCTGCTGGCAGGATCAGATTGCCCGACGCATTTTTTGCACGGTATAGGATTTGACTTCTGTTGGCGGTTCAACCAGTTTGATAATCGCAAACGTACAATTGTCGCCCCGGCTGTTGGCCCTGTCCCTGGCTTTTCTGATCAAGAACTCGGAAGCCTGGCGTGGGCTGTTGGCTGCCACGGCGGCAGACAACTCGGCATCATCGAAATAATGCCACAGGCCATCGGAACACAGCAGGAAGCTATCATGCGCCTTCAGTTCATTGTATTCGCCAAAGGTGACGTAAGGGGCCGTCGTACTGGAACCAAGGACATTGATCAGGATATTTGATAAACGGTGGCTCTTGGCTTCTTCGGCGGCAATTTTGCCTTCATCCACCAGTTTTTCCACGTAGGAATGATCTTTGGTTCTTTCGGTAAAATTGGGGCCGGTAAAGCGATACAGGCGCGAATCGCCAGCATGTGCCCAGATGGCTTCTTGTTTTGGTGTTATTACAAGTGCAACAAACGTGCTGTGAGGTTCCTTTTCTGATGATACGCCCGACAATTTAATGACAGTGTGTGCTTCGTTGACTATGTTTTCTAACAGACTACGTACATCATTTCCCGGGTAAAATTCATCAAAGAGTTGTTTTGCTGTACGTACTACTTGCTCAGCGGCAAGTGCTCCACCGCTTTTCCCCCCCATACCGTCTGCCACCACGGCCATGACATAGCCGGGTGCATGCGGAGCCGCAAAAAGCGCGGCGCGGTCTTGTTGTTCCTGCCGGTCACCGATATGTTGTCCGGTTCCAGCTTCGATCTTATATTGGCTCATACGTCTTGGTAGATTAAACTAACGGGATAAACCCGAAAATGGTCTTTCCTTAATTAAACTTTATTTTACTGCAACCAGAAGACTATGAGCCACCCGGAACAAACACTACAACGCATTATCGAGCTGGAGGTTGAACATAGAGACCTGGATGTGGTAATCGAGACGCTGATCAAGGATCCGAGTCACGATGAATTGCAACTGCGTCGCCTCAAAAAGCGTAAATTGCAATTGAAAGACCATATTACACTGCTTAGGATGCAACTGACACCAGATGTCCCTGCATGATTATCCGCTTTTCCTTGTCCTGATAGTTAGTTTCTGATTGCCTCATTTTGACTGAATCACTTGCCACACCGAATGCAAACGGCATTCACGATGCAGAAGTAGAACATATTTTTGGCTTGACCGGCCCATTAAGCGCATCGGTGAACGCTTATCGCCCGCGTCAGGCGCAGACAGAGATGGCAAAAGCCATCGCTGATGCCATTGCCGGGCAAAAAACCCTGATTGCCGAGGCCGGTACGGGCACAGGTAAAACCTATGCCTACCTGATTCCTGCTCTGCTATGGGGAGGCAAGGTAGTGGTGTCGACGGGAACCAAGAACTTACAGGATCAGTTGTATTTGCGCGATATTCCCACCATACGCAAAGTGCTGAAGGCGCCGGTATCGGTAGCCTTGCTGAAGGGCAGGGCGAATTACCTCTGTCATTACCATCTGGAAAGAACCATACAGAATGGCCGCCTGAGCTCGCGCGAGGACGTAGGCTACCTGCGTGACATCAGCCGTTTCATAAAAACCACAACTACCGGTGACAAGGCTGAACTGGCCCGGGTACCGGAAAGTGCATCGGTCTGGAGCCTGGTTACGTCGACCAAAGATACTTGCATGGGGTCTGAATGCCAGTATTACCAGGACTGCTTTGTCATGAAAGCCCGTAAGGAAGCGCAACAGGCTGATGTGGTGGTGGTCAACCATCATCTGTTCTTTGCCGACGTGGCATTGAAGGATACCGGTATTGCCGAATTATTGCCATCTGCCAACACCGTCATATTTGATGAAGCCCATCAGTTGCCAGAGACAGCTACTCTGTTTTTTGGTGAAACAGTTTCTACTTCACAGGTACTGGAATTATGCCGTGATGTACTGGCAGAGGGTCTGTCACATGCCAGGGATGGTGCCGAGTGGGCGAAACTGGTGGCGCCGGTAGAGCGCGCAGCACGTGATTTAAGGCTGGCATTTCCGCAGGATGTGGTCAGGTACTCGATTGACCAGATTGCCCCGTCCAGCCCGTTTTTTGAAGCCCTGGAGACCCTGAAAACCTGTCTGCAGGACATGATCGTGGTGTTGGAAAAGCAGGCGGAGAGGGCAGAGACGCTGGAGCAATGCCGGGCCCGTTCGATTTTGCTGGCAGAACAATATGAAAAATGGAATGCCGCAGACGATGGCAAATCCGGTGATTATGTCCTGTGGGTGGAAGCTTTTTCCACTTCGCTGCAATTGCACCGTACACCCTTGTCGATTGCCCCCATCTTCAACAAACAGCGCGAAGGTGTGCCGCGTGCCTGGATTTTCACTTCCGCCACCATGGCAGTGAAGAATGATTTCACTCACTATGTATCGCAAATGGGCTTGTGGGATGAGCCGGCACGTACCTGGCCCAGTCCATTCAATTATCAGGAACAGGGCTATCTGTACGTCCCTAACGGCATGCCTCAGCCGAATTCTTTTGAATACATGGATGCGGTGATTGATGCGGCATTGCCAGTGATTGAAGCCGCCGGTGGCCGTACCTTCCTGCTGTGCACGACCTTGAAAGCAGTAAAGCACAGCGCGGAACGCCTACGCGAAGAATTCCAGAAACGTGGCCTGAATTTCCCCCTGTTTGTGCATGGCGATGCCGGCAGGACAGAATTGCTGGACAGATTCCGTGCTGCCGGCAACGGTGTGCTGATCGGTAGCCAGAGTTTTTGGGAGGGCGTGGATGTGCGTGGTGAAGCGCTGTCGCTGGTGATCATCGACAAGCTGCCATTTTCACCGCCGGATGATCCCGTACTGTCTGCCCGTATTGCTGCGATGGAAAAAAAGGGTCTGAATGGTTTCGTGCATCACCAGTTACCGGAAGCCATCATCAACCTCAAGCAGGGTGCCGGTCGCCTGATCCGCGACGAGGGCGACCGAGGCGTACTGATGATCTGCGATCCGCGACTTATCTCCAAGCCCTATGGCAAGCGGGTCTGGCAAAGTTTGCCATCATTTGCGCGTACCCGGGAGTTATCGGATGTACTGGCATTTTTCCAGAAAATAAAGACGCCAGCCTAAATTAGATAGCTTCAGACAGTTTTAGATAGCTGGCTCAATATGTAAAAAGGCAGCACTGTTTCCAGTGCTGCCTTTTTCATTGCCATCAGATGCTGATGGCAAATCGTGATGCTATCTGTTTACCAGATGCTGACACGCTCGGCTGGCGTCAGGAACATCTTGTCACCTTCCTTGAGTTTATAGGCATCGTAGAAGCCAGGCATATTGCGCAATGTGCCATTCGCACGGATTTCTCCGGGGGAATGTGGATCAGTCTTCAACTGCACAATCATGGATGCTTCACGCATTTTGGTGCGCCAGACCTGGGCAAAACCCATAAAGAAACGTTGATCACCAGTCAGACCACCTATCACTGGTGCCGGTTTGCCGCCGAGTGACAGTTTGTATGCCTTGTAAGCGATTGCCAGGCCGGAATTATCAGCAATGTTTTCACCCAGAGTCAGCTCGCCATTGACGTTGTAGCCGGGAATCGGACTGAAAGCGCTGTACTGTTTGACCAGGATGGCAGTTTTTGCCGCAAATTTTTCGTGGTCTTCCTTGGTCCACCAGTCACGCAGATTACCCAAACCGTCATATTGTGCACCCTGATCATCAAAGCCATGGCTGATTTCATGACCAATGACAGCACCAATGGCGCCATAGTTGACCGCGTCATCTGCTTTGGCATTGAAGAAAGGTGGTTGCAAAATAGCCGCAGGGAACACGATTTCATTCATTTCCGGGTTGTAATACGCGTTCACGGTTTGTGGCGTCATGCCCCATTCGTCACGGTCTACTGGTTTGCCCAGTTTGTTCAGTTCAAATTGCGCTGCAAAGCTGCGGATATTGCGCAGATTGCCGACTGCATCACCCTTGGTGACGGTCAACCCAGAGTAATCACGCCATTTGTTTGGATAGCCAATCTTCGGCATGAAAGTCGCCAGTTTTGCCTGCGCTTCTTTTTTTGTCGCAGGACTCATCCAGTCCAGGGTATCTATGCTTTGCTTGTAGGCGACCAGCAAATTGCTGACCAGTTTTTCCATCTTGGCTTTACTGGCAGCCGGGAAGTGTCTGGCAACATACATTTTGCCCAGGCTTTCACCCATGCCGGAATCGGCCAGGCGAACGCCGCGTTTCCAGCGGGCTTCCTGTTCTGGCACGCCACGCAGTGTTGTGGAATTGAATGCAAAGTTTTCATCAGCGAAATCTTTCGACAACTGGCCAGCAGCTGAGCGCAGGATATGCCATTTGAAATAGGTTTTCCAGCTATCCAGCGATGTTTCCTGCAACACTTTGTTGAAGCCTGTCAGGTAGCTGGGCTGGCTGACGATGATGTAATCGATCTTGCCTTTGACGCCCAGTTCGCTGAGGTAGGTGTTCCAGTCGTAGCCGGGGGTCAGGGTATCGAGTTTGCTGATTTCAACTTTATTGTAGGCTTTGACCGGGTCACGCAATTCAACCTTGGTCCATTGAACTTTGGCCAGTTCGGTTTCCAGTGCCAGGATGTCGGTTGCATGTTTTGCGGCTTCCTTGTCACCGGCCAGGGTCAGCATTTTTTCGATATGCTTGACATATTTGGCGCGGAAATCCTTCAGTTTGGCGTCGTCATCCTTGAGGTAATAATCACGGTCAGGCAAGCCCAGGCCGGACTGACTTACATCCAATACATATTTGGTGGAATCCTTGTTGTCCTGGTGGATCTGAAAGTCATACGGCGCACCAATGCTGGTGCGGTTCAACCAGGCCATCAGCGTTGAAATCTGTTTTTTGTCCGTCATGCCATCCACTTTGGCAAATTCGCCTTGCAGTGGCTTCAGGCCCATCGCATCAATGTGTGCGGTATCCATGAAGCTGGCGTACAGATCAGCGATTTTTTGCGCATCAGTGCCGGTTTTATTCTTTGTCTTGGACAGGCCTTCAATAATCGCATGCAGGTGCGGAATAGTTGCTTCGCGCAAATCGATAAATGCACCGGCAGAGGCTTTGTCAGCAGGGATTTCTGTTTTTTTCAACCAGCTACCATTGACGTGACGGAAGAAATCATCCTGTGCACGCACGGAGCTGTCACTATGGCCAGCTTCTATGCCGGATAACAGGACGGTTGATGCGGATGCTGCTTTGGCTGGTTCTGCTGCAAAGGCGATATTGCTGCCGACGGTACCGGCAATCATCAGCGCGATAGCGCTAAGTACTTGAGCTTTCACTTGGGGGTCTCCTGGGAGTGAAGTGTTTTATAAAAATACGACAAACTTTTTGCGGCTGGTTTCAAGTAATCACTGCCCGCAACAGCTTGCTATAGCCGTCATAAGACTGCGTGAGTTTAACGAAGTTCGACAGATTTAGTAAAAGTTTTGGGAATAATCGAAAAATAAAATATTGTTTATAGGAATTACGCAAAATTGCCCCAGCAAGGCGTCAGCGACGAAGACAGTACTTTAGTACGGCCAGGAGCTGCAACGCAGCTGGGGCGGTTTTGCGTAATTCCTAATTTAGTTAATTTCTTCGGCGCGGTGACACGCAAGCAAGCGATCTGCAAATGGACGTAACACGGGAATCTCTTGCCGGCAGCGATCATTGGCGTGTGGGCAGCGATTGTTAAAAGCGCAGCCTGGCGGCGGTGCCAGAGGTGATGGCAGTTCGCCAGGCAGCATCATCTTGGCCTGGCGCTGTGCCGGATCTATGCGCGGGGTAGAGGCCAGCAATGCTCTGGTGTAGGGATGCAGTGGTTGCTTGAAAATACTTTGTTTGTTGCCATGTTCAACCGTCTTGCCCAGATACATGACCAGCACGTCATCGGCAATATGTTCTACGACAGACAGATTATGCGAAATGAACAGGTAGGCGACGCCATTTTGCTGCTGCAAATCCATCAATAAATTCAGGACCTGAGCCTGTATTGATACGTCGAGCGCGGAGACAGGTTCATCGGCAACGATGACTTCCGGGTCAAGCATGAGGGCACGGGCAATCGCGATACGCTGTCTTTGTCCGCCCGAAAACATATGCGGATAACGGCTGTAGTGTTCTGGCCGCAAGCCTACACGGTTCATCATTGCCCGTGCTTTTTCTTCGCGTTGAACAGACGATAAACTGGTGTTGATGATCAGTGGCTCTTCCAGCATGGCTCCCACTTTTTTACGTGGATTCAGACTGGCATACGGGTTTTGAAATACCATTTGCACCAGTGGCCGGACCTGCTTCAGTGTCGCCTTGTCGGCATGGGCAATGTTTTTTCCTGCCATCCACAGTTCCCCGCCTGACGGGGCTTCTATCATGGTGATCTGGCGTGCCAGGGTGGATTTGCCACAGCCGGATTCACCCACCACAGCCAGGGTTTTGCCCGCTGTTAGTTGAAAAGAGACACCATCAAGGGCCTTGGCCAGCGCCTTGGGACGCAGAAAACCCTGTGACACAGGATAATGTTTGGCCAGATTTTTTGCTTCCAGTAATACCGGAGCCTGAGTAGACGTGTTTTGCATCATGCTGCCTGATGAATGTGAATGGCTTGCCAGCCGTTACCCGGAATACCTTGTGCATCAAGCGGGTAATGGCAGCGCACCTGCGCATTTGCCTCGCCTTGCAGTTGTGGCCGGGTACTGTGGCATAGTTCCGTGACATAGCTGCAGCGTGGTGCCAGCAGGCAGCCGCTGGGTCTGTCATACAGGCCGGGCACAACGCCGGGTATGGTCTGCAAACGCGCCTTACCCAGATTGTGTTCGGGCAGGGCGGCCAGCAAGGCCTGGGTATAGGGATGCCTGGGGGTATCAAAAATGTCTGGCACCGTGCCGGTTTCGAGTACCTGGCCGGCATACATGACGACTACCCGTTTTGCTGTCTGTGCTACTACCGCCAGATCGTGGGTGATCAGCATCAATGCCATGCCGCGTTCACTTTGCAATTGCAGTAACAACTCCAGCATTTGCGCCTGTACGGTCACATCCAGTGCCGTCGTTGGTTCATCGGCAATCAGCAGACGCGGGTTGCAGGCGATGGCGATGGCGACCATGACGCGCTGGCTCATCCCGCCGGATAACTGGTGCGGATAAGCATGCATACGGCGCTCAGGGTCAGGAATATCCACTTGTTTCAGCAAGGCCAGTGCTTTGGCGCGCAAGTCTTTTTCCTTGCCCCCCTGGTGCAGGCGCAGGGTTTCCATCAACTGGAATGCCACGGTATAGCAGGGATTAAGACTGGTCATGGGGTCCTGAAAGATCATGGCAATATCCTTGCCCAGCAATTGCCGTCTTTCCTTGTCTTTCATGCTGAGCAGATTGCGGCCATCAAAATCCATTTGTTCAGCACGCACACGACCAGGGAAATCGATGAGACCCATCAATGCCAGCGAGGTCACGCTTTTGCCTGAGCCCGATTCGCCCACGATGCCGACCACTTCGCCTTGCTCTATGCGCAGATCAAGACCGTCAACGGCTTTGAATGGCTGGCTTTCCGAGCCAAATTCAACGCGTAAATTTTTGATATCCAATAATGGTTTCATGTTGAATCTTTGTTCAGCGTTTTAACTTGGGGTCGAGCGCATCGCGCAAGCCATCACCCATGAGGTTAAAGGCCAGCACAGAAATCAGGATAGCCAGGCCAGGAAAGGTAACAACCCACCATGCACTCTGGATAAATTCCATGGCACTGGCCAGCATGGAGCCCCATTCCGGCGTAGGTGGCTGTGCGCCCAGCCCAAGAAAGCCCAGCGCAGCAGCATCAAGGATGGCGGTGGAAAATCCCAGTGTCGCTTGGACGATGATGGGGGCGGCGCAATTGGGCAGCACGCAGTTGAACATCAGTCGCAAATTGCCGGCGCCGGCGATGCGCGAAGCATTCACATAATCCTTGTTCAGTTCGCCACTGACGGCTGCCCTGGTCAGCCTGGCATAGGACGGCATGAGGACAATGGCAATCGCATACATGGCATTCATCAGACCAGGACCAAGTATGGCGACCACAGCAATCGCCAGCAACAGGCTGGGCAGTGCCTGCAAGATATCCATGAGGCGCACGATAATGGTTTCCAGCATGCGCGAAAACCTGCCAGTCCAGCTGCGTGAAAAACCGGCAATCAAACCCAGGGTCACACCAACACCCATGGATAACGTGACCGATACCAGACCAATGATCAGCGACAGCCGGGAACCATGTATCAGACGCGACAAAATATCGCGACCGACCGGGTCGGTACCCAGCAAGAATTTGCTGCTGCCAGCGGCAGTCCAGGCAGGTGGTGCCAGGGTCGCATCACGATATTGCTCAATCGGTGAATGGGGGGCTATCCATTCGGCGAACAGGGCGCATAGTGTCAGCACGCCAACCAGCACTAGGCCGATGACCGCACCACGGTTCTGTTTGAAATACTGCCAGAATTCAAGCAGCGGGTGCGGTGGTGCAAGAGGCACCTTATTGACCACGCTGCTATTACCAGTATTGCCGGGTAAGCTAGTATTGCTCATAAATCTGTGCTCAAGTCTGTAAAGTCAGAATGAAAAATCATGTATCAATGACGTATGCGCGGATTGATGACGCCATACAACACATCGACAATCAGGTTGACTGCAATGACGATGGTGGCCACCAATAAAATGCCGCCTTGTACCGTTGGGTAATCCCGTCTTTGTATGGCTTCAATCAGCCATTTGCCTATGCCTGGCCAGGAAAATATGGTTTCCGTCAGTATTGCGCCAGCCAGCAGGGTACCGACCTGCATGCCGATGACGGTAATCACCGGTATCAGGGCGTTACGCAGCGCATGCACCCAGACCACGCGCATCCATGACATGCCTTTTGCCCTGGCTGTGCGTACATAGTCTTCACGCAAGACTTCGAGCATGGCAGAACGGGTCATGCGGGCAATGACGGCCAGCGGGATGGTGCCGAGGGCAACGGCAGGTAAAATCAGATGCATGACTGCAGATTTGAATGCACCTTCTTCGCCTGACAGCAGGCTGTCAACCAGCATCAGTCCCGTGACCGGCGGCAGGTCGAACAGAATGTCGATGCGCCCAGATACCGGCGTCCAGCCCAATGTGACGGAAAACAGCAAAATCAGCAGTAGTGCCCACCAAAAGATGGGCATGGAATAGCCTGTGAGCGAGGCACCCATGACAGAATAATCGAGAAAGGTATTACGCTTCAGCGCCGCCAGTATGCCAGCCGGCAAACCAAGCACAATGGCAAAAATAATGGCGCACAATGACAATTCAAGTGTGGCCGGAAACAGAGTGAAAAATTCTTTGCTGACCAGTTCCTGGGTGATGATGGAGTGCCCCAGGTCACCTTGCAGGACTTTGCCGAGATAAGAGAAATATTGCTGATACAAAGGCTGGTCCAGGCCATACAGGTGCATCAGTTTTGCATAGCGTTCGGCATCCATGCCGCGTTCGCCAGTCATGGCTTCCACCACATTGCCGGGTATCAGGTGTATCAGTGAAAAAACCAATAACGTGATGCCTATGAAGGTGGGTATGACTACACCCAGGCGCCGCAAGATAAAACCCAGCATCGAAAAACCTTTTTAAAACAGATCAGTGAGTTCGGTACATCAAACCATGCATGGATACCGGTTTTCAGCATAAACATAAATCAGACTTGCGCAAAATTGTCCCTGTAAAGTTGAGGCAGTTTTGCGTAAGTCCGATAAAAAATCGTGGTGCCAGTCTGCATGCAAATCGCAAACTGACACCACGCCGGAGTATTTCTTATTTTGCCAGGTCTACTTTTTTGAAGTAATGATGGGCGGTAGAATCCATTTTGAAGCCAATCACGTCCTTGCGCACCGGTGTGTAACGCAAAGAATGTGCCAATAGCAGCAAAGGCGCTTCTTCATGCACAATTTCTTGTGCTTTTTCATACAGTTTGGCTCTTTCACTCTGTTTTGGTGTCAGTTTTGCCTTTTGTATCAGGTCTTCATAATCCTTATTGCACCAACGTGGGATATTGCCGCCACCCTTGACTGCTTCGCAGCCCAGAATTGGTTCAAAGAAATTGTCCGGATCGCCATTGTCGCCCGACCAGCCGAACATCATCGAATGCTGTTCACCGGTTTTGCTGCGTTTTTTGTATTCTGTCCATTCATAGGTGGTCAGCTTGGTTTTTACGCCGATCTTGGCCCAATCGGCCTGTATCAGCTCAGCCATGCGCTTGCCATCCGGATTGTAAGGACGTGACACCGGCAGATACCAGAGTTCTATCTCCACGCCATTGGGATAACCTGCCTTGGCCAGCAGCTCCTTGGCTTTGGCCGGGTCATACGGGAAGTCCTTGACCTTGTCATTGTAGGACCACATGGTAGGCGGGATAATGTTCTTGGCCGGCTGACCAGAACCAGCATAGACCGACTTCAGGATAGACGCTTTGTCGACGGCCAGGTTCAGGGCCTGACGCACCAGTTTATTGTCGAAAGGCTTTTTCTCGACGTTAAAGCCGACATAGCCAATGTTCAGGCCTTGCTGGCTCAGCAGCTTGATGTTCGGGTCACTTTTCATGAGCTCAACGTCGGCCGGTTTCGGCAGTGCCATCACATGGCATTCACCGGCTTTCAGCTTGGCGTAGCGCACGGACGCATCAGGCGTAATGGCATACACGAGATTATCAATTTTCGGACGACCATCCCAGTAACCATCATGTGCCTTGTAGCGGATGATGGCGTCTTTTTGGTAAGACACAAACTGGAAGGCACCAGTGCCGATAATTTCCTTGTCGATCAGTTCTGGTGTACCGGCGGCTTTCATTTTTTCTGCATATTCAGCCGAATGCACGGACATGAAATCCATGGTCAGAGTTGCCAGGAAAGGCGCTTCCTGACGTTTCAGTTTGAAACGCACGGTCATGTCATCGACTTTTTCCAGTTTGTCGACGATTTTGTTGATACCCAAATCCTGGAAATACGCATAGGTCTGGCCTGGGGTATTTTTATGGAAGGGATGGTTTTCATCAGCCATGCGATAGAAGCTGAACAAAATGTCGTCCGCGTTCAGAGTACGGCTGGGCTTGAACTTGGCATTGCTGTGGAACTTCACACCCTTGCGCAGCTTGAAGGTATAGGTCATGCCGTCAGGAGAGATTTCCCATGACTCGGCCAGGGCAGGGGTGATATTGGTGGTGCCTGTTTCCATCTCCACGAGGCGGTTATACATGGGTACAGAACCGGCGTCTGCTGTTGTACCTGTGGTGAAAAACTGTGGATTGAAGCCTTCCGGACTTCCTTCAGAGCAAAAAACCAGTGTTTTTGCTGCCATTGCAGCACCTGCATACGCACCCAGAATCGCCAGTGCGCCAGCCTTCAACAACCATTTACCTTTTTTCATCCAGACTCTCCAAAGTGAACAAGTACCAGTAAAAATGACAAGTCGATTGTGCCACGACGACTTGTGCAGACTTTTCTATTGTGCAGCAATTCGATAAGTTTTGTATTACTTTGTTACATGGCTGAAGAAAATTTTGAAAATAAAACAGTCAAACAAGTGTTGTTAGTAATCGATGGATTTTGCAATCAAGAAGTTTTGCCACTGTTGCGTATTTGAATCAGTTAAGCTAAGTTCCACTTTATTGATTGCAGCCAATGATGAATCCTGATAATCCGCGTTCGATACCGACATGAATTTATCGTTAGAAACAAAATCAACTTCGATATTACATTTGCGAATAAGTGATGCGCAGGTACTGGAGTTGCGTGCCGATTTTCCTGATGGGGCAGGGCCGTTCCCAGCCCTGATTCTGGCACCGGGCTTGCGCTATGACATGGATCGCCCCGCCATTTTACAAACTGCCGGGCATCTGGTGATGCGGGGTATTGCCGTATATCGTTTCAACTGGATTTTTTATACCGTGGATGCGGAGAGTGGCCATCCTTCTGCTGATCTGTCGGCAGAATTTGCCAGTATGCAGGCTGTGGTCGCCGCAGCCAGAAGCGATGTCCGCGTCAATTCGCATCAATTGTCGGTGGCTGGTAAATCATTTGGTTCCGTTGTTGCGTGGCAGGTGTTTCAGGCTGATAAAAGCTTGCAGCGTTGCATCCTGATAACACCCTTATGCAAGGCTGGTACGGCGAATCAGAATGAGGAGCTTGATACGGTCAGGCAAAATTATCCCGACGTGGAGCAAGAGTCCAGGCCAGTCACCATGATGGCTGCTGATCAGGACCCTTATTGCGAGTTACCTCTGCTGCACCGTTACGCCGCAAGATTTGCGAAGCCGGCTACCGTGACTGTCTTGCCAGGCAATCACAGCTTTGAAATACCGTCAGAGGATACTGTTTCGTCTGAACTGGCTTTTCAGCTCACCATGGATACGCTGAGCACGCAGATGGAGAAGTTTTTACTGGATTAAAGTGAGGACTAAAAAGGGGACATCCCTCACTTCAATCGATATGCTCAACCATTAACTGCACCCTGGTAACGCCATTGTATTCATTCGCATCCAGGCGGAAAGCGACATGCACATTTTCAGGCAGGGTATCGGTATGTCCGAACCAGATGGCATCGTATCTTTGCTTGTTCTTTTCCAGCACCAGTTTCAAATGACGTTCCTTTAAAACCCGTTGCGATACGAGGCGGAAGTCATCACAAAAAATCGGTGGTGGAAAACCCTGACCCCATACCTGGGTGTCGAGCAGGCGTATGAAATCCGTCGTGAAGTAGGCATCTTCCAGCGGACCATCGGTTTCGACCACGCGTTCCAGCTGGTGTGCCTGCAACCAGTTTTTACCCACGGCTTCAAATGCCTGCTGGAAGGCCGGGAAATCTTCTGCACGCAAGGTCAGGCCGGCTGCCATGGCATGTCCGCCAAATTTCTGTATCAGACTGGGAGCATGTTTGGACACCAGATCCAGCGCATCGCGCAGATGAAAACCTGGAATAGACCGGCCAGAACCTTTGATAAGGCCATCACCACCCGGTGCAAAGGTGATGGTGGGGCGATAAAACTTGTCTTTGAGACGGGAAGCGACAATACCGATGACACCCTGGTGCCAGCTTTCGTCAAACACCGTAATGGTATTGCTGTCCTGCGGCTGGAAATCGTCCAGATGCAGCAGGGCGACATCCTGCATTTCGCGCTCTATGTCTTTGCGGTCTGCATTGATGGCATTTAGTTCCTGCGCAATTTGCCAGGCGCGGCCTTCGTCATCGGTTGTCAGGCACTCTATACCCAATGCCATGTCAGCCAGACGGCCAGCGGCATTCAGGCGTGGACCAAGGGCAAAACCCAGGTCAAACGGGCTGGCATTATGTGGCTCGCGCCCGGCGACACGAAACAGGGCGGCGATGCCGGCGCACATACGGCCCGCACGCATGCGTTTCAAGCCTTGGGCGACCAGAATACGGTTATTCGCATCCAGCCTGACGACGTCAGCCACCGTACCCAGTGCAACCAGATCCAGCAAGGTATCGAGCTTGGGCTGGTTTTGCTGATCAAACACCCCACGTTGCCGCAATTCGACACGTAAAGCCAGCAATACGTAAAACATGACGCCAACACCTGCCAGGTTTTTACTGGGGAAACCGCATTCGGGTTGATTGGGGTTCACGATGACGGCAGCATCTGGCAGGCTGTCACCCGGCAAATGATGGTCGGTGACGACTACCGCGATACCCTGCGCATTGGCGGCAGCGACACCATCCACGCTGGCAATGCCATTGTCGACGGTGACAATGATGTCCGGTGATTTTTCTTTAATGGTGAGCGCAACGATTTCCGGTGTCAGGCCATAGCCATACTCAAAACGGTTCGGCACGATGTAGTCAACTTGCGCACCCAGCATGCGCAAACCACGCAAGCCCACGGCACAGGCGGTGGCACCGTCGCAATCATAATCAGCGACGATCACCAGTTTTTTTTCTTGGGCGATGGCGTCTGCCAGAAATGTGGCGGCATGTGCTATATGCAAGAGCCCTGCAGGTGCCAGCATGGCATTGAGCTCGGTACTCAAGTCCTTGTCGCCGGTCGCGCCGCGTGAAGCGTACAAACGTGCCAGAACCGGATGCAGTCCATTCTGGCGCAACATTTCAGATTCGCGGAAAGGGCAGGGGCGAGTGGTAATACGTGTCATGGTTTGGCGATGGAAAACAAATGGTGTAAAGAAGGTTTGACCCAGAATTTGCGCAAGGACCAGGGTGTCAGACTGAAATTTGCCACGCTGCGGGCATCCGTAAACATTAGATCAAGACGAGTGATTTTCCTGGTTTTCAAGGCAGACATGACTGGAGAAAACCAGTTTTTTTCCATTGCATCTATCTTTTCCAGCCATAGGCCCCAGTCGTTGTTGATGGCGGCTTCTGCCAGATCTGGCAACAGTAGGGTGTGTTTTGCCTCAGCGCCGGAATGTGTTTCCTGCCAGTTGGTAAAATTCGATGCGGTCATCACTTGTTTTGCGGTTGGGTGAATGTGGTCAGCTCCGCATGATATCCACACGGAATTGATCACTTTTTCACCCTGCATTTCGCGTGCTTCATTGATGGCGTGCCCAAACCACAGCATCTGGATTTCATTTTGCAACTTGCGCCAGGCACGCTCATGTTCGCCCTTGGGCATCCAGATATCAATATTGTGACCGCAGGCAGCATCCATGGTGGCCGTGCGCAGCGCTGACCAGTCATCCGCTCGCAAGAACCAGGTTTTGGCATCGCCATATAACAGCGTAAGGCCGACTTCTTCGCAACTGCTGCGGGCAATGTCAAACAGAATGCGTGCCTGATCGTCAGGAAGCTCCAGTCGGCGCTGATCGGTCAGTACCAGGTGATCTCTGGCAATATGGATATGTACTGGCTGCAGGGTGAACCAATAACCTGCATCGACTGTCAGACCGCAGGCCTGCATGGTGTCCCAACTGATCGCCGGGCTATTGGCATTGTTTTCTGGCGGAAACTGATCCGCCAGCCAGTATTCATGGGCAAGCGCATGGGAAAATGCGTCTATTGTCTGTGTTTGGGGGCGACCGCCAGAGGCGATCAGGGCTGCCAGCGCAGGCGTGTGCATTTCCTTTAACAGGTCTTTTGCAAGGCCAGCAGGTGGGATGCCGAAGGGGATAATCAATTCTAAATGGCTCATATCTCTGTATTGTATGGCAAACGTGTGGCAAACTGCTGGCTGCCGTATTTAATGATCTTAATGACCTTAATGAACTCAATGAAGTGAACATGTAGTGAAAAATCTTTCTTTCGAATGGCTGGTTGGCCTGCGCTATACCCGTGCAGGGCGGCGTAGTGGCCGGAATAGTTTTATTTCTTTTATCTCGCTGATTTCCATGCTGGGCATCAGTCTGGGCGTGGCTGCGATGATTATCGTGATTTCAGTCATGAACGGTTTTCAAAAAGAAGTTCGTGACCGTATGCTGTCAGTACTGGCGCATATAGAAGTGTTCGATGCCAGCGGCGCCCTGCCAGACTGGAAATCAACCGCACTGGAAGTGCAAAAAAACAAGGCAGTCACAGGCACGGCACCGTATGTGGATGGCCAGGCCATGATCATTCGCGAAGATGTCATGCGCGGTGTCATTTTGCGCGGTGTCTTGCCAGAAGAAGAACCCAGGGTATCCGACGTTGCCAGCAAGATCAAATATGGCAAATGGGCAGATTTAAGACCGGGCGAATTCAATATCGTGCTGGGTGTGGCGCTGGCAAACAGCCTGCATGTACGGGTTGGTGAAAAAATCACACTGGCCGCACCGGAAGGGCAGATGACGCCGGCAGGCATGGTGCCTCGCCTGAAAGCCTTCAATGTGGTGGGTATTTTTGAAGCAGGTCACTATGAATATGACGCCGGCATGGCGTTCATGCATATTGAAGATGCGCAGAAATTTTTCCGCCTGAGTGCACCATCGGGACTACGTTTGCGCATACAGGAGATGCTGAAAGCGCCCCAGATTGCCCTGGAATTGTCGCGCAGCCTGTCTGGTGACTTGCTGATACGTGACTGGACACAGCAAAACAAGACGTATTTTGCTGCCGTCAAAGCAGAAAAGACCATGATGTTCATTATCTTGACCCTGATCATTGCGGTTGCCGCTTTCAATCTGGTGTCGACACTGGTCATGACCGTGACTGAAAAGCAGGCGGATATTGCCATCATGCGTACTTTGGGTGCTGCGCCTTCATCCATCATGAAAATTTTTATCATTCAGGGGGCTATCGTCGGCCTGTTTGGTACCTTGCTGGGTGTAGGTGGCGGTTTGCTGGTGTCTTTCAATATTGATGTTATCGTACCCTTCATAGAGCACATTCTGGGGATACAGGTACTTTCCAAGGAGGTGTATGTGATCAGTAAATTGCCATCTGATGTGCAATTGCTGGATGTCACGATTATCGGTTCAGTCTCTCTGGTATTGGCTTTGCTCGCCACGATTTACCCTAGCTGGCGCGCTTCCAGAACCAAACCTGCGGAGGCTTTGCGTTATGAGTAATCCAAACGGTCAGCCGACAGACAGCATTTTGTCGTGCAATCAATTAAGCAAGGTGTTTGCCGAGGGGCCGGATTCGGTCAAGGTATTCAGCGACATCAATCTGAGCATATATAGGGGTGAACGGGTTGCCATCATCGGTGCATCCGGTTGTGGTAAATCGACATTGTTGCATTTGCTGGGCGGGCTGGATACACCTACGCAAGGCAGTGTCATATTGCAGGGGCAAAATTTTGCCAGCCTGAATGAAACAACCAGGGGCAATTTGCGCAACCAGGCTTTGGGCTTTGTGTACCAGTTTCATCATCTGTTACCTGAATTTTCGGCCCTGGATAACGTCGCCATGCCGCTCATGATACGCCGCATGAAACGTACCGATGCCCAGCAGGCTGCGCAAGTGATACTGGAAAAAGTCGGGCTTGGTCACAGGCTCAAACATGTCCCGGGCGAATTGTCCGGTGGCGAACGGCAGCGTGTAGCGCTGGCGCGCGCCCTGGTGACACAGCCCGCCTGCGTGCTGGCGGATGAACCGACGGGCAACCTCGATGGCAGCACGGCCCAGCAGATATTTGAATTGATGCTTGAGCTATCACGCACCCTGGGTACGGCTTTTGTAATCGTCACGCATGATGCCGAACTGGCAGGCCGCTGTGATCGCGTGTTCCGCCTGTCCGGGCATGGTTTGCAACTTCAATAAGAGGAACAGAAAAATGGAAGGCAAAGCACTTCGCGCACTTCATTTTTCTGCTAATCCTTGTGGCTGCCTGCTCACGGTCACGGGCTTGCTGACCGCTGTTGCTCCACCGGTGTCTGCCGCTGATACGGTAGAACTGGTGCTGCAACTGGAAACCTCACTGACCAGTGATTCGAACCCATTCCGTTTTTACTCGCAACCCGTCAATACTGATCCTGCCAATACGCCGGATACGCCTGTCACGCCATTGGGTCTTGCTACCCCAGAGCGTGATACGGTTAAAGGCAGCGATATACGTGCCGGTGCCATCATTCCCTTGTTATCTGACCGCACACGGCTGACACTGACGGGTTCTCTTGGGAATCGGTACTATAAAAACTATAAAGAACTGGATCACCATGTCGTCGCTGGTGATGCCACTCTGGATTGGGCAGCCGGTCAGGTTTTTAACGGGCATGTGTCTGCGGGTAAGGAAGACCGGCTTTTTCAGTATATCAATGGCACTTTCACTGACAAAGATATCTCCCATCAAAAACGTGCTTCTGCCGATCTGAATCTGAAATTGACGGATGAATGGTCTTTGAACGTCAAAGTTGACAAATCAGGGCTGAATTATGATTTGCCGGTGAATCAGCTCTACAATTTTGATGAGCGCGGCCGGCAGTTCAGCGGTCGTTATTATTCGCCGACCGGCTCCAGTGTCGAAGTAGGTACACGGCTGTCTGATAGCAATTTCCCTGACCGTAATGCTCAGGAAATTGCCGATCTGGATCAGTCTTATAAAGAATCCGAAGTGTTTCTGGATGCTGAATGGCGTTATAGCAGCAAGTCGGTCACCAGCACGCATCTGGGCATCATACGCCGTCGTTATGACAACCTGACCGACCGTGACACCAATCTCTTCAATGCACTATGGCGTGGCACTTATCATTATTCGCCCAAGTTAAGGCTGGATCTGCAACTTTGGGACCGGCCTTTCACCATTGTTGACCGGTCTGTCCTGTATGTGATCACCAAGGCCCTGCGTTTTGACGCCCAGTGGAAATACTCGGACAAGTCACAAATGAATTTCTCTACCTTGTTGCAGAATAGCGATAACGTACTGGTACCGCGACTGGCCAGCCTGAGTGATGGATCGTCTCGCAAAGAACAATTACTGCGCATCGGTTTTGGCGGTGCCTATGAGTTTGAACGTGGCTTTCGTGTCGTGCTGGATAGCTTTTATGAAAAAGTCCGGCGTGAATCAGATGGCATCAACCTGAAACAGGCCGTCATCAAGCTGGGGCTGGAATATACTTACGAGAATTTACCGGGGAGCACTTCACGCATGGGCTTGAAACGTTATCAGCATTCTCTTAGCGCCTCTGACAGTTTGCGTTGATCTATGGGAATACGACAAAGACTTAGCCGTTTTGCAGCGCGCCATATGGGGTGCCGCTGGTTGCCCTTGCAAAAAGGCCGGGGTGTGGTCAGTTTCAGCTTTGATGATGTGCCAGCCAGCGCCTGTCATACCGGTGCGGTGTTGCTGGAGTTGTACCAGGCGCGTGGCACTTTTTATGTCTGTGGCAGCCTGACCGATGGCGTCGAGCAAAATCAACCCTGTCACAGCGTCGACGACCTGAAACGCCTGATCGAAACTGGACATGAAGTCGGTTGCCACACGTTTTCACATACCAATTGTGCGAATGCGTCCGATGCAGACCTGGCCCTTGACTGGGAGAAAAATCAGGCTTTTTTCAAGCAGCATGGCATACACAATCAGGGTTTCGCATTTCCCTTTGGTGCCTATGACCTGGGAAGCAAGCTGGCTGCGGGCAGGCGTTTTTCCTATGCACGCATCACTGGCGGTGGCACGCAGACTGGCCGTGCTGACCTGTACGCCCTGAAGGCGCAATCACTTTACTCTTCCAAGACCAATGTGGATGAGCTGCATGCATTGATCCAGCATACAGCAAGTGCAGGAGGGTGGTTGATTCTGTATTCTCATGAAGTCAGTGATAATCCCGGTCCATGGGGAACCAGCCCGGCTTTGCTCGAAACTGCATTACGCCTGGCCACACAGGAAGGTTGCCATCTTTTGCCAGTGCACAGGGCGATTGATTATTTTCTTTCCTGAGCAACATGTCTTGAGCAGGACCAGTTTTCTGGTAACTGGGCTTGAGTATTTAGCATTCTTGCGGTATTAATCTTAACTTTTCGGTAACCGACATTATCCATGAGCCAACATAGCCAGTTCACCCTGCTGACACAACGCCGCTTTGCGCCTTTCTTCTGGACGCAATTTCTTGGGGCATTCAATGACAATGTGTTTAAAACGGCCTTGCTCACCATCCTGACCTATGATGCGCTGACGTGGACCAATATGGATATTGGCCTGCTGAACAACCTGATTCCCGGATTGTTCATCCTGCCATTCGTGCTGTTTTCTGCAACATCGGGACAACTGGCCGACAAATTTGAAAAAGGCAGGATGGCGCGCAATGTCAAATTGCTGGAAATTGTCATCATGCTCATCGCCGCTGCTGGCTGGATGACGCACAACTTGTGGTTGCTGATTGCGGCGGTGGCTGGTATGGGTATCCATTCCACCCTGTTTGGTCCGGTCAAATATGCTTATCTGCCACAGCATCTGAAAACTGATGAGCTGGTGGGTGGGAATGGCTTGATAGAAATGGGAACTTTCGTCGGCATCTTGCTGGGCGAAATCCTGGGTGCCTTGCTGGTGGTGCACAAGCCATGGGGCATAGAATTGGTTGCTGGTGGTGCAATCGTCATTGCCATCATGGGTTATCTGACCAGTTTGCGTATTCCTGATTCACCTGCACCAGAACCTGAACTGAAAATCAACTGGAATCCGGCAACAGAAACCATTAGAAATATCAGCTTCAGCAAACAGAATCGCCCTGTGTTTTTATCCTTGCTTGGTAATTCATGGTTCTGGTTTTATGGTGCCATCGTGCTGGCGCAATTCCCCCTTTATGCCAAAAATTACCTGCATGGTGATCACAGTGTTTTTGTGCTGCTGCTGACCATATTTTCTTTCGGTATTGGCGCTGGTTCGCTGTTATGCGAAAAACTGTCCGGTCATAAGGTGGAAATTGGCTTGGTGCCATTTGGTGCCATAGGCTTGTCCGTATTTGGATTTGACCTGTATTTGTCCAGCATCGCGTACACCAATACAGCAACAGTGACCATGCAGACCTTTTTGCAACAGACGGGCAGTCTGCATATTTTGTTTGATATCACGATGATAGGTATTTTTGGCGGGCTGTATATCGTCCCGCTGTTTGCCTTGATACAGACGCGTTGCGATCCCAAACATTTGTCGCGCACCATTGCCGGCATGAATATCCTCAATGCGATCTTCATGGTGGTGGCTTCGCTGGCAGCCATGGTGATGCTGCAAAAAGGCTTCACGATTCCGCAAATTTTTATGGCAACCGCGATTTTGAATGCGATTGTTGCGGTGTATATATTTAGCCTGGTGCCAGAGTTCCTGATGCGCTTCATTGCGTGGTTGTTGATACACACGATCTACAAGGTCAAAGGCGTCAATACTAAGCGCTTGCCGGATGAAGGGGCGGCCATACTGGTCTGTAATCATGTCAGTTACATGGATGCGATTGTGATCATGGCGTCCAGCCCGCGTCCTGTCCGCTTTGTCATGGATCATCGTATTTTTAAAATTCCATTCCTGTCCTGGGTATTCAGGACAGCGAAGGCCATTCCTATCGCGCCCGGCAAGGAAGATCCATGGCTGATGGAAAAAGCCTATGTGGACGTGGCCCAGGCTTTGCACGAAGGTGAGCTGGTCTGTATTTTTCCGGAAGGCAAGCTGACGGCTACGGGCGAGTTGAATGAATTTAAGGGTGGCGTCATGAAGATACTGGAACGTACGCCGGTTCCGGTCTATCCGCTGGCCTTGCGCGGCTTGTGGGGTAGCTTCCTGTCGCGCGATAAAAGTAATCCGTTTGAACGCGCCTTTAGCCGTGGTCCATTTTCCAAGCTTGAACTGGTGGTAGGGGAAGCCATGCAGCCTGCAGATATCACACCGCAGATATTGCAGGAAAAAGTCAGTCAACTACGCGGGGAATGGAAGTAAAAACAGTCAATGACTAGAACTCATTTCATCCCTATTGATGAAATGAGTTCTATATAAAGTGAATCTTCAATAAAAAATGGCGCATATGATATATGCGCCATTTTTCATTACTGCAGCAAGAACGAATTACAAGATTTCGCTCGCGTGATCGGCGAGACGGGAGCGTTCACCACGCGCCAGTGTGACGTGGCCGCTATGTGCCCAGCCTTTGAAACGATCAACCACATAGGTCAGACCACTGGAGCCTTCGGTCAGATATGGTGTATCGATCTGCGCGATATTACCCAGGCAGATGATCTTGGTGCCAGGGCCGGCACGTGTCACCAACGTCTTGACCTGTTTCGGCGTCAGATTCTGCGCTTCGTCGATGATCAGGAACTTGTTGACGAAGGTACGACCCCGCATGAAGTTCAGGGACTTGATCTTGATCTTCGAACGTATCAGGTCCTGTGTTGCGGCACGGCCCCAGTCACCAGCATCATTGTCGGACTTGTTGAGCACTTCGAGGTTGTCATCAAAGGCGCCCATCCACGGCGACATTTTTTCTTCTTCAGTACCTGGCAGGAAACCGATGTCTTCACCTACCGGCACGGTGACACGAGTGACGATGATTTCATTGTAGGTTTTGGTTTCCAGCACCTGTGCCAGGCCTGCTGCCAGTGCCAGCAAGGTCTTGCCGGTACCGGCCTGACCCAGCAGCGTGACGAAATCGCATTCTGGATCCATCAACAGATTCAGTGCAAAATTCTGCTCGCGATTGCGTGAGGTAATACCCCAGACGCTGTGCTTGATATGGCCGTAATCACGCAAGGTTTGCAGTACGGCAGTCTTGCCATTGATCTGCCTGACCTGGCCATAGAAAGACGCTTCACCATTCTTGGGTTCGAGGTAGACAAACTGATTTACTAGCAGGGAAGGGATGACGGGTCCGGTGATGCGGTAAAAAGTCGTGCTGAGTCCGTTGCGGTTTTCCTGCCAGGTTTCTATACCCTTGCCATGCTTGTTCCAGAAATCATCGGGCAATTGCACGATACCTGAATACAGCAGGTCGGAATCTTCCAGCACATGATCATTGAAGTAGTCTTCTGCCGGCAAGCCCATGGCACGCGCCTTGATGCGCATATTGATATCTTTTGATACCAATACGACAGGGCGACCTGGCATTTCCTTTTCAAGTGCAGTGACGACGCCCAGGATCTGATTGTCTGCCTTGCCTTTGGGCAGGCCTACCGGCAATTCACCGGATTGCAACTTGGTCTGAAAGTACAGATGCCCTTTGGCGTCCTTGTTGCCCAGTTTGGACAGCAAGATACCTTTTTCGATGTCGTGATGGTCGATATCACCCACCAGTGCATCCAGCGAACGGGATACCTGGCGTGCATTACGCGCCACTTCCGACATACCTTTTTTATGATCATCCAGCTCTTCGAGCGTGATCATGGGCAGGTAGATATCATGTTCTTCAAAACGGAACAGTGATGAAGGGTCATGCATCAGTACATTGGTATCCAGCACAAACAATTTTTTGACACCGGATTTGTCCGCAGCACGGCTGGTGCCGGATTTAACGCGGTTGTCCGGCAACTTGCTCTTGGCAGCGGCTGCTGGGGCAGCTTTTGCACTGACAACTGGCGCCGGTCTTTCGGCAACGACAGGTCTGACAGCTGCGATGGGCGTAACTGTGGTTTTCTTTCTTTGAGGAGCCTGAACAGCTTCTACCGCTTTGATTTTCTCTGGCGCGGCGGATTTTATTGTTTTGGCTGGTTTGCCTTTTTCTGCTTTGGGATAATCTTTAGGCGAAAGCAGTGCTGCTGGTTTGGTCGGCATTTTTGGCAATGGCATGAAAACCTCAATCAAAAAGTGAGAGCTGAAAAGTTAAAAGCCGCTAAGGACATACCAGCATTGCTGCTGGCACTGTCTTTCGCGGCTTTTATCAAGAGTAATTCTGGAGAGTTCAATTAAGTTTGGGCGCTCACAAATTCGAGTACTTCATCAACGTGTCCTGCTACTTTGACTCCACGCCATTCTTTCACTAATTTACCGTTGCCGTCAATCACAAATGTGCTGCGTTCTATGCCACGTACCTGCTTGCCGTACATGTTTTTCATTTTCATGACGTTGAACAGGGCACATAAAGTCTCATCCGGATCGGAAATCAAGTCAAAGGGCAGAGCCAGCTTGCTCTTGAAACCCTCGTGCGAGCGCAGACTGTCACGGCTGATACCAACCACTTCGGTATTAGCCTGTTGTAATTGCGCATGCAGATCACGAAAAGCAATGCTTTCCGTTGTGCAGCCAGGAGTGTTGTCTTTTGGGTAAAAATAAATGACGATCTTTTTACCCAGATAGTCAGTTAATTGAAACGTTTTGCCGCCTGTCATGGCAGCGGAAAATTCTGGTACCTGGCAATTTAGTGCAGAGGGGGTGTCAGCCACTGTCATCT
Organism: Undibacterium hunanense; assembly: GCF_014284335.1. Taxonomy (GTDB): domain Bacteria; phylum Pseudomonadota; class Gammaproteobacteria; order Burkholderiales; family Burkholderiaceae_D; genus Undibacterium; species Undibacterium hunanense. The sequence continues at coordinate 75,664 of NZ_JACOGF010000001.1, read as the reverse complement.
CCTTGGTTAGGGGTGGAGAAATGTTGCTGACAGACTAGATCAGGGCGACCAATTCTCCGGAACGACCTGGCAAGCTTGCCCATGACAATGGGCGTACTGGTAATTCACTATCCTTGATGGACTGGTAATAGTCCGCCATGGAGATGCATCGATATCCCTGCTTGTGCCAGCCTGTCAGCAATTCCTCGAATATGGGGGCAAGTTTCTGTCCTTCAAGCTCTGCATGTAGAGTAAATACATGATCTTTTGGAATTGCCGTCAATTCAAGTATGTTAGCAGCGATATTTGACTCGGAAATGACAAGTCCGTTAATGTCGCGTCCCAGCAACTCATCAAGAGTAGGCAGGGTGGTCGGCATCTGTATGCAGGACCGGACAGTGCCTTCGGTCTGCAAGCGATACGGGCCGGCAGCCGGGTCTTGCAGACTGCCATCCTCTTTCAGCATGGCGCGTCCGTCAGATGCATACCGCATGCCAAACTGGTCGAGCTGGGCAAAGGCGTGCGGATTCATTTGCCAGCCGGCGGCACCATGGGTTTTGGGCGTATCGCCAAAAATCTGCTGGAAGCGCTGATGTGCCTGCTGCATATGGTCGCGCGTCCATTCCAGCCCGCGCTGGCGGACATTGTCTTGCCAGACCACGTGATCCCAGGTGTGTATGCCACACTCGAAGCCAGCATCGCGTACGGCCTGCATCTCTTTCGTGCAACTACCTATATCTGGTGCGGGCAGTAACACGCCGTACATCAGGGTTTTCAGGCCATAGTGCTCAAGTACCGATGTGCGGGAGACCTTTTGAAAAAAACCGGGGCGAAAAGCACGGCGCAAGGCCCAGCCGGTATGATCCTTTCCGAGAGAAAACAGGAAAGTCGCACCAGCCTGGTGTTTTTTCAGCAGGCGTACCAGATTGGGTACGCCTTCCCGGGTGCCGCGAAAGGTATCGACGTCGATCTTGAGAACTATGGTAGGCATGTAGTACCGGCTTAGTCCATCAGGGCGCGTGCTTCGGCTACCTGGCTGCGATAGGCATCGAAAATATTGCGCATGGTGTCTGGCATGGTCGTCACTGGTTTCCAGCCCAGTTCTTCGCAGGTATTGGTGATTTTAGGTACACGGTTTTGTACGTCCTGATAACCTTTGCCATAGTAGGCAGCCGAAGTGGTTTCAGTCAGGGAGACTTTTTTCGCCGTTTCTGCGTATTCAGGATATTCAGCCGCCAGATCCAGCATCATGTGCGCCAGTTCACGGATCGAGAAATTATTGGTCGGGTTGCCGATGTTGTAGATCTTGCCGGTGGCTACGCCATCTTTATTGTCGATGATACGCATCAGTGCATCGATGCCGTCGTCGATATAAGTGAAAGCACGTTTTTGCGCGCCGCCATCTACCAGGGAAATGTTTTCACCACGGACGATATGACCAAAGAATTGCGTCACTACGCGTGAGCTGCCTTCTTTTGGTGTATGGATATTGTCAAGACCGGCACCGATCCAGTTAAAAGGGCGGAACAGAGTGAAGTTCAGGCCTTCCATGCCATAACCCCAGATCACGCGGTCCATCAACTGTTTGGCGCAGGAATAAATCCAGCGTGGTTTGTTGATAGGGCCGCAGATCAGTTCGGATTCTTCCGGATCAAATTCTTCGTCATGGCACATGCCATAGACTTCAGACGTGGATGGGAACACCAGATGCTTGCCATACTTGGCAGCGGAACGCACGATGGGCAGGTTGGCTTCAAAGTCGAGCTCAAACACGCGCAGCGGCTGTTTTACATAAGTGGATGGCGTGGCGATCGCTACCAGTGGCAGGATGACGTCACATTTCTTGACATGGTATTCCACCCATTCTTTATTGATGGTGATGTCACCTTCAAAGAAATGCATGCGTGGATGATTGATCATGTCGCCCAAACGCTCGGTTTGCATGTCCATGCCATACACTTCCCAATCTGTGGTTTCCAGGATGCGCTTGGACAGATGGTGACCGATAAAACCGTTCACGCCGAGTATCAGGACTTTTTTCATAGTGAGTTCTTCTTAAGTAAATGTTGCTTGTCAGTTCAGAATTGGCAATTACTGCACTTATGCAGCCGATGACAAATGGGCTGCCAGTTCTTGTGCGGCAATGACTTTGTCATTCATTAACAATTCAATAATGTGCAATGCACGACCATCGCCGCACACGCCAAGGACGACATTATCCACCACATGTAAGCCTGTCGGCAAATTTGCCGCATCGCCATGGAATAATCGTGCCTTTCCTATCACAAACCGCTGGCCTGCCTGTTCGGTAAATGCACCAGGGTAGGGCGGTGCCACTGCACGATGCAGATTGTAGACTTGCTGGGCGGTTTGCTGCCAGTTGATGCGGCCATCTTCTGGCTTGCGGCCACCAAAATAGCTACCTGCCGACAAATCATTCGGCAAGGTCTTGAAATCGCCCGCTACCAGACTGGGCAAGGCACTCCACAAACATTGCTCAGCAGCCACAGTCAGCTTGCCAAATACTTCATACGCCGTGTCGTCAGGCAAAATCGGGACAGCAGTCTGGGCAATAATGGCACCCGCATCCGGTTTCAGCGCCATTTCATGCAGTGTGGCACCGGTTTCGGTTTCGCCGTGCAATACTGCCCAGTTGACTGGCACACGGCCACGGTATTTGGGTAGCAGGGAGCCATGCAGATTGTAGGCGCCACGCTTGGCCAGCGCCAATACATCCAGCGGCAGCATGTGGCGGTAATAAAAGCTGAAGATGAAATCCGGGGCTATTTCAGCCACTTGCGCCTTCAATTCAGGTGCTTTGGGATCATCCGGGGTAATGCAGGGTATGCCTTGCTCGCGACATAAATCAGCGACCGACTCAAACCAGATGGTCTCTGCCGGGTTGTCCTGGTGGCTGACCACCAGTTTGATCTGTATGCCGCGTGCCAGCAAGGTCTTGATGCAGCGCACGCCAACACTGTGATAGGCGAACACCACTGCGCTGGCAGGGGAATGGGATGCATTCATGCTATCTGCCTCAGTTCGCGTCAGGCAAATCGGCACTGGATTGTTCCAGTATGGTCTGCACCACATAGCGCGGACGGCCACGCACCTGCTGATAGATGCGACCGACGTATTCACCCAGCAAGCCTATGCCAAACAAAATCACACCCATCATGAAAAAGGCGATCGCAAACAGTGTGAACAAACCTTCCGCTTCTGCACCAAGTACAAAGCGGCGTATCAGCAAGAGCAACACCAGGCCGCCCGACAGGACAGACAAGACCATGCCCAGCATGGAAAACCATTGCAGCGGCATGATGGAAAAACCGGTCATCAGATCAAAGTTCAGACGTATAAGACTGTAAATCGAATACTTTGATTCGCCGGCAGAACGCTCTTCATGCTCGACCGTGATTTCGGTAGGCTTGCGGGCGAAGGTGTAGGCCAGCGCAGGCACGAAGGTATTCACTTCGCTGCACTGGTTGATCAGGTTGATGACATTACGGCCATAGGCGCGCAGCATATTGCCCTGATCGGTAATTTTGATGCGGGTGATCTTTTCGCGGAAGCGGTTCATGGCTTTCGACGCATAGGTGCGCCAGGCAGAATCCTGGCGCTTGCGCCGTATGGAGCCGACATAGTCATAGCCTTCGCGCATTTTATCGACCAGTGCGCCAATTTCTTCCGGTGGGTTTTGCAGATCGGCATCCAGCGTCACTACGATCTCGCCACGGGTTGCTTCAAAGCCGGCCAAAATCGCCATGTGCTGGCCATAATTGCCGTTGAACAGCACCACGCGCGTCACATCCGGGCGCAGGCGATACTGGTCTGCCAGCAGGGCAGGCGTGTTATCACGGCTGCCATCATTGATGAATACCACCTCATAGGTGATGCCGCGTGCGGCAAGATTGTCCAGCGCTGGATACAACCTGGCAAACAGCTTGGCCAGGCCAGCTTCTTCGTTGTAGACGGGAATGACAACAGAGAGTTCGGGTTTCATTGGTATTGTTTTGACCGATTTCAAAGAAGGCAGGATTTTACCGCAGACACGACCCTTTCGACATCTTCCGTATTCATTGCCGGGAATAATGGCAAAGTAACAATCTGTTTTCCTACACGTTCAGCAATCGGGAACATGCCATCGGTAAAGCCGCGCTGACGGTACATGCTGAACAGGTGGATGGCACGATAGTGATAACCCAGGCCGATTTGCTTGTCCAGCATTTGCTGCATGAAATGAGCGCGATTCACGCTTTCCGGCAAGACTACGTGGAACATATGCCAGTTGCTGTTTTCAAAATCGGCAATGGGCAGTTCCGCGCCTGTGGCTTGCTCGAAGTCGTTACCAAAGCTGGTGAAGTAATGTTTTGCCAGCGCTGCACGCCTGGCATTGAATTCTGCCAGATGCTTCATTTGCCCCAGGCCTATGGCGGCGGCGATATCGGTCATATTGTATTTACCACCCAGCACGTCCACATCGATACCGTCCAGACCACTGCGCGTCACACCTTGCAGGCGATATTTTTCAGCCTGGCGCGCTTCTTCCGCATTATTCAGTACCAGGCAACCACCTTCGCCAGTCATGATGTTTTTGTTGACCTGGAAACTGAACGAGGCAAAGTCACCAAATGAGCCGATGCGCTTGCCTTTCCAGCTTGAACCTATGGCTTGTGCGGCATCTTCGATTACACGCAATTTGTATTTGTCGGCAATGGCATACAGCTTGTCCATGTCGCAGGGCAGGCCGCACATGTGAACCGGGATGATGGCCCTGGTGCGTGGTGTAATGGCCGCTTCAAGTTTGTCCAGATCGATATTATGCGTTTTCGCATCAATATCGGCAAACACAGGAGTGGCCCCGGTTTCTATGATGACATTGGCAGTCGCCACCCAGGAATTGGGGGTGGTGATGACTTCATCACCAGCGCCTATGCCAGCGATACGCAGGGCGATTTCCATGGTACAGGTGCCAGAATTAAAGGTACGCACAGGACGGCCACCAAAATACTCAGACAACTGCTCTTCCAGTGCCTTGACCTTGGGGCCGCTGGTCAGCCAGCCAGAACGCAATACCTCTGCGACCGCAGCGATGGTTTCTTCATCAATGCTGGGTTTGGTAAAAGGCAGAAATGTGGGCGTGTCACTCATGGTGATCCTTTCTATACTATGCGTAAATATATTATTCTTTTGGAATGTTGTGCGTCTATGCTGTGTATATTGGCATAGTATCTATTTGGGTGTGACCAGGTTGGCGACGATAACGCGCCTTGGGTCCTGGCCTATCACCCGCATGGGGAAACCGGTGTTCTTCAAGTCTTCATAAATGTCGGTGCGCAATATGGCTACTGCCGGCTGGCCTTTATCCTGATGCGATTGCCATTTCTTGATGAAATCCTCACGCTTGGGTATCCATAGCTGTGGCTCATGTTCCAGTCCAAATTGCATTTCATCCGGAAATTCAACCAGTATCGTGGTGCGTTCCAGATAAAACGGCAAGGCCTGTTCATAGCGACCCACTGCATACAAGGGAGTGGCAGGATCTTTCAGTTCTGCACGCATGGCTGACAAATGCGCCGTGCCGGCAATGTATTTGCCCCATGGGTCATGCCCCTGGAAGGCGACCTGACCAAGCAGGTAACCCGCGCTTGCAATGGTGATGATGGCCCAGTCTTTTCCTGTCTCACCCCTGCGTAACAGGAACCAAGCCCCTATGCCACCAGCAATGGCGATCAGGCAAGTTGCTACCAGCCATGGTGCGAAAGCGTGATACAGCGGGATGTCATAGGCTTGCTTCACAGGATCGAGATTACCCAGGAAGTAAGCAAGAGCGCCCAGGCCTGCGATGCCGATGAGTATCAAAAGCGCGGCGCTGATTTTCACCGATTTATTGCCTGCAGCCTCGATATGAACCGCGATCAACAGTGCCAGTGCAGGGAAAATAGGCAATATGTAACCAGGCAATTTGGAGCCGGATATGCTGAAAAAGAAAAACAGGAATGCGGACCAGATCAACAGCATCTTGCGTGGCTGGAATTGCCCGGCAGCTTCACCCAGGCCAGTTTTCAAACCTTGTAGCAGCATGCCTATCCAGGGAATGATGCCCAGAATCAGTAAGGGGATAAAGTAATGCCATGCCCCGCCACGCTTGTGGACATTGCTGGTAAAACGGTCAAAATGTTCGTGAATGAAAAAGAAATGCGGATGCTCCGGATTTCTTATGGCAATCAAGATAAACCACGGTGCCGTGACAGCAAAGAACAGAATCAGGCCCTTGCCCATATGCAGACGCGTCCATAAGCCCAGATCGCGTGTCCATATCGTGTACAGAACCAGTACGGCACCAGGCAAGACAAAACCGATCAGACCTTTGGACATGGTGGCCAGCGCCATGCCCAGCCAGCATACCAGCATGGCATTTCTTTCCGTCGTGCTGCCTTTGCTGGCATGCTGCGCGACCAATAAACCGCACAGGCTTAAGGTCATCATGCCGGACAGGCCCATGTCAAGGGAATTGACATGACCCATGCCTGCCCAGTAAAAACTGGAACCCAGTACCAGCGCGGCGCTAATGCCTATGCGACGGCTGAAAACCTTGCTGCCGGTATAGGCCACTGCGGCCACACCCAGCAGGCCGCATGCACCCGTCCACAGGCGCGCCTGCCAGTCACCCAGGCCAAACAGGGCGAAGGTGAGGGCATTCATCCAGTTTTGCAGCGGCGGCTTTTCAAAATACTTGATGCCATTCAGACGCAGGGTAATCCAGTCACCCGTGGCCAGCATTTCACGTGCCATTTCGGCATAACGGCCTTCATCTGTCGGTACAAGGGTGCGTGATCCCAGCATATACAGCCAGATAGCCAGAAAGGCCAGGGCAACGGCCCACAGGGTGCGCGGTGAATCATAAGGGGATCGTTTCATGCGGGTTCCATAATCAGGGCCAGGGCGACTTTACGGCCTTCGGCCATGAGGATGTTGTAGGTCCGGCAGGCAGCCTGATTGTCCATGCATTCCACGCCTATGCGTCTGGCGGCCAGTGCAGCTGTCAGTTTAGGGTGAATAAAGCGCTGGCGGTTGCCGGTGCCGAGTATGACTACATCTGGTTCGGTCGCTTCGATTTGGGCGAAATCGGCTGCATTGAGCTGGTCAAAGCTCTGCGCTGACCATGCCTGCGGCTTGCTTTCGGGCAGCACAATCAGGCTGTAGTTGTAGCTGATCGCATTGATTTCCACACTGTGTTTGTCATAAGCAGTGATGGTCTGGTATTGCTGAGTGGCGGTGGAATGCAACTTCATCTATATGGCTCTATAGTTTAGGGCTGGAATAAGTGGCGCATTGTAACGTTTTTTACGCGGCTTCATGTGATGGGCTGTGTTGGCTATGGTTCTGCACTTACTTTCTGCACTTACTTTCTATACTTGCTTTCTATACTTGCTTTTCATGCTTACCTGGCAGACTCACTTGCCACTCCATGCGTCCCAGCCAACACGGGTGATTTTGGCTATGGTCAAATCTCTGGATGTATGGGGGGCCGTACTGTCTGTTAAAAAAACTGCCACTGCCATATGATTGCCATTGGGCAAGGTAACGATGCCTACATCGTTGTGGGCTGCAGTAAATCCATTCCGGGTGCCGGATGTGCCGGTCTTGTGGGCAACGATGGTTTCTGCTGGCAATAAACCCTTGATGCGGGCCGGGCCGTTATCAGTTTCCTGCATCCATTTCATCAGTAAATCGCGGCTTTTGGGGCTCAGGCCCTTGCCTTGCTGGAAAACTTGCAAGAGTTTGATCATGGCCTTGGGTGTGGCTGAATTGCGGTACTGCATAGTCCAGTTCTTGCCCATTTCTTTTTCTGTATCGACTACCTTGATGTCCTGTATGCCCAGTTGCTCCAGATATTGCATGACTATCGCCGGCCCGCCCAAGACGCGCAGCAAGACATCGCTGGCGGTGCCATCGCTGTCAACAATGGCGTGGCGCAGGAGTTTTCTCAGGTGCATGTCGATGTTTCCCTGAGGATGTTCGTCACGAATGGGGCTGTGCTGGCGTTCGCCAACCAGATCTTCTGGCGTGATGGTCACTTTCTGGTCAAGTTTGAGCTTGTGCTGATCAACCGCTGCCAGTGTGGCCATAACGATGGGAAATTTATACACACTTTGCATGGGCGCCGGTGCATCCGGGAAGAGCCACAGGCTTTGCCCGGTTTCCAGCACCAGCAGGCTGGCGCACAGCTTGCCGCCACTGTCCACCGCGATGGCCTCGAGCACATTTTGTGCCGTCGCCATGCCAGGGCACGTCAGTAACAGGTTGACTGATATCATCAGGGAAGCAAGTATTTTTTTCATGGGTATGATCTTTTTATTCAAGCAATACGGTAAAGGCAGGCGAGCACGTTACACTTTTGTCTCTGATTTTATTTTAAATAGGACTTACGCAAAACTGCCCCAGCTGCGTTGCAGCTCCTAGTCGTACTAAAGTACTGTCTTCGTCGCAGCGCCTTGCTGGGACAATTTTGCGTAAGTCCTATTAAAGACACTGTGCTGTAGTAACGTAACAACGTAACAGATTCTGTATTAATGCAATATTAATTTCATAACGATGATGAAGTTATCATTGATAAAAACCGGCGCTTTGTGCAGAATGGAACGTTCGGCAGTGCAGCATTTTCTGTATTGCGTCTTAATCAGGACAATGCAAGTGGTTTCCGGCCAAAAACGCGATTTGAGCGTGACGCCAGAGCAACTTGCTGGATGTCCTGTGAATATTATCAAGGATTGCAGCGGTGCGACCCATACAAAAATCACAAAAATTAGCAGACGTTTGTTATGACATCCGTGGCCCCGTCATGGAAAAAGCCAAACAGATGGAGGACGAGGGACACAAGATCATCAAGCTGAACATCGGCAATCTGGCCGTTTTCAACTTTGATCCGCCTGACGAAATCGTGCAGGATATGATACGCAATATGCAAAATGCCGCCGGGTATACTGATTCCAAAGGCATGTTTGCTCCGCGTAAAGCCATCATGCATTACACCCAGGAAAAACATATCCGTGGTGTGACCATCGAAGATATTTACATCGGCAATGGTGCTTCTGAACTCATCGTCATGGGCATGAATGCCTTGCTCAACAGCGGCGATGAGGTGTTGGTGCCTGCACCGGATTATCCTTTGTGGACGGCGGCAGTCAGCCTGTCTGGCGGCAAGCCCGTGCATTATGTCTGCGATGAATCGGCAGACTGGATGCCCGACATTGATGACATCAAAAGCAAGATTACGCCAAACACCCGCGCTATCGTGGTCATCAACCCGAACAATCCTACCGGTGCACTGTACCCGGTAGAGATTTTGCAGCAGATAGTGGAAGTGGCACGCCAGCATCAACTGATCGTCTTTGCCGATGAAATTTACGACAAGACCCTGTATGACGGCGAAGAACATACCTCGATCGCTTCGCTGGCGGATGATGTGCTGTTTCTGACCCTGAACGGTTTGTCGAAAAATTACCGTTCTTGCGGTTACCGCGCTGGCTGGATGGTGGTGTCCGGCGAAAAACGCCACGCTAAAGATTATATCGAAGGCCTGAATATGCTGGCGTCGATGCGTTTGTGTGCCAATGCTCCTGGTCAGTTTGCCATTCAGACCGCCCTTGGCGGCTACCAGAGTATCAATGACCTGGTAGGTCCTGGCGGACGGCTGTTGAAACAGCGTGACCTGGCGCACAAGCTGTTAACAAGTATTCCTGGTGTAAGCTGTGTCAAACCCAAGGCTGCACTATATATGTTTCCAAAACTGGATCCCTTGATGTACCCGATCAAGGATGACCAGGAATTTATCCATGAACTGCTGACCGAGCAGCGCGTGTTACTGGTACAGGGAACGGGATTCAACTGGATCAATCCCGACCATTTCCGTGTCGTGTTCTTACCCAACACGGATGATCTGACTGAAGCCTTCGGACGTATTGCGCATTTCCTTGAGGGATATCGACGACGTCACGGCACCAATTAATGGGATAGGCGCAAAACAGTGGTCAAGGTTTTGCCCAAGTCCTGATTAACATCCATTTATTGTTTAGAAATCATATGAAACCCATCAAAGTAGGCCTGTTAGGCATAGGCACCGTCGGCTCCGGCACTTTTAACGTCTTGAAGCGTAATCAGTTAGAGATTACGCGTCGCGCAGGTCGCTCGATTGAGATTGCCATGGTGGCAGACCTGAATGTTGAGCGGGCGCGCGAATTGACCAACGGTGAATGCGAAGTGGTAAGCGATGCCAATCTGGTTGTCACCAATCCGGATATTGATATCGTCATCGAACTGATCGGTGGCTATGGCATTGCCAAAGACCTGGTATTGAAAGCCATCGCCAACGGCAAGCACGTGGTTACTGCCAACAAGGCTTTGCTGGCTACCCACGGCAATGAAATTTTTAAAGCAGCGCAAGAAAAGTCAGTCATGGTGGCGTTTGAAGCAGCGGTTGCTGGCGGCATCCCCATCATCAAGGCTTTGCGTGAAGGTTTGACCGCCAACCGCATACAGTGGATCGCTGGCATCATCAACGGCACCACCAATTTTATCCTGTCGGAAATGCGTGACAAGGGCCTGGACTTTGCAACCGTACTGAAACAGGCGCAAGAACTGGGTTATGCCGAAGCCGATCCTACCTTTGATATCGAAGGCGTGGATGCTGCACACAAGGCTACCATCATGGCCTCGATTGCGTATGGTATCCCCATGCAGTTTGACAAAGCCCATGTCGAAGGCATCACCAAGTTGCAGGCCAGCGACATCCGTTATGCAGAAGAACTTGGTTATCGCATCAAATTGCTGGGTATCAGCAAGCGCACTGATGCAGGTATCGAGCTGCGTGTACACCCTACGCTGATCCCGGAAAAACGATTGATCGCCAATGTAGAAGGCGCGATGAACGCAGTACTGGTGCAGGGTGATGCCGTAGGTGCCACCCTGTATTATGGCAAAGGTGCAGGTTCCGAACCAACGGCATCGGCCGTGATTGCCGATCTGGTGGATATCACGCGTCTGGCGACAGCCGACCCGGAACACCGGGTTCCTTACCTGGCATTCCAGCCACATTCCCTCAGTGATTTGCCGGTGTTGCCGATGTCAGAAATCGTCACCAGCTATTACCTGCGCATGCATGTTGCTGACAAGCCTGGTGTACTGGCCGATGTCACCCGCATCCTGGCTGATTTGACGATTTCTATCGATGCCATGCTGCAAAAAGAACCGGCAGAGGGCGAAACACAGACCGACATCATCATCCTGACGCATCAGACCAAAGAGAAAAATATCGTCGCGGCGATAGAAAAAATCGAAAAACTTGATGCTGTGTTTGGTGCAGTCACCAAATTACGACTTGAAGAGTTGAGCTGATACCTGTTGGCGGGTCAGACATTGCGTGACTGTCTCTTATGATCTGCTATGATTTTCCATAGCTGCTAAAGCTGTGAAAGCGGCGTGACCATGAAATAATGGTTGCGCCGTTTTCCATTTCAGACTGGATGACATGAAAAATCTTTCGCTGTCCCATTTGCTTGCCTATGCCCTGTTTGGTTTTCCGCTGGCGATGGTGGCGTTGCCTATTTATGTTTATGTCCCGCAATTTTATGCCGATCGTTTTGGCATGTCCCTGACCATGATAGGGACAGCCTTATTGCTGACCCGGGTAATGGATGCTTTCATTGACCCTTATATCGGCAAGTTGATAGACCGTCGTCCGCACGGGCGTGGTTTTGCCCCCTATATTGTGGTGGCACTGCCTTTGCTGATATTGGGATTTATTGGCCTGTTTCATCCACCTTTGTCTATTCAACACCTGGCCTTTGGCTGGTTTTTTATAACGCTGATCATCGTTTATTCCGGCTTCAGTATCGCCAGCATTGCGCATCAGAGTTGGGGCGCTGCGTTAACCCAGGAACCAGGGCAAAGGGTCAGGCTGACTGCTTTTCGTGAAGCTTTCGGCTTGTGTGGTGTCATCGTCACTGCGCTGATCACCCAATTTGGTAATGCCAGTGCATTGGCAGCGGCGTTGACACTGACCTTGCTGGCAACGGGGTGGCTGTTGACGAAAAAGACACCGGCCATTATCAGAAACCAGGCAGCAAAACATCATTCTTTGAAGTTGAAAGAATTATTTGCTGACCGCTGTTTTCGCGCTTTATTTTCGGTGTTTGTGATGAATGGTATTGCCGCTGCCATACCGGCAACCCTGTTTTTATTTTTTGCCAGGGACAGATTGCAGATCGCACATTTGTCCGGCATCCTGCTTTTGCTGTATTTTGTGGCAGCTGCCCTGTCCATGCCGTTGTGGACCTATCTGGCAAAAAAACAGGGAGAGGTGAGGGCGTGGCTGATGGCCATGCTCTTGTCCATCGCCAGTTTCATGTGCGTGGTCGGTTTGGGGGCGGGTGACAGCCTGGCATTTTCAATTATCTGCATTTTTTCGGGAATGAGCCTGGGCGCTGACCTGGCTTTGCCGCCTGCCATTCTTGCGGGTGTGATTCACGCTGCTGGGCATAGCGAAAAAAACGAGGCGAGTTATTTTGGCGTCTGGAACTGGGCAACAAAAATGAATCTTGCTCTTGCTGCCGGCCTGTCCTTGCCCTTGCTGGAATTTTTGGGGTACGTGCCCGGTGTCAGCACGCCAGGAGGTTTACAGGCATTGACTATCGCTTATGCAGTATTGCCCTGCATATTAAAATTGATTGCCGCCGTTCTGCTATGGCGGGCTCCATTGCGAAAAGTCTGAGGCATGTGCCGGTGGCTTCAGCGGTCGGTCTGCGATCAGCGCAACAGTTTTTCGTGAAATTCTGCCGGATAGTCCTTGTGGACCTTCAGCACCGTTGTGACCCTGGTGCCATAGTCTGGCGACACGATGCAGGGTGATGACAATAATCTTTCCATCTCGAACGAGATGCCGGTATCCGGCAGGCGGCAATCGGGTGCCGGTGTGGTATTGGCCAATACTTCAAAATAGGCATCCACCGGCGCACGCTGACAAATCATGCTGGCAAATTCTGCCTTGGTTCTGACAACTTTTGGCCACGGGGTATCCAGCGACGCATTGGAAATACCGTAAATGCCAGGCGGCAGTGGCTGGCCGTTGCGCTCGTCATCCTGATGTCGGTTTGAAAACCAGATCAGGTCTTCCTGATCACCCAGCAGCAGATTGAAGCCGTTATAGTCAGCCACCTGATCACGGATGCTGGCAATATAGTCTTGTGCGCTGAGCGCACTGTTGAGGTAATTGGCGACCAGTTCACCACGCGATGGTGCGTCTTCACGGCGTTCGGCAGGGGCGCGGATATTGGTGATGGCGGCAAATTTGGTGGTCAGGCTGTCAGCACCATTTTGACTGGTGATGCCCATCCAGGTGCCGCCAGACTGCAAGTCACGGCCTGCAAAGATATGCGGATTATCTTCCCACCAGCTTGCAGCAGCAGCGGGGCGCTCATAGAATTCATCACGATTACCCGCAAAAATCAGCGGTGTGCAGGGTATCAGTTTCCAGGCAAAAACAATCAGGCACATAAGCTCACATCCATAAAATATTCCATATGTCGTTCACCCTGCAGCAATTCGGATAAACGGGTTTGGGCATACGCTTGTGCCAGTTGCTGTTCAAAGTCCGGGCTGACCTGACGATGCACTTCCATCCAGGTGTGCAGGCCATCTTGCGCAGATGGCCTTCTTTGCAAACCATGGGCATTGCCAGACTGTTGTCGCATATGGTCCTGGAGCAGTTGTTCCTGAAGGATCACTTCAGTCTCCTGGCTGCTCATGGTTTTAAAGTAGATATAACAATCCATATCGGCGGTCTTTATCGTTTCTGGTCTTGCATGCTTCATGGATGCAGTCAGTGTTGTCAGTTATTGCGTAATGTCCAAAATTTCGTAAGGCAAGGGCAGTAACGCAAGCTCTGTGCCAGTAGCTGAACCCAGATGCAGTTTGCCTTCTTGTTGATCACTTAATTTCATTTCTATCAATGCCAGGCTGCTGTCAGTCTGTTCTTCTTCGGCGTTGACTACCATGCCACAAGGCTGGCTTGCATCATCGCTATGGAAAATTTCCGTGCCCGGCAATACCTGCCCGGCGGCTATTCTGGCCAGGCCCATACGGCGCTTTAACTTCCCCAGATACTGGCTACGCGCAACAATTTCCTGTCCGGGATAACATCCCTTCTTGAAGTTAACGCCGCCTATCAGTTCAAAGTTGACCATTTGCGGAACAAATTGTTCTTGCGTAGCCGGAAGGATGATCGCGATACCGGCCTGTATATCCGTCAGACGCCAGGCTGCCGTGTTCACGACCTGTAACTGGCTGCTGAGTGCAGGCCAGGCTTGCTGTGCCAGTTCAGGCGAGGTAATCCATTGAAAACGCGCGTGTTGTTCTGCATCCGGCAAGCGCAACAAACTGCCTGATGCATTAGTGACTTGCGTATTTGCCGTGGTGGGCAATTGCGGGAACCAGTTTTGCAGCACGCCAGCAGCGGCTGCACCACCCAGGCCCAGTACTACTTGTTCAGAATTACTATCCAGCAGTTTGGCTTTTGCTCTTAATACAAACATTTGCAGACGTTTTTGCACTGCGGCTTGCAGAGGGCGGGATAGCTGCAAGACTATGCCTTGCTCGTTTTTCCAGTACAGAAAACTGGCCAGCATGCGCCCTTTAGGCGTGCAATAGGCTGCGCGACGCACATCCGTGGCATTCAGATGTTCTACATCGTTGCTTAATTGATTGTGCAAAAAGCTGCCGGCATCCTCGCCGGTGACCAGGATCAGGCCAAGGTCTGTCAAAGGGGCGACAAAGCCGGTTTGCAAGGCACTGGATTGCCAGTGAGGCGCAAATCCCCGGGTATCACCGTTTTCAATGACAGCGCCCTGGCCGGACAAAAATTCTTCCCAGATCATATTAATATACTCACTCTTCTTTGCTGATTCGCTTATTGTTCGTACTGGCCTTACAATACCGCCTGCACCTGTTCAGGCGAATTATAGTAGCGTCCGCAAAATTGCGTCAGAACACACTCAATTTTTAAATAAGCTGCCTGCATGGGATTCATAAAAAAACTTTTTGTCTTGCTGATACTGCTGGCATGCGCTGCCGGTTATGGATTCTATTCCTGGGTGCAGCAACCGCTGTTTGAGGACAGGCCGACCATAGAATTTGCGATCAAGCCAGGTAGCAGTGTGCGTGCTTCGGTCCGCCAGATCCAGGATGCCGGTGTGCCGGTCAACCCCATGTTGCTGGAAGCGCTGGCCCGGGTTTTGGGCAAGGCCAACCAGGTAAAGGCCGGGTCTTACGAAATTGAAGCGGGCAAGACACCGCAGGATTTGCTGAATAAAATCGTCAATGGTGACTTTTCCATGGCCAGCCTGGCCATCATCGAAGGCTGGACCTTCCAGCAAATGCGCAAGCTGGTCGATGCCCATCCTGCTATCAAGCATGAAACCCTGGGCTTGAGCGAAGCCGACCTGATGCGCAAGATCAGTCCTGAATTCAGTCAGGCAGAGGGATTGTTCTTTCCGGACACCTACCGGTTTGCCAAAGGCAGCTCGGATGTACAACTGTATCAGCAGGCCCACACGCAATTATTGAAAAAACTCGATGATGCATGGAAAAAGCGTGAGTCTGATCTGCCGTATAAAAACCGTTACGAAGCGCTGACCATGGCCTCCATCATCGAAAAAGAGACGGGCCAAAAGTCGGAACGTAATATGATCGCGGCAGTGTTTATCAACCGCTTGCGGATCGGCATGCTGTTGCAGACTGATCCTACCGTCATTTATGGCATGGGCGAGCGGTATCAGGGCAAAATATACAAACGTGACTTGTTGACGGATACGCCCTATAACACTTATACCCGTGCCGGTTTGCCACCGACACCGATTGCCTTGCCGGGTATGGAGTCGCTGGCAGCCGCATTTAGCCCGGCCAAAAGTGATGCCTTATACTTTGTGGCGCGTGGCAATGGTACCAGCCAGTTTTCACATAATCTGGATGACCATAATCGTGCCGTTAATAAGTATCAGCGTTGAAATATCAGCGTTGAAAAGCCAGCGCTGAAATACCAGCACCAGAAATAGTAATAACGACCCCATCTTCAAAAAATATGCAGAGCAAGAACCAAACAGGAAAATTCCTTACCTTTGAAGGCATAGACGGTGCCGGCAAATCGACGCATATCGCTTATGTCGCCGAGTATCTACAGGAAAAACTCCAGAAACGTGGCATAAAAGTCATTTGTAGTCGTGAACCTGGGGGTACACCCCTGGGCGAAACCTTGCGCGCGCTACTGCTGCAACACAAGATGCACCTGGAAACAGAAGCCCTGTTGATGTTCGCCGTAAGGCGTGAACATCTGGCGCAACTAATACAGCCTGCGCTGGAACGGGGCGACTGGGTGATTTCTGACCGCTTTACCGACGCCACTTTTGCGTACCAGGGTGGCGGCAGGAAATTGCCGCTGGATAAACTGAATGCGCTGGAACAATGGGTGCACCCCGATCTGCAACCAGACCTGACCCTGTTGTTTGATGTACCACTGGAAGTGGCCAGGGCACGCCTTGATGCGACCCGCGACCTGGATAAATTTGAACAGGAAAAGGCCGATTTCTTTGCGGCCACCAGGCAGGAATATCTGCGTCGTGCAGCAGAATTTCCGCAGCGTTTCAGGATCATCGATTCGACTCAAAGCATCGCCGACATACGCCTGCAACTGGATAAATTGATGGATGAGCTGCTGGATAGCGCTCAGTCGGCAGCATGACCCATCCACTTTACAGCTGGCAGCAAGACGCCTGGCAGCAATTGCAGGCACTGGGGCAACGTTTGCCACATGCTTTTCTGTTGCATGGCCCGCAAGGTATAGGCAAGACGGTGTTTGCCGAACACCTGGCGCAATCCCTGCTGTGTGAAAGCCCGGGTGAGGGTGGCCATGCCTGCCAGCAATGCGGTTCCTGCGGCTGGTTTGCCCAATACAGCCATCCTGATTACCGTCGCGTACGTCCAGAATTGCTGGACGAAGATGAAGCACAGTCCGGTGAGGCAGATGCAGAACCGGTCAGCAAAACCACCAAAGCCAGCAAGGCACCATCGAAAGAGATTGTTATCAATCAGATTCGTGCCCTGTCGGATTTCATGAATATATCTACGCACCGCAGCGGCAGGCGGGTCATCGTCCTGTATCCGGCGGAAGCGCTGAATGTGCCGGCTGCGAATGCCTTGCTGAAATCGCTGGAAGAGCCAAATCCGAATACCGTGTTTATCCTGGTGTCAAACAGCATAGACCGTTTGTTGCCGACCATCTTGTCACGTTGCCACAAGTTTCCGCTTGGTTTGCCCGATCCGGCCATTGCGCTGAAGTGGCTGCAGCAGCAAGGCGCGCGCGATGCTGATGTATGGCTGGCGCAGCAGGGCGGGGCACCGCTGGCGGCTTTCGAGATGGCACAGTCGGATTTGCGTGCGGACCTAGATGAGTTTTTGGGGTATCTGAGCAAACCAGGCACAGAGCTTAGCCTCAGGACTGCCGATAAAATGCAGAAAATGGACATGCCAGTCGTCGTTGGATGGCTACAGCGCTGGCTTTACGATATATTTTCCTATAAACAAAGTGGCAGAATCCGGTATCATCCTCGCTATGAAAAGGAGTTGAGAGCCTTGTCGTTGCAAGTGAATGAAGCTGTTTTGCAGAAATTCATCAAGAATTGCAATGAAAGACAGGCCATTGCCAGCCACCCTTTATCCGCCAAATTGTTTTTGGAGGATATGTTGCTGGAATACTCTGCACTATTTGATTAAAGCATTGCGAAAGCCAGAAAAATGTCAGATTTACCAGCAGATCCCAGTGTTCCGCTCAATATACCTTCACCCAATCGTCCTTCGGTGCTGTCTTTGGCCATCAAGGAAAAAGCAGCCTTGTTTGCTGCTTACATGCCGTTTTTGAAAAATGGCGGGATTTTTGTTCCCACCAATAAAACCTATCGTCTGGGCGAAGAGATTTATCTGATTTTGACTTTGCTCGATGATCCGAACAAATATCCTATTGCCGGCAAGGTGGCATGGATTACGCCAGCCGGGGCTGGTAACAACAAGTCGCAGGGAATAGGCGTGCACTTCCCGGATGACGAGAGTGGCACCCGCATACGCCTGCGTGTGGAAGAGTTACTTGGCGCTGCGGTACGTTCGTCCAGAGCTACCCATACACTTTGAGTCTGAGCAGATGTCGCAAGCATTTACACACCGTTTGGCAAGTTTTGATGACTTGCCGCAAATCGTCGCCATTTATAATTCCACAGTAGCTTCGCGTGAGGTGACTGCCGATACCGAACCTGTCAGTGTTGAATCCCGGCACGCCTGGTTTCATGAACATCGCCCTGAAACACGTCCGCTCTGGGTCTGCGAGCAGGGTGGTCAGGTCATAGGCTGGCTGTCGTTTTCCAATTTTTACGGCAGGCCTGCTTATTCAGGTACGGCCGAATTGTCGATATACCTGCATGAAGCCGCCCGGGGAAAAGGGCTGGGACGGTATTTTTTAAGCCAGGCTATTGCCTTTGCGCCTTCCATTCATGTGCATACCCTGCTTGGTTTTATTTTTGGTCACAATCTGCCCAGCCTGAAATTATTCGCTGCATTTGACTTTGAAACCTGGGCCAATATGCCACGCGTCGCCACACTGGATGGCATAGAGCGCGATTTAATCATTCTCGGCAAGCGTGTAGTCTGAGCCTGTCAGCAGCATCAGCACGGTTCCTGAAGCTTCACCTTGTTGTCATTTTCAAACGGCTTGCCATGCAAGTCGTTGTTTCTTATTTTTTGAAGGTTTTTCATTATGCTCAGCTATCGTCACGGCTTTCATGCGGGCAATCATGCCGATGTACTTAAACATTTTGTCCTGGTCCAGTTGCTGGAATACATGGGGCAAAAAGACACGGCCTATTCCTACATAGACACACATGCCGGGGCTGGCCTGTATTCTTTGGACAGTGGTTATGCCAGCAAGAATGCAGAGTACGAGACCGGTATTGCCCCCTTGTGGGACAGGAAAGATCTGCCCGAGGCAATGGCTTCCTACATGAAGCTGATCAGGGACCTGAACCCGAGTGGCAAGATGCGTTACTACCCTGGTTCACCGTATTGCGCCAACACTATCCTGCGTGAGCAGGATCGCTTGCGCCTGTTCGAATTGCACCCCAGTGAAATCAAGATACTTGCCGAAAACTTCCGCAAGCTGGATGCCCATGCAGCGGAGCAAGGGCGCCGTACAACCGTGCGTGGCAAGCGTGTGATCATTTCTGCCGGCGATGGCTATGAAAGCATGAAGGCACTGCTGCCACCGCCATCACGGCGTGGCCTGGTACTGATCGATCCTCCGTATGAGGTCAAAGATGATTACCGTCGCGTCAAGGTGTGCCTGGAAGATGCGCTGAAGCGCTTCCCTACAGGTACATTTGCAGTCTGGTATCCGGTATTGCAAAGACAGGAGTCACGCAGCCTGCCTGAAAAACTCAAGCGCCTGCAGTCCAATAGCTGGCTCAATGTAACGCTGTCCATCAGTGGTCCTACACCAGATGGTTTTGGCTTGCACAGCAGCGGCATGTTCGTCCTCAATCCACCCTGGACCCTGGTTGCCACACTGCGGGAAGTCATGCCTTACCTGGTCAGCGTATTGGGCCGGGATTCCAGCGCCAATTTTGTGCTGGAATCCGGTGATGGGCCGATGCCAGTCAGACGTCAAGGGAAATAGATGCTAAATTAAGTACGGTGGAAGCGGACAAAAAAGAGAGACGAAATAATAAAACTCGCTTTTGCGATACAAGTCCCGATTCATGATTGTTGCGATGCGGAAGATCGATTCTTCCGCATTTTTGTTTATGGAGAACGAAAAACAGGAAAGTTGTGGGTGCTCCTGGTTGTGCGTTGCGGAAGAAATACTGATTGACGAATTAGTACGGTCGTACAAAAATCGGTAAAGAATAAAATTCAGCCTAACAGGTGATCAGCAAAGTAATCCATAACGTCGCATCTTTCAGGAGAACAAATGTCGTCTTACCCGATGAGCCCTTTGATGGGGCAAATGATGAGCAAGCCCATGCTTATTTCCAGCCTTATCGAGCATGCCGATCGTTATTTCGGAAAAAACGAAATCGTTTCCCGTCGCGTTGAAGGTGATATTCATCGCTACAATTACACCGAATGCCACAAGCGCGCAAAAAAACTGGCAAATGCTTTCGCCGGTATGGGTGTCAAAATGGGCGACCGTATCGCCACCCTGGCCTGGAATGGCTACCGTCATCTGGAAGCTTATTACGCCGTATCCGGCTCTGGCGCTGTTCTGCATACCATCAACCCCAGATTGCATCCAGAACAGATTGCCTACATCGCCAACCATGCCGAAGACCAGTACCTGCTGTTCGACATCACTTTCCTGCCTATCGTGGAGGCAATTGCCAGTCATTGTCCGCTGATCAAGGGTTACATCATGATGTGCGATCGTGACCGGTTGCCTGCCGACAGCAAAATCCCTAACCTGATGGCGTATGAAGATGTGATCGATGCCAACAGCGAAGATTTTGTCTGGCCAATATTTGACGAAAATTCTGCGTCCAGCCTGTGCTATACCTCGGGCACAACAGGTAACCCTAAGGGCGCGCTGTATTCGCATCGTTCCACCATCCTGCATTCCTACGCTTCCTCACTGCCTGACGGCTTGAATGTCTCGGCCCGTGACTCGGTCTTGCCGGTCGTACCCATGTTCCACGTGAATGCCTGGGGCCTGCCGTACTCTGCGCCACTGAATGGTTCCAAGCTGGTATTCCCAGGCCCGAATCTGGATGGTAAATCCCTGTATGAATTGTTTGAACAGGAAAAAGTGACTTTCTCGGCTGGCGTGCCTACGGTATGGCTGGGTCTGCTGACTTATGTGGCACAAAATAATCTGAAATTTTCGAGCTTCAAGCGTACGGTGATTGGCGGTTCAGCCTGCCCACCGGCGATGATGAAAACCCTGCGCAATACCTATGGCGTGGAAGTGGTTCATGCCTGGGGCATGACAGAGATGTCACCACTGGGCACAGCGGGTACGCTGATGGCCAAGCACACTGATCTGGACGAAGACGAAAAGCAGTCCATATTGCAAAAGCAGGGGCATGTATTGTACGGCGTTGACATGAAAATCGTGGACGACGCTGGCAAGGAATTGCCATGGGACGGTAAAACCTATGGCAATTTGCTGGTCAAGGGACAATGGATTATTGACCATTATTATAAAAACGAAGGCGGTGATGTACTTGAAGATGGCTGGTTCCCAACTGGTGACGTGGCAACCATAGACGGTGATGGCTATATGCAGATCACTGACCGCAGCAAGGACGTGATCAAGTCCGGCGGTGAATGGATAGGCACGATAGATCTGGAAAATGTGGCGGTATCACATCCGGCAATTTTGCAGGCAGCATGCATAGGTGTGTTCCATCCCAAGTGGGATGAACGTCCTTTGTTGCTGGCAGTGAAAAAGCCGGGAGCCGAAGTCAGCAAAGAAGAGCTATTGCAATATTTTGATGGCAAGGTCGCAAAATGGTGGTTGCCGGATGACGTGGTGTTTATCGACAGCCTGCCTTTGGGCGCAACCGGCAAAATTTTGAAAAATAAACTCAGGGAGCAATTCAAGGAACATAAACTACCAACTGCATAGGAAGTGACGGGCTGCGCGTGGTTCTATGAATCCTGCCGTGGCCTGTGAAGTGGCGATAAAACGAAAAAAATCTAGATTCCAAACTACGAGAATACCGGAGAGAGACAAATGAAATTTCCTTTACGTGCAAGCCTTGCTGCAGTCGCTTTAACCTTCGCCGTACCAGCGGTCATGGCAGATACCATCAAGATCGCTTATATCGATCCATTGTCAGGTCCATTTGCACCAGTTGGACAAAACATCCTGAATTCTTACCAGTACATCGCCGATAAGGCGAATGCAGACAAATGGGCTGGTGAGCATAAATTTGAAGTGGTCGGCTTCGATAACAAGGGCAGCACACAGGAATCCCTGAACGTGTTGAAAACCGTCATCGACAAAGGCTTCCGCTATATCACCCAGGGTAATGGCTCGGGTGTGGGGCTGGCGTTGCTGGATGCGGTCAACAAGCACAATGAGCGCAATCCGGGCAAGGAAATCATCTACCTGAACCATGCTGCGGTTGATCCTGACATGACCAACAGCAAATGCAGCTACTGGCATTTCCGTTTTGACTCCAATTCAGACATGAAAATGGAAGCCCTGACGACTTTCATGGCTGCTGACAAGAATATCAAGAAGGTCTATATCATCGGCCAGAACTATTCTTTCGGTCAGCAGGTGACACGTGCTGCCAAGGAATACCTGGCGCGCAAACGTCCTGACATACAGATCGTAGGCGATGACTTGCATCCTATCGGCCAGGTCAAGGACTTCTCACCTTACGTGGCAAAAATCAAGGCGTCCGGTGCTGATACCGTGATTACAGGTAACTGGGGTGCCGATCTGGCCTTGCTGATCAAATCCGCCAAAGATGCAGACCTGAAAGCCAATTTCTATACCTACTATGCCGCAACGACTGGTGTGCCGACTGCCATGGGTGCTGCCGGTGTGGACCGAGTCAAGTATGTGGGTTACTGGAATCCGAATAATGAAACCTTCTCCGGCAAGGATATTGTTGAAGGCTTCAAGAATAAATACAAGGATGACTACTACGCTATCGCGACCTATTCTGTGATCGCAGCGATGTCCCAGGCTGTCAAACAGGCCAAGTCCATCGAGCCTGCAAAAGTGGCGGTTGCCCTGGAAGGCTTGAATTTCAAGAGCCTTAATGGCGACGACATGATGCGCAAGGTGGATCACCAGATCCAGCAACCGCTGTACATCGCCACCTGGGTTAAAACTAATGGCAAGGATGTCAAGTTTGATCAGGAAAATACAGGCATGGGCTGGAAAACCAATCAGAAGATCGATTCTTTTGTCGCTTCCCAGCCATCTTCTTGTCAAATGAAACGCCCTGGCTAAGTAACGCAGAGAAGAGAGGCGCTTGTATAGTGTCCTCTCTTTTTTTACCTATAAATAGTACGATCGTTCAAGAATTTTCTGAAAAGGATCTTTGCTGTGGAATTCACACTGATCACTTTGTTGAATGGCGTCAGTTACGGCCTGCTGTTGTTTATGCTGTCGTCGGGACTAACGCTGATATTCAGCATGATGGGCGTACTTAATTTCGCCCATGCCAGCTTCTATATGCTGGGAGCCTATTTTGCCTATGCCATCAGTGTCAAAATCGGTTTCTGGCCTGCCTTGGTTCTCGCCCCACTGGTGGTTGGCTTTCTCGGCGCCATGGTGGAGCGTTATGGTCTGCGTTCTGTCCATAAATACGGCCACATTCCGGAACTATTGTTCACCTTCGGTTTGTCGTACGTAATTGTGGAGTTGGTGCAACTGATCTGGGGGCGCTCAACCGTGCCTTATCCCATCCCGGCCGCACTGGATGGACCATTGTTCACGCTGTATACCACTACTTTCCCCATGTATCGTGGCTTCATGATGCTAGTGGCTTTATTGATGCTTGCATCGATTTACCTTTTGCTGACCCGTACCCGCATTGGTCTGGTGATACAGGCAGCGCTGACCCATCCGGATACGGTGGAAGCACTGGGACACAATGTGCCACGTGTTTTCATGCTGGTATTTGGCGGTGGCTGTGCTTTGGCCGGCCTGGCTGGTGTGGTGGGTGGCAATGCCTTTGTCACTGAACCGGGCATGGCAGCCACGCTGGGCAGCATCATTTTTGTGGTGGTGGTCGTTGGTGGCATGGGCTCGCTGGCAGGTGCTTTCGTGGCGTCGTTGCTGATCGGGGTCTTGCAAACTTTTGCCGTGGCACTGGATTATTCATTTGTGTCCCTGTTTTCGGTGTTCGGCATGTCAATAACAGCCAGCGCACCAGGCTATTCACTGCTGAGCCTGACCATTGCCCAGGTCGCGCCGATATTGCCGTATCTCTTATTGGTACTCATCCTGATTTTCAGGCCCAGAGGTTTACTCGGTACGCGTGAAGGATAAAAGATGAGCAAACCTTTAGTATTCAAACCCATTAATATTGCCCGCTGGCTGATCTGGAGCGGCTTTGCAATCCTGCTGATTGTCACTCCCCTGATCTTCAGTAGCGGTGGTTCGCTGTCGCTGCTGTCACAGATCGGTACGGTGATGATCTTTGGCCTGTCGTTCAATATGTTATTGGGGCAGGGAGGTATGCTGTCCTTTGGTCATGCCGTGTATTCTGGATTAGGGGCATTTTTCGCCATTCACGCCATGAATCTGATAGCGGCTGGCAGCATGGTATTTCCCATCACCCTGATACCTTTGATCGGTGGTATCGCCGGCATGTGCTTTGGCATTCTGTTCGGTTATGTCACGACCAAAAAATCAGGAACCACGTTTTCCATGATCACTCTCGGCATGGTGGAACTGGTGTTTGCCTGCTCGCTGATGTTCCCCAGCTTTTTTGGTGGTGAAGGCGGCATTTCCACCAACAGGGTGATTGGCCAGTCATTCCTGGGCATCACTTATGGACCGCAAATCCAGGTGTATTACCTGATCGCCTTCTGGTTGTTCATCAGCACCATAGGCATGTATGCATTTACCCAAACCCCGCTGGGGCGTATGGTCAATGCCGTACGTGATAATCCTGAAAGGGTGGAATTTGTTGGCTATGACACCCAGTGGGTACGTTACCTGACCTTGATATTGTCTGCATTTTTTGCCGGTATTGCTGGTGGATTGTCAGCCATCAATTTCGAGATCGTCACGGCAGAAAATGTCAGTGCCGTGCGTTCTGGTGCGGTGCTGTTGTTCACCTTTATCGGCGGTGTCGGTTTCTTCTTCGGTCCCTTGATTGGTGCGGTGATCGGTGTGTTCCTGACAGTCATGCTGTCTGATCTGACCAAGGCATGGCAGTTGTATCTGGGTGTGTTTTTTATCCTGATCGTCATGTATACGCCGGGTGGTATCGCCAGCATCATCATGATGAATCTGCGCGTGGCCAAGTTTGGCATGTTCAAACGGGTCTGGCCTGCCATGTGGAAACTGGTACTGGCAGGGGCATTTACCACCTTTGGCATCATCATTGGCGTGGAAATGCTGTATCAGCGTACGCTGGAAGCTACCCAAAGTTCGATTATCAACCTGTTTGGCGTGACCGTAGATACGGCCAGCCACACGGCATGGCTGGTAACTTTAGTCATTATCGCGGTGGGGATCTTTGCCTGCTCCAGGCTTAAAGGTGGCTTTAGCCGTCACTGGGGCGATGTGAACACAGAAATTGAAGAACAGATGCGGAGGGCGCAAGCATGAGTGGCTTTTCGCTGGAATTAAAAGAAGTACGCAAGTCTTTTGGCAGTGCAGAAATCATCCGTGGCGCCACTTTGCAAGTGCCAAAAGGCGAGCGTTTTGCCATTATCGGTCCTAACGGTGCGGGTAAATCGACGCTGTTCAATCTGATTTCAGGCCGTTTCCCGATTACCTCGGGCGATATTTTACTGAACGGTGAAAGCATCAGCGGCTTGAAACCGTATGAAATCAACCGTCGTGGTTTGTCACGCAGCTTTCAGATCACCAATATCTTCCATCGCCTGTCGGTGTATGAAAACCTGCGTTGTGCCGTACTGTGGTCCTTGGGGTACAAGTATTCTTTCTGGCACAGGCTGGGTGGTTTGAAAGATGCACACGAAAGGGCTGAAGCAGTGCTGGAGCAAATCGGTCTGAAACGTCGGCGCAATATCACCGCTGGCCTGCTGACTTATGCTGAGCAGCGGGCGCTGGAAATCGGCATCACCATTGCCGGTGGTGCAGACGTCATTTTGCTGGATGAGCCGACCGCTGGCATGAGTCGCTCTGAATCAGATGCCGCAGTGGAACTGATACGCAAGGTCACAGTCGGCAAGACACTGCTGATGGTCGAACATGACATGAGCGTGGTGTTTGGCCTGGCCGATAAAATTGCCGTGGTGGTGTATGGTGAAGTGATTGCCTGTGACACCCCGGCCAATATCCGCAATAATCAAAAAGTCAAGGATGCCTATTTAGGTGGGCATGCACCGGCGGAGGTTGAATGAGTCTGCTAACGATAAAAAATTTGAATGCCTTTTATGGCAAGAGCCATGTACTGCATGGTGTGGACATGCACGTTAACCCTGGTGAAATTGTCAGCTTGCTGGGACGCAACGGGGTAGGGCGTTCGACTACGGTGAAGGCGACCATGGGGCAGGTGGATGCAACAGGTTCCATCATGTTCAAGGGAGAAGAGATCATCGGTTTGAAAGCCTTCCAGATTGCCCATCGTGGTCTGGGTTATGTGCCTGAAAACAGAGATATCTTCCCCTCCCTGACGGTAGAGCAAAACCTGATGCTGGGTGAAAAATCCGGCCGCGACAAAAACAGCAAACCACGCTGGAGCATGGAAGACATGTACCAGATGTTCCCACGCCTGCGTGAACGCAGGAATACCCAGGCTGGCGTCATGTCGGGTGGTGAGCAGCAAATGCTGACACTGTGCCGTACCCTGATGGGGGATCCGGACCTGATCATGATCGATGAGCCGACCGAGGGCCTGGCACCAAAGATTGTGGAACTGGTGGCGGAATACCTGAAGGAATTGAAAAATCGCGGCATCTCGGTCTTGCTGGTGGAGCAAAAACTGGCGATTGCCCTTGAAATTTCACAGCGGGTGTATGTAATGGGACATGGCAGTATCGTATTTGAAGGCAGTCCGGCAGATTTGCGGGCAAATGAAAACATACGCAAGGAGTGGCTGGAGGTGTAAGCCCTTGTCGGGTGACCGCCAGGTCATTATCCGTTTCCCCAGTCGTGCAGGTTCTGATGACTGGGGGATGGATGCCAGCATTCCGGGCACTTCAAGCCTGCCAGGTGACGTATTGAAAGTCTATCAAAAAAATTTTAGATTAAAATAATACGATCGTTCTATTTTGAGGTATAGTAAGGACAGCATCGCTTTTACATCCTGCTTTACAGATACCAGACAGTTGCATGGCCATGATGCCGGGCAAAGGGAATCCAAACCGCATTTCTAATATAGGAAGAGACATGAGCGCAGAATACCAAGTGAATGGCAATATTGCCGTTATTACCCTGAACAATCCCCCCGTGAATGGTCTCGGTCATTCCACGCGTACGGCAATTGTTAACGGGATGAAGCAGGCCCTGAATGATGATGCCGTCAAGGCCATTGTGATTACCGGTGCGGGCAAGGCGTTTTCTGGCGGTGCAGATATCAAGGAATTCAATTCCCCGAAAGCATCTGCCGAACCCAGCCTGCATACTGTCATCAATGTGGTGGAAGGTTCTACCAAACCTGTGGTTGCCGCAATCCATACCGTCTGCATGGGTGGTGGCCTGGAACTGGCGCTGGGTTGTAACTACCGTGTTGCCGCCAAAGGTGCGCAGATAGCCTTGCCGGAAGTTAAACTGGGTATCTTGCCTGGTGCTGGCGGTACACAGCGCCTGCCACGCGTACTGGGTCTGGAAATGGCTTTGAACATGATCGTTTCTGGTACACCTGTACCATCTGAAAAACTGGCCAGGACAGCCATTTTTAACGAAGTAGTGGAAGCCGATGTGTTGACTGCTGCCCTGGCTTTTGCAGCTAAAGTGGCTGATGTGCGCCCGTTGCCACGCGTGCGTGATATCAAGATCGATTACCCCAACTACGAAGCTTACCTGCAGTTCTCACGCAATACCGTGCGCGCCATGGCAGGGCCTTTCCCGGCGCCGTTGAAATGCGTGGAAGCCGTAGCCGCAGCAGTTACCAAAAAATTTGATGATGGCATTAAATTTGAACGTGAACTGTTCGTTGACCTGGTGCAGACTACCGAATCCAAAGCCTTGCGTCATGCCTTCTTTGGTGAGCGTGCGGCCAGTAAGCTGCCTGATGTGCCAGAAGATACGCCGACACGCCCGATTAAATCGGTTGCCGTTATCGGTGCCGGCACCATGGGTGGTGGCATTGCCATGAATTTTGCGAATGCCGGCATACCGGTGCAAATCCTGGAAATGAAACAGGAAGCGCTGGAAAAAGGCCTGGCCACCATCCGTAAAAATTATGAAAACACCCTGAAAAAAGGCAAGCTGACGCAAGAGAAATTTGAACAGCGCGTAGCGCTGATCACTGGTACTTTGGCGTATGAAGACATAGCGCAGGCAGATATCGTGATTGAAGCAGTATTTGAAGACATGGGCGTTAAAGAACAGGTCTTCAAGAAACTGGATGAAGTCATGAAACCAGGTGCGATCCTGGCATCGAATACCTCTACGCTGGATGTTGACAAGATTGCCGACTTTACCAAACGCCCTGAAGATGTCATCGGTACCCATTTCTTCAGTCCGGCCAATGTCATGAAGTTGCTGGAAATTGTACGCGGTAAGAAAACTGCCAAGGATGTGCTGGCAACCGTATTGGGCCTGTCCAAGAAAATCAAAAAAACCGGCGTGGTATCCGGCGTTTGCGATGGCTTCATAGGTAACCGCATGATAGAACAATATAGCCGTCAGGCCGGCTTCTTGCTGGAAGAGGGCTGTACACCGGAACAGGTTGACAAGGCGGTAGAAAAACTCGGCTTTGCAATGGGACCTTTCCGCATGGGCGATCTGGCGGGTAATGACATCGGTTGGTATATCCGCAAGCGTCGTTACGTGGAAAAGCCACAGATCACTTACTCTAAAACAGCGGATCTGTTATGCGAAATGGGACGCTACGGTCAAAAGACTGGCGCTGGCTGGTATGACTACAAACCCGGTGACCGCAAAGCCTATCCTTCTGCTGTTGTGAATGACATGATCATCAAGCATTCTGCTGATCTGAGTGTCGAGCGTCGCAAGATTTCCGATCAGGAAATCGTCGAACGCCTGATATTCGCACTGGTGAATGAAGCGGCGTATATTCTGGAAGAAGGCATTGCGACCAGAGCATCAGATATCGACATGGTTTACCTGACAGGCTACGGCTTCCCTCTGCATACCGGCGGCCCTATGTTCTATGCGGACACGGTAGGTTTGACGAACGTGGTCATGTCCATGGAAAAATATGCCAAAGGTCGTCATGGCGATGCCTGGAAACCAGCGCCACTGCTGGCCAAACTGGCAGCAGAAGGTAAAACTTTCAACTAAGTTTTATTCAGATTTGAAATAAATATAATAATAAACAGGTAGCAATTCTGTAAGCGGTTGATCTGAATGATCAACCGCTTTTTTGTTACATGCCATATTGACTACCAGCTCAGCTAGCTTTGGCTATTCGGATGCGTCCAACGATAGCTGCGGGATTGCTGTCATCAATATCGATACGGGTGCCAAATTTCTCGCTAAGTGATTGTAATGTAGTGAGAATTTTTCTTGCCTGTGCGTCATCCGCCAGTGCCGGTAAACCGCGTGTTTGCATGAACACAGCTTGGGCACCATTTTCATTCAGGACAACCGGTGTCAGTTTGATGGATCTGATGGTGTGTGGATTTGCGTCATCATATTCCAGTTCAGCCATTACCGATTCCCATACTTCTGGTTGATAGAAATTGACTTTCCTGGTCTGGAAAAAGAAATTACCCAAGCCATAGAAAATCGGTTTCCCCTGGTAAATTTCTATGCCCTGCAAACGTGGTTCACCGTGTGAAAAATACACGTCTGCACCGCGCTCTATACAGTAGTGTGCAAAATCTAACCGCCATTGTTCGATACCGCCAGCCAGGTTGACCTGTTTCTGGTTCCAGTGGTGGTTGTGGTGGTAGGCGACCACGATTGCCTGTTGCTTGCGTGCTTTGGCGATGCTTTGCTCAATGCGCTGCCGGTCTTCGCTGTTAACTGTATTGGCGGTATCGTCGGTGACGGACAGGGTATTCACACCCACTGCTGTTTTCTTTGCCTGTAGTTTCACCTTGTCGGTAGCAAAGGCAATCAAGGCAACTGAAGCTAGCTGCTGACCCGGCAATTTGCCGGACTTGACCGGCAGATAGCGAGGTGCACTTGCCGCAAGCTCATCGCCTACACCTGCCAGGGGAATGTTCAAATCCTGAAAGAGGGTGATCAGCGATGTGATTCCTGGCACACCATTGTCGCTGACATGGTTGTTGGCGGCGGCAAACATCGCCTGATTCGGGGCGAAGCGGATTTTCCGGGTAATCAGATCGACGATGCTGTCACGGTCCACTTCGTGGAAAAAATCGCTGTCTTTGTCGCGTCCCGGCTCAACCTCACGGGCCTGGGTGGAATCGATTTTCAGCGCCGATTCCAGTTCCAGGATGACCGTGTCACTGCTGCGCATGAGTGCAAAAACGCTGTCCAGTTGTCGCCTGATCTTTTGCAATTCCACATTGTTGGCATACCCCGGTGCATCATAGGTGGCCAGGTTGTGCTGCAACATCACCTGGCCAGTCAGCAAAATATGATGCCCGCCCGTTTGCGCCGCGCTGGTCTGGCAAAACAAACCAAGCAGCATTGCAAAAAGAGCAGGCCAGACGACTCGTCTACGCTGTTTCATCATGTTCCCTTATTCGCATACTCTTATGCAGGAATGACAGGAAGCACGACATGCGAAGACCGCAGGCTGTCACAAAAGACCACATTGCGAGCGACTTTCACCGGTCCGCTGACGCCTTCTGCAGCACCCGTATTCGGATTGCAGTCGAACTTTGGGAAATTGCTGCTTGAAATATCGATGCGTATCCTGTGCCCAGTCTTGAAAACATTACTGACAGGGAAGGCGTCAACGGTGACCTGATAGATGGTGCCTGGTTCCATCATTTCAGGCTGTTCCCATGAATTGCGGTAACGGGCACGTCGTATGCCATCGGTGAGTATCATTTCATAACCATCCGGGTAGTCGGCATTGGGTGGATAGACATCAATCAGCTTGATCGTGAAATCAGTGTCTACACAGTCCGAACTTATCCATAAGGCTGCGCTGATGGCACCAGTGATTTCAACATCTGCGCTTAGCGGTGCTGACTGGAATACCAGTATGTCGTCACGTTCTCTGAGCGGTGCCCTGGAGGCATCGCAAAAAAATATGCCTGGGCCACAACGCTGGTCGTAGGCGCCGCCCACCATCAGGGGCTCGCCCGAAGTAACGGCACCACCTATGGTTGGAACTGGCCATTGCGGATCGTAATCATAGGACAGTTGTGCCTGTTCTTGCTGTGGTGTGCTGGTGGACAGGCTACCGTCCTGATGCAGGTAGTAGGCTGTTTCGCGGGTGCGCTGTAATGGCCATTCAGATTCAACACGCCAGTGGCCGCCGTGTTCCATGCGTCCTTCAGAATTTTTACGACCACTGCCGCCGCCCATGACAAAAATGCAGACACCGGGCATGGCTTCGTCGTTGCCTGCTGGTTTGTGCTTCAGGTAGCGGTCAAACCATTGCAGGCGCAGTGCCAGAAAATCCGGTGCCAGGTTATTGTCCAGTGTGGCGGCGACGCCAAAGTCGACATCCCCGGCATAAGTCTGTGAACGGTTGCCATGCGTCCAGGGGCCAAGGATCAGGCAGGCAGGCCCTTTACCGGCTGCTATAAGGCCTGCGTAATTGGTGCAGGCCGTGCGCGAATACGGGTCATACCAGGATGACATGTGTACGGTGGCTGCTGTCGGGAACTGCCCATAGTAACCTTCGGCATACAGGCCAGGCTGGCGCCAGTAGTCATCAAAGCTACCGCGCTGCCACTGATCGAACAGATAATCTTCATATTCTGGGGCCAGACTGAGTGGCGATGCACCCGGCTGCCATTGTTCGACACGGCGGAACCACGCTTCTATATCAAGAGAGGCCAGCGCATCATATTTTGCCTTGTCGCCCAATATGCCCGGGCTTTCCATCGCCCGTTTGATGGCCCAGGTAACCTGCTTCAGTTCGAATGCGCCACCCTGGCGTATACCGCCCTGGTAAGCGTTCGAAAATCCACCGGAATCAAGGAACATGGCGACCACCCCGGGTGCACTGGTGCTACCCAGGGCTGCCTGAGTATGTGCGGCATACGACAGACCTTTGGTCCCTATGCGTCCGTTAGACCATGGCTGTTCAATGATCCAGGCGCAGGTGTCATAGCCATCTTCACCATCGCTGGTGTACTTGACGAATACCCCCTCAGATTCGTAACGCCCGCGACAATCCTGGTAGACTACGGCATAGCCATGGTGCGCAAAAAATTCAGCAATGCTCGCGCGGCTCATGGGTTGTGGGTCGTTCAGCGTGCGTTCACTGCGGCTGGGCTGCGTCTTGCCATAAGGGGTGCGTTCCAGTATCACAGGAAAGCGTTGTGTCGGATCGCTGGTGATGGGAAGGTAGATATCGGTCGCCAACTGGATGCCATCACGCATGGTCACCATGACACTGCGCATCACTTTGACCGTGTCAGTAGCTGGTGCATGGCTGGCAGTCGGCACCGCGGCAGCGACGGCTTGGCCGGCTGCGGTAGGGGTGGATCTGAATAACATAGCTTACTTTCAAATATTTGGTTCAGTTCGAGTAAAGCAAAGCCACAAAAATTTCGGAAAATGGCCGGACATCACAGTTCCGGCAAATTCTTGTTGGCAAAATAGTGCTTGGTCTCTTTCAGAAATTCTGTGGCCAGACGGCTGGGCGTCGACAGCGATGAGGTGACGAACGCATATTCATTGCTCAGTATTGGTTCGAAGCGACGCATGACCAGACCTGGACGCATGTAGAACTCGGCCAACAGGCGATTGACCAGCGCCACACCCAGCCCACGGGCAGCAAAGGCACAGGCTGAACTGACCGTATGTGTCTCAATACGGGCATCGGGCTGTACACCCGCCCGTGAAAATGAGGAATCAATGGTGGCACGTGAATTTTGTCCGTAACCCAGCAGGATCAGCGGTTCGCCGCGTAACATTTTTGGCGTCAATGTGCGGTGACTGGCCAGCGGGTTATCTGCTTGCAAGACACATACCGTCTCATTGTTGCACACCGGGTCTTCACGCAAGTCGTCACGATTGACCGGCACGATCAGGAAACCGCCATCGACCGTGCGTGTAGCGATCATGGATTTCGCCACTTCACGACTATGTGAATCAACCGAAATACGCACGCGAGGAAAACGGGCACTGAATGCAGCAACGATATCAGGCAAAATGCCTTCACAAAAACTGGGCGGTGCCACCAGTTTCAGGTGACCGATACGGAAACCAGAAATGTCGCTGACCAGGCTCTGGATACGCTGGAAGCCATTCAGTGACAACGACACTTCTTCGTACAGCAGCAAACCGTCCTGTGTCGGCACCAGCCGACCATGATCACGATGGAACAGCTCGAAACCGATCAGCGCTTCCAACTGCGCCAGTTGACGGCTGACGGCTGGTTGCGACATGCCTATGCGCGTGGCAGCGGCAGTCACAGAACCAGTGCGGACGATCTCGTAAAACGCCCGCAGGGCTTTCAGATTGAGCAGGTCTTCGTTCATGGCGATCAGTAGTGCAGTACCACGGCCAGCATGGTGGCGACCGCGGCGATTACAGTGAATACCCCGAACAGCGGCAAGATCAGGCGGAACCAGCGGCCATAAGGAATACCGCCAGCCGCCAGAAACGCCAGCAACATGCCCGAAGTCGGAGAAAACATATTCACCAGACCATTGCCGAGTATGAAAGCCAGCACCGTGGTTTGCCCGCTGACGCCAACGCTTTCACCGATGGGCCCAAGAATGGGAATACTGAGCGCAGCCTTGGCCGATGTAGACGGAATCAACAGCGTCAATACCATTTCCAGCCCCATGATGATAGGTGCAACCAGTATTGGCGACAGATGTTCAACCTGGGCCGATGCATAGGCGATGATAGTGTCGAGGATGCGGCCTTCACGCAGCACGATTTCCACACCCCGCGCCATGCCCAGCAACAGCGCCGCCAGCGTCATCGAATTCATGCCTTCGACAAACGCGTGGGCACCGACCCGCGCTCCCATGCCATAAGCAAGCCCGACGCACAACGCGGTCACCATATACAGCGTGGCAAATTGCGAGTCGCGCCAGCCCAGTGCCGTTGACCCATATACCAGTACTGCCAGTGCAATGCAGACGATAGCGATCACGAGGAAGTGTGGCTTTGACAAGGGCTTGCTTTCAAACACGGCAGCCTTGACCGGGCGCGATTCCATGCGCAGTACAAACAGGATCGCCAGTGTCAGGAAGATCGCCCACAGCGTCAGGCGCACCAGTGCACCGCTGAATACCGGTACCCCGACGATGGGCTGGGCAATCAGCAGGGCCAGTGGATTCGACACCGATGCCAGGTAGCCGACCTTGGCTGCCAGGGTCAGCAGGGTAAAGCCATACAAGCGGCTCATGCCCAGGCGTTCGGCAATCGCAATCACTACCGGGATAAAGATCAGATACTCCGTGATCATACCCAGGAAGGTGCTGCCAGCCGATAAAATCACCATCACCACCGGTGTCAATATCACGACCCGCCCGCCGGTCAGGCCCAGAAGCCGCTCAATCCCGGCATCAAAGGCACCCGTAGCACGAAACACTCCCAGCAAACCACCCAGCAGCAGGATCATGAAGATCAGGTTGGCTGACTTCACCAGCCCCGCTGGCACCGACGTAAAAATTGCCATCGGTGACAACGGTGCGGCCTCGGTCTTGCTTTGCGGTTGCTGTATCAGTGCCGTAGCGCTGATGGTCTTGGGTATGGTGTGATAACTTCCCGGCACCACGGGCGACACCTCGCTAGCACCGCTGCGCTGGTACTCGCCGGATGGCAAGACCCATGTCAGCAGCACACCGATGGCCAGCGCGATGAACATCATCATGACTGGTTCCAGCGCCCAGCGCCGTTTGACGATGTTATCTGTCGCGGGCTGGTCGGAATCTGCCTTGTCTGGCTTGTCTATCATGTTGGACATAGTCATTTTCAGAACCTGGTGTTCACACGTGTATAAAAGTAGCGGCCGCGTACGTCGTAGGTGTACATATCAAAATTGATAGGATTGTTGGCAGCCGATGCAGGTGGTTGCTTGTCAAAGACATTGTCGATACCCATGCCTATGCTGGTCTTGCCGTCGCTGAAGTTATACGACAGTTGCAAGTCGTGATACAGGGTGCCTGCTACATTGCCGCCATTGACTGCATTGTTCGGTACATCTGCGGTAGCACCGATATAACGCGCCTTCCAGCCAGCGGTGATGCTGGAGCCGATATAGCGCAGCGACGCCTGGGCTTTCAGGTGCGGGAAGGTCGAACGTGGCTGATCGGACTTGCCTGCACGTTCATCCACCGCGATGGAGCCATCCGGTTGGGGTACATAGGATTTGTAATGTTGCAGATAAGCCAGATCAAGCGCTGCATCAATCTTGGCACCAGCAACCGGGAACAGGTAGCGCAGTGTTACGTCCACACCTTGTACTTCAATGCGCGACAGGTTGACCAGTGCCTGCGTCAGTTGCACTATCTCACCAGTATTGGCACGTTGCACCAGATTACAGAAAGTACCGGTTTGGGCGCAGGCGTTCAGGATCTGGGTAGCAGTCTGCGAAGCAATGGCGTCCTTGATCTTGATCTTGAATTGATCAACGGTCATGCTAAAGCCTTTTAGCTGTTCCGGTGCATACGTGAAACCGACAGAATAGGTATCTGCACTTTCAGGTTTCAGGTCAGCATTGCCGGAAGTGACGCCATGTGGAATGCCGCTGTTATACAGGGACTGGTTGTAGCTGGTGGGAATACCGGCGCAACCTGGCAAGCCGGCACCGCCGCCGTTACATGGGTCAACCGCCGGGAAGTTGGTTTGTTTCACACCCTGGTACAGCTCAAGAATGGATGGTGCACGGAATCCCTGTGAATACGTGCCGCGCAATAGCAGTGAATTGAAGGGGCGATACAGTATGCCGAGTTTGGTCGTCGCCTTGCCACCCACGGTGGAGTAACGCGAGTAACGTACCGCTGCATCAAGCTCCAGTTTTTGTACCCATGGCAGATTGGCCAGCAGCGGGGCGCTCAGTTCAGCATAGGCTTCGTTCAGGTAGTAAGAACCTGCAGTCGGGTTACGAGCCGCCGCCGAAGTTGTTGACTGTGCTGCACCGGACACCAGTGGCAACACGGTAGATGCCTGCGAGGCAAAGGGATCAGGACTGTCATACGCTGTTTCACGACGATATTCATAGCCGGTGGCGATACCCAGCGCACCGCCTTGCAGTTGCATCAGGCTGCGTGTGGCGTTCAGACTGAAATCGGTCTGGCTGGTGCCGTTGATATCATGCGAATACGAACGGATGTAATCGGCCATGGCCGGTGTGATGGTGCCGAACAGGTCAATAGGCACGCAACCCGACGCAGCAGAGCAGGTGGCCGGCGAAGTCATGGCGCGGTAGAGATTATCGAAATTGATGCCATTTTTTTGATCAAAACTGGCTTTGTTTTTCGAATAAGACAGTGTCGCATCCCAATTCCAGTCGCCCCATAGCGAGACGGTGCCTTCCAGACCAAGCAGCAGGCGGCTCATCTTGACATCTTGCAACACTTCGCGGTTGCCAACCTCGACCGGTACACGCTGGATGCGGAAGGTAGAACCAGAAAAGCCGAGTGCATTCGCAGCCGGAACGCCGTTGGCAGTACCAAAGGGGTTATATGCCTGATCCCTGGAAATCGAATAACCGTTGCTACCGCGAATATCCAGCAGATAAGGCGAAAACAGTTGCGACGACTGACGTGTCGTATAAGTGGCTTCGACGTGTGCCGTCAGGTCAGGCGTGATTTCATAAGTCAGGCGGCCGAACAGGCCGGCAGTCTTGCTTGGGCCAGTGGCATACAGACCCTGGGTCTGCTGATTGTAATAGTCGCCGGGCAGTGCAGCCGTATGGAAGCTGTTGTCTGCCGTGTAACTTGCGCCTATGCTGGTGACGCCCATATTGCGTGTGACGGCATTGGCTGCATTCGATGCAAAGCCAGCCGGTGTGCCGAAGTAGGCATTATTGGACAGTCCGGGCAATACATACAAACCTTGCGGGCTGGTACCTGGGGCTGTCAGTGGTGATAAGGCAACTTTGGTCAGGTCGCGGTCTGCCGACAAAATCGGGCGTGAATCATTCATGCTACCGGACAGGAATACCGACCCCTTGTCAAAGCGTTTGCCCCAGTTCAGGAAGCCATTGTAATTTTCATCATCATTGCGGGAAGAAGTACCAAGGCGCATATTGGCTTCGAAACCTTCGAGCTTGCGTTTGGTATGGATATTCACCACACCTGCGATAGCGTCAGCACCATAAATGGCCGAGGCACCGTCTTTCAGTACTTCCACACTGTCGATAATGCCAAGCGGGATGGTATTCAAGTCGGGAAAATCGCGGAAACCACGGCCACCCGCTGCATTCACCCAGCGGTGACCGTCAACCAGTACCAGGGTGCGGTTGCCACTGCCTTCGGCGCTGCCGAGATAGCGCAGGTTGATGGAACTGACGCCATAAGATGTGCCTTGCGTACCGTTGGAGTTCAGGCTGACACCAGTATTCGGCAGCGACTGCATGATGTCGCCGAGTGAGGTGGGGGCCGCGAATTTGAGGTCATCCTTGGTCAGGGTCAGCATGGGGCCGCTGGTTTCCGTATCCCTGCGCGCGATGCGAGATCCTGTCATCACCACCTGTTGCACCGGGGCAGATGCATCGTCTTTTGCCGGTGCTGCACTGGCAGGGGCTGCTGGCGCCTCTTGTCCATGTGCAAAATGTGTTACAGCCAAACTGAGCGCGACCGCACTGCGCGCCGCTATCGCCTTCCTGTTTTTCATTTTCATAATCATCCCTGGGGTTATTGGTTCCGCGGCAATTTTGCGTTTGCTATTACCTGAGACGATAGTAGAGGGGGCTCAATGTTTCATGCAATATTATGATAATTTTGGATGGTCGTATGCAAAAATGGTATGAAGATAACGAGGTTTTGATGGTGTTTCAGAGTGAAAAAAAGTACTTCAGGGGCACATTGCCACAAACAAATAATGCAGGTCTTTGTCGCGCAAAAAAGACGAACTGCTTAAAAACAACAGTCTTTGATGCTGCCAAAGCTGTTATTGGGCAATAAAGCCGGGATGAAGCAAAAAACTGCTGCACATCATTTTCAGAATTTTCAGAATTTTTGAACTTATTTTGTCAATGCCTCCATTTGCCGCCTTTAAAAAGGGAAAAACCGGCATTTATAAAGAATTTCTCTATAAATCATGGGCTTGCCAGTGGGTAGGTAAAACCGCAATGCTATAATGTGAGGTTAATCCTCATCTTTATTGCAAAAGGTTTTCTGTGCTTTCTACCGCAAATATCACCATGCAGTTTGGCCCCAAGCCACTGTTTGAAAATATCTCAGTCAAATTTGGCGAAGGTAACCGTTATGGCCTCATCGGTGCCAACGGCTGTGGCAAATCCACCTTCATGAAAATTCTGGGGGGCGATCTGGAGCAGTCTTCTGGTACCGTCATGCTGGACCAGAATGAGCGTCTGGGTAAATTGCGCCAGGATCAGTTTGCTTTTGAAGACATGCGCGTCCTGGAAGTGGTCATGATGGGTCACACAGAAATGTGGGCAGCGATGGCGGAACGGGATGCGATTTACGCCAACCCCGAAGCGACTGACGACGACTACATGAAGGCAGCTGACCTAGAAGCCAAGTTTGCCGAATATGATGGCTACACGGCTGAAGCACGCGCCGGTGAACTGTTGCTGGGCGTGGGTATACCAAC
The DNA here is from genome assembly GCF_014284335.1 of Undibacterium hunanense. Taxonomy (GTDB): domain Bacteria; phylum Pseudomonadota; class Gammaproteobacteria; order Burkholderiales; family Burkholderiaceae_D; genus Undibacterium; species Undibacterium hunanense. The sequence goes on along the minus strand of NZ_JACOGF010000001.1, from coordinate 36,909 downwards.
TGATCAGCATCAGGGCGTCATGAGCGCAGTTGCGCCAGGCTGGAAGTTACGTGTCTTGCTGGCCCAGGCACTGTTTTCCAACCCTGACATCCTGTTGCTTGATGAGCCAACCAATAACCTGGACATCAATACCATTCGCTGGCTGGAAGATATTCTGAACGAACGTAATTCCACCATGATCATCATTTCCCATGATCGCCACTTCCTGAATCAGGTATGTACGCACATGGCAGATATGGATTACGGTACCCTGAAAGTGTACCCGGGTAATTATGATGACTACATGCTGGCATCGTCGCAGGCACGCGCACAGCAAATGGCGAACAATGCCAAGGCCAAGGAAAAAGTCGCTGAACTGCAAGACTTTGTCCGTCGTTTCTCTGCCAATAAATCCAAGGCACGTCAGGCAACTTCACGTGCCAAGCAGATCGACAAAATCAAGATTGAAGATTTCAAACCATCCAGCCGTCAAAATCCTTTCGTGCGTTTCGATGGCGAGAAAAAATTGCATCGCCTGGCTGTAGAAGTGCAATCCCTGAGCAAGGCCTACGACAAGCCCCTGTTCAAGAATGTGGACTTGATGGTGGAAGCGGGCGAAAGAATCGCGATTATCGGTGCCAATGGTATTGGCAAGACCACGCTGTTGCGTTGCATAGGCGGTGATGACATCGCAGGTTTGCATGCCGATTATGGTACGGTCAAATGGGCAGAAAATGCCAATGTCGGCTATATGCCGCAAGATCCTACCGAAGAATTTGCATCTGATAAAAACCTGACTGACTGGATAGGTCAGTGGACGCAGGAAGGCGATGATGACCAGGCTGTGCGTTCCATCCTCGGTCGCTTGCTGTTTGGTGGTGATGACGTCAAAAAATCAGTCAAGGTACTGTCAGGTGGTGAAAAGGGCCGCATGATGTATGGCAAGCTGATGCTGGGCCGCCATAATGTGTTGTTGATGGATGAACCGACCAATCACATGGATATGGAATCCATCGAGTCGTTGAACATTGCGCTGGAAAAATATGCGGGTACCCTGATTTTTGTTTCGCATGATCGCGAATTTGTTTCATCTTTGGCGACGCGCGTATTGGAAATCAAGGAAAACAAAATCATCGACTTCCAGGGTACGTATGAAGAATACCTGAGCAGTCAGGGTATTGAATAAATACTGCCAATTGCCGCAGCTAGCAAAACAAAAAGCCAGGGTGACCTGGCTTTTTGTTTATCTGCATGAATGATGGCTTATCATCCCAGTTCTTACTCAGCAGTGATTGTTCAGGCTGATCTGGTATCAAGTATTGCCATCGTTTAATAACTGATCCAGACGATCACGCAGGCTGCGTGCCATTTCTGGGCCTTTGGCTTTTTGTACGGCTTCTACATAGGCTTGTCTGAGCTCACGGAAATCATCGATGCTTGATGCCCGCTCCACTTTCAATTGCAGGCCATAACCGCGCAAGCCTATGGCGCTCTTAATGGTTTCATTGAAGAAGTTATACAGCGCCTGAAAACGTTCTGCATCTGTCATTGCAGGCAAGCTGGATGCTGGCACAGGTACCGATGTTGTGGATGTTGTCGATATGGCCGGCGTGGCGGCTGCTGGCGGCGCCTCGACTGCTGCAGGTGCCGTTTGCACCGCGATTTCAATAATGAAATCCTGCTCCAGCAATTCTTGCATGTTTTGTTCGGTCAGGCCAAGACCTGATACCTTCTTCATGATGGCGTCAGTCGAATGCTTGCCGTCCACCATCACCAGCAAGGTCCGCAGGCGCGATGCCAGTTGGTGTTTACGGGTCGCAATTTCTTCACGCCCTTTTTCGGTCTTGTCGTAGATGATTACTGTCATATCCAGCTAAAACCCCTGTTTGTCTCAAAAGTCCCAAAAATTGTATGTATTTTATGTTTTTAGGATACATCAATTCTGGCTGACTGCCAACGGCAAGCAGGGGGTGAAACAGGTGCTATTTCTGGACAGGCAAATTTTTGATCAGTTTGATAGTCTGCTCAGTAGACTTGGGCGTAGAACAGCCGCTGTTTGGTGTGCTGCCTGATGCAGTTTTGTTTGACGAGCAGCTGCTGCAACCGGACCCGCAACCATCGGTCTGTTTTGACAGACCGTCCAGCACGGGTGCAAGGGAGGGATGAGTGCTTTGGAAATACGCCTTCATCCTGTTTTTTGTCGCCCTGGGCATATATTTCAACACCAGATATGCGCTGGCAAGTAGCAATAACAGGCTTGCAATCAGGTTTTGCATTTCTCATCTCCCCAACAGGTAAGTGGAAATATGAAAGGTCAGGAAGGACGCCAGGTAGGCCAGACCAAACAGGTAAGCTGCCATCATGACGGGGTAGCGCCAGGTATTGGTTTCGCGCTTCACCACGCTCAGTGTTGCCACGCATTGCGGTGCGAATACATACCATGCCAGCAAAGACAAAGCAGTTGGCAGGCTCCATGACTGAACAATCAGCGGTTCCAGCGAGCGACTTAATTCTTCACCGGTCTGCGACAGTGCATACACGGTACCGAGCGCAGCAACGGCAACTTCACGTGCTGCCAGGCCGGGTACCAGGGCGATACAGATTTGCCAGTTAAAGCCTATGGGGGCAAACACGAATTCCAGCAAGCGTCCCAACTGGCCGGCAATACTGTAATAAATCGCTGGCTGATCTGCATTCGCCGGTGCGCCAGGAAAGCTGCTGAGGAACCACAGCAATATCATCAATGACAAGATGATGGTACCGACGCGTGTAGTAAAGATTTTGATTCTTTCCCACAGACCCAGCACCAGATTGCGCACATTCGGCCATCTGTAATCGGGCAATTCCAGCATCAGTGCCTGTTGATGGATGCGGCTTCCCCATTTTTGCTTGAAGAAAAAAGCCACCAGCATGGCCGAGACTATGCCTGCCAGGTACAGGAAAAACAGTACCAGACCCTGCAGATTGAGTATGCCCCAGACGGTCTTGTCGGGTATGAAGGCAGCGATGATCAGTGCATATACAGGCAGGCGGGCAGAGCAGGTCATCAGCGGGGCAATCATGATCGTCACCAGACGGTCACGCGGATTTTGTATGGTCCTGGTCGCCATGATGCCGGGAATGGCACAGGCAAAGCTGGACAACAGGGGAATAAAGGCCCGCCCAGACAAACCGACCTTGCCCATGATCTTGTCCAGCAAGAACGCCGCACGTGGCAGATAACCTGAATCTTCCATCACCAGGATAAAAAAGAACAGGATCACAATCTGCGGTAAAAATACCAGCACACTGCCGGCACCACCTATCACACCCTTGACCAGCAAACCCTGCAATATGCCGGGCTGCAAGGCAGCTTCCACGGCTGCGCCGGTGGCATCGATGGCTTCCTTGATCATGTCCATGGGCATTTGCGCCCAGGCAAACACTGCCTGGAATACCAGGAACATCAGGGTCGCAAAAATCACTGGTCCAGCGACAGGATGCAATACCCAGCTATCCAGGCGATAGCTGAGACTGATGTCATTGGCAGCATCAGACGCCTGTGATACGCTCAGTTGCAGTACTGCATTGACTCTTTCCTGCAGTGCTTCGGGACTTTGATTTGTCAAGGCATGCGGAGCGACATTGGCTGCTGGCACCAATTGCTGTGCCAGTGTTTCAAGTTGGCCTAGCAGGGCATCAACACCTTGAGGATCAACCGCAATTGTTTCGACGACGGGTATATTCAGCGCTTTACTGAGGGCATCGATATCGATATGGATATGGCGTTTTTTCGCGATGTCCATCATATTGACTGCCAGAACCATGGGCTGGCCAAGGGCAATCAGTTCCAGCACCACGCGCAGGCCACGTCGCAAGTTGGTGGCATCCACCACGCATACCACGGCATCTGGCATGGCTTCGTCGCTGTGGTTGCCGGTGACTACCTGCTGGGTGATCTCTTCGTCTGGCGTTGCTGCATGCAGGCTGTAGGTGCCCGGCAGATCCAGTACCTGCCAGTCACGTCCGGCAGATGAGCGGAATCTGCCTTCCTTGCGTTCTATGGTGACGCCAGCATAGTTGGCTACTTTTTGCCGCGCACCAGTCAATCTGTTGAACAGTGCAGTTTTTCCGCAGTTGGGATTGCCGACAAGAGCGATACGCGGAGAAAACAATTCTTTCACTATTTTCCTACTTTTCCTGAGTGAGTAACGCCAATTAATGCCGCTTCAAAGTTTCTTAGCGCGAAAGTGGATTGACCAATTCTGACAGCCAACGGTTCACCACCAAAATAACCTTTATGCAAAACCTTGACAGGTTCGCCTTTCACAAAGCCCAGTTCTTTCAAACGGCGGGTAATATTGAAAGCGGCATCGCTTTTTGCATGATCCTGATCTTGCACATCAAGCACTATTCCTGAATCACCGACTTTCATCTGATTCAAAGTGATTGCGCCCGTTTGTTCAAATGACAAATCATGCATGATGAGCTTCCCGTTAAGATTAAATGCCAAACCTAAATGATAATGAGAATATATATCAATACGGCTTTTCTTTCAATCGTCATGGCGCTTGTTACAGAGGTGATTTGATACCACGCAAGGGGGAATCGGGCTAAATTGCATGTGACCTGCTTATGACACGTGCTTTATAGACAGCTTACATGCTGGTCAAGCATTTAATTGTCCATATTTTTGTGATTTGTATATCATCTGCTTTCCACAAAAAAATGCCATGACCTGGTTGGGTCTTATCCGGATACACAATGAAAACAAGAATATTCAGCAGTAAAGGTATTTATCTGGCATTTGCGGTTTGCCTGCTCGCAGCCTGTTCCAGTTCTTCAAATGAAAAAATGGATGTCGCACATGAAATTTTTAGCCGCCACGCAGCAGATGCAAAGATAGTCATTGAGAATGGTTCGGAAAAAATGTTTGAAAAAGGCGATGGCTGGTATTACGTCTGCGGCCGTGCTACCGTCAATCAGCCGGGCCTGGCGCAGAATCTGGTGCAACGCTTCATCATCACCGTGAACCCTGACAGGCGCGGGATGACCAGGTATGAAAGTACTGAAAATGGCAAGGTTGAAGATAAGGAGTTCCTGGCCTGGTGGGCAGACAGATGTCAGGGGTATGTATTGCCTGTCGCAGGCACAGCCAGGTAAAGTGGTGTTTAAAAACAAATTGATGCATATGGAACAATATGGACCAATTTTCAAATACGACTAATTACGACTGATGTAAAATTGTGCTGTCAGTATGATCACTTTTTCGAAAACTCAATGTAAACAGGACACATGATGACCGACCAGACCGATGATCAGTACGATGTCGTAACCAATGTCCATGGTCACTATTCGATATGGCCATCAGGTAAGGAATTACCTTTAGGCTGGCACCAATCCGGGTTCAGCGGCTCCAGGGAAGACAGTCTGCATTATATTTCGGAAGTATGGATCGATGCGCACCCGCGCGCTTTGCTGGATGCGATGAAAGCTGGTAGAGAGTAGATTCATTGCTCAAGGACAAATAAGCCAAGTCTTACTTGTCTGGATCTTACTCATCCGGATGTTCCTTCCTGAAGCGTTCATTTGCTTCGTCCAGATGTTTCACAAGCACATGTGAAATGATATTGACGCCTAAGCCACCAAACATGACGGGCAGAATATACAAGGCAAGCGATACCTCGGAAACGAATACCGCATCGTCGGCCAGTGACGGTGTCAATTTGGCGGCTGCCGCGAGAATTTTCAGGATGTAGACATCCAGGCCCGCGATAGCCACCAGGGCGAAACCCAACAGCAGCGTGGTCTGTCGCGAAATGGCCCGCTTCATCATCAGTACACTGTACAAACCAAATGGCAGTACGAAAGAGATCAGCATCATCAGCCAGAATTTGATCTCCGAAAATACGGTATTTCCCATAGACGTTTTCCAGATACGTTCTTTAAGCAAGCATTATAAACAGGCATTTCAGGCATCCCATCGGCCCGCGACATTTTTTAATAGCTGACTGATGGCTGCCAGTTGACGGTTGCGTACACTGAGCAAGCTACTTTCGCTACTGAATGCAGATGCCTGAGCAACCACGACATTGAGATAACTGACAGTGCCAGCGCGATACTGGTCGAGTGTGATTTCCAGGTTGCGCTGGGCTGCCTGTAATGCTTCTGATTGCAATTGCGCTTCCTGCTGCAATTGGGCATTCAGGATCAGATTGTCTTCGACTTCCTGCAAAGCTGTTAACACTACTTGCCGGTAGCTGGCGGTCAGTTGTTCGGCGCTGGCACGTGCTTGGGCGCTGGCCAGTTTTCTCTGACCGTTATCAAAGATGGATTGGGTCAGGCTGCTGCCCAGTGACCACAAAAAATGGGGGGCGCTGATTAATTGCCCCAGGGATGTGCCACGGTATCCGGCACTGGCGGACAGGGACAGCGAAGGGAAGTAAGCTGCATCCGCCACGCCGATCTGCGCATAGGCGGTGGCCACGCGTCGCTGTGCCGCCGCTATGTCTGGCCTGCGTTCCAGCAGGTTTGATGGCAGCATGGCGGGCACTACGGGTGCAAGCGGCAAGCTGGCGTCATGCGTTATCGATAATTCAGCAGGCTGCGTGCCTACCAGTACGGCGATGGCATGCGCCAGCACGGCACGTTGGGCGGTCAGGTCAGCGCGCTGGGCCTGGGCACTTTTGAGTTGGGTGTGCGCCTGCAGGATATCGGTGCGGCCAACTACGCCACTTTCATAGCGTGCCTGTGTCAGCACCAGGGAGCGTTCATAGGCCTGAATGCTGCGATCACTGAGTGACAACTGTGCATCCAGCGTGCGCATGGAAAAATAGCTCTGTGCCAGGGTGGCCTGGGCTGAAAGCCGGGCGGATGCCAAATCGGCCATGCTGGCTTGCAGGGTGGATTGTGCACCGGCACTGGCTTGTGACAGGCGTCCCCACAGATCGACTTCCCAACTGGCATTGGCTGTCAGGGACATGCTATTGCTGGGATTGCTGGCGTTGGCAGATGTAGTGGCCGTCGGGCTGGCATCGCGGCTGGCGCTCAAACCGGCAGACAGACTGGGGTACATGGCACTGCGGCTGGCTTCCAGTGCGGCACGCGCATTGGCGACCTGGGCGGCAGATACTTTGAGATTTTGATTGTCGATGACCAGACGACGTTCCAGGTCATCCAGTACCGGGTCTTTGAACAGGGTCCACCAGTTGTCGGGCACCTGCGTCGCTGCTGCGCTTCCCTGTGTCCATGCGCCACTTTCCTTGAATTGGGCGGTGGCGACCACTGGTGCAGGCGGATCCACCTTGGTGACGGCGCAGCTTGCCAGCAGCATTGGAACAAGCAGGGACGTCAATAGCGGCACATTCAAGCTGTGGCGAGTGTCACGGTTATGACGGGTATGGTGAAGATCAAATTTCATGAAATGCTACCTATTGAGTAATAGTCATTGCAGGTTCACCAGCGACGCCCGGGGATTTTTCCGGGCGGGGCAAACGTTTCTTGCGCAGTCTGTCCATCATGACAAAGACGACAGGCGTGGTATATAGAGTCAGCAATTGGCTGAGTATCAGACCGCCAACGATGGCAATGCCCAGGGGTTGCCTTAATTCGGCACCATCGCCACTGCCGAGGGCTAGCGGGACGGCACCAAAAATGGCAGCGAATGTCGTCATCAGGATAGGGCGCAGACGCAAGCAGGCGGCTCGAAATATCGCTGCTCCGGCAGTTGCGCTGTAGGAACGCTGACGGGTAATGGCGAAATCGATCATCATGATGGCGTTCTTTTTCACGATACCGATCAACAAAATCACTCCTATCAGGGCAATGATGGAAAAATCAGTATTGAACAAGATCAAGGCCAGCAAGGCACCTACACCGGCAGAGGGCAGGGTGGACAATATGGTCACCGGATGGATCAGACTTTCGTACAGTATGCCCAGCACCAGATACACCGTAATGATGGCGGCAGCAATCAGTATGGGTTGTGATGAAAGGGATTGCTGAAAGGCGTTTGCCGTACCCTGAAAACTGCCCCGCACCGATACTGGCACGCCCAGTTCCGCCATCGCATTATTGATGGCTTGCGTGGCTTCGGACAAGGACACATTCAAAGGCAGGTTGAAACTGACTGTGGATGCAGGCGTGCCACTTTGGTGGTTGATCGACAGCGGGGTATTGGTAGTTTCGAACCTGGCGATAGTGGAAAGCGGTATCTGTTTGCCGCCACTGCTGGTCACGTACAGGCGTTGAAACGTGGCAGGTCCCTGAAGATAGGGGCTGGCCAGTTCCATCACCACCCGGTATTGATTGAGCGGATTGTAGATGACGCCAACCTGACGCTGTCCGAATGCATCATTGAGAGTGGTATCAATGGCGCTCATTGTTACCCCCAGACGCGCTGCCGCGTCACGGTCAATCACAAGTGAAGTCTGCATGCCCTTGTCCTGCTGGTCACTGTTGACGTCAGCCAGTTCAGGCAATTGCGAGAGTGCATTGCGTATGCGCGGTTCCCAGGTGCGCAAGTCGGCCAGGTCGTCAGCCTGCAAGGTGTATTGGTACTGTGCATTGGATTGACGGCCACCTATGCGTATGTCTTGGGCAGGCACCAGGAACAGGTTGGCCCCCGGTTCGTGTGACAGCCTGGCACGCAGGCGCGCAATGACCACATCTGCCGAGACCTGGCGTTCAAGAATCGGCTTGAGCGTGATATAAAAATTGGCTGAATTGCTTTGCCCGCCACCTGTATTACCGCTGACATTTTCTACTGCCGGGTCGGCACGGACGATAGCGACAAAGGTGTTGAGTCGCTGCTGCATCATTTGAAACGAACTGCCCTGATCTGCCTGTACGCCACCAACAATCACACCGGTATCCTGTTGCGGAAAGAAAGACTTGGGAATTGCCGCGTACAGGTAAACGTTAAGGGCAATCACACCCAGCAATGCGAGCAGGGCAACAGGCTGGTGACGCAAGGTCCACATCAGCGAATGGCGATAACCACGCATCATCAGGCGATTGAGTTTTGCCATTACGCGGCCAAATTTTCCAGGTCGTTTGACGACATGTTGTTTCAGCAGGACTGCCGCCATCATCGGGGTCGTGGTCAGCGACACCAGCATGGAGATCAGGATGGCGATAGACAGCACCACCGAAAATTCGCGAAACAGTCGTCCAACCACGCCGCCCATCAGGAGCAGGGGGATGAACACGGCTACCAGGCTAATACTGATGGAGACGACGGTAAAACCGATTTCGCGTGCCCCTTTCAGCGCTGCTTCGCGTGGACTCAGGCCTTGTTCTATATAGCGACTGATATTTTCCGAAACGACGATGGCATCATCGACGACAAAGCCGGTTGCGACGGTCAAGGCCATGGCGGACAGATTGTCCAGGCTATAGCCGCACAAATACATGACACCCAGAGTGCCAGCCAGTGATACCGGTACGGCAACTGCGGGCAACAGCGTGGCGCGCCAGTTACGCAAAAACAGCAGTACGACCAAGATCACCAGACCTACGGCAATGGACATTGAGCGTTCAACTTCACGCAACGATGCCCGTATGGTTGGTGTACGGTCACTGACGACATTGAGGTCGATAGCTTGCGGAATCGATGCCTGCAAACGTGGCAACAAGGCGCGCACACGCTCCACGGTTTCTATGATATTGGCACCAGGTTCCTTCAGCAAAAACAAAACTATGGCTGGTTTGCCGTTGGCGACACCGTAATTTCGTACATCCTGTACAGAATCCACTACGTCGGCCACATCACGCAGGCGCACTGCTGCGCCATTACGATAACTCAGAACGACAGGTGCATATTCAGCCGCCGTGCGGGCCTGGTCATTGGCACTGATTTGCCAGCTACGGCCATCTTCTTCCACTGCCCCTTTGGGGCGGTTGGCATTGGTGGCTGTCAGTGCCAGCCGCACGTTTTCCAGCGATATGCCTTTCTGTGACAACTTGTCCGGGTCCAGTTCCACACGAACGGCAGGCAAGGCACCACCACCTACCGACACCTGGCCTATCCCTTCTACCTGGGCCAGGCGTTGGGCCAGAACGGTAGATGCAGCGTCGTACATCTGGCCACGCGTCAGGGTTTCTGAAGTGAGTGACAAGATCATCACCGGTGCGTCGGCCGGGTTCACTTTACGGTAAGTGGGATTGCTGGGCAGGCCGCTGGGCAACAGACTGCGCGCCGCATTGATGGCAGCCTGGACATCGCGGGCTGCACCATTAATATTGCGATTCAGGTCGAATTGCAGGGTGATGTTGGTCGAGCCCAGTGAAGAACGCGACGTGATTTCACTTACGCCGGCAATGCTGCCAAGCGCACGCTCCAGCGGCGTTGCTACAGTTGCCGCCATGGTGTCCGGGCTGGCACCTGGCAGCGAGGCATTCACCGAAATCGTCGGAAAATCAACCTGTGGCAAGGGGGCGATAGGCAGCAGCTGAAAGCCGATGACACCAGCCAGTGCCACGCCCAGTGTGATCAGGGTGGTGGCTACCGGTCTTGCTATGAATGGTGCAGAGATATTCATAGACGGCTTTCTTTTGCCAGTCTGGCGGCTTCACGCCTGTTGCGCCATTCGGCAAGTTTTTGCGCCTGACGGGTAAAGCCCAGATAGATCACTGGTGTGGTAAACAAGGTTAGTAACTGGCTGACGATCAGGCCGCCAACCATGGTAATACCCAGAGGATGACGCAATTCATGGCCGGCACCGGTACCCAGCATCAGCGGCAATGCGCCCAGCAGAGCTGCCATGGTGGTCATCAAAATCGGGCGGAAGCGCAGCAGACAAGCCTGATGGATGGCCGCACGCGGCTCCATACCTTGTTCACGTTCTGCATCCAGCGCGAAATCGATCATCATGATGGCATTCTTTTTGACAATACCGATCAGCAGCACGATCCCGATGATGCCAACCACACCCAGGTCTTGTCCTGCTATCAGCAGCGCCAGCAAGGCACCCAGGCCGGCAGAGGGCAGGGTGGAGAGTATGGTGATGGGGTGAATATAACTTTCATACAGCACGCCCAGTACGATATACATGGTGACCACTGCCGCCAGAATCAACAGCAGGCTGCTGCTGAGTGAGGCGCGGAAGGCTTCGGCAGCACCCTGGAAACTGGTTTCCACGCTGGGTGGCAAATCCAGTTTTTCTTCTTCAGCCTTGATGGCATCTACGGCACTGCCCAAAGAGGCACCGCCTGCCAGGTTGAACGAGATGGTAACAGAAGGAAATTGTGCCACGTGATTGATCGCCAGCGCCGCAGATTTGCTGAGCACCTGGGCAACCGATGTCAGCGGTACCTGTATTGTGCTGGAACCACCGGTGGCCGATACCGATGTGCCTGGCACGTACAGTCCTTCAATGGCAACCAGCCCTGTTTTGACATCTTTTGCAGCTTCCAGTACCACCCGATACTGGCTGGACTGGGTATAGATGGTAGAGATAAGACGCTGGCCAAATGCATTGTAAAGTGCAGTGTCAATGTTGGCGACGGTGACACCCAGTCTGCCCGCCGCTTCGCGGTCTATCTGCACATAGGCTTGCTGCCCTTCATCCTGCAAATCGCTGGCTACATCCGCCAGTTGTGGCAGCTTTTTCAAACGTGCCAGCAAGCGGTTGGTAGACGATGTCAGGTCAGCAGAACTGGGAGAGCTCAGCAAGAACTGGTATTGCGTTTTTGAAATACGGTCTTCGATGGTGAGATCCTGCACCGGCTGCATAAACGCTGTGATACCTGGAATATGGGACGTGCTTTCATCCAGCCTGCGTATGATCTCGGTTGCTGAAGCCACCCTTTGCGCGAAAGGCTTCAGGGTGATTTGCATGCGCCCGGTGTTGAGTGTAGGGTTGGCACCGTCGACGCCGATGAAAGAAGCCAGATGATCAACATCAGGGTCTTTCAGGATGGCTTCGGCCACTGCCTGCTGGCGGGTGGACATGGCTTCAAATGAGGTGGTTTGTGTTGCTTCGGTAATTACCTGTATCAAGCCTGTATCTTGTACGGGGAAGAAACCTTTTGGTACCCAGACATATAACATTGCTGTCAGTACCACGGTGAAGGCGAATACCAGTAAGGTAGTGGCAGGCCGGTCCAGTACCCAGTTCAGGGCGCTGCCATAACGGTTGACCAGTGCGTCGAAACTGCGTGCACTCCATTCACCAAGGCGTGAATGTTTGACTTCGTGTTCCGGACGTAACAAACGGGCACTCATCATCGGTGTCAGTGTCAGCGACACAAACGCAGAGATCAGGATGGCCACTGCCAGCGTGATGGCAAATTCGTGGAACAGACGGCCAACCACGTCACCCATGAACAGCAGTGGAATCAGTACCGCAATCAGCGATACCGTCAACGAAATAATGGTAAAGCCAATCTGCTTGCTGCCTTTCAAGGCGGCCGCCATTGGCGTATCACCTTCCTCAACAAAACGGGCGATGTTTTCTATCATGACAATGGCATCATCGACGACAAAGCCCGTGGAAATGGTCAATGCCATCAGCGTCAGGTTGTTGATGGAAAAACCGGCGAGGTAAATGACACCAAAGGTACCCATCAGCGACAGCGGTACGGCGACACTGGGGATGATGGTGGCGCTGGCACTGCGCAGGAACAGGAAGATCACCATCACCACCAGGGCGATGGAGAGCAGCAGTTCGAATTCGGTATCATCAACAGATGCACGTATGGTGGTAGTACGGTCAGCGATGACCTGTACATCGACCGACGCAGGCAGCGAGGCTTTCAATTTCGGCAGCAGGGCCTTGACGCGATCCACGGTCTGGATCACGTTTGCTCCCGGCTGGCGCTGTACATTCAAAATCACGCCAGGCATGCTGTCTGCCCATGCTGCCAGCCGCAGGTTTTCTGCATCGTCCACGATCTGCGCGATGTCTTTCAGACGCAGCGGATTGCCGTTTCTCCATGCAATCACCAGGTTCTGGTATTCAGCGGCTGATTTCAACTGGTCATTGGCGTCAATGGTCGAGGCGCGCTGGGCGCCGTCAAAACTGCCTTTGGCCTGGTTGACGTTGGCTGATACGATCGCCGAACGTATGTCATCCAGTGACAGACCCAGCGATGCCAGTATTTGTGGATTGGCCTGAATCCGCACGGCAGGGCGTCGTCCACCGGCAATGCTGACCAGGCCAACACCGTCCACCTGCGACAGTTTGGGGGCCAGGCGGTTTTCCGTTAAATCATGCAGTTTGATGACCGGCAAGGAAGGCGAGGTAATCGCGATGGTCAGTACTGGTGCATCGGCAGGGTTGACCTTGCTGTAGATGGGGGGCATGGGCAAATCACTGGGCAGCAAATTGCTGCCGCTATTGATTGCTGCCTGCACTTCCTGTTCTGCCACATCCAGTGACAAACCCAGGGAAAACCGCAGGGTAATGACAGATGCGCCGCCGGAACTGGTGGATGTCATCTGATTCAGACCAGGCATCTGGCCGAACTGTCTTTCCAAGGGGGCCGTGACGGTGGTTGACATCACATCCGGGCTGGCGCCCGGATACAGCGTCGTCACCTGTATGGTCGGATAATCGACTTCGGGCAGTGCTGACAGTGGCAGCAGTCGATATGCCAGGATACCTGCCAGCATGATCGCCAGCATCAGCAGGGATGTGGCAACCGGGCGTTCAATAAAAATTCTTGATGGATTCATGATGACTATCCGGCTCTACTTGGAAGCAGCCGCGCTGCTGGCAGACTGAGGAGCAGAAGCCGGCGATGCCGCAGATGTCACAGATGTTGCCGATGCCGGGGCGGCAGTGGACGCAGCTGATGCCTGGCCCGATGCTGACGAGTCTGGCCCTTTATCTTTGTCTTTATTTCTGCCACGCTTGCCGCCAGCGGGTGCATTGGCACCGGCCCGCTGTTTGGGATCTGAGGCAATGACTTCCACTTTTGCACCTTCGCGCAGGCGGTCAACGCCATCAATCACGACTTTTTCTCCCACTTTCAGAGGGCCTTCTATTGCCATCCAGTCGCCATCAACCGTGCCTGGCGTGATGATGCGTGTACTGACTGTATTGTCTGCATTGACCACATACAGATAGAAACCCTGGGCACCGCGCAATACGGCCGATGGCGGAACTGCCAGCACGTCAGTCAGAGTGTCCATTTGCAGGGTGACGCTGACGGCCTGATTGGGGAACAGGGCATCATCGGCATTGGCAAACACAGCCTTGACTTTGATGGTGTCGGTTGTCGTGTCGATGGCATTATCAACCGTGGCAACGCGACCGGTAGCCAGCAAACGCTTGCCGCCACGGTCCCAGGCATTGACTGTCATTGCTGTGTTTGAACGAAGGCGTGCCGTGATCAGCGGGACATTCGCTGACGGTACCGCAAATACCAGTGTAATCGGGCGGGTTTGGTTGATGATGACAATGCCATTGGTATCAGATGTCTGTACGATATTGCCGATATCAACCTGCTTCAGGCCAACTCTGCCGGCAGTCGGGGCCAGCACGCGGGTATAGGATAATTGCAGTTTTGCACTGGCAACGGCAGCCTGGTCGACCTTGACCGTGCCTTCAAGTTGATGAACCAGCGCTTGCTGAGTGTCAAGCTGCTGTTTGGGAACGGCATCTTTGGCCAGCAGATCGCGATAACGTGCCAGGTCAATATTGGCGTTGTCCAGCTGCGCCTTGTCACGCGCCAGAGCACCTTCCGCCTGCCCCAGTGTCGCTTCATACGCGCGCGGATCAATCTGGGCCAGCAACTGACCGGCACTGACTTGCTGGCCTTCAACGAAATTCAGGCGCTGGAGTACGCCATTCACTTGCGCACGAACGGTGGCAGTATTCGATGCCGCCACGCTACCGATCGCATTCACCATGACCTTGATATCCTGTTTGCGGATAGTCTGTATGGATACCGGCTGTATCGCATTGGCGCCACCAAACCGCCGCCCACCTGCATTGCCGGCGGGTGGTTTGGCACTTGCGCTGGCAGCGTCACCATTCGTATCCTGACGTGATTTCCACCACCAGATGCCGCCTGCACCTATCACTGCAACTGTCAACAACAATACCAGCAAACGAGGCCGGCTACGTCCTGCCTGGTAATGTAAAACCCTTGCTGGCTGTGGCTGGACGGGCTGTGTAAGCAAATCAGTGAGTTTGTTATTCATTTTATTATCAGCAGTAATAAATTATTAATATTTTCAGTTTACACCTGTAAACCGTCAAGCCGATAGCAGTATTGCCGTGCGGCTAGTCCATGGCAGGATTATGGCGGGTAGATGGTGTCGCCAATGTTACTTAATGTATTGTTTTAATGCTTATTGAAACGAAACTGAAGCCTGACTGAAACCAAACTGAAGCAAAGCAGCGATTTTTCTGGTTCTATTTGCGGCCTGGACCGCTTGGGCTGGAAGCTGTACGCTACTTCAGGCCTGCAGCAGTCAGGGTGTAAATGGAAGCAGCCAGCTTTCCCGGCGATGACTTGTTATCCACATGAAGCTCCCATGCGTCGGAATATTCTCTGGGCGAAAAAATTGTCGTAGCGCGGTATTGCTTTGAAAATGAGGTGATTTTCTTTATTTTATACGCAAGATGTGGCCTGATTGCCAGAACAATCAACTTATCCATGCTGTATGGCCGTACTTATGCAGTCTATATGGACCTGGAATGGCAGGTAGAAAGAAGTGTGGCGGATAGCAATGCCGGGTGGCGGACAATAGTGGTCGGCTGCGGTTGGCTATAGTTGGCTGTTGATGTTGGCACACCTGTTACAAAACAGATGTGCCGACCATTCTACAGCCTTACTTTTGATAGCAGCTTGGAGCGTGGACGCAGGCGTGGGGCAGCATCAGATTGTCGACGTACCAGCATATGTTCTATGTGGGTGTGCCCGGGTGCTTCGGGTACGTCATTGCGCTGGGCGCGGATTTGGCGCAGCAACAGTTGCACCGCGGCCTCGGCCATGTCAGCAATGGGCTGGCGCACAGTGGTCAATTCTGGCCAGATGGTTGTGGCCAGTGCCGTGTCATCGAAGCCGGCAACGGTCAGGTCGCCGGGTACATCAAGGCCCAGCCGGTGGGCGATGGCGACCACGCCGGCAGCCATATCGTCATTGCTGGCAAAGATTGCAGTAGGGCGTTCATCCAGGCCCAGCAAGGCTTCTGCCGCATCCAGGCCGGAACGGTAGGTGAACATGCCTTGCGCAATCAGTTCAGGTGCACTGTCTGCGTGTTTTTCGGCAATCGCTGCCTTGAAACCTTCCAGGCGGCGTGCGCTGGCACTCTGATTCGGGTGGCCGATGATAAAACCGATGCGATGATGCCCCAGTGAAATCAGATGGCTGGCCATCGCATAGGCAGCCTGGAAGTCATCGATACTGATACTGCCCATGCGCGGGTCGGGCTGACCGCAGGCAACGGTCACTGCCGGCGTGCCAGAGGCGGCAATCAGGTCTATCAGACGCGCCGAGTCACATAAGGGAGGTGGCAGGATGATGCCATCGACGCCGTTGGCAATCAGGCGCTGCGCCTGTTCAACGTCATGTTCGTCGGCTTCACATTTTTCGACTACGAGCTGTATATTATTCGGGCTGGCCTGGTTTAGCAGACCGACCAGGAATTCACTCAGATAACCCGCACTTGGGTTGCTGTACAGGAACCCGAAGCGGATAGTGCGCAAGCCTGCCAGGCGGCGGGCAGCCTGATTTGGAATATAGTTCAGTTCAGCGATGGCGGCGTCCACACGCAGACGGGTTTGTTCACGCACATTGGTATCACCATTCATCACGCGTGATACAGTCATTGACGAAACACCCGCCAGTCTTGCCACGTCGGACATGGTAGGCGCATGCAGCCGGGTGTCGGCGTTTTGGACTGGTACTGGCGCTGATACGGGCGCTGGTACCGACGTTGGTACTGACGTCGGCGCTGGGTTTTGCTTCACCTTGCTTTTTGTCATCTGCCTTGAAAATCCGTTAGAAAATGTGCTTATGTTAGAGCCCAACTTTACCACAAGGGATGTTGTGTTGGGCTAACATGCTGCGGCCAGGCTTTATGCCTGCGCCTTCCCGCGTTTGTTGAGACGAGGGAGGATACACTTAACGATACCTGTAAAGCTTCAGCTTTTGTATGGAAAATTCTCTATTCGACAACATAATCTGCCGTCCCTGATGGCTTTCGTCACCATTTAGCCAGCGTCCTTCCAGCCATTTGCCATTTTCATAGCTGCCTTCGGTGATTTTCTCAAAGCCTATCAGTGTGGCCGGATCGCTGGCATCTCTGAAGCTGACGGTCATTCCTTTTCCTGCAATCAAAAATTCATTATCGGACAGGCGAATGATCAGGCCGCCATGCGCTTCCAGGTCTTTGTTTTCAGTCTTGCTCCAACGATTGTTCAGGTCAACCTGTAGTGCAAAGGAACCCATGGTAACTTTTTGCGGCGTGGGATCGACTACTCCTTCATAAGAAACATGGGCCTTGAAGCCACGCATGTTGCCGCTGCCCTGGTACTGGGCAATGACGGGTGCCAGTTGCCTCAGCACACGAAAAGCCTGCGGCAGCGTATCGTCACCTTTGCCCGTGCTGTCTTCTATGCCGAACGGCGAAAAACCGAACGCATCATGTTCGCCTATTGAATAGAAAGCCTTGGCAGCAGCATCGTGTCGCCCGGCATTGTTTCCCTCTGGCACAAACAGCGGATTATTCGGGCGTTTGAACTGCACTGCCCATTCGGTAAAGTTGGGGAAATAGGTATCAATCGCCAGTACATCGATAGATGGCGCGCCGGCTTTCCAAACGTCAAACAGGTGGGGCAGTGGCCCAGCGCTGGGATATTCGCCCGGTTTCTTGCCAGGACGGTTCAGGGCTGCATTGACGTACATGGGCAAAGGATAAACAGATTTGCCGGTAGCAGTCATCACTTCAACAAAACGGGCGTAAGACCATGCCTGGAAAATCTCTTCCGCAGCGATACCGGCACCGAATACTTCGGTCCAGGTGCCGTTCATGCGATTGCCATTGGCGGCCCAGAGAGTCTTGACCGACGTGTGCAGGCTGGCACGATTCGCTTGCAGATAGTCCATCAAGAGCTTGGGAACCGGCCCCTTTAATGCGGCATTGGCCAGTGTGCCGTAGTCGCGCGGGTCTGGCAGCATGCCGATTTCATTCTCGACCTGAATCATGATGACCGTGCGTTGCGTATCAACCTGCTTCAGGTGGGCAAGCAAAGCCTGGTAGGCTGCAGTATCCGCCGCCAGGGTATTCGGGCTGAAGGGCGTGAGTATTTCCTGCGCCACGCCATTGCGGTTTCGTGATAGCGGGAAGCGCTGTTGATCCTGTTTGACCCATGCCGGAACATAGGTTGACATGGAATTTTTCCAGGCGCCAAACCATAACAGGATCAGCCGGGTATTGTTGGTGCGTGCCTGTTGCAACATGCCATCAAGGATGGTGAAATCAAAACGGCCTTCCACAGGTTCAATCTGATCCCATTCAACAGGCGCCAGTACTGTATTGATTTCTGCTGCCTTCAAAGCGGGCCAGAGTTTGTCCAGATACGTCAGACTGGATGCCGACGAATTATGCAGCTCACCACCCAGAATGAGAAAGGGCTGCTCATCAACCATAAGTTGCGTGGCCGAACCTTGCTTGCGTAAATGCGGGATGGCGTCTGCCGCAACTGCCATTGTCCAGTCGCATAGCGACAGCATCAGGGTGCAAGTAAAAAGGCGGGCGTGGCGTTTCAATGCTTGCATTGCATTCCTTACGTTTTATCGAAAAGCCAACTGCGATGAAACCGGGTGGCAAGTGAGAGACCGGGGTGTATTTCCCCGGACATGAATGTACTCAATTACTTGGATTGTGATCAACAGATTGCTCACAAGCTATTGGGGGATGCTTCATTGGCATGGATGTCTCCTGTTACGGGTGTACCGTATTTTTGTTTTTTAGCTGCTATTTATCATTAAAATGATAGCGCAATCATTTTTTATTTTAGAAGATAAGTGAAGTTGATGTCAATAAAATAAAGACTAAATGTTGTTCGCTAACATTTTTATAGATTAAGGTGATGTTCGTTGAGCTGCACAATATGTATTTGCATGAGGTCAGGCAGTTTTTGCTGCGAATGACTTCATTGGAGCTGTGCCGGGAATTTGCCCTTCATTTGTTCGCTATTTGCCCTTTATTTCCCGTTATGGTGGCGGGGGCGAGGTGCTGTATTTGAGCCGCTTGCCAGGACTAGTCCTGGCAAGCGAAGTAAATCTGATCTGTTTCTGAGGGATTTGTTGAGTCGTTTCGAATCGAACTGCTCAGATTTTTCGTAAACGTAAGTCGTGAATCTTGAGATCCAATGCACCATCCCATTTATTCCTGAACTCAAAAGAGTGTGGGCTGAATAGATTTGATTCAAAATTTACTGTTAATTCCTTGATGACGTCATTCGTTCCATACAATGGAATTATCCTGTTTTGTGTAGCCGTGGTAGTGTCATAAATGTCAAATGATCCAACGGTTTGATTTTCTGCACCTGTGCTGCTGTACCTCAGTACAATTTCATATCTGCCTCTGCCAAGATTCACATACGGGCCGAAAGTAAGAAATCCAGGCTGATCCGTCCCTTGTTCCGCGATGCGTACTGAACCAGCGAGTCTGCCGGATTGTGATGGCAAATCAGCCCCTTTAAAGACGACTTGATTGGATGGGCGCTGACTATACAGGCCGGCAGTTACGATGCCTGCAACGAAAACAATCGCTACGTAGGGAGTGACTGCACTGAGTCTGCTTTTCTTTAAAAATCCCAAAATGAACAGCATCACTACAATCCCCAGCCAGACATAATTAGGGAGATAGCTGTGTGCCCATGCAGAGTTGTATAACATGGGTAACCAGTAGCTGACCGGGGAGTAGAAGGTTGAATAACTGTCAAACCATGCATCGATTCCTTTATTGTATAAGCTCACGCTTACGATTGCGTACAGATAAAAGAAGTACGACTGCAACAGAACGGATGTGGCTATGACAGCCTGAAATAATTTCTCTCTTGATTCTGCAAACCGGATCAGCCCATACATCGTCGGTACGACAAAGACGGTTGCTGCGGCCCAGGCAAAGCGCCCGGAAAAACTCCATCCTCCATACCAATTTGGATGTAATGCGTTTGGTACTATCAGGGATAAAAAGACCAGCCCCCACATCAAGGCAAATTGGCGATTGAATCTATAAAGCCAGGGGATTGCAAGAACACCGATCAAATTCACAGGGTTCTGAATCAGAAAACCCTGATTCTGATCAAAATGAAGACCCAGTAACACCATAAAACTGGTTTTGCTGATCTCTAGCGCACCGGACTGGTAAGGGCCGGATATCTTCCCAAAAGCGTAATGATTATAAAAAACCAATAAAACGCAGGATATGCCGGCGATTAGGGTTAGCCTCAGAATCTTTTGCATATCCCTGGATTCAAGATATATTTTTGCCGCTATTGCCAACAGGATCAACATGCAGGTAGCGGCAAATTTTATCTGTAACCAGGGTAAAAATACAATAGTGCAGGTGAGCAGTAGTTCGGTGGTTTTCGAGCGTTTTTTCTGGGTTGTGAGAAACCAATATAAACCAGTCAATGCAATCAAACCAGCCAAAATATCAGGGTATATCTGATTGGATGCCGGAATAAATGGCATCGAGATGCAGGCCGCAATAACTGACCAGAATCGATGTTTTTCGTTTGCGGAGAAGAGGGCGCTAATCTTCCAGGCAAGAACCAGCACGAAAGCGCCGCAAAATATCATCAGCAATTTGGCACCGACTATTCCTCCCAGCAGGACGGGGATCGACAGCAGCAGGGGGAGCCCAATGTTGTGGACATTGAACAATCCGTGCGGACCAATGACGGTGTGTGAATTGGCCGGCGCAGGTTCTGCATCTTGTGGGGCCAGCCCGGATTCGTATATTGCCCTTGTTTTAAATTCTTCCCTGTAGGGCTCGGTTTGTTCCAGGGAGGCGTGTTTTATCAACCCGCTGACCATTACCAGGTAATGCGATTCATCGCCAGTTACTGTATTTGTGTGTTTTCTTTCCCAGATAGCAAGCGTCAGTATGGAAAGCATCGCGTAGATAAAAAGAATCAACGCAACAGGTGATCTTTTCATTTTCTTATATATCCATTTTATTGAATATAAATGTGGGCAAGTGCCGGATGATCATCATGATGAGCATCCATTTTCCGGGGGCATAGACGACAGTCTTCCCTGATTCGATTCCATTCACAATCTGCCTGGCGACATCTTCAACCGATGCCATTTTCGCGCCTTGCCCCTTTAAGTGAGCTGTCATCGGCGTATCAGTCGGACCTGGTTTGATTAGCACTACCTTGACCCCAGTACCAGCAAAGCGATGCTGCATTCCCTGGGCATAGCGTGTCACCAGGCCTTTTGCTGCGCCATATACGTAGTTGGATTTACGTCCGCGGTCACCTGCTACTGATCCTATCAGTGCAATAGTCCCATGCCCGGCATGTAGCATGGATTTTGCAAAGGCTTCTGCATACAGCACGGGTGATATGCCGTTGATATCCAGTGCGTCCCTGTTTGCCTGCAAGTCATTTTGACAGTTTGCCTGTTCAGGCAGGGATCCATGCGCGATCAGGACTATATCTACAGCGCCGGCAGCAACAATCTTGTCTACCGTGGCCTGAATGGCTACGGGATCGAGAAATTCTGCCTGTACCACATCGATAGTCGATTCCTGACTGCGCACCCTGAGGTCTGCGGCAACGCGTTCAATGCGGGTGGCATCTCGCCCAAGCAATGTGAGGTCTGCCGGTTTGGCTGACACCCCTGGCACCCCTTGTACCCATATCCTGGCGCAATGTTCAGCCATGGCCGAGGTGGCGCCGACAATGACGATTCTCTTTTTATTATTCAATTCAGCTTCCCATCAAACGGCGTGAGAGCCCGGAACTGATACCAGGGTCACGGTACTTTAAAAATTCATGTAAGCGCGGATAACCTGCCTCGAAAAGATCTCGCGGCATGCGTGCATCCTTTGCCGGGTAAATGCGTCCAGCTGCTTCACGGACGATTGCATCCAATCTTTCGAACAGTTTATGTGTTCGCTCCCCATGATTAGGGAAATCCAGTGCCAGCGTAACACCTTGTTGTGGAAAGCTGAGCATGCCCGCCGACTGGCGATCGCCAAAGGTCTTCAGAACGGCAAGGAAGGACCCATCGCCGGAGCGCGCTATTTCCTTTAGCATTTCCTGAATAGCTGCCTGCCCGACATCGCGCGGTACCACGCTTTGATACTGGAAGAAGCCTTTGGGGCCATACATGCGGTTCCATTCAAGCAGATTATCCAGTGGGTAGAAGAAGGATTGATAATGCGCAATGCTGCGGCCCGATTGCCATTTTTTCAGATGGTAATAAGCCATATTAAACGGCCGCAATGATAATTGATTCACCAGTGACACCGGCGGCACAAATGGCATGGTACGTTTGCTGTTTTTCGGTTCGGGGCCTGGTCTGGCATCGCCTGGATTGCCGCGCATGAACATGCCGCGACCGCTACCTGAAATGCAATCTATCCAGGAGACAGTGTGTTCCCAGTCAGCTTCAGAGCTGTCAGCAAGATGGAAGAATTCATCCAGATTGTCGTAGGGCAGGGTGTCCACATCGAGCCATGGGCCGCTTACCGGGCGCAGTTGTATCTCGGCTTCCACGATCAAACCAGTTAATCCCAGGCCGCCTACCGTGGCTGAGAACCAATCCGGCCTGTCTTCCGGGCCACATTCGATGATTTCGCCATCGGTACGCAACAGTTTGATGCGTTGAACATGATCGCCGAATGAGCCTGACTGATGATGGTTCTTGCCATGCACATCATTGGCAATGGCACCACCCACAGTCACCATTTGGGTTCCGGGTGTAACGGGCAGTATCCAGCCCAGTGGTATGAATAATTGCTGTATATCTCTGAGCAGGACCCCGGCTTCGCAGGCCACGCGACCAGTGTTGCTGTCAAAGCTAATGAAATGATCCAATCCAGTGGTAAGCCAAAGTACACCATCAGGATTGAGGCAGACATCACCGTAGCTACGGCCCATGCCATGGGCAATAGCGGGATGTCGGCCATTGCAAATCAAATCCGGAATTTTAGCCGGGTCATTTAGTGCAAGCAGGTGATGTGAGTCGGCACTGAGACGCCCCCAGGAACTCACTGGTATCATGCAGACTCCATGCGAAAGACAGAAGGCTTGTCGGCTGTATATTTGCTCAGATAGCCAGTAGCAAGATCAATATAGCGTTTATCGAGGATGTATTTGGTGATGGGGCTTGCGCCAGTGCGTGCAGCTACTAAAATGAGCGCTACAAAAAATTGCTTGCGATTGCAAGTTGCCATATCCCTGGTTCTGATGTTTACTGCTGCCGCAATTGGTGCGAAAATTGCATATTTGATTGTTGATTTCATGCAAACATCATCATCTTATATGAAGACAGGTAGAATTTATGCATGATAACGTAATAACCCACACGGTACCAGTGCGCTTGTTTGGCTTACTTAAACTAATGCGGTTAAAACAGTGGGTGAAAAACGGTTTTGTTCTTGCTCCACTCATATTTTCTGGTGAGTTTTTGAATGCGAATGCGGTGATTCATGCATTGATTGCATTGCTGCTTTTTTGCCTGGGTTCTTCGGCAACATACATTATCAACGACTTGCATGACATTGAGCATGATCGTCGCCATCCCAAAAAATCAAAATCCCGGCCATTGGCGGCGGGTATCGTATCAAGACCCATGGCATTGGCTTTGCTGGCGATACTGTATGCAGCACTGCTATGCGGCTGGTTTGTCGCACCGCAGGTAGTGCTGGTCATTGCTGCATATACGGCATTAAACATCGCTTACACTTTTGTGCTCAAACACCAGCCGGTAATAGACATTTTTACCGTTGCCATTTGTTTTGTGCTGCGCGTATATGCCGGTGCGGTAGCCCTGGCTGTGCCGGTATCTGCATGGATGTTTGTCACCACCTTATGTCTGGCTCTTTATCTGGCGGCGGTGAAACGGCGACAGGAGCTGAGCCACAGTGGCGCAGAAGGTCGCAAGGTGCTGCAAAAATATTCGGTATCGCTGGTGGACCGTTATGCGGAAATGTCGGCGACCGGCGCACTGGTTTTTTACAGCATGTTTGTGATGTCGGCCAAACCTCAGCTCATCCTCACCGTGCCTCTGGTGCTGTTTGGCCTGTTTCGCTACTGGTACGTCGTCGAAGAGCTGGATGGTGGCGAATCCCCTACCGAAGCATTGCTGGCAGACTGGCCATTGTTGTTGACGGTGGTATCCTGGATCGCTGTTTGTATGTGGGCTTTGTGGCCGGGACGGGGATAATCATGGACTATTCATATGCATTGACGCCTTTCCTCGCATGGCTGGTGGCCGGAGTGATGAAGTTTTGCATCAACAGCATCAAGGCAGGGCAACTTGCCTTTGGCCTGATCGGTTATGGTGGGCTGCCCAGCAACCACAGTGCTATTGTTAGCAGCATGGCTTCATTGATTGCATTAAAGGAGGGAATTGCTCATCCTGCTTTTGGGGTTGCTGTGACACTCGCTTTTATCGTAATTCTTGACGCAAATAGCCTGCGTCGCCAGGTTGGCAAACATGCAACTGCAATCAATCAGTTGGCTGCTGGCTCAAAAGATCAAAAAGAACGCCCAGAGTTAAGGGAGCGCATGGGGCATACGCATGCCGAGATCGTTGCCGGCATTCTGGTGGGTATTGCGGTTGCCGTTGCGGTTAAAGTGCTTCCGGGCCTGTTTTGAGTTGATTTTGTATTTTGAATAATCAGGCGGAAAGTGGTTTGCCTGTTTCGTCTGTTAGTTTCATTCAAGGCCAGATTAAGCCATGCCTGGCGAGCGCTGATGGCAACATTTGCTTGCCTTGCTGCTATCTTGACGCATACCTGAAATCGGCTGTCCAAAAGATTTCAGCCGCTTTTTTCCAAATAACTGATCCAAAGAGTTCTTTCATCAAGTCGCCGTTGTATCGGCGTTCCTGATCCAATTGCTGACGCCCGGATGCCGGGATTTTTATGGCAATTAGCATTTTCTGTGATTATAATTGTTTGCGCTAACATTTAATGATAATTCATCTGAACGAGATGAAATTGTCAGGTGCCGGCGAGAAAATACATTAAAAAAACAGGAGACTTCATGAAATATCTTTATTCCAGCGTCACGGCGCTGGTGCTGGCCCTATGCCCGATCGCGGCTGGTGCTGCCGAAGCGACGAAAGCTGCCTCACTCACGCTGGATGCCAGCAAGCCTGGCGCAACCATAGACCGGCACATCTTCGGTCAGTTTGCCGAGCACCTTGGACATGGTATCTATGAAGGAGTTTGGGTGGGGCCGACTTCGACGATTCCCAATACCCGTGGCATTCGCAATGACGTGGTGGCGGCTTTGAAAGCGATCAAGGTACCGGTTGTGCGCTGGCCGGGTGGCTGCTTTGCCGACGAATACCACTGGCGCAACGGAATAGGCCCTGCTGACAAACGGCGGGCGGGTTTGAATCCTAACTGGGGTGGGGTGGTTGAGCCCAACACCTTCGGCACCCATGAATTCATGGATTTTGTCGAGCAAATTGGGGCTGAAGCCTATATTTCTGCCAATGTCGGTACTGGTACACCACAGGAGTCCGCAGAATGGCTGGAATACCTGACCGCTGAAAATACCGTCCTGGCACAGGAGCGGGCAGCGAACGGGCATCCGGCGCCTTACAAGGTGGCGTTCTGGGGTATAGGTAACGAAAGCTGGGGCTGTGGCGGTGCCATGAGTGCCGATTATTATCTGAGTCAACTCAAACTGTATTCCCGTTTCAGCAGAAATTATCTGAATGGTCAGAAAATGCAGCAGATTGCAGTTGGCCCTGACGGCGGCAAGACCGAGTACACCGAAACCATCATGAAAGCATGGCGCGACAAGGTCTGGAGCTGGAATATCGATGGTTTATCCCTGCATTCCTATACCGTTAACGGTTGGCCACCAGCAAAGAAGGCAACGGGCTTTGGCGAGGATGATTATGCCAGTTTCATCAAAGAGACGGTGGGCATGGATGATCTCATCAAGACGCATTCGGCCATTATGGATAAATATGATCCGGCCAAAAAAATTTCGCTGGTGGTGGATGAGTGGGGTTCATGGCTTGCGCCTACGCCAGGCAGCAAGCCTGGTTTTCTGATGCAGCAGAATTCTCAGCGGGATGCCATTCTCACGGCGCTCAATTTCAATATCTTTGCGCGACATGCGGACAGGGTGCGTATGACCAACATCGCACAGATGGTGAACGTGCTGCAGGCCATGATCTTGACTGACAAGGAACGCATGTTGCTGACGCCGACCTATCATGTCTTCAAAATGTATGTGCCTTTTCATGATGCGAAGCTGGTGCCGGTCAGCATTGATGCGGGTACGTATGCCTTTGGCGATATTCGCCTGCCACGCGTGGATGCCATTGCGGCGATAGACAAAAACGGCAAGCTGTGGCTGGCATTGACCAATGTTGATCCCAATGCGGCAGTCGGCATCGCCGTCAATCTGCCCGATGTCCATGCCAGTACGGCGCTGGGTGAAACTCTGACAGCGCCACGTATTGATGCAGTCAATACCTTTGAAGCGCCTGATGTGGTTACTCCCAAAGCAGTGAAACTCAGCGTCAGCAATAATAAACTGGCCTTCACACTGGCACCACAATCCGTCACCGTGTTGGGTTTTCAGCCATGAGCGGCACATTCTTTCATCGCAAAACGGCGCATACCATACGGCATCAGATTGTGCGACGCGCCACCATGGCATTGATTGCGGTGCTGTGCATGCTCGATGTCAGCATGTCCAGCGCGCACGCCCGGTCTGGGGATAATGGCAATGGCACCTACACCAATCCGCCGTTGTATGCTGATTATCCGGATCCTGACATCATTCGTGTCGGTGAGGATTTTTACTTTGCCAGCACGACATTTGCCAATAGCCCGGGCTTGACCTTGCTCCACTCCAAAGACCTGGTTAACTGGGAATTTGCTTCGCATATCGTGCCAAAACTCAATGGCCTGGAGCAATATGATCTCAAAAATGGCAATGCGTACCGTGGTGGATTGTTTGCGGCCAGTCTGCGTTATCACCAGGGCATGTTCTATGCGGTGGTGACGCCGGTCAAGCAAAATACCCGTATTTACTATAGCAAGGACATCAAGGGTCCCTGGGCTTACCATGAGCTGGATCGCGTGGCATTTGATCCTGCCTTGTTCATCGAAGCTGATGGCAAGGCTTATATTGCGACTTCGGGTGGGTGGGATGGTACGGTCAACTTGCTGAGCCTTAACAGTGACTATTCAAAGGTGACAGATTCACGCAAGATTCATTATTACAAGGGGGCAGAAGGCTCCAAACTGGTCAAGCGGGGTGAATACTATTATCTCTTCAACGCGCTGCCATCCAGCCTGACGCTGATTGTGTCGCGCGCCAAAAATTTGTTTGGCCCCTGGGAATCGCATGCGCAAATCGATGATCGCACAGGTGGACACCAGGGTGGGATCGTCGATCTGCCGGACGGTAACTGGTACGGCTTTGTAATGGTTGATGCCGGCCCCATAGGGCGCATGACGAATATCAGCCCGATTTTCTGGGAAGATGACTGGCCGGTGTGGGGTACTAAAGATGCGCCGGGTAAAGTGCCGGCAGTTGCTCCCAAACCCATTCTGGGCAAGCCAATCACAAAATTGGCAACTTCCGATGATTTCAGTGCGCCCACCCTGGGCATGCAGTGGCAATGGAATCATAATCCTGATGATAGTCACTGGTCTTTGCGCGAACGACGCGGTTTCTTGCGACTGGAAGCAACCAGGGCAAACGAGTTCTGGACGGCGCGCAATACGCTGACGCAGAAAGGGCAGGGGCCATGGAGTCGCGGCGAAGTCGAGATTGATGTCAGCAATGTGCAGGCCGGTGATGTGTGTGGATTTGGCATCCTGGGCAAATTCAATGGCCATATTACTGTGCAGCGTGATGCGGCAGATAAATTGTTCCTGAGTATGGAGGTGATAGAAGATACCGCAATCGGGCGACAGACCGAAGTGCGGGTGTCATCTCGCCCCATCAATGTCAACAGAATACATCTGCGGACAGACATGGATTTCAGAAAGAACCAGGCTGAAGTCGCTTATAGCCTGGATGGCAAGAGCTGGAATGTGCTGGGTGGCAGTTTTGAACTGGGTTATGACTGGCGGACCGGCACTTTTCAGGGGCAGCAATTTGCCTTGTTTTGCTATAACCCGCGTCCTGATCAGGGTTATATCGACGTAGATGCCTTCCGTTTTACCGATCAGCCTTAGGCTTTTCCTGGTCTTGTTTTAATGCTGCCCGGAATCTTTCCGGGCAATTTTTCACAGCGAAATGTTAGCGCAAACAATTTATGTGGAAAATCGTATCCGAGTAACAACGCAAATGCTAAAGATGATTGACGCGCAATTCCAAAACGACGACTATACAAATGGTAGCGCTATTTATTGCAGTGTAATCGTTGTTATGCGCAAACAAATGAGCGAACATCCGGTGTCATAGAAAGGGGACGAAATCAAACTGGAATTTGCTGACGAAACAGTTTATCGCCGACGTAGCAGAGTTAGGATGTGCGATATTTGTTTGCGTTACCACAATCTGTTTCTCGTAATAAATAAAAAATTGAAGCGTCAATAAAGACGCAAACAACAATGGCACAAGATGCCGCATAAAAGGAGACATGCATGAACCAAAGAACAAAGGGTGCCGTTCGGCGTCGATTGGGTACAGGAGGTGATGTTTTTGTCACCACCGTCCTCGCTGGCCTGATTTCCAGCGCTTATGCTCAGTCGGCACCGGCACCAGCAGCACCCGCGCCAGCTTCTGCAGCGGCGGCTGAAAAAGACAAGGAAAAAGACAAGGTAACCCCAACCGTCACGGTGAGCGGTTATCGCAGCTCGCTGGCCTTGTCTGCCAACGAAAAGTACGAGAACGTGGGCCTGAGTGACACCGTATTCTCGGAAGACATGGGTAAATTCCCTGACCCAAATATTGCTGATGCACTGGGTCGCATTCCTGGCGTCAAGGTCACGCGCGCTGAAATCGATGGCGAAGGTCTCAACGTTTCCATTCGCGGCATGGGTCCGGCCTTTACCCGTGTGCTGCTGAACGGTGCGCCTATGGCTTCGGCTTCGGCAGGTAGCTGGGGTGGTTCCATCAGTGCCAATCGCGAAGTTGATATGGACTTTCTGCCGTCCGAACTGTTTCGCAGCGCCAGTGTTTACAAAAGCCAGCAAGCCAGCCTGATTGAAGGCGGGATAGCCGGTACGGTAGACATGCGCAGCGTACGGCCTTTCGACAAAAACGGCTTTCGTTCCGCGATTACACTCAGCGGTAATTATCGCGACCAGAGCGGCAAAACCGGCACCACCGGTTCAGGCCTGATCAGCAATACCTGGGATACTGGTCTTGGTAAATTCGGTGTCCTGGTCGGTGCGGCGTTTGGTGACACCAAGTACAAGACGGATGGCTTCCAGTCGGTGGACATGCGTAACTTCCAGCTGAAATCCTTCCAGGCAAATGCGGCAGATAACCCCAACAGTACTGGCGGTGGCTCGCAATCCACACCCGATACCGTCCCCTCAGGCCTGGCGCTGAATGATTTGCCTGCCTATGCACGTTCGATTCTGGTACCCGGCAAACAGATAGACCGCGCCATGTTGCTGGCACTGAACCCCGGTGCCACCATTCAGCAGATTGATAATGCGCTGATGGCCCGTCTTGGCCGTCACCTGATCTATGAAGGTGAACGCAAGCGTTACGGTGAAGTCGTCAGTCTGCAATGGCAGCCGAATGACAAGCTGGATATCTATATGGACATGGTATTCGCCCAAAAATCCAACAAGATGGTTTACGAAGCGATGAACGCAGGCACACGTGCCAATACCGTCATCCCTATCGGCATGGAGTTTGACCGCAGTGACTGTACGGTTGGTTGCGTGCTGACCAAGGCGACGTTTGCCAATACCTTCTGGTCTCTGGAATACCGGCCCATGGAAGAAAAAACGCTGTTCCGCAGCTTTAATCCTGGCTTTGAATTCCGTCCCAACGACAAGTGGACCATAGACGGGCATGTCAACTTCACCAAGAGCACATTTTTCCGTGACATGCCTACAGTATTGTTGGCTACCAAGTCACCCAACTCTGTCATTACTTATGACAACACGGTTCCAGGCCAGTCACCAACCTATGGCGCCAACCTGAACATCAACGATCCGACAAATTTTGGTTGGAATCAGGCAGGGCAGGGCTTGTCCGGTCTGCGCATGGACCTGTATGAGCGCACCAACACGACCAAGGGTTCACGCCTGAACGTCAATTGGGGTGACAGCACTTTCAGCATCAAGTCTGGTGTGTCATATGATGATATCGAGCGCCGTTATCGCAGTTATTCTGCAGCAGATGCGTGGATGAACGTTGCTTGCGGCAATAACGTCAACTATCGCTTCTTTGCACCTAACACGCAGATTCGTCAGCCTGGTTGTGACGGTCGCAGCACACCTGGCACGATTACCGATGTCGCCACAGCTTACCCGGGTTATGGTACGGGTTCAACGGCTGGTGTAACAACGCCGTTGACATATCTGGGTTCCGTGGTTACCAATGCCAATGTGCCCAATTATGCGTATGCCACAAATCATGGCTTCATTGGTGTCAATTGGCCAAAATTTAGTCAGGACACCGACTATCAGTATTTCAGGGACAATATTTACAAAGGTTTCAGCAGCGGCAGCGGTGGTTATATCCGCGAGGTAGTGGATGCTTTCTATACTGAAGCCAATGGCCGCTTCAATTTGTTCGACGGCACGTTGCGCTACAACGCCGGTGTGCGTTACGCCAACACCAAGCAAACCATCGGTGCTCTGAGTGTGGTGGCTGATCCGCGCAATGCCACATTGAAGAATGGTGGCCAGTATGACAATATCGGTGTCTGGGCGTATGAAACTACCAGCTACAGCAATGTGCTGCCA
This sequence comes from Undibacterium hunanense, assembly GCF_014284335.1. Taxonomy (GTDB): domain Bacteria; phylum Pseudomonadota; class Gammaproteobacteria; order Burkholderiales; family Burkholderiaceae_D; genus Undibacterium; species Undibacterium hunanense. The sequence continues at coordinate 5,888 of NZ_JACOGF010000001.1, read as the reverse complement.
TCCGCAACGATCGCTTATAACATCACACCAAAACTGATTTTCCGCGCATCAGGTTCCAAGTCGCTGACACGTGCCAATCCGGCCGATTTGAGACAGACCATGCTGACCATTGGTGATCAGGGTGCACGTCAGGGTAATGTGACCAACCCCAACCTGAAACCTTTCGGGGCAAACAACCTCGATCTGGGGCTGGAATACTACATGACCCGCGAAGCCTATGTGTCTGCCAGTGCTTTCGCCAAGGACATCGTCAGCCGTCCAGGCCAGCGCATTATCACGTACTCGCTGGCACAGCTGGATTCCATGTTTGGCCCGGTTGGTCTGACAGCAGCGCAGCAACAGTCGGTAGATGCCAGCGGTGGACGCGACAAGCATCTGGTCGAAATCACCGAGCCCTACAACATCGACACCAAGCTGAAAGTGCGCGGCGTCGAACTGACCTGGCAGCAACCGCTGGACATGTTGCCAGTCAAGGGTTTTGGTTTTACGGCCAACTACACCTACACCAACCAAAAGGATGAAGCACCAAATGCACCGCCAGTCGCCGGCGTGCCACCACGTACCAGCAATCTGACGCTGTACTACGAACGCAATGGCCTGAACTTCCGCGTCTCGCGTCAGTACACTGCATCGCACGTGGTGAACACCAGTACAGGTTTGAACGTGCCAGGTGGTGCGTATGCCTACACCACCGATCGCACACAAATCGATCTGTCAGTAGGTGCCAATCTGAAACGCCTGTTCAACTTCCCCTACAACACAGATCTGACTCTGAGCGTATGGAATGCCAACAAAGCCATCAGCCAGTCATACACACAGTTCAGCAATGCCGTGTTTGACGAATACAAACCAGGTGCAGCTTACACCTTGTCTATGCGTACTTCGTTCTGATGTTATAGCGAGCCGCCTGCGGGTGGTTTGCTCAACCCAGCAGGGGAGAGCATGATCAAGTAAGGATCATGATGTAAAAAAGCCCGGTAGACATTCTGTTTGCCGGGCTTTTTCGCGCTTTACACAACTAGATTCTTTTTAATTGAAGAAATGAGTTTTAATAACTCTTCTTCAGTCGAAAATAACACCATACCTGTCAACGCGGATCACCGATTACGATGTCAACTGTGTTAGACAGCGTGATGCCGAGATTCGGAATGCGTCCTTTCTGACCGGCTGGTCCCAGTTCAGGTGCTGGATGAAACTTGTCGCCGATCGGTGAAATCGAATGCAGCAGTGATATATCGCCAAGTGGAAATTCTACCTTGGTAGCTTTCGGGGAACTCGCTTCGTCTGCCGGTGCTTCTTTGGGGTAATCGTACTTTTCGTGCAATTTGACACGGTTACGAATTTCTCTATATTTTTCAATGACTTACAAGCCTGTTTTTTTATCTTTAGTTTCCTATTGGCAATATTTATTGCCACAATCACATCTTTCCTATCTCTACAAAATTCTTACTGAAATAGGACGCGGATTCAGCCAGTTTTATGCAATTCGCAGAAATTTTCGTTTTGGGTGTAATTTAGGAGCCAGAGTTACGACTATAATCATTACGCCTTTAAACTAAGATCAGCAAGGAACCAGTTGCCCGTTTTATGAAAATCTCCCGTCCATCCCGGATCATTGTGGTATTTGCCACGCTATGCAGCCTGCTGTTCATGCAGTTTGCAGTAGCGGCATACGCCTGCCCGGGAATGACGGCTGGCGGTGGAAATGGTTCGAACGTAATCTCGTTCACTGCTGATTCAACTGCAATGCCAGCCTGCGAAGGCATGGACAAGGATCAGCCGGCACTTTGCCACACCCATGCGCAAGACCCACTGAGCAAACAGTCGCTCGACAAGCCACAACCGCCTGACGTACAGCCCTTTGTCAGCACTGGCCTGGTATTCATAGTGGAAGCCATGGATGTAGTGGCTGTCCCTCTTTCATCGCATCCACCCTCAGCACATTTGATACGCAGCGCAGCACCCCCGATTGCCATACGTAACTGCTGTTTCCGCATTTAACTCCATAAGCGCCTGATCCATGCGTCGCCACATCTTGCTGGCGTACGTTGCTATTGATTGTCGCCTGGAGGTTCCATGTTCTCTATTTTTGCTGCACCATATGCTGCGCGGCCCCGTGTCATTCGCATTGCCGTTGCCGCTGGCATACTCACTTTATCCTCATTCCCAGCCCTTGCTGCAGATATTCTACTCACTTTGGGACAAGCCCAACAACTGGCCGTAGCACGTTCGCGCCAGTTGATCGCGCAAGACCTGGCGGTGACTGCTTCCCGGGAAATGGCGGTCGCTGCTGGTCAATTACCTGATCCTGTTTTGAAAGCCGGTATCGATAACCTGCCAGTCAGCGGTCCTGACCGTGGCAGTCTGACCAGTGATTTCATGACCATGCGCCGCATCGGCGTCATGCAAGAGCTGACCGGTAGTGACAAGCGCCAGTTGCGCGCTGCTCGCTATAACCGCACCGCGAATAAGTCCATGGCAGAGAAAGCCAGCGCGATTGCGGCCATCCAGCGTGACACCGCTATTGCCTGGCTAGACAGCTACTATGCAGAACGCATGGCCGCCATCGTCGCAGAACAAGCGAATCAGGCCAAACTCGACATCGAGGCAGCAGAGAGCAGCTATCGCGCCGGGCGAGGCAGTCAGGCAGATATCTTTGCTGCACGAAGTGCACTGAGCATGGTGGATGACCGCTATAGTGAAATCCAGCGCAAGATCCGTAGTGCCAGAATAATGCTAGCTCGCTGGACGGGTCTTGCTACCGAACTTCCACTGGCGGGAGAGCCAAGTCTAGGCAGCATCCGTCTGGATTTAACAGCGCTGGACAAATCGCTGAACCACCATCCCCAGATCGCTGTACTGACCAGGCAAACGGAAATCGCCGAAGTGGATGCAAAACTCGCCGAAGCCAATAAAAAGTCAGACTGGACAGTCGAAGTCGCATTCCAGCGGCGTGGTCCAGCGTATTCCAATATGGTATCGGTCGGTATATCGCTGCCATTCCAATGGGACCAAAAGAACCGCCAGGATCGTGAGTTATCTTCCAAATTGGCGATGGTCGAGCAGGTAAAAGCCGAGCGCGATGAAACACTCCGCGCCCACGTCGCTGAAACCAGGGCAATGATAGAAGAGTGGCAAAATGGCCTGGAACGCAGCTCCCGCTATGAACGTGAATTGATACCACTAGCCAAAGAACGTACTCAAGCCACTCTGGGTGCCTATCGCGGTGGCAAATCCAATCTGCCCGACGTACTGGCGGCACGCCGGAATGAGATTGATGTACGGCTACAGGCCTTGCAATTGCAAGCTGACACCGCCCGTCTGTGGGCACAACTCAATTTCCTGTTTCCTGCCGATGAACAAGGCATGCATTTAGACCATGCCATGAACAAGGATAAGCCATGAACAATAAAAAGATAATAATGGCCCTCATGGCCACTGGCGCGCTGGCTGGCAGTGGATATGGCCTTTATCATCTGGGTATCAGTCAGGGAATGAAGGATGCGAACGGGATGCAGGCAGGTACTTCACCATCGGACTCAGCCCCAAACGACAAGAAGGTGCTGTATTGGCATGATCCTATGGTTCCTGGCCAGAAATTTGATAAGCCAGGCAAGTCGCCTTTCATGGACATGCAACTGGTACCAGTTTATGCCGATGGCGCGGATGAAGGTAGTGTCAAGATCAGCCCACGCGTGCAACAAAACCTCGGTGTCCGGGTCGCTGAAGTCACCAGAGCAAAGCTTGCATCGTCGATAGCGGCAGTTGGTACCGTGACCTATAACGAGCGAGATGTTGCCCTGGTCCAGGCACGTAGTAACGGCTTTGTAGAAAAACTCTATGTGCGCACTCCGCTGGACACAGTCAGGAAAGGCCAGGCACTGGCCGAGCTGTATGTGCCAGAATGGGTTGCCGCTCAGGAGGAATACCTGACTGCTCGCCGCATGGAAAGCACAGGCATGGCAGGATTGCAGGAGGCTGCCAAACAACGCATGCGTCTCGCCGGGATGACGGACGATCACATCCGTGCAGTTGTCGCCAGTGGAAAGCTGCATCCACGCATCACAGTAACTGCACCGGTCAGTGGTGTCGTGTCAGAACTGTCCATACGTGAAGGTATGACGGTCATGGCAGGAGCGCCATTATTTCGTATCAATGGAGTTGCAACAATATGGGTGATTGCCGATATCCCGGAAAACCTGTCTGCTCAGGTACGCTCAGGCAATCCAGTCGAAGCACGCACACCCTCATCACCTGGCACAGTCTTCCAGGGCAAGGTCAGCGCCATCCTGCCGCAAGTGGATGTGAGCACCCGTACTTTGAAAGCCCGTATTGAGCTGAATAATCCGGCGGGCGTCTTGGTGCCGGGCATGTTTGCCAATCTCAACTTCAGTTCTGGCGTGGATAAGGAGGTTTTGCTGGTACCGAGCGAAGCGGTCATTGTCACCGGAACCCGCAATGTCGTCATGATCGCGCAGGACGATGGCAAGTTCCTGTCTGTGGACGTTGAAACTGGTGCAGAAGCGAATGGCCAGACTGAAATCCGCAAAGGGCTGGAAGCCGGACAAAGGGTCGTAGCCTCCGGCCAATTCCTGATTGATTCCGAAGCCAGTCTGAAAGCAACGACTACCCGAATGGGAGAATCGCCACCTACCGCCAAGGTGGCAGGACCGGTGCACCATGGCAGCGGTAAAGTTGAAAAGATAGATAAAAATGAGATCACCTTGTCGCACGATCCTGTTCCATCCTTGCAATGGGGGGCAATGACTATGGGCTTCCAACTACCAGTTGGCGGACTTCCACGCAATGTGGAAGTTGGGGACATGGTGATTTTTGATATACGACCGTCCAAAAATGGGATGTACCAGATTGTCGCCATTTCTCCGACTACAGGAGCAAAGAAATGATCGCAAAACTGATACGCTGGTCTATCATCAACCGCTTCCTGGTGCTGCTGGCGACCCTGATAATGACCGCCTGGGGTATCTGGTCCTTATCGCATACACCACTGGATGCGATTCCTGACCTGTCGGACGTGCAAGTCATTATCCGTACCAGTTTCCCTGGACAGGCACCACAAATTGTGGAAAATCAGATCACCTATCCATTGACCACGACCATGTTGTCAGTGCCCGGTGCCAGGACAGTGCGTGGCTATTCCTTCTTTGGTGACTCCTTTGTTTATGTCCTCTTTGAAGATGGCACGGACCTGTATTGGGCACGTTCACGCGTACTGGAATACCTGAACCAGGTGCAGTCACGGTTGCCGCCACAAGCGAAAGCATCTCTCGGGCCAGATGCCACCGGTGTCGGCTGGGTATATGAATATGCCTTGGTGGACCGCAGCGGCAAGATGGATTTATCGCAGTTGCGGGCATTTCAGGACTGGTTCCTGAAGTACGAATTGAAGTCGGTACCAAATGTGTCGGAGGTGGCAAGCATAGGTGGCATGGTGCGCCAGTACCAGATTCAGCTCGACCCGGACAAGATGCGTGCCTATAACATCCCGCACGGCAAAATCATAGCGGCAGTACAGCAGGCCAATCAGGAAAATGGTGGCTCGGTCCTGGAGTTGGGGGAAGCAGAGTACATGGTGCGTGCATCTGGCTACCTGAAGTCTCTGGATGATTTCCATAAAATACCTTTGATGACAACAGATGCTGGTGTATCCGTGCGCCTTGGTGACGTTGCCCGCATTCAAACCGGACCTGAAATGCGGCGCGGCATTGCTGAATTAAACGGCGAAGGTGAAGTCGCAGGCGGCGTGATTGTCATGCGCTCAGGCAAAAATGCGCTGGCAACCATCGATGCTATCAAAACCAAACTGGAAAAACTGAAACCCAGCCTGCCGCCAGGCGTAGAGATCATTCCTGTCTATGACCGTTCCA
>NZ_JACOGF010000019.1 GCF_014284335.1 Undibacterium hunanense | reverse complement strand
TGGCGCAGGTTCTATCGTTGCCGGCGACTTCATCGCTTAATTCAGTAGTAAGCAATGCAATAATGGGTACTCCGGTACCCATGCAACAGGGAGGGAACAACCTCCCTGTTGGGCAAAACAAAAAACCTACCTCTGTAAAGCGGTGGGTTTTTTGCTTTTTCAAACTGACTATGTGTGTGAATATGTGCGGCCAGACTATGCAAGATTACAAATCAAGCGCATAAATTCAAACAAGATAAGTCACTGGTATCAGCGGCGATGTGGTTCCCAGTGTCCTTCTCTGAAGTACCAGCCATTGCCAGCGCGTTCCCAGTGATGCGCTACCCAGTAGTGACCGGACCGTGGTGCTGACCAGTAACCACCATGCCAGACATGGCGGCCACCTTCCCAGAACCAGGCGCCACCTATCCAGATATAACCGGGCGTAGGCGGCACACCTATCACTTCCGCATACGGCGCAGGTGGCTCGTTCTGTATGATGACTGTACCGACAGGATAAGGCTGTGGTGCATACACAGGTTGTGGATGATATACCGGCCGTGGTGCCACCACGCAGGCCGACATCAAAGTTGCCACGGCGACAGCCGTCAGACAGAGAGGTATGGTTTTCATTGTTGACTCTTCACAAATTCGCCGCAAGCCGCGGCTGGCATGGTTGCCCTGTGCTGATATTAACGGCGCAAATAAAAGGCTTGTTGACGGTACAGTTGTAAAGAAATGAAACAAGGTTTAGCAGATAAGACCAAAGGCCGGGTTTTGTAACAAACTAAGGCAAATAGCGACCATGGTGAAGCAAGTCGCTGTCAGATAGTCATGTATAAAGTCTCATCAAATTTCAGGAGCAGGGATTGATTTCCAAAAGATTTTTAAACAATGCAGGCATGTTGCTATTGCTATTGATGGCCAGCACGGCGTCCAACGCCGAGGCAGTTTTCCCTGAAAAAACCTGGGAAGAGATTCCAGCAGCAACGCAAACTGCAAGCTGTCTTCAGGCGCAGACCAAAGCGCAGCATTTGCTGGAACAGCAAGCCAGCACAGCCTTGCTGTTTATCCGCGATGGCCGCGTGCTGTTCAGTTATGGCCGTACTGATGTACCCGGCATCGTCGAATCAGCACGCAAAAGCATCTTGTCCATGTTGTATGGCAAGTATGTCGCCAATGCCACCATAGACCTGGATCAGACGTTGGCCCAATTGGGCATTGATGATGCAGGTGGTCTGCTGGATAGTGAAAAACAGGCGCGTGTGCGTGATCTGCTGACGGCACGTTCAGGCGTATTCCATGCGGCAGCCAATACTGGCGATGATCTGCCCAGTGCACCGGCACGTGGCTCACAAACACCGGGCAGCTATTTTTTATATAACAACTGGGATTTTAATGTGGCCGGTACGGTACTCGAAAACGCTACTCACAAAAGTGTGTACCAGCTGTTTGATGAAGACATCGCTCAGGCCCTGCAATTGCAGGATTTTCAACTGAGTGCGCAAAAGAAATTTGGTGATACCAGCAAATCTTTGCACCTGCCTTATCATTTTTTATTGTCCACGCGCGACATGGCACGCCTCGGTTATCTGGCTCTGCATCAGGGCAACTGGAACGGCAGGCAATTGATACCGGCAGACTGGATGGACAAAACCACCAGCGTGGTCACGCCATCATCTGCCATGCACCCGGCCACGACTGCCGCACGCAAGTTGGGCTACGGCTATATGTGGTGGGTACTGGAAGAGCCAGCGACCTCGCCTTTGTATCAGACGTATATGGCCTGGGGCTTGCATGGGCAATATATTCTGGTTATCCCCAAGCTAAATATGGTGATTGCCCATCAGCGCAAAGTGCCTGTGGATGGTAAATGGGATGTTCCCAAAGTCGGCAAGCAGGCATTCTTTAGCATAGCCGCCACATTGGCAGGAGCCTGTCAGCAATGAAACTTACACTCGAATTTGCAAAACCTGAAGACGCAACAGAACTGGCAGAATTGCGCGTGCTGGCCATGCGCCCCAGCCTGGAGAAGATAGGACGTTTTGATGCAGAAAGGGCACGGCAACGGCTGTTGGGGAGTTTTGTAGCGGAGTACACCAGGCTCATCAAGCTGGATGGATTACTTGCGGGCTTTTTGGTACAACGTCCACAGGACAACGATCTTTTACTTGACCACTTTTACCTGCATCCAGATTTCCAGCAACGTGGTCTTGGCAGTGTAGCCATCAAGCTTGTGCTGGCAGAAGCCGACGCACTGGGAAAGATCATCCACGTTGGCGCTTTGCGTGACAGCGACGCTAACCGTTTTTACCTTCGCCACGGCTTTGTTTTGCGTGAAGTAGCTGAGTTTGATAATTACTATCTGCGTTATCCACGGTCGCCAAGCTAGAGGCAGCTCACGGTGCGAATAGCTAAGCGTATTCGCACGCATGATTTTAAGAAGATGAGTTCTAGTATTTTTAGATCAAACATACGTGCGATTACGTTGCACTAATCGCACCTATACGGGCTACCCTGTGCACCATTCCCAGGATTGATCATTTTTTCGGTGGTGGCGGAGGTGGAGGCGGCGGCGGTGCACTGGCCTGTCCCCCAGATGCGCTAGCTGAGCCTGGTGGACCTGGTGGCGCTGGCGGGCGCTCAGGGCGGGCGAACAGGCCTTTGGGTGATGTTGTGCAGGTCGCTGAAATCTTGCCTTCGCGTGGAGTCGTGATCTGCACTACCGCACCTTCCTTCTTGTCCTTGCAGGCTTCATAGGCCTGTGGCGGCGGTTCACGTCGCGGAGGGCCATCCTTGCCTGCCTCAGGTGGTTTTTTCTGTTCACCATAAGGTGGCTGAGGCTGCGCTTGTCCGGTATTGCTCAGTGCCAGTATCACCAGCAGGATACTGGCGCGTGACAGGGATAACAGTGGTTTCATATTTTTCCTTTGCATCAGTCAGTTACAGGGACATTCATTCCAGAACCGATGATGGCGCAGAAATATGGAGAAAAAATGAAGCTGTATCGGTTTTTCCAAACGTTCCCGCAAAATTATTTAAGGGCTGGCCTGCATGCTGACGCTGATTCTGTCATACCTGCCAAAGGTATCAAAGGCCGTAATATCGTAGCGCCCTGCCTGCGGAAATTCGATGACCTGCGGCTGGCTGGCAGTCTTGTTGGCTATGATGTGGCCATTCACCATCCAGCTGATGTCTGCCTGCGAGCCACGAATTTCCAGACGTGCTTTGGGTACGTCCTTGTTGCTTGCCCGGTGCAATATTTCACCATCGTTCAGCCCGACGATTTGTATATTGTCGTCGGCCTTGTAGATGGTGGCGCATTCGGGTGCCCAGGCCGGTGGCAACGCAGTTTTGCGCAGGCCGGCATCCAGCCAGGGGCCCAGCGATGATGGCCAGCGTGCAGCCTGGCGAGTTTCGCTGGCATGTGAGGCACATTCCGGGGCGACCCGCAGGCCGGTCCGGGTATCTACCAAATAGCTGAAGACCGGTGTTGCGGTCTTCAATCTGTCGGCAAAGCTGGGTGGTGCGGTGCCATTCAATAACCAGGCAGTACGTTGCACCGGGCACAGGCTGGCGTCGGTTTGCTCGCTGGCGCGGGTACCCAGTGGCCAGCAGATTTTTTCCTGGCTGACCGAGGCCGGTGGCGGATTGGGGCCAGCATTGCGGCCATCCGGCAGCGCGGTAAAGATATCGACCAGCAAGGGTGCAGCGACATTCGCTCCGAAGAAACCGGGATTGGGCGTGCCATCTGGCCGCCCTACCCATACGCCTATGCTGTAGCGATTGCTGACGCCAATCGCCCAGGCATCACGGAAGCCAAAGCTGGTGCCGGTTTTATAGGCGATGCCACGGTAACTGCCGTTGCCTTCCACCGCCCGGGCGACCGGGCCACCGGTTTCCAGAATATCGCGCACGATGAAAGCGGCACCTTCGCTCATCATTCTTTGTTCCTTGCGTGGTGCTGCCGGTGTCATACGTGGAACGCCCGCCATGCCTTTGCGTGCAAGTGAGGAATAGGCACCCACCATGTCTTCCAGTCTGGCCCCTGCACCACCCAGGATGACGCTCAGATTCGGCGCGGCACCACGCGGAAAATCGAGTTTCAATCCACCACGCCTGAGCATGGATACAAAATTGTCCGATCCCAGTTGTTCCAGCACTTCCACCGCCGGCACATTCAGGGATTTCACCAGGGCTTCGGACACGCTGACCGGGCCATTGAAGTTCTGGAAAAAATTCGCTGGCTGGTAACCGGAAAAAGATTGCGGCGTATCCGACAGTAGCGATTCCGAATGGATCAAACCTTCATCCAGGGCAAACGCATACAGAAAGGGTTTCAGTGTTGACCCCGGTGAACGCGATGCCCGCACCATATCGACATCGCTGAAACGCTTGCGGTCGCTGAAGTCGGCTGAACCGGCATAGGCCAGCACTTCAAACGTCTGGTTGTCCATTACCATTGCTGCCATTGACACATGCGGTGGTAACAGACGTATGCGGTCAGCCAGCAGCGTTTCCACGACCTGCTGGCTTGCCGGGTCGACGGTGGTCCGGATCACGTTTTGCTGACCTGTATCCATCGTGTTACCAGCCGATTTACGCTCGCGTCTGGCCTGCTGTTTCATGCGTAGCGCCAGCAAAGGGGCCAGCAGGGGCTCGCGCACGGTCTGGGCGACCACAGGCTCGCTCAGGGCATCGGCAACGATGTCCTTACTCCAGCGGTCTGCCATGCGCCTGATGAGCTTGTCACGTGCCTGTTGGGCTCGCTGAGGATAACGGTCCGGTCTTAATACCGAGGGCATTTGTGGCAATACAGCCAGCATTGCCGCTTCGGCATGCGTGAGGCGATTGGCAGGCTTGCCCAGATAAGCGCGGCTGGCTGCTTCCACCCCTTCCAGCACGCCGCCCATGGGAGCGTAGTTTAAGTAGAGCGTGAGAATTTCCTTTTTTGAATAATGGGCTTCCAGTTGCAGGGCGCGTGCCACCTGTTTCAGTTTTCCGGTCACTGTATGTGGTGTCGGATCAATGATGCGTGCCACCTGCATGGTGATGGTCGAACCGCCCGAGATGATGCGGCCATTGTGCAGCCACTGCCAGCCTGCGCGCAGCATGGACAGCGGGTTGACGCCAGGGTGCCACCAGAAAGCGCGGTCTTCATAGCCGGTCAGTGCCTGCACATAATAGGGTGAGACTTCGTCCAGACTGATCGCATGCCGCCAGATATGGTCCTTATCGGGAAAGGCGCGCAGGGGTGAGCCATCGCGCGCCAGCACCACCATCGCGTATGGCGAATCACGGCCAGGTGGCGGCAGTGGAAAAGCCAGGTCCAGCAGTACCAGGCTGGTCAGTAAAAAAACGGCCACAGCCCAGGTTTTTTTACGGGAAAGCAGGGCTTTACTCCAACGCAGCAGCATGGCTTTTATTTCTGGATAGTGTTTCATTGTTGGCATCGCTGAAGGCAGGGCTATCCGGGCTTATGCTGGCCTGGATAGCCCCTCAATTTTCTACTTTGTTCCTAAGGTTTGCCGTTTTCTACAATCGTGATCACATCCTGGCCACCGCTTAAGCCATACAGTTCTGGCCGGTACATGTTTTCTGCATACAGCGGCGGTATCACGAACCTGCCTGGCGTCACTGCACGGGCTACATAGAACAGTTCCAGCACCTGGTTGTCCAGATTCATGGCGGCAACAAACCGGTCTTCGCGGAATTCCACGCGCTTGATACGCCCGTCGTGCATGGCATCCTGGGGAGACAGATCATCGATCTTCAGCGTGTTCAATTGTTCGCCGTTGACGATATTCAGGTTTTCGATTTCCAGTCCGGCTGGTACCCGGTCTATGATCATGCCGTAGCCAAACGGGCTGCCGGCACGCGCTGTCACTCGCATGATGACGACTTCTCCCACCTTCAGTGGACGACCACTGATTTCCTTGCCATCAGGTGTGTACATCTTGCGTGCCAGTTCGATGACATCTTTTTTCTCGGCCGGCATTCTGACTGGATTGCCTGTCAGTGACAGTTCCACATACAGCGGGTCTTTGCCCTTGTTGGTCAGTTTTATTCCGCTCGCGAGTTCAGTTGCATTCGCTTCACGGAACAGCATGCCCTTGTCTGATAATTCTTCGGTTTTGCCGTTGACGTTCAGGCTGGCACTCCAGGGTGCATCGGCGGCATTGGCATACGAACGGCCAACCAGGAACAGCGCCAGTTTTTCCTGAGTGCTGTGATACGGATGTTTTTGCATTTCATTGGCAATCACAGGTATCAACCTGTCGCGTCCAGGGATGTTGATCTGGTGTTTGTCCAGCAAGGCATATGACATGGCGACATCACGCAATACGCTGCCATAGTCATACCACCAGTAGCCGCCATTGCGTTCTTTCTTCAAACTTTCAGCCAGTGCGATATCACTCCTGCCTTTGTCACCCATCTGCTTGAGAGCGATACCCAGGTGTACCAGTGACAGCGCGGATGGTGCCTGGGCACGGTATTCATGCAACTGACGCAGGGTTGCCAGCGGAGCCTTGTTCTGACGTGACAGCACATACGCACCATGGGCCAGTACGTCAAAATGACCATTGTCATTGCCGCGACGGTTTTCCCATGAACGGTAGCTACTGGTGACGGCGGCAGCATCGGCGGCGATGGTGGCCGGCATGCGTGCCACGCCTTCCTGCAAGCCGCGCAGCAAGTAGTCAAGCGCCTTGTTATACACGGCATCCGGCACATTGAAACCCTGTTCGCGCGCATCCATCAAAAAGCCGCTGACATAGGCAGACAACCAGTAATCAGCATCATACTGGCCGGGACCGCCCCACAGACTGAAACTGCCATTCGTTGCCTGCATACCAGACAAACGTGCCACTGCCTTGCCTATGACTTCTGTTCTTTGTTCAAGGCTGAAGGGCTTCAGTCCAAAACGTTTCGCACTTGCTTCATCGATAAACAGATACGGGTAAGCAGTACTGGCAGTCTGTTCCGCACAGCCATACGGATACGTCAACAGACCCTGTATCGCTGCCTTGACGTCAATCGGCGGCTTATTGGATATGGTTAGGTGCGCCAGCAGGGAAGAACGATGCAGGCCACCGAATTCAGCATCGCGGATATCCAGGCTGTCACCTGGTTTGACGCTCAGCCTGCGCGTAATTTCTGCCTGTGGTGTGCCAGCCTGTACTGCCAGCGTAAAGTTTCTGGTGATTTTCAGGTTGCTGCCATTGATGTTCAGGCTGATATTTTGCAGGCCGGTCTGGGCCCTGGCTTCAACCGGGAAGCGCAAAGTACGTTTTTCCTGGTCTTTCAGGCTCAGACTGCGTTCTGCTTCACCCAGCTTCAGCGCAGCACCACCGTCCAGCCTGACTTTCAGGTTTTGCGTCGCACCAGACAGATTATGCAGGTCAAGTGCCAGCACAGCGGTATCACCCACGGTCATAAAGCGCGGTGTAATCAGTTCTGCCACCAGCGGCGCTGCCACGGTCATCTCGGCGTCTTTGGCACCAAAGCGTTCTGCACCAGCGACGACTGCCATCAGGCGCAGCGTGCCATTGAAATCAGGTATCGCAACCGGTATTTCGGCTTCACCCTGTTCATTCAATTGCACCGGGCCGCTGAAGATATCGACCAGCCTGACCCTTTTCGGCAGGTTGCTACCCGGTTTGCTGGCAGTGGCATCACCACCAAATTTGAGCTTGCCTTTCTGGCCCTGCATTTTTTCTATCAGGCGACCATACACGTCATGCTGGTCCGGGCCATAGCGCAGCTTGCCGAAAAAGAAGGCCAGCGGGTCGGGTGAGGCAAACTTGGTGATATTCAAAATACCCGTATCCACCGCTGACAGGGTAACCATGGTTTTCTGGCCTTTGGCTTCGGGGACTTTGACTTTCACCCTGACCGTGGTTTCCGGCAGCACCTTGGCTGGTGCTTCGAGGTTGACCACATATTTACGGTCGCTTCTTTCCAGCGGAATATGGGTCAGCCCCAGCGCGCGTGCAGGTGTCACCTTGTCACCTTCATTGCCGGGACGCAGCACTACCACCGAGACATACAGGTCATGACGTTTCCATTCCTTGTTGAGCGGAATATCAATGCTGGTGCTGTCAGCGCCGACGGTCATGCGCTTCATCCATAGCGTGCTGTCACCTTCCAGCGTGATCAGGGCTTCACCCTTGTGTGGTGGCGTGAAGCTCAAATGCACCGTGTCGCCATCTTTGTAGGCAGGCTTGTCCAGTTTCATGCAGACCTTGTCGGGACGGCTACCCTGGGTTTCATCATCCTGTGCACGCCAGCCGGCATAAAATCGGTAGACAGTTGGCAGTCTGGTGTCCGGGTCAAGTACTTCCAGTCGGTAGTGACCATACCCTACCGGCATACGCAATTTGCCCCTGCCATTCACAGGAACAGTGACGCTGGCGGTGTCCACCAGTTCATCCGTCTGGGTAAAGCCGGATTGCCAGCCGTGCTGGTTTTCATAACGCCAGTAATAATTGCGGTCTTCGCGGAACAGACGTACTGGCAGGCCTGGTGCAGCCAGCAACTTGCCGTCTCTGTTGGTGCGGATGACTTCAAATTCTACCGGGCTGTTTTCCGGCGCATACTCACCGTTGAACAGGGGGCGCAGGCCCACCAGGCTGGATGCCGGCCAGATCACATTTTCCAGGCTGCGCACAACGGGGCGACCACCGGTTTCCAGCAGGCTGAGGGTGGTGCGTATGGTGAAAGGTGAATGGCGTTTGGCTGCCGCTGACAGATCCAGTTTGACGCTGGTCTTGCCCTGGTTGTCGAGCTGGCTGGCTTCCAGTTCGGTACGTACCCTGACTTCATTCTCGGTGACGTCACCAAATTCAACGCCGGGGAACTGTTTGCTCAGCGGATTTTTGTTACGTTCCAGTTGCATCACGCCCAACAGGCTGTTACCGGCAGCCGGTGCACCATATAGATAATTACCAACTACATCCACACTATAGTTACTGTCGGCGGTGAGTGTCGTCTGTTTGCTGCTGAGGTCGAGTTTCATGCGTTCGGGCAAAAATTCTTCAACGCCGAAACGGAATACTGTTGCCGGTATTTTATCGGCAGGATCGGCACGCAATTCCAGCGTCCAGAAACCGGTAGGCGCATCTGCAGGTATCTCAAGGTGTTTCACCATATAACCGGCAAAGCGCTGGTCAGGGCGCCAGGTGGTGGTCAACTGATCCTTGCCGTCTGGGCGTTTCAGCCTGGCCTGTATGGCCTGCACCGGCACACTGCGGCCATCGGCATCGCGTGCCAGTACCGACAGGTCAAACTGTTCACCCGGGCGATACAGGTCACGGCCCGCATAGGCGAACAGGCGCATGGCCTTGTAGGGCGCGCCGGTGATGTCATATTCAGACAAATCCAGTGCTGGTTCTTTCAGTGGCAGAACTGAAATCTGTTCACCTTTGCGTGCCAGCACTACTTGAGCATTCTTTGGCTGATCAGCAAAACGGGCATGGCCGTCAACATCTGTTTCTGCGCGCGCAATTGCCTTGCCTTTTTCATCCAGCCATGAAACTTCAACGCCACTGACTGCCTTGCCATCCGTCAGCGAACTGACAAAGGCATCGGCAGATTTTTCATACAGGCGGGTTTGTAAACCTAGGTCAGTGACATAGAAATAGGTCGTCTGGAATTCCGTCAAAAAGCGGCCAGGCAGGCTCATGACGGCGATGTATACGCCAGGCTCGCGCACTTCCTTGATATCTTCTACCGGGATATAAGTGACGCTGCGTTTATTCGGTTTTTGTTCAGTCAGAAAACGACCCTGATACACGCTGTCGCTATGCGCTTTCATATCGTCAAGCAGATAGCTGGATACGGCACCATGCAGGTTGGTGCGCATATAGCCATAATTGTCATCTGGCTTATCTTCAGACGCCAGCGATTTGCCATTGATGACCTTATCCAGAAAGCGTGGCAACTGTTCATTTTTCACCCGCATGAACTGCACATCCACTTCCGGGATGTTGACCGTGACCACGGGCAGACCGCCATTCTGTTTGGCTGGCAATACCATGCCATTGCTGGCGAAATAATAGGACGGTGCAACTGGCGAAGTCAGTACCGAATAACGCATTTCTGCGGCCAGGGTTTTGCCATTTCGGGCAGGCAGGCCAGGCTGCACCCGTATCACATAACGGTTTTGTGGCTTGATATGCGGGAAGTACAGCAGGCGTGGATTGTCGCCTCTGACCCAGGCACCGCTCACCAGCTTGCCAGCCTTGCTGTCGGTATCTTCGGCCCTGGTACTGACAGCGCTGACGGTGCTGACTTTCGGCGTCTGGCTATGGTCATCAGTCTCGTCGCTGGCGTCAGCATCACCTGTTGGTTTTTCGCTTTTTTTCAGATCGGCAGCAGACAGCGGCATTTCAAATACCTGCAGATACTGCTCGTAATTTTTGCCGGGGTCGAGCGGCAGGCTGAAAGTCAGTGCCAGTGCCGGTGCACCATCAAGGCTGCGGTCATTCGCATCAATCAGGGTAAAGGGTGCATTCGGATCATCATGCGTTTCCACGCCGGGCGCAGTACGGCTGGTTTTAAACCAGTAAGCACCACCGATGAAGACGATAATCACGGCGAACAGCATCGCCATTCTGAACGATTTGTTTTGCATTTTGCTTCCCTGACTGAATCGGCGGTATGAAATGAACGACTGATGAACTGCTCAAATTTTGTACAAGGATTATGGCATGGGTATTGCCATTATTTTCACGCGTTACGATACCTTCCGGTGTTACGATTTCTTCCGGGGTGTGAAATACAAGGGGCTTTTGCGGGGGACTTTCAGGAAGGATGGCGGAGCAGATTCAGTACAGAAAACAATTTCAATACGGCTCAAAACCGATTTGATGTTTTTGCAGTACATCCAGCATCAGTTGTTTCCATGGCCCGCTGGGTGACCAGACCTTGCTGACGGCTTCATAGGCCAGACCGGGGTCTTCCTTGCCAACCACGACGCGATACAAAAAGACCATGGTGGATGCACGCATATTCACCTGGCAGTGCACCAGCACTTTTTTATTTCCCAGGCCTTGCAGGATGGCGGCAAACATCTTGTAATCTTTGACGGTGGGCTTGTTGAAAACGATGGGGATATTCACAAAGACCATGTTCTGGCGACCGATGATCAGGTGTTCTTCACGCACTGCGTCAGATACCTGCGGCGGGGCCAGGTAGATGACGGCTTCATAGCCTTGAGCAGCCAGACCTTCCAGCGCCTTGGCCGTGGGCTGGCCAGAACTGGTCAATTGTGCCGTGATGGGGACGACATTCGGTGCATCCAGGCTCTGTGCCTGGCTGGCGCTTGAAAATCCGGCAAGAAATGCCACGCATATGGCTGTAGGTAAAACTGTTGATAAGCCTGTTGACAAGTATGTGCGTAAGTATGTTGATAAGCTTGTGGGTAAGCTTGTGAATAAGCTGTTGAAAAACAAGCTAAATAGCGCGCCCATGCTCATGCTACGGGTATGGAAGCTGTTTCCAGCGTCAGCAGATTGGCGTCACGGCTGATGCGCCATTGGCCATCGGCCTGCAGGCGCCAGATGCTCAGTACATTGCCGCTGCGCTGTATGGGCTGGCCACCTTGTCTGGGGCTGATGCTGACTTGCAGATAAGCCCAGCTATAAGCAAGGTCTGCCTGCACGACGATTTCCTGCATCTCGGAACGGGAAGCGATGCTGTGTGTCTGCAATACCGCCTGCAGGTTCTGGGCAAATCGCTGGCGACCTTTCATGGGGGCATTGCCAGCGACCAGAAATACCACCTCTTCATCCATCAGGTCCAGCAAGGTATCCACATCACCAGCCGCCGTGGCATCCTGCCATAAATGTATGCGGTTTTGTATGACAGCGATGGCATCTGCTGTGCTGGCTTGATCCGGTACGGCAGGGTGCATGGCTATCCTTTTTTGCTTTGTTGTTGCGGGCGACGGTTGATGCCGTGATCAGCCGCTTCAGTGTCTAATCAGGTTTTTTGCTTGTGGCGACCGGCGCTTGTATGATTTGTCCCAGATCCTTGCCTTGCTGTGCCAGCAGGCTTTCCAGCGCCGGCATCAGTGGCCCCAGGGTTTCTGCCAGCATATTGCGTACGGTATCGACCACAACCTGGGTGGTTCGTTCAATTTCTATATTCAGGCTGGCCCCGGTTTTCTTTTCGGCAAAGACGGTCATGCGCAGGGTTTCCGGTATCAGCCATACTTCGAACCAGCCTTCTGCACGGTTCACTTCGGCAATGGTCAGGCTGGCCCCGTTGATGGCGATATAGCCTTTGGCAAAGATATAGCGCAGCCATTCGGGTGGGACGGCGATGCGTATCACATAATTATTTTCCAGCTCGCGTATCTGGGCGATATGGGCCTTGAAGTCGATATGGCCAGACAAGGGGTGGCCACCGATTTCTGCACCATCTTTGGCGGCCCGTTCTACATTCACCCGTCCCTCGGGCTGGTATTCACCCAGGGTGGTGATGGCCAGGCTTTGCTGCATGACGTCGAATTCTGCCGCGTTGTCGCCATGCAGGGCGGTCACCGTCAGACAGACGCCATCAACGGCGACGCTGGCACCAATTTCCAGGTCCTTGCAAAAGCCGGAAGGAAACTCCAGCTGGTAAGTGCGCAAGCCGGTTTTGTCATTGAGTTGTGCGATGCGGGCGATGCCCTGAACGATGCCTGTAAACATGGATAGATGCCGAAATGAGGGAATACGGTGATTGTAAGCGATGTAGCTGACGCCGTTGTTTCCTTAATGGTCTTGCTCTTGTGATACCGACAGCGGCAGTTCTATGGTGAAGGTGCAGCCCTGCCCGGCTTCACTGGCGCAATGGACGCTTCCACCACAGGCTTCACTGAGTTTCTTGACGATGGACAGGCCCAGACCGGTGGAATGTTCACCGGCAGTCGGCAGGCTGGACAGGCGCGAGAATTTTTCAAACAGGTGCAACTGGTCTTCTGCCGACAGGCCCGGGCCTTCGTCACGCACCTGGAATATGCCCATGCCCTGTCCGGCCCTGACGCTAAGCCAGATATGCCGGCCCAGTGGTGAATACTTGATGGCGTTGGAGACCAGATTGTCGATGATCTGTACGCAGGCGTCGAGGTCGGCATGTACCATCACGCTGTCCTGTATCTGGTTGATCAGTATCAGGTCCTTGGCTTTCAGCATTTCTTCATATTGCTGTATGACATCATGCAAGACCTTACCGAGATCCAGGTTTTGCAGATTCAGGTGCAGGTGGCCGGTATCCATGGCATTCACTTCCAGCAGATTGCTGATGATGCGCATCATGCGCTGGCCGCTATAGCTGATGCGTTCCAGGTAATGCTGGCGTTGCGGTTCTGGCATGGCATGTTGCAATTTGCGCAGCAGGTCGCTCATGCCTATGATGCTGGTCAGCGGGTTTTTCAGGTCATGCGCGGCAATGCCGAGGAAGTCATTTTTTTCCTTGTCCAGTTTTTGCAGGCGGGCCACTGCATCGGCCAGTTCTTCGGTACGCTGTCTGACCTTGGCATCGAGTTCCTGTTCGGCACGTTGTGAGATTTCCAGCAGTTTTGCCTGGTTGTTGGCGTTTTCCTTTTTCATCAGGCTGATATGATCAGCCTGAGCCAATGCCAGCAAGATGACTTCTGCCGCTGAACCGACCTGGAAACCGTAATCAGTCATCCAGCTAGGTTCTATCAGCCCCAGGTTGCGCAGGCCCACCAGCAAGACCCCGGCGATCCAGGTCATGGATGCCATGAAGACAATATAGCCGGGCCGGTAACCGCGCAGGCCAACCACCAGACAGACCGGCAATATCAGCAGCATCTGTAGCAAGCCCAGCGATTGTACAAACGGTGCAACCACATGGTTATACCCTGCCAGTACCGTGATGGCAGCGGCGCTACAGAATATCTGGATAAAGACAAAAAACCAGTGTATGCGCGGCATTTTCTCGCGCAGTTTAAGAAAACTGGAAATGAACAGCGATGCTGCCAGCACGATCAGCGGCGACACCAGCCCCGGCAGTATATCCACCAGCGCTGGCCAGTTGGGCGCGAAATACATGCCGATGTGGCCGTTCAGGCTCATGCCTGCAATCAGGGTGAGCAGGGACAGCAGCAGGTAATACATCATGGACCGTTCATGATGCGTGAGCGCCAATAACAGGTTGTAGACGATCATCGCCAGCATGATGCCGTAATACACGCCCATCATGTTCGAGATGAAATTCGATTCCTCGACAAAGGTCTGTGGCGTCCACAGCGTGGCACGCAGGAAGACTGCGCTGGTGCTCTGTATCCGCAGGTAGACCACATTGGCACTGGTATCAGGCAGATTGAGCAGGAATATGGGAAAGTGATGGCGGATTTCCAGAGCCGAAAAAGGCATGCGGTCGCCAGCGCGGTGAGTTTCCATGCTGCCATCTGCTTTGGGGTGATACAGGCGGATATCATCCAGCATGACCGGCGTCAGTTCCATCAGCCATTGCTGGCCGGTGCTGGGGCTGGCTCTTTGCAAATCCAGTCTTAACCAATAGGCGGATGTTGAATACGAGGCGCTGAGGTTGCCGCGTAGTGGGCGAAAGCGGCTGGTCACTTCGGGCCGCATGATGTCGTTTATACTCAACTGGCCGCTTTTGTCTTCAAGCAGCTGAAACTGGGAAGTCAGCGCCAGTTTGCCGGTGTCGCCCTTGAGGTTCAGCGGTGCAGCCAGCACGCTGCTACCCACGCTGCAAAAGCACAGCACCACAAACAGTATTACAGCTTGCAGTAATCTAACCAGGGTAGAGCGGGTATCGGGCATGTCGTCTAGTCTTGGTGATTATCGTTGTATCACAGAGGAAGTTTTACAAGGGAAGTCTTTTTATTTCACCTCTTTCAGACTATCAAGTTTTTTGTGGGGCGGCAATAGTCGCGCCCATATATGCTGCCGATATGCACGCTGTTTGTTACAGCGTGCTCAGGTATCAAGTTCTAGGTATCTAGTTCTATATGATGTTCCAGTTCCGGGATCAGGGTGGAATGGGTCATGTTCACCAGGTTCTGGCGCAGCCATTGATGGGCAGGGTTACGGCCATCCCTTTCATGCCACAACATGTCTATATGCACATCGGGCATCTTGAAGGGCAGTTCTTTCCAGATCAGGGCGTCCGTCATGCCGGTGGCAGAAATCAGATGATGCGGCAAGACCGTCAGCAAGTCGGAATTGGCGACCACGCGGCCACCGGTAAAGAATTGATTCACTGTCAGCAGGATGCGGCGCTCGCGTCCCATCTGGGCGAGTGCCTCATCCACCAGGCCGTGGGCACGACCGGAAAAACTCACCAGCAAATGTTTTGCATTGCAATAATCATCCATCGTCATGGTGCTGTTTGCCAGCGGATGGTCTTTCCGCATCACGCAGACATAGTGGCCAGAATACAATCTTTCATGGCGGATTGCGCTGTTGGCAGCACCCTGGCCTCCCGTCAGTTGGGCGACCACACCCGGGAAAAAACCGACGGCAATATCAATATCACCACGCATCAGCATGGGACGTGGTTCACGTGTGGTCAGCGGCACCATGCGCATGGTGACACCGGTGGCTTCCTTTTCCACTGAGCGTACCAGGGTTGGCATCCATAGGGCCGCGGTAGCATCTGCCATTGCCAGCCGGAACGTTATCTGGGTCTTGGATACATCGAAGCTGGTCGGGGCAATTGCGCTTTCCAGGCTGGAAAGTGCCTGGCGTATGGCTGGCCACAGGGTTTCCGCGCGCGGCGTCGGTTTCACACCGTAGGCAGTACGTATCAATAATTCATCACCGAGTGAGTGACGCAAACGTTTCAGTGCATTCGATACCGCCGGCTGGGTCATGGCCAGCTTGTCGGCCGCGCGAGTCAGGTTTTGCTCAATCATGACGGCATCAAAGACACGCAAGAGATTCAAGTCCAGTGTCAGGAAGTTCATGGTATCTGCTCCCAGCAGGAAATAAAAACAATTATTCACGAAAACTATAATGGATATGATAAATCAAAATTAGATTTATATGGTGCGCCGCAATATTATGCTGTCATTACAAAGTGAAAAAAAGTGGAGTGAATCATGTCTTTCCTGAATATTGCCTTTCCAATCGCCAGCGCCTTGCCTGTTTCCCAACTGGCCATCAGTACCGTTATCGGTTCCGCCCGTCCTTTGCTGGGCCTGGGTATCTTGGCTACCATGCTGATCGTTTTCAAACCTTTGCTGGTTGGCATGCTGCGCGCAGCGCTGCTGGTGATCAACCCAAAAAAATCGCGTGAAGAAAAAACGGCTGGCCGCAATTTGCGCAATACCCTGGCTATTCGCCGTATCGCGAACGACCTGGACGGCACATCG
This sequence comes from Undibacterium hunanense, assembly GCF_014284335.1. Taxonomy (GTDB): domain Bacteria; phylum Pseudomonadota; class Gammaproteobacteria; order Burkholderiales; family Burkholderiaceae_D; genus Undibacterium; species Undibacterium hunanense. The sequence goes on along the minus strand of NZ_JACOGF010000019.1, from coordinate 67,008 downwards.
CCAAATATGGCTGCTGAATTGCGCGCACTGGCTGCACGCGGCTAATTTGTGCTCAGTTCATAGTTAATTCGTAGTTAATTTTTAGTAATTATTAAATAAATACGGTTTCAGCTTTATGCAACATTCTTCAGCATTTCCCGGCATGTCAGTCGCAGCGGTTCAACCTGCGATTGTTCGCCAGCCTCGTGCAGTGGCTGGTTCAAAAAGCCTGGCATCCATGTTGCCAACCATTCTGACTACCGGTGTGGTGACCCTGGTTGCCAGTGCTGCCATGCGTTTGCTGTGGATAGGGTATGGCAATGACTTTTTTGCCGCCTGGATGGAAGCCTGGCTGACCATCTGGCCTATCGCTTTTCCGGTAGCATATCTCAGCAAGCCATTGGTGAACCAGTTGGCGCGCAGCCTCAGCAAGCCTTTGCCAACAGCAGATATGTCACAGGCTGGTTTGAATGTGAACGCGGTCATGCAGGCATCTGATCGTGCCACGGCGCAAAGTGGTTTGAAGCGCAAGCCTGTCCTGTTGCCAGTACATCGCTAGACTGTCTGGTCGTGATAAATGAAAAGCCGTCTTTGCAGACGGCTTTTTTGCATCTTGCGTATGTTTCTTTCTATTTCTTTCTGATTTTTCCCCGATTTTTCCCTGATTGACTTGTGGCCAACAACAAAAAACGCGACCTTAGCCGCGTTTTTTGTTGGAGATGGACTAAATCAATCAGATCATCAGGCCGTCAGGCGTTTTTCCAGCGCCGCACGGGTTACTTCCAGTTCCACTGGCAGGTGGTAGGCCAGTTTTTCAAACAGCTCGGTGTGCAGGGCCAGCTCTGCAGCCCAGGCGGCTTTGTCGATGGAAGTGATGGTATCGAACTGAGCTTGGGTAAAGTCCAGGCCATCCCAGGTCAGGTCGGCAAATGTAGGTGTCAGACCAAAGATGTTTTCGACGCCATTGGCCTGACCTTCTATGCGTTCCAGCATCCATTTCAGGACGCGCATATTGTCGCCAAAACCTGGCCAGACAAATTTGCCGTTGTCATCCGTACGGAACCAGTTGACGCAGAAAATTGCCGGTTGTGTCGCGCCAGCAGCTTCGATTTTCTTGCCCATGTCCAGCCAGTGCTGGAAATAGTCGCTCATGTTGTAACCCATGAAAGGCAGCATGGCGAAAGGATCACGGCGCACCACGCCTTGCTGACCAACGGCAGCAGCCGTGGTTTCTGAACCCATGGTCGCAGCCATGTAGACGCCTTCGACCCAGTTGCGGGCTTCTGTCACCAATGGTACCGTTGTCGAGCGACGGCCACCGAAGATAAAGGCGGAGATAGGTACGCCAGCCGGATCATCCCATGCTGCATCGATGACCGGGTTTTGTGTTGCTGCCACCGTGAAACGCGCATTCGGATGGGCGGCTTTACGGCCTGTCTCTTTGGCGATTTCTGGTGTCCAGTCCTTGCCTTGCCAGTCGATCAGGTGCGCTGGCGCTTCCTTGCTCATGCCTTCCCACCAGACATCGCCATCATCGGTCAGGCCGACATTGGTGAAGATGGTGTTGGCGGTGAGGGATGCCATGCAGTTGGAATTGGTGGCGGTATTGGTACCTGGTGCCACGCCAAAGTAACCGGCTTCCGGGTTGATGGCATACAGACGGCCATCCTTGCCAGGTTTGATCCAGGCAATGTCATCACCAATGGTGGTGACTTTCCAGCCCTTGATGGCGGGGATCAGCATGGCGAAATTGGTCTTGCCGCAGGCGGACGGAAAGGCTGCTGCCACATAATGCTTTTTACCTTCTGGTGATTCCACACCCAGGATCAGCATGTGTTCTGCCAGCCAGCCCTGATCGCGGCCCATGGTGGATGCGATACGCAAGGCAAAACATTTCTTGCCCAGCAGCGCATTGCCACCGTAACCAGAACCAAAAGACCAGATTTCGCGCGTTTCTGGATAATGCACGATGTATTTGGTGTTATTGCATGGCCATGCCACATCGGCCTGACCTTCAGCCAAAGGTGCACCTACTGTGTGTACGCAAGGGACGAAATCACCATCCGTGCCCAGTACGTCATACACAGCCTTGCCCATGCGCGTCATGATGCGCATGTTGACGGCAACATAAGGCGAATCAGACAGTTCAACGCCGATATGGGCGATAGGCGAACCCAGTGGCCCCATGGAAAACGGTACAACATACATGGTACGACCACGCATGCAGCCATCAAACATCGGGTTCAGGGTAGCGCGCATTTCTGCCGGGGCCATCCAGTTATTGGTCGGACCCGCATCTTCCTTGTTGGTTGAGCAGATATAAGTACGGTCTTCGACGCGTGCCACGTCAGATGGGTCAGAACAGGCCAGGTAGCTGTTGGGGCGCTTGGCTTCATTCAGTTTTTTCATGGTGCCGGCGGCAACCATCTGGGCGCACAAACGGTCGTACTCTTCTTGCGAGCCGTCACACCAGTAAATGTTGTCAGGTTTGGTCAGGGCCGCCATATCGGCGATCCAGTTGATCAATTTCTGATGTTTCACGTAAGCGGGGGCATTCAATGCTGCCACGCCTTGCATGATGGGTTGATTCACGATACTACCTCCAATGCCATTTCAATAAAAAAACCGGTGTAGCGGCACGGCAGGATCGTCGTTGGAATGTGGCGATGCGATCGCAGGAAGCGTTCAAGCAAGGCGGACACCATAGCGGCGGTTCTGTCGGATAATACGAAGACAAGAGGGTGTCTTGGCTCCTGGCTTGCGCCCGGCGGGGTGGCGCGGGGCGGAAGAATCAAAAAGCTACGTAGGCGAACATTGTACACGCGAGTCTGGCTTCACGCGAATTTTGCATCAGTTTTATTATCATTGTTTTACGTTTTGTGAAAGTGAAGATTTTTCAGCCGCTGCACAATATGTTTTCATGCTTCGCCAGGAGCCTGAAAAAATTGGCAATCCAGCTTATGCTTTGTCCATCAATGTATAGATTGAGAACTTATTTCAGCCGTGAGGAAAAACCATGAAAATTGCCATACTGGATGATTATCAGGATGTAGTCCGTCATTTACCCTGCTTTGACCTGCTGCGCGAGCACGAGGTCAAGGTCTTCAACAACACCGCCGCGGGCGTGGGGCAACTGGCGATACGGCTGGCGGCATTTGACGCCGTGGTACTGATACGTGAACGCACGCGCCTGAGTAAACCGCTACTACAGAAATTACCCAATCTGAAGCTTATTTCACAAACCGGCAAAGTGGCAGGCAACATCGATATAGCCGCAGCACATGAATGCGGCATCGCCATCGCCGAAGGTGTCGGTGATCCGACCGCGCCGGCGGAGCTGACCTGGACGCTGATCATGGCGGCCTGGCGCAGGCTGCCAAATTATGCCCAGCTTTTGCAGGAGGGTGTATGGCAGGCGTCGTCGCTGGAACCAGCCCGTAACCAGCTGGGCCGGGTATTGAAGAAACGCACACTGGGTATCTGGGGCTATGGCAAGATAGGCAAGCTCATCAGCGGCTATGCCAAAGCTTTCGGCATGCAAGTCATGGTCTGGGGACGTGAAGCCAGCCGCGCCCAGGCGGCCCAGGATGGATTGCTGGTGGCAGAATCCAGAGAAGCCTTCTTTGCCAGTTGCGACATCATCAGCCTGCACCTGCGTTTGAATGATGCCACCAAAGGCATCGTCAGCCTGGCTGACCTGGCCCTGATGAAAAGCGATGCCTTGCTGGTCAACACCAGCCGTGCAGAATTGCTGCAGCCCGGCGCACTGGAAGCAGCGCTGGATGCCGGCCATCCCGGCTTTGCTGCCATCGATGTTTTTGAAAGTGAGCCTGTGGCACCAGATCATCCGCTATTACATCGCGAAAACGTATTGGTCACCCCGCATCTGGGCTATGTGGAACAGGCCAGTTATGAATTGTATTTCCGTGCAGCTTTCCAGAATATCGTGGATTTTGCCGCTGGCAAGCCTGCCAATCTGCTCCTGCCTGCATAGCTGCCTGGTAGTTACCTCATAGTTACCTCATAGTTCTTCAATAGGCTGTCGCCAAATCATCGCCCACCATCCTTCTTTCTGCCCGGCATGTGAAAAACATGCCGGGCAGCATGCTTTTGCGCGCGTGTAAAAAATATTTAAAATATAACGTTGCAAATACTTTAACTTTGTAAAAAATACACTAAACTGCTGAACATTGCCCGGGTTTCCGGGTGTTCCGCATTTGTGTCTGATCACGGGCGGCACAGAAACGCCAAGCGCATTCCAAACGCATTGCCAAAACATAACTGTGGGTATGGTCTGAGTAATTGAGAGGAGAACCTGACGATGAAACCTCAAGTGTTGCAGTCACCCATACTGGGATTGATCGCCAAAGATGTTTCCAGCCCTGTCGACCGGCGGCGCTATGTCAGAATTGTGATCACCCTGCTCTTGCCTGTCACGCTGATCCTGGCGCTGGGTAGTTATCTGCAATCGGCTTATCCGGTGTTATGGCTGATCGAAGTCTGCCTGACGGTTTTTTTGCTGGTACCGGCTTTTATTCTGTCTGGTCGCGACGACAGGCTTGGTCATGCCGAATCCATCATCCTGCTGTATGCCATGGTGACCACGCTGACATTGGGTTATCTGGGTGGCAACCAGGGCAGTGGCGTATTGTGGACCTTCAGTTTCCCTTTTCTGGCCCTGTGGCTCAAGGGACAGACCAGGGGCTTGCAGTGGAGTCTATGCTGGTTATGCGCAATGGTCCTGATTTTCAAGCTGGGTGGGGATGGTCCGTATGCCTTTCATTATGCAGACCAGTTTGCCGAGCAGGTGATCGCGGCATTGCTGTTTTATACCTGTATCGCCCTGGGCCTGAATCACAGCCGCACACAATATGAAGAAAAGCGGCATGCCAGTGAACAAGCCGCCAGACCACCGGTCGCTCTGGAACAACTGCAACAGACTGCTTATCAGGATGCCATCACCGGCTTGCCGAATGGCCTAGTCCTGCCAGAGATACTGACGCAGGAAATTATTGCCGCACATGAGCGCGGACACAGCTTGCTGGTGATTAACATTCGTCTTAAAAAGATGTTTGAAACCACCAATATCATCGGTGCCGAAGCCAGCGACAAGCTGATCTGTTCCATCGTTGGTACCATGATTGCAACCGTAGGTTCGCGCGGACTGTTCGCGCGAACCAGGCGCGATGAATTTGTCTGCATTTATCGCCAGCATTCGCAAGACATCAATGCCACCGATATCATCCGGGAAATCCTGGCTTTCCGGCTGGAATACAAAATCAGTGATTATGCGCTGGAGGTAGACCACACCATAGGCATAGCCAGTTATCCCCTGCATGCCACCGACACCGAAAATCTGCTGAAAAAAGCTGCACAAGCTTTATTGCATGCGCAATTCAGTCACATGAAACTGGCTTTTTATGAAGAAAAACTCGAACAACAATTCTTGCGTCAACACCTGTTGTGCGGGCAGTTACGCGATGCCTTGCACAAAGCCGAATTGAGCCTGCATTACCAGCCACAAATCGATATGCTGACCGGCAGTGTGGTCGGCGCCGAGGCTCTGCTCAGATGGACCGATGCCCTTGCCGGTGAAATGTCGCCGAAGGAATTTATCTCTGTGGCAGAAAAATCCGGTCTCATCAAACCGCTTAACCTGTGGGTGATGCGCGCCGCGTTTCGCCAGTGGTTGTTGTGGCGTGAAGAAGGCCTGGATATCAGCATTGCCATCAACCTGTCGGTACGCAGTATCTGTGACCCGGAACTGTTAACCGATATACACAGGCTGCTGGATGAATTTGCCGTGCCGCCCGAATACGTGGTGCTGGAGCTGACAGAAAGCGCATTTGCCAATACCACCGACATCGCTATGGAAACCCTGCGCAGCCTGCATTCCATGGGGTTTCGGCTGTCTGTCGATGACTTTGGCAGTGGTCATTTGCCGCTGTCGCAATTGAAAGACCTGGCTATCAACGAATTGAAGATAGACCATGAACTTATCCACAGCCTGTGTACAGACATGGGCAGTTATGCTGTCGTGGATGCCTGCATACAACTGGCACACCAGCTGCATCTGCGCGTGGTAGCCGAAGGAGTCGAAGCCAGGCAGACCGAGCAGCAATTGCAAGCCATGGGCTGTGACATGGCGCAGGGTTATTACTTCTGCAAGCCGATACCGGCGGACGCCTTCAGCACCTGGATGCATTTGCGCGAAAGCAGGATGGAGTCTGCATTGTCTGGTTGAGAGAAAAAGCGAAAGCGTCCTGCCGGGTGCATGCCAGTCACATCGCAGCCTGTACAATTTGCGGGTTTGCCATATCGGCATCAACCCGTCTGGATACGTATGTCTGTCTCTCTGAAACGCCTGTTGGCCTGGCTGGCCCTGATCCTGCTGTCGGGCTTTTTGCTGGCTATGTTGGCCATCAGCCTGTATGGATTGAATGACAGGCTGGCCAGCACCGACCTGGCGATTGTGCCCGGCAATACCGTCCACCCGGACGGGACACCTTCAAAACGCCTGCAAGCCAGGCTGGATGCCGCTCTCAAGCTGTTTGTTGATGGCCGCTGCAAAGCCATACTGGTCAGTGGTGCGAAAGGTGTGGAAGGGTATGACGAAGCCGAAGTCATGAAAAACTACCTGCTCGCGCATGGCGTACCGGCTACCGCCATCCATATTGACAGCCACGGCATCAATACCCTGGAAACAGCGCGCTTTGCTGCCAGCCTGATGAAACAAAAAGGATGGACTTCCGCCGTGCTGGTCAGCCAGTTCTTCCATCTCGCCCGTTTTCAACTGGCGATGAACAAATTTGGCCTGTCTGGCCAGGCGCATGTACACGCCGATTATTTTGAGGGGCGGGATGCGTATTCACTGGCGCGTGAAGTGTTTGCCTATGGCGGATACATGCTGAAACCTTCGCAAGTACGCTGAAGGATGCGTGTTATGACGCATAAATACCAAAAAACCGCCTGCCTGCGGTATAAATGCAGTTACGCAGAGCAATAAGGTAATCAGGGAATGAAAAACCAGGACAAATGGCAGGCCAGCAAGTACATTTATAAAAAAGGCAGCTTGATGGCGTCACGTGATCCGGCCGAAGTCGGTGTTGGCTCACGCCTGATCGCCGATCTGATTGCGGCCTGTTATGACCGTAATCTGCGCCTGTATACGGGTGGCCGTTTGCTGGATCTGGGTTGTGGCAAGGTGCCCCTGTTCATGAGTTATAAAGACCTGGTGACAGAGAATATCTGCGTCGACTGGGCGAATAGCCAGCACAAAAACGAGTACCTGGATTTTGAATGTGATTTAAGCAAAGCATTGCCTTTTGCAGATGCCGAATTCAATACCATCATCCTGTCCGATGTGCTGGAACATTTGCCGGAACCGGAAAGCCTGTGGAAGGAAATGACACGTATCCTGGCTGCCGATGGCAAGATCATCATGAATGTGCCGTTTTTTTATTGCCTGCATGAGCAACCGCATGATTATCACCGTTTCACCGAACATGCCTTGCGCCACCTGGTCGCCAAATCGGGCTTGCGATTGCTGCGCCTCGAAGCCATAGGCGGTAGTCCTGAAATCCTGGCTGATTTTCTGGCCAAGCATCTGCAATTTGTTCCCGTGCTGGGCAAGGCAATGGCGATAGCCATTCAATACAGCGTGCAGCTTTTCCTGAAAACCGGCATAGGCAAAAAAGTATCCGCCAAAACCAGCCAGGCTTTTCCCCTTGGTTATTTCATGGTGGTAGAAAAAAGCGCAGCTGATTCAGCTTAGGGGCTGTGGATATCAGAATTCCAGCGGCAAGTGCCAGCCTGTGGGTATCACATCATGTCGCACATTGCTTCTTTGCTGATGGCGGCGTTGCAGGCTGTCCGGGCTCCAGGTCTGTTCCCAGCCGGGTGGATAAGCTAATTGTTCTTCACGTTCTGGCAGGCGCTGGCGTACGGCGATGACCGGCAAATGCAGGGGTAGCGGATGTTCGGGTGTATCTGCCCCCAGGCTGTAGGCATAATTCGGTAGCAAGATATCGCAGACACTGGCAAACCAGGCAGCATGATCTTCATCCTTGCCTAGCGCCTGTGCCAGACCGGCCGGATCAAAGCGGGCAAATGCCTCAATCAACTCGGCGGTGCTGGCACCGGGAGCGTCGCCCCAACCCATCACGGGATTGAAATTGTAATCTGCCCCTGAGCCATACCAGCCTTCACGCCAGGGTCTTTGCATCCAGTTGCGTGGCCCGGTGAATAACTGCCAGCGCCAGTGCAGGCCGGAAGGCTTGGGCCAGCTATACAGATACAGCTTCTGGTAACCTGCTGCATGCAATTCTTTCACCATCGCCATCAGGCGTGCATGTGGCATGCGTTCTGGCGGCGAGCGGCGGAACAGGATAGCTTCACCATCCGCATGTTGGACTTCATCGGTGGAAAGATTCAAGTCAAGTGTGCGTTTTTCGTCACCAAAGCGGGCCGCTACCCAGCCCGTCAATAAATTGACGGAAGTCAGCACACCATAGCCACGATGGCGGTGGAAAATAACGGTTCCCGGGGCAATGGCTTTCATATATCAACAAAGTATTCGCGATGTATCTGCACGTGGCAGCATATTGCAGTAATGTTTATTCCAGCGGCTTAGTGTAGCAGCTTAGCATGGAGTTTTCAGCAAGGTGCCTGCCGCGTTACAATGCAGAACAAATCAACCACGACTATTTTGAGACAAGACCATGACTTTGCGCATTATCGCCACCGGTGGCACTTTCGATAAACATTATGATGAACTGGCAGGCAAACTAAGCTTTGCCGACAGCCACCTGCCCGAGGTGCTGCAACGCGCCCGCCTGACTATTCCGGTGGCGTTGGAAGTCTGCATGCTGGTGGATTCGCTGGACATGAATGACAGCCATCGCCAGACCGTCTTGCAGGCTTGCCAGAATTCTGCTGAAGATGCCATCGTCATCATCCATGGCACCGACACCATGCGTGAAACAGCTGAAGTGCTGGGTGCGGCCAAGCTGGGCAAGACCATAGTCTTTACTGGTGCCATGATTCCTTACGAAATTGCCAATTCTGATGCTTTTTTCAATCTGGGGTTTGCCTGCAGCGCAGCGCAGTTGTTGCCAGCCGGTGTGCATGTGGCCATGAACGGTAAGGTATTTGCGTGGGACAATGTACAGAAAAACCGCAGTGCCGGTGTTTTTGTCACGAAATGAGGTAAGTATGAAACTGCTGCTGGCTACCCTGTTACTGTGTTTTTCCGCGCTGACGCAAGCAGCAGAAACCCGTTTTGATTCCATCTATTTTTTCCAGTCACAAAAACAGCTGGAACAGAAAGGCATCAATGTCGACAGCTTTGGCCGCTATACACGGGCCTTGCAGACACAGATCTACAGGGCGCTGAAAAAAGTCAAAATGCCGGAAAGCGCCGGTTATCTGGTGGTGGCCATACGCTCTGATGGTGCCGTCACATCCTGGCTGGACATGGCGCCAGCCGTGCATGAATATTATGACAATCAGATCTATGAAATAGTGCAGAAACTTCCACCGGTAGACGTCACCAGCGGCATCCTGGTGTTTGGCATCAAGATGGCGATAGACACTGCCGTGCATACCAAAAAAGCCGTACCGGCACCAGCAGACTGGGCAGATGCCAAAAAGAAGATCAGTGATCCTAACAATATTGAAGAGCTGGTGTTGTCGATCTGGCCTGAACAGTAAACGGACTTACGCAAAACTGCCCTAGCTGCGTTGCAGCTCCTCTCCCAGGAGCCGCGTACTAAAGTACTGTCTTCGTCGCTGACGGTGGAGTCGAGGGTTTCAGGCAACATGTTGCCTGCCGACGAAACGAACATCCCTTGCAAGGGATGTTTCCTAAAAGCGATAATCTTGCTGGGACAATTTTGCGTAAGTCCTGATTAGAATTCATCTCTGATTCTGAAACGAGTTTAAGCCTGTAACAGTATCTTCAGCGCTGACACCAGTGCTTCGCATTCGACATCGGTGCCGATGGAAATGCGCAAGAATTCGCTGATGCGTTCCTGTTTGAAATGCCGCACGATGATGCCGCTTGCACGCAAGCCTTGCGCCAGTTGCAAGGCATTGTGTTGCGGGTGCCGTGCAAAAACAAAATTGGCCGCTGACGGCAAGACTGTAAAGCCCAGATCATTCAGACTGGCTGTGAGCCGGTCGCGGCTGGCGATGACGGCGGCACAATTTTGCTGGAAGTGCGCTTCATCTTCAAATGAGGCAATCGCACCAGCGACCGCCAGCCGGTCCAGCGGATAGCAGTTGAAACTGTTCTTGACACGGTTCAGGCCGGCGATCAGATCAGGGTGACCTGCCGCAAAACCTACCCGCAATCCGGCCAGTGAACGTGATTTTGACAGCGTCTGTATCACCAGCAAGTTGGGATACTTGTTGATCAGCGCTATCGCTGTGCTGCCGCCAAAATCCACATAAGCTTCATCCACCACCACGACAGAATCGCGATTGTGTTGCAGCAGGAATTCAATTTTATCCAGCCCCAGCAGACAGCCGGTAGGCGCATTCGGGTTGGCGAAAATAATTCCGCCATTGGCTTGCAGATAATCTTCCACGTTCAGACGAAAATCTGCATCCAGCGGGATGCTGCGATAACTGATGCCATACAGGCCGCAATACACAGGGTAAAAACTGTAACTGATGTCCGGACATAACAAGGGCTGTTCATGTTTCAGCAAAGCCTGGAAGGTATGTGCCAGCACCTCATCCGAACTGTTGCCAATGAATATCTGCTCTGCCTGCAAGCCGTGATAGGCAGCGATGGTGTCGCGCAGGCTGTCTGATCCGGGATCGGGATAGAGGCGCAAGTCTGCGCTGGCTGCCTGCTGTATCGCTGCCAGCACCTGGGGTGATGGCGGATACGGGTTTTCATTGGTATTGAGCTTGATCAGCCTGTCTATCTTTGGCTGTTCGCCGGGGACATATGGTGTCAGCTTGTGTACGACTTCACTCCAGTATTGACTCATGATATTGGTTTTTACATAAAAATTGAGACTGGCGGGCGTTTATTCCGTCGCATCCAGATTGTTTTTGACACGCAGCAAAAACTGCAGCAATTGCTGTTGCTCCGCGCTATCCATGCCGCTGACAGCCTTGCTGTTGAGGCGTTTTGCCTGCTGATGCAGGCCACTCAATATCGCCTGGCCATCGGCGGTCAGCGCCAGATGGACATTGCGGCGGTCCGTTGCATCGGCTTCGGCATCCAGCAACCCACGGTCACGCAAGCCCTTGATCAGGCGTGCCAGCTGCGCCTTGTCGCGCCCGCTGTGTTTGGCCAGATCACTCTGGGTAGCCCTGGGCTGACGCCCAAAAAAACTCAATACCTTGCCTTCCATATGCGTGATGTCGTGCGGGCCGTCACGCAAAGCCTGGTATTGCATGGACCGGTATTGGTGCATGACGGTATGGATAAGATCCAGCACCCCATCCTCATTATTTTGCCGGGAATGGTTGACATTGTCATTTGTTTTGCGCATTATAGTAGATATTATCAACTAATTTGATAGGTGAATAAATGAGTATAGCCTCTGAAACCAGCCGCGTACAACGCATACGCCATGAAATCAAACGCCGTAACCTGCAAGTTGTCCGTGTTGAAAGCCCGACCCCGCACTTCCGCCGTATTACCCTGACAGGTGCTGACCTGCCGGGCTTTATCAGCGCATCCTTTGATGATCATCTTAAATTGATATTGGCCGCCGACACAGACAATGTCGTCATGCGGGACTACACGCCCAGGCATTACGACCCTGTCAAAGGCGAACTGGTACTGGAATTTTCCATCCATGGCGATGGCCCCGCTGCGGCCTGGGCCAGCCAGGCAGATATTGGCCAGACGGTCACTGTTGCCGGGCCGCGTGGCTCGCTGGTGATTCCGGTTGACTATGAATGGCATCTGCTGGCTGGTGATGAAACCGCCCTGCCTGCTATTTCCAGACGCCTGGAAGAATTACCGGCGGGTGTGCGCGCCATCGTCATCCTGCAGGTACCGCCAGCCGAACGCCGCGATTTAAGCAGTGCAGCCGACATCAGCATCGTCTGGGTAGACAGTGCACAAGAGTTTCTCGATACCCTGCGCGCCCTGCCTTTGCCAACAGGCGATGGTTATGCCTGGTGTGCCGGTGAAGCTGCGACCATGGCAGCAACACGCCGCATACTGGCAGAAGAAAAAGGCCATGCTGGTGCTGCCATGCGGGTAGCAGCTTACTGGAAGCGTGGTCTTATCGCGCATCATGAGAATTTGGAGAGTTAGGTCAATGAATGGAAGCTGGCTACAGTTCATCACCGTTCGGAATAGTTATCTTGATACCTTCTGAGCATCAAAATCGAACAGTATCGTATAGATTTTTCTGTATCCGAGGTTTAATTCTGCAATTGAATATTTTTTCCGAAGGTCGTGTTAAAGCACCTTCCCCTTCAGGGGGAAGGCTGGGATGGGGATGGGTTTCCGACGTAAATTCATCTATCGTTAATCGCCCGAAACCCATCCCCTCCCTAAGCCGTCCACTGCGCCGCTTGCAAGCGGCTTAGATTCTGTCGGCACAAAGCATGCTTTGTGAAACCCCGACGCCATCCCCTTGAAAGGGAGGGAATTTACCCGCCATTTTTTGTTAAGCAAGTAATTCCGGCCAGTAGTGGACTACAGCCGGATTCTCATTTGAACTCTTCCGCCAGAAAATCAATAAATGCCCTGACCCTGGCCGGTTGCTGGCGGCGGCTCAGGTAATACACATACAGATCAGCCGCCGGTAGTGTGTAGGCGGGCAAGACGATTTGCAGCCGTCCGCTTTCCAGGTATTTGTTCAAATCCCATTCCGAACGTACCAGTATGCCGTGGCCATCCAGTGCCCAGTTCAGTACCACGTCGCCATCATTGCTTGAGACCGCACCACGCACCTTGACCAGTTCCACCTGGCGTCCTTTTTCCAGACGCCAGGTGCCATATACATCATCATTCTGGCGATGCAGGATGCAGCGATGGTGATGTAGCTCGGCCGGGGTTTGTGGGTATCCGGCCTGCTTCAGATAGGCGGGTGAAGCACATAAAAAACGCCGGTTGGCCATCAGCTTGCGTGCACCCAGACGCGAATCCGGCAGTTCACCAAAGCGTATCGCCAGGTCATATGCCTCTTCCACCAGGCTGATAGGGCGATCAGTCAATTGCAACTGCACCTCCACTTCAGCATACAGATGGGCGAAGCGCGATATGAGTGGTGCGATATGGGTACGTCCAAAGCCTGGTGTCGCATTCACCCGCAGCAAGCCCTTGGGTGTGGCACGGCTGCTTGATACCGACTCTTCCATATCACGGATGCCAGCCAGGATCTGGCTTGCCTGCGCCAGATAAGACTCGCCTTCACTGGTCAGGCTCAGGCGGCGTGTGGTGCGGTTGACCAGGCGCACGCCCAGGCGTTGCTCCATCAGCATCAGCCGCTTGGTCACCGCAGGTGGAGTGATACCCAGTTCACGTGCCGTCGCCGACAGGCTGCCCAGTTTGGCCAGCAAGACAAAGAAAGTCAGCTCAGGTGCAATGTCTATATTCACTTGAAGTAAATAATGGTTTCAATATGAGTTAATTATATATCTATAAATGAAGAGTAAGCTTTGACCATACAGATTCCTTTTTATACTTGTCAGGACAAAGCCAAATGAAAATTCTTGAAATCCGCGAAAAAACCGTACCCATCAGTTCCCCCATACGCAACGCCTACATCGATTTCAGCAAGATGACCCTGAGTCTAGTCGCGGTCGTGACCGATGTCATTCGCGATGGCAAGCCTGTCATTGGTTATGGTTTCAATTCCAATGGCCGCTACGGGCAGGGCAAGCTCATGCGTGAGCGTTTCATTCCCCGTGTACTGGAAGCCGCGCCAGAAAGCCTGATCAACGATGCCGGTGACAATCTTGACCCGCACAAGATATGGAACTGCATGTTCACCAATGAAAAACCAGGTGGCCATGGTGAACGCTCGGTAGCCATCGGCACCATCGACATGGCAGTCTGGGATGCCGTCGCCAAGATCGCTGGCAAGCCACTGTTCCAGTTACTGGCAGAACGCTATGGCAATGGCACGCCGGACCGTAACATCTTTGTCTACGCAGCAGGGGGCTATTATTATCCCGGCCAGAACCACGACAAACTCAAGGATGAAATGCGCAGTTATATTGACCGTGGCTACACCGTGGTCAAGAAAAAGATAGGTGGCGCTTCGCTGGACGAAGACCTGCGCCGTATCGATTCCATCCTGAGCGTGCTGGGTGATGGCCAAAAACTCGCGGTCGATGCGAATGGTCGCTTTGACCTCGACACTGCCATCAAATATGCCAAGGCACTCTCGCAATACGACTTGTTCTGGTATGAAGAACCGGGCGACCCGCTGGACTTTGAATTGCAGGCAACGCTGCGCAATTACTACCCCAATCCCATGGCGACAGGTGAAGACCTGTTCTCCATGCAGGATGCCCGCAATCTCATACGCTATGGCGGCATGCGTGCAGACCGCGACTGGCTGCAGTTTGACTGTGCCCTCAGCTATGGGCTGGTGGAATATTTACGCACGCTGGATATGCTGCATGAACATGGCTGGTCAGCCAAACGCTGCATACCTCATGGTGGTCATCAGATGTCACTGAATATTGCTGCTGGCCTTGGGCTGGGTGGCAATGAATCCTACCCAGACCTGTTTCAGCCGTATGGTGGTTTCCCGGATGGCGTGAAGGTAGTCAACGGCCACATCCTGCTGCCAGAATTGCCGGGCATAGGCTTTGAAGGCAAGGCAGATTTGTATGCGGAGATGCGCAAAATCGCTGAGTGATTTTTACCGCTTGAGACCAGACATGCCTGCATGATCATGCAGGCATGTCTGACATCCGGTGCAAAGGATTTATTTGGCTACGCCATCATCCTTGAACATGGTTTTCAAGCCACGCAGAGCTTGGCGTATGCGCGATTCATTTTCGATTAAAGCAAAGCGTACGTATTCATCGCCATATTCACCAAAGCCTATACCGGGTGACACGCAAAGTTTGGCTTTTTCCAGCATCTGTTTAGCAAATTCCAGTGAACCAAGGTGACGGTAATGCTCCGGGATATGCGCCCAGATATACATTGATGCCTTTGGTTTTT
This sequence comes from Undibacterium hunanense, assembly GCF_014284335.1. GTDB lineage: Bacteria > Pseudomonadota > Gammaproteobacteria > Burkholderiales > Burkholderiaceae_D > Undibacterium > Undibacterium hunanense. Next base: position 51,869 of record NZ_JACOGF010000019.1, on the reverse strand, counting down.
CCACCATCCAGCCCAGTTCATGCAAGCCTTTGACGAGGACATCGCGGCGGCGCTGGTACTGGTCACGTATCTCGTTGACACAAGTCTGGTCGCCTTCCAGTGCTGCAATCGCAGCCACCTGCACAGGTGTGAAGCTGCCATAGTCGTGGTAACTTTTGATACGCGCAAGTGCAGCCACCAATTCTTTATTGCCGACCATGAAGCCTATGCGCCAGCCAGCCATGTTATAGCTTTTTGACAGCGTGAAAAATTCGACTGCCACATCACGTGCGCCCGGTACCTGCATGATGGAGGGGGCCTTCCAGCCGTCATACACGATATCGGCATAGGCCAGGTCATGCACCACCAGGATATTGTGTTCTTTCGCCAGCTTGACCACGCGTTCGAAAAATTCCAGCTCCACGCATTGCGCGGTCGGGTTCGACGGAAAGCCAAAGATCATCATCTTGGGCTTGGGATAGGTTTCGCGTATGGCTCTTTCCAGCTCAGCAAAAAAATCCACGCCGGGGCTCATGCGTATTGAACGTATATCGGCACCGGCGATGACCGCGCCATAAATGTGGATGGGGTAGCTGGGGTTCGGCACCAGCACCGTGTCACCCTTGTCCAGCGTCGCCAGCATCAGATGCGCCAGGCCTTCTTTGGAACCTATGGTGACGATGGCTTCTGAATCCGGATTCAGGTCGACGTCATAGCGGTCCTTGTACCAGTGTGCAATCGCACGACGCAGGCGTGGTATGCCTTTGGACGCCGAATAACCGTGGGTGTCGGGGCGTTGGGCAACTTCCACCAGTTTTTCAACGATGTGTGCAGGTGTGGCACCGTCAGGATTACCCATGGACATATCGATGATATCTTCGCCGCGACGGCGTGCTGCCATCTTCAGTTCGGCAGTGATATTGAATACGTAAGGGGGCAGGCGATTGATACGAGCGAAGGAGAACTTTGTTGCAGGCGCAGGCGTGCCCTCAACAACCGAACCCCGGCCCGGCGGAGTAGATGTATTTGTCATGATCAAATTGTACGTAGTTCAAACAGTCAAAACTGACCATCAGAACGGGCGCCCGGAACCGTCCGAGCGACGTCGAGGCGATTGCCTCTGGAATCCATTTTTCAACAAAAATGAAATCTGCTTTGATTGTAGCCAGCAATCCCAAATTGCACAAGCTGCGGTATCCTTGCCACAACAGTCGCTTAATTTACCGGTATTTGTTTTCCAATACTCATTTTCAAACATTCATTTTCCAACACTCATTTCTCAACACTCATTTCTCAACATCTACATAGCCTTACGCCAAGGAGTTATTCATGCCGTTGTACCAGAAAGGTATTTTGCAACCTATACCTGCCCATGCCATTTATCTTAGCTTTCAACTCAAGGCCGCTGTCGAAATCGCGACCGTACAACAGGTAGTGCGCAACCTGGCTGCACTGACAGATGGCGATACCCTGGTTACAGGCCTGGGGGCCAGCCTGTTGCAGGCGCTGGGGAAAAATGTCGATGGCCTGAAAGAGTTTCAAGGCGTCGAAGGCAGTCGCATGCGTCTGCCAGCGACACCGGCCGCCCTGTTTTGCTGGCTGCGTCAAAGTGAACGCGGAGCGCTGGTGCATCAATTGCGCCAATTGATGCCGCTACTGGCACCCGCGTTTGAATTGCAGCAACAGGTCGATGCCTTCAAATATCAGGAAGGCCGTGATCTCAGCGGTTACGAAGACGGCACCGAAAACCCCGAAGATGATGCAGCACTGGCTGCGGCCTTTGTCGATGGTACAGCGGCAGGGCTGGACGGTTCCAGCTTTGTCGCCGTCCAGCAATGGCTGCACAGGTTTGAACGCTTTGATGCCATGCCAGGTGATGAGCAGGACAATGCCGTCGGACGCCGCAAAAGCGATAACGAAGAATTGGAAGACGCACCAGAATCTGCCCACGTCAAACGCACGGCGCAAGAAAACTTCACGCCTGAAGCCTTCATGCTCAGGCGTTCCATGCCCTGGTCAGCGCAGGACAAGGCGGGCCTGTTCTTCGTCGCCTTTGCCAGTTCCTTCTACCCTTTTGAAGTGCAGTTGCGACGCATGAGTGGCGCTGAAGATGGCATCGTTGATGCCCTGTTCCAGTTCACCCAGCCGCAGACAGGCAGTTATTTCTGGTGTCCGCCCATGCTGGACGGGAAGCTGGATTTGCGTCAGCTCGGTATCGTCTGATTATCATCGGCAGGGTCGGCAGCGTGGGCCGCCCTATCACTCTTGAGCAGCGCCATAAAACCTTCCAGCGGCAAGGGCTTGGAAAAGAAATAGCCCTGGAAGGCATAGCAGTTATGTTCGATCAGGAAGGCACGCTGGGCGCTGGTTTCTACCCCTTCGGCAATCACGTTCAGGCCTAGATTGACACCCAGTGAAATGATGGCACGCACGATGGTCGCGTCGTTTTCATCATGATTGAGATCACGTACAAAGGATTGATCGATCTTCAACTGATTCAACGGCAGGCGTTGCAGATAGGCGAGTGAAGAATAGCCAGTACCAAAATCATCCATGGAAAAAGCGATGCCCAGTTTTTTCAGTTGATGCATTTTTTCTGTGGTGGCATCGACGTTGTCAAGAATCGTGCTTTCCGTCAGTTCTATCTTCAGGCGGGTAGGATCAATCTGATGGCGTCCCACGATTTCACTCAGGCTTTCGACAAAATCGCTTTGCTGGAATTGCTTGGCGCTGACGTTCACCGCCAGGGTCAGGTTGCGTGTTTCTGGCTGTTCTTCCCATTGCTTGATCTGGGCACAGGCAGTTTCCAGTACCCACAGACCGATAGGGATAATCAGACCGGTTTCTTCTGCCAGCGGTATGAATTCAGCCGGTGAAATAAATCCGCGATCCGGATGTTGCCAGCGCAGCAGGGCTTCGGCACCGATCAGCTTGCCGTCCGAATTCACCTGTACCTGGTAATACAGCATGAACTGGCGGTTTGCCAGTGCGATCCGCAGATTCGATTCCAGCATCATGCGTACCACCAGTATAGCCTGCATGGCGGGGTCAAAGAAACGTACCGCATTGCGACCGGCTGTCTTGGCTTCATACATCGCGGTATCGGCGCGCTTGAACAGATCCTTGACGGTAACATCGCCACCCTGGAACAGGCAGACGCCAATACTGCTGGAGCCATGGTGTTCAAAATCCGTGATCTGGTAAGGCTGGCTCAACAGCAGGCGGATTTTTTCAGCGATGCGGTCTGCCTGGCGCAAGGCGTCATCGCGCTGGCTGCTGAGTTCTTCCAGCACCACCACAAATTCATCCCCGCCCAGTCGCGCCACGGTGTCGCTGTCACGCACACAGGTCTGCAGGCGGCTGGCGGTTTCTATCAATAGCAAATCACCGGCATCATGGCCGCGTGTATCGTTGAGGGTCTTGAAATTGTCCAGGTCAATGAACAGAATCGCGCTATGGCTGTCATTGCGGTTGCTGACTGAAATCAGGTGCTGCAGACGGTCCATCAGCAGACGCCGGTTCGGCAACTGCGTCAGCGAATCATAAAAAGCCAGGTTACGGATCTCGGCTTCGTAGCCCTTGTGGCGACTGATGTCGGTGAAAGAACCTATGTAATTGCTGACTTCACCGCGGTTGTCGGTAATCGCGGTCAGCGTGATCATCTGCGGATAAATTTCACCGCCTTTGCGACGGCTCCACAATTCGCCATGCCAGTAGCGATGTTGTGTCAGCGATTCATTGATCTGCACATAGAAGTCCCTGTCCTGCTGTTTGGTCTTGTGCATGGGCGGGCGTCGCCCTATCAGGTCTTCCGGGTGATAGCCGGTGATGCGGGTAAACGCCTGGTTGACCCGCAGCACGGTCCAGTCAGGATCCGTGACAAAAATTCCTTCCTGCGATTCAAAGGTGCAGGCAGCGATACGCATATCCTGCTCGGCCTGCTTGCGTTCGGTAATATCGGTGACAAAACAATGCCACAGCATGGAGCCATCTGCCTCTGGTTCTGGCAAGCCATCCAGATACAGCCAGCGCACACTGCCATCCTTGCGTCGCATACGGAATTCACTTTGCCATGGCGACAGATTGCGCATGGCATGGCGAATGATTTCGGTGCCGCTTTGGATGTCGCGGCTGTCCACGCGGGCAAACAGGTGCAGCGCATCTTCACGTACTTCTTCATGCGTGACTTCAAACATCTGTACGATGGCATCGCTGGCAAACGGGATGGAACCACTGTGATCAGGGCGTATGCGGTATTGCAGTACCAGGCCAGGCAGGCGCGATGCTACCTTGTTGATGCGCTTGTAGGCATCCTGTATGCGGCGGGTGGCATCTATGCTTTCGGTTTGCAGGGCGGTAATGATCAGGGTGATCAGCACCATGGTTGTCATATATGCCCACAGGATCAGCAGACTGGCCTGGCCACCGTCATAAAACGGTCCCATGCCGTGCGAGGTGGCCCAGGCAGCAAACAGCGAGGTCGCCAGCACCGCAAATGAAGAACCCGAAATACCAAAGCGCATGGCGGCCCAGATCATGATGCCTACCGGGATGAAAGTCAGGTGCAGGCGGCTGTAGGGCGACACAAAAATCAGCCAGTTGGAGAGCACGAACAAACCCAGAAAACCGATGATTTCCTTGCGTCGCTGCATCAGCTCAGACGCCGACCTCCAGGAAAAAGACAGCAATAAAGGTGCGGCCAGCAAGGCACCGACGGTATCCCCGGCCCACCACGTCAGCCAGACCGTGGCCAGGTCGTTGTTCAGGCCATGTGCCCACAGGCACAGTACGCCGCCGGTGGCAGAAATGCACATGCCCGCCATGACAGCCAGGCCAAAACCGATGACGTCACGACGGCGTGAAAACTCGTGGCGAAAGGATTGCCGGCGCAACAGCCAGTGGCTGAACCATGGCCCCATGGTATTGCCGATGGCGATGCTGGCCGATACCAGCAAGCCAAAGCCGGCTGACAATTCCAGCAACAGGGTTGACAGGTAAATGGCTGGCAGGGCGGCTTTGCCGTACCGCAAAAAGCCGGTGATGGCGATGCCGGTAGGCAGCCAGATCAGGCTGACATTCGGGTTCACATAAGGAATGGCCAGCCCGATACGGCCAGCGCAAAAATACGCCAGCATCAGCAGCAGAAAATGGCCGATCCGGATTTCTTGTCGAATTTCCGTGGAACGACCAACTGGCGGGAGCTTAGCCATAACATTTGTATAAGTACCTTGATGAATCCCCATTATGCTGCAAAGCACGAAACGCATAAGTGAACTATTGCTACAAATCACCTGCTTACACGCTGACTGCATGTCAGGAGCAGGTGCAATTGCATGAAAGTATTGTCGCAAATATAAAATCCCCCGCCGTTACGGTCGACAGGACGTATTTTTCCTCCCATCTTTACACTTTCTTTACGCGGCCCCGCCAAGTCTTTATAAATTTTTTACTGCCTGCTCGCTATTCTTCACTGTGTAAAAAATCAATGGGGAAGCACATGGATTATTTGATGGAAATTTTATATGTCGGCGGGTTAGGTGTTTTTTTCCTGCTGGTTTGGGCCTTGATACAGGCCTGTGACAAATTGGGAGCAAAAGCATGAACACGTTTTACGTCATCGGCACGGTGGTGGCTGCCGCCTTGTTTGTGTATCTGGTAGTAGCCTTGTTGAATGCAGAGGAGCTGTGATGACTACGCAAGCGATAGTGTTACTGGTGTTGTTTCTCGGCGTGTTGCTGGTGTTGTCTTATCCCCTGGGTTTGCTGATCGCCAGAATCGCCGATGACAAGGCAACTGTGCCCGGCATGGGCTGGCTGGCCTGGCTGGAAAAGGGACTGTATCGTCTGGCTGGTGTGAAGGTGGATACTAAAGCTGATACTAAAGCTGATACTAAAGCTGAAAACGGCATGAGCTGGAAACAGTATGTCATTGCCCTGATCGTCTTCAATACCGTGGGTGCGCTGGCCGTGTATGCGGTGCAGCGCCTGCAACTCTGGTTGCCATTGAATCCCCAGAGTTTTGCCAATGTCAGCGCTGATTCCTCATTCAATACTGCCGTCAGTTTTGTCAGCAATACCAACTGGCAGGGCTATGTGGGTGAATCCACCATGAGTTACCTGACCCAGATGCTGGTACTGGCCGGGCAGAATTTCTTTTCTGCCGCCACCGGTATCGCGGTCGTATTTGCGCTGATACGCGGTTTTACCCGTCACTCTGCCGCTTCCATAGGCAATTTCTGGATCGATATCACGCGTTCCACCCTGTATCTGTTGCTGCCTTTGTCGGTCATTTTTACCGTCTTTCTGATGGCACAGGGTGTGATACAGAATTTTTCCGGTTATAAAGATGTGCAGTTGCTGGACCCTGTTACCTACAGCCAGCCCAAGCTGGGCACCGATGGTCAGCCACTGAAGGATGACAAGGGTGCACCCGTCATGGAAACCCTGACAACGTCGGTACAAACTCTGCCCATGGGGCCGGTTGCTTCGCAGGAAGCGATCAAAATGCTGGGTACGAATGGTGGCGGTTTCTTTAATGCCAACTCTGCCCATCCGTATGAAAATCCAAGCTATCTGACGAATTTCATGCAGATGATTGCCATCTTCCTGATCCCGGCGGCACTCTGCTTTGCCTTTGGTCGCCTGGTGGGGGATATGCGTCAGGGCTGGGCGGTGCTGGCTGCCATGACGATCCTGTTTGTGGCAATGACGGTAACGGTCATGGTGTCGGAACAACAAGCCCATCCGTTACTGGCATCCATGAATGTGGACCAGGCCAGCTCTGCCCTGCAGGCCGGCGGCAATATGGAAGGCAAGGAAACCCGCTTCGGCATCAGCGCTTCCAGCCTGTTTGTAGCGATTACCACGGCAGCATCTTGTGGCGCAGTGAATGCCATGCACGATTCTCTGATGCCTGTCGGTGGCCTTGTCCCCATCGTTCTGATGCAGTTTGGTGAAGTGGTGTTTGGTGGTGTCGGCAGTGGCCTGTATGGCATGCTGATCTTCGCCATACTGGCGGTATTTATTGCCGGCCTGATGATAGGCCGCACACCCGAATACCTGGGCAAGAAAATCCAGGCTTATGAAATGAAGATGACCTCCATCGCCATCCTGGTGACACCGGTACTGGTATTGGCGGGCACTGCGATTGCAGTCATGGCGGATGCCGGCAAGGCCGGTATTCTGAACCCCGGTGCGCATGGTTTTTCTGAAGTGCTGTATGCGTTTACCTCGGCTGCCAATAATAACGGCAGTGCCTTTGCCGGCATCAGCGCCAACACACCGTTTTATAACATCATGCTGGCGATAGCGATGTGGTTTGGCCGGTTTGCCATGATCGTTCCCATTCTTGCGATTGCCGGTTCACTGGCCAGCAAGAAACGCCTGGAAGCGAACGCCGGCACCATGCCCACGCATGGACCCATGTTCATTGCCTTGCTGGTCGGTACCGTCGTCCTCATCAGTGTACTCAACTATGTACCTGCGCTTGCACTGGGTCCGGTGGTCGAACATTTGCAGCTCATGACGAAATAAAGCGGATGCCTGAATCAGAGGCGCGGCCGATTCCACGTTCTTCGCCGCGCGCTTCAGGCCCACACGTAGTTTAAGGGGATTTTCATGTCTAGTACTAGTGTACAAAAAACCGCGGACAGCCTTGGTGGCAGCAAGCCACGCCTGTCCTTGTTCGATTCCAGCCTCATACTGCCAGCTGTTATCGACTCATTCAAAAAACTGAGTCCACGCACGCAATTGCGCAGCCCGGTGATGTTCGTCGTGTATGTCGGCAGCATCATCACCAGCGCCCTGTTCGTGCAATCACTTATGGGGCAAGGGGAAGCCAGCCCTGGTTTCATTCTCGCCATCTCTGTCTGGTTGTGGTTCACCGTTCTGTTTGCGAATTTTGCCGAAGCCCTGGCAGAAGGTCGCAGCAAGGCCCAGGCAGCTTCACTGCGCGCATTGAAGCAAACCGTGATGGCCAAAAAGCTGGCGACGCCAAAACACGGCACTACCTGGCTGCCAGCATCTGCCAATGACTTGCGCAAAGGCGATGTGGTGCTGGTCGAAGCCAATGATGTCATCCCTATTGATGGCGAAGTCATCGAAGGCGTGGCCACCGTCGATGAAAGCGCGATTACCGGTGAATCTGCACCGGTGATACGTGAATCCGGCGGTGATTTTTCTGCTGTCACAGGTGGTACCCGCGTGCTGTCCGACTGGCTGGTCGTGAAAGTCACGTCGAATCCCGGCGAAGCCTTCATTGACCGCATGATCGCCATGGTAGAAGGTGCCAAGCGCCAGAAAACCCCGAACGAAGTTGCCCTGACCATCTTGCTGGTGGCGTTGACCATCATCTTCCTGGCTGTCACCGTGACCTTATTGCCATTTTCATTGTTCAGTGTGGATGCGGCCAAGGCCGCTGGTATTGCCTCGGCACCTATTTCGATTACCGTGCTGATTGCCTTGCTGGTATGCCTGATCCCCACTACCATCGGTGGTTTGCTGTCAGCTATTGGTGTGGCTGGCATGAGCCGTATGATGCAGGCGAACGTCATCGCCACTTCTGGTCGTGCAGTGGAAGCTGCGGGTGACGTGGATGTCCTGATGCTGGATAAAACCGGCACCATCACTCTGGGTAACCGTCAGGCTTCGGATTTTTTCCCGGCACCTGGCGTCAGCCTGCCGCAACTGGCGGATTCTGCCCAACTGGCATCGCTGGCGGATGAAACGCCAGAAGGTCGCAGCATCGTCATTTTTGCCAAACAGCGCTACAACTTGCGTGAACGTGAAATGGCATCGCTGAACGCAAGCTTCGTGCAATTCACGGCACAGACCCGCATGAGCGGTGTTGATATTGCTGAACGCAAGATACGCAAGGGCGCAGCCGATTCTGTCAAAAAATATGTGGAATCCATGGGCCGGCCATTTCCTGCTGACGTATCGCGTGTAGTGGAAGACATTTCCCGTCGCGGCAGCACACCGCTGGTGGTGGTGGATGACGGCAAAGTCATGGGTACGATAGAACTGAAAGATATCGTCAAGGGCGGCATCAAGGAAAGGTTTGCCGAACTGCGCCGCATGGGTATCAAAACTATCATGATCACCGGTGACAACAAGCTGACTGCTGCCGCCATTGCCGCAGAAGCAGGTGTTGATGACTTTTTGGCAGAAGCCACGCCTGAAGACAAGCTCAAACTGATACGCAGCTACCAGTCAGAAGGCCGTCTGGTTGCCATGACCGGTGACGGCACCAATGACGCCCCGGCGCTGGCACAGGCCGACGTTGCTGTCGCCATGAGTTCCGGTACCCAGGCCGCAAAAGAGGCTGGCAATATGGTGGACCTCGATTCCAATCCCACCAAGTTGCTGGAGATTGTGGAAATCGGCAAACAGATGCTGATGACACGTGGCTCCCTGACCACCTTCTCCATCGCCAATGACATCGCCAAATACTTTGCGATTATTCCGGCGGCCTTTGTCGCCACTTATCCACAGTTAAAGGCGCTCGACATCATGCATCTGACCAGCCCGTCGTCAGCCATCATGTCGGCGGTGATCTTCAATGCCCTGATTATCGTGTTCCTGATCCCGCTGGCCCTGAAAGGCGTCAAATACCGCGCCATCGGTGCATCCCTGCTGTTGCGTCGCAATCTGCTGATTTATGGTCTGGGTGGCATCGTGTTGCCCTTCATCGGTATCAAGTTGATTGACGTCATTCTGGCCCTGCTGAATTTGGCTTGATCTGTGGCCTGATCTGCGTTCACCATTACACTGAAAAAGGAAATCATCATGACTAGCATCATTAGTTCTAACGGCGTCAGCTCCAACAGCATCAGTTCAACCCTGCGTCCGGCCCTGACCCTGTTTGCCGGCCTGACCCTGGTCGTCGGTGTCATTTATCCGTATGCCATGACAGGCATAGGCAAAGTTGCCTTCAATGACCAGGCAGAAGGCAGTCTGGTCGTGCGTGACGGCAAGACCGTGGGATCTTCCCTGATCGGCCAGGCTTTTTCTTCCCCCGGCTATTTCTGGGGCAGGCCATCGGCTACCGGCCCCATGCCGAATAATGCCCTGGCATCCAGCGGCTCCAACTTTGGCCCCACCAATCCGGCACAAACCGATGCAGTCAAAGGCCGTATCGACGCCCTGAAAGCAGCTGACCCTGGCAATACCGCCAAAATCCCGGTCGATCTGGTAACCGCATCCGCCAGCGGGCTGGACCCTGACATCAGTCTGGCAGCAGCGTATTATCAGTCTGCAAGGATAGCGCGTGAGCGCAAACTGGAATTGAAGCAGGTGAATGCCCTGATCGAACAATTTGGCAAACAGCCGGTGTTTGGCGTACTTGGCGAAGCCAGGGTGAATGTGCTGGAATTGAACATGGCACTGGATAAAAAAGGATAATCATAGTCATCTACGGTTTCTATTCGACGAATTCATTACTTTATGGCCAATCACAGCGATCAGCGTCCTGACCCCGATGTCTTGCTTGCCCACGTGCAGGAGCAGGAAAGGCGTGCCAGCCGTGGCCGCCTGCGCATTTATTTCGGTGCATCCGCCGGTGTGGGCAAAACCTATGCCATGCTGACTGCCGCCCGCAAGCTGATCGCAGAAGGCCATGAAGTACTGATAGGCGTCATAGAAACCCATGGCCGTGATGAAACCGCAGCCCTGCTCGATGGGCTGGAAGTCTTGCCACCGCGTGCCATTGCTTATCGCGACAAGACACTCACAGAATTTGATATCGACACGGCACTACAGCGCCGCCCTGCCCTGATACTGATGGATGAACTGGCACATTCAAACGCAGCCGGTTCACGCCACCCGAAACGCTGGCAGGATGTGGATGAATTGCTGGCTGCCGGTATCGATGTGTTCACCACGGTGAATGTCCAGCATCTGGAAAGCCTGAATGATGTGGTGGGCGGCATCACCGGCATACGCGTGGCCGAGACCTTGCCCGACAAGGTATTTGACGAAGCCGATGAAGTGGTGCTGGTGGATATACCCGCTGACGAATTGCTGGCCAGGCTGAAATCAGGCCGGGTCTACAAAATGCAGCAGGCTGAACGCGCAGCCCAGAATTTTTTCCGCAAGGGGAACCTGATCGCCTTGCGCGAGCTGGCCCTGCGCCGTACCGCAGACCGCATAGAAGATGACGTACAGGCCTATCGCATAGAAAAATCCATAGGCGCGATCTGGAAAACCGATGCTGCCCTGCTGGCTTGTGTCGGGCCACAGGCAGAATCCGGCCATCTGGTACGCAGTGCGGCCCGCCTGGCCAGCCAGATGAATGCCGAATGGCATGCCGTGTATGTGGAAACACCGCAACTGCAACGCCTGCCGTCGGCACAGCGTGAACGTATCCTGAAAAATCTGAAACTGGCGCAAGACCTGGGGGCCAGCACAGCGGTGCTGACAGGCAAAGACATCGCCCAGGCCATCGTCGATTATGCCCATAGCCATAATTTTTCACGCATCGTACTGGGTCGCCAGCAGCAACACAAATGGCATTTGCAATGGCATCGTGCCTCCCAACTGCAACGCATTGCCGCGTATGCGCCAGACCTCGATTTGATAGAAGTGGGCGAGGCCACCAATGCCGTTGCCGAATCCGCCAGCAACAAGGACACCACGTCGCCGCGTTCTGCCGAGTACGCCAGCCCGCGTGTAGCGCCGCGCCACTGGCGCTATGTGTTTGCGGCACTGGCCAGTATATTTACCGGCCTCATCGCTACACCCCTGATTGATGTATTCAATCTGGTCAATATTGCGATGCTGTTCCTGTTGACAGTGGTACTGGTGGCCGTGCGTTTCGGGCGTGGCCCGTCGGTGGTGGCTACCGTTATCGGTATTGCCGTGTTTGATTTCTTTTTTGTACCGCCACGTTTTTCTTTTGCTGTCAGTGATCTGCAATACCTGATGACCTTTGTCGTCATGCTGGTGGTTGGTTTGATTACCGGGCATCTGACCGCCGATCTGCGCTATCAGGCACGGGTGGCTTCACACCGTGAATCCCGCGCCCGTGCATTGTATGAATTTGCACGTGATTTGTCTGGCGTGCTGCTGGCAGAGCAGATTTCCGAAACCACGCAAGTCATCATACAAAGAGCGTTCCGGGCGCAGGCGACCTTGTTGCTGCCAGATGAAAATGGACGTTTGCAGGCACCAGCCACGAGCGTGCCTGGTCTGGACATAGGCATTGCACAATGGGCCTTTGACAAGGTGGAAGCGGCAGGTATAGGCACCGACACCCTGCCCGCGGGAAATTTCTTTTATCTGCCGCTAGTGGCGCCCATGCGCACGCGTGGTTTGCTGGCCATACAGCCGGAAAGCCGGCGCTGGATCATGATTCCCGAGCAAAGACAGCAACTGGATACCTTTGCCGCGCTGGCCGCGATTGCGCTGGAACGCGTGCACTATATTGAAGTGGCGCAAAATGCCCTGATCCATATGGAATCGGAACGCCTGCGCAATTCCCTGCTGGCGGCGCTGTCGCATGATTTGCGTACACCACTGACCTCACTGGTCGGTATATCAGAATCACTGGCGATGTCGAAACCGGCACTGGCGGACACACAATTGAAAATGGCCCAGGCCCTGCGTGATGAAACCCTGCGCATGAGCGCCCTGGTCACCAATCTGCTGGATATGGCGAGAATAGAAAGTGGTGAAGTCAGGTTGAATCTGCAATGGCAACCGTTTGAAGAAGTGGTGGGCAGTGCCTTGCGCATCTGCGCCTTCCAGTTGCAGCAGCACAGGGTGGAAACCCGGCTGGACCGCGATTTGCCACTGATCAGTTTTGATGCCGTATTGATAGAACGCGTCTTGTGCAATCTGCTGGAAAACGCGACCAAATATACGCCACCAGCATCCCTGATCACGATTGCGGCCCAGGCCAGTGGCGACCTGCTGGAAGTCCGCGTCTATGACAACGGCCCTGGCTTGCCGGTCGGCCGTGAAGAAGCCGTATTTGAAAAATTTACCCGTGGTGAACGTGAATCTGCCTTGCCGGGTGTGGGCCTGGGCCTGGCAATTTGTCGCGCCATCGTCAGCGCCCATGGCGGCAGCATGGGCGCTGGTCATTCACCTGATGGCGGTGCCTGCATCGTATTCAGTTTGCCACTGGGTACCCCACCGGCCCTGCCAGAGCTTGAACCTGAACCTGAACCTGAACCTGAAGAACAGAACCTGATCACAGCATCATGACACCCAGCCTTTTAAGTGCTCTTGCAAGTACACCCACTGCCCTGCTAGTGGAAGACGAACCACAAATCCGCCGCTTTGTCCGCAGCGCTCTTGAAGACGAAGAATGGCAGGTTTTCGAATCTGCCACCCTGCAACGCGGGCTGGTCGATGCCGGTACCCGCCAGCCTGACCTGATCGTGCTTGATCTGGGTTTGCCGGACGGTGACGGCCTCAACTTTATCCGCGACGTGCGCAAATGGTCCAGCGTACCCATCATTGTTTTGTCTGCCCGTGTCAGTGAGCAAGACAAGATCAAGGCACTCGATGCCGGTGCCGATGATTACCTGAGCAAGCCTTTCGGTGTCGGTGAATTGCTGGCACGGGTGCGTGCCACTTTCAGGCGCCAACGTCAGCCCGGCATCAGCCTTGGTGGCGTGCTGCAGTTTGGTGATGTCAAGGTCGATATGAAAGCACGCCTGGTGACCAAGGCCGGGCAAATGGTGAAACTGACACCGACAGAATTCAGGCTATTGATGGTGCTGGTCACCCATGTCGGACGGGTTGTCACCAACCCGCAATTATTACGTGAGGTATGGGGCCCCAGCCATGCCGAAAATGGACATTATCTGCGTATTTATATGGGCCACTTGCGCCACAAACTGGAAGACGATCCCGCACAACCGCGCTATTTGCTGACGGAGACGGCCATAGGCTATCGGCTTCTTCTGCCAAATTAAAAACTGATAAAGCGGCTTGAATACCCGGCAACACGTCTTTTGCCGGAGGGACTTTTGCGCCCGAAATTTTGTATAGGCATGAATTTTAACGTGACTGATGTCATCAACACACCCTGATGTAGTCTGGTGACATCAGCACCAACCAGGACGAAGCGTCCTTAATAGTGAGAGGAAGTAATATGAAGAAGTTGATCATGGCAGCCGCTATCAGCAGCGTATTTTTTACCGGCATCGCCGCTGCAGAAGATGCCAAGCCTGACAATGAAGTCAGTTTCAATGCCGCTGTCACATCCGATTATCGCTATCGCGGTATTTCCCAAACCCGCTTGCAGCCAGCCTTGCAAGGCGGGGCCGATTACACCCACAATCCTAGCGGTTTTTATGCAGGTGCCTGGGCATCCAGCATCAAATGGACCAAGGATGCCGGTGGCGGTGGCGATGTGGAAATCGACCTGTATGCCGGCAAGCGCGGCGAAATCAGCAAGGATGTCAGCTATGATGTCGGCGTATTGAGCTATGTCTATCCATCGAATGGCCTGGCAGTCAGTGCCAACACCACGGAAATTTATGGACAATTATCCTACGGCCCTGCGTATGCCAAGTATTCGCATTCAGTCACCAACCTGTTCGGCTTTGCCGACAGCAAGAATAGCGGTTACCTGGACCTGGGTGCGAATATCGATATCAGCAACATCAGCAGCGGCCTGACACTGAACCTGCATGCCGGTCATCAACAGGTGAAGAACACGGGTGCCGCCAGCTATACCGACTGGAAACTGGGTGTCAGCAAGGACTTCGGTGTACTCACTGCATCCCTGGCAGTCATAGGAACCAATGCCAGTGAAGTCGCCTACGCATCACCAGCGAATGGCAAGTTCCTGGGCAAGACGGCTGTGGTGGTGGCAATAAGTAAAACTTTCTGATAAGCCTGCTATTTTTTCGGCCTGAAGCCACGAATCGCAATGATTCAGGCTTCAGGCCGTTCAGGTGTTTGTTCAGGTGTCTGATGTGTTCAGATGGTTTGTAAGGCGGCAGGTAGGAAGATGCTTTTGTAGATACTGGCAAGAGCCAGATCGGCAGATGTATTCGCCAACAGGAAACGCACATCGTGCAATTGTCGCGCCAGTTTGTTGACCAGATCCTGTCCAGTCTTGCTGTTGATGTCATCAAGTATGAACAGCACGGGTAGTGATTGATTTTTTTCTCTTGCAGCACGAATACATTGCATCATCCTGGTGTGCCTGTTGCGCTTCCACAATGCGGTCTGTATATAAAAAACCAGCATGTGGCTTTCGACCAGCAGATGCAGGGCGACATCTGTATGCACTTGCTGCAAGTCCAGGACGACATCGCAGGTGGATTGCCTGGCAATCGCCAGTTCAGCCATCAAGGCCTCACTTTTTACCGTGCGGCTAGTAGCGGCGATTTTCATTTCTCTGATCTGCCACATCCGGTTTTCTGCGGGTTTTTTGTATTGATTAGCCTGCTTGTCCGCCATGCATTGCGTCAGCAATAATACATTCCTGCCCGCCAGCGCGCGACGTTGTGCGATGGCAGCAGCAAGGCCGCCGTATTGGCTGGCGTATTGACTGGTATGAAAACCGGCACCACAGGCAGAAACCAGGCTTAACAGCATACTTTATACCTGTCACACATATTTATGTCAGCAATTGCTGACGTATCCCCATCAGGATATGTTGTACGGCAATGGCTGCCAGCACAAAAGCGCAGAAATGCCTGGCTGCCGCGGCGGCGATGGCAAAGCGGTAACGATATGGCGATCCTTGCATGAGGCTGCTGACCCCTGCCAGCACCATAGCCGTGCAGATGGCGCCAGCCAATGCCGTGAATATTTCCAGTATCTCTTTTGCCTGCATCATCGCCAGACACAACAGGCAGGCAAGCACGACGGTGGCCATGACATAGCGGCACAGCTTGCACTTGCGTGAAAGCATGTGCAAGGCCAGCAGCAACAAGCCCAGGCCGGCAAATAACTGCATGGCTGGCATCAAACCTAGCAGGTGCAACAGAGCCATACCAGCCAGTGCCGACAGGCTTGTCGCCAGCAAGCGGCCACAACCAGCGACAACACTTGCCGGTACTGCCTGGGCGAGGCTATTCAGTACCAGCAGCAGGGTCATAAACAAGGGAAACATGGGCTAAGCAGGCAGATTTCAATGTGCGGCAAACACGGCACCAAATAATTCCTGCATGCCTGCTACCGCCAGATGATCGGCAGGCAGATATTCGCTGATCGACAAACCATCGCGATAGGCCAGCTGTAGCGCATAACCGGAATGAATGACCCTGGCAAATAACTGGGCGGACTTAAATTTTTGCGAAAAATTGCGCACCAGCGCTATTTTTTCGGGCGAAGGCTGGATGTGGACAGAACTCATCACCACCATAATGCGCAAGCCGGGGTTGAATGCACATGCCTTTTCCACACGCTGCAACAGTTCTTCTTCATGCAATTGATCCAGTTGATCCAGATCCACCGCGATCACCGCTACGTGGGCGGCCAGCAAGGCTGAGCGGCTGCCCATGCAATCGCGGGACGCACTGTCGATGACGATATCCTGGTAGTGGCAACGTAAATTCTCCAGTTCGGGCTGCAGGCCCTTGCCGCTGATTTTTCTGGCGGTGATGGGAACGGTATGGCCGTTATTGCGTCTTTCACAGCTCCATTTCAGCGAAGCAAGCTGGGGATCATTGTCCAGCAAGATGACCTTGTGGCCTGCGAGTGTTCTCAGGGCTGCCAGGTTGTCAGCAAGAATGGATTTGGCCGCGCCACCGGCGCCGTCGGCAATGGTGATGATCATGGTATGTGATGGAATATGATAAATTTATGATTGCCGCATTCAGCTCAGCAATTTCAGCAGGGCGTGTCCGGTATGGTCAGTGGCCATCGAATGATGTGGTCCTTGTCCTGATACCTGTGTCAGGCTGTCAAGTACATCTGCCAGCTTCGTTTTGCCAGCCAGCGACATCGGTGTCATTGGCAAGCGCAGTTCGTCATGGATGTAACCCTGCAAGGCCAGTGCGGCCTTGACCGGTGCCGGATTGGGTTCTGAAAACAACAGGCGTATCAAGGGCAGCAATTGTTCGAACAAGAGCTTGGCTTCCGCATAACGGGTGGCACGCATCAGCTCATACAGGGCCACGAACAGATCTGGTCGCACGTGGGCAGCGGCAGAAATGGCACCATGCCCACCCAGACCGAGGGCGTCAAACAGCAGAGCGTCATCGCCACACAATACCTTCAGGCCAGTGCAGTTGATCAGGCCGGACAATTGTGTGGCAAGGCCGGCAGATTCCTTGATGGCGACGATATTGCTGTGTCTTTGCAAGGCGATGCAGGTACCCAGATCAATATTTACGCCAGTGCGTGCGGGAATGTTATACAGCACCAGCGCCTTGTCGGTTGCCGTGGCAAGAGCTTCAAAATGCCGGCGTATGCCTTCTTGTGCCGGACGTACATAGGCCGGTGCACTGGCCAGGAAACCCGTCAGGCGCGGGTCGTCATAGCGGCGGATTTTTTCTGTCAGTACTCGGGTATCGCTGCCACCCATGCCCATTAGCACCGGGCAGGTATTTTTTGTCACTTCGAGTATGGCAGCCAGCATGTGTGCCTGTTCATATTCGCTCAGGCAGGCGGCTTCACCTGTCGTGCCGCAGACCACCAGGCCATGTACGCCAGCCAGTATCAGTTGCTGGGCCAGCAGTTGTGCTTGTTCATAGTCGGGTTCACCCTGCCGGAAAGGCGTGACGAGGGGAACCCAGATACCTTCAAATTGGGACATGATAGTTTGAAAAAATAGTTGAAAAGATGCTTGAGCAGATAGCTCAAGTTAAATTCAGACCGGTAACAACGGCGTGATCTTGCCGAACTCTGCCTTGGGCAGAGCGCGTATGATATGGCTGATGATGGTGTCCACGGACGATTTTCTCAGACACAGCCAGACCTTCATCTTGCTGGCATGGTCGACCGGTTTGACCCGCATGAAAAGCACCAGGTCACCGCAGTTCCTGAGTATCAGATGACGCAGTTCCGTAATGGCAGCGGCATCAACGGTAATGCGCATGATGAAATCATCCTGCTTCAATACCGGCGCCTTGCGATAACTGATGATGGGCATGGCCGGGCTGTGTTGCCTGCGTTCATTACCATCTTCGAACAGGAACTTTTCTCGCTTGGATGTCTGCAAGGCATCGGTAAAATCTTCATTCAGGTAACGATAGCGTGTTGACGACGACACCCTGGTATGCTGGTTCATGGATAATCTCTGGCTGTTTGACACAGTTCAAGATTAGCAGTTGAGGTATAAAGATTCTCTAAAAAGCAGGGCCTGCGTCGTAAACGTCGCGTAAATTTTACTGACCGTACAAAAGAAAAACCCCCGTGACCACATGGCAGCACGGGGGTTTTGCATCTGGTGCAATTTGCTTAATACAGCCAGAGCTTGTCTGCATCCAGTTGCAGGTAGTACTCACCCTGATCGAGCTTGTAGGGTGAATAGGCACGCAAGCCATCTTCTGCGTGGCCAAACAGGCACTCCCAGCGGTCACCCAGGTACATGCAGGTGGTCAATGGCAATTTGATGGCATTTTCTGTCTGACTGTCGGCGATTTTTACTTTTTCCAGGCGGATGATGGCAGTTACTTCTTCGCCCAGGTTTTTACCGCGTACCGTGGCTTTCAACGGTGTGCCCCTGACCTGTATCGTGGCGCTGTCGCCGTCGCGTTGTACGACTTTACCTTTGAGCTTGTTATTGCTGCCCATGAATTCGGCAGTGAACAGGGTGTTCGGTGTTTCATACATGCTTTGTGGCGTGCCCTGCTGTTCAATCACGCCGTTGTTCAGCAACAGGATGCGGTCTGAAATTGCCATCGCTTCACCCTGATCATGCGTCACCATCAGGGCTGACAGGTTCAGCCTGACGATCAGTTCACGCAGGAAGGCACGGGCTTCTTCACGCAGTTTGGCATCCAGGTTCGACAGCGGTTCATCCAGCAGGATGACCGGTGGGTTGTACACCAGTGCACGGGCGATGGCGACACGCTGTTGCTGGCCGCCGGACAACTGGTGCGGGAAACGTTCGCCCAGATGACCCAGACCCAGCTGGCCCAGCACGTCCTTGATCTTGGCGGCGATATCGGTGGTATTCATCTTGCGCAACTTCAGGCCATAGGCCACGTTGTCAAACACGGTTTTGTGTGGCCACAGCGCATACGACTGGAACACCAGCCCCAGGTTGCGTTGTTCGGCAGGTACTTCCAGCCCCTTGGCACCATCAAAGATGGCGCGTTCGCCAATGGTGATGGTGCCGGTCTTGGGTGATTCCAGACCGGCTACCGCACGCAGCAAGGTAGTTTTGCCGCTGCCCGAAGGGCCCAGCAGGGCGACCACTTCGCCGCGCTGCAAGTTCATGGATACGCCTTTAAGAATGGGGTTGGCGGTCGCGCCGGAACCATATTCCAGGGTTAAATCTTGTACGCTCAGTTCAGACATAATGTTCTCTCGTTTTTATAGTGTGTCGCGTTGATGGATATCAGATGGAAGTCAGATGGACAACAGGGTTTGATCAGTGGCTGAGCTTGACGCCAAAGCGCAATGCCAGACCCAGACCGATAGCGACCAGGGTGATATTGATGAAGGACAATGCCGCCACCAGATCCACCGAACCACCTGCCCACAATGACACGATCAATGCACCGATCACTTCTGTACCCGGCGACAGCAGATACACGCCGGTTGAATATTCACGTTCAAAAATCAGGAATACCATCAGCCAGGCACCCAGCAAACCGTATTTGACCAGCGGCAGGGTGACATCACGTGTCACCTGGCCACGGCTGGCACCGACGGCACGGGCGGCTTCTTCCAGTTCCGGCCCGACTTGCAGCAGGGCAGTGGAAATCAGGCGCAGACCATATGCCATCCACACCACGGAATACGCAATCCAGACCGAGAAGATGGTGGAACGCAAGGCCCGCAATTGTGGAATGACATTCTCGATCAGCCAGATGCAGAAGGCATTGTCAAACCCTTTCAGGCCGCCTTCCAGCCAGCTTGGCACGAACAGGAATACCCAGAGGAAGGACAAACCGGCCAGCAGGCCAGGAATGGCACGCGGTACCAGCACGCTATAGTCCAGCAGGCGGGTAATGCCGTCTGGCTTGCGGTGCATGGCCAGCGCCACACCGGCATAGCAAATGACTGCCAGCGCACCACCGATGATGCCGATCAGCACGGTATTGAAAATGCCACGCATCAGCGAAGGCTGTTCCAGGATGTCACGGAAATGCTGAAGCGTGATCACGTCAGCCAGTTTCACACCTTCACCCCAGTAAGACACAAAGGCGCGCAGTACGATGCCGGACAGTGGCAAGACGATGGTAAAGATCAGCCATGCTGCCAGTACGGCAAAGGCCAGCCATTTCCACTTGCCCAGGGGCAGCGGTTTCTGGCGTGAACCCTTGCCTTTGATCGATACGTATTTGTTGGCTGATTTCAGCAACCAGCGCTGTACCATGACCAGTGGCATGGTGACCGCAACCAGACAGACAGCCGCTGCCGCCATCAGGTGATACGACGGTGTACCCAGCTTATTGGTCAGCTTGTAGAGATAAGTTGCCAGCACCAGATGGCCTTCCGGATCGCCCAGCACCAGTACCAGACCGAAGACTTCAAAGCCCAGGAAGAATACCAGCACGGCAGCAAAGGCCAGTGCCGGCATGATCATGGGCAGCGACACATGCAGCGCCACCTGGAAAGGCGATGCACCGGCGACCCGTGCTGCTTCTTCCACATCCGAGCCCAGGCTTTTCAGCGCGGCAGATGAATACAGGTAGACGTGCGGCACATGGGTCAGACCGGCAATCATGACGATGCTGAAGAAGGAATAGATATTCCATGGTTCGACACCGGTCAGTTGCTTGACCCATAAGGTATAGAAACCAACCGGGCCCATCGACACCACATAACCGAAACCCATCACCATGGGGGATACAAAAATCGGTACCAGCAGCATGGGTTCTATCCAGCTGCGTCCCGGCAAGTCGGTACGTATCATCAGGAAGGCCAGCAAGGCACCCATGGGTACGGCGATGCCAGCCAGGCCAGAGGCCAGGATCAGGCCATTCCAGAATGCCTGACGAAAATCAGGATCATCAAAAATGAAACGATAAGAATCCAGTCCCAGTTCTTTTACCGGCGAAAAGAAGGGGGCATTCAAAAAACTCTGGAACAGTATCAGTGACAGTGGCGTAAAAATCGCCAGCAGTGTCAGCGTCACGACCAGGCCACGTGGCCAGTTCAGTTGTGACCATCTGCCACGCGGAGGTAGACTCAGGGTGCTCATGCTTGGCCCAATATCAAGGGTTGAGATTCAGTTGATTGCAAAAAGACAGTGTGGAAAAAAGACCCACAGGAAGAACAGGCTGGCATGGTGCAAATGTAAACATGCACCATGCCCTCAGGCTTATTTTTTGCCTGCGGTTTCTTTCCATTGTTTCAGGAAAGCGAGGCGTTTGGTTTGATCCAGGTATTGCAGCAACATCGGGTTGACTGGCAAAGGCTTGAGGCCGATACCGATCAGTTTTGCCAGGTCAGAATAGGTGGTTTCACCCTTGACGTCGGCACGTATCGCGTACAGCTTGGCTTCATTCGCAATCATGGTCTGGCCACGTTTGGACAGCGTGTAATCCAGCCACAGCTTGGCAGCATTTGGATGCTTGGCGGCTTTGCTGATGAACATCACGCGTGACAGCACCAGTGTGTAATCTTTAGGGATCTGCACACCGATGGATGGGTCTTTGGCCGCACGTACCAGGGCGTATGAACCAAGGATGTTGTAGCCCAGCAGGTTTTCGCCGGAAGACAGGCGTTCCAGCATGGTGCCGGTAGATGACTGCACGCGGACGCTGGCATTACCGAAGGCTTTGGCCAGTTCCCAGAAATCCTTGTTTTCACGACTGTCCTGGGTAATGAACATAAAACCTACGCCAGATTTTTCGATGTCGTACGTAGTGACCTTGTTCTTGAATTTATCCAGCTTGCTGTTGATGAGCTTGGCAAATTCGGCATGGGTTTTTGGTACTTCATCAGCACTGACCAGACGTTTGTTATAAACAAAAACCGCTGGTTCAAATGTAGTACCGTAGGCAGAATTATTCCAGATCGCCCATTGCGGTATGCCGCTGATTTCTGGCGACGCATATTGCAGGCCATAACCATCGGAGACCAGTTTGGTTTGCAAATCCATGGCAGATGACCACATCAGGTCGGCACTGTTGCCGCCGGCAGCCATTTCAGAAATATAGCGGTTATAGACTTCAGTGGAATTCATGTCATTGTATTCGACCTGCACGTCCGGATACATGGTGCGGAAATCCTTGATCAGCGGTTCTACGGCCTTGGTATCGGTGGCGCTGTAGATGACCAGCTTGCCTTCTTTTTTGGCACCATCGACGATCTTGCTGTAGTCAGCCGGATAGCCAGCCGGTGCCTGGGCCTGGGCATTCAGCATCATGATGCTGCCGACGGCCAGTGCCGCCATGCTCTTGACGAAGTAGTTTGTTGCTTTCATTTGTCTTCTCCTGTTTTTTTGTTTGAGATAAATACTGCCTGATCATTTGTTACCATGCTGCGCCAGCTGAGACTTTGGCCTTAGCTTAGTCTTAGCTTTAGCCCTAGCGCACCATGCCAAATTCTTTTGCCTGCAGGCGGTAATTGCTGACCGCCTTGTTGATGTAATCGGTCAGTTCCTTGCCGGTCATGGCGAAGGGAAACAGGCCGTGGATTTTTCTTTGTTCTTCAAATGCCGGTGTGTTCATGGCCTGCTGGAAATGCGTGACCCATTTCTGGTAGTCCGTTTCGCTGACTTGTGGCCCCATATACACACCGCGGATAATCGGCCAGGTGACATCAAAGCCCTGCTCGCGGGCAGTCGGTACATTTGATAGCGGACCTGGCAGGCGTGCATCGGATAACACTGCCAGCACGCGTATCTTGCCGTCGCGCGCATGCAGGCTGGCTTCAGAAGCATCGCCGGATACGGCCTGCACATGGTCTGCCAGCAAGGCGGTAAATGATTCACCACCGCCTTCAAAGGCGACCAGGCGCATGGTTTTTGAATCGATGCCTACCTGTTTGCCGATTTGTGCCATCTTCAGCCAGTCCTGGCTGCCGACGGTGCCGCCGGCACCGATGGCGATCTGGGAAGGCTTGCTTTTGATGGCATCCATTAGTTCGCGCAGGTTTTTGTAGGGAGAATCCTTGCGTACCGCGATCATGCCGTAGTCGGTGCCTATGGCGGCGACCCAGCGCACATTGCTGGCCTCGGATTTACCGAATTTGCCTTCGGCCAGGTTCAGCAGCGAACCGCCAGAATAGGCAACCAGGGTATTGGCTTCGGCTTTTCTTTGTGAAATGATGGTGGTCCAGGCGATGGCACCGACGCCACCGGGCAGATAATTGATCTGCATCTGATGGTCGGCAGAGGTAGTCTGGGCCAGCTTGCAGGTCAGGTCCATGCCACCGCCAGGTTTGGCTGGTACCAGACACAAGGCCTGGTCCGGGCCGGTCTGGCTGACGGATGGGCGTGCAGCGGCAACAGGAAGACTGACAAGCAGGCTTGCCAGTATCAGTGCCAGATGTGTGCGCCGCAGTTGCATGATGAGACCATGTTTGATTGATTGCATGGATCATACCGAAATGAATCTTTCAGTACGCTTTCACCTGTCAGGGTGTGGTTTCAGCGCAATATTTAAGACAATATTCAACGCAAAATCGCACCGTTTTTACCTATGATGGTCAGTTCCACGAAATGCGAGCCATCGTGATCTTTGGCACTGTAGCTGACCTGCACACCACCCAGGTCAACCTGACGCATGTTTTCCAGTGCCTGCGTCAGCTTTTGCGTATCGGGACGGTTGCCGGCACGACGCAGTGCTTCCGTCATTAATTTTGCAGCAACAAAGCCTTCGAGTACAGCATAGGACAAGGGTGGCGGATTTTTAATGGATTTCAGGACTTTTTGCAGCTCACGCACCACAGGAATACCAAAATCACGCGGATAGGGCATCACCTGCATGACACCGATGCCGCGCCCGTCATCACCCAGCGATTTAAAGAATTCATCGGAATTAACGTTGGACAGCATTAAAAAGCGTGGTTTTTGCCCGGTTTTCTGCATTTGTTTGATAAAGTCGGCACAGGCTGAAGGGGTACAGGCCATCAGGATAGCCTGTGGCGTGGTGGCGGCGATTTGTGCTACTGCAGCATCCAGTTTCATGTCCTTCCTATCATATTTGGCGATGACAGCGGCTTGCAGTTTGCGCTCACCCAGTTTGCTGACAAAACCGTTCAGGCCGTCTTTACCAAAACTGTCATCCTGATGCAGGATGGCGATCTTGCTGATGTGCAGGTCTGCCAGCGAATCCACCATTTTGGCTGCTTCATCACGGTAGCTGGCGCGCAGATTGAAAACATAAGGCTGTAGCGGCTGATGCAGGCTCAGGGCCCCGGAAAATGGCGCGATCAGTGGGATACGGTACTTTTCCAGCAGCGGCAGTACGGTTTCTATGGTGGGTGTGCTGCGGTAGCCGAACAGGGCGATGACATGATCGTCATTGACCAGCTTCAGGGTGTTTTCTTTGGTTTTGACGGGGTCACGCTGGTCATCATAGCTGATCAGCTCGATGTTCTTGCCATTCACACCACCCTGCTTGTTGATCCAGTCAAAATACAGCAACGCACCTTCACGGTTTTCCTTGCCGGTGGCTTGTCCGGATAATTCTACGGACTGTCCCAGCAGGATTTTCCCTTCTGCCCAGGCAGTAGCGTGCAGGGCAAGGCAAACCAGCAGGGCGAACCCCAGGCGTAAGTGGTGCATGACAGTCTCCGTTATTTTTGTATTTCAGTTTTATGGCGAAGCTTAAAGCGCGTGAGCTTTCACTTTGCTTGCAATGAGTTTGCAATGAGCAGGCAATATGTTGGAGGCTTCAGGAATTTCTTCTTAACAAGAAATGAGGGTACAAAAGGAAATACAGAGGTGCCTGATGACAACAGCAACATCACCAGGCTGGCGATAAACCAGTTAACATAAGCGGGCATGTGCACTGTCAGGCGGATATACAATGTTGGCAAGTGCAAGCAAGTGGAATTAAAAACATGGCAAGCACGCTACCCGGCAATCGGGTTTTCCTGATTGGCTGCGCGGTCTGGCGGCATTGATAACAATGGTAAATTATGCGCATCCTGTTGGTTGAAGATCACATCGAACTGTCGCACTGGCTGGCCAAGGCCTTGCGCGATGCCCATCTGACGGTAGAGACGGCGCATAACGGCGCCGACGCCGACGCCTTGCTGCATACGCAGGAATACGCGCTGGTGATACTCGACCTCAGCCTGCCAAAAATGGATGGTCTGGAAGTATTGAAACGTATGCGCGCCCGTGGCAACAAGGCACCCGTGCTGATACTGACAGCGCGTGGCGGTCTGAATGACCGCGTACATGGATTGAATTCCGGCGCCGATGATTACCTGCCCAAACCGTTTGAGCTGGCCGAACTGGAAGCGCGGGTCAAGGCCCTGTTGCGCCGCGCCCAGGGCAATGAAGCCGTGACTCTGACTTGTGGTGCCCTCAGCTTTGATACGGTCACCCGTCAGTTTCATTATGACGGCCAGGCGCTGTCACTGACGCCGCGTGAATATGCGGTGCTGGAAGCTCTGATCAGCCGCCCCGGCCAGGCAGTATCCAAGGACAAGCTGTTTGATGAAGTGTTTGCCCTGGATGACGATGCGAATCTGGATGCCATAGAAATTTATATCCATCGCCTGCGCAAGAAACTCGATGGTGTCAGTGCCGGTAAAGTGGTGATCGTGACCCTGCGTGGCATAGGCTATTTGCTGGAAGCGCGCTGATGTCATCGCCAGAACGCCTTGGCAGCCTGCGTGGCCAGTTTTTACGCTGGCTGCTGATACCTCTAGTGTTGCTGGTCGCCCTGAATGCTTTTTCGGTGTACCGCAATGCACTGGATGCGGCTGATCTGGCGTATGACCGTTCCTTGCTGTCGTCTGCCCGGGCGCTGGCAGAAAGAGTCGAGATCGTGGATGGCAAGGTGGTCGCCAATGTGCCCTATGTGGCACTCGACAGTTTTGAAACCGATACCCTGGGGCGGCTGTATTACAAGGTTACCGGCGTCAATGGCGAATTTGTATCCGGCTATGAAGATTTGCCTGATTTGCCCAAAAATGTGCCACGCTCGGAAATCTATCCGGCGCTGGTACATTTTTTTCATGCCGACTACCAGGATCAGGCAGTGCGCATCGCCGCCCTGCACCAGCCAGTGTATGACGACCAGATGCGCGGCATCGCCCTGATCGAAGTTGGCGAGACCCTGGATGCCCGCCGTGGCCTGTCACGCAAGATATTGATCGACACCCTGTTGCGCCAGGCCACGCTGGTGCTGGCCGTGGCGCTGATGGTGTGGGTTGCCCTGCGTTTCGTGCTGGCACCTATCATGCAGTTGCGCGCCGATGTCGAAGCGCGCGAGCCTACCGATCTGTCAGATTTTGACCCCAGCGTGGTGCACAAGGAAATCCGCCCGCTGGTGAATGCCATGAATGGCTATATGGCACGCTTGCAAACCCTGATCAATGGCCAGAAGCGTTTTATCGCCGATGCCTCGCACCAGTTACGTACCCCGCTGACGGTCCTGAAAACCCAGGCTGAACTGGCCCTGCGCGAAAATGACCCGGTCGCCATGCGCCAGATCGTGCAAAGCATTGCCCAGACCACGGATGCCACTGTCCATCTGGCAAACCGCCTGCTGACGCTGGCACGTACCGGCCATGGTGCAGCCGCTGCCGAACTGGAAGACCTGTCACTCAATCAACTGGCACGTCAGGTTTGCCTGGAACTGGCGATGCCCGCCGTGCGCAAGCAGATCGACCTGGCGCTGGAAGCGGATGACGATGTACCTTTCAGGGGCCAGGCCTTGCTGCTGCATGAAATGCTCAGCAATCTGCTCGACAATGCCATCCGCTATACGCCGGAACAGGGACGTATCGTCCTCAGGGTTTATTTGCAGGATGAACAGGCGATGATAGAAATTGAAGATAGTGGGCCAGGCATCCCCGCATCTGAACGTGAAAAAGTGTTTGAACCCTTTTACCGTGCAGCCAGCAGCAGTGTGCTGAACCCCGGTGGCACTGGCCTGGGTTTATGCATCGTGCATGATATTGTGGTCCTGCATGGCGGCGACATCGTCCTGGGGGATGCACGCAAATTTGCAGATGCGGATAATCAGGCCGGTGCAGATGAAACTTCTGTTGCTGGCGAAGATAAAACCAGCCCTGGTGGCCTGCGCGTGCATATCCGTTTTCCGCGCCATGTCTGAATGGTGTTACGATACTCCGTAGAGTATGCAGGCCCTGATCATTTCGGGCATCAATCATTATCCCACTATAGCGAAGGAGCATGATCGTGGCAGATACGCCCCCATTGAAAATAGTCCAGGGTACGGCCTTGAATGATCAGCAAAAGAAAGATCTGTTGCATCGCCTGGCACGCATTGAAGGTCAGTTGCGTGGCGTGCAAAAACTGATCGCCAAGGCAGCCGTACCGGAAGATTGCGAAGCGGTAGCCCAGCAAATGTCGGCCGCACGCAAGGCGCTGGACCGTTCATTTGTGACTTTCCTCACCAGTGCCGTGGTCACGCATGCAGAAAAAGCCGAAACCACGGAAGAAGCCATCGCCAGCACCCGCCGCCTGGCTTCGCTGCTGGAAAAATTTGCCTGAAGTATTGCCCGCAACAAAGCGAGGTCATCATCATGTGCGTGTCGACATCATCTAGTGGTTTTTACCGGTATGACCGCCTTGTGCTCAGGTATGTGTTGCTGCTGCTTTCCATTTTCCTGTTCTTGTTGCCAACACCTGCCCTGCACGCCGTAGAGGCTGGCAAACAGGATAAGAAACTGGTCTTGCTGGTGAGAGAATTGCGTAATGAAGAAGGGGATCTGGTTCCCATACGCGAAGAAATCCGGCAGTTACTCAATTATTTTGAACGTGAATTGCGGATACGTTTTGAAATCCGTCGTTATCCGTGGATACGCTTGCTGAACAATGCCAAAAACGGTGAAGGCATTGTGTTCGGTTTATCCAGGAATCGCGAACGCTTGGCGACTTTCCGTTTTTCTGAAACCATCTATGCCAATTATGTCTGGCTGGTCACCCGTAGTGACGCCAGCTTTGTCTTCAACAGTATGCAGGATCTTAAAGGCAAAACCGTGGGGGTGGTCCGTGGTGCCAGTTATGGCGATGAATTTGATAGCATGCGCAATGTTCTGTTTCTGGTGGAAGAGGATGTCAGCTCACATGGTGCGCGCCTGAAGAAACTGCTGAACAAAAGAATGGATGTCATGGTCTTTGGTGACCGCCGCTCACAACCTGAAGAAGTGAAGCAGTTGTTGATCAACATGTTAAGCAATGAAACCAGCCATATGGAAACAGCCATTGAACAGAGTTTCAAGGTATTGCCCAAACCGCTGCTGGTAGATGACCTGCATTTTGCTGCCGTTTCACCGCAGTATGATGAGTGGATACAGAAACTGAACCTGGCCATACTCGCCGGAAGAAAATCCGGGGAAATCAATCGCCTGTTGTTGCGGGATAAATGAGGTATTGACCAACGATTTTCAGAAATAGAAAGTGAATGTGCAAATCTCCATGTTTGAAAATATTTCCCGTAATCTTCCAGGCAATGCAAATTGGAAGGGCAGTTTTTATGAGCAGCTAACTGAATGTGGGATATGGGATAAACATGCTTTCTGGATGTTGCATAAGGATCTTGTCCTGGCCGCAGATAAATTAAAAAACCTGAGTTCGGTGGATAAGGAATTGGCCTCGGCAATTGTCAGGCTACAGTCGAATGTTGATCGCTTGTTTGCTGCGCATTTTAATAAGAATGATGTTTTTAAAATCGTCAACCTGAGTACGGACGATATGTATGCATTGAAAGAAAGATTTGATATGGCAGTGATCGGTGTTTTTTCAGGAGCAGTGCCTCCTGAGGACGCGGTTGAGTTGCCCTAACTCAAATTTGACCAGGCTGCGTATGTCAGTTAAATCAAGGTCAGTCCGCTTCCGCGAACGGTAGATTTCGTCCTGTCGCGGGCTTTTACAACTTTTAAAAGTATGGAAATTTCAAAAAAACAAACCATCACTGTCATCTCTGTCGAGCCGTTTTCGCCAGGCGATGAAAGCGCATCCGTGACCCTGCGCAGTGAGATTGGCGAAATAGTGGCATTTTGTTGGCCATGTAATCTTCGAGCTGGGGATGTCATTGAAAATCGCCTATTCACTCTGGACGGAGATGCTAGTGCGACTTACTTTTCAGACTGGCCCCCAGATGAAATAGAAAATTTGTCGTCTGAGTGGATTGAGCGCACCGGAAACTACTCGTACAAAGGATGTGCGCGTGTTGTTGACGAATCCAAAGGTCTTGTTGAAGTACATGGCTTTGTGCTTGAGCTACCAGATATTCTTTGTGACGGCCATGTTGATTTTGAAATTGAGCGGCTTGACGTTAGGGCATTACCACAGTCGCAAAACAGTCATAAATATCCGTAAGGTCCGACAAGGAAAACACGAATAGAGTATGGGTTGATTTCCAATTTATACAGTGCTGATTGTTGAACGCATGGTTTCCAACACCCTGCAACTGTAGATATTACGCCGCCAGGTGGCGTGCCTGTCTTTGCGGCAGGGCCCGTGCAGCTTCGTTTTTTGCCTCTTTAGCTGCTTCTTTCTTAGTTTGCCTGGCCGGTGCAGATGCATCGTTTTTGTTGCTGCTCTGCCTGTGTATGGCTTGCCCGGCGTAGTCGCTGGAAACGGCGGCCTGCACGGCTTCTGTGCTCATGCCGCGGACTTCCTGCATCCATTTACTGACCAGGGTCGCCAGGCGGTCGAGGGCGATGCGGTGGGTGGCGTCGGTGTTGGCATACAGCCAGTCGGACAGGGCCATGAAATGTTCAAACGGGGCGTCTGCCAGTATCTGTGGCAGGGTATGGGAAAACCGGCCTGAATTGGCGATCATGTCCCAGTAGCGGGCGAAGCGCACCAACCTTTGCATGTCGGCAAAGGGGATGTGTTTATTCGCCAGAATGGTGTACGGTGGTTGCGGATCAAAGGCCAGTTCAAAGGCTTCGGTGTGGCGGATGATAGGCGTGCCGCGCAGGCGTTTGAGGATGCCAAACTGTATTTCGTGAGGGCCAAGTTCCACCAGGCGGTTAAAGCCCTGGGCAAAACTTTCCATGGTTTCGCCCGGCAGGCCGGCAATCAGGTCCACATGCAGATGCGCATTGGAATGCTGGCACAACCAGCGTATGTTCTCGGCGGCCTTTTCATTGTTTTGCTTGCGGCTGATCAGTGCCTGCACTTCGGGATTGAAACTTTGTATGCCGATTTCAAATTGCAGGGTGCCGTCGGGGAATTTCTGTATGCCTTCCTTCAATGCATCCGGCAAATGATCTGGCACCACTTCAAAGTGGGCAAACACCGGGTCATGCGGCGCTGCTTCCAGCTTGTCGAGGAAGAACTGCATGATCTTCAGGCTGGTCTTGATATTCAGGTTGAAGGTGCGGTCAACAAATTTGAACAGGCGTGCGCCGCGTTGATACAAGCCTTCCATCTCTTGCAGAAACTGGTCTATATCAAAGGGCCAGGCGGTTTTGTCCAGTGCTGACAGACAGAATTCGCATTTGAACGGGCAACCGCGTGATGCCTCTACGTACAGGGTGCGATGGCGAATATCCTGATCGCTATACAGGCTATAGGGCAGTTGTATGTCGGCCATGGGTGGTTGCAGGCCAGCATGCACTTTCATCAGCGGTTTGGGGCCAGCCAGGATCTGCTGGCACAAAGAAGGAAAGCTGACATCGCCCCAGCCGGTGATAACGTAATCTGCCAGCCGGACAATCTCTTGTTCGGTGGTTTCATATGACACTTCGGGTCCGCCCAGTACGACCACGACATCGGGAGCGACACGTTTCAGTACGGCGACGATCTGGGTAGTCTCGATCACGTTCCAGATATAGACACCAAAGCCGACGATGAATTTTTTGCCGGGCTGGCGGTGTGCCAGGATTTTTTCGACGACATCCGTGCTGCGTGCACCGGTCACGAATTCCTGTATCTGTGTGATGGGCTGCAAGTCACCCATGTTGGCGAGCAGATAGCGCAAGCCCAGTGAGGCGTGGGCGTAGCGGGCATTGAGGGTGGTCAGCAGGATGGACATGGTACAGGAGGGCGCTGCAACTAAAAGCGCTATTGTACGCTGTAGTAAAGCCCTTGCCTGTTGTCTATTGTGTGGGCAGCTTGTTTGGTCAGCCTGGCAAACTATTAAGGAATATTCAGTATTTATCTCTGCAGTCAGGCTTGCGATAAGCAAAACATGGGTTGCTGATGCGGTAGTTCAGATGCAAGGTAGTGCGAATTAGTCTGTCAGGGCAGCAGTCAGCATGACGATGGTGGCGATTAATTGTGCAAAGACGATGATGGTCAACATGGTATTTTTCCTTGTAAAAATGAATACAGTGTCATCATAAAAGATCAACACTTGCTAATCCAATCACATATTTGGATGTCTGTTATTTGAATTGTGAATGTCATATTGATTTCACATTTGAAATGTTGATGACAATGTTTATGTGAATACCGCTGCTGATCCTGACGACCAAGCGAGGCTGTGGCTCTTCCTGTGACAAAAGATGCTTGCTGATGGCGCAGTTGTTTAGAGCCATTTGTTGTTTCTGTTGCTTCTGTTGCTTGTTTATATCGCCCTGGGTTTTGCGTGTTGCGGCCCCGCTGTGGGTCTGTTGTTGCTTTGTTCCGGCAGTTTTTTACTGAATTTTCTGTGCGTTGAAAAATACTTTGGAATGCTTTTTAAGCACTTCATTCTCCGAATTCTGCATTTCGTCGCATAGGCCTCGCAGATTGACAGGGCAAGCTCTAAAGTACACACATCAACCAACCACTAAAGAGGAAAACGAAATGAAAAACACAATCGCAAACACAATGAAAAGCGGCTTGATTCTGTCTACAGCACTGGTCGCCGGCGTACTGGCAATCGGCTCTGCATATACTCAGGTTCAGGCACAAGACAAGCAAGATAATGTCGCCGTGCAAAGCGTCACCATCGTTGCAAAACGCATGAGTGAAGAACAGAAAATCGCTTTTGATACTGCACAGGATGCAACCCATGTCGTGATGATCAGTGCCAAAAGATTGACAGCAGAACAGAAGATGGCAATGGACAAGGAAGACCAGTTTGAACGTTCACAACTGGCTGAAAAAACACCAGCCCGTCGCGTTCAAGGCTGAGAAGCATGTGTTTCATGTACTGGAAAGATGTGCTGCCTGCTGCAGATGAGTTGAACCGGACCGGCGCTGTTTTTACGCATCTCTTTATGCGCTAGTGGCCCGTTTTTAAAACAAAGTTCTTCGATGCGGATAAGTAAATAAGCGGAGATATTTGTTTTGAAAATGGGTCTGAAAAATTCAGCGCTACTGATGTGCGGCCCCGTCTCATTATGCAGACTGGTTATCTCGCTGCTGCAATTGCAATGCTGCAAAACAGCTTTGTATATTGCTGGCGGCGGCCCATTGCAATTCTTTGTCCTGCTGGCTGACGATATCGTCATTGACCAGAAGACGTAGCTTGCTGAGTTCGCTCGCTTGTCTGACGACCAGACCCAGATCTTGCAGTTTTTGCTGACTGGGTGTGCTGCTGTCGCTATTGATCTGTGCTTGCAGGGCAGCTGTTACGGTATCGGGAAAATCCCATTGTTGGGCAACGCGGAAAGACAGCGACTGTGCCATGTGCAAAAACGATAGCCTGAATTCTGTGGACAGCGGCATGCGCTGATATTGCATGCTTTGATCCATGGTGCGGAAGGCAATGATCAAACCCACGTTTTGCAGCAGACCGGCCAGATAGGCATGAAAGCTGTCCAGCCCTCTTTCCTGCGCCAGCAGGCGACAGGCCAGCGCGCAATACTCGGATTGCTGCCAGATGACCGGTGCCACCTGTTTGGTCAAATGACCAGACTGCAGTTGTATCAGTGGCCGGAAAGCCGAACGTGCCACCAGCATGCGCAGGCCATTGATACCCAACAGGCGCACGGCATTGTCGAGACTGCTGATCTTGTCGCCGGTACTGTAATAGGAACTGTTGACTTCAGCGATCAGTTCGGCCACCAGTGACACATCTTTGGCGATATGCCTGGCCAGTTCATCACCGGACACGTTTTCATTCCGCAGGCTTTTCAGCAATTGCGGCAAGACGCTGGGTACACGCGGGATCAGGCTGGAACCGGCAAATTCGGACCGACATACTTTTTCCAGCGCCATCAGCAAGGGTTTTTCGAGGTCGTGGCCGAATGATTTGCCGTAGTCACCCAGCAGCCATGGAAAAAACCGGGCATCGACATCGAAAGCAGGTTTCCAATTCAGGTCATTTGGGGCTTCTTCTGCCAAGCCGTCCATTTTGCCGGCTGCGCCTGTTGTCAATGAGCCTGCATGCTGCGCATGGTCATTGCCAGCCGCGCTGCCGGAATCTGCCGCCAGGCCAAAAAGGCGTTTCAACATACCCAGCCCTAGCATGATGTCTGTCCCCGCCCTTGTCCATTGGTGACGGCTGGGTAAATTTCCTGAACCAGGAGGCAGGGTTTCAACATGTCCGGGATTCTCCTGTGTGGGTGCGTCTGGATGCGCGCGCTTGTCGCACCTATCTTACCTGTTTCTTTTGGTGAACATTCTGTGCCTGCCTACATTTTGTTGCATATGCAGCAGGGACAAATCCACGCATCTTTCATAAGATTAAGCTTTTCATGCTTACATGTCAGTCTGAATATTCAGGGAATCTCAAAATGGACTTATTCCTCAAATCATTTACCCGGCGCTATAAAAAATTGCTGTTACCAATAGTGTGTGTCAGCCTTGGCATGAGTGTCTTGCCCGCATCAGTCGCGGCCGGTACTTTGCGTGACAAATTGATGGAGCGGCGACAAGAGCGACAGGAACAGAAAGCCATGCAGGATGAAAAATCGGATAGCAAACCGGATGGCGGCCAGAGTGACGCCGATACCACAACCGTCAATGCTGCCGGGCTACCGTCTGGTACCCGCGTCCTGCGTGATATTGCCTATGGCAGCGACAGGCGGCAGACCATGGATGTGTACCTGCCAGCTACTGCGATTGCCCGCCCCGACATGCCGGTTATATTGATGGTGCATGGTGGTGCCTGGAAGATAGGTAACAAGACTGCGCGTGGTGTGGTTGAAAACAAGGCGGCGCACTGGCTACCGAAAGCCTATGTGTTTATTTCCATCAATTACCGCATGCTGCCCGATGCCAAACCGCTGGAACAGGCTGATGATGTGGCCCGTGCACTGGCCATGGCGCAGGGGCGTGCGGCAGAATGGGGTGGCAGCCGCAGCAAATTCATTCTCATGGGGCATTCTGCCGGTGCCCATCTGGTGTCGGTACTTGCCAGTAATCCTGCCATCGCTGGCAAGGCGGGTGCCAGTCCATGGCTTGCCACTGTTTCCATCGATAGTGCTGCCTATGACATCAACAGCATCATGGAACAAAAGCATTACCGTTTTTATGACGAAGCGTTTGGCAATGACCCAGCTTACTGGAAGGCTGCTTCACCAGGCCTGTTGTTGAAGCAGCCAGCCGCGCCTTTCCTGGCCATCTGTTCTTCACAAAGACCGGACAAACCCTGCCTGCAGGCGGAAGCTTTTGTCAGCAAGGCCAAATCGCTGGGTATGCTGGCCCAGACCCTGCCGCAAGCCATGAGTCATGCCGATATCAACAAAACCCTGGGGCAGGATAGTGCCTATACGGCGGCGGTGGACAGGTTTTTGAAGGCGGCAGATAGTTCCCTGCCCTAGCCCGCATGGTCATAGCTGGAATGACGCTGCACCTGGCCTGGGTGCGGCTCCACTTACCAGTCTTTACTTCGCCTTTCTGCATTTTTTCTTGTGCTATCAGGATAAATGTAAATCTGGGTAAATCCTGCTCCCCTTGTTTTGCAAGGGGCTACTATTTACAGCCAGTTCCTGTTTCAATTCCAATCCATATTTTATGCCACGCCGTCTTGCGTCCTGGCTGCATGACGGCAAAAAAATGATAAGCACGAAGGAAAAACATGCGCAAACCAGCATCTGCTTCCCGCATACCGGCTCATAAATCTACCAAGATGCCGACCAAAACGCCAACCCACACGCCAACCACAATGGAATCACGCCGCAGATTGCTGCGGATGGCGCTGGGTATGCTGGCTCCGGCTGAACTGTTGACTGCCTGTGGTGGTGGTTCAGCCAGTGGTGCTGCCGCAACATCAAGTACCACGACTACAACCGCAACGACTGGCACGACGACTGGCACTACAGTAGGCACTACCACCGGCACTACCACCGGCACCACTTCCGGGACGACCACCGGGGTGACCACTGGGGTGAGCAATATAGCGACTGATCCCTGGAGCTGGCGCACGGCTGGTACCAGTACGACAGCCAGTCTGCCATCCATGGCCGATTTTGTGACCGTGATTGCGTCGGGTACGGTTGCCTATAACTTCCACACATCCACCACCAGTTCAACCACCGATCCGGTCACTGGTGTGATGAGTGATACCAGCAGCATCGCCATACTTAATCCCTACATGATGGGAAAATATCTGGTCAGCAATGCCAACTGGAAGGCATTTTGCAATGCCCAGGGCAGCAGCTATTATCCCAGCACGGCAAAGACCGCTGGCCAATACTGGTATGGTGGCAGCTACCCGGCAGGCAAGGAACAGCACCCGGTATTATTTGTGTCCCTGACAGCCGCAACGGCCTATTGCACCTGGCTGGAAACCCAGATACCAGGCTATCGCTTTTATGTGCCTACCGAGGGCGAATGGGAATACGCAGCGCTGGGCAACAACACCAGCTACAGTTTCCCCTGGGGCGTGAATGCGGGCATCACTTACAGCAGCAGTACCGGTGCCCTGTCAACGGTTTACAACTGTAATGCCGTGTGCAGCCAGTATGTCCTGAACTCTGCTGCCTTTGCTACCGTCAGTTATTACAACGATACCGTGGTGACTACGCTCAGTGATGGCAGTACGGCACTGACGAATGACACTGCCCTGCTGAGCAAGGTCCTGAATATGAATGCTAGTGGTGGCGTCACCGGCTGGCAATATGATTCATCGGCCAATAGCACATGGGCAGATTTTGCCAATACCGATCAATTCCGTACGCTGGTGAATCTGTATGGTGGTTATACGACACCCGCAGGCACCTACGAAGGAGGCAAAAGCTGGTGCGGCTGTTACGACATGGCCGGCAATGCCTATGAATGGACCAACACCCTGAACCTTGCATCCAACGGGGCAGAGGCCGGCACCAGCGTCAACGTGGTCAAGGGTGGTTCATGGTATGCGACATCAAACAGCGGCAAATCCACCGGACGTGGTGAGGGACGCAGTGCGGCAGGCGCCTATCATTCGGTGGGTTTCAGGATTGCTGCCAGGTTGAAATGATGTGGAAATGACATGGAATAGACGGCCTCTGCCATGGGAGCTACTTTGAAATGTATTGCACGCCACCCTGCAAGCTGGTTTCCGGATTCAAGTGCATGTAGAGACTGCGCAAGAGACTGCCCTGTTCATCATCCTGTCCCAGGTGCCAGAACATGGCACCGGCCAGGCCATATTTTTTCAGGTAAGTGACTTTGTAGGCAAAGGATTCTTCATTGTCGTAGCTGATGAAGATTTTCTTGTCGGCGTTGTATATCCACGGCACTTTGGTGTCCGCGCCGAAATAGCTTTTATATCCCAGTGGCGATGCCAGCAGTTTTTTGATGTCGGCATACGTGGCTATGCGTGGATCCTTGCGGGCGGTGCAGGCATCGCAGCCTGTAAGCAAGCCGGGGTCGCCGACATAAACGTCACCGGCAGGGGTGGCGTGGGTCTGATACAAGCCTTGCTTGTCGGGTGCGACCTGAAAGAAGGCACGGCCATAAAATGGCAAGCCCAGCACCAGCTTGGCGGCAGGTACGCCGGCACGCAGATATTGCTGGACGGCGGCATCCACGGTCAGCGCAAAGGGTGAGGGAAAGCGCTGTTCCAGCACTTTCTTGCTGAGCGCCGGTTTGAAAGGCAGTGCACGCAATGGGTTTTCAAACAGGTGTTCGCCAGTATTGCCATACAGATGGGCATTGTGGTTGGTCTGCTGTTCCCACGGCCCGTTCAAGTCATAGGTCATCAGATTGATGTAATCGAGCTGGGCTGCAATCTGTGGCAAATACTGGTAAGTGCGTGCCATGTTGAAGGCACCACCGGCAGCAGCGATGGTCAGTTGCCAGGCGGGTTTGCCGTCACGTTTTTCCTGCTTCAGTTGTCGGCGGATTTCTTTCAGCAATGCCACAAAGTTGGCGCTGTCTTCTGCACGCGGATATTCCCAGTCTATGTCTATGCCATCGAAGCCATAATCACGCATGAAGGCGATGCAGGATTGCGCCAGTTTCTGTCTGGCATTGCTGCTGGCAGCAGCGGTCCGGTAGCGCCCTACTGTGGCGCTGTCATCATTGGTGTAAGACCAGCCGCCTATGGAAAACAGGATGCGCAAATCGGCATTGTGTTTTTTAAGACCCTGTAATTCATCAAACACCTTGCGCGCCATTTGTGGATCGGTACCCTCTTCCAGCGCACATTGCCCTTCTTCACTGATGTTGAGGAAAGAGTAATTGATATGGGTCAGCATGCGCGCTTTTTCTGGCGTGATGGCAGATACCGGGAACTCTGTCTTGCCATCGGCATAGCTGTTGATCTGGTCTTTTTCCAGCAGGTAATAGCCGATGACGACAGGTTTTTTCACTTCAGTTGCCGTTGCGACAGAAGTCGCACAGAAGATCAGCGAGGCCAGCACGCCCGGCAAACCGCGAAGCACAAGGAGTACGAAGCGAACGAAGAGGCGGACAATATTATTCATGGCGACAGCATGCAAGCACAGATGAAATGGGTCAACAGATTTTTGTCTGTTGGATTATTGGGGCATACCACTGCGGTCATTGGCTTCTGTAGTGAGCATACCAGTCCACTAGCATACCAGACTGGTATGACATGCCATGTGCAGGCTTTGCGGGAAAGCTGTATCAGGGCGTCAGCAGATTTTGTTGTGGTGTGCAATTTAATCAGGTCTGAAATCGTCCTAATTGCAGCTTATGCTGGCATCTACCGCGCCATCCGGCGCGATGTCTGATGATGGAGAAAAGCGATGAAATTGTCTCAGCCATCCACTTTGATGGCCGCCGCCCTGTTGGGTTCATTGGGAGCGGTTAGTTCAGGTGTTGCGGCAACAAATGCCGTCATTGCAGAAGAATGCTGCCAGGTCATAGAGCTGCGTCAGTATGTGACGTATCCCGGCAAGCGTGATGCACTGATCTCGCTGTTTGAAACCCGTTTCATCGACACCCAGGAAGAAGCCGGCATCCGTGTGCTGGCCCAGTTTCGTGATCTGAATGACCCTTATCATTTCACCTGGCTACGTGGATTTGGCAATATGGAAGCGCGCAAACAGGCCCTGGCTGATTTTTATTCAGGCCAGACCTGGCAGACGTATCGCAATGATGCCAATGCGACTTTGTATGATAACGATGATGTCCTGTTGTTGCGCCCGGCCTCGCCCGGCAGTGGTTTCGTCACTGCTACACGCACGCGTGCAGCAGTTGGCAACACGGCTCCGCGTGGTGGCCTGGTGGTGGCAACGATTTATCATTTTCCGCAAGAGGTAACAGCGGACTTCATCAGTAAATTCAATCACCAGTTGATGCCTATGTTTGAACGCCACGGTGCCCATGTCATGGGCCGCTTCGTCACGGAAAAAAGCCCGAATACATTTGAACGCCTGCCCGTGCGCGAAAACGTCAATGTCTTCGTCTGGTTTGCCAGCTACTCAGACAAGGCAGCGTATGACCACTATCTGGCAAGCCTGGCACAGGATGCACTATGGCGCGACCGGGCCTTTGCTGATCTGTATAAATCCTTGCAGCGCTGGCCAGAGATATTGATGCTGGAACCGACGTCGCGGTCATTGTTGCCTTGAACCTTTTTTTGCGGATAGTGCAGTCATTGCAGTCAGGCTGGTATGGCATACTGTCAGCCTACTGTGAAGGGAAGCTGCATCATGACACACACCGCAACCGAAGAAAGATTGATTGACCTGGAGATACGCCTGACACGTCAGGATGATCTGGTGGATACCCTGAATACCCAGGTCTACAGGCAACAAAAGAAAATTGATGAGCTGGAAGCGCTGTGTACCGCGATGGCGGCACGCATACGCGAAGTGGCCGTGACGGCCAGTCAGCGGACTGCGGTGGTGGATGAAAGACCGCCGCATTATTGAGACTGGTGTGGTTTGCTGATGCAGATTCTGGCCGATTGACGAACCGTATTCTTGTTGGCCTTACTTTAGCGCAGGCGTACTGCTATCCGGAGCAATATGCTTGACAAAAAAATGACTGATCAATCCCCTCCCTTTCAAGGGGAGGGTTAGGGTGGGGATGGGTTCCGGTCAATTGACTGACAATAATTTTGCGGCAAAACCCCATCCCAAGCCCTAAAGCAGATGATTACTGGCTGAGCTATAATTTATATGTCGGACCATTCAAGTCCGATGCATGTGAATTGACACAGATTCACCAGAAGGAACGACCTTCCCCACTTTGGGAACGAATGTCCGGGACGGCCCGGCTCTTTGAAAGGAGAGCCATCATGGCTTGGATATTATTGGTTGTTGCCGGACTCTTTGAAGTCGTCTGGGCTTTCGCTATGAAGCAATCGGATGGCTTCACAAAATTAATTCCCTCTGTCGTGACTATTGTTGGCATGCTCATTAGCATCGTCTTGCTGTCGCTGTCCATGCGCAGTCTTCCACTTGGTACTGCATATACAATCTGGACCGGTATCGGTGCCCTTGGTGCCTTCATCGTAGGCATAGTCTTTTTGGGCGAACAACTGAATTTCACTCGCGTTTGTGCTGCTGTACTTATCCTGTCCGGCCTGGTGATGATGAAAATGTCGTCGTCAGATTAAGGTCTATTTGCAGATGGATTTGAGATCCAGCGTGGGCTCAGAGGATGCATCCTTAACCAGCATGATGTTGTTTTTACTGGCGGTGCGGCTGATGACGCTGCCGCCTCCGGGTTCTGCATAGGCCGGGTCAGCCTGTGCCTGGGCCAGTGTCACGTAACGGGCACCAGCGGCATCCAGCCGGGCCAATACGTCGGGCAGCGTGACGGCGCTCCAGCCGCCGATGTGGGTGAGCAGCACTTGCGGGATTACGCGTCCGTACACGCGCCTTGAGTTTTCTTTCATGTTGGCGATGCCGGTATCGACGCCTTGCAGGTAGTGGACTTTCATACGCTCTATGCTGGCGATATCCGCCTTGCCGACGCAACGTGCATAGGCATCGGTATAGTCCCAGTCGCTGAAGGCGATGCTGACATCTGCAATTTTATAGCCGCGATCACGCAGGAATACGAAAGCCTCATCGCGCCGGGTGGTACCAACGGACAGGTAGGGAAAGCGCAGATAGCGCCAGAAGGCCCCTTCCATCTTGCTTGCGACTGCTGGCTCGCCGGCAATCACATCGGCTTGCCAGGCTTCCAGCGATGCTGCTTTCTCGATGTTCATGTGGCTGTAAGTGTGGTTGCCCAGCGGGTAGCCAGCCTGACGCCAGATATCAAGAACGACCGCGTTGCCCGTATCATCAGCCAGCCGGGCGGCGTTGACAAAGCCGAAAGCTTCCGGCACACCGTGCGCCTTGAAGCTTTTGATATGGGATGCGGCAATGCCTGCCCGTGTCATTCCTGGTGGCAGTTGACCATGGGCCGGCAAGTCGTCCACGGTGATGGCAATATCGAAGGTGTCGGCAGCCCATGCCGGTACGGCACTGCCGACCAGCAGCGCTGCCATGATCCAAACAGTTTTCATAGTGTATTCAGTCTCGTTATTCTGCCTGATATACCCATTTCCCACCTTTGATCTGTACCATCACGCGTGCTCTCTGATCCAGGCCCAGGTGGTCGCTTTTGCTCATGTTGACGACGCCGTTGGTGGTGGCCAGCCCTTGAGTAGCTTCAAGGGCATCACGCAAGGCGGCGCGGAATTCGGCGGTGCCAGGGGCGGCTTTCTTCAAGGCCACGGGGATAGCTTGCTGCAACAGCAAACCGGCATCCCAGGCATAGGATGCAAATGCGGCCAGACTACCTGCACCATAGGTTGCTTCAAACTTGTTGGAGAAATCCAGCGCAGCTTTTTTGACGGGGTTGCTGTCGGCCAGTTGTCTGGCCACCATGACCGGGCCGGTGGGCAGGTAGGTGGCATCGCAGTCCTTGCCACAAACGCGC
The DNA here is from genome assembly GCF_014284335.1 of Undibacterium hunanense. Lineage (GTDB taxonomy): Bacteria > Pseudomonadota > Gammaproteobacteria > Burkholderiales > Burkholderiaceae_D > Undibacterium > Undibacterium hunanense. The sequence continues at coordinate 10,493 of NZ_JACOGF010000019.1, read as the reverse complement.
AGGAAGTCGCTGTTGGCGACGCCGTGGTTGTGATAGATACGGCCCTTGTAGCCGCGTTCGACCAGGGTTTTGGGTGGCAGCGCAGCAGGCGTGCCTGAGGCACCGACGACGATGGCATCCGGGTTGCTGGCCATCAGTTTCAAGACCTGGCCGACGACGCTGTTGTCATTGCGGCTGAAACGTTCTGTGGCCACGACCCTGATTTTTTTCAGCTCTGCATATTTGCTCACTTCCACCAGGAAGGCTTCACCAAGGGCATCAGAAAATCCTATGAAGCCCATGGTCTTGACACCCTTCTTGCTCATGTCTTCGGCAATCGCGATTGCCATCATGGTGTCGGTCTGCGGCGTCTTGAACATCCAGGCTTTGTTGGCATCCATGGGTTCGATGATGCGGTTGCTGGATGCCAGGCTGATGGCTGGCGTCTTGCCTTCGCCAATCACAGCCAGCATGGCAAGGGAATTCGGGGTCGTGGTGGAACCGATGATGGCATCGACTTTTTCTTCGGAGATCAGCTTGCGGGTATTGGTCACGGTTTGCGTGGTGTCGGAGGCATCATCGAGAACAATGTATTCGACCTTTTTGCCTGCGATTTCCTTGGGCAGCATGGCAATCGCATTTTTCTCGGGTATGCCCAAAGAGGCAGCCGGTCCTGTCGATGAAATGGTCACGCCTATCCTGATTTGTGCCTGCGCGCTGATGCCTGTGCAGAGCAGCGTTGCTGTCAGTGCCAGCAGGCTTTTTTTGAGCTGGGTATTTGTTTTCATGTTGTCTCCGTATTTTTTGTTGTGAAGAATTTTTATAATGTGCAAGGTACCGATAAAAAACCGCGAAAGCGTGCGCGCCCACCTCTGACGGGTAGTGCGCTCAATGCATAATTTGGGTAACGTGCCAGCAGGCGCGAAATCGCCACCCTGCCTTCCAGCCGCGCCAAAAACATGCCCGCACATTGATGTATGCCGGATGCAAAAGCCAGATGCCGATTCGGGCTGCGGCTGAGGTCGAGCTGGTCTGGATCAGGAAATTGCAAGGGGTCGCGGTTGGCCGCGCCTATGCACAGGCTGATACGACTGCCAGCGGCAATATTGGTGTCGCCGATTCGCGTATCCACCGTTGTCATGCGATTGCCCAACTGATTGGAACTTTCAAAGCGCAAAAATTCTTCGATGGCGGTGTTGATCATTTCTGGCTGGGCGATCAGGCGGGCTTTTTGTTCCGGCCATTCCTGCAGGGCGACCAGGCCATTGCCGATTAAATTGGTGGTGGTTTCATGTCCGGCATTCAGTAAGAAAATACAGTTTTGCAAGAGCTCGGTTTCCGTCAGTTTTTCACCGTTGGCTTCACCTTCTATCAGGCGTGTCAGCATGTCGGTTTTGGGGTCACCAGGGTGCAGGCGGCGCTTGGCGACCAGCTCTTTGAGATAGGCCAAAAACCCGGCAACACATTGATTTGCATACGCAAAAAATTCTGGTGTGATGGCGGGTTCCAGTGCGCCCAGTATCGCCAGCGACCATTCACGCAGGGGTTCACGTTCATCATGCGGCACTGCCAGCAAGTTGCCTATGATTTCTACCGGGATGGCGGATGCGAAATCGCTGATGAGATCGACCTCTCGCTTGTTTGCCATCTGGTCCAGCAAGCCATCCACCAGTGTGATCAGGCCGGGTTCGGTATCGGCCATGGCTGCCGGGGTCAGGCCACCCATGATCAGGCGGCGTACCCGCGTGTGCAGTGGCGGGTCATTGAACACCAGGCTCTTGGTGTGATGTTCATACAGCAGCGAATCACCATAGCGTGGTTTGAATTCCAGTTTTTTGTCCGAGCTGAAGGTCTTCGCATCCTTGTACACCTGCACCAGGTCGGCATAGCGCGTCAGCAGATAAGAACCGTCCGGCATCTTGCGCACGGGCGTCTGCTCGCGCAGGGCGTGGTAGTAGGGATAGGGGTTCTGGTAAAAACCGGCGGGCAGGTGGCGCAGGTCAAAATCATCGCTGATGAGTGGCGCTGACGTGACGGTGTTCTGATACTGAGAAGGCATAAAAAACCCGGCAAAGGACAGAGTTTGCACTGTGTCCGATTTGCCGGGTACTGTCAATCAGGCAGATGACAATTCAGATTATGGCAGTGGTGCATAGTTCAAAGGTGTCCAGGCATAGCCCTTGCCTTCTTTGCGCACATAACCCAGGGCAGGAAAGGCCAGATGGGCGGCACCGACCAGATAGCCTTGCTGCGCTGCATCAGCATAGGCTTTTTGTCTTTGTGCGTAAGCAGCCTTGCTGTCACTGTCGAATTGTATGGTGACCGCAGGGTTGTCAAACTGTACTGCGGCAACATGCATCAGGTCACCCCACAGCATCAGGGTCTGGCCCTTGCTTTCGATTTTGTAGGTAGTGTGACCAGGAGTATGGCCATGGGCGGCTACCGCTTTGATACCTGGTGCAAGTTCCGTATTGCCTTCAAACGGTTTCAGTTTACCGGCCTGTACATACGGTTTCAGGATAGCGATGGATTTTTCAAAGCTGCCTTTGGCATCGGCTTTGGCCTTGTCCAGGTTTTCCTGGCTTAACCAGAAGTCGGTGTCATGCTGGTCAATGCGCACGATGGCGTTAGGGTAGACTGCTTTATCACCATCCACCAGGCCACCGATATGGTCGGCATGCATGTGGGTGATGTAAATTTCATCGATCTGCTCAGGCAGGTAACCGGATGCTTTCAGATTCGCCTGCAGCTTGCCCACCGTAGGGCCAAAGAAGACACCGGCGCCGCTATCGATCAAAATCAGCTTGCTGCCAGTATTGATGAGGAAGGCATTGAACGATGTCACCAGCGGACTTTGCTGATGGTATTTGGCGAGAGCCTTGCCGACTTTTTCTGGCGTGGTATTGGTCAGCAGTTTATCGACAGGCAGTGGGACTGTGCCGTCAGACAATACGGTGATTTCAAAATCACCCAGCATACTGCGGTAAAAGCCGGGAGCGCTGGTTTTTGCCATGGATGCGGCGGCATGCGCGCTGATGGCTGGAATACCAAACACGGCAACGCCAGCCAGAATGGATGTGCTGAACAGGCCGGAACGAAGCAAACTTTTCAATTGCATGGTTTTTCCTTTGAATGTGGTGCGTGGAATGATTCAGCAGGTGGCAGCATCCCTGCATTGCTGCAAGATGCAGTACCCATGCCTGCTGCGGTTGAATGCGCGGACTATTATGCCGAATTTCTGCCAAGTCTGTTGTTGCACACCTACTATGTGCGACAAACACTTAGCTGATCAGGGTCGCAGTCAGGGATTCGACGTCTTCTGTAGATTCGGACAGGATGGAAGACAGGGTGCCTTCACCGACGGCGAAATCAATTTCCGAAGCGGATTGACGTATGCTTTCCGGTGAACGCGGGTCCAGTGGTGATGGCACGGCGGCCAGTTCATTGGCCAGCAGCAAAGTGTCGCCCAGGGTTTCTGGCGGCATGACGCGCATGCCGTACCACAGTGCTTCCACGGCAGAGACCACACGTTTGGGCACCAGCAATTTATTCAGGACGGCACGGCCGATAAAGGTTTCATCGGTTTCTGCCAGGGCATCCGGGGCTGGTGGGTTGCTGTCGATTTCCAGCAAGGCCGGAAATTCCTGTGCACGCGACAACAGGTAAAAACCACCAACTTCATGCACGATACCGGCAAACAGGGCAGTTTCAGCATCCACTTTGCTGACTTTACGGGCAATCAGGTGCGCCAGCGCCGCCACGTAGGCAGAATGCCGCCATAGTGCATCCATCTGGGCGCGTATGCCAGGGTGGGAAACGGCGGCACTTAATTGCCGCATAACAACGGCAGCCGTAACGGAACGCAGGGTATTGAAGCCGAGTATGGTGATGGCCGTGCGGATATTGGTGACGCCGCCGCCGAAACGGTTGTAGGCGACAGAATTGGCGATGGCCACCACGCGGGCAGACATCAAAGGTTCAGTCATGACCAGTTTGGCCGCAGTTTCTATGCCGCAATCCGGGTCATCCAGAGCTTGCTGTATCTTGAGTGATGCGTTGACATTGGTCGGAAAAACCAAATCACCATTGCTGGCCTGTTCAACGATGCTTCTTAGTGCTTCCGACTTGTTCATATACATTTCTAGATAGAAAAGACCCGAAGCGAGGGTCTGTTCCTATCTCTCGCTTAACTTTTTAACTTTTATTGAAACCCAATACTCTCACTAGTTTACCAGCAGTTGACATAATCAAGTTGGAATCCGCATTTTCATCATCCAACGGGGCGGCACTGACTTTGACTGGCTGTGCGCGGCGGACATGGTTACTGGCTGCATCAAGCTTGAAGGCCGTGACGGCGCGCGCCAGGATATTGGCCTGTTCTTCCATGCTTTCAGCCGCAGCGGCTGCCTGTTCTACCAGCGCTGCATTTTGCTGTGTCATTTCATCCATCTGGGTGATGGCGCGATTGACTTCTTCTATGCCGGAACTCTGTTCCTGGCCGGCAGCACTGATCTCGGTCATGATGTCGGCCACATGTTTGACCGAAGTGACGATCTCACCCATGGTTTTGCCGGCTGCATCAACCAGCTTGCCGCCAGCATCGACTTTTTCTACTGAATCGCTGATCAGGGTCTTGATTTCCTTGGCGGCGCTGGCGCTGCGCTGTGCCAGATTTCTGACTTCCGACGCCACCACGGCAAAGCCACGCCCCTGTTCACCGGCACGTGCAGCTTCTACTGCTGCGTTCAGCGCCAGAATATTGGTCTGAAAGGCAATGCCGTCAATTACGCTGATGATATCGACAATCTTGCGCGAGCTTTCCTTGATGGAATTCATGGTGTGGACCACCTTGCCGACTTCTTCACCACCCTTGATGGCGAAGTTGGACGCCGAGGTCACCAAGCCATTCGCCTGTCTGGCATTGTCTGCATTGTGTCTGACGGTGGCGGTGATTTCTTCCATGGTGCTGGCGGTTTCTTCCAGTGCACCGGCCTGGGTTTCCGTGCGTGAAGACAGGTCGGCGTTACCGCTGGAGATTTCACCTGCGGCAATGGCTATGGCGTCGGTACCCTGACGGACTTCACTGACGATATGGTGCAGGTTGTCATTCATTTCTTTCAGCGCATTCAGCAGTTCGCTGATCTCATCGGTACCGTCAGTGGTTTCGCGGAAAGACAGTTCACCGGCAGCGACCTGTTTGGCGATAACAACAGCTTCACGCAGTGGCGTGGTGATGCCGCGTGTCAGAAATACCGAAAAGCCTGCGCCTATCAACAAAATGACGGCACCAATCGCAAACAGAGTGGTTGTCAGTTGTTTGCCTTTGCTTTCAGCGATGCTGGACAGTTCAGCGGCGGCCTTGTTTTGCAGGTCGACCAGTTTATTGATTTCCAGTAAGGCTTTTTGTTGCAAGGGGTCAATTTTGGTCGCAATTACCTTGACGGCTTCTTCGCCGTTAAATTCCAGCAACATTTGCATGGCTTGCTTGGTCGGAACGTCGATTTCCTTACCCATTTCCGAAACGGTATCGAGGATTTTCTTCTCTTCATCATTCAGGCCAAGGGCGATCAGTTTGTCGCGTGCTTCGGCAAAGCGGGTTTGTTGTTTTTTGGAAATGGCTTTTTGCTTGTCGATTTCACCAATATCGCTTTGCAGGCCGATATTGCGGATGGCAATGCCGCCTTCCAGCATGCTGCTTTTCATGGTGGCCGCCAGCTCGATTTTGGCTTGCGAAAGCTCCAGGCCCGCGACCATTTCCTTGCGGTTGCTGGCGCTGAAAATGCTGTCAATGACCAGAATGAGAATGAGGGTGGCGAGTATTACACCAAAACCGACCGCGAGTCGGGTTCCTATGCGCAAGTGACGCAAGTTCATCGTGTATCTCCCAGAAAAAACTTCGTTTGCTACAAAATGCGAAAAAATATTTTTCAAGATTCAACATAGCAGACTCCAGGGAAGAGAAAATCCGGTATGTCTTTGTAACGGTGAAATAAGCTTCGGTCTGATGTATGGCGTGATGTGTAGCTTTTTATACTGATTGCATTGCTATGCAGAAAATGTGAACCCTGTTTCCATACTATGCCAAATTTGTTTTGCTGCACAGCAGCAAAACAGCAAGTTTTTGTTAAATTCTGTGGATTACTACATGCCTATATTGATGATTATTGTGGTGCTGTTGCTCTCGGTCAGCCTGGTTTTTGTCTGGACCCGCTGGCGGCGTGCGGCCCAGGCGGACTACATACGCAGTTATATGTTTCCACCCGGATTGTTGGAAAGGCTCCACAAACAGCGTACTGACCTGTCTATAAAAGATCAGCAACTGGTGGCAAGGGCACTGAGGCAGTTTTTTCTGGTGTATCTGAAATCTGGTTACAAGCATGTCGCCATGCCTTCACTGGTCGTCGATGAGCTGTGGCACGAGTTTATTCTTTATACAAAAAATTACGAACAATTCTGTAAAAAGGCATTTGGCCGTTATATGCACCATACGCCAGCCGCCGTGCTGGGCAGCAATCTGCGCAATAACGATGGCCTGCGTCGCACCTGGTGGTTTGCCTGCCTGGAAGAAAACATCAACCCCCGTCGTGCCACCCGCTTGCCCCTGCTGTTTGCGCTGGATGCAAAATGGAATATTGCCGACGGTTTTCGCTATGAACCCAATTGCAGCGCCCTGCGCACCAATACAGATGGCACGGTGTATTGCGGCGGTGATTTTTATGGCGGTGGGAGCAGCGACAGCCCGTATGATTTTAGTGATACTGCACGGGATAGCGGCAGTGGTTGCAGTACCGACAGCGGCAGTAGTGACAGTGGTGGCGACAGTTCGGGATGTAGTGGTGGTTGTAGCGGTGGCTGCGGTGGCAGTGATTAAGGCTGGCGGCTGAAGTGGGGCTGGCTATGGCGGCAGGCTTTAGCCGCTGCCCGGTTTGAGGGCGGCGTTGCTGCTTTCCAGCCTGTCCATGAGTATTTTCTTTTCACCATCCTGGAAATTCAGGAATTCCAGCCCGATACGGAAAGAAAATTGCGACAGTATGGTGTACACCATCTTGCTTTCGACTTCTATTTTCTGGGCATGCAGGCCCACATTCAAAGGTGGCAAGGTCATGATCAGTTTGACTCTGCCACTGAAAAAGACATTGTATTCACAGAACATGCTGAGACCATTTTCTGAAATGTCATTGATCTTGCCGTGATAGGTCAGTTTTTTGCCACTGAATTCATGGATAAGCGCGATTTTCCATTTCACCAGATAGCGACTGTGGGAACGCGGCAGTTGCGTCCTGATCTCATTGAATTTGGCAAGAATCGTTGAAGCAGGTGTGCCTTCAGGGGATGGGGCATCCTGCACCGGAACCACAAAAGCCGGTTCCGGATCAGCCTTGGAGACAACAAAGGGCGGTGTTAAGGGCGCCAGGGGTGACGCTAGTGGTGATACTAATGTTGATACTAAGGGAGCATCAACGACCGCATCTTTCGCATCTTCCACATCCTTGTCCCGCAAGACGACAGGCGTTTCTGGCGCTACCGTATCAGCGCCATAAGAGACTTTTCTTTTTCCGGGCAGTTTGTGCATGACACCATTATATAGAAAAAAACCGAAATAATTTCCATGTGGAAATTATTCTCATTTCCCATCAAAAGCTTTGTATACCTGTGATTGTCAGTCACTACATCAAAAGAAGACAGAACTTTCTTTTCTATATTGTGATGGCCGGGATGATCAGATTTTGCCAGGCCGCGTAGGTATGCAGTGCATGTGTGTGGCTTAGGTACTCACCGCCCGTTTTGCCGGTCTGAACTGTTCACGGTAACTGGCCGGTGACAATCCCGAATGTCGTTTGAACAGGCGACGGAAGGAACTGGGGTCGCTGTAGCCGGTGCGTTCGGCTACCTGTTCCAGTGTCAGTGTGGTGCTTTCCAGCAGGCGCTTGGCGATATCCATCTTGATCTGCTGGGCGTAACTGGCAGGCGTGGTATCCAGGGTCTGGTGGAAATGCCGTATTACCGTGCGTTCGCTGACTGCCAGGTGTTCGGCCAGTGCAGGCAGGCGGAAAGGCAGGTGGTGATTCTGGTTCAGCCATTTCTGGGCACGCTGTACCAGCAGGTTTTCATGCGGCTGGGTATCTTGCTGGGTCAGGGTCAGCATTTGCATGTATGGCATCTGTGATGCGCGATTGGCATCGATCAGCAGAGTTTTGGAAACACCAGTGGCAACATCCTGTCCGCCAAATCTTTCTACCAGGTGGTAGGCCAGGTTCAGATAGCTGGTAGCCGCACCGCTGGTCAGTATATTTTCATATTCATTCAACACCTGGGCCAGGCGCAGTTGCACCTCTGGATAGCGGGCCTTGAAAGCCCGTTCCAGCCACCAGGTGGTGGTGGCATGTCCGCCATTCAGCAAACCAGCTTCGGCCAGTACGAAAGTGGCACTGCAATTCGATGCCAGTACCGTACCCTGACGGTGTTTTTCACGCAGGATGGGGAAGACATCGCGCATATCATGCAAATTACCCAGCAGGCCGGCAACACCATTGCCGACATAAATGCCAGGCAGAATGATCACATCCGCCTTGCTGTCAGCGCAAATGGGGCCATCAGCAACCAGACTGATACCGGCTGGCGTCATGACGGCCTGACCATCAGGTGAACGCAGGCTCCACTTGAACAGCGGGCCGACATCATCCCGATTTTTGATGGCCCAGATGGCATTCGCAACCGCAAACACATCCAGCGGACCAGTGACGGCAGATGCCATACATTGCGGGTACAGCCAGACTTCGATATCAATCATTTGTCGTAATCTGCATTAAAAGAGTCAATACTGACACTGTCCGTCTTTTACTGCAATATCTAGAATGTCCGGTAAGGATATTCAACACGAAAGACCATCATGCAAGCCGAAGCAGATCCAGACCCAGACCCAGACCTTAACTCCAGCACCGACGTACAGGATGCACAGGATGAGCAGGCGCAGCGCCTGAACCAGTTCGGTGCCCCATTCCTGCCCGGTTATCTGGGCATACGCATCCTGTCGGTAGAAAAAGGACGCGTCACGGCAGAATTGCCGGTGCAACCACATTTGCTGGCCCCTAACGGCTACCTGCATGCCGGCAGTGTGGTGACGCTGGCGGATACTGCCTGCGGGTATGGCTGCATCAGCAGTCTGCCACCAGGGGCACAAAGTTTCACCACGGTGGAACTGAAGTCAAATCACTTGGGCACAGCCCGTGAAGGCACTATCAGCGTCGTTGCCACGGGCGTGCATCTGGGCCGCACAACCCAGGTCTGGGATGCCGTGGTCAGTTACCAGGGCAAGACCATTGCCCTGTTTCGTTGTACACAAATGATTTTATTTCCCCGTAAGGATGCATGATGAGTATAGAAACCGAAGCAGTCTTACAGCAATGGCTGGCCCGTGAAGCCGAAGTGCGCGCACGCATGGCAGAACCCGGCGTTGCGACGCTGGATCAACTGAAAGCCGTCAGCGGTATCGATTTCTTGCTGGGTATCCTGAATGGCGATTATCCGGTCGCGCCCATAGGCAAGACCATGGATTTCATTCCGGTAGAAGGTGAGCCTGGCCGTATCGTGTTCCAGGGCACGCCCGGTGTGCAGCATTACAACCCGCTGGGCAGCGTGCATGGCGGCTATTTCTGTACCCTGCTGGATTCAGCAGTGGGTTGTGCCGTGCAATCCATGCTGCCCAAAGGCATGGGCTATACCACGCTGGAAATCAAGGTGAATCTGATACGTGCCATGAACAGCAAGACCGGGCCGGTACGGGCTGAAGGCAAAGTCATACAGGTGGGCAGGCAAGTGGGTACGGCAGAGGGGCGTATTGTGGATGCTGCGGGGAGGATTTATGCGCATGCGACGACGACGTGTCTGGTGTTTCCATTGCCTTAGTCTGTGCTTGGTGTCATGAGCTTGTGCCGTCGGTGGCACGCCGTTAGCGGCTGGTTTTACTCCTTCTCCTTCAAGGAGAAGGTGGGGATGAGGATGGGGTTCTGTCGATGAACGGCAATCATCATATCGTCGCTCCAGCGAAGGCTGGAGGCCAGCGGCGTTTGTTGCATGCCGTACTTTGGTTAAATTTATTGCCCTTCGTAGTTGTGTAGGTTGGGCTACGCTTTATCAGCCCAACAATGGGCGTATTAAGCACATATTCGTCACTGTCAAAGTTGGAGCACATCGGGTGGCGCTCCATTGGCGGTTGTTGTTTGCTGTACGTTGATTTAAACAATTGCCCTTCGTGGACACAGGCCGGGTCTCGGCCCGGCGGCCGAGATACTTTCTTTTGCTTCCCTCCATGTCAGGATAGATGTCGCGTCATCAGAAATCCAACCCGCTGGAGGGCGGAAGACAGAGTAAGATGAAACGAGTACGGTATACAGCAGAACAAAAAGAATGGGTAATACAACAAATGACGCCGCCCATCAATCGTGCCATTGTGGAGTTAGCCCAAGCCACAGGAATCACTACTCCCACTCTGCGAATTTGGCAGAAAGAAGCGA
>NZ_JACOGF010000018.1 GCF_014284335.1 Undibacterium hunanense | reverse complement strand
TCTATGTTCTGTCCAAAGATGAAGGTGGCCGTCATACACCATTCTTCAACAACTACCGTCCACAGTTCTATTTCCGTACAACGGACGTAACTGGTTCGATCGAGTTGCCGAAAGACAAAGAAATGGTCATGCCAGGTGATAACGTATCTATCACTGTTAAATTGATCAACCCGATCGCGATGGAAGAAGGCTTGCGCTTCGCTATCCGTGAAGGTGGCCGTACTGTTGGTGCTGGCGTTGTTGCTAAAATCATCGAGTAATATCTGCCGTAATTTGTAGTATACTAGCTGGCTGTCGTATTCAATTTGATGCGGCAGCCAGTGTAGTTTTCGCTCTTTATTCAATATGCCACCGGTTCTGCCGTTAGTGGCTCGCTCTTTACAGGAATGAACATGTCCACACAAAATCAAAAAATCCGTATCCGTCTGAAGGCTTTCGATTACAAACTGATCGATCAGTCCGCTCTGGAAATCGTAGAAACAGCCAAGCGCACTGGCGCTGTTGTTAAAGGCCCGGTTCCTTTGCCTACACGTATCCAGCGTTTCGACGTACTGCGTTCCCCGCACGTGAACAAAACTTCCCGTGATCAATTCGAAATCCGTACTCACCAGCGTTTGATGGACATCGTTGACCCAACTGACAAAACAGTTGATGCATTGATGAAGCTCGATCTGCCAGCTGGCGTTGACGTAGAAATCAAATTGCAATAATCCTAATTGGCCGGGAAATACGGATGCAAATTTGTATTTCCAGATAAATACTGAAAATTCGACATACCACAATTTTTCGAAAATTCAAATAAATAGTCTTGTAAATAAAAAATTCGCAGGCTATAATCGAAGGCTTAGATGTAGGTCAGCATTTGCTGGCCTATTCGTTTAAGTTTTTTAAACATCAGCCTCACCCAATCGTAGGTGAGAATGGAGAAAACAATGAGCTTGGGCCTAGTTGGTCGCAAGGTTGGTATGATGCGCATCTTCACAGATGACGGGGATTCAATTCCGGTTACTGTTTTGGACGTATCCAACAACCGCGTGACGCAAGTCAAAACTCCTGAAACAGACGGTTACTCCGCTGTTCAGGTAACTTTCGGTCAGCGCCGTGCATCCCGCGTAACAAAAGCGGCTGCCGGTCACCTCGCAAAAGCAGGTGTTGAAGCTGGTACTGTATTAAAAGAATTCCGTATTGATGCTGCTAAAGCTGCTGAATTGAAAGCAGGCGATGTTGTGCCTGTTGGTATGTTCGAAGCTGGTCAAAAAGTGGATGTGCAAGGCGTAACGATTGGTAAAGGCTATGCCGGTACTATCAAACGTCACCATTTCTCTTCTGGTCGTGCAACTCACGGTAACTCCCGTTCGCATAATGTACCTGGTTCTATCGGTATGGCGCAGGATCCAGGTCGTGTATTCCCTGGTAAGCGCATGACTGGTCATCTGGGTGATGCAACTCGCACTGTGCAAAATCTGGAAATCGCTCGCGTTGATGCAGAGCGTCAGTTGTTGCTGGTGAAGGGTGCCGTGCCGGGTGCAAAAAATGGTCAGGTGATTGTATCTCCTGCTGTTAAAGTTAAAGCCAAGAAGGGAGCCTAATCCATGGAACTGAAGCTCCTAAACGAACAAGGTCAAGCAGCGTCGAATGTAGCCGCTCCTGATACTATCTTTGGTCGTGACTACAATGAAGCCTTGATCCATCAAGTCGTCGTTGCATTCCAAGCCAATGCTCGTAGCGGTAATCGCAAACAAAAAGATCGTGAAGAAGTCCATCACACAACCAAGAAGCCTTGGCGTCAAAAAGGTACTGGTCGTGCACGTGCTGGTATGTCTTCTTCTCCATTGTGGCGTGGCGGTGGTCGTATATTCCCGAACTCGCCTGATGAGAACTTCTCTCACAAAGTTAACAAAAAGATGTATCGCGCAGGTATCTGCTCGATTCTGTCTCAGTTGGCTCGTGAAGGTCGTTTGAATGTGGTCGACAATGTTGCTGTTGATGCACCTAAGACAAAACTGTTGTCCGAAAAACTGAAAGCAATGGGTTGCCTGGATTCCGTCCTGATCATCACTGACGAATTCAATGAAAACCTGATGTTGGCAGCGCGTAACCTGGCAAACGTATTGGTTGTTGAGCCACGTTATGCTGATCCAGTTTCTTTGGTGTTCTACAAGAAAGTGTTGATCACCAAGCCAGCACTGGCAAAGATTGAGGAGATGCTGGCATGAGCGCACAAGTCAAAATTAGCGAAGAACGCCTGATGAAGGTGTTGCTGGCTCCTGTGATTTCTGAAAAAGCAACTATGGTTGCTGAAAAGAATGAGCAAGTGGTTTTCCTGGTTATGCCAGATGCAACCAAGCCAGAAATCAAAGCTGCCGTCGAATTGCTGTTCAAAGTACAAGTTGAATCTGTACAGGTAGCAAATCGCCAAGGTAAACAAAAACGTACCGGTAAATTTAATGGCCGCCGCAATCATACAAGACGCGCTTTTGTATGCTTGAAGCCAGGTCAGGAAATTAACTTCACTGAGGGGGCATAAGCATGGCACTCGTTAAGATGAAGCCAACCTCACCAGGTCGTCGTGGTATGGTGAAGGTAGTGACAGAAGGCCTGTACAAAGGTCGTCCGTTCGCTGCTTTGTTGGAAAAGAAATCAAAAACTGCTGGCCGTAATAACAACGGTCACATCACTACCCGTCATATCGGTGGTGGCCACAAGCAGCATTATCGTCTGGTTGACTTCAAACGCAACAAAGATGGTATCCCTGCAAAAGTAGAGCGTATTGAATACGATCCTAACCGTACAGCACACATTGCTTTGTTGTGCTACGCGGATGGTGAACGTGCATACATCATCGCTCCTAAAGGCATGGCAGCTGGTGATCAGGTCATGAACGGTTCGCAAGCACCGATCAAATCTGGTAACTGTTTGCCTATCCGTAATATCCCGGTCGGTACAACTATGCATTGCGTAGAAATGCTGCCAGGTAAAGGTGCTCAGATCGCACGTACAGCTGGTGCTGGCGTTGTGCTGATGGCACGCGAAGGTACTTACGCTCAGGTTCGTCTGCGCTCCGGTGAAGTTCGTCGTATTCATATCGAATGCCGCGCAACAATCGGTGAAGTAGGCAACGGTGAGCATAACCTGCGCAAAATCGGTAAAGCTGGTGCGATGCGTTGGCGTGGTGTTCGTCCTACCGTTCGCGGTGTGGTCATGAACCCGGTCGATCACCCGCACGGTGGTGGTGAAGGTAAAACTGCAGCCGGCCGTCACCCAGTATCACCATGGGGTCAGCAAACCAAGGGTAAGAAGACACGTCGCAACAAGCGTACTACTTCGATGATCGTCTCACGCCGTGGTAAGAAATAAGGGATAAAACATGACACGTTCATTGAAAAAAGGGCCGTTTTGCGACGCCCACCTGGTGAAGAAAGTCGAAACCGCGCAAGCGACTAAAGACAAAAAGCCAATCAAGACCTGGTCCCGTCGTTCGACAATTATGCCGGACTTCATCGGTTTGACCATTGCGGTTCATAACGGTAAGCAACACGTACCAGTTTATGTTTCCGAAAACATGGTTGGTCACAAGCTCGGCGAATTCGCGCTGACCCGTACGTTCAAGGGTCACGCTGCCGATAAAAAGGCTAAGAGATAAGGACCGATGATGGAAACTAAAGCAAATTTGCGCGGTGTGCGTCTGTCTGAGCAAAAAGGTCGCCTGGTGGCTGACCTGATTCGCGGTAAAAAAGTAGATCAGGCATTGAATATCCTGGCATTCAGCCCTAAAAAAGGTGCTGCGATCATCAAGAAAGTGTTGGAGTCTGCAATTGCAAACGCCGAGCACAATGATGGCGCGGACATCGATGAGCTGAAAGTAAAGACTATCTATGTCGAAAAAGGTGCGATTCTGAAGCGCTTCACAGCACGCGCTAAGGGTCGTGGTGATCGTATCTCTAAACAATCCTGTCACATTTATGTGACCGTTGGTAACTAAGGAGTCACGATGGGACAGAAGATACATCCAACCGGGTTTCGTTTGGCAGTAACACGTAACTGGTCTTCTCGCTGGTATGCTGGCAATGGTAACTTTGCCAGCATGCTCATCGAAGATCTGAAGGTACGTGAATACCTGAAGAAGAAACTGAAAAACGCGTCTGTAGGCCGCATCGTTATCGAGCGCCCTGCCAAAAACGCACGCATTACTATTTACAGCTCCCGTCCAGGCGTTGTAATCGGTAAAAAAGGCGAAGACATTGAAGTATTGAAAGCTGACTTGTCGAAATTGATGGGCGTGCCAGTTCACGTCAACATCGAAGAAATTCGCAAGCCAGAAATCGATGCACAATTGATCGCTGATTCTATCGCTCAACAGCTGGAAAAACGCATCATGTTCCGCCGCGCCATGAAACGTGCGATGCAGAATGCAATGCGCCTGGGTGCTCAAGGTATCAAGATCATGTCTGGTGGTCGTTTGAACGGTATCGAAATCGCACGTAAAGAATGGTATCGCGAAGGCCGTGTGCCTCTGCATACTTTGCGCGCTGACATCGACTACGGCTTCGGCGAAGCATCCACAACTTACGGCATCATTGGCGTAAAAGTATGGGTGTACAAAGGCGATCGTTTGGCAAATGGCGATGCGCCTGTTATCGAAGCGACTCCGGAAGACGACAAAAAACGTCGTGGCCCACGTCGTGATGATGGCAAGCCAAATAGCCGTCCACGCGCCAAGCGTCCAGAAGGACAAACACCGACGACCGGCGCAGCAGCCCCGGCAGCCAAGCGCGTACGCGCAAAAGCTGACGCTGCAGCACCGGCTGAGAAAGCAGGAGAATAATCATGCTGCAACCAGCACGCAGAAAATATCGTAAGGAACAGAAAGGCCGTAACAAGGGTATCTCGCATACTCGTGGTACAGCAGTTTCCTTCGGTGAGTTTGGCTTGAAGGCAGTTGGTCGTGGTCGTATCACAGCGCGTCAGATTGAAGCTGCGCGTCGTGCAATGACACGTCACATTAAACGCGGTGGCCGTATCTGGATCCGCATTTTCCCGGACAAGCCAATTTCCCAGAAACCAGCGGAAGTCCGTATGGGTAATGGTAAAGGTAATCCTGAGTACTACGTTGCCGAGATTCAACCAGGCAAAATGTTGTACGAAATGGATGGTGTCGATGAGACGCTGGCACGCGAAGCGTTCCGCTTGGCTGCAGCTAAATTGCCGCTGTTGACTACGTTCGTCGTCCGTCAAGTCGGCCAATAATAGGAGTTGTAAATGAAAGTATCTGAACTCCAAGGTAAGGATCAGGCGGCTTTGACCAAAGAACTGAATGAATTGCTGAAGGCACAATTCAGCCTGCGTATGCAAATCGCTACGCAACAGCTGACTAACACTTCTCAATTGAAGAAAGTTCGTCGTGACATCGCACGTGTGAAAACCGTCATGAACCAGAAGGATGCCAAATAATGAACGATCAAGTTAAAGTCGCACTGACGCGCACATTGATTGGCAAGGTTGTCTCTGACAAGATGAACAAGACTGTAACAGTACTTGTTGAACGTCACGTCAAACATCCTTTGTATGGCAAAATCATTGTTCGTACTGCAAAGTACCATGCACACAGTGAAGACAACCAGGCAAAGACAGGCGACACCGTTGAAATTCAAGAAGGTCGTCCTATCTCCAAGACTAAAGCTTGGACAGTGACACGTGTGATTCAAGTCGCACAAGTAGTATAAATTTATTGCACAAATCGTTTTTTGGTGTAATAATGATGGGCTGTCATTTGCAAAGTAAGCGAATGGCAGCCTAAATGTCTTTCGCAACGCCCTCCTGTTGTGAAAGTGGTTAAAAAATCGTCCACCTAATCAGTTGGCTCGTGCATTGTAGGTTATGTAGGGGTTAGCTGGCAGGACCAAGACTGACTACAAATTTGCATAGTGCAAGTTGTGTGGATTAAGTTGGGAAAGAGAACATTATGATTCAAACAGAAAGCCGGCTGGAAGTGGCTGACAATACTGGTGCGCGCGAAGTTTTGTGCATTAAAGTGTTGGGCGGTTCCAAGCGTCGTTATGCGGGTATTGGTGACGTAATCAAAGTCACTGTTAAGTCTGCTGCTCCGCGCGGTCGTGTAAAAAAAGGTGAAATTTACAACGCCGTTGTCGTGAGGACAGCTAAGGGTGTTCGTCGTCAAGATGGCTCGTTGGTCAAATTTGATGGCAATGCTGCAGTATTGTTGAATGCAAAGCTTGAGCCTATCGGTACTCGTATTTTCGGCCCAGTAACACGCGAACTGCGTACTGAGCGCTTCATGAAAATCGTGTCCCTGGCTCCTGAAGTGCTGTAAGGGGTTGTGATGAACAAAATTCGTAAAAACGACGAAGTCATCGTCTTGACGGGTAAAGACAAAGGTAAGCGCGGTCAGGTGCAAACATGCATCGATAGCGATTACGTTGTTGTTGCTGGTGTTAATGTGGCCAAGAAGGCAGTTAAACCAAACCCAATGACTGGCGCAGTTGGTGGCATCGTGGATAAAGTGATGCCGATTCATGTGTCGAATGTTGCATTGTTTAATGCAGCGTCTGGCAAAGCAGACCGTGTAGGCTTCAAGGTAGTGGATGGCAAGAAAGTCCGTATCTACAAGTCGACTGGCGAAGTTGTGAAGGCATAACATCATGGCCCGTCTACAAGCTATATATAAAGATAAAATCGTTGGTGAATTGACTGAAAAGTACGCTTACAAGTCAATCATGGAAGTCCCACGTATCTTGAAAATCACCCTGAACATGGGTTTGTCTGAAGCAATTGCTGACAAAAAGATTATCGAGCATGCGGTTGGTGATCTCACCAAGATTGCTGGTCAAAAACCAGTAGTTACCAAAGCTCGCAAAGCGATCGCTGGTTTTAAAATCCGTGAAGGTTATCCAATTGGTTGTATGGTGACTTTGCGTGGCGCTCAGATGTATGAATTCCTGGACCGTTTCATCACTGTGGCTCTGCCACGTGTACGTGACTTCCGTGGCGTTTCTGGTCGTGCGTTTGATGGTCGTGGTAACTACAATATCGGTGTCAAGGAACAGATCATTTTCCCTGAAATCGAATACGACAAGATCGACGCGTTGCGTGGTATGAATATCAGTATCACTACGACAGCAAAGACCGACGACGAAGCGAAAGCGCTCCTCGCCGCATTTAAATTTCCGTTCAGAAACTGAGGTCGCCATGGCAAAATTGGCACTGATTAATCGTGAGCAAAAGCGTGCAGACCTGGTGAAGAAATTCGCTGGCAAGCGCGCCGAATTGAAGGCCATCATTGATGACCAATCAAAGACTGAAGAAGAGCAATATGCTGCTCGTCTGAAGTTGCAGGCTTTGCCACGTAACTCCAATCCGACCCGTCAGCGTAACCGCTGCGCTTTGACAGGTCGCCCACGTGGCACATTCCGTAAGTTTGGTTTGGGCCGTATTAAACTCCGTGAAGTCGCCATGCGTGGTGAAATCCCGGGTATGACTAAAGCCAGCTGGTAATAGGAGAATAAGCAATGAGTATGAGCGATCCTATCGCCGATATGCTGACCCGCATCCGTAACGCACAAGTTGTTCAAAAAACTGTCGTCGCGATGCCGTCTTCCAAAGTAAAGATCGCAATTGCGAACGTACTTAAAGACGAAGGTTACATTGAAGATTTCGCAGTTTCTGAAACTGCAGGTAAGTCCGAATTAAAAATCGGCTTGAAATATTACGCAGGACGTCCTGTTATTGAACGCTTGGAACGTGTTTCACGTCCAGGTCTCCGTATTTACAAAGGTAAAGACGAGATCCCAAGTGTCATGAACGGTTTGGGAGTGGCGATCGTTTCCACACCAAAAGGCGTTATGACTGACCGCAAAGCGCGCGCAACCGGTGTCGGTGGCGAAGTGATTTGCTACGTCGCCTAAGGAGTGAAAGATGTCTCGAGTAGGTAAGATGCCAATCGCTTTGCCGGCAGGTGCTGAAGTCACCATTTCGACAGAGCAGATTACAATTAAAGGCCCACAGGGCGTACTGTCCCAGGCATTGAATGGCTTGGTCACAGTTGCGAACGACAATGGTACTTTAAGTTTTTCCCCAGCTAATGATGGTCGTGAAGCCAATGCGATGAGCGGTACCCTGCGTGCCCTGGTCAACAATATGGTTAACGGCGTCACCAAAGGTTTCGAAAAGAAACTGAACCTGGTCGGCGTTGGTTACAAAGCGCAAGCTCAAGGCGACAAATTGAATTTGTCTCTTGGTTTCTCGCACCCTGTTGTTCACGCAATGCCAGCTGGCGTTACATGCGCAACACCAACACCAACTGAAATCCTGATCAAAGGGATTGATAAGCAAAAAGTTGGTCAGGTCGCTGCTGAAGTTCGTGCATACCGCAGTCCAGAGCCTTATAAAGGCAAAGGCGTTCGCTATGCGGACGAAGTGGTTGTGATTAAAGAAACCAAGAAGAAGTAATAGGGGTTGACGATGGACAAGAAACAATCACGTCTGCGCCGCGCACGTCAAACCCGTGCCAAGATCGCAGAACTCAAAGTGAACCGCCTGGCCGTGCATCGCACAAACCTGCACATCTATGCAAACATCATTGGCCCAGACGCCAAAGTGTTGGCATCGGCTTCTACCGTAGAGGCAGAAGTACGTGCAGAGTTGGCTGGCAAGTCTGGTGCGGGTGGCAATGCTGCTGCAGCGAGCTTGATCGGCAAACGTGTTGCAGAGAAGGCAATCAAAGCAGGGGTTACCGAAGTAGCGTTTGACCGCTCCGGTTTCCGTTACCACGGTCGCGTCAAGGCGCTTGCAGAAGCAGCCCGTGAAGCTGGCTTGAAGTTCTAAGGAAAATTTGTCATGGCAAAAATGCAAGCAAAAACAGCAGCCGACAAGCCGGATGATGGCATGCGCGAAAAAATGATCGCGATCAACCGCGTGACCAAAGTGGTCAAGGGTGGTCGTATCATGGGTTTCGCAGCGCTGACAGTCGTTGGTGACGGCGATGGCCGTATCGGTATGGGCAAAGGGAAATCGAAAGAAGTTCCAGTTGCTGTACAAAAAGCGATGGAAGAAGCACGTCGCAAGATGATTAAAGTGACTTTGAAGAACGGTACTCTGCAACACACCGTTACTGGCAAGCACGGCGCATCTTCCGTCATGATTTCTCCGGCAAAAGAAGGTACTGGCGTTATCGCTGGTGGTCCAATGCGCGCGATTTTTGAAGTAATGGGTATTGTGAACGTCGTGGCGAAATCCAACGGTTCCACTAACCCTTACAACATGGTTCGTGCAACTTTGAATGGTTTGGCCAAGATGAGTACTCCATCTGAAATCGCTGCAAAGCGTGGCAAAACTGTTGAAGAAATTCTCGGTTAAGGAGCACCTCATGTCTAAGACAGTAAAAGTGCAATTGGTTAAAGGTTTGATCGGCACACGCCAGGATCACCGTGCAACTGTACGTGGCCTGGGTCTGCGTCGCGTCAATTCAGTTTCTGAATTGGAAGACACACCAGCAGTACGTGGCATGATCAATAAAGTCTCGTATCTTGTGAAGGTTGTATCGTAAGCCGTCAGGTTTGCGATCGGAGCAAATTATGGAATTGAATACAATCCAGCCAGCAGATGGCGCAAAACACTACAAACGTCGTGTTGGTCGCGGTATCGGCTCAGGCTTAGGTAAAACAGCGGGTCGTGGCCATAAAGGTCAAAAGTCCCGTTCCGGCGGTTTTCATAAAGTCGGTTTTGAAGGCGGTCAGATGCCTCTGCAACGTCGTTTGCCAAAACGTGGTTTCAAATCACTGGCAACACCGTACAAAGCAGAAGTTCGCCTGACAGATCTGGAAAACCTGCCAGTGACAGACATCGACGTTTTGGCTTTGAAACAAGCCGGCGTAGTTTCTGAGCTTGCACGTGTAGTCCGTGTGATCTTGTCTGGTGCCATCACCAAAAAAGTTTCTTTGAACGGTTTGATCGTCACTAAAGGCGCTAAAGCTGCAATCGAAGCTGCTGGCGGCACAATCGCTTAATTTAAGCAGACAACCGGAGCATTAATTGGCAACATCTCCACAACAAAAAAGTGCGGCAAGCGGGTTCCCATGGGGTCGACTCTGGTTCTTGTTGGCGGCACTGGTTGTCTACAGGATCGGTGCACATGTTCCTGTACCTGGCATTGATGCAAATGTGCTAGCTGAAATGTTTAAACAAAACCAGGGCGGTATTCTGGGTATGTTTAATATGTTTTCAGGCGGTGCGCTGCAGCGCTTTGCAATTTTTGCGCTCGGTATCACCCCGTATATTTCGGCGTCGATCATCATGCAATTGATGTCGATCGTCTCTCCGCAACTGGAAGCCCTCAAAAAAGAAGGCGAATCCGGTCGTAGAAAGATTACCCAATATACGCGTTATGGCACTTTGTTGCTGGCAACTGTGCAAGCCTATTTTATTGCATTCGGTCTGGAAGGTCAGGCTAATCTGGTGATAGATCCGGGTCTCGCTTTCCGTTTTACGACGGTAGTGTCCCTGGTGACAGGTACGATGTTTCTGATGTGGCTCGGTGAACAAATCACTGAACGCGGTCTGGGAAATGGTATCTCCATCATCATTTTCTCTGGCATTGCAGCAGGTTTGCCTGGTGGTTTGAGTAATCTGTTTGAATTGGTACGCAGCGGTCAGATAGGGAATTTCTCTGCACTGGTTATCTGTGTTCTGGTTCCTGCAGTAACGTTTGCGGTGGTGTATGTCGAGCGTGGTCAACGCAAGATTCTGGTGAATTACGCCAAGCGTCAAGTGGGTAATAAAGTGTATGGCGGGCAAAGCAGTCATTTGCCGCTGAAGTTGAATATGGCAGGTGTGATTCCTCCGATTTTCGCTTCTTCCATCATTTTGTTCCCGGCGACGATCACCAGCTGGTTTACCAAGGGTGCTGAATCCTCAACGAGTGGTGTAGTTACCTTCTTGAAAGATTTGGCTGCGTCGATGGCGCCAGGTGAACCGATACACGCTTTGTTGTATGCAGTAGCGATCATTTTCTTCTGCTTTTTCTATACCGCTTTGGTATTCAATAGCAAGGAAACCGCTGATAACTTGAAGAAAAGTGGTGCGTTTGTTCCGGGGATTCGTCCTGGTGACCAGACCGCCCGCTACATCGACAAGATTTTGATGCGCTTGACGCTGGCTGGTGCGATTTATATTACGCTGGTTTGTCTGTTGCCAGAATTTTTGGTTGCGAAGTGGAAAGTACCATTTTATTTCGGCGGAACGTCTCTGCTGATTATCGTGGTGGTGACCATGGACTTTATGGCGCAGGTACAGAACTATGTGATGTCCCAGCAATATGAATCTCTTCTTCGTAAAGCAAATTTCAAGGGCGGGATTCCTTCACGGTAATCGCCCAGGGGACAGCAGATCGAATGGCAAAAGACGACGTTATACAGATGCAGGGCGAGATTCTGGAGAATCTTCCGAATGCAACATTTCGAGTTAAGTTGGAAAACGGGCATGTTGTACTTGGCCATATTTCCGGGAAGATGCGAATGAACTATATTCGCATTCTTCCAGGTGATAAGGTGACAGTGGAATTGACGCCTTATGATTTGAGCCGGGCGCGAATAGTGTTCCGTACCAAGTAAATTTAAAATGAACTAGAAGGAAAGAGGGCAAAAATGAAAGTTCTCGCATCAGTTAAGCGGATCTGCCGCAACTGCAAAATCATCAAGCGCAAGGGTGTTGTTCGTGTTATTTGCACAGAACCACGCCATAAGCAGCGCCAAGGTTAATTAACGTTATTGAACGAGGAATAACGAATGGCACGTATCGCAGGGGTTAATATCCCAAATCATCAGCATACCGTAATCGGCTTGACAGCTATCTATGGTATTGGCCGTCCACGCGCACAGAAAATCTGTGACGCAACAGGTGTTTTGACCAATAAAAAGGTTAAAGATCTGGATGACAACGAACTCGAGAAGCTTCGCGACGAAATCGGTAAATTTATCGTCGAAGGCGACTTGCGTCGTGAACTGTCCATGAACATCAAACGCTTGATGGACTTGGGTTGCTACCGTGGTCTCCGTCATCGTAAAGGCTTGCCTTGCCGTGGCCAACGTACCCGCACTAATGCGCGTACTCGTAAGGGTCCACGTAAAGCAGCGCAATCTTTGAAGAAATAATCCAGGCTAGCCCGGATCCAAGGAAAACATTATGGCAAAAGCTCAAAATAACGCTGCAGCAGCACGTGCGCGTAAGAAAGTTAAAAAGAACGTTGCAGAAGGTATTGCTCACGTTCACGCTTCTTTCAACAACACCATCATCACGATCACTGATCGTCAAGGCAATGCGTTGTCTTGGGCAACTGCCGGTGGTGCTGGTTTTAAAGGCTCACGTAAATCTACTCCGTTTGCAGCGCAGGTCGCAGCAGAAGCAGCAGGTAAAGTGGCCGTTGAATGCGGTATCAAAAATCTGGAAGTTCGTATCAAAGGCCCAGGCCCAGGTCGCGAATCTTCAGTACGCGCCTTGAACAATCTGGGTATCAAGATTTCCCTGATTCAAGACGTTACTCCAGTCCCACATAACGGCTGCCGCCCTCCAAAGCGTCGTCGTATCTAAGTTGGAGCGCTAAGCTGCTTATTATTTAAGCATCTTAGGCAAGCAGATTCATTCTCTGCTGGCATTCTTACGGAATCTCCGTTAGAATGCAGACCCGCCATTTCGTTGGCGGGTTTTGTGTTGTGGAAATTCTGGAGCACAAAAAAAATTAATCAAAGACACCGTCTTTGGTGTTAAGACCACCGTCTGGTTGCAGGCAGATCAGACTAGCGTAGTGTAGAAAACATTACGTCATTTACAAGGAAAATATCGTGGCACGTTATATCGGACCAAAAGCAAAACTTTCCCGTCGCGAAGGCACGGACCTGTTCTTGAAGAGCGCACGTCGCTCCCTGGACTCCAAATGCAAACTGGACGCAAAACCAGGTCAACATGGTCGCACTTCTGGTGCTCGTACCTCTGACTTCGGTAACCAATTGCGCGAAAAGCAAAAAGTTAAACGTATGTATGGCGTGTTGGAACGTCAGTTCCGTCGCTACTTCGCTGAAGCTGATCGTCAAAAAGGCAACACAGGCGAAACACTGTTGAAATTGCTGGAATCCCGTCTGGACAACGTTGCTTACCGTATGGGCTTCGGTTCCACACGCGCTGAAGCACGTCAGCTGGTAAGCCACAAAGCATTCACAGTCAACGGTATCGTTGTCAACATCGCTTCTTACCAGGTTAAAGCTGGTGACGTGATCGCTGTTCGTGAAAAAGCTAAAAAACAAGTTCGTATCGCTGAAGCACTGTCCCTGGCAGAACAATCCGGCATGCCTACATGGGTAGCTGTTGATGCGAAGAAACTGGAAGGTACTTTCAAGTCCATGCCAGATCGTAGCGATATCGCTCACGATGTCAACGAATCCCTGATCGTTGAATTGTATTCTCGTTAATATTCAAGTTTCACCGCCTGCCTGTTTAGCGACAGGCAGGCTTTTTTCTTTAATGCCGTCAGCCTTATCGGTGTAACGAACCGAGGGTATTGAAAAGGACATTCATGCAAAACAATCTGTTAAAACCACGTATTATCGATGTGGAAATGTTGGGTGCCGGTCACGCTAAAGTCGTGATGGAACCGTTTGAACGTGGCTATGGCCACACACTGGGCAACGCACTGCGTCGCGTTCTGTTGTCCACTATGGTTGGTTATGCGCCGACTGAAGTTGTGATCGCTGGTGTAGTTCATGAATATTCATCCCTCGATGGCGTGCAAGAAGACGTCGTTGACATCCTGTTGAACTTGAAAGGCGTCGTATTCAAGTTGCATAACCGTGATGAAGTCACGCTGACATTGAAAAAAGATGGCGAAGGCGCTGTACTGGCTTCCGACATCGATCTGCCGCATGACGTAGAACTGATCAACCCGGATCACGTTATTGCCAATCTGACAGCCGGCGGTAAGCTGGACATGCAGATCAAGGTAGAAAAAGGCCGTGGCTATGTGCCAGGTAACGTTCGTCGCTTGTCTGAAGATGCGAACAAAACCATCGGTCGTATGATACTGGATGCGTCTTTCTCTCCAGTACGCCGTGTTTCTTACGCTGTGGAATCTGCCCGCGTTGAACAACGTACTGATCTGGATAAGCTGGTTATCAATATTGAGACCAATGGCGTTATCTCTCCTGAAGAAGCAATCCGTCAATCTGCCCGCGTGCTGGTTGATCAATTGAATGTCTTCGCTGCCCTGGAAGGTACTGAAGCCGCTGCTGAAGCCCCATCCCGCGCACCTGCAGTTGACCCTGTCCTGTTGCGTCCAGTCGATGATCTGGAACTGACAGTACGTTCAGCCAACTGCCTGAAAGCAGAAAACATTTACTACATTGGTGATCTGATCCAGCGTAGCGAAAATGAACTATTGAAGACACCAAATCTGGGTCGCAAGTCCTTGAACGAAATCAAGGAAGTTCTGGCGTCCCGTGGTTTGTCTTTGGGCATGAAACTGGAAAACTGGCCACCAGCTGGCCTGGAAAAGTAATTTTGTCCTGACGGGTGGGCTGAGACAGCCTGCCCGTTTTTTAACCGTAGTAAAAATAATTACCGGCCCGCGATAAGCTTTTTATCGATAGAAGAGCTGGCATTTAAATCTGAAAGGAAATACCATGCGTCATCGTCACGGCTTACGTAAGCTGAATCGTACTTCTTCCCACCGTCTGGCAATGCTGCGCAACATGACAGTATCCCTGTTGCGTCACGAAGCCATCAAAACAACTTTGCCAAAAGCCAAAGAACTGCGCCGCGTTATCGAGCCGATTCTGACTTTGGGTAAAACAGACACACTGGCTAACAAGCGTCTGGCTTTCTCCCGTTTGCGCGACCGCGAAATGGTAGTCAAGCTGTTTGCTGAACTGGGCCCACGTTACGCAAATCGTAACGGCGGCTACCTGCGCATCCTGAAAATGGGTTTCCGCGTCGGCGACAATGCTCCTATGGCATACGTTGAACTGCTGGACCGTCCAGAAGGCGTAGATGCAGCTGATGCACCAGTTGCTGAGTAATCTCCAGTAATTGATGTCAAGTAATTAGTCTTAAGTAATGCAGGCCGGTGCCAGCAATGTCCCGGTCTAAAAAAGCCGTTCAGTTTATACTGAACGGCTTTTTGCTTTTGTGTCTGCCAGTTTATTCTCCGCATTGTGTAATGCAAAAAGGGTCTGTGACGACCAATAACTGTCTACCTGGCAGATATGAGTAAATGCTGATGGCAGGCATAGCTCGTCTTGGTAAGCAGAGTAAAATTTTTAGTAGAGACCCTATGGACACGCAAGACTTCATACTGGTGTTGACCAATGTGCCCGACCGTGAAACCGGAAAGCGGATGGCCAGTCAGATCGTTGCCCAGAAATTGGCAGCCTGCGTGAACATTTCCTCTGATATATTGTCCATCTACAACTGGGATGGTCAGCCGCAGGCAGAAATCGAAGTCCAGTTAATGATCAAGACGACGCAGGCCCGTTATGCGCAGCTGGAAGAATTGATTACAAGCATCCACCCTTACGAATTACCTGAAATCATTGCCATTCCCCTGGTGGCCGGGCTGCCGGCTTATATGGGGTGGGTGAAAAAAGAAACTGAAACGCCATGAACTCATACCTGCTACCGCGATCTGCTCTCCGTTTTGACCTGTTTGCCCTGATATTTGCTCTAATATTCGCGCTCTTATTGACGCCCTATGCAAAGGCGGACGACTTCCTTGATCCGGAAGAGGCATTCAAGGTGTCAGCCAAAATGGTGGAGCCAGGCATGGCCGAAGTCACATTCACGATTGCGGATGGCTACTACCTGTATCGTGAACGCTTCAAGTTCACTTCTGACGATGCCAAGCTTGGCGATGCGCAACTGCCAAAAGGCAAGGTCAAGTTTGATGAAACCTTTCAGAAAGAAGTGGAGACCTACCGTAAATCCCTGGTGGTCCGCGTGCCAGTACTGTCAACAGGTGATTTCACGCTGAAAGTAGGGCGTCAGGGCTGCGCTGACCAGGGCCTGTGTTATCCGCCTATGGAAACCCCGCTCAAACTGCAGGCAATCGTCGGCAGTACTGCGCTTGCAAGCGAGCCAAGCACCATCAAGCTGGGCGAACCAACTAGCGATGATGAAACCAGCAGCATCAGTACAGCCCTGAAAAGCGGCAAACTGAGCCTGATTTTGCCATTGTTCATGCTGCTTGGACTGGGCTTGGCGTTCACGCCCTGCGTTCTGCCCATGGTACCGATTCTGTCTTCCATCATTATCGGTGAAGGTGCCGGCATTCAACGCCACCGCGGCTTCCTGTTATCCCTCAGTTACTCACTGGGCATGGCTCTGGTCTATACCGCTCTTGGTATCGCTGCCGGCCTTGTAGGTGAAGGCCTGGCCGCTACCTTGCAGAATCCCTGGGTCTTGTCGGCATTTGCCTTGTTGATGGTCATTCTTTCGCTATCCATGTTTGGCTTCTACCAGCTTCAGGTGCCGGCTGCCTTGCAAACAAAACTGACCATGGCATCAGAAGGGCAGCGTAACGGCAAGCTGTTCGGTGTTTTTTTCATGGGAGCCATTTCAGCCCTGATCGTTGGTCCCTGCGTTGCAGCGCCACTGGCTGGTGCACTGGTGTATATCAGTCAGACCCGTGATGTGGTGGTCGGCGGCGCCGCCCTGTTTGCCATGGCCATGGGTATGAGCGTGCCCTTGTTGCTGGTCGGCTTGTCTGCTGGCAGTCTGTTGCCACGTGCTGGCATGTGGATGGAGAGCATCAAGCGTTTCTTCGGCGTGTTGATGCTGGCCATGGCCTTGTGGATGATCAGCCCGGTGATTCCGGTCTGGGTACAGATGACAGCCTGGGCGATATTGCTGATCGCGTATGCCGTGCATCAATTGTTTTTCCATCGTGGCGGCATGGGGTCGAAAGTGCTGGCTGCTGTGTTCATGTTGTTGGGTGTCGTGCAACTGGTCGGCGTGACTACTGGTGGGCGCGATGTGTTCTCCCCGCTTGCGCATTTGTTCGGTAGCCAGGTGCATGGCGTCAGTTTCACCCGCGTGCGCAGCGTTGCCGAGCTGGACGCGGCTCTGGCGCAATCCAAAGGCAAAACTGCCATGCTCGATTTTTATGCTGACTGGTGCGTATCCTGTAAGGAAATGGAAAAACTGACCTTTATCGACCCCAAAGTCAAAGCCAGACTCGACACCATGCTCTTGATACAGGTGGACGTGACTGCCAATAATGCAGATGACAAAGCCCTGTTGAAACGTTTCAACCTGTTCGGGCCTCCAGGCATTATTTTCTTTGATGGACAAGGTGCAGAAGTGCAGGGCAAGCGCGTGATCGGCTACCAGAATGCAGAGAAATTTCTTGCGTCATTGCAACGCGCAGAAGGCAAGTAAACAAACAGCCCAAATTACCGTACATATTCAGGGATAAGTATAAGCATTCAACAAAACTATCCTTGATTCGTGATGGCAGTGGGGCTATATTCGGACTCTCGTTTCCTTTTTGGAGAAAATAATGACTTTGCGTTTAGGCGACATCGCCCCTGATTTCGAGCAAGATTCCTCAATCGGGACATTGAAATTTCATGAATGGGCAGGCAATTCCTGGGTTGTTCTGTTTTCACATCCGGCTGATTTCACACCAGTCTGCACGACCGAATTAGGCCTGACGGCAAAACTCAAACCTGAATTTGACAAACGTAACGTCAAAGCGATTGCCTTGTCGGTGGATGCTGCCGAATCCCATGTGAAATGGATCAAGGATATTGAGGATACGCAAAACACCGTAGTCGGTTTTCCTATCGTTGCCGATGCCGACAAGAAAGTTGCTGCGCTGTATGACATGATCCACCCGAATCAGTCCGAGACAGTTACGGTACGCTCTTTGTTCATCATCGATCCAAACAAAAAAGTCCGCCTGATCATTACCTATCCTTTGACCACAGGTCGTAATTTTGATGAAGTCCTGCGCGTACTTGATGCACTGCAACTGACAGACGGTTATACCGTTGCCACACCAGGTAACTGGCGTGATGGTGATGACGTCATCATTCCTTTGTCAATCAAGGATGAAGAAGTCATCAAGCAAAAATATCCTAAGGGCTATACCGCACCACGTCCTTATCTGCGTATCACACCGCAGCCAAACAAATAAGCCGTGTAAGTCATATCGGCGTATTTGCGAAAAAAAGCCACGATATTTTTCGTGGCTTTTTGATTTTTGCAGAACAGATTTGAATTAACGCGATGGCACGATCATTTCGGCATAATCATATAAAGCTCCCAGAATTTCTTCCGCAGTTTCATCAGCTGTTTCTGACAAGCTATCGATCTCGTTGAAATACATTTCTACTGTTCTGGCATTGCCTGCACCTTCCAGCAGACGTGCTGCACGGTGCTCTTCCCAGGTTTCCTGTTCTTCCATGCTCAGGCTGTCGTAAAAATTGCGGGCACGGTAGCGGAACAGTAATTCAGTCAGGCGCGAGTCTTGAAATGAAGTGCTGGCTTTTGCCAGTTGCGCCGGTTTCATGCGACGCAACTCATTCAGCAGGCGACGGTCACCACTGCCTACGAAGCCACCATACAAGTCTTCATCCACGTCGGCTGCTGCGGCTTCAGGTCGTGCATAAACCTGTTCCCATACGGCAGCAATTGACGGCGTCAGTGCGGCTGCTTTTTCTGCATGCTGAAGCATGAGTGGCATGTCGATACGCCATTTTTCTGCCATGCCTGCTGACAGGGTTTTCAGATTGCCGATGACGGTAGGTGACTTGTTGATGTGGATGCTTTTGACCGGCAATCGTTGCATCCCTTCAGGCAGCGCATCCGTTTTGCTGAACATGCGCAACTGTATGGTGGCAACATCCAGTCCTGCCAATTCGGACGGATCAAATGCCAGATCCCAGGCGATGACTTCATTCTTGTTTTTCGGATGCATGGCCAATGGCCACATCACTGCCAGACAACCACGGTCGGTCGGAAACATGCCCGATACGTGCAGGAAGGGCTTGTCCAGCAAGGGCATGCCGATTTCTGCCGCAGCCCTGTCCTTCTTATGCAGGGCAAAACAGAAATCGAATAATTTCGGCTGGCGATCACGTATCAGGCGGGCCATGGCGATGGTTGCCTGCACGTCTGACAAGGCATCATGTGCAGATTCATGCGCTATGCCATTGGCTGCGGTTAACAGCTCAAGCCGGAAGCTGGGCTTGCCTTCATCATTCAGTGGCCAGTTGATGCCTTCCGGGCGCAGCGCATAACAGGTGCGCACCATGTCCATGATATCCCAGCGACCGCAATTGTTTTGCCACTCGCGTGCATAGGGGTCTATCAGGTTGCGCCAGAACATGAAGCGGGTAATTTCATCATCAAAGCGGATCGTGTTGTAACCCACGCCTATGGTGCCGGTCTTGCTTAGTTCCTGTTCTATCCGGGCAGCAAATTCGTGTTCTGGTATGCCGCGTTCCAGGCAGGTCTGTGGCGTGATATGGGTAATCAGGCAAGACTGTGGATCGGGTAAAAAATCATTCGCCGGCTGGCAATACATCATGACAGGTTCGCCGATTTCATTCAGTTCTGCGTCGGTGCGTATGGCAGCAAACTGGGCCGGGCGGTCACGGCGGGCAACTGCGCCAAATGTCTCATAGTCGTGCCATAGGAAAGTATGTTCTTGCATGCTGTCTTGTTTCTATAGGTAGATTCGTATTCAGTGAGATAGAGCAGGGTAGTCGGGCTGAAATTTTTTCGGCAAGCCTATTCGCGACGTCGGCTGGCCTGGTCTTCCAGGTAGCGCTGACTGCGGAAATAAATCAGCAGCAGAACCACGATGACCCCCATGGCGCCCATGGTGATCCAGAAGCCGGATGCGTGTTTCAGCAGCGGCATGACTTCAAAGTTCATGCCAAAAATGCCGGTGATTAAAGTCAGGGGCATGAACAATGCCGTGATCACCGTCAGGGTGCGCATGATCTCACTTGTGCGGTGGGCCATTGCTGCGAAGTGTATCTGCACAGCCGACTCCAGCGAGGCTTCCAGCCGGCGCGCATGGTTGAGGACACGACTGATATGTTCCATCACATCATTGATGCGTACCAGCAGCAAATCCTTGGCGCGGCTATTGCCGTCATGATTGTCAACAATATGGTCACGCAATTCCTGCATGGCATCACGCTGTTCTTCACACAGATTATCCAGCTTGCGTAATTCCACGCGCGAATCCAGCAAGGCCATCCAGTTGTTGAACGGGCGGCGCGGATCTAGCAAGGCATGTTGCCAGCGATCCAGTTGCTGGGTCAGTGGCTGCCGCAGTTCCAGGTACTGGTCCACCATGGCATTCAGCAGGCGCAACATCAGTTCTTCTGGCGATGCAGGCAGGCGCCCGCCGTGGGTTGTACTTTCTGCCTTGTACTTGTAGTCAAGCAGGCGTTGCCTGGCCAGTTCTACCGTGCGGCTTTGCGTCGGTCTTACGGTGACCAGTACATTTTCCATCAACAAAAAGGACACCGGTGTCGTTGCCAGTTTATTGAGTGCCGCAGGTATCTTGCGTTTGTTGCCGCTTTTCACGTCCACCGTTTCTTCGGTCAAGGTCAGCTTGCGAAAGACCACCATTTCATAGTCTTGCGTCGCATCGAAATAAGACGGGTGGCTCAAATTGCTGACATCCTTCAGGTGCAGATCATAAATTTGCGTACCACTGATTTGTTCAACCAGATTGCGCCATTCTTCGGGGTTGGCTGCGACTTCTTCGTGCGTCGCATCCAGCCACAAAAAACCACCGGCTTTCAGCAACTGCGCATAGTCTTCGGGATTTTTCAGCGTTTGCGTTTCGTTAATGTGGAAGATGTCCATGCGTGTTCTTAGGTAAAAAAATGAAGCACAATGCGACTATAGAAATGACACAGCCTGCTGCAATCAATGTCTGTCCGGTCACTGACAGGGCATAAGAATAAAACCAGTTGGCGCTCAGTATGGTCATGAGTAAAATCGCCAGCAGTCGAAGGCTTTCAGGTATGAGGTAGACGCGCCCCTTTTCAATCAGCCCACCTATGCACCATAAGCTGAATATCAGCCACGTCGCGTAGACGACAGCATTCAGTGCTGACATGGATTTATACGCCAGCAGGAAATAGGTTGCCGCCTGCAATAGTGCCACGAATTGCAGCAGGCAATAGCCGATAGCTGCCTTGCTGACAAAGGGATCATACAGGGGGCGCGCAAGATCAAACTGTTGTGCCTGGGATAAGTGACGTACATCGGCAGGCCGCCAGCCCGGCGGTCGTAACCAGATCAGGAATTTGTCTGCCCAGTTGCGTGTGTGCCAGGCATCCTGCCAGACTGCCTTGTACACTTCCAGATTGGCCCACAAGGGGTTCCAGCTACGCAAGGGGCTGCGTGTGCCGTACACCACTGGCTCGCCATCCTGTTCTTCGATGAAGCTGCCAAACAAGCGATCCCATATGACCAGGATGCCACCGTAATTCTTGTCCAGATAGATGTCGTTCACTGCATGGTGAACACGGTGATTTGAGGGGGAAACAAAGACCCGGTCAAACCAGCCAAGTTTACCGATTTGTTCAGTATGTACCCAGAACTGATACAGTAAATCGATGAGGGCAATCGCAACAAATACCTGCACCGGAAAACCAATGATTGCCAGAGGCAGATAAAACACCCAGCCAAACAACTGACCAGTGCTGGTTTGCCGTAATGCCGTTGTCAGGTTGTAAGATTCACTTTGATGATGCACGACATGTGCAGCCCACAGCAAATTGGTTTCATGCCCCATCCTGTGCAGCCAGTAATATAAAAAATCATATAACAGCAAACAACTGATCCAGACCCAGATGCTGCCGGGGTCCAGCGTCAGCATGGAAAAATGATTGAATACCCAGGCATAGGCACCGACCGATAACAGTTTCAGGAACACGCCGGTGATCTGGCTCATGACACCCAGGCTGAGGCTGCTGATGGCATCATTGATGCGGTACAGATGCTTTTGCCGTTTTCGTGCGACCAGAAATTCGATGGCAATCAGCAGGAAAAAAACCGGGCTGGCAAAGGTGATGATTTTTTCATGCATGATCCCGACCTTGATCCTGGTGCGCAGATGGAGACGCTTGAACTGAACGTGCTATCAGCCATAGTGCCAGGTAATAACTGGCAAGGATGAGCAAGGGCGAATGCGGGATAGGGGTATAAAATTTGTTGTAGGCCAGAATGGTGTCTGACAGCATGAAGCAGATGCCACCGCTCATTGCCAGGCGGCTATCCACAGTACGAAGACTGATGCCGCGACTGATGGCCTGGGCGCACATGGCCAACAGCAGGCAGACATACGCCACTACAGGGATGCGCATGGCCGGTGGCAAACCAGGCCACAACACAAACAGATGAGCTGCACCGAGTGCTGCCAGTGCAGCGAAAACCAGTGGTTTTGCAAAGAATGAAGTGTCGCTGCACAGGGCACGTAAAAAACACAGGTGGGCAAATAAAAAACTCAGCAGACCCAGTAAAAATCCCTGGGGCAGCAGACTGACAGGCAGCATCAGGAAGATATCACCCAGCAATGAAAACAGGATGCCAACCAGGATAGCCTGGCGGTAACGCACATTGATTGCTGGCTGCGCGCGCAATGCAAGAAAAAAGATGCTGAGTGTGGTCAGCGGTTTGAATGCATAGTGCAGGAATTGCGCGCCGTCCATGCTGCCGCCAAGTTCCGCACCCGCAATCGCGAGTACGGCAAATAGCACAATCAAGGCGGAACGCATAGCGATGGACATGGCAGCAGATCAGCCTGCGTGCTTGAGTAACCGGGCAACGTCGCGGGCAAAGTAAGTCAGGATGCCATCGGCACCGGCACGTTTGAATGCCAGCATGGTTTCCATCATGGTCTTGTTATGATCCAGCCAGCCATTTTGCGCTGCCGCTTTGATCATCGCGTATTCACCACTGACCTGATAGGCAAAGGTGGGTACCTTGAATTCATCTTTTACACGGCGCACGATATCCAGATACGGCATGCCTGGTTTCACCATCACCATGTCAGCACCTTCGGCCAGATCCAGCGCGACTTCACGCAGGGCTTCATTGCTGTTCGCCGGGTCCATCTGGTAATTGGCCTTGTCGCTTTTGCCCAGGTTGGCAGCAGAGCCCACCGCGTCGCGGAAAGGCCCGTAGAAGGCTGACGCATATTTGGCAGAGTACGCCATGATGCGGGTATGGATGAAATCATTGCTTTCCAGTGCCTGACGAATCGCACCGATACGGCCATCCATCATATCGCTGGGGGCAACTACGTCCACGCCTGCTTCGGCCTGCACCAGCGCCTGGCGCACCAGCATGTCCGTGGTTTCATCGTTGAGCACATAGCCGTCTGCATTCAGCAAACCGTCCTGACCGTGACTGGTGTAGGGGTCGAGTGCCACATCGGTCAGGATACCCAGCTCCGGGAAGCGGCTTTTCAGCTCACGCACCGCGCGCGGGATCAGGCCTTTGGGGTTGGTGGCCTCGATGCCATCCGGTGTTTTCAGGCTTGGGTTGATTGCCGGGAACAATGCCAGTACAGGTATGCCAAGGGCAACGCAATCTTCGGCGACACCCAGCAGCAAATCAACCGAAACCCGTTCAACGCCGGGCATGGAAGCGACTTTTTCACGCTGATTGACGCCATCAATGACAAATACCGGATAAATCAGGTCAGACACGGTGACTATATTTTCGCGCATTAATGCGCGGGAAAATACATCTTTGCGCATGCGGCGCATACGTATCGCAGGGAAGTGGGCTGGTTTGATGGTGGACATAAGTGTGACGTAAATAAGTACGTAAATTAGGACGCAAATAAGGACATAAGCACGGGCATAAAAATAAGCGTCATGACTTCATGGCCTGGCAACTTAAAGAAATGAAAAGAATTTTACGCAGATTAATGAAACTTTTTTCAACTTGCAACATCTTAATGTACAGGTTGGAGCCTGTCTCCAGGCCTACCGCTTTTCATCCCTGAGCGGGCACCGTGCGTCCCTATTCGTAACGGTGTTATTACCCCGGCATGGACTAATATGCCGGGGTTTTTTTACACTGCGCCGGGCTGGTCGCCGGTGCCGGCTGCATCTGCATCAGGCTCAAGGGCTTCTTCGCTTGCATCGACGGTATCAAGAGCAGGATCACGGTCCAGGCCAACCAGACGTTGCACGGCGGCATCGGCTTCTTCTATACCTATACGTTTCAGCGCAGAAAACAATTGCAGACTGAAAGGAAACAACGGTCCTTCATCATCCACGTAACTGTCGAGTACTGCCTTGGCTTTGCGCAAAGCATCAGTACATTCGCTGCGATTAAGTTTGTCGGCCTTGGTCAATATGCAATGGATGGGTCTGCCGGTAGGGGCAAACCATTCCAGCATCTGGATGTCGAGGTCCGTAAACGGGCGGCGTGCATCCATGATCAGGACCAGGGCAGCTAATTGGGTGCGGCGCTGTACATAGGCACCCAGCAACTGATTCCAGTGATGCTTGGCTGCGCCCGGTACTTCGGCATAGCCGTAGCCCGGCAAGTCGACCAGCAGGGCACGGATCTCATCCACCCGGGTTTCGTCTTTGCGATGTTGGCCGACATGGGCGCCGCCAATTGAAAAATAGTTAATATGCTGAGTGCGCCCTGGTGTTTTGGAGGCAAAGCAGAGTTTCTTCTGATTGCACAGGGTATTGATTGCAGTCGATTTGCCTGCATTCGAGCGGCCAGCGAAGGCAATTTCCGGTACATGGGTACGCGGAAGATCACGGAGATGATTCACCGTGGTAAAGAAGCGGGCTTGCCAGAGGATAGACATAGAGGAAAGGAATAATGGAAAAATGCAACATCAGGCAGTAAAAACGCCCGAAAGCTATTGTACAATAAGGGGTTAGGTATTGGGCAGCGATAAAAACAATGATCCAATGCCCGTTTTTGCCCCATTCTGATGGGCACTAACTTAGCAGCTATGCGTCGCCATTAGGGCAGATTTCCATTATTTAGTCTCAGGGTGTTTGAATGAACCGTGCTTTCCTGTCGTTGTCCAAGTCCTTCAGCATTGCCGTTATGGCGGTGTCTTCTTTTGCTTCAGTAGCCTACGCCAACGAAGCCGCCAAGCCAGCCAAAGCTGACCCGGCCAAGGGCGAAGCACTGTATAGCGCCGGTGACGCCGCTCGCGGTATTACCGCTTGTGTATCCTGCCATGGCGCTGCCGGTAACTCCACGATTGCTGCTAATCCTAAACTGGCGGCTCAGCATGATGCCTATTTGGTAAAACAACTCAGTGAATTCAAGAGCGACGCGCGCAAAAATGCAGTCATGTCGGTATTCGCCAAGGCCATGACAGAAGACGACATGAAAAATGTTGCTGCTTATCTGTCTACACAAAAAGCCAAACCAGGCGCCGCAAAAAACAAGGACATCGTTGAGCTGGGCAAGCAAATCTACCGTGGTGGTATTGCCGAAAAGAATGTTCCTGCCTGTGCTGGCTGTCATAGCCCGAACGGTGCCGGTATTCCTGCACAATTCCCGCGCATTGCTGGTCAGCATCAGGATTACACGATTGCACAGTTGACAGGTTTTCAGAATGCAACCCGTATGGATGGTGCGAAAATCGCTGGCGCACGTGGCAATAGCGCGCAGATGATGACGATCGCCAAGAAGATGTCAGAAGATGAAATGAAAGCCGTTGCAGATTATGTCGCTGGCTTGAAATAATTCAAAAAAATAAAGAAACATGGGAGGGGGTGGCAATTTGCCATCCCCTTTTTTCTTAGAACCTGTTGCGATCTTACTGCGCGGGCGTGATCGGGGCTCATGCGCTGCTCAAAATGCTCATGTACTAGAGTACATTCCGCTTTTTGCGCTGCTCTTCTCCCCGCTGACGCTCGCTACAGATCGTAAGCAGGTTCTTAGCGAATACTGGACGGTATGGACAACAAGATAGATAGCGAACAGCTAACGGATACGGGTGGTTTAAAGATTCAAACCCGGCAGGCGTGGGTGGCGGAGACGGTGGAATTGCTGTCTTCCATGCGTTTTGCCATCAGTTTGCTGACCCTGATCGCCATTGCCTCGGTGATAGGCACGGTGCTCAAGCAAAATGAACCGATGCCGAACTACGTTAACCAGTTTGGTCCTTTCTGGTTTGAGATTTTCAATAAACTCAGTCTGTATTCCGTATATTCAGCATGGTGGTTTTTGCTGATCATGACTTTTCTGGTGTTATCGACATCGCTGTGTCTGATCCGTAATGCACCGAAGATGTTGAAAGACATGCGTAGCTGGCGTGACAATGTACGCGAGCAGTCGTTGCGCAACTTCCATCATCGTTCTGAATGGCATAGCAGTAATGCACGCACCCAGGTAATAAGCAGTGTATTAGCCCATCTGGGCCGTGTCGGTTATCGCTACAAGGTCGTGGAAAAGGACGGTGCCAGCCTGATTGTTGCCAAACAGGGCGCGGCAAACAAATGGGGTTATATCTTTGCGCACAGCGCGATAGTGATTATCTGCGTAGGTGGTTTGCTTGATTCCGACTTGCCTATCCGTTTCCAGCAATGGTTCATGGGCAAGGTGCCCTTTGAGGGCAGTGGCATCATCGCCAAAATTCCCGAGCAGCACCGGCTGTCGCTGGCGAATCCCAGTTTCCGTGGCAATACCATGATCCCCGAAGGGGCCAGTAGCAGCACTGCCATCCTGCCGCAGGCAACCGGGGTGCTGATTCAGGACCTGCCATTTACCATCAAGCTGAAAAAATTCACCATTGATTTTTATTCCACCGGCATGCCCAAGCTGTTTGCCAGTGACGTTGAGGTAACGGATCACGAGACCGGCAAATCCTTTTCTTCCACTATCAAGGTCAATGATCCCCTGATTTACAAGGGTATTGCAGTCTACCAGTCCAGTTTTGAAGATGGCGGCAGCCGCCTGAAGCTGAAGGCTTATCCTATGTCCGGCGGTTCTGCCGAGACCTTTGATCTGAATGGTGAAGTCGGCGGTAATACGCCTTTGAAAATGGCAAATGGCATTGATTATTCGATAGAGTGGTCGGGTTTCCGTCCCTTTAACGTCGAAAATATGGCGCGCAATGGTTCAGATGTGCGTGCGGTCAACGCGAATCAGGGCTTTAACCAGCAATTCAGTGCCGATCTGGATAAACATCTGGGCTCTGCGGCAAAAAATGCGAATAACAAAGATTTGAAAAATGTCGGGCCCAGCCTGCAATACAAGCTGCGCGACAAAACTGGCCAGGCCAGGGAATTTCATAACTACATGCAGTCGGTACTGATCGATGGCGCCTATATGATCTTGGCTGGCACGCGGGATTCGCCGTCAGAAGCATTCCGCTATCTGCGCATACCGGCGGATGATGATGATACCGTCAAGGAATGGATGCGTCTGCGTGCGGCAGTGAATAATCCTGAATTGCGTGAACTTGCTGCGCAGCGCTATGCCAGACGGGCGTTGCCACCGAATGTGGCAAATGTGGAACAGGTGCAACTGCAATTGACCGAATCCGCCAGGAAGAGCCTGAGCATTTTTGCCGGAGATGCTCAGCAGGCCGGGTTTGTGGCGATTTCCAAATTCCTGGAGCAGATACCGGTAGCGGAACAGACCAAGGCTGCCGATGTATTCATGAAGATTCTGAATGGCAGTATGTGGGATTTATGGCTGGTGGCGCGTGAAAAAGATGGTTTGCCAACGCTGGAGCTGGATGAAAAACATGCGCGCTTCCTGCAACTGGCAACAGGTGCGATATCTGATTCTTACTTCTACGGTGCGCCGGTATTCTTGCAAATGACAGGTTTTGACGAGATCAAGGCTTCGGTATTGCAAGTCACACGTTCGCCTGGCAAGAAAGTGGTTTATCTGGGCTGTTTGTTCCTGGTGATGGGCGTGTTTGCCATGTTCTATATCCGCGAGCGCAGGTTATGGGTTTGGGTCAAGGACAACGGGGCTGGTGCACATGCCTTGATGGCATTGAGTTCACAAAGAAAAACTCTGGATTTTGATAAGGAATTTGAACAACTTCAGCAGCATTTGAAGCAATTGACGACGCAACCTGCCGATACGGCAAAACAGGACGCATCGTAATCGACTACACTGTTGTACATATGGTCAGACAAGCTTGGTTCAGGGGAAATATGATGGAAATCACACAGAATTACACGCCTTATCAGGGCTTTTTCAAACGACTGTCTATCGTTGACTGGGTCTATGCCGTTGCCTTGTGCATGGCGTCCCTGTTTGCCTTTAGCCGTTTTGGCAGCTATATGGATGGTTATGAAAAGGCCATCATTCTGCTGGCAGCCCCCACATTTGCCTGGCTGGGCTGGTACTGGAAGCCGGTCAGGCCATTGCTGCTGGTGCTGGCCCTGCTCAGTTTGCTGGCGATACAGCTGTATGGCGGTTCGCTGGATATGGCCAACAAGAAATTTTTCCTGAAATACCTGCTGTCGAGTCAGTCAGCGATTTTATGGATGAGTGTGTTCTTTTGCCTGTCTACCCTGTTTTACTGGGGTGGGCTGATTGCCCGTTCCGATTTTGGCTCGTCAGTTGGTTCTTCCCTGTGCTGGGCTGCCGTGGTCATGGGTTTCACCGGCATGCTGGTGCGCTGGTATGAATCGTATTTGATCGGTGCAGATGTCGGCCATATCCCGGTGTCGAATCTGTATGAAGTGTTCATCCTGTTTTCCATGATTACCGCGCTGTTCTATTTGTACTATGAGCAGCAATATGCGACGCGTCAACTGGGTGCCTTTGTCTTGCTGATCATCACGGCGGCAGTGGGTTTCCTGTTTTGGTACACGGTCACGCGTGATGCGGCTGAAATCCAGCCACTGGTACCAGCCCTGCAAAGCTGGTGGATGAAAATCCATGTACCGGCCAATTTTATTGGCTATGGGACTTTTTCTCTGGCAGCGATGGTAGCGATGGCGTATCTGATCAAATCCAAAGGTTATCTGGTAGACCGCCTGCCGGCGCTGGAAGTGCTGGATGATGTCATGTACAAGGCGATTGCCGTCGGTTTTGCCTTTTTTACCATTGCAACCATATTGGGCGCCTTGTGGGCGGCCGAAGCCTGGGGCGGTTACTGGTCCTGGGATCCGAAAGAAACCTGGGCACTGATCGTCTGGCTGAATTATGCCGCCTGGCTGCATATGCGCCTGATGAAGGGCTTGCGTGGCCAGGTTGCTGCATGGTGGGCGCTGGTTGGTTTGCTGGTGACCACTTTCGCCTTCCTGGGCGTGAATATGTTCCTGTCCGGCCTGCATTCGTACGGCACTCTGTAAGTTCTGCTTTTAATTTGTAAGGATCAGCAGAATTCTGCGACTCATGAGAAACTAGGGCAGAACAGTGATGTCCAATCACTATTCTGCCAGTCTCAACCACGGAGTTCATCATGCTGATCAAACGTAGTCCCAATGGCATAGACCTGCCTTTCTCTTCCGAAATCACGCCACGTGCCGTGTTTGACTCGCGCCGCGAATTCATTCGCAAGATGGCGCTGGGCTCTATTGCTGGTACGGCTTTGTTTGAAATGAGCAATCGTGAAGCGTTTGCCCAGACTGCCGGTGCCCAGAAACTGGCGGCGAACGCCAATCCTGCCTATGCCTTGATGGAAAAGAAAACCGCCTACAAGGATGCGACGACTTACAATAATTTCTATGAATTTGGTACCGACAAGGCTGACCCGGCCGTGATGGCGAATACCTTAAAACCGCGTCCCTGGAGTGTCAGCATAGAAGGGGAAGTCAAAAAGCCCATGGTGCTGGATCTGGACAGCCTGATGAAGCTGGCACCGCTGGAAGAACGTATTTACCGCCTGCGTTGTGTCGAGGGCTGGTCGATGGTCATTCCATGGACAGGTTATTCCCTGTCCAACCTGATCAAGAAGGTGGAACCTACCGGCAACGCCCGTTATATCGAATTTATCACCCTTGAAGACAAGAAGCAGATGCCTGGCTTGCGTAGCCCGGTGCTGGAATGGCCATATGTGGAAGGCTTGCGCATGGATGAAGCAAATCACCCACTGGCCTTGCTGACCTTTGGCATGTATGGTGAAGTCTTGCCGAACCAGAATGGAGCACCGGTGCGCATGGTCTTGCCGTGGAAATATGGTTTCAAATCGGCGAAGTCTATCGTCAAAATCCGTTTTACCAAAGACCAGCCGCGTACAGCGTGGAATCTGGCGGCACCCAGTGAATATGGTTTTTATTCCAACGTCAATCCTGATGTTGATCATCCGCGCTGGTCGCAGGCGTCTGAGCGCCGCATCGGTGAAGACGGCTTCCTGGCACGCAAACGCAAGACGCTGATGTTCAACGGTTATAGCGAAGTGGCATCCCTGTATTCAGGCATGGATTTGAAGAAATTCTACTGATATGTTGCTCGCAAATAAGCAGGTCAGCTATGTCAAGGCCACTCTGTTCATCCTGGCCTTGTTGCCTTTTGTGCGTTTGGTGAGTTTTGCGTTTCTGGATAAGCTGGGGGCAAATCCGGTGGAGTTCATTACCCGCAATACGGGTGACTGGACCTTGTATTTCCTTTGCTTTACGCTGGCGGTGACACCACTGCGCAAGTTGCTGCACATGCCGTGGTTGCTGCGCTGCCGTCGCATGCTGGGTCTGTATGCTTTCTTTTATGCATTGCTGCATTTCACGACATTTTTGTGGTTTGATCATTTCTTTGATGTTGAGGAAATGTGGAAGGATGTCATCAAGCGGCCATTCATCACGGTGGGTTTTATCGCCTTTATTCTGTTGATTCCTTTGGCGCTGACCAGTACCAATGGCATGATCAAGCGCCTTGGCGGCAAGCGCTGGCAGCTCTTGCATAAGCTGATCTATGTGATTGCTCCGCTGGGTGTGCTGCATTATTTCTGGATGAAATCGGGCAAGCATGATTTTTCACAACCAGTCTTGTTTGGTCTCATCGTTGCCGCCTTGCTGATGCTGCGTTTGTGGTGGCGCTGGTTCGGGCGGGACCCTGTTGTCGTGACGGGGAGTTAAATTTTCTACAATGCCTGTGTTGCAGGTGCACATTGAACTTGTTTTACATCGACTATTTCTTCGCTGCATAATCGCGGGGATTTGGGGCAGGGCCCTGTTTGGTTTATGTAAAACATGACAGATTATTTACTGCGAAAGAACGAATTGCCAGGGCTGACCCGGCGTTTTGCCCTGGCACTCCTGGGTATGCTGGGCTGGCGCGTACGTTACCGTCCCTTGCCAGGGCCACGTGGAGTGATAGTGGTGTATCCACATACATCCAACTGGGATTTTCCTATAGGTATCCTGGCTAAACTGGCGATAGGCATGCCTTTTCATTTCATTGCCAAATCTTCTTTATTTGAAGGCCTGACCGGGGCAAGCATAGGCCGTGTTGTACGTTATCTGGGTGGCGAGCCGGTAGAGCGGGGTGTCTCAACCGGTGCCATCGCCCGGTTGGCAGAGAAAATGCATGCAGCCGACTGGTACTGGATGGCGATTGCGCCGGAAGGATCGCGCAGTCTCAAACCTTACTGGCGCAGTGGCTTTTATCATATCGCCATGACTGCCAAAGTTCCGCTGGGCTGTGCTTACTTTGATTTTGTAAAAAAGGAAGTGGCGCTGGTCGATTACCTGGATCTGACAGGTAACCGGGAACAGGACATGGCCAGCATACGCGCCGTGTTTGAAGGCGTACAGGGATGTCGCCCCGGGTTTGCCAGCCCGGTTGCCTTGCGTCCGGATGAAGACAAGGCCGGCTGACCGGATCGGAGCAATTCGTTTTTCAGGAGTGACTTTGGGCGGGCTGCGGTGCCGGTTTGGCAGGCATGACCAAAGGACCTTTTTGACCACAGGCGGTGACGAAAGTCATTACGAAGAATAAGGGTATGAGTTTGCGCATCTTGCAATCCTGTAACACCGTATAGAATGGCGTTTTACTTTTAAAGACGCTGGAGTGTAGCATGACTGAATCCGAATTCCTGGTGCTGGCAGATACTTGTTTGCGACAAGTCGAGGAAATGTTTGAACAGGCTTTTGAAAACGATGAGTATGACGTCGAATGCAGTCGCAGCGGTAATGTGCTGACCATAGAGTTTGTCGACAACGGGTCAAAAATCATCGTCAACAGCCAGGCACCCATGCAGGAAATGTGGGTCGCTGCGCGCAGTGGGGGTTTCCACTACAAGTTTAATGGACAGCATTGGCTGAACACCCGCGATGGCTCGGAACTGTTTGCCACCTTGTCCGCTGTGGCGAAACAGCAGGGTTGACTGTTACAGACTATTAGAACTCATCCCTGTTGATGAAATGAGTTCCAATTATTGTGACAGTCCCTTTGCAGGACTGCCACATGATATTAGCTATTCCTCGATGATAGTCACCGGAGCGGCCAGCGTGGAAACACCAACGCCCGGTGGGTTTTCTGCATAATAGTAATCACCGTCTACCGCAATAATCCCCTTGGGTACGGGTCTTTCTTCTATCGGGAAATCTTTCAGGATTTTCTGCATATAACCTATCCAGATCGGCAGGGCCAGGCCGCCACCGGTTT
The DNA here is from genome assembly GCF_014284335.1 of Undibacterium hunanense. Taxonomy (GTDB): domain Bacteria; phylum Pseudomonadota; class Gammaproteobacteria; order Burkholderiales; family Burkholderiaceae_D; genus Undibacterium; species Undibacterium hunanense. The sequence goes on along the minus strand of NZ_JACOGF010000018.1, from coordinate 64,667 downwards.
CCTTGTTGCCCAGGTTTCTCGGCTGGTCAAAACCGATCCAGGCAATGCCCACGACCTTGGCCTGATAACCGGCAAACCAGGCATCGAAAGAGTCATTCGTGGTACCGGTCTTGCCGGCAATATCAGGACGTTTCAATATCAAAGCCTTGGTGGCGGTGCCCATTTTGACGACATCGCGCAACATGCTGTCCATCAGGAAGGCATTGCGTTCATCAATGACACGGTTATTGTCATCGCCAGCCAGGTCTGGCTTGGTCTGTACCAGGATTTTGCCATTGGTGTCAGTGATTTTTGAAATCAGGTAAGGGTTGACCTTGTAGCCGCCATTGGCGAATACGGAATACGCACCTGCCATCTGCAAAGGGGTAACGGCACCTGCACCCAGGGCGAGCGTCAGGTAAGGGGGATTTTTTTCTGGCAGGAAACCAAAGCGATTGGTGTATTCCTGACCATATTTCGCACCTATCCTGTGCAGGATGCGGATGGAAATCATGTTCTTGGATTTGGTCAGGCCTTTGCGCATGGTCATCGGCCCTTCGTATTTACCATCGTAATTCTTGGGTTCCCACGCCTGGCCACCGGTCTGGCCAGCATCAAAGCTGAGCGGTTCATCATTGATGATGGTGGATGGCGACAAACCTTTTTCCAGCGAGGCAGAATAAATAAAGGGCTTGAAGCTGGAGCCGGGCTGACGCCAGGCCTGGGTCACGTGATTGAATTTATTAAGGTTGTAATCAAAGCCACCGACCAGGGCGCGTATGGCACCGTCTGTGGTATTGGCGGCAACAAAGGCAGACTGTACTTCAGGCATCTGGGTGATGCTCCAGGCTTTGCCGTCGAGCATGACGCGTACCACTGCACCGCGCTGTATGCGCTTGTTCGCCGGAGTTTTGGCGGACAGTCCGCTGGCGGCGAAACTCAAGCCGGTATCTTCTATGCGTATCTCTTCGCCGGTGGCCAGTACGGCGCGCACCAGCTTGGGTGTTGCTTCCAGCACCATGGCAACTTGCAGGTCGTCGCTGTCGGTATGCTCGGCCAGTTCTTTTTCTATGGCTTCTTCGGCAGCGTCCTTGCCTTCAGGGATGGTGATAATGGCTTCCGGACCGCGATAGCCATGACGTTTTTCATAATCCATGACGCCGCGCCGCAGCGCCAGGTAGGCACTGTCCTGGTCGGCCTTGGTGATGGTGGTGTAGACATTCAGGCCGCGGGTATAGGTTTCTTCCTTAAATTGTTCATACACTAATTGACGTGCCATTTCGGCTACATATTCAGCATGGATGCCAAATTCGCTGCTGTCCGTTTTGCTTTTGAGTTCTTCGTTCTTTGCCTGTTCGTACTGTGCTTCGGTGATGTAGCCAAGGTTGCGCATCCTTTGCAGAATGTATTGCTGTCGGACAGTCGCGCGCTTGGGGTTGGCGACCGGGTTATAGGCAGAGGGGGCTTTGGGCAGGCCAGCCAGCATGGCTGCTTCTGCCACGGTGACATCTTTTAAATCCTTGCCGAAGTAAATCTGGGCGGCAGAAGAGAAGCCGTAGGCGCGCTGGCCGAGGTAGATCTGGTTCATATAGACTTCCAGAATCTGGTCTTTGGTGAGATTCTGTTCGATTTTCCAGGCCAGCAAGATTTCATAAATCTTGCGCTTGAAGGTTTGTTCACTGGACAGGAAGAAATTCCGTGCGACTTGCTGGGTGATGGTGGACGCACCCTGTTTGGCGCCGCCGGTCAGGTTGTGCAGGGCGGCGCGGGTAATGCCCATATAGTCAACCCCGCCATGCTCGTAGAAGCGGTCATCTTCAATCGCCAGCACCGCTTTTTTCATGATTTCAGGAATATCCTTGAAACGCACGACATTGCGTCTTTCTTCGCCAAATTCGCCGATCAGCATATTGTCTGCAGAAAAAACCCGCAGTGGCATTTTGGGGCGATAGCTGGTGATTGAGTCCAGTTCCGGCAAATTGGGGTAAGCCACTGTCAGTGCAAAACCAATAATTAACACGCCAGCAACAGCCAACCCTAGTAAAACACCACCAGTCCCGAGTAAAATGCGGGCAAATAGCTTGCCAGCCGTGCGTTTGGGCGGCACTTGTTTATTGTCGGTTTCTTTTTTCTGATCAGACATATGAGCTAATTGTAAATAAGGCAGCACACATTATAGCCGCCTTCTATCGGCCTGAGATGGATGCAAATTGAAAGCAAATTTTCATAAAATCATCCACTACGTGGATATTTGGCAACGAATATGGGTAGTGCTGCGTGGAAATTGCTTTACCAATGTCAGGCTTATTGCTAGGATTTCATGTAAGCTTGGATAATTGTCTCGTAAATAGCGGTTTTTAAAGAGAATTTACTCCAGGAAAGTGAATGATTTGCGCATTTTCGTGTTGTGCAAATTGAAATGATGAAGTAATCGTGAGGGGATATTCTTGGCTTTAGATCTGGCTTCATTGCTTGGCAGAAAAAATCCACCACTTGTTGGTTTGGATATCAGTTCTCTCGATATCAAGCTTGTTGAGCTTTCAGAAGGAAGCAACAAGAGTTATCGGCTGGAACGTTATGCCTCAGAACCGCTGCCCAAAGGTGCAGTGCTGGATGGCAACATCGAGAATATTGAACAAGTCACGGACGCGGTACGCCGTCTCGTGAAGAAGAGTGGTACGTCGGCAAAAAATGTCGCCATGGCGATGCCGGCTTCCGCCGTGATTACTAAAAAAATCATATTGCCCGGCACCTTGTCAGAACAGGCGCTGGAAGTGCAGGTAGAGTCTGAAGCCAGTCAATATATACCGTTTTCCATGGATGAAGTCAGTCTGGATTTCTGTGTGCTGGGCCCGGCTGCGAATGCCTCGGATGACGTGGAAGTCATGTTGGCGGCTTCCAGAAAAGAAAAAATTGAGGATCGCGTTGCTGTCATTCAAGCCGCTGCCATGCAGGCAAAAGTCATGGATATTGAATCCTATGCAGCACGGGCAGCAATTACACGTCTGGTATCGCAACAGTCGAACGAAGGCAAGGACCAGATTTACGCCGTTTTCCAGATCGGTTCCAAGCGTACTTATATCTTTATCATGCTCAATGACGATGTCATTTATGAGCGTGAACAGCAATTTGGCGGTAGCCAGCTGACACAGGACATCGTTCGCAATTACGGTTTGTCGCTGGAAGAGGCTGAAGTCAAAAAGAAAAACGGTGATCTGCCAGACAGTTATGAAATGGAATTGCTGGAACCCTTCCTGGAAAGCGCTGCACTGGAAGTGACACGCGCCATACAATTCTTCTTTACATCCACACCCTACACCAGGGTAGATCAGATATTCCTGACAGGTGGTTGTGCCGTTATCCCCGGCCTGGTGGATATCATTGCAGAACGTACAAAAATTTCTACCGCCGTTGTCAGCCCGTTCAAGGGTATGGAACTGGGTTCCGGTGTGAATGAAAAAGCCCTGCGTAGTGACGCGCCCGCCTATATGGTTGCCTGCGGTCTGGCCTTGCGGAGATTTGGCTGATGATAAAGATTAATCTCCTGCCGCACAGGGAAGAAAAGCGGAAACAGCTTAAAAATGATTTTTATTCCTTGTTGCTGTTGTCAGCCATCATCGGTGGCCTGATCGTCGTTGTCGTGAGTACCTATTTTGGACGTCTGCAAACTGCGCAGGCAGAGCGCAATGAATTCATCAAGAAAGAAAACCTCAAGCTGGATGAGAAAATCGCAGAAATTGCGACCTTGCGTCAGGAAATCGATGCCTTGAAGGCGCGTCAGCAAGCGGTTGAGGATTTGCAGGGCGATCGTAATCAACCTGTTTTCTTGATGGATGAGCTGGTCAAGTTCACACCAGAAGGTGTGTATTTACGGACGCTGAAGCAGGATGGTCAGCGCATCTTGCTGACTGGTTATGCACAGTCTCAAGACCGGGTGGCTGAATATATCCGTGATCTGGGCGGCAGGTCTGACTGGATGTTTAAGCCTGAGTTGGTTGGGATTCACTCAACAGGAATCGGGACTGGACGGGATGCCAAGAAAGTGTTTGATTTTACAATTAATGTAGGAATCAAGCGACCAAGGGAGCGTGAAGAAGCTGCTGCGTCGCAAGCTGCCGAAAGCGGCACTAAAGCCAAATAGGCTTTGATTGTACTTTTTAGCAATGTTACGGAAAATTGTAAATGGCGATTAACCTGAATGAAATGGGCGAGTCTTTTGGCTCGCAATTTCGAGACTTAAATGGACTTCATCCTGGTCTGTGGCCGATTGCGCCCAGACTGGCGACCGCATTTGCGGTCCTTGTCGTAGTGTTGGGTTTGGGCTGGTACTTGCAATGGGATGGTCAGATGGAAGCCATCGATGCCGGCAAGGCTGAAGAAGTCAAGTTGAAAAATGATTACAAGCAAAAACTGACACAGGCAGTGAATCTGGATGCCTTGAAAGATCAGCGAAAACTGGTACTTCAGTATGTTGCGACAATGGAAAAACAATTGCCTAGCGAGGCTGAAATGGCGGCTTTGCTGGCTGACATCAATCAGGCCGCAACAGGCCGTGGCTTGCAGTTTGAATCGTTCACACCTGGTACTGTGTTCGTCAAGGATTACTATGCCGAACTGCCAATCGCGATCAAAATTTCAGGAAGCTATCATGACTTGGGGCAATTTGTTGCGGACATCGCCAAATTGCCAAGGATCGTTACCTTGAACAATTTGGGTATGACCGCTCTCAAAGACGGTGGCCTGGCTCTGGAAGTGACCGCAAAAACATTCCGCTATTTGAATAAGGATGAAGTCATGACGCAGGCAAACCTGAAAAAGGGGCCTAAGAAATGATGAAAACTGTATATAGATTGCCGCTTTTGCTGGTGATGCTGGCTTCATTGTCTGCTTGCGGCGATAGCGAAGAGACCGAGATCAGAGCCTGGATGGAAGCTGAGAGAAAAGAAATCAAGGTTGTTACACCTAAACTGAGTGAGCCCAAAGTGTATGTACCTTTTTCTTATGAGGGGAAATCCAGTATTGACCCTTTTGACCCGGCAAAGCTGCTGGTTGTGCTGGCAAGATTAAAAGCAGAGTCCAGCAATGGCCTCAAGCCTGATATGGAAAGGCGGCGTGAAGCGCTGGAAGCTTTTCCGATGGATTCCCTGAAAATGGTCGGGACCATAGAAAAAAACAAGGTCGTCTACGCCTTGATTCAGGCAGATAAAACGGTTTATCAAGTTAAAGCAGGTGGTTATGTGGGACAGAATTTCGGCAAGATTACGAGCATTGATGACGATGCCATAAACATCAAGGAAATTGTTCAGGATGCTGCGGGTGACTGGGTGGAGCGCGAAGCTAAGTTAGAGTTGCAGGAGACCAAGAAATGAATGCGTTGATAAATACAAGTATAAGGGGCGCTACGATGATGCGATTTATTTTTTTGGTAATGCTGGCATTGTGCCAATCCGCTTTTGCGCAAATCAATTCTATCGAGTCAGTCACGGCCAACCAGCAAGGTTCGAATGTCATCGTCAAAATTGGTTTCAAAAGCAACCTGCTGAAAGCACCGGTCGGCTTTTCGATTGCCAATCCAGCCAGGATCGCACTGGATTTTGCTGATATCACCAATGGTACGGGCCGGACTGCTTTCGACATCAATATCGCCGACCTGCGCACCATCAACCTGATTGAAGCCAGTGGCCGTTCGCGTCTGGTGTTCAATATGAACAAAGCCTTGAATTATGCAACTGTCATTGAAGGCAATGCCCTGATCATCACGATTGATGGTTCTGGTGGGGTGGCAACTGCAGTCAATTCTCAAGGTTTGCCAGTTGCGCCTGATCCATTGATTAGCGGTAAAAAGAATGTCCGCGATATTGATTTCCGTCGTGGTGTAGGTGGTGAAGGTCGTGTCATTATTGATTTGCCTTTCAATCAGGTTGCTGTTGATATTCGTCAGCAAGGCCAGAAAATCATCGTCGATTTCCTGAAAGTCGGTTTGCCGGAAGTCCTGAGAAAAAGTGTTGATGTCGCTGATTTCGGTACGCCAGTACAGAAAATTACCACTACCGCCGACGGCGACAATGTGCACATGGTGATTGAGCCTACCGGTCTGTGGGAGCACAGCGCCTACCAAAGCGACACGCAGTTTGTGGTGGAAGTGAAACCTATCAAGGAAGATCCGAATAAACTGACCCAGGGTACCCAGGGCTATCGCGGTGAACGACTGTCGTTCAACTTCCAGAATATTGAAGTGCGTGCAATTTTGCAGATTATTGCCGAAGTCAGTAGCCTCAACATCATCGCCAGCGATACCGTCAACGGTACGATCACCCTGCGCCTGAAAGATGTGCCTTGGGATCATGCGCTGGATATCATCATGCAGTCCAAAGGTCTGGACATGCGTAAAAATGGTTCAGTCATCTGGATTGCGCCAAAAGATGAATTGCTGACCAAAGAGAAACTTGAGCTGGAACAAAAAGCACAAATTGCCGATCTGGAGCCTTTGAAGACGGAAGCCTTCCAGTTGAATTACCAGAAGGCGGAAGCGTTCAAGCTGGTATTCGGTTCAGATGGCGCGAGCACTAACCGCATTTTGTCCAAACGTGGCAGCGCAGTGATAGAGCCGCGTACGAATCAATTGTTTGTGACTGATATCTCATCCAAGCTGGAAGAAATCCGTAAATTGATACAGAAAACGGATATCGCATCCAAGCAGGTATTGATCGAAGCAAGAATTGTTGAAGCGGATGATAAATTCAGCAAGAGCCTTGGTGCGAAATTGGGCTTCACCGATTTGCGTGGCTTGCGTGGTGGTGATGTCGGCTATCAATTATCCGGTGATCAGCGTGCTGCCGTAACTGGTAACTATCTGGGTATTGGTGAACAGACCGGTCAGGCAAAGGTAACTGATTCCAGCTACATCCCGAATTCGCAATTTGTGAGTTTGCCTGCGACCGGTATCAATGGTTTGAATCCTGGCAGTTTGGCAGTCAGCCTGTTCTCTTCTGCTGCCAACCGTTTCCTGAACCTGGAATTGTCGGCGCTGGAAGCAGATGGCAAAGGCAAGATCATCTCCAGCCCAAGGGTAGTGACAGCTGATCAACTCAAGGCATCGATAGAGCAAGGTACAGAATTGCCTTATCAGATCGCCACATCCAGCGGTGCAACCGCGATTGTGTTCCGTACCGCCAGCCTGAGGCTGGAAGTGACGCCACAAATCACGCCGGACGGCAACGTGATTCTGGATGTCAACGTGCATAAAGATAGCGTCGGTATTGAAACCAGAGCTGGTTTCGCTATCGACAAGAAAGAAGTAAAAACGATGGTTTTGGTGGAAAACGGAGGCACTGTTGTACTTGGTGGTATATTCCAGCAGAACGAACGTGATAGTGTTACAAAAGTACCATTCTTTGGCGATCTCCCTTTGTTCGGGAATTTGTTCAAAACAACCGGGCGTACTAACGATAAAACAGAATTGCTGATATTCATTACGCCAAAAATTATTGCTGAAAAATTTAATAACAAGCAATAATTGCTAATGTGTACAGTTGCTAGTACCAATTTTACGAATTTGTTTAACTATAGGTGTTTCATGATGAAGTTTATTCGCGAAGTGTTCGCATTATTACTGCTGGTCGGCCTGACGGCTTGTGGTGGTGGCGGTGGCTCACCAGGTAATACAAACGGAGTCGCCTTGTTTACGACTGCGCCTGGTGCCTTGACGATCGCGCCGGGTGAAACGCGTACCTATAGCATAGGCGGTGGCGTTCCTTCTTACACGGCAACAAGTAATTCTGCAGCAGCCATTGTGACGGTCAACGGTAGCACCCTGACCATCAAAGGTGGTAATGGTGGCAAGGCCACGATCGCCGTCAAAGATGGTGCCGGCATTTCGGTCAGCATTGACGTGACGATAGGTAGCGGTGTGGATCTGTTCACTTCAGCACCTAGCACAGGCATTGTTGTCGGTGTTGGTGAAAATTCCACCACCTATACTATTGGTGGTGGCAGTCTGGTGTACACCGTTACCAGTAACAACCTGTCGATTGCGACTGTTACAGCAAACAATAATACTTTTGTCGTGACAGGTGTATCAGGCGGCCGGACTACGGTGTCCGTCAAGGATAGTGTTGGTGGCGTTGTTGAACTTCCTGTCGTAGTCGGCTCTTCCGATCCGTTGTTCACTACTGCAGCAAGTGCTATTAACGTAGGTGTTGGTGCCGCAGCGACCTATAAGGTTGGTGGTGGTAATGGACCTTACTCTGTGGGTAGTAGCAATAATGCGGTGGGTACGGCTTCTATCTCCGGAACAACCTTGACTATTACAGGCGCTTCGGTTGGTACGACTACGGTGGTGGTAAGGGATGCATCTACAGGAACGGTCAGCATTACGGTTACTGTAGGTTCGACAGCTGCTCTGTTCACTTCTGCTCCGACAAATCTGACCGTTGGCATCGGTACCACGAGCCCGACTTTCTCTATCGGTGGTGGTAGTCAGATTTACTCTGCCACGAGTGGTAACACGCAGATTGCAACGGTCGGTATCAATGGCAATAAATTTGTTGTCACTGGCGTAAGTCCAGGCAGTACTGTTGTTACAGTCAAGGATAGCCTGGGTATAACAGTGAATATCAATGTGACCATTGGCTCCGGTGCAACTTTTTATTCGACCGCACCAAGTGCAGTGAACATCGCAGTGGGTGGCAGTAACACCTATGTACTTGGCGGGGGAAGCGTGCCGTACACCGCAACGAGTAGCAATACAAGCGTGGTTACTACATCTGTCTCAGGTTCGAATTTGGTGATTAACGGCATTATTCCTGGCAATGCGAATGTTATTTTGCGCGAAGCAGGTGGTAGCAACCCGATCACCATTGCCGTTACAGTTGGTAGTGGCACAGTCAATAGTTTGTTCACAACAGCGCCTGCAGCCGTGACTATTGCAGTGGCTGCTTCTCCGACTTATCAAATTGGTGGTGGTACTGGGCCGTACTCTGCAACCAGCAGTAACGCAGCGATAGTTACAACATCGGTAAGCGGGACCACATTGACAATCACTGGTGTGGCATCAGGTAATGCGACTGTCCAAGTCAAGGATGCAGCGGGAACACCCGTGGCAATCGTTGTCAGTGTCGGCTCCGGTACTGCAGTTGCGCTTTATACCTCTGCTGCTGCCAACCTTAATTTGTCAATCGGTGCAGCGCCCGTCTACACAATTGGTGGTGGTACAGGCCCTTATACGGCGACAACAAGCGACGCACGCATTGTTACTGCAGTTGTTAGTGGCGCTGGATTGACTTTGACTGGTGTCACAGCAGGTACTGCACTCGTCTCTGTTGTGGACAGCGTTGGTGCACGAGTGCCAATCAATGTCACCGTGATTGGTACAACCAGTGCAACACTGGCAGTTACACCAACGGTAAGTACAGGATATGTTGGCGACGTGCTGACGTTCCGTGTTGATGGTGGCTCAGCTCCATACAATATTACGTCGAACAACCAATCCATCGCGACGGTTAACAATGGAACGGTGTCAGCTAGTGGTGGCGTATTCAATGTAACGCTGGCGAAAGTTGGTACGGCAGTGATTGTGGTTGCAGATGCGTCCGGAAATACCAGTTCTGTCACTGTGACAGCAACAATACCAGCTACATCGTTGTTCATTAGTCCTTCGGTATTCACGATTAATGAAACAAATGTGTCGACTATTTTGTTGAATCTGACCGGTGGTAATGCGCCGTTCCAAGTATTTACAAACAATACATTGTTGTCCACTGTATCTGGTACTAACCCAGACCCATTGAATCCTCTGAGCTTTACTGGAAGATCAATCAATGTTTCACTGGGTACGCAGGGTACACGCTGCGTGGCTGCGGATACGGCTGTGACGATCACCGTCAAGGATGCTCAGAACATTACTGCGACCAGCACCATGACGATCCAGAATCTGGCAGTTGGTGGTTGCTGATGATGAAATATTAGTCTGGCAAGTTTATTGTTATGTGTATGAAATAAGAAATAGTGTCGACTAATATTTTTCTAGTAGGCCTGATGGGCTCCGGCAAAACTACGGTTGGCCGGGCCCTGGCAAAAAAACTTAATAAGCGATTCATTGATTCTGATCACGAAGTGGAGGCGCGTACCGGCGTCTCTATTCCCGTGATATTCGAGATCGAGGGTGAGGCAAGCTTTCGCCAGCGTGAAGCGGATGCCATCCGTGATTTGACGGCTCAGGAAAATATCGTTTTGGCTACAGGTGGCGGTGCCGTGTTAAATGCAGAAAGCAGGAAGTTTTTGCATGAGCGCGGCACCGTTATTTATTTGCGCGCCGGAATACAAAGCATATTGCAGCGTACCCGGCACGACAAAAACCGGCCTTTATTGCGTACCGGTGATCCCCGCAAAAAGCTGGAAGAGTTAGAATCCCAGCGTGACCCCCTATATCAGGAAGTTGCCCATCTGGTTGTTGAAACCGGGCGGCCGAATGTCCAATTTTTAGTGCAGTCCATCCTGGATAAATTGCCGCAGCAATTCGGCAGTGAGTCCGATGACAGTACAAAGCAAACTATGTCTCCCGAAAATAATTCCTCAAGCAAGGTCTTGAACGTCGATTTAGGTGAGCGCAGCTACCCCATTTCCATCGGTTCCTCCCTGTTGTCTGACAGCCAGTTCCTGCAATCCCAGATCAAGGGCAAGCGTATCGTCATCGTGACCAATACCGTTGTGGCCCCGATTTATCTGGCCGGACTGGAAGCAGGCCTGCGAGCTGCCGGCAAGGATGTGGTATCCGTTGTGTTGCCTGATGGTGAAGAGCAGAAAAACTGGACCAGCCTGATGCTGATTTTTGATGCATTGCTGGAACAGAAATGTGACAGAAAAACCACCCTGCTGGCCTTAGGTGGCGGTGTGATTGGTGACATGACAGGTTTTGCGGCGTCCGCCTACATGCGCGGCGTACCATTTGTCCAGGTACCGACTACCCTGTTGTCACAGGTAGATTCGTCGGTAGGTGGCAAGACCGGCATCAACCATCCGCTGGGCAAGAATATGATAGGCGCGTTTTACCAGCCGCAGGCAGTGATTGCCGATATCGGTACGCTGCAAAGCCTGCCGGACAAGGAATTGTCTGCCGGACTGGCAGAAGTGATCAAGCACGGTGCCATTATCGATGCTGCATTCTTTGACTGGATAGAAGCCAATATGGCCGCCCTGCGCGCCAAGGATGCCGCCGCCCTGACGCATGCAATTTTGCGTTCGTGTGAAATCAAGGCCGATATTGTCCGCCAGGATGAACGCGAAGGTGGCTTGCGCGCGATTTTAAATTTTGGCCATACCTTTGGCCACGCCATAGAATCTGGTCTGGGCTATGGTAAGTGGCTACATGGTGAAGCCGTAGGCTGTGGCATGGTGATGGCCGCAGACCTGTCCTGCCGCCTTGGATATATGGATTACGTCAGCAAGACCCGCATCAAGCAACTGGTGGAAGCCGCAGGCTTGCCTACCGTTGCGCCAGATCTGGGTGAAGAACGCTGGCTGGAATTGATGGAAGTCGACAAGAAGAATGAAGGCGGCAAGATCAAGTTCATCCTGTTGAAACCGCTGGGCCAGGCTGTCATTACCAGCGTGCCCCAGGATATTCTGCTGCAAACCCTGCGTAGCTGTATTTCTCACTGACGATCATGTTCTCTGACGCTCACCTCGCTCCCTATGCAGCACAATCTGCCAGCACACGAGGTCGGCGTCACGCCGAAGAGGCGTCGTCGTCACGCAGTGAATATCAGCGTGACCGTGACCGTATCATTCATTGCACCGCCTTTCGCCGGCTTGAATACAAGACCCAGGTTTTCGTCAATCATGAAGGCGATTTATTCCGCAACCGTCTGACCCACAGCCTGGAAGTCGCCCAGATAGGGCGCTCCATCGCCCGCAATCTGCGTCTGAATGAAGATCTGGTCGAAGCCATTTCGCTGGCGCATGATCTGGGCCATACCCCTTTTGGGCATGCCGGTCAGGATGCCCTGAATACCTGCATGAAGGCCTTTGGTGGCTTTGAACATAATCTGCAAAGCCTGCGTGTAGTCGATCAGCTGGAAGAGCGCTATGGCGCATTTGACGGCTTGAATCTGACTTTCGAAACCCGTGAAGGCATACTCAAGCACTGCTCCATCACCAATGCCCGCCTGCTGGGCGATGTCGGCCTGCGCTTTATTGAAAAGAAAAGGCCCACGCTGGAGGCACAGGTGACCAACCTTGCTGATGCCATCGCCTATAATAATCATGATATTGATGATGGCTTGCGCTCCGGCCTGCTACAGGAAACGCAGTTGATGGATCTGGACATTTATGCCCGCCATCGCGCCATCGTGGATGCCAGTTATCCAGGTATCAATGGACGGCGGGCAATCGCTGAAACCATACGACGCATGATCAATACCCTCATCGTCGATCTGATACAGACTTCTGCGCAAAAAATCCGCGAATGCGCACCGGCCAATGTTGATGACGTGCGCGACATGGAAAGAATGATTGCTTTTTCCGAACCCATGTATCAGGAAGCGCAGGCACTCAAGCAATTTCTGTTTGAAAACCTGTACCGGCATTATCAGGTTAACCGCATGACCTACAAAGCCAGGCGGACCATCACTGAATTGTTCGGAGCCATGTTCCAGGAGCCGAATCTGTTGCCGCCAGACTATCAGGTAAAACGGGAATTGCCGGAAGAAGAGCATCTGCGCTTGCAGGTGAGAAAAATTGCAGATTATATTGCCGGCATGACCGATCGTTATGCGATGCGTGAGCACCGCCGTTTGTTCATGGTCGATGAAATTTGAATCTGAAACCGGGCTATCATGGCCTCTCTTTTATTTTGGAAAAAACATGTCCTCCATCTCCTCCCTGTGCACCCGCCTGCTGTTAACTGTTGCCATTGCTGGCAGTACCAACGCTGCCCTGGCCCAGTCATTTGCCGATTTAAGTAACCAGGATGCCAGTACCGGCCTGAAAGCAGCCCTGGACAAGGGCTCTGCCGCCGCAGTCAGCAAGCTGGGAGTGGAAAACGGTTTCCTGAACAACGACAAGGTCAAGATCCAGTTGCCGTCGATATTGGAAAAAGCCCGCCCGATTCTGCAAATGACAGGCAAGGGCCAGCAACTCGATGAGCTGGTGGTTTCCATGAACCGCGCTGCCGAAGCCGCTGTACCTATGGCCAAGCCTTTGCTGGTGAATGCAGTCAAGTCCATGTCGCTGACCGACGCAAAAAATATCCTGACCGGTGGCGACACGTCCGTGACCGATTTTTTCAAGGAAAAAACCGCAACGCCACTCAGCGCCAAGTTCTTGCCCATGGTCAAGGGTGTGACGGACAAAGCGGGCTTGTCAGCCAAATACAATAGCATCATGGGACAGGCGCAGAAGTTCGGTGCCGTTTCCCAGCAAGAGGCAACGGTAGAAGGCTATGTCACCCAGAAAGCCATGGATGGTCTGTTTGTGATGATCGCGGAAGAAGAAAAAGCCATACGCAAGGACCCGATTGGTGCTGGCAGCAAGGCGATCAGCAAAGTGTTCAGCCTGCTCAAGTAATCCCGGCCTTGTGTTTGCTTGCATTTACTTGTGCATGCCTGTGTATGTTGCATAAACAATAGCCTTGCATTGAATGGATGAAAAAAATTCACTGAATGCATGAAAAAAATTCTTGGTAAGGATTTTTTTCATCGAAAAACCCCGTTAAAAAAATGCCACAGAATCCGTCAGGCCTTGCTACATAAGGCTTGGCGGCTGGTGCTGAATTTTATTCAGTCATGGTTTGCGGCTTGTTGTCCTGACGGTGCGTAGTATTACTTAAGTAGCGTAATTTTCAACATGTTGATCACTTCCTGCTAACTTGGCACGGTAATTCATTAATTCCATTTTTGAACTACCAACCAAAAAATAATTCAGGAGACCAGCATGTCCTATAAAATCCAATCCCTAGTTGCGTCCGCTTTGTTGAGCTGGGTGGCTGTTGCCCACGCAGCTGATCCGATCAAAATCGGTGTTGCCGGCCCTTTTACTGGTGGCTCTGCCCCGATGGGCGTATCGATGCGTGACGGCGTCAGGTTGGCTGTCAGTGAAATCAATGCCAAGGGTGGCGTCCTGGGCCGCCAGTTGCAACTGGTTGAGCGCGACGACGAAGCCAAAAATGAGCGCGGCGTGCAAGTAGCACAAGAACTCATCAACAAAGAAAAAGTATCTGCAACCGTCGGTTATATCAACACTGGCGTGGCACTGGCTTCCCAGCGTTTTTACCAGGAAGCAAAAATCCCGGTATTGAACAATGTGGCGACAGGTAGTGTGATCACCAAGCAGTTTGTTGCGCCGGAACACAAGGATAACTATGTTTTCCGTACCGCAGCCAGTGACACCATACAGTCTGCAATGATTGTTGATGAAGCTGTCACAAAAAACAAATTCACCAAAGTCGCCATCCTTGCAGACTCTACCAATTACGGCCAGCTTGGCCGTGAAGATCTGGAAAAAGTATTGAGTGCGAAAGGCATCAAGCCAGTCGCGGTAGAGAAGTTCAATATCAAGGATGTGGACATGACGGCCCAGTTGCTGAAGGCCAAACAAGGTGGCGCACAAGTTATCCTGACCTATGGTATTGGCCCTGAACTGGCACAGATTGCCAACGGCATGGAAAAACTAGGCTGGAAAGTACCGATGATAGGTAGCTGGACACTGTCCATGGGTAACTTCCTTGATAATGCCGGCAAAAATGGCGACGGTGCCATGATGCCGCAAACCTTTATCCAGGACCCGAATACGGCTAAACGCAAAGCCTTCATCGAAGCTTATCAAAAAGCTTATAAACTGGAGCGCATGCCGTCTGCCGTCTCTGCAGCCCAAGGCTATGATTCCATTTATCTGCTGGCAGCAGCATTCAAGCAGGCTGGTAGCACCGATGGTGTCAAAGTCCGTGAAGCGCTGGAAAATCTGAATGAAAAAGTGGAAGGCGTGGTTACCACGTACAACAAACCTTTCACACATGATGATCATGAAGCCATCAAGCCTGGTACCCCTGTCATGGGTGAAGCCAAGGGTGGCCATATCGTTCTTGCCAAATAAGGCGTAGACGCACTCTGTAGCCAAACGGTCAGCTCCAATCCGGGGCTGGCCTTTTTTTCAGTCAGTCAGCTTGTTCACTGTCCCGGGTTCATTCCGGGCCGGCTGGTGAGCTGCACTCCATTGGATGGAAAAAATGGAAATCTTACTTCAGCTTGTTTTCAGCGGTATCGCCCTCGGCATGATCTATGCGGTCATCGCCTTTGGCTACCAGCTGACATTTGCCACTTCGGGCACGCTCAATTTCGGTCAGGGTGAAGCACTGATGCTGGGGGCCCTGGTTGGTCTCAGCGTGGTCGGTAATATTCACGGTGGCCCGTATATGAATTATTGGCTGATGATACCCATCGTCATCGTCTTTGGTGCCTTGCAGGGCATGTTTGTGGAATGGATAGGCGTACGCCCGGCCATCAAGATCAAATCCGAATTCGGCTGGATCATGTCCACCATCGCACTTGCCATCATTTTTAAAAATGTCGCAGAAAATATCTGGGGCAAGGATGACCTGACCTTTCCTTCACCGCTGTCGGCAGCGCCATTCCAGATACTCGGTGCCAATGTACAGCCCATGCAAGTAGTGGTCGTGCTGGGCGCGCTGGCAATGATGCTGGCAGTAGAATTTTTCAACCGCAAATCCATCTACGGCAAGGCGGTAGTCGCTACTTCGAATGACAGGGATGCGGCTGGCCTGATGGGCATCAATACCAGTATGGTCATTACCTTTTCCTATGCATTGTCATCGGCTACTGCGGCGTTTGCCGGTGTGCTGGTTGCACCGCTGACGCTGACTGGTGCCACCATGGGTTCTGCCCTGGGCCTGAAGGCGTTTGCCGTGGCAATTATCGGTGGTTTGACATCCGGTGTCGGCGCTATCGTTGGCGGCCTGATATTGGGCATTGCTGAAACCACGACCGGCTTTTATATCTCCACCGGTTACAAGGAAGTGCCTGGCCTGGTATTGCTGTTGCTGGTATTGGCGATCAAACCCGCAGGTCTGTTCGGCAAAACTGCCATCAAGAAAGTATGAGGCCGTATCATGAATAAAAAGACCCTGCTTGTTTCTATTGTCGGGATTGCTGCACTGAGCCTGTTTCCGATTGTCATGCACAATCCTTATTACCTGCACCTGGTTGAAACCATACTTATCTATGCCATCCTGCTGTTTGGTCTCGACATCGTGGTTGGCTATACCGGCCAGGTATCTCTCGGCCATGCCGGCCTGTTTGGTGTAGGTTCGTATACAACCGGTGTGCTGGTGTTTAAACTGGGCATGCCATTCCTGGCT
This sequence comes from Undibacterium hunanense, assembly GCF_014284335.1. Classification (GTDB taxonomy): domain Bacteria; phylum Pseudomonadota; class Gammaproteobacteria; order Burkholderiales; family Burkholderiaceae_D; genus Undibacterium; species Undibacterium hunanense. Next base: position 48,319 of record NZ_JACOGF010000018.1, on the reverse strand, counting down.
GCCGTGCCGTGCAGTATCGCCGTGACAGCGCTGTTTGGTGCCTTGCTGGCCTTGCCTGCGTTGCGCGTGACCGGTCCCTACCTGGCCATGGTGACACTGGCATTCGGTACCATCATCACTATCCTGATCAACGAGATGACCTTCCTGACCGAAGGCCCCATGGGTATCAAACTGACCAAGCCCGTCATGTTCGGTTACAAGCTCAACGAAGTCGAGTATTACTACGTCGTAGCGGCGATGATGGTGCTGGCGCTGATCGTGGTCCATCGCATCTTGCGTTCACATCTTGGCCGGGCGTTCCAGGCTTTGCGTGACAGCCCGATTGCGTCGGACTGCATGGGCGTGTCGGTGTATCGTTACAAAGTGATTGCCTTTGTCATCAGCGCGGCCCTGGCCGGTCTGGCGGGCAGTTTGTATGCCTACTCGGAAGAATATATTTCACCGAATACCTACAACTTTGAACTGACCATCATGTTCTTGCTGGCCGTCATCATGGGGGGGCGTAAAACCCGTAGTGGTGCCTTGCTGGGTGCATTGATCGTGGTCATGCTGCCATCGCTGCTGGCGGATATAGAACTGTTCCGCAAAATCGCCAGTGTGGCAGCCGTGATTGCCGTGATTGCAGGTGGCGCAGCCATTTTCAAGCAGCGCAAGACGGTCCGTGAAATGCTGGTGCCAGTAGGGGCTACGGTGGCCATGGCCCTGTTTTCCTACAAGCTGGAAAACATTACAGACTGGCGTCTGACCATCTTTGGTTTGATGACCCTGTTCGTCGTGTATTACCTGCAGGATGGCATCGTTGGTTTTGTCAATAACCTGCTTGGCAAAGGGGCACGTCATGTGGAACTGGATGCTGCCAGCGCACAAGCCAGTCACGATCTCGCCATCGTGAAGGCAAGTGAAGCCAGGGTAGGTGTGTTGCTGACCGCCAGAAAAGTACTGATGCAGTTTGGTGGCCTGAAGGCATTGAACCAGGTGGATTTGCAAATCACCAAAGGTACGGTGCATGGCCTGATCGGTCCGAATGGTTCAGGCAAGAGCACCATGATGAATGTGCTGACCGGTATCTATCAACCTACCGATGGGGTGGTGGAATTTGGTGGCAACGTGATATCCGGTAATACTCCTTCGGCTATTGCGCTGGGTGGTGTGGCCCGTACTTTCCAGAACGTGCAGTTGTTTGGTGAAATGACGGCTACTGAAAATATCCTGGTGGGCCTGCACAATACCTTCCGCAGCAATGTGCTGGATGTCATGCTGAATACACCGCGTTATCAGCGTGAAGAACGTCTGGCGCGTGAGCGGGCTGCCAGCCTGTTGTATTTTGTTGGCCTGGCTGACCTGGCAAATGAAGAAGCGCGCAATCTGCCTTATGGCAAACAGCGTCTGCTGGAAATAGGACGTGCCCTTGGTCTGAATCCACAATTGCTGCTGCTGGACGAACCTGCTGCTGGCCTCACTGCGCCGGACATCAAGGAATTGATCGCCATCATCCACAAGATACGTGAACACGGCATTACCATCATCCTGATTGAACATCATATGGATGTAGTCATGTCGATCTGCGATATTGTCACTGTGCTTGATTTCGGCCAAAAGATCGCCGAAGGCAAACCGGCTGCCGTGCAGGCTGACCCCAAAGTGATAGAAGCTTATCTTGGTGGCAGTGTGGCAGATACAGCCGACATCGTCGCTGCATAAGGAGAACATCATGTTGAGCATTTCAAATTTACATGCAGCGTATGGCAAGGTGGAAGTCTTGCACGGTATTTCTCTTGAAGTACCAAAGGGTAAGGTGGTGACCCTGATAGGATCAAATGGTGCCGGAAAAACCACGACCATGCGTGCCATTTCCGGCATGTTGAAACCGAAAGAAGGTTCGGTCGTGCTGGCGGGTAAAGATGTGACGGGAATGGATTCACACAAGATCGCGCGCGCCGGTCTGGCCCATTCCCCCGAAGGGCGGCGCGTGTTTGCCACCATGTCAGTGACAGACAATCTCTTGCTGGGTGCCTTCCCGCGTTTTACCCGCAGCCGTCCACGCGGCGATATAGAAACTGACCTGCAAAAAGCCATGGATCTGTTCCCACGTCTGAAAGAACGTCGCAATCAGCTGGCTGGCACTTTATCTGGTGGTGAACAGCAGATGCTGGCCATGGCCAGAGCTGTGATGCTTAATCCCGATGTCATTCTGCTGGACGAACCTTCGATGGGGCTGGCACCGATACTGGTGGATGAAGTCTTCCGCATCATTGTACGCCTGAAAGAGGAGGGTACTACCATGCTGCTGGTGGAGCAATTTGCGGCGGCTGCCCTGGCCGTGGCAGATTATGGCTATGTGTTGGAAAATGGTCGTATCTCGGTGCATGGACCAGCAGCGAATTTGCAAAATGATCCGGCTGTGAAAGCGGCTTATCTGGGTGGCGGTGCGCATCATTGATTGATGTTGTTTGCACTGAAAAAATGGAGAGCTTGCTCTCCATTTTTTTATAGGTAATTTTATTAACGTCGTTCCTGCGTGGTTTTGGTAGTAGTCTAGCGGCGTTTTTGACAGACTACTGCGTGAGTTAATTTCAGATTATTAGTGTTTTGAATAATCTGGTTTTTAATGTCAACAGACGTTCATTTTGGATTGCAGGCCGGTGGTAGACCGGCGGCTACCCACCTTTTTGCTTCGCCAAAAAGGTGGGCCAAAAAGGCGACCCAGGCGTCGTCGCCCCTGCGGGGTTCCCGTTTGTGCGATACAAAAAATGGGAAAGCTTCGAAACTCGCTTCGCTCAAACACGAAGCTTTCTTGGTCCATTTTCTGTACCGCACAAACGGCGTCGGTGTAGCAGGGAATTTGGATTGCATGCAATCCGCCTGCGTAACGATCTCGCCTTGCAAGGCGAGATTCCTTCCCTATAGGGACACAGGGCACATGGGAAGTGCAAAATTCAAAAGCAACCCCAAAGTCAAAAGCAACCCCATAGTCAAAAGCAACGTCAATGCGGCCTTTAGTTAAATTGCTTTTGCGGGGTAATTTATCCCTGCAAAAAACGCAAAGGATGTGCGTGGGTAGGCCATACCTCGGTGAAGAAATTTGCCACCTGTTCTGTCGTCACTTCCGCCAGCGTGGCGGGTGACCAGCGTGGGGTATTGTCTTTGTCTACCACTAGCGCACGCACACCTTCCAATACTTCACCGTGTTTGAAACAGTGGCGTACCATGTTTCTTTCCATACGCAGGCAATCGGATACGGTCATGCTGGCGCTGCGCCGTAATTGTTCCAGCGTGACAGACATCAATAGTGGAGAACGTTTTTGCATGATGGCAAATGCTTGTTGTGCAAATTCAGATGTGTCTTGCTGCAAGTGGTTGGTGATCTCGATCGCGCTATTTCCACTGAACAGTGCATCAATGCCTGATCTGTTTGCAGCCAGCTTACTGTTGCCGGGGAGTGCCTGATCAGCAAAAGGAACCGCAAATTCGCGTATTGCGGCTCGCACATCGGTGGCGGTATTTTGCTCCAGAAGATGCATCAAGGCAGGCAATTCTGAGGTCGGTATAAATACATCGGCCAGCCCTGCATACAGCGCATCGGCTGCATTGATGATTTCACCGGTCAGACCCATGTAAGTACCAATTTGTCCCGGTGCACGTGACAGGAAGTAACCACCACCCACGTCCGGGAACAGGCCGATATTCACTTCCGGCATCGCCATTTTTGTACGTTCCGTGACGATGCGAAGGCGGCAGTCATTGCCTGCCTGGGCGATACCCATACCACCTCCCATGACGACCCCATTCATCAGCGCGATATAAGGTTTGGGGTAGAAATGAATTAAATGATTTAGTGCATATTCTTCGGTAAAAAAATCTTCCAGCAAGGCAGAATCACCTTTAGGTGTTGCGGTGCCTACATCATAAAAGAAGCGGATATCACCCCCTGCACAAAATGCCTTTTCACTGCTGCCATGGATAAATACTGCCCGCACGCTTTGATCATCCTGCCAGGCCAGCAAGGTCGTTGTCAGCGCTCTAACCATATCGAGAGATAGCGAGTTCAGTGCTTTGGGTCTATCCAGAGTGATGTAGCCGATGTTGTTCTTGACGGAAGTGTGTACAAATTCGCTCATGGTGGTTGACTATGCAGGGTAGGGGATGAAGCTGCTATTTTAGCTTTGTCAGAGATGTGCGTCACGGAACGTATTAGATACACGAACAATGAATTCGTAACTATTGCTTTGTTGTTGGTTTTGAAGTTGTTTTTGCTTTTGACCTTGTTTTTGATTTTAATCCGCTTGGGCCCTGTGTCCCAGAAGGGAGATACATCGCCTTGCAAGGCGATGTCGTTACACAGGCGGAATGCATGCATTCCGAATTCCCTGCTACACCGAAGCCATTTGTGTAGTGTAGAAAATGGAAAAAGAAGGTCCGATGTTTGAGGTGTAGCAGGGGTTTCGTGGTGCATGCACAACGCCTGCGTAACGGCATGCGCATGCAAGCGCATGTTCCTAAAGCAAGGCCGCAGGCGAGTTGCGGACCTTCCCATTTTTTGCGCTACATAAATGGGCACTCCCGCAGGGAGCGAGTCTGCGGTCGCCTTTTCTTTGGATACTTGCTTTTGGCGACGCAAAAGAAAGTATCTCGGCTGCCGGGCCGAGACCCGGCTTGTATCCACGGAGGGCGATCGTCTTAATCAAAGTGTGGCATATAACGGGCGACACGGCATACATAGAACGCCGCTGGATTCCAGCCAAACCCACGCTGGAATGACGCCAATAAAAATGCCGTGAATCAACTAACTCGCAGCTTGTTGAGCAACGCATGCAACAAACAGCAATAAAAGTGAATTATTTATTTGAAATGTCAGAAACGATATCTACAAAAAACCTATCATCCAGCAAAAAGGACGCCTTTAGCGTCCTTGTTTTGGAGGTCCATAACCCTGTTAGGGTAAGGACTGGGGCCTTATGAAGCCGATGCCGGATCAGGTATGTGCTTGATGGCGTCGTGCTGATGGTTTTGTATCTTGTCTTTATGCTTGATGACCTGACGATCAAGTTTATCTATCAGTGTATCGATAGCTGCATACAGATCATGCGCCAGACTTTCTACATGGATATCTTTGCCACTGATATGCAAATTAATGTCCGCTTTGTGTCGTTTTTCCTTTTCCCGGAGCTTGTCCACCGTCAGGATGACGGCGATATCAATGACCTGGTCGAAGTGTCGCCTGATACGTTCTAGTTTGGTATGTACATATTCACGAATTGCAGGAGTTACTTCGACGTGATGTCCACTGATGGTGAGATTCATACTGTGCTCCTATAGTGATGTTGCTTGCTGTAACGATAAGCTCATTGCTGTCTTATTGCCTTGAGCTAAATCATATATAGCAATTCAAACCGTGATTACAAGGACTTGCTTACAAAGATTTACGCAAACTCACTGGGGGGATTTTGAGGGCTTCACGGTATTTGGCAACTGTCCGTCGGGCAATTACCATGCCCTGTTCACCCAGCATGTCTGCAATTTTGCTATCAGAGAGTGGGCTTTTCTGGTCTTCTGCTCCTATCAACTGCTTGATGAGTGCGCGTATCGCGGTGGAAGATGCTTCCCCCCCTGTTTCCGTCGCGACATGGCTGCCGAAAAAGTATTTCAACTCAAACATGCCGTGGGGGGTCAGCATGTATTTTTGGGTTGTTACACGCGAGATAGTGCTCTCGTGTAATCCTAGTGTATCAGCAATTTCGCGCAAAACAAGGGGGCGCATGGCAACAGCACCGTGCGTGAAAAAATTGCGTTGTCTTTCAACTATGGCTTGTGCAACGCGCAAAATGGTATCGAAACGCTGCCGCATATTCTTGATCAGCCAGCGCGCTTCTTGCAGTTGTGAGCCGAGTCCGCCTTCACCACGATTTTGTTTCATGATGTTGGCGTACATGCTGCTGACACGCAATTTGGGCATGACATCCTGATTCAGCGTAACTTGCCAGCCATTGGCTGATTTTTTGACGATGACATCTGGCACTACATAGTCCGATTCATCGACAGCAAAATCGATGCCTGGGCGGGGTTTGCATAGCCGGATGACGGTTTGTGCGTCGCGCAAATCTTCGTCATCGCAGTCGAGGATTTTCTTGAGTTTGGTGAAATCTCTTTGTGCAAATAAAGTCAGTTGCGTTTCAACAATTTGCAAAGCCAGTCTGCGTGTCACGAAAGCAATTTTAGGCAAGCGTTTGATTTGCAGGGCCAGGCATTCGGATGGTGTGCGAGCGCCCACACCTGCCGGATCAAAGCTTTGCAGCATGTTCAGGGCAAATGCCAGTTCTTCTGGCTCGACGCATAATTCCAGTGGCAGGCTGGCATGGATTTCATCCAGGGTTTCTGTCAGGTAGCCATTGTTGTCGATGGCATCAATCATCAATTCGACCAGGGCGCGGTCACGTGGCTCGCGCAGGTTCAGGCGCATTTGTTCCTGCAGGTGTTCACGCAGGGTAATGTGAGCGGCCCCTAGTTGTGGCCGGCCATCTTCATCGTCACTGCTTTTGCTGCCATGATGCACGTCATCAAAACCCCAGTCTTCTTCGCTGGAGCTGCTTGTGTCATTGCTGACGGCGATATCTGCATCAGCCTGGGTTTCCGTCGTGGTGCTGTTTTCTTCACGCGAGGCGGGTGCTTCCATGCCGGCGTCTGCTGCTGTGCTGCTGGTATTGATGGCACCATCTGCCAGCAGGCGTACTGCGTGGTCCAGCGGGTCATCCACACGCTCCAGCATGGGATTTTCTATGAGCAGGGTTTCCAGCTCCTGGTGCAATTCCAATGTGGACAATTGCAGCAACCGTATGGATTGCTGCAATTGAGGCGTTAATGCCAGATGCTGGGACGTGCGTAGTTGCAGGCTTTGTTTCATGATGATTCCCGTCACATCCGGAAATGTTCTCCCAGATAGACGCGCCGCACGGATTCATTTTGTATGATGTCATCCGGCTTGCCGCTGGCCAATACGGCCCCCTGATTGATGATGTAGGCATGATCACAGATGCCCAGAGTTTCACGTACGTTGTGGTCGGTAATCAATACGCCGATGCCACGTTCCTTGAGGAAACGCACAATGCGCTGGATTTCAATCACGGCGATCGGGTCAACACCGGCAAAGGGTTCATCCAGCAAGACGAAGCGCGGGTTGGTGGCCAGTGCACGGGCAATCTCTACACGTCGGCGTTCGCCGCCTGACAGTGACAGTGCCTGGCTTTCCCGGATTTTTTCAATCTGCAAATCGGCCAGCAGGGCATTAAGTCTTTTGACGATGGATTTCTCGGAAAGAAATTTTCCATTGGCATCTTTTTGTAACTCCAGCACGGCACGGATATTCTCTTCTACCGTCAGCTTGCGAAACACCGAAGCTTCCTGGGGCAGGTAAGACAAACCCAGTACGGCCCGCTGGTGTATGGGCAATTGTGAGATATTGACAGCATCAATCGTGATATCGCCAGCGTCGGATGGCACCAGGCCAACGATCATGTAGAAGGAGGTGGTTTTGCCGGCACCATTCGGGCCCAGCAAACCAACCACTTCACCGCTTTTCACTTCCAGCGAGACGTCGCGCACCACCTGGCGCGCGCCATAGCGTTTTTGCAATCCCTTGACGAGCAAGGTACTAGGCGTGGCTGTCATTTAATTGGTCTGTTTGGGTTGCAGGGTGATTTTGACGCGACCAGCTCCGTCTACATGCTGGCCAGTGGTTGAATTGGTACCGATGGCGATATCATTTTTACTGTCATAGGACAGGTATTCGCCCTCTTGTTCCTGGGTGATTTTCTTGCCTTCCAGGTAGCGCACTTTGGCTTTGGAAATGAACTTGACGATTTCTGTCGTCTGATTGTATTCGGCTCGGTCAGCTTCACCTTCTACCCACAGGTCAGGGCCGCCATCGCGTTTTTGCCGGAAGCTGACTTTTTTGCTGACGCCACCAGTCAGTACGACAAACTGGTCACCGTTCGGGGCTTCGGTAACTACGGCTTTTTCTGAATTGACAACCAGGGTGCCGCGCACCAGTTGTACGCCTTTGGACAAGACGCGCACGCTGGTTTTGCCGTCGCTTTCAGAATAACCGGCTTCTATCGTGGTTTCCTTGAAACTGTCGGCTTTTTCTGCGCTGACCGGGGTGTAGATAAAAGCAAAACAGGCCAGCCCCAGGCATTGGCCAAGGGAACGTGTCAATTTCATATTTTTCATTGGCAAATATCGCTTTCTCTATTTGGATGGTGTGGAGGGAGCCGGTTCGCGTTCACGTTTCTTCAGGTGAATACGTACCTTGCTCAGCAGGGCCAGGTGCTGGGTGGAATTGTTGGCCACCATACCTACGGCGGTGGTGTCCACTTTTCCTGTTTTGACGGTGATAGGCTTGTCGGTTTTGACAATATCTTCGTCGGGTAACAGCAACAAATAATTGGTTTCCAGGCGCATGAACTGTGAGCTCAGGCCTTCGGGTCTTTCCATGCTGACGTTGTCATACAGACGGACTTCATCATGTTCACGCTTGGGCGTAGTCATCGTGGATTTTTGCGACACCACGGCCAGATCAGCCAGCAGATGCAAAGGCGGGCGATCAACATCAAAGCTGTTGATTTGCGGGCGTTGAATTTCTATATTGTCATTGCGCGGCAGATGGATCAGGCGTTCACCGGTGATGTGGTAATTTGCCTTGCCATTATTCGACAGCCGGATGAAATTGAATTTTTCTACATAGTAATCCGGCGCCGAACGGGCAGATGAACGGTTCTGTTCATCATTCGCATTCCGGCGTATGACTTCCATCACCCAGATGGTACCAAGGGTCATCACGCCCAGCAGTATGACTGCCAGCCAGATGCGAAAACGGTCTATGGTCATATGATGTTTCATGACAGGTAAGCCTCGATGGCCTGTTCATATTTGCCCTGGGCGTGCAGGATGAAGTCGCAGACTTCCCGTGCCGCACCTTTGCCACCACTGGCCGTGGTGACGTAGTGCACTCTTTGCCTGACTTCTGCATGGGCATTCGGTACGCTGGCAGAAAAACCGCAACGTGTCAGTATCGGCAAGTCGATGATGTCATCACCGATAAAGCCGCAGACATCGGCAGACAGGTTCAGTTCAGCAAGCAATTGCAGGAAGGCCGATTTCTTGTCGTGTATGCCCTGGCGCACATGGGTGATACCGAGGTCGCTGGCGCGCTTGCTGACAATCGCGGATTGTCTGGCACTGATGATGGCCGTCGCAATGCCAGCCTGCTGCAACAGTTTGATGCCCTGGCCGTCCAGCACATTAAAGGTTTTCATCATTTCACCGTCCGGGCCGAAATGCAGGCTGCCGTCAGTGAGTATGCCGTCGACGTCAAATATCATGAGTTTGATCGTGGCGGCAGTATGGGCTGCAACTTGGTTTGCCTTGTCCATCAGATTACCTTGGCCCGTGTCAGGTCATGAATATGCAGGGCACCGACCAGTTTTCCCTGGTCATCGGCTACCAGCAACTGGTTGATGCGATAGGTTTCCATAATTTCTACCGCTTCTACCGCCAGTTGTTCTGGTCGTATGCGGCGTGGCTTGTCATGCATGACTTCGGCAATCTGTAACTGGGTAAAGTCGCGTGTGCCATCCATCAGGCGGCGCAAGTCACCGTCGGTGAAGATGCCGACGATATGCTGGTCCTTATCCACTACGGCGGTCATCGCCATGCCTTTTTTGGTGATCTCCAGCAATGCGGTTTTCAGGCCGGTATCTGGTGTCACTTGCGGGATATCATCGCCGGTGCGCATGACATCGCGGACGTGGGTCAGCAGGCGGCGACCCAGTGAACCGCCAGGGTGGGAGCGGGCAAAGTCTTCTTCGCGAAAACCGCGTGCATCCAGTACGGCGACTGCCAGCGCATCACCCAGCGCCAGTGTGACGGTGGTGCTGGCAGTCGGTGCCAGGTTCAGCGGGCAGGCTTCTTTCGCCACATGCAGGTTCAGGTGTACATCGGCCAGCTTGCCCAGACTGGATTCCGGGTTGCCGGTCATGGCAATCAGTTTGACACCCAGGCGCTTGATGATGGGCAGGATGGACATCAGTTCAGATGCTTCACCAGAATAAGAAATGGCAATAAATACATCTTGCGGTGTCACCATGCCAAGATCACCATGCGCAGCTTCTGCTGGATGAACGAAAAAGGACGGCGTGCCGGTAGAGGCGAAAGTCGCTGCGATCTTGCGGGCGATATGACCAGACTTGCCTATGCCCGAGACGACCACACGACCGTGGCAGGCTAACAACATATACACGGCTTCGGTGAAGCCGGCTGCATCACCGTTACCCAGGCGCTTTTGCAATGCAAGCAGGGCATCGGCTTCGATTTGCAGGGTTTCGCAAGCCAGTTTCAGGGCGCGCTGTGCGGCTTCAGCCGTGCGCACAGGTGCAACATGGTCGCGAGAAGATAGGGCATTGAATTCATTCATGCCCGAAGTATAAACGAAATCCGCAAAGCAAGAACTCTGCCAGTTGTAACGTAGTGAATATTGTTTGCCCTAAGGCAGGTTTCAAACGCGATAAATCGGCAATAATAGGAGACATGACAGGTCTAGACACTACATTATTATTGCTGGCAGCCGCTGTGATGGGCGTGGTCGGCTTCCGCATGTTGCAACTGCCGCCCATGCTGGGTTATCTGGTAGTTGGTATTTTAATTGGCCCATATGGCCTGGGTGTGGCAGAAGAAAGTGCTGTCACCCATGAGCTGGCCGAATTCGGCGTGGTGTTTCTGATGTTTTCGATAGGGTTGGAATTTTCCCTGTCCAAACTCATGGCCATGCGCAAGGCAGTATTTGGTCTGGGCATGGCGCAGGTGCTGGTGACCATATTGACAAGCATGTTGTTTGGCTGGCTGGCCAGTCGCTTGCTGCCCCCCATGTTCAGAATCAGTTGGGAAGCCTCATTTGCGCTGGGTGGTGCGCTGGCCATGTCTTCCACCGCGATTGTGTCCAAAATGCTCACAGAACGGCTGGAGCTGGAAAGCCTGCACGGGCGGCAAATCATCAGCGTGCTGTTATTCCAGGATCTGGCCGTGGTGCCCTTGTTGATCCTGGTACCGGCGCTGGCATCGAAGTCACCTGACCTGGTAAAAACCCTGGCGCTGGCCAGCGGTAAGGCTGTTGTGGTACTGGTGTTGCTGCTGGTGGTCGGGCAAAAAATCATGCGTACCTGGTTCAGCATCGTGGTCAAGCGGCGCTCGCAAGAGTTGTTCATGCTGAATCTTTTGCTGATTACCCTGGGTGCTGCCTGGCTGACCGAAAAGGCTGGCCTCTCCATGGCGCTGGGTGCGTTCGTGGCGGGTATGCTGATTTCCGAGACCGAATACCGGCATCAGGTGGAAGAAGATATCAAACCCTTCCGCGATGTCTTGCTGGGGCTGTTTTTCATCACCGTCGGTATGTTGTTGAATGTGCGCCTGGTGATTGAACATTTCTGGCTGGTCATGTTGTTATTGTCTGGCCCGGTATTGTTAAAGCTGATACTCATCGCTGCATTGGCCAGGGTATTTGGCAATTCAACTAGCGTGGCCCTGCGCACGGGCCTGGGTCTGGCGCAGGCCGGTGAATTCGGCTTTGTCTTGCTGAATCAGGCCGGGGGCCTGCAACTGGTGGATCCCTTGCTGGTGCAGTTGATACTGGCATCGATGGTGATTTCCATGCTGATATCCCCATTCATTCTGGCCAAGTCGGATGTCATCGTCATGAAATTCTCGGCCAATGAATGGATGATGCAATCCCTGGCCCTGACCCAGATTGCTGCCCGCACCATGACTACCAAAAAACACGTGATCATTGCCGGCTTTGGTCGTAGCGGCCAGAGCCTGGCGCGTATTCTGGCAGAGGAAAATATTGATTATCATGCACTTGATCTGGACCCGGACCGGGTGCGCGAAGCGCAGGCTGCGGGTGTCAATGTGTCCTATGGTGATGCGGCCAGACGAGAAAGCCTGCTGGCCGCCGGTATCAACCGGGCTGCGGCATTGGTGGTGACGTATACCAGCACGGCATCAGCGCTGAAGATCTTGCATTTTGTGAATGAAATGAATCCCAGCCTGCCCGTCATTGTGCGTAGCCACGATGATGTCGATCTGGAAAAACTCAGGTCTGCCGGTGCCACCGAAGTCGTGCCGGAATTGATGGAAGGCAGCCTGATGCTGGCTTCCCATGCGCTGGTCATGCTGGGCGTACCATTGCGCCGCGTGGTGCACAGGGTGCAGGCCGCCCGTGAGGCGCGTTATGAATCCCTGCGTGGTTTCTTCCATGGTGCCAGCGATGCAGCGGACAGCCCGGAAAACATGCAGATACGTCTGCATACGGTATTGTTGACCGAACGTGCCAAGGCGCTGGGGCAGAATCTGGCAGACTTGAAGCTGGGTGAGCTGGAGGTGGATATCCATGCCATACGGCGCGGCAAAGCCAGACTGGATCAACAAAATGATATCGTTTTGCAGAATGGCGACGTGGTCGTGGTCAGAGGAACTTCCGAAGCAGTCGCTAGAGCAGAGCAGCGGCTGTTAAAATAGCGGGTTATTTTTCAATTTGAAGGACATGCTTGATGTTTAATCCATCAGAGTACATTAAAGAACATATCCGTACGGTGGAAAACTGGCCACAGGAAGGCGTGATGTTCCGCGACATTACCCCCTTGTTGCAGAATCCTAAGGTATTCCGTGTACTGATTGATATGTTTGTGCATCGCTACATGGATGAAAAGCTTGACGTCGTGGCTGGCCTGGATGCGCGCGGTTTCATCATCGGTTCTGTGCTGGCCTATGAACTGAACCTGGGTTTTGTGCCTATCCGCAAGAAGGGCAAGCTGCCTTTTCATACCGTTTCTGAGCAATATGAGCTGGAATATGGCAGCGCAACGGTGGAATTGCATGCCGATGCCTGCAAAAAAGGCGACCGCGTAGTCCTGATTGATGACCTGATCGCCACAGGCGGTACCATGATGGCCGGCAAGAAATTGCTGGAGCGCCTGGGTGCGACCGTGGTGGAGGGCGCAGTCATCGTTGATCTGCCCGAACTGGGTGGTTCAAAAATTATCCGTGACAGTGGTTTGCCTTTGTACACGGTTTGTAATTTTGATGGTCATTAGGCAATACCTATTCAAAATTTGTGATGAGCGTTTGTCAGCATGAGTCTGTTGCATATAGAAGCCGTTGACCCGGCCTTGCCCGAGGCCGAGGTCTTGCTGGAAGAATTATCTGCCAGCCTGGCTGTGATCACCGGTAGCAGTGGCCGTGCTTCCTTTGATGTACAGGATGTACGTGTGCCGGGTGCCTTGTTTGTGCTGGCACGCGATGCCAGTGGCGTGGCGCTGGCTTGCGGTGCTATTCGTCCGATGGAAGAAGGCGTGGCCGAAGTCAAACGCATGTATGCGCGGACAAACACGCTGGGTCTGGGTTCAGCGGTACTCGCCCATCTGGAAACTGCTGCCAGGCAATATGGCTATCGTCATTTACGCTTGGAAACACGCCTGGTCAACCAGCGGGCCGTTGCCTTTTATGAAAAACACGGCTATTGCCGTATTCCCAATTTTGGCAAATATGCAGGCAATTCCGCAGCAGTCTGCTTTGAGAAAAACTTGCTGCGCTGAGGGAGCCAGTGGAAAACAGCGTGTTTTCCTATTTTCCAGACAACGCAAGAAATCAGCAAAAATGCCTGAGCTGCGCTATACTTGAATTCTTCCAAGGAGCGTTGCGACGAAAACTACGAGTTTTTGCCAGGCTTGGGATATCCATAACCGCGCTCACGTTACTTTTTTCATCAGAAAGGAGGGCGTGATGAACGCCGTCGTAGCAAACACATCCAATACCGCTTCCCAAGATTTTTTCGTTGCTGACCTGAGTCTGGCTGACTGGGGTCGCAAGGAAATCCGCATTGCCGAAACAGAAATGCCAGGCCTGATGGCGATCCGTGAAGAATTCGCTGCTACCCAGCCACTGAAGGGTGCACGTATCACCGGCTCCCTGCACATGACTATCCAGACAGCCGTGCTGATCGAAACATTGCTGGCACTGGGCGCAGAAGTACGCTGGGCATCTTGCAATATTTACTCCACACAGGATCATGCAGCCGCAGCCATTGCTGCCGGTGGCACACCTGTGTTCGCTTTTAAAGGCGAAAACCTGGATGAATACTGGGATTTCACCCACCGTATTTTCGAATGGAAAGACGGCGGCTATTCCAACATGATTCTTGACGATGGCGGCGATGCGACCTTGTTGCTGCATCTGGGTACACGTGCAGAAACAGATATTTCTGTATTGGCCAGCCCAGGTTCAGAAGAAGAAATCTGCCTGTTCAATGCGATCAAGAAACACCTGGCTATCGATGCTACCTGGTACTCCAAACGCCTGGCAGAAATCAAGGGCGTGACAGAAGAAACAACGACAGGCGTACATCGCCTGTACCAGATGCACAAAGATGGCAAACTGGCTTTCCCTGCTATCAACGTCAATGATTCCGTCACCAAATCCAAGTTCGACAACCTGTATGGCTGCCGTGAATCTTTGGTGGATGGTATCAAGCGTGCAACCGATGTCATGATCGCCGGCAAGGTTGCCGTTATCGCCGGTTACGGTGATGTAGGCAAGGGCTCTGCGCAAGCCATGCGTGCACTGTCTGCACAGGTATGGGTAACTGAAATCGATCCTATCTGCGCATTGCAGGCAGCGATGGAAGGCTACCGCGTCGTGACCATGGAATATGCTGCTGAACATGGCGACATTTTCGTGACGACAACAGGTAACTACCACGTCATCAGCCATGCACACATGCTGAAGATGAAAGACCAGGCCATCGTTTGCAACATCGGTCACTTCGATAATGAAATCGACGTCGCTGCATTGAAGCAATACACCTGGGAAAACATCAAGCCACAGGTTGACCACGTGATTTTCCCTGACGGCAAGCGCATCATCCTGCTGGCAGAAGGTCGTCTGGTGAACCTGGGTTGCGGTACAGGTCACCCATCGTATGTCATGAGTTCTTCTTTCGCCAACCAGACCATTGCGCAAATCGAATTGTTTGCCAATACAGCGAAATATCCAGTAGGCGTTTACACCTTGCCTAAACATCTGGATGAAAAAGTCGCCCGTCTGCAATTGAAAAAACTCAATGCACAACTGAGCGTGCTGACAGATGAACAGGCAGCCTATATCGGCGTGAATCAAAATGGCCCTTACAAGCCAGATCACTACCGTTATTAATCATCTTGAGAACCTATCCGGGTTTGCCAAAGGCAAGTCCGGATAAGTGCAATGAAGCTGTATCCTGTGGCTGCAGCTTCATCCATCTACATACAGGAGCATGTATGCGTTTACTGGCAACCTGGTTGGTCAATGCGCTGGCTTTGCTGGCGATCCCTTATCTGATGTCGTCGGTGCAGATCGACAACTTTGTAACTGCATTGGTAGTGGCCGTGGTACTTGGTCTGGTGAACACCATTATCCGTCCGGTGGTACTGATACTCACCCTGCCGGCCACGGTATTGAGCCTGGGTCTGTTTATTTTTGTCATCAACGGCCTGATGTTCTGGGGTGTGGCAAATGTGATAGATGGTT
This sequence comes from Undibacterium hunanense, assembly GCF_014284335.1. Taxonomy (GTDB): domain Bacteria; phylum Pseudomonadota; class Gammaproteobacteria; order Burkholderiales; family Burkholderiaceae_D; genus Undibacterium; species Undibacterium hunanense. Next base: position 32,713 of record NZ_JACOGF010000018.1, on the reverse strand, counting down.
TCCATGTCACCGGCTTTTGGGCTGCAGTGGGTGGTGCCCTGTTGTACAGCGTGATTTCCTGGACACTCTCGACCTTATTGTTGCAACAAAAAAATGAAGACGCCTAATTTCAGCATAGAATTTTTTCCACCCAAGACGGCGGAAGGCACGGAAAAGCTGCGTGCAACACGGGCCAAACTGGCCGAGCTTAAACCCAAATATTTTTCCGTCACGTTCGGTGCCGGTGGTACCACGCAACAAGGCACGCTTGATACCGTGACTGAAATCCGTCGTGAAGGCCATGATGCCGCACCGCATCTGTCTTGCGTAGGCGGCACCCGCGAATCGATACGCGCCATCCTTGATGAATTCAAGGCCAATGACATTCGCCGCCTGGTCGCCTTGCGTGGCGATTTGCCTAGCGGTTATGGCATGGGCGGTGAATTTCGTTATGCCAATGAGCTGGTCGAATTTATTCGTGCCGAGACTGGCGACTGGTTCCATATTGAAGTGGCTGCGTATCCCGAAATGCATCCGCAGGCGCGTTCACCGCAAGATGATCTGAACAGCTTTGTGCGCAAGATGAACGCCGGTGCGAATGCCGCAATCACCCAGTATTTTTATAATGCCGATGCCTATTTCCGTTTTGTGGATGAGACCCGCAAGGCTGGTGTCTCAGCACCGATCGTGGCTGGTATCATGCCCATCACCAACAGCACACAGTTGCAGCGTTTTTCTGAAATGTGCGGTGCAGAAGTCCCGCGCTGGATACGTCTGAAACTGGCCAGCTATGGCGATGACACGGCCTCCATCAAAGCCTTTGGTCTGGACGTGGTGACTGCCATGTGTGAACGCCTGCTGGCAGGTGGTGCACCGGGGCTGCATTTTTATTCTTTGAATCAGGCGGCGTCAACTACAGCGATCTGGCAAAGGCTGCTTTAGGATTGATTCAGGGTTGATGCAGGATGGTCGAAAAAGAGATCACAAAATTGTCGCTGATAAAAAATCCCCGGAAGACATCATCTTCCGGGGATTTTTTATGAGCTGGAAATTAACGCAGGCCCAGCCATAAACCCAGGGGTACAAACAGCAGGGCCGCCGCGTTGCCAAGCAGGACAATAGAGGCAACCTTGTCCGGTTCCTGGTTGTATTGTTCGGCCACCATGAAACAGAATACCGCCGGTGGCAAGGAAGCAAACAGATACATCTGGCCACGCTGGATTGCCGTCAGCGGCAAAATTAATTCCAGTAACCCCGCTATCAGCAAGCCTGCCAGCGGACACACAATAGCTCCGGCCATGCCGATACGCCAGCTGGCGAAATTGATATCCAGCATGCGTACACCCAGCGCAAACAACATGATGGGAATGCAGGCATCGCCCGTCATTTTCAGCGCCAGGAACAGAGTGGCCTGAATGGGAATATGTAGAATCGCAAACACCATACCGGCAGCCATTGCCAGCATCATGGGGCTGAGCAGGAAACGCCAGGGCTTGGCCTGATGATCGGGGTGGCCATGCTGGATGATACGTATGCCTGCACTGAAATACACCAGATTGCACGCCATGAACAGGGCAACGGCGGCAGACAGGCCACTGGTACCAAAGGCCAGTGCCGCCAGCGGCAAGCCCATATTGCCGCAATTGTTGTACATCATCGGTGGCACAAAACTGCGTACGTCGTAACCCAGCAGGCGCGCCACCGGCCAGGCCAGCAAGCCTGAACCAAGAGCGATCAGGGTACCGGCAATGATCAGCCACAGATTGTGGCCCACATCAAAATCCTTGCCGGCCAGTGCGGTAAAAATCAGCAGAGGGCACAACACATCCATACTGATGCGGTTGACCGACACCATATCGGTCGCTGCTGCCGCACCCTTGCGCCGTGCATACAGATAGCCCAGGCCGATGACGATGAAGACAGGAAGAATGATGGAAAGTATGCGTTCTATCATGCGTATTGTGTGAGATAGCGAGAAAATGAATGCGCTGAAAAATGAATGCACAGAAATACCATGCGGCTGATCAGAGTGTAATTGTTTTGCCAGGCTTGCACCGTGGCTGGCTGGACACATGACAAGATTTCATCTGACCTGGCCGCGCAGTTTTTGCGGCGGTCTGCGTTGATCTTGATCCAGCGCAATAGGCCGATAGCCAGTCTTACTACAATAGTCGCTTAAACTATGGTATTTGCGGGGAACAATTGGCGATAGAACTTTTTAATGACGGCAAACACATCTGCGTGATGTTTAATGATCTGCTGGATGACACGGCTGATCATGCTGTCCAGGCCAATCAATTCCTTGTCGTATCCGAAGGGGAGGGTGCGTTGATAGACCCTTCCGGCAACCTGACGTATAACGCGCTGTTGCTGGCCATACACAAGTATGTGCCAAAGAAAAATCTCAAATACCTGTTTGCCTCGCATCAGGATCCGGACATCATTGGCGCACTCGACAAGTGGCTGATGGGCACCGATTGCGATCTGTATGTATCGAAACTGTGGTCACGCTTTGTGCCGCATTTCTGCAACCTGAACCGGGCTGAAGGACGTATTGTCGGTATCCCGGATGAAGGTATGCCGGTGCGCCTGCGCGACACGATTATCCATGCCGTGCCTGCCCATTTTTTGCATGCAGAAGGCAATTTCCAGTTCTACGACAGCAAGTCAAAAATCCTGTTTTCCGGCGACGTCGGTGCTTCCATGGTGGATGCGCACGACATCGAAGCGCCGATCACCACCAAAGCACAATTTCTGGAACATGTGCATACCATGGCCGGTTTTCATAAGCGCTACATGGTGTCCAACAAAGTGTGCCGGCTGTGGGCCAATATGGTCAGACAAATGGACATCAGCTTGCTGGTGCCGCAACATGGCAGGTATTTCAAGGGGCGGGAAGCAATCGAAGCTTTTCTTGCCTGGATAGAAAACCTGCAATGCGGCATTGATTTGTTCACACAAGAACATTACCGCTTCCGAGGCTAGGTTGTTCAGGAACGGGCGGTTTTCAGTACGGCATAATTAAGCGGTAGTGCTGTCGTATTCTTGATGACTTCCATGACGAAGCTGGAGCTGACATCCTGCAAGTCCGCCACCTTCACCAGTTTTTTATAGACCAGATCAAAGCCTGCCATGTCAGGCACGTGCACTTTCAGTAAATAGTCGATCTCTCCGCTCATGCGGAAGATTTCAACGATCTCGGAAATGGCACCGGCCCCTGCAATAAAACGCTGCATCCATTTTTCATTATGCTGGGCAGCCTTTAAGGCCACCATCACCGTCAGGCCCAGGTTCAGCTTGACCGGATCGCACAGGGTCACCTGTTGCCTTATGACACCGTCTTCCTGCAATTTTTGCACACGCCGCCAGCATGGGGTGACTGACAGGTGCACGGCCTGTGCCAGGTCGGCCAGTGCAATAGATGCATCTTTTTGCAAAATATTCAAAATTTCTAGATCTATTTTATCCATATGCCGTAAATATTAGAAAATATTCCTAAAAATAACATGAATTGCCTGAATGTTTGGTAAAAAATTTCTACCTGCGCTTGCTAGGATGTAGCCAGTGCATGTAGATCGGTCTTTTACGCTTCCCCCTTGTTTAAAAGACAGATCTGCAAGCCCGGGCAGTCAGCCGGTTTGCCTTGTTGTTGCATGTGCAATCAAGCCGCGTAGGAATCAAACATCAGTAAATGGAACATATATGAATATCGTAGAGTCAGAATTGCAAACCGCGACCCGTCTTACCCATGCCGGACGCAAAGGCAAGGCGCATCATGGTCCGGTGAATCCGGCTTTGGTAAGGGCATCGACCATACTGTTTCCCGATGTTGCAGCTTTGAAAAATGCCTGCGGTACCCGGCGTGCCTACGGCCGTCACGGCAATGAGACCACGCAGGCGCTGGAACAGGCACTGTGTGCTGCCGAAGGCGCAGCTGCCTGCATGTTGACCTCTTCTGGCCTGTCGGCTGTCACGACCACGCTGCTGGCCTTGCTGCAGCCGGGCGACCATCTGCTGATGGTCGATACCGTGTATGACCCGACACGTGATTTCTGTGATGGCCTGCTACAGCGCATGAATATCAGTACGACCTACTACGACCCCCTGATAGGTCGTGACATCACCGCGCTGATACAGCCAAATACCAGGGTCGTGTTTGTTGAGTCACCCGGCTCGCTGACGTTTGAAGTCCAGGATATTCCGGCGATTGCTGCCCAGGCCCATGCACGTGGGGCCGTGGTGGTGTCTGACAGCACCTGGGCAACGCCGATAGGCTGGAATTCTTTCGAGCTGGGGATTGATGTGTCTATCCATGCGGCCACCAAATACATCGTCGGTCATTCAGATGCGCTGATGGGTGCCATCCTGACCACGGCAGCCCTGCATGACCGCATACGCAGTACTTACCGCCAGCTTGGCATGTCTATCGGGGCGGATGATGCAGCACTGGCCCTGCGCGGTTTGCGCACCATGGCGGCACGCCTGGCTGTACATCGTGAAAGTGCCAAAGTGGTCGCACTATGGTTGCAGCAACAACCGGAAGTGGCTGAAGTGCTGTACCCGCCGTTGCCCGGCTGTGCCGGTCATGATTTATGGAAACGTGATTTCAAGCCTGATTATGCATGCGGCCTGATGGGGGCAGTGTTTCATGCCGATATCAGTGAACAGCAGGTGGCGGCACTGATCGACAAAACCCGCCTGTTTGGCATAGGTTTTAGCTGGGGTGGTTTCGAGAGCCTGATGTTGCCTACCAGCCCGGCGGCTTACCGTACGGTGAATGCAGATAAATGGACTGCACCGATGCTGCGCCTGCATGTGGGTCTGGAAGACGTGGATGATTTGCTGGCTGATCTTGCCCACGGCTTTGATGCCTTGCGCAAGACAGTGCAAGTGCAGCACGAACCTTGCCTGTTGAAAGCTGTGGTCTAAGGCTGTGATCTGATTGTGTATGAAACCGGGAAATCAGCAATCCCGGTTTTATCTTATCCGGCTACCCATTCATAGGCTTTTCTGAACAGGCTGGCAGGTGGTGGGCTGAATGCCTCGGCATTGCTGACGCTGCTGGGTTCATCCGGTTCCAGATGGCGCATCATGCTCAGGGTTTGCTGTTGACGGATCAGGCCCTGGCGATTGATCAGGGCAATGGTGTTGGCAATTTTTTCTGCTGCTGCATCCAGGTCCAGATCATAGAAGTCCTGGCCCCGTTTGCCACAGCGATGATGCTGGAATTGCTTCAGGATTTCATCGAGTGCGTGTCCGCAGTCTTTGGTATGCAGTTCGAAAACGCATTCATAGGAACCGGGTATCAATTGCTGCAGGTCGCGATTCAGTTCCATGGCCTTGGAAACACCGGAGCGACGGGTAGCACCAATTTTGTACAGGCCTTTGCGCAGGCCGTCGTTTTGCAAAATGTAGATGGTACCAGGGGTGCCATGCATGAATTGTGGCTCACGCGGCAGCGTCCTTTGTGTACGGTAAGAAGTAGTCATCCTGAGACCTGACATTCTGTAAAGGGATGTAGAAGAGTCTACAAAATGTCCTTGTAGTTCAAGACCCGGAATAAGAGGGTGCTTTGCGCTCTGTTCGTGGATTCGCCTTAAACCGGTTTTGAACTTGTCTTGATTTGTTTTGAATTAGCGATGAATCTGTATTGAACCTGTAACAGTTCTACCCCTATCCTGAACCCTTCATCAGATCAGGATTTCAGCCCGTATGCTCCCGTACGGGCTTTTTTTTGTGGGCAATGGACGGCCAGGTATGGCCCTGGTCCTTTGTCATAACAATGTCATCTTCCAGCGCTACCATGCGGCAATCCTGAAAGTTTTTCCTCCAAAGGTCGGGATCTTTGCCCGCAGAATATAATCTGCGGGCTTTTTTCTATTGCGCTGGTGCCTGAGTTGCCTGCGCTGGTGTCGCAGGTGGTTGGCTTTCTGTTATGTCCAGTGTCCGCACGCTGGATCCGTTCAGGAATTCATTGAACATCCAGTCACCTTCGGTATTGCTGATGCCTTCAGGCACGGCACGTTGCCCTTCGGGTTTGCCGGCCAGCGCTACCCGCATGGTATCTATCCAGATAGGCAGGGCCAGGGTGGAACCAAATTCACGGCCACCCAGAGATTTGGGATCGTCATATCCCATCCAGGCGACTGCCACGATATTCCCTGCATAACCGGCAAACCAGCCATCGACGGCATCACTGGTGGTACCTGTTTTACCTGCCAGATCACGCCTGCCGAGTTTGACAGAAGCGCTGGCACCCGTACCGCTGAGTACCACTTCCCGCAGCATGTTGTCGGTGATGTAGGCATTGCGGGCATCAATGACCCGTGCTTCTTCCTGGGCGATGGCGGGTGGTTTGTTTTCAAACAAGACTTTGCCCTTGCCATCGACCACCTTGCTGATCAGCCAGGGATTGACCGAGTAACCGCCGTTGGCAAATACCGCATAGGCCGAAGCCAGTTGCAGAGGTGTCACCGAGCCTGTACCCAGTGCCATGGTCAGATTGGCCTGGTGCTTGTCCTTGTCAAAGCCAAAGCGGGGCAACCAGTTTCTGGCAGTATCCACGCCTATGGATTTCAATATCCTGACGGATACTACGTTCTTGGACTGGGCCAGGGCACTACGCATGCTGATGGGGCCATCATATTTGCCATCATCATTACGCGGGTCCCAGCGCAGACTGCTGTCGGATGTTTCCGAGAGTTGCACGTCATTGATCAGGGTGCCAGGGTAAAAACCTTTTTCCAGCGCAGCAGAATAAATGAAGGGCTTGATGCTGGAACCTGGCTGGCGCCAGGCACTGGTCACATGATTGAATTTCTTGCGGTTGAAATCGAAACCACCCACCATCGCGCGGAAGGAACCGTCGTCTGCATTCAGCGCGACATAGGAACCTTCGACCTCAGGTATCTGCGTGATCGCCCAGCGCTTCTTGCTATCCTGTATCACGCGTATCACTGAGCCAGCGCGTATCTTGATACCTGCCTTGGCCTTGTCGCTCAGTGCTGCTGCGGCAAAGCGCAAACCCTCTCCTGTAATTTCTATACTGTCGCCAGATTGCAGCTCTGCCTTGACGATTTTGCCGGATACCTGGGTCACTACCGCAGCCAGTAATTTGTCGTTGTCAGGATGCTTGCGCAAGATCTGGTCTATTGCATCATCGCGTTCATCCTCATCCGCAGGCAATTCTATATGAGCTTCAGGGCCGTCATAGCCATGACGCTGGTCATAGGCAATGATATTGCGGCGTACTGCTTCATAAGCGGCGTCCTGCTCAGCCTTGTTGATGGTGGTGTAGACCTTGATACCCTTGGTGTAGGTATCTTCCTTGTATTGCGCAAAGATACTCTGGCGTACCATCTCGGCAACGTAGTCGGCATGGGCATCGAATTGCTGGCCTTTGACGACCTTGATTTCTTCCTTTGCCGCAGCTTCCATTTGCGCTTGCGTGATAAAGCCGTTTCTGACCATGTTTTGCAGGACCAGCAACTGTCTTTGCTTGGTCTTTTCAAAATTGACGGCAGGATTATGTCTGACCGGATTTTGCGGCACACCGGCCAGCATGGCGGCTTCTGCCAGCGTCAACTGATCCAGCGATTTTCCAAAGTAGGTTTTCGCGGCACTGGAAAAACCGTGACTGCGCTGGCCCAGGAAAATCTGGTTCATATACAGTTCCAGGATCTGATCCTTGGAGAGTGCATCTTCAATACGATAAGTCAGCAGGATTTCTTTCAGCTTACGTGGCAACGACTTTTCATTGCTCAGGAAAAAATTGCGTGCCACCTGCATGGTGATGGTCGATCCACCCTGATGAAAACCACCACGCAGGTCAGCTACGACGGCACGGGCTGCGCTGCGGAAAGAGATGCCGCCATGTTCATAAAAACGCTCGTCTTCAATCGACAGGATGGCATTCTTCATGACGGCAGGAATTTGCTTGATGGGTACAAAATCCCGGTGTTCTTCACCAAATTCACCGATTAGTGCATTGTCTGCGGTATAGATGCGCAGTGGAATTTTGGGCTGGTAATCGGTAACGGCTTCCAGTGTCGGCAAGCCGGGCGCCACTACCAGATACACATAGGCTATGGTTGACAGCAGGACAGTGACGCCAGCACTGATGGTAATCGTGATCCACTTCTTCATGGCTTTCCTTATTCTTCCAGGGTTTGCAACAGGTACAGGCGTTGATAGATGCCTTGTTCCACTTGCATTAATTCTTGGTGATTGCCTTGTTCTGCCAGCTTGCCGTGGTTCAGCACGATGATGCGGTCAGCATCACGGATGGTGGACAGGCGATGGGCGATGGCCACGATGCTGACCTTGCCGCGCAACTCTGTCAGTGCAGTCTGTACTACCTGCTCAGTTTCGCTATCGATATGTGACGTGGCTTCATCCAGGAACAGCACGCGTGGCTTGCCAGCCAGGGCACGCGCGATGGCCAGCAATTGTTTTTGCCCCGTGGACAGGCGAGCGCCGCCTTCACCCAGCGGGGTGTCATAGCCGTTTTCCAGTTGCAGAATAAAGTCATGCACATGGGCGGCTTTGGCGGCAGCGATGATATCGGCTTCGCTGATGTCGCGGCCCATGGAAATGTTTTCGCGTGCATTCGCAGCCAGCAAAAAGGGTTCTTGCGGCACCAGTCCGACCCTGTCACGGAAATGTGCATCGCTGATACTGGCCAATGGCTGTCCGTCTATACTGATGTGGCCAGACTGTGCCGTGTAAAAACGCAGCAAGAGGCTCAGCAGTGTGGATTTGCCGCTACCGGTATGACCAACGATGCCGTAAAAACTGCCAGCCGGTATCTCAAGACTGAAATCATGCAGGACCGGGCGAGTCGGGTCGTAACCAAAGCTGACCTGTTCCAGCTTCAGATTGCCGTCGACAATGCGGGCGTCGCTGCTGGCGACTGGTGCCTGATGTTCATTCAACAGGGTATTGACCCGCGCTGCCGAAACGACGGCCTGCTGTATCTGGCCGAATTGCAGGGTGATCTGTATCAGCGGTTCCACCACCCGTGCGATATAGCTGACAAACGCATACAGTATGCCGATCTCAACGCCAGAAAAACTGCGCTGACTGAAACTGAAAATCACCACCACCAGCAAGATAGAATTCATCAGATCCAGCGCCGGGCGCAAGAGCCAGGCATTGGCACGCAATTCATCCAGCCTTGCTGCATAGTGTAATTGGTTGGTGGTTGCAAAGCGCTCACCAAAGCGACGTTCGGCATTGCTGGCTTGCAGCGTACTCATGCCATTGATGCTTTCTGCAACCTGGGCATTGATTTCACTGCGCAACTGGCGTGCACGGCTGACGGCTGGCGCACTCCAGCGCTGATAAAACCAGACGATGATGATGACTGCCGGTATCAGCATGATGACGATCAGCATCAGACGCCATTCCAGAAACGCCATGGCGGTCAGTGCGCCGATGACGACGATGGAACTGTCAAGCATCACGAACAGTACCTGCACATACAGGCTCTTGACTGATTCGGTGTCGTTCGTTACGCGGCTGACCAGTTGCCCAGTAATCGCCTTGTCAAAAAATGCCATGGGCAAGCGCAGTACATGTTCATACACCTGTTCACGCAGACGACGTACCGAGCGCATGGCAACACCGGCCAGCCGTGTCAGTTGCAGATAACGCAGCCAGGTCGCACCCCAGCCGGTCAGCACATAGGCAGCCAGCAGGGCGGTGACCATGCCCATATCCATTTTATGTGGCAACAGATAACGATCTATGAATGCCTTGCCCAGCAAGGGGCCAACGGCTTCCAGACCAGCGGCCACGAACAAAAAGAAGATGCCCAGCCAGACATGGCGTTTTTCAGTGCTGGCGGCCTGCAGCAGCAGGCGCACGGCTTGCTTCTTTTCTGACAGGGCGCTTGTTTTCTTGTTGGTATCAGGCTGCATCCAGGCTTGCTTCCAGTTGTTGATAACGCCATTGCGTTGCATACCAGCCATCCAGATCCAGCAAGGACTGGTGATTGCCTTGTTCGACGATTTTTCCTTCACGTAAAACCAGGATGTGACTGGCTTCCAGCACCGCACTCAGGCGATGGCTGACGATGACGGCACTGCGTTCGGGATGTTCTTTCCTTAGTTCTGCCAGGTGTTGCAGGATATGGGTTTCAGTCTGTGTATCCACCGCTGACAGGGCATCGTCCAGCAACAACAGCGGGCTGGCTGTCAGCAGGGCACGGGCGATGGCAACACGCTGTCTTTGACCACCTGACAGGGTGACGCCGCGCTCGCCCACCAGCGTGTCATAGCCATGCGGGAAGCGTTGTATATCGTCGTCGACCGATGCCAGTCTGGCGGCCTGCATGATGTCTGCACGGCTGGCAGCAGGGTTGCTGAGACCTATATTGTCGGCAATCGATGCCGAGAACAAAAAGGGCTCCTGAGCTACCCAGTTGATGGACTGGCGCAAGGCTTGCAGGCGGTACTCCGCCAACGCATGCCCGCCCCAGGTGACGTGGCCCTGTTCTGCTTCTACCTGGCGCAGCAATAAACGGATGATGCTGGATTTGCCTGAACCCGTGGGGCCGACTATGCCCACTGTCTGGCCGGGTGCAATCGTCAGGCTGATGTCTTGCAAGGCTGGGCTGGATTGACCCGGATAGGCAAAACTGACATGTTCTACACGCAGATCGCCTGCCGGTGGCGTGGTGATGGCACCTTCATCATTGACGCTCAATTCTTGTGTCAGCACCGGTTCCAGTCTGGCCCATGCCGCTTTTCCGCGTTCCAGCAGGGACAAAACCCAGCCGGCAGCAAACATGGGCCAGATCAACTGGCCCAGATACATGGAAAAACTGGTCAGTGCACCAATGCTCATCTCGCCATGCCAGACCAGGTAGCCACCCACACCCAGGGTCAACGCCCCGGCTGCTGTCAGGCTGATGCCGACTGCCGGTTCATAGGCAGCTTCCCAGCGCTGGGCTGACAGGCTGGCGGCAGCGGCCTGTTCGGCCATCTCGGCAAACTGAGCTGCGCTGCGCTGTTCCAGACCCAGGGCGCGCAGGGTACGCACACCGGCCAGGGTTTCCTGCACATGGTCATTGAGTTTGCTGAAACGTTCCAGCGAATCACGCGAAGCATCGTGGATATGATGGGTAATGCGCTTGAAGGCCCAGGCCATGAAAGGGAAGGGCAGCAAGGCCGCCAGCGCCAGTCGCCAGTCCACACCCAGTAACATCATGCCTATCACCAGGGCAAAGGTCAGGCTGCCGTCAAAACCGGCCAGTGCGGCTTCACCTGCCGCCAGTTCAATGGCATCGGCATCATTGGTGCCCAGGGCCATCAGGTCACCGGTTCTTTGTTGCTGGAAAAAACGCGAACCCTGTACGCTCAGCCTCTGGTAAAGCCGGGTGCGTAATTGCATGCCTAACTGATAGGAAGCAGTAAACAACTGGGTACGCCAGCCCACCCGCAAGAAATAGATGGCCAGGCCCATGCCGATAAGCCAGGACAATTCCCACATCAGGCCAGTGTTGTCAAAACGACCTGCCACCATGCCATCAATGATCATGCCAACACGGCGCGGTATCAGGACCGTCATCACGGCAACGGCGAACAGCATCGCACCCGCACCAAGATAATGGCGCCAGTGCTGGCGGATAAACTGAGCAATAAGCTGGTACAAACTCATAGATGGTTCAGACCCGAAATCAGGGAAATGGTTGCATATGCCACGCCAATGCATGCACGGCAAAGCGGGAAATGATACAGCATCCGCAAAAATCATCGCCCTTTCACTGGAACATATCCCTGTTTATGAAATGTGCGCGTCAGCTCCGGATGGCGAGAATGTCGCCTGGCGTATCAAATGCTGCCGGGTATTTCCCGGGATAACTGATGTTATGCAAAGGCAAGCACTCTTGCGCTGGCTCAATAAATCATCAATATGATGGCGGCAAGAATGTGAAATTTGGACAATTCATGGTTGCGTCACGGAAAGATTCTATAATGCCGCCTTTGCATTGAGGCTGAAGATAAGGAAGTTGTATGAAATTTGGTTTTATTATTAAAGCAGGTATTGTTTTCCTGACTGGTTTGTTCAGTCAGATTTCCATGGCGGCAGATACGCTGGACCGTATTAAAAAGACACAGACCATCAATATCGCTTTCCGTGAAGCGGCGTTGCCATTTTCTTATCTGTCAGAAAGCAAGGCGCCCATAGGTTATTCGATTGATATCTGTGCAAAATTTGTAGAAGCGGTCAAGAAGGAATTGAAGCTGCCGCAACTGAAGGTCAACTATATTCCCGTGACTTCTGATACGCGCATGGCGGCAATGACTTCCGGTCAGGCAGATATTGAATGTGGTTCCACCAGCAATAATGCCGAGCGCCGTGAAAAGGTCAATTACACATTGCCCCATTTCTTCGCCACTATCCGCATGATCGTGTTTGCTGATTCCGGCATCAATAACTGGCAGGATTTGAAGAATAAAAAAGTGGTCATTACCAAAGGTACTTCTACAGATAAATATTTGCAGGAAAGAGATAAAGTCCGTTCCCTGAATATGAAGCTGGTTGAAGCCAAAGACCATACAGAATCTTTTGGCATGTTGCTCAATAAACAGGTCGATGCGTTTGCCCAGCATGATGCGATACTGGTGGGTGTCAAGGCCAGGTCAAAAACACAAGAGAAGCTGGTGGTCGTCGGTGATCCGCTTTCTTCTGAAGCCTATGCCATGATGCTGCCCAAGGGTGATGCCGCATTCAAGAAAGTCATTGACGCTGAAATGGTACGCATGATGCTGGATGGCGAACTGACCAGGTTATATGAAAAATGGTTTACCAAACCGATACAACCGAATGGCGTCCCCCTGGGTTTGCCTATGGGTGTGTTACTGCGCGAAACCATACGCTATCCATCTGATAAAGTTGATTGAGGCTGTTTCGTTAATGATCTGATTCACATGATCTGATTCGCATGATTTGATTCGCATGATTTGATTCGCATGATTTGATTAACATGATTTGATTAACATGATTTGATTAACATTAATCACCTGATTCATATAAATAAAAAAAGGCAGCCAGAAAACTGGCTGCCTTTTCAATTCCAGAGTGCTGTTTTTTTTACAGCCCCCTGCCTTGCCTGGTGAAGTTAATTAGTGAACCTGATTGGCTTCATTGTCACGTTTGAGCATATTCCACAAGAAGGTATAGGTGATCGCACTCATGTCGGCACGTTGTGCATTATTTGCCGCACCGCCGTGACCGCCTTCGGTGTTTTCGTAATACCAGACATTCTTGTGACCCTGATCCATCATTTTGGCAGCCATCTTGCGCGCATGACCAGGATGTACGCGGTCATCACGGGTCGATGTGATGAACAGAACATTCGGGTAAGTCACGCCTGCCTTGACATTCTGGTAAGGCGAATATTTGGAGATGTAATCCCATTCCGCCGGTACATCCGGATTGCCATATTCACCCATCCATGAAGCACCTGCCAGCAACTGGTTGAAACGACGCATGTCCAGCAAAGGCACCTGGCTGACAACCGCATTAAACAGATCCGGACGCTGGGTCAGTGCAACACCGGCCAGCAGGCCGCCATTGCTGCCACCCATGGCACCCAGATGTTTGTTGCTGGTGATTTTGCTGGCGATCAGGTCTTCTGCTACCGCTGCAAAGTCATCATAGGCACGCTGACGATTTTCCTTCAATGCCAGTTGATGCCAGCGCGGGCCAAATTCACCACCACCACGGATATTTGCCACTACATAGACACCACCTTTATCCAGCCAGCTTTTGCCCAGACCACCAGAATATGACGGTGTCATGGAAATCTGGAAACCGCCATAGCCATACAGCAGGGTAGGATTATTACTGTCGTACTTCATGTCCTTGCGGCGCACGATAAAGTAAGGCACCTTGGTACCATCTTTGGATGTAGTGAATTTTTGCACGGTTTCATAGGCGCCAGCATCAAAGAAGGCCGGTGCAGATTTCAGCAACTCACGTTTGTCATTACCGGCATGCGCCATCATGTAGACACTGGGTGTCAGGTAATCAGAATAGCTGAGCAGGTAATCGTCAGAATTTTCTGCATCCACGCCACTCACGCCGACTGCGCCCAGCGTTGGTAATGTGACCTGGCGGGCAGACCATTTACCGCTATCAAATTTCCATTCCTTCAGATTGCTCTTGACGTTGTCCAGGGTTTGCAACAACAGGTAATTGCGGGTGATGGTGGCACCTGTATAAGAGGTGGTGTCGCTGGGTTCAAACAAGACCGTAAATTCGCGATTGCCTTTCATGAAGGCATCAAAGTCGATCGCCAGTACGCTGCCGGATGCATAGGTCTTGCCACCCACAGTCCATGTTTCACGCGGGGTGATCACAGCCTGTTTATCAAAGAAATACAGATTGCTCTTGGCCGGTATATCCAGCTTGATCAGCTTGTCACCGTCTTTCAAATACTGTTCTGACGTATAGAAGGTGATTTGACGGCTGACCATTTCCCGGTGTACGCCTTTATGATCGCTGGAATTGGCTCCTACAGCCATATCATTTTTCTGACCTTCGAACAGGGTCTTGGCAGCCGATAATTCGGTACCGCGCTTCCATTCCTTGACTACGCGTGCATAGCCGGAATCAGTCAGCGTGCCTGCACCAAAATCAGTGGCGACAAACAGGGTGTCTTTATCAACCCAGTCCAGATTCATTTTTGCTTCTGGCAAGCTGAAGCCGCCTTTGACGAAGGACTTGCTGGCTAGGTCAAATTCCCGCGTGACAACGGCGTCTGCACCACCGCGTGACAACTCGATCAGGCAACGGTCATACACGGGTTCGCGACATACGCTGGCCTTGTATACCCAGTTTTCATTTTCTGCTTTGGCCAGGGCATCAACATCCAGCACCACTTCCCATTTAGGCTGGGATTTTTTGTATTCTTCCAGCGTGGTTTTACGCCAGACACCACGCGGGTGTTCTGCATCCATCCAGAAATTGTAGACGGCGTCTCCCATTTTGCGTATGCCCGGGATACGGTCCTTCGAATCCAGCACGACCTGCAAATCGGCCTTCAGCTTGTTAAAACCGGCATCATTGTCGAGCTTGCCACGTGTGACCTTGTTTTGGTCCTTGACCCAGTTCAGGGCTTTTTCACCGGTGACATCTTCCAGCCACTGGAATTTATCTTCAGCCTGGGCCAGTGCCAGACTGCTTGCGCCTATCATGCACAGTGCAGCGATCAGTTTCATTTGTGGTTTCATTGTCTTCCTTATTGTGGGCCAGGCACGAGCTTTTGCCTGGACGGATCAGGCACCTCTTTCGTGTTTCTTTGTCATACCTTGGTCAGGCATTTTAATTCGGGATATTCCGATAGTGCGATGTGATTTTTATCGCAATACAAAACTAAGTTTTGCTTTTAATGAAAAAACGGCTGCACACATCAGATTGATATTATTTTGACTATTTTTTGATGAGTAGCCGTTGCATCGCTAATCGACGGATGCCTTGATTTGATGGGCGAACTGAGCCATTTCTGCGCCATTCATGTCAGACACCGCAACATAATGCACGCCAGCCGCACTCCATTGCATGAGCTGGTAACCACGGCTGGAACCTGTTGTGAAGCTCACTGCTGCTTTGCCGGTATTGGACGCATTGGTGGTATCGGGATAGAGGTACAGGTTCACAATATGCTTGCCGTGCTGGTAAGCGAGGGCTGCGACCTGTCTGCCTGCCAGATAATCCAGCCGGCCTCCCAGCAAGGGATAGCCCTGAGCTGTCAGGTCGACCACGGGAGGTGAAAAATCAAGCTTGCCCGCATACCAGGGCTTGACCGTATGATGGTCAGAGGAGACGACATCAACCAGATGCCCCGGCGCCAGTGAACGGAAATGGCTGGCAAGCACTTCATCATTAAAAATTTGCGTGGCCGATGGCTGGTTCAAATACAGTGTGAGAGTGACGGCAAATGCTGCTGTGCTCAAGCCACTTAAACCAAGGTTAATCCAGGCCCAGGGCCAGCTACTGAAGCGGGAAGGACGCTCTTGCACCAGATCAGCCACGATGCGTGCGCGCAGCTTTGCAGGGGCGAGATGGTAGGTGGCATGCTGCCTGACACTTGCTGTCAGTTCTTCTGCCTGCATCAGTGCGGTGCGACATGCTTCACAGTGCGCCAGATGTTCGCCCATGCGAAGCGCCTGTCCGGTGTCCAGTTCCTGATCGATATAAGCAGACATCAACTGCCTGACCTGATTACATTCCATGTCCGTCTCCCTGCTGTTCAGTTCTTAACAATCCCAGCAATAACTTCCTGGCCCTTGCCAGCCTTGACATGACTGTTCCTATGGGGATGCCAGTGACATCGGCGATTTCTTTATAGGAAAAATCATCCATCTCTTTCAATACCAGCACTTCCTTGAATACTTGCGGCAGTTTTTCCAAGGCACGGTTGACCATATTGCGCTGGTCGCGATCTTCCAATGCATGCGCAGGGTCTTTGTTGAAGGCATAGGCCGAATCATCATTGGCGGCTTCAGCATCGCCATGCAGGTCTTCATCAAAACCAATGTCTGCGCTCATCGCTTTGCCGTCGCGCAAACTGGTGTAATAGGTATTGCGGACGATGGTCATGAGCCAGACCCGGATATCGCCCCCGCGATAACTGTCGCGGAAACGGAAAGCCCGCAGATAGGCATTCTGCACCAGATCCTCCGCATCATGGTCATTGCGCGTCAGCCAGCGCGCCAGATTGTATGCCGTGTCCAGATGGGCCAGGACCAGGGTTTCAAATTCTTTGGCGGCACGGTCTTCTCTCAAAAAAACACCCATTTTATTGATCCTTGCTATGAAGACTCAATATCAGTCAGATTTATTCCCGCTCAAAAAAATAAAATTCCGGAAAAAAGATTTTAAATTCCGGGAATAAATCACTGCTCTTGCGAGTATTTGCCTCTGTGAAAATTGTCACAACAAGCATAAGGCTTATGAGATGAATAGTCGAACATATTTACTGATGCTGGCAGTCAGTTTTACCGGGATGCAGGAAGCACGCGCGGCACAGGCAGCAGGTGATGCTGCCGTCGGGCAGGTGCTCTACCAGGCAAAATGCGCGGCTTGCCATGCTATGCAATTTAACGGCGTTGGCCCGGCGCACCTTGGTGTGGTCGGGCGCAAAGCGGGCAGCGTTGACGGCTATATCTATTCGGTAGCACTGAGCAAATCAGACCTGGTCTGGAATGAGAAGCTGCTTGATGCATGGCTGCGCAATCCCGAAAAACTGGTGCCAGGTCAAAAAATGGGTATTTCCATTCCTTCTGCCCGCGAGCGTGCACACCTGATTGCGTATCTGAAGACCCTGAAAGTTGATCGTTAATTTCTCCACTCCGGCATTGCTGTTCTGTCTTCATCCTGAGCAAGACGCACTGTCATTTTCAGTAAAGGAAATATCATGATAGACCGTAGAAGTTTCTTGAAACTTGCTGCCCTTGGCGGTGGTGCAGTATTCATGTCTGGCCTGCATGCTTCCGTGCAGGCGAACACAGAGGCCGACTTTTATTTTGTGCAATTATCGGACACACATTGGGGTTACAGCGGTGATGCCAACCCGGAAGCGAAAAATACCTTGCATAAGGCCATAGAAAGCGTAAACGCCTTGCAGCATCAACCTGACTTCATCATTTTTACCGGTGATTTGACGCATACGACAGATGACCCGGTTGAGCGCCGCAGGCGCATGGCAGAATTTAAAGAAATCATTGGTGGCCTGAAGGTCAGGAATATCCGTTTCATCCCTGGTGAACACGACGCCTCACTTGATTCCGGCGCTGCCTTCAATGAATATTTTGGTGCAAGCAGCTATTCCTTCGATCACAAAGGCGTGCATTTTATTGCCCTTGACAATGTGTCTGATGCGGGAGCCCGCATAGGTGAAAAACAATTGGCCTGGCTACAGGCCGATCTGGCCAGACAGGCAAAAGATGCTCCCATTGTGCTATTCACCCACAGACCCCTGTTTGACCTGGTACCCAAATGGGATTGGGCTACGCGTGACGGTGCACAGGCAGTCAGCCTGTTGATGCCCTATACCAATGTCACCGTGTTTTATGGCCACATTCATCAGGAGCACCATCACATGACTGGCCATATTCCGCATCACGCAGCCAAATCCCTGATATTCCCGCTTCCTGCCCCCGGTTCACAAGACAAGCGTACACCTTTGCCATGGAAGCCGGACGCACCTTTTCAGGGACTGGGGTTCCGGGAAGTTGATGTGGACGGCAAGATCGCCAGCGTGACTGAATTTCCAGTGATAAAGGCATGACGATGAATACATCAAGACGTCTTTTTTGTACCGGCATGTCGCTAACACTATTGAGTGCGACTGCCGCCATGACCTGGAGTCAACTAGCCGTGGCGCAGGGAAATACTAAAAAACACGTGATTCCGGTCAAGGCGCAAAAATTTTCATTTACCCCCAATCGTATCGAAGTCAGAGTGGGGGAAACCATCGTATTGGCCTTGAGTGCGCTGGATTTTCCGCACGGTTTCAACTTGCCTGATTTTAATCTTCGTAGGGATTTGGTACCAGGCAAAGTCATCAATGTGGAACTGAAAGCAGACAAGCCCGGAGAGTATGATTTTTTATGCGACAATTTTTGCGGTGACGGGCATGAGGGAATGAGCGGGAAGCTCATCATCAAAACCTAGGGGCTGCTGAAAAAATCAATCTTGCTGTAGCGTGACATGCCCTGTCGGGCATAGGCAAGAAAGCTGATTTTATTTCTCGCAACCGTCAGCAATTACCTCTTTGCAGACTGAGTATGAAACTCACGCCATCAGCGACATTTTGCACGCTGATGGTGCCGCCCATTTTTGCCATATAGGTCTTGGCGACAAACAGGCCCTGGCCACGATTGCCGTTGGCAGCGGAATCCTGTTGGTCTGATACGCCATATTCAAAAATTTTATCGATCAGATCGTCGGCAATGTGTGGACCGTCATTGTCTATGGCGATCGTCACGGCGGTTTCACTGGTTTGCAATTTGATGCTGATGACGCTGCCAGTCTTGCGATAACGTTCTGCATTGCGCAAGACGTGGGTGACGACATCTTCCAGTGAATATTCATCTGCCTTGACCATGACGACTTCATCCGTGCCCTGATAGGCTACGTCCGGTATGCCCACCAGTGGCGCATTGTCGGCCACGTTTTTCAGGAATAACGTGATATCAATTTCACTGACCTGCAAGACGGTGGATTGAAATGCTTCGCTGGGCGAGGCACTGCCATACAGCACACGTATGGCTTGCTGCATGCGGCTGATGTAGCGGTTGCTTTGATCATCCGGGCTGCCATGCAAGACCATCAGGGACTGCAGGGGCGACATGATTTCATGGCCGACTGCGTGCCACATTTCTTTTTCCTGTTCGGTGCGTATGGTTTCGCGTTCCACATCTTCTTTCACCCGCCGCAGCAAATCATGCAGGCAACTGGCGAGTACGCCCAGTTCATCCGGGCTGCGCAAATCACTGATATCGAATTGTTCCAGTTCGCCCGCACCCTTCATGGTCCTGGACAGTGACACGGCACGTTTGGTCAGCAGGGTGATACGCCGTATGATGCTGATTTCGATCAGCAGCCAGGCCAGCGTCAGCGCCAGCAACATGGCGCCGACAAACCAGGACACGCGGCTGGCGACCACGCTCAGGCTTTTGCTGACGCTGCGCACATCGCCTTTCAGCAAGACTTCATAATTTGCCAGTGGGGTGTTGATGGTTTCGCGGCTTTCCAGCGGGATATCGTATTCATCCACCGGCAGGCGGCGTATCAGACGGGTGATGATATTCCATGATTCGTCGCTTTGTTCGAATGCACCGGTCAGGTTGATCAGGTCATACTTGCTTTCCTGGCCGTCGCGCTTGCGTATGCGCAGGGTTTCGCCAGGCAAGAGATTGCCCTGCAAATCCTTGAGCGAAAACGGGGTGGCTGTTGGCGCATTCTTGCTGTCGAGCAGCGCTGTTTCAGAGTCAGGTGGCAATACGGACAGGCTGACTTCCATCTGGTCCAGGTCTTGTGGCGGCCAGACGGGGCGTTTCTTTTCAAACAGGGCTTCCTGCAAGACCGGGATAGGCAGACGCAATGAGAAGAAGGTGTTTTTCTGGCAGTTGACATCCTTGTCATCCTGATCGGCCTGATTGCAGATCGCCTGTTGCCAGGCCCAGCCACGGAAATCCCTGACCGGACGTGCATTCGGTTTATTTGCTTCGCTTTCGTTGAAGCCCGTCCAGCGTCCACGCACGCCCTGGTTTTGTCTGGCCGGTGCGGCTTCTTCTTCAAATGGCGCTATCCAGCGATAGGTCTGGCCGCGCAGGCTGACACTGACTTTCAGCCTGTGCGCCTGTGTCAGGCTTTCATTACCGCGCTTATGCGAGACCAGTTGCGTGCTATTAAAATTGCCTGCAACATAGATGAAACCACCAGCCCAGGGGTTGTTGCCTATACCGCTGCACAGCGCGCCATCATTGCCGTATTGCACCAGGCAACCTGACATGGCGATAGCCTGTTGTACCTTGTTCTGGTCATCAAAATCAATGGCAGAATACGGCAGCAGCAAGGGCCGCAATGCGGCACGCTGTTTTTCTGCAGGCGGGTTCAACAACGCCAGTTGTCCTGCTGGATGGCGCAGGGTTGCTGAAATCTGCAAACGGGTTTTGTTGAAGTTGCTCTGGTAGTTGTTATAGCTGAGTTGTTTTTCCTGCTGTAGTACAGACAGCGCCAGACCCACCGTCGCCAATGCCAGCAACAGGAAAACGCCACGAAATAATATCCGCAACCGGTAAGTCGCCAGCAAGAACTTGGTCATGTCAGTGCCTGCCTGCGTCGTCATCCACCCATCTGAAACCGCGCATGGGGACGTTTTCTATGCATTCAAAATCTGCATCAATTTCGCGGAAGGCATCGCGTATGGTCGAGACATGTTTGCGGATGTTGTCGCGGTTGCGTCCGCTCTTGACGACTTCATACAAATCTTCATACGACACCACCTGGCCACGGCGGGCGAACAGAGCCGCGAGTATGCGCTGCGCCGTCAGCGGCAGGTTGATGCGCTGGCCGCGCCAGATGGGTGTGCGCTGGCGCAATGGGTCCATGCTGAGCTGGTCGGCAACCGGCGTTTTTGCTGCTTCCTTGTAGGCAGCATTCTGACTAAGGTGCTGCTTGCGATCTTTGACCGAGCGCAGGATTTCCAGAAAGGTTTCTATGAAATCGGCTTCTTCAAAGGTGGCCTTTTGCAGATAATCCCAGGCGTCCAGCGCCTTCATGATGCTGCGGTAGATGGTGGCCGGCATGGCTGACACAACCAGCACAGGCGTTGCATGCTGCTTGTTGATGGCATTGATGATGGCAACGCCGGCATGGCGCTCGCGCCCCAGTTCTATGTCCAGCACCACCAGGTCATAATTCTCGCGTGCAATCGCTGCTTCGGCATCGTCGCGGCTGAACCACTGATCTATGTGGATGCCGGGTTTGGCTGCCTCTATCCAGCTTTTTAACTGGTTGCTGGTGGGCAGATCGTCTTCGATGACAGCTACTTTTACCACGGTATACCCCTGCAATTAATACGATATCAGCAGTATCCACGGTTTTCCGGCAAAAGTCATAATGCGGCTGTGAGTTTTTCTTCACACGCGGCAAGGCTTATTCCAGGCTGGGAATAAATAGCTTGCAACAGTGATATTTCTGCCCCTGCCACAGCATTGTATGCTCCGGGGTTTGCGGAGCATGATGTGTATCAGGGAAGCAGGGCAAACGCCACTGCAAGGAACCCTGAAAAAACACCATCATTGGAGAGTTATCATGTCTGACCGTATCAAATCCCTGGTACAAGCCGTACGATCCACTCTGTCTTCTGTCTTTAGCAAAAGCGCTTCGGGACTCAAAGCCGGGGCCAGGGTAACGGCAGGGTCTGGCGTTTTCAGCAAAACCACTTTCAACCGCCTGGTTGTATTGAGTCTGGTTGGTGGTGCCGTGTATGCCATCAGTACTCACCCACCTATGCAGCGCATACCGCGTGGTGAAGTCGGCGTGCGTATCAATCAGTTGACCGGTAGTGCAGAACAGGTACGTGACGGCGCAGTGATCGTTGTGCCTGGCCTGCATGAACTGCGTCTGTTCAATCTGCAAGATCAGTTGTATCGTCCCACACGTAGCAGCCGCGCCGATGGCGAAGCACCTTTCCAGTCGGTAGAAGGCCTTTCACTGGGTGTGGACCTGAGCATACGATATGCGTTTGACCCCAGCAAACTGGCGGCCATGTCCAAAAGCCTGCCCGAAAACATCAATGCAGAAATCGTCGAGCCGGCAGTGCAGGGTGTCATTTACAAGGCATTTACCCGTTATACGGTAAGGGAAATTTTTTCCAGCAAACGGGCAGAAATCCAACAAATGATAGAAACCGAATTGAAGCCCAAGCTGGCCGCGGACGGTATCCTTTTGCGCAGCGTCATGATGGGCAAGGTGGATTTGCCAGTCGACTATAAACGCGGCATGGAAAAACTGCTGGCAGAAGAACTGGAAAGCGAAAAAATGCGCTACACCCTGGAACTGAAAGACAAGCAGGTCAAGCAAACTGCGCTGGAAGCAGATGCCGACAAGATCAAGCGCGAAAAAGCCGCCGAAGCCGCCGGTAATGAACAGATCATCGCTGCCAGAGCACAGGAAGAAGCCATGAAACACGTATTGCCGTTCAAGCAGAAACAGATAGAGCAACGCCAGTTTGAAGCTGAGGCTGAAAAGGTCTCACGCATCAAAACTTCGGAAGGTACAGCCCAGGCACGCGTCATCGAAGCCCAGGGTGAAGCCGATTCGCGCCGCAAGCTGGCCGATGCCGAAGCCTACCGGCAAGACTTGGTCGGCAAGGTCGCCAGTTCACAACTGGAGCGCGATGGTGCCTTGCTGACCAAGCACCCCTTGCTGATACAAAAAACCATGGCTGACAAATTGTCGGACAAGATCTCGGTCATCATCGCGCCACCACCGGCTGATGGCGGTTTCATCGGTTCGGCCTTGCTGGGCGCTGGTAAAAATGCTCAGGCTACGCAACAAAAAGTGTCGGCTGAAGCTGAAGCAATCAACGACAACAAGGAAAGCCAATAATCATGTTTGCTACTTTAGCTGCTGTCGCCGTACTTGCTGTTGTTACCCAGGACCAGGCACAGTTGCGCGCTGCCCCCAAAGACGGTGCGCAACAACAGGCCATCCTGTGGCAGGGCGACAGCCTGGAAATTCGCGGTGAAAAACTCGACTACCTGCAAGTGTATGACCACCGGCGTGAACGCGCCGGTTACATCAAGACGTCGCAGGTGCGCCTGGTGTCCATGCAGCCGGATGATGCCCCCGATGCCTTTGCCGTCATTCGTTTTCTGCGCGATACACCGGGGGCGGAAGCCCTGGGTATCAGCTATACCGCCGCCTACCTGAAAGCTGCACCGGCAACTGCCATTGGTGCCGAAGCCTTTGATGCGCTTGGCACCATGGCAGAACGTTTGGCAAAGCGTGCATCCAGCAAACAGCCCAAACAAAATGAAGCGACCATAGCGGCACATCTGGAAGTGGTGGCCAATTATGGCATCAACATCAAAGGCTATGAACGCGAAGGTCGCATGCAGCTTTGCTATGACGGCGAAGCCTTCCGTCGGGTACTGGCGATGAATGCCACGCCAGATCAAAAGGCCCGCGCCGCCCTGGCATTGACACGCCAGGATTGCATAGACCCGGCCATGCGCCCGACCGAGCGCTTTGCTCTGGACCAATGGCGCGCCGACGTGCTGGACCGCGTCAACACCACCAGCCTGCCCGAATATCTGAAAAACCGCATGCGCATGCGCAAGGCCAGCGTCTGGTCCAGCATCGCCTTCCAGCGTGCCCGTAAGGGCGAACAGGTGGCAGAATCCGCCAATCGTGCACTGACCGAACTGGCTGCCGTCAACAAGGAAGAATTTGCCGATGAAGACGTGTATACCTACGCTGATGCCGGCGTGCGTGTCGGCACGACACGCTGGGCTGCTGAACCGGTGGTTGTACCCAAACCCGGCCTGAACATCGTCACCGCCGCTGGCCAGCCAGGCGAAACCTGCGTCATGCTGACGGATGCAAAGCATGATGTCAAAACGCCGCTGGCGAAGCGCTGTACTTATAGTGTGGTGTGGGCCGCATCTGCTCGCGCCAATGCTCAAAGTACGGCGCTGACACTGGCTGTGCAACCGATGGAAAACTGGCGTGAACTCTGGTTATTCCACCAGACCAGCCAGGGCTGGATTATCGACATCCTGCCGCCGGCCAATAGTGACCCCGATCTGGGTTATGCTGAATTTGCCGGCTGGGTACCGGGCACCAACAAGATGCTGGTGGCACGCG
Organism: Undibacterium hunanense; assembly: GCF_014284335.1. Classification (GTDB taxonomy): domain Bacteria; phylum Pseudomonadota; class Gammaproteobacteria; order Burkholderiales; family Burkholderiaceae_D; genus Undibacterium; species Undibacterium hunanense. The sequence goes on along the minus strand of NZ_JACOGF010000018.1, from coordinate 8,341 downwards.
AAGCCAAAGTCGAAGGCCGTTTCAAAAAGAGTTTTGAAGTCGTCAGCATGGACAGCCTGCAAGTTGAAAACGGTGCTGACAAACCCGGCTCTTTGAACGTGTTCTACAAGTGGCAGGATCCGGCGTGGAAGAGGCAGACCATCAGTTTAAGGTGAGGTATTTGTAGTGAGCGCGGTGGCGGTAATCAGTAGCAGCAATCAGTAGCAATGATCAGTTGAAGCAAAGTAGGCTTTCATCCAATCGATACTTATACATTTACATCATTACCAGGAGTTTTGCCATGAATTTCAAATTAGCGTCCGTCGTCCTGTTATTTGCCAACAGCATCGCTTTTGCACAGGACGTGTCACCCAGGATGCAATTGCCTGACTGGGCAAACAAGCAGCTTGATGGTCTGTCTCAACAAGAATCAATAGAGGTCAACAGCCGTATCAACCCCTTTGTCTGGCGCGGCAATTTCCTGGGCGCTGGCAAGGGAGACCTGGCGGTACTGGTCAAGGACAGCAAGACTAAAAAAGAGGGTATTGTCTTTTTATCTCATGGAAAAACCAGGCCGGTCATCGTGGGTGCAGGGCATGCAATTGAACATGTTGGCAATGGTGGCGATGGTGGCGATGATTTTTCCTGGCTGGAGCTTTGGTATGTTGAAGATAAGGGATCGCAGCCGCATAGCTATCATGCCAAGTCTGTCAAATTGCACAACGATGGCATCGTAGTCGCGAAAGAAGGCTCAGCCAGCGGCTTGATTTATTTGAAGTCGGGTAAAGCAGTCTGGCAGCAGCAAGGTGACTGATTTTTAAACATGCCATGGCGGGACTGGATTTTAAGAAACTTGATCAATGAACCTCCAGAGTGGCCCCAGGTCTTTTATAGCAAATGAAATGTGCAGGAAGGACCCGGGGTGAAGAATATGAGTAAGTATTCCTGGGTCCGCACGCGCTAATTGCTGCTTGTTTTCAATGGGGCCGCCACATTCTGTCTTATCCAGTTTTGCATGTCTTGCCAGATGCGCTGTACTTCGGCGTCTGGCGGCATCTGGGTGGCATTTGGCAATTCTATGGTGACTACCGGGATGTCTTTGTGCAGGCCACTGTAATTGCCGAGTGAGCCAGGATAAACGCCTACGCGGTTGTAGATCAGACGGCCAAAGCGATTCGGTGGCGTGGTGGGGCCATCAAAGTCGAGTACGCCAAAAGGTGCGTGGACCGAGATGATGACATCGGGTTTATATTTTTCTATGGTTTCATAGACCCAGCGGCTTTCCGGTTCTGAAATCGGTGCCTTGCCCGGATAGCGACGCGGGTCACTGCGGGTGACGCGTGCCCAGTAACTGGGCGCTTCCTTTTGCCAGTTAGGGGTAGGGAAGTTGCGGTTCAGGTCTATGCCACGGGCATTCACGCGGCGCGGCTTGGGGGCCAGCAAACCATCGGGGTTGACCACCGGCGCGATCTTCCAGTTGAATTCCAGCGGGCTTTTTTGCATGGTCTCCATCCATTTGAATACGATGGAAGACGCCGTCTGTTCATCACCATGGATGCCACCCAGCAGCAGTACGCGTATGGCTTGCGGATGCTTGGCATCGGCTTTGATATCCCGGAACAACACCGGGAAACCATTGAGTGAATTGGCATCGGTAGGATTGAGTTTGCTGTTCTTGCAGTCGTTCAGGCTGACCTTGGGCAAACGTGCTACCAGTGGCGTACACCAGTCGGTGACAGCTTTTGGTTTTGCGGGGGACGGGGCTGACAGGCTGTTTGCAGATGGCATGGACAACAGGCCAGCCATCGCAAACAAAGCACCGAGTTTTTTGCAGCGAAATGCAGTGAACTTGCTTCTGAAAAAACTTACCGGCATTCTTGCTTCTACTCCCAGTGCTGCAAATGACGCATTACGACAATACGGACGATAAATTACAAACCTGCTGCAGCACGCAAAATCGCTGACTTGTCAGTGCGTTCCCAGGTGAATTCTGGTTCTTCACGACCAAAGTGACCATAGGCCGCAGTCTTGGAATAGATAGGGCGCAGCAAATCCAGCATCTGGATGATGCCTTTTGGACGCAGATCAAAATGTTCATTCACCAGTGCGGCGATCTGCTCGTCAGGGATGACGCCTGTGCCTTCGGTGTAGACCGTGACATTCATCGGGCGTGCCACGCCAATTGCGTACGCAACCTGAATCTGGCATTGGCGGGCGATGCCGGCGGCCACGATGTTCTTGGCAACATAACGCGCTGCATAGGCTGCAGAACGGTCAACCTTGGTAGGATCTTTGCCGGAGAAAGCACCACCGCCGTGCGGGCAGGCACCGCCGTAGGTATCAACGATGATCTTGCGACCTGTGAGGCCACAATCACCTTGTGGGCCACCAATGACGAAACGACCGGTCGGGTTGATGAGGAACTTGGTATCTTTCAGCCATTCTTTCGGCAACACCGGCTTGATGATTTCTTCGATGACAGCATCAATGAAAGACTGCTTCATCTTCGTTGGTGTTTCGCTTTGGTCAGGGCTGTGCTGGGTCGACAGTACAACGGTGTCTATGCTGTGCGGTTTGCCATCGACATAGCGCATGGTGACCTGGCTTTTTGCATCCGGACGCAGGAAAGGCAGACGGCCATCCTTGCGCAACTGCGCCTGACGCTCTACCAGCCTGTGGGCATAGTAAATCGGCGCTGGCATCAGTTCAGGTGTTTCATCGCAGGCGTAACCAAACATCAGGCCCTGGTCACCGGCACCGGTGTTGAGGTGGTCGTCAGATGCCTGATCAACGCCCTGGGCGATGTCGTTGGATTGTTTGTCATAGGCAACCAGGACTGCGCAGCCCTTGTAATCGATACCATATTCGGTATTGTCATAGCCTATGCGTTTGATGGTGTCACGTGCTACCTGGATGTAATCCACGTGGGCGTTGGTGGTGATTTCACCGGCCAGTACGACCAGACCAGTGTTGGTCAGGGTTTCGGCGGCAACGCGGGAACGGGGGTCTTGCTCAAAAATTGCATCCAGAATTGCATCGGAAATCTGATCAGCGACTTTGTCCGGGTGTCCCTCGGAAACCGATTCAGAAGTAAAAAGAAAATCATTTGCCATCGCAGGCTCCTAGAAAAATTGACCGTAAAGATTTGCCGCAGTCGGAAAGAGATCCTGCGACGCTTTAGCGAATTTTATTAACCGCCTCGCAAGTTGTCTGTTAACTCGGCGGTGGCTTGCTTCTTGTACCTTGCCATGCGCTTAAGCAGGTCAAAGCTAGCCAATGTGTGATATTTTACGCTCGTTCTGCTTTATCTGTCGAATATCCCCTACTTTTTCAACTGTTACTTAACTGTTACTTGAGCGGCGTCATGCTTGTCACATTGTTTCGTCTTCTTTCTATTTTACCATTGTCAGTCTTGCATTTTGCCGGAGCTGTACTGGGCTGGGTAGTGTATTTGTTGTCAGGATCATATCGTCGACGCCTGAAGGCAAATATCGCCAGGGCCGGGTTTACCGTGCATTTGCATGAGGCTGTGCGCGAGGCTGGCAAGAATATTCTGGAGCTGCCTTTCATCTGGTGTGCCAGGCCGGAAAGAGTGTTGAAAACCGCCACCATAGAGAACTGGGAACTGGTGCAGGCGGCGCTGGACAGCAAAAAAGGAGTTATTTTCCTGACCCCGCATCTGGGCTGTTTTGAGATCGTGGCCCAAAGCATTGCCGTGCGTACCCGTCTGACGGTTTTGTACCGTCCACCGCGCAAGGACGCTCTTAAACCCCTGATCGAGGGTGCGCGTGCGCGTGATAATTTATTGCTGGCCCCGGCTAACCTGTCGGGCGTACGCATTATGGCCAAGGCTCTTAAAAAAGGCGAAGCCATAGGCTTGCTGCCGGATCAGGTGCCGCAAGAAGGTGAAGGCGTATGGGCCAAGTTTTTTGGACGGCGTGCCTACACCATGACGCTGTCTGCCAAACTGCATGGCATGACGGATTCGCCCATCATCCTGACATATGCAGAAAGGCTGCCATTCGGACGCGGTTATGTGATCCGTTTTGTGCCATTTGAAGAAGAACTCGGTAGCGACCCGGTAGACCAGGCCAGCGCAATCAACCGCGGCATGGAAAAATTGATAGCCCGTTCGCCTGCCCAATATTTCTGGAGTTACAACCGCTATAAAAAACCGGATGGTGTGGATGGTCCGGAATCGCGCTTTGCGCAGAGGCAGACATGAGGGCTGTGCTGGTCCTGATGTGGCTGTTGCACTGGTTACCTTTACCTGTGCTGGGACGTTTGGGAGAGGCCGTGGGCAGCATGCTGTTTGTGCTGATACGCAAGCGCCGCCACATTACCCTGACAAACCTGTCCCTGTGCCTGCCACACCTGAGTGAGGCTGAAAGAACCGCTATCGCCAAACGGCACTTCGAGGTTTATGCACGCAGTGTGCTGGAACGCGGCATACTCTGGTGGGCATCGGAAGCGCGCCTGAAACGATTAATCCAGGCCGACCCAGCCGTGCCCATGGCGGCAATAGCCGCTGGCCCGACGATACTGATGTGCCCGCATTTTGTCAGCCTGGATGTCGCTGGTGTGGCAGTGATGCTGGAGTCATCACTGTGTTCTATTTACACCCGTCAACGCAGCAAGGTGTTTGATGCCGCCCTGCGCAAGGGACGCTCGCGTTTTCGCCCAGTGAAACTGTTTTCGCGTGCCGAAGGTGTCAAGCCCATCATTCGTGCCATGCGTGAAAACTTGCCTTTCTTTATGCTGCCAGACATGGACTTTGGTGCCAGGGATGCTGAGTTCGTGCCTTTCTTTGGCGTGCCTGCTGCCACGTTGACGGCAGTGCCAAGAATAGCGGCGACGACAGGTGCCAAAGTCATTCCCGTCATCGCCACTATTTTGCCCAACTACAAGGGCTGGAAAGTGACTTTCCATGCGCCATGGCAAAACTATCCTGGTGACGATATCGTGGCGGCGACCCGTTATATGAATGCCTTCATTGAACAGGAAATCTTGAAAGCGCCCGTTGAATATTTTTGGGCACATAAGCGTTTCAAAACACGCCCTCCCGGTGAGCCCGGCGTTTATTGATGCAGCTTGGTGACGGCCTGTGCCGTCATTTCAAATTCCTGTTGCAACCATTCCAGAAATGCCAGACGACGCTTGTCTTCATCGAAGGACAGGGCTGACAGCAAGACATAGTCAGTACCGTCCGCCAGGAAAGCATGGGGCGCGATGAGTTGCCGGTTACGGATTTCATCTTCCACCATATAGGCCGATGCCATCGCCACACCCAGGCCGGCGCAGGCTGCTTGCAGGCTCAGGTAGAAATGTTCATACGTAGCCCGGCTCTTGCCGCGTGCAGTTTGGCCGCTGAGTTTTTGCCACTGGGGCCAGACATCAGGACGTGTTGCAGTGTGCAGCAGGCATTGCTGGTTCAGTTGCAATTTGCCCTGATTGAGCAGGCCTGGAATACAGACCGGGGCAATCAGCTCCCGAGCAACTTTAGCCACCTGGTAGTTTGCTTCCCACACAAAATCATTGCGCCGCAAAGCCAGGTCGATATGGCCATGGCGCAAATCTACAGGCCCGCCCGCTGCAAATAAATGAACGTCCAGTTCTGGATGTAGTTGCCTGAATTTACCCAGACGCGGGATCAGCCAGCGCATGGCTATCGTCGGTTCACAAGAGACGACCAGCGGTTGATCATCTGCCTGCCTCAGTTGACGCAATCCTGCTTCCAGTTGCCGCATGATGTCTGTGCAGGTAGTTTGCAGATTGAGTCCGGCGCGTGTCAAAAAGATGGCACGGTTGCGGCGTTCGAACAAGTCTATGCCCAAATTTTCTTCCAGTTGCTTGATCTGCCTGCTGACGGCACCGTGGGTGACGTGCAATTCTTCCGCAGCCTTGACCAGACTCAAATGACGAGCTGCGACTTCAAACACGCGTATGGCATTCAGGGATGGCAGGTGATAGCTCATATGTGAGATTTTCTCAATGATATGTCTGAGTATAAATCGATTTTAATAATCAATGTCTGGCTTGAGAATATATCTATGCGTGAAAGATAGTCACGAATATAAATTTTACTCCTGAGAAAAAACATGACAGAACTTATTACCGTTGCCATCATCACCATCCTGGCCGTCATCAGTCCTGGTGCTGACTTTGCCATGGTCACCAGAAACAGTTACCTGTATGGCCGACGTGCAGGTTTGCTGGCTGCCAGTGGCATAGCGCTGGGTGTACAAGTGCATGTCATGTACACCATGCTGGGTGTGGGCTTGCTGATAGCCAAATCCCCGAGCCTGTATTTCGCCATCAAGATCATCGGTGCGGTTTATCTGATTTATATCGGTTACCAGACTTTTTTTGCGCCTGCCGTCGTCAGTGCAGAAGTTGGTGCAGGGCAGTCATTGAATAATCTCGCTGCCTTGCGTGCAGGTTTCATGACCAATGCCTTTAACCCAAAAACCACTTTATTTGTCCTGAGCACTTACACCCAGGTCGTACAGCTTGACACCAGCCTGCTGGCGCAATTTGGCTATGGCTTGTTCATGTCCTTTGCACACTGGGTCTGGTTCAGTCTGGTTGCCCTGTTTTTTTCGGATCATCGCTTGCGTGCCGGTATGCTCAGGCAGCAGGTGATATTGAATCGCTTCATTGGTGCAGTATTAATCGTTTTGGGTGTGTCGTTGGCCAGTTTGCCTGCCTTACATTCGTAATGACTCATTTGCTATCAGTTGACGAAATTTGAAGGCGCGCCTACAATTGCGACACAGGTGCTAAGGGGCGCCTGCCCGCACAAGAGGCTCTCACCCTTAGAGGCTGTTTCAAAATTAACCTGGCGTTGTTGCATCGCCTTGCCGTACTAAAGTACTGTCTTCGGCGATGGCGCCTAGCCGGGGACGCCGAGTTATCTTAATTTTGAAACAGCCTCTAAATATTCACATCCAGATTAATGTGATAATTGCCATGTTTCGTTTGACGTCAGCGGGTCGTCGATAAGCGAACTGGAGTTCATCATGTTATCGTCGTATTACCCATCCTTGTTCATCGCGCAACAGCCCATAATGACTGGAGCCGCAGCATGAACGCACTTACTACAGAAATCAAAACCCGCGCCCGTTTATTGCAAAAACTGCTGGAAACACGTAATACAGCAGCCAGCAAACGTGCGCTGATTTTAAGCCGTCAGCGCAACTGGGAAATCCCCGACAGCTGGCAACTCAAACACTGCATGAATCTGGCGGCGGCAGATGCGGGTTTCCAGAATTGGGAACATGCCCGCCTCGTCCTTGGTGGCGAGGCTAAACCTGGTGACGATATGGGCGACTTCTGGCATGGCGCCGAAGTCACTTCTTTCTTCAATCACTGGTATGCCAGTTACGCTGAAGCGCAGGCGCAATTGCTTGCCAATGAGACGGATTATTTACTGCCTTACCGGCGTCAATACCTGATCGTCACCAGCGATTATTTGCAGGCGATGGGCGTCAGTGCGTCGCCTGAATTCTGGAGTGCTATCGGGCGTGATCTGGTTTTGGGATATGGCAGCGCAAGCTGGTTGAACCTGGCGCAGCAACGCCTGCAAGCCAGCCGCACCGAGCGTTTCAAGGCGAATTGGAATGCTTCCCAGATCATGCTGGATTTGCAGTCCACCGAAGTTGAGGCTGAGCGGGTGATGAAGTCCTTCGTCAGGGATGGGCGTCTGGTGAGTATTCCGGAGCAGCGCAAAAAACGCCTGGTGATCTTGCGCTGGCTGGTCGGACAATTACAGTTTGAGCGGCGGTATGTGGAGGCTGATATCAATAGCTTTTTGCTGCAGTTTCATTCTGACTTTGCGACCTTGCGACGGGAGTTTATTATGAATGGATTGATGGAGAGGGCGGAGGGGGAGTATTGGAGGGTGTGATCGGCATGTTGGTATTTTGATGTAGATGGGCTTGTGTTGTGTGTAAAGCGATTGCCCTTCGTAGATACAAGCCTGGTCTCGGCCAATTAACAGCAATCATCATATCGTCGCTCCAGCGAAGGCTGGAGGCTACCGGGCTGGCGCTCCAGTGGCGTTCGTTGTCTGCCGTACGTTAATTAAAACGCTTGCTCTTCGTAGACGCAAGCCGAGTCTCAATCAATCAAAAGCAATCATTATATCGTCGCTCCAGCGCAGGCTGGAGCCCAGCGGCGTTCGTTGCATTGCCGTACTTTGGTTAAAAGATTGCTCTTCGTGGATACAAGCCGGGACTCGGCCCGGCGGCCGAATTCCTTTCTTTGCTTCGCCGTAACTATTCAGCACCCAAGTAAGGCTGAGGCACGTTGCCAGAGAATGAGAGTACAAGGGAGTTGAACAAAGGCAGTTCTTGTTTGCGTA
>NZ_JACOGF010000017.1 GCF_014284335.1 Undibacterium hunanense | reverse complement strand
TTAACTCTCTAAGGTCAGGAATTTTTATCATCCTCTGCACTATGCAGTAAGTCGGGAATGTTTACAACTGCTGAATAGTTACGCTTCGCCAAAGAAAGGAATCAAAGAAAGGCGACCGCAGACTCGCTCCCTGCGGGAGTGCCCATTTATGTAGCGCAAAAAATGGGAAGGTCCGTAACTCGCTACGCTCAGACATCGGACCTTCTTTTTCCATTTTCTGCACTACACAAATGGCTTCGTCCCAAGCGGATTAGAGTCAACAACAACCCCGAACGTCAAAGGCAACAGCAACAGCAACAGCAACAGCAACAGCAACAGCAACAGCAACAGCAACAGCAACAGCAACAGCAACAGCAACAGCAACAGCAACAGCAACGTCACCGACCGCGCCTCATATTTTTTCAGTCAATCGTTCAGGCGATTTAATCTACTCCAGCCTGCAAAGGCAATCTGACACTCACCGCCAAACCTCCACCCTCACGATTGCCAAACTGTATTTCGGCATGCAGTTGCAACGCCAGTTGTGCCACGATAGCGAGACCAAGACCTGCACCACCAGTCTCACGGTTGCGGGAGGATTCTAGCCTTACGAAGGGTTGCATCACGGCTTCCCATTGCTGTTCGGGGATGCCCGGGCCTCTGTCCTGTATGGTGATGACGGCATGTTGCTGCTTGCTGTCCAGGATGACTTCCACTTCCTTGCCAAACTTCAGGGCATTGTCGATAAGGTTGCCGAGCAGGCGGGACAGGGCCAGGGGGCGGGTTTGCAGGGTCTGGCCGCTACGGCCACGCAGGCTGACTTGCTGGCCGGTGTCGCAATAGTCTTGCACCAGGCTGCCAGCCAGGGCATCAAGATTGATTTTGCTGCTTGCTTCCTGATCGGTTTGTAGCTGGTTTTGTACCTTGGCATAGGCCAGGCCTTGCTCTACCAGTTTTTGCATGGCTTGCAGGTCAGCTTGCATCTTACTTCGGTGGCTGTCGTCGTCCATGAGTTCTGTGCGCAGGCGCAGGCGTGTGATGGGGGTTTGCAGGTCGTGGGTGATGGAGGCCAGGATTTGCATGCGTTCTGCCAGGTACGTGTCTATGCGTTCCTGCATGTTCTGGAAGGCGGTGGCTGCACGGAATACTTCTCGTGGTGCACGGGCAGGGAACTGTGGCCTGGCGCCTGGTTTTACCATGGCATCGGCGGCTTCAGCCAGCATGGCCAGTGGGCGTGTCGCGGTCCTGACTGCCAGCCAGGCTGCCAGCATGAGGATGGCGAGCTGTACGCAAAGCAGTGAAAACATGCTCCATGGTATGGCGTAAGGTGTTGCAGTCAGGTGGACGGTGAGCGGTGCGCCGTCACTCAGGGGCAGATGCAATTGCAGGATTTTTTTATCATTTTCGGTGCGTAGGCTGATCCTGATTTTTGCCGGATGTTCCAGATTATTTTTGATGGCTTCTATCGCCTCATTGGCAATGTCCAGGTCTATGCTGTCCGTGGCATCAGTGGGGGCGGCCTGCAATGTATATACGTAATTGTTGCGGGCCAGTTTGTCCAGCCATGACTGACGTTCGCTGACTGGCAGGCGGTCAAGAAAGGAAATCGCATTGGCGACATCCTTGCCAACTGAGTAGACCATATGATTTTTCCTGACCTGCATTTTGTCCCATTGTGATGAGGCAAACGACAGTGCATACGCCATTAGCAGAGCACTGAGCAAAATCAGGCACAGGCGGCCAAACAGGGTGTGTGGCCAGTGCGGGCTTTCCATGATATGCATCAGATATCCCCGGGTGCCGTGACCTGTGCACAAAATACATAGCCTTCGCTGCGCACGGTTTTGATATAGCGCGGTTCGCGCGCATCATCACGCAAATGCTGGCGCAGGCGGCTGACCAGCAAGTCGATAGAACGTTCGAATAGATCAGCGTCACGACCCTGGGTCAGGTTCAGCAACTGGTCACGGTTCAGCACACGCTGCGGGTGTTCGACAAAGACTTGCAACAGGCGATATTCAGCACCGCTGAGTGTGACCATGACACCGTCTTTATCGAGCAGATGGCGTGCCAGGGTATCGAGTTGCCAGTCACCAAAATTGAGCATGGCGGGTGGTTTTTGTTCACGCAGCCTGGGCGGCAACATACGCGTACGGCGCAAGACTGCCTTGATGCGGGCCAGCAATTCCCGTGCAGCGAAAGGCTTGGTCAGATAATCGTCTGCACCCATTTCCAGGCCGACTATGCGGTCAGTTTCTTCTGCACGTGCCGTCAAAAAAAACAAGGGGATAACTTTGTGCGGGCCAGAGCGCAATTCGCGGCACAGGCTCAAACCATCCTCACCCGGCATCATGATATCAAGCACGATGAGGTCGATGGAACTGCCTTCGAGCAAGGCGCGCATTTGCTTGCCGCCCGCAGCCGTGCTGACCTTGTTGCCATTCTTGCGCAGGTACAGGGCAGTCAGTTCGCGTATTTCTGTATCATCATCAACGATGAGGATGTGATCCGGGGATTCTGTATTTTCCATGTGCTGGGCTGGTTGTGGACTGGTTGCGCATTTTTGATTCACATTCTTGATGCGCATTTTTGATGCAAATTTTTATGATTCATTCCATAGTGCTTTATAGCTTAAATAGTGGCAGAGACAAAATCTTTTGTATCCCAGTGTATCTGAGTGCTGTTGACACATAGTCTGATGCAAATAAGGCATTCCCTGACATCTGCCAGATACTTTGCGACTGTCTAATGACGTTGCCGTGATGAATTCATCACCTCGACAACTCAAGGAGAACTGACATGAAAAAGCAAATGATCGTTATCACCACTTTTGCCACCGTATTGATGAGTGCCTGGTCTGCCCAGGCGCAGCAGGCTGGTTTGTCTGATTACTACCTGGCACCTGTGGAAGCCGAAATCCAGGCCGGCAAGCTCGCCAATCTGGCAAATAGCCAAGCAAATAAACCAGACGCAGTCGCTGGTACCTGGCTGACCCAGAGCGGTAGCCTGGAAGTACAAATCGGCAATTGTGGTCAGTCTGTGTGCGGCAAAGTCAGCAAGGTCAACGATGCTGCGAATGTGAGCAACATGACTGCGATGGGCAGTACCGCAACGCCTGAATCCGCGATACCGGTATTGGGTAAGACCATTATGGAGGGTTTTACGCCGATCGGAGTCGCCACCTGGTCAGGCACGATTTTCAATCGCGCCGATGGCCAGACCTATGCGTGCCAGATGCGCATGCTGAGCCCGACTGAGCTGGAAGTCACAGCATACAAGGACAAGCCAGAAAATGGCCGTAGCCAGGTATGGACGCGCGTATCAAATACCGTCACTGCGCAAAAATAATAATGGGAGCATCACTTTGATGCTCCCATTTCAGTTTTCAATCTCAATGCAGACTTACGGCAGTAATTCGACTTCGCCCGGTAGCAAGGTATTGGCAGGCAAGGCATCGAGCTGTTTCAGCCTCTCATAATACGGCGTGAAGTCTGGTGCCGTACCATCAAATAATTGCTGGAAATCGTCGATGACAAAATAGGTTTCCTGATAGCTGTCTATCTTGTACAGGGTTTGCAGGCAGCGTTCTATGTCGAGATGGATATGGCGTGAAGTGGTTCCGGGCTTCAGGCAATATTCAACTTCGCCACCAGACGACAGGATACCGGCGCCATAGATGCGCAAACCCTGGTCGGTCCTGATCAGGCCAAATTCCACCGTGTACCAGTACAGCCGCGCCAGATAATCCAGGCCACCGAGTTTCATCGCCTTCAAGCCGCCTTTGCCGTACAGCTGCATATAATCGGCAAAAATCGGATTGAACAGCATGGGTACATGGCCGAAATAATCGTGAAATACATCAGGCTCAACGATGTAGTTGAATTCTTCCGGCTTGCGCAACCACACGGTGATGGGGAAGCGGCGGTTGGCCAGGTGTTCAAAGAAAGTCAGCTCCGGGATCAGGCCAGGTACGGCGACGATGCGCCAGCCGGTGGCGGCAAACAATTCTTCTGACGTGCGTTCAAACCTGGGTATGCCATCAGCCGCATCCATCTTGTGCAGGGCTGCGATGAATTCATCACAGGCACGGCCAGGCAACAGTTCCATCTGGCGCTGATACAGTTTGCGCCACAGGGCATGTTGCTCTTCTGTATAAGCAGCCCAGTCCTGCTCGACGACATAGTGTTCGTCGGCCTTTTCATAATCACCGCGCAGGGCTGCACCGTTGGATTTTTCAGCAACGGTAGCCAGAAAATCGTCATTGCTGACAGTAGTATCGATAGTGTCCATATTTTCCAGAGAAAAAGGCCGGCATCATGATGATGTCCAGCCTCTTTCTATCTCCTCATGTTTCCATTCACTGTGTGTGAAAAATCAGGCAGTTGTTTCGTCTTTGATGACGCCACGACGGATCTGATCCAGTTCTATCGATTCAAACAAGGCGCGGAAGTTACCTTCGCCAAAACCCTGATCGCCCTTGCGCTGGATGATTTCAAAGAAGATAGGGCCGATAACTGTGGTTGTGAAAATCTGCAACAGCAATTCACGTGATGTTTCTGTGCTCTTGCCATCGACGAGAATGCGCAGCTTGCGCAATTCTTCCAGGTTTTCACCATGGCCGGGCAGGCGACGGTCAACCAGGTCGTAGTAAGTTTCTATGGTGTCCTGGAACACGACGCCATTGGCTTTCATGCCGCCAACGGTGTCATAAATATTGTCTGTGCCCATGGCGATATGCTGCACGCCTTCGCCGTGGTACAGGTCCAGGTATTCAGCGATCTGGGATTTGTCATCCGACGATTCGTTGATAGGGATGCGGATTTTGCCGCAAGGTGAAGTCATGGCCTTGGATTTCAGGCCGGTGTGTTTGCCAGCGATATCGAAGTAACGGATTTCGCGGAAGTTGAACAGGGTTTCATAAAAATCTGCCCATTCTTTCATGCGACCGCGATGCACATTATGGGTCAGGTGGTCGATATAAGTCAGACCTTTGCCGACCGGGTTGGATTCCACGCCAGGGATAGCCACGAAGTCAGCATCATAGATGCTGATATTGCCGATGGCACCAGGTTCTGCACCATCCTTGCCATGCCAGCGATCAACGAAATACACCAGCGCATCGCCTATGCCCTTGATGGCGGGAATATTCAATTCCATAGGGCCGGTTTTATTGTCGAAACCCCAGGCACCCAGATCCAGCGCACGTTTGTAGGCGGCGTTGGCATCCTTGACGCGGAAAGCGAAAGCACAGACGGAAGGGCCATGCTTGCGGGCAAATTTTTGCGCGAAAGAATCAGGTTCTGCATTGATGATGAAATTCACGTCACCTTGACGGTACAGTGTCACATCCTTGGTGCGGTGTTTGGCAATCGCAGTGAAACCCATGGTAACGAACAAGTCGCCGAGCCCTTTAGGATCTGGTGCTGCGTACTCGATAAACTCAAAGCCATCGGTACCCATAGGGTTTTCCCAAGTTTGGAAAGTCATGCCTGTCTCCTTAGTGTGATCATCAGTGTCCGCTGCATCTGACCGCTTTTGAGGCAGGCTTTGATGTAGCTCAAGCTCTCAGTATAGTCCGCAAAACGCGCCATATAATTGCCAAATACCCCAAAGACTTCGCAATTTGAGCAATAATATTGCTTAATTTATTGGATGTAAGGCAAATTATGCTTGAGGTTGAACTGGACAAGATAGACCGCAAAATCCTGGCAATTTTGCAGGCGGATGGCAGGCTGACCAACCAGGAGGTAGCCGAGCGCGTCAATCTGTCTCCTTCCCCCTGTCTGCGTCGCATAAAGCGGCTGGAAGACAGCGGTGTCATACGCAAGTATGTGGCCTTGCTGGAACCGGCCAAGATAGGCCTGGGTTTGCTGGCTTATGTCAACGTGCGCCTGGAAAAGCACAGTGATGCACCCGGCAAGGGCGCTTCACGCTCGCCACGCGATGACTTTTCGGCCTCGGTAGGGCAATGGCCTGAGGTGGTGGCCTGTTATGCGATGACGGGGGAAATGGATTATTTGTTGCGGGTGCATGTGGAAGACATGAACCATTTTTCGCGTTTCATGATGGAGACACTATTGCGTCATTCTGCGGTGCTGGATGTAAAGTCTAGTTTTGCCTTGCAGCAGATTAAGGATACGACGGCTTTGCCGGTAGTGGTGGGTGGATGATTGAGGGTTTGGGGGATGGACGGCATTGTGCTTGTTATTTAGCAATGTGGTTGTGATATCCGTAGCCTTATCGCTTATCGCTTATCGCTTATTGCTTAGCGATTTGTAGCGCATGCAAACTAGCGCGTAGTTAAAACAATGAACCTCAAAATCGTCACTCCTGCGCAGGCAGGAGTCTAGCGGCGTTCGCAACATTCTATGCAGTGATTTAAATCCGTGTATTGTGATTAGGTAGATTTTCTAAGTGCCTGCATACGTCATTTGCGATTGCTGGCCGGTGGTAGACCGGCGGCTACCCACCTTTTTGCTTCGCCAAAAAGGTGGGCCAAAAAGGCGACCGAGGCGTCGCTGCCCCCTAAAGGGGGTTCCCTTTGCTGCAAGTCAAAAAATGGGAAGGATCGAAAACTCGCTACGCTCAAACATCGATCCTTCTTTTTCCATTTTCTGCCTTGCAGCAAAGGCATCGACACATGGGAACTGCAAAATTCAAAGGCAACCCCAAAGTCAAAAGCAAAGTCAAAAGCAACGTCAATGCTACCTTCAGCCAAGCTTCTTGTTACTGGATTGATCAATGGTTGAAATATATAGAAAACCAGGTTTCGTTCCTCCTGTTTTTCTCTGTGCTGAGCAGTCTTGTCCTTTAGCCAAATCTGGCAAATCTACTTTGAACTATCCTTCATCCCCGGCAGATTGCTGAGCCATTTGGCGGCGGCGCGGGTATTGGCTTTGATGGTGTAGTCAATGGTTGCGACCTGTTCCTGCATGGCTTCCTTGAGGACGCTGACGGCGTCGGCGGGCAGGATTTTCAGGTAGGCGTCGGCTTCGCCGTATTCGCGATGGATTTCCATGCCGGCTTTTTTGGCGATGTGTATCATCGTCTGATTGGATGACAGGCAGTGCATGTACAGGGTATCGACATCGTCATTGCGGCAGTGGATGGCGCCGCGTTCAAACAGTTTTGAACCTATGCCTTTACCACGTGCGATTTTGGACACGGATACGCCAAATTCGGCGACCTTGTCCTTGTCTGTGACTTCATCCTTGTCAGAGCGCGGTGCATATGCCAGATGACCGACGCCGACGATGCGGAAATGGTGGCTGATGACGCCAAACACCTTGTCGCGTGAAAAATCGATGCCTTCTACATATTTTTCTATCATGACATCGGGTAGATAGGTGCCGAAGCGCAGCAGGCGGTCGCTTTCTTCGAGGCCAAGAAAATGACGCAGGATGCGATGTCTGTCTTTTTCCGACAATTCCTTGACGAAAACAGTCGATTTCGATGGTTTGTTAGCAGCGTTTAGCAAGTGTTTTGGATCTTCAGGAAACATATCTGACGCATTCATGGCAGCTCCTTATGGGTAGCTTTTGTGCACTGCACAATGCATTGTAGATGATCTCGCCTGATTATTCCAGATAAGCGCCGGTTTTGAGAGTAAAACTTCTATTGTTGCGCGTTTGATGCGGCTTCCAGCGCGTTTATTCTGCCTGCGCGTATGGCAATCGGAATTTGCTGTGGTTGGGCGGCATACAGGCTGGCAATCTCACCGCCATTCACTTTCAACACGATATCGAGGGCCTGGCTTAACTGTAACTGCGGGGCGAAGACGGTATCTGTTGCCAACTCTTCAAGAAACAGGCAGGCGCAGGCATTCAGCATCTCAAGAAAACGTTCTGGTTTGCGGAGGGCATCGCAACGTGTCAGCAAATCAACCGTATCTGCGGCGGACAGTGATGCGGCGTCTTTGATGTGCAAATGTTCACGCGCCAGCATGACGGCCATGTCGCGGCATTCTGCCGGTACTTTGAGACGCTGGCAAATGCCATCTGCCAGTTTTACCCGCAGTTTTTCAACGGACAGTGTGTCGCTGCCCGCAGGCACTAATGCCAGGTCATGCAGGAGTATGGCAAAACGGGTACTTAGTGCTTGCCTGTGGCTGGCGTGGCTGGCTGTGGCATCCAGTATCTGCATCAGTTGCTGGCCGCGTTCACTGGCGGTACCTGGTTCAAAAAGGGCATTCAATTCAGGCAATAATCTTTGCAGGGCACCGCAACTGCGCAGTACGGCAAACATGCGCGAAGGCCGTGCTTCCATCAGGCCGCGTGACAGCTCTTGCCAAACACGTTCAGCCACCAGGGCATCTACTTCACCGTCGGCTACCATGCCTTGCATGAGGCTAGTGGTTTCTTCTGCTACATGGAAATTCTGTGGCGGTATGGCAAAGCGGGCGGCAAAACGGGCCAGGCGCAAGATGCGCACTGGGTCTTCGCAAAATGCCATGGATACATGGCGAAATACCCTGTCATGCAAATCACGCAGACCGCCATACGGGTCAATGATATTGCCTGCATCATCCTGTGCCATGGCATTGATGGTCAGGTCGCGGCGTATCAGGTCTTCTTCCAGTGTGACATCAGCATCGGTATGAAAGACAAAGCCCTTGTATCCGGCAGCAGTTTTTCGCTCAGTACGTGCCAGCGCATATTCGTCGTGGGTTTTCGGATGCAAAAATACCGGGAAGTCTTTACCCACCGGCAGATAGCCTTTGGCCAGCATTTCTTCGGGTGACGCACCGACCACCACGAAATCGCGGTCCTGCACGGGCAAACCCAGCAGGGCATCACGCACGGCACCGCCGACGATATAGGTCTTCATGCTGCTGCGTCAGTCTTCTGCGCTGTCATCATGCCTGGGCAGGCCTTCCGTTTCCATCAGTGCTTCCCGGACCCACTGGGCAACAGCGGGATGAGCCAGTACGCGATCAGCATACGCCTGCAGGGCAGGGGCCAGCGATACGCCATAGGTACGAAAACGCATGACTACCGGTGCGTAGAAAGCATCGGCAATGGAAAAGGCACCAAACAGGAATTCGTGCGCGCCATACAGGGACAGGCAGTCTTCCCAGATTTCGCTGATGCGGCCTATGTCAGCTTGCGAGCCTATGGTGCGGCCCTTGCCGGGCAGCGAAGCACGGATATCCATAGGCATGTCCGAGCGCAGGGATGAAAAGCCGGAATGCATTTCGGCACAGATGCTGCGTGCCGTTGCGCGTGCCGCCACGTCTTCCGGCCACAGGTTGAGTATGGAAAACTGCTCGGCCAGGTATTCGCAAATTGCCAGTGAATCCCAGACGGTGATGTCACCCGCCAGCAAGACCGGCACACGGCCAGCGGCCGAATATTCGGCAATGCGGCTGGTGGTGTCTTGCCGGTCCAGCACGATGCGTACTTCTTCAAAAGGAATGCCAAATGCCTTCATCGCTACCCATGGGCGCATGGACCAGGATGAAATATTTTTATTGCCGATGATCAGTCGCAAGCCGGCGCGTTCTTGGTCCAGCATGGCTGCCAGTGCTGGTTGCATTTCAGTATCTTGCATGAGTTTTTACACTTAAAAATTGGCGGGAATATCCGCATCGGTTGCCGTCATTCCCTTCGGTACAACCATGCCCAGACGGCTTTTCAGGGACTGGGGTTTTTTCTCGAACAGGGCCGCATAGTAGGTGGCATTCGACAACACATTCTTCACGTAACCACGGGTTTCGTTGAAGGGAATAGTCTCTGCAAAAATCGCCCCTTCTACCGGGCGGCTCAATTTTGCACGCCAGGCTCTGGGGCGTCCAGGGCCAGCATTATAGGCAGCGGATGCCAGCGCTTGCGAACCACCAAGGTCGGTCAGTACCATATTGAGATAATTGGTACCCAGGGCAATATTGGTATCCACATCATTGACTTGTTCTGGCACAAATTTGCCCAGGCCAATTTTCTTGGCGACATAGCGTGCGGTAGCCGGCATCAGTTGCATCAGGCCAGATGCACCCACATGCGATTTGGCGTTCATGATGAAGCGTGATTCCTGGCGTATCAGGCCATATACCCAGGCCATGTCCAGCCCCAGTGCCTGCGTGGTTTTGTACATGCTTTCATTGAAAGGGGTAGGGTAGCGCTGGCTGAAGTCGAGTTCACCCTTGGTACGGTCCGAGGTGTTCACCATGCGGTCCAGCAAATTGTTCTGGCGTGCCAGTTCAGCAGCCGCCAGATGCTGGCGTTCGCTCATCTTGCGCAATTCCCAGTTCCATTCACGCGTACCTTCAAAGCGCAGGTTCATGGCGTAGAACTTCAAGGCTCTTTGCAGGTTGGGATTTTTTTCCATTGGCGCCAGTTCTTCCGGCGTTACTGGTTTGACGGTAATGGGGACGCCAATTTTTTGTCCCAGTTCTTCCAGTGCCAGTTGCCCATAGAAATGCAGTTGTTCGGCGATGCTGGCAAATTGCGCGCGTGCTTCTTCATTCTTGCCTTCGGCCTTCAGGGCGCGGCCATACCAGTACACCCAGGCAGGGTCTGCCTTCAAGGCCGGTGGCATGTTGGTGATGCCGTTTTTTACCAGCTTCCAGTCACCTTCGCGCAAGGCAGTACGTACCCGCCATTGATAGGCTTCCTGCGACAGCGGGGCAGTGTCGGCACGCTGCCAGTAGCCCAGTGCATCCGGTTCCAGCTTCTGCGCTGCCTGCAGGGCAATTTGTGCCCAGCCTGTGGATTTTTCGATATCGCTGAACTGGCTGGTATAGCGACTCAGCAGGCTGGCAGCCTGTTCATGGTCGGTCTTGGCCAGACGGCCCAGTGCGATCAGATAGAGTTCATGTGCGGTGCGACCAGCTTCGGGGGCTTTTTTGGTGACGGCAGCAGGCTTGTCGATGGCATCGGCCATCTGTTTTTCTGGCACGTTGAGTAATTTGCCCAGGCGCTGCGCCAGTGGCAGCGCACCGTTTTCACCAGCCATGCGGACTTGTGCCCACAAATCGTTATTGCTGAATTGTCCATTGCCTGCGAGGTAAGTGACCAGGGCATAGCAACCTTCGCCATAATCGCGTGGCGCATTCAGCAAATTGCGTGCGTCGCTGGCGACTTTTTGCTGCTTAAGTGCCTTTGACAGCACGGCATAGCAGCGTAACTGATTGTCATCGGCTACCACAAACATGGGATATTGCTGATCGAATGTTTCCCATTCGCCACGTTTGCCCAGCAACAACAGCCAGTCATTACGCAGACGGTCAGCGATGGCGCTGCCTTCATACTTGCTCAGAAAATCACGAAATTCGGCATTCGTGGTTTTCACCAGGCGGGCACGCAGGCGATAATAATCAATATAAGAGGGGATTTCGTAATTCTTGAGTGCCGCCGCATGCTGCTCTGCATTGCCGGAGTCATCATGGAAGGCGGCGTCGCGCAAGGCCATGAAGCGGTCATCATCATTGATCAGGCCTTTTTTTGCCGCAGCGGCGCTGGCGACAGTGGATGCGCCGAAACCTGCTAAGATCATCAGGCCAAGTCCAGCTAAACTTTTTTTCACAGACATCTTTAGACAGTTTTTTGATTACATTTCTGACAGTATGACACAGCCCAAGGCCAGCGCACATCCGATGCACACAGAAGCAGCATTCAGTCGTCAGGACTTGCGGAAAAGTTTACTGCAAAAACGCCGCGATATCACAATGAATGTCAGGCAACAATGGGACAGGGAACTGGGTGAAAAGTTGCTGCAATATTGCAGGCAGCAACAGATCACCAGCCTGGCGGTGTACTGGCCGATACGGGGCGAGCCTGATTTGCAGGCAACCTATGCCGCATTGTCAGATGCCGGCGTGCAACTGGCGCTGCCACTGGTGCTTGTCCGGCAGCAGCCCTTGCAGTTTTTAAGCTGGCAACCAGGCGATACCATGCTGGCTGATGAATATGGCATACCAGTGCCGGCCCAGCGTACGCAGTGGATGCAACCAGCTGCGCTATTGATACCGTGCGTAGGCTTTAATGCGGGCAGGTACCGCCTTGGGTATGGTGGCGGCTATTATGACCGCACCCTGGAAAAAACACCGCGACCGCTCACCATAGGCATAGCCTATCAATGCATGCAGGCCGATTTTACTGCTGACATCCATGATATCCCTATGGATATCATTCTTACGGAAGCCTGAGCCTGGAAATCTGAAGCTTAAAATCCGACCGCACTGCCATCTGGGCTGCGCGGGTCTGAATAACCAGCGAATCCCTGCGCATAGACCTGTATGGTCTGGGTTTTGCCCAAAGTAGCTGCCGGACGCAGGATCTGGCCTTTTTTCTCCAGCAGACGCAGGGTATCGATGCTGATCCCTTTTTCATAGCGTAATTGGTCTGGCATCCATTGCTGATGGATGCGCGGTGAAATTGTGGCTTCGGCGACATTCATGTCATGATCGATGACATTCAATATCGTTTGCAGTGTCGTGGTGATGATGCGGCTGCCACCGGGGCTGCCAGTCACCAGGAAGGGTTTACCATCCTTCAGTACGATAGTGGGTGACATCGAGCTCAAAGGCCGTTTCCAGCTCTGTACTGCGTTCGCGTCACCACCCAGCAGGCCAAAGGCATTCGGTACGCCGGCCTTGACCGAGAAATCGTCCATTTCATTGTTCAGCACGATGCCGGTGCCACTGGCGACAATGCCGCTGCCAAAGTTCAGGTTCAAGGTATAGGTGGTGGCGACCACATTGCCGAATTGGTCCGCGACACTATAATGCGTGGTCTGGTCGCTTTCATAGGGCAGGGGTTTGCCGGGCTTGATATCGGCAGAGGGTGTGGCACGGTCTGGCTGTATTTTCTTCACCAATTCATCGGCATAGGCGCGCGAAGTCAGGCCTTTGGTAGGTACTTTGTAATAATCCGGGTCACCCAAAAATTCGGAACGGTCGGCATAGGCCAGTTTCATCACTTCACTGAGCTGATGCAAAGTCTGGGCACTGTTGGCACCCTGTTCTTTCAGGGGGAAATGTTCCAGCATGTTCAGCATCTGGATGATGTGTACACCCCCCGAACTCGGTGGTGGCATGGAGACGACTTCATAGCCGCGATAATTGCCGCGCACGGGGATGCGTTCTACTGCCTTGTAATTCTTCAGGTCACTGGCAGAGATCATGCCCTGATGTTGCTGCATTTCGGCGACGATCTTTTTGGCGATCGCACCTTCATAAAAAGCCACTGCGCCTTGCTCGGCAATCAGACGCAGCGATTGTGCGAGGTCTTTTTGCAGCAGGCGCTCACCAGCCTGTATCGGCTTATCAGCTTTAAAAAAAATCGCACGGCTGGCAGGCCATTTACCCAACTGGTTTTTGCTTGAATCGATCACCTCTGCCAGATGCGGGCTTATCTCAAAACCCTGTTCGGCCAGACGTATGGCGGGGGCGATGACATCCTTCCATTTCATGCTGCCATATTTGCGCAGGGCCAGATCCATGCCTGCTACCGTGCCAGGTACGCCGACCGCCAGATGGCTGAACAGGGATTTGCCGGAAATGACTTTGCCATTCGCATCCAGGTACATGTCGCGCGTGGCTTTTTCTGGTGCCAGTTCACGAAAATCGAGAGCGATATCCTTGCCCGATTTGCTGTCATGGATGACCATGAAGCCACCACCACCGATATTGCCTGCGTTCGGCAAGACGACTGCCAGGGCAAAGCCAACTGCTACGGCAGCATCCACGGCATTCCCGCCGCGCTTGAGTATGTCCAGGCCTACCTGGCTGGCCAGTGCCTGCTCAGTCGCCACCATGCCCTGTTTAGCATATACCGGGCTGATGATGGGGTAGCTGGTGTCGTATTTGATGCCCGCTGCCAACTGTGCCTGACTGACAGGGCTGACCAGGCTGAAACACAGGGGGATGAACAGACTCAGGTATAGCTTGCGGCGGGAGAATGAGGGCATGCGTAGAACTCCGTAAATCGGGTTAAAACGATATGACTGATTCTGACATGAAGATGGGGCAAAGTATCCCGCTCGCAGAAAATAAAAAAAGCCGCCCGGAGGCGGCTTTCATCAACTTGCAAAATGCAAATTATTTTGCTTCAGCTTCTGCAGAGGTTGCGCCGGCTGGGATAACAGCGATAGCAACAGTTGCGTCACCACCGTGTACAACAGCTGTCACGCCTTTTGGCAATGTCAGTTGAGATACGTGGATGGATTGACCAGCTTCCAGTTTGGACAGGTCAACTTCAACGAACTCTGGCAGTTCTGCTGGCAGGCAGGAGATGTCCAGTTCAACAGCAACGTGGCTGATGACCGCTGCGGACAGTTTCACTGCTGGGGAAACGTCAGCGTTGATGAAGTGCAGAGGCACTTTAACGTGGATTTTCTGGTTAGGATCTACGCGTTGGAAATCAGCGTGCAAAACCAGTTGTTTGTATGCGTGGACCTGGAAGTCGCGCAACAATACTTTTTCTGATTTGCCATCCACTTCCAGGTCCAGAATGGAAGAGTGGAATGCTTCTTTTTTCAATGCATGGTACAGCGCATTGTGATCCAGAGTGATGGCGACCGGTGCTTCTGTACCGCCGTAGATGATGCCAGGTGTTTGGCCAGCATTGCGCAGGCGGCGGCTCGCTCCGGTCCCCTGTTCTTTGCGTGCAAATGCGATTACTTTCATGGTGTTACTCCAAAAAATGCAAAACATTTATTTGTTTTGCGGTATTGAACCCCCGCGACCAGGGGCCCAGAAAAAAGCACTGTCATCAAGAAGATGGCAGTGCCGGAAAATTTTAGTCCGTGAACAGGGAGATGACCGATTCGCCCTTGGTAATGCGGCGGAAAGTTTCGGCCAGCAGGCTGTCACAAGACAATTGACGAATCTTCGGACAGGCACGGGCTGCTTCCGTCAGTGGAATGGTGTCTGTCACTACCAGTTCATCCAGCGGCGATTGCGAAATACGTTGTATCGCAGGGCCAGACAGGACAGGGTGGGTACAGTAAGCCAATACTTTCTTGGCGCCACGTTCTTTCAATACTTCAGCTGCTTTGGTCAGCGTGCCGGCAGTGTCAACCATGTCATCCATGATCACGCAATTGCGGCCTTCGACTTCACCAATGATGTTCATGACTTCAGAGACATTCGCTTTTGGACGGCGTTTGTCAATGATGGCCAGGTCGCAACCCAGGCGTTTTGCCAAAGCGCGGGCGCGTACCACGCCACCCACGTCAGGGGAAACGACCAGCAGGTCTTCGTAATTCTTGGCGACCAGGTCACCCAGCAGAATTGGCGAAGCGTAAATATTATCGACAGGGATATCAAAGAAACCCTGGATCTGATCGGCATGCAAGTCCATGATCAGCACGCGGTCTACACCGGCTTCTTCCAGCATATTGGCAACCACTTTGGCAGAAATCGCAACACGCGCAGAGCGTGGGCGACGATCCTGACGGGCATAACCAAAATAGGGGATAGCTGCAGTGATACGGCCAGCGGAAGCACGTTTCAGAGCATCAACCATCAACATGATTTCCATCAGGTTATCGTTGGTTGGTGCGCAAGTCGATTGCAAAACGAAAACATCTTTACCGCGCACGTTTTCATTGATCTCGACCATTACTTCGCCGTCAGAGAATTTGGAAACGTCTGCCTTGCCGAGGGGGATGCCGAGTTGCTTGGCAACACCGGCAGCCAGTGCAGGATTGGCGTTGCCAGTGAAAACCATCATGTTGTCATTTGCGCGCGCATTTGCCATGGCTGGGACCTATCGGCTGAGATTGTGGGTCTGGCTTATTTTGCATGGGTTTTATACAAAACTAGCCGCTGATAAAACTGAAAAAGCCGCCGCACAATCTATGCGGCGGCTTTAATTTAATGGCAGGGGAAGAAGGATTCGAACCTTCGCATGCCGGAATCAAAATCCGGTGCCTTAACCAGCTTGGCGACTCCCCTACACAACCGTTTGCCTGTTTCCAAGTTCGCCGCTATTTTAGCGTCAAACCAGCTTCAAGCCAAATGTTTTTCGATCCCAATTTCTGCGCCATCGGGTGGCGACTCAGTGCTTTTGCTTTCCATGATGTCCAGCGATCCGGCACTTGCTTTAATACTGTGTCTGCTGCCGTTTCGTCGGCAAAGGCACAAAAAACACAAGCTCCTGATCCCGTCATCTTCGCTTGTCCGTATTGTGAGAGCCATTGTATGGCTGCATCAACTTGCGGGAACAATGCGCAGGCAACTGTTTGCAGATCGTTTTTCCAATGAATTTTTGCATCACTGGAAAAGTCCGCTATTCTGACGGGCTTTGTGCCTCTTGTCAACTCCTTTGCCGAAAAAATTGCCGGTGTGGGGACTTGTACGCCGGGCTCCAGCACCACAAACCAGTCTTCAGCGGTGTTCAATGGCTGCAATTCTTCACCCACTCCCTCAGCAAAGGCGTTTTCGCCAAACAAAAAGAAGGGTACATCGGCACCCAGTTGCAGACCCAGTTGCATGAGTTCTGCGCGTGTCAGGCCGGTATTCCATAAATGATTCAGCGCCAGCAAGGTGGTTGCAGCGTCTGAAGAACCGCCGCCCAGGCCGCCGCCCATGGGCAGTTGCTTGTGCAGGGTCAGATTGGCTCCCAGGCTACTGCCGCCATGCGCCTGCAATAATCTGGCTGCCCTGACAATCAAATCGCTGTCGGCAGG
Organism: Undibacterium hunanense; assembly: GCF_014284335.1. GTDB lineage: Bacteria > Pseudomonadota > Gammaproteobacteria > Burkholderiales > Burkholderiaceae_D > Undibacterium > Undibacterium hunanense. The sequence goes on along the minus strand of NZ_JACOGF010000017.1, from coordinate 111,066 downwards.
CACGCCGGGTATGTCATTGCAGCGATGTATGAGCCCATCGTCACGCACTTCGACATCCAGATAATCGCAGCGGTCTATCAGTTGAAAGGCAGTCTGCAGCAGATGGTAGCCATCTGGCCGACGGCCCGTCACGTGCAGGAAGAGATTGAGTTTGGCCGGTGCCGGACACTGCTTCAGTGTGCGTATCATTTCCATTGGTCGACGACGATACGGATGGAGATATCGCCAGCCTGGCTGGTATATCTTTGCAAATCGATACGTTTTGGAAAGCTGGGTTGTTCATGCCAGGCCGCATACCGCAATTTCCAGCCCTGGGCGTCAATAGTCTGGTCCTGAGCTTGCAATGACATGGCGGTTTTGCCATCTTTTGCCACGAAGCCTTGCAACCAGTCACGCAGACCGGCTACTGGCAGGGACCAGCCCAGGGTATCTTGCAATAACAGATCGAGATCGGCAGCCTGACGGGTTTCCTTGCCATCCTGTTCCAGCCGGGCACCTTGCGCTGTCTGAGTGATTCTGGCCATGGTTTGCCCCAAAGGGGATATCAGGGTGATGCGTATACTGTCCCTGTCCTGTTCCCACTCAAAACTGCCAGGCATGCTTTGTGGCTTGTCAGCCTGTTGGTACAGCACGGTGATGCGGCCACTGATCTGGATTTGTTGCTGATAGATGCGGGCAGTGCTGGCAGTTGTTTGCTGGGTGGTTTGTGCTGCTGGAGCCGTCGGTGTGACGGGTGGGCTGTTTGTCGCTATCGGTTGCTGGGGCAGGCTGGTGCAGGCGCTGCTGAATAGCAGGCAGGCACAGGCTGCAATATGCTGGGGCAAGCGTGTCTTGTTATGCATCGTTGTCCGTAGTCCATAGTCCGTGTAGGGTCGCTACGCCAGGGCGCTGTCATGGTTAGCGTGCCCGGCGCAGTTTTTTATCGGCATGTCGCGTGTTGGGCAAAATCAATCTGAATCAATCCAGTTCAGATCAACCAAGCCCAACCAGGTGCGACATGCAAGGCTCAGGGTTTGACCTTCAGTCTGTCCAGCGTGGTTTTCAGGGTCTGGTTTTCAGGGTCTTTTTTCTGGGCGTCGCGCCAGATTTTTTTTGCATCATCTTTCTGTCCCATGGTCCACAGCAATTCGCCCAGATGTACGGCGATTTCGGCATCAGGCCGCAATTCATAGGCGCGACGCAATGCCTGTTCAGCCTCATCGTATTTGGCCAGGCGGAACTTGACCCAGCCCAGGCTGTCAAGAATAAATGGATCATCCGGCGCCAGCTGGTTGGCTTTTTCTATCAGCGTGGATGCTTCATCCAGACGTATATTGCGGTCGGCAAATGAATAGCCGAGCGCATTGTAGGCATGTTGGCTATTGGGTGCGAGCTCTATCACCTTGCGCAGTGAAGTTTCCATGCTGCTGATGTCTTTCTGGGCTTCTGCCAGCATGGCAAAATCGTACAGCAGGTCAGGATTGTTGGGTTGTTGCTGTATGCCTTCTTGCAAAATGGCTTTGGCCTGATCGGGCTGACCAGCGTCCTTGAGCAATTGTGCTTCGGTTTGTACCAGTTGGGTCTGTTCAGCCTCATTCGAGGCTTTTACGGTACGCAGGAACTGCCTTGCATCATCCAGTTTGCCTTCTTTGGCATACAGGAAGGCGCGTCGCATCTGTACATTGAACCAGGCGGTGTTGCGACCATCAAACGATTCCACCTGGGACAACCAGTCCTGCGCAGCCTTATAGTCCTTGCGCTCACCGGCGATACGCGCCAGATTGACCAGGGCATTGGTCGGGTCACGTTCTTCACCTGGTCTGGCTTCCAGGGTTTTCAGATACTGGACGAAATATTTTTCTGCTTCCGCAGGCTGGTTTCTTTCCATGAACAACACGCCCAACGTATAAGTGGCGTTGTTGTCATCCGGCCTGTCGCGGGCGATTTGCTCGAATTCTTTGGTGGCCTTATCCAGTTGCTTGAGGTCGATCAGGATGCTGGCATAAGCCAGGCGGACATCACGTGCGGTCGGGTTTTTTTGCAAAAAGGCCGTCATGGCCTTGGCTGCATCCTGTTGCGACGAAGCCTGGGCGATGGTCAGGATAGCCAGTTGTGAATCAGTCTTGGTGTCCAGCACGATTTGCGCTTCACTCACGGCGCGCTTGTTGTCACCTTTGGTATAAGCGCCCTGAGCCAGTGCCAGGTGGGCATCCGGGCTGTTTTTGTAAGGCGAGAGAATTTCTTCCAGAACGTCAAAGGCCGCGTTCTTGTCACGTGCACGGGACAGCAGGCGCTGGGCCTGCAACATCAGTATGCCGTGCATTTTGGGATCGGCAGTTTTCAGTTTTTCTGTAAATACACTCTGGATTTCTGCCAGATTGTTATTCATCACCATAAAGCCCAGGTAATACTGGGTGGCTTCATTGGAGTTGGGCGCAAATTCACGCCACAGACGTATGGCCGCCAGCGCTTCGCCTGCCTGCTTGGCACTGAGGGCGATTTCTGCTGCGCGACGGGCGACACGCGGATCACGGGTTTGCTGGGCAACTGAATACAGCGTCACATACGCACCCTGCCAACTGCCGCGCTGATAGGCGATTTCAGCAGTGATGATCTTGTAAAATAATTCTTCAGACAGTGCTACTTCAGGCAATTTGTCTTCAGGCAGCGAGACATCCGCCGTTACCCCGTTGAGGGTTTTTTCTGCTGACAGGGCAGCCTGTGCGGCATCGTTGGCGTGCTTGGCATCGCCGGTGGAATCTGTGCCCTGCTGGCCCATGGACGCGCATCCCGTGACCAGTGCCGCACTCAATAGCCATGATGCCGGCCGCAGAACGGATACAATAGAAGTAGGAAGTAATGCTGGAAATGTTTTCAAAACGAGCCCGGATTTAACAGAAAAGATGATTGATTTTACGCTGAAGCTGAAAAGCTGTGGGTTCAGCCATGTTATTACACTGTGTCAAATTGTAATGGTAAAAGTTCCCGCCCATGCCAGAATTACCTGAAGTAGAAGTTACCAGACGCGGCGTCGCGCCTCACCTGACCGGTAAAACCGTCAGTCAGGTCATCTTGCGCAGAGAAGGTTTGCGCTGGCCTTTCCCGCCAGACCTGCCTGCATTGCTGACTGGCCAGCGCATTCTGGCCACGGGCAGGCGCGGCAAATATCTTTTATTGCATTTTCAGCACGGCTGCGTATTGATTCATCTTGGCATGTCGGGACATTTGCGGGTCTTGCAAAAAGATGTGCCACCAGCCAAACATGATCATATTGATATTGTCATCGGCGACATGGCCTTGCGCATGACCGATCCGCGCCGTTTTGGTGCGGTGCTATGGCATGCAGCGGCTGATGGTGATATTGACGAGCATCTGCTCTTGCGCCAACTGGGCGTGGAGCCACTGGAGCCTGGTTTCAGCCCGGAATTACTGTATCGCGAGACACGCCAACGCAGCGCGCCAGTCAAACAGGTACTGCTGGCGGGCGATATTGTGGTGGGTGTTGGTAATATTTATGCATCAGAAAGCCTGTTCAAGGCTGGTATCAACCCTAAAACCTCGGCCAAACGCATTAGTCTGGCGCGCTATACTTTGCTGGCAGCAGCCATCCGGGAAACCCTGGCCGCTGCTATCGAGCAGGGCGGTAGCACACTGAAGGATTTTTTGGGTGTGGATGGTCAAAGCGGCTATTTCCAACAGTCTTATTTCGTCTATGATAGAACTGGAGAGGCCTGCAAAATCTGTGGACAGGCTATCAGACAGATACGTCAGGGGCAGCGCAGCAGCTTTTATTGCGCAAAATGTCAGAAATAAGCCCGTCAAACAGTCTGAAATGTAGTCAAAATTCAATTTACGCGTATTTTTTCAGAGCTTCCATATATACTTGGAAAATTAAAAAAGTTAACTGAGGGGAACATGAGCAATCTGGTTCAGAAATTCCAGGAGTACAGCGACTGGCGCAAAGGAGTGGTGAAAGCGCTGGAGCAGTATCGCACGTGGATACATGGATCGGATATGGCCGATGCCGCCAGTGACCAGCGTATTGCGCGATTGATGGAAAGGCTGGTTGACGACAAGCTGTCCATCGCTTTTGTTGCAGAATTTTCACGCGGCAAGTCAGAGTTGATCAATGCGATTTTCTTTGCTGACTACGGTCAGCGCATTTTGCCATCATCCGCCGGCCGTACCACCATGTGCCCGACCGAATTATTGTATGACGATACGATTCCGCCCTGCATACGCCTGCTGCCTATAGAAACCCGGGCCGAAGCCCAGTCCACCAGCGAATACAAGGGCCAAAGCCATGTCTGGACCGTGCTGCCCCTGAATATCAATTCCGGTGACGGCATGCTGGAAGCCTTCAAACAGGTGAGCCAGACCAAGAAAGTCAGCATAGAATTGGCAAAATATTATGGTTTGTTTGATGAAAACGATCCTGATGCTGCGCTGGAAGTAGATGAAGATGGGCTGGTTGAAATTTCCCAATGGCGCCATGCCATTATCAATTTCCCGCATCCGCTGCTGAAGGAAGGTCTGATCATTGTCGATACTCCTGGTCTGAATGCCATCGGTACCGAACCTGAACTGACGCTGAACCTGATCCCGAATGCGCATGCAGTATTGTTTATCCTGGCAGCCGATACTGGCGTGACCAAGAGCGATATCGATGTCTGGCGTAATCATATCGGCAATGGCCCTGGCCGTATGGTGGTGCTCAACAAGATAGACAGCATGTGGGACGAGTTGCGCACACCGGAAGAAGTGGAAGCCCAGATCGTGCGCCAGATCAGCACCGTTGCGCATACCCTGGCAATTGAAGAGAAGCAGGTATTCCCGATTTCTGCGCAAAAAGGCCTGGTCGCCAAGATCAACAAAGATGCGCCTTTACTGGCCCGCAGCCGCCTGCCGACGCTGGAATATGCCCTGTCCAAGGAATTGATCCCTGCCAAGCAAAACATCATCCGTGCCCAACTGACTTCTGAAGTGAATGAAATCACCAGCGGTCAGCAGGCCATCATTTCTGCCCGCAGCCGCAGTGTGGTTGAACAGATGCTGGAATTGAAAAGCCTGCGCGGCAAGAACATGAACGTCATCGAACACATGATGAAGCGTATCGATGCCGAGAAAAAAGAATTTGATGCCAGTCTCTTGCGCATGCAGGGCACACGCTCGGTATTCACACGCCTGTCTACCGAGGTGTACACCAGCCTGGGCATGGACATCCTGCGGGAAGAAATACGCAAATCGCGTGAAGCCATGGAAAAAAGCAAGTTCTCTATCGGCCTGCGTGATTCGGTCAAGCATTTCTTTTCGCAGGTTAAACTGAACCTGCTGACGTCGAACAAGAAGACTGATGAAATTTCGGAAATGATGACCATCATGTACCGCAAATTCTCAACCGAACATGGCCTGGCATTGTCCGCACCTATGCCATTCTCGCTCGACAAATACATTAAAGAAGTCGAAGCGATTGAAGCTGTGTACCAGAAACAGTTCAGTACCGCGACCATGCTGACCACGCCGCAAGTCGTGCTCATGCATAAATTCTTTGATTCGGTTGCTGCCAGGGTCAAGCAAAGCTTTTTGCAGGCCAATCGCGATGTTGAAGCCTGGCAGAAAGTCGTCATGGCACCGCTGGAAGCACAGATCCGTGAACACAAGAGCCAGTTGAAAAACCGCATGCAGTCGATACAGAGAATACATGTGGCGACTGACAGCCTGGAAGACAAGATCAAGTCTTTCGAGACCATGCAGGCGGATATTGACGCACAAAAAACTTCACTGACTGCACTTGAAGAGAATCTCAAAAATGCACTGACTGCAGAGCTGAGTGCACTCAGGGTCGCTGCCTGATAGATGAAGTCTACTGTATCAGCAAACAGGATGGCGACAGAAAGCCATCCTGTCGCACCTGACCCCGATTTTTCCTCCCGTCTTATTGCATGGCAAAAGCAGCATGGCAGGCACGGCCTGCCGTGGCAGCAGAGCCATGAAGCCTATCGCGTCTGGCTGTCTGAAATCATGTTGCAGCAGACCCAGGTAACGGCGGTCATTCCTTACTATCAGCGTTTCCTGAGCTCATTCCCTACGGTGTTTGCGCTTGCTGCCGCCCCGGTGGAAGAGGTCATGGAGCACTGGAGCGGCCTTGGCTATTACACCCGTGCGCGCAATCTGCATCAGTGTGCAAAACAGGTGGTGGAAAAATACCAAGGGCAGTTCCCCGCTGATCCCGCACTGTTGCAGGAATTGCCTGGTATAGGTCGTTCCACAGCGGCTGCCATTACGGCATTCTCATACGGCACGGTAGCGGCAATTCTGGACGGTAACGTCAAGCGCGTGCTGGCCCGTGTCTTTGCCATTGATGGCTATCCTGGCAGCAAGCCGGTTGAAGACCAGATGTGGAAACTGGCGCAGGCCTTGTTGCCGGCGCAAGACATACAAGCCTACACTCAGGGTTTGATGGATATGGGAGCGACACTCTGTGTCCGCAGCAGCCCCAAATGCCCGCAATGCCCGTTCCTGGATCGCTGCCAGGCGTACGCACAGGGCAGGACTGCAGAATTGCCTGAACGCAAACCCAAAAAAGCCCAGAAAGAAAAACAGGCCATCATGCTGGTGGTGCAGGATGGTCAGCAGGTATTGCTGGAGCGCCGTCCGCCGACCGGTATCTGGGGTGGCCTGCTGTCCTTGCCAGAACTGGCCGGCATGCAGGAATATGGCGATGACATGATTTCTGTCGATGCGCAAATGGCTGAACTGAAACAAAAGGCTGGCCGTTTTGGCGTGATTTCCAGCATCCGGGTTTTGCCTGTGGTCAGCCATGCGTTCACCCATTTCAAATTACAGATTTTACCGGTGCAGGTGCAATTGTCTGAACGCCATGCGATGATTTCAGAAGATGATCATAGCTGGCAAAACCTGCGTGATGCCGGACAACTGGCCTTGCCTGCCCCCATAAAAAACCTGTTGATGTCCCTTGGTACGCAAGCCAGCCTGGCTTTCGATACTATCGGTATGGATGAATAACGTATAGTCATTAATCTGTGGATGTGTATACCCTGTATCTGTACCTCTGTAGAAATCAAAATTAGTCAGGAGACTGCTTTGTCGAAACGTTTGATACTCAGACTTTTGTCCGGGTTTGCCCTGTGTACGTCAGTGGCAGCCCATGCCGCTGTGACCAAACCTTGCCGCCTGCCGGATTTTCCGCAGGAAGTGCAATGTGGTCAGATACAAAGACCACTGGACCCGGCACAGCCGGGTGGCAAAAAGATAGACATTCATTATGTTGTCATCCCTTCTCAGGACAGGAATAAATTGCAGGATGCGGTGTTCCTGCTCGCTGGCGGGCCGGGGCAGAGTGCCATCAATGTCGCCAGTTGGGCGAATGGTTTACTGGCCCGCATGAACCGTCGCCGTGACCTGGTGTTTGTTGATCAACGCGGTACCGGACGCAGTGCGCCGCTGGAATGTCCGGCGCTGGAAAAAGCGGATGAAGTCTTGTCGCCCGAGCAAAAAGTCAAGCTCACCGATGATTGCCTGCGCCAGTTACAGGCTTTGCCATATGGCGACTTGCAGTATTTCAGTACCAGCATCGCCGTGCAGGATCTGGAAGCGGTGCGCCAGCGACAAGGCTATGGCCGTATCAACCTGGTCGGCGCGTCGTATGGCACGCGTGCCGGTCTGGAATATCTGCGTCAGTTTCCACAATCAGTGCGTCGCGTCGTGCTCGATGGTGTGGTACCGCCCGATATGCGTCTGGCCAGTTCCGACGCACAAAAAGCATTGGATGCGCTGTTCAGGGATTGCGTGAAAGAAGCAGCCTGCAATGCCAGTTACCCCGACCTGGCACAGCGCTGGAAAAAATTGCTGGCCAGCCAGCCACAAAAAGTCAGTATGCCGCATCCGCGTCTGGGCACACCACTTAAATTCGAGATGACGCGTGATGGTTTGCTGGGCCTGGTGCACAAAACCCTGTACAGCCCGACTTCCCTGTCGGCTTTGCCGTATGCACTGACGCAGGCTGAGCAGGGCAACTATGCTCCACTGATTACCATGAGCGGTGCCACCAGCCTGCCGGGGCCGGGTGGTATCGCCTACGGTATGCATTTTTCTGTCTGGTGTGGTGAGGCTTTTGCACAGGGAGGCAGCTTGCCTGCGAATGATGACTTTGAAAAACTGATGGCAGAGATGTATACCCAGACTTGTAAAAAATGGCCACGTGCCGAGATTCCTGCTGCGTTTTTTACCATCCCGCTGAGCGCGTCGCCGGTCTTGCTGTTGAGTGGCGGCCTTGATCCAGTAACGCCGGTCAGACATGGCGAAGCCGTTGCCAAAGCATTGGGCGCAAAGGCACGCCATGTGCAGATAGAAAATGCCGGCCATGGTTTGTTGGCACAGGGCTGTGTGCGTGATGTTGTACATCGCTTCCTGAATGCCAAGGAAGAGGATGAGGCCCTCAAGGTCGACACCAAATGTGTGCGCCAGATACCAAGGGCGCTGGCATGGCAGTCACCCGTAGCGGCAAAGACAAATAAAGCTGTAGACAAGGCCGCTGACAAAAACGCAGACAAGGCCGGGCCCAAGGAGAAGCTCAAAGAGGAGCCCAAACCATGATTATTGTCAAAGATCTCCACAAGGAATTTGTACGCATGGGCAAATCATCCGGCAGCGCCCTGACCAATGTCGCGCGCAGCCTGGGCCTGATGAAAAAATCCAGCGAAGTGGTACGGGCTGTTGATGGCGTCAGCTTTACTGCGAATGATGCCTGCATCACCGGCCTGCTGGGGGCGAATGGTGCCGGCAAGACCACCAGCCTGCGCATGATCGCCGCCCTGTTGCAGGCCGACAAGGGTGAGATCATGGTCGATGGTACTGCTGTCAAGGCCGGTACATCATCCACGCAATCGCAGATGGGGGTGCTGTCTGACGCGCGTGGCCTGTATCCGCGTCTGACTGCCAGGGAAAATATCCTCTACTACGGTCTGTTGCATGGCATGGATGCGGGCCTGGCCGAACAGCGCACACAACAACTGTCTCACTGGCTGGACATGCAGGCTCTGCTGGACAGGCGCACCGATGGTTTCAGCCAGGGCGAACGCATGAAAACCGCGCTGGCACGGGCACTGGTGCATGACCCGAAAAACATCATCCTGGATGAACCGACCAATGGTCTGGACGTGGTGGCGACACGTGCCTTGCGAGAGTTTTTACGCTTCCTGCGTTCACCCGAAGGCGGTGGCAAATGCATCATCTTTTCTACCCACATCATGCAGGAAGTCGAACGCCTGTGTGATCAGGTAGTGATTGTTGCGCAGGGCAAGGATGTGGCTCATGGCACGGTAGAAGAATTGCTGCAGCAATCTGGCGAAAACAATTTTGAAGATGCATTCGTCAAACTGGCGTTCCTGCATCCTCAACCATCTCAGTCAGGAGTAAATTGATGAGAGCGAGCTTAGCTATTTTGCGCAAGGAGCTGCGTGATGCCCTGCGGGACCGCCGCACTTTGCTGGTGGCACTCATCAGTTCCCTGCTTGGTGTGCCTTTGATGTTGCTGATTTTTTCTGTGGTCTTGTCGCAGGTCGAATCGCAGGAAGAAAAACGTTCTGTCATGGTCATCGGCATTGAACATGCACGGGGACTGGAAAACTTTATTGCCCGCCAGGGCTACAAGCTGAAAACGGCACCTGCTGACTACGAAGCGAAATCACAAAGCAAAGAACTCGATCAGCCGGTATTGCTGATCCCGGATGATTTTGATGACAAGCTGGCCGCAGGCGATAAAGCCACGGTGGAAATTGCCTATGACACTTCGAACCGTCCAGCCGAATTTGGTGTGCGCCCCTTGCGCCGCCTGCTGGATGCCTATGCGCAAGAGACTGCTACCATGGGTCTGCTGATGCGTGGGGTTTCTATCGAATTATTGCAGCGTATCGATGTCCGTGAACGGCATTTGAAAAAGCCGGATGAACGCAAGGCCACGGTGACCACCATGTTGCCCATGATGGTCTTGATGGCGATTGTGCTGGGTGGCATGTATGCAGCGATTGATACCACTGCCGGTGAGCGCGAACGCGGTTCGCTGGAACCATTGATGATGAACCCCGTCAATGGCTGGCAACTGACGATAGGCAAATGGGGGGCGGTCGCCATTGTTGGCATGGGGGTGGTGGTGTTGACCATCTTCAGCTTCTTTCCCTCGCAATGGTTGATCCACAATGAAACCCTGCGTGCTGAATTTCAGTTCAATTTCAAAGATGCCATGGGCTTTCTGTTTGTGCTGCTGCCACTGGCTGCGAGCATGGCAGCGATACAGATTGCCGTTTCGCTGGATTGTAAAAGTTACAAGGAAGCCCAGGTACGCAACCAGTTGGTGACGATGTTCATTCCCTTCGTTTCCCTGGTGCCCATCCTGTTTCCGGGCCGGGAACCGGCATGGTTTCAGTGGGTGCCGGTACTGGCGCAAAACCAGATGATGAACCAGGTATTGAAGGGCGAAACTTTAAGTCCGCTGGCGGTCGGCATCGCCTTTCTGGTATGTGCGCTGATGAGTCTGTTCAGTCTGGCTTATATCTCACAAAAAATGCGCAGGGTGGTGATGCACTGAGGCTTTGGCTACGGCATGGTGCAGGTTTAAGTCAGACGTCTGTGTCTGACCAGAACCTGTTCTTGTGCCTTGAAGTGCTCTGCCAGTTTTTCCACCATATACACAGACCGGTGCTGGCCACCGGTGCAGCCTATGGCAACGGTCAGGTAGCTGCGGTTATCGCGTTTGAAGGCGGGTAGCCATTTGGCGATGAACTGGCTGATGTCCGCAAACATCTCGTGCACCATGGCTTGCTCTTTCAGGTACTGGATCACCGGTTCGTCGCGGCCAGTCAAAGGGCGCAGTTGGGGGTCGTAATGCGGATTAGGCAGCATCCTGACATCGAAAACAAAATCAGCATCCAGCGGCACGCCGATCTTGAAGGCAAAGGATTCAAACATCAGTGTCAGCGGTGTATGGCCTATCTGTATGACATCCTTGACCCAGGCGCGCAGTTTGTTGGCAGACAGATCGCTGGTGTCGATGACATGGGCGACCACTTGTATGCCTGAGAGTATCTCGCGTTCTTCCTGTATGCATTCAGTCAGGCTGAGCCTGTCGCCAGGTTCCTTGTCAAGTCCAAGGCGATGTGACAGAGGATGGCTGCGGCGGGTTTCTGAAAAACGGGCCACCAGTGATTCGGTACTGGCCGTCAGGAACAGGACTTTGACATCATGCCCCTGATCGCGCAGGGTTTGTATGGCTTGCGGCAGGTTGGTCAGCAAATGGGCACTGCGGGTATCGATGGCGACAGCGGCGGAAGGTATGCCTTCCCGCATCAGAGTGGTGACCAGATCGGCCAGCAGGCTGGGCGGCAGGTTGTCGACACAATAAAAACCGGCATCTTCTACCACATTCAGGGCGACTGATTTGCCCGAGCCGGATATGCCGGAGATAAGCAGGATTTCCATAGAGTGTACTTAGTGGATATTCAGTCACCGTTTTCCATGGCACGTCGCTGACGTTCCATGAAATCTTCCAGAGTATTTATACCACGTAATTGCAAGATGGTATTGCGTACCGCCGCTTCCAGCAACACCGCAATATTGCGACCGGCGGCAACCGGGATGACCACTTTCCTGATCGGCAAACCCAGTACTTCTTCGGTTTGTGAATCGATGGGCAGGCGTTCGTAATTTTCTTCCAGCGTGCTGCGCCGGACCAGATGCACGATCAGTTTCAGACGCATCTTGCGGCGTACTGCGGTTTCACCAAAAATGGTTTTGATATCCAGCAAGCCCAGGCCGCGTACTTCCAGCAGGTTTTGCAACAGCTCGTGGCAACGGCCTTCTATCATATTCGGGGCGATGCGCGAAAACTCGACGGCATCATCGGCTACCAGCCCATGGCTGCGTGAAATCAGTTCCAGACCCAGTTCGCTTTTACCCAGACCGGATTCACCGGTGATCAGCACACCTACCCCCAGCACATCCATGAACACGCCATGCATGGTGATGCGCTGCGCCAGTTTTTTGGACAGATAAACACGCAGGTAATCAATGACCTGAGCGGATGGGTAAGGGGTGGAAAACAGCGGGATATTATTGTCGTCGCAAGTCGTCAGAAAGGCCGGTGGTGAATCCAGCCCCTGGGCGACGATCAGTGCTGGCGGCGCACCTGCCACCAGTTCGCGCATCAGGTTGTTGCGTGAGGCATTTGACAGGCGGTTGTAATACGATAATTCCTGATGACCCAGGACTTGAATCCGGCCCGGATGGATGAGATTCAAATGCCCCACCTGATCCGCAGATGAAGAGGCGTCGCCGGTAATCTGCTTGTCGGCACCAGAAAAGCCGGCAAACCAGCCCAGCTGCATGGTGTCACGATTGTCGTCGTAGATTTTTTGTACGGTTAGTTCTGTCAGTGATGGCATGGCGATATGGGCTGTCTGTGTCAGGATTTCAGCAAAAGCATGACCAAACTGGCCGGCCAAACGGACTTGCCGTGGTCACTTGTAGGTGAAATCAGGGCGCTTCTGGCAAGTCAGGCCGCCATGCCATGATTCTTTCATAAATGGCGGCAGCACTGGCTTCCGTATTGAGCGTATCACGGAAACTTTCATTGGACAGCATTTCCGCCACTTCTGACAGGATTTCAAGGTGCTGCTGGGTGACATTGTCCGGCATCAGCAGGAAAATCAGCAGGCTGACAGGCTGGCTGTCGGGCGATTCAAACGGGATGGCTTCTTTCAGCCTGACCAGCGCGGCGATCGGGGCTTTCAAGCCCTTGATGCGACCATGAGGAATTGCCACACCATGCCCCAATCCAGTGGAGCCCAGGCGTTCACGGGCAAACAGATTATCGGAAACAACGGAGCGCGCTATGCTGCAATTGTTTTCAAATAACAGCCCGGCCTGTTCAAATGCTCTTTTTTTGCTGGAGACTTCCAAATCCAGAAGTACGTTGTTGAGAGGCAGGATTTTTGCAATATTCGTCATGGTGCAAGATCGGTTTACAGCAGAATGGTGCAGTGCACAAAGTTGGGTTTTGACAAATTATAGGCTTCTTTTGGCTGCTATGCGTAAAACTTGACGAACACTTTTACCGAACATTGTCACTTAGCAATTTTTCGAATTTATCTACAGGCAAGGGTTGACTGAAATAAAAGCCCTGCATTTCCTGGCAACCAGAGTCAGCCAGGAAGAACATCTGGTCCGCTTTTTCCACACCTTCTGCTGTGACGCTCATGCCCAGTGCGTTCGCCATGGCGATAATGGCATGGGTAAGGATGACAGAATCCTGGTTGTCCGGAATTTCACGAATGAAGGAGCGGTCTATCTTCAGGTTGTCGATAGGGAAACGTTGTAAATAGGATAAAGAAGAAAAGCCTGTGCCGAAATCGTCAAGCGAAATACTGATGCCCAGCTTCTTGATGGCGTCAAAGACCGGCAACAGCAGGTCGATATCCCCCATCAGCAAGCCTTCGGTAATTTCCAGTTGCAGGGCGGTAGGCGGCAAACCGACTTCCTGCAACACCTGCTCTATGTATTTGGGCAGGCCAGGGTCCTGGAATTGCTTGGGCGAGATATTCACGCTGATGACCAGGTCAGGCGAATACTGTTGCCTCCATAACTGGGTCTGCAGGCAGGCCTGGCGCAATATCCAGCGACCCAATGGCAAAATCAGACCGATTTCTTCAGAGATGGGGATAAATTCATTCGGTGGCACCAGGCCTACATCCGGCATCTGCCAGCGCATCAGGGCTTCAGCACCGACTATGCGCGACGTGCTGAGGGATATCTTGGGCTGGTAATACACCAGGAATTCATTTTCTGTCAGTGCACGGCGCAGATTGGTTTCCAGCGCGTAACGGTGCTGGGCGCGCACATTCAGTTCGGTGGTGAAGAACTGGTAGTTGTTGCGTCCGGATTCTTTCGCATGGTACATGGCCGAATCGGCGCAGCGCATCAGCGTCGGGCCATCTTCACCGTCATGCGGATACACGGCGATGCCTATCGAGGTACCCAGATGGTATTCATTGCCTTCAATGACGAAGGGATCGCGCATGCGGGCCAGCACGCGCTCGGCCAGGTCCTTGAGCTGGGTTGCATCTTCAAAGGCTTCTGCCACAATCACGAATTCATCACCACCCAGGCGGGCCAGCATGTCGCTGGTGCGTATGCAGGAACTGAGGCGCGATGAGACGTCGCGCAACAGGGTATCACCGGCTGCATGGCCGGCTGTGTCGTTGACGTTCTTGAAGCGATCCAGATCTAGGAAGAGCAGGGCCAGACGGTGCTGTGTGCGCTTGGCGCTCGACAGGGCCTTGACCAGGCGCTGGTTTAACTGGTGGCGGTTGGGCAAACCTGTCAAGGCGTCAAACGAGGCCATGAAATTCAACTGCTTTTGCGTTTCGCGGACTTCGGTGGTGTCGGTGAACGAAATCAGCACGGCCGATACCGAGGCACTGCTTTTCTTGTTGATAGGCAGTACATTGACCAGTAACCAGACGATGGAGCCATCACGCAGCTCCACACCCATGGACAGGTTCAGGATAGGGGTTCTGCTGCGAAAGACGACCGATGCCGGGTCATCACCCATGCGTATCGACTGACCTTCATCACCCAGGATATTGCGGAAGTAGCGATGGCGCCGGCCTACGGTGTTGATGTCTTCTATCTTCAGGATGCGCTGGGCACTGGGATTGCAGGTCAGGATCTGGCCGTGCGGGCCTATCACCATGATACCTTCGCTGAGATTGGTCACCACGGAGCGATAGCGTTCTTCGCTTTCCTCCAGGCTTTGTTCCATATTCTTTTTATCGATGGCCAGGCCGATGAGATCGCAGGCATCCATGATCATGGCGCGTTCGTCTTCATTCGGGCTATGCACCATCTGGTGATACACATCAATGGTGCCGAGCAGGCTGTTGAAAGCGGTGGTGATCGGCAGTGACCAGCAAGAACGCAAGCCGTGGCGCAGCGCCGGTTCGCGCAGGTTTTTCCACAAGGGGCTGACGGCGATGTCCTGGACGATGGTGGTGCGCTCATAAAAAATCGCCGCCGATGCCGAACCTGAACTGGTATTGACGGGGAGATTACTCAGCAGTGCCGTAAAACCGTCTGGCAGCGAAGGCCCGGCCCCGAGGCTCAATTGCTGGCTGCTGCTGTCATACAGGGTAATCGCGCACAGGGCGCCGTTGTCGAGCAGCCTTTCCATGCGGTCGCAGACATCTTCCAGGATATCGGCCAGCGGCTTGTCGAGCGCGATCATCTCGAGAATTTCTTTCTCGTGATGCAGGGCTTCGTGCACGCGGCTGGATTTATAGCGTACCTGGTCGGTCACCGGCAAAGCGGTGACGGTGGTGCCGTGGCGGGTATTGATTTCGCGTGCTGTCAGCAGGATGGCCGTCTGCTTGTTGAAGCTGAACTGGGTGCCGCGCACTTCTATGTCCAGCAACTGGCCGTCCAGCCGTATGCACTGGCAGACATGCTTGCTTTGCGCGCCTTCTTTGCGCAGCTTTTGCAATATGGTCCTGGCACCTTCATGGTGCTGACCATGCAGGAAGGCTTCCGGTTTCAAGCCTATCAATTGTTGCTGATCTGCCGCCCGCATCAGTTCCGTACCGGCGGGATTGGCATACACCAGATTGTCGTCTATCAGGACATACATCGCGTCCGGATTGTTTTCCAGCAATGCCATATGCCAGTCATCACTGACGATATGCTCGCGCATGCTACTGGTGGAAAACGGTATCGGTGATATCACGACGACAATCTTAATGGGTAATAAGTCTGGGTACTTTACATCAAGCAACTGTCAAGGACAATGATGGCAATTAGCTAGCATATTAAAAATATATCAAACGATCAGTCTGATGATGTCTTTCCGTGCCTGCTCATTTGTCCGCTCATTTGTCTACTCAATTCAGGTCAAAGCGCGCAAACAGGAACAGGACGTCACCATTTCCCTTGTTCTTGGAAAAACGTGGCACATAGGTTGCCATCAGCTTGCTGCTACGGGTGCCGATGGAGGCGACAGGCAGGATAACAGGGAAGGGGAAGCTGCTGAAGTAATCAGTACGGCTGATCAGCAAGCCCGTCCAACCGCCACCTACTTCGACTTTGTCACCCAGGGGTTTCATCCACTGATAGGCATAGCCAGCCATCAACTGTGGACGGTAATGGGAATCTGAAATGGCCATGCCATACAGGAATTCTTCATTATCAACCTTGTCACGTATGGCTTTGGAAAAGCCCATGCCCCAGGTACGCTCATTCAATTCAGCGATCCTGGCAGCGGTATAGGTGCCACGGCCATGATGGGTGTAGCCAGCCACCATCAGTTGCAGCCCGCCTTCGTCAAGGATCTTGTTGGCCTTGGCTTTGGAGCTGTCCCACCAGCCCATGTCATCCTGATTGCTGGTTTGTGCCTGAGACGACAGGCAGGCTAACAGGCCGGAAAAACATAGCGCAGCGCGCAGGGAAAATTTTTTGAACTTCAGCATAAATAGATATTGAAATGGTGATGAATAAAAGTGCACACCAGCCTGGCAAAACCATTGCCGGTAGCTGACTTACTGGCGTGCTTATTTGTGTGCTTATTGGGGTGCATTACTGGCGTGCATTATTGGCGTCCATTACGGCGATTATCCGGGCCCTGGCCGGAACTGAAATTACTGCGCCAGGGGTTGATGTCCAGACCGCCACGTCGCGTGTAGCGCGCGTAGACAGACAGTTTTTGTGGCTTGCACTGACGCAGGATGTCGACAAAGATGCGCTCTACACACTGTTCGTGAAATTCATTGTGGTCGCGAAAGCCTATCAGGTATTGCAACAGTTTTTCCTGATCGATTTGCGGGCCGACATAATGGATTTGCACACTGCCCCAGTCCGGCTGGCCGGTGACCAGGCAGTTGGATTTCAGCAGATGCGAGATCAGGGTTTCTTCTACCGGCGCATCATCAAAATTGGCGTTCAGCAGTGCCGGGTTTGGGGTATAGCTGTCGACTTCAATATCCAGCCTGTCCAGCAAATGCCCCTGCAGTTCATGCATGGCCAGTTTTTCAAACTGATCCGGTGTCGTCACTTTGACTTGTACCGCTGCACCAAAGCCGGCGGACAGGTCAGCCTGCAACAGGCTGATCAGGGCATCGGTGCCTGCCAGACGGGTCTGGTTGAACGAATTCAGGTAGAGCTTGAAAGACTTGGATTCGATGATATTGGGTGAATCTGCCGGTACCGTGATGGCGGCAATCGCCACCTGTGGTTTGCCGCGCAGGTTCAGCCATGACACTTCATAGGCGTTCCAGATATCCACGCCAAAAAACGGCAGGCTGCCGGTCAGCCCGATTTCTTCCCTTTTTCCGCTACGGGAAATCGGGAACAGCAGGCTGGCATCATAGTCGGACTTGTAAGTCGCGGGCTTGCCCAGTAAAGAATGTTCAGGCGTGCCTGGTATGGAATCTGTCATAGTGTCTTGCTCGTTGTTGCTATTGCTTGTTCAGGCTAAATCAAACCGCATTAACCTAAAAATAATTAGCCCAAAAATAATTGATAAACGGGATTCTTGCTTTCATCCCAGTAGCGGTAACCCAATGTTGCCAGGAACTCACGAAATGCTTTCATTTCTTTCTTTGGAACCTGTAAACCAACTAAAGTTCTGCCGTAATCGGCACCGTGGTTACGATAGTGGAACAAACTGATGTTCCAGTTTGGTGCCATGCTGTTCAAAAAGCGCATCAGCGCGCCCGGACGCTCCGGGAATTCAAAGCGGTACAGTAATTCATCTTTTGCCAGGCTGCTTTTGCCACCCACCAGATGGCGAATATGCAATTTTGCCAATTCGTCATGGGTCAGGTCCAGCGTGGGAAAGCCGTGTTTATCGAAATTCTTGGCAATTTTGCCAGATTCCTGCTTGTCGTGTACTTGTATGCCGACAAAAATATGGGCGGCTTTTTCATCGCTGATGCGGTAATTGAATTCCGTCACATTGCGTGCACCCACCAGTTCACAGAAACGGCGGAAGCTGCCGCGCTCTTCCGGGATGGTCACTGCAAACACGGCTTCGCGTGCTTCACCGACTTCAGCACGTTCGGCGACAAAGCGCAGACGGTCGAAGTTCATGTTGGCACCACAGGCGATGGTGATCAGGGCCTCGTTCTTCAGCGGCTTTTTGTCGGCCTTGGCACGTTCTATATAGGCCTTGCAACCGGCCACGGCCAGCGCACCGGCGGGTTCCAGAATACTGCGGGTATCCTGGAATACATCCTTGATGGCGGCGCAAACGGCGTCGGTATCCACAGTAATGACTTCATCCACATACATTTTGGCCAGACGGAAGGTTTCTTCACCGACCAGCTTGACAGCCGTGCCATCTGAAAACAGTCCAACATCATTCAGGGTAACGCGCTTGCCAGCCTTCAGACTGCGTGCCATGGCGTCAGAATCAGTAGTCTGCACACCGATGATCTTGATGTCAGGGCGTACCGCCTTGACGTAAGCGGCCACGCCAGAGATCAGGCCGCCGCCGCCGATGGCAACAAAAATCGCATGGATGGGTTCGGCATGTTGACGCAAAATCTCCATGCCCACGGTGCCCTGGCCGGCAATCACGTCCGGATCATCAAAGGGGTGGACAAAGGTCAGCTTGCGTTTTTTTTCCAGTTCCAGTGCGTGGCCATAGGCATCGGTGTACGAATCACCAAACAGCACGATTTCAACCAGATCACCGCCATGGGTGCGCACGGCATCGATTTTTACCGGCGGCGTCGTGGTTGGCATGACGATGACAGCCTTGCAACCCTTTTTGCTGGCACTCAGGGCCACGCCCTGCGCATGGTTGCCGGCAGAAGCGCAGATGACGCCACGTTTCAGTTGCGCCGGGGTGAGATGGGCAATTTTGTTATAAGCACCACGCAACTTGAAGCTGAACACGCTCTGCATGTCTTCGCGTTTGAAGTAAATTCGGTTATCCATGCGTGCCGACAGACTGGATGCGAGTTCCAGCGGGGTTTCAAATGCGACGTCATAGACGCGCGCTGTCAGGATCTTCTTCAGATAATCGGTGCTCATGGATGTCTTATTTATGGTTAAAAATGACGGATTGATGCCTAATTTGATGCTTACTTAATTGAAATTACCGGCGCCATTATAATGGATGCCTTTTACAGACATGACAAACCACGATGATAGAAGCAGGCATACACTGGTTATTGAGCGTTCTGGCCCTGCCTGAAATCGGCCTGACATCGGTTTTTTTGATCAGCTTTATCTCGGCAACCTTATTGCCACTGGGATCGGAACCGGCGGTTTTTGCCGTCATCAAAGCCAATCCCGGTATTTTCTGGCTGGTGATTCTGGTGGCAACGGTGGGCAATACCCTGGGCGGTGTGGTTGACTATGGCATGGGTTATGCCGCCAAGAAGGCTTTTGAAAAGGAACAAGAACGCTACTGGTACCGCTGGTTACAGCATTTTGGACCAAAAACCATGCTGCTGTCCTGGCTGCCTGGTATCGGCGACCCCATCTGCACTCTGGCCGGCTGGCTGAAAATGCCGTTCTGGCCCAGTGTCATGTATATGGCGATAGGCAAGTGCCTGCGCTACATCCTCATTACCTGGCTGCTGCTGAAACTGCCAGACGGCTTCTGGCGCAGCATTGCCAATTACATTGTCTGATTGGGTTTGTTCACTTGAGAACTCACCCCTATTGATGAAGTGAGTTCTAATAGATTTTTTCCAAAAAAAACCTCCGTTTTACAGGCTTGTCACAATTCCTGCTTACCATGATTCTCTCACAGAATAAAAAATATGCTTTTAGTCTGCCTGAAAGCCTTCAGGCTGGCCGCCGTAGCTTTTTGCTCAGGCATATCGATAACAAGGAAATCAAATGCAAGATAGCAAATCAGCAAACCAGCCAGCACGTCGTGGATTTTTGCATGGTCTGGTGGCCACAGCAGCAACTGCCACCTTGGCCGGGCCAGCACTGGCAAAGCCAGCCGCACCAGCAAGCAATGTATATCTGGATGCCGCAAAATGGTCACCACGCAACCGTGAATTGGTCGCGGCCCTGATCACGCGCCATGGCAGTGCCAGCAAAAGCTATTCTGCCAAGCGCAAGCCTTACGCCGTGTTTGACTGGGATAACACCAGTATCATGAATGACTGCGAAGAAGCGCTGCTGATGTACCAGATCAATCACCTGGCATTCAAACTGACGCCTGTAGAGTTTTCTGCCATCATCCGTCAGAATGTACCTGCTGGTAACTTTACTGCGGACTACAAAAATGCCGCAGGCAAGCAGTTGGACCTGGAAAGCATTTGCACCGATCTCGACAGTGACTACGCTTATCTGCATGGTAACTACAAAGGCATGGCTGGTAGCCGCAGCCTGGAAGACATTGTAGAAACAGCCCAGTTCCAGGATTTCCGCGCCAAGCTTTACTTCCTGTACGAAGCAGTCAATGACACGCATGGCGTGAATGTCGGTTACCCATGGGTCATCTACTTCTTCGCCAATATGACAGTCGGCGAAGTCAGCGCCCTGGCAGAAGCATCGAATGATGCCAATTTGGGCATGAGCCTGACCAAGACCAAATACAGCAGCCCGTCATCGCTGCCTGGTGTGGCTGGCGTCATCACGACAGCCCACTTTCATGGCATACGCCTGTGCACAGAAGTGGCAACACTGATGAACACTTTCCGTCAAAATGGTTTCGACGTGTATGTCAGCACCGCTTCGCTGGAAGATGTGGTTGCCGTATTCGCGACCAATCCAAAATATGGCTACCACGTACAACGTGAAAACGTCCTGGGCCTGCGTCTTGAGCAAAACGGCGATGTCTACAAAAACGCCTACCGCAAAGACTGGCCTTTGAACTGGGGACCAGGAAAATCTGTTGTCATCAAGCGCGAGCTGGTTGCCAAAAAAGGCTATGGCCCGGTATTTGTCGCTGGTGACAGCGATGGAGATTACGACATGTTGCGCGATTTCACAGAAACAGAAATCGGCCTGGTCGTGAACCGTCTGAAAAAAGGTAAAATCGGTGAATTGTCAAAGGCGGCTGCCGATGCCGCCAAAGAAGCGCATCCGCGCTTTTTGCTGCAAGGTCGCCAGGAATCGACAGGTAACTGGTTGCCAGTGGAAACCACATTGAAATACGGTAAGACTGCGCCAGCGATGCTGGGCTGATTGTGGTTTGAATGTGGCTTGATTGTGGTGTGCTGTCGCAGAACCTTACCATGCTTTTTGCGGTTCTGGCTCTGCTTGCTGGCTTTGGAGAAGCCAGAGTCATGTCACGATTTGATACCAGAATGAATGCAGAACTCATTTCATCCCTGTTGACGTATTGATGAAATGAGTTCTGGTAAAAAACGATCAAGTCTGGCTTGCAGGTAAGTGTAAAATACGACAAACGATGTAAATCAAATTTATCCACCTGGCTTCTGCATGGTCTCAATTGTGATGAATTTGCAAAGATAGCCGTTTTTGCGCTACTTCTTGCGGTTTTTGCCAAATTCCATTTGGAAAATTGCCAGAAACACCATTCATTACCGTATAAACTTCAAGGCTGTTGGAGCGTGGTGCATCGCAATAAGTTAGAATGGACGTTTAAAAATCCGTCCAACCACGTCACTGATGAACGCTCCAGCCCAAATCCAGGCCCTGCTTGCTGACACGCCCCAAGGTGCCACTCCTACCCGCGTGCGGGAAATTCCTTATAACTACACCTCGTTTTCTGACCGCGAAATCGTCATCCGCCTGCTGGGTGAAGATGCGTGGCAATTGCTTGATCAATTGCGCGGCAAACGCCAGACAGGGCGATCTGCACGCATGCTGTATGAAGTGCTGGGTGATATCTGGGTAGTACGTCGCAACCCGTATCTACAAGACGATATGCTGGATAATCCCAAGCGTCGTCAGGATCTGATTGATGCCTTGAACCACAGGCTGGCCGAAGTTGAAAAACGCCGCCTCAGCACTGCCAATGATGCCGATGCCGAGCGCAGCAATAGCGTAGAGATGCTGGTGCAGGGCGCACGCAAGGCCGTGGCTGCATTTTCCAAAGAATTCCGTGATACCTATGATTTGCGCAAGAAAGCCAACAGGCTGTTGGCGCGTTTTACCGCAAAAGACAATATCAAGTTCGATGGCCTGAGCCGGGTATCGCATGTCACTGACGCGACTGACTGGCGTGTCGAGTATCCGTTTGTTGTATTGACGCCGGATACCGAAGATGAAATGGCTGGTCTGGTCAAAAGCTGTATCGAACTGGGTCTGACCATCATCCCGCGTGGCGGCGGCACCGGTTATACCGGTGGTGCGATACCACTGACGCCTTTGTCGGCTGTCATCAATACCGAAAAACTGGAACAGCTGGGTGCTGTGGAAATGACACGCCTGCCCGGTGTGGACCGTGATTATGCGGTGATTTATTCCGGTGCCGGTGTCGTCACCAAACGGGTGTCGGATGCGGCTGAAAAAGCAGGTTTTGTGTTTGCGGTTGACCCGACATCTGCCGAAGCTTCGTGCATAGGCGGCAATGTCGCCATGAATGCAGGTGGCAAGAAGGCGGTATTGTGGGGCACGGCGCTGGATAACCTGGCTTCGTGGCGCATGGTGGACCCGAATGGTGACTGGCTGGAAGTCACACGCCTTGAGCATAACCTGGGCAAAATCCATGATGTGGAAATGGCCAAGTTCAAGCTGGAATGGACACATCCGGGCGAAAAGCAGCCATTCAAGACCGAGCAGCTAGACATCAAGGGCCGCGTCTTCCGCAAAGAAGGTCTGGGCAAGGATGTGACCGATAAATTCCTGGCGGGTTTGCCGGGTGTGCAAAAAGAAGGCTGCGATGGTTTGATTACGTCGGCGCGCTGGATCCTGCACAAGATGCCGAAATTTGCCCGCACCGTCTGCCTGGAATTCTTCGGCCAGGCACGTGATGCTATACCGAGTATCGTTGAAATCAAGGATTATCTCGACAGCGAGACCCGCAAGGGTGGCGCCATCCTTGCGGGCCTGGAACATCTGGATGAACGTTATCTGCGCGCAGTTGGTTATACGACCAAATCCAAACGCGGTGTCTTGCCCAAGATGGCCTTGTTTGGCGACATCGTTGGTGATGATGAAAACGCCGTGGCCCAGGCCGCGTCTGAAGTCATACGCATTGCCAATACTCGCGTTGGTGAAGGCTTTGTTGCCGTCAGCCCGGAAGCACGCAAAAAATTCTGGCTGGATCGCGCCAAGACGGCAGCGATTTCCAAACACACCAATGCCTTCAAGATCAATGAAGACGTGGTGATACCGCTCAATCGCATGGGTGAATACACCGATGGCATAGAGCGCATCAATATCGAATTATCGATACAAAACAAGCTGGCCCTGCTGGATGCTTTGAAGGGCTTTTTCGCCAGGCGTAATCTGCCGCTGGGCAAGAGTGAAGATGCCGCTGGCGATGATATCCCTGCATCTGAACTGCTGGAAGACCGCGTCAACCAGGCTGACGCTCTGTTGCAGGAAGCAGAAGTACGCTGGACGTATTTGCTGAATAATCTGGACAAGCCCCTGAGCGCAGCGAAAGCAGAACTGCTGGCCCTGGGCCTGGACAAGCTCGAATTTGTCCTCGATGAAAGACTGAAGATTCAGCCGGATGCGACCGTGTTTTCCATCGTTCAGGACAGGACAATCAGGGTATCGTGGAAGACAGAAATACGCGCACAATTGCGTCAGATTTTCAATGGCGGTGCCTTCAAGCTGATACTTGATGAATGCGTGGCCGTGCACAAAAAAATCTTGCGCAGCCGCGTTTTCGTCGCCTTGCACATGCACGCGGGTGATGGCAATGTGCATACCAACTTGCCGGTCAATTCTGATGATTATGAAATGCTGCAGGTGGCGCATCATGCCGTTGCCCGCATCATGGTACTGGCCCGTTCGCTCAACGGCGTTATCTCTGGCGAGCATGGCATTGGTATCACCAAACTGGAATTTTTGACTGAAGATGAAATCAAGGATTTCCGTTCGTACAAGCTACGTATCGATCCTGAAGGCCGATTCAACAAGGGCAAGTTGCTGAACCTGCCTGAGTTTGCTGCTGATCTGCGTAATGCCTATACGCCTTCATTTGGCCTGATGGGCCATGAATCGCTGATCATGCAGCAAAGCGATATCGGTGCGATCGCCAATAGCGTCAAGGACTGCCTGCGTTGCGGCAAGTGCAAACCTGTCTGTGCAACCCATGTGCCACGTGCGAATTTGCTGTATTCGCCACGTAACAAGATCCTGGCGACATCGTTGCTGGTCGAAGCCTTCTTGTATGAAGAACAGACGCGCCGTGGTATCTCCATCAAGCACTGGGAAGAGTTTGAAGATGTGGCTGACCACTGCACGGTCTGCCATAAATGCGTGACCCCCTGTCCGGTTGATATCGACTTCGGTGATGTGTCGATGAATATGCGCAATCTCTTGCGCAAGATGGACAAGAAGTCGTTCAACCCCGGCACGGCATCGGCCATGTTCTTTTTGAATGCCAAAGACCCGGCCACCATCAAGGCGGCGCGTCAGGTGATTTTTGGCTGGGGTGTGGCGGCACAGCGCATGGGCAATACGGTATTGAAAAAGCTCGCCAAAAAGCAGACCAAGGCACCACCGGCCAGCCTGGGCAAGCCTGTCATACGCGAGCAGGTGATTCACTTCATCAACAAGAAAATGCCGGGCAATCTGCCCAAGAAGACCGCACGTGCCTTGCTGGATATTGAAGATGACAAGATGGTGCCCATCATCCGCAATCCGCAGACGACGACGGCAGATACTGAAGCCGTGTTCTATTTCCCTGGCTGTGGTTCAGAAAGGCTGTTCTCACAAGTCGGCCTGGCAACTCAGGCGATGTTGTGGAATGTAGGCGTGCAAACTGTGCTGCCACCAGGTTACCTGTGCTGCGGTTACCCGCAACGCAGTGCCGGTCAGTTCGACAAAGCCGAGAAGATGATCACCGACAACCGCGTGCTGTTCCATCGCATGGCGAATACCCTGAACTATCTGGATATCAAAACCGTGGTGGTTTCTTGCGGCACCTGTTATGACCAGATACAGGGCTATGAATTCGACAAGATATTCCCTGGTTGCCGCATCATCGATATCCATGAATATCTGCTGGAAAAAGATGTCAAGCTGGCTGCGGTGAATGGCACGCGCTATATGTATCACGACCCTTGCCATACGCCGATGAAATTGCAGGACCCGTTAAAAACGGTGAATGCGCTGATCACCACGGTTGATGATGTGAAGATAGAGAAGAATGATCGCTGCTGTGGTGAGGCCGGTACGCTGGCGGTGTCGCGTCCCGATATCTCTACCCAGATTCGTTTCCGCAAAGAAGAAGAAATGAACAAGGGCGCAGACAAACTGCGTGCTGATGGCTTTACAGGTGACGTCAAAATCCTGACATCCTGCCCGGCCTGTCTGCAAGGCTTGACGCGTTACGATGAAGATTCTGGCACGACCGCAGACTATATCGTCGTCGAAATGGCCAAGCATATCCTGGGACCAAACTGGATGCCGGAATATGTCGCCAAAGCCAATAACGGCGGTATAGAAAGGGTGCTGGTGTAATGACCATTGCTTGTGAATTATGTGATGCCGGTGCTGGCGATATCCTCGTCAGCACCGATCAGTTTCGCGTCATCCTCGTTGATGATGCAAACTACCCCGGCTTTTGTCGCGTCATCTGGAATGCGCATGTGAAGGAAATGACGGATTTGTCTGAGTCGGAAAGAGCCGTTTTCATGCAGGCAGTCTGGAAGGTAGAAGCTGCGCTGCGTGAAGTCATGCAACCGCACAAGATGAATGTCGCCAGCCTGGGCAATATGGTGCCGCATCTGCACTGGCATCTGATTCCGCGCTATACCGATGATGCGCATTTCCCTAACCCGATCTGGGCTGCTGCGCGCAGCGATGCGGCTGAGCAGCCTGCACTGAACGCACGTCACCTGTTATTGCCGCAGTTGAGGCAAACCATTATTTCGAATTTTTCGTCATGAGCATAGGCAAACCACAACCAACTTCGCTGAACGCCCGCACACAATCGCGGGTACTTGAAGTCGCTTTTGATGATGGCAAGGAGTTTTCTTTGCCGTTTGAATTGCTGCGTGTGTCTTCACCATCAGCTGAAGTACGTGGCCATGGGCCGGGGCAGGAAACGTTACAGACTGGCAAGCGGGATGTTGGTGTGGTTGGCATAGAGCCAGTTGGTAATTACGCGATCAAGCCCATTTTTTCTGATCAGCATAGTTCGGGGATTTTTACCTGGGATTATCTGTATTGGCTGGGTGAAAACCAGGTTCAGGTATGGCAGGAATATCTGGAAAAATTGCAGGCGGCGGGGTTTGCCGGGGAGACTGGGCGGGATGCGCCTATGCAGGTGAAGGGTGGGGGGAGTTGTGGGACTAAACATTGAATGAGCCCCTATCTCAGATTTCACGTCTCAGGTGTAGACTAGCACTGCCGTCTTTTGATAAGCCGTGATTATATTAACGTCATTCCTGCGCAGGCAGGAATCCACCGGGCTGGCGCTCCAGTGGCGTTCGTAGTATGCCGTGTAGTTTATTAATGTCAGTATCGTGCGATTTTGTGAGTCGATTTTATGATGATTGCATTCGTTAATTTACGATTGCACGCCAGGGAAAATTCGTAGGTTGGGCTACGTTTCATCAGCCCAACACTCAGCCTTCGATCAACGTATGTTCAAGAAAACGAAGCGATATTTCTGAGTTCGATTTTTAACTACCTGCACACGTTTATTTAAGATTGCAGGCCGGTGGTAGACCGGCGGCTACATCCCTTTTTGCTTCGCCAAAAAGGGATGCCAAAAAGGCGACCCAGGCGTCGTCGCCCCTGCGGGGTTCCCGTTTGTGCGGTACAAAAAATGGGAAGGTCCGAAACTCGCCTGCGGCTCAAACACCGGCCCTTCTCTTTCCATTTTCTGTACCGCACAAACGGCGCCGACACATGGGAACTGCATAAGTCAAAAGCAACCGCAACTTCAAAAGCAGCCGCAACTTCAAAACCGACGCTAATATGTGCACTGATTAACGTCATTCCAGCGTGCTTTTGGCTGGAATCCAGTGACGTTCGTGGTATGCCGTGAAGCTTATTAACGCCATAATCGTATGACTTTGAGAATTAGCTTTTCAAATACGTGCATAGGTTATTTAAGATTGCAGGCCGGTGGTAGACCGGCAGCTACATCCCTTTTTGCTTCGCCAAAAAGGGATGCCAAAAAGGCGACCCAGGCGTCGTCGCCCCTGCGGGGTTCCCGTTTGTGCGGTACAAAAAATGGGAAGGTCCGAAACTCGCCTGCGGCTCAAACACCGGCCCTTCTCTTTCCATTTTCTGTACCGCACAAACGGCGTCGACACATGGGAACTGCAAAAGTCAAAAGCAACCGCAACTTCAAAACCGACGCTAATATGTGTGCTGGTGGGTGACGCGTGTCCAGCTTGTCCACTTACTCCAAATCCGCCCGATCAAGATAAATCGTTCCCTTCACTCTAGTTCGTTTATCCACCTTGCCCTGCAAGACCTGTAAAAACTCCGCATCACTCACCGCCTGCAATCCCGTCTTCTTCATCACCACATCCGACATTGCCGCGTTCGCAGGCACACTGATCGCCAGCATATGATCAAAGTCAGGCCTGCTATCAATTTCCTTCAACAGGAAACGTTGCGTGCCGCTGCCTATCTGATGATAAACAGCTTGCTTGCTCTCGCGCATTTGTGGCGATAACTGACGGAAGATCAGCGTCTTTTCTACGACTACTGGCACATCCTTGTACTCGAGCTTGCCACCCTGTTCAAAATGACCAAGCACGATGTTTGCCTTGAACTGTTTCAGTGGCAGCTTGCTGTCTGCGGCCAGTCTGGCGATCTCGAATTGTTCTGGTTCCATGGTCCACAAGACCAGTTTTTGTTCCAGCCTGGCTTTGATGGCTGCATCCAGTTGTTGATCAAGGCAGCGTATCTGCAATACGACCTGGTAATCATGCGGTGCGTGGAACATGGGCAGGTGCGAGACATACATGCCTTCGCTGTTGCCGAACAGTAGCATGCCATGTACGCCCCAGGTGGGACCGTGTTTGTTTTCGGCATGAGCGCTGAAGATGCAACAAAAGCTGAGCAGGAATAAAGATAATAAGCGTCTCATTGCTTTATACCTTCACCAGCAATTTGCCGCGATGCTCGCCTGTGAATAATGAATTCAATGCCTTTGGTAATTGTTCAAAGCCGTCGATGATGGTTTCTTCAAATATCAGTTCACCTGCTTTGACCCAGGGCGCGACGATAGCCAGCATTTCGTCCATGCGGTGCAGGTAATCGCGGGCCAGTATGCCCTGGATGGTGGCGCGCTGGTAAAGCATGTGTTGCAGCAGGCGTGGGCCCATTTCTGGCACGTCAAGGCCGCCGTTGTATTGGCTGATCTGGCCGCAGATAATGATGCGGGCGCGGCGTTTGATGATGGGGATGATGGCATCGGTGACCATGCCGCCTACATTGTCGAAATATACGTCAACACCGCCTGTGAGTTTGAGGATTTCCTGGCTCAGTGTTTCGTCATTGCTGAATGTCTTGTAATCAAGCGCCCAGTCGGCGCCGAGTTTGTCTTTCAGCCATGCACATTTTTCTGCGCCACCGGCGATGCCTAAAACCTTTGCGCCATGACGTTTGGCGAATTGCACGACCAGCGAACCAACTGCCCCTGCTGCGCCAGATACCACGACGACTTCACCCGCATGCGGCTTACCAGCTTCAGTCAGGCCAAACCAGGCGGTGCGGCCCGGCATGCCCAGTACGCCCAGCGCGGTGCTGACAGGTGCAATGGTCGGGTCTATCTTGGTCAGCGCACTGACATGCACGCGCGCATGGCTTTGCCAGCCTGTCATGCCAAATACCCAGTCACCTTCCTTGAGACTGGTGGCATTCGATGCCAATACCTGGCCGACCACACCGGCGGCCTGCACGGCATTGAGAGGATGTGGTTCCGGGTTATAGGTCGGTTTGGATGACTGGTTGATACGCATATAAGGGTCGACGCTGATATAACGGGCGGCGATCAATACTTCGTCGCGATCGAGTGTGGTTTCAAGCGCTTGGCTGCGTAATTCGTAATGTGCGTCAGTGACGATGCCAGTTGGATGGCTGGTGTATATCCATTGCTGGTGCAGCAGGTTTTCAGAAATAGGCATGATGAAGGCGGGATAGAAGAAAGTAGCATCATGCTAGACCTGATAAAATGTCCAGTAAAGCAATATATATTCACTTTTAATGTCCAATTTGGAAATGTAAGTTGAAATGAACCTGACAGACCTGAAAATTTTTGCTTGCGTCGCCAGACAACCTTCACTGGGCGCTGCTGCGCAGGAACTGCACCTGACACCATCTGCCGTATCCAAAGCCTTGCGCAGACTGGAGGCTGATCTGGATACCTTGCTGTTTGATCGTTCTGCCAAGCAATTGAGTTTGAATGCAGGCGGTCAGCGCATGCTGGAATTTGCCCGCAATATGTTGTCCATGGCGGATCAGATGAAAGCGGACATGGGCGGGGAACGAGCCAGTTTTGCCTGCAAGATTGCGGGGCCTGCTGTGTTGTTGTGGCGTCATGCCCAGCAAATTACACAGGCGATGTCCAGTTACGGGGGCGTGACATTGCAATTTGATTCTTTGTTTGAAGAAGATGCACTGGCTGCGCTTGAACGTGGCGAAGCAAGTGCTGCCATGGTCACCGGGGAAGTGATCAATGGACGCAGCAAACACTGGCAGGCTGACTGGCAGACCATACAGCTTGGTGCTTTGGATTTGCAATTGCTTGCCGGTTATCAGCATCCGCTAGCCAGGCGTGACGAGAAAGGACAGATTCCACAGCTTAGCGCAGCCCAGGTGCTGGAGTGTGATTTTGTCAGCCCCTCGCGCTCATTATTTTGCGGTGAACGCAGGGGCGGCCGTTCTGATGGGTGGCGTGACGATCAACTGCCACGCAAGATCAGGTATTGGATAGATGATCTGCAGTTATTGCTGATGATGGTCAAATCCGGCAAAGCACTGGCTTACTTGCCAGACTTTGCTCTGAATGATCTTGAATTGGTCAGGCTCGAAGTCAGTGATTGCGGTTTTCAATGTCGTGAAGAAGTTTGTTTCGTGTGGAACGCCAGGAATGCACCTGTATGGTTAAATAATCTGGCCTGTACTTTGTCTGGAAAAATTAATACAAATGCAAAATTCAAATGAGAATTTGAGATGCCGTCAGGAATGAAAATTGTACTTTCTGACATGATGGATCGAGAAGTTTTTGTGCCTGAAAAGATGATTTGAACTACTATAGCGGGCGATTATTTATTCAAACCGGAATGTCCTGCAATCACAACTCTTGTCGATCATGAAATGAAACAACCAATATAATTTTCCTCAAAATCTTCAATTGAATGGAAAAATGTTGTCTGCCTGAAAACTAGCAAGTACGTCAAAAATGGTAAGGTGCTTCAGGATATATTCGGAGATTTCGCCAGAAGCTGTTTACGATCTTTAGCGGGCATGCGTCAGCGGGGTCAGGGCAGTGTTCAGGGCAACCAGGCGCAGCGCGCAAAGTGACATGTACTCTGTGTACATGCGCATTTTGAGCGGCATATGGGCCCTGCGTGGACTCTGATTGCGCACGCGATTAAGACCGTAATTAAGATCGTAACCCGGTTCTACGAGGCATTGGCGAAAGTAATATGCCTTTGATACTTTCGACCTGATGCTTTCGAGTTGATGCTTTCTATACAGGCGAGACTCAACTTCCGTAGCAATACCTGCGACTAATCAATGTAAGAGCATTCTCTTGTTTTGATAAAACGATAAAATGCGGGTGGCTCATCAATCTACATTAAAGAATTTACATTAAACACGTTTAGAAATGACAAAAAAAACAGCTGTATTTACTATCGTTTCGCTCAATTACGGAGCCTTTGCCAAAACCTTGATGGAATCCCTGTCCAGCGTACACCCTGAATGGGACAGGCATGTTTTGTTGGTTGACCGATGTGAAGATGTTAAAAATTTTGGAGGTGAGCTGTTCTCAAGTTTGACCATTGAGCAATTGCCTTTGCCAAAAATGAATGAATTTTTGTTCAGATACGGCATTATGGAATTGAATACAGCAGCAAAGCCCTGGATGTTTGCGCATTTGCGCCAACAGGGCTATGAGCGCGTTGTTTATATAGACCCGGATATTCTGGTGATTGATCGCCTGGTAGATGTCGAGTCTTTGCTGGACCAGGGGGCTGCGGCTGTCGTTACGCCACATCTTACTGCAGCGCTGGATGATGGCCTGATGCCGGGCGAGCTCGAAATTATGCGGGCCGGTGCCTATAATCTTGGATTTCTGGCTATTGGTGACAAGCCTGAATCGGATGCCTTCATCAAGTGGTGGCAAGAAAAACTGGAATACGGCGCAGTATCTGACCCTGCCCGTGGCTTGTTCACTGATCAAAAATGGGTGGATCTCGCGCCTGGCATGTTTGGTGGTTTTGCCATTCTGAGAGACACCGGTTATAACGTGGCGTACTGGAATCTGAACCATCGCCCGGTCACACGCGAGAATGGTGCCTGGTTCGCTGCCGGTCGTCCTTTACGCTTCTTCCATTTCAGTGGCTTCAATCCTCTGAATCCCAAGCCATTTTCCAAGCATCAAAACCGTTATACCATGGCCAATATAGGCGAGGCGAGTGAACTTGCGCTCGAATATGCCGCTCTGGTTCTGAAGCATGGACACACTGAGTATCGGCAACATCCCTACGCTTTTGGCGTGTTCAAAGACGGTGTTGGTATTCCCGCAGAAATCAGGGCCATGTACCGTGATGTAGAAGAGTTACGCACCCGGGCAGGTGCCAATCCGTTTCATGACAGCGGGATTTTTGTCGCCAGCATGATGGGTGGTCTGCCTGTTATTTTACGTGCTCTCTGGATGCAGCATAGCCATTTGCAGCACGCGTTTCCAGATCCTCTTGCCAGTTCACGGGAAGCATATTACCGCTGGTTTACTGAATCGGGTGCGGTAGAAGTTGGTATTCCTGATGAGTATGTACAGGCCGTCAAATGGGCCTTGAAAGAATTGGTTGAAACCGGTGATTTCAACGCATATTCGACTGATATCGTTGGCAAAGACGTGTCGATCTGGGCCAGGGGATTGATTTATGCGCACAAACGGGCAACCGGTGGTGCGCTCGGTGCAGCACGCCTGATGCAATATCAAAGTGTGCGTGGACCGGGCGATTTTCTGAAAATAGGATATCGGCAATTTCGTCAGTCAAGGCTGGCAGGGCGCATGGGATTGAAGAAATCTGATGATGCACAGCGCTTTGATCCCTTGCGTAGCCGTGTCGCTCATGTGCCACGTTTAACGCAAAATCCTTCCAGACGACATCGCCTGATAGAACAGCATTCCGGCGTTTTTATAGAATCAGGAGGAGATTATTTATGGATGGGCGCGAAGGCGAAATTTTCCGTTCCTGAATTTTCGTCTGCGATACTGCGAATTCGCGGCCATCACATGGGTGAATTGCATCAGCGTGCACACGGTCAGTCGCAACTGAAACTGAGTGTGTCGCTGAATGACGGGAAAAGTTATCCGCTGTTGGTGCAGAGCGGGGAATTTGATGTCAGTCTGACGCTCGATGAGATTCCGCAACAATGGCCGGCAACATTGCATATCGTAGCCGAACACAGCTTCGTTCCGGCAGAACTGGGCATCAGTGATGATACCCGGCACCTGTCATTGCAATTGGCATCGATAGATATTGGAGAACTGAATGTCTTTAATGCCAAAGATCCGCATACCAAACCGGCCAAACCCAATTTGCCACCGGGGGTAAACGTGATTGGCTATGCGCGCTCTGAACACGGCGTGGGGCAGTCTTTACGTCAATTTACGCTGGCGGCTGATGCAGCAGGCATAGATGCGGCAATCATAGATTTCAATAAAAATAATTTCAGCCGTGTGCAAGACAGTAGCGTCGAGAAACGCTTGGTGGATGAACCGGTGCACCGTATCAATGTTTTCCATATCAATGCGGATCAAATGCCTGAAGCACGCGCCAGCCTGCCTTCGCATTTCTTCTCTCGTTACAATATCGGGTACTGGCACTGGGAATTGCCAGACATGCAGGAAGAGCATTTTGGTGGTTTTGGTGAACTGGACGAAATATGGGTGCCGACTGGTTTTGTCCAGCAAGCCATTGCAAAAAGTTCGGCTATTCCCGTGGTCCGGATTCCGCATGCAGTCAGTTTTGAGGTCAGTGAGGCGGCAAGCCGCGCATCTTTTGGCTTGCCAGAAGGTAAATTTATTTTCCTGATGATGTATGATTTTTCTTCTTATCAAGCCAGAAAAAATCCTCAGGCTGCTTTGCAGGCGTTTGAGCTTGCTTGTTCGCAATATGGCATGAATGCCATTCTGGTCATCAAGACCCAGAATGCGCATCACCATGAGGCGGATGCAGATGCCTTGCGCAAGCGCATAGCCGCGCGGGAGGATATCATCTGGATTAACAAGACTTTATCCAGACAGGAAGTGTATGACCTGCAATCGGTGTGCGATGCATTGATATCCTTGCACCGCTCTGAAGGCTTTGGTCTGGGACCGGCAGAAGCCATGTTCCTGGGTAAGCCTGTGGTGGCAACAAACTGGTCTGGTAATACAGAATTCATGCGTGCCGATAATTCTTGCCTGGTCAATTACAAATTGGTAACCATACAGGAAGACATCGGTGTTTATCGTGCCGGACAGAAATGGGCAGAAGCAGATTGTGCAGATGCATCGGAAAAAATGGCTTTGCTGGTTAGTGATGAAAAATACAGAAGCCGGATATCCCAGGCAGCCAGACAAACCATGCAGGAAGAATTTAGTCCGGCAGTAATAGGGCAGCGAATTAGTGAGCGACTTGAATTTATTCAACGCGCCGTGATAGATAACTAATACAATGCAAAAATGAGAAAATGTCCGGCATTGTGTTGCTGATCAGATACTTAAGCCAGAAAATATGAAAAATACCACTCATTTTGGTTATGAAACCGTAGAAGAAGACCAGAAAGTCCATAAGGTTGCCGAGGTATTTCATTCGGTTGCGGCTAAATACGATGTCATGAATGACATGATGTCGGCTGGTCTGCACCGGGTATGGAAAATATTCACTGTGGCGCAGGCCGGTGTGCGCCCTGGCTTCAGGGTGCTGGATATTGCTGGTGGTACGGGTGATCTGACCAAGGAATTCGTGCGTCAGGCGGGCAAGACTGGCGAGGTCTGGCATACCGACATCAATGAATCCATGCTCAGGGTAGGGCGTGACCGTCTCTTGAATAAAGGCCTGATCACCCCCACTTTACTATGTGACGCGGAAAAATTGCCTTTCCAGGACAATTACTTTGACAGAGTGACCGTGGCATTCGGTTTGCGCAATATGACCCACAAGGACCAGGCACTGGCAGAAATGCAGCGTGTACTGAAGCCGGGGGGCAAATTACTGGTGCTGGAATTTTCCAAGGTACCGGAAATCTTGCAAAAGCCGTATGACCTGTATTCTTTCAAGGTCTTGCCATGGATGGGACAAAAAATTGCTGGCGATGCCGAGAGTTATAAGTATCTGGCTGAATCGATACGCATGCATCCGGATCAGGAAACCCTGAAAACGATGATGGAAACGGCAGGACTGGACAGAGTGCAGTATTTTAATTTGACGGCAGGTGTGGCCGCATTACACACCGGCATCAAACTTTGATGCAAATAAAACTTGAAACAACAGGAGTCGGATGATGAAAAAATTTCTGATCGCAATGCTGGTCGTAGCAAGTACGATGGCAATGACCGTCTCTGACGCGGAAGCCAAACGCCTGGGCGGCGGTGGTTCTATCGGGCGTCAGTCAAATAATGTTTCGCGTCAGGCAGCCACACCGCCAGCGAATACAAGCAACTTTAACCAGGCAAAACCGGCTGCCCCTGCGGCAGCACCGGCTGCGGCTATCCCGCCTAAACCGGCTTCCCCATGGAAGGGCATAGTCGGCGGCCTTATCGGCGGTGCCTTGCTGGGCGCAGCTTTGTCGCACTTTGGCCTGGGTGGCGCAGTTGCCAGCATGTTAGGTAGTTTGCTGACGTTTGCCTTGATAGGTTTCGCTATTTTCTTTGTGATCCGTCTGTTCCGTAACAAGAATAATCAGGGTGCTGCACCTGGTTTTAACCAGACTGCGTATGCCGGTATGCCATCGAACAGCACACCGGAAATCGGCTCACGCCAGCAGCCTATGGCTTTCCAGGGTAATGCTGCGCCTGCTGCTGACACGAATGCCAATGACGTGAATACCAACTGGACTGTGCCTGCCGACTTTGATGTACCTGGCTTCCTGCGCAATGCAAAAGGCTATTTCATCCGTTTGCAAGCCGCATGGGACAAAGCCGACATCAATGACCTGCGTGAATTCACAACGGCAGAAATGTATGCTGAACTGAAATTGCAGATTCAGGAGCGTGGTGCATCTTCCAATGTGACTGATGTCGTGACCCTGAATGCAGATTTGTTGGGTGTAGAGACCGTTGGTGCAGATCATTTGGCCAGCATCAAGTTTACCGGCATGATCAAGGAATCCCAAACTGCACCGGCAGAAGCCTTTACGGAAGTGTGGAATCTGTCCAAACCAGTCAATGGTCAGGGTGGTTGGGTTCTTGCAGGTATTCAACAAATGTAAGAACCTGTTTGCGATCTTACTGCGCTAGCGTGATCGGGGCTCATGTGCTGCTCAAAATGCTCATGTACTAGAGTACATTCCGCTTTTTGCGCTGCTCTTCACACCCGCTGACGCTCGCTCGCTACAGATCGAAAACAGGTTTTGAGCAAGTTTGATGCTGCGCAGCCATGCTTGCTGCGATAAGCTGTTAAACTGGAAGCCGTCCGCATTTGCTGGACGGCTTTTTTATTGGCACCTTTATTGGCACCTTAGCTGGTAAGCTGATTGGTCAATCAAGCCATGCCATTGCAGGATTATTTTGTGACAGCCCTGATTTGAACATGATCCCCATCGCCCCCTTTATCAATCATTTGCTGGCACAGGAAAGCTGGGCCAGAGACAAGCTTTTGCCGCATGCCGGCCATATCGCCTGCATAGACTTGCAGACCATGCAGGTGCGCCTGAAAGTTGGTGCCGATGGTTTGCTGGAAGCTGCCGGGGCTGACGTTGTACCTCAGGTCACCATCCATATCAAGCTCAGTGATTTACCGTTGATTGCACAAAACCGCGAACGCGCATTTTCTTATGTCCGCATAGAAGGCGATGCCGAGTTTGCCAATACCATTTCCAGCGTGAGCCAGAATTTGCGCTGGGAAGCAGAAGAAGACCTGAGCAAGCTGTTTGGCGATATTGCTGCCGTGCGCATGGTCGGCTTGGCCAAAGCCATACACCAGACGGCGCTGGAAACCCATCAGAAAATCCAGGAAAACCTGGCAGAATATTTTTTAGAAGAAAACCCCATGCTGGTCAGGCCTGTGGCCGTGCAGGGTATGAGTACCGAAGTCAGCAAGACGCGGGATGATGTCGAGCGTCTGATCAAGCGCATCGAAAAACTGGAAAGGATGCGCGGATGATATTGAAGTTTCTCAGACTGGCAAAGATTATTCGTATTGCCATTAAATATGGCATCGATGAAATTGCGATTTCTGGCCTGTCCGTTCCGCGTACCGCTCGTTTTATTGACCTCTTGCTGTTTTGGCGTGATCTGTCGGCACCGCGTGGCGAGCGCCTGCGCAAGGCGCTGGAAGAACTCGGACCCATCTTCGTCAAATTTGGACAGGTGCTGTCTACCCGGCGTGATCTCATGCCGCCGGATATTGCTGATGAACTGGCGCATTTGCAGGATCGTGTACCTTCCTTCGATCCGGATCTGGCAATAGCTCAAATCAAGAAATCCCTGGGTTCACATCCCGACCAGCTGTTTGCCAGTTTCGAGCGTGTACCGGTGGCATCGGCATCCATCGCCCAGGTGCATTTTGCGATATTGAAGGATGGCCGCGAAGTTGCCGTCAAGGTACTGCGTCCCGGTATGAAAGAAGCCATTGATGATGACGTCGCCCTGATGCAAATTGCCGCCGGCTGGCTGGAAGCCCTGTGGGCTGATGGCAAACGCCTGAAGGCCAAAGAAGTCGTGGCCGAGTTTGACAAGTATCTGCATGACGAACTTGACCTCATGCGCGAAGCTGCCAATGGTAGCCAGTTGCGCCGCAATTTTGCGGATTCTGATTTGCTGCTGGTACCCGAGATGTACTGGGATTATTGCTCGTCGTCGGTCATTGTGATGGAGCGTATGCAGGGTATACCGATTTCGCAACTGGACAAGTTGCGCGAAGCCGGTGTTGATCTGCAAAAGCTGTCGCGTGATGGTGTGACCATCTTTTTTACCCAGGTGTTCCGGGACGGGTTTTTTCATGCCGATATGCATCCGGGTAATATCCTGGTATCGACTGCGCCAGCCACACTGGGCCGGTATATCGCGCTCGACTTTGGCATCGTCGGTACCCTGAATGATTTCGACAAGGATTATCTGTCGCAAAACTTTTTGGCTTTCTTCCAGCGCGATTACAAGCGCGTGGCAGAAGCCCATATCGAATCCGGCTGGGCACCCAAAGAAACCCGTGTCGATGAACTGGAAGCGGCAGTACGCGCCTGTTGTGAACCCATCTTTGACCGCCCCCTGAAAGATATTTCTTTCGGCCAGGTCTTGCTGCGCCTGTTCCAGACTTCACGCCGTTTCAATGTAGAAGTGCAGCCGCAACTGGTGCTGCTGCAAAAAACCCTGTTGAATATCGAAGGCCTGGGGCGTCAACTGGACCCGGACCTGGATCTGTGGAAAACCGCGAAACCGTATCTGGAACGCTGGATGAGTGAACAGATAGGCTGGCGCGGCCTGCTGGATAAGCTGAAGGCAGAAGCGCCACGTTACAGCCATATCTTCCCGCAGTTGCCACGTCTTGCCCATCAGGCCCTGACACGTGCCGGTGAACCTTCCCGCGGTGACGATATGCTGATGGCACTGTTGAGCGAACAGCGGCGTACCAACCGCATGTTGCGTACCATTGTGTATTTTGGTGCAGGCCTGTTTTCCGGCATCATCGTCGCGCAACTGTTATTGCATTTTTATTTCAGTGGCTGAGTAGTTTTTTAGAATGGCGACATTTCTGACCCGCGACCCGCGTCACCCGGATTTTTGGGATGAGCGCTTTGAAAAAAACTTCATGCCATGGGACAAGGGCAATGTGCCTGCCGCACTACAGGCATTCGTACAGGCCGCCACACAGCCGTTGCATACATTGATCCCTGGATGTGGCAACGGTTATGAAGCGGCGTATCTGGCTCAGGCCGGGTGGGATGTGACTGCGATAGATTTTTCTCCTGCTGCTGTGCAAAGCGCCAGGGTTGCCATAGGTGTATGGGGCAGGCATGTCATTGAGGCCGATTTTTTTAGCTACACGCCCGCGCAGCCGCTGGGGCTGATTTATGAACGTGCCTTCTTTTGTGCCTTGCCGCCAGAAATGCGGCCTGACATCATTAAGCGTTGGGCGAGGCTGTTACCGGCCGGTGCCTTGCTGGCAGGGTATTTCTTTCATGACGATGCACAGAATGCATCGACCAAGGGACCGCCTTTCACCATCAACAGCAATGAATTTCGTCAATTGATGGCCCCTTTTTTTGACATGCTGGAAGACAACCCAGTCAGCGACTCGATTTCCGTCTTTGAGGGCAGGGAACGCTGGCAAATCTGGCGTCGGCGTTCTTAAACCTTGCTGGCAACTTCTTCATCCGTCATAGTGTAGTCAATTCGCTGTTTTAATCTTGCTCCATGTTACGACCTTGACGGGAGTTACTTTGACAAAGAAACTGGTTTCACTGGCATTGCAGGGTGGCGGCTCGCATGGCGCTTTGACCTGGGGCGTGCTTGATCGCCTGCTGGAAGATGAGCGCATCAGCATAGAAGCCATCAGCGGTGCCAGCGCCGGGGCCATGAATGCCGTGGTACTGGCGCATGGTTATTTGCAGGGTGGGCGCGAAGGTGCGAGGCAGGCTCTGAAAGTTTTCTGGGAAAGTGTGGCTAGCAGTTCCCCTTTCAGCCGGTCTTATGAAGAATACGGCTTCATGCAGGATATTGTCGCGCAATCCGATATCTCGGCCGGCATGAAGCATTTGTTTGGGCTGACGCGCTTCTTTTCGCCTTCACAACTGAATCCCTTTGATATCAATCCCCTGCGCGATATTCTGGCCGCCCAGATTGATTTTGATGCGTTGCGCAGACAGGACGGCATCAAACTGTTTATCGCCACGACCCAGGTCAGCACCGGCAGCCTGAAACTGTTCCGTAACCGTCAGCTAAGCCTGGACGTACTCCTGGCATCGGCCTGCCTGCCCATGGTGCACAGGGCGGTAGAAATTGACGGTGAAGCGTATTGGGATGGCGGGCTGACTTCCAATCCACCCCTGTTTCCACTGGTGCATCAATGCATGGCGCGCGACATCGTGGCCATTTTGTTGCATGCGCAGGCGCAATCGCATACACCGACATCGGCGTCAGAGATCTGGCAACGCCTGACAGAAATGGGTTTCAGTTCAACCTTCCATACCGAGCTGCAGGGTCTGATGCTGGCCAAACGCCAGGCTGAACGCGGCTGGCTGGCGCTGGGCAAACTGGAGCGGCGTTTGCGTCACCTGAACATGCACATGATTGCTGCACCAGAACTGATGAGCCAGTTAAGCTCTCACAGTAAAATGAATGCGAGCCCGGCCTTCCTGCATAGCCTGCAAGCAGAAGGTCGCTTGCGTGCTGACGCATGGCTGGCAGAAAGCTTTGAACAACTGGGACGAGGCTCTACCTTCAGGATGGCACATCTGTTTCGTTAAACCCCTTAATTGTTGTTAGCAGGCCCTGGTGTTACCATCATCAGGTTTTTCACTGGCAGCAATTGATACCCATGCGCTTATTAAAATCCGCTTCTGATTTCACTTACCTGACTGGCATTCCTTTGCAGGCAGAATCTGTACGTACCCTGCATACAGCGGCAGAATACCGTAGCGAATTGCTGGCAAAAATTGCCAGTGCCAAACACAGGATTTATCTGTGCAGCCTGTATCTGCAGGATGACGAAGCCGGGGCGGAAATCTTGCAGGCACTGTATGCAGCCAAGGCCGCCAGGCCAGCACTGGATATTGCCGTGCTGATTGACTGGCACCGGGCGCAAAGAGGTTTGATCGGTGCCGGCAAAAGTGGCGGCAATGCGGCCTGGTATCAGGCCATCAGCAAGGCCAATCATTATGCTGTAGCGCTATACGGTATCCCGGTACAGACCAGAGAGTTATTCGGCGTTCTGCACCTGAAAGGCTTTGTTATCGATGATGAAGTCATCTATAGCGGCGCCAGTCTGAATAATGTCTACCTGCACAAACAGGATAAATACCGGCATGACCGCTATCTGCTGATACATAACAAGGCATTGGCCAATTGCATGGTGCAGTTTATCCGTGAACACCTGCTGTCGTCAGCGGCCGTGCACAGATTGGATGTGCCAGAGATTCCAGCTACGCGCAGCATACGACGCGAAATTAAGCAATTCCGTGAAAAGCTGAAGCGTGCACGTTATGACTGCCATGTGCCTGATGCAGAAATCAGCCCACATCAATTGAGCGTCACTCCGCTGGTGGGGGTAGGGAAAAACAATCCCCTGAACAAGGTGATATGTCAGTTGCTGGCAGCCAGCAAAAAACAGATCATCATCTGCACCCCGTACTTCAATTTCCCGCTGGCGGTGACACGCGAAATCAATCGTGCGCTAAAGCGTGGCGTGCATATCAGCATCATTGTCGGTGACAAAACGGCCAATGATTTTTTTATCCCGCCTGAGCAGCCTTTCAAGGTTATCGCTGCCTTGCCATATCTGTATGAAGTCAATCTGCGACGCTTTGCCAAAGCCCATCAGGCCGAAATTGCCAGCCAGCAGTTGCAACTGCATTTGTGGAAAGATGCCGACAACAGTTTCCATCTCAAGGGTTTGTGGATAGACCAGCATTATGCGCTGATGACGGGTAATAACCTGAACCCCAGGGCGTTTCGTCTGGACCTGGAAAATGCCTTGCTGATTCATGATCCTCAATTGCAGTTGCTGGCACAAAGACAACAGGAACTACACTGCATCATGGAAAACACCCGCCAGGTCCGGCATTACCGCGAGCTGGAAAAGTTGGCGGACTATCCCGATCCGGTACGTAAATTGCTAAGTCGCCTCAGTCGCACTCGCCTGGACAGGCTGGCATACCGTGTTCTATAAAATCAGGACTTACGTAAAACCGCCCCAAGGCGTTGCAGCTCCTTGTTGAGACAATTTTGCGTAAGTCCTAAAAAATATTCCATATCAGTTGCATAAAGGGGCAAGCATGGATCTGGTGTCATTGTCGTCGCTGATGTTGCCGTTGATAGGCATACCAGTGGTGGTTCTGGGATTTGCTTTGCGTTTCAATCCCTTGCTGGTGGTGACTGTGGCCGGTCTGGTGACGGGGCTGGCGACAGGCATGGACTTTGGCAGTTTGCTGGAAACCTTTGGTGAGAAATTTCTGAACAGCCGCCAATTGGCAAGTGCCTTGCTGATATTGCCCGTGATCGGTTTGCTGGAAAGAGCCGGTCTGCGGGAACGTGCGCAGGCCTGGGTGGCAGGCATACGCAGTGCTACCACTGGCAGGATATTGATGCTGTATTTTGTGGTGCGTGAAATCAGTGCGGCCATGGGTTTGTTGAGCCTGGGTGGACAGGCGCAAACGGTCCGGCCGTTGTTGTCGCCCATGGCGGAAGCGGCGGCCAGCAACCAGCATGGCGATTTACCTGCACCCATACGTGAGCGTATAGCGGCCCATGCTGCCGCCTGTGACAATGTTGCCCTGTTCTTCGGCGAAGATATTTTCATTGCCTTTGGTGCGGTATTGCTGATGAGTGCCTTCCTCAAGGAAAACGGCATACAGGGAGTGGAACCGCTGAGCATAGGCATGTGGGGTATACCAACAGCGCTGTGCGCGCTGGTCATTCACCTGTTTCGCCTGTCGCGGCTGGATGCGGCGATTGCGCGTGACATCCATGCCTGGCGTGCAAGGGAACAAGGCAACAAGGCTGTCGATGTTGCTGATGTCACTGATGTTACTGATGTTGTTGACAAAGCGGGAGTATCGTCATGAACGCTATTCTCAGCATCAATCTGGTGTTTTACCTGATCGGTATCATCGTCATGCTGGTGGCATACATGGCGCTGCGCGATCACAGCAATCCGCGCCGCTATACGACTGCACTGTTCTGGGGTCTGTTCGGCGTCAGTTTTTTGTTTGGTGACCTGATGCTGGCGACACTGGGTAAATCGGTGACCTATAAAGTGACAGGTACAGGCGTCATCATAATGGCTGTGCTGGCAGGCATGAACTGGCTGGGCAAGGGCAGTCATGCCGATACAGACCGGCAACAGCGTCTGGCTGCGCTTAGCAGACTGGGTAACCGGATATTCTTGCCAGCACTGACCATACCCGTCATCACCGTTATTCTTACCGTCGTGGTAAAAGACTGGCAACTGGGTGCCTGGTATTTGCTGGATCAAAAAAATCTGACGCTGACATCGCTCTGTCTGGCCTGCCTGGTGGCCCTGGCTGTCGCTTGCCGGTATACCCGCAGCACACCTTTGCAGGCGGTAAGAGAATCACGCCGCCTGATCGATGCCATAGGCTGGGCGCTGATATTGCCGCAGATGCTGGCCATGCTGGGCGGTGTCTTTGTGGTGGCAAAGACAGGGCAATCGATACAGGCCATCGTCAATCTCTTCATCAACCCGGAGAGCCGGTTTACCCTCATCGTCATGTATTGCGGTGGCATGGCCTTGTTCACCATGATCATGGGTAATGCTTTTGCAGCTTTTCCGGTGATGACGGCAGGGATTGC
This sequence comes from Undibacterium hunanense, assembly GCF_014284335.1. Lineage (GTDB taxonomy): Bacteria > Pseudomonadota > Gammaproteobacteria > Burkholderiales > Burkholderiaceae_D > Undibacterium > Undibacterium hunanense. The sequence continues at coordinate 68,039 of NZ_JACOGF010000017.1, read as the reverse complement.
CTTGCCATTCCTGATTAACCAGCATCATGCCCATCCGGCGGCACTGGTTGCGATAGGCATGTTCTCTGGTTATTGCGGTACCCTGATGACACCGATGGCGGCGAACTTCAATATAGTTCCTGCGGCTTTGCTGGAGCTGGAAGACAAGTATCTGGTCATCAAGACACAGATACCAACGGCTTTGCTGGTCCTGGTGTGTAATATCCTTTTGATACATTACTTTGTTTTTCCCTGAATTTTTGGCTGAATCTCCGACCAGAAATTTCATCTCCATGAGGTGTTTATGAAGCGAATACTATTGACTGGATTTGATCCCTTTGCCGGCGAGCAGAACAATCCATCATGGGAAGTGGTGCGCAAACTGGAAGGTTTGCTGATCGGTGATCAGCATCAAATTGTCAGCGTTCTGTTGCCTTGCGAATTTCATCGCTCTTTGCAGACGCTGGAAGCTGCGCTGAAAAAGCACCGGCCAGCCGTTGTATTGGCCCTGGGCCAGGCTGGTGGTCGTGCCGAGATCAGCATAGAGCGTATTGCCATCAATGTGGATGATGCGCGCATTCCTGACAATGCCGGTGCCCAGCCGATTGATGTGCCGGTATTCAGTGATGGCCCGGCAGCCTATTTCAGCCGCCTGCCTGTCAAGGCCATCGTGCATGATCTGCAACAGAATGGCATACCGGCAGGGGTATCACAGACGGCTGGTACCTATGTCTGTAATCATGTGTTTTACGGTCTCATGCATATGGCAGAAAAGATGGACTATGTGCAGGCGGCCGGTTTTATCCATATCCCCTATCTGCCTGAACAGGCCATTGCCCACCCGGGTGCCGCCAGCATGCCGCTGGACATGATGAAGACGGGTCTGGTTCATGTGCTGGAAACAATATTGAAGACCCGCAAAGACATGGTCATTGCTGGCGGTGCCACGCATTGAAGCAGTTACAGTCAAGGCCAGAGATTGAAGCCTGCTCTTGCAGGGCAGGGTGTGCAGAGGGAGTGATTTATTGCGGCAATTGTGGTGCTTGCGGCATCACCAGTCTGTCATCACGCTGATTTGCTTCATTCATCCGGCTGCTTTGTTTATCGCCATCAGCTGGATTGCCTGTGACAGATGCCTTTCTGGGTATGCCATTTTTATCAACACTGGCATCGCCATTTGTTGGCATGCCACTATCGGTTTTCTTGATCATGACTTCGGCGGCTGGTGCATACGACCTGAAGTAGGAAATCAATTGCGCATCCTGATGCGTAACCGGCAGGGGCTGGCGGGCAGATGCCGGCAACAGGGTAGCCAGCAAAAGTGTTGCACATGTCAGCTTGAGCATGAGTATGGTTTTCATTTTGCCTGCATCCCCAATAGAATAATAATTTTATGGCAATTGACTACTTGTGTCCGTCTACAGCTTTTGCAAGGATTGTGCCATCGGTCTGAAATAAAGAAATTCAATAAAAACAGCAAGTTGACGGAACTTTTTCAGCCCCGGACTGTCCGCTATTCCTGGGTAGGCCGGACACTGGCGGACACACCGGACACAATTGCTTTTAATGAATCATTCTGCATCAATGAATTAAATCTTACTTCACCAATAGCAGCCTTGCAAAACTGTCATGCATGGCGCTGATGGTTTGTTGCAGCATCTGTTGCGATTCAAAAGACAGGCCACTACCAGTTTCTGCCTGTTTTTCCAGTTCATGAAGCCGCTGCAAGGTGGCAAGTGCTGCCGCACTTTTGCCATCATCGGCTTGCAATGCGGCCTGCTGGCCTTTGATATTCATTGCATGATGTAATTGCCTGAGTGCCAGTTCGGCGCGGCGCATCTGTGTACTTTGACTGATATCGAATTTGACCAGTTCTTCGTCGCTATTGAGCTTTGCATCCACATCGGTGTGTGAGCTGAACTTGATGATGATGGCGACCATTTCTATCGTCAGGAACCAAAGCAGCCACCAGATAAATTGCAGGCGACGGTGCTGGTCATCTTGCAGCATCTGCCAGGTGGCGGCAAAATCAGCGGCAAAGCCGGACGCAGCGGCCGCTTCTATTTTTGCTGTCTGTTTTTGTTCCAGTACATTGCTGCGTTCCTGCGCTTTGCTGATGCTGGACTGGGTCTGTTTCAATGCTGTCGCTATCAGCGTCTTGTCTGCGAGTTTTTCATTTTTCCATGCCAGCAGGCTATTGTTGATTTCCTGTTCGTACTGTTGGCACCGGGCTTTGCCAGCCTTGATGCGATTTTGCGTTGCGCTGATTTTTTGTTGTAGCAGAGCCGTTTCCGGATTGATGGATGCAATGCCTGACAATGCCTGCTGCCAGCTTGCAATCTGCTGCATGCCTTTGCGTTCTTCTTCACGAGCACGATCACGGCAGTTGTGCAATTGTTTGCGCATCTCTGCCAGTTGTGGCGGGTCGCTCAGTATGGCGTCTTCTGCCTTGCGCAGTTTTTCATCCAGGTCTGTACTGCTCTTTTGCAGTACGGGTAAACCTGTTGCTGCTTCGGCAGTCTGCAGGTTCTGTATCAGTCGCGTGCGTGTCATTTCACCGACCTTGACGTCAATTTCGGCCCGGTTGCTATCCACAAAAAACGGGTACACCATGGTGATGGCAGACAGCAAGGCCAGCAGGCTGCGCCAGCTGATACCGATGGTTTTGCTGACCCAACTGCTGTCAGAATGAATGGACATGATCATCTGGCGTTCCAGACACCACTGGAACATGGCCCACAGGCAGCCAGCAATGATGGAACCACTACTGCTGACATTCACCATGCTGGCCAGCATATGCGCCATGCCGTAGCCGGAAAACAGCGCGAAGAAGATCACCAGCGCACCTATGCCAAAATACTTGTGGCGGCCACGCGCATACAGGTAGTTGCCATTGCTGTCCTGCTGGTCTAGCACTTTGAGGCTGACAGCAGCCGACAGGGCCAATACGGATTTGCCTGCCTGCAAGCAGGCGTGACCATTAATGAATCGCATGGTCATCACATGTTCCTGAACAAGACCATGAAGGGCTGGCTGACGCTCAGGGTTTCAGGGCGCGTCTTCAGCCTGACCAGTCCCTTGCCGCCATCGTCACGGGTGATGGAGGCGATGGCACGCATATTCACAATGGTGGACCGGTGTATCTGCCTGAACATGCTGTTGTCCAATACCTGCAGCAAATCGCGTATGGGTTTGCGCAGCAGGGATTCACCTTCAGCTGTCATGACCACGGTGTATTTGCTGTCGGCCTGGAAATAGGCGATATCATCCACCATGATCAGTCTGGTTTCTGTGCCTACACTGGCAGTAATCCATACCAGTGGTGCCGGTTTGGGCACATCGGCAGGGCCGCCGCTTAACTGGCGTACCAGCGTGGTAATCGCCTGCATGTCAGTGGCACCGGTCAGGGCACGCATTTGCAGGCGTTTTACGGCGGCCAGCAAGCGTTCCTGGGTAATCGGTTTGAGCAGGTAGTCTACGGCACCTTTTTCAAAGGCATCGATTGCGTACTGGTTATAGGCTGTGACAAACACGATCTGGCTGCGCGGACTGACTTCTGTCATGGCGGCGGCCACTTCCAGTCCACTCAGACCCGGCATGCGGATATCAAGAAACACCACATCCGGCTGATGAGTGGCTATCGCTTCCAGCGCGCTGCCGCCATCATCGCAGGCTGCTGCAATGTCCAGGTCTGGCCAGGCCAGACTCAGTTGTTGCAGCAGGGCTTCGCGCAACAGGCTTTCATCTTCGGCGATGACACACTTAGGCATGTTGCTCTCCTTTATCCGCAGTTTTTTCTCTGATGACCGGCACCGTAATGGTGGCCGCCACACCACTGGGGAAATTGCCAACCAGTACAAAGCTGGCCGTATTTGCATACGCCAGGCGCAGACGTTCACGAACGTTCTTCAAGCCTATGCCGGTGCCGCCAATTTCTGCTCCCAGGCCATTGCCATCATCGGCGACGGTGACGGCGACATTGCCTTCATGCTGTCTGGCGATGATCCATATCGTGCCGCCGCCAGTCTTGGGTTCCAGGCCATGTTTGATGGCGTTTTCCACCAGGGTTTGCAACATCATCATGGGGAAGGGCAGGGCTTTCAATTCTGCCGGTACCTGGATCTGTATGTTCAGACGTGCACCCATGCGTATCTTCATGATGTCCAGATAAGCGATGGACCGTTCCAGTTCTTCCCCTATGCTGGAAGCAGTATCTTCAGTGCGCGGCAGTGAATGACGGAGGTAGGTGATCAGGTTGCCCAACATCTGATCGGCTGCGGCCGGATCTGCCCGCGTCAATAATTGTGCGCTGGCCAGGGTGTTATACAGAAAATGCGGTTCTACCTGTGCATGCAAGAGATTCAGTTTGGCTACCGTCAATTCTTTTTCTGTGACGGATTGTGCCGCGCTGGCTTTTTCCTTGCGTCTGCGTTCGGCAATGCGACGGGTGATGGCGCGGGTGACGGCTTCTGCGTTTTCTAGATTGGTTCCGTTGTCGACCAGGAATAAATCGGTCCAGGCCGGGCGTTCCGGTTCGCAAATCAGGGTCAAGCTGCCGACTCCGTCGCCGGGAGTGATCGTTGCCAGGATCTGGTTACGCTTGGTCGTCAGAAAATCCAGCATCTTCAAGTCGTCAACGAAATTTGCCTGATAAGGATCTATGCGTTTGATTTTGGCCCGTATTTGCAAACTGTCTTTGGCACTGTCGGTGTCTTCAGCGCCGGGCAGTTCACGTATGGCAGCATCTACCAGTTCAAATGCCTCGCTGGCTTCCAGCGGGATTTCTATCTGGCGGCGCTGGCGATTGGCGAGCGTACCTGCATCCACCTTGCTGGCGATCAGGCGCACCCGGCGCACATGGGAAAAACTGATGCCCATCACCAGTGCTACCGCAGTAATCGGCAGGAAAATGATTTCGTCCGGCATGTGATTCCTGAAAATCACGTTGACGATAAATATGGTGCTGAACAGAACCAGCAGGCTCCAGCCAAAACTGGCACGCAAGATAAACCAGATAGTTGTGAACATGCTTGTTTCCTTCTTGTTTGTAATTGTTGCCAAGAATAATTGCCTGCGCGGCTTTCGTCTTGCATTTTCCGACGAAAGCAAAAAAATTCTGACGAATCGCAGATAACAGGGAATAAAACTGACTGACAGCTGCTGTAAAGCATGCACTGGTGCCAGCGAAAAAGAGCGCTTGTATTTTTACTGTGCGTCGCATAGTATTATGCTGTGCAACACACAGTATGTGAAAAAACAGGAAGGAATACCGCATGTCAGAAGAACGGCTGGACAAAATGCGTCTGGAATTGCGCCGTGGCGCCCTGGTGCTGGCGGTACTGGCTTCATTGCGCCAGCCGCAATATGGGTATTCATTGCGTAAAGCCCTGTTCGATAACGGTATCGATATTGATGAAGGCACCTTGTATCCCCTGGTCAGGCGGCTGGCAGACCAGGGCTTGCTCGACAGCGAATGGCAACAGGCTGAAGGCAGGGAAAGGCGTTATTACACCCTGTCTGCTGCCGGACTCGACATGCTGGAAAAACTCACTCAGGAATGGCATCTGCTCAACGGCCCTCTGGACCGGCTCTTGGAGAAATCAACATGAATCTGCTGCAAAACTATATCAGCGCTGTGAAACGGGAATTGCCAGAAGCGCAGCGTGAAGATATCGCCCGCGAATTGCAGGCCAACATACTCGACCAGATCGACAGCCAGCGCGAGCAACTCGGCAGAGACATCAACCAGGAAGAACTGGCTGCGCTGCTGGAAAAACTGGGTCACCCCGGCAAAGTCGCGGCCAGCTACCGACCTGCCACTGCGCTGGTCAACAGTGAGCTGATGCCCTTGTACCAGCAGGTATTGTTCAGCGGTTTCGGGATTGTCCTGCTCTTGCAATCCTTAAAAAGCGGCATGACTTTTTTGCAGGCAGAGCATTTCAGGATCATGCAGGCCCTGCTGCAATTATTGTCCGGTCTTGTTGATCAGTCGGCAAAGGTATTCGTGGTGGTGACCCTGCTGTTTTATGCTGCTTCTGTACGTGCAGCCAAGACAGGCAGCTCTGGCTGGCTGACGCAGGGGAAATGGCGGGTGCAGGATTTGCCTGACCAACTGCATGAATGGCAGACCATACGCGGTACCGACATCATCACCGACCTGGCCAACTGCGGCTTTGCCCTGCTGCTGATCTGGCATGCCTGGTGGATGCCGGCACAAAGTCTGAATGGCCTGCCTGTTGATTTTTCGCCTGCGATGGCCAGCTATTTCCCGTGGATGACCGGGCTATTGTCATGCAGTATCGCATTCAGTCTGTGGTGCGTGCTGCAACCACGCTGGGACAAGAAAAAACTCATGTTGAACATCGCGCAAAATATGCTGTATGCCGTTTTGTTCCTGCTCTTTGCCCAGCTCGAAACCCGCTTTGTGACCACTGCACAGGGCCAGGCAACACTGCGTGACTTGCCCAGGCTTGATCATGCGGTTAGTTTCGCCTGTGCGGCTTATGCGCTGTACCTCCTCTACCAGGTTTTCAGGGATGGGCGGCACTGGCTGCAATTGGACAGGGACTCTACCCTCAGTCATATCAGTAGTCAGTAGCCAGTAACATGATGCTACAAAATAAATATTCCCGCGCTACTAGCGGGAATGGTTTTAAATGCGCTAGTCTTCTGCTGAATGGAAAATCGTCGTCAGCCTGTTGTCTGAATCGTTTTTGAACGAATAAATGAATGGAGTAGAACATGGAAGTTGATCCAATGGAAACCGTTGAACAGTTAACGGAAGAGCAGGAAGAAAACAAGCAGCACAGGGTCAACCAGCACCTGAACATACTGGTTGCCATCACCGTTGCATTGCTGGCGACCTTCATGGGCATCTGCAAGGTCAAGGACGATAATATCGTCCAGGCCATGCAACAGTCGCAAGCCAATAAAATTGATCACTGGGCGTTTTACCAGGCCAGAAACATCCGTGAAGAAGTCGCCAAGGCGACTGAATTGCAGTTGCGGTTGTCGTCAAAAAACGCACCCGCTGAACAACAGGCAGAATACCTGGCTGCCATCGATTCTTACAGCAAACTCGCCAAAGAACAGCGCGAGAAAAAAGAAGAACTGAAGAAGCAGGCAGAGCAGGACCAGGTCGATTACGACAACGCCAATTACAAGGATGATCAGTTCGATCTGTCAGATGCCTTGCTGGCCATCGCCATCTCCTTGCTGGCAGTGACTGCCCTGACCAAACAGAAATGGCTGTATTACCTGGCCCTTGTGCCGACGGGCTTTGGCGTGCTGATGGGCGTGGCCGGTTTATTGGGTCTGCATATCCATCCTGATGCATTGGTGGCGATGCTGTCCTGATTCTTCCTGATTCTTCCTGTTCATCCAGATTGCGGATGATGATCTGCAATCCGCTATCTGGATAAGCCTTCCTTTGCCACTTCATCTATTGTCCGGCAGGGCACGCGCCAGGCATTGGCCCCCTTTTGATTTCTCTTGAAGTGATTTCTGTGAAGATGTACTATTAAAAATATCAATATTGCAATTTATTTGCAATCGATATCATAGGCAATTTCTTACAAATCAAGCAAAGGACCAGACATGGGCACTGAACTGAATTTTGTCAATCGATCAGATGATCTGAATAATTCGGAAATCGTTATCTTCCAAAAAAATGTGGCAACAAATTATGATGAAATGCCCGTTGCCTGGATGGTCATCAAAAACTGTGGCAGAGGTGATCATCATCCTTTCTATTTAAGCTTAGGAAATTATGTTGCTGTAAATGATTCCCATGGTAACTATACATCGCGATTAGAAATACAAAACGGGCAGCTCGTTAAGATGGAGTTATCGTATTCTGGTGATAGATTGATTCGTGATGGCTATAGCGCCAGCGTCAAGCAAATGCAAGTCTTGAATAATTTGCCGAGAGGCGCTATCAATGTACACATTTATAAAAATGAAAAATTGCTGGCGACCAAAACCTCCGTCGCTCCACAGCAAAAAGCTACGTTCGAATTCAAACCGACTATCTGGATAGGTGTTGCTTCAGAGGCCGAGCAAGGCCAGGTCATGAACATGGCGATTATTTCCAACATCAATACAGAATTATCCCTGAAGGATGTAGCCAGTGCTGATATCGTCATGACAGGTGGCGGCCCAGATGCCAATTCCTCCCCCTTTGTTTTTTCATTGGAAAATGTCGTTATGCAATATAACCCTGCTCAGGGTTTGCCCGATGGGTCTGACCTGACCTGAGCTTGGACATTGGCAACGGCTCGTCAGGCAGCGCTGACTTTATTTCGGACTCTGGTAGCTACGGACGTTGGTGTGCTGATGGGCGTTGCCGGTTTATTTGATCTGTATATCCATCCTGATGCAGCACTGGTGGCGATGCTGTCCTGATTCTTTGTGTATATCCAGATTGCGGATGCTGATCTGCGGTCTGGATTATCTTTTCTGCCCCTTTCCCTGTCTTGATTTCTCTTGTGATACTTTGTCTGTCGATGTACTATTGAAATGGCAATATTGCAATTTATTTGCAATCGATTATTTGCATTCGATATCAGAGGCAATTTCTTACGAATCAAGCAAAAGGGGGCAGGCGATGGATATAAAACTTACTTTCCGCAATTTATCCAACGATACGAATAATTCCAGTGTCGTTATTTTCCAGAAAAATGTCGCAGCAGATTTTGACGAAAAGGCCGTGGCCTGGACGGTCATCCGCAATTGTGGTCAAAACGAATACCATCCCTTTACTTATCCTATTGGCATGACAGTGTCTTCCAGTGACAGCTGGGGTAATTACACGCCACAACTGGCAGCCGAGCATGGGCAAATTTTCGAGGCAACGATGACTGGCTCTGGCGACGGCCTTGCTTATGCCGGACCAGCAACAAATGCATCAGAAATCCAGGTGCGTAATAATCTGACGCAAGGCGCAATCAATGCGCATATCTTCAAGGGTGGCAAGCTGTTGGCGATCAAGACCGCCATTGCCCCTGGTCAAAGAGCAGCATTCAGGCTGGAACCGACCTTGTGGATAGGCGCAGCGTCAGAAATAGAAGAAGGCGATGTCATGAATTCGGCGGTTATTTCCAGTCTCAATACAGAGCTGTCTCTGCTCGGTATCGCCAGCGCAGATATCGTGATGACAGGTGGTGGCCCGGGTGCCGACTCCAAACCGTTTTCATTTCATCTGGAAAACATCAAGTACGCCTGATCCTGTTTCAGGTTCTAAGGCCGCCCCGGTGGATCAAGCCGTATCACCGCCATCGGTGGTGGCTCATTCGGCAGCCATTTTTGATGGATGCGGCTGAAGTGACCCTCCTTCTTCAGCCAGCGCAAGGCATCTTCCCACACCTTGAGAGTGGCTGCGGAGGTGGAGCTTGAAAAAGCCAGATACAGTTCCAGGCTGTCGAGAACTTTAACCTTTTCAACATCGTCGGCAGTGTGCCCTATTTCCTTGAGCACAGATGAAACCACCAGGCTGCCCTCGACCCATAAATCAAAACGTTTGGCCAGCAACATGTTGGCGATGATTTGTGGTGTGGGCGCCTGTTCTATATTTTGAAAGCCTTTCTTGCGTGCGGTATCTGCAAAGATGCTGGAGCGATAAGCCCCGACCTTGAGTTTCTGTATTTCATCCCCCATGCCGTGCAAGCGTGCAGCATTGCCTTTGCGGGTATATAAAGAGGTGGTCGAAATGGCGATGGGGCCTAGCAGGACCATGAGCTTTTCGCGTTCTTCCGATCTGCCCACTGTAAATAAAAGCGTATTCGGTTCTTCCAGTAATGCCTTGTAGCCGCGCGCCCAGGGGACAACCTGTATCGGCTGATTGCTGCCTATATGTGCCTGCATGGCGCGCACCACATCCACCGCCATACCCTCGGCCTTGCTGCCATTGCCAAAACTGATGGGTGGCCAGTCTTCAGTAAGAATTTGCAGTTCCTGAGCCTGGGCGTGTATCAGACAAGCTGTGCAGGAAAGTGCCAGCATGGCGCAAGCATGACGCAGACGTAAGGAAAAAATGTGAAGTGATGCAGCAAGCATGTTTGAACGCCATGTTATTGTGCAAAAAATATCACCAGCCGGATGTGCGCAGATTCCTGGGAGGAGTGCGTAATCTGAATTTACAGCAGTTATGGAAATAGCGGTAGGGACTTAGGTAAAACATTGTCAGAGCTTGTTGCAAATTGATGTGGATGCTTATCTGTTCCGTTTCATTTTTTTTATTTGTTCCATTTTTTCCATTTGTTCTATTTTGGGTGAGCAATCTCAGATATGGACGGAAGAGGCGCAAATATTGACGAAATAATGACAGGCTCGTTGTATAAAAAACAGGAGGCTTATCGCCTCCTGTTTTATGCTGTCGCGGTCATGGTTACCTACACTTGCCGACGTTGTTGCTGTAAATGATTAACGCTCACGTTCACTCAAGCCGTGTTGCTTGGCTTTGGTTTCTTCTTTCTCTTTCGGTCTTTCTGCTCTTGGCGCAGGTGCTGCCGCCGGAGCCTGCATCGGTACCGGCATTGCTACCGGGGCAGGTGCCGGGCGTGCTTCCACTCTTGGTGCTGGCTGTGGCATTGGGGCCATTTGCTGTGGACGTTCTGGCGGCGTGTAGCTGGCACGTGGGCGTTCTGCCGGTCTTTCGACGACAGGGCGGTCCGGCATGCGTTCTACGGCTCTTTCATTGCGGATTTCACCCTGGCCGCTATTGTCCCAGGCTCTGCCGCCACCTTGTCTTGGTGTCCTGTCGATATTGTCGGCAGGGCGAGTGGGTGCCGTCATGATGGCATTATTCGCCGGGCTGTTGGTATTTGGCGTGTGTATGGGTGTGTTGACAGGTGTATTGATGCTGCTGACCGGTGGATTGTTGATTACCGGGGCTGCATTTTGTGGCACTGTCACATTGTTTTGTGGACGACCTGAATAATTATTCTGTCCGCCATTACCGTATTGACGGACGCCGCCATTGTTGTCTGCCGGCCTTTGGTTAGCCGCAGGAACATTATTCACCGGCGCATTGATGCTGGCAGGCTGAACCACGGTCGCTGTGTTGGCGGGTGCTGTTTGTACCGGCGTCAGATTGCCTTGCGGACGGTTATTGCCATTGTTGGACACGCCATTGCCATACGGGCGGTTGTTTGCATTGTCTTGTGGACGGTTATAGCTGGGGCCGATGTTCGCATTGCCGTTACCCGGTGCGTTGATACCTGCCCCCGGATTCAGCGAGCTGGCACCAACAGGTGCTGCATTCTGCACCGGACCGGCATTGTTTTGCTGACGGTTATTGAAATTGTTGACAGGTACACCCTGTGGTTCATCGCGTGACTGCGCACTTTTCAAAATCCGCTGACGGAATTGATCCACGTTTTGCACATTTTGCGGACGGGCTTCGCCAAAGCGGTTGTTGTTGCCAGGTACCAGGCCTGGTGCTTCGGTCACCACCGGTGTGCGCTGGTTTTCCACGATGACCCTGGTGGTCGATGCAGGTAATACATGCTCACCACGCACGAAGGTTTGTGTCGGCACAACGGTGACGGCATTACGTATATTCTGGTTCACATACACACCGCGATTATTATTGATGACGGTGTTATTGATGACCACGTTCTGGTTCAGTCTCTGTATGTAGTTGCTGTTGTGGGTGTAGCCAGGACGATAGGCTTCGCCAGGTCCGAGCGGGAACCAGGCCACGCCAGGTATATTGCGATGCCCATTTGAAGGATTAATACCGATATTGCTATTGCCGACAAAGGCAACCAGCGCCGGTGCATACACAGGGCGCTGATGCGCATGATAGGGACCAGGTACCCAGGCCCAGCGGGCACCGACAAAGGCCCAGCGGCCATAATGGTAAGGCGCAAAACCCCAGGGGGCACGGTCTACCCAGGTCCAGCCCCATGGCGCAACCCAGACCCATTTGCCATCGCGATAAGGAGCCCAGGTAGTGGTGACCTGTCTTGGGTACCATACGGCACCATATTCAACTGTAGTTTCCCAGGCACCGTAATCATCCAGCTGTTCATAGCCTATGACTTCGCGTGATACATAGCGTGCAGTCGTCACATTTTCTTCGGCACGGTCACGGTCTGCGGCCCACATGTCGAAGGTGTCCGGCGGTGGTGCCGCACCTATCTGCGTATGCTGGAGATTGCTGCCGGAAAAGCGCGTTTGTTCACCTGCACGCAGGGTAATGGTGTCACGGTCCCCCAGGGCAATGCCGGTACCACTGCGTATCAGGATGCTGGTGCTGTTGTCGTAATTAATAGTAATTCTGTATTCACCCGGCTCTTGCACAGAAAACACTAGATTCGGTGTGCTGACATCAAAATTTTCCCTGCCGGCCAGCGTGCGTACACGCAAGATGATGCTGCCCTGTTTCAGGTCGATCTGGGTATTTTCATCATTGAGGGTGGTAAAGCTGATGCGTGAACCTTCCTGCAGCCGCACGGCATTCGCACCGACATGCAGTTCAGCCCTGCCGGATGGCGCAACCATCAGGCTGTCGCCGCCAGCGATAGGACGGTTTGCTATCAAGGTGGACCAGTTGTCGGTGCCTGCATCTGCAAAACTGATATTGCCGTATGAATAGCTGACCCTGGCAACACGCCCGGGTGGCTCATCCTGTGCCCGGGCCGGTGCCTGGATAAACAGGGTGGCAATCAGCAATGCAGCAATGCTGAGGACTGGGGTGGAGCGAAGATTTGCACTCATTTGTCTCTTCCCGGCATAGGAGGTAATTTAAAAATAGTCGATCTGTTTTATCCATAACGCATGAGCGGGCGTTTTGGATGTCAACAACTTGCATAAAGTTGAAATTTTTAATTTGCTGCCTGCCTGTTATTGCCAGCAAGTTGATGAATGGCTATCAAAAAATAATGCCGTGCCTGCGAATCCTTTTGCCTTTGGGTAGCCTCTTAAGTATGACAAACCGTCATTCACATCTTTTTAAGGGGATATCATGCTGTATATGAAAAATTTACCATCTTGGGAACGTCTGCTGCGTATTGTTGCAGGACTGGCATGTCTGGTATTTACTGCAATGAATTGGGGTATAGCCGGATTAAGTGTGCTGGCAGGAATCAGCGGGGCAATGGCAGCACTGACCGGCCTGATCGGGTTTTGTCCCATGTGTGCATTGCTTGGCCGTAAGCCTGTTGCGCGCAAACTGGACAGGAACGCTTAGACCATGGCGGCCAGTGTGGAACGGGAACAATTGATTGTTGCTGCACAGACAGGTGATGCCAGTGCCATTGCCAGTTTGCTGCAAGTCTGCCAGGCAGATGCGCGGCGTTATGCTTACCGCCATTGCCGGGCCAGCGACATCGATGATGCCGTGCAAGAATCCCTGATGATTATTGCACGCAAGCTTGGTGGGCTGCAGGCGGTGGTGGCATTTTCATCCTGGCTGTTTACCATCATCAAGCGTGAATGCCAGAGACTGGGTCGTGCCTTGTTGCCGTACACTTCACTCGATGAGATCACACCAGAACAGCAACTTGCGCACAAAAGCGATGACAGCCTGCGCATGGATCTGGTCGCCGCACTGGAATCCTTACCCGCCCATTATCTGGAAGTAGTCATCTTGCGCGACTTTGAAGAACTGACCATCGCTGACATTGCTGCACGTCTGGCGGAACCGGTCAGTACCGTCAAGAGTCGCTTGCACCGTGCCCGGGTGCTGGTGCGGGAATATCTGCTTGCCTATGATTCCAGCTGTAGTCAGTGAAGTAACTGCTTTGCGCGCCAGCTTGCTGCATGTTGCAAAAGCCAATCGTGACCGAGGCAGATCAGTTGGTCGATAAATGCCGTTTGCAGCGAGAAATGGCCCCAGTCTAGTTCGGCATAGGCTTTGGGGCCGGACAGTCGCTGGAAACAGTTCAGTGTCAGTTGCGGCTTGACCATTTTGTCGCGTTGCTGGTTGATGACCAGTACCGGCACCTGGGCATTCGCTTCCAGCGGGATGACAAAGGCGGTATCCAGCATGCTGGCGAAATAATTGGCCGTGACAGTACGCAGGGTCAGTGGATCGGCTTGCCATTTGGCATAAAAACCTTGTGCCAGGTCACGTTCATCTACCATATGTTCAAAGCGCGCTAGGGGTCTGTAGGGCAGGCGCAGGCGCGGTGCCAGTCTGGCCAGCAGACCACTTGTTACCCGGCATAGTTTGGCCAGGCCGGGCAATGTGGCCAGGGCGGCAAAGCGGGTAAATGCCAGACCGGTTGCGGGATCGCCAAAGTCATACAGATTCAGGCAAACGATGGCTGCTGGTGCCAGCCCCTGACTCGCCATGACGGCTGCGGCGGCATAGGTCAGGCCGCCGCCTATGCTGCCACCACACAAAAACAGAGGGGCATTGAATTCCTGCCTTGCCCAGGCAGCCACGTCGACGATGTTTTGTACCGCTTCACTCACCGTAAAATCACCCATAACGCCACCAGAACGGCCCTGGCCTTTTTGATCTGGCACAACGACGGTGTAGCCCTGCTCATAAAAAGCCAGCGCCAGGCCGATGAACAGGCCGCCATAGCCGCCACCGCCATGATTCAGTATCAATACCGGTGCCGCAGGGTCTTGTTGCTGATACAGGTCCATATGCAATTCCACCCCTGTGGATGACAGATGACGGGTTTGCACGACCGCCAGCACGCGGGCCAGCAGGGCAGGGTCGTGATAGCAGTGCCAGTAAGTCTGTTCAGAGCGGGCGGCGTTGAGAGCAGGAGCAGAATCAGAATCAGGAGCAGGTGGTGTCATATCATTTGTCAGGTTGTTTTGATGCTGACCTATAATATGAATAATCATTCACATTGTCTATTCGCATTCGGGAGCGGATTTCTGCCATGAGCAAATCACGCGTTCAGCCTTTAAAACAGCCCTTGCAGCAGCGTTCCAGGATGACGGTGCAAGCCATACTCGAAGCCGCTATTCATGTTTTCGATGAATTTGGTTATGCCGCTGGCACCACATCGCGCATAGCCAGCCGCGCCGGGGTATCCATAGGCTCGCTGTATCAGTATTACCCGAACAAGGATGCCATTTTGACGGCATTGGCAGAGCAGCACCTGGCTGAAGGTCTGGCGCTTAGCGTGCGCCTGCTGGAAACCCTGCGTACCACCAGCCAGCCTTTAGCGCCGACTCTGGACGAGATTGTTGATCACATGCTACGTCTGCATGAACACAATCCCGGCTTGCACCGGTTATTGTATGAAGAGGGGTTGTTACCGGCGGCGTTAAGGCAGGCAGCCCGGCAGGCGGAACAGTTCCTGATAGCCGAAGTGGCACGTTGTCTGAGTCTGCGGCCCGATGTGGCCATTGCCGACCGCCAGATGCAGGCTTATTTTGTGGTGCATGCGATAGAACACTTCACCCACAGGCTGGTAATTGACCAGCCGCCACCGGAGTTTCAGAAGCGTGGGAAGAATGAACTGGTGACGATGCTGCTGCGCTATTTGCAGACTTAGGCCAGAACCCGGATCTGCCGGGAAAGTGAAAACAGCTTCTGCCAGACCGCTTGGTCTGGCAGAGCCGGCACCTAACTTACATCAGGACGTTGATGATGGCATTCCCTATACCCAGAATAGCCGCACCGGATATCAGGCCTGCGCTGATGGCTTCGCAACCCTCTACCCAGAAGGTATGGCCTTTGCTGCCTGCTTTCGGGTTTTTCTTGCCCATGTACCAGAATATCAAGGCGCCCAGCCACATGGCGAAGCAGGATTCTGGCGGCAATATCACACCCAGGCCTATGGAAACGGCAGACAGTGGCAGGCGGCCCCGGGTGATGACATTCGTGATTTCGATAAAAGCAGCACAAAAACCGGCGACGGCCATGGCGATGATGGCGGAAGTCGGCAAACCACTGATACCCTTGGCGATAATATCGGCCACGCCCTTCCATTGCAAGGCGGACGGGAAAGAGAACTGTTCACTGACGATAGTTGCCGTGCTGCGTATGCCGTCGTGGTCAGGTGGCAGGAACAACAGGAAGAACAGGGGTATGCAAGCCAGTGCACCAGAGAAAATGCCGATGATATGGCCGATGACCTGATGCCTGGGTTTGCCACCCAGCATATAACCTGGTTTGATGTCAGACAACAGGGCAGAGGCATTGAAGGCAATGTCTGCAGTCATGCCGGCTGGCAGCAGGTTGTTGGCCGGATTGCTGCGATCTATGGCACCCATGCTGAACTGGGTAATCTTCGCCAGTGCACCGATGGGTGCCCAGGAAGTCAGTGCCATGGCATTGATACAGATAATGGTCAGCACAAAAATCAGCGGGAAGGCGACCATGGCCATGATGAAGGGAACACCAAACAGCAGGTTCACCAGCCAGGCTGCAATGATGCACAGCACGGGTACACCGATGTAGGAAATCCACAAAGGTACTTCAATATCCTTCAGCGGATCGGGGCCGGCATCCACGGTTTTTTTGCCATTGCCGGTCATGGATTTAAACGCAGCCTTGAACAGTTCCGGCTTGGCCAGCAGGCCCACCAAAGAGCCGACTACCATCATGGTCACTGCCCACCACAGACCCCATTGATTGACAATTTCAGTACGCGAGATAGGTACTATGGTGCCATTCGGCATGGTACGTGCGGCGATATCTCCTTTTTGTATCATCCACGGTGCCAGCAAGACAAAATTGATGAAGGCACCCAGCATGACACTGCTGGCAACCCGTATACCCATCAGACCACCAACGCCGAACATCGCAACATCCAGATTCAGGCGCAGGCCCAACTGACGTATGTCGGTGCCGAGTATATTGGGTATCCACCAGTGCAGTTTGGCTGCAGCCGTGTAGTAGTAGGTGTCCAGGCGTTCGGGCAGGTTCCAGGCTTCTGTCATGCCAGCCCATTTATCCATGCGCAGTATCTTGAACTGTATCAGACGCATCCAGCCATCACTGACGATCATCTGGTACAAACCGGCGAACAGGCTGGTATAGCCCAGCAGCTTGGCTTTGTACAGGCCGCTGCCCGCGCCATCGGTGTACAGGGAATCAAGCACTACGCCACAGGCGCGGCCTTCCGGGAAGGGGAGTTGATCTTCATTGACAAAACGGCGTTTCAGCGGGAAGGCAACCAGCACACCGATCAGCGCCACCACCGTGACCCAGAGCAGCATCTGCCACCAGGGGATGATCTTGCCAGTGATCAACATATATGCAGCCAGGCTGGAAATCAGCGGATTGATCATGTAGCCGGCAGCCGTGGCAATGGATTGCGTGCAGTTGTTTTCCAGTATGGTGTAGTCAGAGGTGATACCCAGGCTGTGCAGAATACGGAAAATCGCAAAGGACAGAATCACGGAAGTCAGGCCGACACCGATACCGATACCGGTCTTGGCGCCAATGTACAGGGCCGTGGCAGCCAGTATGCCACCCAGCAGAAAACCGGTCAGTGCCGAGCGCAGGGTCAGTTGCGCCATATCCTTTTGGTAGATATTGTCAAACCACCACTGATCTTTCTGACGTCGTGTCCAGGTGCGTATCTGTGCTTCGTCCAGTTGCTGCAAAGCCATATGTTCTCCATTTTTGTTCGGATTCTGGCAAAACTGCTGCTACGGTGTGCGGCTGCCTGCAGTAGCAATCTTGCTTCAGTCCTGTTAGTCGTACTGCATCCTTGTGGGATGCTTGATCAAGGGCGGTAGCGCAATATAGTGTTAGCCGAACAGCATGTCAATTTTTGTATTCAACCTGGTTTTCTCAGACTTGAACTTACTTGAACTTGAATGGGACCAAGTGGTCCAAGCACAGTAAAATACTTTTAATCAATTCAAGTCAGGACTTATTTCATGACACTCAATGACGTTGCCGAAGCCTATGTAAAACTGGTACTTGCCACTGGTCAGCATGATCCAGGCTATGTTGATGCCTATTATGGCCCGCCAGAATGGCAGGCAGACAGTCAAAAATTACCCCTGGCTGAACTTTTGGAACAGGCAGAAGAGTTGACTAAACAGGCGCATGCCCTGCCACCTGCTGTTGCCGGACAAGAATTGCGTCAGGATTTTTTGCGTTTGCATGTGGCTGCCTTGCGTACCTATATCGCCCATCTGTCGGGGACGACCCTGTCTTTCAACGAAGAATCGCTGGCCTTGTACGACGCCCGTTCACCTGATTTGAGTCCGGCTGATTTTGAACCCATACTGGCTGAACTTGATCAGCTATTGCCTGGTGATGGTGATTTGGATGGTGATTTGAATAGCTTGAACACCCGCCTGAGCAGTTACAACAAACAATTTGAAATCCCGCAAGACAAGCTCGATGCAGTCTTCAGCGCTGCCATCAATGAAGCCCGGGCGCGTACCAGAAAGCATATCAGCCTGCCAGAAGAAGAAAGCTTCAGGGTCGAATATGTGAAGGACCAGGTCTGGAGTGCCTATAACTGGTACAAGGGCAATAGCTATAGCCTGATACAGGTGAATACGGATTTCCCCATGTTCATCAGCCGCGCCATCGACCTGGCCAGCCATGAGGGTTACCCTGGTCACCATGTCTTCAATTTATTGATTGAAAA
Source organism: Undibacterium hunanense (assembly GCF_014284335.1). Lineage (GTDB taxonomy): Bacteria > Pseudomonadota > Gammaproteobacteria > Burkholderiales > Burkholderiaceae_D > Undibacterium > Undibacterium hunanense. The sequence continues at coordinate 49,530 of NZ_JACOGF010000017.1, read as the reverse complement.
GCATCTGGTCAATGAAAACGGCTGGGTTGAATACAGTATCTATCCACTGTATTCTCCCATGTCTTTTCTGGCAGAGGGCAGCGCCAATTACGGTATCGAAGTCGCCTTCCCACATGCAGAGCGCATGGCTTTTGAAAAGGCGCAACTGTTTCCGCTGGCAGGTATCGATCCGGCAAAAGTAGATCATTATTATCAGGTACAGGCGGTGCTGCAGAAGCTGTCTTACGCTGGCAATATGGTTGCCCAACTTTATCTGGACGGTGATATAGACACCGAAGCTGCCGTTACCATGCTGATGAAATATGCCCTGTCGGACGAAGCCAGGTCCAGGCAGCGTTTGCGTTTCATGGAAAGGCATCGTTCCTACGTCATCAACTACAACCTTGGTCAGGATATGACCAGGGCCTATGTAGAACGACTGGCTCAGCCAGGTAATGAAGGCAGCCACTGGCAGGTATTTGCAGAATTGCTGGCCAAACCAAAAACAGCTTCCATGATGAAATAAGAAAGCTTCAGGCGATTGCCGGTATCTGGCGTGCCTTGTCTATATCCGGGCTGCGGTAGGCTTTTTCTGGGATACCTGCTAGCGTCGACGGATGCAGTTGCTGATTGTCCAGACCATAGAATTTCTGGAAACTCATGATCAGTGGTTGCCACTTGTCAGGATCAACCCGGTCAGGGTTACCATCGAGCAGGATGGATGCATCCAGGTACAGACGCTGTATGCGCAATTCAAAAGTCAGAATGCCGCCGCGCAGCATAGCCTCATCTTCAGCAATGCCATGCATGGCGGCGACACTGGCTTCCTGTTGCACCAGGCATTCCTGCACGCGTGGTGCTGCCACGGTTTCTGATGCCTGCGGTGTCAGGCCGGCCAGTGCAAACTTGTTTCTTTCCAGACGGTAGCCACGTGCAGCCTTCCATGCCGACATGGCATCGGAACCGGTGGTCAGTGCCAGCCGGTTGACTGCCTCTGCTTCATTCACCGATGCCAGGTTCAGTACACAGACACCGCTACGTTTCAGATTGCGTGCTGTTTGTGATGTTGATCCCACGCCTATCATCGCCCGCCAGCCCAGCCAGAATATGGATGAGATCGGTGCCAGATTAAAACTGCCATCTTCATTGATCGTGCTGACCAGGATGACGGGAGTACCAAAATAGAGTATGGATGATTCGCTGCTGACGTGCATTTTTTCCTCGCATGCTGTTGAATGACAGGCAAAGTATGCGCGACGCCCGTTAGCATGGCTGGCTGCAATCGGACACCAGATTTTCAGGAGAGAATTCGGTTAATTGATTTTATGACGATGGTGAAGCCGCTGTCGCTGTGGCTATTGATATTGATATGGATATCGATGGGGATGCTGTTATTTCGCAATGTCTGTAATCGCTCGCAATGGGATGGGCGCAGACATCACAATGGACGTACGGGTTTCGCCATAATGATTGATATTACCGACGAAGCTTTCCAGATGACGGATATCCTTGCACACCACACGTAGCAGAAAAGAATCCTGCCCCGTAACGTGCAGGCATTCTATGACTTCAGGCAAAGACTTCAACAAGGTGATCAGACTGGCTTTCTGTGGCTGCGGCACGGTGATTCCAATGACGGCCGTAACGGTCAGGCCAAGGGCCTCTGCATTCAATTCAGCCCGGTAGGCTTTCACGATACCGGCTTCTTCCAGCTTTTTTACCCGTTCTGATGTGGCAGGCAGGGATAGCCCGGTTTCTTCGGCCAGTGCCTTGATAGAGATACGCGCATCCCGCTGCAATGCGGCGAGAATTTTCCATGCCTTGGCGTCAATATCCATATTGTTTAAGTCCGATTAAAGATAATCAAGAATAGTTAAGGCAATGTAGCAGTTCTGGCTTATTTTTCCTATGTTATTCCCAATGGGTGTTTGCCATACTGTGAACCGTCATCAACAGGTTTTCAGGCTTCAGCATGGACATTACATTATTCTTCAAAGCAGCGCTGATAGGTTTGTCTATCGCAGCGCCAGTTGGTCCCATAGGCTTGTTATGCATACAGCGCACCATGGTATATGGTATGCGCACCGGTTTTGTCAGCGGGCTGGGAGCTGCCTGTGCTGATGCGACCTATGGTGCGATAGGTGCGTTTGGCCTGGCCGCCGTGACGGATTATTTTATTGCCCTGTCCTTGCCACTGGCGATTGCCGGTGCATTGTTTCTGGCCTGGATGGGCGGCAAGTTGTTGTGGTCGAAAGCTTTGCCCACGCAGGTTGCGACATCAGAAAAATTGGTGGCTGGCAAAGCTTTCATCTCCATTTTTCTGCTGACCATCACCAATCCCATGACTATCGTTTCTTTTGTTGCGGTATTTGCCAGTATTGCCGGATCTGCGACAGTTCAGCTTCCTGCTGCGGGCGTCATGGTACTGGGAGTGTTTTTGGGATCTGCCTGCTGGTGGCTCTTGCTTAGTTGCGGCATTGCTGTCATCAGGAAAAAACTCAGCACTGGCGTGATGATGGCGATCAATCGTCTGGGTGGCTGTTTTCTGCTGGGTTTTGCAATCTGGCAGCTATGGCAGATTTTACCTGAAGGGTTTGCGTGGTAAGCTCGCCACTGACTATGATAGAGAAAGACCCGCATGAGCAAATTATTTTCCGCCGCCTGTGAAAGAAACAGCGCCCCCATTCTGCTAGCTATCACGCCCTTGCTGGCAGCTTGCAGGACAGTACTGGAAATCGGCAGTGGCACCGGACAGCATGCGGTCACTTTTGCGCGGCAGTTGCCGCAGTTGCAGTGGCAAACCAGTGACCGGTCAGAATACCATCCCAGCATACTGGCCTGGATAGAAGAGGAAAATCTGCCGAATGTAGCAACACCACTGGAACTCAATATTGGCAAGACTGCCTGGCCACAAGCTGTATTTGATGCGGTTTATACCGCCAATACCTGCCATATCATGGCATGGGAAGAAGTGGAACTGATGTTCGCTGGCGTGACCCAGGTGCTGGAGAAACCGGGTCTGTTTTTAATCTATGGCCCCTTCAATTATGCAGGTGAATTCACCAGTGCCAGTAACCAGCAATTTGATGCATCGTTGAAGCAGCAGGCGGTTCACATGGGCATACGGGATATTGAAAAGATCATCGAACTGGCAGGCAAGCACGGCATGCGCTTGCAGGATGATATGGCCATGCCTGCCAATAATCGTTTGCTGGTGTTGGCAAAGTAGACGTGAACTGTATAAGCTCCGCATGTCGAAATAACAGTAGGGTGCGCCGCGCGCACCACCTTTGCCGCATCAAGTTTTATTGAATGGTGCGCATGGCGCACCCTTGTCAACGTTTAGTCGGATGTATTTGAATGTGCCGTGATCACGGCATGTGCAATCAAATCAAGTGCTGGTCGGGCTTTGCCTTGCTTGTCGGTCCAGACTTTGGGGGTTAATGCACCAGACAGTGACAGGCTGTCGCCATCGCCCAAACCGAGTAAGTTGGCGCGTGCTGCATCGTTGAAAGCGATGACATTGCAGATAATGAAGTCACCGTCATCGGTGGCTGCGCGTACCTTGCAGGTTACATACACGGACCCATTTTGTCCCGCGCGTTCTTCTACCTGGCCATAAATGCGGCCAGCGATCAATGCGTCTATCATGCTGATTTCCTGTTTGTTCTGGTTTTATTCTTGTTTACTGGCAGACCATGATTTGCGCAGTTTGCGCACTTTCAGAATGGTCTTGCCCAGATTCCTGCGCCAGGGGCTGTTCTTGACGCACTGGTATTCGGCATAGTCAATGACGCCTGGCTCCCAGCGGGTTTTGGATACGTCGCCGCCTACCGACAGATTGATGCGTTTCAAACCCTGGGTAAATCCCCACTGTATGATTTCTGCCTGCAAGGTGGTCATGATGCTGTACTTTGCATATTGCAGGTCATAGCCCGAATAGTACAGGTATAACTCATCACCCATCGCAAAAGCCATGCGCATGGCGACAGTTTTGCCATCCAGTTCCAGACCAAACAGAATGATTCTGCTGGCAAACGGGCTGTCCAGCAAGGCCAGGATAAAGGCCCTATGTCTGTCGTCGGCAAAATAATCTGGGTGTTCTACCGTGTTTTTTGCCATGGCGCGGGCGCCGTGCAGGGCATAGAAGGTATTGATGTTTTGCAGCACGGCTGCATTGCCGCGCCATACCTGCAGTTTGATCTGCAAGTTGTCGCGCGCCAGTGAGTTATAGCAGTGACGCAAAGATTCCTTGATGTTGCGTTTCAGGCCGGTTTTGAAATTGGGCCAGTCAGTATCCAGTTGCAGGATGAAATTCGGAATATCTCTGGCTTCCAGCGGATGCATGGCACTATTCGTTGCCAGAAAATGCGCGGCATGTTGTCTGGTATGGATAATCTGGAATTCGGTCAGGCCAAAGGTTTCCTGTTTCGACAAATCTTCCCACTGCTGTAATATGGTTTCGGTATAGGCGGGCAGGGCCAGTGGCACCCGAATTTCAGTGAGATTGGGGTCGGCACCAAAGGGTCTGACATAGCGGTAGATGAATAGATTGTGCAAGCCGACATGGGTATTGGTCAGCGGCATGACCGCAACCAGTTGCTGTTCCTGATACAGGGTGCAGATGGCCAGTTCGTCTTTGTGGAACCACGAAGAATCTGAAAATACTGCCCACCAGGCACGGTTCCAGTCAAAGGTCTGGAAGGGTAATAAATGCGCTACCTGCGTTTCCAGTTGACGCCAAGGGGCTGCCAGGGCATCAAATCCGGTTTCGGTAGTAACAATAAATTTTTCTGTATTCAGCATCAACTGGAAATTCTGGCAAAGCGAAGGCTGTCAGCGTGTTATTTTATTTATTTGTCGCATGACAGTGCATTAACAAAAACATGATTTCAATTTTTCTACGTACGTAATGCCTTTCACTCAGACGTTTACGTCACCTTACTGTGAATTATCGTGAAAATTGCAAGCTTGTAAAGTAGTGGGTACTGTCAGTGTAGACCTTAATCCGCTTTTTGTTGTTCTGACCGAGGTTAACATCGCTTTGTGTCTGTGGCAGAGTATTGATGAAAAGAGTTTTAATCTTGGTCAGGGCAGGTGGCTTCAGGTGTCTGGCGCTTTGCCTGGAATATCCCCGGAATTTGTCGTTTTCACCCTGAATGGAATGTGTATATGCCTGAATTAGGAAAATCTTCGCTGCGTATTTTGTTTGTAAGTCTGTGCTTGTCTGCTGCCGCGTTGCTGGCTGGTAGTGGCATGGCAATGGCAGATGAAGCAAAATCGCAAGTGCTGACCGATGTCCAGCGTCTGGCCAGTGAAGAAATGGCAGGGCGGGCCAGTGATACTGCGGGAAATGCGCAGGCGCGTGATTATATTATTGAGCGGCTGAAGCAGATAGGCGTCGTGCCTTGCGGGATGGATTTTGTACAGGACTTCATATTCCAGACACGGCTGGGAGCAAGCAAAACGGGGCACAATATCCTGGCTTGTCGTGCCGGTAGTCTGGACGACCATGCGGCCGCTGCCAGGATGGTGATTTCTGCCCACTATGATCACCTGGGTGTGCGTGATGGCAAGATTTATTATGGCGCTGACGATAATGCGTCTGGCGTCGCTGCGGTACTGGCCATTGCTACGGCCATGCAAAAGAATCCACCCAGGCATGATGTGATGTTTATCCTGTTTGATGCGGAAGAGGTCAATCTCGGTGGGTCCCGCGCCTATACAGCGCAGGCAGCGGCTGATCTGGCCCGCATAGGCATGGTGATGAATTTCGACATGATTGCCCGTGGCGACAAGGGCGAGCTGTACGCCAGCGGCACGCATCAGTTACCTGTATTGAAAACCTTGCTGACACCGCTGAATGGTAATCAGGGCGTGAAGCTGATGTTTGGCCATGACCGGCCGGAGCAGGGTAGCGATGACTGGACCAAACAGTCGGATCATTATCCTTTCTTTGCTGCCGGGGTGCCGCACATCTATTTTGGTGTGGAAGACCATGCAGATTACCATCAGCCGACGGATACAGCAGACAAGATCAACCCGCAGTTTTACCTGGGAACGGTAGATTTGCTGTCCAAAGCCAGTTATTTGCTGGATCAGGCTTTGCTGACCATGAATTTCAGGAATAAGCCGTAGAGCGGCTATTGTCACACCTTAGGCCGATGGCAGAGGTAAGCCATGCGCTGCCAGGGCGGCAGCACATGTTGAGACGACAGGTATCGAGATAACAGCTTAATCGCGCAGGCTGATCAGGATGCGCAAGACATACCAGAACATCATGGCCACAGAGGCAAACAACTGCAATGAGGCACCGACGTAGCGGTCTTCAGGATAATGATGGATGACATTCGATGCATCATACAAAATTGCAGCACCGGACAGTGCGACCATGGCAACACTGAAGAACATGCCGAGCTGGAAGCCAAAGATCAGGCCACTGGCGATCAGGACCAGTGCTACCAGACCGGCCCATTTCAGGATACTGCCAAGGAAGGAAAAATCCTTGCGTGACATATACGCGACACCGACCAGACCGACAGTTGCCAGCACCGTGATCAGACCAGCATTGGCGATGGCACCAGGAGCAAGCTGATTGGCAATGAACAGGATAGGAATGAAGATAATGGCTTCAGCCAGGATGTAGGCAGCCAGTGCCACATACTGCATGGCCAGGCTTTCGACAGTATGGGCGGCACGTGAAGCCAGCCAGCCTACCAGCATGAAAGCACCAAGAATGATAATCCATGACATCGTCATCATGCCTTTGGCCAATACTTCGGCTACACCCGTCTTGAATAGAATGACTTCAATTGCCGTAAAGCTCAGAATGGCACCACCGAGGTGGTTGAAAGTCTTGCTGATAAAGCGCTCACGCGCAGGGCCGTAGCCTTGTTGGGTGCTTGCCAGTTCCATGGATATCCCTATCTTAGAATTGCCTTAAACCTGTAAAAGGTAAGTGGCTTGGTTTATTAGGTAACCTGCAAAAAGTGCAAGTCGTACCTGATTCTACAATAATCATTGCTATATAACAAATTTTAACAATTCAGGTGTGGTGCGGTGGCTGACACGGTATTGCTGCTTTTCAGCAAGACATTGCACTTTTCTTGTGCAAATGTCTTAAAAAATAAATAAGTACTCCCAATCATGTGGCAGTAGCGCTCAACAAAGAGAATAAAGCTTCAGTTCGTTACAAAATCACCAGCTTCAGGCTCAAACTTCGTGTAACTTACGTCTATAATGCCCGCAGCAAAAATGCGGGTTTTTTTATTGATATCACTACCTAACACGTCTATCCATGAACACATTAATCTGGTTTGTCATTCTGTATTGGGTCATCTCTGTGGGGATAGGCCTGTATGCCGCCCGTTATGTGAAAAATTCCAAGGACTACGCCGTTGCCGGACGCTCGCTGCCCATGTATGTGGTGACAGCAACCGTATTTGCGACCTGGTTTGGTTCTGAAACGGTACTGGGTATTTCATCCACCTTCGTCAAGGATGGTTTGAAGGGCGTGGTTGCTGATCCTTTCGGTTCCTCCCTGTGTCTGATATTTGTCGGGCTGTTTTTTGCCCGTCCGCTGTACCGCATGAACCTGCTGACTATCGGTGACTATTACCGCAACAAGTTTGGCCGTACTGCCGAAGTCATGGTGACGATGTGTATCGTGGTGTCTTACCTGGGCTGGGTCGCTGCCCAGATCAAGGCACTGGGCCTGGTTTTCAGTGTTGTGTCCGGTGGTTATATCCCTATGGATGTGGGCATGATCATCGGTGCCGGCAGCGTGCTGATTTATACCCTGATGGGTGGCATGTGGTCAGTAGCGATCACGGATTTCCTGCAGATGATCATTATCGTGGTCGGCATGTTGTACATAGGCTGGGAAGTGTCGGGCATGGTCGGTGGTGCTGGTGTCGTGATAGAACATGCGGCTAATGCCGGCAAGCTGGATTTCTGGCCTGCGCCTACCGCCAAGGAAAGCCTGTGGTTCTTTGCAGCCTGGATTACCATGATGCTGGGGTCGATACCGCAACAGGACGTATTCCAGCGTGTCGCTTCATCAAAGAATGAAAAAATTGCCGGAAATGCATCTGTGCTCGGCGGGGTATTGTATTTTTTCTTTGCCTTTATCCCCATGTTTCTGGCGTATTCAGCAACGCTGATCGATCCTAAAATGGTGGAAAGCCTGATCGACAAGGATTCGCAACTGATCCTGCCCACCCTGATCATGACCAAGGTGCCGATGCTGGCCCAGGTGATGTTCTTTGGTGCGCTGCTGTCGGCCATTAAGAGTTGTGCAAGTGCAACTTTACTGGCACCTTCGGTGACCTTTTCTGAAAACATCCTGAAGCCTTTCTTCCCCAAGCAAAGTGACAAGCAATTCTTACTGATGATGCGCGTAGTTGTGCTGGTTTTCACGGTCATCATTACTCTTTTTGCCATGAATACCGAATCCAGCATCTATAAGATGGTGGAAAATGCCTACAAAGTAACCCTGGTAGCTGCTTTTGTGCCGCTGGCTTTTGGTTTGTACTGGAAGCGTGCCACGACACAGGGTGGTCTGGCCTCCATCATTCTGGGTATTGTTTCCTGGGTGAGTATGGAGATATTGCTTCCTGAAGGCCTGTGGCCGCCACAATTGGTGGGCGTGTTGATGAGCATGACAGGGATGATCCTGGGTTCTTTACTGCCCCAGTACACTCGCAAGACCCTGGCGATATAGACCTGAAGACAGGCTTTGCATGGGCCTGACCCTGGCCCGGCATAGGCATGTATCGGTATAGTATAGGTATGACATAGGCCCGGCTGTGATGCAATGCGCAAATTCTGATCAAAAACCTTTATAATTCAGGGTTTTATCAGTTTTTTTAGGGGCAAAGCCATGCCGATTTACGCTTACCGCTGTCAAGAATGCGGATTTGCCAAAGATGTATTGCAAAAGATTTCCGATGAGCCGCTGAGCGTATGTCCAACATGCGGCAAATCTTCTTTTACGAAACAGGTCACCGCTGCCGGCTTCCAGCTCAAGGGTTCGGGCTGGTATGTGACTGACTTCCGGGGTGGTTCCGGCGGCGCAGCAGTTGCGCCCGCAAGCGAATCTGCACCGGCGGCGTCCACTGAGTCGACGGCATCAACTGCTGCCTCTGCTTCGGCCACGACCCCAGCATCTTCGACGTCAGCAGAAGGTAATCAGGCTGTCTGACCGGCATTTGCCCAGTTTGTTTTGTCATTTTTATCCAGAGTGAATCGATTACCATGCGTAAATACTTTATTACCGGCCTGCTGATTTTAGTGCCCCTGGCAATTACGCTGTGGGTGCTGCACGCTGTTATCAGTACCATGGATCAGTCATTGTTGCTGTTGCCGGTTGAATGGCGGCCAGAAAAACTGGTCGGTTTCAAGGTATTGGGCATAGGTACGGTGCTGACCTTGCTGATCATTTTTGTGACCGGCCTGCTGGCACAAAACTTTATCGGCAACTATGTCGTCAAGGCCTGGGAAAGCCTGTTACAGCGCATTCCCATCGTCAGTTCTATATACTCTAGTGTCAAACAGGTATCGGATACGCTGTTTTCGTCTTCAGGCAATGCGTTTCGCAAGGCCGTGCTGATCGAATATCCACGTCGCGATTGCTGGACTATCGGTTTTCTGACTGGTATACCGGGTGGTGATGTGGTTAATCACCTGAAAGGTGATTTTGTCAGTGTCTATGTGCCGACGACACCTAATCCGACATCCGGCTTCTTTTTGATGGTGCCGAAAGATCAGGCGATAGAATTGGATATGAGTGTAGATGCCGCACTCAAATACATCGTTTCCATGGGCGTGGTGGCTCCCGAGCATCTCCCCACCAAATAAATGATGTGGTTACCCACCGCATCAAATCATTTTTAATTTTGAATACAGACAGGTAAGAAATATGTCCATGCGTACCCAATACTGCGGCCTCACTACTGAGGAATTACTCGGCCAAACCGTCAGCCTGTGTGGCTGGGTTCACCGTCGTCGCGATCACGGCGGCGTGATCTTTATTGACTTGCGTGACCGCGAAGGTCTGGTGCAGGTTGTTTGCGATCCTGATCGTGCTGACGTGTTTAAAGCTGCTGAAACCGTACGTAATGAATTCTGCCTGCGCATTACTGGTCTGGTACGCAGCCGCCCCGAAGGTACTGGCAATAACAATCTGAAATCCGGCAAGATCGAAGTGCTGGCGCATGAAGTGGAAGTCTTGAATCCTTCCGTCACGCCACCGTTCCAGCTGGATGATGACAACCTGTCTGAAACCACACGCCTGACCCACCGCGTGCTGGATTTGCGTCGTCCGCAAATGCAAAACAACCTGCGCCTGCGTTATAAAGTAACGATGGAAGTGCGCAAGTTCCTCGATGCGAACGGCTTTATCGATATCGAAACACCGATGCTGACCAAGTCCACACCGGAAGGCGCACGTGACTATCTGGTGCCATCGCGCGTGAATGCCGGTAACTTCTTCGCTTTGCCACAATCCCCGCAATTGTTCAAACAATTGCTGATGGTGGCCAACTTTGACCGTTACTACCAGATCACCAAATGCTTCCGTGATGAAGACTTGCGTGCTGATCGTCAGCCAGAATTTACCCAGATCGATTGCGAAACTTCCTTCATGAATGAACAGGAAATCCGCGACATGTTTGAAGGCATGATACGTCTGGTCTTTAAAAATACGCTGGACATCGATTTGCCAAATCCTTTCCCGGTCATGGACTATGCCGAAGCCATGGGCCTGTATGGTTCCGACAAGCCAGACATGCGCGTCAAACTGCAATTCACTGAATTGACCGATGTCATGAAAGACGTCGATTTCAAAGTATTCGCCGGTGCTGCAAATATGGTCAATGGTCGTGTCGTTGGTCTGCGTGTTCCAGGTGGCTCCAACATGCCACGTTCTGAAATTGATGCTTACACCCAATTCGTTGGCATTTACGGTGCCAAAGGCCTGGCTTACATCAAGGTCAATGACAAGGCGCAAGGCCGTGACGGTTTGCAGTCACCTATCGTCAAGAACATCCATGATGCAGCATTGACACAAATCCTGGAGCGTACAGGCGCGCAAGATGGCGACCTGATTTTCTTCGGTGCTGACCGGGCCAAAGTTGTGAATGATGCGATTGGCGCCTTGCGCGTAAAAATCGGTCATAGCGAATTCGGTAAATCCAACGGCTTGTTTGACGATGTCTGGAAACCATTGTGGGTAGTTGATTTCCCGATGTTTGAGCATGATGAAGAAAACGATCGCTGGACTGCAACGCACCATCCATTCACGGCACCAAAAGATGGCCATGAAGATTTGATGGAAACAGACCCAGGCAAGTGTATTGCCAAGGCCTATGACATGGTCCTGAACGGTTGGGAACTGGGCGGCGGTTCTGTCCGTATCCACCGTGCTGAAGTACAAAGCAAGGTATTCCGTGCATTGAAGATTGATGACGCAGAAGCGCAATTGAAATTCGGCTTCCTGCTGGATGCATTGCAGTACGGCGCGCCTCCGCATGGTGGCCTGGCTTTCGGTCTGGACCGTATCGTCACCATGATGACCGGTGCAGAATCCATCCGTGACGTGATCGCTTTCCCGAAAACCCAGCGTGCCCAATGTCTGTTGACACAGGCACCGTCTGAAGTCGACGAAAAGCAATTGCGTGAACTGCATATCCGCCTGCGTGCGACTGAACCAAAAATCGCGTAATTTTTTACTGAAACAGCGAGAAATAACGATGAATTTCAAGATTCAAGCCAGTAACAAGAAAGCCCTGTTCTTATTGTTGAGCGCCAGTCTGTTTCTCGCTGCCTGCGGTGAAAAGAAAACCGAATTGGGTGAAGGTTCTTCGGAAGTGACCGGCGCTGCCGGTCCTGCCGGTGCCAAAGGCGCCAGCAAGAGCCTGGTGAAGTGTGATGCCCCAGTGGCGACCCTGTCACTGGTGGAAAACCCGAATGGCTATGTGATGAGCAGCCAGTACAACCTGCCATCATCACCGGTGCCGCTGATCCGTTTGCTGGCGCAGCAAAGCGGTTGTTTCCGCGTGGTTGATCGTTCATCTGGCCTGAAAGCAGTGATACAGGAACAGGAACTGAAAGACCAGGGCATTATCCGTAAAAATTCTACCGTTGCTAAAGGCAAGGGTTATGAAGCGCAATATACACTCACCCCCAGCCTGACGTTTTCAGAAAGCAAGGCTGGCGGCGGTATAGGTGCCATCATGGGCATGATCCCGATTCTGAAAAACTTTACCGGCTATGCCGAAAAAGTCAGTTTCAAGGAAGCCCAGGTCGCCCTGCTGTTAACGGACAATGAAACAACCGAACAACTGGCCGCCTCAACAGGCTCTGCCAAGTCCACTGATCTTGGCATGGGTGGTCTGAGCTTTGGTGCAGCTGGTGGTGGTTTTGGTGCCGGCTGGAGCAATACCAATGAAGCCAAGGTCATCGTTGCCGCCTTCCTGGATGCACACAACAAACTGGTGCCGCAGATCAAACAGTTGCAGGAAAAAGAATTGCCACCGGCAGTACCGGTCAAGAAATAATGCTTGTCGTGATATGAATGAAAAGGCCTGCAATGCAGGCCTTTTTGCTTTTTTGCACCAACATGTTTGCTCAGATATTTTATCTTTTGCTGCGCTGCAAGCAGAGAATGCGCTATGTCGGCAAGCTGTGAAAACCAATATGTTTTGGCGTGGTTCTTTTTGAAAAGGTGTATTTCTGGTGGCAGCGCGGTATAAACAGGCCAATGTGAACTCTTGTTTCTTTTGAGAATGCTGAAAATAAAGCTGCTATAAAGCAACTATTGACTGATGGGATATGGCCTGTCTTGTCAGCGAATAATCACTTTCAAGGGGAAACGATGAATAGCTTATTAAGTAAATTATTGCCTGCCGCAATGCTGGCAACCGCAGCGCTGACGCCACTCGCCTATGCCGCCGGCGAACATGGAAGCGAAGCAGAAGCACAGGACATGGTCAAAAAAGCCGTGGCCCTGGTCAAATCAGCGGGCGCAGAAAAAGCCTATAAGGTATTTACCGATCATCCTGATGGTGCATTCAAGGAAAAAGACTTGTATGTATTTGTCTATGACTTTGATGGTAATTGTCTGGCACAGGGTGCCAATGCAAAAATGGTTGGCAAAAATCTGATCAGCATGAAAGATGTGGACGGCAATGCCTTCATCAAAGGCATGATAGATACTGTCAAGGCATCTTCCAAGGGCTGGTATGGCCCGTACAAGTTCAATAATCCGGCTACCCAGTCGTATGAGCTGAAGCGTTCGTATTGCGAACGTGGTGCCGGTGACAGCATGATTTGTGTTGGTACCTATTTCACCAAATAAGTAGCCTGCGGCCTGCATGGATCTGTCAATATAGACCGGCAGACGCTGAATTTTTAACGCCACACCGTGAAGTGATTTCACGGTGTGGCGTTTTACTTTGCACAATAGCAAAAATGCTTGAGCTAAAAGCGCTAGAATGGTGTTGTTGAAGATAGCCATATGGCTCTGCCTCGCAACCATAAGCACCATGCCTGAGTACAAAATACCTGAATCTGTTCTTGTTGTTATCTATACACCGGCACTTGATGTGCTGTTGCTGGAACGGGCCGACAAGGCCGGTTTCTGGCAATCGGTCACCGGCTCCAAAGACACGCCGGACGAAGCCCTGATGGCGACCGCCATCCGCGAAGTTGCTGAAGAAACCGGTATCGACGCCACACAACACACTTTGCGTGACTGGCATTTATCCAATGTATACGACATTTATCCGGTCTGGCGTCATCGCTATGCACCCGGTGTGACACGCAATACCGAACATGTGTTTGGCTTGTGTGTCAGCCCTGATGTCGCGGTACGACTGGCACCACGCGAACACCTGCAGTACCAGTGGTTGCCGTGGCGTGAGGCGGCAGATCGCTGTTTTTCTGCATCGAATGCGGAAGCCATTCTGCAATTGCCTGAATTGATTGAATGGATGCGGACCCATGCCGACCTTACCAGTTAAAGAGAGCCAAAATGAAACTGCGCATCGCCACCTATAATATTCACAAGGGCGTCAGTGCATTTGGCCGCAAGGCACGCATACATGGCATCAAGGATGCCATAGACCTGCTGGATGCCGACCTTGTCTTCCTGCAGGAAGTGCAGGGCCAGCACGACCTGCATGCAGAAAACCACACCTTGTGGCCGCAAGAAGGCCAGCATGATTTTCTGGCCGGGCAATCACACCAGGCCGTGTATGGCATGAATGCCGTGTATGAACATGGTCATCACGGGAATGCCTTGCTGAGCCGCTATCCGATTGCGTCTTTCGTGAACCATGATGTGTCTGATCATGCCTATGAACAGCGTGGCATCCTGCATGCCGTCGTACGTGTAGAGGACGTGGATGTACACTGTTTTGTCATACATCTGGGCCTGTTTGCGGTCAGCCGGCGCCGTCAGATACAGGCACTGATCCACACTATCAAGCGTGATCTGCCGGCTCATGCACCGCTGGTGATTGCCGGGGACTTCAATGACTGGAGCCAGCGTCTGAGCCAGATCCTGTACCAGGAACTGGGGGTGTTTGAAGCCTTTGACGTGGATGCCCGCCATGGCATGCCGCGTTTTTCATTGCGCAACATGCGTAACCTGTTTGCCAAAAACAAGGGGCGTCATGCCCGTACTTTTCCTGCAGGCCTGCCATGGCTATGCCTGGACCGGGTTTATTTGCGCGGCTTCAAAGTCAATGAAGCAGCAGTACTCAAGGGTGCCCCCTGGGCCACGCTGTCAGACCATGTGCCCATCATGGCCAGCCTGGAATTGTTGAATCCTGATGAAGCTACATGAGCAGACTGCATTTCGTCGCCGGTAATGACATACAACTGCTGCACAGCGGTGCACAGTTCTTTCCTGCACTGACAGCTGAGATTGATCAGGCAAGGCATGAAATTTATCTGGAAACCTATATCTTTGCCAACGACCAGACAGCAGTCGCCGTGCAGGCTGCGCTGATACAGGCCGCAGCCCGTGGAGTGCAGGTCAGGGTGGTCCTTGACTGGATCGGTAGCGACCGTCAGGCGGCAATCGACCTGACCCGCCTTTTCAATGATGCCGGTGTCGATTGCCGCTGTTTCAATCCCTGGTTCAAACGTGGCCTAGCGCGTACTCACAGGAAGATCTGTGTCGTTGATCAGCAGGTCGCCATGGTCGGTGGTCTGAATATTATTGACGACTCCATAGCCGATGATGGTTCTGGTATTGTTCTGCCCTCTCCACGCTGGGATTTTGCCGTGCGGGTGACCGGACCACTGGTCGCCCATGTGCATCTGGAAGTGGATGCACAATGGCGCAAGCTGGGTCGCCTGAATTTCCGCTCACGCTTTGCCCTGATGCGCCACCTGCATGCGGACGCCAAACGCGGCGGCAAGCAAATCACTGCAGCTGCACTGGTCGTGCGGGACAATTTGCGCAACCGCACCACCATACAGAAAGCCTATCTGCATGCGCTGGGCACAGCCAGGACACGTGCCATCCTGGTGACGCCTTATTTTGCCCCCGGCAGAAAATTCAGGCGCGCCCTGATATCTGCTGCATCACGCGGGGTCGATGTCGTACTGCTGCTGGGCGTGGGTCAATTTGCCTTGCAGGATGCAGTGGCACAATCCTTTTATGGCCGCCTGTTAAAGGCTGGCGTGCGTATCGTCGAATACCGGAAAACGCAGTTACACGCCAAGGTGGCCGTGGTCGACGGGGACTGGGCAACCGTTGGGTCCAGCAATTTTGATGGACTGAGCCTGTTCGTTAATCATGAGGCGAATATTGTCATACGCGACCGTGACTTTGCCGCGACGCTGTCGCATGAACTGGAACAGGGCCTGGCAGATGGTGTCGAAATTGTCGCTGCCGATGTGCAAAAACAGGCCTGGTATCAACACGTCTGGCATGGCATTGCCTACCTGGTTTATCGCGGCCTGATGCGCATCGTCACATTCGGACATTACGGATGAAGCTGCATGGCGTAGATTTCACGTCCGCACCCACGCGCCGCAAATGCATCACCATTGCCAGCGGCACCCTGCACGTCGATGTGCTGCAATTGCAGACGCTGACCAGCCTGTCTGAATTTGCAGCGTTTGAAACCTGGCTCAGGCAACCTGGTCCCTGGCTGGCCGGTTTTGACCTGCCGTTTTCCCTGCCGCGAGAACTGGTCGAGCATCTGGGCTGGCCAACGAATTGGCAATCTTTGATGCGTCATTTGCAAAGCCTGTCGCGAGCCGACATGCGCCTGCAATTCAAGGCTTTTTGCGATGCACGCCCTGCTGGCAATAAATTCGCCCACAGGGCCGCTGACTTTCCTGCCGGATCATCACCTTCCATGAAATGGGTCAACCCACCCGTCGCCTATATGCTGCATGCAGGTGCCCCGCGTTTGCTGGATGCGGGTGTCAGCCTGCCCGGCATGCATGACGGTGATCTGCAACGCATAGCGCTGGAAGCTTACCCCGGCATGGTGGCACGCAGCATCACCAAAGCTTCCTACAAGAGCGACGACAAAGCTAAACAGACGCCTGAACGCAGGCAGGCACGTGTACAGATAATTGAAGCACTGGAAGCTGGTCGTACGCCCTGGAACATCAGGCTGGATGTGACTCAGTTCAGAAATGAACTGATAGAAGACGGCAGCGCCGATCTGCTCGACGCTGTGCTATGCCTGTTACTGGCCGCATGGGGCTGGCAAAGACGGGAACAGAATTATGGTTTGCCGATATTTGATGCGCTGGAAGGTTGGATAGTTGGCGCTTGAGTTCTACTGTAACTAATAGGACTTACGCAAAATTGTCCCGGCAAGGCTATCGCTTTTAAGAAACCTCCCTTGCAGGGGAGGTTTGTTTCGTCGGCAGGCAACATGTTGCCTGAAACCCCGACTGCACCTATCGCTTTTAAGAAACCTCCCTTGTAGGGAGGTTCGTTTCGTTGGCAGGCAACGTGTTGCCTGAAACACCAACTACACCGTCAGCGACGCACACAGTACTTTGGTACCGAATTTTGCTAAATGCGGGAGCTGCAACGCGGCTGGGACGGTTTTGCGTAAGCCCTGACTAATTCACCCGCGTGACCGCCCTGATACCATCGGTAATGAAACGCAGCAGGTGCGGTGCGGCCAGGTCGGCCTGGCGGGCGGGGCACAGGCCGTCGGACAGGCGTTCTATCCGGGTATCGACGACGTGGTGCAGCAGGGCACCCAGGGCGAACTGATAGCTCCAGTAGATGCTGTCGGCGGGCGCATGGGGCAGGGCATCGTGCAGTGCAGCGATGAATTCACGGGCCATGGGGTCATAAAATTCGCGGGTGATGCGTTCGCTGGCTTCATGCTGGTCAATCACACCTCGCATCACCATGCGTGAAAAATTGGCGCCTTCGGCTTTTTCGTTGAGCTTGAGTACCGGCAGCACAAAGGCGGCGATAATGGCTTCAAGTGCAACACCGGGTGGACTATGCAGGCGTGCATGACGCAGGCCGTTCAGGCGTTCTGCGATATAGCCGCTATGGTGTTCATAAATGGCGTGATATAGCTCATTTTTGGCACCGAAGTAATAACCGATCAGGGCGATGGGTACCCCGGCCTCATGCGCGATGTCGCGTATGGAGACGCCTTCATAGCTTTGTGCGGCGAAGCATTTCTCGGCGGCAATGAGAATTGCGCGCTTTTTTCCACTTAGTTCTTCAACAGAGCTCATGAGCTGATCCGACCAAATTGGCAAGCATGCGAAAGTATATAAATTAATGCAAAACTTTGCCGAATTGTACGGTCGTTCAGTTTATTGTCTATGCGCACTGCAACATAGCTCAACTTGTTGACAGGCTTTGTTGTATGCACAAAGTTTGGGCAAAAATGGCTTGTATTTGCCTGACAGCTGCCATACATTGCATCAAAATAGAATGAACGTATTTTTAACGTCATACTGGTTTTATTTAGTTTGATTATCCTGAATTGAAAAGCGACATTTTCATGAGTGACACCACCCGTATCGATAAATGGCTATGGGCAGCCAGATTCTTTAAAACCCGCAGCCTGGCCACCAATGCCGTAGAGCTGGGCCGCGTCATGCAAAACGAGCAGCGCATCAAGCCTGCCCACAGTGTCAAAGTCGGAGACCTGATCGAGGTACAGCAGGCAGAGCAGGTCTGGCAGGTCAGGGTAATGCGCATACTGGAAGTACGCGGTCCGGCGACGGTTGCCCAGACCATGTATGAAGAAACCGCTGAAAGTGCCGCAAAACGCGCCAAAGTGGCAGAAGACAGAAGGTATTTCCGTGAACCGACGGCGACCATGACAGTCAGGCCCACCAAGCGCGACAGGCGGCAGCTTGACCAGACTCGTGGTTCAGACTCTTGAATCCGGTTTTAAAGACGGCAGGCAAGACTGGTAGATAAGGCAGGTAAATAAGGTAGGTAAATTAGGTATAAGCAGAATCAAAGGAGTAAAAACATAATAGATACTCTCCTCTAAAGACGGAATCTGGTTTGACATTTCATGCGCTGTGCATAATAGTACGAGCGTTCGATAAATTCATTTGTTTGCATCACTTTTTTATATTGGTCCATGTAAGCATGAATCTTCTCAACACAATCAATGTAATATGAATATGACATCAAAATTCATGCGCAAGGGGGAATTGACCCGCGCCGCCATTCTGGATGTAGCCCTGGACGCTGCCAGCCGCGATGGCATTGAGGGGCTGACCATAGGCTTGCTGGCCGACAAGATGAACATGAGCAAGTCTGGCGTGTTTGCCCATTTTGGCTCGCGTGAAGACTTGCAGATCGAAGTGCTGAAGCTGTATCACCATCATTTCGAGCAAGAGGTGTTTTATCCAAGCATGAAAGAAGAACGTGGCCTGCCGCGTTTGCAGTCCATGTTTGCATTATGGGTCAAGCGCGTCACGGTAGAGATTGCATCTGGCTGTATCTATATCAGCGGGGCAGCTGAATACGATGACCGGGCAGGGCCGATCAGGGATGAGCTGGTAGGTATGGTCCACGCATGGCAGGGTGCCTTGCACCGCGCCGCAGCACAGGCGATACAACTCGGCCATTTGCGGGATGATGTCGAACCTGAACAGATTGTGTATGAGATGTATGGCCTCATATTAGCCCTGCACCATGATGCGCGTTTCTTGCGCAAGCCGGGTAGTGTAGGTCGTGCCGAAGTCGGATTTGAACGAATGATCGAGTATTACGCGCCGGTGCAGGTTACAGCCTGAATTTGACAGGCTTTGACAGGCTTTTACAGACACCATCGCAAAAAATTTAGTATCCACATTTACCGTTATAACTTTGCCGTCAGGAGAAAATCATGGGTCAATATATCGCTCCATTGCGTGATATGCAGTTTGTGTTGCATGAGCTGTTGAATGTAGAAGAAGAATTGAAACAGCTGCCCAAGCACGCTGATGTTGATGGCGACATCATCAACCAGATTTTGGAAGAAGGCGGCAAATTTACTGCCAATGTACTGTTCCCACTGAACCACTCCGGTGACCGCGAAGGCTGCCACCACGACAAGACCAACCACACTGTCACCACACCAAAAGGCTTTAAAGAAGCCTACAAACAATATGTGGAAGCGGGCTGGCCTGCATTGTCTTGCGACCCGGAATTTGGTGGTCAGGGCTTGCCACTGGTGGTCAACAATTCTTTCTATGAAATGTTGAATTCATCGAACCAGGCATGGTCCATGTACCCAGGCTTGTCGCATGGCGCTTACGAATGTATCCATGAACACGGCACACCAGAACAAAAATCTCTGTACCTGCCTAAGCTGATTTCTGGCGACTGGACTGGCACCATGTGCCTGACCGAGCCACATTGCGGTACTGATCTGGGCATGCTGCGCTCCAAAGCAGAACCACAAACTGACGGTAGCTACAAAATCACAGGCGCAAAGATTTTCATCTCTGCCGGTGAACACGATATGGCTGAAAATATCATCCATCTGGTACTGGCACGCTTGCCAGGTGCACCAGAAGGCTCCAAAGGTATTTCCCTGTTCATCGTTCCTAAGTTCCT
The DNA here is from genome assembly GCF_014284335.1 of Undibacterium hunanense. Lineage (GTDB taxonomy): Bacteria > Pseudomonadota > Gammaproteobacteria > Burkholderiales > Burkholderiaceae_D > Undibacterium > Undibacterium hunanense. The sequence goes on along the minus strand of NZ_JACOGF010000017.1, from coordinate 29,480 downwards.
GTCGAATGCAGATGGCAGCATCGGTGAACGCAATCCTATTTTCTGTGGCGCGATCGAAGAAAAAATGGGTATCCACGGCAATTCCACTTGCCAGATGAACCTGGACGGCGCAACCGGCTGGCTCATCGGTGGCCCGCACAAGGGTTTGAATGCGATGTTTGTGTTCATGAATGCCGCACGTCTGGGCGTAGGTATGCAAGGTCTGGGTCTGACAGAAGTTGCTTACCAAAACGCGCTGGTCTACGCCAAAGACCGTATCCAGATGCGCAGCCTGTCTGGCCCTAAGGCACCGGACAAACCAGCTGACCCTATCATCGTCCACGCTGACGTACGCCGCATGTTGTTGACCGCAAAAGCCTATGCTGAAGGTGCACGTGCATTCTGTTCCTACGTTGCTCTGCAACTGGATAAAGAATTCAACCATCCTGATGAACAAGTGCGTAAGGATTGCGCTGACGAAGTTGCCTTGCTGACACCAGTCATCAAAGCCTTCATCACCGACAATGCATGGACAGCGACTTCTGAATGCCTGCAAGTCTACGGTGGCCACGGCTTTATCGCCGAATGGGGTATGGAACAATATGTACGCGATGCCCGCATCAACATGATTTATGAAGGCACGAATACGATTCAGTCCCTGGATTTGCTGGGTCGTAAAATCCTGATGGACAACGGTGCAAAACTGCGCAAGTTTGGTGCCAAGGTACAGGCTTTTGTTGAAGCCAATGGTACCAACGAAGCACTGGCAGAATTCATCACACCATTGGCTGATCTGGGCGACAAAGTCACCAAGCTGACCATGGAAATCGGTATGAAGGCCTTCCAGAACCCGGATGAAGTCGGTGCTGCTGCCGTACCTTATCTGCGCGTAGTCGGTCATCTGGTTTACAGCTATTTCTTCGCACAAATGGCCAAGATCGCTCTTGAAAAGCAGGATTCAGGCGACAAATTCTATATCTCCAAACTGGCAACAGCGCGTTTCTATTTTGCCCGTTTGTATCCGGAAACAGCAATGCTGATCCGCCAGGCACGTTCTGGTTCTGCCAATTTGCTGGCACTCGAAGCTGACTTGTTCTAATCAAACATGCGTTCCATCCTGCTCTTGCAGGATGGAACGTCCTACCTGAGGTTAAAAATGACCAATTTCATCGTTAAAAAAGTCGCCGTTCTGGGCGCTGGCGTGATGGGTGCGCAAATTGCTGCTCACTGTATCAATGCAAAGATCCCTGTAGTGCTGTTTGATTTGCCTGCCAAGGAAGGTCCGAAAAACGGTATCGTCCTGCGCGCCATCGAGAATCTGAAAAAACTCAATCCTGCGCCACTGGGTAACAAGGATGACGCAGCACTCATCGAAGTAGCCAACTACGAAGACAACCTCGACGTGCTGGCCGGTTGCGACTTGATCATCGAAGCCATTGCAGAACGCATGGACTGGAAACATGATCTGTACAAAAAGGTTTCACCGCACATTGCACCGAATGCGATTTTCGCATCCAACACTTCCGGCCTGTCCATCACTGCCCTGTCTGATGGCTTTGATGCAGAACTGAAAGCCCGTTTCTGCGGCGTGCATTTCTTCAACCCACCACGCTATATGCATCTGGTGGAATTGATCCCTACCGTCGCTACTCGTCCAGAAATCATCGACCAGCTTGAAGGTTTCCTGACAACGTCATTGGGCAAAGGTGTAGTACGCGCCAAAGATACACCTAACTTCATCGCCAACCGCGTCGGTATTTTCGGCATGTTGGCAACGATTTATGAAGCAGAAAAATTTGGTCTGACTGTCGATGTCGTCGATGACCTGACAGGTAAAAAACTGGGCCGCGCTTCTTCTGGTACTTTCCGTACTGCTGACGTGGTTGGTCTCGATACCATGGGCCATGTCATCAAGACCATGCAAGACAATCTGTCTGATGATCCTTTCTTTGCTGTCTACAAAACACCTGAAGTGCTGGCCAAACTGGTCGCTGCAGGTGCACTGGGTCAAAAATCCGGTGCAGGCTTTTACAAAAAAGTCGGCAAGGACATCCAGCGCCTGGATTTCGCCACAGCACAATATGTGACTGGCGGTGCCAAGGCTGACGATGTCGTCGCCCGCATGTTGAAAGAAAAAGACCCGGTCAAGAAAATGAAGACCCTGCGTGAATCGACCAATGTACAGGCGCAGTTCCTGTGGGCGATTTTCCGTGATGCCTTCCACTACATCGCCGTCCATGGCGCAACGATTGCCGACAATGCACGCGACATCGACTTCGCCATGCGCTGGGGCTTTGGCTGGAATGTAGGCCCGTTCGAAACATGGCAGGCATCTGGCTGGCAAGAAGTTGCTGGCTGGGTCAAGGAAGATATCGACGCTGGCAAGGCGCTGTGCAATGCACCGCTGCCAGCCTGGGTACTGGATGGACGCACGGGCGTACATACTGCCGAAGGTTCCTGGTCACCAGCCAGCAACACTTACGTGCCACGTTCCACACTGGCTGTGTACGATCGTCAGGCATTCCGTGCGCCAGTACTGGGCACAGGCGTGGCAACTGGCGCAACTGCCGGTACAACCTTCTTTGAAGATGAATCTGTCCGTATCTGGCATCAGAATGACGATGTACTGGTTCTGTCACTGAAAACCAAGATGCACGTGATTGGCCCGGGCGTTATCGAAGGTATGGAAAAAGCCATCGCTGAAGCCGAGAAAAACTTCAAGGGTCTGGTCATCTGGAGTGCAGACGCGGCTGACGGCGGTGCCTTCTCAGCCGGTGCTGATTTGCAAGCCATGCTGCCTTTGTTCATGTCCGGTGGTGTGAAAGCAATCGAACCAGCAATCTCCCGCCTGCAAAATGCGCATCAGGCTTTGAAATACGCGAATATCCCTGTGGTTGCTGCCGTATCTGGCCTGGCACTCGGTGGTGGTTGCGAATTGATGATGCACACAGCCAAACGCGTGGCATCCATCGAATCTTATATTGGTCTGGTTGAAGTGGGCGTAGGCCTGGTTCCTGGCGGTGGCGGTTTGAAAGAAGCAGCAGTACGTGCAGCGGCAGATGCCAAAGGCACGGATTTGCTGCAGTTCCTGAAAAACTACTTCACCAATGCAGCTACAGCCGCCGTCTCCAAATCTGCGCTGGAAGCACAGAAAATGGGCTATTTGTCTGCCGATGATGTCATCGTCTTCAATCCTTACGAATTGCTGCACGTTGCGAAAGTTGAAGCACGCGCCATGTTTGACGCCGGTTACCGCGCCCCTATGCGCAAACTGGTGCCAGTCACTGGCCGCCATGGTATCGCCACAATTGCTGCACAACTGATCAATATGCGTGATGGTGGCTTCATCTCTGCGCATGATTTCAAACTGGGCAAAATGATTGCTGAAGTGGTCAGCGGTGGTGACATCGATAATGGCAGCCTGGTCAGCGAACAGTGGTTGCTCGACATGGAGCGCAAAGCGTTTATGGAATTGCTGAATCATCCAAAAACACAAGAGCGCATTATGGGCATGATGCAAACTGGCAAGCCAGTCCGTAACTAAATAGAAAGGCTTACAGACCAAAAACCCTTGGACACCGAGACACGGAGACACAGAGATGGCACAGAGAACACCCTGTTGTTTTGAATTTCTCCGTTTTTCCTCTGTGTCTCTGTGCCTCTGTGGTGAGGGGTTTTTGAAGAGTAAGCCTGAGCTGACCTTAACGAATTGAGGTAATCAAAAATGACTAAACAACTCCAAGACGCCTATATCGTCTCTGCTACCCGTACCCCGATCGGCAAATCTGGTCGTGGCATGTTCCGTAACACCCGCCCTGATGACTTGCTGGTGCGCGTACTGCAATCTGCTTTTGCACAAGTACCCAACCTTGATCCCAAGCTGGCTGAAGACGCAATCATCGGTTGCTCTTTCCCTGAAGGCCCGCAAGGTTTGAACCTGGCACGTATGGGTATCTTGCTGGCAGGTTTGCCTAACACTATCGGTGGCGTCACCATCAACCGTTATTGCGCATCCGGCATCACTGCCGTTGCGATGGCGGCAGACCGCATCCGCGTTGGCCAGGCTGACGTCATGATTGCTGGTGGTGTCGAATCCATGTCCATGGTACCGATGATGGGGAATAGCCCATCCATGAACATGGCTATCCTGAAAGACGAAAACGTAGGCATGGCTTACGGCATGGGTCTGACCGCAGAAAAAGTTGCCCAGCAATGGAAAATATCGCGCGAAGCGCAAGATGCATTTGCCCTGCAATCGCACCAACGTGCCATCGCCGCGCAAAACGCTGGCTACTTTGATGCTGAGACAACTTCTGTCGACATCATCGACCGCGTGCCTAACCTGGCAACGGGTGAAATCGAATTGAAAACCCGTACGGTCAGCCGTGACGAAGGTGCACGTCCAGACACATCTATCGAAGGTCTGGCAAAACTGAAACCTGTATTCGCAGCCAAAGGCAGCGTCACTGCAGGTAACAGCTCGCAAACTTCTGACGGTGCAGGTGCCCTGATCCTGGTCAGCGAAAAAATCCTGAAAGAATTCAACCTGACACCACTGGCACGTTTCGCCTCTTTCGCAGTACGCGGCGTACCACCAGAAATCATGGGTATCGGTCCTAAAGAAGCCATCCCGGCAGCATGTCGTGCCGCTGGCATCACCCAAGACCAGATCGACTGGTTTGAATTGAATGAAGCCTTTGCAGCACAATCCCTGGCCGTGGTACAAGACCTGGGTCTGGACCCTGCCAAGGTCAACCCTATGGGCGGCGCGATTGCCCTGGGCCACCCACTGGGTGCGACTGGCGCGATCCGTTCTGCAACGACTATCCATGCCCTGCATCGCAACAACCTCAAATACGGCATGGTCACCATGTGCGTAGGTACGGGTATGGGCGCTGCCGGTATTTTTGAACGCATGTAAGCTGCTTGCCTGAACAAAAACAACCGCGCAGACTGTATTTTCTGCGCGGTTTTTTTTAATGAGCTGAGTTTGAAGGAGCCATGATGGAGACGGTACAAATTATCACTGCTGACGGCACGGCGCTGACAGCAAAAAAGTTCACACCCTCAAGCACAATAAAATCAGTCGTCGTTATGCCGGCGGCCATGGGCGTGAAGCAGAATTTTTACGAACCCTTTGCCGAATTCCTGGCAGAGAATGGCATTGCCGTACTGAGTTTTGATTACCGTGGCATGGGTGAATCCATACCCGCGCAATACCGCAATTCATTACGTGGCTTTGATGCTGATATCCTGGTCTGGGCAGAGCGTGACTACAATGCTGCTCTGAAAACTGCCAAGGAATGGCAACCCAATGTGCCCCTGCTCATTGTCGGCCACTCCCTCGGCGGGCAACTGCCTGGCCTGGTACCTGACAACCATCTCATCGATGGTATGCTGACTGTAGGTTGCGGCAGCGGCTACTGGCGCGATAATTCACCGCAGTTGAAGCGCTTTGTCTGGCTCATGTGGTATTTTCTCGTGCCTTTGTATACCCGCATCTGGGGTTACTTTCCCGGTAAAAAAATGCGCAAGGTCGGTGACTTGCCCAAGGGCGTGATTTATCAATGGTCACGCTGGTGCCGCAGCCCTGAATATTTTGTGGAGAAAGATGGCAGCCCCATGCAGACCGGCCATCATAAAATCCACAAGCCCATACTGTGCATGAGCTTTACCGATGACGAAATGATGAGCCGTCGCAGCATAGACAGCATGCATGATTATTACAGCAACGCGGCAGTGGAACGGCGTTATATCCATCCCACGGAAGTGAATGCAAAGCGTATCGGACATTTTGGATTTTTCCGTCCGCAGTTCCGCAACACACTTTGGCAGCAAGCCTTACAATGGCTCACTACTGCACCACAATCCACCTGATCAATACCTCATAATTAAGAGACTACAACAATGGATATCCTGACCCACAAAGAAAACGGTATTTTGACGATCAACTTCAATCGTCCGGAAAAGAAAAACGCCATCACCCAGGCCATGTACCAGGCCATGGCAGATGCACTGCGCGATGCAGAAACAGACGTGGCAGTGCGCGCCATCCTTATCACCGGCAAGCCAGAAATTTTCACTGCTGGTAATGATCTTGAAGACTTCATGAAGAATGCCCGCAGCCTGGCCGAATCAGATGCCGTGCCACCTGTCTATCAATTCATGCAGGCACTGAATGAATCAGGCAAGCCAGTGATAGCCGCCGTCTCTGGCGCCGCAGTTGGCATAGGTACTACGCTGCTCATGCATTGCGACCTGATCTACCTGGCCGACAATGCCAAACTCTCGATGCCCTTCACCCAGCTTGGCCTGTGCCCTGAGTTTGCCTCCAGCATGGTATTCCAGCAAATCGTTGGTTATCAACGCGCCGCAGAAAAACTCATGCTGGGCGAAGCCTTCAGTGCGGCTGAAGCATTTGAAATGGGCTTCGTCAATAAAGTATTGCCACTGGAAGAATTGCTGCCATACGCCCAGCAGCAGGCAGCCAAACTGGTTGCCCTGCCAGCCGCTTCCATACGCGCCACCAAACGCCTGATGAAAGGCGTACAACCTGCCGCCATCAGTGCCAAGATGACAGAGGAAAACAAATACTTCTCGGCCATGCTGAATGCACCAGAAGCAAAAGAAGCTTTCATGGCATTCTTCCAGAAGCGTAAACCGGATTTTAGCCAGTTCAATTAACATTGAATGGCTTGTTAGGTCAGATCTTTAAGAACGCACGAAATTGATTACATCTTGTAGCGCAAGGTCAGCAGCAATTCACGAGGATTGCCCACAAAGTTGCCGCTGGTCGCTCCGCCGATGTTGCGATAGTAGTGCTTGTTGAAGAGGTTGGTGCCGGACAGCGCTACTTCGATATTTTTTGCAGCCTGGTAAGCGATTCTTGCATCAAACGTGGCAAAACCGCCTGTCGTCATCGTCTGCTGAGGAATCGCATAGCGATCAATTACATAGCGCTTGCTGGAAATGTAAACACCACCTCCTGCAGTCCATTTCGAGAGCTCGTCCGGAAGCCGGTAATTTGCCCACAGTTTGACAATATGCTTTGGCGTATAGGTTTCGAAATCACCATTGGTGTTGAGGCTGGCATCCAGATACCTGGTGGTGGTCAGCGTGTAGCCGGCAAGCATGTCCAGACCGGGCAATAATTCTCCGGAGATTTGCGTTTCAACGCCCTGGCTGCGTGCTTTACCTTGGGGATAGTAAGTAAAGCTGGGGTCGGACGGGTCTGTCTGCGCGCGGTTCTTTTCTGTTATCCGAAACAAGGAAAGCGTGGCGTTGAGCGTCTTGTCGAAATATTCGCCCTTGATTCCCAATTCCTGCTGGTCGCCAACGACTGGCTTGAGGATATGGTTGTTGACGTCGCGGGTGAATTGCGGGGTAAAGATACCGGAGTAACTGGCGTAGACCGTGTGGTTGGCATTGATGTCATAGATCAGACTGATATTGGGCGTGATCTTTGCGTTGATCGAGTCGCGCAGTACGTCTGAGCCGGCACCGTATTGGACGTCATTTTTCCACCAGCTCATGCGGGCGCCGATAACCAGAGTGAGCGGGTCCGTAATGCTCAGGCGGGTGTTGGAATAGACTCCCATCTGTTTTCCGTGCGTGATCCAGGGCGACTGCTGGCTACCAAATACAGGCATGGCGTAGTTCGAACCGGCTATATTCGTGACGACAGACTGAAACGGTGATGTGGATTGCGATTCTCGGGAATATTGTAAGTTTGCGCCGACCGTCAATTGATGTTTGCGTCCAAAGAGCGAGAACGGACCGGCAAGAAAGGCATCCATCCCGTTTTGATCTTCGTCCCAAATCCCGCGAAACGGATAGGCCGTGTAGTCGCCAGTGACCGGATCAGCAGGGCTGATCGGTGAAGACGTCAGCAAATTGTTGCGATGCTGGAGCGCTGTGATACTCACTTTGCCGAGCCATTGATTGTTGAACTTGTGCTCGAGTTCAAGGAATTCCGACGTCGTCTTGTAGTTGTTTCTGTTCCAGTCTTGCGCCATCGAGCGTGCGGTCGGGATATCCAGAAAGGTGTAGTCGGAATAGCCGGGGAAACCATTCCAGGGGACACGCTGGGTCAGGTCCTGATATCCCAAACCCATGCGGAGTACAGTCGTTGATGTCAGGTTGGCTTCAAGCGTGGCGTAAACCTGATCGTCTTTTCGATAATCATTGTCCTGTGCAAATTTGCGATCCTGGTGAGCAGCGGCAATGCGTCCCCGCAATGAACCGGACTCGTTCAGCGGTGTGCCGATATCGACTTCACCGCGGTAATTGTTATAGGAACCGGCTGATGCATCCGCGCTGAATTGCAATGCATCCGGCGCGCGTTTGCGTACCATGTTGACGGCACCGCCAGATCCGCCCAGCCCATTGAGCAAACCAGCCGGTCCGCGCAGCACTTCGACCCGGTCAAACATGATCAAAGCAGGGCTGGAGGCACTGTTGCCGTTATTGATGGTGACGCCATCGTACTGGATAGCGTCCACCGGAAAGCCACGTGCATAGAACATCATCCGTTCAGAGTCGCCGTCACGTACCGTGACGCCGGGAACATAGCGCATGGCATCTTCCAGCCTGTGCATGTTCTGGGTCTGGATCTGTTCTTGCGTCACTACGCTGACGGACTGGGCGATTTGGCGTTGCGCCACCAGGATTTTGGAGCCGACTGCCACATCCGGATTGACACGCCCGGAGATTGTCTCCAGTTGTGCGCTAACACTAATCTCCGGCAGGATTTGTTGCATGCTGACGGCGGGTTTGGTTTGTACTGTAATAACGTTGTTACCCGGCACGACCATCAAGCCAGAGCCAGTCAGCGCCTGTTCCAAAGCCTGGCCCAGTGTCATATTGCCTTCGATGGCATCTGCGGACTTGCCGCTGACCAGTGAGGAATCGACCGAGATGGCGACGCCAGCCTGACGGGCGATCGCATTGAGCGTTTTGCCTAGCGTTTGGGCGGGAATCGAATATTTCTGTGTAGACGACAGGATCGTGCTGGCGACTTGTGCCTGGGCCGAATGGGGGATCGCCATTAGCGACAGTGCTGCTGCACACGCCAGCACCAGGGTGGACACGCGGTGATGCTTGCGGCGATGCTCGCGGTTTGGGGCCTGGCGCGACATTGGCGTATTTCGTCGCTTCGTTTTCGTACCGGTACTCATTGTTGCTTCCTTTTTTGATCGGTTGATTTTTGTGAACTCAGCATGCAGACGGACGAGCAGGGTAATACCGGACAAATATTTTTGAATAATTGGATTCTTGTTTATAGCTAGAACCCATCCTTATTGCTGAAATGAGTTCTGGTTGCTTTTCAATAAGCAAGGAGCAGGGATTGATGCGGTGCTGCTATTTTGTCAATGAAGAGCTGCAGGAAAATGTCAGGCGGATATAAAAAACGGCTGCTTTAGCCAAGCAAGACGCATCTCTAGTGTATGTCCCGTTTTAGCCGCCTCTTGCAAAGATATTTGGCAACATCCCGGGATACTTGGTAATATTCACGGCTTAAATGAGAATGAGTTTCATTTATTATTGAAAATAAAACAGGAATTTCGCCGGATTTTTGGCGATTTCAGTAATGGTGTCATTCTTAAGTCAGGTCAGATGCTCAAGACAGTGCGGGGGCAAGCTATAGGATTTTGGTCGGTATGGTCCAGCATTATTATCAGGAGCTGGTGGGTTTTTTTTCCCACACCCTAAGAAATCGCGACGCAGCAACAGATATCGTGCAAGAGTGTTATGCGCGCGTTCTCGCTATGGATCCGTCTGTTGCGATTGCCGAACCCAGGGCTCTGCTGTACAAGATCGGCAAGAATCTCATTGTCGATGACGCCCGCAGACGAAATGCGGAAGCGCGGATGCTAGCCACACTGGCACTGACCGGAAGCGATGAATTGCCTTCGGTCGAGCACGAGGTGATGGTCCGCCAGCAGCTTGACCGTCTGCTGGCACGATTGGCCAGAATGCCGGGCAAACGTCGCGAAGCTTTTATCATGGTGCGTGTATATGGTTACAGTCATCGCGAAGCGGCTGAACATCTTTGCAGCAGCGTGGCTGCGATCGAAAAGCATGTGGTACGCGCCGTGCTAGACTGCATCGATATGACCTGTTGAAAGACGGGTTGATTGTTTTTGAGTCGTTAATCAACACTATGAATCTCATTTTCTTTTTCACAATGTGTGGCAACTGATGTGGTAGCCGACGTTAGCGTTCTTTTCTTCAATTTCTGCCAGCTACTATGTCTTTGAGCAAGCACCTGGAATACGCAATGCTTCTGATTGTCCGCCAGCATGGTGGTGATCCGGAAGTTGCACAACAAGCCCTTGAGACGTCGCAGCAGTGGCGCACCCAAGCCAGCGATCACGAGACCGCCTATCAAACGGCGCTAAAAGCCTGGAAACTCAGCGACGCCGGCGAATTAAAAGGACAGTTGCCGATACCATCGGTCAATCAAAGCAGGCGCCGTGTGACGATAGCTCTGGCGGTCGTCGGTGCAGCCGTATTGGTCGGCGGCGGGCAATGGTGGTTTCAGCAACCATTGCAGGAATTTGCCTTGAGTACTAAAACCGGCGAGAGATCCAGTCAGCGCTTGTCTGATGGATCTATGATCGACCTTGCGGCCCGTAGCAAGGGGCAGGTTAGCTATTATCGGAGTCGCAGGGAAGTCCGGCTAGTCGAGGGCGAAATGCGGTTTGCGGTGGCTCGCGATACGGAAAGACCGTTTTTCGTGGTGACGGACCTGGGGCGGGTTCGTGTCCTTGGCACCGTTTTTACAGTTGCGGTGCGTGACAAACACATGACGGTAGAAGTGGCCGAAGGCAAGGTCGCGGTGTGGTCCAGCCACGAATCGGGTCTCCCGGTTGACATGGACAAGCGACCCGCAACGGCGGAATTAAGCCGGGGAAAAACCATACAGATTGACGCTACCGGAACCGGATTGACTGGCTCTGTCGAACCGGACGATGTAGGCGCGTGGCGACAAGGCTGGCTGGTGTTCGAAAACACATCCCTGGAACAGGTACTTTCACGCTGGAACGACTATTTACATGAGCCGCTGGTATTGGGTGACGACCCTGTACTGCGTCAGATGCGTGTAACCGGCAGTTTTCAATCAAACAAACCTATGGATTTCTTTAACAGTCTTCCGAAAATTCTTCCGGTACATCTCAGTGCGAGAGGCGACGGTGCAACCGTCATCAACGCACGCCTGCCTCATGGCAAATAATTCTTTCCACAGGATATTTTTCCAAGCGCTATAACCCGCCTCTCAACATAAAGAGGGTTTTTTATTTTGGCCTGCATTTTGGGGAGTATGGTATTGTCTTGATAACTCTTGGTGGCTATTGAAGCACAGGTGTTTTAACCGCTTGTTAAAGGAGTCCTATGAAGCTATTCCATTCAGTCATTACAGTTGCATCGCTGGTTGTATGTAGCCTGGCACCGGCATTGCTGGCGCATGCCAAGGTACCGCAGCAGCTTAGTGCGAAAATCGATGGCAAGTTATTCGAAAGCGATGATGACGGCATCACCTATCTGATACCGACCAAGGGTGTACTTAATCTGATCGCCTCGACCAAAGGCGCATCTGCTTACCCGCCACCAAAGACCCTGACGGACCGTCTGAGCATTATCTGCAGGAGTTTTGAGGGCAAGCCAGTCAAGTATCAGGCCAGGGATTTTGGTAATAATGGCTGTGAAGTCAAATTTATCAAAGGCGAAAGCAAGCAGCCCTTTGGTGAACCGGTGGCTGAATACGATGCACGTGACGGCAAGAACATGCTGGAAATTACTACCGTTAGTGGCAAGGTGATCGAAGGCAAGTTTTCTTTTGAACTGAAGGACAAGAAAACCAAGGCCGTGCTGATGATCACGGAAGGTACATTCAAGGCCGAAGACCGCCAAATGTAATTATTGAAACCGGGCCGGTCGTGTTTAAGCAGTGTACTTGCAAACACTGCTTATTTTTTGTGGATAAGTTTTCTGTCAATAAAACCGGAAAAAACGACAGAAAAAACATCATCATGCCGTCTGGCTGACGGCATGATTCAGTATGTTCAGTTAGTCCTGCGCACCAGAACCGGATCTGCCCTGTACACTGCTGGCATGACGCGTTTCAGGTTGTCGACCTTGGGAATATCGTTGATGGCGATATAGGGTTCATTGGGGTGCAGCGTCAGGTAATTCTGGTGATAGCCTTCGGCGGGATAAAAGCCGCTGTCTGCTTCAATGGTTGTCGCAAGAGATGCCCGGAAGGCGTGTGAAGCATTCAATTGGGCGATGTATTTTTCGGCGACGCTGCGCTGCACGGGTGTCGTCGGGAATACGGCAGAACGATATTGCGTTCCGCTGTCTGGTCCCTGGCGGTTCAGTTGTGTTGGATCATGTGCCACCGAGAAAAATATCTGTAGCAGTTTGCCGTAACTGACCTGGGTCGGGTCGAACGTCACCTGCACCGCTTCCGCATGGCCGGTAGCACCTGAACCGACTATTTCATAATGCGCAGTAGATGCCTTGCCGCCAGCGTAGCCGGAAACTGCATTGCTGACACCGCGCACATGCTGGAAAACTCCCTGTACACCCCAGAAGCAGCCACCCGCAAATACCGCAGTTTCGGTATGCGTGCTGCCTGCCGGTATATCTGCAACCGGTGCTGGAATAATTACCGCTGCCTCGCCAGCGTGAACCTGGCCGTTCAGCGCCAGGGCCGTTGCGATAGCGCCTATGCTCAGCACCAGCGCTGTCAATCGATTTGCTGTTTTCATGTTTACTCCACGTGAATGAAAAATCAGCCGAAAGTAAAGGCGTAAGCCTGTACACCCGGGCCAAGAAACTCGATACTGAAGGTATGGTCACCGATTTTTCCGGATTGCCGCACCAACTGGTATAAACGCTGTGACGTCACTGTGCCGCTGCCATCGGCTGCTGTATCGCTGCCATGTGCGTCAGCCGGTGCTGCTCCGTCTATAGTGACACGAAAGCGTACAGGCTTGCCGTCTTTGCCTGGCCCCAGCACCAGATGCAGATCACGTGCGTGGAAGCGATAGCTGATGCGACCTGCACCCTGTTCCAGTGCTGCATGTTCTTCCTGCACTTTCCAGTGACCGTTCAATCCCCATTGATTCAGGGGTAATTGTGCTGGCACGCTGTAATCGGCGCCCCGGTTTTGTTGTATGCCGCCTGGCGAAGCAAAGTTTTGCGCACGACCATAGCCAAGATAAGTCTCTGAAGATTTCACCTGGCTGTCGTCGGCAGCCATTTGCGCGCCGGCAGCGCCGGTATCCATGACTACATCATTGGCAACATTTTTTTGACCAGCTTCTTCCAGCAATTGCTGTATCACCTGTTCTGACTGTACGTAATCACCTTCACCAAAATGATGGTGACGGACGCGACCGGTTGCATCGATAAAGTAATGCGCAGGCCAGTAGCGGTTGCCGAACGCGCGCCAGATTGCATAGCTGTTATCGATGGCGACCGGGTAGCTGATACCAAGATCACGTACTGCCTTGCTGACATTGGCCGGATCACGCTCGAATGCAAATTCTGGCGCATGCACGCCTATCACGACCAGGCCCTGGTCATGGTATTTTTTGGCCCATGCCTGTACATAGGGCAGGCTGCGCAGGCAGTTGATGCAGGAATATGTCCAGAAATCGATCAGCACGACTTTGCCTTTCAGGTCTTGCGCGGTCAGTGGCTTGGAATTAAGCCATAGTGTCGCACCTGTCAGCGGTGGCAATGCTCCTTCTTCAGCCAGGGTGTCAGCAGTATTGGTACCATGCGCTGACATCATGGCATTCGATGGGGCCATGGTGTTTGATGCCATCATCGCATTGGAAGCCATCATGGCACCACCTTGTTGTGGCGAAGTCTGTGTGGGTGCTGAGCCGGTTGACAAATTAGCTGACAAATCAGGTGATAAATCAGATGACAAGCCAGGTGAAAACCGATCTATCAATTGCTGTTCCAGTCCTGCCGTCGCAACGGTGGACAGGCGGGTCAGCAGTCCAGTGTCCAGGCCCAGTGCAATGGCGGCGACGCCGGCTATCATGGCCGCCCCTAAAGCGCGGCGTATCCATTCGCCAGCACCCAGTGAGCGTTTCATAGCTGCGAACACCTTGCCACCAATCAGCAATGCCACTGCCAATGAGCTTGCGGCACCGGCAGCATAGGCCAGTAACAGCAATGACGTACCAGCACTGGCACCGTTCAGCGCAGCACCGGTTAGCAACAGACCCAGTACAGGGCCAGCGCATGGTGCCCATAACAAACCGGTGGCGACACCCAGCAACAGCGATGAGCCGACACCTGCACCATCTGCCTGTGCCGCGCTGGAAAGGCGGTCACCCGCAGCGACCAGTGGCTTGGTCAGTTTGTCGGCCAGTTGTGGCAGCAGCAATGTCAGGCCAAAAAAGGCCAGCAAGGCCATTGCCAGCCAGCGACCATACAGATTGGTTTGTAATACCCAATTGCCACCAACCGCCGCCAGCGTGGCCACCGCAGCAAAGGTCAGTGCCATGCCACCCAGCAGTGGCAGGCCGCTGCGGCGGAATGGCTGGCCAGTGCGGGCAAAGACAAATGGCAACACTGGCAGGATGCAGGGGCTGAGTATGGTCAGTACGCCACCAAGATAAGAAATAAGTATCAACAACATGTTTGCTTTCTGCGCCGTTCAGGCATTGCCGGGGGTAAAGGTCATGGCTATGCCATTCATGCAGTAGCGCAGACCCGTGGGGCGTGGGCCGTCATCGAATACATGGCCGAGATGGCCACCGCAGCGGCGGCAACGCACTTCCGTGCGCAGCATGCCAAAAGTGGTGTCGGTGATATTGTTGACGGCACGGTCAAGCGGCGCATAAAAGCTGGGCCAACCGGTACCGCTGTTGAATTTGGTCCTGGATGAAAACAAGGGTAGCTGGCAACCAGCGCAGCTGAACTGGCCACTGCGGTGTTCATCATTGAGCGGACTGCTGTAAGCGCGCTCGGTGGCTCCACGGCGCAAGACTTCATATTGCATGCCGGTCAGCAGGCGACGCCATTCTGCGTCTGTGTGCTGAATTTCCGGCGGGGCAGCCGATGTGTTGCCTGCCGGTGCCGCGAATAACATCCGGCTTGCAGCCAGCATACCGCCAGCCAGCAAGAATTTACGTCTGGATTGCATAATGCCTCCTTGGTTGATGCGTCATGGTCCCTATTGTGCGCCTGGACTGCTCTCCAAGTCCTCACGTAAAGTTAAACGATTTGTGATACTTTTTTGTGCACAAATCCTGCACAATGACAACATTCAAGCAGCTAACCGGGATTGCCGTGGATCAGCCAAAACGTATATTGATAGTGGAAGACGATATGCCAATCGCCGATCTGCTGCGTCTGCATATGAAGGATGAGGGTTATCAGGTCACCCATTGCGCCGACGGCAGACAGGGGCTGGCACAATTGCGCACGGGACGCTGGGATGCGCTGATCCTGGACATCATGCTGCCGGGGGTAGACGGGCTAGAAATCTGTCGTCAGGCAAGGGCGATGGAAACCTATACACCGATCATCATCATCAGCGCCCGTTCCAGCGAGGTTCATCGTATCCTGGGCCTGGAACTGGGGGCAGACGATTATCTGGCCAAGCCGTTTTCGATACTGGAACTGGTTGCCCGCGTCAAGGCCATGCTGCGGCGTGCAGACGCGATGGATAAAAGCCGCCGCACCGAAGCAGGCGATGTGGCGGTGGATGGCGTCACCTTATCGCCGTTGACCCGGGTCGCCATGGCCGACGGCAAGCTACTGGATCTGACCCCGCGCGAATTTGACTTGCTGTATTTTTTTGTCCGTAACCCTGGCAATGTGTATTCCCGCCTGGATCTGCTCAACAAGGTATGGGGTTATGAACATGAAGGTTATGAACATACCGTCAATACCCATATCAACCGTTTGCGTGCGAAGATTGAGGCCAATCCTGCTGAACCACACCGTATTCTGACCGTATGGGGCAAGGGCTACCGTTATGCCGTGGCGGGAGAAATAACGTGAAGCTGACGCTGTCACAGCGGCTGTCGCTGGCATTTTCAGTACTGTTGCTGGCCAGTTGCGGTGTCTCGGCATGGTTGCAGATACGCGCTAACGACATGCGTGAAATGGAGGTGGTGCAGGGTCTCTCGCGTGGTCTGGCCCATAGCATCGCAGTGAATGCCCAATTGACTGGTAGTGATGATCTGGGGCCTGATTCGGTACGCCACCTGTTTGATCAATTGATGACGGTCAACCCCAGTGTGGAAGTATATCTGCTCGATAAAACCGGTAACATCATCGGCAATGCCGCACCACCCGGTCACTTGAAGCGCCAGCATATTGATCTGGCGCCGGTGCACAAATTCCTGGCGGGTGGCATGTTGCCCATAGCCGGAGATGATCCACGCAGCGTTAGCAGGCGCAAGGTTTTCAGTGCGGCGGCACTGCATCGTGAGGCGCGTGATGGACTTGATGGACGCGATGGACATGAGGTGGGTTACATTTACGTAATTTTGCAAGGCGAAGCCCATGACCGTTATGCCGCCAGCGCAGGCATCAATGCCGTGTTACGGGTTACCTTGTGGTCGATGGCACTGGTGGCATTGCTTACCCTGGTTGCTGCCTGGGCTGCGTTGCGCTGGATCACCAGGCCACTGCACAAACTGACCGACACCATGCGCCGCTTTGACACCCAGGCAGAACAAGCGCTGGTACCGCCACCAACAGTACAGGCCGCCGACCAGCGTGACGAAATCGCGGTACTGGAAATCAGCTTCAGACAGATGGCCGCCCGTATCAGCGAGCAATGGCAAACACTGAAACAGATGGATCATGACAGGCGCGAAGTGGTCGCGAATATTTCACATGATCTGCGCACGCCACTGACATCAATACACGGCTATCTGGAAACCCTGGCTGCCCGTGATGCCACACTGGATGCGGCAGATCGCCAGCGCTACCTGGCGATTGCACTGGGGCAGAGCCGTAAGGTCGGCCGCCTGGCGCAAGCCCTGTTTGATCTGGCGCGGCTGGAACATGGTGGTGTTGAGCCGCTTCCCGAGAATTTTTTGTTGAATGACCTGATACAGGACGTGTTCCAGAAATTTGAACTGCAAGCCCAGGCTGGCCAGGTAAGGCTGGACGCAGAATTATCTGGCAATGCCATGGTAACGGCGGACCTGGGAATGATAGAGCGCGTACTGAGCAATCTGATCGACAATGCGATCCGCCATACGCCAGTGGGCGGTACGGTGACCGTGGCTGTGGAAAAGCGGACAACCACGGTTGAACTTTGCATCCGCGATACCGGCCCCGGCATACCGGCTGAACTATTGGATAATCTCTTTAAGCGCCCTTTTGCGCTCAGTGGAGAAGGGCGTCGTGGCGGTATAGGTCTATTGATCGTGCATCGCATTCTGCAACTGCACCATCGTAGTATCGCGTTGCGGAGTGAACCCGGAAAGGGTGCCTGCTTCTGCTTTGAATTGCCGCTGGTAGTGAATACGAATTGACACGGCAGGGTAGGCTTGGATAGTCCAATCCAGCCTGGTATAGGCTGTAAAACCGGTATGCCGGTTTCAAACCATCCAGGCAATCATTCTGGATTCACAGAAATCTTGCTGAAGTTCATGCTAGCGTATGCGCTTCAATACAGAATTGTTTGCGCAAGCTTATTTAAATGCCTTGATGAAAGCTTCCATTTTTGTCCCTATTGATTTGTCATGTGCCGTGACAGGTGGTACCTGACGGTCCACTGAAAGCAGTTGGTAGACAGCCATTTGGGCTGCGCGGACGGAATATTCCACCGTGAAGACGACATCATCAGGTACTTCAACAAACTGACTGATGAAGGCAAAGTTCCTGGTGCCGGGTGGCACCGGTAAAGGACGGTCTCCGGTAGAACGGGGCATGAACATGCTGGTAATGTAAGGCATCCTGCAGGGAATGCAATTGGCGTTGTCAAATACTTCGGCATCGAAGCGCAGATGTCCCAATAGTTCCTGCAAGATTTCCGCACCATTGCATTCGCTCATGGGTTTGGCGACATAATTGCCGATGCGGTCCGGGAACAAGGCATAACCCCAGAACACCTGAACGCCTTCCGGCTGGTCTATGAAGTGTGGCTGGTGCGCCAGTACGATGGACATCAGCCAGTTTGAATCCTTGAAGGTCACCAGCCCACCAGTGCCGGCTTCATTACCGCTGAACTCTTGCATCAGGTTGAAGAAGCGAGGGTCTTTCAGCGTGACGGTGAAAGATTCCCAATAGGATTGGGCTATACAGCTGTTGAATGCAGTGGGATTGCCCATGCCTGGCCGGTCCGCAGCAAGCTGTTCCCACAGGCGCCAGCCGCAACTATCGAGCTTGCTGCGTTTTTCCGGGGCGCTGCTCATGGACCCTAGACTGGACGCATCAGTCATGGAACCATTTTGCAGGAATACCAGATCACCTTCATTGACGACGATACTTTCCTTGCGACTATCGCGCAGGCAATCCAGGCCGGTTACCATCAGTGACGCATTATTGACGGTATGCGTCAGTTTCTGTACCTGGCAATTTGTGATGAAATGTACGCCTTGCTGTTTCAGCCAGGTTTGCAAAGGCAAGACCAGTGAATCATACTGGTTGTAGACGGTGCGTTTGACGCCTGCCAGCGTTTCTATGCGCGAAAATTCCATCATGAAACGATGCAGATAACGTTTGAATTCGACCGCACTGTGCCATGGCTGAAAGGCGAAGGTGGTGGCCCACATATACCAGAATTCTGTCTCGAAAAAAGAGGGCGAGAGCCAGTCGGTAATCGCGCTGTTGCCCATCTCTGCTTCTTCGGTCATGGTCATTTTCAGTAGTTCCATGCGATCATGCATGGAGAAACCCATTGACGCTACGGGCACTTTGGCGCGACGCTTGTCGACCAGTCTGGCCTTGGAATTGGACTTGTAGTGTTGATTGAACTCCAGAGTCTCATCAAATACTGATTTACCGGGATGGTGTAATGAAGGGATGGATTTGAACAAATCCCATGTACATTCATAATTGTCGGTGGTTAACATGCGACCACCACGCAATGAATAACCCAGTTCGGGATTGCCTGCACCATCCAGGCTGCCACCGATCAGAGAGCCTGCCTCAAGAATGGTGATATGTTCGCCCTTTACTTTGCCGTCTCGTATCATAAATGCCGCAGCCGCCAGCGAGCCTATACCACCGCCGATCAGATATGCTTTTGTATTGGTAGTCATGATGTCCTTGTTGGTAAGAGTATGCATGTAGCCATGCTTTGATCTGCTACCAGCTTGGCGTGCTTTCGTGTTATAGGGTTTGTTCTATGACAAACAAATGCCGGTTTTCAAAAGGCAGTACATGGCAATGCCCAGGGCCAGTGACTTACATCTGTGTGCAACTGTCCGCACAGGCACGACAGGCTTTGGCACATTCATCCATCATGCCATCAGAGTCAGTATGGGCTTCACACAGCGTGGCGCAGGCCTTGCAGATTTCCGCACATTCTTTGGCCAGATGGGAATGATGTGGTGAGCGGCGAGACATGAAATCGGCATGTACCAGACAAATCTGGGCGCAATCGAGCAGACTCACCAGATGCAGCACTTCACTGTGATTGCTGTCCCCATGCATGACATGGGCAGCAGTTGCCGTGCAGATGCGATGACATGCCAGACAGGTGGCAAGACATTGCTCCATTTTTTCATTGAGTGGTTTCAGTTTCATGACGGGCTCCTTGTACAGGCGTGGCAGATGGGGTGTTGAATAAAGCCCACACGTGGCATTGAAGATTTTCCACATGGCGTATGGGCATGAAATCCAGAATTCATTTCATAAATAAGCTTAGTAATAAGCTGAGTAATAAGCTGAGTTCGAGATATACGCCGTTTTCAAAAAATAGAATGTACGCTGACGTACATGGCAGCTTATTTTCAATATGATTGCTTTCATCCGGCAGGCTATCGTTTAAGCCGGTGACGATGCCGGTCTGAATATGGCACTGAATATGGCACTGGAAAGAGACGCGAGAGACAAACATATGAGCCAAAACACGGAATATGCTTGCCTGATAAGGTAAAAACATGTTTGTATAGCAATGTCGTCATGCTTGCACATCTCCCTTGTCTTCAATCGCTGCTGAAGACCTCTGTTGAAGACCTCATAACGCATTTTCACCATAAGGATCACTACCATGTTCGGACTGTCTACCCTTGGTCTTATTCATACCCTGATTAGCCTGATCGCCGTAATTGCGGGGATTGTGGCTTTTGTTCGTGATGGACGTATCAAGCCAGATGGGCTGACAGGGCAGGTGTATATCTGGGCCACCGTCGTCACCTGCCTCACCGGATTTGGTATTTTCGCCCACGGCGGTTTCGGCAAACCGCATGCATTGGGAATTTTGACCCTGATCGTGTTGGGTGTGGCAGTCGCTGCCGGAAAAACGAAGCTCTTTGGCCGTTCATGGCTGCTGGTTGAGACGGTCAGTTACAGCACGACCTTCTTTTTCCATATGATACCTGGCGTGACCGAAACGACGACACGGCTCCCCGCAGGCAATCCTGTATTTCCTGATGCAGACGCACCGGGCCTGGTCGTCGCTACAGGTTTGATTTTTATCCTGTTTCTGGTTGGCGTCGTAATACAGCTTCGCAGGCTGAAAGTGTCTGTGCCTGAATTGCAGAGTGTTTAAATGCATTGTGTCTGTGCCGTACCTGCTTATCGGCCAGGGTGTGCATTTTTATTGTTGCCAGGCACTATTTTTCTATCCTTGCCTATGTCTAGATAATGATTTAGTCTAGGCAAGATATATTGTTAACTATCGAGATGTTTGATGGCTGTTTTTAGTACAAAAAATCTGGCTCAACTGCAAGCAGGGCTGGATTCTGCTTTACCTCGCTATTCGGTTCTGATCGTTGATGACAAGGAATCGAATCTGTCTGTCATGGCGAGCGTTTTGCGCGATCATTTCCATGTATTGGAAGCCCGTGATGGGCTGGAAGCAGTCGGCATAATCAATAGTATCGGCACGGCGGACAAGCTGGCTTGTATAGTCAGCGACTACCGTATGCCAAGGATGGGCGGAGTGGAGTTATTCATTGAAGCCAAGCGTCTGGTACCGCTGACTTCCCGCATCATGGTATCAGGATACATTGATGTGGATGCTGTAATCGATTCGATTAATCTGGGTGGTATTTGTAAATTCATCGTCAAGCCATACGACTCTCAGCAGCTATTGGATGCGGTTAATTTTGCAGTTCAGCAGTTTGAAGTCATGAGCAAAACTTCTGTTGCCATTTAAAGTGGGCCATCAATCAGTTTGTCGATTGATGGCTGTCGATGGCCTTCGATTGAGATAATGCCGGGAAATCAGGCCAAACAGCATTAGCGACAGTAAATCACTTATTTCAAACCTGATGGAACACGCACTTAATCGAAGAAAATGAGATTTTTCACAGACTCCAGGAATCTGAATCTTTTTTCTGTGAAAATAATCAATGCATTTTCCCATGCGCTGATACTGATGCTGTTGCCGATAGCCAGACGTATTGGCCTTTTGTTTGTATTTGCACTACTGAATGCAACTGCCGTCGCAAATGAGCCGACATCGAATGCTGTCCCCTGGCAAGAGCTTGGCGATAGCATTTTCCAAACCCTTAACACCTCCAATGGCTTACCCCATTCTTTTGTTACTGCGCTTGTCCAGGACAAGCGTGGTTTTATCTGGATTGGAACGCAGGGTGGCCTTGCCCGCTGGGATGGTTATCGCTTTCGCCACTTTGATCCCATACCGAATGATGAGAGTAGCGTTCCCGACAGTGCAATACTCAGCTTGCATATCGATATCCGCGGCAGACTTTGGGTAGGCACCAATAGTGGCGGTTTAGCCCGTTATGATGATGTGCTTGATCGCTTTATTCGCATCCCTGTCGGTGTGACTGGAACCAGTCATCCGGCAATTGCAAGCATCCTGGATGATGGCAAGGATGGCTTGTGGATAGGCAGCAGGGGCGGTCTGGATCATTTGCAATTCAAGGACGATGCCGTCACACATGAAAGCAAGAGTGGGATGGATACCCGTGGCCTGATTTCCAGCGAAGTCAGATCATTGGTGCGCGATTGTCAGGGTGTCTTGTGGGTGGGTACGGGCAAGGGCTTGTTTATCAAGGATGAAAAGTCGGACAGCTATATTCCTGTTACTTTGCCCGGTAAAGACAAAGCCGCGCCAAAAATTCTGAGTTTAAGTAAAGGCAGCGATTGCAAGGTCTGGGTGGGTACCCTGGGTCAGGGTGCATTCGTGGCAGAGCGAACGGCAAACTCAACCATAACTGCCTATTCTTCCATGCTGATCAAGGCGGTTCAGGAGACCGGTAATACGCCCCATGTGATCAGTAAGGAAGATATCAATTTTATCCAGGAAATCAATCCGGGCAAAGTCTGGCTTGGTACTTTGGGCCAGGGCATTGTGGTCGTTGATGTGGCCACAATGACGACACGTCGCGAGCAACATAAGGATGATTTGCCATATAGCCTGGCAGATAACACTGCTTCGGCCATTTTGCGCGATACTGCTGGCACGGTCTGGATAGGCACCCAGCGCGGTATCAGTCGCACAAACGGACAACAAACAGCCATTCAAACGATATTTGGCGGAGCATCATCCAACTTTAAAATCAGGGATACAGATGTCACATCTGTGTTGCCGCTGAGAAATGGTGAGATCTGGCTGGGCTTGCGCACCAACGGTGTAAACATCGTGAGTCCGGTGACAGGAAAAATCACCTGGATCAAGTCCAGTGAAGAGAATCCCGCTGTTTCTCTTCCCAAGGTCGCCATTAATGCCATGGTGCAGGCGTCTGACAATGAGATATATCTGGCATCAGCACGAGGCCTTTACATAGTAAATACAAAGGATCTTTCCGAAAAGAAGATACAGTTGGTTTCGACAGCGCCGCGTCAGCCCGCAGAGTCAGTCACTGCGTTAATGAAAGATGACAGGCAGCTGTGGATGGGCGGCACTGACGGCTTGTGGACGTTTGATCTTGATCAGTCAGTCACCAGACTGACCAGGCGTGTTCCTGGCACCGAGGCATTAAACAATGACATTATCGTGTTGCTGGAAAAGGATGCTGACAAAGGCGTGTGGATAGGTACCAGACACCACGGATTTTATCGCTATGACAAGCATATGCAGAAAATTGAACACATATGGCCCACCGGTAAAAGTGTGGCGAATTCATCTGCCTACGTTTCCAGTGTCCATGCCGATACGCGTGGCCGCCTGTGGGTCTCCACACTCGGTGATGGCATCATCTTATTCAATCGCAGTCGCGTCGCATCTTCAACAGAGAAATTTCCAGATCAGGTTCGGCTTACCACTAAAGATGGTTTGCCCAATGCCATTGTGGATAAAATTTTTGAAGATGCAAAGGGGCAAATCTGGGTGAGTACGGACAAGGGATTAGCTGTCATCAATCCCGATACACTGAAAATCCAGCCAGTCAGACTGGCCGATGGTGGCGCCATACAAATTCATTGGTTGAACAGCGGGGCAAAGACTGCGGAAGGTGATTTGTTGTTTGGTGGCGCGGATGGCCTGACGATAGTGAAACCTGAACTATTTCAAAGTTGGAATTATCGCGCATCGCTGGCGATTAGTAATTTGCAAGTTGGTGGCAAGAATCAGCTCTCAGGCTTGCGATTTACTGGACCGGACACGCAGGAATTGAAGATCAGTCCTGATGAAAATAACTTTTCTCTGGAATTCGCTGCTCTTGATTTTTCCGCACCCGAATATAACCGGTACGCCTATTTCCTGGAAAATTATGACAAGGACTGGATAGAAGTCGATGCATCCAGGCGCCTGGTCAGTTATTCAAATTTGCCACCCGGGCGTTACCATTTGAAATTGCGCGTATCGAATCGCAATGGCATCTGGACCGAGCCGGCCCTGGACATACCGGTTCTGGTGCTACCTTCGTGGCGACAGACATGGTGGTTCACCGTCTTGCAGGTTTTGCTTGTTATCGCCATCCTGTATTTCCTGGTGCAGTTAAGGACCCGTTATTTGCGTAATGCGCAGATGGTTCTTGATACCAAGGTCAAGGAAGGTACCGCAGCGTTAAGGCAGAAGCAGCTTGAATTGATGGATATCAACAAGAACCTGATTCATACCAATGTTGCGCTGAACCGGGCAAATACCGAGTTGGGCTTGTCATTGGAAAGTTTCCGTCATCTTTCTGAAATTGGCGTTGAAATAACGCACGACCCAAATATCGAACTGGTGTATGAAGCTTTGCATACGCATATCAGCCGTTTGCTTGACGCACCGGAGATCTTGATTTATCGGGCAACGAAAGAGGGAGATGAGCTTGAGTTGGTATTTCCCACAAGATCAAAGACGGTAAGCGGCGAAAGAAAAATTCCAGTTGTTTCAAGCGAATCCCAACTTGCAAAAGTGGCGCGTGAAAGAAAAGAACTACTGCTTAAACCCGCCACGGATGACGGTGATGATAATGATGCCTTGCAGTTGAATCCAAGAATTTCCGCGCTGATTGCGCCGTTGCTTATTGGCAGTAAATTGCTTGGACTCATACACATTAAATTTCCTGAAACCAAGGTGTTTGATGAACGCAGGAAGCTGGTTTTCCGTGCCTTGTGCTCCTATGGCGCAATTGCGATAGAAAATCTGGAGGCATCGCAACAGCTTGATACGACCAGAGAAGCACTGGACAGAACCCAGGTGCACATGATCAACCAGGCAAAGGTGGCTTCTATCGGTACCTTGACTGCCGGCTTGTCCCATGAAATCAATAATCCGGTCAACTTCATTTATGTAGGCAGCCAGAACTTGCGTCTGCACTTGATACAGTTCAATGATTTCCTGACCAATTTACTGGATGAGGATACTGATGCCGAGATTGCAAATATTTTCCAGCAACATTTGAACTATTCTGTCGAGTCACTCGACACCATATTGGGTGGTGCCAGACAAATACGTGATTTGGTATTGAATTTACGTACCTTTTCCCGCCTGGATGACGCCGATATGAAAGAAACGGGTATCGCTGAAGG
Source organism: Undibacterium hunanense (assembly GCF_014284335.1). Lineage (GTDB taxonomy): Bacteria > Pseudomonadota > Gammaproteobacteria > Burkholderiales > Burkholderiaceae_D > Undibacterium > Undibacterium hunanense. The sequence goes on along the minus strand of NZ_JACOGF010000017.1, from coordinate 4,409 downwards.
TTTGCTTTCAACGGTCAATCTGGTGCGCGTTCAGTATGGTGATGTCATAGAAATTGTTTCCCAGCTGGATGCCAATCCTGTCCTGAAGTGTTGGCCCGCCAGATTAAATCAGGTGTTCATGAATCTTCTCATTAATGCTTGCCAGGCCATTCTTGCACGTCCTGAAAATCAGCATAAACTGAAGCCCGGCAGCCTGATTATTCGTACCGCCATCATCAATGAGGTATTGGCCGTTGAGGTTGAAGATAACGGCATCGGCATGTCACACGAATCACAGCAACGCTTGTTTGATCCGTTGTATACCACCAAAACAGCTGGTGAGGGTATGGGTATGGGATTGACTATTGTCCGTGACATTATCGAACAACATGGCGGCAGCATACATGTAAGGTCAATTGTCGGTGAAGGAACTTGTTTTACGCTGTATTTGCCATTGCAATTTGAACGTCCGCGTCTCTAGAGGAGCGGTAAAAAATGTTTTTAGCATGTGAGTGCTAATCAGATTATGGCGCTATGATCAGACCCAGTTCTATGGCCAGCGACGTTGTTTCAGCCGATGGCGGCAGGCCAACCAGAATAGACAGTGTTTCGCGGCATCTGCGGAAAGCGGCGACGGCAGTCACGATATCATTTTCTGCATGGGCACAACGCATCAAGCCACGGTAACTTGATTCTGCAAGGGCATCAACTTCCAGTACTTTTCTATATAGTGTTGATGCCAGACCCCATTCCCCGGAATTTTCCAGATGTTGTCCCAACTGTGTTACGGCATCTTCGAAATAATTGTTCCAGCGTTCTCTATGCGCAATGAGCCAGCTATCGCTTTCTTCAGCGCATAAGGGGCCTCTATACAAATCCAGCAATGCATTGCCAAGCTGAACAATACTTGCTGTTGACGTGGCTGGATTGACAGTGGAAATGATCTGGCAGCTATGTGACATGGCCGCCAGGTCTGACCAGGTTCTTGATTCAGAAATAGAAATATTTCCGTTCGCTATCAGTATTCTGTCATCGCCACCTAAAATTTTACGCAAACGGTGTACAGTCACATTCAAGGTGGTGCGGGCGGTTTCCGAGTCTGGCCATAATTGCGAAGCAACCGATTTCAAGCCAAGTCCTTTGTTGCCAGCGCAGATCAGTATTTTTAACAGCAACAAGGGTTTTTGCTGACCACCACCTGCATGTGCAAGAATTTTTCCGTTGATCGATAACTCAAATTGGCCAAAGATACGTACAGAGACAGGCCATGGCCAATAAGACGTAAACTTATCTGGCGGGCTTAAATTTTGTCTGACTATAATATTTCTTGCATGTTCGGGCTGAATATTTTTCTTCAGTGCAAAATCGATCAGACGTGCGGCAAGCATGGGGTTCAGTGGGAAAAGGGTAATTGCCTTTCTTTGTTGATGACGTGTCAGTGCATCATTCAGTAACTGGATTGCCATCTGGTCCTTGCCGGCTGATATTTGTGCATAGGCCTGGATAAAAATCTGGCATTCCTGGGCTATAAAGAGTTCATAGCCGTTTGCATTCTCTAATGCTTTTTCACACCAGTCCATGGCCAGGATAAATTCACCCTGTTGCGTATGACAGGCGGCCAGAAACATTTCCAGGTGTGATTGCCCTATGTTCTTTACCCTCAATTTTTCGCTTAATTCAAATGCATGGCGTAGACAGAGAATTGCCTGCGATATATGGTTATCAAGGGCATTCCATTTTGCTTCCAGAATCTGAAATTCTATATTTTCTTTGTCTGGTGAGGGAGGTAGGGCAGTTTGTACCTGATCCAATAAAAGGCGTGAATTTTTCACGTCCCCCGTGGCGATCAGATATTCAATTTCTATGAGTTGTGCAAGAATTGGATCAAGACTGCTGCTGTTGACGATGTTTTTTATTTCATCGAGGAAGCGGGATGACTCATGCAGATTACCTTCATTCTGATGCCAGCGAATTATTTGACGTAGCCATTTCACCTGCTTTAATGGAGTAGCTGCAAAGGCAGACAGACAGTCTTGCATGGTCGCCAGTAACCAGTTTATTTGCCCGGCAGTGATTTCAAATCCTCTTTCAATGACACGCAGCAAGATGGATCCCGCTGATAATTTCTCTACAGGTTCTGTCGCCACTCTGAGTGTGCTGATGACCTGTTTGACCAAGTGTGGTGGATCGGTAGATTCCGGCGAAAACAATAGCAGCGCAAGCAGTAATTTCGAATATAGTCTAAGCTGAATTTCGGCCTGAGTAGTGCTGATATCAAGCACCTCAAGCCCCGCCAGCATCTCCTTGATCCAGGGACCCAGTTCATCATAATTTTTTGCCTCTGTATCATAGCCTTCGATAATTGCTGCGATGGACAATAACTTCAGGTGCAATTGTGCCGGTCCATGAAAAGCATTGGCAGCCCGTATCAGCGAGATGCGTGCCTGTCTTGGGGCTATGTCATTGAGAAACATTCCTTGCCAGTACCAGAGTTCAGGCACGTCATTCATCACCGCAGGTGGAATAGCACTTATCCAGTCACGCCAAACCTGGCCACGACCATTTTTCAACATGCCTTCTGCACTGCTGATCAGGAGTTGTATCAACTGCTGAAAATTGGCATTCTTTTGGTGCAGGATGACTGCATCTTCAATTTGCCCTTTTTCTTCATGAAGTCTGGCGGCAATATTACGTAGCCCGATCTGGTCCTGTTGACTGATCCGTGAATTAAATTCGTGTCGCAAAAATTCTTTGAACAGGGCATGAAAATGATAAGAGTAGGGCTCTGTTCCACGTCTTTCCAGAAAGAGAGATTTATAGTAAAGCGATTTCAGAAGTGACGGTGCGTTTTGATCGCCGCTTAATGCGATTGCATCATTCTCGGTTATGCCAGCCATGACCGATAGTTTTAATAGAATGAATTGATGCTGTGCTGGCATGCGCTCAAAAATTTCACCCGCAAAGTACCTGAACAATTCATCCCGGCCATTAAATCGCTGAAGGGGGCTGTCATCTGCTTGTCTGGCAAGATCACGCAACATGACGATGCCTGCAGCCCAGCCATCGACCAGTGAAAGCCATTGTGTGTCTATCTCGCTGTGCGTGGTGTGCAAGCGCGCGAGGTTTAAAGCCTCTTCCTGGGTCAAGCTGATTTCGTTCCAGTTGATGACACTCAATTTATGATCCAGCTGCATTCTTGAAAATCTTGCCGGAGGTGCTTCTCTGCTGAGTACCAGTATGGAAATTCCAGCAGGTATTTCACTCAATGCACTTTCGATCAGGTGAATACCGTTTTGCCAGTCAAACTCCTGAATGTTGTCGAAGACAATGATGGTATCAGGTGGGAGATTGGCATAAAAATCGCGAAAATACAGGCGATCCAATTTTTTTGTATCTTTCAAATTATCTTCATGCGTGATGGAGACAGGCTTTGCCAGATAGTTGCTTGCTTCTGAAAGAAAGAAAAACAGGGTGCCGCTGTCACTGTCCAGTTCATCAATCTGATACCAGATAGGCGTGCGCTGACTTTGTGCAAGATAACTTGCCGCGAGTGTGGTTTTTCCTGCCCCTGGTGGTGATATTACCCAAACGATGGCATGTTGTTGAAACAAGCTGTCAAGCAAAGAAAATAATCTTGGCCGCTGCATGGTTTCATGCAGGCGCGGTATGGTTAGCTTCGCATATTTGCTGATGCCAAGGCTTTTCTTGTTAGCCGTGTGGGTGGTGGCTAATGCTTTGGATGTCTTGTTGGTTTTATTGATTTTTGGCACAACGGGTGGAATTAAGTTTTATATGAACCTGCTGACTAATCCATCAAATAATTATGTGCCATTGAAATATCCGGGACTGATTTCAAACGCTGTAACGTTCACTTCGCACTCATTGCATCAAAGGAAGCATTTTCTATAAATGAGGCTTTATGAAGAGTACCGATAACTTTTCATCCCCGTCATCGCAGAGCACCAGAATAGCTGCATTTTGGTCTTTATCTCTGCCTTAACTTCAGCTTTCATGGATGAAATCAATTTTAGTGACCGAATCAAGCTTAACACGCTTTATTCGTGAACAGAAAAGCATTTTTCCAGGCCAGGCAGAGGCGAAATGACGAATGTCATATCTTGTTGTGATTGTAGACACTTACTCCAGATAATTATCTCTGTGAAGATACGATCCGGTAATTAACTGGTGCGTGCTTGATGCGCAAAATGATTCAAATAAAATTTACAGGAGTTCTAAATGGCTAATGCAGCTAGTGATATCCAAAAGCTTTACATCGCTTATTTCAATCGTCCAGCGGACCCATTGGGCCTGGCATACTGGACAGCGTCCAACCTGTCCCTCAAAGACATCGCGCAAAGCTTCTCCGTTCAGAAAGAATACGCAGACACGTATGCCAACCTGACCACAGCGCAAACCGTCAACACCATCTA
>NZ_JACOGF010000016.1 GCF_014284335.1 Undibacterium hunanense | reverse complement strand
CGCCGAATTTCTTCGACAAGACTGTTGCGATCGCTGCTGTCAGTGTGGTTTTGCCGTGATCAACGTGACCAATTGTGCCTACGTTTACGTGCGGCTTGGTGCGCTCGAACTTACCTTTTGCCATTTTATTCTTCCTTCAAAAAGAACGATTTATCAACAATAGAAAACCTGCCCCTGCATGGGGCAGGCCTTTGATTCTTTATTACTTCGCTTTGGATGTGACGATCGCGTCGATAACATTCTTCGGCGCTTCAGAGTAGTGCTTGAATTCCATCGAGTACGTAGCGCGACCTTGGGTAGCGGAACGCAGGGATGTGGAATAACCAAACATCTCGGACAAAGGCACTTCAGCTTTGATGATCTTGCCACCGCCGCCAGCGATTTCGTCCATACCTTGAACCATACCGCGACGTGAAGACAAGTCACCCATGACTGTACCAGCGTAGTCTTCAGGTGTTTCAACTTCAACAGCCATCATTGGTTCCAGGATAACTGGACTTGCTTTACGGCAGCCATCTTTGAACGCCATCGAACCCGCCATACGGAAGGCGTTTTCGTTGGAGTCAACGTCATGGTAGGAACCGAAGAACAGTGTAACTTTAACGTCAACAACCGGGTAGCCAGCCAATACACCGGAAGTCAGTGTTTCGCGAACACCTTTTTCAACTGCAGGGATGTATTCGCGTGGAACTGTACCGCCTTTGATCGCGTCAACGAATTCAAAGCCTTTACCTGGTTCTTGCGGTTCGATCTTCAGAACAACGTGACCGTACTGACCACGACCACCGGATTGCTTAACGAATTTACCTTCGATTTCTTCGCAAGTTTTGCGAATAGTTTCGCGGTAAGCAACTTGTGGTTTGCCGACTGTCGCTTCAACGTTGAATTCACGCTTCATACGGTCAACGATAATGTCCAGATGCAACTCGCCCATACCGGCGATAATTGTCTGACCAGATTCTTCGTCAGTACGTACGCGGAAAGATGGATCTTCAGCGGCCAGACGGTTCAGTGCCAGACCCATTTTTTCCTGGTCAGCCTTGGTTTTTGGTTCTACAGCCTGAGAAATAACTGGCTCTGGGAATATCATGCGTTCCAGAACAACGATTGCTTTTTCGTCACACAGCGTATCACCAGTCGTTGTGTCTTTCAGACCAACAACCGCAGCGATATCACCCGCCATCATTTCTTTGATTTCTTCACGTTGGTTCGCGTGCATTTGAACCAGACGGCCGATACGTTCTTTTTTCTCTTTAACAGAGTTGTAAACGCTGTCGCCAGAATTCAAAGTACCGGAGTAGCAACGGATAAAGCACAATTGACCAACGAATGGATCAGTTGCGATTTTGAATGCCAGAGCAGAGAATTTCTCTGTATCTTCAGCTTTACGGACAACTGGTTCGTCATCTTCGTTCAGACCTGGAACTGGTGGGATGTCCAATGGGGATGGCAGGTATTCAACAACCGCATCCAGCATCGCCTGAACACCCTTGTTCTTAAATGCAGTACCACACATCATAGGAACGATTTCAGAAGCGATAGTACGTTGACGCAAAGCAGTTTTGATTTCTTCTTCAGTCAAATCACCTTCTTCAAGGTATTTGTTCATCAGCTCTTCACTGGCTTCAGCAGCTGCTTCAACCATGTTTTCACGCCACTTTTGCGCTTCAGCCAACAGATTTTCAGGGATATCACGGTATTCAAATTTCATACCTTGAGATGCTGCATCCCAAATGATTGCTTTCATCTTGACCAGATCGATAACGCCTTCGAACAGGTCTTCAGCACCGATAGGTACTTGCAGAGGAACTGGATTGGCTTTCAGACGTGCACGCATTTGATCGTACACTTTGAAGAAATTCGCGCCAGTACGGTCCATCTTGTTGACGAATGCCAAACGTGGGACTTTGTACTTGTTAGCCTGACGCCATACGGTTTCAGACTGAGGCTGTACGCCACCTACTGCACAGTAAACCATGCAGGCGCCATCCAGAACACGCATGGAACGCTCAACTTCAATCGTGAAGTCAACGTGGCCTGGTGTATCGATGATGTTGATGTGATGCTCAGGGAAATTGTTCGCCATGCCCTTCCAGAAGCATGTCGTCGCAGCGGAAGTGATGGTGATACCACGTTCCTGCTCTTGTTCCATCCAGTCCATGGTAGCCGCGCCATCATGCACTTCACCAATTTTGTGGTTTACACCGGTGTAAAACAGAACGCGTTCTGTCGTCGTTGTTTTACCGGCATCAATGTGAGCAGAAATACCGATGTTGCGGTAGCGCTCAATGGGGGTCTTACGGGCCATAGCTAATCCTAAATCTTTTAATGGACAAAACCGAGCGCATTTTTTTACAAAAATCGCGCCCGGCCTGATTCAAAATACTTGCCAGAGCCATTGCATGATTGACACACAATCGCTCCTTACTCTTACTCTTAGAAGCGGAAGTGAGAGAAGGCCTTGTTGGCTTCAGCCATACGATGGACTTCATCACGTTTCTTCATTGCGCCGCCGCGACCTTCTGCGGCTTCCAGCAATTCACCACCCAAACGTTGTGGCATGGATTTTTCGCTACGCTTGTTAGCGGCTTCACGCAACCAACGCATAGACAAAGCCAGACGGCGAACTGGACGAACTTCTACAGGCACCTGGTAGTTAGCACCACCAACACGGCGGGATTTAACTTCAACCAGTGGCTTGGCGTTGTTGATTGCCAGCGCAAACACTTCCAGAGGATCTTTACCAGATTTTTGCTGGATGTGATCGAATGCGCCGTAGATGATGCCTTCAGCAACAGATTTCTTGCCGGACAACATCAATACGTTTACAAATTTTGCTACTTCTACATTACCGAATTTTGGATCCGGCAGTACGTCCCGTTTCGGGACCTCACGACGACGTGGCATTTCAATTCCTTTCAATCTTCAGTTGAGCACAAAGCAACATTTTGCTCCACGCTCGCGACAGGCCATCATAACCGGTCACTTACTCGGCTTATTTCCAAACCGACACTGATCCGTAATAGCTTACGGAGATTAAATTACGAGATAATTACTTCTTAACTGCCTTAGCACGCTTAGCACCATATTTGGAGCGAGCTTGCTTACGGTCTTTAACGCCTTGAGTATCCAAAGCACCACGAACCATATGGTAACGAACACCTGGCAAATCCTTTACACGACCACCACGCAGCAATACCACGCTATGTTCTTGCAAGTTATGGCCTTCACCGCCAATGTACGAAATAACTTCGAAACCATTGGTCAGGCGAACTTTGGCAACTTTACGCAAAGCCGAGTTAGGCTTTTTTGGAGTTGTCGTATAAACGCGGGTGCAAACGCCACGTTTTTGCGGGCTGTTTTCCAGCGCCGGCGATTTGCTTTTAACACGTGCAGAAACACGTGGTTGGCGAATCAGTTGATTGATGGTTGGCATCGTTTTTAATCCAACAAAATACAACGTTAAACACAAACCCGGAAACGGTTGCCCGGGAACTTAAAATCATTTTTTGTCTGAATCCTCAGACTTACCCGACTATTTTTGCCTGCTTTTTAAGCACTGCAACACGTGACATAAAGGGCCATAAAGTGATAAATACGGCGCACAGACACATGAAACAACAATAGAAAATGCAAACCCAAAATCGAGAACTCGCAATTTTATGCCCTGATGAACAAGCATGTCAACGCTTTTTATTTCTTAAATTCAAGCGCTTAGGGCCATTTACGATCTGTAGCGAGCGTCAGCGGGGTCAGGGTAACCAAGCGCAGCGCAAAAAGCGGAATGTACTGTAGTACATGAGCATTTTGAGCAGCACATGAGCCCCGATCACGCTCGCGCAGTAAGATCGTAAGCAGGTCCTTAGATGAAATGGTGGGTCTTTCAGGGTAGAAAATTTCCCCAAAAAAGCAAGCCATAAGTCAGGACAGGGCTATCCTGACGGTCTTTCAAAGTCAAAATATCCTTAAATTCTGTGCCCGCCGTGCCGCAGCCAATCTAAATCATTTACTATTTACGCCCTTGACCCGCCGGAATCCATCACCCGCCACGACAGCAGCACCGGCCCGATGACCGCCACTCACTTATTCAGCAAGCTAAGCAATTTGACAATGCCCACCCCGTTTCGCCCTGCATCACTGTTCCTGATCGTCAGTTACCTGCTGATTTCGGCCTTGCCGTTTTTTCCACTGCTGCAAGGTCAGCCGGTGGACAAGCCCTATCACTTGCTGGCAATGGAAGTGCTGTCCTGGCTGGCATTTTGGGCGTTGCTGCAAAAACCGCGCTGGTTTCACTATCTGCTGCTGCCGGCCTTCCTTGCTCTGCCGACGGAAATTTACCTGCGACTTTACTTTGGTCAGGGCATTTCCACCCACCACCTGGGCATCATGGTTGAAACCAGTCCCAAAGAGGCGATGGAATTTTTGGGGAACAAGGTCTGGCTGCTACTGCTGATTGTCATTGCCGTCATCAGCTGGTGGTGGGGCCTGTTGAAGATAGCACGTGCTCACAGTCACTGGGATTGGCAACACCGCTCACGCTGGCTGGTGCTGGGCTTGTTTGTGCTGGGTTTGGGTGTATGGCTTTATGGCGATCAGATCGGTGTTGCAGAAAAGCCAGCCTCTGCCAGCACCAGTGCCAGTGCATCCGCTTCTGAAACGGATGAAGATGATGAAGACGAGGATAGCAGCGCATCCACATCAGCCAAAGCCACGGCCAAGGCTTCGGCCAGCGCTTCTGACTATAGCCTGAACAAATGGGCCACGAAACTGAAGAAGCAATTGCCTTTACTGCCATACTGGGCACAGATTCCTTACGACGAAGAAACTTATATACGCAGTTGGCCGTTTGGCCTGAGCTTGCGGGCGGCCGATTTTTGGAATGAGCGTGACTATTTGTCCCGTTTATCTGAAAAAAGCCGTGCCTTCCGTTTCCAGGCGCATTTGGATGGCAATCCGAATTTGCCACAAACCGTGGTCATGGTCATCGGTGAATCTTCGCGCTTTGACCGCTGGAGCCTGAATGGCTATGACCGCGACACCAATCCCTTGCTTAAACAGGAAAGCAATCTGGTCAGCTTCAGCGACGTCGTCACGGCGGTGTCGGCCACCCGGTTGTCAGTGCCTATTATTGTGTCGCGCAAGCCGGCGGCACAAAGCCTGAAAGCCGGTTTTTCAGAAAAATCCTTCCTGACCGCCTTCAAGGAGGCTGGTTTTAAAACCTACTGGCTGTCGAACCAGATGAGCTTTGGGCAATTCGATACGCCGACATCGGTATTTGCCAAGGAAGCCGATGTCACGCAGTTCCTGAACCTGGGCGGCTTTACCAATAGCTCCAACCTGGATCAAGTATTACTGGAACCCATGGCGAATGCCCTGCGTGACCCGGCACCGAAAAAACTGATCGTCCTGCATACCCTGGGTAATCACTGGAACTACAGCCATCGCCACCCCGCCTCTTTCGACAAATGGAAGCCGTCTTTATATGGTGTGACCAATCCCGCCTATACCGACCTGAAAAACAAGCAGGCGCTGAATAACAGTTACGACAATTCCATCCTGTATACCGACTGGATGTTGTCGGAAGTCATACAGAAGCTGAAAACCAGCCAGCAACTCACGTCCCTGCTGTTTGTGTCTGACCACGGTCAGACCCTGTATGACGGTACCTGCAACCTGGCCTTCCATGGCCATAACACTCAATATGAATTCCATGTTCCGGCCTTTGTCTGGTATTCAGACGCCTATCAGGAACAATTTCCCAACAAGATCATACAGTTGCGCCTGCACCAGAAAGCCAGGCTGTCGACCGAAAATATATTCCATAGCCTGCTGGATATGGCGAATATCCGCTACCCGGATGAAAAGCTGGAGTGGAGCGTACTCAGCCAGAAGCTGAAAGCACATACCCGCTATGTCGACAGCTATGGCTGGACCGATTACGACAATGCCACCTTCAAAGGTGATTGCCGCGAAGTAATGGATAAAAAGACGCCCCTGATACAAGAGAAATAAACAGGTCTGATGCAATCGCCGGCGCTGCGCTACTGGCTTCACTGGCTTTCGCTGGCTTTCATTGCAGCAAATACACTTTGTCACTTACACTTGCGCTATGCCACATGAGATCGCGCCCACCCTGCAATTTACTCACCAGCAACAGCCGACCGCCATCGTGGCAGGTGCCTGGCTGGTGCATGCCCTGTCAGGCAGGGCAACCATGCATGAAATCAGCGCGCTGCTCAACAAGGCAGCGCAGCAAAAAGACCTGCACTGGGATTTGTCGCAAATCAGCAGCCTCGATCACATAGGTGCACAAATGTTGTGGCGCGCCTGGGGCAAGCAAAGGCCACGACAACTCACGGTGCAAAGTGCACATGAGGGTTTGTTTATCAGGCTGGAACAGGTAAGCAGGATCAATATCCCCGGTTCAGCCAAACCACGCCTGACACGCACCATGCAACTGGGCGCACAAATGCTGGGCCTGCTCAACCATTTGCACAGCTTTACTGCGCTGCTCGGCCAGTTAATGCTGGATATATGGCGCTTTATCCGGCACCCGCTCAAAGGGCCGTGGAAAGAATTATCAGCCAACATCTACCGCACTGGTGCCCAGGCGCTGGGCATCACTGCACTGGTCGGCATTTTGATTGGCGTGGTATTGTCGTATTTGTCAGCGCAACAATTGCGTACCTTTGGTGGTGACCTGTATATCGTCAATATCCTTGGCATGAGTATCATCCGCGAGCTGGGGCCCATGCTGGCAGCCATTCTGGTGGCGGGCCGCTCGGGTTCGGCGATTACGGCACAGCTTGGTGTCATGCGGGTGACGGAAGAACTGGATGCCATGAGCGTCATGGGCATACCCCACGGCTTTCGCCTGATCATGCCAAAAGTACTGGCGCTGGCCATCGCCATGCCGCTGCTGGTGATCTGGACCGATGTCATGGCGCTGGCCGGCGGTATGATATCCGCGCAAGCGCTGCTGGGCATGTCACCCGAATTCTTTATCTATAAATTACCGGAAGCGGTACCACTTCTCAATTACTGGATAGGCCTGCTCAAAGGTGTGAGCTTTGGCATGCTGATTGCCCTGATCGCCTGCCACTATGGCTTGCGGATAGAACCGAATACCGAAAGCCTGGGTCGTGGCACCACCAATTCCGTGGTGGTGGCCATTACCGTCGTCATCATTGCCGATGCCGTATTTGCCATCATCTTCAGCAAGACGGGCTATTGATGACACGAGAACATATCATTGAAATCCGTGATTTGCGTACCCAGTTTGGTCGTGCCGTTATTCATGATCAACTGGAACTGCAAGTCAGGCGCGGCGAGATTTTATCCATCGTCGGTGGTTCGGGTTCGGGCAAGACGGTGCTGATGCGGCAAATGCTGGGGCTGGAAGTGCCGACTCGAGGCAACATCAAGGTATTTGGCGAAGACCTGCATGCACCGCAGGCACGCCATCTTGATTACCTGCGCAAGCGTTCCGGTATGCTGTTCCAGCATGGTGCCCTGTATTCTGCCATGAGCGTATTTGACAATGTTGCCCAGCCCATGCGTGAACTGGGTACCCTGTCAGAAGACCTGATCACGGATCTGGTCTACCTGAAACTGCATATGGTCGATATTGCCTTTGAACATGCGCGCAAGATGCCGTCTGACCTGTCCGGCGGCATGATCAAACGGATTGCCTTGGCGCGGGCGCTGGCGCTCGAGCCGGAACTGCTGTTCCTGGATGAGCCCACTGCCGGGCTGGATCCGGACCGGTCGGACAGTTTTGTAGAACTGATATTATCGCTGCACCAGCAATTGCGCCTGACCGTCATCATGGTGACGCATGACCTGGACAGCCTGTTTGCCCTGTCCAACCGGATTGCCGTGCTGGCAGAAAAACGCGTAGTCACCATCGGTACGCCGCAGGAAGTGCTGGCATTTAAACATCCATTCATCAACAGTTTCTTTCTTGGTGGACGCGGTCAGCGCGCCATGGAAGTGCTGTCACCAACCCCGCATCAGGAAATGTAAGCTATGGAAAACAGATCTCATGCGCTCATGGCCGGCTTCTTTACCATTGCCCTGCTGGTACTGGCGACGGTACTGGCAATCTGGCTGGGGCGCGACAAAATCAAACGGGTACCGTATGAAGTCGTCACCAAGACGGCGGTATCCGGCCTGAACCTGCAAGCCGCGGTGCGCTATAAAGGCATCAAGGTTGGCAATGTCACCGACATCGATTTTGATGACAAGAACCCCGGGCAAATCATTTTGCGACTGGAAATCATTCCCGATGCGCCGGTCACCAGTTCCACCTTTGCCACCCTGGGTTATCAGGGCGTGACCGGGATTGCTTTCGTGCAACTCGACGATGACGGCAGCTCCAAACAATTGCTGGTTGCCGATGGCGCAGAAGTCAACGCTGATGCGCCGCCGCGCATACCGATGCGCCCGGGCATGATGCAAAATCTGGAACAGCGTGGCCAGGCCATCCTCACCCAAACCGAAGAACTGACACGCCGCCTGAACAAATTGTTTGATCCCGACAACCAGAAATCACTGATGACCGCCATCGACAATTTCGGTAAAGCATCGGCTGCCTGGAAGGCCTTACCCGAGAAGTTTGACCCTACCCTGGCACGTCTGCCAGAACTGGCAGAACAGGCCAAAGCCACCTTGAAATCTGTCAACGTGCTGGCAACCGACGCCAGCAAACTCAGCAATAACCTGAACCAGTTTGCCAGCAACCTGCAGGCAGCCGATGGCCCGTTGGCACGCTTCAACCAGGCCATGGACAGGGTCAGTGACAGCCTGATCATCGATACTCTGCCACGCGTGCAGACGCTGACTACTGAAACGCGGGCGACCATGCGTTCCATCAATCGGGTATCAGAAAGCCTCAATGACCGGCCGCAGAGTCTGCTGTTTGGCCCACCGGTACAGACACCCGGCCCCGGCGAGCCCGGCTTTGTCGCCCCCAAATAAAGGAATTCGCATGAACCATCAATACCTGTACCAACAGCTTGCACGCCTGGGCGCGATGCTCGGACTGTTCGCCATCCTGTCTGCCTGTTCCACTACCCCTGTCGCACAGCGGCAGCAATATGACTTTGGCCCCTGGCTGGCGGAAACCCCGGCTGCCCCTGTATCTGGCAAGCTGCAATTCAGCCTGGCGGAGATTACCGTCCCGGCAGCACTGGAAAGCAATGCCATGTTGTATCGCCTGCAATACGACAACGTCCAGCAACTCAAAGCCTATTCCCAGCACCGCTGGAGCATGCCGCCTGCACAATTGCTGGCACAGCGTCTGAAAACCCGCCTGGCCAGCCAGGGCAATGATGTCATGGTCAGTACTGAGGCGGCGTCGCCGTTCCCGGTATTGCGCATAGAACTGGAAGAGTTTTCACAAATCTTCAGCAGCACATCCCAAAGTCATGCGCAAATCAGTCTGCGTGCCAGTCTGGTCAAAGGCCGTCAATTGCTGGCACAAAAGAGCTTCCAGCAAAAGGTGGCTGCGGCCAGTGCCGACGCACCCAGTGGTGCCAAAGCCATGCAGGAAGCTGCCGATGCCAGCATTGATGCCTTGCAAACCTGGATCAAAAGCCTGCCCCTGAATTAAGTCCAAGCTCTAGCGTATGCAGCCCAGCCCTTCAGCCGATGCTTCAGTCAATGCTGACGCCGACGCGGTCAGCTCACAGCACAGCTCGCCCTTTGCCAGGGTGAGTCTGGCGGCTTACCTGTTTTTGATCGTGTATGCCAGCTGGTATCCGTTCACCGGATGGCAAGCCAATAACTGGGCAGCCCTGCCGGATGTCATTCAGCAATGGCCAAGGTATTGGTCGGGCTTTGACGCGGCCATCAATGTGGTCGGCTATATTCCCTTTGGCATATTGATCGTGTTTGCGCTGTATCCACTGGTCACCCGCTGGTGGGCGGCGCTGCTTGCCACTCTGGGCGGTATCCTGGTGTCGGCTACGGCAGAAGTGGTGCAATTTTTCTTGCCCAGCCGCGTGACTTCCTTGCTGGATTTTCTGACCAATGCATCCGGTGCCATGCTGGGTGCCATACTGGGCGCCCTGCTGACCCCGCTAATACTGGAAAAAGGCCGTCTGCAACTCTTGCGCAAGCAATGGACGTATAAGGAATCCAGCCGCGAAATCCTGGTGCTGGGCCTGTGGACCATGGCACAGATTTATCCGCAAGCCTATCTGTTCGGCCTGGGGCAAATCCTGCCCGTCATTTCACAAAGCCTGAGTGAAATGATGGACATCGATATTGATATCAGCAATTTCCTGCTACAGGGTTTCGAGCCCAGTGCGGATGAATACCTGATGTCCGAAGCTATCATAACGGCCTGTAGTTGCACCGGTGCGCTGCTGATCTGCCTTAGCATACTGAACCGGCATGCGCCCAAATCCGTGCTGGCGACCCTGTTATTGTTGGGTGCACTGATCATCAAATCGCTGGCCAGCGCCCTGCTGTTCAAGCCTGAATATGCATTTGCCTGGCTGACCCCAGGCGCGCGTGGTGGCCTGGTACTCAGTATCATCATGCTGTACGGCTTTTCTTTTGCGCCTGCGCATGTACAGAAAAGGCTGGCGCTGGTATTGCTGACGATTTCGCTAATCGTATTGAATCTGGTGTCTGACAACCCCTACTTCGCGGCCACCATGCAGACCTGGGTGCAGGGCAAGTTTCTGAACTTTAATGGTGCAGCCCAGTTCCTGTCCGTGTTCTGGCCTTTTCTCGCAATCTGGGCCTTGTTGCGCAAGCCAGCCAGCACCTGAAGCGCGGCTTCCTGCCCCTGCCTGCGCAATTGCAGTATCATAGTGGGCTTCAACTACTGCCATCCGGCGGCGCAATCTCAAATTACCCTCAGGTAAGCTCAGGTTGCATGGCCCGCAGGCTGAATAATCTATGTCTGAAGCTCTCTATTTTCAAAAGCATGTCTTCTTCTGCATGAACCAGCGTGAAGATGGCCGCCCATGCTGTGCCGACCGTGGCGCGCAGGCAGCACAGGAACATGCAAAACGTCGCGTCAAGCAGCTGGACATGAATGGTCACGGCAAAATCCGCATCAACAAGGCTGGCTGCCTGGACCGTTGCGAAGAAGGCCCGGTGCTGGTGGTCTATCCGCAAGGCACCTGGTATACCTTTGTTGATCAAAGCGACATTGATGAAATCATTGATGTTGACCTGATAGGCGGCGGTGTCGTCGAACGTCTGAAGATCTGAATCCCATGAATGCCCAAACCGAACACTTTTTTATACAGGGCGCAGCAGGACAATTGCAATGCGCACTGGACCTGCCTGATCCTGAAACCCATACCAGCCCTGTTGGCCTGGCCCTGGTAGCCCATCCGCACCCGCTGTATGGCGGCACCATGGACAATAAAGTCGCCCAGACCCTGGCGCGAACTTTTACCGGCCTGGGTTATGCGGCGGTACGCATGAATTTCCGTGGTGTTGACCAGTCCGCAGGTACTTACGATGCCGGTCTGGGTGAAACCGATGACATGGAATTATTGCTTAAGGCCATGCGCGTCCGCTTCCCTGGCCTGCCGCTGGCACTGGCCGGGTTTTCCTTTGGCACCTTTGTCCAGGCCCGCCTGCAACAACGCCTGCAAGAGCGCCCGCAAGAAAGCGGCCAGCCCGCAGAACGCCTGGCGCTGGTCGGTGCGGCTGCCGGTAAATGGGATATGCCGCTGATACCTGCCAATACCATTCTGGTTCATGGCGAGCTGGACGATACGATTCCCCTGAGTGCGGTACTGGACTGGCTGCGTCCGCAAGACATACCTGTCACCGTGATACCCGGTGCCGACCATTTCTTTCACCGTCGCCTGCACCATATCAAACAACTCATCACCAGCACGTGGGATAAAGCCTGATGATGTCTTTACCAGATCCATCTCGCCAGCCAGTCTGGTGAAGATGTAGCTTATTTGTTTTTTGTCACCCCTTGTTTTACTAGCTACCCAATGAAAAAATTCCTCGCTTCTATTGCCGTATCGCTGCTGACCATGACAGCTGCGGTCGCACAAACCCTGCCTGCGCCGACGATCGCTTCCAAATCCTGGCTTTTGCTTGACGCCACCAGTAATCAGGTGATCGCCGCGCAAGAACCAAGCATGAGCGTAGAGCCAGCATCGCTGACCAAGATCATGACCGCTTACCTGGTGTTCGCTGCCCTGAAGGACAAGAAACTGGACCTGAACCAGAGCATCAATGTCTCTACCCGCGCCTGGAAGGTCGATGGCAGCAGCTCCAAAATGTTTATCGAGCCCAACAAGCCCGTCACCATCAATGATTTGCTGTATGGCCTGATCGTACAGTCCGGCAATGATGCCGCTGTCGCCCTGGCCGAAACCGTGGCCGGTAGCGAAGAAGCCTTCGTCGTGCAGATGAACCGCGAAGCCGAACGCATGGGTTTGAAAGCGACCCGCTTTGCCAATCCGCATGGTTTGCCCAGCAAGGACAATTATTCGACAGCCCAGGACCTGTCCACCCTGGCAGCGCGCCTGATTATCGATTATCCCGATTTTTATAAAACCTATTACTCGACCAAAAGCTTTACCTATAACAAGATCACCCAACCCAACCGCAACCGCCTGTTGTGGCTGGACCCTAGCGTAGACGGCATGAAAACCGGCCACACCTCCAGCGGTGGCTATAGCCTGATTTCTTCTGCCAGCCGTCCGAATGGCACCGGCACACGTCGTCTGATTTCTGTCGTCATCGGTACCGACAGCGACCAGGTGCGTGCGCAGGAAAGCCTGAAACTGCTGAACTGGGGTTACCTCAACTTTGACACCCTGAAGCTGTACGAAAAAGGCCAGGCTATCGCCACGCCGGAAGTATGGAAAGGCACGCAGGCACAGATCAAGATCGGTTTCGACCGTGACCTGTATGTGACTTTGCCCAAAGGCGCAGCCGCCAAGCTGAAACCGGCACTGGAACGCAAAGACCCGCTGGTGGCCCCCATCGCAATCAACAGCAAGGTCGGCAGCGTAAAAATGATGCTGGATGGCAAACCCGTTGCCGAATTTCCGGTAATGGCGCTGGAACAGGTCAACCAGGCCAGCATCTTTGGCCGCGCCTGGGATTCGATACGCCTGATGTTCAAGTAAGCTGGCGCGATACCCCTCCCCTTACCCTTCCCTCATGTGCGGCCCTGCAATATTGCAGGCCGCGCATAAACCCTGGCTATGCTTGTATGCGTTAATTGCATAAACCCTGGTGCGATTCTGTGTGAAAATAAGTTCTTCTCTTCTTCACTCACGCAGACATCATGAATGATCCCCTGGTATACCTGAATGGCGAAATGACGCCGCTGTCCGAAGCCAAGATCCCGGTCCTGGACCGTGGCTTTATTTTTGGCGATGGCATCTATGAAGTCATCCCTGTGTATCAGCGCAAAATGTTCCGTGCTGACCAGCATCTGGCCCGCCTGTTCCGCAGCCTGGCATCCATAGGCATTACCAATCCGCATAGCAAGGAAGAATGGCTGGAACTGATCGCCAGGGTCATGGCCGCGCATGAAGCAGATGACCAGATGGTGTACCTGCAAGTTACCCGTGGCGTGGCCAAACGTGCGCATGCCTTCCCCAAAGATGTGACACCTACGGTCTTCATCATGACCAACCCCATCGTACTGCCGACTGCGGCGGCACGCGAAAACGGGGTTGCCTGTGTATCCATGGAAGACAAACGCTGGTTGCGTTGTGAAATCAAGTCCATCTCATTGCTGGGCAATGTGCTGGCGGCACAAAATGCGGCAGAAGAAGGCGTGGCCGAAAGCATACAGTTCCGTGACGGTTACCTGACCGAAGCATCCGCATCAAATGTGTGGATAGTCAAAGACGGCGTGCTGATGGGCCCGCCAAAAGACAATCTGATACTGGAAGGCATACGCTACGGCCTCATCGAAGAACTGTGCGCCGCTCACAACATCAAACTGGAAGCCCGCCGTATTACCCGCGAAGAAGTCTTCGCCGCCGATGAAGTCATGCTGTCATCCGCCACCAAGGAAGTGCTGGCAGTAGTGAAACTGGACGATAAGTCCATTGGTGACGGCAAACCTGGTGCCGTTTATCACAAGCTGTATGCGGCTTATCAAGTTGCCAAAGCAGCCTGATACTGTACATAGATAGTCTGATTAAGAACCCGTTCATGCAATAACTGCATGAATGGCCTATTGCATGGAATGCAAGGCCCATCCTGTCCAAACCCCGACATGCGCCATTGTCTTTACTACCTGCTCTCCAGGGTTATCATCCTGTCACCGTACACAAGGGCCACCAACTCTATTGGAAAACAGGGCCAAGACCCCATATACTGACATTACGTTATTTTGAATATATGGACGCATTATGGAAATGAGACCCATCCCCCCCGAAGAAAGTCTGATCGAATATCCCAGCGATTTTCCGATCAAGATCATGGGCCCGATGCACGATGACTTCGCCCAGACCATGGTAGACGTGGTGACTATCCATGATCCGACGTTTCATGCAGGCAAAGTTGAAATGCGACCATCCAGCAAGGGCGCTTACCTGTCCGTTACAGTGACAGTACGCGCTACCAGCCGTGAACAACTCGACAATCTGTACCGTGAACTGTCTTCTCACCCGATGGTGAAGATCGTACTGTAAGACCGTAAGACGTGAAGCTGTTTGCCAGCACAGGCTGGCAAACAGAGCACACCCTGTCATTCCTGCCGCCGCACTACATCTGCCTGCTCTCTTCCGCAATTTCATTCAGCAGCCATTCCCTGAAGGCTTTTACTTGTGGTTTCAGCAAGGCATTCGGCGGGTACACAAGGTAATACGCTACCTCGCAGGGAATATCGATGGTGAACAGGCGTTGCAGCAAACCCGCCTTGATATCTGACTGCACAATAATATGCCGCCCCAGTGCAATGCCCTGCCCGTCCACCGCCGCCCGCGCCAGCATCGATGAATCCTGAAACACCAAACCGCCGGTAGGTTCTTCATTATCCAGGCCGGCTGCACGAAACCAGGGTTCCCAGGGTTCGCCATCACAGCGCAGCAACTGCATTCTGGCCAGCTCTGCCGGTGTACGCGGTAACTGCCCACCATGGAAATAAGGGCTGGCAACCGGGTAGTAATAATCACCCATCAATAATTCGCTGACCATACCCGGATAATTACCCAGCCCGAAGCGTATGCCTATGTCGATTGATTCCCTTGCGTAATCTGTCAGGTGGTTACTGGATTGCAGACTGACCTCCAGATCCGGGAAATGCTCGATGAAACGACCGAGACGCGGTGACAGCCAGCGGGCAGCAAAGGAAGGCAGGGACGTGATGCCCAGGCGTTTTTGCTTGTTGCGGGTTTTCAGTAGTTCAGCCGCGTCGCCCAGGTCTTGCAAGGCCTGGCGTATGGTGGCAGCAAACTGTTCGCCGTCTGGCGTGATGGAAATACGCTTGCCGTTGCGGATGAACAGGGCCACACCCAGTTCTTCTTCCAGCGCCCGCACCTGATGGCTGATGGCACCGTGGGTCAGATGGATTTCGTCTGCCGCACGGGAGAAATTTTCATGCCTGGCAGCTGCCTCGAAGGCGCGCAGGGCTGCTAAATTGGGTAATCGCCGAAAATCCATGTTGATGTGAATAGAATTAGCAAGACAATCAAAAATTACTCGTTTTATTTCCTGAATGCAGCAGACTACAATGCTTTCATCGCGGTGCAACAAATCATATTTTACATAAGCTTAGCAAGAATATTTGGATTGCAGCGCATTTCAGGCAGTAAATACAGGAGCATGGAAATGACAAATAATTTCGCAAACCCATCATACACGATAGCCGCTGGCAACACCTTGTCTGGCCATTCGGAAACAGCCCGTAAAATCGAAGTGGCATGTGGCCGCGTGTGGCTGACTATTGCTGGCAACCAGGACGATTTCTGGCTGGCCGCCGGTGAATCCATGGTCATCCCAGCAAATCAGTTGGTGGTGATTGAAGCAGAACAGCAAGCCAGCCTGATCGAATTGTCCGCTGTATCGAGCGTGATTTCGATGAAAAACCAGGATTTCCTGGCTGGCGGCTATCTGCAAAAACTGACACGCAAACTGAGCCAGGTATTTGCCTGATTAGCGAAATAAGCGAAGTCAGACAAATACTCAGGAACCCGCACAGGCCCCCGATATGAAGCATGCAGCCTTAGTACTGATCGACGTACAGCAAGGTTTCGATGACCCCAAGTGGGGCCAGCGCAATAATCCTGCTGCCGAGCAGTACATAGCTGCCCTGCTTCAGCACTGGCGTGAACGTGAGCAAACCGTCATCCATGTGCGCCATCAATCGCAAGAACCGGATTCGCCTCTGCGTGCCGGGCAAGCCGGTTATGAATTCAAGTCACTGGCACACCCGCTGGCTGGTGAAGCCATCTTTACCAAAAAGGTCAACAGCGCCTTTATCGGTACCGAGCTGGAAGCCTATCTGCATGTCAAAAACATCAAACGACTGGTCATCGCTGGTCTGACGACAGATCACTGCGTATCCACCTCGACACGCATGGCAGGCAACCTGGGCTTTGAAGTCACACTGGCCGCAGATGCCTGCGCCACCTTTGATCGCGCCGATGTCGATGGCGTACTGATCCCGGCAGAAGAAATACACCGCATCCATCTGGCCAGCCTGCACAATGAATTCTGCACGGTAAAGAACACGGCAGACATCATTGCACTGCAAGCGTAATTCGCCCCGGATACAATAGACAACTACCCCAGAACTCATCCCTGTTTATGGAATGAGTTCCAGAATCATTCCCGACTACCTTCATTTGGAAATGCCATGACTGGATCTGTACAAGTCCACGTAGTTCACGCCTTTACCCATAACAATGCAGGCGGTAACCCGGCTGGCGTCGTGCTGAATGCGGACCAATATACTGTAGAGCAGAAATTACACATCGCAAAATCAGTGGGGCTGTCAGAAACTGCCTTCGTCTCGCAATCGGACAGTGCGGCCTTCAAGCTGGAATTCTTTACCCCCAACCGGCAAATCGCCCACTGCGGCCATGCCACGGTCGCCACTTTTTCGCTGCTGCGTGCATTGGATATGGTCGGCGAAGGCATGAGCAGCAAAGAAACCATCGATGGCAATCGTGACATATTGATCAAGGCTGACATGGCCTTCATGCAACAGAAGGCACCACGCTTTCAACCCATTGCTGCCGATGACCATCAATATACCGCTGCCTATGACCGCATACTGAAAAGCATGGGCCTCAGCACCGAGGATTTAATACCCGGACAAGTCCCCACCATCGTCAATACCGGCAACAGCTTTTTGCTGATTCCCATCAACAGCCGCGAGCACCTGTCACGGATACAGCCGCAGCAGGCAATCATCAACGACATCAGCGAAGAATTTGACCTGATCGGCTTTTACCCGTTTACCCTGGAAGCGCAAGATACCGGCCACGCCGCCAGCACTCGCATGTTTGCGCCACGCTATGGCATAGACGAAGAAGCAGCAACCGGCATGGCAGCCGGCCCACTGGCCAGCCTGTTGTACACGGCTTTTCAACAAGCCGAACCTGGCTTGCAGATAGAACAGGGTTACCTGATGCAGCCTGCCTCACCGAGCCTCATCCATGTCGACCTGGACATCAGGCAGGGTGAAATCCATAGCCTGATGGCGGGCGGCAGGGCCAGGGTAGAAAAAACCCTCAACATTGATTTGTAAGCAAGTCACCTGAGTTTTGCGCCAGATCATGCCATTTTCACAAGCAAAGAACTTCGTGGCGCAAAATGTTACACTAGCGGCCTATGCAAGCAGCCATCTCGCCATCTGTTATTCCCCGCATCATCCACCGCGGCATTGAGCCTTACCAGCTCACTTTTGATGCCATGCGCGCCTTTACGGATGCCCGCACGGAAAACACGCCCAATGAATTCTGGATTGTTGAACACCCGCCCGTCTATACCCTGGGCCTGGGGGCTGACCAGTCGCACGTGCTGGCCGCCCATGACATCCCCGTGGTGCAAACTGACCGTGGTGGTGAAGTCACCTACCATGGCCCCGGTCAGGTCGTGATTTACCTGCTGATGGACTTGCGCCGCAGCCACCCCAAGGCCCGTTTATTTGCGCGTGAATTCGTCCACAAGATAGAACAGGCGGTCATCAATACCCTGGCAGCGTATAATCTGGCTGGTGAACGCAAGGAAGGCGCGCCCGGCATCTATGTCAGCAACGGCCAGTGGCAAGGCGCCAAGATCGCCGCCCTGGGCCTGAAAGTGCGTGGCAATGGCTGCACCTACCATGGCGTATCATTGAATGTGGATATGGATTTGACACCGTTTTCCTGGATTAACCCCTGCGGCTATGCAGGCCTGACGACGGTAGACATGAACACCCTGGGCGTGCCCATGCCGCTGCACCAGGTCCAGACCGCACTCGCACAGAATTTGCAAGATCTTTTGACTGCCTCCTGATTTTTCGACATCGCTTCATACCATGACAACCGAAAACACACCCGTCGCCACCGCTGCTTACGATCCTACCGAGAAACAAAAAGGAGCAAGCAAGA
Source organism: Undibacterium hunanense (assembly GCF_014284335.1). GTDB lineage: Bacteria > Pseudomonadota > Gammaproteobacteria > Burkholderiales > Burkholderiaceae_D > Undibacterium > Undibacterium hunanense. The sequence continues at coordinate 113,534 of NZ_JACOGF010000016.1, read as the reverse complement.
CAGCGCGCATCCCCATCAAGATCATCCCGATGGAAAGATTGCCCAAGCCAGACTGGATACGCGTCAAAGCCGGTTCACCCACTACCCGCTTTTATGAAATCAAAGACATCCTGCGCGCCAACAAACTGGTGACAGTCTGCGAAGAAGCATCCTGCCCGAATATCGGCGAATGTTTTGGCAAAGGCACGGCCACTTTCATGATCATGGGTGACAAATGCACCCGCCGTTGCCCTTTCTGCGACGTCGGCCATGGCCGCCCGGACCCGCTGGACGTGGATGAACCAGCCAACCTCGCAAAAACCATCGCTGCCTTAAAACTCAGCTATGTCGTCATCACCTCCGTTGACCGCGATGACTTACGCGACGGTGGCGCTGCCCACTTTGCCGAGTGCATTACCCGCGTCCGCGAACTATCCCCCATGACACGCATAGAAATCCTGACCCCGGATTTCCGTGGCCGCATGGACCGCGCGCTGGAAATTTTGAACATGGCACCGCCAGACGTGATGAACCACAACCTGGAAACCGCACCGCGCCTGTACAAGGAAGCACGCCCCGGTTCCGACTATGAATATTCACTGAACCTGCTGAAACGCTTCAAGGAACAACACCCTAACACCCCGACCAAATCCGGCATCATGGTCGGCCTGGGTGAAACCGATGAAGAAGTCCTGCAAGTCATGCGCGACATGCGCGCCCACAACGTCGACATGCTGACCATAGGCCAGTACCTGGCCCCAAGTGGCCACCACTTGCCAGTACGCCGCTATGTCCACCCGGATGTCTTCAAGATGTACGAAGAAGAAGCCTACAAAATGGGCTTCGCCCATGCGGCAGTGGGAGCAATGGTAAGGTCAAGCTACCATGCAGATCAGCAGGCGCATGGAGTGGGGACGGATTTGAGGATTTAAGGATAGAAGTACAAAGAGAACGGCTCATTATTTTCAAGATAATGGGCCGCTTTTATATGTATCTCGTTTTTTAAGCCCACAAACTTAAAAACTCAGGAAAAATCGCTAATGTTTGAATAATGATTGTTCTTTTTTAAACATTTTTTGATTTGCCAATAATATAATATCGTCACTCAATCTTGTACTACCAAAGAGTTTAATCAATTCTATATGTAAGTTAAAATCATAGCCATAAGCAATAAGTTGCAACTTTGATCTCATTGTCTATCCGCATAAAATTATCACTGCAAAAAAAAGAAAAAATGCGATTCATTTCAGAAGTCGAACAAAAAACAACTGCTACGTCTCATTTTGCGGACGAAACAGTTAACTCTGACGAATATCTTGCTAAGTGCCAGGTCGACACCCCACATGAGTTTGTTGAGGCACTATGGAAAATTGTTCACACAAAAAGGAACACGATTAGCACAGTAGTCGATTTCGGAGCAGGTGACGGCAGATTCTCGTCTTATGGGACTTTTAAGAAATACGTAGGATTTGAGATCGACGAAAAGCGGTTTTCTCCAAATTCATTTGGCAAAAATGTTAAATTAAAAAATGAATGTGCTTTTGGAGTATCTGAAGGCGGATTCGACTTATGTATCGGCAATCCACCATTTGTTCGTCATCATGACATCAATAAAAATTGGTTTAAAAGAGTTGCCAATACTCTCGAAAATGATTTGCAATTTCGTGTGGACGGCCGTTCGAACGCCTTTCTGCTTTTTTTATGTAAGGCACTTGTAGCAACTCATGAGAACGGCCTAATAGCGTTAGTCATACCGTTTGAATGGGTATCTCGCCCTTCTGCGGCTCCAATTAGAAAATTTATTGAATCAAATGGATGGGATGTAGATGTCTATAGATTCACCGAGGATATATTTGATGGAGTAATGACTACCGCTTCTTTTACGATTATTGATAAATCTAAAAAAGATGGTGCATGGCGATATCACAAGATGGATCCGTCATTTCAAAGTGAACGTCAAACATACGCATCTGGCGACGCAGAAGTGTTTGAGTATGTGCGGCGCGGCGACTCTTGTTTCGCACAAAGAGGCCTAAGTCCCGGCGGGCAAAACATTTTTTGTTTAACTGAAGGACAAAGAATTCACAATCGACTTCAAATTGGAAAAGATGTTGTCCCTTGTGTTACGTCGTTAAAACACCTTCCAGAGGAATTCCAATCTTTAACGGAATTTAGATTTAACAAATACTATGTCGAGGCGGGGAAGCGTTGTTGGTTACTCAATACTTGGGATACTCCTTCTACAGCATTAATGGGGTACTTGAATTCTATCCCGGACTCCATGCGAAATAACTATACTTGCAATATTCGTGAGGTATGGTGGAAAGCGAAACCACATCAACCAGCGGATATTATTTATTCCTCCGCGTTCGTTGGAACTGGTCCAAAATTTTTTGAAAATAAAGTTTCTGCAGTCGCGGTTGGAACAGTTCAAGGCATTCACAACGTAAAAAGTAAACAACGCCCTAATCTTGTCAAAGCACTTTCAACTCTCAATTTCCAGTCTGGAGTTGTAGCACATTCAGGGCGATTGAAAAAAATAGAAGTTGGTCAGATGAATAAAATCGTCTGTGACATGGTTGAGACTCTATAGAGAGTATTTTATGGCTAAAGCTACGCTGAAAAAATTTGTGCCCGAAGATAAAGAAAAATTCGTGCAGTTTAGCATCGAGAGCCGCATCTTAAAAGAACTCGGCGAACGCCTTGTTAGCAATGCAGAAGTAGCGCTAACGGAATTAATTAAGAATGCTTACGATGCTGATGCAGGCGAATGCCGAATTACAGTCAGCGAAGATCAAATCGTAATCAAAGATACTGGTACAGGCATGTCGTACGACGCATTCAAAAACAAATGGATGCGAATAGCTACTGGAAATAAAGCAGACATGCCACATTCGGAAAAATTCGGCCGCAAATTAACCGGATCAAAAGGAGTAGGCCGCTTTGCTGTTAGATTCTTGGGCAGAAAATTAAAACTTGAGTCTGTTGCTATAAACGAACAAGGAAAAAAGGAAAAACTTACCGCTATTTTCGACTGGACAAAACTCGACGAAAGCAACAACATTTTGTCATTAAAGGTTCCCTACGAACTAAATTCGAGCAAAGAACCGATTGGGACAACATTGACCATATCTGAATTACGGGTCGCAATTGCAGACAAGGAGCTTTATGCGGTTAAAAGTGGCGTTTTAAGTATAGCTTCACCAGTATATGCTTTTATTAACGACGCCCCAGATGAAATCAAGGATTATCTCGCGCGGGATGGTAAAAGAAATGAAGATCCAGGGTTCAATGTTCTTTTTGGTGACGAACCAAATGAAGCCGAAGCTCAAGAGCCTCTTGCCGCTCTAGTACTAAGTAATTTTGTTGCCCGTACAACCGTTGATTTGAACAATGGCTACTTAACTGTGCATGTTTATCACGCTAACCGCGAGGGTGAATATATAAAAAGGCGGGTCAAAGTTTCAAACTCTATTGGATGTCGCGTATATGCGGATATAAGATACTTTCCAAAGAGAGCTGGTGTTTTTGCAAAAAAAGCAGACTTCAATGGAAAAGATGCATGGAGTTGGGTAAGAAAAAATTCTGGTATAAAAGTGTTCGATCATGGGTTTCATATTAGACCATATGGAACCGGGGATGACGATTGGCTTCAACTCGATCACGACACTGCACATAACGAAAGGAAATGGCGTTCCACGATAACGGAAAAATATTTCCCAATGGATCCGATTGATGCCAGCCAACCCAAGCGAAATCCAATGGTAAGTTTACCGACCAATTATCAAACTGTTGGCGCTGTTTTTATTGAAACGAATCCAGGCAATGTCGATGACGATGAAATATTAAGTCCTAGCATGGATAGGCAAGGGTTTAGTTCGAATAAGGGATTTCGCGGGCTTCAAAATGTTGCTCGATTCGCTGTTGAAATAATCTCTTTAGCAGATAAAAAAATTCAACTTGAAGACGAAGCACGAGCAAGAAATGAACGGTACCTAGTCAAGCAAAAAGAAATTGATGCGGTAATTAAAGAAATAAAGAGTTCTCAAAGCCTTAACAGAGAAGATAAAGAGCGAATCGTCGGCCACTATACTAAAGTCCGACGTGACATCGATAATTTAGATGAATATGACCGCTCAGCCCGCGAGGGACTTGAAACAATGAGCCTATTGGGAGTTGTAGCAGGTTTCATGACACACGAATTTCAGGCAGCATTGATGAATCTAGAGGGCGCGGCCAAAATAATTCGAGGTCTTGCTAAAAAAGACGTTGAGCTATTGGGCCATGCTAAATCGATAGACGAGTCCATACAATATTTCACAGGTTACATTGACTATACGAGATTGTTTGTAACAAACTTACATCTTGACTCAGTAAAACCCTATCGTGTTTTACCAGTACTTCAGCACGTAATTTCTACATTCAGTAAGTTCCAGAAAGAGCGCCATGTTGAAGTTGATACTTCTGAGATTAATAAAACTCTAGTAGCACCTCTTATCCCGGTCGCGATGTATCAAGGAATTGTCCACAACCTTTTTACAAATGCGTTAAAGGTCCTGCTCGTGCAACCACAAGCAGAAAAATTGATTTGTATTCAAGCTTGGAATGAGAAGGGGAAACACATACTGCAGATACTGGATAACGGCCCAGGAATTTCTCCCGACGTCGAAAACCGCATTTGGGACCCATTGTACACAACAACATCTTCAGAAAACAATCCTCTCGGCTCAGGTATGGGATTGGGCTTACCTCTAGTAAAAAAAGTGGTCGAAGCCAGGAAAGGACGCATTTTTCTAACTGAGCCGCCAGTTGGTTTCAGTACCTGTTTTCGTGTAGAACTACCATTGGAACAAAAATGAAAAAAATAATCATAATTGACGACAACCCAAGTTTGCAACTGCAATTACAAAATGCATTAACACATCTAAGCACTAATAAATATGAGATCGAAATTTGGGAAAAAGAAAAAGTTCAGGGAAAATGGCAATCTCAATTTGACGCGCAGAAACTTGTCTCAAACGCGGATGAAGATGTTTGGCGGAGAGTTATACTAGCTGAGACAAACTTGGCAATGATTGTCGCCGATCATGATCTATCTGCATTCAATGAAGTACGGGTTTCTGAAAGCACTTTGACAGAAGCATGTAAGCAATCTTCTATCCCTATATGCACGTATCATCGAAAACCTGGTACATCAACATCAGCCCAGGAACTCCGAGGTATTTATAGTCAAACTCGATCATTTGCAATTTCAATTGATATCTCCAATATTGACACCGCAGCAGCGAAAATATTAGCCGTTGCGGATGGTTTTGAAACATTGCTAACAGCATTTAACAGTGTTTCTGACGAGATAAAAAAAGCAGGCCCAGCTTCAATTGTATCCTCAGTCCTCGAACGACCAGGAATGGTTACATTTTTTTCTCGCTACGCAACCGGCCCTACGTTAGCTAGTGATGTCATAGATCATCTTGATGCAAATAATCAAAAAGAAGCATACTTGCAAATGGAAAAACGCATGCCATTTGTATTGGGCTGTTGGCTACACAATTATGTGTTGCCTTTTCCTGGTGTCCTCCTCAACGAAGTCGCATCTGCCTCATACGTAAATCTAAGTCAGGTCGATTTTACGAATCATAGCAATCATTTTTCTACTGCAAAATACATTGGACCATTTAGCGGAACAGCAGGCTATTGGTGGCGTACAGAATTAGACCAACTTCTCGTAGATGCAGATTGTGAAGACGGCGTCGAGTATCTGAGTAAGAAAAGTATTCAAGCGAATCCTTCAATTTGCTGCGTTACTAAAAATTCGCCTGCGGGCTTCTATTGCCTGGTTCGCAGAGAGCCAATTTCGCTAGCAGCCTCCGTTGGTAGGCTGAGTTGGATACCCGAGGGTGCGGACCTTAGTCGTATTGACACGGAATTATATGATTCAGTTGCGCCAATGATGGGGATCTAAATGTCTCGAGCATTCACTTCATCTTTGGAACGTCTACTAAACGAGTTCAATTCTAGCACTAAAGGGCTTCTAAAAAAAGTTTGTCCTGAAGTCGACTTTTCTGGAATATCAATATACGAAGCAAAAGAAAACGATGAATATCATCTAATGGCTAGCTTCGTAGGTATGCGGCAGATGCCAAAGTCAGCCAAAAAAACTGAAAATATTTTTGTTGTCGGGAAACTTCTAGGAGGTATGGCTGAAAAAAAACCAGTTTTACTAAAGTACAACACTGAAATAAGTTTTTGCCGTATGAAAGATATGAACAATCCAACGAAAAACTTGACCCCAATGTGTGGTTTTCATTTCGATTTTCACGACAACGAAAAGCAATTCAACCATCCCATATTTCATGCACAACCAAAACTTAAGGCGGGGGAGAGGTTCTTTTCCTGGAAAAAAGAATTCGCGCTACCAGAGTATCCAGAGCAGTATAACGAAATCAGAACACTTAGAATCCCAACCGCTCAAATGGACATTTTCTCAGCTGTTCTCATGGTAATTGCGGACCACGCAATTGATCCAAGTGATCCTGATCAACATTTTCAAAATTTTCTTAAGTTGGTCAATCGCTCGTTGATTCCAATGGACCTGAAATCTGCACCACCGACCTTTGCAGAAAAAATGATGGCCGGAAATCCGTTTCACGCTCTAGATTGGTACCCTATCACAGCAACGGTACAATCTTAGTTTAAAAATATACACACCCAATTCGATCCTTTAATTGTGACTTATTCGTGCGTGAAAACGTCAATATACATTTCTACGCTGACGGGCCAGCAAACCGAATCACTCTCTAAATTTATAAGCGAAAAGTATGGGCACCCAGCATTCATGCTTGCCCCCATCTGCAAGATACTCATATCTGCCTGCATCAAATTACGATAAATAATCACCCCGAATTTCCGCCGGACTCAAACCCAACACGCGCCGCATGCTGCGGGTAAGGTGGCTGGGGTGGGTGAAGCCTGTTTCCATGGCGATGTCTGTCATGCTTTGTTTGCCTTCCGCCATGAGCTGGCGTGCGCGGTGCAGGCTGCGTTCCATGACGTAGCGGTGTACGGGCATGCCTGTAGCCTGCCGGAACAGTGACTTGAAGTGTGACAGGCTGAAGCCAGCCACCACGGCGAGTTCGGTGAGGCTGAGGTCGCTATCCAGATGTGCCTCTACATAATCGATGACATGGCGCAGCCGCCAGGCTGGCAAGCTGCGGCCAGCTACCGGGTCGGTTGATGGCTTGCGTGACTGCACGGCAAACAGGCGGGCAGCCAGTGCGACGGCCAGGCTGTCGGCAAAAATACGGCCGCCTGGATAGGCGTCGTGGTCTTCGGCCTGCATCATCCAGCCTATGCGCTCTATCTGTGGGTCACGTATGTGTATGGCTGGCGCCAGCAGGGTATTTTGCCTGCCCAGGTTCATGGCTTCGGCGGTGTCGTTGACTATTTGCGGCGACAGGCGCAGCAGCAAGGATGTGGCGGGCCGGGTCAGTGTCCAGCGTGTGCTGGAACCACCAGGCACGACACAGAACTGGCCGTGCAGGCGCACGCCCTGGCGTTCATACCGGCCAGCGCCATAAGACACGGGCACAGGGTCCCCCAGATGCAGGCAGAGTACATGGCGGGCATCGACAGGGGAATTGAACAGGCCAACTGGTACTGGTGAAGTCAGCACATCGAGCAGCGGCAGATCATGGCTGCCGGCGCTGTTGAGCAGTGCTGGCGGTGGGTGGGGATAGCATGCAGGTCTGGTCATCGCGCCCTCTAAGTATGCATACCTAAGTGTCCTGACTAGATGCTCAGAGTCACTGATTCGCTCAATAACGCCGGGCCACTTTAGAAACACTAATGTAGCGCAAATCATCCGTCTGTGCTCAGGTTCGGCTGTTTGTGCGCGCCGTGACAAAGTAATGTTGCTAGCATCGTCTTCACTGTTACAGGCCACTAACAAACCCCATCAGGAGACTGAAATGAAAAGACGGCTTTTTTTGCAAATTACCCCTGCGCTCATCGCCAGCGGTGTTGCGACGGCATTGGCAATACCGGCGTTGGCCAGAGCGGCTGAACAGAGCAAACTGCAGCAGACGACGGACGCTGCCGCATTTGCTGCAATGCGCCGCTTTGCCAATTTGCCCTTTGGCAAAATCGCTTATGTAGAACGCGGCCAGGGTGATGCTGCGTTGTTCTTGCACGGTGCACCGCTGAATGGATTCCAGTGGCGTGGCGCGATAGACAGGCTGTCGCCTTACCGCCGCTGTATCGCGCCTGACTTCATGGGGCTGGGTTATACACAGGTACCCGCGCAACAATTGCTGGCAGCCGATGCCCAGTTGGGGATGTTGATCAGTTTGCTGGATCACCTGCAGGTCGGCGCAGTTGATATCGTGGCCAGCGACAGTGGTGGTGCAGTGGCACAACTATTTGCCGTGCACCATCCACAACGCGTGCGCAGCATGTTGCTGACAAACTGCGACGTGGAACCAGACAGCCCGCCGGCAGGTGTGCTGCCAGCCATCAATATGGCACGCGCCGGTACCCTGGCCGACGAAACCGCCAGATGGTTAATCGACGGCAAGCAGGCACGCGCCAGCTTTGGTGCTGCGGTGTTCCACAACCCGGCCGTGTTTAGCGACGCCAACATCGCTTATTACGTCACGCCGCTGGTCAGCTCGCCGCTACGTCGCCAGCAATACCATGCTTTTCACCTGGCGCTGGAACCCAACCCATTGGCGGGTGTGGAAGCAGAACTCAAGCGCAGCCGCATCCCCGTCAAGATCGTATGGGGTGGCAGCGACACGCTGTTTTCGCTGACTGATGCAGATTACCTTGACCGCTTATTTCCACAGTCACGCGGCATACGTGTGGTACCAGAAGGGAAGCTATTTTTTCAGGAAGAGTTTCCGGATGAGATTGCGGAAGAAGCAAGGCGTCTGTGGGGAGTGTGATGATTACATCCCCCGGCACTGGCACGTCGCAGTCATAAGCAGATGCCAGCAGCAATCATTGCCGGAGGCAACTGCGCAGGTGACAGGCTATACCCTAGCGCATCATCTGCGAGCGTAGCCGTCGCTGTGATGAAGCGCGTGCAATTGCCTGGCTAGCCGCCCGTGACTTTAATAACGCCACGCTTTTTGTAGCGCTAGTATCTATACAGGATTCGGGTTCGGGAAGATCTCGATGGAATCAAGCGCAATCCCGGCATCAGTCGAAATTCCAACGACAGTGGCAACAACAACTCTGTTACCAGACAATAATGCGGCCTGCTCTACGTTGCTCAAGCCAAAATTAGTCATTGCAACAACAGGGTCGGTTTTATGAAATTCCAGCATATTGGCATTTGAATCTATGCTATTCAAATACTCGATCAGCGTATTTTTCAGGGGGGGATCAGTTAGCTTAGTCATTTGAATCACCTTTCAATTAACTTATTGCACCATTTCAATTGTTCTCTTCGCGTTAGCCATCACTGGACGGATATAGCGTTGCCATGAGTACTTTTTGATAAGCTGGGGTCGGATAACCGACCCGGAATCTTGCTTTGCGACTTCGCTCCAGCGCAAAGCAAATCGATGTTATGAGGATCTTTGTAGGAACCTCATCCCATAGCGGTAAAAACCGCCTCTCATCCTGAATAGAGACTCTGTACTGTCAGTTTCTTCGTGGAGAACCAGTGAATGAGGGGGATAGTTGAGCTTCTGTAAGATATCACAAATTTTATCAATTCCCGCATGTGACACAAAGAAACTTGTCCTGCTGCAATTTTCGAGGCAAAACGCATTATCACTTCCATCACATCCTCGGGCATGTCATCCCACAGAAATAGCTCTCGCTGCCGCGACGCGATTTGAAGAGTGTGCCAATTTTGTTTATTTGCCTAAGTGCCAATAAAACCTCAATTAGCGATTAGCAGAAGTTGGCAGGCGGTTTTATAGCTACCTGCCAACAACAAACTAATGCCCGGGATGACTAATTCCCCAAATAAATCAGAACGCTGGCGATACCGCAGCAAACTCGCGTTAATACCCCCCCATCAAATCGCTGGCGACTATCGTACCGGCGCCCACCAGTTTGACGATCAGATCATTCACAGCTACTGAGCTTGAGGCGTTGGCGTGTTGGTACAGATAGGTACCAGCGGCTGCGCCATTGGCGACGGTGATGATGAATGCTTTGCCGTCGTTGGCCGTCAAACTGCCTACATTCGCCTGGATATTGGCGGCCAGACTGGCAAGGTCGGATGAGGCGATAGTCATCGTGCTCAAAGAAGTCGCTGAAGCACCCCAGTGTATTTTATCGGCACCCGAGGCTTTGAAGTTGGTTATGGTGGTCAGCCCGGTTGTGACCGATCCCAGATTGACGCCGCCACCTGAATTGAGGTGGATATCGTCCAGACCGTTGCCGGTGGCAGACAGGTTAATGCTGGTAATGTTTGATCCGCCGGCAAAGAGCAAACTATTACCGGTGGGCGCTGCGTTATAAGTGATGGTGCCAGTACCCCCGATAGAAACAAAATTGTTGACGCCACTGACCCCGTTGACGGTTGTGATATGGCTGGTATTTGTATAAATACTGACCATGCCTGTACCACCTAGCGTGAAACTTACTGCTGCGTTACCGCCAGTGCCTTCAAAATATCCGACCATATTGGTGCCTGCCGTCACCACATTCAAGCTGCCTGCCAAACCGCCGTCGATCACATTAATATTCTGGAACCCGGCGCCAATAACGGTAAAGTTACCGCTGCCTGCCAGCGTATCGGCATGGTAACCCGCAGTACCGGCGCCAACACTGGCATCAATCGTGGTGGCTACCGAACTGGTAATCGTGTGGTTGTTGGCAGTATCAATGACCTTCAAAGAACCACCCGTACCATTGGCAGTAATGGCACCAGTAGTACCGCCGGTAACGGTGTAGTTAGCAACGCCACCAAGAATAATGTCTGAAGTCGAAGCCTGATTCACTGTCACGTTTTGTGCAGTATTGACGTTCAGTGTTGCGGCGGCTGTCGCCTGGTTGACTGTCAAAGTTGCGCTTGGGCTAAGCATCAGCACTTCGCCATTACCGGCAAACAGGTTGACGGTGCCAACACCGTTCAGGGCAGCAGCAGACAAACTGGATTTGCCTGCATCGGTCAATGTAATATTGGTGCCGCCCATTGCATTTGTTCCGTTGACGGCAAGACCAACGGTATTGTTATTGCTCGTATTCACGGTCAGCGTACCGGGTGTTTTTGCTACCTGGTTCACTGTTTGACTGGTACCGCCTATTACTGCGACTTCATTGCCACTGGTGTTGTAGAAATTTAATGTCTGCGTGCCAGCGCCCAGGACTACGGTGTCACCACCCGTGGTTTTATAATTATTGGTGGTTGTGGCCAGTGCCCCGGTCGCGGCAACGCTGGTCGACGCATCGACCACACCTGCCAGCCATGTCTTGGCAAATCCAAACGATCCATTGGTGGAATTGTATGCAGCCTGGGCTTGTGCATTATTGACCATGGCGCTTGTAAACGCTGCCGCAGTCGTATTTTTGGCCTGTATCGCGATCTGGTCAGAGCCCAGTGCACCGTTCAGGATGGCGATCGCTGCTCCGCCAAAACTGACTGCACCGCTATAGATCTGGCTTTCCCAGTAGTTCAGGCCAGCAGCATCTGCACTATGGTTGAACATGTTGATATACAGGCTATTGACTATTTGCCTTGTCGTCGAGCTGGAGAAGACGCTGGCATATTCTGCTTGCTGTGAAAAACTTTGCGCAATCTGCACAAGGGACAATGAGGATGTTTGCCAGTATGCCAGGCCCGCAACGTCTGCCGGACGATTGAAATAAGCGATGTAGAGATTTTGGATATCGCTAGCCGTTGCCATATAAGATGCCTCTGATGAATGGGTATGAAAGAATTGTCGGTATCAATGAACACCAGTTACTTCAGGTTGATTGCAGAGAAAAGCAGAGCAAGCATGCCTGTATGCGCTGATATGTCAAAATGACGAGCAAATTCTCTCAAACTTCAAGCGTAAAGTATAGGATTCAGGTATAGGTGGACAGATAAGTGAATATGCCCTGATCCACGATACTGCCTATCGCTATGTTGAAGGACTTTTTTTAGAACTCATTTCATCAATAGGAATGAGTTCCAGTAACTTCGCCAGCATTGTCGAGGCGAATAACACGCTGCGTTACAATGCCCACTTGCACACCGCATTGCTTATCACCATCAGGAACCCGCATGAACACCGTATTCGCCGCCCCCGTCTTTGACAGCACCGTGATTTTTGAAGGCAATGAACTTTTCAAAGGCAGAAGCGCCGCCGAAAACTGGGCCAAAAAACTTGGCGCGGAACTCGAATGCGTAACCACGGTACAAAAGACCGGCACAGGCTGGGTCATCTGCGGTAATGTCGATGGCGAAGACTGTATCTGGGCGGTATTCGGGCAAAGGTTGAAGCGGATTAACCGGGAGTAATGCGGCAATTGCTAATTTTTAGTAGGGTGCGCTGAGCGCACCGGACTTGCCTGGCTTTACTGCTATGGTGCGCTCAGCGCACCCTACAGGTACTACGTGCGTTAACGCTCTAATCGCACAAACGGGCATTTGATCACGAAAATGCATGTATCAAAAACGGTGCGCGCAGCGCACCCTACGTGCGGCTATTTACTATCGTGCTCACAAATACTCAACCAGTTGCCCACTGACGCTGCGCAGGCGCTGGCTCATCAGCTTTGCCAGTTTCGCCAGGATGTGGACTGCCAGTAATGGTTTTTCCTTGATGATGCGTGCGTAGTTGTCTTTGGTCAGCAGCAACAAGATGCTGGTTTGTGAGGCGACGCAGGTGGCAGAACGTTTTTCGCCATCGATGATGGACATCTCACCCACGGTCTTGCCGTTACTTATCCGGACGATGCTGTGCAAGACACTGTCCTGGTCGGACTTGAGTATTTCGACCTCGCCTTTCACCAGCAAGAACATGTAGGTGCCAGAATCGCCTTCCTTGAAGACGACGGTGCCAGATGACACTTCATAGCATTGCACGTAACTTGCCAGGGCCTGGATGTCTTTCCATTCCAGGTCGGCAAACAACTGGGATTCGGCGATCATGTCGCATATGTCTGTCGACTGAAATGTCGTACCTGTACCCACGAGGCGAAAACCGTCCAAAGCATGATCTGGATTCATTGTTTACCCGTCAATTTGATATTCTTGCCTGTCATAAACCACACACGCAACTGCACGTATCAACTGTACTTATTCATCAATAGTCCGTCAACTGGGCGCAGCAGTGCCATCCCTGATGATAGAAAGTGTATCGCCGTCCGGCTGACTGTGGCAGCAGCATTCATTACCTGGCACTCAACGCCTGCAGGCGCTCTGACGCATGCCTGTTCTGTGAATCAAGCGCCAGTGACAAGCGATAATGTTTTACGGCTGATGCGGTATCGGCCTTGAACTCGTATACCTCTGCCAGGCTGTCATGGAGGTTGGCGCTGTTGGGATAAACCTGTATCCCCAGGCCAAATACCGCTACGGCCTGATCGGCCAGCTTCTTGCCAAGCAAACGATATCCCCAGGAATTGAATTCATCTTCTGATGGATCGGGCAAACCCTGGTCGGTTTTGATTTTTTTCAATTTGTCCGTCAGTCCATCGTAACCACTCTGTGCAATCTGTTCACGCAAAAGATGTACTGCGTAAGTGCCGCCGTGCGCTTTTCTTAATCCCGGCAAATAGAAGCCGGCGATATCATCGATCATCGCCTGCGGTTCGGCACCTGCCAGATTGGTCAGCGTGACAATGGCAAGATCATGATCGGGATACACATAAAACGCCGAACGCGCCCCGCCCATACCGGCAACGGCAGCATAGTCACCCTGGCGCACCACTGGCCAGCCAAGCGCCCACACAGTCGGTTTACCGTTATTGAAAGTACCGGGCGTCCAGAGTTGTTTTAAACCTGCGGCAGAAATCAGTTTGCCCTGTTGCAGCGCGATGAGCCAGTTGGCAATATCTTCAGCACTGCTGTTCATGCCCGCACCAGTGCGCAAGAAAGGAGGAAAAACCTCAACGACATGCTTCAGGTTGGTACTCTGTCCTTCATATCGGTACGATACCGCCTTGCGTGGAATGACATCGCGTGAATCACCAAAGCCAACGCTACGCATACCGGCCACGGCAAACTGGCGCTGCTGGAAAAAATCGATAAACGGCATGCCACTCAACCGGTCAATCATCTTGCCCAGCAAAATATAATTGGTCTGGTTGTAGCGATAGCGCTCACCCGTCTTGAATTCCATAGGCCAGGTTTGAATCGCTGCCCAGGCAGCGTCGACTTCTTGCGGCGTCGCCAGCGATGGTATTTTGCTGCTGATGATGTCAGGAATACCTGATGTATGCGTAAGCAACTGCCTGACAGTTACCGTCTGCCAGGCGACCGGCAAACCATCCAGATAACGCGACACCGGTGCCGACAGATCCAGTTTGCCGTCTTCCACCAATTGCATGATGGCTACGCCAGTAAACGACTTGGTTGCAGAATTGATGGAAAACACATTCTGATCATTGACTGCAACCGCGTTGGGAATCTCCGCCAGCCCATATGACTGCAACAGAACAATCTTGCCGCCCTTGACTACGGCCAATTGCATGCCCGGTATGCGTCGCTCTTGCATTTCGCTTTTCACATAACGGTCAATTTGCTGCCTGATGTCTGTGGCCGGGGACGGGTTAGACACGGTAGTATCACTGAGATTTGCAGAAAAACTATCTGTTACCGTCCCGGCCAAACTGCCGGCCAGGAAGAGTGATGCGATCAGTCTTGTCATTTACATGTGCTTTCGAGCGGAAAATATCTCTGGGAGAAAGTAAATCTGCGCATATACAGCACATACACAGATAGTACTTCAAGCTGGCACTTGTTAAATGACATGCCAGCGCTAATAACAATTCGACTTGCAAACGGTCAAATAGTTCTATGCGCATGGCCAGTCCACAAAAAAGCAGGCATCCTGATTGCTGACATGCCGGGGTCTGTTAAAACTACAATCAAATTGAGAGATACCTTGATTGACAACAGATCCCCAAGACGCCCCCATCTTATTGTCTGTCAGCGATTAACCATTTTCTGGTTGCTTTCCGAATAGCGACCACCCTGCACCGTGAAACTGGCAACAACGTTCTGGATATCTTGCAGATCGTCGGCAGTCAAAACGACATCCGTGCCGCCGATGTTTTCGACAAGGCGGTGCTGCTTGGTGGTGCCAGGGATAGGAACGATCCAGGGCTTGCGTGCCAGCAGCCAGGCGATTGCTATCTGTGCCGGTGTTGCCTGCTTGTGGTCGGCGATTTTCCTGATCAGTTCGACCAAAGCCTGATTGGCCTTGCGTGCCTCTGGCGCGAAACGGGGCAGAGTGTTTCTGAAATCTGTGCTGTCAAAGCTGGTGCTGTCGTCAATGGCACCGGTCAAAAAACCTCTTCCCAAAGGACTGAATGGAACAAAGCCGATTCCCAGCTCTTCCAGCGTTGGCAGTATCTCTTGCTCAGGCTCACGCCACCACAGGGAATATTCACTTTGAAGTGCAGCAACAGGTTGCACGGCATGGGCGCGACGTATCGTTTGTGCACCAGCTTCAGACAAACCGAAGTGCTTCACTTTACCTTCTTCGATCAGTCGCTTCACAGCGCCGGCCACGTCTTCAATAGGGACATCCGGATCAACCCGGTGTTGGTAGAATAAATCGATGCAATCTGTCCTGAGTCGTTTGAGGGCAGCTTCGGCGACTTCCCTGATATGTGCTGGCCTGCTGTCAAAACCGGCTTTTGCATCGCCATTTTTAAAGCCGAATTTGGTCGCGATCACTACCTGATCGCGTATCGGAGCCAATGCCTCGCCGACGACTTCTTCGTTGATGAACGGGCCATAGACTTCGGCAGTGTCGAATAGGGTAACGCCGCGTTCGGCGGCAGCACGTATCAGTGCAATCGCCTCTTGCCTGTCGATGGCTGGGCCATAAGCATAGCTGAGCCCCATGCAGCCAAAGCCGATTGCTGAAACCTCCAGGCCGGTATTTCCAAGTTTGCGCTTTTGCATATAATTTCCCTTTGAGTGAGAAGCAACATCAATGCAAGCCGGTTTGCTTGCATGTGTGATGACACTCACTGTACCTTGTCTGTGTTGCGCTGATTAGATGGCTAGCCCAGCATGGGCTTATGAACTGGGCTCATGAATGGTGTACTGCTTGCAGTATCAAACCACTGGAACTCATTTCGTTATTCACTCACCAACAAATGTCACCCGCTGTTCACGGGCATTTACGTCGCCAGCCTCACCCGCTTGATATCCCGCAGCGGTGGTGCGCCAAACAGTCTGGTGTATTCACGGCTGAACTGGGATGCGCTTTCATAGCCTACCCGCAAAGCGGCGCTGCTGGCGTCGATGTCTTCATTGAGCATCAGTTGCCGTGCATCTTGCAGCCGCAAGTGTTTCAGGTATTGCAAGGGGCTCATGCCTGCGACTGCACGAAAATGCTGACGGAAGGTAGATGGGCTCATGTGGGCTTTGTCTGCCAGATCGTCCATGGCAATATCTTCGGTGTAGTGCTGTTTCAGCCAGGCGATGAGCTTGGCGATTTGCTGGCCAGGTGAGCCAGCCGTCATCAACTGGCGCAATGCCGGGCCGTGTTCACCATTGAGCAGGCGCACGATGATTTCTTGCTGTATCAATGGTGCTACCAGTGGTATCAGTTGTGGTTCGTCCTGCAGGCGCACCAGGCGGGTAATGGCATCCAGCAGCCCCTCGTCCAGCGTCACGACCGACATCGCCAGTGAAGTCGATGCTTTCAGCGGTGTTGAAAAATTCATCTCGGCTGCGCATTGGGTAATGACGCGGGCGTCCAGTGCCAGGCCCATTCCCAAAAATGGCTGCGCACTGCTGGCGCGCGTGACGTAAGACACCACGGGCAGGTCCAGCGAAGTCACCAATGATTGCCCGGGTGCATAGTCAAATATCTCTTCCCCCAGCATGACGCGCTTGCCGCCCTGCACGGTCACGCCCAGGCCCAGACCATAGATGCAGGGCATGGGGTCGGTCACCCTGCTACGTCTGTATATCATCAGGCCAGGAATATGAGTGGAGTAGTCGCCGTCGGTTTGGGCAATATTGCCGACCAGTTCAGCCAGCGTGTAGCTATTCGCAGATGGTGTTGGATGTCCGGATTGCATGGCAGCGCCAGAAAATTCTTGAATAGGCATAGCCTACCATTTTCAATGCGGTGTTTTCCATTTCTGCCAATGATTCATCAAATCGGGCAAGAAATGCATCGAATCAGGCAAACGTCTTTTATGGCTGTGGGCACACAATAGCCGTCAATAAAAGTATTCCGGCATATCAACAGGATTTATCAATGAAGCACGCACTGATCATCAACGCACACCAGTTTTATGAAGGTATTTCTACCGGCAAGCTGAACCAGAGCGTGGCCGGCATCATCCAGACAGAACTGGAAAACCGCGATTACCAGGTCAGGCAAACCCGGATTGAGCAAGGCTATGACATCAACGCCGAAGTACAAAGTCATCTGTGGGCCGACCTGATCATTTTGCAGTCACCAGTGTACTGGTTTGGCATGCCATGGATATATAAAAAGTATGTGGATGAAGTCTTCACGGCGGGCATGATGCAGCAAAGTTTTCTGGATGGCGATGGCCGCACCCGTGAAGACCCCAGCAGGCAATATGGCAGCGGCGGCAAGATGCAGGGCAAGAAGTATATGTTGTCGCTGACCTGGAATGCACCGCAAGAAGCCTTTGGCGACACCGCGCAATCTTTATTTGAAGGCAGGACCGTTGACGATGTCTTCATTGCCAATACGGCCAATTACAAATTTTGCGGCTTTGATGTCTTGCCCTCTTTTTCTTGCCATGACGTGATGAAGCAGCCAGATATTGAGAATGATATGGCAAGGCTGCGCACGCATCTGGCACAGGTGATCTGATCAATTTGCATGATCAATACAACATCAACAATCCAACATCAGCAAGCGCACATCATTCCCATTCTGGAGATTTATATGATCAATACGACGATTAACGGCAAGAATACCAGCGTTGATGTCACACCCGACACACCCGTACTGTGGATGCTGCGCGATGCGTTGCAACTGACCGGCACCAAGTTTGGTTGCGGCGCTGCCTTGTGCGGCGCCTGCACCGTGCATCTGGATGGGCAAGCGATACGTTCCTGCATCACGCCTGCTTCTGCGGTGCAGGGCAAGAAACTCACCACGATAGAAGCAGCGACCGGTGGCAATGACAAGATCGGGAATGTTGTCAGCGCCGCCTGGATCAAGCATGACGTGGCGCAATGTGGTTATTGCCAAAGCGGGCAGATCATGAGTGCCACGGCGTTTTTAAAATCGCTGCCGCGTGGCAAACAGCCGACGGCTGCTGAAATTGATTCGGCCATGGCGGGCAATATCTGCCGCTGCGGTACTTACGCCCGCATCCGCGCCGCCGTTGCCGATGCAGCCAAAGCCATTATCTGAAGGAGACAGCATGTTACCGAATATTGATTACAGCGAAATGCCGCGTGCCTTGCAACACATGCTGGAGCGCGACCAGCCCGCTAAAGTTCTCCCTCTCAGCCGCCGCAGCTTTCTCAAGTTCGCAGGTATAGGCGGGCTAGCTCTGGGAGCCTTTCCCCACCTTGCACTGGCCCAGTCTGTTACTGCCTTGAAGCCGACGCAGCAACCATCTGCTTTCGTGCAAATCGCTACAAACGGTGAGGTCACGGTCATCATCAACCGGCTGGAATTTGGCCAGGGTGTGCAGACTGCCTTGCCGATGATACTGGCAGAAGAACTGGATGCAGACTGGAATCTGGTACGCAGTCGCCATGGCAGCAGTGATGCAGCTTACCATGACCCTTTCTTTGGCATCCATATCACCGGCGGTTCCAATTCCGTCAAGAACAGCTTCATGCAATATCGTGAACTGGGTGCACGCGCCCGCGCCATGTTGCTGGCTGCGGCGGCAACGCGCTGGAATGTCGATGTGGCCACGCTGCGCACGCAGGTAGGTAATGTGATTGCCGCCGATGGCCGCAAGCTGGGCTATGGCGAACTGGCCGAAGCTGCGATGGCATTGCCCGTACCAGAAAAAGTCGAGCTCAAAAATCCGAAAGACTTTCGCCTGATCGGCCAGCCAACCGGCCGCCTGGATGCCCGCGCCAAAAGTAGCGGCAAACAGGACTACGGCATCGACATGCACTTGCCCGGTCAGTTGACAGCAGTGGTGGCACGCCCACCAGTATTTGGCGCGAAACTGAAAACTGTCGATGACAGCGCAGCACGCGCCATCAAAGGTGTGAAGGCAGTTTTCCGCCTGCCGCTAGACCGTGGTGCCGAAGGCGTGGCCGTGGTAGCCGATGGCTATTGGGCAGCCAAACAGGGACGTGATGCATTAAAGCTGGAATGGGATACCGCCAGTGTAGAAAAGGTCGATAGCACACAACAACTGGCTGATTACCGCAAGCTGGCCAATGAGCCGGGCCCACGCCATTTTGATGCAGACATCGCGGCACTTAGTACAGCGCCAAAACATCTGGAAGCGGAATTCATTTTCCCTTACCTCGCACATGCCGCGATGGAACCGCTGAACTGCACCGTTGCACTGAAGGATGATGCTGCAGATATTTATACCGGTTCGCAATGCCCCGGCCTGGATGCAGCAGCCGTGGCACGTACGCTGGGTATCAAGCCCGAACAGGTAGCCATGCATGTGCAGATGGCAGGGGGTGGCTTTGGTCGTCGCTTTGCCAGCAGCAGTGATTTTGTGGTGGAAGCCTGCGAGATCGCGAAGGCTACCCGCACGGCAGGTTTGAATGTGCCAGTGCGTACCATCTGGAGCCGTGAAGATGATATGCGCGGCGGCTATTACCGGCCCATGCATTTGCACCGCGCCCGCATCGGTTTTGACGACAAGGGCAAGGTATTGGCATGGGACCATGTGATCATCGGCCAGTCCATCACTGCCGGTTCAGTGTTTGAACAATTCCAGGTCAAGAATGGCATAGACGCCACTGCCACTGAAGGTATGCGTGACCCCTACCCTTTCCCCATGCGATTGACTGTGCATCACCCAAAACTGAATGTGCCGGTGCTGTGGTGGCGCAGCGTGGGCTCTACCCATACAGCTTTTGTCATGGAAACCCTGCTGGACGACATCGCCCGCGCTACCAAACAAGACCCGGTGGCGTATCGCATGAGCCTGTTTGGCGACAAGCACCCGCGCCACCGCGCTGCCCTGCAACTGGCGGTGGATAAAAGCGGCTACGGCAAAAAGCGCCTGCCGGCAGGACGTGCCTGGGGCGTGGCGGTGCATGAATCCTTTTCTACCGTGGTGGCCTATGTGGTGGAGGCGAGCATGCAGCAAGGCCGCCCCGTACTTAAAAAGGTAACGGCTGGTGTGCATTGCAATCTGGCTGTCAACCCGCGTACGATAGAAGCACAGGTGCAGGGCGCGGCGCTGATGGGTCTGGGCATGTGTTTGCCGGGTGCAGCTATCACACTCAAGGATGGCGTCGTCGAGCAAAGCAATTTTGGTGACTATACCGTGGCACGCATCACCGACATGCCTGCCATGGAAGTGCATGTTGTACCCAGTGCAGAACCACCTACCGGCATGGGTGAACCTGGCTTGCCACCTCTGGCACCGGCATTCGCCAATGCCATCGCCAAGCTGACTGGCAAGTCTTTGCGCCAGTTGCCTTTCAATATCAGCTAGAGCAAAAACACGATGGAAGATCTCGATACCCTGGTCTTGCGTACTGCACTGGCCTGGCATGTACAGAGATTGCCGGTCATACTCGTCACGGTGGCGCGCACCTGGGGTTCTTCACCACGGCCACCCGGTTCGCTGATGGCGATCAATGAACGGGGTGAAACCGTGGGCTCGGTATCGGGTGGTTGCATAGAAGACGATCTCATCCATCGCGTCAGGGACGAAGGGGTACAGGCAGTCTGCGCAGGCGACCGGCCTGTAGTGTTGCGCTATGGGATCTCTGCCGACCAGGCACATCGCTTTGGCCTGCCCTGTGGCGGTACGGTAGAGCTGGTACTGGAACCTGTTTCTGCACATAGCCGTCTGGATGAACTGCTGCTGGCTTGTGAACAGCGGCGCAGCATACAAAGGACGCTGGATTTGCAGACCGGCCATGCAGCCCTGCAAGCAGGTCAGTTTGATGGCTTGCCACGACTGGATGAGCACAGGTTGATCACTTACCTTGGCCCACAGGCCCGCATTATTGTTATTGGTGCCAGTGACCTGTCGCGTTACTTGTGCCAGTTTGCCTTAAGCCTGGGTTTTGAAGTCATCATCTGTGATCCGCGTGAAGAATACAGGGCCAGTTGGCAATTGCCGGGTGTCATGGTCAGCGAAGAAATGCCGGACGATCTGATACTGCGACTACAGCCCGATAGCCGCACTGCCATCATCGCA
Organism: Undibacterium hunanense; assembly: GCF_014284335.1. Lineage (GTDB taxonomy): Bacteria > Pseudomonadota > Gammaproteobacteria > Burkholderiales > Burkholderiaceae_D > Undibacterium > Undibacterium hunanense. Next base: position 92,069 of record NZ_JACOGF010000016.1, on the reverse strand, counting down.
TTGACGCATGACCCAAAGCTGGATGACCTGGCGCTGATCGACGCCTTGCAATCACAGGCTTTTTACGTCGGTGCCATCGGCTCACGTCGTAACAGCGAACAAAGACGAGAACGCCTGCGCACGCACTTTGATATCGCCGAACCTGCTTTGCAAGCCCTGCACGGGCCAGCCGGTTTATATATCGCCAGCAAAACCCCGGTGGAAATTGCCTTGTCCATCATGGCCGAGATTGTGGCAGTGAAGAATGGCGTCAGTCAGCCATTGACCACGCCGGTGATACTTGGAAAGGCCATGCATGAAAACCCTTTATTGGCTGTGCTGCAAGCCGAAACAACTTGATTGCGGCATTTAATCCCCCGTCCATATCGCACTAAGCCAATGTGCGATGGGCAAATGATGAAAAAATCTGACAATGAACCATCCTTGTCATGAACACTATTTCTGATTTTAGAAAACCCGGATACCACGGTAGCATTTTTGTTTCCTGACAAAGTAAGGCTACAAGAGCAGATATCAGTGGACTGTTACAGTCCACTAGTTGGCACTAAAAGCAAATTACCGGTCAATTTTTTGTCATGGTTAATTCTTGTATTGTTTGCCTGGCAGATTTTGCGTTTTGATAATCCGGGTTGATATCCAGCGCTTTTTGATAAGCGAGAACCGCCTTCTTGTTCATTGTCAGTGCGGCATAAAATTCACCCAGGCTATCGTATAAATTGACATCACCAGGATGCAACTCTATCGCAGCTTGCAGAATATTCAATCCAGATTCGGATGCATTTATTTCTCTTAACCGGTAGGCTGCTCTATTGAGATTGGCGGCGCTGGCCTCGCCCTGAGGATTAAGGCTGTATGCCGTTTTGAGTGAGGCGATTCCCTTATCTTTGTCTCCTGCTGAAACTTCCAACACACCTGCAAGTGCAAGGGCAGCATCAGACATGGGGTAAAGTTCCTGTGCCAGTTTTCCGATTTTCAGTGCATGTACTGAATTGCCACTACGGATCAAATCCTGTACCAGGATATTCAAATCTACGAGGTAGTCAGGGGACACGGCCGCATTTTGATATGCCTTTTTCATATTTTGACGAAGTGTTGCCAGTGCTTTATCCAGTTTCGTCGCACTGTCGGCCATGCTTGTACCCCTGCCATTCATATATTTCTGTATATCAAAATCTTGCTTGAAGAATTTGATGCGGCTTGTTTTTTCCCACGCTGCATACAATTGCTCGACTTGATGTTCAAACGCTTCATCAAAACGAAAAGCAGCGGCAATAGCGCTGTCTTTTTTGTACAAGGCGATGTAGTCATGAAAGAAAGCAATTGCCCCGGTATTGGAATAAGCTGATAATTTGTGGTGCTTATCATGCAGCTTTTTCGCCATGTAAGAACCGACTTTACGTAATTGCAATCCCCCAGCCGGATGTTGTGCCTCGCTGATAAAAAGCTGTGTCTCTACTGCATCGCTCGTCAAATCTCCGGACTTCATATTTTGATTGAAGAGGCTGAATGCTTCGCCCAGTATTTTGCTGTCTTTAACTTCATCAGAATAGGCATACTGCGTGCGTTCAAAATAGGCATTGCCCTCAATGAACACCGTTTTCATGGCATCGTAATGCACCCGTTTCTGCGGATCATGAATATACAGCGGGGTATCCCATGTCTCGCCGGTGACGGCTTCAAATAGTTGTTCGGCAAAGACGCTGGTATCGACTCTTTGCAGATTGGCAGCGACCGCAATCGTCAACTGCCGCGAAGGGAAACAGAATAAATAGGTGGATGTTTCTGGCTGCACGCCATCGTGTGAAATGGAAAACCTGCCATTGACAGGATTGGTAAGCCAGCCAGCACTGTAATTGGTGAATTTTCCTTGATTGGTCACCATGGAGCCAAACATCATATCCTGCCCGGCTTTGGATACGATGCGTCCACGGTTGATAGCATCACCAAATTTGAGCATGTCGACGACATTGGAACGCGTTCCGCCAGCAGAAAAACGGCTGCTGATATCAATAAACTCTGCGTGTTTGATTTGCTGATTGCGCAACTGGTAGCCGCGTACCCTTTCAGGAATAAGGTCGTAGGGATCATCCAGCCTGGTTGCCATCATGCCTGAAGGACCCCAGATATTTTTTGTCATGTAATCACTGTATGACATGCCTGATGCGCCTTCGATGATGGCACCCAGCAAATTATAGCCGTAGCTGGTATAGCGAAACCGCGCGCCCGGTTCAGCGATCAGGTCAAAATTTTCAAATACCGCGATTGATTCCCGCGTATTTTTGTGGTCTTTAAAATGTTGTTCCAATTGTGGATTAACGTAAGCATTAATACCCGCCAGATGACCAAGTAACTGACGCACCGTGACGGGATAGGCCTTTCGCGGAAAATAAGGAACATAGCTTTGTACCTCGGCTTCAAGCGACACTTTTCCGTCATCCACCAATTGCAGGATTGCAGCCGCAGTCATGGGTTTGGTCACGGAAGCCAGACGATAGCTGGAGCTTGCAGTCGCAGGAATTTTGTTTTCGAGATCAGCATAGCCGTAGCCCCTGGCCCACATCACCTGACCTTGCAGATAGCCTATCGATAGCCCCGGAATTTTATCTCTCATCATTTGGGTAGCGACGAATTGTTCAAATTTTTTCAGCCGGATTTGTGTATGAGCATCGCCCGGCACTGTCGCTGCCAGGCTTTTCATGGCAGGGAAAATCAGTATGAAAAAAATGAAGGACGGAAAAGACAGGAATATTTTTCGCATGGTGATGACGTAGACGATAGACAATAGACATAAGAGATCCGGCATCTTAGTCATGCATCAGCAGGAAAAAAACAAAAACCACACGAACTGCACTTGTGCCACCTGATTTGCACTTGGTAGCCGAAAAACATGGATACAATCCCCTCATGACTTCGACTTTTACAAAATGCCTGCTATTTGTTCTTTTGCTCTTCGCGCTTGACCCCTGCCATGCACAGGTAGATTTGATGGGTCTGCGCTTTCAGCATCTGCAGGGTGATTTTTCTCAATGTGGTAAAGCGAACCTGACATCCCTGAATGAGCAATCCAGGCAGCCTGTTCAGGCAGGATTTTCTTTGCATGATCTCAAACCCATGCAGCATTACTGCCTTTCAGCGCAATTTTTGATGTCTAAGACGCCAACGCGAAATCAAGTCTTGTCTTTTTCCTTGCTGGCAGCTTCCGAGTTATTTCTTGATGGTGTGAAAGTGGGGCGCAATGGCAAACCGGCCGTCTCGGCCAAAGAGGAAATACCTGGGTATATAGAATACAGTGTCAGCCTGACGCCTGAGCAATTGCAGCAAGGTATGCACAGCCTGGTATTAAAACTTTCCAGCTATCACGGCAACAATCAGATCAAGAATCCTTTCTATGATTTGTCGATCACGGAACCGTACAGCCTGTATGTGGCCAGTAACACGGGGATTATTCTTCCCCTGTTATTGGCCGGTGCGTTATTACTGGTGGTCTTGTTATTCTCAGGTCTGACTTTGTTTTACCAGCGGCATACGCACTGGGTACTTTTTTTAATATTGTGTCTGGTGGCGAGTTGCCTACTGGTAGTTGAAGCCTGGCGCGGCCTGTTTGGCTATCTGTATCCATTTCACTTGATCAGGTTGTATCTGGTGGCCGGACTGACCTGCCTGTTCTCTGTCCTGTTGCCTGTGTATTTTCTGGCTTACTTCCGGTTCCAGCGCCTGATGTTGATTACCGGCATCCTGGCCTTATTGACTGTCACGATGACGTTCATCAGTCCTTATTTTGATCACAAGAGTGAGATGATGTTTGGCGTCGCCCTTGTAGCAAGTTTGGCCATCAGTATCATTGCGTATAAACGTCAGAAAAGCGCCAGTAAAAGAGGGCTGGTCGTCGTGATTTGTTCTTTGGGGCTTTTTTTGATACCCGCTTTCCATTTTGCAGAAACGGGTTTTGGCCTGAGTGTATGTTTTTTATTATTCAGCATCTTGCTGCAACTGCTACAGCAGTTTGTCCATGACAGGCAAAAAGCAGCGTTAGCCACTCAGTTGGAAAATCAGTTGCTGCGACGCAGTTTGCAACCGCATTTCCTCATGAATTCCTTGAGCCTGGTGGGAGAATTACTGCACCAGTCGCCACGACAGGCGGAAGAATTTATCCAGGCATTGGGCCGTGAATTCAGAATGTTGAACGAGTACGCAAGTCACACGCAGATCGCTTTGACGCAGGAACTGGAGCTGTGTAAGAATTATCTGGAGATCATGAGTGCTCGCCTGCAAAAAAAATGCACCTTGCAGATAAAAGGGGATCCGTCGGCGATCAGTATCCCGCCAGCCATCTTGTTGACTGTATTGGAAAATGCATTTTCACACAATAAATACAGGCAGGAAACGCTATTTGAGCTGCATATACATCGCAGCATGGAGTCTGTGGGCATAGTAATGAAACTGCCTGTAGTCAGCCCAAGAGCGCACACTGGTACAGGTACAGGAAATCACTATATTCATCAAAGTTTACAAGAAGTTTTTGATGGTCGCGCCAGCTATGTAACGGAGCAAGTTGGTGATTTTTGGCATGCACGATTTCAATTGCCACTGATATCTGGAACTGATTTCATCAATAGGGATGAGTTCTACATAGAATCTGTTCAGAAACAGACGAAGAAAACCCATGAAATTACTGATCGTTGAAGATGAGCCCTTGATCGCCCAACGCCTGCTGCGCGAGGTAAGGGATTATTTTGGAGAGCAGCTTGATCAATTGCATCAATGTGATGATATTGATGATGCCCTGGCCCTGCTGGATAAAACACGTTTTGATCTGTTATTGCTGGATTTGAATTTGTCAGGCCATGATGGTTTTAAAATTTTGCAATTGAATCACATGGCTGCCAAGCCGGACGCGACCAATTTGCAGACAATTATTATTTCTGCGCATACCGAGCAGGCAGTGACCGCATTTGGTTTTGGTGTTATTGACTTCGTACCTAAACCCTTTAGCCAGGAACGTCTGTTTTTGGCATTTGAACGTTATGAGAAACGCCGGCCACCAGATGATCAAAGTGCCAGCCTGGTGCTTAAAAAAATGGGGAATATAGAATTACTGGTCATTGCAGATATCGATTTTGTACAGGCTGATGGGCACTACAGCAAGATTGTATGCCGCGACGGAAAACAGCACTTCCATGAGAAATCTTTAGAGAACATGCTGGGAATTCTACCCCGGAGTTTTGTACGCATACATCGCTCGTATGTGGTGAATATGCAGCACTTCAAGCGCCTGTCTATCAGTGCAGGAGGAAAGTATTCAGTCGATACCGCATTTTCAAGCGACATTCCGGTTTCACGCTCCATGTATCCGAAAATCAAAAAAATACTTGGTGCTTCCTGATCAGTTTTCCAGCTATAGGGTGGACGCCACTATCCGGATTCCCGCCCTGCGACTGTGGAATCCCTTTCAAGCAATGCAGCCGAACTCCATTTGTGCTTTAAATAGCAAGAAATAATGGCAACTATTATTAAAACGCCTTAAACTTGATTGTCCTGTCTTGTTGCTGGAAAGTCTCGCGCTATCACTGCGAATGAATTTCTTCAGGCAGTCATAAGCGCTGATACAAAATTACCAAAATAATAACAAATACACACAGACGCACCTTGTAAGGGCTGGGGGCGTGGCTGTGTCAGCGTGCGATGTTGGAGAGTTTGGATCAGGACGGAACTGAAGCTCATTTCAAAACAATGTGATTCATTAACTGGAGAAGCAACATGTCTGGCAATCTGAGTACTTCTGCACATTCTGCCTCAGCAAGTTCCGGGGCTCTTACCGTGCGCGCCTATAGCGGTGACCAATGCGTGATGTTGGCCTTTAACGTCGATGAACACAAGAGGAAGGACCTGGCTGGTTTTTCGATACGACGACGCTTTAAAGGTGGCAGTTGGAGCCCCCTGCTCAACAGACTGTCGTTTACATCGGATTACACCAACGAGACCACTGCCAAGGACAGAAAATGGCATTCGTCGGAAGATGCCCCTTTCCAGAAGTTCTGGTGGGTAGATTTTCCGGCAAGCGATGCCTTTGGCGAGCTTGAATATGAAGTATCCGTCAAATTATTTTCAGCCGCGCATAGCGCTGCGCTGACTACGGGTGATACGGTCAGCATCAAGGCCATGTGCCAGCCATTTAAACAAAAGAATTTTGAACTGGCTTTCACAAGAGGGTATTTATCGTCTCAGGCTTATACCGACAAATTTGGAGCGAAGGCGATCAGCCCGAAGCAAAAGGCGATTGATTTCCCCACTGCCGACTATGTTGATCAATACCAATGGCTAGGGGCACATGCGCGGGAAGCAATCATTGATTTCCTGAACGAATGCTATTTGAACAAAGATGCCACGCTGGATGCCATGGTGTACGATTTCAACGAACCGGATATCGTCCGTGCGCTGGCAGTTCTGGGCAAAAAAGTACGCATCGTCATGGATAATTCTGCTACCCATGTGGGGGATAAGGCACTGGAACCACAGGCTGAGGCATTGCTGCAAAAATCGGCCGGAAAGGCAAACGTAAAAACCGGGAAATTCTCAAGGTACCAGCACAATAAAGTCTTCATCATGCGCATCAAGGGGAAACCTGCGCGTGTGCTGACCGGTTCCACCAATTTTTCGGTGACTGGCCTGTACGTTAATGCCAACCATGTTGCGATCTTTAGCGACAGTGATGTGGCCCAACTGTATGCGCAATCCTTTGAAGCCGCGTTCAATGGCGGATTGAGTACTCCCCAATTTACGGCGGACAAGATATCCCAACAAGAATATGCCATTAACAAGCCTGGTCTGCCATCCAGTGTTTTCAGTTTCGCACCGCATAAGAAAAATACGTTTTCTCTGGACAGGCTGCAAAACGAAATGAACACGGCAAACAGCTCTGTGCTGTTTGCTGTCATGGCACTGGTTGGGCAAAGTTCGGTGCTGGACACACTGCGGACAATTCACGATGAGGGGAAAATCTTCTCCTATGGCGTTACCGATAATCCTGGTGGTAAAGATGGCGAAAAAAATTCTGCTGACAATAAAAAATCCACTTCCGGCGTACAAGTCTATTCGCCCGGGAAACCTGGCGTACTGGTCACGTCAGCAGCCTTGAATAAACTGGTGCCACCACCGTTCAATAAAGAAATGCAGGAAGGCCTGGCGCATAAAATCCACCATAAATTCGTAGTGGTGGATTTCAATGACAGCAAGCCAGTGGTTTTTTTTGGTTCATCGAATCTGGCGGAAGGTGGCGAACAGGAAAACGGCGACAATCTGATTGCCATTTACGATCAGGAAGTCGCTACTGTCTTTGCGATTGAAGCAGTGCGACTGGTGGACCACTATGCATTCAGGGCCGCACTCAGCACAGCACAAAAAGCCACCCCACTCAGGCTTAAATTCAATGATGAAGACTGGTCAAAAAATTACTATACGCCAGGGCATATCAAATTCAAGGAAAGGATATTGTTCTCGAAATCTTGATATTCCAGCATCATTCTAAAGAGTCTGGCTGCTGCGCCGTGTTGCAATTACCAATACGACTACATTGCGGATGCGCAAAAGCGAGGTAGAATTTTATTTAAATATTAAATTGATATTAATTTCGTCTTTTTATCCACGATCTGCAAGCAAATGCGGCGAAATTGGTGCAAGAGAGTATAATCCGGATATAACTGAATTTCGCGCATCTGAAAAAAGCCGGTTTTCCGTATTTGCTATGCTGGCAGCAAGCTGCGAAAAATGATCAATCGCCCTTTTGCAGTACCTATCTGCCTTTGTATCTACGCACTGTGATGACCTGATGGCCACAGCCATGGGCTGCACAGCCTACTTCAACCTCGATGCACCGGCTTTCAGGCCTGATGGGCTGATAGTCCGATTACCAGCGAGTTCACCGTATTCCCTTGCAGATGATTGCGATCATCTGTTCATTTGAGACGCCGTCTGTGTGCTGTTGTCTCACCTACTATAAAGATGAAAAACCCATGGCAAAAGAAGAACTGTTGGAAATGAATGGTCAAGTTGAAGAAGTGCTGCCCGATTCACGTTTTCGTGTGAATCTTGAAAACGGTCACAAGCTGATCGCTTATACATCCGGCAAAATGCGTCAGCATCACATCCGCATACTCGCTGGCGACAAGGTGACGCTGGAATTGTCACCGTATGATTTGAGCAAGGGCAGAATTACTTTCCGCCATATTGAAACGCGCGGTCCATCAGGTGGTGGTCAGCAGCGTCGTCGTTATTGATAGCAGCTACGCTCACATAGAGCAGATGTGAAAAATATGGGGCATTGGCCCCATATTTTTTGTCTGCCCCCTGCCCCTGCCCCTTTTGCATCAAGGGGAAAAGTAAAAATCCCGCATCTCACTCTGGAAAGCGCACGAGTTTCTTGCCGTCTCTGGGCATTTGATACTGCGCTACATTCATCTGCATCGCCAGCAAGGTGTAGTAGGCATTGATGCCTGTCATATCGACGATTCCCTTGTTGCCAAAACGTTTTTCTGCCCGTGCATAGGTACGATCTGACACCCGTTTATTTTTGTGCAGCTCGGTAGAAAAATCATAGACGATTTCTTCATCTTCTGTCATGCCCACCGGGCGTCTGCCATCGGCAATGGCGGCTGTCACTTCGGCTTTGATACCGGCCTTCAGGGCAATGGGATGGTGCACATACCACTCATAATCTTGTGACCATTCACGGGCAGTAATCAGTATCACCAGTTCGCTGAGGGTAGTGCCGAGCGCAGACTGATAACGCAGATAATCGCCCATGGCACGTGCCTGTGTCATGACTTGCGGGCTATACATCAGTGGTTCGAAGGGGCCAAATACAGGAACCTTGCGCGTCGCCAGAAATTCTTCGGCAGCTTTTTTCTGTTCTTCCGTATATTGCGATGGCGGAATGGTAGGCAGACGTTCGGCAGCCTGGGCCAGGGTATTGATAGTCATGGCGAGAATAAATGGAATAAAGGTAGAGGCAAGTGTAATACGTTTCATGCTGGCTCCTGGGATGTGGAAGGTGGCTTGGATTCAAATTCAATTCTCCCGCTGGCGTTGCACCCACTGGATAACGCCTTCAAGACTGCGAAAATCTGCCACTGAACGACAGGCAATGTGTGGATGGCGTAACTGCAGCATTCTGGACAAGGCCGCGCCTGGCCCCAGTTCCAGCGCAAAGCGGATACCACTTTCTGCCATGGCATCCATACAGGCATGCCACTGTATGGTCTGTGTCATCTGGGCCAGCAAACTGCTGCGTATCGCTGCGGGTGCAGTGACCGTTTCTCCCGTGATACCGGCCAACACACCGACATCGGTATCACATATCGTAGTATCCATCAGCACTTGCGCAAAATCTGTTGCTGCCGCCTGCATCAATGGCGTATGTGAAGCGATGTGGACGGCAACTTCTGTGTAGCCAATATCATGCCCAGGCAAAAGTAATATGTCCGGAATGGCTGCGCTGATATGTGTTGCCAGGCCGGCGATGATAGCCTTGTTGTCGGCCGTGATAATGGCAATATGTAGATCATGACCGGCAACGAAATGCCGGATGTCCTCAATCGCAATGCCAGAAACAGCCAACATGCGTTGCGGTGCGTGCACACAAGCCTGCATCAACGCTGCACGTGCGGTAGCCAGTTCCAGTGCAGCCAGCACTTCCATGCTCCCACTGACGGCATGGGCTGCCACCTCACCCACGCTATAACCGGCAACCAGATCGGGCACGGGCAGGTGCTGTTTTAGTGCCAGCCAGTTGGCAAGGGTGGCGGCAACCAGCAAGGGCTGGGCATAGCGGTTTTCAAACAAAAGCGCTGTCGATGACAACACGTCTGCAAGCGCATGCTGATGAATGGTTTGCTTCAATACATCCTGCACAAAGCTGTCAGCACCGGTATGCTGGCTGGCCAGGGCAAACATCTGCGCTGACTGTGCCCCCTGTCCCGGACAAAGCAGGGCGAATTTATTCATGACCGGTACTGAGAGGAAATATCTTTGCACAATAATGCACAAAGCAGGTTGCGGCCAACATGTCTGCCGCACCGCCGGGTGACAGCCTGCGTTTGATAAACTGCTGATGCGAGTGTTCTGCCATGGCCAGCCATTGGGGATGGGCTGTGCCCCCCTGATCCAAAAACTGTTGCGCGGCATGACGTGCATAGGCAATCCCCTCGGTACCGCCACGGTGATACAGATTGGTATCGCTAATATGTGCCATCAGGCTAAAGAAACTGTCCAGCTGTGCCAGATACAGGCTGCGGCCTTCATCCAGACTTTGCTGCAATTGCGGCAATGCCAGTTCGAATACGGAAGGGAAACTCAGCGCCGCTTCTTCCCTGGCACCGCTGGCTGCATATTGCTTCGCTGCCAGCTGTCCATGACTATGCGTCTCGCTCATGGGTGGCACACTGTGCATGCGCAGTGCCTTGCCCCATTGCGTGACAATGGTTTGCCGTAAGGTCACAGCCGTCACGGTCTGGTCACGGGCAAGGCAATATCCGGCAGCCGCACTAAGCATGCCCACTGCAAAGATGGCACCGCGATGGGTATTGATGCCCCTGGTCGCCTGCAACATGCGCTGCTCTGCCACTATGCCCAGGGCTTTCAGTTCGTGAAAATCAGCACCCTGTGCACCGGCGATGGCAATTGCCTTGAAATAATGGCGCAACGAAAACAGACTGCGCATGAAGCAGGCTGCATCCATGTCATGATGACTGCCATTGTCACGCAGGGACACCAGACCCGGTTTGGGATACAGAACCAGCTCGGCGTACAGGCTGCGTACTGCCAGTCTGGCGATGTGCTGCGTATAGGGATATTGCCTGTCTGACTTTGCCACGCTTTGCCGCAAGGGGAAACCAGATTCAGCAATTGACTTTAGCTGCGTCAGCATGGCAATTCACCTTCAGGCAAATGCGCAAACAGACTCTGCCGGGTACGCAGACTGACACTGTGCATGCCTTTGACGATGACACGTTGCTGGCTGAATTCCTGTTCTGTATCGGCGGGCAAGGCCCATTCTTTCCAGGCAACTGCGGCTTCACCGGGGAATACAATTTCCCCATCCAGCGGCAATAGTTGTTGAAATTCTTGCAGCAGTGCCAGACCGGCACGCAATTGCGCCTGATGGAAAGGACGAAACAGGATGTCGATGTCGGATGTCTCACTCAGATAATTTTGTCCGGTCAAAAACTGCATCGCCAAAGAGCCATACACACGCAACTTGATACCCGCCATCAATGCCTGCTGATGCAGGTTCTGCAATGCTGCTTGCCAGATGATGGGGGCAACCGCAAGCACGCCATGCAAAGACAGGGCCGACTGATGGACTGCAATGTGTTCTGCCTTGACGATGGCGGCAAACCTTGGCTTGTTGCCATCCACAGGTGGCAAGGGAAAACCTATGCAGACTTCATCTTCTGCCACGTCGGGATGACGGCGCGTCACCACGGCTGGCCATTCCTGCTGCTGCCACTGCCTGAGCAGGTCTGGTGCTGCGGGAGTCTGCAATACAGTTGTCTGCAATACGGCGGCCCAAGCTTCATCATCAAGCCAGACCAGATCATGTCTTTGGTATTGCGGAATGCCATCCTTGCCATCCATACCTTAGCCTTCTTGTGCCTGTAGCAGTATCGCATCGATCACCTGCTGCGCCATGCGACGGCCGCCACGTTGCTGGCCCAGTTCGCTGCGCTGGTCACGTGCATCAGCCTGCGTCAGGGCCGTGCGCAGGCAGGCTGCAAGATCGCCATTCCAAATTGCCTGCACACCACCCATGCGTTCGTAATTTTGGGGGCCGGGGGCAAATACCGGATTATCTTGCGCCAGTTCAGTCAGTCTGTCTTCTGCCACTTTGGTAATGCGTGCCATGGCGGGCAAGCCCATGACGCGTATGGTCGCTTCCGGCAGGGCATAACAGGCATCGGCCATCATGCCGCTGGTGATAAAGCCGCCAGACAGTGCCTGGTCATAGACCAGGGCAATGATCTTGTGGCCAGACTGTCTTGCCAGTTCCAGGCATTTACCCAGATGTGCCATATAGCTGTTAATGCCCAGCATTTCATCACGATGACGCAGACGCTGTCCCTGGGTGTCCACCAGCAAGAGTATCGGCCTTTGCGGAAAATCCCGCACTGTCACCAGCACGGCCCTGGCCTGCGCCAATGCAATTTCCACACCTATGGGTGTATGACCACTGGTGCCGATCACACTGATGGCCTGTCCATCGATTTCTGCTGTACCAGAGATGAAATCATCCGTGACCGTGACCTGATGGCCTTGTGGAAATAATTGTCCCAGCAATTGTGTGCTATCCATTATTGCCCTCCATCCGTGTCCGCATAGTAGTGCTTGTTTTGCCTGAGCCCGGCTGTCAGTTGCAGGAAAGCCTGTGTATCGAGCATGGCCAGATCTTCTGGCTGTCTGACACCCATGGCAGACCAGATGTCCATAGGTTCTTTCTTGTCGCCAAAATCTTGCAGACGTTCGCTCAGCGTGCGCTGTTCTACTTCCAGTTCAGTCAGGCTGAGTGCGGTTTCGGTATGTGAGTATTGCTGTATAGCCTGCGCGACTGCGGCCTTGAATGCAGCATCATCGTCTGCCACCAGCATCTGGCAATCACCCAACAGGTAGCGGTGTTTGCCACCAGTGGTACGCCATACCAGGGCGCGGTCACGTGAATCAAATTCTTCTACGCCGTTGGCGGTTTCTATAACTTCGGGGCCAGACATGGCCAGCCGCGCTTCTTCCGACATGATGATGACATTCGCGCAGCGTGAAACAATGCCCATGCCACCAAAGCAGCCATTGCTGCCACCAATGACGACGATGACGGGTATGCCTGCGGCACGTACAGCCAGCAAGGCGCGCATGACTTCAGACACGGCAATCAGGCCCGCATTGGCTTCATGCAGGCGCACACCACCCGATTCTGCCAGCAACACCAGCGCCTGTGGCTTGTGGATGACAGCAGCACGCATCAGGCCCACCAGCTTGGCGCCATGTACTTCGCCGACGGCGCCGCCCATGAAGCCACCTTCCTGTGCCGCGACATAGACCTGCTTGCCATCCAGCGTGCCGCGACCGATGATGACGCCATCATCAAAAGAAACCGGTGCATTCAGTTGCGGCAGATGCGGGCTGGTCCATTGTCTGGCTGGTGGCAGAAATTCTTTAAAATCACTGATCAGGGCGGTAACTCTTTGCCTGGCGCTTGCTTCCAGATAGCTGCTCATTTGTTTTGCTCCAGACAGGCTTCTATCGCCTGATCCATACGCAGGCTGACAACAGCCGGGGTTGCGCCCATGTCGTTGATGGCAATACGGCAATCGGCCAGTTGCCAGCGCTGGTTAAAGTCGCTCATGACTGCTTGCCAGATCACGCCAAAGCCAACCGCAGCCGTGCTGATTTCTATCTCACACGCCGATTGTAAATCCAGCGACTGCACCAGCACTTCGAGGTTGCCCGAGCTGACCACGCCGACCAGTTGCGCCGGCGCCCCTAATCCCAGTTTGCGCTGCCCTTGCTCAAAGCGGTATACCAAAGTTTCCATGATGAGATCCTTACCAGTTCCTGAAACGTTTCGGCGGCTGATACAAACCTGCCGATGCGCGTACCAGGTCTTTCATATTCTTTGCGGCCAGCAGATCACGCGTGGCCATGCGCTTGTCTATGCCCATGTCTTCTGCACGTTTGATAATGCCACGGTCACGCAGGTTTTCTACCATGCGTTTGTCCCGCGCCAGCCCGACCGGTGTGTAGCCTGCGACACCACGTATGGCCTGTTCGCGTTCTTCTTCGCTACGACACAAGAGCAGGTTGGCGATACCTTCTTCGGTCAGGATATGGGTGACATCATCACCATAAATCATGACTGGTGGTATCGCCATATTGGCTTGTTCTGCCAGTTGCCAGGCATCGAGTTTTTCGACAAAGGCGGGCTGCATGTGCTCACGGAAAGTCTCTACCATCTGCACCACCAGTTTTTGCCCGCGCGGTATCTGATTGCTGCCCGCCCTTGCTTCACGGCCAGCTTTTAACCACGCCGGGCTGGCATGGCGACGGCCACGTGCATCAGCACCCATATTCGGCGCGCCACCAAAACCGGCGATACGACCCAGCGTTGCGGTCGATGAATTGCCCTGCAAATCGATTTGCAATGTAGAACCGATGAACATATCGCAGGCATAATGCCCCGCCGCCTGCGACAGCGCACGATTGCTGCGCATGGAACCGTCTGCACCGACAAAGAAAACATCAGGTCGGGCGCGGATATAGTCTTCCATGCCCAGCTCAGAACCAAAGGAATGCACGGACTCAACAAAGCCTGCTTCTATCGCGGGTATCAGTGCCGGGTGCGGGTTCAATGCCCAGTGGGTGGCAATCTTGCCTTTCAGGCCCAGTGACGCAGCATAGGTAGGCAATAACAATTCTATGGCAGCTGTGTCAAAGCCTATGCCGTGGTTGAGACGTTTCACTTCATATTCGGCATAGATGCCCTTGATGGCCATCATCGCCATCAGGACCTGTATTTCGGAAATCAAAGCCGGGTCGCGGGTGAACAATGGTTCTATGTAATGCGGTGTCGGCGCCTGCACCACAAAATCCACCCAGCCAGCGGGTATATCAACACGAGGCAGGACATCGACGATTTCATTAACCTGGGCAATCACGATGCCGGATTTGAATGCCGTGGCTTCAACTATCGTCGGTGTGTCTTCGGTATTGGGGCCGGTATATAAATTGCCAGCGCGGTCAGCTGACTGTGCTGCCACCAGGGCCACACGCGGAGTCAGGTCAACAAAGTAGCGCGCATACAATTCCAGGTAAGTATGGATGGCACCGATATTCAATTTCCCGCCAGAAGCCAGTTTGGCCAGGCGTGCTGCCTGCGGGCCGGAAAAAGAAAAATCCAGTTTGCTGGCAATGCCTTTGTCGAACACATCCAGATGTTCAGGCAAGGCCAGCACGGACAACAGCATGTGCAAATCGTGAATGCGTACCGCATCCAGTTTAGTCAGTGCCCTGGCCAGGAAATCAGCTTGTTTCTGGTTGTTCCCTTCCAGGCAAACCCGGTCGCCTGCTTCCAGTACCGCATGCAGGCAGTCGCCTATGCGCTGCTGCGGAAATAGTTTGCCCTGCAAATCATTGCCCAGTACGTCGGCAGCCCTTTGCAGACGCTGCTGGCGGTTGGTTTGCAGGGTGTTCCAGCGACCGGTTGCGGTCATCATTTTGCTCCCATCAAGGCATCAGGAAATGCGGTCGCGATATGCGGGAATACACACAATAAAATCACCGCCACCAGCATCAACAACAGAAAAGGCATGACACCCCAGACGATATCCTTCAAGGGTATGTCTGGCGCGATATTCTTGATGACAAAAATATTCAGACCCACGGGTGGATGTATCAAACCCATCTCCATGACGATGGTCATGACCACGCCAAACCAGATCAGGTCAAACCCTGCCACTTTCAATGGCGGCAAGATGATGGGGCACATCATCAGGATAATCGATACCGGCGGCAGGAAGAAACCAAACACCACCACCATCAGCAAGATCACCGTCAGCAGCATCCATTTACTCAGATGCAGATCAACCACCCACTGCGCTGCCGACTGGCTGATATGCAGATAACTCATCACGTAAGAATACAGCAGCGACATGCCTATGATAAACAAGAGCATCGTCGATTCTTTGATAGTCGAGGTGATGAAGGGTGAAATATCTTTAGGTCGCCAGACGCCGTAGACGATAGCGATCAGCACCATCGCCAGCAAGGCACCCAGACCTGCTGTTTCGGACGGTGTGGCATAGCCGCCATACAAGGCCACCATGACACCGATGAGCAGGATGACGAAGGGCAGCACACGCGGCAGCATTTCGACTTTTTGCGCGAGTGTGAAATGCTCTTCTTCCAGATAGGCTGATTTAACGCCGCCCTGCTGGTAAGCCTGATAAGCAACTGCATATTCACGGCGTGCGCGATATACGGCGTATCCAGAAAACAGAATCACCAGCAAAATACCCGGGCCTATGCCAGCCAGGAACAAGCGCCCCAGCGACTGTTCTGCAGCAACTGCATACAGGATCATGGTAATCGACGGTGGCAGCAAGATACCCAGGGTACCACCGGCAGCGATGATGCCCGCAGCAAAGCCGGGCGAATAACCACGCCTGCGCATTTCAGGGATACCGGCAGAACCAATGGCGGAACAGGTCGCAGGGGAAGAGCCAGCCATTGCCGCAAACATGGCGCAGGCGAAGACATTGGCAATACCCAGGCCACCCGGCACCTTGTGCAGCCAGGCATGGATGGCAGAATACAGGTCACGTCCGGCTGGTGACTTGCCGATGGCAGCGCCTTTTAAAATGAATAGTGGTATCGACAGCAGGGTGATCGATGCCATTTCTTCATAGACATTCTGGGTAATGGTATCGAGCGATGCTGCAGGCATGAAAAAATACATGAAGCCGGTAGCCACCACACCCAGAGCAAAAGCGATGGGCATGCCGGAAAACATCACGATCAGGGTCACGATGCCATATAAAACACCGAGGGTAAGCGGACTCATGCTGCCCTCCGTTTGGCAGTAATGGCAGCCAGCACCTGTACCACGATTTGCAGCGACAGCAGTGTCACGCCGGCAGCCATCATGGCATAGGGTATCCATAACGGTGGTGCAAATGTTGACGAGGTAGTTTGTCCATCTACCCAGGCTTCATGAAATAGCGTCCAGGATTTCCAGGAAAAAAACAGGCAAAACGCCGCGCTAATGATATCCACCAGCAACAGGCGAAAGCGGTTGATGGCTGGTGGCAAGATCGATGACAACACCTCTATGCCTATATGACCGCGATAAGACTGCACATAAGCCGCAGAAAAGAAAGTCACGCCTATCAGCATGAAGACCGAGGCTTCATCCTGCCAGTCTGTCGGTATCTTGAACAGATAGCGTGTGACGACAGAATAGGTAAGGATGAAAGCCGTCAACAGCATGGCGAACATGGATATGCGCACGATGGTTTTATTGATCCATTCCAATCCTTTAGCCAGCCTGGCGACAAAGGGATGGTCTGGTACCGGAGGCCCTTTCGGGCTTGCTATTTCAAAGCCATGACTCATAACAATTTCTCCGCCAGTTTCAGCAATTTGGCGCAGTTTTCATTTTTGTCGGCATAATCTTTCCAGGCCGTGGTGCGGGCAATTGCCTGCCATTTCTTGACGGTGGCGGCATTCAGATCAACGACTTTGGCACCTTTCTTTTCATATACGGTGGCAACGGCGATATCGTCCTGCTTGGCAGCCTTGATGGCAAAGGCTTCCAGCTCGGCGCCCACGGTCATGATGGTGTTTTGCTGGTCTTTTGTCAGCTTGTCAAAAATCGTTTTTGACATCATCAGTGGTTCAAACATATACCAGTAGCTTTGACCGCGACCGCTGGTCAGGAATTTAGACACTTCTTCGAGGCGGAAAGAGATCAGCGAAGTCGATGACGTCATGGCAGCTTCCATCGCCCCTGTCTGCATGGCAGCATAAATTTCATTCGATGGCAGGGAGACCACGGCAGCACCGGCAGCTTTCAATACCAGATCGACTTCGCGTGAACCACCGCGTATCTTCATGCCCTTGACATCGTCCGGGTCCACCACGGCCTTGGTGCGTGATGCCACACCACCAGCCTGCCAGATCCAGCTGACGACAACGATGCCCTTGTCCAGCAAGAGTTTATTGAGTTCCTTGCCGACTTCGGCATTCTTCCAGGCGGCACCGACTTCATATGATGGCACCAGGCCCGGCATAAGGCCGATATTCACTTCTGGCACTTCACCACCGGCATAAGATAAAGGCACCAGGGACAGATCCAACGCCCCCTTGCGCATGGATGAGAA
Organism: Undibacterium hunanense; assembly: GCF_014284335.1. GTDB lineage: Bacteria > Pseudomonadota > Gammaproteobacteria > Burkholderiales > Burkholderiaceae_D > Undibacterium > Undibacterium hunanense. Next base: position 74,148 of record NZ_JACOGF010000016.1, on the reverse strand, counting down.
TTGCGCATTGGTCTTCATCAGCGAAGAACCGGGATAGATTTCAAATTTCAGACTGCCGTTGCTGCGCTTTTGTACTTCTGCGGCAAACATGCGGCACAGACGGTCACGAAAATCGCCCTCTTCCAGCGTGCCACCAGGAAATTGGTGGGAAATTTTCAGCGTCGTGGCTTGCGCCCACGCAGTCAAGGGCGACCATGCTGCAGCCAATGGGGCAAGACTCAGGGCTTGTAAGACTGTTCTTCTCTTCAGTTGCGACATGATGACTCCTAAGGTTTTGTGGATGAAACATCTCGTTTTGGCAAAGTTCTGTCCCTTGCCCTGTGTCTTGCATATTTTGCCAGAATTTCTTCCGTGTATGCTTTTTTAATCTTCTTGTATACAAGATCTTATATTTTGCATTCAAAGTCAACTTGAATATATACTAGCTACATGATTTATATTGATGTACCAAAAAAATGAAAAACCGTTCCGCCAGCCTGCGAGAAGAAATAGAAGAGTTGATAGCAACAGGACAACTCCAGCCTGGTCATCATCTCGATGAAACCGAGCTGGCAGAACGCTTTGGTGTATCCCGCACACCGATACGCGAAGCCCTGATACAACTGGCTTCCATGGGCATCATAGAAATGCGCCCAAGGCGTGGCGCCCAGGTAGCGACCATCAGCCCGCAGCAACTGGTGGAAATGTTTGAAGTCATGGCCGAATTTGAAGCCATGTGCGGACGCATGGCAGCACGCCGCATGTCAAAACAGGAACAGGCCGATTTAAAAACCGCCCATGAAGCCTGCAAGGATGCGCGTGATGCCGAAGACCCTGATGAATATTTTTACAAGAATGAAGTCTTTCACTACCTGATTTATCAGGGTAGCCACAATGACTTCCTGGCGACACAGTCCATGAACCTGCACCGTCGCCTGCGCCCTTACCGGCGCCTGCAATTGCGCGTGCGTGACCGCATCGCCAATTCTTATAATGAACATGACGGAGTAGTGCAAGCCATCCTGCAGGGTGAAGCTGAGATGACCGCAAATTTATTGCGCGGTCATATCATGATACAGGGCCAACGCTTTGCTGATCTGATCGCTTCGCTGCCGCGTGCAGCAAACTGAAACTTCAGTCGCATCTACAGGGTTTTGCCGGATCATCGCAACTGGCAGAAACTTTAGTCGACCCTCTGATGTTCAACTCGGCATTGAATTGCACCAGCTTGATGCAGAAGTATTGATCACCAGCTATTTTCCAACACATCCTTTACAAATCTTTTGCTGCAGATTGACAAGCCTGATCGGCTTGCCAGATGATTCTGAAGGCTTGCAGGCAGGATTGCCCGTCTTGCTTTATATTAGCCAGCGACTTCTTTATTCAAATTTTCACTTCTTGCTTTGATCAGGACAATCCCTATGACACGCCCACTTGGCAGTTATAAATACTATGATTTTGTAATGGCGGCCTTCGTCACGGTGTTGCTGTGTTCCAACCTGATCGGTGCGGCCAAGGCGGCCCAGGTGACCCTGCCGATACTGGGTACTGTCACTTTTGGAGCAGGTGTATTGTTTTTCCCGATATCTTATATTTTTGGCGATGTCCTGACTGAAGTATATGGCTATGGCCGCGACCGGCGCGTGATCTGGGCAGGGTTTGGAGCACTGCTGTTTGCTGCCGTGATGTCCATCGTTGTGTTGTCACTGACACCGGCAGCAGACCCGTTCAATACCGAATACCAGACGCACCTGAATGCCGTATTTGGCAATACCCCCAGAATCATCCTCGGTTCCATCACCGCATTCTGGTGCGGCAGCTTTGTGAACAGTTATGTGATGGCGAAGATGAAGCTGGCCATGCAGGGCAAGCGGTTATGGATGCGTACCATAGGTTCCACCATATGCGGAGAATTTGTCGATTCCAGTCTATTTTATGTGATTGCCTTTTACGGCATCTGGTCAAACAGCCAGTTAATCACTGTCATGGTGGCGCAATATATTTTGAAAACCGGCTGGGAAGTCGTGATGACACCGGTGACCTACAAGGTGGTAGCCTTCTTGAAGCGCATAGAGGACGAAGATTATTATGACAAGGATACCAATTTCACACCTTTCCGCCTGAAAGTATAAGGCGCAAATAATTTCGCCATGGAAAAATTGGTTTAATCACAATTAAACCAATTTAGCTGCATGTTCTAAAGTTTTACACAATTTTACCGTTCTAAGTGTGAAGAGTCATATTCCAAAGCACTTAGGCCATGTTTCCTTTAAAAGTATTCCGACTGTTTGAGCAGGCAGCAGAAACGCCGCAAAACACTACACAGCAACGTCGTCAAACAGCCGCAACTACGCAGGCGGGTGGTGGTGCGACTAGTGCGACCGATGAAAGTACCTGGCCAGACGTGGATCGTCGTCAGACCGATGGCAGACGCCGTGCGGACCGTCGCGAAAAACAGCAGGCAATTTTACTGAATACCCGTAAATTGCAAGGCAGACGCAAAGTTCCGGGACGACGCCTGGAAGACAAACTGGCAGCACCGAATTCGCGCATCCATTTTTCCATCAAGGGTTAAGACTGATTGACTCAGGCTTCAATTGCCTGAGCGTATACCCAGTCTGCGCAAAATACTTTCCATCAAGCACCACTTGCTGATGCCGCTCTGCAGTAAATTGATTCCTACAAATGCCGTGAAACCCAGCCACCACTGATTCACAAACAGTGGGCTATCGGGTATGCCCAGCGCCAGGCTCAGGAGGATGAAGCAACCTGCAACGATACGAACGATTTGCCAGCTAGTCATGATGAAGCTCCTTGTTGAAAATCAGGATGGTTTAAATCAGGGTTATTTTTATAGGCGCTGTAATACAGCAGCGGTATCACCACCAGGGTCAGCAGAGTGGATACCAGAATGCCAAAAATCAGAGAGATGGCCAGGCCATTGAAGATGGGGTCATCGAGAATGAAGAAGGCCCCCAGCATGGCTGCCAAACCGGTCAGCGCAATCGGCTGGGCGCGTGTAATGGCCGAACTGACTATGGCATCCTTAAATGCCATGCCAGCAGCCACCTGCACATGAATGAAATCCACCAGCAGGATAGAATTTCTGACGATGATGCCTGCCAGGGCGATCATGCCTATCATGCTGGTAGCCGTATATTGCGCACTCAGCAAAGCATGGCCCGGCATGACGCCGATGATGGTCAAAGGTATTGGTGCCATGATGATCAGCGGTGTCAGGTAGGAACCGAATTGCGCTACTACCAGCAGGTAAATCAATACCAGGCCCACAGCATAGGCAGCACCCATGTCACGGAAGGTTTCGTAGGTGATCTTCCATTCACCATCCCATTTCAGGCTGAAACCGCGATACGGATCAGACGGAGTATGGATAAAGAATTCCTTGAGCCTGTCACCATCGGGGGTAATGATTTTTGCGATGTCGCTTCGCATGGCAAACATGCCGTATAGCGGGCTGTCTAAGGTACCTGCCATGTCGGCAGTGACGTAATTGACGGCCAGGCCATCTTTGTGAAACAGCGCCTGCTCGCGCAGGCTGTCAGAAATAGTCACCAGCTCACGCACAGGTACCAGCTTCCCTTGCGCCGACCTGACACTCAGGCTTAACAGGCTATCCAGATTACCTTGTTCGGTCACTGGCAACTGCAACTGGATGGCAGCCGCATATCTGCTTTCATCATGCAGATAACTGACCGCATCGCCATGCAGGCCGGCGCGCAAGGTCGTGACGATTGCCGACTGACTGATACCCAGTGCTGCGGCCTTGCGCTGGTCTATCAGCAAGATTTTTCTTGGGGCATTCACGATACTGCTGTCATCAACATCGACCACACCGGCTGTCTTGTCAAATACCGCACGCACGGCCCTGCCGATTTGCTGCCGCCCCTCATCAGTGGGGCCATAAATTTCTGCAACAATAGCTGCTTGCACCGGCGGGCCGGGTGGCACTTCCACCACCTTGACATTGGCAGCATAACGCTTGCCGATGTCCTGCAAGGCCGGACGCAGCCGGCTGGCAATGACATGACTTTGTTCGCTGCGATGATGCTTGTCTACCAGGTTGACCTGCAAGTCACCGGCCTCACCGCCAGAACGCAAATAGTACTGGCGCACCAGGCCATTGAAATTGATCGGTGCGGCAACACCGGCATAAGCCTGGTAATCAGCCACCTCTGGCACTCTGGACAGATATGCGCCAAGCTCGCGCAATACCGCAGCTGTTTTTTCTACCGGCGTACCGGCCGGCATATCGACCACGACCTGGAATTCTGACTTGTTATCGAACGGCAGCATCTTCAATTGCACCAGACCGACTACCGGCAAAACAACAGAGATAGCAATCAGCGCAAGGATGAGCAACGTCAGCTTCCAGCCATTTTCCCTGCCCTTGTGTTCATCAAGGAAGGGGCGAAATGCGCGCTGGAACAAGCTGCCCAGTGTTTTCTGCAATTTACTTTCCTGCCCATCATGAGCCTGCTTCATCCAGATGCGTGCCAGCCAGGGTGTGACGATGAAGGCGATAGCCAGCGACAACAACATTCCCATGCTGGCATTGATGGGAATGGGACTCATATACGGCCCCATCAGACCACTGACGAATGCCATGGGCAGCAATGCGGCAATCACCGTCAGTGTCGCCAGTATGGTGGGGCCACCGACTTCATCGACGGCAGCAGGTATGATTTCTGTCAGCGACTTGTCTGGAAACAAAGCCTGGTGCCGGTGTATGTTTTCGACGACGACAATCGCATCGTCGACCAGTATGCCTATGGAAAAAATCAGGGCGAACAGAGATACGCGATTCAGCGTAAAGCCCCAGGCCCAGGAGGCAAACAGGGTTACGGTCAAGGTCAATATAACCGCCGTGCCGACAATCGCGGCTTCGCGCCGCCCCAATGCAATGAATACCAGTGCCACTACAGACAAAGTGGCAAACAATAATTTCTGTATGAGTTTTTTGGCCTTGTCGTCAGCCGTCTGACCATAATTGCGCGTGATGCTGACTTCCACACCTTCCGGTATGACGGTATTGCGTAACTCTGCAACGCGCTGTTTGACGGCATCAGCAACGGCGACGGCATTCTGGCCGGGCTGTTTGCTGATGGCGATGGTAAGGGCTGGATATTCTGCAGCATCTTTGCCCACCTGCCCATGCCAGACATAGGCACTGTCTGGCAAGGGACCGTCTACTACCCTGGCAACGTCATTCATGAAGACAGGCTTGCCTGCCTTGACGCCGACCACGACTTCAGACACGGCTTGCGCGTCATGCAAAAATGGTCCAGCGTCGATGGCGATGCTTTGATTCGCTTGCGTCAATTCACCGATTGGCAAACCCAGGTTGACCGCCTGCAAACTGCTTTGCAGATCTGCGACAGTCAGTCCAGTGGCAGCCAGTCTGACCGGATCAAGTTCTATATTAATGGCGCGGCCAGGGCCGCCCGTGGTGGTGATGTCACGCGTGCCTTTTACACGTTTGAGTTCAGCTTCCATGCTGTGGGCGACACGTTCCAGATCATAGGGCCCGCTATGCGGATTCTTGCTCCATAAAGTCAAGGCAACAACGGGCACATCATCAATGCCTTTAGGTTTGACGATGGCTTCCAGTACACCCAGCTTCGTCGGAAACCAGTCACGGTGGCTATGCACCACATCGTACAGACGCACCAGCGCTTCGGTGCGTGGTATGCCAACTTCAAATTGCACGGTCATGATGGCCATGCCTGGCCGGGATACCGACATCACATGTTCGACATTGGCGATTTGTCCCAGCACCTGTTCTGCCGGTATCGCCACTTGCTGCTCCACCTGCTTGACTGATGCACCGGGGAAGGCAATCAACACATTCGCCATCGTCACATTGATTTGCGGTTCTTCTTCACGTGGTGTGACAATGACGGCAAAGACGCCAAGCAAAAATGCAACCAATGCCAGCAAAGGTGTGATTTGTGCGGTCTGAAAAAACTGCGCGCTACGACCCGGCCATCCCAGTTGTTTTGGCATGGCAATCCCTTAGCGCGACTGCGCGGCAACGAGGGGATAAAGCGCCACTTTTTCACCGGCAGCAACACCGGCCAGCACCTCCTGTTCGGTGCCAACAACGGGCCCAGGCCTGATCTGCCTGAGCAAAGCCCGGCCTTGCTGATTCACTACATACACCGCATACAACTCGGCACGGCGCATTATTGCTTTGGCTGGTATATACAGACGTGCATTGTCGTCCCTGCCTACAATCTGCGCGGGCAATTGCAGGCGCGCAAACATACCCGGTGCCAGGCCATTCACAATTGGCAAATCAAGCCGCAATTGCACGGTATGCGTGCTGGCGTCGGTCACTGGCAGGGCGATGAAATGATCCACCTTGATGAGGCGCTGGCTTGGCGGCAAACCCGGTATTTCTATCCTGATCGGTTGTCCTTGCACGATACTGGCCAGTTGCGCTTGCGGCAGTGTTGCCGTCACACGCAAGGCTGCCGGATCAAATACGGACAACAGGGCCCGGCCCGGCGTCACCATATCACCCTGGCTCACATACACATCAGCAATGCGCCCGGCATACGGGGCCTGCAGCGTGTAATAAGCTGATTGCGTCTGCGCCGCGCCAGCCTGGGCAATTTGCGCGCTGGCATCGGCCTTGGCAGAGTTGAATTGCGCCTCCGCACGGTCAAGCTGGGCCTGGCTGATGTATTGACGGGCAAACAATTGCTTTTGCCGCTCGAAATCCTTGCTGGCCACCTGCAGTGTGGCCCGCGCAGCTTCAAGCTGTGCCTGGCTGGCATGGGCTTGCTGACTGGCGACACGTCCGTCCATACGCACCAACATTTGTCCGGCCTTCATGCTGTCACCTGCCTTGACCGGCAAGGTCGTAATGGCACCCGATACCTGGGCCGCAATGACGGTCTGCCGGACTGCTTCGACCACACCATCAGCGCTGATACTGCCTGCATCACGAGAGGCCCTGACCTCTGTCACTTCAAGTTCCGCAGCCACAGCCGCCGTTGTAAATGTAAATATAAAGACGGTCGCAATGATGCTAACAGCATGTATAACAAGCACAGTAAGTACTTGCTTCATCATGAATTGAGTCGGCGTTATGGTATTCATGGGTACATATCTATAGTACGGATAATAGGGATGGAATAGGGATGACATGGGTGGTATGGCTGGTGCCGATAGCGGCTTTGAAAAGATAATATTCTTATTTGCGCAATTACGCAAATAGTAAATTAAGCATGTGCAATCCCGGCCAGTCGGGGTATGATAGAAACATTCCCACTATTATCTTGATTGTTATGGACGGATTATCTGATCAGGCATTGATACAGATTGCCCATTATTTCTCAGCCCTGGCTGAACCGACCCGTTTGCGCATCCTTAACTGTCTGCGCGAAAAAGAACACAATGTCGGTGAACTGGCAGACCGTTGTTCCTGCTCACAGGCCAATGTTTCACGCCATCTGTCTACACTGGCCAAGCATGGCCTGGTTGGGCGTGAAGGACGCGGTACTTCGGTGTATTACCATATCGCTGACGAATCCATTTATGCCTTGTGTGACCTGGTATGTGGCAATGTCGCACGCCAGTTTGAATCCCAGGCCGCCTTGCTGAATGGCAGCCGCACCGGCACCAGCTAGTATTCGTTAGCCAGTATATTCATCAGACACACTCACTACAGCACACGATAAAACAGACTGGCCGCCACGCATACCAGCAAGCCGATGAAAATCTTTTGTACCTGACGTGCAGGCAGGCGTACGGCAATGCGTCGTGCTGCCAGCATGCCGCCCACGGTAGTGATTACGAAAAAGGCTGACAAGGCTGGAGGCAGGCTGGCACCGCTCAGCAAGGCAGATCCCACCCCCATGCTACCTACCAGACTGACCACCAGCAGCGAGGTCGCGACCGCCACATGCATGCTGGCATTGGTGTAATGCCTGAGCATGGGAACGATCACAAAACCACCGCCTACGCCCAGCAAACCCGTCATGAAGCCGGACACTGCGCCAATCGATGCGATCACGGCCCCCGTCTTGAAAGACCATTCAAAACGCCCGGTACTGCTATTGATATGTGCCAGTGCAGAACGCGGACCATTCACATCATCTGGCGAGCGCAGTTGTAGCACCAGGCGCACGGCAACAGCACACAATATCAGGGCAAAAACCAGCATCAGCCATTGCTGGGACAGCCGATGCGCAACTTGCACCCCCAGCAGTGTAGGCAGGCTACCAGCCACCGCCATCAGAATCGCAGCACGATAACGCACCAGCTTGCGGTACAGGCCTTCCATGGCGCCGATAGCGGCAGCCGTGCTGACTGCCAGCAAGGCAACCGGCATGGCTTGCTGCATACTCCAGCCCTGGGCATAGACCAGTGCCGGAACCGCCAGGATACCGCCACCCGCCCCGGTCAGACCCATGATCAGCCCGACCACGGCACCAATCAGGATAACGATAAAATCGGTCATTGATAGCAACATAAAGTTCAGTATTCAAGAATTGTGCAAGTGTATTCCTTAGCGTCTGACTCGTCGAGTAAGCATCACTTGAGATTGCTCACATAATGACAATATCAAATTCAGCAACATTTTTGCTATCATCAATACATCACGCAAAACCGGGCTCGCCATGACACCGCATATACAAAGCTTCTTCGATACCCAGACCTGCACTGCGACCCATGTCGTGTTTGATGAAGCCGGTGGTCATGCTGCCGTGATTGACCCTGTGCTCAATTACGAACCCAAATCTGGCCGCACCAAAACCCAGTCGGCTGATCTGGTGCTGGAATTTCTTCAGACACAGCGGTTGCAACTGCAATGGATACTGGAAACCCATGCCCATGCCGACCACCTGTCTGCGGCGCAATACACCAAACAACAGGCCGGCGGCAAGATCGCTATCGGCCAGCATATCAGCCAGGTGCAGCAGGTATTCAAATCCCTGTTCAATCTGGAACCGGCATTCGCCGTGGATGGCTCGCAATTCGACCATCTGTTTGTCGACAATGAAGAATTTTTTATCGGCACACTGAGCGCGCGTGCTTTGCTTGTGCCTGGCCATACGCCAGCAGACATGGCTTACCATATCGCCGACAACATTTTTGTCGGCGATACCCTGTTCATGCCGGACGTGGGTACGGCACGCTGTGATTTCCCTGGTGGCGATGCTACCCAGCTTTATCATTCCATACACAGGTTGTTGGCCTACCCACCAGATACACAACTGTTTTTGTGTCACGACTACCCGCCTGCCGGGCGCAGCACCTGCACCCAGACGACAGTGGCCCGACAAAAGGCGAATAACGTGCACGTACGTGATGGCATCACGGAAGCCGAATTCGTCGCCCTGCGCAACCAGCGCGACAGCGGTCTGGAAATGCCTTATCTCTTATTGCCGGCGATACAGGTGAATATCCGTGCGGGTAACTTCCCCGCACCTGAAGACAATGGCACAAGCTATCTGAAAATTCCGCTCAACAAACTGTAATAATGCCGAGAATAATGTTGAGAGTAATGCCGGGTCAATGACTGATTTGTTTTTTGACCTGTCTCACACTGTTTCTAACATACGCTTCAAACTGGTCTGCTGGCAAGGGTTTTGAATACAGGTAGCCCTGCACTTCATCACAGGCTTGCTGGCGCAAAAATTCCAGTTGCTCTGCGGTTTCCACGCCTTCGGCAATGGTCATGAGGCCCATGCTCCTGGCCATGCTGATGACCGCGCTGACGATGGCGCGGTCTTCCGGGTCGCTGGTAATGTCGCGCACGAAACTCTGGTCTATCTTCAGTTTATATACCTTGAACTGTTTCAGGTAACTGAGCGAAGAATAGCCCGTACCAAAGTCATCAATCGACATGCGTATGCCACGCTCGTGCAGATTATTCATGACTGCAATCGCACCTTGCGGATCATGCATGGCAACGCCTTCGGTCAGTTCCAGTTCCAGGCATTCTGGCGGCATTTCTGCTTCATCCAATATGCGAGTCACCAGCGCTGGCAAATCATGATGGCGGAACTGCACCGCTGACAGATTGACGGCTATCAGCAGATCCGGAAGACCATTGGCCTGCCACTGTTTCCACTGCCGCACGGCGGTACGCAACACCCATTCACCTATGGGCAAAATCAGGCCGCTTTCTTCTGCCACCGGGATAAATTCTGCCGGTGATACCGCCCCCAATACCGGATGCTGCCAGCGCAACAAGGCTTCAGCCCCCAGCACGGCACCGCTATGCATGGCGATCTGTGGCTGATAATGTAATTCGAACTGCTGCTTTTCCACTGCCTGACGCAAGGCATTCACCAGTTCCAGATGGCGGGTCGAACGTGCCTGCATTTCCTGGGTAAAGAAACGGTAGGCATTGCGTCCTTCGCGCTTGGCGCGGTACATGGCGGCATCGGCATTGCGCGACAGGGTTTCCAGGTCTTTGCCATCATTGGGGTAAATGGCAATGCCCATGGATGCCGTCACATTCAGATCATATTCACCAATACGAAATGGCGCATTCACCACCTGCATGAGTTTTTGCACGACCTGTTCTACCTTGTGTTCATCGACCCCGGTCAGCAATAAAATAAATTCATCGCCACCCAGGCGCGAAATCGTATCGTTTTCGCGCATGGAAGCAACCATGCGCTTGGCCAGTTCCACCAGCATGACATCGCCCAGGCTGTGACCCAGGGTATCGTTGATATCCTTGAAGTGATCCAGATCAAAGAAGATGACGGCCAGTGCATCATCATTTCTTTCTGCCAGGCTGAGCGCATAACGTGCCAGTTCATCCAGCAGCGTGCGGTTAGGCAAGCCTGTCAATGCATCATAGTGGGCCAGGTATTTGATGCGCTCTTCCGTGCGCTTCTTGTCGGTAATATCTTCCTGTATAGACAGAAAATGCGTCACCACACCTTCGCTGTTGCGTATCGGTGAGATATGCGCCAGGTCGGTATGATCCAGGCCATCGGCATAGCGGTTGATGAGCTCGCCTTTCCAGCTTTCACCACGTTCAAGCTGCTGCCACATGTCGGCATATATTTCTGGTGCCGTACGGCCAGAACGCATGATGCTGGGCTGGCGGCCCACCACTTCTTCCAGTCGCTTGCCGGCATTTTTCAGGTAGGCATCATTCGCATATTCGATATTGACCAGGGTATCGGTAATGACGATGGCATTCGAACTTTGTTCAAGCGCCTGCGATAACTTGCGCAAGGTTTCTTCTGCCACTTTGCGTTCTATGGCGATGGCGATCAGGTTGGCGGCCATTTCCAGCATTTGCAGGGAAAATATATCCGGGGTCAAGGGCTGCCGATGATAAATGGCGAAGGCACCGATGACTTTGCGTTCTGCAGAAAAGATCGGCTCTGACCAGCAGGAATGCAGATCAGCCTGCGCGGCCACCGCACTGTAATCGTGCCAGTATGGATGAGTGGACAAATCGGCGGCAATGGTACGGTCACCCGTAAACAGGGCATTGCCGCAAGAGCCTATGCCATCACCAATCACCATGCCTTCTATGGCGCTGGTATAAAAAGCCGGCAGGCTGGGGGCTGCACCGGTACGCACGCGCTGGCCATCCTTGTCCAGCAACATGATGGAACACAGGCAATCCGGCAGCAATGATTCCACCTTCAGCACGACATCATGAAACAATTCTTTTTGCGTCAGGGTGCCGGTAATACGTTCCAGCATGAAGCTGCGCAATTCTTCCATCTGCAAAGCATGCTGACGTTCAGTTTCATGTTCAAAACGGTTCAGTACGTGGCTGACATCGGCGGCAAATTCGATCAGCAATTCCTGTACTGCTTCATCAAATGCGTTTTCCTGATCGGAATACAGATTGAAGGTTCCCACCACTTTGCCATTGCTGAGCAAAGGCAGCGCCGCAGAAGCCTGCCATCCGTGTTCTGCACCACGTCCATGCCAGGGGGCGGTAGCCGGGTCGCTTAAAAAATGCTGACACCAGTAAGGCTGTTTCTGCCGATAAGCCAGGGCGCTGGGCCCCTGCGCAGCCGGGTCTTCCGGCTTGAGTGAGATATGCAGGTCACGCAGATACTCGGCACCGCTGCCAAATGAGGCGATCGGTTTCAGTACTTGCTGTTTTTCATCGGCCAAACCTATCCAGGCCATTTTAAGACCGCCTATACTGACCGCATCTTCACAGATGCGCGGCATCAATTCGGCTTTATTATCAATACGCAAGATGGATTGATTGCACTGTGCCAGTGCGCCGTACAACTGGCTTAAACGCGCACTTTTTTGGGCAGCCAGCAATCTTTCTTCTTCAATTACCGCCAGTCTTTGCCGGGTAACGGCCAGCCAGCCCATGATGCTTTCTTCTGCTCCTGGTCTGACGGTCACAGGTTCGGCGAAATTGCCTTTGCCCAGATTCACCAAACCGCTGTACACGTCAGAGAGAGAGCCACCCAATGTCAGGTTAAGCGCACGGTAAGAGCGCCACAGCAAGCCCACCAGCAAAACACCAACCACAATAAACAGCAAGCGCAATCGCAAGGCAAATTCTTCAGCCCCTTTGACCAGACCCAGATTACGTACCTCTATCATTTCATGGGCTTCGGCTATCGGACGCAGGATGGCGAGTTTGGCCTGCCTGTACTGTTCGTCATACAACATGGCCATCGCCCGCTGCCTGGCTGACTGTGGGTCTGCTGCCGGGTCTTCGATCAAATGCATGGCCGCCCACTCTATCTTGGTCAGGGCATCGGAATTGGCTTTGGCCAGCTCCAGGCGAGCAAATTCCTCCTTGCTGAGACCGGCATTGCCCAGCAGTTCCAGCAAGGGCACGCTGCGTCCGGCAACACTGGAATCATCATTGGCGCGCTGGCTGTTAACCGCAGGGACCAGATCCCAGAACAGGTTTTTCCCCATTGCAGGTCGTGGCGCCTTGCCATTACGTACATCGAGAATATGCTGGTAATAGCGTTTATAGTCAGCGTTGCCGGTGGCGACATAGCTGCGCACCATGCGTGTCAGGTCTTCCGAGGTTTGTTGCAATTCTGTGGACAGGACATGGGATTCAAAGCGTTGATCGTTCACCTGATCGATGGATTTTTCTGAATGTACGTACCAGACAAAAACCAGTGTAAAAATGGCGAACATGCCCAAGGTCAGCCAAAAGCTGCGGGAATAGCTGGATAAACGCTTGTGAGAAGTCATCGAAGGAAGGCTTTCAAGACCCGGGCAACAAAAACAGCCTCATAACAAGATGAAATCATAACGAGATGAAATCATAACGAGATGAAATCATAACGAGATGAAAATATGACAAGACAGCAAGACGGTCCTGTTATACCGGGGCATGTTTCTCCTGATGCAATTTTGCACATGACTATAGTGTAACGGACTCGGGCGGGACATCAAATGCTTATTTGAGTCCGGCTGCCTGACGACGGTGCCTGGCCCATGACGGGGCCGGTTTTTGCCCCTGTCATGGTGATGCGGAAGTGCATGGCGACTGAATGGTGTCTAGCTATCCGATTTGGGATGGATGCGAACCAGTATGATGCGCGGGCCATTCATTTTCTTGACCACGGCATCGAAGCGTTCAAACTCAACCTTTTGGCCTTCTACCGGCAAATCACCCAGCTTGTGCATGATCAGGCCACCTATCGATTCAACTTCATCACTGTCAACATCAAAGCCCAGTGCGCTACCGAGGGTAAACAGGGGCAGACTGCCCTTGCCTATCAGGGTACCGTCGTCCAGCAGGGTCCAGTCATTTTCATTCTGGCGGAATTCATCACGTATCTGACCGACCAGGGCACTGAGCAGGTTATCCAGCGTCAGGAAGCCCACCGGCTTGCTGCCACGGTTGCCGACAATGGCAAAGTGCGGTGCGCCCTTGCGGAAGCGGCGAAACAATTCCAGCGCCGGCATGGTAGGCGGGACAAATTCGACCTGACGCAAGTGCTTGCTCAGGTCCCCCAGCGGCTTGCCGGCCTGCTGGGCCAGGAACAGGTCTTTCAGATGCAACATGCCGAGTACGGTTTCGTCATCTTCATCAAAATAGGGATAACGGCTGAAACGGTTACGGGCAGCGGTTTCCATGTTTTCTTCGAGCGACACGCTTTTATACATGGCCACCACTTCATTGATGGGGCGCATCAGGTCAGAAATTTCCAGGCCGCCAAAATCCAGCACCTGGGCCATGATGCTCCACTCGTCGCGGGTTTCTTTTTTGCCGCCATGGCTACCGCGCAGGATCAGCTTCAGTTCTTCCGGCGAATAATGGGTATCACCGCCATGTTCAGCGCTCAGGCCTATCCATTTCAAGACCTTGTTGGAACTCCAGTTCAGGGCCCAGATGGCCGGGTACATGCTCCAGTAAAACGCATACAGTGCCGGTGCGGTCCACAGGGATACCCGTTCAGGCATCCGGATGGCCATGGATTTGGGGGCCAGTTCACCCACCACAATATGCAGGAAGGAAATGACAAAGAAGGCGAAGAAGAAGGAAATGCCGTGTATCAACTCTTCCGAATTGACGCCGACCAGAATAAAGACGGGATGCAGCAAATTGGCAAAGGCAGGCTCACCTATCCAGCCCAGCCCCAGTGAAGCGAGCGTAATGCCCAGTTGACAGGCAGACAAATAGGTATCCAGATGCTGATGGACTGTAAATAGCAAACGGCCTCGCAAACCCGAGGTCTTCGCAATACTGCGTACCCTGGTCTGACGCAACTTCACCAAACCAAACTCTGCTGCAACGAAAAAGCCGTTTAACAAGACCAGTAACAGGGCAGCAAGCACCAGCAATAAATTTTCCAACGTCTAACCTTTGTTATGTACAAGCCGACACTTTAGACTAAATTGTCCTTACTTGCATGTAAATGCTCTGGAATAAGCTGTAGCAATCCCCATTTCATGCGGACCAAACCACATTTAAGAACAAAAACTTCTGACTTGTTCACATGACAAATGGCGCAAATTGCGTTACAACTTACGCTCTATAGTATTTTGAGGAGAAACGTTTGAGCATCGATAAGGTTTTAGCCGGGATTCAACTCCGCCTGACCGAACACCCTGCACTGAACGATATCCAGCACCTGCGCAGCCTGGTCGCAGAAATAAGACCGCAGCGCCCCCATGATATCGTCCGTGCCACGGACAATGTGCGGGCACTGTGCTTTGTGTTGCGTCAGCGCCCCGCATGGCGCAGCGCGCTGCGTCACTACCTGCTGCAGGTACTGACCACGCGCAAGCTGGTGCATTTGTTCACCGATACCGGCATTACCCAGAACGTCGGTTTCTGGACCGCCGCCCGCCAGCGCCTGTTCAACAAGATTTTGCCGCCTCTGGTGAATGAAGACTACATCAAGGATGTGTTTGGGCAATTGTTTCACGAAGAGACTGATCATATCTGGGTGAATGGCATCGAAGACCAGGCCTGGGTGGATTTGATCACTGCCATCGGCTTTCGCTCGCGCACGGCCCGCCTGACACATGGCACCCTGACAAGTGAAATCCTGAGTGCAGTGCAGGTGCTGTCGTATCGCATCACGAATATCGGGCTGGAAGCTGAACTAGTACGCAATCACCCGGATATAGAAAAGTTTGAATCCCCCTTCCTGCGGCAAAACGACGCCATCAATGACTATGTGCTGAGTTACAGCCAGTGGCTGATCGATCAGGACAAGTTGCGCGAAGACAGCAAGCACATCGAAGTCTTGCTGACGCAGTGTGAAGACATTACCAACCGCATACGCCGTACTGCATCTTTCCAGGGCGTTTCCATCAGCCTGACCCGCTTGTTGCTGCAACTGACGCAGAGCATTGCCCGCTTGCGCAAACTGCTGGACATGCTGGACAGCCGCGACACCAGCAACACCGCTCAGTTGGGTGTGCAATTGCTGAAAGAACTGGTCAAGGCAGACAACGAGCGCCACAGCCTGCGCAATCTGATACAGACCAGTACCGAACTGCTGTCACTGCAAGTCACGGAAAGAGCAGGCCGCAGCGGAGAGCATTACGTCACCAACAACCGCAGCGAATGGCTGAGCATGCTGCGTTCGGCCCTGGGGGCAGGCTTTATTGTCGGCTTCATGGCGCTGATCAAGATCCTGTTTGGCAGCATGGCGATGGCACCGTTTGGTTATGCCCTGCTGTACAGCCTGAATTATTCATCCGGCTTCATGCTGGTGCATGTACTGCATTTCACCATCGCTACCAAACAGCCGGCCATGACGGCCGCCCTGATAGCGCGTGCAATTGACGAAGGCAAGCAAAAACTGGATGAATTGGTGGAATTGATTGTGCGTGTCTTGCGCTCACAATTCATCGCCATTATCGGCAACGTTGGTCTGGCCATACCCACGGCCTATGCCATTGCCTGGGCCTGGGTTGAAATCACAGGCAAGCACCTGGTGTCGCCAGAAAAAGCCGGTCATTTGCTGCACGACATTGACCCATTCAACAGCCTGGCCCTGCCTCATGCGGCGATTGCCGGCGTCTGCCTGTTCTTGTCGGGCCTGATTTCCGGCTACTACGACAACAAGGCCAGCTATGCGTATATTCCGGATCGCTTGCGGCAACTGCGCTGGCTGAAGGCGATACTGGGTGAAGACAGATTGCTGCGGGTGACGACTTATATCGGCAACAATCTCGGGGCTTTGGCTGGTAATTTTTTCTTTGGTGTCATGCTGGGTACCATAGGCCAGCTCGGCAGTTTCTTTGGCTTGCCGATTGATATCCGCCATATCACCTTTGCCAGCGCCAATTTTGCCTTTGCCCTGGTTGGCCTGGACAACCATATGAGCTGGCAGGTAGCGGCTTATTCGTTGTTTGGCATCATGACAATAGGCATGGTGAACCTGGGTGTCAGCTTCAGTCTGGCGATGCTGGTTGCCTTGCGTTCACGGCGTGTCAGTTTTGGTCAGGGTGGCCTGTTGACTGTCTTGTTGTGGACCCGCTTCTGGCAAGGTCCGCGTGATTTTTTCCTGCCGCCAGCAGCTAGGGAAGAAGCTGCTACTGAACAGGATGATGTCAAGGATGAAGTCAAATAAGTTGAATATGATCACGTAAAAATCGGGTAAAACGGTGGCCAGGTCAACCAAAACTGGCATGGCACCGTTAAGCTTGAGTCATCATCCTGATTGAGAACACTATGAAATTGTTGCAGACCCTGATTGCCGCATCGATCACGTCGCTTGCCATGATGGCGGTACAAACCGCCAGCGCCCATGAATATGAAGCGCTGATGAAAGCCAAAAAATATGCCGAAGCCGATAAAGCTGCCAGCGCAAAATTGTCCAGTGACCCGAACAATGCCGATGCCCTGCTGGCAAAGGCCGACCTGATACTGGCCGAAGGCAAGCTTGATAAACTCGATGATGCTGCAAAGTATGCCGAGCAATGCATCAGCGCTCATCCACAGATGTCCGAATGCCATGAAATGCTGGGCAATGTACTGGGCACCAAAGCCACCTCGGGTAACATGTTTGCCGCCATGTCCTACGCCGGCAAAATCCGCGATGCCTTCATCAAGGCAGTGGAACTGGATCCGAAAAATTTCAACGCCCGTAATTCCCTGTTGCAGTATTACCTGCAAGCGCCAGCCATTGCCGGTGGCGGTAAAAGCAAGGCACAAAACCTGGTGCTGGAAACTGCAAAAGTCAGCACTGCCGCCAGCAATCTGATGCAGGCAACAATAGACCTGTCTGACGAAAAAGCCAGCCGTGCTGAAACCAATGCCCTGTCCGCCATCCCCGGCAATGTCGAATCTCTCGCCAAGTTGCAGCGCAATGTGCTGTTCAGCGTTGGTGCCACCTATGTGCAAGAAAAGAAATATGTGGATGCAGAACGTGTCTTCAGTGAACTGCAACAGCGCTATCCGGACAAATACCAGGGTTCCTATGGCATGGGACGCGCCTTGCAGGAACAGGGCAAACACAAGGATGCCATCAACTGGTTTGAAAAATCCCTGAGCATAGACGTCAATGCTGCCAGCTACTACCGTCTGGGCCAATGCCAGCAGGCCGTCAATGACAAACCCAAAGCCATTTCAAATTTTGAAAAATCCCTGTCTTACAAACCAGCCCTCAGCAAAAAATTGCGTGAAGATGCAGAAACACAGTTGAAGACACTGAAAAGCTGATAGCCAGCAAGCGGGTTTGTTACAAGACTGTATCAAACCCGGCTGCGCTTGCCGGCAAGTTTTGATGCACATCAACGAAGCTGATTATCACCCAACAGACAGGTAGGTAGCAGGGCGGGCAACAAGTACAATCGTACTTTCCCGATCCTGCATTAGTACCTACGTACCTGCCTAACTGCCATCTGTCATGAAGACCGTCAGCAACACCCCGCCCCCATCCCTGGTAGCCCACAGTCTGCTGGAAGATGTGCTGGCCATTATTACCGGCACCGTGCTGGTATCACTGGGCGTGGCCCTGTTTAACCAGGCAGGCTTGCTGACTGGTGGAACAGCCGGACTGGCCTTTCTGCTTCATTACAGCACCGGGCTATCCTTTGGTCTGGTGTTTTTCCTCATCAATCTGCCGTTTTACTGGCTGGCCTGGCGACGCATGGGCTGGCGTTTCACGCTCAAGACATTTTGTGCAGTAGCGCTGGTATCGGTGTTTTCTGGCCTGCATCCCAAACTGGTGCACCTGACCAGCATGACGGCGCTTACACCGTTCTATGTTGCGCTGATCGGCGGCTTGATGATGGGCGTGGGTTTTATTGTGCTGTTCCGCCACCAGGCCAGCCTTGGCGGCATCAATATCCTGGCCCTGTACCTGCAAGAAAAGCGTGGCATACGTGCCGGCAAGCTGCAAATGGCGGTGGATTTTTGTATCGTCATGGCGTCACTGGCAGTAGTGACGCCAATGGCGCTGCTGGCGTCCGTCATTGGTGCCTTTGCCCTGAACCTGGCAATCAGCCTGAATCATCGTCCTGATCGTTATGTAGCGATGTAAAGCTGTCGCGATATTGTGTCGGCGACAGGTGCAGGTGCTTTTGAAAAACCCGGCGCAAATGATCGTCACTGGCGAAACCGCAACGGGCTGCAATGGTCTTGACCGGCATGGCCTGTTCCGACACATCGGCCAACAAGCGTTGAGCAAATTCCAGACGTGCAGTTTCGATAAATTCTGAAGTACTGGAACCCACTTCACGCTGAAACAGTCGGGTGAAATTGCGCAGGCTCATACCGGCCATGTCGGCCAGTTGCGATACCGGCAGGCGCTGATGCAGGTTGGATAATATCCACTGCTGCAATTCGCGGATATTGGTCTGCGCGGTTTTTTGGCTCAGCAAGTGGGTACTGAACTGCGATTGCCCACCGGGACGTTTCAGGTAGACCACCATGTCACTGGCCACTTCCAGCGCCAGTTCATGGCCGCAATCATCTTCGACAAAGGCCAGGGCCAGGTCTATGCCTGCCGTCACACCCGCTGATGTCCACAGGTTGCCACTGCGTATGAAGATGGCGTCAGCATCCACCTGCACTGCCGGGAAATCATCCTGCAACTGGCGCGCCACACTCCAGTGCGTGGTGGCATGCTTGCCGTCCAGCAGCCCTGTCTTCGCCAGGAAAAAAGCGCCAGAACACAAGGCTGCCAGACGCTGGATTTTGGGGGCGACATGTGCCACCCAATCGATGATCGCACCATTTTCTTCCAGCGCATCGCGGATATGGCGCGAGCCGACGATGATCGCGTCATCCGGCAAAGCCAGCGGGTTGATGGCCTTGGTCGCTTCCAGGCACATCAGGGTGTCTGAACGCACCGGCCCGATCTGGGCCGCAGCAATTTTGACATCATAGGCGGCGGGCTTGCCCTGGCGTTGCAAATGGATATTCGCATACTCAAACACCGACATCGGCCCTATCGCTTCCAGCGATTTGAAACCGGGGTACACGATAATATCGAGCCTGCGGGGAAAGCCACGTTTGTCTGCGCGTTTGTCCGTGCGTTTATCTATGGGCTTGTCTACCTGTTTAGCCATTTTCAATGCCTGACCTTGTGCATAAGCAAAAGCAGGATGATAGTCCAGAAGTGGTCGCCCCGTCTTTTTAAGCCATTCTTCATTCAGAATCAGCCATATAGCTAAAAAACACCCGCAATGTATCTGCTTTCTAAGACAATCACCGAACCTTAACATTCCATAAAGGATCAGCATGAAAACCAAAGCCGCCATCGCCTGGAAAGCAGGTGCACCCTTGACGATAGAAGAAGTCGATCTGCAAGGCCCGCAAGCCGGTGAAGTGCTGATCGAGGTCAAGGCCACCGGCATTTGCCATACCGATTATTACACCCTCTCTGGTGCTGACCCGGAAGGTCTGTTCCCTGCCATTCTGGGGCATGAAGGTGCAGGCGTGATTGTAGATACCGGCCCCGGCGTCAGCTTGCGCAAAGGTGACCATGTCATCCCGCTGTACACGCCAGAATGCCGCCAATGCAAGTTCTGCCTGTCACGCAAAACCAATCTGTGCCAGGCCATCCGTTCTACCCAGGGACGCGGGCTGATGCCGGATGCCACATCGCGCTTCTCGCTTGATGGCAAACCGCTGTTCCATTACATGGGTACATCAACCTTCTCCAACTACATCGTGGTGCCGGAAATTGCTGTTGCCAAAGTGCGTGAAGATGCCCCCTTCGACAAGATTTGCTATATCGGTTGCGGCGTGACTACTGGCGTGGGTGCCGTGGTTTTCACCGCCAAGGTGGAAGCTGGCGCGAATGTGGTCGTGTTTGGTCTGGGCGGCATAGGCCTGAACGTGATCCAGGCTGCCAAAATGGTGGGTGCCGACAAAATCATCGGTGTGGACCTGAACCCGGCACGTGAAAGCATGGCGCGCAAATTTGGCATGACCCACTTCATCAATCCGTCGCAGGTAGAAAACGTGGTCGACCACATCATCCAGCTGACAGACGGCGGTGCTGACTATTCATTTGAGTGCATAGGCAATACCAAGGTCATGCGTCAGGCGCTGGAATGCTGCCACAAGGGCTGGGGCAAATCCATCATCATCGGTGTGGCTGAGGCTGGTGCAGAAATCAGTACCCGTCCGTTCCAGCTGGTGACGGGGCGCGAATGGAAAGGTTCTGCCTTTGGTGGTGCCCGTGGCCGTACTGACGTACCAAAAATTGTCGACTGGTACATGGAAGGCAAACTGAATATCGATGACCTGATCACCCACAGACTGCCGCTGGAACGCATCAATGAGGGCTTTGACCTCATGAAAAGCGGCGAATCCATCCGTTCTGTCGTGCTGTATTGATGAAGCCGCTCCTGCCCCTGCCGGATGAGATAACCCTGTTAAGCCAGCATGCCTGCCATGCTGGTGTGCAGCGGTTTTATCAGCATGCATCCAAAGAAATTGGCTTGCCTATGCGGTTTTCTGTCTACCTGCCACCGCAGGCACTGGCAGGCGCGACTTGCCCGGCAGTGTTTTACCTCGCAGGGCTGACCTGCACCGAGGAGACCTTCATGATCAAGGGTGGCGCGCAGGCCGTTGCCGCCCGCGAAGGCATCATCCTCATCACGCCTGACACCAGCCCACGCAACACCAACATCCCCGGCGATAGCGACAGCTGGGATTTTGGTGTCGCCGCCGGTTTTTACCTGGACGCCACCGAAACACCATGGAGCCAGCATTACCGCATGCACAGCTATATCGTGCATGAACTGCGCAACATCCTGCTTGATCACTTGCCCATGGACAGGCAACAGGTAGGCATCATGGGACATTCCATGGGTGGCCATGGTGCGCTCGTGCTGGCCTTGCGTCATCCGGAATATTTTCACAGCGTATCTGCCTTCGCGCCGATTGCTGCCCCCACCCAATGCCCCTGGGGCAACAAGGCTTTCAGCGGATATCTGGGGTCAGATACGACAAGCTGGCGCGCCTACGACGCCACCCAGCTCATGCTGAACCAGCGCCAGGCCCCATTTCCCAAAGGCATCCTGATAGACCAGGGGCTGGACGATAAATTTCTGGCAGAGCAATTACACCCCGACCAGTTCGCCGCTGCCTGCCAGCAAATACAACAGCCGCTGAACCTGCGTTACCACGCTGGCTATGACCATGGCTATTACTTCATCACCAGCTTTATTGAAGAGCATTTGCTGCATCACAAGCAGCAATTGACTGCTTAAAGGCCCAAAAGCGGCCAATGCTGTCATACAGGCTTGTTCCGGTTTTAATAGCACTTACGCAAACCAGCTGCGCTGCTCATCAAACCAACGTAGGTACGATTAGCGCAGCGTAATCGTACGCATGTCCATCACGGCTCGCTTTCTTCAACTGCTGATTTGCTGATAAAAATACAAAACAATGAATTTTCTCTTGTCGGATAGAAGACAAGAAAATGTGAAACGTCTTGGTCATTGCCAGGGACAACATACGTACGATTACGCTGCGCTAATCGTACCTACATTCTTCAAGGTTTGTCATACAGGCTTGTTCCAGTTTTAATATGCACCAAACTGGAACAAGCACTCTATTTCTGTGCGTTTCTCGCTAAGTTGTCATTAATTTTGTGTAAAATCGAGCGACATCGTCGCGCATTTTTTGCGCATCATTCAGAACGACATAACAAGAAAGCAAGAGATGAGTAAAGTAGTCATCAGCGGCACCGGCCTGTATACGCCATCCCAGTCCATTTCCAATGAAGAACTGATTGCCAGCTTCAATGGTTATGTCCAGCAACACAATGCACAAAACGCTGCGGCCATCGCCAGCGGCGACGTGGTGGCACTGGAAGAATCCAGCGTTGCCTTCATAGAAAAAGCATCCGGCATTAAAGCACGTTATGTGATGAATAAAGATGGTGTGCTGGATATCAACCGCATGACCCCACGCATCCCGGAACGTAGCGACGATGAACCATCCGTCATGTGTGAAATGGCCGTGGCAGCAGCCACCCAGGCGCTGGAACGCGCAGGCCGCACCGCCGCAGATATCGACGGTGTCATTTGCGCTGCCAGCAATATGCAGCGTGGCTACCCAGCCATGGCCGTTGAAATCCAGGCAGCGCTGGGCATAGACGGTTATGGTTACGACATCAATGTTGCCTGTTCATCTGCCACGTTTGGCATACAGGCTGCTGTCACAGCGATACAAAGCGGCCAGGCGCGCGCCATCTTGGTGGTTAACCCAGAAATCACCAGCGGCCACCTGAACTGGCGTGACCGCGACAGCCACTTCATTTTTGGTGATGCCTGTACCGCCATCATCATAGAACGCGCTGACCTGGCCACATCGCAACACCAGTTTGAAATTGTCGGCCTGAAACTGAAAACCCAATTCTCGAACAATATCCGCAACAACTTCGGCTTTTTGAATCGCGCCGATGAAAGCGGCATAGGCAAGCCAGACAAACTGTTCCGCCAGCAAGGCCGCAAAGTATTCAAGGATGTCTGCCCCATGGCCGCTTCGGTGATCACCTCAACGGTAGAAGCATCGGGCATCAGCATCCCCGATGTAAAACGCTTTTGGCTGCATCAGGCCAACCTCAACATGAACCTGTTGATTGCCCGCATGATTTTGGGACGTGACGCCACACCCGAAGAATCGCCAACCATACTCGATACCTACGCCAATACGTCGTCAGCGGGTTCCATCATCGCCTTTCACAAATACCAGGAAGACCTGACACCCGGCACCATAGGCGTGATCTGCTCGTTTGGCGCAGGTTATTCCATAGGCTGCGTGGTCGTCAAAAAATTGAACTGAACTGAATTGTCCGCACAAAACAAAAGGCCGCCTAATGAAAATTAAGGCGGCCTTTTGCTTCTCTGCATCTTGGTTATATCTTAGCTGCATCAAGATCTGTCTTGATGCAAGGTATGCAAGTTGACTTACATCCCCAAAGACTTCAACAGTTCAGCATTGTCATCTTCTGATGCAGCAGCCGGTGCTACTGCATCTGTTTTTTGACTGGATTGCTGCATGTCCAGCAAGGCATCCGGATCAGGCACTTCATGTGCATCAAAATCATGCAGCTTGATGAACTCTGTCCTGTCGATGGCCAGTTCCAGGTAAAAGATATTATTCTTTTCAGTGAAGAAGGACACGCGGCGCAGTTCTGGCCTGTCCAGCGGGGTATCCACACTCAGCATGACCTGCTTGGTCAGTACCAGCATCTTGGGCTGGTTCTGGGTGATATTGGTTTGTAGTTCACGACGTATCTTGCCGGTGAAATCACCGACGATCTGATTCATCAGTTCACCCAGAATATTGGCAACTTCATCCGAAGTGAAAGACGTGGCCAGCTCAGACTTGGGCATACCCATGTTGAGCATGTATTTTTCGTAAATCTCAAGCGCGGTATCGCCATCAAAGTTCAATACCACCAACCCTGAAAAACCACCATCAAACAGCACGAAGCAACCGATGTCCGGCTTCAGGCCTATCTTGGTGATGCGCTGCACCATGGCCGAATAATGTACCTTGCTTTGTGTCGCCACGTTCAACACCCGTATGACCGAGTTGCACAAACTGGTCAACAAGTCTTCCGTACCGTACACCACACCAGTTTCTTCCGAGGCCATGGCCAACTCCTAATTTTTTACACAACAATTTCAAAAATCACCTGCGACAAGCCACCAGCCTGTCGCTTCATTCCACTACGCCATCCCCTGTCCGGACAGATGGTGGTGCTGCATGCGCACGCCCGTGTTCATCAGAAACAGCAAGCCTGAACAAGACAACCCGGCTTAGCAGGTGAGCAACTTTATCTTTCCATACCGGGTCTTGCCGGGCATCAGCAGGCATGACGGCAGACACATCCCGCAAGCGCTTCACTTCCGCTTCCAGCGCAAGCACCCGCTGCACAGCGACGAGCGTTGCATCATGAACGGCGTGTTCTGCCTGCAAGCTATCCTCCTGCGCGTCGGTTAGCGATGTCAAATCGGTGATCAGCATGGTTTCATCCTTAGCGTGCCAGATATGCCGGCAAAATGAAACGGCACATCCCCCAGAGGGCAGGCGACGCTGCCCATAGGAATAATGCAAGAATACTGAAGCGTAGGGCCTCCGTCCACTTGTTTCATGCAGTCCGCACGATTTGTTTATTCGCCAGTACAGCAGGGATTATAGTACGTTGCCCCCATGCAACCAAGACAAAAGAGGAAGCATGTGCCCGTTGCAGCCATTGCCGCAACAGCTGATTTTGTTCTTTTAACAGCGGGAAATGACAGGGGCAAGCGAAGTTCCGTCGTACCGGAAACCCATATTTTGATATGGCCCGAAGGTAGCCCCATTGGCAGCCCCATTGGCAGGCATGACACGCAACCTGGCCGAACCGCACCCTTCTGCACGGCTGGCATGCAGCCTCAGCAAGCTTTGTCAGTCTAAGTGATCAAGCAAATTGCTCACACATATATCCAAATCAATACCAACAGCCTGCCCGCATTACTAGAACTCATTTCATAAATAGGAGTGAGTGCGAACAAGACGATTTGGGATGTAGTGCAAGGCGTGACGCGCAGCTAAGGCTGGTGCCTTAGCAAGCGGCACAACGCTGCAATACGCCCAAATCGTCAGTTCCCGAAGGGTTTGCCTCATAACGCGTGCTGGACTGCGTTGGACTCGTTGTCAATAGGCCCATTGCCAGCCCGCGTTATGAGGCAAACGCATCTCGCTCCTATTTATGAAATGAGTTCTAGCTACCTTTGGCGATTGACGGCACCAGAACAGCCGACACCATCTTGTCTTCATGCCTGGGTTGGGGCCACAAACCTGCCGGACGTTTCAGCATGATAGTCACCATGGCCAGACCTATCAGTAGCTGACGCAATATTTCAGGCTCGACCAGCACCTGACCAAACAAATACTGCTGCACCGGCAACACAATATAACGTAAAACCTCTGGCAACACGGCCAGTGTCACAGCGCCCAAAATAACACCGGGGATATGCCCTATGCCGCCAATAATCACCATCGACAATACCGTAATCGACTCATTGAGCGAGAACGATTCTGGCGACACAAAACCCTGGAAAGCCGCAAACATCGCCCCTGCCACACCGCCAAACGACGCCCCCATTGCAAATGCCAGCAGCTTGATATTGCGGGTGTTGATACCCATCGCCTGCGCGGCGGTTTCATCTTCGCGTATCGCCACAAAAGCACGCCCCAGGCGAGAATCATGCAAACGTATCGTGACAAAAATAATTGCCACGCATAATGCCAGAAACAGAAAGTAATACGCATTCACAGAAGGCATGGAAAAACCACCCACCTGCACCGTCGCATGCGATCCCACCTCACCACTGAGTGACACCCCGAACAGACGTACAGGGTCAATCGCAATGATGCCTTTTGGCCCATCGGTAATATTGACCGGGGCATTCAGGTTGATGATAAAGATACGCACAATTTCACCAAACCCCAGCGTCACCACAGCCAGATAATCACCACGCAGTTTTAAAGTAGGAGCACCCAGCAACACCCCCAGTGCGGCGGCCAGTGCAGCCGCCAGCGGGACAATCAGCCACACCGACAAATGTATGCCATGCGCAGCCACATCCGGCCCGCACAACCACAACAAGGCATTACCGACCAACGGGAAAGTGTTGATGAAAGATTCCAGCACATATACAAACTGCGGCGACGCCAGCAAGGCCGTCATATAAGCACCCATCGCATAAAAAGCGATATACCCCAGATCCAGCAGACCGGCAAAACCAACCACGATATTCAGGCCCAGTGCCAGCATCACATACAGCAAGGCAAAATCCATGATACGCACCCATGAATTGCCAAACTGCGCAGCAAAAAATGGAAAGGCAATGGCAAGGCCCAATAGCAACAAAGGAGAATAAGCCCGGACAAAACCAGCCTTTGCCGTGAAATAATGATTCATGGAAGGTCTACCCACCGTTGGCTACGTAGACCACCACAGGAAGATGCAAGAAACAAGATGGCAAACCTGGCTTTCATGGAAAAGTGCATGGTGACTTTCGCGCTTGATATTTCAGACTAGATAAATGCCATCCATCTTAACTATCAGACCAGACAGCCGCTACCATAATCTTGCTCAACCCATACCTGACAACCTTAATAGATAGCCATACGCTGACGTGACTGAGAAGGCGTCAATCCAAATAGCGACCGGAAACTGGACGTAAAATGGCTGTGACTGGCAAAGCCATTCGCATGCGCGATGGCGGCAAAGTCCAGCTCTGCCGACTGCATTGCCTCCAGCGCTTTGCCAAGACGTGTGCGTATCAGATAGCGGTGCACAGGCACACCCACCTGCTCCCGGAATACTCTGGCCAAATGAAAAGGCGACGTATGCGCATGGCGCGCCAGGCTGGTCAGCGTCCAGTCCTGATTGGCATGAAGAGAAATCAATTCCTTCACGGTTTCAACCTGCTGGCGCCGGCGCGCCATCGTCACTGACTGTTTGCCGCGATCAGAAAGACGACCACGCACACTGGCTGCCTGCAACGCCCCGGTCAGCATGGCGAGACTGATCTCTTCTACCGCCAGAGAGTCAACAACAGCCTGTCTTAAATGTCGCCATAACAGTTCACGATTCATCACGCTGGCAGGCGAAAGCAGACAATGCGGTGCAAGAGCAGACGAACCAAAATCCTCGCCAGCAACAGCCTCAACCAGCACGCTTGCCAACACCTCTTTCGGAAAATCCAGCACCAGGGATTCGTCCCCGACCTGATCAAGAAAACTGATGCGATACGGCCTGCCCGCACCCAGCAATATTCCGTGATTAGGGTTGGCAATAAAATGCTGCCTGGGCCCATCATGCTTGGCAAACACCCCCTTGATCGGCAACAAAATCAAATCCGCTGACTCGCACTCAATATTGCTCACCCCATCAGGCGATGGCCGCGCAATGCCATGGCGAATGGATAAAAGCTCGCTGTGAAAAACGGTATTGAGATCAAGTAGCATAGGCCATCACTATCAAAAATAATCCATTCACGATGACCAGATGCACCGCTCTACTCCCCACAATCAAGACATCGCCATTACACTAATAATCCATACATTAGCTTATTCTTTGCGCAATTAAATTTCTTAATTTTTGTGATGGCAGAAGGATATGCAACGCGCAAAAAGCAAAAGGCCGCATATAGCGGCCTTTTCATTTGGTGCATCTTTCAGCTTGTTAGCGTTCAGAGCACATATCCCAATCTGATAATGCTTGTATGTTATGTCAATATTATTGTAAAGTCAATGTATTAGTAAAATAACATGGAGCGGCACATGCTTGGAAAAATGATATATCGCCTGTCCTTAGACTTGGGATCAACTTCCTTGGGTTGGGCAATGATACGCCTGAACGCACAAAACTTGCCCTGCGCCATTATTAAAGCAGGAGTTCGAATATTTTCAAATGGCCGAAATCCGAAAGATGGTTCTTCACTCGCTGTAACTCGTAGAGAAGCGCGTGCAATGCGCAGACGGCGTGACCGACTGCTTAAACGTAAAGCACGAATGATGCGCTCATTGATTGAACATGGTTTTTTCCCTTCTGACGAGGAACAAAGAAAAGCATTGGAAACTCTGAACCCCTATCATTTGAGAGGTACCGGCCTGGATGAAGAACTGACACCCGGAGAGTTTGGCAGAGCTTTGTTCCACATCAATCAAAGGCGTGGCTTTAAAAGTAACCGTAAAACCGATAAAAAAGACAATGATAGCGGGGCATTAAAAACCGCTATTAGTAAACTACGTACTGCGATGGTCGAGGAAAATTGTCGAACCGTTGGCGAATGGCTGTACAAACGTGACGCGGCAGGGAAAACCGTCCGCGCCAGATATCGCGAAGCCAAAGTCACCAAAGACGATGGTAAGACACGTCTTGATAAGAGCTATGATCTTTACATAGACAGAGCAATGATAGAAGCAGAGTTTGATGCGCTTTGGAAAAAACAAGCCGAATTCAAACCTCACCTTTACACTGAAGCAGCATATCAAGATCTCAAAGACGTTCTGCTACATCAACGTCCACTCAAACCTGTCAAGCCTGGTCGTTGTACTTTTTTACCCGATGAAGAACGTGCACCTCTGGCACTGCCTAGCACACAAAGATTTCGCATCTATCAGGAAGTGAATAATTTGCGGATACTCAGGGAGTATATGCGCGAGGAAGCACTGACTTTGACACAAAGAGATGCACTGGTTAAGGCACTCGAAGAAAACAGCAAGCGAACATTTACCCAAATAAAGAACTTGCCTGGTATTGGCAACGTCAACTTCAATTTTGAGGACCCGAAACGCCAAGAACTCAAAGGAAATATTACGACAGTAAAAATGAGTTCCAATGAATGCTTTGGAAAGGACTGGTTTTCATTTAGCGAAGAAAAACAAGATGCTATCGTGCTGCAATTAATCACAGAAGAAAATCTTGCAAAGCTAATACGATGGTTGATTGAAGAAACTGGAATAGGCGAAGAGAGAGCCGAAAGCATAGCAAATACAGCTTTGCCGGAAGGGTATGGCAGCCTTTCAATAAAAGCACTGGCACGAATTCTCCCTGAACTAAGGCGTGATGTAGTCACTTATGACAAGGCGGTTATCGCTGCGGGTTTTGAACATCACAGCAATATTAGTCTCTCCGCGAGTGGCGAGATTTTTCCTGAACTGCCGTACTACGGCCAGGCTTTGCAACGCCACGTCGGATTTGGAACAGGAAAGGCGGACGACACCGATGAAAGACGATATGGCCGCATCGCCAACCCAACAGTACATATAGGATTAAATCAGATTCGTCTCGTCGTCAACGCACTCATAAAGCAATATGGTCATCCAAGAGAGGTCATAGTCGAAGTCGCCAGAGACCTTAAACAAAGTAAAGAGCAGCGTGACAATGAAAGCAAGCGTCAGGCGGAAAATCAAAAACGCAACAGTCAAATTAAAACTGAAATTGCCGGAATTTTGAACATAAGTGAAGAAAGAGTAAGGCACGCTGATATTCAGAAAATGATACTCTGGAAAGAACTTAGTTTCGACCCTGCCGATAGACATTGCCCCTATTCTGGAGCAAGAATCAATGCGCACACGTTACTTAGTGATGAAGTTGAAGTAGAGCACATCCTGCCATTTTCTTTGACACTGGATGATAGCCTCAACAACAAAACAGTAGCTATGAGACAAGCAAACAGACTCAAAGGAAATCGCACTCCATGGGATGCATTCGGGCAGAATCAGATCGCCGGATTTGAATATGACAACATACTTGGTAGAGCCGAGCAGATGCCTAAAGCAAAGCGCTATCGCTTTGCAAAAGATGGTTATGAGCGTTGGTTAAAAGACGATGCAGGTTTCCTTGCTCGCGCACTAAACGATACGAGGTACATGAGCAGAATAGCGCGTGAATACGTGCAATTAATTTGTCCGGATACACGCGTTATTCCAGGTCAGATGACAGCCATGCTAAGGAAAAAATTTGGCTTAAATAACGTCCTAGGCTTAAACGGAGAAAAGAACCGCAACGACCATCGGCACCATGCTGTAGATGCTTGTGTAATAGCAGTAACTGACCAAGGCCTGCTACAGCGCTTTGCACAGGCCAGCGCAAGTGCACGCGAACGACAACTTAATCGGCTGGTTGAGGACATGCCTTTGCCATGGCCTTCTTATTACGACCATGTTGTACGAGCTGTGAATAACATTTGGGTTAGCCACAAGCCCGATCACAGTCATGAAGGTGCTATGCACAATGACACAGCCTATTCACTGCTAAGCAACGGCAAAGTAAGCGTACATAAATTTATCGATGGGAAACGTACAAAAATCGAAGAAAGTCTGAAAGTCATTCCTTTTACCAGCGTAAAAGCATTGGACAGACACGGAGTACTAGAAAATGGAGAGCCCCGGCCTTATAAGGGATACAAGGGGGACAGTAACTATTGCATTGAGATTGTGCGAAATGAGAAAGGTAAATGGGAAAGTGAAGTAATTTCAACTTTTTTTGCTTATCAAATTGTCCGCTCCGGAGGAGTAAAGAAATTACGAAACCCAGAAATTAGCTTAAGTGGACAACCTTTAGTCATGCGACTAATGATTGACGACAATGTGATAATAGAAAATGGCAGCGGTAAACAAATTCTTCGCGTTGCCAAGCTGCAAGGCGATGGTAGGACATGGTTAATTGAACATAGAGAGGCAAACGTACGTAAGCGCGTGGACTCCGGTGAAATAAAATACTTGGGCGCACCAGCTAGCACACTTCGCAAACTCCATGCACGAAGAATTACCATTTCACCAATTGGTACTCTTCGTGACCCTGGATTCAAGGAGTAGTTACCATGATAGGCCGCATTGTAGAAATAGCTGACGACCGCAGACATTTATTTCTCTCTCGCGGCTTCATGGTGGTACAAGATACCGAAGGGCAACGCAAAGAACTAGGCCAGGTGCCTTTAGATGACATTGCTGCAGTAATTGCGAATGCACATGGTCTCAGTTATACCAATAATCTTTTAATCGCCCTGGCAGAACGCTGCGCACCTTTTGTCCTATGCGCAGCTAATCACAATGCTGCAGGCATGCTATTGCCAATAGAAGGCAACTACCAGCAGGCCAAGCGCTTTGATGCACAAATTGCGGCATCGCAACCCACCATTAAGCGATTGTGGGCGGACATCGTTAAATCCAAGTTACAGCAGCAAGCTGCTGCGCTAGAAGCGGCCAGTGCGCCTAGCATTCCACTTTCATCTCTCGTACGTAAAGTGCGCTCTGGTGACCCTGATAATTTTGAGGCGCAAGGTGCAAGGCGTTATTGGACTCTATTGTTTGGCGAAAGCTTCAGGCGCGACCAGCAAGGCGGCGGACTCAATGCCATGCTCAACTATGGCTATACCGTATTACGTGCCACCACGGCGCGTGCTGTGGTTTCTGCAGGGCTACACCCAACGCTTGGATTGCATCACAGTAATCAGGGCAACGCCATGCGCCTGGTTGATGACTTGATGGAACCTTTTCGCCCCATGGTGGATTTAAAAGTGTGGCAACTACAAAAACAGGGGGAAGACATGGTTACGCCAGAAACCAAACGTGCCTTGGTCCGCACCATGTACGATGATATGCAAACCAGTGCAGGCGTCACCCCCATCATTGTTTGCACTCAAAAATTGGCAACTTCCTTGGCCCAAATATTTATTGGCGAAAAAGAAAAACTTGATTTGCCGCTACCTGGCCTCCCTCTTAATCTGGCTTCGTCTTTGTTAGACGAGTAATATGTCATGCTTAGCGGGTATCGCATCATGTGGATGATAGTGATGTTTGATTTACCGGTCATAGAGAAAGCCGAGCGCAAAGCTGCTACGGAGTTTCGCAACTCATTGCTGGACATGGGTTTTGAGATGTCGCAGTTTTCAGTTTATATGCGCTTTTGTACTAGCCAAACGCAAGTTGAGACCTATTGCAGGCGCGTTGAACAAAAACTGCCTAGCGGCGGCAAGGTAAATATCCTACAATTTACTGATAAACAGTACGAACGTATCATCACTTTCCGCGGAAAAGCCAAGCAAGCAGCTCCAAAAATACCGGATCAGTTCGATTTATTTTGATGAATTTAGCCATTTTTCTTGCGTCAAAAAACAATAAACCCCTGAATAATCAGGGGTTTATTGCATTTCTAGTCTAACAGATTGGGATATGTGCTCTGACCGGAACTGCTGGACGGTTGAGCGCACCGATGGTAAAAGTCTAACAGATTGGGATATGTGCTCTGACCGGAACGGCGCGAGGACGGCAGGCAACGCCGCCAGCAGTCTAACAGATTGGGATATGTGCTCTGACCGGAACATAAGAAGGTTTCTCTTGGGATGACGAACAAGTCTAACAGATTGGGATATGTGCTCTGACCGGAACAAAATACGGCAGCGCTCGCCATCTTGGCTCAGTCTAACAGATTGGGATATGTGCTCTGACCGGAACTTATGCACTATCCCAGGATGTGGCAAGTGCAGTCTAACAGATTGGGATATGTGCTCTGACCGGAACTACAGAATTTGCAACGGCTTTGCCGCCGTCAGTCTAACAGATTGGGATATGTGCTCTGACCGGAACTTGACCAGCGGCGGCAACTACTACAACTGGAGTCTAACAGATTGGGATATGTGCTCTGACCGGAACTTGCTCAAACCATTTACGCGCTTCCGGCTCAGTCTAACAGATTGGGATATGTGCTCTGACCGGAACCCTGTGGATTAACTACAGACAGAGTACTGAAGTCTAACAGATTGGGATATGTGCTCTGACCGGAACCGACTAACCCCGGTACTGTTAAAAGGAAAAAGTCTAACAGATTGGGATATGTGCTCTGACCGGAACGTAGGTGTTGCTGTTATCCACCCTATCACTAGTCTAACAGATTGGGATATGTGCTCTGACCGGAACCAAACTGAGCGTGTTGCGCATCGACCTGGCAGTCTAACAGATTGGGATATGTGCTCTGACCGGAACTATGTCGATGTCGATCGCGCAGCCTGGTTGAGTCTAACAGATTGGGATATGTGCTCTGACCGGAACTTTTGCTCGCCATTCTCGTTTACGCTTGTTAGTCTAACAGATTGGGATATGTGCTCTGACCGGAACGCAAAGTTTCAGTGGCATCGGTCGCTTCGAAGTCTAACAGATTGGGATATGTGCTCTGACCGGAACACTTCCATAACTGACTGATGTCATGCCGGGAGTCTAACAGATTGGGATATGTGCTCTGACCGGAACTGCGTCATTGGCCTTGTTGATTTCTTGCTGAGTCTAACAGATTGGGATATGTGCTCTGACCGGAACCCATCTTCATGCCGCGTCACGCAAGCCGATAGTCTAACAGATTGGGATATGTGCTCTGACCGGAACATTTTAGCGCTGGCGGCGTGCCTGGAAGGCAGTCTAACAGATTGGGATATGTGCTCTGACCGGAACACAGCGCGCTGTGCGCTTCGTCTTTCGTCAAGTCTAACAGATTGGGATATGTGCTCTGACCGGAACCTGACTATGATGCTGGCGTCATCTGTTCAGAGTCTAACAGATTGGGATATGTGCTCTGACCGGAACGGTAACGTGCGGCTTGTCCATGACTGTCCGAGTCTAACAGATTGGGATATGTGCTCTGACCGGAACTTACATACATGCCTTTGAGAAAAAACGAAAAGTCTAACAGATTGGGATATGTGCTCTGACCGGAACCCACCACCTGCATATAAGCTAGCGCCTGGTAGTCTAACAGATTGGGATATGTGCTCTGACCGGAACGCATTCATAGCATTAATCAAAGCCTCAAAGAGTCTAACAGATTGGGATATGTGCTCTGACCGGAACTGTAAAACTTGAGTTCATAAAACAACGTAGAGTCTAACAGATTGGGATATGTGCTCTGACCGGAACGGGCGGTATGCACAACGATGCCATTCACGTAGTCTAACAGATTGGGATATGTGCTCTGACCGGAACGTACAGTCAAAACTACCGCCAGGCTGACCAAGTCTAACAGATTGGGATATGTGCTCTGACCGGAACATTGAAGACCAATGAGTGATTTGCATACAAAGTCTAACAGATTGGGATATGTGCTCTGACCGGAACTTTCAGCTTTAGCGGCCTTCCTGGCTGGTAAGTCTAACAGATTGGGATATGTGCTCTGACCGGAACGAGTTCAAAAGCATTAAGGAGACACGTGAGAGTCTAACAGATTGGGATATGTGCTCTGACCGGAACGGCGCGATGGTGCTCATGCAAAATTAGACGAGTCTAACAGATTGGGATATGTGCTCTGACCGGAACGTTGGCAGAGCAATCGCTGCTAATGGCACGAGTCTAACAGATTGGGATATGTGCTCTGACCGGAACTTTATTACGTGCTATTTATACAGTCAAACAGTCTAACAGATTGGGATATGTGCTCTGACCGGAACCTTCGCAGACCGCAAACAAAGCGCTGGATTAGTCTAACAGATTGGGATATGTGCTCTGACCGGAACTGGCTTCAGCCAGGGTGATTGGCTCTTCGGAGTCTAACAGATTGGGATATGTGCTCTGACCGGAACAGAACCGTTCTCCAGGCCCATGCCGCTGATAGTCTAACAGATTGGGATATGTGCTCTGACCGGAACTTCATTCCGCCTCAGTCCCCGGTCGTCGGCAGTCTAACAGATTGGGATATGTGCTCTGACCGGAACTTATTCAATGCGCTTGTGGCCGGGATCAAGAGTCTAACAGATTGGGATATGTGCTCTGACCGGAACTGTGGTGAAGAGACATTGACCGTGAACTCCAGTCTAACAGATTGGGATATGTGCTCTGACCGGAACTGGCGCATTGGGTTTCATAGCTTTCTACTTAGTCTAACAGATTGGGATATGTGCTCTGACCGGAACCTGAGTGGTGTTGGATTGATTTGGTTTTTTAGTCTAACAGATTGGGATATGTGCTCTGACCGGAACCATGCTGAAGGGTTCTCACAACGTGGTGCTAGTCTAACAGATTGGGATATGTGCTCTGACCGGAACATGCCGGGCTGGTTTGATGTGGTCGCACCAAGTCTAACAGATTGGGATATGTGCTCTGACCGGAACGGTATTGGTATTGGCCCCACCACGCCCTATAGTCTAACAGATTGGGATATGTGCTCTGACCGGAACGCACTTCATTCAACACGATGCCGCGTGCTGAGTCTAACAGATTGGGATATGTGCTCTGACCGGAACGCGACAGCCAAACGGGTGCCACAGCAGCGAAGTCTAACAGATTGGGATATGTGCTCTGACCGGAACGATAGTGTCTGGCGTGTAGCAGTCAGCAAGAGTCTAACAGATTGGGATATGTGCTCTGACCGGAACCTGATTATGGAACATATCGCGCAGATTATTAGTCTAACAGATTGGGATATGTGCTCTGACCGGAACGCCAGCGCCACGACGTCATTGAGTACATAGAGTCTAACAGATTGGGATATGTGCTCTGACCGGAACGCCAGGTGACGTGGTGCTGTTCCGGTTTGGAGTCTAACAGATTGGGATATGTGCTCTGACCGGAACTGGTTCTTTTTCCATCAGCGCGCGGGCAGCAGTCTAACAGATTGGGATATGTGCTCTGACCGGAACGGTACAGCTACCCAGTAATCGCGGAACCGGAGTCTAACAGATTGGGATATGTGCTCTGACCGGAACCGCAAGATTGAATTCAGCATCAGACTTAGCAGTCTAACAGATTGGGATATGTGCTCTGACCGGAACCATACGGGGTGTATGGGAAGTCAATGGCGAAGTCTAACAGATTGGGATATGTGCTCTGACCGGAACGTGCCAGGCTATGAGCGTGAATACTCAGCCAGTCTAACAGATTGGGATATGTGCTCTGACCGGAACGCAACAGCCGCATTCGCGCCAATCTCACTAAGTCTAACAGATTGGGATATGTGCTCTGACCGGAACGAACCAATGTCTTACGTTTGCGTTTCGGTAAGTCTAACAGATTGGGATATGTGCTCTGACCGGAACGTATCAGCAGCAATACCAACAGGCATCATAAGTCTAACAGATTGGGATATGTGCTCTGACCGGAACGCATCGTACGGCGGTGCCGGTTCAGTGTCGAGTCTAACAGATTGGGATATGTGCTCTGACCGGAACACCGGTTTTGGTGAGCATGCGCAAATGGAAGTCTAACAGATTGGGATATGTGCTCTGACCGGAACTTCAGGTCGTTATTCAGTGCACGCGCTTTGTAGTCTAACAGATTGGGATATGTGCTCTGACCGGAACAGGACAGCCTATCTTTTGATCTGTGGTTAAAGTCTAACAGATTGGGATATGTGCTCTGACCGGAACTGACGCCTTCCATACCTACCGCCAGCCAGTAGTCTAACAGATTGGGATATGTGCTCTGACCGGAACGAAGAACTGCAACGCCTTGGCGTGCCAGCTAGTCTAACAGATTGGGATATGTGCTCTGACCGGAACAGGTACAAGAATCGAATGTTTGTCTTGCACAGTCTAACAGATTGGGATATGTGCTCTGACCGGAACGCGCCGGTCGTCACACCCAATAAATACCAGAGTCTAACAGATTGGGATATGTGCTCTGACCGGAACTACGAGCGTCAGAATCATTCATTTGACGTTAGTCTAACAGATTGGGATATGTGCTCTGACCGGAACGCATCTTCTGAGATACGCCTGTAGAGGCTGAGTCTAACAGATTGGGATATGTGCTCTGACCGGAACGCAAGCGATCAAACAGTTGCGCACCCAGTTAGTCTAACAGATTGGGATATGTGCTCTGACCGGAACTCAGCTGAAGTATTGGCCATGTTTGATAAAAGTCTAACAGATTGGGATATGTGCTCTGACCGGAACAGCAAACCGGACTCAATACCATCATCAATTAGTCTAACAGATTGGGATATGTGCTCTGACCGGAACTCAATCAGACCAGCGCCGCAGCCGCATTCGAGTCTAACAGATTGGGATATGTGCTCTGACCGGAACATGCCGTCGGCACATGGATGATGATGCAATAGTCTAACAGATTGGGATATGTGCTCTGACCGGAACCAAGAGGCAAGCGTACCATTGGTCGTGAGGAGTCTAACAGATTGGGATATGTGCTCTGACCGGAACAGCAACATCACGCTTGCGACGGCTTCCTCAAGTCTAACAGATTGGGATATGTGCTCTGACCGGAACAGTTGTAGAACAGTTGCCTGATGCTTTTCGAGTCTAACAGATTGGGATATGTGCTCTGACCGGAACGTAATAGCCATTGCCTGCCGGATCGCCTCGAGTCTAACAGATTGGGATATGTGCTCTGACCGGAACCTCCGCGCATCACCAATGCGCCGATATTCGAGTCTAACAGATTGGGATATGTGCTCTGACCGGAACTATCGTAACCTTCACTGAAGCTTGTTTTGTAGTCTAACAGATTGGGATATGTGCTCTGACCGGAACCAGAACAGTACACGAAGCCCAGGCCCACCTAGTCTAACAGATTGGGATATGTGCTCTGACCGGAACATCGTTCGCCATGCCCAATAAATCGCAGGAAGTCTAACAGATTGGGATATGTGCTCTGACCGGCCCCCCCGGTCCATTCCCCAATCGAAGCCGAAGTCTAACAGATTGGGATATGTGCTCTGACCGGAACGTGGCACGACCCCATAGTATCGGGCTGCGTAGTCTAACAGATTGGGATATGTGCTCTGACCGGAACGTAAATCGCTGGCTGGTGATCGATGCCACCAGTCTAACAGATTGGGATAGCGCTGCTCATTCCTTCAATCAAACTGCATCACCGCTGCGCTCACCCTCAGGTTTTTCCTTACCTTGGGGCGAGCGTTACCCATCCTCTACATGCGCAGAGAGAAAACTTGAACTATTACAAAAAACCGCTTGCTTTAAGGTCAATTCAGTCAATCCCGTCAGAGATTCACAACCCCAATTGCCCAAGAATTTGCTGCGCTGCTTTAATCCGCACTGCACTCGGATAATTCTTGTTAGCCAGGATAACAATCCCCATTTTCTTTTCAGGCACAAAGGCGATGTATGCGCCGAATCCGTTGGTGGCGCCGGTCTTGTGGATGAATACATTTTTGCCTGGAATCATTGGAGGTGTAATTTTTGTGACGGGTGTGGCGTCGCGGGCCATGTGGTCTGTGGAGCCTTCGATGACTGCGGCGATATCTGTCGGATAGGGGTATAGCTCCCATACCAGGCTTTGGGTCATGCCGCCGGCTTTGAAATAGCCGGTGTGGGTGTTTTTCAGGGCGAGTGTGAATTCTGGTGTCAGTTTCATTTCGCCGATATTTGCCTTGATAAATTGCACTAGGTCGCTGGCGGTAGTTTTGACGCCGTAGGCTTCTGCGGACAGCACATCTTCCTTCAGGCGGACTGGGGTGTCATCCTGTTTGTAGCCCTGCGCATAGTCTGCCCGTTTGCTGTCTGGTACGACGATATAGCTATTTTTCATATCCAAGGCGGGGAAGATTTGCTCTTGCATGATGGTCACGGTTGGCTGTTGCAGGCTCTGTGCGGCAATAACGCCGAGCAGACCTATGCTGACATTGCTATAGGTGCGGTACTGGCCCTGAGGATGGTCCGGTTTCCAGTTTTTTAAATAGGTGATCAGTTGTTCGTTATTCGATACGTCATCCGGCACCTGTTGCGGCAGGCCGCCTGTGGTGTGTGTGCCGAGGCTCAGCAGGGTGGTTTCGCCAAAGCTGCTGCCTTTCAGGCTGGGAAGATGGTCGGCAACTGTGTCGGTCAGTGCGAGCTTGCCCCTGCCCTGTGCCAGCGTGGTCATGGTTGCGATAAAGGTTTTGCTGATGGAGCCTATCTCAAACAGGGTGGTATCGGTGACGGGCGTGCCGTCTGATCTGGATGCCAAGCCATAGTTGAATACGTATTGCTTGCCATCGACAAAGATACCGACGGTCATGCCGGGGACTGCATGTGCTTTCATGACTGGAAGTATGGCTTCATCTGTGACGTGCTTGATGGCGTCAGCTTTCGTATCCACGTCGGCACTCATGGCTGTAATGGTAAGCATGGAGCCAATGGCAAGGATGCTGATTCTTAAAAATTGCAGTGCTATGGATTTCATTTTATTTTCCTTAAATTTTGCAGAGATGGTATTTAAAAGCTGCTCTGTTTTGGTTCTGTTTTGATGTAGGGCTGTATTTGATCAGGTCACAACCGCAATTCCCACACCACACGCCAGGTGCGTGCGGATTGTTCGCGTCCGGCGTCTGTCCAGCGTTCTGTATTTTCAGTGTAGTCACCGCTGGCCAGGCGGTCTTGCTGCAAGACATTGGTGACTGAAAAGCGCCACTGGCTTTGTTTGCTTTGTTTCCAGCTCAGATAAATATCCAGGTTGCGTTTGGGGCCGGTGTGGGTGCTGATGTTGTCGGATTCGCGTATCTGGTCTGCCGCCTGAAAACTGAAATCTGCACCGGTGCGCCAGGCAGGGTTGATCTGGTAGTCAGCCCCGGTGCTGATCAACAGGCCGGTCTGATGTGCCAGGCGATTGTTTGGCCCCGGCACCTGATCCACGCTTGACCAGTTACGGTTGAGATTGGCGCGCAGTTCTACTGGCGGCAAAGTGGGCGACAATTCCTGCAGCTTGGTTTTGATTTCAACTTCCAGCCCTATGACTTTGGCACCTCCGCTGTTACTCATGCTTGTGAGCCAGGTCGTGCCATTTTTCGTCAGCCGTTCCAGCATCACGTCTTGTATGCGGCGCCAGTAGGTGTTGACGCTAATGAGGCTGGATTCGGTCAAGTAATGTTCATAGGCCACATCCAGGCCCCAGGCACGTTCTGGCCGTAGTTGGGGATTACCCTGAAAGTCTGCGTTCAGGGGTGTATTGTTGTTGTCGATGCGAAAGCGACGCGGTATCAGGTTGAAAACGGTGGGCAGTTTGAAGCTGCGGTTCAGGGCAAAGCGCCATTGTCGTTTTGCATCCAGTTTCCACACGCTTTGCAGTATGGGGCTAAGCATGGTGGACCGATTTGAGAAATCAAATTCACCTGCCTCGCGACTATTGCTGGTGATGCGTTCCCAGCGCAAACCCAGATAGGCAGACCAGGCGGTATTGATGGTCCATTCGTCCTGTATGTAGGCAGCCAGTTTGACCAGGCTTGCCTGGTAGTGATGGCTGTCTGGCGTTATGTCGCCGGTTGCGATATTGATGTCGGCTTCATCGCGGCCTTCGGTGCGGGCGCTGCGACTGCTGTCCCATCCCAGGCTGAGTACATGGTTTTCTGAATACGGTGCCAGGTATTTTCCGCTGAAGCGGTATTCGTTTTCATTGGCGTCGCCGGTCACATAGCGATGTGTGGTCTGTACGCCTTTGCTGTCGTTGCCCCAGAATTGAAATTTGGCGTCGCGGTCAAAATGGTTCCAGCCCCAGTTGATGTTTAATTTGGCGCTGTCGGCCAGGCGATGTTCCCAGTTGAGGTCATTGCGGCTGGTAAGGATATGGGCAGCCCAGATGCTGCGGTTGTCAGGAAAATCTGTGCTGCTGCCCTCCAGGGTGGTTTCTTTTTCATGCTTGGCGTTTTCTGGCCTGGCATAGTTCAGGTACGCTTGCCAGTTGAGGCTGTTCTGGGCATCGATTTTCCAGTTCAGGCGCGGTGTCAGGCTGATGGCGTCGCGGCGGTTTTGCTGTGTTTGTTGCAGTTGCCTGTCTGCCAGCGTTTGCCACTGTCCTGCTTTGGACAGTGTGTACTGGCCTTCGCGCAGTATGCCATTCACATCGTTGGTATTGCTTTCGATGCTGCCGGCAAATACGTAATTGATGTCTGCCTGGTTTGCAATGTCGACAGGCAGATGGTCAGCAATACTCCACGACGCATTGCCAGACAAGCGCCCGGATTGCAGGCCGGCGCTGGATTTGATTTCTGTCGATTGATTGCCGCTTTTTTTCTTGAGTACGATGTTGATGGTGCCGGCGATACTTTGGGCACTGACATCGGCACCGGCCACGCGCATGACTTCGATTTTTTCTATCAGGTCAGGGGCGATGCTGTCGATGGTGAAACCATTCGGCGTGGCCTGGCCGTTCAGCAGAATCTGGGTATAGCCATTGCCCAGACCACGCATACGGATTTCTGCGCCCTTGCCTTTGCTTTCGGTGACGCTGATGCCGGGCAGGCGTTTCAACACTTCACTGAGATTGGTATCGCCATATTTATCGATCTCTTCACGGCCATAGGTGCTGCGCAGGCCGATGTCGTCCTGGCGTTCACGCACTTGCTGGGGCTTGGCGGTGATTTCAACTTGCTGGCCAGTTGGAGTAACTGCCTGGGCCAGCGCCTGTCTGCCAGCAAACAGGGACAGCGCTGCCAATGCCATGCGCGACAAAGGGAATCTTGCTAATCGCAACAACATGATGTGTTCTTTCATAAAATTCGTTAAGGCGTGACAGACCCTTGCGCCTGGTATGGCGCAAAGTTTCACTGTCAAAAAAATGTGTGGGAAAGTGTTTTTTTAGCTGGAAGGTGCCGGGTCTAGCATGGCCCGGATATGGTGGACATCGTCATTGCGGACATCCACATTTTTTGCGTTCAGCAAAACCATGATGACGGGCTTGCCGGCAACAACGGT
Organism: Undibacterium hunanense; assembly: GCF_014284335.1. Taxonomy (GTDB): domain Bacteria; phylum Pseudomonadota; class Gammaproteobacteria; order Burkholderiales; family Burkholderiaceae_D; genus Undibacterium; species Undibacterium hunanense. The sequence goes on along the minus strand of NZ_JACOGF010000016.1, from coordinate 32,103 downwards.
ACGCATGACCAGGCAACGGCCCGCCGCCTTGGAATAGCCGGTTTTAGACAGCGAGATGCCCCAGTCCTTGTTGCTGGTGAGGAGGTTGGTGCTTTGGTATTCCTGGGTTTTGCCAGCGATGGTCACCACACCTTCGCTACTGCTGGTCAGGCGACGTAATTCGGGGTAAGCAGCCGCCGCTTTGACGATGCGTGCCATGTCGGTTGCACTGGCGCGGTTTTTGGATGAGGTGCCGGTGGCTTCTTCCAGATGGGTTTGTTGCAGATTCAGGCTGGCGATCTTTTGTTGCAAGGCTGCGGCAAAGGCGACGTCGCCCCCAGGGTAAGTTCTGGACAGGGCCTTGGCGGCGATATTGCTGGATGGGATGAGTGCCAGTTCAAGCAGGTTTTGGCGTGACAGGGTCATGCCCTGCTTTAACTTCACCTGGCCACTTTGATACACGGCCATGTCTTCTTTGCTGATGGTGATGGCTTCATTTTTATCCAGCCCGGCATCCAGCGTGAGCATGGCTGTCATCAGTTTGGACAGGGATGCAATCGGTACCATGCTGTCCGCATTTTTTGACAGCAGGACTTTGCCGCTTTGTTCGTCCATGACCAGTACATGTTCTGACTGGGTCTGTACATAAGCGGTCCTTTGCTGGCTGGCAGCTTGGGTTGACGTAGCCATCTGTGTCACTGGCTGTTCACGGTCTATGCTCTGCGGTACGGCTTCTGCACTCGATATCAATTGCGTTTGCAGCAGCAATACCAGGGCCATGCCTATGCCCAAGACGGGTGCAGCCATCTTCCAGTGCCAGGGTTGGGCATCCGGGCGTATCAGGCGTTTGATGCGCGACAGCAGGTCACCACCGTGGGCTGCCATGGCAGGCTGAGGTTGAGCTGATATCTGCAACTTGTCCAGCCATTGCAGGGCGCGGGCCAGGGGGCGCGACTGGCCCACGGCGCTGATGGCCAGGTCGTCGGCAATCAGTTCTCTTTCGGCATCAATACGTTTGGACAGCCACCATACCGCTGGGTGATAGAACAGCATGGCCAGCACCAGGTTTTGCAACAAGTTGACGATGTAATCCCAGCGTTTGATATGGCCAAGTTCGTGCGCCAGCAGGGCTTCTATCATGTCGTAGGGCATGCCGCTCAGCAAAGAAGCTGGCATCAGTATCACTGGCCGAAAACAGCCATAGGTGATGGGGCTGACCAGTTGCTGCTGAAACTGCAACTGCACCCGGCGTGCGATTCCCAACTGCTGTGCCATCTGGCCGGTGCGGGCCTGCCACTGGCGGTATTGCAGCAACAGATCCTGCTGTGGTTGTGGCAGATGCCTGCCCAGGCGGTATACCCATAGCAAACCCAGACCCAGCCTTACCATCATCAGGGCGACACCGGTGCTCCAGATAACGACGATCAATGGCAGATAGCTTTCTATATGGGCAGCCAGTGCACTTTCGCGCACCCAGACAAGATCCAGCGGCAAGGCGCTATTGGCTGCCAGTTGCATGGCCGCTTCCAGGCTCATGGCTTGCGGTGACTGCCATTGCTGGAACACGCCCAGCGCTGGCCACAACAGGCACAGCAGCATGGCCGAGCAGGCAATCAGGTAACGCAGTTGCGGACGTGCATTACGGCAGATGGCCAGCAATATGGCGCTGACACTGGCGATCAATGCACCCTGCCAGACAAAATGCAGCAGCGGCCAGCCAAGCAGTTCAGCCAGGGTATGGGCGGTCATCATGATTTTTTCTCATCCTGAAGAATTTGTTCTATCTCGTCGCGTTCCTGCGCGCTGACGTGGCCACGCAAGGCGGCCAGTACCAGGGCCTTGCCAGAGCCGGCAAAGACTTTCTGTATCATGTCTTTGAGCAGATTGGTCTGTAACGAATCCTGCTCTTGCGACGGCGCATAGATATGTGAGCGCTGACTTTCATCACGCGTCAGGATGCCTTTGCCATGCATGATCTGTAAATGCCGCAGTACGGTGGCATAGGCCAGATCAGGGCGCTCGGCCTGCACCGCTTCATGCACCTGCTTGGCATTCAGGGGGCCTTGCTGCCACAAGACCTTGAGCAAATTCAGCTCGGATGCAGTGGGCTTGGGAATGGCAGATTTTTGACCGGAAAGTGACATGCTAAACATCCTGATTTGAGAATGTAAGCAGAATAAATGTTCTAGAAACTTTTGTCTAGAAATATTTTTCTATAATCACTTCTTTTTTTTACCCACCTTTAATCCCACCTTTAATCCCACCTTTAATCCCACCTTTAATCCCGCCTTTAATCCAACGTCAATCCGGCAATCAAAGCCGCCACTTCCCGTTTCAACTCAATCGCAAAATAATCATTGAACTGGACATTCATGCCGCGTATTTCCCGGTCGGTGATGCCCTGCGCCAGGCGGAATTCGCGCCCATGGGTACGTAACTGGTTTTCAAAGGCCTCGATATCGGCCAGATCACGGATGGGTTTGACGCTTACACCAGGTATGCTTGCCAGATGCGCCTGAACGCGGGCGCGGTGCAGGGTCAGCATTTCTGTCAGCGAAGTTGATTTAAAGACAGAAAACCCAAGTACATGCGGCCCACTGACGTAATAAGTGCCGCTACGGCTGTCAGTGGTCAGCATTAATGACCCGTCGCTGAAAACGCTGAAACAACGCTTCAGGCGTATCTTGCCTGCGGCTTCTGCCGTCAGTGCAAAATCAGCTTGGGCAGATACCCAGCATTGCCCCGGTGCTTCGCGTTTAAGCGCCGCCACATTGGAAAGATTTTGGAACCAGGATAAAAACTGCATGCCAGCCTTGTCCAGCTCCGTCGACAATTCATCAAACCAGGGACTGATCTCTTCGCTGAAGCTGGTTCTTTGCATGGCCTGTATGTCGATATGATCCCATTGGACCAGACTCATGCTGCTGCTGGCGATTTTGGTGGCAATGGATTGTAGTTTCAGCTTTTCTTCTTCATCGGGCGCGGCGGGGATATTGCTGCTGGCGGTTTGCCATTCTTGCAGGGAGGATTTGAGATTCGCCAGAGGCTCAGCCAGATTGTCTGCCGGCCCTTCCCTGCCTGGCTGAAAACCTGGTAAATCGTCCAGGCGCGCCATGGAACTTTCAATCTGGGCAAAGTGGGCCGCATACACGGCTTCACGGCCAGCTTCACAGGCGGCAGCGTCTTGCAAGACTTCATCCAGGCTGGCTTGCAAGTCTTCACGCTCATCTTCGCCTGCCAGTTGCAATGCATTTGCATAGGCGTCTGCTGCCAGTCGCAAGCTTGCCGCTGCCGCAGGATAATCGTCCAGTGCTTTTTGCAAACGCGCTTTTTGGGTCAGCAACAAAGGCTCGTTTTGCAGCGTATCCACATCATCAATCGCGGCAATGGCTTCAAACACGGTCAGGGCATGAAAGCGGCCAGCGATCATGTGTTCAAAATAACCCATGGGCGTTTTATCGGTGTGCTCTTCCACTTCTTCACACAGCGACACCAGAAAGCTCGCCTTTTCTTTTTTCAGCGCAGCATCATGCGGATGGGCGGCCAATGCCTGCAAAATCATGGTGTAGTGTCGCCATGGTGCCGCTATGCCGGTATCGCTCCACGCCGCCAATATCTTGCGGGCGCCGGATGCATCACCGGCGTGTCGGGTCATCAAATGCAAAAAGCCATCTACTGCCTGGTTTTCAAGTTGATCGACGTAGATATCTATTTCTGTTTGCAGTGCGGCGATGGCGCCGTCGTTCTCATCATCGTTCTCATCATCTTGCTCTTCATCCTGCAAGTCTGTGCCAACATCTTCTTCATCGGGTGACAGGGCCTGAATTCTGTCGGCGAACACGTCTTCTGCAATCCAGTATGCAGAGCGATGCTGGCGCGCCAGGATGGCAAGCTGGTTATCCACATCATCAGGCAGCAAGACCTGCAGGCTTTGGCGGTCTTTCAGCGCAGCAACATGGTCATAGGCTGCATCAAAAAGCGTAATACGCATGCGCAAAAATTCTGGCTCTTCGGGATGGGCGGCAATACTGCTTGCCAGCAAATCCATGGTTTCGTCAAAATCAGCTTCATCACGACAGGTTTTGTCGACCTGAATACGCATTTGCTCTACCGTCATCATCATGCCTGTCCCCGAATGGCTGTTCGAATAATAACTGTAACAGTGTTTGCTGCTGCTTTCCAGATGCGCGAACAAACCACCAGCGACTACAGGTGCATTGCTTCACTGCCTGGTGATTTTAAGGAAACTGAAGGCGGCGATTGCCTTGCTTATTGCACGCATACGGGTACAGGCAATCGCTTAGTGGGATCAGAAAATCAGCCGCCCTTAGATAGACGCATAGACGCATAGACGCATAAGCCTACTGTAAATAGGCTAGCCTTACTTGGGCAGCAATTTGCGGCGCTCGTACTCAAGCTGGTTGATATGCTTTTGTATCGCCACGTCCATGTCATGCGGCAGTTTCTGGAAACTGAGACCAACACGGTGCTTGCCGCTTGTGGTTCTGTCCAGTGAAGTGATGTGACGTACCACGCCTTCGCAATGGACGATATTTCTGGCACCCAGTACGATCAGCATTTTGGCGACGCGATCTTGCAGTTTCAGTTCTGGCGCACCGGTCAACTGCACGCTCAGGCCACCCACACTGAGATCATAAATAGGCCAGTTCGCGATCATCTGTCCCTTGTCGTCATACAGTTTGACCATCAGCGGGTCAATAATGGGAAGCTGGTTACGGAAATACTCGCGGCGCTGCATACGGACCACGCGTTTGGGAATCGGCACCCAGAATGCATCCTGGTCGCCCCAGGTGAAAGGCTGCGGATCAACACCAGAAAACTGTACGCGTATGCCATCCGGAAAAGCCAGAAAAACACAGGTCTTGGCCTGTTCCAGACGCTTGTTCGAACCTGCATCACCGCCGACGTCAAACACCAGACCATCCGATCTGGCAGACAGGATCATGGTGACGATAAATTGCTTGCCGTCATTAAAATAAACGGTCACGGGCTCACGACGGTGCGCAAGCTCGTTCAGGGCACCCAGGATTTCCCTTTGCCCAAGCAAGAAAAACTTGTCTTCTATTTCATCGTTGCTATAAGACGCCGACATCAATCTACCCTTTTTATTATCCGGCTAAAAAATAAACCGCCTCCGCTAGTGGGTCAATCAAAGAATAGCTGTAAAACGAGTAATGGCATTAATTTTTTACAAGAAGTTGCTTTTTGGTTTATACCAATTGACATAAACATAAATTTAAAGTCAAAACAGCAATGCCGGAATTAACTCATAATAGGGCACACTACAAGCACGTCATAAGCACGCCTTAAGCACGTCTTAAACACTAATTGGGTACTTCTTTCACCGAATCATCTGAATGAACATATTGACTATTTGTGGCAGCCTGCGTGCCGCCTCGCTGAATGCCATGCTGCTACACGCCATACGGCGGCTGGCACCGCCAGACATGCTGATCCAGGAATTTGCCGGCATGGCAGACTTGCCCTTGTTCAATCCCGACCTGGATGCATGCCCACCAGCCAGCGTGATTAACTTTAAACAACAGATTGCCAGCGCTGACGTGGTACTGATCGCCAGCCCGGAATACGCGCACGGCATCACAGGCGTGCTGAAGAATGCGCTGGACTGGACTGTCAGCAGTGATGTCTTTGTGAACAAGCCGGTGGTGGTATTGAATGCATCCCCGCGGGCAATACATGCCGATGCGGCATTAAGGGAAATACTGACGGTGATGTCGGCACAGATTATAGAAGCGGCATCGGTGACGGTAGCGGTGATAGGTGGTGGGCTGGATGAAGATGGCATCGTCGCACACCCAGCCATAGCGCTGCAGTTACAGGCAGCACTGGCTGCCATGGGAGATTATTATCGCTTGCAGCAGTTGGGGCAGCCAGCGTTGAGCTGATCAGGCGGCCAGGGCTTTTTCCAGCAGGCTGTGCAATTCGGCAAATGAGGGTTCGCCGACATAGCGTTTCAGGATATTGCCCTGCTTGTCGATGACATAGGTAGTGGGCGTCAATTTGACATCGCCAAATGACTGCGCCAGCTTGCCCTGTGTATCCAGTGCCACATGGAAAGGCAGTTTTCTGGTTTCGGTGTAGTTGAGAACGTAATCAGGCCGGTCGTAACTCATCGCCACGGCAACAAATTCCAGCCCTTGCTTATTGTATTTGTTGTAGGTCTCTATCATTTTTGGCATTTCTGCCACGCAAGTCGTGCATGAGGTCGCCCAGAAATTCACCATGACCACCTTGCCACGCAAGCTTTGTGCAGAAATTTGTTCACCCTTGAGATTGGTGAAACTGACATCCGGCATGGCCTGCTTGCTGCCCAGCGACTGATAAAACAGAAAGCCCAGAACCACCACTGCCACTATGGCGGTGACAGAAAACAGGGCAAATTTGCGAGGTGACGAAGGTGCGAGCATATGACTATATGACTTCCAGAGCTAAAAACGAACAGACCGCCTCATTATAAACCTTATGCCCAAAGGGGGTTTGCAGCAGCGCTTTAAATCGCTGCTGCTTACGCCCTGTTAAACAAAAGCGGCCATTACCAGAGTTTGGCTACCGGAATCACTATTCCCGCAAACAGGGTCCGGTCCGGGGATGCACTGGTCAGCCCTTTGATCATACCGGCATCCAGCGTCATGCGTTTGTTGGGGCTGTATGTCAGCGCGACCAATACCTGCCCCTGATTTTTGGTACCGGCCTGGCGCCAGCCTGCCCATTCGGCAGTCATGTTCCACTTATCGGCCAATGCGGTAGAGAATGCGCTTGACAGACCATTTTGCCAGTGTGACGTACCGGCATCGGCGGCACCCAGGTGGGTTGCATTCAGGTTGACGTCAACATGGATCTGACCCAGGTCCTGACTGACGATGCCGTTGATGGTCCAGTCGGATTTACCTGACCCCAGTGGTTGCCCGGCAGTAGGGAATTTATTGCCGAACTCAAGCCCCAAAGCAGTCTCGTCACTGATGATGAAGGCACGTTTGATGATCAGTGAGGTATCGCCAAACCCCTGGTCGCGCTGGCCAGCACCGTCATCATTAATGACACGGGCAGAACCGCCCAGCAAGACGCCCCACTCTTTGGAAAAAGCCAGCTTGAACAGATAAGGCAGGCTCTGATTGCGTGCTGCATCGGTACGCGCAGAGGCGATACCCATTTCCAGTTCAAGCTGCCCTTCCAGCGGCAACTGGGCAGAATTGGATACGGAAGGACGGTAAGGGGTAATGGCATTGTCAACAGTTGCGGTATCGTCGGCATAGGCCGTTGTACAGGTAAAAGCCGCCTGCAAAATCAGTCCTGTCAGCAGCGCAAGAGAAAAGCGATTGTGTTTTTGCATGAGACATCCTTTCAAAATAAGGGTATGACCAGGCCGGTATGCAGCCAGCCCCGCGTTCTTGCCCTACGCTTAATCGATGGCTGGCACCGTGATGGGCTTGCCGGCAACATGGGTAGTCAGCACGATGGCGGTTGAGGTTGAGCCAAAAACATTGAGTTCATTGATGATGCGTTGCAAGTGTTCCACATCGCTAGCCAGCACCCGCATGACAGCGCCATCTTCACCTGTGACAGTATAACAGTCGATAATTTCCGGACAATTGGCAACATATTGGGCATACGGCCTGCCCTGCCGTGTGGAAAGCCGGATCATGGCAGTGATTTGATAGCCCAGCGCCTTGGGATTAATATCGGCACGGTAGGCACGGATGACTTGTGCAGCTTCCAGCCGTTTAATGCGCTCAGACACGGCAGGCTGGCTGAGATGAATCTGACGACCGATTTCGGCATGGGAAATACGCGCATCCTGTTGCAATAGTTGCAGGATTTTTTGATCAAACTGATCGATTTTTGAGTTCATAGGTATTTCATGCTCTTTTCGAATCAAATCCACGGAATGGGAAGAAAATCCTTATGGAATCCCATTCATACTGTGAGTTGCACTTGTTAAAGTAGAGCTTACACTAATCCTTATCAAGCCCCAGAAAACTGCCATGACAACTATCAGCGCCCATCAACTTGCCCGCATCGCGAATGAATTCCAGACACCTTGCTGGGCCTATGATGCCACAGTTATAAGAGCACAAATTGCCCGCCTGCGACAATTTGATGTGATTCGCTTTGCCCAAAAGGCATCCAGCAATATCCACCTGCTGCGCCTGATGCGTGAAGAAGGTGTGATGGTGGATTCGGTATCCCTGGGTGAAGTGGAACGTGCACTGGCAGCAGGCTATGCCAGCCAGGCCGCAGCGGGCGGCCATGCACCTATCGTGTTTACGGCCGATCTGCTGGACCGCGCCACCTTAAAGCGAGTGGTGGAATTGAATATTCCCGTGAATTGCGGTTCACCACAAATGCTGGAACAACTGGGCCAGGCACATCCGGGCCACGCCGTCTGGCTGCGCATCAACCCCGGCTTTGGTCATGGCCACAGCCGCAAGACCAATACCGGCGGCGAGCAAAGCAAGCACGGCATCTGGCATGAAGAATTGCAAAACGCGCTGGCCATCATTGACCAATACGGTTTGAAGCTGGTGGGCCTGCACATGCATATCGGCTCTGGCGTAGACTACGACCATTTGCAAAGTGTCTGTGATGCCATGATTGCACAGGTAAAAATCTGCCAGCGTGATTTGCAGGCGATTTCCATCGGTGGCGGTTTGTCCATCCCTTATCGTGGCGATGAGCCAGCCGTGGATACAGCGCATTATTTTGAAATCTGGGACAAGGCCAGAAAAGAAATCGAAACCCTGCTGGGTCACAAGATCAGCATGGAAATTGAACCTGGCCGTTTCCTGGTGGCGCAATCCGGTATCCTGATTTCTGAACTGCGGGCGCAAAAACAGGTAGGCAGCAATTTCTTTGCCCTGGTCGATGCCGGCTTCAATGACCTGGTGCGCCCTTCCATGTATGGCAGTTTTCATCGCATTACGACACATGCCCCAGATGGCACACCGCGCACCACGGCGCTGCGCCCGACCGTTGTGGCCGGACCGCTATGTGAATCTGGTGATGTCTTCACGCAAGAAGACGGTGGTGTGGTCACCACCCAGGATTTGCCAGTCAGTGAAATTGGTGATCTGTTTGTCTTCCACGACGCCGGTGCCTATGGGTCGAGCATGTCGTCGAATTACAATTCACGCCCTTTGATACCAGAGATACTGGTCGATGGCGAACAGATCAGACAGATACGCCGCCGCCAGACAGTGCAGGAACTGATTGCGCTGGAAAACAGCTAGGCAGCTTGTAAGTCTGTAGCAGGGCTAACGCAATTCGGCCAGCAAACCCATTCTTTTGGCTTTCAGGATGGCGGCATTGAGTTTGTCGATGATGCCGTCATCCTTGTCTGACCTGACAGCAAAATGGATGGTGTCTATCAGCAGCGGTTTCGGCAGTATGCTGAGTTGTACATTGTTCATGGGTGGCATGCCGCCGTCATGCGCATCACGCATTTTTTGCAGGCGCGCTTCCAGCTCACGCGGGTTTTTACTCAATGAACTGAAGACCCCGGCATCCATACGGCGAAACAGTAATTTGTAGACGCGTGAAATGGGTGAATTATTGTCTGGCTCAACAGTGAATAAATTGTCCTTGAGGGCATCAAAATCATCACCAAAACTGATACCACGCGGTATGCCTATTGTTTTGCCTTTCAGGTCAGCGACGGAATTGAATTTGAACGTGGCATCATTTCTGGTGACCAGGAAAATGTATTTGGAATGCACGGGTAAGGAAAAATGGAATAGTCGTTCTCTTTCCCTGGTTTTGCTGACGCCAAATAATACGCCTTCACCACTTTCTGCGGCGATCAGGGCGCGTGGCCAGGAATAGCGCACATGCTGTATTTTGATACCCTGATCACGCTCGATAAATTCAAAGAATTTAGTCAGCCTCGGCATGGGAACAGGCTGACCGCGACTGTCTATCGGGTCGGTGGTCAGCATCACCATCTCTTTGACTGCGTCCCCGGCCAGTGCATGTTGCAATGATATGCCCACCAGGCACAGCATCAGCAGGCAGCGTAGCGGCAAGTATTTCAGACTATTCACAGCCATGTCAGTCTCACCCTCATTGAGCTCACCATTACCGTTGATACGGCAACTCTCTGGCGTCACTGAAGCCAGCACGCGCAGGCACGGTGTCAGTTGTCGAGTCGCCGGAAGAAGAAAAACAGATAATCAAGCAAAGACGCGCCTGAACTTGCCATCAGGGCAACGATCCATTTCCGGATAGTAACTTTAATAACAATGCGTGGCAAGCCTGATAACAACAAGGCAGAAAGCAGAAAAGAAAGCAAAGCAAAAAATGACGCGTAGAAGCGTCATTTTGAATTTCATTCTTGCAAGACTGAAGCCAGTTCAGCCTTTGACTGGTGCACCAGCCGCATCAATAAGGGTTTTGATATGGGCCCACTGATCAGGCTTGATCGCACCTTTGAAAGATTCGATGACCTTGCCGTCACGCCCGATCAGGAAAGCCGTCGGGGTGGCAAAGACTTTACCGAAATTGTCTTTATAGTTGGGCGCATTGCGCCACAGCGAAGGGAAGTTCTGGTTGGATTTGGTCATCCAGGTCGATAGCTTTGAATAATCATCGATATCGGACATGGCATCATCAATACTGACGGTCACCAGTTCAAAGCCAGCCTTTTTATTGGCTTCATAGAACTTGCGAAAAGTCGGCATTTCAGCACGGCAAGTCGGGCACCAGGTAGCCCAGAATGTCACCAGCACTACGTCACCTTTGCCCGTATTGAGCTTGAATGGCTTGCCGTTGAGCATGGTGCCAGTCAGCATGGGTTTGGCAGGAAATTCGTCCTTGGTGGCGGCCTGGCTGGCAGGGCTGATAAAGGGCAAGGCGATCAATAAACCAGCGGCAAGGAATTTAGCGAGCTTGAACATATTGTTACTCCATGTTGTATCGTCATTGGCATGGCGGAAAAACCGCCGTATCGCCATTGGTCGGCGCGATGCAAGATTCCTTACACAATTTTTTGGATACTGCTTTTATTTCATCATAGTGCAAATTGAAAAAGATCAAGGCCGCCTGGTTCAGATCGCTATTTCGGGGAAAGCTGCAGACCTGGTAGCAGGAATTGGCGGATTATCGAGCGCACGATAGGTAAAGACCAGCGCAAACTTGGTCGCCGCGGTTTGATTTTTGCCAGCGGCATGGAATAAATTGCTATGGAAAAGCAATACGTCACCCTGCTGCAGGGGGACAGGCTGTGCACGGGCCAGCAAATCATGGTTTTGCGGCAAATCTGTCAGCAAAAATTGTTTGGCATCCAGCTGGCGGGCATCAATATCCAGCTTGTGCGAGCCAGGGATAACCAGCAGGCAACCGTTGTCCAGGGTTTCATTGCGCAGGGCCAGCCAGGCAGATACCAGTTCTGCCCGCTGGAAGTTCCAGTAACGGCTGTCACGGTGCCAGCCGGTCGCCGTTGAATACTGTGGCTGCTTGGTCATGATGCAGTTATGGTGGGCTTGTGACATCAGCGCGCCTGGACCCAGCAATTGTAATAATGGCTCGCTCAGGGCCTGTCCACTCGCCCATTGCCGGATACGTGGATCGCGCGCATATGCCTGCAACAGGCGCCTGGCGGTGCCGCCGCCTTCGGCGTCACGCGATGCCGGTGCGCCGGGGTAACGGGTATCGGCCTCGTACTCTATAGGTTGCACATCAGTTACCAGTTGCTGTTCAGCAAGTGCAATGATGTCTTCACACAGGCTGGTGGTTGCCTGTTGTTGTAAAACCAGAAACCCCTGGGTATCAAATTCTTGTTGTTGCGCGGAGCTTAACATGGTCATTCAGTCATATCTGTGAGCAAAAAACGTGATGCATGTCTGATTTTAAGGGATTTATCCCATACTGAAACAGAACAGATGCATGGTAATTAAGCGCATTTGTGATTATGCAATCCCAATCAATACCCGGGATTAGGTCATAATGTAGGCCAAATTTAACACTACCGTCGATTACTCAACATGACACATACCGTACTGGAAAACATCAACGTCAGTTCTTTCGAGAACATGCCGACCCCGGAAGAATTGCATGCCCGCCTGCCACTCAGCGATCTGGCTGGCGATGTGGTTGAACAAAGCCGCGAAAGCCTGCGCCATATTCTCGAACGCAAGGACAAACGCCTGTTTGTCGTGGTTGGCCCCTGCTCCATCCATGATCCGGTTGCCGGCCTGGATTATGCGCGTCGTCTGAAAGCCCTGCAGGAAGAAGTCAAGGATGTGATGCTGCTGGTGATGCGTGTGTATTTTGAAAAGCCGCGTACCACCACAGGCTGGAAAGGTTATATCAATGACCCGTATATGGATGATTCTTTCCGCGTGGATGAGGGCATGGAAAAAGCCCGCCAGTTTTTGCTGGATGTCTGTGAACTCGGTCTGCCGACCGGTACCGAAGCGCTGGACCCGATTTCACCACAATACCTGGGTGACCTGATCGCCTGGACCGCCATCGGTGCCCGCACCACAGAATCACAGACGCATCGTGAAATGTCGTCTGGCCTGTCGACACCGGTGGGCTTTAAAAACGGAACGGACGGTGATATCAGCATCGCCATCAATGCGATTCTGTCGGCGTCGCATCCGCATTCCTTCCTGGGCCTGAATGGCCAGGGTCGGGTATCCATCGTGCGCACCAGTGGCAATCAATATGGCCACGTGGTCTTGCGCGGCGGCGGTGACCGCCCGAATTACGATACCGTGTCTGTCGCCATGGCCCAGCAGGCACTGGTCAAGGCCAAGCTGCCACCGAATATCGTGGTCGATTGCTCGCACGCCAACAGCTACAAAAAACCGGAACTGCAACCCCTGGTCATGGCCGATGTCATCAACCAGATCGCCAACGGCAATAAGGACATCGTCGGCGTCATGATTGAATCCAACATCGTCGCCGGCAACCAGCCTATCCCGACAGATTTGACACAACTCACCTATGGCTGCTCAGTCACCGACGCCTGCGTGGATTGGGAAACGACAGAGAAGATGTTGCGGGATGCGGCGGCGAGATTGCGTCAGCAATAATCTGGCATAGCCCAAACTAAAACAGGCGCAACATGTCGTGTGCGCCTGTTTCGATATTCAAAGTCAGCAAATCCAGAAAAACTTACAGCGCACGCAGGCTGCGCATGCATTCGCCATAAGCTGCCTGTATCTCAGCCTGCCGCAGATGCTTGCCATCCTGCACCACCTGCTGTCCACCGACATACACGTCCCGCACCAGATTGTCATTGCCTGCAAAAATCCAGGTATTGAGTACATCCGTACTATTGATGCCTGCCAGATTCGGATGTGCATCATCCAGTACAACGATGTCGGCGCGATAGCCGACCTTCAGTTGGCCCAGCTTGCGGCCACTGGCTTGCGCGCCGCCCTGCAAGGCGGCCTGATACAAAAAATCACCGACCTTGCGTTGTGCTTGTGTGCCAGCGATATTACGGCCTTGCAGACGCAGGCGCTGGCCATATTCGAGCCAGCGCAATTCTTCTACCGGACTTTGTGATACATGGCTGTCACTGCCGATACCAAAGCGGCCACCGGCGGCGATGTAATCTGGTAAATCAAAAAAACCATCGCCAAGATTGCCTTCTGTGGTTGTGCAAATGCCTGCCACTGCGCCACTGGCAGCGATGCCCTGCACTTCGGCCTTGTTGAGGTGAGTGGCATGTACCAGGCACCAGCGTTGATTGACCAGGCCACTATCGAGCAAGAGTTCTACCGGGCGTTTGCCTGAATAAGCGATGCAGGCATCGACTTCTTTTTGTTGTTCGGCGATATGGATATGGATGGGACGTTCAACAGGAAGCGCCGCCACCAGTTCACGTATCTGGCTGATGCTGGCGGCACGCAGGGAATGCGGGGCAACGCCGACTTCGACCTGGGCATTGCGCTTGCATTCCAGCGCAGCGATCAATTGCAGGATCTCTTCCGCATTGGTAGAAAAACGGCGCTGATCATGACGCAAAGCCTGCTCACCAAAATCGGCGTAGCTGTACAAGACGGGCAGCATGCTGATACCCATGCCGGTCTGTTCTGCGGCGGCAATCACGCGTTCTGCCATCTCTGCCGGGCGTACGTAAAAACTGCCTTCCTGGTTAAGGTGCAGGTAATGGAATTCACAGACTGCCGTATAGCCATGACGCAGGCATTCTGCATACAGTTGCGCAGCAATGGCCTGGATCTGTTCCGGCGTGATATGCAGCGCATAGCGATACATGAGATCACGCCAGGTCCAGAAACTGTCTTTGCCTTCCCCTGCCATTTCTGTCATGCCTGCCATGGCACGCTGGAAGGCATGAGAATGCAGATTGCTCATGCCGGGCAGCACCCACTGCGCTTGCTGCTCATATTCATGCCCATGTGCCTGCAAGCTGGCATCGTGCTCGATCTGGCTCAGCTCGCCATGTTCATTCCAGTGCAAGCGGACATTGCTGGCCCAGCCTTGTGGCAACAGGGCATGATGCGCATACAGACTGTTCATGCTGTGCCGTCTTTGTGTTGCGTTGCGTTCCAGTCCAGGCAGGCCTGCAGCAACTGCTTCAGCAAGGGCTGCACCTGTGCCGCCAGGTCTGGTCTGTAAGCATAAGGAGCGGCTTCATTCATGTAGATGCACTGGCTCATTTCCAGTTGCACGGCATGGATGTGACGGACTGGCTGGCCGTAATTACGGGTAATGAAACCACCTTTGAAACGGCCATTGAATATATGGGAATAGGCTTTTGCATCCACCGAATCTTGCAGGCAATTGGCGATGGCCGTTTGCAGGCCGGGGTCGCAGGATTGTTGATCGGCAGTACCAAAGTTGAGGTCAGGTAATTTGCCTTCAAAAAAACGCGGTACCAGCGAAGCGATGGAATGGGCATCCCACAATACGACACTGCCATGCAGATTCAACAGTCGTTGCAGTTCTTGCTGCAACTGCTGGTGATATGGTTGCCAGTAGGCGCCGATGCGGCGTTGCACTTCCGCTTCTGCCGGCAGGTTTTGGGGTGCGTATAAAGGCTGTTTGGCAAAGGTATCGACCGGGCACAAGCCTGTCGTATCCTGCCCTGGGTACAGGTTGGCATTGTCGGAAGAACGATTGAGGTCGATCACATAGCGCGAATATTCAGCGGCGATGGTGGATGCACCCAGCTCTGCCGCCATGCTGTAAAGCTGACGCAGATGCCAGTCGGTATCGGTTTTTTCATGCGCGACTGGCAGCATCTGTGCGGCGATATCGTCCGGTATGCTGGTACCCACATGAGGCATGGAAATCAGTAAGGGTACGCTACCCTGTTGAAAATGGTACGCGGTCATGATGTGTCCTGTTTTTTGTGTCCTGCTTACTGTTTTAAGGATACTGTAATTTGCGGCTGAGCCTATCGGCTGCCGCCAGAGTCATGTTGATCAGTTCTTGCTTGCGGTTTTGTATGCGCTGCACCGGCGCCATCAGAGACAGACTGGCTTCCAGCCTGTCCTTGCCGGAAAATACGGGAGCGCTGACGCCCCAGATACCAAGGTCGATTTCATTTTCGCTGGTGGCATAGCGCTGGCTGCGTATGGCTTGCAGTTGCGCCAGCAAATCTTCACGGCGTTGCTGGGCATGATCCGGATCTTCCAGAAAATTCTGCTCCAGCAAACTGTCCTGTACCGCCTGCGGCAAAAATGCCAGCAAGGCCTTGGCCGATGCGCCGCGCACTGTTGAACTGGCACGCCCTTTGGCGAAGGAGCAACGCAGTGCTTGCTGACTTTCCTGCATGTCCAGGCAAATGACCTGGCCATTCACATAAGCAAGCAAGCCCACACTTTCACCAGATTTATGCACCAGGTCTGTCATTTCTTCACGCGCGGCAGACATCAGCCACGAATGCTGATCAAATCCCCTTGCCAATTGCACTGCCAGGGGACCTGGCTCGTACAAGCCAGTCTGTGCATGTTCCTGCACCAGTCCCCATTTTTTCAAGGGGGCCAGTTGGCGATACAGGGTGCTTAAAGGCAGGCCGGTTTGCTCTACCAGCTCACGTGCCGACAGCGGCTGCCCCTGCCGCGCAACGCAAGCCAGCACCTGCAAGACGCGTTCGCTCTGAGGAGTGATGTCTTTAGATGGTTCTAACATTCGAGCCTGACATAGAAACGCAATATCAAACCTATTCTAGCGATCAAATGAGAAATATCAAGAATTCATTCTCACATCATGAGAATTGATTAAATATAGTTTTCGTTGCGATGGTCCTGACAGGAGGCATCAGTCATGACCACTAAAATAGTCTTTATTTGACCTTGCAAAATCCATGAATTCACCTTCAGGTGCTTCATCGCGATTCAGATACCGGCCACTCGGCGGTTCTAAATCAGGCTGTACAAACAGATAGCAAACCACAACGCCTATGACTGGAAATAACCAGATCAAGGCATATTGGCTATATTTTTGGACTGGCTCGAAAAACTCGCTCTTTGCGAGCAGGTAAGTCACATAGATATTCATCGCCAGCAGGATGATGGCGATGAATATGGCTGCAATGATGAGAATGTTCATATTCGCTGAACAGCGGTGCCTACATCAAAATATTTAGATATTTAGCTTTTGCTATACGCCGTCGTCTGGCAATTGCGGTTTTCCTGTGCTGGGAAATCTGCCTTGATGGCGTCATACCTGGTTTTTTCTTCTACGGTCAGGGCTCTCAGCTGATAGGCGAATTTATTCGTGCTGACGGCGCGCGGGCCTATGCGGGCGGAGCGTACGCCTTTGTTGCTGAGGTTGTTCAGGTGCAGTTTTGCCGCTTCTTCGGTTTTGAATACACCCAGTGAGATACCCCAGCGCAGATTGCTTTGGTCTTGTACGATGTAGAAATCGTTGATGCCCAGGCGGCGCAGTTCACCGGCTTTTTTATCCGCACCTTCTTTGCTGCCTTGCGAAGGAATAAAGACCATGTGGGTAGCGACATCCACCACGTTTATGCGGGATTGTCTTTCACCCAGTGCCAGGGCCTTCAATTTTTCTTCCAGCTTGTTGATGTCAGCCTGCACAAAATTGCCGACTTCAAGGCAGGCAATCACGTCCGGCTTTTTATCCGCGACGGCATCGACAGGCGTCACGGCTTCGGCTGCGGACAGGGGTTTGAGCTGGTCAGCATGGTGCTGCATCTTCAAACGTTCTGGCTCATGGGTGTCGAGTGACCAGTGTCCCAAATAGCCAAGATTAAACGCCAGCAGGAAGGCATTTAATAACAGCAGGCTCCAGAAAAAGAATCGCAGCATGGTAATTTGAGAAGTAATCAGTCCGGGCTTGATTGTGCCACGACAAACAGCCCCGTCAAGACCAGATTGTCGACATGTTGGTAAGGCAGGCTCAAATGGGCCAATAAATACGGGGCTGCGCCGCCAGAAATCACACAGCTGACGGATTGCTTCTGCTGTTCTTCCAGCATACTGACTGCGCGGCGAATGGCGCCGACCTGGGCGCTGATGCAGCCGCTGACAATGGCCTGGTCAGTGTTGTCGGCAAAAATGCCGGCAAGGCTGATGGATTCTGCCACTTGTGGCAACTGTGCAGTATTGCGAGCGAGGGATTCTGCCATCAGTTTAAGGCCGGGTAATATCATGCCGCCCTCGAATTGCCCTTGCGCGGTTACGGCATCAACTGTGGTGGCAGTTCCACAGGTAGCGACCACCAGGCCCTGCTGCGGAAACAGGTAGTGCGCGCCGACCATGGAAGCCAGCCTGTCACAACCCAGCTGTGCCGGGTTGCGGTAGGTATTGTGGATACCGGCGACCCGCTCTTGCGAGGCAAACCAGCGCACGTCCGCTGCCGGCTGTACGTCTTGCAGGATGGCTGACAGTTTCGCCCGGATGGCAGCACCGGCCACATTGGAAATCAACACCCGGGTAATCGGCATGGCGCGCCAGACGTGGTCAAGATTGGCCAGTTCGGCATGGCTGACGGAGCCGCTGTGCAACCATACTGGCACTTGCCCGCCAAGCGCCGTATCAGCCACCGGCACGGCCCATTTGATACGGGTATTGCCGGCATCAATCAATAATTGCATCAGCTTTCCTCATTATTTTATTGCCTGCCATGAGTCTGCCATGATCATGGGGTTGCGGGCCGCAGAGATACATCGCCCGCCATGACATTCACTTGCCCCTGCGTGGTCTGCAAGACCAGACAGCCATGCAGGTCCACCCCCAGGGCGACACCGGTATGCAGGACCTGACCATGGTCGAGTATGTTGACGGTTTGCCCTGCATGGGCATGCAGAGCATTCCAGCGTGGTAAAAAGCTGCTGAATCCTTGCGTGGCAAATTGTTCCAGTGTCGGTGCAAGTGCATTCAGCAGGCTGGCGACCAGGGCATTTCTATCCATTCTGGCCAGCCATGGTGCATCGGCGATGGTGCGCCCGATTTCGGCTTCCAGTGCGTCGGATACTTGCAGGTTGAGGCCGATGCCGGCAACTATCCAGGTGCCGCCGTTTTGCGCGGCAGTAGATTCCAGCAAGATGCCAGCCAGTTTTTTGCCATCACGCAAAATGTCATTCGGCCATTTAAGCTGTACGCTCAGGCCCAGGGTATTCAGGGTTTCAGCCAGGGCGACGCCGATTGCCAATGGCAAGCCCAGCAAATGCTGTGGTGCCTGTGGCAGATGCCATGCCAGAGAAAAAGTCAGCATGCCACCAGGTACGGTCAGCCATGGCCGTCCCGCGCGGCCACGCCCTGCCGTCTGGTGCACGGCAATGCGCAATACCGGGCACTGCAATTGCGGCAGCCTGGCCATCAGGTCGGCATTGGTAGACCCCGTTTCGGCGACGACTTCGATATCGACCTGACGTGCCGGACCATCGCAGCGTATTTCAATTTCTGCGGCATTGAGTTGTAAGTTCTGATTCGCCAAGGTATGTACCTGCATGTTCAATTCTGGATTGCTTCCGCGCTGTTGTTAAGCTCTATTGTTGCGCGCTGTTGTTTCACTCTGTGGATGCCAAATACATTGCTGAGGTGTTAAAAAAAACGGCACCCAGAATGCGGTGCCGTTTTTTTATGTCCTGCTTATTTCAGTGCTTGCGTCAGTGCTTGCATCAGTACTTATTTCTATACTTACGCTTCGCCATCTACCACATCAGTGGCGGCCACTTCTGGCAACGGAGCAAATGCTGCTTTTTCTGCTTCCAGCAAGGCTACGCGCTCATCGGCTTCCCAGGTTTCTTTCAACTTGCGGGCACGATGGAAGGCCAGACCGGTACCAGCTGGTATCAGACGACCAACGATGACGTTTTCTTTCAAGCCACGCAGACCGTCTTTTTTGCCCATGATCGCAGCTTCGGTCAGAACACGTGTGGTTTCCTGGAAGGACGCCGCAGAGATGAAGGAATCAGTAGACAGCGATGCCTTGGTGATACCCAGCAAGATATTTTCATAAGTTGCAGGGATACCATTCGCTGCTGCTACGCGATCGTTTTCATCCAGCAATTCAGAACGTTCTACCTGTTCACCAACGATGTAGTTGGCATCGCCTGGATTAACCACGACAACGCGACGCAACATCTGACGCACGATAACTTCAATGTGCTTGTCATTGATCTTAACGCCTTGCAAACGGTACACGTCCTGTACTTCGTCAACGATGTAACGTGCCAGCGCTTCGATACCCAGCAAGCGCAGGATGTCTTGTGGATCGGCGGGGCCGTCAACAATCATCTCACCTTTATTCACGACCTGGCCGTCATGCACCAGGACTTGTTTGTCTTTGGTGATCAGGAATTCGTGTTTCTCGCCGTCCATGTCTGTAATTTCCAGACGTTGCTTACCTTTGGTTTCTTTACCAAACGCAACCGTACCTGTCACTTCTGCCAGCATACCGGCATCTTTTGGTGAACGGGCTTCGAACAACTCGGCAACGCGTGGCAGACCACCGGTAATATCACGGGTTTTTTGTGATTCAGTCGGGATACGCGCCAGTACTTCACCCACGTGAACTTGCTGACCGTCTTTCACGGTAATCAGCGCGCCCACCTGGAAGCCGATAGTCACCGCATGTTCTGTACCGGCGATCTTGACTTCTTCGCCCTGTTCGTTCAACAGCTTGACTTGTGGACGCAGTGTTTTACCAGCTGCGCTACCACGACGTTTCGCATCGATCGCTACCAGTGTGGACAGACCAGTCACATCATCAACCTGTTTGGCAACAGTCACACCTTCTTCGACGTTTTCGAATTTCACCGTACCGGTGTATTCGGTAATGATAGGACGGGTCAGTGGATCCCACGTTGCCAGTGCTGTACCAGCTTTGATGACCAGACCGTCTTTGACGATCAGTGTCGCGCCGTAAGGTACTTTATGACGTTCACGTTCACGACCGTGGTCATCAGTGATCAGCACTTCGCCAGAACGGGAAATAACGATTTGATCGCCTTTACCGTTGGTGACATAACGCATGGTCGCTGTGAAACGGATAGTACCGTTGGATTTGGCTTCAACAGAAGACGCAACCGCTGCACGGGATGCCGCACCACCAATGTGGAAGGTACGCATCGTCAACTGTGTACCTGGTTCACCGATGGACTGCGCAGCGATAACACCGACAGCTTCACCAGAATTGACCAGATTACCGCGACCCAGGTCACGGCCATAGCACATCGCGCACAGACCGTAGCGTGTGTCGCAAGTCAGTGGTGTACGTACCTTGACTTCATCGATGCCCAGGGCTTCGATGCGTTCAACCATTATTTCATCCAGCAGGGAACCGGCTTCGTACAGTGTTTCCTGTGTTTCAGGATTGACGATGTCGTTGGCGCAAACGCGGCCCAGAATCAGGTCACGCAAAGGCACGTTAACTTCACCACCTTCAACAATCGCCTTCATGGACGAACCATTGGAAGTACCGCAGTCATCTTCAACCACAACCAGATCTTGCGTCACGTCAACCAGACGACGTGTCAGGTAACCGGAGTTCGCTGTCTTCAACGCCGTATCGGCCAGACCTTTACGGGCACCGTGCGTGGAAATGAAGTACTGCAAAACGTTCAGACCTTCGCGGAAATTCGCGGTGATCGGTGTTTCGATAATGGAGCCATCCGGTTTCGCCATCAGACCACGCATACCTGCCAACTGACGAATCTGTGCTGCAGAACCACGCGCACCGGAGTCGGCCATCATGTAAATGGCGTTGAAGGATTCTTGTGTACCAACAGTGCCGTCGCGACGTGTGACTGGTTCAACTTTCAGTTGTTCCATCATGGCCTTGCCGACTTCATCGCCGGTCTTGCCCCAGATATCGACCACTTTATTGTAACGTTCACCCGCAGTCACCAGACCGGACGCATATTGCTGTTCGATCTGTTTGACTTCGTGTTCGGCATTCGCTACCAGTGTTACTTTTTGTGGTGGTACCAGCATGTCATCGATACAGATGGAGATACCGGCGCGTGTCGCCAGGCGGAAACCCATTTGCATCAATTGATCAGCAAATACTACCGTAGCGCGCAGGCCGCACTTACGGAAAGACGTATCGATCAGCTTGGAAATTTCTTTCTTCTTCAGCGGACGGTTCAATACGGTAAATGGCAGACCTTTAGGCAGGATTTCAGACAAAATCGCACGGCCAACAGTCGTTTCATAACGCTTGATGGTTTTGACGAATTCGCCAGTTGCTGCATCTTTTGGATATTCGGTAATACGGACTGTTACGCGGGTAGCCAGTTCGACTTCCTTGTTGTCCCAGGCGCGGATCGCTTCTGAAACGTCAGGGAACATCATGCCTTCGCCCTTGCCGTTGATTTTTTCACGGGAAGCGTAGTACAGACCCAACACGATATCCTGGGAAGGAACGATAGACGGTTCACCATTGGATGGGAACAGAATATTGTTGGATGCCAGCATCAAAGTACGCGCTTCCATCTGTGCTTCGATAGACAGAGGAACGTGAACCGCCATTTGGTCACCGTCAAAGTCGGCATTGAAAGCCGCGCAGACGAGTGGATGCAACTGGATCGCTTTACCTTCAATCAAGACCGGTTCAAACGCCTGGATACCCAGACGATGCAGCGTAGGCGCACGGTTCAGCATGATAGGATGTTCGCGGATCACTTCTTCCAGAATATCCCAGACCACTGGTTCTTGAATCTCAACCAGTTTCTTCGCTGCCTTGATGGTGGTAGCCAGACCCATCAATTCCAGTTTATTGAAAATGAAAGGTTTGAACAGTTCCAGCGCCATCAGTTTTGGCAAGCCGCACTGATGCAATTTCAGTTGTGGACCAACCACGATAACGGAACGACCAGAGTAATCGACGCGCTTACCCAGCAAGTTTTGACGGAAACGACCGCCCTTACCCTTGATCATTTCTGCCAGGGATTTCAGAGGACGCTTGTTGGCGCCTGTCATGGCTTTACCGCGACGACCGTTATCCAGCAGGGAATCGACAGCTTCCTGCAACATACGCTTTTCATTGCGTGTGATGATTTCAGGAGCGCGCAATTCCATCAGACGCTTCAGACGGTTGTTACGGTTGATGACGCGGCGATACAGATCGTTCAGATCGGAAGTCGCAAAACGGCCACCATCCAGCGGGACCAATGGACGCAGTTCTGGCGGCAGAACCGGCAGCACTTCCATGATCATCCAGTCTGGCTTGATGCCGGAGCGCTGGAATGCTTCCAGTACTTTCAGGCGTTTTGCGTATTTCTTGATCTTGGCTTCAGATTTGGATTCTTTCAGCTCGGTACGCAGGGTTTCTGCATCACGGTCGATGTCGATGGAACGCAGCAATTCACGGATACCTTCGGCACCCATGTAAGCAGTGAATTCATCGCCATGCTCTTCGTACTTGGCAGCGTAGTCGTCTTCCGACATGATCTGGCATTTTTTCAGCGGAGTCATGCCAGGATCGGTGACCACATATGCTTCAAAATACAAAACACGTTCGATGTCACGCAAGGTCATGTCTAATACCATACCCAGACGGGATGGCAGGGATTTCAGGAACCAGATATGCGCAGTTGGAGAAGCCAGCTCGATATGGCCCATGCGTTCACGACGCACTTTGGCCAGAGTCACTTCAACGCCGCATTTTTCGCAGATCACGCCACGGTGTTTCAGGCGTTTGTACTTGCCGCACAGGCATTCGTAATCTTTGATCGGGCCAAAAATCTTGGCGCAAAACAGACCGTCGCGCTCAGGCTTGAAGGTACGATAGTTGATGGTTTCCGGCTTTTTAACTTCGCCGTAGGACCAGGAACGAATCTTTTCCGGAGACGCCAGACCAATTTTGATCGCGTCGAATTGTTCGTTGGGTTGGACTTGCTTGAATAGATCGAGCAGGGCTTTCATGTGTATCACTCCAGTGAAGCGCGCAAAACGCTTGGTGGCTGAATGGTGCTGCAAGGGAGGCATGTAGGACGTCTGACCCTGTTCGCATCGGCGGGAGAGCCAGGTCGCTTGGCGACACAGGTTCCGCTAATACCGGGAACGACTATCTGCTTCCAGACTGCTTACTAGCTAGCTTCTTATAACACCACCGCCCGGATGGTATCCAGGCGATGGTTTTACGACTAATTACTACAAACTTTTATCAAATCAATTGCGTTCGAGATCGATGTCGATACCCAGGGAACGAATTTCCTTGACCAGAACGTTGAAGGACTCTGGCATGCCGGCGTCGATCACATGATCACCCTTGACCAGGTTTTCATAGACCTTGGTACGGCCATTCACGTCATCTGACTTGACGGTCAACATCTCTTGCAAGACATATGACGCGCCGTAAGCTTCCAGTGCCCAGACTTCCATCTCACCGAAACGCTGGCCACCGAACTGAGCTTTACCGCCCAGTGGTTGCTGCGTGACCAGAGAGTAAGGACCGGTCGAACGTGCATGCATCTTGTCATCGACCAGATGGTGCAGTTTCAGAACGTGCATGTAGCCCAGTGTGACTTTACGCTCAAACGCTTCACCGGTACGGCCATCGAACAGGGTGACCTGGTTTTTCGATGGTGTCATACCCAGCTGTGCTGCGATATGGTCAGGGAAAGCCAGATCCAGCATGCGACGGATTTCATCTTCATGCGCACCGTCAAATACCGGTGTTGCAAATGGCACGCCGTGTTTCAGGTTGTTGGTCAGTTCCAGGATCTCAGCGTCGGAGAAGCCATCGATGTCTTCCTTCTTGCCAGATTCGTTATAAATCTTCTTCAGGAAATCACGCAGTTCTTCTACCTTGGCTTTGGCTTTCAGCATTTCGCCTATACGCAAGCCCAGACCTTTGGCAGCCCAGCCCAGATGCACTTCCAGAACCTGACCAACGTTCATACGTGATGGAACACCCAATGGGTTCAACACGATGTCTGCTGGTGTACCGTCAGCCATGTAAGGCATGTCTTCGATAGGCACGATACGGGAAACCACACCCTTGTTACCGTGACGACCCGCCATTTTGTCACCAGGTTGCAGGCGACGTTTAACGGCCAGGTAGACCTTGACCATTTTTTGTACGCCTGGCGGCAATTCATCGCCTTGCGTCAGCTTGGTACGTTTTTCTTCAAAAGCCAGATCGAACTGATGACGTTTTTCAGCGATGGAATCTTTCATCGCGACCAGCGCATTGGCTGCTTCATCCGATGCCAGGCGAATATCGAACCAGTGGTATTTATCCACGCTGGCCAGGTATTCCTTGGTGATCTTGGTGCCTTTGGCCAGTTTGGCCGGACCGCCGTCAGCTATCTTGCCATCCAGCATACGTTCCAGACGCTCAAATGCATCGCCTTCAACAATACGCAACTGATCGTTCAGATCGAGGCGATAACGCTTCAATTCATCATCGATAATCTGTTGTGCACGTTTGTCGCGTTGTATGCCTTCGCGGGTGAACACTTGTACGTCAATGACCGTACCTACCATGCCGGAAGGCACGCGCAGGGAGGTATCTTTAACGTCAGATGCTTTTTCACCGAAAATGGCGCGCAGCAGTTTTTCTTCTGGTGTCAGTTGGGTTTCACCTTTTGGTGTCACTTTACCGACCAGGGTATCACCGGCTGTTACTTCAGCACCGATGTAGACGATACCAGATTCATCCAGACGTGCCAGTTGATTTTCTGCCAGGTTGGAGATATCGCGGGTAATTTCTTCCGCGCCCAACTTGGTGTCACGGGCAACAACCGACAACTCTTCGATATGAATCGAGGTATAGCGATCATCAGCCACAACTTTTTCAGAGATCAGGATCGAATCTTCGAAGTTATAACCATTCCATGGCATGAAGGCGACCAGCATGTTCTGACCCAGGGCCAATTCGCCCAGATCTGTCGATGCACCGTCGGCCAGCACGTCACCCTTGGCAACCATGTCGCCAACCTTGACGATAGGACGCTGATTGATGTTGGTGTTCTGGTTGGAACGGGTGTACTTGATGAGGTTGTAAATATCCACACCGACTTCACCAGCCTGTGCTTCAGCATCATTCACACGAATAACGATACGGCCCGCATCGATGTAATCAACCTTACCGCCACGCAGTGCCTGTACTGTGGTACCGGAGTCAACTGCGACGGTACGTTCGATACCTGTACCAACGAATGCTTTTTCCGGACGCAAGCAAGGAACAGCCTGACGTTGCATGTTGGCACCCATCAGCGCGCGGTTCGCATCATCGTGTTCGAGGAACGGGATCAGCGATGCCGCAACGGAAACCACCTGACCAGTTGCCACGTCCATGTACTGGATACGTTCCGGGGATACCAGGATCGTTTCGCCAGCTTCACGAGCAGAAACCAGTTCATCGACCAGTTTGCCTTCGCCGTCGATCGTCGCATTCGCCTGAGCGATGATGTAACGACCTTCTTCAATCGCAGACAGGTAATCGATCTGGCTGGTGATTTTGCTGTCAACAACCTTGCGGTATGGTGTTTCCAGGAAACCGTATTCATTCAGACGTGCGTACAGCGCCAGAGAGTTGATCAGACCAATGTTTGGTCCCTCAGGTGTCTCAATCGGGCATACACGGCCATAGTGGGTTGGATGAACGTCACGGACTTCAAAGCCGGCGCGTTCACGTGTCAAACCACCAGGTCCCAGGGCGGAAATACGACGCTTGTGCGTAATTTCTGACAATGGGTTGGTCTGATCCATAAACTGGGACAATTGTGAAGAACCGAAGAACTCACGAATCGCAGCAGAGATAGGCTTGGAGTTGATCAGGTCATGCGGCATCAGGTTGTCGGCTTCAGCCTGACCCAGACGCTCTTTGACGGCACGTTCAACACGCACCAGACCAGCACGGAACTGGTTCTCTGCCAATTCACCGACGCAACGTACGCGACGATTACCCAAGTGATCGATATCATCGACTTCACCGCGACCATTGCGCAGTTCAACCAAAATCTTGATAACGGCCAGTACGTCTTCGTTCGACAAGGTCATGGCGCCTGTCAGTTCATCACGGCCAATACGGCGGTTGAACTTCATGCGGCCGACTGCGGACAAATCGTAACGCTCTTCGCTGTAGAACAAGCCATTGAACAGGGCTTCAACAGAATCTTCTGTTGGTGGTTCGCCAGGACGCATCATGCGGTAGATGGCAACGCGGGCAGCCATCTGGTCCGCTGTATCATCAGCACGCAGTGTTTGCGAGATGTAGGCACCCTGATCCAGGTCATTCGTGTACAGAGTCTGGATGTCAGTCACTTTGGCATCGCGCAGGCGACCCAGCAACTCTTCTGTCAGTTCATCATTGGCATTGGCGATTACTTCGCCGGTATCTGCATCAACGATGTTCTTGGCCAGTACGCGGCCCAGCAGATAGTCTTCAGGCACGGAAATGTGCTTGATGCCGCCAGCTTCGATTTCACGTACGTGTTTTGCATTGATACGCTTGTCTTTGGCAACGATGACTTTGCCATCTTTGTCGCTGATGTCAAAACGGGCGACTTCGCCACGCAGACGTTCTGCGACGAATTCCATTTCTGCGCCATCATTGTGCAGACTGAAATTATCAAAGACAAAGAAGTTGGCCAGAATCTGTTCATTGCTCATGCCTATGGCGCGCAGCAGGATAGTGACTGGCATCTTGCGACGACGGTCAATACGGAAGAACAGGATATCTTTTGGATCGAATTCAAAATCCAGCCAGGAACCACGGTAAGGAATGATCCTTGCCGAGAACAGCAATTTACCGGACGAATGTGTCTTGCCGCGGTCATGCTCAAAGAACACGCCAGGGGAACGATGCAACTGGGAAACAATCACACGCTCGGTACCGTTGATAACAAAAGAACCAGTAGTTGTCATCAAAGGCAATTCGCCCATGTAGACTTCCTGTTCTTTCATTTCTTTAACGACCGGCTTGGTTGGTGATTCCTTGTCCAGGATAACCAGACGCACTTTTGCACGCAAAGGCGATGCATAAGTCAATCCACGCA
Organism: Undibacterium hunanense; assembly: GCF_014284335.1. Taxonomy (GTDB): domain Bacteria; phylum Pseudomonadota; class Gammaproteobacteria; order Burkholderiales; family Burkholderiaceae_D; genus Undibacterium; species Undibacterium hunanense. Next base: position 4,691 of record NZ_JACOGF010000016.1, on the reverse strand, counting down.
GTTGACATTCCTTGACGTCAAATGCAGGATCGCCTAAAACGTAGGACAGGAACTCCAGACGTGCGAAACCATTGTGCGAAACAATAGGGAAAATCGATGTGAAGGCAGACTGCAAGCCTTCGTTTTTGCGAGTTGACGGTGTTCTGTCTTCTTGTAAAAAACTCTGGTAAGACTCGATTTGAGTCGCCAGTAAGAACGGAACGTTGTGGACGTTGGCGCGCTTCGCAAAAGATTTACGAATACGCTTCTTCTCAGTAAATGAGTAGTGCATGGACACTCCGTGAGTGGCAAGGAAGGATAGAGAATTCAGGATTCCTGTCACATAACAGCCATTCTGTGACAAAAAAACCTCAAGTCTCAACCCTTGGTCTTAATAAACAGCTAAACAACCCTGAACGACAAAGAAGCCAAAGAGGAACCCTCTCTTCCAAGAGGATTCCTGTCTTTGACTTGGGCAAATCCGAAGACTTGCCATGATACCTGAATTACTTGATGTCGGCTTTCGCGCCTGCATCTTCCAGTTTTTTCTTAGCTGCGTCAGCATCAGCTTTGGAAACTGCTTCTTTAACTGCTTTAGGTGCGCCATCAACCAGGTCTTTAGCTTCTTTCAAGCCCAGGCCTGTGATTTCGCGAACTGCTTTAATGACGCCAACTTTGTTTGCGCCAACTTCAGCCAGAATTACGTTGAATTCTGTTTGTTCTTCAACTGCTGCTGCTGGACCGGCTGCTGCTGGGCCTGCTACTGCTGCTGCGGAAACACCAAATTTTTCTTCGAAAGCTTTTACCAGGTCGTTCAGGTCCATTACGGACATCGCGCCTACGGCTTCCAGGATATCGTCTTTGCTAAGTGCCATTTGAAACTCCAATTAATTAATTACATTGATACGGTATTTGACGGAAAAAAACTTATTCTGCGGCAGCTTCAGCAGCTTCTTCAGCTACTGGTGCTGCAGGAGAACCTGCTTCTTTCTGTGCTGCGACGGCTGCCAGAGCACGTGCGAAAGCAGATACAGGAGCCTGCATCATGCCAACCACTTGCGCCAACAATACTTCACGGCTAGGAATGCTTGCCAATGCGACAACGCCAGCTTTATCCAGCGATTTGCCTGCATAGTTACCCGCTTTAACAACCAGTTTGTCATTGCTTTTTGCAAAGTCTTGAACGACTTTAGCAGCAGCAACAGCATCTTCCGAGATTGCATAAATCAACGGACCAGTCATTTCAGAAGCGAGACTTGCAAATGCAGTTCCCTCAACAGCGCGACGTGCCAATGTGTTTTTCAACACACGCATGTATACGCCTTGAGCGCGTGCGCTAGCACGCAATTGCGTCAAATGACCGACCTGGATGCCACGATATTCGGCCACGACGATAGTCTGTGCAGTTGCTACTTTTGCAGAGACTTCAGCGACGACGGCTTTTTTGTCATTCAGATTGAGACTCACGGTCAACCTCCATTAATGATATTCAGTCCATACACCGGAATGATGTACTTCCCTCATATCGTTTCGAACACGGCGTCCGAAGTTAGGAGTTTCACTGGGGACCAGTAATCACTACAAAACTTGTTCGGGTACACCATCTGCGTTGGGTCCTGTCGATTGCTCTTCAGGTATTAACCTCATGCTTAATTAATTACTCTTACGCACTCGGCCCAACGGTCTTTGACACTCTGGATGCTTGTTCAAAACATCCAGCCCAAAGATGCGCCCTGCATCATGGATGCAGGGACTTAATTCTTGCTTAGCCTGCCAGATTGGCGTGGTCTACGCGTACACCTGCACCCATAGTGGATGAGATGGATACTTTACGCAGATACACACCTTTGCTGGATGCTGGTTTTGCTTTGTTCAAAGCATCGATCAGCGCAACCAGGTTGGATTTCAGATCGCCATCAGCAAACGACTTGCGGCCGATTGTTGTGTGAATGATACCGGCTTTGTCTGTACGGTATTGAACTTGACCAGCTTTTGCATTTTTAACTGCATTGGCTACGTCAGGAGTTACTGTACCGACTTTAGGATTAGGCATCAGGCCACGTGGGCCCAGGATCTGACCCAGAGTACCAACGATACGCATTGTGTCTGGAGAAGCGATAACAACGTCAAATGGCATGTCGCCAGCTTTAACGCGTTCAGCCAAATCTTCCATACCAACGATATCAGCACCGGCAGCTTTCGCTTCTTCCGCTTTTGCACCTTGTGCAAATACGGCGACGCGTACTGTTTTGCCTGTACCAGCTGGCAATACAACGGCGCCACGAACAACCTGGTCAGATTTCTTAGGATCAACGCCCAGTTGTACGGATACGTCGATGGATTCGTTGAATTTTGCTGTAGCGCATTCTTTGATCAAGGCGATAGCATTGTCAAATGGATACACTTTCAGGCGGTCAACTTTCGTTGCCAGCAATTTTGCTTTTTTAGATAACTTAGCCATTACAGACCCTCTACCGTGATGCCCATGGAACGAGCAGAACCTGCGATAGTACGCACTGCTGCGTCCATATCGGCGGCTGTCAAATCAGCGCGTTTAACGGTCGCGATTTCTTCAGCTTGCTGACGAGTGATCTTACCCACTTTGTCTGTATGCGGTTTTGCAGAACCTTTAGTGATACCAGCTGCCTTTTTGATCATGTAAGTTGCTGGAGGAGTCTTCATCACGAAAGTGAAAGACTTGTCAGCAAATGCTGTGATCACGACAGGGATAGGCATACCTGGCTCAACACCTTGAGTCTGCGCGTTGAACGCTTTGCAGAATTCCATGATGTTCAGACCACGTTGACCCAGAGCTGGACCGATAGGTGGGGATGGGTTTGCTTTACCAGCTGGCACTTGCAGCTTGATAAAACCAATGATTTTCTTTGCCATGTTGGCTCCTTCAATGAATGAGTAGTAGCGCCTGTCAATGTCTTTTCACACCAACAGGCTCCTCTGCCTGCTGGAAAACCTTCATTACTGCCTTGCTACACGAGGATTTTCCTGATCAGTTTCAACACATTGCTGTGTTACGTACTGATCGACGTAAATTCTTTATACTTTTTCGACCTGACCAAATTCCAGTTCAACTGGAGTGGCACGACCGAAAATGGTGACGGTGACACGCACTTTGGATTTTTCGTAATTCACTTCTTCGACGTTACCGTTAAAGTCAGTGAAAGGACCATCCTTGATACGTACTACTTCGCCAACTTCATACAATACTTTTGGCCTTGGTTTTTCTACACCGTCCTGCATCTGTTGCAGGATCTTGTCCACTTCATGCTGTGGTATCGGTGAAGGCTTGTTCGATTTACCGCCGATAAAGCCAGTTACCTTGCTGGTATTTTTTACCAGATGCCAGGTATCGTCAGTCATTTCCATCTCGACGAATACATAGCTAGGGAACAGACGACGTTCAGTCACTGCCTTCTTGCCATTTTTTACTTCGATGACTTCTTCGGTAGGAACCAGAATCTGACCGAACTTGTCCTGCATCTCTGCGCGTTCTATGCGCTCAACCAACGCACGATGCACGCTCTTTTCCATACCGGAATAAGCATGCACGGCGTACCATCTTTTAGCACTTTTAGGTACAGACACCGCTGGTGCTGTACCTTCTTCGTTTTCCTGAATGTTATCGCTCATTATTTTTTCCATCCGAGGATTACGTCATACAACAAAAATCCGATCAACTGATCAGTGCCCCACAAGAACAGCGCCATCACCAGTACAAAGCCGAATACGACGGCTGTGATCTGACCCGCTTCTTTTCTTGTTGGCCAAACTACTTTTTTGGTTTCGCGAACTGATTCTTTAGCAAAATCAACAAAATCGCGACCCATTTCTGAAGTTGCAACAAAACCTGCTGCAATTACCAACCCCAAAACCAAAGCAGCGGCGCGTATCCACGTCGCTTGTCCAGCGAGAATATAAAAAGCAGCAACACCGGCAACTGCAGCTACTACCGCCAAGATGACTTTGTACTTGTCATTGGATGTACTAACAGTTTGAACGGGATGATTAGACATACTTTATTTACTTTCGGTGGCCTGCGGCCTTGATGGTGGCAGGGGCGGAGGGAATCGAACCCGCGACCTTCGGTTTTGGAGACCGACGCTCTGCCAATTGAGCTACACCCCTACATCTTGACAATTAATGCACGCACTACCTGAACAGGTCAGGTAATGCGTGCATTTTACTACTTATTTATTACTCGATGATTTTAGCAACAACGCCAGCACCAACTGTACGGCCACCTTCACGGATAGCGAAGCGCAAGCCTTCTTCCATCGCGATCGGGTTGATCAATTTAACAGTGATAGATACGTTATCACCTGGCATCACCATTTCTTTGTCTTTCGGCAACTCGATCGAACCAGTTACGTCCGTTGTACGGAAATAGAACTGTGGACGGTAGTTGTTGAAGAATGGTGTATGACGGCCACCTTCATCTTTGGACAGAACATAGATCTCGCCTGTGAAGTGGGCGTGAGGCTTGATTGAGCCTGGTTTTGCCAACACTTGACCACGCTGGATATCTTCACGCTTAGTGCCACGCAGCAATACGCCGACGTTGTCACCAGCTTGACCTTGGTCCAGCAGTTTGCGGAACATTTCAACGCCAGTACATGTTGTTTTGACTGTGTCTTTGATACCGACGATTTCAATCTCTTCGCCAACTTTGACGATACCGCGTTCGATACGACCAG
>NZ_JACOGF010000015.1 GCF_014284335.1 Undibacterium hunanense | reverse complement strand
TGGTTATGTACGCAAACTCCTCGTCCATGGGGCCAGGTCCGTCTTGCAGGCCAGGATCAACAAACCGGCCTATGCCGAAGACTGGGTCGTAAAACTGGCCAAAAGGCGGGGGCATAACATCGCCGTGCGTGCCCTGGCAGCCAAGAATGCCAGGCGGATCTGGGCGATGCTGCGGAGCGGAGAAATATTCCGGGCTGATCATGCGCAGACCAACGACGTCTGCACGTAATGAGTCCGGTTTGAAAGAACAGTAGCAACCACAAAGCAGGGGCGAGGCAGGAAGCCAGGTGAAGTAACGACGTCATGCAGTAGCAGGAAAAGTCGCAGTAAAAACAAAGAAACGGAGCACACCACCGATTGTTTGGGCAAATCCAAATGAAGACAGGACAGGTCAGACCGGGATGGTCAATAGCTCGTTCGGCGCACTGTGCGATAAGCACGATAGGGTGATTGAGCGACCATCAGCGTATTTCATCATGCGTCAGCAGTCATCAAGCGGCTGCAATAAAGACCGAATGTATGGCTGCAATCGACTACGTCAGGTTTAATTTGAAAATGCTCTTGCAAATGGGGGGCGTCCATGTATGCGCCGCACGCACCTTGTTCAATCACTTCACGTCCATTTTACGACGGCGGTGCGCGTGGCGCACCCTACTGGATTATGGCTTCGCGATAGAGCTTTAGAAATTTAAACATCTTCGGCGACTCGTCACAAAAGAAAAAAACGATAATAATTTCACGACTTCTAATGCTGACTAGTAGGGTGCGCCGCGCGCACCATCGTCAATCACTTCACGTCCATTTTACGGAGGTGGTGCGCGTGGCGCACCCTACTGGGTTATGGCTTCGCGATAGAGCTTTAGAAATTTAAACATTTTCGGCGACTCGTCACAAAAGAAAAAAACGATAATAATTTCACGACTTCTAATGCTGACTAGTAGGGTGCGCCGCGCGCACCATCGTCAATCACTTCACGTCCATTTTACGGAGGTGGTGCGCGGGGCGCACCCTACTGCGTTGCAATCCCATTCACCATCATAACGGCGTCTCTGCCACCGAATTCACCTGTTCCACGGTCGGGAAATTCTTGACCAGATACCGTACGGGATAGCCCTCTACTTCCTGCATCAGGTCGGCGGCAATGCTGGTGGCGGCGTCCCAGGTAACGATCTTGGTTTGATGTTCGCTCTCTGTCTCGCCTGGCATCAACAGGGCGACCAGATCGGTTTTGGGTAATAGCGTTACTACACCCTGCGTCCAGGTGCACAAGGACGTCAGCAGGCTGGTTTGATTGTTCTTGAAGACGGTAAAGGTGGCTACGAAAACGTCTGCCTTGTTTTTTTCGTACAGGGTTTCCAGCAATTCCTTTTGCGAGCTATAGTCTTCTGCCAGGAAAGATGTCTGCAATGATTTCAGCTTGGCCAGCACGTCAGGATGTTCGGGTGTGTAGCTGACGATCTGGCCATTTTTTATTTTATACATGCCGGAAGACACCACGCGACCTTCTTTTTCGGCACATTCCTGTGCGTGCATGATCATGCTCAACTGACCCGCGATATTCGCTGCGGCAGTCAGCAAAAAACGCCCGCGTGTCGGCACCATGATGACCGGGTCGCTGCCACAATTGGCACGATACGCCAGGTCTGGCAACAGGATGCGCGAAGAATCATAGGCATCCTCCCAGACGCCCGCCACCACACCATTGCCGATATCGACAAATTTATCGGCAGTACGGTCACGCAGGTTGCCCAGTGCCACATCCATCGCATCCTGCACACTGACACCCCAGGTTTCAAAATTGGACCGATTGACCAACGCCATGGAATGTTCCGTGTCATAGGCCAGCATCAGCACAGCGTCATCACTGAAATTCAGTGACGCTTCATCATAGGACATCGGTTTATCCTGGATCAGGCTGGTCAGACGCAGGTATTCGCCCTGCCCGCGCGGCTTCACGCTGGGCATGAGATGCGCTTTGGCGCTGGCAAAGTCGTTCGGTATGCCTTCCAGTTTCAGTCCGGCGGTATATTTCAGCAAGACTGTATCACGCTGATTTTTGGGTGAGGCACAATAATCACGATAGGCATTGTGCAGGTTCAAAACATGGGAACCATTCTCGCCCACCAGCAGGCGAAAATCAGTTTCATCGAAACGAATGGACTGATCCACACCTTGTCTGCGCGCAAAATCAATGACGATCTGCCCGAACTTTTTGGTGGATGGCGTACTGCTGAAAAAATCAAAAATGCCCATGGCTGCCCTGTGCGGTTCGTTGTTGCGTCATTCGTGTGGAGGGATCTGTCGTCTTATTTTACCAAGCTTTGTGGCAAATCTGGCATTTCGACATGCCAGTGCAATCTTCCCTGGCATAGGCTACTGAATAACGGTCAAAGAAAACAATCCAAACAATCACCCCCTTGAGCAGCAACACACATCGCATACGATACCAATTTACGTATCATCATCCATAAAAAATTGATTGGCTGATTTTTTGTATGCCTTTTAGCATGTGCTATGCGTCCATGAATATCGCGTCCATGAATATCGCGTCCATAAGTATCACGCCCTTGCAATCAACGAACAGGTCACCAGGCCATCACCGGATACAGAATGTGCACACTGTCCAAAATTACCCTCGCCGTATTGATCAGTAGCGCCTTGCCGGCACGTGCCGGGCTACCGATCTTGCCGCCCATGCCTGTCATTCCGTCCGCATTGTCGATAGACAGTGTACCCATGGGCGACAGCAAAACTGCTACCGAAGTCAAGCTGGGGATACCGATCACACCCGGCCCTTTCCAGCCCACCTGGGAATCAATCGAAAAAAACTACCCAGGCACGCCAGCATGGCTGCGTGAAGCCAAATTTGGGATATGGGTGCATTTCGGTCCGCAAGCCGCAGGCAAAAGCGGGGACTGGTATGCGCGCAAAATGTATAACCCCGGCACGCCAGCATATAAGAACCACCTCAAGGAATATGGCCACCCTTCACAAACAGGTTACAAGGAAGTCTTGCGTGACTGGAACCCTGTCCAGCTTGATCCCGCCAAACTGACTGCCATATACAAGGATGCCGGTGCCCGTTTCCTGATCGTGCAAGGTGTGCATCACGACAATTTTGATTTATGGGATTCGCGCTACCAGCCCTGGAATTCTGTCAGGATGGGGCCGAAACGTGATCTGGTCGGCGAATGGGCCAAGGCGGCCAAAGAGGCTGGCATACGCTATGGCGTGGCGTTTCACCATGAATATTCGTGGTGGTGGTGGCAAACTGCCTTTGGCAGCGATAGCCAGGGTGAACGTGCTGGCATTCCTTATGATGGTCAGTTAACACTGGCGGATGGTGTCGGCAAATGGTGGCAGGGTCTGGACCCCAGGCTGCTGTATAACATTGACCTGCGCGAATACCAGGGCGTCAGCAAAGCAACCTATTCGCCGTGGAGCCCACCACCGGATGGTCTGTTCAGCCGCCATCATGATTTTGCCAAATGGTATGCCACACGCTGGGCATTACGCATGATGGATGTGGTGGATCGCTACGACCCCGATTTTATCTACACCGATGGTACCGGGCCGCAGCCCTTCAGTGGTGACCATACCGGTACCGGCTTCAAGGCCGATGCCACCCAGACAGTGATTGCCGATTTTTACAATCATGCACTGAAAACACGCGGCAAAATAGATACCTTCAGCATCATCAAGTTTCGCCACAACACCAATGGCACGGTGAATACCGAAGAAGGCACCATCCCGCGCGACATCAAGACCGACCAGGCATGGATAGCAGAAACACCGGTTGGTGACTGGTATTACCAGCCCGGCTTTACCTATGATTCCGGCGCTGTCATCCGTTATTTGCTGGAAGAAGTGGCGCGTGACGGCAATGCCGCCATTTGCGTATCGCCCCTGCCGGATGGATCACTCGATGAAGGCAGTACCCGCATGCTGCAAGAAGTCGGCAACTGGCTGCGCCTGAATGGTCAGGCTATTTATGGCAGCAAGGCCTGGGTGCGCCTGGGAGAAGATGAAAATTCGGGCAAAAATGCGGGTGAAGGCGAAGGTAAAAGCAACAAGCTGCGTACCCTGCCCGGTCGTTCCCTGGGGAAAAAGCAGGCTGATTTTGTATTTGGCCCACATGACTTCCGCTTTACCAAAGGCAAGGATGGTTCGCTGTATGCGTTCAGCATGGCAGTACCGGCAGCCGGTACCGAGATCAGGATACGTTCATTGGGCAGTGCAGAAAACCTGCTGGGCAAGCCCGTCAAATCAGTCAGTCTGCTGGGTCACCAGGGTGCGCCGCTAGAGTGGAAACAGCAGGCGGATGGTTTGGTCATTACTGCCCCATCTGCCATGCCATATGCAACGGCTGTCGCATTTAAAATAGATTAACGTTTGACTACATTACGATAAATCAGCGATTGTGTAGGTACGATTAGCGTAGCGTAATCGTACGTATGTTGCGCCCGTCCATGGCAATGACGCTTCAAATTGCCTTGTCTTTTAACCTACAGGAAGAACTTCACTGCTTTGTATTTTCATCAAAAAATCAGCAGTTAAAGGTAGCAAGGGTAGCAAGCCGTGACTGACTTGCGTACGGTTGTGTACGATTACGTTTCACTAATCGTACCTAGATTCTGTCACGGCGGTCGCCTTTAAAATAGATTAACGTTCCTTGACTATCCCACGATAAATCAGGAAAGTCGCCAGCAAGCCAAAGCTGCCGGCCATCGCCATCCAGTAACCTGGCGATGCCTTGTCGCCGGTGGTTTCTATCAGCCAGGTAGAAACCAGTGGTGTCAGCCCTCCAAACAAGGCTGTGGCCAGGCTGTATGCCAGTGAAAAGCCAGTAGTACGGATACGCACAGGAATAATCTCGGTCAGCGCAACAATCGTCGCACCGTTATAACTGCCATACAGGAAGGACAGCCACAGCTCAACGATCAGCATGTGTTGAAAACTGGGGTTGGCGATCAGCCATGACAGCAAAGGGTAAGCCGTCACTGCCGTCAGGCCAGAGAACAAGGCCATGATGGGCCATCTGCCGATGCGATCAGACAGCGCACCCATGACCGGCAGCCAGATGAAATTGGATACCCCCACGCACAATGTCACCAGCAGGCTTTCCACCGTCGTCAGTTTCAATACGGTCTTGCCAAAGGTGGGTGTGTAGACGGTAATCAGGTAAAACGATACCGTGGTCATCACGATCAGCATGGTGCCGGTGACGACCAGCGGCCAGTTAAGGGAAATGGTTTTCAGCATTTCCTTGAAGCTGGGATGCGTTTTTTGCGCCAGATATTCTTCAGTCTCTTGCAGCGAGCGGCGGATGTAAAACACCACCGGGATGATGGAACAACCAATGAAGAAAGGAATACGCCAGCCCCAGTCAGCGATAAATTCCTTGCTCAGGGTTTCATTCAAGAAGTAACCCAGGCCTGCCGAAAAGATGATGGCCACCTGCTGGCTGGCTGATTGCCAACTGACATAAAAGCCCTTGTGACCCGGCGTAGCCATTTCTGACAGATAGACCGACACCCCCCCCAGTTCCACCCCGGCAGAAAAGCCTTGCAGCAACCGACCCACCAATACCAGGAAAGGTGCCAGTAAACCTATGGTGGCATAACCGGGAATGAAGGCGATCATGGCAGTACCCGACGCCATGATGCCCAGCGTCAGCACCAGACCCTTGCGACGACCGATGCGGTCGATATAACTGCCAAGGATGATTGCCCCCAGTGGTCGCATGAAGAACCCGGCGCCGAAAGTGGCAAAGGTCATCATCAGGGCGGCATATTCACTGGTAGCCGGAAAGAATGCCTTGGCGATATAGGTGGCATAAAATCCGAACAGGAAAAAGTCATACATTTCAATGAAATTGCCGCTCGTGACACGGATCACGGTAAAGAATTTCGATTGGCGTGGTGCTGGTGCACTGCTTCCCTGATCAACGCTGCTGGGAGCTATGGTGGTTGTGCTAGACATGCTATTCGACCTTTGTAGTCGGTGGCTGATTTTTCAGTCAGCCGGGTCTGTGAAAATTGAAACGGGGTGAAACGAAATAAGCTACCTCTTGCCTGCTACTGGCTCAAGCCCAGTCTCTGCAATCGCGCCAGCATTTTTTTCTGACGACAAAAAGTTCAACAATGCCTGTGCCTGAGGCTGCACTTTGCTGCCAGTGACAATGGCAGCAGAAAAAGCCGTCGTCAATTGCACCTCTTGCGGCAGCAGGCCAACAATATCTATGCCTTCTACCGGCAATAGTTCGCTGCGCTGCTGGCAACCAAAATCGGCTTCGCCATGGGCAATAATTTCACCGACTGGTGTGGCCGGAATCTGCGCTGCCTTGCCCTGCATCTGTTCGGTGATCTCCAGTTTTTTCATCAACTGGTGTTTGATATATTCACCACTGGCGCTATCGGAATAAGCCACCTTGCGAGCCTTCAGAAAAGCATTCTTCAAACCATCAACGGTACTGATGTCGGGTTTGGCATTGCCTTTTTTTACTGCGCAGGCGATCGGTGAATTGGCCAGCACCACCTTGCTGCCAGCTACCAGCTTGCCTTCTTTCATCAGGGTGTCGAGCGAATCGCCGACCATGATGACGACATCAATTTCTTCGCCGCGTGCCATGCGCACCGGGATGGCATTGGTGGTCGTACCCATGGACGGGCCCCAGCCGGACACCAGCTTGTCGCCGCTGGCCTGTTCATAGGCGGGTGCCAGGTTTTTGTAAGCCTGGGCAAAACCGCCAGAACTGACCACCCTGATGTCGGCAGCCATCGCCTGGCTGACTGTGCTCAAGCTGGCAACAGCCAGTGCAAGCAGGGTGAAATTGGTTTTAATATTGAAGCGGAAGATAAATTGAGACATGGTGATTCCTTTCATTGGTCAGAACTTGTGCATCAGGCCCAGCGTCAGCCCAAGGCCGTTGCTGTTGTTGGCCTGGCTGCCAGTGACACCGGCAGCATTGCCCTTCCAATTAGTGTAATCAGTTTCGATATACACGGTGCTGCGTTTTGACAAAGATTTTTCCAGGTAAGCGAAGCTGCGGTCAAAGCCATCATCGACAAAGCCGCTGGCTTCGCGGCGCACGCGGTAATACGCAGTGGTCAGGGTCAGATCAGGGCCTACCAGCATGGCCACACCCGCAGAAGCGATACGCTGACGAGTTTGTCTGGTGGTGCTGGTGTCGGCGCGATTGCTGCCGAAATTGGCCTTCAACTGCACGTTACCCAACTGGTAAGCCGCACCCAGGGTATAGGCTTGCAGGCCAAAATCGGCACTGTTCTTAAACTTCATATAAGCGCCAGAAACACTCAGGCCATCCTGTTGATAGGCCAGGCCGGCACCCATGGTGGATAAGGCACTGCTATTGCCAGCCACTTCACCAAATGAATACGATACACGCGCTACCAGTGGACCAAAGTCGCCGGTGTATTTCAGCATATTATCCAGACGATAATAATTGTCCGCATAGCCGCTGGTGCCATATTGCACGCCAAATGCATGCGTGCCAAAAGCGGTATTGCTGAGTGCGGTGACATTGATATTGGGGTTGAAGCTGGCATAACGCATGCCCAGCGGGTCTACCGGCGAAATAGCATCAGACAGGATGGTCGCCTGGCGACCCGCAGTCAGGCTGCCATAGCCGGATTTGATGCCGACAAAGGCCAGTCGGTCAAACAGCTTATCTGATTTGGCAGAGGCGCCGGTATCGATATTCAGGCCACCTTCGAGCTGGAATACAGCGTCCATGCCATCGCCCAAGGCTTCTTGCCCTTTGATGCCCCAACGGCTGGTATTATTGATGCCGCTGCTTAAAGCGGCTGTCGAACCGGATGCGACCGGCGCATTATTGGCGTTGATACCCGTACTATAATGCACGCCCAGATCGGCGATGCCGTACGGTGTCACGACGGATTGGGCAAAGGCATTACTACTGACACCCAGCAGCATGACGATGCAAGAAGGTTTGAACATGTTGTCTCCAAAGTTTTTGTGCCTTCTTGATGAGGCATTTTGATTGCAATAATGCTATGTGACGAACAGGTCTATGAGCAGGTCGATTCACATACTGACAATACTGTCGCCTGATATTTCTTTGGTCTGCATCATCCTTCACATGGCATAATTTGTGAATTGCAATATTTCTTAAGATTAATGCATGGGACGCATCAATTTCGATTTACAGGAACTACAGGCTTTCGTGGCCGTGGCCGATCGCAGCAGCTTCAAGCAGGCTGCCGAAGACCTGTTCCTGTCGCAGCCGGCATTAAGCCGCCGCATAGAAAAGCTGGAAGACACGCTGGGCGTCAAATTATTTGAACGCACTACGCGTCGCGTACAACTGACTAATATAGGCCGGGGGTTTCTGGCCAATGTACGTACCGCGCTGGATGAACTGGAAGGCGCGATACTGGGTGTGTCTGACCTGGCCGCACACCGCACCGGCATTGTCACCCTGGCCTGCGTGCCATCGGCCGTGCATTATTTTTTACCGGCGGTGCTGAAAAACTTTACCGAACGGTTTCCCAAGATACGTGTACGCATCCATGACGAGAGCGCGCAAGACGTGCTGAACCTGATCCTGGCTGGCGAAGCCGATTTCGGCATCAATTTTGCCGGGGCCGAAGACCCCGAGATCGACTTCAAGCCCATCTATAAAGAGAGTTACGTGCTGGCCATGCGCCATGACCATCCGCTGGCCAGGCGCAAGAAACTATCCTGGAAAGAAACCGCCAACGAACGTTATATTGCCGTGTCCAAATCCAGCGGCAACCGCAGCCTGATCGACAGTGCCCTGGCAGGGGTGGAAAAACATCCGGCCATCTTTTATGAAGTCAATCATGTATCCGGCATCCTGGCGCTGGTGGAAGCCGGCATGGGTGTAGCGGCAGTACCGCGTTTATCCCTGCCCCCGCATATGCAGGCCACGCTGGTCGGCGTGCCTTTGGTGAACCCGCCCATCCACCGCACACTGGGCCTGATCTGCAAGCGCGGGCGCATCATGCCGCCAGCCGCGCAAACTCTGTTTGATATGCTGGATCAGAGTATCAAGAACGATAAAAAATCCCTGCCCTGATGAAACTGTCTTTCCCTTTTGCATTTTCCTTTCTGAAACGCGGCCTGTATGTCCAGGTCATCTGCGGAGTCATCTTAGGCATAGGCTTTGGTTATGCCTGGCCGGCACTGGGGACTGAACTGAAACCTTTGGGCGACGCCTTCATCAAGCTGGTCAAGATGATGCTGGCACCACTGGTGTTTTGCACGATCGCCGGTGGCATTGCCAGCCTGAATGAGCGGCGTGGCATAGCCAAAACCCTGCTCAAGGCGATGGCGATCTTTTATCTGCTGACCTTGCTGGCGCTGTTGCTGGGCTGGCTGGCCGCAGCCATCATGCAACCGGGCGCTGGCTGGCATTTTCATCCTGCGGCGGCGGACAAGAATGTCATGTCTGCCCTGTCCAGCACCATGGAAAACCAGGGCCTGGCGCGCTTTGTCCTGCACATCATACCGGCCACCTACGTCGGTGCCTTTGCCGAACCCGAAGTCTTGCCGGTGTTATTGCTGGCCCTGCTGACCGGCTTTGCCATGGCACGAACGCGCCGCCCCGGCGACCGCATGCTGCATGTCGTGGATGAATTAAGCCGCCTGTGCTTCAGCATTTTTGGCAGCATCATGAAGCTGGCCCCCGTCGCTGCCTTTGCCTCGATGGCATATACAGTAGGGCGCTATGGCATACAATCCATCGCCGGTTTCAGTTACCTGATCCTGAATTTCTACCTGGCCTGCGCGGTATTTGTGGTCGTCATCCTGGGTGGTCTGGCCAGACTGCATGGTTTCAGCCTGTGGAAACTGCTGCGCTACATACGTGAAGAATTATTCGTGGTACTGGGCACCTCATCGTCCGAGCCGGTACTGCCGCCACTGATGCAAAAACTGCAGGCCCTGGGCTGCAAGAAAGATGTCGCCGGGCTGGTGCTGCCGATGGCGTATTCCTTCAACCTGGACGGCACCGCGATTTACCTGACGCTGGCTTCGCTGTTCATTGCCCAGGCTTGTGACATACAACTCAGCAACGGGCAAATTCTTGGCCTGATCGCCACCATGCTGTTGACATCCAAGGGAGCTGCCGGTGTCAGCGGCAGTGGCTTTGTGGCGCTGGTGGCAACGCTGACCGTGATCCCCGACTTGCCACTGGCGGGTGCCACCCTGCTGCTGGGCATAGACCGCTTCATGTCAGAAGCCCGCGCCCTGACCAGCACCATCAGTAATGTCGTGGTGTGCCTGGTGGTGGCGATGTGGGAAGGTGCCTGTGACAGGCAAACCCTGAAGCAGCAACTGGATCAGCGGGATTAAAACTGTCTCCTACACAGACCTTGATTTTTCTACAAACAAAAAAGCATCATCCGCCAGTTTGCGCAGCAGGCGTGCCAGTTCGGTCACATCCTTTTTATCCCAGTCGGCCAGCAGTGAAGTCATGATTTTTTCCCTGGCGCCATCCAGCGCCGTGGTCATCACCCTGCCCTTTTCCGTAATCACGGCTTCCTTGATGCGGGCATCCTGCGCATTGACCTGGCGCGTTACCAGACCCGCCCCTTCCAGCTTCGTAATCTGACGGCTGACGGTGGTGTAGTCGCGGCCACACAGTTCCGCCAGTTCACCTATGCCCAGCGGCCCCCGGCGCTCCACACGCACCAGCAGGGGGAACAGCGCACGATCAAGATCAACACCCGCGACAGCGATTAGCGCTGCGTCTGGCTGTGGGCGATTCAGGACGCCAGTCAGGTCAAGCAGCGCCTCACGCAATTGCATTATTTCTTGCTTCATGCTTTTCTTTCTGATTTAATATGTGCATAATACACTCAATTATTCAAAAACCTTCGCCCTCGCTACAGGGCTAATCTTCATTTCAGGAGTGATCTATGAAAGCAGCAATTATAGTTGAGGCAGGACAGCCGCCGGTCTATGGTGACTTCGATGACTTCGGTAACTTCGGTGATTTTCAAGAGCCTCCATCCGCCCTCGCACCAGGCAAAAGCCTGATCAGGGTAAAAGCATCGTCCATCAGTCATGTGACCCGCAGCCGCGCGTCTGGCCAGCACTATAGCGCTGACATGACAAGCGACTTCATACCCGGCATTGATGGCACGGGTGTGGATGAAAACAATCAGCGCGTCTATTTCCTGTTGCCAGATAAACCATACGGTGCCATGGCAGAATGGTGCATCGTCGACAAGACACATTGTGTCGCCCTGCCAGACAGTCTGGATGATGCCGTGGCCGCTGCGTTGGCGATTCCGGGCATGTCTTCGTGGGCGGCATTGATGGAACGTGCGGGCATGCAGGCTGGAGAAACAGTCCTCATCAACGGTGCCACCGGCGCATCTGGCCGGCTGGCCATACAGATTGCCAAGCATCTGGGTGCAAAAAAAGTCATTGCCACGGGACGCAATACCGCCGTCTTTGATGATCTGCAACTGCTGGGTGCAGACGTGACCATCAACCTGAATCAGGACAAAGACGCGCTGGAACAGGCCTTCAAGCAGGAATTCCAGCAAGGCATCGATATTGTCCTGGATTATCTGTGGGGACCAAGTGCCGAACTGCTGCTGATCGCCGCCGCCAAGGCCAGTCCGGATGGCTTGCCGGTCCGCTTCGTGCAGATTGGTTCGGTCGGCGGTGCAGACATCAATCTGCCAGGCGCGGTATTGCGTTCATCGGCTTTGCAACTCATGGGTAGCGGCATAGGCAGCGTTCCTTTTCCCAAGCTGTTCAAGGCAATCAAGTCGGTGTTAAGTGCCGCGCCGCTGGCCGGTTTCAAGATAGCCATCACTCCCATGCCGCTGGCAGATGTCAGCCAGGCCTGGCGTATAGACAGGGCCGACTCACGCATCGTCTTGCTGCCCTGACCGGACTGGCATAGCTTTATTTTACGGATTGCCGACAAGCCGATTCCGCCGACAGGAATCGCACTGGCAATCTGTGAAGACTGTGACAACTGTGACAACTGTGACAACTGTGACAACTGTGACAACTGTGACAACTGTGACAACTGTGACAACTGTGACAGCTGTCGCAATCAGGATACACTGTGACTTTCTACCGACTATCTACTATCGGCATGCAGGCGTATCAATGAAGCACTGGCCCCTCTTATCCCTGCCCGCCCTGATGGCGGCTTGCCTGATCACCTTGCCGCTGTCTCTGCTGGCCGGGGAAAAGATCATTGCCGTCACCGAAGAATACCCGCCCTACAACTATACTGAACAGGGCAAGCTGCAAGGCTATTCGGTACAACTGGCAAAAGAGTTACTCAAGCGCGGTCATCTTGATTATCAGATGCAAGCTTATCCCTGGGCACGTGCCTACCAGATGGCGCAGACCCAGCCGAACGTGCTGATCTTCAGCATCGTCCGCCAGCCAGAACGTGAATCGCAATTCCAGTGGATAGGCACGATCGCCAAACGTGAAGCCTATCTGTACAAACTTGCTGCACGCAAAGATATTCGCGTCAACACCATAGAAGATGTGAAGCGCTACAAGGTTGGCGTCAACAAAGCCGACATCACTGAAGACACCCTCAGGCAACATGGTTTTGAAGTCGGTAAAAATATCGATATCTCACCCCAGGACAAATCAAATATCAACAAGCTGTTGCTGGGTCGCATCGACTTTATCATCGGCACTGAATTATCGATGGCATATTTATGCCGACAGGCCGGTGTCAGTCCGGACAAACTGGAACGCAGCATTCTGCTGGCCGATCATGGCGACTATTATCTAGCCATGAGCCTGCAGACCCCAGCCAGCGTCGTCAACACCTTGCGCGCCGAACTGACTACGATGAAAAAGAATGGCGAGCTCAAGCGCATCGCCAGTCAATACCTGTCAGCCAGATAAATTCTCTGGTGCAGCAAACATTCTCCCCCCCACAAAAGTACACCACAAGACACAACAAAGTTATCTTTTTGTCACTTAATTTGCAATCATTTACTTGCAAAGTGGCAAGGATAAGCCGATAGTGAATAGAGAGACCAAGTACCTCGGAGACAAAATATCTACCTCTTACTGTTGCCCCACAAGTTAAACAAAACCAGCGGGCAAGACAGTTATGCAGGCCACCGCTTTACCCAAAGCGACATGTAAGCGACATGTGTTTGATTTTGCAGTGCACTTCCCTTTGCTGGAATCAATGAGGACATCATGAAAATTAAAAATCTTCCTATCGGTACACGGCTTGGTATCGGCTTTGGTCTGGTGCTGCTGCTGGCCACCATCTCGTCCTGTATAGGTCTGTGGCGTTTGAATGAAGTCGCCAGCAATACCCGCGCCATGATGCAGGAACCGCTCAAAAAAGAACGCATGACGGCTGAATGGTACCGGATTACCGTGGCGGGCCTGAAACGCACGCTGGCCATTGTCAAAAGCAGTGATGATTCCCTCGGGGATTTTTTTGCCAGCGACATCAAGGCATCTACCGCTCGCAATAGCGAAATCCAGAAATACATGGAAGAGCATGTCAGCTCGCCCGAAGAAAAAAAATTGCTGGACAACATTGTCACCGTACGCAAGCAATACATTGCCACCCGTGACCTGATAGGCAAGGCAAAAAAAGACGGCCAGGCAGATGATGTCGCCAAGTTGTTTGAAAAATTCATGCCGCTGTCTGAAGCCTATCAAAAAAGTGAACTCGATTATCTTGAATTCCAGCAGCAGGAAGTCGATAGCCTGAGCCATGACGTAGATGCCATCGCTGTCAACAGCCGCATCCTGATCAGTGTACTGATCGTGACTTTTGTGCTGTTTGGCAGTTTGTGTGCCTGGTATTTGACCCGTGGCATCACCCGCCCCATGAACAGTGCTGTCACACTGGCCCGCAGTGTCGCCGATGGTGACCTCACCAGCCATATCGAAGTCAACTCCACCGATGAAACCGGCCAGCTCATGCAGGCCTTAAAAGACATGAATGACGGGCTGCAAAAAATTGTCAGCGAAGTGCGTGACAGTACCGACACCATCGTCACCGCATCGACAGAAATTGCCGCAGGCAATATGGACCTGTCATCACGCACAGAAAGCCAGGCTGGCTCACTCGAAGAAACCGCTTCATCGATGGAAGAGCTGACCAGCACCATGCAACAGAATTCGCAAAATGCCAAAGAAGCCAACAACCTCGTCAACGCTGCATCCGAAGCGGCAGTCAAAGGCGGTTCTGTAGTGTCGCAGGTAGTCGATACCATGGGTTCCATCAGCGCATCATCCAAAAAGATCGTCGATATCATTGCCGTAATTGATGGCATCGCCTTCCAGACCAATATCCTGGCATTGAATGCCGCCGTCGAAGCCGCCCGCGCTGGTGAACAAGGCCGTGGTTTTGCGGTGGTGGCATCCGAAGTACGCAACCTGGCCCAGCGCTCTGCCAGCGCTGCCAAGGAAATCAAGGAACTGATCGCCGACTCGGTAGAGAAAGTGGATGAAGGCGCACGCCTGGTCGACCAGGCCGGTGCCACCATGACAGAGATCGTGCAAAGAGTCGCCCACGTCACCAACATCATGAGCGAAATCAACAACGCCAGCAATGAACAGTCTGCCGGCATACACCAGATCAACCAGGCCATCATCCAGATGGACAATGTCACCCAGCAAAATGCAGCCCTGGTGGAAGAGGCTGCCGCTGCCGCACAAAGCCTGCAAGACCAGGCAGCCAATCTGTCAAATGTGGTCAGCATTTTCAAGGTCAACCGTCAGGTCAACTATGCAGCACCGGCAGCAACGCGCCCGCTCAAGACAGCTGCCATATCCGGCAACAGGGTGACTTATCAGCATTAACGATGTACATGATGGACGCCAAAAAACCATCGCGACAGGCGCAGGCATGACATGAAAATCTTGCCTGTCCTGTCCACCGTGCTTGCCCTGCTCATGTTCGCCTGCCAGTCTGATAGCATGGCCAGCACTATCATACGCGTCGCCGCCCAGGAAGCGTCTGAACCCAAGTTCATTGCCATCAGCCAGCAAGGCAAACCCGCTATCGGTGGTATTTGCGTTGACATCATGCGGGCGCTGGAAAAAGTTGACCCTGAATTAAAATTCGTCGGCGACCAGACCTGGCAACCACGCATCCGCATTGATGCCGGCATGAACGCCGGCAACATCGACGCCATCTGCGGCGTGCAGCGCATAACGCGCAATACCTCGCAATATCACTTTCTCGATACCGTGCTGTTTAGTGTCAGCTACCTGCTGGCCGTACGCGCCGATGACGACATTGACATCCAGAACTGGGACGACATCCGCAAGCTCGGTGACAAAGGCGTCATCCTGGCCCTGCACGGCTTTGGCATCGTCGATATCCTTGAAAAAATGGGTGGCCTGAAAGTGGATTCCGGGGCCACCTCGTCCCTGTCCAACCTGAACAAGCTCATGGCCGGACGTGGTCGCTTTTATTGCCACCGTTCGCCCGGCATCAAACTGTCGATACAGCAGGCTGGTCTGGCAAAAAAAATCCGCCTGCTGGCCAAACCGCAACTTTCAGAAAAATTTTACATGGCCTTGTCCAAAACCGTGCCAGCCGACCAGGCCAAAAGAATCAGCAACGCCCTGGTAGCGCTGGAAAGCAGTGGTGAATTAAGACGGATATTTGAAAAATATCCGGAATGAAGACCACCGCCCATTCATGCATCTGCCTGCCGTGCAACATCACCATACCGCTGCACCCAGGTCCAGGCAACAGCGGTTGTCAGCAGTGCGCATATGCCTATACCTTCGACCATGCCTTCGCGGCCTGCTGGTAATGTAGCTTTCAGGATTTCACCCAGCACAATGGCCACCGCTGTAATCAGGAAACCACATAGCGAAGACGCCGTCGCCGCCAGTTTGCTGAACGGTGCCGACACGGCCGATTGGCCGCAGGACTGGTGAATGGCATGTGCAAACAAGAACAGTGATTGCGGCAGCAGGATGGCCCAGATCGATTGCCAGCCCATCTGGTTCAGCATCACGATGGCGACACCACCAATCAACGTAATCAAACCCGCGATTTTCAAAGTCGTGCGTATGCCATGCTCAGCCAGCCATTTGCGGCAGGCAAACGTACCGGCAAGATGTACCAGGGAACTGAGGGAAAACAGATACCCCAGATCCAGCGCATCCAGTCCATACAGATCAGTAAAAACAAAGGGAGACAGCGATAGGAAAAAATAATGGCCGGAATAACTGAATGCCGTCAGCGCCGCATAACTTAAAAACAGCGGGTGTTGCAAAATCTGCCGGAACTGGTGCATGCACTGTTTCAGGATATCGGCGATGCTCGTTTTTTCAGCGTGTTCAGCGTGTTCAGCGTGTTCAACGTCATCGGTGTCATCAGTGTCCATGGTGGCCGGAGCCGTTTCCGGCAGTCTTAGGGCAATGAACACCAAGGCCAGCGCACTACAGACTATCAGCGTACCCAGCGCGGCACGAAAGCCGCCGACATAAATCAGGCTGGCACCAAGCAGCGGGCCAGTCAGTGAAATCAGGCCCAGCCAGGAGAAAGACAGCGACAATATGCGTATCCCATCCACCGGCTGAAAACAGTCACGCACAATGGCGCGTGCACAGACACCGGCAGCAGCAATCCCCAGCCCCTGAAAAACACGGCCTGCCAGCAATACACCAAGTTCGCTGGTGAACGTGACGAACAAGCTGGCAAGCAGCAACATGCCCAGACCAAACAACAAGACCCACCTGCGCCCCAGCCTGTCGGCCACCGGCCCCCAGATAATCTGGCCAAAGCCAAAACTGATGACCAGTATCGACAACGTCATTTGCGCTTCGGCGTCAGAGATGCCCAACTGCACTTTCAACAATGGCAACGCTGGCAAATACAGATAGCTGGCCACAGGATGCAAGCCAAGTAGCAGCACCAGCACAAACAGCAAAGTGCCCTGGCGCATCTGTTGGATTGTTTTTACGGGCATCAGCGCTTTCTTTTACCTGAGGAGAAATTCAGTTCCCATGGTAGCAGCCAGCAATAATATGGCCATGACAGTTTGGTGACAGCGATTATCAGTACGTCAAAAGAAAAAATGCTGCTTCAAAGGTAATGATGCTGCACCAATGGCCGTTGCGTCACCACTGATTTCTGAAGCGACAATGAGCGCCTGTGGGCGTTGCACCCCACGTCTGGGGATATTGTCGATGACCAGCCTGGCGATCAGGCGCTCTGCCAGTACCTTTGGCAAACGCCCTCCCAGGACAATGCGTTCGGTATCAAGTATGCCGACAATGGCAGATGTCACCAGCGTCAGCGCTGGCAGGCAACGGTCTATCCAGCGGTCTACACAAGGCCAGGCTGGGTTAAGCTGCTCCAGCATGTCGTGGATAGTGGCAAAGGACTGGCCATCTTCATGACACATCAGACGCAGCATTTCCAGCGTTGGCCTTTCCAGCCCCTGCCCCGGCAGGAAACCGGCAAATTCACCGGCATTGCCATGGGCACCGCGCATGCACTGGCCCTGGTACACAATACCGCCGCCAAATCCATGACTAAAGAACAGATAGGCAAAATTCTGGCAGTGCATGCCCACGCCCAGCAGGCTTTCACCGATGGCTGCGGCATTGCCGTCATTGTCCAGCCAGACCGGGTAGCCCAGTTCTTTTTCCAGCAAGAGATCGAGGTCGATCAGCGCCAGGTCATCCAAAGGTTCGGGCGGGTTCAGTCTGGCGCCCTGGCCGACAAAAAAACCTGTCATGCCCACGCCCACCCCAAACAGGCGATTGCGCGCCATCGGGTGCAGGTCCAGCAACTGGTCTATGGCGATACGCAAGTAGCTGCACAATTCCAGTCGCGTAATGGGGGCCATGCGTTTGGTGGACTGCCCGATCAGGTTGCCGGCAAAATCGATCAGCACCAGATTGATTTCATCGGTGGCGATAGAGGCACCGATACAAAATGCAAAGTCTGCCACCAGGGCAATCTGGGGACTGGGTTTGCCCCTGGCCTTGCTGGGCAGGGCATCGGTAAATACCAGCAAACCCCGTGCGGCCAGGTCATCCACCAGTCGCATGACGGATTGTGCCGCCAGACCAGTCACCCTGGCCAGATCCGCCCGCGTCACCGCCACCTTGCGGCGCACCAGATCCAGCAACTGCCTTTCATTGGCGGTCACCGTGACAGGCTCACGGACTTCACGCGAAAATTTGCTGTGAAACCGCAGGCTGGAATGAGGATTATTTTGATGTGGCATTGAAATGGCAAATTCAAGGTGAATACAAAGCACAATAAAGATCTGCCGACAGTAGCATCACCACGGCACACGATTGAATTAATTATATAAAAATTAAATCACTTACGCTGAGTAAATATGCGTGCTAGGCAATTGGCTGGCTTAATTCTGTCATTACAGACCGTCATTCTCGTCCGCCAACACTGCTGTCCAGAATAATGTCCTTGACAAACAATAACGAATAAATTCCCTCCCTTTCAAGGGGATGGCGTCGGGGTTTCACAAAGCACGCTTTGTGCCGACAGAATCTAAGCCGCTTGCAAGCGGCGCAGTGGACGGCTTAGGGTGGGGATGGGTTTCGGTCAATTGACGATAGATGAATTTACGCCGGAAACCCATCCCCATTCCAACCATTCCACCGCGCAGCTTGCAGGCTGCTTAGAAATTTGCGGCACAAAGCTGCGCTTTGCGAATTCCCACAAATCTCCCCTTGAAGGGGAAGGAGCTTCAAGCACGACCGCCGGCAAGAATGTTCATTTGCAGAATTAAGTCTTCGACATATAAAAATCACCAGGACACTGCTCGTACTTGATGTTCAGAACGAGTCAAGGGCATTATTCCGGACAGCAATGCGTCCGCCCAGGTAGCGCCCCCTCTTTAAATTTGCCAGTAAAGCAATCATTCACATAAAAACCACAAAATCATACATGGTTCAGGTTTCATGTAATAATTAAGTCACAGGAAGTGAATAAAATAAAAAAAGACGAGCTGACCCTTTTTCCAGGGCAGACGAACTAACCAAGAGGATGACAAATGAAACCAGCACCCTATTTCCGTGATTGCCGCCATCTCCAGCGCAAGCCTGCCCTGTTGCCACAGCTATGTGGCCTGAGCCTGATTGCCCTGGCGGTTAACAGTGCCTACGCACAAACCACACAAACTGCACAAACCGCCGAAGACGATAAAGTCAGCACGATTACTGTCACCGGCAAGGCATTGGCGCTGAACAAGGCCATCTCGCTGAAGCGTGACGGCAATACCATAGCCGACGGTATTTCTTCCGATGAAATCGGCTCCATCCCCGACTTTGGCCTGGGCGAAGCAGTACAGCGTGTGGCCGGGGTGTCGATGATTTTGAACAATGGCCGGGGTGAAGCACAGTTCATGACCCTGC
This sequence comes from Undibacterium hunanense, assembly GCF_014284335.1. GTDB lineage: Bacteria > Pseudomonadota > Gammaproteobacteria > Burkholderiales > Burkholderiaceae_D > Undibacterium > Undibacterium hunanense. The sequence continues at coordinate 122,052 of NZ_JACOGF010000015.1, read as the reverse complement.
GTGGTCTGAACCCTGATTACAATACCCTGACCATTGATGGCATCACCTTCCCCGGCACAGAAACCACCAGAAGAACAGTGTCGCTGGACGTGCTGCCTTCGTCATTTTCAAAACAGGTGAATATCTATAAAAGCCTGAATGCCGACATGGATGGCAATGCCATCGGTGGCACCACCAACCTGGTGACCCGCAGCGGCCTGGATAAACGTGGCTTTCATGTCTCTGGCAGGGCCGATGTCTCGCAATGGCGGGCGCTGGAAAAGAGTGATTCCAAACCATCCGGGCAAGCTGAAATGACCATCAGCAATACCTTTGGCAGCGATAATCAGTTCGGTGTACTGATGTCTGCCGGTTATTACAAACGGCAATCGTCGTCCTTGCTGACGTCGCTCGACAGCTATAGTTATTTCCCGACCACAGGCAGCCAGACCAATGCGGCCAAAATCAACCAGACCACAGCCAGCGTGGATGGCAGCATCGCCTTCCCGGACCGCGAAAGATGGCTGACCTATGACAATAACCGCGAGCGCAAAAGCCTGTTCGCCCGCTTTGATTATGATAACCGCGAAAACCTGAGCGCCCACCTGACCGCAGGTGCGTTCGAACATGTCAACACCGAAGACCGCCGCTCGCAATGGCTGCAAAATGCCACGGCAGCGACTTCCCCTGTCAATATCATTTCCGCCACTGAAGGCAGCGTCGGCGTGGGGCAATCACAAACTGACTATTCTGCCTTCACGCAAACCCGCCGCATCAGTTATGTAGAAGCCGGTTTTGCCTACATGCCAGCCAAAGACAGCGTGATTGAAGCCGTCGTCAACAGTGCACTGGGCAGCTACCGGCAAGAATCGCAGTTATATACCTTCGTCAGCGCCAACTCTGCCAGCCTGGCGTATAACTACAGCGCCCAACCTGGCCAGATGCCTGTCCTGACACCGGTCAACCGCGCCTATCTGCAAGATGCCAGAAACTTTACACAGACTGAAAACACACGCAATGACGAACAAAGCAAAAACCGTTCAGTCGTCGCGAAAATCAGTTTTTCAAAAAACCTGGAGGAAGGCTCTACCGGCTGGGGTTACAAAACAGGCCTGCAATCCAGGAAGCTGACACAAAACTATAACTTCGATGAAGTATTGAAATACATTCCTGCGACCGGCGTCAGCATCCCGCTATCTGCAGTAGGTGCCAGCTCCGTAGCAATCACACCGTACACCAGCAACGGTCAGACCCTGCTTTTGGCTGATCCTGCCAATGCACAGGCTTACCTGAACGCCAATCCGGGCAAGTACGTTCTGTCCAGCGCCACCATGATCACCAACAGCACGCAAAAAGACTTCAACATCAAGGAAGATGTGAATGCGGCCTATGCCATGGCAGCCTACCGTGCCAAAAACTGGTCAGCCACGGCAGGTCTGCGCTATGAAGAAACCAAACTCGATATCGACACCTATGTGCCTGCGCCGCTGAACCAGACTGCCGTCTTTGCCCCAAGCGCAATGCATTCGTCCTATGCCAAAGCCCTGCCGTCTCTGAACCTGATCTATGATTTCAGCGACAGCCTCAAATTAAGAACAGCCTACAACAAATCACTGGGCCGCCCTACCTATGCTGACCTGGCACAAAATTCCAACAGCGTCAGCGGCACCACCATCAGCATCACCCAGGCCAATCCCAACCTGGTAGCGCGCACGGCCAATAATTTCAATGCATCGCTGGAATGGTATCCATCCAACACCAGCATGATCTCGGCCGGTGTTTTCCGCAAAGACATCGACAATGAAATTGCCAAGCTCACCCGCACAGAAAACGTGACGATAGCCGGCACCATTTACCAAAGTAATACAACGCAGGCACAGAATGTTGGCAGTGCCAGCGTCACCGGGCTGGAACTGCAATTGGTGAATACAAAATTCAGCAGCCTGCCCGCCCCTTTCAATCAGTTTGGTGCAAGCTTCAATTACACCATCATGGACATGAACCCGTCTTCCATCACCATGCAAAACAAAACGCAAAGGCAAATGCCAGCCCTGCTGGAATCGGCAAAATCCATCGCCAATGCGTCGCTGTTGTGGGGCAATGGCAATGTCAGCGCGCAACTCAGCTATAACTGGACTGGGCCAACCCTGATCACCCTGTCCACTACCAATGCTGCGCAGGATGTGTATTACAAAGCCTTTGGTACCTTTGACAGCCAGATCAAATATGCGTATTCAAAACGGCTGGGCATTGTGATGCAGGCAAAAAATCTCTTGAATGCACATCCGGGCCGCACCACCGGCCTGCAACAACAATTGGTACAGCAAGAATTTGACAATGGTCGTGCGCTATTCCTCGGCCTGACCTACGCCATGTAAAACAGACACTCAAAAAAATTGATAGCCCGTGGCGGCCAGGTACGCTGCCACGGGCAAGATGGAGAAAATCACATGCAAATCAGCAGAAGACGATTACTGTTAGGGCTGGGTAGCACGGTCGGTGCAGTCGGTGCCAGCCTGCTCAAGCCTGCCTGGGCCGGTGCTGTTGAAGCACAAGCCTGCGATGGCGCATCCCCTGTTCCCACCACCAAACCTGCGGATACCGGGCCGGGTAAAAAATTCGGCACAGCAGGAGAAGTGCAGTTCTTCCCCGGTAATACCATCATCTGCCACCTGCCGCCCACCAGCGCGACACATACCGAAGTTGCAATCGCCTGGCAGCAGTTGCAAGACCTGACAGGCAAAACAAATATCACCTGGCTACCGCCCACTTCGTATCATGTGACGATTTTTGAAGGAGTGGTAGATGCGGTAAGGCGGCCCGGCAACTGGCCGCATGGCCTGCCGCTCGATGCACCGCTGGAAGAATGCCATCGCTACCTGGCTGAACGCCTGCGCCAGTTTGATCTTGGCGTCACACTGCCACTGCGCTTCGTCATTGATGACACCCCCAGGCAAAAAATCAGGACTGCCATCCCGCTCAAATGCATAGATGATGCCGAGGCCAGAAAGCTGAGCGACCTGCGCAATCGCCTGTCACTGGCGACCGGCATCAGGCAAGCGAATCATGACAACTATGAATTTCATAGCACGGGTGGCTATTACGTGAAGCAGTTCAGTAACTGCGAGGCAAGCACTTACCAAAAGAATTTCCAGGCAATGCTGAGCAAGCTGAAAAAAAAGCTGCCCATCATTGAATTAGGCAACCCCGAATTTACGCAGTTCAGTGACATGAGCCATTTTGAAAGGCAGTTTTATCTGTCCAGCCGCAGTTAGTTACAGTTAGTTAGTCCACTGCCTAAACTTTTTCCATGCCAGACAGACAAATCTGGTTACGTCCCTGCGCCTTCGCGGCATATAGTGCTTCATCGGCGCGGGTGACGGTTTTTTCAAATGGTTCACCTACCTTGTATTGAGCGACACCTATCGATACCGTAAAGTTGATATGTGATCCGGCAAAGATGATCACATCAGCAGCCACGGCAGCACGTACCCTTTCCAGGCAAATCAGACCGACATCAAGTTCTGTTTCCGTCAACAGAACAAGAAACTCTTCGCCACCCCAGCGCGCCAATGTGTCGGTGGTGCGGATATTGGCCTGTACCGTCTGGGTAAATTTTTGCAATGCCATATCACCAGCCTGATGGCCATAAGCATCATTGACCCGCTTGAAATAATCAATATCCAGCATGGCCACCAGCAAGGGATGCGATGTGCGGTTGGTACGCTGGGTTTCGCGCTGTATCAGTTCCAGCATATAACGTCGGTTGGCGGTGCCGGTCAATTCATCATGATTGGCCGTCAGCTGGATTTTTTCCAGCGCCTGCGTCAGTTGCTGCTTCTGGTGGCGCATATGCTCGCGCATTTCACGCAGACGCCAGGTCAGGAAGGTGGAACTGGCAAGTACAATCACCACCATGAAGAAATAGGCCCCGTACAAGGACGCGGCGTCGTTGCCGCCCTCATGCTGAAGTGCAAACAGGATGGCTGCACCAAACAAGACCAGACCATATACCGCAACAGTGACCACCTGGCGTATCGACAAACCAAACATACCAAACATCAGTATCACCGCCAGCAGCGGCAAAGTCACGCCACGGCCATCCCCCGCCAGGGCAAAAGCAGCTGCATTACAGGCAATGGCACTTAACATTTGCACAAAGGCCATCGACGGATCAGCCCAGCGCATCGAATAACCACTGCGTATCAACACATACACAATCACAAGCCCTGTTGTGCAACAACTGGCCCAGATCGTGACATCGCCCATACCGGCAATACCAACAGCCTTCATGAAAAACAGCACGCCCATGCTGGCCAGCATCAACAATGCAGCCAATACAAACTGACTGGTACGGATGCGCATCGCCTTTCCGGTGCCTAACACCAGATCCAGACCACGCCTGATCCCCGTCCTTTTAGTGGGCATACCTGAGACTCCGAGAATTACTCCTGAAAGCAATCTTTCCTATCGACAATAGTACAGGAAGTAATCTTGCGTATATGTCAAAAAACGTGTATTCCGCTTAAAGTGCACGCTTATGACTTCATCATACATTGACACATGCCTGTAACACGCGCATAAAACTGATTTGTATCAGGCAAAATCAACATATTTACCAAGGCAGGCTGGCCTGCCACGGAATTGGCATTCGCGCTATGCCGATGTTGTATAAACGTAGCGCACGATGGCCATGCTCAGCGCAAACAGATAACCGCAGGCAAAGCGGTTCATTGGCGAACGTGCACTGCCACCAGATCGCCAACCGGCCACCAGCGCCAACACGATACCGATACCAACCGGCATCAGCACCAGATTCAGCAGACGTGCCGACGCCGCATGGATAAAGTGGTGAGGAAAAATCAACAGGCTGACACTACCAGCGACCAGACCGAAAACGGTATAACCCAAGCCTGCCAGCCACGGGTTAACCGGCCCTTGCTGACGCCTGTTCCAGGCAAGACCGCCACAATTTGCCAGAATTTCAGCAAACAACTGCAACAGCACTTCGCCAAAGATTTCAAAGATGATTTCAATCATGTGCAGTGCACCAGCAAGGTAAATGAAATGGAAAGGAAAGCGGGATAGAAAGCGCGGTGGAACACGAGATGAAAACAAGCCAAAAACGAGCCAAAAACGAGATGAACTCGAGCTGAAAACAACGCAGCATCCCACACCGCGCCGTATAGTGCGCAGCGTGGTCTATAGTGCCAAGCTCGTCAAAACTTCTCGCTGGCTCCTAATGCAGCAGCAATTGCACGGCCACCATCGCCTGTGCCGCAAAACCCGTGAGAAAAGCCAGCGTACGTATCCAGGGTATGCCCAGCGTGTAAGTGACAGCATGTACCAGACGTGCCCAGAAATACAGCATGCTGGCCGTGGCGACGATAGCGTTCGATACGCCCATGGCATTTGCCAACAAAATCAGCGTGGCAAACACCACCAGATTTTCCACCGCATTGCCATGCGCCTTCATCAACCTTTGCGCCCATTTGGACTGAGGTTTCGGTTGCTCTTCATACCCAACCGCAGAAATCACCCCACGGGTCAGCACCCGTTCAAGAACATACGGCACCCACAAAACACCGGTCAGCGCCGTGGCATAGCAAAGATAGAGCAGTTCTGGCTTCATTTTGTCTCCCTGATGATTTATATCGTCGTCATTATTGCGACGCCCAGAGATTATGATGCCCTGCTTTATTTTTGTGCAATTTTTTGCAGAAATTGAGGTGTTTCTTGTACAAATACGACCATTAAAACAACCGCATCCAGTCGCACGTGCACGCGACGCGCGATTCTATCAAATGACTATTGAGCAACACAATAACTTATAAAAAAAATATTTATTCACATTTTTTAACAAATATCTAAAACTTCGGTTTATGCTTATTTAATCGACGAATGATTGCGCTAACAATGAATATTGCCGAAGATAAATGAAAATACCATACAGAAATAGGAAATTTGACGCAAATAAGGGTACTAATGAGTAACTCCAACCCTTTATTCCGCCCCGAAGTCACCGCAGCCTTAGGTAGTCAATGGATGGGCTCCATCCGCCTAGCACAACCCGCCTCGGCAAGTCTGATTGCTATCGTGGCAATGTTGATCGCCGCCGCATTGATTGCCTATATCACTTTTGGCAGTATTACCAAAAAAGCCCGTGTCACCGGCATTACTGTTCCAGTTGGGGGCCAATTAAGTGTCGCTGCGCCCAATGCCGGTATCTTGCTGAACACCCACGTCAAAGAAGGCGAACTGGTCAAAGCTGGGCAAGTCCTGTTCACCATCAGTACAGAAAGACAAAATAGCCAAGGTGAAATCACTGCCCTGGTCGCCCAACAACTTGCCACCCGTGCGGACAGTCTGGCAGCAGAACAAAGACTGCGCCAAACCCAGTATCAAGAAAAGAAACTGGCACTAAGCCAAAGGCTGGCGAATCTTGAGCAAGAATACAGCCAGCTTGAACAGGAACTGGCCCTGTCACTGCGCCGCCAGCAACTGGCACAACAAAGCGTCAGTAAGTTTGAAACCCTGCAAGGCAATGGCTATGTCTCTGCGGCCCAGACCCAGCAAAAGCAGGAAGACCTGATCGACATCAGCACACGCCTGAGCACCTTGCAACGTAACAAGACCCAGCTACAGGCGAATAAAATCGCCCTGCAAGATGAACTTAATACCCTGGCAAACACACTGGCCACCGATCTGACACAAATCGACAGGGCCAAAGCCAGCCTGAAGCAGGAAGTGGCAGAAAACGCAAATCGTCAGTCCAGCCAGATTACTGCACCACAAGCAGGTACAGTAACGGCGCTTACCAATCAAAATGGACAAGCCATCAATGCGGGTCAGGTATTGGCGAGTTTGATACCGTCAGACACCAAAGGGAACGTGGATAAATCGAAGGATGATCAAACAAGCGCTCAAACCGCTGGTCTACTAGAAGTGCATCTATATGTACCCAGCCGCACTGCCGGCTTCATCCAGCCTGGGCAACAAGTATTGATTCGTTACGCAGCCTTCCCCTACCAGAAGTTTGGCTTGCACACAGCAACAGTAACCGACGTCAGCCGTACTCCATTTGCACCGTCGGAGTTACCACCCCATCTGGCAAGCACCATCTTGAGCAATGCCCAGCAGGCAATCAATGGGTTTAACAGTAACGAAGCTTTGTATCGCGTCAGGGTCAAGCTGGATGAGCAAAGCATACAAGCCTACGGGCAGCCACAAGCCATCAAGCCAGGCATGACGCTGGAAGCAGATGTGTTACAGGACAGTAGAAAGATTTGGGAGTGGGTGTTGGAGCCAGTGCTGGCGATGACACAACATGCCTGAATTCAGGATGACAAGGATTTCAAATTCGAGTGCTGAGTCTGTCGGGAAACCCCAACAGACTCAGTTCGAAAAAACCGTTCAAGGTATTCGAGACCGAGAACGGAGCAGTAAAACCATGCCATGAGGTATGGTTCCCTTTAACCAAGTGTAAGGATACACAAAATGTACGTAATTACAAATGAAGCATTGCTGAATCAAGTGGGTGGTGGTGATCTCGCAAGTGACGATAGTCTGAAAGACTTGGTTAATGAGCAAGCCCAGACACAAGTCTATGTCAATGGCTGCATTGATTCGCAGGTAGGGGATGTTGCAACCTGGACTTGTCAAGATGGTTCATACCATGTATTCCAAGATAGCGATCGGGGCGGGAATAATTTTAACACATGGTCAACTTTCCCTGACGGTCAGGAAATTATCATTTACAACGATGGCACTATTCATACAGGTAACTGGAACGATGAAATTGATCCTTGAACTGAACCTTAAAATGGAGATCATTTTAAGGAATATTTAAAGCGGTTGCAGCCAGACAAGTATCTATTAAGATTTTAAATTTATACTTGTCTGGTTTGACGAATTGTGACCAACATGGCAATAAAGAAAACGAAATGAAACATAGTTTAAAAATTGCATTCTTCCATTTTTTTTATGCTTCTTTTTTCACACAGTCAAATGTTTTTGCTGCATCAGTGGAAATAGGAAAGACTTCAAACGTGGAATGGTTTGTCGGTGTGATCAACCCAGAGTCAGTTGCAAAATTCATCACCAAGATGGAAGGCAAAAAAATAGATCGCATTGGTCTCATTTCTCCTGGTGGAGATGTGGGCGCTGCAATAGCGTTGGCACGATGGATCAAGCAAAGGGATCTTGATGTTCAAGTCAGAACATTTTGTATTTCATCCTGTGCAAATTATCTATTTATCGCAGGAAAAAACAAATACATTGAAAGTGAGGCATTAATTTCTTGGCATGGAAGCGTAGAGCAAAAGAATTTTCGAAATTTCCAAACGGAGTATGAAAATATAAAAGAAAAATCAGAAAAGAAAGAAGTTGAACTTTCAGAAGTCGAGAGAAGATTTTTGATCGATATGGCAAAAAAATATGTCCGCTTGAAAGAAATACGGGAGCTCCAACAGAAGTTTTTTTCTGACATGAAGGTTGATGAAGAAATTACGCGCTTGGGGCAAGAACCCATACTTTATTCCATGGGGAGGTGGACGGCTTCGACAGCAGTAATGAAAAAATACGGAATCACTAATGTGTTCGCGGACGACAATTACGGCAAGTTCGATTACATGAAAAATTCCAAGTTTACTCCAATCGTATTTCGAAAAGGACTGCTCAGTTTTGATCTCGATGAGCAGGACAAATTGATTCCATTGATAGAATAATTCGTCGATAGAAAGTGATCATTAGCATCCATCTCTTTACGTCCGCTTACAAAAACCAATGTCCCCCTTCCTCCAAACCAAATTCAGCGAATGCGGCCTTGTATGGTTGTCAGTCACTTTGGCTATCACACTGACCCCGCTGACCTGCGCCGTCAATTCTCCATCAGTCTCAAAGGTGCGACGCTGGCGCAACTCATGTGTCATGCATCGGCCAGGCATGACGCTGAAAGCAGATGTGTTACGGGGCAGTAGAAACGCTTGGGAATATATGCTGGAAATAGTGCCGGCGATAACGCAACATGCCTGAATGCAAAATAAGCAGAGAATTTCAGATTCGAGTGCTGAGTCTGTCGGGAAAACTCAACGGACTCAGTTCGAAAAAACCGTTTAAGGTATTCGAGACCGAGAACGGAGCAGTAAAACCATGCCGTGAGGTATGGCTTCCCTTAACTATATGAAGGATACAAAAAATGTATGTAATTACAAACGAAGCACAGTTGAATGATGTTGCTGGTGGTGAATGGGGTGATATTTATCTAGCTGACACTGAAAAGCTAGCCAGCAATGACCTTGATGCATTTGGACTTTCTTGCGAAAGGGCAATGAGCGGTACGAAAGACGTTGTCCTTACAGCATGCGGTTCGGCTCCTGGGCTAACGAAATTTGCGTGTGCAGCAGTAGTGAGTGTTGGCGGCGATCTTCTGAAAGACGTTGTATGCGCTCCAAGTACACCAACCACAACAACTGTTCCAGACATTCCAATAAATGACTTTAATGGTAGTTGCTTATCAGACTCAGCATATCAAAAAGCTGTGTCTGACGCCATGACTAAGGCAAGTACGCCTTAATACCCATCAAATCATCAGGCAATAAGTAGATTCAAGCGACATGATTGATAATTATGTCGCTTGAAAAAATTGAAAGAAATTATGAAGCTACTGAACATAACGGCGAGGTTTTTTGCAGCGTTGACAATCTTTTGTTTTGTTCTTGCCCATGCACAAGCGAACGACAATACGCCACTTTATCGCGTAAAAAAATCTGAAAAAACAATGTACCTCTTAGCTTCCGCGCATATGTTAAGCCAAGACGACTACCCGTTAAGTAAAAAATTACCAGAAGCTCTAAAGTCATCAGATGTACTGGTAGTTGAAGCGAAAGGCAGCTTTCTAAGCCAAGAAAATTTTCCAATTGTCGAGGAACTTTTAAAACTTCCTCTTGGCAAGGGTGCTGCCGATTATGTAGGAAAACAAGAATTCGAATATGCATTGTCGTTGGTTAATCCTCAGTTTTTTAAATATAAAGATTCTCTACTGGACGTAGTTAAAAAATCGCATCCATATTTACTAACCATACTGATAGAAAATAGTACCCCGTCACCACTAGAGTTTATCCCTGCGATCGGCATAGATCGCTATATGTTAGATCTGGCAGCTAAAAAGGGAATGCGAATTGAGGAATTGGAAGGCGTAAAACACAACTCCATGTCTTATCTGAAAATGCTTTCAGAAAATGAAGTGAAATCGATGTTAACTGGTGTAGTTAAACTGAATCAATCTCAGGAATTACGTGTTCGCCTAGGAACGAACGCCAAGCAAATGTTACAAGCATATCGTGAAGGTGATTTGAAAAAATTATCAGACTTAGAATTTAACGCTTGTAGCAATATTCTGAATTATCCACTTACGTATTGCAAAACCATTTTTACAGCAAGAAATAATTTCATGACTCAAAAAATTGAGGAATATTTTCAGAAAACTGAAACTTATCTTGTGGTGCTTGGTTGCTCACATTTTGTCGGAAATGACGGAGTATTAGACGGCTTACGCAAAAAAGGCTATCAGATAGATATTTTTCAGCAGAATAAATAAATCCTTAAATTGTCGAATTATTTATCAACTGAAAAATTTTCTTAATGAAACTCTTCCTTCAAACAGAATCCAGCGAATGCGGCCTGGCCTGCCTCGCCATGATTGCCAGTCACTTCGGCTATAACACTGACCTCGCTGATTTACGTCGTCAATTCTCCATCAGCCTGAAGGGAGCTACTCTGGCGCAACTTATGCGTCATGCGTCTGCCATGCAGTTGAGCAGCCGCCCCTTGCGCCTGGAACTGGATGAACTGGATCAACTGGCCTTACCCTGCATCCTGCACTGGAACCTGAATCACTTCGTGGTGCTGAAAGCGGTACGCAAGGACTGGCACGGCAAGCAGACACTGATTTTTCTTGACCCTGCTGTGGGTGAACGTCGCGTCTCAGTCGAAGAAGCATCCAAACATTTTACCGGCGTCGCCCTTGAACTGGCACCCAGCCCTGCTTTTAAACCTAAAGACGAGAAGAAGCAAGTTGCCCTGCGTGATTTAACAGGTCACATCGTCGGTCTGCGTCCGGCCATCGTCAAAGTGCTGGCCCTGGCACTGGCGTTGGAAATCTTCGCGATTTGCTCACCTTTGTTCAATCAGTTTGTCATCGATGAAGTGATTGTCAGTGGCGATAAAGAATTACTGGTGGTGCTGGTGTTTGGTTTTGCACTGTTGATGGTCACCCAGAATGCCATAGGACTGGCACGTAGCTGGTTTTTGATGCGCTGGAGCATGGATATCAGTCTGCAATGGTCAGCACGGGTATTTGCGCACCTGGTGCGGCTACCTGTTGTGTATTTTGAAAAGCGCCATCTCGGTGACGTAGTATCGCGCTTTGGATCTATCGGGGCAATACAGGGTACGTTAACCAGCATGTTTGTTGAAAGCGCACTGGATGGCTTGATGGCCTTGCTGGCCTTTGTCATGATGCTGGTATACAGCATGAAGTTGAGCGCGCTGGTCATAGGTGCGGTGGTCTTGTATGCTGGCTTGCGCTGGGCTTTCTACCAGCCGTTTCGTGAAGCATCGAAAGAAAGACTGGTTCTGTCCTCCAAAGAAAGCAGTCATTTCCTGGAAACCATGCGGGCCGTCACGCCATTAAAATTGTTTGGCCGTGAGACTGAACGCCTGTCGCGCTGGCAGAATTTGAAGATGGATGTGCAGAACCGCGATATCAAGACGCAAAAGCTGTCTATCATCTTCAAGGTCAGCAATACGCTGATCTTTGGCATACAGGGTCTGGCTCTGTTTTATATTGGTGCTGGCCAGGTCATGCAAAACACGCTGACGGTTGGTATGCTTATGGCTTTTTCCAGTTATGCAGGCACGTTTACTGGCCGTATTTCCAGCCTGATTGATGTCTTTATCAGTTACCGCATGTTGAGTCTGCATAGTGAAAGGCTGGCCGATATCGTGCTGGAAGAGGCAGAACCAGAAACAGCAATGGAAACGGATGTCTCGCGCATTCATCCTGAGATTACTCTCAAAAACATCAAATTCCGTTATGCGGAAGGTGAACCCTGGGTATTGAAGGATATTAACCTGACTATCCCGGCAGAGCAAAGCATTGCGCTGGTTGGCCCCAGTGGTTGTGGCAAGACAACCTTGTGCAAGATCATCCTTGGTCTGTTAAAACCAACTGAAGGCGAAGTCCTCATTGACAATATTCCCATCACGCAACTGGGTGTCAAAACTTACCGGCAACTGGTGGGAACAGTGATGCAGGATGATGTTTTACTAGCGGGTTCCATCATGGACAACATCAGCTTCTTTGATAGCCACATCAATCAGGAACGTGTCGAAGAAAGTGCCATGCAGGCCGCTATCCATCAGGAAATCAGCGCCATGCCCATGGGCTTTCAGACGCTGGTGGGGGATATGGGCAGTAGCCTGTCTGGCGGACAAAAGCAGCGCGTCTTGCTGGCCCGCGCCTTGTACAAACAACCCAAGGTACTGGCGCTGGACGAAGCGACCAGCCACCTCGATGTAAATAATGAACACAAGGTCAATCAGGCTTTAAGTCAACTGAAACTCACCCGTATCATGGTGGCGCACAGGCCAGAAACGATTAATGCAGCGGAACGTGTGGTGTCCATACAAGATGGTACCGTTATAGAAGTGCGAGCAGCGGTGACCAAGGCAGTGTTGGAGGATGTGAATGGGTTGAAACTTGCGTAAAAATTGGTCTGCTCCGAATGAGATAAGAAATTGACTTTCGTGTACAGCAACCTGCTACGAAACGGTAATTGTCAGGTTTTTGAGATAACTATTTTGAACGCAGAAGATAAGCCTATTTCATATCCCAGACTGCTTCATGTTTTCCCCGGGATACTGGTCGTGACAGCGACTCTGCTTGGCATCCTGATACTGTTTTTTGGAGAAGATGTTGCCTTTGCATTGCCGGTGCCAGTCAGTACCAGATGGACTATTGTTTTTTCTGCGCTCTTGCTGGCGTCACTGGAAGAAGTTATTTTCAGATATTTTCTGCTTAATTTTCTTTGGAAAAAATTTAATTTCCCAGTTGCGGTTGTTGTGAGCGCATTACTTTTTGGATTGGTGCACCTGAACAGGGATATGGGGGCTGCGATCAATGCCACCGTATTAAGCATATTTTTATCGTTCATCTATTTTGAAAAACGAAAACTGTATCCACTAATATGGATACATACAGTGTCCAACTTGAGTCTGGGATGGGCTGACGGTTACAGTATCTATTTGAACATGTGGCACTTGCCTGCTGTAAGCACCAAAATGACCACTTCGCCCAGCCTGCTTGGTATGTTGTTGATTGGGGATATAATTGTTATTGCATCACCGTGGTTCGCATCGTTGATTTATCTGCTTTGGTATATCAAGTTTAAAAAGCTTACGTCTGGTAAATGAATAATTGCCTGTCGTGCTCATCTTTTTTATGAAAGAAATAGTGATGTCAAAATCAGCCAAAGATTTTCTGCGATTTTTCTTTCCGATGTTAATTGGATTGCTGATTACCGATTTTGTTTTCCGTGAACTCAGAATTGACCGCAGTGGTTTGATGTTTACTGAAAATTTCAATTTGAAAATTGCATTAGCCCATGGTTTTTCAGTTTTCGCTTTGTTCATTGGAGCATACTGGCTATTGGGAAAACTGCCGGTATTCAAAAAAGACATAATCCCGGCGTCATCTCCTCAAGACCAGATTTAAGAATTTACCGGAATTAAAATTTGCCTGACGCAGGCAAGAGAAGACGAAATACCACAACGGGCCTATCGGTAACAAGGCCCGTTGTCAGCCACACAGACTCAAAGCACCTCTACCCGACTCAACTCTCCATTCTTATGCAGCCTGAAACGGGCAAAATCTTCTGCCAGAAATAACTGTCCATGGTAATGGGCTTGCGCCTCGGTACGGATGTCGGCAATCGACGGTGATTGTGCCGAGTCATACTGGTAACGCGGGCTGAAGTGGGTCAGCACCAGGTTGGGCAAACCTATGTCAGCCGCAAATGTAGCCACGTCAGCGGCAGAACTGTGCTGTACCCGTGCACCAACTTTTTCTGCGATGTCGGTCGTGTAGGTCGCCTCATGCACCAGCACCTGGGCCGTTGCACATACCTCGTGTAACAGACTAGGCGTGTCGTTATCGCCACCAACCACAATGCGGCGGGCTGTATGCGGGTAAGTCAGGTAATCGCTGCTGCGCAGGGTTTGCCCTTCGTGTGCGACATCTTCACCGTTTTTTAATCTCCCCCACAAGGGGCCTTGCGGTATCGCTTCGGCCCGTAATTTCGCAATGTCCAGCACTGATTCAGTCCGTGCTTCGGTAAAGCTATAGGCGAATGAAGGTACACGGTGAGACAGCTTCGTGGCCTGCACATGCAGCTTGCCATCGGTCCAGCCTTGCATATTTTCTACGGCGATAAATTCCAGTTCAAACGGTAAAAATAATTCTGTCAGTTCTTGCGTCGCCTTGAGCCAGCCAGCAATACCTGCCGGAGCAATAATCGGCAATGGTGCCTTGCGGCCTGACATACCTGCACCCGCCAGCAAACCCGGCAAGCCATAGCAATGGTCACCATGGATATGGGTAATAAAAATCGCCTGCAAGCCATGCACCGACAAAGGGGTGCGCTGCAACTGATGCTGCGTGGCTTCGCCACAATCCACCAGATACCAGTCACTGCCCTGCTCTGCCAGAACAGCCAGCCCGGTCACATTCCGCTGCCGCGTCGGCGCGCCGGCAGAGGTGCCTAAAAATAAAATATCCACAAAATCCTTTTATGCTTTAAAACCTGATTGCCTGACAGCTTGATTCCTGCTTGTGCAGCTCAAATAACACAATCTGCACAATCTGCCTGCGTGATCCGTCACATTAGCACAAAGCGTCGAAGCAGAAATCATGTCCGCATTTATTATCGATAGGACTTACGCAAAATTGTCCCAGCAAGGCTATCGCTTTTAGGAAACCTCCCTTGCAGGGGAGGTTCGTTACATCGGCAGACAATGTATTGTCTGAAACCCCGACTACACCGTCAGCTACGAAGACAGTACTTTAGTACGCGGCTCCTAGGAGAGGAGCTGCAACGCGGCTGGGGCGGTTTTGCGTACGTACTAATGGATATACAATAGGCGGCATTCAGAATCACCAATCACACCATGCCTATGAAAATCCCTGCCGCACTGCAATCCCTGACCAGCTCACTCATCGCACGCAACAAGGAAAGAAAACGCCTGCGTGGCCCGGCGGATCTGCATTATGCATTGGCGGATTCGATCAGCCTGCTGGATGCGGCAGCATGGCGAGAAGTGACGGCGCAGGCTGGCTTCTTCATGTCGCTGGAGTATCTCAGCACGCTGGAACAGGTGTTGCCAGCTAATCTGTCGGCATGCTATGCCCTCATTTTTAGTGGGCTGGGTGCTGACCGTCAATTGGTAGCGGCAGTGTATATGCAGATTGCCGATATCAGCCTGGCGCAGGCGCGGCCAGAAAAGCCTGAGAAAGCTGCAGAAACAGATAAAAAATGGGCCTTGCCGCTAGACCAGTTGGCGCAGGCAGCCAGGCAGCGCGTACTGACTTGCGGTAACTTGCTGATCTATGGGCAGCATGGCATTGCCTTTGCACCGGATGTGGATAGCAAGCTGGCCTGGCATGGCGTGGTAGAAGTGCTGTACCGCGTGCGTCAGGCCGAAAAACTGGCAGGCAAGACGCATTTTGTGATGATCAAGGATTTGCATGATCCTTACATCAAGCAGGCTGCACATCTGGAAAACCTCAGTTATCGGTATATCGAAACTGAACCCAATATGATGTTGACGCTGGCACCGGAATGGAAGAATTATGACGACTATCTGGCCAGCCTGGCATCCAAATACCGCGCCAATATCCGCAATGCGATTTTTAAGCCTATGGATGAAGCAGGCTGCACGATAGAACACCTGCCCGACCTGGCTCCGCATATCGACGACATTTTTGCGCTGTACAAGGCGGTGCAGGTGAATGCCGGTTTCCGTCCGTTTGAACTGGTGCCTGACTATTTTCTGGCGCTGCAAAATGTTGCGGGTGATCGCTTCCGTTGCAGCATCGTCAAACGCGATGGCAATTTGCTGGGCTTTTTGATTTCAGTGGCGGATGGTGATACGGCCATTGCCTACCACATAGGTTTTGACCGCGCTGCGGCAGCCGACCTGCCGATTTATCTGCGCCTGCTGCATGCAGGTATTGCCGATGCACTGGCGCTGGGATGCAGGCAGATATCCTATGGCCGTACCGCGCTGGAACCCAAGGCAGCTCTGGGTGCCAAACCACAAACCTTCGGCATCTTCGTGCGCCACCGCAAGCCGGTTTTGAACAAGCTGATGAAGCGCCTGCTGCTGGGTATAGAACATGAAGATGCGCCGGAGCGCAATCCCTTCAAGAAGGCCAAAGGCGGCAAAGACGGGGCAGAGGCAGCATAGGGCCAAGGCCAACTGCTACCCGATTTTTTATTTTAGAAACCTGTTTACGATCTGTAGCGAGCGAGCGTCAGCGGGGTAAGGGTAACTAAGCGCAGCGCAAAAAGCGGAATGTACTCTAGAACTCATTCACCCCTATTGATGAAATGAGTTCTGACATGAGCATTTTGAGCAGCACATGAGCCCCGCGCAGACTCCGATTGCGCTCGCGCAGTAAGATCGTAAGCAGGTTTTAGGAAACGCCGCAGACCACGCGTGCCCCACCACCGCCCAGCACTGCCGGATGGTCGGAATGGTTGTCACCGCCTACATGTATCATCAATGCCCGGCCTTTCAGATCAGCCATTTTCAGGCGCGGGGCCAGCACAGGCTGGTTGGCATTGCCACTGGCATCGACATACAGCGGCGGCAAATCGCCCATATGACCATCGCCCCATGGTGTACCGTGGCGGTTGGTGTTTTCCGGATCATAGTGGCCACCGGCAGCGATGGCAGGCACCATCTTGCCATCTTTTTCCTTGGTGCTACAGTCTGCATTCTGATGTACATGGAAGCCATGCAGGCCAGGTGTCAGTCCAGTCAGGGCCGGGGTAAATACCAGACCATATTTACTTTCTGAAACAACAACCTGCCCCAGCTTGCTGCCCACGCCAGCTTCGCTGACCTGGTTCATGGGGATGGTGACATCAGCCATTGCCAGCAAAGGGAAAGCAGCGGCGATGCAAAAAAACAGACGGGATTTCATACTCAATTCTCCAAAATACGCTACAAGTTGCGGGTTCATATTCAGCGCTGGCAGCGTGTGGCTGCCGCGCAATGCCCTGACTATAGGTGACAATCTGCATCTTGGCAATTTGAAATGCCTTCAGGAAAGTGTGCCAGTTTCAACAAATCAGACGCTGACTGGTAGACAAATGCCCGGCGCTGATCCCATAATCTGTTTAAGGTAATCTACTTAAATAAAACTTACGCAAACCAGCTGCGCTGCTCATCAAACCAACGTAGGTACGATTAGCGCAGCGTAATGGTACGCATGTCCGTCAAAGTTTATGAGCGTCAACCTGCTTACAATCTGAAGAAAACACAAGATTGTGAAATTCTTCCGATCGGGCAAAAGACAAATCAATTTGAAGCACTTTCGTTATTATCGGATACAACATGCGTACGATTACGCTGCGCTAATCGTACCTACATTCTGGAACAATTTTGCGTTAACCCTATTAAAGTAATCTACATAAATAATTCAAGTACAGCAGCAACGTGACCCCAACCAGGCCGATTGACTGACCAACCGAGACAGACCGTGTTTGCCTTCAACTTTACCGCCAAAAACGACAGCCAGACGCAAGTCACCGACCGGGTGGTTGCTGCCACCTATGAAGAAGCCCTGGCGACATTGCAAAAAGCCGGTTACACCGACATCAACATGATCAGCAATGCGGCCACCGCCATCAACCTGAATGACGACAATTCAAGAAACCGGCTGGAACTGACCGCAGCAGAAGTACAGCAATTACAGCGCCAGCCGCGCTTGCTAATGCAGTTGGCCATGCTGTTTGCCCGTAATGTCAGTTGGTGGGGGCCGTTGCTGGTATGGTGGGCGATTGGCGCAGCCATGTATGGATTTACCAGCACGGCGGCCCTCATCCCTGCCGCTTTGCTGGCATTGCATATATTGGGCTTTATCTGGTCCAAAGTACCCATGATTTTGTACAACCGTACGCTGGAGGCTTCCGCCTGGCACCGCTGGACAGAGGCTGAACGTATCATGCGTGCGCTAGCACGCTGGAAATCCTGGTTCAAGATAGCGATACCCGAACATGAAATCATTTTCCGCCTGGCTACTGCCGAAGCCGGTCAGGGCCGCCTGGCCGACGGTTTAAAACGGGCTGCAGTGTTAAAGCACGACGCCTCGCTAAAACCAGGGTTTTATGAATCCAAATTGTCGTCCTTGTATTTTGCTGCGCGCGATTTCCAGCAGGTTGCCCTGGTCCAGCATACCTCACGCAAGCTGAACCCCGGTGTCGCCCCCACCATCGACCTGGCCACAACCCTGGCTCGTCGCCTGAATAATTTCAAAGCGGCAGAATTGCTGCTGGCAGACATCGACAATGCTAATCTGTCGCAGCTGGAACGTCTGTTTTTCTTCAGTTGCCAGGGCGTCATCAGTCTCAACACCGGACGGCCAGAACTGGCCATCACTCAGTTAAGCGAAGCCTATGAAATCACCGCAGCCTATGCCAGCATGCCGCTGATGCAGGTCAACGTTACAGAAATCCGCACGCACCTGGCCCTGGCCTTGTGTGCCTGTGGCCGCCAGGTGGAAGCCAACCCACACGCGCTGGCTGTCCACACCATGCTGCTGGCCTGGCAGGATACGGCGATGCTGCAACGCCTTAAGGATGCGTTGCGGGGTTGATGCGTGGGTGCTTGGGTGGTGTTGTGGTAATTGTGGTGGGATTATTGTATTACTGCTAGTGACATGGTAAGGCACGTTGTTTTTGTTCAGAACATCTATTACTAGCAGGTGAAGGAATTGACGCTACCCTGACCACAAACGTAAAACTGACAGCACTTGATTTTTGCATTGAAAAATCAAAAATTGTTTTGATCGCTTGTATCTTTTAGCCTGAGTCTGCTTTTAAGTTGATGTCAGAAGCAAGTGTGTCTAATCTTTCGTCATTTCTAATATTTACCCAATGCAGTCAGAAAGTCGGCAAATCTAGGCTTTGCAAGTGCCGCTTGCAGAACTGTTTTAGACACTTTTTTGTTATTTGGATAGCAGGTATTAATTGCAAATTTTTTCCCATCCATGTCAGTACATATCATTTCGATATTGCCATGGGTCCCCCGCATCTTGCTCTTGCCCTCATTGACCCATGTGTAGTCTGCGGCTGCAGCGCATTCGGCAACCATAAATTTATTGAATGCCAAAATACCCATATCTTCAAATATTGCGACATTATGACCAACATATGCAGTCTTAATTTCTTTTGCAGCAAAAATACCTCGTGGTACATGGCGATCCCAAATGTGCTTTTTTGCGTCACTGTCCAGGGTTAAGGATGTGGCTTTGATTGCTGAAGATGCTTTTTTCTCGTCTATTACCTCTACAAATTTGCCATAAATTTTAGAAATACCCCCCTTTTCCTCCCACTCATAGTCGATATTATCGCCATCATTACAATCAGCCTTCGCCGCACCTTCCCATGCCGCCTCACTGATTGGTCTATCAGCCGCGCCGGAAGCACTGTTGAAAACAATAGCTGTCTTGTTTTTTCCCAATATGCCTGTACGTCTCGCCAACTGAAACACCGGCCGCGCAGATGTCATCATCGCCTGTGCCACCCCACCGTCCTGTCCGACCTCACTCTTCACAACCGCCGTGCCCGCACCCAGCGCCCTCGCCCCCATGACATCGGCCTCTGATTCCAGCCCCACGTCATCATTGATGCTGGAGCCTGATTTCATCTGGAAAGTTGGCCTGACCCGGCCCTGCTTTTGCTGGACGACATGCCAGGCTTCGTGCGGCAAATGCTGCTCTTGCCCGGGTGCGATATGGATGTCCGTACCTTGCGCAAATGCATGCGCCTGCATGGCTGCCGGCTGTGCCGAGTTGTAATGCACCTTGACATCATCCATCGCCATGCCGGACAGGTTTTCTACACCGGCTTTTAGATTGTCCGGCATACCGGTGTTATTTGATGCGGATGCATGCCCGTCTGCGGCATGGCCAGCTTGCCGCTGTACTGGCGGCTGTACTTGCTGCCGCTGCAGTGCGTGGTGTTGCATGCGTTGTGCCGTGGCCTGCATTTGCCGGGCTTGCGGGCTGTTGTCCATGGCTGCCTGCAAGCTGCTGAGCCGCTGCGACTGCGGGCTCTGGTCTGCCATTTCCTGAAAACGCCCCTGTAGCACCGCTTCTGGCCTGTGGTCAACAAAGGCTGTAGCCACATCCGCAGCCAATTGACCGACTGGCGCAGTCTTCAGCGCCTGCGTTTGCTGTGTTTGCTCGGACGGTACCGGGGCTTGCGTCTTCATGGTCGTTACGCGTTTATGTATGTCAAGTTGTGCTTTTAAATCCTGCCCATCCACCTTTGATCAATACGGGTAACACAGCAAACCCGAGTTACCTCCTGGAAATATTAAATAAACATCATACCGCAAAGATTATTACACAAGCTGGGGAATGCAAACAAGAATTTGCAGGTAGAAAGCGGGTCACCATGAATTCATGAACAACACCTTGATTCATATGCCAAATCCATCTAGCAAAAGCGAAAAAAGGCATTGGTCAATTCAAAAATTAGCAAGGATGCTGATTGTCGGATGAACAAGTCTCTCTTGTGCATCCACATAGGCGTTTTAAAACGCAAACTAAAAATCAGAATAGCGGAGACAAAAATGAACACAAAATCGACATGGGGACTGTTTTGCAGGTGGGCCAGATTGCTATTGATGTTTGCCTGTGCCTTGGCTGCCATGCCCTCTTACGCAGCCAGCCAGGTGATACAAAATGACGTATTTTGGAAAGACACTGCAGGCAACAATATCTATTCCCAGGGCGGGGGTATATTGAAGGTGGGCAGTACGTATTACTGGTATGGCGTCAAATATAATGGTGCGGAGACTTATGCGGCCAACCCGGCATCCAAAAATTCAGACACCAGCTTCAATGCGGTGACCGTCTATTCATCCACTGATCTGGCGCACTGGAAATTTGAAGCCAATGCCATTTCAGTGGCACCGGCGGGGCAAGTGTTTGAATCAGCCACCTGGCTGGGCCGCCTGGGTGTGGTGTACAACAGCACGACGCACAAGTATGTGCTGATCACGCAATATTCCAGCACTGCCATGGGGGCTGGCGTGTTGTTCGCGACCAGCAGCTCGCCCACTGGCCCTTTTGTGTATGACCACATGCAGGCGCAGATTACCAATGTGGTGACGCCGTCAACCGGTGACCAGACGGTGTTTATCGACGATGATGGAAAGGCGTATCTGGTCTTCAGCAATTCGAATGGCCGCTCGCATTTATATGTCGCCCCTATCCGCACGTCCGATTCATTGAATATCGAAGCGGCCACCAATATCTACAACAGCGGGTCTGGCGGTCGCGAAGGTAATGCCATGTTTAAATACAATGGCACCTATTATTTCTGTTCATCTGATCTGCATGGATGGAATGCCTCGCACACCTACTGCATCACGGCCAATAATATTACCGGCCCCTATTCTGCCGAATTTGTCGTGGCAGGTACGGACGCCGATTTTTCACATGTGACGCAGACAGGCTTTTTTATTCCCGTGCATGGCAGTGCCGGTACGACGATTTTGTTTGCCGGTGACCGCTGGAGTGATTTTGCTGGCAATGGCATAGGCTATAACCAATGGACGCCGCTTTCGTTTAGCGGCAGCACGCCCAAATTCAACTCACTGAGCCAGTTTAATCTGGATGCAGCAACAGGTAGCTGGTCTGTTGGCAGTGGCAACAACTACATCCTCAACCCCAGTTTTGAAGCAGACCGTGTAGGGCAAAACGTCCTGGCTGGCTGGTCAAACTGGAGCAATCTGTCTGGCGTAGACCCCAACAGCAACGTGGCTGGTGGCCACAGTGGCCGCTGGGCAATGACGCAAAGTTATACAGCCGCCTATAGCGCCAGCATGTACCAGAATGTCACGCTGCCGAATGGCACCTATACCCTGAAAGCCTGGGTAAGAAGCAGCGGCGGCCAGAGTATTGCGAGGATATATGTCAAGAATTTTGGCAGTGCTGAAATAGACTATTCCATCAACACCAGCATTGCCAACTGGACGCAGATTTCGATTCCCAATATCGTCGTCAGCAACGGCACGGCACAAGTGGGTGTGTATTCGGTGGCCAATGCCAACAACTGGGTAAGGGTAGATGATTTTACTTTGATCAAAAACTAAAGGCTAAAAACTGAAACTGCCCACCCACATTGAATCATTGCGGGTGGGCAGTTTCTTCTTATAGTATTTAAAGCCCGGACCTGAGCGCAGCATTCAGCGATGCATCTCAGGCAGGTACACCGTCACCACATCGTATCAAGCGGCAACCAGACGGGCATTTTGCGGATACATCGCCGCCAGGGTTTCTGCATCAATAGCAGTCTTGAAGGCATGTGCAGTCTTTAAATTGTCTGCACGCTGTGCAGCAGGCCGCGCATTGATATCGTCGAACAAACGTTTCACGTTGGGCAACTGGTTCCAGGCATCATCACCAAGGATGAAGGGTATGGCACGCGCCCATCCCCAGAACGCCATATCGACGATGCTGTAGGTATCACCAACCAGATACTGACGCTGTGCCAGACGTGCATCCAGAATGCGCCAGTGCCGCCAGGCTTCAAAGTCATAACGATTCAAGGGATAGGTTTTGGGTTCAGGCGCAAAATGCCTGAAGTGCACCGCCTGCCCGGAAAACGGCCCTATGCCAGTAGCAATAAACATCAACCATGACAGCGTGTCGGCACGGCTGGTCTGGTCGGCCCCAGGTAAAAACTGGCCGGATTTTTCAGCCAGATAAAGCAGGATGGCATTACTGTCAAACACCACTGCACCCACTTCGTCATCAAAGATGGCCGGCGTTTTTCCGTTAGGGTTAATCGCCAGAAAATCCGCGCCATGCTGTTCGCCTTTTTGGGTATCAACAGGCACCAGTTCATATGGCAGGCCAGACTCTTCCAGAAACAGCGCAATCTTGGCCGGATTGGGCGATGGGTGATAATAAAATTTGATCATAAATAAACCTCTTCAAAAATTTGCATCAGGGGATGATGAGCCGTTTACATGCGCCCATCATCCATTTCAGACATCAAGAGCCAAACATCAAGACATCAAGGCATCTGCGTATAATTGACAGGTATCCACTGATACGACGTACCCGTTTTGTTCAAATGCCCCAGCCCGGGAAACTGTATGTGCGATGCGCCAATCAGCGTGCCGTCTTTTGCTGCCTGTGCGAATATTTTCTGGCGCGTGGCAGCCGCTTCTTTGGCGTGGCTGTCAAAGGTCACTGTCACTTCCGGCTTGCCCAGTTGCACGGCTGCGACGTGGATCAAATCGCCAGCCAGCAACAACTTCTGGCCCTGGCTTTCGACCAGGTAAGACGTGTGACCTTCAGTATGCCCACGGGTGGAATACGCTGTCAGGCCCGGCAGCAATTCACCATCTTTAGCAAAAGTCTGCAACTTGTTGACTGCCTTGTAGGGGTTCACCGATGCCATCGCCCCCTGGAAAAATCCCTTGGCGTCAGCAGGGGCCTGTTCCAGATTCTTTTGACTCAGCCAGTAATCGGCCTCGGCCTGGTCCACATGGATGTTGGCATTGGCAAATATCATTTCATTGTTGAGCACCAGGCCACCCACATGATCAGGGTGCAAATGGGTCAGGTAGATATCATCGATTTGTGCAGGCTCATAGCCAGATGCCTTCAGATTGGCAATCAGCTTGCCCAGGCTGGGACCGAACAGGCTGCCAGTACCGGCATCAATCAGGATCAGTTTGCTGCCCGTGTTGATGAGGTAGGCATTGACCGAGGTTTCCAGCGGTGCCTGCAAAAATGATTTCGACAGCACTGCCCTGGTTGTTGCTGCCGGTTCCATCAAGATTTGATCGACAGGCAGCTTGATCGTGCCATCGCTGAGGGCCGTTACTTCAAACGTACCCAGCATCAAACGGTGATATGCGGGTGCCGATGTCTTCACCATCGGTGCGGCAGCCAATGCCGGTGTGGTGCTGCCAAAGCCTATGGCACCGGCAACAGACAGAAATAAGGCGGCGCGGG
Organism: Undibacterium hunanense; assembly: GCF_014284335.1. Classification (GTDB taxonomy): domain Bacteria; phylum Pseudomonadota; class Gammaproteobacteria; order Burkholderiales; family Burkholderiaceae_D; genus Undibacterium; species Undibacterium hunanense. The sequence continues at coordinate 97,748 of NZ_JACOGF010000015.1, read as the reverse complement.
CAAAGTTCAGTAATGTGTGCTTCATCATGATTCTTCCTTCAGGCGTTAATCGCCATGGGTTAATAATGAAGCAGATTCTATTTCTTTGCGAAAATCGGTACAATAATCAACAATGCAAACCATCTTTGCGTTTTACGCAAATAAAAGTTCAGGTGCCCCATGTTCGATGCGATACAGATTTTTTTGGAAGTCCATGCGGCAGGAAGCCTGTCTGGCGTTGCCAAAAAGCGCGATGTAGCAGTGTCATCCATCTCCAGAAAGATCGATGCGCTGGAGGCAGAACTCGGTATGAAATTATTCCACCGCAGTTCAAGGCGCTTGCTGCTGACCGATTCTGGCGAACAATTTTTGCCCAGGGCAAAAACCATCGCTGCCGAACTGGACGACGCCCGCCAAGCCATGTCCGCACTCAATGCCGACCCACGCGGTCTGCTGACCATCACAGCCCCCGCAGCCTTTGGCCGCCGCCATGTAGGACCGGCTGTCGCCAGCTTTTTAAACCGCTACCCGCTGATGGAAGTCGACCTGCATATCAGCGACCAGATCGTTGACCTGTCCACCCAAAGGGTAGACATTGCCATACGCATGGGCATCTTGCCGGATAGCGATCTGGTCGCCACTACCCTGGCGCCACTGCATAGGCTGACCTGCGCCAGCCCCGCCTATCTGGCCCACCACGGCTACCCTGCCGCACCACAAGACCTGCTCCAGCACAACTGCCTGACCGGGGCAGCGTCGCCACCACCAGCAGGCTGGTGGATCTACCCCGGCGTCAATAAGGAAATGGCACTGCCGGTCCGTGGCAGCCTGCGTTGCAGCGATACCGAAACCCTGCTACAGGCCGCCCTGGCAGGCACAGGCATCATCCACCTCGCCAGCTGGATGGTGTTTGAGCATATCGAATCAGGGCAACTGATTTCACTCTTCCCCGGTACCAGCAGCATCCCCACCAAAATCCGCCCCGGCATCCACGCCGTTCGTATGCCTGGTCGCTCTCACGCCGCCAAAGCCCAGCTCTTCATCGCCCACCTGCGCAGCGTGTTTGGGGATCCGGTGTATTGGGATAGGGTATTGGGGATTGAAGTGTAAAACATGTAAGCAAAGCTGCTTAAATTGGCTGGAATGAATACGAACAGATGTATATTCGCTACCGAAAACGAATTTTCCCGGTAGAACTTTTTCGTTAATCGTTAATCGTTAATCGTGAAAGCAGCATTGTCGCAACCAAGACAAGCGCGTTTTATGCTCATTATGCTCATCTTAGATTTCAGCATCTGTTCGCCAATATTTGAAGTTAAAAGGCCAAAAACTTTTTATGACCAGCAAACAAGTCAAACAACAATTACAGCAAGACCTCGCGCTCTGGCATGCCGATGGTTTGATTGAAAAATCTGCCTACGAACTCTTGTCCCAGCGCTATGAAGTAAGCAAATTTGGCCTGATCGGCGTAGTGAAGTATTGCGGCATTTTTGGCGGCTTTTGTGCTTTTCTTGGATTGATGGGCATGATCAGTGCCTTGTCGCAATCGGTAGCGTTCGCGGCGCTGGTTGGTGCTGCTATCAGCATAGCGTTAACCTGGGGCGGTTTACGGCTGGCTGACGATGTGCAGCAACGCTATGCAACTTCGTCGAAATTTATCGTCACCCTTGGCATAGCCTTGTGGGCCAGTGCAGTGGGGGGATTTTTGAGTGAAGTGCTGCACCTGGACCGCAACGTGGTGCTGATATTCACCGGATTGCTGACCATCCCGCTGGCTTTTTACCTTGCTTACCAGCGACACAATACCTATTTGCTAGTTCTGGCATTGCTCGCGCTGTTTCACTGGGTAGGCTCGTGGTCGGCCATGTTTGGTCGTTCCAGTTATGCGCTGTCAATCCAGGACCCGAAGATGATGAGTGTAGTCGCCCTCATCGCCGTCGCCATAGGCTATGGGCATGAACGCATGGCCTACCCCGCCACAGGACGGTTTTATCAGGCCTGGCAATCAGTAGGGCTGGTGTACCTGAACATGTCGCTGCTGATTTTATCTGTCTGGCATCACTATCAGGAAGAGACTGTCTTCTGGGTCTTTGCGCTCAGCATCGCTACCGTTGTGCAGATAGTGGCAGGTGCCCGTCTGCACAGTGGTTTGTTACGTGGTTTTGGCATCACTTTTTTCGGCATCAATCTGTTTACCCGTTTCCATGAACAATTCTGGAACCAGCTTGATTTGGGTAGTTATCTCGCCGCTGGCGGGCTGCTACTGCTAGTCACTGGTGCGTTGATGGAAGTCATTTCACGTAGTCTGAACCAGGCTGGCAGCAGTGTTCAAAACACCAACGGAGGTGCAGCATGAACCAGCGCAGCATCAACCGTGGCGTCCACAATGAACTGGATGATCTGGTCGCACTCAAGATCATTGAGGTACACCAGGCAGGGCGAATCAAGCTACGCTATCCGACCGAGGCATGGAATATGTTGGCGCTGGTACGCTCGTTCACGGTATTGGGCGTGCTGACCTGCGTGGCGGGCATACTCATTTTGCTGCGCGAACATATGAACTGGTGGCTGGTGGGTGAAGCCACCCTGGCGGGCTCTTTTTTAGGTGGCCTGGCTTTGGCGCACTGGTTGAAGACCCATCGCAACATGCCCATCCTGGCCGAAGCGCTGGAACTGGCAAGCGGTATGGCCTTGCAGGGTCTGAGTATCGTGCTGGCCCTGCATCACTCCAGCGGCAGCAAAAACTGGCCTGCCCTGGTGGGTGTCGATGCGGCCCTGCTGCTGGCACTGGCATACGCGCTGGCCAATCGCCTGTTGTTATCGTATTCGCTGGCGCTGTTCTTTTTCTTTTGCGGGGCAGAAACAGGCTATATCTCTGGCTGGGGCGCCTATTACCTGGGTATGACTTATCCAGCCCGTTTTCTGGCCATTGGGGCTGGGGTACTTTGCCTGGCCTGGGTGCATGTGGAATTTTTACGCGGCCGCCTGGCACCGTTTGCGCGGGTATATTTTCACTATGGTTTGTTGCTGATCAATCTGTCGCTATGGTTTCTCAGTGTGTTTGGTTATTACGAGAATCAGGATGTGCGCTGGAACGATACCGAGGGCGAGCGCCTGGCGTTTTCGATCCTGTGGGCAGCGGTGGCAGGCGGCTCGGTGTGGGCAAGCATGCATTTCAATCTGCAACTGCTGCGTGGCTACGCCTACACTTTTTTAATGATCAATTTATATACCTTCTACTTCCAGTTCCTGGTCAGTAAAAGTCCTTCACTGTGGTTTATCCATTTGTTGCTGGTGGGTGGCAGTCTGCTTGGTTTGGGTATCTACGTCGATGGGCTGCGCAAGAAAGGGCCAGCACAAAGCGAGTAATTGTGCTGGGCAGCCAGCTGATTTTGGCTTGCCATCGATTGTATCTACCGGCATCCTGGGTGCTCACATGCCGCCAAAGCCCGGCTCGTCATCACCCACCTGCGCAGCGTGTTTGGAGATCCGGTGTATTGGGACAGGATGTTGAGGGATTTAGGTAAAACTTAGAATGCATTTGACAAACGTATCCCATAGACTACAATAAACTCAATGGAAATCCAAAAAACAAGTATCTACGAAGCATGGTTTGTAGCTTTGCGTGATGGCATGGCCAAAGCACGTATCAATGCACGCATCAGCCGCCTGGCCATGGGCAATCCGGGTGATGTCAAGCCGGTTGGTCAGGGCGTATCTGAACTACGTATAGATCATGGGCCTGGTTACCGGGTGTATTACGTGCAAAAGGGAACTGAAATTGTGATTTTACTGGCTGGGGGTGACAAGTCATCGCAAAGCAAAGACATTCAGACCGCCTTGCAACTTTCAATGGAATTAAAATCATGAAACCACAAACAAGCACTTGGGATGTAACCGACTATCTCAAAACAGAAGAAGATCAGGCACTGTATCTGGATGCCTGTATAGAAGAGGCCGATGGCGATGTCGCGTTTATTGCAAAAGCATTGGGTGATATCGCACGCGCACGCGGCATGTCTCAAATCGCGAGCGATACCGGGCTTTCTCGTGAAAGCCTGTACAAGGCTTTATCAGTTGACGGCAACCCTTCCTTTGCCACGATTTTAAAGGTCATGAAATCACTGGGACTGGAATTGCATGCGACGACAAGGAAATCTTCTGCTTCGACTTCTGCTGCAACATAAAAAATCAATGATTGATCCTTAGCGCTATCAATCCCCACGGCTATGTATCGCCGCAATTTCCTGCAAGTCAAGATCACGTTCCAGCATATGCAGCATCTCGTCATTGAGTTGCCTGCTTCTATGCAGTTTCAGCAAGGCTTCCCTGCCGGCGGCGATGGCAGCCAATATGATGTCGTAATGTGCGGTGCGGGCGTCTACCGGCAATTCGGGGGCGTTTCTGTGCAGGTCCGAAATGCGGGCGCGGTACCCATATTGTTCCAGCAGGCGCGGGTGCAGCAGTTTGCCGTCGCTATCATAGGCGCGCGCCTCTACCGCTGAAAACTGGGCGGCTTCCAGCAGGGCCCAGCATTGTGGTTCAGTCAGATAAACATGTTCGCCTTGTGCGTCTTTTTTCATATTCAAAAGCGCGATAAGCCACCCTATGCTGGTACCTTGAATCAATACCGTGACCAGTATGACGACAAACGAGGTGACCAGAATGAAGTCCCGACCTGGTAGCGATGTTGGCAGTGCCAGTGCAGCTGCCAGCGTGACAACGCCGCGCATACCGGCCCAGCTTTTGATGATTGCAGCACGCCAGTCAAGCTGAAAGCCGCCTTTTTTTAAGAATGTTGCGATCAGTGCGCTGACACTGTCCGTTGCAAATATCCAGATAAAACGCGATATCAGCACCACACCTACGACCAAGGTCACAGCCGGTGCAAATTCAGAAAACGCCCGCTCTATGCCGCCAATACGGTCCAGCACACCGCGCAATGACAGGCCAATGAAGACGAACACCAGCGATTCAAGCATAAAGGTCAGCACCCGCCAAAACGCCACGCCCTGTGTACGCACTGTGGCCGATACTACGTCGTGCTGATGCCAGCCCAGCATCATGCCGTAGGTGACGGTTGCCATCACGCCCGACACGTCCAGTTCTTCAGCAGCGATGTAGCAGATCCATGCTGGCAACACCGACGTGATGATGACCAGAAAAGGTTCCGACAATGCCTTGATCAGCTTGATGGCTGCATAACCAATGACCAGGCCCACAACGACACCGCCTATGCACAGCAGGGAAAAATTGGCGACTGCATCCACCGCACTGAATGCCCCCGTAAGCGCAGCGGCGACAGCAAACCGGTACAGCACCAGCCCTGATGCATCGTTCAGCATGCTCTCGCCTTCCAGCAAGACCATGACCTTGCCGGGCAGCTTCACACGTTCCAGCACGGCTTTGGCAGCGATGGCATCCGGTGGAGAAACAATCGCCCCCAAAGCGAAGCAACAGCCCCACGGCAGGCCGGGAAGGAGCAAATGCGTGCAATAACCTACCAACAGCGTCGTGAACGTCACCGCCCCTATCGCCAGCAGCATGATGCCCCTGAAGTGGTGTTTGAAATCATCCCACGCAATATAGTAAGCACCATTCATCAGCAAAGGCGGCAGAAAAACGACAAGCGCCAGTTCAGGGTCAAGCGCAACGGCAGGCAAACCCGGCACAAAAGCCAGCGCCGCTCCACCCACAATCAAGGCTGCGGCCGGTGGCAAGCGAAACCGCTTAGCAAGCAACTCCAGCCCGATGATGGCAATCAGCAACAACAGAATCAGTTTGAAGGATGCGACATTGCTCATGGGCGGTATCTGAAGGTGGTGGATATTTAGTGAATACTTAGTGAATGTTCAGTGAATTCCTGGTGACTGCTTGGTAGACGTGCAGCCGATGCCTTGTGCCTGAGTGTTAGGGATTAGCGTTCAAAGTACTTTATTAACATATCTGAACTGCATCCTGCCTTGATCCATCAGATCAAAATAAGCGCAGCAGACCGGGATGTGCATCACCTTTTCGGCAGCAGCTTCTGCCACCGCACGGTTTTCCCAGTGAATCATATCAATAAACTGGCCATCATCACAAATACCAAATTCGCGTGAAATAAATCCGGGCATGGCCGCAAAAACGGGCGTAATCTCCAACGCTGCAGTTTGTAGTTTTTCTGCTGAAACACCCGCTTTGGCAGGAAAGATGACGACTTCTATGGTTTGCATGATGGCTTTCTCTGGTGATGGTTCAGGTCAACGCTGGTTTTTCTGAGGCGATGCAGATGGGGTCATCAGGTGATCAGAATGGCTGCCATTCACCGGCAGCGCTTGACATCAGATGCGGCTATCGCCTGATCAGCTTGAAACAGGTGTCAGCAGTGTAATACGCTTCACTGACCTTGATTAGGTAGCACAAACAGCATGCGCTTATGAGTGAGGCTCATGAATACAACATGACTATTCCAGAAATTACCTTGTGCAGAGAGCCGCAACGGAGAAACCCTCACTCGCAGTACGCCTAGCGCCTAGCACCTAGTCTTCAAGCCTGGCCAGCAAGTCGGCACAGGCTACGTGGCCTTTGTCCTTGCCCATGCGCAGAAAATATTTTGCCTTTTCCAGATCCAGCGGCCAGCTCTCATCTTCAGTGCCGTCACGGACATAACGTTGCGCCAATGCGTACATCGCATATCCGTTGCCCAATGCTGCGGACTGTAAAAAATATGCTTCACTACGTATGCGATCACGCGGACAGCCAGGTCGCGTGCTGTCCAGCATCAGCGCCAGCGTGTATATGCTATCGGCCTTACCACTTTGCGCTTCTGCCGCAAGATCCTGATACAGCGTTTGCCAGTAATACGCGCCGATATGCTTTGAACACACGTCAGACAAGCAATTCCCTTTCCTTTGCCTGCATCGCAGCGAGCTTCAAATCCAGCAAATAATTGGTCACCAAGGGCCCCACATTCGTTCCGGAAGATGCCGCATGGGCAAGATGCGCCCAGGCACCGCTGACGCTGGCATTGCCTATGGCAAAAACACCTGGCCTGCTGCTCCGCCCACCAGCATCCGTCTTTGCCAGGCCATATTCATCGACATCACATAGCGATGCCGCCAGGCCGGACGCCGCCTGGTAAGCCATGGCAACCCAGGTCGCATCACACTCTATTTTCTGACCGTTTGTGGTGGTGACGGATATCAACCTGCCGTCGCTGTGATTCAAACCGAGGACTTCATCCTGCACAACATGGATATTCAGCAAGCGAAATTTATTCTGCTCTGCCGCATCAAACTCATGTCGTGAAACGACCGTAACATGAGAAGACCACATCGACACCCACGCAGCCATGTGCGCCAGTCTTTCAGGTAAACCGAAAACGACAAACTGCCTGTCGAGGACTTCATAGCCATCAAAACAGGGGCAGACCCGCAGATCATCTCCCCATAAATCACCGACACCTGTCACTGCGGGCAATATGTCTTTCAGGCCGGTTGCCAGCACAACGGTTCTGGCATGAATGGTTTGACCGTTGGCGCTGACACTAAAAAATCCATCTTCCAAAGGCAGTACCTGTTCCACCTTTGCATGGACGATAGTGACGCCATAACGGATGACTTCTGCCCTTGCCTGTGCCAGCATGCCTGCCGGTGGCACCCCGTCAAAACCCAGATATTCCCGCACCTGTGCCACTGCCATGATGCGTGGCGGCCCACTGTCAAAAACCACGACGTTAAGCCCGGCACGGCCAAGAAACAACGCAGCACTCAAGCCAGCAACACCCGCACCGATCACTGCGCAATCAATGATCTTTTCCCTGTCGTCCATATTCAAATCCTTTCATTGCCTGGCAAGGGCTGAGGTGGGTTAGACCGGGCCGGGCTACCCACACCTACAACCACAGCACCACATTACCTAACAACATCAATCAAGATACTTCACATGTTACATGATATCCAAAGTAAAAGTTTTACGCAACTTAAAATGTTACGTAAAATACGGACATTCCCCCAATACTGATCTGAGAGACATCAATGAGAAGTGACAACAGGCTCTCGCGCATGCTGCACGTACTGATACACATGGATCAGCAAGACAAACCCCTGACCTCGGATGACATCGCGCTCATGCTCAATACCAACCCTGTGGTGGTCAGGCGCACCATGGCTGGTTTGAAAGAACATGGCTGCGTCCATTCAGTCAAAGGCCATCGGGGCGGCTGGACCCTGATCAAGCCGCTGGAAGACATCAGCCTGCTCGACGTGTACCAGGCCATAGGAGAACCACCGGTGTTTTCACTTGGTTTTGCAGAAGATCATCCGCAATGCCTGGTAGAACAGGCAGTCAATACCAGCCTGACCAGGACACTACAAAACGCCCGCGACTTGCTCATGGCTGATTTTGCCCGCATCACATTGCGGTCGCTGGCGCATGATTTTGAAAAGCGCATGGAACAAATCAGTGCTGCGCATGGTGCATAGTTTTTTTGATCAAGATGTGCAGTTTTCACATTGCGACACGAACAATACCCTGCCCAAACAAATTGTTCCGGCTCAAAAAACTTGGTATTATCTGAGTCATAGCAAGGAGATGGCATTCCTCCTTTAACCGCCACCCGCATCTGCCGGGTAGCTGATGATGCCTACAGACCTTCCTGGTCATCAGGAAGCTGTAGGCACATGCCCGCCGCAAAAACATGACCAGGTTCGTAACGAACACTTACCTGACGCCATGAAACATTCAAATATACCTGAACAAATTGATCTGCTTGCCTATATCGGGAAATGGCTGATGCTCGCAGTAATAGTTGCCATGCTTGCAGGCACGGCCTCTGCCACTTTTCTGTTTGCGCTTGATTACGTCACATCCTGGCGCGAATCTCATACCTGGGTTATCTGGCTATTGCCGCTGGCGGGTTTTGCCGTTGGCTGGGTATATATGCATGTTGGAAAACAAGTCGAAGCAGGGAACAATCTCATCATTGATGAAATTCATGATCCTGGAAAAACCATTCCTCTTCGCATGGCACCATTGGTCATGGCGAGCACTTTGATATCTCATCTGTTTGGCGCATCTGTAGGGCGAGAAGGTACTGCGGTACAAATGGGGGCCAGTCTGGCAGATCAATTGACGCATCTTTTCCATCTGTCCACGCAAAAGCGCAGGCTGTTGATCATGGCAGGCATCAGTGCTGGCTTTGCGTCGGTGTTTGGCACGCCGATTGCCGGTGCAGTTTTTGGATTGGAAGTGTTGGCCATAGGGCGCATGCGCTACGATGCCATCTTGCCCTGCTTTATCGCTGCCATCGTCGCCGATCAGGTTGGCCTGCTATGGGGAGTACATCACACCCATTACAGTGCCGGATTGATACCCGCAATTACTGCCTGGACTTTGATTGCGAGCTTGTTGGCCGGTATCGTGTTTGGACTGGTCGGCATGTTGTTTGCCAACGCAACCCATGGTGTATCAGATTTAATGAAAAAACAGATCGCCTATGCTCCCTTACGACCTTTCTTAGGTGGTGTCGCAATTGCCGTAACTACCTGGGCAGTCGGCAATCAAAGATACACAGGACTGGGAATACCCGTCATCATGGAATCATTTCAGCATCAACTGGCCTGGACGGATTTTGCCGGAAAAATGTTATTCACCATTAGCTCTCTTGGGACAGGATACAAAGGCGGCGAAGTCACGCCCCTGTTTTACATAGGTGCAACGCTGGGCAATGCTCTTGCTCCTGTATTGCACTTGCCCTTCGCCACTCTTGCTGCAATGGGTTTTGTTGCCATATTTGCTGGTGCTGCAAATACACCGATAGCATCAACTATCATGGCATTGGAATTGTTTGGTCCACAGATAGCGCCTTATGCCGCACTTGCCTGTGTAATCAGCTACCTGTTTTCCGGGCATACAGGTATTTATCGCGCACAACGGGTAGCGCATCCAAAGCATGGCCAGATTCCAGAGGGCATGAAGCTTAGCGAAGTAGCATCGTATCGTGGACAAAAGTTGAAGGATGCAAAACAAAAATCCAAAGAATAAGATATCGCTATCAATCCATGACTGCTCATATGCTATCGCGCTGGAACTTTGAATGCGTTGAATCTGATGTGTCTTCTCATAAAAACTCATTCAAAAATTCTATCGCCAGTTACCCCCAGCTTTTGTCAACACCATTCAGGTGCCCGCTAACAATTGTCTGGTCAGATATGTAGGTGACGGATTCTATTTCTATGATCTCAATTCTTAAAAACGCCGTAAGCGCAAAAGCTGCCGCCTATCTGGAAACCATGCAAGAAAGCGATGGCGACGCAGGCCGTGGCGGCAACAACTCCGACCACCAGCACAACATCATCAAAAGCATCGTGATCAAGGGCTGATCGCATGTAAAAAAACAGAGGCCATCACTGACCTCTGTTTTTGTACTGGTACTTGAAACTCAGGCCAGCAATGCCGAAATAAAATCCTTCTTGTCGCTCTTCGCTGGCTCCTTGAACTCGAGGGCCGATTCAACGTGGTGCAGGTGATGCACCATCAGTTCCACGGCTTTTTCTACATCACCAGCTTTGGCGGCATGAATAAATTCCACATGTTCATCGGATGAGCAACTGGCGTCGCGGCTGGACTGGTACAGCATGGTGATGAGAGAACTGCGGCCTGCCAGTTTCATCAGGATGTCAGTCAGCACCTGGTTACCCACGGTCTTTGCCAGCAGGATGTGGAAGTCGCTGAGCAGGGTTGAACGTTCCTGCACATTGTTGTCGATGATGGCCTGGCGTTCCTGGACCAGATGCTGTTCTATCCGGGTGTAATCTTCTGCCGTGGCCTTGGTGATGAACTCGCGCACCAGTGCGGCTTCCAGTATGCGACGCACGGCAAATATCTCATGCGCTTCCTGTTCACTGGGCTTGCTGACAAAGGCACCTTTTTCTGGCACCAGATCAATCAGCTTGTCTTTGGCCAGCATGACCAGGGCAGCGCGGATCTTGGTGCGGCTGACGGAATACATGCGTGCCAGCGCCTCTTCGCGCAGCTTGGTGCCGGGCGGCAGCCTTTGTTCGGCAATGGCGGTGGTGATATCGCTGGCAATGGCTTCAGAACTGTCTGCCTGGTCTGAATGGGTCGTTGCTGTCATATTATTTACCTGTTACTGCATGATGAGTCAGGCCGGAATTGTAACCCCATAAGCAAAACGCCCAAAGATTTCCATCCATGGGCGTTATTTTAATTACACTTATATTGACCTGGCTCAGTCAGTCAATGAAAAACACCTCATACCGCCGCCAGTTCCGCTTTGGCGTTCGCCAGATCATAACTGGCAATCGCTGCGGTATCACCATTCAGGACTGCATGGGCGCGGGTTTTGTCGATGTCTTTTTCCCATGACGCCACGACCACGGTCGCAACGCAGTTGCCGATCAGGTTGCCCAGTGCACGGGCAATGCCGATAAACCAGTCCACCGACAGCACCAGCACCAGGCCCACCACAGGTATCGCCGGTATGGCAGACAGTGTGGCAGCCAGGATCACTATCGCCGAACCTGGCACGCCATGGGCACCTTTGGATGTCACCAGGGCAATTGCCAGTATCGCCAGCAGGTCAGAAAACGCCAGCGGGGTATTGGTGGCCTGGGCAATAAATACCGCAGCCAGTGTCAGGTAGATAGAAAACGCATCCAGGTTGAAGGAATAGCCGGTAGGTATCACCAGGCCCACCGTGGTGTCCTTGATGCCCATGTATTCCAGCTTTTTCATCACCTGTGGCAAGACAGAATCTGACGATGCCGTTGCCAGCACCACCAACAATTCTTCGCGCAGGTATTTGATGAATTTGAAGATATTGAAGCCGGCAGCTTTTAATATGCCCCCCAGAATACCAAACACAAAGATGATGACAGCGCCATAAAACAGGATCACCAAAAAGCCCAGCTGTTTTAATGAACCCACACCATATTTGCCCACGGTAAAGGCAATTGCACCAAACACGCCCAAAGGTGCCAGCTTGATGATGAAGGACATGCACTTGAAAAACACTTCCGACAGGCTGCTGATCAGGTTGGCGATGGGACGGGCTTTCTCACCCACCAGCGACAGTGCACAGCCAAAAATCAGCGAAAACAACAAGACCTGCAACACATCACCCGATGTGAATGCACTGACCACCGTGGTCGGGATCAGTTTCATCACAAATTCGGCAAAGCCGGCGCTTTTGACCTTGTTGGCATTGTCTACATAGGTACTCAGGGTGCTGGCATCGAGCGAAGCGGGGACAATGTTCATGCCCTCGCCCGGATGAAATATAAACGCCAGCGCCAGGCCCAGTACCAGTGCAATGGTGGTCACCACTTCAAAGTAGACCAGGGCTTTCAGACCAACCCGCCCTACTTTCTTCAACTCGCCTGCACCATAAATGCCATGCACGACCACGCAAAAAACGATCATGGGGATAATCATCTTGATCAGCTTGATAAAGCCGTCACCGACGGGTTTCAGGCTGACACCAAAGCTGGGGTACAAGACCCCGACCAGTATCCCCAGTACCAGTGCAATAAGCACCTGGCCGAATAGTGATTTGTATATGCGCTGCACGACTACCTCCTGATAAGGGTTAGCACTACTATGGTAAGCATTACTGTAATTGCACGACTGTGAGCTAACTACAACTCCTTGATAAATAACAGAAAAACGGAACAAATGTCACCACCAGGCCAGCTTGTCAGGAAGTGATCTGAAACCCAATATACTGCATCCAATTTTTGTATGCAATAAATGAATTCAATAGTAGAATTCAAAAAAACAGGCCACAACGGCAGTTCCCAAACCGGGCGGACAACACCAGCGCTACCGGGAAGCAACACGCCGTCATGAAGCCACAATAAAACCGCTATGAAGCCGCTATGACGGCCCACCAAAGCCAAGCTTAAAGCCCAAATCAGGCAGGAGACCCGCATGTCCAGCAAGATGCATTCCTACGCGAGTTGTGGCTCGCAAATCATGAGCAGGGCTGACGTATTGGCGCAACATACCGAAACGCCAGGCATGTTGACGCGCACGTATCTAAGCCCGGCACACCACAGTGCTGCCGCCCAGTTGGCCGAATGGATGTGCGCCGCTGGCATGAGCGTCCGACGTGACGTGGCTGGCAATGTCATCGGTCGTTATGAAGGGTTGGAACCGAATGCCCCCGCCCTGCTGACCGGCTCGCATTTTGATACCGTGCGCAATGCCGGCAAACATGACGGCAACCTGGGCATCTTGCTGCCACTGGCCTGCGTTGCACAATGGCATGCAGAAGGCAGGCGTTTCCCGTTTGCGATAGAGATCATTGGTTTTGCGGAAGAAGAAGGCGTACGCTTCAAAGCCACCCTGCTTGGCAGCCGCGCCGCCGCCGGCACTTTCGACATGGCCGTGCTGGATAATCTGGATGACAATGGCCTTAGCATGCGTGAAGTGATGACGGCATCTGGCTTTCACCCAGCCGGGCTGGCCAAGGCTGCGTATGACCCGACGCAGGTACTGGCCTTTGTCGAAGTCCATATAGAACAGGGCCCGGTATTATTGAATGAAGACCTGGCGCTGGGTGTGGTCACCGCCATTTCCGGTGCCACCCGTTATATGGTGGAAGTGGAAGGTCTGGCAGGCCACGCTGGCACCTCGCCCATGGGCATGCGCCGCGATGCCGCCATGGCAGCAGCGGAAACCGGGCTATATATAGAACAGCGCTGCCAGGATATACCTGGTCTGGTCGGCACGGTAGGCCAGTTTAATGTACCGAATGGTGCCGCCAATGTGGTACCGGGCAAGGCTGTATTTTCTATCGACATCCGTGCGGAACAGGATGCGATACGTGAGCAGGCGGTGGCCGATGTGCTGGCACAGATAGAACGCATAGCTGCAAGACGCAAGGTGCAGTTCAAGCTGCGCAAAACCCATGAAGCCCCCAGCGTACCTTGCGCGCCATGGCTGCAACAACAGCTTGCACAATCCATTGCCCATTGCGATCAGCGCCTGCGCTACCTGCCTTCAGGTGCCGGACATGATGCCATGGCGATGGCTGCACTGTGCGATGTTGCCATGCTGTTTGTGCGCTGTGGCAATGGCGGCATCAGCCATCATCCGGATGAAATCATGACGGCCGAAGACGCCGCATTGGCCGCGCAAGCCTTTAGCCATTTTGTTGAACACTTTATATCGAGGCGTGAAGCATAACAAACACGCCCAGCCACACACAATCACACTCACAAAGAAAGCTCTCCACCATGAATCACTACCAAGAACTCGACGCCTGGATCGACGCCCATTTTGATGAACAGGTTAAATTCCTGCAAGAACTGGTACGCGTACCCACCGACACTCCGCCCGGCAACAATGCCCCACATGCAGACCGCACTGCTGATCTGTTGCAGGACATGGGTATAGCTGCTGAAAAACACGTGGTGCCTGACAGTGAAGTCAAAGCCGCCGGTCTGCAAAGCATTACCAACCTGCTGGTACGCCGTGTGTATGGCCCTGGCAAGACCATCCTGCTGAATGCCCATGGTGATGTGGTGCCACCCGGCGAAGGCTGGACCAAAGCGCCGTATGGCGGCGAAATAGAAAACGGCAACATCTATGGCCGTGCCACTGCCGTCAGCAAATCCGACTTTTCTACCTACACCTTTGCCCTGCGTGCACTGGAAGCCGTTGTTGAGCCCAAGGCTGGCACGCTGGAACTGTTATTTACCTATGATGAAGAATTCGGTGGTGAAGTCGGCCCCGGCTGGATGTTGAAACACAAGCTGATCAAGCCGGACCTGATGATTGCCGCCGGTTTTTCTTATCAGGTAATCACTGCACATAATGGTTGCCTGCAAATGGAAATCACTGTACACGGCAAGATGGCGCATGCAGCAATCCCGGATTCTGGTGTCGATGCACTACAGGCTGCCGTCAAAATTTTGAACGCCCTGTATGCGCAAAATACCCTGTACAAGCAGGTGACATCGAAAGTGGAAGGCATTACCCATCCTTACCTGAATGTGGGCACGATAGAAGGCGGTACCAATACCAATGTCATCCCCGGTCGCGTCACTTTCAAGCTGGACCGCCGCATGATCCCGGAAGAAAACCCGGCAGAAGTTGAAGCCACCCTGCGCCAATTAATCACCGACACCGCCAACGACCTGCCCGGCATCGGCGTCGATATCAAACGCCTGCTGCTGGCCAATTCCATGCGCCCCCTGCCCGGCAATACGCCGCTGGTAGATGCCATACAAAAGCATGGTGAAACCGTATTTGGTGAAATCATTCCGGCATTGGGCACACCTTTATATACCGACGTGCGTCTGTTTTCAGAAGCGGGTATTCCTGGCGTGATCTATGGTGCGGGGCCACGCACGGTGCTGGAGTCGCATGCCAAGCGCGCCGATGAAAGATTGAACCTGGAAGATTTGCGCAAGGCGACCAAGGTGGTGGCGCGCAGTCTGGTAGATTTGCTTCAATAAAAATGCAAGGCAGCACATGGAATTTTTCAGCTTCATCTTCTACTATGAAGCTGCAGTCAAAGCAGTTTTTATCGTGAGCCTATTTTGAAAGATCACTATGAATAAGAAAACCCTGTTTCAATTCTGCACCCTGACCATGCTGGCTGCCGCTGCCAGCGGTCAGGCCCTGGCCGATGACAAGATTGTCCTTAACTACAATGTACGTCCACCGTATATCGTAGAAGAATCCGACGGTTCTGCATCCGGTTTGACAGCAAGCCCCGCAGCCAACGCCTTCAAAAGCGCTGGCGTTGCCTTCACCTGGGCCAAGGCCGCTCCCAACCGCCAACTGGCCATGGTGCAGGAAAACACACAAAAAACCTGTGCCATAGGCTGGTATAAAACAGAAGAACGCGAAGGTTTTGCCAAGTTCAGCAAAGCCCTGTACCGCGACAAACCTACCGTCATGATCATCAGCAGCGGCTTCAAGATCAAGGACCATGCCAAACTGGAAGACGTATTGACCATGCCCGGCATCAAGGTGCTGATCAAGGAAAAATTTTCTTACGGCCATCACATCGACGCAGCGCTGGCCAAACTCAAACCCCAGACTGTCGTCTCCAACGGCACCAACACGCAAATGCTGCAACTGATCGCCGCCAAATCCGCCGACCTGATGTTCGCCGCACCTGAAGAAGCCAATTATCTGATTGAACAGTCCAATGTAGCCAAGGACAAATTCAGTCAGTTCAAGGCGAGTGATATGCCGGATGGTGGAGAGCGATATCTCATTTGCAGCAAGAATGTGCCGGATGAAGTGATAGCGAAATTGAACAAGGGGATCAGTTTTAAATAAACGTTTTCTGAACATTCATGGTGTCGATTGCGCACCATGCATGTTTGATGTGAGAGCAGGCGATTACATTGATCGATCGCGATCATATTATCGTCACTCCAGTCGCTCCAGCGAAGACTGGGGACTATCGGGTTGGAGCCTCACCAGGTTGACGCCTCACCAGGTTGACGCCTCACCAGGTTGACATCACACCAGGCTGGCGCTACACCGGGCTGGCGCTACACCGGGCTGGCGCTCCAGATGTGTTCGTTGCATATCGCCTCAATTGAAATCCCCTCCCCTTCAAGGGGAGGGTTAGGGTGGGGATGGGTTTCTTTCAACTAGCGGCACTCATCATATCGTCGCTCCAGCGCAGGCTTGAGCCTAGTATCTGTCGTGACATAGCATGTTATTAATTAAAACGGTTGCCCTCCGTGGACGCAAGCCATGTCTCAGCCAATCAGCGGCAATCATCATATCGTCGCTCCAGCGTAGGCTGGAGCCTAGTGGCGTGTGTTGCATACTTGTGTTGTGTGTAAAACGATTGCCCTTCGTGGACACAAGCCGGGTCTCGGCCCGGCGGCCGAATTCCTTTCTTTGCTTCGCCAAAGAACGGAATCAAAGAAAGGCGACCGCAGACTCGCCCTTCGGGTGCTTGCGCTACGCTTCAGCATAATTTGTGCATCACAAAAAATGGGAAAGCTTCGAAACTCGCTGCGCTCAAACACGAAGCTTTCTGATCCATTTTCTGTGACGCACAAATTACATCGTCCCAAGCGGATTGACGTCAAAAACAGCAACAACTTCAACAACAACCCCAAAAGCAAGAACAACAACAAAGTCAAAACCAACGTCAACACATCCTCATTCATATTTATTTGAATGCCGTCAATTAACGTTAGTGTGGGGGATGCTGTTGCTATTGCTGTTGCTGTTGCTGTTGCTGTTGCTGTTGCTGTTGCTGTTGCTGTTGCCTTTGACGTTCGGGGTTGCTTTTGACGCTAATCCGCTTGGGACGATGTAATTTGTGCGTCACAGAAAATGGAAAAAGAAGATCCGATGTTTGAGCCGCAGGCGAGTTGCGGATCTTCCCATTTTTTGGGATGCACAAATTATGCTGAAGCGTAGCGTAAGCACCCGAAGGGCGAGTCTGCGGTCGCCTTTTCTTTGGATACTTTATTTTGGCGAAGCAAAAGAAAGTATCTCGGCCGCCGGGCCGAGACCCGGCCTGGTTCCACGGAGAGCAATCGTCTTAATTAACGACGAAGGTATACAACGAACGCCACTAGAGCGCCAGCCCGGTAGATTCCTGCCTTCGCAGGAATGACGATATTATGATTGTCGTTAATTGACCAAAACCGGCTTGCGTCAACGAAGGGCAATCAGTTTAATCAACGACACAGCACGCAAGAAACGCCACCAAGCTCCAACTTGCGCTGGAGCGACGATATGATGATTGCCGCTGATTGAAAGAAACCCATCCCCACCCTAACCCTCCCCTTAAAGGGGAGGGAATTTCAATTGAGGCGATATGCAGCGAACTCCTCTGGAGCGCCAGCCCGGTGGAGCGCCAGCCCAGTGTGGTGCCAGCCCGGTGTGGCCCAAACCCACCAGCCTACGCTGGAGCAACGATAATATGATTGCCGCTTATCGGCAGAAGCCCGCCACCATCCAAAACTTCACCATCGGGGAGAAAATGCCATCACTCAAAACTCTTCCCAGTCATCCTTACCCGACACTGCCGGATCTTCCTTAGCCGGTGCAGAAGTCGCCCTCTTCACCGCAGTCGGTTTTTTTGCAGACGGCAAAGCGCGAAGATTTTTACTTGCTGCGGCTGATGTGGCAAGCGCAGAACTCTTACGCACGGGTGCAGCGGCGACAGCGATGACATGGCTTTCATTGAGCTTGAATGTGCTGACCAGGTGCACCAGATTACCGGCCTGGTCTTTCAGGGATTCAGCTGCGGCTGCGGCTTCTTCCACCAGGGCAGCATTTTGCTGCGTGACTGTGTCCATCTCGGTCACGGCGCGGTTGATTTGTTCTATGCCGGCTTCCTGCTCACGGCCAGCAGCGGTCAGTTCGCCCATGATATCGGTGACGTGGCTGATGCTGGATACGACCTCATTCATGGTAATGCCGGCCTGATCCACCAGGCGGCTGCCGGTTTCGACTTTTTCGACTGAATCGCTGATGAGGTCCTTGATTTCCTTGGCGGCGCTGGCGGACCGCTGGGCAAGATTACGGACTTCGGACGCAACCACGGCAAACCCCCTGCCCTGTTCGCCGGCGCGGGCGGCTTCAACAGCAGCATTCAGTGCCAGGATATTGGTTTGAAAAGCGATACCGTCAATGACGCTGATGATGTCGACTATTTTCTTCGATGATTCATTGATCATGCCCATGGTATCCACCACTTGTGCTACCACCCGGCCGCCTTTGGTGGCGACATCGGCGGCAGAAACGGCCAGTTGATTGGCCTGCCGGGCATTGTCGCCATTGTGCTTGACGGTGGAAGTCAGTTCTTCCATGGACGATGCGGTTTCTTCCAGTGAACTGGCCTGCTCTTCCGTGCGCGATGACAGATCAAGATTGCCGGTGGCAATTTGCGACGAGGCACCAGCAATGGTGTCGGCCCCGGCACGCACCTGACCGACGATATTGGCAAGGCTTTCCTGCATGCTTTGCATGGCTTGCAAGACCCGGCCGATTTCATTGTCCGCATCCACTTCAATTTTCTGGCTCAGGTCACCGCTGGCCAAACGTTCTGCCGCATGCCGGGCAACCAGCAGGGGGACGGTAATGGCACGGATAATCAGATAGGCACTGATCACCGTCAGCAATATGGCCGCTGCCGTGACCACGGTCATGGTCAGTTTGGCGCTGGCAAAAGATGCATCGGCCAGGTCCGCCGATGCGATCGCGCCGTTATGATTCATCTCGACCAGCTTGTCCAGTAGATCACTGGACACGTCAAACACTTTCTTGGCTTCGCCTTCCAGCAAGGCCTTGGCCTGGTCATTTTCGTTTTTTCTGGAATGGACCAACACCTGTTCGTGAATTTTCAGGTATTGGTTCCAGTCTGTCATGAAACTGGCATAGCGCTTTTTTTCTTCTTCGCTGTTGATCAGTTTGGCATAGGTCTGGTTATCTTTCTCCAGCGCTGCCAGTATCTTGCTCATGTTTTTTTCCAGACCTGCCATGGCAGCGTCGTCCGTGTTCAGTACATGCTGAAATTCAGCCACACGCAGATCGGATGTCAGGGTATTGATACGATTCACCACTTCCACACTGGGTAACCAGTTGCTGGTGATATCGCTGGTGGCATCTTTCATCACTACCATCTTGAGAAAAGCGGCACCAGCGACAAACGCCAGCATGGCAATGATCAGACTGAAAGTACCGACTAGGCGGGAGGAGATAGAAAAGTTTTTCATGAAATGTCCTCTGGGCAGCATTGGGATACACCTGCATGCATCCCGCACCAATTAATCAAACAGCAAGCGATTAACATATGGTAAAGCACAATTTCGCCAAAGCAATCTAAAGCACTGCCATGACACAAGATTTCACGCTTGCCTGTGCGTCCAGATGCGCTTATGAATGGCTTTGGCATCGCCAATAGAGCTTGGATCGCCCGGCATAGTGGCTGCATGCCTGCAGCCAGGCATTACACCAAGATAGTCCATCCGGTAGCCGCTGCAAGATGAACAAGATGAGCAGGCTTAATAAGATGAGCAAGCTGAACAGCTTAGCTAGCCTGACTTGTACGACATGTTGTTTAAAAAATACCCGGGTTGTCATACAACTGTAACACCCATCCCCTATCATTCGCGGCGGTCGTTCTTTATTCCAGCACGCTTTCTTACGCATATTTCAACATCACTTCAACGTCACTTCAACGTTATTCCAACGGATTCTTTTATCATGCAAAATTTACCCGTATTCCGCCGCCTGCCACTGGCGATGATGGTCAGCACCGCCTTGTTGCTGGTAGCCTGTGGTGGTTCCAGCACCCCGGCTGTGGTGGATGCACCACTGGTCATTCCTTCTCCACCGGCTGATCCTGGTACGGTCGACACGGCACCGGTCGCTGCCAATGTGCCTGCCTTTGTTGACAATGTCGCCAGTAACCAGCGTGGTGACGCACGTTATGCGACGCTGGACACCAATGCCGGTGTACGTGTTCTGGGGGGCTTCAGGGATATCTGGAAGCCTTTGACAGAGATCGTCGATGCTGGCCAGACCGCACCTGCGGTTGATAACTTTCCGGCGGTCGTGGCATCCAAATGGACAGGCTTGCCAAATGACGGTACCCCCGGTGGCACTATCGCCAACCAGGCTGTCCATGACGCCAATATCCAGTTTGTCATCGACACCACCAGCAAACGCACGGCTGACCAGGAACTGGCAGCCTATCTGGATGATCGCCGTGGCAAGGGTTATAGCGTGACCGATGGCATGGGCCCGTTGACAAACGCCTGGCGTCAGGCAGCGCAGCAAACCACCACCATTACTGCCATTGCGGCTGATTCCGGCACGGTTTTGTACAACGATACTGGCAACAATACCGGCGTCGGCGGCACCACCAATACCAGCTTTGGCAATGTGGTTGACCTGATTAATCTGGTCGGCAACAACGGTTCTACCGAACCGGCCAAACGCTTTTACAAATACGCACGCCCTTACCGCTGGAGCAGCAAGGTCATCGTCGCCCCATCACTGGTACCGGCGCAAAGCACGACACCAGCCACCGACGGCGGTTTTACCAGCGGCCATTCAGCCGAAGCCGTACGTGACGCACTGGCCATGGCCTATGCGGTGCCAGAGCGCTACCAGGAAATTCTGGCGCGTGGCCTGGAACTGGGCGAAAACCGCATCGTCGCCGGCATGCATTCACCACTCGATGTGATCAGTGGCCGTGTGCTGGGGCAAGCCGTGGTCGCCGCCAATCTGGTGGATCCGGCCAATGCCAGCAAAAAAACCGCTGCTGTCACTCAGGCGCACACCGCGTTGATGGCCCTGACCAATACCACAGCGGACAATTTCAATGCCTATGCCCATTCTGGCACGGCTACGACGGACCGCTTTGCCGACTATGCCACCAACAAGGCTGGCTACCTGCGCCGCCTGACGTTCAACTTTACCCCTATCGCCAGTACGACGGCAGTGGCAGTGGTGCCTAAGGGTGCTGAAGTCTTGCTGGAAACCCGCCTGCCCTACCTGAGCGATGCACAGCGTCGTGTGGTGCTGAAAACCACGGCCATCGCGTCCGGCTATCCGGTACTTGATGATGCTGAAGGCTGGGGTCGCCTGAACCTGTTCGCTGCAGCTGACGGCTATGGCAATTTCTTTGGAAATGTCGTGGTCACCATGGATGCCAGCAAAGGCAGCTTTAATGCACAGGACACCTGGCGCAATAATATTTCTGGCACTGGCAAGCTGACCAAGCTGGGTACTGGCAGCCTGAAACTGGCTGGCAGCAATAGCTGGACAGGCGGCACACAACTCGATGCCGGCGCACTGGAAGCCAATTCGGCAACCGCCTTCGGCACAGGTGATGTGTATAACAGCGCCGGTACCCTGGTCTGCAATAGCAGCACCAATGTGAATATCACCAGCAAATACACCCAGTTGACCACCGGTACACTGGAACTGAACCTGCGCAGCGCACAAAGCCAACTGGTGGTAGGCAGCGCCGTCACCATCGCTGGTGGCACCCTGCGTATCAAGTTCCAGAATGGCTACAAGCCAGCAGTCGGTGATACATTGACCGTCATCACCGCAGGCAGCCTGAAAGGCAAGTTCACCACTATCACGGTAGACGGCTTCACCGCCACACCTACCTATACTGACACTGGCTTGCAATTGCGTCTGGCTGCATAATCTGACCTAGCATTCAAAAAGAAACGCTGCCCAGGTTAAATGCACTGCTGTCCGGAATAATATTCTTGGCAAACAATAACGAGTAAATTCCCTCCCTTTCAAGGGGAGGGTTAGGGTGGGGATGGGTTTCGGTCGATTGACAATAGATGAATTTACGTCGGAAACCCATCCCCATCCCAACCATTCCACCACGCAGCTTGCAGGCTGCTTAGAAATTTGTGGCACAAAGCTGCGCTTTGCGAATTCCCACAAATCTCCCCTTGAAGGGGAAGGAGCTTCAAACACGACCGCTGGCAAAGAATGTTAATTTGTAGAATTAAGTCTTCGACTTAGAAAAATCGCCAGAACACTGTTCACACCTGATATCCAGAGCGAGTACGAGTCAAGATAATTATTCCGGACAACAGTGCGCTTACACCGGACAGCGTTTCTTTTCAGGCAGACGGTATCAATCAAATCAATACGCAAGCCGCCCATTCATACTGATAACCGCAATATCCAAAAACGAAGAACCACGACGGTTGGTATCACCAAAATCAATCGCAAACCCGCCTATACGGTAATTGCGCATTCCCTTCAGCGCCTGCGTGATTTTTTCTGGTGTTGGTTTGGCACCTGCGGTTTTCAGCGCCTCCATCATCAGGCGCATATTCATATAGTTTTCAAAATTGAGAGGGCTGGCAACTGTGCCCTTGCCATAAGGTGAGGCCAGCAGTGCCTGATAATCTTTCGTCAGTTGCAATGAACCACCTATGGGATTAGGAACGACCTGGGTAATGGCCAGGCCACGCACGCGGCTTTCGCCGGCAAAATCAATCAAGAGCTTGGGCGGCACAAACGACAAGGTATAAATCTGCGATGCGCCGGTTGGTGCATCATAGGCTTTCATGAAGTGCATGACCGCTTCTGGCACACCCATCAAGAAAATCGCCTGCGGCTGGGCCGCAATAATCTCTTTGGCTTGTTTCGTAAAATTGGTTTCGCCAGACTTGTAAGACGTTTTCAGGATAACGTCAAACTTGTGCTCTTGCGATGCTCTGGCAATGCTGTCATTGATGCTGGCACCAAAGCCATCATCCTGATAAAAGACGGCGACTTTTTTCAAACCCAGCGTAGACACAATGCGGGCGATTTTGAATACTTCATCGTTATAGCTGGGACGGGTATGAAAAATCTGTTCTGAACCTGTGCCACGTATCGCTTCCGAACCGCTGAACACACCCAGCAAAGGTACTTTGTATTTATTTAATGTGCCAGACTTGATGATGGACAGCGTATTGGCTGTGCCAGCCGTATTCACAAACGCCACCACCCCATCTTTGGTGATCGCTTCATCAATCAGCCCGGCCGTTTTGGTGGCGTCATAATGATCATCTTTGGCGACCAGGGTAATTTTATTGCCGTTGATACCGCCCTGGGCATTCACCTGTTCGATGTAACCGCGCGCCATGGTCAAACCTTCATTGGCGGTGATCGCGATGGGGCCGGTCAGACCGGTGACATATCCGATTTTGATTTCTTCAGCGTGGGCAAGGCCCGTCCCGCAAGCGAGTGCCAACAGGCCTGCCTGCCATTTTTTTAAAAGCATTTTGTCTCCGTTATTTTTATAAATGGATCACCCTCCTTTGAGCAGGGAGCAATTCCAAAGTCCATTCTGTATGCATTAATGCTTTTTGGCAACTGACGAGACGGCATGCAGACCTGAAATAATCAAGCGCTTGCTTGTTAAGCTGAGCAGAAAGTGGTTGTGGAATAGAGACAGAACAGAGACAACACAGAGACAAAACAGAGACAGGCCGGGGCGATCACCCCGGACAGGCAAAATAGATGAATGTAAAAAAGGCAGCGATTGCTGCCTTTTCGTGTGCATGATACAACTTACAAGTATTTACAAATCATGGCTGTAAGACGTTGTTATTTATCAGCCAGGGTTAGCAAAATTTGCTAACTGTTATTGATGGCACGTCGTCCCAGTGCACTGTCATCAGAGAACAGACCATCAATACCGGCAGCAATATAACGCTGCATTTCTGCCACCGAGCCTTTTTCGTTTCTGGCATCTTCCCCTTTGTCGTCGCGGAAATCTGCGGCCAGGAAACGATTTTCAGGGCGGAAGGTCCAGGTGTGGACCAGCAGGCCCGCATCATGTGCATCCGCGATCAGGCTGGTCGGCTGACCCAGCTTGCCATCCGCCAGCAGTGGGATCAGGGCGCGGGTCGGTGGTGCCACCACGTCAGCATAACTGGCAATGTCACGCAAACCCTGTTTGCTGCACATTTTTCCAAACGTCAGATCACCACCAGCCGCAACCACATCCGCCGGGCGGACATCACCACGTTCTACCAGTTGCATGATGCGTACATTGTGGCGCTTGCCCAGTACACTACGTACATACTTGAGGTTGGCGACTTCAAATGACTGTATCTCCAGCGGGCAGCGGCGCGTGTATTCGTGGGCGGCGATGATGTTCAGGAAACGATCTTCCAGCGGCAGGCCTACGCTTTTGAAATAGGTCGAATGCTTGAGTTCGGGTATCAAGCCTATAACCTGCCCTGTCGTCGCGGCATGGGCAGCAGCGAAGTCGATGATTTCTTCCCATGTCAGTATCTGGAACATGCCGTCATACGCGGTGTTTTGCGGGCGTACCTTGGGCAGGCGTTCTACCGCGCGCAGGGTCTTGAGTTCTGCCAGGGTAAAGTCTTCGACAAACCAGCCTTCTTGCGGCCTGCCATCGATGCTTTTGCTGGCACGCTTGCCGGCAAATTCTGGCCGGCTGGCGACGTCGGTGGTTTCGCTCAAAAATGCTTCATGGCGCGCCACCAGCACACCGTCTTTGGTGATGACCAGATCAGGTTCAATATAGTCAGCCCCATCGGCAATGGCTTTGGCATACGCGGCCAGCGTGTGTTCTGGCCGCAGGGCGGATGCGCCACGGTGGGCAAACAACTCTACCTTGCCCTTGCCTGCTGCCAGCGCAGTGGATGTCAGGCCAAATTGCGCACCACCTAACAGCGCTGCAGATGCAGCGGCTGTTTTCATAAAATGTCTGCGTTGCATATTGATGTTTCCTTTAAAAGCTTCCGCCAAAAGTAACAAACACCTGACGTGGTGCAATCGGGAAGGTATTGTAAGTGCCATTGGCGGCGCCGACTACCACCACCGATGTGCCTGTGACCTGGTTCAGGTTGGTGACATTCAAACGCAGCCTGGCGTTTTTCAAAAAGCCATTGGCTTCCAGCGGTATTTTTGCTGTCACGCCCAGGTTCAGCATGAAGTAACTATCGACTGAGAGGTCATTGGTATAAGTTGCATAGCGCTTGCCGACATAGTCACCGCTCAGTTGTGCTTCAATGTCGCCAAAGGTGGCAGTGGCCACAAACTTGTTCATCCATTCCGGGCTGCCTGGTACACGCTTGCCTGCGGTTGCCACCAGTGCCTTGCCGTTGCTGTAGTCATCAGCATACACAGAACGATTGTAAGACAAGGCATTGTAGAAGCTGAAGTTTTTCCCAAAGAACAAAGTACCGGCAATGTCAATACCATCAGTACTGACGCTACCAACGTTGGCCAGCACAGGGTTACCACCAACGATGGATGAAATCACAGGCGTCGGGCTGATCTGCAACAGGCGGTTGCTGAAATCGACGTGATAGATATTGACCTGGCCATCAACCTTGTCCAGCACACCCAGATCAAGGTTGCGCTTGCCGCGCCAGCCCATTTCATAGGTGACCGATGTTTCTGGCTGGGCCGTGTTCTTGAACAGGTCAAATGCCGACTGGCTGGCCAGACTCCATGGTGATGCACCACCACCGCCGTACGTCACAAACTGGCGCAGATTCTTTTGCGCGTTGATAAAGAACTGATCACGCGAGCTGATTTCCCACAGCAAACCCAGTTGTGGCAAGAACCATTTTTTGGTATCGATCTCACCCACGGGCAAGGCCAGCGAGCCACCGGATATCGCGCCCGGCAAAGGCTGTACCGGGAAATCGCCTTTTGCATATTGCAGACTGGATTTGAAACCGGCCTGTACCACGATGTCCGGACGCACACGCCATTCATCCTGCAAATGCAACTGAATGACGTTATTGCGTATCTCACTGCCGTATTGGGTAATCAGCGGATTCGATGGGCGGTCATACGGAGAACTTGGACGATTCACATCCAGCGCATACCAACGGCGATAAGCGGATGATTCATTATGTTCCCACCAGCCGCCGAATTCGATCTGGTGGTCACCCCAGGTGGTGCGCAGGTTGGATATCAGGCCGGAACGATGGATATCATATTCCGTCGTACGGGTCGCATAGCCAGAATTACCAAATACCTGCTTCAGGTTCTGGTTAGGGAAATACACGCTGAACAAGGCTGGCAAACCAGCCGCACCGATAGGCCCGGCAACCACACCGACACCATCATCACGATGGAAATACACCTGGTTGGACCAGACCGTATCATTGTTCAGGTTCCAGTCATATTTGGCGTAAGTCAGCACGTCTTTGCGCTGTGCATCGCTGTAATAATTGCGATAGTTCGAACCATCGGCTGCCGGTGTGGCGCCGGTTGGCGACAGGTAGCTTACTGCGGCAGCAAAGTCAGGGTATAAAAACGGACGTGTGTACGGCGCACTGGTTTCACCAGTGACATGCACGGTACTGTCTTCGTTTGGTTCTATCTTGTCGTTGTAATTGAAATACAGGGTCAGCTTGCCGGCGTTCTGGGTATTGGTGTATTTGGCATTGAGTTGCTTGCCACCCTGCTTGCCATCAAAATCCCAGGCACGCGCATCTTGCCGCATGACGGCGATGTATGCCGCATTGCCGTCACCAAAATTGCCAGTATCAAAACGGGCAAAGGTGCGTGAGGTGCGGTAGCTGCCGAAGGTCTGTTCGATGTTGGTTCTTTGTGTCGCCAACGGGTCACTGGAAAACACTTCTATGGTGCCGCCCAGATTGCTGGTGGATGCTGTCGCCAGGTTACCTGCGCCTGAAGACAAAATCACATTTCTGACGTTTTCGCTGATCACCGCGCGCTGTGGCGACAGGCCATTGTAATTGCCGTATTGCTGGTCACCCAGCGGTACACCGTCCAGCGTATAACCCAGTTGCTGGCCATTAAAGCCATGCACAAACAGACTCAGGTTCTGTTCATTATTACCCCATGGGTCAGCCGTAGCAAAGGTCACACCTGGCAATGTTTGCAAACCCTTGACAGGATTGGTACCCGGCAGGATTTTTTGCAACTCGGCACCACGCATGGACACCGCAGAACGGGTAGTCTGCGATGAAATTTCTACCGTGGCGATACCGGCATCAGCCTTCTCGGTTTTATTCTCGTCTTTGGCTGGTGCAGTCTGTGCGCTGGCCAGTTGGGTGAAGGCCATCAGGCAGGCTGCCGACATGGCGAGCATACGGAATGAGGATGGCTGGGCGTGTGTTTTTTGCTTGGCGGATGTCATGAAATTCTCAGAAAAAAATCGGTAACAGCACAAGGCCTGCCGCAAAAAAATGCGCGCACGAGCCCCTTTCCAGGCAACGTTGATGTCGCCAGAAAAAACTGAACCACATTAAAAAATTTGGATTAAAACGCTGACGTAATTTGGAAAACCGCCGAAGTGTAGTGGCCTTATATGACCTTGCCGTGACAGCAACTTTTTTAATGTAGGGTTTTATTCACACTTGTTTTGTAACAGTGTTTTACTGTGATGACCTGTCACCAGACAGGTCATCAAGAAAGCGGAGGGAGTATAGAAATAAAGAAAAACTTAAGGCTGCAAAAACTCTGCAACTGCTGCCTTGCCCGCAGGTGTCAGGAAGGGCATCATTTGTTTATAGGAAATAGTGATCGTGTCTTCACACAAGCCCATGGGATTTAAATGAGACAAGCGAAACACCATGCCACTCTTGCCTACATAGGGGTCATCTATATCGAAAGCATCGCCGCCCATCATGCACTGTTCCGGTTTCTGGTTCTTGAGTTTTTTCAATAGCGTTGTCAGAGGCGTTTTTTGTTTATTTTTGCCGCCCTTATTCTTATCGCCTTGTTTGACCCATGTCCAGGTATCGATCATTTTGCCGGTACGAAGATCGAAGGTTTCATACATCTCATAAGCCAGTCCATGCGAGCCGTCACAAGCAATGTCAGACATCCAGTTTTTGACCACCAGTTTGCTGTCTGTCCAGACCAGTGGTTCAAAACCCCGGCCCCAGTCTGATTCTTTGGCGCCATTACGCAGGCAAGTATAAAACCAATCTGCAGAGTCCTTTAACCAGTTGCGGGTATAGTCGTTGAAATTCTTGCTACCGGGCACACTGGCTGGCAATTCAAATACTGTGGCGGCCGGGGTGGAAATGCTGCGGTATTCCCTGCCTTCAAATTTCAGATCTTTGCTGGTATGTGGCAGGTCATCTTCCAGGGGCTGGTAATAGTTAGCTCCGCAAATATCGGACTCGGGAATTCTGGGGCTAGTCATTACAGGCACTTTCGACAACTTGACTGGTATTTTTTTCTTACCGTCCGGGCTGATCCAGGTCAGGTCCAGCGTCGTAACGGCACCGCCTGGACTGATACCTGAAACAGCCCAGAAGCCTGTGATCTTTTGATCATCGCCATAGAGTCCATTGGTTTCTTTCCAATCAGTAGTGTCTTTATCAGGTGTCAGGCCCAACGGCTCGAGCCATATCCCCCGCAGATTTCGCAAATAATAAAATTCCGCAGACGTAGAGGAAGCAAAACACACCATCACTTTGTCGTTGCCTATACTGCCCTTCCAAGTACCAGCATAGGGTAAATCGGCCGCCTGCGCTGTCATGCCAAAAAATAAGAGAAACAAGGTGCAAAGCAATTTCATCATGTGTTCCTGTAAAGATAAATTTGATTTGCAAATATATACCGGCATTCGCAAATTGGCAATTTACTAATTTAGTGACATTGAAATACCTGCGTGGCATGGTTTTGTTGGAAATCCAGCGACCTGCCAAGGCCGGATAAAAGCTTTTGCCTGATTATGTGAATGATCGCCCGCTATTTACTCGCCTTTTCGCGGCATTTCGCAGAAAATGCGTGATAGGCAAAATGCAGTGAGGAAATAAATGGATTTGGTTCTGGGTTTGGGGGCGACGTTCATCGCCATTGTGCTATTAGTGCAAGTAGTCACACTGGTGATCTCTACCAATCGCTTATTGAAGTTGCAACTGTGGTCACCGCTAAAGACCCCATGTGTGCGCAGCGCCATCGGTGAACTGACACCGGTGCTGGATGCTGCACGCGCCGAAATGGAACAGGCAGGCTTCCGCTATATGCACAGCTGGCGTGAACGCTCCCTGATCTGCGCCGACGACATGCCCCACAGCTATGCCGATGTCTACCACCACCTTGCGCAAGACGTGCATGCCGAAGTCTACCCTGCTGAGTCAAGCAGCGGTGGCAGGCTCTATAATGTCTATTTGTGGAATACCTATATCGACGGCAATGCACTTTTGACCGTCAACAAGCTGCTGCACAGCATGATCCCTTATCCGAACCGGGTCTGGGTGCAGGATGCCAATGCAGACGATTTTGCCGGGCAACTGGCCGCCCACCTGCACACACGTGAAGCCGTTCCGCAGCAACGCACAGACGATATGGATGCACCGGCGATTGCACAAAACTTGGCCGGACGCTGGATGGTAAGACTGGAAAGAGAAAACAAAACCTATCAGCGCGGTGTGGTCAAAGGCGAACCGGTCTATGGCTTTCGTTTTTTATCGGCGCTGGCCCTGGCCTGGCGC
Organism: Undibacterium hunanense; assembly: GCF_014284335.1. Taxonomy (GTDB): domain Bacteria; phylum Pseudomonadota; class Gammaproteobacteria; order Burkholderiales; family Burkholderiaceae_D; genus Undibacterium; species Undibacterium hunanense. The sequence goes on along the minus strand of NZ_JACOGF010000015.1, from coordinate 67,833 downwards.
ATGCGTCTGAACAGTTGGCGCATCAAGAAAAAAACTACCGCCGTCACCACACTCGACCCGGCACTGGATGCGGCCAGCCTGGCGCGTGACCGCTTTGCCTTTGTACGTACGCTGTGCACGCTGCGTTCCCTGCGGGCACCGCGCTGGTATCAATACGTCAGCTTCACCCTGTCGGCGCTGGCCTTCCTGGGCGTGGGTGCCTGGTGGTGGGGTTTGGATGGTGCACTGGTCGTGGCGGCAGTCATCGCCCTGCATGAAGGCGGCCACTGGCTGGCCATGAAGCTGGCCGGTTTCCGCGATGTACAGGTATTTTTTGTACCAGGCATGGGCGGCATCACCAGTGGCGAAAAACATGAAGCCCGGCCACTGACCCATCTGCTGGTGTATCTGGCTGGCCCCATGCCAGGTCTGCTGCTGTCGGTAGGGGCACTGGCGACCATTACCTTCATCCCTTCACTGCTGACGATGGAATGGGCACCATATCTGATGACGGCTGTCATGGCATCGTTCTTCATCAATGGTTTTAATCTCTTGCCGGTCTTGCCGCTGGACGGTGGCCGTGTGATTGAGTTGCTGATCGTCGGCCGCCTGCCATGGCTGCGCTTTATTTTTTCGGTCGCCAGCGGTGGTCTTTTGGTCCTGGCAGGCATGAATACCGGCGACAATATCCTGCGCGGTCTGGGCATATTGATGCTGATAGGCTCACCCCTGCATTTCCGCGTTGCCAAAGCGTCTTCACTGTTATTGAAACAGGAACAGGCCAGACCAGCGCCGGGTGAACGCTTCAGCAAGGCTGCAAGACGCCTGTATGATTTCATGGGACAAGCCAGCTTCAGCAAATGGAATTATTCCACCAAGCTCAACGTCGGCCTGACCATACTGCCGCGCTATCTGGGACGCCTGCCAGACTGGAAAGAAAGTGCAGCCGGTCTGGCACTATACCTGAGCTGCATCATCCTGCCCCTGCTTGCCATGGGTGGCCTGATGTTCGCCGCACCGGGTGCCATGCTGAGCGTTGCAGGCCAGGGTGCCAGCTCTTTCATCGATACCGACAAAAATGACAGGTCAGCGAAAACAGCAAAAACTGATCTCAAGGCAACCATGCGCAATGGGGAAGCCGACATACAGCTACAAAGAAAACAACGTGCAGAGAAAATAGATGCAGCCCAAGGCGCAGCGCGTGTAGGCATGATCAAGGAAGCACTGGAAGAAACACAGGGAATCGATCCAGAAGATGCATTGCGCATCGCCAGACTGTATTACGCCGAAAACAATAATTCGATACAGCCTACTCACGCCCATGCTGATGCTGCGTTTTCTGTAGCGACGGCATTGATGAACTGGTCAGGCCCGGATGATGCGGCAGATCCAAAAAAGAATGACGCAGAAATAGCCCAGTACCTGCTGGAAGCCGAAGCCATTTTACGGGCGCGCTTGCATGCGCAGGAAGATAAGAAGGATAGCCGTTTACTGGCTCAGGTATTGCAGGCACGCGATTTGTCCGCCAATACGCCGGGCAAGATCGTGCTGCAGGAAGAAGTGGTCACTTTGCTTTCCAGTGACAAACAGAAGGAAGATGTGCAGTTGTTACAGGCACGCCAGATGCTGGCACACAGCCTGTATGCGGCAGGGCGCCGCGCAGATGCAGAAACACAATTACAAGCCGCCGAAACGGACTTTGACTGTTCACCTGAAGTGAACGACAAACTCAGTGACAAACTAACTGACAGGGCAGCAGACAATTACCACTGTAATTTATTAAAAACAGACCGTGCATGGCTGATGGTCAGCACCAACCGGCTGGATGAAGCAAAACAATTGGTGGCTCCGTTTTTAAAGGAAGCCACCAACGATAAAGGCATGAATGATTTTGCAAGACACGAAAGCCACCAGATCAACTGGATGATCGCAACCCTGCAAAAAGATTATAAAACTGCCAGACAGGAAGCACAGGCTGCCAACAACAGCTACCAGATGTCATCCGGTAACTGGTTGATTGATCTGTTCATCAAGCGCGGGCAACCTGTCAGTAATTTCCAGGCAGACCTGATGCTGGTACATAGCCAGCGCGCACTGGGTGAAATAGAAGAAGCCGGCAAAACGTCAGAAAGACTGCGCAATGCCGTCCAACAGGCACGCAACCGCATGCCTCAGACAGTCAAGCCAGCCTCAGACGAACTGGTGTGCCGCAGCATGGTGTATGACGCTGGTTGGAAAAAATTCTTCCAGCAAACCCTGCTTGATATTGAACAACGCGAAATCAAATGCATACCGCGCGTTGTTGCTGTGGCCAGATAAGTGACGATAAGTGATGATAAATGGTGAACAGGTAAGGGGGCTGCAGCAGGTGGCTCACCGCCGTGCTGCATCCATCCAGGCCTGCTGATATTCAGGATGGACTTATCGGTGACGGTGACGCTGTCGCGTACTTAACCATTTTTGTACCGTCCGTGTTTCAAATATGCGGATGCAAGTCCACACCAGCGAAGCCAGCGCCGCCATGGCAGGAAACCACCCCGCCAACGTCGCCAGCACCGTGCCTATGGACAAGGCATCAATGAAATGCGTAATTTGATGTTCTTGCATTGAGTTGACCTTGGTTGACCTTGGTTGACCTTCATGGAAAATGAAAAAACCCGCCAAATGATTGCGCGGGTTTTTTCGTGTGCTAACAGCAATCCATCAGGCGACCTTCACATACGGTATAGCACCAGTGCGCAAAGGGTTGATCGTCGCTGTTTTGAAGTAAGCACCACCACCAGCCAGATCAGCCACCGACACGATGTACTGTGTTGTTGTGCTGGTATTTGAAGCATGCGCCCCACCCAGCACGACGCCGGTAAAACCAGCTGTATTGATCGTGACCGGATAACCCGTTGCATAGGCCGTGATCGTGCTGACCTGCCCGTACTTCCAGGTGACGCCACCGTCTATGGTGTATAGGCTATTGGAAGTATTACCCCATGTGCCAATGATGGTTTTGTTGGCATCGACAGCAAACGGACGGGATAAATTGGATCCATCAAATGTCTCAGAAACATACTGTCTTGGCAATGTTCTGACATTGAAGTTCAAGCCATCTGTCGATGTCAGCATCTGATAGACACCGTACAAGGGTACCAGGAAGCGGTAGCCATCATGCCAGGCAAATTGTGCATTGCCGCTTGCACCTGCTGGCATCGTCACATTGCTCCAACTTGCGCCGTCATCCGTACTGCGATACAAAATATTTCCGGTGCCAGATGTACTGGACTGCGTTAACAATACAGTGCTTCCCGCATAAGCAAAGCTGCAAGTGTTTGAGTAACCGAATCCAGCTGGTAATGCCCTGCTTACCCAGGTTGCGCCCCCATTCGCAGAATAATATATCAAGCCATTTGCACTATTATAGATTGTCAATTTTGCAGGCACCGTTGCATTGATCTGCATACGTGAAGTGGAACCCTGCGTTGCATTCAGGCCTGTGGGCGTACTCCAGGTGACGCCACCATCCGTCGTCACGCGCTGCACACCACTCTGATATAAGAGGAACACAGTATTTCCATTTTTATACACAAAGCTGAGAGCATTTGTGCTCATAGAAATAGATGCGCTACCAAGCACAGCAACGGATTGATCCCCACCCCAGCTAATACCGTCCGTCGATGTCGACGCTACAACGTTGGCATTGGTGGCGTTACCCGTAACGTACAAAAAGCGGGCACCACACCAAAATGCCAGACTTGAACCAGCAGCGCCATAGGAAAGGCCGCCAGAATTATACGGCGCATTCACTACACTATTGCCAACATTCCAGCCATCGGTAGGTGACGTATAGGTAGAAGGCAAACCTGTCAGCGACAAGTCACTCCAGGTCTTGCCGTCAGTTGAAGTGCGGCACTTTAAGATGCCGCTGGCATTATGGTAAAAATCAAAAAAAGCACTGCCGTTACTAGTCAGACTATGGATATTTTGTCCGCCTGCACTATTTGCTCCAGAAACCACAGGCTGCACCTTGGTCACACCGCTTGCATCAAATATCAATGCTTCAGCAATTCCGCCTGCGGTCTGACACTGCACCGCCTGCACACCAGCAACAGGACCGCAAGCAAACTGAGAAGTCGTCAACACCTGTGTCGCCGCCATCAGGTTGCCATAACTGCTCATGCTGACCTTAGGCGAACTGACATCTGCCGCCAGAGCATTTTTCAGTGTTGTCGATAACAGGCTGCCTGCTACAAAGCTGCCATTGGCGATCATCCATTTGCCGGTACTGTTTTCCACATAGTTGGGTTGGCCCGCCATGTCGACGATGTCGCCCACAATGTATTTTTCATTTTTTTGTCTTGGATTAAATGGCATGATTATTCCTCGTAACCGTTGGCATTCACGCTGACTGATGCAGCGCCACACTGGATGATGACAAACTGACCGGCATTCGCGCACAGGCCGGTAAAACTGGCGCTGGCATTGGCATCCAGTATTTCGTCATAGATCAACCATTCACTGCTGGCAGGTGTCGCTGCGGCAGAAATGGCCAGGCGTATGGTGGTGGCAGTGGGCAGGCGGTTACAGAAATTCACCAGAAATTCTGCCGTGTTGCCAACCGCGACGGTGTACAGCGTCTGTACTGTTGTGTCAGAGTCGAGTGACCCCAGGATACCTGTTTTTGCCATTATGAATTACTCCCGATAAATGCCGAGCGACCCCGGCTTAAAGTTTTGATATAAGTACTGATGTACCAGGATGCGTAACTGCCCGATCCCGTAATACTGCTGACATTGACGACCAGCGTATTACCCGTATAACTGGTAACGCGCCCTATCATCTGTTTGCCAGCACTGTTAAACAGCAACAGGCTCATGCCTGGTGCCCAGTTCTTTCCCGATGCGACAGTCAAGGTCTGTGTGCCAACGGCAATCGTCAGGTTGCTGGTGCTGAGATCGGTATACGTCGGGCTGTTGACTGCGCTGTTGGCCATAGCGGCAGAAGCAGCAGCCGCTGTTGCGCTGTCAGCTGCTGCCGTTTTGAATGTATTGGCAGTTGTGGCCGAGTTAGCGGCGTTGCCTTCCGACGTGCTGGCCGCCGTTGCCGAATTGAATGCGGCCAGCGCATTCGCATACGCATTGGCGGTCAATGCACCCATGTCGGTCATGCCAGTTCCCAACCAGGAGATGAACGCATCGACCCGGTTGGAAAACGTGGTCCGGTCACCACGCTGTGGCAGATTCGCCGGTGGTGGTGTATAGCTTGGTGGCGTAGTAGGCATTAAATGAGTCCTTGTACGTTAAGGGTTAATTGACAATTGGTAGGATGGTCGTAAGAAATTTCACCACTACCCAGACCGAATACCCGCAAACCCTGGTAAGCGACGATATCAGTACAGATCCACACGCAAGGCACATCCAGTACCGACTGCAAAATGTCGAGTACCGTATTGGCTTCGGATAATTCCAGAACTGCCGTCGCACTCATGTCGGTGGCGGCCTTACGTCGCTTGATGACGTTGTTGCCAAACTCATCCACCTTGATATAGCTGTAGGTTTTTGGTTTGGCTCTGGCGCCGTACTGGGTCATCCCCAGCGGACGCAAATCGCCAATAGCCAGCAGGCCCAGCTTGACACTGCCCGATACTCTGGTCAGGGTGATGCTGATTTCGGCACTGTTGTATTCACCAATATCACGGCCAACAAAATCGGTCTGCGGCTTGAAGCGATCAAAAAAATACTCGTAATAGTCATCCGGTGCCGTGCCTTCCAGCACGCCCGAATAGCTATAGACGATAGTGCCACCCGGCGTACTTCTGACTGTGATGGCAATGGTTTCGGCTTCAATTCCTCCCAAAAAAAAGCTGTTGAATGCGCCGGGACGCAACACCACCGTGAGTGGCGAAGCGATGCTGGTCTGGGTGCTGACGATGCCATCAAACATGGCCCATTTATTGGTCGGACCTATGTCTATCCACCAGGGCGTGGTACCGGTACGATTGGTGATATTCGTCGGATCATTGTTGAGATTGCTGGCCCTGACACTTTCGTAAATACGATGCGTGGTCGTGCTGATACACCGCGTGCCTACCGCATACGTGGTTGCGTTGCTGTAGAGCGGGTAATCATTTTCTGCAGCGGTACTGCTGACCAGTATGGCATCGTCTATGTTGATGGGTGCCAGTACACTTAAATAGGCGCTCATCAGGCGATCTCCACCAGAACGGGGCCCGCACCAAATGCATCAGCGGTTTTCGCGCTGCTGCTGGCAGTTGCCCCGGTATTGCTGACAATTTTATTCATTGCGGTATCCTGATTTTCTACTGCACTGCGCAGTTTACGAATTTCGGAAAGCAATTCATCGTTTGACGAACCACTGATCATGGAAGCAGTTTGTGCCGCTGTAAAGATGCGTGAAGGACCAGTCAACTGCAATTCAGGTCCGTTCTCACCAACCAGATGCAAGCCGCCGTCTGTATCACCGCCGGTGGCAAAGGCTGCCACATTTCCGGTCAATACTGCCGGTTTTGCCTGTGCCGCAGCAACGGCCGCTGCCTGAGTTGCTGCCATCTGCGCCGCAGCCTGGGCTGCCTGAGCTGATGCCAGTGCCGCTATCGAAGTCGTCACCTGCAACAATGCAGCCGACAAAGTCAATACCGCGACATTGGTACCCAATGCGGTATCGAGCTGTGCTTTGGCATTGGTCAGCAAACCATCCAGATAATCGGTCTGTATGGTGTAGGCCAATTGTGCATCGGTTGCATTTTTCTCCAGTTCAGCCAGCAACTGTTCTTGCGCGACTTTGGCTTGATCCAATTGTGCGTTGAGCGTGATTAACGATTGCTGTGCCGCATCCAGTTGCGGTGTTGCCACTGCATTCAGGGCAGCAATGTCGCCTGCTGTCACGTAAAAGTCACGGGTGTAATCTTCAAAGGAAGAGAACAGATCCGTACTTGGTTGCGATATCACGCCGAGAGCGCTTTTCAGCTTGTCATCTTCTGGCAGACCACCACCGTTTTGCGCGGTACTGACTGCATTCGACAAGAAGTTTTGCGCAGTCTTGCGATCTGCCGCCAGGTTACTGCCCATGCGCATGCCTTCCAGCGCGCTGGTCAGGGTATTGACGATAGTGCGTGTTGTCTCAACGGTTTTGTTGACGGAAGCAATCTGACCATTAATCGCCTTGGTAGAGGCATCATAAATAGCAACTGCCGCTGTCTTCTCTGCGTTGATCTGCTTGATCTTGTCGTCATACACCGTCTTGGCTGCATTTTTTTCTGCATTGACGCTGGCAGCAAGGGCTGTCATGGCTTCGTCGGCTTTTTGCTTCAGGCCACTGATGACGTCCGCCATTTTTTGTGCAGCGGATACCATTTCCTTGGCACCGTTATTGAACACATCCAGACCATGCTCAAACAAGGCCTGATACTGTGCCGTATTTACACGTCCTTTGATCAGTGCATCATTCAAACGTGTAAAGGCGGCTTCAAACGAAGCCGGATCAAGCTGTTTGATCCCATCCAGCAGCAGAGACATATCACGCAGTTGGTTACCACCCACACCGCTGAATGCCGCATTACCCGACAAGGCTGCTGCCGCATTTTTGGCATCCTGCGTTGTCATGGCAGCAGCGGCAGCACTGGCAGCCTGGGCAATAACAGCGGCGTTACCCACCATCGAACCAGGGTCAGCAATATGTGCCTGATCAAACTGCAACGATTTCAATTGCCCGGCCAGCGTACGTTGCTGTCCTTCATCTTGCGTCAACAACAATTGCTTGCTGATGGAACCGATCTGCGCATCCAGACCATCCACCACGGCAGACACAGATTGCCCCATCACCGTTGCCAGTGAAGTCAATCGACCTATCGCCGTTTCGGTTTGGTACAGCGGGGTATTGGCAGCCGCGGCAGATGCAGCCAGCGCGTCTGCTGCCTTGCTGATTTCACCAAAGTAATAACCAATAGAACTCATGCCGCTAAACACCAGTCGCTGCGCATCTTCACCCACGCGCCTCAACTGCGCACTCAGATCACCTGCAAGTTCCTTGGCATCTTTCATCACCGTATCGATGATCGCCATACCGCTGGCATATTCATCCTGGGTGATCCGTCCGGTTTTCAAGGCATAGTTGAGTGATTCGATACCATCCTTATAGGCTTGTATATCCTTGCCGTAATAGGTAACGGATTCATCCGCATTATTTGCTACCCGATAGGATTTCGCATCACTGTCAAAAGCAAACTGATTGCGTGCAGCAATAACACCCGCAATGCCTGCGCCCTGTGGAGAAAAGTCACGCAGAGCGATCATTTTTCCGGCAGTCACGAACACGCCATGCAAGGCATCCGACAAGGCATTACCCATGCTGATACCCAGGCCGTTCTTCACTTCCGTTGCCAGGCTTTCATTGAAATCATCACTGAGCGTTTGCGACAACAGTATGCCGATCACCTTACCCGCATCCTGCGTATTGAGTGCATCAGCACTGACCTGGCCAGCCATTTTCACACTGGCTTTGGCATTGAACCTGGCCGCAGCGTCGTTGGAGAAGGTCTTGTCATTAAACACGCCCACCATATTGGCAGCCAGCGCTGCTACTACATTGCCAGAACGCAGCAAGGCCGGGATACTGGCTTGCGCAGCAGTTACCAGCTCAGTCATGGCTTGTGCGCTGGCTCTTGCTGCAGCAGCAAGTTCTTCCTCTTGAGCACGTCGTTTTTTTATTTCAATCAGACGGTCTTCTAACGACATGTAATTACTGGTCGTTGCGAACACGGTAGCAATGTTCAATTTTTGGACGCCATCAGTTATTGCCGCTACTGCGTCAGTAACAGGTACCACAGCCGGTACGATGGAAGCGAATGCACCAGACAGTTTCAGTAAAGTAGCAATTTGTTCTGGCGTACCCGTTTTACTGATCTCCGTCACCATATCGCGGAAACCATCTCTGGTTTTAGGCAAAACACCAAGGCCAGCTTTTTCAAATTCTGCTGTCAGTGCCTTCATGACATTCGCTTCTTTCTCGCTGGTGGAGAAGAAGTTGTCATAGTAACTTCCGGCGACCTGCTTCAATGCATCCACACCGCCAATCAACTCTGTGATGGTTGATGTGGCTTTTAAGCCTGCGTCATCGGCTGCAAATTTCGCCAATCCCAAATTCGACATGACCGTATTGGTAGCATCAAAATTTTGCGCTACTCTCTGCAACGTTGCACTTGCAGTCTCACCTTCTTTTGACAAGCTAGTCAGATTAGGAAGTAAATCTAGAGCGACTTTATCCGATACGCCCGCCAATGCCTTCGTCAGGTTGGTTGCAAATTCAGCATCTGTCTTACCAAAATCGAATTGCAGACTGTAACTCTTCTGCTTGATGAATTCAGAATCTATACCAAGCTGTTTGGCAAACAATGTCGTGCTGGACATGATGGCCTCATAGCCTGCCTTGATAGCCTTACCAGCCGCCTGTGTGCTACCGGTTGTATCGTTATAGGTAACCCCGTCAGCTACAGTATTACCCGTATTCAGATCATAATTCCAGGCGCCGCGAATATCGCCCGTGAACCATCCGCCTTCTTTGACATGCTCCACATTCTTTGTGCCAGTGACGCCAAACGAACCAACTTGTGCAGTAACGTCTTGCCCGGTAATTTCACGGTCACCATGACCAAAGCCTTTGGTTGCGATGTAATAAGCAGCAACAGCTGCAGCAACATAAGGTATCGCAGTTGCAACCGCTGACCCCAGTCCAGCTCCTGGCAAGCCAGCCGCAACTGCCGAAGAAGAAAGACCTCCCTGACCAATTTGCATACCAATGCCGAAATTTTCAATGACTGACGAACCTAAAGTCGTTCCCAATCCTTCAATGGCCGTACCTGCCGTCTGCGCCATACCAGCAAAACCATTGGACAACATGGAAAATGCGGATTGCGCTGATGACGCCAGGTTCAACACATTGCCACCTGAACTTCCATCCATGAACGTCTGTGCACTTGCAGCAGATGGGTTCAATAACGAAGCACCAAATGCAGCAATTGGCGCAATGATGGGTCTGAGCAACATCTGAGCAAACTGCTTCTTCAAATCAGCAACCAATTTCTTGACTGCGCTACCGCCGCCATTGTCGATGGCACCATACAAGAAATCACCGATTGATTTACTGCTAGCGTCCCATGCCGCTTCGGCTTTCTTGGCTGCTTCAATACTCGCCTTTTCAGCAGCGGCATCTGCGGCCAATTTGACTCCCTTCTCTTCGGTTTCTATGAGAGTTTTTCGAAGCCTGATTTCTTCCTTGATCTGCGCTAACCTGGTTTCCTCTACTTCTATGAAATTCTTGTTTTTACTTTCACTAATGGCAAACTGTGCCAATTCAGCATCGGCTTCGAGTGCGGCGATTTTTGCTTCATCACTAGCTTTTTTCTCAAGCTCTTTAAGTTCGACGGTTTTTCCAATTTCGTCATTTTGCTTACGTTGCTTTTCAATTGCGTCGCTTAAGCGTGAAGAGGTTGCTTTTCCTTCGTCAACAATAGACTTGATCACGTCATCATGGGCCTTTTTTTCCTCAAGCAATGCTTTATTATTATTGAGTTTTTCGGCTACCTCACGTTCTTTATCGAGCGCGCTGATATTGTTTTTATGCTGAAGTGTCTGCTCTGCTGTCAATCCACCAAGTGCCAGTATTCTTTGTTCCTGGCTTTTCTTGAATGCGATATCTTCCATTGCAATTTCTTGCACTCTCCTCTCGTATTCGAATTGATTGATACTGCCTAATTTTTTGGCAGTTTCCAAATCATCGCTCACACCTTTATTCACCAAATCACGTATTTTGGCTTCGTTTGTGATGCGCTCCGTGGCAAGCTGACGTTCATCCGCCCCTAAAGCTCGGGTAGAATCTGCAATTTGCTTATTTAATTCTTTTAACCTTTGCGCCCTATCTTCAGAATCTTCACCAGTTTTCACCAGTTCCCTCTGATCTTTCAGGACTCTTATTTGATACGTTGCTGCTTTTTGAATTTCAGGTTGAGCCAGTTTCTCGCGTTCATTGTTTGCATTGTTTTCCTCTTTTTTTGCTGCCGCCTGATTCTTATATTTCAAGATCTCTTGCTGGTTCTTCAAAGCATCATCAATTTGTGTAGAGATGCCTGTGCCCAAACCAGTTTCTTTTGAAATTTTACGTATTAAGTCGGCAAAAATGGAAAGGCGCCCTATCTGTTTTTCCAATGAATCTTCTTTAAAGAGACTTCTGAATCCATCACCGACTGAAGATAATGTCGACTTAAGTTCATTCCATTCTTTCCCTAGCTCTGTAACATTTTCTGCCTGTTTTGGGAGATGATTGCTTAGAGCCTCCGCGAGATAAAGCTGCGCCTCTTGTGTTTGCCCGAGTCGCTTGAGTGTAGAAATATGCTCCAAATCTGTGACAGTCAGAAAATGCATCGTCTTGTCTAAATCCTGAGCACCTTTCAAAGGATCGGCAAACAATTTAATTAGATCAGGTGCAACCTTATCGATATCTTGCCCTGTTACTTTAGCGAAATCGCTTGAGAGCATACCGATTTTCTTTAATGCCGCCCCGCCAAGTTCGCCAGAAGAAACCAAAGCAAGTGTGATGTCTTTTGCTGTGCCGATTGTAACTTCGCCTGACGCCGTCATGCTCCTGGAAAGTTCTTCCATAGAATCAGACGTCATTCCTGCATAATCATTGGTTACAGCCAGTGCATTTTTCCATGCAACAAACTCTTCATGTGCTTTATATGCCTGATAAGCTACCGTTCCAATAACTGCGGCAGCAGCAGCAACGACAGCACCAACTGGAGTGAACACCAAAGCTAAAGCACCTGTACTCTCGGCCAGGCCCATCATCGATTCACCGAATTTGCTGAAATCTCCCTGAGCCATGTCTTTCGCCATACCTAGCAACTGTTTACGCGTGGCATCGCTACTAAAATTGAGTTTAGTCATACCTTTTTCGGTATGCCCAAGACTTTCTATGAATGGAGCCGCCTGGTCAGCAACCCCGAGTTGAGCCGCTTGATAATGCAACATCTGCTGCTTGGTCATACCCAAGGTATCAGCTTGTTGCTTAAGGCTTGCGACAAATTCTCTGCCTTTGGCTGCAAGCTTTTCTTCAGCAGAAGCAAGTGCCTCTGACGCCGCATGTTGTTCACGCAGTTTGGTCACCGAACTGAGTAAAGCATTAAGGCTGGCGTTATGTGAGGCCATGGCTGCTGTGACATGCTTAATCGAGCCACTGAGTTTTTCTGTGCTATTAGCCAAACTATCAGTAAAGTTGCTTAACTGGCTGACATCCACACTGGTTTGTTTTACATTTGACTGGGCTACTCCGCTAGTATTACTCCCGGTTTCGTTTGACATTATTCTGTCCCCATGTTTTCCCAATAAAAAACCGCCCTGGGGCGGTTTGCTGTATCTTGATTCAAGTCTGTTCAGCGCTACTAAGTACCCTTAGCTACCCTCAGGTACCCTTAGGCACTCTTAAGCAGCTGTGTCATTCTCTTTGTCCATCGCTTCGAAATAAATGCGGTCCAACTGTCTGATCGCATCCAGTTCAAACTTGCGAGGCTGATTGCCTGTCATGTGTGACCAGGCAAGCAAATCCTGATACGTGATGACCGATGGCCCCATGCCATTGTTGCTGCGTGAATTGTGCAATTCCAGAAACCAGCGCCACAGATACTCCAGTTCAAACGGTAGCTGTGGCGGGTTGACGAACAGATCCCAGGAATCGCGCAATTCGGCAGGGATGTATTGCATGCTGCTGGCAGCATCAAAATGGGCAATGGCATCATGTGCCACGGTCAAATGCCAGCGCAGTGGCTTTCCGTCTTTTTGTGGTTGACTAAGAAAGAATTCTGCTCTGGCATAGTCCAGCATTTGTTCTATCAGGCTGGCAAAAAACCGGTTTCTGCCTCAATCGCGGTGATCACCTTGGCCAACCAGGTTGGACGCTTGTTGAACAGGTTTGCCAGCACTTCAGGCGTTGCTTTCAAATCGGTATCGCCAGAGCGGAAACCATAGATGCTGACCACGGCGGCAGTTGCCAGCCGGATCTGGTTTTCTTTGTTGATATCAACGAACTGGCCTGCGCCTTCATCGGTCTTGGCATCGATTTGCTGTTTTTTGATGACAGCACGTTTGATGGACAGAATTTCGATGGCGCGTTGTGCTTCCTGATAACGGGCAGAGTTTTTACCGACAACTTTAAAGCCGGCGATAGGTTCTGCGTCTTCATTGAAGACGACAGGCACGTCTGCTACGGCCAGATCATCGTTGACCAGAGTGTCGATATTGAAGAATGCTTGTGTCATGGTTTTACCTTTTTGATTTGATTGAAATGTCCGGCATGGACGAAAAAAAGCCCACGTCTGAGGTGGGCCGAAAGACACAGCCCGCAGGCTGAATTGCTTTTACAAGACGGGTATTGCTAGTCGCTGAAACTTGATCAGCTTAGGCCAGCGTGTCCTGGATGGACATGGTGGTTTGTTCAGAATTAGCGCCTGCACCGCCAGCGAAGTTGTACAGGGCTGTAAATTCGTAGGTACCGACGATACCTTTTTCACCGTCGTCAGTCGTGGACGATTTGATTTTCAGGCGTGGCAATACCAGGGATACGAAGTCAGCGTTACCGGTGCGGTCAGAAGTCAGGGCGACGACCAGTGTCGTTTCTGCTTCATTGCGGAACATGGCATCGATGGTGGAATCTGCCAGCATGGCAGAGAAAGAACCGGACACCATGAATTTTTTACGGAAAATATCCGGACGCAAATTGGTACCGACGACGCCGTCCATTGGTGTTTCCTGGCCGTTGATGGTCAGGTCGATGTTGGTGACGATACCGTTTTGTACGCCATTCAAGATCAGTGCACCTGTCGCTGTGGACAAGACATTGGCAGAAGTTTCTACCGTTGGTGTCGTGAAGTATTGTGTAGCGCCTGTGGTTTGATCCAGGCCCACCAGTGTGAAATCAACCTCGGCATTGCCGCTACCTGGCAGCTTCAGTGCAACCTGACCGACCTTGACGTCTTTGGACAGTTCGGAAATGGATACGTCATTCGCCCATTCTTCCACCGTGTAGTACACGTTGGTTTGGCCAGATGTCGGTGTGAAGGTTTTTTTACCTTGTACAGACACGGTGCAGCCAGTGACCGGGCCTTCGGCAACCAGTGCCACGCCGTTCAGCGGGATGCCGGTGGCAACAGTGGCTGTCAGGCCGGTGATCAGGAAGTTTTTGTTCAGATTGGCAACGTTCAAAGAGCCGACAGACAGGCGAATCACGTCACCGATCTTGAAGCCATCAGCCAGATAAGAACCGGCAGCGCGTGTCAATGTGTAAGGGCCAGAACCGGCAACCGTAATCGACACGGCAGTAGCGGATGCACCAGCAGAAAAATCACGACGCAGCAATGCAGCCAACCAGTCAGAATAGGCGCCTGGTGCCAGGAAACCAGACAATTTACCTTCGACCATTTGCACGCCCTGACGTTCGGAAATCAGTTGTTGATGGCTGGCGATTTCGTCGGCGGTATTGTAGGTATCACGTTTCAGCGTGAATACCGATTGCTTGCGACGCAGATATTGGGCGCCTGTTACTGATGCAGCTACACCAACGCCAGTTTGACGTTTGAATGCGATTTTCTTGTTGATACCTTGTGCAATTGTAGGCATAAATTCCTCTTGAAAAAGAAAAGCCCGCGTGATGCGGGCATAAAAAAACCAGTGGACGAACCATTCGTCTACTGGCAGGTGTTGGAGATTGCTCTCGCTTACGTCATCAGGTTTGAATAAAACCGGATTTTCACTGGAATCATCCAGCGGTCAACATCGACCACACCCTGGGCAACTTCCGGGGTTTTGTCGATAGTGATGATGTGATCAGATTCAACAAAGCTGGCACCGCGCTTGAAGGCATTGCGGATGCTGTCAATACGTGCTTCAGCAGCAGCAACGCCACTCTGCAAGGGATACATCAGGCTAACCTGGAATATGCCCTGATCACGATAGGAGCTACTGCTCATGACAGCATTATCAGGCGCTGCCAGTTGCAATGAAATCCGCTGATAGGGCGTGCCAGCCACCGGTGTGAAGGCGGCATTTTCACGGGCAGTGGCAAAGCTGGGATCAGTTGCCGTCAGCGCCGTTTCCAGCGCAGCGCGAATTTTAACGATACTCATGACTGCACCATCGTCAATACGGCCAGGGATTGGCCTGCGGTGGCTGCTGTGATGGCTATCGCAGCCGTGGCAACAGGACTTGCAGGACAGGGTTTGCTGATAGTCAAATCCTTCAAATTCTTCAGATGTTTCATAAATTCCCCCATTTCGATGTGGAAAAACACGCGGTTTTGCGTGCTGTCCGCGCCTTGCAAAGGCTGCGGTGTGTGATGGAAAAAACAAAAAGCCCCGGATCTTTCGATCAGGGGCTTGGTGAAATTTTTATGGCTTGATTTTTACGGCTGCTGCGATACCAAAATACGACTGAAAATTCATCTTGCACTGGCTTCAGACGCAGCTATTACGTGTATACATTTACATAGTAAGCCGGACAAAATCGGTCGTCAAGCATTTAGCCAGATTTTATTTTCTCGTTCAAGAAATGAATTTTTTTCCTATGAGGAAATAAAAAACCACGACAAATTCCGGAGCTAAGCAGCGTTCGCCGCGTTGATTTTTTTGAGGATGTCGAACTTGTCACCTTTTTTTGCGCGCGCCAGGTTTACTGGTTTTTGGTTTACTGGTTTACGGTTATTGGTTATTGGTTAGTTGAACACAGCTGCGACAGAAATCCATCATGTGTGCCACACCCGTTAATCCGGTGAACAGCTTTATATAAGCTGTTCACGATCTGCGCACGATTTGTACATAAGCATGTTGAACGAACGACCAACAGTTAAGCACCTTGCGTGCCGCATTGATAGTTCAGTTGTTCAAGAAGACTTGTGCAGCCCATGTTCATATGTTCCTGCGACATTGAACAGGCGTGCACTACATGATCAATTCTGTTGCCAGCCGCGTGGCAGCAGAATAGCCACCCAGTTAAATCATCGTTGCAGCTCTGCTGCACGCTTATTGCTCATCTGTTGCCCGCTGCTTGCATTGATGTTGGTACACCACCCTAATCTGCTGCAACAAAATCAGGCGGTTGTAAAACACCTGTCGCTTTTTAGCAGGACATCAGTTCAGTCGCTGTTCAACATCAGTTGAACAGCTATCCAACAGAAGTAAGCATATGTGCAACATGCCTGCACGAATGTTGCGATGCTGATGAAGTCTTATGATGAAGTCTTAAACAGCTTCCAGCGTCACCAGTTTTTTTGCAATCGATTCACGGTTGACCAGGGCAAAGGCCTTGGCATAAGCCAGGTTGCTAAAAGAAAACCCTATGGCAGTCACCGCGCCAGAGACAAACTCCTGCTTCAGACGCGGTATGCGCACAGGCTGGAAATAACTGGTCTGCTTGCCTTTGGGCCGCGTCAGCGCCACCATGCCGGCACAGGCCAGGGCCGCCAGGGCCAAAGCAAACGGCACCAGGTAACGAGCGATCAGTGCGCTGTTCAAGACCATGTCGCCAATGATGATCAGCGCCAATGCCGATGCCGCAAACGTACCAATAAATATCAGCGACCAGTTCAAAAGGCTTTTCGGGCGGCGGGTTGCCGTCGGTGCGCAATCCTTGCAGAAAGGCAAAGGCAGCTTGAACGTGATCTCAGTCCCTGCTCCGACCATGTAGGTGGTGCGCCTGGTATCTTGCGCTATGGTCGTCAGGTCGGTGGTCTTGCCGCAATTGCAGCACAGGTGATTGGGAAACAGAAAAACAACACCGTCGCGAAACGGCAAGGTACCCAAAGAATATTCTATCATCGGCAAATTTCCGCTAAATCGAGAAGAAATGCGTCCCGCTTACATGGATGCACTGCGTTCTACAGTTTTTACTGCTGGCAGCATAACCGAGCAGGGCCAGAAAGACAATTTTCCGGGTTGCCATCCCCAATATCCACACGTCCCGCACATCCAGACAACACACTTGCGCCCGTGTTGAGACGGATAGTCTGAAATCCCCAACAGTAAAACCCACATTACAACACTGTATAAAAATATAGTTATTCTATTGCCACCAGCGCCATTACAACAATGGCATAATTTAAATACAATACACTATGATCGGGGCCTGTTTTTGTCAACATTGCCTCCCCTATCAACAACACCAACATTACTCTTGAGCAAAAACATGACGCGTAAAGTAAAACCAATGCCGTGGGAAAAAGTCGCCGGATTTATCTTTGGTGTCGCATTCGTGATCACCCTGTTGGTGCTGAACGTGTTCATACCCAACCCCACACCCACGCAATATGACACCTTCAAGATCGTGCTGGCCCTGGCTGCTGCAGGTGTCGGTGGCATATTGGCCGGGTTTCTTTATGTGGAAGGTGGTATCGATAAATTCAAATTACGCGCTGGTGGTGCTTTGGCCGTGTTTGCCACCGTCTTTTTGGTGACGCCTGCGGCCCCTGGCACACAAAAAGATCTGCCTGTCATTCAAACCAACAGCGGCAACAATGGAACCCAGATTGGGGTTAACCAGGGCACGCTGAATATCAATCGCGCATCTGCAAGCCAGCCTGCTGCAAGTCAGGCGACTGAGAGTCAGGCAACTACGGCTCAGGCAACTAAGGGGCAGGCAACGGATGGTTCATCAGCAGCCAGCCAGCCGGCGGCCAACAAATAACCATGAAAGTATTTGCACTACTGTGCTTTTTCCTGCTCTTTTCTGCGAATGCGCAGGCAATTGAACAAAGCTGCCAGAGTGACGATTGCATCCAGGTGGCAACCAACATAGGCACCATCAATGTGGTCGGCGGCACTCTTCAGATTGCCGTCAATAATGGTATTGTCAGCGTCTTTGGTGACCCCCAGGACGAATTAAAGATCAACGACTACGACATCAAGGTCAAGAATCTGGAAGCACAAATCCAAAAAAATCTCGACACCATCAATACGCAAGAAAAACGCCATGTATCCGATCAGGAAAAATTAGTCAAAGGCTGGGAATACGCAAAAAACCTGGTGCAGGAATTAGAAAAACTGAATAAACGCATCGCCTTTCTCGATGAAAAAAACACGCTCACCAAACAAATTCAGGCAGCACGCAAACGCTTTGATCTTCCCAAAGCAAAAGAATTATTAAAGCAAAAACAAGAGCAAGACGACGACACCGCCGCTGAGACAGCCTACCAACTGGCTGAGTTGCAACGCCATGACCTGGAATACCTCGACGCCGACACCAACTACAAAAAAGCGATTTATCTGGACCCTGGCAATGCCTTGTATCTTTCAGCCGCCGGCAACAATGCCCATACCCTGGGTGATTATTCAGACGCAAAAAAATTACACGAACAGGCCCTTGCCGTTGACCTGAAAACCTATGGCGAAACCCACCCCGACGTCGCCAGAGATCACAACAACCTGGGAACAGCATGCTACATGCTGGGCGAATATCGCAAATCCATCACCTACTATGAACAAGCACTGGCCAGCGACATCAAAACCTATGGCGAAACGCACCCGGATGTAGCGATAGACCGCAATAACCTCGGCGGTGCCTGGTACTCATTAGGGGAATATCGCAAGGCCATCACCTACTATGAACTGGCCCTGGCCAGCGACATCCAAACCTATGGCGATGACCACCCGAACGTGGCGACAGACCGCAACAACCTGGCTCTGGTGTGGGAAGCCCTGGGAGAGCACTACCATGCGATCAGTTTTTTTGAACTGGCCCTGGCCAGCGACATCAAGATCTATGGAAAAATCCACCCAAGCGTAGCGATCAAGCACAACAACCTGGGCCTGGTGTGGGATGCATTAAGTGAATATCGCATGGCAATCACCTACTATGAACTGGCCCTGGCCAGTGACATCGTGACCTATGGCGACGACCACCCGGTGTTGGCGACAGAACGCAATAATTTAGGCGCAGCATGGAACTCTTTGGGCGAATACCGCAAGGCCATTGCCCTGTTTGAACAAGCCCTGGCCAGCGACCTTGCCACCTATGGCGAAGCGCACCCTGATGTCGCGATAAGGCGTAATAACCTGGGTACGGCATGGTCTGCATTAGGTGAATACCGCAAGGCCATTGACCTCTTTGAACTGGCCCTGGCCAGTGATCTGAAAACCTTTGGAGAAGCCCACCCGAACGTGGCAACAGACCGCAGTAATCTGGCCGGTGCCTGGAAAGCATTGAATGAATACAGCAAAGCCATCACCTATTATGAACTGGCCCTGGCCAGTGACATCAAAACCTATGGTGAAGCGCACCCCGACGTAGCAATAAAACGCAACAACCTCGGGGCAGCATGGCAAGCATCAGGCGAATACCGCAAGGCCATCGACCTCTTTGAACTCACCCTGGCAAGTGACCTCAACGTCTTTGGAAGCACACACCCGAACGTAGCGATAGATCGCAATAACCTGGGGTCGGCATGGACAGCACTGGGAGAATACGCCAAAGCCATCTCCTATTTTGAACTGGCCTATAACGCACTCAATTCCAACGTCAATTACGGCCCGGAACATCCATCCACAAAAACATTGCTTGCCAATCTGACGGATGCCAAAGCGCAACTAGGTAATCAGGCCAAGGCGCCATAGAAAAATTTTGCGGCCCTCTTTGAATAGACTTTATCGTTCTGTCAGTGATGTAAAAGACGTAGAAAAAACTACGCGAATGTAGCAAGGGGCTACAACAATACAGCGTTGCCATGCCTCTTCAGGCTTCAGCGACTGTCCGCACCTGGCCGTGCAGTCGCCACCTCACGCATATGCTTGACGATAAAGAAGAACAACAAGGCATCGCAAGCAGAAAACAGTAGATCAAACGGCGACCCCGACAACGCGCTTTCAGGATTTAAGGTCGCTATCGTCATAATCAACGGTATGATCACCAAAACCATAAAACGTAGCGACGCCACCATAGAAATACTCAAGTAACGCGGCAAAAATTGAACACCCGACGCACCGCCATTGGCACGAAACGCCATCATCGTCCCCGCAACAGGAATAAGAACATTCATCGTCGACGAAAAATGCGTCCATTCATTAAATACTGTATCAGGGCTATAACGCATCAGCTCCACCATGAAGGTAGTGAAAACGATATATGCCAGCGTGTATAAATACGTCTGATTTTCAGTCAGCCCTTTGGCTATCAGTTGCGCCTTCAACAGATCGATTTTCCAAAAATACATTGCGTCCCCGGTAAATTATTCAATTGCAATCGTCACAGCAATGACGAAGAAAGCGACGATTGACAGCTACACTGAACTACACTGAATATTTGCCATCGTCGGGTTTGCCTGCGGTATAGCCAACTTCCGTGTAGATTTACATTGCAGCTTATGCAGAACTCAAATCAAATAAAAGCAGACATTAACACCTTAAATAGTATGTGTGGCGACTGGCAGGGTGTAATCGCCCGCAAGCCTGGAACTATATAATTGCTAAACCTGCCCCTACCTTGTGCTCGACTTCCACTAAATTCGGCATGCATTCAGTAATGAATTACTTTTCTACGAGGGAACAATCCCCATACTTACAGGCCCTCATTGCATAGAAATACGCGATTTCTTTTTCCTTAAGCCTGCTATACGCAATTGCAGTGGTCACATAAAGTGATGCCCTATTTTGAACCGGAATGTTCAACTCAGACAGTTCATCATTGTGAACATCAGGATTATTGAGCAAGCTCAATGCTTTGAGTGGTTTATTCATTTGAATATAGCAACTCGCCATCTTCTGCGCCCCGTGCGGTGTGCATGAACTATAACCAGTACAATCTAATTTGATAATTTCTTCAAATTTTAAAATGGCGTTTTCATAATCCTTGGCTTCACAAATCGTCATCGCTTCTTTTAACATGCCATCAAGTTGCGTGTTAACACGATCTCGCAATTCTTTTGCTATTTGCGCTTCTCTTTGTTCGTTCTCACGCCTTGTCTCAGGTACTACGACTTGGGTATAGTAGTAGCCAATACTCCAGACAACGATAACCCCTATAAGCCAAGGAATTGTTTTTTTAATTACACCAATTATTGCTTTATATGTGGATGATGTAGCTTGCACTGCTAATGAAGTTACATTTTTGACCTCTTGCGTAATATCTTTCGTCAATACATAAATTTCAATCGCTTTATCGCCGCTTGTTTCAAAATCCACTTCGGCCCCTGTACGTGGCTTAATCAATGACTTGCAGTCGTCACCATTAAAATGGTATCTGTCGCCATCCACACTCCGGATGAGTCCAGTTTGGAAAGCTTCTCTATACTCAAGTATCTTGCCCTGCATTGCACTTTTCCTTGTGTTTTTTTGTTATTTAATTCAACAGCAAATAGCCATTACTTGCAACATGCTTCTTGGGCTAACAAATTGGATTGATAGCGATCGTCCCTTAAGTAAATTTTCGCTTTTTCGCTTTCTTATTTACTACTCTGCATTACCTAAAACCGATTTACAAGAAAAACCACCTTAACATCATCCTGATTAAAAATATAACACTGCCTCTTGACGGCTCATGTATATTTTCTGTTGATTTAGCTTGATTCTCTTTTAGATTTTTTCTTTATGTTCAATGGTAGATCAACTCCATCACATTTGACCGGGATTTTATGATCTATCTGATACCTTGGACATGCTCCATAGCGTTGACGATGAACGAAATCGCCCGCAAGCTTGGAACTATATAATTGCTAAATCTGCCCCTGCCTTGCGCCTACACCGTTGGAGAGCCACTTTGTATAAAAAGAATTTGATTCTTATATCTGCCTGTTGTTGTCTGAGCATTCAAGTTAATGCCCAAAATACGCCAGCGTCATCAGGGGATTATTTTCATGATCTTGGTGCTATTATTTTTAAAACTAAATCGAGTGACTGGATTGTTGAGCTCTGCACGGAAAGTTTTCCAGAAACAAAGGATGACAATCAAATTGCTCTGAATAATTGGCATCAAAAATATAAGGCATTCATTGATGAAATGAACGTTCAATACAATGGACTTCCTGAATATTGGTCTCACCTGGACCCAAGAAGTGCCAAAGCTGCCGCAGGAACGTGGCCGCAAGTGCAGAACGAGATGGATCAGGGCAAGGAACGTGTGCGCAAACAATTGCTGGGGAAGGACAAAGCCACAATTAATACGATTTGCAAAAAATTGCCTGCTATTTTGCAAACCGACCAAATGAACATTGAAAAATCAAATCCAAATTTGGTCGAACTGATCAGGCGCGGGCCACCAAAATATTAAACACTTCCAAGGTCCAGTTTGACTAAAGTCTCAAAAGTGGCATCGTCAATCTACTTGTCATCGAGAAATGCGAATCTAAACAGGCCGCAAGTACATCAACTGGAACCGGAAGCTTCACCCTTCAATCTTCACATCGCCCGATGGAACTGCAACCACGCGAGAGCCAAAGCTGGAGATATTCGACAGCGTCTCATTGTGGTGGGCAGTAATCTGTGCAGCCGACAACACGCTATTGTCCATGGTTGAATGGGCATCCGAAACAAGCGTCACGGGATATCCAAGCGCAAGTGCCCTGCGCGTGGTCGTGTCCACGCAAAACTCACTCTGCAATCCACAGATCACCAGATCTGTCACCCCATGCGCTTGCAGGATGTCTTGCAGATTTGTATTGTGAAACGAATCCGTCGCCTTCTTGCGCACGAAGATGTCAGTGGGCTGGACATCCAGCCCGGCGGCAAGCTTCCAGCCATCCGTGCCGTATACCAGCGGCCCCTCGTCCTCTTCATGCTGGATCAGCACGACCGGTGCCCCAGCCTGGCGAGCCTTGCTGCTGACAGCATTAATGCGTTCTATCACCTGCGTTGATTCAAAGGCCGCATAGTCGCCGTAACACAGGGCCTGCTGGACATCAATGATAAGTAGAGCGGTAGTCATGGTGAGCGTTGGTGCCTGAAGTGGCATTCATGGAAAAATATTAATTTAACATGAAAATGGCGGCGCAACGCAGCAAATTAATTGGCAGTTATAAGGCCGAAGCCGAGTCCTCGGCCGCCAAGATGGGAGCAGATTTTTAACAGCCTTATAAATCACCTTGCTTCCATGCTATCTACAGCCTTGACACCGGTAAGCATTTGAGCCTGAAGATAAACCTGGTCCAAAACAGTCCAAAACCTGACAAATCCATAGTTGAGGCGCTAATTTAAGCGGTATGTGATACAGCGACGTGCAGTCCGTTTTGATAGTCCGCACACCAGTCGGCATCGTGTGATGCCAATTGCTACGCCATATCATGAATAAGGACGCAGGAACAAGAAATAACGACCAGAAATCGCCCTGAAAATCAGAAGCGCACTTTCACATACGCCGATGGCCCCTGCAAGCGCGTACTCAGTCGGGCAATACCATTGCTGGTTTCGCGTTCCAGACTGATTTTCGATACGCCATAATCCACCACCAGACCCACATTTTCCAAAGGAAACCATTCGGCGCCAACCGTGCCGGTATAAATGTGGCCGTTAATGTTTCCACCGTTCTTTTTAATGCCCGACGCTTCTACAAAGAAACGTGTTGATGGTGAAAACGCATGGCGCCACCCCAGTTCAAGCAAGGGTGCGACAGTACTACGGCTGACAGAATTTGACTCGCTCGCCGACATACTGCCAGCCGCACCCGGAATAGCGGCCGAAACCGTACCGGAAACCGTGCCATCTATTGATGCCCGATAAAATGCTGCACCCAGGCCAAGCCCAAACACATCGTCACCGCTGCCTATCCACCACTTGTAGGCGGCCTGCCCCAGCTCCAGCCGCAGCTTGGCAGCCAGATTGGCCGTGCCGGACACTGCCTGCCCATTCACAGTGGTGTTACCAATCAGGTTTGATGAATAGGATCTGTCGTAACGATAATAATCAAGGGATATCCCCTGGCTATGACCAAGCAGAAAATCTGCCCTGATTCTGGGAATCGTATAACGATCCGCATTGTAGTCTGGTGTATCCGCCCGTCCGGCGGATGTGTTGACACCCAGTTGCACATTGGAATCCACATTCAGCGCACCAATAGAGATACTCATGCGATCAAGCGCAGGAGACATCTCTGCCGCCATGGCGGTATTAGCCACCGCCATCAATAGCGTCCCACCTGCTGCCGTCTTGAAAAGCCGGGCAACTTGTCTGGACAATCCAGATTGACGGGAAATTTCCAGAAATGACGCAGACATGGCAGTCTCCAAAAAAGTGAGCAGCGTTGGCAGATTATTTGAAACCGATCTCGATTAGATGAAGAATAACAATCGGCCAGTGGGGAGTAAATTAGCCGTTCTCTTAAAACTACGTCAGGCAAATCCTACAAGGCGAGTTGTCTCTGTAGCAGCCTGCGTAGGTGCACTCAATCACCTGCGTTGATTCAAAGGCCGCATAGTCGCCGTAACACAGGGCCTGCTGGACATCAATAATAAGCAGAGCGGTAGTCATGGTGTGGGTTGATACCTGAAGTGTCGATCATGGAAAAATATGAATTTAACATGGAAATTTGCAATGTAGAAAACTTTGCACTAATGCTTGTGATCTCTCCATTTTGCGCTTTGCCACGCGCCCAGTTTGCAAATTTTTAAATATTGCTTGCAGCCAGCACAGTGCGATTTGCGCTGATCGACATGGTCGTGAAAGTCTACAATCTAGTTGAAGCAGAGGATGTAGCGAAGGCTAGACCACTTCCGCCCATTTGTTGTGGATCTACGCAACGAGATTAAACTAAAGAGGCGCGGTTCTGCATTAAGTGGAGCAACATAGAAATCCGAATTATTTGCTAAATTACAATGTCCTCTGCTATCCTAAAAACATCTTATTTCAAAATAAATGCCCTATGACAATAGTTGCCGACCGACTTCCCGCAGTCCCACCACTTAGTCAAATTCTTGCTGCCGGTACTGAAGGAGGTAAAGAATTCGGACGTGTGGTCGGGCTACTCCTTTTCAAGGACGCTAAAAGACATGGACTAGAATTCGATCTATTTGATGACGCATCAGGCGATTATGAGGGTCTTGATGGCTATTCAAGGAAGGCAAAGTCAAAGGACGCTACAGGATATCAGTATAAATTTTTCCCATCTCCGTTAAGTGACGGGCACCGAAAACAAATTCGAGCTTCGCTTGACAATGCATTAACTCGTTCAAAGCGGCTGCGATTGACGAAGTGGGTCCTTGTAACACCCGACGACTTGAAAAATTCTGGGCGTCGCGAGGGCGGCGGAGATGTGGAATGGTTCGCCGATTTGCGTGATGCCTATAGAGACAAAGTAGAAATTGAGCATATAGGACATAGCAAACTTCAGGCAATGTTTCTTGAAACTCCTTCTTTGTGCCTATTCTATTACCCATCACTGGTTCCTTCCGGGGATATTCGTAGAAAAAGCATCCAGGAACTAAGGAGTCAATATGATGAAAACATGCGGTGCAAATATGGAAGGATTGAATTTGTCGGAATGTCCGTTTACAAAGAAGAAACTTCACGAAGAATTTCCCTGGAGGATATCTATATTCCCTTATCGGTCGTGCCAGAGCGCTCTGGGCTTGAAGTTGATGAAACACCCAGATTAAATCCTACAAAATTTCTATCCGCTGGGGCAAAAACGGTGATATTGGGTGACCCTGGATCAGGGAAGTCCACTTTGTTAGCTTTTTTGGCATTGGTAGGTACAAGTAAAGCGTTGCAATCACGCTGCGCATTTTCCGAGGACAATCGCCTGACAATCGTAATAACACTGCGTCGATACGCGGATGAGTTAAAACAGAGAAAAAATCTCTCGCTCCAAGATTATATTTTGGAGGTGGCGAAGGCGGATTTTAATATGCCATCGTTAGATCGGGGATTCTACGATTTCTACATCGAGAGCGGACAGGCAATTGTATTGTTCGATGGCCTTGATGAGTTGCCTGGAGTAGGTTTTAAATCAACAATTCGTCAGAGAGTCGAATCGTTTACTACGAATTATCCAGAAAATACTGTAATTATCACGTCGCGTCTCATCGGCTACGAGGCCGAAATTCGCTTCGATGAGACATATGAACACTGCCGAGTTGCGAAGCTTCGTATTTCCGAAATTAAGAACTTCATATCCGATTGGTATTCAGTGCGAATTGATGATCGAAGTGAAAGGGTTCGAAACTCCGATGATTTGATCCGCGTGATTAGTCATCCTGACAATGATTCCATTCGCGCCCTCGCCAGTAATCCCTTGCTGCTAACTATTGTGGCGCTCGTGCATCGGATCGACGCAGTACTTCCAGATCAACGGGTGGTACTTTATCAAAAGTGTACCGAAACATTGCTAAACACGTGGTACAAGGCTAAGCGGCATGATGAGGAAATTGTCAAAGGGCGAGTTGAACGGCGAAATCGACTGCGGATTGAAGCTATCGCGTATTGGATGCACAAGAAAAGTCTAGGCAATGAGGGACGCGCTGTTGTTCAAAGAAACGAATTAATTTCTTTTATCAAGAGCTATATTGCCGAAAATGAAAAAATCAAAGAATCAGATCCTCCTGCTGAAGACCAAGCGGAGATTTTTTTAGAGTTTATTAATAATTCTGCTGGACTGTTAATTGAAGCTGGTGATGGACTATACAGTTTTATCCATCTCACCTTTCAAGAATATTTAAGTGCGACATACCTTGCTGCGTTTGGTGAAATAGGCGGCGCTCAGACAATATGGGACGAATTGGGCGGGGACTTGCAGAATCCCAGGTGGAGAGAAGTAGTTCGACTACTTGTTGCCAGCCTAAAATCTACCGTCGGTCAAAAGTTCTTTATCGATAAACTTTTGGAAAAAGACACTTTAGTGGAAGACCGCGATACGATTCTACTTCTGATTGGACTACTCCGTGATGCTATTGAACCCGCAGAGGATCGCGCTACAGATATTATTCGAAAAACGGTCAAACGGCTAATCTCGCTTACGGAAAGCGAAGACATTCGCATTATTGAAAGTGCCTTACTTAATTGGGTGGCAAAGGACTCGGCGAATTTCGATTTATCGCTTCGTATTTTTAATGACTTTTTCTACGATTTGTCCTCGAAAAATCGACTTATTCTGAGCCTTATCCGGCCGACTGTCGGATTGCCATCGTTGACGCCGGAACAAGCCGATTTGGTTTCAGGTGAATGGCCAGAGCCGCTGTCAAATGTACTGAATTCGCTAATTTTTTGTTCAGGTAACCCTATGAGTGGACCATCCATAGAAGAGTTTAATATCGTACATTCCATGTGGGCTCTACACAGAACAGATACTAATGGTGCGGCAGCACTTGGAATGTGTGCTTCTATTTTGTTAAATAATGAAGATGCTAGTCGGCATTTGCTTGCACGTGAAATTATGTTGTTGAGCGTGCCGGCATACGGACCTCACCATGATCATGGGTTAAATCTGGCCTTATTAGCGGCATCTGTAGTCGACTTGCATCCTATGATAAAAAAGGCGATGTTTAACGCACTTACTCAAGAGTCTAGTGGTCAAGAAAAACGTCAGAGCGATTCGTTTTTTGGGATATTCTTATCGTGGATTGACGCTAACTCAACATCAAAGCAAAGTAAGACCTCGCGTCAAGAGCAAGGTAGGATCGTGTACAGTGAATTAGCTCGGCGAAGCACTCAATTGGGGATAAATAAGTCGTTAATCAATCTTAATAATTCGCATCGGCCTCAAGAGCAGTTCTCCGAATTACAATTAATTCGTAAGACACTTTTGCAAAAAATCGATTCGGCTTCGGAAGCATTTTGGCCTATGCTCCGTTCTTCAACTTTGTTTTCTAATTATTTTGTTGACTCTTTGCAAAGTTACACTCCTCTCGATCCAATAGGGCATTGGCGTGAAGCTCTTCGTGCAACATTATCAACATCATTGCCTAACGCGTTGAAGAGATATTTTGATCGTTCTGAGTGGAGCCAGCTAGTTTCTCGCCTCAAAGGGACTACTCTCAACTCTTCTGACGTCGAAGCAGCAGCATGGCTTATACTTTTTGATATCTGGGTTTGGTTCCGCGGTGGATACGGAAGTGGCGAGGAATCACCTATGAAAGACATAATTGACGCCTCCTCAGTTCTATCGAACCCGCTGCTCCAATTCGCGCTATTGGCCCGCGCGGTTAGTATTAACCAGAATGCCGTGCAGGAAAAGGAGCTTGCGATGTTAATTTCGTCAGGCAACCCGCAGATTACGGAGGTGCTTACGCAAGCGGGATGGCCGCAAAAGGAAGATCTACTTCGACAGGCAAATCGCGGCAAGAAACAAAATATTTCCAAAACTAAAATAAAAAGCAGGGGGGGGATTTGAAATCACTAAACTAAAGATAGGATCGGTAAATTGCAGCCTGTAAAAATATCTATGTAAGTTCTCTCGGAACTATTGGTGAGCGTTGATACACTCACCAAATTCTATATCAAAGCGGTTGAGCGCCTGTCACCAGTGTTGTGTCGGCATGGTCCATTTCTTTGCTGCCCGCTGTATCGCCAGGCACACCGTCTTCATAGCAGAGGCAACATTGGGAAACAGTTTTCTGCGTTTGGTGACGGATCGAATGACGCTGTTAAGTGCCAGCTTTTCCACGAAAGTCCACCTTTGGTAGCAATTTGGACGCGCCAAGCGTTCACTGCCTTTTTGAAGCTAGCCATGTTCGTAAATTTTTCGTAAAGGCTAACAGAAAACAATTTTTTTGTAGTTTTGATATTCTTGAATATTCAACGCTAACCCTTTGATTTCATTCGGATTATGTTGATTTTTTTAGGATATGGGATTTAGTGCCCTGGTCCCGCCGACAGGAATCGAACCTGTATCTTACGCTTAGGAGGCATACGTTCTATCCATTGAACTACGGCGAGACACGGTGAGAAATGCTTGTGCATTTCTCAATCAGCCCGCCATCTTACCTGAGCCGGGCGCAACAATCAATTAAGCAGGTGAGTTTAAGTGCCGCCCTAGCGTACAATACTGCTTTTCTCTAATTATGTCCGCGCATCTTTCTGATGCCGGTTCCACAGGGTTTTATGGCAGTTATCTCATTAAGCGATGCCCAATTGGCATTCGGTCACGTTGCTCTGCTTGATCATGCAGAGTTTTCCATAGAGGCAGGCGAGCGTGTTGGTCTGATCGGGCGTAATGGCACCGGCAAATCATCGTTGCTGAAAATTATTGCCCGCACATCCAAAATTGATGATGGGCTGCTGGTGATGCAGCAAGGCATCAAGATTGCGTATGTTGAGCAAGAACCGCAGTTCGACCAGACCCTTAGCGTGTTTGATGCGGTGGCGTCTGGCCTGGGTGAGTTGCCTGCCCTGTTGCAGGAATATGAGGCGCTGACTGGCCAGTTTGGCGGCGACAATGATGATGCCCTGATGGAACGCATGCATGACATCCAGGTACAACTGGATGCGGCTGATGCCTGGAGTCTGGGTAACAAGGTCGAAACCACGCTGGACAAGCTGAACCTGTCCAAAGACGCCATCATGGGTACGCTGTCGGGCGGTATGAAAAAGCGTGTGGCGCTGGCCTGTGCGCTGGTCAGTGCGCCTGATGTCTTGCTGCTGGATGAACCAACCAACCATCTGGATTTTTCATCCATACAATGGCTGGAGGGTTTGCTGAAAGACTTTAAAGGCAGCGTGCTGTTCATCACCCATGACCGCAGCTTTTTGGATAACGTTGCCACCCGCATCATTGAACTCGATCGTGGCAAGCTGACTTCTTTCCCTGGCAACTTTACGACTTACCAGACGCGCAAGGCAGATTTGCTGGAAAATGAAGAAGTAGAAAACGCCAAGTTCGACAAGTTTCTGGCGCAGGAAGAAATCTGGATACGCAAAGGCGTCAAAGCCCGTCGTGTGCGCGATGAAGGCCGTGTCAAGCGCCTGGAACAGTTGCGTCTGCAACGCAGCGCCCGTCGTGAACAGCAAGGCCAGGTCAAGCTGGATGTAGGCTCTGGCGAACGCTCAGGCAAGATCGTGGCAGAACTGGAAAACGTCAGCAAGCGCTTTGGCGAGAAGATCATTATCGATGATTTCTCAAGCATTATTTTACGTGGTGACAAGGTCGGCCTGATCGGTCAGAACGGTGCCGGTAAAACCACCCTGCTCAAACTGATTTTGGGGCAAGATGAGCCGGACAGCGGCACCATCAAGCAAGGCAGCAAATTGCAGATCGCTTACTTTGACCAGATGCGTGCGCAACTGAACGAAGAAGCCAGCCTGGCAGACACCATTGCGCCAGGTAGTGACTGGGTAGAAGTGAATGGCCAGCGCAAGCATGTGATGTCTTACCTGGGCGACTTTTTGTTTGCGCCTGAACGTGCACGCTCCCCGGTTAAATCGCTGTCTGGTGGTGAACGTAATCGTCTGTTGCTGGCACGCCTGTTTGCCAAACCGGCTAACGTGCTGGTGCTGGATGAACCGACCAATGATCTGGACATCGATACGCTGGAATTGCTGGAAGAATTGCTGGAAGAATATACTGGCACCGTCTTCCTGGTCAGCCATGACCGTACCTTCCTCGACAATGTGGTGACGCAGGTTATCGTTGCTGAAGGCGAAGGCCAGTGGCGCGAATTTATTGGTGGCTATACCGATTGGGAACGCTATCGCAGCACGGTGCCAGCGGTCAAAGTCAGCAAGTCAGAACAAAAACCAGCCGTGGCAGCCGTATCAAGCATGAGTGCACCGGCAGCCGCCAAGCCGAAAAAACTCAGCTACAAAGAACAGCGCGAACTGGAAGAATTACCCAAATTGATTGCTGCACTGGAAGCCGAGCAGGCATCGATTACTGAAAAACTGGCCGATGCCAATCTGTATAAAAACGGCCCGGACCAGGCTAATCAATTGAATGCACGCCATGCTGAGATTGACGAGCAATTGCTGGAAGCACTGGAAAAATGGGAAGTGATAGAAGCAAGAAGCAAAGGCTGATTTAGTTCAGACGACATCACCCTGACATAAAGAAACGACGCCCGCTTACTGCGCGGCGTCGTTTTTTTATACTGTCAGCCACAACACATGTTAATCCCAGCTCCAGGTAAATCCCAGACTGATGGCATAAGCAGCAGGCTTGCCGTCAACCACCTTGGGCACGAAAGAACCACTGCGGAAATAATGTTCAACAATGCGCAGCAACATGGCCTCGGTTGAAAAAACCGTGCCATCCACACTGGTGAGTGACGGTGGTTTGATGCTGCCGGCAATCTGGGTCACCTGGGTGACTTTGCCTTTGTCATCAATTGCTATCTTGTAGGTGCTTGAGCCGTTCAGGTTCTTGTTGTCGAATATTTTTGGGTAGTAAATAAGTGCCTTGCCTGGCGTAAAACCCTGCACTGCGGGTTGTCTCGCACCACCGGGGGCATCCGCTTGCGCGAGTGTTTTTTTGTAAGCTGATTTGACGACGCTCAGTCTGAGTATATTGGCAGACAGCATTGCGTCTGATTTTTCGATTTTACTGTCGTAGATGGCATTGCTGGTTACCCAGATAGCCTCGCACAGTTCTTGTGGGGTGCCTGAATTATCGCCATAAGAAAAGCGGCCTTCGATACGCTTTTTATCTTCTTCCGGCCATTCCTTGGCGACAGCGCCGAAGGTCTTGATGGCCACCTTGGCGATAAAATTGGAATCGGGTCTTTCACCTGCACGTGGAGAATTCTGGCGCGCAAATTCGCGTGTCAGTGCCCTGGGCAATGCCACGGCCAGTTTGTCTTCCTGTGCGGCGATGAGCTTGTCCGCCTCGCCCCTGATGATGTCGGCAACCTGCGCCTCTGTTCGCGTACGGCACAGTTGGCGGTCCATGGTAGCCATGGCATTGGTCCGGTGCAGTCGCCATAGCAGTTTGATGGTGTCATCGTCAAGCAGGTCCAGGCTTTCTGTGAAAGCGGTGTGGTAATGCTTTTGCCATTCGCCCAGCAAATCTTCCATCACGCTGGCCTGATTTTTGGTCAGCCAGTTGCGCATGTTGTCGCGATATGCCGCATCCTTCCACAGGTTGTCCAGCATCCTGTGCGCCAGTCTGTTGGAGTTTTCAGTAGGCAGTATCGGCACAATGAAATAACTGTTTTCAGTATCCACCTGCTTATGCAAATAAGCTTGCAATTGTTCTGCATCAGGCTGTGTTATGGCTGATGCATGTAGCACAAAGCCGGATGCAAAAAACAGAATCGCCGCTTTTACAGAACGCAAAGCCATTACACTCACTCCGAAAGATGGGGAAACATATGCCATGAATACGAACACATCTGACGTGGTGTCGCATGGTACAAACAGAACGTCCCGCCAGGGTGCGCTGGCATTCTATCAAGAAATATGTCCCGATAAGGAAAAACGACGCGCAATCGCTAATGATTGCGCGTCGTTTCTTAAACACATCTTGCAGCACTCAACTTGCCAAATTAATCTCGCGCTTATGCGTCGCAAGACTTATTTTGCTGCTGGTGTCACGGCCTTGGCTGTGGTGCTTACGGCTGCTACTTTGGTATCAGTTTTAACTTCGGCTTTCACGTCGGCTTTGACATCAGTTTTGACATCAGTTTTGACGTCAGTTTTGACTTCGGGCTTGGCTTCGGCCTTCACTTCTGTTTTGACATCGGTCTTGCTCTTGGCCAGTTTTTCATGAACTGCATGTTTGGCATGTTTTTCATGCGGAACCACTGCCTTGTCTGTCGCCACTGTCTTGACTTCTGGTGTAGCAGGGGCAGCGGCTGTCGCAGCGCCGGCCGTACCGGTAGATGCCATGGCAGTTGTCGTTACCGCTTTCGTTGGAGCAGTGGTGGTTGCTGGCGCAATGGCTGTTGTCGCAACAACGGCAGGCGTAGTCACTTTGGCGGCTGCGGCTGCGGTTGCCGTTGCAGGTGTTTGTGCAAATGCGCTACCCATCAGAACGGTAGAAGCGATCAGGGCGGTAATGAGCTTGTTCATGTTTATTCCTTCAATTATGTGAGCGATTTAATTTACTTTTTTTACCGGCAGCATGTGTTGCCGGGGGTAACTGTTTATTGCTGGTGACGATTTATTTCGAAGCGGCTGGTGCAGAAGCAGATGCTGGTTTTGCTTCATCTTTTTTCACTTCTTTTTTAGCGTGCTTGACATGTTTTTCATGCTTCGCTGTTTTTTCCGCTGCTGGTTTGGTTTCTGCTGCTGGCGTTGCTGGTGTCGATGCAGTTGCTGATGCAGAAGCTGCAGTCACTTTGGCTGCCGGGGCAGATTTGGCGACGCTGGCAGCAGCGGTTGCGGAAGCAGGTTTTGCAGTCGCGCTGGCAGATGCGCTGGCTGGTGTCTGTGCAAATGCACTACCCATCAGAACGGTAGAAGCGATCAGGGCGGTAATGAGCTTGTTCATGTTTATTCCTTCAATTATGTGAGCGATTTAATTTACTTTTTTTACCGGCAGCATTTGCTGCCGGGGTAACTGTTTATTGCTTGTGACGATTTATTTCGAAGCGGCTGGTGCAGAAGCAGATGCTGGTTTTGCTTCATCTTTTTTCACTTCTTTTTTAGCGTGCTTGACATGTTTTTCATGCTTCGCTGCTTTGTCCGCTGCTGGTTTGGTTTCTGCTGCTGGCGCTGCTGGTGTCGATGCAGTTGCTGATGCAGAAGCTGCGGTTACTTTGGCTGCCGGGGCAGGTTTGGCGACGCTGGCTGCAGCGGCTGCGGCAGCAGGTTTTGCAGTCGCGCTGGCTGGTGTTTGTGCAAATGCGCTACCCATCAGAACGGTGGAAGCGATGAGGGCGGTGATCAGTTTGTTCATGATAATTTTCCTATTCGTATTTGGGTTGGTTTGCTTTATTTTGCTTAGCGTAGTCAGCCTACGTAAGCCAAAAACGCCAGCCGACACATCTGCGTTGACGCAAAAAACCACAGTACATGCAGCTTAGTGTTGTTGTTCTAAACGGCACCCGCCCTGTCAACCGGATTACATGCTCATGCGTTACGCGCGTAGGAACATTAAAAACGACACCTGCATTGTGCACGGTGTCGTTTGTTTTTTTAGGGTACGAAAAGGACCAGGCGCGCAGAAAAAATCCTGCCCCGTGGGGTCCGCCACGCGCACCGTTCCCCCTTCCGGCAATTGCAATTGCTCTTTGTTTTATGCACATGGTGCGCGCGGCGCACCCTACGGAATACACCCCGCTTCGGTGAAAAATTCTCATCCCGGTTATGATCTCTGCATGAGATATTGCCAACATACGCCATGTGCGGTCTGACGTATAAAACGAGAAAGGACGAACCATGAAAAAAGTCGCGCTGGTCACTGGCGGCAGTCGCGGTATTGGTGCTGCCACGGCACAGCAACTGGCGGCTGCCGGGTATGCGGTCTGCGTCAACTATCTGCACAACCACGACGCTGCACAGCAGGTGGTACAAGACATCCGTGCAGAAGGCGGCACCGCCATTGCCATACAGGCAGATGTGGCGCTAGAAGCAGACGTAGTGCGCCTGTTTGCCGAACTGGACCAGCAACTGGGCAAGCTCGACGCATTGGTCAATAATGCCGGCATACTGATGCAGCAATGCCGGCTGGAAGACTTGACGGCAGAACGCATCAATCGTCTGCTCAGCACCAATGTGACCAGCTATTTTTTATGCTGCCGTGAAGCTGTCAGGCGCATGTCTCGCAGGCATGGCGGTACTGGTGGTGCCATCGTCAATGTATCGTCAGCCGCCGCACGCCTGGGTTCAGCGAATGAATACATCGATTATGCCACCACCAAAGGAGCCATCGACACGCTGACCACGGGTTTGTCAGTAGAAGTGGCTGGCGAAGGCATACGTGTCAACTGCGTGCGCCCTGGCCTGATCACCACAACCATGCATGCCGATGGCGGTGAACCCAACCGGGTCGAAAGACTGAAAAGCGGCGTCCCCATGCTACGCGGTGGTACGCCAGACGAAGTGGCAGCAGCCATCGTCTTTTTGCTGGGCGATGGCGCGTCTTTCATCACCGGCAGCTTTGTGGATGTATCGGGCGGGCGATAGATAAGCGCACGCAGCCTGCCCGCAAGGATAGGCACAACTGCTTTCTTTGCGGGTAAAAGAATAAATGGTGGCAAGCTATTGGATGGCGTGGTCACTGTATTGCCCAAAAAAATCCCACCCAATCACTGCCCTGTGCACGCCTTAACGCCAGGGTCCAGCCTGTTTCTTACACCTTTCTCCGGCTTTTCTCAACGCTCTAAATCGCGTTTTCAACTTCCTCCCAATTCAACATTCCCACCAGCATTGTTGCACTTTCGCAACGACTTTGTTGGGCGCAATCATTTCTTTTTAGTTATGTGACTTTACCTTTTTGTCTATAAAGAACCAGTTTTTCGTAAAAATCAAGGTAAAAAATAGAGAATATTTACCAAAGAGCAACGGCTTATTGTTTTTGACATATTGTTAAACAATGTTAATAATCGGCCTCTGTTACAAAGCGACATATTGCATTCAAGCTATTTTTTGTCGCTGGGTAATGAGGCTTCAATGAAGTCGTTTTGATTTAAGCAGGACCAATAGTTCTTGCAGGCGCCTGCACCTGCGAGAGGGACAACTATTGCCTAAAAAAATGCAATGTCAGGCATTTGATCAATGACTGGCATGCAGTCGGAGCGGAAGGGCAGACCAGTCATTGATCAAATGCCTGGTTTGTCTGGATGCTCAATTTGGGGGAGGGCCAGGGCCGTGCTTATACACGGCTTTGGCTTACGTACCCATCCCGGATTCAAACCATATCGGGGATAGGTACCTGAGCTTGGCCGGCATCGCTAAAACGGTGCCGGTCATATCTTCGCATCAAAAAAAAGGAGAAAAGCAATGCGTATCAGCAGTAATTTCAAACTACTATCCGGTGTCTCAATGGCTTTGGCCATGTTGTGCGGCACTGCGCAGGCACAATGGGCGCCAACAGCGACCAAGGCCACCAGGATACCTGCGACCGTGTCATCGACATCAGCGGCCACACTCTTGCAGGCGGGGTCACCCACGCACGTGGTGGTCGCGCTCAAGCTGCGCAACAAGGCCGCACTTGACACGCTGACCACGGGTATTCTGAACGGGAAAAATGTCAGACCGATTTCCAGTGCCGACTTCATGGCGAACTATGCACCGACAGCAGCACAGGTGCAGGCCGTGATTGATCATTTGAAAAGCAGCGGTTTCGTCAACATTACCGTGTCAGACAACCGCACGCTGGTGAGTGCCGATGGCGCCGCCGCGTCGGTCAAAACCGCCTTCAATACCGACTTGCACACCTACACGGTAGGGGGGCGTTCTGTCCAGGTCAACCTGAGCGACGCACAGGTACCGCAGGCGCTGTCAGATACGGTACTGGCGGTGCATGGTCTGCAAAATCTGCATACCTATCGCACTCATCTGGTCCGGCCTAACGCCAATACCCTGGCCAGTACGGGGCACAATCCTACCGAGTTTTCTACCATCTATAACGCCAGCAATCTGCCCAGCGCGGTGAATGCCACCATCGGCATTATCACCCAGGGCAGCATGACGCAGACAATTGCCGACCTCAACACCTTTACCAGCCGCGCCGGTTATCCGACTGTGAATGTGCAGACAGTCACAATCGGTGCTGCCAGCACTGACACTGCCGGTGTCGGTGAATGGAATATGGATACGCAGGATGCCCTGGCAACAGCGGGTGGCACGATCAAAAAAATGATCCTGTACACCGCCAACACGCTGAACGATGCCGACATCACGGCGGCCTATAACCGCGCTGTCAGCGACAACGTGGCCAAAGTCATCAATGTGTCTTTGGGTGAATGCGAAAACGATGCGCTCAACTCGGGTGTCATGGCCAGCAATGACCAGATCTTCCAGACCGCCGTGGCACAGGGGCAGACATTCTCGGTATCGTCCGGCGATTCGGGGGCGTATGAATGTGGTGGCCCGGGCACATCACAAAGCTATCCATCGGTATCACCGTATGTGATTTCGGTGGGCGGCACCTTGCTCAATACTTCGGGTACGACGTGGGTGTCTGAGTCGGTATGGGCTTGCACCACGGCAGCCAGTTGCCAGCAAAGTGCAAACGGTGGCGCCGGCGGTGGGCCATCCCTGAATGAATCAGCACCAAGCTGGCAAACCAGTGCAGGCGTTTTGGGCTCTTCTACCAAACGCGGCACGCCAGACATTGCATTCAATGCTGATCCGGCCAGTGGTGCGCTGGTGATAGTCAATGGTTCCAACCAGCAGATCGGTGGTACCAGTCTGGCAGCGCCTATCTTCACCGGTTTTTGGGCACGTGTACAGTCGATGAACAATAACAGCCTGCCCTTCCCTGCTGCCGCGATTTACCAAAAAGCGGCCAGCACACCGGGCATGTTCCACGACATCACGTCTGGCAGCAATGGCGGCTACACCGCCAAGGCAGGCTGGGATTATGCCAGTGGTTACGGTAGTCTGAACATGGCAAACTTTGCGTCTGCCATGGGTTCCACAACGCCACCACCACCTAACACCCTGACCAAGGATGTTGCGGTCACGGGCCTGTCTGTCACTACCGGCAGCAACCTGGTCTATACATTTTCTGTACCGACTGGCGCCACCAACCTGACATTCAAAACCACAGGTGGTACAGGCGATGCGGATCTGTACGTGCAACTGGGATCCACCCCGACGACCACGACCTATCTGCAAAAATCGGATGGATCCACCAGCACGGAAACCATCACCATCGCGTCACCAACAGCAGGCACGTATTATGTCCTGCTGAATGGCTATACCGCTTCCAGCGGCATCAGCCTGGTGGCCAGTTACCAGACGACCACGTCAGGTAATGTGCTAAGCAATGGTGTGCCGGTCACGGGCATCAGCCTGGCATCGGGTGCAACTGCGGTATATACCTTTGCGGTACCTGCCGGCAAGTCATCAGTAACCTTTAAAACCAGCGGTGGTACAGGCGATGCTGATCTGTATGTCAAACTGGGTTCGGCACCAACTACCACGTCATATCTGCAAAGATCTAACGGTACCAGCAACAATGAAAGCATTACCGTGACATCACCAACCGCCGGTACGTATTACGTCATGGTCAAAGCGTATAGCGCCATCAGTGGTGTGACTTTGGTGGCCACGGACTAAGTGAAGTTTTGAAGTTGTGAGTTTTGAAGTGCGATAAGGCATTCATCGCAAACAGTTGCAATAGTCGTAAATAGTCGTAAATAAGGTCTCAGGCACTTGCCTGGGACCTTATCCAATAGCTTATGACGGCACCTGGTGTACCGCAGCCATCGCCTGCAACGTCTGATCCCAGGCCAGCAGCTGCGCAGGCCGCTCACCGAAACGGGTTTGCAACAAGGCATATGGTTCAACCGTGACACGTCCACGTTTGAATTTCATCTTCACCAGTACCTCTGCATGCACCACATCACCCACATAGATTTCATGCGAAAAATACGCACATTTATCATCGGAAAACAGGATGCCGCTGCTTACCCGCACCCGCTGAAAAAGACGCACCGGCTTCATGAAACTAATCAGTTGCGACACATTCACAAACGCCGTGCCATTGCTCAGCATGGGGCGCAACAAACCAGTCCTGATAACAAAATCAAACTGCGCCGCTTCGGCAAGCTGAAGATAGGCATCACTTTTCAATATCCGGATGCCTGCATCCCATGGCGTTACCCAAAAATGACAGTCAAGCCTGTCACTCACACCGGTGCTATGGCCGCCAAAGCGGTAGCGGCACAATGCCAGCAGTATCGTCAACACATTGCGAATCAATCCAGACACGGCCACACCCTTTGTCTAACGGCAAGAGTGACATCATAACCCGCTGTTAGCCTGCACTGCACCAGGCAAGATCTTATCGACCACCTTCACGCAGATACGGGGCGGCTTCCAGTGACAAACCCTGTTTTACCTGACGCGTGATGTCGTCGGCAAATACTTCTTCCCGTCCCTGCACTATCGCATCCACTACCTGGCTTGCCACCTGCTGTGGGGTGGACTTTGGCATGGCAATATGCTGCGTCATACCCGTATCGATGAAGGCGGCATGCACGCCGACCACCAGTGTGCCCTGCTCACGCAATTCATTACGCAGGCCATTGGTCAGTGACCAGGCGGCGGCCTTGGATGCACTGTAACCGTTGATGCCGGCCAGATTGATCCAGCTTAGCACTGACAGCATATTGACCAGCGCACCGCCACCATTGGCTTTCAGTACCGGCGCAAAGGCCTGGCTCATGGCCAGCATGCCATAGAAATTGGTGTCGAATTGCGCGCGGATGGCTGCCAGGCTGTCTGCCGCAAGGAACGGTGACGGCTGGGCGATACCTGCATTGTTGATGAGCAGGT
Source organism: Undibacterium hunanense (assembly GCF_014284335.1). GTDB lineage: Bacteria > Pseudomonadota > Gammaproteobacteria > Burkholderiales > Burkholderiaceae_D > Undibacterium > Undibacterium hunanense. The sequence goes on along the minus strand of NZ_JACOGF010000015.1, from coordinate 28,514 downwards.
TTACATCGCCGCAGGCCTGTGCCGCTGCCAGCACTTGCTGCTGATTGGTGACATCCAGTTGTATGGGGTGCAGGCCGGGCAATGTGACCTGCGCCGGGTTTCTGGCGGCGGCATACACTTTTTTGACGCCGGCTTCCAGCAAGGCAGTGGCAAAGGCCAGGCCCAGTCCACGGTTGGCACCGGTGACAAAGGCGACAGTATTATTGAGTTCCATGATGATTCCTTATAAATAGGACTTACGCAAAATCGCCCCAGCTGCGTTGCAGCTCCTCGCCGTACTATTCGTACTGTCTTCGTCGCTGCGGTGTAGTCGGGATTTCAGACAACATGTTGTCTGCCGACGTAACGAACCTCCCCTGCAAGGGAGGTTTCTTAAAGCGATAGCCTTGCTGGGACAATTTTGCGTAAGCCCTAATGAGTTAAAAAATTTAATGCATTTCCTTGTTTGAAAATACAGACGTTTGCTGATCGCTGCCGCCCGTTTGCTGGTGCAGCCATGTACGTACGATGCGCACTACCTGTTGCGCGTTGTCGTGTTGAATAAAATGACCGGCATCGGGGATGGTTTGTATGCTCAGTTCATTGTCCACCCATTGCCAGACATCGTTCAGACCGGCAGGCAAGGCATAAGGGTCAGCCAGGCCATGTATCAACAAGGTGGGCACAGCAACTTTGGGTGGCATGTCGCCCGGCATGAAATACGGTTCTGCCGGCCAGTTGGTGCGGTAATAATGCAGCATGGCTTCCAGCGTCGATATCGCCATGGCCTGATCATGGCGACGTTTGAAAGCCGGGTCTTTGATCCATGCACCCAGGCGCGCCATCGGCAACTGCGTATGCGACTGTGCTTGCCGGAACGTGCGCACATAATCGCTGGCGACCCGCTGTTGCGGGTTATTGCTTAATTCGCGTGCGATGGCCCAGGGGTGCGGCATGTTCAGCACGATCAGTCTTTCCAGCCAGGGCTGCGCCTGCATGGCGGCATGCCAGGCAATAAAACCGCCCCAGTCATGCCCTATCACAGTTGCCTTGCCCGCGTCTTCACGTTCAACTACGGCCGCTACATCGGCCACCAGTCTGGCTGGCAGATAGGCTTGCGGGTCAAGCGGCGCATCGCTCAGGTGATAGCCACGCAAATCCAGGGCGACCACGCGGTGATCGGCGCACAGATCTGCCATCACCTGCCACCAGCCCAGCCAGTGATCAGGAAAACCATGCAACAGCACCAGCAAAGGCCCCTGCCCCATGGCCGCATAATGGATGCGCACACCATCGCTATCCACATAATGGTGTTCGGCGATGGCTTCGAATGCAGTCAGCAAGGCTTCGTTGCCGCTGTCTGCATCGTTCGCATCGTCCATCCGATCTACTGCCTTGCTTGCACTGTTCATGATCTCTTGCTCCACCCGGTGGCTAAGGTAATTAAGGTAACTAAGCTGGCAAAGATGAAATCAAGCCATTTAGATGTCAATCATCATCTTACAGATGTCGATTATCATCTAAAAATCAAATCTGTGTCAAGCGAGCCCCAAAATATCTATAAAGCCCCTGATTTCCTCTGCTGAACCTGGCGACTGGCCAAGCAAGAAGCATTGCAGATGCGGCTGGGGGTTTCTGCGCCAATGCGCCATTGCACCATTTGGCTACAGGCAATGCTAAAGTAATACTTTTACGTCTTCTGTCCAGGCTTACCTCTATGCGTATCCGTCCTCTTTTATCAATAGCAGCGCCCTGGCTGTTGCACGTCTTGTTAGTTAGTGGCACGGCCTTGCCCGGCCAGGTGATGGCGCAAAAAATGTATCGTTGCGGTAGTGAATACCAGGACACCCCCTGCACCAACGGCCAAAAAGAAAAAGTCATCGGCAAGGCCGTGACAGCCACAGCCACGGACAAACCACCGCTGGATGCAACCTGCGTACGTCGCGGCGAAGAAGCCAAGAAAGTGATCTGGATGCGTGAAGGCGGTGCCCAGCAAGACAAATTGCTGAACGAAGCGACGACAGCAGAACGTCGCAGAGTAATTGCCGATGTGTATGCCCAGCGCGGCAATGCCCTGGACATACGCGCCCGCATAGAAAGCGACTGCATGACAGAAAAAGAAAACGAACGCAAATTTGGCACTGCACCTGTCCAGGAAGACCCTGCCAAACGTACACAAGCAGCCGAACGCAAAGCCAGTCAGGGCGAAAGCCCGGCAGACGCCGCCAAACGCGCCAGCGCAGATGCCGCACGCACCAAAGCCATGTGTGACGATGTACGCCGTCAACTGGCATCCGTCCAAAATGCTCAACGCACTGGTGGCCAGGGCAGCGCCATGGATGAACTGACGCGTAACAAACGTGAAATAGAAAACAACCTGAGATCAATGGGTTGTGATGCTGCGCCTAAATCTACGATGCAATAAGTGATGGCAATGAAATTACTACTATTCTTAACAGTCGCTACCCTAGCTATTCATATTGACGCAGGTAGGTGTCTACGCAACAGCATATGAACGGTGCTTGACGGTGATATATTCTATATGGATATGGATATACGAATGCAAGTACGTCGAATTGCAGAAGAAGAATACAATGGTCCTATTAAGCATCCGCCCTACACGACAGCATCTATCAATTTCAATAAATTGATCTTAAACGGAGTATTTTTTTGGTGAAATGTTCTTTTTTATTGAGAATAGGATTTTCCACACAATGCCATGAAAATACCGCAAATAGAAATGTAATCACGATAGCCCATGCGGCCATAACAGTTACGGAAACTCCTGGCAGAAGCGAAATAATCATTTGCTGAACCGGGAAGGCGTAAATATAAACACCATATGAGTAATCGCCAATCAGGTTAAATTTTCGAATAAATCCGGCAGGTACATATGCCACGTAAAACAGCAGATAAGGAATCGTTAAACAATATGCTGCGAAGTAAATTTCTTTGCCGATAAAAAATGCGCAAAATTCTAGACCGAAGAAAACAAAAAAATATAGTGGCTTTAATTGAATTTTGTCCTTCCACACATAGAATGATGTCCCAGTAAAAAACATAAAAATGAATCGACTTAAATGACTTTCATTTTGACCGTGGAAATTCTGTAAGATCAGCATTAATCCAGAAACGAAAGACACTGCAACAAGTACATATCCCAAGGGAGCTATTTTTAATTTTTCAATGCGCCTAAAGACCGCCCAAAATATCAGCAGTAATAGGTACATTTTTAGTTCATAAATGATTGTCCACAATGAGCCATTTACAGCGGTGAACTTATGATCTTCAAAAACCCCCGGCAAATTCATGGAAATGCCTGCTAATATTGTTGTGCCCTTCAGTAGAAATTGATAAGTCTCAAGATTCGTGAAGTATGAAGTGAGGGGTAACGTGGTAAATAACGGGCCAAGTATGAAAGTGCTTAAAAATGTGAGTAAGGCCAAAGCTGGAAATATTCTCAAAAATCGAGATGCAAGGTACTCAACAGCACTTCTTCTGGTCAATAAGCTTTTACCGACCAAGAAACCACTACTGATAAAAAACACGTCAACAGCCAGCGTCCCTATCGACATCCCTAAAAGTTTTGTGAGTGGCTCCTCAAAACCAAGCAACGAGAAACTATGTCCAACTAACACAGAAATTGCTGCAATTATTCGAATCAAGTTGAAATTATTGTCATGCCCATCGGCAAACTTCGATAGAGTCATATTTTATATTTGTGAGCATCTTTGTTGATGTATCGACTATTGGCGAATTCTAACCATAGTTGAATCGTTTGCCGGCGAGCTAGGTATAAAAAACGGATTTAGATTATAACCGCATGCGGTCAATTAGATTGACTACGTATTTAAACTGGCAAAAAAACATTGCTTAGAATGGACTCATCAAAATACTTGAATCAAATCCCGTACATCCAACTGAAATATTGCGAGCTTGTACTTTACTCGATTCGTCAAGTTTTGAATTGATTTCAGAAATGGAATCTCCAATCCCTTGAGATTTCAGGTTTTGCTCCAACGGAAGCAAATACGCTAAGGCGCGAGTTAAATCTTTTTTTCCGAATAAGCCAGATGTGTATGCTCGTGACATCAAAAAGTTAGCCTCCTGTGCTCCGCTTTTTACAGCTTCCTCGCCGTAATTTTTGGCTCTTTCAATAATGAAATTCGAAAAGGCAATGTGTTCTGGCGTTCCAATACTCTTGTATATTGGGGCAAACACAAATGCATTCATGAGGTAATGAGTCTTTGCTAAAGAAGATCCTTTTTGAGAGGCATCGTCTAATATCTTCAATGGATTGGCAACGACATCTTGTGGCAAATTTTGACAAAAAGAAGTATCAGAGCCAAAATTTGTTGCATCTAGATTATATGTTACGCCTGTATTTTTCCATTGTGATTGCAAGCATATTTTTGCAATGTCGAATATCGCAACCGAATAAATACCTATCTCGTCAATGTCCCTACTGTTTTGAATTTGGGTTAGTATTTCTGTTGGATTTTTTCGCGCAGCAGTTGCGGCCTTACCTATTTCACGATTTGAATTACTGATAGGAGCAACTGCTTTTTGTGCGTACAAGGAGACACTTCGATTGGGGATACAGTTTTGATGATTCGATTTAAGGAGTTTTTTCTTTTCTAAATCAGCTTGCCCACTTACTTGTTCTTTTAGTTTTTGATTGTCAATGATCGGACTGTAATTGTCACTGTCTGTATGGAATAAAAAATACACCAACGCAGCGACTAATGCTAATGCTGACGCGCCGAATAAAAAGTTACCTTGTCGCATTTCCCCCCCAAAAAAATCAAGGTGATAGATGGCTTATTTTAGTGTGAATGAGCAAAAAATTTCTTTTTGGCAAAATCATATCTATTAATATGGACGGCCAATGATATTGCGCAATTAGTGTCATTGACCGTCTGCCATTTCAAGATTTATGGGTAAACGTAACCGATAATTCCTTCCAGCCCGTATTCAGTTGGCATTAAGTTTTGTGTTGCTTTATTAATCCAATGATCGTTTTGGCTGAATCCGTTTGGATGAGCATAATAGCGATATAGCGGGACCAGTCCCAGCCTTGGTGCTTTGAAAACATAACCAAAATTGCCCTCGTTAAGTTGCCCTTCACAATTAGGGTCCTGCGAAGCGAAGTGATCCTGGCCGCCGCCATTTGGGACGACGCATCGATACAGCAAGGTTGTCAAGGCACCTGACGATTCCGTTGAGTGCCAAGCTATGTTTTGGGGCGAAAACCCAGCGTTAATACCTTCTTGATAATTCAAAGTGTTGAAATGACGCCCCCCTGAAAAAGCAAATTCAAAAATAGGAGTCCCCTGTGGTGGTATATCTGGCACAGTTTGGGCGCTGGCAACACTGACGCTGGCGAGAAGTGTAAGGCTCAGAAAAATCTGTTTCAATTCCATTTGAAAATCTCCTGAAAAAAAAAGAAGTCACCCATCGATGACTTCTTGATTATACGAAATATTGCTTACTTATCAATTTATTTATTGAAAATATTTTTAAACAACTAAATGCATTATGGCATTATAATTAAGAGTTTAGTTTCTTTGTGGCAACTTTATCTAAGGATTGCAATTTTATTTTTATACATCTTGCCAATACCTAAGGGCATTTAGAGGCAAATTTTGTCGTTACACTCTGACTTGAACATCGTCCACTCCAATATTGTCTCCGGAGTTATTTTTTATTGCCTCAGCATCTGCCGCTGCACTTCATCCAATACCTGCAACGCCGCTGCAATAATGGTGCTGGCCTGATTTTTCTGGACAGCAGCAACAATCTGCCTGGCCCCTAAACACAAACGCAAGGCGCTGATGGGTTTGCCATGGTGTATGCCGCAGGTGACAGGCTGGCCGAGTTGCATGCCTTTTTCTTTTTGCAGATGGCGATAGATGGCCACCGTGTCGTCGTGGCTGTAAGGCTGTGCCTTGCCTGATATCGATGTCGCGGTTGACATCAATACAAACGAAAAAATAGTGGCGTAACAATCCCAGCCCTGCCCTGTCATGATGGCGCTGCGGTCTGGTGCTGCCACGGTCAACAGTGCCAGCGATGAGTGGCTGGAAAAATAGTCGTAGACAGCAAGTTGAAACTGCTGGATGAAGCCCAGAATCGCCGCATCCGGCAAGGCACGAAAAGCACGCAGTTCTTCCAGCGCCGCGACCCAGCGCAATAGCAGGCCACAATTGGGGCGTGCCGGCAAACCCTGTGCTCCGGCCCAGTCAGATGGCCAATCGGCACGACTGCTGTAGGCATTTAGCGATGCCGGCAAGCTAATCGCCTTAAAGCCTGCTTGCATGGTATGCGGCAAAAACAGCGCTCCAGAAAAACTGGGGCCACATAAAAATTTGGAGCCTGTCATCGCCACCATATAACCCTGGTCAAGATACGCCTGCAAGCTGGCATTTGACAGGCGGAACTGGCAGGCGTCTACCATGACCTGCAATTGCGGGTAACGTGCCCGCAACTGAATCACAATGCTTAATGACGGTGCCATCATGCCGGTTTTGCTGACATCCATCAAAATCAGCATGACTGCCTGGCCACAATGTATGGCTTGTTGAGTCAGTGCTTCCACTTCCCTATCGACATCCTGACTGTCACGCACGGTACCGTCGGGCTGGCGCAAGCTGATGCTAACGATATCAACTTCTTTCGCCTGCGCGATGTGGCTGCCGGCGTTGACCTGTTCACCCAGGGCGGTACGTTCGCTGAAATGCCTGGCCGTCAGTGCCGATGGCACGGCGCTGCCGGTTTCATTGGCATCCGCCATGATGACGAGGGTACGTGCACTGGAAAAATTGGTGCATAGCTGGGCGGCGATCAGGTGCAGGTCCGTGCCGGATGCGGCAAAGATGATGTCCACGTCTTTGCGCTGCTCCAGCCCGCATAACTGCTTCAATTCTTGCCGGACTTCATTCAATTCGTTTGCGTAGCAAGCATACGCATCCTGCTCGCTTTGTTGCAGTCTGGTGTAGGTGCGTGTGGCGGCGGCATACGCTGGTGCGGATATGCTGGAAGCAGTGGCCGAGCTGAATGCATACATCGCATCGTGCGCGTTCAAAGGCACGGCAGCACAGCCGTATTTATTGGTGCCATCGGCTTGCAGAATGAGCCTGGCATCACCACCATCAATCAGCAACTGATCGAGCGTGGGTAAATCTTGTAGTGTACTCATGGGCATGAGTGATCTGGCTCCCTGAAACACGCTATGCCACCCCTGCCTGATGGATGGGTTCACATTCAATATCAGAACTTACGCAGCAGGTGCTGTTGCCATGGCCTTGAGCAGCATGTCGCGGAATGCAGCAAACAGTTTTTTCATCGGTTCCTGCTTGTAGGGGAACATGTCTACCGGGTCCATGGCATGCACGATCATGTCGCTGTCCACTTCAAATATCAGCAATTTTCCATCGCGGGTTTCGCCGCAGTCTATGCCGACATAATCCAGCCCCAGGCGCTGGGTGATTTCTGCAAATGCGGTCAGGTGGCGCGGTACAAAATCGGTGTCAAAATTTTCCATGAAGCGTTTTTCTTCATCGCGCTTTTCCTGGCTTTCGGTCATGCCTGCGTTCAGGTAGTGAATCATCCAGTGTTTGGAAATACCCATATGCGAAATAAAGGGTTTGCCATCGATGAGGATGATGCGGTATTTACGGAATTGACCATCTGCACTGCGGTAATCGACAAAGCGGGCAACATAAAATTCATCGCTGGGTACGGCTTGCAGATAATCGGGAATATCTTCGGGCGATGCGACTTTTCGCAAGCCATGCCCGGCATGAGAACCCAAAGGCCGCACAATGATGGGGAAATCGTCGCCTGGCAATAAACTGCTGATTTCGATTTCGCCACTGCCCAGTTTTTCCAGCGTAGGCCGGTCTATGCGGATGGAGGTGGGCATTTCTATGCCTTCGCCAGTCTGTAACAATGCACAGGCACCGTCACGCCCCAGGTGGGTGATGCGCTCTGGCGCATTGATGACGGGCCGTGGCCAGTTGTCTGCCAGCGCCTGTAAATCCAGCAAGAGTTCATGCTTGTCGTCCGCTTCACCGACAGCCACAAACAGGACGTCGTGTTCAGGTAGTTGTTCTATGGCGGGTATGCCGGCACCGACGTATAACAGGTCCAGCGCAATGTCTGAATCTTCCACCAGAAATTCCAGCGGGGTATTGGCCATCAGATCGCCATCGGTCATCAGGGCCAGCAATCTGATTTTTGTTTCATGTACAGATGGAACAGAATACAGGGGTTGCAGCTTCAAGGCTTCCATCTGTGTAGCCAGGGCGGTGTCGCGGTGGCCCAGCAGTAACAGCGTCGTCGCCAGATCCATCATGGCATTGGCGTCATTGGGATATTTTTCGGCATGGGCAATCAGTTCCATGCCTTGCGGTTTCATGTCGACACCGGCAAATGCCTTGCGCATCAGCGGTGCCAGGCCGATCAGCTTGCTTTGCTGTGCTGGCGCGGCGGTATTGGTATCCTGATTATCATTCATGTGACTTGTCATCCTGTTTGCTTGCTGCATGTTGGTCTGTGCTGCTGAACTGGTCGCCAAAACGCAGGGTGGCGGCGATCAGTGCATCGATATCTTCAGTGCGGGTGCGATGGTTGACAATAGCGGCACGAATGACCAGTTGCTTGTTGACGGTATTGGTGGACGGTGCAGAAATGCCGGATTCATGCAGGGCCACGACGATGTTGGCATTGACCACATCGGGCACATCGGGCGCATTGCAACGATACCGGAAGCAGACAATATTCAAGGCCACCGGGGCCATCAGTTCCAGTTTGGGGTTGGCCAGAACAGCCTGTTTCAAGTATTGCGCCACCTCGCAGGTATGGGCAATCATGCGCCCCAGCTGGTCTGCACCATACACCTGTATGGTGAACCAGGTTTTGAGGGCGCGAAAACCGCGAGACAGGTCGGGACCAAAATCACAGGGCCAGGGTGAACCGGCGGCCAGGCCTTTGGTTTCGCGTCGCAGGTAACTGGCAGGTGTGGCAAAGGTGTCGTAATGGGCAGTGCTGTCACGCACCAGTATAAACCCTGCGTCATACGGTACCTGCAACCATTTATGAAAATCAAAAGCGATGGAATCAGCCCGCTGTATGCCATTCAGACGCGGTGCCAATGCGGGTGACAGCATGGCCAGTGCACCAAAAGCACCGTCGATATGGAACCACAACTGCTCTTGCGCGGCGATGTCTGCCAGCGTATCCAGATCATCAATCGCACCGACATCAACCGAACCTGCGGTGCCGACAATAAAGAATGGGGTCAGGCCCTTGGCACGGTCCGCCTGTATCGCGGCCTGCAACAAGGCCGTGTCCATTTCAAACTGCGCATTCATGGGAATAATGCGCAAGGCATCCATACCCAAACCGGCCATGTCCATGGCTTGCGCAATGCAGCCATGGGCACCGGCAGAGGTGTAGGCCACCAGCCTTGACGTACAGGCAGCCAGACCTGTCTGGCGCACCTGCGTGCCCAGCGCCCGCGCCCTTGCAACCAGCACGGCAATAAAATTGGCCATGGATGTGCCGGTGACAAACAGGCCGCTGGCTGTGTCAGGGAAATCAAACAGGGCGCTAACCCAGCGGGTGACTTGTTTTTCAACTTCGATGGGTATGTGGTCGCGCCCGCCCAGATTGGCATTCAGACCCGCTGCCAGCATTTCTGCCAGCGTGCCGACCGGGTTGCCACCACCCTGCACCCAGCCCATGAAACCCGGATGGCTGTTACCTACCGAATACGGCAGGATATGGTCCATGAACTGTTGATGCACAGCCGATAGTTCACTGGGACCAGCAGGCAGGGTTTGCCTGAACTGCGCCCGCACGGCGTCCGGTATCGGTTGCCAGACCGGCCGCTCGCGCAGGTGTTCAGCATAATCAAGAATGTCATCCAGCATGCGATGCCCCTGCGCCCGCAATGCCTGCCAGTCGCTGGGGTCCAGTGTTTCAGTATCCGATACTGGCATACCTGCTCCCAAATCATATATATGCAGTAATTATCTATGAGAGTAGGACGATTAAAACAGCGAATACAGGCGTTTTTGCAGCTTTATTGATGCATGAGGGCAATTTGAATACAGTTTGCCGTGTTTCTGGTAGTTGAACGACAATATTTTTACGTGCTTTGTACGCTATTGCAGGTGCTATTGCCCACCGGGCAGCTTAAGCATCGGCAAATATTCCGGCAAAAACGCTGGCCCTGGTCTTTGCCTTGGGGCCGGACCAGTAATCACGCAATTCCATAATGGTCTGCTCGCCTTGCCTGATGCAGATCTCAAACGGACGTTGCTGTATGACTTCGTGCACATAGCTGGCAAAGCCATCAGCAAAGTCATCATAGACATTGGTGGCGGCATACAGGGTGGGGAAACTGGTCTTTTGCAGGTCTTGATAAATCTCGGGGATCAGTTCACCAGGCAATTGATCGCCCGTGTAGAAGCGCAGGTGTTTGCGTTGCGGGAAATCGTTGCGCAGCAGGGGAATGACATCGCCACTCATGGCGATTTGCCATGCCAGCGACAGGTAGCTGTATTCTTCGGTCGATTTGAAGCGTTTGGAACCTATCCACCAGTCTGGCAGGTATTCGCTGTTGGCATTGAGAACATGGCCAAATTCATGCAGCAATATAAACTGGATGGCATTTTTGCGGTTGTCGTTGTCCGGCGTTTCGATGACGACATCGATGCGGTATTGTTCTTGCGGCAGGAAGGGGGTGTATTCTTTCCAGGTCGCCCAGTCATTGGCGGCACGGTGCAAAAATGCATCAGTGTCCATCAGGCAAACCACGCCCAGTTGCTGGCCATCCGGTGCCATGACCACATCGGTCAGCGCCGATGAACCCAGGCCACGGGCAAAATACACACCCAGCAAGGGGCGGGCCAACAGTTTCAACAGGGATGGTGGCATTTCTGCCATGGCGTCTTGCACATCAGCCAAAAAATCGGCCGCAAGCACGACTGCTTCAGGTGATGCCACCAGGGCGGGATCAGATTGCTGGCTGCCTTGTTGACTGGCTTGCTGGTTGATTTGCTGACTGGCATTCACAGAGGCAACATAAGCCAGCACCTCGGCAGGTGCCACACCCAGTCTTTCAAGAACAGGACGGCCTAGTTGGGCGCGCCAGAAATCCGGGTCAGACGTCAAAATCACGCATCAACCCTCTTAGGCCTGAGCGTCGAGCAACAAACCAGTTTTGCCCCCCAGATCCTTGGCGATGGACAATGCCTGGGCAGAAGGAATCTGCTGGATCACGGTATTGGTTTCACGGTCAACGATCTGCACAACCACTTTGCCTGAGCCACTGTCCAGATTTAAATTCACGCTATTGCTGGAGTCGATAAAACGATTGATTTTATCCACAGACTGCTTCAACTCGGCACTGCTGATGGCAGAACCCTGCGTCGCATCTTGCGCAGGCGCCACGTTGCCAGCAGTTAAATCCTGACCGGACGGCGTCAATTTTGGTGTATTTTTAACATCTTGCCGAGGCTCAACAGCAGAGATGCTTGTGCCCCCGCCTGTTATCTGACTGATATTCATATCATTCCCCGACTGTAATGTAAAAAATCAAAACGGATTACTGCGTTAACATCATTAACGGTAGCCGTGCTTAAAAGTTTAATTTTTTATTCAAAAAACGGGTCTACATCCTATTTACACTGACGGACACGTAAGAAAAACAGGAGATAGTTATTAAAAAAGCCATGACACCTCATTCGGCATCATGGCTTTTCAATCAGCAGCCTGCCCTCTTTTTTTGATGGGGCCGGATGGTAGTTATTCGTTGGCAGTTTATTCGTTGGCCGGCAAACCGGTGGCAGGCAAACCTGTGGCAGGCAAACCTGTGGCAGGCAGACGCTGGCCAAGGCGCTCCAGAATTCCCAGTTCCAGGCTCAGCGCCAGTTCCGAATTGTCATGCGTGACGTCAAACATCTTGTCCTTGCCACGCTTATCCCGACCGAGCGTACTCATCTGCATGCTTACGCGGACAGTACACCCATCACCGGAAGGCACAACAGAAATACCATACCTGACAACGGTGTCTCCTTTATATTGCTTTGTCGCTTTGATGGACGGACCTGCACCATCTGCAAAAACCAGGATGCCGGCTTGCAATACTTCGCGTCGCGGCGAAAATCCATCTTCCTTGAGCAGGGTCACAAGCATGTTGGCGGTTTCCTGCGCGGGATGCCTGAAGTTAGCGACCACGCGAACATTCTGCTGATCAACCTGATAAGGCATTTCTTCCGCACCGGCTGTGAGATGCAGGGCAGCAATCAATACTGCGAAGGTAGTCCATCTAATATATTTCATTGACGTGCTGGTCTTTTGTCTTATCAATGCCCGAACACCTCAGCCACCGTCCGCACCATCAGGCGGCTGTTGGCCGGGGTAGACAGGTTTTCCCATACCCAGTTGTGGTGTTCGATGACTTTTTCGGCCTTCATGTGGGGGCGGTCGCCGGTGGTATGGGCGTCAGACAGGGCAATGACATCAAAACCATGCGATACGGCAGAGCGTATGGTGGTATCAATGCACAATTCAGTCGCCAGGCCACAGACCATAAGGGTGTGGGCGCCGGTGATTTTCAGGTGAGTCAGCAAGCCGGTGTCGGCAAAGGAATCACAGGCAGTTTTATCGACGAACACATCACCCGGTGTAAACGGCAATTCGGGGATGACTTCCCAGCCGTCCGAGCCGACCATTGCATCATCATTGGCATGACGGATATAAATGATTTGCCCGCCATGCTGGCGCGTGACTTCGGTCGCATGCTGGATGCGGGCGACCACTCCCTCTTTATCATAGCGCGGCGTGGTGCCATTCACCCATGCGTTCTGCATATCGATAATGAGTAAGGTATTCATTGTGCTGTTGCTTGCCTGTCCAAAGCTACATGATACCGCTTTAGCCAGGACATGGTGCAGTGCAAGGTCTGCCTGCAACATTTGTTCATGATCAGGCCAGCATCTCTAAAACCACCTGGCTGGCAAACAGGCTGATCAACTGATCAGCCACCGCCCTCACCCGGACAGACCGGCGCACGTCGTCATGCATGACCAGCCACAGCTTGCGCTGCACGGGGCAAAGCGGATCATCTATCCTTTGCAGGTCACTGCTACGACCACCCATGCCTTTGGCCAGGTAATGCGGCAATACCGACACTCCCAAGCCGGCTGCCACCACCTGGCGCAAGACCAGTTGATCATTGCTGCGCAACAACACCCTGGACGGATTGGCATCCAGCAGGTCTTCCAGCCACTGATGATGCAGCGTGCCAGAATTTTTTTCATAGGCAGCAAACTGCCAGTCGCTGCGCTTGCGCCCTTTCAGATAACTTTTACTGGCGTACAGGCCATACTGGATAGTCGCAACAGCCTTGATCACCAGCCCCGCCGTTTGTGGGCGTGACATGCGCAGGGCAATATCGGCTTCACGCCGGCCCAGACTGACTTCGTGTTTTTCGGCAAACAATTCCAGTTCCAGACCGGGCAAGGCGGCATGCAGGTTTTTGAGGTTGGGTGCCAGTACAAATGATGTCAGGGTGGGTGCGGCTGAAATCCGTACCACGCCTTCCATCTGTCCTTCGCTCAGGGCTTTTCGTTCGAACGAAAACCAGCGCTCTTCCACTTCCCGCGCATGCGGCACCAGGTGCTGCCCTTCCACCGTCAGTTGCCAGCCACGCACCAGCCTGTCAAACAGGCGCAGGCCCAATGCTGCCTCCAGGGCGTCGATGCGACGAGCCACTGTAGTGTGTTCCACCTGCAGGCGACGCGCAGCCCCGGTCAGCGTACCGCTATCGACCAGTGCCAGAAAAAACCGTAGATCGTCCCAATTCATCATGGTGCAATTATGCACAGTCCAGGCGAATTTTTCAGTAATTTTATTTATGTATCTCTTTGTCTAAGCTAAGTGCAGCAACGCAACCCCTACTAACAACAAGAGAGTAAAAATGAAAGCCATACAGATACTAAGCCAGGGCGGCCCGGAAGTTTTGCAACTGACCGACCTGCCCATGCCAAGCCAAAAAGCCGGAGAAGTGCTGGTACGGGTCGCCATCGCCGGTGTAAACTATGCCGATGTGTATCAGCGCAACGGGCAAAACCCTGCTGTCTTGCCTGCCATCCCTGGCACCGAGGGCGCTGGCGTCGTGGTGGAAGGCAATGCCGACCTGCCTGCCGGTACCAGGGTGGCCTGGTTGTCGCAGCCCGGCTCCTATGCTGAATACCTGAGCATCCCGGCCTGGAAGCTGGTACGCCTGCCGGATGACATCAGTAACGAGCAGGCAACCGCCGTCATCATGCAGGGCGTCACCGTGCAATACCTGGCCGAAACCAGCTACCAGATCAAGGCGGGCGACACTGCACTGGTGCATGCCGGAGCAGGTGGCGTGGGCCTGCTGCTGATACAGCTTTTGAAGCACAAGGGTGCCACCGTACTGACCACCGTATCCACCGCTGCCAAGGAAGAACTGGCGCGCCAGGCGGGTGCCGACCATGTTATCCGCTATACCGAAACAGATTTTGTCGCCGCAGTGAAAGAACTGACGCAGCAGCAAGGCGTGCATGTGGTGTATGACTCGGTGGGGCTGACGACCTACCAGGGCAGCATGGCGGTGTTGCGACCGCTGGGTTCGCTGGTGCTGTTTGGTCAATCCAGCGGCAATGTGCCACCAATCGACCCGATGACGCTATGCCGCAGTGGTTCCTTATTCTTTACCCGCCCTACCCTCGCCCACCATGTGGCCGACGCCGCCAGCCTGACCGCCCGCAGTCAGCGGGTACTGGGCTGGCTGCGTGAAGGCATTTTGCGTCCGCGCATAGGTGGCACTTATCCACTGGCGCACGCGGCCCAGGCCCAGGCCGACCTCGAATCGCGCAAGACCACCGGCAAATTACTGCTCACCGTTGAAACCACCAGCTAATACGTGTTGCCCCACTCACCAAGGATGACCATGAACACATTACTACGCTCACTTGCCAGCTTCAGAAGCTTGATTCTGATCTGCGTCACTTGCATCGCCAGCCTGACATTCATAAGCCTGCCCGCCAGCGCCATGATGCAGCAGGATATAGACCTGAATGAACAGGCCCAAAAACGCCTGACCGGCACCTGGACGCTGACAGGCGCCCCGGAAATCCGTGCCGATGGCAGCCATGGCGAAACCTTTGGGGCCAATCCCCGGGGTTTGCTGATCATTGACGACACCGGTCGCTATTCGCTACAAATTTACAAGGCCGAACGCACCAGGTTTGCCAATGGCGACAAGCGCAAGGGAACGGAGACAGAATTCCGTGCTGCATCCCTCGACACCAGCGCGCACTATGGCCGCTGCTTTATCGATGTGGAACGCAATGTCCTGATCTTCCGTATCGAACATGCATCCTTCCCCAACTGGGATGGCAGCGAACAGGCCAGACAGTTTGAACTCAAGGGCGACACCTTGAGTTACCGTGTACCGGCCGGTGCCAGTGGCAATGGCACGACTGCGATATCCATCTGGAAAAAGATACGCTAGCGGGACTGGCACAAAACCACCCCAGCCAGGTTACAGCGTATTGCCATAGAGACACATCATCCATCCACCTGCCAGCGTTTGTGGCAAAGCCGGCTGCCTTGGATGGATAGACAATTAATGTACTTGACTTAATACCAACCCCATGCGATTGTCCATGCTCTAAAAAAATAAGTGCATGGGGAAAACACAAGCATGGATACCTTTCAAAATAATGACTTTTCAGCAAGTCATCAGCATCAGTCCAGCGGGACACTGCAACTTGAATTCAAGGGCAGCGGCAGCGAATATTTCCGTATCTGGATCGTCAACTTATTGCTGACCATCATCACACTGGGCATTTATTCTGCCTGGGCCAAAGTACGCCGCAACCGCTATCTGTATTCCAGCACCCAGTTAGGCGGCAGCAGTTTTGAATACCATGGCAATGCCATCGCCATCCTAAAGGGTCGTATCGTCGCCTTTGTCTTTATCTTTGGCTATCAACTGGCCTTCAAATTTTCAATTGGCCTGGGCTTTGCCATGATGGCACTGATGGTTGCCATCATGCCGTGGCTGGTCTGGAAAAGCCTGCAGTTCAAACTGTATAACTCCAGCTATCGTGGCATACGCTTTGGTTTCCGTGGTACTGCCGGTCAGGCATATACGACGTTCTTGCTGTGGCCTTTCCTGACAGGTTTAAGCCTGTACTTGCTGGCACCGGTCTTTCACCAGCGCCTGAAGCAGTTCCAGCATAATGAAAGCCGTTTCGGCAGCACGCATTTTTCTTTTGATGCGGGCGTAGGCCAGTTCTATAAAGCCTATCTGCTGGGCATCGGTATCATGATCGTCGGCGTAATCGTTATCTGCGTCGGCTTTGGCAGCACGGTTGCGGCCCTGGCTGCAGTGGCGAGCAACAGCGATGGCCATGGCAGACCAGGCTCAGTATTCGGTGCGGTGTCATCCATGTTCCTGTTTATGTTTGTGCTGTATCTGTGGCTGTTTGCCATTTACCCTATCTTTTTGACCTTGCTGCAAAACCTGATCTGGAACCATACCAAACTGGGTGAACATCAATTCAAAAACAATATGGTATGGAGCCGCATGAGCTTTATCGCCGTCACCAATGTGCTGGCCATCGTCTGTACACTGGGCCTGTTTATTCCATTTGCCCAGATTCGTGCGTTGCGCTACCGTATTGAAAGCCTGGAGCTGGAAGTCAACGGCAGCCTGGACAACTTCATCGCTGAAACACAGGAACAAGTCAACGCAGCCGGCGAAGGCATGGCCGATTTACTGGATTTTGATTTATCTCTATGAACACAGTTGCCGCCATCTATTTTGATGGCAAAACCTCGCGCCTGTACCGGGTGGAATTTTCAGTAATAGGCGACACCGCTTATGTGCGCGAGATCACGAATGACCTGCACGAAGGCATCACCCGCAGTTGCCCGTTGACGGAACTGCGGGTCTCAGAACGTACCCGCCACGCACCGCGCAAAGTCACCTTCAGCGATGGTGCCTATCTGGAAATCACTGACCACGCTACCTTCAATACCATGCTCGGCAACACCGGCTACCAGGATTCCACTGTGGTACAACTCCAGCAAAGCTGGACCGGTACACTGTTCGCGCTGGCAGGCACGGTTATCGTACTGACACTGGGTTACATGTATGGCTTGCCAGCCGCGTCACGTGTGGTGGCATTTGCCACACCGGTATCTGTCGAACGCAAGCTCGGTGATGGTATGCTGGATTTTCTGGATAAGCATATCTTCAAGCCTTCTGTTCTACCCGCCGCCAGGCAGGAAGAATTGAGCGCACGCTTCCAGCGGCTGCGTCCACCGCGTGGTGACAGCCCCACGTATCACTTGGTATTTCGCAAAAGCACCATAGGCCCGAATGCCTTTGCCCTGCCGTCAGGCGACATCATCGTCACCGATGAAATCATCAAGCTGATGAATGATGATGAAGCCATCATGGGTGTGCTGGCACATGAACTGGGCCATCTGCACGAACGTCACCTGACCCGCCGCATCATACAAAGCTCGGCAGTGGGTGCCACGGCAACACTGCTGTTTGGTGATGTGTCAGCGGTAGTGGCGAATATACCGACGCTGATGCTGGACCTGAAGTATTCACGCGACGCTGAAACAGAAGCCGATGACTATGCCATGAAAATGCTGGACGCCAACGGCATCGCCCGCGAGCACCTGGCCGTCGCCTTTGAAAAACTGGATGCCCTCGCACCCGGCATGTCACCCTACCTGTCCAGCCACCCCGCCGGCAGCGACCGCGTCATGCGCATACGTGGCTATGACAGAGGCAGGAGCAGCGACAAAACCGAGCCTTAAAAACAAAGTCTTAACGCAGGGCCTTAATTATGGCTCGGTTATGGCTCGGTTATGGCTCGGTTATGGCTCGGTTATGGCTCGGTTATGGCTCGGTTATGGCTCGGTTATGGCTCGGTCTTGATCGCAGCAACATCGCCAGCCTGTGCAGGTTTTTGCGCCTGCAAGCGCTGTTCCAGCAATTTCAGACGTGCACGTATCTGTTCACCAACAGCAATTTGCGGATTGGAATACCCATCTGATTTGCCAGCGACTTCTTCACGCTGTTTAATGATGGGGCGTGCTGCTGCATGGGCGGCTTCAAATGACAGGGTTTGCTTGCGCAACTGTTCGTCATACATGGCGCGTCCAAAAAAGGTCAGGTCGGATTTACTGCCGCAGCCATATGAAGTATGGTCAGCGTCCGATGCCGTCATCACCAGGGTATTTGCATCCGACAAAGGTGCCACCCAGTTACCCGCATAACAGGCAGAAATCGAAATGACGCGGTACTTGACACCGGCATCATCGAGCCATTGTTTTAAATCTGCCGGAGTCACGGGTTTGATGGTCAATGGCCACATGCCGGCTGACAGTTCGCCGTCACTGGCACCATGCGAAGACAGGTGCATGAACAGGATGTCCTCATTCACATCCATGCGCGTGGCGATATGCGCAATGGCTCTTTGCAGGTTCAGCGGCGTGGCCCATGGCAGTGAAGTCATGGTGCCGGGGTTATTCGCCAGTTGCAGACTACGCCCCTGCGCATCAAAACGCTGCGCCATCACCTGTGACACCATGCTGGTTTCATTCAGGAAGACATTTTCTTCACCGTAAGGGGCAAAGGTCAGGCTGTATAAATCGATGGTACCAGGTCTTTGCGGCTGTATATCGGCCAGTTTCTTTGTCAATAAAGCGGTCTGCTGTTCAAAGATTTCCTGTGTGATTTCTGGTGATTTATCGGTCGCATCTTCACTGGATTTGGCAGGCTGGCGCGGGTACCAGAAGTTCATGGAACGGGTGCTGGCATCCAGCCCAAGTGCGATCAGCATGACGACCACCACCACAAGCATACCCGGCTTGCGACGATCGCCTGCGCGCCACAAAAACAGGAGTTGTATGCATAAGGCAAGAATGGACGGGGCCAGATACACCAGCCACTGCATGCGCAGGCTGAAGCCAGACAAGTCATACCAGCCCGCACGCACCAATACCGCAGAGAAGGACAGCAGCGCCACGTTCAGCACCAGATCCTGCGCCAGTGCCAGGGTGAACAGATGACTGGCATCCGGGGCCATGGAAGTGCCCGCCTTGCCCAAATGCGTTTCCTGTGCTTCCAGACGAACCGGTCGCAAACGATAACAGCCCCAGGCAAGTGCAGCAAAATAAAACCAGCCAGAAGCAAATACCTGCCAGTAAAACTGTGCCGGGCCAATAATCATCACGCGCTGCAAGGCAATATGCGTCAGCAGGTACAAGATCATCAAACCGGCGACCAGGCCAGGCGAAGCGGGCAAGCCGTCCCAGCGCGGCGCACGGCACATGCTCACGCGCAAGGCTTCTGTCAGCAGGCGCTGCATGGAAGACGCATTCGCCCCTTCACCTCCTGCATCCTGGCCGGGTTGATCATCTTGATTGTTCAACGGCTCATCGTTACTGGCATTGGCGGGTAAGAATTCTGACATTCACTATCCTGTTGGATAAAGCAGATTGAAGAATGAGTTTTAGGGCGTGTTAACCTAAAGCAAAGTGCTCGGGCATCTCTGATGAATCTCTAATGAATCTCTAACTAAGCGTCGCGCAGTAGCTTAATCAGAGCTTCCCTATACAAATACTGGTTCCACTTCCAGCACCACACCAAACTTTGCCAGCACATCGGCCTGCACTGCGCTGGCCAGCGCACGCACATCTGCACCACTGGCACCACCACGGTTAACCAATACCAGCGCCTGTTTTTCATATACACCAGCGCGCCCCAGATGCTTGCCCTTCCAGCCACACTGATCGATCAGCCAGCCTGCAGCCAGCTTGTAGTCGCCAGTACCCTGCACATGACTGACCAGTGTGGGGTATACCTCCAGCAGGCTGTCGCGTTTTGCGCCAGACACCACCGGGTTTTTGAAAAAGCTGCCAGCATTGCCTGTCTTTGCCGGGTCTGGCAATTTGGCTTGGCGTATGGCAATGATGGCGTCGCTGATTTCAGCAGGCGAAGGATCGCTCGCGCCGCGCTGACTTAAATACCGTTCCACGTCCGCATACGCCAGCCTGGCCTGCCAGGGCTTGGGCAAGGCAAAACGCACCGCCAGGATGACCATGCGATCCTTGTAATCATGTTTGAAAATACTGTCCCGATAAGCAAAACGACAGGCTGCCTTGTCCAGTTGCACCATCTCGCCAGTCATAAAATCAAAAGCGGTGAGACTATCAAAGACATCCTGCATTTCCAGCCCATAGGCACCTATATTCTGTATCGGTGCAGCGCCAACGGTGCCGGGGATGAGTGACAGATTTTCCAGCCCGGCCAGGCCATGTTGCAAGGTCCACAAGACAAATTCATGCCAGTTTTCACCGGCAGCGGCCTCCACCAGCACACGCTGGTCATTGTTATCAACAATCCGCCGCCCTTTCAGGCACATTTGCAGGACCAGGGCATCCACCTGGTCGGACAGCACAACATTGCTGCCACCACCCAGTATCAGCCGCGGCGTGGCCCGCAAAGCGGGGTCATCAAACACGGCACGCAATTGCACCGGGCTTTCCACCTGCAAAAACTGACGGGCGCGGGCTGCAATACCAAAAGTATTCAAGTTTTGCAGAGGATAATCTGCCTGGAGTGTAGATAAATTCGTCATATGCCCGAAATTATAGCCTTAGCGCTCTTTAGCTTGCTTGCATTTGCTAAAATGCAGCTACTTATAGGACAGACACAGGACAGACTCGAAATTGCCCCAAAGCCTTGCGACACCTCGCTATGGCAGTTTTGATCAGGTCCTCAATTCATATTTTTAGCAAGGAAGCAACCATGCCCTCATTTGATACCGTATCCGAAGCCAACATGGTGGATGTCAAGAATGCCATTGACCAGACCAACAAAGTGGTCACCAACCGCTTTGACCTCAAAGGCAGCAGCGCCAAGGTAGAGCAAAAAGACCGTGAACTGACTATTTATGGCGATTCTGAATTTCATCTCGACCAGGTCCGTACCGAATTGACGATGACCCTGGCCAAACGCAATGTCGACGTGCGCTTCCTGGATCTGGGCAAGATCGAAAAAATTGGCGGTGACAAGGTCAAGCAAGGCATCAAGGTCAAAAACGGTATAGAAACCGAAGATGCCAAGAAAATTGTCAAAGCCATCAAGGACAGCAAGCTTAAAGTGCAGGCTAGCATACAGGGTGATTCCGTACGTGTCACCGGCGCCAAGCGCGATGATCTGCAGGGTGCCATGGCCATGCTGCGCAAAGAAATCAAGGATTTGCCACTGGAATTCAACAACTTCAGGGATTAAGCCACCATGCGCCTGACATATGTACCACGCTTATGTGTACCACGCCTTCCAGCCCGCAAAGCCATACTGACGATAGCCGCAGCGCTTTCAATGCTGACCATAACAGGCAGCAGCCTGGCGACCGATATCGGCGTAGTTGGCCTGTTTCCCGGAAAAGCCATTCTGGTCGTGGATGGCGCAGCCCCCAAAACCTATTCAGTCGGTGCCACCATCAATGGTGACAGCAAACTGGTCGAAGCGGACCGTGAATCTGCCACCGTCGTCATCAACGGCAAACGCCAGGTACTGATCATCGGCCAGGCAGTCCACCATTCTGCCGCCAGTTCCGGCAATTCCGTCATCCTGAAAGCCGGTGACCGTGGCCATTTCATGGCGCCTGCCGTCATCAACGGCGTCAGCGTCAGCATGCTGGTCGACACCGGTGCCAGCCTGATCGCCCTGCCCGCCAGCGAAGCCGTCAAAATGGGGCTGAAATATAAAGAAGGCCGCCCCGGCCGCGCCAACACCGCCGGCGGCCTGGTGGACACCTACCTGGTCAAGATCGACACCATCAAGATCGGCGACGTCGAATTACACCAGGTCGAAGCCTCCGTCATAGAAAAAGGCCTGACCATCCCCCTGCTGGGCATGTCCTTCCTCAACCGCATGGAAATGCGCCGCGAAGGGGACCAGATGACGTTGACGAAGAGGTTTTGAGTAAGCGCGTACCTCAATAAACCAGACCTGCTTGCATAGTTTCGACTATACAAAAGCAAGTACCGGGCTTCGCCGAGGAGGGTGAATGGCATCAAGATCAACTGTATTCGTTTTTTCGAATATAGTTTTATGGTGAAATCTGGTCGTTACGGGCTAGATTTTTTTCTGTGATTTTTCATTGAAAGATTAAAGCGCGCTCTCGCTATCGCTAATAAATT
The DNA here is from genome assembly GCF_014284335.1 of Undibacterium hunanense. GTDB lineage: Bacteria > Pseudomonadota > Gammaproteobacteria > Burkholderiales > Burkholderiaceae_D > Undibacterium > Undibacterium hunanense. The sequence continues at coordinate 6,251 of NZ_JACOGF010000015.1, read as the reverse complement.
TCTCCCTGGTTATCACTTGCAATTCTGCTTCATCGGTCAGTGGGGTGTGCAGGTTTTTTACATGCTCAAAACCCATGGCGATCATTTCGTGATCCCCCCACCCGTCCTTCTTCTTGTTGAGGATAACGGTCAACATGGCAAGATCCCGCATGGCCAGGGTTTCAACCATCTCGGCATTGAGTCCTTTCAAACTAACAGCATCTTTTCGCTTTTCCAAGCCACCAATTTCGTCCTTATACTCCTCGTTAAATAGATTTTTTAATTTAGGAATGAGTTTTTTCCTTAATGTTGCAATTTCACTTCCCTTATTTTTTATTGCCTCGGCATCCTCGACTGGTGCAGCATACAAATCTTTCACTTCCAACATCGCGGCCCACCACAAATTCAATGCTGCTTTTGTTCCTTTTACATAATTGGCTGGTACTGGTTTTGCTACCTCATTAGCCTTAATATACTTATCTGCTTCTTCGTCAAACTGTGCTTTAACTCTTAACATAGAGTTTATTGAACTGTAAGCCACGTCTGAATTTTCACCCAGTATGACTTTAACGCCGCGCTCATTTTGATAGTACGGCCTTTGGTGCACGTCTTTACCTTTGACACGGGCATTGGCGTATTTCCCTAGCCAAACTGAAGACAGTTCCGTTTCGTGCTCCGCTTTTTTTGCTGGTTTCATTTTTGCAGCTGGATGAAACGTTACGCCAAACAGCGTCTTGGCGATTACTGACTCCATTGCTGTTTTATGAAAACCGGCTGGATCATCAGGTTTCTGTGCTGCGTTCTTTGACTTGATAGGAATGACGCCATTGCCCTCATGCAGAATGCTGCCCTTACGGTTACTCTCTGTCATGATCGACGTCACTTTAGTTTCGTGGTTTTCTGCCAAAACAAAAGGCGTTCCCGGATTAAATGGCAGTCGATACCACAAGCCCAGAGACGGAAACAACCCACAATTGACTGGCTGCCCAGATATATGGTTCTGGAATTCACCTACGTTCGTGTACTGCCTTTTCCATGCGTCCGATGACCATTCTTTCGCCTTGGGCTTGACCAAAGGAATGAAGCTGCTTTCCTTATCCGGGGCGGTGTTGTGAACCTTTTCCGTGTCTTCCTGGTAGGAATAAGGTTCACTGCCAATCATCAGCTTTCTTTGCACGCTGCCTTTACCAACTGGAGCGACATTATTTGCTTGCATGAAGTTGGGAGAAATACCTTCTGTAACAGGCATTGCCGCCATCTGCAGCGCCCGCGCACCCATGACATCAGCCTCCGCTTCCAGCCCGGTATCATCATTGACCGGTGTTGCGCCTTTCATTTGCATGGTGGGGCGCACTCGCCCTTGTGCCTGCTGTACCACGTGCCAGGCCTCATGCGGCAAGTGTTTTTCCTGGCCTGGCGCAACATGGATATCGCTGCCTTGCGCATACGCATGGGCATTCAATTGCGCTGGTTGTGCAGAGTTATAGTGCACCCGCACATGATCCATGCTCATACCAGACAGGGATTCGATACCCGTCTTCAACTGGTTGGGCATGCCGGTTTTATTTGCGGTGGATGCTGGCGCCGTTTGTTGTACTTGGCGCTGCGCGGTGGTGGGTCTGGCTTGCAGCAAGTCGCTATGCGCCTTGAGTTGCCTGGCTTGCGGACTATTGTCAGCCTTTTTTTGCAATTGAGCTTGCGCCACAGCTTGAGGGCTATTGTTCGCCCGCTCTTGTATTTGCCTGTGCATCAAAGCTTGCGGGCGGGCATCAACCACTGTAGATAGGCGCTGAGATACAGGTTCAGCTTGATTTTTCTGTTGGCTGGCTTGCTGTACAGGTGTGGTGATACGCATCGCTTGCCTCAGAGAATCATAACAAATAGTTGAATTTGCTAACCATTTTATAACTTTTTTGGCTTAGATAAATAACTTTATTCGGTAAGTTCACAGTCCCAGCTCATGTCTTTGCCGGTACATTCTGCATCCTTGAATGCCAGTGTACGTGTGGTGGTGATGAGGTTGGCACCAATAGCAAGCTGGCTTGCAATATCGGACGGTCGTGAATTGAACAAGAATCACCGGGCAGCCATTGATATTGCCACCAGCACGCAATTATACGAAGCGTGCAAAATCATGCCGCTTAGAATGCCATTGCGCAAGCGCAGGTAACCAACCGCCAATCCCGCAAAAAATTGTGGGGCGACGATAACAATCATCAGCAAACCTGGTGTTCCGGATACGGTGTAGTTCGACATATGCACAAAGCCAAAGCACAGGCTATAAAACCAGAATATCCAGGGAAAACGAAGCAAGTAGCTACGGGCACGCGCAAATTTAAGTGCAGTTTTCGCTTCAACATCTGCACGTTTTCTTACAAAAAAATCGATGATGGCAATCGCGCATATTACTATCGCCAGAACCAGAGCTACTTTGTGCGCCAATAAGGCCAGCGCAAGCAACGGTGGGCAAACGAACAAGCTGTATTTTGCCTTGCGCAATCCCGCACGAAAAATCAATTCTTCCATAACGGGCGCAAATAAAATCACCATAAGCAACTCACGGGTGGGCAGATATTTCGCTTTCATATCCATCTTTGATTCTGCACCTGCCCAGTCCATGAAAAATTCGGTGCTCAACACAGAGATAAAAATACCGAAAAGAAGTGTCAGCGCCAACAAAAATAGCAAACGTGCGCCAATTGCTGTCAGGCTTTCCGTATTGGGCTTACGTCTTTGTGGATGAACGAGAAACCGTTTGAAATCGCCGCTTTCGCGCTTTACATACTCAAAAAATTTCATTGGCTTGAATGTGCTGTACGTTAAAAACTGCAAATGCATTGTCTGTGAGATATCCCATATGCGTGCGATTACATTAGACTAATAACATCTGCGCAGACTGCTTTGCAAAGCATGGATATCCTTGCTCAAATCTTCGAACCCCAAGATCATAATATGTATTCAATAGAAAAATTACCTTCATATGACGATTCTCAATGAAAAAGCATTGGCTCGACTAACCCACACTGATGAACACCTCAACGGGGACAGTTTTCAACCTGAACGAATCCTTTCTTTAAACAATCGAATTAGTGCGAATGAGGATAACGCCTCTAGTTGTATTCTGCGACTCAGTAGCTTCGCAACCGCAAAAGGCATTTCGTCTTGGTTTCATACTGAAAATTTGGCTGAGCTTAAAAATTGGTTTTATGTGCACAGCAAGTTAGCATTTATTTTGACTCAGCCACCTTTTAATCAAACCGCTGGAACGATGGCAAATGAGAACAAGGCTTTACATGGCATGTTTTTCTTGGTATCAGACAATCTTAGTTTAATTCGTTGGTATTCAAATTACGACCAGGCTTTTGGCGAAAAATACGTGAACAATACAGGGCGATACGATTATTGGACCAAGCAATTTTTTGTAGGACTTCGCGGAGAATGGGATGTTCTTGGTGACCGGTGCGAACGTTTGCTTGCCAATCCACCCAATGGGAGCAGGGAGAAAAAGTTCATCATTGATCATCAATTTTATCTTGCCTTAGCTAAAGGCGATGTTGCTAGGATGGAGGCAGTTATTAATATCTTGGTCACAAACAAATATATCGCCAGACGTGACGCGTTAGAAGGTGGATACACCGCTGGCTTGATTTGTACCCCAGCAATTTTATATAGCAAGCTTGCCTGGTATCACGGTTACGAAGTCAATATCGATAGCCCTTATATTCCGAAGGAATGGTTGCCAATCTCTCCGCTCGATTCATACACTGACCCATATGATTTTATGAAATCATATGCATGAATTCATAACGGCACAAATACCCCTAAAAGCTTATTCATGCCGTCATGACCGGAGTAACCCTATACCCTGACGGAGTCTGGTAATTTCAATACGCCTGCTTCAAACGCCTTTGCTTGACCGCTTCGGCCAGGCCTTCCAGTACCTGGATGCTGGAGTCCCAGTCTATGCAGCCGTCGGTGACGGATTGGCCGTAGACCAGTTCTTTGCCTTGCACCAGGTCCTGGCGACCGGCGACGAGGTGGGATTCGATCATGACGCCGACGATGCGGGTATCGCCTTCGGCGATTTGTTTGGCGATGTCGGCGCAGACAGGAATCTGGTTGGCCGGGTTCTTGGAACTATTGGCATGCGATGCATCGATCATCAGGCGTGATGCCAGGCCACTGTTGGCAATGTCTTTGCAGGCGGCATCAACACTGGCTGCATCGTAGTTAGGTGTTTTGCCACCGCGCAGGATGATGTGGCAGTCTTCATTGCCATTGGTGGATACGATGGCTGAATGGCCGCCCTTGGTGACGGATAAAAAATGATGCGGCTGTGACGAAGCCTTGATGGCGTCAACAGCAATTTTGACATTGCCATCGGTACCGTTTTTAAAGCCGACCGGGCACGACAGGCCAGATGCCAGTTCCCTGTGTACCTGCGATTCAGTCGTGCGGGCACCGATCGCGCCCCAACTGATCAGGTCGGCGATGTATTGCGGACTGATGACGTCGAGGTATTCGGTACCGGCCGGCAAGCCCAGTTCATTGATGTTGAGCAGCAGTTCACGGGCAATACGCAGGCCGTCATTGATGCGGAAGCTGTTGTCGAGGTAGGGGTCGTTGATCAGACCTTTCCAGCCGACGGTGGTGCGTGGTTTTTCAAAATACACGCGCATGATGATTTCCAGTTCACCGGCAAAACGGCCACGTTCTGCGGCCAGTCTATGGGCATATTCCATCGCTGCCTTGGTGTCGTGGATGGAACAAGGGCCGATGACGACCATCAGTCTGTCATCCTGCCCGTGCAAGATGCGATGCAAGGCAGTGCGGGCATTGGCTGCGGTTTCCGAAGCTTTTTCGGAACAGGCAAATTCACGGATCAAATGCGATGGTGGAACCAGTTCCTTCATCTCGCGTATACGTAAATCGTCGGTGCGCTGCATGTTAACTCCTGTCAGATACTAAAAATTTAAATAAGAAAATTAAAATAAGAAAACTAGAAAACTGTTAAAGACCTGAAATCTCACCACAGAGGCACGGAGACACAGAGGTAGCACAGAGAAAAACCAAGAGAGTTTCCATATCATCACACTCATCAGCTCTTCTCTTGCCTTTCTCTGTGTCTCGGTGTCTCTGTGTTGAGAGGTTTTGATTTACCCAAAATCTCACCACAGAAGCATAGAGACACAGAGGGGCATAGAGTACGTTCGTATAACTAAGAGTGCCGATGCCTTTCCCACTGGCTCGCCCTTCTCTTGTCTTTCTCTGTGTCTCCGTGTCTCTGTGTTGAGAGGTCTTGCTTTTATGCGTTACGTTTATTCTGTAAAAAATTCAGGCAAAAAAAAACCGCCTGATCGGGCGGTTTTTTAGAATTCTGGTTTAGCGCTTTTTCTTCGAGTGCTTACCGTCTTCCCACCGCCGTTGGCCTGGAATAGCTAAAGTAAAAGAAGAAAAAGAAAACAACGTGTTTCATATCAATGATTGATTAAATAATTGTTTTTGCCTTGTTTTGCCCTTTGGTAAGGGCTATCCGAGTCAATAGTGCATCAAAATCAGGCAATTTGCAAGGATGTTGCCGTTATTTACTTATGCATTTTTCTCATTTCTTCCACAATGGTGGCGGTTCCGGCGGGATATCGCCCCCTTGTATGGGGTAGGCACCGGGTACCGGGGCTTTTCTCTGGACGGCGGCAATCTGCGGGCTATTGCGGTTCATCCAGTTACGTAATTCATTCAGATTGGCGGCAATATCGGCGCGATTGGGGCTCAGGCGATTGGCTCTTTCCAGCAGGTTCAGGGCTTTTTCGCTATCGCCCTGGGCGGCCAGTGCCACCGCCTGGTTGTTCAGGGCAGAAGCATCAAAGGGATTGACCTTGGCGGCTTCGGCAAATTTCTTGCTGGCGTCACTGGTATTACCTTCTGCCAGGAACCTGCGGCCTTCTGCGTTCGGGTCTTGCGCCAGTGCAGCGGCAGACCAGACCAGCAAAGCGGCACCCAACATGGATGCCAGTCTTGATGGTGAGAGAAATAAGGAGGTGGTGGCTTTCACGATTTAATTTCCAGAATAATAAGGTTTAGGAGTAACCGGTGGGAAGGCAACCGGGGACTTTCTGGTCTCGAAACTATAGCGCAGGTACACCGTCGCCGCCGCATCGTTGAAGTCTCCCGAGTTGTCTGCCGTTAAACGGCCTCCCAGGAATAAATGCGGGGTCAGCTGGTATTCTGCCGCACCATTGATCTTGAAGGCGAACGCGGACCTCGTTTGCCCA
>NZ_JACOGF010000014.1 GCF_014284335.1 Undibacterium hunanense | reverse complement strand
TGACGATCTGGCCTGCCCAGTAGGTCAGACCTGCTGGATCGGCTTCGTGGCCGAACAGGTTTTTATAGATGGTGTTGACGGTTTGCGCTGTGGTCAGGTTGGCATACGTGTCTGCGTATTCTTTCTGTACGGAGAAGCTTTGCGCGATGTCTTTGAGGGACAGGTTGGACGCTGTCCAATAAGCCAAACCCAGTGGGTCCGCTGGACGGTTGAAATAAGCGATGTAAAGCTTTTGGATATCACTAGCTGCATTAGCCATTTAGAACTCCTAATTTATGATTTAAAAAGTGCGAAGCTTGCTTTTTAGGCACCTACTCGCGTTACGGCAAGCAGATAGTCGCAGATGCACCTTGTCAAGGATGTGACGCAAATCACATTCTCAAAAAAAAGCAAAGCAACACAACATTTGGCGCTCATCTTTCCCGGGTTTTCGATTTGTTCTGCAGAAACAGCTTTCAAATGGAAAATCCGGATGTGACTTTGCCAACCTATTATTATAAGGGGAGCTTCTTGGTAAACCCAAATGAATATTACGTTACAGGAAATGCAGAAATCATTTACCCCTTTGCCATGCAGTAGCAATGAGCAAATCGGGATGATTCTGTATTTTTAACAATTGGGGACGCTTATATAGAGGGAAAATGGTAATACTCACATCTATATAGACGGTACAAGGCCAGCATCAACCTGCTATTGAATGTCCCTGGAGTGATACTTCATCACATATGAAGTTACGTTTGCTCACAAAATTATTTGACGACCATTCATTCATTTAAGCTTCTGACATTCGCCGTAAAAAAATCATGCTTACAATCTCGAAAATTGACTATTTACAAGAGGCATGATGTAACGATGCGAAAAAACAACAAAAAATACCAACAATACCAAAGAAAATTGTTGACGCAAACAAAAAAGCTCCGTTTTATCGGAGCTTTTTCGCAGATTGCTACTAAAAGGACTTACTTTTAGGGCTTACTTTTTATTCCAGTAAGTCACGCCATAAGCGTAACGATTACCTGCATTGTCTAGTCTGGAAGAGAATACATAGGCAGCAGTACCACCTTTTTCTGCGGTGACCGCACCATTCACCTGCATATTATTAGGGTAAGTATTTTGATCTCCCCCAGCCAGAGTCCCGTTAGCACCAACGACTCCTTGCGCCTGCAATGCGAAACGCTCACTACCACTTAACAAATCAAAGCTGGTGGCAAAACTGGATTTTGCAAAATCCAGTTGTAATTTCCCATTCTCAAGCTTGGCGGCAGCTTCCAATCCTTTTTGATCCACGACAACTGCCTGACTATCCATCAGGGAAAATCCCATAGTTCCCGTATTGGGAACCTGCCATTCAGCCCCTTTGCTAACAGATACCTGATACCTGTTATTCAGCCCCACCGTGGTAGCACCGCTTTTTTCAAGTTTGATCACATCAAACTGTGCACTTTGGCCCAGCACATCAATCCAGCGTCCCCATACTATAGTATTAGTAAGTACAGCCCCCGCACCATTACCACTACCCGTCGTGCCATTGCCGGTACCCGTACCACTACCGTTGCCAGTTCCGTTATTCGTAGCTGTGTTGCCGACAGCAACAGTCTGCTTGACTCCACCAACTTTGGCCGGATCGAGGTTGGGATCAACAACAGCAGGAGCAACCGATGACGAAGTACCACTAACAACTGCCTTGACTCCAGGTTCATCTGGACGTGGTGGCGCTACAGCGTCAGGCGCAAGGCCAGCTGCTGCCTGCAGCAGTTGTGGCTTATTCTGGCCTTTGTTAATTTGAAGCAGCAAGCCCTGCTGACGGGCAAATAACTCAGTTGCAGCACCGCCCTCACAAGGACCACGTCCCTGTGGAGAACAGGCTCCATCAAAGCCACTGACCACAACACCGCCCTCAACCACGGCAATACGAGTTGTATCAGCCGTAGTAAATACAGTAAAGTCGGTACCACGCACACCGATTGCAGCTACAGGCGTGTTAAACCGGAAATTCTGTCTTGCCAATTTAACTGCGCTGCCAGAAACACTGCGCGCTACGCCATTCAGCAATTCCAGTTTGATACTGGTATTTGCCGGATCTTTTTTATCCACGTGATAAGTCACTATGCGTGCTTCACTGTTCGGGCGCACGATCAACAGGCCATCATCAATGGTTTTCATATAGATGTAACTGTCAGCTCCTGTCTTGATGCTGGAACCTTCTTGTACAGCACTATCCATTGCCGCAGGTTTGCCGTTAATTTCAACCTTACCCCATATGGCAGTCACCTTCGCGGCTTCGCCGGCGAACGCCATTGCAGGAATCGCCAGCAGTAGTACCAAGCTCCATTTTGCCAACAGGCGCATCACATTTACCGTGTCGCTTTTCATATTTCATCCTTACTTGCCCATGTTCTGGCAAAGTTCTTTCTCACCGGACACCCATTGTTCCAGTCAATATCAGCACTTATTTTGTTATTATCCTCTGATATTCAAATATTATTGTGACGACGGTCACAATTTACGATTTCCAGCTACTATATCATTTTTTAGCTAAGCCATTGAAAATAGAAGGATTATAGTAAAAATCAACATCATGACAGTCTCGAAAAGCCAGGATTGCAGGTGAAAATGAGGCAAAGCCGATTTATGATGGATTTTTCGAATACCTGCTTTCACACAGAATTTATTGTCTTGCACAAAAATGATGCGAAAAATTGACACAATTTAAACATTTCAGATTATCATGCAGCCGAATTAATTTTGATCGGCCCAACAATCAAACGCCTCTTGCACAGTGAATAATTCAACGGCCATTCTTACACTATCATGAGGCATGCGCTTGATTCTTTTTTGCGCATCCCGGCAAAAGCTTATTTATGGCTGATCATCGCGGCAATGGCGGTTGGCTTATGCGCTGTCAATCAATGGTTGCCGGAAAGTCATCGCCTGTTCTCTGGTGATGAATGGCTGCGGGATCACTATGTCCGCTTCAGCGCAAAAGAATTGCCCGAACAACGACTGGCCCTGATCGACATTGATGACCACAGTATTGATGTTCTGGGCGCTGCGCCGTGGCCGCGTACCCGTATTGCGGACCTGATAGAAAAACTGATTGTTGAATTTGACGTGCGTGGCGTTGCGCTGGATATCTATTTTGAAGAACAGAAGGATACCGTCGGCGACCAGAGGCTCGCTATGCTGGCAACCCACGGACCAGTAGTGCTGGCACAGGCCTTTGATTTCAGCAAAGATAAATTCACACCTGCACGCAACGGTCAGTTAATAGGTGGAAAATCGCTGGCTACGGCCAAACCCGGCGCCCCGCCCAGAATGGCGCATGCAACAGGTTATATTGCCAATCATGAAGGGCTGAACAAGGCGCGATTCATCGGCAATATCGGCTTTGTCCCGGACAAGGATGGAACTTTACGACGAATTCCGGTTCAGACCCGCTTTGGCGACAAAGTGTATGACGGCCTGTCGCGGGTCTTGCTTGAATGTTGTTCGAAAATACGATCTGATCAGTTATTCAAGACGAAAAGTCGCTTTTCGGATGTCGATGAAAATGGTTTTTCACGGGTAGAGTACAGCCGCACTTTGTCGTCATATGCCGTGGTGCCTGCTTTAAGCGTTTTGCAGGATACCGTGCCGCTCGAAACTTTACGTGGCAAATACATTATTATTGGCTCATCATCACTGAGTCTGGCAGATCGTGTACCAACGCCGCTGTATCATTTGACCAGCGGCTTTTTGGTGCATGCACAAGCGTTAACCACCCTGCTGGACGAACAAGAAGGGCGCGAGTATGTAAAATGGCCAGGTGGCCTGATTGCCCTGCTGTTCAGCATGCTGACTGCGGGAATTGCGGTGTTCATGTTTCCCCGCTTTTCGGCATTGTCGAATACCCTGATGCTGGCGATAGCATCAGGGCTCTGGATAGTGCTGGCATACAAGGTCGTTCAACATGACATGTGGTTTTCACCTGTCGGCCCACTGATGGCAAACTTTTTTTTACTGGCGGTAGCGGTTCCTTTTGGCTGGCAGGCAGCGCAACGCAAATCGCGCCGGCTGCTGGGAACATTGCAGCAATATGTGGCCAAGGCGGTGGTACAGGAATTATTGCGCAGTGACTTGAAAGATCCTCTGGCACCGCGCCAGCTTCATGTCACGACACTTATTGCTGATATGGAAGGCTATACCAGCCAGGTAGAAAATTTGCCGATGGAACAGGCGGCCAGTCTGACCCGTGAATTTCTGGAGTGCCTGACAGCACCGGTACTGGCCAAGGGTGGCACCCTGGACAAGTACACCGGCGATGGCCTGGTCGCCTTTTGGGGAGCCCCTCTGCCGGTTGAAAACCACGCCGACCTGGCAGTCGATGCGGCAATAGAGATCGTCAGAAATGTCAGGAAATTAAGTGCCCAATATGAGCAACAAGGGAGAAAAAAGATTAGAGTCCGAATTGGCATAGAAAGCGGCATCGCCATCGCAGGAGATTTTGGAAGTTCGTTCCGCAGCATCTACACGGCAGTCGGAGACAGCGTGAATACCGCGTCCCGGCTGGAGGATGCTGCACGCCATTACCCTTATGACATCATCATCGGCAAAGGCACGGTCGATGGTTCAACCAGACACCATTTCCAGTCTTTGGGAGAGCGCTTGCTAAAAGGTAAGGAAAAACCCACTGCTATCTATACGGTAGAGGTTTCTGCATGAGGGGTTTCAAACTGTTGTACCAACTACCATTATGCATATTGATCGCCCTGCTGACACTGCAAGTAGCACATGCCGACGATGGCACAGAAAATGACGCCCTCTACATTGATGCACTGAAAGCCATCAGTGAAAAACGGCATGATGACGCCAAAATCATGCTCGGCAAGCTCATAGAAAAAATGCCACAGCATGGCGGTGCACTGCTGGATCTGGCAATGCTGCAATGCGAACTTGGCAACAAGGAAGAAGCAGATCGTTTGTTCCAAACCATGAAGGCAAGCCTGCCACTGTCTGGTGAGCAATTGCACAAACTGGAATTATTACAGCCGAAAAATTGTATTCCACGCAATCCGGACAGAAAATTCGCGGTAACACTGGAAGCTGGCTATGACAGCAACGTCAACCAGGGCGCCAGCAATCCTAACTTCATTCTGGGCAGCGGCGCGCAGCAAATTGAATTGCAACTCTTGCCCGAATACCAGCCCAAAGCAGACCGTTTTGCGACAGTATCAGCCAATGCTTCGCAAGAATTCGGTCAGGCCAGTACGCTGGGTTATACGCAGTTGCGCTTACGCAACTACGAATCACTGTCGGCATTCAATACTGCAGCCCTTGCGGTTGGACTGGAACAACCCTGGAATTGGCAGGATTATAATTTCCGGGCCACCGGTCTGTTCAGCCTGCTGACCCTGGGTGGTCAGCTGTATCAAAAGCAGGAAATTGTGCAGCTGCGCCTGACACCACCGGCACGCCAATCCAGTCCATGGCGTTTCGGCACGATTGTCAGCTACAGTAATGTCAAGTACCCGACCTTGTCCAATTTTGACGCGCATACCTGGGAGCTACGTGGTCTGCTCTCTTATGAGACTGAAAAATTCCTGTTGCAAGGCGGGCTGGCCTACCTGGCTGATCGCGCCCATGCTGATCGCCAGGGTGGGCACCGTCAGGGTTATTACAGTTTCCTGAACCTCAGAAGGCAGTTATCACAGCGCTACGAGCTTGAGCTGGGCTGGAACCGGCAATTATGGCAAAGCCAGTCCATTTACTCTCCGAATCTGATAGAGGTTGCACGAAGCCAGGACACGCAAACACTGAAAGCGGCACTGAGCTGGGTAATGGCAGACCGGCAGACACTGCAACTGGAATTCAGGGCCACAAATAACAAGGAAAATATATCCATCCTTCAATACAATGGCAAAACTCTGCAATTGAACTGGCAGTGGCAGAATTTTTAGCAAGGATGCGGTATAGATGGAGTTATCAGTTTTTACCAGCGAGGCAGTGCTTTGGCTTTTTGCCCTGTCGGCAATGCTGGTGTGTGTAGGCAGTTTATTGCCGGCCAAATGGATGCCGCCGATCAAGCACGACAAATTTGCACATTTTGTCGCATTTGGCGGCATGGTCCTGATTGCGCGCGTACTCGTGGAAACTCTGCATGAGTTAGCGGTCTGGTCCGTCGGTTTGCTGATCGCCGGATTTTGCATAGAATTATTGCAAGGTTTTGTACCAGGTCGTAATTTTTGCTGGAAAGACCTGCTTGCCAATGCCGCCGGCATCACTTCAGGGATGCTGTTTTGCCTGCTGCTGGAATATGCTCTGGTAGCCAATTAAACAGAAAATACCTGTAGAACAGGCATATTGAAGGGTATAAACATCGCCGAAACCGTGAATAAAGACTGTACACATACGGACTTCAGCCAAAATCACAAAGAATCGGCGAAAATAAGCAAAATAAAGAGCGATTGCTTTGAAATGCAATCATTCATGGCAGAAAATGATGGTGCCCAGGCAGACTTTGCAGACTTGATTTGATATTGTACGCAGTCGTCACCATGTACTACGAAGATCATCATGCGATGCATGGATGCAAAACAGTCAACAGTTGCATGAAGCGAATGACAAATCCATCGTCAAGTCAGACTGCGTGCAGGTACAGCAATCGGTGCTGTAATCAATGCCGTAGTTGACACTGAATAGTTGCCGCTGTAATCGGATTAAGCAATGACAGTATCAAATAATGAAGTCGCTGTAATCAATAGCAAGGCCCCGGCTACGGAGCAGGCTAGTGCGTTGCCCGGGCAGTTGCAGATCAAGATCCCCATACAGACCAAGGTTCAGGTCAAAGTCAATCAAATCACCGTCAACCTGCGGAATATTCCGCTGCTGATGGGCCTGAACGATGAAGACATGAACAAGGTCAAAGTCGATATGCGTGTCCGCCACTTCAACAAACGGGACGTGGTATTGCAAAAAGGAGGGATCGGTGACAGCCTGCTGTTTTTGCTGTCTGGACAGTTACAAGTCGTCGATGTCACGGAAGATGGCCGCGCCATAGGGCTACGCATGCTCAAGGAAGGCGATTTTTTCGGCGAAATTGCCATCATCAACGGCACCCCGAGATCGGCCTCCGTCGTCGCCTTAAGTAATGTACTGGTAGGTTTTTTGCCCAGCGTTACGGCGCTGCATCTGTTCTCCCATTCGCCGGCCATGGCCAACATGATGCTGCGACATCTGGCAGAAAAAATCCAGCGTGATTCAGAATTCCGGGCACTGCTGAGTATCAGCAATACTTCACGGCGGATTTATGCCTTTATCGCCCTGTTCAAGAAGATCATGCCCGGCAATCTTGAAGTCATCGAAAACCTGCCAACCCACCAGGACATTGCGATGATGATCAATACCAGCCGCGAAACCGTGACCCGGGCGTTGTTGCATCTGGCCCAGCAAGGCATTGTCGAAAAAGACCTGCACCGCCTCATCATCCGCAAGCCGGATGAACTACAGAAACTGGCCCTGGGTGCCGGTCTTTGAAACCGTGCATCAGTTGCGCTCTCAGTGACGCTACATCGCCTGGCTGACGATGCTATTTAACTCATTTGGTTTTTTGTTTGCCTTTTTGCCAGTCACACTGGCCGTCTGGCTCTTCCTGCAAAAAAGGGCTGGCCTGCGCATCGCCCTGAGCTGGCTGGTCATCGCTTCCCTGTTTTTTTATGCAGTCTGGGATGTCCGTTATTTGGCAGTATTGCTGACCTCCATCAGTATCAATTTCTGGCTGGGCGGCCGTATTTTACATGCCCGTCAGCAGGCTGCCGAGGCGCGTGCCGGGCTATGGTTAAAGCTTGGCATAGGCTTCAATTTGCTGGTACTCGGGGGTTTCAAATACACGTATTTTCTTGCGGCAAACCTGTTTGGACTGTTTCAGGCGGCACCACCCTTCGACCCTATCGTCCTGCCGCTGGCGATTTCATTCGTGACTTTCCAGAAAATTGCCTATCTGGTCGATTGCCGGCGTGGGCAAGTGCAAAGGCATGACGCACTCGACTACCTGTTCTTTGTTTCCTTTTTCCCGCAATTGATCGCAGGCCCCATCGTGCATCACAAGCCACTGATTGCACAAGCCAATACCGACAGCAATCCCCTGTTTTCACAAAAAGAAGCACTGGTAACCGGCTTTTCTTTTCTGGCACTGGGCTTGTTCAAAAAAACCATCCTGGCCGATAGCCTGGCACGCTATGCCAGCCCGGTATTTGAATTGGCAAAACAAGCTACTCCTGGTGGTGAGGCGGCCTGGCAAGCCATGCTGGCCTATACACTGCAATTGTATTTTGATTTTTCAGCCTACTCGGACATGGCCATTGGTCTGGCCCTGATGTTTGGCTTCAAATTGCCGGTCAATTTCTTTTCTCCCTATAAAGCGACATCCATCATCGATTTCTGGCGCCGCTGGCACATGACACTCTCGAGTTTTTTGCGTGACTATCTGTATATCCCCCTGGGCGGTAATCGCCATGGTGAATTCAAGCGTTATCGGAATCTTTGGCTGACGATGCTGCTGGCAGGCATCTGGCACGGTGCAGGCTGGAACTTCATGTTGTGGGGCGCATTGCATGGCAGCATGCTGCTCATCAATCATTTCTGGCATCATTTGCTGAAAAGCAGACCCACACTGGCAAAAGCATGGCAAACCCTGCCGGATGCCATCATGACCGTCCTGACATTTTTACTGGTCGCATTTGCATGGATACTGTTCAGGGCCAACGACATGAACAGCGCATGGCACATGTATGCCGCCCTGTTACAACCCTTCTCTGGCAATCCCATGCCTGCCCTGCCCTGGCATGCCCCGGCACAACTGGCAGAAGGCTTGCTAAGTGCCTCCCCAGACCTGGCGTGGGCATGGATAGGCATAGGACTGCTGACCGTCTGGTGCCTGCCAAATTCGGTGCAACTGCTTTCTTATGATGCCAATGCCAATGTCCGCCTCAAGACCATAGGTGCAAGAATGCAGATCGCACTAGGCATAGGCTGCGGCACCTGTTTCTGGCTGGCGCTGAAATGGATGGCCGTGCGGCCCGCCACAGAATTTCTCTACTTCAATTTTTGAGGAAGTCAGAGCATGAAAAAATTCTGGATCAGTGCCACAAGCATCTTTCTCATATGGTCGGTTGTATGGATCATAGGCATTAAATACCAGCTAGGTTCAGGCACTTCCAGCTCACGCTGGGTATTCGATGCCTATCAGCACAAAATACACGCAGCACAACAAGCCAGCGGGCCGCGTGTCCTGATCGTGGCTGGCTCAAATGCCATGTTTGGCATCGATTCGGGCATGCTGGAACAAGACTGGCAGCGCCCGGTCATCAATCTTGGCGTCAATGCAGGGCTTGGCCTGCCTTACATACTGGACGTCTCCAAACGGGTGGCCCGCCCGGGTGACATTATTCTGATGCCCATGGAATATGCTTTGTATCTGGATGAAGGTAAAGCCAATGCCCAGGTAATTGACTATGTCATGGGCCGCGATCTTGATTACTGGCGCAGTCTGGACCGTACAGGTCAATTAAAATTTGCAGCGGGCCTGAGTGCAGAGCGTTTGCTGAATGGCTTGCGCCATCTGCCAGACCTGCCCGTCACCAATGGCACTTATGGTGCCCACCATCTGGACGCACGAGGCGATCAGACCCACACCAGCCCGGCTGAGCGGTCACCCGGTGACATCGCCGCTGTCAAGGCAGCCAAAGCCTGGAATTACGGCCGCAGGGCCGATACCGAAACCGGTGGCTGGAGCAGCATCGCAGACTACGCCCTATGGGCAAAGAATCAGCAAATCTGCCTGATTGCCGTACCAACGGTACTGTTACACCATGCGAAATATGATACTGACCCTGAGGACCAGGTGTTCTACACGCAATTGCCAAACCGGCTGAAACAACTTGGCCTGGAATTTCTAGGCAAACCACAAGATTTCATGTACCCGCCAGGCTGGTTTTTCGATACCGATCATCATTTGCAGGATTGGGCCAGAAGCAAACATACTGCCCGGCTGATACAACTATTGCACTCAAGACCACAAACCGCCTGCGGCCACTGACCGCAGGCATAATCGCCAGTATCAAGCGGCTTACAACCTGCCAATTTCGATATCCAGCGTATTTGCCACGCCGTCGATAATATTCAACAAGCGCTGCGACAAAGCCGGCCATTGCCGCGTTGCGGTCCATGCCTGAGCCTGAGCCGCTTTCTCACTCAAGGCCTGCTGGTCATCCAGAATCGCCGTAATGCCGCGTGCAAGATCTTCTGGCTCAGTTCCTGGCAGGATGTGTACCGCCTCTTTCACATCGTCAAAAATTGACAACGGTGTAACCGCGACAGGACACCCGGATGCCAGCCCCATACGCACGGCAGCACTGGAAGACTCCTGTGTTTGCTGGTAAGGATAGACAATCAGGTCGGCCTGCTGTAACCAGGATTGACTTACTTCATCCGTCAGGTAGTCTGTCAGGAAAGTAACGCGGTCCTGTATGTTCAGTTCATGCATCAGGTGACGGCATTGCTGATATTCATGTTGCGAAATACCCCCTGGATACAGGGAAGTCACCAGCAACAAATGATAATCCTCATTGTCCTTTGCCAGCATGGCAAACGCCTTGATCAGGGGCTGTATGCCTTTATGCGGCAACAAGAAGCCATAGGCAGCAACAACCCTCTTACCTTCAAGATGCCGTGCGTCTATCAGTGAAGATGCACGCGCCTGGGCAGGCATCAGTCCCTGCGGAAAGAAAACCAGATTATCTGTTATTCCAAAATCCTTGAGTCTGTTCAAATCACCAATGCCGTGCACGAACAAACGCTCCGCCATTTTCAATTCGGGCACGATATTTCGCAAAGAAATCACTTCCTGTTCATAATTGACATCTGCAGTGGAATGGAAGAAAACATATACCGGAATATGTTCTGCATGCAGACGCGTTATCAGCCTGGCCAAAGCGGATAAAGGAAAGAAACCGAAATTGTATTGAATCACGATGGCTTCGAGCTTTTGTTCCTGAATATTCAGGTAAGCGTATTCCAGTGTCTCTTCCATACTGGCTTCCCAGCAACGAATGACATTATCTGCATCGCGGGCCGTTCTTTCCGGGATATAACTACTCAGGAACATCAGCCTGTCTGCCGGCATGCCGGAAGAAAGAAATGAGGAATAAGAAGCAATACCGCAGCGTGCATTCCAGCTACTGATCCAGCCTATGCGAGGCTCCTTGCGCAATAGTGGCTGCTGTTCAAGTGCGGCAATCGCCTGCCGCGTCCGGTCAGCAACATTCGCCCAGGCATAGTGTTGAGAGATGTAATCATAGGCGGCCCCTGTCCTGGCAGCAATCAGACCGGCGGGGCTGGCATGCACTTCTTTCATCAGGGCAGCCAGATGATCAACATCCGGATCAGCCCAGGACGAATGCGAGGAACTGAAATGCGATGTCGATTTGGCGAAATGATAGTTGCATAGCCAGGCCTTGCCCTCATCGCAGAAATCCATCTGCCCACTCCAGGCCGTGGTGATGACGGGTAATTTCATCAACATGGCTTCTGCTACCGGCAAACCGAAACCTTCACCACGGCTGGGGGCAACGACGGCATCACATGCCTCGTACAGGGCCCGTATCTGTCCCTGGGAATAATCCTCCATAATCACGCACACATGTGGATAGTGAGCATCATCTTGCTGCATTTTAAGCAGTTGTTCAGCGACATCATTGTGCGGATTGGGAAAGGTCTTGATGACCAGACTGACATCATCCGTATCCCGGAAAATCTGGCCATAAGCCGCCAATAAAGCATCCACACCCTTGCGCGGAAAAGCGGAGGAAATATGCAGGAAACGATAGGTCTTCAGCGCAGATAACAGGTCTGGGGCCAGCGGTTCAGCAACGATATTGAGCAAATGATCGACGCCATTGCCAACCGCAGCAATCGGTACCCGTACACCGCTGTCACGCAACACCTTGCCGACAAAGCGCGATACCACCGTAATCAGATCCAGCTTGCGATTGAATTCATTCACAAATCCGGCCGGGAAACCGGTTTCTTCCCATCCATAAGAATGCACTACCCGCACTCTGGCCTGCATGTCATCCAGTGTCGGCGGATAGCAGTTACGCAACACCAGATCGGGCATATCCTTTGCGTTCAGGGTGACCATTTGCATGGCAGCCAAATCGGGGTTGGCTGCGAGAAAACTCTCAGATGCGGCGAAATCACCATACCCTTCACGGCTACGCAGGCCAAGGCGAATCGGTTTTTCCATTTGCGGCGACAATGCACGAGCCAGTTCCGCATTCACAATCGCCAGGCTGTAACTGGAATCAAACGGCCCCTCCATCTGCCATCTGGCAGCAGAACTGGTCGCTGAAACTGCATTCAATTGAGGAATGGACACATCCATTCGCTGCAAGAATGTCTGTAAAGACTGCTTTATCTGCTCTCTGGAAAAACGTTGTATATTTTTTCTTTGGGCTGCGATGATATGGCGGCGCAATGCAGGTTCGCTCAACACCATGTGCACATGCGCGGCACAGGTTGTCGGGCTGACATCCGCATCCAGCAGGATGCCTGCGGCACCCATGGTGGCGCTGACACCGTCCGTAGTACGGGCAATCACGGGCACATCATGCAACATCGCTTCAATCAACGGCATGCCAAAACCTTCATGCTCGCTCAGGCTCACATACACATCGGCACTGCGGTACAAGGCCAGCAAATCAGCCTCATCCACTTTTCCGGTAATCACTACCTGTGCGTTCAGATCCAGTTGCTGGATGCGCTCGCGCACCTGCTGTTCATAAGGCATGCTGGTGACACCACCGGCCAGAATCAGACGTACCGGCTGACGCGAAAAATAGCGCAACTCCTGCAACATCTCGACCAACTGCAGTTGATGCTTGTGCTCACAAAAACGCCCGACAAACAGGATATTGTGCGCGCCACGCAAACTGTTGATCCGTTCAACATGGTAGCTATGCCCCTGCCACCGCGTCACATCCACCAACAAAGGTATGGTCGCAATATTCAGGTAATTGGCATCACGCAGTTCAGCGCAATTGATATCAGAATCTCCAATCGCCGCCTGAAAATCAGGCATCCACAATTTTAGTTGCTCGCGCCCAAGAATACTCAGTTCAGGCAAACCGTTTTCTGGCAAAAACTGAGGCGGGGTAATATTGTGATAGACCAGCACCTTGCGGGCTTTCGTTTCTGCCAGCCATGCGCAGTTTTCATATCCCAGACTGTGATGCACCAGCAAGATATCGCTGCTGTCCAGTTCCAGTTCACTCATGTGCCGGACTTCGTCCCGCACTTCATCCTGCACCAGATCGCAAAAAATATCTGATTCAAATCCCATTTCCCGCAACAGACTGCGGGTAAAAAACATACCATTGCTGACGCCGTCACCTCTCCCGCAGGAAGGGCTGAATTGATGTATTTGCATCTTATTTACGACCTATGACTGCATAATCCTGAGCACCGAACAACTCTTTGTTGATCACTGCTTCTACTGCTGTTCCACCGTGCAACAAGTGGTCATCCGGGTAGGGATGCAAACGCAAAATCTCGGCATGAGAAAATCCACGTTGACGCGCCATGAATTCAGCCACTTGCGGCACAATCGGATGCAAATGCGTAGGATCAAAATAAAAATTGCACGCGCCGACTTTCAGATTTTCCGGATTCGGCGTTTCAAAAATAATGACACCACCAGGACAAAGAGCGTGACGGGCAGCATCAAACAAGGCAATCAATTGCTCAAATGGCAGATGTTCGATAATCTGAAAACCGGTCACGGCACCGATACTGCCTGCCTCCTGTTCGCGCAAGTAAGCGATGGCATCGGCATGACGTACCAGAAAGCCACGATCCAGACAGGCATTGACCATGGAATGATTCATATCCACGCCCATGGCCGGGATGCCGTGTTCGTCCAGCAGTTCCAGCCATTCGCCACGACCACAACCGACATCGATCACCATTTTGCGCTGATCTTTGGGTTCCGCGCTGATATGTGACAGATACGGTAAATACACCTTCAGCCTGCCCTTGATATCTTCGCGTGAACCGCGGAACAAGGCTTCAAATTCCAGATAAAACTGATCCTGATCAAAATCGCTGGCCATGACCGGACTTTGTATCGCTGGTTTTGGCAGTGATACATTTGCTGGAACAGCTGTCAGATCAGGCACCGTATTGCTGATATTGCCGACCTGGTTGCGCTCATTTTGCAGGCTGGTACGCATCATCAGATTGACTGAGCGCAACTGCCGCCCAATTTGCAAACGATCAAACTGCATCAGTCGGTTACCTACGTCCAGTGCATCATACTGATCCATGCGCATCGCAAGCCTGGGGGCTTCGAGTTCCGCAATGCGCTGGCTTTGCACGTGCAGTTGCTGCTGCAAATCAGCATGACGCTGCAATTGCTCATGGATTTGCTGTTGCAAATTATCTATGCGTCCGTGTAATTGTGTTAATGCGACCTCGGTCTGAAATCGCGTCCGGGGAAGCCGCAATAAAGCATTACACCAGGCCAGCGCGTAGCCAAGCCCCGGTATGCGACGGATTTTTTGCCTGAATCCAGAGGAAGAAGGTACTGGTGCCGGTGCTGGCTGCGGATTCTGATTTTCTGCGCTGGCGTCCGGATTCACACTGCCTTCCCTTGCTTTTGATGGTTTCGGTGCCACTTGTGCGGTGATATCTTGCACAGGAGCGCTATGTCTTCTGCGATGCTGTATGACACTGGCCTTTTCAGCCAGTTGCTGCGTTTCGGATTCGGATTTGTTCTGTATCGCCATATAATCAGAGTGTTTTATTCATAATTGGCGGCAAATGATCAGTTTTTGAACCGCAAAAAGGGGTAGAAGTATAAATGATGATGTAAACTGCGACGAATTTATCGACGCCAGCTTTACTTCTACGAAATGTCTGTCGTGCTGCAAGAAATCCTGTTGTGCCAGTGCAGCTATTGCTTAGTCGTGGTTTAGCCGCGCGGATGCCGCCAGTTTAGCTTATTCAGCGCCAGCCCACATCCGCGGTACCCTGAACCACAGGCGCGGGCTTCGTATTGCAAAAGATTTATATTTTATAATTATCTGCCAAACGGCAAAGAACACAAGAAAGTTAACATGTTATTACAGCCTGTCATTCTCTCCGGGGGTTCCGGAACCCGGTTATGGCCGCTATCTCGTGAAAAGCACCCAAAACAATTGCTCGCCCTGATAGGCGAAGAAACCATGCTGCAAGCCACCGCCACGCGTGTGCGCGACTTCGATGGCAGTATAGGTGTTGCCCAGAGAATGATCGTGGTCTGCAATGAAGAATACCGCTTCATCACGGCAGAACAACTGCGTGTAGCCGGCTTCAACAACTGCGCACTGTTACTGGAACCGGCAGGCCGTAACACAGCACCAGCACTGACACTGGCTGCTTTTTCTGCCGTTGCCAGCGATAGCGACGCCGTGTTGCTGGTCATGCCCGCAGACCATGTCATCAATGACAAACCTGGCTTTCATCAGGCAATACAAAACGGCTTGCAGCAGGCGCTGGATGGTGCCATGGTGACTTTCGGGATTGTTCCTGACCGCCCTGAGACTGGTTACGGTTATATCCAGACTGGCGACCAGATGGCAGATACGCAAGTGCGCGAGTTGCAGGCTTTTGTAGAAAAACCGGTGCTCGAAGTCGCCCGGCAATACCTGGAAGGTGGGCGTCACTTATGGAACAGCGGTATCTTCATGATGCGCGCCAGCACCTGGCTGAAAGCCATACAGCACTTCAACCCGGCCATGTACACTGCCTGTCAGGCATCCATGCAGAAGGCCAGCCTGGATTGCGATTTTGTCCGTGTGGACAAAGAAGCCTTCCTGTCCTGCCCCGCCGACTCCATCGACTATGCGGTCATGGAAAAACTCGGTAATGACAAGGACCTGAATATTCCCGGCTATGTCGTGCCATTTGATGCTGGCTGGTCGGATGTAGGCGCATGGGATGCCGTATGGCAAGTATCTGACAAAGATGACAACGGCAATACCGTGCATGGCGACGTCTTGCTGGAAGATTCGCGCAATTGCCTCGTCATCTCGGACAGCCGTCTGGTAGCATGCCTGGGTCTGGAAGATGTGATCGTGATAGAAACACCGGATGCAGTACTGGTCACCAACAAGGCCAATACCCAGAATATCAAGCGTGTCGTGACAAGACTGAAAGAAGAAAACTACACGCAAACAGACAATCACCGCAAAGTCTACCGCCCCTGGGGTCACTATGACTCCGTAGACAGCGGCGAGCACTTCCAGGTGAAACGCATCGTGGTCAAACCGGGTGGTCGCCTGTCAATGCAAATGCACAATCACCGCGCCGAACACTGGATCGTGGTCAGTGGCACTGCCCTGGTAACCCGGGGTGAGGATGTCATGACCCTGGTGGCCAATCAGTCCACTTATATTCCTCTGGGTGTCAAACACCGTCTGGAAAACCCGGGTGACACCGATCTGGAATTGATCGAAGTACAATCTGGCGCCTATCTTGGCGAAGACGACATCGTCCGTTTTGATGATATCTATGGTCGTGTCGCGGGTTAATTACCGCTAAGGAAAGTAACGTTTTGAAAGCTGTACTTATCTCACTGTGGCACTACCGCCACTTTATTCTATCGTCCATCAAGGCCGAATTTTCTGGCCGGTTTGCACGCAGCAAACTGGGTGCCATATGGATGATACTTAATCCACTGGCGCAAGCCACGATCTTCGCCATCGTGTTATCCGAAGTGCTGGCAGCCAAGATGCCAAACATCGACAACAAGTCTGCCTACGCCATTTATCTGATGGCAGGCATGTCTGCCTGGGGCCTGTTTTCGGAAATCATCACACGCTGCACCACGGTCTTTATCGACTATTCCAATACACTGAAAAAGATTGCATTTCCGCGCATGTGTCTGCCCATGATTGTTGGTGGCAGCGCCCTGCTCAATCATCTCTTGCTGCTGGCAGCGATAGCCGTGGTCTTCCTGTTCTTTGGTCATATGCCTACCATGGCCTGGTTAGCCTTACCGATTGGCATGCTGTTGATAGTCATGTTTGCATTTGGCCTGGGAATCTTGCTGGGCTTGCTGAATGTGTTCTCCCGCGATGTCGGCCAGGTCATGGGCATTGTTCTGCAATTGTGGTTCTGGTTCACGCCTGTAGTCTATTTAAGCGATACCCTGCCGAAACAATATGCCGCCATGCTGAGCCTGAATCCCATTACACCGCTGGTCAAAATTTATCAGAATGCGATGTTGTACGGCACACATCCTTCCCTGCATGATCTGCTTACTCCTTTCCTGTTGTCATCAGGTTTGTTTATATTTTCTTTCTGGATTTTCCGGCGTGCCAGCGCAGATCTGGTGGATGCGCTATGAGTCAAATTGTATTGAGTGTCACTGGCGTAGGTAAACGCTATACAAAATTCGGTGGCCTGTTCTCACGCCTGATGCAATGGGCCGGCCTGCCGGTCAAACCGGCCTATGAATACTGGGCCAATCGCGATATCAGCTTCAATGTACCCGCCGGACAGGCCGTGGCCATCATCGGTCAGAACGGTGCCGGTAAAAGTACACTGCTGAAAATGATCACCGGGACGGTACGTCCTACCACAGGCCATATCGCCGTCAGTGGGCGTATCAGCGCCATGCTGGAACTGGGGCTGGGCTTCAACCCTGAATTCTCGGGCCGGCAAAATGCCTATATGGCGGGTGGCCTGATGGGCCTTAGCGGCGAGCAACTGGATCAGTTGATGCCGGGCATAGAAAGCTTTGCTGAAATCGGCGCTTTCTTTGACCAGCCCCTGCGCGTCTATTCGAGCGGCATGCAGGCACGCCTGGCTTTTGCCGTCGCGACGGCAGTACGCCCGGATGTACTGATCGTGGATGAGATCTTGTCGGTGGGCGACAGTTATTTCCAGCACCGCAGTTTTGACCGCATACGCCAGTTCAAGGAACAGGGTACCTCCATCATCCTGGTCACCCATGGCATGAGTGACGTGCGCAGCTTATGTGATCACGTCATCCTGATCGACAAAGGTTGCGTCATCAAGCAGGGTGCGCCTGATGAAGTCGTGGATTTTTACAATGCCATGATTGCACGCAAGGAAAATGAAAAGCTCGACATTGAACAGCAACGCAATGAACAGGGCTGGCTGCAAACCCGTTCAGGCACAGGACAGGCTTCAGTGACCAGGTTGAGTCTGCGTGATCAGGATAGCGATCAGGTTCTGGCCGCAGCCCAGGTCGGCCAAAAAGTGAAACTGGTGGCAGAAGTCCAGTTACGTGCCGATATCCCGGAACTGGTGCTGGGCCTGATGCTGCGCGACAAACAGGGCAGTGTTATCTGGGGTAGCAACACCTGGCATACCGGCCAGGTACAACATGGCTTGCTGGCCGGAGATACCGTAGAATTTGTACTGCCATTTGAATGTACTCTGGGACCGGGGTCTTACTCAGTCACCACGGCACTGACCAAGGCAGAAACCCATCTCGATGAAAACTATGAATGGTCAGATAATCTGCTGGTGTTTGATGTCATCAATGTTGAGCATACGCAATTCATAGGCAGTACCTGGCTGCGCGGTGAATTCCAGATCAATAAGCAGGAAGCTGCCTGAGATTACCCAATTACCCACTTATCCGCCAGCAGTTGGCAACTGCTGGCAGCCAGCATACTTTTATCGGTGACGGTGCTGGTCAATGACCTGTTGATAAAGGCGGGCATAATTGCTCGCCATTTTGTCCGCAGTAAACAATTCGGCATAACGCTGCTGGGCACATTGCCCCATTTGCGCCGCTTCCTGCGGATGATCCAGCAAATATTCCATGGCCTGACGAAAAGCAGCCGGATCACTGGGGGGCACTACCAGCCCGGTCTGGCCTGCCACGTTGATATAAGTCGTGCCGGTGCCGATTTCGCTGGAAATCATGGGCTTGCCGAACATCGCCCCTTCCAGCAGAGAAATACCAAATGCCTCTGAACGCAGGTGGGATGGAAAAGCCAGGGCATAGCACAATGTCAGCAAGGCGACCTTGTCCGGTTCTGGCAAGGCACCCAGGAAATGCACATTCTTCAGATTCAGGCTTTCGGCCTGGCGCTTCAGTTCGATTTCTTCCGGGCCATCACCAACGATGACAATGGGAATATCAGTACCGGCTGCCGCTTCCAGCAAAATATGCAAACCCTTGTAGTAACGCAGCATTCCCACAAACAGGAAGAATTTTTCACCAACTTTCTGACGCCAGTGCGCCAGCAAATCAGGTGCAGGAACCGGATAGATATTCTTGTCCAACCCATAGGTAATGACTTCGGTTTTATCCTTGTACAGCTCCAGTGTCGGGCTGGTGGCAAGATAATTGGGAGAAGTGGCAACGATACGGTCAACATCACGCAAAAACTGATGCTTAAGCGGCGCATACAGCTTCAGCAGATATTTTTGCCGTACGATATCCGAATGATAAGTCACGACGCTGGGTTTTTTGATACGCCCAAGAAAATGGGCGATGTCCATGAATGGCCAGGGGAAGTGATAATGCACCACATCAGCCTGCGCAGCCAGCTCGACAAAGCGAGACAGGGCAGACCATGAAAAACCGGTAGAAGCGATTTCAAAATTCAGGTGGGCTCTATGTACTTTATGCCCTTCAAATTCGATCAGCGGATGGCCCGGCTCGCGCGTTAGCGTCAGCACTTCGTTTTCCACACCCAGCCGCGCCGTCCCTACAGCCATCTGGCGTATGACTTGCTCCACGCCACCAAAGGTGTCGGGGTAGTAGGTGCGGTAGAAGTGCAGAACTTTCACTATGCGCCGTCCTTATCCGGATTGAACCAGTTGATACGCGGCAACCGTGTTGCGTACACAGGCATCCCAGGTCAGCTCTGCGGCACGCTGCAAACCGCGTGCTTTTGCCGTAGCCCGCCAGTCCTCATCTTCCAAAGCCTGACGCAGGCCATTCCGTATGGATTCCACATCTGCCGGATCCACCAGCATGGCCGCGCCACCGGCAACTTCCGGCATGGACGAACAATTTGAGGTCAGTACCGGCACGCCACTGGCCATTGCTTCGGCGATCGGCAAACCAAATCCTTCATACCATGATGGATAGGTAAACAGACGGCAGCCAGCATATAGTATAGGCAGCAATTGCTGATCGACAAAACCCAGGTATTTCAGCCAGCCTTCACGCTGCGCCTTTTCCATCTCGTCGTGTATGGCCTTGCTTTGCCAGCCCTCGCCACCGACCAGTACCAGTGGCCAGCGGTCACGAAGCTGTTGCGGCAGTCCACGATAGGCTGCCAGTAAATGTGTGAGATTTTTGCGCGGCTCTATGGTCGAAACAAAAAAACTGTATCCATCCGGCTGCAAGCCAAATTCTTTCAATATGGGAGCGATATCTGTCGCTGTATATGGATGAAAAACCTCATCCACCCCCAAGGGCACAGCCTGCACCTGTTCTTCTTTCAGGCCAAATTCTTGTAAGACTTCCAGACGGGTTGCCAATGAATCCGTAATCACCAGATCGGCACGTGCGATGGCTTCCGGTATGGCAGTACGCATACGTACTACCCTGGACTTTGGGTGCCAATCCGGATATCGGTACACCGACAGGTCGTGTATGGTCACCAGACTGGGTAAGCGACTTTCGGGAACGAAATAATTCGGGCTGTGAAACAAGCTGTTGGAGGAAACACGATTCAACTGATAACCTGTCAGTACCGGCAGGATTTTCCCGTACAGGCGCGAAAATGCCTCCATTCGCCCCAATTGCTGACGCAGACGATCTTTATATCCAGGTCTGGCGGGCTGGACTGATCTGGCGCTGACAACCGGCAGTTGTGTATGTCCCTGTTCGATACGCGGTAACTCGCGCCAAAAGCCATCCGACAAATATCGCACGGACGTAATGCCAGGTTGTGCAGGCAAACGTGTCGCCAGTTCCCACGCATATCGGCCTATCCCCGCCAGCGGCGGTCGTATGGCTTCAATGGAGAGAACGATGTTCACGCGGCATCCTTTGCCTGAAGCATCCAGGCCAAAGTATCGCGCAAGGCGATCTGCGGCAACTCACCAATGCATTCGCGCAAGCGACGACCATCACCCATCAGTTTATGTACTTCATTGGCACGTACAAATGCAGGGTTGACGTGCACGTTGATGGCATAACCAGCCAGATCCCCCGCCATCTGCAATACTTCCCGCAAACTGTATGCTTTGCCGGAACAGATATTAAAGGTCTGTCCAGCCGGTGCCAGTTCCAGCAAACGCGCATATGCCACGGCAACCGTGCGTACATCAGAGAAATCACGGGCGACATCC
Organism: Undibacterium hunanense; assembly: GCF_014284335.1. GTDB lineage: Bacteria > Pseudomonadota > Gammaproteobacteria > Burkholderiales > Burkholderiaceae_D > Undibacterium > Undibacterium hunanense. Next base: position 150,755 of record NZ_JACOGF010000014.1, on the reverse strand, counting down.
AGATTGCCCAGTTCGATATCTGTTGCCTGGCGTCGATAATGCTGAATGATTTTAGGAAGCAGGAAATTTTCCGTCTGGCCGACGCCCGTGTAATTGAAAGGGCGAGTCACAACGATGGGCAATTTATCCATCCATAAACGCGCCACATGCTCCATCGCAAGCTTGCTGACAGCATAATCATTTGCTGGCATTGCTGGCTCGGTTTCTGGAATCACTTCTGTTCTGGTATTGCCATAGATATTGGCACTGCTCGCCACCAGCACAGCGCGTGGCTTTTTGTCGAGTGCCGCCAGACCTTCCAGCAAATTGCGGGTTCCGACTACATTGACGCGATAAATCTCTTCTGCATCACCATGGGCAACAAAAGAAATCGCCGCCAGGTGGGCAACCACATCAGGCTGCACTTCTTCCAGCACATGACGCAAACTTTGTTTATCACACAGATCAACAGAAAAATTGTCTTGCCCTTGCGATTCGGCACCATGGGTGGTGCCAAATACACGATAACCGGCAGCCTGCAATTCCTGTGCGAGATACCGCCCGGTGAAACCTTTAATGCCTGTAATCAGGGCGTGCGGCATCGCAGTCATCAGAATGACGCGCCATTCTGGTTACGACGCACATCAGCCTCCACCATCATCTGGCACAATTCTTCCAGCGTCGTTTTTGGTTCCCAACCCAATACCTGTCTGGCTTTGGCAGGGTCGCCAATCAACAGCTCAACTTCAGCAGGACGATAGAATTTTGGATTGACGCGCACCAGCACCTTGCCGGTTCTGGCGCAACTGGCGATTTCATTTTCAGCTTCGCCTGACCAGGCTAGCTGGATATCTGCGGCCTTGAAAGCCATGGTCACAAAATCACGTACGGTTTCAGTGCGATTGGTCGCCAGCACAAAGGTATCCGGCTTATCAGCCTGCAGCATGCGCCACATACCTTCTACATATTCCTTGGCAAAACCCCAGTCGCGCTTGGCATCCATATTGCCCAATTCCAGCACGTCCAGTTTGCCCAGTTTAATCTTGGCAACGGAGTCAGTAATTTTGCGCGTCACAAATTCACGTCCACGCAACGGCGATTCATGATTGAACAAAATACCGCTGCAGGCAAAAATGCCATATGACTCGCGATAATTGATCGACATCCAGTGCGCATACAGCTTGGCGACACCATACGGGCTGCGCGGATAAAATGGTGTGGATTCCACTTGCGGTACAGCTTGTACCTTGCCAAACATTTCGGACGTCGATGCCTGATAAAAGCGGATCTCGGTATTCACGATACGAATCGCTTCCAGCAAATTCAAAGCGCCGATACCGGTGATTTCTGTCGTTGTCAGCGGCTGTTCAAAAGATACGCCAACAAAACTTTGTGCCGCCAGGTTATATACTTCCGTAACCCCGGTGGTTTGCAACAGACGTATGCTGGCCGACAAATCCGTCAGATCATATTCGACCAGATGCAATGACGGATGCGATGCAATACCCAATTCTTCTATGCGCCAGAAATTAACTGAACTGGTACGGCGGTAAGTGCCATAGACGGTATAGCCTTTTTCCAGCAGCAATTGCGCCAGATAGGCTCCGTCCTGACCAGTAATACCAGTGATTAACGCTTTTTTACTCATTACAAAAAACCTCTTCGCAACCGCGAACATTCAACATTCTTTTTTTAATCAGATAATGGACCGCTCTTTTGAAAACATCTGTGACAGCGGTCACAATTTATCCACAGTTGCCCAGTATACAATGAGTGTTCGCCGCACTGCGGAAAATTAATGCAAGCGCTTGTAAGTGATGTTAAATTTTATCGTTTATACAACTAAAATTTCGACCATCATTGCTTTTAAGACAATTTTCAAATGATCATTCAAGCCGTACCGTAACGCCTGCGGTAATTTTCGACTGCGTCTTTATATACCGACAATTGCTCATTGGCACTGACTGTAGATAAATAATCAAATAAATCGTTTAGATTGGCAATCGCGGTCACCGGCATGCCATATGCCTGACTGACTTCCTGCGCCGCAGAATGGGCAGATAATGCGTCGTCCTTGCCCGAACGCTCCATACGGTCGAGTGCAATCAGTACGGCACATGGGGTGGCACCGGCATGACGAATGATTTCCACGGATTCGCGTACTGAAGTACCGGCAGAAATGACGTCATCAATAATAACAACTTTGCCTTCAAGCTTTGCGCCAACGATGTTACCGCCTTCACCATGGTCTTTGGCTTCCTTGCGGTTATACGCAAATGGGACGTTTCTGCCTTTGCGGGCGAGCGCCACTGCGGTTGCTGAAGCCAGGGTGATGCCTTTGTATGCTGGCCCAAAAAGCATGTCAAATTCTAGGCCTGAATCGAGCAGGGTCTGCGCATAAAAATCAGCAATGCGTCCCAGATTGGTGCCATCATTAAACAAACCGGCATTAAAAAAGTACGGCGACGTACGTCCCGCCTTCGTCACAAATTCGCCAAAGCGTATAACACCGGCCTCAACCGAAAACTGTATGAATTCTTGTCTTAAAGTGCTCAAAATAACCTCTGTTTAGCTGCGTCACCAGGAACCCGGATACCAAGGATATCATGTGACTTTGTTGTTTTAATGTTTGTTTCAGGTGGAAACAGTCCTGGAAAATTCCGCCAATATTGCCTTTATGGCATCCTCATCCACAGATATATCTGTATCCGTTATATCTATGCTGGTCCATGCAAGATTTATCTCAAGCATATGCGTCCTCAGCCTGATTGCGATGTTCTGTAAATCCTTACGTCCACACAAATCCAGATAAAAATCCCCGGCCTGAAATTCAACGATATCGTCAGGCAGGCTCAATTCAGGCAAGTGCAGGAATTTGCACGTCCAGGATCTCGCATAGCGGAAATCGTGATCGTCGTGCAATACAGTCTCTATGCGCAAGTCAGGTCTGCTCAGCATCAAGTGCTCCAGCAAGAACTTCAAACCGGGTGGAACCGGCTCTCCTTGCTGGCACCACGGGCTTACATCCACCATGATCAGGCGTTTGCCAGTGCGTCTTTGCTGCGTCACAAGACAACGGGCAAGTTCAGGCAAGTCATCCTCCAAAGAAGCTGACAAAGGCGTGACTTTGGCAATCGCGTCCAGACTTCTATGCAAGCGGGCAGAAGGCTCATTTTCAGAAAACCATTCTATGGCTTCAAAATACTTTCTCGCAATCAAAGCAGGTGCATGCTGCGTCTGAAGCATGTTGCGCGCCGCTTGTCCCATCGCTTGCCGGCCTGATGCGTCATGGCGGACTTGTTCTATTGCTTTCAACAGTTCAGATGGTACAAAATCATCCGCAATGGATACCACACAGTCTGGCGGCAACTCTGCCATGGAACCATTGCGATTCACGATGACAGGCAATCCATAGGCCATGCATTCAAGCACGGCTGCCGACGTTTCACCACGCGAATAGGTACGCAATTGAACCGCCACGTCAGCCGCCTGCAAATAGTGGCTATACGCGGTTGGCTCAATAAATCCCGTGATACTGATGCGACCCGCTGCCGCACATTTCTGGATATCTTTTTGCAATTTTGCGCCGTAACTGCCCGCATCATTCTTGCCCACGAAAACAAGGTGACAACGGGCATCACCGGCAAATGAAGAAGCCAGCCAGGTCTCCAGCAATACCTGATTCAGTTTGGTGGCACCGAGCATGCCGAAAGAGCAAATGACAAAATCATCTTCCTTCAAGCCCAGAGCTTCTCGCGCCAGGCGCTTGTCCAGCTGTACGGGTATTTTGCGCAACAGCGCAACCTGCTTCCAGTGAGCAGTTTGCTGTGCAGTGCCCCAGAAACGTCCCAATTCCATGGCATGGGCAGAATGTACGATAACACCTTCGGCCATGTCCAGCAAACCGCCGCTACAAGGAAATTTCCGGATCAAGGCAACTTCATCTTTGGCATCACGTCGCTCCAGCAGCCCCGCATAAGCATGCGACAAATACATATGCGAAGTCCAGATACCCGGTATCTGCCTGCTCATTTCCAGATGTGCCAGAGAATCACCCAAAAAGTAATCATGCAATACGATCACGCCTGGATAATCTGAAAACAGGGGATACATGAAAGCATGCGCCGGCGAATTACCAAAATGGTAAACGGTACGGTCAAACTCATCGGCATGACGGACGAACCAGTTGATGTCACGGATACTGAAATTGGCGTTGAGCCAGGGTGAAACAACTTCATCCTGTTCACAAATCAGGCTTATATCGTAGTAGTCAGCCAGTTCTGGCAAGAGATCAGCGCTGTAATTGGCAATCCCTGTAGCCATAGGTGGCAACGGTGAAATATAGGCGAGTCTGGGTTTGGTTCTATGCGAATGCTGCGTGAGCCTGGCGCTGACGGCAGCGTTCTGCCCGGCATGACTGTGCTGTATTGCTTCAATTGCTTTTTTGGCCGATGCATCCCACGAAAATTTCTTTGCCTGCATTAAACCGTGCTGACGCAGGTGTTCAGAAAATGCAGGATTTTGCAGTACCTCAACCATCTTGCTGGCAATGGATTTGATGTCTCTGGGATTAAACAAAGCCTCCGGACAACCAAGCACCTCAGGCAAGCTGCTGGTATTCGACGCGATCACCGGTGCGCCGCAAGACATGGCTTCCAAAGCAGGCAAACCAAAGCCCTCATGCCATGATGGAAATACAAATAATGCACATGCCTGATAGAGCAAGGGCAAGTCTGCATCTGGCACAAAACCCGTCAATACCACATCGTCTTCAGCCAGCCCCAATTTTCGTCCCAATGCACCTAAACGCTGACGCACGGCATCCTGCACGCTGCATACTATCGCCAGTTGATATTGCTGACGCAGGGCGACAGGTAATTCTGCATAGGCAGAGATCAGGCCTTCAATATTTTTGCGTATATCTATACCGCCGGTATACATGATGAAACTGCGCTGCAGACCGTAGCGTTTACGCAAATCTGCCTTTGCACTGAGCGCTTCCTGCGTTCCCATACATAACTGAAAATCCTCGTCCACCGCAGATGAAATATTCACCACACGTTCAGACGGCAGTTGCAGTAACTCAATACCTTCCTGCCTCGAAAAATCAGAGATGGCCAGTAACAGATCTGCCCTTTTCAGGCTGGCCAGCTTGCGGTAATACCATGCGCGTTGAGATGGGTGTTGCAAGTACTGCTTTTCGTACACCAGCGGTATGAGGTCATACAGGGTAACGGCTGTCACCAGACGCTCGTCCGTCAAACCGACACTGGATACGGCGTCATCACCAGAACCTTCAAACAGGCTGGTCACATGGACGAAATCAGGACGTATACTGGCAAGGGCATGCTCCCGGACCAGTTCTGCCGTACGGTTACGCCAATAATTGTCTGGCCCCAATTCTGCAACAGGGGCCGGCGTACGCCAGGTAACTATCTGTTCACTCGGCACCAGGTCTGCAAAAATGTTTCTCAAAGGCTGTATCGTTTCAGGAAACAAACCACTTAGCATCAACCATATGTCATGCTGCCCGGCGTTGTTTGCCACGGCCTTGGCGAGGGCAAGGGAATAGCGGCCTATGCCGCGATCACGGCTACCGGTTGATTGGCATGCCTGTAAATCTATTAGGATACGCATAACGAATGGTGCTCACTATTCCATATGTTTGTTGTGTTTTATTCGATTTTGCAGCTCGATTAATACTTTTCTGCCTTCAGGACCAAGTCGCTCCGTGTCATCACGCTTTACCTCAAGCGGACGGACTTCGACTGGATGAGCCCTGGTTTTTTTGACCAAACGCCTGGTATCCAGATACAGTTTCTGCCAGCCGCCAGACTTGAGCAATTGAGACACCAGCCGTAGCGGAGCAGTGATTCTCCACGAAGAACTGGTATACACTGCCTTCAGCTCTGCACGCAATTGATCTTCATTCATGGTCATAAGCAATCTAAAATCGTACGCAAATAGCTTGCCAGTATAAACCATCAACTACCCGGCTCCACCCAAGTTCACACGCTTGGCTGGCATCTGGTATGCTTTTCCACTTCGTATCCGGAACCCATACTCATCATGACCAAAATCATCTCCGCCAATCTGAACGGCATACGTTCAGCCGCCAAAAAAGGTTTTTTTGAATGGATGGAAAAAGAAAAACCGGATGTCGTCTGCGTGCAGGAACTGAAAGCACAGGAAGCAGACATGACGCCCGACTTTTTGAATCCACATGCTTATCATGGCCATTTTCACTATGCTGAGAAAAAAGGCTATTCAGGCGTAGGCGTCTACAGCAAAAAACAGCCGGATGCAGTCATGATCGGTTTCGGTTGTCAGGAATTCGACGACGAAGGACGTTATGTTCGTTGTGATTTTGGTAATTTATCGGTTATTTCCGTGTATTGCCCGTCCGGTTCTTCATCACCTGAGAGGCAAGAGGCAAAATTTCGCTTCATGGATGCTTTCTTCCCCCATCTGCAAGCATTAATCGCCGAAGGCAGGGAAATCATCATCTGTGGTGACTGGAATATCGCCCACAAGGAAATCGACTTAAAGAACTGGAAGAGCAATCAAAAGAATTCCGGCTTCCTGCCGGAAGAGCGCGCCTGGATGACACGCCTGTTTGACGAACAAGGCTGGCTGGACGTATACCGTCACCTGCACCCTGAAACGACTGGCGATGCCTATACCTGGTGGAGCAATCGTGGCCAGGCCTGGGCAAATAACGTCGGCTGGCGTATCGATTACCACGTTGCCACTGGCGGCATAGGTAAGAAAGCGCACTCGGCATCCATCTATAAAGAGCAACGTTTTTCCGACCACGCGCCCTTGATCATCCATTACAAATGAGCAGACACCAAACATTGGTGTGACCAAAATGTCATTTCCTCAGGGAATTCGCCTGCTGTAAGCCAGATATGAAGATATGACTGCGATCACAGCCCTGTAGATATATCGGGGCTGTGATGCAGCTCACTCAAGGCTTGGCAGTGCTGCCTTCCACACGTTTGACACGATCACGCCTGACTTCACCCAGCTTGCTACCCTGCTCGCGTACATACGATTCAAAAGCTTCCAGGTCGCGGCCGACGATTTCGCGCTCCTTGCCTTGCTTCAGTATGCTGAAGCCATCACCACCATCTGCCAGGAAGCTGTTGACGACAACCAGGTATTGTTGATTCATATCCAGTGGCTTGCCCTTGATCAGCACACTGCTGACACGCTTTTCTGCAGTCGCCTGCGGATCCCAGCTATAGGTGATGGTATGAGATACAAACAGTTTTTTGGGGTCATCAATGCTGCGGCCTTCCCACTGCTGCTGCAACAAACCCAGCACCTGGGCGCCACTGAGGCGCATGCGCACCAGATTGTTCCCAAATGGCTGGGCAGCATACAGGTCCCCATAATTGATGGCGACAGCGCCTTGCGGCTTGCCGGATGGCAGGTCACTGCGTATTCCACCAGCATTCATGAATGCGATATCGCCCCCACCCATATGCTGCGCATGGTGCAACTGTGCATCAGCGATGATGTTACCCAGACTGCTGTCAAATGCGCCACCTTCAGCAGCACGCAGCAAAGGTGCATTCAGATTGACGATCGGGCGCTGGCGCAGGCCGGCAGTCTGGTTTGCTACCAGATCCACCAGCACCTGTGCTGCCGGATCCGGTTTCAGGACTTGCTGATCAATAAGATGATTCACCGCCACAGCCTTGATCACCGTATTGCTGTTGCGATCAATGGTCAGCGTCGATTCTGTCAAAAACGAGCCATAACTGCGCCCCTGTACCACGAGTCGCCCGTCGATCTTGCAGGTATAGCCCTGATGCGAATGCCCGGACACGACCAGACTGATGGCTCTGTCCAGTTTTTTGCTGATCTCTATGATAGGGCCTTGTAAACCCTCGCAACGATAGGTCGGATCATTTTCTGCGCCCTTGTATATGGCACCTTCATGTATCAGTACCACAATCGCGGCCACACCCTGTTTTTGCAGCTCGGGCACATAGCGGTTGATGGCAGTGGCTTCATCTTCAAAGCGCAGGTGCTTGACGGCATCACCTGCCACCAGGTTTGGTACATCTGAAGTCACGGCACCGATGAAACCGACTTTGACATCTCCTACCTGACGGATCACATACGGTGTCAGCCAGGGTGTGCTGCTACCCTGCTCATAGACATTTGCGCCCAGATAGGTAAAGCGGGCACCGCTGAATCCCTGGTAAGCACAGCCTGCAGTCGGGCAGTTACCACTGATCCTGCGCATCAGGTCGGCAGTGCCATTATCAAATTCATGATTACCTACAGCAGTGGCAGACAGATCCAGCCGGTTCATGGCCTCGATCACTGGTTCATCCTTCATCAGTGCTGAGCCCATCGGCGACGCACCGATCAGATCACCACCGCCCACCAGGATACTGTTGGCAACGGCCTTGCGTCGCTCACTCAGCTTGCTCGTGAGATAGGCATAGCCACCAGCCGGTACGGAAATTTTTTCACCGGGCCGTGCCGGGTCCGCCTTGGTCGCCGTATATGGCACGGGCTGGCTGGCCTGCAGATTACCGTGAAAATCATTGATGCTGAAGATAGTGATATCGGTGGTCGCAGATTTGTCGGCGACCTGGTTGCTGGCGCAGGCTGCGAGAAGTGATACCGTCAGCAAGGAGGCGATAATTTTACTTTTTTGCATACATACTTATCTCTAAAACCAAAGAAAAAGGCCTGTAACAACAAGGTTGTTACAGGCCCGGAACCATCTAGCTGCCGTGAGATTGCAGGTTCACGGCGTCATGCCCATCGATTAGAAATCGGCGGACAGTGTGACGGATGTAAAGCGTGGTGCACCCAGGTAGTAGAACGCTGTACTTGCATTAACACCATTGACTGCCTTGGTGTTCAGGATAGTAGCGGAACTTGGATTGCGATATTGCTCGTTCAGGATGTTACTTACGTTCAAGCGAACGGTAGGTTTCTTCATCATGCCCCAATTTGGGAATTGATAACCAGCATCAAAATCCAGCACATGGTAGGAAGGTACCAGTTCATCATTCATCAAACTTGCATACTGCGCGCTAGTGTGTTTGAACTTGAAGCGACCATAGAATGCGCCTGTTTCATATTGCGCGCTCAAACCGTATTTCCAGTTTGGTGTCAGAGAGAATTCATTACCGGATGTCGGCAAGAAAGCTGTCTTGCTGAAAACGATATTGTCTTTGACTTTACTTTGTGTGTAGCTGACCGAACCGTAGAAAGACAAACCATTGATAGGCTTGTTACCCATTTCGATTTCCATACCGCGCATGGAAACTGCACCTACGTTGGTATAGATACTCTTGTCGGCGATAGGATCGTAAGCATTACCCTGACGATTTTTGAAGTCCACGTTGAAAATATCAACTTGCGCTGTCAATTTATCGCTTTGATGACGGTAACCAACGTCCAGATTCCATGCAGTTTCTTCTTTAAGATTGCCGGTAATCGTTGCAACGCCATTCACAAACTGTACGTTATTGCTGGTAGGCGCAAACGCAAAGTTAGGAGGAGCCTTCATGTTTTTAGCCAAACTTGCGTACAGCTGATTGGTATTGTCGATCTGGTATTTGATACCCAGTTGCGGCAACAAATCGCTGTAAGTCTGCTGCACATTGTATGTTGTCGTGTAGGTGGCCAGTGTGCCGCCTTCATTCGCATAGTTAGTGAAGTCGCGTTTGACGTGTGGTGAACGGACACCGATATTGATAGACAGTTTATTGTCCATCAGGCTGATTGTGTCTTGCAGGAAGAACTGCCATGCTGTACTGATGGTTTTCCAGTCACGAGACTCATACGGTGTGCCATCCGGACGCAGGATGATGCCATCACGCAGCCAGACGTCCGTAGAATTGCCGGACGCATCAACCGGTACGATAGGACCAGTTTGACGATGTGTTGCCTGTTCGAACCAGAAACCACCCAACAGAGTGTGGTTGTTCATTGTGTGGCTGATGGATGCAGTGATACCAGGACGCTGTGTACGTGTGACGCTGCTGCCGGCCATGATGATGCGGTCGAGTGTATCGCCGTCACCATTCAGATCGACAGTACCTGTCAATTTGCCAGCATTCAGGAAACCATTTTCAGCAACTACTTTTTGCTGTACACCACCTGTACCGTAGCCATACCAGAAGTAAGGCAATACTTTCAGATCTGTATTTTCAGCAAGGCGGAACTGACCGGTCACCGAAGCAATCACGTTCTGGAACGGATTGGCTGCCAGTTTGTAATATTGTGGGCTAGGACCAACTTCAACCTGGGCTGTACCTTTAACTGGCGTAACGTGGCCAGGTGTGAAGGAAGAGCTGAAGTCGTAGTTGTAACCGAACTGGTTCATCTGCGCCAGGCTGATGGAATTGATGTTGTTGTTAACAGCACTATTAACCAGGATGTTACCGTTGATGTAATTGAAACGGTCAAAGTCAATACGGCCGCCCAGATCTACGTGATTACGTTGAGCCTGGCCTTCGCCCTTCCATTTGTCGGAACGGGCATGGGATGCAGAGATAAAGAAACGGGTTTTGCTGTCGCCAATCAGACCTGTGTCGTAACGCAGGAAAGATTTGTACATTTTCAGGGAACCAAATGTCTGCATGGCGCGGATGCGGCGCTCTTTTTCTGGTTCGCAAGTAGTAATACCAATGTTACCGCCTGTCGCGCCTACGTGAGGAGAGTCAACGTCGGTAGAACCCTGGGTAACGAAGTTGGTACAGGTGTTTTCCTGATCCACGAATTCTTGTGGGAAAACAGAGAAGCTACCAGAATCATTGACTGGCACGCCGTTAACAGTGAAACCGATCTGGTCACTGTTAAAACCGCGCAATGTCAAACCACCACCGAACAGGCCTGTACCATCATAGTTATATGAGTTTACAGCAGGCAACAGATCCAGTGCCTGATAAGCATTGCCGGTTGGACGCTGTTTGATCAGTTCCTCACGGGTAACAGTACTACGTGCTTTTGGCGCATCCTCGTCCACCATCAAACCAGTACCAACCTTACGGCCAGTAATGGTAACGCGCTTGGCGTCAGCACTTTCTGTCGTTTCAGCAGTTTGTTTGACTTCTTCAGTTTGTGCATAGGCGGAGGACATCCCAAGCATTGCCAGTTGGCATGCGATCGCTACCACCGACAAACGCGATGGGAATGCGGACGATTTGTTAGATTGTTTCATTGAAGCTCCCGAATCATTTTACAAATGGAAATAAAAATTAGTGCAAAACCCCGTTCATCATCTCAAGCCATCACAACTGCCTGATGACATCCCCTACACAGCTCGTTTTTATGCCAAATTTTTGGCTTTTTTTTGTAACTGGTTGTAATTCCACAACAAACATCTGCCATTACATGTCACATTAGAAATATCGTACCGCTGCATTTGAGCGCGCAAACGATTGCTATTCTGAAAAAATAAAAATTCCGAACTGCGCAAACGATTGCTATTTCCAAACAAAAAACAGACGGACTTGTTACAGTGCGCCTATCTCCTAATGACATCTTTTAAACTTAAGCAAATGCCTTGGCAAATGTTCGGTTAGTCAGATAATTTTGATATGTGAAAATAGTCTATCACATAAAAATTTGAACTTGCAGAGTGTCACATCCAATTATGAAAGGATGATGACAAAGTGATTTTAGCGACAATAAACTGTCACAATTGCGCCACAAATTATCTTTAAGGCAATATTATTTGCTTATTTTGCGCTTATTTTGCCGAATATATAACGGGCGCGATGCCCTTCACATTGGTTTGATACGGCGGTAGCGAGCTGACGCTGACGCCTTTGGCATGTGCATACAAGGGCATGACTTCGGGGAAATGACGCTGGATTTCAGCTATCCTGTCTTTGCCCGCTGGATGAGTGGATAGCCATGGCGGCGGCGCACCTTTACTGACCATGCCCATTTTTTGCCACAAGGCGACTCCGGCGCGCGGGTCATAGCCAGCGCGTGCCGCAATATCAAGCCCGACGACGTCCGCCTCGGTTTCATCCCCACGCGAAAATGCCAGCATACTGAACTTGGCAACACCACCGGCAACCCCACCCGCCAGGTTGGGGTCGTAGCCTTTGGCACCGGCCCACATTTCAAACAGGCGCACGCCAACATTGGCTACATTGGCCTTGCCAGCTCTTTCGGCACCATGTTCACGCAGTGCATGGGCGATTTCATGCCCCATGACGATGGCGACTTCATCATCGGTGAGCTTCAGGGTATCGAGGATGCCTGTGTAAAACGCGATCTTCCCGCCCGGCATGCAATATGCATTGATTTGCTTGGAGCCGATCAGATTGATTTCCCATTTCCATTGCTGGGAACGTTCATTCCATTTCAGCGCATAAGGGATCAATTTCTTGGCAATGGCACGCAGGCGCATGACCTGGGGATTGTCATCCGGTCCAAGTGCACGCTGCTTTTGCGCCTGTTGCATGGTCTGCGCATACTGGGCAGCCGCCTGGCTTTCCAGCGCACCCGTCGGCGCAAACTTGCGCATGATGGACATGTCACCCACCTTGACACCGTCCTGGCTGGCATTGTTTTGTGCATACCCTAGGCTGGCAAACCCGAACAGGCTGGAAAATACAAGGGCAAGGCAAGTCAGTTTCATGGCAGCAGGCAGTCGTTGAAGGTACACAATCTCATGGCCGAAATGGTAGCAGTTGCGTCCATTTAAAGGGGTAAAGTTTGAAAAAGATTCTTTCATCACATCCGCCGCGCTTTTATAAACACCCTTATAAACACCCTTACAAACGCTGCTACAAACACTTTTGCTGTCACTTTTTGCGCAAGCGGAATACCGCCAGGCTGCCACGCCAGTTGGGTAACCATGTCACCAGCTTGCCTTCGTGCAGGGCGACACATTCCAGCACTTCCAGTCCGACTTCATTGGCCAGGTCATAAAAGTCATAAATCGTTGCACAGCGCACATTGGGCGTGTCATACCACTGGTATGGCAAGGATTTCGACACCGGCATCTTGCCCTGCAACAGCGCAGTACGATGTGGCCAGTAACCAAAATTGGGGAAAGAAACGATCGCTTCACGCCCTACCCTGGCAATATCCCTGAGCAGCGGTTCCACATGCTTCATCATTTGCAGCGAAGACAGACACAGCACGGTATCAAAGGCATTGTCGCCAAACATGTCGAGACCGTTTTCCATATCCTGCTGGATTACATTCACGCCACGCGTGGCACAGGCGAGTACCTTGTCATCGGCGATTTCTATGCCATAACCAGTGCACTGCTTGTCGGATTGCAGATAGTCGAGCATGACGCCATCGCCACAACCAACATCCAGCACTTGTGCGTTTTTGTTAATCCAGTGTGCGATAAAGGCCAGGTCAGGGCGCAGATGACTCAGTTCGGAAAAATTCATGCTGCCACTCCCTGCAATTCAGCGTCAATGCGCTGGTAATAGGCGGCTACCAGATTCAGGTAGCGCGGGTCGTCCAGCAAGAAGGCATCATGGCCATGCGGCGCATCAATTTCTGCATAGCTGACTGTTCTTTTGTTGCTGACCAGTGCCTTGACAATTTCGCGGCTGCGCTCCGGTGAAAAACGCCAGTCCGTCGTGAAAGAAGCCAGCAGAAATTTGGCCCTGGTATTAGCCAGTGCCTTACCCAGATCGCCGCCGGTGTGCCGGGCCGGATCAAAATAATCGAGCGCCTTGGTGATCAGCAAATAGGTATTGGCGTCAAAATAATCCGAGAATTTATCGCCCTGATAACGCAGGTAAGATTCAATTTCAAAATCCACACCGTAACCGAACTGGTAATCACCACCCTTTAAGTCACGACCAAATTTTTCAGCCATGTCATCATCAGACAGATAGGTGATATGCCCTATCATGCGAGCAACCCGCAAGCCACGACGCGGCACCACGCCATGGGCATAAAAATCACCACCATGAAAATCGGGGTCAGTCAGAATCGCCTGACGTGCCACATCATTGAAGGCGATATTCTGTGCCGACAATTTTGGAGTAGACGCCACGACTACGCAATGGCGCAAGCGGTCAGGGTACAAGATACTCCAGGCCAGCGCCTGCATGCCACCGAGTGAGCCGCCCATGACTGCTGCAAACTGTGTGATGCCAAGACGCTCTGCCAGCCTGGCCTGGGCATTGACCCAGTCTTCCACCGTCACTACCGGAAAATCTGCGCCATATGGTTTGCCAGTCGCAGGATTGGTGTGCATCGGGCCGGTAGAACCAAAACACGAACCCAGGTTATTGACACCGATAACAAAAAAACGGTTGGTATCGACTGGTTTGCCTGGCCCCACCATGTTGTCCCACCAGCCTACATTTTTGGGTTCATCTGCATACACGCCGGCCACATGGTGCGAGGCATTCAGGGCATGGCAGATCAGAACGGCATTGGACTTGTCGGCATTCAGACTGCCATAGGTTTCCACCATCAGGGTATAGCCGGCAATCGAGGTACCGTTTTGCAAGGCCAAAGCTTCGTCGAAATGAAACGCCTGTGGCGTGACGATTCCGACTGATCCAGGTGAGGATGACATACACTCTTCCATCGGGACTTAACCCGTTATTCAAAAACTCAGGAAGGCTAAAAGAAGGGCTGAATGAGAGGAGGGGAAAGCTGCATTCAAGCTCGCTTTAGCCGTATTTATAATCCAGGAAATTTCCCGAAACGCGCCCGCAAGCTGATTTTCAAATCGGCGCAATACCCAAAGGATAACCAAGTCCGGCGCTGACGTCAAACCTTCAGCGCCACCCTGGCGGTAGTCTGGGTGCAACTTAGTGCAAGCTCAGTGCACGCTCAATGCAAGGTTGGCAAGACTGGCGTAATGCTACCCATCACCGCCAGGGTTTCACGAATGGTGGCAGAATCATAGCTGCGCAATATCTTCTTCACATGCCCTTGCAAGGCATCCAGCCGGGTATTCAGTATCTCTTGCTTAATTTCTGGCAACAAGGCGGCTGGCATGGACAATTCGCGGAAGCCCATGCCGGTCAGCAAACGCGTCAGCCTTATATCACCCGCCATGCCACCGCAGATGGATACCGGGATACCAGCCCGTTCACCAGCTGTGATAATCATCTGCAACAATTGCAGAATGGCCGGATGCAGGTCGTCATACAAGTGGGCAACTTCATGGTCAGCCCGGTCTATCGCCAGTGTATATTGAATCAGATCATTCGTTCCCACCGACAGGAAATCCAGTTTCTTTACAAACATCGGCAGCGACAAGGCCGCCGCCGGAATTTCTATCATGGCACCGACAGCGATATTGGCATCGAAGTCCTTACCTTCCTTGCGCAGCTCGGCCTTTGCCTGTTCTATCATGGCCAGTGACTGGTCAATTTCAAAACCATGCGCCATCATAGGTATCAGTATCTTGACCGATCCAAAGGCAGAAGCGCGCAAGATCGCCCGCAATTGCGTCAGGAATAACTGCGGCTCGGCCAGGCAATAACGTATTGCCCGCAAACCCAGTGCCGGGTTGAGGATATTGTGTTCGGTGGTATCCAAAGGTTTGTCGGCCCCGACATCCAGCGTACGGATGGTCACGGGGCGGCCTTTCATGGCGGTGACTGCCGTGCGATAGGCTTCGAACTGTTCTTCTTCGGTCGGCAGTTTATGCTCCTGACCGCTACTTTCCATGAACAGGAATTCAGAACGGAACAGGCCGACACCACTGGCCCCGGCTTCCAGTGCCGGTGCTGCATCCTGCGGTAATTCGATATTCGCCAGCAGGGTAATTTCCACACCGTCCTGTGTAATGGCTGGTGTCTTTTTCAGCTTGCCCAATTTCTTCCGGGCTTTCATCAATACGGTCTGACGCTCACGGTATTGTTCCAGCACCAGGGTACTGGGGGCGACGATGACCACACCGGCATCACTGTCGATAATCAGCCAGTCATCCTGCTCAATCAGGTGTGACGCATTGCCCATACCCACCACTGCCGGTATCCCCAGGCTGCGCGAAACGATGGCTGTGTGCGAGTTATGTCCACCCTCATCCGTGACAAAACCGGTGAACGCCACATCACGGAATTGCATCATGTCTGCCGGTGAAATATCACGTGCAACCACAATCATGTTGGCACTGCGTTCATCAATACCGTCAGAACGCATGGCATTGCCTGCCGTGCCGGTCAATACCTTGAGTACCCGTTCTGCCACCTGCTGAATATCGGCCTTGCGTTCACGCAGATAATCATCTTCGATTTCATCAAACTGGGCCGACAGTTCATCGATCTGACTTACCAGTGCCCATTCGGCGTTGTAATGACGGGTACGGATGATATCCAGCGGCGCTTCGGAAATCATGGGATCAGACAGAATCAATACATGAACGTCGATGAAGGCACCGAGTTCGGTAGGCGCATCTTGCGGCAAATCTGACCAGATGGCCTGTAATTCCTTGTGAACCTGGATGATGGCTGCCTGCAGTCTCTGCACTTCGGCTTCGACCTGCTCTTGCCCCACCAGATAATGTTGTACATCAAGGGCCGCTGGCCGCAGTAAATGCGCGCGCCCGATAGCAATACCGCGTGAAACGGGGATGCCTTGCAATGTAAAAGATGCCATGCCTTGTCCCCCAAAATTGCAATAATCCAGGGTGCCTACCACCATGCAACCCTGTTGTCATTTCTTGTGTGCCTCAAAGGATGAGACATCCGCTTATAGGTCTATTCAAGAATGAACAACTTAACAGAATATAGCTAAAGCAACAATGTAGAATATGTTGCCATTTGTTTCATCTACAGCAGTTTCTTCACTGTTCAACCCGGCCTGATTACTGCAAGAATCAGGTGCCCGTAAAACCACCACTACTGCTCAAAATCCGGAGCCCGCTTATTGGTTAAGATGGGCTGATATGGGCTGATACAGATTGATGCTGGCCGGTTGATGCTGACATGCTTTGTTTCAAATCTGGCAGAGCATCTGCAGCGTCATCGCTTTATTCGCCTTCACCAAACTTGTCGTTGACCAGGCCGACTATCGCATCGAAACATGCCTGCTCATCGGCCCCGTCGGTTTCCAGCAATACTTTGCTACCCTTACCTGCCGCCAGCATCATCACACCCATGATGGATTTGCCGTTCACACGACGATTGTTGCGCGTCAGCCAGACTTCGGCTTTGAACTTGCTGGCAGTTTGTGTGAACTTGGCTGAAGCACGTGCATGCAGGCCCAGTTTGTTCACAATTTCGATTTCCTGTTGAATCATGCTTTACTTTCTTTCAATTAGTTCTGTGAAAGGCGAACGCGGTTATCCAGACGGATGGCACCATTCTGACCACCAGCCAGTGCCATTTCCACTAC
The DNA here is from genome assembly GCF_014284335.1 of Undibacterium hunanense. Classification (GTDB taxonomy): domain Bacteria; phylum Pseudomonadota; class Gammaproteobacteria; order Burkholderiales; family Burkholderiaceae_D; genus Undibacterium; species Undibacterium hunanense. Next base: position 133,451 of record NZ_JACOGF010000014.1, on the reverse strand, counting down.
CACGTCCAGCGCATCACTACGATAGGTAATCGCCCGCAGCAACATGGGCAGACTGATGCCGGCAATGATGGCGACCCGGTCCGGATCACCCAGTTGACGGCAACAATTCGACGGAGTTCCCCCCATGACATCCGTAATCACCAGCACACCGGAACCATCATCCAGACGCTGCACGGCTTCCCGTGCCAGACGGTTGACTTCATCGATATTCTGGTCGGCTATCACATCGATCGCTTCAAAGCGCTCGGGCATGCCACGAAAAACATGGGCTGCGGCCTGCATAAAGGCAGTACCCAGCGGTGCATGCGTCATCAAAAGTATGCCAACCATATCTATTCAGTTCTTACGGGGGAAAGTGGTGATCATGTTTGTCGGGAAATCTTGTTTATTCAGGCGGCACTGAACAAAATAACATCAGCTTTCATTAATCGTTACCAACATGCTCATCCACTGCGGCTTCCAGTGCATCAATGAACATTGCAGCAACATTGAATCCCTTTTGCTGGGTAATTTCCTGGAAACAGGTTGGGCTGGTCACGTTGACTTCAGTCAGCTTACTGCCAATTACATCTAATCCTACCAGCAACAAGCCTCTTTGATAAAGTTCGGGCGCCAAAGTCTGTGCAATCTCAAGGTCACTTGCTGACAATTCCTGCGCCACGCCCAGGCCACCAGCGGCCAGATTGCCACGCACCTCGCCATTTTGCGGAATACGTGCAAGTGAAAACGGTACCACTTTGCCACCGATCAGCAATATCCTTTTGTCACCATGAACAATTTCCGGAATATAGCGCTGCACCATGATGGTACGGCTGCCGTTTACGGTCAAAGTCTCAATGACAGAACCCAGGTTCATGCCATCTTCACGAATACGGAAAATACCTGTGCCGCCCATGCCATCCAGCGGTTTCAGGATGATGTCCTGATGTTCACGGTGGAATGCGCGAATTCTTTGCTCGTCACGTGTTACCAGCGTCGGTGCAGTGAACTGACTGAACTGGGCAATGCTGAGTTTTTCATTATGATTGCGTATCGCTGCCGGCTTGTTGAATACCCTGGCACCCTGCTGCTCTGCCAGTTCCAGCAGATAGGTCGAGTAGATATATTCCATGTCGAAAGGCGGGTCCTTGCGTTGCAGGATCGCATCGAAGGCACTCAGCGGCAGGGATTCTGCGGCTTCCAGGCGATACCAGTCATGGCTGTCACCAGTGAGGATAACGCGGCTGATATTCGCCACCACCTTGCCGCTTTCCAGCGCCATGTCATCCGGGCCAAATGCATACACCGCATAACCGCGCTTGCCCGCCTCCACCATCATGGCGTAAGTGGAATCTTTATATGTCTTGAACTGCGACAGCGGATCAGTCAGGAAAGCGATTTTCATGGCGATATTCAATAATGGTGACGAATCGGAAATTAGTACACTTCTGGGTTGGGATCAGTTTTTTCCAGCTCCAGCGACGCAGCCAGCAATGCCAGGCGCGCAACGACACCATACATGTAAAAACGATTTGGTGCTGCCGTACCCGGCTTGGCCTTCATGTCCGGCACTGCATGTTGCTGGGCAAATGCCAGTGGTACAAAATGCATGCCAGGGGTATTCAGGTTTTCATCGACGCCACGATCTTCATGCACGCGGTAAAAACCGCCAACCACATAGCGATCTATCATGTAGACCACTGGTTCGGCTACCGATTCATTGATCTGTTCAAAGGTATAGACACCTTCCTGCACGATGACATCACGGACTTCCATGCCATCCTTGACGACCGACATCTTGTTACGCTGTTTGCGATTGAGGTCACGCACTTCGCTGGAATCATGCACAGTCATGATGCCCATGCCATAGGTGCCGGCATCCGCCTTGACGATGACGAAAGGTTTTTCCTTGATGCCGTATTCCTTGTATTTCTTGCGTATCTTGGCCAGGATGGTATCCACGGTCGCCACCAGCGCATCTTCACCGGTGCGTTCCTGGAAATTCACGTCCTTGCACTTGGCAAAATAGGGGTTCAGCATCCAGGGATCGATATCCACCATCTTGGCGAATTTCTTGACCACTTCGTCGTAGGCATGGAAGTGATTGCTCTTGCGACGCAAAGCCCAGCCCGCATGCAGGGGCGGCAGCAAGGTTTGTTCGTTGATATCTTCCAGTATCGCCGGGATGCCTGCCGACAGATCGTTGTTCAGCAAGATCGTGCATGGGTCGAAATTCTTCAGGCCTAAACGACGGCCATTGGCAGAACGCTCCAGCGGTTCCAGCACCAGTTGGCTGCCATCGGGCAAATCAATCGGGGTTGGTTCGGTAATATCCGCCGACAGGGAACCCAGGCGCACGTTCAGACCGGTCTGACGGAAAATCTGCATCATGCGCGCGATGTTTTGCAAATAAAACACGTTGCGCGTATGGCTTTCGGGGATCACCAGCAAATTTTTGGCATCCGGACAATATTTCTCTATCGCCGCCATGGCAGCCTGCACCGCCAGCGGTAACATTTCTGATGCCAGATTATTAAAACCACCTGGAAATAAATTGGTGTCTACCGGTGCCAGTTTGAAACCGGCATTGCGCAGATCGACGGAACAATAGAAAGGCGGTGTATGTTCCTGCCATTCAAGGCGAAACCAGCGTTCAATCGCGGGAGTAGCTTCGAGTATCTTCTTTTCGAGATCGAGCAGGGGACCGTTGAGAGCGGTAACGAGATGCGGAACCATAATGACCTTTTTGTAGTGCAGGTTTTTTGCCAAATTGACTTGCTTCCATGGTCATGCATCCCGGACAACGCACGCAGGTGACAACAAAAGCAGACGACACCGCGCCACGCTGGAGCACGGTATCGCTGCCTAAGCTTGGGATGAAATGCCCAGAATCAAGTCAGGCTCGCCAAATACTACTTACTACCAGAAAAAAACCGTCAGCTTCAGCTTGACTCTGCCAGCAGATCAAAATGCTCGACCACAGGTGCCGCCGCAAAATAAGGACCGACGATGGCACGCCACTGCTGGAAGGCTTCCGAACCACGAAAATCGATCGTATGGTTTTCCAGTGTTGCCCAATGGATCATCAGGACATAACGTTCTGGCGACTCTATGCTTTTATTGACTTTAAAACCAAGAAAGCCCTGGGCATGCTGTATCACTTCTGCCAGACCACGCTGTATGGCAGCATCAAATTCAGCCTGTTGACCAGCATGAATACGAATGTCGGCGATTTCCAATATCATCATTTACCTTTTCATCATTAAAATTAATAAAATTCTGGCAACATCAAACCAGCCCTCGATCACTGAGTTCTTTCTTGATGTAGGCATAAAACACGGGGGCCGCCACCACACCTGGCACGCCGAACAGGGTTTCCATGACCAGAATGGCTGTCAGCAATTCCCAGGCCCGGGCATTTACCTGGGCACCGATAATGCGCGCATTCAGAAAGTATTCTGCTTTATGTATCACGATCATGAATACCAGAGAGGCGATAGCCACATTCAGTGAATGAGACAAGGCAACAATCACGATCACGGTATTTGAAATGATATTACCGGCTACCGGTATCAGCCCAGCCACAAAGGTAATGGCGATCATGGTCTTGGTCAGCGGCAGGTGTATGCCCGCCATCGGCAAGATCGCGAACAGGTAGATTGCTGTCATTACCGTATTGATCAAGGATATCTGCACCTGCGCAAACACGATTTTATGGAAAATCTGCCCCAGGTTGCTGACCCTTTGCAGCATGGCAGCAGCAAAAGGTTTGTTATTGCGGTCACCACTGGCATCACGCAGGGCAACCATGCTGCCTATGATCATACCCAGCAACAAATGCACGATCAGGTGACCTGCTTCCGGCACCAGTTGCTTGGCTTCGCCAGCATGTTCACGCAACCAGTCTGTCATGATGCTTCTTAAATCATCGACATCTTCCGGCAAGTTGGTACTTACCCACTCGGGCAACTGACTGCGCGAGGCTTCGATAATGTCGGCGAGTCTTTGCAGCAAATTATGCAAATTTCCTGCATCGCTGCGCAAGAACACATGTACACCCCAGATGACCACGATGACGGCGATTATCATCACAAAGGATAAAAATGCCACGGCAATCATACGCGGCTGGCGGTGTTTGAAGCGCCTTTCTATGGCGGGTGCCATGACGTGTATCAAAGAAAAAACCAGTAAGCCAGAAAACAGCGCCACCACCAGGCCCGCTTTCAATACCAGCAACAAAGCAATGGCCGCCAACACATAAGATGCCCATACCGAGGCAGATAACTGGCTGGATTCCAGCAAAGACTTGCCTTTCATTTCAGCACCCCGCTCATTCCAGTCATCGCCGCCAACAACAGACCCAGGGCCGCCAAAAGGGAAATCATGAAGCCCATGGACCGTTTGCTGGCATCGCTGTAATACGCAACGGCATACATGAAACGGCCTACCAGCCAGACCAGGCCCAGGGCTGCGGCCAGTTTATCGCCCGTCCAGAGCGCGCATAACCATAGCGCCGGAAAAAACAGGACCATTTGCTCTACGGTATTGGCATGCACACGCAAAACACGCAAAAACTCTGGCGGGCCATCGACGGCAGGTGCCTTGATCTGAAACGTGGCACGGGCATTGCCGACCTTGTAGATAATCCATAAATAAAGCCCCAGCACTGCGACAGTCAGCCAGGAAGTCCAAAGCAATTGCATAGAGTCTCCAATCCGGTTTAATACCAATGAGCATACGGACGCACTGCCGCACAACCACACGAAAGCTGAATATGAGGGTAATTAATTAAAGTACAAGAAGCTCTTTGAAACACACACTTACACTTTTATGTCTTCTTTTTTTGAGTTCAGACGTTAAATAGAGACTATCACAGGACCAAAGCAAAATCGCCATGACTGTGAATCAGCCCCGGCTGCCCATGTGATCAGCCTGAACAAGGGCAAATACAGCGGTTTTGCGTACAATCCACGTCAAAAGAGGTAAAACATGACTATTTCCTTCAATACTCTGTCCAAAATGGCTTCCGTAGTGACATTGGGCATTGCACTTCCTGTTGCCCATGCCGCTGACTTTGATGATTTTGCGCGTGTCGTCAGCGTTACGCCACAAATTGAGCAAGTCAATGTACCACGCCAGGAATGCCGTACCGAATACGAAACCAGCCAGCGTCAGGTTCCGCAAAGACAGGCTGAACGCAGCAATGGTGGTGCCATCATTGGCGGTATCGCCGGTGGTTTGCTGGGTAGCCAGGTCGGCGGCGGGAATGGCCGTATTGCCGCAGCTGCGGCAGGTGCATTGACGGGCGCAATTGTCGGCGATCGTGTTGACAATAATGACAATAACAATAATTACAACAATAGCCAGCCTGTGTATGAAAGCCGTCCGGTACGTCAATGTCGCAACATAGACCACTGGGAATCACGCACCAATGGCTATGCCGTCACCTATGAATACCAAAACCGTACTTACACATCCGTCATGCCATATGATCCGGGTTCACGCCTGCGCCTGCATGTTTCACTGACGCCACGTCCTTAGAACCTGTTTGCGATCTTACTGCGCGAGCGTGATCGGGGCTCATGTGCTGCTCAAAATGCTCATGTACCGAAGTACATTCCGCTTTTTGCGCTGCTCTTCACCCCGCTGACGCCCGCTCGCTACAGATCGTAAACAGGTTCTTAAGCTAGCCGAGGGGATAGGAAAATGCCGCAATCTGCGGCATTTTTTTCGTGCGTCATGCACCTGAAGGCATGTGCAGGTATTTCAACAGCATGAAAAAGCCCACAAATCGCAACTACCACCAAAAATTGCAAATAATCGGGAATAATCGATAACAATCAACTTAAATTTCATCGTATCTGGCATCAAAGTGATGATTTTAGGCAATGATGGGTGAGCAAATACCCCTGAAAATGCATGGGTTTATAGTATTATCTTGCGGCAAACCTCACGCTTACGCTCCGTCTATCATTCATGCAAACAATGTTAAAAAAATACGGTCTGCTGGTATGGCTATCCCTGATCCTGATTGCAGGTTTTGTCTCCACCACCGTAACGTCGTTTATCGTATCCCGTGATGTCATACAGCAGGGTATATCCGAACAGACCCTGCCCATCACCGGCGACAATGTCTATTCCGAAATTCAAAAAGATATCTTGCGTCCCGTATTTGTTTCATCACAAATGGCGCATGACACGTTTTTGCGTGACTGGATCATCAATGGCGAAGAGGACAAGGATCTGATCGCCAAATACCTGAAAGAAATCAAACTCAAGAATCACGCTATTTCCAGCTTTCTGGTATCCGAACAAAGTCACCAGTATTACACCGCAGATGGGGTGCTGAAAGCTGTCAGCGAAACCGAGCCACGCGATCAATGGTTTTTTCGCATCCGTAATCAGAAAGCAGACTACGAAACCAATGTCGATGCCGACATGGCCAATCGTGACACCATGACCATCTTCATCAATTACAGGATTGTCGATTATTCCGGCAAGTTTATTGGTGCCACCGGTATAGGCATGACGCTTGATACCATGAAGACCCTGATCGACAGTTATCAGGCGCGTTTTCGCAGGAATATCTTTTTCGTCGACCAGAAAGGCAATATCGCTCTGGCTGGCAACAACATGAAAAAGATACGCAGCAATCTGAGCAACATGCCCGGCATCAGTGGCCTGGCGCAACAGATACTGGGCAACCGCAAAAGCGAATCCCAGCACCTGGAATATAAGTCAGATAATGAAACCATCCTGGTTAATTCCCGCTTCATTCCTGAACTGGGCTGGCATTTGCTGGTAGAGCAGGAAACCAGCAATGAAATCAAACCGCTGCAAAATGTCTTCCTCATCAACATAGCAGTGAGTGCAGGGATCACGATCCTGGTGCTGATCATTTTGCTGGTGACGGTAAGACGCTATCAAAAACGTCTGGAAAAATCAGCCTCTACCGATACTCTGACCAATCTGTTGAACCGTCAGGCTTTTGACTTCGTCTTTCAGCAGGCCCTGCTGGATGGTGAACGCTCACGCCAGCCCATGTGCGTGGTCTTGCTGGATATCGATTTTTTCAAGAAAATCAATGACAAGCAGGGACATCTGGTCGGCGACCATGTACTCAAGGAAATTTCACTGATCGCCAAGCGTTCACTGCGTGAAAGCGACATCATCTGCCGCTGGGGTGGAGAAGAATTCCTGATCCTGTTGAAAAACTGTACGCTGGAAAAAGCCACGTCGATAGCCGAAAACCTGCGCAATACCATCGCCAACAATGATTTTTCGCGCACCACCGACCTGACCCGCACCCGCCTGTCCATCACGGTCAGCATGGGGGTGGCAGAATGCCGCGACAAGGATACTGAAGACAGTGTGTTTGAACGCGCTGATCAGGCCCTGTACCAGGCCAAGGAAAATGGCCGCAACAGTGTTTATTTTTCTGAATGACGGCGGGCCGCCACCGCCTGAGTCAGTGGTGTGAAAGCCTGATATAAATCTCCCGCTGCCTGGTCCCAGGCAGCCACCATTTTTTGTTGCAAGGCTACGGTCTGCATGTCACCACGGGCAATCGGCCCGGTCAGCGCCTTCGCGGTTCCCATGGCAAATACATTGTCCAGTGTTTGCCTCGCCAGCGGTGCAGCCATCTGCTGTGCCACAGCGGCGGGTATACCGGCCGCCTGATAGCTGCGCAAGGCAGTTTCCATCAGTGTGACCAGATAATTGCTGGCAAACACTGACCCGGCGTGATACAGCAATTTGCTGTCAGCGCTGATCTCTACCGTTTGCGCACCTATCGCCTGCAAGGCCGGCAACAGCACAGCCAATGCATGGGCATCACCTTCCACACTACAGATGGTACCGGCAAACTGCGAGGCAATGGCCTTGCCATCGGCAAAACTGCGCACCGGATGAACACTGGCAACCGCCGCCCCGGCTGCTATGGCCGCCTGCAATTCAGTCGATGCCTTGGCACCGCTGCAATGAAACACAATACTGCCGGCATGCAGCAGGCCGGCCTCTGCCATTGCAGCACACAGCGGGACGATCTGGTCATCCGTCACCGTCAGCATGGTGACATCGGCAGGCTGCATGTGATGCAGATCATCCACAGCAGCCCCTGCACCCAGCCAGTCCACTGCCGCCTGGCTGCTGGGCAGGGAACGGTTCATGACTTGTTGACCACTGAAAACCTGCCGCTCAATAAAATTTTTTGCCAGTACGGTACCGACCTTGCCAGCACCGATCACATTCAGGGTCTTCATACTGGCGGCTCTTTTGCAGACACATCTGCAGACTCTTCAGGAAAGCGACGCAGACCATCCAGATCAAGTATGGTGATGCCACCATAATCGACACTCAATAATTTTTTCTTTTCCAGCAATTGCAGCGCCTGATTGGCACGCTGGCGCGACACGCTGGAGATATAGCCTATTTCTTCCTGGGAAATCTGTACCTGCATGCTGCTGCCAGGGTTCAGATAAGAGTTGAACATCGCCGCCAGACAACGCGCCACGCGGGTATCCGGATCAAGCATGCGGTCATATTCAACCAGGGAAATAAACATCCCCAGTCTTTCATTCAACTGATGCAAGAGAAAGCGGTTAAAGGGAATGCTGTTATCCAGCAGATACGTGAAAGTGGAACGCGGCATATAGACCACACGGGTGTCGCGCAAGGCCACGACATCATAGCGACGCAGCTCGGTCTTCAGTAACGAGCCTTCGCCAAACCAGCCACCGGCCAGCATGCAACTGAAGGTGACAGTCTTGCCATCCGGTGAGATGCTGCTCATTTTCAGGAAGCCTTCTACGACGCCCATCCAGTATTCCACCGCATCCCCTTTGCGGCAGACATAACCACCAGCAGGAATGAAGCGTTCCACCACTTCGTCTTCCACCTTTTGCATATGTTCTGGTGCCAGCATGCTGGCCCACATAGTTTTGCTAAAACGCTCTTTTGGGTCGCCGATCTGTTTAGTCATATTTGTGCAACGCACCACCGATAATTGGTTCATTCTTCGAGATTGTCCGTCGAATGACAACCCTGCATTCGTGAAGAGACTACTATCCCATCAACAAAAAGAAATACGGAGTCATTGTAAGCGAGGTTTTCCTCCTACAGCTAACACTGCGGGAAGGTTCACGTCCAAATCATTCAATCTCGCCACAACAGGCGTTCCGTAATAATTACTCCAGACAAACTATCCGTTGATGCGTAAAGTGGATGCGTAAGTATGTCGTAAGGGGAAGTGAGGAAACTCACAGGACAACAAGCCCATAAAAATCAAGCAAATAGGACTTGCATAAAACTGTTCCGTTTTATGTAAGCCCCAAATATGAATGAAGGCTAGTGGTGGAGACATGATTCAAAAAGAAGCAGCAAATTCGACCTTCCCGCGACTGTTGTTACAGCACGGAAAAACACGGCCAGCCCATCCGGCTTTCCGCGAAAAGGATCTGGGTATCTGGCAGACCTGGAACTGGCAACAGGTGAATGCCGAAGTGCGCGCGCTTGCCTGTGGCCTGGCTGCGCAGGGTTTCAAACGTGGCATGAACCTGGCCATCATCGGTGACAATCGCCCACGCCTGTACTGGGCCATGGCAGCCGCCCAGTGCCTGGGCGGCATACCGGTACCGCTGTATCAGGATGCACCCGCTGCTGACATGGCCTATGTGCTGGAAAATGCAGAAATTGTCTTCGCTGTCGTTGAGGACCAGGAACAGGTCGACAAGCTGCTGGAAATCAAACAACACTATGCAGGCATACAGCACATTGCCTTTGATGATGACCGTGGCATGCGCCACTATCATCAGTCTGAACTGACTTCCTATGCCGCGCTGCAAGAGTTGGGACGCGCTTACGATCAGGCACATCCCGATTTCTTCATGCAACAGGTGGAAATGGGGCAGCCCGATGACACCGCCGTCATGCTGTATACATCAGGCACCACGGGCAAGCCGAAAGGTGTGTGTCAGTCGCACCGTTCTTTCATGACCGCTGCCGTTGGCGGCATGCAGTTTGACCAGTTGACGGCAAACGAAGATATTCTTTCCTACCTGCCTATGGCATGGGTTGGTGACCACCTGTTTTCATTCGCACAGGCCATGGCTGCAGGTTTCACGGTGAACTGCCCGGAATCCAGCGAAACCGTATTGACAGATTTGCGCGAAGTCGGCCCTACCTATTATTTTGCACCACCCCGCGTGTTCGAAAACATGCTGACCACGGTCATGATACGCATGGAAGATGCAGGTGCCATCAAGCGTCATCTGTTTGCTCACTTCATGGAAGTGGCACGTCGTGTCGGTGCCGATATTCTGGATAAAAAACCGGTCGCCCTTATCGATAAAATCCGTTATGGCCTGGGCAAAGTGCTGGTGTACGGGCCACTTAAAAATGTATTGGGTTTATCCCGCGTCCGGGTTGCCTATACCGCTGGCGCCGCCATCGGCCCTGATCTGTTTCGTTTCTACCGTTCTATCGGAGTCAATTTAAAACAGCTGTATGGCTCCACCGAAACCTGCGCCTATGTCTGTCTGCAACCCGATGGCAAAATCAAGTTTGACAGCGTCGGTTCGGCAGCTCCCGGTGTCGAAGTCAAGCTGGCCGCAAATGGAGAAGTACTGGTGAAGTCAGACGCCATGCTAAGTGGCTATTACAAACGACCGGATGCCACCGCAGAAGTGATGGATGCAGAAGGTTATTTCCATACCGGTGATGCCGGCATTTTTGACCAGGACGGTCACCTGAAAATCATAGATCGCGCAGCCGATGTCGGCAAGCTTCTTCAGGGTGACATCTTCGCCCCCAACTATATCGAAAACAAACTCAAGTTTTTCCCCTTCATCAAGGAAGCTGTCGCCTTTGGCAATGAGCGTGACATGGTATGCGCTTTCATCAACATTGATATGGAAGCCGTAGGCAACTGGTCAGAACGACGCGGCATTGCCTATTCAGGCTATACCGACCTGGCGGCCAAGGCCGAGACTTATCAGTTGATCATGTCCTGCGTAGAAAAAGTGAATGCCGACCTGGCCAGCGAAGACTTGATGGCTGGCACGCAAATCCACCGTTTCCTGGTGCTGCACAAGGAACTCGATCCGGATGATGATGAATTGACGCGTACCCGCAAAGTCAGGCGTAGTTTCATTTCACAAAAATATGCCGTGCTGATTGATGCCCTGTATTCCGGGAAGCGTTCACAGTTCATAGAAACCCTGGTCAAATTTGAAGATGGCCGCCAGGGCAAGGTGAGTGCCGATTTGCATATCAGCGATGTCAAAACATTTTCTGCCCAAAAGCTGGCGGCGTGAGGAAAAGCAATGGCAGATAACAGGAAAATCGGCGACGTGATTCTGGACATGCAAGGCATCTCGCTGTCTTTTGGCGGCGTCAAGGCATTGACCAATATCTCCTTCAATGTGAAGGAGCATGAAATACGCGCCATCATCGGCCCTAATGGGGCTGGCAAAAGCTCGATGTTGAACGTCATCAATGGCGTCTACCGGCCACAGCAGGGTGACATCACCTATCGCGGCAAGCATCGCAAGGACATGAATACGTATGCGGCAGCCAAGAGTGGTATCGCCCGCACCTTCCAGAACATTGCGCTGTTCAAAGGCATGAGTGTGCTCGACAACATCATGACCGGGCGCAATCTGAAGATGAAATGCAATTTCCTCATGCAGGCATTTTACCTGGGACCGGCGCGCAAGGAAGAAATTGCCCACCGTGAGAAAGTCGAAGAAATCATCGACTTTCTGGAAATCCAGCACATACGCAAGATACCGGTAGGCCGTCTTTCCTACGGTTTGCAAAAACGGGTGGAACTGGGCCGGGCGCTGGCAGCCGAGCCGGAAATTTTATTGCTGGATGAACCCATGGCCGGCATGAACGTAGAAGAAAAACAGGACATGAGCCGCTTTATCCTGGACGTCAATGATCAGCTCGGTACCACCATTGTGCTGATAGAACATGACATGGGTGTGGTGATGGACATTTCTGACCGTGTGGTGGTGCTTGATTACGGCAAAAAAATCGGCGATGGCACCCCTGCCGAAGTGCTGGCGAATCAGGAAGTGATCAATGCCTATCTGGGTGTGGCGCATTAGGTATGAAAATGAAAAATCTTAAGACCACTCAACACAGAGGCACAGAGACACAGAGGAAAAACCAGAGAAAATCTGTTTTTCTCTCATCTTGTCTTTCTCTGTGTCTCTGTGCCTCTGTGGTGAGAGGTCTTTGTCAACACCCCACAAATCCGTGTTCGCTGACCGTAAGCTGAGAGCGTGAAATGAATATCAGTTTTTTCTTTGAAGTGTTTATTGGCGGCCTGTTGTCCGGGGTCATGTATGCACTGGTTGCGCTGGGTTTTGTGTTGATCTACAAGGCGTCTGGCGTATTCAATTTTGCCCAGGGGGCCATGGTATTTTTTGCGGCCCTGACCTGTGTTGGCCTGACCGAAAAATTTGAACTGCCACTATGGCTGGCGATACCGCTGACCATGCTGGTGATGGTGGCACTGGGCCTGGCGATAGAACGCATCGTCTTGCGTCCTTTGGTCAATCAGCCTGAAATCACCCTGTTCATGGCTACCATAGGCCTGACTTTTTTTATCGAGGGCCTGGCGCAATTGCTGTGGGGTTCGCAACCGCACAAGCTGACATTGCCGATTGAAGACGTACCTATCGAATTCCTGATGGAGAAATTCAATATCCTGGTATCCCAATTTGATGTCATCGCCGCCCTGATCTGCGCCATGCTGGTGACCGGCCTGGCCCTGTTGTTTTCCAAAACCAAGATAGGCCGGGCCCTGCGCGCCGTAGCGGATGACCATCAGGCGGCGCTGGCAGTCGGCATTCCCCTGCAACAAATCTGGGGCATAGTCTGGGCGGTGGCCGGTTTTGTGGCACTGGTAGCCGGCTTGCTGTGGGGTGCCCGTAATGGCGTGCAGTTTGCGCTGACCTTTGTCGCGCTGAAAGCTTTGCCGGTCTTGATACTGGGTGGATTTACATCGGTACCGGGAGCGATTGTCGGCGGCCTGATCATCGGCGCATCAGAAAAACTGGCGGAAGTGTATATAGGCCCGCTGGTAGGTGGCGGCATAGAGGGCTGGTTCCCGTATGTACTGGCGCTGCTGTTTTTGCTGGTACGGCCAGAAGGCTTGTTTGGCGAAAAAATAATACGCAGGATTTAAGAAAAAATAGCGGCCAATACCAAAACGCATTTCAAGATCAGAGGTCAAGCATGTTCTACCGTGAAGCAGGTCAGTTCAAAACAAGTTATCAGGCGGATAATCAGATCTTCCCGATAAGACAGGACCGCATCGCCATTGTGATTATCCTGGCGGTGGCATTTTTCGGCGTGCCCTGGCTGGCATCCGATTATGCCTTTTCTGCCATCTTCATTCCTTTCCTGATTTTTTCGCTGGCAGCACTGGGACTGAATATCCTGACGGGCTATGCGGGACAGTTGTCGCTGGGTTCTGCTGCCTTCATGGCGGTGGGTGCTTTTGCTTCGTATAATTTCGTACTCAGGATACCGGGCATCCCGGTGCTGCTGGCCTTTGTGCTGGGCGGTCTGTCGGCTGCCATGGTGGGTATTGCCTTTGGCTTGCCATCACTGCGCATACGCGGTTTTTATCTGGCAGCGGCGACCCTGGCGACCCAGTTCTTTGTAGTCTGGTGTCTGACCAAGATACAGTGGTTCACCAACTACAGTTCTTCCGGTGTCATTACTGCGCAAGAAATGGTGATCATGGGCATGAGCTTCAATACCCCGGTCAAGAAATACCTGCTGACGCTGACTGTCGTTTCTGTACTGGCCCTGCTGGCGAAAAACATGGTGCGATCCAACGTTGGCCGCTCATGGATGGCAGTGCGGGACATGGATGTGGCGGCAGAGGTGATCGGCTTTCGCCTGATGCGTACCAAGTTGCTGGCCTTTGCCGTGTCCTCATTCTATTGCGGCATTGCCGGTGCTCTGTATGCCTATGCCTACCTCGGTACGGTAGAGCCGGAAGCGTATAACCTGGATCTGTCTTTCCGCATCCTGTTCATGATCATCATCGGTGGTGTCGGTTCCATTCTTGGTTCCTTCCTTGGGTCGGCTTTTATTATCCTGCTGCCCATCGTATTGAACCTGCTGGCCCATGGCCTGTCGTTGCCGACCAATGTGGCATCAAATCTGGAGTTGATGGTGTTTGGTGCCCTGATCATTTTCTTTTTGATCGTTGAACCGCATGGTCTGGCAAGGCTGTGGCAGATCACCAAAGAGAAATTGCGACTCTGGCCTTTCCCGCATTAATGATGAGCAGCATACGATGTAGATAAGCAAAAAAAACCAGTAAAGAACAGTAAAAACAGAGTTCATTAAAAAAGGCGCGGCATCCTAAATAGGATAGACAAGCGTCAGGTAATACCCATCCAACCACAAGGAGACACCATGAAACTGCTTCAATCCCTGCTACTGGCATCGGCAATATTCGGTGCAGTCAGCGCAGCCCAGGCGAATGATCAATTCATTCCCATCCTGTCTTATCGCGTCGGCCCGTATGCGGCTGGTGGCTCCGGTTTTTACGGTGGAGCCATCGATTATTTCAATCTGGTCAATGCCAAAGGCGGCTTGAACGGTGTCAAGATTTCATGGGAAGAATGCGAGACTGAATACAATGCATCACGCGGTATCGAGTGCTATGAACGTCTGAAAAAAAGCCAGGGCGGTGCCTCACTGGTAGAACCACTGTCCACAGGTATCGCCTATGGCATCCTGGACCGCGTTGCGGAAGACAAGATTCCATTGACCACGCTGGGCTATGGCCGTTCTGATGCTGCCAACGGCAAGGTGTTTCCGTATGTCTTCCCGCTGATTACCAGTTACTGGAATCAGGCAGCAGCCATGACCAAATACCTGGGTGACAAATCCGGTGGCATGGATAAACTCAAGGGCAAGAAGATTGTGCATCTGTACCATGATTCGGCTTTCGGCAAGGAACCTATCCCGGTATTGGAAGCCCAGGCCAAACAATACGGTTTTGAACTGATCAAGATCCCGGTCGCCCATCCAGGCAATGAACAACAATCACAATGGCTGCAAATCCGTCAGGCCAATCCTGATTATGTGATCCTGTGGGGCTGGGGTGTCATGAATGCAGTGGCGATCAAAACAGCGCAGCGCAATGGCTATTCACGCGAAAAAATGCTGGGTGTCTGGTGGGCAGGTTCAGAAGAAGATGCGATTCCGGCTGGTGATGCCGCAAAAGGCTATACCGCGATGACCTTCAATACACCAGGCAATTATCCGGTACTGGATGAAATCCGCAGCAAGGTATATGCCGCAGGCAAAGGCAATCTGGGTGACAAATCCCGCATCGGTACTGTGTATCACATGCGTGGTGTGACGGCCGCTATCCTGTGGACAGAAGCCATCCTGAAAGCCCAGGAAAAATTCGGCAAGGGCAAGCTCATGACGTCTGAGCAGATACGCTGGGGTTTTGAAAACCTGAACGTAGATGAAGCCCGTCAAAAAGCTTTGGGTGCCATGGGCATGTTCCCACCGGTCAAAACTTCTTGCGAAGACCATGAAGGTTCCGGTGCTGTCAAAGTACAGCAATGGACAGGCGACAAATGGAAAGCCATCACACCGAACTGGGTCACAGGTGACAAGGCCTTGACACGCGCCATGCTGGAAGAGTCGTCCAACAAATATGCGGCAGAGAAAAAAATCACGCCTGCCTGTTTGAAATAAGCGAAGAACTGGTGGAGGTCGCCTTTTGCCTCCACCATTTTGACAACACCAGTTTGATCATACCAACCTCATAGCCAATCCAGATCATGAGTATCCAGAGTATTCAGAGTGCCAGGGCAGATGCGGCGATAGCCGATGTGGCCTATCTCAGCGTCAATAATATTGAAGTCATTTACGATCATGTGATCCTGGTGTTGAAGGGTATTTCCTTGCAGGTACCACAAGGCAAGATCGTGGCCCTGCTGGGTGCCAATGGTGCTGGGAAATCGACTACCCTGAAAGCCATATCGACCCTGTTGAAAAATGAACGTGGCGACATCACCAAGGGCGATATCAGCTTTCGCGGGCAGCGCGTCGATCACCTGACACCGAATGAACTGGTGAAACGTGGCCTGTCGCAGGTGATGGAAGGACGCCACTGTTTTGGTCATCTGACAGTGGAAGAAAATCTGCTGACCGGGGCGTATACACGCAGCCTGTCACGCGCCGGACTGAAAGAAGCGCTGGAGAAGGTGTATCACTATTTTCCACGTCTGCGCGAACGCCGCAATTCCCAGGCTGGCTACACTTCCGGCGGTGAGCAACAGATGTGCGCCATCGGTCGCGCACTGATGGCCAAACCTTCGATGATTTTGCTGGATGAACCTTCTATGGGTATTGCTCCGCAACTGGTGGAAGAAATTTTTGAAATCGTCAAAAGCCTGAACAGCCAGGAAAACGTGTCTTTCCTGCTGGCCGAACAAAACACCAATATCGCACTGCGCTATGCCGATTTTGGCTACATCCTGGAAAACGGCCGGGTTGTCATGGAAGGCGATGCGAAAGACCTCAGTACAAATGAAGACGTCAAGGAATTTTATCTTGGGGTATCGGGTGCAGGTCGCAAGAGTTTCAAGGATATGAAGTTTTATCGCAGGCGCAAGCGCTGGCTGGCATGATCTTACTGCGCGGGCACAATCGGAGTCGACGCGGGACTCATGCGCTGCTCAAAATGCTCATGTACTTAGAGTACATTCCGCTTTTTGCGCTGCGCTTGGTTACCCTGACCCCGCTGACGCCCGCTCGCTAAAGATCATAAACAGCTTAAGAACAAAGCAAAACAAGACAAATCAACCACTATAGAGCACGCTCATGAGTGATTATCTGGACGCACTGGAAACCCGTAATCCACAAAGCCGGGAACAAGCACTGATGAACAGGTTGCCGCAACTGATTGCGCATGCGCAAACGGCTGGCGGGTGGGCAAGCATACTGGCTGGCGTCAACGCCACCGACATCCACAGCCGCAGCAGTCTGGCGCAATTGCCGGTCACACGTAAATCAGATCTCAAGGATTTACAGAAAAAAGCATCGCCCTTCGGCGGGTTGAACACGACGCCGTCACGACAACTGGGGCGTATCTTCATGTCACCTGGCCCGATATTTGATCCGGAAGGACGCGGGCCGGACTGGTGGCGCTTTGCCCGTCCCTTGCATGCGGTGGGCTTGCGTAGTGGGCATGTGCTGCAAAACTGTTTTTCTTACCATTTCACACCGGCAGCCTTCATGGTGGAAAGCGCCGCTGCCCGCCTAGGTTGCACTGTCATTCCCGCTGGCATAGGCCAGACTGAAATGCAGGTACAGGCCATGGCAGAACTGCGCCCCGATGCGTATATCGGAACGCCCAGCTTCCTGAAAATCATTATCGAAAAAGCCCTGGACATGGGTGCAGATATTTCCAGTGTACAGCGTGCCATCGTCGGTGCTGAAGCCTTGCCGCCTTCGCTGCGAAAATGGCTGCAAGACCATGGTGTAGCGCAGGTACTGCAAATCTATGCCACCGCAGACATCGGCAATATCGCCTACGAAAGCATGACCGAAGGCCAGGTCAATCCGGGCATGATACTGGATGAAGACCTGATACTGGAAATCGTGCGGCCCGGTACCGGTGATCTGGTGGCCGAAGGCGAAGTTGGTGAAATCGTCATTACTTCATTTAACCCGGATTACCCGCTGATACGCTTTGGCACTGGCGACATGTCGGCAATCTTGCCCGGCATTTCACCCTGTGGCCGCAGCAATCAGCGCATCAGGGGCTGGCTGGGGCGTGCAGACCAGACGACAAAGGTCAAGGGCATGTTCGTGCACCCTTCGCAAGTGGCAGAAGTGGTCAAACGACATCCGGAAATCGGCAAGGCGCGCTTGGTGGTCACAGGCGAAATGGCGAATGATGTCATGACCCTGCACTGCGAAAGCCACGACCACAGTCCCGCATTGAAGGCGGCAATTATCGACAGCCTGCGCGATGTCACCAAACTACGCGCGGATGCTTTATTTGTGGCCGAAGCGAGTTTGCCGAATGATGGCAAGGTGATCGACGACGCCCGCAAATACGAATAAAGGATCAGGGATCAACCCTTGCCAGCCACAAATCTGGCAACGATGGCGCTGAAACTGGCCCTGTCCTTCTGATCAAGATGGGAACCATCGGGGCATTTGAAATCCTTGATGGCAGGATAGTTCTTGTCATACAGGATGGGCAGGTGGCTGTTGGCAAAGAAGACGTCCAGGAAACGGTCTTCAGGATATAACTGCTCATCCGCCTCTTTCACCAGGCCGGTGGTCGGCATTTTGACAAACAAGACCTTGCCACCGCGTTTTTGTATGGCGTCGATATAGCCACGTATCAACTGGCCGCCGTACTGAAAGTCTTCCTGGCTGGCAACCGGCATGGTTTTGATTTTGTCAAGGAAGCGCATCTCTACCCTGCCCTTTCCCGCACGCGGATTCCATTCCATACCCAGTTGTTTGGCAACGCGCGAATAATACACGTCAGGCCAGGGCAGGCGGCTGTAATCTGCCAGCCGCGAACGGTCAGGCCGGGTGGTTATGTATTGAGAAGAACGCTTCCACGGCAAGATACGGTAACGCAGGGCAAACCAGGGGTTACTACCATCTGAAAAAATACTCAGGTTTTCATGGATGGCAGTCGTCAGTTTTTTTTCCAGCGTATCTGCCGAAAAATTCTGAAAGTGCAACTGCTGCTTTTCATATTCATCGACAAACACGCTGGCCGAACCAAAATTGCCCTGCCGTGCATTGGCCAGCGCACCGGAGGTGTAATCGATGAGTATGGTGCCGGTGACACGCGGGTCATCGGCCAGGTTCTTCAATACCGGCACAAAAGAGCTGCCATCAATGGCCAGTTGTATAGCTTCCAGCCCAGTTCCCTGGCGCAAGGTATCCAGGTCCATGCCCAGTTGAAAACGGGATGTTCCTATCAGAGTCAGCGCCTGTGGCCCCAGTTGACTGGCACGTCCACGTTCATGACTCCAGCGTTCTTTGGAATCCAGTGCGGTGGGCAGGTAACCAAGGCTGCGCAGGCTGAGTTCCATGGCGATGATAGCCGCCAGTGTCAGCAGCAGGATGAAGGCAAAAATACGCTTCCAGGGATAGGCAGGCATGAGATCGCTAGAATTGAAAATAGAGAAAGGCATTTTTCCCTGTCCCGGAAAACACAAACAGGGACAGCAGGCACAGAAACAGTAGTGCAATCTGCAAGGACATCCCCAATCGGGCAAATAGTTTATCCAGACTCATATCCCGCAGATAAGTGACGCCAACCACCACCAACCCCATCATGGCCAGCGCCAGGGCATGTGACCAGTCGAGATATTCACCGGCATGATGCTGGCCCAGCAAACCTGCACCTATGGCTTGTGCTTGCTCCAGCGAACCTGCCCGGAAAGGTATCCATGCCAGCGTCACCAGCAAAAAAACCAGGCCCCTGCGCACGGACGGGGTCAGGTAAGCCGCAATGGTACGGCCTGTACAGGCACGTTCGATGATGAGAAAACTGCCATGCAGAGCACCCCACAGCACAAACATCCAGGAAGCCCCATGCCACAGGCCACCGATCAGCATGGTGGCGAACAGGGCCAGATAAGTCCGGCCCCAGCCATGGCGGTTGCCGCCGAGTGGGATATACAGATAATCCCGCAACCAGCTGGACAGGGAAATATGCCAGCGCCGCCAGAAATCAGAAAAACTGGTGGCGGTATAGGGATAATTGAAATTTTCGGGAAAGTAAAAGCCCATGCTTTTCGCCAGGCCGATCGCGCAAAGCGAATAGCCGCAGAAATCGAAATAAATCTGCCCCGAAAAACTGAAAATTGCACACCAGGTTTCCAGCAAGCCATATTGTTCAGGATGCGCATACACTTCATTCACCAGTGGCGCAAACAGCGTATCCGCCAACACCATCTTGCACAACAAGCCCAGCAAGAACAGGCAAAAACCCCAGCCTACCTGGTGCTGGTCTGGCATTACCGGCTTTTCCAGTTGTGGCATGAGGATGTTTGCCTTGACGATGGGGCCGGCGACCAGATGCGGAAAAAAACTGACGAACAGGGCATAGTCCTTCAGGCTATAACGCGAAGTCAGCACCCCGCGATACACATCGACCGTATACGACAATGAAGCAAAGGTATAAAACGATATCCCTATGGGCAGGATGATGGAATGGTCGGCATGCACAAATTGCCAGCCCAGGGCGGCACACAGATCGGCATAGGTATCCAGCAAAAAATTGCCGTACTTGAAATAACTGAGCATACCCAGGTTGCAGACCAGACTGATCAGCAAGAATAGCCGGCGCCGCAGCTGCGAGGACGACGCCGCAATGCGATTCGCCAGCAGCCAGTCCATCAACGTGGACAACATCAGCAGGATGACATATGGCGGGTTCCACGCGGCATAAAAGATATAGCTTGCCACCAGCAGCATGCTCTTCCTGGCTGCCCATCCGGGCAATAGCCAGAACAGGCCATACACCGGGATAAAAAACAACAGGAAAGTAAATGAGTTGAATAGCATCAGCAGCCAGAGCGATCATGATTTATCCAGAAGCTGGACAGTATAAATTACTGCTGCGCAAGTACTGGCGAATGCTTTAAGCACGGTCGCAAGTCAACAGCTAAAACTGCACAAAAAACACGCAACAGACAGCCGTCTGCACGCTATATGCAAATTTATTCTATAGTACTTAGGTAAACAAATTGAACAAGCTTCAACAATCCCAGGCGACTGTTAGCAGTTTGACTTCAAACTGACCTCAAACTGTCTTCCCGGCAGCAGCCTGCCACCCCTTAAAGATGGAGATCCGCACTATGACTTCGTTGAACATCAACAGCAAAGATCATCAGCTTGATGCTGACCCTTCCACCCCTGTTTTATGGACCCTGCGTGATTCCCTCGGCCTGACCGGCACCAAGTTTGGCTGCGGCGCAGCCCTGTGTGGTGCCTGTACCGTGCATTTGAACGGTCAGGCCATACGTTCCTGCGTTACCCCCATATCTGCTGTTTCTGGTCAGAAAATCACCACCATAGAAGCCATGAGCCAGGACAAGGTCGGCAAAGCCGTGCAGGCGGCCTGGGTCAAACATGACGTGGCGCAATGCGGTTACTGTCAAAGTGGCCAGATCATGAGCGCGACCGCCTTGCTGAAAACCAACAAGAAACCCAGCGACAGCGACATAGACAACGCCATGGCAGGCAATATCTGTCGCTGCGGTACCTATGTGCGGATACGCGCTGCGATTCATGATGCTGCATCCACTTTGGCTTAAATCAGGAGAACACCATGCATTTTGATCCCCGTTTGGCCGAGATGCCAAAGCATTTGCAGTCCCTGATGCAACAGTCGTCTGTGGAAGGCAAGCCGGATACCAACAGCTTCAGTCGCCGCAGTTTCCTCAAAATGGCAACCGCCAGCGGCTTTGCCCTCGGTTGCTACCCTATGCTGGCCATAGGCCAGGATGGTGCAGCCAAGGCCCCCGCTGGTTTGAAACCGACAGAACAGCCAGGCGCTTTCGTACAGATTGCCAAAGATGGCACAGTCACCGTCACCATTAATCGCCTGGAATTTGGTCAGGGTGTGCAGACTTCGCTGCCCTTGATACTGGCAGAAGAACTGGATGCCGACTGGTCGAAAGTCAAATACGCCAATGGCAATAATCACCCTGCCTATGTTGATCCGGCATTTGGCATGCATTTGACCGGTGGCTCGAATTCCATCGCCCATTCCTACACCCAGTACCGTGAGCTGGGCGCACGCACCCGTGCCATGCTGGTACAGGCGGCAGCCACGCAGTGGAATGTCGATGCGGCATCTCTGCGTACAGAAAACGGCTTCGTCATTGGGCCTGATGGTAAAAAACTGGGCTATGGTGACCTGGCTGAAGCAGCCATGAAATTGCCGGTACCAGAAAAAGTCGTCCTGAAAGACCCAAAAAGCTTTCGCCTGATAGGCAAACCCACAGGTCGCCTGGATGCCAAAGCCAAGTCTACCGGCACCCAGGATTTCGGTATTGATACCCACCTGCCAGGCATGCTGACTGCCGTGGTTGCCCGCCCACCGGTATTTGGTGCCAAACTCAAGTCTGTGGATGACACGGCAGCCAAAGCCATCAAGGGCGTCAAGGCTGTAATACGCGTGCCGGTTGATCGCGGTGGTGAAGGTGTTGCCATTATCGCCACCGGCTATTGGCCAGCCAAGCAAGGGCGTGATGCCCTGAAGCTGGAATGGGATCTGGGCAGTGTGGAAAAAGTCGATAGCGTGAAACAGCTGGCCAGTTATAAAGAAATGGCCAAACAGCAAGGTGCATTGAAGTACAACGACGACGTATCAAAAATCGCCACGGCGCCACACAAACTGAATGCAGAATTCAGCTTCCCTTACCTGGCGCATACGCCGATGGAACCCTTGAACTGCACGGTAGCAATAAAAGGGGACAAGGCAGAATTGTGGATGGGCACGCAAATGCCTGGCCTCGACGGTTTCGCCGCATCAGCCGCCCTTGGTCTGAAGCCTGAAAATATCGCCGTCCATACCCAGATGGCGGGTGGCGGCTTTGGTCGTCGCGCCATTCCTACCAGCGATTATGTGGTGGAAGCCTGCGTGGTTGCCAAAGCAGCGGTGGCTGCGGGTCTGGACGCGCCGGTACGCACACTGTGGAGCCGTGAAGACGACGTCAAGGGTGGGTACTACCGCCCCATGCATGTACACAGGGCAGAAATAGGTTTTGATGCCCAGGGCAATATCCTCGGCTGGGATCATGTCATCGTTGGCCAGTCCATCGTCAGCGGCACACCATTCGAAGGCATGATGGTCAAGAATGGCGTCGACGCAACCGCCGTGGAAGGCATGAAAGAGCCGTATGAAATGCCGATGCGCCTGTCTGTTCACCATCCCAAGGTCAATGTCCCGGTCTTGTGGTGGCGCAGCGTGGGGTCCACCCATACCGCCTTTGTGATGGAAACCCTGCTCGATGAAATTGCCGCAACCACCAAGCAAGACCCGGTGGCCTATCGCCTGAAGCTGATGGGTGACAAGCATCCTCGACACAAAGCAGCCTTGCAGCTGGCGGTGGAAAAATCCGGCTATGGCAAGAAAAAACTGCCCGCAGGTCGCGCCTATGGGGTCGCCGTGCACGAATCCTTCTCTTCCATCGTCGCCTATGTGGTTGAAGCATCCATGAAAAATGGTCAGCCCAAACTGCACAAGGTGACGGCTGGCGTGCATTGCAACCTGGCAGTCAATCCCAAAACCGTGGAAGCACAGGTGCAGGGCGCCGCCCTGATGGGCTTGTCGATGTGTCTGCCGGGCGCGGCCATCACGTTCAAGGACGGCGTGGTCGAGCAAAGCAACTTCAGCGATTTTGTGGTGCCACGTATTACCGACATGCCACAGGTCGCCGTGCATATCGTGCCTAGCGCGGATGCACCTACCGGCATGGGCGAACCGGGCTTGCCGGCATTGGCACCGGCATTTGCCAATGCCATAGCACGGGCAGGTGGCAAGCGCTGGCGCGAATTGCCATTCAAGGCGGTTTAAGCCCTCAATGAAAAGTGGTACCTGATTTTTACAGGTACCGCTTTTTTTATTTCTCCATTCTGCGATGACTTCAATAACCAGCGGTTATTCCGGCACACCATTGGCAAAGAAACTGGGTATCCAGAAGGGTAGCCAGGTCTACGTCAAACACGCGCCTGACAATTATCTGGACTTGCTGGCAGACTTGCCAGCCGATGTCGTCTTTGAGAAAAAACTGAGCGCAACAACTGATATCGTTCACCTGTTTACTGACCAGAAAGCAGTGTTGAGCAAAGAGTTGAATGCCTATAAATCAAAGTTGCGCAGTGATGCCGCCATCTGGGTATCCTGGCCGAAAAAATCATCCAAAGTCCCCACTAATATCACCGAAGACACGATCCGGGAAGTGGCCCTGCCACTGGGTTTTGTCGATATCAAGGTCTGTGCCGTCAGCGAGATATGGTCGGGATTGAAGATCGTGGTACGTAAAGAACTGCGGGCCGCATGGCCAAACGCATAAGGCCTGCAAATTTGCAGGCCTTATGCGTTTCTCATCGTATTCCATCACATTCCATCAAATGTCCATCACGTCAGCTTAATTCGATTCCTTGATCAGGCGTCCGGAATTTTTCTGTATGGGCCGTGCATTCATGGGATACAGACGGCTGAATATCATCAACTGGTCAGGTGAGATTTCCACCGGCTCTTTCATGACCAGCCACAATACACCTTCGCTGCAAGGCGGTGTCGTCAATGAACCCATGTAGGTAAAGTAATCACGCTTGACAGGCAGGATGTCATTCAGGTCCATGGTGGTCAAAGCCTGCACCGGATCATTCTTTTCCAGCGGCAGGTTATTCCACACCTGTTGTACCAGGCTATGCGCCTTGCCACGTTCTATCAATACGGCGACGACTGCCAGTTTGCCATCGGCATCCTTATGTACCAGATGGGCGACCATCTCAAAGCTCTTGCCATTCACGCGCTCTTCTGACGGTTTGTGGAAATGGAATTGCACCAGCTCATAATTGTGGCCCAGCACGTTGATGTAGTTACCTGCCCCCATATTCACCTGTATGGTATGGCCATTATCCAGGACAGAAAACCGGCTGGGCTTGTAATCAAAAGCGATAGGGTCCAGATTCACCCTGATACCGTCGCGGATATCAATCGGCGACTGTCTTTCACCGGCATCGCATTTGGCGTTGGCAGGATTCAGCTTGCCCCAGTTAAGTGGACCACCTTCGCCCTGGTAACTCCAGTGTATATCGGCATGGCTGGCAGCCATGCTACCGGCGGCAGCCGCAGAACTGGTGCCACTGCCACCATTCACACCATGTTCATTTTTGGCTTTGGCAATCTCTGGTCTGCGTATGGGCGGTGCATAAGCCGGGCGTGCGGCAGCCCTTGGGGCGGTACGGGATGCAGCATCGTCCTTTTCCTTGCGGATGACGCTCAGGCGGTCTGCGATGCGGGCCGCCAGCTCATCCGCTGCCAGTGCATCCTTGGCACGGGCCGCGGCTTCTTTGGCTGCTTCCTTACCTTCTTTGGAATTCGGCTTGCGTTCTTCCTTGGCAGATGCCGAAGCAGAAGCTGAACTGGACGCCTCTTCTTTCGCCGATGCTGGTTTGATAGGCTTGGATGGCGGCGGGTCGTTCGCGTGAACGGCCGCAGCCATCAGCATGGTAACAAGCAAAGCAAGATAGCGGCGCATAATTGGAATAAGTAACTGGCAGATACCTTAGTTACGGCAAGTCTCTTTGCAAACTTGAATTCCTGCTGGCAATTTGTGGTTTTTACGCCCTCAGACTGCCGCTATCTCCACTTACACGCCTTCCATGATAAACAGGCGACCAATGGAATTGGCCTGCCGGATTGCCCTGGCCTTGTCATACTCAACCGAGTCATACCAGATCTGGGCCTGGGCCAGCGATGGAAATTCGACAATCACAGTACGCCAGCCTTCATGATGCTGATCATCCCCGCCTTCTTTTTGCAGGCGTGTCCCGCCACGTACCAGAAACTTGCCGCCGTACTCGTCTACACTGGCGGTAGACAGTACACGATACTCTGCATAAGGTTCCGGGTTAGTCACCTGAATCTCGGCGACGACATAAGCTTTACTCATATTAATCCTGATAAATGTGGTTAAAAATTTATTAGAGCGTCTGGATGCGGGCTTTTGCAGCCAGATATTCAGATTTCAGGCGTGCCACAACTTCTGCCACGGTCAGGACATCATCCATCAGGCCCACACCCTGGCCAGCACCCCAGATATCGCGCCAGGCTTTGGCCTTGCTGCCACCACCGGAACCAAAATTCATCTGACTCTTGTCGGCTACCGGTAAATTATCCGGGTCGAGTCCGGCAGCAATGATGGATTTCTTGAGGTAATTGCCGTGCACGCCGGTAAACAAATTGGTATAAACAATGTCTGCCGCTGCTGAATCAAGGATGGCCTGACGATAGGCTTCATCCACATTCGATTCAACCGTGGCCAGCCAGCGTGAGCCTATATAGGCAAAATCGGCCCCCATGGCTTGTGCCGCCAGCACCGCATCACCCGTTGCGATCGAACCGGACAGGGCGATGGGGCCATCGAAAAAGCGCCGCACTTCGCCGACCAGGGCAAAGGGTGACAGGCCACCGGCATGACCGCCGGCACCGGCAGCCACCAGGATCAGGCCATCGACCCCGGCTTCCAGCGCTTTTTGCGCATGACGTATCGAAATAACATCATGCAGGACGATGCCGCCATAACTGTGTATCGCATCCAGCATTTCAGGCGGCGGCGCACGCAGCGAAGAAATGATGATGGGGATTTGATGTTTGACGCAGACTTCAACATCATGCGCCAGCCGGTCATTTGATTGATGGACAATCTGATTCACGGCGATAGGCCCAATCAGCGCATCCGGATGAGCTTCCTGATGGGCCGCCAGATCGGCCTGCAATTCTGTCAGCCATACATCCAGCATTTCTGCCGGTCTGGCGTTCAGGGCCGGAAAAGAACCGACTATGCCCGCCTTGCATTGCGCCGCCACCAGTTTGAGGCCACTGGCAATGAACAGGGGTGAACCGATGACGGGCAGGGTCAGGTGTTGCAAGGCAGATGGCAGGCGTGAGGCAGATTGTGATACAGAATGCAGTACAGGTGAATCTTGAGTCATAGTTGATATCCTCTAAGCTGAAGCACAGACAACAGATTTCTTGCATATATCCAGTATGATTTTACCGTGCTAATAAAAATCCTGTGGAGACACCATGACTTATCAATGTTTTGACTTCAGTATCAACAATAAAATCGCGCACCTGCGCCTGAACCGGCCAGCCACACTGAATACCATGCACCCGGTATTTTTTCGTGAACTGACAGAAATCTTGCAGAACCTGCACAACCAGGCAACTGCCCGCGTGCTCATCATTTCTTCCACCGGCAAGCATTTCACTGCCGGCATGGCACTGGATGTATTCGCCGGTGGCGGCATCACACTGGATGACGCCAGTGCCGTTGGCCGTGCCAATATCGTCCTGGCGCTGAAGGACATGCATCACGTCTTCAACCTGATCGAATCGCTACGCATGCCAGTCATCACCGCCATCCACGGTGGCTGCATAGGCGGCGGGGTCGACATGATCTGCGCCAGCGACATCCGCCTGGCCAGTAGCGATGCCTTTTTCTGCATACAGGAAATCAACATAGGCATGACTGCCGACCTCGGCACACTGCAACGCCTGCCCAAGCTGATCCCCGAAGGCATAGTCCACGAAATGGCCTACACCGGCCGCCGCCTGCCCGCCCAGCGCGCCCTTGCCGTTGGCCTGCTCAACGAAGTATTTGATACCCAGGACACCATGCTGGAAGCCGCCCTGCAAATGGCCACAGAAATCGCCGAAAAACCCCCGGTCGCCATCTGGGGCAGCAAACAAGCCATCCACTACGCCCGCGACCACAGCACCCACGACGCCCTGCAACAAATGGGCTGGCTACAATCCGGCATCTGGCAAAGCAGCAACCTGATGGAAGCCTTTATGGCGAAACAGCAGGGCAGACCGACTGAATATGCGGACCTGGCACCAGTGAGTTCGTTTTCTGAGGCTGTTTATAACTTGAAGTAGATGCGGTTTGATCAAATACTAAGCCGGCAATGTGACTATAGGTCGTATTGAAGTTGCGGTTGCTTTTGAAGTTGCGGTTGCAGTTGCTTTTGACTTTTGCAGTTCCCATGTGTCGACGCCGTTTGTGCGATACAGAAAATGGAAAGAGAAGGACCGGTGTCTGAGCGAAGCGAGTTTCGGGCCTTCCCATTTTTTGTATTGCACAAACGGGAACCCCGTAGGGGCAAGACGCCTGGGTCGCCTTTTTGGCATACCTTTTTGGCGAAGCAAAAAGGTATGTAGCCGCCGGTCTACCACCGGCCTGCAATCGTCAACCGACGTATGTTGGTGTCGAAAATTGAATTATTCAAAACACCAACAATCTGAAATTAACTCACACAATAATTTGCCAAAAACGCCACTAGATTCCAGCCAAAAGCATGCTGGAATGACGTCAAGAAAATTATTCGTGTATCAAAGTATCGTAAGCTCGATTAAGCTCGTAAACGAAATCCACAAGCCCAATCATTCTCACCGTCCCCAAAACCACCGGCCTGCAATCGTCAATCGACGTATGTTGGTATTGAAATTAGCAATGAGTAAATCACTTGACGACATGCGACGGACGCCACTAGATTCCAGCCAAAAGCATGCTGGAGCGCCAGTCTGGTGGAATGACGTCAAGAAAATTATTCATGTATCAAAGTATCGTAAGCTCGAATAAGCTCGTAAACGAATTTCATAAGCCAATCATTCTCACCGTCCCCAAAAAATGATTACAACCGCTTGCACAACACCCGATTTTCATGCGCTTCTCCCTCCGTGAAAAAACTGGTACTACCAACATCCACATACCCCAACCTGGCATAAAACTGCAAGGCCCTGGCATTATGCACCCAAGGCGTCAACCACATCATATCCGCACCATGTTGCACAGCTGTGGCTTCAGCAACCCGCATCTGTATTCATTCATGCAGCAGTCTTGGTTACCACTTCGATGTGATGACCATCAGGGTCAATTAAAAACGCGGCGTAATAATTATTGCCATAATCAGGCCGCAAACCCGGGGCGCCGTTATCACTGCCACCTATAGCCAGCGCAGCAGCATGAAACTGATCGACAGCAGCGCGTGATCTCGCGGTAAAAGCCAGGTGGAAACCAGAACCGGGTGGACTGGCATCCGACCTGAGTTTCAGACACAAAATATCCTCATCGTCGTTGACACCATAGCCTATGGCCGTGTCGTCTTCAAACACGCGGCGGTAGGCCAGCGCGCCAAGGGCGGCATCGTAAAATGCGGCAGCCAACGCGAGGTCGCGTACGCCAAGAGAAATATGATGCAACATGCTGAAAACCCTGATTGATGAGTGAAAATACGAAAAAAAGCTGCTTGCGGCTTGTTGCTATCAGCGGGTACTGATCAGCATATCCCCATCCATCCTTGCTGCACCGGCACTCACCAGTTCACTGGCTAATTGCGGTATCAGGCTGCTTGGTTCCTGCCCCAACAGCCTGGCAGAAGAAGTGATCAGCCGTGTATTGCCCAATTGCGCTAATGCACCGGCGATGCTGAGTTGACGGGCTTCCAGCAAGATGAAAGCCAGCATGACTTTGGCTGCGTTGCGGGCATTGCGCCGGGGATCTGCACGTAGATAATCCAGCCTTGATTCTGCCCTTTGCAGCGCGGCATCCACATCACCAAAGGCGGCACCGTGACCGGGAATGACGATACGCGGATGCAATTCACGTATGACTTGCAGTATGGCGGCCTGTTCGGCAAAACCTGATTCACCCTCCAGTTCAGGGAAGATCACGCCAAAGCCGTTTTCCCACAAGGCGTCGGCAGAAATCAGTATGCCTTCCTGTGGGCAATACAGGATCATGGAATGCGGATCATGCCCGGGCGCGGCCAGTACCTGCCAGTCCATGCCGCCCAGTTGCAGACGGTCGCCATGCTGTATGGCGGCATCGAACCCGAAGCGCTCGCATTGCTGGCCGGTGGCGGCATAGCTGAGGGCGTCCTCATCCCATGTGGCGACTGCGGCTGTCTCGGCGACGGGTATCAGGGTGCGGCAGCCATAATGGCGCTGTAACAGGGCATTGCCGCCACAATGATCGGAATGCAGATGGGTATTCACCAACAAATCCAGCTTGCGTTCACCCATGGCTTGCTGCACCAGCGCCAGTGTCTGCGGCGCGTGGATCAGATAGCCACTGTCCACCAGTGCGTTTTTTTGTTCATCCATGAACAGGATGTTGTTCGAGGATAACCAGCCACGTTCAAAGACTTGCATGCCGGTGGGCAGAGCTATCATGTTTTCTCCGTTATCTTGCGCTGCAGGCCATACGGCATCTTGCGGGCTGCCACCATCTCGGGTGAATTAAAGAAGTCATCGCCATTCAGGTAGGTCTGCAACATGTCGGTGCTATCCAGGCCCCAGAAACAGCGTCCATCCACGACTGTCGTTGGCACGCCAAATACATCAGCAGCAATGGCTTTTTCACCGTTGAGCCTGAGCATCTGTTTGATGTCGGGCGTGTCCAGCATCGCTGGCGTCACCTGCAATTCATCCAGCAGGGCTTGCCAGTGCCCGGTCTGGGTAGGCAGATGGCCCTCTTGCCAGACGAAGCTGAACAGGCGACGTACCACCGGCGCAGTAGACCCGAGCACCAGACAAAGGCGCAATACAGGCAGGGGATTGAATGGATGCTCGGGCAACATGCGCAGGCTGATGCCATGCTTGCGGGCCAGCCAGACACAATGTTCAAAAGTCCATTGTCGTTTGGGCGGGATTTCTGCCGGGCCCTTGTTATCCCAGTGATTGAGCAGGCTGGCAAACAGGACGGGGTGGTAATGCAGCCTGTCTGTCATCTGTGCGCGCATCAGCAGTTCATGCTGCAGGTAGGCGAAGGGAGAAATAAAATCAAAATACCAGTCCAGCTGTTTCATGATGTCTCCTTTGCCTGCTGATTCAGCCCACGATACTGAAAGCGCTGATCAGGGCAACATTCTTTGCTGTATCAAATCCCAGATTTCCAGCTTCTTATGATTATCCGCCTTGCTCCAGCAAATGATTTCATCAATGCTGCGATAACAGCCGCTGCATAGCGCAGTTTTTTCATCCATGCGGCAGATATTCACACAAGGTGAAGGTACGGTCGCGCCAGGTGCCATGACAAACTGGGCCGGGTCAAATTCATGCAAAATAGTCATGCGCGCAAGGCCACGTCAACAACAGGGGCGCCTGTCATGTTTTTCAATTGTTCGGGCGTGAGCCTGAACACAGCATGCGGATGTCCAGCCGCCGCCCAGACATGGGCATATTGCAGCAGGTCCTGGTCGATCAGCATCACGGTTTTTTCCAGGTGGCCGATCGGGCAGACACCACCAATGGCATAACCGATTTTTTCTTTGACAAAACGGGCATCGGCTTTGCCCAGCGGCCCCACCAGGGCTGCAACCTTGTTTTCATCCACACGGTTGATGCCGCTGGCAACAACCATGACGGCTGCATTATCCTGCAGGCGGCGGAAGACAATGGATTTGGCGATTTCGGCAACTTCGCAACCCAGACCGGCGGCAGCTTCAGCCGAGGTCTTGCCGGTTTCCGGCAACATGACGATGGCCTGGTCATGGCCCAGGCTTTCCAGCAAACGGGCGACACGCAGGGCGGTTTCAGGCAATTCAGGATGCTTAGACATGATGCACAAAAAAGAAGCTAAAGGCTGTTTATATCACAAGCCTTGAACCCATGCTGTCAGTCTGGTGACAAAGCCTGGGTCAGGCTTGGAGGATGTCTGGAAAATGTTTAGAGCGGGCCAGGATCAGGCCCAGGCCAGGTTGACTACAGGTTCAGACATACCATGCCGACAGCAGGTCTATGTATTCGAGCGGCACGTCAAAATATTTCATGCCGGCGCGGTATTCGCTACCGCTGAGTATGGAGTAGATACAGGTTGCCTTGCAGACCACCTGGGTACGCTGGGAAGCATCACGCGGACTGGGGACTTCCATCATCATCTGATACGTTTGCTTTTCCTTCAACAGTGCGCTGCACTGCATCTGTATGCCGCTGACGGAAAAATTGACGATTTTGGCCGGTACGATTTTACCGGGGACCACCTGGATGGCACCGCGCCAGGTCACATTGGAGCGCGGATTGGTACGGGATTCACTCATACAAAAACGAAAAAGAAGTGCAAAGACATGTAGTCCAAAAATTGATATCAAGAAACGCCCATTGTACCGACTTCTGCCGGGCTCTGCCGACTTACAACAAGACAATACAAAACTGGAACTCATTTCATTAATAGGGATGAGTTCTATTTATTGCTTGCCAGCCAGTCAATGACGCCCTGCGCCGCCTGCTTGCCGCTGGCCATGCATGCTGTTAGCAAATAACCACCGGTTGGTGCTTCCCAATCCAGCATTTCGCCAGCAAAAAACAGGCCAGGATGTTGTTGTGCCATCAGGCTGGCGGACAGTCCTTCAAAACAGACACCGCCAGCGCTGCTGATGGCTTCATCAATGGGGCGCACGGCGGTCAGTTTAAGCGGCAGGCACTTGATCGCCTGTGCCAATAGCTGCGGCTGTTCAAAATCGCACTTTTGCAGGCATTCATGCAACAGGCTCATTTTTAATGCATCCAGCCTGAGCCTGCTTTTTAAATGGCTGGATAAAGATCGTGAACCGCGCGGGTGCTGTATGTCGCTGATGACTTTTTGCAAAGGTGTATCCGGCAACAAATCCAGTTCCAGCACCGCCTGCCCGTTGGCATGCAGTTGATCACGCAACGCGGCAGACAGGGCATACACCAGGCTGCCCTCGACGCCACTGGCAGTCATCACGAACTGGCCTTTGCGCATGGGCAAGCCACTGTCCTTTACCCTGGCGGCAACCGTCAGTAAGGGATGACCGGCAAAGCGCTCCTGGAAGAATGTGGTCCAGCCCACATCGAAACCACAATTCGCCGCCAGCAAATCAGCAACGGCAATACCGCGCTGACGCAGGGTTTCAACCCAGGCACCATCCGAACCGAGACGGGCCCAACTACCACCACCGAGGGCCAGCACGGTGGCACGCGCAGACCGCTGGACTTCGCCTTCTGGCGTGGCGAACACCAGAGTCTGTGCATCGCGCCATCCCAGCCAGCGATGACGCATATGAAACCGCACACCCTGCGTACGCAAGCGATGCAGCCATGCACGCAATAGCGGCGCGGCCTTCATGTCAACAGGGAAGACCCGGCCCGAACTACCAACATAAGTCTCTATGCCCAAACCGGCAGCCCAGTTACGCAGGGCACTAGCGTTAAACTGGCTGATCATGGGCGACAGGACGACTTCGCGCCCGGCATACCGTGTCATGAAAGAGACAGAATCTTCCGAATGGGTCAGGTTCATTCCCCCCTTGCCGGCCATCAAAAACTTACGCCCTACCGATGGCATGGCATCGTACAGACTGACGGCCAGCCCCTGGCTGGCCAGCGTCTCGGCAGCCATCAGGCCAGCAGGCCCGCCACCAATGACAACCACTTCATCCGCGTTGTCATTTTGTGAATTATTTAAGTGCTTTTGCATAAGTTTGGTTCATAATATGATTTCATGTCATTTGTGCCAATTTCTGTTCGTGCTCGAACGGCGTGAATGCGGAATTGCCCCATCTGTCGCCTGTCGCCTGAAGTGCCTGTCTGATATGACTGCCGTGCCACCCATGCACCCATACCTGTCTATGGTTAATCTGGATCGTACTACGCTTGACCTGGTCGTTGTCTGCATCAGTGTGATTTCCATGCTGGTCATGCTGGCTGTCTGGCGCATCAATCGCGGCATACCCGGCACGGGGGTATGGGCACTTGCGGCATCGATCACTGCACCCGCCTTTCTGGTAATGCGGCTCATTGGCGTGACTGATGTTCCCAAAGCGCTGATTATTGCCATCAATAATTCCCTGGCACTCACTACCGTCCTGCTGATGCTGGAAGGCACCTTGCGCTTTCGCGGCTATGCGTCACACCAGCGCTGGCGCCTGGGTCTGGTACTGATTCCGCTCTTCGTCCTGCTGGCATTCGTCAACCGGGACGACATGATACGCCGTTACCTGTTTCATGATGCGATTGCAGCGGCATTAATGCTGGCCAATGCCTTCATACTCATCAGAAAAACCCGCGATCTCGAATTGCTGGCTGCAGGCATAGGGGCATTATCCATGTCGGCCATGGCGGCGGCCTTCATGCTTCGCTGGCACCTGGCCTTCAGCGCTGACGACAATGCACAACTAGCCGGGCATCCATTGCTGAACGTGGTGTATCTGGTGCTGGTCTTGTGCCTGCTGAGCTGGACATATGGTGTCAGCGCCTGCTGCAATTTACGGGCGCAAAACAGCATACTGCAAATGGCACGCGAAGATGTACTCACCGGCCTGCCCAACCGCAGGCACGTGGATGAAATACTCGACCGTGCCATCGCCATGAGCGCCCGCAACCAGCAAGGTTTTGGCTTTATCCTGATCGACCTGAACCACTTCAAGGCAATCAATGACCGCTATGGTCATCAGGCCGGAGACCTGCTGCTGAAGGAAGTCGCAAAGCGGCTCAAGAGTTTCTGTCGCCACGCCGATTTTGTTGGCCGCATCGGTGGTGATGAATTTGTTGCGATCACCTTCGGCGTGAACCAGGAATCCCAGCTCGACCGCACTTTGCTGCGCCTGAAAAAAATGCTGGTCGGCCCCTGCATCATACAAGGCCATACCGTGAATATTGAAGCGGCACTGGGCTCTGCCATGTTCCCGACAGATGGCCGTACAGCCGACCGGTTGATGCAGGCCGCCGATCAGCGCATGTATTTGGACAAATCAGTCCCCGACAATATCCTGGCGGCAGTCACGCAAAGAGCAGCCTTGTAATCCGGCTTGTCACTGAAAGCATAAAAAAACAGGCCGGAATAGTTCCGGCCTGCTCTTCCTGTCTATTCGCAGCAACTTTCAAAGCAGCTTATTTTGGTCGCTTATTTTGGTCACTTACTTATGACCACTTATTTTGACCAATAGCGCAGGTAATGATTGCGGAAATCATTGCCCGGTTCAAAGGTGTTTTTCTGTCCACCGTCATAGGCAATATTCTGTGCCGTCACCAGATGGACGGATGAACTGACAAATCCACTTGGCTCTGCGCCAGAAAACGCCCGATTGAGCTCATCCACCAACTGCCAGGCATGCATGGACAGTGGTTCAGGTACGGTAGCCGTCTGCAGGCTGTTGGCACGGATGCGTTTGTAGGCCGTAGGTGAACCGTCACCGGCAGCTACGCCTACCAGTTTGTTGTTGGCGATCAGAGCTGCCGTGGCTGGTACTTCCAGCAGGTCAAAATAGAAATCGATGGCACCAATCGCATGCGTCCACTTGCTGCCATGGCGTTTGACGAGGTTTTCAACCACGCCTTTCATTTTGATATGGGCATCAATCAACGGCACATCTTCCACACTCAGTAATTTGCAGCCTTCACATTGCTTGATGGTTTCAACAATGGCGGCAGACTTGGCATGCAGGTAGGGATTGCTGGTATCGGTGAACACCACGATACCAGCCTTGTTGTTGGAATCAACCACGGTGTACAGTGCAGCGACCTGTGCCACCTCTTTTGGATTGGTTGCAATATTCGTGAACAGGCCATCTGTCGGCCCATTTTTGGTGGACGCATGCCAGCCGACCACCGGTATTTTGGCCTTGGCTGCAGCTGCCATACCCTTGGCCTGGGTGCCGACATCCACGCCTGCCATGATGATGCCATCGGCCTTCATATCCAGCGCCTGGGCAACGATGGCAGAACCCTGGTTGCAACGCCCACGGCAGTCGATGGGCAAAGTTTCCCAGCCACCACTGGCGCTGGCTTCACGCACGCTGGCAAATACGCCCGCAGTACCCGGATCACTGAGATCGGCAGCAACAAAAATAATTTTCTTTTTCTTTTGTAGTCGGGGCCCGTCTGTCGGACCTTCCCAATGATTCTTCAGGGAAGCAGCGCGTGCCACTTTGGCATTTGCCTTGCTAAGAAATTGCATGGGATTATCCTGGGCAAAAGCACCAGAAATAAAGCTGAACATAACAAACAACGCGGTCAAGCACTTACTTTGAGTAGCAGTCATGATTCTCGGCTGGTCAGGTTAGAAATGGGCCTGTATGTACAAATACAGAACTTATTTTTGGTTTTGAAACAAATTCTTACATATCTGCGATGATTATTGCAGAAAAATGCATCAAGTAAATAGAGTTTCGGTACCAACCTGCCAGCGACGAATTTTTATTAAATTAATTATTTATTTTCAAAATATAATTTTCCAATTAAAAATATTTTCAAAAGAAAATATCATTCCATCAGGCAATGATATTTGCTCTACGCCAATAAACAACACTGATATCCCACTTTTTCAGTCCCAGCGCACCTCGCCGGAGCCTACACGCTCCACATTGCGCTTGCCAGGATTACCAAAAACGTGCACGTCACCACTGCCCGTCAACTTCAGGCGGGCTTCCTGGCTGGCAAATACCTTGGCACTGGATGAACCCACGGCATTGACGAAGACCTGGGCACTTTTCAGTGCAACAGCATTCAAATCGCCTGAACCGTGCAGTCTGGCATTCAGTAATCTGGACTGACCCTTGATGACACTGTCGCCAGAACCATTGATACTGAGTTCTACCGTGTCGCTATTGCCCAGATTCAAATTCAGGTTGCCGCTGCCGTGCAGGCCAGCATTAACTTGCTGAAAATCACCATCAAAGTTGACGTCACCCGACCCATTCACAGAGATTTCCATTTTATTGCCACGAAAACCCTTGATGCTGGCGTCACCGCTCCCGCCAAGCTGGAGTTTTTCCAGATTGGGCAAACTCAGTTCGACCTTGGTTTGTTCGGTTTTGCCTATGGAAATATAAATGCCACGGGTACCGATGTGCAGGGTATTGCCTTCGATGGTCGTCGTAATACGGGATACCAGTTTGGCATCGCCCCTGACCAGCATTTCCGGTGTGCTGGCCTGTTTCAGTATCAGGTCAACGGGACCATGCAGGACGACATTCACTACGCTTGCATTCACGGGGCGCGCTTCACTGGCTGACGATCCACCACTGGCCATGGCGACATTGGCGGCATGGGCTTTGATGAATACGACCGATGCGCCAGTCAATATGACGGACAGGGCCAACATGCCTGCGCCGGTACGAATAATGTTTTTCATCTTGTTCTCCTGATGTTGAAGCGATACTTTTGAAACAATACTGACAATGCTAACAATTCTTGCCTGACACTCAGGCCGGACGGACCAGGTGCAGTTGCAACAGATTCCAGCGCAGATAATTCCGGACACCGATGAAGGTGTATTTGGTCATGAACATGCTCAACATCAATAGCAGGACAGAGCCTATGATCATGCCCATTCCCATCAGCGCCTTGCTGCCGTAAAAATGATTGCCCACATCAATATGCAATTCTTTTTTACCAGCGTCCACCGCCGTAGCAGGCAGGCTGCCAGCGACACTGTTGCCGTCAACCTTGATGACACCAGCTGCTTCGGCAACTTTGGTGTCATTGCTGGCTTTTTCGCCATCGATCAAAATGCCTGATTCAGTAATATCCACGCGCACGTTCTCATGTTGCAGATTGCTCGTGACTTTGTGATGACCGTGCCTGATCGCATGATGGTTGTGGTAAGGCACATCGATACTGAAATGATCAACCCCTGACAGGCTGGCAGCAGTCACGCCTATGCCAGCCACATACAGACTGAGGGCAACGACATAGCTGGAGCACAAAAGTGTGAAATACACGACCGCCGGAATGAACATGAAAAGATTGAACACCATCAGTCCAATCAGAGCCACCAGCCAACTGGCGATATTGCCGACAGTGAAATTATGTTTCAGTGCCTGGTAATGATTACTGGCTTTTTTGCGGGCAGCGACCAGTTCCGGTTTGGGCAGACTGGCAACGGCTTCTTCTTCCGACTTGCCGGATGCAATGGCATCGGCCAGGCTGGCTTCAGTTTCCCAGATCGTTTCTTGTATCACTGTTGCTGGCAAACCATCGAGTGCCTGGCGCAGGGCCTGCAGGTATTCAGTCTTGTTCATGGATTTCTCCCTGTTTTTTTGATTGCGTAGTCTAAGAATAAGCAATGCCAGAGAGCAAAACCATCGCCATGCGACAGTGCGTGCATTCGGGGGGATGAAATGCAAAAGTCAGGGACAGGCCGCAATGACTGTCGTGCACTTTGTGCTGGATACAGGTTAGAAACACCCCGTCAAGGGGTGTTTCTTATATTTTCAACAAGACCTGCCTATATAGTTAATTTATGTCGTTAATCCACGTGCCTGGCAAGATGATGGCTTAGCCATCTTGTCAGTCTTTCGGTATTTTCACCCAGCATATGCAGGCCCAGACGACTGCGACGCCATAATATATCTTCGGTGGTGCGCGCCCATTCATGCCGTATCAGATATTCCACCTCAGCAACATACAGACCGGGAAGCAGCATGTCCCCCATGTCTGACAAGGATTGCCGGTTCTTGAGCAGGACATGGATGCGGGTGCCATAGGCATGTGCAAATCTTTCTGTCAGATGCGGGGGCAGCCACGCATATTGCTGCTGGCAATGCTGAATAAAAACAGGAAACTCAAGCACCGCCTGATTTTGCGGCAAGGCCCCCAGGATGTCACCGCCCGGCAAGCAGGCATGTTCCGTCCAGTCTGCATTGGCATTGTTGAGCAAGGGCGCCAGTTGCTCCAGCGCTTCTTCTGCCAGCTTGCGGTAGGTGGTGATTTTGCCACCGTAGACATTCAACAACGGTGGGCCATCGGCATCCAGTTCCAGCCGGTAATCACGGGTCAGTGCGGCCGCTTTTTCCTTGCCACCGATATGCGGCTCTTCCACCAGAGGTCGCACGCCGGAATACGACCACACCACGTCGGCGGGCGTAATCAGCTGGGTGAAATACTGCCCGGCCAGCTCGCACAGATATGCGATTTCCTGTTCGGTAATGGCAACCTGATCCAGAGAACCGGTGTAATCGAGGTCGGTCGTCCCTATCAGGGTAAAGTTTTGTTCGTAAGGAATCGCAAACACGATGCGGCCATCCGGATGCTGGAAGATATAGGCATACGGATGATGGAACAGGCGTCGCACCACGATGTGGCTGCCCTTGATCAGTCTCAGGGTTTTTGCTGTCCCCTGATGCAGCAATTTATGCAGTACATTCACCGCCCATGGTCCGCTGGCATTCACCAGACTACGGCTTTTGACAGTCAACTGGCTACCATCGGCTTTCTGCAATTGCACCAGCCAATGCTGGTCTTCTCTTTTTGCAGACAGACAAGTGGTACGGGTCATGATGCGCGCACCTTTTTCTGCCGCATCCATGGCATTCAAGACCACCAGCCGTGCATCATTCACCCAGGCATCGGAATAGGCAAACCCGCGCCTGAAGTCTGCCTGCAGGGGCTTGCCGGTAATATGCGTACGCAAATTCAGGCTTTCAGCCCCGGGTAATAATTCTCGCCTGGCCAGGTGATCATATAAAAACAGGCCAGCCCGTATCATCCAGGCCGGTCTTTGTCCACGCGCATGCGGCATGACAAAACGCAGGGGGCTGATGATATGCGGCGCAGAACGCATCAACACTTCGCGTTCCAGCAGGGCCTTGCGCACCAGACCAAATTCATAGTATTCAAGATAGCGCAGGCCACCGTGTATCAGCTTGGTGGAGGCTGACGAGGTGTGGGCGGCCAGGTCATCTTTTTCACACAAGAGTACGCTCAGTTTTCGTCCGGCAGCATCGCGGGCAATGCCGGTGCCATTGATACCGCCGCCTATCACCAGCACATCCACTTCGGCCATCTGCGCTGTCAACTTCTCTGTCGTCTGCACTGTCATCTACGGTATGCCATTCATTTCCTGACCAGG
Source organism: Undibacterium hunanense (assembly GCF_014284335.1). Taxonomy (GTDB): domain Bacteria; phylum Pseudomonadota; class Gammaproteobacteria; order Burkholderiales; family Burkholderiaceae_D; genus Undibacterium; species Undibacterium hunanense. The sequence continues at coordinate 93,825 of NZ_JACOGF010000014.1, read as the reverse complement.
TGATTCGGCAACCAGCCTATGCCATGTGCATGCAGGCTTTGTATGTAGAGCCGGTCTGCGGTTTCGGTGACGCCTGTGGTTTCCGGATACTGGCCAGACGGGTCTTGCAAATCCACCAGGATCTTGCCGCCTTCATTGAAGGCCAGTACATGGCCATAGGCAGGCGGCACCGGCCATAAGGCGCGTGGCAAGCGCAGGGTAATGCTGCGCAGCCAGGGCTTTTCAGCCATGCTGTCTATCGCCGCACCACGCGGCTTGGCCAGGCCCAGCCAGATACGGCCATCACGTCCGCGCATGAGATTATCGGGATAACCGGGCAAATCGCGCAACAGGATGCTTGCCAGTTTTTTATCCGGTTTGCGTTTCAGATTCAACTGGCTGGCCTGGATGGAGATTTTCCAGATGCGGTATTCACCGGTTTCGGCAACGATAAGCTGCTGTTCATCTTCACTCAGCACCAGGCCATTGGCAAAACACATTCCTTCCGCCACGACGCGTGTCTGTTTGCTGGCGGGGTCATATTCCAGCACCCGCCCGGTGGAGGAATGTTCGAGAATATCAAGCACGCTGGCGTGAAAGGTGCCACCCGATTCACGCGCACCAAAACGCTGTGAGGCATCGGTAAAATACATCTTGCCGGATTTGGCGACCACCACGGCATCGGCATACAGGATAGGGCTGTCGCCGACCTTGTCAGCCAGCACCGTGATCTGCCGGTCAGGCGCAATCGACAACAGACCACGGAAGGCATCTGCAGCAATCATGTTACCGGCCGCATCAAACATGAATCCCAACACCCGGCCACCGGTATTCACCCAGACTTCACGCTGGCTGCCATCCGGCTGCATGCGCAAAATCGCACCAGAGGTGACGGCGGCATACAGATGTCCATCAGGCCCCATGGCGATATGTTCAGGCCCGGTTTCATCTCCGATGGCTATGGTTTTCAGGGCGGCCAGTTTTTCATTACGCGCATGTGGTGGCGAATACCCGGTAAATGGCGTAGCCTGCCAGGCAACCGGATTGATCGGCACCGGGGCCAGCAGCAGATAGGCAAGCACCGCAGCCAGCAAGGCCAACAAGATCAGGATGATACGGATTATCCACTTCTTCAACTTTATCTCCTTATAGATGCAGCGCTGCAAGAAACATCAAAACACAGACACGCAGAGACGCAAACACACAGGCAGGCCAGCACGACATGAACACAGCACGTATTTTGCACTGTCTGAATATGCATTTGACATTTATTTTTGCAAATGTCAGCGCAATGGGTGGGAGAATCAGGGAATAGTGAGGTAAAACAAAGGGCTATCGGCCCTATCTACCTTATCTGGCTGCCCAAGTCAGTTCAGGCAGCGGGCGGCGTCGTAGGTACGCAACCAGGTCATTTGCAGGATGCGGGCATCATTGCTGGCGCGGTGGCGGGAAATATTCAAGTCTTCCTGTACCTGATTTTTGGTGGCATGCCACAAGCCTTCCTGCTGGGGGGAGATGATTTCACGCAAATCCGCCAGACGAAAACTGGGTACCCGGTCAGCGGCATCATACAGGCGAGCCATCCATATGTAATCCTGGGCCCAGCCATCGGTATAGACAGTTTGCCCTGTCAGTTGCAGATTCAGTTGTTCTGTCACCTGGCTGGGGGATTTGCCTCTTGCGACCAGCAATTCACGCGGAATGCGGTGTACACATGCCGCATGCACATCCCAGTGGTCCCAGTCTGATTCGGGGCGAATGAGGCTACACCAGCCTTCGCCGTGACGGCGCGAAAAGCCGACCTCGATAGGGTAGCTGCCTTTGCCGAAGCCGGATGCTTCAAAGTCAATCACGATAGGCACGGTTATCATTGCAGGTGCTCCACAGTCTGGGAAAGTTGATGCAGGTTTTTACTTGCAAAACAGGACACATGCAATATCCGGGGGCACAAGCCAGGTGGCTGAACACGCTGGAACAAGTCAGCTTTTTTCAGTTTTTTTCCAGCTTTAGCGCCACCCTGAGTTTATTTTTCTACGAATCAATTCAGGGCGCAAGGCTTTGCTGAGAAATCCGGGGATTTTTAAAGATGTTTGACGAATCAGCAGCTAATTGCGGACAGTCAGGCTAGCCGCCACTGCCCTGTTTGGAAGGCGCATGCCAAATTACGCAAATACTGGTAAGCTCAGCAGCTTGTTTCGCTTCATGTTAAAGGAAATCCATGCGCCTCTTACGCCTTTTGCTTATTACCCTCGGTTTCGTTGCCAGCACGGCCCAGGCAACGCCTGCCGCGCCCAAAAATGGGGCAGAATTTATCACCCTGCCGGCACCACAGCCGGTGCTATCCAGCGGGAAGAAAGTCGAAGTCATCGAATTTTTCATGTACCACTGCCCGGCCTGTAATGCGCTGGAACCCAGCCTGAATGAATGGGTCAAAAAGCAGGGTGACAATATCCTGTTCCGCCGCATGCATTTGCCGCTGACGGGTGAAAAAGATCCTGAAGCACATCTGTTCCTGACGCTGGAAGCGATGAATCTGGAAACGGCACTGCATGCCAAGGTCCTGGCTACCTGGCATGTCGAACGCAGCCGCCTGACCAGTGATGCAGAAAATATTGACTGGGCTGTCAAGAATGGCATCGATAAAGCCAAATTCCTGAGTTTCTATAACTCTTTCGCTGTCATCACCAAATTGACCAACCTGTCGAAGCTGGTCGCTACCTATAAAGTGGACAGTACACCGACCTTTGTCGTGGATGGCCGTTACCTGACCAATCCATCCATGATCGCCGGTGCCAACAGCAATATTCCACGCGAGCAGTTGTACCAGGCCACCATGCAGGTGCTGGAAGCGCTGATAGCAAAATCAAAGAAATAAGTCATTGATTGAGGCAGGTTACCATCACGTGTAGCCTGCCTTATTTCCCCACTTTCCCCCTCCTACATCCCCGCCAGCAAACCGCAATCACATCACGATCAAGGCCGCAGTCTGCTCGCCCGTTATTTGTCCACCACGGTTTTACCTATCGGTGCCAGCGCAATTGCAGCCAGTTTCAAATGCTGGATGCCAAATGGAATACCGATGATAGTGACGAAACAGAACAAAGCTGAAAACAAGTGTGCTATCGCCAGCCAGACACCGGCGAAAATGAACCAGATGATATTACCTATCGTTCCCAGCACACCGGTACCTATATCCTCCTGACCTGTCACCGCCTGCCGGCTGACCACTTCCTTGCCAAATGGCATGAAAGTCAGTTGCCCGATCACGAAGCAGGCGCGGCCCCAAGGTATGCCTATGATGCTGATAAAGGCCAGGGTGCCCACCAACCACCATGCCAGTCCCGTAATAAAACCACCGAATACCAACCACAGGATATTGCCGATCAGACTCATCGCTTGCCTTTCGGTTTATTCATGATTATTCATGATTATTCGTAGCGCAGACAATCCACCGGCAATAAACGCGAGGCACGGCGGGCAGGATAAAAGCCAAAGAAGATACCCACAAAGCTGGCGAAACCACAGGCCACCACCATTGCCTGCAAGCCGATGACGACTTCCAGCTTGCCGGTAGACGTAATCGCCGCAGCGCCAGCCATGGCCAGCATGATGCCTATGATGCCGCCGACCAGGCAGATCACTACAGCCTCGGTCAAAAACTGCAACAGCACGTCGCGTGGCTTGGCACCAATCGCCATGCGTATGCCTATCTCGCGGGTGCGCTCAGTCACCGATACCAGCATGATATTCATGATGCCTATGCCACCCACGATCAGTGAGATGGCACCAATCGCACCCAGCATGGCAGCCAGACCAGCACTGATCTTGGCTCCGGTCTCGACAATCGAGGCCAGGTTATCGATACGAAAATCATCTTCCTGTCCGGCCTTGATATGGTGGCGGTCACGCAACATGTCCTTGATGTCTTCTTCCGCATCCTTCAACTGCTTTTCAGTTTTGCCCTGCACCACGACGTAATGCACATTGCGTGGGAACGGGCTGCGCATCAAGGTGGCGCGTGCCGACGTGATCGGGATCAGGACCATCTCACCCAGGTCACCGCCATCAAACATGCGCCCCTCGCCCTGTAAGACACCGACCACCTGGAAGGGTACATTGTCTATGCGTACAAACTGGCCTATCGGGTTGTCTTTGTAAAAGAACTGGTCCGCCAGTTTCTTGCCTATGATAACCATGCGTGCTGCGCCACGGATGTCGGAATCACTGAATTCATTCCCCTGATCCACTTTCCAGTTACGTACCTTGAACATTTCAGGCGTAACGCCGAGCACGGCATTATTCGAATTGTCATTTCCCACCGTGAGCTGGAAGAAGCCCTGCAAGGCCGGAGCAGCCCCATTCAGGGTAGGCAGTTCATTAAGTGCCACTGCGTCTTCGACAGACAGCGAAGGTGCAGTGCCGGTACGTGCGCGCACACCCTGGGTGCGGTTGGCACCCGGTGAGATAATCATCAGATTACTGCCCAGTACTTCCAGCTCTTTGGCGATAAATTTCTTGGCGCTTTCACCAACGGCCAGCATCATCACTACCGAGGTAATGCCGATGATAATGCCCAGCATGGTCAGTGCCGTGCGCAGGCGGTTGGCATTCATGGAACGGAATGCTTCTATAAAAACCTGAAGGAAATTCATTTTGCATCCCCCTGTGCGTCTGAATATTCAGCATGTGAAGCCGCCAATTGGCGCAAGCCTTCTGCCGCCGGGCCATCGTACAGGACATGTCCATCCTTGAGACGCACCAGGCGCTTGCTATAGGCTGCAATATCCGGTTCATGGGTGACCAGCAGGATGGTGATGCCACGCTCGGCATTCAATTGCTGTAGCGAGCGCATGATGTCTTCACTGGTTTGTGTATCCAGGTTGCCAGTAGGTTCATCCGCCAAGATCAGTGGTGGATCAGCGACCAGGGCACGGGCGATGGCAACGCGCTGCTGCTGTCCGCCTGAGAGTTGATTGGGCAGGCGTTTGGCATAATCTTTCAGCCCCACCCTTTCCAGTTCCACCACTGCCTTCTTGTGCGCCTTGTCACGCCCGACGCCGGCATATATCAGAGGCAGGGCGACGTTTTCAGCCACGCTCATACGTTTGATCAGGTTAAAGCTCTGGAACACAAAACCGATGGTGCGGTTGCGTATGGTTGCCAGTTCGGCACGCGACAGGCTCAGGGTATCGACACCGTTCAGCAGATACGAGCCGCTGGTGGCCTGGTCCAGGCAACCAAGGATATTCATCAGCGTGGATTTGCCAGAGCCGGACTGTCCCATCACGGCCAGGAAATCACCGCGTGGCACCTGTACATCAATGCCATGCAAGACCTTGGTCTCCACGCCACCAGAGAAATAACTCTTGGTGACCTGGCGTATGGCTATCAGGGTATCGCTCATCAGCGTGCTCCGGACTTGTCCAGCGCACGGGTAATGACATTGTCACCAGGTTTCAAATCACCGGAAATGACTTCGGTATACTTGAAGTTGGACAAACCGATTTTGACATCGACTGTCCTGGCCTGGTTCTTTTCATCGAGTTTGTACAGTTTGAAAGTGCGGGTCAGGTCTTTCCTGGTACGGAAAGCCACGTCATCATCAACATCAGGTGCAGGCAGATTGCTGGCGACAGATGCCGAAGCTGAGGCTGATGCTGCGCCCGAGGCTGCTGCACTTCCATTTTTTTCTTTTTCCTTGAGTGCCTTGGCTTCCTTGGCCTGCTCTTCTTCTGTCGGTTTATAGCGCAGGGCGGCGGTCGGGATGCGTATCACATTTTCACGGCTGCCAACCACCAGGCGTACTTGTGCCGTCATGCCGGGTTTCAGCAATTCATCCTTGTTATCCACGTCCAGCACCACGTTATACGTGACCACGTTTTGCTGCACGTTCGCTGCCAGGCGGAACTGGCGCAGCTTGGCTTCGAATTCACGATCCGGATAGGCATCGACGACGAAACGTGCGGGCAAACCATCTTTCAGTGAACCGACATCGGCTTCCGAGACGCTGGTATCAATCTGCATCTTGGTCAGGTCACGTGCAATCTGAAACAGGTTAGGCGTCTGGAAAGACGCAGCCACAGTCTGCCCCATGTCGATGGTGCGCTTGATGATGACGCCATCAATAGGGGAACGAATGACACTGTTGTTCAGGTCGGCCTTGACACGATCCAGCTGCGCCCGCGCCAGTTTGATATTGGCGTCGGCCACTTCGACTTCACGTCTGGCCTGGTCCATGGCGGTGCCGGAGATATAGTTTTGCGTGACCAGCTTCTGGTTACGTTCCAGCGTGGCCTGGGCCAGGCGTTTCGATGCTTCGGCTGATGCCAGGCTGGCTTCGCTCTGCTTGATCTGGGCATTGAAAATGGTCGGATCAAGTTTCAGCAGGACCTGGCCCTGCTTCACCCTGTCATTGAAATCTGCCTTCAGTTCAACCACGGTACCAGATACCTGGGAACCAACATTGATCAGGGCCACCGGATTGAGTGTGCCGCTGGCAGTCACGGTCTGGGTGATATTGCCTTTATCAACGACAACGGTTCTGTATTTGGGTTCTTCTTCCTTCGGTTTGCCTTTTTCCTTTTGGTAATACATGGCGGCAGCACCACCTACGACCAGCAGGGCAATGGCCACAAAAACGCGTTTTTTTGTAAATACAGGCATGGCAGAATCAATCCCAGGTTATCAGGTAAGCAATAGACCAGCTATCAAATATTTCGTTCAATACGGAAAAACCAGGCCAGCACCGGTGCCAGCAATGCAGCACCGGCCGGTATCCACAACCAGTTCGGGAATTGCATGCCCGCATAAATACAGCCAGCCCAGCCAAAAGAGCTCAGGGCTTCGAGCAAACCGGCTATCCACTGGGCATGGCCACGCCGGTTAAACTGCGCCCGTGGTGCAGGCTTGGATTGCCACAGATTGATCAGCGCAGAACCAAGCATGGCCAGCATCGCACACAAGCTCACCGCCAGCCCCAGCAGCACTTGTTGCGCACTGAGCCAGATCAGGGCTGGTGTCATCAATACCATGACGGGTAGCAAAGCTGCAATCAACTTGCTGATGACAATCGTCAACGGTTTAACCGGGGCGGCGCGTAACAGGTCTGGCGCATCTTCGCCAGACACGATTATCCAGATCAGTGAACCCGCCAGCGAAGCGCCCAGGAACACCATGCCGGAGGCCACACCAGGTAAAACCGACTTGCTCCTGAACACCACGAAAAACAGCGGCACCATATACAATAATTGCAGCAATACCTGGGATATAAGTTGCGGATCACGGGCGATCAAACGCCATTCTTTCTGAATGATGGTCATGCGCAGGCTGCGTCCAAACCCGGCCTGCCCTGCTTTACCACCGCTCCCTGCATTCAGCGGCTTGCGCTGGCTGCCAACGGATTGCTGCACGCCACGCACAAAGAATTGATGGGTAAAGCGGGCAGTCAGCCAAAAACAGGCCAGGCTGATCAGGCTGAACACCAGAATGGCGGGCAGCGAACCCAGCATGGCACGCGCCGGTGTCCATACCGGGCTTTGCGCATCCAGCGGGCCACCGGGCTGAAACAGGGGTGTCAGATAATCCTGCACATTCTGGCGCACTTCCTTACCCAGATTGCCGAATAGTTGCGACAGGATAAAAATCGAAGCCCCGGTCAGCGCGCCCAGTATCTGGCCAACGGTACGGGTACGGCGCACGCCTATGGTTTTCACCAGCCCCAGGGTCAGCAACATGGATAGTGAAGCAGCAATCATAGCCATGCCCAGTATGCCGGGATAAATCCCCAGCCAGGTCCATTGACCGGTCACCGCGCCTATATTGGCCACCGGGGCCAGCAGCACAAGAAACCAGACCACCACACCAAACGTGACACCTGCCAGCCTGACACTGAAAATGGTACGCGACGATAAAGGTGAAGACAGCAACAGGTCCAGGTCACCGCGTTCAAACAGGGCCCTGACGCTGCGCGTCAGCCCCATTGACAGCATCATGCTGAAGATCACCATCATCAGCAAGCCGGTCGCAATCAGGATGAGTGGCGGAATATCCTTGCCAAATGGCGGTATTTTGCGCATCAAAAACCAGACGCCGACATGCGCCATCACAGCCAGGAAGGCGATCAGGCAGATGCCAAACACCGACATGCCACGGGCGGCGCTGCGGCCAGGGCGACTTTGACCCATGTCATAAAATGCCAGACGGATTTCATGCCAGAGCAGCCAGGCAGCACTGCCTGGCTGGAAATTCAAGCCGCGAGCCATTATGCTGGCTCCGTCAATTGCAGGAAGACTTCTTCAAGTGTGCCAGCACTATGGCTGGTCCTGGTGCGCAATTCGTCGAGTGTGCCTTCGGCGATCAGTTTGCCGTTCTGGATGATGCCTATGCGTTCGGCCAGCCGTTCAGCCACATCCAGGATATGCGTGGTCAGTATCACGGTGCCACCCTGCTTCACGTGTGCCAGCAGGACATCCTTGACCTGGCGCGCTGCGGCCGCATCCAGACCGGTCAGCGGTTCGTCGAGGATGATCAGTTCCGGCTGGTGGATGAGGGCACCCGCCAGTGCCAGTTTTTGTTTCATGCCGCGCGAAAAGCCTTCGGTCAGCTCATCGGTATGCTGTAACAGATCCAGCCATTCCAGCAATTCACGCGCCCGGGTTTCGGCGACATCGGCAGACACGCCCCACAAGCCTGCCACAAACGCCAGATATTCAAAGGGCTTGAGCTTGTTGTATAACATGGGGTCATCCGGCAGGTAAGCCAGCTTGCTCTTGGCCAGCGCCGCATTGCTTGCCAGATCATTACCCAGGATATGGATGCTGCCACTGTCCGGCAGTATCAGGCCAGCCACCATACGCAGAGTGGTGGTCTTGCCGGCACCGTTAGGGCCCAGCAAGGCATACAGTTCACCGCGACGTACCTGCAGATTCAGATTTTCTACGGCAGGACGACCAAAGTTCTTGCTCAGGTCACGCAACTCCAAGGCTATATCTGTCATTTTGGGAAATGTTGTCTAAAAATTTAGCCATTGTATTCCTAAATCAACAAAAATAAGCATCGTGCATACAAACAACATGCAGGCATGTTATTGCCTGCATGTTGTGCATAAAAAGACATATATCCAAGGTCAGTTGATGAAATCAACTGAAAACCGGCACATGCGGATCGACACCACCAAAACGGATTTCAGGATGCCGCTTGCTGACCAGTTCCTTGATTTCTGCCACCCGCTTGAAAGGTACATCCACCATCAGCAAAACACGGCCATTTTCTATCTCGGCCTGAAAAGGTTTCAGGCGCGAGCTGGGGATGGCCGTTGCTGCCCTGCCAGATACCCATGACCCGAACATGGCACCACCCAGTGCCGAAATCACCACGGCAAGAATACGCATTTCCATGCCTTCAGGTGGAAAGATCAGCCACAAGCCGCCTGCCAGCAAACCCGCTATACCACCTATCAGCATGCCGACTTCTGCACCATGTATCAAATCCGTCTTCTGGAAGGAATTCGCCTCTGGCATATCAGCAGGCAACATGCCTTCTCTGGCATGAAAATGCATATGTCGCTCATCCACACGGGCCAGCAACAATTCATCCAGCATCGCCCTGGCACTGCCTGCGTCGGGTAACATGAAGTACAGTCTGCGTCTCATAAGAACCTCCTGAAGTAAATATCCAAAGAGGCAGTTGCGGTGGCTACACGGTGACCAGAATTGGCCAGGGGATAAGACAGCAAGCATCGTCATTCCGTAGCGGGAAAAACGACAGGATGCGCAACTGCCTTATCTATCTTTATAGTCAATTCCAGACAAAATTCAAATGGCAAATCATGCAGGATGGATAAACATTTTTGCTCATTCCAGTTCTGGTCAGATTAACAAAAAAATTCACTTGACCTGTCTGTCGTCCGGCTCAATACTGTGTTTCGCTATACAGGCATGGGCTACAGGCATGCTGGCTTTGGTAGATACATATAGACCTTTGAGCATGATCTTCTCTTTTATGAGACTGCAATGAAAAAAATAATATGCCTGTTCGCGATGTGCCTTGCCCTGTTCAGTCCTACTGGCCAGGCTCAAACAGTCGTCGTTGAACCGATCAGATGGGTCACGGCTGAATTCCCACCCTTCATCTGGTTGCAAAAAGATGTACCACAGGGTTATGCCTATGAACTGATCGCCGCCATGTCCAGCCAGATGGGCAGGCAGCCAGATCTGACGTTCTACCCCTGGTCACGGGTAATCAAAATGGGTAGAGAGGGCAAATCCTACGGCCTGTTTCCGCTGGCCAGAACTCCGGAACGCGAAACCAGTTTCAAATGGCTGGTACCACTGAGCAAGGTCAATTACACCTTTTTTGGCCACCGCACGGGGAAAATCAATATAGAAAAGGCCAACGTTGACCAGTTGCGCAGCATGCGCATCGGCATCATGCGCGGTTCACTACTGGAAAAAAATCTGCAGGCAAAAAATTTTCGGCATATCGTGTACGAAAAAAATTACCAGGATTTGCTGAAAATGCTGTCGCTGGGTGGCATTGATGCCATTTACGCCGGTTACCCCATGCTGACCTCGGCGATAGAAGAATATGGATTTCGCCTGGACGACTTCCATACCGGCGCCAGCCTTGGCTCTGCCGATCTGTATCTGGCCAGTTCCCTGGGGGTGCATGAGAAAGAAGAAAAAGCCTGGAAAGCTGCCTATGAAATCCTGCAAAAGGATGGCACGGTCATGAAGCTGAAAAACAAGTATTTTGCATGGGATTAAATGCGGGCCTGTCGTTCGTGTCTGTCCATAGCCGAAAACAGGCCCCGCGCATTATCCCCCCATAGGCGTACACAGCTCGACCAGGCTGCCGTCCGGGCAACGAAGGTAAGACACTACCTGTCCCCAGGGTTTTTGCGCAGGTGCAGCAAGTTCCGTGGCTCCGGCAGCGATTGCCTGCGCATGGGCCTGCGCCACATCAGCCGTAGTAAAGGCGACTTCCATCCCCAGCGGCTGGGCAGAACTGTGGGCTTCCACATGGCCGCTGGAATAATTCATTTCGCCCATGGCATGGGCGGCAAAAGCCAGCGTCGTGGCACCCGTATCCAATTCGCCATACATGCCTGACTCATGCAAAAAACGGGTGGCAAAGCCAAAGGCTTTTTCAAAGAAGGCCAGTGATGCTGCCACATCGGGCACATAGATAATGGTGTAAGCAAAGTTCATATAATCGATTCCTGATTTTCAAAAATCTCCCAGGCACATAGCCTGGGAGTATCCGTATTTTTACTCTTTAATACCCCATTGCGACAACATCCAGGCTGAATTGAAAGCACCTTCACGTATCGCATCATACCGGCCAGAAGCACCGCCATGGCCTGCTGCCATATTGATTTTCAGCAGCAGGGGATTTTTATCGGTCTTGTAGTCACGCAGCTTGGCGACGTACTTGGCCGGTTCCCAGTACATGACCTGGCTGTCGTTCAGACTGGTGGTAACCAGCATGGCCGGGTAAGCCTTGCGGGCGATATTGTCATACGGTGAATAGCTGCGCATATAGTCGTAGGCCGGCTTTTCATTCGGATTACCCCATTCCAGATATTCACCCGTGGTCAAAGGCAGGCTGGCATCCATCATGGTGTTCATCACATCGACAAAGGGCACGGCCGCATGTACGGCGTGGAACAGGTCAGGACGCATGTTCACCACTGCCCCCATCAGCAAGCCACCGGCACTGCCACCCTGGATGATGAGCCTGTCCGGACTGGTCCATTTTTGTTTGACGAGGTAATCAGCGCTGTCGATAAAATCATAAAAGGTATTTTTCTTTTTCATCAGCATGCCATCTTCATGCCAGTGCTCGCCCATGTCACGGCCGCCACGGATATGCGCCTGCACATAGATGACGCCACGGTCCAGCAGGCTCAGGCGGCTGATGGCAAAGGTCGCTTCGGTAGAATAGCCATAACTGCCATACGAATACAACAGCAAAGGCGCACTGCCATCCAGTTTCACACCTTTTTTATATACAGCCCACAGCGGTACCCTGACACCATCCCTGGCTGTCATCCACAGGCGGCGGCTTTCATATTTGCCAGCATCGTAACCACCGACAATTTCCTGCTGCTTCAATACATAACGCTGCCCCGTCGCCATATCCACATCCAGCACGGTCGGTGGCGTCACCGGTGACTGGTACGACATGCGGAAGCGGGTGGAAGAAAATTCCGGCGTCCCTGCACCTGTTGCCAGATATACGGGATCATCAAACTTCACGGTTTTCCATTGCTTGCTGTTGAAATCATAGATGCGGGCACGATTCAGGGCCTGGGTCTTTTCAGTAACGACCATGAAATCCTTAAAAAGATCAGCGGCAAACACCAGTACATCGGGATCATGCTTCACCACTTCCTGCCAGTGCGTGCTGTCCGGCGTTGCCAGCGGTGCGCGTACTACGCGGAAATTCTTGGCGTTCTTGTTGGTGGTGATGTACAGCTCGCCATTGCGGTGTTCCACGCTGTAGCGATGGCCTTTTTCACGCCCCAGCACAGAACGGAACGTGCCACCCGGTGTGCCGGCTGGCAGCAGACTGACTTCGGCACTATCGGTTGCCTGGCTGGTCAGCACAATGAATTGCCGGTCACGTGTAGTCCCCACCATCAGGGAAAACTGCTCCACCGCTTCATGCATGATTTCTACCGGTGCCTTGCCCAGTTCCATGCGGAACAGGCGGTCAGACCGTTTGGTGACCGGGTCTTCCTGCACGAAAAACAGGGTCTTGTTGTCGGCAGCCCAGGCCAGCGAGGTCACACGCTCTACCGTATCAGGCAACAACTGGCCGGTTTTCAGATCCTTGATACGTAACTGGTATTGGCGATAGCCAACGGTATCTGTCACGTAGGCCATCAATTGTTCGTCGGGGCTGACCAGGCTGCCGCCGACGGAAAAGAACTTCAATCCCTTGGCCATCTCGTTCTGATCCAGCAGGATTTCTTCAGCGGCCTTGTCATCATAGGCCATGGCAGCATCGGCATGACGGCGGCAGGACAGTGGATATTGCTTGCCTGCCTCGGTACGCGAATAGTAATAATAATTGCCGCGACGGACAGGTACGGACAGGTCGGCCTCCTTCATGCGTCCCTTGATTTCGCCATACAGCTTTTCTGCAAGTGGCTTGACATCCGCACTCATGGCCTCGGTGTAGGCATTCTCGGCATTCAGGTAAGAAATCACATCAGGATTTTCTTTTTTCTGCAGCCAGCGGTAGTCATCCGTAACCACTTCGCCATGGCGGGTTTCCTGCCATGGCACTTTTTTGGCAATGGGTGGAACGGGTGGAACCAGCAGCGCACTGGAAACCGCATCGGCAGCCAGCACCAGCCCGGAAGTCGCCAGACCGAGTACGCTGGCAGACATGAGTACAGAGATTTTTTTGAAGGGCACATCAACTCCTGTAGGGATGACTGAATAAGACATTCTAAATGCGATGCAAACAAAACAAGAAATCTTTTTGCATATTGCTGCAACGCGGGATTTCCCGTGTATGAAATCATGCCTTCATATGACTGTTTTACTATTCAGAAAGTTTCCATCTGAAATTTGAGTGGCCTCGTATGTCATTTTCATTTTTCGGATATGCTTGCTCGATATTTTTTGCAAATGTGATTGCAAAGACAACTGAATCTTGAAGGAACACACCGTGAGCACTCTGCTAAACCAACGTCTGGCACTACTTGACAGTGAAGCAAATCGTCCTCTGCTTGCCCGGGGCTTGCGCGGTATAGAGCGGGAAACCCTGCGTGTGCATGCCGATGGCAAGCTGGCCTTGACACCACATCCACCGGCACTGGGCTCGGCGCTGACCAATCCGCAAATTACAACCGATTATTCGGAATCCCTGCTGGAATTCATTACCCCGGCAGAACCTGACATCGCCACGGCGCTGGAAGAGCTGGACAATATCCACCGCTTTGCCTACACCGTCATGGGCAATGAGATGCTGTGGCACCAGTCCATGCCCTGCGCCCTGCCGGAAGAAAAAGATATCCCGATTGCCTGGTATGGCAATTCACACATAGGCATGATCAAGCATGTATACCGGCGCGGGCTGGCCTTACGCTATGGCAAAAGCATGCAATGCATCGCCGGTATCCACTACAACTATTCGCTGTCGGAAGATTTGTGGAAGGTTTTGCAGCAGGCAGAACAGACGCCCGGCACGCCCACCTACGTGCAGTCGGAAAACTATATCGCGCTGATACGCAATTTCCATCGCTATAGCTGGCTGCTGATGTATCTGTTTGGTGCATCACCAGCACTGTCCACGCCTTTCCTGCGTGGCCGCCCACACCAGTTGGATACCCTGTCAGACGATACACTGTACTTGCCCTATGCCACCAGTCTGCGCATGAGCGACCTGGGCTACCAGAACAACGCCCAGGCTGGCCTGGTGCCGCCCTATAACACCTTGCTGGAATACATGCGCAGCCTGTCGCTGGCGGTACGCCAGCCTTACCCTGAATATGAAAAAATAGGGACGCAACAGGATGGGGAATGGGTACAGATCAATACCAATGTGCTGCAAATTGAAAACGAGTTTTACGCCACCATACGCCCCAAACGCGTCATCAAAACCGGCGAACGCCCGATTGAAGCCCTGTGTGCACGTGGCGTGCAGTACATAGAAGTGCGCTGCATGGACGTGAATCCCTTCGACCCACTGGGCATCAGTCTGGAAACTTCCCGTTTCCTCGATGCCTTCCTGCTGTTCTGTGCCCTGGATGACAGTCCACTGACAAATCAGACCGAAGGCGATGAAAATGTCGACAATTTTGCACTCACCGTGAAACAGGGGCGTCGTCCTGGCCTGATGTTGTCACGTCGGGGTCAGGCTATCTCGCTGCAAGACTGGAGCAGGGAATTGCTGGAGAAAATTACACCGGTAGCCGCCCTGCTGGATGCCCAGCGTGGTGATGACAGCCACGCCCAAACCCTGCAGGTCCAGCGTGAAAAATTGATCGATCCTGAACTGACACCATCTGCCAAAGTACTGGCAGCAATACGCGCATCGAATAATTCCTTCACTCAGTTTGCATTGCAACAAAGCAAGGTGCTGGCCGATGGATTCCGCGCCCATCCTCCTGCTGCCGATCAACTGGCCCTGTACACCAAAATGGCTGAACAATCACTGGCAGAACAGGCTGCCATGGAGAGTTCACAAACCGGCAGTTTTGATCAGTTCATCCATGATTATCGCTCACGTACATCAAGCGAAATTTGCTGCGATACCTTTAATGCCGCAGCGCTGACACAAAGTGTAAAGGTGCAGGTCGCTTCAGCAAATTAAGCCTGTGCCCGCAAGCGGGCGGTACTGCAATGAAAAACATACATTGAGGACATAAATGAAGAACGTAATAGCCACCAGATTTGGTGGCTATTACATATTCATCCCCTGAGTACCGAAAAGTCTTCACGCTGTTTTCCATAGCGTCCGTAAGTCGCCTCGCTCAAGCGAATGTAATTCCCCTGCCACCTTCCAGCCAACATCGCAGACCGGTCATCCTGTCGTCATGACATGCCCATGCCGGGCGCTGCATTACTTCATCTAATCCTACAAATGCAGACGCTCGTGTCCTATATGGGAGCGCCCGGGGCCGATGCTAGTATGGATTCCAAGTCGAAAACAGATACAGCTGCACGCTGGCAGATAAAGACTTACTGGCAACCTACGGCGGGTTTACCGCATATATCAGGATTCACCGATCTTCTGGAGAAATCGCAATGAATACATGTCTATTTAAAAGTGGAATATTTTTTATGCATGGCGCATTGCGCCTGGGTGTGGGCAACCTGCTTGGTAAGCAACAACTTCGCGCCAGCGGCTATCAGATGCTGACGAATGCCAGATGCCAGCTCGTCATCAGTGATGCGCAAAAGGTGATCAGGCAGTGCATCAAACGCCAGCAAAATAACCTTACTTCGGTCTCAGGGTCCTGATCCTGGATCATTTTGAACGTACTTCTTAACGAACTACTCTTTTTGGAGAAAAACATGATCGCTACCAAACACCTCTTCCTTGCGGCCGGTCTTGCCAGTCTGGCGCTGCTGACTGCGGTCAGCAAGACACTGCACCGCGAAAAACATGTCGCCAAGAAATTACACAAAACCGAGTTAAGCACCTGGGAAGGCGAAGGTGGCAATCTGCCGCCAAAAACCAGCACCAAGGCTGAGAATAAAGATACAGGTGCTGTATAGCCTTGCGCGACGCTTGCGAGCTTAATCTGCTCAATCACCCTGCCCCCGTCTCCAGCTCGCCGCTGTATCCTCAGGAAGCAACAGAGGCTACAGCGCATGGAGGCCACGGACGCCACGCACCCCACACACCCATATCCCAGGACTACACCTATCCTGCCAGTTTCCATGAGCAACATAGCCTTGATATGCTCACTTCCCCCCATATATTTTGTTCAGGTGCTATGCTGTCAACATAAACGCATGACGTGCAGCACAGTTCTGATGCCTTATTGAAACTAATGAGATATTACAGTTGAAAACAGCGTGCCTTACACTTAGCTTGCCCTGACAGGCGGGAAACCGTCTTTCGCTTCTGTTTTAGCCCTTACAGCCGACAGGCGGGCATAATTTTGTGCGCTCTTACCTTTCTAGGAAAAAAATGATACGTATCGCAGTCTGTGACGACCATCAAATTGTGCGGGCCGGTTTCAAGCAGATATTTTCAGGAGTCAGTGATTTCGAGGTGGTTGCAGAAGCCTCGACCGGGCGTGAAGCCCTTGAAATCGCCAGAAAAGAAGCCTGTGACGTCATGCTGCTGGATATCAGCATGCCTGACCAAAGCGGTATTGATACCTTGCGGACCATCAAGCAGGGGCAGCCAGAGTTGCCTATCCTGATAATGAGTGGCTATCCTGCGCAGCAGTATGCCGTGAACCTCTTGCGTATGGGAGCGAATGGTTATCTGAACAAGGAATGTGATGCAGATGAGCTCATCAAGGCTGTACGTACGGTTTCAACCGGCCGTCGTTATGTCAGTGCAGACGTAGGAGAGATCCTGGCGCAGGGCTTTGATCGCAATGCCGATACTGCCATGCATACGGAACTGTCTGACCGTGAATTCCAGGTATTTTTAAGACTGGCCAAGGGTGAATGCGTATCTGACATTGCCGTGACTCTGTCGCTCAGCGTAAAAACCATCAGCACCTATCGGACCCGCGTGATGGAAAAAATGAACCTGCAATCAAACAGTGATCTGACGTACTATGCGATGAAGAATAATTTGCTCGAATAAACACATCAAGGTGATATCGCCGCTTAAATAAAACTGCGGGCTGGAACAGCCGGTTTTAGTGAGCCAGGGCCTGGATATGGTCAACCAGGTGATCCATTTCGCGGGATTTGTCAAAAAAGCCTTCGGCTCCGAGTGACATGGTGCGGGTTTTCAGTGCGTTGCTGGGGTTGCTGGTAAACACCAGGCGTGATCCATAAGGACGTCCATCATTTTTCAGGCCGGACAAGACAGCCAGGCCGCTGCCTTCACGCAAGCTGATATCCACTATGGCGACATCCCATTCGATAGAACGCAACTTGCTCAAAGCCTCTTCTTCGCTTTCTGCAAAACCGATGACTTCCACATTTTCAGTCTGCTGCAACACCTCAATCAGCACTGAACGAATTCTTTGTGCATCTTCGATTAAAAATACTTTCAATTTTTTCTTGTCGTCCATTTTGTTCCAAACTATTGGGAACTGAAGCTTAACAGTGATAAGACCATCCACATTGCTCATGCGGCGTCAATGGAATTCATTTTAAGGAGACTACAGTTGATTAGCAATAAGCGTTCGCGGAATAATTTGTAGGAGAAGACCTACGTCACGGATTTTCCGGGGCGAAATAAAATCTCACAAAATTTACGACACATAATTTATCAATTGAGGTATTGTTTTCATCGCTGGTGAACAAGTCAGATCAAGCCAGATTTTCCGGCTTAAAAGAAAAAACGGATGCAGATCTGCATTACCATGTCTATCTTCAGCAGCAATGGAATGCGCATTTCAGCCACTTCTTGAGGAAATTTTCTTGAAAAAAACCACATCCACGTCGATACCTCTGTACATCACGTTTTTATTCATGATCTGCCTTTTCATTTTGATTGGCAACGCCTATTCCTCGTACCAGAATCTGGAAAAGCTCAAGGCCAACAATGACTGGATGGAACATAACTGGAGTGTAAAAGACAAGCTCAAGGACATCAACCTGCTGATCATGGATTCTGAAAGCAGTCTGCGCGGCTATTTCATGTCCGGCAATGAAGTCTATATGCGCCCCTGGGAAATAGCCAGGGGCAAGCTGGAAAGTGACTTCAGGGAACTTGACAAGCTGTTGCAGGACAATCCTTCACAAATCAAAAACCTGGCAGAACTGCGCAAGCTCTACGACAGCAAGGCCAGGGTATTTGAGCATGGTCTTGCAACATATAAAGAATTTGGCCTGACCGGCATCATAGAACTGGCGAAAGTGGGTGAGGGCCGCGATGTCATGGATGAAATCCGGCTACTCGATATCATCATGGAAAAGGAAGAAAATGAAGCCCTGGCAGCCAGACGCCAGCTGTCGTACACCGAATACCAGGATGCGCTCTTTTTTGGTACGGCAACCAATGCTATTGCACTACTGGTACTGATTTTGTTTTATCGCCTGATCTACCGGAGCTTCTATAAGCAGCGCGGCATAGAAAATGCGCTGAAGACCGCCAACGACAATCTTGAATCCACAGTATTAAAACGCACCGAACAATTGTCTGTCTTGTCGCATCACCTGTTAAATGTTTCCGAAAAAGAGAAAGCCAAACTGGCACGTGAACTGCATGATGAAATGGGCTCGAATCTGACAGCGATCAGCATGGATATTTCGGTCGTCACTGAAAAACTCAAGGACAAGGAACCCGAGCTGGCAAAACAGTTACAAAGAACCAAACGTGCCCTGCTGGACACGGTTGATCTGAAGCGCCGCATCATAGAAGACCTGCGCCCCAGTATGCTGGATAATCTGGGCCTGTCTGCCTCGATACAACACTATTGTGAAGAAGTGACGGCGATTGCCGGCATCGCTTACGCGGCAGACATTACAGAAGATTTTGATACCATCGATCCAGCCTGGTCGATTGCCCTGTTCCGCATTACCCAGGAATCGCTGAACAATGTTGTCAAGTACGCCAAGGCCACTGAAGTCAAGATCAGCCTGAAACGCACAGAACAAGGCTTGTGGCTGCAGGTTCTTGACAATGGCATAGGCATACAGACTGATGCCATCAGCAAACCAAAAACCCATGGCATATTGGGAATGCGTGAACGTGCCCTGCTGCTGGGGGGCAGTTTTTCTGTCAAATCCGGCCCGAACAACCGGGGCACGGTCACGGAAACCTTCATCCCTTTTAAAGAACAGTAAAACATAAAAAACCCCGCTGTTGCCAGCGGGGTTTTGCATTACATTGTCCTGAGTGCCTGTCGGCCAGCGGGCATATTTAGCGCAACATGCCGGTAGACAGTATCTGGTCAAATTCCTGTTTGGACACACGATAGCACTCGCCCGCATGCATTTCCAGTCCTTCACGATCCAGCACGGTGATATTGCCACGCTTGTACTGGATCAGGCCTTCAAGCTGTAATTTACCTGCGGCTTCAGTAACGCTTTCACGACGTACGCCCAGCATGTTGGCTATCATTTCCTGGGTCACTTTCAATTCATTGCTGTACAGACGATCCAGCCTGTCAAGCAACCAGCGCGACAATTGCTGATCAATCGAATAGTGACGTCCGCACACGGAGTTTTGTGCCATCTGGGCAAACAGGGCCTGGGTATAACGCATCAATATCTGCTGCAGTTTCCCGCCCCTTGCATAGGCTTCCTTCAATACCGAGGCTTTCAGTTTGTAGGCGCTGCCGGCGCATTGCACCATCGCTGTACCCAGAGCACGTTCGCCCATCACCACCGAGATACCAAGCAAACCTTCATGTCCTGTCACGCCGATTTCAGTGACATCCCCATCTGCCAGTACGTACAGCAAGGCAACCACGGCTGTAACCGGAAAATACACGTGGGACAATTTGGCACCGTATTCATAGAGCTCTTTATCAAAAGGTAACTGCACCAATTCCAGATGTGGCAAGAGGAATGCAAGTTCATCTTCAGGCAAAGCCGCCAGGATATCATTTTGTATGCCGTCATCCAGCAGGCCAAGGTCTGTCCTCGCTGCCGGAGTATAGTCTACTGAATATCTGCGATGCAGCGTAGCACCAGAAGTCAGTGCTGGATGTGCGACCATTGAAACCCGTGTTTGCGTGGTATTCATTATTGCTCCTCTTTTCAAAGACATCTACACAGCATTATTTTCCTGGTATCGACATCGGCTCATTTCTCGATGTGCGTCAGGTTAAGTACACTATAGTTTTTTATCTTTGAAACAGGCATCAGACAGTCCGGCAAGCGTTTGTACGCTGACAGCGCCGTACTATGTGGGAGTAGTCCTACAGCAGACCTCAGCTCCCTGTAGTCCTCTCAGCAGAATAATCATTCATGCAGGCGAACGTTCGTTATCGCACCGATAAACATGCTGGCGAAAGCTATATTTTTTCACGTTAACAACAGTGGAGAATGATCATGAATATCTGCAGGCAAACTACCATCGCTGTGAGCATTGCTGCGTCTGTACTGCTGGGCGCATGCAGCAGCTCCCCATCAACAACAACGGTCTACCCGACCTCACAGGGAGACTACAGCAACTACGGCATGATTGAATCGATACAGATCGTGCAGATGTCGAGCGAGAACAAGGGACCAGGTGCAGGAGCCATAGTAGGCGGTATTGTTGGTGGTATTCTGGGTAATCAGGTTGGTGGTGGTACCGGCAATACGCTGGCTACTGCCGCTGGCGTTGTTGGTGGTGCCGTCGTCGGCAATAACATAGAAAAGAACAACCGTAACCAGCAAGTGCGTGAAGCCTATCAAATCAGCGTGCGTCTGGACAATGGCGTCTATCAGACAGTGGTACAAGACAATATTGCCGACCTGCGTGTCGGCAATCGTGTGTATGTGAAAAACAACTACGTGTACCGGAACTAAGCTCTGCAACTAAGCTCTACAACTAAGCTGCGGCGTCATTCATATCCTGAAAACCAGATAGTCATTCCCTGAGGGGAATGACTATTTTTTTGCTCACTGCACCCACCTATTCACTCAATAGCTCGGCAACGGTTTGCATGCCATCAATATGCTCAGAGACGACTTTCACGATAACGATAATCGGCACCCCCAGCAACAGACCCCAGGCACCCCACAACCAGCCCCAGAACAAAAGTGAGATAAAGACGGCGGCAGTATTCATACGGGTGATGCGTCCTGTCATCCAGGTAGTGACCACCGTGCCCACCAGTGCCGCAATTGCGATCGAGATACCTGCTACCAGCAAGGCCATGGAGATGGTACCAAACTGTACATAGGCAACCAGACAGACTGCCAGGGCCATCAACAGCGAGCCGAAGTAAGGAATGATATGCAGCAGACCACTGGTCACCGCCCAGGCACCGGCGTTTTCCAGCCCCATGAGATGAAACGCGATCCAGCTCAACAAAGCCAGTAAACCGTTGGTGATCAATAACATGAACATATATTGCTGCACCGAGGTATTGATCTTGCTCAGGATTTGTACAGTGATGCGCTTCTGTGTCAGCGAGGGGCCGGTAATCTTGACCAGCTTGCGCTTGAACTTGTCACCGGACAACAGCAGGAAAAAAATCAGAAACAGGGTCATGATGGCCTGTCCCAGCAAATTCATAATGCCGAGTGAGCCAGCCAGCAACAGTTCACGCAATTTCAGTACAGGTGTTTCGCTGACCACCGCTTTCTTAACGTTGGGCTGAATGCCTGTTGTCGCCTGGCTGGTTGCCTTTTCTATTTCAGTGGCTGCCTTCTGCATTTTTTGCATCAAACCAGTTTGGCCGATTTGCAACTTGCTCATTTCACCGGAAAATTTTCGCGTCGCGACGGGTAACTGGTCAAGAATGGCATCAAATTCAGTGTGCAATGAGCTAATCTGCGTGACAAGGATGGTCAACATGCTGATCATGACCACCGTGGTGCCGATCACTCGCGGTACACGCAAGCGTTGCAAGGCATCAACCAGCGGAGACAGGGTGTAGGCCACCAGGATACCAAAAACCAGGGGAATGAAAAAACGTTGCGCGGCACTCAGCGCAAAAAAGAAGGCGACGGTTGCCAGTATGGTCAAGGCAACGCCACGGGCATTCACATGAATACCAGGAAATAATTGCGGTTGCGCTTCAGCAGGTGCCACTGCTTTTATCTCGGCAACCACAGAACGGCCAGTCTGCCGGTTGTCGCTGTCGTCCGTTTCAGAGGGAATATCTGGCATAGGCATGTCCATCGCTCTGGCCCACCTTTTTTGAGTTATTGTGAATATGCTGAATAAGCGACTTGACTAATACGGCCAGAAAACTGCAGGGCTTTTGCATCATCTCTGTTGCACAAGCCCGGTAAGCGCAAGGTTTTGCAGGTTAGGAATGGCTCCTTAAGAATGGCTCTTAATGTTTCCGATCATTCTTGAATACTTCCTTGATGTTGCCCAGCGCCTCTTGCATGCTGCCCTCTACCTGTTTGGCTGCGCCCTTGACTTGCTGTTCCTTGCTGCCAACAAGTTTGCCGCCTTCCTGCTGGACTTTACCGACCACTTTTTTTGCTGCGCCTTTGATCTGATCTGAATTCATCATGAAACTCCTGTTTAATTGTTTCTATCGAAAAGATTTCTGCACTTCTTTCAATGTGGATATCGGTGCTATTGCAAACGATATAGGTCAATTGATTAAAGTAAGAGTAATTTATACAGGGGATGAAATTTCTTCTGTACGCTGACTAACATAGGAATCTGCAGGCAAGCCCATCCTCAGAATGAACTGGAATCCCGCTCCGCCGCAGCGTATTGATCAGAGAAGGCAGCGCATGTAGATCCCTTGTCAGGACAATTTTGCGTCAGTCCTGATACGGGTTTTCGAAAAAACAGATGGGAATCGCACTATCTGGCGATTCAACATTGACAGGGGAAAACCGCATCCCCAGATATGATGGAATATTGGCGAAGAAATATAGAAAAGTGCCGGCTGAAGTGTTGGCAAAGCGGCGCTGCCAACACTTCCCGTAACTCGATAGCGAAACTGGAAGGCAGTTACGCCAGTAAGCACGCCAATTTATCTATAGGATTTACGCAAAATTGTCCCAGCAAGACTATCGCTTTTAGGAAACCTCCCTTGCAAGGGAGGTTCGTTTCGTCGGCAGACAACATGTTGTCTGAAACCCCGACTGCACCGTAGCGACGAAGACAGTACGAATAGTACGCGGCTCCTAGGAGAGGAGCGGCAACGCAGCTGGGGCGGTTTTGCGTAAGTCCTAATTTATTTATCTTCAAAAAGATTACCCAAGCCACCAAGTACCGAACCTTGTTCGCCACCTTTGCCTCCGCCGATTTGCGATGCGCCCACTATGCGGTTTGCCAGGCGCGCCAAAGGCAGAGATTGCAGCCAGACCTTGCCGGGGCCACGCAAATGGGCAAAGAATATGCCTTCACCACCGAACAGGGCAGTTTTAACGCCGCCAACAAATTTGATGTCAAAATCCACTTCCTGGGTAAAAGCCACTACACAGCCGGTATCCACGCGCAAGGTCTGACCGGGATGCAAGGTCTTTTCTATGATGGCACCGCCAGCATGGATAAAGGCCAGGCCGTCACCTTCGAGTTTTTGCAGGATGAAGCCTTCACCGCCAAAGAAACCTGCGCCCAGCCGCTTTTGAAAGGCTATTCCCAGGGATACGCCCTTGGCAGCGCACAGGAAAGCGTCTTTCTGGCACAACAGGGTGCCGCCCAGTTGATCCAGGTGCATGGGAATGATTTTGCCCGGATAAGCAGCGCCGAAGGCGACTTTTCTTTTACCCGCGCCCGCATTCATAAACACCGTAGTGAACAGGGATTCACCGGTCACCAGGCGCTTGCCTGCACCCAGCAATTTGCCGAAGATGCCGGTCTGTCCTGCGGAACCATCGCCAAAGATGGTTTCCATCTGTATGTCATCTTCCATGTAAAACATGGTACCGGCTTCACCTATGGCTGCTTCACCAGGGTCAAGTTCGACTTCGACGAATTGCATATCGTCGCCAAAAATTTCGTAGTCTATGACATCCATGGCCATGATGATTTCCCATACAGTAAAAGTAATCCGCAAACCCATGCGGCAATGCTGGGCATTTTATGAAATTTTTGCCTACAGGGGTAGATGCTGGCAGCGGTAATCTTTAATGGAAATTACCGCTGCAAATACTAGAACTCATTTCATAAATAGGGATGAGTGCGAGCAAGGCGATTCGGGATGCAGTGCAAGGCGTAAGGTGTGTAACCTGCGTAGCCAAGGCTGGTGCCTTGGCAAGCGCAGTGTAACAACCTTGCACAGCAATGCGCCCGCGAAGTATAAATGCGGCCAGCTCCCGTAGGGCTTGCCTCATAACGCGTGCTGGACTGCAAGGTGTTGACAATTCGTCTCGTTGTCAATAGACCCGCTATTGACTGCCTCGTCCATAGTTTTACCATTGCCAGCCCACGTTATGAGGCAAACGCATCTCACCCCTATTGATGAAATGAGTTCTAAAGATAGCAAGATTATTTCTTGCTCTTTCAAGCTTGTTGCGCTGTACGGTTTGTTGCGTTTTCAGTGCAGCAACGCAGCAGTATCCAGCACGGTGGCATATTCACCTTGCAGATTGGTGAGTGCATTAATGTGCACTTCTTCTGCTGTCTGTGGCTTGCCATGCAAATCCAGCCTGTCAAAACTGAAACAGGCATCGGCCACGACCGAGGTGTTAAAACCCAGGTTACCAGCACTGCGGGCTGTTGCCTCGACTGAATTATTGGTGCTGACGCCGACGATCACCAGGTCTTTGATTGCACGTACATGCAGCCAGCGTTCCAGACCGGTATTGACGAAGGCATCCGTCACATTTTTTTCGACCACATGTTCACTGGTCAGTGGCAGCAAACTTTCTTGAAATTCATTGCCTGGCTGGCCTGGCCAGAACAAGGAAGCTGGCGAGCGCGACATGTGCCTGACAAATACCACTGGCCTGCCTGCCGCACGCCAGGCTAGCAGCAACTGGCATATATTTTCTTCAGCGCCGGGGTTATTTCTACGGCCAGCTTCAGGTGTAGCCATGCCACGCTGCATGTCGATAATGATGAGTGCCGTGTTTTGATTTTTCATAAGTATTTTAGTGTCTAACTTAGTGACTGACTTAGTGACTGACTTAGTGACTGACTTGATTCACATAACCACTTTGCAAGGCACTGACCCAGTCTTCACGCCCATGCAAGGCCGCAAGTTCTGCCATGCGTTGCCAGGCATACGGGACATTGATCAGACTGGCTGTCCAGCCATGCTCCGTCTTTTCCAGAATGGCATAACGCGCATCGGGTGAACCTGACTCTATCTTGTGCGGGTAAGGGTAATCATATTCATAGGCCGGGTGACCAACGCTGCCAGGATTGACGATGAGTTGCCCTGCTGCTGTACGCACACTACGGGCTACGTGACTGTGACCACAGGCGATGACGACGGCAGTTTGTTGTCCAAGCCTGTCTTTGATTTCCTGTGCGGTGGCATTCCGGTCCGCCACTTGCAGCAAGGTCGTGGAGTCACTGGCTGGCGTGCCATGACAGAGCAAGACCTCGGCATTCAGTTGCAGCACTGGTTTCAAACCCGCCATCCATGCTTTTTGCTCTGTCGTGGTTTGCTGATGTGCATACGTATCGCCATAGCCTGAGCGCTCATTCAGCTCCAGTATCTGGCGTTCATGATTGCCTGCCAGATGTATCCAGCCAGCTTGCGCCATCAAGAAATCTGCCGTCTCTTTTGGCAGCAAGGGGCCAGACAGGCTGTCGCCCAGATTGACAACCTGATCAACAGCACGCAAGCGCAGATCGGCAGTTACTGCTTCCAGTGCAGCCAGATTACCGTGTATATCTGAAATCACCGCGATACGCATTTGGTTTACTCCGCTCTATCTGCCGAATTTTCTATATCTGCTTATGAAAGAAAGTCGTCCCGCAAAATTCGCCATCCGGCATCAGGGCATAATTGGGTACCACGCCCACTTTTTTCCAGCCTGCACGTTCATACAGTCGCTCAGCATCACCACCGGTGACGGTATCCAGTACCAGCACGGTCTTGCCTTCGGTTTTGGCAGCTTGTTCAACCGCAGCCATGAGGGCTTGTGCAATGCCTTTGCGGCGTGCCTTTCTGTGTACCAACATCTTGGCGACATCGGCGCGGTGCGGCTGGTTGTCTGGCATGGCCGTGATCAATTGTACCGTGCCTGTGATATCGCCGCTGTCATCCCTGGCAACCAGCAAGATGCGCTCCTTGCGCGCTACGCCATCAACCACGCCCTGCCAGAATTGCAGCGCACGCTCGCGCGGCAAAGGCCACATGAAGCTGACGGATGCGCCACCGGCAACGCAGTCCGTCAATACCTCCGCCAGTGCAGCTACACTGGCTTGCGCTGCTGCGGCGTCAAGAATCTGGATGTGGACTTGCTCAGACATGATTTACTCCGTGAGTTGAAAACTGAAAGAGGCCGCTACTTGCACAGCGCCACCAGATAGCGTGCCGCGATTTTTCCAGGATT
This sequence comes from Undibacterium hunanense, assembly GCF_014284335.1. Taxonomy (GTDB): domain Bacteria; phylum Pseudomonadota; class Gammaproteobacteria; order Burkholderiales; family Burkholderiaceae_D; genus Undibacterium; species Undibacterium hunanense. Next base: position 67,111 of record NZ_JACOGF010000014.1, on the reverse strand, counting down.
ATGGAAAGTAATCGGCTTATCCAGCGCCATGGAAAGACAATCGCCAGTCTGCAAATCCCAGGTTTGCTCCCCAACGGAGAGGTGCATCTGGCCCGCTATTATCCAGACTTGCTGCTGTATATCGACATCGCGATGGAAACTGTCATAGCGCACGGTTTGTCCAGCCGGAAATTCAACCTCAACAAGTTGCAGGGGCGAAGGCAAGCCGGGGGAAAGATTGCGGCGCATATAGCCGGAGGCAGGATCAGTCCAGCATACCTGTTCGGCCAGACGCGAGACTGGTGCAGCCGCGGCAGCAGGCGCGCTGTCTTCAAACAGGGAAGCCAGCGTCACCCCCAGGCCCACGGCCAACTTGTCGAGCGCAGCAGCAGTGGGGCTACTCTCGCCTCTTTCTATCAGTGAAATATTCGAACGGCTGACGCCACTTCGCTTGGCCAGCGCATTGAGCGACAGCTTTTGTTGATCGCGCAAGTCGCGCACCCTGCGGGCAATAATCGTGTTGATATCCATAATTTCCATTATATAGGATATTTAAATCCTGTAAACTGGAAATTATTTCCTTTACCCCTATGCTTGCATCCCGCCGGGATCAGGCTTGCGTCAGTTGTCTGATCGCAGCCACCAGCTTGTCGAGATCTTCCAGACTGGTGTACAGGTGTGGCGTCACTCTGACGATGTCATGCCCATCAAGGTCACGCGTGACGGTGAATATCTTGTGTTCACGCATGAGGTAATCGACGATGGCATGACCGGAATTACCGGCAATACCAAAACCGGCAATGGCACATGAACGCTGCGGATCAGTCGGCGTCATGATGCGCACATCGGGCAGGCCACGCACCTGATTCACCCAGTATTGCGTCAGGTAACGCAGGCGCGCTTCTTTGTTGGCCGATCCTATGGAGTCATGAAACTTCAAGGCATCCAGCACTGTCAACACATTCGCTGGCGGCACTGTCCCCACCTGTGTGAATTTAAAAATCTCATTGTCAGCAAATTTGGCATTGCCGAACAACGGCGCAATGTCCGCCACCCTGTGCTTGCGTATATACAGCATGCCGACTCCCAGTGGCACACCCAGCCATTTATGCAGATTTACCGCGACAAAGTCAGCACCCAGTTCTGTCATGCGGTAATTCAGATGCGCAAAAGAATGCGCTGCGTCGACCATGACATCCACCCCATGCCGTCTGGCCATGGCAGTAATCCTGGCCACCGGCATGATCTGCCCTGTCCTGTGTACCATATGGGTAAGCAGGATGAGTTTGGTCCTGGGCGTAATGGCCTGTTCATAATGGGCCACAATGTCTTCATCACTGGCAGGGTCGAACGGCAACTGCAAATGCCGCAGTTGTATCTGTTTGCGTTTCTCCAGCATCAGCAGGGTATCGATGACAAGATCATAATCATGCGTGGCGAGTATGACTTCATCACCCGCCTGCAGAGGATAGCCTTGCAGCAGGATATTCATGCCCTCGATCAGATTGCGTGTCAATACCAGCTCGCCCTCATCCACCCCACAAAAATCCTTCAACGCCTGCATGACCTGCACGAACAGGGGCGCATAACGCACCCGCAAGAAATACGAAGTTTCGGCATTCACCTGTGCCTGATGGTCCTGGAAAGCTTCAAACACAGGCCGTGCCTGCACACCAAAATAGCCGTTTTCCAGATTGATGAAATCAGAGGATACGGTGTACTGCGACCGGATGTCTGACCAATAGGCCTCGTCATCGGCAGCGATGTTCTTCAATTGACTGGACAAAAGCAACTCCTTAATCTGTGTACGTCATTTGTATTAGCTTTCAGTAGCGGTAAAAGCCTGACTTCAACAGCCATTCTATATGCAGAGGGCCAGGCGCACGAAAAGTTCCCTATGCACCCAAGTACCGTAATGTGTTGGTCATAATTGCCCAGTTTAACGTCTGGGCCGCTTCCTTCTTGCATTCTGCGTATAGCTCCTCTAGCATGGCGTGGTTAACTTTTAAGCACTTGCTCATGTCTGCCCTGCCTGAACTGAATGAACTGGAACGCATTATCGCCCTTGGCCGCGGACAACTGGAGGTAGAGGTCTTGTGTGAGGTGGCAGTCAGGCACAAGCAATTTCCTGTGTATAAACTGGCGCTTGGCAATCCCGACACCAGCGCTCCAGCCATCGGCTTTTTTGGTGGCATCCATGGGCTGGAACGCATAGGCACGCAAGTCTTGCTGTCTTTTTTGCGCGGTCTGCTGACACGCCTGTCATGGGATAAAAGCCTGCAACATATGTTGCAGGATGTGCGTCTGGTATTCATGCCGCTGATCAATCCCGGTGGCATGTGGCAATCTACCCGCTGCAACCCCAGTGGCGTTGACCTGATGCGCAATGCGCCGGTGGAAGCTCAGGACAAGGTGCCCTTCCTGCTGGGCGGACATCGTTTCAGCCCGCGCCTGCCCTGGTATCGCGGCGCGGCGGGTGCGGATATGGAAGCAGAAAACCTGGCACTGTGTCGCACCGTGCAGCAAGAATTACTTTCGCGGCCTTTCAGCATGGCGATTGATTGCCATTCCGGCTTTGGCCTGCGTGACCGCGTCTGGTTCCCTCATGCGCATAGCGTGCACCCCATAGATCATCTGGCAGATATACTGGCACTGGAAGAATTATTTGAGCAAACCCACCCCAATCATTCCTACCTGTTCGAACCACAAAGCCTGCAATACCGCACCCATGGTGATATCTGGGATTATCTGTACCTGCAGGCGCAACAGGACAATAGCAAAACTTTCCTGCCGCTGACGCTGGAAATGGGGTCGTGGCTATGGGTCAAGAAAAACCCGCGCCAGTTATTTTCGCGGCATGGCATGTTCAATCCAGTCGCACAACACAGGCTGAGCCGTGTCTTGCGTCGGCATAATTCCTGGCTGGATTTCCTGATGCGGGCCACTTGCGGGCATGCACAATGGCTGGCCAGGGGGCCAACCCGTCTGCGCCTGCAAGAGCGCGCTGTAGCCCGCTGGTACCGGCCATGACGACCTGGGTGTTGTTGCGTGGCCTGATGCGCGAGAGCAGGCACTGGGGCGATTTTCCTGCACGCTTCCAGCAGGCAGCAGGCGCCGGACGCGTGTTATGCCTGGACTTTCCTGGAAATGGTCAATTGCATGCAGGGCATAGCCTCAGCAGCGTAGAAGCGATGGCTGACTATGCTCACCAGCAATTACAAACCCAAGGGGTATCAGAACCGGTGCAAATACTGGCAGTGTCTTTGGGTGCCATGGTGGCACTGGCCTGGGCAGACAAATATCCGGCAGACTTGCAGCGCATGGTGCTGATCAATACCAGCGTGGCGCCGCATAATCCGTTTTACCACAGACTAAGGCCGGTAAATTACGCGGCCCTAGTCGCCACCATGTTGTTCGGTTCGCGCAGTCAGCGTGAGCAACTGATTTTGCGTATCACCAGCAATCTGCATACTGAAGAACAGGGTAGAGACATCGTGGCACGCTGGACTGCGTACGCACAGGAAAAGCCCATCAGCATTGGCAATATCCTGCGGCAGTTGCTGGCCGCCATGCGCTTTCGTGCGCCGCCCTGCTCAGACAAAGTTCCTCTGCTTTTGCTGGCGGGTGAGCGGGATAAGCTGGTCAATGCTGCCTGTTCACGCAAACTGGCGGAACTATGGCATTGCCCCCTGCATCTGCACCCCACTGCCGGCCATGATTTACCGCTGGACGATGCAGCCTGGTTGATAGAGCAAGTACTGGCATGGCAGTGACGCTAATCCTGTGCCAGTTCTGCAATCAGAAAATCAATGAATACCCTGACCCGCAAAGGCAGGTGACGGTCACGCGGGTACAGCAGAGAAAATGGCCTGGTACGCCCGCTAAACTCTTGTAACACCTCCACCAGCCGCCCGACGCGTAAATCTTCTTCCACCATGAAGCGCGATGCCTGTAGCAGGCCTGCGCCATGTCTTGCCAGGGTAATGATGCCCAGCAAGTCTTCCGAGCAGGTAAGACCACCCTTGGTAGGCCAGTCTACATCTTCACCATCGCGCCGGAAAATCCAGACGACGTTTTGTCCGGCACTGGGCAAGACAAATTGCAGGCATTCATGCTGATCCAGGTCTTCGAGCTTTACAGGCACGCCAACACGCTGCAGGTATTCTGGCGTGGCACAGACCACGACCTCAGGGTCTTCCAGGCGTCGCGCAATCATGCCCGAATCTGGCGGAATACGGCCACGTATCACCAGATCAAAACCATCCGCAGTAAAGTCAACATTGCGGTTACTCAGTTGTAAATCCAGTTTGACCAAAGGATAGATCTGGCGGAACTTTGCCAGCAAAGGCAATACCCGATAATGACCATACGGCGTAGGCATGCTGATACGCACCAGACCAGCAGGCTGCATTTGCTGACCAGAGACTTCACGCTCGGCTTCCACCAGTTGGTTCAGGGCCTGGCGACATTGCACAAAATAGGCGCGCCCGGCTTCAGTCAGCCGCAATTGCCGTGTGGTGCGTACAAACAGGCGCACGCCTATGCGTTCTTCCAGCCTGGCTATGGAACGACTGACCGCTGCCGGCGTCAGCCCTGCCGCATTGGCTGCATCCTTGAAGCTTTCCAGCTCTGCCGCCAGGCAAAACAATTCTATGCTGCCCAGCAATACATCCGCAAAATGTCGATTCACATTACACCATGTAATTTATAAAGTAACTTTTACCTAGTTTATCAACTATTTCGTTTGGCATAGTATGCCGCCATGCCCTGTCACCATGACAGCGCAGTCTTTACCCCTTACCGAAAGACCAAAACCATGAAACTCTATTTCTCTCCCGGTGCCTGCTCCCTGTCTCCACACATCATCCTGCGTGAAGCCGGCATCGATTTCAGCCTGCAAAAAGTCGATACCTCTATCCATAAAACTGCGGATGGCGTGGATTTTTACGGCATCAATCCCAAAGGCCAGGTACCAACCATGGAACTGGACGACGGCCAGATACTGACAGAAGGTTCCATCATTGCCCAATACGTCGTCGAACGGGCAGAAAACCGTGATTTGTTGCCAGCTTCTGGCATGGCACGGTACCGTGTACTTGAATGGCAGAATTACATCACATCAGAATTGCACAAATCCTTCGCTCCACTGTTTGACCCGGCCATGAACGCCGAAGGCAAAACCCTGATCGCAGGATTACTGCGCAAGAAATTCGCCTGGGTCAACAGTCGCCTGGAAGGCAGTCGCTACCTGACCGGCGATACCTTTACCGTAGCCGACGCCTACTTGTTCACGGTAAGCGGCTGGGCCAGGCACGTGAACCTGGATATCAGCGACTTCGCGCATTTGCAAGGCTTCATCGCCAATGTCAAAGCCAGACCCCATGTGCAGGCAGCATTAAAGGCTGAGGGCTTGCCGGTCTGATGCTGGTCTGATGCTGGTACATCACCCGCAATAAAAAAACCGGCGACCAGCAGCCGGTTTTGTTGTCACACAAAGAATTAAAAGCAGAATTAAAAACGGAAAAAAAAAGGAATAAAAATGAATACCGCCTACCCCGACATCATCGCCATGCTGCAGCAGTATTTTGACGGTCTGTATCAAAGTGACACCCGCATCCTCGCCCGCGTATTTCACCCCGAAGCCCACTATTATTGCGCCACGGAAGGGCATTTACTGCATCTGGACATGCAGCAATACTTCCCTGTCGTCGACCAACGGCCATCCCCCGCCAGCCGCAACGAAACGCGTCGCGACCGCATTATTTCCATAGAGCTGGCAGGTCCGGTAACAGCTTTCGCACGTGTGGAATGTGCAATAGCAAACAAATTTTTCACTGATTTTCTGACACTCACCAGACTCGATGGCCGGTGGCAAATTGTCAGCAAAGTATTTCATTTTGAGCTGATGGATGCCTGAAAAAACTGAACTACTGCTAGAGTCAGAGCCTGACCAATTACAGTCAAAGTCCTGTCAAAGCTCTCTCAAAGTCCTATTTTATGCTGGCAAGCTTCAACATTTCCTCATATCGCCCCGGACTAAATCCTACGAGCATTTTCTTCTCGCTGACCAATATCGGTACAGCTTTTTCACCGAGTTGCTGATACAACTTCGCCGCATCGCCTGATTTATCAATCATGACATCATTGAATTCGATACCCGCCTGTTTGAGATACATACGCGCACTTTGGCAATGCGGGCAAGTTGAGGTACCGTAAAGTGTCACTTTATAAGGTAAGGATTTTATATGTGCCGAGTAATCGCCATTTTTGAATGGGCCATTCAACAGCTTGTACCAGCGTGGAATATTAGTCCCTAAAACAATCGCCAAAGCGGCAACTGCCATGAGTATAAGACCGTCTTTGAGATATTTTCGATAGCGCGCTTGCATTGATCGTCCTTAAAGTTTTAGTTCCAGTCGCAGACCGACACGTGTAAATGAAGAGTTCTGCGAACGCGTCTGTACGCTGGCACCAGGCAGTATGTATTCGCGTATCGTTTCCGACTGCGGTGCAAACATATTGTCAAGATTCATAATCACCCGCAGATCAGGGTTCACTGTCCAGACTGCGTTCGCTGTCAGCGTTCTTTGTCGTGACTCATAAGTTCTCTGCGTCAGATTATTCCGTACCCAGTCAGCGGGAAGCCAGTTGGCATCCACATCAACTTTGACTGGCAGGTTTTCAAGTTTGTACGACATGCCTATTTTGGCGCGCCACGGCAACTGGCCATCCAGATGATTATCTGGTCCTGGTACATCGCTCAACACTGAATGTGCAAATCCAAAGCTGCCGCGCAAATCCACTTTGGGAGCTGTTTTCGATATATCGGTCAAAGCAACGCGCCAGTCGACACTTACACCGTAAATGGATGCACTCCCAAGATTCGCCGGTCTTTGCACATAACGTGGCACCGTTGCCCAAGGCACCGTGGTCAACAATATTTCGTTGCCAATTTTCTTTTCAATCTGGCGTGAGTAGGCCTCGAAGCTGATTTGGCTATCACTACTCAGGCCATGTTCATAACTCAGGTTGAAAGCCAGTGCCCTTTCTGGTTGCAGATGCGGATTACCCATGCTATCGGCAGTATCAATCGTGTTGCTGCCACAACCCGCCGGAGTAACACAAGGTGCAAAAGGATCTATTACCGGCTGCAACAACAATTGGTCGTAGCCAGGTGCCTTGAAGCTGCGTGCTAAAGAGAGGCGGAACTGACGCTTCTGATCACCTTCCAATTTTTTTGCCAAATGAAACGAAGGTGACCAGACCCGGAAATTCGACTGGCTCCGGATGCCCCCTTCATTAAATTTCAATACCTGATCTTCGACTGAAACCCCACCATTGAGTGCAAGTGTTTTATTCAAACGCCAGTCATCCTGGACAAAGAGGCGCAATTTATCTTCCTTGGCCAGGCTTTGCTTGCTTAATGCGGAAAGACTGGTATCTGGCTGGTCATTAAGCCAATAAGCGCGATTGATATCATGGCTACCATGCGTCCATTGCAAACCCGATTTGACAGTATGCCCGCCACTAAAGCTGTTACGGTAATTCAACAACAGGATATAACTGGCCTGATCGTCAATTTGTTGCTGCCGGCGAATCGCATAACCAATTGCCGTGCCCTGGTCAATACGCAGAGTATCGCCGCTGAGTTGCATCTGGTTGTAACGCAAACTGGCATCCAGTTGACCCGCATCTCCTGCATCGTAATTCCAGCTAAACGGCAATGCGTATCCGCTCAGGCTGCTGGTTCCGCGTTGATTGGTCTGTTGCAATCGTCCATCGTTCCAGTTTCTTTGTTCTGTTCTGGTTTGGTCCTGTTTTATCTGACCATAATCCGGTTTAACGCTGAAATTATTCCCGGTGCCGAATTTATACGCGAGTTCACTTGTCAGCGTTAAAAATTCATCCGTTCTTATCGAGTTGCGCTGGGCATTAAATTGCGGCTGAAAACCTGCCTGGCTGATCAGTATTTGTTGATCATTACCTGAACGCGGGCTGCGACCATTCCTGGCGCTGACATTCAGATTCAGACTCCAGGGGCTATCCGGGCTGAACTGATTGAACATCCACGATCCGTTGCCGCCATATTCTCCTGCTACCCCGGTAACCCCCAGACGAACTTGCTGGAGGGTTTTGCGTTCAATCTTGCGGCTGATCACATTAATCGTCCCAGCGATACCGAAAGGGCCGGTTTCCGCAGTCGCCGATTTGATAATCTCGATTTTATCTACCTGGGTAAGATCCAGCTCCAACGGTGCCTTACCCATGGGTTGTTGGCCATCAAGCAAAATCTGGGTATAACCGGGCAAGCCCAGCAAACTGAGACGACCATCTTTACCTATCGTAATGGCAGGTTCCCGCTTGAGGATTTCTGACACATTTTGCAAGCCACTCTGTTCGATCTGCTTGCGGCCAATAATCAGCTTGCCTGCAACAAAATCCCGTGCAGCTTCAATGTCGGTTTGAGCGCCGTTAACGATAACCTGTTGTGGTTGTTGAGCTGGAGGTGCAGACTGCTTGCCATCCTGCGCCCATACTGATCCGCAGGCCAGTAAAAGACTACAAGCTGCATTAATTTTTTTATTCATAAAAATACAGTCTTCTCTTGCACAGAGCCTGACCAATTTGTCTCCACAAGATGTAGTTAAGTTTATAAAACGGAATACTGTTAATCCGGATTATGTTGACAAATCTCTTCGCAGGCATCAGCTACCTTTTCTGTTGCACGTTCAAGTTCTTCTTTTTCTTTTTGACGCAGTTCTTTGAGTTTCTCCGGATCTGTTTCTTTTGCAATAGCGTCTCGGATTTTAGTCAGTTCGCCACCAAATTTTTGAGTCTTTAATAAAGTGGAATTACATTTTCTTGTACATTCACTTCGCGTAGATGGAACCATTTTTTGCGCCCAGCTAGTTGTAGTAGCTAGCAAAACTGTAGTCAGAATCAGTAATTGGATTTTTTTAATTTGCACGATTAAATTTTTTCTTAATAATTCGTTATTAGTTTACCCAAAAAAATAATCTCATCACAGGAAACTTCCCCATGATGAGATAACAAGACACTTACATTGCATTACATCAACAAATACTCATCTTATGGGGAAATTAGTCTGTACAAATCATAATGCAATTAGTAGCGTCTTCCCATCCCAAGAGGGCGACGCAAGCAGCGATACATTGCATTTCCGGGGATACAGGTGGGGTATCAGTAGCAAACGCAGCAGAAGCACATGCCAAAAAGACAAATGTGAAAATTGATTTACGGAACATAGTTATCCTCTGAGTAAGTTTTAAGGACTTTGAGGCTAACATAAAATGTCTTTATATATTATAACTATACATATGCTAAGTTTCATTAAAACAACACTTTGTGGCAATATTTAATTGCAACTTTTTTGCCATTCATTATTGCAATAACAGCCATATTTTCGCTTCAATAACTAGAATGCGGTGTCCTGGCTTTCAAAAAGGAAGCAATCGTCAGATGTGATGGCAAGCTGACGAGTACCGTCGATTTTGTGACTGCAATGCAGTCTTATTTCGGCACATGGAGCGTACGATAACGAACAGATGCGCCACCAGGCTTCTGACAAGATCAAATTCATCGACAGGTAATAGATTGTCAGTAAAACAGTGTCTTTTAAATTGATTGCTACATCTGATTTGCGTGCTGCCCTGACATGCAGCCCCAAAGATTTCAGCCAAAAACATGCTGGGTATTCAGTCCAATAACCCCTCAGGATTTTTTATCCGATAAGTTGTACACTAAGCCCCACCTTGAGTCTGCAACCCTGCTCTATGGCAAGCCCCGCATAAACGGCGCTGAATTGGAAAGGCATTACCAAGTATCAAGAACAGGCCCAACCGGCCTGCCGATTGAATTTTTTGCCCCGACGACCATGCCCGAATCAAACCGTCTGAACAGCACTGCAAGCGCAGAACGCACGACACCTGCACACATCATCCACGAACTGGAAAACGGCCTGCTGGCAGATGCAGCACACACGTCGCCCAAGTATTTTTATGATGCGGTCGGTTCGGTATTGTTTGAAGCCATTTGCGTACTGCCAGAATATTATCCAACCCGTACCGAAGCAGAAATCTTTACGACCCATATGGCTGACATGACCAATGTCATTGGTTCCGGTGGCAGCCTGATTGACCTGGGTGCCGGTAACTGCGCCAAGGCGGCGCGCCTGTTCCCGGTCCTGCATCCAGACCAGTATGTGCCCATCGATATTTCTGTTCACCATTTGCAGGATGCCGTGCGGCGCCTGCAACAGCGCTTCCCGCACATAGAAATGACGGCCCTGGGGCTGGATTTGTCGCAAGACTGGCAACTGCCGGTAGAAGTACGCAATGACAAGCGTCTGTTTTTTTTCCCTGGATCATCCATAGGCAATTTTGAGCCGCACCAGGCGCTGACTTTCCTGCGGCATTTGCGCGCATCCTGCGACAGCAGTGGCGGCATTCTGATCGGGGTAGACCTGATCAAGGACAAGACCTTGCTGGATGATGCCTATGCCGATACCCTGGGTGTTACGGCAGCATTCAACCTGAATTTGCTGCGCCATATCAATCATTTGCTGCATAGCGATTTTGATGTGCGTCAGTGGCAGCACGAAGCGTATTTCAACACCGAGAAGTCGCGCATAGAAATGCATTTACGGGCCAGGGAAAACATCCGCGTCAGCTGGCCAGGCGGCTACCGGAATTTCATCAAGGATGAACACATCCATACCGAAAACAGTTATAAATACAGCATAGACAGTTTTGTAAACTTGCTGACGGAAGCAGGCTTTTCACATGTCAGCCACTGGACCGATGCCAATGCGTGGTTTGCCGTGATGTATGCCAAAGCTGCCTGAGCCAGACCAGGAGAATCATCGCATGCAATATGCGGACATCATTAATCGCTGGCAACAGGTACGTCAACGCTCGGTAGCGATTGCAGCCCCTCTGTCGGCAGAAGATTGCATGGCCCAGTCCATGCCCGATGCCAGCCCCATCAAATGGCATCTGGCACATACCACCTGGTTTTTTGAAACCTTTATCCTGGAACAGTTCGAAGAACATTTCCAGCCTTTTCACCAGGATTTTCGTGTCCTGTTCAATTCTTATTACAACGGCGTAGGCGACAAACATCCACGCCCGCAGCGCGGCTTGCTGACCCGGCCAGCACTGGATACCGTATTGGCTTACCGGCAGCAGGTCGATGCACGCATACGGCGATGTTGCGACAGCGTCAAAGATCCGTATTTTTTTCAATTGCTGGAACTGGGCCTGCAACATGAACAGCAACACCAGGAATTGATGCTGACAGATATCAAGCACCTGCTGTCCTGTAATCCACTTTATCCAGCCCTATATGTCAGTCCTGCCAACCCTGCCAGCCCCGCCGATCTGCATCCTTTGGCGACAACATGTGCGGCGCTCGCCTGGCAACAGTATGATGCCAGCCTGTGTGAGATAGGCCACCTGGGTAAAGACTTTTGTTTTGACAATGAAAGCCCGCGCCACCGCCAGTTCCTGGAGCCCTTTCAACTCGCCACACGCCTCATCAGCAATGCCGAATACCTGGCCTTTATAGATGATGGCGGTTACCGCAAGCCGACACTATGGCTGGCCGAGGGCTGGGACTGGGTGCGTCAGCATGACTTGCAGCATCCACTGTATTGGCGTCCAGATCCACAGGGCTGGCAGGAATTTACCCTGCATGGCCTGCAAGCCCTGAAATTACAACAGCCTGTCAGCCATCTGTCTTATTTTGAAGCCAGTGCCTATGCAGTCTGGGCCGATGCGCGCTTGCCGACCGAAGCCGAATGGGAATACGCAGCCAGCCAGCATGAAACAGAAGGTCAGTTGAGCCAGCTATTTGATTCTTGCTGGCAATGGACCAGCAGCAGTTACAGCCCCTACCCCGGCTTTGTGCCAGCGACCGGTGCCGTCGGCGAATACAATGGCAAATTCATGGTCAATCAATATGTCTTGCGCGGTGCATCTGCCTTCACCCCTGCCGGGCATAGCCGCAACACTTATCGCAATTTTTTCCCGGCAACGGCGCGCTGGCAACTGGCTGGCTTGCGCCTGGCCCGGTCACAGCAAGATCCTGAGGAGTAATTCTTATGCCCACAGCAAAATGGAAAGACACGATCATCGCCCAGGCCACTGATGCCGAGGTCGTCAAGGTTGAAGGCAATACTTATTTTCCGATGACCAGCGTGCATCAGGAATATTTGCGCGAAAGCGAAAAACACACAGTCTGCGGCTGGAAAGGTACCGCCAGTTACTACGACATCGTCGTCAACGGGCAGGCCAATACTGATGCCGCCTGGACTTATCCCACGCCCAAGGATGCGGCCAAAGAAATAGTCGGTTTCATCGCCTTCTGGCGCGGGGTAGAAGTGTCACCCTGAACAAGCGCGGCTTGCCGCCATGGTCATGCCATGTATGTAGAACTCATTTCATAAATAGGGATGAGTTCTAGCAGGTCAACCCAGGCGTTTCGCCGCCAGAGCATTACCGGCCCGGCTGACTGCCTTGCGCCCCAGGTGTGCAGAAATGAATTGCCCGGCGTCAACCACGGCATTCAAATCGATGCCCGTATGTATCCCCAGCCCCTGCATGAGGAACAGGACATCTTCGGTAGACACATTGCCGGTCGCCCCTTTGGCATACGGACAGCCACCCAGGCCGGCAACAGATGAATGGAAAATCGAGATACCGACTTCCAGGCTGGCATAGATATTTGCCAGTGCCTGGCCATAGGTATCATGGAAATGACCGGACAAGGCTGCGACAGGAAAATCTTGGGCCACGCGCTGCATGACAGTCTGCACCTGCCAGGCCGTGCCCACACCGATGGTGTCGGCAATATCGATTTCATCGCACCCCAGATCGCGCATGCGTTTGACCACATCAGACACGCTGTCTACGGCAACTTCCCCCTGATATGGGCAACCGAAAGAACAACTGATGCTGCCACGCAGGCGCAGCTTGTGCTGTTTTGCTGCCTGCGCCACATCACGGAAACGTTCTATCGATTCGGCAATCGAGCAATTGATATTTTTTTGCGCAAAGGCTTCAGAAGCCGAACTGAAAATCACCACTTCATCGGCACCGGCTGCCAGCGCCGCTTCAAAGCCCTTCATATTCGGTGTCAGCACAGAATAGACAACCCCGGGCTTGCGCGTAATACCAGCCATGACTTCTGCTGAAGTCGCCATTTGCGGCACCCATTTTGGCGATACAAAAGAGGCTGCTTCTATATTCACAAAACCGGCTGCGGTAAGGCGATTAACCAGTTCGATCTTGACGTCGGCAGGTATGCTTTCTTTTTCATTTTGCAAACCATCACGTGGTCCGACTTCAACAATTTTGACTTGCTGCGGCAATGAGGTGTTCATGTGAGCTGTCCAAAGTAAGGACTGTTAACTGTATGAACCGCTATGGGTTCAAAGTACCAGTTCAGTCTGGATATGTATAAGCCACATTTTACCTGCACTTGCATGAAGACGGGTGACTGGACATTGCGGTCCAGGGGAAGGTACGCCGCGACCAATATGGATGAAGTCCATGTCGAGGTACACTGACCGGGCATTACCGAACAGTTCAGGCACGCATATTTACGCCAGGGTCAACGACATTTGCCACGGTCTGGTCCTCACCAGCAAAGATACGGCTCAGGTGTAATACCGGTATGCGGCTGCCCTGCTGATCAAAGCAGGAAATCGCCATTTCCTGCCAGGCCGGATGTTCGTCTTCGATATCGCTGGCCTGACTGTCATCAACCAGTACACGCACCGGCGGTGCCGACAGGTGGATAGCTCCCAGGCCGGCGGTATTGCTGAGCTGATCATGAAAAGCAACCAGGGCCAGGATATTGCCTGTGCAAGCCCGCCCACCCAGGCGCAACGGCAGTTGCATGACCGGCACCACCCGTTTTTGCCAGAAGATCACCTCGCGCATATGACTGGGCGCTAGCGGTACTTCAAAACTGTCAGGGGCATCAATAATCTGTATCAGTTCACGCTGACCGATGGCGACGCGTTTGCCATCTCCCACATCCAGCAGCCAGGCAGTAGCGATTGACATGACTACCCCTCCTGCTTCTGTTGAGCAAGTGCCAAAGCCAGCGCACCGAACTGCAATAAACGTCCGGCATCGGTAATACAGGCCAGGCCCGACTCAAATGGCATCAGTGCCTGTACCGGTGTGTCATTGCAGCGCATCGCCATGGGCAGGGAATAATCCGCGATATCAAGCTGATTCAAAACCCGTACGTCATCGCACAGCAACCCAAGAAAACCACTGCCGGTGGCCAGCATGACACAGGCACGACGTGCCAGCGGCAAGTTATCCAGCACGCGGAATTCGCCATCAATACAGACTACCGGCCAGCGTTGCCCAAGGTAGGCAATGCGACCCAGTGCATGGGCTGGCGGGTCCTGCATATCCATGTCAACCACGGATTCCACTGCGCAGATATCACCTTGCGGCAACATCAGTTTCAAACCTTCAATACGCAGCAGGATACGGTTTCTGGTTTCCTGTCTCATGCCCGGCATCATCGCGCCCATGTTCATACCCCTGTCGAATGATCAGTCAGACGATTGGTCAGACGATTAATATGCTGGAGCAGTGCATCTTCGCTGAATGGTTTGACCAGATAGGCATCGACACCGGCGGCATCGCCCTGCTGGCGGTGTTTTTGGGTGGAACGTGAAGTGATCATGATAATGGGAATGTGTTTTTTCAATTTACGGGCACGCACATGGCTGGTCAATTCCAGCCCATTCATGCGCGGCATTTCCATGTCCACCAGTATCACGTCAGGCAAGGCTTCATCGATCAGGGCAACGGCTTCCAGTCCATCAATCGCGGTACGCACTTCATAACCGGCATCACGCATGATCTGTGCGCTGGCACGACGGGCGGAAAGGGAATCATCGACCACCAGTGCGGTCCTCACATGCATGGTCTGCGTTTCGTTGTGTACCGGCAAACCTGCCTGCTCATCGTCTGCACGCATGTCTTGCTGCATGCTGGCACGCAGCAATTCAGGCAGATCAATCACTGGTGCAACACTGCCGTCACCCAGGATAACGGCACCGATAGTGCCCTGGATTTTAGGTACATAGCGACCAAATTTCTTGACCACGACTTCACGGCCATCAACCAGTTCCTGTACCTGTATGGCGCAGGTGGCACCAGTATCGGTACTGATCAGCAAGACCGGATAGCCATGTGCCTGCACATCACGGCTCAGACCTTGCATGCCCAGCAGCTTGTCGAGCTTCAGCAATTGATGCACGGTGTCACCAACCCGATACACGGGTTGATCTGCAATCATGTCGATTTGCGCGTCAGTGATGTAATGGATGTCAAGGATGCGGCGGCTGGAAATTGCCATCATGTTGCCACCCACTCTGGCCATCAGGGTATGTTCCGACAACAGACTGGCTGGCAGACGCAATTCCACCACCAGACCCTGGCCAGCAACCGAACGCAGGTTCAGCGAGCCTTTCATTTCCAGTATGCGGGAATGCACCATGTCCATGCCTATGCCGCGACCAGACGTTTGCGTGCTGGCATCCCTGGTAGAAAAACCGGGCATCAGGATCAGCCTTGCCAGTTCTTCATCCGACAGGACGCGGTCGGCACTGATGAGTTTTCTCTTCAGGGCAGTACGACGTATGGCGGCATAATCCAGGCCGGCACCATCGTCACGACAGCGCACGACGATGGAATTACCTTCACGGGCAAAGCTCAGTTCTATCAGTCCGGCGACGGCTTTCTTTTGCTCCAGCCTGACAGAAATTGCTTCCATGCCGTGATCCACCGCATTGCGCAAGATGTGCATGAGCGGATCAGTCAGGTCATTCAGCATATTGCTGTCGATATTGGTATTCGCGCCGAGTATCGTCAGGTTGACCTGTTTGTCCAGCAGACGGCAGGTCTGACGCACGCTGCGTTGCAGGCGTGACACCACGGTCGTCACCGGTACCAGGCGCGTACGTATCACGGCATGCTGGTTTTCCATTTGCAGGCGACGTTGCACTTCCAGCAATTCGGCCAGTGAATGCAATTGTTCATCGATGTGATTCGACATTTCGAAGGCATCGGTGCGCGCCTCTACCAGCTGGGCAGTGATGGTGTGCAGTTCGCTATAGCGTTCGAACTCCAGCGGGTCAAAGTCACCATCTGTCATGCTGGTGTTAGAGTTGGTGCTGGCGATTTTCTGCGGGCTGCTCATGCCGCGCACGTCGACCAGGTTTTCCAGATCGGCGATCAGTTTCTGGAACAGGATGTCCTGTTTCTGTATGGCTTTGGATTGTTTTTGTGTCTGTTTCAGTTGTTCCTGGATTTGCGCATTCGAAATGACGTTTTCACCAGCCAGGCGCAATAATTCATCGACGACTTTGGCTGGTACGCGCAACATCGGTTCGGCAGCATGCGAGCCAGGCTCGACCAGATCTAGCACCACGCCTTCGGATTGCGCAACCGATATAACAGCAGATATGTCCTGGCTTTCTTCCGGCATGGTATGTTCTGCAACACGCTGGACAACATGATCATCACTCTGCATCATGCGCACACAATCACAGACTTGCTGCAAGACTTCCTGTGCCTGGGCCGGTGCCGGGCCTGCATCCATAACTGCTTCGCCCATGGCTTCCAGGCAATCGCCCGCTTCGGTCAATACTTCGGACAAGGCCCTGTCAGGCAAGCTTTGCTGATTGCTCAGTACGATCAGCAAATCTTCCAGATGATGGGTCAGATTGGCGATACCGGCAATGCCTACCGTATTGGCCGCGCCTTTCAGTGTGTGGGCAGCCCGCTTGGCCTGTTCCACGTCCTGCATTTTGCCTGTGCCACTGGCCAGTTTTTCTATGGCGGAGGTGAAACTGGCAACCTGGACAGGCAGTTCCTGCAACAGGCCGTCGAATAGTTCCGTGTTCAGGTCATTCGGCAATTGTATGGATACATCAGCCGCACTGATGATGCTTGGCGCGCTGTCTTCCTGCTGACTCGCTTCCAGCACCCTGACGTCGATGAGGCGGGCAAACAGGCTGTCATCCCATTGCACGGCATCCGCTGGCCAGGAAGGATCCATGACCAGTTCCATCAATTCCAGTGCCGGCACTTCTGCTAGCGGATTTTCGAGGTAAGCGAGCAGCCTTGCTGGCAAAGTCGTCAGCAGCGCATGCTGGTGTTCATCGGGTTTTGCATTCAGTGCAGACAATTGCTGTGCCAGGATGTTCAATACCTGCTGTAACGCGGTCAGGCCCACGGATTCTGCAGTGGCACCTATACGCGACAGGGCATCGCCGTAATTTTGCAGGGCTTGCGTTGTTTCTGCGCTGGAGGCATCCAATGCCTGCACGGCATTCAGGTCTTCCGTCAGCATGTCGGCCATGAGGCTGAATTCTTTGGCAAACAATGTCAGCATGTCGCTGCTGATTTCCTGTTCCGCAGTAGAAACAAGTACAGAAACAGGCGCGGGTGCGTCCGAAGACATTGTTACGTCTGCCTGCACCTGTATTTCCGCTGCTACCCGGGATGCATCAGTGTCAGACCCTGCGACTGATTCATGCTCGCCCATCCATGCCGCATCATAGATAACATCCAGCATGTTAGCGGTCAGATCCGGATTAGCCGGGTCGGTAATGCCATCCATCAGCAATAGCGGGAAGCGGTTCAGCAATCGCAGTTCGGATTCATTCACAGGACGTGCTACTGCTGATCTTTGCGTCACTACACCGGCAAATGCATGGCAGGCATCGGCAATCGCTTCCATCGCCGGAGCGGATGCGCAACTGGAAAATACCAGCAACTGTGCTGCATAGGCTTGCAGGGTAAGGGCATCATGCTCACCGCCTTGGGCAAAGTGTTCATCGGCTGTCAGGCTCATGATGAGGGCATCCAGCGCGTCATGCAGGCCAGGCATGGAAAGTTCGGGCGGATCAGCTAATGGCTCGCCCTGCAGTGATTGCAGTACGGCTTCCGCCAGACTGAAATCCTGTTCATTGTGGGGCACAGGCAGCGACAAAGACAGTGGCGCAGGCAGCAGCATGCTATAGCTGGCGCTCGTGTAAGAGGCACCATCGAGAGTGGAATCCATCAGCAGGTCGCCTGTAGCAACCAGAAACAGAGGTGGAGGTTCATCAATTTCCTCATCAGAGGTGAGCGGGTCGGTGCACAATAGCTGACGCAATTCGCAGGAATCAACCTGGTTCAATGGCAGGGGCCAGCTGGCAGTGGACAGATGGGCGATCAGGGTTTCTATGTTGCGGTCGCCATGATTCAATGCATGGCTGGCCAGCAGGTCTGGCCATTCACTCAGTAAAAAATATTCTTCATCACTGAGCAGGCGGTTCTGGTTATGCAGATTGATCAGATTACGTTCTATCAGCGCGCACACCCAATGCAGGCCCGGCATATCGGCAGCACTGGCTGCGGCACGTATGCGCCGTAACTGTTCGATATAGCAAGACAGTACATTGCTTACATCGGCCACGTTAACCGAATGGGTAGCATCGGTCTCCATAAGCTTGAATACCTCGTCCAGCGCACCGAGGACGACATGACTGAAATCTGCCGAATGGGTTTCTAGCTGTTCCATGATGCCTCAGACGAGTAATGGTGGAAATGACGAAAATAGAAGAAGAGGAAGGGAAGAAAAAATCCGGCAGCAAACCATGCCGCCGGCAAGCCGACCCTCTTTGTACCCTTTTTACCCTTTGTACCCTTGGCAACCCTATATCAGGCGGCCAGTTTGAACACGCGCACCGTGGACAACAGCATCCTTGCGTATTCCACCAGATTGGTGGTTTGGGCTGACTGTTCATCCAGTTGCAGACTGGTTTCCTGATTGGTTTTCTTGATCTGTATCGCACGATCAAGCAAATCCTGGCTGGCCTTGGCCTGGCCATGAGATTTGACGGCAATCTGCTGTACCGACTGCACCAGTTCGGTAGTGGCGTTTTGGGTTGCCTGCATTTGCAGACCAGCCTGTTCTGCCAGACGGCTACCTTCCACCACCTGGGCAATGGCAGAGTTCATGGTGTTGACCGTATCGGATGTTTCCAGCTGAATATTGTTGACCAGACCAGAAATCTGCAGCGTTGCCTGACGCGCATTTTCTGCCAGCCTTTGCACCTCATCCGCAACCACCGCAAAACCGCGACCTGCTTCACCGGCAGATGCCGCATGCATACTCGCGTTCAGGGCCAGGATGTGGGTACGTTCTGCAATCGCATTGATCAGGCCGACCACGCCGGAAATTTCTTGTGAACGTTCACCCAGGCGTTTAATCCGTTTTTCTGTTTCACGTATGATTTCACGGGTGCTGTTAATACCACCCACGGTGCTGGTTACCGTATCCATCGCCAGTTGGGTGGAACGTATCGCATTGTCCGCTGCGCGGTTGCAGGTCTGTGCCAGATCAGCAATATTGCGCATTTCTTCGGAAGCGGTCGACAGGGACAGGGTGGTGTGTTCCACTTCCAGCCGTTCTTCTGCCGCTGCCGCCATCACGTTATCGGACTGGGCCTTCACTTTCATCGTCGCTTCCGTCACGTCGGCAGAAATATTACTCACGTCGCGCAGCACTTTCGCGGTTTCACTGGTCAGCATGTTCAGCGCATCAGATACCGCACCAGTCACATCGGCAGATACCGGCACCTTTACAGTCAGATCTTTACTGGCGAGTTGCGCCACTGCCTGCAACAGCACCAGAACGGATTCATTAAGTTTTTCATTTTCTTCTTCAATTGTCTTGCGACTGGCTTCACGTTCATCCACCATCTTGTCGAACTGGCGTGAAAGCTTGCCGATTTCGTCCGGATGATTGCTGCGCGCCCTGACGTTTGCATCACCCTGTGTCAGTTTCTGCATAACCGCTACCAGATGCGATACCGGACGAGTAATGCTGCGCGTCATCCAGTACGCCACACCGGCAGCCAGCAAGATGGACAAGACCGCAACCAGGAACAACACGTTCTTGGCGTTCAGGTAGGTTGTATCCGCCGCCGCACCATCACTGTTCACCAGCCTGGTTTGGTAATCGATAAGGCTATCCATGGAAGAAAACCATTTTTCCTGATCGGCCTGCAGATTACCCAGCAGCCAGGTGGTGGCTTCGGCCTTCTTGCCTTCAGTCGTCAGGCGCAAGAATTCTTTTTGTGAAGCGCCGTATTTGTTACGTGCATCCGTCGCGGTCTGGAAGATACCTTTTTCTTCTTCGCTGACGATCAGTTTTTCAAAGCCAGCGATATTTGCTTCTTGATTCTGCCTGCGTGACAAAATCAATTGCTGTTCTTTCTCAACCGCTGCCTGGTCATTCAACAGCAGCATGTTACGCATGGAACGCGCATTGGCATTGACATTGCCCAGCATCTTGTACGCCAGCACCACTTTAGGGTAGCTGCCGTCCACAATACGGTGGGTACCGTCATTGATGGTTTTCAGATTAGATGTCGCCAGCCAGGCGGTGACTGCCAGCAATAACAACACGGCAGTAAAACCCAGACCAAGCCGGATACCGATATTCGGAGTACGTAATTTCATTTTGCTCTCCACGAAAAATACATCAACAAAGAACAGGCGGGCTTGCCTGTATTGCTGTTCTGATCTGTGCTTACTTGTTCTTACTTGTTCTTACTTGTTCTTACTTGCTGCGGCTGAGTTTGTCGAAAAAACTTTCGTGATTAAAATCCAGCCAGACCCGTTCATCCAGCATGTAGGCTGCAGGCACATGTGCCTCCAGCGTGGCTGGCAGTTGCGGCAACTGAGCGATGCTGCGCAAGCCCACCAAAGGCTGCGGATAGCTATCGATCACCATACCGACGGCGTTGTCACCTTTATCCAGTATGAGGAACAATTTATTCGGCGTAATGTCTGACCTGCGGCCGCCCAATACCAGACCCAGATCAAAGACAGGCACCAGATTGCCACGCAGATTGATCAGACCCAGCAAATAGGTCGCGGCACCAGGCAAGGGGGCCAGGGCCTGCGCCCGTATCACTTCACTGCCGACCTCTGCCCGGACCAGCAGGTTCAGAGACGCCAGGCGATAGCCATAGCGCTTTCTTTCCACCACTGGTGCAGCATCGTTCCACAGCAAGTCACCTGGTGGGGCAAAACGCTGCAAGGCCATACTGGGTGGCAGCCATTCTTTGACTGGTCCGTTGCTGCTGGTGGAAAGTGCGCTCATGATGCGTCTCTTCAAAAAGTTCAGGCAGCGATCTTGAGCTGATCGATGATCTGGTCAGCGGTATAGGGTTTGGCAACATAGCCTTTTGCGCCTTGCAACTGGCCCCAGATGCGGTCAGCTTTTTGCGATTTGCTGCTGACAAAAACAATCGGTATGTCTTTGGTGGACGGGTCCTGGCTCAGGTTGCGACAGGCTTCGTAGCCATCCATTTCCGGCATGACGATGTCGAGGAAAATGATGGATGGTTTTTCTGCCTTGGCTTTTTCCAGCGTTTCCTTGCCGCTGGACGCAGTCACGACCAGATAACCGGCATCGGACAGTATGGTTTTGATATTGGCCAGTTCAGCCATGGAATCGTCGACGACTAGGGCTTTTTTCATGATTTGCTCCTGAGATAGGTGGTCACATTGCCAGTACCGTTCGGATGAACGGTACTTTGAAACAAAATTTTTGAACAGGAATTGCTTCAGGTACCCATGGCCAGGCCAGAGGCTTTTTCCATCGCAAAAGGAAGGTCACCGGCAGTTAAACTCTTCTCCACCACAGCGCGAAACTTCAGGTGTTCCACCGGTTTGGTCAGGTAGCTGCTGCAACCTGACAATGAACCGCGTATGCGGTCAAAAGGAGAAGATTTACTGGTCAGCATGACGACCGGCGTACGTTTGGTTTGAGGATGACGACGGATGATTTTGCAGATTTCATAGCCATCTGCACCTGGCATGACGATATCCAGGAAAATGATGTCGTAAGCCTTTTTCTCCAGCATCTGCAAAGCCTGTTCACCCGTCTCTGCGCAGTCAGAAGCGATCTTCATGGCACGCAGTTCGAGGTCAATTTTGATTCTGGCTGTCGGGCTGTCATCGATGATCAGGGCCCGGTGGCCGGTCTGTAATACTGAAGCCGGTGCAGTTCTTTGCATCAGCGGCTGTACCACAGAAGAGGAAGTGCTAGCTGCATCGGTCGCTACTGCCGCTGCGCCTGGCATGACGCGGTCCAGCTCATCAGCGACCTGATCCAGCAGTGCCAGCATTTTGGTCGGAACCAGTGGATGCAGCAAATGGTGTTTGCCAGGCGTGGTCTGCCCGGCATTAGAGATAAATACGGTAGCAGGTTCAGGGATGTTGCGAGACTCGATCAAGGTCTGCAAAGCAGCTCTTGCCTGCATATTGTCAGGGTCAAGAATGACGATATCCGGATCAGCAGTATGCGTCGCATCAAACAGGGCATATGAATGCCTGCGGCCACTTGCCATGGTTAAACTGAGTACACTACGAACCAGACGCAGTTCGTAATCTGACAATCCAAAAACACCAATAAGGACTTTTTTGGAAGCGCCGGAAAGCGCCATAGAATGACTGTTCATGAGCGACCTGCCTCTTAACGAAAAACCGCATGTGCGGATTACGGCATCTGGCTGCCCTGCGGTATTTTGCGAGGGCCCTCTAGTTTTGCGTCCCATTCTTTCGAATGGTTTGCCTTTGTACAAACATTGCTGTTTGTACGGTTTTTACTGCAAGATAGTCTATGTTGCCAACAACAAAAGCATCGGGGGACACATCACCAACAGCCACGTTGTGGCCGCTGCGACTTCAATGTAGATCAATTATTTGCAGCATTCAAGGAAAAATTTCACATTTTTTTGCTTTTCATTTTTTCTTGCAGAATGCATAACAATTAGTACGAACGACAGATTGCTGCATAACGACTCAATACCTCTTGCATACCTGACTCTATGCATTCGACGATGACCGCATGGCCTATGGATACTTCCAGTATGCCTGGTATGGACAGGAATCTGGCCAGGTTATCAAGGTTCAGGTCATGCCCGGCATTCACGCCCAGGCCCGCATCCTGCGCACGTTTGGCGGCAGCCACAAAGCCCTGGAAAATTGCTTCGCCATGAGCCGTACCAAAATGTTCTGCATACGGTTCGGTATATAACTCGACACGATCCGCACCCAGTTCTTTGGCCAGGTACAGGTCCATGTTGTCATAATCAACAAACAGGCTGCTGCGTATGCCCAAGGCCTTGAGTTCGGCCAGCACCGGGCGCAAAAAATCAGCATCCTTGCGCAAATCCCAGCCATGGTCTGAGGTCAGCTGATCTGGCGCATCCGGCACCAGCGTGCATTGCGCAGGACGGTAGCGTTTGACGACCTCCAGAAATTCCGGGGCAGGATATCCTTCGACATTCAATTCCACACCTCGCGCCTGACACAGCGCACCCAGAGTTTCCACATCCGAATAGCGCGCATGTCTCTGATCCTGGCGCGGGTGCAGGGTAATGCCCTGCGCCCCCAGATCCAGGCAGCGGGCAGCAAAAGCCTGTACGTCCGGATAATTACGACCACGCGAATTGCGCAGCAGGGCGATTTTGTTGATGTTGATGGAGAGTGCGGTCATGTTGAGGTCAACTGGTTAGTCAAAATTTGAGGAAGATCCTGAGGACAGATTTTACTCCCTTGCGCTAATTCATTTACATATCCATCCTGGACCAGACATTATGTCTAGCCAATCGCTTTGCGCAAGTAACACAGCCCGCCCATTTCTTGCTATATCTGTTTCATTCGCAAAAAATATCGTTTTTTTTACTCCCTCCCCTTCAAGGGGAGGGTTGGGGTGGGGATGGGTTTCCGGCAATCAAACACTTATTTAATTAGAACTCATCCCCAATTCCCATCGCCGCCCTCCCCTTGCAGGGTAAGGCAAAAACCGGATATTTAAAGAATAAAGCCAGCACAACAGTGCTGGCTTTACGGTTCAAGCTTCAGGCAAGCTTACTGCTGGAAAATTTACTGCTGAAACGCCAGCAACTGCGCCCCTTCGGTTACCTGATCACCGATCGCGTACAAGACTTCATCAATCACACCATCATGCGGTGCAGAAATCGTGTGTTCCATTTTCATGGCTTCCATGATCAGCAGGGCATCGCCCTTCTTCACTTCCTGCGACTTGTTGACGAGTACAGCAACGATCTTGCCTGGCATGGGAGCCGTCAAGCGGCCAGTTTCAGCCTCGGCTTCGCCTGCATGTGCCAGTGCATCAATGTAATGCAGGTCTGTATGCCTGCCCTGGCTAAAGACATGGAAGTGTTCGCCGTCACGCACCACGGTGGCAGCCACAGTCTGGTCTGCAATCTTGATGACAATATCATTCTCATCGGCCAGCGCCAGGCTGACATGTGCGACGGCATCACCAAGCTGCACTTGCCAGCCATCAGCCAGATAAGTCACCTGCACTTCATGCGACTGTTCTTCTTCGGTGAATTGCAGGCTACGTTGCAGCAGGCTATTCATGCGCCAGCCATGGCTGGATTGCCACGGGTCATTGCTGTTGTTACTTGAGGATTTTTCTGAATTCAGCAGGGACACGGCCGCCAGCGCCAGTGTCGTCAGACTCGCTGCTACCGGTGCAGGAAACAGTTCTGCCTGATTGCGTTCTATCAAACCCGTATCAAGGTCAGCGCCAGAAAAAGCCGTGCTGGTGACCAGACGCGAAAGAAAAGCGATATTACTGTTCAGGCCGACGATCTGGTATTGCGCCAGCGCCTGCGCCATGCGCGCCAGTGCTTCTTTCCTGTCCTTGCCCCAGACGATCATCTTGGCGATCATGGGGTCATAGAAAGGCGAAATCGTATCGCCTTCACGCACACCACTATCGATACGGAAAGCAGCCGGATCAGTCGCACCACCGAGTTCAAAATTCACCGCAACAGGGGTGCGTGCATGACGCAATGTTCCTATCGATGGCAGGAAACCTTTTTCCGGATTTTCTGCATACACGCGCGCTTCTATGGCGTGACCATGGATCTTTAATTCGCTCTGTTGCAAAGGCAGTTTTTCGCCGGCAGCAACACGCAATTGCCATTCCACCAGATCAGTACCGGTGATCATTTCTGTCACCGGATGTTCAACTTGCAGGCGGGTATTCATTTCCATAAAATAGAAAGACCCATCCTGGTTGGCGATAAATTCCACCGTACCGGCACCGACATAACCCACCGCTTTTGCGGCAGCCACGGCAGCATCGCCCATGGCAGCGCGGCGTTCTGCCGTCATGCCGGGTGCTGGTGCTTCTTCCAGCACTTTTTGATGGCGGCGCTGTACCGAACAATCGCGTTCAAACAGATACACGCAATTGCCATGGGTATCCGCAAACACCTGGATTTCTATATGGCGCGGTCTTTGCAGATATTTTTCTGCCAGCACTTTATCGTCACCGAAAGAATTGATGGCTTCGCGCTTGCAGGATGCCAGAGCGTCCTTGAAATCAGCTGATTTCTCAATCACGCGCATACCCTTGCCACCGCCGCCGGCACTGGCTTTCAGCAACACCGGATAACCGATACGATCAGCTTCGGTATGCAGAAAATCAGCATCCTGATTATCACCATGGTAGCCAGGCACCAGTGGCACATTGGCTTTTTCCATCAATGATTTGGCTGCCGATTTGCTGCCCATGGCTTCGATAGCCGATGCGGGCGGACCGATAAAGGCGATGCCATTTTTGGCGCAGGCTTCGGCAAATTCGCTGTTTTCTGACAGGAAGCCATAGCCAGGATGTATAGCCTGTGCACCAGTCGCCAAGGCGACTGCGATGATCTTGTCAGCACGCAGATAACTTTCCTTGGCAGCAGCCGGGCCGATCAGCACGGCTTCATCGCAGACAGCCACATGCTTGGCATTGGCGTCAGCCTCGGAATACACAGCGACAGTTTTAATGCCCATGCGGCGTGCGGTAGCAGCAACACGGCAAGCAATTTCACCACGGTTGGCGATAAGAATTTTAGTAAACATGTCTCTAACCTTTTGGGCGGATTGTTTGATTACAATATGCAGCTATCAAAGAAATGGCAAATAACAACTCAAACAAATACTTGCCTTCCTCTGTGTCTCAGTTTTTTCTCTGTGACCTCTGTGCTAAAGGTTTACGGTTTTAATCAACCACAACTACCAGTCTTCGCCTCGACCTTGCCGCGCGTTTTCAAGCCCAGTTTATCGAGCAGAACACGGTCATCCTGCGCTTCCGGGTTGGCCGTAGTCAGCAATTTATCACCGTAGAAAATCGAATTCGCACCCGCCAGGAAGCACATGGCCTGCACGGCTTCACCCATCTGACGACGACCGGCAGACAAACGTACCCGTGCCTTTGGCATGGTGATGCGGGCGACGGCGATGGTGCGCACAAATTCCAGCGGGTCAAGTGGATCAAGTCCATGCAAAGGCGTGCCTTCCACCTGGACCAGATGATTGACCGGTACCGATTCAGGATAGGGATTCAGGTTCGCCAGTTGCGCGATCAGGCCAGCGCGCTGGCGACGTGATTCACCCATGCCAACGATGCCGCCACAACAGACTTTCAAACCGGCGCTGCGTACATGGCCCAGGGTATCGAGCCTGTCCTGGTAATCGCGGGTAGAAATGACGTTGCTGTAAAACTCGGGGGCCGTGTCAAGATTGTGGTTGTAATAATCGAGACCGGCATCTTTCAAACGCTGTGCCTGCTCTTCTTTCAGCATGCCCAGCGTCGCGCAGGTTTCCAGGCCCATGGCCTTGACTTCACGCACCATGGTTTCCACTTTTTCCATGTCGCGGTCTTTGGGTGAACGCCAGGCGGCCCCCATACAGAAACGGGTTGCGCCGTTTTCGCGGGCGGCTTTGGCAGCATCCAGCACTTCACGCACATCCAGCATCTTCTTGGCTTCGACACCGGTGTCATAGCGTGCCGCCTGCGGGCAATAACTGCAATCTTCTTCGCAGCCACCAGTCTTGATGGACAAAAGTGTCGCCAGTTCCACATCGCCATCCGGGAAGTTGGCGCGGTGCGCTGTCTGCGCCTTGAACATCAGGTCATTGAAGGGCAAATCAAACAGGGCCAGCACTTCATCCACGGGCCAGGTTTCAGCCTCGATTTTCTTGACCGGAGGCTGGAATTGCACGGCTTGCAAAGTCGTATCAGTAGCTTGCATCTTTGTTTCCTTTTACTTCAATACACTCAAATCCAGATATGAGGCGGCGCTTTGCGCTTTCTCATGGTCCGGAACGTTCAAACGGGGAATCTGCCCAAGCAAAGGCGCAGCAAGACGCGTACGCAGGGCATCAATATTTTCATCGAGGTACAGCATGGATGGATCAACGGTATTGGCAACCCAGCCGCATAGCGTCAGGCCACGTGCCCTGATGGCCTCTGCGGTAAGCAGGGCATGGTTGATACAGCCCAGGCGCATGCCCACGACCAGAATGACGGGCAGGTCCAGCGCCTGTGCCAGGTCGGCGGTCGTTACGTCATCATTCAGCGGCACACAAAAACCACCTACTCCTTCGACCACAACAGCATCTGCCTGCGCACACAATTGCTGATAGCAATGCAGTATGTGCGGCAGGGTAATATCCACTTTTTCCAACTCTGCCACGATATGCGGCGCAGCAGGTGCCTGCATCAGGTAAGGACAAACCAGTTCCTGCGGCGCAAGGACATTGCTTGCCGCCATCAGGCTATCCACATCTTCGTTATGCCAGACACCATCCTGCAGGCTGGCACCGGCAGCAACCGGTTTCATGCCCACGGCGCGCAATCCCTGAGCCTGCATCGCATGTAACAGGGCGGCGCTGACCAGGGTCTTGCCGATCTCTGTATCGGTGCCGGTCACGAACAGACGACGATGCTGCTGCTGATGATGCTTTTGGTCAGACATCAGGCGACCTCTGCAAAGCATTGGGCGACATAACTCATCTGGTCTAGACGATTGATCGCTTGCACCAGTTGCAATACCTGTACTTCGGTATGCGCGGCCGACAAGGTCGCACGCAAACGCGCTGTTCCTACCGGTACGGTAGGCGGACGTATTGCGCCTACCCACAGGCCCTGGTCCATCAGATTGCCGGCTACTCTTAACATGTCGGCATTGTTACCAATGACGACCGGCTGTATCGCGGTATCAGAAGGCATGCCCTGCCAGACTTGCAGGTGCAGGCCATTGCGGAACAGGGCTATCAGTTTTTGCAAATGGGCACGTCTTTGCTGGCCTTCTTCACCCGAGATGATGTCGATACTGGTCAGCAGCGCATGCGCCAGAGCCGGTGCCGCCGCCGTGGTATAGATATAGGCACGGGCCCGCTGCACCAGCCATTCAATGACGGTGGAGTGGGCGGCAACAAAAGCACCACCCACACCAGCAGCCTTGCCCAGCGTACCCATGTACACCAGATTGGGCGAGCTGATCTGCAAATGTTCGAGCACACCACGGCCATGTTCACCCAGCACGCCAAAGCCATGTGCATCATCAACGATGAGCCAGGCATCATACTGTTCGCAGATTGCCAGCAGCGGCGCCAGTTCAGCGATATTGCCGTCCATGCTGAACACACTGTCGGTAACCACCACTCTGTGCTTGGTCTTGCATTGTTGCAGCATGCGTTCCAGCGCAGTGTAATCACGATGCGGGAACACCTGCACCGCAGCACGTGATAAACGCGCACCATCGATCAGGGATGCATGATTCAATGCTTCAGAAAATACCGTCGTATCCTTGTTGATGGCCAGCGCCGTAATGACAGCCAGGTTGGCCATATAGCCAGTGCAGAAATAAAGGGCGCGTGCGTTCTCAATATACGGTGACACAAATTCTGCCAGGCGTTCTTCCAGCACGGCATGGGCACGGCTATGGCCGCTGATCAGGTGCGAAGCACCACTACCCACGCCATACAGGGATGCACCTTCCTGCAAGGCCTCTGCCAGCTTGGGATGTGCAGCCAGGCCCAGGTAATCATTGCTGCAAAACGCCAGCAAATCACGGCCATCAGCACGCAGGCTGGGGGCGGACGGTGTTTCTACCGTACGACGCTGACGCAATAAATGCTTTTGATCCAGTATGTCGAGTTCTTGCTGCAGGCCCTGCACCAGCGACCGGCGCTGACTGGCGATACGTATATTGTTGGAAGTATTACCAACTATAGTTCCATTCTTGATGACATCAGTCATGCCATTACCTCTTCAAATACTTGTCTTGTCTTACGTGCCAGCAAACTCATTTCATCCTGTTCAAGGATGTAGGGCGGCATCATATAGACCGTGCGACCTATGGGTCGCATTAATAATTCATGTTTCAATGCCGTCGTGAAAAACCGGCGTGAAAACGTCGCTGCGCGTTCTGCATCATCCACCACCGCATCAAAGGCAATGATCATGCCTTGCTGGCGGAAATGGCGTACACGTGCATCATTTTTTATATCAGCAAAAGCCGCATTCAGGAATTCAGCCTTGACACGGTTCTTTTGCAAAACCTTGTCATCTTCAAAAATCGCCAGGGTCGCCAGCGCCGCACGACATGCCAGCGGATTGCCGGTGTAAGAGTGCGAATGCAAAAAGCCGCGCCGCACATCGGCATCATAAAAAGCCTGGTACACAGTATCCGTCGTCATTACCAGCGACAAGGGCAGATAACCACCACTGATGCCTTTGGACAGGCACAAAAAGTCTGGCCAGATCTGTGCCGATTCACAGGCGAAGAAGGTACCGGTACGGCCACAGCCTACTGCTATTTCATCCGCGATCAGATGTACCTGATACTGGTCACACAGCTCGCGCAAACGCTTCAGGTACACCGGGTCATGCATGGCCATGCCGGTCGCACATTGCACCAGCGGCTCGATGATGACGGCAGCAATCCTGCCTGCTCTTTCCTGCAATTTTTCTTCCAGTACGGCGGCAGCGCGCAAGGCGACATCAGCCGCGGTTTCACCCGCTTCGGCCAGGCGCGCATCGGGCGATGCCACCACATGGGCACGCTGCAACATGGGGCCATAGGCTTCGCGGAACAGGCTGACATCGGTCACCGCCAGCGCGCCCACGGTTTCACCATGGTAGCTACCCTGTATGCAAATGAATTCCTGCTTGTCTGTCTGGCCGCCATTGCGCCATGCATGGAAACTCATCTTCAGCGCAATCTCGACTGCTGATGCACCGTCAGACGCATAAAAACAATGGCCCAGCGCATGATTGCTCAGTGCGGCCAGCTTTTCTGATAGTTCAATGACAGGCGCATGGGTGAACCCGGCCAGCATTGCATGTTCGAGCTTGTCGAGCTGGTCTTTCAATTCGGCATTGATACGTGGATTGGCATGACCAAACAGATTCACCCACCAAGAGCTGATGGCATCCAGGTAACGCTTGCCTTCCATATCAAACAGCCATGCACCGCGGCCATGGCTGACAGGTATCAGCGGCACGGTTTCATGATGCTGCATCTGGGTGCACGGATGCCAGACATGCTGCAGGCTACGTGCTACCCAGTCATTTTTTTGATTCAAATTATTTCCAGACATTCAACAAATTATTATTCCACCACCTTCAAATCACAAGGCCCACACGACATCGCCTTCAAATGATTTTCTATATGCATGACATGCGCTTTGGCAAACTCCGCCTTGCTCAAACTGCCATAAGCAAAATGCGGCTTGATCTCGCCTGCATACTGTTCAAATTTCTGTAACGCCGCGATCACCATATCAATGGCAGCATTGGTATCGCCGCTCTCGGCGATGGCGGGTGCACCTGGTATGGGTTCACTCAAATTATGCGTCATCGCACCAGCGACTGAAAAAGCATAAAACGCCGCCGCACCGGCTGTGTTCTGGAAAGTTGGCGACTTCATTTCCGGATAACCGGTCATCGAATAATCTATGCTTTGGGCCAGATGCACAAACACCTTATGTGGCGACCAGCCGCTGACGCTGACCAGCGTGCCCGATTTCAAGGCAGTCAAACGCGCCTGCATCTCAGCCACAGTGGTAATCACCACAGTCGATTTGCGATAACTGGTCACACCGGCAACAGCAAGCAGGGACGTGGCAAGACCGGTCAACAAGACTCTTCTTTTTTTCATGTTTGCTTAGTCTCCACTTTCCTGCCCATGTTTCAAAAACTATATCAGCCAGTCCGGCTTACGCTTCTCCAGGAAGGAGCGTACACCTTCACGGCCTTCATCTGAAGCCCGTATCTGCGCGATACCTTCTACCGTTGCCGCAATCAGTGTCGGTGTCAATTCCCGGCTGGCAACATCCTGCACCAGGCGTTTGGCCTGTCTGACCGCATTCGGGCTATTGCTGACCAGGGCCTTGACGATCTCGGCCACTTTGGCATCCAGCAACTCTGCCGTCGCCAGCTCATGTACAAAGCCCGTGCGATGCGCCTCTGCCGCCGTAAACCGCTCGGCAGTAATGAAATACCGGCGCGCCGCACTTTCACCCATGGCCTTGATCACATACGGCGAAATCGTCGCCGGTATCAGGCCCAACTTGACTTCACTGAGGCAAAAATGGGCCGTATCCACACTGACAGCCACATCGCAGGCAGCCACCAGACCCATGCCACCGGCATAACAATCACCTTGCACTTTGGCAACAACCGGTTTGCTACAGCGATAGATGGTGTGCAACATGTCTGCCAGTTGACCGGCATCCGCGAGGTTTTCCTCATGGGTGTAATCGGCCATCTTTTTCATCCAGTTCAGGTCTGCCCCCGCACAAAAAGCAGGACCATTCGCGGCCAGCACAATAGCACGAATGCTGCCGTCCTTATCCAAATCGCGAAAAACCCTGGTGATTTCTGCAATGGTAGTTTCATTAAAAGCATTGCGTACGTCGGGGCGGTTCAGTGTCACCGTTGCCACGTGATTTGCAATTTCGATATCTAAAGTTTCCATTTTTCCCAGCTTTTTCCTTGCTAAATGTAGCCTGCTCAGGCTGTATGCTTATTCTGTCTACTTATCCAGTTGGCCTGTTCATCAGTTATCACTATCGCATTCACACAAACTTGACGCATGTGCAACTTTAGGAAACTGGCATCGCGAAAACAATTGAAAATCTGGCTTATTGCTTATTTTTCAGTTGAACGACTATCCCACTATTTACCAGCAGCGGGAAACCCGTTTTCATCCAGAAAACGGCTGACCACAGGTTCCCATATCTTCATCCCGGATGCAAACAGGGTATGGCCATCCTTGGCAAAGGCTGGCAGCAAGGCATACTCAGCCTTGCCCCCGGCCTTCACAAAGGCGGCATGCCAGGCCTTGCTATATCTGGGGCCGAAATATTGATCATTTTCGGTGTAAATCCACAGCATGGGTGCCTTGGTGCTGGCACCAAAAGTTTCATACATTTTTTCCAGCTTGTTCGGCTGGCAGGGTTCGCCCGGGCGCTCCGTCGGATTACCGCCCGAACCACCAGCAAAATTGATGGCCGCAACCAGCCCTGCCGGATTTTTTGCCGCTGTCGCCACCGTACTATAGCCACCGACCGACTGGCCGACGATCAACACCCTGCTGGCATCAACATGACTTTGCTTTTTTGCATATTCAAGCACGGCCAGTATTTCGGTACTGGCGGCTTCTGCCATGGGGGCATAGCTTTTGTTATTGCAGGTGCCACTATCTTCCGGATCAGGTGTGGTTCCCTTTTCGCCATAACCTATGCGGGTAGGCTCAAACACAGCAAAACCACGCCGGACGAAATATCTGGCCTGCTGGGTATACCTGAAACGTGGCGGCTCAGCACGGTTTGTGGCGCTACGACCATGGTTCAGGATCACTACAGGAAAAGGGCCAGGCCCCGCCGGTTTGAATGCCGTAATCACCACTTCGCCGGAAATATCACGTCCATACATATCCTTCACCGCAACCGTTAAAGTACCGACCGTTTCATTGATATCCGTTGCCCATTTGATCGCAGCTTTCGCTGGTTCTGCCTCTTCTTGTGGCATGGCAAACGCCATCGTATTTACACTCGCCAGGCAAAGCAGGCAAGCGGCATAAAAAACGGATTTTTTAAAGATAATGGACATGGCTTGGCTCACATGTAAATTCGTGCATTTAGCCCTTGAAGTTAGGGCATGCGTTCTCCCCGTTATCACGGCTAATAATAGGAGTAGGGACCAGCGTTTTCATATCCGTTGCATCCCATAATTTGAGGCTGCATTTACCTGTCGTAGTGACTGTATTAAGAAGATATACATGCTTGGCTTTTCCGTAAAAACTAATGTTCATAGTACAGCTGCTACGCTCCTGCATTTCCGTATACTTTAGTGTGGTCAGTTTTTCAGTAGCAAATTTAAACTTGGATATACTGATCCTGTTTGCGTCGCTGACGACGGTCTTCTCACCTGAACATGATTCAGCATTGTCGTAGGTATTCAGGTAAAACAGGGTTCCACGTGCAGGCTGGATTCTCACTACCATTTCAGCAGTGTTTCCACTTTGCGGTTCAACATAAGGCGGCGTGGTACAAGCACCCAGGATCAGGGTGACGGCCAAAACAGGCAGAGACGTAAGAATATTTTTATTCATAAATGCTATCGCCATTAACATGCTACATGCGGAACACGCCAAACTTCACATCCGGTATCGGCGCGTTCAAAGCTGCCGACAGGCCCAGGCCCAGCACCATGCGCGTATCCGCCGGATCGATGACACCATCATCCCACAGTCGCGCTGACGCATAATAAGGATGGCCCTGATGTTCGTACTGGTCTTTGATAGGTTGCTTGAAGGCTGCTTCTTCTTCGGCTGACCATGTACCGCCCTTGCCTTCTATGCCATCGCGCTTGACTGTGGCCAGCACACTGGCAGCCTGTTCACCACCCATGACACTGATACGGGCATTTGGCCACATCCACATGAAGCGTGGCGAATAGGCGCGACCACACATGCCATAATTGCCTGCACCAAAGCTGCCACCGATGATGACGGTGAACTTGGGTACATTCGCCGTCGCTACTGCGGTCACCATCTTGGCGCCGTTGCGGGCGATGCCTTCGTTTTCATATTTGCGGCCCACCATGAAACCAGTGATGTTTTGCAGGAAGACCAGAGGTATCTTGCGCTGGCAGCACAGCTCAATGAAATGCGCACCCTTCAGGGCAGATTCAGAAAACAGGATGCCGTTGTTGGCAATGATGCCCACCGGCATGCCGTGGATATGCGCAAAACCACAGACCAGGGTCGTACCATAGCGCGCCTTGAATTCATCGAAATGGCTGCCATCGACGATGCGGGCAATCACTTCACGTACATCAAAGGGCTTGCGGGTATCGACCGGTATCACGCCATACAGTTCAGATGCAGGGAACTTCGGTTCTTCAACTTCTTTCATAACCACGGTTTGTGGTTTCTGGCGGTTCAGGTGCGAAACTATGGTACGTGCGAGTGACAGCGCATGTGTATCATTTTGCGCCAGATGATCCACCACGCCAGACAAGCGCGTATGCACGTCACCACCACCGAGGTCTTCGGCACTGACGACTTCACCGGTAGCGGCTTTCACCAGTGGTGGGCCGCCAAGGAAAATCGTGCCCTGGTTCTTGACGATGATGGATTCATCACTCATCGCTGGCACATAGGCACCACCGGCAGTACACGACCCCATGACGACTGCAATTTGCGGTATGCCCTTGGCGGACATATTGGCCTGATTGAAGAAAATGCGGCCAAAATGATCGCGGTCAGGGAAGACATCATCCTGATTCGGCAGATTCGCGCCACCGCTATCGACCAGGTAAATACAGGGCAGGTTATTCTGTTCAGCAATCTCTTGCGCACGCAGATGCTTCTTGACCGTCAGGGGGTAATAGGTACCGCCTTTAACGGTGGCGTCGTTACAGACGATGATGCATTCCTGCCCGGCCACGCGACCGATGCCGGTGATCACACCGGCAGATGGAGCGGCATCGACATCGTTCTTTTCTTTATACATGTCGAAGGCGGCAAGCTGTGAAAACTCCAGGAAAGGCGTACCGGCATCAAGCAGCATCTGTACGCGGTCACGCGGCAGCAGTTTGCCACGCGCCAGATGCTTCTTGCGTGCCTCGTCGCCACCACCCAGAGCGATTTTGGCGATTTTTTCTTTCAGGTCATCCAC
Organism: Undibacterium hunanense; assembly: GCF_014284335.1. Lineage (GTDB taxonomy): Bacteria > Pseudomonadota > Gammaproteobacteria > Burkholderiales > Burkholderiaceae_D > Undibacterium > Undibacterium hunanense. Next base: position 32,009 of record NZ_JACOGF010000014.1, on the reverse strand, counting down.
CACGGCCTGCATGGCTGCTGCATTGGCCTTGAATTCTTCAGAGCGGGGATTGAGTTTGGAATCTAAAGTTGTCATTATCTTTTTCACTTTTCTGGAAAACTGCCATCCACGTAAAACCATTTGCCGTCATACCGCACAAAGCGACTGACTTCATGCAGCCTGTGCGCCTTGCCGCCTATCTTGTAACGGGCAACAAATTCAACTGTCGCCGCATCACCATCAGGCTTGAATTTCTTTACTTCCAGGCCCAGCCATCTGGTCGGGTCGTCATGCGTGATTCGTTCTTTGGGACAGGTTCTTTCATCCCAGGTGCTACGCAAATAGGCCTCGTCATTCAGGGTATAGGCGCTATAACGCGAACGCATCAGCGCTTCTGCCGTTGGTGCCACCGCTGCACCACTGATGTAAGGGCCGCAACATTGTTCGTATTTTTTATTTGAACCGCAAGGGCACAATTCTTTCATTCATTTACTCACTTGCCAGACATGGCAAACATCACAAAATCAATTCAGGCAAATCACGCATGTCGTCAAACACCTGTTTCGCACCGGCGGCCAGCAAGGCATCAGCCTTGCTGCTGCGAGTAAAACCCAGCACATGCATGCCCGCTGCCACGCCTGCGGTCACCCCGGCAACCGTATCTTCTATCACGACGCATCGCCCAGGCAGCTTCGCCATGCTTTTTGCCGCCAGCAGATACACATCCGGTGCAGGCTTGGTCCTGGCGACATCGCTACCGCTAAACATCCTGCCTTCAAAATAAGGCAGCAAGCCGGTATGTCCCAGCGTAATCTGCATCTTGCCGCTGTCTGCACCAGAGGCCACGCAAAATGGCATGGCTGAAGACTGCAATTTTTTCAGTACCTGTTCAATTTCCGGGATCACCCGTATCTGCTGGCGCAAAGCTTCATCCCTGCGTCGCTGGAATTCTGGTAAAAAAGTCTCAGGCAATGCCTTCCCCAGTTTTTCTTCCATGTAGGGCATTTGTTCTTTTATTGAACGGCCTATGAAGGTGTCACAGGTCTCGTTCAATGAAATACGCCAGCCCAGTTCATTCAGGTAATCTTTCAACACCAGATTGGTAATCGGTTCGCTGTCAACCAGCACGCCATCACAATCAAATGCGACCATATCAAAACGGCTATTCAATTTTTCTTTGCCTTTTCTTCAGTTGGTGCGCCTGCTGTCTTCCACGCTGTAAAACCACCATCGATATGGGCCACATTTTCCAGCCCCATGTCTTGCACCGTCCTGGTAGTCAATGCGCTGCGCCAGCCAGCCGCACAAAACAAAATGAATTCTTTTTTCTCACCGAATACGGGCTTGAAATACGGCGAATCCGGATCAACCCAAAACTCTATCATGCCACGTGGCGCATGATAGGCACCGGGGATGACGCCCTCACGTTCCAGCTCGCGGATATCACGTACATCAACGAACTGCACATTGGCGTCTGCCAGTTTGGCCAGGGCTTCGGCCACGCTATAGGTTTTGATTTCGGCATTGGCTTCATCGATCAACTGCCTGTAACCTTTTTTCATGCTGTCTCCGTTATAAATTCAAGACCGCTCACCACAGAGGCACAGAGGAAGGAAAGGATTCTTGCATGAAGCCTTCGTTCCGCAAGCGAATGGCATGCCATTCGAAACCCTTGCTACACCTCAGCGAAACCCAGGAGAAAACCTGCTTTCTCTGTGTCTCTTGGGTCAACCCGCCAGTGCACGTCCAATAAGAATTTTTTGTATATCGGACGTACCTTCATAAATCTGGCAAACCCGTACATCACGATAAATCCGCTCTACCGGGAAATCGCTGACGTAGCCATAACCGCCGTGGATTTGTATCGCATCCGAGCAAACTTTTTCTGCCATTTCTGAAGCAAACAGTTTTGCCATTGCCGCTTCTTTCAAACACGGCTTGCCTGCATCTTTCATGCTGGCAGCATGCCATATCAACTGACGTGCGGCTTCCAGCTGTGTCGCCATGTCGGCCAGTTTGAATTGCACGGACTGGTGCTCAAAAATCGGTTTGCCAAAACTGGTCCTGTCCTTGGCATAGGCGAGTGCTGCTTCAAAGGCTGCGCGGGCCATACCTACCGACTGTGAGGCAATGCCTATGCGCCCGCCTTCCAGGCCAGACAGGGCAATCTTGTAGCCCATACCTTCTTCACCGATCAGGTTTTCAGCAGGAATGCGGCAATTCTCGAACAGGATTTGTGCCGTGTCGGATGAATGCTGGCCCATTTTCTGTTCCAGGCTGGCGACGATATAGCCTGGCGTACTGGTCGGCACCCAGAAGGCGCTGATGCCTTTCTTGCCTGCTTCTTTATCCGTGACAGCCATGACGATGGCGACATCGGCATACTTGCCACTGGTGATGAATTGCTTGACGCCATTGATGACATACTGGTCGCCATCGCGTTTTGCAGTCGTGCGCAATTCCGATGCATCACTGCCTGCGTGTGGTTCAGTCAGACAAAAAGCACCCAGCATCTCGCCCTGTGCCAATGGCGTCAGCCATTGTTTTTTTTGCGCGTCATTGGCATACATCATGGCGATGCTACAGACCGGACAATTATTGACGGATACCACGGTAGAAGTACCGCCGTCACCGGCAGCGATTTCTTCCAGCACCAGGGCCAGAGACAGATAATCCATACCTGCGCCACCAAATTCTTCCGGCACGGCCACACCATAGGCCCCCATTTGTGCCAGTTCTTTCAATTCTTCTGCGGGGAAGTGATGTTCCCTGTCCCAGCGCGCCGCATTGGGCACCAGACGTTCCTGGGCAAAGCTGCGCACGGCGTCGCGTATCATTTCGTGTTCTGGTGTGAGTAGCATAGTGGTTCTGTCTTCTATTCTATTGATGCGGTGCTATTGATCCGGCGGAACTGCTTTACCAACCGTGTTCAGCACCCGTATATTGCAAATATTTGCCATTGTCGGCTGGTTTGAGTGCGGCCAGAGTCTGGCGTATGCCAGCCACGCTGACATCCACAGTAATTTCTGCGCCGCTGCCGCCCATATCGGTTTGTACCCAGCCCGGGTCCATGGCGACACAAATCGCTTTGTCTGTACTCAGCGATACATCCTTGAGCACAGAATTCAACGCCGTCTTGCTGGCGCGGTATAACCAGCCAGCGGGATTGCTGCGTTCACCTATCGATGCCATGCCGGAAGAAAGCACAGCCAGCCTGCCCCGGGCGTGTTCTACCAGTGGCAGTACTATCGGCAATATACGCATCGCAGCCAATACATTCGTATGCATGACGGCATCAAACTGCTGCTGATCCGGCGTAGTCAAACCCGATGTTCTCGGGCCAAACATGCCGGCATTCAGGATTGCCACATCCAGTTTTTCATCGTCCAGACGCCAGCCCAGACCGGCACAATCATTCAGGTTCGTCACATCCAGCGGCAAGGCTTCGCACCCCGCCGACTGCAAAGCAGCCAGATCTTCTTCCTTGCGCGCAGTAGCGATAACACGCCAGCCTGCAGCCTTGTATTGCATGGCCAGTTCCTGGCCGATACCGCGTGATGCACCGATGATTAAAGCGACTGGCATATTTTCCCAATGTTTGAAATTATTCAAGTTCCCTCCCCTTCAAGGGGAGGGTTAGGGCGGGGATGGGGTTCGGTTAATTAGCGGCAAATGAAATTACGTCAGAAACCCATCCCCATCCCACCCTTCCCCTTGAAGGGGAAGGAGCTTAAAACAAGGCTTAAACCATCTCAATAGCGAGCGCTGTACCTTCACCACCACCAATACAAAGCGCAGCCACACCACGCTTCTTGCCCTGCTTCTTCAGGGCGCCCATCAGCGTGATGATGATGCGCGCACCAGAAGCACCAATAGGATGACCAAGGGCACATGCACCACCGTGCACATTGATCTTGTCATGCGGAATATCCAGTTCTTTCATGGCAGCCATAGGTACGGCTGCAAAAGCTTCATTGATCTCAAACAGGTCAACATCCGCTGTCGTCCAGCCCAGTTTTTTATACAGCTTCTGGATAGCACCAACCGGCGCGGTAGTGAACCAGCCTGGTTCCTGCGCATTGCTGGCATGACCCAGAATTTTTGCCAGTGGCGTCAGGCCCAGTTCTTTGGCCTTGGACTCACGCATCAAGACCAGGGCAGCAGCGCCGTCATTGATGGATGAAGAAGAAGCAGCGGTAATCGTGCCATCTTTCTTGAAGGCTGGTTTCAGCGCAGGGATTTTATCCAGCTTGGCCTTCAAGGGACCTTCATCCTTGTCAATGACGACATCGCCGCTGCGGCCAGATACGGTCACGGCCGCGATTTCCCATGCAAAAGAACCATCGGCAGTTGCCGCCTGCGCACGTTTGACAGACGCAATCGCAAATGCATCCTGGTCTTCACGGCTGAAGTTATATTTGGCTGAACAGTCTTCAGCAAAAGTACCCATGGAGCGGCCCTTGTCATACGCATCTTCCAGACCATCAAGCATCATATGGTCATACATCATGCCATGGCCGATACGGTAGCCGCCACGTGCTTTGGGAATGAGGTAAGGGGCATTGGTCATGGATTCCATACCGCCGGAAACGATGACTTCATTGCTGCCTGCATTGATGGAATCAAAGGCCATCATGGTCGCCTTCATGGCCGAACCGCACATCTTTGACAGGGTAACGGCACCAGTGGAAACCGGCAAACCCGCAGCCAGCAAAGCCTGGCGTGCAGGAGCCTGGCCCTGGCCTGCCATCAGGCAGTTACCGAACAAGACTTCTTCTACCAGTTCTGGCTTGACACCGGCGCGTTCAACCGCAGCCCTGATGGCGACAGCGCCCAACTGACTGGCTGTCAGTGAAGAAAAATCACCCTGAAAAGCACCCATGGGGGTACGCGCTGCACCAACGATTACGATAGGATCATTCATCTTGTTCTCCAAAAATAAAAGCAGATTGACTGCCTGACTGATGAGGGGTAGCTCGCCACAAAACGGGCAGGCACTTATTTTTTATTTGTACTTAAGTTGTACTACTGATCTGATTGCAAAAGCGGATTTCCTGCGGATACGGAAACACGTCATCCACCTTGCCATCGACAATACGCTTCTTGCGTGCCTGCCAGTATTCGGCGGTCAGCAAATCAGCGTGATGCTTCATAAAATATTGTTTGACGTTCTTGTTCCCTAACAGGAAAGTACCAAACTGCTCAGGGAAAACATCATTTCTGGCAATTGGATACCAGGGCTCCGCAGACATTTCATCTTCTTCATTGCGCGGCAAAGGTATCGTGCGGAAATTGCAGTCAGTGATGTATTCGATTTCATCATAGTCATAAAACACGACACGGCCATGACGGGTGACACCAAAGTTTTTATACAACATGTCACCGGGGAAGATATTCGCTGCCACCAGATCCTTGATGGCACTGCCATATTCTTTCAGACCATGTTCCATGGCTGCCATGTCACCACTTTGTTCGGCTTCAGTCAGCCAGATATTCAAAGGCGTCATGCGGCGTTCTATGTACAGATGCTTGATGACGACTTCATCATCATTCACTTCCAGCAGCGATGGTGCGTATTGCCTGATTTCAGCCAGCAGCTCTTCCGAAAAGCGCGCACGTGGAAAAGCCACATCCGAATATTCCAGCGTATCCGCCATGCGGCCTACGCGGTCGTGGTTCTTCACCAGCAGGTATTTTTCCTTGATCAAGGCCTTGGTGGTTTCCTTGGGTGGCGGGAAACTGTCCTTGATCAGTTTGAATACATACGGAAAAGATGGCAGTGCAAACACCAGCATCACCAGACCACGTATGCCGGGTGCAGCTTCTATGCGGTCAGATGAATATTTGAGGTGATGCAGAAAATCACGGTAAAACAGATTCTTGCCATGCTTTTGCAGGCCTATCATGGTGTAGATTTCACTACGCGGCTTCTTCGGCAGGATGCTGCGTATGAATTGTACATAGGCCGATGGCACTTCCATGTCCACCATGAAATACGCACGCGTGAAAGAAAACAGGACGGTAATCAGCATGGTGTCAAAGATCACCGTATCGAGCACCAGTTCGCCCTTGCGTTTGTGCATGACGGGCACCACAAACGGGTATTCACGATTGCCGTTAATGCCTTTGCCTATGATGTAGGCAGATTTGTTGCGGTAGAACAGACTGGCCAATACCTGTATCTGATGATTTGGTTCCAGCTTGGCGGGGCCAAAGTTTTCACGCAGGCGTGCTTCCACCAGCGCCACATCGCGGTCCAAATCTTCAAACCTGGCGTTCAACTGGAAATTGGTGACGATGCGCTTGATGGTGAAGTTCAAGCCATCCGTCGCCGGGTAATACACGCGATAACTCGGTGGTGTATCTTCACTTTCCAGATATTCGGTCGAGGTAGCCGGGCGCACAAAGATGAAATCATTGTGATAATAGTTTCTGTGCAGCAGTTTGGTACAGACCGTATTAAAAAAAGTCTCTGCCAGTTCAGGGCGCAGATGATCGATCAGCATGCCCATGTAATGCAGTTTGACTTCGCGCCAGACTTCGTCGCTGAGGTCTTCTTCTGCATATTCATCTTCCAGTGCCTGCACACATTCACGCACGCGGGTATCGTAATAGCCTATACGTTCGCGGGCAGCGATTTGCGCCGCTTTCCAGTCCCCTGTTTCAAATTGCTGTTTTGCTCTCTGACTGCTGGCCCTGAACAAGTGGTAATGCTTGTCAAAGCCATCAAGTATCGTCCTGGCGATATCAAAGGCAATTTGTGAAGACAACAACTTGGGAAAATGGGTATTGGGCATGGTCGGCGCTCACATCAGTCAACTGTCGGCTGGAACTGGTTTTTCCAAGCCTGTAGTTTACCCAAATCCACGGCAATGCCACCACAAACCACAATCAGTGGTTTTTTAAACTCAGCCAGTACTGGCAGGTTCTGGTAAGCAACTGCCAGTGCCGCGCCACAGGCCGGCTCCACCAGCGCCAGCATATCGTCAGCAAAGTCCAGGCAAGCCTGCACAGCCTGGGCATCGCTGACGGTAACGGTATGAATAGCGCGCTTGCGCGTCCAGTCAAATGCCTGCTGTGCCACCTTGCGTGCACCCAGCGTGCTGGCAATAGAGGTTATTGCGGGTAAGGTCACCAGTTCCCCCGCCTGCACGGCTGCATGCAGGGATGCTGCACCTTCCGTTTCCGAGGCAATAATGGGGATGTGACCAAGGCCATTGCGTTCCAGCCCCAAGGCAATACCACTCAGCAAGCCACCACCACCGACCGAACAGATGACGACATCGAAATCGAGCTTGCCGGCCACTTCATCGATCAGGGTCGCATTGCCGTCCCAGATATCTGCATGATCAAATGGCGGAATATAAACTGCACCAGGCTGTTCACACAGACGCAGGGCAGCCTGATTGGTTTCATCCCAGACGCCACCTTCAACGATGACAGTGGCACCGATGGCCCGTATCGCTGCACGCACGCTTTCATGCGTGGTTTGTGGCACCAGAATAGTGGTTTGTACGCCCAGCGCCACACCTGCCACGGCAGCCGCAAAACCGGCATTGCCGCCAGAGGGACAAACAAAATGTTTCGCCCCGTTGGCAGCAGCACGCTGACACATTACGCCTATGCCACGTAACTTGAACGAGCCTGAAGGCTGGGTGTTTTCCATCTTCAGCCAGACTGACCTGGCCAGGCTGGCGGAAAGACGCCTATGCTCCAGCAAAGGCGTAGCGATATGTAATTGCGTCATAAATTGACCAGTGTAGCGCAAATGGCTTATTTGGTTTCTGCAAACAATTCACGGCCTATCAACATGCGGCGTATCTCGCTGGTACCAGCGCCGATTTCATACAGCTTGGCATCGCGCCACAGACGGCCAACCGGGTATTCATTGATATAGCCGTTGCCACCCAGGGTCTGGATGGCTTCGCCCGCCATCCAGGTGGCTTTTTCTGCGGAATACAAAATCGCCCCGGCCGCATCCTTACGCAGGGCGCGTACTGCTTCTGGCGTTTTGGCGCGGTCACAGGCCTGGCCAACCGCATACACATATGCCTTGCACGCCATCATGGTGGAATACATGTCTGCCAGCTTGCCCTGCATCAACTGGAATTCACCGATAGGCTGGCCAAATTGCTTGCGGTCATGCACATAGGGAACCACTGCGTCCATACAGGCCTGCATGATGCCCAGCGGGCCGCCGGACAGGACAGTGCGTTCAAAATCCAGGCCAGACATCAAAACATTGACGCCTTTGCCCAGGCCGCCGAGTACGTTTTCTGCCGGGACTTCGCAATCTTCGAACACCAGCTCACCTGTGTGGGAGCCACGCATACCGAGTTTGTCGAGCTTTTGCGCGATGCTGAAACCTTTAAAGCCTTTTTCTATGAGGAAGGCCGTCATGCCGCGCGGGCCGGCTTCCAGATCATTCTTGGCATACACCACTAGGGTATCGGCATCCGGGCCATTGGTGATCCACATCTTGGTGCCGTTCAAGACCCAGCGGTCACCCTTCCAGTCGGCACGTAACTTCATGCTGACCACATCGGAACCGGCATTTGGCTCGGACATGGCGAGCGCGCCTATGTGTTCGCCGCTGATCAGCTTAGGCAGATATTTGGCTTTTTGTTCTTCTGTGCCATTACGCTTGATCTGGTTCACGCACAGGTTGGAGTGGGCGCCATATGACAGGCCGACAGAGGCAGAGGCGCGGGAAATTTCTTCCATGGCGATAATATGTGCCAAATAGCCCATATTGGCGCCACCGTATTCTTCACTGACGGTCACACCCAGAATGCCCAGGTCACCCATCTTGCGCCACAGATCCATGGGGAACTGGTCGCTGCGGTCTATCTCGGCAGCACGCGGGGCAATTTCTGCCTGGGCAAATTGCTGCACGGCTTCGCGCAGGGCGGCAATGTCTTCGCCGTGATCAAAAGTCAAACCTGGTAAATGGAGCATGTCGTCCTCACACTTTTATAAAATTGAAATTCGCTGGCTTATGTTAACTTATGATCAAGCATGCCAGCCATAGTACTACCTACATCTTCGATTCTGTCTTGGGTATCACGAACAAAGTCTGCTGCATGATGGCGCAGAGTTTTTCCTTGCCTTCATGCACTACGAACACTTCGGCGCTGGATACCACCAGGGTTTTGCCTGCCTTCAATACCTTGCCACGCGCAATCAGGGTATCGCCCTTGCCTGGTGCGACGATATTGATCTTGTATTCGGCAGTTAAGCACTCACTCACCGGCATCAATCGCGTATTAGCGGCATAGCCACCCGCTGCATCGGCGATCGTGCCTATCACGCCGCCATGGAAATAACCATGCTGCTGGCTGACTACATCACTGAAAGGGAGGCTGATTTCGCAGGCACCGGGGGTGATGCTGGTCAGGCGGGCATTCCAGGCCATCAATGCGCCCTGTGCGTTGAAGCTTTCCAGCAAGCTCAGGGCCAGTTTATGATCCAGTGCAGCGGCTGTCTGATGTGTTGCCTGATTACTCATGAAACCTCCATAACGACGGAAAAACCAGTTCAGGCAAAAATAATACGACCAATTGACGTTTACGTAAACGTCAATTCAACAATTTGACGCTTTTCAGTTTGACTATCCCTGCCCCGCCAATTATTTGGCCTTGACCTGAGGATGGAAAAAATAGCGGGATACATTCCATACGCCACATAAAAACGCCAGGTAAAGCGCACTGACGCCGTAAATAACGCCCATTTGATGGTCATTGCCGCTGTTGATCTCGAACAAAGTGGCTGCAATGGTCTTGTGTGACATAAAAACACCGAAACACAGGGCCAGCAATAGCAGGCATACGCCCGTCAATATCAGCCGCATGGCATTTTTAACGGTGATTTTTTCCGGATAACGTGCTGCGTAAAAGACAAAGCCGACCGAGAAAAATTGCAGATTGAGCAATAACTTAGGTAATAAACTAAGCATCTTAGTCTCCTTTTTAAAAGCTGAACGCCGATTTCCAACCTGATTATTCCGGCCTGCTTATTCCGGCTTAGTACTTGCCTGTGCCAACAGGCTGCGGCTTTTTTCTTCATGCGCGCTGATTTCGGCCAGCATGATTTCTATGTCTTCGCGCTGCTGTTCCAGCGCTGCCCTGTGCCTGGCCAGCACCACCAGAAAACTCTGCAACTGTACCTCGGTATCTTTAGGGGACCGGTACATGTCGACCAGACTCTTGATATCCGACAGGCTCAGGCCCAAACGTTTGCCACGCAGGGTCAGCTTTAAATGCGTACGCTCGCGTGCCGTGTAGATACGGTTACGTCCGCCCGGTCCTTCGCGGCTGGGGCTAAGCAAACCCTGGTCTTCATAAAATCGTATCGCACGCGGCGTAATGTCAAATTCACGGGCAAGGTCGGTAATGGTGTAAGTGGCCATGGTCAAAGTCTGTTGAAAAAACACAGAAACGATTTTCTGATTACAATTTGCGTTAATTACAGTTTACGTTAACGTCAAATAGTTTTAAATCGCATTGTAGGCTATTCCAGCGCTTCTGGAATCAACCATAATGCGAAAAAGAGCAGGCACAGAGATGCCTGCGCCATCACAATAACAACAGAGACAGGTCAGGCCATGAACTTACTGGAACAACAACTGCACTACCCTTTTGGCGAAACCCTGCCGGACACCGCCAAAACCATGGAAATTGCGCCGGGTGTGCTGTGGATACGCATGGGACTGCCATTCGCACTGAACCATATCAATCTGTGGCTGCTGGAAGATGACATCGAAACCGAACAGGGACAGGTACATGGCTGGACCGCTATCGATTGTGGCATTGCCAGCGATGCCACGCGCGACGCCTGGGAAATTCTGTTTGGGGACCTCAACAATCATCTGCGCGGCCTGCCCATCATCCGCGTCATTGCCACCCACTGCCATCCTGACCACATAGGCCTGGCCGACTGGCTGTGCAGCCGCTGGAATTGTCAACTCTGGATGACAGCAGGCGAATATGCGTTTGCCCGCATGATGTCGGCCAGCCTGCCCGGTGCGGATGGCACGGCCATGTTCCCGCATTTCCGCAAACATGGCCTGGTAGATACCGCCATGCAAGACCAGATACAGGAAAGAAAGAACCATTACACCCGCCTGGTGCCAACCGTGCCGACCGCTTATCGTCGCCTGCAAGAAGGCATAGATGTCGTCATCAATCAGCGCCACTGGCAAGTCATCTGCGGCTTTGGTCATTCACCCGAGCATGCGTCGCTGTATTGTGCCGGACTGAATATCCTGATCTCGGGCGACATGCTGCTGCCGCGCATTTCGACCAATGTCTCGGTATTTGCGATAGAGCCTGAAGCCAATCCAGTACAGCAATATCTGGATTCGCTGCAAAAATACCTGCCACTGCCAGAAGACGTGCTGATCCTGCCGTCACATGGCAAACCCTTCAAGGGCCTGCATACCCGCGTCCAGCAATTGCAGGATCACCATGCAGAGCGCCTGGCAGAAGTCAAAGAAGCCTGCAGCACACCGCAGTCAGCGGCAGACATCGTCCCCATCATGTTCCGCCGCCCGCTGGATGCACATCAACTGACATTTGCCATCGGTGAAGCCCTGGCACATTTGCACAAGCTCTGGTTTGACAACATTCTGCGCAGGGAACTGGGCGGTGACGGCATCATGCGTTTTGTGGTGAAATAATTTTTGATGCATACAGTCCCTGTCACAGGGCCCAGTATGCTTATTGCTGAGGTATTTTGCTGATCTGCACGCTGACTATTTTCCATCTGCCATTGCGCTTGATATAGATGTCGATATAGCGGTAATGTGATTTGAAAGGCTTGCCATCGTAGCGCCCTGTCATCTGTGTACGGCCACTGAGCAGGGCGACATTGTCATACAGGCGCACTTCAAAATCTTCCACTGTATAGGGATCAAGCACCAGTTTATCTGACACTAATCCATCGACGAAACTGGCCTTGGTTTCGATATCACCGCTGCCATCTATCTGACGGAAATCTTCTGTCATATTGGATTCAATTGCGGCCCTGTCCTTGCGTATTATTGCCTGGTCCCAGGCATCGGACAGGCGCTTCAGTTCGGCTACCGCTGCTGTGCGCTTTTGATCTGGAAAATCAGCCGCATGCACAGACAGTGAACACAGACTTACCAAAGTCAGCAATATCCAAAACTTACCCAGGCACTTGTTCAGCATATCAGCCATACTTCTACAGCGCACGGCCATCATAGTGATGCACAGGTATGGCTGCCAGATCTATATCTTCCAGGCAGCGTATATTGACTGCTGCTACACGATTGCCTTTCGGGTCTACGCCCTCAGCATAAGGATGGATGCCGCAAGCAGGGCAGAATTTATGATGTATCACATGCTTATTGAAGTCATAAGTACTGGCTGCATCTTCAGGTGTCGTCAAGTGAAAGTGATCACGCGGCACAAACCACAGCAGTGATCCCTTGCGCTGACAGATGGAACAATTACAGGCGAGTGCAGTTCCTATCTCACCTTCTACTTCAAATGCGATTTTGCCACAATGACAGCTGCCTTTATGCATGGTATTCAATCTCCTGAAAATGAAAAAAAGTGATGTAAACCTGACCGACAGTGCGCCGGTTTAAGTCGCGGCATCCTGCCAGTATTCACCAGGACGATAATTGCCGAAATACCAGAGATGGCCTTCGGGGTCGAGCACCATATAACCGCGTGCGCCGTACTCTTCCGTTTGCAAGGGACGTACCAGTTTGGCGCCGGCAGCGATGGCCACCGCATGATGCGCATCCGGGTCAGCCACGTAGACACTCAGCGCCTGTGAAATCCCGGTCAAAGATCTGGGACTGACATGGTGGGTTTCTGCCTTGGGCGAACTGACCATGACCACACCTGTACCCAGGCTCAGTTCAGAATGCTCTATGCGATTGCCTTCCCCGGGTACGACAAAACGGCAGGTAAAGCCAAAGGCACGCACCAGCCAGTCTACTGCTGCGGGTGCATCATCGTAGGTCAGACTGGGATGGATATCGGACGGGGTGCGATAAGACTGGGACATGGTGCGCTCCTGAAGAAGAAGACTTGCCTGGACGCTGATAAGTACAAGGACTTACTTTATATACAACAAAGCAGGCTTATGCAAGTCTAACTTACTTCTGCGCATCCCTTTCCCGGCAACTGAGTGAGGCGTAATCGACTTTGGGTAACTTATTTTTGATACCGTAAGTCTTCAAGGTGTCAAATACATCTGCATGCGGTTTAAAAGTGCAGGCATTTTTTTCCGCAAAATTCTGCATGTTTTTTGTACTGTCACTCACCTGCACCACCAGACCCATGCCTGGGCTGACACAACAGCCGACATAGGTATCCATGTATTCTTCTTCCAGCAACACCAGTTTATGCCCCATGAAACTGGCTGGCTTGCGCAAAAGATAGAAATCAACATAATCAGCGCGCGCGTCCGTCTGCCGGGCCAAGATGCCAGCCTGCTTGTAGGCGGTGATCACGGGGCGTGATTGCGCCTGTCTATCCGTGCCATTATTTTTGATGGAAAGTGCTTGAATAAGGCGATTTTCCAGATCAGATTCAGCCGCCTGACTGGGAAACGAAAGCGCGCCCAGCAATATGCCAAACGCGTTCAGATAAAAGAATTTTTTCATCGTAAGCAATCTGTATTAGCGCTTGAGCAGGCGGATTTCATAAATCCGTGGCCACAGCTTGCCAGTCACGAACAAACGGTCATGCGCGGCGTCATAGGCGATGCCATTGAGCACATCAGGATTGCTCATCATGCGTTCACGTATCGGCAGCAAGCCGCTGAGATCTATCCAGGCCGTCACATTGCCGGATTTGGGATCAATGCGGGCAATTTTGTCGGTTTGCCAGATATTGGCGAACACTTCGCCCTTGACCCATTCCAGCTCATTCAACTGATCGACCGGTTTGCCACGTGCGGTTACTTTGATCCGGCGCACTTCGGCCAGTGTTTCTGGGTTCAGGAAACGTAATTCTGCGGTGCCGTCGCTCATGATGATTTCACTGTCGTTGCGCGCCAGGCCCCAGCCTTCGCCCTTGTAGGCAAATTCTTTCTGGAAGGCAAAGCTGTTCAGATCCAGCACATACCCTGCCTGCGATGTCCAGGTAATGCCTATCAGGCGGTTATCCCAGTAAGTAATGCCTTCACCAAAAATTTGCCTGGGCAAGTCGATCTTTTGTATCACCTCACCGGTTTCCAGTTTTACCTTGCGTACCGATGAATGTCCCTGCAAACCAGTGCTTTCATACAAAAAGCCATCCTTGTAAAACAGACCCTGGGTGAAAGCATTTGCATCATGCGGATAGCTGTTCACCACCTGATAACCATAGGTGGGCAAGGCGGATGTGGTGGTCGACACCGCTGTGGCTGCACTGGCTGGCTGGCTGGCTGCCAGGCAGCACACCATCAACCCGGCCAGCAGGCTGCTAAATGTGCGGCGGGGCAAACTGGCGATTTCCTTCCTGTGTGTCATGCGTCTATCCTGGATGTAAGGCCGGGAATCATATTGTCCGGCATCAGACGGGAAAGAATAGATATTTTCCGGGCAGCTGTCACTCAGTTTTACTTAACGTGACAAATATGTCGCTGCAAAATCTCCTGTGACCTGGTGCGGGCTAAGACGGTTTATCAAGTTGCTCGTAGACGGCACTGGCGATGCGAGCCAACTCAGTTTTGCTGATATTGCCAGACAGGGCATAGCCAAATTTGCCGTCTATCCAGTAAAAGACATTGACCTTGTCTTCCTGCATGAATTTGAAGCCCGTGTCCTTGTTATGTACCTGGTCTGTACTTACATACAGGGTCAGGCGCTGGCCGCTGGCGTCCTGATACATGAACTGGGCCACCGGACCACTGCCGCCTGGCAATAATCGGCCGCCCACCAGTTCATACGACAGTTTGCCCAGCTTGGGCGCATGCATGGGACTGCCTATGCGCTTTGACAGCCACGCGACCAGTTGGGTTTCCTGTTCGGCACCGATTTCTACCGGACGCCGGGCATCCGGGCTGTACACCAGATGCGCAACGGCAGCCTGGTGGGCAAAGGCTGCTGCATTTTGCACGCCCACCCTTGGTACCTGACCCGGCCCTAAAGCCAGCAAACCCGCTTCACCCGATTTGCCATGCAAGTCATTTGCAAACCAGCCCATGCCCGCACTGACAAAAGCAATGGCCACCCCGGCAGCCAGATGCTGCCAGCCCCACCCTGTCCGGCGCACCGGCAAACGGTCCACTGGTACCTGCACCAGCCTGTCGGGCAAGGCCTCTTCTATGACAGGGTCAAACAGCAGATGCAGGCTGGCATTTTGCTGGCGCCAGGCATCTACCTTCCGGGCGTCATCCGGATATGCCTGCAAATGGGCTTCCACCTCTGCCTGGCGCGCAGGCGACAACTGCGCATCGACATAGGCATGCAGATCTGCTTCGCTGATGGGGGCCTGTTTCATGCTGGTACTTTCTTCATTTGACGACCTTCAGCACAGTTGGCTGTGACCGGCCTTCCATGATGGCACGCAACTTCTCACGCCCGCGTGACAGACGCGACATTACCGTCCCCACGGGTATATTCAGGGCCTGCGCCACGGCTTCATAGGGCATTTCTTCCAGCGCCACCAGCAGCAAGACTTCGCGCTGCTCCAGGGGCAATTGCATCAGTGCCGCCTGTAGATCACGCAATTCCAGACCCTGGCTCTGCTCTGCCGGTACCGGCGGCAACCGCGCTTCGTCTTCGAAGGCTTCGGTAGGCAGCACCGGTCTGCGCAAGTGGTCAATCCGTAAATTGTGCATGATGCTGAACAGCCAGGCGCGCATATCGCTGCCGGGTAAAAATCCGGCCAAGCGGCTCCAGCCGCGCTCCATGGTGTCCTGCACCAGGTCGTCGGCACCCGCCCTGTCCCCGACCAGCGCCCGCGCATAGCGACGCAGGCGAGGGATACAGGCCAGCAATTGCGTATGGCTGGACTGTTTATCGAGCATAGGCAGGGGCGCTGCGGTTCATGACCGTCATCAACATGGGCATCAATTATGGTTTGACGATGTGCCAGACATTTTTGAAATTATCGCCATTGCGCTCACCAGCCTGCTTGTCAGCCGCATACAGATACAAAGGCTTGCCGTCATACGCCAGTTGGCTGCTGCCATCGTCACGCGTCACTACAGAATACTTGCCGGCTGGCAGCTGGGCTGGTGCCGGAACCGGCGGCCAGTTGGTTGCGCAAGGGCCATTGCAGGCACTTTTGCCGCTGCCTGCAACATCTTTGTCAAAACTATACAGTGTCATGCCACTGGCGCTGACCAGCACACCATCGGCGGCTTTGGGCATGGATTGGGCCTGGGCCACGGAATAACCACCCAGCAGCATGGCGGCACAAGACAGACTAAGGCAAATTTGGCGAATTTTCATCAAGGAACTCCTGGTTGTATAGATAAAGTCGATGCAAGACCTTGCACAAGCCATACAGACTAATGCGGCTTAAAACCTGTTCACGATCTTACAAAGGGATAAACGTCAGGCAGCGCCGTTTTATTCCATACCGCTGAAAATAAATGAAATGATTTCAAATCCTCATAGCGGGCACTAGCGCAATAGTGTACGGCAAACCAGATAGCAAACTCTTTGCGTCATAGCCTGGACGGATACTCGGAATTTTATCCACGGCCAGCAAGACATGAATCGCTGGAATCGTTAGAAGGAGGGAAAACGAGGAAGTATGGAAACAGGAAATATGCGCAGACACGCTTATTGCGGCAGGCAAAAAACCTGGTGTCTGACAGGCAGGTGAAGCTGTCCGGCTGAATCACGCCGGACCATGCTTGATGCCTGCGCCGACATCAGCGCAGGCAAACCCGATACCATGAAATCAGATAGCAGATCAGATGGCAGCTCTGCTGGCAGCAGACGCCAGAGTGTATGGATCAGCCGCAGCAGCGGCGTTCTGTCCCTGATAGCCGGCGAAGGCTGCGTAAGGCGAAGCCAGCAAAGTTTGCTTGCGCAATTCCATATTTTTCTGGTTCCAGGCAGCATTGTCGGCACCCAGTTTTTCATAGGTAGCCTTATAGGTCTGGATCTGATCTTTCCATTCTGCCGAACCATAGGCTGCGGTAGGCAAGGCGACCGACAAGGGTGAATCAGGTCGCGGGTCGGGATTGAATACCAGGTCAGATGCCAGCAGGTTGGGGCCGCCACCTGGGTTGGTCGGTTCCACAAAAGCGGAAGGATTAGTCGGATCGTAGACACGGTATGGCGTATGCGTGGTATTGACGGCGGCGATGGCTGGTGCCGGCGCGGGCGGCGTTGCTGCCGTTGCAGTGGCAGACTCAGATGCCGCACTGGTCGCAGCAGCTACCGCAGTTGCCGCCGTAGTAGCGTTTGCAGCGTTGGTCGTGTTTGTAGTGCTTGTAGTGGTCGCAGCAGCGGCGGTAGTGGCGGTGGCAGCCGTGGCAGTGCTTGCAGCCACACTGCTGACCGCATCACTGGTCGCCGAAGCGGCTGGCGTTGGTGCCGGGGTGATCTTGTTTTGCAATTGCTGCTGCAAGGCCGCCAGTGTTGCCTGTATCTGGCCTGCCAGATCAGAAGCAGCGCTGCTGGTGCCGTTGTTGCTGTTATTACTACTGTCGCCAGACACTGCATCTTTCAGTGCCGCTACGATCGTGTCTTTGGTCCCCGGTTTGGCAGCAGCCTGAAAAGCCGCCTTGAATTTGTCGGCAGTGCTTTCTACATCGGTCATCCTGGTTTTCAGCTTGCTTTGCAGTTCCTGCACATCACCGAAAAACGCTTTTAAACTCGTAATATCATTCATATACCCCCCTTGGGATTCCAGTCTGAGCGCAGCGGTTTCGCTGCTTTTCTCTTCCAATTGCCACGAGTCTAAAAATAACAAAGAAAACTGCCGCAGGATGCGTATAAAAGAGGCAGATCTTCCCCTCATTTCCAGCTTTAAAACACGGTTGGAATCAAGGCTAACGTCGCGACTGGCATAAACAACACCCTCGATCATGTATCTTTGATACACATAAAATATAAAAAATACCCTTAGATAATGATTTAAATCCTATAATTAATTACAAATGTAGTTTAATTACAAAAAATAAAAAGAAGGCGACCCTATGCAATTCCCTGACCTGCCTATCCGGTTGATGGCGAAAATGGTGCTGATACCAATGCTGGCCGGACTGATCACGACACCCGCATTAGCACAACCCAATAGCCTGGACCACGTGGAACCCGGCTTCTGGTGGGCAGGTATGAAAAACCCGCAGTTGCAACTGATGCTGCATGGCCCGCAGATTGCGGGCTATACGCCATCCATCAATTATCCAGGTGTCAAACTTGATGGCACCAGCAAAGTCAGCAATCCGAATTACCTGTTTCTCAATCTGCAGATTTCACCCGTTGCCAGGGCAGGCAAATTCAACATCATCCTGCGTCAGGGTAATAAAGAAATTGTCATCCCCTATGAATTGAAAGCGCGTGAAAAAAATTCGGCGCAAAGACCTGGCTTTGGTCCGGCAGATGTCATCCTCAATATCATGCCAGACCGTTTTGCCAATGGCGATACCGGCAATGACAGCCTGCCCGGCTTTACCGACAAGCTCGACCGTGCGGATGCCAGTGCCAGTCGGCATGGGGGCGATCTGAAAGGCATACGTGACCATCTGGACTACATTGCCAGCATGGGCTACACCATGTTATGGCCGACGCCGGTCGTGGAAAACAATCAACAAAGCTATTCTTACCATGGCTATGCGACCAGCGACTATTACAAGGTCGATGCGCGCCTGGGCAATAACGAAGAATACCGGCAACTGGTAGCCGAGGCCAAAAAGCAGGGCATAGGCGTGATACAGGATATCGTGCTCAACCATATCGGCGATGGCCACTGGTGGATGAAAGACTTGCCCAGCAAAGACTGGCTCAGCCATGACAGTGAATTTGTACCCACCTACCATGCACGCACCACGGTCAGTGACCCGTATGCCTCCGCCATCGATAAAAAGAATTACACCCAGGGCTGGTTTGAAGTACATATGCCGGACATGAACCAGAACAATCCCCTGGTAGCCAACTACCAGATACAAAATACTATCTGGTGGATAGAGTATGCCGGGCTGGCAGGGATACGCGCTGACACTTACGGCTATTCCGACCCCGCATTTCTGACACAGTGGTCGCGCCGCATCATGCAGGAATATCCGCATCTGACGCTGGTCGGTGAAGAATGGTCAGACAATCCGAATCTGGTCGCCCACTGGCTGCGCGGGCACAAGAATGCGAATGGCTATGTATCCCACATGCCAAGCATGATGGATTACCCTTTGCACGATACCCTGCGCAAAGCACTGGTTGCGCCAGAAAACCTGCATTCCGGCTTTGCCACTCTGTATGAAAGCCTGGTCAATGATCAGTTGTATCCACAACCATCGGCAATGGTGCTGTTTGAAGGCAATCATGATGTCAGCCGCCTGTACAGCGCCCTGGATGAAGACCTGGATTTGTTCAGGATGGCCGTCACCTACGTCGCCACCATGCCGCGCACCCCGCAGTTTTACTATGGCACGGAAATCCTGATGACCAGTACCAAACACCGGGATGATGGCGCTTTCAGGAAAGACTTTCCCGGTGGCTGGGCGGGCGATACGGTGAATGCCTTCACCGGTGCAGGGCTTAACCCCAGACAACTGGAAGCACAGGCCTTTATCAAAAAACTGCTG
This sequence comes from Undibacterium hunanense, assembly GCF_014284335.1. Lineage (GTDB taxonomy): Bacteria > Pseudomonadota > Gammaproteobacteria > Burkholderiales > Burkholderiaceae_D > Undibacterium > Undibacterium hunanense. Next base: position 12,302 of record NZ_JACOGF010000014.1, on the reverse strand, counting down.
AACTGGCGCAAGACCCAGACTGCCATCCACAGCGGTAAGCTCATGCATTTTGCACCGCAGAATGGTATCTATGTGTATTTCCGCTACGACCAGCAACACAAGTTCATGGTGGTGATGAACAAGAATACTGTTGCTACAGAACTTAAAACGCAGCGCTTTGACGAAATCCTGCCCACCAGGGCCACCGGAAAAGACGTGTTCACAGGGCAGGATTTTGCACTTGCGCCCACATTGAACGTACCTGCGCGTAGTGTTTTGCTATTGGAGATTCACTAGCGTTACGAAAGACTTGATTCATGGTTTTGGTGTAGGCTAACAAGCTTTTGCATAGCCTACACCACCGTGAACAAAACTCCTGTTATCACTTACCTGAAACTTGTCTGTGTCGCTCTGTTCTGGGGCGGCACTTTCATTGCCGGGCGTCTGGTCGCCAAGGAAATCCCGCATATGATTGCGGCGTTTATCCGCTTTTCCGTGGCCAGCATTCTTTTATTGCTGCTGGCATGGCGACTCGAAGGTGGCTTGCCTAAACTGACGCGGCAACAGATGCACGCGACATTTTCTCTTGGGGCAACCGGCATCTTTTTGTATAACCTGTGTTTTTTTGCCGCACTGGAGCGCATGCCCGCTGGCCGTACGGCGCTGTTTGTGGCGCTGAATCCTATCGTCACCGCGCTGGCGCTGGCCATGTTGTTTGGAGAACGACTGAGCAAGATACGCTGGCTGGGCATTCTGATTGCCTTTGCCGGTGCGGCGGTCGTCATCACCCGTGGTGATTTGCTGGGGGCCGTGCATGATTTATCGCAATCGGTCGGCAAGGGCGAGCTGTTCATGCTGGCTGCGATTTGCGGCTGGGCGGCCTACACCATCATAGGCAGGCATGCGCTGAAAGGATTGTCACCGATTGCTGCCACGACCTATGCGTCACTCTGGGGCCTGCTGTTGCTGGGCATAGGTGCAGCACTGGAAATACCTCGTTTTGAGCCCGCTCACATGAGCCTGCAGATCATCGCCGCGTTGGTCTATCTGGGAGCCTTTGGTACAGTCATCGGCTTTGTCTGGTATTACGAAGGCGTCAAAAGCATAGGGCCGGCCCGTACTGCGGTCTTCAATAATCTGGTGCCGGTATTTGGCATCAGCCTGGGCGCACTGATCCTGGGTGAGCCCATACTGACATCCATGATCATAGGCGGCTTGCTGGTCATCGCCGGGGTGACGCTGACCAACAAGACCTGAATTAACGCGGATTCACTTTCGGGAAATCCACGTCCGTATGGGCCACGTTATTGACGTAGTTGGTCAACACATTCACGGCCACATTCAAGACGATTTCTATAACTGCGGCGTCATCAAACCCGGCAGCACGCAAATAGCCCAGCTCTGCGTCACTGACACGGCCACGCTGTTGTGCGACTTGAAGCGCAAATTGCAGGGCTGCATGGGTTTTAGCATCTGTTGCATGCGCATCGCGTGCCGCGTCAATCTCTGCATCACTGAGTTTTGCCAGATTTTTACCCAGATAAGCGTGGGCTGCCAGGCAATAATCGCAGCCATTGTATTCAGCAATAGTCAGGGCGATACGTTCACGCAGTTGTGCGCTCAGGCTGCCTTTGGCCAGTGCACCACTGAGTGACAGATAGCCTTCAAGGGCAGCCGGGCTATTGCCCACCAGCTTCATCAGGTTAGGCACCATGCCCAGTTGCTGGTTGACGGCAGCGAGTAAAGGCTGGGAAGTGGCAGGGGATTGTTCTACGGCAGGGATGGCAAGACGGGACATGTGAGATTCCATTCAAATCGGGTTTAAGGGATTCGCGTTTCTTATATGCGCCTGTCAGCATCAGTCAGTATCTGTCAGCACCGCGAATGACGTAACTTTGCCTTATTCCACAAAATAAAAGAATATCCGTATTTGTAAATTTATTATTCCATTTTTAGGAATTATTAATAGAAAAAATCGGCCTGATGCACATCCAGGCCGATTCTCAGAATGCAGGAGCCAGGGCTCTTGCGGTACAGATTAAGTTTTAAAGATTAAGTTTTACAGATTAAAACTTCTTCCACAGTTTGATGAAGTATGACGCACCACCCAGGCCAAACTGCACGCTGTCATAGTAAAAACCATTATCGGTTTCGTTCGGGTCCTGACGTGTAGGTTTGACGTTGAACACATTATTGCCACCGACAGTCAGCTTGGTGGTGTCATTGAAGGCATAGGTCAAAGCCACATCTGCTGAGGTTTTGGGTTCGTAATAGGCATTTGGTACACCCGCAGCCGTGCCCGAGAAGGTGCCCAGGGTTTGTGAACCGTAATGGATGATTTTGAACTCGCTTGCCCATGAACCCTGGTCATAATTGAAGGTCAGTGTGGCTTTCATCCTAGGGCCGCCCTGTTCGATGAACAGACGTTCACGTTCGGACAGCAGAACATCTTCATAGCCACGCAGGGATGGCGGCGCCTGTACCTTGGTGACTTCTGTCTTGCTGTAATTAAAGCCCAGATAGGTAGACAGTTTACCGCTGCCCAGACTGGTTTTATGCGATGCCGTCAGATCCAGGCCCTGCGTCTTGGTATTGACCGAATTCACGAAGAACTGTGCCTGACCCACACCCAGAGCGGACAACGCTGCCCCCAGTGCCGGATAGTTATCGGCATCAAAACGGCCTGACAACACGATACGGTCGGCGATATCGATACGATACAGATCCGCTGTCATCGAGAAGGCATTGGTCGGCTTGTAGGTCAGACCAAAGGTGTAGTTCTTGGAGGTTTCATCCTTCAGTTTAGGTATGCCGGCAGCATTGGCGATTGCACCACCGTTTGGTGCCAGTACTACGTCCATGGGCTTGCCGCTAATGAAGTCGGTGAAGGTGGATGAGAAATACACTTGCTGCAAGGACGGCGCACGGAAACCGGTACTTACGGAACCGCGCACCAGCATTTCGTCAGATACCTTGTAACTGGCCGCCAGTTTACCGGTCAGGGTGGAACCGAAATCGCTATAACGCTCACCACGCATGGCGGTCTGCACTTTAAAGCGCTTGGTCACATCGGTTTCCACATCGACATAGGCAGCAACGCTGTTCCTGTTCTTGTCGGTACGGTCACCAGGCTGGAAGCCGGGGAAGCCCTGGCTACCGGCATTGCCGCCAAACCCTACGCCATCAACGTCATTGTATGAGCCTGGTTCACCTGCAAAAATCTTGTAATTTTCACGACGGTATTCGGCACCAAAAGCGACGTTGACGCCGTTCATGAAACCATCAAAGAAACGGCTGAAATCGAGGTTGGTGGTCGCTTGTGAAAACGAGAAACCACCGGCATCAAAACGATTCGGGCTGATACCCTTGCCGCCAGCCAGCAGATCCTTGTTGGCAATGGAAGCATTCAGGGTATTGCTGGTGGTGTACTTGAGTTCATTGAAACCATAGGTCTGCGACAGGTCAGCCCGCCATTCGCCGATATCCCATTTATAACCTATGGTGCCGTAGATATCATTGATGTCGCCATTGATGTAAGGCACAAAACCATTTGGATACATGGCGGCAGAATTGCGCGAAGGAATATCGTCAGAACCTATGCCACCGCGAGCAAAGGCGGCAGAAGACGCCTTGCGCTGTTGCGTACCCAAGGTGAAATACAGTTTGTCACTGCCGCCGTTAGGCACTTCACCGTTCAGGTAGACGGTAGGACCGGTCATCTTGGTGTCACCAATGGTACGCGGATTACCCGGATCGGCCCGGTTGGAACGGCCACGGTCGGTATATTCAACCGTAATGCCCAACACACCTTTTTCACCCAGGGCGATGCCGCAATACGCGGATGGCAGATAGTTTTTACCGTCACCGGCAGAATACTGGCTGTAACCAAAACTGGCTTCGCAACCCAGGCTTTTCTTGAGGGTGATATCCATGACACCGGCAATCGCATCGGAACCATATTGGGCAGCAGCACCGTCACGCAAGACCTGGACATTGCTGATCGCCATCACCGGGATGGCATTCAGGTCGGTGCCGGTATTGCCGCGATTGCGGGCACCAAACAGATTCACCAGCGCGACCGTATGACGGCGCTTGCCATTCACCAGCACCAGCGTCTGGTCAGAGCCCAGGCCACGCAAGGCGGCAGAATCAACCAGGTCGGCGCCATCGGCACCGGTCTGGCGCGTGGAATTGAATGAAGGGGAAATATTTGCCAGTGTCTGCGCCAGGTCAAATTGCCCGCCCTGCTCGGCCGATTTGGAAATGGAAATAAAATCGATAGGCAAAGGTGTTTCGGTCGCACTGGAATTGACACGACGCGAACCGATGATGGTTGCCGTCTGCATGCCAGGCTCAGTTACTGGTGTTACTGATGTTGCGGGCGTCGCTGCGGGAGCAGTCGTGGTTTGTGCTGTTGCCATGCCCGGTATAAAAACCGCTGCGGCACTTGCACCATACAGGGCAAGCAACACTGCCTTATGCATCTTAAGCATCTTACTCATAACGAACTTCTCCAAGAATTGTCAAAAAACCTTAACTGGTATGTCCAGAAGTATGGTTGTCACGACAATGGAGTGTCAATCAAAGCGCTGATCAGTGTGGCATTTTTGCTTAAATGATATGTATCTATTGCGGAAAAGGTGCTAATGCGCTGAATTGCATTACCTTGTTGTACCAGCGCCTCAGGCCAGTTGCTTCAGATAATGCAGGCCAGCTATTGCACGGCTGCCGTACCAGGACAGCATTTCGCCATCCACCAGTTGCACCGGCAGGCCCAGCTGTTTTTCCAGCGCATCTACATGGGTTTCGGTAAAACGATAGGGTTCACTGGACAAGAGTACGCCGTCAATCTCGCGCAGCATCTCGTCATTCCAGCGAAAAGCCGGGTAACGCGCTGTACTGTCTGGTGGCGACCAGGTTTGCCAGCCTATCAGTGCCAGCATGGCTGAGATATAGGTAGCAGAACTGACTGTCATCCACGGGTCTTGCCAGATGCAATACACCAGCTTGCGTCTGACAGTCTGATCGGACAGCTCAGGTAATGCAGGCAGCGACGCATAAGCCTCTTCAAAACGCTGGCATAGCTGCAAGGCCTTTGCCTGCGCGCCAAAAATATTGCCCAGCAACTGATATAACGCCAGATTGTCACGTGGAACCAGCGGATGGGTAACGACGATGTGCGGGATGAAATCCGCCAGGGCATCCACGACCGGCTTTTCGTTTTCATCGATATTGACGATCAGGTGCGTGGGTGCCAGTTTGCGTATCTTGTCGATATTCACATCCTTGGTACCGCCGATCTTGGGTATGGAGGCAACCACTTCTTTAGGATGAATACAAAAACCGGTGCGTCCAACCAGGCTGGATGACAAGCCAAGGTCACACAGCAATTCGGTAATCGACGGCACCAGGCTGACGATACGTGGTGGCGTCGTACAAGGGGTATGGATGGCGCCTACAGCATCCACCAGCAAGGCAGGCTGTTGCACGCTGTCAGTCGCTGGCTGCACGCGGCTTGCGGCGTGCCCTGGCAAAAACGGTGTCATACAGCCAGTTGGGCAGGATGCGCATCAGCTTGGCAACCACTCCCATCTGCCAGGGGATGATACGGTAAGAATCGCCGCCGTCGATTGCCGCCACCGCAGCATTCGAAAATGCCTGCACCGGCATCAGGAAAGGCATGGGGTAGGGGTTGTCGCGTGTCATAGGCGTATCAATATAACCCGGCGCAATGGTGACCACACGTATGCCACTGTCACGCAATTCCACCCGCAAGGATTCGCAGTAACTTATAACGGCGGCCTTGGAAGCGCAGTAAGCACCCGCTCCGGGCAAACCGCGTATGCCGGCAACACTGCCTATACCGACCAGGCGACAGTCAGTCTGCCTGGCATAGCTTTTCATGGCACCGATGAAGGGAGAGAAAGTCGCCACCGTCGCCATCAGATTGGTTTGCAAGACGCGGTCGAATACCTGTGTGTCTTCTGCAAATTCACTGAGGGTACCTACCGATATGCCTGCATTGGCAATCACCACATTCACCTGCCCGACTGCCTGCATGAAGCTGTTTGCAGCTTGTGCCAGTGCCGCATGGTCAGTCACATCAACCGCATAAATATGGTGCCGGCCCGGGTCAGGCAGACTCTGGCGCAATTCTTCCAGCACATCACTGCGCCTGGCGACCAGGGCCAGGGTTGCCCCTTGTTGCGCATACGCTTGCGCCAGGGCAGCACCTATGCCGGATGAAGCACCAGTAATAAAGACAGTTTTCATGGCGTCCAATGAAAAAATCCGCCAGCACGGCGGATTCTATTATTTATTTTTTCTTGACCGGGGCTTTTGCCGGTGCGGCTGCGGCTGCTGATGCCGGGGCAGTTGATGATGCAGCAGCCGGGGCTGCCGGCGCATTTCTTTCTTTCTGAATTTTAGTAATCAGAAAATCCAATACCTGCAAAACAGAACGATTTTGCTCCTCTTCCGTCACCCGCGCTATCGTGGTCACCGACATCACTGGCGACGTGGTAAAGCGACCATCAACCGCAATGAAGGGTACGCCATCGACCTGATAAGCGTCCGACAGTTGCGCTGCACGGTTCAGCTTGCTCTGGATGGAAAAAGAGTTATAGATATCGGAAAATTTTTGCTTGTCGAGGCCGGATTTGTTCACAAACTCCATGACTTCGGCATCGCTTTGCAGGCGGTTACGGTCTATATGAAAAGCGTTGAAAGCCTTCATATGGTATTCGTCCGCCTTACCCATGGCTTCCATGGTGAAATACAATTTTTGTTGTGGCACCAGGCCGTGGAAATTCACATGCACACGCTTGAAGACGATATTGTCACCCTGTTTTTTCACCCATTCAGCAATCAGGGGTTCCAGCGCATTGCAGTGCGGGCAAAAATAACCGAAAAATTCAATCACTTCGATTTTCTTGCCGCCATCAGCAGGCTGTGGACGTTTAAGTACCTGATATTCCACCCCAGCCTGCGGCATGGTAGGCGAAGCACCCGCAGTTGCCATCAGGCTCATGCTGGCAAGCAGCAACACACAACGAAAAATTCGGTTCAACAATGACATCTCAGTTCCTTTACAGGTTTATTTGACCGTACGCACCACGGCAACATCCACACTATTCTCAGACAGGCGGGCGCGCATACGGTTCATTGTTTCTTGCTGAGAAAATGGTCCTATGCGTACGTGATACATGGTGCCGCTATCCGATGTCTTTTCTACTATGCGTGCTTCAAAGCCGATCAAAGCCAGTTTGGCACGGCTGTTTTCAGCAGCCGCCTGTTCCTTAAACGCACCAACCTGCAAAAAGTAAATATATTTTTCATCGGCAACATCAGCGGCCTTGTCTGCCGCTTTTTCAGCCGCAGTCTTTACTTCTGGCTTGGGTTCAGCCGGCTTGACTGGTGGTGGCACCGGTGTTTCGGCAGGCTTGGCCGGTGCGTTCGGGTCTTTGACGACATCCTTGGCAGCTTCTTTCACGGCATCCTTGTTGCCATACAAAGGCTTGTTCGGATCCTGCAACTGTGCCAGAGGCAGGTCCGCCTTGTCGGATTTGCCACCTTTGTTGGTAAACGGCGTGGATGACTTGGTAATCACCATGGCCACACCAACGGCAATAGCCAGGCCGATGACCAATCCTACGATGATGCCAGTCAAGGTATTACCGCGCTGGCCATGCTTCAGAACTGAGGCGTTACGATATGCTTTCATGCGTCTCCGACGTGTTTGTTAGCTTGGATTAGCTGGAAAATTACATCTTGTTAGGTGCTGAAACGCCAATCAGGGCCAGGCCGTTGCGCAATACCTGGCGTGTTGCCAGCATCAACGCCAACCTGGCCAGCTTGGTCGCTTCGTCATCCACCAGAACCCGCTCAGCATTGTAATAGCTATGCAACTCACCTGCCAGATCACGCAGATAAAACGCGACCTGGTGCGGGCCAAGTTCATCCAGCGCCTTTTCCAGCGCTTCCGGATATTCTGCCAGCTTGGCCAGCAGGCTGGCTTCGCGCGGTGCAGTCAATGGTGACAGGTCGACATTGGCCAGCGGTGCGAAAGCGGCTTCGTCTGTCGCATATTGCGCCAGTACAGAGCAGATACGGGCGTGCGCATACTGTACGTAATACACCGGGTTTTCATCCGAACGGGCCAGGGCGACGTCGACATCAAACACGAATTCGGTATCGGCCTTGCGCGAGATCAGGAAGAAACGCACGGCATCACGGCCACGCTGCTCATCACCGCCACCCGACCATTCAATCAGGTCACGCACGGTGACATAAGAACCAGCCCGTTTGGAAATCTTGACCTCGGCACCATCCTTCATGACGGTCACCATCTTGTGCAGGATGTAATCAGGATAGCCTTGCGGTATGCCGACATTCAAAGTCTGCAAGCCGCCACGCACGCGGGCAGTAGTGCCGTGATGGTCACTGCCCATGATATTGATGGCCTTGCGGTAACCTCTTTCCCATTTGGTGACATGGTAAGCCACGTCCGGTACGAAATAGGTATAAGTCCCATCCGACTTTTTCATGACGCGGTCTTTGTCGTCACCATATTCCGTCGTACGCAACCACAGTGCCCCATCCTGCTCATAGGTCTTGCCAGCCGCCGTCAGGGCAGCCACTGTCGACTCGACCTTGTTTTCCTTGTAGAGCGAAGTTTCAAGATAGTAATTATCGAACTTGACGCCAAAGGCCAGCAAATCTGCATCCTGCTCACGACGCAGGTAAGTGACGCTGAACTGACGTATGGACTCAATATCATCCACATCACCACTGGCCGTGACCGGCGCGCAGTCACCGGCAGAAACGGTGTTCTTTGCCAGGAAGTCTTTTGCGATATCGGCAATATAATCGCCGTTATAGGCAGACTCTGGCCAACCAGCGTCACCAGGCGCAAAGCCTTTGGCGCGCGCTTGCACCGACAGAGCCAGATTAGCTATCTGTACACCTGCATCGTTATAGTAAAACTCGCGGCTGACGGCATACCCCTGGGCATCCAGCAAGGCAGACAAAGCATCGCCCAGCGCACCCTGACGGCCATGACCTACATGCAATGGACCCGTAGGATTGGCAGATACAAATTCCACGATGACTTTTTCACCGGCACCGCGCTGGCTTTTGCCAAAATCGGCAGCCTGTTGCAAGATCGTTTTAACGACTGTCTGTTTTGCCGACGCAGCAAGGCGGATATTGATAAAGCCAGGACCGGCGATTTCCACGCTGGCAACCAGCGGGCTATTTTGTGCTTCTACTGCTGCAACAATCGCCTGTGCCAGTTCGCGTGGATTCTTGCGCAGCGGCTTCGCAATTTGCATGGCGATATTGCAGGCTGCATCACCATGGGAAGGATCGCGCGGACGCTCCAGCGCTATCGTCGGCTTGAGCTCGGTCCCCACCAACAGGGGTTCAACCGCATTCTGGAATAATTTCAGTAATTCTTGTTTTTGTTCGGCTAGCATGGCGCAGAGGTTTTATTGTATTTTGACAATAAATAAAATAAGGACAGGGGACATTATACTGTCTCCCCCTGTCCCCTGTCTGAGATGCGGCAAGCGAATCTTGCATCTTCTTGTTACGAATTACTACTACTCCACAAGCTGCCAGATTGCTTTTTATACCGTAGCAGAGCTTGCAAATATGGAATTGGTGGACATTGCTTGTTTGTACATGATCAGGACACGCAGCATTTTGCCGAGGAACAGACCGTTGAACAGGCCAAACAAAGCAGTGCTGATGACAGCAAACAGCATATTCGTGTGCAAGGCAGGATTCACATGCAAAGCCACGTTGACTATGTATTTCATGACAAAAATGGCCATCATCATGATCAGCGGCGCCCAGCTACCACGATAAAACACCGTACCCTTGTCTGCCAGGATGCGTACATTCTTGTCACTGACCAGACTCCAGGAAATTGCCGCACCGACAGACATCGTAGCCAGCCACGCTGCCAGTACCACAGGATCAGCACCAAAACCGGACAATATGCCTTGCACAGACAAAGCCAGCATGACGATAGGGATGATGACGATGGTTCTGACTTTCAATTCCCTGTCCACGCTGGACTTGATGCCGCGATAAGCCAGAAAGCCCAGAATTGCCCATACATAGATTGGTGTGTTGCTGATGATTTGGTTCAACATGATGATCTCCTTGAGTGCGGTCAGTATCGTTTCGGGTGTTTGTTTTGCTGCGATGGAAGAAGTATTGCAAAGCTGATCCAGCCTGTATGCCAGAAAGCGACGAAGCGCTGGTTCTTGCCGCAAAAGGGGTGTTTTTGGTCGTGAGCGTGTGGTCTCAGGCGTGTAGAATGCTAGGTTTTCTTCGTCTGGATACGCTATGTGGTTCAAGAATTTGCAAGTTTTTCGTCTTACTGCTCCCTGGAAGATCACTGCCGAGGAGTTACATACCCAATTGTCACGCATTGCCTTTTCGCAATGTGCATCGAACGAGATGCAGAGCCAGGGCTGGGCGTCGCCACGCAATAATGATCAGCTGGTGCACTGCGTCAATCAGCAATTCCTGATTTCGCTTGCAACTGAAAAGAAATTGCTGCCTTCCAGCGTTATCAATCAGGTTACCAAGGCACGTGCGCTGGAAATCGAAGAAGAACAAGGTTTCGCGCCTGGCCGCAAAGCCATGAAAGACCTGAAAGAGCGCATTACTGAAGAATTATTGCCACGCGCCTTTGGCGTCAAGCGCAATACCAATGTATGGATAGATCCGGTGAACCGCTGGCTGGTGATTGATGCCTCCAGCCCATCCAAGGCCGATGAAGTCATCAAACTCTTGCTGAAATGCTGTGACAAGCTGCCTTTGGAAGGCTTGCGCACCAAAGCCTCGCCGCAAGCAGCCATGACAGGCTGGCTGGCCGGCAATGAAGCGCCCAAAGGTTTCACCATAGACCAGGATACCGAACTGAAGTCATCCACCGAAGACAAGGCCACCGTACGCTACGTGCGCTACACGCTGGAACCGGACGATATCCAGAAACACATCAGCGCCGGCAAGCAATGCACCAAACTGGCATTGACCTGGGATGACAAGATCAGCTTCGTCCTGACCGATACATTGACAATCAAGCGCATCAAACCGCTGGATGTACTGGATGAAAGCAAAGACAAGGGCAGCAATGAAGAAGAACGCTTTGATGCCGACTTTGTGCTGATGACTGCAGAACTGGCCCGCTTGCTGGATGACGTGGTGTTTGCGCTGGATGGCGAGATGGACAGCGCACAGGCTGCGTGATGAACTGAAGTGTTTTATCCGACCCCCGCTCAAGTAACTGGGCGGGGGTTTTGTTTTATGCGCAGCCCTAATAACGCACTTTAAAACCTCTCAGCACAGAGGGACGGAGGAAGGCCAAGTTGCTTGCAAGCAGACTTCGTCACACAGGTGAACGGAAATAGAGCGATATGCGCTCTCTGTTCTTGCTCTGTTGCCTGGGTTTCTTATCTTATTTCCAGGTCGCAGCGCCTCCTCGCATAGTAGGGTGCGCTGCGCGCACCGCTGTCTTATCGCCCAATCGTTCTCTTGATCACACCGCACAACGCATCAACCACGACTTCAGGCTCCAGCCTGCGCTGGAGCGACGGGGTTTTGATAAGCTCGACGGCTGGCCACTGGCATTCTCAGTGCTGGCGATGAAGTGTTGGAGTAGTTCAAGACCTTGTATTGATATGCCGGCATTCAACGTGAAAACCAATATCGGCGCGCCTGTGCAGGCAGGAGGCTACCGGGCTGGCGTTCCAGTGGCGTTCGTGGATCAACGTAGATGCTTGCCTGGGCAGGAAAATGCGGACGAAAAAAAAGACAAGCATCGCTTGTCTTTTTTCTTTATAACTGGCGGAGCGGACGGGGCTCGAACCCGCGACCCCCGGCGTGACAGGCCGGTATTCTAACCAACTGAACTACCACTCCGAAACTACTTAACCGTTGCTGCTGTTTATCTGTGGTGGGTGCTGAGAGGCTCGAACTCCCGACCTACGCCTTGTAAGGGCGCCGCTCTACCAACTGAGCTAAGCACCCATATTCTTGCTTAGTCAGACAAACATTGATGTGTGTCACCACATCAACAGAAGCAAAATTATACTGCACAATCTGGCTTCTTGTCTAGTCTTTTTCCTGGCTATTTCACTAAAATCTGCGAAACCACCTATAAAATCGACTATTCTCACTTAAAAGCAAAACCCCCACTCAAGTATATGAGCGGGGGTTTGCGGAATAAAAGCCTGACGATAACCTACTTTCACACTGGTTGCAGCACTATCATTGGCGCGTAATCGTTTCACGGTCCTGTTCGGGAT
>NZ_JACOGF010000013.1 GCF_014284335.1 Undibacterium hunanense | reverse complement strand
TGACGTTCCATTGCAGACCCAGGATCATGTTCTTGCGGATCTGGACGTTCTGATAGTCCACACTCCAGCCATACCCAAAGTCAAGATTCTGGCTCTTGCGACGGGTGTCGTAGGTGCGGGTGACGCGGATGGGGATGGTGAAGCAGGGAATTCGTGGAGCACTGCTCCACGCCTGCGGAACGATCTCGCCTTGCAAGGCGAGATTCCTTGCATCTCACTTCTGCAGTTGCAGTTATAAAAGGTGTTGCTTGAATCTATCACTCAGAAAGTGATCTGTTGTGATTGAACTGGCTGTGGCCCTGGCGAGATTAACTCGCAATCACAACGCCCCCAAAAAAAACTTAAATTTAAAGAACCGAATAAACATTATCCGTTGTACGTCTGTGCTGATTTGCACGGGGGCTTTGTTGTAGGCTGACGTATTTTAATGTGGCTACGTGAGGTGAGCTTGTATTCTTGGTTGAGATTTTGATCAATCGAACTAAAAAAATAGCAAAAAAATTACGAATTATTCATTTTTTCCGCAACTCGGCGCTCAACCTCATCAAAGAAAGGAAGTACTACTTTATCAAGGACATCAGCAGTTGATTTGAGCTGCTCTGCCACACGATGCTCAGCAACCTCTTCGACAATAGGCTGAGAGTATTCAACAACATAACGCACCATATAATCAGGGTGCGTAGTCGGCACGCTACACGCCCAAACTGCCCAATCTGTCGGACAACCCGCTGGAGCAATAGTTCTTGTTGACGTATGCGCCTCTGATTGTCCAATCATTTTCTCAAGATCTTGCTTCCCGTAATCACGTGTTAAACATGATGAAGGAAATTTCCCATTAGAAGACCAAATAATCTCAACCGTCCACTCATCTTTACTATATCGTCTAATGCCTATAATTTCCCAAAGATGTCCACGAATTCGTCGAAAAAAATCCGTAGCTACAGGCAAAGGAAATTTATCTTTTTCTTCTACCGTTTGCTTTGGTTTATAAGGTGAAAAATCCGGAAATCGCTCTGCGAACATTGGCCGTAGTTGTCGTTTTAACGCATCTGCAAATATCTTACGCATTAGATTCATCGCTCCTGAGGAAGTAATCGAATTGTTTGTATTAATTCTAATTCTGATTACAAGATAACTGATCGGGTGTCGGTGCGTCTATTGCGTATGTTTTGCATAAATTTCAAGTAACTCGGCGAAATCAATTTGCGATGCCAATTGAAATTTAGGCGTTTCGATGTCTGAAATCCATCGAAAATACGCCGTTTCCTACAAAAAATTGCAGTTCAGGCGGAATATATTCTGCCAATCGAATATCGAACAGGGCAATGATTACCATCACTATCAAACACCAAGCGAAGCAGCAACAAACACACCTACCAGCGATTCATAGGATTGTTTTGAAGTTTTTGCATGAAATGTTGATGTGCCACATGATATGTTGCGTAAAGTGCCGTTGCAGTGTCCAATACTGGATAAAACCGTGCGCCTTTTATTTCATGTCGTTGTACCACATCAACAAATCGCTTGCTCACAATAGTAGTACCCACATCTACCCCACCATATGATTCACAACTACAATTAAAATCCTTAGCCATTTTTGTTACTTCTGGCGAATAACTAATGCAGCCAGCAACACTGTAAGAATTGGTTCCCAGTGGTGTTACAGAATGCACTCTCACAGATTGATCTTGTACGCATTCCGGCATGATATGAGTAGGAACAAGTAATTGAACTTTATCACTAGGAATCTCCGTCTTTGAATTGGAAACAGGCCCAAATTTCAAACCGCTCAATTCTTCTTTTTCAAAAATAGTACAAACGTCTTGTGTCGCCATAAAACAATCAAATGCCGGATAGATTGAGTTTGCATCAGATTTGGCCTTAATCTTAGAAAGGTAGAATCGATCCAATATTCTGACGCCATCATTTGGCTTAAAACAAATTCGCTCAAGCGAATCTATGTATTTAAAATTTGCTATATGATCTGCGTCCGACATTTCCGAATCACCCTTGGTCGGGTACATTTCATATAGAGAAACCGATTCAAGTTCTTTTTTCGTGAGTTCCGCCCTTACTTGGAAAGTCAATCCATCAACCTGATGCGCCAATTCAATTACTCTATCTAAAATTGGTGAACTCGCATCAGTCTCCCACCAAAAAAAATCCTTACTCCAGTCAATGGCATCTTTGAGAATTGCATCCCGCATGAACAAAGGCCTTGCTGCGACTTTGATTCGAACTCGTACGTTAATTTTCATTTAATTTATAGCAATACTAAATATATTCGTTCAAGATACTCCGGGTAGTCCTTGTACACTAATTCCGCTGCTTCTATTAAGTCAGCCGCAGTTAATTTGTCATTTGCATCATAGGCTTTCGTCCCTCGTTTTGCAATTGCCTCTGCCCATCGATTAGTAAAGTATTGGTGCAACTCTTTGCTAATGCAAACCGACTCCATTTCACTTACGCTTGAATATATTGTTCGCAAAAACGGTGATCTAGACAGTAACCTCTTCTCAATCAAATGATGTACTTCTTCTTTTGCAGCTTGCGCACCAACCCAAATACCTTTGTTTGCAACTACCATTTTCCTCAGTTCAGTATAGCTACCAAACGTGAGACGCCGCATAGTCTCAAAAATTGTTTTGGTAGCGTAGGCATATGTTCCAAGTTGCAGTGACAACAAAGATAACTGTGTGCCAACTGACACAGGGGCCATCAATAATTCTAAAATTATTCGGCCACTAGGATCAGTCTTGTTTACTGGGTCATTTTGAACATACGCATACTTATGCAATGACGCTGGCTTCCTTATAGTACCAGGATAGGTATCCATCGAAACAAAGTGCCCTGCATTGGCCTCATACCATCGCGCCCTATTGTATTGGAGACTGATGCTGTCATCATAATATTCGCCCGTATACCGATAAGCATTCTGCGTAGTACCCGCGTGATTCAGTACAGCACCAAACGCATCATATTGATAAGCATCAGTCGCATTACCTATTTCATCCGTCAGCGCTTTAGTGCTACCCAAGCCATCCGCATGATAATAACTATTCTGCCCCGTTCTACTTTGCTGGACCAGGCCATTGCCCCACACATAATTTACTGCCTGGGTAGTCGAGCCTTGTGTAATACTTTCCTGCACAGTCTGTGCATATTCAAACGTATTATCCGTTAAGTATGTCGTAACTTTATCCGCTTCCGTTTTCTGAACACGGTTGCCCAATGCATCATAGCTATACTTAGCTACAGTTATCGCACCAGCTTGTGTTGTACCCTGTTTCACTTCAATCAGACGATTATCTGCATTCCAACTATAAACAGTAACTTGCCCTGCAACCGTCTTTGTGATCAGATTACCCTTATCATCCCAGGTATAGCTGGTAGTACTTTGTGTTGCACCAACCGTTTTAGTTTCCTGTACCAGCCTGTCATTGCTATCATAAGAATAAGCAGTTATTTCCGTTCCTGCCTGCGTCGTTTCTGTTTTTTGCGAACGATTCCCCACTTTATCGTATTGATAGTCAGTTGTTCTGACGGTGGCACCTGTTCTGTCTTTCAACAACTCTTCCGTCAGTCGCTTCACACCGTCATATTGATAACTTGTGGTGCGCACAGGATTTGCTGCTACATTTGCAGTTACTGTACTGAGATTATCAAATTCCTCAATCTTGGTACGCTGACCGTTAGGTGCTAAGGTATAACGACTACCCGCAACAATGTTTCCATTGGCTTTTTGATGCAATACATATTGCAATCTACCATTGGGATCATATGCATAATTTGCAGTAATGCCATTTGGCAGCGTCGTTGTCGCCAACCTGCCTGCGGCATCATAGGTACTTGTCGTCGTTTTATTGCTAGCATCAGTGACGCTAATCAACTTCTTATTCGCGTCATAGCCATATTTGACCGTTCCAGCAGAGGTACTACGCTCAGTAATGTTGCCGTTGGCGTCATAGGCGTAAGCCAAATAACTTCCATCTGGATTGGTATGCTTGGTAATACGATCCTGCGCATCATATTGATAGCTGGTTTGACCGTTTTGCGCGCCATTACTGCTATTGCCACCACTGACCGTAGTCGCGCTAATCAGCCCATTCCCGTTGTACGTGTTTGCAACACTAACGCCATCTGGACGGTTCGTCTGTATGATTTGATCCAGATTATTGTAAATATAGCTGGTCGCCTGATTACTGAAATCAGTCTTCTGGCTTTGATTGCCACTCAGGTCATATGCAAATTTCTCTACCTGTCCTGCTGGTAAAGTTCTGCTGACTAGACGATTGTTGACATCATAAGTCCAGCTTGTGGTATGCCCTTGCGCATCAATCTGGTTGGTTTTGTTTCCATTGCCGTCATAGGCATAGCTGGTCTGCTGTTGAGTCGCTGCATTGGTTTGAACAACGCTGTTCAAACGCCCCGCTGGGTCGTAACCGTAAACCGTGGTGTTCCCCGCCTGATCTGTTTCTGACTGCTTGCGTCCATCCGCACGCAACACCGTTGTGTTGGTCGTATTATCTGGATAGATGGTGCTGGTCAACCGGTTCAGTGCATCGTACTGGAACTGTGTAACCTTACCGGTCGCATCGGTAATTTTGGTGCGATTACCTGCATTGTCGTATTCGTATTTGGTTTGCTTTCCAATGGCATCCGCCAGTGTTATTAAACGACCTGCATCATCGTAGGTA
Source organism: Undibacterium hunanense (assembly GCF_014284335.1). Taxonomy (GTDB): domain Bacteria; phylum Pseudomonadota; class Gammaproteobacteria; order Burkholderiales; family Burkholderiaceae_D; genus Undibacterium; species Undibacterium hunanense. The sequence goes on along the minus strand of NZ_JACOGF010000013.1, from coordinate 176,363 downwards.
TTGGTGATCGTATTACCTTTAGCGTCAGTAGTACTTGCGACCTGACCAGCAGTATCGTAAGTACTACTATTCGTACTACCATCTGCTGCAATAGTCCTGACTAGACGATTTAGAGCATCGTACTCATAACGTGTTGTGCGCCCCTGCCTGTCGGTGTCACTGGCCTTATTTCCTCCCGCATCATAAGCGCTGCTGGTACTACTGCCATCCGGATAAGTTGTACTCACCAGTTTGCCGGTACTGTCATATTGATAGCTAGTGCGACGCCCTTGCGGATCAACATTCGCACTAACCTGTCCACCAGCGGTGTATTCCGTTTTTGTAGTGATACCTAAGGCGTCCGTTAAACTTAACACTCTTCCTTCATTGTCAAGTACACGCGTAACGCTAACTGTTTTCTGTGCCGGAGTTCCGTTGACATTGACTGTCGCTATCCAGCTTCGGCTAATCTCTTTGCCGTTGGCATCATAAGCATAGGTAATGACTTTGCCAGCAGCATCGGTTTCACTGACCTTGTTACCCTTCGCATCATATTGATATTGGGTAATCTGTCCTGCTACATTAACGATAGTCACATTGCCTGCACTGTCATTACGCAGATTGATTCCACTACCGAGAGGCTGAGTGATCAACGTAGCATCACTACCATACAAATAACTCGTACTATTCCCGTTGGCATCCGTACTCGCCAATAGTTGCGTTCTGGTCTGGCTGTCATACCTCCAGCGATTGACATGCCCTAAAGGATCCGTCTCACTAGTCTGCTTATAACTCTTAGGATCATAACTACTGAGCGTCGTCTGCCCCGCCGCATTCGTCACACTGGCCTGGTTACCATTGGCATCATAGGTGTAGGTCGTGATCTGATTTAAGGGATTGATGATCTGTGTCACATTGCCATACGCATCATAGGTATAGGTGGTCTTGTACCCTCTCCTGTCTGTCACCGTCTCGCGGTTGTTGTCGATGTCATGGTTCATCTGGATGGCTTTGCCATTGGCGTCATACGCCGCGATCAGGCGTCCGTCGGCATCGTATTCATAGCGTGCTGCCAGATGACCATCGGGGTCGGTAAAGCTGGCCAGACCATGGTTGCGGTCGTAGGTCATGCTGCTGACTGCACCGTTACGGTCCGTCATGCTCATCAAGTCACCACTGGCACTGTAGGTGTAGCGGATCTGTTTGCCGGACGGGTCGGTCAGACCAGTGATGTGATGATTGGCGTCGCGCGTAAAGGCGATGGCGGTGCCGTTGGAATGCGCCACACCGGTGTCGTTATAGGTCAGGGTGTTGCCGTTCGGGTCTTTGATGCGGGTGATGCCTATGCCATCGGTCAGGAAGTACTGGTAGTTGTCTTCGGTGGTGAGTTTGTAGTTCTTCGGGTTCCATGGGCCTGGTGTGCCGGTGCTGGCATCGGCCTTGTCGATCAACATGCCACCATCGGCGTGCAGGCTGGTGGGGACATCCACCAGTTCGAGGGTGCTGGTGGTGCCGGGCAAGGCGCTGAACTGGACTTCGATCAGCGGAATGCTGGCGGTCTGGCATTCAACTTTGTTGGCGGCTGTAAAACGCGCCACTTCCCCCGTTGGCAGGGTGATGTCAAGCTTGCGCTTGCCCGCTGGGCGCAGACAGACGCTGGTGCCGGAGGTGATGACGTTCCATTGCAGGCCCAGGATCATGTTCTTGCGAATCTGGACGTTCTGGTAATCGACACTCCAGCCATACCCAAAGTCAAGATTCTGGCTCTTGCGACGGGTGTCGTAGGTGCGGGTGACGCGAATCGGGATGCCAGACGCCTGGATGTTGATGTCTTCAAAGCTGATGCTGAACTGGCCTATCTTGAGGTTGCGGTTGACATCAACGGTGATGAGGTGGTTGGTCTGGACGCCATTGGTGTTGACGACGATGAGGTTGAGGTCGTAGATGCCGTTCTGTAATTGGGTAGGGTCAAGCTTGCCGAGCTTGTCATTGGTGACGGACTGGTAGCCACGGCCAATTTCTTGCCAGTCACTGCTGTCAGTGGCGCGCAGCAGTAGCTGGTAGTAGGCGAGGCTTTTAGCGCTGGCGGTACCGGTGATGATGCCAGGGGCGGTGACGTCGGCATCATCAACAGGGGCGGTGATCTGGGCGACGGGGGTGCTGGTGTCGCTGGGGTCTTTGACGCTGTAGAGGCTGGTTTTAGTCAGGGTGCCAAGGTCGTCTTTAGCGGTGACGGTAATCTGGTGGGCACCTGCTGTGCTGGCGGTGAGGACGGCGGTGCCGTCGGTATTGAGGGGCACGGCTTGTCCATCGACTGCCAGGCTGGTGCTGATGGCGCCGGTGCCGCCGTTGGTGAGGACGGTGATGGTGACTTTGTCACCGAGATTGACCAGGGCGGGGGCAACCGCGAGGCTGATGGACAGGGCTAAGGCATGGTCGCTGACACTGAGCTGGTAGCGTTGTTCGGCATAGGCGCGGCCATTGTCAGCACGGACGGTGACGTTGAAGTTGCCGATGACGGGTTTGGTCCAGCTGATGACGCCGGTCTTGCTGATGCTCATGCCACTGGGGGCGTCAGTCAGGCTGAAGATGAGTGCAGCACCTTTGGGGTCTTGGGCAGCGACGGGGTAGCTATAGGCTTGTGCCGCCACGCCCGCTGTGACAGGGGCGCTGGTGATGACGGGGACGCTGGTGACATCGGTGTTGCCGGTGCCGCTGTCGTCATAGCCGGTGGCGGTGCCGAGGTTGGCGGCGATGATGCTGCTTAAGCTGTCGCAGGCGGTGTTGCTGTTGCTGGTGGTGTTGCTGATGTTTTGTGCTGCGGCCAGGCGGGCCAGGAAGAGGCCATTGGCGACGTCGGCCTGGCCACTGAAGTAGGCCCAGCGGATCTGGTCGCTGTTGTCATTGCCGCCAGTACCGCCACTGGGGAGCATGCTGGCAAGGATGGTATCGATGCTTTGGCTGGCCGTGATGGCAGGACTGATGCTGGCTAGTGCCTGGACCGGTTGGGCCAGGGCAAGCCAGGCCATGCCTTGGGGAGCGAAGATGGCGGCGGTGGCAGTGCCGCTGAGGTTGCCGGACAGGCGATAGGCACCGGCACCGGTCTGGGGGTCTTCAATCTGCATGGCTTGTCCGCTCCAGCCACTGAGGGTGGCAGGGTTTTGTGGGAGCAGGACGCGATAACCGGTGGCCACGGCATTTTGCAGATCATTGGATTGGTCGGCGGTGAGGCTGATGTTGAGTAAGGCGGCACTGAGGTTGCTGCTGGTCACGGCATACACGGGCTGAGTCTGCGGCTGGCTGGCGGCTTTGGCAAGGATGCGTACGGCTGAGGCGGCGGTGACGGCAGCAGTATTGGTGGCTGCATTGGCCGCACTGCCATAGTGTTTGTCCAGCACGAGATGGGCATAGGCGGCATTGCGCTGGTTGCTCTGACGGCTGTAGACGGGGGCGCTCAGACCGGTGCTTTGGCTGGCGACGGCGCTTTTAAGGCGGTCAATGTCGAGAATGACGCCAGGGAAGCTGACGTTGTTGACCATGCCGAGCAGGAAGTCGGGGCTGACCTGGGCCACGGCACGTCCATGCGACGGCAGGCGTTGTTCGATGACACCGGCGGCGCGCTGGAAGATGGCGCTGTTGGCATCGGTGGTGGCGAAGTAGGCCAGGACGGTCTGGTGCAACAGGTCGCCGGTGAGGTCATCGCGGCTGACTCATGACCCAGAATCGAGCGACCCTTTTTCTCTATTTGGGGAAATGAGTTGCGCTATAACCGTCTCTTTCTGGATTTAAATAATCAAGCTTGAATTTTTCCAGTACTCGATATTTTTTGTGTAGAACTCAAGCCCACGAGGTGTGAATTCTGATTTCTTGTATTCTCCATAAATGGAAAGAAAATAAGCAATACAGGAACGTTGATCAGGATTCATAATCTTATAAAACTCAAGTGGGTTTTCCGAATCTTGTGTCAACAAAGATTCAAGCGATAGCTCAAATTCGATATCAGCGAGCAAATTCAAATCTTTGGATGGAGGCAAAATTAATGCCTCCATTAAATCAAACGGATAGTTGGAGACAGCGCCGTAGGACAGCATTATCGAAGCGAGAATTAAGTGACTCGGTAGGTAATATTTGACGACATCCAAGGGCAAAGAACTCATCCAGGTCGTGAAGTGGACGTCCATGCTACCAAAATTTAGTCGCCGCCCAATAACCTCGCTCCACAGCCTGCCGTTCAACAAGCTTCTTGCTTCACGGCTAAAATCTGTTTTTTTATTTTCAGGAATGGTCGGAATGGGTTCCATTGGGAAAACGCTATAAACAGCTTCCTCAAAATAGCTATTTATACGAAGCGGTTTATTAAAAATCATGTTGCCCCATTTATTTTTTATATATTGAGTTTCGCAAATCAGACGTTCAACGTGGAATTTTTCCATTAATCAATATTTTGTTTGTAGAACTCAATCCCACGTTCAGTGAAGTTGACGCAAACAAATTCAGCGTAATAAGTGAGGAAATTCGTTAACAAATTTGTTTAACGCACTTCCAACATTGCCCACTCGATTCTGGATAAAACAATGATCCGCATTCGGGACATGGCAACGCCTTCCCCTCTGGCCTATACGGCTCCCAACCTTGACGTAGGTGATAAATTGCCATTGCTTCTTCCCAAGTAGCTGCCTCTATGTGCCAAAACAATTGCTCACAATCTGGCTGTCGTGTTCCATCGTTAAATTGAGGAGGATTTTCTCCCTCTACTAGGGTATTCGGACATTGAGCATTTTTGGGACCCCAGCTTGTATATGTGCGCATCGTTAATACCTATTAAAATTAGATTCTTTTATTGCACGATGAGAAAATCTCAGACTCAATTTACGACACGCCTTATTATCATCCATCTTCATCAATAACTTTTTGGTTGCAAGCCAATAAAGTTGACGTTAACTAAGGTACGAAGGCTTGCCCGGCACGCACTTCAATGTCAACCCTTATCCCATTCGGAAGCGGGGGGTCTGGATAAAATGACTTCATGACCGTAGCACATACACCACCAGACACTGCAGCACCTTCAATAAATCTAAACGCTTGTGCAAAAGGTCCTGCTCGTAATGCTTGGTCCTTTGGAGAAAGACTTGCTTGAAGAGTCGTAAGCAATGCTGTTGCTTGACCAAGAGTCAAAGGAGCCACTTGCGCCCAAGGCTGGGATGCCTCCAATCCACCACCCTGCGCCTGAAATCTTCCTCTATGACATTTATCATTGTTTTTACATTTTCCAGCAGCCGCAGAATTCACAGAGAATGTTAATGCTGTTAAACCAAGCAAGCGCATTGCGATGACTATTACTCCACCAACCAGTTCTTCTGGAAGCATGACGACAATCAACACTGCAGCTAATGCAATAGCAGCAAAGGTCAGCACACTCTGTGAGATAGACACTGTTATTGGCTGTTTTTCCTCCTCACATGCTTCATAAGCTCCTCCATTCGTGCCGCTTTCAAGGATATATGCACCAGCACCTGTAGTTTTATCGATAGCTATATATGCGCTTCCAGACCAGTAACTCAAATTTACCTCGCGCTCTGGTGCGTATACAATCAATCCAGACGCAACGGAATCAATGATAGCTTGTTGTGTTGCAAGAGATAAGTTTGTTACGTTCAGAAATGAGGCAAGATTGCTATTATTTAACATCCAAATAGGTATGCCAATTTCATTTGCCTCTTTAAGTACTTCGACTGCGGACATTCCTTGACCTTTACCAAGATCCAATACCTCTTCTAAGACAGCCCCCTCCAGATATGAATTTTTCATTCCACTGCGAAATATGTAATCTGGAAGCTTTATGTTTCCGTCTCCGCCTTCAGCAGACTGGATTAAACGCCGAATATCAATAAGATAGCTTTTATATGAGGCAAATCGCGGAATTCCAAAATAATAACGCACAGCAAGTGGCTGAGCAAACATGCCAATTGATGGCTGTCGATAAGTTACGTATTGGCTTTGTTTAGCCATCCATTCGTCAGAGATATCTGCTCGCGCCCAATAACCAAGCGCAATCTGATTAAGATTTTCGAGTGAAGTATTTGGATCAACATTTGTGTAACGTGACTCTACTTGAGCAGGCGAAATGCCATTACCATTTACTCCAAATACGATTTCGTCTCCCACAGCTGATTCAGCCTTGAAATCTTCTTCAATTTGATTACCATCAGGAGTAAAAAGAGTATATGACCAATACTGCGGCATACCCATTTCCTGGGCTGGGTATTCGGCCAGTACAGTCTCGTCCAAACGCAATTGGGCTTTTTGCTGAATTAAGTAACTTGGTAGTGCGGACGATTGATCATTCACATATTGACTAATAATTTGTCGATCTGCTTCTGTCGCAGGAGTATATGCTACTGCTATTCTTTTACCAGCGATATCACTTAGATTCAAAGTTTTTGTCAATGCGGGTTGCCGATTAGCTTTATCCACTGCGGATGTATAAAGATTGAATGAAATCCTTACATGCAAATTATCGGGTAATCTTTGAAAAGTATTTCCTATCGCGATAGTTTGGTATGGCAGACTCCCTAAAAGGATTGCGTAATTTTCCGTAATAATTTTTTTCTCACCAAAAATATCTCCTAATGCAGCGTTCATTTTTTGGTTGGTCACATAATTTTGCACTTGCGTTTGGTAATTGCTAATTTGCATCTGCAAATTAGCCTGATTCAGGTTTTGTACGTAACCACCTGCCTCATTGACAGTCGCCCCTTGCTGTACCTGTGCCAAAAGGTCCTGGCTGTTAAGTTGAACCTTGTTTTTGAGGTCCATCCCTTGCGTAAACGTATACTGCTTAAAACTGGCATCCATCGGCACCCAGGTGTTCGGTTTTTTGTTGATGGCGCCTCTGCTTGGTGCGTAATCAACAAAGGCTTCTACCCACACGTGTTCCATACGGATGGTGCTAATCTTACCGCCGCTGGAAAGGCCGATGTTGGGGATGCCGCCTTGCCCTAACAGGCTTTGTGCTGCCTCGGCCCTTGTGACACCACCAACCCAGTTCATGACTTTATCGGCAGGTACGTCAATTGTGCCGTAAACGTATCTTGCTGGAATGCCTGCTGATCTATACAGAGCGATGAGCAGGCTGGCTGTATCAAAGGCATTGCCACGTTTGTTTTGCAAGGTCAGTTCACTGCCTTGTATGCTGCCGTAACTGGGAATGAAGCTGATGTTGTTTCTGACCCAGTTGTAAATCTGTACGGGATTGTTGTTCAGCGCCGCCGCTTGTGCCTTGATGGCGGGTGTCAACTGGATGTCTTCTGTCGCTGCCGTGTCTTGTGCTACTGGTATATCGGGAAGTGTCGCTTGCGCCAGTTTCAAACCATCTGGTATTTGCCCAGCTAGCATAACTTTATCGTATTTCGGCGGAAACAGACTGGCTTGATATTGGGCCTTGGTTTCGTTGGGTTTTCTGACTTTGTTGCTGGAACTGCCAAAGGGTAGTTTATTAGGGTCAGTATATTGATGCGGCTTGGCATTGGGATACTTGTCCATGAAACTGCTCAGGTCTGTCAATGCGGTCTGACGATCACTGGTCTGGCGTTTGTCATCAGCGTCGGCGACTCTTTCCATAATTTTGTCAAACTCTGCCTGGCGGCTTTGATATAGTGCAACTGCCTTGCTATGACGCGCCAATATTTCAGACGAGAGCTTGGCATCTTTAAGGTGCTGCTCTGTATCTTTAAAGCTTTGGTCAATATCACTGTAGAGTGCTTTGATCTGGCTATTTGCACTACGGATGGTGCTGACGTGCTGATTGATCAAGTCGGTTTTGTTGCTGGTCGTAGCGGTCAGGGCGAGTAAGCTAGTTTTGGCTGGGGTGCTGGTTGTGGTGTTGGAAGCTATGCTGGTTGTTGGCGCAACTGCTTTGACTTCATCCTGGATTTGCTTGAGCAACTGGCTTAGCCTATCTTCTGCGCTGCTGGTTTTTGTGACCGCTGTGGTATTGACAGTGGTCGCAAGCACAGGGAATTTGCTCGATATTGCGCCTAATGTTACGTCACTCTTTGCCTGCCTAATGTTGTTTGCCATATCTGCGGCTGCGCGCGCTTGTGCTGATACAGCCATGGGATAAAAGGTCAGGCTAGTAAAAGCAACCAATACGACACTGGATACACTGCGCTGAAAAATTTGATGACGGAACATTGGGCTTTTACTCTTGGTAATTAAGTTCACATGGCGCATGGCCATCTATTTTTATTTTTTTGCTGCGACGCAGACAATCAGCCTGCTAAGTTCAATTGCTAGGCACAAACAGGGTATTGCCAATTTCCATCGTGGCATTCCAACTGGCGGCAATCAGCGTACCTTCCAGATGACCACTGGAATTCTTGACGCAACCATACGGTGCCAGGATGCTGCCAAACACACCCACTGTGATAAAGTTGACCAGTTCGGCGTCATACATGTTGACCAGGACCTTGTCATGCCGGCCCGACATCGCGGTCATGGTGATGCCAAACTTGATGGTGCGTTGTGCATCGGAAGCGAGATTGAGGATCAGGTAAGACGTCGGCTTGACATTGACCAATATAAAGCTATACCCACTTTTAACCTGATCTGCCGTCAGGTTAAAAATCTCGACGTCTTGATTGCTGCCTGTCAGTGTCACATCAGAATACAGGCGGCTGACGGTGCCGGTGGCTGGTGCTGTCCGCAATTGTTGTGACAACACGCTCAGGTAGGTACGTTCTGCTTCAAAGTCGATCGGCCCCACGGCAGCCTTGCGCAGATCGAGGTAGGCAGGCACTTTGGAAGCAGGCCCCAGGGTGCCGGAATAGATGCCATAGCTGTTGTTGGTGCTGGAACCCATGCCGCCGCCATTGAAGGAGGCGACATTGCCCGCCACGATGAGGGCGGCACGGGTGTCATTGGGGTTGACTCTGCCGCCCACGCTGGCAGCAGCAATCGACAGGTTGCCGCCAACGGCCAGACGCCCTTCGACGTCCATGGCGGAGGCAGTGGCATCGCCAAAAAAGAAGCCGGCAAACTGCCCTGCTACGCCAAGATCGACCTGTTGGGCGCTGGCAGTCTGGGCCAGACCAAGGCTCAGGCTGATTCCAAGGCTGACGGTGATGCCTGTCAATAATTGACGTAATTGACTTAGCTGGCGCAATTGGTGCCAGCGCTGTTGCAGCTTGATGGAGCCGTTGTTGGCGGTGTGAAGCATGGTGTAAGTCATGATGCAGTATTCCGGTCAATGGGTGTTTTGTCGTCCAACCACGGCAATCAGGCTTGCCAGCGATTTGGAAACGGGGCCAACACCAGTTTCTATGTTTTTAACTCTGGCCTGCACAGTCAGCAGGGTGCGCAAGGCTTTGTCCATGCTGTTGCTGTTCAATGCAGTCGTGACATCAGCGAGTGACGCCAGGACGGCAGTACGTTGTGCCAGTTGCAGCGCCGTCGACAGGTTGAGCCCTTGTACAACGCTGATCAACTGGCTATTGAGTTGGCTGGCGCTTTGTACTTTGATGCTCTGGTCTTGCGTTTTATACGCAGTCACGGTGCTGCCATTGACAAGGCTGACGGCCAGGTTGGCGGTATAGCTGCCAGCCTCGGTCGGGGCTTTCCAGCGCAGGGAGACGCTGGTGTCTGTGGCAGATGCGGCGGTGATATCCCAGGTTGCGACGACATTGCCACCGCTGTTGCTGAGGGTGGCCGCCGGTGTGCTGGACTGGACGACGGCACCGGCTGGCAGAGTCTGGACGATACGCAGGGTCTGGCTGGCACCGGCATTGGTGATGGTGCTGGTCAGGGTGCTGATATCACCGGGCAACAAGGTAGTGAGGTCAGCGGCGGCAGGTGTCAGGTAGGTCAGGCCTTGTTTGATGAGGGCGGGCCAGCGTGCGTCTGTGGGCTGGGCCAGCAGGGTGTCGTTCCAGTCGAAACCAAAGGCGAGGGTTTTACCAGCGCCAAAGCTGGCACTGACGATACCCGGGCTGGCACTGTTACCGCCGGTGTTGAGGGTGGCTTCAACCACACCGGTGGTGGTGGCCATTTTGACCTGGGTAGCAGGCCCGCTGAGGTCGGCACGGTTGAAGATGCCGCCACTGAGGCTGAGTTGTTGCAGAGCAGTGGCATAGGCGCCGTTGTTGCTGACACCGGAACATTGGGTCAACTGGCTGCTGGTAGCGGTGACGAGGCTGTCAAGCATGAAGCCCTGGCCGCGTTTGATGGCAGCCAGCAATTCGGTGGCTGCCGGTTCTTGCAAGGCCCCTGCCCCATTGCTGATCCAGTAGGTGTTGTACTGGCCACTGCGCAAATTGCTCAGGAAGCTGGCGACATTGGTGCTGACTGTGTGGCTGATGCCCAGGTTGGTGAGGGCATTGTCAAGACGGGTGGCGCGAGTAGTATCGCACTGGGCCAGGGTGGTGGCGTTTTCTGTCGGGAAGCTGGTGGCAGCACATTTGCCCAGCAGTTCGTCAGCAGCGCGTTTACAAGTGCTGTAGACGAGGACGTTTTGCCACGGCGCGGACACTTGTTTGACCGTCAGGCTGACGACGGGGGCAATCAGGCTGAAGGGAGCCTGGCCAAGCGTGAGTGTGGTAGTGCCGACTTTGGCGCTGAGGACCGCATTGTACTGGGTGCCTGCAGTGCCAGCACTGGTCCAGTCGGTGGTGGCACTAAACAACGCGGCCATAGCCAGGCTGGCTTTGTAAGGGAAGCTGGCAATAACTTTTTGGGTGCCAGCTTCGGTAATGCTGACGGTCATTGGCAAGTCGGTCAAATCGGCATTGCCGAGGTTGTTGACGTTGAACGAGAAGCTGACGATATTGCCGACCGGTACCTGGGCAGTAGAGGCGCTGATGCTGCCTTTGAGGCCACTGCCAGTTGCGGCCGTAGAGGCAACCGTGAAAGCGGCGCTGGCCTGAGAGACGACGGTACTGCCACTGCTGACTACGACGGTAGCACTGTACTGCCCTGCCGGTGCCGCACTAAGGTTGAGGCTGTAGCTGTAGTCCTTGATGGCACTGGCAGCGAGGCTGACCAGGGTTTCAGTTTTGGTGAAACGGGTCGTGCCGTCAGGATTTTTAACGGTGACGACGAGTTGCAGGTTGCTGGCGGCCTGGCTGGTAGCAACATTGGTGATACGGTCATGGAGTTGTACTGTATCGGTCGGCGCATAGGCGGCTTTGTCGGTATCTATCGCAGTAGTGACGTTTATCACTGGCGCGGTAATAGTGATGTTAGCCTGGGCAAGGTTGATGATGTTGGCACCAAAGGTAGCGCTGAGGGTGGCGACATAGGTGGCACCATTGCTGCCAGTAGCGGTCCAGGTGGTGTTGCCGTTATACAGGGAGCCGATTGCCAGGTTGGTGGTGTACGGGAACTGGGCGATGATTTTTTGTGAGGCGGGATCAATGATGTTGACGCTCAGTGCCTGGTTGGTGAGTGCGCTGTTGCCCTGGTTATTGACGCTGAAGTTGAGGGTCAGTACGCCGCCAGCCTGCACTTGTGCAGGGGTGACGGCAAGTGTGCCGGTCAGACCGCTGCCATTGGTGGCGGACGATGTTACAACAAAGCTGCCACTGGCCTGGACCAGGACGGCGCTGCCGCTGGAGGCGACGACTTTGACGGCATAGGTGCCAGCTACCGCACCGCTGAGTGGCAGGCTGTAGGTGTAGTCTTTAGCATTAGCAGCCGCCAGTTGAACCAGGGTTTCGGTCTTGCTGAAACGGACTGTGCCATCGGGGTTGCTGACCGTTGTGACGATTTGCAGGTTGTCCACCGGCAGATTTTGGGTAATGTTGCTGATGGTGTCACGCAACTGCACCGTATCGGTCACCGTGTAGCTAGTCTTGTCGGTGCTGACTTTGGCAGTCAGGGCCACAGTACCACTGACGATGGTTAAAGGGCTGCTTGCCTGTACATAAGGCAAACCGTTGGCATCAATAATTTGGGCCACTATCTGATATTTGCCTGCAAGAGTGGCGGCAGTATTCCAGATGGCATAGACTTTACCCGGCGCACTGGTAAGTACTTTGATGGTTTGTTTACCAAGGCTGGTAACCGGAACTCCATCGAGCGTCTGCACAGTGAATTGTACTTGTGCATTATTATCAAAGCTACCCTGATTCGTGATGGTACTGCTGATCTGGACGTTACTGTTGGCCCCGTAGCTGGTCAAATCAGTGGCCACAGCAATCGCAAAGGCACCCGGCAAATCTGCCATGGACAGTGAGACGGTATTGTTCTTGACATCAAAATCGCTCAAGGCATGCACACCTGTGCCGTCATCATCTGCAACGATGACAAGAGTGCTCACGCTGGAAAGAGCACCAGCATAATTCAGGCTGATGTCTTGATAATCATTGCTGTTGAGGTCCATACCGGTTACAGCAGTCCCCAGCAAACTACCGCCAGCCCCAGCCTGACCGCTGTAAAACGCGACTTTAGTGCCCGCAGGAACCACCAAACCGCCGGCATTACCTATACGAACAGTTAATACAGATGCTGCCTTGCCGCCCCGATCATTCACGCGGACGTAAGAAGCTGTCACGTCGGCAACGGCGGTACTGGATTCACCGATCAGCGCGTTCAAGCGCCACGTATTATGAGTAGCCCAGCTATTAACTTCTTTGCGCGGTATCGAACCATCATCATTAACGTTGTTGATGTGATAGTCGTATTCATTCCAGATCTTGCGTGTTCTGACCCAGGCATTGTTCTCGTCCTGGAACACGCGAATACCTCTGGTTCCACCACTGTTTGACGGAATCACGATATCAGCATGCCCGTCACCATCGACGTCAACCACAATGGGGTATTCCGACGCAGTCGCACTATCATTTGGTGCTGAAAAAAGTGTAGTGCCTGTTTTACCGTCAAAAACGCGTAGCGTTTTTTCGTCGAAATATACGATCTTGGCATTGCCACTTCCATCAAAATCAAAGGAGGTCGAACCTGTCAAACCAGAACCGTCATTCGTTCTTACCCGCCACTTCAGGCTGCCGTCGGCATTGTAGACAGAATAATAGCCAGAAGAGGCAATGCCGATTTCTGGAATGCCATCGCCGTCAAGATCGGCAATTGTTGGATACCCTACATTATCGGTATCTGAAGCAATGAAAACGTGTTCGAACAAGGGTGTACCATCATGACGATAGGCACTAAGAAATGCTCTTGCCGAGCCACCAATTGTGTCAGTATGATCGACTATTGCACCGGCATAAACCACTTGTGGCAGCGGGTCATTCGGATCCAGGCGCGCGACCGCTGGGAAGCGGCCATATTGAGGGCTCCAAAGTAATGTCCCATTGTTTTTATGCACGTCATGGAACAAGACTTCGGGTACACCATCACCATCAATATCTGCGACAGTAGTTACCAGTCCCGACACAAAAGCTTTGTCCCAAATCGCACGTGTAGTACAGTCGCCATTGAATATATACGATCCCAGCAAAACTACTGGCTTACCGTCACCATACAAATCAGCAATGGTGACTCCTCCATAATTGTAATACGTACTATTTTGATTGCCTGGTCGTGTTTCACTGCTTCTGCATTTAAGACTGCCATCGTGATTGAAAATGGCGATACCGCCATTCCAAAGCTCCATTACCACATTTGGTTTTCCATCGTCTCCCAAAACACCAATAGCTGGATGGGTCTCAGACCATGTGTATAAATCCGGGACATTCACTTGCCATAAACCATGTCCATCTTTACCGCTTAAAGCTGTTAGCACACCAGGCGCGTGATCGATACCCAAGGCAACTATAGCAATAACCGTAGGTATATCTTTTTCGTCAAATTTGCCGTCGCCGTTAGTATCCGTCAATGGCCCAACCACAGGCGTGGCGATGACATCGCCGCCCTTCCACTCCCATTTCAACTTAGGTTTAAACAGAGTTGGGTCGGGTCTGATTTCCACAAAATCAGCGCTCGATTTAATATTATTGGTTTTGGTCAGTTCTAGCACAGACTGGTCGCTGTCACCAAATACCGTAATGGGCGCATCCCGGAAAGGTAGCGTACCCTGGACTGGAATAGGAACAACAACCGCCTGTCCGGCAGACAATGTGCTGGACAAGCTGATGGTTCCCAACACTTGATCGGATCCGCTGTCAAATTTACGATTTTTGTTACTGTCGTGGAAGGCAAGAATTTTAGTACCTTGAGGAATATCCGCGCCACCCAGATTTTGCAGTGTTACCAATACCTGTCCGGTCAGCTTCAAAGATTGTGCATCTGTGATGGCCGCAGATCTGTCAATTTTAGCGACAGACAAATCAGGCAACACATTGCTGACACTGGTTTTACGCAGACGTATCTGCCCCATGTCGACTTTCTCGAACCCATCGATCCAGACAACAGTTTGATACGCGGTATAACCTGCAATGTTGAATGTCAGCGAGGCGTTACCATTGACATCTTTACGCAAAGCATTGGCACCGTTGAAGATGAATTTGCCACTGGCATCGGTCGCTATGGCTGCATGAGAATCAGTACCATCCACTGCAGCAATACTGACGCCTGAGAGTGGCAAATTAGTACCTGCATCAACGACCACACCAGATACGTCTGCTGAAACCGGTGATGCACCGCCCCCTACTGTTGACATTGCAGGTGAAAATATCCAAACGTCACCCGCATTAATGGTGTTGCTGCCAGTGCGCGACTGATAGCCGCTTTTGCTTGCAGCAATACTGACCGCCCCAGCCGGCACGTTGGTCAGCTGGTAGACCCCTAAGCTGTCTGTTTTAACCAGTAACGCACCAGCAATGACACTAACGCCTGACAAGGGTTGGCCAGTGGCTGCGTCAGTAACAACACCACGGATCGTGCCGGTGATGGCCGATGATTTTTTACTCATAAGCAGATTACCAAAATCCTGAATCTGCCCGGCTTTAACGGATGTGTCGGTGCTCAGCATGCCGTAATTGATGATACTAGCAGTGAGTTTATAGTTACCTGGCGGTTGGTTGTTGAATAAAAATATGCCGTCTTCTGCCGTAGTCATGTTGACGGTTGCCGCACCACTAATTGCAACGTTGACGCCAGCAAGAGGTAAACCCGTTTGCGAATCAATCACTTTGCCGCGCAACACGGACAAACCCGGATCAAGAGGGACATTGCCTGTCAACACCAATGCCCGCAAAGCTAGTGCAGTCGTATAGGGGTCACCACCCCAACTACCATCGGATCTTTGTGCACCCAGCAGATACGTTTGGACAGCCGCAGCCGTAGGCACCGCCGGTATGAAATCGTGCAATGCTTCGTAGGCCAATGAACTCAGGAAAATTGAGCTATTCCAGGAGCCTGGAGCAGACTGTTGCGCCAGCAAGAATGTGGCTGTGGACTGAATGGCAGCATTTAAGCTAAATGCACTCGCATGAGCACGAAAAGCAGCCAATGCGTAGATACTGGAATAGAGATCGATACGGCCATTGATCTGAAAGGATCCGTCCGCTTTTTGAGATGATTGCAAATAGGTAATCGCTGCGGCCACCGTTTCGGTACGTCCAGCAAGTTTGAGTGCAAGCAGTGACAATGCTGTATCCAATGGCGTACTGGCATAACCACGTGCTCCGCCAAATCCACCATCGGGATTGACGCGCGTAATAAGCTGCGCCACAAGTGTAGAAGAGTCGGCCTGGATCAGTGCCTGACTGATGATTTTACGAGCGAGATATTCAGTATTGGCGTCTTGCTCAGAGGCAATCAGTGCACTTAACGTAACTGGAGTGGTAGACAACAATTGCAGTGTCTGTGCTACTTCACCACGTACCTGCATTGGTGTCGCAATGGAGAGCGTCTCACCAGAAAGACTGCCATTGGGCTGCACCTGAGCATTTAACCACCTGACGCCATTAGCAACAGATGGCGCCGTTTGGCTTTGCACATCATGACCAATAAGCGTGATAAAAATTAAGGCGACAACAAGCAGACTGCGTGACAATGCACGTAAGAATTGATGCACAAACCACTCCTGAAATAAACGGATTTAGTCAATGCATGCACATCAACCGATTGAACGCAACATGTAGCAACACGTTCAATTATCAAAAAGGTCTTTATGTTACCAATTGTAAAAAAATATTGCAATAAAATTACTTATTAGGACTTACGCAAAATTGTCCCAGCAAGGCTATCACTTTTAGGAAACCTCCCTTGCAGGGGAGGTTCGTTACGTCGGCAGACAGCATGCTGTCTGAAACCCCGACTACACCGTAGCGACGAAGACAGTACGAATAGTACGCGGCTCCTAGGAGAGGCGCTGCAACGCAGCTGGGGCGGTTTTGCGTAAGTCCTACTTATTTAACTCCAAACACAAAATGCGTTTATCCATAACGACCAAACAACAAAACCAAATGGAAATACAGTCTCCCTTTGGGAGCACTTAAGGTGCTTACACGATTACACCAACCACAGCCAGACATCGTAAGCATGCGATAATTCACGCAAACCCTTTACTACGGTCTGGCTATGAATTCACCTGAGACAAAACCTGCAACAACCAGGCTGTTTGGCTTGAACATCTGCAATATGCATTTTGCAGAAGCGAACCAGCATTTGCTGGGTGTTGCTGGTCGTCGTGACCATGCTAGCCGTGTGGTGGTGACACCGAATGTGGATCATATGACGAAGCTGGAATATGAACCTGCATTCAAGACCCTGTATGCAACGTCTGATTATATTTTTGCCGATGGCATGCCCATTATCTGGGCCAGCAGAATGTGTGCCCTGCCCTTGCCCGAACGGGTGACCGGGGCTGATCTGTTCGTCTCGCTTTGCCGTGGCTGCATAGAGAAAGATTTATCGATTTTTGTACTGGGTGGCATGCCAGGGCAAGAAAAACTGCTTCTGGAGTCCTTTGCCAAAACTTATCCTGGACTGAAAGTCGATATTTTTTGCCCGTCGATGCAATTTACTGCTGATGGTGCGGAAAGTGATCTGGCATTGCAACGCATACAGGCTGCAAAACCGAATATCCTCTTCATTTGCCTGGGTATGCCCAAGCAAGAGCGACTGGCATTTCGTTATCGCGAGCAATTTACCAGCGACAACGTACCGCTGATATTGTGTGTGGGTGCCGCCATGGAATTTGCGCTAGGGCAAAAGAAACGCGCACCGCTGTGGATGCAAAAGATAGGCATGGAATGGTTCTGGCGCCTGGCCAGCGAGCCACGCCGGTTATGGCAACGCTACACAACGCAGGCATGGCGCTTTATCGGCTTGCTGTTGCGGGAACGAAAAATACAAAAAGAGTTGCGTCATTCAAATTAAGAAAAAGGACACGACGAACTCGTTTGCATGCCCATTCCAATGCAATGAAGCAGCTTACTTTCTTTGTAAATAAACCAGGGATTCATTAATCGCTGTCGCAACACTATCAAGATAATTCTTATTCTTATCTTCAATCGCAACCTGAATTATGCCGCCAGCGCCAATTTTGAGCTGCCAGTCGCGCTGCATGAAAAACGTCCAGGACATGCCACTAAACAGTAGCGTTACCAACCCAACTACCGGCGAACTAACAAGCAACATCAAGCCCAGCAAGGTAATGAACAATGAGATGATGAACAGCAATATGCTACCTGATTTACGACTGACGACTACAGAAGTCAAATTCCGAATTGGATAACTTTTCCCCGATGCAAGCTTGAACATTGCGTCGCTCACATAAACACCGTGCTGGTCCATAAATATTTTCTCAACAGCCACGTCATCAGTACGTGCGGCAGGAGCCACATCACCAGATAATGAGTTTCCACAGTTGTCGCAAAACTTTGCATTTACCTGTGCTTCAGAGCCACATTTCGAACAAAACATACCACCCCAACAATTGTTAAACCTCTTTGGAAAGAGGTTGAATGACGAAGAACAATAAAAATCAATTATTCCTTATTTAAACTAAATGGCAAGTGATCAGGCAAGCTGGCATTCATAGAATTTTTTTCACTACAATATCTTACGCTTTTCATTTCTACAACTATACCTGTTTCAATCAGGAATTTTCTATTTTTGATATGCCTATAGTGCAAAAAAACCGCACAGATAAAAATCTGTGCGGTTTTTTTATTGGGAGCTTACTTGCTACTAACTCTACTGCTGATTTTAATGCTGATATTTATGCCACTTTTTTTGCATCGAAGAATTGTTCGTCTTCTGTCGAACCATGCAAAGCTGTCGTGGAAGACTTGCCTTGCTGGATTGTTTGTGTGACTGCATCAAAGTAACCAGTACCAACTTCACGCTGATGTTTAACCGCAGTAAAGCCTTTTTCTGCCGCTGCAAATTCAGCTTCCTGCAATTCAACGAAGGCAGACATCTGGCGACGTGCGTAGCCATGTGCCAGGTTGAACATGCCGTAGTTCAATGCATGGAAACCAGCCAGTGTGATGAACTGGAATTTGTAGCCCATTGCGCCCAGTTCTTTCTGGAATTTGGCGATGGTGGCATCGTCCAGGTTTTTCTTCCAGTTGAAAGATGGCGAGCAATTATAGGACAGCAATTTGCCTGGGAACTTGGCATGGATGGCATCAGCAAATGCCTTGGCGAATTCCAGGTCAGGTTTGCCGGTTTCACACCAGATCAGGTCAGCATATTCTGCATACGCCAGGCCACGGGAAATCGCTTGCTCCAGACCTGGTTTGGTTTTGTAGAAGCCTTCAACCGTACGTTCGCCTGTGCAGAAAGGCTGGTCGTTGGGGTCCACATCAGAAGTCAGCAAATCAGCTGCTTCAGCATCAGTACGGGCCAGTATCACGGTGGATGTGCCCATGATGTCGGCAGCCAGACGTGCGGCATTCAGTTTTTCAATCGCTTCACGGGTTGGTACCAATACCTTGCCGCCCATGTGGCCGCATTTTTTGACGGAAGCCAGTTGATCTTCAAAGTGAACGCCAGATGCGCCCGCTTCGATCATGGCTTTCATCAATTCAAAAGCATTCAATACACCGCCGAAACCAGCTTCAGCATCTGCCACGATAGGGGCGAAGAAGTCGATGTCGTCTTTACCTTCGGACCATTGAATCTGGTCAGCACGTGTCAGCGTGTTGTTGATACGCTTGACAACCAGTGGCACAGAATTGGCTGGGTACAGGGATTGGTCAGGATACATTTCACCAGCAACGTTGGCGTCGCCTGCAACTTGCCAGCCGGACAGGTAGATGGCTTTCAAGCCGGCTTTAACCTGTTGCATGGCCTGGTTGCCAGTCAAAGCGCCAAGGGCATTGATGAAAGGCTCGTTATTAACCAGATCCCACAGTTTGATCGCGCCGTTTTTGGCGATGGTATGTTCAACACTGATGGAGCCACGCAGACGAACCACGTCTTCTGCCGTGTAGTTACGCTTGATACCGTTCCAGCGTGGATTGGTATCCCAGTCTTTTTGCAATTCTGCTACTTGTTGTGCGCGAGTTGTCATGTTTCTCTCCTGTGGGCAAATCAAATAAAAAGTGAATCCGTTGAGAGAAATAATAGGGTATTTTTTGCGTAGCAACAAGGTCTTATATAAGACATATAACAAATTTTTAATCGTTTAAAATCAAATACTTAAAATATGATTTTTGCGATGTGAAATAACATTCCTTAGAATGAGAAAAATATTTTGTGCAAGCACATAGTTTCATTTCACAATACGAAATGCGCAATTCACATTATAAAATTCGGAAATTCAACTCCACACATAAAGAAAATTAAGTTTCAAATTGCACTTTCTCACTGCAAATTTTCGACTCAAATTAAGATGCATTGACCTGGTTTCATTCCAGTACGATTTCATACCAGGGCGACGGATAATCGAAATCCAGTTCGAATCCACCATTTTTTTGCCGGATTGCGGTGTGCGGTAGTGCTTTCATGCGGGCACCACTTCCATCCAATGGAAACACTGTGATTTTTTTGCTGCTGGTAGCATGGAACAGTTTGACGGGAATACGCTCCAGCCACACTGGTGCATTGCCATCCAGTGCGCCGGAAGGTTTATTTGAGGTCGTGGCATCCGGTTCCAGCGTCCACCAGGCTTTTTGGCCATCATAATTGACCAGTTGTTTGGGGCGTTGCGGTATGACGCCTGGCTGGCTTGCAGCTGTGGCACCAGACAACACCAGTAACAGGCGGCGAGAATTTTTCAACGGCAGTGCGTCACGACTGGTCAATAACATGACGCCATACTGCCGGCCCTTTTCAGAAAACATGGGCAAGGTCTTATCGACATCCAGGTTCACCGATAAACTGGACCGGGTACCGGCAAACATGCGTGCATAAGTTGTGTCAGCAAACAGCCAGGGGCCGGACTGGTTATAGCGCAACTGCCCACCCGGAGCTGTCCATAGCGTGTCTTCTTCCATCCAGGCTTTTGCATAATGCGCACCAGGTGTGGACAGCTCCGTCGATTTTGCCTGCATGTCATGCCGCATGCCCAGGCGCGCGAAAAATGCATGCTTGTATTCCAGCCCATATTGCGACTGCAAATAACCAGGGAAGCCAGTACCACTGACACCGTCACGCATGGCCCCCAACAATTGCCGCGCCTCCAGCGGCAGATTAATGGCTACCTGCTCCGGCAGCGGGCGTATCTGATATTGACGGAATAATGCAGAGGCTATTCCTGTCGTTACCAGTTGCCCGGAATGCCCGCTCAGGCCGAAACTGTCAGGTACCGACGACCAATGGTCGCCATCTATATAGTGAAAGAGAAATAGTCCATCCCAGTCCTGCGCAGCTGCAAATGCACTCATCACCGGCAAAATTTCTGCCGACTGACGGTTCGGGTATGCCTGGTTAAATTCGCTGACAACAAAAGGTTTGCGCAAGTCACGTACGTAGGCACGCTGCAACAGCGCCTGCCAGCCATCACGCAATATTGATTCATCACGGATACGCCAGTCGTTCCTGTCCCAGGGCTTGCCAGGAAAATCATAGTGGTCAACGTAGAAATGCTCATCGACATAATCCATATGCTGCTGCGCATCTGCCATGGCAACGCCGCCAAAATACATTTGCGTGCCCGTCAGCGGCACCAGGTCTCCCAGTTCCTGCCGTATGGTCTTGCGCATCACCGTCAGGTATTGCATATCCATGTCCGACAGATACCGGACGTAATCCAGCACCCGGCGTCCATTTCCCTTTTTATGTGGCCGGTATTGCTGTTGCAATGCTGAAGGCGTGGCATACCCCAGTCTGGTCATTACCCTGCTAGCCAGGCGCTGCAGGCGGGCGAACCAGCCCTCGCCATATTCCAGTACACTGGCTTCGGATGATTTGACGTTGATAATGCCTTTTCTGGGCAGGGAACAGCTATCCCAGACCGCGCATGCCTGTTCGGCGCTGCCATATTGGCGCAATACCCATTTTTGCCAGTTCTGCTGCAACTGGCGTTCATATTCACCGGTCAGGCCATCGAGTTGAGTACGCTGCCACGCGCCCAACAGTGATGATTCATTGTTGATCTCTATCATTGCCAGGGCTGGGTCGTCCTTCAATTCCAGCCGCCGCAGCAATTGCTGCACATATTCTGCCTGCAGGCTGATCATGCGAGGCTCAAACAAATGCAGGGGATGGCTGGCAAAGGGCATCTGTTCGCCCGGTGTCATGGGTGTTACCTGATCCACCGCAGGCCGGAACTGGTAACCCACATGCAAGTTCAGGTTCACATACAGGCCTTCCGCCTTGAGGGCGTTGATGAAGACACGCAGGCGCAGCAAGGCTGCCTCATTGAAACTGGGGAAAGCTGCGGTCGTCAAAATGCCGCGCGGCTGCTCCTGACTGTCACTGAGTATGGTGTCCAGATGGTGCAGGCGCACCGCATTGAATCCAAGACGGCGCAGACGCTGGGCTATTTTGACGGCATCCTTTTCTTCAGGGAAATTGGCTGTATTGGCCAGACTGATACCAAACAGGCGCACGCGGCTATCATCACGGGTGCCTGGTTTAACGTCGTGTCCAAGGCGAAAAAAATGACTACCCTTGACGTACAGACGGTCTCCTGCTTCGAGTGCATGGTTCATGCCCCCAAAATCGACGACACCAGACAAAGCGTCTTCATTCACTTCAAAAGGATACCAGGCCGATTCCCCTGCCCTGGCAGAAACCGCAACGACACACCATGCCAGCAAAGAGACCAGCAAACGCAGCAGTATGGCATTAACAGGTGAATGGGTGGGTGAACGGGCAGGAGAGCGGACAGGAAATTGAAAATACTTCATAGTTTGGGTCGCAACTGACATGGTAACCATTAGAATTAGGACTTACGGAAATTATCCCGGCAAGGGCAATGAAGACCTTACTTTAGAGCCACAACACAGCTGGTGCGATTTTGCATGAGTCTTAAATAAGTTCCAAGAATATCGCACAAACACACGACATCAGTATTGAGAAATGCAAAATTTGCCTGTACTGCCCTCCAGCCTGAACCAGCTGGAAACAAATATCGTCAAACTGATGATCGTTCTGTTCGTCATTTTTTCTCTGCTGCCCTATGGCCTGTCATGGGACTATACCGGCTCATCTGCGGTCACCATGGAAGGCTCGCTCACCACCAAATTACAATGGGGTAGCCTGTTCATTCTGGCAACATTCATTCTTTACCGTCACTTGCCAGAGGCCTTGAAAGACATCCGGGCCATGAATCCTTTCCTGGCGCTGGTTCTGATCTGGTGTCTGGCTTCCAGCCTGTGGTCACCGCTATCAGCGACCACCTTCAAGCGTGCCATACAGCTATATGGTCTGGTGATGATAGGTTTCAGTGTGCAACTGGCCGCCCGCCCGTTGCAACTGATGGTCAATTATGTGCTCTACACCTTGTCGGGCCTGCTGATACTGTCGTTTTTCATGGCTATTGCCGTTCCCAGCATAGGCATTGATTACGAACTGGGCGGCGCATGGCGCGGTGCCCTGTCGCAAAAGAATGAGCTGGGCCAGGTCGCTGCCCTCAGTATTTTGCTGTGGCAAATCAAGTCGTGCATAGAAAAAGTCGGAATACGCAATCTGGCTTTGGGCCTGTTATTTTCTTTTTTCATGCTTGTCATGAGCAAAAGCTCCACCAGCATGATTATTACCTTGCTGACGACGGGTATGTTTCACCTGTTGCGCAAACGCCATATTTCATCTTCGTATTCGCTGACGCGCGCTACCCTGGTCATCGTTTGCCTGCTGACCATCGCCGTCTATGTTTTCTTCATGCAAGAGTCACGCATGCCGACCTGGCAAGAAGCAGCGTCCCCCATTGCTGGCCTGTTTGGCAAAGGCACGGACCTGACTGGTCGTACCGATATCTGGCAACTGGTCGGGCTGGAAATCAACAAACACTACCTCATGGGTCTGGGGTATGGTGCATTCTGGCTGGGGCCTGACAGCCTGTCGCAATTTGTGATTGACGCGCTACACTGGATCCCCCTGCAATCTCACAATGGTTATCTGGATATATTGAATGAACAAGGACTGATTGGTTTGATACTGGTCATTCTGACGCTACTGACACAGGCTGGTTTTCTGGTTACCCTGGCTCGCCTTGATCGTCAACAGGCCGCATTCTGGTCCGCCATGCTAACCGTCGTGGTGATTACCAATTTTACTGAAAGCAGCCTGTTTCGTGGTTTTGTATTCCAGAACGTATTTTTCATCTTCAGCCTGATTGCCGTCAGTTCGGCCACCCGAAGATTAAAGCAGGCCAAAGCGCAATCAGCTTAACAGCTTGCGCCCCATCGCCTGGAAGCGCTGCTCAATATAGCGGTAAGACAGGTGCGACAGCAACCAGGAAAATACCGCCACCACCAGCAACCGGATCAGGGTAGAAGCTTCAGGCATATACCAGGCGACGACACCTATCACCAGCCAGTGATACAGATACAGGGAATAGCTGATCCTGCCCACGTACACTACCGGTGGCCACTCCAGGAAACTGTTGAAATAATTGCGTGAAAACACCAATGTCGCAAACATCAAAAACAGGGCCATGCCCTGTAACGAATAGCGCAACGATTCCCGGAAATTTTCGTCACGGATGGCAAGGCTGATCAACATGATAACGGCTCCTGTTGCAAAGCCACGCCAGGTATTCAGGCGAGCAAACAGCTGCGGGTAACGAACCATCACCAATGACAGGCAGACGCCATACAGAATCGAATCAGCACGTGTATCTGTCGCCGTATAGATGCGGTAATGCGGTAGATGATCAAGACCTATGCCATACACCAGATAGCTACGCCAGGCCAGCATCATCAGCAAGATGATGACGATGGCACTCAAAAAACGTCTTGGTGCGCCGGCAAAGATCATGAAAAGAAATGGAAATACGAAATAAAAATGTTCTTCCACCGCCAATGACCAAGTGATGGCCAGAGGCTGCTTGATCAGTTCCCCACTGAAAGTGGAATAAATACCGTAATAGTTCGCAAAATACAAAAACACCGCTGCCGGTTCAGTCCATGTCCAGACATCACCAACCAATGACATCAAAGTCACCGACACCGCCACAAACAACAACAAGGCCGGTGTCAGACGAAACAATCTGCGTACATAAAAGTGACGTACATTAATGCCACCTTTTGTATCCCATTCCGACAGCATGAGTTTGGTAATGATGAAACCGCTGATAAAAAAGAAAATGGTTACGCCTAGTCCACCCGGCACAATATGCCCAAAGCCAGCATGCGAGAAAAACACCATGGCAATGGAAACAGCACGCAAACCATCGAGCGCTTGCAGGCGATGCTGGGAATGGCTACTCATGACTTGCCTGCCCCAGCCTGACTGCCATACGCATGCGTAGCCTTGCCCCAAAAATAACTGAGCTTACCCAGTTGGGACGCTGCAATTCGCAACCAGGCAAATGTCTTGAGGGGTTTGACAGGCAGACATAGCAAGGCGAATAACAGTGCAAGTACAAACTGCACGCAGGCGCGGCCACTCAATATAATGGCCGAACGCAGTCTTTGCATGCCAGACAGCATCGCCAGTTCGGTACGGATAAATAATTGCCCGGTACGATAAGAACGCTGCAACAACCATTTGGCGGTTGCCCGATCTGGGGGAATATATTCACTGGCCGGTGCTTCATCACACCACACCATGACTGCCCCCATTGCATCCAGCCGTCGGAACAGCATGGTATCTTCACCACCGGTGGTACCAAAGGCAGGGTCAAACGGGCCGACACCGCCCTGCTGGCTGGCTGTCAATCGTTGCAGCAAGACATGTCTTATCAACACATTGCCGCTACGCGCATCACGATGGTCAATGCGGGTGCCGGTAGGCAAGCGCCGGCGGTCAAAATAACCACCCCGACGTATCCAGTCGGGCGTAGTGTCTGCGTAGTCAGGTAATACCGGCGCAAACACCACATCAGCATTGTGCACAAGCTGTACGGCCAACAATTGCTGCAACCAGGTGGATACCGGTACTTCATCATCATCGATCATGATGATCCAGTCGCCTTTTGCTGCGGCAATGGCCGCATTGCGTGCCAGGGAAATATTGGGATTGGCGAGACTGACTACGGTCAGGCTGTCAGCAAACAATTGACCCATTTCTGCCAACACGGCAGAGGCAGATTGTGCGGGGTCATTATCAACCACGATGACTTCGACACTGTGCTCTGCCGCCTGATCCCAGACAGCCTGTAGCAAACGACGCAGCAGGACTGGCCGCTTGTAGGTGCAGATACAAATACTCAGATCAGTCATGAGACTTAATTTTTACGCCGGAACATGCGGGATACCAGGCGAAACATCCATGAAAACGGGGCCAGGCCAGATGCGCCGTCATCCTCGTGCTGATTGTAGATTGTGCCCAATACCTCGACACCGGCAGCCAGCATATCGGCCTTGGTCTGACGCAATTCATCAATATAGGTGTGATCTGTGCGTGCCAACAGCAACACACTGCCAGTCTGATGCGCCACCATCTGTGCATCAGATGCTTTTGATGCTGCATGGGTATCAATTACAAAGGCGTCAAACTGATCACTGCACGATTCCAGCAATTCACGGATGCGTGGTGCGCGTAAAATTTCCAGCGGATTCGGTGGTTGCGGCCCGGCTGGCAATAAATGCAGGTTGGGCATGAGTTGAATAAACGCATCAGACAGGCCGATACGCCCAGCCAGTACAGAAGACAAACCATCAGGTTTGCCCAGCGAAAAATACTCATGCAGACTGCCACCACGCAAATCAGCATCGATCAGCAAGGTACGTTTACCCACTTGCGACAAGGCAATGGCCAGACTGGCTGCCATATAGCTTTTTCCGTCACCGCTGGCGGCACTGACCATGGCCAGTTTGATTTTTTCCTGAGCGCTGAATTTCAACAGCAGCTCACTGCGCAGACGCCGGATTTCTTCCGCTTCTTTGCTGAAGGGAAAGTAAAAAAATTTCAGCGAAGGGGCGGCACTGCCATTGATCAGACTCTTGGTCGAATAACCAAACTGTTCACCCAGAGCCTGATCCAACTGCGCCTGAGTCAGGTAACCAAGTGCCAGGGCCGCGTCGCCAAAGCGCAGTTTTTTTTCTTTTTGCAGTTGTGCGACCTGATCGATCTGCTCAGGTGTGAGCAAGCCTTTTTGCAAAAACAGTTCACCCAGCCGCCCTATCTTGGAGACATTCTGCACTTGAGCTTCAGCTTCACGCATGCATACCTCGCTCAAGCTGTTGCTGCTGGGTATCGTTACCGCTCAATTTTTCGTCAAATCCTATTTTTGCCATCACCGGCTCATCAAATTCACGTTCCAGATCTTCCAGGCAGCGCACGCGCCTGTTCATCAATTCCAGCAAGAATGCCAAACCAAAGCCAAATACAATACCTGCCAGTAAACCAAACACCAGGTTGTTACGCAGCAAGGGCTTGGCATGTTTTTCCGGCAGCTCTGCCCATTGCATGACAGACGCATTGGAAATCGCCACATTACTGGTCATCAGCAATTCATCAAATTTTTGGATCGCGGCATTGTAAATTTTTTGTACGCTATCAAGTTGCCGTTGATATGAACTGATGACATCCCTGTGTTTTTTGTTTTCAAACGTTTTCTTCTGATAGCTGGCAATATCCGTTTCGATGACTTTTTCTTGCTGTAACAGACGCCCTTCTGCGGCGCCCAGCATGTCGAATGCAGTGGCAGATTCTCTTTGCAGTTTATCCATCAGCGCCTGACGCTCATCCTGGATGGCAATATATTTCGGGTGACGCACACCAAGCGTGATCTTGGCATTTGCCATTTGCGCATCAAGGGAAATCAGTGCCGCCTTGAGGCCGGAAATATGCCCTATACCGGCAATTTCAGGGATATCCGACTCTGGATTACCCTGCTTCACCAGTTTTTCCAGTGATTGCCGCTTGGCTTGCGCCTCGACTCTTTGCAACTGCACATCGACCAGACGCACGCTGAGGGCATTCATCTGTTTTGATTCAAGGTCGGCTCTTTCGTCGACATCCACGATCTGATATTGCTGCTGATACGCCGTGAGTTTAGTTTGCAATTCATCAATCTGCCGGCTCATGGATTCCAGCTGTGCGTTGTACTGGTCACGTCTGGCCCTGGCGGGCGCGTTCATCATTTCCAGCGACAAATCGATATAAGCCTTGACCACCGCATTGGCAACATCCTTGGCATGCCTGGGGTCACTGGATGAGTACTGGATCTCGATCACACGGCTGTTCTTGTGCGGAGCAACATCGGTATTCCTGACGATGGATTCGGCCAGTGCCCGCAAGCCGCGCTGCTCACCATAACGCAGGATAAATTTCCGGCCTTCGGGCGTTGCCTGCAAACCCAGTACCTGTATCACCCTTTCGGCAACCTGCACGCTTTTGATGACATCGAACTGGGTCTGCAAATAACTTTCATCCTGCATGGGATGAAACTGGCGACCACTGATCGGGTCATTCATACGATAATCGATGAAGATTTCTGCGCTTGCCACATAGGTCTTGGGTAGTAACAGGCTGGCAACCGCCGCACCAGCCACCGCCACCACCATGACAAATGCGATCAATAACTGACGCGCACGCAGCATGGCCCCGATCTGGGCAAAGGACAATACCAACTCACTGGGGGATGTTCTCATCATGCGCTTCAGAATATCCGTTCGTTGATAAAAACAACATCACCCGGCAACACGCCGTCCATAATACCGGCTGCTACCTCACGCACTTCACCGCCTGGCATTTTGCGATAAATAATGATACGCCGTACCGACCCCCGGTCGGTCACACCACCACCGATAGAGAGGACACGCATGACGTTCAAATCGTCTTCCACCGGATACATGCCAGGCTTGCGGACTTCGCCATACACGTAAAAATTCTTGATCTGCGGCACAAAGAGCACATCATTCGGCTGGATTTTTTGTGCCAGCTCAGGGGCGACCCTGACCGCATCCAGTTCCAGCTTGATGGATGAGTACTCACGCAATTCCGACGCTGGCTTGCCAGGTTCACGACGCAATATGCGCAGGTTTTTCTCGGCTTTTTGCGACACGCCACCAGCCAGGCTCAATGCATCCAGTATGCTGATTTGCCCCTGCAAAGGGTAGCGTCCGGGGCGCAAGACTTCGCCCAGCACAGAAAAAGTTCTACTAAGCTGCTGTATTACTTTGATGGAAACCTTGGGATTCTTGATGTACTGTCCCTGTTCCAGCTTTTTGGAAAACACGGCTGCAATTTCCGTTGCGGTACGCCCTTTCACCTCAACCGTTCCCACCAGGGGTAAAGTAATCACACCGCTTTCGCCTACCGTCACATCCGCAGTCAGGTCGGGCTGGCCAAATACGGTGATCAACAACTGGTCACCCTCACCAATGACGTCACTGGCGGCTTCTGGCGGCAAATCTGCCGCAGAAATGATCACTGACGGATTTTTATCTGCCGGTGGCAACTGCAATAAGCGATTCTCCAGCTTCAGGCCTGTTGCAGACTCAGGCCCACTTTCCTGTGCAATTGCCAGCGCCGGTTCGGCAAACGCAACGGCAACGGCCAATACTGCTGCGACAACCCGACAGACCGTTATTTGACGAAAATCAGAAGAAATGGACCAAATTGGCATCATG
This sequence comes from Undibacterium hunanense, assembly GCF_014284335.1. Lineage (GTDB taxonomy): Bacteria > Pseudomonadota > Gammaproteobacteria > Burkholderiales > Burkholderiaceae_D > Undibacterium > Undibacterium hunanense. The sequence goes on along the minus strand of NZ_JACOGF010000013.1, from coordinate 147,348 downwards.
CATTCAAGCTTTTACATAAAGAACTTCATTTTATATTGCAATAGTAAGAATAGATGCAAATTTTTGTCAGGACAACAAAACTCAAGCCAGGGCCAACATATAGGCTATATTAGATATTGTCATTTAATAACAAAAATTAACCTTTATTGAATTGTGAGCAACTCAAAGCTAAGTTAACATTCACTTAAAATTGGACTTACGCAAAATTGTCCCAACAAGACGTCAGCGACGACGACAGTACTTTAGTACGACCAGGAGCTGAGCGCAGTTGGGGCGTTTTTGCGCAAGCCCTAAGAAAGCTGGAAAGATAAACTATGCACAAGCCAAGCTCCACATCATCAAGCAATGTCGACCGGGTGGTCCCGCTGGTCATTATTGCGCCCGTACGCGATGAAGCAGATCTGATCAGACTGACGCTGGATTCCATGGTAGCGCAAACCGTTAAACCAGTGGAATGGATCATTGTCGACGACGGCTCGCAAGATGGCACCGCAGACATCGTGCGTGAATATGCAGAAAAATACAGTTTCATCCGGCTGGTGCAACGCCCTGACCGCGGTTTCCGCAAGGTGGGCGGTGGTGTCGTAGCCGCCTTTAAATTTGGCATTACGCAAATCCAGCATCAGGACTATGAATATATCGCCAAACTGGATGGCGATATGTCATTTGGCCCACACTACCTGGAACTGATGTTCCAGCAATTTGAACAAGACCACAAACTGGCCGCCGTATCCGGCAAAGTCTTCCGTGAAGAAGACGGGCAAAAAATCGAAGAACACATCATAGATGAACATGTAGCCGGGCAATTCAAACTCTACCGTCGGGTCGCGTTTGAAGAAATCGGTGGTTTTGTCGAAGAGGTGCTGTGGGATGGCATTGATGTCCACACGGCACGCATGAAGGGTTGGACAACCCTGAGTTTTTTCAACAACGACGCCGTACTCATGCACCACCGCCTGATGGGTTCTTCAGACAAAAATGTGTATCGCGGCCGCCTGCGCTGGGGGCGTGGCATCTGGTTCATGGGTTACCACCCGCTCTATGCATTGGCGTCCGGGGTGTTCAGGATGCGCGAAAAACCTTTTGTGATCGGCGGCCTGCTGATCATCGCCGGTTATATAGGTGCTGCCATCAAGGGTGCACCGCGCTACGACAACATGGAATTCCGACAGCATCTGCATAGCTGGCAGCTTGGGCAGATCAGGAATCTGTTTATCAAACGCAAGAGTTGATCCGATATCTGGCCGTAACATTCATAACATCCGCAGCATCCGCACTTTTTACCTGCTCCTGATGTTACGGCTTCAACGGCGTCGGCTACATAGCTTCGATTAAATACTAGCGATAACACGGGCATCCATGGTTAATGCGTCATCAGCTTCAAATTCTTCACAACCAGCGCAGGTTTTGTCTGCACTGACCGGCATCGCCTTTGCCGTAACCATTTACCTGACACTGTTTGCCATCATCGTTTATTCCGAACATGCTGATCCGGAAATCTTTGGCGTACGCATGCTGATTGCCACGCTGGCCAGTGTCATTGTGTTTTCCAGCCATCAGATGCTCAATACCTTGCAGGAAAAACGTCTGCTGACAGTTTTCCCAAGCATCGCCGGGCGCTGGTTCGTGGTATTCATGATCGTCGTGCTGAGTGCCTATGTTGACAAGACTTCGGAACAACTGTCACGCGCCGTCATGCTGACCTGGTTGCTGGTCACTCCTTTCAGCCTCACCTGCACGGCCCTGTTCATGCGCAGCGTCGCAGTAATTTACTATTCCAACCCCTCCAGGCGTCGCAAGGCAGTCCTGATCTGGTCGAATTCTGCCTGTGCAGACCTGGTCGAATCCCTGCGCAAAACCCCTTTGGCAGCGATTGATGTGGTCGGTTTTTTTGATAACAGGAATGAATCCCGCCCGCCCAGCAATCTGAGCCGACTGGGTGATCTGAGCCAGGCTACTGACTGGATCGTAGACCCGGAAACCGGTCACGTGAATGTCGATGTTGTTTTCATAGGCATGAACACCAGGGAACCACCGGAACTGGCAGAGATTATTGCTGTGCTGGAAGACAGCACTGTGTCTACCTACTTTGTGCCCGAATCGCTGATTTTTGGTATGCCTGGCATACAACTACGCGAGCTCGCGGGTCGCCCTGTACTGGCATCGACCGAAACGCCCTTCATCGGACTGGCGGCCTTACCGAAACGGATACTGGATTTGTTTGGTTCCCTGGTTGGGCTGATTTTGCTTTCGCCGATATTGCTGATGATCGCCATAGGCGTCAAACTGGGATCGCCCGGCCCTGTACTGTTCAAACAAAAACGCTACGGCATTGCCGGACGCCCCATTAATGTCTATAAATTCCGCAGCATGCGCCAAAGTGCGCCAGATGCACCGGTGATACAGGCCAAAGTCGGCGATCGGCGCGTCACCCCGTTTGGCGGCTTCCTGCGCCGCTCTTCGCTGGATGAACTGCCACAATTATTTAATGTGCTGCGCGGAGAAATGAGCCTGGTCGGCCCGCGCCCACATGCCATCGAACACAATGAACTGTACCGCAAGCTGGTCAGTGGCTATATGTTCCGCCATAAGATCAAACCCGGCATCACCGGCTGGGCGCAGGTGAACGGCTTGCGTGGTGAGACAGAAACACTGGAAAAAATGGAAGAGCGCATCGACTATGACCTGTACTACATACAGCACTGGTCAATCTGGCTGGATATTGTGATTATCTGGCGCACGATGAAAGTCGTACTTGGCGATAAAAACGCGTATTGAAAACAAATTGCGTCAGGCTTTGGTCTGACGCAACTTGCGCAATTGCTGTCCCAAGCTGGATTGTTTCAAAAATTGCTTGCTGTGATATAAGCCGGCTTGCGCCGTGGCTAACAGAGCTGGCGAACTGATCGCTCCCTCACACAAGGCATTTGCACCAGTAGCGAAGCGCAATTTATACGCCTGATCACCCCTACCCAAATCAATCGACGTCAGGCCAAGTAGCGCTGCATGTTTTGCACACTGCGCCAGAATCACAAGGCCAGGTGAAAATTCTGCATACGTCGTGTCATACCAGGGAAACCAGTAATGCAGCACCTTCTCTGAACGCATGCCAAAATGTGCGGCTATCAGCGTATCGCCTGCATGCAGGGTGGACAACATGCCGGCAAACCCGGGTTCATTGGCAAGCCGGATTTCTTCCAGCATCTGACATACCCAGTCCAGTCGGAAGATGTCATGCGCCGCACCGACAGTTCGCTCAAACTGCTGGCTTTTACCCTTCAGCAAAGCCTGGTAATCAGCCAAATCGCTGCTTTGCATTTCAAACCGCAATTCACCATATTTCTTAGCCAGTTTTCGTTCATTGGTCGCCACCTTCTTCATCAGCGACGCATCTCTTTTTTCTGACAGGCGCTGCACGTAGGTCTCATAGCCCCCTGTCAAATCCAGGGTGTGAGACTGGCTTTCTATCCAGGCATGGTGTTTAAAATCAGCAAATTCGGATGGCATATGGTTGAAACCAAAGTGCCGGCATTGCATGGTTTTCAATACATCCGTCATTTTCCAGTGTTGCGAAGGCAGGCGCACCGGCCCCTGATAATCAGATAAAAAACCACCTATGGATACTGCGCGAAACGCAGTCTCTGCATGAAAAGGCCAGACGCCCATCAGGTGATTATTTTCTTCGCACAGCAAGACCCTGGCATCTGCACGTGCGTTACCCGCTATGGTGGTGAATGCAGGATGGTAATACGGGCTGTCATACATCACATTGCCATGGCGCAGCGCCATCCATTGCCGCAGCACTTCCGGATCCAGTTCGCTGGTCTGAATCAGGCTGAATTTCATTGCACAGGCTCCTCCAACACAAAGTAATCGTGCAGAGTCGTACGCAAACCGTTTTCTATGCTCTGGTCCACCAGGCTCGACAAGCTGCTGCGCCGTGCGGCATCAAATACAAACAGGCGGTACACATCAGACAGATGCAGACTGGCAGGATTGAGCAGCAAGATCCACAATTCGGCACCGGCTTCATTCTTGCGCAACCAGAAACGGCTTCTTGATGTCGTGGTATTGGCATTCACCCGTGCCACCCAGCCTGCTTCTGACATGCGCTCCAGCAAACCTTCAATTTCGTCGATACCCAGACGGGTTTCGGTACGTATGGCATTCACGTTGACGGCTGCCCCCGAATCCGCCGTACGTGCATCAACCAGCATTTTCAAGATGCAGACCGCATCTTCAAATGCACTACCCGGCGTAGGTACATGCCACCAGCGTTCAAACTTCACGACGGGCAAGGCTGCGGCAATCACTGCACCAATCAAAATGATCAGCCAGGACACATAAATCCAGACCAGAAAGATAGGTACTGCGGCCAACGCCCCATACACCACGGTATAGGTTGGAAACTGAATCACAAAACTGGCAAAGATGCGCTTGGCAATCTCGAAGGCAATACCGGCAAACAAACCACCCCAGACCGCATCACGCCATTCTACCGAACGGTTCGGCACGATCAGGTACAACAGCGTAAACGCACCCGTCGTAAATGAAATCGATGCAATGGTGTACAAGACCCCGCCGATGAAAGGCACAGACCCTACTACCCCGGTAGTGGCCGTAAAAATGTAAGACGTGGATGTCAGCGAAACACCAACCAGCAAAGGCCCCAGCGTTACAATGGCCCAATACACCAGCAATCTCTGCAAAAATGGCCGTGAACGCTTGACCTGCCAGATCTGGTTAAAGGACTTATCTATCATTGCCATGGTGGTAAGTGCAGTCACCATCAGGGCAACGCCACTAATGGCAGAAACACGGGTTGCCTTGGTGGCAAATTGCGTCAGGTAACCAAGAATGGTGTTGGAAATCCCCTTGGGCATCAGACTTTGAATAAAATACGCTTCCAGCGAAGTACGGAAAGTATTAAACAAGGGAAAAGCAGTAAAAATGGCAAATGCAACAGTCAGTATCGGTACCAGTGCCAGCACGGTAGTAAAGGTCAGACTACCGGCAACTTGCGGCAAACGCCCTTCTTGCAGACGTTGCAGAGCGAATTTGAACAGGTTGAGTATTTGTTTCCACGACAGACCACGCATAATTTTTGCTGCTTGAAATAAAAGTGCCCTCTATTTTATTGAGGGTCAAAGAATAAAGGCTCATATAGGACTTACGCAAAACCGCCCCAGCTGCGTTGCAGCGACTAGCCGTACTAAAGTACTGTCTTCGTCGCTACGCCTTGCTGGGACAATTTTGCGTAAGTCCTAATATAATACAAGCATGACTACACAAGAACTCACGATTTTAGTTTTATTTTATTCCCGGCATGGCAATACCAGGAAAATGGCCGAGCTGATTGCCCAGGGCATAGAAAGCGTACCTGGCTGCAGCGCCCGCTTGCGCACCGTGCCTGCCGTGTCCACAGTGACCGAAGCAACGGCACCCGATGTGCCGGCAGAAGGCGCACCCTATGTCGAATTGTCAGACTTGAAGGAATGTGCAGGACTGGCACTCGGCTCGCCCACCCGCTTCGGCAACATGGCGGCATCCATGAAATACTTTCTTGACGGCACTGCCGCCGACTGGCTGTCCGGCACACTCAGCGGCAAACCTGCCTGCGTATTCACTTCTACCGGCAGTCTGCATGGTGGTCAGGAATCCACCCTGCTCAGCATGATGCTGCCACTGATGCACCATGGCATGCTGCTGCTTGGCCTGCCTTACAGCCATCCAGAATTGATGACCACCTCCACTGGTGGCAGCCCTTACGGCGCTACTCACTGGTCCGGCAAGGATGGCACATTACCGTTGTCGGAAGACAGCCGCAAGCTGGCCATTGCATTAGGTAAACGACTGGCCGAAACCAGCTGCAAATTGCAGGCTGCGACATGAGCACGACACGTTCCACACCTTACTACCTGACGGCATCTGCGAGCCTGATTGCCTTGTTCCTGCTCTGTCTGTCGTGGGAATGGCTGATTGCGCCCTTGCGCCCCGGTGGTTCGTGGATGGTGATCAAGGCATTTTTTCTGCTGATACCGCTACGCGGTGTCCTGAAAAAAGACAACTACACCATGCAATGGTCATCCATGCTGATCTGGCTCTATTTTATTGAAGGCATCGTCAGGGCCACCAGTGACAAGTTGCCTCTATCAGCCATGCTGGCCTGGGGCGAGGTAGTCCTTTCGCTGATTTTTTTCTTTAGTACGATTTTTTATTTGCGCCCTCTGAAAAAAGCGGCGAAAGCACTGGCAAAAACCAAGGCAGCCGAACAATGATGCAGCCAAAAATACATCAACAAGCCAGTACCTGCAACTACGGGCGGCCATGAACTCAGGATTTCTTGCCTCCTGCGCACAGATCATCGGTCAGGATCATGTGCTCACCAGCGAATCTGATCAGCAAGCCTATCTGACAGACTGGCGCCAGCGTTATACCGGCAAGGCGATGGCAGTATTGCTGCCCACATCCACAGAAGAAGTGGCGGCACTGGTCGCCTTATGCGCGCAACACCGGATTCCCTGCGTCCCTCAGGGGGGCAATACCGGCCTGGTACTGGGCAGTGTGCCGGATCAGACTGGTCAGGCGGTCGTCCTCTCCCTCAAGCGTATGGACCGTGTGCTGGCAGTGGATGTCAGCAACAATACAATGACCGTACAGGCCGGCTGCCTGCTGGCCAATGTGCAGGCAGCGGCAGAAGTGCATCAACGCTTATTTCCCTTATCACTCGCATCCGAAGGCAGTTGCACCATAGGCGGCAACCTGGCAACCAATGCCGGTGGCACGGCAGTGCTACGCTACGGTAATAGCAGGGAATTATGTCTGGGGCTGGAAGTCGTCACACCAAAAGGTGAAATCTGGAACGGCTTGCGCGGCCTGCGCAAAGATAATACCGGTTATGACTTGCGGGATTTATATATTGGTGCCGAAGGTACGCTGGGCATCATCACCGCCGCAGTATTAAAACTGTTTCCACAACCACGCGCCAGCCTGACTGCGCTGGCTGCAGTACCCTCAGCAGACGCTGCATTGCAATTGCTGAATGTGGCACGCAGTGACCTGGGGCCAATACTGACAGGTTTCGAATTAATTTCCGATTTCAGTCTGCAGCTCGTGCTGAAACATTTTCCGTTGCTGAAAAAACCGCTGGACAGTAATTGCCCGTATTACACCCTGCTTGAAATCTCTGACCATGAGTCGGAAGAACATGCAAATGGACTGATGGAAAGCGTATTGGCAAAAGCACTGGAGCATGGCTATGCAACAGATGCTGTCTGTGCCACCTCCATCAGTCAGTCAAAAACCTTATGGCAATTGCGTGAAAATATTTCTGCTGCACAGGCAATGGAAGGCAAGAATATCAAGCATGATATTTCGCTGCCTATTTCAGACATACCCACCTTTATCGACATGGCCGATGCTGCTTTGCATGCCGCTTTTCCCGGATGTCAGATAGTTTGCTTTGGCCATCTGGGTGATGGCAATCTGCATTACAACGTATCAGCACCAGTGACCATGCGCGATACGGACTTCATTCAACAGCAGCAAGCCGTCAACCGCATTGTGCATGACAGAGTGCATGGCCTGAACGGTTCCATTTCAGCCGAACATGGCCTGGGCATGCTTAAAAGGGAAGAAATCACGCTTTATAAATCAGCGCTGGAATTGTCTTTGATGCGCAGTATCAAAGCAGCACTGGACCCGGACAATATAATGAATCCGGGCAAGCTGATTTAGCATCATTCAACCAAATGCTGCCAATAAAAATAACGGGGCCAATGCCCCGTTACCTTATCAGTCATTACTTCATGACACCAAGACACCACACTTACTGATGCCCTAGTCGTCGCACGTTTTGCGGACGCAGAGCGTTACCCTGCAAGGGTGTGGCACTCTCTATTTTTAGTTCCCGTGGCAATTGAAAGACGCTGACTGCCTTTGCCAATTCTTCGGCCTGCTCTTCCATGCTTTCTGCCGCAGCCGCTGCCTGTTCTACCAGGGCCGCATTCTGTTGCGTCATTTCATCCATCTGCGTAATCGCCAGGTTCACCTGTTCTATGCCTGAACTTTGTTCCTGGCTGGCCGCTGTGATTTCACTCATGATGTCCGCCACATGCTGAACACTGGTGACGATTTCATCCATGGTCTTGCCGGCCTCATCCACCAGTTTGCTACCCTGATCAACCTTGTCCACCGAATCGCTGATGAGCGACTTGATTTCTTTGGCTGCACTCGCACTACGTTGCGCCAGATTGCGCACTTCGGCTGCCACCACAGCAAAACCACGGCCCTGCTCACCTGCCCTGGCGGCTTCCACCGCTGCATTCAGAGCCAGGATATTGGTCTGGAAGGCAATCCCGTCAATCACGCCGATAATATCTACAATCTTGCGTGAACTTTCCTTGATCGAGCCCATGGTGCTGACCACCTGGCCCACGACGGCACCACCTTTGACCGCCACACCCGATGCCGACACCACCAGTTGATTGGCCTGACGCGCATTGTCGGCATTTTGCCGGACGGTGCTGGTCAGCTCTTCCATGGAACTGGCAGTTTCTTCCAGCGAGCTAGCTTGCGATTCGGTACGGCTGGACAGGTCTGCATTGCCAGACGCAATTTCTTGCGAGGCGACAGTGATGGTTTCTGTGCCTACCTTGATTTTGGATATGGTCGCCAACAGGTTTTCCTGCATTTTGCTCAAAGACTGCAACAAATCACCGATTTCATCCGTACCCGTTACGACCACTGTCTTGGTCAAATCGCCATGGGCAATCTGATCAGCAATCACGGCAGACAATTTGATAGGTCCGGAAATGGTTCTGGCAATCAGCCATGCGGCGATGGAGCCTATCACTATCGTCAGGATACCAATCACCAGCATGCCGGTTCTGGCATTTTTATAATTATCGACCGATTCATCATAGGCAGTTTTCATGGCCTTGTGCTGTTGCTGTGCAAGGTCGCCCAGGGATGCCATCCATTTTTCATTCGGGGCATTAAATTCAGTCTGCAAAACTGAGGCTGCGTCAAAGTAATTACCCTCTCCTACCAAAGCTTTGATCTTGTTGGCAATTGCCATCACCTGGCGTTTTTGCTCGACCGAATTTTGCAGTGTGCTCTTGCCTTCGTTATCGTCTATCAGTTTTTTGGCGGCGTTTTCTGAAGCGTCATAACTTTCAAGGATTTTTACCAGCTTTTTGGTTTCGCGCTCGGCTTCTGCCAAATCACTGGGCGAGGTCATTTTACGCAACACCAGCGCCAGCGCCCTGCCTTGTTCACGCATATCGGTTGCGGCATCCAGACTGGCGACCTTGGTATTAAAAATATAATTGGTTGAGCCTTGCAGTTGACTCATGCGAAACAAACCCAGTACCAGCAGGCCGGAGGCAAACAAAATGACCAGACCAAAACCCAGGGCCAGCCGGCCACTAATCTTCAAACGTAAAAGTTGATTCATACATTTCCCTGAATATCCGACACTGAAACGGAAGACAGAAACAATGCGTCATGTGCAGGCCACTCCAACTGACCCGACCCCGACAGAGTCTGCATATGCGCTAATTCCTGCCCTGCCTTGATAACGATAAGAACAAAATATACAGAAAAAATATCTTCAAAAAGCCATGAGTAAAAGCATTTTGACAGGGCAAGCAAAGGGAGAAGACATGAATCATATCTTCTGAAATTATTATGTAATTCCCTGCGCAGTAAACGAAAGCACCTTGGTAAAGTATAGCTGAAACATTACCGGCACAAATGAAGAGAACATGACGAATTGCAACATGAGGGACATAAACAACAGCTAAGATGAAACGCCGCAGCACGCCTCATCAAAAACATGAAAACACGACAAGCAGATCAGACATCTTATAACCGTTTACTTGTTGCGCTGATCAAGAATACAAACGCGTCAAACGCGCCGCAGTTAATGTGGATCCAGATCTGAATAAGGCATTTGCAGGTGAATCCCGCTTCATTCGTCTTCGACAAGATAGAAACAAGGATCATCACTCGGATGTTGAAAACAAAAAAGCCCGGATCAAATCCGGGCTTTCTGAAGAATCTATTGGCCTGCCCAGCAGGAATCGAACCTGCGACCCCGAGCTTAGAAGGCTCGTGCTCTATCCAACTGAGCTATGGACAGTCTGTGAATTGACCTGCACCTGCTACTGCACATAAGCGGCATGACTACTGCCGTCCATGCTGATTTTACATCAGTCTGCAGTTGAAACCAGATGGTCAAAAACTGAAGGCTGAATAGTACATGGTATCGCAGTCAGATTCAAGAATGAATACCTGTCATGACCTGTATTTCTCTGCATTTTGTACTGAATTACTCAGATAGCTGCCGAAATGCAATCAGCCAGGCGGCGGGCGGTGCTTGCGGCCACATCACCATCAGCAGCCTCGACCATGACGCGCACTAATGGCTCAGTACCGGATGCACGTATCAGCACGCGACCAGTGTTACCCAGTTCGGCTTCGACTTTCTGTTTTTCGGCCATCAGTCTGTCATTCTTTTGCCAGTCAAAACCTGCGGGCACCTTGATGTTCAGTAAGGTCTGCGGGAACAGGGTCAACTGGTCGAAACATTGGTCCAGGCTTTGGCCATTGCGTCTTAATGCAGACAGAACTTGCAAAGCCGAAACAATACCGTCGCCGGTGGTATGCTTGTCCAGACACAGGAGATGGCCAGAACCTTCGCCACCCAACAGCCAGCCACGTTCCTGCATTTGTTCCAGCACATAACGGTCACCAACTTTGGCACGTACAAATCCCACCCCCATTTTCTGGAAGGCGACTTCTACTGCCATATTGGTCATCAGCGTGCCTACCACACCCTGCACGCTACCTATCGCCATACGGTCAAGTACCATCAGGTACAGTAACTGATCACCGTTGTAGATCTTGCCATGGCGGTCCACCATCAACAGGCGATCCGCATCGCCATCCAGCGCAATGCCCAGGTCTGCATGGTTGGCACGTACGGCCAGTGCCAGCGCATCTGGTGCCGTGGCGCCAACACCGTCATTGATATTCAAACCATTGGGTTGATTGCCGATAGCTATCACTTCAGCACCCAGCTCATGAAACACATGCGGTGCGATGTCATAGGCCGCACCATGGGCGCAATCGACGACGATTTTAAGGCCGCGCAAATCCAGCTCATTCGGGAAGGTGCTCTTGCAAAATTCGATATACCGGCCATTTGCATCGCTCAGGCGGCGCGCTTTGCCCAGACGCTCGGAACTGACACATTGCATGGGACGTTCGAGCTCCTGTTCTATCGCCAATTCCACTTCATCCGGCAACTTGTTACCCGTGCCTGAAAAAAACTTGATGCCATTGTCATCATACGGATTGTGCGAGGCTGAAATGACTACACCAGCAGACAAGCGCAAGGCACGCGTCAGGTAAGCGACAGCCGGCGTCGGTGCCGGACCGGACAGCATGACATCCACCCCGGCAGCAGCAAAACCCGCCTCCAGCGAGGCTTCCAGCAAATAACCGGAAATGCGCGTGTCCTTACCTATCAGCACGGTGGGACGGGTATCACCGCTGGCATCTGCCTGGGCCAGTACCTTGCCGGCAGCAAAACCCAAACGCATGACGAAGTCTGGCGTAATCGGTGCCTGCCCTACTTTGCCGCGTATGCCATCGGTACCAAAATATTTTCTGCTCATTGTATTTTTTCTTTTTTAATTGGACAAAGCGTCCCAGACTTTGAACGCATCAACGGTTTCTGCCACGTCATGCACCCTTACTATACAAGCACCACGCTGCTTCGCAGCCAGGGCTGCGGCCAGGCTACCCGCCAGCCTGTTGGGCGCTTCTCGTCCGGTCAGTGCACCAAGCATGGATTTGCGTGACACACCAACCAGCAAAGGTAAATCCATGGCTGTCTGCAAGGCCTGGATATGCGTGAACATGGATACATTATGGTCCAAAGTTTTACCAAAACCAAAACCTGGATCAAGACAAATGCGCTGCCGCTCAACTTGCGCCTGCTGCAGTGCTTCTACCCTGGCAGTCAGAAAATGCAGGACATCCTGATTGACATCCTCATAGTCCGGCTTCAACTGCATATCAGTCGGCTGATTCTGCATATGCATCACACATAAACCGGCATCACTTTCAGCCACGGCAGCGACCGCTTCTGCGCTGCGAAATCCCTGTATGTCGTTGATCATGTCAGCACCTGCCAGCAGGGCTTCGCGCATGACTTCCGGTTTATAGGTGTCGATGGACAGCGGCTTGCCACAATCACGCAGGGCATAGATGACGGGCATGACACGACTTAGTTCTTCATCCAGTGATAATGGCACCGAGCCGGGACGGCTGGATTCTCCGCCGATATCAATGATATCTACACCATCTTGTATCATCTGTTCGGCACGAATGATCGCGCTTTCCAGATTCATGTATTTACCACCGTCAGAAAATGAATCTGGCGTGATATTGAGGATGCCCATCACCAGAGTTCTGGATTGCGCACCTGCTAAAGGGAAGCGGTAACGCCCGCATTGGAAATATTTCATTTTTTAAAAAACTAAGGGTGAGGATTTACCCCACCCTTACTTAATTTATTGATTCAAGACCTGATCTATTGATTCAAAACCTGGTGCACGCAAGCTGATGATTGCGCAAGGCTGACTTACGCCAGCCCGGCATTATCAGGCAGGCGCTGTCGCATTTGGTGAAATGCCACCAGACGAGTTATCGGACGATGAACGTACATTCGTCTGTCCCTGTTTTGGAGGGCGTGGATCAACACCGTTCATGATGTCATTGACCTGGTCTGCATCGATGGTTTCCCAATCCAGCAAGGCCTTGGTCATGGCTTCGACTTTGTCGCGATTTTCTTCCAGCATCTTGCGTGCCAGCGCATATTGCGTATCCAGGATATTACGGATTTCAGCATCCACTTTTTGCTGTGTTACTTCAGAAATGGTTTTGGATGGACCGCCAAAATAACCTTCGCTCTGACTGTCTTCATACACCATCACGCCCATGCTGTCAGACATACCGAAACGTGTCACCATGGACCGTGCCAGTTTGGTCGCACGGGAAAAGTCATTCGATGCACCAGTAGACATTTGGCCCACAAAGATTTCTTCCGCAATACGGCCACCGAACAGGATGGAAATTTCTTCCAACATCTTGTCTTTATAGCCACTGATATTATCATGTTCCGGCAACTGCCAGGTCAGACCCAGGGCAAAGCCACGCGGCATGATGGTGACTTTATGCACAGGGTCAGCCTTGGGCAACAACTTGGCCACTACCGCATGACCGGATTCATGATAGGCCGTATTCCTGCGCTCTTCTTCACGCATGACCATGGATTTGCGTTCCGGACCCATGTAGATTTTGTCTTTGGCATCTTCAAAATCGATCATTTCGACCAGACGCTTGTTACGTCTTGCGGCAAACAAAGCTGACTCATTGACCAGATTGGCCAGATCGGCACCAGAGAAGCCAGGCGTACCGCGCGCCAGGATATCTGCCTTGACGTCAGCAGAAATAGGCACTTTGCGCATATGCACGTTCAAGATCTGTTCGCGGCCACGGATATCCGGCAAGCCGACAGATACCTGACGGTCAAAACGGCCTGGACGCAACAGCGCTTTATCCAGCACGTCAGCACGGTTAGTCGCAGCGATGACGATAACGCCGGAATTGGCTTCAAAACCGTCCATCTCAACCAGCATCTGGTTCAGTGTCTGTTCACGTTCATCATTACCACCACCCATACCGGCACCGCGATGACGACCAACAGCGTCGATCTCATCAATGAAGATAATGCAAGGTGAATGTTTTTTGGCGTTTTCAAACATGTCGCGAACGCGGGAAGCACCCACACCGACAAACATTTCAACGAAATCAGAACCTGAAATAGTGAAAAACGGTACTTTGGCTTCACCGGCAATCGCACGTGCCAGCAAGGTTTTACCAGTACCTGGAGGACCAACCATCAATACGCCACGCGGGATACGGCCACCCAGTTTCTGGAACTTGGTAGGATCGCGCAGGAAATCAACGATTTCTGAGACTTCTTCCTTGGCTTCATCGCAACCGGCAACATCACTAAACGTGACATTGTTGTTGGTGTCGTCCAGCATTCTTGCCTTGGACTTGCCAAAGGAAAAAGCGCCGCCCTTACCACCGCCCTGCATCTGACGCATGAAGAAGATCCAGATACCGATCAACAACAGCATCGGGAACCAGGAAATGAAAATCTGCTGCAGGAAGGATTGCTCTTCCGGCGGTTTAATGTCAAATTTAATACCATTATTAATCAGATCACCAACCAGACCCCGATCAAACAAGGTCAGTTGTGACTTGATTTTCTTACCGTCATTGGTGGTTGCCACCACGGTACGGTTGGCATCATCAATCGTCGCTTCCTTAATGTGCTTGGATTTAACTTCGTCCAAGAACTCAGAATACGGTATCGAGGTCACACCAGCACCCATACTTTTTCCATCAAACTGCTTGAAAAGCGTGAAAAGCACCAGGGCAACCACAACCCATATAGCAGCTTTTGAAAACATATTATTCACGAGAACTCCTTGAACGCAGGTGCGCTATTTGACACTGTAAACAGTCATTCTACCCGCAATGGATAGAGCTTGCTAGCCAACATATGTTGACGGTATTGAGGATTATCAAGAGGTAAATTCATTAATCCGGGTTCTTCAGACCCCGTCCGAGCAAAAATATCTCGGAAGATTTGTCTTTACTGGCTTTTGGTTTCTTGTTAACGACAGTTTTAAACTCATCTTTAAACAGTGTGACGATGTTGTTATAGCTGGGTCCATGGAAGCATTTCACCAGCAAAGCCCCACCCGGCTTCAAGTGGGCCTTAGCAAAAGTGACTGCCAATTCGATAATATATTCGACACGCGCAGAATCCACGGTCGAGTTACCAGACAGATTTGGGGCCATATCTGACAATACCAAGTCCACTTTACGACCGATCAGCTTTGATTCCAGCAAATTCAACACTTCATCTTCACGAAAATCGCCTTGCATGAATTGCACGTCGGCGATAGGGTCCATGGGAAGCAGGTCCAGGGCAAAAATTTCACCGACGATGCCCCCACCCTCTTTGCCGGCCAGTTTATTACGTGCATACTGTGACCAGCTGCCTGGCGTCGCGCCCAGATCGACAATAATCTGGCCTGGGCGTATCAATTTTTCTGATTCATCTATTTCTTTTAGCTTATAAACTGCGCGTGCGCGGTAGCCTTCCTTCTGTGCAAGTTTCACATAAGGATCGTTAATATGGTCGTGAACCCAATTTTGATTGAATTTATTCTTTGCCATTCGCGTAAAATACTGCTTTTAAAGGAATTACTATGTTAAAACTTACGCCCGCCGAAAGAAGCGAACTCCGGTCTGAAGCACACGCACTGAAACCTATCGTTATCATAGGTGAAGCCGGACTGACCCCTGCAGTCATCAAAGAAATCGATTCCAGCCTGAATTCTCATGGCTTGATCAAGGTACGCGTGTTTGGCGATGATCGAGAAGCACGTATAGGTATGTACGATACCATCTGCACCGAGCTGAAAGCCGCTCCAGTACAGCATATCGGAAAACTTTTGGTGATTTACCGTCCAAAACTGGAAGGTACGAAAGAAACCAAATTAGTCAAAAAAGGCAAAGGCATGCGCGAGGTCACTATCGTCAAACCTAGCCCCAGCGGTACGAAAAAGCCTACCGTATCAAAAGTGATGGTCAAGGGTAACGAACGCGTCACCCAGGGCGGCAATGTCAAACGTGCAAAACCACGTCAATCCAGTGCCAAAAAAGCATCTCTTGAAAACAGCTAAATTTCCACTGACTGTCATATACATCACAGCCATGTAGAGGTTTTCAACCCGGCCCTGTCAGCAGTCAGGCCGGGTGATGTGCGCAGCACCATCAGTACCATTGGTACCATTAGCACCATCGATACCACTAATAAGCTGCATCGACAGTCTGCACCACAATCCACTTCAAAAACCATATCAAAACAGCGGCGCCAGCTTTTCCGGCACAGCCATTCTGACTTGTATTATACGTACATTACATCCAGCACTTCATATTCACGCACACCAGCGGGTGCCTGCACGCCGACGACATCGCCAGCATATTTGCCGATCAGCGCGCGCGCTATCGGTGAAGTGATGGATACTTTGCTCAATTTAAGATCGGCTTCATCTTCACCAACGATCTGGTAACTGACCTTTTGCGAGGTTTCCAGGTCTTCCAGATGCACGGTAGAGCCAAACACGACGCGGCCTTCTGCATCCAGTGTGCTGGGGTCGATGACCTGCGCTGAACCCAATTTGCCTTCGAGTTCTGCAATACGTCCTTCGATGAAAGCCTGGCGCTCTTTGGCAGCGTCGTATTCAGCATTTTCAGACAAATCGCCCTGGGCACGTGCTTCAGCAATCGCATTGATCACTTCCGGACGTTCTTTGGTTTTCAGATTATGCAATTCTTTCTTCAGCAACTCTGCGCCGAACTTGGTGATAGGTACTGTACTCATGGCATTCACACTCATAAAAGTAAAATACAGAGGCCACATCAGACACCAGCATTGCCGATGCCATTTGTGACCTCTGTATCGAAGTTCAAGCATCCCTGGCACAAGGCCAAGGACACTGTAGTTTCTATCAGTTTAAGGTTTTATGCAGACCTTGTAAATCATAAACATGCAATTCATTGAGGTGACGCATACCCTCAACCGCAGCTTCTGCACCAGCAATAGTCGTGAATGTTGTTGCACGAGCAATCAATGCCGAGGTACGAATCGCACGCGAATCCGTAATGGCATTGCGCTTTTCTTCCACGGTATTGATCACCAGCGCGATTTCATTGTTTTTGATCATGTCCACAACGTGGGGGCGACCTTCAACAACCTTGTTCACGATCGACACTGGAATGCCTTCAGCCGCAATCGCCGTTGCCGTACCACGGGTAGCAACGATGGAAAAGCCCATTTTCACCAGATCACGGGCCACTTTCACGCCACGTGGTTTATCGCTGTTCTTGATACTCAGGAATACCTTGCCGGACGTTGGCAATTTCACGCCTGCGCCCAGTTGCGATTTCACGAAAGCTTCACCAAATGTTTTACCTACACCCATGACTTCGCCGGTCGATTTCATCTCAGGGCCGAGGATAGTATCAACACCAGGGAACTTCACGAATGGGAATACGGCTTCCTTGACGCTGAAATAAGGTGGCACGACTTCTGCGCCTATGCCTTGTGAATCCAGGGATTGACCGACCATGCAACGGGCAGCAATTTTCGCCAGTTGCAAGCCAGTGGCCTTGGATACATAAGGTACGGTACGCGATGCACGCGGATTCACTTCCAGTACGAATACCACGTCCTTGCCATCTTGTTGCTGAATCGCAAACTGTACGTTCATCAGGCCAACGACATTCAAACCTTTTGCCATCAGCGCAGTCTGGCGCTTGAGTTCAGCAATGGTTTCTTGCGACAGAGAATATGGCGGCAAGGAACATGCAGAGTCACCCGAGTGCACGCCAGCCTGTTCGATATGCTCCATGACGCCACCGATGAAGGTACGCTCGCCATCAGACAGGCAATCGACGTCAACTTCAATCGCGTCATTCAGGAAGCGGTCCAGCAAGACTGGCGAATCATGCGACACCTTGACGGCTTCACGCATGTAACGCTCAAGATCACGTTGCTCATGCACGATTTCCATTGCGCGGCCACCCAGAACATAAGATGGACGTACCACCAGTGGGTAACCAATCTCTTGCGCCAGTGCCAGCGCGTCAGTTTCAGTACGTGCAGTGCGGTTAGGCGGCTGACGCAGACCCAGGTCTTGCAGCATTTTCTGGAAACGTTCGCGATCTTCCGCAGCATCAATCATGTCTGGCGAAGTACCGACGATAGGCACGCCATTGGCTTCCAGATCCAGCGCCAGCTTCAAAGGCGTCTGACCACCGTATTGCACGATCACGCCAACTGGTTTTTCTTTGTCGACGATTTCCAGCACATCTTCCAGCGTCAGCGGCTCAAAATACAGACGGTCGGATGTATCGTAGTCGGTAGAAACGGTTTCAGGATTACAGTTGACCATGATGGTTTCATAGCCATCTTCGCGCATCGCAAATGCCGCGTGTACGCAGCAATAATCGAACTCAATACCCTGGCCAATACGGTTAGGGCCACCGCCCAATACCATGATTTTTTTCTTGTCGGTCGGGTTCGATTCGCATTCTTCTTCGTACGTTGAATACATGTAAGCTGTATTCGTGGCGAATTCACCGGCGCAAGTATCCACGCGTTTATAGACTGGACGCACGTTCAGAGCCCTGCGCTTTTCACGGATGGCTGTGTCGGTAGTCTTCAACAGTTTTGCCAGGCGGCGATCAGAGAAACCTTTTTGCTTCAGTTGCAGCATGAGGGCTTTGTCAACGCTGTCGAGTGACTGTTCATCCAGCCACAATTCGATATCCACGATGTCCTTGATCTGCACCAGGAACCATGGGTCGATATGTGTCAGTTGATGCACTTCTTCCAGCGTAAAGCCTTGGGCGAAAGCATCGCCGACATACCAGATACGGTCTGGGCCTGGCTCGCCGAGTTCTTTTTCCAGGGTCTCACGATCCTGGGTTTTTTCATTCATGCCATCGACGCCAACTTCAAGGCCACGCAAGGCTTTCTGGAATGATTCCTGGAAGGTACGGCCTATCGCCATCACTTCACCAACAGATTTCATCTGCGTCGTCAGGCGATTATCTGCCTGCGGGAATTTTTCGAATGCGAAACGCGGTATCTTGGTAACGACGTAATCAATCGAAGGCTCGAAAGAAGCAGGTGTAGCACCACCTGTAATTTCATTACGCAATTCATCCAGCGTAAAACCAACCGCCAGCTTGGCAGCGATTTTCGCGATAGGGAAACCAGTTGCCTTGGATGCCAGCGCAGATGAACGTGATACACGCGGATTCATCTCGATGACGATCATGCGGCCATCAGCAGGGTTGATGGAAAACTGTACGTTGGAGCCACCTGTATCTACACCAATTTCACGCAGCACTGCCAAAGAGGCATTACGCATGATCTGGTATTCTTTATCCGTCAGTGTCTGTGCCGGTGCCACGGTAATGGAGTCACCGGTATGCACACCCATAGGGTCCAGGTTTTCGATGGAGCAGACGATGATGCAGTTGTCGGCTTTATCGCGCACGACTTCCATCTCATATTCTTTCCAGCCTATCAGCGATTCTTCGATCAGCAATTCATTGGTAGGCGATGCTTCCAGACCGCGTTTGCAAATCGTCTCGAATTCTTCCGGATTGTAGGCAATACCACCACCTGTACCACCCATGGTGAACGATGGACGGATGATAACCGGGAAGCCGACATCCTTTTGCACTACCCAGGCTTCATCCATGGAATGTGCAACGCCGGAACGTGCAGAACCCAGGCCGATCTTGGTCATGGCGTTCTTGAATTTCAGGCGGTCCTCTGCCTTGTCGATGGCTTCAGGAGAAGCACCGATCAGTTCGCAATTGTATTTGGTCAGCACGCCATGACGGTGCAGATCGAGTGCGCAGTTCAATGCAGTCTGGCCACCCATGGTCGGCAAAATCGCATCCGGTTTTTCCTTATCGATGATGCGCTCAACAACTTGCCAGGTGATAGGCTCGATGTAAGTCACATCGGCCATTTCCGGGTCAGTCATGATGGTCGCAGGGTTGCTGTTGACCAGAATCACGCGGTAACCTTCTTCACGCAAGGCCTTGCAAGCCTGTGCGCCGGAATAATCGAATTCGCAAGCCTGGCCGATGATGATGGGGCCAGCGCCGATAATCAAAATACTTTTTATGTCGTTACGTTTTGGCATTCTCTTATTCTCCTGTCTTTGCCTTGGCCATCATCGCAGTGAAGCGATCAAACAGGTAGGCAATATCATGCGGACCTGGTGAGGCTTCAGGGTGACCCTGGAAGCAGAAAGCTGGTTTATCAGTACGGGCAAAGCCTTGCAGCGAGCCATCAAACAAAGACACGTGGGTGACACGGCAGTTGGCTGGCAAAGTTGCCGCATCCACTGCGAAACCGTGGTTTTGGGATGTGATCAATACTTGCTTGGTATCCAGATCCTGCACCGGATGGTTGGCACCGTGGTGACCGAATTTCATCTTGAGGGTTTTGGCACCAGATGCCAGCGCCATGATTTGATGGCCGAGGCAGATACCAAAGGTAGGAACGCCCTTCTCTATCAATTCCTTCGCGGCAGCAATGGCGTAATCGCAAGGCTCAGGGTCGCCAGGACCATTCGACAAAAACACGCCATCCGGGTTCAGCGCTAGTACATCAGCCGCGCTGGATTGCGCAGGCAATACCGTCACCTTGCAGCCACGCTCTGCCAGCATGCGCAGGATATTGCGCTTGACGCCAAAGTCAAAAGCAACGACATGGAATTTTGGATTTTGCAACTGGCCATAACCCTGGCCCAGTACCCACTCAGCTTCTGTCCAGTCATAAGCCTGTTTCACAGACACAACCTTGGCCAGATCCATGCCCGACAGGCCAGGGAAAGACTTGGCCAGTGCGATGGCTTTTTCAGCATCAGCACCCACCAGGATGGCACCACCCTGCGCACCTTTTTCACGCAAGATACGTGTCAGCTTGCGGGTATCAATACCGGCAATAGCAACGATGTTTTGGGATTTGAGGTAATCAGAGAGGGTTTGTTCAGAGCGGAAATTCGATACCAGCAAAGGCAGGTCTTTGATGATCAAACCGGCTGCATGGATTTTGTCAGACTCTACGTCTTCGGCATTAACGCCGGTATTACCAATATGCGGATACGTCAGGGTAACGATCTGGGAACTATAACTGGGGTCAGTCAAAATTTCCTGATAACCGGTCATTGAGGTATTGAAAACGACTTCACCTATGGTCTGACCGGCAGCGCCAATCGAATATCCAGTGAAAATGCTTCCATCGGCGAGAGCAAGTATAGCGGTGTCCTGGCCGGAACGAAGAAGGGACTGCGGAATGGGCAGCAAGGGCAACTCCTGTATTGTTACCGCCGCTGCGACGCACCAAGCTGTCGTTTCCCTGACCGCGCAAGAATTACCGTGCGGCCTGGAAAGATGATGGAGCGATGTGAATTTGGGTAGGCGCTACGGCGAGATTTCGGATTAGTTAAACCCTCGAATTATAGCGCGAAACGGCCCATCAGGCAAATGCGATATGCCTGATGGGCCGTTAAATTATCTGCAAACTCAATAGTGTACGAGCGTTCGCTAATTAATTTCTTGAAACCGTCCCTGCCGCCATTCCGCAAAAAGAATGTGTCAGTTGATATAAATTACAGGCCCAGTGCAGCAATACCAGCTTTGGCAATTTGCGCATCTTCCGCCGATTTCACACCAGAAACACCGACTGCACCTATGCAATGTCCATCAGCAAAAATCGGCACGCCGCCTTCCAGCATGCCATCCAGATTTGGCGCGCGCATGAAGGAAAAACGTCCATTATTGATAATATCTTCATAAATTTTAGATTCACGCTTGCCCAGGGCGGCTGTAGTCGCCTTCGCTGGTGCAATGTGTGAAGAGATAGGTGCCACGCCATCCAGACGTTGCAACCACATCAAGTGGCCACCATCATCCACAATCGCAATGACCACTGCCCAGTTATTCGCCTTGGCCTCTGCTTCTGCTGCGGCCGCGATCTTTTTAACATCATCCAATGTCAACACAGGTTTTGTTTGCATAATTGCCTCTCAAATAAAGTCAGCGGATTGTACGCCAAGCAATTGCGCTTAGGTATACAAACAGTTTTAACCAATTTCCAGATATCAAATCAACAAACAAACCAAGCAACAAATAAATTAACAGCAAATCAGCAGCAATTACATTTGGTAATAATTGCAGACCAGAAATTTCCGCGAATGGTTTACATTTTTTTAAAGTTCGCTTACAGTTGACCGGTTTTTCCAACCAGGTGCAAAGATGCTAATAAACGTTTCCAGTCAAAAAAGGAAAGCCAAATTAGTGCTTATCTCGACATTGCTGCTCACAGCAGCGGTCCCCCCTGCCTGGAGCGCCGACAATCCCTTCCCTGAATCTTCAACCGCTTATCTGAAACTGCAAGAAATCAAGCAACGTGCTTCTGACCTGACTGTCAAAGCGATGGATTTGATGGGCATACGTTACAAACGCGGTGGCAACACCCCGGAAAATGGTCTGGATTGCAGTGGTTTTGTACGCTATGTATTCAAGGATGTACTGGGTGCCAATCTACCCCGCACCTCAGCAGAAATCAGCCGTGTTGGTGAACAGATAGAGCAAAAAGATTTACAGCCGGGCGATCTGGTTTTTTATAACACACTCAAACGCGGCTTTTCACATGTAGGCATTTATCTGGGTGACAACAAGTTCATCCACTCCCCTTCAGCCGGTGGCCAGGTTCGTGTAGAAAGCATGGACATCGCTTACTGGAAAAAACGTTTCAATGGTGCACGCCGTATCAACGAAAACGAAACGAAGTAACTCACCGCAATCACCCACAATTCCCGGTTATATCTGTCGCGCCAGATCAGGCGCAGCCAAACCTCTCAAAAAACCCGCGCACAAACAATAAGGGCAGAGCAATTGCTCCGCCCTATCAACAAAAATCAAGCAAATCGCAAGCCCCAACCTGCAATCAACGTTCCTGCATCGCCTTAATTTTCTGTTTGATTTCTGGCATCATCGCCATGGCAGCTTTTTCACCCGCCAGTATCGCCAGGTTCCTGCCGGCAAAATCATTTCCCTTCATGCCTGGTAACTCTGGCCGGATAACGATTTCTGCCTGCTTCAATTCAAACTGATTGATGCTTTGGCCCATAATGGCTACGGTTTGCAGCAGCACATCCAGCGTGCCGTTGGATACCAGCGCTTCTGGTTGCGCAGAAATATTCACGGCAATCACAATATCGGCCCCCATTTCGCGAGCAAAACGCACCGGCACCGGCGATACCAGACCACCATCCACGTACAGGCGATCATTGATTTTTACCGGCTGAAAGACGCCAGGCACAGCTGACGACGCACGCACTGCAGCACCGGTATTACCGCGCTGGAAAAGTACCGCATGCCCGGTCGCCAGATCGGTTGCCACCGCACCAAAAGGCTTGCGCAGTTTTTCTATCGGTGCCTGTACAACCAGACGATTGACATAGGTCTGCAAGGCATCGCCCTTCAAGACACCGCTGGATTTGGAAAACAGTGGCAAAGACCAGTCAGAGATCGTCGCCTCATCCATATCCAGTGCCATTTTTTGCATGGTAAAACCGTTATTGCCTGCCGCATACATGGCACCAACCACACTGCCGGCACTGGTGCCGACGATCACATCAGCAAAGATGCCCTGTGATTCCAGCGCCTTGATCACGCCGATATGGGCAAAACCACGCGCAGCACCACCACCCAGCGCCAGACCTATGCGTATGGGCTTGAGGGTCTTGGCGACTGGAATTGCCGGTGCGACCACAGGAGCAGGCTGTTGTGGCGCAGTGTTACAGGCACTAATACCTGCCATCAGCAGCGCAGACAAAAACAAACGTCTCCATACCGGCTTGCTTGCAGGTTTTGCAGCCGTGGAAGCAGGTATCAAAGTACGGGGAGAAAACAGAAATGAAAGCGACATGAGTTTGCTTGGTAATGAAATCCGGAAACACGGAATTGAAAATGCATAACAGGTGCCAGATTATATTTGGAAAAGGCGTATGCCCACATGCAAGTTCGACAGAAATTGGTAAGGAAATAATTCAGCAATCACCTTCCTTCCAATTCCTCTATTGAACAGATACATTTTCCTACTTACTTTCAGCGCATATAGACAAAAGAAAAACGAATTAACCCCCATGAATATCATTATTTCATGATACCCAGTATTACGTTAATAGTATGTCATGCCATAGACATAATTTGTCATGATAATCGCGCACTTGTCGTGTATGGCTTGCCTGCCTTGCTTTTACCAAATTAAGCCAGCAGCTTCAACGACGCCCCTAATTGCTCATTCAATGCGATGTTTATTCAGAGAGAATGTATGAAAAAATTTGCCTGGCTGCCACCCGTTGCAGCGATAGCGCTGGCCGGTTGCAGCAGCAGTAATCCTGTGGTTGACCCGAATGCCGTCCCGGAAGGAACCATACTCAAGGTCGCCCTGCTGGAAACCACCGATATCCACCAGAACATACTCAGCTATGACTACTATGGCCTGAAGGCAGATACTAGTCTTGGCCTGGAAAGAACCGCAACACTGATCAATGGCGCACGTGCCGAAAACCCGAATAACGTGCTGCTGGATGATGGCGATGTCATTCAGGGTACCTTGCTGGGCGACTACCAGGCATTGGCAGCGCCAGTAACCTGTAGCGGTACGCTGGCCGTGTACAAGGTCATGAATGCATTGAAATATGATGGTGCCAGCATGGGCAATCATGAATTTAACTATGGTTTGAATTTCCTGAGCCAGATTACCAATACGGATTTCGGCCTGCCCGATGTCAGCAAAGCCGGCACCTGCGGCTCACCCAGCTTTCCATTGGTATTGTCCAATGTAGTCGGTGCCGTCAACCAAAAACCCATCTTCAATCCCTACTCTATCGTCGGCAAGCAATTCACTGCCACCAAACCGGACGGCAGCAGCATGAGCGTCAAGCTCAATGTCGGCATCATCGGCTTTGCCCCACCACAAATCATGGATTGGGATCAGAAATACCTGGCAGGCAAGGTCATGGTGAATGGCTTGCAGGAATCCGCCAACAAATACATACCTGAAATGCGCAGCAAAGGGGCTGACCTGGTCGTAGCACTGTCACATGGCGGCCTGGATGCGTCGCCATACAGCCCAAAAATGGAAAACGGCAGCCTGTACCTGACATCCACAGGCATCGATGCCTTGATGCTGGGTCACTCTCATTTGATTTTCCCCAAAGGTAAAGAAGTCGGCGCACCTGCCATTGACGCTTCGCTGGCTGCATTGCCAACCGCACAGGTTGATTCCGTCAAGGGTCTGGTCAACGGCGTGCCAGCAGTCATGGCACAAAGCTGGGGCCGTCGCCTGGGCATCATACAACTGGTACTCAAATACCAGGGCGGCAAATGGGTCGTGCAAAAAGACCTGACCAATGTCGAAGCACGCGGTTTCAAGTACAAGGATGGCACCAACATCGTTGATGCAGACGCGTCGATTGCACCACTGGTGGATACTGAACACAAAGCCACCATCAACTATGCCACCCAGCCGCTGGGCACAACGACCGACTTCCAGATGTCTGCCTATTTCTCTCTGGTTGGTGATGTGACAGCTATCCAGATCGTCAACCAGGCACAAATCGATTATGTGAAAAACTTTATCGCCAATTCGACCGATGCCACGATAGCCAGCTACAAATCCATCCCGGTCATTTCTTGTAGCGCGCCGTTCAAGGCGGGCCGCAACGGTCCTACTGACTTTACGGATGTCGCCCCCAATGCCACGCCGGCAGCGCCATTTGGCCTGCAAGTACGCAATCCGGGTGACCTTTACCTGTACGGCAACAACAACTTGCAGGCAGTCAAAATCAAGGGCCTGGATTTGAAAAACTGGCTGGAAACAGCAGCGAAACAATTTGCCCAGATCGACCCCGCACTGACAGCCGAGCAAGACCTGGTGCCATCGTATTCAACCATCTTCAACTACGATGTCTTCTATGCTGACAACAATGCATTGAAGTATCAGATCGATGTGACGCAAGCAGGTGGCAAGCGTATCGTCAACCTGACGTATGCAGGCAAGGTGGTCGCTGATACTGACGATTTCATCGTCGCGACGAATGATTATCGTGCTGGCGGCGGCGGTAATTTCCCTGGTATTGATGGCAGTAAAACCATCATCAAATCACCAGATGCCAATCAGGCTGTGGTCAGCGATTTCCTGAAAAAACAGGGTAAAGTCACCAGCACCGGTAATGGCCTGGGCCAAAGCTGGAGCTTTGTCAAAGTCGATACCAAAGGTCCAGTGATCTTGCGTTCTGCGCCTGGCAAACTGGCAGTTGCTCAAAACCTGGGTCTGAGTCGTGTCAAGGCAGAAGGTGGTCTGGATGCCAGCGGCTTTGCCAAATACGCGATAGATTTAAGTAAATAAAATAGTTTTTTATTTTTAGTTTTTACTTTTATTTTTTACGCTGATTTAGCTCTGTGTACCTCCCTCACGGGAGGTACTGTTTTCATCAGGCACTACCTTTTTGCAATCGATAATGCAATCCACCATGTACAAGCTGAGTAAAACCGGATACGCAAGATATGCACTGACCGCCTCAGTTCTGATTCTTTTGAACGCCTGCACGCCAACTGCCACCATCCCAGCCAATGCAGAAATCGAATCCGCTGGCATACAGGCCCTGCATGCCCAATCACCATCGGCGCTGCAAGCCCTGACGCAATGGGCACAAGCTGGCAACCCGGTCGCCCAGCGTGAACTGGGCCTGGCCTATTCCATCGCACCAGCACATTACGCCGACGCCCTGCTGTGGCTGGAAAAAGCGGCGCAAGGTGGCGATGACCATGCACAGTTCCAACTGGCAGAAGCCCACTACAAAGAACGCCTGGGTTTGAAACAGAATTATGCGCAAGCCTGGAAATGGTATGAAGCCGCAGCAAAAAACAAAAATGGCAAAGCCAGCTTCATGCTGGCACGCATGGCCAAATACGGGCAAGGTGTAAGGCAAGATGTGGCAGGTTCGGTCCAGTGGTTAACCATCGCCAGCCAGCAAGGCAATGCCCAGGCCATGTTTTTACTGTCGAACGCCTATGCTGCCGGTGAAGGCGTACAGCAGGATATGCTGCAGGCCAGAAAATGGCTGGAAGAATCTGCCGAACTGGAATACCCGGTCGCCATCCAGGCACTGGCCATGGAACTGGAAACCGGTAGTCAGCATGTAGAAAAAGACAGTCTGAAAGCCAGACACCTGATCAAGGAAGCATCCGACGAACGCCTGATGCGCTGGAACAGATATCAATGAATGCCCCTTCGCGCTATCACGATTGGTGCACGATTGATTCACGATAGATGCCCGGCTTTATAACATGGTGGCAAACATGGCGATCACTGCAATCGCCATCATCAACGTGGCCAGCCAGCCCAATATCTTCAATCTGTGGGTAATGACGAACTGTCCCATGATGTCGGATCTTGCCGCCATCAGCATCATCACTATCATGATGGGGACAGAAATGACGCCATTGATGACAGCGCTCCAGTACAAGGCTTTGATGGGGTCGATGGCGGTAAAGCCCAGTGCAATGCCAATCACGGTCGATAACGCGATAATGGCGTAAAACTGCTTCGCATTCATGGGCGAACGTTCGAGACTATTCTTCCATTTGAACGCCCCTGCCATGGCATATGCCGATGACCCTGCCAGCACCGGTATGGCCAGCAAGCCGGTACCTATGATGCCCGCACTGAACAGCATGAAGGCAAATTCGCCGGCAATGGGGCGCAGGGCCATGGCGGCCTGGGCAGATGTCTGTATGTCGCTGATGCCGTGCATGTTCAGTGTCACGGCCGTCGTCAGAATAATAAAGAAAGCCACCAGATTCGAAAACGCCATGCCGATATACGTATCGATTTTGATGCGCTTCATATTCGCGGCTGCCTGCTCCGGTGCTTCCAGCAATGGCCGCGCAGCGGGATCGCCTTCCATCTCTTCCACTTCCTGCGAGGCTTGCCAGAAAAACAGATAGGGACTGATGGTGGTACCAAACAGGGCCACCACGGTGGTTACATATTCCGGTTTCCACGACAGTTGTGGCAACAGTGCTTTCTGTATGACCTGGGACCAATGTATCTGCACCACAAACACCGTGGCCACATAGGCCAGCAAAGCCAGGGTCAACCATTTCAACAATCTCACATAGCGCCGGTAAGGCACAAACACCTGTAGCAGCAAAGAGATGACGCCAAAACCCACCGCATACCAGTGCGCCTGGCCACCGATCAAGAGTTTCAGCGCTTCGCCCATGGCAGAAACATCCGCTGCGATATTGATGGTATTGGCAATCAGCAGCAGACTGACAATGGCATATAACAGCCAGGCAGGATAATGACGACGGATATTGGTTGCCAGCCCATGGCCGCTGACCCGGCCAATACGGGCACTGACTACCTGTATGCCCACCATCAATGGATAGGTGAACAGCACAGTCCACAGCATATTGAAGCCAAACTGCGCTCCCGCCTGAGAATATGTGGCGATACCGCTTGGGTCATCATCTGCAGCACCGGTAATCAGGCCCGGTCCCAGTTTTTTCAGCCAGGACGATTCTGCTGCCTGTGTCGCCTTGATAGAAGTTGAATCAGTCATGAACAGAAGTAAGATAACGACAAGAAATGACGACGACAAAGCGCTGACCGGGCAGTTTCCCAGTATGGTCTGACATATCAGTTGATAGTGCAATATGCCAAACCGGGTAAGCTGATCTATATCAACGCTGTTTCAATGTAATATCAACACCGATTCCGCGATAGCCGGTAAAACGGCTGGCAGCATCGAATATGGGTTCACCACTGACCTGCAGATATTGCATGCTGTCATCTTCCCTTTTGCGACTATAAATGAAATCCAGAAAAGGGCGGCGGTTTTTGATGTTGGCATCCAGTTGGGCATGCTCTTCCACATTCCAGCCTGGCAAGCCGGCGGGCGAGATACCCTGCATCTGGTCGTCTACAATGCCCAGCATCTCAAAGACCGGGCCAGACACACTGGTGAAATTGCCCTGGGCATCCTGCTCCCAATAACAGTCGGTAGACAACTGGGTAAAACTTTTGAACCTGGCTTCGCTGGCACGCAATTCTGCCGTGCGCTCCAGAACCAGTTCTTCCAGACGCAGATTATTGGCTTCCAGTTTTTGATATAACAGCCTGACTTCCAGCATATTGCGTATGCGCGTCTGCACCACAATCAAATCAAAAGGCACGCTGACAAAATCCCTGACACCGGCGAGCAAGGCCTGCATTTGCTGGCTGGTGTCAGCAGTGACCACCAATACCGGCAAATAGGGTTCCTGTTTTAGCTCTCTTAGCAAATCAATGACTTCAAAACCATCCATGGATGGCATTTGCAGATTCAGTAAAATCAGATCATACCGGTGTGCCGCATGCAAAACAGCGACCCCCTGCGGGTCCAGGGTCGAACTGACGTCGGTATATCCAGCCTTGAGCAGCATCTGCTCCAGTAGCACCACGTTAGCTTCCTGGTCATCTACAATCAGGATCTTTGCACTCAGTATTTCAACCGCATCCAGCATACATTCTTTCGAAAAATTTCATTTATAGGACTTGACTCACTCATAGCCATGAGATGCGCCCCATGATTCTTCTGAAAGAAAACAGCAACGTCGCTATTATTGATTCCGGTAAAAATCAAAACACCATCTCATAAACCTACACGGCTCACCAATACACCCAACTTGCGTACCTGCGGCAAAGACACTGCCGTATTCAGCGCGGATGGCTCGCCCTGGCGCTGCCTGACATCGCATAAAAGGCGGGCAAATTCTTTCTTCACCACGTCATAACATTCACAAACACTTTCTTCCAGCCCACCCCGGTCCACGACCGTAATATGGCCTCGACGGTAGCGGATATAGCCATAGGTCTGCAACTTGCCGGCAGCTTCAGTCACTCCCTCGCGCCGTACACCAAGCATATTGGCAATCAATTCCTGCGTGATTGTCAGTTCATTGGTGGGCACCCGGTCCAGGGTCAGCAACAGCCAGCGACACAATTGCTGTTCCACTGAATGATGGCGATTGCATACCGCCGTCTGCGACATCTGGGTAATCAATGCCTGCGTATAGCGCAGCAACAAGCGCAATACGGGCCCGGCACGATTAAATTCTTCCATCAATATCTGCGACTTGAGGCGATACCCATATCCCCCGGTCTGCACCACAGCCCGGCTGGGCGTGGAGTCCCCGCCCATAAAAAGCGAAATACCTACCAATCCTTCATTACCGACACCGGCAATTTCAGACGAACCACCGTTTTCCAGCAAATAATGCAGGGAAACAATGGACGTCGTCGGGAAATACACATACTGCAACTTGCCACCCGACTCATACAAGACATCCCCCAGGGGCATGGGGATCAGCTCAAGGTAAGGTGACAAGCGGTTAAATTCAGCATCCAGCAAGGCTGCCAACAGGTAATTCTGGTTTGGATCATTGGGGACGACCATATCAAGCTCCTGCTTTTCATGATGAATAAGAGGAGGAACACGCACACTTTCACTCTGCGCACAATATTCCGCTTGATTAACTGTAAAACAATTACAATTTCGCTGTCTGTTCGATATCACACATATAGAAAAATAAACACAAAAACTCTGCCCTGCGCCAACAGCGCAATGCAAAGACCGATACAGGATTGGCAGCATTGTTACAATGCCGTCATTAATTCGCTTAGAAACAGACTATCGCAGCTTTGAAAGAATTTCTTTGTGTGCTAGCGCACAGACCAAGCCGATTTAATGTCAAAGCCGCTTGAATCCGACCTTAAATCGACCTTCAAGCAACCTTAAACCCACCTAAAATTGATCTTACTCAGTTACCAGCATGATTAAATATCTGCATGGCCATTGGCTGACGAGTGGGTCGCAGCAGCTGTATCTGATGATCCGAGCACCCGTAAAGGATCACCCGGCGGAATGTCCGACAGCAAACGGTCAAACTCATGTTTGACGACGGCATAACATTCGCAAACCACTTTCTCCAGGCCCGGGCGGTCAATCACATCTATCTTGCCGCGACTATAGTTGATCAGCCCCATTCTTTGTATGTTACCGGCAGCAGCAGTAACACCTTCGCGTCTGACACCCAGCATATTGGCGATCAGTTCTTGCGTCATTGACACTGAATCTGTCGGTAAACGGTCCAGACTCAACAATAACCAGCGACACAGTTGCTGCTCTATAGAGTGATGGCGGTTGCAGACGGCAGTCTGGGTCATCTGCGCAATCAGGGCCTGGGTATAGCGCAACAGCAAACGCAGGAAGGGCCCGGCACGATTAAATTCCTCTTTGAGATGTTGGGACTTCAAACGATAACCGTAGCCGCCAGCCTGTACCACTGCACGACTGGGTGTAGTCTCACCGCCCATGAACAGCGAAATACCGAGTATGCCCTCGTTGCCGACAATCGCAATTTCTGCCGAGGCACCGTTTTCAAGCACATATAAGAGTGAAACGATGGAAGTCGTCGGGAAATACACATAACTCAGCGTGGCACCGGCTTCATACAGGGCCTCTCCCAATGGCAAGGCCACCAATTCAAGATGAACTGCGATACGTTCGAATTCTGCCAGCGGCAAAGCTGCCAGCAAATGATTTTGCAAAGGGTTATGCGGGATGGTCATGGAATGGGCTTGTAACTGCCATCCCGGTGAGGAACGACATGGATTAGACGGATGGAATAAGTTCTGGAACTCATTTCATCAATAGAGGTGAAATGCGTTCTAACAGAGTAGCAGGATTAGCGCCTGTGTATGTGCGCCATCGCTCACAAACTGCATCTTATATGCAAGGCTTGCCATCGCATCGACATTGCCAGGCCAGCGCAAAACACCGCGGTCAGCAAAAATTACCGGAAGGGAACATCCGAAAGAAGACGATCAAACTCTTTTCTGATCACCAGATAACATTCACAGGCTACTTCTTCCAGCGCAGGCCGGTTCAGCACCACGATCGCACCGCGACTGTAGCTGATCAAACCTGCGCGTTGCAGGCGCCCGGCAGCTTCTGCCACCCTTTCACGCCTCACCCCGAGGGAATTGGCGATGCGTTGCTGGGTAATAAGAACGCTGTCAGATGACAAATGGTCGAGACTTAACAAAAGCCAGCGACACAACTGTTGCTCCACCGTATGGTGCAGGTTACAGATGGCAGTCTGCGTCATTTGTGTAATCAGTGCCTGGGTATAACGTAGCAACACCCGCAAGAGCGGGCCGGCACGGTCAAATTCGTTTTTCAGAATCGGCCCTCGCAAGCGATAGGCGTGACCTTCACTTTGAACCACGGCACGATTAGGAGTGGTATCACCCCCCATGAACAAGGAAATACCTACCACACCCTCTTTACCGACAGCAGCAATGTCGGCTGACACCCCTTCTTCCAGCACATACAGCAAGGACACAATGGCAGTCGTCGGGAAATAAACGAATTGCTGTTTCACGCCGGATTCATACAGTACATCGCCGGCTGCCATCAACACCAGTTCCAACCCGGCTGCCAGGGCATTAAACTCGGCAGCAGGCAAGGCAGCAAGCAGATGATTTTGCAAAGGGCTGTGAGGTTGAAGCATTCGCGTTTTTAAGCCCTTGGTTCCATTGACATTTCTACCTTGCGTGAGTGCAAGCAGATTCCTGCATAGAGGCTATCACGTGATGTAAATTTTCTATGCGCTCTTGCGCACACATGTGACTCCAAGAACGTAATTTTATTGAAATAAATCCCGGTAATATTCAACTGACTTTAGAACTGACTTTGGAACTGTCTTTGGAAGCCGCGTTGAGAGGCGCATGATTCACTACTCTAGCCTGCAAGGCCAGACTGCAAGGTAAAAGTCCCCGCGCAGGTTACAATAGAGGATTGAGAATCGCTGTTTTGTTTTATCGTGAATAAACTTGCAATACCTTCGCGCCGCGTCTCTGTTGCCCCCATGCTCGACTGGACTGACAGACATTGCCGCCAATTCCATCGCCATATCACCCGTCATACCTGGCTCTATACCGAGATGGTCACCACCGGAGCCCTGCTGCGCGGTGACGCACAACGCCATCTGGAATTCAATCCGGACGAACATCCTGTTGCCCTGCAACTGGGTGGCAGCGAAACTGCTGACCTGGCACAATGCGCCAAAATGGCTGAGGAATGGGGTTACGACGAAGTCAATCTGAATTGCGGCTGCCCTTCTGAACGCGTGCAAAAAGGCGCCTTTGGTGCCTGCCTGATGTCTGAACCACAGTTGGTGGCAGATTGCGTCAAGGCCATGAAAGATGCCGTCTCCATCGACGTGACCGTGAAGCACAGGATAGGTGTCAATGATGTCGATTCCTATGAATTCATGCGTGACTTCGTCGGCACGGTAGCAGAAGCCGGCTGCCAGACATTTATCGTACACGCCAGAAATGCCATCCTCAAGGGCCTGAGCCCCAAAGAAAACCGCGAAATCCCGCCGCTGAAATACGATTATGCCTATCGTCTGAAACAGGAATTTCCGCAATTGGAAATCATCCTCAACGGCGGCATCAAAACGACCGCAGACATGGGCCTGCATCTGCAACATGTGGATGGCGTCATGATAGGCCGCGAGGCTTATCACAATCCGTATTTCATGGCCAGTTTTGACGCCCGCTTTTATGGCGACAATAGCCCGGTAAAAACCCGTGAAGAAATCCTGGCCTGCATGGTGCCTTACATACACCGCCAGCTGGAATTGTATGGCAACGACGGCAAAGGCCTGCGCCTGAACACCGTTGTGCGCCACATGCTGGGTCTGATGACCGGCATGACTGGGGCACGCAGCTTCAGGCAAATTTTGTCTGACAGCAAAAAACTTGCACTCGGCAATCCAGAATTATTGCTGGAAGCAGCCACACGCATGCAGCAAGTTGCCTTGCAGGAAAAAACCCGCGAAGAGCAGTTCTCCGAATAAAAACATTCTCCGCTGTCCATCTTCAATCCTGATCCAAAAGATTCAGGATGGACGCGCATTTTGTCTGTATCAAACTGTAGAGAAACGTATAGATTGTAAAGATTCATGTAACGCTAATGATCTGTTTTATGTCCTTATCAGTACATACGTAAGAATTTGTAATAGCTTGTCGGCACCGGCAAACGCAGGCATATATTGACCCTGTTTTCTCGCACGATCCTTCAACTCACTGCGACAGTGAGGTTGCCTACGCAATCACTTGCGTAGGCTTTTTTATTTCAACATGTCGATAAACAGGAATCCACATATGCTGCACAAAGCCTCCATTAAATTTGTTTTTGCTTTGGGTATGGTTTGTTCACCTTTACTGGCTCAACTGGCACATGCCAACCCCGTCATGGACTTGCGCTTTGACGGCCTGCTGGCAAAAGCAAATGAACTGAAGAAAGAACTGAACCTGAATGTCAATCAGCAAGTGCTGTGGCAACAGACAGAAAACAAACTCCAAGCCATGCGTCGCCAGCGCGATATACGCCGTGAACGCATGCAGGTAGAGCTGGAGCAGCGCCTGGAACAAAACAATGTAGAACTGCGTGAACTGACACCGCAAATCGAACAGGAAGAACAAACCACCGCGCAAGAAAATAAACAGATGCGTGAACTGGTGCTGACCATCAATGACGCCCTGGACGACAAACAACGACAAATGCTGCAAATGTTCCTGCTATCGTCGTTGAGAGCGACACAGGACCCGGACAAAATGAAACGCCCTGAATCCGGCGGCGACAGCAAACAAAAAGGCGGCATGGGACGCCAGCGTGGCGGTGGAATGGGTGGTGGTGGCATGGGCGGCGGTATGGGCGGTGGTGGCTAAAACAAGTCCCGGGCAGACTGCCAATAAAGAAAGTATTGCCAAAAAGCCCGTTTCCTCGTATAATGCGTAGCTCTCTTGCGCTGCAAATGCAAGGGTGTAACACAGTGGTGGTCGTAGCTCAGTTGGTAGAGTCCAGGATTGTGATTCCTGTTGTCGTGGGTTCGAACCCCATCGATCACCCCAAGAATACTATATAAATCAAGTACTTACTCCCTGTGGATAACTTTGATTTTCGGAACTTTACAACGAAAATCAAAATTTTGCAACGGAGAACGATAAAGCCCACTGAATGTGGGCTTTGTTGTTTCAAAATTCCTGAATTGGATTCTGCTAATTACTTGGGGCAAAGTATGTGCACTCATCGTGTCGCAACCAGATTGAACGCACACCAGAGGGCGAAACAAACACCCCACGTCGACGTAGCTCATTGGAAACTCTAACCTGGCCATATGCTGGCTGTTCAATTGCAAACGCTTTCACTGTGTCTTCAACGACACCATCAACACGATTGCGCAGATTTGGCTTCCTCCGGTTGGAATCGATCAGAGCTTCAACTCCACCGCTCTCAACGGCAGACTGATAACGGTAAAACGTGTCCCTCGAAAAACCCATTACTTTGCAGGCACGGGACACGTTACCTAGTTCGGCAGCAAGGTTGAGCAGCCCAACTTTGTGTTTAATGACGTTTTGAGAAATACTATTCATGAGATTACTCCTATGGCACTTTCGTGCTGGTTTAATAAAGATTCGCACCTCTATCAAACCGGGTAATCTCTCCTTTTGCAAGGACCAACTGTCAGATCAAATCGAAACTAATACAACTAAGGAAATCGATGCTTACATTCAGAGCAATCAATCCAAATAAGTTCATTTCATACCTCGGCACAATTTGCAAAACTTGCAAACAGTGTCACCAACAGCATTCTTGAATTGCTGGAAGGATCGTGACTGGCCACTGCTGTTGGGGAAACGTGGTCCATAACAAAACCACATCCCTGAAGGTGCAATTTGTGGGATCTGATTTTTTCGGTGAATTTCCTCAATCCGCGCGGCAGGATTAAACATCGTCATTGCGACACTTTCAGGCTGGCGAAGAATTCTTCAGCACTACCCGCCTGTGCGATCTTCGTCCCCGCAATCGTCATCAGCGCTTCCACAATTCTCGGCGAATAGGCATGCTCTGCCGGCACAGCCTCAACGCCAATCACTGCCAGGAACGTTAGCTCGCCATCGTTCACCCACCGACCAGCGGTTGTCTCGCACACGCCAAAGGCATCAGCTATCGTGCAAACCTTGGTTTTGTGCACTTGCTGCAGGAGTGCAGCCTCGATCCTGCGTGCATTCGTGAGCTGTTCGTCCGATAATTGAATCGTGGGCTTGCGCGAAAAAAGTGGTTCATTTCCTGAATTGCTCATGTTTATATATTTTTAACACTTGATATCAATAAAGCATGCTAAATTTGAAATGATTCACTTTTATCAATTACCCATGGAAGGGGTACGAAATGGAACTTGTTGACGCGCGTGCAAAAGCAGAATATCTATTGGAACTGCTCATAAAACATCAACCAAACCTCTTTGTTCCAGGAGGTAAAGCTACAGACGGTACAACTGGCAAAGCCGTCGCAGAATTCAGTTATGATTTCATCGATACCTACACAACGTATCTGACAAACCGTACGTAGTCCTCTGATTCACTGCCTGGATCGACTTGATCAACTGTTCTCTCACTTCATCGATCCAGGCAACTGATTAAGTTGCTCAGAACCAATACCATTACGATCTCCAAAGATCGTGCCAGCTAACGAGTCTCAAGGTAGAAATGTCCAGATTTGCTGCTGCGACTGACGCAACTAACGCTTCTTTTGTTGAGTCAATTTGGCTCACTGAAATCGAGCCGCTTGCAACTGTAGGGTGACTGACTCAACAACTAAGAAATGTCCGTTTTGCGCCGAAGACATCAAAATAGAAGCGATCAAGTGTAGGTATTGCGGCTCGGATATCTCCCAGGAGACGGCCAAAATAGAAAGTGTAGAAACCGCTAACAATGCTTAGGTCAATCCGAAAGTGTATTAGTTAATGCGCCAATCCTAAAATCTGTTCCTGTTGTGCGCCAGTTAGCTCTCGTCGACAGTTGAAGCAAAAACCCCGGGTTCGAAGACAGCAGTCGCTGAATTTAAGAGGCAAAACCCCTGCCCTACTACCAGCGCCAGGCGAGGAAGCTGTCCAGGCGGTTTTATTATTTTATGATCTGTTCCATCGCACCAAATAACAAGATTTGTCCATATGCTGGCGATTATTGCATTAAATAGTTAATTTACATGCTATATTTACAAGTGGGCGCTACCCGCCTAAAAATTATTCAATTTATTGCGAATGAAAAATGTGCGAACCCGGAAAAAAGCAGAATATATGCAATTGCGATTAATTGTAGATCTTTATATAAAAACTAAACGAGAAGCGTCTCTACTGAGAGAAATATTTCCGAAAAGCACGATAATCTAAAATAATTGTAGTTTAATAGCACAATAAAATAAATTACTGTTAAAGACGGATTTCCTCAAAAATTTCAGATCACAATCACGCTAACACGTAAGTCGGGGAATCGGATGGAGAGCGAAGAAGACTCAATTCAAGAAGAAAGTAAAAAAAATGAATTTCTCACGTCTTTAATTACACTCTTAAAGGAAGTTACTTATTCGGCATTAATTATTATCTCTCTCTCGGCAATTGAGCTGCTCGCAAATTGCACCTTACATGGGGCATTGAAGAATTACATCGTAACCGTGCATGAGTGGAGTACTGGCGGCGTCTTTTTTATTTTGGCAGCTAAATCTTTATTGCGCGTTGCTGCACGAGGGTATAGAGAAATTAGGGGGTTGAAATGGCATTGATTATTCATCAGGATGAATTTAGGAAATTTAACGCTCTTTTAAGGCATTTGAGACTTGTAACAAAAGAACTGCTTAAGAATGACGAATACATTCTTCCCATTTATATAGTGACAATTGCAATTTCAATACTTGCAGCGACAATCTTCACGTTGCTTTCGATATTGCCATGGCGATTTAACGATAAAGGAATGATGATTTCATCTGTATTTTTGATAATCGGGCTTATCACTTTACCCAGTTTTCTAAAAGTACTCACTGCCCATATCCTATTAAAAATAAACCCCACAAGAAAAGTTGCTTTTATGAGTGAGCCACAAGTTAAATTGGCGAGCCATATTCGACCAGTGACTATGCCTACTGAGCATCTACCTTCTAACATTTGTAGGTATATGATTGCTATATTGTATACATGCGTACTATTAATAAGCATAAACGAAGCTAGATTATTAAATAGAGTGCTTATTCCGATTTCAAACATGATAAATACATTAAAAATGACGAAATAAGTGCAAGCGATTACGTTATAAACGAATGCATACGAATAGATATCCATCGCGCGATCAGCAGCTCGGCAAAGCCACGCTTCAGCTTTCAACTGACATCGCCCAGCGTTAGCAAGTAAAACAGAAGTCAACCCACGCACTTTCAATACCAGCTTCAGTACATTATCGCGAAATCAATAATTAGTTTGACAATCCTTCAATTGCACCAAGCAATGCAAGAAGCAAATATACAAAGGAATTATTTGTATCAAAGTGTGACAATTTCAAATATAATTAAGTAAAAAATAACTTTTCTTCTTAATTATGAGGTAAACATGTCAAGCACGGTTTTATATAATGTTCCTGGTTACACAACCGCATTCCCAGTCAATAAAGGCGTAGTAACGATCGTGCCAGATGGCGATATATTTACACCCGACGCCAAGCTGGAGGGATCTCTAAATCCGAATAGAAAATTAATTGATGCGGCAACGTATTCAGTTACTTTCAAACCTGGCTACATCTATCGAATTGAGAACTACTTTAATACATCGGGAGGCTTGTGGGAGGCGATTACACTTTTCAATCCCAAGAATGATGATTTCTATTATTCGTATAGGTACACAATTGGCGAGTCCTCAGGATTTAGCGATCTTTTGTATTTCGATACAGAGACAACACTATCATTAAATATATACAATAGAATTAACTATGACTCCGGCGTCTATCGTGTTCAGTTATATGCAGATGCCATTCCGTACAAGAAAATTGCCGGATCAACTACCAAGCTTGATACCTATGAAATATCCGACTCGAAAAGCGCATACGCAATAGCAACCAGAGATGGTCACTTCATACTCATGAAGGGAATTGGTGGTTACGAAATTGATAGCATTGAACGAGTTAAATTTACAGATACGACTATTGCTTTCGATATAACAGGCAATGCTGGCCAAGCATATCGCCTCTATCAGGCGGCTTTTGATCGCAAACCCGATCTATCAGGGCTGGGCTATTGGATCAATGATATGGATAAAGGCTCAAATCTGACAAAAATTGCAGCTGGCTTTATGCAGTCTCCAGAATTCCAAAAACTATATGGCGCCAATCCATCCACAACAACACTTGTCACCAACTTCTATCAAAATGTTCTGCATCGAGCACCAGACAAAGCTGGCTTTGATTACTGGGCAGATCAATTGAACACAGGAAAAATTACGGCAGCGGGCGCACTGGCAAGTTTCTGCGAAAGCACGGAAAACCAAGCCATCGTCATTGGA
Organism: Undibacterium hunanense; assembly: GCF_014284335.1. Classification (GTDB taxonomy): domain Bacteria; phylum Pseudomonadota; class Gammaproteobacteria; order Burkholderiales; family Burkholderiaceae_D; genus Undibacterium; species Undibacterium hunanense. Next base: position 108,081 of record NZ_JACOGF010000013.1, on the reverse strand, counting down.
GCAATCAAAAATGGGATTGAATTTACCCAGTGGTTAGGCTGATCTACACCCGTTTTGCAAATGCATTGTCGCTACTCATAGCGCGGGTTTAAATACCTATTGTTGAGAATATTTAAACCGCTATACCTTACAGCGCCCCCCCAAAAAAAACTCTTAAATCAAGAGTAGAAACAGCCCGGCAAGCCAATGATTTGCCGGGCTGTTATACAAATTAACTATATGCAGTTTCAGTTTTCAAGAATTACTCAATCAGTTTCTGGAAGATCAAAAAATTAATTCCACTCACTTCTGACCTCCATTTGGCTCATGCAGAGCTTCCGGCTTCACATCCCCGGCAGTTACCGGCACAATTTTTGGCTCAGCACTGGTTTGACTCTTCGTTCCAGTCGACATACCCTCATCCTTCAAATTAAATTCACCTTTGAAATACAGCGAAGCGATGATGATGAGGGAGCCGAAAACAATCGCGATCACGCCGGGTGAGTTGGTCTTGAGGTCGGCCAGATTTTTCTCGTTAGCGGTGGCAGCGACGCCGATGGTTTGATTGATCGTCAAAAAAGATACCAGCAAGCCGCCCGCTGCCAGGGCGATGCCTGTCAGTGCGGCAATGTCGCGCAAAATACTGTTATAAATCAAGCCTATCGATGTGACGATGAACATATTTCCAAGATCTTTGGTATCGCGCAGCCAGGCCAGCGTTTGCCAGACACTCAACCCGATGATGAACAGAATTCCCAGGATGGAAGCCATCAAGAGTATGGCGGCGGTTGTCCATGCCTTATTGATGATTGCCGGAGACAAGGGCGTACCTGGTGTGTGTTCAGTCGGTGGTGGCGTGGCAGCCTGCACTTCCAGTGGTACTGAGGTCCGTGTTGCCAATGATGTTGGCGCAAGCTGAAGCGCAGATAAGCTGGCTTCCGCTTTTTTCTCGATTTGTTCGTTATCGCTAGTCATACTGAACCTTGCAATGAGTTAGTTTCAATAATCTGTTTTTTTGATGATCAGGATACCGACATATGCTCTGTTCCCTCACCCCGGGTAAAGAACAACATGCGGCCAGGCGTGGTCATTTTGGCGGTATGCCAATGACCCCTGGGTATCAGCACAGCTTTGCCTGCCTTCAGCGCGATATGCTGTTCAGCCCCGTCCACTTTCAGCACAAAGTCGGCAGCGCCGGACAGCATGTAAACAAACTCATCGGCATGCGGGTGCATTTCCCAACTGGGCCAATCAGCATCGAAGGCGTATTCAGAAATTAACCAGTGCTTCCCATACTGATCTATTTCTGCCATGGGCAGGCTCCAGAAAGCATCGCCACCAGGCAACACAGTGGACTGCCCGTCCGGCGCAAGGGCGATATAGGTTTTTACCGGATCTATTTGCATAGCCATTCCCCTGAAGATTGCATGACGCATACTGAACAACCAGCACCATCAGCTTATTCAGATGTATTTATATCAATAATACAATAACAGTTTATGATATGACAATAACGGCAATGAGTAAGGCCAGATTAAGGATGATCGTGGCAAAAAAGGCGCGTCGGAAAGAGGTTTTCTGTGTCTTATGACGGAAAATACTTTGTGCCACGATGGCACCCGGCCAGCCGCCTGCCAGGCCGCATAGCAGCAAGCTTCTCTCGGAAATCCTTGGCCCGCGCTTGCCTGCTGCAGATTTGTCGATGGCATACATGCATAGCGTGACCAGGCTCATGATGGCATACACCATGAGCAGCAAGCCGGGCAAAAGTAAGCGGGGGTCAATAGCGGACATAAGGAATCTACATTGCAGCAATTTGCCACATCAGGATGCGGCGTGGAAACTGTAGATTATTGCATGCCAAACATGTCAGCCATCACAACATTCTGGCCAGCAATGCTTTTTCATATTTGGCATCCAGCGGAATACGCACCTTATGCCCTGCGCCACCTATCATGTTCAGGGATTGATTATCGCCATTGCGTATTTCTACCAGTTTGAAAATTTCATTGCCATTTGGAGAAATGATTTCTATCTCGTCACCGACGGCGAAGCGGTTTTTGACTTCAACCTCGGCCCAGCCATCTGCCACTTGCAAAACCTGCCCTACGTACTGGCTGCGGTGTGCCTTTGATACGCCTTCCATATAGTTTTGATGTTCTTGCGTATGGTGACGCTGATAAAAACCGTCGGTATAACCGCGATTGGCGAGACCATTCAACTGCCCCAGCAGGTCGGTGTTAAATGGACGGCCGGCAACCGCATCATCAATCGCACGTCTATAGGTCTGAGCAGTGCGGGCGACGTAGTACAAAGACTTGGTACGACCTTCGACTTTCAGTGAATCGATGCCGATTTTAGCCAGTCGCTCCACATGCTCAACGGCGCGCAAGTCTTTTGAATTCATGATGTAGGTGCCATGCTCATCTTCAAGTATGGGCATGAACTGACCTGGCTTACCACCCTCCTCTATCAGGTAAGGCCTATCTGCCAGAGGATGGCGTGGCATGTCGCCCATGGCAGAAAAAGATTGATTGGCTTCTTCCAGTGCCTGCTGGTAATTGAGTTTGATACTTTCAACCGGGATGCGTGCCAGATCACCGGTTTCATTCTGGGTGGCATTTTCCACCTTGTAATCCCAGCGACAGGAATTGGTGCAGGTGCCCTGATTGGGGTCGCGATGATTGAAATAACCAGACAACAAACAACGGCCAGAATAGGCGATGCACAAGGCGCCGTGGACAAACACTTCCAGCTCCATATCCGGGCATTGCTGGCGAATTTCTTCTATTTCATCGAGCGACAATTCACGCGAGAGGATGACGCGGGTCAGGCCCATCTTTTTCCAGAATTTTACATCGGCCCAGTTGACGGCATTGGCCTGCACGGACAGATGTACCGGCACTTCTGGCCACTTTTCACGCACCATCATGATGAGGCCAGGGTCAGCCATGATGAGGGCATCCGGCTTCATGTTGATGACGGGTTCCATATCGCGCAGATAGGTTTTGAGTTTGCTATTGTGCGGGAAGATATTGCTGGCGACGAAGAACAGTTTGCCGCGTGCATGGGCACCGTCTATGCCCTGCTGCAAAACATCGAGGGTAGAAAATTCATTATTGCGGGCGCGCAGGCTATAACGTGGCTGGCCTGCATAGACAGCATCGGCACCAAAGTCGAAAGCGGCGTGCATTTTTTCCAGCGAACCGGCGGGCAAGAGAAGTTCCGGGGATTTTATTGCGTTTTTTACTGAGGTTACAGTCATGGCAGGGTGATCCGAAAAGAAAAATGTTCGCGATCATAAGTCCCTGCCCTGTCAGCTCAAAATTTATCGGTACAAGCTTTGATGCAGATCAATCCTTGCGCATGTCGGCCAATTCATTGAAGACCAGCGCAGTCAACACGATTGCTCCACCGATGATGCTGGATTGTGCAGGCACTTCGCCCGCACCCAGCCAGGCCCAGATTGGTGCCAGCAATACTTCCAGCAAGGACAGCAAGGCGATCTCTGGCGCAGATAAACTATTCGATGCCTTGACCATCAACATGCAAGGCAGGCCCAGTTGAAAAAAGCCCAAAATAGCGAGGATAGCAATATCATGCAATGAGGTTTGAAATGGCCAGGCCAATGGCAACATGATCAGTGCCGATAGACTGCCACCAACAAACACGGCTGGTACCAGGTCAACAGCATGTCCACCTTTTTTCAGGATGATGACGTTTATTGAAGACGCGAACGGAATGCCCAGCGCAATCAGCATGCCTGTCAGGCCACGACTATCCACCTCTGTCAAACTGCCGGCAAACATCCAGCACATGCCCAGACCGGCGGCAGCAATCGCCCACCAGGTACGCGCAGGAATATGCTGGCGTAATATCATCCATGCCAGAAAAGCAGTGAACAAAGGTGTCAGACTTTCCATGATGGAGGTATTGGCAACCGTGGTCATGGTCAGTGCGATCATGAAACAGCTATACATGGTGGCCCACATGCAGCCCGACAGAAATCCTATCTTGCCCAGCAATTTAAGGCGCGGGATGAAGGCCCATTTATATTGTCGCAGCATGACGCCGGCAATAAACACGGCGGCAAAAAAACTGCGCCAAAAAGTCACTTCAAAATTACGTGCCACTTCAAGATGACGGGTAAATACACCGGCAATACTCCACAGAGTGGCAGCGCAAATCATCAGCATCACCGCTTTGCGGTGAGTCATTTTATTTTGCATGTTGATCCAAATAAAAAACCCGTTTGACTCTGGCCAAACTGGCTAGAGCAAAACGGGTTGATCTAGATGCGGCAGAATTGCCAGCCGCATCAGTCAAAAGAAATCAGCTTATTCGCGTGATGCCTTTTTACGTTCGTGCTCTTTCAGGAAGCGCTTGCGCAGACGAATGCTCTTAGGTGTGACTTCAACCAGTTCATCGTCGTCAATAAACTCAACTGCATATTCCAGGTTCATCTGGATAGGTGGAACCAGACGTACCGCTTCATCTGTACCGGAAGAACGAACGTTGGTCAATTGCTTGCCTTTGATCGGGTTCACTACCAGGTCATTGTCACGGGAATGAATACCGATGATCATGCCTTCATACACTGGGTCATTGTGGCTGACGAACATACGACCGCGGTCTTGCAATTTCCAGATAGCGTAGGCAACTGCTGCGCCATCATCTTGCGAGATCAGCACGCCATTGCGACGGCCGCCGAGTTCGCCTTTGGAATTGTCGACTGGTGCGTATTCATCAAACACGTGGCTCATCAAGCCCGTACCGCGCGTCAATGTCATGAATTCACCCTGGAAGCCGATCAGGCCACGTGCTGGAATACGGTATTCCAGACGGACACGACCTTTGCCGTCCGGTTCCATATTTTGCAGGTCACCACGACGACGACCCAGTTCTTCCATGACGCCACCCTGATTGGCTTCTTCTACGTCTACTGTCAGGTTTTCATATGGTTCATGACGTTCGCCATCCACCATTTTGAAGACCACGCGTGGACGGGATACAGCCAATTCAAAGCCTTCACGACGCATGTTTTCGATCAGGATGGTCAGATGCAACTCACCGCGGCCAGAAACTTCATACGTGGAATCATCGCCTTCTGCCTGCACAACGCGCAAAGCCATGTTGGATTTTAATTCACGTTCCAGACGGTCACGGATTTGACGTGTAGTCACGAATTTACCTTCGCGACCAGCCAGTGGGGAACTGTTCACCATGAAGTTCATGGTCAGTGTAGGCTCATCAATCTTCAACATCGGCAGGCCTTCAGGCGTGTCCGGTGCGCAGATGGTGGAGCCGATACCGATTTCTTCGATACCATTGATCAGGACGATGTCACCTGCCAGTGCTTCATCAACCAGAACGCGGTCCAGGCCTTTGAATGTCAATACCTGGTTGATACGTGCCTTGGTTGGCTTGTCTTCAGGACCATTCATCCAGACTACGTCTTGCAATGCCTTGACGCGACCACGCAGGATACGGCCAACGCCGATTTTACCAACATAGGAAGAATATTCCAGGGAAGTGATTTGCAATTGCAGAGGACCGTCCGGATCATCTTCACGCGCAGGAACGTGTTCCAGGATAGCGTCGAACAAAGGTTCCATATTGCCTTCGCGCACAGAATCTTCCAGGCCTGCATAGCCTTTGAAACCGGATGCGTAGACGATAGGGAAATCAAGTTGTTCGTCAGTTGCACCGAGTTTGTCGAACAGTTCAAAAGTCGCGTTGACGGCTTTTTGTGGATCTGCGTTTTCACGGTCGATCTTGTTGACGACAACGATAGGTTTCAAACCCAGAGCCAGTGCTTTACGCGTAACGAAACGCGTTTGTGGCATTGGACCTTCTTGTGCATCTACCAGCAACAAAACGCTGTCCACCATGGACAGAACACGTTCTACTTCACCACCAAAGTCAGCATGGCCAGGGGTATCGACGATGTTGATGTGTGTGCCTTTGTATTCAACAGCACAGTTCTTGGACAAAATAGTGATACCGCGCTCTTTTTCGATATCATTCGAATCCATAACACGGGCATCAACCTGCTGGTTGTCGCGGAAAGTACCGGACTGACGCAATAACTGGTCAACCAGAGTGGTTTTGCCGTGATCGACGTGAGCGATAATGGCGATGTTACGGATAGCGCGTTTTGAAGTAGACATGATAGCGTTCTTATTGGGTAAATCTATTGGGTAAATCGGATAACCTGCGATTATAACATGTTGCAGCGCAAAAGTAGAAAAACTCCTATTATTTCAAGGAGTTGCTACCGTGCGATGACACAATTAATGTTCAGTGGCAATCAGGCGCTCTGGCGCGAGTATGCCGTATTCCTGCAACTGGGCCGAACCCAGCAACTGTCCATCCGATTCACGATAGACGCGAACGCGGCCAGTTTCAATGGGCAATGTGACTTCTTCTTTATTTAATGCCAGCCGCTGGCCGTGCAGAAAGCGGCGCGACAGCTCATCTGTGAGGTAAACCGGGTCAAAGCTGGACAACAAGGCATCAACCGGGTCCAGCAATGCCAGACGCTCAGGTTCTGGCAAACTTTCAAGATACTCCAGGGTAATGGATTTTTCCAATACCAGATGACCCACACCGATACGGCGCAATTCCTTCAGATGCGCGCCACAACCCAGCGTTGCACCTATGTCTTCACCCAGCACCCGCACATAAGTGCCCTTGCTGCATTTGACTTTGAGACTCAGGAAAGGCGCTTCATAGGCCAGCAATTCCAGCTCGTGAATGATAACGCTGCGCGCTTCACGTTCCAGCGTAATGCCGGCACGCGCATATTCATACAGGGGCTTGCCATCGCGCTTGAGTGCGGAATACATGGGCGGCACTTGCTGTATGGGGCCGGTGAATTGCTGCAATGCTTGCTGGATTTGCTCCAGACTGACATCAACCGGCTTTTCTTCCAGCACCTCACCTTCAGTATCCCCCGTTGTCGTGGTGACACCAAGGTGTACGACCGTGGTATAGGTTTTATCTGCTTCCAGCAGGTCCTGGGAAAACTTGGTGGCTTCGCCAAAGCACAGCGGCAGCAAACCAGTAGCAAATGGATCAAGCGTGCCAGTATGCCCGGCTTTGGCGGCATTCAAAAAGCGCTTGGCCTTGATCAGGGCATCATTGCTGGAAAAACCAACTGGCTTATCCAATAGCAATACACCGTGCACAGGCACACGCTTTCTTTTTATCTGCGGAGTCGTCATGTTGTCAGCAGCCTGTTGCCAGGCTGAGCATTCACTGTGTATCAATCAGTCTGGAATCAGTTTTCGCCGTCGTCTTTGGCGCGTGTGGCATTGGCTTCATCTATCAGTTTTGACATGGCCATGCCACGGATAGTAGATGTGTCATGCACAAAATGCAGTTGCGGCAAGGTATGGATATGCAGACGCAGACCCAGCTGATTGCGCAGGAAACCAGATGCTTTCGCCAGGGCTTCAATCGTGTTTTTTACCGCAACAGGGTCATCCACCAGCGTGGTGAAATACACTTTTGCGTGGGCGTAATCGGGAGTCAGTTGCACTTCTGTCAGCGTGATCATACCTACACGCGGGTCTTTCAGTTCAGACCAGATGATTTCTGCCAAGTCACGTTGAATCTGGTCTGCTACACGCAGGCCACGACCGGGAATATTTTTGCTATGTTTTGCCATAATTTTCTTACATCTCCATAAACCACAACCCCGGAACTGGTCCGGGGTTATCTTGAGTTACAGAGTACGTGCTATCTCTTGTACTTCAAATATTTCAAGCTGATCGCCAACCTGAATCTCGTTGTAGCCTTTCAGTGAAAGACCGCATTCCAGACCGGCTTTGACTTCTTTGGCATCGTCTTTGTAACGCTTGAGCGAATCCAGCTCGCCTGTCCAGGTAACCACGTTGTTGCGCAGCAAACGGACAGAGGATGTACGCCTGACCACGCCATCGGTAACCAGACAGCCGGCAATCGCGCCAACCTTGCTGACCACGAAGACCTGACGAATCTCGACCATACCAATGATCTGTTCGCGTTTTTCTGGAGCCAGCATACCGGACAAAGCTGCTTTGACTTCATCTACCGCATCGTAAATGATGTTGTAGTAGCGGATGTCAACGCCGTTAGACTCTGCCAATTTACGGGCAGATGCATCAGCACGGGTGTTAAAGCCGATGATGACCGCTTTGGAAGCCACTGCCAGATTGACGTCGGATTCGGAAATACCACCAACTGCTGCATGTACAACCTGTACACGCACTTCGCTGGTTGACAGTTTGACCAAAGATTGCACCAGCGCTTCTTGTGAACCCTGTACGTCGGTCTTGACGATGATAGGCAGGTTTTTGACTTCGCCCTCGCCCATGTTTTCGAACATGTTTTCGAGCTTGGCTGCCTGCTGTTTCGCCAGTTTGACGTCACGGAATTTACCTTGACGGAACAAGGCGATTTCACGTGCCTTGCGTTCATCCGCCATGACCATGACTTCTTCACCTGCGGACGGCACTTCTGTCAGACCCTGAATCTCTACCGGGATGGATGGACCAGCCTCGGAGATATTCGCGCCATTTTCATCCAGCATCGCACGGACACGACCATAAGCAGAACCGGCCAACACCACGTCACCACGTTTCAAGGTACCGGACTGCACCAGAATAGTGGCAACAGTACCGCGACCTTTATCCAGACGCGCTTCGACGACCAGACCTTTGGCAGGTGCATCTTTCGGTGCTTTCAGTTCCAGCACTTCAGCTTGCAGCAAGACGTGTTCCAGCAGGGAATCGATACCCAGGCCAGTTTTTGCAGATACCTGCACGAATGGTGAATCACCACCGTATTCTTCAGGCACGACGCTTTCGGCGATCAACTCTTGTGTCACGCGGTCTGCATTGGCACCTGGTTTATCAATTTTATTGATAGCAACGACCAGCGGCACGCCAGCTGCTTTCGCATGGGCAATCGCCTCTTTGGTTTGCGGCATGACGCCGTCATCCGCAGCTACCACCAGAATAACAATATCCGTCGCCTTGGCACCACGGGCACGCATCGCGGTAAACGCTTCATGGCCTGGCGTATCAAGGAAAGTGATCATGCCACGCGGCGTTTCTACGTGATAAGCACCGATATGCTGCGTAATGCCACCAGCTTCACCAGACGCGACTTTGGCGCGACGGATGTAATCCAGCAGGGATGTTTTACCATGGTCAACGTGACCCATGACAGTCACGACAGGTGCACGTGGGAAGGATTCATATTCACCGTGCTCTGTGGTATCCGTCAGCATGGCTTCAGGATCATCCAGTTTTGCAGCAAAGGCTTTATGACCCATCTCTTCAACCAGGATCATTGCTGTTTCCTGATCAAGTACCTGGTTGATGGTGCACATCTGGCCCAGTTTCATCAAATGCTTGATGACTTCGGATGCCTTGACTGCCATTTTATGTGCCAGCTCAGCCACTGTCAGGGTTTCAGGTACAAACACATCTTTAACGATGGCTTCTACCGGTACCTGGAAGTTGGATTCGCGGTCATCATGATGATTGTTGCGACGGCCTTTAGGGCCACCTTTCCAGCCATCACGGCCACCAGATGTATCACCACGGGTTTTCAGGCCACCGCCGCGTTTTTTCGCAGCGTCATCCTGCCATGTGGAAGACACGTTGGCGGATTTGATCGCCTTCTTGTCTGCAACAACTGGTTTCTTTTCGTCTTTTTTCTCTGCTGGTGCGCCTGGCTTTTTCTCTGCGACTTTTTTGTCAGCAGGCTTGTGCAAGGTACCTTCAGCAACTTTAGGTGCAGCAGCAACCGGTTCAGGTGCTTTCGCCGGACGGCGTGCTGCATTCATCATTTCTTTAATCTGCGCAACTTCATCCGCTACAGCTTTGCGGGCTTTTTCAGTCGCAGCAGCGCGCTCAACCGCTTCTTTGGCGTCGGTCGCTGCTTTTTTCTTCGCGTCTTCTGCATCCAGACGTTTTTTATCTTCGTCCACAGCAACCTGCGCAGGCTTTACTTCTACAGACTTGGCATCCGGCGATTTAACGTCAGCGACCTTGGCAGCCGCAGCAGCCTGTTCGGCTTTCAGCTTTTCAGCCTCTGCCTTGGCAGCTTCGGCCAGTTCAGCTTCACGCATGGCCTGGGCCTGGGCTTCTTTTTCAGCCTCCAGCTTGGCCAGACGTTCTTGCTTCTCAAGCAATTCCGCTTCCTGACGTGCAATCAGCTCTGCTTCGTGACGCGCTTCTTCTTCGTTGCGTGCCTGTTCAGCAGGATCAACGACCACTGCTGCGCCCTGTGCTTCATCAGCAGGAGCATCATCACGTTTGACGAAAGTACGTTTTTTACGAACTTCAACCTGAATGGTACGAGATTTCCCAGTAGCATCCGCCTGCTTGATCTCGGTCGTTTCCTTACGAGTCAAGGTGATTTTTTTCTTTTCTGTGTCCGCAGATACGCCGTGGGAACGACGCAGATGCTCAAGGAGCTTATCTTTGTCTTCCTTTGTCAGCGAATCTGAGGTCGAGCTCTTACTGACGCCCGCCGCACGCAATTGCGTGAGCAGCAAATCTGCTGACATCTTCAGCTCGGTGGCAAATTGGGCTACATTGTTACTCGCCATTCAGTCCTCTTTTTCTATGTGCGCGTTATGAGATTCAAACCCGTGAATTACTTAGCTTCTACGAGTTTCCAGGCTTTGGCTAACAACGCCTTGGCCTGATCATCATATTTAGCGTCGATGAGTTTCATCTCATCATCAGTCACATCTTCAAATGCTTCTTTAATCAATTGACGGGCGCGGTCGGCTGACAATGCCAGGATCGCGCCAAATTCGTCATATGCCAAACCGGCAAAAGCTGCCAGCGTTTTGATACCAACCAGGCCCAGCTTGCCTGCGGTGACACGGGTCATGCCTTCGAGGTTGACCAGTTCATCATCCATGCCTTCCAGACCTTCTTCGGAAGCGATTGCTTCTGTCAGCAGGGCATCGCGGGCACGGTTACGCAACTCATTGACGGTATCTTCGTCAAAGGCTTCGATTTCCAGCATTTCGCTGATCGGTACGTAAGCAATTTCTTCCAGACTGGAAAAGCCTTCATCAACCAGGATGTCGGCGACTTCCTGATCCACGTCGAGTTTTTCCATGAACAGGCTGCGGATGCCGGCGGTTTCCTGCTCAGCTTTATTGGCAGACTCTTCAGCGGTCATGATATTGATTTGCCAACCTGTCAATTCAGCTGCCAGGCGAACGTTTTGTCCGCTGCGGCCAATTGCAATTGCCAGGTTTTCTTCATCGACAACCACGTCCATGCCGTGCTTTTCTTCATCCACCATGATGGAGGACACATTTGCCGGAGCCAGTGCACCAATAACGAATTGCGCCGGGTCTTCAGACCACAAGACGATATCAACACGTTCACCACCCAGCTCGCCAGTTACAGCTTGTACGCGTGAACCACGCATACCGACGCAAGTGCCGATAGGATCAATACGCTTGTCGGCAGTAAACACCGCGATTTTTGCACGCACACCAGGGTCACGCGCAGCAGACTTGATAATCAATGAACCCTGTTCGATTTCTGGCACTTCCAGCTCGAACAGTTTCATGATGAATTCTGGCGCAGTACGGGACAGGATAACTTGCGGGCCACGTGCATTGCGGTCTATACGCAGGATGTAGGCACGGACACGGTCGCCAACACGCAGATTTTCTTTAGGGATCATCTGGTCACGTGGCAAACGGGCTTCGATCTTGCCGGATTCAACCACGGCTTCGCCACGTTCCATGCGTTTGATGGTGCCAGTTACCAGTGAATCACCACGCTCCAGGAAATCGGCCAGGATCTGTTCACGTTCCGCGTCGCGGATACGCTGCAAGACAACCTGTTTGGTATCCTGGGCAAAGCGGCGACCAAAGTCTACCGATTCAATTTCTTCTTCGATGTAATCATCGACCTGGATTTCAGGATCATCTTCGACTGCTTCAAAATGCAGGATTTCCTGGTCGGGCAATTGCAGGCCTGCTTCATCAGGCACTACATGCCAGCGACGGAAAGAGCGGAATTCACCAGTATCACGGTCGATTTCTACGCGAATATCAACTTCACCGGGAAAACGTTTTTTTGTCGCTTGCGCCAAAGCATGCTCCAGCGATCCGAAAACAACCTCTTCATCGACGTTCTTTTCACGCGCCAGCACATCCACCAATAACAACAAATCACGACTCATGCTTTGCGACTCCTAAAATCCACTTGCGGCACGAGGCGTGCCTTATCCACATCGGCGAGCGTAAACTCCAGCATGGCCGACCCATCTTTTACTTCAAATTCCAGCTTCAGATTTTCACCTTCAGGCTCGTGCAGAACGCCTTCGAAAGTTTTGCGATTGGGCGTGCCCGGCATGGGCATACGCAATTTCACATTGGCTTTCTCACCAGCGAAACGCACATAGTCTGCAACTTTTTTGAGCGGCCTGTCGAGACCGGGAGAAGAAGTCTCCAGGCGACTGTAATTGACGTTTTCAACCGTCAGCACATGCGATAACTGGTGACTGACTTTTTCGCAGTCTTCCACCGTGATATTGCCGCGCTCAAGGTCTTCCGGTAAAAAATCAATATAAACCCGGAACAGACCGCGCTCGGCCTGCTCAAAGTCCACCAGATCGTATCCGGTACCATTGACGGTTTTTTCTATCAAATCCAACAAAGCCAAACTTATTCTCCGAAAAACACTGCTTCACATTTCACAAACCAGGCCACTATGCGCCACGAAATACGCTACCCAAAAACCGGCAAAACTCACGTAATGGGCGTCGCTCCGCAACTGCCACATCAAGCCGATAATCGGGAAAACCAAAAAAAAATGGGCTACTGCCCATCTTTTTTGTAGCGCCAAGATTTGAAATCAATAAAGGCAAATTCTGCTAACTACAAGATTATAAACGATAAATTACCTCGTCGCAATGGAAAACGAGGTAATTTCAACACGGTCATCTGCCATAAAACAGGGCAAAAGCAGGTGCTCAGGCACCGCGAGAACGCCTGCGCGCCGCAATCCCCTGCCCTATGGCCTGGCCACTACCACGCGAGGTAGGTCCACGACGTTGCTGTCCGGCATCAGGGAAGCCCAGCGCAGTCTGCAAAGGATCTGGCTGGCGGCTGCGTTTTTTGCCATTGGCATTCGCATTATTGCCAGCGTTACCGGCATTACCACCTGCCTTATTACCATTCGGACCATTACCACCACGGCCCGCACCGTATTCGCCACGACCACCTTCACCACGTCCGCTGGACATAGGGAAGCCGACCTGCTTCTGGGTAAATGGGCCAGTGCCAAAGCCAGGCGCCTTATTGCCAAACGATTTACCCGTTTTTGGTGCTGGTTTGTCGCCACCGGCTTTTTCCAGACCGCTGAGTTTCAACAGACTGCGCACTGCATCTTCTTCCAGCTCTTCCCAGCGACCACGCTTCAGATTGGCCGGCAAGGTCATGGCACCATAACGTGTACGTATCAGACGTGACACTGTCAGGCCGACCGCTTCAAACATGCGACGCACTTCACGGTTACGGCCCTCACCAATGATGACGCGATACCATTTATTGACGCCTTCGCCACCACCATCAGTAATTTTGGAGAATTGCGCCAGACCATCTTCCAGCTCGACGCCAGCCAGCAAACGCTGACGCATGCCCTCTTCCAGCTCACCCAGGGTACGTACGGCGTATTCACGCTCAATACCATAACGCGGGTGCATCAGCCGGTTAGCCAGGTCACCGGATGTGGTGAACAGCAGCAAACCTTCGGTGTTGTAATCCAGACGCCCCACTGCCAGCCACTTGCCCACTTTCATGGTCGGCAGACTTTCAAATACCGAGGCACGGCCTTCAGGATCACTATTACTGACAATCTCGCCAGCCGGCTTGTGATAAATCAACACGCGCGGCGGTTTTTTACTGACTTTGCGCATGATGGGCTTGCCATTGATACGCACCTGATCAGTCGGCAGAATTCTTTGGCCGATATGGGCTGGCTCACCATTCACAGATACACGGCCAGCAACAATCAGATCTTCCATGTCGCGACGGGAACCCAGGCCAGCTTCGGCCAATACTTTATGCAATTTCGGTGCATCATCATCTGCAGTCAGGTCACGGCGCACCGGCTTGGCGCGGCCCTTGCCTTTGGCATCATCCAGAGACGAGACATCAAATGCTTCGGACGTTACGAAAGAAAACACGTCATCGGCATTATTACCTGCCGGACGACCACCGCGCGTCTGCTGTTGCGGACGCTTGGACTTGCCACCAGCAGCACCGGCGGCATTCTGACGCGGGCCGCGTTCGGTCGGTCCGCGCTCGGTCCTGTCACCACGCTCTGTCCTGTCACCGCGCGCCGGACGCTCACCCCGCTCTGCGCGGTCGCCACGTGGCGCTCGCTCGGTGCGCTCTGCACGCTCACCACGCAGTGCTGGCTCGGCCGCTGATTGTGCTGACGGCTGGACTGATCCTGCAGCCGCTACCTGCTCGTTTACTTGCTCATTTAATTGCTTAACTACCTGTTCAGCCACTGGCTGTTTGTCTTCACCTGCTTCTGCACTGGCAACTCGCGGGGCACGCGGCGCTCTTGGCGCACGTGCTTTCTTTACCGGCGCGTCATCTGAAGCAGCTTCCGCACTTGGAATTACCTCACCAGCAGCTTCTACTGCTGCCTCTGCGCCTTCAGTCTTCGGTCGGGAACGACGCATATTGCGTGGACCGCGCACACCGCGCTTGGCAGGCTTTGCTTCATCAGCGCCAGCCGGGCCTTGGTCATTTGCGCCCGCACCACTATCTGCTTGGTCAGCATTCACATCTTCAGGATTCATTGGATTCATTCTTTAGTTCTAATGGAGGCAACTGGCTATCTGCCGCGCCTGGTAAACTATCCGGCGCTGCTACATCAGCCACCTGATCACGCAATTCTGTGAGGTTTTGAGCTTCCCCCCCAACATCACTCAATTCTTCGCCGGACTCCATGATGGAAGCCCCGGCCACTACGTCTGCCACCTCTGGTACAGAGGCAGCCTGCTCTACTGCTTGTTCTTGCTCTACTACGTGTTCTTCTGTGGCAGGAACGGACTCTGTTGCCAGTGCCAGCCTTACTTCAGCATCACTGTCAGCGACAATATCGGTCGCAGAGATATCTAGCGCCTGATCAGCAACAACTTCCTGCCCAGCTTTCACATCCAGATCTGGTGCTGCGGTGACATCCTCAACCAAAACCAGTTCAGCCGCTGCCTGACCGGCCTCGACTTCATTTGGCACAACTTCAGATGATGCAACATCATCAGCCACCGAGCCAGCAACATCGGCTTCGTCCGCGTTGACTTCTGCAGCCTTTGCGCTATCAGCAGCGTTTTCAGCATCCGCCTCATTCACGGCGGCAAACATGCCTTCATCCAATGCGGTCAGCTCAGGCACAGCCTCTTCTGCCGCATCTTTGGTCACCTGCTGCAAAGGCGGCAACTGATCCAGCGACGACAGACCCAGATCATCCAAAAACTGCTTGGTCGTGGCAAACAAGGACGGTCGTCCCGGCACATCACGATGGCCTATGCTTTCTATCCAGCCACGGTCTTCCAGCGTCTTGATCATTTGCGAAGCCACGGTCACACCACGGATTTCTTCAATATCGCCACGGGTAACTGGTTGCCTGTAAGCAATAATAGCCAGAGTTTCCAGCGTGGCTCTTGAATACTTGGGTGGTTTTTCCGGGTTCAGCCTGTCGATATAGGCACGCATTTCCGGCTTGCTTTGAAAGCGCCAGCCGGTAGACAACGCCACCAGTTCTATACCCTTGTCCGACCAGTCGTTACGCAAACCTTCCAGCATCAGTTTGATGGTATCTGCGCCGACCACATCACCTTGATCGTCCGCATCCTGGAACAGCTTTTTCATGGTATTGACCGTTAGCGGCTCAGGCGCGCATAACAAGGCTGTTTCGAGGACTCGCTTTGCCTCAGCAGTATTCATGCAAATAATTACACGGGTTTAGTTGATGTTATGCAGCAAAGCAACTGAAGAAACAGCTGCTTCGACCCACACCAGTTTTGTATTAAATAAATTATGTTGCTACCAACCTGGCAGCAACGCCCTTCTTGCGGGCGACTAGGGACTGATCGGTCACGCACAGAATCAAACGGCGCGCAATCCCTAAAATTAGTAGACACTGGATTGTAGTCCAGAAATTCAAAGACAATCAAAAATATCGTCATCAAATAATAAAAAAGCCACGATATGACGTGGCTTTTTAATGAATTTCAGATCAGCAGCGGTAAATTACCTGCCCCGGCACTGGCGCAATATAACTGACACCCGCTTCCTGAACACTTACCCACCACCGAAGAGCCAACCACAAGCCCTCTTGCAACCCCCACGCCAAAACGTGAGGCGCGAGATTAACACGCATTGCGGAAGTTTGCACGGGAAATCGGCACAAGCCTTGCACATTCGCGCTTCGCTCCATTAATTTGCCATAAAAGCAATTTTTATACTCAATACTTATGAAATAATCTCTGGCATTCGGCAATTAATTATATCTAAATACCATGTGCTTCATGACGATCTTAAGTACTACGTCAGATAATGACTTGTCACTAGCTAACAGCGAACTCGTTCAATTTGTAAAAAACCTCCCCGGCATCCCTGAAGAAAAGTACCTACAGTTTAAGAATAAATGGTTCCTTGCCTCAAAAGCGGGCTGTAGTTGCGACTTTCGGCACTTACTTGCTGAAAGTGTAGAACTTGGTTTTGGCGAACCTGAGGAATGGTTTCATGAAGAAAAAGATAGCATTGAAGCCACACGCCAGATTTCAGCACAAATAAGGTCATTATTACAACAAAATGGAGCAGTAGATTGCGTTGATACGTGGGCACATGGTCAGGTAGATGCCGCTGAGCTCGTAGGTGACCTAAAGGTAAATTTCGCTGAAATCAAAGATAGTGCATTTCGTTTTTTCGAAAACCATCGCTTCTGTTTTACACTGCCCTGAACTACTGACGCGCATAACTGACTGTCAGCATTTCCCATTGATGCCCGTCCGGCTCGTTCCAGTAAATCATGCTGCCGCCATAGTCCGTATTGATTTGCCCGTCCATGGGGCCACGGACAGAACTCCGGTAGGCGATACCTGCTGCCTGTATGCGCCCCAATATCGCGTCAAAGTCTTGCTGGCTGACGCGAAAGCAAAAATGATAGATGGGGAAATCTTCTTCGGTATCCATAAAATCCAGGGTCAGGCCATCACTGACAAACACCGGAGCAAACGGCCCCAGAGAAGTCGGCGCCCATGGCACACCCAGCAATTCCGCCAGCAATTTGGCAGACACCAGTTTATTCCGTGTAGGGACTATTACATGATCAAGCTCTATGGACATGAGAATCCTCCCTGACAAGCTGAAGATGAAAGCACAGGGCAATCATTTCATTTTACTCATTTAATAGCACAGGTAGCGCCACCAATAGCAGTGGCGCATCCAATACCGCCGCCAGCGTAAGCTTAAGCGAGGGCCAATAGCCTATATACAGTAGCAACTATTCGTTTTCATACGGCGATTTACGAGCATCCCGCCGGAAGCGGTCATCTCTAACCGATAATGCGCAACGCCCTTTATCCGCCGCCGACAAAGTTATCGCATCCTGCTCAAAGCGCAGACTGCGCGAGCAACCGGCGTCTTCAAAATGCAGCTCACCATTGGGGTTTACTTTGCCAGCCGTTTGCAAGAGCACATTACCGGCAGAATTAGGGCAAATATACAACAAGACCTCTACCCCATCTGCGGGATAACTGGGTGTCACGTCGAGATAGGTGCCATTGCCAGGGCAAGTCCCAGCCACATAGCGCCCCATGTATTTCAAATGCGGATGCCGCAAAAATGCCAGCCGGCGCTCGTAATCCATCTTCAGGCAAGTCACATCAGACTTGCATTCGGCATCACGGGTCTTTAGCCATTCGCGTTGCTCTGCCCGCAAAAAATCTTTCCAGTTTCCATCAGGCCACAACGCCTGCGCAGTCTTGAATGCCTGTCCCACTTCGGCATCCAGACTGGAGATAGCCGGGGCGGCACAGATCGCCTTTTCAGTCGACGTTCTGGCTTTGGTGCAATCAAAGCTGGCCGCCCAGACGGATGAAATGCTCACGGTGCCTAGCTGCACCAACAGAATCATGCAAAAAACAAGGCTGATGCGAAATTGGCTGAATTGGCGAAAAATCATGAAATGTCTCACAAAACACAAGCCGGAAAACTGCCAGCTTATTCAAAAATACGGCAATTACAAGTAAGAAGCGGATCAAATTCCGACATGCACCCGCGTGACAACAGGCCTCAGCCCGCTGCCTGCATATGACGCTCGACAGAAAACACTTGCTGCTCACATCAATAAACCAGCAGGCTTATGTGTACCGATCATTGTTACCCATGGGCAAATAATTAACGAAAAATATCTTTTTTTACACAAAATATGTATTTCACATGGACTTTCTCATTGCTCAATGTGTAAAATACATTTGAATTGCAAATTACACAATCCACCTTACCAGCCTCATCATTGCCTGCAATAAGAAAAATGAAGGAATTTGAGCGCCTCACTTGCTCAAGACGATAAACACTCAGTGCGCATCAGTTTTTTGACATGTCGTTATCAACGGTGGCTCACGTTCGCCGTATTCAGTTTTTTAACGAACTCCGACCACTAACGTGGCCTTCACGAGGATATTAAAAATGAATATCGTAAATCTTAAAATTGGTCAGCGTCTGTATTTAGGCTTTTTTGCAGTTATTTTCCTGCTGGTCATTGTTGTCGTCATCGCGATTTCACGCCTTAGCTTGCTGAACACTGAAATTGATCTGACCGTCAACGACCGCTATCAGAAAATTTACCTCCTGAATGAAGCGATAAAAAGTGTGAATCTGCAGGCACGCAACCTGCGCAACATACTGCTCATGAGTGACGATGCCGATATAAAAAAAGAGATCGATAGCGTCCACAAGTCGACACAGGAAATTACTGCTGAAATCGACAAATTATCAACTTCCATAAAAAACCCTCAGGCCAAAGAATTACTCAGACTGGCCATAGAGCAGCGGGCACAATACGCACCCGGCCGGGAAAAAATGATACAGCTGGTCACTGAAGGAAAAAAAGACGAGGCCAAAGAATTACTCTTCAAAGAGGTGCGCCCGAAACAGCTTGCCTACCTGAATGCGATGGAAACACTGATCAGATTCCAGGAAGAGCTAATGGCAGAATCTGCCAAAGAAACCAAGGCAACCGCAGAATCCGCCAATCAATTGATATTGGCAGTCGGTATTCTGGCAACCCTGCTCAGCATGGCCATTGCCTGGTCAATTACGCGCCGCATTGTCACACCGATTAATGAAGCCGTACACATCGCAAAAACCGTCGCCGATGGCGATTTGACCAGCGCCATCGATATCACAGGCAAGGATGAAATCGGCTCATTGTTCCGCGCCCTGGAACACATGAATGAGAATTTGATCGGCATCGTCAGCCAGGTTCGTGGTGGGACAGAATTGATTGCCACTGCATCGACACAAATCGCCACCGGCAATCAGGACCTGTCTGCCCGCACAGAACAACAGGCCAGTGCACTGGAAGAAACAGCTTCTTCAATGGAAGAACTGACCAGTACCGTCAAACAGAATTCTGACAATGCACGCGAGGCAAACCAGTTGGCACAAAACGCATCAGACGTCGCCATCAAAGGCGGCAAGGTCGTATCGCGCGTGGTAGAAACCATGTCATCAATTACCGAATCATCCAAAAAAGTCGTTGATATCATCAGCGTCATTGATGGCATCGCCTTTCAGACCAATATCCTGGCATTGAATGCAGCCGTGGAAGCTGCTCGCGCTGGCGAACAGGGACGCGGCTTTGCGGTCGTCGCATCTGAAGTCCGCAATCTGGCACAACGATCAGCAACCGCAGCAAAAGAAATCAAGATCCTGATTGACACTTCGGTAGAAAAAGTCGGTATCGGCAGCCAACTTGTGGATGAAGCCGGCCTGACGATGGATGAAGTGGTTTCCAGCGTCAGAAAAGTGACTGACATCATGGCCCAGATCAGCTCGGCCAGTGCTGAACAAACCGCGGGTATAGAACAGATCAACCAGGCCATCGTCGAAATGGACAGCGCTACACAACAAAATTCAGCCCTGGTAGAACAGGTTGCCGCAGCAGCAGAATCCATGCAGGGTCAGGCAAAAAAACAATCCGATGTTGTCAGCGTTTTCAAGACAGGGGTATCCGATCAAGCAGACCAAAGCACCTTATTCAACATCGCATCACGCGCCAAAGCCGCCACACAAGTATTCCGCGCACAACCCCGCACCTTGCAGGTTACGGCTGCGATGAAGGATGTTTAGGACTCGCACGCGTCACTATTCAAGAAATGCGTTCTAGTTATATCGAAAATTTGTACTGCGTTGCGTAGATATCCCAGTAAAAGCAATACCCCATGAAAGCAAGCATCAGACATTTGATGCTTGCTTTTATTTTTGACTTTCCAACCTGTGACGAATCGTAATTTCCTTGAAGTTGGCATATGAAATATAAAACATACTTTTTAATCAGCCAATATTAAAATGCCGTATCACATTATCTTTGCTTGCAATTCCGCCCACCACATCAGGCTGGGCGTCATTACATATGAAAAGGGGAACATATGAGTTTTAATAAACGACAACTGGCAGGGGTATTTACGGCTACACTTTTGAGTCTCGCAGGCTGCTCCGCACATAGCCCGATGATCATGAAGAATACAATCAACTCGTCCCCTGCGAGCACCCAATTGCCGCCAACGTATGAACGCGTATTTATTACTGCGCAGGCACTTCCACCACATGTCGAATACGATGTGGTATCCCAAATAGAAGTAGGCAATATCTGGTATGGATCACCAACCAATTCATTCAACGCCATGGCATTACGTGCACGTGAACTGGGTGCCAACGTCATCATTCAAGCGAAAACCTGGTATCAACCATCCGGGTTTTCCTGGGCCGCACCACACGGTTCAGGCCTTGCCGTTCGCGTCAAAGATATTAAAAGTATTGAATCAGCAAAGCTTGCGGGAAATTGGTATTAGTCCGTGCAATTGCGCATAACCATGCGTATTCGAATGCATGGCTGAAAAAATCAACTACTCCCTTGAAGATCAATATCGTGTCGTGCCAGACAAACTCTGTTTGAACAATTTGCTGCGTGTCAGGCATGATTTTGAGATGTTCATTGAAATTTCGACGCTCAAGGTGCGTGCTATTACACGAGGTTATTTGCACCTGCACGAGTATCAACCAGAGATAGCGGCACACCAAATTGAAGTATATTCCTTGCGCCTTAGTTGAATTATTATGGCTTTTAAATATTCTATTCATTTTAAATTCAAATACGTTTACGTTTTTTTTGCAAGCATATTAATCGCCAGCTTTTTATACTCTATATGCTCGAGTGAATACATAAGCTGTTCCAAGGATGGAGAAATCGAAACTTTATCCGATTTTTGTGTCGCCAAAATTCGCAAACAAGCTGAAGGCGGCGATATCTGCGTATTCTCATAAAAGTAGCCATGATTTCTTACCGCAAAGTGACCAGCGATTCTTATTTCAAAGTAGCCACCAATTGGCATCATAAAACAGCCGCTAATTCTCATTTCTAAATAGCCACCGATTCTCATGCAACGTAGCCACCTCGAAGGGTTATACGCCGAATCTTGGTCATTCTGTTAAATTACCTACTCGTTCTGATCTTTCCCACTCTCCATATTCTTTCTGCCGATGCCACGTGGTTAATACCCAAACCCTCTCGAAACTACCGCCTAGGTCGTTTGCCATTTTCTGCACAACCGCTGGCTGAAGATATGTGCAGCATGCCGTTGGTGATGGCCAACCTTTGGGGTGACTTGGTTTCCAGTTCCATCGCCACCATTTCCATGTTCCGACATTCTGCCCACCTGATCGTAGAATGGCTTTATCTTGCTGGCCGACCAGCTCCAGCGCAGGGATACTATTTGTTGATAAAGGCATATAGGATAATCTACATAGAAATTCCGTTTGCAGGTATCCTACTTCCTGACCTATAAGCGGCGTAATCAAAGGAGCGAACCCCAAAGGTCGAGTGACATCGCGTGAAATTTTTCTAGATATGAACGAGCGATTATTAGTTTGCAATGGAAAGACCTTACCTAGCAGGTTACGATAAAAGTTAATTACCTTACCTGGTTTTATATTGTCCGCGAGCTTTATAAATGAGAAAACTTCTAATTCGGCATGGAATTGAGGTTCATTAATCACCGACAAAGAACAATGCATGAGTTTCGCCTGCTCTGCTTCTTCGATTCGTTGCACAACAGCACTTGCAAGTGCCATTGCATTTGAAGCCAATGTCGCAGATTGATTATGGACATCCTGAGCCCAATCTGGAAATGCCTGTGGCACTAACATTAAGAAGGCAGGTTCTGCGGGAAATGTAGCTTGTGCATAAAAATAAGATTCTTCATCAGGCATATTCCACACATCTTTAGCGCAAGCCAGAGTACGAAGATAAGCTGATCTAGCCAGATGTCCCTGGAGCGCGACAAATTGACCTACATCTTCACGTCCTGAGTCTAGAAAATAGGCCAGATATCCATCAGCTTGATGCTCATCGATTCTTATTCCCATTTTTTCTGATAATAATTTGTATTCATACGCCCATTGACGAATGAACGGCAGCCCCGAAATTTCTTGCAACTCTTCTAATTTATCAGTGAAGCTTAAGGGAATCACAAATCCAGCGCGTAATACGCTTTCCTGTTCAGTAAGACCCAGTAATTCTGGCACCAAACCTGAATGGCATTCTTTCCAATTCGTTCTATAAATCGGCTTGTTTGTGGCAATTGACAGTAAAAGATTACTTGCAAGCGAAGGATATTTGATTGCCTTCTGCATGCGTGTAGCAAGCGCTGGCTTGGGTTTAGTAATTAGTAATGGGCATAATGCTTCTAGACATTCTGACTCAAGCCTCCTACTACCGGCCCAATCAATAAGCGCGTCCGAATAGATTTCTTCAGTTTGTTTATTTCGTAGCGCTACAGCGATGGATTGTATTGTTACTAATTTTGCCATCGGAATTGGCAGGCCCAGTCGGGCGACTCCAAGTTCTGCAATTTGCTTTGGATTCATATAACAACTCCTTGCAACCATAAGGGTTGTTTAAGTGGCTGCATTTCGAATTCCTCGAGAGTAATTTCTATCAAGGTTTGCAGAACACTCACCGCACGCGCAATTTCTCCGACCTGCAGTAATAAACTCACTAAAGCAACGTCTGGAATGTCCAGATCTGACCTATACCAATTGGGAGTTGCTACCGCAGAGTTGACTACAAATTCTGACCAACGTGCTCGGTAATGCTTGGCAACCAGTGCGATACGCTCTAACGTTTGGGGATTTCCATAGTATTGCGGCGACCACCCTCGTTTGTATCGATGAGCCTCTACAAGCCATCGAAAAGCTTTTTTTGCACCTTGAAGCTTCAAACTCAGTGGGAAAACCAAGTCGAACAAGTCTGCGCCACGTTCCTTCAGTAAATTCTGATTGAATGCTTTTTCAAGTTCACTAAGCAAATTTCCTTTATCCCCATTTTCTGCCCAATAAACAAACCACTCGTTAATGCATTTCCTTTCATGCGTATATTGTTTTGTAGCGTCAACGGCAAGCAAAAATTTTTGCAATTTATTTGGAGGATATTCGTGTACCAATGGCATCATCGATATGTCAGCGACAACATCTTGGTTGCGGTGAGAATATGCTTGTTCTTTCGAATTTGGGGATATGAGAGTTTTCCAAGGGATAAGTAAAGCGCCAACTTGAACTTCAGGGTTTGATTGCACAGAACTTTGCGTTTGTGAATCCCACAAAAATGCAGCCGAAACTTGAGCGACGGGGTCTGCTAAATTACTTTTCTTGGCGAACACTGCGAACGTGTTTTCAGCACTATACCACTCACATCGGTCTAACCAAAATCTGTAATAGCGAACGTAAGCTTCAGGCATCAATTTCAGCAATAAAGGCGCTAAGTCTGACTTGCTAGCATCCGAACTCTCCGTCATTTCATCGATATTGGTGTAGATAGCGGCAAGCTTATTGATCGCGCCGACTGCTGCACTAACATCATAATTTGACACTTCATCTACCGCTTCTAGTAATCGAGCAACCTGGTGATCCTTGCGCCATCCATACCCGATTCCGCATCGATAGGTGGACGCTAACAGCCTATTCGCAATATCAGTGAGACCATAAGCAACTGCCCAGTTACATAAGCTCGACAGATCACTACATTTTTCATTAAGCCGGCGTACTTCTGAGTGAATCGCACGCTCCTCAGCTTCTATGTCCGACGCTACTACGTCTTCAGGTAGAAGTTGAAATCCACGTGCCAGAATTAACTCCCTCCAATCTACATCTGCGAAGAATACCGATTCCTTGCTTTTCGCCCATTCATTGGCCGATACGTGCTCGATGTCAAAGAGTGATCGAGAAAGGAAGAAAATATCTGCTGAGATCAATACCAGAGTTTTCTTAACTGTTCGGAGATCAGACCAGCTATGGTGATCATTAGCAGATGGGTGTTCGGTCCGAATTTGTTGATAAACCAACGAGAACTCTGGTACCTCGCCGCGTAAGAATTTGGCTCCGCAGATATGCGCTGCTTTTGCCAATTGCCCCAACACTCTGCCAAGCCACTTTCTTTGCGTGAGAATACCAAGCCCTTGCTGGCTGGGCGCACCATTCAGTTGCAATACACGAGCCACTAATGCGAAGAAAGTGAAGTGGAGGTAGTTCGAAAACTGATCTTCCTCATAATGTCCATATTCAGTGTTAAGTGCTTCATGAACAGGCAAGCATGGCGGTAATTGCTGATTGGAGATGCCTTGATGCAAGTATCGCCAACATATAGAAAGTGGATGTTTTTTGAAGTATTTAAATTCGTTCCACTCGTGTAGTTTTGCCCCTGACCAAGCAGAAGTCCGAATAGCTTCAATTTCCAGAATTCGCCGCAATCGAATAGGCATAGGTATCGGAGCTAATTCTATGAATGGCCTGATACTATTTCCGGCGCCAGCACCACTCAGAAAACGGGAGAATATCTTTGGCGCAGAGTTTCGAGTCCGAAGCCACTTAACTACATTCTTTGACTCATATTGCCCTGTTCCCGCCGCTACCTCCAAGTAATTCTCTAAAAAGCCCTCAAAATCGCTCGTCTCAAGCGTTGTTGAATGGATCATGTCATTGATTCTTTGGCGCATCCTCCCTTGAACTTCTTTGGCACGAGCTGTTTGACTCATAGAAAGATACAGCATGGCCAGTTGGTACAGGTCAGAAATACTTGACTGGCCGATCTCAGATGCAAGCAGGAGCGCTGGATAGTTGTCCTTTGTCAAGCGCAGCGCACATTCTCTTAGCTGACTGGAATTATCCACCTGGTAGTCTAATCCATAGTTAAGTCGGTTCTTCAATGCTCGCTTCCGAATGGCCTGCTCGTAATTCCCATTAAGGAAGGCTGCTTCCTCTGCCGTTGTCAAGATACGATAGATTTGCCATGAGGGGT
Organism: Undibacterium hunanense; assembly: GCF_014284335.1. Classification (GTDB taxonomy): domain Bacteria; phylum Pseudomonadota; class Gammaproteobacteria; order Burkholderiales; family Burkholderiaceae_D; genus Undibacterium; species Undibacterium hunanense. The sequence goes on along the minus strand of NZ_JACOGF010000013.1, from coordinate 82,474 downwards.
AGGCCTGTACTAATGCCTCGACAACCCAAGATCGGGTTGTTCCTCGAATGAGCTCTTCATTGTTTCCAATTCTCGACTGGTAGAGCCATAGCCATGCCCACTTAAGATATGGTGGGGCACTAGTTTCCAGCCAAGAAAGCACGTTTGGCAAAAGTTCCTGAACACGTTGATTATGTTTAGGCTGAGCTGAAATAAATACGTAAAGACTTCCATGAAAAGCGACCAGCCCAGCGTCGACTATGGCCATCAGATGACCGATTTCTGTTTCCAAGTTGGAATTTGTTAAATTGAGGCAGCTTTCAAGTGCTCCTGACGGCCAGATAAATCCATCTTCGGCCATAAGATGCAACGCATCCTTCGCCTCCCAAGAAAGACGTTGCCACAGTGAGTTGTAATAGGCTCTGACGTCCCCCTTAGGTTCGAGAGCGTCATCGTCAAATAATGCAAGATTCAGTTCCTGCCCATCAGGTACCAACTTCATGAATGCATATGTCAAAACAAGAGGGTGTCCTTCACTAACACGCTCAAATTCAGATGAGAGTCGCTGTAACAATTGCTGCGCGTCCTCGTCTTCACTAATCTTAAATAACCCGGCATCGTATTGAGATAATAGCCAAGCATTTATAGAGCGTAAGTGCATGCGTGGCAACTCTACCCAATGATTAGATTCCAGGTAATGATTCAGGCGTTTCGGCAGCTGTGTCTTATCGACTCGTTGGGATCCTAAAATCAATGTGGTATTCGTCGGAAGTGGTAATAACTGTGCAAATAGTGATTCAAGCGGCGCAATCTCCTGATCATTTTCACGCCAGACATGATCCAATCCATCGATAATCACAAAAAACCGCTTGCCCTGTGACGCATATGCTGCACCACACGCAGAAATCCAGGCGCGCAAGTTTTCTGCACAGTCAGAGAGGGGAGCGACGATATCCCCATTGTTTGTCTGCATCTGTGTGATCAGAGAGTGGGCAACATTTTTAAGGCTAAGTCGCTCTGACGAGTCTTGTAAATTCAGAAAATAGTGGTGGCGGATAAACGGAAGTTCTTGCTCTTCCAAACGCTTGCATACGTAGCTAAGGAATGTGCTTTTCCCCTGACCTGGCGATCCCCATAACACACGCAAATCCCAAGCACGTTCTTCAGCCTGTTTTAGAAAATCATCTGCAAACTCAGGATTTGGCGGCAAGTAGCCATCTGGAATTCTGAATTCTTGGTTCAGTGGGCGAGGTTGCTGTTCCGATATTGTGCTTCGTAGAATCTCCAGCGTGATTCGCCCATCCGGCGAAGGGGCATTCTTATATACACTCCAGTAATTGGCACGTCGACAAAGTGCCAGCCAGCCCAAATGGTCAGTGTGGCGTCCTTCCATTGCAGTACTTACGTTCCTATCTAAGGATTCATAGTCTGCATAACTATGGGAAAATTCAAATCTCTCAAAGAATTGGACTGCCTTCAGGTTGCCACCCACGTGTACTTCTACTTGTTCACGCAGCTGTAAAGGAAGAGAGTCGATGTCCACTCTTCCATTGAGTAAATGTGCGTTGAAAATGGCGTCTGGGCGCCTGTTGGTGATTAGTCTTAAATCAGCCGTATTTTCCAAGCCCACATTAAATGCGGCACTTGACCACTTTTCAAGTAATGACTTGCCCTTCTTCCCGGACCTCTCAGTAAGCCAATCCCATGAAAGCGCGTAGTCCATCTCCAATGGAGATACGGTAAATTTTACTTGAATGAGCTCGTATAGCTGATCAGATCTTTTGGCGACGATATCATCAAGTCCGCGTGCAGCAGACAGATCATCTGCTTCGAATTGCACCCATTCATATTTTCCTGGGTTATCTAGCCACTCACACAGGAGACGAATGCCGACGAGTGTCTGATACATGTAGCCACTAGCTGGTATAGCGCTTCTTTTAATTCTTCTATTCACTGCGCTTCCTGTATTCGTGCAGCACCTTACAAATCAACGCGTCGTTGATTTGTGGACCCCAGCGGTGCAATTTAGAATGGATCCACAAAATATGAGTTTAAAAAATCCTGATAAAAACTTTAAATACGCGTACAACGCTCCGCATCTGATGCCTTTTCTAATGTTCTAGATTGATTCTTGTGTATGATAATAGGCAGATTGGCATGCGGGAGGCAGAAGCAGTCATGAACGATTACAAGCGCATCCGGCTAGCAAATGCCGGGTACCGCAAATTGCGATCGGCTGACACTGCCAAATTTCATTCACAGCATAAATCATGGTTGAAGCAAAAACTGGCCGAACCTTTCGCCGGGAAAACGGTGGTCGTAACCCACATGGCACCGTCGATGAAGTCCGTCTCGGAGGGCTACGCCAGTGACATGGTATCGGCTGCCTACGCGTCGAATCTGGATGAGATCGCCTCACAAGCGGATGTTTGGATTCATGGGCATGAGTCATTTGATTATGAAATTGGAGAGCGCCGTGTTGTGTACAATCCGTGCGGTTATAAGTGGTGAAGTTCACGTTATTTAAGAAAAGCACCAAATTATTTAAGAATCTCGTTATTTAAGAAAATAGTTGTCCATTAATTACAAATTATTATATTTTCGTTGCGCCGTCTAGTTTTCGATGAACATAGGACAGAATTCCAAACACATCGATTGCATCCTGTTCTGGCATTACCCAAGTAGTTTTAGGCGCATGTGCCACAGGGTTTCGTATCGCACCAAAAATACCGACCAACATGTTTGCAATTCCCTTCTGCTCGCTCAGCTCAGTGTCAGACTTAAGCGAGTTAATGGCTAAGATTGGGGTTTTCACCGAAAAAACAGTGTTCACGAGTTCAGCACCATCTGAGCCAAGCCCTGACATGACTCGTAACCGTTCCGCAATACCCTTCACAGCTTCAAGCACTGCATGAAAGTAGTTTTCTTCGAGTAACTCTGCTTTGCAATACTTGAGCACTTCGGTGTGAAGGCCCCTGCTTTCAAGCAGGGAATATAAACGACCAGCGCGAGCACGAGCACCATCTACGGTTGATTCTCGAGTCGTACGTGCAACTAGGCCATCATCTCGTACTCTATAGCCTGAGAATGCAAGAGCAACGTTAAGACCATCCTGACGCCAGCGAAATAGCTCCGGTGCCGAAACATATTTGGCTGGGGCCATAGCTTTGTTGATGAACTGAATCAAGAAATTGCCTGCTTGGACTTGGTTCTGTTTGCCTACCATTGCGTTGTACAGACGCTTCCACTTGGTAATTGTCGGATCGGTGTCAGTCACGCCAATTTCCAGGAGCAGATGTGCGATCTCGCTTCCGGTGAGGCCGTTCGTCGTGTCGGCGAGAACTTTGCACACAGCTTCAAGCTCAGCTGAAGCAAAACAGGGGAGATATGCCATGGTTCGTCTTTTTGATTGTGCCTATATAATCAGCACCACTATTTTTGCAGGTTTAGGCATTTTGAGTATTCCACTTGAATAACCTTAAACATATTTCGAACAAAGTATTCCAATTTCTAAACTGGTGAACTTTCAGTTGCAACTTTCGAGGTACCACGATGCGGAACAATCACTTTCTCGTTAACTAAACCATTGGCTACGTTCAGGACTCTGTTAGCAAAAGCTATTGTGCTTGGACGATGTGCTACCACAATCCGTGTCAAACTTAGGTCAGCAAGTGCGTTATTGACCCCAGCTTCGTTTTCTGCATCTAAATGACTCGTAGCTTCATCAAGTACTAGTACTCTTGGGCGCTTACACAAAGCACGAGCAAGCAGCAATCGCTGCTTTTGACCGCCAGAGAGCCCTGAACCAAGGTCACCGACAAGCGTATGGTATCCCATTGGCATTCGTTGAATTGCGTCGTGTATATGAGCGATCTGAGCGCAGCTTTGAACAAATTCGGTAGAGACTTCATTGTCAAAAAATGTTATGTTTTCTTGGATGGTACCAGTAAGAAGTACATCTTCTTGCATTACCGTGCCAATCATTCCGCGAACATTTTTTATTCCTAGTGTCTCAATCCTTACCCCTCCGTACAACACCTCACCTTCTATCGGTGTCAGCAAACCTAAGATAATTTTTACTAATGTTGTCTTACCTTCGCCACTTGGGCCCGTCAACGCAACGCTTTCACCTTCTCGGATGCAGCAGTTCACATTTCGCAGTACCCAAGCCTCGCCGCAGTCGTAGCGAAAACTGATATTACGCAATTCAATCATTGCCGGCAAATGGGTGAGGTCTGCCTTCTCGATCATTGGTTCAGGTGCGGTCAACACAATGTCTGCCAAACGCTCAGAATGCATGCGTATCATCTTGAAGTCGACCAAAAACTTTAAAATACTATTCGTGCGTTGCAAAAACTGCATTTTGTAACTGAGGAAAACGATGAGCATACCGATGGTGAAGTAACTTGAGGGTTCACCAGAAAGTGCCAACCGCGCACCCGCCCAAATTACAATGATATTTTCCAACGCCCCAATATATGCAACTACCGAACCTAGAGCTATGTCAACCTTGCCTTTGCGCAGATCTAGCTGCTGAACCCCTCTCATCAAACCTTGCCAATTTTGTCGACGCTGCATCTCGTTGTTAAAAAGCTTCAGCGGCAGCATAGCTCGAACGGTTTCAAGAAAATAAGTACTTTCCTTGGCCGCAATCACGAGGCGCTCCTTAGACATTCGCTCTAGATTGTTGTAAACAACGAGTCGAGCCAACCCTTGTGCAAGGAGTGCTGAGATAGAGATGAACGATAGCATCGGCGAATAAAATAACATTACTACTAATGAAGCAAGTGCCATTACACCATCAAGTATTGCCTCTAGAACGCTAACGGTGAGCGCTTGTTGAATTGCGCCAATTGAACCAAAACGTGAAACGATATCACCAAGGCGACGGCGCTCGAAAAACTCCATCGGTAATTTGATTAGATGAGCAAAGATATTTGTTGCCCACTGCAATGCGAGATCCTGTGTCAGAATTAAGATCGTCCATGAGCGAAGATAGGCCAACATAGCTTGCAATGATAGGATTAAGCCAAATCCGATCGCGAAAACTGTTAGTAGGTCGAAATCTGCTGAGGACACTACATTATCGATAACAAATTGCATGTACAACGGACCTAGCAGACTACATAGCTCCAGGGCGAGAGCTATAATTCCAATACCCATCAGGGAGCGCAGAAGGCCCTGCGTTTGAGCAAAGTATTGCGATATTCGAAGCTGTATCCGAGGCGTTTCCGGCATGAAGGAAGTTGCTTTGGAAAACTCGACAACAACTCCAGTGAAGTGAGGTGAAACTTCTTCTGGCAAGAGTCGCCTGACACCTGTTGCTGGATCGTAAATTTCAAAACGACCTCTTGAAAAAGACCGCATAACAACGAAATGATCAAAATCCCAATGTAGTATGCATGGCTTGTTGATAGCCTTCAGTGCGTCAAGTCCCATACGCATTGGAGCAGCAATTAGTCCAATTGTATCGGCAGCTGCCACTAGACGCCTAAGGCTCATGCCGCGCGGACTGGCGCCCACCCGATTGCGTAATTGCACAACGTCAAGTCCGTTGCCATGCCAATTAGCGATCATAGTTAGGCAAGCTAGACCACATTCAGCAGCCTCAGACTGGAAAACAATCTTCATGGATATAGTCTTGTACCGAAATATTTCTAAATGTATGCAAAATTGCTAAAATTATTCAGTGATCTAGATCAGGTACAAACAATCCAGTAGGTACTGATGGCGTTTGCAAGCAAGTCAGATCTAATGAAATACCTTCCTTGCCACTGAAATGTAGATTAAGGCCTTTTGAACACTGATCGAATGCATAAGTCATCGCCAACTGAGCATTTTCACGCATAGAATGTCCTCCAAGATGGGTTAGTGTCACTGATTGCCGAATTTTATGGCATGAATTCAGTGCTTCAACTTGATAGATTTGATTGTCGTATGCGACGCTTGTCGCTCCCTTACAATCATCGGTAACCCTGTCAATAACCAGTTTATCTAGCAGCACCGCAGCAACGTTTGACGATATTGGCTCCTTGGGATTAATCTGATGAATACGAAATGTTTGCTGACCATTTGCAAGCGCTTCGCTCCAAGGTAGCTTTGATTCGATCAACTCGTTAAGATAAGATTGGGGGCTAGCGATGTCACGGGTAGCTAATTGAGCTTTGCGTTTTTCTACGACATGAAGCAAATCCGAGACCGAATACTTGCGTTGCGCCTTGGTTTGGATAAATAGGTCGGCCCATAAATCTAATGGGCCGATATCAAGGCTTTTCTCTCCACTCATTGCTGCAGCAAGATAGAAAATAGCCGCACCGCACTTGTAATGTGTGCGACCACCACTGACGAGCTTGTTGGCGAGAGTTTCACCTTTTACTGTACTACAGCCAACTAGACTATCCATGCGTTGATATCTGTATCGATCAGCATTGGTAATTCCTAATCGGTACAATGCATCTTGTGCAACGGCGTCTGCTCCACCCTCGTAGAGCCAAATTGGATCTTTGTTCTGAGCACGCCAAAGTTCTGCATTCCAAAGGTGGAATAGTTCATGTGCAACAAAGCTGGCTAGTTGATAAGACTGCTCAGTATTTTCGTACTCCCAGCCTTTCCCCATCAAATTCAGGCGCACCATTCCAGGATTGGTGTCACCACGAAAACCTAAATTACCTATAGAAGCAACAGGATTATACGAAGCAACAATCCACGGCTTTTGCTTTGGGTGATTGCCAAACTTTTGTGTGTACAAGTCCATTAGTGCAGCCACTTGTTTGTTCAATGATTGAGCAATCCAAATCGGAAGTGAATTATCCAATGTGATTATGTATTCGCTGCTAGTGTTCGTATTTGCTTGGCCAGTAACAATATATGTGGCAGCGTCGTTGGCATGCCAAATCGTCGTTCCCTTGCTCACTGCATTTCCTAGCACCACGCCTGGATTAGCAAGGTTTACTGAACCTCCACCTTTGGGAAGTAAATATTCTGAATAGACCTGAGCGGCATTTCCATCACCAAATAGGATAACTGGCGTATAGACGCGATCAATCAAACCATCCCGTTCAAATGCATTCAACTGAACAATAATTCTCTTCGTTGTCTTCGGTAGCAGTATTTCCGTTCCATCAGAGTTCAAATGAGCTCCCTCTAATGGGACCCAAGATTTCAAACGAACTTCACCATTACCGGAAAACCGCAGTACGCTCACTGCTTGTGATAACTCAAAACGTGCCTCGACATTTTTTTGACCTGGCTTAAATACTAAAGTTATTTTTGCAGATTGAGCGACCGCTAAGGATGAAAAGGCATAAAAAAAAATTAAAACTGACACAAATCTCAACACTCTTAAAACGCCAATCTCTCCCATATCTATATGCGTCATGCTATACGTTCCTCACCTAAAAGGCGTCTATTAATTTCTGCTCGAGAGTAACCATTCGCAATGAGATATTTCGTTACGTGTGTGTAGTACTTTTTCAATCCATCGCAAAAAATACTAGGGTTATCAAAGCCATTTAATTTTGAATAGCGATTTTCAAGATCACCCCCTCCGCATACACGATTCCAACAGCACGATTTACAGTCATTCGGTAGCGTCGCACGAAAGTTCGCTATGTCCGTAAATACGGGTTGTTCCAAATATTTTTTTAGGCTAGTCTGTTCTACATGTGGCGTTTTTTGTGACTGCCGCCAATCTAACGCAACCATGTAGGAGTCATCGATTGACAACTCTCCATCACTTTGGATCACAATGATTTGCGTGCCTCGAGCTTGCCCCCCCCAATCGGTAGGGATAGAAGCTTCATTGATGTGTTGAAAGAAACTTAAGAAACGATCAATTTGACGCACTTTTGCCTTTGCCCCACTCTCAAGCCAGGCGTCAAATATCTGGCAAAGTATGTCGCCATAGTTTTCGGCTGGAGTGTTCATTGGCAAACCTGTATCGTGCTGGACATCAGGAAGTAGAAATGAGATTTGCTCAACTCCCAAATCTTCGTGGAGGTGCGTGAAGATTTTATGATAATCGAAAGTTGCATTTATGACTGAGATTGTGCCTGGTGCTGTAAGAGCTTTTTCCCCTTGAGCTGCCGCTTGAACTTTGCGCAAACCAGCTACAACTTCGGAATACGAACCCTTGCCATTGTTGGCAATGCGAAATTTATCGTTTTCTGGCTCGGCACCATCAATACTGATACCAATATTGACGTCATATGCCTGGAATTTGGCTATCCATTCGTCATTGATAAGTACGCCATTCGTTTGAACTTGAAAAGCTAGTTGGACGTGGCTTAATGCAACCTTAAAAATATCGCAAAAGGCCTGAAATCGCTCTGGTTTCAGTAATAGTGGTTCGCCACCATGAAAAGCAATAAGGACACGCGATATACCTAATTCACGTACCCCATTCGCGAGAAATGCGGCGACTACTTCTGCTGTAGACTCTTTCATCACTGGCGGTTTTTTTGCGTAAGTATCATCTCCAGAATAAAAATAATAGCAATAGGTGCATGCTAGATTACATCGTTCAGATACTTTTAGAATTACCTGTAATGTGTCAAATGGCATATATTTTTTCGATGGTGAGATAATAAATAAATCAATTAGGTACCGCCGATAAATTTAACCAGTGCACTGGAATTGCAGTCAGTTAAACGTCTCAGCGGTCCCTAATGGTGAAAAACCGCTTTGTCTCCTAGAATAAACCCACACCTGAAAATCCGAAGCGTTGGAATATTTTGGACGTCAAGTGCAGATCTAAGAGCTTAGGGAGTACCTGTGACTGGTGATGGTGCAGGAGTCGCCATAGTGTAATTGCCGCCTCCAGTTTGCGAATGACTACCGCTGCCGGATTGGGTGTAGCTACCACTGGTCTGGGTATAGTTACCTCCCTGATTATACCCATCCCCACCGACCACATCATCCCACTCCGCAGGAGTCAATAAGCGCTTAACCACCTCACTATTGTTTGAGCGTGTTAAGTCTTCATTACCCAAAGCAGCGTCTAGTTGATCAAATTTGTTCATTTCTAAAAACTCCAATTATGTAACTTACCCTGAGTCACGCCGGGTACATCGCGTTATTCAATAAAAGACGCAATTCATTCGAACTAAACGTCTCTATCAAATTCAAAAAAATGTTCGCGCACGCAGAAATGGATCGAAAATCCATTCCCAAATGTATCGCTCATCTTGGCGAACCTCAGCTTCGAAGGTCATACCAGCTCTTAAAGTGAGATCTTTTCGGTATCGATTTGTAGATTTACCGGACAGTTGTACAACTATTTTGTAATAGTTCTCCGCATCTGCTCCTCGCTGTGCAGCTTGGCGCTGATACATCATCGGAATATCTTGGACGGCAACAGCCACTGGACTGACGCTTTCCACTTCTCCCACGTCAACACCATATTTTTCATATGGAAAGGCCTGATATTTAATCGTAACGGGTTGTTTAGGTTGAATAAACCCAATGCCACGACTTGGCGCAAATAGAGTTGCGACTAAGTTGATCTTTCCCGACTCACTTACATCGCCAGCAGGAATGATCGTGGCTAAGATCTGATTTACTTGAACTGCTTCGCCAATATTGCGATGCAGTAGCGTTAGAGTTCCCGCAACAGGGGCCGTGATCGTCAAGCCACTGCGCATCGCTGCTTCCACGCTTGCTTGATCATTTGCAGCAAGTGAACGTTTCAAATTTTCGATGTCAGGCCCCAACTGAGCTTTTAGACCATCAAGCTCTGAGCGGGCTGCTTGGATGTCCAAGTCAATCATCGCAAGTACGCGCTCTGAATTTTCTATCCGCGATTTTGCCTCAAGGTTCTCTAACTCCTTTTGCTGGACAGTAGCTTTGGGTATCAACCCGCTTCGACCAAGTTCGAGGCTGCGCTGCCACTCAGCGTCAGTCACCAACAAACGCTGACGCGATAAAACGAGGTCTTGCGCAGAATTCGCACGTTGAAGCAGCAGCCCATTGATACGAGCACTGAGTGCCAATCCTCGCTGTTTGCTTTGTTGTTCGCGCAGACTGATTTCACGCTTTAAGGTGAGCTTTTGCTCTTCGATGGAACTCAATACGCGTTTTGCAGTTGAATCACTGCCAATGTATTTGTCAGTACCGATCTCGAAGATCGGTTGACCTTGCATTACAACTTGTCCATCGACTCCACCAACAGACTGAATGGAACCTTGAGTGCTGCTGGAAATTGTTACCAGACCCGACCTTGGTTCAAGGTGGCCACTGATTAGCATCTTCCGCGGAATGCGTGCCGTGAGACAAAACGTCAACAATAACGCAGTTATCGATATGGCAATAAAAGGGATGCTAGGGTGCATAGCACCTTCGGTAATTTTCGCGGGATTGTTCCAATTTGTTTGTTTGGACTCAAGGGCTTCCCGTCTAAAAAGCACGGCGAGACTCTTTTAAACTGATTACCAAAACGGAGTAGCGTTTAATCATTTTATGCCTCGACGGGAAATAGCATTTAGAACAATAATACTCCAAAGAACTATTTCCAATAAGAAATATTTTCAATTACTACACACCTTCAACTAACACTCGATCAATTTGAATGTTTTCATCAATTTGCATGCGCACATTCCTCTTTATACGGCACTAGAATCAGCGCCCTTATTTAAAAAGGTCTATTTTGAATATATTTTTCGCACAATTTCAGTGAATTCAATGAGGAAAAATTATAATAATACTAAGCATATTGTTGATTATTTCAAAAGATAGCTATTTTGTCTATTTATTTCTTAAATTATAATAATTGATACGTTTATCAACAAATGAAATCGATGATGCCATGGCTTATGTATGCCACCTGGTGACTCAAAGTTCCTGGACAAATGTCGTGATATTAGGAAGGTCGACGAAATAGAAGTTGTAATGGTGGCCGGAATTTTTGACCAGAATCACCTGCCACTAAATTGGTAGGCTCCAATGCACGCATAGATGCAAAAGAAACGTCTGAGGGCAGCAAATGGCAGTAGTTTGGCAAAAGCTCTTTATTACTGCCTAAGTTGCTTACCTGCGCACATGCTTTGGGCCAGCAGCGCCCGCCTACTTGTGACAAAAAAGTATCGAAAATTCGAGTTATCTGATTGCAATTAGCGGTCAGAACTTGTGGCTAAGTGAGCTGCGGCCATTCAACGCTTACTCGATATTGCTAAAGCCATTGGGTCAGAATTGGACTGAGTAGGAACCTATTCCTTCTAGGTCGTTTTTTTACAGCCCCGCCGTTGACATTAATTCAGCTATAGAAATGTCGAGTGCATTAGCAATTCTGGATATATGAAGAAGGCCGGAATTCTGCTGTCCGCGTTCAATCGACCCCATGTAAGAGCGGTCAATCTCACATTTCAGAGCCAATTCCTCTTGGGAAATACCATTTTCTTTTCGGATATGCCGCACGGCTGCGCCGAACGCGATCAGCACTTTATCTTGGGCATGAGGTGAATTAATTGGCATTAGCCAATTTTCACGATATGATGGCAATCAAACCACGGGCAATCTTCCCCATATTAACTAAAAGGATATTGGCAATGAAATTCAGCAGTGACTGCATGCTAAGGTATGCACTCGTCCTTTTTCCTTCCAGCGTCGTCGCCCTCACCGGATGTGTTACAGCCCCAACCGCTGCACAGCAAGCTACGGAACCTCAAACTACCCAGGCATCCGGCCCGACATTTGCTGAAAGATTGAACGCCTCAATCAATGCCGTCGGTAATGCCATCGTTGCGCCCGTTCAAACCGGGAACACCAAGGCTGGGAGCACATCCACCGATGGACGCCTTCACCTTCGAGATATCGCCATAAAAGACATCATTTCTACAAGTGGCTCCAACGAATGGCCGAGAGTGGCTGTGACCGTCAACAAACTACCCAAATGGTTTTACGCGATTCCACCAAGTGGCGTGCCTGGTCGCTATTCAGCAATTGATTGCATCGCCGTTTCACTCACCGTATGGAGTGATCCCAAAAGCGCAGTCAATTACGACAATATCGCCGTGTGCGGTGACGACATCGTGCGGAATACACCATTCAAGGATATTGGCCTGATGTGGAAAAGCTTTGGCATCGTCAGCAGCGCGCAGCACACCGGCGCACAACGTACTCGCGGACCACTACCGCCACAGCATCTGTTCCCTAACAAGCCCGGTTACGACCTGTTCTTCAATCCCAATGGCAGTTATTACATAGGCAGCATCATGATGACACTGGGATACAACTGGAATGAAGCGCAGGATTACCGATTCTGGTTCGTGAATGTACCCACCCAGGCGGATGTGAGCAGACAATAGTCGAACTTTGCCTCACCTGGAGGTTAGATCAACAGCCAGTTTTTCCCAATTTCGTACCTTTTTCTAATATGAAACGCCCCACTCAAAGCGATTTGAACTCTGCCGCTGCCACGAACACGCTGACGAACTTGTTCGGAGGCGTATTCTTTTTGACTGCCGCCGCCATGGCCTTTGGTTTGATAGTCGGAGGCGACTCGCGCTGGGACCAAAAATTAACAGCCTATGTCGTGATAGGTGGCTTCATTGCTTGGTTGACGTATCTGGTACGAAGCGGGGATCGCAGAAGGAAATCCGCTGTTGAAGCCGCCAATAAAGCCTATGGAAGCAATTTCCGACTGGACAAGGCATTCGGTTTCTCCAGTGGCACCGACCTGGTCATGTTTGACACGGAAGCCAAAAAAATCATGTTCAATAAGTTTCACGGCAAATGTGTATGGGTCTTTGATTTCGCACAAGTCAGTAAATGGAGCATCCTTTGGAAGGAAGAGACCAAAGTACAAGGGAATGCCGTCGTAACAAAAACCAATAATTACCAGATCAAATTCTTTTTGGACGACTTGCAAACACCTTCCGTCACGATGGGCGTCGGGAAACATTCAGCAGAAGACTGGAGTCATAAAATTGGTCTGATCCTGTCCGGCCAAAAATTACCGGACTAAAAATAACAAAACAATCAGCCTATGAAGGAAATCAGCTTGGAAACCAATGCATCTTCTGAACAGTACTTCCCTACAGAAGCCTTGCCACGACCATTGACCGGTGCACAAGAACTATCAGGCCAGGATACACTTGATCAAGCAGTGATGGACGAGCCGGCCGCCGATGAGGAATTACCACTTGTCATGAAACAGCATTTTGAAAGGTACATAGACTTGCTAATACGTGATGAACGCAATTTGTTGCGTTCGGCTTTGGCCAGCGTCAAGAAAGATGGTCTGGAAGACCTGAGACTACGGATGATCGAACGGGCTGAGTTCTTCAAGCGCACTGTAAGACTTGGTCAATTGTTGGGATTGATCAGCATCAAGGACGCCAGAGTGCAAAATGAGCGGTTCGCCCATGAACTTCACAACCTGCAGGAACGCTTTGAGTGGTACAGCCAAATATTGACATCGCCAGATTCAATAGACTTTAGCACCAAACGCAAGATGCGATTGAAATTCGCGTTCTCCGACTTGATGAATTAATGGAAGGACAGGGTCTACTAGACTTGCATTAAAGACGACCATCATCGCTTTCCTGAAAAGCCGCCAGATTCGCCCTGGCATCATAGAGAGCATGATGTTGAGGCAATGCATGCTTCTTATAAAACTCGTATTTCACGACTTCATTGATGTTACTGGCAATCAGGCACGGGCGACACCAAACCGGAACGTGATAATCGATAGCGTCAATAAATAAATCCCAATCGGTCTGGTAGTCAAAGCAAATTTCTATATCCGAGTTCACCAGGCGAACAGTAGATAGCCAGGCAAGGAGCTGCTGGCATAAGCTATCTTTGGACATCACTGCGTCAGGTATCCTGCCTAACAGTGGAATGACTGCCTCGCGGACAAAAGCGGAGCAACTCGCGTCTGGAAACGGCACCTCGGCATAGAATTCCTCGCCTGCAGAACTCACCAAGCCTATGCTGACAAGGTGCAGGTCGAAGGAGTCCGTGAATTCTGTGTCGATGAATATGCGTTTCATAGGTAGTTAATGAACAGAAGCGAAATTTATTTGCAAACATCCGAGTTCAGCACTTAAAGGTGAACTTATTCCCATCCGTTATACAAACAGGATTTTAATTATTGAAAGTGACCATGCGTATTTTGCCTTTATCAGATCTTCATCACGAACTGTGGCGTGAGGCAGCTCCCACCATTGATCCTACCATCTGTCACCCGGATGTGGTGGTGCTGGCCGGAGATATTGATACCGGTGCGAAAGCAGTGGAATGGGCTGCACAAACATTTTCTGGCATACCTGTGCTCTATGTTCATGGTAATCATGAATCGTATGGCAAACATTTGGACCACGTGCAGGAAGATATTGAGGCTGCATGCATAGCGTCTGGCAATGTGCATTTCTTGAACTGCAATGAACTCGTTCTCGATAATGTGAGGTTTCTCGGTGCAACGTTGTGGACGGATTTCCGATTATTTGGTGATGATGACAGACAGATTGCCATGCGCGAGGCAGAAGCTGTAATGGTCGACTACAAACGCATCCGTTTGGCTCGCGTAGGTTATCGCAAACTCAGGTCTGCAGATACAGCAAAGTTTCATTCCGAACATAAATTATGGCTCAAGCAAAAATTGGCGGAGCCTTTCGCCGGGAAAACGGTGGTTGTTACGCATATGGCACCGTCGATGAAATCCGTCCCGGAGCGCTACGCGCAAGACATGGTGTTTGCTGCCTATGCCTCGAATCTGGATGAGATTGCTTCGCAGGCCGATCTGTGGATACATGGCCACATGCATGAGTCGTTTGATTATGAGATCGGTCAGTGCCGTGTCGTGTGCAATCCCTGCGGGTATAAGACCAGGGCGGGCACACCTGAGAACGCTCATTTCGACCCAAATCTGATTATTGAACTTCCAGAATAGTTTTCCAAGCAAAGACAATTTCGATATTTGATAACGAGCACAAGGAGTTTTTGCCATGACTAATAAAACACGGAAACAGCTGATTGATGATTACCTCCAAGAGCTTCCTGGTCCTGAATTGGGAAAAGAAGATTCTTTCTGGGCTAATGTCACACCTGTCGGACGTGAATTTGGCAGTAAGGATTATGAGCGCTTAGTTGAGCATGACCATCTGGTGCGCACTGCCAGGACATTATCCGATCCGGCCTCTCTGGCCCTACGCGTGTTCCTAGATGACGAACGTATCACGCCAGAAGGATGGGTACGCGTATATTGGCCAAACGAGGCAATTGACCTGCTAAAAACTAATGCGGTAGCCGAAATCAGCTTGGACCATGATCTGGGCAATGATGAACGTGGCACTGGTTATGATGTAGTGGTGTGGATAGAGGAAGCTGTCGCATTGCATGGCTTCAAGCCTCCCAAGATGGCCGTGCACTCTGCCAATTCTTCTGCTAGAGAAAAGATGGAAGCGGGAATCCGGGCAATTCAAGGACTACTTTAAATCTGGACTAAACTGGCTGAATTACGACCATTTCTTCAGTGATAGCAATTTCGGTTTTAAACGGGAATCTCAATGTCACCAAAAATTAGCCTGGCGCATGGACCAATTTTTCATTTATATATGAAAACATTTGAAGACGATAAGATTTATCTTGAATTGAGTAACGTACAATTTGAAGCTGGCCGTGATAAATATCAAATGACCGGAAACGCGATTGAAAGGGTGTTCATTTTGGTTAGCAGTTAGTAGCCGCATTGACGCGATAACTACTGGCAGAATCAACTTGAATTTGCACACATTGAGTGCCGTGTACGAAATAAGATTCATGGAGCACTCGCGTTTCTCTTATCTTGCATATGCTAAAAATCTTTGTTGACACTGAATTTACCGACTTTATTGATACACATCTTATCAGTATTGGACTTGCGTCAGCGTCCGGCGAAGAATTTTATGCAGAGGTGCCGTATCCTGAACAGGTGTGTAGTCCCTTCGTCCGCATGGTGGTGATTCCAATGTTGGGCATGATGGCGAACGCCGCCTGCAGTGCGGAAGAACTTCGAGGTCGTCTTCTGTCATGGTTGCATTTGGTCCGACCACGTGGGGCAGACATTGAAATCTGTTTTGACTACCAAACCGACTGGGATTTGTTCGCCGATGCCCTGGACTATCGGGTACCAAATTGGTGCCGTCCACGGCTAGTAGCGAATGAAATCAACGAATTACTGCGCTACGAATTCCACCAGAAGAACAGTCTGCCCGAGCATCACGCACTCTACGACGCACAGGCAAATCGCTATGCTTTCCGAGAACGCCCTTCGACAGATTCATAATGATACGACCTAAACGATGAAAAATTCCTGTCCCTTTTGCAGCATTGATGCAGATTGCATTATCAAAAAAATATCAATGGTTTTGTGACTAGAGACGGCTTTGCCATCTTACCTGGGCACACGTTGATCATTCCACATTAGCATATGGGTAGAGGAAGCTGTCGACTGCATGGCTTCAAGCCACCCAAGATGTCCGTGCATTCTGCCAACTCTTCCGCCAGGGTAAAGATGGAGGCAGGGATTCGGGCGATTGAGGAGAACGTTTTAATGTCAGAAAAGGTGCCGTCATCCGAGTCTTAACTGGGCCAGTATCGAGTGTGAATCAGCAGCGACCAAATTAGATGGTAGAGCATGCGGAATGCTCTATCGGAGTGCCGACCGGTCGTTGATCGACCAAGCACAGTTACCAGATCGTGAAAGAGCGTTTATTGAGTCTTTGGAGATTGTTCCAATTTCTTAGGAATTTCAAGGACCCGGGACAAATCAGCATGGGAACCATCCATCCAAATTTGTGATATCCAGAAGGAGTACGACGATGTCGACCAAAAGCAGCCTCGCCCATGGGCCTAATTTCCATTTGTACTCTGAAGCATTCCATGATGGGCATGTCTACTTGGAGCTAGAAGGTGCTCAGTTTGAGGTTTCCAATAATCGGGTAATGCTGTCCATTCCGGTGCCTGTCTGGGAAGTCATTCGGCGCTGTCCAGGTATGACATTTGACTACGCGGACAAGACGGATGCTGAACTACGCCACCACGTTGAGCGCGAAGTTGATGAGCGTCTGAAGCATTGCGCAGAGGCAAGCTACAATGCCAATGCTGCTACACCACTATACGGTTCAATCATTTATGGATCGGTCGATAGACAGCGGGAAGATCAGATCGTCTCAGGCATAGCGTATTTCAATAAAATCAGAACTCACCAACGCGAAGTTCTGCAGGCGATAACTGAGTTAGAGCGACTAAACATTGTGCCTTAGCCGATTGCAAGCCAGGTGATGAGCAAATCTAAAACACTATTGAGGGCAAAGAAAGAATGAAAAACAGACACATTGAAGAGTTAAAACGAAAGGCCAAGCTTCACCATAAAAATGCTCGTGACCGGCATTTTGAAAATGGCATCGTCGTTCGCCATGTATACGATATTGAAAATCCAGAAAAACTGTCCTGGTGGGACGATGTCTTATTTATTCTTAACGACTACCGGGTAAATGTTGCATGGACACATCCCCGCTATGTTTATAAAAGTATGGTAGACGAGAGTGCCTATAGTGCTCTTGCCAAGACAGAAAATCAAAGTAAGACGGATTTTATGGAAGGACACAGCCCAAATTATCGCAAAGTTGGGAAATCGCGCAAGAAAATCGTGTCCTATTCATCCATGCTTAGAAACGATGATGCTTACTTTGAAGCGCTGCGTGCAGAGCGGAGTCGCATTGCTTATGACCCAGATAATGCCATTATCATTACGCCTACCATTTCGGTCGATTGGTCAAATTGGTCGCGTTACGTCAGTATTTGTGCGCCTATCGAGATCCGTGGAGTTGAAGACTTACACGTCCTTGCCACGTTGACCAAGAGAATTTTGAAACGAGAAACATCTTTATCGCTGGAATTTCCCGGGTATGCTTACAGTCAGCAAAACTGGCATACCGAATTCACATTGAATGATCAGATTGGACTTTTGTCACATGCCGTCAAAATGTAAATTCCCTATCTCTGGCGCAGCAGAGCGCAGTCATGACATACGAGAAGAGCATGTGTCCGCATATGAGGCAGACAACGGCGAACTAACGTCCGGTCAGTTGGATCTAATCCGTCAGACCGTGATTCAGGGCGTTCATCGATCAGTAAAGTCAAATCTGTTTTACCACGAGTGAAACGTGCAAGCCAGGAGTATTCTGAAGAAATTCGAAGCTGACCTAACAACACTTGATTTCCATGTTACTTCAATCCTAGAGGGTAAGTATGCCAAGGCTAAAAAAAGAAGCCCCGCCTCAAGATAAGATCGAACAGGATTTCCTTGAAGCTATTGATAGGTTGAACAACGGCGAACCAAAGAACCGGCAACTTAAGGCGAGGATGCCAGCGTTGATATATCGGGCCTGCCTGCGGCGCCACGCCTTGCAACCACGCTGCCTTCACTGATGGCATTTCTGAAGCAAATTTAGTTTGTAGGTCGTTTTTTTATGTGCGGGGACCGGTAAGCGGACATTGGGCAAATCCTGACTCGAAACCGCCGCCGCAACCTAAATTTCGGCGCAACATAACCCGCGTAATGTTATGCACAACATTATTCTGGCTACAAAGCACTGTTTGGTCATGGCATCACCAAGCTAGCTTGTCTGGCGCATGCACGCCGTAAATTCTTTGATCTGCATGCAGCCAATCAACACCCGACGGCAGCCGAAGCACTGGGCCAAATACCGCACCACGACTGTTTGTCCACGCTGGCAGAACTTAGTTAATGAAAGCTATTCCAGCGAGATTTCTTCCTCCGAGTTTATTCGCATACTCCTGCTCACACTCCTGAAAATGGGAGACATACTCAAGTTGCTCATTAAGTTGGTCGACCCCTTTTTCAGCCGCTGCGATTCGCGTTTCCTGTTTGCCACGGTAGACGGCAAGGATATATAACTCAACATCGACCTGCAAATTACCGTTCTCATCGACAATGATGCCACGGGTCCAATGTGCTTTTGCTATGCTATCACCTCAAGCACTAATGATTGCCTTGATACGAGTACGATCTTCGTTGTCACGCGGAAGACCATTATGAAGATCAAACAAGAAATTAAGTGGAACATTGGCGGTTGTAGTTTCAACAATGATGACAATTCGTCGCTATAACCTTGCGCGGTAGTGGTGCCTGCGACATGGTTGTTTCGCACCATCTATTTCCGAATTCAATGAATACAATCGTCTCGTCAGTGCAACGCCAGGTGCTGGCATGAGCATACGAAAATGATGAGCAGGAACTGCGCGCCCCTTCATTGGCTATCGTCAACCTCGATTCCATTAGAGATTAATTCGGCCACTAACAGTTGACGAGCTCTGTCGAGTTTGTGTTGTACTTTGTCATCGGTCAAACACTCATTGATCGCTTCGATATTGAACGTACGCATATTACTGCTGAACAGTGCTTCACAACTTACCTTATCCCAACCTTCATAGAATCGGGCGAGGCCAAGGTAAAGTCGAATGACTTCGTTCTGGGTCAGTGCGGCAGGAGGAATATTCCTTAGATTTAGGTGTTTCAATAGCAATGACTTCAACTTTGGTAGCGCCAACGGTGATTTTGTCATGTCGATTGGTCCACTCGCCTTGTCCGCGAGTACTTTGGTCAGGCGGTTGACCATGGTTTGATCTTTAGGCGTCCAGGTTTCGGCAGTGCTCATTCCCAGACGCCCCAGTGCAGACTGCAAGATTGCACGAAGACCGGTGCCAGCAGCGCTGCCGACTCCCGGATGAAGCGTCGGGTCCCGTTTTGGACTACCTCCTGCCCGAAAAACCTCAAACGAGTAGTCCATCAATGTGAATGCGCGGCGATAGTCTACCGCAACACGGCTAAACGTCTCGAGGTCTTCCTTGCACAGAAAGACCCAGCGTTCAACATCGCGCTCGCCATACATTCGCGGCACATATGCACTTGCCCACGTCTTGAGATCATGGCAACTCTTAACTGAACTTGAGTCTTCTCCGACCCATTTGAAGTTGAAGTAGGCAAAGTAATTTTGGCTGCCGAGCACTTGTACGACGTACGCCGTATGTTCGCTTGGCCTGCCATCGTGCTCAAAGGCGGTCTCGCACCATGCCTGCTCATCATGCAGTCCATCTGCTGCAGACAACCTGCAATCGCTTGCGAAGGTCGAACGGCTCCAACCTGCGCGCTCCCGATCGGCAAGTTGGTCTAACAACCGTACAAAGGCGAGACGGTCTCCGTGGAAGACTCTGGTGCTATGACTCGCTACTTCAACACCGGTTTTGGTTGATTCGTTGATAGCTCCGCAGCCCTCTTGTGTTTTGCTGCCTCGACGTGATAGCCATGCGTATTCTCCCTCCTGGGAAGTTGAGTTGATGACGACGAGTAAATCGCCACTCGGGTGCTCGTCCAGGAAACTCCGTAGGTTTTTCGTTTCGCTGGGGTGCAAGACTGAAAGCTTTGACAAGTACATGTGTCCTCCTGGGCTAATTCTCATCACGGGGAAAGATAGCACGCATGGTCGCCAACGGACCTGCGTAAAGAATCTTTGGTGTGAATGTTCTTGAACGGCTCGATTCAGGCCACTCAGACATCATGCAGTCGCGCCCGGCGCGGTCTACTGCTCTCAGTATGGCGGACTGGGCTTGCGCAATTCGCTGCAATGCCAACAGGTGCGAGAAGACGCCATAGTCGCCGGAAAACAATGATCTACAACTACCAAAGCTGTGCTGATCTTCCAACGCGAGTTCTTCAAATGCGCAGAACAGCTGATCGAGAAAGTCGGAACTGAAAATGGCACCGCGGTGCAAACAGTCCTTGATAAACAACAACAGCGAAAGCGGGAATCCATTCCACTCGTCGCGAGTGGTTCGCAGTAGTCTCTCAGCGCATCCTGTAATAGACTCATTTACCAAAAATAGGATTAGACTCTCACGTCTGAGGGAATCGCCGTGTTGCGTATTCAGAAAGTGTTGCACCCACTGCTCGTCCGTCCTCACGATCGCGCTCAAGCGCATCGCAGCGAGGTAATCTCGCAGAAGTAGGTGTGACCAATGGATCGCATCCGCTTGTCGGTACATAAGTCCGGAGGATTGCAATCCGAAATTGATTACGGCCTGCGCTTTGCAAAGTGTGTCGTCGACACCGAGGCGTGATTCTTCGCGCACAGTACGGAATGCATCCTGGATTGCATGGTCGATCTCGTTGAGCCACTCTTCGACATGACCACCGCTGTCGCTGGGAGTTAAAGACCCAAGAGCGGCACTCCCAAGAACTTCCACAATATCAGCCGATGGCGCAGGCGCGTCCTTCCAACCCTCCCGCATCAACTCGAGGAATTGATTATAGATGCCGATAATCGTCGCGGGAAACTTTGTGGGGCGCCGCAAGAATAACGCCATTGCCAGGTTCAACAGTAAAGGTGTGTCCAGGCTGGCGATAAGTCCCGTTAATGTAGCTGTGGATTGAAACTCCTCGGAAAGAGAACCCAGCGTGCTATCGGCGAGGCGAGCCGAGTCCCCCTGGTCAAAAAACGGTAGTCTATAAACGGTACAGAGGCCATCCAGCAGGTCGCTCTTTGTGTCATACAGTGGACGCGTGGACAGTGCGACCAGATGGCCTTCATGTAGAAGTGCCCGCGCATCGGCGGCTACTTTCTTGAAAAACTGCTTGCGGCCCGTTGGACTCGAAACTTCATCGGCGCCATCGATCATGACCAAGCAACGGTAGCGTCCGTCTAGAAACAGCGTTTCGACGGCCTGAGCGTCCAAGGCCTTAATGGTGGCTACCGCTCCGTCGAGTCGCAAGCTCTCTGCAAAGTGTTCTGCTGGCGAATTACCACGCGCTGCAGCATAAGAGCGCGCCGTAACCAGGATGGGAACCAGTTGTTGCGGTAACGCCGAGTCACGGTCCGCATAACTGACCGCACGAGCCAATTCCGCTAACAGGCGCGATTTGCCAGTACCAGGTGCACCCACAATGATCATCAACTTTGGCTCGTGCGAAGCCAACTGCTGCCTCAAGAGTTCAACCGGCTCTACTGAGCAAGGAGCGGTGTCCGACAATTCTTCAATCAACGGAAATTTGTAGTCGACATCCAAGGCACTCCCGAACTCAGAAGATCCAATGTACTTCTGAAACGGCTCCCAACATTCCTCCCAAGGTTGGAGGAGCGCCTGTACTGCGGGCGGCGTTCCCACTGTAAGGACTGGGCAGAGTCGAAGCACGGATTCCGCTGGCGTAACGAAGCATCCTAGGGGCCAACGCCCTTCCCGGTCCGCTGTAGTCAAGGCCGTGACAACCCCCAGAACCTCCCCGGTCTCACGCAGCACACACGGGCCACCGCTAAACCCGCGGGCGATACTGTCGCCACGCACTACATACACCTCCGCACCAGTGGTTAGCTCTCGTGTCATGCCCACAAACTCGGCTTGGCCGGGCATGCCGAATTCTGGATTGTGAGCAGGGTAGCCCCATGCATCCACGAGCGCACCCAGGCGCGGCTTGCCTGCACCGAACGAGAGCGGTGCCGCACGCGCAGGTATGTCATCCACCAACTGAAGGATTGTTATGTCGTCTTGCTTTGACGTGGAACTCCATTGCCAGCACACCGTTGCCTTCAAGCAAACCGTTTCCACGTTGACCTCGGGTGAAAACCGCAATTCGACTAGCTGGTCACTATCGGCCAGGACGTCAAGCACGTGACTGCATGTCACCAGATACCCTTTTGGCAGGCAAAAAAACGCCGTTCCCGCCGTACTACCGTTGCTTGCTAGCACTCGTACAACTGAGGTATGCAGATCGCGGTACATTGTAGTAACCTAGCTAAGACAGGCTGCGGCAGCCGGTTAGCAAGAAAGCTAGACCGACTGGCGCGGGAAGAACTTCACGAGCGGAATACAAAGAGATCAATCGTCGAATTCGCAAATCGGAATAGTTCTGGAATTCAAACATCTAGACTCCTGGTGGTTTGACGGCGGAGGGCTTCCAAACCAGCTTCAAAGTGTAGTTCGCCTCGGCGCCGGCCTTGCCTACTGCAACGTTCCCGAGTTCGCCGGTAGCTTTCAAAGCGAAAGTAATCTCGACTTCTGTGGGCGGCGGCGAAATTTCCTGAACACCCCGGTGCAGTGCTTGGGCGTTATTGCGGATCGCCGCGGCCAGAGCGTCTTGCAAGGAAACACTCGCCGCACGAACAGCATCCCCTGCGCGGTCTATCAACCCTGCTCGCACGGGCGCGCCGAAACCGATGGCCGCTTCTTCTGCGGCGACTTCAACGAGCGTACGTGACCCGTCAGGGTTGTCGAAAGCGATGTATGTAGTCATATGCCTCCCGTGTTTAGGAAGTATTATGCTCCGTACAATGCAAATTTGTCTATGAAAACGTAGGTGTATTAGATTTCGACGTTCCCGCGAATACGAAATTTCAATAAAATCAAATACTTGGGGTTCCAGTATTTGCTGGGAGACCGATAAATTCGAGTTTTCCCTTAAGTACAATTTTGATCCGAGTGAGCCAATTCCTCTGTTTCATAGTAGCCACGCAAGATTTGTTCAAGAATCTGATTTGCTGACAATCAGAACACGTCTGCCCATGCCCGATAGTAGGCATTGATGTCGAGCGGAAGCCTCACAACTGGTTGCGGGTAACGATCCAGCGATCTTGTCATCGTGTCAAGCTAGATAACTCGTCTTGCTTGTGGATACTTTCTGCTGGTCGGGAACCTTGATAAAAGCCAGGCTGCCATGGCTGTTGGTGCGGTGCCCATCGTGGCGGTAAATCCCAGCATTCGAATACATTTCTTGATCTGTCTGCAAATAGCTCGTGGGTCACGGAACAGACTCAGACTGGCAGTAACGTCATGAGGACGCAGAAATCATCAGCGTAGGTAACTTCAGGTGCAAACCGCAATAGCGCCATCGCGATGGTGTTAAAGGCAATGTCTTCCTTGTGCAGATCACGATCAATCATGACTGCGTCGGGTACGGCTGCAGCAACTGCTGCTTCCCGGGTAGCGGTCAGGGCACGGTCTTGCTCCATCAAAACATAGGGGCCAGGCTCAGACCAGGATGGTCTGATTGCTGCCAGTGGCAAGTATCGCAGGTGCAGGCAAATCCACATGCGCATGATCGTGTTCCGTTGAGTTGTTGTGGCGACTGACAGGCATGTCATGCAGGTTAATGAAATGGATAAGGTCTGAATGTGGTCCTTGCCGCTTGACGATTTCCACATTGATACCCGCTCGCGCCGGTCGGAGGGCTAAACGAAGTGGTGCCGGAGAAGTATCTCTTTGCGCTGATATTGGGCGCATGAGAAAGAAATAAGTGTCGGTCGTCTGTGCTGCCAGGTTCAATCGACGCAAGGCTTCAGCGCGGATATTCGTTTGCCACAGCAGTACTGCACCACAGCTACCATTTTTCAAAATTTGCTCGGTTGTCCAAAGGGCATCGGCGGTGGTTTTGGCTTTGAGCCACATGAGCCGCTCGGCGGATAAATTCCAATTTTGACATGTCAGGCCATTGGGGGCATGGGGCGGCTGGATAAGGGCGATGCGCTGTGACCTGGCGATCGTTGCCAGAGCTGGCTTCAAGAGCTGCATTTCGCCTATGCCTGCTTGCTGGACTAATAGCTCAATCAAAGAAGAGCGTGGCCAACCATCGTTTGGCAACTCTGTATCCAAAGCTTTGAAGCCAGAGGAAAGCGTTGATGCTTTATAGACAGCCATCTCGCTCGCACGCCAGATGGCGTGTGGCATTTTGCCTAGCACGCTGGATAGATTTGGCGGGATTAGTGACTGGGCAATCATGATTTTGTTGCAGACGAAATAATTTTTGAATTAGCTAAATACTGAATGAATGTACAGTATATGCAAAAAAAAAAATTAAATGTCATCTTCATTTCCGATTGTTGATTTCTTGGAAATGGAGGCGGTTGGAGGGAGATTTTCCGCTATGCCAAGTTAACGGATCATTTTTGCAACTATTTAACAATTATTTAAATATCTAGCTTTATATGTAATTTATGTAAAAAAATAACAAGATATTATTCAATTAGTTACAACCCAATCCATTGCTTGCTCAGTTTTCTCGTCAGTGTGCGATTCTGATCACTGGTGCTCCACGCGTCGGAAAGAGGTTCTGCGTGCGCAGCATTGCAGCCACTTTTCAAAATCAGGGATATAGGGTTCGAGTTTGCGGTGACTTGGCCGAAGCGGATCGATTTCTGAATGAGCCTGTCACTGGTCACTATCATATTGATTAATCGGATCTTTATTTCTATTTTTGTGATTTAAAAAAAGGGGATGCATCTTGATCGAAATCGTACAGAACGTTAACTCTTCAGGGCTTTCCACAATAGCTTTGTTAAAGGCACAAATTGATGCAGGCAGTGACCATCTAGGAATGTTCATGCCACTTGCAATGGACGTTCTGCCTAAAATTAAATCAGATCACTTCTCTGTTGCTGATGTACAAGATTTAATATTGAAAGAGCATGGAATCAAAGTGCCGCAACAAACAATAACTTCCTTGTTACGAAGAGCTATATCCAAAGGAAATTTAAGACGCGAGTCAGGGAGATATTGGAAGACAAGCACGGAATATAATTCAGCCGAGAATATCGTAAGCGATAAGGCAGCGATAAGCATTGAACAGAACCGATTAGCTGAACAGCTACTGAAGCATGCAGCTCTTCGTGGATTAGTACTTGAGAATACCGATGCTGCTCTAGACGCACTAATTGACTTTATCAAACGTGCCCATGTTAGTTTGCTGCTGAACGAACCAATCCAACCAAATAACTTTACCCATAAGGATGACATTTTAGCTGGCATTGTCGCTGAATTCGTGTCAACAATAGTTGCCAATGATTTGGCGCTCTCGATAGTATTGAAGAGAATGCTTGAAGGTCTAGTTCTATATCATGCTGCATTTAGCAATAACGTTAACCCGAATCAAAAAACGTTTAAGAATTTGACTGTAGTTTTCGACAGCACCTTGGTTCGTCAAGCAATTGGCTATGAAGGGGACGCAGCAAATATTCTTATGCGAGAAACAATAGACGTCCTCAAAACTGTTGGCGCAGAATGCATTGTGTTTGACAAAACCATTGAAGAAATACACAGAATCCTGGCAATGTATCAAGAGAAGCTCGCCACGCAGAATGGGCGATCCTCATTAAAACAAGTGCCAATGGCACGTCATTTTCTCACAAAACGCTACACCCCAGGCGACGTCGTACAGATGGCAGCACTTCTTGAAACTGATATCAAATCCATCGGCCTTCGCATTCGCACACTTCCTTCACGTGTTCCAGCATATACATACAACGAATCAGCTTTGGCCCTCAGATTTGCAAACCAAATTCGTCAAGACGAGCAAGAGCCTAGAGTCGTACATGACGTGGATTGTGTCGCAGGCGTACTGATTCTACGTAAAGGAAAAAGGTCCATGCGGATCGAGGAAACCAACGCAATTTTTGCGACGACATCCCCTCTTGTTATAAAAAATGGTTCTGCCTGGTGGCAGGATGATGAACACGAATCGGGAATCGAGCCAATTGCTCATATTCGTGCGCTAGCAAATATAGCATGGCTAAAGAGACCAAACCTAAATGTGGATTTCAAATTGCGGGAGCTTATCAGCTTGTGTGCCGCAACAATGCGTCCATCCCAATCAACCTGGGATAGATTTTTAAAGCATTTGAAAGTCCTACAAGATGAAAAGCGGATAACGACAGACGAAGCGACATCACTCGTTATTTCAACATTATCGGACAAATTGCTCAGGGATGCCGAATTGCAAAACGAAGGATCAGACGAAATCGATGCTTCCACATTGAATGAGATTGTCGAACGAGTTAGTGCAACCTATAGAGAGAGCGCAGAAAAACTTATCGATGAACAAAGTGCAGTTCATGACAAAGAAAAAGAATTGTTGCTTCTACAAATGAAAGAAGTGATTCAACGTGCCGACACTGCTGAGCACGCAGCGGACGAGCTTAGAAGAGAAAGTGAGTTTAGAAAAGAACGAAAGGTACGATTTTGGGCGCGAATCATTCGACATCTTGTAACTGCCGTACCAACAATTCTTGTGCTATTGGGAGCCATAGAAATATTTCGTGGACACCATTTGCCAGATGGATTAACCAAGTATTTTGTTGGGGCAGCAATTCTTGTATTTTTGCTTTTGGAAATTGTAGGTGTTCTGCGACACGTAACTGAATTTGGTACATGGGTTGAATCCAAAGTGACCAAGATACTTAGAGATTATTGAGATGGAAAGTAGAGGAAGCGTCCTGCTATTCGATGGGAAAATCATTATTAATAAAATGCATTGGGTCAAACTTAATCTGACAGCAAAATCAGAATGACGGACCATGACCATGCAACGGCTGTATTACTTGACTTGCTAGATATGAGAATTAGATGAAACTTATCAGTACCAACGCGATACTAAGGCAACAACTGAAACGGCTTGTAGAAGAATATCCTTGCATCTCCATTGCCACTGCATGGGCCTCCTCTGACACTGAAGTCTTTAAATCATTGGTGATGCATAAGGATCAAATTGTTCAAGCCGTCATTGGCACGCATTTCTACCAAACACACCCCGACGTTCTTGATCAGTTCGTGGGGTCGTCAAAGGTAAAATTTAAGCTTCAACCTAATGGAGTATTTCACCCTAAGGTCTATCTCTTCTGGAGCAACGACGGATGGGAAGTTGTCATTGGAAGTCCGAACCTTACTGTCGGTGCTTTGACGAAAAATTCAGAGCTATCGGTTCTGATTACCAGCCGTGACGGCAGTACCAATTTGAAGCAGGATATAGCTGAGGTCATTGATCAATATTGGAGTTGCGCTCAGACAATCGATCAAAATGAAGCTGATAGTTATCGAAAGTTGTGGAGCCTTAAAACACTTGAACTGAAAAAAGTGGCTGACATCTACGGAGATAAAGCCACTACTAAACCAGCAGTCCATTCCCAAGTGATGTCGATGGGCTGGCAAGACTACCTAGCAGAAGTCAAAAAGGATCGATATCACGGATTCAAGGAGCGGCTTTCATTCATTGAAGAGATTCGGGAATATTTCCAGACCTACGACCATTTCAATGACATGGATCTTGCAGTACGAAAAGGGATTGCAGGGCTTCCAAGTAAGGTGACGGTAATTAAGAACTGGCCATGGTTTGGCAGCATGAAAGGGGCCGGAACTTTCGCTGGGCTGATCAATTCTGGGAACGAAGCTTATTCACTTGCACTTGATGAGATTCCGCTTAAGGGGGACATCGGCAGAAGGCACTATGACGCCTATATTGAGCGGTACCTGAAGGCGTATCCAAACGGGAAGGATGGTCTTGCAACGGCGACCAGGCTCCTTGCCATGAAGCGTCCTGATGTATTTTTGTGTGTGGATGCCCAAAACATGCGAAAGCTTGCTGCAGACGTAGGAATAACAAGGACCGACAAGCTTAACTATGAGCAATATTGGGAAGAAGTGATTGTTCGTCTCATGCAGTCGCCGTGGTGGCAGTCACCTGAGCCTTCAGGCCTCCTGGAGCGAAAGGCTTGGCATGCTCGTGCGGCTATGCTGGATGCCATCTTCTATGAAGAGAGAGCAAAGAAGGAATGAGCAACCACTTGAAAAAGTAAGTAAACGGCGACAGCACTTGGCGTGACAGTGTGTAACTTATAGTTGAACAAGGTTTCAAGCTGCATGGCATTGACCGGGTTCGGCCGCAACAAACTGTCATTCTTATTTCGGTTTGCGAGTGCAGACCTTTACTAAACTAATTGATCGATATGACTAAATTGGCTGTCGAATTTGAAGCTTCGGGAGATGAGCTTCATTTGTTATATCGTCCTAGGGATGATGACTCCTGGGTCCACAGTAAGTTCAATCGTGGAGAAGAGCTGTTCATCAAGGGCACGTATCATTTGACCAGAGCAAATTTTGCGCAAGCCTATCTGGATGAACTCAATGCAAGGTCTCAGGTCGACGATGACCATCCATCTTTAATGGATGACTACGTAATGCGATTTACGGTTGCCACTGCCGTCGATAATTATTTCGTATTTGACTCCGATATCCTAGACATTGAGATACCCATATTGATCGCGTGCAGTGCAGAGCCAACGTGGAAATGGTTTAGCACCGAGGCGCAAACCTCTATCCTCCGTGTCGCCGCAAAACTAATGCCCAGTCGCATCGTTATTGGTGGGGAGGCTCCTGATGCTATTCCCGTCGCAGAGTACGAACGGCTCGTCCAGCAGTTCCCGACTGGCTATGAGCTAAAGCGTTACGTCGCCGCTAGGGTTAGCGCAGTGCTCCGTCAGTACACCGATGCGTCGGTAGACGCCGAGCTAATGCTTAGTAACTATTTGGAGAAACGCATAAAGACGCAGCCAAAGAATTACATTCGACGATTTCGTGAGGCGGAAGTCGCCAAGTTTGAGTTTTTATATTCCCAATTGCAAGACATGCTTGAATCCGAAGACGGTTATTCCGAACACGTTTGGCAAAAACAAATATTAGATATAGTACGCCTTTTAAACTCAAAATACATCGCGGCGTTTAAGTCGGTGCCACTCAACGATCCAGGAAACAATACCGACAAACAATTAGACATAATGCTTGTTGACGCGACGGGTAACATAGATGTCATTGAGATTAAGAAGCCACTCAGAAAATGTGTGATGACAGACGCACATTATAGAGGAAATCATATTCCGCTTCGAGAACTCACCGGTTCGATAATGCAGGTAGAGAAATATATCTTCCATCTTTGTCGGTGGGGAATGGCTGGCGAAAATTATCTGACGAAAAAGTACGCAGACAGGTTGCCACTTGGATTGCGGATCAAGATTACTAACCCGTGCGGCATTATCATTATGGGGCGGGATCACGAACTGACTGATGCGCAGCGACGTGATTTCGAAATTTTCCGTAGGCAGAATAAGAATATCATTGACGTTATAACCTATGATGATCTACTGCGACGACTACAGTTCGTGATTCAACAATTCAAAGCTGGTCGATAGGTTGTTGATTTGCACTGAAAATTGAATCACGTTTAGCTCACCATACTACTTATCTTGATGGGTAGGACGTGGCATTACTGGGTCTTATTCGATACTGGCACATTCGTGACCAGGTTCCATTTCGTGAGATCGCCAGACGACCTGGTATCTAACACATTATTTTTCGACGCTATGAACCGTTACGTGACATTGCTGCGAATGCCATGAATCCATACGACAATCTTGAGTGAAAACGAAAATTTGATTAGAAAATGTGGGAATTCAATGATTTCGCAAAGAAAATTAAATTTTTTTTCTTATTCCTAAGTATTTGATTTTAAAAGATATTTTAATGTAACCAGTTGAAGTAACCGCTGATTTAGTGCATGATGTTGCCTAAATACATTTACTCCTTCATATGCAAACAAAAGTAGGCACAGAATTAAAAAGAAAAAGACTCGAAGCCAAGCTTTCCTTGCGCGAGATGGCGAAGCTCGCCCATTGCACCGCCCCATACCTTTGGCGAATCGAACAGGGAATTAGCACACCTGCAGATTATATTTTTCTAAAGAAATTGACTGATGCACTCTCAATGACAGAGAACGAAGCGGCACAATTTATTTTATATGCACAGGACTCTCAAAGAACAATAAAGATGCCCGTTGACGTGGGCATGACGCATCTTAAGACCATCAATCAAGTTGCAGCAAATATAACAAAACTAGGAGATGAAGACTTGGTGGCAATAGAGCAGATTTTGATAAACGCGTGTAAAAATTGGAAGGATAAAAAAATGCCAGCCTCATAACTTGAAAAACTGAGAGGCTAAAAAGAAAACCCCAGTTGGCGAACTGGGGTTTTCAGTGGGACTTCAAAAACTTTGACGGGTTTTGATCTCACTCTACAACTTACATGCTGAGCTGTCAAGCGGTGTGTGAGCCTGCCTTTCTACGTCCCCAAAAATTTCTTAAACTGGACTTCATGTCTGGGAGGGGTCGCGCCCTCAAAAATTAATCTATGCAAAGGATTTTTTGTGAAAAAACATACTTGCCAACGATTGCTGGCAACAGGCAGACATAAGATACAAAAAGAGGATATAGATGCAAAAAATACGTGACGTCTTGCATTGCCTCCTTGATCAAAAAAAATCTCAGCGCGTCACTGCCGTCATATGCAATGTTGCGCGAAAAACCGTAGCCGATTACCTAACGAGATTTCAACTCGCGCAACTACCCTGGCCGCTGCCAATCGATCTTTATGACGATCAACTGAAATTAAATTTATTTCCAAAGAGCGCGAATAAAAATAACCGCCCTGATCCGGAAATTGAATACGCGCTTGTCCATGTTGAATCGAAGAAAAAGGGTTTTACACGTTCTCAAATGTACCGGGAGTTAGTGACTGATCAAAATAAAAGTCATCTTATTTCTTATAGTGCTTTTTGCAGGCAGTACAAACAGTATAAAAAAACGCTCAAATTAAGTCTTCGTAGAACCAGAATCGCCGGCGAAATATGCATGGTTGATTATGCAGGGCAAACCATGAAAATTACCAACCCGAAAACTGGTGTTACGCGGAATGTGCAGATATTTGTCGGGATGTTAGGTTCCTCAAATTACACTTTTTGCGAAGCATCAGAATCCCAGCGCCTTGAAGATTGGCTCGGGTCTCATGTGCGAATGTTTGAATATTTCGCCGGCACTCCCGAGCTAGTTATTCATGACAATCTGAAATCTGCTGTTATCAAGACCAGCTTATACACGCCCCTGATTAATGAATCTTACAAGGCGCTTTGTAGGCACTATCACATTCACCCATTGGCTGCGCGAGCCTATAAGCCGCGTGACAAAGGCGGAGTAGAGCTAACGGTGCAAATAATTACGCGATGGATTTTGTTTGTGCTTCGAAAAAGAGTGTTTTTTTCGCTCGAAGAGCTCAATGCAGAAATTGCACTGTTGCTAGAAGACATGAATCATCGTCCATTTAAACAGCTTCCAGGGTCGCGGTATTCTAACTGGCAGGAAATCGAAAAGCCAACGTTGCGAAGCCTGCCAGATAGCAAATACGAATTCGCAATTTGGACCATCTCCAGGGCTGGCGAGGATTATCACGTCAATTGCAATGACCATTATTACAGTGTGCCATATACCTATCGAAACTTAGAAATGTCGATCAGGGCGACCGAAAAAAAAATTGAAATTATTTACAAAGGCAAACGAATCGCAAGTCACGACAAGTCACAAATAAAGGGAGGGAAAACAACCGATAGGAATCATCAACCACCTCAACATAAAATTTTCGATGGCTGGAACGTTGAAGATTGTCTCAAATGGGCCGCAGGACTTGGAGAACATGTTGAGCAATTCATGCGTCATCAACTTCTAAAAGTCAACAACAGAAACGTTGGTTATCGTGTGCAAGGGGCTTTTAAAAAAATCGCACTTGAATATGGCAATGTCAGACTCAACGCAGCTTGCAGATATGCCTTAGCATGCGGCGCAATGTCCACCGATGGGATCAAAACAATCTTGTCTCGAAACCTTGATAGCAAAATTGACGAATCCAATCCGGTGAATGAGTCAAAATCCATGACAACGGCGACAGACCATGAAAATCTGCGCGGTCAAAATTACTATAAAAATATTCTAAGCCTAGAAAGCGAATAATGCTAATCAATCAAACGCTGGAAAAATTAAAAGAGTTAAAGCTCTTTGGAATGGCAGAAGAACTCGAGCGTCAACTTCCAAATCCAAGTGCTCGAAATTTGAGTTTCGAAGACCGCATTGGAGGTTTGGTGGATTATGAAACCACCTACCGCAGCAACAAGCGGCTTACTGCACTGCTAAGAAATGCAAAATTAAAACACACGAGCGCATGTGTTGAGGACATCGACTATGCGCAACCTAGAAATTTAGATAAACCTCTTATGCTGAGTTTGTCAAATGGGGATTGGGTTCGGCAGAACATAAACGTAATCTTTGCGGGTCCAACTGGCACTGGAAAATCATGGTTGTCTTGCGCGCTTGGAAATCAAGTTTGCCGTCAGGGAATGAGTGTATATTTTGTACGCTTGCCTTTATTGCTAGACGACCTATTTGCAGCGCGCGCTACAGGAACATTTGTGAAGCGACTCAATCAATTAGCCAAGTATGATTTACTCATTATCGACGACTGGGGACTTGCACCGGTTCCCGACCAATCACAAGGTGATCTTATGGAATTGGTCGATTCCAGAGTTGGATCTCGGTCGACTATCATCACTAGCCAAATTCCGTTGGAGCTTTGGCATGATTACATTGGCAATAAAACAATTGCTGATGCCATTCTAGACCGACTTGTTCACAGTTCGCAGTATGTAAAACTACGAGGCGAAACTATGCGAGGAAAAACGGTTAAGGAAAAAAAATCTGCGCAGAAATAGTTTTCGATCGCATGCAAAAAGGACCTTCGGGTCCTTTTTTTTGTTTAACATCAAAGGCATTATAAATGCCCTGGCTACCTACATGAGAATTGGCGGCTACGTTCCTTTGAGAATTGGTGGCGGCTTTGACATACCAAAATGTGGCTACCTTAAAATGCCAATCTATGGCTAATTTTAGGTGCGAAAAGGTGGCTTTTTTGGTGAGAATACGCAGATATCCACGCAATGGTCGTAATGTATATTCGTGAAGGAATGAACGAAAGGTACAGTGTAGCCAATACATGGTTGGCAATAGCCGCAGCTCAAGGAGAAATAAGTTCTCTAGGTACGGCTATTGAAAAATGTGGAAATGGAATGCAAGGGTTTTCGACACCGAAAGTGGAGGCATGGCTACTTCAGAATTTAAAATCAAATTCTGAAATCGAAGAGCAGCTATTTAATTTCTATATGGGCTCAGCAAATTGTCACCCTGTAGACCTGGATCTCGCTGAAAGATATACATCTAATTTGAAAAAATGTAGCCATGTATATGTACCGAGATTCATCGACATGCGAATTAAGGAGAAATATCATTTCTCAAATGAATTACGTCAATCATTGACCACAAACTTAAACTTTTGCATCCAAACACTTTTGCCGGTTGACCGTGTCGGTAGCGTGGAAAAATTTCAAATTTTAAAAAAATCCCTTAATTCACAATAAGTTCTCGGACAATACTGCATCCGTGCTCGACATGCCACCTCGACCTATAAATTGAAAAAATACTGTCGCTTTAAAAAATCAGGAAATGAAATTCAGAAGCTATTCGAGGCAATTGTCAGTGAGTGAATGGAAACAGTTTTTAACGAAACACCGATAACTATGAAAAGATTATCTTCATCGATTCTTTGCCTATTTGCACCCGTACTTTTGATGGCAGGATGCGAACAAAAACCGGTAATGTCAAATACAAGTGAATATCTTAGGTTGCATGGCATTGTTAATGACGGGAGAACTGTTAACGAAATAGTGTTGATTAAAGATGAAAATAAGAATCAAGCGAAATTACGTTTTCCGGAAGAATTTCGAGTATCTGTCGAAACACCAAATACACATGGCCCAAATCCTCAATCAATTCGAAAAGGATATGCATACAGCGCTAGCATAAGTTTGGATATCACAGACGACATGGAATTTAGTTCATCAAAAGTGCAATCGACAAAAAAAATAATTGGAATTTTACAGTTGCAATTTGGTGCGACTAATGACATAAAAAATGATGCGTGGGAACAAGATCAAATCGCTAATATAAAAAAGAATTCATCAAAAACCGTGGTTCGTGAAGACTTAAGATTGTTTGAATATGCTACATACCAAAGTGGTCAACATGCAGGCAATTATTACTACCTTCCGATGGATGAGAATTTTAGAGCAGTTGATGGGAGACCTATTTTGATTGGATGTCTGGCAGCTAATGGACCATGTGCGGGAAGCTTTAGATATCTTGATAAAGTGGCTGTCACTTTTTCTTTTCCGCGTGCGTTACTTGCGCATTGGCGAGGGCTTTACTTGCAATCATTAAAAATAACGAAAACCGTCTTGATTAAATAGATGCCTCAAAAACATGTTGGTGAAATTTACAACTGCTTGAATAGTCCAAATTACTGAAATGTACAATGCCGAAAGGCTTTTAGCATCAGTAGCAAAGCAAAAAGCCCTTGATCATTTCTGATCAAGGGCTTAAAACTTGGTTGCGGGGGCAGGATTTGAACCTACGACCTTCGGGTTATGAGCCCGACGAGCTGCCAGACTGCTCCACCCCGCGTCTGAAGAATGAAACTATACATTGTTTTGCTGCTCTGCGCAATCCTTTTATGGGATTCGGACTATTGCAGCAGTTGGGCGGACAGGTGTTACACTCTGAGGATTCGCCAATTTTCACTCTTTTTCTCATGAAATTCTGTTCTGAATGTGCGTCCCCAGTCGTCTTGCAAATTCCTGCCGATGACACCCGTGAACGTTTTGTCTGTCCGGCTTGCGGCACTATCCATTATCAAAACCCGAAGATGGTGGTTGGGTCTATTCCCGTATGGGAAGAAGATGGCGTGACCAAGGTCTTGCTGTGCAAGCGTGCAATTGAGCCGCGCCTGGGCTACTGGACGCTGCCTGCCGGCTTTATGGAAAACAATGAGACTACGTCACAGGCGGCGCAGCGTGAAACTGAAGAAGAGGCCGGTGCAAATATCAGATTGCATGAACTGTTTTCGATTCTGAACGTGCCACATGTACATCAGGTCCATCTGTTTTATCGCGCCACGCTGCTTGACCTGAATTATGCGGCCGGCGTGGAGAGTCTGGAAGTGGCGCTATTCTCTGAAGAACAGATCCCATGGGAAGACATCGCCTTCCCTACCACGACACATACGTTAAAGTTTTTCTTTGCCAATCTGGCGCAGGTACAACAGGGCGGGCAATACGAATTGCATGCACATGATATTTTCAAACCGATGCGGCACGGCGGATAAACAAACCTGAGATTGGCAGGCAGAAATAAGAAATGGGCGAATTGAATGAATTGATCGCCCATTTTTTTCGTCGTTTCTTACCAACTGGTTTCGCGTTCAGCAGTGGATGAAATTTTGTGGATAGACAAATCTGCACCTTCAAATTCTTCTTCCGGGTCCAGGCGTATGCCTATGAGTTTCTTCAGACTGGCATAGATGACATAGCCGCCAGCAAACGCAATCGCCACACCCATCAAGGTGCCCAGCAGTTGCGACATGAAGCTGACGCCACCCAGACCGCCCAAAGACTTCATGCCGAAAATACCGGCGGCGATACCACCCCAGGCACCGCACAGACCATGCAGAGGCCAGACACCCAAAACATCGTCCACCTTCCATTTATTCTGGGTCCAGGTAAACATCCAGACAAAGATGGCACCAGCGATGCCACCGGTGACAAGTGCACCCAGCGGATGCATAAGGTCGGAACCGGCACAGACCGCCACCAGGCCAGCCAGCGGGCCGTTATAGACGAAGCCGGGGTCATTCTTGCCCATCAAGAACGCTACCAGCGTACCGCCGACCATGGCCATGAGGGAATTAATGGCAACCAGGCCATTCATTTTGTCCAGCGTTTGTGCACTCATGACGTTGAAGCCGAACCAGCCTACCGTCAGTATCCATGCACCCAGGGCCAGGAAAGGAATGCTGGAAGGCGGATGAGCGGCAATCGCGCCATTTTTCATATACCGGCCACGACGTGCGCCCAGCAGCAGGACGGCGGGCAAGGCAACCCAGCCACCAAAGGCATGCACAACGACAGAACCGGCAAAATCATGAAATTCTTGAGAAAATGCAGCCTTCAGCCAGGCCTGTATGCCGAAACGCTGGTTCCAGGCGATGCCTTCAAAGAAGGGATACAAAATACCGACCAGCAAGGCGGTAGCAATCAGTTGTGGATGGAATTTTGCCCGTTCGGCAATACCACCTGAGATAATGGCAGGTATGGCAGCGGCAAAGGTCAGCAAGAAAAAGAATTTGACCAGTTCAAAACCGTTTTTGGCAACCAGCAGCTCGGCACCGGAATAAAACTGTACGCCATAAGCGACGGTATAACCCACAAAGAAGTAGGCAATGGTGGATACGGCAAAATCAACAAGTATCTTGACCAGGGCATTGACCTGGTTTTTCTTGCGTACCGTGCCTAATTCTAAAAACGCAAAGCCAGCATGCATTGCTAGAATCATGATGGCGCCCAGCAAGATAAACAATGCATCGGCGCTACTATTTTGTGCAGTCATGCAAAAAGTCTCCCAATAAAAGTGCAGATTTATGGATGTGGTGCACTGATAAAGCAAAATACATTCCAATTTGGTGCAAATTGATAAGTGATTGATTTAATGAAGAATTTAAGTTTGAGCGGTTTTCTCTTGCACTTCTGCGCACCGAAAGATGGCGTTTTTTTGGTGCATACCCATGGGATGGCAGCGTGATCCCCTGGCTGGAAACGGATAGCCCCTTCCCCCACCCCAGCACGGCGCTGACAGAGAAAGACGGTGCCGCAGGTTTGCTGGCAGCGGGCGCTGATTTATCGGCCAGCCGCCTGCTGTATGCCTACCGGAATGGTATTTTCCCGTGGTTTTCTGAAGGGCAGCCAATACTCTGGTGGTCTACCGACCCGCGCATGGTGTTACAAGTGCAAGACTTTAAGGTATCCGCCAGTCTGAAAAAACGCCTGCGCCAGGTCAGCAAGGATGACCGCTGGCAGCTACGCTTTGATACCGCCTTTGAACAGGTCATGCGCGCCTGTGCAGCACCACGCAAAGACAGGGAAGGCACCTGGATTTCAGAAGGCATCGTGGCGGGTTATTGTGATTTGCACAAACAGGGGTATGCCCATTCGGCAGAGGTGTGGCTGGATGGTGAACTGGTGGGCGGGGCGTATGGTGTTTGCATAGGGCGCATGTTCTATGGTGAATCCATGTTTGCCAGGGTTACCGACGCATCCAAAATAGCGCTGACCCATCTGGTATTTTTCTTGCGTGAACATGACGTGAAAATGATAGACTGCCAGCAAGAGACAGGGCATCTGGCATCTCTGGGCGCAAAACCGATTGCACGCAGCGAGTTTTTGCGCCGACTGGAACATGCCACCGCCCTGCCAGCCATTAGCAATTGGACCATCACCAACAAGATCAGTCTGTGACCCAACTAAACGAGCTACCTTTCGCCAGCATACAGTTTTATGCGACAGCGCCCTACCCTTGCAGTTATCTGGAAGGCTTGCAGGCGCGCTCGCAGGTAGCAACGCCTGCCCATCTGATCAATGCGGATGCGTATTCAGAACTGGTGAAAAGTGGTTTCCGGCGCAGTGGCATTTTCATCTATAGGCCGCATTGCGATACCTGCCAGGCGTGCACGCCGGTACGCATACGTGTGCAGGAATTTGAAACCAACCGCAGCCAGCGTCGCGCCTGGAAAAAACATACCGGGCTGACTGCGCGTGTCACCAGCCTCAGCTATGCGCAAGAACATTATGAACTCTACCAGCGCTATCAGGGCGAACGCCATGCCGGTGGTGGCATGGATCATGACAGCCGTGACCAGTATGCGCAATTCCTGCTGCAAAGCCGTGTGAATACCCGCCTGGTCGAGTTCAGGGATGAGCAGCAGGTCTTGCGCATGGTCAGCATTATCGACGTACTGACTGATGGCCTGTCTTCGGTCTACACCTTTTATGACCCGGACGATATGTCGGCATCTTACGGTACCTACAATGTACTGTGGCAGATAGAGCAAACCCGGCTGTTGAAGCTGCCGTATGTGTATCTGGGTTACTGGATTGCGGCCAGCCCCAAGATGGCTTACAAAACCAATTTCCGGCCACTGGATGCCTTGATGCAGGGACGCTGGCAGACATTGCGCGAGGTTTGACGCGTTATTGATCGTCCGATGCAGGCCTGTGCATCCGCCACATTCACCATCATTATTTTTTCACCTTTTATTCCCCTCATAATTTCATGTCCGCGAAACTTCTTTATTCTCTGGTCCGCCCTGCCCTGTTTGCCATGGACCCGGAAAATGCACATCACCTGACCTTACCCGCACTGCAACGTGCCAGCAAACTGGGCCTGGGTGGCCTGCTGGGCAGCAAACCCACCGATGACGCACGCACGGTCATGGGCGTACGTTTCCCCAACCCTGTCGGCCTGGCTGCTGGCCTGGATAAGGATGGCGCTTACATTGATGGCCTGGCAGCGCTGGGTTTTGGCTCCATTGAAATCGGCACAGTGACGCCACGGGCGCAGGCGGGCAATCCCAAGCCGCGCATGTTTCGCCTGCCGCAGGCTGAAGCCATCATCAACCGCATGGGTTTCAATAACAGTGGTGTGGATGCCTTTGTCAACAACGTACAGGCATCACGCTTTTATCAGGACAAGCAAGGCGTATTGGGGTTAAACATAGGTAAAAATGCTGACACGCCGATAGAACGCGCAGCCGACGATTACCTGCATTGTCTGTCCAGGGTCTACCCTTATGCCAGTTATGTGACGGTGAACATCTCTTCACCCAACACCAAGAATCTGCGGCAATTGCAGGGTGCCAGCGAGCTGGATGCCTTGCTGTCACAATTAAAGGAAGCCCAATTGCGTCTGGCAGACGAGCACAAGC
This sequence comes from Undibacterium hunanense, assembly GCF_014284335.1. Taxonomy (GTDB): domain Bacteria; phylum Pseudomonadota; class Gammaproteobacteria; order Burkholderiales; family Burkholderiaceae_D; genus Undibacterium; species Undibacterium hunanense. The sequence continues at coordinate 42,941 of NZ_JACOGF010000013.1, read as the reverse complement.
GCTATGTGCCGGTTGCACTTAAAATTGCACCGGATATTGATGCAGAACAGATCAAGACCATTGCCGAAGCCCTGCTGCGCCACAAGCTCGATGGGGTCATCGCCACCAACACCACGATTACCCGTGACGCGGTGCAAGGCTTGCCGCATGCAGAAGAAGCTGGCGGCCTGTCGGGCAAACCGGTGTTTGAAGCATCCAATCGCGTCATACGTGCCCTGAAGGCAGAACTGGGAAATGAATTGCCCATCATCGGTGTGGGCGGAATTTTCTCTGGCGCCGATGCGGTGACGAAAATGCAGGCGGGTGTGGCACTGGTTCAATTGTATTCTGGCCTGATTTATCAAGGACCGGCATTGGTTAAGGAATGCGCCGACGCTATACGGCTAAACAAATAAATTGAGATAAAAAGCAACTATGAAAAAAGTACTTTTAGGCGACAGCCAGTTAAATGTAAGCACGATCTGCCTGGGCACCATGACCTTTGGCGAACAGAATACCGAAGCACAGGCACATGAACAGCTGGACTATGCGCTGGAACGCGGTATCAATTTTATCGATACGGCTGAAATGTATCCCGTCATGCCACGCGCCGAAACCCAGGGCAGGACAGAACAATACATAGGCAGCTGGCTGAAAAAATCCGGCAGGCGCAGTGACATCATACTGGCGACCAAGGCAGCCGGCCCGTCGCGCGGCATGAACTGGATGCGTAATGGTGAGACAGACCTGAATGAAAAAAACCTGCGCGCAGCAGTAGAAACCAGCCTACAACGCTTGCAGACTGACTATATCGATCTGTATCAATTGCACTGGCCCAGCCGCAATGTTCCCATCTTTGGTCAAAAACAGTTCAATCCTGAACTGGAACGCCCGTGCACAGCCATTGCCGATACCGTGGCTGTCTTGCATGCGCTGGTGAAGGAAGGCAAGATTCGTGCTTTTGGCGTATCAAACGAGAGTGCCTGGGGTGTCAGCGAATTTGTCAAACAGGCCGACCTGCAAGGTGCACCGCGCATCGCCAGCATACAGAATGCCTACAACCTGGTGAACCGTTCTTTTGAACAGGGTCTGGATGAAACCTGTTACCGTGAAAAAGTCGGCTTGCTGGCCTATAGCCCGCTGGCCTTTGGTCAACTCAGTGCCAAATATACGGATAATGCCCAGGCTCCTGGTCGCCTGACCCTGTTCCCACCCAGCTGGAGCCCGCGCTACCTGCGTGCCAGCGTGTTTGCTGCCAGCAAACGTTATGCAGAACTGGCACGTGCCAACGGCCTGACACCCAGCCAGTTGGCATTGGCCTGGTGCTATTCACGCTGGTTCGTCGCCAGCACCATCATCGGCGCGACCAATCTGGCCCAATTGAAAGAAAACATTGATGCCCTCGAAATCAGTCTCAATGATGAACTGATTGCAGGAATCAACCAGATCCATGAAGAACTCCAAAATCCCGGGCAATAAATAATACCAGGGTAAAGCAACTTTCTGCCGGGCAGTTGGGCCGTTGTTGCCTACTGTCAGGCAGATTCGACACATCCGGTAAATATGGCGTAGAATGAAGTTGCAATTGCAACAAACGCCTATTGATCCTTTTACCGGAGAACCGAGATGTCCCAATTGCGTATCACCATCATCAAACTTGCCGTCTGCATCCTGGCCATTATGGGATTGTTGATGACATTTGCATACAGCGCCTTTCCTGGCGCATCGCTGTTCAAAATGGCGTATTTTTCTGCCATCGTCATGATTGCTGTTCTTGCGCTGGGCATAGTCAGTGTGTATATCACTGGCGAATTCAAGCAATGGAGCCTCAACAATGGCGCTACTGATCTCGGCTGGCTTTGGTTTAATGCCGAACCACCAGGACTGGAAGCAATGAGAAACGGCATTGACGTCACTACCCTGTCTACCAAAGCAAAACAGGCAGGCACGCCTGACCAGACTGCCTGATCAATCTCACTGTGGAAAAGTAAAAATGCAGGCCAGAAATTTTTCTGTGCCTGCATTCTCGTTTACTTCTTTAACCTGCCAAACTCACCGCAAACAACTTATTTCTGTGCGCGTACCGGTACTGGTACATTACACAGATCGATATAGCCTGCCGGTACTTTATACCAGTCGCCGCCACGATTTCTTTGTGCTTCAACGATGGATTTGAAGGTCGCAGTATCCGTACGTATGATTTCCAGCTTGCTGCGTTCTGCTTCGGGCACATCAGCCGCAATCTTGATGGATTTGATAGGCGTGCGCTCTTCCGCTTTTTCATAAAAGCCCAGATTACCTTTGCCACGCGGCAGCGTCGTCAATAATTCCATGCCCTGCATGACACGACCCACCACAGTGATGTTTCTGTCCAGCTGCCTTGGCGCATGGCCGGTGACAACATACAGGGAAGTACCATCACCACTATTCGATTCCGTACCACGTGCGACACCAACGCTGGCATAACAATGGGTCAGCCACGCAGTACCTGCTTTAGGATCACGCCCGGCCGGAAAACCATTAGCATGTCCGACTTGCGGAGCAAAACCATCGACATCAGGCAAACGTGTAAAAGGCAGGCTGGATGCATATTTGACCGTAAATTCACCATCCAGTTTGCGTTTGGCAGTTTTTATTTCCCGCTTCTCATCCGGATCTGCCCATTGCGCGACATAATTTTCTTGTGAGCGCACGATGGCCAGGCCATCAAAATACCCCTCCCGCACCAGTGCCTTGATGTTTTGTGCATGATTGGGCGCAAAATCCGGCGCCAGTTCAATCACGACACGGCCTTTTTCCAGTTCCATATACAAGGTATTGTCTGGATTCAAAGGGCGCCAGTCAGTCGCACTGGAAGCCTTGATTAAATCCGCCATCGTCTGTTTTGATTTAAGCGGTGCAGCCTTGGCAGCAACAGGCGCAGCCTGGGCAAGACCCGCCGCCGTGAGGCTGGCAAGCAGATGGGCAATCAGTAATTTTCGGGCATGTGGAACAGCAAAACGTAAAGACATTGTTTGACTCCAGGTAAGATGCGGAAAATAAGGGATAAGCGCAAGCTTAAGGATTTGAGACCATACGCGAAGGAAATAGTTTTGTCCATATACCAAAAATATATCGGGCAACCTAAAATCACCGTGCAAAAAGATATATTGCTGCTGATTTTTTCATCGTTACGCATCTTATTTTGCACTAGCCTGACTTGTCATATTGCAAAAATCTGGCGAATCCGGTACAAGCTTGTTGACGAATTTCATTCACCATGAAGGAGCCCTACTTGAAACCTCAGCCTCAACAACCAACCGGTGCCTTTGTCGGCGCATCATGGGCAGCCTTGTTTATCGGTGGCATCACCTACCTGGCTGGCGTCTGGAATGCAGCCATGCAATTGAACGAAAAAGGCTATTATTTCACGCTACTGATGTATGGCTTGTTTTCTGCCGTGTCGCTGCAAAAATCGGTGCGCGACAAGCTGGAAGGGATACCGGTCACCGGCATTTATTTTGGTTTGTGCTGGCTGTCTCTGGGCCTGTCGATTTTATTGCTGAGCGTAGGATTATGGAATGCAACGCTGAACTGGAGCGAAAAAGGCTTCTTCGCCATGGCATTTTTGCTGAGCCTGTTTGCCGCTGTCGCGGTACAGAAAAACGTGCGTGACATGGGCCTGATCAGGTCTGGCGCAGATACCATGCCCATGCATGATGGACATGAATCATGAAAACTGATGCGCTCACCTGCTGATGCGCTGATCCGGACTACCAAACGACGCTAAAGATGATGAATAATGATGCTCCAGACAATGGCGATTTTGCTGCTTATCTAAAAAATTTGGATAAGTCTGGCAAAACAAAAACACCGTCAGATACAGTCACAAATGCCAGTCTGCCGGTTTTTCAAAATTCAGATGGTGAGGACTTAACTGGTCAGGAACTTGCTGAGCTTCCACCGATATCAGATGATGATTTATTGCAGCAAGCCCTGGCATGTGAAGGCGTCAGCAATGAATATGATCTGGATGATCGTGGGGAACACCAGACAAATGACGAAATCGGTCCAACTGATGCGCCAGAGAACACGCAAACTCCCCTGGCATTTCTTGGTGAACACGCACTTGAATTAGCGGATCAACCGACACCAGAAGAACTTGATGAAATACCTGCGATTAGTGATGAAGAACTGATACAACAGGCTTTGGCGCATCCCCGGGACAATGAAGATATTTCTCAGGAATAAATACGCATACACCAGGATCACCCTAAAAAAAAGCCTGCATTTGTTCAAGTAAAAATGAACAAGTACAGGCTCTTTTATATCTGTGAAATCAGTACCTGCCGACCTGTTTAACCATATGCCAGCGACAAATGCCGGGCGCGGGCCGATGCGCTGGATTTGACTTCTACACGCATGGAATTCTGCAAGGATGCAATAGAACCACCTGCGCGATACTGGAAGCTGACTTGTAGAATATCGCCCTCTTTTACCGCCACCGGCTGTGCTACCGGCAAGGCCATGTAATTATTCAACCAGTCTATGGTGGATGAGGTTTCCATCAACACTGCCAGGATGTTCTTGGTGACAAAACGCAAGGCGCTGACGGTGCCGGCGCGTTCTATGGTGAAATTGCCTTCCCAGCGAATTTGCAGCTCATTGTCCTGATTAAAATCGATAATGCTATACAAGGCTGGCTGTGCCAGTTCCACGGTATCGGCTGAAAATACACCTGCCTGCTGGAATTGAATGATCGGTGCCTGGTAACCTGAAAAGTCATAGGTCTGCTGTAAGGGTTGCACCGCCATGACGATGGCTTCAGGAATGAACACTGGCAGTGGACCACCAAATTTGGCCGCATAGCGCTTTTTAAAATTCTCGATGACTTCCACCTGTTTTTCACGCAGCATGGCCACGTGTATCATCTCGCAGATGACAACATCCACAGGTTCTGGCGGCAGGTATTCAAAGGCATCAGCATGGATGACTTCAACCTTTTCGCCATCGCGGTTCATGGCCAACAAACGACGTGCTTCATCTACCATGTCCGGGTTAAATTCGACGCAATAGACCTTGGATGCAGCCTGCGCAGCAAACCAGGACAGCACACCAGTGCCACCGCCCAGTTCCAGCACTTTGGCACCTTCAAAAACCTGGCGTCGTATGGCCGCCTTGAAGTTGTCCATACGATTCAAATCCATCAGCATATTGTGATGGTATTGCAGGGGAATAAACTGACCGAGGTAGCAGCTCTCTGCCTCACGTTCGTTCAACATGGTAACTCCTTCGTTTCCTGGTTTCATGATGTGGCTGCCGTCTGAAAAGTGCTGCAGGGCAGTCAATTCTTCGCCGGCAAATATGCAATCCTGTATAGCATTTTGCGTGCGGCCCGAGTGATTGATTATCCTTGGCTTATGAAGAAGCGAATCGTGGAGTTGAACGAAGAATCGGCGTCAATTCTTGCTTATGGTAAAGATGCAGGCATGCCATTTACCGATGAATTAACTTTATGCAAAGAAGTAGTGATGTGCAAGAGGAACTGCAGAAGAATTTACCAGATGAATTGCAAAGCTGTGCCCTCAATCTTTCTTTGGCTTTTCGCAGCGTGCATCACGGTAAGCGGTGCTTAACTGTTCCCAGCCCTCGCCAGGCGAGGTTTGGGAACAGACTACATGCGCAGTTAGTTTGCTGCGCCATTTATACCAGGCTGCCGGTTCGGCACGCATCGCGGCAGGCACCAACGTGACGGTCAACAAAGTGGCCAGCAACCACATTTTTCTGCTTCTATGCACAACCGTCACTCCTGACATGAACATATGATTTATGTTTGCCTGATTTTACACCCCGGTTTGTTCCCGATAGCGTGCCAGTTCATCGATTGTCAGCACCACCATGTCATGGGTGACGGCATATTCGATGATCTGTTCGCCCTTGGCCATGCTGCCATCGGGATTCATCAATTCGCACAGGACAGCGGCCGGGGACAAGCCCGCCATCTGAGCCAGATCAACTGACCCCTCGGTATGTCCACGCCGGCTGAGAACACCGCCAGGAGCCGCTCTCAGGGGGAAGACATGGCCAGGCCGGGCCAGATGTTCAGGCCTGGCATCCGGCGCGATGGCAGTCAGTATGGTAGTGACACGGTCAGCAGCAGAAACACCTGTGGTCACACCCTGCCTGGCTTCTATCGACACGGTAAAAGCCGTGCCATAGCGACTTTCATTATTGCTGACCATGGGGGGCAGATCGAGTTGCTGCAACTTGTCGTCAGTCAGGCATAAACAGACAATGCCGCTGCAATCACGTATCAGCCTGGCCATGGATTCAAGCGTGATCTTTTCGGCGGCGACGATAAGGTCCGCCTCGTTTTCGCGGTCAAAGTCATCCATGAGTAACACCGGGCGACCGTTGCGCAGGTCTTCCAGCGCCCTGGGCAGACGTTGTTCAAATGGACTAAGGAAAAGCATTTCCGGTTCAGCAGAACTGGAAGAAGGATGGGTATTAATGGTATTCAACATAATGAAACGCTCCGGCAAAAGTAAATGTGCAAAAGACGTTTCAGGGAGTAAAAAACGAATAGCCAGACGCGAGCCCCCGTGGTGGTGACCATAGGTGCTTTGCATAAGGCGCATCTTCTCTCATCCGGACTATGACCGTCGGCCCTGGAATCACACCAGATCTGCTGACCTTGCAAACAAATCCAGCTACTTCCTGAATCTGCCTTTGACTGCAAGCGCTCGCGGGCTTGTCGGCAGCTATCACCATGACATAAAAGGAAATAACTGCAAATTTACCGCCGGTGGGGAATTGCACCCCGCCCTGAAGACGTACAACCTGCCGAATTATTCGGCATGCAGATTATACGTAAAAATTCCCGGGCTTACCGAGGGCCGCGCAAACACCGCATTTTCACACATAAAACCAATGACATCGTTTGATCACTTAAACGGGCGTTGAGCAAGCATTCATTCAAACCTGGCTCAGGCGCACAGATCTGTAAACTTGATCTATTGCAAAATTTTTAACAACACTCAGCAGTAGCACCAATAAGTACAATTGTTAAAAATGTTGTCTGATTTAGATGGCATTTCTACGCAGCAACATCTATGCTCATTCTTGAAGGAGTCCCGATCTCTTCATACATGTGCGGGGCATATCAGACGCAATGGCAGGCTTCGGTCATTCAGATAAAAACACATCAAAAGTACAAACTTTCCTGCTTAACCTGGCTTTTAAATCACTTATCCCGGGTTCGTGAATTAAACTAAAGACAATATCAGGTCAGTGATTTTGTATATATCAAATACGTATATAAGCAAATGAATACTAAGTAGTTTGGAATAAAGCCTGAATTCATTACGATGCACCTACTTTGCGCGAGACCATATGACTTTAACCTATATATTTTCGGGATTTGCTGTTGGCACCCTGGTCGGCCTGACCGGCGTCGGTGGCGGCTCGCTCATGACGCCCCTGCTTACCCTGCTGTTTGGCGTCTCGCCGACAGTCGCCGTGGGCACAGATCTCGCCTTTGCTTCGATCACCAAGGCCACGGGCACCTTTACCCATCGCCTGCGTGGTACGGTAGACTGGAATGTGGTACGCCTGCTGTGCTACGGTGCGCTGCCTGCGGCGGTCGTTGCTACCTTGTTCCTCAAGCATTTTGGCGCACTGGACAAGGAAATTGGCCAGCTCATACGCTATTCCATTGCTGTTTCCGTACTGCTGACCGTGGTTGCCCTGCTGTTCAAGGGCAAGATGCTGAACTGGCTGAATAATCATCCTGAAAAGCAATTACAAGGCAAAAACCTGGCCATTGCGACTATTGTCTCGGGTGCAGTGCTGGGAACACTGGTCACCATTTCTTCCATCGGTGCCGGTGCCATAGGCGCAACCTTGCTGGTCATGCTGTATCCGCGCATGTCTGCTGCGCACATCGCCGGCACTGATATTGCCTATGCAGTACCATTGACCGCCATTGCCGCCTTTGGACACTGGTGGCTGGGCTCTATAGACTGGGTCTTGCTGGGCAGCCTGCTGATCGGCTCCCTGCCGGGCATCACACTGGGCTCCCTGGCAGCCCGTGCCGTACCTGAAAAATTTTTACGTGGCCTGCTGGCAACCACTCTGACTCTGGTTGCTGCCAAGCTTGTCCTTTGAATCTGTTTGCAATCGCGTACTTACACACGCATTTTATGGGTAATTAAAGATGTATCGTTACGACCAGCACGATCACCAAATCATCAAGGAACGTATTGCACAATTCCGCGACCAGGTTAGCCGCCGGCTTTCGAATGAATTGAGCGAAGATGAATTCCGTATTTTGCGTCTGCAAAACGGTCTGTACATGCAGCGCCATGCCTATATGTTACGGGTGGCGGTGCCTTACGGCATGCTGTCGTCGAATCAGGTACGCAAGTTTGCCCATATTGCCCGCAAATATGACCGTGGTTATGGTCACTTTACGACACGTCAGAATATCCAGTACAACTGGATCAACCTGGAAGATACACCAGACATACTGGAAGAACTGGCATCGGTAGAAATGCATGCCATCCAGACCTCTGGTAACTGCATGCGCAATATCACTTCGGATGAATTTGCCGGTGTGGCTGCGGATGAAGTGATAGATCCGCGCGCCTATGCAGAAATCCTGCGTCAATGGACTACCTTTCATCCGGAATTTGCCTATCTGCCGCGTAAATTCAAGATCGCCATCAATGGTGCCAAAGAAGACCGCGCCGCCATTGCCGTGCATGATATCGGCCTGACTGTGGTGCACAACGAAGCTGGCGAAGTCGGCTTCAAGGTCATGGTGGGTGGCGGCATGGGTCGTACCCCTATTCTGGGCAGCGTGATACGTGATTTCCTGCCATGGAAGCATGTCATGACCTACCTGGAAGCGATATTGCGTATCTATAACCAGTACGGTCGTCGCGACAATATCTACAAAGCACGTATCAAGATACTGGTGAAAGCGATCGGCGCTGAAGAATTTGGTCGCCAGGTAGAAGAAGAATGGCAAGACATCAAGGATGGCCCGGCTACTTTGACAGAAGCTGAATTGAAACGCGTGGCCAGCTATTTCACGACGCCAGACTATGAAAACCTGCCTGCGCAAGATGCCGCTTATGAGCAGCATTTGCAAGACAATAAATCCTTCGCCAACTGGGTCAAACGCAATGTCAAACCACATAAGGTGGCTGGCTATGCGGCTGTGGTCTTGTCACTGAAGAAGCCAGGCGTACCGCCGGGAGATGCCAGTTCTGAACAAATGGATTTCATTGCCGATCTGTCTGACCAATACAGTTTTGGCGAACTGCGTGTCACGCATGAGCAAAACCTGGTACTGGCTGATGTCAAAGTCGCAGACCTGTTTACCGTTTGGCAAGAAGCCAAGGCCCATGGCCTGGCGACACCGAATATCGGTTTGCTGACGGACATGATCTGCTGCCCTGGCGGTGACTTTTGCGCACTGGCGAATGCCAAATCCATTCCTATCGCACTGGATATCACGGACCGCTTCAACGATCTTGATTATCTGCATGATATCGGCGACATCGAATTGAATATGTCTGGCTGTATCAATGCCTGCGGTCACCACCATGTCGGCAATATCGGCATTCTGGGTGTGGACAAAGACGGTAGCGAGTTTTACCAGGTATCCATCGGTGGCGCACAAGGCAATAGCTCGGCCATAGGCAAGATTATTGGCCCGTCTTTCGCTGCCGGACAAATGCCGGAAGTGATAGACCGCATCATTCAGGTGTATGTGCGTGACCGTCTCGAAAACGAACGTTTCATCGATACTGCACAACGCCTGGGCATCGCGCCATTCAAGGAATTTGTGTATGCAACGCCGATACGTACCAATGAACATCATGGTGAAGACGCCGGTACTGCTGTCAGCTACTGAAATAAAGAAAGTGCATCATGCGAGAAATTATTAAAGATAAAGCCATCGTCAGCGACGACTGGACAGTACTGCGCCTGACAGAGAGTGAAACCCCGGATGCCATCAGCGTACCCGCAGGCAAAGTCATCATCCCGCTGAAAGTATGGTTGCTGCAACGCGAAAGCCTGTTGAACCGTACTGATATTGCTGTGTGGTTCAGCAGCGATGAGCAGGCAAAAGAATTAAAAGAAGACATCAGCCGCTTTAGCCTGCTTGCTGTGGACTTCCCAAAATTTGCAGATGGCCGTGGTTATTCCATCGCCTATAACCTGCGCTCACGCTTCAACTTCACTGGTGAATTGCGCGCCATCGGCGATGTCTTGCGTGACCAGTTGTTTTACATGCAGCGTGTGGGCTTCAATGCTTTTGCCACTCGTGAAGACAAGAATATCCATGACGCCATCAAGGGCCTGACCGATTTTTCTGAAAAATACCAGACCTCGTGGGATGAAAAGAATCCTTTGTTCCGTCGTGCTGAACGCACAGGAGCTGAAGCATGAGTGATTTTCAGGAGCGTCTTTCCGCAACACAGGCTATATTGGAAAGAATCGCCAACGACTTTCAACCAGCCGTATTTGCTTCCAGTCTGGCAGCAGAGGATATGGTGCTGACTGATCTGATTTTGCGCAAGAAACTGAATATCTCGATTTTCTCGCTGGAAACCGGACGCCTGCATGCAGAAACCCTGGGTATGCTGGATAAAGTCAAAGAAATTTATGGCACAGAAATAACGCTGTTCAAGCCTGATGCCGCTGCGGTAGAAAATTATGTCAGCCAGCATGGCCTGAATGCTTTTTACGACAGCGTGGAAATGCGCAAGGAATGCTGCCGCATACGCAAGGTGGAACCGCTGAAACGCGCCCTCGCAGGCAACAAGGCCTGGGTCACGGGTCAGCGCCGTGCGCAGTCGGCTACCCGTACCGAACTGGCTGTGCAAGAAGATGATGCCAGCCATGGCCTGCAAAAGTTCAATCCTTTGGCGGATTGGTCAGAAGACGATGTCTGGCACTATCTCAGAAGCAACAATGTGCCTTACAATCCTCTGCACGATAAAGGATATCCGTCGATAGGCTGTGAACCCTGCACCCGCGCGATACAGCCAGGTGAAGATGTACGGGCTGGGCGATGGTGGTGGGAAAACCCCGATTCCAAGGAATGTGGCCTGCATGTAGTTGATGGCAAACTGATCCGAATTAAACAAGCTGTCTGAAGAAGAAAAATCATGAATACTGTCGTGGAAAACCATTTTATTGATGCTGCGAGCAATCGCCACCTGGATTGGCTGGAATCCGAAGCCATCCATATCATGCGTGAAGTCGCGGCCGAATGCAGCAACCCTGCCCTGCTGTTTTCCGGTGGCAAAGACTCTATCGTCTTGCTGCGTCTGGCAGAAAAGGCTTTCCGCCCGGGTAAATTCCCTTTCCCGCTGGTGCATATTGACACTGGCCACAACTTCCCAGAAGTCATTGCCTTTCGCGACAAGCGCGTAGCCGAACTGGGTGAACGTCTGATCGTTGGTTCGGTCGAAGAATCGATACGCCGTGGTACGGTGCGTCTGCGCAATCCGGCAACGGATTCACGCAATGCGGCACAAGCCGTGACCTTGCTGGAAACCATTGCTGAGCATAAATTTGACGCCTGCATAGGTGGTGCCCGTCGTGATGAAGAAAAAGCACGCGCCAAGGAAAGAATTTTCTCTTTCCGTGATGAATTTGGCCAATGGAATCCGAAAGCACAACGCCCGGAATTGTGGGATCTGTATAACACCCGCGTGCACGCTGGTGAAAACATGCGCGTCTTCCCTATCTCAAACTGGACCGAGCTCGACGTATGGCAATACATAGCCCGTGAAAAACTCGAACTGCCACAGATTTATTTCGCTCATGAACGTCAGGTCATCCCGCGCAATGGCTTACTGGTACCGCTGACGGACCTGACGCCACCACGTGCCGGTGAAACGGTAGAAACCCAGATCGTGCGCTTCCGCACGGTGGGTGATATTTCCTGCACCTGCCCGGTATCATCTGACGCTGCAACGGTTGAAGCCATCATCGCCGAAACCGCTATCACCCAGATTACCGAGCGTGGCGCTACCCGCATGGATGACCAGACATCAGAAGCATCGATGGAAAAACGTAAAAAAGAAGGATATTTCTAATGAACGCCGTAGAACAATTGACTGCCACCGTTGGTAGAGAACGTGGCCTGTTGCGCTTCATCACGGCGGGTTCAGTGGATGATGGCAAAAGCACCTTGATCGGTCGCCTGCTGTTTGACAGCAAGGGTATTTTTGCCGACCAGCTGGATGCCATTTCACGCGCCAAACACAAGCGTACCGTCGGCGATACCATAGACCTGTCTTTGCTGACAGATGGCCTGGAAGCTGAACGTGAACAAGGCATCACCATTGATGTAGCCTATCGCTATTTCGCCACACCAAAACGCAAGTTCATCATTGCTGATACACCTGGCCATGAACAGTACACGCGCAATATGGTGACCGGCGCATCAACGGCAGATGCGGTGATCATTCTGATCGACGTTTCCAAGGTCAAGCTGAATGATGATGGCAGTGTGGATTTACTGACGCAAACCAAACGCCATTCCACCATTGCCCATTTGCTGCAGATAGAACATGTCATTGTAGCCGTCAACAAAATGGATCTGATCGACTATGACCAGACCGTGTATGACCGCATCATCGCTGCCTATCAGGCATTTGCAGATCAACTGGGTTTGAAGAACATCCGCCCTATTCCCTTGTCTGCCCTCGCGGGTGACAATGTGGTGACGGCCAGCGACAAACTGGCATGGTACAAGGGACCAACCCTGATTGAACTGCTGGAATCATTGAGCGTGTATGACGCCTGCCATGACGAACCCTTCCGCTTCCCGGTACAACTGGTAGCGCGTCACAATGGCCATGAAGCAAATGATTTCCGTGGTTATATGGGTCGTATCGAAGCAGGTAAAGTCAGCAAGGGCGACAAATTATTGGTGCAGCCTGGTGGCCAGACTGCCACTGTCAAAGATATTCTGACACTGGATACATCGCTGGATACTGCTGTCGTCGGTCAGTCGGTCACGATCTTGCTGGATGAGTATGTTGATATTTCACGCGGTGACATGCTGGTGGGTGCAGATCGCCCGGCAACCCTGCTGAAAACCGTGAATGCCGATTTGTGCTGGCTGTCAGAAGATGCGCTGGACATCCGTCGCAAATACTGGCTGAAACATACCACCAGACAAATTGCTGCCAGGGTAACGGCCATTGACACCCTGCTGGATATCAATACCCAGGAACGTCGCCCTGCAGACAGCCTCAAACTGAATGATATTGCGACTGTAACACTGAACGTTGCCCAGGCACTGGCTGCGGATGATTATCGGGACTTGCGTTCTACTGGTGCCTTCATCCTCATTGATGAAGTGACCCATCAGACCGTCGCGGCAGGTATGATACGTATTGGCTGAAGTGTAAATACAGTGGTAAATACGTTGACAAATACAGTGACGAGTACAGCAGTGAATACAGCAACAGGCAAGGTCTATCTGATCGGGGCCGGCCCCGGTGCGGCAGATCTGATTACCGTACGGGGTGCCCGTCTGCTGGCAGCAGCAGACGTGGTGCTGTACGATGCACTGGTCACATCTGAAATGCTGGAACTGTGTCCGCAGGCTGTCAAAATCCCGGTAGGCAAACGCAGCGGACAACGCTCAGCGGCGCAAGAGCATATCAATCAGCAGATGCTGGAATCTGCCACTAAATATCAGTTGGTAGTGCGCCTCAAAGGGGGGGACCCCATGCTGTTTGGGCGTGCCGACGAAGAACTGACGGCACTGGAATCTGCTGGCGTTACCTATGAAATCGTGCCCGGCATTACCACCGCCCTGGCGGCGGCTGCCAGCGTGCGCCAGCCACTGACCAAGCGTGGCATCGCCCGCAGCGTCGCCCTGTTCACATCAAGTACCGCCCCTGGCGAAACTGCCGACACCCGCATACCCGAATGTGACACCCTGGTGCAGTATATGGGCGGCAAGGAAGCCATGTTGACTGCGCAGCGCATGCTGACCGCCAATTTCCCTGGCAATCTGCCTGTCATCATTATTGAAAATTGCAGCCGCCCAGATGAATGCAGTCAGGCCATGAGCCTGAATGATCTGGCCAATGGCCTGCCCGGCAGTACCGGACCTGTGCTTGTCATGATGGGTGAAGCGATGCGGGCACGCAAATCATCCTGATATCTTGACTACTACTCAAGAATCTTCAGGGCGGCAATCTGACGCCCTGCTTGCGCGCCATCAGTTGCAGGACACCACCTGTTCTTAGCTGTTCGTATAGTTCATCGTAACGGCTACGCAGTTGCTCGCAACCGGCATTCTTGCAGTAAGCCAGATAGCCATCCTGGATATCCATAAGCGGCTCTATCATCTGCAGTTCATTACTGATGCCCATGGCTTTCATGGCGGCTTCGGTATTGCGTATATTTGTGGCCAGAAAATCCACCCTTTTTGCCAGTAACATGTTCAGACCGTTGGTAAGCGTATTTGCCAGCACCGGCTTGATACCAGAGCGCATGCTTTCAAATTGCGCGCCATATATCCAGCCATTGATGACACCCAGCCTGGGGCCGTGCAAGCTGGCGTAATTGCCATCCCAACTCAGGTCTGATCCCTTGCGAACGTAGAGCACGATCAGGTCACGATAAAAGGCTCTTTTGGCAAAGGCAAATTTGCCTTCTCTTTCTGTTGTCCTGTACGGACCTATCAGTATCTGTGCCTGTTCATTTTCAACCATCCACTGTGCCCTGGCCCAGGGGTAGATTTCAAACCGGATGTCATCACCATTCTGCTTCGCCAGCGCGCGCAGTATGTCTGCGCCCAGCCCAGTGTATTCACCAGCAGCATTGCGTTCAAATACGCTGGCAAATTCGGTACCTACCGCCAGTACCCGGGCGGCCTGACTGGCAGGTGCCACCAGATTCAGCGATGCAAACAGAAGGGAACTCAGTGCCAGTTTCAGCAATGTCATATGCATGGCATCCCCGGGTTTAGCATATTTGCGCAGAAAATCGCAATCAATCGTGCCAGCGTATGCTTGCTGCACAAAAAACAAGACACTACAAAGCTTTCAGACAATAATCCCGGATAGCTGACAACACGCTGTCATCTTCACCCGCAGCACTGACAAGTTTTACCTCAAGTGCAGGATGACTGACACGCAGTTCATCCACCAACACTGGCAAATCACGCAGCACATGGCCGCCCTGCCCCAAAAATATCGGCACCAGTGTGACTTGCTGACAGCCTTCTTTTACCAGACTGGCAACCAGTTCTGGCAGCGATGGCTGCATGAACTCAAGAAATGCCAGTGCCACCGTGGTGCCTGGCAAACTTTCCTGTGTCATTTTTTGCAGGCGCTGGAAAGGCTGCGCCCATCTCGGGTCGCGTGCGCCATGGGCAAACAGAATCATTGCGGATTGGGTACCCATCAATTTCTTTCCACGTAACGCAAACCCACGGCCGCAATCACCAAAAACAACACGCTGGGTACCAGCGCTGTTACTGGCGCGGGCCAGGTATTGAGCAGACCCACATGTGAAAACAGTGAATTGATCAGGTAAAACACCATGCCTATCATGATGCCGCTGAATATCTTCAAGCTGACGCCACCGCTTCTGACGTGCAGGTAGGCAAAGGGCAACGCCAGTGCCATCATCACCAGTACCGCAAACGGATAAGTGATTTTTTTCCAGAAGGCGATTTCATAGCGCTCGCCATCCTGTTTATTGTCCGCCAGATGCTTGGTAAATGCAGCCAGGTCGGTAGCAGACATGCGGTCAGGGTCAGCAAACAGGACAGATAAAATATCTGGTGTAACTTCGGACACAATGTCGCGGCTGTCAAGCTTCTGGCTTTTCACTGCGGCGATATCTTCACTCGTCAACGTCTTGGGGAACGATGTCTCAGACACGTCAAACAGGCGCCAGGTATTCTTGCCCAAGTATTCGGCATCGGTCGCGGTCACCTCGCGGGACAGGTGGAAATTCTTGTCAAACTCAAAGATCCTGACACCTTTCAAATGACGGTTTGGCAGTATCTCTTTCACGTTCAGAAACAGTGAACCTATCACTTCACCGGTCAGGCCGTTTTCACGCACCAAGTCCTTGGTCCACAAGCCGGTACGAAATTCCTGCGCCAGGGCCTCACCGATGGCATTGAGTTTAATCTTCTCTGCAAACTTGCTTGATACCGGAGAAATCACTTCCCCAAACAAGAAAGTCAGCAAGACAAACAGCATACCTATCTTCAGCAAGATACTGCCTGCCATCATGGTCGACATGCTGGATGCGCGCATGATGGTAAATTCCGAATTGGAAGCGAATTGCGCCAGCACATAAATAGTGCCAATCAAAACCGCAATCGGCATGAATTCATAGATATAGCCCGGCCATCCCAGCAAGACATACAAGACCGCATGCTTGAGCTGGTAACCGCCTTTATTGACGGAAGACTGCAGTTCTGAAACCAGGTCAAAAAATGAAAACAGGGCCAGCAAAGCCAGCATGACGAACAACACGGCACGCAGGATTTCAGTGCCAAAATATCTTTGTAAAATTTTCATGCTGCACACTTTTCTTTGCCGCGGAAACTCGATTTGCAGCGGGACCACAACACCAGCGGATGCCAGCGACTATTGACTTTCAAACGCCAGAAAAACAGGCCAATGACCAGCAGGCTGACAACCAGATGGTGCGGCCACCACGCCATGGCAAAGCTGCTGCGTTCCTGCACCACCAGCGCCTGCAAAATATTCGTGATTGCCAGATACATCACCACCAGCAATAAAGCCACGATCAGGTTGGCCGACCGGCCGACACGGGGATTGACATAACCCAGCGGAATAGCCAGCAGCAGCAATACCGCACACATCACTGGCAGCGAAATACGCCACAGTAATTCACCCATCTTGGTACTGTCGAGATTTTCGACCAAAGCCATCAGTGGCATGGACTTGGCCGACTTGTCACTGGCCACGCTGGCATTCTGACCGGATACCAGCACACCGTATTTTTCAAACTGCATCATCTGAAAATCCGGTGCCGTCGGTGCGCCGTCATAACGGCGACCCTGGCTCATGACAAGGAACTTGTCGCCCAGCTTGTCGATTTCTATCATGCCTTCCTTGGCGACGACGATGCTGGAGCGGCCATCTTTATACGTATTGATGAAGATATTCTGCACCTTGCTGAGATCACCTGCGACTTCTTCGACAAAGAAAATCCGGTCGGACGAGGCGGATTCCTGAAACTTACCGGGCGCTACCTTGGCGATATCCGAGCGTTTTTCAAAGCGTTCACGAAATTCCACGCTTTGCTGGTTGGCCCAGGGGGTGACGATAAAACTAAGCAAACCGGTGAGGATAATAAGAGGTGCCCCAAAGCGTACGACTGGCGCTATCCACTGTGTCAGGCTCAGGCCAGAGGCAAACCAGACTACCATTTCCGAATCCTGATAGCTGCGGGTCACCACCAGCAGTACCGAAATAAAGCCGGTCAGCAACAGCAGGATATGCATGTTCATGAGGGCGGTGAAGGCGATCAGGGCTACTACATCGGACGACGCAACTTTACCTCCTGCTGCCTGTCCAAGGATTTTAATGAGCATCACGGAGATCGTGATGGTGAACAATGTAGTGAAGACTGCGCCTGCGGCACTGTTTAATTCACGTCGAAGCGCGCGCTGAAAAATCATGAGTAGGATTATAATGTCTGTTTTACGAGACTTACAAAGAGGAGTAATACGTGGACTTTAGCATAAAAACAATCGACGCAAAAAGTGCCTCGACTGCCCATAAAGCAATTAAAACTGGCTGTATCGTGGTCGGTGTGTTCGAAAACAAGAAACTTTCCGTCGTTGCAGCAAGCCTGGACAAGGCTGGCGACATCGCCGCAGCCCTCAAATCCGGCGATATTACAGGAAAAGCGGGTACTTCCCTGTTGTTGCGCAACATCGCTGATGTTGCGGCCGAACGCGTATTGCTGGTAGGTCTGGGTGAAGAAGCGTCCACCGTGAGCGACAAAGCCTACAATCAGGCCGTGCAGGCTGCTGCCCGTACACTGGCTGCGCTTGGTGCCAATGACGCCGTTCTGGCCCTGCCAGCGGTCAAGGATCGTGACCTGGGCTGGTCCATCCGTAGCGCGGTACTGGCCTTCCGCGAAAGTATTTTCCGTGCTGATGCACTGAAAAGCAAGAAAGATACATCCACTGCAGGCGTCAAGAAAGTCGCATTTGCTGTCTCTGCCGCAGAAGCCACTGCTGCCAAAAATGCATTATCCCAAAGCGAAGCCCTCGCGAACGGCATGGATCTGACCAAGGAACTGGGCAACCTGCCACCGAATATCTGCACGCCTACTCACCTGGCGAACACCGCCCGGAAAATCGCAACTGACTACAAAATGGTTGCTGAAGTGCTGGACCGCAAACAGATACAGGCCCTGAAAATGGGCAGTTTCCTGTCTGTAACCAATGGCACGGTAGAACCACCGAAATTCATCGTGCTCAAGCACAATGGTGGCAAGGCCAAGGATGCGCCAGTCGTTCTGGTTGGCAAAGGCATCACTTTTGACTCTGGCGGTATCTCGCTGAAAGCTGGCGCCGGCATGGATGAAATGAAATACGACATGGGTGGTGCGGCTTCCGTACTGGGTACCATGCGTGCCATCGGTGAAATGAAGCTGAAGCTGAACGTCATCGCCGTCATCCCTACTTGCGAAAACATGCCATCCGGCAGTGCTACCCGTCCTGGCGACATCGTCACTTCCATGTCTGGCCAAACCATTGAAATCCTGAATACGGATGCCGAAGGCCGCCTGATCCTGTGTGATGCACTGACCTATGCCGAACGCTTCAAGCCGGCTGCCGTAGTTGATGTAGCTACACTGACTGGTGCCTGCGTGACTTCTTTGGGTCACCATAATTCCGGCCTGTTCACCCGCCATGACGAAGCACATGACAAACTGGCAGCAGAATTGCTGGCAGCAGGCAAGCAAACTGGCGACACCGCATGGCGCATGCCTATCGAAGAAGCTTATAACGAGCAACTGAAATCCAATTTTGCTGACATGGCAAATATTGGCGGTCCAGCCGGTGGCAGTATCACCGCAGCCTGCTTCCTGGAACGCTACACCCGGAAATACACCTGGGCGCATCTGGATATCGCTGGTACAGCCTGGAAATCTGGCGCAGCCAAAGGTTCCACTGGTCGCCCAGTGCCTTTGCTGACCACGTTCCTGATCAACCGCGCAGGCTGATCAGACTACCCGGCTAGCGTAAAGCTGAACTGAAAGGTCCCGGTCTGGAATATCCAGACCGGGACCTTCTAGTTTTATTAGCAGGACTTACGCAAAACCGCCCCAACAAGGCGCAGCGACGAAGACGGTACTTTGGTACGGCAAATATCTGCAACGCCGGTGGGGCGGTTTTACGTAAGTCCTAATTAGCCTGCTTGCCCCCGGAACCAAAATTATGGTTTAAACCATAACTCACTACGACTGAGTGGCATACTGGCCGGATTCAGGAAGGGGTTTCGCAATTCCAGTATGGTTCTGTGCTTCAAACCGGCTTTCTGTATGGATGTTTGATGGTATTTCAGGAAAATCTTTTCGAATTGCCCGTTCCTGATCATCATTTCCAGGCCATTGTTCAAATCGTCGGCAAATTGCCGTTTGTTCGGGGCGACAAAGAAATAGTACGCAGCGGGATAATGCAGCGCGATATCCGGGCTGATAAACAGTTTTTTACCGGCATGCAGTTCTTGCTCCTTCCAGATTTCCAGGATGGAGCGTGGAAAATAATCAAAACGCCCTGCTTCCAGCATGCTGAACAATGCCTCATATGAATTAGCTGTCGCCACCGTCAGGCCATTGCTTTCCAGGACTTTGACGTCCGGCCAATCCAGTTCCTGCCCTGCAGAATAGGCATGCATGTCGTGAAGCGTTTTTACATCCTTGAACAGGTTTTTCTGTTCGCTCCGTACCAGGGGAATGCGCCAACCCAGCAAGCCTTTATCGATGGGTATCTTGATCGCAATCAGCGATTTTTCCCTTTCATCGGTGGACATGCTCCACAACAGATCGACTTCCCCCGTGCCGTTTTTCATTTCATGCACGGCCCGCCCTTGCTGCATCTGTGCATGACTGGGTAATAACTGGTATTTATTGGCCGAAAAAGAAAGCGCCTCGGTCAATAGTTCATGGATATAGTCAAAATGGCTGTCTGTCTTGGCCGAGGGGCGCGGGTAGCGAATGACATTCGCATCCGCCACAGCAAGTTGCACACCCAGGATAGACAGGCAAAAAAACAGGACTGCTGAGTACTTGTTCATAATTGGAATAATAAGTGCAGTAGACTGGATTTTAGTCTCATTCCAGTATGATGCAATCGAGAAACTCCAGTATAAAAGTCAAGAATTGAAAACAAAACTAGAACTCATTTCATAAATAGGAGCGAGATGCGTTTGCCTCATAACGTGGGCTGGCAAGGCGGACGAGGCAGTCAATAGTGGGCCTATTGACAACGAGTCCAACGCAGTCCAGCACGCGTTATGAGGCAAACCCTTCGGGAACTGACGATTTGGGCGTATTGCAGCGTTGTGCCGCTTGCTAAGGCACCAGCCTTAGCTGCGCGTCACGCCTTGCACTACATCCCAAATCGTCTTGTTCGCACTCACTCCTATTTATGAAATGAGTTCTAAGCAATTTACTCACTTTTGACTTCGCTTTGCGTATTAACTGGCGCAACGACATTGCAGGCACCAGTGAGCCGCTTCATTTTCAGTAGACGCCGTATAATATCGAACAGACAAGCTGTGACTGTGCAGCCACATTAATCCGGATGCGTAGAACTCATTTCATAAATAGGGGTGAGTTTTAATAAAAACACATCAATCAAATCGATAAAAACATGAAATTAGTTACGTGGAATGTTAACTCCCTGAAGGTCAGGCTGCCGCAAGTCTTGCAGTGGCTGGAAACCAATCCTGTCGATGTCCTGTGCATACAGGAAACCAAACTGACGGATGACAAATTCCCGCAGGCAGAGATAGAAGCCGCTGGTTACCATGTGGTCTTTACCGGGCAAAAAACCTACAACGGCGTGGCAATTGTATCGAAGCATCCGATCACAGATGTGCAGAAAAACAATCCGCAATTTGAAGATGAACAGCAACGCATCATTGCTGCCACCATAGAAGGCATACGCATCATTTGCGCCTATGTGCCAAATGGCCAGGCACTGGATTCCGACAAGTTCCAGTACAAATTGAAATGGCTGGCGGCGCTGGAAAACTGGGTCAGGGATGAAATGACACGCCACCCAAAACTGGCCTTGCTGGGCGACTACAATATCGCCCCGGAAGACCGCGATGTGCATGACCCTGCCGCCTGGGAAGGCATGAACCTGGTGTCACCGCAAGAAAGAACTGCCCTGAAAAACCTGATCGCCCTGGGTCTGACAGATAGCTTCCGGCAGTTTGAACAGGCAGAAAAATCATTCAGCTGGTGGGATTACCGCGCTCTGGGTTTCCGCCTGAATAAAGGTGTACGCATAGACCACATCCTGTTGTCAGCGGAGCTGGCAAAACAATGCACCGCCTGCGTCATCGACCGCGTGCCACGCAAGTGGGAGCAACCATCGGATCATGCGCCGGTGATTGCCACCCTACAATTATCAAATTAATCGTTGTGGTATGTACTTGCAAGCAGCCTTCCAAGCAACGTAACTAAATCTCAGTTTCTCTAAATATCAAAAGATTGAACTAACCGTATATTTTGCAGAAAACATAGAAGGATACACCTTTGCCAGTATTGCAAAGGTGTAAAAGCGATAGAGTAATTTCGCCATTTTATGCTTGGCAAATCTTAAAAAAACACATCTATTGGCTTCCTATTGCAGTCTAATAACTTACCTGCTTATTAAAAGCTGATCAACAGTATTTTTCCCAAAAATAGGCGAATTTTTTTGACTCAATCAATTTTTGTTTTTCCGCTTCACTAATTCTATCTTTTCCTTGTTTTAAATCCTCAACCATTATGTGAAAAATTTCTATTTCAAAACCCACAAATTTGGTCACTTCAGCAGCATTGAGTTCAGGCTCTTTGCCTGCGACCAAACCCATCCCATCCACAAAAGCAAACTGCTTACCGGATGCGATGAAACGCTTAAATCCCACATACGCACCATAGCTATTTTTTGAATTTAACTCTCCACAAAGTATTCCGATCTTTAAAACCTCATTTCGAAACTGTGTTGATTGCGGGTCTTTCAATTTAGATGCGACGAACTCTCTAGCCTGCTTTTGTTCAACTGGTGTACATGCACAGAATAAGAAAGCCAGGAAAATGGAAAGGTATTTTTTTTGCATAAATTCCTTTATTACATTAATTTATTAAATAGATCATTACACAAATAAAAACTAACGGATAGTGATCTTATTACTCTAATCAGGAATTGGTAAAAACAATGTAAGCATCAAGAGGATTACGACATATGACAATGCCTCTACGCAAACCCGTCAGTCCGACACCAGCGGCATCAAACACACAGGTGCTGGTGTTTTTCATTTGCAGGCTTTAGACTTTACATTTCTCCGGGGACAAGAAAAATGCGGATACTGAGCACTGAAAGATTGAATCTAAGAATCATCACCACTGGTGATGCAGGCTTTTATCTGGCGCTGATCAACGACCCGGCCTTCATTGCGAATATTCACGACAAGGGTATACGCACGCTGGGAGCGGCGACTGAATCCATCATCAATGGCCCGCTGGTCAGTCAGGCAAAAAATGGTTTCAGTCTGTATGTGGTTGAACGCAAGGACGATGCGCAGCCCATGGGGCTATGCGGCCTGGTGAAACGCGAGACTCTGAAAAATATAGACATCGGCTATGCTTTCCTGCCGCAGTATCTGGGTCAGGGTTATGCCAGAGAAGCCGCCAGGGCAACTGTCGAGTATGCGCGCAGCCATTTGCAGTTACCCAAGCTGGCGGCCATCACTTCACCGACAAATGACAGTTCCAACAAATTACTGCAAAGCCTGGGCTTTGTACTGGAAGCGGTAGTGGTACTGGATGGTGAAACCAGAAACACCAACCTGTATGGGTATGAATTTGCTGGCAGGAACTGATTCCCTGGGCAGGAATCAGTTACAGGCTGCAAAGCAGTACTACAGAAAACGGTCCAGAATTTTGCGACTATGCCGGTCTATTTCAAACATGTCGCGTATCAAAAACTGTATGCCGTGATTATCGGTAATCAGTAAAGATGCCCTGCCGATACGGCGGATGTCTTCATCGCCTTTCAGGACAAATTCTGTCTCACCCCTGTCGGTGCTGACTTTCCAGGTACAGGGCAAGGCAAAGCTGGTGACACTGTCTATGCGGCTGATTTCGGGCATGAATTCGCGCCCTTCCAGCTCTTCCAGTACCAGTATCCTTGATTCTTCCGACAAGTCATCCAGTTGATCTATCCAGGCGACCTCGCGGCCATCGGTCAGTACCATGGAGATGCTGATCAATGGCGACTGGATAGGAAACGCCCTGACCGGGCTGACGCCTTCAAAGACTTCACCGGCTTCATTGGTCAGAATGAGTTTGCCAAACGCATTGCGGCTGAGTTCAAATTTTGTGGTGCTCATGTGTTCAATCCTCCGCCAGCTCTGCCACGTTTTCTGCGGCATTCCGGGCCTGTGCCTGATACAGATTGTAGTAGGCCCCTTCTTTCGCCATCAACTCATCATGGCTGCCCACTTCCACTACCTGGCCACGGTCCAGTACGACCAGACAGTCTGCCTTGTGCAGTGTTGATAAGCGGTGGGCGATGGCGATGGTGGTACGGCCTTGCACCAGATTGTCCAGCGCCTTTTGGATTTCTTTTTCTGTCTGTGAATCGACAGAAGACGTGGCTTCATCCATGATCAAAATACGCGGATCGATCAACAAGGCACGAGCGATGGAAATGCGCTGACGTTCGCCACCCGACAAGCCCTGACCACGCTCACCCACCATGGAATCATAACCCTGTGGCAAACGCAGTATGAATTCATGGGCATGGGCAGCACGCGCTGCGGCAATGATTTCGTCGCGGGTCGCATCTGGCTTGCCGTAGGCGATATTTTCGGCGATGGTGCCAAAGAACAGGAAGGGTTCCTGCAATACCAGGCCAATGTTGCTGCGGTAGTCGGATACGGCAAACGAGCGTATGTCGACACCATCCAGTAAAATCGCGCCTTCTGATACATCATAGAAACGGCAGATCAAATTCACCAACGTACTTTTGCCGGAACCGCTATGTCCTACCAGACCAATCATTTCACCCGGCCTGATGTTCAGATTGATGCCACGGTTCACCGCCCGGTTACCGTAACGGAAACCGACTTCACGCAATTCTATCTGGCCCTTGACTTCTTTTACCTTCACCGGATTTTGCGGATCTGGCACGCTGGATACATGGTCAAGAATATCGAAAATACGCTTGGCAGCCGATGCCGATTTCTGGGTGACAGAAACGATGCGGCTCATGGAATCGATACGGCCATAGAAATTGCTGATGAAAGCAACCGCAGCCACCAGAGAACCGACAGTAATATCACCTTTTGAAATTTGCCAGATACCAAAACCCCAGACCACCAGAATGCCAAGATCAGTCAGAAACGACACGGTAGGTGAAAACAGTGACCAGACCTTGTTAAGCTTGTCGTTGACCGCCAGATTATGTTTGTTGGCTTCACGGAAACGACCTGCTTCACGCTTCTCTTGTGCAAAGGCCTTGACCACACGTATACCCGGAATGGTGTCGGCCAGGACATTAGTCACCTCGCCCCATACCCTGTCTATCTTTTCAAAGCCGGTACGCAATTTGTCACGCACCAGATGGATCATCCAGGCAATAAATGGCAGCGGCAGCAAGGTCACCAGAGCCAGCTTGGTATTAATCTGCAACAGAAAAGCCGCAGTCATGATGAACATCAGCACGTCAGTCGCGAAGTCAAGCAAGTGCAGCGACAGATAAACGCAAATGCGGTCACTTTCACTACCTATGCGTGACATCAGGTCACCGGTGCGTTTACCGCCAAAATATTCCAGCGACAATTTCAGCAAATGTTCATAGGTGGCGGTACGCAAATCTGCGCCTATGCGCTCTGACACCAGTGCCAGGATATAAGTCTTGCCCCAGCTCAGCAGCCATGCAATAACGGCAGAACCAAGCAAACCACCGATGTAAAACACCACCAGTTTAGGATCAACATGCGCACCGTTTTGATAAGGAATCAGCACCTCATCCGTTAACGGCTTGGTCAGGTAACGCGGGATCATGTGCGCCGCCGTACCCAGCAACATCAGCGTAAAGCCGATGAACAGCTGCAGGCGATAAGGATGAGCGAAGCGCCAAAGACGCAACAGCGTCCAGGTGGACGGCGGTGTATAGATCACCTTGGTGCAAACCGGGCATTCTTCCTGATCTGGTTCCAGCACGGCCTTGCAGCTAGGGCAGATATTTTGCTCTGCGCGGACTACCGGCATACCCGTGATATGGCTTTGCAACTGTTCTCTGAATTGATCCAGCAAGCGTATTGCATGCAGGTTCTGGCCCAGGGTAAAACGCCAGTTGGCCAGCAAACCCTGCTCATCGGTCAATTCCAGATGACCGACACCGGCATGGTCATGATGACTTAATTGCAATCCTTGGCGAAATTCCCATGACTGCCAGTCAGTGGAGCCGGATAATTTTGTCAGCAAACGGCGATCGGTCAGGACAAGCATGCCTTTGCGAAAGCGAAGTTTGCTGTCGAGGTCAACCTCAAGGGTACTTAAAACGTTTTCGCCTTGTGCGATCTGCTTGCTCAATTCGGCTTGCCAACTCGCAGGTAGCGACAGAACAGGCTGCCCGGGATTGAATTGTGTTGTGGTCATCGTGAAACGAACTCCGGCTCAAGAGCTGGTCCTGAACAAAATCAGGACATATTTTTTAGCAAAAGGGATAACTTGGTTTCCGTTTCAGGCATAAGCCATGTCACGGAAGCAGCAATTTACGGTATTCTATCGAAAGAAAAATAATCAGATCAATCTGATCAAGAGGATGAACTGCTTTTGCGCTGGCGCGCAAGTATATCAGCAAGCGTGCCTTTCCAATTCGCTTTCACTACGATATACAACGCGTCATTATGACTTTGGCAAGACTTTCTTCTATAGGGAAAAGCAGTTCATTCAGGGAAACGAAGAAAAGCTCTAAAATTGGACTCAGACAACATGTTCCGGCAAGCTGTGGCAAGTTACAGCAAGGCCTAGTGGCAGTTTTATGCAAGTCCTGCAAAAAATGACAAGATCTGGTCTGTATAACCAGGCTTATAAAAGTTTACATACATGACAACAAACAAGAAAGACATCCGCATTCTTAGCGCAACGCACTTGCGTGGCCCGAATATCTGGACTTACCGCCCTGTGATAGAAGCAGTGCTGGATATTGGTGCGCTGGAAGAGTTTCCATCGAATAAGATCCCCGGCCTCTACGAACGCCTGACTGCCTGGTTGCCAGGCATCATAGAACATCGCTGCGGTGTCGGTGAGCGTGGCGGATTTCTTGAGCGTCTGCGTGAAGGCACCTGGTCGGGTCATATCCTTGAACATGTGGTGCTGGAATTGCAAAACCTGGCAGGCATGCGCACGGGTTTTGGCCAGACCCGCTCTACCAATGTGACCGGTGTCTACAAAATGGCATTCCGCACCCGTGAAGAACAGGTTGGCCGTGCTGCACTGGAAACAGGACGTGATCTGCTGATGGCTGCGATAGAAGACCGCCCATTTGATGTACAAACCAAAGTAAGCGAGTTGCGTGAGCTGGTCGATGACCGTTGCCTGGGCCCGAGTACCGCCAGCATCGTCGATGCCGCGACTGAACGCCGCATTCCTTCCATACGCCTGACCGACGGCAACCTGGTGCAACTGGGCCATGGTGCTGCCCAGCGCCGCATCTGGACAGCAGAAACAGATCGCACCGGTGCAATTGCCGAAAGCATCGCCAGCGACAAGGACCTGACCAAGACCCTGCTGCAATCCTGCGGCGTGCCGGTGCCTGAAGGTTCACTGGTACGCAGTGCCGAAGAAGCCTGGGAAGAAGCACAGGATATCGGCCTGCCGGTCGTCATCAAACCCTATGACGGCAACCATGGCCGTGGTGTTTCATTAAACCTGATGAGCAAGGAAGACGTGTTTGCTGCCTATGAACTGGCAGCCCGCAAGGGTGAAAGCAAGAGCGTCATCGTCGAGCGTTTTGTCACTGGTGACGAACATCGCGTGCTGGTCGTTGGCAACCAGGTGGTCGCCGTTGGCAAAGGTGAATCGCTGTGGGTGACCGGCGATGGTACGTCGAATATCACTGCCCTGGTCGACAGCCAGATCAACACTGATCCGCGCCGTGGCACTACCGAAGATTGTCCGCTGAATGCGCTGGACCCTGCTGCTGGTGCAGAAATCATACTGGAATTAAAACGTCAGGGCATGGATGCCAATTCCATCCCGCTGGCCGGACAAAAAGTCCTGATACAGCCCAACGGTAACGTCGCACTGGATGTCACCGACCAGATACATCCCGATATTGCCTATGCAGCGACACTCGCAGCCCGCATCATCGGCCTGGATATTGCCGGCGTTGATCTGGTTGCTGAAGATATTTCGCGCCCCATGTTAGAACAAGGTGCCGCGATTATCGAAGTCAACGCCAGCCCCGGCCTGCTGGCCCACATCAAACCGGCGAATGGCGAAGGCCGTCCGGTTGGCAAGGCCATCATCAATCATTTGTTTGCCCCGGATGAAACCGGCCGCATCAGCATTGTCGGTGTCGCCGGTACCAAAGGCTGCAGCCTGATCGCCCGTCTGATCGGTGCACTGATCCATATCAGCGGCAAGGAAACCGGTGTTGCCTGCGCCCAGGGTCTGTACCTGAACAAGCGCCTGGTCACCGACGGCAACTGCGCCAACTGGGAAGCTGGCCAGCGTTTGCTTATCAACCGCTCGGTACAGGCTGCCGTGTTTGAAACCAATGCCAAAACCATACTGACGGATGGCCTGGCCTATGACAAATGCGCCGTTGGTGTCGTAACCGACCTCGAAGGTTATGCCGATCTGGCAGCCCACTACATAGACAGCCCGGACCAGATGCGCAAGATCATCCGCACCCAGGTTGATGTCATCCTGCCGGACGGCGTGGCGGTATTGAATGCAGCTGACCCGGCAGTGGTGGATCTGGCAGAACTGTGTGATGGCAAGGTGATTTATTACGGCCTGGACCCGACACTGGAAGCCATCGTCAACCATCGTGCACTGGGTGAACGCGTGGTGTTTTTGCGTGATCAGCATATTGTTTTGGCCGATGGTGAAAACGAATCTGCCCTGCTGTCACTGAGCGCGCTGAAACCTGCCAAGGTCGCGCAACTGGACAGCGTACTGGCAGCAGTTGCTGCAGCCTGGGCTTTGAACATCACGCCAGAATTGATAGGCGCAGGACTGAGGACATTTGATTCCAGCCAGAAACCTGCTTACTGAGTGTCTGAGTGTACTGAGTGACGTGTCAGTGAATGCCGCATCTGGTGGGCATTAAAAACACTGACACAACACTGACACAAATAATTATTTACGTATTTTTTTAGAATTTGCTGCTTATTTGCTATTCCTCTGACACTGTGATCCCCGGCTTATAAAAAGCCGGCATGCAGAAATGCAGCGCACTGTCATTTAAAGCCTTTTTCAACAGGACTAAGTTTTATGGAAGTATCACGCATCCGTGCCCTGCGCGGTCCAAATCTCTGGAGCCACCACACGGCCGTAGAAGCGATTGTTACCTGCACCCAGGAAGAACTGTCAATTGCTGGCCTGAACGGATTTGAAGACCGTTTGCGTGCCTTGTTCCCTGAATTGAGCATCTTGCAGCCGACTGGTCATGATGACGCCATCCCCATGGCCCATGTATTTGAACTGACCGCCCTCGGCCTGCAGGCAGAAGCCGGTTGCCCTGTTACATTCAGCCGTACCACGCAAACGCTGGAAGCGGGTGTATTTCAGGTAGTGGTTGAATACAGCGAAGAAGCAGTAGGCCGCCTTGCAGTCGAACTGGCAGACAAACTCATACAGGCCGCATTGAAGCACGAAGCCTTTGACCTGACCGCTGCCCTTGACCAGTTGCGTGAACTGGATGAAGACGTGCGTCTGGGCCCATCAACCGGCTCCATCGTGAATGCGGCCGTGGCCCGTAATATTCCATATCGCCGCCTGACCGATGGCAGCCTGGTCGCCTTTGGCTGGGGCAGCCGTCAACGCAAGATACAGGCCGCCGAAATGGATGGCACCAGCGCGATTGCCGAAGCCATTGCCCAGGACAAGGAACTGACCAAGAAATTGCTGCATGCAGCCGGTGTACCCGTGCCGCTGGGGCGTTCGGTATCCGACCCCGACGATGCCTGGGCAGCAGCTTTGGAAATTGGCCTGCCAGTAGTCGTCAAACCCAAGGACGGCAATCAGGGCAAAGGGGTAACCGTCAACGTCACCACCCGTGAACAACTGGATGCAGGTTTTCATGCCGCCAGCGAATTCCGTGATGACATCCTGGTTGAACGCTTTTTGCCCGGTAATGATTTCCGCCTGCTGGTGGTCGGCAACAAGCTGGTTGCTGCCGCCCGCCGCGACCCACCGCAAGTGGTGGGTGACGGCAAGAAAACCGTCCGGGAACTGGTTGATCAGGTCAATAAAGACCCACGTCGCGGCAGTGGTCATTCCACTTCCCTGACAAAAATTCGTTTCGATGATATTGCCCTTGCCAGCCTGGCTAAACAGGGCTTTGAAGCTGATTCCATCCCACCCAAAGGCCAGCGCGTTGTCTTGCGCAACAATGCCAACCTGTCGACAGGTGGTGCCGCTACCGATGTCACCGATGATGTGCACCCCGAAGTCGCTGCACGTGCCGTGGCTGCTGCACACATGGTTGGCCTTGATATCTGCGGTGTTGATCTGGTCTGCGACAGTGTATTGAAACCCATAGAATTGCAAAACGGCGGCATCGTCGAAGTCAATGCTGCACCTGGCCTGCGCATGCATCTGTCGCCCTCCTTTGGCAAGGGACGTCAGGTGGGCGAAGCCATTATTGCCTCCATGTTTGATGACAATGATGACGGACGAATTCCGATTATTGCCGTCACCGGCACCAACGGCAAAACCACCACCGTACGCCTGATCGCCCACCTGCTGACCGCCAGCGGTTTGCGTACCGGCATGACGAATACCGATGGCGTCTACGTGGCAGGCCGCCAGATAGACAGTGGTGATTGCAGCGGCCCGCGCAGCGCCCGCAATGTATTGTCACACCCTGATGTTGATGCTGCCGTCTTTGAAACCGCCCGTGGCGGTGTCCTGCGCGAAGGTCTGGCGTATGACCGTTGTCAGGTGGCGGTGGTCACCAATATCGGTTCTGGTGACCATCTGGGCCTGAACTACATTACTACCGTTGAAGATCTGGCTGTGCTGAAGCGCGTCATCGTGCAAAACGTGGCTGACAATGGTTACGCGGTGTTGAATGCGGCGGACCCGATTGTCGCCAACATGGCATCCAACTGCCCTTCTCCCGTTATCTTCTTTGCGGCCGATCACCAGCATCCTGTGATGTCTGCCCATCGTGCCCAGGGCAGGCGTGCCGTGTATGTTGAAAATGGTCACCTGGTGGCGGCAGAAGGCAAAATGCGCCACAACATCCCCTTGTCCGATATTCCCATCACCCGCAATGGCAGCATAGGCTTCCAGGTGGAAAACGTGATGGCATCGGTGGCCGCCGCCTGGGCCATCAATATCAGTTGGGACAGCATACGCGCCGGCCTGAAAACATTTGCGAATGAAGCCGACAATGCACCGGGTCGTTTTAATGTCTTCAATTTCCGTGGTGCGACCCTGATTGCCGATTATGGCCATAATCCGGACGCGATTCTGGCCCTGGTACGTGCGGTAGAAACCATGCCCGCCAAGCGCCGTTCTGTCGTCATCAGCGGTGCCGGTGACCGTCGTGATCAGGACATCCGTCAGCAAACCGAAATCCTCGGTGAATCATTCGATGATGTGGTCCTGTACCAGGATCAATGTCAGCGCGGCCGTGCCGACGGTGAAGTCATCGCCCTCTTGCGTGAAGGCCTGGGCAATGCCAGCAAAACCTCACGCGTTGATGAAATCACCGGTGAATTCATCGCCATTGATCTGGCCATGGACCGACTGGAAGCGGGCGACCTCTGCCTGATCCTCATCGATCAGGTAGAAGAAGCCCTGGCGCATATTGCGAAACGTGTTGCGGCTGGATAAATCTCGATAATGCACCAATAAAAAATGCCGGGCTTAATAAAAAGCCCGGCATTTTTTATTCTTGAAACCCAAGATCAATACGCCATGAATCAACATCTAAATCAACACCCCAATAAGCGCCCTAAATAAGGAAACCGCTGCTGCCGTTCTTGCTATTGCGCAAACCAGCCAACGGCATATGCTTGTCGTTGACGATCTCGCCGTCCAGCATCAGTGACGTGTAGCGCAGGCAGCAAACCCGCAGGAAAGATGAAAAATTGTCGATCTGCCCGCGATAAGCCATCAATTCATCATATAGCTTGGTAATGAGTTGATTGATATTCATGCCATCGCGCTCCGCGATTTCCTGCAAGACTTGCCAGAACAGTTTTTCAAGCCGTATCGAAGTAACGACACCATGCAGGCGTATCGAACGAGCCTTGGATTCGTACAGGGCCGGATCGGCTTTTACAAAGATTTCACACATCATCCCTCCCGCATAACATCAAGTAGGTCTATTTGATGATTATACGTCAATGCCTGATTTACAATTTGATTTCCGTACCCAGCAATTGCAGGAACTGCCCTATCCATGCAGGGTGTGCAGGCCAGGCTGGTGCAGTGACAAAATTCTTGTCAGTCACGGCAATATTGGCGTAATGACCGCCTGCCGCTTCAACTTCTGGCTGGCACGCCGGATAGGCTGAACACTTGATGCCTTCCAGCACTTTGGCGGCTGCCAGAATCTGCGCGCCGTGGCATACCGCTGCAATGGGTTTGTTTGCCTGCGCAAAATGCTGGACGATGGCGATCACTTGCGGATTCAGGCGCAGATATTCAGGTGCACGCCCACCCGGTATCAACAGGGCATCGTACTCTTGCGCCTGGACACTGGCAAAGTCATGCGTAATGGTGAAGCGGTGGCCTGGCTTTTCTGTATAAGTCTGCTGGCCTTCAAAATCATGAATGGCAGTGGCAACATAATCCCCCGGCTTTTTATCCGGACAGACTGCGTGTACCGCATGCCCAACTGCCAGCAGGCTTTGAAAAGGCACCATGGCCTCGTAATCTTCCACAAAATCACCCACCAGCATAAGAATTTTTTTGGCAGCCATGATGTCTCCTGATTTATGTATAAATGGAAACTGATTGTTGAGCAAATTCTGCGCAAGGTGGTAATGACTGGTTACTACATTGGACAAAAATATTGCCTTTCAACATCAGGGCAATCTGCCTCTTTGCCAGCAAGCAAAGCTAGGACGGTTTTGCAGTGGATCAATTTGTTGCTCCAGACACACTTAAGGGTGAATTAAGCTGCGAATGCGCAGATAACGTTACATAATTGTCTTATCTGACATAATTGTTCTGGCTATCTACAGGAGATGACAAGAACTCGTATAAAATTCATCATGTATTAAGAGCAAGCGCCTCAAAATGAAGTTCAGCACAGCACCACTCGTATGGAGACAAAATGGCGGAAGCGGGATTATTGTATAAGAATCAGGTAATGCTGCTCACACAGACCTTTTTCATCAAGGACAATAGAAACGAATTATTACTGGGCGCGCACAAATACGATTTCGACATCCTGTTTTTTGACCAGATGAGTGATTTCGTCATGGCAGTGCAAAGTTCCGAGAGTAATAATCTGTTTGTGATTGACCTCGATGTGCTTTACAACATGCAGGACGACATGCAGCATAATCGTCGGCAAACCATGTTCCTGAGTGATTTGCTGCAACGCCTGCCTGCCGACAAAAATTACATCTATCTGCAAACGGTGCGTCAGGGTGAACGCTTCCTGCTGCAACAAAAACTGGTCGACAGCAACTGCCAGGCCTATGCAGAAAAACCGATCACCAACGATGTGCTGGTCGACAAACTGTTCAATATTTTTGCCCAGAATAAGCGCGGTGAATCGAATACCGTTGTCTATCTTGGCGACAAGCCCATGCTGGATGTCGATTTACTGGCCGCCAACCAGATAGAGCTATTGCACTATCAGGATGGTCGTTCACTGCATGTGCGCGTCAAGGAAGTACAACCGGATGTGGTGCTCATAGAAGAAGCCCAGTACCTGCAGACCGAAGCACTGGTGCGCGTGCTGAAGAAAAACATAGAATTTGACCCTGGCCGCGAAATCATCCTGCTGCAAAACAGCCTGAACCCTGCCCTCGCCCGCCGTGCGCTGGACAGCGGTTTCGATGAAATCCTGACACCCAATGATGCCGATGTCCTGACCCGTCAGTTACTGAACCGCATCAATAAAATCCGCGCCAGCAAAGACCTGATCAGCCGTGACCGTGCCACCGGCCTGCTGAACAAGGTGGGCCTGCAAAAGAAAGCCCAGGAATGGATACGCCGCGCCACCCGGGAAGACAAACCGCTGGCCTATGGCATCATCGATATCGATAAATTCAAAACCATCAATGACACCTGGGGCCATTATTTTGGCGACATCGTCATTAAACGCCTGTCTTTGGTGTTGTCGGCACAACTGGGCGAGCGCGACCTGTTAAGCCGCTTTGGTGGCGAAGAATTTGTCGTCGTGTTCTGGGACAGTACGCTGGAACAGGGCAAGCAAAAGCTGGATGCCATGCGCGAGGCCTTTGGCAAAATTGCTTTTGAAGTCAAACTCCGTGAACATAAAAACTTCAGCTTCAGTGGCGGTGTCGCTGACTTCCCCGCCTGCAAGACCGAGAATGAAATGTTTTTGCGGGCAGATGCAATGCTCTATCTGGCCAAGCAAGGCGGGCGGAATCAGGTCTGTATTTCGGGTAAATGAATTTCAGGTAAATAATATTGGAACTCAGTCCTATTGATAAACTGAGTTCTGCTTACCTGCTCCGCGACGCCTCTATCTTGCCAAGCAGCCACTGCAATCCCGCCAAGTGCTGCTGATCATGGCTGCATAAATAATGAATCAGGCTGCGCAAAGTCAACGGCCCATAGCCTTCAAATTCGGCAGTACGGTTCAACTGCGCATCATGCAAATCACGGATGATGCCCATGGTTTTTAATCTGGCAGCCCGGAATGAAGCAAACACCTCAGCCACGTCCTGGCCGGCATAATCACGTTCTTTGGCCAGCGGTTCGCTATCAATGGATGCCAGCAAGGGATGGTGTTCATTCAGCGTACGTTCAAAACGCAGGTGATAGCCTTCTATTTCGATATCCCTGATGTGACAGACTTGCTCAATGGCGGTAAACGGCTCGCTGGGCACACCATCCCAGGATGCAGGTGCCCAATGCTGAAAACCTTGCGGGATAAGTGAATAATGTGCTTCCAGCTGCTGCGGGAAGCTTGCAAGTGCATCCAGGGTAAGGGTATTCATAGTCATCATTTATTTAACGCCAACAGATTCAAGTGAGTCATGCCCACCTGCCCCAAACAACTGCTGTTTGACATGGGCAAGCTGATCCCTTACCTGCGCTGCTTTTTCAAATTCCAGATTTTTCGCATGATCCAGCATGAGTTTTTCCAGGCGCTTGATTTCGCGGCTGATCTGTTTCTCACTCATGACCTCATAACGCGCCTGCTCTTGCGCCACGGCCAGTTCTTCCCGCGCTTCTTGTGGATTGTAGACGCCGTCGATGATGTCCTTGATCTGTTTGCGTATGCCAACCGGGGTAATATTATTGGCCAGGTTGAAGGCCAGTTGCTTGTTGCGACGGCGTTCAGTTTCGCCTATGGCGCGCCGCATGGAATCTGTCATCTTGTCGGCATACAAGATAGCCTTGCCGTGCAAATTACGCGCTGCGCGGCCTATGGTCTGGATCAGGCTGCGTTCAGAACGCAGGAAGCCTTCCTTGTCCGCATCCAGTATCGCCACCAGAGACACTTCAGGAATATCCAGCCCCTCGCGCAACAGGTTGATACCGACCAGCACATCAAACGTACCCAGACGCAGATCACGGATAATCTCTACCCGTTCAACCGTATCGATATCGCTATGCAGGTAACGTACCTTGATGCCGTTTTCACCCAGGAATTCGGTCAACTGTTCTGACATGCGCTTGGTCAGGGTCGTGACCAGTACACGTTCCTCTTTTTTTACACGTTCGATAATCTGGTTCATCAGATCATCGACCTGGGTCAGGGCTGGCCGTACTTCGATTTCCGGATCCACCAGGCCAGTAGGCCTGACCACCTGCTCTACCGTCTGATCAGAATGCTTGTCTTCATAATCACCCGGCGTGGCCGAAACAAATACGGTCTGGCGTAATTTGCTTTCGAATTCGGCAAACTTCAGCGGACGATTATCCAACGCCGACGGCAAGCGGAAGCCATAATCCACCAGATTGGTTTTGCGCGCCCTGTCGCCGTTGTACATGCCATTCAACTGACCGGTCAGTACATGTGACTCATCCAGGAACATCAGGGCATCTGCCGGCAGATAATCCACCAGGGTTGGTGGCGGATCACCGGCCTTGGCACCGCTCAGATGACGCGAATAATTTTCAATGCCCTTGGTGAAGCCGATCTCGGCCATCATTTCCAGGTCAAAACGGGTACGCTGTTCTATGCGCTGCTCTTCTATGAGTTTGTTTTCACGCCGGAAGAAATCCAGACGCTCACGCAATTCTTCCTTGATGGTGTCGATGGCACGCAAGACAGTTTCGCGCGGTGTCACATAATGCGAGCTGGGGTAGACCGTGAAACGCGGTATCTTTTGCTTGATGCGCCCGGTCAGCGGGTCAAACAATTGCAGATTTTCGATTTCATCATCGAACATTTCCACACGCACGGCCATTTCAGCATGTTCGGCTGGGAAAATGTCGATCGTATCACCACGCACACGGAAAGTACCACGCCCAAAATCGACTTCATTGCGCTTGTACTGCATCTGTATCAGGCGGGCGATGACATCACGCTGGCTGACCTTGTCCTTGGCGCGCAGGGTCAGAATCATCTTGTGGTATTCGCTGGGGTTACCGATACCATAGATGGCCGAGACAGTTGCCACGATGATTACATCACGCCTTTCCATCAACGATTTGGTACAGGACAGACGCATCTGTTCTATATGTTCATTGATGGCAGAATCTTTCTCAATAAACAAGTCGCGCTGCGGAACATACGCTTCTGGTTGATAGTAATCGTAATAACTGACAAAATACTCTACCGCATTGCGTGGAAAGAATTCCCTGAACTCACTGTACAACTGTGCCGCCAGGGTTTTATTAGGTGCAAAAATAATCGCCGGCCTGCCGGTTCTGGCGATGACATTCGCCATCGTATAGGTCTTACCCGACCCCGTCACCCCCAGCAGTGTCTGAAAAAACAAACCGTCACTGATTCCCTCTACCAGTTGCGCAATCGCCGCTGGCTGATCCCCGGCTGGCTGAAACATTTGGTACAGCTGATAGGGTGAATCTGGAAAACTGATAAATTTTGCTTCGTCCAGCTGTTCTGACAAAGCGACTGAATTGACTGGTGCTACCGCCATGATGCTATTACCTTTGCTAAAATAGGTGGCTGTACTATGCAATCTGCCTGATTCCAACCTTTACTGTCGGCAACGACAACTCTTTCAATATTATCACGATGACCGCTCCTGCTTCTTCCCCCCTGTTTTCTGCCATAGAAATGGCCCCCCGCGACCCTATCCTGGGCATCACCGAAGCCTTCAATGCTGACCAGAACGCCACCAAGGTCAACCTGGGCGTAGGTGTATATTATGACGACAATGGCAAAGTGCCATTGCTGGAATGCGTCAAAAAAGCGGAAGCTATTTTGATGGAAAAATTCTCTCCACGCACTTACCTGCCTATCGAAGGCCTGGCGGCCTATGACAAGGCAGTGCAGGAACTGGTATTTGGCGCAGACAGCGATGTCGTCAGGGAAAAACGGGCGATTACCGCACAAGCCATCGGTGGCACAGGTGCCCTGAAGCTGGGTGCTGATTTCCTGCAACGTTTCAGCCCGACTTCTGAAGTCTGGATCAGCGATCCAAGCTGGGAAAATCACCGTGCCCTGTTTGAATCGGCTGGTTTCAAGGTCAATTCTTACCCGTATTACGATGCAAGCACCCGTGGCGTTAATTTCGTCGGCATGCTGGATGCACTGAAATCCATGCCTGAAGGCTCTATCGTCCTGTTGCACGCCTGCTGCCACAACCCTACCGGTGCCGACCTGACTGATGATCAATGGACACAAGTGATTGAAGTCGTCAGCACACGCAATTTGGTTCCTTTCCTCGATATGGCTTACCAGGGCTTTGGTGACGGCATCGAAGCGGATGGCAAGGTCGTACGCCGCTTTGCAGAGGCTGGCGGTGCCCTGTTTGTATCCAACTCCTTCTCCAAGTCTTTTTCACTGTATGGCGAACGTGTAGGCGCCCTGAGCATTGCCGCATCCAGCGCCGAAGAAGCTGCACGCATCATGTCACAATTGAAACGCGTGATCCGTACCAACTACTCCAACCCGCCTACCCATGGTGGGCAGGTCGTGGCAACTGTGCTGGCAACACCAGAACTGCGTCAGTTGTGGGAAGAAGAACTGGCAGGCATGCGTGTACGCATACGCGAAATGCGCACTGCCTTCGTCAGCAAGCTCAAGGACAAGGCACCGGGCCACAACTTTGATTTCGTCATCCAGCAACGCGGCATGTTCTCGTATTCGGGCCTGACAAAAGAACAGGTTGGCCAGCTGCGCGACAAGAACTCCATCTATGCCGTTGATACAGGACGCATCTGCGTTGCTGCCCTCAACAGCAAAAATATAGACAATGTCATAGCAGCGATTACTCAGGTTTTGTAATTCGATTTGGCCAGAGTGTTGACAAACACGGGTCCGACGAATATAATCTTTGTCTCTGTTCCCTGATAGCTCAGTCGGTAGAGCGACGGACTGTTAATCCGCAGGTCCCTGGTTCGAGTCCAGGTCGGGGAGCCACAGAATTTGAAGTAAGTAGTGAACTTAATAAAAAATCACTACAAAAAAGTTTAACGAAGATGATCAAATCTTCTATTCCCTGATAGCTCAGTTGGTAGAGCGACGGACTGTTAATCCGCAGGTCCCTGGTTCGAGTCCAGGTCGGGGAGCCAAATTTAGGAAAGAGTTACTTGCCCAGGCCAGTAACTCTTTTTTTTCCGCCCTTTTTTCGTTCTTTTTCCGCCATGCTCCATGGCACAGTCAGTCTGTCAGAATTCAAAGCTTTGTTTTTTATGTACGCGGCGTAAAATCAAACAGGCAATTCAGATATGGCGGCTGCTACAAATTTACCGGTTAAAGTACATCTCCGGCCCCCAAAAATTGTACAAGCCTCCCCTCTCTTCCAGTCAGCATTCAAAAGCAAGCTCGCAAAAATCCCTCTGCTTCAACAGATACTCTTTAGTTTAGCCATCATCATTTTCTGAGCAGATACTTCCCGTGCATGGATTGCAATCCGTTCGCTTGCCTGCTACATTGCTGCGGCCCATTTTCCCCTTCCGGCTACTAAAGCTGAACGCGAAGCAGGCGCATCTTTCTCCATAAAGAAAAACGGCCCGGTCAACAATCTGACCGGGCCGTTCTTTTTCCAAACACACTCATTCCAAGGCTATTCTGCTCGTATCATCAGATACGCTTAAGCGGATATAACCAGCAGCAATGGCACCGTCAATACGCCCTGGCTACCCGGTAACAATGCCCTCTTATGCAATCAGATTGCCAGTAGTGATGGTACCAATCGTTCCCGTCAATTGTACAAAGAAGTCAGTATTGTCAAACTGGCTGGTATCTGTACCGGTGTTCTGGAACAGATAAGTACCGGCTGCTGTACCTGTTTGTATGGTGATCAGGTAAGCCTGGCTTGCCTGGTTCAAAACGACGGCAAGACCTGCAGCGATGGTGGTCTGGTAATTGCCCGTGTCGGCATTACCAATGATGAAGGAACCCACAATCGACGCATTGACGCCAGTCTTGAAGTAGTCAGTGCCTGTGGAGTTGAAGTTACCCACGATGTCGACCTGTGTCCTGTTCGACATATTGGCACCGGTTTCTATCAGCGTTTCAGAACCAGCACCGGAGAACTGCAGGTTGATGGTATCCACCGCCGCACCACCTGTGATGGTCGTGGAAGAGGAGCTGGAACCCAGCAGGTTCAGGGTCTGGCCGCCACTACCCATGATAATGGTGTTGTCGCCTGTGCTCTTCGTATAGTTCAAGGTCACGCCCGCACCATCCTGGTTGGTGATGCTGGTTGTACCTGTACTGCCCGCCACGCTGATGATTTCTATGCCGGCGATCTTGGTGCTGAAGTCCAGATTCTGGACGCTGGTGGTGCCAACATTGAGAACGTCAATACCATTGCCGCCATCAATGGTGGTCAGGAAGTTGGCGATCTGGTTGGCCGTGAAATTGAAGACATCCGTACCGGTACCGCCAATAACACTGACAGCCACGTTGGCTGAAGTGAAGTTGTTAGTGCCGTTGGCGAGGTTGTACTTTTCTACGGTACTAAAGGCTGTGACCGTACCAGCGGTTGTCAGGTTAATGGTCTCGGTTCCTGATGCATTGACGGTGCCGGTAAATTGCGCCATCTGCGCTGCTGTCATGGTGATGTTGGCATTATTGACCACGGTCAGGTTTTCAAAACCTGTGACGGTGGCATTGCTGATATCTGGTATGGACGAGAAGAACGCCAGGCTGTCTGTACCAGTATTACCAGCAGTATAAGTGCCGAGGATGGTCACGCCATTCAAGGCCAGGCTGTTATTGCCGCCACCCAATGCCGCTGTGCTGGAAACCGTGCCGTTGATCGTGATATTGTCGTTACCACTACCACCAGTGTAGTCAACACCCGCCGTAGCGGAGTTCATGTTGACGGTATTGGTACCGGTGGCACTGCCTTTGACGGTCGCCGTACTTGTCAGGGCATTGGCTGTCCAGGTAAAGCCACCGAGGGTAATGCCGCTGGCATCGACATTAATCAGCGAGGTGCTGGTGGCTGGCATGGTCAGGCCTGCATTGCCGCTGACATAGATGTTCTTGACCGAGTTACCGAGTATGGTCAGCGTGTCATTGAAAAGACCTGTAGGCGTGGCCTGGCCGTCAACGGTGGTGATATTGAAAGTCTCGACGCCGGATGCCGTAATGCCAGTGGTGGCAAAGGCAACGGCAGTAGTACTGGCATCTGTCAGTACCAGGTTGACGATATCGTTGACACCACCGGTAAATGCCGGATTGGAAAAGGTCATTGCGGTACTGGAACCCGTCAGTGTCACGGTACTATTACTGGCCAGGTTGCTCAAGGTCAGCCCGTTAGCACCTGCGCCCAGAGTAATGTCGGTGTAGTTACCCAGGGTTTGTACGTCTACGGTCTGGGTGGTGCCACTGGTCAGACGCAATTTTTCGAAACCTGTCACATTGCCGGCGAAAGTACCCGAGCCGGAGGCAACAGCAGCATAGGCTGCCGACAGCACGATGGTGTCGGTACCCAGGCCACCATTGATCACGATAGGCAGCAAGGCAGTATTAGGGATGAAGGTGTCGTTGCCTGAGCCACCGTTGATGGTGGTGAAGCCCGCAGAAGTATTGTAGGTGATGGTATTGGTACCATTAGCCAGGTTCAATACCTTGAGATTGCTGAGTGTGCCGCCAGTCGAGCCATTGTTGATGCTGACTGTGCCTGCCGTAGTCAGGGTCAGTATATCGGTGTCCGCAGCATTACCAGCGATGGTAGTACCATTGAGGCCAGGGATGGTGGACATGAAGATGTCGTTGGTACTCGCCGTACCGTTGTAAGTACCGCCTGTTGTGACTGAAACCGCATTGGCAATGCCAAAATCCGTGGCAAAGATAGTACCTGTTGTGCCACCCAGTTTGACGATGAAATCGCTGGCATCAACTGTCCCGACACTGCCGCCAATATTCTGGAAGGCATAAATGCCTGCCGCGGTACCGCTGTTCACGGTGATGGTATAAGCCTGACCTGTATTTGCCAGGCTCGCACCCGCTGCAGTTGCTGCTGTAGCGATGGCTGCTGCCAGACTGCTGCTGTCGGCATTGGCAATAGTCAGATTAAACAATGAAGTTGGCAAAACACCGGTAGCAAAAATGTCGGCACCTGCTGCCTTGAAATTATTGACCGTATCAATAGCAGCGATGTTTGAGCCAACCGCAATGACATCCGCACCAGTTGCAGTGGTAGACAAATTGATGATATCCGCACCAGAACCGCCAGTGATGGTCGTGCGCCCTGTGCCTGTACCCAGGATATTCAGGGTCTGACCGCCTGAGCCAAGGGTGATGTTGTTGATGTCGTTAGCAGCAGACTTGGTGTAGTTCAGAGTTACACCTGCGCCATTCTCATTTGTCACGGTCCAGGTTGGCGTCGTACCACCAGTGACGTTAATGACCTCTACACCACTGACTTTGGCAGACAGGTCGAGAGCCGCTGTCACAGCACCGACATTGAGAGTATCCGTCCCCGCACCACCATTGATGGTTGCAGCAGCAGCGATGATGGCTGAGCTCGCAGTGATGGTGTCATTACCCGTGCCACCCGTTACAGAAACCAGACCGCTTGCTGCGGTGAAGGTGTTGCCGCCATTTGCCAGTACATAATTTTCTACATTGCTATTACCAGTAATACTGCCGGTAGTCGTGATGTTGACTGTTTCTGTGCCTGCGGCCGTGAAGGTGGTAAAGCCGGCAAACTGTGCCGCTGTCATGGTGACAGACGCGTTATTGTTGATATTGACGGCTTCAAAACCACTGACATTGGCCGCGCTGATATTGCTGCCATTGAACAGATACAAGGTATCAGATGTGCCCGAACCAGCCACAAAGGTGCCGGTATAGGTTTTGCCTTCCATGACCAGGGTATTGGTGCCAGCCCCCAGATTGACATTGCCAGCCAGCATGGAGTTGCCACTATTCGCCAGATCAACATAATCACTGCCTGAGCCGCCATTGATGGTGGTAATGCCAGAATTCGCTACTGAGAAGAAAACAACATTGGCAGCGGTACTGTCCATCGTCAGTGTCTTGATATTGGTGATGGTATTACCACTACCAATATTCACCGTACCACCGCCAGAGATGGTGATAGTGTCAGAGTCACCGTTGTTACCGTTGACGGTAGTGCCAACCAGCGACGCGACACTGCCGGTGAAATTTTCATTCAGACCGGCTTTGCCGTTGAATGTGCCACCCGCAGTCAACGCGGTGGAATTGGAAGCCTGGCCACCGCCATTCGTCGGGCTCGTACCTATCGTGCCTGCAATCGCGGCACCGCTGCCAGATACCGTTACAGTACCGGAAGTCGTCGTGTTATTGATACCACCACCGGTCGCATTGGAAGCTGATGTCACGTCATAGACCAATACGCCACCAGTGATGGATATATAGGACAGATCAATATTATTCACACCCGCCACATCATCAACGATAGTCAGTTGATGCGGACCGGCACCAGCGAAAGTCAGCACAGGGCCGGACAGGTTCAATGCAGCACGTGCAGCGATCAGGGCTGCATACTGGCTAGCTGTAATGACCACGGCTGAATTAGAGGTAATGTTTTCAATACCGGACAGTTGTGCACCAGCCAGGTTGATCGCACCGTAAGTGACCAGTGTATCGTTACCGTTACCCAGGTTGATGGTGTCTGTCACTACACGGGCCACTGCTGTTGCTGTGGATTGTGCATTGAGGTTCACACCGTTTT
>NZ_JACOGF010000012.1 GCF_014284335.1 Undibacterium hunanense | reverse complement strand
GCGCCAACTTCCTGAGCCTGGGTGCAGGTGCTGACCGTGTCGTACTGCTGGGTAACTATGTTGCCGGTACCTACAACACAACAGAAAACGGTGTGAACCTCAATGCACAATCCACAGCAACAGCAGTGGCCCGTGTAGTGACAGACACCATCAACCTGGGTAACGGTAACGATACACTGGTCACTTACGGTGCGATCAACCTGGCTGGTGCCATATTGAGCAATATTGAAAGCATCTCGGCCAATTCGGCCCTGGTGATTACCGCATCTGAATACAACGCCTTGGTCGCTGCGCGCAATGCCTTATCTTTGAGTACACCGGTCATCACATTTATTGGTAATA
The DNA here is from genome assembly GCF_014284335.1 of Undibacterium hunanense. Taxonomy (GTDB): domain Bacteria; phylum Pseudomonadota; class Gammaproteobacteria; order Burkholderiales; family Burkholderiaceae_D; genus Undibacterium; species Undibacterium hunanense. Next base: position 190,263 of record NZ_JACOGF010000012.1, on the reverse strand, counting down.
CCTCGCATCAACTGACGATTATTGATGATGTAGGTGGTATCAATAATATCGACCTGTCACTGATTGCGATTACGGGTGGCAATCTGGTGTTTGACGTGACATCGGCATCGAATGCAGCGGGTGGCGGTGTCAACAATATGACGACCTCGAATGCAATCACCACTTCAGGTGGGGCGACGGCGATTGCGGGTATTGTAGGGACCTCTCCAACCAACGGCGGCGGCATTGCATTGAATCCGACGGTGTTGACTGCAGGTGGGGTGTTTAATGGTGTGGCAGGTATCAATGAGAACTTTACTGGTACGGCGGCAACGCTTGCGGGTACGACTGTGAATGGTAATGCGGGCGACAGCGATACTATGACTTTGAGTGGAGTGTTCTCGTTCGGCTCTGGTAACCAGTTGAATAATGGTGTGGGTGGTGGAATTATTTCGAATATCAAAGCTTTGAATTTAGTTGATGGATTCTTTAACCTTATTCAATTTGCTAATGCAAATACAGGAATTACAACTATCAAGGGCGGCACAGGCAATGAATCAATTGACTTGTTGAACACAGGATCTACTTTCCTGGCAGGTAATATTAATTTGGGCACTGGTATAAATCAGTTGACGCTGGAGGGTAAAACTTATACGGGTACATTTATTTCCGGTTCTGGTACTAACGACAATTTAGTATTGCAAAGTGGTGGAAATAATATATCTGGTGCAAATGTTAGTGGTTTTGAAAACGTCAATTTCTCTGGCGGCGGAAATTTCACAATGACAGCAGCGCAATACAATGCCTTTACCGGGACCGTAGTAGGAACCAATACTGAAACTATAACGTTAACAACAGCGGGCTCGATTATTGGTGCAGCGGCAATTGAAAACTATGTATTGGCTAACGGCACCAATAATTTTTCTACAACCAGTACCAACCTCGTATCTGTGACAGGTGGCACAGGCATTGATAATTTTACTCTGTACGCTAATGTCATTAATGCAGCCGCTAACGGTGGTATTAACGGTGGACTTGGAATTGATACATTAAGTGCTGGCGTATTATTTGGTGGTGCTATTGATTTGAGTACCAAAGTAGTTGGTTTTGAGATTATCTCTATTGCAGCTAGCACGAACTCAGCATGGACGATCAAAAACGAAGACGGTTCAGATGTTACTTTGTATTTGTATAAAGATGCTGGTGGTGCTGATCTCAGTAATATCACCCTTGGTTCTGGTGGCCAAACACTCAATATGATGGCACAGGGTACGGGTAACATTACCATCACTGGTGGTTCCGGTGCCGATACAATCAACTTGTCTACAACATCGGTCGGTATTGACAGTATCGCCCCAGGCTCAGTGATCTCCGCCATAGACACGGTTGCTAACTTCAAAGTTGCAGGCGGAGACGTGTTCAAGACAGGCACGGCCGCAACAACATTGAATGCATTGAATATCGCTACCGCAGATACGGCGACATTTGCCGCAGCCATCGCAACGGCGGCTACTGCTGCTGGCGCGACATTGGCAGCCAATACCCAGGCTTACCTGATTACGGTCACTGCCGGTACTGCAGCCGGTGTTTATGCCTTCCAGAATATCGGTGGCTCTACCGGTACAGTGGATGCAACGGACTTTATCGTGAAATTGGTTGGCGCCGGTGCCATCGTTGCAGGTGATTTTGTTGCTTAAATTTTCTTGCTTGAAATGTGACTGAAGAATTGGCAGATCCTTGCTGGATCTGCCAGGTATTTGCCTCATGCCATCAATATTATCCGTATCGCTATTATCTGGGATATCTATGCTTACCATGCTCAAACGCTTGCTGGCAGCAGCGGCTTTCTTTTTATGTTCCGGCACCTTAGTGCAGGCTCAGGAGCTAACCCATCTGGGTGTTCCTGCCGCGCGCATGATTGCCATCAACGGCAATATGTCATTCTGGGGCGGTGCTTTGCCACAATGGAGTGTATGGCAGGTCGGTCAGTTGGCGCCGACAACTACAAATTCTTATTCGGTACCCGTTGGCTATTCGCTGGTGATACTTGAAATCGAAACCATGCAAAATCCATTGGCGCTTGCAGGAAATGCCAGGCTGTACCTGAGCCCGCCTGGGCAAGCAGGTACGGGTATAGTCACGTTGCTGCATGTACCCCTTGAAGCAAGTACCGGCTATCCGATGAAAACGCAATTGCTGTCGGCTGGTGTACGTATTCCTGGTGGTTACGGCATGTTTTGGGGTGCCTATGTTCCGCAAAATGGCGGTAACGCCACCTTGAACTGGATCATGCGTGGTTACCTCGTCAAAGAGTGATTTTTGATGCAATACATATCTTCAGCGAGAAAAGCGAACTGGCAAGCCTGGTAATAACGCAGCCATTTCGTTTTTCTGAATAATCTGCTTCTTGCATCATTTCCCCACAGTCGATCTGTCCCACACTGCCATACATGCTTTGTGCCATGCCTTTGCATGCCTAGGATGGCAAGTTGCGCGTGTACGTTTCATGTTATTCCTACCAATACATAATAGGTGATAGTATGAAACGACAGGTATTGCTTATCCATACGGTAGTACTGCTTGCAGCAGATGATCAAAAAACTGGGGCGGCAGGTAAAGTGCTGGCACAGACGAGAAAAAACTCATCGTAACGGCATTTTAATGAAAAATGATATCTTCATCATACTAATATGGCCTTGACGCCGCAGATTTCGTATTTTCTGAAACGATGGCGCCGGTTAATGCTGACGTTTTCTCAGGCATTAGGTATGGTGCTTTGCCTGATGCCGGGTCTGGGTCTTTCATGCGCTGAGGCAGCGAATTCAGTAAATGTAGCAAATCCAGTACTGTCATCAGGGAACAGCAATCGCTGGCAGCCTTTGAGTGACAAGGTATTTCAAAACCTGACAACCGACAATGGTTTACCTGCCATCGTCATACAGGCTCTTGCCGAAGATACCCAGGGTTTCATCTGGTTTGGAACGCAGGGCGGACTGGCTCGCTGGGACGGCTACCGCTTCAAGATTTATCAACAAAACTTAAAAGACGTAAATGCCCTGCCAGAAAGTTCTATCCTGTCCCTGCATATAGACCGTTCTGGTCGCTTGTGGGTGGGCACGAATGGTGGGGGGCTGGTGCGGTATGACACTGTGCATGATCGTTTTGTACGCGTACCTGTGGGCAAGAATGGTACGGGTGATGGGACTATTTACGACATTGCCGACGATGGCGACACAGGATTATGGATTGCAACTTCAAATGGCGTAGATCATTACTGGCCAGATACGGGCCAGGTATCACATGTACGCCATGTGGAGAATGACTCAGGAAGCTTGCCCAGTAATGTGATTCGTACCGTATTGCGCGACAAAAGTGAGACCTTATGGATAGGCACGCAAAAAGGATTGAGTTATCTTGATGGAAAAACCAAAAAATTGAGCCACATGGCTTTTTCTGCCGTGCTTGCTGAAAGCCCCAATATCAGATATCTGGAACAAAGCAGCGATGGACTTATCTGGGTTGGCACAGCGAATCACGGGGTCTATCTCATCGATCCCCTGGCCGGTAATCCCATATCGATCAAAGCTGCCGGTTACCGTGGTGATGAATTACGTAACGACACCGTCACTTTCATTAAGGAAGTAGCGCCTGGACAGATGTGGGTAGGCACCGTCAACCACGGCATTGTTGTGCTGGATAAACAGACCATGCTGGCGCAACGCCTGATACATGATACAGCCGCCGCCAGCAGTTTAATTGACGACACCCCCGAATCGATTTTGCAAGACCGTGCCGGCACTATCTGGGTAGGTACTGACGATGGCGTAAGTCGCCACAATGTCAGACAGTCGGCCATTCTGGCGATGAATGGTGGTATTGGCGCAGTCAATCGCATCAAGGATAAGAACGTCACTTCTGTATTTGCTATGAGCGATGGCAGGGTCTGGCTGGGCTTGAAAAATAACGGTATTCATATTATTGACCCCGATGCAGCGACCGTAAGCTGGTTAAAACCGGATGTGCGACAAGCGGGCAATCCACCTCCGGACTCTGTATTTACGGCTTTTACTGAGCCCGTCAATCAAACCATCTACATTGGTTCACAACGCGGTTTGTATCGTGCCAATGCAGATGGTAAGCAGATGCAGCAAGTGCATTTTGCGCCGCTTGATGCGGTAATGCCTGTCAATGCCATCATTCAGGAAGGCAATCTGCTTTGGGTGGGGGCCGAAGACGGTTTGTGGCGCATAGACCTGTCGGGTGATTTGCGTGTCACAGGCGGCAGAGCGAAAAAGGTCATCAATGACGGCCCGGTCGAAGCACTGGCCCTTGATGCAGATAATATGTTATGGGTAGGTATGCGTGGCAGTGGCCTGTACCGGATTGACCGGGCGACCCTCGCGCATACCCATTTTCTGGCAGATAAAGGCAATCCTGCGGGTTTGTCATCCAATATTGTAACCACCATACTGGTAGATGCACGCAAGCGTCTATGGGTAGGTACCATGGGTGGGGGCATTAATGTTAGCGTGGTCAGTGTGGGCAGTGTGTTGTCGACTACCGGCAGCAAACTGGAGTTCCGGCAATTGCAATCGATACACGGTATGCCCAGCGATCTGGTGGATACGTTGATCGAAGACCACCGGGGGCAGATCTGGGGTAGTACCGATGGTGGTATCGTGGTGATCGATCCGCTGGATTTCAAGATCAAATCGCTGCAACGTGCCGACGGTGTGGCAAGCTCCACTTATTGGGCACATTCTGGTGCGGTCACATCACGTGGTGAAGTATTGTTTGGCAGTGCTGGTGGCCTGACTATCGTGAACCCCGAACTGATCAAGCAATGGGATTATGATCCACAACTGGTGATTACCCATATTGAAGCAGGTGGGAAGGTTGTTCAGCCTCCGCTATTGTCTGATCAGAATTTTAAGAATCCAATTCAGATCAAACCAGGCAGTAATAATATTGCCGTGGAGTTTTCTGCACTGGATTATTCGACGCCAGTCCGTAACAGGTATGCGTATCAATTGGAGGGCTATGATACCTCCTGGCTGGAGGTGGATTCAAATCACCGCATCGCCAGCTATACCAATCTACCGCCAGGCGACTATCGTTTGCGTATCAGGGCGACCAATCGTGAAGGGCGCTGGGCGAAGCAGGAAATATCTTTACCCATTCGTGTGTTCCCTGCCTGGTATCAAAGCTGGTGGTTTGTGTTGCTGGTAATGCTTGTCGTTGCCGTGGGGATCTTCATGCTGATACAGAAGAAGACCAGTAATTTATTGCGTCGCCAGCGTCAATTGGAAGTGCAGGTCTTGTTACGCACGGCTGACCTGAATATTAAACAAAGTGAGTTGAGTGTCGCCAATAGCGAATTGCTGGAAGCAAATACGCATTTGAGTATCGCTAATACCCAGCTCGCCCGGACCAACGACACCATGCGTCTTCTTGGTGATATTGGCAGAGGCATCACCGCCATTCTGGACGTGCAATTACTGTATCAGTCATTTCATCAGCATGTGGCAGATTTACTCGATAGCAGCCGTTTCTCCATATATAGAAAAGACAGTGTCACGGGCGGGTTTCAATTGGTGTTCGGGATTGAGCAGGAAATTGCTACTGATGACCTGCATCAGTTTCTTTTTGCTGAAGCGTCGTATGTGTCAAGAGTTGCCGGTAGTGGCGAGGATTTACTCATGGATACCGCGCCAGATTTGCAGATGGCAGGCATACCTGTGTATTTGCAAACGGCTTACCTGGTGCCATTGTTTGCATCCAATGCGGTACTGGGCGTTGCCTGTCTGTATTCGACCAGCGCTCATGCCTATGGTGAACGTGAAAAACTGATGTTTTCCACCATTTGCTCTTTTGCCTCCGTTGCTCTGGATAATGCCGAAGCACATCAGCAACTGGCACATGCGATTGATACTTTGAAAGACGCGCAGCAGCAACTGATCTTTCAGGAAAAAATGACCGCTTTGGGAACCCTGACTGCCGGGGTAGCGCACGAATTCAATAATGCAGTTAATTTTTCACATGTCGGTGCGCAGAATCTGGAACATGATCTGCAACGGTTTTATACCATGCTGTTGAACATGGCCGGGAATGATGCAGATCAGACTGTGATCGAACAATTTCGCGATAGCTTCACCGGCTTGCAGATGCATGTGAAGAGCGTACTGGATGGTACTCGTCAAATCAGACAGGTGGTACAGGATCTGTTGACTTTCAGCCGGGTCGATGTGTCGCTGCGCAAGCCGGTATTGATTGTCAATAATCTGTTGACGTCTATCAAACTGTTGCATAGCCAGACTCAGGATGCGATGGAGATTCAATGTGAGCTGGATGCAAATCCAATGATAGATTGTGCTCCGGGTCAATTGAACCAGGTATTCATGAACCTGATTCTGAATGCCTATCATGCGATAAGAGAAAAACAGATTCAGACAAATAGTGATGTTGCTGGTCTTCTTGCGATACGCAGTTCGCTCGACGTCAATTGCTTGTTGATTGATTTTGAAGACAATGGAACAGGGATTAAAGCTGAACATATGGAACGTATTTTTGAACCCTTTTTTACCACCAGAGAAGAGGGCGTAGGCCTGGGACTGTCAACATCGTACAGCATCATCCGCGCGCATGGCGGTGATATCACCGTGCAGTCTGAATATGGACGCGGTAGTTGTTTCACCATTCGCCTGCCCATCAAAGTTGCGCCGTATTAAAACGGATTAGTCTGCGTTAGTGAATGCAAAGCGTCATCGTAAAACCCCCCAGTACAGTCAAAACTGGTGACGACGCATTTGCGATTCACTGGTGCTTCAATAGTGATTCGTTTGTGTTTTTTATTTATTCAGTCTTCGCTTGTGCCGTAATCTGGTCCGTGGACCAGCCGCCACCCAATGCCCTGACCAGTTGTACCGTTGCCCGTCTGTGTTTGGTATTGAGATCCAGGGTACTACGCTGAGCCTGAAGATAGGCAGTTTGTGCCACGATCACTTCAATCTGGTTGATCACGCCCTGCTGGTAACGCTTGCTCGCCAGTTCCAGCGCACGCTGGGCCGATGTGGCTGCCAGGCTATCGGCTTTTGCTGCTTCGCCATATTGGACCAGTAATGCGAGTTGGTCTTCAACCTGCTGGAAGGCAGACAGTACGACGGTACGATAACGCTGCCCGTTTTCATCCAGCACGGCTTCAGCATCTGCGATCTGTGCTTTGCGGCGACCACCGTCCAGCAGGTTGAGGGCAAGTGTTGGCCCCAGTACCCAGTACAGATTGGGCATTTCTACAAATTTTGCCAGATCACTGCTTTGCAAGCCTGCAGATGCATTCAAGTTCAGCGTTGGGAAAAATGCGGTTTTGGCCATGCCCAGTCTGGCTGCTGCCGCCGTCACACGCAATTGCGCCGCCGCGATATCTGGCCTGCGTTGCAGCAGTGTAGACGGTAGGCCAACCGGTATCAGTGGCGTCGTCACGGAGATGGCCTTTGGTGTGATGGAAAAATTCGATGCATTGGCACCGGTCAGTGCAGCTATGGCATGCTCAAGCACGGCTCGCTGCCCCTGCACCTGCTGCATTTGTGAACGTGTTGATTCCAGTTGAACCTGGGCGCGCGCTACATCCAGACCAGATGCAATGCCATTTTGATGGCGCCGCTCTATCATTTCTACGTTGCGGGCATAGGCAGCGACTGTTTCGCGCAATAGCCTTGATTCTTCATCCATACCACGCAAGGCAATCAGTGTATCCGCCAGTTGTACCTGCAATGCCAGTTTGGCCGCTGCAAGGTCTGCCTGGGCGGCCTGTTCCTGGGCGACACCGGCATTGACTTGCTGACGCACACGGCCCCAGAGGTCAACTTCATAAGCAAAGTCGAGACCGAAGGTGGCGCTATTATATTCATTCGGCGAATTAGGCCCCAGTACACGCAGTGGCCGACGTTCTGACTGCCGGTTACGTTGCACGTTGGCAGAAGTGCCCAAGCTAGGGGATTGCGCAGCCCGCAATACATCCGTTGCCGCACGTGCCTGTTGATAGCGTGCGAGGGCAGTTGCCAGGTCAGGGCTATTTTGTAACAACTGTTCTTCCAGCGCATTCAGTTCAGCATCCTGGAAAATGCTCCACCAGGCCTGGCTGGGCAAGCTCACATCAGTTTCTGCGGTGGTCCATGCGCCTTTGGCTTCCTTGAAAGTGGCTGCAACTGTCACGCCACCTGGCGGTGTCACCGGGACCTGACTGCAGCCTGCGCACCATAGGGCGAGTGCCGCTGCGACATATCGTTTCACGGTGTGCCTTTCTGGGTGTTCTGATGGTTCTGACTGCTGGCGGCAATACGCACCAGATCGCCGTTTGCCAGTCCGTCCGGAGGACTTTCAACGATACGGTCCTTGCGATCAATTCCAGCGGCCAATTCAATGACATTGCCCATATCCCGTGCCACCGTGACCTGCTTCAACACTACGCGGTTATCGCTATTGACGGTAGCGACCTGCACGCCATTCTTGCCTATCATCAGCGCACCTGGCGGCACACTTACATTTTCTACAGAGCTTGCGGCAGCAAAGCTGACTGTGGCAAAACCGCCTGGTAACAATTCTCCGCTTTCATTATTGACGGAAAGCTGTATCAACATCGTGCCTGAACCAGGGCTGATGGCCTGCGCCAGCGATTCAACTTTTGCTGCATAACTGCGACCAGGGCGCTCTGGTACGCTGACCTGGGCGACGCTACCGCTACGAATGACGGCCAACTGACGTTGCGGCACGCTGACATAGACACGCAGGCGACGCACGTCTGAAATCACAAACAATTCACTGCCTGGTGCACCACCGACATTGATCAGCGCACCGATGTCGGTATTGCGCGCAGTGACTACGCCATCAAAGGGAGCTACCAGGCGAGTATAAGCTTGTAGTGATTGCACGCGATCCACGTTCGCCTGCAAGGCTTTGACTACCGATTGTCTGGCCGTCAGGTCACCGGTTTTTTCATCAACTTCTTGTTTGGATACCGCATCCGAACTTAGTAATGCCTGCCAGCGCTGCGCGGTGCTGCTTGACAGTGCCAGGTTGCTTTGGGCCGTGGCCAGTTCCGCCTTTGCTTGCAGCAGTTGCTGGTCCAGATCCGGTGTTTCTATTTGTGCCAGCAATTGCCCTGCCTTGACCTTGCTGCCTATATCAACAGTCCAGTTTTTCAGGTAGCCGCTGACGCGGGCATAGATGGGGGCACGAGCCCATGGCTCGATACGGGCTGGCAATTCAAGCTGGGCAGCACTGATATTCGATGCTGATAGCAAAGACACCGTTGGAATATTGCGCTCACCCGTGCTTTGCTTCAGTTGTTCAGCCTGTGAGCGGCGACTGATAAGACCTGTGATGACGACAATAATGGCGACAGCTGTCAGGGTCAGGCCGAACAATTTTTGCCGGGAACGCAAGAAATCAGTTTTCATTGGGATACTCCTAAAGCGGGTTGCGGCAGTGCATATGTACGGCGGCGGGCTTGCCAGTCATGTACAAGGCTGAAGACGACGGGGACGAATACCAGGGTGGCCAGGGTAGCAAAGAGCAGGCCGCCAATGACGGCCCTGCCCAGTGGAGCATTTTGCTCGCCGCCTTCACCCAGCCCCAGCGCCATGGGCAGCATACCTATAATCATGGCGAGCGCAGTCATCAGTACCGGACGGAAGCGCACGAATCCGGCTTCCAAAGCCGCGCTCGAGGCATCGCCCAGTTCTGCCAGTCTTTCCCTGGCGAAGCTGATGACCAGCACACTGTTGGCCGTGGCTACACCCATGCACATTATGGCACCGGTCAGTGCGGGCACAGACAGGGTCGTATGGGTAGCAAACAACATCCAGATAATACCCGCCAGTGCAGAAGGCAGGGCAGAGACGATGACAGCAGGATCAAGCCAGGACTGGAAGTTCACCACGATCAGCAAATAAATCAGTAACACGGCACCCAGTAGTCCAAACAGCAGACCAGAAAAAGCCCGGTCCATGGTGTACGCCTGACCCAGTAATTGTACTGAGGCACCTTTGGGCAAATCTGCCGTGGTGTCGGCCAGGACGCGGCGGATATCTTCACTCACCGCACCGAGGTCACGGTCTTGAATGGCAGCGTGGATCTGTACCATGGGTTGTACATTGTACTGGCTGATGAGCGCACTACCGGTGCTGCGTTCAAAAGTGGCCAGGCCACCCAGTGTAGTTGCATTTGTGGTGATGCCATTGCCAACCGGTAGATTGGCGAGAGCAGCGAGAGAATCCAGCTGGTATTGCGGTGTCTGCATGACGATGGGGTAACTGACGCCATTGACCGGATTCAGCCAGTAGGTTGGCGCTACCTGGCTGCTGCCGGCAAGATTGACCACCAGACTGTTGGTGACATCACGCGTGGTCAGACCCAGCAGTTGCGCCTGGGTGCGGTCAACATCCACATTGAAAACGGGCGCCTTGTTGGATTGCTGTATGCGCGCATCTGCCACACCGGGAATGGCACGTATGCGTTTCAGCAGTTGCTGTGCATAGGCAAAGTTAGCGGTGATGTTGTTACCCCGGATCTGCACATCTATCGGTGCGGGTGCGCCGAAATTGAGAATTTGGCTAACGATATCGGCTGGTGGAAATGAAAACGTGGTATCCGGAAATTCACGTGGCAGGATATCGCGCAACTGCCGGATGTATTCAGCGGTAGGGCGATGGCCTTCGCGCAATGCAATCTGAAAGTCCCCGTCTTGTGGTCCCATCACCCCGGTGTTGTTGTAGGTAAGATTGATACTGCTTGGTGGCAAGCCGATATTGTCGACCAGTGTCGTGATTTCTTCAGCCGGTATCACGCGGCGTATTACCTGTTCAATACGGGCGAACCGGATGGCGGTTTCTTCCACCCGTGTACCGACAGGGACACGGGCATGCATCAATACCTGACCCGAATCGACTGAAGGGAAGAAATTGCTGCCGATAAAAGGTAATAACAGGAATGACAGTGCAGTCACTGCCAGGAAAGCAATGATGAAGATGGGGCGATGGCTGATCGCCGTTTTCAGCAAATTCTTGTAACCTTCCCGCAGGTGTTCAAAACGTGCTTCAAAATTACGCTGGAATCGCAGCAGTGGATTGCGTGTCTTCGGTAATGCATGCGCGTCCGGGTTATGGGCTGCATGTGCCCGCAGCAAATAATTTGCCATGGTCGGCACCAGAGTGCGTGACAGCAGGAAAGAACAGATCATTGCAAAAATCACCGCTTCGGCCATGGGCACGAACAGGAAGCGCGATACCCCTTCCAGGAAAAACATGGGGATGAAGACGATACATATACATAGCAATGAAACCAGGGCGGGTGTGACAATCTGCTGCGCACCGTCCAGTATGGCGGTTTCTACATCCTTGCCCTGTTCCAGGTGCCAGTTGATGTTTTCTATGGTGACCGTGGCATCGTCCACCAGAATACCGACGGCCAGCGCCAGGCCGCCCAGCGTCATCAGATTCAAGGTTTCGCCAAAAGCTGCCAGCGCGATGATGGAACCAAGGATGGACAGTGGTATCGATATCGCGATGATGACCGTGGAACGCCAGCTACCCAGAAACAGCAGGATCATCACACTGGTCAGCGCGGCGGCGATGGCCCCTTCCAGCGCTACCCCGCGTATCGCTGCCCGCACAAACAGCGATTGGTCATTGATGGGCACCACCTTCAGTGCTTCTGGCCACGAGGGTTTAAGGGCAAGCAGTTTGGCCCGGATATTGTCGACAATCGCCAGTGTGGATGCCGAACCATTTTTCAGTACCGACATCAGCACTGAACGTCCGCCGTCGACATGCACGATATTGGTTTGCGGGGCGTTACCGTCATGCACGTCTGCCACATCGCGCAAGTAAATGGTACTGCCATTCACTACTTTGACCGGCAGTCGCCCCAATTCTTCAATCACCGAAGGGGCACTATTGAGTTGTACGGTGTATTCCAGGCTGCCTATTTTTTGCGTGCCTACTGGCACCAGGATGTTTTGGGCGGCAAGTGCCGCAGAGATATCCTGGGCAGACAGGCCACGTGCCTGCAACGCTGCCGGTTTGATATCTATCTGTACCTGACGCTGTTTGCCGCCGTAAGGCAGGGGAATCGCTGAGCCTGGTACTGTAATTAACGGTGTACGTACGGTATTCATGCCCAGATCAAACAGATTCTGTTCCGACAGGCCCTGGCCGGACAGCGCAAGTTGCAGAATCGGCACAGTGGCCGCGTTGTAGTTGAGGATCAGTGGTGGGGTGATACCGGCTGGCATCTGGCGCAATGCCACCTGCGCAATCGCCGTTACCTGGGCATTGGCAACGGCGATATTGACACCAGGTTGAAAGTAGATTTTGACGACACTGACACCGGAATAGGTATTTGCTTCTATGTGCTCAATATCGTTCACCGTTGTCGTCAGGCTGCGCTGAAACAAGGTGGAGATACGGCCCGCCATCTGGTCAGGCGGCAAGCCAGTATATTGCCAGGCCACAGCGATGACCGGCATGCGTATCTCGGGAAAAATATCGGTAGGCGTACGCAATGCAGCCAGAGGACCAACTATCACCAGCACCAGGGCCATGACGACAAAAGTGTAAGGGCGTCGCAAGGCAACGCGGACGACATCAATCAACACTGTAGGGCTCCGGTGGACTGTGGCAGGTAAGCCTTGTTGGATGAAAAAAGCATGATCATGGAACGCATTTTACATTCGCCTCTAAATGGGTGAAGTGGGTGCTATGGGTGCAATACGTGCAATAGGTGTGAATGCAGACCAGAATTCATCCTTATTGATGAAATGAGTTCCAGCTAGTCCGGGAAACTGTACAAAGGGTAAAAATGATCACGCAACAATCCGCCCGGATAGCAGGGAAGGCACCTGGAACGACATGCACCAGGGTATTGATGCGATGGCTGGTCAGAATACTAGTGGGCAAAAATAATGCCCAGCGGCTACCAACATGCACCATATACCAGATAGTAAACAAACCGGGCATCTATGAATAGTGGGGGAAATGCGCATAAGCTTATGAATTGTATTCATGAATGAGTAATGATATATCCCTGCCGTGATAGTGTCGGAATCCTGCCACAGGATTGTCACGCACTTGTTACATGCCAGCTACCTGTCCAAAAAAATGCCCAATCAACCGGCATGCCAATCAGATGAGGCTTTTTCAGTTATCATGTCATTGATAGTTGCATTTATGTCTATTTCACGACTTCTGAGTCTTGTTTCTTGCGATGCCACTCTGGCTACAGAATGCTATGTACGCCAACGAACAGACTTTAAACCGATTCCAGTACATTCTGATACGCATGGCATTTGGGTCTGGATAATGTTCCATGCCGAAAAGGCTCTCTTTCAAATCTGGCGGAATCTACCTATGGTGCCCATTCTTAGCTGGACTTCTACTATGGAGAAATAAATGAAACAGCAAATAAAATTGATATGCGGTTTGTCCGGCCTGCTTCTGGCTGCTCATGCAAGTGCTCAGATCACGTTTTATGAAGGTGAGGGCTTCCGTGGGCGTACCTTCAATGCCAACGGACAACAGTCTAATTTACGCAACAGCGGCTTCAATGATCAGGCCTCGTCTGCGATTGTGACCAGTGGTCGCTGGGAAGTCTGTGATGACGCCAATTTTGGTGGTCGTTGCATGGTGTTGCGTAAAGGCAGCTACGATACCCTGTCAGGCATGGGTTTGAACAATCGTATTTCATCGGTGCGCCCTCTGCGAGGTAACGGTCGTTATGAAAATGAAGCACCAGCGCCCCTGGATACACCCAACTATGAATACCGCCGTCGCCCGAATGAAAGCATGTACGAAGCACCCGTCACATCGGTGCGCGCCGTGGTTGGTCCACCAAGTGAACGTTGCTGGATCGAACGTCAGCAAGTACAGGGCGAGCGTAGTGAGCCAAATGTAGGCGGTGCCATTGCCGGTGCCTTGATAGGTGGCATTCTTGGTCATCAGGTTGGTGGTGGTACTGGTCGCGATCTGGCCACAGCCGGTGGTGCCGTAGCAGGTGGTGCACTGGGCGCCAATGTGGGACGCAATAATGGCAACAGTTACCAGCGTGACGTGCGTCGTTGCGAAACTACAGCGAATAACAAGCCCGAGTACTGGGACGTTACATACAATTACCGTGGCGTAGAACACCGCGTGCAAATGAGTACGCCTCCGGGTTCCACCATTTCTGTCAATCGCAATGGCGATCCAAGATTGTAATCCTAGTACCTGATTGCGATTGCATCCATGGCTGGTGATGGATGACAACATGGCCGTATGCTATTGCCAGCATACGGTCTGTTTTTTTTATGTCTTGAAATGATGCAAAACGCCAGCCATTACCAGGCTGGCGTTTTGCGTCATTGATTCTCTCTATTAATGGCTGGCACTCATTTCATTAATAGGGGTGATCAATACGGGGCAAACCCCTCTGGAGCTGGCCGCATTGCAGTGCGAGGTTGTGACACCGCACTTGCCAAGGCACCAGCCTTGGCTGCAAGTGTCACCCTTGACGCTTTGCTCGCACTCATCCCCAATTATGAAATGAGTTCTAGCATACGACCTGTTTTTTTATGCTTTGAAATGATGCAAGATGCCAACCCTTACAAGGCTGGCATCTTGCATCAATGATTCTTTATTTTCGACTAGGATTTGGTGGTAGTGCGTACATAATCCAGTTCTACCTTGTGTTCCAGTTTATCGTCCAGCAAGGTCAGTGATAAATTCGCCATGACAGCACCATCTACGTACAGCTTGCTTTGTCCGTATGTGGCATCCTGCAGCCTGATATGGATATGGTAAGTCGTGTTCAGGTAGTGGTAACACATGCTGAAGTCTTTCCAGTCAGCTGGTACGCAGGGAGTGAATGACAGATGATTGCCTTCCCGTCTGAGCCCCAGCAGCGATTCCATGATGAAGGTATACATCCAGCCGGCAGAGCCGGTGTACCAGGTCCAGCCACCCCGGCCGATATGCGGCTCTGCTGCATAGACGTCGGCAGCCACGACATAGGGTTCCACCTTGTAGCGGGCTATGGTGTCCACAGAATTGCCATGGTTAATTGGATTGATGATTTGAAAAGCATCCCAGGCACGCTCTGCATCCCCCATTTTGGCGAAGGCCATGGCCGTCCAGATTGCAGCATGGGTGTATTGCCCGCCATTCTCGCGCACACCAGGAACATAACCACGGATATAGCCGGGATTTTGGCCCGACTGGTCAAAGGCCGGCTGCAGCAATTGTATGATCTGGTCCTGGCGACGCACCAGGCGCTGATCAACTGCCTGCATGGCGTGCAATGCCCGCTGGGGATCCGCCGCTTCGGACAGCACAGCCCAGCTTTGCGATATCGAGTCGATCTGGCATTCCACATTGTGTGCCGAACCCAGAGCACTGCCGTCATCGAAATAGGCGCGCCGGTACCAGTCGCCATCCCAGGCATGTTCATCAATGTTTTTAGAAAGTTGTCTGGCCTGGTCTTTGCACAGTGCAGCAAAATCATGATCTTGCTGCAGGCGTGCGATGTCGGCAAAGCGCGTCAATACCTGATGCAGGAAAAACGCCAGCCAGACACTTTCGCCTTTACCCAGATGGCCTACCTTATCCATGCCGTCATTCCAGTCACATGAACCGATCAGGGGCAGGCCGTGGCTGCCAAAGCGCAGCCCGTGCTGTATCGCCTTCACACAATGCGAATACAGACTGGCAGATTGCCCCGACCGGACCGGTAAATCGTAATAGGAATCTTCATCCTGATTCACGGCACGGGCTTCGATATAGAAAATCTGTTCGTTCAAAATACCACGATCACCGCTGGCGCTCACATAGCGCGCCACCGCCAGTGGCAGCCACAGATAGTCGTCCGAGCAGTGGGTGCGTACCCCACGGTCTGAAGGTGGATGCCACCAGTGCTGTACATCACCTTCACTGAACTGATGGGCCGCAGACAGCAGCAATTGATCCCTGGCCAGTTTTTGCTGCGTATGTACCAGCGCCATGCTGTCTTGCAACTGGTCGCGGAAACCAAATGCGCCACCTGACTGGTAATAGCCGCTGCGTGCCCACAGGCGGCAGGCGATGGTCTGGTACAGCAGCCAGCCATTGGCGAGCATGTTCAGGCCCTGGTCCGGCGTATTCACCTGCACTGTACCCAGCGTTTCACGCCAGTACTGATGTACCTTGGCCAAAGCCTGCTCTGCGGCCACGATGCCGCGACGCTCGAGTATCAGTGGCGTGATATTCGCTTGCGAGGCATTGGCCATGCCCAGCATGAAGACCATGACTTTTTCCTGACCGGCGCTCAGTTCAAAAGCAAGCTGCAAAGCCCCACAGGGATCAAGCCCGGCTCCTGTTTTACCGGACAGACGTATTCTTTCCAGTGCCGCCGGCTGTTGCAGATGACCGTTTCGCCCTATGAATTCATTGCGGTCACCGGTATAACTACGGTTATTGCTGTCGATATCAAAGAAGGCGGTACGCCCCTGGAATTCGGTATTGTAAGGATTGCGTGCGACCAGGCAACCGCTGGCCGGGTCAATGCCTGTGACGATGTGCATGGCTGATTTTGGACGAAGATCGCCCAGTACCCATTCCACATAGCCCGTGGCAGACAGATTCCTTTGTTCTTCCGAAAGATTCTGCACCCTCAGGATGCTGTATTTGATGGCACAATCAAGCGCAACAAAGACCGTCAGCTCTGTCCGCACAGCATTTTCTTCATGGGTGAAAATGCTGTATCCAAAACCGTGCCGTGTGGTGTAATCGCCGCTGCCACGACAAGGCAAGGCGGTGGGTGACCAGATAGCGCCGGTATCTTCGTCGCGCAGGTAGAAGGCTTCGCCACTGCTATCGCAGACCGGGTCATTATTCCATGGCGTAAGACGAAATTCGTGGGCATTTTCGGCCCAGGTATACGCCTGCCCGCTTTCGGATATAACGCTGCCAAAATGCGGGTTGGCCAATATATTCACCCAAGGGGCCGGTGTGGTCCGGGCCGCACTGGTGGTGATGACGTATTCCCGGCCATCTTCAGAAAAACCACCGAGCCCATTGTCGGCATGTAACTGCTCCTTCTGCGGATTCCGGGCCGGCGCAGTGCGGCTGATGTCATACGATGCAGACCTGGTCGGTACCAGTTTCGGAACCTTTACTTCCAGCAGGTCGCGACGGTTCAATTGTTCTGCCAGCGTACCCCGGTTATCACTCAGGATAACGCGGGCAACGGATTGAAACAGGATTTTATCTTCGTTGGAAATCTGTTCTACCAGGCGCACAAAAATGCCGCCGGGTCTCTCTATGGCATGGGTGCCGGTGACAGAAGAGATCAGGCCGATAATCTGGTCCTGCAATGCCTGTCTGTAGTTGGCGTGATCTTCATTCCAGATTACCAGATCCACCGCCAGGCCTTTGGCGCGCCAATAGGCATGTGCCTGCACCAGTTGCCGTACCAGTTCTATATTGTCCTGATGATTGATTTGCAACAGGACAATAGGCAGATCACCCGAAATGGCATAACTCCACAAGCCTGACTGGCCGCGGTGGTTGCGTATCAATACGCTGGCATCTGCACGCAGCAGGGGATTGACATAAATGACCGAATTGGCCAGCCTGCCATATAGTTGCGCATCGGTTTCGGTCGCATTCAACTGCCGCAAGACCACCTGATTATGGGTCCATGACAGTTCTATCACGCGGTCAGCCAGATGCTGATCCTGGTATTTTTCTATTAATGCCAGACAGAGATCACGGTTTTCAGCAATGCCGGTCACCACGTCAATAGTGACGACCTGTTCTGCTTCCAGGGTAATCTGGCAGCGTATGGCAACCACCGGGTCCAGCACTGAACCATGACTGCCGGATAGCCTGCCAACCCGCATTGCATCCGGTTTTTCCAGTGTGTTGCCACGACCGATAAATTTTGCGCGGTCGGTCTCATACGACAGTTTGTCCATCCCCGCACCATGCAGCGCTATCAGATGGAACATGCTGGGTACTTTTTCATCGACCGAGCGGGGACGGCGTGCACAGACTATCGCATGTTGCGCCGGCAAAATACTGGTTTCCACGAACAGTTTGCTGAAAGCAGGATGCATGGCATCTGCGGCTGCTGGTGCCAGCACTACTTCTGCATAGGTAGTAAAGTCTATGGTGCGGCGAGTGCGTGAACGGTTGGTAATGCGGGTGCGACGCAATTCGATGTCATCTTCCGGTGACACCACAATTTCGGTATGCATATCGAGATTGTTGTCACTGCGGCGGAATTCCGCACGACCTTCCGAGAAGATGACTTCATAATTGGGTGAGGTTACCAGGCAGGGCTGGAAGGCGGTTGACCAGTAGCGTCCGCTTTCCACATCCCTGACATAACAGAAGGTGCCCCAGTGATCACGTGTGCTGTCTTCTGCCCAGCGGGTGACGGCAAGATCATTCCAGCGGCTATAGCTGCCGCCGGTATTGCTGATCATGACGTGGTAGCGACCATTCGACAAGAGCTGTACTTCGGGTGTCCTGGTGTTGACGTGATGGAGTATCCGTAAAGGCATTTCCTGACCAGCATGGCCGGTACGGATATCAGCCAGTTCCGTCGTATTCGAGTAGGTGGCAGTAGCCTTTGGTACCCTTTCGTGCAACAGCGACATGGTTGCCTGGAAAAAAGGATCAGATTCAAAGCGTCTTTGCAAAGGACGGTCCAGCAGCAGGTAAGCCAGCGACAGAAATCCCATACCCTGGTGATGCACCATGAAAGAACGGATCACCGTGTATGCCTGACCGCGTGGCAGACGTGATGGCGTGTAGTCTATGGCTTCAAAGAAACCGAATTTTCCTTCAAAGCCCTGGGCCGACAACTGCTCCAGATTGCTGCAGGCCTGTTCTGGCACCACCATCAGTGCCATCATTGATGCATAGGGGGCGATCACCAGATCGTCACCAAGGCCGCGTTTGAAGCCCAGTCCTGGCACACCGAATGCGCGATACTGATAATTTAACTGCGCATCGAAAGTGTTGTACCCCGATTCGGAAATACCCCAGGGAACATTGCGCTGCTGTCCGTATTCTATCTGCCGTTGCACGACCGACCGGTAAGTCTGGTCCAGCAGGGTATTCTGAAAATTAGGCATGACCAGCAGTGGCATCAGGTATTCAAACATTGACCCGCTCCACGACAGCAGGATGGGTTCGCCGCCAGCGATGGTTAACTGTCTTCCCAGTGCAAACCAGCTTTCCTGTGGAATTTGCCCTTGTGCGATGGCGACAAATGTAGCCAGTCTGGCTTCTGATGCCAGCAGATCATAGCAGCCAGCATCCCGTCGTCTTTCGTGCACGTTGTAACCGATGGTCAGCAAGTGCGTCGTGGCGTCATACAGGAAGTCATATTCCATTCTGGCAAACTCGCCTGTCTGCAGTATCAACTGCTGGATTTGCAGAATACGCATGGCTGCGCGCTGGCTGGCTTCGCTGATCAGCATGGCCAGGCTATGATTTGCAGCTTCAGGTTCTGTGCGCTGATGGCTGGCAAGACTGTCGTTTTCCAGAGATGGCAGGGCATCCACCAGTTTTGCCAGCGTCTGCAAACTGGGGATGATATCCAGTTCAGGGTGGGCTTGCATCCATTTGGCCGGATCCGGCAAGCTGACCCAGGGCGCAAGAAAGATGATTTCATCCAGTTGCGCGTGACATTGTCTGCTTAATGCAGATGCCCATATCTGGACCGGGGCATCGCTGGCCAGATGCAAATGATTTAAATACACATCGGCATGGTAAGTTAGCCTGCGCAAGCAATCATGGATAACAGTCAGGGAATGGGCCGAGGTCAGGCACAGGTTATCCAGATCGGCAGCAAATCCACTGAGTTGATCTGGTATTTCACCGTTGAGTTCCTGTTTCAAAATCTGAAATGTGTCACGCAAGCCGCAAAAAATATTGGCTTGACAGATGGGGGCATCGATCAGCTCACGCAAGCCAGGTCGCAAGGTCAGCAAATGACCGGCGAGGTTGCCGCTATCCACCGTGGAGATATACAGTGGCTGCAGCGGACTCAGGGTTTTGGTGTCATACCAATTGTAAAAATGCCCCTGGAAACGTTCCAGTTTGGCCAGGCTGCCAAAGGTATTTTGCGTGCGCTGCAACAACTGACCGGCTGGTATATAGGCAAAATCATAGGCGGCCAGGTTGGCCAGCAGGGACAACCCCATATTTGTTGGCGAGGTGCGGTGTGCAGTGACTGCAACAGGCTGAAATTGCACATTGTCAGGTGGCAGCCAATTGTCTTCGGCATCGACATATGTTTCAAAGAAAAGCCAGGTCTTGCGTGACAGGGCATGCAGAAAAGCGGTTTGTGATGGTGACAGATGTGCATCACGTCTGGTCTGGGCACGGCTGATGCGATAAGCCAGCAACGGTGAGCCTGCCCAAAGCAGAAGAAACGGCAAGGCTGCTGCCAGGGCTGCGTTTTTTTCCCACAGCAGCCCGGCCAATATCAGCAGAGACAGGGCCGGTGCCATCCACATGCGACGTATGCTACTCCATATACCGTTTCCATTCTGGTGATTGCTGATGATGGAAGGATTCCATTCCAGCAAATGGTGGCGGCTAACGATAACCCGCCATTGGGTACGGATGATGGCGTCGGCATTTGTCCAGGCTTCAAAAGGTAAAAAGGCAAGATTCAGGAAAGCCTGCATGAAATGCTGCCTGGTTGAGCGGAGCAGGGAGAGTAAATGCTGGCGAAAGAAAACATCTTCAGGCTGCTGAAACAGGCCCAGGAAAAACGCGCTAAGCGATGGCAGCAGCAAGAAAGCAATCATTACGCTATTCCACAGCCATGCATGGCTGATGGCGCTCCAGCCAATGATGAGAAACGTTGTCAGCGCAACCGGCACCAGGCTGCGTCTCAAGTTATCCAGCAATTTCCAGCGCGACAACATAGACAGCGTATTGGTATGCCGGGTTTTTCCCATGCCAGGAACTTTGGGCAGCAGCCATGAGGCGATCTGCCAGTCACCGCGTATCCAGCGATGCCTGCGTTTGACATCGGCCAGATAGGACGACGGATACTCTTCATACAGTTGTACGTCACTGAGCAAACCGGCGCGGGCATAACAGCCTTCCAGCAGATCGTGACTCAGAATACGGTTTTCCGGCATACGGTCTTTCAGCGCATGCTCAAAGACATCAATATCGTAAATCCCTTTTCCTATGAAAGAACCTTCTCCGAACACATCCTGATAGACATCAGAGACACTGCGCGTATACGGATCAATACCTACGTCACCGCTGCATAATAATTTATAGAAAGAGGCATCTTTTTCCGGCAGACTGACAGCCACGCGTGGTTGCAAAATACCGTAACCTTCGACGACTCTCTTTTTATCTTCATCGTAACTGGCGCGGTTCAGGGGATGTGCCATGGCTGCCGCAAATTTGCGGGCTGCATCACGCGGCAGTTCGGTATCGGTGTCCAGGGTGATGACATACTTCATGCGCTCCAGACCGCTGACATTACCAATGATGCAGGTGAAAACCTGGTCGCCCCCGCCACGCAGGTAGCTATTCAGAGCGCCCAGTTTTCCACGTTTTCTCTCATAGGCCATCCAGATTTTTTCTTGCGAATTCCATACTCTGGGCCTGTGCATGGCCAGAAAATGATCACCGCCCGGACGTGGATATTTACGGTTCAGCTCTGCCGTATTGCGGCTTAGACGGTCCAGCAAGATGGCGTCTTCGGGAAGATGTTCCTGATCGGCATCCGTGAAGTCTGTCAGCAGGCAAAACCGCAGATTGGCATCACTGTTGGCCAAAAAGCGTATTTCCATGGCATCGCATAAATTGTCAATGCTTTGCAGGTCGATCAGCAGCGATGGCACGACCACCAGAGTGCTGAATTCGACTGGTATCCCTTTTGAAAAATCCATGCGGGGCAAGGGGCGCGGTAGCGCAATCAGTGTCACTATCCAGTTCACCATATTCAGAGCAAACTGGCTGCTGGCCAGCAGGCTGGCCAAAGTAAACGTGATCAATATATAGACATTGGTGGCATATTGTCTGGCCAGACCAAAGAGCAGGCCGGTAGTCAGCAAACTCACAATGATGATGCTGCCTATGTAAATGCTGAATGCAGATTTTCGTCCGGCATGCTGTATCAATTCTGGCAAGGGCAAGTGGATGGCAGCGGAGCGTTCCAGTTCGGTGACGCCTTTGCCAACCAGGAAATAACCTACATGGGCGCTGCGGTCAGTATGTCCTTTTTTGACTGCGCATTCATGCGCATAACGGATGGCGTTGCCGGCGATCTCGGATTCGGTCAGGGTACTGCGTTTGGCAATTTTCTCAACAGCGTGCCGGTACATATCACGGGTAGCAAAATCCATCCCGGCATAAATGCCGGCCGGGTCATCACGCAGAAAGCGATCAACGACACTCATGTTTTCTACAAATTCACGCCAGTCCATGGCGGTAAGAAACCGCAAACTGCCTATGCTATTGCTGATGGAAACCTGATCGGCAGCCTGTTGTTGTGATTCCTGATGCACCAGTTGTTCTATGGTCTGCCCGTTTTCTGCCAGTCGCTGAGATAGCCAGTTCAATGGCAAGGCCAGGGCAGGCCCCTGGCCTTGCAGGCGCCTGACCATCTCGGCAACAAAGGCACTTTCCAAAGGGGGGTGCGAACGCGACATGTCTGCCACCAGCAATATCAGGTTGCTGGGATCATTGTCGGCGGTTTCTGTCATCCTGCTTGCCCATGATGCTGCCAGATCGCGACTCTTGTGGGCATTGGTCAGACGCGTCGCAACCCGACGCAGGTTTTCTATCAGCGCCAGACGCAGCATGATGGGAATAGCCCATAGTTCACCCAGTTTCAGGACGGAAACCAGTTGATAGGCGCTGATGAAGCGGCTCAGATTTTCCGGATCAACCCGGCCATCACCATGTGAGATTGTTTCGAGTGCAATGTCATAAACCCGTGGTCTGCCTGCTGCGCTGCCGCGCAGCAGTCGTGGTAGTTCTTTGCTGTAGTTCTTGGGCAGGTGACGCCTGGCGGTACGTATTTGTTCCTCAATCAGATAAAAGTTGTCGAGTAGCCACGCTGCTGCCGGTGTCACCTGCTGACCATCCTTGACGGCTTCGGTCAGCAGACTGCAGGTATTCATGATGATGAGCTGATTGTCCGCCAGTCGTGACAGCAACTGGTCACGGCCAAACACGGAACTCAGTTTGTGGCTATTGGCGAGTATGCGGCCATGCTGTTCCATTTGCAGGGCGCTGTACAGATCTGCCCGCAAGGGCAATTCTGCCGCACCGGCAGCCATGTACGAGCCCATTCGCATTTGTCCATTTTTCCAGCTGTTTTTCAAATAGTGCAGGCTGGCGGAAAGCATTGTTTTTGCTGATTTCAAGGCGCTCACTTCTTTCTGTTGTGCAGAAAATTCAGCTATGCAAACGAAGTCAGTCTTGTATGCGATATGCCTGGTCTTCCTGCTTGTTTGATATTGCAGACAGCCTGGATAAGAGAGCGAATCGAAGCCGCTCATGCCGTGTATGTGCGTCATCCGGATGCTATAGGTGGTGCCCGTTTATATCAGTGCGCTACCGAACATTGCATGGCATGGATGACGCCGTTCAGGAATGTGCGTCAGCGCACAGACCGCAGCATGGAGCAGGCCTATAACGATAACCTACAAGCACAGAACATCTGATTGTTACGTTGTAGTTAAGCCGATATTTAATGGAGAAAATGATGAATAAAAATTTCAAATACTGCATAGCTAGTGCATTCGCGATGACCGTATTGCTGGGTTGCAGCAGCATGAAGACACCTGCTACTGCAGAGGTAGCAGTTTCAAAAGAAGCGGTGGACAACGCCGCCGTGGCTGGGGGTGCTGAATTTGCACCTGCCGAGATGAGTTCCGCACGTGAAAAACTGGCGCTGGCAAACAAGGCCATGCAGGATAAAGACTACAAACTGGCGAGCGATCTCGCCACGCAGGCACAGGCTGATGCCAAGCTGGCACAAGGCAAGGCAAATTCTGCCAAGGCCGAAAAGGCAGCCAATGCCTTGCAGGACGATATCCGTATCTTGCGGGAAGAGCTGAATCGCGCCAATAGCAATAAGCAATAAGCAGTTTGGCGAACAGTCTGATTACGCAAAACCACTATCGCAGTCTTTATTACCAATTACTCGGGAAACCATCATGAAGAAAATATTCTTACCAGCAGCACTGCTGACCACTCTTGTACTCGCTGCCTGCAGCAGTATGCCAAAAACTACCAGCTTGCTGGAACAGACTCGTATGGAGTATCAGGCAGCGCAAAACAATCCGAATGTAAGCACCCTGGCGCCTTTGGAAATGAGCCAGGCAACTGTTGCGATGAATGACGCTAATACTGCCGCAAAGAACGATGAAAACTCAGAAAAAATCGATCGTCTGGCTTACCTGGCAAAACAGAAGATAGGCTTGGCACAGGAACTGACCAAACAAAAAATGGCAGAAGCCAGCGCCGCCGCGGCAGCGCAGACACGTGACCAGATACGTCTGGATCAGCGAACCAGTGAAGCCAACCAGGCAAAACTTCAGGCAGATCAGGCAAAAGCGCAGGCCGAGCAAGCCAGGTTGGCAGCACAAATCGCCCAGGCCGAAGCAAGCGATGCACAAAAACGCATCATGGATGAACAGGCCAAAGCCAATGAGATACAAAACCGCAATGCAGCGCTGGAAGCCCAGTTGGCAGAGTTGAAGGCGAAGACTACCGAGCGCGGCATCATCATCACCCTGGGTGACGTGCTGTTTGGTATTGATCAGGCGAAATTGACGCCGGACGGCATGCGTACTACACAAAAACTGGCCGATGTCTTGCAAAGCAATATGCAAAGAACAGTGCTGGTAGAAGGTTATACCGACAACACCGGCTCCAAGGCACATAACCAGGATCTGTCAGAACGACGCGCCGCTGCCGTGCGCAGTGCACTCGTATTGATGGGCGTGTCACGCGACCGTGTTGCCATACGTGGTTATGGCGAGTCTTATCCTGCAGCAGAAAATGACACTGCACAAAATCGTCAGTTGAATCGCCGCGTTGAAATTGTCCTCTCGGACGCCAGCGGCAAGACAATTCCACGCTAACAATTCCGCTCTAACAATCCCGCGCCTTGTTGCATTTCCGGTATGCAACTGCAACAAGGCCTTAATTTCGTCATAGTTTACAAGGAGGAATGATGACTAATTTTCGCCAAACCAAATACATCCTGCCCGCTATTTCTATCAGCCTGTTAATGACGCTGATGGCGTGTAATAAAGGTGCAGATACCAATGGACCCAACGCTGCAACTACCATAGGTGTTGAAATTGACGACTCCGTGATTACTACCAAGGTCAAAACTGCCTTGATGGCGGATGACACAGTGAAAAGTATGGACGTGAAAATAGAAACCCGTAAAGGCGAAGTACTGCTGAGCGGGTTTGCAGATAATCAGGCCCAGATCGATCGCAGCATGGTTGTGGCAATGACGGTCGAAGGCGTTAAAAAAGTCGACAACAAAATGAGTCTGAAAGAAGGTGTACAGACCGTCGGCAACAAGATCGATGACAGCGTCATTACTGCCGGCGTTAAAGCTGCATTGTTGGGTGATGCCCAGATGAAAAGCCTGGATGTATCTGTCGTCACCCGTAAGGGCGAGGTACAGCTCAGTGGCTTTGTTGACAGTGATACCCAGTCCCAGCGTGCTTTGGGTATTGCCAAAGGCGTGTCAGGTGTGACCAGTGTTGTCAATAATCTGGCGATCAAGAAATAAGAATGGCTGCCCGGCGCAACATGGCCGGGCAACGCCAGATAGATTGATAGCCCACATGAACAGGATCAAAAATGAATAAGCAGAATGCTATGACGCCGGAACAGGAAAAGAAAATCGAGTCGCCACCAGTCCCGAATCCGCAGCATAAAGAAAAGAAAGAGAATGCCCTCGATGAAGCCCTGGATGAAAGCTTTCCTGCCAGTGATCCGGTTGCTGTCTCGATTACGCCACCGTCCAAAAAAACCTGATGTCACCCGCCTGCTTTACCTTGAGCATGGTGGTGTGCCATCTGACCTGGCTTATGCAGTCGACCTTGCTGGCATGGGGGAACAAGTTTTCAACTGCAGGTTTAAGCACCATCAGTAGTTCAGCCTGTATTGCAGCCGGCAATACAGTCGGCAATACAGTCACAATACTATAGCCAATACTCAAAGCGTCTTGCCAGCCACTCCTTCAATTTGGTAGTCACTGGTCGTTGCTGCCATTGCTCCATCTGTATTTCACGCGACAGTCGCAAGTCTTCATTAAATGCATTTTCCATCGACAGTGCAAATTCTGTATCGATGACAACGACATTGATTTCCTTGTTGTGCAAAAAGCTGCGGGTATCGATATTGGTTGAACCGACCGTTGACCAGACCTGATCAATGACAGCAGTTTTTGCATGCAGGACGGCAATCTGTAATTCATAGATCTTGATTCCTGCTTCCAGCATCTCTGTATAAAAGGATTGTCCCGCATGGAAGACCAGGCCGCTATCAGTGACGCCGGGCATAATGATTTTGACATCCACACCGCGTTTTGCGGCAGCGATCAATGCCTTCAGGATCTGAGCATCGGGAACGAAGTAGGCTGAAGTAATATGAATCGACGTGCTGGCTTCCTGTATGGCCAGCATATATGCTTTATAAATTGCCGGGTTGCCCTCCGGTTCGCTGGCCAGCACCCTGACCATCTTGTTGCCGCGATTTTGTAAGGGGGGAAAATAGGATTTCTCGGGCAAAGGTGCATCACCGGCATTGGTCCAGGTATCCAGGAATACCCACTGTATTGCAGCCACTGCCGGGCCTTCTATCTTGATATGGGTATCACGCCATCCTACTGCAGCCTGGTCTTTATTCTTTGAACGAAACAGGGAACTATTGGCATAACTGGCGCTGATATTGACACCACCTGTGAACGCGACTTCACCATCGACAATCAGTATCTTCCGGTGATCACGCCGGTTCGGTCTCCAGGGGCCGTTTAATTTGGTGGGATTGACGGGATTAAACGCCAGCATTTGTATACCTGCAGCCTGCATTTTATCGAAGAAGCTTTGTGGTGTGCCTATCGTACCCACGCTGTCATAGATGATGCTGACCTGTATGCCGGCTTGTTGCTGCGCTATCAGCAGGTCAGAAAATGCGGTTCCCAGTTCATCCTGGTCAAAAATATAGGTTTCCAGATGAATATGGCTTTTTGCCTTTTTGATGGCGTCCATCATGGCAGCCATGGTTTGCGGGCCATCGAACAGCAGCGTGACCTGGTTGCCTGATATCAGGGGACTGCCGGTGACTGATTCTTCCAGCACGGCCTGGGCCGCCTGATCCGGGCTGAAATTCTTCCAGCGCTGGCGCATCAGGGCAACGGTTTTCTTGTCGCTTAATATGCCTTTTGCATTTTTTACTGTAGGGGCCGTCTTATTACTGCCAGCAGAATCAACAGCAGAAGCATCCAGGTAGTTAATTTCTGGCAACGTAGCGCAGGCATTCAACAACAGCACCGCTGTCAGTGGCACAGCCAGGCGGATAGCCTTAGTTTGACGCACCATGCCGTTTTCCCTTCATCAAAGAAACAGGCACCTGTACCTGTGGCGCCTGTATATACTCAAATACGAGTCAAACACGAGTCAAACATGTCTGCGGTGGATTGCGCTGCTGTGTACTAGGTACATTTTTATATATGCGAAACGCATTCTGCTCTCACGCATCATTCAGTGCAGAAATAAGTTTCCACCCTTACCATTGCGTATGTCAAGAAGCTTGCACAGTGAGACCTGACAGATGCAGCTATCACCGTGCCCTGATACCGGATTTGCTATACGCTGCGGCCATATCCTGCTGCAAGGTTTCTTTGGCAGCGCGCAGACATGGGCCTGCATCCTTTTTCCCCATTTGCTTGCAGGCGATCGAAGATTCCTGATACACGGCTTCGGCTTCTTTTTTCAGTGTCTTGAAATAGGCCATGGGTGTCATTTCTTCCTGATACCAGCGCGCCGGATCGCCTTGCTGCGTCACAGCATCATTCGGTTCGGCAGCGTGTGCCGAGCTGACCAGTATTGCAGTACTGAGCAGTGCCATCAAGGTCAGTACACGCAGTGCATTGATTTTTGTATTCGTTTTCATACTAGCTCCGTTATGTGAAAATAATTAAAGCATCAAGTTATATCCTGCCCGTCAGCAGCAGGACGATCAGCACGATGACGATAAGGCTGGTGGCACCGCTGGGACCGTAACCCCAGGATCTGCTATGTGGCCAGGCAGGAAACAGGCCGATCAGTACCAGTATCAATACGACAAGAAGAATAGTGCTCATCAAGGTCTCCCTATTGACCACAAATAGCGATCAATAAAATTAAAAACTGCATTAGAACTCATTTCATAAATAGGGATGAGTGCGAGCAAGGCGATTCGGGATGCAGTGCAAGGCGTGACGCGTAGCTAAGGCTGGTTCCTTAGCAAGCGGCACAACGCTGCAATGCGCCCGAATCGCCAGCTCCCGAAGGGTTTGCCTCATAACGCGTGCTGGACTGCGTTGGACTCGTTGTCAATAGACCCGCTATTGACTGCCTCGTCCGCCTTGCCAGCCCACGTTATGAGACAAACGCATCTCACCCCTATTTATGAAATGAGTTCTAGTCATACTGAAAAGCTGCGCTGTGTTTGTCCTGCCCGTTAATTACTTGTCCTTCAATTGCTCTTTGAAGTAATGAAATGAATTCACAAACGCATCCCTGATTTTTTCGGTGCTGTTGATCATGTCTTCCCAGGTTTCTTCGCTAGCGACCTTGATTTCGGCCAATTTGTCTTGAACCTGCTGCGATTGCCTGCGCAGTTTTATCATTTCTTCTGCATAGTGCGCCTGCGCTGCTGCCTTGGTATTCGCGACTTTGGTTTCTATCTCTGCCAAGCTGACATTCAATTCGTCAAGCTGGGTTTTGATGCTGGCTATGTAGGCTTCTCGTTTGGCTTTCATGATGGTTCACCTTCCTGTTGATTTCAGTCTTTCTTGATCTTTCTTGAGACTAGACTGGCTTACTTATACATCTGGTCTTGCGTGGTTTTACATACGTGCATATTCATCGTGCTGCGTCTTCCACGCCAATGCACGATATTCGTCATTTGTGCTGCTAGTGGATTGCGGTGAATGACTGTTTTTTGTTTCCAGATCGCGCTCAAATTGTTGTAAGCGGACGTCGGAAATGCCCCAACCCAGCAATGCACCTATCAAGCCACCCAAAATGACTCCGAATACCGCGCCTGTGACAGCGGCTTCTATTGGTTGTGTGATGAGCAGATTGATTCCGGGTATGACAAAAGGTGATATCAATACAGCCAGCGTCGCATTGATCATGCCCAGAGTGCCACCCACTGCCATGCCCATGGAACTGCCGGTCGACATATTCGATACCAGTTCACTTTCCAATGCCCAGGCGGCAGATGGATGGTTCTTGCCTGTTTTCGCTCTCATTGCTCCATTTTTCTTGATATCACCGCGTCTGGTGGAAGGGCGATTGTGCTGCGGATATAACTTCATCAAATCATCAGACCTGTGATCGCTAGATTGCAGGGTTTCAATGCTTGTGGTCATGATCATTCCTCCGTTGGAGGGCGCCAGCCTGGCGTCCCTCTGTTCTGCAACTTATTTTTTGACGATATCTTTGATGGCTTCTTGCGCATCACCTGAAGTTTTTTCAATTTTTCCTTCGACCTGCTTCAATTGGCCTTTTATTTCCTGTTCTTTGCTGCCTATCAATTTACCGGTGTTTTCTTGCACTTTACCGGCGATGTCTTTGGCTACGCCCTTGATTTGATCTTTGTTCATGAGATTTTCCCTGGTTGAGATGCTGCTGCGTATTCTCTGCGAGAAATGAATGGCAGCTGTTGAAAAAATAGTGCTGCAGCATGTAGTAAGACAGTTAAACCGGTTTCTTTACGCGCTATGCAATCAGGCTGAAAAGAATGTTTGTTCGTCTTTCACATGTCACGTCACTTGTACCAAGCTTATTGTTTTTCAATAGCCAGTTCTGTGCGTTGCCGTACAAAACAATGTTGGCAGGAGCCGGGTAAAACGAATCCTTCTGCGTTGGAGTGCCTTACCGTACTGGAAGGCACCGTCTGCTACCGTCTTCGTCACAGATTTCTTGCCAGGACAATGTTGCGTAAGTTGCGAAAATCCTGTTTGAGAAATTGTTTTTAAAAAATTTTTAGAAATAAATAAATTTATGTTCGATACCGTACAGAAGTGAACCACGCCCCATAGCACAATTTGGTATCGGACTTCTCCGACGCGATATTCATATCCGGTAATTGATGTTCGCTGGATATTCACTCTAAAGAGGAAAAAAATGAACAAGAAATTAGCCATGTTAATCGTGTGTTCGGCAGCATTCTCCAGTGCAGCCTGGTCTGCTACGTCAGAAAAATCTGCCGCTTATACAGCAGCAAAAGATACTGCCGCGACAGAATACAAACTCGCCAAAGCCAAGTGTGATGCTATTACCGGCAATCCTAAGGATGTATGTATTGCAGAGGCCAAAGCTGCACGCGTACATACAGAATCAAATGCCAAGGCAGAATACAAGAATACGCTGGCTGCACGCACCAGCGCTGCCAAGGATATTGCTGACGCCGATTACGATGTAGCAAAAACCAAGTGCGGCAGCCTGACCGGCAACGACAAAGATGTCTGCGTCAAACAAGCCAATGCAGACAAGATTGCTGCCGTTGCCAATGCCAAGGCAGACAAAAAAGTAGTTGAAGCACGTGTCGATGCCAACGACGACAAACGCAATGCCGAATACAAGGTTGCCATTGAAAAATGCGATGCCTTGGCTGGCCCAGGAAAAGACAGTTGTGTCGTGGCAGCAAAAACGAAATTCGGTAAGTAATTTTGATCTGAAGGGCAGGTAGCCCCTGTCTTTCATTCTTTGTTGTTTTTTAAAGTCCCCTCAATCATCCTGAAAGCTAAAAATGAAAATCGCTCAACGCATCATCACATTGATACTCTCTGCATCCTTGCTGGCTATCGCCGGTTGTGCTGCTACTCCTACACGTGAAGGCACCGGTGAATATATTGATGACTCTGTCATCACCACCAAAGTCAAAGCTGAAATACTGAACGAACCTACTCTGAAATCGGCCGAAATCAATGTCGAAACCTTCAAGGGTACAGTGCAGCTCAGCGGCTTCGTCACTTCTAGTGCCAACATCGAAAAAGCGGTCAGCATTACTCGCAATGTCAAAGGTGTTCGTGCCGTCAAGAACGACATGCGTCTGAAATAAGCTCTAAAAAATATCTCGCCATGCCATAGGTAATAGCGAGTTTGTTTGAGAAAGAAAAGCAGCCACATGGCTGCTTTTCTGTTTTTATTTACTTGGCTCACTTATCTTGCTTATCTCGCTTACTGCGCTTATTTGATGTTCTTGAGTGCACTTGATCGCGTATTCATTCAATCTGTTATGAATTGAAGTTGTATGAAATTGCATCAAACTACGTGGCATAACGCACATACGCTTTTGCTGATAAGGTTTATGTTGTTCTGGATGGCATTTTATTTGCAACTATGAAATGCAGATGTCAGATGAGCGTAGTGTTGATGGCCAACATGTTATGCGTTGACAGATAGTGTGCAAATGGAGACAGAATAATGACCGATTTGAAATCTGGTTTTTCCATGCTGAAAATGAGTAGCTTTACAGTACATTGGATAGAGCATTTTTTCCTGGAAAATAACCAGAAAAAAAAAGATTGGGCCGCTTGTGATATTGCCTTCTAAAAATCATTTGTTGGCCAGGTTGCCTGCAGCGGATCAAAAGGCATTGGCAAAAAAAATGCATACACATGCATTTGTGGTGGGTACAGTCTTGTACCGTAATGATGACAAAATGGATACCGTTTATTTTCCGAATGATTGCCTGCTGTCTTTGATGGCAGAGGTCAAAGAAGAACAGGTGCTGGAAATTGCTTTGTTGGGGCGGGAAGGGATGTTGGGTTATTCCGGGCTGGCAAACCATCAGCATTCCGGCTTGCGGGTGATCGTTCAGCAGTCAGGCAGCGCAGATTGTATCAGTGCAGCCGAATTTGGACAGGTGCGGGAACATAGCAAGGCGGTACAGGAAATGTGTTTGTCTTATGGCGAAATGCTCTATGCCGAAGCCAGCCAGATCGCGGTTTGCAGTCATTTTCATTTGCTGGAAGCGCGCCTGGCCAGGTCCTTGTTGACCATGCGTGAACGGCTTCAGTCAGATCATTTTTTTATCACTCATGAATACCTGGCGCTGGCATTGGGGGTGCGACGGGTGGGCGTGACCAAGGCAGCCAGTGTTTTGCAAAAACGTGAACTGATTTCATATAGCCGTGGCAAGGTCAGTGTGCTTGATGCAGTCGGCTTACAGGCGGTCTCCTGCTCTTGTTTTCAACGCATTATCGGACATGCCACTTCCAAATCTTTTACGCAAGGCCGGCGGTGACAGGGGCCTGTACAGGCGCTGTTACCAGCAACACCAATGATCATATAACAAACAACGGCTGCAATAAATAAGTTCAGCTTGCCTTTTGACGTAACCCGGAGTTTGACGCATGAGATCGGATAACGAAATACAGCTGGATATCCTCTCCGGGCTGACATGGGAAACCAATATTACTGCCGCCGATTTTGGAGTTGTGGTGAAAGATGGCGTGGTTACCCTCAGTGGCAAGGTGGCCAGTTTTGCTGAAAAACGCTGTGCAGAGTTGGCCGTCATGCGCGTTTTCGATATAACTGCATTGCATACGAAAGTGGAAGTACATCTGCCGATCGCTGATGTAAGAACGGATAGAGATATTGGATTGGCACTGACGCAATTGATGCAGGGTATGGACTATCTGGACGAAGAAAAGATCAGCTTCATTGTCGAGAATGGTAACGTGACTGTCAGCGGTGAACTGGAATGGGAATTCCAGCACAATGCATTGATGCAGGAGGTTGCCGGGTTGACCGGTGTGCTTGACTTGCGCAGCCGGTTAACAATCCAGCCCTGAAACGCACCGCATTAAATGAGGTTCCAGAGCTGATTTTTTTGAGCAGTCAGGGCTATGTGGTTTTGCTGGCAATTAACTCTTGCAACTGGTCATGAACACGGCTGATCACGGCATTCCAGTCACCGTGTTCAGCTTGTCTGAACAGACGTATGGACGGATACCATGGTGTATCTTCACGATGGCGCATCCAGCGCCAGTCACTACCAATTCTGGGCAGCAATACCCAGCATGGTTTGCCAAGTGCACCGGCAATATGGGCAATAGCGGTATCAACACAAATGACCAGGTCCAGTTGATTGACGATGGCTGCCGTATCAGCAAAATCTTTGATATCCGTGCCCAGTGACAGAATAGGCTGGTTGGCTGCCGGTTGCAGCGCTTCCGTTTCTCCCTGGCCTTTTTGCAGACTGACAAAGCTGATATGCGACAACTGCCACAGAGGGGCCAGCGTTGCCAGACCCGGCAATGAGCGGTTCATGTCATTTTTATGCCCTTCGCTGCCTTTCCATACCAGGCCGACCTTGAAACCGGCATTCGGTATACGGCTTTGCCATTGCGCTGCCCTTTCAGGCAAGACCTTCAGATAAGGGAAGGTCGAAGGGATAGTCTCCAGTGTGGTCTTGAAATGAAAGGACAGGCTGAGTGCAAAACACCAGTAATCATGTGCAGGCAAGGTATCACCGTCGGTCAGGATGCGGTCCACGCCTTCAGCCGTTTCCAGTAATGCCTTCAGTGGCAGCTTGCAGAAAACGCTGATTTTGGCAGCGCCGGCTTGTTTCAACAATGTGACGTAACGGATAAACTGGATGTAATCACCGAAACCCTGCTCAGGCCAGATTACCAGCGATTTGCCGTGCAGTGATTCGCCCTTCCATTGAGGAAATGGAACATCCGGTTTCATGGTATTGGATTGCTGGGTGCGATTATCGTAGCGATATTCATGATAGGACCAGGCTTCTGCATAATGGCCTTTGGCCAGTAACAACAAGCCAAGATTGAATGCAGCATTGGTCATGCCAGAATTGAACTTCAGCGCCTGTTGATAACTTTTCTGCGCTTCATCCAGTTGTTCACAGTCTTTCAATGCCATGCCCAGGTTGTTGTAGGCTTCCGCCATATCCGGTTTGAGCGCTAGTGCGCGGCGGCAATTAGCCACGGCTTCGTCGAGTTGGCCGTGGGCATGCAAGGCGTTACCCAGATTGCTATAGGCTGTAGCCAGTTCGGGGTCGATTGCCAGTGCCTGGCGAAAATAGCTGATCGCCTCGTCGAGTTGCCCAATATCCCTGCAAACATTTGCCATATTATTGAGTGTGTCCGGCGAATCTGGCGCTATAGCCAGTGCCTGACGATAGCTGGCGATAGCGTCATTGTGTTGCCCCAGTTTATGCAAGACGTTACCAAGGTTATACAGTGCGTCAGCAAAATCTGGCTGGATTCTTAAGGCTTCCCGGCAGCTTTTCAATGCTGCATCGAACTCCTCGATTTCATGTGAGGCCGCACCGATATTATTGTGTATATGTGCCAGATCCGGATTCATTGCCAGTACCTTTCTCCAACTGGCAATGGCTTTTTCTGGCTGATTTTGGGGGATGAAGCTCAGTGCCAGGTTTTCGTGGGCTTCGATATTCTGAGGGTGTATCGAAATCGAGCGTTCAAAGCTGTCTATTGCTTCGGCAAACTTTTCCTGGCTATGCAACGCAGTACCCAGGCACAGATAAGCATGCGGCAAACCTGGATTGAGGGCGATGGCCTGTCTCAGCGTGTCAATAGCCTGATCCAGATCATTCATCTTGAACAGGGCATGGCCAAGATTGGTCAGGATGTCGGCATTGTCTGGTTGTATGTGCAGGGCATTTTTAAAATTTTCTGCGGCCGCAGCAAACTGATTGCTTTCATAGTCGATGTTTCCCAGATAATAGTGGAGCTCAAGAGACTGTGGGGTGATTGCCAATGCCTTGATGATGACCTGTCTGGCTTCTTCCACTTGGCCAGTCTGGAATAACAGTAAACATAATTCCCGGTAGGCGAGTTCAAAATCCGGTGCCAGTTCAATCACCTTTTCATAGCTGGCTCTGGCCAGTTCTGCTTTCCCTTGTGCCTGATACAGGCCGCCCAGGAAATAATGGGCGTCAGAGATG
This sequence comes from Undibacterium hunanense, assembly GCF_014284335.1. Classification (GTDB taxonomy): domain Bacteria; phylum Pseudomonadota; class Gammaproteobacteria; order Burkholderiales; family Burkholderiaceae_D; genus Undibacterium; species Undibacterium hunanense. The sequence goes on along the minus strand of NZ_JACOGF010000012.1, from coordinate 155,047 downwards.
GATGGGTCCAGACTCAGTGCCTTTTGCAGATGCGGTTCAGCTTCGTCCAGACGGCCTTGCTCTTTAATCACAAAGCCAAGATTGCCATGTGCCTTTGCCAGGCCAGGATCAAGTGCAATCGCCTGACGATAGCTGGCCTCGGCCGCTGCAAGCTTGCCTTCGGCAAGATAAATATCACCTTGCTTTTTTTGTTCGGACGCGTTTTTTTCTGGCAGTGTTGAAGGCTGGCTGACAGCTGTCTGTGTTGGCAATGGTGCTGATTCAGAAGCAGTTTTTTTGCCGGAAAAAAGTTGTTTGATCTTGTTCAGCATCGTCTTTGTCTATATGCAAGATTAAAGTTGAGTGAAGTTTTGGGGTTTTGTTGCTGTATGTCGTATCCAGACGCCTTACATACAGCTTCCCAGGCTTTGACGCGCAGTATAACCTGCGTCTCGGCTATTTTGCTTTCTGGAAAGCTGACACAGCCGGAATTGATGCTGGAAACTGGATTGATGCGACTTGGGTTAGCATCCGGATTCATGTCCTGCGATGAGATCGGCGCAGTCGTCGTAACAGGGGAGGTGGGGTGGGGGAATAATTCTGACATTCCTGACTCTGTCAGGAGTTATTCTGATCATGGCGACACCTGCCGGTGTCGCCACAGACGCGATCAGGTCTTATTTTGCGCCATCGTTCTTCATCGCTTCCAGCTTGTCGTAACCGACTGCGGCAGACGCCGCCTTGATTGCTGCCATATCGACATTCTGGCCATGGGTTTCAACTATGAAGCGGCCTGCTACCAGCAAGCTGTATTCACCGGACGAGCCGTCTTTCTGAAATCTTTCATGCGTAGGGCGTCCATTGACCTTACCCATTTTTTCGTAACCGCCATCGGTTTCCTTGTCCTGTTCCATCATGCCCCAGGCAAACATGGCGCCGAACATTTTGCTACCGCCGGTATCGGTTACCGTTACCTGGATCTGATGGTTATTGTCATCGGTATAGCGCGCATCGGCTTTGGAAATCTTGAATTCGCCCATGGCTGATTTTTCACCTTCCAGGCTGCTACGCTTCAAGCCGCCGATGGTGTCAGGAAATAGTGCTTTCAGCTTATCCTTGTCCACCACTTCAGCCTGGCTGCCAGCACCCATGACGGTACCCAGGGCTTCGGCGGCTGCTTTTGCTTCAGCTTGCGGGTCACCAGATTTTTTTGCGGCCTCCATTTTTTTGTTGGCATCTTCCATCTGTTTACCCATTTTCTCCAATTCACCCAAAGCACCTTTGGCCTCTTCGGATTGCGCCGAGTGCAATGCACCTGCACCATACAGCGAAGCACCACCTACCGCACCAACTACGGTAGATATCACCACCATCAGGACGATGGAGCAAATTACCGAAACAGCGGTGTAGGCCGCCGCTTTTTCTTTCGGTGCCTTCATCAGCACGGGCAGCCCCAGGTACAAGACGTAAAAGCTGTAGAACGCAGCGATTATGCCGAGCATGCCCAGTGAGGGAATAATGTTCAGTATCCCCGCCAGCCAGGCCGGTGTAAATGCATAAGCAGTGACCTTCAACGCCTGCATGGGATTTTTTTCACCACCAAAATTTGGTGCCAGTGCGTTGATAATGAGAGAAATCAGGTAAATAGCGACCAAACCCAGCACAAAACTCAGCACCAGCGTCGTGACGCCGAGCAGGATGGGCGTGCGTATTGTACCGACAAGGGGGAGGCTAATGCCTATGAGAGTCATGCCAATGAAGCTGGCAAGTACCGGGATGGCAGACAGTGGCGCAATATAGTGCTGGTAGAGACTCGCCGTAGTGGTGCTTTCTTCCGCAATGACTGGCCATTCTGTTTGTGGTGTCAGCGTGATGTTTTTCGCACGTTCAATCAGATTCATGGATTTTCCTTCGATAAGTAGGGTAAGGCGCTATGGCGTGCGGACATATCTTTTGCGGTTTGCCTAAAAGATATGTCTGTACGCACTGATACTTGTAACGGAAAACAATAAAGCGAAAAGGATGCTACTTAGCTTTTGACTAACTGGCAAATTTTATTACAGAATTTTGCAAGTTAGTCATTAAACCAGAGTTGTTTGTGGCAGTTGCCTATATTTTGGCGTGAAATACCAGCAATAAATCATGAATTATGCCAAATTGGCAATGTTTATTGATTGCCCTTCAGCAGTTTCAAGAGTGAATTTACCTTGATTTGTCTTGCGTATTGTCTGCATATTGTCTGCGCATTGTCTGCGTATGGTTCAGATATCGATCTGTCCCAGGCGAGGGAAAAATCGTATGCCGGTTTTGTTCACCAGTTCCTGATAGCTGATGGGTTTGCTGGCACGGGCGGTGTCTGAATTTTCTATCCAGTGGGCCCAGGCACGTCCTGCACTGGGGTCATAGACCAGTTTGAACAGGTATTTGGGTACCCACACCTTGTTCGGCCCTACTGTGGCCGGGCGGGCATCATAAACCGGGCCAGTGATGACGTATACATCGCCCTGCGCACGCGAAATGTACTGGCGCGTTCCCTTTTCTATGGAAGCCCAGGTCTTGCGATTATTCAGTGGTGCCTGCGGCACCATATTGGCCAGCGAAAAACTCTGCGCCATGGCTTCTGTGCCAGCCATATCTCCGGCAGGTGCCATGTGGCCTCGATCAAAGCCCGAACCTTTGTAATCGTCCAGTTCTGCGCGGTCCGCGCGCGGCAGGCGGGCATCGGCAAAGAAATGATTGGTCCTTTCATTGTCTTTGGCCAGCTTGATGGTCTGGCGATTCAATTTTTCAGCGACGTAGACGGGCGTGCGGCTTTTGCCAGAGTGCAGCACGGCGAATGAAGAAAAGCACAGTGCACGGGTGCGCCATTCTGACTGGCGTGGCAGGTCGGGGATTTGCCCCTGGGCAAAAAATTGACGGCATTCAGAAAATTCCGGTGCTGCAGAAGCATGAATACCAATAAGGGATACAGCAAGACCAACAATGACTTGTTTGAGCATGGCTAAATAAAAAGTGTAAGGAAAAAAGACAAAGCAATGTCGCCGTCAGGCGCGTGTCATGACGGCTTTAGTGCATGAGGTGAAACAAATGGAGGGACGGAGGAGTGATGCTGTTGATGCAACAGGCGTGATGCTGGGTATAAAGCAGATGAAGACCTTAGTAATGCAAAAGGGGTCGCATTCTACACGGCATTTTCCTCAAGCCAGGCAATTCATATTTTTGATATGAAAACAAATGCCTTATTGGCAAGTGGTATTGTTTTGACGGTAACAAATTGAAACGTCTTTTTTTTAGGAAGCATGGCATATTGTTATTGATTGCCATGTAAGTTATGTCGGCGTTCACGTGCGCCTTATTTATATTTAATTTGTACTTATTCTTGCGGCAAATCTTCACCCTCTTTTAGAAGTGTCATGTCAGCTCAGCTTTTCCTTACGGTCGTAAAAAACAAAGTTATCACTCTGGATAAACGCTGGTTAGTGCTGTGCCTTTTGCTTACGGTCAGCCTGATTTATTGGCTGGATGAATATACCGGGCAACTGACTTTTTTTGCACCCTTCTATATTTTCCCGGTGGCGATGAGTGCCAGTTTATTGTCACGCCGGTGGACTATTTTCTTTGTCAGTTTGTGCAGCCTGGCGCGGGTACAGGTATTTAGTCAGACCTTCCCGGTTAGTTCTGCCTTGATGGTTTTTGATGTCGCTCAGAGTTTTTTGTTGTTTACTACTATCGCTGTACTGGCAATCCTCATCCAGAGGATGAGCCAGCGTCAATCCAAATATGCAGATTTCCTTGAAACCCATCTGCGTCATTTACGCCGGCAAAAACGCATCAAGGCCAGTATCAGGCGCGCCTTGCCGGAGGATGCAGATGAAATCGTGGAAGTTGCGGTCTGCGGTGCCAGGAGTGGCGGCCTGTCGGAAGAATTGTCAAATACGGTGCTGCAAAAGACGCTTGCCAAGGCATTCAGGCAAGGTATTGTCGAGGGCCAGACAATACGGGATGTCTGGATAGGCGGTAAGCAAAAAGTTTCCGTCGAATTCTGGGTATCCATGATCAATGGACGTGTTGCCGGCTTTTTCATGCTGTATGGTCTGGACAGCATGAATGGATCAGAGCGCGAATTGCATGCCATGGTGGTGAAAGACGATTATCTGGGTCTGGGCATAGGGTCGGCCATGACCGATTTTTTCTGTATGCATTTCAAAAACCGCCGCCTGTTTGCTGCCTGCAAGCCTGATTCCAAAATGATGAAAATGCTGACCCGCAGAGGGTTTGCGTTTTTCTGTTCTACAGATAACGAATACGTCATCATCGAGCGGCTGAATTAGTGCTGAATTAACGCTGACAATTTGCGTACATTCTGCCTGCCTCCTGCGGCTTGCCTATGTTGACTGGTTCAGTGTCGCCCAGCTTAAGCCAAATTTATGCAAATACTTTTTCAGCCGGTCAGCATCATTCGGGTTGGCTTTCGTGTTGCGTGAAGCGGCAAATAGTTTCCGGCCTGCTTCTGACAGCGATTTGCTGTGCAGGCAGATGCCCAGTACCACTTTGAGCTGCAAGGCATCAAATAAATCCAGCCCTGCGATTTGCGCTATATCCAGATAGGCATGCAAATCAACTTCTGACGCAATGCCAGTCTTGTCTCCGGCATAGGACCATAGGCGTTGCAGGCGCTTGATTTCATCCTCGACGATGCTGTCATTGATGCGCCCCGCATCTGCCAGGGTTGCCATGCGGGTGACTGATGCCGACAAGTCGCGGAAGTTACCTGTCCATACCGCTTGCGCAGATGTGGCAAAGGCCATGTAGCGATCCCGGGCTTCTTTATTGAAGCGTACCATTTGTCCATATTCGGCACTGAACTGTGCCAACTGGTAATCCATGTTCGGTGCGATATCCTCTGTCCGTTCACTCAGGCCCGGCAATTCATAGGTCCATAAATTGATGCGGGCAAACAGGTCTTCACGAAAGCGACCGGCTGCGACTTCCTTGCCCAGATCGCGGTTGGTACCGGCCACCAGCTGGAAATCGCTTTGTACTTCATGGTCACCGCCAACTGGCAAAAAACGCTTTTCTTCCACCGCTTTGAGCAGCATGGCCTGTTCATCCAGGCCAAGTTCGCCGATTTCATCCAGAAATAACAGGCCTTTGTGAGCAGCTCGCAACAAGCCGGGGCGATCCGACATCGCACCTGTAAACGCTCCCTTGATATGGCCAAACAAGGTAGAGCCAGCACCATCACCGCGCAGAGTGGCGCAATTGACTTCAACAAATTTTCCTTCCAGCTTGTGCCTGGCTTTTTTCAATTCAAATACCCGTTTTGCCAGAAATGATTTGCCGGCGCCAGTTGGGCCCATCAGCAGGATAGGCGCGCGGGATTTGATGGCGACCCGCTCAATTTCATCAATCATGGCATTGAAGCGCGCATTGCGGGTGGCGATGCCGGACTTCAAAAAAGCCACGCCATCTTCTTTTTCACGGGTAAAGCGCTGGGCAATCTGGTTGTAGCGTGACAGGTCCAGGTCAATCAGGGCAATTTCACCTGTATTCCCCTTGATTTGCCGACGTGGTGGCGAAGTCTGCAATAGTTTACCAGGCAGATAATTGGCCTCTGTCATCAGGAACAGGCAGATTTGTGCCACGTGCGTGCCAGTGGTGATGTGCACCCAGTATTCCTCAGTATCAGTATCGAAGCGATATGACCGGGCAAAATCAAACAGGCTGGCGTATACCTCTTCAAAATCCCATGGGTCTTGAATCGCCAACTGATGCGTGCGCAATGTCGTGGCCGGCGAGGTGGCGGCGATATCGTTTCTTAACTGTCCGATCAAGCCATCATGCTGACCACTGTGCAGCAACTCGATGCGATCGATGGCGATGTCGTCGCGCTGCGTCAGTGCCACTGTAGGCCGCCACTTTTCCCAGCGGCCACTGCCTTTGCCATTGTCCAGCTGGGTGCCGATAAATCCGATCACTACCTTGTTTTTGGGTTTCATATTTTGGATAAATATTTATCTATAAAGATAATTATAGTTTATTTTTGTATAAAAGGAAAAATTCAAGAAAATGAATAATTTATTAAAATATTCATGTAAATCAATGGCTTAAAGAAAATAAATGAAGATTTATCAAAGCTGGCACGGCCATTGCAATACATGAATGGAAGGGCATGCAGGCATGAAGGGAGTGCCACCACCGAAAACGATTAAGGACTGGGTGGTCTGGATAACACCAGATGTGGTCTAAGTGTTGTGATGAGCAAGGTTGCAGATGCAGGTTGCCGCTCTCCGTAAGGGTGTCAACTGGCGCGCGTTTCCAATCATCACAGCGGCCGGAAGTAATGCTCTGGTTGCCATGTTTTGCGGGTTCGAATCCCGTCGTGTCCACCAAAAACAAAAAGACTAGGAAATGAAAATGGTTAATACTCAATTGTTCCAAACGTTAAAAACATCCCTGGCAAACACATTTTTGCCAGTGGCGGATACAGCAAATTTTTCAGGTGCACCTGCTTACAAGTTCACGCCTGAACACAAGCTGGTGCAATACGCAGCAACCGGTTGCCTGAATGCGACTTACTACGCAAGTGCAGAAGCGCAACTGGCAACCGTACTGGATTTGACAAAAGAAGTATCACCACTGTTTGTCGCCCAGACTGCGATCTATTGCCGTGAACGTGGCTATATGAAAGACATGCCGGCCTTGCTGGTCGCTGCGCTGACCATGCGCAATGCAACTGAATTGCCACGCACCTTTAAACGGGTGATGAACAACGGCAAGATGTTGCGGAACTTTGTGCAGATATTGCGTTCCGGTGCTATCGGTCGCAAGTCTTTGGGCTCACGTCCAAAGAAACTGGTACAAACTGGTTGAACACAGCTAGCGAAAAAGAATTGCTGGCAGCGGCCGTAGGTACGACACCGTCTTTGGCTGACGTGGTGAAGATGGTGCACCCCAAACCAGTCGAAGCATGGCGTGAAGCTTTCTTTGCCTGGTTGATAGACAAGCCATACAAGGCCGAAGCTTTGCCGCCCGTGGTGGCAGCGTTTGAAGCATACAAGAAAGACCGCAGCCTGGCTTTGCCGGATGTGCCTTTCCAGATGCTGACAGCGATGGATTTGACGACAGAAGACCGGGCACAAATCGCCCGCCAGGCGGGTTGGCAGATGTTGCGTATGAACCTGAATACCTTTGGCCGTCATGGCGTGTATGAATTGCCAGGTATGGTTGACTTGATTGCCGACAAACTGCGTAATGCCGGGGCAATTGCCAAAGCCAAGGTGTTTCCTTATCAGTTGATGGCAGCATACAAGGCCGCCAATGAAGGCGTACCGTTGCCGATCAAGAATGCATTGCAGGATGCGATGGAAATTGCCCTGAGCAATGTGCCAGAAATAGCTGGCAAAGTCGTGGTGTGTGCGGACGTATCTGGTTCCATGTCTTCACCAGTCAGCGGTCATCGTGGTTCTGCAACGACAGCAGTACGTTGCATAGACGTGGCAGCTTTGGTTGCTGCAGCGATGTTACGCAAGAATCCGTCCACGCTGGTATTGCCTTTTGAAAACCAGGTTGTGAAATGCGATTTGAATCCACGTGACAGCGTGATGACGAATGCGCAAAAACTGGCAGCAATCGGTGGTGGTGGTACCAATTGCAGCGCACCTTTGGTGAAGTTGAACAAAGAAAATGCCAAGGCTGACCTGGTAATTTTTGTGTCTGACAATGAATCTTGGATGGATGCAAGCCGTAGCCGTTCAACGGCAACCATGGTTGAATGGAATGCGTTTAAAAACCGCAATCCACAAGCGAAGCTGATGTGTATAGACATTGCGCCGTATGGCACTAGCCAGGCAGCCGAAAGAGATGATGTATTGAATGTTGGTGGTTTTTCTGATGCTGTCTTCAAGATCATCGCCTCATTCGCTGCCGGTCAGTTGAGTGCGGAGCATTGGGTAGGTGAAGTAAAAGCAATCGATATTTAGAACCTGTTCACGATCTTACTGCGCGAGCGCAATCAGAGTCCACGCGGGGCTCATGTGCTGCTCAAAATGCTCATGTACTAGAGTACATTCCGCTTTTTGCGCTGCACTTAGTTACCCTTGCCCCGCTGACGCACGCTCGCTACAGATCGTAAACAGGTTCTTAGAGAACCTCTGACGGAGCACATGCTGTAAAAGCTTCGTCAGACCAGGTAACAAACGTTTTTGAACGCAGCATGAATGTAAATGTGATTACATCTCCAAACAGTAAAGTCACTTTTAATCTTTGTCATGCTGTGTTTCAAAGGCCATTTGAACATGGTGTTGAGTTTTAAATGCAGTACGAATGCGCAGGCGATTACATCCAAATCAATCGCAGGCAAACCTTGTCGTACAGTGTTTCTCAAGGCCGTAATTGAATGCCGCAGTACAGGTTTTGAATACGGCATGAATGCTGACGTGATTACATATGGGATGATTATCACGTTTAATCCTTGTCATGCCATATTCAATAAATATCGTTGCTGTAGTTTTTTGAATGCCGTGTGAATGCTCATGTGACTAAATTTGCAATGTTCACAGAAGTTTTTGTCACTCGGCGATTCAAAGAAATTGAAGTAGTAAAGGTTTTGGACAGTGTAAGAATGCAGACGTGACTACATTTTACGAAAATGAAGCGGTCACTTCAGATCTTTGTCTTACGCTTGTTCAATATGGTTTTACCCGAATGCCATCAGGATTACATAGGCATTAGAACTCGTGTCGATTGATGAAGTGAGTTCTATTTGGTTCGAATCCAATCTGAGCCACACCGAAAGGATGGGTTAGAAGGTCCTGGTAACACTTGTCGGGGTTTTATTTAACAGTGCTGACGTGATGAAAAGTGGAAAACAAAGACGAGCAGAAATCATGGAAAAGCGGCGCGCCCGCATACCTGTGAAAGAAAGTTTTGATATCTATGCAATGCCCACACCTGCCGGAGCGGTTATGGCTGATCGTGAAATATTAAAACACAATAATACTTACAGTTTGCTACCCTTGTTTTATGTGGACTATGCCTTTAATTGTCGTGATTGTGGATGTGCCCAGATATGGACAGGCAAGCAGCAGAAGTGGTGGTATGAAATCATGCAGGGCAATATCAATAGCGTAGCTGTTCGATGTCGATCTTGCAGAAAGACGGAACAACAAAGAAAGAAGCTTGCCAGGGAAATCCATTTGAGTGGTCTGGCAGCAAAGTACGAACATTGAAGTTTTCACGCGAATGCTGGTGAACATTCAACGGTCCTAAGTGGAGAAAGAGATGCGTGAACGGTCTCGTGTAACCTGGGTACTGTCTCCTCACAGAGACTCCTGGCCGTGCCGTTTCGCCTTCCCTTGTCGCAGCAAGTAATTGAAACTGAAATAGTTTGTGCAGTGAGTAAAAGTTTAGGCGAATGCTGATGAAACTACATCGCTAAGGACGAAGATGTCGTGGGTTCGATCCCCATCACGGTGTCATTGATTCCGTGTAGCTCAGTGGTAGAGCGCTTGTGGGCAACCACAGACGTTTCATCAACCCTTGTCGCCACCCTGAATTTAAAAAAGAAAAAAGAGAAAATATGAAACACGAAGATTACGATGTAATGCAATACGAAAATGGTCGTCCTATCAAAATGTGGACCAAAGGGGTTCCGGTTGAAGATGAAGCCAAAAAGCAATTGGCGAATACTGCGCGTATGCCTTTCATCTACAAACATATTGCCGTGATGCCGGATGTGCATTTGGGTAAAGGGTCCACCATCGGTAGCGTGATTCCTACCCTGGGTGCAGTGATCCCTGCTGCGGTCGGTGTGGATATCGGTTGCGGAATGATGGCTGCCAAAACCACTTTGCACGCCAATGATTTGCCAGATAACCTGGGTCCTTTGCGTACAGCGATAGAAAAAGCCATACCGCATGGTATGTCACCCAAGACCCGTAGCTTCAAAGGCCGCGATAAAGGTGCATGGGAAAGCCCGCCAAGTGCTGTGGATGCAGCCTGGGCGCAATTGAAAGAGGGTTTCGATGAAATTTGTTTGAAAACCCCGCGTTTGAAAAACACCAATAACTACCGTCACCTGGGAACCTTGGGTAGCGGTAACCACTTTGTTGAAGTATGTCTGGATGAAGCGAATGCCGTGTGGTTTATGTTGCATTCCGGTTCCCGTGGTGTAGGTAATGCAATCGGTAGCCATTTCATTGAAATGGCCAAGCAGGATATGCGTACCCATTTCATTAATCTGCCAGATCAGGATCTGGCTTATTTGCCGGAAGGTACCCAGCATTACAATGATTACATTGAAGCCGTGGGATGGGCGCAGAAATTTGCCCGTTTGAACCGTGAAGTGATGATGCAGAATTTGATTGCTGCAGTACGTACCGTGATCAGCAAGCCGTTTGAAACCCATGTAGAAGCGGTGAACTGTCATCATAACTATGTGCAGAAAGAACATCACTTCGGTAAAGATGTGCTGGTAACCCGTAAAGGGGCAGTGTCTGCGCGTGCCGGTGAACTGGGGATCATCCCTGGTTCCATGGGGGCAAAAAGCTTTATCGTGCGTGGTAAAGGGAATGAAGAAAGCTTCAATAGCTGTAGTCACGGTGCAGGTCGTACCATGAGCCGTACTGCAGCCAAGAAACTGTATACCGTCGCCGATCAGATCGCCGCAACCGAAGGTGTGGAATGCCGTAAAGATGCCGATGTGATTGATGAAATTCCTATGGCATACAAAGACATCGACGCCGTAATGCTGGCCCAAAGCGCATTGGTAGATGTGGTGCACGTATTGAAGCAGGTTGTGTGCGTTAAGGGGTGAAAATAGCAAGACCTCTCAACACAGAGGCACAGAGACACCGAGAAATTCAAGAGAAAACTTATCTGTCGGAACAGTTTGTCGAGATATCGAATGATATGGTTCCCTTCTGTTTTTCTCTGTGTCTCTGTGTCTCTGTGGTTAATGGTCTTGAACTTGATTTGATTTGAAAATAAAAATAATGAATAAGAAAATGATAGAACTGGATGGCTCTTTGGGTGAAGGTGGCGGTCAGATTTTGCGCACTTCTCTCAGCCTGTCCATGATTACCGGTCAGCCTTTCCGTATCGTAAATATCCGTGCCGGACGTTCCAAACCTGGCCTCTTGCGCCAGCATCTGGTAGCGGTACAGGCTGCGGCTGCCGTCAGTGGTGCCCAGGTGACGGGCGCGCAATTGGGTTCGACGACACTGGAATTTATTCCATCTACCATCCGTGGTGGCGACTACCAGTTTGCCATCGGCAGTGCAGGTAGCTGTACCCTGGTATTGCAGACCCTGGTGCCTGCCTTGCTGTATGCCGATGCAGCAAGCACTGTCAAGATTACGGGCGGTACCCATAACGACATGGCACCGCCTGCGCAGTTTTTGCAAAAGGCCTATGGCCGTGTGCTGCAACAGATGGATGCCGAAGTCAGTTTTGAGTTGAAACGTTATGGATTTTTTCCGGCAGGCGGTGGTGAAATTATCGCCAGCGTCACACCTTGTGCACAGTTGAAAAAGCTGGATATTCTGGAACGTGGCGAACGACTCAAAGGCTATGCCGAAAGTTTTATTGCCGGCGTACCTGCGGATGTAGCCAAGCGCGAATTGCAATGCGTGGGCAGTGACATGGGCTGGTCACAAGATCAGTTGTTGATCCGTGGCCTGAGCAATGATCAGGGGCCAGGCAATGTGTTGCTGATTACGCTCGAACATCAACATGTTACCGAGGTGTTTTGTGGTTTCGGTGAAAAAGCAGTCAAGGCAGAAAATGTCGCCAAAAGAGCAGTGCAGGAACTGCGTGAATACGTCGCGTCCGGCGCCGCCGTAGGTGAGCATCTGGCAGACCAGATCATACTGTTGTTTGCCCTGGCTGGTGGTGGCAGCTTTACGACCAGTCAGGTGTCCGGCCATGCAAAGACAAATGCTGGGGTAATCAGTAAATTTTTACCGGTACACACCGAATTCTCCGTTCAGGAAAAAGCTTTCCTGTGCAGTATGCGTTCGTTACGTTGATCGCATCATGAAAAAGCATAAAATGCAAAAAACATGATCTGAATTAATTGTATTGACACAGCGATTTCTTTTCATGCAGAATAGGAGTCCTTCGGGTTGCGGTAATTTCGCAATTCGATTTTTCATCAACCCCAATTCAAAGAAAGGAACGACCATGCCACGGAATACGGCTAACAACAATCAAGATTCTTAGCCCCGTGCGCGACGCTCGGGGTTAAGGCACAGCCTACCCGAGCCGGTCGTTTTTTTCGAAAACCCCGGTGAGGAAACTCGTCGGGGTTTTTCATTTTCCAGACCTGTATGGCGGTTTGAGCAAGCAGCACTTTCATGGATTGATTCCATGACGGGGCGGGCTTTGCTCATTCCAAAGAAAGCCAGATCAGTACCTGCAAAATATTGCTTGATATAGCAAAGAAAAAACACCGGCATCATGGAAAGAAAATGTATGCCTGTAGCAAAAAGCCTGCACAAGGGACGTGTCCCTGTGCATATTTTTACGGACGATATTGATCACACTGCCTTGCAGCAGTTGCTCAATATAGCCAACCTGCCTATCGTCCATCCCCATGTGGCGGCCATGCCTGATGTACATGCCGGCATAGGGGCAACGGTGGGAAGTGTAATACCAACCCGCTCGGCGATTATTCCTGCTGCAGTCGGTGTGGATATCGGTTGCGGCATGAATGCCGTGCGCACCACGTTGACGGCCAGCCAGTTGCCGGACAACCTGGCCAAACTGCGCAGCGCACTGGAAGCTTCCATTCCTGTCGGGTTTGAACAGCATGAATGGAACAAGGTACGTGGTTCTGCCCATGCCCGCGTTGGTCGGCCCCTGAATGACAGACTGGACAGGATAGTGGCCCGGCACAAGGGCATCATGAAAATGCAGCACAAGTTTGCCCAAACCTGGATCTGTCAGTTGGGTACACTGGGTGGTGGTAATCACTTCATCGAAATCTGTATCGATGAAGAACAGCGTGTCTGGATCATGTTGCATTCCGGTTCGCGCGGTATAGGAAATGTCATAGGACGCTATTTCATTTCTGCTGCAAAGAAGGACATGCAAAGACATCAGATTCATTTGCCGGACAAGGATTTATCCTATTTCAGCGAAGGCTCTGAACTGTTTGATGATTATGTCGAGGCAGTTGACTGGGCGCAGGATTACGCCCTCGTCAACCGCAGCGAAATGATGCGTCGTGCGCTGGATGTATTGGCGCAGCAGGTGACTAGCTTCAAACTGGATGGCGAGGCAATTAATTGCCATCACAATTATGTATCACAGGAAACCCATGCAAATGAAAAGCTGTTCATTACACGCAAGGGTGCCATTTCTGCCCGTGCGGGCGAGATGGGCATCATTCCTGGCAGCATGGGTGCACGCAGTTATATTGTCAGAGGCAAGGGTAATCCTGAATCCTTTTGCTCATGTTCACATGGGGCGGGACGCAGGATGAGCCGTTCTGAAGCCAAGCGCAAATTTAACCGCTTCGATCTGGCAGAACAAACTGCTGGTATAGAATGTCGCAAGGATGGTGGCGTGGTGGATGAAATTCCGGCGGCGTACAAAGACATCGACCAGGTCATGGCACATCAGCATGATCTGGTGGAAGTGGTACATACGCTGCGCCAGGTCGTTTGTGTGAAAGGGTAGAAGATGAAAATCCGTATTAAATTACCCAAATCCAGGAACCCCCTGGCTGTACTGGCAAAGCAACGCCAGGCCGGTGCCCATGGCAGTTACCGCGTCGAACGTAGCGAACGTCGGAAAGCAAAGCAGAGTCTGTATAAAGTATTGAGTGGACGAGCAAAAGATGTGGATGGTGACTGACAGGTTTGCCATATACTGATTTCGTATTGATTGAATCAGCCCTCTGTCTGAACAGGATAGAGGGCTTTTTCTTTTCGGCAATTTTTCTCATTGCAGCGACGGTATGCATAAAAAGAACAGTCTGCTCCAGTTTTTCATGACAGGACTGGAAATCCTTTGCGGTCTGCCAGTGTAGCTCGGTAGAATCGGTGCATCAAAAATATAATAACGCTTCCAGGTAAGCGAAAATATCTCATGAACAAGCAATCACGCCTGCAGGCTATCGATTTATTGCGCGGCCTGGTCATCGTGCTGATGGCGCTGGACCATACCCGCGATTTCTTTGCCCCCACGGCTTTCGATCCCCTGAATTTGCAACTGGGTTATCCGGCATTGTTCTGGACACGCTGGATCACGCATTTGTGCGCTCCCATTTTTGTCATGCTGGCCGGTATGTCGGCTTTTTTGCGCAGCCAGCACAGAGACAAGAAAGATATGTCACGTTACCTGTTAAGCCGTGGTGCCCTGATGATATTGCTGGAATGGACCTGGGTCAGCTTTAGCTGGCAATTTGGTTTCACGACTTTCATTTTGCAGGTGATCTGGGCCATAGGTGTCGCCATGATGGCGTTGGCCGGTTTGATCTGGCTGCCGCGCTGGGCCTTGATTACCTGTGCTGTTGCCCTGATCCTGCCGCATAACCTGCTGGATGCCTTGCATGGCAAGGACAGTGGCCTGCTCTTCATGGCCTGGCATCAGGGTGGGTACTACCCTTTGTGGGGAGATGTCGGTATCTATTTTGCCTACCCCCTCATGCCCTGGATAGGCTTAATGGCTGGTGCTTATGCCATCGGCCCGGTCATGTTGTGGGATGCCGGACGCAGACAACATTTTCTGTTTACGGCAGCGATAGTCTTGTTGCTAAGTTTTGTCATTTTACGTAGCGGTAATTTTTATGGCGACCCGGATGCATGGAGTGTGCAAGGGAAAAATTTCTTATACGACTTGATGTCCTTTGTGAAAGTGCATAAATATCCACCTTCCTTACTGTATCTGTGCATTACCCTGGGTATAGGCCTGGGCGCGCTGGGATTGCTGGAGCGTTATGTGCAACGCCCCTGGCCAACGCTGATGCTGTTTGGCAAGTCTCCCATGTTTTTTTACCTGGTGCACATTGCCCTGATCCATGCGCTGGGCTGGGTATATATGCAGGTACGCTATGGCCAGCAGATTGATTTTCGCAGCAAAGGCGTGGTCATCCCCGACTATCAACCGTCTTTGTTAATCTGTTATGCAGCCTGGATAGTGGTACTGGTGTTGATGTGGGGGCTGACTGGCTGGTGGAACAGGAGTCGCCAGAAGACAGGTACGGGCATGTCTGCCGTATCTGTACATTGAAACCGTTTGTCAAAGGTGAATAGCTTTGGATTGCTGCATCAGGCTGTAGCACAAATATCACATAACATCGGTTTGGCAATACGTAAATAGTCGTCTGTGTTCAGGATGATGGAGGTATCCAGGCGACCTGCATTGAAGGCAATTTCTGTATAACGTGCGACTAGCGATGGGTCCATTACCAGTTGTATATCGTCAGAGAATACAAAAGGCGGTATCGCACCTATCACGCAGCCAGTTTTTTCCATCGCCATTTCCGGGGCCGCAAAGCTGGTCTTTTTTACCTGTACGGCTGTGGCCAGCTTCTTGAAGTCTATTTTCTGGTCGCCGGGCAAGATCGCCAATATCAGATTGGCTGCTTGATCCTTGCTCTGGCATAGCATGGCTTTTGCGCCCTGACCAACTTCAGTACCACGGATGGCGGCCACTTTTTCAGACTGACCTTCGGCCGGGTGTTCCACCACGCGGAAACGGGCGTTATGGGTTTGTAACAAGGCTTTCAATTGCTCGAACATGTTGGTCCCTGAGGTAACTGATTGTTAAAAACTGCTTGTACATGTCAGCTCGCGACATTGCTACGCTTTGCACTAATTTGCACCAATGATGTTGAATATGATAGCCAGATTCAGGCAAGATGCGTGCTGTATCTCACAGCGTAGTATGAAAATACGCTTCCCGGGATGAAATGCGTTCTACAGACTGAGCTTAGACGGTAAAATGCATTTTTCTCGCAACATGGATGTGATTACGATGTCACCCCTATGCCTGAACAGACAAATCCCGATGGCCTCCGGCATGTAGCATTATCCTGGAATTTTAAAAAGTAAATATGCTTTTTAACTCTTACGAATTCATTTTCGTGTATTTACCCTGTGTCCTGGGTATGTTTTTTCTTACGGCCAAAAAATCTCATTCACTGGCGATTTTTTGCCTGGCCATTGCTTCCCTGGTGTTTTATGGCTGGCTGACGCCGCAACTGGTGTTGTTGTTACTGGCTTCGATTATCCTGAATTATGGATTCGCCCGTTCCCTGATGCAGGCAAAAAATCAGCAGACGGCCAGGTATCTGCTGATATTGGCGATCGGCCTCAACCTGGCGAACATTGGTGTCTTTAAATATGCAAAATTCTTTTTGCAGACAATGAATGCGTTACCAGGCATGCATCTGCCCGTGCCTGATATCGTGCTACCGCTGGGCATTTCATTTTTTACGTTTACCCAGATTGCTTTTCTGGTGGATGTCTACAGGGGCAAAGCACAAGAGGTTGATTTTATTCATTACCTGCTGTTTGTGACCTATTTCCCTCATCTCATTGCCGGCCCCATCATTCATCATGCACAGGTGATGCCGCAGTTGTTGAATCCAGACACGGGGCGCCTGAAGTTGAATAATGTGGCGCTTGGGCTCAGCATTTTTACTGTTGGCTTGGCAAAAAAAGTTTTACTGGCAGATAATTTTTCTGCTTATGCTGATGCAGTATTTCTGGCGGCAAAAAATGGTGAAATGCTGGCGTTGGAAACCAGTTGGGTCGGTGTTTTGTCTTATACCTTGCAATTATATTTTGATTTCTCTGGCTATTCAGATATGGCAGTCGGCTTGTCGTTGCTGTTTGGCGTGCGCCTGCCAGTGAATTTTGCTTCGCCCTACAAGGCAGCAAGCATCATTGATTTCTGGCGGCGCTGGCATATGACTCTGTCGCAATTCTTGCTGCAATACCTGTATATTCCATTGGGTGGTAACCGCAAGGGACCAGGTCGTCGCTATCTTAATTTGGGTATTACCATGTTGTTAGGAGGATTATGGCATGGCGCAAACTGGACATTTCTGGTGTGGGGGGGGCTGCACGGAATATTCCTTATGGTGAACCATCTTTGGCGCGAAGTGGTAACGAGGCATGCGGTATTTAAAATAGTATCGCCACTGACTTCGAATGCATTGAGTTGCATGCTGACCTTTGTCTGTGTGATGTTTGCCTGGATATTCTTCCGGGCAGAGAATGTATCAGCGGCGTTGGTCTTACTAAAAGGCTGTATGGGAGAGGGTAATTCTTTCATTTTTACACCCGTGATATCCATATTGTTTTGGGACATTCCATATTTTTCTTTTTTGACATTGGGTTGTTTTTTGATCTGGTGCCTTCCCAATACACAAGAAATTTTTTCTTATTGCGATCAGGTTGAATTACCTCGTAAAACCAAAAATGAAAAGAGATGGCATATTCGATGGATTCCTCATCCTCTTGTTGGACTGTTTCTCGGATGTGTCTTGTGTCTGTCCTTAAGTCATTTTTATAAAGTAAGCACTTTCCTGTATTACCAATTCTGATGACATCTGACTTCAAAACCAGACGATATTTACTGGCTTTTTTTGCACCAGTATTTTTATTTTCGTTTTTTCTTTTTTCTTTGTCTTGGTACTTTAAATTTCCTCTTGATGATATGGTCAGGGCTGGCTATTGGGTGCAAAGGGATTTTATCGAACACTCTGTACAGCCAGTAGTCTACCGAAGAGAAAACGGTAAGAATCTGGTTGCCCCGGCGATTCTGGTATTGGGAGATTCTTTTTCTGATGAGAATAACTGGCAATCTTTTTTGCCGGCTGATAAGCAGTTTAAGACATTGACTTTCCACTACAAAAATGTAGGTTGCGCCACGAACTGGATGCGCTGGAACTTGCAGCAAGAATCGCCCTCAGTTCGTACAGTTGTTGTTCAGGTGGTAGAACGCGATTTCGTTTGGCGCTTCCGTCAGAGTGCTTGTCGTGACGATATGCCAATACCCGTAGAGATATCATCTGACGTTATCACTCGTCGACACCCAGTTTTCAAATTGATCAAAGATCCGGAATATTTGCTGCGTTTAACCGAAAATTTCTGGGATGTTGAACAATTCCATGATCGTATTGTTGTAGGTGATGCTGTTAATGTTCCAATGAATACAGGGAAGTTATTTTCCAATAACAAGTCAGATCGCTTATTGTATTTCCGCATTGACGAGCGAAAGAGAGAATGGGAAAAAGCCGTGATCGCACGGTGCATTGCCAACTTGAAGTCGCTACAGGAAATGGCTGCGCAGCGCGGATGGAAATTCTTGTTGATTATTGTTCCGGATAAATCAACGGTATATAAACAATTTGTTCGCGATGCGGAAGACAGGATTAATTATCCAGATGTATTTTCTGAAATTGATGCCGCAGGAATAAACCAAGTCAAGCTTTTACCGTATTTTGAGCAGCAAGCAAGCCAGGTCGTTGATTTATATCGTCCAGGAGATACACATCTTAGTTTTAGCGGTTATCAGCTTATGGCAAAAAAAATCCAAGAAAAGCTTTAGTCGTTATTGGAATTTTGCACAACTGATCCTGGGTATCCATTTTTACCCAAAAAACTAAACCAATGCCTCAACAATAATCTCCCGCAATCTTTGTATTGCCGCGTCGGGCTCTGCTTCCATGCGATGCAAGCTCAGGCCCAGCATCGGTAAATCAGGTAATGCCGGGTTGTCGATAATGCGCAGATTGGCTGGCAGACCGATTTCTGTACGCACTGTGATTCCCAGGCCAGCAGCAACGGCGGACCAGATACCGCTGAGGCTGGGGCTGCTAAAGGCCAGACGCCAGGGGATATGGGCGCGATCCAGTGCTGCGGTAGCGCAGCTGCGCATCAGGCAGGGGGCTTCAAAGGCGACCAGGGGCAAAGGATCTTCAGGTGTATTTGTCGGTTGAAGAAGTGGATCTGCCGCGCCTATCCAGTGCATGGGATAGCTGCGCAAGTGCTCACTATGTGGAGTAGTCACACCGCCGTCCCAGGTCAGGGCCAGGTCCAACTGGCCGCTTGTCATCAGATCAAGCAGGCTGGTATTGCGGGCGATTTTGGCTTCTATCCTGATTTTGGGATGAGCGCGAGCGAAGCGGCCCAGCACATCAGTGAGTATGCGTTCACCAAAGTCTTCGGGCATGCCCAGCCTTATCCATCCTTCAAGGTCTACGCCACGCACGGCTGCCGCGGCTTCATCATTCAATTCCAGCAGACGGCG
The DNA here is from genome assembly GCF_014284335.1 of Undibacterium hunanense. Taxonomy (GTDB): domain Bacteria; phylum Pseudomonadota; class Gammaproteobacteria; order Burkholderiales; family Burkholderiaceae_D; genus Undibacterium; species Undibacterium hunanense. The sequence continues at coordinate 135,799 of NZ_JACOGF010000012.1, read as the reverse complement.
TCCATAGGCCAGCAGGGTTTCACCAGCTGCGGTGGGCAGCATGCCGCGCCCGGCTTTGCGCAAGATAGGGCTGCCAACTTGTTCTTCCAGTTTCTTGATCTGGGCGCTGACGGCAGATGTTGAGCGGCCCAGCCTGTCTGCGGCTTTGGCAAAGCTACCCAATTCGATGCCAGTCACGAAAGTACGCATGACGTCCAGGTCAAAGGTAATCTTGTTCATATAATAATCCTGTTTTTTTGAACTATTGATTTGAAATTATCTGATTTTCAGGATTAAGATAGTCCGGTATCGTGATGTTGTCAATCATTCTTCAGGAGCCCGGCATGCAAGCAGCAAGTACTATCGCCCGTGAATTAATGGGCGACATCGCTCCCAAACTCGCGGAGCTGACTGACCAGGTTCTGTTTGATGATGTCTGGCGCAGGCAGGGTTTGCCCAGCCGTGAACGTAGCCTGATTACCGTCGCCACATTGATTGCCTTAAACCGCAGCGAGCAATTACCCTTTCACCTTGGCCGCGCCATCGACAATGGCGTGACCCACGCAGAACTGGTGGAAGTAATCACTCACCTTGCATTTTATGCCGGCTGGCCCTGCGCAGCATCTGCCGTTACGGCGCTGCGCCAGTTGTCTCCTGCACAATCTGCCTTAGCTGTCTCATCCACCCCATCTTCCACCAAGGAGTAAATCATGCCCATGAGTCGCCTGTCTTTATTAAAGGGCAAATCGCCCGCTTATCTGCAAGCCTTGTCGGATGGCTTGCATCAAGCCCTGGTCGAGGCGTTTGAAGTGCCGCCCACGGACCGTTTTCAAATTATTCATCAGCATGAAGCGAATGAATTGATCTTTGACCGGCATTACCTGGGCGGCCCCAGGTCGGCTGATTTTGTGCTGATCCAGATCAATGTGGCGCGTGTGCGCAGTGAAGCCGTCAGACAGGCGTTTTACCAGCGACTGGTCGATTTGCTGGCGCAGTCACCTGGCTTGCAGCCGCAAGATGTCATGATCATCATCAGTACCAGCGCGGCAGAGGATTGGTCGTTCGGTGGCGGTGTGATGTACGACGGTGTACCCGCATTCTCATCCAGGACTTAAGGAACATGCACATGATTGCCATGCAATACAACTTTGTTCTGCCGGCTGACTACAACATGGACATTGTCCGCCAGCGTATTGCCAGCAAAGGACATATGCTGGACAACTTTCCTGGCCTGATTTTTAAAGCTTATCTGCACGCCAGAAAACTAGGCACGAACCCGCCATCAGCACAGAATGTGTATGCACCGTTTTATCTGTGGGATAGCAGTGAAGGCATGAACAATTTCCTCTGTGGTGATGGCTTTGCGGCAGTCTCGCAAGCCTTTGGCTGGCCTGCCGTCAAACACTGGCATGTATGGCATAGTCATGTAGATGACAAGGTCCGCAGTGCCAGGTTTGCGACACGCCAGGTCATACCCGTCGCAGCGTATAGCGCACTGGGTGCTCTGCGTGAAGCTGAAGTTGCCAGTGTCAAAACTGCCAGCCAGCAAGATGGTGCCTTGGCTGTGCTGACTGCATTTGATCCGGATGAATGGACACTGGTACGTTTTACTTTATGGTCTGATACCAGCGCCGCCCAGGCTACGGGTTTGCCCGCAGATGCACAATGCTATGACGTGGGGCATGTGTCGGCACCGGGGCGATAGCGGGATTGACGTGATGTGAGAAATTGCAAGGTAATTGAAACTTCAGCGCAATGTGAATGGCGTGGAGTCTCTTCACAGCGCGGTACATAGCCGGAGGCCGGGGTGTCGCTTATTTTTTCGGTTCACTTTCCAGCACGGATGTAGACCACATCAGGCGCACTTTCTTGCCTTCTGCATCCACGATGAATTGCACTTTGTCTACCCCGAAAAATCCTTTGGCTGGTGTATATTGATAACTGCCGCCGGCAAGCTGCTCCAGTTTGCCGTGCTCAGGTTTTTTTTCCACCAGTTTGACCTGGCAATCGGGGGCTTTCTTTTTATAGGCAGGTTCACGAAACCAGCCAGCAGAACGCAATTCGTCACAAGCCACTTTGGCCACATCCCAGGCGACAAATTTTTGCTTGGCGTCCACTGCAATAAAACCCCCTATGGTCAGGGTCTTGGCAACGTCTTTTTTTTCATTGGCCCTGGCAATGATGGCAGGTGGCGATGCATGGGCGCCTGCATCTTGCGGCATGTCGTAAAAAATCATCAATCTTCTTTCTGGTAACGGCAATCCCCGATAGGGAAAAAGTGTCGGCAAGTATCGCATATAAGTCTTGATGCGCATACTTTGCCAGAACGGCTGATTTGTCAAGGCGGCACTTGCGATGGCAGTGGATTTTTCCAGCCTGGTATAAGATAAGGGGTTTTCCGCAGAACATCTGTGCTGGCGTCAGAGTACCGGGCTAGCTCAGGCAAAACCTCATGAAAGATTGTTGGTATGTGTATCAATTTCACTCCCTCCACCAAAACAGGGCTCGGTTACTTTGACGTGAGCAGCAATCCGCTGGCCGAATGGGAAGGCGAGACCTGGCAGGATTATGACGCACCTTTCATCATGCACGATGCCAGGGGGCAGCGGCAGGCATTGCTGGGTCAGTACAGCATGATACCCAAATCAAAGATAGCGCCCGGCGTGAAACGTTTTTCCACCATGAATGCACGCGCAGAAACCCTGGGCGCTTTACGCAGTTATGCACCCTCATGGCAGACGGGTAAATTATGCCTGGTTCCCATGCAGCATTTCTTTGAACCCAACTACGAAAATGGTGTCGCCGAACGCTGGCGCATTGGTTTGAAAGATACAACAGATTTTGCTGTCGCCGGATTGTTCAAGGAATGGCCGGAAGCAGATGGCAGCGTCAGTTATTCTTTCACCCAGATCACCATCAATGCCGACGAGCATCCCTTGATGAGCCGCTTCCACAAACCAGGTGAAGAAAAGCGCTCCCTCGTCATCGTGCCACCGGAAGATTTTGACGAATGGTTGTCTTGCCGCGACCCCGAATTCGCCCGCGCTTTTCTGCGCCCTTATCCGGCTGAACACATGGTCACCGAAATAGCGCCGAAAGAAAAAGTGGTGAAAGCCGCCAAACCGAAAAAACCGACAATCATTTTGCCAACGACGATGGATTTGTTTGATTGAAAATGGCAGTAGATTGTGATGTGATATCCGTCAAAAATTACAGCGTCGCATCTGCAAAACTATGTGATTTATCAGGCTAGTTCCGCCGCCAATCCGACAAACGCAGCCACCAGCGGCGACACCTCATCCTTGCGTTGCGCCAGCAGCAGTGATGTGGTGGCACCGGCATCAGCGACGGGCCGGTAGCAGATGCCGTCGAAATGGATGGTGTAAAACGAGCCGGGCAGTATCGATATGCCACAACCCGCTGCAACCAGGCCGATGATGGTAGAGGCATCATTGGCTTCTTGCGTCACCCTGGGGGCAAAGCCCGCTGCATGGCACAGACGCAAAATATGCGGATAAATACCGGTGCCGGCGCTGGGTGGATACATGATGAAGGGCAGTTGTGCCAGGTCCTGCATAGGGACTTTTTTCTTTTTCGCCAGCGCATGCGTGGTTGGCAGCACTACCACCAGCGGGTCTTCACGCAAGGTCTTGAAACGCAGCGGTGAAGAAACGCCACGTGCCAGTTCACCGCCTTCGGGCGGACGTATGAAGCCAACATCCAGACTATGCTGGCTAAGTGCTTCCAGCTGTTTATTCGTTGCCATTTCACGCAAGGTCAACGTTACATCCGGATATTGCTGGCGGTAGCCATTGATAACCGCGGCAAACAAGGGTGTGAAAGGGGTGGAGAACGTAAAGCCTATGCGCAGTTCACCGGTCTCCCCGCGTTGGGCGCGGCGTGCTGTTTCGCTGGCCTGTTCGGACAAGGCCAGTATATGTCGGGCATCCTGTAAAAACAGTTTGCCGGCTTCTGTCAGGCGTACCCAGCGTTTGCTGCGTTCAAACAACTGCGCACCGACATCAGCTTCCAGCATCTGTATGGCATGGCTTAAGGGCGGCTGACCTATATGCAGGCGTTCCGCCGCACGGGTGAAGTGCAATTCTTCCGCGACAGCAATGAAATACCTGAGATGGCGCAGTTCCATATTGTTATCTAAAAAAAGTATTACTAAGTACTTTAATATATATTGGACGCTATAAAAGCGCAAATATAAGATGGCGACTCCTTGATAGTCCAGGTACAGCATCATGACGGTCGCAAGCAGCAATAGCCAACAGCAGGTCAGCGAGATTAGTGAGGTCGGTGAGGTCGGTGAGGTCGGTGAGGTCGGTGAGGTCGGTGAAATTAGGCAGGTCAATCGCATCGCTGCCGGTACACCCGCATTCAGTCGTATCAATCGTGCCATGGTGTTTGGCGGCTTTTCCACTTTTTCCTTGTTGTACAGCATACAACCACTGATGCCCTTGCTGGCTGTGCAATTCCATCTGACACCGGCTCAAAGTAGCTGGGTCCTGTCCATCTCCACCTTGTCGCTGGCTTTGTCCTTGCTGATCAGCAGTGCCATCAGTGAACGCATAGGCCGCAAGCCCATGATGGTGACCGCGCTCGCCCTGGCTGCGATCGCTACGCTCTTGTGCGCATTGACGGAAGATTTTTCGCAGTTGCTGGTCTTGCGCGGCTTGCTGGGTTTCGCCTTGGGCGGCATGCCTGCGGTAGCGGTGGCTTATCTGGGTGAGGAAATCGAAGCCACCTCCATGGGACTGGCCGTCGGTCTGTACATTGCCGGCAGTGCCATGGGCGGTATGGTGGGGCGCTTGTTGACGGCGGTACTCAGCGATTATTTTTCATGGCGCACCGCCATGGCAGCGATGGGTGTGGCTGGCATTTATGCCGCCTGGGAATTCTGGCGCAGTCTGCCGCTTGCGCGTAACTTCAAGCCAGCAAAAGATGTCTGGAGCACCATCAGCAAGGGCTTGCGTATGCATTTGTCCGATAGTGGTCTGTGCATGCTGTTTTGCCTGGCTTTCATGCTGACCGGTTGTTTTGTCAGTATGTACAACTATATTGGCTATCGTCTGCAAGGCGCTCCGTTTGGTTTTAGCCAGAGCACCGCTGGCGCCATTGCCCTGATGTATGTGTTGGGCATGGGTAGTTCGGTCTGGGTGGGGCGTCTGGTTGACCGCATAGGCCGCCGCAGCGTGTTGTGGCTGGTCTTGCTGGTGATGATGAGTGGCTTGCTGCTGACTTTGTCCAATTCATTATTCATCATGGTTCCGGGTGTTGCCTTGTTCACTTTCGGCTTCTTTGCCTCGCATTCCGTTGCCAGCAGCTGGGTTGCCCGCCGTGCCCAGGCTCACAAGGCAGTGGCGTCGGCGCTATACCTGTGTTTTTACTACCTGGGTTCCAGCCTGATAGGTTCATACACCGGCGTCGTTTGGGCATCACACGGCTGGCAAGGTGTCGTCATGTTGCTGGGTGCGCTGCTCAGCGTCGGGCTGATGATTACATTGCGCTTGCGCACGGTGCTGCCGGTGGCTACGGCGTAATCAGGGTTGTGCTCCTGGCTGCTGCATCAACCCCGGTCTGTCAATTTGCACCCATGCATGGCTGTTCATCACCGACCTGACGCCGGAACTGAAGAACATTCTCGTACCGACCACAGTCCTGTATGTGCTACCCAATGGCGTACCGCTGACTGAGGCGCAGATAGACCTGTTTTACAAAGGGGCTTATGCAGGCGTGAAAGATGTCACGCTCAAACGCATCCCGGCAAGTGCCCACTTCATCATGTGGGACCAGCCTGAGCAATTCCAGGCTGAAGTCAAAGTTTTTCTCAAATAAACCTGAGACCGCATGGCCAGTTTGTTATGCTGGCCAGCAAGGCAGGTCAGTCGCCAAGGGGGCACAATGTTTCCATGCGGCAGTGCAGCTTGTGTCGGCAAGTATTACTGTCTACACTGGATTCTCCACCTTTCCGGAGACATTCATGAAACAGTATTTAAAGTTTTTCCTGGCGTTACTGACCAGCCTGTTTGTTTCTGGCGCAATGGCGGCAGATAATCCATCTGATGCGACAGATATGGTCGAAAAAGGTCTGGCCTATATCAAGAAAAACGGTACCGAAGCCTTGATCAAGGAAATCAATAATAAAAATCCGGAATTTATCAAGGGTGATGTGTATCTGTATATGCGTTCGCTGGATGGCACCACGCTGGCGCATCCGGTCAATCCCAAGCTGGTAGGCAAAAACATGCTGGTGTTACCCGATGCTGACGGAAAAATGTTCCGCAAGGAAATCGTTGAAGGTGCAAAAACCAAAGGCAAGGGCTGGGTGGATTACCGCTACAACAATCCAGTCACCAAAGAACTGGAAAACAAATCAACCTATTACGTGCGCAGTGGTGATGTGATATTGGAAGCGGGTATCTACAAGGGTAAATAAGATTGCCGCGAATAAGCAAATGGCTACGCGGTATGCGTAGCCATTTCAAACCCATAAAATACATGTGAATACATGTGCTGGCCAGCGCTTATTCCAGATCCAGAAAACCGGCACGCTGTGCGGCAACATACCAGGGAATCGCTTCCTTGATGCCATCTGCAATTTTATACAGTGCCTGGTAGCCCAATAAGTTTTTGGCCTTGTCCACGCTGGCCTGGCTATGCCTGACATCTCCGGCGCGAAAATCACGGTAATGCGCTGCCTGCGTATAGGTGACGCCATTTTCATTCAGCGTATGTCTGATGGCGTCAAACAACTGGTTCAGCGTCGTCCGGTCACCCAGGGCGACATTGTAGACATCGCCGCGTGCGTCATCATTTGCCAGTGCAGCCAGCAGGTTGGCTTCAATCGCATTGCGTATGTAGCAAAAATCACGGCTGGTTTCACCGTCGCCGTTAATGAAAATTGCTTCCCCATTCATCATGGCAGCAACCCATTTGGGTATGACGGCAGCATAGGCTCCGTTGGGATTTTGCCGTTTGCCAAATACATTGAAATAACGCAGACCTGTGGCCTTGAATTGATAGGTCTTGTAAAACACATTTGCATACAGCTCATTCACCAGTTTGGTGACGGCATATGGTGACAGCGGGTTACCGATCTTATGTTCGAGCTTGGGCAGATCAGGGTGGTCGCCATAAGTAGAACTGCTGGCAGCGTAGGTAAAACTGGCCACCTGTGCATCCCTGGCTGCCACCAGCATATTGAGGAAACCATCAATATTGGTGGCATTGGTGGCGATGGGGTCGTTGATGCTGCGCGGGACAGAACCCAGTGCCGCCTGATGCAACACATAGTCAACACCGGCACAGGCTTGCTGGCAGTCCTGCAATTGACATATATCACCCTGGATGAAGTGGAAGTTATTCCACTGTTCTGTGCTGACCAGACTACGTACTTCATCCAGATTTCTCTGCAAGCCGGTGGCAAAATTATCCAGCCCGGTCACTTTTTGATTCAGCTTTAGCAGATGTTCAAGCAGATTGCTGCCGATAAAGCCGGCAACGCCGGTAATGAGCCAGTGTTTGGGCTGCTTCAGGAGTTGTGCTTCCAGTGTCTGTATGGTGCTCATAGGGCTTGCTTATAGTACTAATGCTGGCTTAAAGGCGTAAATCTGATGCGTCAACCGGAAACAGATATTTCAGGTCATACAGCACATGTCCGGGTTTGCCAAATTGACGTATTGCTTCTACACCAAGCTCACGGAATTGCTGATGCGCCACCGCGACGATGATGCCGTCATAGGCATGTGCCTTGGGTTGTGTCACCGGCGTCAGTTGATATTCTCTTTGTGCATCTTCAGCACTGATCCAGGGGTCATACACATCCACTTCGCAATGGTAATCCCGCAATTCAGTGACGATATCAATCACCCGGGTATTGCGCAGGTCCGGGCAGTTTTCCTTGAATGCTAGGCCCATCACCAGAATATTGGCACCATCCACCTGTATCCTGCGTTTGGTCATGGCCTTCACAAATTGCGAAGCCACATAGGCACCCATGCCGTCATTCAAGCGGCGTCCTGCCAGGATGATTTCCGGGTGATAACCTATGCTTTCGGCTTTATGGGTCAGGTAATACGGGTCTACACCTATGCAGTGGCCACCCACCAGGCCAGGGCGAAACGGCAAGAAATTCCACTTGCTGCCGGCTGCCTGCAACACCGCTTCGGTGTCGATCCCCATTTTGTTGAAGATCAGTGCCAGCTCATTGATCAACGCAATATTCAGGTCGCGCTGGGTGTTTTCTATGACTTTGGCTGCTTCCGCCACCTTGATCGATGGTGCCCTGTGGGTGCCCGCGATAATGATTTCAGAATACAGGGCATCCACCAGATCGGCGATTTCTGGCGTAGAACCCGAGACGACTTTCTTGATCGTCGTGACCCGGTGTTCCTTGTCGCCCGGGTTAATGCGTTCCGGGCTATAGCCACAGTAAAAATCCTGGTTGAATGACAGACCGGAAAAGCGCTCCAGCACCGGCACGCAATCTTCTTCAGTACAGCCGGGGTACACCGTTGATTCAAATATCACCAGGGCGCCGGCCGTCAGCGCCTTGCCCACCAGCTCACTCGCCATCAATAGTGGTGACAGGTCTGGCTGCTTGTGGATGTTGATCGGGGTTGGTACCGTGATGATGAAGCAATTGCAGTCTGCCAGCAGTGCGGCATCGGTCGTAAAGCTTAAATGATGGGCGGCTGTTAGCTCGGCCTCTTCCGTTTCCAGCGTATGGTCATAACCCGCCTGCAATTGTTGCACGCGTTTGTTACTGATATCAAAGCCCAGTACCGGGCGTTTCTTGCCAAATTCAACTGCTAATGGCAGGCCCACATAGCCCAATCCAATGACAGCAAGTTTTATGTCTGTTAATTTCATGAAAGGCATCTGGTTCTTGGCACTGTGCATGTTGTTTATTGCATTATGCGTGAAAGCAGACTTTTTGTGCGGTTTCATGCGCAAGTTGGCACTTTTGGCCTGGTCTGCACCGATTTTGATGCACTGCAAAGAAGAAGCATCAGTTGCTCAGTTCGATCTACCTGGCTCAAGCAAGTGATTGATTTGTTTAGCTAATATTCACAGTTTTTAGGAAGTGCAGATGTTTCTGCTGCTTTGTATCCATCCATTCAAAGAAATAGCGAAGCGGTGGCCCAAGAAAAAATGATCGCTTTACGCCGATTTCCAGACTTGCACCTTACAATGGCAGGCTATCGCAAACGGCCCTTTTCCCTTTATTGCCTTCTTGATACCGTATGAAGAAAATTTTCCCAGCAAAGCGACTATCCATCAAGTTAGCCATGTCCCTCTTTGTTGTGCTGGTGTGCGGTGTGCTGATCGGGAACAATGTCTGGCAAATGTGGAAAACATATGAGATGGCCTTGCGTGCAGGTGAAGTGGCAGCAGGCAATCTTGCCCATGCCATGTCCCAGCATTCCGGCGATACCTTAAAGGCAGTGAACGCCGCGCTGGTTTCTTTGGTGGACAGGCTGGAGCAGGATGAAGTACTGGCTGGCCATGCAGAGAAACTGGCTTTGTCCTTGAGCCGGCAGCGCGAAAGCCTGCCCCAGTTAAAACAACTGTCAGTCACCGATGCAACAGGCAAGGTACTGGTATCCACCGCTACAGAATTCGCCCAGATCAGCGAACTGGAAAGCGCCAATTTTATCTACCATCGTGACCATGCCAATGTCGAATGGTACATCGGTAAATCAGCACAGGTGCTGAATGACGGCAGTTGGGTATTCATGATGTCGCGTCGTTTCAATCATACCAACGGCGATTTTGCCGGCATCGTACTTGCCCACATCAACGTAGAATTTTTCCTGAAATACTTCAACAGCATTAACCTGGGCAAGAAAGGCTCCATCGCCATGCTGACGGAAGACGGCATCCTGGTCTTGCGTCGCCCCATGATGATTAGTGCCATAGGTAAAAATTACAGTAGCAATCCCATTTTCCGTCAGCAAATCTCTGGCCCAAGATCTGGCACTTTTTCTGTCACTTCCCGGCTCGACAAGGTGGAGCGTGTGGTTGGTTACAGCCGTCTTGACCAATTCCCCCTTATCGCTGTCGCCGCCCTGTCCAGGGATGAAATACTGGAAGGCTGGCGGTCCAGCGCCATCGTACAGGTCATCGGCAACGGGGTGCTGGTGATTATTCTGTTGATCTTTGGGCGTGTGATTGTTCGTCAGTTCAGCCGGCAAATACAGGCTGCCGCCAGTCTGTCGCAATTGTCTGCCATCATCGACAGTTCAGAAGATGCCATCATCGGTGAAACCCTGGCCGGGGTAATTACCAGCTGGAATGCCGGTGCAGAAAAACTGTTTGGTTACACCGCCAGCGAAACCATAGGCGCATCAACCAATATGCTGTACGCAGATGAACAGGCCGAACTTGCCAAGACTCGCCTGGCCAGTATTATCAGAGGTGAAAGCGTCAGCCACTTTGAATCCGCAGGGCGCCGCAAGGACGGTAGCAAAGTCCAGTTGTCGGTTGTGATGTCCCCCGTGCGCGATGGCGAACAACTGATTACCGGTGCATCCACCATTGCCCGTGATATCTCGGAACGCAAACAGGTCGACACGATCAAAGCTGCCTTTGTTTCCACCGTCAGCCATGAACTGCGCACCCCGATTACGTCGATCCGTGGTGCATTGGGCCTGCTGGAATCCGGCACTATCACAGAACTTTCACCCAAGGCCCTGCAACTGGTGCGCATCGCCCACAACAACAGCAAACGCCTGGTAAGCCTGGTCAACGATATTCTGGATATCGAAAAAATGGCCTCCGGGTACATGAAGTTTGAAATCCAGCGCGTAGACCTGGTTGCCCTGGCCATGCAGGCCATCGAAGCAAATGCCAGCTATGCCCAATCGCATCATTCTTATTTTGTGCTGGAACAGCATCCCAAGTTTGCCTGGGCCATGGGCGACCCCGACCGCATCATGCAGGTATTTGCCAATCTCTTGTCGAATGCCGCCAAGTATTCACCTGTCAACGAAAAAATCAGCATCCGTATTACCAGGGCGGACGAGCATTACCGCGTAGAAGTCGAAGATCACGGCGCGGGTATCCCGGAAATGTTTCGTTCCCGTATTTTTGGCAAATTTGCCCAGGCCGAAGAGCATGGCGAAAAAAACCTGGGTGGCGCAGGCCTGGGTTTGAACATCACCAAGAACCTGGTAGAGAAAATGGGTGGCGAAATCGGTTTCGAATCCGAACCTGGTGTCCGTACCGTGTTCTGGGTTACCTTGCCTGCCAGCGAGCGGCGGCGGGATGATGAGGTGTAAAGACGGCATCACACTATACAAACAAGATGATTTCAATCTATGTGTGAATGGTGGATATGGTATTGAACAGAAATCTGGTTGCCTGAAATTGTTCAAGCAACCAACACGACTTTATAGTTATCGCAGATGATTTCTTGGCGGTGATTTAGCGCTTATCCAAGATGCAAAAATGATCTACTGCGGTGTCAGCCTGGTCCCCGCAGCTTCCAGTCGCAAATAATCATATTGCGTGGTGCCAGTATTGGCTCTTCCCGTTTTTTGCGATATCACAATCGAATTTGCGCCGGGCTTTAACAGCTCCGGGGGAATTGCCATGCGGGTTTCCGAGAATGCGCCATGGCTGCCCAGGCGGACAGCCGGGTGGCTAGGTACGGGGGCCTGGTAGCTGCCGACCTGTGTTCCATTGACCCTGACCACCAGCGTGGTTTCTGACGATGCCAGCCCTATGTAAAGCGATGCCGGTGTGTCTTTGGTCGGAGCTTCGGTCAGTGAAAAATTGATGGTCCACGGGGCATTGCCAAACTGGGCATAATTCCAGTCCTTGTACCAGTCGCTTTTGCCGATGGTATAGGTCAGGCCAGTGATGAAGTCGGGTTTGATATACGTCGCCCACAAAGAATAATTGAAGGCACCGTTGCGGAATTCCTGAGAGTCGCGGTCTGGCACGCCGATCTCCCATACTGTCGGTGCAACGCGCGATGGCTTCCACACTATTGCACCAAGGTCTTGTGTGTCGCCTGCGCGGACTTCGATATTAGCTTGCTTGTAGGTGCTGATATTGCCGGCACCAAAGGCCCATAAATTATAGGTGCCAGGCAAAACGTGAGGAATGCTGAATTGGCCGTTGGCATCGGTCTTTACCCAGAATTGATAAGTGCGGCCCTGTTGCTGGAAGTCAGTACCCTGGTCGTCCGGTGCCAGGCCTATCCATGCGCCTGCGGAAGATGCCGCCGGGTTGCCGCTATCGCTTACCTTCAAGCTACCCTTGACTGTGCCGCGTCCGGATTCCTGTGCGTAGTCAGGATTTTTGAACCAGCTATAGGGCCAGGCGGACTGTTCAGCCACGGCCTGTGCTTTTGCGTCTTGCCACAACGCGTCGACAACCTTGGGCAGCGGGTCGGCAGGGTTGCCCTGATAACTGTTGGCGTAGATAAAATAAGGGCCGTAGGTTTTTTTGAAGGCGCTGCCGGCAGCCATGATCAACTGGTTGCCCATGCCATAGTGAGAACCATTGAGCATGTTCAGCAGGGTGTGGTTCATGTGTACGGTCAGTTCCCGTTTCATGGGGCCGCCGTTGTAATACTCATGGCTGGGCACGGTCATCCAGATGCCTATGCGCTTGCTGGTACTGCTCCAGCCCCATACATCAAGATTGCCCAGGTCGGCGCTATACGAATATTTGCATTCAAATTCACCGGCGTAGATGCCTGTTGTCAGCCGTGTCACTTCTTTTGGTGCACCGGGCACGCGTTCAGCAGCTGCCATGTCGGCCATGGTTGGCATTTTCTTTTGACGCAGGCTATCCACACTCAGCCAGTCAAACACCGGGCTGACATAGGCGTTGGAGCGCCATTCGCCAACATCTGTGCGCGGGTAAGATGCGGGATGATCCAGCATGGCGGTCACGTAATAGCCTTGCGCACCGCGCTTCAGACTGTAATACACATCAACGTCCATCGCCGCATTGGAGGACTTGCCTGACCAGGGGCTGTGTATTTTCACTTCTGCATAGTCGCCGTGATTGGAGCGGGGATCAACGATCAGGCTTGCTGTGCCATGCGGCCCTTCAAAAGCTGGGGCATTCCAGCTCCAGTAAAACTTACCACCCTTGTCGCCGCCACCAAAAAGATTCATGCCCTGATAGGTAAAGCTGCTGATGGTGGCATCAGTCTTGTTGATATTGATGGCGACGATGCCATTGTCGAGAATAAAGCTGTCGCCATTGTCCTTTAGCGCCACATCCGGGCCGCTACCGTTACCGCCGCCCGGTACATTGGCGTGACAGATGCTGGCGGCAAGAACGCATGCAGTGGCAAGGGCAAGGCGAATATTTTTCATGGGAATAATGATCAGTTAATTAAATTTTTGTACTGGTTACTACAGTAGCTCAGACATATGGTGACATTATTTTAGTCAGGTTTTAGCCAGATTTTAGCCAGGATCGGCCACATCACCAGTGGCGGGTGGGCTGATCATCATCGGTGGCGCGACATAGCGTAGCGGCATCCAGGCATCCAGTTTTTCCATGCTGATCTGTGTGACTGGCTTGAAAGCCGTTGACTCCATGTGCTCAAGTAAAGACTTGCGCAATGATGCCGCACCGGCCTGCCGCGCCAGACCCTTGTCTGACAAATCGAAAGAGGTGATCATTAATTTCCCGTTACCCACTGCGCATTCGAACAGCATGGCCAGTCGCAAGTTGCGGTTCCAGTCATCGATAGGAAGCACAACAGGTGACAAGGTATGCGGCAGATCGTCGATATTCATCGCTGTAGTATTGGTCAACAACTCTACCCACTGCCAATCACAGTGCGCTCCGGTCGGATATTTTTTCAATGCAGCATGATGATCATCACACCACAGCCCCAGCATCCAGGTGCGTTTGGGGTTCATCAGCCGGTTCCAGAAAATCGGTGTACGGCTCAGGGCTAGTTCGGGCGAGGGTTTTTCCGGGCTTCCGGATAAGAACAACACCTTGCCACCGGCAGACAAGGCTGCTCTGGCTTCATCCCATGATGCGGTCACCAGCACGCCATTGGGGCTGGCAGGAACCACTACAGGATACAGCCAGAACGACCATTGATTGCGGAATGATGTCCCGGACAGTTCAACTTCCAGCCGGTATGATGCCGGGGCAGGCAAGACTGACAGTTCGGCATTGATGCTACCAAGTACAATATTCTTGCCGCGTGGGACATCGCGTACCGGCAGCGCCCCGGATAGTAGCGTTTTGCCCGCGCTGTCGACAATGCGCCACACGGGTTTCACCGCAGCCAGTGTCTGCGGCCCAAAGTGCGCCAGCTCGGCAGTTGTGTTCAATGTATTGTCTGTCGTGAACAGGCGTTTCTTCAGCCTGATCAGTGGTACGGTGGCACCGCTATACTGACGGAATTCAGCCGCAGTGACATAGCCTTTCTCTTCCCAAAAAGCATCCAGCAAGCCTATCAGTGCGCCACCTTGCCCAAGATAATCGTGCAGATCCAGCAGTTGATAGCCAGAATACGATGGCGTGCGCAAATTGGCTTCGATCTCTTCCTTGTAGCAGGCAACCTGGAAACGGCCAGACGCCTGGGCGAATTCCTTGTTTCTCGGCAGCAGCCCATGTGCTTCGGCAGAGTCGCGCATGATGATGTAATTGCCGGGGTGCATATAGGCCTGGCTACCCTTGCTCACCCCTTTGGGGAAAGCTGCATAACGGGCCTGCTTGCCAGAGAATTTGGCGATCACACTAAAGTCAGGGTAAGCGCAAAACTGACCGGTTTCATGTGCTATGCAAGGCACCTTCACGCCCAGTCTCAACTTGTTGAGTGCTTCTTCATAGTCACCGCCAAACCAGCCCATAGGCCCGCGGGCGCCGCCACCAGGGGTCAGAAAATCGGCAGCGAAAGGTGTGCCCGGCCCGGCCGGTGGTGCTGACCAGCGACCAGTACCATCGCAATACAGCCGTCTTGGGTCGGCTTCGCGCCATTTTTTATCCCAGACTGGCAATTCAGTGTGATATGCCCCGGCTGGTTCATTGCTTGCGCCCAGCATCAGCAGCGAAGGATGATTGCCATAGGCTTTCAGCAAGCGTGCCGTTTCGTCGTTGAGCAGATCAAGCATCTTGTGTCCGGCATCGAAAGCATTCCACATGCCGCATTCCGCCTGAAAATAAAACCCCAGTTCATCCGCAGCAACAAAGGCCGCTTCAGGTGGGCACCAGGAATGAAAGCGCATTCCATTCAAGCCCCATTCCTTGCAGATGCCAATGATATTCTTCCAGGTGTCCACATCCATCGCAGGATAACCAGTCAGCGGAAAACCGCCGCCATCATGCGTAGAACGCAGATGAAACTGTTCGCCATTCAGCAGTATCTGGTTGCCGTCAGTCTTGATCTCGCGCATGCCAAAAGTCAGCTCGCGGCTATCATCGGCATCCTGCCCCGTGAGTGTCAGGCGCAGGTGTTGCAGCACCGGCGTGAATTCAGACCAGGGCGTGGAATCAGGCAGCGCTACCTCGAACGATGTTTTACCGCCAGTGGCAGCCCAGCGTACCGGCTTTGTGACGCCGCCAGCAGACAAGCTACCGCTGCCGTCTTTACCAGTCAGATTGCCTATCTCGACGCGAATCTGCGCCGACTTGCTCGCAACATTGGGAAACACCTGGGCATCTGCTATCCACACCGGTGAGGTAGCTGACAGCTCGATCCGGCCAACCATGCCGTTCCAGGTTGACCCCTCTGCATCCGATACCGCATGCCCATCGGCGCGGTAGGCCGGTTGCAACATGCGGTTATCGATACGTACCGATAACCGATGGGTGCCGGTACTTAACATGCCGAGATCAAATTCGTGCGCCACCACCAGTGAACGGTTACTGCCCATCAGCCTGTCATTGATATACACATCCGTCTGCCAGCGCGCTCTTTCCAGTGTCAGCGTGATACGTTTACCCTGCCATTCAGGCGGGATTTCTATGCTGCGCTGATACCAGGCGACGCCCAGAAAGTGGCGTACAGGTTGTGAAAGATAAGGTACCTGTACATTGCCAGGTTTGGTGTAAGCCTTGTACTGCGGCAGCAAATACCAGCGCATGTCACGGGGCAATGCTGCAACGAAGGGCGTCTTCGCCGTGATTTCATCACCATATCCCTGGGTTTGCAGTATGCCCGGCAATTGTATGGGCGAGCCTGACACCAGGTTTTTGGCAAACCACCTGGCAGTTGTTCCGGCATCATCCCTGTCCAGCGCGATACGCCATTGCCCCGCGATGGATATCGTCCCCACACGTGCAGGGCTGGCAGGAAGTGCCTTTGCATATAAGCGTGAGCTACCTATGGTGGTGATCGCCAATGCAATGAAAGAACGGCGGCTAATGGTGCTGGAGGTGCCGGAGGTACTGGAAGAACTCATGAACATCCCTTATGCGAATTATTGTGCATGCCAGGCTCATGAAGGAAGCGTACAAAGCCCTACCCAGCACAGGTATCGCGGGATAGTATCTGCAAATAGCCCGGCGAACCAATCACATTTAGGCATTTTGCTATATCAGTTTGGATATAGATGAAGTGGTTGCGGAAAGTTGAGGCGTTGATGTATTGATGAAAGCTGTGAGCAGACGATCTGGTTTTTTTGATAAATTTGTTTCGGCTATAACCAACGATGATCGGCGGTATCCGACAATAAAAAACGCCCTCTTTTGAAACGAGGGCGTTCTCTGTTGAAAAGCATTTAGAATTCATCCCTATTGATGAAACGAGTTCTGGCTAATCGATAGCTAGCTCATCACCCACAAGCTCCCACATACCCACAAGAAACACAGCGGCTGCAACCGTCTATTTTTTGCAGGGCATGGGCACCGCAATCCGGACATTTCTTGCCGGTGGGGATGTAGCTGATGGGGGCGGTTTCGCCTTCGTAGGCCAGGTCGTCCATGCCGTAGTAATGGGTTCTTTGCTTGAACTTTTCTGCCAGCACGGTGATGGGGATCTGGTTGCCGGCAGCGTCAAGGAAACCGCGTTTCATCAGGATGCGTTGCAGCGAATAACCGATGGCGGCGACTTCGGATTCATGGAACAGCGGTGCCTGTGAACCATCGTCCTTGGTGATCATGCCGCAGCGTACCGTGCCCTTGTCCCACACCACTTCACGCATATCTGCCAGTGCCTTGGCGATGGAGCCGCCGGAACGTGCTGCCATAGACAGCAAACGCATACTGGCCGATATCCATTGCTGGCCATCGTTCTTCTGGCCGGCAGGCATGAAGAATTCAAACGGGCGTTCTATCGTCACGCGTTCGCCGCCAACCATGCCCTGGATGTGGATGAAGCTGACGGTCAGGTAGACTGTTTTCTTGCCTTCATAGGTCATGTACTGCACTTTGGACGTGACTGATTCCAGGTCGCCAAATGGGCGGCCATCGAATTGCTTGCGCAGCAGGTCGTCATCCGGTGTCTGTTTGACTTCCGGTGGCGTTTCTGTGGAAACGGACAAAACGCTACCCAGGATGCTATTCGGGCGGTATGTTGCCAGGCCTTTGAGGCCGGCGCGCCAGGCATCCATGTACAGATTCTGGAAGTCTTCGTAAGGGTAATCTGCCGGTACATTGACGGTCTTGGAAATGGCCGAATCGATATACGGCTGTACCACCTGCAACATCTTCATATGGTCGCTGGCAGACATATTCAAGGCAGTGACAAACTGGCCTGGCAGCTTGCTGTCATCGGATACATCGTTACCCAGATGACGGTACAGGCGCCAGGCGTGGTCAGCCACTTCATAGATTTTGGCATCGCCAACGGCCATGCGTTTCTTGCGGTTATAGACCCATGAAAAAGCGGGTTCTATGCCATTGGATGCATTGTCAGCAAAGGCCAGGGTAATGGTGCCGGTAGGCGCAATCGACAGCAGGTGCGAATTGCGCAAGCCATGCTTGGAAATCGCACTGCGCACATTTTTAGGCAGCCGTTTGGCGAACACGCCGGACAGATATTTTGTACTGTCGAACAAAGGGAACTGGCCTTTTTCTTTGGCCAGTTCTGCCGATGCCAGATAGGCCGCATCACGCATGACTTCAGATACCTTTTGTGCAAAGGCGCGACCAGCATCAGAGTCATAACGCTGACCCAGCATGACCAGGCTGCTACCCAGACCAAGAAAACCCAGGCCCACGCGGCGCTTGGACATGGCTTCGGCTTTTTGCTGTGGCAACGGCCAAGCCGTGGCATCGAGCACATTGTCCAGCATGCGGGTGGCTACTGTGACGACAGCTTCAAAGCCCGAAAAATCAAATTCGGCCGCATCAGTGAATGCACCCTTGATGAAACGGGTCAGGTTGATGGAACCCAGGCAGCAGCAGCCATAGTCTGGCAAAGGTTGTTCTGCGCATGGATTGGTGGCTTCGATTTTTTCGCAATAGTACAGATTGTTTTCTGTATTCATGCGCGACAAAAACAGGATGCCGGGTTCTGCATGATCGTAAGTGGATTTCATGACCGCGTCCCACAGATCACGCGCACGGACGGTTTGGTATACCCACAGACCATCTTCACGCAGATAGGCACCGGCTTCTTTTTTGTCTTCGCCAGGTTCGGCTTTGTGCACCAGGCAGAAGTCGGTATCTTTGGCGACAGCTTCCATAAATTCATCAGTCACGCCGATGGAAATATTGAAGTTGGTCAGATCGCCCTTGTCTTTGGACCGGATGAATTCCAGGATGTCCGGATGGTCACCACGCAAGACGCCCATCTGTGCACCACGACGGGCACCGGCAGATTCGACGGTAGAACAGGATGCATTAAATACCTGCATAAAAGATACCGGGCCGGATGCACGTGAACGCGTGCCACGGACGAGGGCATCTTTCGGGCGTATGGTAGAAAAATCGTAACCCACACCACCACCACGACGCATGGTTTCGGCAGCGTCCGCCAGTGCGGTATAGATACCTGGCTTGCCATCGGTGGCGCTGGATACCGAATCACCTACTGGTTGTACAAAGCAGTTGATGAGGGTGGCGTGCAAGTCCATGCCGGCGGCAGAATTGATACGGCCAGCAGGCACAAAACCATTCTTTTGCGCCCATAAAAATTTTTCTTCGTAATAGGCCTGAAAATCTGGCTGTTCTACGCCGGCAAGCGCTCTGGCGACCCGTGCCTGTACATCGTGAATGGTGGCTTCATCGCCTTTGGCATATTTTTCCAGCAAGACATCAAGAGAGATTTCCTGGGGAGACATGTCAGTCAGTCCTAAAATTTTTTCGTTTGCGTTCATATGAAATGCAGCTTTCTTTGTTACCTGTTACAGAAATGATGTTGAATCGGCCTTGCTTGTTGACTTTGTTGACTTTGTTGACCTTGTTGCCCGGCTGCATGGTTCAGCCAGAAAAGGGCGACAGTATGGATAGATGTCCAGTGAAATAAGGCGAACGAAATAAGGCGAATCGAGTGTAAATTGGGTTTGGGGATGGTGAATATACGGTCATGGCGACAAAGGTTTCATCGTCCCAGCCTGAGGAAACCATTATATGCCGTCCCAGATTTTATTTCTTTGACCTGCCATAAACTGCCACCCATATTTAATTGCTATTGATGCAATAATAAAAAGTGGCTACCATAGGGCAGGTGTGGGTAAAACAGAGGCATTAAACCAACAGAAACAGGCAGAAATAAATAAGTTTTCTTTCACGCAACAATCAGATTCAATTTAAGCGGAAGGCATGTTACCTGCCGGTTTGTCATGGCAGAATCAAATATGTTGTTTATGAGGCAATCGGACGTTTGATGGATAATGAATGTCTGAATAACCTATACTTCTTGCTTATAATATTCCAGACAGTAACCATTGACCGATGGTTTAAGTACAAGAGAGCACACGATGAGGCTACCGCAATCGGCTACCCCGTTCACTTGCCATTCATTTTGCCATTCATTTTGCTACCCATTCTGCCGTCAATGCTGTCGTCGATACTGGTCCAGTTGTATTTTCTTTCTCACGATATTCGCGATCTGCTGCTGGTCTGATACCCATGCGGCCAGCTTGCAGAGCCTGCGCTTTGATCAGGTGGGGCGTGAGCAGGGTTTTCAGCATGAATCCATACAATCCATGCTGCAGGACAGGCAGGGCTATATGTGGTTCGGCACCCAGGGTGGCCTGCACCGTTACGATGGCACCAAGGTCATCTTTTTCCGCCATGAACCGGCCAAGCACGACAGCCTGGCAGATAACTGGGTATGGGCGCTGTATGAAGATCGCAAGGGCCGTCTGTGGATAGGCACGCGCAGCGGTGGTCTGCATCGCTATGATCCCGCAACCGAAAGTATGGTCAGGTACAGGCGTGATGCGGTCGATATCCGCAGTTCGGCAGCCAATCAGATCCAGGCCATAGTCGGCGATGGCGCGGCAGGCTTGTGGCTGGCAACCGGCGACGGGCTGGCGCATTTTGACCCTGATACCGGGCGTTTTCTGAGTATGCGTCATGATGACAAGGACGACACCAGTATCGCCAGTGATCAGATCAATACGCTCGCTTATGACGGGGATGGCAATTTGTGGGTGGGCAGCAATGCCGGTCTCAGCCTGATGGCAAAGAACAAGTCCGGCTTCCAGAATTTCCGCTTCGATAATGACAAACAGGCTGATCCGCGTCGCAATGCCGTGCAGAACATTATGGTGGATCGCAAGGACAGGCTCTGGATCGCATCGCTGGCAGGGCTGGAAATCTGGGGCCGTGACCGGGCAGAAAAACACCGTTTCAGTGAAAGTGAAGGTCTTGATCCCGGGCCGGTGAGTTCGGTACTGGAAGACAAGGATGGTGTAGTCTGGGCCGGTACCGATGATGGCCTGAAGCGCTGGGATGAGGCATCCGGCAGGTTTTCATCTTACCGCCACCATGCCAGTGACCGCCATAGCCTGGCGGACAACCGCGTTACCCGCCTGCTGCAAGACCGGTCCGGCACCTTGTGGGTCGGTACCTGGCTGGGCGGCGCCAGTCGTACCAATCTGTTCAGTGGTGGCTTTGAGCGCTTGTTGCATTTGCCTGGTGAACCCAAAACACTCAGCAACAACACCGTGTCTGCCATTGCGGGCAGCAACGGGTACATCTGGATAGGTACTGGCGATGGCCTCAATCGCCTGGAGAAGGTCAGCGGTCAGATCAAGGTATATCAGCATCAGGCGGCCCGGCCCGACAGCATCAGCAATAGCAAGATCAGAGCGCTGCAAGCGGCACCGGACGGGAAGTTGTGGGTGGGTACGCAAGATGGCCTGAACCTGTTTGACCCGGTCAGCGAACGCGCCCGGCATTTCCAGAATGATCCACGTAATCCTGACAGCATCAGTTCGAACATCGTCCATTCCTTTGCGTATGACCGCGCCGGTAATTTGTGGGTGGCCAGTGATGATGGACTGAACCGGCTGGATGCAAAGACCGGCAAGTTCTACCGTTATATGCATGACCCCAAAGACCCTGACAGCCTCAGCCATGGGCGGGTGGTGTCGCTGCTGTTTGACCGCCATGGGCAGCTGTGGGCAGGTACCTTTGGCGGGCTGGACAAACTCGACATGCAGACCGGGCATTTTACGCATTACCGGCATATCACCGGACATGGCAACAGCCTCAGCCACAGCCGTGTGTATGCCGTATTTGAAGACCATACCGGCACTATCTGGGTGGGAACTGCCAGCGGTCTTAACCGCATGGTCGTCGCTGGCGATGGCACAATCAGTTTTTACCGTTACGGTGGCATGCTGGGCAATGATGCCTCTGCCGGGTTTGCTGAAGACAAGGCTGGTAATTTGTGGATTAGTACCGATGGGGGTTTGTACAAACTGGGTCCGGACCGGTTTGCGCTGAAAAAATATTCGGCAGATGATGGCCTGATCGATGGCACCTACACCGTAGGTGCCAGTTTCCGCGATGTCGATGATGCCCTGTATTTTGGCGGCTTCCAGGGGCTGGCCTGGTTTTATCCGGAATTCATCCGCGACAAGGCAGTTTCACCGACCACCACCATCACCGACTTCCTGATTTTTAATCAGTCGGTACGTGGGGGTAAATTGCCGGAAGGCGTCACCCTGAAAGACAATATTTCCGATGCCAGGGCAATCACCCTCAGTTACCGGCAAAATGTCATTTCTATAGAATTTGCGGCCCTGAATTTTGCCGACCCCATGCATTATCGCTATGCCTACAAGCTCGATGGCTTTGATGAAGACTGGGTGATGGCTGAAGCCAACCACCGTTCAGCCAACTATACCAATCTGGAACCTGGTGAATATGTTTTCAGGACCAGGGCGGCCACCAAAGATGGCGACTGGAACGAAGGCGGTGCCAGCCTGCTCATCACCATTACGCCGCCATTCTGGATGGAATGGCGTTTCCGTCTGGCAGTGACTGTTCTGTTGCTGGCACTGATTTATCTGGTGTATCGCATGCGTGTCCGGCATTTCTCGCGTCAGCAGGCCTTGCTGGAAGATCTGGTCAGACAAAGAACAGCCGAAGCTGATGGCGAACGCAAACGTCTGAATGACCTGACCTTTGCCCTGCCTTTGTCGGTATTCCAGTTCCGCGAGTTGCCGGATGGTCAGAGGGAATATGCCTATGTCAGCGAGAATGTCGAAAATGTCCTGGGTGTCACCGCCAAAGCCATCATTGCAGATAAAGCCGCCCGCTGGGATACCACAGTGGAAGAAGACCGCGAAATTTCAGAAGAACTGGCCAAAATCGCCGTCGATACCCGCACCGCAGGCAACTTTCACCAACGCATTGTGATGAACGGCCAGATACGCTGGCTGCGTGCGCAAACTGTGGACCCCAAATACATGAATGGTGAATGGATATGGAATGGTTTCTGGATTGATGAAACCGAAACCTATCTGCAAAAAAATGAATTGCGTGAAGCCAAGGAACAGGCAGAACAGGCAACCATTGCCAAATCCTATTTCCTGGCGAACATGAGCCATGAAATACGCACGCCCATGAATGCCATCATCGGCCTTTCTCACCTGGCCAAGAAAACGGCACTCAGCGTCAAGCAGCGCGACTATATCGATAAAATCCACAATGCCGGTACATCCCTGTTAGGGGTGGTGAATGACATCCTGGATTTTTCCAAGATAGAAGCGGGCAAACTCGATATCGAATCGGCAGAATTTGCCCTGACCGATGTGATCAACGACGTTGCCACCATCGTCAGCCATAAAGTGGCTGAAAAAGATATAGAACTGGTATTTGATATTGATGTATCAGTGCCGGCGAATTTGCAGGGTGACCCTTTGCGCCTTGGTCAGGTGGTGACCAACCTGGTCAACAATGCCATCAAATTTACTGATCATGGCGTGGTGGTGATCATGGTCAGGCAGATCAAATCATCTGCTGAACAGGTGCAGTTGCAATTTACCGTACGTGACACCGGTGTTGGCATGACGGATGAACAGCAGCAAAACCTGTTCAAGGCATTTACCCAGGCCGATAGTTCCACCACTCGCAAATACGGTGGCACTGGGCTGGGGCTGAGCATTTCACGGCATCTGGTGGAATTGATGGGTGGTGATATCTGGGTGGAAAGCCAGGTCGGTGCCGGCAGCAGCTTCCATTTCACTTGCTGGTTTGATCACGCAAAATCAGCTCCGCATGATGTGCGTACCGCCGTGGTGCTGGCCCTGGCTGGCTTGCATGTACTGGTCGTGGATGATCATAACGAAGCGCGCCAGCATCTGCTTAAATTATGTCAGCAACTGGGCCTGACGCCTGATGCTGCAAGTAGCGGCAGACAGGCCTTGCAGATGCTGGAAACGGCAAGGGCTGCGGGGCAACCCTATGAACTGGTGTTGCTCGATGCCCAGATGCCAGACATGAATGGCGCAGAAACTGCCGAAGCCATCCATGCAGAGAATGTCGGGCAGGCACCTGATATCATCATGCTTACCAATATGGGTTTTGATGAAGCCGGTATGCTCAATACGGTACATGCACCTGTCGCTTACCTGTCCAAGCCGATCAGCATGCCAGGCCTGATAGAAAGCCTGCAATGCCTGAGCCGCCGGTACATGGATGACCCGACCCAGCTTGCCGCCATACCAAAGCTGGAAAACAGGTTTGACGGCCTGCGTGTATTGCTGGTGGAAGATAACCAGATCAACCAGCAAATTGCCGCTGAACTGATGTATGAAGCGGGTATCATCGTAGAAGTGGCAGACAATGGACGCATTGCCATTGATAAACTGAACAAGGCCGAATTTGATATTGTGCTGATGGATTTGCAAATGCCTGAAATGGATGGTTATGCGGCCACTACCGTGATACGCTCTTATCCTGAATGGCTGGATTTGCCAATTATTGCCATGACGGCCCATGCCATGAATGAAGAAAAACAGCGTTGCCTGGATACAGGCATGAATGACCATATCGCCAAACCGATTAACCCAGACAGTTTCTTTGATACCCTGGCCCGCTGGAGTGGGCAACGCATGCCAAGAACCAGTTCGGTCCCGGTAGCCATCAACGAGATACCTGCGCGACCAGTAGAGAATACGGCTGAGCTTGAAATCCCGGGGGTGGACGTCAAGTCAGCCTTGCGTCGCTGTGGCCAGAATATGGATTTATATCAACGCCTGTTGCAATTGTTTATCGACACGGCTGCTGCAACACCAGAAAAAATCCGTATCCACCTGGAAAAAGGCGACCGTATTTCTGCCGAGCGCGAAGCCCATACCATGCGCGGTGCCGCAGGCAATATCGGTGCCGTAGAACTGGCAGCAGTGGCAACCGAACTGGAACTCGCCATAGAGAAATCCAGCGAAGATGGTAGCCTGCTGCAAAGATTTACTGATGCCAGTGCCAAATTGATCAGCGACCTGCAACTGGCTTTGTCCGGGCCTGTCGCGGCAGATGAGCCATCTGATGATGTGCCCGTTGCCGGTGTGGAACACAATGCCGATACGCAAGAGTTGCTGGCGACACTCAGTAGTTATCTGCAGGATTCTGACAGCGAAGCCCTGGATTATTTCCAGAACCATCGCAACAGCCTGCGCAAGCTGGCTGGTACGCACGCTGATGCATTGGAACGTGCGCTGAAAGCATTTGAATTTGAGGCGGCCTTGCAGATACTGACTTCAATCACAGCGCATACGCCAGAGTAAAGTCAGCCCAGGCCGGTGTCGGTGCTATAAATACGGCTCCAGCATCTGCATGGTGCGGGCCGTGGCACCCTGATGTTGCAGGAAGAAGGCATATGCTGCTTCCCCCATGCGTTGCCGCTGTTGCTGGTTGGCCAGCAGTGCATGCGCCTGCCGGAATAAACTCAGTGCACCATCCACCCTGAAAGCCGCGCCACAGGCAATCGCCTGATCGGTGATTTCGGAAAAATTGAAAGTATGCGTACCCGTCAGGACGGGTTTGCCCATGGCACAGGCTTCAATCAGATTGTGCCCACCCAGCGGCACCAGGCTGCCACCGACAAAAGCAATATCGCAGGCAGCATAATACATATACATTTCACCCATGCTGTCACCCAGCAAGACCTGTACATCCCTGGTGATCGGGGCAATTTCTTCATGATTCAGGGTAGAGCGGCGCACATAGCTGATGCCGCGTGCTTCCAGCATGCTGGCGACCTGATCAAATCTTTGTGGGTGACGTGGGGTAATAATCAGCAGGGGATTGGTCTGCAACAGCGGGGTCTGTTCGACAAAGGCCTGTAGTATCAGTTCTTCTTCCCCATCACGGGTGCTGGCGCACAGGATCACCTGGCGTTCGCCAAAGCTGCGGCGCAGGGCCGCACCACGCTCGCCCATCAAGGGTGGCGGTGTCACATCAAACTTCATGTTGCCGGTGACGCCCGGGCGCTCTATGCCCAGTTCATGCAGACGCTGCGCATCCGGGTTGGATTGTGCGGCTACGCAACTGATGGCGCGGGCTGCCGGCAATATCAGCGAGGCCAGTCGCTGTGCCTTCTTCAATGATTTTTCCGACAGGCGGGCATTCACCAGAGTGACCGGTATGGATTGCAATTCGCACTGGGCTACGAGGTTAGGCCAGACTTCGGTTTCTATCAACACACATAATTGTGGTGAAAAATGCCGCAAGAAACGCCGTATCATCCAGTTGATGTCATACGGCAAAAATGCCTGATACAGGCGCGGCCCGACATCGGCGAACAATTTGCCGCCGGTTTCACGCCCGGTGGCCGTCATATGCGTCAACAAGATGCGGTGATCAGGGCGGCGTGCCAGCAAGGCGCGGATCAATGGTTCGGCTGCGCGGGTTTCACCGGCAGAAACAGCATGCACCCAAATCGTGGGCGTGCTGGCGATGGCAGGATAGAAGCCCAGGCGCTCGGCAATATGCTGACGATAGCCAGGTTCCTGGCGACCACGCCACCAGAGACGAAACAGGGCCAGAGGCAAAGATAAACCCCAGACCAGGGAATAAAGAAGACGCATGCGTTATGTCCGACGGAAATTCACCAATACAATACCACCACAAACCAGTATTGCACCCAGCGCAAAGCGCGGGCTAATGGGATCGTGCATAAGGATGACACCGGCGGCAACGCCAAACAAGGGTGTCAGGAAAGAAAATACAGAAAGACGCGATGCCAGGTAACGACGCATGAGCCAGAACCAGGTCAGGTAACTGGCAAAGGCAATAATTACCGTCTGGAAAAACAGGCTGATGATGCTGGTCATATTCCATTGCGTGGGCAGACTTTCACCGCGCAAGAACACAAAAGCCAGCAAGATCAGCGCACCGACTGCCAGTTGATAAAACAGCGTCGTGGTTGGTTCCGCTTCCGATAAACTGGATTTGCGTATGGTGATGGTAGTGGCCGACCACAATATTGCTGCCACCACACCAAAGCTGTCACCGATCAGCATATCGGTCATATCACGCTGACTGTTGCCGGATGTATCAAATAAGGCACCAGAAAACGCAATCGCCACCCCAGCAAATGCCGACAATATGCCCAGCCATTGCGCAGGCTGCAAGCGCTCGGCAGGGATCAGCCAGTGCAAGCCCAGCACCGTAAAGATAGGTGCAGTGTACAGAAATACCGACATATGCGAGGCCGTCGTATATTTTAGCCCCAGCGAGATACATAAAAACTCAAGCGCAAACAAGACGCCGGCAGCAATACCGGGCCATACATGCTGGTCACGCAGGGAAAAAGGAATCTTTTTAACCACGATCAACAACAGAACCAGCACGGCAGCCAGTCCAGACCGCAAGCCCAGTTGCATGGGGGCACTTATTACAGGCGCCGCCAGTTTCACAGCTACCTGCTGCAAGCCCCAGCACAGGCAAAGCAAAAGCATGAGCGAAATGGCAAAACCATCAAGATTTTTACGATGAGCAGACATCAAGCTTGGGGAGTGTTGGCGAAGAGGAGGGAATATACCTGAAAACGGGTGGCAAGAGTGTATGTATTGCTTGGGGTTAATACGGAGCAGGGGGCGTATTTTTGTAATTTAACCAGGCATACAAGCTCAATAAATTTCATAATTAATTACCGTAAATGTAATTTTATGACATTGTTGACTTGTTATTCTTATACAGGGAAAACGCTAATACCGTCGCTCCTGCGCAGGCAGGAGCCTAGTGGCGTTCGGCGATAATAGTATTGCTTGAAAAACAAGTAAAGCTAAATGAGGCACCTCACTGTTCTGCAAAATCACTCTCATAAAATGATATCCTATGTCCCTTAAACAACATGTAAGGACATGTTGAACCACCCATCCATCTGGAAATAAAATAGATGAGCACAGACATCTTTTGGCATGCATTGGCAAATGCCCAGCCAAAATTGCAGCAACTGGAAGCCCGCGATGCCATGGAAGCCATCAATGCATTGCTGCAACCCCACTTTCCCCACCTGGCAGCAGAATTGCAAGGCAGGCCGGAAGACGGCATCTATGATCTGATCATGACTGCCCACGGTTCAACTGAGCATTTCCAGGATGTCATGTCGCTTGTGCAATCGGCACCCCGATTAAGCATGTTTCAAAACGTGATTGCTTTCCGGGCGCGCACAGAAATGGGTGATTTCGGCATGTCCATGGATAATTTCAGCCTCAGTCCGGCAGATATCCTGGTCGGGCATTATGCCGATGCAGGCAGGGTAGGTTTGCAACTGTGGTTCGGCAAGCCCATACCGCAAGACATGCTCGATCATGCCAGACACATGTCCTTCATCCTGCTTGACCACGCTATTGGTGAATATGATTTCGCCATCAAGATAGGCCCGGTCGAATTTATGGACGGTGCGCCGGAACAGAACACCGTCAGCCTGGCGGACTTCCCGCTGGTGCTGGATACTTTCTGGAAAGATGACCTCAGGCATACCGCCCTGTTCCCTACCGGTGAAAATGAATGGACAGGCTTTGAGCTTGTCAGCAATACCGACCCTGATGACAAACTGCTGGTGCAGCGCAATGAATCCGCCATGGCCCTGGTCGGCAGGGCAGACATGCTGTGGCGTCTGCAAGTTGACGTTGCGCTCGACAATAAAGACGACCTGGAAATTGCACGCGAGTTTGAAGACCAGCTTGAAACCCTGCTCACGCAAACCCAGGAAGGCATCACCAGCCAGATCACCCTTCATGGTAACGTACGCAGCATGAACTGGCATGTCAGTGATATAGAGGCCGCATTGGCCAAAGCTCATAAACTGGCGCGCACATTTGCATCGCTACAGTTTGATATCAGCAGCGAATTTGATCCACAGTGGCAAGATTATTTGCGCTGGGTATCGTAACGCTTCGTAACGCTTCTTAATGCTTCGTGACGCTGTCACGTCGCCGATACCAAAAAATATACAACACCCGACTGATTTTTAAAGAACTGGAATCATATTGACTACCGTAGCCATTACCCCAAAAATTCAAGCCAGCAACCAAAGCCCCTTCGTCCTGTTCGGCGGCATGAATGTTCTCGAATCCAAAGACATGGCCTTGCGCGTTGCTGAAGAGTACGTGCGCGTCACCAGCACGCTGGGCATCCCTTATGTTTTCAAGGCCAGCTTCGACAAGGCCAATCGCTCTTCCATCCATTCCTATCGCGGCCCCGGCCTGGAAGAAGGTTTGAAGATATTCGAAGCCATCAAGGCAGAATTCGGTGTACCCCTGATCACCGACGTGCACGAGACATGGCAAGCCGCGCAAGTGGCTGAAGTGGTCGATGTCCTGCAGTTGCCCGCCTTTCTGGCACGCCAGACCGATCTTGTTGTGGCCCTGGCCAAAACCGGCCGCGTCATCAATATCAAGAAACCGCAATTCCTCAGCCCGTCGCAGGTACAGAACATCGTCGAAAAGTTCAGAGAAGCAGGCAATGATCAACTGATACTCTGCGACCGTGGCACCTGCTTTGGTTATGACAATCTGGTAGTCGACATGCTGGGTTTTGCCGTCATGAAGAAAGTGACCAACAACCTGCCTGTCATCTTCGACGTTACCCACGCCCTGCAACAGCGTGAAGCTGGCGCAGCCGCTTCCGGTGGCCGCCGCGAACAAATCGTTGAACTGGCCCGCGCAGGCATGGCAACGGGCCTGGCTGGCCTGTTCCTGGAAGCGCATCCTGATCCGGCACAAGCCAAGTGTGATGGCCCCAGTGCCTTGCCGCTGGACAAGCTGGAACCTTTCCTGGCGCAGTTGAAGTCGCTGGATGATTTGGTGAAGTCGTTTGGGAAGCTAGAGATTTAATATCAGGTTCATTTTAATGAGGCATTTGTTCTCCTTGCATTGACTTGCGATTTAATAAGAAAACATGTTAAAAAATCAAATCTCTACTCGCTATATTCTTTTATTTGTACTGTTGAATTTAAATTGGGGGATGTCCTCAGCGCAGATACAAACTGATTCAAGAATAAATTCTAACAACGCGAAAATTTCGGAGATGCAAGCCTATTTTTCTGACAAACCCTTGGCATTTCACCGTTGCAAAAGAGCCGAGTATCCACGGTTTGCATTGCGACACGAATTTGAAGGAAAAACTGAAGTTGATGCCGTGACTGACTCTGAGGGGCGTGTTATTACTGCTGAGATAGTGAGGAGTAGTGGCTGGCGCCTATTGGATGAAACTGTTTTAACAAATATCATGGGATGTAAAATATTTGATAATCCGGGGTTGGAGAAAGTATATGTAAAGGGTGGTTTTGTCTGGAAATTGGAAGGCCCTGCTGAAATCCCGGCAGAGTTGTTGACAGATACATGTAGCAAATCTGAATTTGTAAGTTTCGCAAGATCAAATGAACCTGGACGCGGTATTGTAGTTGGCATTTGGTTGAATAAGGAGGGAGGAATTGACGTGGCTGAACTTCAATGGCGGGTAGAAAACAAATTGGATCAAGAAAGTTTAAGGCTCGCTCGCTCCTGTAAATTCAAACCAGCATCGAATGAAAAGGGAAATCGGGCATCAACGATTTCTTTGAGGTTTCTGCCGTTGCGAACAAATTAAGAATTGCGAATGCCAGTAAATGAATTTCTTAAGTAGAGATGCTTGAAGAAACCATGTTCGAAAACCTTGACCATCTTTACCGCTTCCCCACCAGAGCTGCCATTGATGCACTGGCAATACGCTTCAATCTGCCCAATACAAAAGATATGCAGGATTGGGAGTATGAAGTTGCTGATGCAAACAGGATAGCTGAATTTCTTGCCGCCTATGATAGCGGCGAGTTGAGCGAAGATGAAAAATTCACGCTCGTGGCCATACTTTTTGAGTCATTTTGGGACGCACTGGATGAAGGCAGGAGTTTTTTGAATAGCGCAAGTTGGAAACATTTTCTGGACTTGCTTGAACAAGACATACAGATACATATTTACCTTGTTTGGTATTGGTCTAGTGTTAACAAGCCTGAAGCTGATATTGATAATCCTGACTATATGTTTTCGATCAGCCCACTTATTCGACCCCTGCTTTTGCAGCATCAGGGCAAATTCGCCAGGCATTAGTTTACCAATGTGAGTTTACTTAAACTGGTTTTATAAGCGGACTGTTCTTTGCTTTGACCTGCACATAAATTTCTTTTGGTGGCTGTTCAAAATATTTGAGCAAGGCCGGGCACAGCCATCCTTCCATATCCAGTTCTTCTGAAAAATACCAGTTGCCATTGCTGTCTTCCCTGCGCCAGGAGAGTTTTATCTGGTGACCAGGGAAAGCGGTTGCAGAGAACAGCATGATGAAACCCGATTCCGGATCAGGAATCATGGCAACCACCTGATCTATCATGGTGTCTGCGCCGCATACGAATGGTTCTTGCAGCAGACCTACGCGTTCATCATCAAATACCCACATGTCGAGGTATTTGTAGGGGGCTATTACGTTGATGGCATTCATTTTTTTGCTTACTAAATTTGTGTTATTTACCGAAGAGTAAATTAATTCGCTGTGGGTGACAATGATTTAGATCTGTCGCATTTATTTTTTAATGAAGTAGTTATCTGATCAAATAAAAAACATGATCGTCGGTTGCGATGACGTTGTTTTTGATTTTTGCCGTTCCGATGTGTCGATGCCTTTGATGCGAGGCAGAAAATGGAAAAAGAAATGACCGTTGTTTGAGCGCAGCGAGTTTCGGGCATTTCCCATTTTTTGACTTGCAGCAAAGGGGACCCCCTTTAGGGGGCAGCGACGCCTCGGTCGCCTTCTTTTGCTTCCTTTTCTTGGCGACGACAAGAAAAGGGAGTAGCTGCCGGGCTACCCCCGGCTGGCAACCGTAAATGACTGACGAAGTCATTTGGAAATCTAGTTCGTAAATTGCACGAGCATGAAGTTAATACATTATGCGATATGCTACGAAAGCCGCTGGATTCCTGCCAAAAGCACGCAGGAATGACGTTAAGTAGATTGCTGTAATGTTTGATGGTAAGCAAATTACTGCTTATCCATTGACCCTAGCAATACTCCAATCGCCTCTCGAACCTCTTCAACAGTCGCAGGTTCCCCGTTATCCCCAAGATTAATAATCCTGTCCGACCAGTTCCCCTCAGTCTTCCAGCGCGGTGAAGCGCAATAGATTTCTATGGTCGGTGTTTCATAGGCTGCAGCGATATGCGTCAAGCCAGTATCGACACCGATGGCAAGTCGTGCTTTTTGTGCCAGCAAGGTAGCGGCCTGCATGGAGAGCGCGGGCAGGACGGTGGCATTTGGCATGATGGCGGCCATGGCCTCGGCTTCGGCTTTTTCTGCCGGGCTACCCCAGGGTAGCAGTATCGGCAAATCATATTCCTGCAAAGTACTGGCAATGACTTGCCAGTTCTCTCGCGGCCATTTCTTGGCTGCACCGGCAGTACCGTGAAAGAATACGGCATACGGCGTAGCTGGTAGCCATGCACGCTGGTCAGCGGGCAGATCAGGTGCCTGCAAGCCAAAGCTGGCGGGCGTGTTGACGGTGTAGCCGCCAGCGGCGGCAGCGACCAGGCGGCCGCGCAAGACGGCGTGGGTGCGTTTGTCTACCGGTATACTGATGTCATGGAAAATTCTGGAAATGCCTTCATAACCCGAACCTTCGGTGCCATTTGCCAGTCCCACTTTTTTGCCGTCTTTGACAGTCTTGGCCAGACCCATGATGATGCCGGTTTTCAGCAAACCCTGGGTATCGAGTATCAGGTCATAATTTTCTTGTCGTAGTTGGAGAAAGAAATGCCTGATCTCTTGCCGTGTCGTGGCCTGACCCAGACTCTTGCGCCAGCGGCGCAGGGCAAAAGGGAAGACTTGATCCACACCGGGATTGAGCCGCACCAGTTGTACATAGGCTTCTTCCACCACCCAGTCTATGCGTGCCTGCGGAAACTGACGACGCAAGTCATCCACGATGGGCATATTGTGCAGCACGTCGCCTAAGGACGAAACACGTACAAGCAGGATTTTCACGATGATAGTCAATGCGGATGAAGACCAAGATGCTCACCACAGAGGCACGGAGACACAGAGGGGCACAGAGGAAAATCAAAAAAGAATGAGGGAATGGATTGTTCTCCCGTCTCATTTTTTGCTTTTCTCATGCCTTTCTCTGTGTCTCCGTGTCTCTGTGGTGATCTTTTGGGTCCTAAAAATTAATACGGCAATTTTGCATCTGGCTTGACAGCCAGTACAGCCTGCTTCATGGCGCCCTGTATGCGTGCCAGGGCTTCCGGGTTTTCAGCTTCGAAGCGCATGACGATGACGGGAGTGGTGTTGGAGGAACGGGCAAGGCCGAAGCCGTCCGGGTATTCAACACGCAAGCCATCGATGGTGATAATTTCGTCCGAGCCAGGGAAGTGGGGATTGGCCTGCATGGCGGCGATAATTTTGAAATTTTCGCCTTCGGCCAGTTGCAATTGCAGTTCTGGTGTCGAGGTGGATTGCGGCAGATTGTTCAGCGTGGCAGTCATGTCCGCTACACGGCTGACCAGTTCCAGCAAGCGTGCGCCAGCGTACAGGCCATCGTCAAAACCATACCAGCGGTCTTTGAAGAAGATATGACCGCTCATTTCACCGCCTAACGGGGACCCGGTTTCGCGCAGCTTGGCCTTGACCAGGGAATGGCCGGTTTTCCACATCAGTGGTACACCACCGCGTGCCTTTACCCATGGTGCGATATGGCGGGTGCATTTGAC
The DNA here is from genome assembly GCF_014284335.1 of Undibacterium hunanense. Lineage (GTDB taxonomy): Bacteria > Pseudomonadota > Gammaproteobacteria > Burkholderiales > Burkholderiaceae_D > Undibacterium > Undibacterium hunanense. The sequence goes on along the minus strand of NZ_JACOGF010000012.1, from coordinate 102,236 downwards.
GTCATACAAAATCTGCGCGCCAGGGTTGCGTGTCAATACGTCTTCGGCAAACAGCATGAGCTGACGGTCAGGGTAGATGATCTGGCCATCTTTGGTGACGACACCAAGACGGTCGCCATCGCCATCAAATGCCAGGCCGATTTCTGCATCCGTGGTTTGCAGGCAGCGTATCAGGTCTTGCAGGTTTTCCGGGTGCGCCGGGTCAGGATGGTGGTTAGGGAAGGTGCCATCGACTTCGCAGAACAGTTCGATAACTTCACAACCCATGCCGCGATACAGTTCGCCAGCAAATGCGCCAGCCACACCATTGCCGCAATCGACGGCAATTTTCAATGGGCGGGCAACTTTGACATCACCAATGATGCGCTCAAGGTAAGTCGCCTTGATGTCATGTGTGCGGTAGCCGCCATTGCCTTGTTTGAAATCCTTGTTCAGGATGGTTTGGTACAGCGCCTGGATGGCATCGCCATAAATCGCTTCGCCTGCCAGTACCATTTTGAAACCATTGTAGTCAGGCGGGTTGTGGCTGCCGGTGACCATGATGCCGGATGTTGCACCCAGCACATTGGTGCCAAAATAAACCATGGGGGTGACCACGACGCCCAGATCAATCACATCCACGCCAGTCGATTGCAAACCCCTGGCCAGTGCCGTGATCAGGTCAGGGCCGGACAGGCGGCCATCGCGGCCTATGACCACGGCTTTTTCACCTTTGGCGATAGCGGCGCTGCCGAAGGCCTGGCCGATCAGGTGGGCAACTTCGGCATCCAGGGTTTTATCGATGATGCCGCGGATGTCGTAGGCTTTGAATATGCTGGGGGAAAGTAGGGACATGATTATTTTTCTATATTAAAAAGATTCAGTGGAGCAGCCCGGTAACTGTCTGGTCTTCAGAACCAGTTTGCTGGGCTTGCCAGATCAGGTCTTCAATACCGCATTGTGGTTCATATTCTGCCACTATTTGCAGCAGCAGGGCGCGGATTTGCGTGTAATCAAAGGCGGTGCAGGCTGCATTTAAATCCTGCAACAGGGCATTCAGTTGATCCCACGGCAACTCATTTTCTTGCGCACGCATGATCAGCGGGTGGGATGTGCCTTCTACATTGTCGCCGATCAGCAATTCTTCATACAGCTTTTCGCCAGGGCGCAAGCCGACATGCTGGATTTCTATGGTGCCATCCGGTGTGGCTTCAGATTTTACTTCCAGGCCGCTCAAATGCACCATGCGCCGCGCCAGGTCGATGATGCGTACGGGTTCACCCATGTCCAGCACAAAGACATCACCACCTTCGCCCATGGCGCCGGCCTGCAAGACCAGTTGTGCGGCTTCGGGTATGGTCATGAAATAACGAGTGATTTCCGGATGCGTCAGGGTAATGGGGCCACCTGCCATGATCTGCTTGCGGAACAGTGGTACGACAGAACCAGAGGAACCCAGCACATTGCCAAAGCGCACCATGCAAAAACGGGTATGTTGCTGGCGGCGGGAACAGGCTTGCAAAATCAGTTCTGCCAGGCGTTTGGTGGCACCCATGACATTGGTCGGGCGCACCGCCTTGTCCGTTGATATCAACACAAAATTCTTGACCCTGGCGGCCATCGCGGCCTGTGCGACGGACAGTGTGCCAAACACATTGTTGCGTATGCCCTCAGCCGGATTATGTTCTACCAGCGGTACATGTTTGTAGGCTGCTGCGTGGTACAGGGTTTCGACTTCGCAGGTGGTGAAGATGCGGTCCAGCTTGGCGCTGTCGAGTATGGAACCGAGGAAAGGCAGTATCTCTACATCCAGTTTCAGTTGCTGGCGCAGACCAGTCAATTCCTGTTCTATGGCATACAGGGCGTATTCCGACATTTCCAGCAAGACCAGTTTGGCCGGGCGCTGGCGTAATATCTGACGGCATAGTTCAGAGCCGATGGAGCCACCGGCCCCGGTCACCATGACGCGCTTGCCGGTGATGCAAATGCTCAGCAGGCGAGCATCAGGCTCTACCTGATCGCGGCCCAGCAGATCTTCAATCTCGACTTCGCGTATGTCCTGCACGCGCAATTCGCCATTGACCAGGCTTTGTATCGACGGTGTGACCTTGATCTTGAGTTTCAGGGGTTCCAGCTGATCCAGTACCTGCTTTTGCCGGGTTTTGCTGATGCTGGGCATGGCCAGTAAAATTTCGCGTATTTCATGGCGTTCAGCCAGGGCTGGCAACTGGTCTGGTGCAAATACTTTGACCCCGCCTATGGTCGAGCCCTGCACAGGTTTGGCGTCATCAATAAAGGCAACGCAAACATATTCGCCACCGGCACGCAGGGCAGTTGCCAGTTGCGCACCTGCCTTGCCGGCACCGTAGATGGCAATGCGGGTGGCATTTTCTGTCATGTCTGCCTGCAATAACCAGGCTCTGGCCAGAAAGCGGCTGGCTCCCACATACAGGATGGAACCGGCCCAGAAAAAGCCAAATACAGCACGTGACAGCGGCATGATGTGCAGCATGAGGCTGACAAAAACCAGCAGCAGTACAGACAGAGTGACACCAAATACCACCACGCTGATGATTTTCTGGTCAATAAAACGAATCACTGCGCGGTAAAGACCTATGCGTATGAATACCGGTATGGCGATGAAAGGTACGGAAACGATAAGCCAGAAGTAATGACTGAACAGTGCAGCACTGAAGCTGTCATAGCGCAACCAGACGGCCAGCACGAAGGTCATGGGCAGACAGACGGCATCGGCCACGGCGGCCAGCAATTGCTTGTGTATGCGCGGCAGGTTCAGTAGAGACTGCATCATGATCGCTAGGCCTGCCTGGTGAATGAGTGAAAAAATAGCTGCATGGACACTGAAATAGACAATTTAATGGGTGACGCCATCACGGCGCACCACCTTGTAAAAGGTCAGAAACAGGATGCGCAAGTCCAGCATGAAGGACTGATGTTGCAAGTAATAGGCATCCAGGTCAACTTTAACCGGTATTGGTAATTCATCCCTGCCATTGATCTGCGCCCAGCCTGTCAGGCCTGGCGGGATAGTATGTACCTGCTTTTCGGTGCGCAGGGCGATCAGGTCATGCTGATTGTACAGGGCAGGGCGGGGGCCGACAAAGCTCATGTCACCAGACAGTATGCTCCACAATTGTGGCAACTCATCCAGGCTGGATTTGCGCAGGAAAGAACCGATGGGGGTCAGATACTGGTCCGGGTTGCTCAGCAAATGGGTGGCAACCGCAGGCGTATCTATGCGCATGCTGCGAAACTTGGGCATTTTGAAGATAGCATTATTACGTCCGACCCGGTCTGACCAGTAGACGATGGGGCCGCGTGAAGTCAGTTTGACACAGACTGCTACCACCACCAGAGGCAGGATCAGAAACAGACTGGCCATCAAAGCCAGGAAAAGATCGAAAAGGCGCTTTAACATAATGAATGGTGATTAAGTACGAATGGCAGCAGCGGTTGCCTGCAAGCCTTGTTCTACAGTATAGGGGGGCGACCAGCCCAGCAGATTTCTGGTCTTGCTTATGTCCACCTGCAAGGACTGGCACAGACGGTCAGCCACATTTTTCTTGCCCAGCACGCTTGCCGCCAGCGTCAGCAGGCTGGCAGGGAATGGAAACAGCCGCGATTTCACCTGCAAGGCTTGCGCGCACAGGTTCAGCAATTCTGTTGTCGATAAATCCCTGCCATCGCTGGCTAAAAATACCTGATGACGCGCCTGTTCATGCAAGCGGCAATGCAGCACCAGGCTGACCAGATTGCCCAGGTACACAAAGCTGCGCTGGTTGCGGATGCTGCCCAGTGGCAGCGGCAAGCCACGCCTGACCATGCGCAACATGCTTAAAAAATTGGCTTTCACGCCCGGTCCATACACCAGTGGTGGGCGGATGATGGTGATAGCCATGCCGGTTTGCCTGCCCAGATCCAGCAAAGCCTGTTCGGCTTCATGCTTGGATATGCCATAGGCATCTTGTGGTGCGGCCTGGTCGTCAGCGGTGTAGGGATGGCCAGGCGCGGTCGCTTCACCATTTACTTTCACTGAACTCAGGTAAATGAATTGCTTGGCACCTGCCGCTGCAGCCTGGCGCGCCAGGTTCAGGCTGGCATCTACATTCAACTGGCGAAACAACAGCAGGGGATCGGCAGCCGTTTCCTGCATCACGTGCACGCGGGCGGCACAATGGATGACGATATCAACGCCCGTCAGGCTGGCTGACCAGTCGGTATCGGCGGTCAGGTCAGTGATGATGAGATTGGACAGCTGTGCTGCCTGCCATTGCAAGGCCTGGCGGGTCGGGCAGATCAGCTTGACGTCCTGCTGCAGGCAGGCTTGCGCAATTGCCTGGCCGACAAAGCCGCTGGCACCGGTCAACAAAATAACTTGCTTCATGCTTTATTTGGATGCCGATATGTTGGCACGCCGGTCATAAACAAAATAACGACGCGATAGAAACTTCAGGAAACTGCGGAAAAACCAGCTGGCATGACGGGATACCAGGTTACGGTTTTTATGGGCTGCGGTATGGGTTGCATCCAGTTGTGGATAAAAACGTATCCCCAGCCCCAGCAATTGCTGTGAGCGGTAGCAGATATCCACATCTTCGAAATACATGAAATAACGGGTATCAAAACCTTGCAGGGCCTGGTAATGGCGCGCGTCAAACGCCAGAAAGGCCCCGGATGCCCAGTCTACATGACAGGTTTCCGACATGGTTTTCTTGTCGTATGGTTCTGACAGTGAGCGCACTGCCACCATGCGCAGCAGGGAAATGATATTCGGAAAGCGACGGATATTGGCATCGATATACAGATGCTGCTCATCACGGAAAAGATTGATGGTGGCAATGGGGAAGGCATCCCGCTGCATATTCGCCACCAGCGTCATGATGGTCTCCGGACTGATGGTGATGTCAGGGTTCATGACGATAAAACTGTCACCCTCTCCAAAGCCGACGCTATTGCTGATGAGGTCAAACAGGAAATTATTATTTTCACCAAAACCCAGACCAGGATGGTCATCAATGTAAGACACGCCATGTTGCAGGCAATATGCCTTTAACTGTGCTGATGGGCGGTTATCCTTGATCCACACATGCATATTTGCACCAGCATCGCGCAAGCCACCCATCCCGCTTGCAATAAGCAGGTCTTCATGGCCGTGACTGACAATAGCGACATGTATCATAAATTATGCGGGTGATCTGGCTTTCACTGTTCTGGTTTTGCTGGCCTTGCAGTTGCTGGTAGCTACTGGTAGCGCAATAACAAGCTGGTTTTTAGAACCTTGCTGGTAGCAGGGCATGGCATGAATCAGTTTGTGGTTCAGATTTTCTCATAGAAATCACCATTTATAGGTGGTGGATTGGTCCATCCACCTGTTTTTCTTATTCACTTGCGCTTTCTTGCCTGTCTCGTATGCCAGCTTTTCAAATGCATCCCCGGTCAGCTGGTTTGCCTGTAGCCGCCCCGATCAATGGCGAGCGTGTATTGTCTATTGTGTTTATTCTTATCAGCGCAGACAGGTACGCAGTGTATTTGCCGACGAGTATATCAAAACGACAGTGCCCGGTATGACAGTGCTTGCATAGCCGGGAAGCTATTTGGAAATAAGACTCTAAAACCAGACTCTAAAACCAGACTCTAAACCGGGGCTGTCGAACGCAATTCTATGGCTTATGTCGGATACGCACCGCTTTTATTGTGCAGGCCAGACCATATTCCCTTGCACATCATCTTGAGCTGGGACAGGCGCCTGTTCTCATATACCAGGCTGGCAAAAAAGCGGATGCCCAGCCCCACCAGCAATCTGTTTCTCCAGGCGGAAGAGACATACGGTTTTTTACAGAACAGTAATGTATTTCTGAAATAGTAGTAGCGGCGCAGCGGAGAATAATGAAAGAAATTCAAATTGAACAGGCGCACAGGCGGTGCATCCGACAGAGCATGGCCCATTTGCACAGCCATGCTGCCAAACAGGCGATAACCTTTGCTCCTTGCCCGGAAGCACCACTCGGTATCGGTATAATCAACAAACATGCCGTCGTCGTAACGTAATGTATCAAGCCACGCTGCCGTGCGTATCAACATGCCGGATGTGATCAGGACATCGACTTCGACATACTGGCTAACCGTATCATTCAAATCAGCGGGAATGATTGCCTCGATAGTGCCGCTGCTTTCTTTGTAAAACGGAAAATAAACTTTATCGGCTTCACGCCGGTCAAAAAAAGTTGGGCCGATCGCTGCGCATTGCACGCCTTGCGTGTGTAGCAGTTCATGCTGAGCCAACAGGCTGGCAATCAGACGATCAGGCGGTGCGCTGTCCTGGTCAAAAGTTGCTACATAGTGTGCACCATCTTGTATCGCCGCCTCAAAACCCTTGTTCAGTGCGTAACCCAGGCCATAATTTTTGTCGAGGGGCAGGTATTTGCACTTGGGCGTTGCTCGCCAGTCTATCTGGTCGCAACCGCCGTTATCCACCAGGTAAAGCTGGTCTACCTGTTCGTGCAGTCTGGCTAGCAAGGCCAGGAGGATAGCAGGCTCCGGAAAGTAGCCAACTACCACCGCTGCAACGGATGGTCTGGATGGATCAGGGGATGTGTATGTCATTTCATGCAAGCAAGACGAATGGTTCAATGAGCCGTTTGGTTTTTCAGGTGGCGCTGTGCAGTCACATGCAACAGTATCCAATCCAGTATCACCCGGAAAGTCCATGCAAATGCGGCACCGGCCAGACCAAACCATGTTGCAAGGAAATACAAGACAGCAATATACAAGAGCAATTCAATAAAGTGAAATTGCGCGGTTATTTTTGTTTGCCCCTGCGCATGCAGCAGGGTATGTGGCACCAGCGCGATACCATTGAAAAAAGTACCTGCTGCCAGGATCAGGGTAATCGGTAATGCCTTGCTGGCAAATTCTGGCGACAGCCAAAGACTGAAGCCCGGATAGGCAAACAGTGCAACGGCAGTGCACAAACCCAGCATGATGAATGTCATGCGCCGATAATTTTGGCGGTAACTATTTTTCAGCGCCTGCTGATCTGCCAGTGTGGCAAACAGCGGTAGCAAGGCACCGCAGATGGCGATCGGCACCAGCAGCATACGCATCAGCGCTTCTTGCGGAATCGCATACACAGACAGTTTGTCGGCACCCACCATGGCACTGACAAAAAAACGGTCGCCAAATACCATCAGGGGACTGATGATGCTCGACACGGTTACCCAGAAACCGAATGACAGCAGGCTGCGCAATCGCTGTGACAGCGCATTTGCTTCACTGGTCTGACTTCCGTTTTCACGTATGGGTTCATTCGTGGTTTTGGTGAACAGATATTTATGCAGTTGCAACGCACCGCCGATGACCACCAGCAAGCGTGCCATGGCCAGGTACAAGGCAATCGGCCACAGGCGGGGACCATGCAAGACGATCGCCAGTGCCGGCAGGGTGAACATGCAAAACCCCAGGAATATCTTGTTCAGATTGGAAGCGCGAAATCGCTCCAGGCCTTCCATCGCGCCGCGCAGGCCGCTGGTGATGGCACTGGGTATGACGCCCAATGCGGCAATTTCAAAGGCGATTTGCGCATCATGTTGCAGTGGCAGGCTGATTTTTAGCCAGTTTTGTGCCAGATGTGGTGCCAGCACGATCATGATCAGCGTACCCAGCATACCGGTGGCAGCAGTCAGCAGCAATCCGGCTTTCAAGACTGAAGGTATAGCCAGAAATTGTCCGGCAGAACGCAACTTGCTGATTTCATAGGTAAGGGCACGGCCGGTACCGAAATCAAACAGGCTGAAGTAACCTATCAGCCCCCAGATCAGCGTCAGTACACCAAAGGCCTCATTGCCTAATTGCCGCAAGGTATACGGAGTAAAGGCCGCCGCTGCAATCAGCGGCAAGCCGTTACCCAGCAAATTCCAAATGGTGTTTCTTTTAAGTGACATGAATCAGTAAAGTGAGTCTGCGTTGTCTGTTGTCATGCGCTTGTATCGCATCAACTGCGCTCCAGACACTTATGTTGCCTGTACACCCTGCATGCAAGCCTGCAGACATTGTTGCCAGTCGGGCAGATCCAGGGCAAATTTGTCTTGCAACTTTTGTGTACCCAGCAGCGAATTATGCGGCCTGCGTGCAGGTGTCGGATATTCGCTGCTGCTGATACCAGTTAACGCTGGAGCCGCCTTGTTCAGCATGTTTTGCTGATCAGCCTGGGCGACAATGGCAGACGCAAATTCAAACCAGTTGGCTTTACCCGCAGCACTGAGGTGGTACAGACCGCCATGCTCAGCCCACCAGTCAGTCCTTGCGTTTTCCTGTTGCAAACCGGCGAGCAGCTTGCAGGTGGTTTCGGCCAGCCATGTAGCAGAATTCGGGATACCCCATTGATCATTGACGATGCGCAGCTGATCTCTTTCTCTGGCCAGTCGCAAGATGGTCAGCAGAAAATTCTTGCCATGCAGTGAATACACCCAACTGGTGCGCAGGATCAGATGCTGGCAGCCGCTGGCTTGTATGGCCTGTTCGCCGGCCAGCTTGGTCTTGCCGTACACATTTTGTGGATTGGTCGCATCGGTTTCCTGATAAGCGGTGACCTGGCCATGCGGGTCAAGTTTTTCACCATCGAACACATAATCGGTTGAATAATGGATCAGGCCTGCTCCCAGCTTGCGTGCTTCTTCCGCCATGATGGCGGGTGCTTCGGCATTGATGGCATGGGCCAGTTTTTCTTCTGTTTCGGCCAGGTCAACGGCGGTGTAAGCGGCAGGGTTGATAATCAGATCAGGCTGGAATTCCCGTATGCGCTGGCGCAACTGGTCGGGATTACTCAGGTCCAGTTCAGCGCGCAATGGCGCATAGACACTACCCAACGGGCTCAATATGGCTTGCAGCGCATTACCCAACTGACCGTTACTGCCTGTCAGTAAAATCTTCATTCAAAGACCTCGGCTTCGGACAGCAGTTTGCCCAACTGGTCTTTGCCGGACTGTAGCGGCGTGCCGTTCAATGGCCAGTCTATACCCAGAGCCGGGTCATCCCAGCGCAGGCAGCGTTCATGCTCGGGTGCCCAGTAATCAGTGGTCTTGTACAGGAATTCGGCACTTTCGCTCATGACCAGGAAACCATGGGCGAAACCTTCAGGTACCCATAGTTGACGCTTGTTGGCGGCCGACAGCACGACGCTGGTTGACTGGCCAAAGGTACTGGATGACTTGCGCAAATCCACCACCACATCGAACACTTCACCGGCAGTTACTCGCACCAGTTTGCCCTGACTCTGACGTATCTGGTAATGCAGGCCGCGCAAGACATTGTTGGCGGACCTGGAATGATTGTCCTGCACGAAATTGGCATTCACGCCGGTCAGTTCGGCAAATTTCCTGGCATTGAAGCTCTCGTAAAAGAAGCCGCGGTCATCACCAAATACAGCAGGTTCGAGTATCAATACATCAGGAAGCCCGGTAGCTAACACTTTCATCTGTTAATACGCTTTCTTGTTTAAAAGTTGTAATAAGTATTGGCCATACTCATTTTTTTTCAAAGGCTGGGCCAGTTTTTCCAGGTCGGCATCGCTGATGTAATTGCGGTAGTAGGCGATTTCTTCCGGACAGGCGACTTTCAGACCCTGGCGTTTTTCTATCGTGGCAATGAACTGACCTGCTTCCAGCAGGGATTCATGGGTGCCCGTGTCCAGCCAGGCCATGCCTCGCCCCATCAGTTCCACGTTCAGCTTGCCCTGTTTCAGGTAGACATTGTTGACGTCGGTAATTTCCAGTTCTCCGCGCGCAGATGGCTTGATGTCGGCGGCGATATCACAGACTTGACGGTCATAAAAATACAGGCCGGTCACTGCATAATTCGATTTCGGTTGTTGCGGTTTTTCTTCTATGCTGATGGCCTGACGCTTGCTGTCAAATTCAACCACACCGTAGCGTTCGGGGTCATGCACGTGATAGGCAAATACCGTTGCGCCATCCTGCTGCTCATCGGCCTGACGCAATTGTGCCTCGAAATCATTGCCGTAATAAATATTGTCACCCAGAATCAGGGCTGAGGTGGCATTGCCGACAAACGAGCGACCTATGACAAATGCCTGCGCCAGTCCGTCTGGTGCAGGTTGCACGGCGTAAGTGATGTTGATGCCCCATTGCGAGCCATCGCCCAGCAATTCGGAAAAGCGGGGCGTATCCTGTGGTGTGGAAATGATCAGGATATCGCGCATGCCACCCAGCATCAGGGACGTCAGCGGGTAGTAAATCATGGGTTTGTCATACACCGGCAGCAATTGCTTGGAAATAGCTTGCGTGACCGGATACAGACGGGTGCCAGAACCACCTGCCAGAATGATGCCCTTGCGTGTAACCGGACCGCTCATTCTTCCACCTCATCTTCATTGTATTGCTGCGCTACCCATTGCAGGTATTCGCCTGACTGTACCTGTTTGGTCCAGACATCATTTGCCATATACCATGCTACGGTCTTCTTCAGACCAGTGGTAAAGTTTTCCTTCGGTTTCCAGCCCAGTTCGCGTTCCAGCTTCCTGGCATCAATCGCGTAACGGCGATCATGGCCTGGCCTGTCCGTGATGTGTTTGATCTGGTCCTTGTAGCTGCCTTCGGCTTTGGGTTGCAATTCATCCAGCAATTCACATATGGTATGCACGACGCTAAGATTGGTTTGTTCATTCCAGCCACCGACATTGTAGGTTTCACCCGGCTTGCCAGCTTCCAGCACCCGACGGATCGCCGCGCAATGATCTGTTACATATAACCAGTCACGCACCTGCAGACCATCGCCATACACTGGCAAATCCTTGCCGGCACGGGCATTGGTGATGATCAACGGGATCAGTTTTTCCGGGAAGTGGTAAGGACCGTAATTGTTCGAACAATTGGTCGTCAATACCGGCAAACCATAGGTATGGTGATAGGCGCGCACCAGATGGTCAGATGCCGCCTTGCTGGCAGAATATGGGCTGTTAGGCGCATACGGCGTGGTTTCGCTGAAAGCGGCATCGTCCGGCCCCAGTGTGCCATACACCTCATCGGTAGACACATGCAGGAAGCGGAAGTCTGCCCTGGCATCATCTTCCAGACTCAGCCAATAGGTACGGGCGGCTTCCAGCAGTTCGAACGTGCCGTTGATATTGGTGGTGACAAACGCAGCCGGACCTGTGATGGAGCGGTCAACATGGCTTTCTGCTGCAAAATGCAGAATCGCACGTGGCTGATACTCGAACAGCAGGGCGCACAACTGAGCGCTGTCGTTGATGTCGCCCTGTACAAAGACATGGCGCTTATCATTTTTGAGACTGGCAAGATTATTCAGGTTGCCAGCATAAGTCAGTTTGTCGTAATTAAGGACAGGCTCATCCGACTGAGCCAGCCAATCCAAAACAAAATTGGCACCAATAAAACCTGCGCCACCTGTGACAAATATCATGCCTCACTCCTGTGTTAATCGCTGAATTGCTATGAACAGGCGATTTTACTTGAGAAAGAGGCTGATTTCCTTGGTAAATCAGGTTTATATAAGAGATATGTACAAGATATTGAAGATATTAAGGGATGCGAATAGATATCAATGCAAATAGATATCAATGCACTAGTCCCGGCTTCCGTTGCCGGAAACGGTTAACGTTTCAATAGTATTAAGACAGTGCATTACCCTGTGACAGGCAGATCCAGGTCACGGTGGCTACGGTGTAGGCAAGCAAAAGCAGTGATATGAGTGAGAGTTTCATGGCTGTAACCTCATTTTCCGGTGATTTCCTGATATGTATCTTAGAATGCACCGCCGCAAAATTCAGTATTGAATTGTTCTGATTTTGTTACCAAATGTGTTTTTTTGTACATGTATGTACATATCGCCGGCCCCCTGGGCTGCCAGAAACAAAAATAGTTCGTCATTAACCCTTGAAATGGTGTGTGTATACCCTCATTTGCGGGGGTAATGTAAGTTTTTGATTGGGAGAGTAAGAATGCAAGAGCAAGAAAACCAGCAAACCGAAAAAGTTGAAGTGGCCGAACCAACCGTGCCGGAAACACAGCAAGAAACGATTGTTCAGGCGGAAGCAGAAACAATCGCTGTTCAGGATACATCTGCACAGCTGATCGCTGGCCTGGAAGCAAAAGTGCAAGAGTTGCAGGATTCTTTCATGCGCGCCAAGGCAGAAGGTGAAAACATCCGCCGCCGCGCCCAGGATGATATTTCCAAAGCGCACAAGTTCGCCATTGAAGGTTTTGCCGAAGCCATGGTGCCAGTCAAGGATAGCCTGGAAATGGCCCTGAAGATTGATACTCCTTCGATTGAAGCGCTGAAAGAAGGCGTGGAAATGACATTGAAGCAATTAAATGCTGCTTTTGACAAAAATCGCCTCACCGAAATTAGCCCTGTCCAGGGTGAAAAGCTCGATCCTATGAAACACCAGGCTATTTCCATGGTGCCAGCCGAACAGGATGCCAATACAGTTGTGACTGTATTGCAAAAAGGCTATACCATTGCCGACCGTTTGCTGCGTCCGGCTTTAGTGACTGTAGCGCAAGGAAAGTAAGAAAACAGTAAAAAAACACGCGGAAATAGCTAGAAAAGCCTTGAAAAGCGCGTTTTTTACCTTATATCCGAAACAGACGAGTCAGATTGAGCAAAAAAGCAGACTGACTCACCAACATTGACAAAAAAATCGACATTCTGAGGGAACTATCATGGGAAAAATGATTGGTATTGATTTGGGTACAACCAATTCTTGCGTTGCTATCATGGAAGGCGGTCAGCCAAAAGTGATCGAAAATGCTGAGGGCGCGCGTACTACGCCTTCCATTATTGCGTATCAGGAAGACGGCGAAATTCTGGTTGGCGCATCCGCCAAACGCCAGGCTGTTACAAATCCTAAGAACACACTGTTCGCGGTCAAACGTCTGATCGGTCGCAAGTTTGAAGAAAAAGAAGTGCAAAAAGACATCGGTCTGATGCCTTACACCATTTCCAAGGCTGACAATGGCGACGCCTGGGTATCCGTGCGCGACAAGCGTCTGGCACCACCACAAATTTCCGCTGAAGTTCTGCGCAAAATGAAAAAAACCGCTGAGGACTACCTCGGCGAAGAAGTGACAGAAGCAGTTATTACTGTTCCTGCTTACTTTAATGATGCACAACGTCAGGCTACCAAAGATGCAGGCCGTATCGCCGGTCTGGATGTCAAGCGCATCATCAATGAGCCAACCGCAGCTGCGCTTGCCTTTGGTCTGGACAAAAAAGAAAAAGGCGATCGCAAGATTGCTGTGTATGACCTGGGTGGCGGTACGTTCGACGTATCCATCATTGAAATCGCTGACGTTGATGGCGAAATGCAATTCGAAGTATTGTCCACCAACGGCGATACTTTCCTGGGTGGTGAAGATTTTGATCAACGCATCATCGATTACATCATCGATGAATTCAAAAAGATCAACGGTCTGGACCTGTCCAAAGACCCGATCGCGTTGCAACGTATCAAGGCATCTGCCGAACGTGCAAAAATCGAATTGTCGAGCTCGCAACAAACCGAGATCAACGAGCCTTACATCGCCATGGCAAATGGCGCACCTGTGCATTTGAATTTGAAAATCACACGTGCCAAGCTGGAAGCCCTGGTAGAAGAACTGATCCAGAAGACGATCGATCCTTGCCGCATGGCGATCAAGGATGCAGGCGTGAAAACCACTGACATCGATGACATCATCCTGGTCGGCGGTATGACACGTATGCCTAAGGTACAGGAAATTGTTAAAGAATTCTTTGGCAAGGAACCACGTAAAGACGTGAACCCTGATGAAGCCGTTGCCGTTGGTGCAGCGATTCAAGGTTCTGTCCTGTCGGGCGACCGTAAAGATCTGTTGTTGCTGGACGTGACACCATTGTCTCTGGGTATCGAAACCCTGGGCGGCGTCATGACCAAAATGATCCAGAAAAATACGACTATCCCGACCAAGTTCAGCCAGGTGTTCTCGACAGCGGACGACAATCAGCCTGCGGTGACCATCAAGGTGTACCAGGGTGAACGTGAAATCGCAGCAGGCAACAAAGGCCTGGGCGAATTCAACCTGGAAGGTATTCCACCATCAGCACGTGGCACGCCACAGATTGAAGTGACTTTTGACATCGACGCCAATGGTATTTTGCACGTAGGTGCGAAAGACAAGGCCACAGGCAAGGAAAACAAGATCACCATCAAGGCTAACTCTGGTTTGACCGAAGATGAAATCCAGAAAATGGTGAAAGATGCTGAACTGAACGCGGAAGAAGACAAAAAGGTCAAGGAACTGGCTGAGTCCCGCAATCAGGGCGACGCTTTGGTGCACTCCACCAAAAAAGCGCTGGCTGAACACGGCGACAAACTGGAAGCTGGCGAAAAAGAGAAAATCGAAGCTGCCATCAAGGAACTGGAAGATGTACTGAAATCCGGTGACAAGGCTGAGATTGATACCAAGCTGGGCGCATTGTCCACAGCATCGCAAAAACTGGGCGAAAAAGTCTATGCTGACATGCAGGCACAACAGGCAGCGGCGGGTGCTGCTGGTGGTGCAGGCGCTGCCGGTGCAGATGCCAAACCTAAAGACGATGATGTCGTGGATGCTGATTTCAAAGAAGTGAAAGACAGCAAGTAATACCTAGTGTGACGGGCTTGCCCGTCATGACGCGCCGGGTGGCTCGCGTTTTGCGGTGCCGCCCGGCGTTTGCGCTTGAGTTTGAGATTAAATCTGAGGTTAACAAGAAATGGCGAAGCGTGATTTTTATGAAATTCTTGGAGTCGGCAAAAACGCCTCTGAAGAAGAAATCAAAAAGGCTTATCGCAAACTGGCGATGAAATACCATCCGGACCGCAATCCGGATAACAAGGTCGCGGAAGAAAAATTCAAGGAAGGCAAAGAAGCCTACGAGATGCTTTCCGACAGCCAGAAGCGCGATGCCTATGACCGTTATGGTCACGCTGGCGTTGACCCGAATATGGGTGGCGGCGGTGGCGGTGGTGCAGGCGGCTTTGCCGATGCCTTTGGTGATATTTTCGGTGATATTTTTGGTGGTGGTCGCCGCAATGCCGGCCCGCAAGTGTATCGCGGTGCTGATTTGCGCTACAACCTGGAAATCTCGCTGGAACAGGCTGCCAACGGCTTTGATACCACCATCCGCGTACCAAGCTGGGATGAATGCGATACCTGTCATGGCTCCGGTGCCAAGCCCGGTACATCACCGGTCACCTGTACCACCTGCGGTGGTCACGGTCAGGTGCGTATGCAACAGGGTTTGTTCAGCATTCAGCAGACTTGCCCGAAATGCCATGGCACCGGCAAGATGATTCCCGACCCATGCACGACCTGTTCTGGTGTTGGCCGTATCAAACGCAACAAGACACTGGAAGTCAAAATACCTGCCGGTATCGACGACGGCATGCGCATACGTTCTTCCGGCAATGGTGAGCCTGGTGTCAACGGTGGTCCTCCGGGTGACTTGTACGTGGAAATCCATATCAAGCAACATCCGGTATTCCAGCGCGAAGGGGATGACCTGCATTGCGAAATCCCGATTTCCTTTGTCAAGGCAGCACTGGGTGGCGACATCGAAGTGCCAACCCTGAGCGGCAAGGCGTCATTTACCGTACCCGAAGGCACACAGTCAGGAAAAACCTTCCGTCTGCGCAGCAAGGGTGTCAAGGGCGTACGTTCTGGCTATGCTGGCGACCTGTTCTGCCATGTGGTGATAGAAACGCCGGTCAAATTGACGGAAAAGCAAAAAGAATTGCTGCGTGATTTTGAAAAGCTGACTGTGGAAGGTGGCTCAAAACACAATCCACAAAGCAAGACCTGGATGGACAAGGTAAAGAAATTTTTTGAATAAATTATTTCTTTAACTCCTGAAAGCCTGCCCAAACTTGTTTCGGCAGGCTTTTTTGTTGCTGGCTGTCAGTTAGTTCACATTCTGTTGCTGTTAAAGCAGGCATTTGTACGAACGTACAAGGTTGCGTTCTGCTAATATGAGAATACGATATGCGCCTACGAACTGACATCTGTTTCCAGGATTTTTACCGCCCCGATGGACATACCTCATTCTGGATTGTCATATAAGTATCCAAAGCTCTTTGCCTTGGTGGCGGCACTGATTGTATTTCTCGGCCTTTGGGTGATTGATCACAACGAGCGTGAGCTGGGGATACAAAAACAAAGAGTCGAAGTCATAGAAAAGCTGGCAGTGCTGCGTGCCAAGCTGAGCGCGGGGATGACCTCCAACATCTCTGCCGCACGGGTCCTGGCAACCACCTTTGCCACCAAACCAAGTTTAAGCGAACAGGAATTCAAAGTGCTGGCTACCGAAGTCGCCAGTGGTAATTCCAGTATACGCAACCTGGTGCTGGTAAAGGGTACCGTCGCCAGCTATGTCTACCCCTATATTGGCAATGAAAAAGTATTAGGCGTGGATTATCGCAATCTGCCCAAGCAATGGCCAGTTTATCAACGCATGATGGAAGACCGCAGCATACAGGTTGCCGGGCCTCTGGCCCTGGTACAGGGTGGTATTGGCCTGGTGGTGCGTATTCCCGTGTACCAGCATGAAAATCGAGATGCCTTCCTGGGCTCGATCGCCATGGTCGTCAATTACGAGCCTTTGATGGAACTGGCCGGTCTCAGCAAGATGCAGAAGGAAATCAACCTGGCCATACGCGGACGCGATGCCCTGGGCAGCAAGGGCGAGGTTTTCCTGGGAGACGGCAGCCTGTTCGCTGGCGATGCCGTGACCCAGACCATCGTTTTGCCTGGTGGCAGCTGGGAGCTGGCAGCAGCGCCCCACGGTGGCTGGCAGGGAACCAGCAGGTTATCGAAATTCTTTGAATTTTTTGGCTTCGTCTTGTGCGCCATGGCCTGGCTCATCAGTTACCAGTCGATTTTGCGACGTCGTCAGCGCGATCTCAATGCCTATGAATTGCGTCAGAGCGAAGCCTTGTTGCGCCTGCGTAACGAAGCCTTGAGCGCTACCTCACAAGGCGTCATGATCACCAGTGCGGATGGGCAGGTCAATTATGTGAACCAGGCAGCCTGCCAGTTAAGTGCCTATGCACAAGATGCGCTGTACGCAAAAAAGCTCGATGAATTATTCGTTGATGCCGACGGTCCTTTATTTAGTCTGGACGCTGCCGACAGCGGTTCTGTCATGCGCGAAATTTTGCGCGAAGGCGATGCCGGTAAACAGTTGTGGCTGGAATTATTGCTGACGCCGGTACATGACCAGGATGGCAAGATCCAGCAATATGTGGTCTTGCTCAGGGATATCACGGAAAAGAAACTGGCGGACAAAGAGCTGGAAATTGCCGCCATGGCATTTGAAACTGAAGAAGGCATCTTCATCACCGATCCTGCCCTGAATATTCTGCGCGTCAATCGCGCCTTTTCCCGTATTACCGGCTATCAGTCCGGCGAGGCAGTAGGGCAATCCCTGCGTCTGATGCAGTCTGGCCGGCATGACGAATGTTTTTACCAGCAAATGTGGGAAGATATTTTGCACTCGCATCGCTGGCAGGGCGAGATCTGGAGCCGCCGTAAAAATGGTGAAGTGTATTCGGAACGGCTGGTGATTTCTGCGGTACTTGGTGTGGATGGCAAAGTCAGCAATTATGTCGGTTCATTCAGCGATATTACCGAACACAAGGCGTCGGAAGAGAAAATACACCAGCTGGCATTTTTTGATCCCTTGACGGGTTTGCCGAATCGCCGTCTCTTGCTCGACAGGCTGACCCGTGCCTTGGCCGCAGGCCGCAGACACAAGCGCTATGGCGCTATCCTGATGATAGATCTCGATAATTTCAAAACCCTCAACGATACCCAGGGCCACAACATGGGTGATATGTTGCTGACCCAGATAGGCAAGCGCATTCATGGTTGTGTGCGTGCTGACGATACCGTTTCGCGTACGGGTGGTGATGAATTTGTGGTCTTGCTGGAAGGCTTGCATGAAGATATTCAACATGCTGCCGGTCTGGCAGAAAATGTGGCGGAAAAAATTCGCCTGACCCTGAGCCAGACCATCAATCTTGGCCGCATCGATTATGACAGTTCCGGCAGTATCGGCATTACCATGTTTGGTGCCGATGCCATCGGCATTGATGAATTGCTGCGGCGTGCCGATATGGCCATGTACCAGGCCAAGGCTCTGGGCAAAAACAGTCTGCGCTTTTTTGATCCCAGCATGCAGGCAGCGCTGGAATCACGTACCGCCATGGAAAACGATCTCAGGTATGCGCTCAGCAATCAGCAGTTGCTGCTGCATTACCAATTGCAGGTCAGCGCCCTGGGGGATCCTATAGGTGCAGAAGTATTGCTGCGCTGGCAGCATCCTTCCCGGGGTTTGGTGTCACCGCTGGAATTTATTCCTCTGGCCGAAGAGTCCGGATTGATCCTGCCTATCGGTTTGTGGGTATTGGAAACCGCGTGCCGCCAAATCGCTTTGTGGGCCGGTAGCAGCAATACCTGCGCCTTGCAATTGGCAGTGAATGTCAGTGCCAGACAGTTCCGCCATAACGGTTTCGTAGAGGACGTGAAACGCGTACTGCAGGAAACAGGCATTAATCCCGTATTGTTGAAGCTGGAGCTGACAGAAAGTGTGGTGCTGGAAGATGTGTCTGTCGTGATTGAAAAAATGCATGCAATCAAGGCACTCGGCATAGGATTTTCCATGGATGATTTTGGAACCGGATATTCTTCTCTTTCTTACCTGCAACGTTTGCCGCTGACGCAACTGAAAATCGACCGTACCTTCATCCATAATTTGCCGGATGATGTCAACAATGCGAACATAGTTCGTACCATCATCAGTCTGGGTGCCAGCCTGGATCTGAACGTCATTGCAGAAGGTGTGGAAACCGAACAGCAGCGCGAATTTTTATTGCAATCAGGTTGCCAGGCCTATCAGGGCTACCTGTTTTGCAAACCGGTTCCCATAGAGCAGTTTGAGTTATTACTTGCTGCCAGGATACAGCTACAAAAAGCCGACAGCCCGAATTTCAAATCTCATGTAAGCTAGGCGAAAGGCGGACGCAACCCACAGCATGCCAGATGGCTAAGAATGATTCGAAAACATAAAAAAGGGGAGACAAATGAAGTTGAATACCTACGCAAAAAAATTGGCGGGGATGGTGCTCGCCGCAGGATTGACAGCACCGGTCTGGGCCCTGGATATTGCAGGTGTCAAGCTGGAAGAGACCATGCAGGTGGGCGGCACTGAATTGAAACTGAATGGTGCAGGCATACGCTACAAGGCGATTTTTAAAGTGTATGTTGCTGCACTGTATCTGAAAGAAAAAAAGACCACGGTGCCGGAAGTATTGGCGTCGCCAGGACCACGTCGCGTGACCCTGGTCATGATGCGTGACCTGACCAATGAAGAGTTTGGCCGCAGCTTCATGTCCGGCATCCAGCAAAATAACGACAAGGCAGAAAAATCCAAAATGACCTCACAGTTCATCCGCTTTGGTGAACTGTTTGCTTCTGTGCCTGAATTGAAAAAAGGCGACATCATGGCCATTGAATGGATACCCAGTGTAGGTACTGTGGTATTGCTGAATGGCAAAAAAATGGGTGAGCCTTATCCTGACCTGGCATTCTTTAACGCCTTGCTGAGAATCTGGCTGGGTGAATACCCGGTAGACAAGAGCCTCAAGAAAGCCATGCTGGCAGAAGAAGATACACGCGGACGCTGATACACCAACCAGTTCTCCGTATAAAAACGCAAGGGTTTCAAGCCCTTGCGTTTTTTTTCGCCCTTGTCAGGCAGAGGCGCTGGCGCAGCGAGAATCTTCCTTGGAAAAGCGCTATATATAAGTGTATATTACGCTTCTTTATGTGCTTTTTAGTCTAACTATGCAGGAGTTGAATATGACCACCAGAATTTGCCGCCAGATAGGCTTGGCCATTGCCATCGGTACACTTGCTTTGGGTGCCCATGCCAGCGAAGTGACCGTCTCTGCCGCCGCCAGCCTGACCAATGCCTTCAAGGAAATCGCACAGAATTATCAGACACAATATCCTGAGGCCAAGGTCGCACTGAACTTTGGCGCATCCGGTGCATTATTGCAGCAGATTGCCAAAGGCGCACCAGTCGATGTATTTGCCTCGGCTGATCAGGAAACCATGGATGCCGCAGAAAAGCAGGGCTTGGTAGCAAATGCTGACAGGCGCGATTTTGTGAAAAATGCACTGGTGCTGATCGTACCCGTCGATAGCACCTTGAACATCAAACGCCTGGATGACCTGAATCAGCCCACGGTAAAACGCATCGCCATCGGTAATCCGGCCAGCGTGCCTGTGGGGCGTTATACCCAGCATGCGCTGGAAGCTGCCAAACTCTGGCCTGCGCTGGAAAGCAAAACCATCCATACCCAGAACGTACGTCAGTCACTTGATTATGTAGCCCGTGGCGAAGTCGATAGCGGCTTTGTGTATGCGACCGATGCTGCCATCATGAAAGACAAGGTCAGGATCGCGATGGAAGTACCGTTGAACGTGGTCATCAGCTACCCGATTGCCAAACTCAAGGCCAGCACCAATGCGGATGAAGCCAAACGTTTTATCGCCTATGTATTCTTGCCACAAAGCCAGGCCATATTGAATAAATACGGTTTTCAAAAGCCTTAAGGTCGCTGAATGAATCCGGCATGGACTGCATTGCTTTTGTCACTGAAGGTGGCAGGCTGGGCCACGTTGTTGAACCTGGTCGGCGGCATTGCTGTCGGCTACTTGCTGGCGCGCAAGCGTTTTCCTGGTCGTGACCTGCTGGATACCTTGCTGACCCTGCCCATGGTCATGCCACCTACCGTGCTCGGTTATTACCTGCTGGTCCTGATGGGACGGCGCAGCTGGTTCGGCGCATGGCTGCAGGAGCATTTTGGGATCAGTTTGATTTTTACATGGCAGGGCGCAGTGATTGCTGCAGCCATTGTTGCCTTCCCGCTGGTGTTCAAGCCTGCGCGGGCCGCATTTGAAGCCGTGGATGGACAACTGGAACAGGCAGCGCGGGTCTTGGGTGTTTCTGAAATGGCGATCTTTTTCCGGGTTACCTTGCCTCTGGCCTGGCGCGGCATTCTGGCAGGGGTTTTGCTGGCCTTTGCCCGCGCGCTGGGTGAATTTGGCGCTACCTTGATGGTGGCTGGCAGCATACCCGGCAAGACCCAGACCTTGTCGATTGCCGTGTATGAAGCCGTTCAGGCAGGGCAGGATGATGTCGCCAACACCCTGGTCTTGCTGACCTCGGCGGTATGCATAGCGGTCTTGCTGCTGGCGGGTCGTCTGGCACCTGGCCGCATTGCCAATCAGATGCAGGGGTAGCACAGATGCAATTTGACCTGCACGTTAAAAAAATACTGGAATCCGGCAAGCGCCGTTTTGAGCTTGATATCGCTTTCAGCTCAGACAGCCAGCGCCTGGTTATTCTGGGCGCATCCGGGGCTGGCAAAAGCCTGCTGCTAAAAGCCATTGCCGGTTTGATGACACCGGACAGTGGCCATATACGCTTGGGCGGCACTACCCTGTTTGAGTCGGCAGCCAGGATCAATCAGGCACCACAATTGCGTCAACTGGCTTATTTGTTCCAGGACTATGCCCTGTTCCCGCATTTGAATGTGGCGCAAAATATCGCCTTTGGCCTCAACAAGGGCTGGCGTAATCCGCCTGTCACCGTACAGAACGAAAAAATCGACTACTGGCTGCAAGCCTTCCAGTTGCAGTCGCTGGCCCGCCAGTTGCCGCATGAATTATCGGGCGGACAAAAGCAGAGAACAGCCCTGGCGCGTGCCCTGATCTCGGAACCGCGTGCTTTGCTGCTGGATGAACCCTTTGCCGCACTGGATCAATCACTGCGCGTCAGCATGCGCCAGGAACTTGACAGTCTGCAGCGACAACTGCAAGTCCCCATGATACTCATCACCCACGATGCCGAAGATGCCAAAGTCTTTGGCGAGCAGGTATTGAATGTGCATGAAGGCAAGCTGTTATAGCGGTTTGATGTTCGTTTGCAATAACACTTTTGAGGAACGCAAGTCATGCATGTAATTCGTCACTGGATAGCCGTACTGGGCTTGGTTACCGCGTTGCCGCAGGCTGTCATGGCACATGACAAGGCTGGCGATATGTCAAAGTTCGTGAGCCAGACCGTCACGGTATCTGGTGCGGTTGAAAAACCTTTGACGCTGAGCGTGGACGATCTGAAGAATTTTCCTGTGCTGCAAATCGATGAATTGAAATTGACCCGGCAGAATGGTGCAAATGCCGGCAAGCTGGAAAATTTCAAAGGCGTACGTCTGCGCGACATACTGGAAAAGGCTGTCGTCATTGCACGTGACCACAATGACGTGAAAAAGACCGTCATCATCGCCACTGCAACGGATGACTACAAGGTCGTGTACTCATGGAGCGAACTGTTCAATACCGCAGTGGGTGAGGGTGTACTGGTGTTTTTTGAGAAAAATGGCCAGGCCCTGGCAGATGACGAAGGACGTATTGCCATGATCTCAGGCAAAGACCTGCGCACAGGACCACGTCACGTCAAATGGCTGAAATCTATCGAAGTCAGAAAACTGATTGACTAGTTAAAACAAGCTTACAGCGACCTGACAGCATGACGACACCGCATTTTCCACTGCACGAGCACAGGCAAGGGGCAGCTATGGATGACTGGTACACGGCTGTTGCTGGTGTACTCAGGCTCGCGCAAGAAGGGGAACTGCCCTTGTTTGCCTGCAGCCTGGGCATGCGGCAAGAAGTATTGACTGACTTGCTGGCACAATGTATTCCAGACATGGGCGACCGGCAGGCGCTCCTGGTCATGCCCCTGCCTGCACGTCTGCGGCAATTACAGCCTGTACCGGATGAATTTATTCCTTTGAAAGACCTGTTGCTCGAACACCGGCCTGCAGGTGTCCATGCGCAAAAAGCTGATGTGCTGGCACATGCCATTGCGGCGGCCAGTTTTGGCAGCCGTCACCTGTGGCAGGATTTGGGCTTGCCGGGACGGGATGCGGTGTCAGCGCTGATGCGTGAGTATTTTGAAACACTGTATCTGGCCAATATACACAACCTGAAATGGAAGCGTTTTTTGTTTGCAGAACTCGGTCGCAAACAGGGTAAAACCGACCTGCGTCCACCAAAATGCACGCATTGTGACGACTTCCATGTATGCTTTCCGGATTCTGCAACAAGGACATAGCACAACATGGCAGCCAAAGATAAATCCATCGCCCTGCAAGGTTCGGTATGGATGACTGTGGACGGAGAAAATTTCGGGGGCAAGGGGCGCATTGCCTTGCTGGCACAGCTTGCCGAAAGCGGTTCCATCACCCAGGCCGCCAAGGCGGTTAAAATGAGCTATAAAGCAGCGTGGGATGCCATCGACACCATGAATAATCTGGCCGGCGAACCCCTGGTGGAGCGCCTGACCGGTGGCAAAGGCGGTGGTGGCACACGGCTGACAGCGCGCGGCGAACAACTGGTGAGCAATTTCAAGATCATAGAAAAAGAACACCGTGACTTCATCGCACAACTAGACCGGCAGGCCGAAGGGATTGCCGATGATTTTTTACTGATCAGGAAAATGAATATGAAAACCAGCGCACGCAACCAGTTTCTGGGCAAGGTCACGCAAGTCAAACTGGGCGCCATCAACGACGAGATCGAGCTGGAAATTGCAGGCGGCCAAAAGATCGTTGCCATCATCACCCATGAAAGCACGCAGGAACTGGGCTTGCAGCCTGGTGTCGAGGCGTTTGCTCTGATTAAATCTTCTTCCATCATTTTGATGACGGATGACAGCGGTGCCAAATTTTCGGCACGTAACTGTTTGACTGGCAGTATTTCGCGCATACAGCCAGGTGCCGTGAATAGTGAAATCGTGCTGGAGATGCCGGGCGGTGCCACCCTGGCAGCCATTATCACCAATGAAAGCTGCAAGAACCTGGCACTGAAAGAAGGTGACACGGCTGCGGGCATGTTCAAGGCATCCAGCGTCATACTCGGCGTGGCTTGTTAAACCATAACTTGCCAGTACCTGCTTATTCCAGTTTAAGCTTTATTTTTATTCCAAGCTAAATGCCAGATCACGATTTTTGCTGGCTTCATTGCCAGCAAAATCGGAGGCATGGATGCGCAATATATAGTCACCCGCAGCCAGCTTGCTGACATCCCAGTTGCCTTTTCTGGCAATACCATCCTTGACCGTATTGCTGGCCATGTACAGGAAACGGGTTTTTTTGGCACCATGTACCGTGATGCCGCTTTCTTCTGCATACAATAATTTCACCATTTCACGGTCTGGTGGAAGAGCGTTGAATTCCATCGTCATGCGCGGGTTTTCATAGCCGGGTACAGGGCTGCCATCGGTGTACAGCAGTTGATAGCCTAATTGATACAAACCCAAACGGCGGCGCGTGGCATTGCCATCGACCTGGTCATAGGCATCAACGACGATGCCATAGTCTTTGACCTGGCTGGACAAGATCAGGCGGCCTTTCTGTTTTTGTTTGACCTCGTTACCACTGCCATCGACGATCATGATCTCTTCTATCTGCGGTGCGACGGTATCGACCAGGCCAGGAAAGTTCAGTTGCAAAGGGTTGATTTTCAAGCCCGCATGATTGTGTTCCAGATGCACATGGAACATGCGGTTGATACTACCCAGTGCTTCACCCGTCCTGAAGCGGGTGCCGCGCCTGACACGCACGGCATAGGGTTTGCCATCTGCCAGCGTCTGTAGCTGGAATTTGTCGCCATCCAGTATGTCATTCTTTGCCGTGCGCCCGACCTTCATGTGGATGTAGGCCATGCTGTCTATCTTCAAGCCTTCACTGAGCCCGTTAAAGCCCCAACTGCTGCTGGGACCGCGCACTTTTTCACTGGCGATGGCATATACGGTGGTGCCCATATTTGCCTGTATATCCAGGCCGCCATGGAAGTGGTCGCGGCTTTCGCCGTCGTAATTGCCACGTACTTCACCCATGGTGCCTACCACTTCATGTGGCGAATTTTGTGGTTTGACAGGCCAGGGATAGGACTTGATGTCATCGTCAAGACGGGTATTTTTGATCGTCTGCAAAGCTGCCGGTGTCGCTGGTTTCTCGTCTGCTCTGGCATTGGCTGCACCGTGGGGACGTATTCTCAGCAACTGCAGGCGCGCAGAATCGCTGACAAACAGGGTACCCCTGTCATCCAGGCCTATGCCGGTGGGCTGGAGCAGACGCGGTGTCGTTTCATCACCGGGTTCAAAATTGACACCCACGCCTGTCACACCACGAATTTCACCCGTGGGGGCAATCTGTATGATGCGCCCCTTGCCAGCTTCGCCGACGTACAGGTGATCATCATAGGTGGCAACGATACTCAGTGGCCGGTGCATCACGGGCTTGTCTTCATCTTCCAGTGCACGGGTAATGGTGCTGACCTGTCCGTCTGTGCTCAGCTTGCGTATGGCGTCGTTCTTGCTGTCCGCAATGAAGATTTCACCCTTGCTATTGATAGCCAGACCTGTGGGCGTATCAAACAGGGCAGTCGCTGCAGGTCCGTCCAGATAGCCAGAACCGTTGCCACCTGCAAGCGTGCTGACCTGGCCATCCGGGCCGATTTTGCGTATGCGGTCATTGTACGTGTCAGCGACATACACATTGCCCGCTGCATCAACCGCGATGCCCACCGGGCCATTGAATTGTGCTTCTGCACCAGCGCCATCGTGGTACCCGGGTTTGCCATTACCTGCCAGTGTCGTGACGATACCGTCGGGGCTGATACGGCGTATGGCGTGATTGCCGGTATCTGCCACCAGCAGATTACCCTTGCCATCAAATGCAATACCAGACGGGGTATGAAAGGCCGCCAGTTCTGCCTTGCCATCGACAAAACCTTCGACTGAGCCAGCATACTGAGTGACAGTGCCCTCAGCACTGATCTTCAAGATTTTGTTGTGCTCACCGGCATCACTGACAAAGATATTGCCCTGCTTGTCTATCGCCAACGCATAGGGGTCAGAAAAAATACTGGTATCAACATCTGGCACGCCTGCATACACGTCCAGTTCAGCTTGCCAGTCAAACGAAGTTGCAGCCGGTTTTTTAATCACGTCAACTTTAGCCAGTAAATTTCCCGGGGCAATACTGCCCGTGTCTTTGCCCAGATAGCGCACCAGCCCGAGCAGGATGGCAAGTACGGCAATAACAAACAGCAGGCGTATGACGATGGTTTTGAACATGGGCCAAATAACAGTATGTACGGTACAAGCCGTGCAGCTTAGCTTAAATGCTCTGTACTTGCCATCATGGATATTCTGGTCTTGCGCAGAAATTTCATAAATGGATTAGCATCTGGTTTCTACGCCGAAAGGCCGCTATCAGATCAACCAGGAAGGAAACACCATGTCCAGCTCTGCAATAAGCAATTTCCCTATCACCCAGAAATGGCCAGCACAGCATCCTGAGCGTCTGCAACTGTATTCGCTGCCTACACCAAATGGTGTCAAGGTATCCATCATGCTGGAAGAAACCGGTCTGCCGTATGAACCGCATCTGGTCAGTTTTGAGACCAATGACCAGATGTCACCAGAATTTCTGTCACTGAACCCGAATAATAAAATCCCTGCGATTCTTGATCCGCAAGGTCCTGGTGGCAAACCACTGGCCCTGTTTGAATCCGGCGCTATCCTGCTGTACCTGGCTGATAAAACCGGCTTGTGCATACCTGCTGATGCGGCAGAGCGCTATGAAGCCATACAGTGGCTGATGTTTCAGATGGGAGGTATCGGCCCCATGTTCGGTCAACTTGGCTTCTTCCATAAATTTGCTGGCAAGGCCTATGAAGACAAACGCCCGCGTGATCGCTATGTGGCAGAATCCAAGCGCCTGCTGGGTGTGCTGAACCAGCGTCTGGCCGATCGTCAGTGGGTCATGGGCGACAGCTATACCATTGCTGATATCGCCATTTTCCCCTGGGTGCGAAATCTGGTCGGCTTTTATGAAGCGGCTGATCTGGTGGGCATCAATGATTATCCGCATGTGCAGCGCGCACTGGCTGAGTTCGTCGGTCGTCCCGCAGTGCAAAGAGGCTTGTTAATTCCAGGACGTTGATGTTGTCGCCTTAAGTTCGGTATTGGCATGACAATGTAGAAATTTCTTGCATGATTGCAAGTATTTTCTGTGTATTCCGCAAGCTGAGCCGCAAGCTGAGGCTGTTCACAAGCCATTTTTTCATGGGGTGACTGATTCCGCATGCGGGATATATCAAGTGATGGTCATGCAGCGCTTCGCCAATAAGGTAGAATCTCGCCTGTCTAGAATAAATGGGCGAGAGTATGAGCGCAACAAGCAATATCGGATTGACTCCAGAGCAATTATTTGAAAACAACCGCAAGTGGGCGGCTGCCATCACGGCAAAAGATGCTGACTTTTTCAAAACACTGGCAGCACAGCAAAGCCCTGAATACTTATGGATAGGCTGCTCTGACAGCCGTGTTCCAGCGAATGAATTATTGGGATTGTTGCCGGGTGAATTATTTGTCCATCGCAATATCGCCAATGTGGTCGTGCATTCCGATCTGAATTGCCTGTCGGTACTGCAATTTGCGATTGATGTACTGGGTGTCAAACACATCATTATCTGCGGTCATTATGGCTGTTCAGGTGTGCATGCCGCCATGACCAGGCGTCGTGTTGGCCTGGCAGACAACTGGCTGCGTCATGTGCAGGATGTACATCAGAAGCATGAAAAATACTTGGGCGAAGCACTGTCTTTACAGCAAAGAAGTGAGCGTCTGTGCGAATTGAATGTTATCGAACAGGTGGTCAACCTGTGCCAGACCACCATCGTGCAAGATGCATGGGATCGTGGTCAGCCAGTGACCGTGCATGGCTGGGTGTATGGCTTGCGCGATGGCTTGCTCAGTGAGCTGGGCATGACCGTCAGTTCTGCCGACGAACTGGCACCGCATCTGGAATCCAGCCTGGCGCGTTACGATGAAGTCGTCAAATAAGCGACCAGGCAAGTGAATTTCAAATTCACATCAGCTACATCGTTCCAATAACAGATGACTGCATGGCTGCGGTCATCTGTTATTTCAAATGAAATTTTGGTGGTTCTGTAATCCATGCCTGGAGTTGCTGGAGCTGTTCAAGTGAAAATGCGAAAGAAAGCGGATTTGCCCAGCAAACTTTGTCAGACTTGCGGTCTGCCTTTTAACTGGCGCAAAAAGTGGGAAAAAGTTTGGGACGAGGTAAAGTATTGTTCCCAGCGTTGCCGCAGTAATAGCAAGTCACAGGGGTGACAGCCACCATCAATTTGGATTAATTCGGATTACACCATGCAATCTGTTGCACCCGCGACGACCTTGCGCCTGATCCTGGGTGATCAGCTCTATCCTGCGCATAGCTGGTTCAGCCAGGTATCGGACGATGTGGTCTATGTCATGATGGAAATCCGCCAGGAGACTGACTACGTACTCCATCATGCGCAAAAAATTATCGCCATCTTTGCCGCCATGCGTGATCTGGCGGCGCAATTGCAGGCTGCTGGTCATCGCCTGCATTATCTGGCAATAGATGATGCCGACAATACGCAATCCCTGACTGCCAATCTCGACTGGTTGCTGACACACTATCAGTCCAGCCAGTTTGAATATCAGGAACCTGACGAATTCAGGCTGGATGCGCAACTGGCAGCCTACAGCGATGCCAGCAAGATCAATTGCCGTATGCGCAGCAGTGAACATTTTTTTACCCGTCGTGATGAAGCCGCCATCCTGTTTGAAGGCCGCAAGAAATGGCTGATGGAACACTTCTATCGCCATATGCGTGTCAAGCATCAGGTCTTGCTGGAAGAAGCCAACAAACCAGTTGGCGGACAATGGAATTATGATCACGACAACCGCAAAGCCTGGCCCGGCATCCCCTGGGAACCGGCAGATTTCCGGCCACGGCATGATCATTCTGCTTTGTGGAAAACCATACAGTGTGCAGGCGTCAACAGTTTTGGTGAGGCAAACGTAAAAAACTTTGCCTGGCCGCTGAACCGCACTGAAGCACTGGCGCAACTCGACGCCTTTATCCGGCATGCCTTGCCGCATTTTGGCGAATTCCAGGATGCCATGAGCAGCAAGTCATGGCGCTTGTTCCATTCACTGATTTCTTTCGCCCTGAATGTGAAAATGCTGCATCCACAAGAAGTGGTCAGCAAGGTTGAAGCGGCATTGTGGGCTGGTCATGCTGCATTGCCAGCGGTGGAAGGCTATATACGCCAGATACTGGGCTGGCGCGAATATGTGCGCGGCATCTACTGGGCGCAAATGCCAGGCTATGACGAGCATAATTTTTTTGCGCATGAGGCAGAATTGCCAGCATGGTTCTGGACCGGCAAAACAAAAATGCGATGCCTCTCCAGCGCCATCAGTCAGTCGCTGGAACATGCGCATGCCCATCATATTCAACGCCTGATGGTCATCGGTAATTTTGCCTTGCTGGCTGGCCTGCAGCCACAGCAAGTTCATTGCTGGTACCTGGGCATTTATATTGATGCATTCGAATGGGTAGAATTACCCAACACCCTGGGCATGAGCCAGTTCGCCGATGGCGGCATGCTGGCGACCAAGCCCTATGTATCCGCCGCAGCCTATATCGACAAGATGAGTGATTATTGCAAGGGCTGCCACTACGATAAAAAGCAACGCACCGGCGATAATGCCTGCCCCTATAATGCCCTGTACTGGGATTTTTTTGCGCGCAACGAAAACAAGTTATCCAGCAACCCACGCATAGGCATGGTGTACCCGCAACTCAGAAAAATGGATAAAGATGCCTTGCTGGCTTTGCGTGACAGGGCTACACAGATACGCGCCAGTCTGGATGATCTGTAAGCCAGCAGCGGCACCAACATAGATCGTTCCGTACCACATGCAGCCGGCACAAGCGGGATCATGCCTGCGCTGCTGTGCTGACAGCACTTTTTCTCAGGCCTGGCTTCGCATACTTTTTTGTACCACGATGACACTGGCAAGAACGATCAGTAAACCTGCCAATGATAGCCCCCGCATGCTTTGATCCAGTACGACCCAGCCCAGAATGACAGCGGTAATCGGGCTTAACAAGCCAAGCGAAGAAACCGCGACAGGTGACAGGCGTGCTATGCCACGGAACCACAAGCTATACGCCAGCAAGGCACCTACTACGGACAAATAGGCATAACCGAGTATCTGCGTGATATTCAGCACAGGCAGTGGGGCGTCTGCCATGAGACTGAAAGGCAGCAGGATCAGTCCGCCCAGCAATAACTGCCAGCCAGTAAAAGCCAATACCGGCAGGCTGCTTTGCCAGCGCCGTGACAGATACGTGCCGCCAGCCATGCAGATGGCTCCCGCAGCAGCGGCAGCCAGGCCCCATGTATCCATGGCCGCGCTGGTCGACAGCAGCAAGGCTGCCATACCCAGCACGGCACAGGCACTGGCTGTGATTGCGATGGCGGCAGGCCTGCGTTGATCCAGTAACCACGCCATTGCCATGATCAGCAAGGGCTGGATAGAACCTATGACGGCTGCCATGCCGCCAGGCAGTCGGTAAGCGGCAATGAACAGCAAGGCCTGGAAGAAACCGATGTTCAAGGCAGCCAGTATCAGCAAACGGCCCCATTCACGTGACAAAGGCAGGCGCTTGCAAAACAGCACCAGCAAGACCCCGCTGGGCAGGCAGCGCAGCAATGCGGCAGTAAAAGGCCGGTCGGGTGGTAGAAACTGTGTTGTGACGATATAGGTCGAGCCCCAGATTGCAGGGGCCAGTGCGGTTAGCAGTGTGTCTAACCAAAAATTGAAGCGGGAGGATGGAGGCATGGCTTTCATGATTATGTCTTGAGTTCGAGATAAATAATCTTAGCATAAATCTTGATATCAAGATAAATGCCGGATTTTCCATGTGGTTTTTCACGGCTTGTACATGACACCGGAGCAGGCAAATGCCTGACTGGCCCGGTGGGGCAGCGCATATAATGATCAGTTGGTGCAGTAAGTGAACAACCGGGAGTGGGCAAGATGGTGGAAAAGTCAATGGATGCTGTCGATCAGATCATGGAGCAATGGCGCAATGCCAGGCCGGATGTTGATTGCAGTCCCATGGAAAACATAGGGCGCCTCAGGCGTTGCAGTGATCTGCTGCAACGTGAGCTCGAAGCCACCTTCAGCACTTTCGGCATGACAGCCTGGGAATTTGATATGCTGGCAACCCTCAGGCGTTCCAGCGCAACGTATTGCATGACACCGACCGATCTGTTTTCCAGACTCATGGTGACATCCGGCACCATGACACACCGCCTGCAAAAGCTGGAAGCCAGTGGCTGGATATTGCGTGTGCAAAACAGCGAAGATGCCCGCAGCATGCTGGTGCAGTTAAGTGCAAGCGGCAAAGAACTCATAGACCGCGCCGTGGTCGCCCATGTGGAGAATGAAAGACGCATCATGTCCGGCCTGAATGCGGGCGAGCTGAAGCGTTTGAATGAAGGCTTGCGGGCTATGCTGGCGGTGCTGGAAAAGTCGGAAGACACACAGAGATGAATCCCATACAAGCCAATAAACTCTTGTTATCCAAATGGACAGCTGTACAGGTTGTTGCCAAACAAAAGCATTTCCTGGTCAGCAAGGTGTATTTGCCGCTAGCTAAAGAAGGGCAAGACGGACAAGCAGCAAGCCATACCGCGATAGAGTTTGTTGAACTTGAGGCTGTCTACACCAAAGCCAAACGCAAGATCGCCTGGAAGGAACTGGCGGATATCACGCTATGGAAGCAAGGCTGGTTGTAATGTTGGGATGTGGCGCTGTGGTGATGAGATCGCTGCAGCAGACACTAAGCCAGCAGACGATAACCAACACCGGTTTCGGTCAAGAAATGACGTGGCTGTGCCGGTTCCTGTTCCAGTTTTTGCCGCAGATTGGCCATATAGATTCTCAGGTAATGACTGTTTTCTGACTGATTTGGCCCCCATACTTCTTTTAGCAATTGCTGGTGGGTCATGACCTTGCCGGCATTGCGTGCCAGTACTGACAGCAACCGGTATTCTATCGGGCTCAGATGTACGGATTGCCCGGCGCGACTGACTGTGCGCAGGGCTAAATTCAGGCTGACATCCCCAAAATTAAATACTGCATCGGCTTGCGTTGACTGTGGCTGGCGGCGGCGCAAATGGGCATGGATGCGGGCGATCAGTTCAGCCGCGCCAAAGGGCTTGCTCAGGTAATCGTCGGCACCGGCATTCAGGGCTGCGACTTTTTCCTGTTCCTGGGTACGTGCTGACAGGACGATGATGGGGACTTCGGTCCAGCTGCGCACATCGCGGATAACATCCAGCCCGCTCATGTCTGGCAAGCCCAGATCAACGATGAGCAAATCCGGCTTGCGGGTGGCGCAGGCAATCAGCCCCTGTTTGCCATTTTCGGCTTCAAAGACACTCATGTCTTCAGCTTCTAGCACGGTGTTCAGAAAGCGCCGGATCTGCTTGTCATCTTCGATCAGCACGATATGGATTTTGGTGTCACTCATGACGGATCATTTTTTTGGAAGAGGCTAGCGTGCACTAGAACTCATTTCATAAATAGGGGTGAGATGCGTTTGCCTCATAACGTGGGCTGGCAAGGCGGACGAGGCAGTCAATAGCGGGTCTATTGACAACGAGTCCAACGCAGTCCAGCACACGTTATGAGGCAAACCCTCCGGGAGCTGGCGATTCGGGCGCATTGCTGCGTTGTGCCGCTTGCCAAGGCACCAGCCTTGGCTACGCGACGCGCCTTGCACTGCATCCCGAATCGCCTTGCTCGCACTCATCCCTATTTATGAAATGAGTTCTAAATAAACAGTTGCCGCAAATATAGCATTGATTGACTTGCTCATGGATGGCAAGCCTGGGTGTGATGATCCCGAATTTGCCTGGCGATGTGACAAGAACAGGGTTTGCTGTTGTTTGCTGCTTTCAGCGGGGGCTGAAACCAGCAAACCTTGAAGATTGAAAAGTGCTGTTATTTACTAAGATGGCTACGACGGCTACTACGCGGGTTTGGTTTTGCGTTTTGTAGTGGTTTTTTTCGGTTTCCCTGCTGGTACTGGTGCCGATGCTCTGGAATTTCCTGCGTCGTCAGTATCAAAAGTCTGAGACTGGAAAGCAAAGAAAAAGGCGCGCCATTTATTGCCCGGATATTCGATGATCAGTGCACCATCCTGAAATACGCCATTATCTTTCTTGTAGGAGCCGTCATTGCCCTGGTTCATGTGTATGTCATGGATACCATTGCCAGGACTGAATTTGAAATACTTGTCAGCCTTGCCCTGTTCCGGCCCCCATTTCGCGCCCAGCGCATAGATGACAGCGCCGCTTTGTTGCATGGCCTTGATGACGGCTGTTTCCAGCAAGTCTTTGAGGTCATTGTCGGCACCAGGTGCATCGGGCGGTACCAGTTTCATGTTGCCGGTTTTGACGATGCCGCTACGTAGATAGTCCAGCGCCAGACCCGCAGGTTTGGATGGCAGTTTTTTATAACCAGGAGCCAGTGCCTGCAGACTCTTTGTATACGCTTCAGGCAGCGATGTTGCTGATAGAAACCTGACTGTGGACGGTGATTTTGGTGCCGATGATTTGACGTTGGATGCAATCCTGTGCAGGGTGGTGCCGCAACGCACCAGAATCTGGTAGTGGTCATCGTCGGCGTCGCGCAGGTGGCCGACAACGGTGCCTTTCAATATGCCGTAAGTGCTTAGTGCCATGTTCGTCTCCTCAAGTTATCGCGCCCTGGGTTGCAAATGCGGTCAATGCGACCAATGCCATAGGCCCGGGCTATGTAGTTCATGTAACGACGCAGAAATATTCTGCGCCGCATCTTCGTATCAGGAAAACAGCACGCGATCCCGTATCTTGAGCGGATCGCTGTAACTGCTTTCCCACCACGCGTGTTCCCCCGCTTTTTGCGGTGGTTTGGTCAGTACCAGCGGACTATTCGTATCTTCGGAATTTTTTTCCTTGATCCTGAACTGGTAGTGATCAAACATGCGCAAGGCTTCGACGGTATATGACACGGCAACGCGCCGGTCGCGGATCAGCAGCAGGTTTTCACCGTTGTTGTGGTCCGCTGACTGCGAAAAATTATAGGAACCCATGTACACGCGTGCAGTCGGCTTGTCGAAGTCGATCACCACAAATTTGTGGTGCATGCGGGTACCACCGCCACCGCTCGGTTCTTCATGGAAAGGTGGTGGTGCAGTCTTGCCCAGCGCCGATGGATAGACTTCCGTTGATTTGCCATTCGGAGTGGTCAGTGACAGACCTGTCACTTCCTTGTCCGAGATACCATAGACAAACTTGGCCGGGTCGCTTGCCACTGTCTTGATCATGTCCTGTATCGACCCAGGTGTCTGGTACAGGAAGGCCAGCGAAAACAGTAGTGACGATTCAGTCAGGGCGATGTCTTTGGTCACGTCATCCAGCGCCGCATTCTTGCTACCGTGCGGAGAAAATGAGACCTGGGCATCAATCTTGTCCAGCCCCAGGCTTTGCCAGCCTGCCGATGCGCCACTGGCAAAGCTGGCAGGTTTGTTTTCCCAATAATTGTCGAATGCCGTCTGGAATAATTTCACCGGACCGTCGCCATGCAGGATGATGGCATTATTGGCCTGGACAAAGAAACCACGCCAGCTGAAATTGGTCGAGCCACAAACCACGCTGTTGATTTGATTTCCCCTGGCGACGATGGTTTTATTGTGTTGCAGTCCGCGCATGTGCTGGCGTAGCACGTTGCCGGCACCGGCGCTTGCGATCAGACGTGTGGTGGCTTGAGATTCTGCTGAATGTTCTTCTCCATGGCTGCCGCTGTCATCGATGATGACACGCATGCGGTTCCCCAGTTTTTCCAGCCTTTCAAGCACACCAGGTTCGTTGAGGTCATACGCAGCCACACTGACCTTGGCACTGGTGTCTGCAATCGCATTGTCCAGCACTTCCAGTATCGCACTGCGGGCTTCAAATCCCATCCAGGCCAGTGCTTCTTCTGCTTTGGGGTTGGTGGGTTTGAATGTCAGCCCGTCATCTGCCTGGGCAGGCAAGAGTGTGGGTATCGCGGCTGCAGTGTAACGGTCAACAAAAGCCTGGGACGAAACGAAACCACGTGTATAGGCCACATTCAACTGCCCGTCATACGTTTCCCTCTGCAGCACGATGCTGGCTTCTTGCGCTTCGCCATAGCTTAGTGCATTGGCCGGGCTCATGAATACGGGGGTGACACGGTAGGTGAAGCTGCCTTTCATATCGGCATTGCGCGGAAAATGTATCCAGCGGAATTTCTGTATCGGCGACAGACGGGTGGACAGGCTTTCCGGATTGAAGTTGCCGTCTTTTTCAGTAAATGACAGGCGGTTCTTGATGGCAAAATACTGCTGGCCACCCGGCTCCTTATATTCAATCGCAAAGCCGACAAAATCGACAGGTGGCTTGCCGGTTTTCCAGTTCATGCCCAGTAACAGCATGCCATCGCCACGATGCAGTTTCAGGCTGAAAAGCGCTTTGTCATTACTCGCAATGACTTGATACTGTTCCATGTCCATCCTTTCAAGTGGTGGGGTTTTATCGCCTGGCTTGCATCATTTACCGGCGCAATGCATGTCAATAAAATAATCCTTACCATCCTAATGCAGATAGTACTTATTGCAAGCTAATTATTATTTTAATTGCATGACTATTTATTCATCATGCGAGATTTTGATGACAGGGATGTGACATGGAGATGTGACATGACGATGTGATGCGGGGGAGGAAAATGCGTCGCCGAAATGATGGTAAGAAGACTGTCCTCAGCAGGTAGGGAGGCGCAGTTCTGAAGCGTTGTTTTCTTTTATGCTGGACAGCAGCCATGGTGTTGCCATGAGCTTAAGATCAGGCATGCCTGATTCAGAGTTGGCTCTTGGCTTGCATTGGGATATTCAATTGTCCGGCAAATTTGGCTTTTTCAATAAAATTTCCCGTAACCTGGGCAGGTGCACAACAGAGTACCAGCACATAAAAACGAGTGGAAGATTGACTGCGGTGCGTATCCAGTAAATATTGTCGCCGAGGCTGAGGTACATATATATCTGTACCAGTAAATATATTGCGAACAGTACACAGCAAAACGTGAACACGCGAAGAAATGCAGCTTGCCCTGTTTTGACGACGTGCGCTGAAATCGCTGAAATGACAGCGATAGCTAAAACTGTGAGCATTGCCGCACCGTATGGCAGAAACGGCATAGGCGGACGCGAACCTATGAAGGTATTTGCTAAAAAGAAAATAAATAAGTAAACGAAGAAAAACGTAGCGATCAAGTGAAGTTTTTTCATTTTTGATATTTTACGAATGTTACGGTTACATTGATGGCAGCTTTGCTTAAGTTGCGTCAGCTACAAGTTCGTAATACCCCAAAAACAATCCCGCCGTCAACTCGATCAACTGCTTCTGCTGTGCCATATCCAACACGGGCTGGCTGATGGCTACCTGAGGCCAGAAGGCCATCGATTTGAGCTGGCCCTGCAACATGTCGCCCATAAGGATGGCGTCGCCCGCCTTGAGTTTGCCATCTGCCTGTGCTGCTCTGATCCAGGCGACGATACCTTCTTCCCGGTTGTTCATGCGTTCCACCATATCTCTGGCGCGATCCGGAGTGTGGATGGTGGCGGCGATGGCGACACGGGCGAGGTCAATGAAATTGGTATCACACATCAGGAGCATCTTGTTACCGAGGAAAGTTTCAAGCTGTTCACGCAGGCTTTTTTCGCCCTGATAATGAAAATCATCCTGAGAAACGGCACTTTTCCACAATTTCAACAATATTGCGGCGAATAAATCGTCTTTACTGGGGAAGTGGTTATACACAGTCCGTTTGGAGACGATAGCGGTGGCAGCAATCTTGTCCATGCTGGTGGATTCAAAGCCGTGCAGGCGAAATTCATGAATGGCAGCCTGCAATATGGCTTCGCGCTTGCGGTCAGTCTGGCGGACGGGATTTGACATATTGTAATTATATTAATCTTAGCGATTCATCGTTATGAAAGAATTTTACACTAAGTAGTATACTTTCTCCGATTTAGAAACTACACTGTGTAGTGTAATAATTCGACAGGCATCAGAACCAGCTTGAGCGGATTCGGCGAATTGAATGAATTTCGTGCCTGCAAGGGCATACCATACTGACAGGAGCGTTGATCACCATGGCTTATGTTTCATACTCCAGCCCCACAGAGGGCATACGTAATACTGCACTGCAGGAAGCAGGCGCGGGCTTTGTGAATCAGGCACCGGTGCGTGAGCCTGGGTTTTTACAGAATCTGCGCATAGCCTGGAAGTTCTTTTTCGATAAACCCAAAGATACCGTACCCAGCGGCAGTATCCCTGTATTTGATTTGACGACAGCGCAATTGCTGGACGCGCCAGACAATAGCCTGTACCGCCTTGGGCATTCGACCTTGTTGCTGAAATTGCAGGGTGAATTCTGGCTGACCGATCCGGTGTTTTCTGAGCGTGCCTCGCCTTTTCAGTGGATGGGCCCCAAGCGTTTTCATCAACCGCCCATCAGCATTGCTGATCTGCCACCGATCAAGGGTGTGATTCTGTCGCACGACCATTATGACCATCTTGATTATTCCGCCATTTTGCAACTGGCCAAGAAGACCGAATATTTCCTGACGCCAACAGGTGTCGGTGAGCGCTTGGTCAAGTGGGGTATAGACCGTGAAAAAATCCAGCAACTGGCCTGGTGGCAAAGCACCCAGGTTGGCGATATCCAGTTTGTGGCGACGCCAGCCCAGCATTTTTCTGGCCGTGGCTTGCATGACCGTGACCAGACCCTGTGGGCATCCTGGACCATCATGGCACCTGACCTGAAAATCTTTTTTAGCGGTGACACCGGCTACTTCAAGGGTTTTAAAGAGATAGGCGACAAGTATGGTCCGTTTGACCTGACTCTGATGGAAACCGGTGCCTATAACAAGATGTGGCCAGACATCCACATGCAACCGGAAGAGTCTTTGCAGGCACATCTGGATTTGCGCGGCAAAACCATGTTGCCTATCCATAACGGCACGTTTGACTTGTCCATGCATAGCTGGTTTGAACCGTTTGAACGCATTGTTGCCCTGGCACAGCAGCATGGCGTGAGAATCAGTACGCCGCAAATGGGAGAAGAAGTCGATATCGCCGAACCGCAAACCGGCAGGCGCTGGTGGCTGTTCCCGAACACCCAGGCCAGCCGCCCTGTGTCTTTGCAATCAGTGTTGGCGGATTAGCACTGACCATTGAATGAAAACAGTCCGCAGGCGGATGCCTTGCGGGCTGTTTTTGTTTTAGAACCTGTTTACGATTTTAAGCGTGTGCGCAACCGGAGCCCACGCGGGGCTTGTACCTACGCGGGCTAAGGGGTTTAGTAACTTATTAGCGTTTACGCGTGCGTGGGGGGAGTGAGATATTTTGACGAAAAATGTGTGCGAATACGCTGGGATATTCGCATCTTTCCGGTCTTATTTAGGGACGCATTTAAACATAATTTGGGACTGCTGAGGTGTCCAACCTTGTGTCCCAGAATTGGTTGAGTTAGTCAGTTCCATTTGCTTGCCTTGAGCTTCACACCATTCTGTTGCACGTCGCACACTAAGCGCAGTGACTTCTGCGTCAGAGGTAAGGCCTCCACGCGCATTTGCACCTACCATGTAGGAATCTTTACCAATGGACACAACCGGACTCACTGATTGACAACCGGCGATTAACGCGCAGAGAAAGAGTACTTTTTTCATCAATTCATCTCTATTTTGAAAGATCGTTTTGTATGGCGTTGAGAATTAAAATTTAACACAGGGGCACCAAGGCGTAATTAGTGTAACGTAATCACGCATGTCAAGACTGAAAAAATGTCAATATTCAGCCCAAAATTATGCGTGCGAATACGCGGGGTTTGTGCTGTGCATGTTTACCCTGACCCCGCTGACGCACGCTTGCCACAGATCGTAAACAGGTTCTTAGAAACTGTGTTCCAGCGCTGGGAAAGACTGATCTTTAACAGCTGCCACATACGCCAGCACGGCTGCATCAATGCTGGTCTGGCCTTCCATGAAATTTTTCACGAAACGGGCTTTGCGGCCAGGGAACACGCCCAGCAAATCATGCATGACCAGAACCTGGCCAGCGCAATCGACACCGGCACCTATGCCTATGGTGGGGATATGCAGGGACTCTGTCACTTCCTTGCCCAGGCTGGCGGGAATTGCTTCCAGCACGATCATGGTGGCACCAGCCTCTTGTACTGCCAGCGCCTCTGCCTTGAGCAGGCTGGCCGACGCATCGGTCTTGCCCTGTACCTTGTAGCCCCCTAATTGATGGACGGATTGTGGTGTCAGGCCCAGATGCGCGCAGACGGGTATGGAGCGCTCGGTCAAAAACTTGATGGTCGGCAGCAACCAGGTACCACCTTCGAGTTTGACCATTTGCGCACCGGCCTGTACCAGTTGCACAGCGCTGTTGAAGGCAGCTTCCGGCGTGGCGTAGCTGCCAAAGGGCATGTCGGCCACCACCAGGGCTTTTTGATTGCCACGGGCGACGGCGGCGGTGTGGTAGGCGATATCCTGCAGTGTCACCGGCAGGGTGGAGTCGTGCCCCTGGCATACCATGCCGAGGGAATCACCAATGAGTAAAACTTCTACACCGCAGCGGTCCATCAGGGATGCGAAACTGGCGTCGTAGCAGGTGAGCATGGTGATTTTTTCACCTTTCTCACGCATGCTGATTAAGCCGGGAATGCTTACTGCTTTACGGTCTTGCAAATATTCAGCCATTCTTTTTCTCCAGAGGTGATGCTGTCGTTTGGTTTTTGTTTGACAGCGATGTTTGTCTCCACCTACATCTTCTAATTGTTATTTTTCTTTATTCTTAATTCCGATTTGTTCGTAAGTTCTGGCTACTTTTATTTTCTATTATTTGTAGGTAAATTCTATTGCCGCTGATTGACCAGGCCGGGTTTCGGCCCGGCGGCCGAATTCCTTTCTTTGCTTCGCCAAAGAAAGGAATCAAAGAAAGGCGACCGCAGACTTGCCCTTCGGGTGCTTGCGCTGCGCTTCAGCACAATTTGTGCATCACAAAAAATGGGAAAGCTTCGAAACTCGCTTCGCTCAAACACGAAGCTTTCTGATCCATTTTCTGTGATGCACAAATTGCTACGTCCCAAGCGGATTAAAGTCAAAGGCAAGGTCAAAAACAATTGCAAATTCAAAAGCAAAATCAAATTCAAAAACAAAATCAAATTCAAAAGCAAAATCAAATTCAAAACATAGCTTATTTACCGTTTTTCTCGCTTCGATAAACCTGTGTTCATTCAGCTTCTAAAAATAAAATACACGGCGCCTACCAGACACAAACCGGCCCACACATAATCCAGTTTGAATGGCTGTCCCATGTAAAACATGGCGAAGGGAACGAAGACGATCAGGGTCAGGGCTTCCTGTAATATCTTTAGTTGTGCCAGGCTGTAGGTAGTGTAGCCGATTCTGTTGGCGGGCACTTGCAGCAGGTATTCGAACAGGGCGATGCCCCAGCTGGCGAGGGCGGCTATCCACCAGGCTTTGGTGGAAAAGTTTTTCAGGTGACCATACCAGGCGACGGTCATGAAGACGTTGGAGAGTATCAGCAGGCCTGTGGTCTGGACGATGATGGGGATTTGCATGGGACCTCGCGTTGGGCTATGCCGCATATTGATGACATGTTGGCGGCGTGTTCAGTTGGGGGGTAATTCGTAGATGCGCTGACCGGCGACGGCGGCGACGAAATCTTTCGCATGGCCTTTGCCGGGGATGTGGATATCGGCGGCCAGTTGTAATAGTGGCAGTAGCACAAAAGCCCGCTCTGTCATGCGTGGATGTGGGACCTGCAATTCGGCGGTCTGGATTTTTTCTGCGCCATACAACAGCAGGTCCAGATCCAGCGTGCGTGGCGCATTGTGGTAGGGACGCTCGCGTCCGTGGGCCAGTTCTATGGCTTGCAGATGTTGCAGCAGGGCAGTGGCGCTCAGGCGGGTGTTCAGTTCGGAGACGGCATTGACATAATCGTCGCCGGATGAATCGACTGGCGCACTGCCAAACAGGGCAGACTGTGCCACCAGGATAGTATCCGGCGCTTTTGCCAGGGCTGCGATGGCCAGTGCAACGGTGGTTTTGGCATCACCCAGATTGGCGCCTATGCCGATAAAAACTTGCATGCTCATTCTGCAGCGGCAGCCGCTTTACGTGGTGCACGGCGGCGTGGACGGCGTTTTTTGACACCGGCTTCGGCTGCGGTGGCCTTGGGTTTGCTATTGATCAGGCGCTCGCGTTCTTCGGCTTCGCCATCAATAAAGTCGGTCCACCATTCGCCCAGGTCGGCATCAATTTCACCTGATGCGCAACGTAACAACAGGAAATCGTAACCGGCACGCAGGCGTGGATGTTCCAGCATTTTATAAGGCGTCTTGCCGACCCGTTTTTCAAAGCGTGGTTGCATGGCCCAGATATCGCGCATGTCGGAGCCTATCTTGCGCTGTATTGCCAGGGCATCGGTCTGGGTATTCAGTACATCATCAGCCGCCAGGTGCAGGGCGGGGATGGGGAATTCACCGGCAGCCTTGTAGGCTTCCCATTTTTCCACGACCTGATGCCACAGCAGGGACGCAAACAAAAAGCCGGGTGACACCGGTTTGCCCTGCTGTACGCGCAGGTCGGTATTGGCCAGTGCCAGGGTGACAAATTTTTCACCCAGGGGCTGTTCCAGTACGACATCCAGCAAGGGCATCAGGCCATGATGCAGACCTTCTTTGCGCAGTTGTTGCAGGCAGGCCATGGCATGGCCGCTGGTCAGCAATTTCAGCATTTCATCAAACACGCGCGCTGCCGGCACATTGTTGATGAGCGGGGCCATCACCGGGATCGGTGCACGTGTTGCCGCATCAATGTTGAATTGCAGTTTTGCGGCAAAACGCACGACACGCAGCATGCGCACCGGGTCTTCGCGATAACGCGCTTCCGGCACACCGATGATGCGCAGGGTTTTCTTTTTCACGTCCTTCATGCCGCCGTGATAGTCGAGCACGGTTTGTGTGGCCGGATCGTAATACATGGCGTTGACGGTAAAGTCGCGCCGCGCCGCATCTTCGTGCTGTTCACCAAAGGTATTGTCGCGCAGTACGCGGCCATGTTCATCCTTGGGGGCACCATCGGTGGCAGCGCCACGGAAGGTGGTGACTTCCAGCAGATCCTGGCCAAACATCACGTGCACGATCTGGAAGCGACGGCCTATGATGAAGGCACGACGAAACAGACGTTTCACCTGTTCCGGCGTGGCATTGGTGGCAATGTCAAAGTCCTTGGGTTTGACGCCGGTCAGCAAATCACGTACCGCACCACCGACGACAAAGGCTTTAAAGCCATTTTCTTGCAGGGTCTGGGTGATGCGTATGGCATTCGCAGACACCAGTTGCGGGTCTATGCCGTGGTCTTTGGGACCCAGCACAGTCGGCTTGCTGTTGGCGCTGGCGACATCGCTCTTGTTTTTAACGCCGAGTATTTTGCGAATAAATTTCTTGATCATTGCTTGTCAAACAGGTGAAGTTGAGGCCAACCCTTGGTCTGTGCATAGGCGCGCAGTTTTTCATTGGGGTTGGTGGCGACAGGGTGGCTGACGCGTTCCAGTAGCGGAATATCGTTTTGCGAATCGCTGTAAAAATAACTATGGTTAAAGTCGCTGAGTTGCCTTAGCGGTGTCACTTCCTGCTTTGCCAGCCAGTCCTGCAAATGCACGATCTTGCCAGCACCCGAACTGGGCACGCCCAGCAGTTTGCCGGTGATATTGCCTGCTGCATCCAGTTCCGGTTCGGCAGCCATCAGGTGCTGTACCCCCAAGGCTTTTGCTATCGGTGCGGTAACAAAGCGATTGGTGGCGGTAATGATGGCGATCAGATCATCCTGATCCTGATGCTTTTTGATCAAATCATAGGCTGCTGGCAACAAGACAGGCTGTATGACTTCCTGCATGAATTGTGCATGCAGTTCATCCAGCGTGGTGCGCGGGAATTGTGCCAGCGTACCCAGGGCAAATTCCAGGTATTCCACCGGGTCGAGCGTGCCAGCCTGGTATTGGGCAAAAAAATCGGCATTGCGACGGGCAAATGCATCGGCATCGACGGCACCGGTGCGGCACAGGAACTGTCCCCATTCAAAATCAGAATCGATGGGGATCAGGGTGTGATCAAGATCAAATAAGGCGATATTGCGCATGCTAGTCATGTGTAGAGTCTGGGCCCGGTTGTTGCTGCAACATCAGTTCGCGCAGCAGCGGCAGGGTAATAGGGCGTTTGGTTTCCAGTGAATAATGGTCCAGCTGATCAAGCATATCGGATAAATAACTCATATCGCGCCGATAGTGGGTAATCAGATAGGGTAACACGCCCGCCGACAGTTGTATCCCGCGGGCGTGGGCGGCACGTTCCAGGGCATCGATCTTGTCTTCGTCGGTGAGGCCATGCACCTGATAGATCAGGCCCCAGCCAAAACGGGTGCGCAAGTCGTCACGTACATTCAA
The DNA here is from genome assembly GCF_014284335.1 of Undibacterium hunanense. GTDB lineage: Bacteria > Pseudomonadota > Gammaproteobacteria > Burkholderiales > Burkholderiaceae_D > Undibacterium > Undibacterium hunanense. The sequence continues at coordinate 58,614 of NZ_JACOGF010000012.1, read as the reverse complement.
AATCATGGGCGGATGATTGCCGGCACCGACCAAAAAACCGCCATGCGCACGGGCTTCATTGAACAGATTGAAGGCTGCGATCTGATTCAGCGGCGGCAACTGGTCACAGTCGTCCAGCAGATACAGGCTGACACCTTCGGTGAAGTCAAAGGCACTTTCCGGTGCATCAGCCGGGATGTAGCGGGCCGAGGCATCATCCGCCAGTGCATGCAGCAAATGGGTCTTGCCGGCACCGGCTTCGCCCCAGATATATACCGAGCGTTCGCCATACTGGCTGGTGATGCGCTGGGCAAACAGGCCCAGCAACTGCGCCAGTTCAGCATTTTGCCCGACCACAAAGGTGGCAAGGGACGGCAATTTCTGCGCGTCCAGATCCAGTAATAATTGCCTCATGTCTGACGATAAAAAGAGCTATTCATGTAAGACACACGCAAGTGCTTGACGGCCACCGAGACGATGGCTGAAGCAGGCAGGGCAATCAGGATGCCGATAAAACCAAACAGTTGCCCGAATGCCATCAAGGCAAAAATCACGGTCAGAGGATGCAAGCCTATGCGCTCACCCACCAGGCGTGGTGTCAGATAAAACGATTCCAGCATTTGGCCTATGCCATAAATGATGGCGACAGAAACCAGGCCACTAAAGCCATCAAATTGCAGGATAGCACCGATCAGCGCCAGTACCAGCCCCAGTCCGTAACCCAGGTAAGGGATAAACACCAGAAAGCCGGTAATGATGCCGACTGGCAGCGCCAGGTCAAAACGGGCAATGCTGAGTGCGACCGAGTAATACACGGCCAGCACGATCATCACCAGGATTTGCCCGCGCAGGTATTGCGCCAGCAATTCATCGACTTCGGCGACTGCACTGGCGGTTTGTTTGACAAAGCGGCGCGGTATGAAATGACTCAGGCGCTTGATCAGGACATGCCAGTCCATCAGCAGATAGAACAGTACGATGGGGATCAGCAATAAATTGGCGACCATACCGAGCAGGGCAGTGCCGCCAACACGTATCGAATTCAGGACGGCTTTACCGATGACATCACCGCTGCTGGCCATCTGTTCCGTCAGTAATGCCTTGATGCCATTGCTGTCGAGACGGACCTTGATGCCAAATTCAGACAACATGGGAGCCAGCATCTGATCCAGCTTGTCAAAGAAACGTGGAATCTGATCCTGGAATTGCGGTACTTCCTTTTGCAGGATAGGTACCATGATCAGGACCATGGCCAGTATTGCCGCAATCAGGACTACGATGATCAGTGTGGCCGCCACCGAGCGCGGCAGGCTGAATTTGCGTATGCGCAGGGCGCACAGCTTGTCCACCCAGGGGGTCAGCACATAGGACAGGATACTGGCGACGATGAAGGGCATCAGCACCGGGCCCAGCAGTGACAGCAGTAACAGCAGGCCAAATGCCAGGGCCAGCCACAGCATGGATTGTTTTTGCTCCGACGTAAAAGAAAATGGCATTTTTATGGCTGGTTAGTAGTCAAAATGTTATCAAATTTGCTGCATGGTCCCAAAAAACAGAGTTTTCGCGGTCAATTTGTTAAAATAGCGGTTTTGCCGGACTTTTCTGGCAATTTCTCTATTTTACCGCCTCCTGCCCCTATTGCCGAATATCATGAGCACTTCTACCCCTGTTTCTCTCTCTTACGCCGACGCTGGTGTCGATATGGTCGCTGGCGACGCCTTGGTTGACGCCATCAAACCTTTTGCCAAACGAACAATGCGCGAAGGTGTCATGGCTGGCATAGGCGGTTTTGGCGCCATGTTTGAAGTCAGCAAAAAATACAAGGAACCTGTCCTGGTTTCCGGCACTGATGGCGTGGGCACCAAGCTGAAACTGGCTTTCCACCTCAACAAGCATGACACCGTGGGCATCGACCTGGTGGCCATGAGTGTCAATGACATTCTGGTGCAGGGGGCGGAACCACTGTTCTTCCTCGACTATTTTGCCTGCGGCAAGCTGGACGTGGCAACCGCCACTGACGTTATCAAGGGCGTGGCCTTTGGTTGCGAACAGGCGGGTTGCGCCCTGATCGGTGGTGAAACCGCCGAAATGCCGTCCATGTATCCTGATGGTGAATATGATCTGGCCGGTTTTGCGGTCGGTGCCGTAGAAAAGTCGAAAATCATTGATGGCAGCAAAATCCAGCCAGGTGACGTGATTTTGGGCCTGGCTTCTTCCGGCATCCATTCCAATGGTTTTTCGCTGGTGCGCAAGATCATCGAAGTCGCCAAACCAGACCTGAGTGCTGATTTCCATGGCCGCAGCCTGGGCGATGCCCTGATGGCTCCTACCCGTATCTACGTTAAACCGCTGCTGGCCCTGATGGAATCGCTGGAAGTCAAAGGCATGGCCCACATCACCGGTGGTGGCCTGGTCGAAAACGTCCCGCGTGTACTGGGTGACAAGCTGACTGCCGTCCTGCACAAAGACGCATGGACATTGCCACCGCTGTTCACCTGGCTGCAACAGCACGGCGGCGTCGCTGATGCAGAAATGCATCGCGTATTCAACTGCGGTATCGGCATGGTGGTGATTGTTGCTGCTGAACTGGCAGACGCTGCCCTGGCCCAGTTGGCCGCAGCCGGTGAAACCGTGTACCGTATTGGTGAAATCCGTGCACGTGCAGGTGATGAGCATCAGACTATCGTAGTTTAAAAACCTGTTCACGATCTTACTGCGCGAGCGCAATGGGAATCCACGCGGGGCTCATGTGCTGCTCAAAATGCTCATGTACTAGAGTACATGAGCATTTTGCGCTGCGCTTAGTCACCCTGACCCCGCTGACGCTCGCTCGCTACAGATCGTAAACAGGTTTTAAGTAGCGACACCCACGTAGTTCATACCGACGCAAGCTGCCAGCCAGCTTGTGCGTTTCTTCTCAATATCCCTGCATACTCCTTCATCTTGCATCCGGCAAGCATGTTTTGCTCGCCAAACAACACCCGCCTGAGAAAAATTCGCTCACTGCAAATCAGCACAAGAACTGGCACGTTTCTTGATATGCTGTTGTAGTACTGTAACCGCGAGACTTGAACATGGCAAAATTTTTCAATGAAATGGCGGCCGAATATGCAGGCACGCCAGGCAACCCCGGCAACAACAGTCACACCCGCGAGCACTATCGCGAATTTTGCAACTGGCTGGCACAGCAGTCTGCCGACAGGCTACAGCGCAAGCGCGCTGAAGCCGACCTCAGCTTCCGTCGTGTTGGCATCACCTTTGCCGTCTATGGCGACGATGCCGGTACCGAGCGCCTGATTCCCTTCGACATTATTCCCAGGATCATTCCTGCGAATGAATGGGCGCAATTGCAAAAAGGCCTGGTGCAGCGGGTACAGGCACTGAACATGTTCATTCATGATATTTATCATGACCAGAAAATCATCAAGGCAGGCATTATTCCTGCCGGACAAATCTACAAAAATGCCCAATACCGGCCAGAAATGCAGGGTATTTCGGTCGCTTCCGATATTTATGCCCATATTGCCGGTGTGGATATCGTGCGCGCCGGTGAAGGTGAGTTTTATGTGCTGGAAGATAATCTGCGCGTACCTTCCGGCGTGTCGTATATGCTGGAAGACCGCAAGATGATGATGCGCCTCTTCCCCGAGCTGTTTGCCCGCAACAAGATTGCCCCGGTTGATCATTATCCCGATATGTTGCTGGACAATTTGCGCTCGGTTGCACCTATGGGGGTGGATGACCCTACGGTAGTGGTCATGACCCCCGGCATGTATAACTCTGCCTATTTTGAACATGCTTTCCTGGCGCAGCAAATGGGCGTGGAACTGGTGGAAGGGCAGGATTTGTTTGTCAATGACAATGCCGTCTTCATGCGCACGACACGGGGCCCCAAGCGGGTCGACGTGATTTATCGTCGTATTGATGATGATTTTCTTGATCCGCTGGCCTTCCGCCCGGATTCTTCGCTAGGTGTCCCTGGCTTGCTGTCAGTCTATCGCGCTGGCAGGGTCACGCTGGCGAATGCCATCGGCACCGGCGTGGCAGATGACAAGTCCATCTATCCTTTTGTCCCGGACATGATCAAGTTTTACCTGTCTGAAGAAGCGATATTGAATAATGTTCCGACTTTCCAGTGCCGCAAACCGGAAGACCTTTCCTACACCCTGGCCAACCTGTCCGAACTGGTGGTCAAGGAAGTACATGGCGCCGGCGGTTACGGCATGCTGGTCGGGCCTGCATCCAGCAAGCAGCAGATAGAAGATTTTCGTCAGCGCCTGCTGGCCAAGCCGGACGGATATATCGCCCAGCCTACGCTGGCATTGTCATCCTGCCCGACCTTTGTAGAAAACGGCATCGCTCCGCGACATATTGATTTGCGTCCTTTTGTCTTGTCGGGCAAGCATATCTCCATGGTGCCGGGTGGTCTGACCCGCGTCGCCCTGCAGGAAGGTTCACTGGTAGTGAATTCTTCACAGGGGGGCGGTACCAAGGATACCTGGATACTGGAAAATTAATCGCCTCATGCACCTTCGCAGCCTTGTGCATAAATGCCGGGTTGCCATTGAATGTTGCAACAGGTTTTGAAGATTGAGGAAAAATACCATGTTAAGCCGCACTGCCGATCACTTGTTCTGGATGGCGCGTTATACCGAACGCGCTGAAAATACCGCACGCATGCTGGATGTCAATATCCAGACATCAATGTTGCCGCAGTCGGCAGAAGATGCAGAACGGGGCTGGCGCGCCATGCTCGGTATCTCTGAATTGCAGTCTGCCTTTGACCATCAGTATGGGATACTGACCAAAAAAGATGTGCTCGATTTCATGGTGAAAGACCCCATGAATCCGTCATCGATTGCCTCCTGCCTGAAAGAAGCGCGCGAAAATGCCCGTGCCGTACGCGGTACCCTGACCACTGAAGTGTGGGAAACCCAGAATGCCACCTGGCTGGACATGCAGGAAAGATTGTCTGACCATGTGCTGGAAAATGATCCCAGCCAGTTTTTTGAATGGGTCAAATACCGCTCCCATCTGTCACGTGGCGTCACCCTGGGTACCATGCTCAAAGATGAAGCCGTGCACTTCATTCGTCTTGGTACCTTCATTGAGCGTGCTGACAATACGGCGCGCATACTGGATGTGAAATTCCATGGTGCGAAAGAAAGCCAGCGTGGCAATGACAGCCTGCAAAGAGAGTTCTATTACTGGGCCGCGCTGTTGCGCTCGGTATCGGGCTTTGAAATATACCGCAAGGTGTATCGCGATGTCATCACCCCTGAACGGGTGGCTGAATTATTGATGTTGCGTGGTGATATGCCGCGTTCGCTGCTGGCCTGCATGGATGAAGTGGTCGCCAACCTGCGTGAAGTGCGCAATGACGTGTCTGCTGATACCGAGCGTTTTGCCGGTAAATTGCATGCAGAACTGAAATTTGCTCACATAGAAGAAATCCTTGCTGCCGGCCTGCATGATACCCTGACCACATTCCTGGAAAACATCTTTGAGCTGGGTAATCGTGTCAGCCGCGACTTCCTGGTTCCGCTGGCAGCTTAAGATCACCTGGAAAATCATGCAACTTATCATTCGTCACGAGACCATTTACCATTACTCTGCACCGCTGACCTATACCATACAGCAGCTACGGCTGACACCGCGTGCCGAGCAACACCAGCATGCGATGTCCTGGCAGATCAGGACGGCCGGGCAGCGCCATGCGTATATTGATGCGTATGGCAATCCTTCACACACGCTGACCATCACTGGCCTGCATCATGAGGTATCCATCATTGCTGAAGGTGTGGTTGAACTGGCCATGCCGTATCAGGGCAGGATTACTGATCAGGACACCTTTTCACCACTGGTATTTACCGTACCTACCCGCCTGACCGAGCCGGTTGCTTCCATTCTTGATTTTGCTGGTAGCCATTTACCCGATCAGGGCAAGACCACAACTGGTGCAATGCTTAATCTGGCGGCGCACATTCGTGGTGCGGTCGAGTACCAGACTGGTGCAACCATTGTCACTACCAGTGCCAGCGATGCCTTGCAATTGGGACGCGGGGTTTGCCAGGACCATGCCCACCTGTTTCTGGCTTGTTGCCATGCGCGCGGCATTCCGGCCCGTTATGTGTCTGGCTATATTGATCCGGAATCGACTAATCATGCCGAGAGCCATGCCTGGGTCGATGCCTGGGTGGAAGATGCAGATTACACCGGCTGGGTCAGTGTGGATGTGACTCACGCCCGCTTGATGACCGATACCTATTGCCGTTTGGCTATCGGTCGCGATTATGATTCGGCGGCTCCGGTGCGTGGTGTCAGGCGCGGCGGCGGGCTGGAGACCATGAGTGTCAACGTAGCTGTGACACAGCGTTGAGCGTGCTATCGCATCAATACAATATGTAAATGCAATGTGACAATACAATAAGCAATACAATAAGCAATTCAATATAAAAAATTTAATTGATTCAGAAACCTTTCCTGATTTACCCCGCATTTGCAGGCATGTGCGCCACATTTTGCAACATGCTGGTGCTTTATCCGGGACAGGATTAAGGTAGAATCCCCACTTCGTTCCACCAAGACTTTGCTCTATGACTTACTGTGTTGGCATGCGGCTTGACGCCGGCCTGGTGTTTCTTTCTGATTCTCGTACCAATGCGGGCGTGGATCAGGTAGGCACTTTCCGTAAAATGTCGGTATTTGAAAACCCGGGCGATCGCACCATGGTGCTGATGAGCGCTGGTAATCTGTCGATCTCGCAATCGATACGACAACTTGTTTCCGAACATATAGATGGCAAAGGTAATACCATCTGGACCGCCCCGAATATGTATGAAGCCGCCCGCATCGTCGGTGAGGCGGTACGTATGGTGCATCATCGCGATGCCCAGGCTTTGTCCGAATTCGGTATCGATTTTAATGTCAGCCTGATTTTCGGTGGACAGATCAAGGGTGAGCGCTGCCGCCTGTTCCAGATTTATTCCGCCGGTAATTTCATTGAATCGCATAATGAAAACACCTATTTCCAGATTGGCGAAGCCAAGTACGGCAAGCCCATCATAGACCGTGTGGTTACCCCCACCACGCCGCTGGATGAAGCCGCAAAATGCGCACTGATTTCCATGGATTCGACACTGCGTTCCAATGTGTCTGTTGGTTTGCCGCTGGATTTGCTGGTATATGAAGACAATAAACTGGCAATCACCCATTTCGTCACCATCGATGAAAAGAACCAGTATTTCCAGATGATACGCAATACCTGGGGCAAGCAATTGAAAAGCGTATTTGAAAGTATCGATGACCCGGTCTGGAATGCCAGCCCCGAGGTCGATAGCAATGTCCTGTCTGCCACCAACATGCATAGCAAGCCCGTGCGCGTGGAAGTGCCGGTGCAGCTGTTGGAAAACCCGCAACCGCCGGGACCTCTGCAATCACTGGCACAACATCCCAACAGTAATACACAGGCCTGAATCGAGACGCCTGAATCAGCAAGCTTGAATCTTGCACCCACAGGTGCAGGTGCAATCAGGCGGCACCTGCTTACCTGATCTGGCTTATTTTGTACTTCCCCCCACCGTCTTGCGAGTAGCCTTGGGTGTACCTGCCTGCTGTCGCCATGCGCAATCTGCAGCATGGTCGTTGACCATGCCTATACCTTGCATATAGGCGTAGATAATGGTGGAGCCAACGAATTTGAAACCACGTTTCGCCAGGTCTTTTGAAATGCGATCCGACAGGGCTGTCGTGATGATGCGTTCGCCATTGTTAAGCAGCGGCTTGCCGTCAATATGGCCCCACAGGTAAGCATCGAGCCCGCCAACTTCTTCACACAGGCGCAGATAGGCCTGTGCATTGGTGATTGCCGCAGCGACTTTCAGACGGTTTCTGACGATGCCGGGGTTGGCCAGTAATTCTGCGACTTTGTCCGGGCCATAGACGGCAATTTTTTTTGCATCCCACTGGTCAAATGCCTGTCTGTAATTTTCTCGCTTGTTCAATATGGTTTCCCAGCTCAGGCCGGCCTGCGCACCTTCCAGGTTCAGCATTTCAAACAGACGTCGTTCATCATGACAGGGCACACCCCATTCATGGTCGTGATAATGCAAGTACAAAGGATTAGAGGGGTTAGCCCAACTGCAACGTGTCGTCATGCTTGGCAATCATAAAATTTGAGATATGATTCTGAAATATTAATTTTTAACAATGTGTTTCAATTTGCTTCGCTATTTTACTTAATTCGTTTAAAGCCTGTTGCAGAATGGTGCTACAGGTGAGCAATAGCAATGATGAAACTTTATCATGGTCCGGATTTATCATGGTCCATATATGCGGGGCGTATTTAGCCCCTGTTAAGAAAATGTGTTCGCAGTACTGTTCATAATCAAACGCAACCCGATTCTGGAATCAACATGTTGAGCTTTAAGCAAAGAAGTAACGCGCTATCTGCCTTGTCGGTCCTTACCCTGACCCTGATATTGGCAGCCTGCGGTGGCCAGGACAGTAAAACTGCTGCTAATTCTGCTACTCCCGCCGCTGCACCGCCAGCGCAGGCAGCACCTGTCAGTGCAGATACCATGGTATTTTCTGGCAAACGTCAGGACTACACGATTACCAAAGTCACGAATTCCGGCATCAGCGGTTTTATCGTCAGTGATACGCGGGCTGGTGGTACAACAGTGACACTGGCCAGCAATATTACAACCATACAGTTTTCTGATTTTCATGTGAACCTGAGCGTTGGTGACAAAGCCAATTCCATTTCCACGACCAGTTTGAATTCTCTGATCGACCTGTATGTCGCCTTCTTTAACCGCGTACCGGACGCGGATGGACTGGCTTACTGGATAGACCAGATGAAGGCAGGCATGTCGGACGACCAGATCGCAGACAGTTTTTATCTGGTTGCCTTGCAGTCACCGGCTTTGACCGGTTATACCAGTGGCATGAGCAATGATGACTTCATCCGCATCATTTACAAAAATGTGCTGGGTAGAAGTGGCAGTACGGCACCGACGGTGCTTGAAATTGATTACTGGTCCAGCCAGTTGACTGCCGGTACTACAAAGGGACATATCGTCAGGGCTATGCTGATCGCCGCACGTGCCTACGTGAATGACCCGACCTGGAGCTGGGTGCCAGCTTTGCTCAATAATAAATTGAATGTCGCCAATTATTTCGCGGTACAGCAGGGCTTGAACTACAACAGCCTGGATGACAACATCAGCAAGACCATGGCCATTGCGGCGGCTGTTACCAGTAGCTCAACCACTGCTGCGCTTGATCTGATCGGTGTCAAGGACAATAACCTGAACCTCGCCAGTACGCTGGCCACACCTGAGAGTCTGGCGAATATCTGTACGGTAGACGGTAAAAAATCCTGGGTGCGTTCACATCTGGATGATGTGTATTTGTGGTATCGCGACATTATTGATGTGCCGCCTGCGCAGTACAGTACGGCAGAAGATTATTTCACGGCATTGCTGGTCAGATCCAAGGACAGGTTCAGTTTTACTTCTGAACAGGGCAGCATAGACAGTTATTTCCAGTCGGGTGAAGATGTCAGCTACGGCTATAGCCTGGTGCGTGAAGGCAGCAAGATACGCGTGCGTTATGTACAGCCCGGGTCACCTGCTGATCAGGCGCAGATCAAACGGGGTACCACGCTGGTCAGCGTCGATAATGCTGCGCTGGGTTCGTACATCAATGATGCGCAATACAATGCCCTGTACCCGTCCAAGTCCGAATCCCATAACTTTCAGGTGCAGGACGGCAGCAGTGCCAGCCGTGCCGTGACCATGACAGCAGTGACGGTGACGACCACGCCGGTGTTGCAAAATCAGGTGTTGAACGTCAATGGCAAGAAGATAGGCTATATGGTGTTTACCGACCATATCCGCACGGCGGAATCACCTCTGGTCAGCAGCATACGCAAGTTCCAGCAAAGCGGGATTGATGATCTGGTGCTGGACCTGCGCTATAACGGTGGTGGCTATCTGTATATAGCCAATGAACTGTCGGCCATGATAGGTGGCAGCAAAGTTACCAACAAGATATTTGAACAACTGCAGTTCAATGACAAGCATGCCGACATGACGGCTGATAATGTGTCCTATTTTTATGACACGGATTCGAATAACCGCTTCCTGCCGACGCTGAACTTGCCACGTGTGTTTGTGATTACCGGCAGCAATACCTGCTCAGCCAGCGAATCCATCATCAATGGCCTGACGCCTTTCATGAAAGTGATACTGATCGGTGATACGACTTGCGGCAAGCCCTATGGTTTTATCCAGACCAATAACTGCAACACGGCGTATTTTGCGATTCAGTTTGCGGGTGTGAATGCACTGGCCAAAGGTGATTACACCAATGGCTTCACGCCGGCGTGTTATGTACCGGATGACTTGAATCATGAGTTGGGCAATGTCAGCGAATATCGTTTGTCTGCTGCGCTGACTTATGCCAGCACCGGTGCCTGCCCAACCCTTGGGGTCAATGGTGTAGCGGGTATTGCCGCACCTCCGCCAGCACAGTTCAGTGCCATCGTCGACAAGGACCCGCGTCCATGGCGCAATATCAAGTTGCTGAAATAGTGCGTGGAGTAAAGACAAGGTAAGGTAAGACAAGACGAGGTAAAAAACAGGGGGTGTACTGATAGAAGTACACCCCCTGTTTTTTTTGTCAGTTATCTGGAACCCATCTCATCCCTACTGATGAAATGAGTTCTGGCTATCTAGATGGCATTCAGCGCCTGTTGCAAATCGTGGCGCAGATCTTCCACATCTTCTATGCCAACGGACAGGCGTACGAAAGAATCAGTGATCCCCAGTATCGCCCTTTGCTCCGCAGGGATGGTGGCATGCGTCATGATGGCCGGGTGTTCGATCAGGCTTTCTACACCGCCCAGACTTTCTGCCAGCGCAAAGACTTCGCAGCGTTCCAGGAAGCGGCGGGCGCCTGCCAGATCGGTATCAAGCTCGACGGAAATGATGCCGCCAAAACCATCCATTTGCTGCTTCGCCAGTTCATGCTGCGGATGACTGGCAAGGCCGGGGTAATACACTTTTCTGACCTTGGGCTGCTGTTCCAGCCACTGTGCCAGGTCCAGTCCGTTGGCATTATGTCTTTCGACACGGATATTCAGCGTCTTGATGCCGCGCAGAGCGAGGAAGCTGTCGAAGGGGCTGGCTATCGCACCGACAGAATTTTGCAGAAAGCCCAGACGCTCGCGCCATTCAGCCTGATGTGCTTCGCCACCGACGATGGCAATACCGCCGATGATGTCAGAATGGCCGTTCAGGTATTTGGTCATGGAATGCACGACAATATCAAAACCCAGTTCCAGCGGACGTTGTACACGCGGGCTGGCAAAAGTATTGTCGGCCACTGCAATGATGCCGCGTTCACGGCAGATGGCAGCAATGCGGCGCAAGTCGGCCAGTTTCAGCATGGGGTTGGTCGGTGTTTCCACCCACACCATTTTGGTGTCTGGCCTTAGTGCAGCCAGCAAGGCTTCCGGTTTGGTCATGTCCACGTAAGTGAAATCCAGGCCGGCGCTGCGTCTGCGCACACGTTCAAACAGGCGATAACTGCCGCCATACATGTCATCGCCAGCAACGATGTGCGCACCACTGTCGGCGATTTCCAGCACGGTGGCGATGGCTGCCAGGCCTGATGCAAAGGCGAATGCCTGGGCGCCGCCTTCCAGATCGGCCACGGCACGTTCCAGTGCCCAGCGGGTAGGATTGTGTGAGCGCCCATAATCCAGCCCCTTGTGCACGCCAGGGCTGTCCTGTACGTAGGTGGAAGTGGCATAAATGGGCGGCATGATGGCGCCGGTAGTCGGGTCCGGGAATTGTCCGGCATGGATGACACGTGTGCCAAAGGCTTGCTGATGTTCAGGTTTCTTGTATTCGGGATAGCTCATGAGAGTGTCCTGCGTAAATGGTTAAGAAGATCGAAACGGGTAATCAGGCCGTGAAAATGTTGATCGGATGCGATGATGGCGACTAGTCCACGATTCAGCGTGGCACGCAATGCGGCTATGCCAGCATGCGGGCTCAGGGTTTCAATCTGGCTGGTCATGGTATCTTGCACCGGGCTGGTGAACAGGGTGGCGTCAGCCGACACTTTCAGCAATACATCTGATTCATCGATGATGCCGATGATCTCGCCATGATGGATGACCGGCAATTGCGAGATATCGGCGCTGCGCATGCGGTTGAAAGCCACCATCAGCGTATCGCTGCTATCAACGCTGATGACGCCGCCATCATCAAAGCGGCGGCCTATGATGTCACGCAGGTCGCCATACATCTGACGTTTCAAAAGCCCCTTGTCTATCATCCAGTTATCGTTATACACCTTGGACAGATAACGTGTCCCGGTGTCGCAGACAAAGGTGACTACACGTTTCGGTGTGGTCTGGGCACGGCAATAGTGCAAGGCCGCTGCCAGCAAGGTGCCGGTGGACGAGCCTGCCAGTATGCCTTCGGCACGCAGCAGTTCACGCGCAGTCCCAAAACTTTCGGTGTCATCAATGGTGTAGGCATGCTTGACTGCCGTCAGGTCGGCAATCGCCGGAATGAAATCTTCGCCTATGCCTTCCACTGCCCATGAACCGCTGACTTCATTGACGTGGCCGGTGTCTATATATTCTGCCAGGATGGACCCTTTAGGGTCTGCAAGGACAAATTCCAGTTCTGGCTGCGCCTGGCGGAAGAAGCGCGTCAGCCCCGTGACCGTGCCGGCAGAGCCGACGCCTACCACGATCGTATCGACATCATGACCGGTCTGTTCCCAGATTTCGGGGCCTGTCGTGGTTTCATGCGCATAGGGGTTGGCCGGGTTGTTGAACTGGTCGGCAAAGAAAGAGCCGGGGATTTCTTTGGCAATACGGGCCGCATAATCCTGGTAATACTCGGGATGGCCCTTGCCGACGTCGGAGCGGGTAATGCGTACTTCTGCCCCCATGGCGCGCAGGTGCAGTATCTTTTCGGTGGACATTTTATCGGGTACCACTAGCACCACGCGATAGCCTTTGGCACGCGCCACCAGCGCCAGACCCAGGCCGGTATTGCCAGCGGTTGCCTCAACCACGGTACCCCCTGCCTGTAGCCTGCCATCGGCTTCTGCTGCATCTATCATGGCCAGGCCGATACGGTCCTTGATGGAACCGCCTGGGTTTTGCGATTCCAGTTTCAGAAACAATTCACACGGTCCGGTATCTAGGCGGGTAAGCTTTACCAGAGGTGTATTGCCAATCAACGCAAGTACTGCGGGATTAGTTGGATGGGTCATTTTTTCTCCAAGCCTGCAATGGCAGATCATGCCGCGCATCTTGTTACGCTTTTGTTAAAGAGGCAGTCATGCTAGCCATGTCTGCTTCCCGGGCTAAGGAATTTTTGCAACTATGCTTATACGAAAAACGAATTCCAGTGACCTGTCAGGGTTTCAGTATAGTCTTTGTGCCAAATCCTGCTGAAAGCCAGAAAACAGGGCAGCGCCATGAAGAAAAAAGCGGAAGGCAGAAAATATAAATGCCGCCCGAAGGCGGCATCAAAAGTGGGGGACTGTGATACGTTAAAACGTGCCCGGTTGGGACGAGCCGCTCTTCTTTTATTATAAACCTGTATAAACTTCTGATACTACTGTCGTTCTTATGCGGATGTGACCTGGTCTTCCTTATGGTGAAAAGGGGCAAACCAGCAGACTGCGAAAGAAGGTACGGTTGCCAGCATGACGAACACAAAATAATTGGTATAGCCCAGCAATTGCTGCAGATGGCCGCTGATGACACCGGTTACCATCATGCACAGTCCCATCAGGCCGGTGCCGAAGGCATAGTGGGTGGTTGTGTATTTGCCCGGGGCCAGTTGCTGCATCAGGTAAATCATGAAGCCGACAGAGCCGAAACCAAAGAAGAATTTTTCGATGGCCACACCGGCGGTAATCAATAGCTGGCTTTCCGGCTGGAAGATACTCATCAGCAGGAAGGTAGCATTCGGTATGTTGACTGCACAGCACAGCAGGAACAGGCTGGGTTTCAAGCCACGTTTTGCGACGAACACGCCACCCAGCAAGGAACCCAGCAGTACCGCAACCAGGCCATACGTGCCATAGATCAGGCCCAGTGATTCATTCGACAGACCCAGTCCGCCTTTGGCAACCGGATCAACCATGAAGAAAGGGCCGATTTTTTCAAGAAAGCCTATACTCAGGCGAAACAGGAAGGCAAATGCCACCATCAGCCAGACATCACGTTTCTGGAAGAAGGTGACGAAAGAATCGCGCAAGATATACACTGCATCGCCGATGCTGGCAGGGGTATTTTCTGCCTTGGCACCATCCGGCATGGTACGCATGTGCCAGAACGCCATCAATGCGGTAATCCCTGCCACGATGAGAAAAATGATGCGCCAGGAATCCATCCATTCAGCACCAAATACCTTGGGATCATGATGGAAGAAATCAGTATGCAGTTTGCCGCTCAGGTACACCAGACCGCCAGCGGCGACGATAGGACCGATATTCCAGCTCAGGCTTTGTATGCCGCAGTACAGGGATTGCGTTTTGCCGTCCAGCGAGGTGACATATACGCCGTCGGCAGCAATATCCTGGGTTGCACCCAGGAATGAAATCAGCCAGAACAGCAGCATCATGATCATCATGTAGCTAGGCAGTGACATAACCAGTGCCACACCGACAAAGCCGGCGGCGATGGCCAGCTCGGTACAGATGACAAAGAATTTCTTGGTCTTGTACATCTCGACAAAAGAAGCAAACAGCGGCTTGATGGTATAGGCCAGGATGAGGTAGCTGGCATATTCGGCAGCCTGGCCATTATCCATGCCCAGATTTTTAAACATGATGGCGGTGACGCTGGTCAGCGTCATATACGTCAGTGCCATGGTGAAATACGTGGTGGGTACCCAGAACAGCGGGGAGGGCTTTCCTGGTGCTGCACGCAGATGGACTTCTGTCTGTGTAATCATAGTGGCGGCTAGGGTGGCGCTACGCTTTGCCTGGCTTGACACCGGGCGGTTGTGCTGTAGCTGTCTGCCCTGATATGGCTCAGCAAACTGCTTCAGCAGGCAACCCAAGAATAGCTGGTCTCGTAATATTTATTATTTGCCTTGCACAATCAAGCTGGCACTGCGGGATCCATTTAAGCGGATATCTGGGGGCAGCATGCCATCTTTATGTTGCAACAGCTTCTTATGAAAAGTTTTCAATAATCATGCCTTGAAAACCTTTTCAAGAAAAAGAATAGCACGAAATTTGAGAATTAAAAACTTTTGTTCATCAGAAGCAGGTATGCAGACACCTTCCTGAGGTAAAGAAAACCCTTGTGTGTGAATGACAAACAGGCTTGCAGCCGGGTTTTATACCTCATTGCATATTGTTGTATGCCGGTTGATTGGCACTGTGCTTAGGTGTGAAATCAGGTATTTATGGATCAGAAGCGTGAAATTGTTTTCACTATTTGCACGCCAATTCATCTGCACTATTCTTTTTCTATTCTTCTTTAACAGATTTTACCCAGACGGATTGTTGACACGGCACAAAGCGGGTGATAAATTCCGTTTAACTTGAAAACGTTTTCAATTTCTTTGCTGTTTACGCTGACTTGGCTGTCGTTTGCGTACATGGTTGATATGGCCTGGAAGTAGAGGCCATATTTTTTGTAGTAAATTGAAAACGTTTTCAGTTTGAGTGGTTTGGTCATTTGCCATGCACTGACGCCCATGCGCAGCATGCATGCAGATGGCACCAGGAATTCTTTCATAAAGCAGGCGCAGGAGGGCAGGGTGGTTGACTTGCCAGGTCGCCGCTATGCAGCACTTCCTGAGAATAATAAATAAAACCGGAGTACGGTCTATAGGCTGGCATCCGGATTAATCCAACCCTACAAATGAATACTATGAATAATTCGTCAGCATCACTTGTGTTTTCACCGGCTTTTACCTGGGGCGTGGCTACCAGCGCCTATCAGATTGAAGGCGGCGCAGCTGCCGATGGGCGCGGCCCATCCATCTGGGACACGTTTACCCATACGCCAGGCAAGGTCATTGACGGCAGCACCGGTGACGTGGCCTGCGATCACTATCATCGCTACGCCGAAGATGTGGACATCATTGCCTCGTTGGCGGTAGATTCCTACCGGTTCTCCATTTCCTGGTCACGGGTGCAGCCATTGGGATACGGAGCCTGGAACGAAGCAGGTTTTGATTTCTATTCAAACCTGTTGGGCAAGCTGGAAGAAAAAAACATCAAGGCCCATATCACTCTGTATCATTGGGATCTGCCACAAGGCTTGCAGGACAAAGGTGGCTGGCTGAACCGCGAAACCACGCTGCGCTTTGCCGAATATGCTGCCGAAGTGGCGCGGCGTTTTGGCAAGCGTGTGGCTACCATTGCAACGCATAATGAGCCGTGGTGTACGGCCAATCTTGGCTATGGCAATGCCCAGTTTGCGCCAGGGGTTGCCGATACCGTGCAGGCCTTGCAGGTATCCCATCATCTGTTGTTGTCGCATGGCCTGGCCATGCAAGCCATGCGTGCAGTGAACAGTCCGGCGCGCCTTGGCATCGTTCTGAATCAGTGGCCAGCCACACCAGCCACCGACAGTGCGGAAGATATTGCTGCCGCTGAATGGGAATATGCACGTTCGGTGCAATGGTTCATGGACCCGATATTCAAGGGACGTTATCCGCAGAAAGCGCTGGACCGTATGGACATGGCGCAATTCCAGGTGCATCCGGAAGATATGCAGATTATCCGCCAGCCACTGGATTTTCTGGGAGTGAATTATTATTTCCGTGCCTTTGTCAGTACCGAAAATCCACCCCGGCAGCCAGAGGGAAAACTGGGCTTCTCCGACATGGGTTGGGAGATTTATCCTTCCGGTCTGACCGATCTTTTGCTGCAGTTAAAGGCAGAATATCCAGACTTGCCGGCGGTTTATATCACTGAAAACGGAATGGCCGTTGCCGATCAGATCGTTGATGGAAAAATCAATGACCAGGCGCGCATCAACTATGTGCAATGGCATCTGGAAGCCGTGCAGGCCGCGATTGCGGGCGGGGTCAATGTGCAGGGTTATTTTTACTGGAGTCTGCTGGACAATTTCGAATGGAATTCAGGCTATGAAAAGCGCTTTGGCCTGGTGCATGTTGACTATGCCACGCAAAAACGCACCCTGAAAGAAAGTGCTTACTGGTACCGTAATTTCATTCGCTCACAGACTGCAGCTTAGGCCATATCAGTCAAAGGTAGCAGCCTTAACTATGCCTGATCCGGTGTGTGCCGGATCAGGCATTTTCATTTGTATATCCCGCAACCTTTCAGTACATCACCGACACGTTCAATGCCGGTTGACCTGGCTTCCAGTTCCTTGGTATTGAGATTGGGCCATTTATAGTCTGCCCACTCATGGACAGTCTTGCTGTTGGTTATAAATAGGGGTGAGTACGAACAAGATGATTTGAGATGTCGTGCAAGGCGTAAGGTGTGTACCATGCGCAACTAAGGCTGACGCCTTGGCAAACGCATCTCGCCCCTATTAATGAAAGGAGTTCTATATAGGATTTCTCTTTGCCATTGGCTTTCAGGTACGCCACCGCTTTTTCACGAGGGCGATGGCGTCGTTTGCAGTGCCCTGTCTGCTGCCATGAGTGCCTTGCTGAATTCCGCTAAAGATAATCCGGGAGTCGCCAGTGTTATTTCGATCAATTGCCTATGCATCTTTCCATGCAAAAACCCCCGGTCACTTGCGTGAACCGGGGGTTTTATCTGCTTGCGCTGAATGGATGGTGCTTATTTAGAAATCGATACCAACATTCACACCAACTGTACGCGGTGGCAGGTATTGTGCCTGCCATGGTCCATTGGCATTCAAAGCACTGGTCTTGATTTTATTGTCAGTAACATTGCGGACAAAGAAATCAGCATACCAGGCAGTTTTGCCTGTGGATTGATAACGCATGCCGAGGTCGGCACGGGCATAGGCTTCCTGCTTGTCGCCGTCACCATAGTTGAACACACTCAGCCAGGTATCTGTTTCGTAATGCAGACTCAGACGTGGTGTCAATGTGCCTTCATTCAGATGAAAGGTATGCTGATACATGACCTGTGCAGAAAACTTTGGTGTATGTGGCATGGTGTTGCCTGACACGTCCAGACAGTTGCTGATACCAGGGATCTTGCAGGCTGGCAGGGCATAGTCGTTCGAACCACCAATCAAATTACCCAGCGTTGCCTTGGCAATGGCAATGGTGATTTGCAGCTTGTCGTCTTTGCTCAGCTTGGCGGCCAGCTCGGATTCAAAACCGTACACAGTAGCGCCGTCAGCATTCGATGTTTGCAGACCACGAGTGCCATCAGGTGCCGTGACTGGTGCGCTGAACTGGAAGTCCTTGAACTTGCCATAGTACAGTGCATTGTTCAGCCTGACTGTGCCACCCAGCAGGGTGCTCTTGGTACCGACTTCAAAGTTGGTCAGTGTTTCAGGACCGTAGGTTTTACCACCATCTTGCAGACCGCCCGATTTATAGCCGGTAGAGATGCTGCCATAGATCATGTTGTCTTTGTCGATATCATGCGAGATGCGCAACAGGCCTGTCATCTTGCTGCCGCTGTAGCTGCCATCATTGAACGAATAGGCGGCAAAGTTGGATGTCGCCGAAGCCGGATCCACATTCGGGGTAATGGCAGACTGGCTCAGTTCCGGTTTATTGGAAAAGCCGTAGCCGCGACCACCGACGTTAGTCCGTTTGTCAGAGGTGAAACGCAGACCGCCAGTGATATGGGTGTCACTGCTGGCATTCCAGGTTGCCTGACCAAAAGCCGCAGCAGTTTCCACTGTTTCTTTTGGCTGGATAAAGGAACCCTGCCAGCCCACTGTGCCTTGATAGGTAGCGTTCAGGATAGGAATATCAAAACGGATATCATTGGTTTCAGAACCATAATACAAACCCAGTTGCCAGTCGATATCACGCGCACCTATGGATTGCAGCTCGACTTCATGGCTGAAGTTTTTGTAATTGGATGAGACTGTATTGTTGGCCTGCATGTTGCCGCCAGTAGTGAAACTGGTTGGCAAGGTGGCGCCACCATCCTGGTCGAAACGGGAAGAACCACTGAACTTGGAATAACCGCCGATGTAAGTCAGTTGCATGGACTTGTCGATGGCGTATTCGATTCTGCCGCGAATGGAATCGGTGTCACGTTTCAGGAAAGGCGCGGTATCAATCAGCGCTGACCACTGGCTTTGTCCTGCGCGCGGATTTTGCAGCAGGTTCATCGATGGCGTGCCACGGTCCACGAATTTTTCATAGGACAGGTCTATCTTTGTAGCAGCATTCGGTTTCCACAACATGCTGATACGGGCGGCGCTTTGATCCTGCGCACTGTATTTAGGTCCGTCCTGTGTAAACAGCGCGTAGTTGATAGGCTGGAATGGTACGACAGTGCCACCGTTTTTAAGGTAAGTGGCAAATGCTGCTTTCTGGCTGTCAAGGGACAGGGTAGGCGGTGTCTGGAAATCGACATAGCCATCATGTTTTTCATGGACGAAGGCAAAGCGCAAAGCGAATTCACTGCTGACCGGTACGTTGAAGGCGCCGCGTGTACCAATGCGGTTGTAGCTGCCTACACCACCTTCAAAATTGCCGGAACTGTCACCGATCTTGGCCTTGGCCGTTTGCATATTGACCGCACCCACTGTGGCATTGCGACCCCACAAGGTACCTTGTGGGCCACGCAGAACTTCTATGCCTTCCAGATCAAACAGCAGGGAAGTCGCACCTTCAGGACGAGGTGCATAAATACCGTCGATGAACAAGGCGACTTCAGGGTCGGCGTATTCTGTTTTGGCGCTATCGTTACCAATGCCGCGCATGGTCATGGTGATGACGCCATGGTCACCCTGGCCGGTGGCCTGGAAACCAGGCACCAGGTTGACGACGTCCTGGACGGTTTGTACGTGTGCATCTTCCAGTGTTTCGGCGTTGATGGCGGTGATGGCCACTGGTGTGCGCTGCAATGACGTGGCACGTTTGGTACCGGTCACAATCACTTCAGAAATGGTGGCGCTTTCTTTGGCGGCTTTTGCCTGGGCTTGAGCGGAAGTTTGTTCTTGTGCCTGAACGCTGCCCATGCTGGCGAGCAGGGAAAAAATGGCGAGCTGGATGGGAGTGCACGCGGCTTTCCGCGGCACGAATGTGCTGATTTTCATATGTCTCCTGTTACACGGTTAGATTTATTGGCTTATTAAACCATTACGTCTTTATGTGAAAACGTTTTCTTATATATGTTTTGCGATTTCTTGTTTTGAAACCGTTTTCATATTACATAGAAAGGGAATTCTGTGTCAAATATAAAATGGTAACGTTTTCAAAATGTTGTAATATTAAATGCCAGAAGGTAGCGCAGCACGGATTTGGCTCAACTTCTCTCATAGATGATTGCAGATCTGGATGGCGTGTCAGTCGCGTAAGGTGTTACAGCAAAGCCGTGTGAATTTTGCAACAGGCGCATATAAAAACAGGAGAACTTGCTTCTATTCATGAAATGAGTTCCAGAAACAGGAGACTTTGAATGAAACCAGTATCAAATATCAGGAATATTTTGATTGTGGGCGGTGGAACTGCTGGTTGGTTGACCGCATGTTTTTTGGCCAGCAATCTTTCTCTCGCTAAAAAAGCAGGTGCATCCCCGGATGGCATCAGCATTACCCTGGTGGAATCCAAAGAGATAGGCATCATCGGTGTAGGAGAGGGCAGCTTTCCCTCCATACGCGGCACCCTGGCCGCCATAGGCATTGACGAGGCGCGTTTCATTCGCGAATGTAATGCCACATTCAAGCAAGGCATACAATTTACCGACTGGGTAAGACCTGCTGGTGCAGAAGGGGATGCACATTATTTCCATCCCTTCAGCCATCCCAGCCAGCGCCAGGGTGGGCCGGAATTATTGCCTTACTGGTTGCTCGGTGCTGCCGGTTCTGGCAAGGCACGTCGTCAGTTTGCCGATGCGGTCAGCATGCAAAAGCGCATTGCCGATGCGCATCGCGGCCCCAAGCGTTTCGACGACAAGGATTTTCTGGGCCCCATGAATTACGCCTATCACTTTGATGCCGGCAAACTGGCGACCCTCTTATGCGAGCATGGCAAATCATTGGGTGTGCAACAGGTGCTGGCAACGGTCGAACATGTGCAACTTGATGATGACGGTGCCATTGCCGCCGTGCATACCAAAGAAGGGCTGGCACTTACTGCTGACCTGTATGTAGACTGCACCGGTTTTCGTGCTGCCCTGATAGGCGAAGCACTGGGTTCCCCTTTCCGCAACATGAATGACGTGCTGTTTGTGGACCGTGCCGTGGCCATGCAGGTACCGTATGCACAGCCAGATACACCCATCCCTTCCTACACCATTTCCACTGCGCATGAGGCCGGCTGGACCTGGGACATAGGCTTGCAGCAAAGACGCGGCATAGGCTATGTGTATTCCAGCCGCCACACGGATGAAGCACGGGCAGAGCAGGTCTTGCGCAATTACATAGGCCCGGCATCAGATGGCATGTCTGCCAGGTTGCTGAAACTGAATGTGGGCTACCGCGAAACACAATGGGTCAAGAACTGCGTGGCGATTGGTTTGTCCGGCGGCTTTCTGGAACCGCTGGAGTCATCCGGCATCGGCCTGATAGAAACGGCCGCCTATCTGCTGACTTATCTGTTCCCATTCAATGGTGAACTGGCACCGGTTGCCACCCAGTTTAACCAGCATATGAAGGAACGTTATGAACGCATTATCGATTTCGTCAAAATGCATTACTGCCTGACGCAGCGCAAGGACAGTGCATTCTGGCGCGACAATGTTGACCCTTCCACCATCCCCGAAAGTCTGCAGCAGAGAATGGCAATGTGGCGTTGCCGTCCGCCCAATCGCATGGATTTCGTGACTGACCTGGAAATGTATCCACCATCCAGCTGGCAGTTTGTCCTGTACGGGATGGAATTCCAGACCGACATGGGCATCAATCAATTTGCCTACCCGCGTTTTGAAGAAGCCGCTAAAGAGTTCCAGATGATCGCGCAGATGTCCCAGCATGCCATGAATGACTTGCCTGATCACCGGAAACTGGTTGAGCACTTGTGCAAGGTATCCGGCGGTATGCCGGTGGCGCGCCGGGCTTGATCAGGCTGTCAGGATGTTTGCTGCCTGGGCCGACTGCAATGACGCCCTTATGACGTCCTTATGACGCCGCAAATTGGTCTGGCCTCTTTTGATGAGTAATCATGAGCAAAAGCTGATTGGAAGTACCGGCGTTTGCTCATTTGAAAAGAAGCGTGCTATCCTGATTGTGAAAAGCTTTTCATAGTAAGACTTACGTAAAATTGCCCTAAAGCCTTATAGCTTCTGGCTGTACGGCCGTACTGTTTGTACTGCTGGTGTACTTCGCCTTGCTGGAACAACTTTGCCTGAGTCCTATGTGTTTAACAATGATCTTTCCAAAGAATCATCCCGCCCTACGGAAGGTATTGCGTGGTCGAAAAAAATAGAACAAAAAATGAGCCAGTGACTTTATTGGATGTAGCACGCGAAGCAGGTGTTTCACCCAGCACCGTGTCGCGCATACTCAATGGTACTGCCAAGGTGTCGCCAGACAAGCGCAAAGCTGTTGAAACTGCCATCGCAGAAATGAAGTTCGAGCCTAACCAGTTGGCGCAAGGCCTGAAAAGCGGCCGTTCCATGACCATAGGCATCGTAGTGCAGGATATTGCCAGCCCTTTCTTCGATGAAACCCTGCATGGTGTGGATGAGGGGCTCAAAGGCACAGGCTATGCATCCGTCATCGTCAGTGGTCACTGGAATGCAGAAGAAGAGGCGGCACGCATCAAGCTGCTGCTGGCGCGCAAGGTGGATGGCATCATCCTGCTGTCTGGCCGCATTGCCGACAAGACGGTATTGGAATTTGCCCGCGACAAACCGATCGTCGCCACTGGCCGTGCCCTGCAAAGCAAGACAGCAGTGGGCTTCAAGCTTGACAATGAGCATGGTGCCTATCTGGCAACCCGTCACCTGATCGAACTGGGTCACAGACGCATTGCCTTTGTCACTGGCCCTGCGAATAATACGGATGCGCTGGAACGGCAGGAGGGCTATCAGCGTGCCCTGCAAGAATCGAATATCGCATTCGAAGAAAACCTGGTGGTCGAAGGTAATTTCCATGAAGCCAGCGGCCTGATGGCGATCAACCGCCTGCTCGAAACCCAGCAGCAATTCAGTGCCGTCTTTGCTGCCAATGACCTGTCAGCCTATGGCGTGCGGCTGGGTTTGTACAGAAAAGGCATACGGGTACCGGAAGATATTTCCCTCATCGGTTTCGATGATTTGCCCAGTTCACTCTATACCACGCCACCCCTGACGACTATCCACCAGCCTTTGTATGACATGGGTTTGCTGGCCACCAGGACACTGCTGGGTTTGATCAGCGGAACCGATGTGGACCTGACCTTGCCAGGGCTGGAATTGATCGCCAGGGAAACTACTCGGCGCCTGAGATAAGCTTAACTAAACTTAACCAAGCTGAACTAAGCTATAACAAGTTCGGGCAAGCCCTCCTGTCGCAGAACGGTGTCTTTTAAGCCTATGGGTAGCCTGCTGCCTGCCAGCTTTATCTACTCTCATCCTTCCTGGCATGAAACCAGCGGCCAACGTATCGCATCGCCTTTCAACGCCGTTTGAAGCTTCATACATATTCTTTGTGTCTATTTTTTCAGGTCACTTATTGGAATGCGCTGGTAGTGACAGCAACTGGCCGGTTGCTGTTTGTCTGTTTGCAAAACATGGAAATCTTGGTTAAACTCGCATCGACATCGGACATCGTACAACTTGCCTGAAGAAGCCCTGTGCATCAAGGGGCCAGCTCAGCAGCAGTAACGATTGAATGGCTGCTTTCTTTTTCAGCATCTCAGGTGGCGCCAAAGCGAAAAAACGCGATAACAACTAAATGGAGAGCAGACAGTGAACAAACATCAAGCGCACCCGGTCAATCAGAAACGCCGCCGATTGCTGCAGGCAGGTGCAGTGCTGGCCAGTAGT
This sequence comes from Undibacterium hunanense, assembly GCF_014284335.1. Taxonomy (GTDB): domain Bacteria; phylum Pseudomonadota; class Gammaproteobacteria; order Burkholderiales; family Burkholderiaceae_D; genus Undibacterium; species Undibacterium hunanense. Next base: position 34,521 of record NZ_JACOGF010000012.1, on the reverse strand, counting down.
CTGTCTCAACCCGTACTGGCCGCAAGCAAGGATGATCCATGGCAGGCAGCACAAACCATTATTGACCGCTGCACCCGTACACTGAATTTTCGCCAGCAAGACTTTGTAATTACCGCCTATGGTGCCAGTGAATGCGAAGTCGGGCAGGCGGATGCTTTCATCTCTCATGATGAGCGTGGCAAGGTCAAGGCACCCAAACCAGGTGCTGCCGATTCTTATCCGGCGATTACGGCAGCCATCGCGGCTTGCCATGCGACTGGTGGTGGGCGCGTACTCATACCAAAGGGTAACTGGTTATGCTGTGGCCCCATGGTACTGCGCTCGAATGTACATGTGCATCTGGCTGCCGGTGCCCACCTGTTTTTTAGCAATGAGCCAACCGACTACGCACGCCATGGCGACTATGATTGTGGCCCGAATGGAAAGCTGGTGCTATCACGCTGGCAAAGCAATGACTGTCTGAATTTTTCGCCGCTGGTGTACGCCTATGGCCAGCAAAACATCGCCCTCACTGGTGAAGATGCCACCAGTATTCTGGATGGTCAGGGTGGCGTTGCCTTTCCCGGCAGTAAAGATTGCTGGTGGGGCTGGGCCGGCCGCAAGGCAGACGGTGCACCCGCGAATGACAGGCAAAGCGTGGTTAATCCGCGCAATCCGGCTTCGCTGGAATCACTGGCACCCGGTTTGTCGCCAGAACAGGCAAAGCTGATCGAAGGCGGCCGCGAAAGCTGGCGCTCCGACCATTATTTCCTGCCCGCCTTGTCTGAGGCAGGAGTGCCGGTTGAACGCCGGATTTTTGGTCTTGGTCATTTCTTGCGGCCACATATGATACAGCTGATAGGTTGTACCGATGTATTACTGCAAGGCTATCAGGTGCAGGCTGCGCCGTTCTGGTTGCACAATCCTGTCAATTGCCGCAATGTTCTCTTCCGCAATGTACAGATGAACAGCATGGGCCCGAACAGTGATGGTTTCGATCCGGAATGCTGCGACAACGTGCTGGTCGATGGCTGCACCTTCAATACCGGCGACGATTGCATTGCTATCAAGGCTGGCAAAAATCGCGACATCCAGTATGGTGTAACACGCAATATCGTGATCCAGAATTCCATCATGAATAGCGGTCACGGCGGCGTCACGCTGGGTAGCGAGATGGCTGGCGGTATTGAAAACATCTATGTGCAGAATGTGGAATTTCGCAATCTTCACTGGGCCAGCGATGCCCTGCGCACTGCCATACGTCTGAAAACCAATATGAACCGTGGCGGATTTTTGCGTCACCTGTATGTGCGCTATGTGACTTTGCCTAACGGGGTGCAGACCAAGGCCAGTTTTTCCAATTTGTTGCCAGGTTCCGAGGTGCCGCCACGCAGTGCATCGGTCGGCGGTGGGGCGGTCGTTACTTTCGATTGCGATTACGCCCCCAGGGATGACGTGATGCGCATACGGTCGCCACAGGTATCGCATGTCTACATCAGCGGAGTCAAAGTCAGCAATGTGAATACTGATCAGGGCGCGCGTTCCTGCTATCAGGCGATAGTCTTGCTCGGGCCCTTGAAATCCAGTTACAACGGCCCGGACAAGCCCGTGGTGTCGCCCATTACGAACGTGACCATCAGTGACTGTGATTTCGGCACACCGGTAAATGACAAGCAAGCGTGGTTCATCCATAACGTGCGTGATCTGGTATTGCGTAACGTCACCATTGCGAACAAGGTTTACAACGAAGTGCTATCTGCGTGACGCAGTGCCCCGGTCCTGCCGCACGTTGAAATGCTGTAGTACCAGTTCAACATGTCCTGGAATACGCATGGCAAATAACATGTCTTATTTTGAGCATGTCTTCAGCTAGCTGCAGGATGGCTCATCGCGTCAGCCATGCAATTCCATATAAAAAGTATTGCACAATGAATACTTATTCAGGAAATAGTGCTTTGGCAGATACCTGCATATAAAAGCGGCATTATTTACTTTTATTCCAGTTATTTCTCATTTCCAACCCCGATTTCGTCAGTCTGTCGCAAATGCCAGGCCAATTTCCCCTGGATTTGTCAGAATGCCTGCCTGAGAGATGGTGTTTGTCTTGACGCTGAAAGGGACGGGGACTATATTACTGACTCAAAAGTAAGTTAATTGATTTATTGCTATAATGTCATGTCCTTTTAAGCCTAAATGGGAGCGTCGTAAGGATGCCCGCCCGCAAGAATTGCTTGCTGCTGCCCTTGAACTGTTTGTCGAGCGCGGTTTTGCTGCGACACGTCTGGATGACGTGGCGCGTACTGCTGGCGTTTCCAAAGGTACCTTGTATTTGTATTTTTCCAGCAAGGAAGAGTTATTCAAGGCAGTCGTCAGGGAAAGCATCGTGCCTTTGATTGGGGCGGCAGAGGATGCGATTGGTCAGTTTAACGGCAGCAGCGAAGAGCTGTTTCGCCTGATCACGCATACCTGGTGGGACAACGTTGGCAATACCAAGTTATCCGGTTTGCCGAAACTGATGATGGCAGAAGCCGGGAATTTTCCCGAACTGGCCAGGTTTTATCAGGAAGAAGTTGTTGATCGTGGTGAAAACCTGATGAAAACAGTGTTGCGTCGGGGCATGGAGCGCGGTGAGTTCCGTCAGGTGGATCTGGAAATTGATGCCAGAATACTGACGGCACCCGTGATCATGATGATGATGTGGAAGCATTCACAAGGTGTCTGCCAAATTGATCCTGGCAAGCTGGATACCTATCTTGAGCATTATATAGAAATCGCATTGCATAGCTTGCGTATATAGAAAAAATTTGATGCACCACCAGAAGGTTCGAGTGTAACTGCCGCGAGCATGACAATGCCTGCGCGGGATGATGCGGGTTGCGTTTGCGGCGGTTTTGCTTAGGTCCAGTTATATATAGATGCGCTGCTTGACCCTTACACAGTGTCAGGCATTAAAGTCAGGGTTTCATCTGATCCTGGGGACTTGTTGCCCATGTTTCCAGGTCTTGAAACAATTACTTTTTGGAAAAAACAATCATGTTAAAGCGCAGGACATTCTGGATCATCGCTGTAGTGGTGCTGCTGGCAGCAGGCCTGCTGCTGGCCAAAAGAAAATCGCAGGGGACTACTGCTGCCGCTAATGCAACGACTGCAGCGACTGTCAGTGCCAGCACAGCAGTGCAGGTACTGGAATTTTTACCAGCCGATATTACCGAAGTCAAAACTGCCGAAGTCAGAAAATTGCTGGTATTGTCAGGCGCTTTGCGTGCAGTGAATCAGGCTGCGGTCAAAGCCAAAGTGGCAGGTGACATCACCGAAGTGCTGGTGCGCGAAGGTGAGGCCGTGCAGGCGGGCCAGATACTGGTGAAGATGGATAGCAGCGATTATCTGGCGCGGCAGGAACAGGCACGCGGTGCGCTGGCTGCAGCCCAGGGGCAACTTGAAATCGCCCGCACTGCGCGCGACAATAACCGCGCCTTGCTCGACAAGAGTTTCATTTCCAAGAATGCCTACGACAATACCAATAATCAGTATGCGATAGCGGTAGCCAATGTCGATAGCGCCAAAGGTGCGCTGGCTGTGGCACAGAAAGCTCTGGCAGATACCGTCATCCGGGCGCCGATTAACGGCATGGTCAGCAGCCGCATGGTGCAGCCTGGCGAAAAGATATCCCCCGATAATCGCCTGCTGGATGTGGTCGATTTGCGCGTGCTTGAAATGGAAGCGCCGGTACCGACCCAGGATATTGCCAGCATCCGCATCGGTCAGGCAGTGCAATTGAAAATCGAAGGTGTGACTGCGGCGGTGGAAGGCAAAGTCGTCAGGATCAATCCGTCCACGACTGCCGGTTCGCGTTCCATCATGGCCTATGTGCAGGTTGCCAATCCCGATACGGTATTGCGTGCCGGCATGTTCGGCGAGGCGCAACTGGTGGTAGATAAAAAATCCGACGTACTCACCGTGCCGGACACTGCCATACAGTATGAAGCTGAGCAGGCTTTTGTGTATGCGATAGAAAACAATGTCTTGCAGCAAAAGCCGGTGAAACTGGGTTTGCGTGGTGACAGCAAGGGCCAGACCGTGGTTGAAATCACCGCAGGTCTGACGCCGGATGCCCGCATTGTTAAGGCCAACCTGGGACGCTTGCGTGCCGGTGTTGCCGTCAAACTGATAACCGCCACAGGCAAGGTGTAAGCATGTGGTTCACACGTATCAGTATAGGCAATCCGGTGCTGGCTACCATGATGATGGTGGCTTTTGTGGTGCTTGGCCTGTTTTCATATCAGCGCCTGCGGGTTGATCAATTTCCTGACATTACCTTTCCGGTGGTCGTCATCCAGACTGATTATCCAGGTGCTTCGCCGGAAACCATCGAATCGGATGTGACGCGCAAGGTGGAAGAAACCGTCAACACCATCAATGGTATCAGCGCACTGACGTCGCGTTCGTATGAAGGTACGTCGGTGGTCATCCTGGAATTTGACCTCACGATAGACCCGGCACAGGCTGCGCAGGACGTGCGTGAAAAAGTAGCGCTGATCAAATCCACCTTCCGTAAAGAAGTCAAGGAACCACGCGTCACCCGCTACGATCCTTCGGACAAGCCCATCTTTTCCGTATCGGTAACGAATGACGACAAAATCAAGAAACGCGATTTCCGCGAGCTGACCACCATCGGTGATCAACTGGTCAAAAAGCGTCTGGAAAATGTACGTGGTGTCGGCTCTGTCACCCTGGTCGGTGGTGTCAAACGCGAGATCAAGATTTACCTGAAACCGAATGAGCTTGAGGCACTGGGGCTGGGCGTGGATCAGGTCATCACTGCCTTGCGTAATGAAAACCAGGAATTGCCTACCGGTGCCATCCGTGCGCTGGACAATGAAAAAGTGGTACAGATACAGGGCCGCATCCAGAATCCGCAAGACTTTGGCCGCATCATCGTTGCCCGTCGTGGCGGACAACCGGTCTTGCTGTCGCAGGTGGCGACCGTACTGGATGGGCAGGAAGAACAAGAGAGTCTGGCCCTGTATAACGGCCAGCGTACCGTGGCGCTGGATATCCTGAAAGCCCAGGGGCAAAACACCATAGAAGTAGCCAACGGACTGACTGAGGCGCTGAAGGCACTGGAACCGCAGTTGAAGGCGCAGTATCCCGGTGTCAGGGTGCAGGTCATCAAGGATGGTTCCCGCCAGATACGTGTGGGTGTGGAAAATGTCCGCCGTACCCTGATAGAAGGGGCCGCACTGACAGTATTGATTGTTTTCCTGTTCCTGAATTCCTGGCGTTCCACGGTCATCACCGGCCTGACCCTGCCGGTTGCACTGATAGGCACCTTCCTGTTCATGGACATGTTTGGCTTCACCATCAACATGATTACCCTGATGGCCCTGTCGCTATGTGTGGGTTTGCTGATTGATGATGCTATCGTGGTGCGTGAAAACATCGTGCGTCATGCCGGCATGAAGGTGAATGGCAAATTCAAGGATCACCATACTGCTGCGCTGGAAGGCACGGCAGAAATCGGTCTGGCCGTGCTGGCGACGACTTTCTCCATCGTTGCGGTGTTTTTGCCGGTGGGTTTCATGGGCGGCATCATTGGTCGTTTCTTCCATCAGTTTGGCATTACCGTCACGGCTGCCGTGCTGATTTCCATGTTCGTGTCTTTCACACTGGACCCGATGCTGTCATCCATCTGGCCTGACCCGGATGCCCATGGTCACACTGCGACAGATGAAAACGGCAAGCCCATTCGCAAAGGCTGGTATGCGAATAGCATAGGCCGTGTGCTGGAACAGTTTGAACGTGGTGTGCAATGGTTTTCGCGTGGCTATCAGGTCATGCTGCGCTGGTCGCTCAGGCACCGCGTCAAAACCCTGCTGATCGCGGCCCTGACTTTTTTCCTGGGGCTGGCGATACCCGGCACTGGTCTGATCGGTTCTGAATTCGTGCCACAGGCGGATTACTCTGAAACCGGCGTCACCTATTACACACCGGTAGGTTCATCGCTGGAACTGACAGAAACCAAGGTGCATCAGGTGGAAGCCGTGGTCAAGGAATTCCCGGAAGTACTGGATACCTACAGCACCGTGAACACCGGTGCGGCGCAGGGCAAAAATTATGTGACCACTTTTATCCGTCTGGTGCCACGCAAGGACAGGGCCAGATCGACGGTGCAGATGTCGGTGCCGTTGCGCGCACGTTTGAGCCAGATTGCCGGTATTACCGTCACCCACATCGGTGCGCTGGATGGCGTGGGTGGTGATAACAAGAACCTGCGTTTCAGCCTGCAAGGCAGTGACCTGGTGGAACTGGGTAAATTATCGGAACAGGTGCAGGAAAAATTGCGCACGATTCCTGGCCTGGTTGATCTTGATTCCAGTCTGAAGGCACAAAAACCAACCATCTCGGTACAGCCACGCCGTGATATCGGGGCTGACCTGGGTGTGGGTGTGGCCCAGATAGGCGGTGCCCTGCGGCCTTTGCTGGCAGGTGAAATCGCCACCACCTGGCGGGCGCCGGATGATGAAAACTATGATGTCACGGTACGTCTGTCACCCAACGACAGGAATAATGCCGAAGACCTGTCGCGTCTCATGCTGACCAGTTCACAGACGAATGCCGACGGCTCGCCAAAGATGGTGCCCTTGCGCCAGGTAGCTGATATCAAACCATCGACCGGTGCCAATCAGATCAATCGTCGTGATTTGAACCGTGAAGTCGAACTGTCTGCCAATGTGGTGGGGCGTTCTGCCGGTGAAGTCAGTGCTGAAGTCAAAAAAGTGCTGGAAGGCATGCAATGGCAGCCCGGCTATCGCTACAAGATGGGTGGCGCGACCAAGAACATGACCGAATCCTTTGGTTATGCCCTGTCAGCGCTGGCCCTGGCAGTAATTTTCATTTACATGATACTGGCGTCGCAGTTTGCCAGCTTCCTGCAGCCTGTAGCCATCATGTCGGCTTTGCCCATGACTTTGATTGGCGTATTCCTGGCCCTGATGTTCTTCCGTTCAACGCTGAACATGTTTTCCATCATCGGTTTCATCATGCTCATGGGATTGGTTACCAAGAATGCCATTTTGCTGGTAGATTTTGCCAATCAGGCAAGAAAAGATGGCATGGATCGCATGGAAGCACTGCTGGAAGCTGCGCATGTGCGCCTGCGCCCCATCCTGATGACGACGCTGGCGATGGTGTTTGGCATGGTGCCACTGGCTTTTGCCCTGTCAGAAGGTTCCGAGCAGCGTGCACCGATGGGCCAGGCAGTAATAGGTGGGATTATCACTTCGTCATTGCTGACTTTGGTGGTTGTGCCGGTGATTTACACCTATCTGGATGATTTGGGCCTGTGGATTACGCAAAAATGGCGCGGTAATCGTCAAACTGCCCAAGTGCTTTGATAAAATGCCGGTTCCCTATTAATTTTGCAATCGAGTAAAGACATGAACATCGAAAAAGCCCGCTTCAACATGATAGAGCAACAAATCCGCCCATGGAATGTCTTGAACCAGGAAGTGCTGGACATGCTGATTGTTGTCAAGCGTGAAGATTATTTTCCGGCAGAACAAAAAAGCCTGGCGTTTTTTGACACGGAACTGCCTTTGCCCGATGGCAGCAAGGCCATGACACCAAAACTGGAAGCCCGCATCCTGGAAGAACTGGCCCTGAAAAAACAGGAAACAGTATTACTGATCGGCGCTGGCAATGGTTACCTGGCAGCGCTGCTGGCTTACCGCGCGCGTCATGTCACGGTGCTGGAATCATCTTCAGACTTGCGTGACCTGGCTATCGGCAATCTGGCGAACAACCATGTAAGCAATGTGGATGTCGTATTGGCAGATGCATTCAGTTTCAAACATACCGGCACCTATGACGCCATCGTCATCGCCGGCGGTCTGGAACAAGTACCCGAACAATTGCAAAAGCAATTGAATACCGGTGGCCGTCTGCTGGCGTTTGTTGGCCAGTTGCCTACTCTGACTGCGCAGTTGCAGACCCGTACTTCCGGCACTGATGTATCGACACGCAATTTGTTTGAAACCGTGGTTGCCCCTGCTGTTGGTGCGGCACCGGTTTCGCATTTCAGCCTGTAAATTTCAATCGATACGCTAGAACACAACGGAAAAAATCATGCAACACATCACTGCCACCGAGCTTGCGCAATGGTTGAACGATAGCAGCAGAAATCCACCTGTTTTACTCGATGTACGGGAACCTTGGGAACATCAGACTTGTCATATCCCCGGTGTGCAACTGATGCCCATGCAAACGGTACCAACGAGTTTTCATGACCTGGAACCGGATGACGTGATTGTCTGTATCTGTCATCACGGCGGACGCAGTATGCAGGTAGCAAATTTTTTAGAGCGTCAGGGTTATACCCAGACAATTAACCTGACGGGTGGGGTGCATGCATGGGCGCAGCAAGTCGACCCGGCAATGCCTACCTATTAATTTACTTTTTTTTCGGAGCGTTACATGCGTAATCCTATTCTTGCCACACTGCTTGCCAGTGCCTTCCTTTCTCTGAATGCAAACGCCACAGATTTGCTGCAAATCTATAAGGATGCTCTGGCCAATGATGCGCAGTATGCAAGTGCCCGCGCATCGCTGACAGCTGGACAGGAAAAACCGATACAGGGTCGTGCCGGACTGCTGCCAGGTATCGCTCTGAGAGGAACAGATACCAAATCCAGCACCGACGCTGAAGTCGATGCCGTTGCCGGTTCCCGTACCGTGAAAGGCACATCCAATGCCTGGACGCTGGCCCTGTCGCAGCCCTTGTTCAACTGGACCAACTGGCAGCTATATGAGCAAAGCAAGTTGCTGCTGCTGGTCAGCGAAGCACAGTTTGCCCAATCCAAACAAGACCTCATCGTGCGTGTAGCACAAGCCTATTTCGATGTGCTGGCAGCACAGGACACGCTGGAAACCCTGCGTGCACAGAAGAGCGCCATCTCTGAACAATTGGCTTCTGCCAAACGCAATTTTGAAGTCGGCACTTCCACCATCACCGACACCCATGAAGCGCAAGCGCGTTATGACCTGGTGACTGCACAGGAATACGCAGGCCAAAGTGATCTGCAAGTCAAGCGCGCAGCCTTGCAACAAATTATTGCCAAGGAAGCCGGTGAACTGGCACCACTGCAACCGGGCGTGAAACTGAATGCACCATTGCCGGCAGTGATTGATGACTGGGTCAGTTCGGCAGAAAAACAGAATTACAGTGTGGTCGCTTCGCAAGTGGCGGTGGAAATTGCCAAGCGCGATATCGAAAAAAGCCGCGCTGGTCATTACCCGACAGTTGACCTGGTAGCGACGACCGGTCGGCAGTCGACTGGTGGCGCGACTAACCCGCCTTCAAGCGGTGTCGTCAAGCCTACTACCATAGGCATACAATGGAATATCCCGCTGTTTTCCGGTTTTGCCGTCAACAGCCGCGTCAAGGAATCGATCGCGCTGGAAGACAAGGCACGCAGTGACTATGAAAATGCACGCCGTACTGCGGCTCAGGGTGCACGTCAGGCTTTCGTTGGCGTGACTTCTGGCCTGGCCCAGGTGAAGGCCTATGAAGCTGCGGAAATCTCCAGCCAGTCTGCACTGGATTCAAACAAACTGGGTTATCAGGTTGGTGTACGTATCAATATCGACGTGCTGAATGCGCAGCAACAGTTGTATACAACCCGTCAGACTTTGGCAAAAGCGCGTTATGACACTGTCCTGAATGGCCTGCGTCTGAAGTCTGCAGCCGGTACGTTGAAAGAAGAAGATTTGGCAGAAGTGAATGCCTTGCTGCAGCATTGATTCGCATTGATTCGCATTAATTCGTATTGATTGCAGGTTCAGACAACCTCGTAAAAAAGCTCGCTTCCAGCGAGCTTTTTTATTGAGATGGTGAGAATCGTGAAAATGGTGAAAATAGCGTGGCTGATGAGTGATGTCTGTTCAAGTCCCGACACGCTTGCCGATTTCACGATAGGCTTCGCTGTGTTCCTGCAACCATTGGTGGGTCAGGTGCAGATTATCGTGGTCCCAGGGTTGAAAGCCGGGCTTGAAATAAGCGAGATAATGCGGCAGTGAAAACCACAACAGTCCACGGCGGCCAAAGTAAAATTTTAATCCTTGCCACAAGGTTTTGGCTTTGAACAATTCTCCATCGCGATACAGACAATGCGTGGTTTGTACCAGGGTATCAAGGCTGAACAGCATCGTTACATAGAGCAGCCAGGCAACCCGCCGCCAGTAGCCGCCTCCCAGCGCCTGATAGACATCAAAGACCACGGATTTGTGTTCGGTTTCTTCTATGGAATGCCAGGTCCATAGGCGTTTCATTGGTTCTGTTGCATCGTCCACCCATTTTGCCTCACTCAAAACGCCATCGGCAAAAATCGCCGTGAAATGTTCATATGCCATGGTGACTGCCAGATTGTTTTTGACACCCAGCGCGGCTGCCGTGCGTATGCGCCAGGCGACAAAGGGTTCGATGAAATAGCTGAGACCCTGAGCATTCAGTTGCAGGTTGTATTGTTCATGAATATGGCGATGAGTGGATTCCTGGCCGATAAAACCCCTGACATCGGCCTTTAATTTTTCATCTGTCAGTAGTGGCAGGGCTGCACGCACGCTGTCGATGAAATACTGTTCACCCAAAGGAAAACTGAAGGACTGGGCATTGAATAACTGTGAGCGAAACGCATCGTTACCCAGCCAGTGGCGTGGAAAACCTTGAGAGAAATCGATATGCAGATGCCGGACCTGCAAAGTTGTATCTGATTTGCCTGGTGCGCTGTTTTCTTCAATCCCGCTCATCTTGTTTCTCCATGTTTAATCATGGAAAACAGTCTAAACAATATGCGTACAGCGTACTTGTATCAAGGCGTCAAATTTGTACCGACCCGTCATTCGACCGATAAAAACAGGTCATAGAAATCTTGCGCAGCGATGCGATAAATCCAGTAGGCCGGGTCTTGTCCATTGATTTTTTGCCTTAGCTGGGCCGGTGCAATACCTGCCAGTTCCAGGTATTCCCTGTGCATGTGGGCCTGGTCGTAATAACCGGTATCTTGCGCAATCTGGGTCAGATCACCCCAGGCGACATCCGGCTTGATCAGGGACGGCAGGGATTGGCCAAAGCGCACGATACGCCGCACGTCACGTAGCGTGACACCAAAAGCATCACGCACCCGACGTTCAAGTTGCCTTTGCCCTATACCAAAATAGTCGGACAGATCAAGCAGCGGAAAGAAGATTTTCTTGTGTGCAGCCAGGAAGGCGGCACCGATACTGCTCTTTTTTTGATGATCAAGTATCTCCAGCAAAAAATCCTGAAACAGGCTGACGATACGGTCAATCTCTTGTTCATTCTCCAGGGATTGCAAGAAGGCATAGAGTTTTTCCTGGTCCACCAGCTTGTCCATTGTGACGTAGCCGTCAGCGATATCGTTGGCGTTCAGGCCGGTCGCCTGATTCAGCATGCCGGGACGCAGACAGACTGACACGGTCAGGGTATTGGTTTGATAATGCACATGCATGGGCATCATGGTTGGACCACGCAAGAAAAAGCGTGGTGATTCCGTGCGGCTTTCATCAGCATTTTCTATGCAGCCGCCTCCGCGCACGAACAGCATGATGGCTGGGCATAGCGTGGCAGGCAAGGATGCTTCGCAGCCGTCCAATTCCACGACCAGTATATGCATGAGCAACGGCACCAGCCTGGGGTGCGCGGGGAAGACGTGGTGTCTGACAGGGGAGACGGTGATATTGGGCTGGTTCAAGATACAGTAAGCAGTATAGGCATGATCAATCACTGCATTTTACTGGTTTTACACGGATGCTGGCCCATGTATACAAGCCACTTTATCAAAGTCACTTACGTGGCTTCTTAATCGACAATAAACAGCTTGGCTCCGGCAGTTGTCGATGAGCGGTGGGCCTCGGCGTTGTCCGCTACCTGATAGCTCATGCCTGCCCGCAAGTTCATTATGCGGCCATCGTCCAGTTCTGTTTGCAATTCACCTTCCAGGCATAGCAAGATATGGCCTTTGCTGCACCAGTGGTCTGCCAGATAACCGGGCGTATATTCAACCATACGCACGCGTACAGTGCCGAAGTGGCAGGTGCGCCAATAGGCTGTACCGGTCACGCCCGGATGGGTGGTGGCCGGGATGGAGTTCCAGTCTGTCGTACCAAAGGGGATGTCCGTGATGTTCATAATTATCCTTCATCGCTGCCAGTTGAAAACAGGTACAACTGTAGACTGGCTGTTGCGAAAGCACAGGTAACAATTACGGCTTATTTTGACGACATTCTGTAATGCAGTTCAGTTGTGCTGTCAGACGCAGGTCTGTAAAACAGCGATGTCGCCCGCAGTGATGAGATTGATGTTGCGGGAAATTTTTTCTACCGGCCAGTCCCACCATGCCAGCTCTTCCAGTGCAGCGATGACTTCAGGCGCAAAGCGCTGACGCAGTGCTTTGGCAGGATTGCCGCCGACGATGGTATAGGCCGGTACATCACTGACGACAACAGCGCGGGAAGAAATAATGGCGCCATTACCGATCTTGACACCCGGCATGATGAGCGCTTCATAGCCTATCCAGACATCATTGCCAATGACAGTGTCACCCTTGTAGGGCAGCGATGCCATATCCATGGGTGTGCTGTCCCAGCCATTGCCAAAAATTTGAAATGGATAGGTAGAAAAGCCAGCCATATTGTGATTGGCACCGTTCATGATGAACTTGACGCCACGGGCCAGTGCACAGAATTTTCCGATGATGAGTTTGTCACCGATAAATGGAAAATGATAGAGCACATTGCGCTCGAAATTTTCTGAGTTTTCCGGATCATCGTAATAGGTGTAGTCACCAATGATGATATGAGGGTTGTTGACGGTATTGCTGATATAGCAGACTTGCGGAAAGCCTTGCATCGGGTGTTTGTTGTCTGGGTCTGGGCCGTTCATATGAACCTTTGGCACTGAAAAAAGTTTTGGTTTTTTATATACGTGCCAAGTCTAATCATGCACGCTTGGGCATCTCAATTTTTTGGCAATTCGTTCATACATGCAATACCAATTTGCTCATCCAGTCTGTGATTGATGGTAATGCTGCAAAAACGCAGGATGCTCATACCTATCAACGCTCGTTCGTCGGTTTTGTCGCTATGACGTATTTCCTTTTGAAGCACGACGCTGGCGAGAGTCAATTCCTTCCCTGCGAAGGATATCCTGGTAGGGGTGTCATCTCTCTGACCCTTGCCGCAACCCGCCACACCCCGAACTGCACAATCCATTTCCTTGAGACTTCTGCCCAGATAGTCTGCTTCAAATTTGGTGGTGCCCGAGCCGGTGTCCAGCATGGCCAGCACAGGCGCACGGGTTTCAGCGGTAATTTCAGTAAAAATTTTATTCTTTTTGTACCAGTAGGCTTTACTGGTTTTTTCCAGAACGAAGGGCTTTGTTTTAGGATTGACTACCCATTTCTGGTGGGCAAAGTCGAGTTGAATGGGGTTGTCAAATAAGAGCTGTGGTGAGATCACGCCGGCAATGCCCAATTTGCTCATGTCCGGATTGTCGGGAATAATGACGACATTGTTCAATGTGACTTCATGCGAGGCCATGCTTGCATGAAGCATAGCCAGTACCTTTATGGGTACCGGATTGCCCGCATGGTCTTTGCCTTTACCTACTTCAGGAAGCTTACTCGTATCGATGCCCAATAATCTGGCCGTGCTGTCATTGATCACCTGATTGCTTGAGCCTGAATCGACGATCAGTTTCAAGTTTGTATTGCCGATGTTGACGTCAACCGTGAATACCGACGCTTGTGCGTTCCAGGTCATGGGAATGGTCAGCGGTCCATACTCAACAGACTCAACATATTCAGCAGCAATGGCACTGCTAGTAGCGCTGGTAAGGAGCGCGACGGCAGTTCCCAGAATAAATAATAAGCTGCTTTGTAAGTTGTATCTTTGCATGGCAAAACTATGCCTCCAATTTTTCTATTGTGTGGATTGCAATAGTGAGTCAATCAAACGATGCAGGCCCGCTGTCATGGCTTTGACCGAACCTTGCATATCCCATTCATCATTGTGAATATTGACAAAATTGGAGATAGCGCGCAACTCCAGGAAGGCCTGGTTTTCTTGCAGGCAGACATGAAAAAAAGCAGCACCTTCCATATTTTCCAGATCAACTTCACCGGTATCCACAAACGGTGCCATGGCTGCATTCAATGACATGCTGCGTGCCAGCGGGAAGAGCGGGTTGGCTGGTATATGCGGGCAGGCCAGGGTATGGCGGCGTTCAAATTCCATGTCTATCGGTAAATGGGCGAGATGCACAAAGCCGGATGGGTTGAAGAAGCCGAGATCGCCTTCCACTTCTGTGGTGATCAGGGTGACATCGCCGATTTTCAGGCCGGAATGGGGATAGGCACCAGCGATGCCTGCCATGATCAGCAAATCGGGCTTTTGTTGACAGATCAGTTTGGTCGTCGCATGCGCCGTGGCGCTCAGGCCGACACCAGAGATGATAGTGCTGACATCGTCACGCTGAAACAGGCTGGCTTCGGTCTGGGTGGGGAATAGTACGGTGATTTTCATGGTTCTCTTGTGAATCGATAACTTATAAATCGATAAATTTCTGACATGCTTTGCCTTATGATTTTTCTTGCTGACAGATTATCGCATTGAATTGTTGACATCAGTCAGAGTACAGCATCGCTGCTTTTGGGTTTGAGCCGGTGTGAGGCACCTGGCGAATTACCCTGTTTTTCACTGGCTATTGTTTGAATTGAGCGTGGAATTTATCCTCTATACTTAGCAAAAATAGTGTTTTTGCTGCCCAGAAAAGTAGCTGCGCTGTAATTATCGGAAATTCTGCCGTTATTAGGCTAGAGGCTTGCTTGCAGGTAAGTTGCGCCATGTTTTGTTTTTCTTTCCTTTGCTGTAAATCGTTCAGGTGCAATGATGGCCAAAACCAATAAAGAATTTGTCACAGGCCTGTATCAGGTGTTGTGGAATAAACCAGCTGATCAGGCCACGGTCGATCTGTATGCGGCACGTCTGGATTCTGGGCTGCTGACACGTGCTGGTGTTGAATACAATTTTTTGACTGCAACGGATTACAGCCCGGCAGCGGAGCAGATTGTGCGGCTTTATTTTGCGGCATTCAATCGTATTCCTGATTATGAAGGATTCCTGTTCTGGATGGGCGTGCAAAGAAACGGCGGCAGTAATTTGCAAGTTGCCCAGACCTTTGCACAGTCAGAAGAGTTTGTTACCAAGTATGGTAGCAACATATCGAATACTCAGTATTTGAACCTGATCTACCAAAACGTACTGGGGCGTAATGCTGATGCTGCGGGTCGTGATTACTGGCTGCAGCAAATGGCCAGTGGTATGTCGCGTGGCGAAATTCTGAACCAGTTTGCGCAATCAGCAGAATTTCAAACCTCCGCAGCAACGAAGGTATACGCCAGCGTGGTGTATACGACCTTGCTGGGACGTATGCCTACTGCGGCAGAGGCAGCAGCAGCCCCCACCAATGTTGAACAACTGGTGCTGAAGGTGGCGCAAGCTTCCGAAGTGGCACCGACCATCGGCAGTATTACCTATTCTTCCACGGTATTTAATGAAAAGCAGCTTAATGACGGCAGTATCGTCAATACCATTACCCTGACCGTGACAGGCGATACTTTCAAAGGCAATGTCGGTACCACTCTGGGGAAAATATCGAATGTGCCAGTCGGTCTGACGGCCAGTCTGACCAAGACCACTGATACCACGGCGACCCTGACATTGACGGGTTTCGCCACCAGCAACAATAGTATCAATAATGTCAGCAATCTGACCGTAACGCTGGACAATACCTCGTTTACCGGTGGCAAGGTGGTGAATATCATCAATGCCGTCAAGTCTGACCTGCAAATCAATTTTATCGATATCCCCTTGAATGAAACCAATCATCTATTGAGTGGCAAGGGCGCATTGACGACACCGCTGTCGGTGGATTTGTTGCTCGATAAACTTTTGCTCGACGGTAAAAACCTGGATTTACTCAGTGGCAGCATACAGCAGGTCAACAACGTCGATCTTAGCAGCCTGGCTGCTGCTACCACCACGACCACCGGTGGTAGCAAGGTGACGGTGACGACTACTATCAAGGGGGATGACGGCAACAATCTGCTGATAGGTTCTGCTTACCCGAATTTTTTTGAGGGCGGTAAAGGGAATGACACCATGCAGGGTGGGATAGGTATCGACACCTATGCGTTTGGTATTACGCCGCAGGCAAATGGCAATGACCTGATCACCAATTTCACGATAGGCAAGGGTGGGGATGTATTGAATTTTTCATCCTTCCTGAATAAAACCGGTACTACCAAGATTGCTGCGGTGAACGCTGCCAGTACGGTGCCCAAGGCCTGGGCAAATGGTGATGTGTTAACTGTCCAGGGCAATGCCCTGGACCCGGCAAAACTGGCCGCCTTGTTCGGCACCGGCAAAGCCTTCGCTGCCCCGACGGTCGCCACCAAGATGGTGCTGATCACTGCAGATATCATAGGCGACGCCAGTATCTGGTTTGTGATTAATCAGAACGATGTTGCCAACATAACACCCGATGAAATTACCCTGGTTGGCACGCTCAAGAATATCAATAACCTAAGCCTTGTTGGATTTGATGTGACGAACTTTTTGTAATGCGGAGCATTGAAAAAACTGGCGTTATTTCACTTCTGGTACGCCATATTTAAATAGCAGCCTTAATTTATGCGGCAACAAAGAAAATACCTGCAAATAGTTTGTCAGCCTGATTTTTTTGTTCTCTTGTATGCTTTTTCTCATACTCGACAGGCGTTTTCTTTCTACCCATTGCGCAGTAAGGCAATTCCAATAGACTTCGGTAAATAAACGCCAACTGCGTTTTACCAGGCTTAGCACCAAACCTTCGATCAACAACAGACTTAAATGCACAGGCACCAGGATATATACCAGTGGTGCGGGGCAGGTCATGATCATGACGAAGGTTTTGTTCCTTTCCGAAATCGTCCGGCGGGATAGCTTGGTACTCAGTCTGTTTTCCAATATCCTGCCACCACCAAAACTTTGCCCGCCCCAATGACGAAAGCCGGATATTGGAAGCGCCTGTACCGGATGTCCGCGCAGGCGTGCAACGGTGCAGATATAAACATCTTCTGCAATTGAACCGAACCAGGCAGGGAAGCCACCAATATCATTCCACAGTGTCCTGGGTATCCACAGGCAGGCACCGATCACCATGCCGACACCGGGCAGCGCGCGATCAAAATTGGGAATGGGGTTAAAAAACAGATCAAAGGTATTGCCCACGTCGACCAGATCACCAGTCGGCAGGTCGTATTGTGGCAAGCCCAGTATGGCTGGCTCATTCAGCGCTTGTGCGTGTGCATGGAGCCGGGCGATGGCGTCGTCAAACAGTTCGGCATCGTTGTTCAGCAAGAGTATGTATTCACCGCTTGCGGCTTCAACCATGCGATTATTGGAAACGCAAAAGCCTGCATTGTCTTTGCTTGCAATAAGTACGACGGACGGATAGTTGGTGCGGATATATTCAGCAGACCCGTCGGTTGAGGCATCATCATGGACGATAATTTCGATGAGGCCAGCAAATTGCTGCTGCAAGACAGATTGCAGGCAGGCGTCGATGAGCTTGAGTCCATTGTAATTGGCAATGCAGACGCTGCAGACGGGTGTTTTGTCCGGCCTTGATACTGGAGTCATCTTGCTTTTATCCTTGCAGGCTTTGCCAGGTCAGTGCTATCCCCTGGTCGAGTGAAACCTGAGGCTGCCAGTTCAATTGCCGGGCCAGCTTGTCATTGTTGAGGACAATCCGTGCCACATCTACCTGGCGTGCTGGCTGATAATTCACTTTGAGCTTGCGCCCGCACACGGCTTCGATGCTGCGTATGACTTCGTTAAGACTATGGCCCACGCCATAGCCGATATTGTAGCTGCCACTGATATTGCCCTGTTTGATGATGGCCAGGCAGGCATTCACCAGATCATCGATATACAGAAAATCACGTATGGTTTCGCCGTCGCCCCAGATATCTATGGCGGTGTCGCGCAATACATGTTCCAGCATGGTACGGATAACACCAAAGCCCGGTCGGAAGGGTTGGCCACAGCCATACACATTGGATGGCCGCAATATACTTATCTTGCTGTCCGTCTGCACCTGGCAAACCTGCAAAAATGCTTCTATGGCGATTTTACCGGCACCGTAATACGAGCGTGGCGAGAAAGGGGCATTTTCAGATACTGGTGAGCTGTCCGGATTGCCATAAAACGTGCCGCCAGAAGAAAAGAACAGCAATTGTTTAGGGCCGCATTCATTCAGCAATTCAATGAGACGTAAGGTCGGCAATATATTCTGGTTTGCTTCCAGCATAGGCTGCCTTGCCGATACTCCTGGTGTCGTCGACGATGCCGCATGGATAATCGTCGAACAGAATGGCAACAGCGTGCGCAACAGATCGCTGTTGTCCATACTGCCACGGTGTACTTGTACATTTGCTGGTGAGGCGGGGTCAGCATGCCTTGCCAGGATATGGATGGGCTGTTGCCGGCAAACAGCATCATTTTGCAGGCCGCGGGCAATCGCTGATCCCATGAAGCCAGTACCGCCAATAATCAGGATGCCATCGTTGCTCATTTTTTTGCCATCAAATCAAAATAGGCTGATTCATAACGACTTGCGCAATCGTCCCAGGTACCGATTTCTGTTTTTATCCAGGCTTGAGCTGCTTTGCCTGTGCGTTCATTATTCTCTTGAACGTCAAGGAAATCCAGTGCCTGTTGCAGTTTGGACTGGCTATCGCAAATCCATCCGGTTTTTTTGTCCTGCACCAGGCTAGCATGTCCAGGTATGTCAGAGACGATTACCGGCAGGCCAGCGGCCATGGCTTCCAGCAAGACCTGCGGACGGCCTTCATCATGCTGACTGAGTGTCAATACACCAGCTGCTTGTGGAAACCATTCGCCAACCAGAGCAGTGGGGTTGGTGGGACCGTGATAATGCAGCCAGTCAGGCAGTTCTATCTGCTCTTGCATGGGGCCGAAAAGATGTATTTCGCGTTGTTCGTGCACCAGATTTTTGGCCCATTCCAGCAAGCTACCCAGCTTGTTTTTAGTGATGCGGGTAATGACCAGCCATTTCTTGATCGCTGGTGCCGGAGTGTGCCTCTGCACGGCAAACCACTTCTTTTCCACCCCGAAAGGAATGACGCGAATTTCAGCGACGTCACCAAAGGCTTCTTGCAATGCTGGCTGCATCCATTCTGCGTTGGGGGCAATGATGCAGGAGCGTTGTGCCATGACACGACGCAGAGCTGTCTTCATACCCGGCAGGCGCAGCAGG
This sequence comes from Undibacterium hunanense, assembly GCF_014284335.1. GTDB lineage: Bacteria > Pseudomonadota > Gammaproteobacteria > Burkholderiales > Burkholderiaceae_D > Undibacterium > Undibacterium hunanense. Next base: position 15,146 of record NZ_JACOGF010000012.1, on the reverse strand, counting down.
GCGAAGTCGGTACCGAGGACAGTAATCAGTGCCGGCGTGGAGGTTCCCCATAAAGGCAGGGCGTTTTGCAGCCAGTTGACATGGGCTACATCAGGCCGATACGGTCCGCGATAAGTATGTTGCAGCAGGTTTAATAGTTTAAGTACGTGAAACACGCCTTTTATACCTTTGCTGCGCACGATATGGGCGATGCCACCTTCCGCCAGCATGCTGTCCAGCCATAATGCATCTGTAGCTGACAGGCTGTTACGGACATTGGCAGGTATATCACCGGATGGTGCCAGCAGGCTGAGCGTCAGCGCCGGTTTTTCCGACAGGGATTGCAACATGTCGGCAATAAATCGTCCCTGCCAGTCTTTTGCATTTTTCGGATACGAGGTGCTGACCAGCAAGACATCAAGACTAGCCTTATTGGCCGGATGGCTCATTGTCGCTATCCTTGTAGTGCAAGGCAGATACCTGCTCCGAGACTATCCCGATCAGGAAGGTGAGTATGGCCGAGATAAACATCAGCGCACTCATATTGGTGAAGCGGTGTGTGGTGATAAACGTGTACAGATAATAAGCCAGTCCGGTCGTGAAAAATGACAGGCTGATCGGCAGGAACAGCTTCTGTGGTGAATACAGGGTACCAATCTTGATAATGATCAGCAAGAACCGGAAACCGTCCTTGATCACATGTACATGGCTTTTACCGATGCGTTTCGGCGCTTCGATCGGCACATAGGCGATTGCATAGCCAGCACGAAAGAAACTCATGGTAATCGTGGTCGGATAGGAAAAGGTATTCGGCAGCAGGTACAGGAATTTACGAAACTTTTTGGCATTCACGGCACGAAAGCCGGATGTCAGGTCATGTATCTTTTGTCCCACCATCCAGCTCGACAGACGATTGTAAAAACCATTGGCAACGGCGCGATGGGCACCTGCTTGCGACGCCCGGTCACGGGCACCGACTACCATGTCATATTTTTCACCTAATTTCGCCAGCAAGCGTGGAATGTCTTCCGGTTTGTGCTGGCCATCCGCATCCATGAATAGCAGCGTTTCACCCTTGGCCGCCCGGGCGCCAGACTTGATGGCACCGCCATTGCCTATGCTGTAAGGGTGAGAGATGACTTTCACCTGATTTTGCTGACATATTTCTACCGTGTTATCGGTAGAGCCATCATCAACGACGATGATTTCTGCGTCGCCTGCATATTCGCGCAGTTTGGGCAACAGGCTCTGCAGGGAAGCAGCTTCGTTCTTTGCAGGAAGGATGATGGACAGGGTAGCTGGCATAATAATGATTTTGCTATTTTTGCTTGATAATTTACTTGATAAGTTTTTCCAGATCCTTCAGGGAACTGGTATATGTTTGCAAACGATCAAGCTGACGAATGACGGAGATTTGTTTTCTCGCCTCTTCGTTCAAATTTAGATTCACGAGGATGATAGCAAGGTTCATTTGTGCGTCTATATCAGTGGGTTCCCGTGCTGCGGCTTCTCGCGCGGCTCGCAAGGCGGCAGTCTGATCTTGTCTGATTTGCAGCAAATAATCGCTCCAGGCAAACAGCAATTGCGTTTTTGTTCTGCCTGACAATGTCGGATTTTTGAATGCCGCCTCAAACAGTTGTCCGACAACATCATCAATTCCCTGGCAGTTTTTGGCGATGGTGCACTGGCTTAATCTTGATAAAGAGTTTCCAGTATTGGTTGCAAAGGGGAGCTTAGTCAAGCGTTGCGTCAGAACTGTAATCCATGCAGTTTCAACAGGCATCGCTCGATTTGCATGTAATGAGATCAAACCCATGAGACCAAGTGTATCTGAAGAGGATAATTCGGCTGCGCGGACATAAAACTTGTACGCCTCACTGTAATACTCATCAGCTTCTATTTGATTCGTTGCTGGCAATGATGCATAAAATGTCGCGATATCCATATTGGCTCTGTGTGACATAGGGTGGTGCGCTACCTCTTTCAGTTTCATTTCTGCCACATCACCCCATTGTGCCGCTCTCAGATAGCTGATACTGCCCAGCATGAATAGAATAAAAATCGCCAACAAGCTGCGAATTTTCATGCTCTCGTTATGTTTTCCCGGTACAAACAGGTAAAACGTCAGGGCAAAAATCAGGCCGAAAGACGGTAAATAGTTCCTGTGTTCATGGATTAATTCCAGTGGAATGAAACTGGACTCCAGACTATGTCCTAGCAGGAAGAACAATATGCCATACGCCACTATCGGCAGGCGTTTATAGCCAGCAATGCCAGTTATTGCCAATCCCAATATTCCCAGGCAGGCAGGCAGGGTGGTGATGGGGTCCAACAAGTCTCTGGATATGGCGATATCGTCGTGATATAGCCCCAGCAGATTAATGTCCGGCACAAATATCAGACGGATATAGAACCAGACTATGCGCGCTTCCGTCAGCAATCGTTCAGCAAGGGTAAAGTCGCGTATCTTGTAGGTATCGCCCAGCCATTCCGGATGCCATGCTGTGTAAGCCAATATCACCAGCAAGGGCAGGGCCAGGGTGCAGGTATAAATCGTCTTCAGTAACTTTCTGGACAGAATGGGGGCATCAAAGCGAAAGAAAATAGATTCAGTCAAAAAAAGGAAAAGCGGCAACAAGGCCCCATTTTCCTTGCTGAAAATGGCCAGCGGGGTGAATACAAAGAAGGCAGCAAATACGTATAACCAGCCTTTGCTGTTGGCAGCCATCAGCAGGCGGCCATGAACATAAAAGATCAGTCCAAGAAAGCAAAACAGGCTGCTCAGGCTTGTCATGCGCTGTACTACATACAAAACGCTGGACAGATTCAATGGGTGCAACAACCAGGCTGCGGTGATACAGACGCTAACCCAGCCAGCGTTCGCAACCGGAATACTAAAGGCAAATTTTGTACGGTGTGCTTTTAGTAGCAAAAGGGCAAGAAAATAAATACAAATGCCGTTGAGCAAGTGAATGATCAGATTCGTGCGTTTGAATTGTGCTGGATTATTGTCCGCTACCAGATAATCCAGTGCAAAACTTAACATGCTGATGGGGCGGCCTAACATGCCGGCAATTCCTGACATTGCAGCCTGTTTTAAACCGGGCCAGTCCAGATTGTGTATATGTAGCTGATTATTCTCAATGATGTTGACGCTGTCATCAAACAGGAAGTAACCACTTAGTCCAGGTTGATAGACAAAAAATGTCAAAACCAGAACCAGCAATAGCGCAAACAATGGAATACGGTTTTTTGTCATCGATTTAAAAAAAGAAGGAGGTCTTAAGACCTCCTATTTTGCAGCAGAACTAAAGCTTTAGTTTATGCTTTAGGTAAATACTTTGATGGAACCGTGCCCGTAACTGTCCAACGTAAGGATCCAACACCACAGACGCCGTTATAGATAACTGTGCCTGAGCCCGCAGTTCCCAATTCAGGAATGGTGTCCATCGTCGCAGTGACCGTTACAGAGCTTGCTGTGCCGTTACTGACGGAAATTTTTTTGACATACTTGCCCGCAATAGATACGTCTGTAGGTATGCCAACTGCAGAATTACTTGTTGCAGTATTAAGTGTGCCGCTAGAACACATCACGCCAGCTACTTGCAAGGCCGGACTTACCAGATTACCTACCTCGGATACCTTTGATTTGACTGTGTAATCCTGATACACGGGGATCGCAACAGCGGCCAGAATGCCAATAATCGCAACCACGATCATCAATTCGATTAAAGTAAAGCCACGTTGGGCGTATTGTTTCGTCGTTAAATTTTTAGTCAGCTTTTTCATTTGGCAAATCCTTCATTGCTTGGAAATTTCTTGGGCTGGACAATGGTGATTGAATCGGCTTTTTGATTTTCCTCTCAATAGGAGGACCCAATATCTTATCAAGCCTTGGGCAACCATTTAGCAGGAACCGTGCCAGTAACTGCCCGATGTCACAGACACCGTTATAGATAACTGTGTCTGAACCCGCAGTTCCCAATTCAGGAATGCTGTCCATCGTTGCAGTAACCGTCACAGAGCTTGCTGTGCTGTTACTAACGGAAATTTTTTTGACGTACTTGCCTGTAATAGATAGGTCTGTAGGTATGCCAACTGCAGAACTGCTTGTTGCAGTATTAAATGTACTGATAGAACATATAACGCCAACTACTTGCAAGCAGGACTTACCAGATTACCTACTTCGGATACCTTTGATTTGACTATGTAATCCTGATACACGGGGATCGTAACAACGGCCAGAATGCCAATGATTGCAACCACGATCATTAATTCAATTAATGTAAAATCACGTTGCACATGTTGTTTTGCTGTTAAACGATTGATTTGAGTTTTCATGCATTGCATCTTATATTATTCTTGTTTGAATTATCAAAAAAGCAGCAACTGCACTTTAATTCTTGAAAGTGACAACTAAAAAAAAATAGGGAGATGCAAGCATCTCCCTATTTTTGTACCGTATCTTTAAGCTATTATGCTTTTGGAAGGTATTTGGAAGGAACAGTGCCAGATACTGTCCAACGCAGGGAACCTACACCGCAAATGCCAGTGTATGTAACTGTACCATTTGCAGCTGTGCCCAACTCAGGGATGGTGTCCATTGTTGCTGTGATAACGATTGAGGTAGAAGTTGCTGCGGTATTCACGCCAATTTTTTTGACATATTTACCAGCGATGGAAACGTCAGTTGGAATGCCCATTGTGGCATTGTCTGCTGCAGTTGACAGATTAGCACCAGAACACAATATACCAGCTTGAGCCAATGCTGGAGCGATCAAGTTACCAACTTCAGATACTTTGGACTTAACTGTGTAATCCTGGTAAGCAGGAATAGCAACAGCAGCCAGGATACCGATAATCGCAACAACGATCATCAATTCGATAAGGGTAAAACCCTTTTGCATAGTTTTCATGATAAATCCTTAAATTTGAAGTGAAACAAGGCTATTAAGTGCTGCACTCACCTATAAGCATGATATGTGCCAGCTTTTTTAAACGAGAAACTTCTGATCAAAATAAAGACAGTTCAGAAGCTGACTCAGGACAAGCAAGTTGCTTGCCAGCCATATTCTGGCATGGAGGCAATACAAGTAGTCGATTTTTTTACATCTGCTTACTTGCGCTGTCATTTTTTGTCAGTACAGGAAATGGCAGTGACAGAATTTGTTAGTTGACGATTTTTGTTGACCACTTTGGTCGGTGGTATGTTGATCGCCGTGCGATAATTTACTTGTCGTCAATATGAAAAGCAGATTGCTACATGGTTCCCAGCGTATTTTTGAAAGAAAAATCAACAATTGCAATTGTCGTTTTTGCTTTTTTGTTAATCTGCTCTTACGCCCATCCGTTTCATATCCATCCCTATCGTACTTATTATCATGACATTCTGAGCATACTGGGCCTGGTACTGGCTTTTGCATTTCTTGCAACTGAGAAAGCGCCGCGCCTGCAAGTGCCTGCCATCATTTATCTTTTCGTCAGTTTGCTGTGTCTGATTGCCGTGCAGTTTGTTGCGGGCCATCTTGAAAATGCGGCTGATGTCATTTTGCCTTTCATCTATATAGTTGCACTGATCGCGGCCATCAGTATGGGGGCGACCTGGGCGGCAAAAGAGGGCGGCGTGACATTGCTGTGCCAGGCTCTGGCTGCTGCTCACCTGTTTGCTGGTCTGCTGTCGGTGGTATTGCAAAGTATACAGTTATCCGGCCTGTATGCCTGGCCGTTCGTTATGTATATTGCGACGAACGCACAGCCTTTCATGCGGCCGTTTGCCAATGTGGCACAACCGAATCAATTGGCTTTGTTATTGTGTTTTGCCCTGGCTTCGGCCTTCTATTTATATAGGGCACGCAAGATGCCAGCCTGGCTGGCGACGCTGACAGTGATTTTTCTGCTGTGGGGATTGACGCTTACTCATTCCCGCATAGCCTGGGTGATCGTTCCAGCCTTTGTGCTGCTATGCGGTCTTGGCCGGCCGGCAATCACCGGAAATGCAATTGAACGACGCATCAGTCTGCTATTTTGTCTTGCCATGGCCTTGTTGTATGCAGGTATGGTGACGGCGTTGCCTTTTCTGGGGGACATCTTCGGGTTCAGTGGTGGCTCGATTGCCGAGCATGTAGGTGGACGTTCCGAGCGCATGGTCTTGTGGTCGCAAGCATGGCGAATGGCGGCAGAACATCCCTGGTTTGGTGTGGGCTGGTTTGGCTTTGGCTCAGAACAGGTCAGGATAGCGGCAGATCTGGCTTCCGGCACCTATGCCGAACATGCGCATAACCTGATCTTGAATTTTGCAGCAGAACTGGGCTGGCCTTATACCCTGATGTTTATGGTGACACTGGTATGGTGGTTTGTGCAGACTTGCGTCCGGCCAGCGCCCCACCTGGCGATACAGTTTGCCCGCCTGTGTTTTGTGGCTGTGATGGTGCACAGCATGGTTGAATTTCCTTTGTGGTATGCCTATGTATTGATACCGGTTGGTGTGCTGATGGGCATGGTGCACCAGATGCGCTGGCCGGCTGCTGGCGTGCGGGTGGCGCCAACTGCCTTGTCCGTGCCGGTGGCTGTGTCGCTGTTGTTGATGGTACTGATCAGTATGGATTTTCAGCGCGTCGTTGCCGGTTTTCATGCGCTGCGTGCCGAGCAGTCTGGCTACAGTGCACCACAGGCTCCCATGCAAAAGCCTGCGCTGACTTTTTTTCCGCAATTTTTTGAATATTTCACCCTGACCAGAATCAATCCCCGGGAAGGTATGTCAGCAGAAGAAATAGCCTATCTTGAAAAATGGGGAGCGCGATTCGGTTTCGTGCATATCATCAACAAACTGGCTGAAGCCTATGTATTGAATGGGCAAGCAAAAAAAGCGGAGCGCGCCATGCTGAGCCTGCAGCGCCTGCACCCAGGCGCCTATACGGAATACTGGGATTACTGGAAAGCCAAGTCGGCACAGGATGAGCGCTACCAGACAGTCTTTGTCACGATGCCACCGCGTGACGCACCTTGATGCCAAGAAAGGCTACGGTACTGCTGACAGGTTTCAAACGGCGGATTGCTTTTTAACCGTCAATCAGGCTGACCCAGTCGCCCGACTTGCCGCCATGTTTTTCCAGTACGCGTATATCGGTCATGACCATGCCCCGGTCAGTGGCTTTGCACATATCGTAAATTGTCAGCAGACCGACCTGGACGGCGGTCAGAGCTTCCATTTCAACACCGGTTTTACCAATTGTTTCAACCTGGGCCTGGCAACTGATCGTGGCTGTGGCTTCTTCAATGCTAAAATCAACAGTGACCCTGGTCAGCGCCAGAGGATGGCAGAGCGGAATCAGATCACTGGTGCGTTTGGCCGCCATGATGGCAGCGATGCGGGCGATACCCAGTACGTCTCCTTTTTTTGCGGTGCCTTGCTGGATGATGGACAGGGTTTCCGGTTTCATGCGGATTTTCCCGGCGGCAATGGCGCTGCGGTGACTGTCATTTTTGTTAGCGACGTCGACCATATGCGCTTGCCCGCTGGCATCAAAATGGCTCAGGCCCTGGTTTGTTGAATCGTTACTCATTATTGTGATAACAGGCAAAAAGTGAAGAGAAAAGAAAGCAATTCAGTGTCCAGGCATCATAGCATTGCGAATACAGTCCGACGCACATTTCGCCGGACTTCTTTATGCGCCGCCCTCCTGCTGATCAGCGGCTTGGCCAATGTTGGCATCGCGCCCGAACTGGCACATGCGCAAAACTTGCCTACCCTGGGCGATACGTCACGTGAAGAACTGTCGCCCCTGGCGGAACGCAAGCTGGGTGAGCAGATCATGAGCGTGGTGCGGCGTGATCCGGATTTCATGGATGATGCCCCCGTGTCAGAATATCTGAACCGCCTGGGTAACAAAATGCTGGAAACCCGCCCCGATGCACGTGGTGAAACATCATTCAATTTCGAGTTTTTTGCTGTTCGTGACCCTGTGCTGAATGCCTTTGCTTTTCCAGGTGGTTTTATCGGCTTTCATTCTGGTCTGATTCTGGCAGCGCAATCCGAATCAGAACTGGCTTCGGTTATGGGGCATGAAATTGGTCACGTGGCCCAGCGTCATATTGCCCGCATGTTGACTAGCCAGAAGGGGGATGCACTCATTCCGCTGGCCGCATTGGCACTGGCCGTGCTGGCCGCACGCTCCAGCCCGGATGCCGCCATGGCACTGGCGGCTGGTGGACAAGGCCTGGCGATACAGAAGCAGTTGAATTTCGGCCGTGATGCTGAACGCGAAGCCGATCGCGTCGGTTTCCAGATTCTACGTGATTCCGGTTTTGATCCTTCCGGCATGGTGAGCTTTTTTGGGCGCCTGCAAAATTCCACACGCAATTACACTGACAATGTGCCACCCTATTTGCGCAGCCATCCACTGACCAGTGAGCGTATTGCCGACATCCAGTCGCGCCTGGTAGACCAGCGCTATCGCCAGCACGCCGACAGTCTGGAATTTTTGCTGACCAAGGTCAGGGTGCGTGTCTTGCAGGACAGTAGCATTCAGGGCTTGATGGATGCCATTACCTATTTTGACGTACAAGCCAAATCCGGCAAGCTGGAAGACCAGATCACCGCCAAATATGGCCATGCCTTTGTTGCCTATAAACGACTGGATTACACGGCAGCAAGAACTCTGCTGGACCAGGCGCAGAAGATGGTCGAAAAGGATGCCCGATATAAAGACCTGCTAACGCAAAGCAATATGTTTGCCGATCTGTCCATCGACATCCTGATAGGCAGCCAGCAAACTGCTGCTGCCGTCAAAGAAGCGGAAAAAGCCATGCGTGAGCTACCTCTGTCACGCGGTGTGGCCCTGCAATATGCAGAAGCCTTGCTGGCCGATAAAAAAGAAGAACAGTCCGCCGCATTTTTGCGCGACCAGATTGTCCTGTACCGGCAAGAACCGCAACTGTATAGCCTGTTAGCCAAGGTCTACGACGCCCAGGGCAAGCAAGCCGCCCAGCATCTGGCCCTGGCTGAAGCCTATGGCATACAGAGTAATTGGGACGCCGCGCTGCAGCAACTGGAAATCGCCCGCCGCGACAAGGACGCCCAGTATTTTGAATTGTCCGTCATTGATGCGCGCGAGCGTGAATGGAAAGAAAAGCATAAGGATCAGATGGCGGATGAGAAAAAACGGCGCTGATGTCGTTGCAGTCGTTTATTTATATCAAGGTTTGCCAGCAGTATTTTCTGGTCTCGGCTTTTGCACAAACCCAAATTCCCGCATCAACTGATGTTCTTCGCAACGCTGCACGTCTATGCATAGCCCGTTTGCGCCAGGTGGGCGCAGTTGTAGCTGACCTGCGGCGTTGTTATCTTCCAGCCATGCCAACAGCGCTTCATCACTGATGACTTGCTGATCGAGGGTGAGCCAGGGCAGGCAGTTAGCCAGGTCACGGTCGTCGAGTTGGGCCAGCGTGTTGCCGCTACTGAGTTGCAATCTGCCTTGCGGGTCAAGGAAGGCCAGTTCGGGTGTGAAAGCCTGTTCGCCGTGTTGCAGGGCAAAGCTGCCCTGGGCGGTGGTGGTCGCGATGAAGGGCGTTGCTTCCAGATCGACATACACGCGTTGCGGGCCATTCTGAAAATACCAGCAGCCTTGTTCATTGCAGAGATAGTTGCGGACGATGAAGGCCAGCAGGGTGGGGTGGCGAATGATGTCGCCAGGCAGGTTCAGCGCCTGGCAACGTTCGTCACGCATGCGCCAGTTACCTCGCGCATCAAGGGCCAGCCATCCATAGCAATGCGGAACATCAGGCCATTTTGCCAGTGCTGCCTTGACGATCTCATCCATCAACTATTCGCCTCAAAGAAGTGCAGTATCTTTTGTGGTAACCAGTTCAAATGACCTGGCACATTGCCTGCCGCAAAACCGACATGGCCACCATGTGCAGGGTATTCCAGTGTCACGCATTGGGCTGCACGGGTAGGTAAATGTTGGGCCGGTAGGAAAGGGTCATTCCTGGCATTCAGTACCAGTGTCGGTACGGTGATGTCGTTGAGTATATGCTTGGCGCTGGCTCTATGCCAGTAATCATCGGTATCCAGATATCCATGCAGAGGGGCGGTAACGACGTTGTCGAATTCATACAGATCGCGGGCGTTGAGCATGGCATCTTTGTTGAACAGGCCGGGGAACTGGTCGAGCTTTTGCAGACACTTGGGTTTCAGGGTCTTCAGGAACATGCGTGTATAGACCATGTTGAAACCGCTGGACAGCGAAGCGCCGCCCTGCGCCAGATCAAGTGGGGCAGATACGGCGCAGGCTGCGCTGACGATATCTGCATGGTGTTGCGATTCGCCCAGCCAGCGTAACAGGGCATTGCCACCCAGTGATACACCCGCCGCATAAAACTTGCCGTTGGCATGTTGCTGGCGATATTGCTGGTACAGACGGTCTATGATCCAGCCTATTTCTTGCGCATCGCCAGAATGATAAAAGCGTGGTGCCTGGTTCAGTTCGCCAGAACAACCACGAAAATGCGGTATGGCCCCCGACCAGCCACGGTCACGCAGGGCTGCCATCATGGCACGCGCATAATGGCTGTCGCTGGAACCTTCCAGGCCATGAAACATCACCACGAAGGGTTTGCCCGGTTCACCATCCAGAAAATCAACATCCACAAAATCGTCATCCGGCGTGGTCCAGCGTTCACGTCGCAAGGCCGTGACGGGCTTGTTGATAAACACGGCCGGATAAATCGTTTGCAGATGGCCGCCGGGCAACCAGCGTGGTGACAGGTATTTCATGTAAGCCTATTTCATGTGACTCAATGCCGGTGGCGTATAAATCATTGCGGTTTAATGCAGAATGCTGGCCTTGAACATGTCCAGCGGTGCCTTGCCCGACGCAACCGACGCATGGTGCATGGTGATACGCCAGCCATGCGGGGTTTTGACATAGACATTGGTGGCAAGCACATGCACGTCCTGCTTGCTGTCACCGGTGCGCTGAAATTCTTCTATGATGCTGTGTACCGCAGTCAGCATATTGTGGGTGGCATGCAACTGCAAAGGACGAATGTTGACCTGACCACGTTCAAAGATGCTTTCCCATGAGCTGCGTATGGCAGCGTGACCGATCAGCCTGCCCGCACCCGGGTGGATACAGACGATTTCTTCATCTTCGGCCCACAGGGCCATCATGCCATCCAGATCGGCACGGCTAAGGGCATCATAAAAGGCAGCTTCGACATCATCTGCACTGCCATTCATTTGCGTTTTTGCGGGCATGATCTTAAAAAATCAATGCGCCTTGAGCACAACGCCCGGCGCCAGTTTGTATTGCGTGCCGCAATAGGAGCAGGTCGCCGTGCCGCCATGCGACAAATCCAGAAACACGCGCGGGTGAGATGACCACAGCGGCATGGCAGGATTGGGGCAGTGCGCCGGCAGATCCGTGGCTTGCAGTTCGACGATGTTGCTGGTGGTGCTGGCTGGTGTGGACATGGTGACTCCAGTAAATAAGGATGGTGCGGGAAGCCGCCGGGCCTGCTGTCAGGCAGCCTGCTTTCCCAAAATAGAAATTGCCACCGCGATTTTAACGGATTCTGGCCTTGCAGAGTGAGATTGCGTAGTCAGCGGGGCTGAATTGGCGATTTGTCAAATTGAGAATGCTTGTCAGAGCGCATCCCTGTTTATGAAATGAGTTCCAGTAATAGTTGTTTGTAAATGAACTTTGGCTGGCAGTCTTTGGCAAGCTTTTAGTTTCACCGCTACAATAGTGGACTTTTCCGCATTTCCTCTCTCCCCACATGTCATTCGATAGCGACAAGGCCGCATTCAAAGAAGGTTTGAAGGTGGGCGCACCTACCTGGTTTGGTATTGGTGCCTGGGGCCTGGTGGTTGGCATTGCCATGATCAAGGCTGGCCTGACATTGCCGCAGGCGCTGGGCATGAGCCTGCTGGTTTTCGCCGGATCAGCCCAACTGGCTTCATTGCCGCTGCTGGCGGCACATGCCCCGGCCTGGGTGATTTTTGCAACTGCCCTGGTGGTCAATCTGCGCTTCCTGATTTTTTCTGCCATTCTGGCACCGCATTTCTCGCACCTGCCGTGGCGTACCCGCGCCTGGCTGGGCTTTATGACTGGTGATATTGCCGTTGGCCTGTTTATGCAGCGTTACCCAGAATCTGGCGAGCAAAAAGGCAAGCTTGCTTATTTAAAAGCGCTCATTTTTCCTAACTGGTTGTCCTGGCAAGCAGGTTCCATCATCGGCATTCTCCTGGGTAGTCAGGTACCTGGCAGCTGGGGCCTGGGTTTTGCCGGTACGCTGGCCATACTCTGCATCATGCTGCCGCTGATCATGAATCGCGCTGCCTTTGCCGGTGTGGTAGTGGCCGGTATCTGTGCTTTGCTGGCGGTGAACTTGCCATACAAACTGGGTTTGTTGCTGGCAGTCTTGCTGGGCATGGGCACAGCGATGATGCTGGAAGAGTTTTTGGAAGGCAAAAAAACGGGCAATGATCAGGCTGGCAAGAACACTGGTGAGGAGTCAACATGAACGATTGGGAAGTCTGGCTGGTCATCGTCCTCTTGACCCTGGCAACTTTCATTGCACGCAGTGGTTTCTGGCTGGTCGGGCATCATATCAATTTGCCAAAACGGGTACAGGAGGCTTTGCGCTATGCGCCGGGTTGCGCCCTGGCTGCCATCATCGTGCCAGATCTGTTATTGACCAATGGCCAGGTAGAAATCGGCCTGAGCAACCCACGCCTGCTGGCGGGCTTGCTGGCAACCGCCTTCTTTTTGGTGCGCAAGAATATGTTGCAGACGATATTTTTTGGGATGGCGGTGTTTACTTATATTCGGTTGGGGTTGTGAGGCGGGGGCTTTGCTGGTGATCTGTATCGAAGTTTGAATCTACAATGGTCCTATACATTTAATATCGTCATTCCTGCGAAGGCAGGAATCTACCGGGCTGGCGCTCCAGTGGCGTTTGTTGTATGCCGTACTTTGATTAAAAGATTGCCCTTCGTGGATACAAGCCGGGTCTCGGCCCGGCGGCCGAAATACGTTCTTTGCTTCGCCAAAGAACGTATTCAAAGAAAGGCGACCGCAGACTTGCCCTACGGGTGCTTACGCTACGCTTCAGCATAATTTGTGCGTCCCAAAAAATGGGAAAGCTTCGAAACTCGCCTTCGGCTCAAACACGAAGCTTTCTGATCCATTTTCTGTGAAGCACAAATTACATCGTCCCAAGCGGATTAAGGTCAAAAACAACTACAACCCCACACCATCGCCAATCAACGGCACTCATAATATCGTCGCTCCAGCGAAGGCTGGAGCCCAGCGGCGTTTGTTGTATTGCCGTACTTTGGTTAAAAGATTGCTCTCCGTGGACACAAGCCGGGTCTCGGCCCGGCGGCCGAGATACTTTCTTTTGCTTCGCCAAAATAAAGTATCCAAAGAAAAGGCGACCGCAGACTCGCTCCCTGCGGGAGTGCCCATTTATGTAGCGCAAAAAATGGGAAGGTCCGCAACTCGCTTCGCTCAGGCATCGGACCTTCTTTTTCCATTTTCTGCACTACACAAATGGCTTCGTCCCAAGCGGATTAAGGTCAAAGGCAAGGTCAAAAGCAACAACAACCCCAACGTCAAAAACAACTGCAATGTCAAAAACAACTGCAATCCCCACACATCGTTAATTGACGGCACTCAAATAAATATGAATGAGGTTGTGTTGACGTTGGTTTTGACTTTTTTGCTGTTGCAGTTGTTTTTGACGTCAATCCGTTTGGGACGATGTAATTTGTGCGTCACAGAAAATGGATCAGAAAGCTTCGTGTTGGAGCCGAAGGCGAGTTTCGAAGCTTTCCCATTTTTTGTGATGCACAAATTATGCTGAAGCGTAGCGTAAGCACCCGCAGGGCGAGTCTGCGGTCGCCTTTCTTTGAATACGTTCTTTGGCGAAGCGGTGTGTGTCAAGGTAGTTGTCGCCTCAATTTAAATTAAGCAGCCTTCATGTATGCCTTTTCTTCTACACGAGCCTTCTCTGGATTGAGATAGACGCAGTCACTCAATGCCCAATTTCTTGTTTTTCCCGACCAGCGCAAAGGATTTTTCTGTCTGGCCAATTGATACACGCTTGCACGTTGTATCAGTAAAGTACTGGACTCACCACGATGCCTTTGTCTTGGTGTCAGGTATTTCAAAGCGCTGTGGCAATGCTCTTCGTTATACCATTCAACAAATTGCGTGACCCACAGACGTGCTTCTTCCAGAGTGTCAAATGGCCGTTCAGGCCATTGTGGACAATACTTGGCCGTTTTGAATAATGCTTCCGCATAGGCATTGTCATTGCTCACTCTGGGGCGGCTAAAGGAAGGTACCACTCCCAGGTCATACATCGCTGAGAGCATGTTGGCTCCTCTCATGGCAGTGCCATTGTCTGAGTGTAGTACCAGTGGCTTACCTGCTATCTGTTCCCGCAAACATCCACGCCATAGCAGATGGCTGGCATGTTCCGAGGATTCTTTCTCATGCACTTCATTGACCACCAGCTTGCGGCTGTAGATGTCTTTCATCATGTACCAGTAAAAGAATTGTCCTTTGACTGTAGTTGGTAACCAGGTAATGTCCCAGCACCAGACTTGATTCGGGCTACTTGCCTGATGGGTAGTCAGGGGGCGTTTCTGTGGGACCTTGCTTCTGCCCCGTCGTTGACCTTGCCCGGCAGCTTTCATGACGCGGTAAAAGCTTGATTCAGAGGCAAGATAGATACCTTGATCTGCCAGCTTGGGAACAATCTGGTGCGGTGTCAGGCTGGCATACTCAGGGAGGTTGGTGGTCATCAATAAAGCGGTTCGCTCTTCCTCACTAAGTTTATTGGCGGGTTCCGGATGAATGACATCGGGCCGTCTATCCTTGGGTGTGTGCCGCCAGCGCTGCACGGTACGTTCACTGAGTCCCAGCAGCTCGCAAGCCAGATGCTGGCGTGCACCAGCAATGACGGCTTCATCAATCAATTGCAGGGCATCAAGGCGATCCGGGGAGGCGATCATTCTTCCTTTACCACACCCCAAATCGCCGCGGCTTTTTTTCTTAACACCAATAATGCCTCCGACTCTGCCAGTTGATTCTCTCTCTTGATGAGCTTGCGTTCCAGTTCGTTGATTCGTCTGGTTTGGCTGGCACTAGGATGGG
>NZ_JACOGF010000011.1 GCF_014284335.1 Undibacterium hunanense | reverse complement strand
CGAACAGGTTTTTATAGATGGTGTTGACGGTTTGCGCTGTGGTCAGGTTGGCATACGTGTCTGCGTATTCTTTCTGAACGGAGAAGCTTTGCGCGATGTCTTTGAGGGACAGGTTGGACGCTGTCCAGTATGCCAGGCCCAGTGGGTCCGCTGGACGATTGAAATAAGCGATGTAAAGCTTTTGAATGTCTGCAGCGGTATTGGCCATGAATAGATCTCTGATAAATTAATTTAAAAATGTGAAATTGTAATGGTTACAGAATATTACAAATTTTAGCGGTGCAAGATTAACACGTCAATCCTGATCTACCTGTGACTCATATCACAAATACTCTTCCAGCTAAAGACTTGATCAAGAATTTACATTATCGCGATAGTGATCTCAATGTTTTCACGTCAGATATAGCGAATTAAGCCCCTTTTGTGACCTCTTTATGTTGTTTAAGCGGTCATCAGATCAGGCATAGGGAAAACACAAACAAGGTCTGGCGCTGCGGCTTATCTTTCCGTTATTTCCACATGGAAATAATTGTATTTACCTGGCAGTCATCGCCACCATTACAACAGCTTGTCAATCATGGTCGCCAGCAGGATGAACAAGAAAAATTCCGGGAGGGCAGATACAATACGGGCCTTCTACCCAAAACGGCATTCCGACTTTGTTGACCTTCTGTAACAGGCAATTCACTACCACCTGCTTGCTGGCTTTGCTGTTGGCTGGTTTTTATAATGCTTCTTCAGCGGCAGATACCTGTGTAGGCAATCCTGCGCCGATTCGTTATCTGTTGACCTTTGATGATGGCCCCAGTGCCGTGCAGCCAGACAATCCAACAGAAACAGTATTACGGACTTTGTCGAAAAACCCGTATCAGTCAGATATCAAGGCGATCTTCTTTACCCAGACACGCGCAGTCAACGGCGGTGGGACTGAGTATGGTCGCAGTCTGTTGAAACGTGAAGTGGAGAAAGGTCATTTACTGGCCTTCCATACTGCGACACCACGGCACTCCAACCACCGCTATCTGAAAGAGGATGAGTTCAATGCTTCGCTGGCATCAGGTATTGCTGATCTGACCGGTATCACGGGTATCGCTCCCAAGCTGGTGCGGCCACCGTTCTGGAATTATGATGCACGCACGCTGGATACCTATCACAGCCATGGTCTGCAAATGCTGCTAACGGATTTAAGTGCCAATGACGGCATTATTTACGGCATCAATTTCAGCCTGACCAAGCACCGCAACATGCGCAAAATGTTGTTGGCAGCACGTCCGCACTGGTGCAACAACGAGATGCCTGCTGTGGATGGGGTAACACCTATCGTCGTGACTTTTCACGATATCAATTCCTATACCGCCAGCCATCTGGAAGAGTATCTGGACATTCTGCTGGATGTCGCCAAAGAGCTGGACATCCCCGTCAGCGAAAAACCATTTTACGATAACCGGGAAGAGCTGGAACGGGCTGCCCTGGCGAGGGTAGTGAAAGACGCCAGCAATCCGCCAGAGTTGCCGGGTATATGGAACTGGTTCTGGAGTTTATTCCGCTGACAGAAGATCAATGTGCAAAAGTTGCGGTGAAGATGTTAGCTGCTCTGCACTGCACAGCGTGATGGACAATTCTGGATGTGGAAAGTGCAGGCATTCTGCATTTTCCACATTGAGTTCAGCGTTGAGTTTAGCATTGAGTTTTATATGTGCTTCCCTGCTGGTCCATAGCCGATAAAAATCATGCATGCGATTGCCAGCATCCTGTTGCTGCAACCAGGCATTTTCAGCAGCATCAAATGCATGCAATGCCAGCGCAGAAAAATCGCGATCAGGGTTCAATAATTCAATATCCAGACCCAGCCTGGTACTAGCACTGAGCGCGCAGGCAACCCAGTTGCCGCTATGCGAAAGACTGAAGCCAAGATCAGGACAAACCGGAAAATCCAGTTGCGGCGCATTCCCAGGACACTCGGTCAATTGCAACGCACTGACCGGCACGTCCAGCAACTGACTCAGGCTTTGGCGCAACAAAATACGTCCAAGCAGAAACTGCCGCTGACGCTCTGGTCTGACAAAGCGCTGGTAACGCTGTAATTCCGTTGGACCAAGCCATGATATATAGCAAGCCAGTTCCCTATCTTCGATAAGGGAACTATCCACAAGCCATACCGTGGCGACTGACATTAGTAGCTTACCAGGCAATACTTAAAGTCAATACGTTTAATCAAAACCTGACAAGACTTTATAAGTAATTTCAGTATTTGTCGCTTTGACTATTTCCAATCTTGCGCCTTTATAACCCAGTATTGACGACTCATCCAGATCATATGTAACTTCGTTACTGAAGGCTGGTCGCGCAATGTTATTAGAAAACTCCCTGTAACCAAGCGTGATCCGGTTTCCTATTTTGCCGTTATATAACAAGGTTTGCTGAAATGCATTTTGTGACTTTTGCGCTACTCTATTATTCAATGAATACTTTATATCTGCGCATTGCTCTTTGCTAAGACAAATTTTGTTTTCAGCCTTGTAAAGAAAGATGTCTTTTCCATCCTTTAAAAATTTAATGCGCGTCGCATTCTCAGCTTCAAATGGATATTCGCCTTTACGCAAAGTATAAGTGCCAATCATCTCATCTTGAGAAATGACGAGCGAAGGCACCAGTTGCCCGGTTCCCTGAACCAGTAATTCTTCTCCTACGCCTTTTTTTGCTATCGTACCCATCTCTGGAAAAGTAAAGGAAGCAATCTTCTTGGTGGCACATCCTGATAACAGGACAACTGGCACTATTGCCAAAGGTAGAATTTTTTTCCAGATACTCATATATAGTTTTCCCAATAGAAACGTCAATTAATTTTGTACTTCAAAAATTTACATCAAACCATCATTGAAACGCGTGGCTCGTGCATGTCGTTAATTTAAACATTCACAAAGATAAAGCATGCACAAATAAAACCACAACACTTTTTTATTTATTATCAATCTTCACAAAATCTGCCTTGAGAACAACGCCGGCCATCAAGGCATTCACATGGCATTCAAATTCTGTTTCGCTCGATTTTTCAACATTGTCATAGTTGCTGACGATATTGACCACAGCGTTGGCGCCCGAACTTTCAGCGCGCTTTTTCAGTTGCAACATGGCGGACAAGAATACCCAATTGCAAGCCTGCTCCGTCGACTTGTTCAAGGCATTTGTTTTTTTATTTGTCTGATCGTTGAGTATCTTTTTTAATACGGGCGGCGTAGCCTGCGAGCCAAAATAATACTTCACCTTGTCACCCAGTCTGTACTGCGCATTATTGGTGGCCATCGCGGTTGCTATGGGTAACATCACTACATTGTCAGCAGCCGCAACGGGCAATGCAAATCCAGCCAATGTGGTCAGTGCAATTAAAGTAGAAAGCAATTTTTTCATGTTCCATCTCCCTGTTAAAAAAACACGCTATCAGCACACGTGACTATCACGCATATTTTTTGAAAATCAAAGAGGTATTGATGCCGCCAAATGCAAAATTGTTCGACATGACGTATTCGCAATCAATAGCCCTGCCCTCGCCCCTGATGTAATCCAGTTCTGCGCATTGTGGATCAAGCTCCTGCAAATTGATGGTGGGGGCGAACCAGCCTTCACGCATCATTTCTATGCTGATCCAGGCTTCCAGTGCACCGCATGCACCCAGAGTATGTCCCATATAACTTTTAAGGGAACTGATGGGTATGGCATTGCCAAACACCTGGGCGGTAGCCTGGGTTTCGGCAATATCACCCTGCTGCGTACCGGTGCCATGGGCATTAACATAGGCGATATCGGACGGCTGTAATTGCGCGTCTTCCAGTGCCAGTTGCATGGCGATCTTCATGGTTTCTGCATTCGGTTGCGTCACATGGCAACCGTCACTATTGGTACCGAAACCGACCAGTTCTGCATAAATTCTTGCACCACGTGCCTGTGCATGTTCCAGCTCTTCCAGTATCAGGCTGCCGGCTCCCTCCCCTATCACCAGGCCATCACGACCGGCATCGAAGGGGCGTGGTGTATCTTGCGGATTGTCATTGCGCACGCTGGTGGCAAACAAGGTGTCAAACACGGCCGCTTCAGTGGCACATAATTCTTCGGCACCACCGGCAATCATGGCAATTTGCTTGCCGCTGCGTATGGCTTCATAGGCATAGCCTATGCCCTGACTGCCTGAAGTACAGGCGGATGAAGTCGTGATCACGCGACCGGTCAAGCCAAAAAACACACCAATATTAACTGGTGCAGTATGTGCCATCATTTTGATATAGGTGGTCGCATTGATGCCTTTGGTGGTGCGTTCTTCCATCATGCGGCCAAAATCACCGATGGCACTGGGCGTACCTGCCGATGAGCCGAAAGAGATTCCCATCTTTCCGCTGGTCAGCAAAGGATCATCCAGCAAGCCTGCATCGATCAATGCCATTTCGCTGGCGCGGGTTGCCATCAGGGCGACTCTACCCATGCTGCGGGTGGCTTTGCGGTGGTAGCGTTCATTCAGTTCAAATGGCGCAGCCGGTACACCCAACTGTGTATTCAAACCATCATAGTCGCTCCATTCCTGCATGCGCACGACGGCATTGCGGAATTCACCCAATTGCTTGCGAATAGCCGGCCAGTCATTACCCAAAGGGCTGATGCCAGCCATGCCGGTCACGACGACGCGGCGATTCTGTCGATTAATGCTCATA
Source organism: Undibacterium hunanense (assembly GCF_014284335.1). Lineage (GTDB taxonomy): Bacteria > Pseudomonadota > Gammaproteobacteria > Burkholderiales > Burkholderiaceae_D > Undibacterium > Undibacterium hunanense. Next base: position 213,583 of record NZ_JACOGF010000011.1, on the reverse strand, counting down.
TCCGAACTCATGCCATACCTCCATTAACCGATATCACCTGTCGTGTCACATAAGCGGCATCTTCATGCATGAGGAAGCTGACGACGGCGGCCACCTCTTCCGGCTTGCCGACACGACGTGCAGGTATCATTTTCAAGGCTTCTTCCAGTGGTACTTCACTGATCATGTCGGTTTCTATCAAGCCTGGCGCCACACAGTTGACGGTGATGGCACGCTTGGCCAATTCGATGGCCAGTGCCTTGCTGGCACCGATGATACCCGCCTTGGCGGCGCTATAGTTGACCTGGCCACGATTACCCACCAGGCCAGACACTGAAGCCATGGTAACGATGCGGCCCGGTTTGCGGCGTTGCACCATGGGCATGACCAGAGGATTGAGCACATTATAAAAGCCGTCCAGATTGGTATTGAGGACGATATCCCAGTCTTCGCCCGACATGGCCGGAAAAGCATTATCCCTGGCCTCGCCAGCATTGCAGACCACGCCATAATAGCAACCATGTGCTTCCACATCTGCCAGCAGCAGCGCTGCGGCATTGTCCCGTTCGCTTATATCAAACTGCAATACGCGTGCAGTACGGCCCAGGCCCATAGCGGTGATTTCAGCGGCCACAAGCTCAGCCTCTTCACGCTGACTGCGGCAATGCAATACGATATCGTAGCCATCACGGGCCAGACGCAAGGCAATGGCCTTGCCTATACCACGTGAAGATCCGGTTACCAGCACACTCTTACTCATCTCTAACTCCGTTGCAGAAATTCTTTGGCATCAGCCGGTTGAAATACCGTGATGGTGGCTACAGCCAGCGACACGCCGCTTGCCTGATCACGGATGGCACACTCAAATGCCCCTAATCCATTGTCCCCTTGCAAGACCCGCTGTATCTGCACTTCCAATACGCTACCGGTGGCAAATACCGGCTGGCTGCAGTCGTAACGCCGGGTTCCCAGCAAAAAACCGACCTTCACCGGTTCATTGCGCAGGCTGGCAAGATAACCGGCATGGGCTGCTATCGCCTGCGCCATGTATTCGATACCGACCCAGGCATCCACGCCTTGCGGTTTGCAAAACAGGGTCTCTGGCCGGATCGCCACTTCAGCAGTCAGGGTTTCGGCATCCGCTGCCAGCACCCGGTCCAGCAAGACCATCTCGCCATCATGCGGGACCAGACTGCGCACTGGCGGAAATACCGGTGGAAATACACTTGCGGTGGTTTGATTCATTCTGTCTTCCCCAACACCAGGCATGCGTTCGATCCGCCAAACGCAAAAGAATTGCTGACTATCCAGCGCAAAGGCTTACCTGTCTGCTGCCGTGGTGCCACGGTATGCAGGGCAGGCAATTGTGGATCGGCAATGCCATCCCACAGATGCGGTGGCAACAGGCCTTGCGGATTATCTGCCTGCATTGCCAGCCAGCATAGTGCCGCCTCAATGGCAGCGGCAGCCCCCAGGGTATGTCCGGTAAATGGCTTGGTGGAACTGACAGCGATGTCGGGGCCAAATATGTCTTGGATCACGCGTGATTCCATCGCATCATTTTGCACCGTGGCAGTACCATGCAGGTTGATATAGTCAACCTCGGACGCTGCAATACCGGCACGCTGCAAAGCCTGGTTAATCGCCATACGGGCGCCACCACCAGCGGGGTCAGGTGCAGACATGTGGTGTCCATCCGACGATTCCCCCCAGCCGCACAGCGCCACGGCACCGGGTGCCGGTTCAGCAGTCATCAGAAAGAAGGCAGCGCCTTCGCCGATATTGATGCCTTTGCGATTGGCACTGAGCGGGTTGCAGAATTCTGTACTGACTGATTCAAGCGCAGAAAAACCGGCCACGGTGAATTCGCACAGGGTATCCACACCGCCGGTCACCACTGCATCACACAAGCCCATCCTGATCAGACGGGCAGCACTTGCCATCGCCTTGGCACTGGAAGAACAGGCGCTGGAATGGGTATAGGCTGGTCCACCTGTGCCCAGTTCATGGGCCAGCATGGCTGCCGGTGATCCCATTTCCTGCACCGCATACTGAAACGACGCTGGCAGGCTGCCATGTTCGTGATAAGCCCGCAACGCTGTCTCTGTGCCGGCAATGCCGGACGTACTGGTACCGACGACGATACCCACACGATCAGCGCCAAAGCGCTGTATTGCAGCATCAACCGCCTGACGTATCTGTGCCAGTGCTGCCAGCGCCAGTTGATTATTGCGGCTGCGCATGGTCACCGGTAAATGGCTGACATCGGGCAAGATAGCGCGCACCTGGCCTACCGGCAATATCCGTCCCGGTGACCAGGCATCCGTCATCTGCAGGCCGGTATCGGCCTCGTCCAGCAAGCGACGCCTGATCTCCTGGTGATTGTCACCCAGGGCACAGACTACGCCACAGTGATGTAAATACAGCTTCATAAATAAAATAGCTTCAAGGTGCCGACTGTATGGTCAGGCGATAGTGATAACGCAGATTGTTCAGGACAACCGTGCCGCTCCAGCGCGGCATGCGGCTGTAGTCTATGCTGGTCACCAGTTCATTATCCAGATACAGTGTCCGGCGCAAACCCTGGTCTTCAATACGCCAGCCTGCCGGCAGCGCCTGGGCAATCGCCTGTACTGGCCACAAACTCAATTGCATATCTTCCAGCACATCTTCGGCCCTGACCTGTGCCGGCAGCATCATGTGACGCCAGGATTTGAGTTCCTTGCCATCATAGCTGAGACTTAACACACGCTGACCAAAAGCCAGACCTACCAGTTCCAGTTGCCCGGCATCCACTTCCAGTGCGGCATCCAGTTCATCGATGCGGCCATTGCGTTCCACCTTAAGATGTTGCTGCACGCTGAAGTTTTCACCCAGACTGGCAGGTACCAATTTCAAGCCCAGGCGGGCCTGCTTGGCCACAGGTGGCGCGCTGGCACAGCCAGACAGTATGGCCAGCATCAGTAACACGGATAGCCCGACGATTTTACGATTGAACAGGTGGCGCATGATGGCTTTCTGAAGAAGTAAAACACGGTACGATCAGCCAGACCAGGCTGGTACCGATGAGCATGGTCAGTCCAAATGCCTGCAATGCAGGGGTGCGGCTCAGGCCCAGCAAACCGAAAGACAAAATGGTATTCGCTGCTGACAAACCCACCGCCAGCCAGGGTGTGGCATTGCGTCGGTCTGCGTGTTCCTGCATGAAGATGCCATAGTCAACCCCTACACCCAGCAGCAGCATCAGCGCCAGCACATGGAATAATTGCAGGCTTTGTCCGGTCAGTCCAAACAGTGCCAGCGTGGTCAGGCTGGCGACCATGGTCGGTGCCAATACGCGCCACGCATGACGGCGATAGCGTGGCCACAACAGCGCAAACACCAGCACATAGGCGGCACAGACTACCCAGCCCATATAGACTCGATAACGCCCCAATACCGAAGAAATTTCACTGACTTTATCCACCCACTGCACACCATCCAGACCATCGGCAGTGTGTTGCAGGGATGTCAGACCGCCGTTGGTGTAATTCAAACCACGCAGGGCGACAATGCTGGCATATTCATTACCAATACGGCCCAGCCACAGGTGGCGCCAGGGTTCGCCTGCGGCAGTTTTCAGGAAACTGTTTACGCTCATGCCTTCAGAAGGCTGCAGTAAATGCGTACGGATACCGGCCGCCCAGCTCGCCTCTTCATCCACCTTGATAGCCAGTTGCGACAGAGGGCCACCATCGGCCAGCAGTTTTTCTTCTATCAACTGACGCCGTGCAACCTGTGTCTGTGCAGAAGGCACCCAGTTGGACAGCGCCTGATAGCCGGAGATAGTGTGTTTCTCTATCATAGCCTCCAGCTTGCGCTTCAGGATTTCTTCGCGCTGCAACACCATTTCTGCCGACGCACCACGCACCAGGAAATACTGCACTGGTGTCGGTGCATCCAGCAATTTACCAAGCTTGATCTGGTCTGCCACCAGCTGTTTTGGTGGCGTTTGCAAGAGCCTGATATCGTCGTTCGCACCCAGTCTGGAACAGGCAAACAGCACCAGCATTGAAAATGTCACCAGCAAGCCTATGCTATAGCGTTTCATGGTCAGACGCGGCCAATGCCATAGCGCTGCACTGTACCAGGCCACCAGCTTGCCACTTTTTAAACTACCGCCACGTGCCAAGTGCGGAAACCAGCACACCACGGTCAACCAGGCGAATATCAGGCCCAGGGCAGAAAATGCTGCCATATGCCGCAAGCCGGGGAATGGTGTCAGACCCAGGCCCAGGTAACCGATCACAGCCGCCAGCAAAGTCAGGCCCAGGCCAGGCAGCAAGCGCTTCAGCAATTGATGGGAATCGAGTTCAGCATCGGCATTCAGGCGGTTACATAAAAAGTAAATACCATAATCCTGTGCCACACCAATCAGGCTGGCACCAAATACCAATGTCAGCAAATGGATACCGCCAAACAGCAGCCAGCATACGGACATCGCCCCCAGAAAACCTATGCCTATCGACATCAGGATCAGCAGGATAGGTTTCAGTGAACGGAAACTGAACCACATCAGTAAAATGATACCGGCCAGGGAGCCAACGCCAATGGTCGATACTTCAGAATTAGCCTGCTGCCCTGCGGCTGCGGCATGTAGTACCACACCAGCGCTGATGATCTGCAAGCCTGGCGTTGCCTGCCTTGCTGCGTCAGCAGCCCTGGTCAGCAATGGCAGCACAGCTTCCTGTGCGGTCAATGAAAATGCCGCTGGTTTCAGGCTCATGGGCAGCAACACATACTGATTTTCTGCATCGGCAACAAACAGCATGCCATCACGCGGCCTCACCGGCGTTTCCTGCGCCCTCTCCTGTACCCAGCCACTGAAAAGACCAAAGGGATCATCCTGAAAAGAACCCAGCTTGGGGCCGGAAAAAGCGCCATACATTTTGACCAGCGCTGTATCGGTCCAGAATTGTGCCGGTTGCGTGCGCAATTGCTGCTCTTGCTGCGCAGTCAGCAAACCCAGACTGTTCTTTTGAAAAGCTGCCAGCCAGTCGCTTTGAGTCTGTTCATTGATGGTAGTTGATGTCAACAGATCGGTACGCGTGGCGATCACTGCGTTATAGGCCTGCGCAGCGCGTTTTGCCTGTTCCCAGTCAGGTGCACCGATCAATACCACCACCCTTTGCTGGGCGGTGTCGACCATATGTGCAAAGGATTGCTGTAGTACCGGGTCGCGTTCCTGCACCGGCAACAAAGCCAGGATGTCGGTGTCGGGCGTGATGCGTTTGCCCAGCCACAAATAGGCGTTATGTGCCAATAGCAGGCACACCACCAGAGCCCAAGCAATTGCCAGGACGGTGGCCAGGCTACGCCGGTTTTTCAAGACTTTATCCATTCCATCCCAATTGGTTTTGAGGCTTTAGCAAAAGCAGCATCCTGTTATCCTGTTACTCTGTCTGGTACCGGTGCATCAAAACATTGCCAGTTCTTCAGCAGTGATTGCCGTTTCACCGGTTTTGATATCAGAAAAGATGATGGCAGTACGGTCGCCACTGGCTTCATCGATATGGATGTTCTTTACATATGCTGCACCATCCAGACTGATCTGCCCTATGGCCTTGGCCAGCGCTGCTTCGCGTGCCTTGAGACTGACTTTCCAGCTACCGGCATCGGCAGTGCCATCGACCTCAAACAACGATTCCAGCTTGCCCAGATCACCAGACAGCAGAGAAAAAAGTACACTGTTGATCATGCGCACGGTGGGTTCTTTTTGCGCATCCAGCCGCATGGCAACGCGGTCACCCTGCATGTGAACAATTTCATCGCGCGTCAACCGCAAGGTATTCGGGAAAGGCTGCAAGGTGCGCCACAATACGCCCTTGCCATTGATCACGCAAAACCGGCCATTTGAAGCCAGCGGCTTTTTCATACCCACCAATTGCTTGGTCTGATCAAAGCGACCGCACAGGACAGCAGGTTTGGCCAGGGTATTCTGGATTTTTGTGGTCAGTGCCGAGGTGGCACCGGCATTAACCGTCAGCACCACAGCCATCAGCACAAACAGGCTGGAAAGTATGCGTTTCATACCGGGGTCACTCCCAATTTTTCGAATAACACGGATGGCGAAACAAAACACATTTCACCACTACTTATTTCTACCGCGACTTGTGTGGTGCTGGCGCGGGTCAGGCGTTTTCCACTGGCAGCATCGGTGATCAGGTAATCGATCTTCAAGCGATTTTCCCATTCCACGATGTCGGCACGCAGCTTCAGTTTCTGCCCAAAGCTGGCGGGGGCAACATAGCGCAACTGCATGTCTATCACCGGCCACGCATAGCCCGATTCCTTCATCTGCACATAGTTATACTGGATACTGTCCAGCAGCGCACAACGCGCCACCTCCAGGTATTTGACATAGTTGCCGTGCCAGACTATTTCCATCGGGTCCAGGTCAAAAAACTGTACCTGCATCTCGACTTCGGCAGACCAGCGGCTGGGGGCGGCATTCTTACGCATACAGACTCCATTCCTGCTGACGCATGCGTTCCAGCATCAGGCGTAAATCAGGCTCCAGACGACGGTCTTCCTGTATCGGGGCGATATCTGTGGCCAGTACGTCCATCATCTTTGCCAATGCCGGTGAAAGTGATAATTCAGGATGCAGTTGCAGGCGCAGCCACACACCCTGGCGCACGGTAATGAGCAAGGCAGCAACCACTTGTTCGGTCAGTTCCAGCACGCGCAGGCAATCCCTGGCGGCTATCGTACCCATGCTGACCTTGTCCTGGTTATGGCATTCGGTAGAGCGTGAAAACACCGAGGCCGGCATGGTCAGCTTCAAGGCCTCTGCCGTCCAGGCAGAAGCACTGATCTGCAAAGCCTTGAGACCATGATTGATGGCCGCCCGTGGTCCCTGCACGCCAGACAGGTTGGCAGGCAAGCCCTGGTTGTAACGGCTGTCTACCAGCAGAGCCATTTGCCTGTCAAGCAGGTCCGCCAGATTGGCGACGGCATTCTTCATGCCATCCATGGCAAATGCAATATGACCGCCATAAAAATGGCCGCCATGCAGTACACGTTCATTCTCGGCATCAATGATGGGATTGTCATTGGCACTGTTCAATTCGTTTTCTATGGATTGCCGGAAAAATGGCAAGGCGTCGGCCAGCACACCGATGACATGAGGCGCGCAGCGTATCGAATAACGGTCTTGCAAACGCTTGCCATTGCGTTCGACCTGCCCTGCCGGTAAATCATGGCGCAGCCATGCTGCCACGCCCTGCATGCCTGCATGTGGCTTGACTGAAAACAGCACTTCATCAAAATGATGGGCATTGCCATCCAGCGCGAAAGAAGCCAGCGCAGTGATACGTGTCGTCAATTGCGTCAGGTAAGCGGCGCGGTCATAGGCCAGGCAGGCCAGCGCTGTCATGACAGCAGTACCATTCATGATGGCCAGGCCTTCTTTCGGGCGCAGACGCAAAGGAGTGATGCCAGCGTCACTCAGTGCCTGTGCAGCCGCTACATGCTCGCCCTTGCGCCAGACTTCGCGTTCACCGCACAGGACGGCGGCCAGATAAGACAAGGGAGTCAGATCGCCACTGGCCCCCACCGAACCTTCGGATGGGATCAGGGGCAACAAGTCGTGTTCAAGCAAACTGGCGATCTGCACCAGCAATTCCACACTGACGCCCGAGAAACCTTTCGATAGCGAAGCCAGACGCGTTGCCATCACTGCGCGGGTCTGTGCCGGAGTCAGGTATTCACCCAGGCCACAACCATGATAGGTGTACAGATGATGCGGCAATTCCACTACCAGATCTGCCGGCACCGTGACCGTGCAGGAATCGCCATAACCCGTGGTGACGCCATAAATGGTGCCATCTTCACGCAACAGGCGATCCAGGAAATCGGCACCGCGTGCAATCGCTGCCCGAAAGGCAGGGTCAGCCGACAAGACTGCCTGCGCTTTACCCTGCGCAATAGCTACAATATCTTCTATACGCAACCTGTTGCGGTCAAATGCAATGACACGCGGTTTGCTGCCGGAGATAGTTGATATAGTTGAGATGGTTGGATCAGCGGGATGCATCTGTTTGTTCCAAATGAGGTATATGCCAAAAATCGTAAAAATTAAACCATTGCAAAGGCGCCTGCACACAATAATGTTCCAGTCGTGCGGCGTAGGCAGCAATCAGTTCCTGCAACAATTCGTCGCGCGCCTTGCGGGGCAGTCTGACTGATTCGCGCAGCAACTCGAAGCGTACTTGCGGCACGCCATCCATCTGCAGGGAAAACAATAAATACACCGGGCATTGCAAAATACTGGCAAGTACATACGGGCCTACCGGGAAAGCGGCATCCTGGCCAAGAAATTTTGCGCAAGCGACTCTGGGCTGAGGTGCCACCGGTATACGGTCACCGGCAATGACGACGAAACCGCCCTCTGCAATTTTTTCTGCCAGCAGCATGGCGGTAGCAGGTGTCATTTCAGTCACTTGCAACAAGTCCATCTGACTGTGAGGATCAAGCTGGCCCAGCATGCGATTGAATGCCTGGGCATGTTTGGTGTGCACGAGTATGGTCAACTTTACATCCGGAAAATCACGGGACAATACCCGGCACATTTCCAGATTACCCTGATGCGAGCATATCAAGACGGCACCGCGCCGGGTAAGCAACTGCGCATGCATCTGTTCTTGCCCGTGATACTGCACCTGCTCAGTCTTGAACAAGCCGCCCCAGAGCAACATTTTATCCAGTATGCTTTCGGCAAACGCACCAAAATGCCAGAATACCCCCAGCCAGCCTTGCCGTACCGCACGGTAAGCATGTATGCGTCGCAAATAATCCAGCGATGCACGGCGTGGTGCCGCGTGCAGTAATACATACCACAGCAATACCGGGTACAGGACGATGCGGAATGGCCAGCGTCCAAAGTAACGAAAAATCCAGAACAACAGGCGCATGCCAGCTACAAAGCTGACTTCATTCATGCTGGCCCAATGCCTGCCGGTGGCAGTCTGTTTTGTCATGAGCGGCCCCGCCAGTTACGCAACAGCAAACGCGGCAAACGCCACAACATGCCAAAGAATAATTGAGTATGCATTTTGGTGATCAGCACATTGTCCAGCCAGACACGGAAGTGCGAAACACCATCTGTCGGATATGCGACCCTGGTAGGCAGATTGATGATGTCGGCCCCTTCCCAATACAGCCGGACCAGGATATCGGTATCAAAATTCATGCGCTTGCCCAGCGTCTGCTTTGCCATCAGCGCCAGTACAGGAGCTATAGGATAGACCCTGAAGCCGCACATGGAATCACGAATCGCAAACGACAGGGTATTGATCCATACCCAGACATGGGTCAGGTAACGGGCATACAGGCGCAGCGCCGGAACTGATTCATCGTAGACAGGATAGCCAACCACGATAGCCTGCGGGTGGGCCTGTGCCTGTTCAAGAAAGCGTGGAATATCGGTGATGCAATGCTGGCCATCGGCATCCACCTGCAACAGGTGAGTATAGCCAGCCTCTGCCGCATGGACAAACCCTGTCATCACCGCCGCCCCCTTACCCTGATTACTGGCATGACGCAACAGGCTGACCCGCGCCGGAATAGCTGCATGCAGTTCATTCAGCACCGTGGCACAGGCAGGCGAACAGCCGTCATCGACCAGTATGCAATCTACATCCTGCGCCAGGACGGCATGCACTACCGCAGTAATGGCATGTTCATGATTGTAGACAGGGATCAATACGCAGGGTTTGAACACTTTACTGCCCTGCCCTCGTAAACCGCAGCAGTGAATGGCAGTAACCAATATCGTCACGGGTGGTCAGCAATTGCAGGCCTGCAGCTTCTGCCAGGCGTATATAGTCATTGCTTTCGTAAATCTTGCTGTTGCCGCTGGCCATGGACGTGAAATACGGCGAGGTATTGATCAGGCAAAAGGCGGCGATATCATAACGTTGCCTGTCCCAGAAAGTATCCATGATCAGCAACTGCCCCTGAGGGCTGAGCGCTGCTGCAGCGCGCTGCAGGATACTGGCGATGGCCGGTTCGGAAAAACAACTGAGAAACTGACTCATCCAGATCATATCCATGTTCGCCGGCAGTGCCATTTCGGCATCCAGCAAATCCACCGGGTGAAAATGCGCACGCTCCACTACGCCAGCCTTGCGCAGGTTTTCTTCGGCAACCGTCAATTGCTTTGGCAGGTCAACCAGATGCATTTCCACCGATGGGTTATAGGCCAGCGCAGCGCAACTGAATTTACCGGTATTTGCACCAATGTCCATCAGGCGGCGCGGTGCCGTGGCAAATACATCGGGCAAAATATCCGGGAATGAGGTATCCGAATAATGATGATCAAACGCAAACCAGCTGGTTTTGGCAGGTTCTGGCAATTGCGACAGCCCCTGATACAGCGTAGGCCAGTCGCCCAGTGCAGTCAGGCCCAATGGTTTTTCCTGATCCAGGGATTCATCCAGCCGGAACAAACCTTCGTAACAAACATCATGATTGAAATCGAGATTGATCTGGGTAATCGCATCGGTCAGTACGCAGTAGCCGGTTTTATCGATGACATAGCGCCCCGCACTCAGATACACGACACCAGCCGACAGACAGGTTTCCAGCACGACCTTCAGTACATATTCAGTCCAGCGCCCGGTAGCGGCCAGTTCAGCAATTGTCAGGCCCGTACCACCAGTATCTGACAAGGCTTGCAACATGCCGCGCTTCCAGGCATAGCGAACGCATTGGAACACGACGGGGCCAAAGGCGATCTTCTGCGCTTCAAAACGGGCAGCAAAAGCACTCTGGCGTTCCGGTGAGAATTTTTTATCTAGCATGCGGTCTTTTCGTTGGTGAATAAGATGCGACCACTGGCGTGTTGCCCGGCGTCGGAAAAATAACGGAATTGCAAACTGCCTTTATGCAGGTCATGAATCATTTCCAGCATGACAGGGGTTTCAGCACGTATCACCTGCTGAAATTTGAGTGCATGAATGGAGATAAAAATGGCCGGTAAATCAAAATACTGACGCGCATATAAAATGGCCCAGTCAACCTGTACCACGCCAGGCAATACCGGAGCGATCGGAAAATGGCCATCGAAATAAAACAGTGATGCCGGTACTGTCAGCTCCAGCACTACACGCGTCGCTTCCTGTTCATGCATCTGTACCACTGGAAGGCGTGGTCGCTGGTCCTGGTTTTCATTGATCAGGGCCAGCAATTGCGCATGTGTAGTCTTGCCCTGGGCATTGACTGGCATCTGGTCCAGGTAACGCCAGCGACGTGGCAATGCGATGGCATCGACAACGCCTGACAACAAAGTACGCAGACGCTGGTTGAACGCATGTTTATCTGCCGTCGCCAGCAAGGTATGTCCTTGTGCCGTGGGAACCACAAAGGCTGTCAACTTCTGTCGTTGTCCAGCGACTTCTTCATCGACCAGGATACGTACTTCACTCACCAGCTCAGAGTTCAGCAAAGCCTGCTCCATGGCGTCCAGCGAAATTCTTTTTTCTTCAATTTTGACAATACGGTCGCTGCGTCCCAGCAACAGCAGGTGGCCGTCTTCGGTCATCTGTCCGCGGTCGGTCAAACGCAGCCAGGCATCCTGCATCAAATGGGGTGAACGTACTTCCAGCAAGCCATCGTCCTGATGTATGCGCCATGCCACCCTGGGCAAGGCTTGCCAGGTATCGATATTGCCCGGCTTGCGCTGACGCCAGGCAATGCCGCCAGTTTCAGAGCTGCCATACACTTCCAAAGGGACTTGTCCCAATAATTTGCCAACTGAAAATGCGATTTCTGCTGTCAATGGTCCGCCGGATGAAAACACGGCACGTAGATGTTGCCTGGCAGCCTGCCAGTCCAGATGTTCAGGCAAACGTTTCAGGTGAGCCGGGCTGGCGATCAATACACAATCAGCCTGTCCGGCCAGTTGCTGCAATTGTTCAGGAAAGCTCAGACTGTCTGTATGAATGGCACGACCTGCAGCCAGAGGCCACAAAATCCTGAACAGTAAACCATAGATATGTTGATGCGAGACGGTCGCCAGCACTACGGCATTGCCCAGCCGCGCGCCAAATACTTCTTCCAGGCTGGCTACTTCGCTGGTCAGTTGCGATATTTTTTTGGGTACTGCCTGCGCCTGTCCGGTACTGCCTGAGGTATGTACCACCAGCCCTGGGAAATCGGGGTCCATCCGGGTCAGCACCGGTATCTGAACAGAAGCAGTACTGGCTTGCACAGGCTGAAATTCGGCAGGAAAATCACCGGCAAAGGCATCAACAGATTTCGCCATTGCCATGCAACTGCTGCTCAGGGTATCGGCATTCAGCCATACGGTTTTACCGCACTGCCATGCGGCCAGCAAGGCTGCTGCAAATTCCAGGCTGTTGTTCAGATACAAGGCAAGTTGTCTGCCAGGCAGGTGCTGGAAGGCATGTGACCACGCACCTATGCGCTGCATGAAAGCGGAATGAGATAAAGCCACAGAACCGGCACGCAAGCCGATGACGGTATCAGCCGGACGGGATGCCACCGCCAGGCAGGGATCAGAGAAAAATTCAGACATGATGCAAGCGCTTGAACCGCAGACGTACCAGATATTCGAGACCGAACAACAATCCCATGAGAATATAGGCAATGACGCCGGTATACAGTGACCATACCTCGGCCGATGCCCACAAGGCTGTGCCCAGGGCGATGGCCCCATTGAATATGAAAAACACGCACCAGACCTGGGTCACGCGCCTTGTATAAGCCACTGCCGCGGGTGGTAAATCCGGCTCGCGCAAGCGGGCAAAGCGTTCGACCATGGAAGGTGGAACAGCCAGGCTGAAACCAAACACGGCCAGCAATACGGCATTGACCAGAACTGGATATAATTTAAGCGGCAACAGGGCATTCGCCCAGACTGCGCATGCAGCCAGCGCCAGGGCCGCAAACATGGACCAGCGGGCGATCTGACTGAGTTTGAAGCTGGGGATTCTTGTGGCAGCCGCCAGCAACAATATGGCAGCCATCCAGCGCGGCTCTACCTGCCCCTGACCCAACCAGATCACCAGCGGATAAAGTATTGTAAGGACGACCGCCACTGCGGCCAGTATTCGGCGAAAGATGCTGATTACTCCGCAGTGAGATTGCCCAAGGCTTCCACGACATCCCCGATAGTGCGAATCTTCTTGAACACTTCGGGTTGCAAACGCAGGCCTGTCATTTGTTTCAGCTTGACGGCCAGATCGACAGCATCAATGCTGTCTATATCCAGATCTGCGTATAGATTCGATTCCAGTGTCAATGAAGATTTGTCCAGCTCAAACATCTCGGCCAGCAGATCAACTACCCACACAAACAATTCATCTTTGCTCATTGCACTTACCACAACCATTGCCTGCCCCTTACTTCTTTCTATGTGTTTCAATCAGTGCAGCAAGTGCGCTGACTGATGCGAAATGGCGACGCGTGTCTTCTGAATCAGCAGACAGCGAAATACCGTAGCGTTTTTGCAAAGCCACACCCAGCTCGAGTGCATCAATGGAATCCAGCCCCAGGCCTTCTACAAACAAAGGTGCATTGCTATCTATGTCGGCTGCTGTGATGTCTTCCAGTTGCAGCACTTCGATAATCAGTTCTTTTACTTCTTGTTCAAGCATGACGTTGATTTTCCTCGGTAAAATAATGTTGCAGGTGGTCCGTCAGATGACGTGCCGCCATGACGTCCGATTGACCGGCGTCGATAAAACCCTGTATCGGAATATCATCCCTTACTTCTATTCTGAACTGCGCCAACCTGCGTGGTACCTGCCACCACTTTTCCCCTTTACCCAGGGTGGGTGGCTCGCAACGTATCAATACCGGTGTGACCGCACGCACGCCACGTACAGCGATATTGGCAGCACCACGCTTGAGACTGATAACACCATCCGCCGGGGTACGTGTACCTTCGGGAAAAATGATCAGGTTATTTCCCGCCCGCAAGGAAGCAATACATGCTTCCAGCAAATCTTGCCCATGTTCATTACTGATATACGCTGCGGCCCTGACCGGCCCACGGGTAAATACATTATTCCGCAACCGCCCTTTTACTATACAGTCAGCGTGTTTGACAAATGCCATTAAAAACACGGTATCAATCAAGGTAGGATGATTCGCCAGTATTAGCAAGCCACCACGCTCCAGCTTTTCCAGCCCTATTAATTCATAACGCAATACACCCAGCAGGCGCATCAGACCAACAAAACCGCGAAACGTCCAGCGTATGATATGGCGTGCCATCGTCCGGCGTCGTTCCTGTTGCCATACCAGAAGATACAAGGTCGGAAATACCACAGCCCACAGCACTACACCACCTATGCCGAAGGCCGTGAAGCTGATGCCTGTGGCAACGATACGCCAATAACGATCCAGATGATCAAACATCTCGCGACCAGATCCAGCTGCGGTTTCCAGCCTGCCGGATCAACTTCGTCTGGGCACCGCATACAAAACGCCATGCCTGCAAGCCGGATGGCATTGCCCCCGCAGTTGCCAGCACTTCAGCATCCATATTGTCTTCCTGCCTGCCTGTAACGCTTTCGCATCTCAAGCGGATGACATCATCTTGTGCCGGCACCATCAGCCATGCCCATGCATATGGCTGTTCATCCGCATCCTGAAACTGCTTCATGAGATCAGGCAAGGGCTGATCGTAAGCGACCAGCAATACCATGGGCTCGCCATCTGCCAACAAACCACATGCCTCAATCACGGCATGTTCTACCGTGCTGTCACCTGCGGCCAGGGCAATATGATTCGCCTGATCTTTACGCGCAATCGAAAACAAACCGGCACTTGCATTGTGTACTGCCAGACCAAAACCGGTCGGTGACACGGATTGCTCCTGCACCAGTTCCGTCAGCAAATCAATGGCACGCGTCACTTCGCCATGACGCGAACAAAACACAGTGGGAATATTGGTACGCCCATCCAGGCATTGATAGGCCACTTCCAGTGCCATCTTGCCAAGGGATCCGGCACGGCGGCGCAACATCGGCGGCATCGCAGCCACAGCTGGTTCGGCATTTCCCACAAAAGCAAAAGGCGCTTTTGCCCATTCTTTCCAGGCATCTGGCGTATCGACTCCCGGGGCCCAGGCAGCATGACTTGCAATAGAAAAACGAACCCCATTTTCACGCATTATTTTTATTTTCCACTCAGGCACACCACACCGTTCGCTGATAGCGCAAAAAATCAGTTTTATACAATTTGTAACAAATCAGGCTGGCATTATAACAAAGCGCAATTAGAGCTCACAATCTGATGTGTCTAAATCGTCGTAATTTTTGCACTTCTTTTAACAATTTGGTAATTCAGTACAAAATAAGCATTTCCAAAATGCAATTTACATCCTGAATTGAAATACGGCATTGAAATGTAAAAGGCCCGGGTGCATCTGCATGCACCCGGGCCTTTGTTTTTTACACCGGACAATCCGAATCAAGAAACGGCGTCTTGTCCCTGATTCAGGTATTCATCACGATGTTGCTGCGACCGGCTTGCCTTTCAGCCAGTGCCTGATTTTTCCCAATAAATGTTCGAAATCATCGATGTAGGTAAACACGGCCGGTACCACCAACAAACTCAACAGGGTTGAGGTAATCAGGCCGCCTATCACTGCAATCGCCATTGGTGAACGGAAGCTGGGGTCAGCACCCCAGCCCAGAGCCAGCGGCATCATGCCAGCACCCATGGCGATGGTAGTCATGATAATGGGGCGGCTGCGTTTGTGACAGGCATCCACCAGGGCATCGAAACGACTCATGCCGGCTTCCCTTGCAATGACAGCGTAATCCACCAGCAGGATAGAGTTCTTGGTGACGATGCCCATGAGCATGATCAGACCTATCATGGATGGCATGGACAAGGCCCGTCCGGTAACCAGCAAAGCCACGAAAGCACCACCTATACTCAAAGGCAAGGCGGCCAGGATGGTCACCGGCTGCAGGAAGTCCTTGAACAGCAAGACCAGTACGCCATAAATACACAGCACACCAATCAGCATGGCAATGCCAAAGCTGGCGAACAGGGCCTGCATTTCCTGCGCATCACCCAGCTCAGCAATGCTGACCGATGGCGGCAGGTTTTTCATGCTGGGTAAGGCACGTGCTTCTTCATTGACTTCACCCAGTTGACGGTTACCCAGCTCCACATCCAGGGTCACATTCCGCTTGCGGTTCAACCTGTCTATCTGTGCCGGACCGGATTCCATCGTCACACTGGCTACGCTGCCCAGCATGACGGGGCCGTTTTTGCCAGGTACGGTCAGACGTTCTATCTCGGACAGATCTGCCCTGAAACTATCTGGCAACTTCACCCGGATGGGTACCTGACGTTGTGACAGGTTCAGCTTGGGCAGGGATTGATCATAATCACCCGCCGTTGCCACACGTACGGTTTCACCTATGCTGGAAGCGGTGACACCCAGATCGGCAGCCCGGGCCGAATCGGGACGCACGATAATTTCAGGGCGTACCAGCGAAGCACTGGAACTGACATTGCCGATGCCTTTCAGGGTACGCAATTCCCGCTCAACTTTCTGGGCGGCTTCGACCAGTGCCAAAGGATCTTCACTCTGCAAGACCAGTTGCATTTTGACGCCGGTATCCGGCGGCCCTACGGTGAATTTTGCCCCCGAGATATCTGCTACTTCATTGCGGATCTTGGCATCGATGTCGCCGATGGAGTCCTTGCGTTTATTTCTGTGTACTGCCGTCACGGTCAACACTGCGCGCCGGGCTTCTGCCGCTGCCCCCGGTGCAAAGGCATCACCGCTGGAACCACCACCAATGGAACTGAATACATTGATGATGTTCTTGTCGCGCATGATGGCGATCCTGGCCTGCTCTGCCGTGGCACGGGTTTCTGCCAGTGTGCTGCCTGGTGGCAGTTCTATATTGACCTGGGTTTGTGCACGATCTGCCGATGGCACGAAGCCAGTAGGCAACAAACCGACCAATGCAATCGAGCATACAAAAAACACGGTCGCAGCGATCATGGTAACCAAGCGATGACGCAAGCACCATTGCATGGTTTTCATATACCGTGTCATGAGCCAGCTGTCTTTCTGAATATGCGCGCCTTCTGCATTGACACCGGCCTTGCCTGGTTTTGGCGACTTCATGATGTAAGCAGCCATCATCGGTGTCAGCAAACGCGCCACCACCAGCGAGGCCAGAATTGCAATCACCGCCGTCCAGCCAAACTGCTTGAAGAACAGGCCAGGTACACCACCCATAAAAGCAGTTGGCAAAAATACGGCAACCAGTGCAAAGGTCGTGGCAATGACGGCCATACCAATTTCATCGGCCGCTTCCATTGCTGCCTGCATCGGTGTTTTACCCATGTGCAAATGGCGGGCGATGTTTTCAATTTCCACAATCGCATCATCCACCAGCACCCCCACTACCAGCGCCAATGACAGCAAGGTCACCGTGTTGAGGGTATAGCCGAAATATTTCAATCCCAGGAAAGTCGGGATCACCGACAAAGGCAGGGCCGCAGCCGCCACCAGGGTGGCACGCCAGTCGCGCAGGAACCAGAACACCACCAGAATGGCCAGCAAGGCACCTTCATACAACAAATCCATGGAGCCATCGAAATTTTCTTCCACAGGCTGGGCATTGTCGATGGCCTGATGAAATTTCATGTTCGGATGCGCGGCCTGCAATTCTTCGACTGCAACACGTGAACCCCTGGCCACATCAACCTCACTCGCGCCCTTGGTACGGAAGACTTCAAAACCGACCACAGGCTTGCCATCCAGCGTTGCGGCAGAACGTGGCTCACTGACGGTATCCAGCACCCTTGCCACCTGATCCAGCCGTATATGACGGCCGTCCGGCAAGGGAATATCCAGTGTAGCCAGTTCGGCTGCCGTCTTGACGGTAGCAATGGTACGCACCGATTGCTCGGCACCACTGACGTCACCACGGCCACCCGGCGCTTCCTGCTGCACCAGTTTAAGGCGGCGTGATACATCCACGGCTGCCACATTCAGCGCTGCCATTTTGGCGGTATCCAGTTCTACCCGTACTTCACGGGTCACACCGCCCATGCGCTTGACAGCACCTACACCTGGCACGCTGCGCAGTCGTTTTGACACGGTATTGTCAACAAACCAGCTCAGGTCCTGTGCATCCGGTTTACTGTTTTCACCGGCCACTACAGTACTGTTTTTGTCAGGTTCGGTCGCTTCGACGGTATACGTCATGATGACACGGCCGGCTGTCGATGCCTTGGTCACCGTGGGGTCACGCATTTCGCTGGGCAGGTCGGCCCGTACGGTTGCCACGGCATCACGTACTTCATTGACGGCATCAGAAATGACTTTTTCCAGAACAAATTCGACCGTTACTTCAACGTCACCGTCCAGCACCTTGGTATAGACGTTTTTGACGCCCTGCAAGGACGCGACTGCATCTTCTATCTTGCGGGCGACTTCAGTTTCCAATTGTGCCGGTGCGGCACCGGACAAGGGTGCGCTGACGGTAACAATAGGCAGTTCTATATCCGGAAAATCTTGCACGATGGTCGTGCGAAACGACAATATCCCGGCCAGTGTCAGCAACACAAACAGCATGATGGCTGGAATGGGATTCTTGATTGAGAGGGATGAAAAATTCACGTTGGCCCCTTAATTTTTTACGGTTGCCGGCTTGGAAGCTGTTGCAGTAGCCGCCACAACCTTCACCGCATCACCATCATTCAGAAAGCCTGCACCATTGGCGACAATAATGCTGTCGGCATTCAACCCCTGGGTCACTTCAACCTGATCGCCCTGCGGCAGACTGACGCGACGGCCCGTCTGCAATTTGATCTGGGTCACGCGACCGTCAGGATTCAGACGGAAGGCGTAGCTGAAGCCATCCCGCACCACGACCGCCTGCTGGGGAATCGTCAATGCCTGTGAACTGCCCATAACGAATTCGCCTTTGGCAAACATGCCGGGCTTGAATGCCTGCCCATCTGTTTGCGCTGCCACTTGCGATTTGCCCGATAATTTGCCAGATACAGTGGCGACCGTGGGTAACAAGTCTACGTACACCAGGCCCATCCGGGTCTGTGCATCGACAACAGGTGATACTACCCTGACCTTGCCCTTCCATTGTGTGCCGCCGGGGGCGGTGACGACGGCTTCGGTGCCGGGTGTCAATCTGGCCATTTCACTGGCCGTGACTTCGGCTCGCCATTCCAGACGCCCCTGACGTATCATGCGGAACAGTTCAGCCCCATTCGCCACCACGGCACCCAGAGTTGCCGAACGGGCGGTGATGATGCCGCTGTCTGGTGCCAGCACACGGGTGTTTTTCACGCGCAGTTGCTGGGCATCGACATTTGCTTTCGCGGCTTCCACCCTGGCTTTGGCGGTCTGCTCGGCAGTCAGGTATTGCCCGACCTGCTGTGCACTCAATGCGCCACTGGATTGCAGGGCACGGGTACGGTCAGCATTGGCGGCGGCATCTGCCAGGTTGGCCTGTGCCTCTGAAAGGCTGGCCTGAGCCTGGGCCAGATCAGCCTTCACGGTATCGCTGGAAAAACTCACCAGCAACTGGCCGCGCTGCACCTGGTCACCAATATTGGCATGCAGTTCCTGTATGCGCAGGCCATTGGCTTCTGAGCCTATCAGGGCTTCCTGCCAGGCAGCGACACTGCCATTGGCTGCCAGCCTGATGGCCAGGTTGCCAGCCACTGCCTTGATGGTGGTGACTGTCAGTGCCGGCTTGGCTGGCGTGGCCGATGTGGCTGCACTTGCACTGGCTGACTTTGAGGTGGCATCTGCGGCAACGGATGTGGAAGAAATCCACAAGCCGCCAGCAGCGACAGCAATAACACCCGCCAGACTCAAGCCCAGGGAAACCGGTTTGCGTGAAATGAATGGGATCATATGAATGAAGCTTTCTATTATTCGTTAAATTCAAGAATTTGGTTTAGCGGTACTGTCATGGGCAAATTGGGTAGATGCAGCAGATGTGGCAGATGCAGCAGATGGCATCACCGGCGCAACAGGCGTGGTGTTGACTCCGGGCTGCATGTCCCAGCCGCCACCCAGGGCCTTGTATAATGCGATCCAGGCATTATTTCTTTCAAGTTGCAGACTGATTAGCGACGACTGTGAGGCAAACGCCGTACGCCTTGCATCTTCCAGTTCCAGCAGACTTGCCATGCCCTGGTTGTAGCGTACCGTGGTTGCCTGCAATGCCTGCGTATAGCCGCGTGCGGCCAGTTCCGAATCCTGGCGCCGGGCATCAGTACTTTGCAGATTCACCAGTGCCTCTTCCACTTCACGCACAGCCTGTCTGACCTTGCTGGTGTAACTGCTGCTGGCTGCCAGATAGCGTGCCTTTGCCGCATCGACATTGGCCACAGCCTGGCCACCATCAAAGATGGGTAAAGTCAGTGCCAGCGGACCGATGGACCAGGTATCCATGCTGCTGTCCACACCCATGGTGCGGTAACGCATGCTGCCTATCGACCCACTCAGTGTCAGGCGGGGATAGCGACGTGCTTCGGCCGCACCGATCTGTGCACTGGCCATGCTCACTTCTTTTTCTGCTGCGTAGACATCAGGGCGCTGCTGCAACACTAGCGCCGGTACCGTACTGATGCCCAGCGGCAGCAAATTCTTTGTCGCAGCATCACGGCTGACGACATCCAGCTTTTGCCGCAGTTCCTGCTCTGGCCTGGCAGTCATGGCAACCAGTGCCTTTATGTCGCGGTCACACTGGGCCGCCTGCTGGATGGCGCGGCTATTTCCTTCAGCCGCACTGGAACGTGTCAGACTGGCCGTGGAATTGGACGTCATTCCGGCCTGTGCACTAAGTTCGGTCAAACGTGCAGTTTCAGCTCTGGACCGGGCGTCCTGCCAGGTAATATCAGCGACCTGACGGCAACTCAGTACAGAAAAATATAGCTGAGCAACTTCAGCCGCAACCGATATGCGGGCATCATGCCATTGCGCCCTGCTGCCTTCCAGATCGGCCTCTGCTGCCTGATTGGTGGCGCGATTGGCACCGAACAGATCGAGTTCCCACGAAGTCTGCAAACCCACCTGTGCCGTGCTGGCGACCGGAACGCCGATCTGATTTTTTGCCCGGCTGACATTTGCCACCGCATCCAGCGAAGGCAGCAAGGCGGCACCACTGGCAACCCTGGCTGCCCGGGCGGTTTCTATGCGTGACCAGGCTTGCGCAATCGATGGGCTGACTGCTTGCGCCGCATCAATCAACTCCACCAGGGTAGCGTCGCCCTGGGCCTGCCACCAGGACCGCAGTTCAGTATTTTTTTCAGTTACCGGCAAGGCCGCCTGCCATTGTGTTGGCACGGTCGCCATACCCGCCACACCGGTGTTGGTGGTAGCACAGGCAGCAAGCAGGGAAACACTGCCGGCAGTAAGTATCAAACGTCGAATAATCATATCGCTGCTTATGAAGTTGAGTTATCGGAAGAATCTAAAAGTCGGCGCCGTTTTTCGTCTTCACACATGGCCATGGCGTAATCGACCAGACGGGATGAATAGACATCGATGGCCCTGGGCCTGGCGATCAGTGCCGGTCGTATGACCTGCATCAAATCACGACTCACCATCAGGGAAACTGCCAGGCCGGTAACGGAAAAAGCCAGTCTGTGCACATCATCATCGGCACGCTGGATACCCAGATAGCGACACAATAAACGTACCAAACCCTGATGGGCTGGCCGTATCATGGTATCGATTTCTTCCACCCATAAACCAGTGGGTTCCAGCATTTCGCGGAAATGCAGTTTCATGCACTTGTCCACCATTTCTCCCTGCTTCAGGGAATCGGTAAATGAACAGATCAGCGCCGACAAAATGTCGCGCAACTGCGTTTCCGGTTGTTCAAAAATAGCCGGATCTACATTGGGATTGCTGCGTGGGTCATTAAACACCGCATGGTACAAACCCGCCTTATCACCAAAGTAATAACTGATGGCAGATATATTCACGTCTGCCGCCCTGGCGATTTCGCGTGTAGACGTCTTGGCATAGCCTCTTTCGGCAAATAATTGCAGGGCACTATCAAGCAGGCGGGTACGCGCCTCTATGCCGTCCACCCGTAACAGCTTGCCCCCATGGGTGGTAGATGGCGCAGGTAATTCTGGCTGCCGGACCGACCGGCGGACAGTTTGACTAGCTACCTGGCTGGCGATTTGGCTGGCTTTTTTTGGGGGGCTGGACTTTTTCATGAAACGCATCCTAACATAAATCAAACGTTTGATTTAACTATCTCATGAAAATGTACCTTTCCTTTATATCTGCACCGCCACATCAAAAAACATATCCGCATCCTGTTCCGGCATCACGCACCATTACCTTTGCGCTTGATTTATCGTCAAAACCATAAGCTTTTCAACATGCCACACATCAAAAACCCGGCCAGAATATTTCCAAAAGACAAGCCAACTGTCACGGCATAGTCATATTGACGGATTAGGCTCTCAAAAATTGTATTTCCCATGATTGGTGCCTAAAAGTGAACCTGTTCAGCTCCCCCGCCATCCGTCTGATGCGCAGCTTCAAGATCGCGCACAAATTCAGTTTTGTCGCTCTGGCATTCGGCATACCCTTACTGGTCGTACTGTTTCTCCTGTTTCAGGACATGAGAAACGATATCGTACAAGTCGAAGCCAAGCAGACTGCAATCAAGGCCATTGCAGAACGAGGCAAGCTGCGCGTACTGCTGCAAAAACAGCGCGCCTTGCAGCATATGCGCCTGCAAGGCAATAAACAAACTGGCAATGCGCTGGCTGAAAATCAGGGCAAAATCGATAAGTCACTGGAACAACTGGACAACAAGGATGCCCTTAAAGCGCAGTGGACAGCCATGCTGGCCAAGCTAAACAGCTTCAAGGCACCCGAGAGTTTTGCTGAACACAGCAAACTGATACAGCTCATCGATAATGAAGTTACGGCTATCGCCTACGCATCCAAGCTGACACTGGACGGTGATTTGAAAACGCATCAACTGGCGAATGCCTACGTCAGTACCCTGCCCCAGATCGAAGAAAAACTGGCCGTGATTGCAGGACGCGGCGCCGCCTATATCGACAGCGGGCTGTTTGAAGCAGGTGAAGATGTCATGCTGAATTCCATGCATATGCTGGCGCGCCATGAACTGAGCAGTCTGGCTCAGCTCATGCAAGGTATCAGCCAGCATGAACCGCAATACGCGGCGGCACAGGCAGGCATACAACAGCAAATCGATGATGCAAAAAAATTCCTGACACGTTCGCAGGATGAGGTTCTGGCCTCAGTCAATCAAAGTTCCGGTGATGCCTTTTTGCTGGCAGGTCTGGGCACAATAGAAAAACTGACGCAATCAGAAACAGGCATCGCCACACTGATCAATCAGAACCTGAATGCCGAGATAGCGCGTGTGAACCAGCGTTCATGGAAAATGTCAGCCAGTATCATTGCACTGCTGATTATTGCCACCTATTTCCTGATCGCTATTTATCTGGCACTGACCAGCGACCTGAAACTGCTGACTCAGGCCATTGCCGAAACTGCTGCCGGCAATCTGCAAAACCGTGTGCATAGCAAGGGCAAGGATGAATTGGCCACATTGATCAATGCAGTCGGTGCAATGAACAAAGATTTGTGTGACATGGTGATCAATATCCGTAACGGTGCTCTCACGGTGGATGTAATTGCCAGGGAAATCCACGATGAAAATACAGATCTTGCCAGCCGCACTGAAAGCCAGGCTGAAGCATTGCAACAAACTACCAGTGCCATTGATGAACTGACCGCCACCATCACGGAAAATGCAGGTAACCTGGCGCAGGCCAACAGTCTGATTCATAGCTCTGCCGAAAGAGTGCAGCAAGGCTTGCGCGTCATGGACAGCACCATCCTGTCCATGCAAACCGTCAGCGCCAGTTCCAGGAAAATTACAGAGATTATTGGTGTCATGGATGGCATTGCCTTCCAGACCAATATCCTGGCACTGAATGCCGCAGTGGAAGCCGCCCGCGCCGGCCAGGAAGGACGTGGCTTTGCCGTCGTGGCAGCCGAGGTAAGAAATCTGGCGCAACGCAGCACCAGCGCTGCCAAAGAAATCAAGGCCCTGATCGCTGCATCCGGCAAAGCGGTGGAAGCAGGCAGCACCATGATCAATACAGCGGGCAAAACCATGCAGGATATTGCCGAAAACGTGGACGTGGTGACCGAACTGATACGTCAGATTGCACAAGCCAGCCAGGACCAAAGCGTGGGTATTTCTCACGTCAACCAGGCAATTGCTGACATCGACCAGATCACCCAGGACAATACCTGCCTGGTAGAACAGGCCAGCGAATCAACCATCAAACTGGAACAGCAAGCTGCCCTGCTGGGAGCTGCCGTCAGCGTCTTTAAGACCCAGGCATCCACCACAGAAAGCCAGCACCTGCATCTGGCCAGCAGCGCCCATGACTATCTGCCAGCGAAACCCGCCGCACGCAAACTGGCTGCATGAACTATCAGTTCAGTCAGCACAGGACCAGTACCGGCAGCACCAAAAACAAAACCACCTTGCGGTGGTTTTGTTTTTTTGTTTCGAGCTGAGTGTAGCTAAGCTGAACTTAACTAATCAGTTCATCGATCAATATCTGCCGGCATCAGACTTTCAGCAAAGTCAGTATCGACAATAACTCGTCTCTGATCTGATGCAGGTTGACTGGCTCGGCCTCTTGCACGGCGACTTCTGCCGGGCCGCCATTGACGTTCAGCTTGTTTCTGGCGCCGTTGATGGTAAAGCCCTGCTCATATAATAATTCGCGGATACGGCGTATCAGCAACACCTCATGATGTTGATAATAGCGGCGGTTACCACGCCGTTTTACCGGTTTAAGCTGTGAAAATTCTTGTTCCCAGTAACGCAGAACATGCGGCTTGACGCCACATAGCTCACCAACTTCGCCTATCGTAAAGTACCGCTTGGCCGGAATAGGCGGCAGCACAAAAGACTCAATCTTGATTTCTGTCATGGAAAATATCAGGCAGCGTGGGCCAGAGGTTGACTGCCGACATCATCGACCATGCCTTTGAGCTTCTGACTGGCGTGGAAAGTAACGACACGACGAGCAGTAATAGGAATTTCTTCCCCGGTTTTGGGATTACGACCAGGACGTTGCGGCTTGTCACGCAACTGGAAATTGCCAAAGCCGGACAACTTGACGGCCTCGCCTCTTTCCAGTGCATCACGGATTTCATCAAAAAAAGTTTCTACCATGTCCTTGGCTTCACGCTTGTTCAAGCCTACATGCTCAAACAGCAGTTCGGCCAGTTCTGCCTTGGTCAAGGTCGGCAACTCTTTTTCCGCCTGTGAGCGCGCCCTGGCTTCCAGCATCGCACGATTCAAATCAGCATCCAGCACCGACTGAAATTCAGCGGAAATAACGTCATTCATTTTGAAACTCTTCCAAGTAAATCTAACAGGTTCAGGCAAACTTAACGCAGACGGGCAGCAAATTGCTGACCGGCGGCTGCCACCAGTGCATTCATGGCAGCTTCCACTTTATCATCTTGCAGGGTACTTTGAGTATCTTGCAAGCTAAAGCGGAAAGCAAGACTTTTCTCATCAGTTTCCAAACCCTTGCCGCGATATTCATCAAACAAAACAACGGCTTGCACTATTTTGCATGCTTCATTCTGACGAATTTCAGCCTGGAATACGTCTAGCAAATTTTGCACCATTATTGCCTGTTTGACAACAAGTGCCAGATCACGGGTCACCGCCTGGAATTTGGAGATTTCCTGGTACATCGGCACATTCACATTTTGCAATGCAACGACATCCACTTCAAACAATACGGGTGCCAAAGGCAATTCATATTTCTGTTGCAGACGTGGATGCAATTCACCAATATAACCGATGTGCTTGCCATCACATTCTATTGCGGCGCTACGGCCAGGATGCAGGGCAACATGCTCCTGCTTGATGAAGCGCAGCGTTTTTGGTGCAAATAATGCCTCCAGATCGGCTTTGACATCAAAGAAATCCACATTGCGGTTTTCCTGACCCCACTGCTCTTCGGCAACCGGGCCATAAGCCAGTGCGGCCAGGCGTTTTGGCTGCTGATAACCGGCGACTTCCAGCGGGCCATCCTGCACATTGGCATCCTGCACATAAATGGCACCGATTTCAAAAATACGGACGCGATTGAGCTTGCGGTTCAGGTTATAGCGCGTATTCGCCACCAGACTGCCTATCATGCTGGTACGCATGACACTCATCTGGCTGGCAATCGGATTCAACAGGCGAACAGGCTGGGAATTGCCGGAAAAGTCCAGCTCCCAGGCTTCTTCGACAAAGCTGTAATTGACGACTTCCTGATAATCCTGGTCAGCAACCAGACGACGCACAGCAAACAGCGAACGCTGGTTTTCTGGCGCGATCAGCATCGCATTGGCAGCCACCGGCGGCAATGCAGGAATGTTTTCAAAGCCATACACGCGCGCCACTTCTTCGATCAGATCTTCTTCGATTTCAATATCGAAGCGATAGGATGGCGGCGTCACCAGGAATTCACCTGGTTGCTGGGTGAATTGCAAACCCAGACGGGTGAAAATATCAGCAATCTTTGCATCATCCAGCGCAACACCAATTACCTTGACGGCACGTGCAGTACGCAACTTGACTGGTGGGCGTTGTGGCAGATTGATGATCTGGTCATCGACAGGGCCCAGTTTGACTTGGCTGGCACCACCACAGATTTCAACGATCAGGGCACTGATACGCTCAATGTGTTCGACGATGGACGCAAAGTCGACGCCACGCTCAAAACGATGTGCTGCATCGGTAGAGAAATTGAAGCGACGGGCGCGGCCCTGTATCGCCTGTGGCCACCAGAAAGCGGCTTCCAGATAAATATTTTGCGTGTCCAGGCTCACTGCAGTGGAATCACCGCCCATGATACCGGCCAGGGATTCAATTTCTTTTTCGTCAGAAATCACACCAACCCAGTCATCCACCTCTACCGTATTACCGTTCAGCAGTTTCAGCGATTCACCGGCCTTACCCCAGCGCACATCCAGGCTGCCGTGGATTTTGTCCAGATCAAACACATGCGATGGACGGCCGAGTTCCAGCATGACATAGTTGGAGATATCCACCAGCGCAGAAATCGGACGCTGACCACTACGTTCCAGTCTTTGTTTCATCCATTCTGGCGTCGCGGCACGGGCATTCACGCCACGGATAACACGACCGGCAAAACGACCGCACAGATCAGGTGCACTGACTTTAACAGGCAAAGTTTCTTGCAAAGTCACCGGCAGCACGACCGCTTCCGGCAATTGCATGGGCGTGCCAGTCAGGGCCGAGACTTCACGCGCCACGCCAAGTACGGACAGGCAGTCGGCCTTGTTCGGTGTCAGCTTGATGGTGAATTTCAGGTCATTGAGTTGATAGTAATCACGGAAATTCTGACCCACTGGTGCGTCAGATGGCAAGTCCATCAGGCCACCGTGATCTTCCGACAATTTCAATTCACGGGCTGAGCACAGCATGCCGTAGGATTCGACACCGCGCAGCTTGCCTATCTTGATTTCAAATGGTTTGCCGTCTGCGCCAGGTGGCAGAATGGCACCGACCATGGCGCATGGCACTTTCATGCCTACGCGTACATTCGGCGCGCCACAGACGATATTCAAGAGACTGCCTGTGCCTACATCCACCTGACAGACATTGAGTTTGTCGGCATCGGGATGTTTGGCGATTTCGCGGATTTCCGCGACCACGACATTGTTAAATGGCGGAGCAACCGGCTCCACCTCTTCGACTTCCAATCCCGACATGGTGAGCAGATGGGACAACTCATCCGAAGTCATCTTCGGATCAACCATGGTACGTAGCCAGTTTTCAGAAAATTGCATAATTCAGCCGTCTAATGTTGGATACAGGGCGCGATGCGCCACGCAAAAATTCAGGGATGCGCTGTGGAATTCTTTTAGTTGAATTGCTTCAGGAAGCGCAAATCGCCTTCGTAGAACAGGCGCAAATCGTTGACGCCATAACGCAGCATGGTCAGGCGCTCAAGACCGGAACCAAAGGCAAAGCCTATGTATTTTTCCGGGTCCAGACCCATGTTACGCACTACGCTAGGATGTACCTGGCCAGAGCCGGACACTTCCAGCCAGCGGCCTTTCAAAGGACCACTGCCAAAGGCGATATCGATTTCGGCAGAAGGTTCCGTGAACGGGAAATACGATGGGCGGAAACGCACCTGCAAATCGTCAGTCTCAAAGAAGGCTTTGACAAAATTCAGATACACGCCCTTGAGGTCAGCAAAGCTGATGTCTTCGGCGATCCACAAGCCTTCAACCTGATGGAACATCGGGGAATGCGTGGCATCGCTGTCAACGCGATAAGTGCGACCCGGTGCAATAACCTTGATCGGCGGTTTGTTCATGCGCGCATAACGTACCTGCATCGGGCTGGTATGGGTGCGCAACAATAATTGTTTGCCCTGGCTATCTTTGCCATCGACATAAAAGGTGTCCTGCATGGAGCGTGCCGGATGGTTTTCCGGACTGTTCAAGGCCGTAAAATTGGTCCAGTCTGTTTCGATTTCGGGGCCGTCTGCCACGTCAAAACCGATGGAACGGAAGATTTCTTCAACGCGCTGCCAGGTGCGCATGACGGGGTGTATGCCACCCACGCTGCGGCCACGACCAGGCAAGCTGACGTCGATCGCTTCTGCATTCAGACGTGTCTGCATTTGTGCATTGGCCAGCGCATCACGGCGCTCGGTCAAGGCGGTTTCAATCTGGACTTTGGCTGCATTGATGACTGCGCCCTGAACCTTCTTTTCCTCTGGTGGTAATTTGCCCAGACTTTTCATCTGTTCGGTAATCTGTCCACTCTTACCAAGGTAAAGCGCTTTTGCGTTCTCTAAAGCGGCAGCATCACTGGCTGCCAGAAAATCAGCACGTGCCTGGCTGACGATTTGATCTAAAGGGTTCATGCCTTGTTCCCGCTTACCATGAAGCTGAAATAATGATCTGAAAACAAAACGGGGCATAGGATTCAACCTCTGCCCCGCTTGATATTTGCGACTGAATGCTATCAGTCGCTACGACTACCGTCTGCTATTAAGCAGCCAGGTTAACCTTGACTTGATTAACAATCGCAGCAAATGCTGGTTTGTCAGTCACAGCCATGTCAGCCAGTACTTTACGGTCGAGTTCAATTGCGGCTTTTTTCAGGCCGTTCATAAACACACTGTAAGTCAGGCCATGCTGGCGAGCCGCTGCATTGATACGTGTGATCCACAAAGCGCGGAATACACGTTTCTTGTTGCGGCGATCGCGGTATGCATATTGACCAGCGCGCATAACTGCTTGCTTGGCAATACGGAATACTTTACTGCGACGACCACGGTAACCTTTGGCAAGGTTGAGAACTTTCTTATGACGGGCACGAGCTGTAACCCCACGTTTTACTCTAGGCATAATAACTCCTTAAATAATGAGTATGAGGTTAAGCTGTTGGCATCATGCGCATTACGGATACCATGTTGGTGTCATGAACACCTACAGAACCGCGCAATTGACGTTTGTTTTTGGTAGTTTTCTTGGTCAGAATGTGACGTTTGAAAGCTTGACCGCGTTTAACGGTACCACCTGGACGGACGCGGAAGCGCTTCTTGGCGCTGCTTTTCGTCTTCATTTTTGGCATAGTACTATCTGTCTATTAAGACAGCTCCACTTTTATATGATGGTAGGTGGCAGCAACGATCGCTACTCTTGGATGCCTACTTCTCACTTATTGTGACCCAGCTTTTGGCTGGGTCTATCGTAATGCCCGCTAATGCGTGCTTCACAAAACCTGCTTTTGCGTTTCAAATAAGCTGAAACTTATTTTTTCTTCTTCGGTGCCAGGATCATGATCATCTGGCGACCTTCCATCTTCGGAAACTGTTCAACCTGGCCATACTGTTCCAGATCAAGCTTCAAACGCTCCAGCATACGCATGCCGATTTCCTGATGCGCCATTTCGCGACCACGGAAACGCAGGGTAATTTTGGTCTTGTCGCCATCATCCAGGAACTTGATCAGATTACGCAATTTGATATTGTAATCGCCATCATCTGTACCCGGACGGAATTTGACTTCCTTGACCAGTATCACTTTCTGCTTGAGCTTGGCTTCGTGAGCTTTTTTCTGCTCCTGGTATTTGAATTTGCCGTAATCCATCAAACGGCAAACCGGTGGCTGCGCCGTCGGCGCTATTTCCACCAAATCCACGTTGGCTTCTTCAGCCAAACGGAAGGCTTCACTCAGTTTCACGATGCCCAGAGGCTCATTCTCAACGCCGGATAAGCGCACTTCAGGCGCTGTAATTTCACCGTTGATGCGATGTGACTTGTCAGTAGCTATTGCAGTTTCCTTCAAAAATAATAATAAAAGCTATGCAACCCTGTTAAAACAGGGTCGCTGCTAATCTGTTAAACCTTGGTTTCAACTTCGTTTTTCAAACGAGCTATAAAGGCGTCCAGAGGCATTACCCCCAGATCCAGATTGCCACGCGTACGCACAGCCACTGTATTGGCATCCCTCTCTTTATCGCCTATCACGAGGATATATGGCAGTTTTTGAATGGAATGCTCGCGTATTTTATAGGTAATCTTCTCATTACGCAAATCTGTATTCACTCTAAACCCTTGTTTCTTCAGGATTTCTGCAACAGATTGTGAATATTCAGCCTGCGATTCCGAGATATTCAGGACGGAAACCTGCACCGGCGCCAGCCACAATGGCAAGGCAGCAGCATGATTTTCTATCAAGATACCGATGAAACGCTCCATCGAGCCCACAATCGCACGATGCAACATGATAGGCACTTTACGACTGTTGTCATCTGCAACATATTCCGCACCCAGGCGACCCGGCATGAAGAAATCGACCTGCATGGTGCCAACCTGCCATGGGCGACCAAGGCTGTCTTTCAGGTGATATTCAATCTTAGGACCGTAAAAAGCACCCTCACCCGGCAATTCTTCCCACTCAACGCCGCAAGAACTCAGCGCAGTACGCAGGGTAGCTTCTGCCTTATCCCAGATTTCATCGCTGCCGATGCGGTTCTCAGGGCGCAAGGCCAGCTTGATGAAGATTTTTTCAAAGCCAAAGTCTTCATACACTTTCATCGCTTGCGGATGAAAAGCCATGACCTCATCCTGGATTTGCTCTTCAGTACAGAAGATATGACCATCATCCTGGGTAAAGCCACGCACACGCATGATGCCATGCAAGGCACCAGACGGCTCATTGCGGTGACATTGACCAAATTCACCAAAGCGCAAAGGCAGATCGCGATAGCTTTTCATGCCAGAATTGAAAATCTGCACGTGGCCGGGGCAGTTCATCGGCTTCAAGGCATATTCACGGTTCTCGGATTCAGTGACAAACATATTGTCTTTATAGTTATCCCAGTGACCAGTCTTACCCCACAGGCTTTTATCCAGAATTTGCGGACCTTTAACCTCTTGATAACCACAGTCCTGATACACCTTGCGCATGTATTGCTCCACCTGTTGCCAGATAGTCCAGCCCTTGGCATGCCAGAACACCAGACCAGGCGCCTCATCCTGGAAGTGGAACAAATCCAGCGCCTTACCCAGCTTGCGGTGATCACGTTTTTCAGCCTCTTCCAGCATGTGCAGATAGGCTTCCTGATCTTCCTTCTTGGCAAAAGCAGTACCGTAGACACGTTGCAGCATCTCGTTTTTGGAGTCGCCGCGCCAGTAGGCACCAGCCAGCTTCATGAGCTTGAATACTTTCAGCTTGCCAGTCGATGGCACGTGCGGACCACGGCACAAGTCAGTGAAATTGCCTTCTGTATATAGCGACACATCCTGATCAGCGGGAATAGATTCGATGATCTCGGCCTTATAGGCTTCGCCTATGGACTTGAAGTAGGCAACCGCCTCATCGCGCGGCAGCACTTTGCGTGTGACTGGCTCGTCTTTTTTCGCCAGTTCAGCCATTTTCTTTTCTATCGCCACCAGATCATCTGGTGTAAATGGGCGCTTGTAAGAAAAGTCATAGTAAAAACCGTTTTCAATGACAGGACCGATAGTGACTTGCGCATCTGGATACAATTCCTTGACGGCATAGGCCAGCAAGTGAGCAGTAGAGTGACGTATCACCTCCAGACCATCCGCATCCTTGTCGGTGACGATGGCCAGATCCGCATCAGCATCAATCAGATGCGAGGTATCGACCAGCTTGCCATTGACGCGCCCAGCCAGAGCAGCTTTTGCCAGGCCAGCACCGATGCTGGCAGCAACTTGTGCCACCGTTACCGGCGCATCGAATTGTCGTTGCGAACCATCAGGAAGTTTTACTGAAACCATGTCACTCTCCAAAGCGGAAAAATACAAAAATAATTGAGATTATTGAGATAAAGGATGAGTCTAAAAAACGCAGACGAAAAAAAAGCACGGCTAGCCGTGCTTTTTCAGTTTGTTTCAAACGAAAAGTATCCTCGACTAGAGTCGCTCCCAAACCAGTTTCGTGGTAGTTCGCGGTGTCATAACCAGGGATGCCTTTCTCGCTCTTAACTATAATGTTTTAATAATTTTAAAATCTTTGGTAGGCACGATTGGACTCGAACCAACGACCCCTACCATGTCAAGGTAGTGCTCTAACCAGCTGAGCTACGCGCCTAAAGAAACGAGAGTATAGCAGAGACTTTCGGGAAATTGCTAGTCCCCTGCCCTAAAAAATTTGCCGCACTTGAAAAGCAGGCCGGAAATTGGGTCTGCAACAAGCTATACAAGCCAGGCCGCCAGGCTTATTTCCAGGGCACCCAAATACCCGCATTCGGCTACACTATGGCATATTCAATATTCCTGTATCCATCCAGCAAGCCATCATCGATATGCCCTATCACGCCCATTCCAAAAGCGAGCATTTGCACGATCACCGCCGTGGCGATGCCGAACACCGGCATTATTTTGAAAACCGTAGCCAAAAGATCCTGGCCTGGGCACTTGGCCTGACCCTGAGCTTTGCCGGCGTGGAAGTGGCTTTTGGATTTCTATCGAATTCACTGGCCCTGATATCCGACGCCGGCCATATGGTGACAGATGCCGCGGCATTGGGCCTGGCACTGCTGGCACAGATCATTGCAAAACGCCCGCCCACGGCAAAAAATTCCTTTGGCTTTGGCCGTGCTGAGGCGCTGGCGGCCTTTGTTAATGGCCTGGTCATGCTGGGTGTGATTATCTGGATCGCAAAAGAAGCGATACAACGCTTTTCGACACCAGAAACAGTACAGGGTGGCACTGTCATGATGGTGGCAGGCATAGGCCTGGCGATCAATATCGTCGTTGCCTGGGTATTGTCACATGACAAGGAAAGCGTCAACACCAAGGCCGCCATGGTGCATGTCATGGGGGATTTGCTGGGGTCGGTAGCGGCCATCGTGTCCGGCGCGGTAATCTACCTGACTGGCTGGATGCAGATTGATCCGTTGCTGTCGATTTTTGTTTCGCTGCTGATCCTGAAATCTACCCTGTCGGTATTGAGCGAGTCTTACCACTTCCTGATGGAAGGCGTGCCACACAATATTGATTATGTGCAAATTGGTGCCGACCTGGAAGAAATCAATGGTGTGCTGTCCGTGCATGACCTGCACGTATGGGAAATGTCGCCCGGCTTCCCAGCCCTGATAGGCCACCTGGAAATCGAAGACCTGAGCGCCTGGCCACGCATACTGGAAAGCGTCAAGGCGATGCTGCTGAGCAAACATAAAATTGACCATATCACCTTGCAGGCGGAAGTGGCCGACTCTGAAGAATTTCAGGATTAACAGATACCAAGGCTGGATACTTCAGTAAATGAAGCATCCAGCATATGCTTTAATTCCTTCGCACTTCCAGCACACCACTGACTTCATGCAACACCGTCAGCGCTTTTTGCAACTGCGTGGTGCCACCAATTTCAACCGTGAATGACATCCTGGCCTGTGACTTGGCGCTTTGGGTATTAACGCCGATCACATTGATTTTTTCACGGGAAAATACTTCAGAAATGTCACGCAACAAACCCTGGCGATCTTGTGCCAGCACGAAAATGTCAACGGGATATACCGTGTCTTTGCCGTGCTCACCCCAGGTGGTCTGGATCACCCGCTCGGGCGCCTTGTTGCGCATTTCTGCGAAATTCTTGCAACTCAGACGATGAATGGAAATGCCTTTACCGCGCGTCACAAAGCCAACAATATCGTCCGGTGGCGCCGGCTTGCAGCAACGCGCCAGTTGCGTCATCAAGCCTTCAGTGCCAACCACCAACACACCGGATTTGGCCCCCTGCGTGACGCTGGATGCACGGCTCTTGTTGGTGAAACTGACTTCGTCCGGTTCATGCTCGGCGACATTTTCACGCAATACAGTCTCGATCTGGCGCAGACTGAATTCATCCTTGCCGACTGACAGGAACAGTTCGTTGACTTCAGCAAACCCCAGCTTGCGTGCGAGTTCTTCAAGATTGACGGCAGTCTTGCCTTCACGCTGCAAGGTTTTTTCAACCAGCGCACGGCCTGAAGACAGGGTTTCTTCCTGATCGATGGTATTGAACCAGGCACGGATTTTGGTGCGGGTACGCGTGCTGGCAGAATACTCGGACGTTAGCCAGTCACGCGAAGGACCGGTCTGTGGCGAGCCAACTTTCAGGGTAATGATTTCTACCGTCTGGCCATTTTTCAAAGGTGTATTCAGCGGCACCATGACATTGTCGACGCGCGCACCACGGCAGCGATGTCCAACATCCGTATGCAGGTGATAGGCAAAGTCCACCGGGGTTGAATTGGATGGCAATTCGATGACCCTGGCTTGCGGCGTCAGTACATAGATTCTGTCATCCAGGCTGGCAGCCTTGAGTTTTTCCACCCATTCGCGCTGCAACTCTTCCTGCTCGACGACGACATCGGCGACATCGGTTTTCCAGGCCAGCAATTGCCGGAGCCAGGCAATTTTTTCATCATATTCCTGCGCAGAAAAATTCGAGCCGCCCGATTCCTTATAGCGCCAGTGGGCAGCTACGCCGTATTCGGCAAACTGATGCATTTCGCGGGTACGTATCTGCACTTCCAGCGGCCGGCCATCTTCCACTACCACGACTGTGTGCAAGGACTTGTAGCCATTCGGTTTGGGGCGCGAAATATAATCGTCAAATTCTTTGGGTATCGGTGTCCAGGCATTGTGGACGATACCCAGAACGGTATAACAATCCTTGATGTCATCGACGATCACACGAAAAGCACGGACATCATACAGTTCGTCAAAATCAACGGACTTGCCTTTCATCTTTTTCCAGATGCTGTAAATATGCTTGGGGCGTCCCGTGACTTCGGCCTTGACGCCAGTTGCCTGCAACTCCTTGTTCAGCCTGGCGATGGCATTGACGACAAAGCTTTCGCGCTCCAGTCGCTTTTCTTCCAGCATTTTGGCAATACGTTTGTACTGCTGCGGCTCAAGAAAACGGAAAGACAGGTCTTCCAGTTCCCATTTCAATTGCCAGACACCGAGACGATTCGCCAGCGGCGCATACAAATCCATGGTTTCGCTGGCGTATTGCTGGGCAGCGCCATCTTCGCGTTTGCATTCGGCAAAATAACGCAGGGTGGTCACGCGCGATGCCAGACGTACCAGGACTACGCGCATGTCAGTGGCCATGGCCAGCACCATCTTGCGCAGGGTTTCCATCTGGGTGGCGGCTTTTTCTGCGGCGTCCTTGCCACGCCCTACATCACGCTGTGTCAGGGCAGCTTCACGCAATTTCATCAGGCGACGGATGCCCGTGACCAGATCGGCAATTTCCTTGCCGAAGCGGATTTCTATCTGCTCGGCCGCAATCGGATTCAGTTCCGGCAATTCAAACAGGATGGCGGCAATGCGGGTATCAACGTCGGTACGCAGCATCGCCAGCGTAGCTACCACGCCACTGATAAATTGCAAGGCATTTTGCTCAGTCACCACGCATTTATTTGCGTACAGGGGCGTGACATATTCCAGCGCAGCGATGACCCGCTCTGCGTCTGTATCTGACAAGCCTTCGAGCAATGCTGCTTCGGAAGCTGTGGTCGAAATTGATACCATATGAATTATTTCTGTGCTGCAGTAACGACGATCTCAATCAGCCATTCAGGCTTTGCCAGTCGGGCTTCCACCGTCGCACGTGGCGGTGAATTACCTGCGGCTACCCATGCATCCCACACCTGATTCATGGCAGTAATCAATGTAATGTCGGACAAAAATATCTGGCAACTCAAAATACGTGTCTTGTCGCTGCCGGCTTCAGCCAGCAAACGGTCTACGTGGGCCAGCACCTGTTCTGTCTGGCCTTCTATTCCCTGCGTTGCGTCGTCCGGCACCTGGCCGGCAAGATAGACGACACGGTTGAATATGGCCGTTTCTGACAAACGCGGACCTACATGAAATCTCTGGATACTCATTTTTATACTCAAACCTGGTTCAACAAAAAATCAACTGCAACGGCAATCTGATCCGGCTGCACAAACGTCGGTGCATGCCCTACGCCTGGAAATTCCACCAGCTTTGCCCTTGGGCCGCGCTGTGTCATTTCAGCCGCGGACGCGGCTGTCAACAGATCGGATTCGCTACCACGCACCAACAAAGTCGGACATTGTATTGCATCATACGCTGCCCACAGCATAGTCTGGGCAACAGCAGCCATTTCCGGCGTGCTGGCCTTGATCGGCTGGGCCAGGCCAAGGTCATAGTGTCGCACCCATTGGCCCTGTTCATTTTGACGCAACACATCCCGTGCCAGTTTTTCCCACTGTTCTGGCGTATGCGGGCCAAACGAAATGGATATGGCCTTGATATAGGCTTGCGCTTCGTCAAATGTCGCAAAGCGCACATCCTGCCCGATATAATCGCCTATCCTGGCAAGTGCCTCAGGATTCAACACCGGCCCCACGTCGTTCAGGACCAGTTTGCTGACCGGATTATCCGGCAAACTTGCCAGGCTCATGCCTATCAGGCCGCCCATGGAAGTACCAAACCAGTGCACCGTTTCCGCATCCAGTCTTGCCAGCAGGGTCACCATATCACTGACGTATTGCGGAATCTGGTAATGCATGGGGTTGCGCAGGCGACCGGAATACCCACGCCCGACCACGTCCGGACACACTACCCGATAATGCTGGCACAGCTCGGCTGCCAGGGAATCAAAGTCATCGGCGACACGGGTCACGCCATGCACGCAAACTAATACTCTGGAATTCTGCGGATCGCCCCACTCTTTGTAGGACATGGTGTGCAAGCCGGTAGGCGAGATACATTGCACTGATTTGCGTCTTGCCTGCATGATTTATCCCTGTGAACTGTATTTTTACATCGAAGATGCTGCTCATTTTACCGTTCGTTACGCTTAAAATCATTGTTAACTGTGCTCAGCCATGTTTTTTTAACAAAATCCGGCTTGCAGCAAGCAAGAACAACCACATACCAGCGCCATAACAACACCATAACAACACCATAGCAACGCAACTACAACGTCATATATCATAAGCAAAGATGATTTTTTGCAATTGCCCTGTCCATTTTTAATCCGCTTTCACCTATTCAATCTTCAGGAGTCCGCATGCACGCATTGTCACTTAAAGCCAAAACCGCTCTGGTCACCGGTTCCACTTCCGGCATAGGATTGGGCATAGCCCGTTCACTGGCAGCGGAAGGGGCAAATATTGTTTTCAACGGTTTTGGCGACATCAATGAAATCCAGGTCCTGCAAACCGCGGTCGAAAGCGAGTTTGGTGTGCAGACAGCCTATCACAATGCCGACATGAGCAAGGCTGGTGAGATAGAAGCCATGATGCAGTTTGCCGCCAGCAAATTCGGTGGTGTGGACATCCTGGTCAATAATGCCGGCATCCAGTATGTAGCCAATATTGAAGACTTCCCGGTAGAAAAATGGGATGCCATTATCGCCATCAACCTGACATCCAGTTTTCACACCACACGCCTGGCGCTGCCTTACATGAAGCAAAAAAACTGGGGTCGCATCATCAATCTGGCATCGGTACATGGGCTGGTGGCATCAGCGCAAAAATCGGCGTACGTGGCAGCCAAGCATGGCCTGATCGGCTTTACCAAAACAACAGCACTGGAAACTGCACAAACCGGCATTACCTGCAATGCCATCTGCCCTGGCTGGGTATTGACACCCCTGGTACAAAAGCAGGTGGATGACCGTGCAGCCAAAGAAGGTGTGGACAATGACACGGCAAAAAAACGCCTGCTTGCAGAAAAACAACCTTCCGGCGAATTTGTCACGCCAGAACAACTGGGGGCACTGGCCGTGTTCTTCTGCAGTGAAGCTGGCCAGCAGATACGCGGCGTTGCCTGGAATATGGACGGCGGCTGGGTTGCACAATAATTCCACGGCCAGATAGCTGGTCAGTGTGCGGAGGGGCAAAGAAGCGACAGCCTGTATTTTTTTGCTTTCTCCACCCTTTTTTCAGATGTATAGTGCGATAACACTTTTAAAACGGGAGCTCCTCATGCACGTTTTTGTACGCCTGGCAGGCATTTCTGCCCTTCTCATCACTACCGGTAGCTGCCTCGCTGCAGACAAAATGAAACCCGGCCTGTGGGAAATGACGATGAAATCAGATGCCATGAAAGCCATGCCTAAAATTCCGCCTGAACAGCTGGAAAAAATGAAGCAGATGGGTATAAAAATGCCTGACATGCAAAATGGTGCCATGGTACACAAAGTCTGCTTTACCAAAGAAATGGTGGACCAGGACAAACCACCTTCAGGTGGTCGTGAACAGCAATGCCAGAACAAGAATTTTTCTCGTTCAGGCAATAGTTATTCATCAGAAATCGTCTGCGACATGCCGGAAATGAAGGGCACCGGTAATGTGAAAGGCAGCTTTACACCGGACAGTCTGACTTCCGTTTATGATTTCAAGGGAGTCTCCCACGGCCAACCGGTTTCGCAGCATATGGAAACTACGGGCAAGTGGGTAGGCAGTGATTGTGGCGATGTCAAACCGCCTGTCATGCCGCAGAAAAAATAAACGCTCACAGCCGTTGCTGCACACAAACGCTGTGCACAAACAAAAAGCCGATGTGTTGTCTGACATCGGCTTTTTGTTTCAGGAATGTAGCCCTTTACAACCAGACACCGGCACAGGTTCAGGCTATGGCACTGACATCCAGTGCGGCTTCGGTTTTAGCAATGATTTCTTCTTTGCTGACACCCGTCGCCAGTTCTACCAGTTTCAAACCGGCAGGCGTTACATCAATCACACCCAGGTCGGTGATAATGCGGTTGACTACGGCGACACCGGTCAAAGGCAGATTGCAGGCTTTCAAAATCTTGTGAGCGTCACCCTTGGCAACATGCTCCATCAAGACCACGACGCGGCCCACACCAGCCACCAGATCCATCGCACCACCCATGCCCTTGACCATTTTGCCCGGGATCATCCAGTTGGCCAGGTCGCCATGCTCACTGACCTGCATCGCCCCCAGGATGGCCAGATTGATCTTGCCGCCGCGTATCATGGCGAAAGAATCAGCCGAGCTGAATATCGATGAACCCGGCAAGGTCGTTACTGTCTGCTTGCCAGCATTGATCATGTCGGGGTCGACTTCTTCTTCAGTCGGGAAAGGGCCTATGCCCAGCAAGCCGTTTTCGGACTGCAACCAGACTTCCATGCCCTCTGGTACATGGTTGGCGACCAGAGTCGGCAAGCCTATGCCCAGATTGACGTAAAAACCGTCTTGCAATTCCTGTGCTGCACGTGCAGCCATTTCATCACGATTCCATGCCATGTCTTGTCTCCTGCTGTGTTTATTTCGAAGGGCGTACGGTACGCTGTTCTATACGTTTTTCCGGATTGGCATTGACGACTATGCGCTGTACGAAAATACCCGGTGTATGGACTTCATCCGGATCCAGTTCACCGATTTCGACCAGCACTTCGACCTCTGCCACAGTGATCTTGCCTGCCATCGCTACATTCGGATTGAAATTGCGCGCAGTCTTGCGATACACCAGATTACCCGCCTTGTCAGCCTTCCAGGCCTTGACCAGAGAGACATCGGATACTAGCGCACGTTCCATCACGTATTTTTGGCCATCAAATTCACGGATTTCCTTGCCATCGGCGACAATGGTGCCGACACCGGTTTTGGTGAAGAAAGCCGGGATGCCTGCACCACCGGCGCGCAGCTTTTCTGCCAGCGTGCCTTGCGGGGTAAATTCCAGTTCCAGCTCACCAGCCAGGTACTGGCGTTCAAATTCCTTGTTTTCACCCACATAGGATGAAATCATTTTCTTGATCTGGCGTGTCGTCAACAACTGCCCCAGACCAAAGCCATCCACACCGGCATTATTCGAAATGGCGGTCAGTTCCTTGACGCCAGAATCACGCAAGGCAGCGATCAGTGCCTCGGGTATGCCACACAGGCCGAAACCGCCTACGGCGATGGTCTGACCATCCTTGATCACACCTGCCAGCGCGCTGGCAGCGTCAGGATAAACTTTGTCCATAATGTCCTCTCTCCAAGTATTAAGTCAGTTTTTCTTTTACAAAATGGCTGTCCGAAAAACGCCATAAAGAGCAATACCAATCATTAGCCTTACAGGATATGATGCTGCGTTATACTGCGCAATACCGTAA
This sequence comes from Undibacterium hunanense, assembly GCF_014284335.1. Taxonomy (GTDB): domain Bacteria; phylum Pseudomonadota; class Gammaproteobacteria; order Burkholderiales; family Burkholderiaceae_D; genus Undibacterium; species Undibacterium hunanense. Next base: position 172,886 of record NZ_JACOGF010000011.1, on the reverse strand, counting down.
AAATACGCCTTTACTACAACCCTGTCAGTGGATCGTTGAAATGAATGTCGTACAGCCCATAGATTTTGAATCCATATTTCAACATGCGCCTGTCGGTATGTGCGTATCGCAGAATCGCATCATTCAGGCCTGCAACAATGATCTGGCGAAAATGTTTGGCTATCAGAACGACGAATTGCTGGGCCAGTCTTTTCTGGTACTGTACCCCAGTCCTGACGAATTTGAGCGTACCGGTGCCCGTATTACCCCCATCATGAATGCCAGAGGCTATTACTCGGATGAACGCATCATGAAACGCGCCAATCAGGAACTGTTCTGGTGCCATGTATCAGGACGGGGATTGAATAAGGACAACCCACACGCCGCCGGCATCTGGACTTTTGAAGATCTTAGCGCCAAACGCCCGGTAACTGCCGAACTGACCCCACGTGAACGTGAAATTGCAGCATTGCTGGTAGAAGGCAAAACCAGCAAGCTGATTGCACGCCAGATCGACCTCAGCCCACGTACAGTAGAAATGCACAGGGCAAAACTGATGCGCAAGTTCAATTCAGCAACATCCAGTGAGCTGGTACACAAGCTGCTGGGCATCATGCGCTGAACCGGCACACCTGAAACAGGCTGCGCACAATAACGCTGCCCATCTCATTTTTTGCGTTTTGCCACCTTGATTTCACTCAGTTTCTGCTTGATCGATTCTGGCAGGCTGACGGACTTGCCAGTCTCTGCCGCTACCCAGACCACCTTGGCACCGCCTTCTGCATACAGAGCGTAGCCGTCACCGACCGAGCGCATTTCCTGTATGGTTTCAAAACTGCTGCGCCCTGCTGCACCGATATAGGTACAGACTTCAACCTGGTCAGGATATTTCAGCGGCTTCTTGAAAGTGCAATAGGCATTCACGATGACGGGGCCATTGCCTTCTTCATCAGGCAAACAGCCCATCATGCTCAGCCACTCAATCCGCGCCTGCTCCATGTAGCGAAAGTACACGGTATTGTTGACGTGGCCCATGGCATCCATATCTCCCCAGCGTATGGGAATGGTGACGGTATAGACCAGTTTCTTTTCCGTTACCTTGTTCTCTATCATTGCACGCTCATGCCATCATCGGCAGTAACGATGGCGCCATTCAGGAAGCGTGACTCTTCCGCCGCCAGCAAAAGCAGCAGGCCATCCAGATCCTCTGGTGTGCCTACGCGTTTTCTTGGCAGCATATCGACCAGTTTCTGGCCGGCTTCGGTCGCAAAATAGTCTGAATTGATTTCTGTAGAAATATAACCCGGACAAATCGCATTCACATTGATGCCATACTTGCCCCACTCTACTGCCATGGCCTTGGTCATGTGCACGACCGCCGCCTTGCTCATGCAGTAAATGCCTATCTGTGGCAATACCCGCAACCCGGCGACCGAGGCAATATTGATGATGCGGTGCTGTTTTTTAGGATCACCCTTGTGACGGGCGATCATGCGCTTGGCGGCTTCCTGTGCCACGAAAAAGGCACCACGCTGATTGGTGTCCATGACATAGGCATAGTCATCCGGCGTTACATCGACCAGACGTTGCGTAGTCGACACACCCGAATTATTGATCAGGATATCAATCGGACCGGCCTCTGTCTCGGCATGGGCAATCGCTGATTTGATACTGCCATAGTCGGTCACATCCAGTGCCACCACATGGGCGGCACCGCCTTCGGATTCGATTTCTGCACGCAATTCTTTCAGCCTGTCTATACGGCGCGATGCCAGCACGACCTGCGCACCAGCCTGTGCCAGAATTTTGGCAAACCGTGCACCAAGACCACTGGAAGCGCCTGTCACCAACGCAATTTTGCCTTCGAAATTGACTTCTATGCCCATCTGATTCTCCACTAATAATTGGAATAAGCTTACTAGAACTCATTTCATAAATAGGGGTGAGATGCGTTTGCCTCATAACGTGGGCTGGCAAGGCGGACGAGGCAATCAATAGCGGGTCTATTGACAACGAGTCCAACGCAGTCCAGCACGCGTTATGAGGCAAACCCTCCGGGAGCTGGCGATTCGGGCGCATTGCTTCGTTGCGCCGCTTGCCAAGGCACCAGCCTTGGCTACGCGACGCGCCTTGCACTGCATCCCGAATCGCCTTGCTCGCACTCATCCCTATTTATGAAATGAGTTCTACTCTATCTAGCCGCTATGATGACATAGAGATTATGCTTGTGTTGTATGGATTTGAATTAGTTGAAGATTTTTACAGAAATTTTCCTGCCATTTCACATGATCTTGATGCATCCCAAAGTTGGCTCTGCGATAATCCGGTGTAACTTGTGCGCCAATAAGAACCTGTTTACGATCTGTAGCGAGCGAGCGTCAGCGGGGTCAGGGTAACCAAGTGCAGCGCAAAAAGCGGAATGTACTCCAGTACATGAGCATTTTGAGCAGCACATGAGCCCCGCGCAGACTCCGATTGCGCTCGCGCAGTAAGATCGCAAACAGGTTCTAAGAGCAATTTTTGGAGTACACCCTCGCTTGCGCAATACATCTACAGCAGATAACATGCTGAAAACAAATAAGCACGCTCGTTCTAAAATATTCAGAAAGTGAAAATAGCCATGACACAAAGCATACTTGAACAGTACGGCCCTCGCGACGCAATGGAATATGATGTCGTCGTCGTCGGTGGTGGACCGGCTGGTTTGTCAGCGGCCATCAAGCTGAAGCAACTGGCTGCAGAAAAAGGGACAGAAGTGTCAGTCTGCGTGCTGGAAAAAGGCGGAGAACCCGGTGCACACATCCTGTCCGGTGCCGTCATGGATCCCAAGGCGCTGACCGAACTCTTTCCCAACTGGAAGGAAATGGGTGCCCCTTTGAATACAGCAGTCACCGAAGACCGCGTCCTGGTCCTGACTGAGACCAAAGCCTACCGCACCCCTAACTGGATGCTGCCAGCCTGTTTCGAAAATCATGGCAACTACATCGTTTCGCTGGCCAATGTGACCCGCTGGCTGGGTCAGCAGGCCGAGGCACTGGGTGTGGAAGTCTTCCCTGGTTTTGCTGCCGCAGAAGTCCTGTATAACGACGACGGCTCAGTCAAAGGTGTTGCCACCGGCAATATGGGGGTAGACCGCCACGGTCAGCCAACATCCTCTTTCCAGCTCGGCATGGAATTACACGCGAAATACACTCTGTTTGCGGAAGGTGCACGTGGTCACCTGGGCAAACAGGTCATCGCAAAATATGACTTGAGCAAGGGCAAAGACCCGCAATCCTATGGCATAGGCATCAAGGAGTTGTGGGAAATCGATCCCAAGCAACATCAACCGGGCCTGGTCGTACATACAACAGGCTGGCCTTTGATGGATCAGTACAGCGGTTCTTTCCTGTATCACCTGGAAGACAATCTGGTGGCAGTCGGTTATGTCGTCGGCCTGGCATACGAAAACCCTTACCTCTCCCCTTACGAAGAATTCCAGCGCTTCAAAACCCATCCAGCGATCCGCACTTTCTTTGAAGGTGGAAAACGGGTTTCTTATGGTGCACGGGCAATTACTGCCGGTGGCTTGCAATCCCTGCCTAAACTGGTGTTCCCGGGTGGTGCATTGATAGGCTGCGATGCCGGCTTCCTGAACATGAGTCGTATCAAGGGTAGTCATGCTGCAATCAAAACCGGCATGCTGGCTGCAACAGCGGCCTTTGAAGCGGTATCTGCCAACCGTCAGCATGATGAACTGAGCAGCTATTCAACTGCATTTGAACAATCCTGGCTGCATGAAGAGTTGTACACTGCCCGTAATGTCAAACCATTGCTCAAGCGCGGTACGTATGGCTCGCCTCTGGTGTGGCTGGATCAGGTGGTATTGCGCGGCAAGGCACCCTGGACCCTGCATCACAGCAAGGCCGATCATGAATGCCTGCGCCCGGCATCGGAATGCAAGCCTATCACCTATCCCAAACCGGATGGCAAACTGACATTTGACCGGCTGTCATCGGTATTTATTTCGAATACCAACCATGCCGAAGACCAGCCCATCCATCTGACATTGAAAAATGCCGATGTGCCGGTATCCATCAACCTGGCGAAATTCGCTGGCCCGGAAGCACGCTATTGCCCGGCTGGTGTGTATGAATTCGTCAAAACCGAAGCAGGTGCAGACCGCCTGCAAATCAATGCGCAAAACTGCGTACATTGCAAGACCTGCGACATCAAGGACCCGACACAGAATATCGTCTGGGTGACGCCTGAAGGTGGGGGTGGACCGAATTATCCAAACATGTAACATGAGGTGCTGATTAAGCTACTGCGCGACCTTACTTTTAGCCTGCGATGCTCATCGTACTAAAGTACGATTGCGCTTCTTAACTAAAATTAAGGCCGCTCGCTACGCTTACTCAGCACCTCCTGTCGTAATGTGAATTGAAACTTCACCTTCTCCATAACGAAGAAAGCCGCTGGTCAGCGGCTTTTTTGTTTTCAATATTTTTGTGACTCTGATCTGCAATCACCATTTACCGGCCAGGATTTTTTCCAGCCAGAATGTACCTATGATGGTTTTTACGTCGGTGATATGACCGGATTTGATCCAGTCCAGCATCTCTGGCAAGGTGGCGGTGAAGACTTCCAGGAATTCTTCTTCATCCAGTGCTGCCTTGCCTGCCGTCAGACCTTTGGCCAGGTAGATGTCCAGGTGCTCGTCAGAATACGCGATGGCATTGTGTATGGTGCAGACGAAGGACCAGTCTGTCGCGGTATAGCCGGTCTCTTCACGCAGCTCGCGCTGGGCACAGATCAGCGGGTCTTCACCTGGATCAATCTTACCGGCGGGGAACTCGATGAAAATACGATCCAGCGGATAGCGGAACTGCTTTTCCAGCAAGATACGGCCATCATCAAACAAGGGAATAATAACTACTGCACCCGGATGGCGTATGTATTCTCTGGTCGCAGTCTGGCCATCAGGCAGGGATACCACATCTTTGTCGACCTTGAGAAAACTGCCCGCATATGCCAGCTCAGTGCTGAGCCGGGTTTCTTGCAGATTCAGTTTACTGGTGACTTTTTCAGTCATGTTTGCGCTTCAGGTAACGATAGACAAAACCAGGGAAAGCCAGCACCAGAAACAGACAGCCGTTAATAGCATAGAATTCCCAGCCCTGAGGGAAAGGATTACCAGCACCGGACTCCAGCGCATGCGCAATAAAGCCGAGACAAAAATACAGGACAATCAATTCCAGCAGACGTGCCCATAAAGGCTTGGCAACAGCAAACCATTTAAGGCTGATCACTGCAAAACAGCGTTCATTCACAAATGGCGTATTGGCAGCCAGAACTGCCAATACGATCACCAGCCAGACTGATGCAGAATTACCCACTGTTAATACTTAAGCGTATTCGAAATGGCGTTTGCACACGCCAGCATCAGGGAGCCAGGCAACAGGCCCATGACCAATACAGCCAGGCCATTGATGCTCAGTATGATGCGCATGTCAGTGCTGACAACGATAGGACTGTTATCCAGCGGATCATCAAAGTACATGAGTTTGACGACGCGCAGGTAGTAGAACGTACCGATTAGCGAGAACAGTACGGCAACCAGTGCCAGCCATAACTGACCTGTAGACAATACTGCCTGCAACACGGACAGCTTGGCATAGAAACCCATCATAGGTGGAATACCCGCCAGCGAGAACATCAGCAACAGCATGACCAGCGCAAACCACGGGTTACGCTTGTTCAGGCCTTTCAGATCTTCCAGATTTTCTGCTTCAAAACCGGTACGTGCCAGCAGCATGATGACGCCGAAGGTACCCAGTGTCGTCAGCACATAGGTAATGCTGTAGAACATGGATGCACTGTAGGCATCAACCGCCAGATCAGCATTGCCATTGGCAACACCAGACAACAGGCCCAGCAGCATGAAGCCCATTTGTGAAATGGTAGAGTATGCAAGCATACGTTTCAGATTGGTCTGTGCGATCGCAGTCAGGTTACCTACGGCCATCGATAACACCGCCAGTACCACCAGCATCTGCTGCCAGTCTACCGCCAGCGGGAACAAGCCTTCTACCAGCAACCGGAAGGTAATCGCAAACGCCGCCAGTTTAGGCGCACCACCCAGCAACAGGGTGACAGCTGTCGGCGAGCCCTGATACACGTCAGGTACCCACATATGGAAAGGAACCACACCGAGTTTGAACGCCAGACCAGCGACCAGGAACACGATACCAAACACCAGGATTGTCTTATTGGCCGTTGCCGTCGCCGCTACCTTGACCACTTCGCTCAATTGCAAAGAACCGGTCGCACCGTACAGCATGGAAATACCATACAGCATGAAACCGGATGCCAGCGCGCCCAGGATGAAATACTTCATCGCCGCTTCAGTCGATACCGTGTGGTCACGACGCAAGGCAACCAGCGCATACAACGACAGGGACATCAACTCCAGACCCAGGTAAATAACGAGGAAGTTGTTACCGGAAATCATCACCATCTGACCCAGCAGGGCAAACAGTGCCAATACATAATACTCACCACCCAGATGGGTATTGGTCATGCCACGGTCACTCACGTACTGACGTGAATAAATCAGGGTGACGCCCACTGCCAGGTAAGAGAACAGTTTCAGCAAATTGGACATGGGGTCAGAAACAAACATGTTGTTGCTGACGTACACCGACATCACCGTATCAGAATTGGCCGCAGTCAAGGCGCCACAGATGGCCAGACTCAGCAGGCTCAGCACATAAGTGACGTTGCGCTTGTTATCTGCCAGAAACATATCTATCAGCAATATGACGCAAATCGCCAATAGCAAAAAGATTTCAGGATAAAGTGGTATCAGGTTCATATTATTCATTTTTACAAGCATTGATCTGCCGCCACGTGAGAGCTGCTCTCAGTACGTGGCTCGCGCATCCATATCCTCTATCAAGGCATCACTTTTGACACTGCCACATGTTTCAACAGATCAGTTACCGAGACCTGCATTGCATCTGTAAATGGCGCCGGGTACAGGCCCATTACCAGCACTGCAATGGCCAGCACACCCAGCATGAAAAATTCACGCTTGTTGATATCGGTCAGGTGTGCCACATGTTCATTCGTGATATTGCCGAAAATTACACGTTTTACCATCCACAGCGAATAGGCTGCGCCAAAAATAAGTGCCGTTGCTGCCAGCATGCCTATCCAGAAATTGAACTGGACTGCACCCAGAATTACCATGAATTCGCCAACGAAACCGGATGTTGCCGGCAAGCCGCAGTTAGCCATGGAAAACAATACGAACAAGGCAGCAAACTTGGGCATTTTGTTGACGACGCCACCGTAGTCGGCGATTTCGCGGGAATGTACGCGGTCATACAGTACGCCGATACACAGGAACATCGCGCCGGAGATAAAGCCGTGGGAAATCATCTGTACGATAGCGCCCTGCACCGACATGTCATTGAACATGAAGAACCCGAGCGTCACAAAGCCCATGTGTGCAATCGAAGAATACGCCACCAGCTTTTTCATATCCTTTTGCACCAAAGCCACCAGACCGATATAAATAACGGCGATCAGCGACAGGGTAATCATGAAACCGGCCATGTAATGACTGGCATCCGGCGCGATAGGCAAAGAAAAACGCAGGAAACCGTAAGCACCCAGTTTCAACATGATCGCTGCCAGTACCACGGAACCACCGGTAGGTGCTTCGACGTGGGCATCTGGCAACCACGTATGCACTGGCCACATTGGCACCTTGACAGCAAATGCCATCAGGAAGGCGCAGAAAATCATGATCTGTGTCGTCAAAGGCAACGGCAGTTTATGCCATACCAGGATGTCGAAAGAATGACCGGCTTTCAGGTACAGGTAAATAATGGCAACCAGGGTCAGCAAGGAACCCAGCAAGGTGTATAGGAAGAACTTGAAGGCGGCATACACGCGATTCGGGCCACCCCAGACACCGACGATAATGTACATCGGGATCAGCGTCGCTTCGAAGAACACATAGAACAGCATGCCATCGGTCGCGCAGAACACACCTATCATCAAACCGGACAATATCAGGAAAGCGCCCATGTATTGGGCGACCTGCTTCTCAACCACTTCCCATGCAGCGATGACCACGATGACAGTGATAAATGCCGTCAAAGGTATGAGCCACAAAGAAATACCATCTATACCCAGAGAGTAAAAAATGTTGAAGCGTTCTATCCATGAAAACTTTTCGACAAACTGCATGCCGTGAGCAGCATTGTCAAAATTCTTGATCAGTGGAATCGTGACCAGAAAACTGACCAGGGAACCGATCAGGGAAACACCGCGCACCAGGCCTGGATTATTGTCGCGACCAAATGCGAGGACGAAAATGCCGAACGCAATCGGACACCAGATCGCGAGGCTGAGTAGAGTAGAAGTTGACTGCATCATGATTATATTTTTATAGCCGTGGTCACTTATTTAGCGAAGGGGAACAGCACTGTGTAAGCCAGGAATGCCATTACGCCGAGTATCATTACAAACGCGTAGTGATAGATATAACCACTTTGCAACTGGCGTATCACTTTGGAGAACCAGCCAACCAGTTTCGCGCTGCCGTTCACCACCAGGCCATCAATCAGGCCCTTGTCACCGATATTCCACAAACCGCCACCCAGCAAGCGTGCGCCGCCAGCAAATACGATCTCGTTGAAACGATCCATGTAGTACTTGTTGTCCAACAGCGTATAAATGGCACTTGCCTTTTCCTTGATTGCAGCAGGAATCGCAGGCTTGACCATGTAAAACACATAGGAAGTCACGACACCAGCCAGTGCCAGCCAGAACGGTGGCGTCATCAAGGCATGCAGGGCCATGGCGAATGGAGAATGGAACTCATGCCTGAGTTCTTCCATCGCATGGTGGGCTTCATTGACGAAAATAACATTGTCAAAGAATTTGCCAAACAACATGGGCTCGATAGAGAAGAAGCCAATGATCACCGAAGGTATTGCCAGCAAAACCAGCGGCAACCACACTACCAGTGGTGATTCATGCGGTTTTTGTCCTGGTGCCAGTCCATGGTGATGCGCATCGTGGTCATCATGTGCATCATCTGCGTGTGCATCATGGCCATGAGCATCCTTCGCATGTGCATCTTTTGCATGTGCGTCGTGAGCATGATGATCATCATGGGCATGGCCAAAGTTTTCCTTGCCGTGAAAGACCAGGAAATACATACGGAAAGAATAGAAGGCAGTGACAAACACACCTGCCAGCACGGCAAACTGGGCAAAGCCTGCGCCTGGCAAATGACTCGCCTGCACGGCTTCAATAATGCTGTCTTTGGAATAAAAGCCGGAGAAGAACGGCGTACCAATCAATGCCAGCGAACCCAGCAAGGAAGTAATCCAGGTAATTGGCATGTATTTACGCAGACCACCCATATTGCGGATGTCCTGGTCATGATGCATACCGATAATCACGGAACCTGCCGCCAGGAACAGCAATGCTTTAAAGAAGGCGTGCGTCATCAAATGGAATACCGCTACTGAATACGCAGATGCACCCAGCGCTACGGTCATGTAACCGAGCTGCGACAGCGTTGAATACGCCACCACGCGCTTGATGTCGTTCTGGATAATCCCCAGGAAACCCATGAACAAGGCCGTAATCGAGCCAATCACCATGATGAACGACAAGGCGGTATCAGACAGTTCGAACAGCGGTGACATGCGCGACACCATGAAGATACCGGCCGTCACCATGGTTGCCGCATGGATCAGTGCAGAAATCGGTGTAGGACCTTCCATCGAATCAGGCAGCCACACATGCAGCGGGAATTGTGCAGATTTACCCATGGCACCGATAAACAGGCAGATACAGGCAACAGTGATCAACATCCAATCGGTATGTGGCAGCAGCATGGCAGCCAGTTGTTCTTTTTTGGCGAACACTTCCACGTAGTTCATGGAACCGGCATTTGCCACCAGCAAACCGATACCGAGGATGAAACCAAAGTCACCCACGCGGTTAACCAGGAAGGCTTTCATGTTGGCATAAATCGCGGTTGGCTTGGTGTACCAGAAACCGATCAGCAGATAAGACACCAGACCCACAGCTTCCCAGCCAAAGAACAATTGCAGGAAGTTGTTGCTCATGACCAGCATCAACATCGAAAACGTGAACAGCGAGATGTATGAGAAGAAACGGTTGTAACCTTCGTCTTCAGCCATATAACCGATGGTATAGATATGCACCATCAGCGACACAAAGGTCACGACGCACATCATCATGGCCGTCAGGCTGTCAACCATAAAGCCGACTTCCAGCTTCAGGCCACCAACATTCATCCATTGATACAGGGTGGCGTTATAGGTAGCGCCATCCATCACGGCAGACAAAGTCATGCAAGAAATGACGAAGGCAATCAGCACGCCCAGTATGGTCGCGGTATGCGACACTTTTCGTCCGACCACATTGCCAAAAAACTTCGTTCCTAGCAAACCTGCGATAGCAGACCCTGCCAGAGGCGCCAGAGGTACTGCCAATAATAATTGTGGGTTAAGTTGCCCCGCCATGATGACCCTTTGTTAGCTTATTACTTTTCTTAAATCGCCAGCGTATGCCGGACTGTCGCTATGCAACAGCCCGCAGCATTATCCTTGTTAACCTTTTAATGCATCCAGGTCTTCGACATTGATCGTGTCCAGATTACGGAACAACACAACCAGTATTGCCAGACCAATCGCAGATTCAGCGGCGGCCACGGTCAATATGAAGAAGACGAATACCTGACCAGCGGCATCACCCAAATAATGAGAAAAAGCGATGAAATTAATATTCACTGCCAACAACATCAACTCGATCGCCATCAATAACACAATGATGTTTTTACGATTGAGGAAAATACCGACGATGGAAATCGCAAACAGGATTGCGCCCAATATCAGGTAATGCGTCAAACTCAAAGTCAAAGCCATTTAAACCTCCTGCTTTACGGTCGCTGCCGCAGCGGCTGCGTTGCTGTCTGCACGATCCGATTCGGCCTTCATGCTGACGATACGGATACGGTCCTTGGCCTTCACTTTTACCGCAGCTGCCGGATCAAAGTATTTGCTGTCTTTGCGGCGACGCAAAGTCAGGGCAACAGCTGCCACAATAGCCAGCAACAAGATCGCTGCCGCTACTTCAAAGGCAAACTGGTAATGCGTGAAGATTTCTATACCCAGGTATTTGGTATTGCCGATTTTGTCGGACACTGCCGGTACATGATTGTCCGGACGCAAAAAACCGCGCCACAAAACGGCAGCCATTTCCAGCACGATGATGCCGCCAACAGCGGCTGCCAGCGGAAAGTGACTCCAGAACCCTTCCCTGAGCTTGTCCAGATTGATGTCGAGCATCATCACGACAAACAGGAACAGCACCATGACCGCACCGACATACACCAGCACCAGTACAATCGCCAGGAACTCGGCCTTCAACAACATCCAGATACCAGCTGCATTGAAGAAGGTCAGAACCAGAAACAAGGCAGCATGCACAGGATTGCGCGCAGAAATGACCTGAATCGCAGCGATTATCATGATCGCTGAGAAAACATAAAATAAAACGGTAGTAAATTCCATATCGAACCAGGTCCAGTTAGCGGTATGCGGCATCAGCGCTACGCGCTGCTGCAATTTGTGTCTCGTAACGATCACCTACGGCCAGCAGCATCTCTTTGGTGAAATACAGATCGCCGCGTTTTTCGCCGTGGTATTCCAGTACATGGGTTTCCACAATCGAATCGACCGGACAGGATTCTTCGCAAAAACCGCAGAAGATACACTTGGTCAGATCGATGTCATAACGGGTAGTACGACGCGTACCGTCAGCACGTTGATCAGATTCGATCGTGATCGCCATGGCCGGGCACACTGCTTCACACAATTTACAGGCGATGCAGCGCTCTTCCCCATTCGGGTAACGGCGCAAGGCATGCAGACCACGGAAACGTGGAGACTGCGGTGTCTTTTCTTCCGGAAATTGCACCGTGATCTTGCGGGCAAACATATAGCGGCCGGTCAGGGCCAGGCCCTTGATCAGCTCGCGCAGCATCAGGCTGCCAAAAAAATCCTTGATTGCTTCCATTTTTTTAGCCTCTTACTTCCAAATATTCCATGGAGTTTGTATCCATGCTGCGACGATCACCAGATACACCAGGGTCAACGGGATAAATACTTTCCAGCCCAGACGCATGATCTGGTCATAGCGATAACGCGGGAAAGAAGCACGTGCCCAGATGAACAGCGAAACCACAAAGAATGTCTTGATGCCGAGCCAGATCCAGCCCGGGATGAAATCCAGGAAACTGAATGGTGCAGACCAACCGCCGAGGAACATCAGGGATGCCATCGCAGAAATCAAAATCATGTTGGCGTATTCAGCCAGGAAGAACATCGCGAACGACATGCCCGAATATTCAACCATGTGGCCGGCAACGATCTCGGATTCGCCTTCGACCACGTCAAACGGATGACGGTTGGTTTCAGCAATACCGGAAATCACATACACCACAAACATGGGCAGCAGTGGCAGCCAGTTCCAGGAGAACAGGTTGAAACCGTGGCTGGCTGCAAAACCCTTGGTCTGGGCATTGACAATATCAGTCATATTCAAACTGCCAGACACCATCAGTACGATAACCAGTACAAAGCCCATGGCGATTTCATACGACACCATCTGTGCCGATGCACGCATGGCACCCAGGAAAGCATACTTGGAGTTGGATGCCCAACCGGCGATGATGATGCCGTAGACTTCCATCGAGGTGATAGCCATGATCAGCAACAGACCGGCATTCACATTCGCCAATACTGTTTCTGGGCCGAAAGGAATCACCGACCAGGCTGCCAGCGCTGGCATGATGGTCATGATAGGTGCCAGTACGAACAAGACTTTATTCGCCTTGGCCGGGATGACGATTTCTTTCAGCAGCAGTTTCAGCGCATCAGCAATAGGCTGCAGCAAACCTGCCGGGCCAACGCGATTCGGGCCAAGACGAATATGCATCCAACCTATCATCTTGCGTTCCCACAAGGTCAGGTAAGCTACGCAACCCATCACCGGCAAGGTGATACAGACGATCTTGACCAGTGTCCACAAGGGCATCCACAATGCGCCAAGATAGTGCTGACCCAGTTCATGGATAGAGAGCAGCAAATTCATTATGCACGCTCCAGTTTGATAGCACCGAACATGCCGTCCAGATTGCTTGTCAGGGTATGACCAGCAGCAATCCTGACTACATTATCAGGCAGGGATTTATCTATTCCAACAGGGATCAGGGTAGAACCCGTTTTGCTCAGTCTGACCATATCGCCTTCGGCAATACCCTGTTTGCCAGCTTCGGCCTGACTGATCCAGGCTTGCGGCGCACGCGCATCGGCAGTCAGTTGCAGGGATTCTGCACGACGCACGATGGCATCAGTACTATAGATACCAACATCAGCAATCCGTTCCAGACCAACACTGGTGCTGGAAGAAACTGCAGGGGCGATTTTGGCCAGATTATTCAGTTGCAAGCTCAGGTCTGTTTCTGTGAACACTGTCGCACGCACTGCTTCTGCAGTTTCAAAATCAAAGTTTTCCAGACCCAGCAAATTGCCCAGCACACGCAAGACTTTCCATGCCGGACGAGTATCGCCCAGTGGCTTGACCACACCATGGAAACTTTGTGCACGACCTTCGCAACTGACGAAGGTACCGGCAGTTTCGGTGAATGGAGAAACTGGCAGCAATACGTCTGCATATTCAGCGCCATGCATGAATGGTGACATGACGACGACCATTTCAGCCTGATCCAGCGCTACCTTGGCTTGTACCGGATGTGCACTGTCAAGCAAAGGCTCGGCATGCAATACGATGTAGGCTTTTTTAGCTTCAGTAAATACTGGCTTGGCATTGTTTGCCGGAATAGCGTTTGCCAGATAACCACCAACGGTGTTGGCTGCTTCTGTCAGGTAACCAAATTCACTGCCAGCATTTTCTGCTATCCATTGTGCCAGCGCGTGCAATTGCGACGCTTCTGGATGGTAAGACGCTGTATTACCCAGGAATACGCCTGCATTGCCTGCCATCAGACTCGCCGCAATCGCTTCTGCTTTTGCAGATGCCTGCACCGCTTCCAGACCAGCTGGTTTGGCGATTTCTTTCTTTGCTGCCACAGCTACCGCAACTTCAGCCAGGAAAGAAGTCCATTGTGAAGGTGCAACGACTGCATTGTTGGCCAGCTTGATGAGCAATTCATCATCCGTCGCATGCAGGATGCTGAGCTTGGCGCCCATTTTTACCGATTGACGCAGGCGTGCTGCCAGCAAAGGATGGTCTTTACGCAGGAAAGAACCAATCACGAATACATTTTTCAACTGTGCAAACCTGGCGATGCTGGTACCCAGCCAAGGTTTGACGGCAGAATTCAAAGTGAAGTCAGACTGACGCAGACGGAAATCAATATTGTCAGAACCCAGGCCACGGATAACGCGTTGCAACAGGGTCAGTTCTTCCAGTGTGGCACTTGGTGCAGCAACACCGGCGATGGCGTCAGCACCATGTTCATGCTTGACGTTACGCAAGCCGTGCGCAACATATTCCAGTGCTGTCTGCCAGTCAGTTTCTTGCCATAGCCCACCCTGCTTGATCATCGGCTTGGTCAGGCGTTCTGTGCTGTTCAGTGCTTCGTAAGAGAAACGGTCCTTGTCAGAAATCCAGCATTCATTGATTTCTTCGTTTTCCAGCGGTACTACGCGCATGACCTTGTTGTTCTTGACCTGAACAATCAGGTTGGAACCCAGGCCATCGTGGGCGCTCACCGATTTACGGCGAGACAATTCCCAGGTACGGGCAGAATAACGGAAAGGTTTGGATGTCAATGCGCCAACCGGACACAGGTCAATCATATTGCCAGACAATTCGGAATCTACCGTTTTACCGACGAAGGACGTGATTTCGGAATGTTCGCCACGATTGAGCATGCCCAGTTCCATGACGCCAGCGATTTCCTGGCCGAAACGTACGCAGCGTGTGCAGTGTATGCAACGGCTCATTTCTTCCATGGATACCAGTGGACCGACATCCTTGTGGAACACCACGCGTTTTTCTTCTTCGTAACGGGATGCCGTGCCGCCGTAACCGACAGCCAAATCCTGCAACTGGCATTCACCACCCTGATCACAGATAGGGCAATCCAGCGGGTGATTGATGAGCAAAAATTCCATCACCGCTTTTTGTGCTTTTACTGCCTTGTCGCTGGAAGAACGCACGATCATGCCGGCGGTCACTGGTGTGGCGCAGGCAGGCAAAGGCTTCGGTGCTTTTTCAACCTCGACCAGACACATGCGGCAGTTGGCCGCAATAGATAATTTTTTGTGATAGCAAAAGTGCGGGATGTAGGTGCCAAGCTTATTGGCAGCGTCCATCACCATACTGCCCTCTTGGACTTCGACTTTTTTGCCGTCTATTTCGATTTCAACCATGGTCTACTCTAAGTGTGCTAACCGAAGCTGGCTTACATGTAAGTGGGCACCAAGCAATGCTTATGCTCGATGTGATATTCAAATTCTTCGCGGAAATTCTTGATCATGGCGCGTACCGGCATCGCCGCTGCATCACCGAGGGCGCAAATTGTCTTGCCCTGAATATTGTCAGCGATGGAGTTCAGCATATCCAGATCGTCTGCACGACCGTGACCATGCTCAATACGATGCACCATGCGATACAACCAGCCCGTACCTTCGCGGCAAGGTGTGCACTGACCACAGGATTCTTCAAAATAGAAGTAAGACAGACGCAACAATGATTTCACCATGCAGCGTGTTTCATCCATGACGATAACCGCACCGGAACCCAGCATGGAACCCGCCTTGGCGATGGAGTCATAATCCATGTCAGTAGCCATCATCACATCGCCAGTCAATACAGGCATGGATGAACCACCGGGGATAACCGCCTTGATCTTTTTGCCGTCACGCATGCCGCCAGCCAGTTCCAGCAGGGTTGCAAATGGCGTACCCAGCGGCACCTCATAATTGCCTGGTTTGGCTACGTCACCGGACATCGAGAAAATCTTGGTGCCGCCATTGTTTGGCTTACCCAGCGCGGCGTATTTTTCGCCGCCCATGGCAAATACAAATGGTACGGCTGCAAAAGTTTCCGTGTTATTGATCGTGGTTGGCTTGCCATACAGACCGAAGCTGGCAGGGAAAGGCGGCTTGAAGCGTGGCTGCCCTTTCTTGCCTTCCAGCGATTCCAGCAAGGCTGTTTCTTCGCCGCAGATATACGCGCCATAGCCGTGGAAAGCATGCAACTGAAAGTTGAATTCAGAACCGGCAATCTTGTCACCCAGCATATTGGCGGCACGTGCTTCTTCCAGCGCTTCTTCAAAACGGTCGTAGTCAGCAAAAATTTCGCCGTGGATGTAGTTGTAACCTACCGTGATGCCCATGGCGTAAGCGCCTATGGCCATACCTTCGATCAGCGCATGCGGGTTATAACGAATGATGTCACGGTCCTTGAATGTACCAGGCTCGCCCTCATCTGTATTACATACCAGGTATTTTTGGCCAGGGAACTGACGCGGCATGAAGCTCCACTTCAAACCGGTAGGAAAACCCGCGCCACCACGGCCACGCAAAGAAGATGCCTTCAACTCGGCAATCACTTGCTCAGGCGGTATTTTTTCATTCAGGATACGCTTCAGAGATTCATAGCCACCACGTGCTACGTAATCTTCCAGATGCCAGTTTTTGCCATCCAGGCCAGCCAGTATCAAAGGCTTAATATGGCGATTGTGCAGACTCGTCATTATTTACCCGCCTCTTTCAGTTCATTGACCAGACCATCAATTTTTTCATTCGACATGAAACTGCACATGCGCTTGTTATTGACGATCATCACAGGTGCATCGCCACAGGCGCCCATGCATTCACCTTCAACCAGCGTGAATTGGCCGTCTGCCGTGGTTTCCTTGTAATCGATGCCGAGTCTTTGCTTCAGATGATGTGCAGCACGTTCACCACCAGACAAGGCGCAAGGCAGATTGGTGCAGACCGAAATCTTGAACTTGCCCACCGGCTTGGTGTTGTACATGTTGTAGAAAGTCGCGACTTCCTGCACGGCTACCGCCGGCATGCCGATGTAATCAGCCAGGGTCTGCATGACTTCCGGAGATACCCAGCCAGTTTCATCCTGGGCAATAGCCAATGCGGCCATCACAGCGGACTGGCGCTGGTCAGCCGGGAACTTTGCCAGTTCACGATCAATTTTTTTAAATGCCTGCTCTGATAACACCATAGCTAATGCCTCGATTCGACGCCCTCAGGGCGCCGCTTTATCTGTCAATCTCACCAAACACAATATCCTGAGTACCGATGATCGTTACCGCATCAGCAATCATGTGACCTTTTGCCATTTCATCCAAACCCTGCAAATGCGCGAAACCTGGCGCACGGATTTTCAGACGATAAGGCTTGTTAGCACCATCGGACATCAAGTAAATACCAAACTCGCCTTTTGGATGTTCAACCGCGGCATACGCTTCGCCGGCAGGAACATGGAAACCTTCGGTGAACAGTTTGAAGTGATGGATGAGTTCTTCCATATTTGACTTCATGTTCACGCGATGTGGAGGCGCTACCTTGTGGTTATCGGTAATCACCGGACCCTGGTTATTTCGCAACCATTCCACGCATTGCTTGATAATGCGGTTGGACTGGCGCATTTCTTCCACGCGGACCAGGTAACGATCATAACTGTCGCCATTCACACCAACCGGAATATCAAAGTCCAGCAAGTCATAGACTTCATACGGCTGCTTCTTGCGCAAATCCCATTCGATGCCGGAACCACGCAGCATAGGACCAGTAAAGCCCATGGCCATGGCGCGCTCAGGCGACACCACACCAATACCGACCAGACGCTGCTTCCAGATACGGTTATCCGTCAGCAGTGTTTCGTATTCGTCGACATATTTTGGGAAACGGTTGGTGAAGTCTTCAATGAAATCCAGCAGGGAACCCTGACGGTTTTCATTCAGCAACTTCATCGCTTTTTCATTCTTCAAGGCCGATACAGTGAATTGCGGCATTTGATCCGGCAAATCACGATATACACCACCCGGGCGATAGTAGGCAGCATGCAAACGCGCGCCCGAGACCGCTTCATAGCAATCCATCAGGTCTTCACGTTCACGGAATGCGTACAGGAACACGGCCATCGCACCAACGTCCAGCGCATGCGCACCTATCCACAGCAAGTGGTTCAGCAAACGCGTGATTTCATCAAACATGACGCGGATATACTGTGCGCGCAAAGGCACTTCCAGACCCAGCATCTTTTCAATCGCCATGACATACGCATGCTCATTGGCCATCATGGATACATAGTCCAGGCGATCCATGTAAGGCACGGATTGCAGGAAAGTTTTTTGCTCCGCCAGCTTTTCAGTCGCACGATGCAACAGGCCGATATGCGGATCGGCACGCTGGATAACTTCACCATCGAGTTCAAGCACCAGGCGCAAAACACCGTGCGCAGCAGGATGCTGAGGACCGAAGTTCAGTGTGTAATTCTTAATCTCAGCCATTATTTCATCCCGTAATGTTCTTCACGAATGATACGCGGCACATTTTCGCGTGGTTCTATCGTGACAGGCTGGTAAACGACGCGCTTTTGATCTGCGTCATAGCGCATTTCAACATAGCCGGAAACTGGAAAGTCTTTACGGAAAGGATGTCCGATAAAACCATAGTCAGTCAGAATGCGACGCAAGTCATTGTGACCATCAAACAAGATACCAAACAGATCGAACGCTTCACGCTCATACCAGTTGGCGGCGTTCCAGACATCAATCAGGGAAGGCACGACCGGCATTTCATCATCCGGCGCGAAGACACGCACGCGCAAACGCCAGTTGTTTTTGATGGACAGCAAATGCGAAACGGCGGCATAACGCGCACCTTCCCACACGCCATCACCATAGGCGGAATAATCGACGCCACACAGATCCAGCAATTCTTCAAAGTGGGTATCAGGATGATCGCGCAAGGCAAGCATGGCGTCCAGATACTCAGATGCAGAAACCACGATAGTGATTTCACCCAGCGCATTTTTCAATTCCAGAATGCGCTCACCCAAGACCGTTTTTACTGCCGTCTCAAGGTTTTCCAGTTTGGTAGTCATAATTTAATGTTGCCCCGGCGACGACGCAATTAACGCGCAATGGTGTTGGTACGCTTGATCTTGTTTTGCAACTGTATGATGCCGTACATCAGGGCCTCTGCCGTTGGCGGGCAACCTGGCACATAGACATCAACCGGAACAATACGATCACAACCACGCACCACGGAATACGAATAGTGATAGTAACCACCGCCGTTAGCACAGGAACCCATGGAAATAACCCAGCGCGGCTCGGCCATCTGGTCATACACCTTGCGCAAGGCAGGTGCCATCTTGTTGCACAGCGTACCGGCAACAATCATCACGTCAGACTGACGCGGCGACGGGCGGAACACCACACCAAAACGATCCAGATCGTAACGCGAGGCACCAGCGTGCATCATTTCAACGGCACAGCAGGCCAGACCAAAGGTCATGGGCCACATGGAACCGGTACGCGTCCAGTTGATCAGCTTGTCTGCCGTAGTGGTGACAAAGCCTTCACTCAATACACCTTCAATTGCCATAATTCATCACTCCCAATCCAGAGCGCCTTTTTTCCAGATGTACCAAAAACCCACACCGAATTCCAGTACGAAACCGAGCATGATCAGAAACCCCGTCCAGCCCAGGTCACGCATCGCTACGCCCCAGGGGAAGAAGAATGCCGTTTCCAGATCAAACAAAATGAACAAAATTGCCACCAGGTAGTAACGCACATCAAACTTCATGCGCGCATCTTCGAATGCTTCAAAACCGCATTCGTAAGCAGAATTTTTTTGAGAATCCGGTTTATATGGAGCGAGAATACGCCCCAACACTTGCGGCACCACACCTACAGCGATACCAACCAGAATAAAGAGAAGAACTGGGAAATAATTTTCGAGGTTCACGTTAGGCTACCTGTAATTGAATGCCAGATTGAAGCAAGTCATTTATTGATACTGACAAGCAAGAAACAACTGCTTCCTCGACCGAGTCAGCAAAGAAAACTGACTCTATTTTTATTGGTGCCGACGACGAGACTCGAACTCGTACAGCTTTCGCCACTACCCCCTCAAGATAGCGTGTCTACCAATTTCACCACGTCGGCCTAAGCCCAGCATTCTACTATGTATAGCCTCATTGTTCAACGCACAATTGCAGCAATTCAATGTTTTTTACTGGGTAAAATCAAATTATTTTGGAATCTGGTTTGCCTGACCTGCAGATGTTGAAGAAGCAGGTACTGCAGTAATAACCGGACCAGAAGCCGCACCCGCAGATGTTGCCGGCGCAGCTGGCTTGGTCACTGTTACACCTTCCATAACACCAATGGCAGGCTTGCGGCTTCCACTGGAAACTGCCAGGCCCAAAGTCGCTGCAAAAAAGATCGCAGCCGCCACACCTGTCGCCTTGGACAGGAAGTTGGAAGAACCAGTTGCACCAAACAGGCTGCCCGACGCACCAGAGCCAAAAGAGGCGCCCATATCAGCACCTTTACCGTGCTGCAACAAAACCAGGGCAATAATTGCCAAAGCTGACAACACCTGAACAACCACAACCAACGTAAATAAAGTTTGCATTCAAGACATCCAAAAAAAATTAAGCATTCAAACAAATTAATCCAAACACCTCAGAACCAGCTTGCGATCTTACTGCGCGAGCGCAATCGGAGTCTGCGTGGGGCTCATGTGCTGCTCAAAATGCTCATGTACTAAAGTACATTCCGCTTTTTGTGCTGCGCTTGGTTACCCTTACCCCGCTGACGCACGCTCGCTACAGATCGCAAACAGGCTCTCAGGCTGCGGCAATAATCGACAGGAAATCCTGCGACTTCAATGCTGCACCACCGATCAGGCCACCATCAATATCGGGCATTGCCAGCAATTCTGCGGCATTTTCCGGTTTCATGCTGCCACCATACAAAATTTGCACCTTGTCTGCGACTGCGGCATTTCTGGCCGCCATTTGCTGACGCAGGAATTGATGCACATCCTGCGCCATTTGTGGCGTTGCCGTCTTGCCAGTACCAATTGCCCATACCGGCTCATAAGCGACGACCATTGCCGCCATGTCACCCAGCACATCCAGAACTGCATTCAACTGCGCAGCCACCACCTGATTGGTTTGGCCGCTTTCACGCTGCTCCAGCGTTTCACCAACACAAACAATAGGCAACAGACCAGATTTCTGCAAGTGCAATGCCTTTTGTGCCACCAGCTCATCGCTTTCGGCATGATAGGCACGGCGCTCGGAATGCCCGACTATCACATACTTGCTACCGCAATCCGCCAGCATGGCTGCCGATATCTCGCCGGTATAGGCGCCTTGCGCATGCACGGATACGTCTTGTGCACCCCACATGACAGCAGTACCCGCCAACAGTTCAGCACATTGCGCCAGATACGGCGCCGGTGGACAGACCAGAACATCACAATTCAATGATGCAGGCAGGCCAGCCTTTATTTCAGACAACAATGAACGGTTGGCAGAAAAATCACCATTCATTTTCCAGTTACCGGCTATTAAGGTGCGTCGCATAGTAAGCCAAAATATAAATAACCGTCTATTGTAGCCCTCAGCGCTATCAGGGTCAAACCAGCCCACTCAGGTTTATGACTTTATGACTACAAATGCGGCCGTATTTTGGGGTTCACTGATCATTTTTTGCGCAAAAACGCTATCTTTTTGATCACAACAACACAATTCGCCTGCCTAGCCAGCATCCATGGACAGCATGATTTTCCCTATATGCGCGCCCTCTTCCATCATGGCATGCGCCTGCGCGGCCTGCGCCAGAGGAAAGACATGATGGATCACAGGCACGATGGTCCTGGCAGTCAGCAGTGGCCAGACGCGTTCCTGCAATTCAGTCGCAATCGCCTTTTTGAATGCCTCCGGGCGCGGGCGCAGGGTGGATCCCGTGACAGTCAGGCGACGACGCAATACCTGGGCCAGATCAAGTTCAGCAGAAGTACCTCCCAGCAAGGCAATGATGGCCAGACGACCATCATCCGCAAGGCAATTAATCTCTTTGGGCACATAACTACCCGCCACCATGTCAAGAATGACATCAACGCCTTTGCCCGCAGTCAATTCCTTGACGACGTCGACAAATTGCTCAGTCTTGTAGTTGATACCACGCTCAGCTCCCAGTTTTTCTGTCGCACGACATTTATCATCCGAGCCCGCAGTGGCAAACACGCGATGGCCCAGCGCCTTTGCAATTTGAATCGCTGCCACACCAATACCCGAGGTACCGCCCTGCACCAGAAAAGTTTCACCCGGAGATAAATGGGCGCGCTGAAATACATTACTCCAGACCGTGAAATATGTTTCCGGCAAGGATGCGGCCTCCAGCAAAGACAGGCCCTGCGGCACTTTCAGACACTGGCCTGCTGGTGCCACGCAATATTCGGCATAACCACCGCCCTGCACCAGGGCACAAATCTGGTCACCAATCTGAAATGCACTACCCTCAAGATCACCGGCAACCACCTCCCCCGCCACTTCCAGCCCAGGCAAATCAGACGCACCCGCAGGCACAGGATAAAACCCCAGTCGCTGCAAGACATCAGGCCGGTTCACGCCAGCAGCACTGACCCGTATCAGCAATTCGCCTTTGCCAGGCACAGGTACAGGCCGGGTGGCAATCTGCAACACTTCCGGCTTGCCGTACTGGGTGATTTCTATGGCGCGCATTTCAGTTTTCATGTGGACTCATCCATAAAGTGAACTCTTGGGCCTGAATTGTAAGCGAATAAAAAAACGCCCGTGCAAAGCACAGGCGTTTCTTCATTTTTCAGCACGACAGCGCAAGGCAAATGACTGACTTGTTATCTACCCTGCCATCTGCCTCACTACGTTGCTGCTGTTATTGCTGTTGTTGCTGCTGTGGCTGACCTTGCGCTTCAGACTCAGACAATGCCGCTTTCATGGACAACTTGAAGCGACCACGATCATCCGTTTCCAGCACTTTGACACGCACTTGCTGGCCTTCTTTGAGGTAGTCAGCAACTGCATTCACGCGCTCATTGGCGATCTGGCTGATGTGCAGCAAACCATCTTTGCCTGGCATGATTTGTACAATCGCGCCGAAGTCCAGCAATTTCAATACTGTACCTTCGTAGACCTTGCCAACTTCAACTTCTGCAGTCAGCTCTTCGATGCGACGTTTGGCTTCCTGGCCAGCGGCTGCATCAACAGAAGCGATAGTCACTACACCTTCATCACTGATATCGATTTGTGTGCCAGTTTCTTCTGTCAAGGCACGGATCACTGCACCACCCTTACCGATAACATCACGGATTTTTTCAGGATTGATCTTGACCGTGATCAGACGTGGCGCGAAGTCAGACAATTCGGATTTGCCGACAGGTACGGCTTCCTGCATTTTACCCAGAATATGGATACGGCCTTCTTTGGCTTGCGCCAGAGCGACTTGCATGATTTCTTTGGTGATACCCTGGATTTTGATATCCATTTGCAGGGCAGTAATGCCTTCTGCAGTACCGGCCACTTTAAAGTCCATGTCGCCAAGGTGATCTTCATCACCCAGGATGTCTGTCAGAACAGCAAACTTGTTACCATCCTTGATCAGGCCCATGGCGATACCGGCAACGTGTGCTTTCATCGGCACGCCAGCATCCATCAAAGCCAGGCAGCCACCGCAGACGGAAGCCATGGAAGACGAACCATTGGATTCTGTAATTTCAGATACCAGACGTACGGAGTAGCTGAAATCTTCCGGATCAGGCAAGGCAGCCTGCAAAGCACGTTTAGCCAGACGGCCATGACCGATTTCACGACGCTTAGGTGTACCAACGCGGCCTGTTTCGCCAGTAGCGAATGGAGGCATGTTGTAATGCAACATGAAGCGGTCAGAGTATTCACCCATCAGCGCATCAATTTTTTGCTCGTCACGGGCAGTACCCAGCGTAGCAATCACCAAAGCCTGCGTTTCACCGCGCGTGAACAGGGCTGTACCATGCGTACGTGGCAAAACGCCAGTACGGATGCTGATAGGACGCACAGTGCGTGTATCACGACCATCGATACGTGGCTCGCCTTCCAGGATTTGGGAACGAACGATTTTCGCTTCCAGATCAAACAGGATATTGCCTACTTCGGATGAATCAGGAGCAGCCTCACCTTTGGCAGTTGCCTGCTCAGCCAGGGCTGCAGCTACTGAAGACGTTGCTGCCTTCAATTGCTCAGTACGCGCCTGTTTTTCTTTGGTTTGATAAGCAGCGCGCAATAAAGGCTCTGCCACTGCCGTGACAGCAGCGATCAGTGGTTCATTTTTTGCAGCAGGCGCCCATTGCACTTCAGGCTTGCCACCGTCACGTACCAGTTCATGGATCGCATCGATCACAGCTTTCATTTGCGTGTGGCCATAGACCACCGCGCCCAGCATGACTTCTTCAGACAATTGCTGCGCTTCAGATTCCACCATCAACACGGCTTGCTCAGTACCGGCAACAACCAGATCCAGCTTGGATTGTTTCAGTTGAGTTGCGGTTGGGTTCAATACATATTGACCATCGATATAACCAACACGTGCGGCGCCAACCGGGCCACTGAATGGGATGCCGGCAACGGAAATCGCTGCAGAAGCACCGATCATGGCAGCGATATCAGGGTCGATTTCCGGATTGACGGACAATACGTGAATGATGACCTGGACTTCGTTCAGGTAACCTTCAGGGAACAGAGGACGGATAGGACGATCAATCAAACGGGAAGTCAGTGTTTCTTTTTCTGATGGACGACCTTCACGCTTGAAGAAACCGCCAGGAATACGGCCGGCCGCGTAAGTTTTTTCCATGTAATCCACGGTCAGAGGAAAGAAATCCTGACCTGGCTTGGCATCCTTCTTTGCAACAACGGTTGCCAGTACAACGGTATCTTCTATGGATACCATGACCGCGCCAGATGCCTGGCGGGCAATTTCACCGGTTTCCAGTGTGACCTGGTGCTGACCGTATTGGAAGGTTTTGGTAATTTTATTAAACACAATGTGTCCTTTCTATTTTGCCGACAGATTTTCAGGCGCTGTCGTTCACCTCACCGCGAGCAATCCGTCTGGATCGCTTTTTGCCTGTTTTCAACATTTTCGTTAAAAACCGGGCTAAAACCGGGGGAAACTAAAACTCTACATAGACAAAAAGCCTGCGACAGACGACTGACGCAGGCTTTTTACTACCAATGATTTGCTAAGCTCAGCAAGAATTACTTACGCAAGCCGAGTTTTTCGATCAGTGAGCGATAGCGATTCAAGTCTTTACCTTTCAGGTAAGACAACAGACTCTTACGACGGTTAACCATCATGATCAAACCACGACGGGAGTGGTGATCTTTAGAGTGTGCTTTGAAGTGACCATTCAGGTCATTGATACGTGCAGTCAGCAACGCAACTTGCACTTCAGGAGAGCCTGTGTCATTTTGACCACGGGCATTGTCCGCTACGATAGCGGCTTTTGCATTTTTTTCGATAGACATAATTTTCCTTAACATGCGATAACAAGAGTCGCCGTATTTATAAAATACAACTACAAAACCATCGTTATCGTGAAATAGCAATTCCGCCGGAATGACGGAACGCGTGACTATAACACCGTTTTACGCCGGAATCAAACCCCTGCTTAAATTTGCGGATTAAGTTTTTCGGTTTTTGATTGCAATTTATTCAAGGCTGACAGATAGGCTTTCGCTGAAGCAACAACAATATCCGGATCTGCGCCAACACCATTGACTATGCGGCCCGCTTTCGACAGGCGCATTGTCACTTCGCCCTGGGACTGAGTACCAGTGGTAATGGCATTGACCGAGAACAGCAGCAACTCTGCCCCGCTCTGTACTTTGGAATCAATCGCATTGACAATGGCATCAACCGGACCATTACCATTACCTTCACAAGTTACTTCCTTGCCGTCCGAAGTAAATACTACTTTGGCGAATGGCAATTCACCCGTTTCCGAACGCTGAGACAAAGACACATAATGGAAGGCATCGTTATTCTGTGCATGCTCTTCATCGGATACCAGGGCCAGAATATCTTCATCGAATATTTCCGACTTGCGGTCAGCCAGTTCCTTGAAACGGGCAAAGGCTGCATTGACTTCAACTTCTGATTCCAATGCTATGCCCAATTCTTCCAGGCGCTGCTTGAAGGCATTACGGCCAGACAATTTGCCCAGAACCAGTTTATTCGCGCTCCAGCCTACATCTTCAGCGCGCATGATTTCATAGGTATCACGGGCCTTCAAAATACCGTCCTGATGGATGCCGGATGCATGGGCGAAGGCATTCGCGCCGACTACGGCCTTATTCGGCTGCACTGCAAAACCGGTGATTTGCGACACCAGCTTGGAGGCAGGCACGATCTGACTGATATCGATGCCCAGTTGCAAGTCGAAGTAATCTTTACGGGTACGCACTGCCATGACGATTTCTTCGAGTGCAGTATTACCTGCACGTTCACCCAGGCCGTTGATGGTACATTCAATCTGACGTGCACCACCTATCATGACACCAGCCAGGGAATTGGCCACCGCCATACCCAAGTCGTTATGGCAGTGTACGGACCAGACCGCCTTGTCGGAATTGGGAATGCGTTCACGCAGGGATTTCAACATATTGCCGTACAACTCAGGCACGGCATAACCCACGGTGTCAGCAAAGTTAATGGTGGTTGCACCTTCCTTGATGACTGCTTCCAGCACGCGGCACAGGAAATCCATATCCGAGCGACTGCCATCTTCCGGGCTGAATTCAACATCGTTCGTAAAATTGCGGGCATAACGCACCGCCTGTATTGCCTGCTCCAGCACCTGGTCAGGCGTCATGCGCAATTTCTTTTCCATATGCAGCGGGGATGTTGCAATGAAAGTATGAATACGCTTGCGCTCTGCAGCCTGCAAGGCTTCGGCAGCACGGGCAATATCACGATCGTTGGCACGCGACAAGGAACAAATCGTCGAATCCTTGATGATGGAAGCGATCGCCTTGATGGATTCGAAATCACCAGGCGATGCCGCAGCAAAACCGGCTTCAATCACATCGACCTTCATTCTTTCCAGCTGCTTGGCAATACGGATTTTTTCATCCTTGGTCATGGATGCACCAGGGGATTGTTCGCCATCACGCAAGGTTGTGTCGAATATGATGAGTTTGTCGGCCATGATATTGCTCCTGAGATAGATTTAAATATGAGATAAAACTGCAAATTGTGAATATTCTTCAGCCTACCCTTGCAAGACGCACATGGGTGGTGAGACTACTCGAATTGTGGGTGTAGGGGGATTTAGCGCGTGAACGCTAGTAGAGATGCCAGCAATAGCGATAGCAGACCAGACAGGCCTGCCAAAGTGTTTTTTGCTATTGATGTGGATGCGAAGTTCATGCCAAAGACTATAAGCGCGATTGCGAAAAAGTGCAAGAATTTATAGCAGCAAATTCCTGTTTTTCTCAGGCAGAAAAGCAAAAAAGCCGCAATACATTTTCTGTATTACGACTTTTCTTGTAAAACACCAAATTTAATCAGGCTGACACTGTTTTACGCATGCTCATTTTTCTTCATGATGCTCGACACTGGTCTGAACGATACTGACAGGCCTGCCCTTACGCCAGCGCCACAGCAGCACGACATAACCAGACAAGCCATACAGGACGAACAGACCAAACAAAACCTTGGGTGGATCACTGACCACAGCAACATAGGCCAATACAATCAAAAATGGGGCAATAAACGGTACTGAACGACGCAAATTGACATCCTTGAAGCTATAGAAAGGCACATTGGTCACCATGGTCAATCCGGCAAACAAGGTAATGCTCCAGGTACTCCAGCTCAGTTCACGCCCTGGGAAGTGCAAGTCTTCCATCAGCAACACAAAGCCCGCCACCAGTGCCGCAGCAGCCGGGCTGGGCAAACCCTGAAAGTAGCGCTTGTCGACAATTCCTATATTTGTATTAAAACGCGCCAGGCGCAAGGCAGCACCGGCACAATATACAAAGGCCGCCAGCCAGCCCAGCTTGCCCATGCCCTTTAACGACCATTCATAGGCGACCAGTGCAGGCGCTGCTCCAAAAGAAATCATGTCAGACAAGCTATCGTACTGAGCACCAAATTCACTTTGGGTATTGGTCATGCGGGCTACGCGGCCATCCAGGCTATCGAGCACCATGGCCACAAAAATCGCCAGTGCAGACTGGTCAAAACGTTGATTCATCGCCATCACAATGGCATAAAAACCGCAAAACAGGGCTGCTGTTGTAAAAGCATTTGGCAACAGGTAGATGCCGCGCCGGGGTTTGGCCGGCACACGCACATCTTCCCCCTCATGCCCGCTCGTAGCCGCATTCTTGCGCATACCCTTGGGGAATAACTTGAAACTGCCTTTAGGCTTTCGTTTTAGTATAGGTGCCATTCTTGCTATCGTGATCTGTGGAATATATTTCTTGCCTGTGCAAGAGATGAAAAGTGTGCGAAGTATAACCCCGATCATTGGCAATGAAAACAGACTCAGGGACAAGCATCCTTCACATTCAGGCTTCCAATATACATCGTCATTTACATTTAATAAAAATTAAATGCACAGATCTACTCAGTAAAGATAAAGCCCGGAAAGTAAAAATCGCCCCTGCGGGCGATTTTTAGTCTTCGAGCTGCGTGCGCCTGCAAGCGCACACTGGATGATGCCCGGCAATCTGAAGAATTAGTTCTTCGACTGATCAACCAGTTTGTTTTTAGCAATCCATGCGCACTTGAAGGCGTAAAAAAAGTCGTCCAAATGGACGACTTTTAGCCTTCGAGCTGCGTGCGCCTGCCAGCGCACGCTGGATGATGCCCGGCGATCTTAAAAATTAGTTTTTAGATTGATCAACCAGTTTGTTTTTAGCGATCCAAGGCATCATGGCACGCAATTTCGCGCCCACTTCTTCGATCTGATGTTCGGAAGTCAAACGACGACGGGAGATCAGTGTCGGTGCACCGGCTTTGTTTTCCAGGATAAAGCTCTTCGCGTATTCGCCAGTCTGAATATCTTTCAGGCATTGGCGCATGGCGTTTTTAGTGTCTTCTGTGACGACTTTAGGGCCAGTCACATATTCGCCGTATTCTGCATTATTGGAGATCGAGTAATTCATGTTGGCGATACCGCCTTCATAGATCAGATCAACGATCAGTTTCAGTTCATGCAGACATTCGAAGTAAGCCATTTCTGGTGCATAGCCAGCTTCAACCAGGGTTTCGAAACCGGCTTTGATCAGTTCAACCGCACCACCGCACAGAACTGCTTGTTCACCGAACAAATCAGTCTCTGTTTCTTCACGGAAGTTGGTTTCGATGATACCAGCACGGCCGCCGCCGTTAGCCATCGCATAAGACAGGGCGATGTCACGGGCAGAACCGGATTTGTCCTGATACACAGCGATCAGGTGAGGCACGCCACCACCCTGGCTGTAAGTACCACGCACTGTATGGCCAGGTGCCTTAGGGGCGATCATGATCACGTCCAGATCGGCGCGTGGTACGACTTGACCGTAATGCACATTGAAGCCATGGGCGAATGCCAGTACTGCGCCTTGTTTCGCGTGCGGTGCAACGTTTTCAGCGTACACCTGAGCGATGTTTTCATCTGGCAGCAAAATCATGATGACGTCAGCTGCTTTGACTGCGTCGTTGACCTCAGCCACGTTCAGGCCGGCATTTTTTGCCTTGTCCCAGGATGCGCCGCCTTTACGCAGGGCGACAGTTACTTTACAGCCGGAATCATTCAAGTTCTGTGCATGGGCATGACCTTGAGAACCGTAGCCGATGATAGCAACGTTTTTACCTTTGATCAGGGAGAGATCACAATCTTTGTCGTAGAAAACTTTCATTTTGTATCCTAATAATTAAATATTTTTGTAAGAGAATGGCGTATGCCTGAAACTATTTTTTAAACCTTGAGGATGCGTTCGCCGCGTCCTATGCCTGAACCACCGGTACGTACCGTTTCCAGAATTGCCGTGCGGTCGATGGAATCAATGAAAGCGTCCAGCTTACCTTTGTTACCGGTCAATTCTATGGTGTAGGTCTTTTCGGTGACATCAATGATGCGGCCGCGGAAAATATCTGCGGTGCGCTTCATTTCTTCGCGCTCCTTGCCGACCGCTCTTACCTTGATCAGCATCAGTTCACGTTCTATGTGCGCGCCCTCGGTCAGGTCGACCACCTTGACTACCTCAATCAGGCGGTTCAAATGCTTGGTGATCTGTTCGATGATGTCATCGGAACCGGAAGTCACGATCGTCATACGCGACAGGGTCGCATCTTCAGTCGGCGCAACGGTCAGGGTTTCAATGTTGTAGCCACGGGCAGAAAACAGACCGACCACACGTGACAAGGCACCGGCTTCATTTTCGAGAAGGATGGAAATAATATGTCTCATCACAGATCCTCCGAACCCAGCAACATTTCAGTCAAGCCCTTGCCTGCCTTGACCATAGGCCAGACATTTTCGGTTTGATCAGTAATGAAATTCATGAACACCAGTCTGTCTTTCATGGCAAAAGCTTCACGCACTGCGCCATCGACATCTGCCGGGTTTTCTATCTTCATGCCGACGTGGCCATAGGCTTCCACCAGCTTGGTAAAGTCAGGCAGGGAATCCATATACGATTCAGAATAGCGTGAACCATAATCAATCTGCTGCCACTGCCTGACCATGCCAAGGAAGCGGTTGTTCAACAAAATGATTTTTGGTGTCAGGTGGTATTGCTTGCAGGTTGCCAGTTCCTGTATGCACATCTGTATCGAGGCTTCGCCAGTGATACAGGCAACAGTTGCATCCGGATTCGCCATCTGCACACCCATGGCATACGGCAAGCCGACACCCATGGTACCCAGGCCACCGGAATTGATCCAGCGACGTGGCTTGTCGAAGCGATAGTATTGCGCAGCCCACATCTGATGCTGACCAACGTCAGAAGTGACAAAGGCATCGCCCTTGGTCACTTCCCAGACTTTTTCAACAACTGACTGCGGTTTGATGACTTCAGTAGAAGTCGGGTATTTCAGGCAATCGCGACCACGCCATTCATTGACCTGCTTCCACCAGGCGGCAAGCGCCTTGGGATCAGGACGCGTCTCCACTGCACTCAGTTGTGACAGCATTTCCTGCAACACGTCTTTGACATTGCCCACGATAGGAATATCAACCTTGACGCGCTTGGAAATCGACGATGGATCAATATCAATATGAATGATCTTGCGCGGATGTGAAGCGAAATGTTTCGGGTTGCCGATCACACGGTCGTCAAAACGCGCACCAATGGCGATCAGCACGTCACAGTGCTGCATGGCCATATTGGCTTCGTAGGTACCATGCATGCCCGGCATGCCGACGAATTTTTCATCGCTGGCACGGTAGGCGCCCAGACCCATCAGGGTATTGGTGCACGGAAAACCGAGTGTATCAACCAGTTTATTCAGTTCCGGTGCCGCATGCGCGAGAATCACGCCGCCACCGGTATAAATCATGGGACGTTCAGCCTGCAACAGCAGTTGCACAGCCTTGCGAATTTGACCTGCATGCCCTTTGTCGACTGGCTTGTAAGAGCGCATTTCGACTTCTTTAGGGTAGCTGTAGGTAGTTTTGTGCATGCTGATATCTTTAGGGATATCCACCAGCACAGGGCCCGGACGACCTGTCGTCGCAATATAGAATGCCTTCTTGACGGTTTCTGCCAGGTCTCTGACGTCTTTCACCAAAAAGTTATGCTTTACGCAGGGACGGGTAATACCGACAGTGTCGCATTCCTGGAAGGCATCCTGGCCGATAACGGCACTGGGAACCTGACCTGAAATGATCACCATGGGAATCGAATCCATATAAGCAGTTGCCAGACCAGTCACCGCATTGGTAACACCAGGTCCGGAAGTGACCAGAGCCACGCCGACTTTATTGGAGGAACGGGAATAAGCATCAGCAGCGTGTACCGCAGCCTGCTCGTGACGCACCAGGATATGTTGAAACTTGTCCTGATTGAAAATCGCATCATAGATATAGAGTACGGCACCGCCCGGATATCCGAATACGTGCTCAACACCCTCTTCGGCCAGACACTTGACAAGTATCTCTGCGCCTGTAAATTCTGAACTCATAAATTGTGTCCTTTCAAGGTCCATAGGAGATTGATCGGATGTTCTTTCCTGGCGAAATCGACATGTAAATACCGGAAAGCTGAAATCCCTTTACGTGCGGTCACATTCCCCTTTACACATCCGTTGGATATGGTACCAGGCAAGGCTTAGTGCACTCGTTCAATCAGTATTAAGGCTTTACAACGACAGACTTCTCACGCTTGTGGCATGGGTCAGAACAAACAGCTTCTTAAAGCGAACTCGTCGGTGTCAGCATTGTGGGCTGTTCCAGACAAGCATTTTTTGCCCCGAGATTATGGAGCGGACTCACACGGTACTGTGTCGCAGCATTTTGGTCAAGGGAAATTCACCGTAAAAAGCAAGTTAACAGGATAAACAGGATTATCAGAAAAACCATTTTCAACGAAATACAGGACATAAACGCGTATTTTTGCTAGCATGTGCGCAATTTTGAGCGCTGGCATCTTCCTAAAAAAGTCCAATCAGATCAGGAACTGGCGCCTGCTTAACAAATGCAACTACCTGCAACGTAACTGCCAACGATGGCCACAGACAAAGAATTATCCAGCTTTTTGGAAGGTGTAGAGCGTCGTGCTTTCAAGCATGCCGTGTACACCGTCCGCAATGAGGAATCTGCTTTAGACATTGTTCAGGAAGCAATGATCAAACTCGCGGAAAAATACGGTGACAAGCCTGCCGCCGAATTGCCCATGCTGTTTCAGCGCATACTCCAGAACACCATACTGGATTTTTTCCGCAGGGAAAAAGTGCGCAATACCTGGGTCAGCCTGTTTTCCAGCATCACCCCGGCCAATAACCAGGATGATGACAATTTTGACTTATTGGAAAGCTATGCGGCAGAAGATGGCACGGAAGCATCAGAATCCAGTGCAGACAAGATAGAACGTGAGCAAGTTCTTAATATAATTGACGAAGAAATAAAAAAGCTTCCTGCGCGTCAACGGGAAGCCTTCCTCATGCGTTATTGGGAAGACATGGATGTAGCGGAGACCGCCGCTGCAATGGGTTGCTCAGAAGGCAGCGTCAAAACACACTGCTCCAGGGCAACACACGCATTGGCCGTCACACTAAAGGCTAAAGGAATACACCTATGAATTATTCAAAAGAAGCGAAAGACCTTGAGTTTGCTTACAAGGTAAGACGGGCGCTGAATGAATCAGCCGAAAGTCTCCCTGCGCCAACTCTGGATAGGTTAGCACAGGCCCGCAAAATGGCCATGGCATGCAAGAAACAGGAAGCACCTGTTGCCGTATTGGCATTTAAGGGCGTATTGGCCGGTAATTCCGGTTTTTCCTTCCAGGGACCTGGTTCCTGGATGGGCAAGCTGGGTATCGCGCTGCCACTGTTGGTGCTGGTAGCTGGCCTGATAGGCATTTATGAATATGAACAACAGCAAAACATCAATGAACTGGCAGATATTGACACGGCCGTCCTGGTTGATGAATTGCCGCCAGCCGCTTATGTTGATACCGGATTCACTGCCTATCTGAACAAAACGGAGGAATAGGCGTGACGTTGCACCTGATACGAGATTTGTTGTGCCTGTCTGTTGTACTTTTCTCATTATCACCGGCTTTTGCCGGTGGTAGCGCTGCGCCTGCGCCACAAACCAATGCCAAGCCAGCCAATGGCCTGGCAAGTTCCAGTTATGCCAAACCTTTATGGGTAGAACTCAGCCCTGCGCAAAAGCTGGCATTGGCACCGCTCAGTCCAGAATGGGACAGAATGTCCGAACTGGGCAAGAAAAAATGGCTGGAAATCGCCAATCGCTACGCGACCATGAAGCCGGATGAGCAAGCCAGGTTGCAAGAACGCATGCGCGGCTGGGTCAAACTGACGCCAGAGCAACGCATGGCAGCACGCGAAAATTTTGCAAAATCCAACCAGCTCAAGCCGGAACACAAGTCTGCCCAGTGGCAGCAATACCAGCAACTGAGTGAAGAAGAGAAAAAACGCCTCGCCTCGGAAAACGAGAAAAAGAAAAGCGTCACCAATCTTCCGGCTGATGCGGTGAAAAATCCAAAAATTCTGGCACCCATCAAAATAGGCCCAAAACCTGCTACCGCAGCAACTGGGACTACCGCTACGGCTGCCGCAGTCAAAACCACGCCGCCGGTAGCTGCGCCGTTGGCAGTACAGCCTGCCAGCGCTTCGTTACCTGCCATTTCACCTGCCGTACCTGCCCCGGCATCTGCCGCGACAGTGACAGACGCTGCCCCTGCCAGCGCCGCTGCATCTCAGGGCCCTGCCAAATAAATCTGTGAATTCTGAACTTACTGCCCCGCCATTACGTCGCCGCCTGATTTGCATGGTCTATGAAGGAATGCTGTTGTTTGGCATTGTTTTTGTCTCTGACTGGATTTTTGATGTGCTGACACAAAGCCGGCATGCGCTGGTATTACGTCACGCGCGCCAGGGCTGGCTGTTTCTGGTCATTGGTGCCTATTTCGTCTTTTGCTGGTGCCGCAGCGGCCAGACCCTGGCAATGCAGACCTGGCGTATCAAGGCAGTAGATCTGGATGGCGGCAAGTTACCCGTGGTAAAAGCCATCGTGCGTTATTGCCTGTCATGGATGTGGTTTTTGCCTGCCATGGCACTGAATTATCAGTTGGGCCTGAAAGAATGGCCCATGGTTCTGGTCATCGCTGCAGGCGTCGTCGGCTGGGCCATGACAGCCCGGCTGGACAAACACGGACAGTTTCTGCACGACAAACTTGCCAAGACGCGATTGATCCACATTCCTTCCGAAAATGAACTCAAAGCGAGTTCTGACGCCTGATCTGCTTTTGATGTTGGCTTTTCAATGTTATTCTTATGAAATAATTTATCGAGAAGAATGACATGCAACACAAAGCTCCTCGTCGCACCAGGGAACGCATACTGGAATTATCCCTGCGCCTTTTCAATGAATTCGGTGAGCCGAACATCACTACGACAGTCATTGCGGAGGAAATGAATATTTCCCCCGGCAATCTGTATTACCATTTCCGCAACAAAGATGATATCGTCAATTCCATCTTTACCCAGTTCGAAATGGAAATCAACAAGAAGCTGTCCTTC
The DNA here is from genome assembly GCF_014284335.1 of Undibacterium hunanense. GTDB lineage: Bacteria > Pseudomonadota > Gammaproteobacteria > Burkholderiales > Burkholderiaceae_D > Undibacterium > Undibacterium hunanense. The sequence continues at coordinate 137,515 of NZ_JACOGF010000011.1, read as the reverse complement.
CCTGAAGGCCGCAAGGCGAATATCCAGGATATCTGGACCTATCTGCACCTGACATTTGAATTGGTATGGCGGTATCGTTTTTTTTATCGCGACCTCAATGACCTGCTGTCCAGAAACCGCAAGCTGGAACTGAATTTCAAGCAAATCCTGACACACAAGATCAAGGTTGCCACCGAGTTGTGCAACGGCTTGCGCACTGATGGCGAGTTTGAGGCCAGTGATATGGATATCGACGCCCTGGCCACCAATATGGTGGTGGTAGCCACTTACTGGCTGTCGTATGAATATGTACGCAATCCGCGTAAATACACCGAATTGCAGACCATGTCTGACTCGCTGGCGCGCGGCTGCTATCAGGTGATCGTACTGATCAGCCCTTACCTGCGTGGCGAAACCAAGAATGTATTTGAAAAATTGTCGCAGGATTACCTGCGCAAGATGAATCCCGCATGACATCAGGTATGAAAGCAATCTGCGTTTATTGTGGCTCTTCGCCCGGCATCACGACGGAGTATGCCGCCGGCGCCCGTCAACTGGCGGCACAACTGGTCAGCCAGCAACTGCGTCTGGTCTACGGCGGTGGCAATGTCGGCCTGATGGGCATCATTGCCGATGAGGTGCTGCGTCTGGGTGGGCAGGTCACGGGCGTCATCCCCAAGGCATTGATGGACAAGGAAGTCGGCCATACCGGCCTGACTGACTTACATATCGTCAGCAATATGCATGAACGCAAGGCCATGATGGCAGAGCTGTCAGATGCCTTTATTGCCATGCCGGGCGGCATAGGTACCTTCGAAGAACTGTTTGAAGTGCTGACCTGGTCACAACTGGGTTTTCATGAAAAACCGGTTGGTTTATACAATATCAATGGTTTCTACCAGAAGCTGCATGATTTCTTGCTGCACACGGTAGAGCAAGGCTTCCTGCGGGCAGCACACCTGGATTTGTTGTATATCGACAATGATGCTGCCAACCTTTTGCAAAAATTTGCCCAATACCGCCCTGTCCATATCAAAAAATGGCTGGATGTCAAAGACCTGTAAGCTGCCCGGTATGATCTGCAGCCTGTTCTGAACGCTTACTCCATAGGCAAAAGCCGTTTTCCGGCCAAAACCGGAGTAAAATGCGACTTTATCCGACCTTTTCGTGTTTATTTCAAATTATGAAATTTTCCAAGCAATTCCCGTTATACGAATCCGAAGCAACTCAGTTCATCAAAGACCTGAAAAAAGCCAACCCTGCGCTGGAACAAAGCCAGCGTGATGGTCGTGCCCTGTTGTGGGATAAAAAACCGGTCGACCTCGATACCCAAAAGCGCCAGCTTGAATCACGCATCAATCAGCAAGCTTACGTTTATCAAAACAAGGGCTAACACCGCCCAATACCACCCGATATCGCCCACATCAGCCTGTAGACAGAGAAGCCTGTGACAGCCACCAATGCGTTGCCGCCAACCGAGTTGCCACTGGTTGGTGCCGTTGACAGCACACCTGATGTTGTCGATGGGCTGGCCTTTGCCAAATTATATGGCGAACCGCTGTTCAAGCTTCCTACCGATCTGTACATCCCGCCGGATGCACTGGAAATTTTTCTGGAAGCATTTGAAGGCCCGCTGGATTTGCTGCTGTATCTGATACGCAAGCAAAACTTCAACATACTCGATATTCCGATGGCGCAAGTCACCTTGCAATATCTGCAGTATGTGGATCAGATACGCAAACATAATCTGGAACTGGCCGCAGAATACCTGCTGATGGCCGCCATGCTGATTGAAATCAAATCACGCATGCTGCTGCCATCGAATAAAAGCGCCGATAGCGATGAAGCCGATGATCCACGAGCCGAACTGGTACGCCGCCTGCTTGAATATGAGCAAATGAAACTGGCAGCCTATGACCTGAATGCCGTGCCACAGTTGGGGCGCGACTTTTTGCATGCACAGGTTTTCGTCGAACAAAATACGATCCTGCACTGGCCGCATGTAGAGATTGCCGATTTGCAGTCCGCCTGGGCCGATGTACTGAAACGGGCGACGCTGGTGGCACATCATAAAATCAGCCGGGAAGAATTATCTGTGCGCGAACACATGACCGGCATTTTGCGTAAACTGCAGTCCGCCAAATTTGTAGAATTCTCTGACCTGTTCGACCCCAGCCGGGGTGCGCCTGTGCTGGTCGTCAATTTTGTCGCCCTGCTTGAACTGGCCAAGGAAACGCTGATAGAAATTACCCAGGCCGAAGCCTTTGCACCGATTTATGTGCGCCTGGCGTATTCGCCAGCCTGATTGGCAAATCACGATACGTCTTGACACGTTATCCATTGGCACCGACCACAACCAATTTATTACTATAGAGCTGCACCATGAAAATCGTTTCCTCCATTGAAGAGTTGCGCGACCAGTTAAGCGGACAATTGCGTACTGCATTTGTGCCGACCATGGGCAATCTGCATGAAGGGCATTTATCCCTGATGCGCCTGGCAAAAAAACATGGCGACCCAGTCGTCGCATCAATCTTCGTCAACCGCCTGCAGTTTGGTCCGAATGAAGATTTCGACAAATACCCACGCACCTTCCAGGCTGACGTAGACAAGCTGGAAAAAGAAGGTGTGTATGTACTGTTTGCACCCACTGAAAAAGACCTGTATCCAGAACCGCAAGAATACCGTGTGCGCCCACCGGATGATCTGGGCAATATCCTGGAAGGCGAATTCCGTCCCGGCTTTTTTACCGGCGTCACCACCGTGGTACTGAAGCTGTTTTCATGTGTACAGCCACGGGTTGCCGTGTTTGGCAAAAAGGATTATCAACAGTTGATGATCGTGCGTAATATGAGCAAGCAGTTTGCCCTGCCAACCGAAATCATTGCCGCAGAAACTTACCGCGCAGACGATGGCCTGGCGCTGTCTTCGCGCAATATGTATCTGTCAGCCACAGAACGCGCTGAAGCACCAATCCTGTACCAGACCCTGAATGAAGTCGCTGCTGAAGTACGCGCCGGCCATCTCGACATGTTCGAGCTGGAACGTCAAGCCATGGCCAGACTAGCTGCACGCAACTGGAAACCGGATTACATTTCCATCCGCAAGCGCGCTGATTTGCAACCACCATCTGCCGGTGACATTGCCCAAAATGCGCAACTGGTCGTGGTGGCAGCGGCCAAACTGGGCGGTACCCGCCTGATCGACAATCTGGAAATTTGATGCGCGTGCTGCAAGCCGCAAAACCGGCACTGAAACGCTTGTGCAGTGCCGGCATGCTCTCGCTGTCACTTGCCGGTGTCTGTGCGACAGGCACAGTCCAGGCTGCTATCACGGTACTGGATGATGCGCAGCGCCAAGTAACATTGGCAAAACCTGCACAACGCATCATCAGCCTGGCACCGCACATTACCGAATTATTGTTTGAAGCTGGTGCGGCCAGACAGATCGTTGCCGTTACCGATTACAGTGACTATCCGGAAGCCGCAAAAAAACTGCCTTCAATAGGAAATATTTTCGCGCTGGACCTGGAACGCCTGCTGGCCCTGAAACCCGATCTGGTGATTATCTGGGGAACCGGCAATGCCAAAATACTGGCCAACAAATTGCGCAGCAATAACGTCACCGTTTTTGAAAGCGAACCGCATGATTTTGAAATGGTGGCGACGTCGATAGAACGGCTGGCCATCCTGACAGGCACCGATGCTACAGGCCAGGCAGCGGCACAGAAATTCCGCCAGCGCCTGGACAATCTGCGCAAGACTTATGCCCTGCCCGCCTCTGCCACGCCAGTCAGCGTGTTTTATCAGATGGTACGCAGGCCATTGATGACACTCAATGATGATCACATGGTGTCCGATGCAATACGCCTGTGCGGTGGCAGAAATGTATTTGGCAAATTGAAAGAACTCAGTTCCACCATCACCATCGAAGCCGTGCTGGCAGCCAATCCCGACATGATGCTGACCACAGGCGAGAATGCAGATGCGCTGGCCGACTGGCGACAGTTTCCCATCCTGACAGCCGTCAAAAAGAATAATTTCTACGCTGTAAAAGGTGACTGGCTCAATCGCGCAGGTCCGCGCATACTGGATGGCACTGAAGCACTGTGCAAGCACCTGGCAACAGCCAGATCAAAATAAGACGAATAGAACTACGCAAAATCGCATCAGAAGCAGGCATTTTGCTTTAAGGCGATAATAGCGGTCTCGCCTGGCCCCCAGGCTTTCTATTTTGATTGGCAGCGATGCGTAAAGGTATCTTGTTTGCAGGCTCCGCCTATTTGCTGTGGGGCCTGTTCCCCATCTATTTCAAAGCCCTGCATGAAGTGCCTGCCCTGGAAATTCTGCTGAATCGCATGGTATGGTCATTGCTGTTTTTGCTTGGTGTGCTGACCTGGCGCAAGCAATGGTCATGGATCAGCGAGGCGGTGCGCCAGCCAAGGTTGATAGCTGGTTTTGCCATCAGCGCGCTACTGCTGTCTGCCAACTGGTTTGTGTATATCTGGGCCGTCAACCATGGCCATATCATTGATGCCAGCCTTGGCTACTTTATTACACCGCTGGTGAATATCCTGATCGGCTCTGTCTGGCTGCGTGAACGCCTGCGCCCTGTGCAATGGCTGTCGGTTGCACTGGCAGCCTGTGGCGTAGCCTGGCTGACCTGGCAGGCAGGACATTTGCCGTGGATAGGCCTGATCCTGGCTGCTTCTTTTGGTACCTATGGCCTGTTACGTAAAACCTCGTCCCTGGGTGCGCTGGAAGGCTTGTCACTGGAAACTGCCTTGCTCTTCCCGTTTGCCCTTGGTTACCTGATCTGGATGGGCATGCATGGCCAGAATGCCTTCATCAGCGGCGATATCGATATCAAAATGCTGATCCTGCTAAGCGGCCCCATCACCGCCATCCCGCTGCTGTTGTTTGCTGCTGGTGCACGCCGCATACCCATGACCACGCTCGGGCTGTTGCAGTACATGTCGCCACTGGTGCAGTTGCTGCTTGGCGTATGGCTGTATCACGAGCCTTTTGACTCCAGCAGAATGCTCGGCTTTGTTGCCATCTGGGCTGCGCTGCTTGTGTATTCTTGCGAGGGCCTTTGGCGCAACTTCAGGTCAGTTGAAAATGCGGGCAAACAAGCTACCTGAGCGACCTAATCTACCTAATCTACCTAAGCTGCCCAGGCTCGCAATTAAAGAGATTGCACAGCGCTCACGCAAAAGCGCGTAATCAACGTGTCATGCCTAATTTGATACGCAAGGGAAATTGCATTTTGCATGGTGTTCCCTTGCACAAACCTGGTTTATATCGTTCATGTATCAATGCGGTCGCTACCAGGTTTGTCATCCGTTCATCCGGCGACTTCAACACACCAACGGCATTCGGCGTCCCGTCCGCATTGACTTCAACGAAGACCGACAAATCCCCTTGCAGATGAAGCACATCCTGCGCATTCGAAATTGCCCTGAGAATTTCTTTGGTGCCTTTTAAAGGATACGGTGGCTCATCCGCTTCATCCAAGTGTTCATACAATGAACGGACCCTGGCTTTTTGCTCGTCAGTCAATTCAGCATAAGGCTTATTGATCGGCACCCTGATACCAGTTACCGCATTTTGCCGGATACGCGAACCAGTTGATTCATCTTCGCGCTTCAGTGTGTATTCCGGCGCTGATGCACCTTCTTGCGCAAAAACTGACGTCACATTGAGCAGGCAAAAACTTAAAAACAGGCGCTGGAAATTGGACATAGGCATATAAGACTGACGTGGCTAAATATGAGTTAAATATGAATGCGGGCCTGCATGAGCAAGTATTATTTGCTAACTGTACATGCAACTGTTTCAACAATTCTGTGATGATGTCATTTACATCATATCCAAGTTTTGCCATACGCCGTACCAACATTCAAATTGTGTTACAAATCTTGTGGCCGCTTTCATGGTAAAGTACGGGCTTCGCTAGGGGTCCTGGAAGCAAATGTTTCCGGGTGAGAGAGTCCCTTCTACCTGATCTGGATAATGCCAGCGAAGGGAAGCGCAAAGTCCCGTTCGTCCGTTTCTTTGTTTGCTCCCGCGCTGTCATCCACAACGCATTAAAGCGCAAATAAAGAGCAAACCATGTCTGATACCCCATTTCGCCCTGCCCTGCTGGCATTTTCCATTGCCCAGGCATTTGTATTATTGCCCCATGCACAGGCTCAGACGACAGAAAAGTCCCTGCCTGAAGTCGTAGTCACGGGCAACAAGACTTCCGAAGGCAAAGCAGAACGCAGCAAGGCGTCCGGCTTTATCGAAACGGCCCTGGTCGATACCCCATTCTCGGTGAATGTGATGACCAGCAGCCAGATGCAGGATTTGCGCGTGCGCCAGACCACGGATGCAATGAAATTCGATGCCAGCGTGAATGATGCCTACAACGCCATCGGCTATGCCGAACAATTCTCGATACGCGGTTTTGCCCTGGATAATTCATCCAGCTATCGCAAGGACGGTTTTGCCATTCCAGGTGATGCCGCCATCCCGCTGGAAAACAAGGAACGCATAGAAATACTCAAGGGCATTGCCGGTTTCCAGGCGGGCTTTGCCACGCCGGGCGGCATCATCAACTATGTAACCAAACGCCCGACCAGTGCGCCATTGCGCTCGGTCAGCCTGGAAATCAGTGAGCGCGGCACGCTGTATGGCGCGGCAGATATCAGCGATAATTCCAGCGACCGCCAGTTTGGTTTCCGTATCAACGCGGCAGGCGAACGTTTGCGTTCGTATGTCAAAGGTGCAGATGGCGAACGCCAGTTTGTGTCTGCTGCGTTTGATTGGCATATCACATCACAGGCACTGTTGCAGATCGATGCAGACTATCAGCATAAATCGCAGTTGTCCGTTCCCGGATTTCAATTATTCAATGGCACGGATTTACCCCGTGGCGTACCGGCAGACCTGATGCTGAATGCACAGCCCTGGGCCAGGCCTGTAGATACCCGCAACAGCAATCTGGGCTTGCGTTTTGAATACCAGATCAACAAGGACTGGCAAGCCAGCCTGTCTGCCAACAAACATGAATTCAAACGGGATGATTACACAGCCTTCCCGTATGGTTGTGGCGCCGCAAATCTCTACCCCGGCTATTGCGCCAATGGTGACTATGATGTGTATGACTACCAGAGTGTGAATGAATCCAAATCACTGTGGGGTACGCGAGCACAATTGAATGGTAAATTCAGCCTTGCCGGCATGCAGCATGAGCTGGCTGTCGGCCTCAGCAATTCACAGCGTAAAGATTATTTTGGTGATTATGTGTATGACTATGCGGGCAGCAGCAATTTGTTCCGCCCTGTGGCCGTAGCGCCATCCACCAACAAAACCGGCCCGGCTTTACTGCGTCGTACTGACAAGGAATGGTCTGCCTTTGTACAGGACATCATCAGCCTGCAAGACAATCTGAAACTGCATCTGGGTCTGCGTCATCTGAATATTTCACGCACTCAGTTTGATAATCCTGGCTATGACCAGAACAAGTTTCTGTCGACGGCAGCGCTGGTATTCAAACCCGTGCAACAGGTTTCTGTCTACGGCAGTTTTGCTCAAGGGCTGGAACATGGCGGTATCGCCCCTTTCGGTACCAGCAATGAAAACAAAATGCTGAACCCGGGCAAATCCACACAAGTTGAATTTGGGGTGAAGGCAGATGTACAGCGTGATCTAAGCCTGTCTGCAGCCATCTTCCGCATCAAGAAGCCGCTGGAATATACCAATAGCAGCAATACCTATGTCAGCAATGGCGAAGCCCTGCATACAGGTCTGGAACTGTCTGCACAAGGCAAGCTGACGTCGCAACTGAATCTGGGAGCCAGTCTGACTGCGCTGGATGCAAAACAGCAAAACACCGGCATCAGCAGCCTGGACAACAAACGTGTCATGAATGTGCCGCGCTTCAAATCTACTGTTTATGCCGATTATGCCGTCACTGAAGTCAAGGGTTTAAATGTCAATGCAAGCTGGCAATATGCCAGCAGCAAGGCATTCAGCCCGGACAATAGTGTGACAGTACCTGGCTACCATGTCGTCAACCTGGGCGCACGCTATGCGACACAAATCGGTAATACGGCAACGACCCTGCGCTTTAATATCGACAATGCGCTGGACAAGTTTTACTGGCGCGATGTGACCCAATCACTGGGCGGTTATTTGTTCCCTGGTGCACCACGTACTTACAAAGTGTCAGCACAATTCGATTTCTGATACAGCTTGCCCCAAGCAAAAAGCGATGCCAGATTGATCTGGCATCGCTTTTTTATTGTCCTTGGGACTAGGGCGTACTGACCTGTCTTTTAGACAAAGCATTCCCCTCATAGCGCAGGCTGGCAAGGCGTGCGGCGCAGTCAGGGCTGGTGCCCCTGACAAGACGCAGAATCTTGCAACCCCTGCAGTCCAGCGTGCGCTATGAGGGGAACCCGGAGGGAATGGGTCTGAAACCTCGCCTGGCGTTGTTGTGTGTCGGTCACTTGTATCGCCAAGCAGCGCTCCGCACGCTTAGTCAGACAAGGTTTCAAACCCATTTGCTTGCCTAAAAGATAGGTCAGCACGTCCTAATATTCAATACTTTATAAACAGTACTTGGCCTCGCACACAGGCTATGTCATTCTCAACCTGGGCTTTCCAATGGAGCAGGCATGATGAATACGTTCAAGTATATTTTTGCTATCACAAGCGCCCTGCTGGTCAATCTTGCGAGTGCGGAAGAAGTTTTAAAATGCCACGCCACTTTTCCTGACTTTGGTGATGGCAAACATCGGTTTGAAATACAGATCGACAAATTGACCGATGGCGCACTGGCAGGAAAAATTGATGGCAAGGCAGGCAATCAAGACATCAGGATGAAAGTGTATGCAATATCCAGCGACCTTGACTTTGATACTGATCCGAATTCGGCAGCCCATGGCAAACTCAATGAGGCGGAAATCTCACTTATCCATATCTACAAACTGCAACACGACCCCTATGTGGGAAGCCGGACCATCATTTCATTCCCGCTAAAAGCAGTCAGCAAAATCCACTTTTATGACCTGGTGGGCGGAAAACCAAACAAGTTTGGTGGCACAGTATTATTTGAAGCCTATGATAAATCCGGCAAATTATTGGGACGCGTATTCAGGTCATTGATGGTGGCTGACTGCATTTGACAAGATTTGATGGCATGTAACAGAATTGCATCCTTGCCCGGAGAAAATCACAGGGCAAGGAATTACCAATATGGCTGACGAAAAAAATTACACATTCGCCCTGACCAGAAAATCTATTCCTATCTCACGCCAGGCTTCAATTTCCTTTTGCAACCAGTAAGCCACTGTTGGGTGGACACTGACCCAGTCGCGTTTCATTTCCAGTTCAACTCTGCCCTTCATTTTCAAACGCACATCTTCAAAATCGATTTCTGCACGTGAATGCATGAGCATGACCGACAAACGCAGCGCCAACACAGCCTTGGCAAAATCCACATCTGCAAGGCCATCACCGATCTTGCGCAGATTACCTTTCTGGCTCAGGATCAGTTTGCTCATCACCCTTTGTTCACGCGTGGTAAAACCTGCCATGTCGGCATTTTCTATCATGTAAGCGCCATGCTTGTGATAGCCGGTATGCGATATCACCATGCCGACTTCATGCAGCATCGCGCTCCATTGCAACAGTCGGGTATAGGTTTCCGAAGAAGGCTTCAATTGCTGGTAAAGCGACTTCGCCATATCCGCCACGCGGTCGGCACGTGACACATCACTGTGGAATAACTTGGCGATCGATTGCACTGACAGTTCACGACGGTCACGCTTGGTGGCACGCAGGTACAAATCCCACATCACGCCCATACGCAGACCAGCTTCTACCGGCAGCAAGACAGCAATATTAAATTCCGTCATCAAACCTATCAGTATCGCCAGGCCACCCACGACCATGGCAACCCGTTCAGGCTTAATGCCGCTTAACTCCAGCTTATCTATCTGCCCGGTCTGCACGCAATATTGCTTGAGCAGATTAAGGTTTTTCAGCGTCAGTGTGCCATCACCCAGGCCACCCTTGCTGATCGCATCTGAAATCGCCCGCATAGTGCCGGATGATCCATAGGCCTTGCGCCAGTGCTGTGGCTGATATGGTGGGGCAGCATCTTCAAACATGGAACGGGCAGACAGGATCGCCGCTTCAAAAGCTGCATCTGTCAGTCGTCCATCCGGGAAAAAACTTGAACTATGCCTGACCGTACCGATGCTGAAGGATTCCACTTTAATGATCTCATGGCCATGGCCCAGTATCACTTCGGTAGAGCCGCCACCAATATCCAGCACCAGCCTGCGCTCACCAGGAATCGCTACGGCATTCGACACACCCATATAAATCAGACGGCCTTCTTCCTCGCCCGATATCACTTCGATGGGGCAACCTATCGCTGCTTCTGCCAGCGGCATTAATTGAGCGGCATTTTTTGCAATGCGTATGGTATTGGTAGCAACCACGCGCAGGCCTTCGATTGGATAGGTATCCAGAATTTCACGAAAGCGTGCCAGGCAGGAAATGGCTTTTTGCATCGCCTCTGGCGTCAGATTGCCATTCTTATCCAGGCCCGCAGCAAGACGTATCGGGTCGCGTGCGCTTTTAACAACTTTAATGACATCACCCTCATGTCGGGCAATGTGCATGCGAAAACTGTTGGAACCCAAGTCAACGGCGGCCAGCATGTTTTCTATCCTTTACTGATGATAATGATGATTGAACTGAATTAAGCATAAATGATATTAATCATTTTTTATGACCTGACAGTGACCAGCTTGTAACATGCCACAATCAGAACTCATTTCATAAATAGGAATGAGCTCTAGCCACTAATGCACAAAGAAACGTCTTTCCATGGCTTCCAGGCCTGTGGTTTTCAGGACCTCAGCAAGGCGCTCTGCCGGCCGCCTTGCCGGCAGGTTTTTATATTCGGCCACGATCAGTTCGTTTTTCATGGAATGTTCCCATCCTACCAGTTCCGTGACCCTGACCTGATAACCGTGCGCTTCCAGTTGCAGGCAACGCAGCACGTTGGTGATCTGGCTGCCAAATTCACGCGTGTGAATAGGGTGACGCCACATTTCCGACAGCGGGTTGTTCCGCACGGCCTCGCCCTTGGCTTTACGCAACTCGGATGCCACTTCGGCCTGGCAGCAAGGCACCAGCACCATGAACTGTGCCTTCTTCTTCAGCGCAAACTGTATGGCATCATCAGTTGCCGTATCACAGGCATGTAATGCAGTAACGATATCAATTTTTTCAGGCAGGGCATCCGATGTAATCGAATCGGCAACCGACAGATTCAGGAAAGACATGCCAGGAAAATCCAGCCTTTGCGCCAGTTCGGTAGAACGCTGCACCAGTTCATCTCTGGTTTCTATGCCATAAATCCTGGCCTTGCTTTGCGCCTGTGCTGATTTAAAAAACAGGTCATACAAAATAAACCCCAGATAAGACTTGCCTGCACCATGGTCCACCAGGCTGATGTCTGCATGGTCTTGCTGCAGTTTCAGCAACAGCGGTTCAATAAACTGATACAGGTGATATACCTGCTTGAGCTTGCGGCGGCTATCCTGATTCATCTTGCCGTCACGCGTCAATATATGCAGCTCTTTCAGTAACTCCAGAGACTGACCAGGACGTATTTCATGCTTCTCTTGTTTATCTTGTACTTCTGCCACTTTACTACCGGTCTTTTTCATGATGATCTACTCGTAACTTATACTTCTTATACATCCAACATAGGGGGTACGATAATTTCGCGGCCTTCAAATAGGCTGGCCTAGTTTGCCGATGACGCGCATCAGGCATCTACTGCACTAGATAGCTGATTAATTCTTGCAGATCAGACTACCATAAAACAAAAAAAGCTCGGGTTTGACGTCATAGTCAGATAAATAATTGAAATTCAGGATTACTTAGCGTTGCTCTTTGCTGATCAAGCTGGCAATTAAATTTGCATTCGATTGCGTGGAGAAATAAGCAATCAGTAAACCGTAATCAATCGCAAAAACCCAGATTTTTGATATGGTTGGATTTTTCTACAAAGTGAACGCCGATATAGTCAGGGAAACAGAAAGACATCAATAAATTAAATTGACGATCTATATACCATTGGTTAGAGTATCTGTGCTTGGATTGTTCTTATTTTTTGATGAATATGGCTACAAACACACGCAAAAACATCTTCGCAGTAGAACAAGTCCGTTCTAGTCTAGAAACCCGCTCTAAATCGGGTCAAGTATCACGCGTTCACTCTGCGCTTGCAATGGCAGCGCTCGCATTGTCTATCAGTGGTGCGGCAGTAGCAGTGGATAAAGTAAATGCAACTCAATCCACTGCTGCAGTAATATCAACTCAAGAAATAATATTAAAGGATGGGCAAAAAACCACTTTTGTACTCATTGGAAAAATGCCTCAAGCAGAACAAGAAGCAACTCTAGCAAAGATGAAGCGGATTGACATATTACAATTCAGAGACTGGGAAATACAAAATGTAGAAAACCGGATAGTTGATATCGATCAGACAAATATCGCAAAAATGGAGAAGATACTCGCTCTTGGACAAAAACTCACTGCAGATAATAGAAAATATCTTGAAACTATTGTAGCAAGTAAGAAGCCTCCTGTTGATCTACTTGCAGCGAATATACTAAAGAACCCTAATAATTTCAAATAAGAAATCCAAGAGAAATGCAACCGCATATTTCTGCATAAAAATAGCATTGTGCTTTTTTGCCTGTCATCGCTACTGCTGAACCATAATTTATATTGGTGTAGGTTTGCTTGATGCACCTGTGCGTTTGCTAGCTGAATTGACCCTGTCAGTTTGATCCACCTTCCACTTCCTGGCGAAGGCGGCCACCCGGTCATACGACCCTTCAAATCCCAGTTCTTTTAGATCCAGATGAAGTTGTTTTAAGCTTTGTCGCTGCTTACGATTTTTGCCAGCTTCGGTTTTAAGCCAGCTTGACAGCTGTAATGCATATTTATCGATGGCGCTTGTTGTTTGTCGATCCGCATAGGCTGGCTCTGTGACTTCAGCCCGCAGATAACGCCGAACTGTGTTGCGAGAGATGCCCAGTCGTCTGGCGATCTCCCATAATGGGATCCTTCACGAATTTGCCAGCGTCGAATAATACCTAGTAATGCCACGTCAATCACTCCTGCTCCCTACTCATCAAGATAAGTAGGATTGTGTGCTGAACGTGAGTCAATTTTAGACGCAATTTATCCAGCAAAAAGAGAAACTGGATAATGAGCGCCAAGACAGTTTGGCCGACATTCGGACATACTCGTGTCGAAAAAAATACACGTATTCCGGACTGGTCGCCATGTTCGGGCGATATGTACGCAAGGAAGACTTGACCAATTTTGGCATGTACGATCTGAAGGGGAAGGGGGCGACCGATATGTATCGCTCTGGAACGCCGATTGAGCGCATCCAGCACCTGTTAGGCCACGAGAGCGTGACCACCACTGAGATCTACATCAAAGCTCGCCTGCCGGACGTGTCCATGCCAAACATGCGAGAGATGGCTGAAAAAAAGAGACGGCTCCATTGATTGCGGAGTCAGTACAACGGAAGTGATCCGCGCTCGAACGGCTCATGATTCTCGCGAGCTAAGTTTGGTGATGCCCACGCATGTGGTTTGGTGTAGCCTTGTCTCTTAGTCCATCTGAATATTGCTTTTTTGCATTTTACCGTCGCCATGACAAGGGGTACAATTACGCAAAGCAGGAGAAAAAATGAGACATATGCGCTTAGTAGTAGTATTTCTTTTGTTCATTAGTGATTTCGCTCAGGGAGCTTCCTCGCTGAGGGAGCGGGCGGATCAGTGCCTGATTCTGGCCTCTGACAATGGCGCTGCGGCTCAAGGCATCATTGCGAGTCTGAAAGCGGAGCGAGACTTGGCAGGGGACGTCGGGGCGAGCGCTATGGTACGTCTATGTGAAATGGGCTTTCATGATGATTCGGCGAGTTACGAGCTAATCGAAACGCAGTACACGTTATTTCTAGAGCAATCCTTGCAGCAAAATGATTTGAATTTGCAGGCTAGTGTGCTTTTTGTGCGCGGGAATCGGCGCACGTACTTCGGGTTATACCCAGATGCGCTAAATGACCTTAATACAGCTTTTTCCATTTTTGAAAAGACTGGAAACAAAGCTTACAACATTATGGTCATGAATAGTCTTGCATTGACCTATAGCGATAAACATGTCGGGGACTATGAAAATGCGCTGCTTATTCTGAATAAGCTACTTGCCATCGCACGTGACTCCAAGGACTTAGGGCGGGAGAGTACCACTGAGTTCAATATTGGCATACTCTACAATAATCAAAACAAGTCGGAATTGGCACTTCCTCATTTTCGCCGGGCACGCGAGATTGATGTGCAACGGAAAGCTCCGGCAGACGAGGTTTCTTTTGACGAGCGTTCGATTGGCATGGCCCTTTCGAAAATGGGCCGTCATGTGGAAGCATTGGCGCAACTTGACCATGCCATAAAACTGGAAGCGACAGCAACTGGTGAGGAGCGGGCGGCGTTGTTACTCCAAGCACGCGGTGCAGCATTAAGGCGGGCAGGTAAAAACTCCGAGGCACTTCACGATCTCGATCGTGCATTGGCCTATTTTCAGAAAACTGGGAATCTCCGCTTCCTTCTCACGATTCATGAAGACCGTGCGCTCGCATTTCTTGGGCAAAATCAAATTCAAGCTGCCTATGAGGAACGTGTCTCTCAGCTAGAGGCTAAGAATAAGCTCGATCAGCAGGCGTTGGATCAACAGACCGGCCTGCTCCGGGTTCGTTTTCAAACTGAGCAGCAGCAACAACAAAACCGCAAGTTAGCAAAGCAAAACGAGTCACAGCAGGCGGAGCTCAAAAACGCGCATGAGATTAAAAAATTACAGTTACTTGCATTGGGATTGAGTATGCTGGTCGTTTTTTCACTAATAATTATTGTAGTGGTGATGATGCGTTCTAGTCAGCGGCTTAGGATACTTGCATTTACAGATGCATTGACGGGGCTGAAAAATCGAAGACGTTTCATGTGGAAAGCGCGCGAGGCTCAAAAACGTAGTGTCAACGACGGACTGTATTTTTTGATGGTTGACATTGACGACTTTAAGAAAATAAACGACAGCAGGGGGCATGACGTTGGCGATGAAGTATTGAAAAGTACTGCGTCGATTATCGCAAGAGTTTCAGAGGGAAATCTTTGTGGACGGTTGGGGGGCGAGGAGTTTGGGATCGTCTTCCAAGGTGATAGGGATAAGTTACAGGAATTCGCAACTGAATTGGTGAATGGAGTGCGTAAAGCTTTCATGCCGCCGACAACAATCAGTGTTGGCGTCGCAAAATTTGAAAGCGATACGGACTTGTCGGATGTATTCAAACGTGCGGACTTGGCGCTTTATTTGGCGAAGTCTGGCGGCAAAGATCGTTATGTTATCGACAGCGATAGGGCGTACGAGGACTCTGCAAGCATCATGACCAATTTTTGAATTTGTTCGGTTGGTTAGAGACGGTGTCTTAGCCGGTCGGAAGGCAGCTGGCATGCGATGCAATAGACTGCGTGCGCGGTTGGTTATAGGGGAAATTCTGCACTGCAAATAAGCGCGTGCCGTTTGGTGGAATCTAAGCTTGAGACGTGCTGAATTCGCTACCAGGAAAGCAGTTGCCGTAAGGGTGGGAGCCGTGATGGGATGGCGTGGTTCAGGAATTGCTATTATATCTATAGCAAAGAAGAGAATATCTTCAGCCCGATGGCCACAGCATTGCCATTCGGATAGTGTGCCAGGACGCACGGAGCGAGGATGGGAGAAAATATAGGGGCGCAAAAAAAGACTACGTGCCGAAGCTGGTAGCCTTGTTCTGTACTACTAAATTCGTGGTAGGCCGTGCGGGATTCGAACCTGCGACCAACGGATTAAAAGTCCGCTGCTCTACCAGCTGAGCTAACGACCCAAAACTGCTAAAAAAGATAAAGACTTAGTGATGCGACCTAAGTCTTTGGTATTCGTGGTAGGCCGTGCGGGATTCGAACCTGCGACCAACGGATTAAAAGTCCGCTGCTCTACCAGCTGAGCTAACGACCCGAAGACAGAGATTATAGTATGTTCAGGCCACCCTGTCAACGCTGCTGGCAGATTATCGCCCTTGGGCCTGCCGTTGACACTATTTCATGGCTGACAAACGGTTCTTGGCAGCCTGTGCGGCTTCAGTCTCGGGATACTGAGCAATCAAGCTTTCCAGCACTTTCTTGGCGGCTGCCTTTTCTTTCAGTTCCATATGGCAGGAGGCGATATTGAGCATGGCTTCTGGTGCCTTGGGATGGTCAGGATAAGCCTTCACCAGTTGCTGCATGGCCGCGATGGTATTGCGGAAATCACGCTGGGTGTAGTACGAATTACCCAGCCAGTACTGGGCAGAACCAGCATAGGCCGATTGCGGATAGTTCACCAGGAAGCTGGAAAATGCGTTTGCTGCATTTTTATAATCTGCACCCTTGAACAGGGTCATGGCAGCATCAAAGGCGCGCTGCTCGTTAACATCAACCGTCGCTTCCTTGCCATCCACGGTCATGCGCTTGGGTTCAAGCTTGCGTACGCGATTGTCCAGGTCGACATAAAAATCCTGCTGGCGGCGCTGGGTATTGGCGAGGTCATTGCTGAGCACTTCAATTTGCCCACGCAGTTTGGCAATTTCTGCCCGCAGTTGTTCATTCTCATTGGCCAGTTCAAGCGCGGTGCTTTTATCTGCCTTGGTTTCCAGCTTGGCATCAAGCTTGTTGCTGACGGCATCGACCTTGTTGCGCAAATCCAGTATGGCCTTGCGTGCTTCATCATCATCAAAAATGCCGGCTGAGGCGACAGAAGGTGCCAGTGCAATGGCGATAGCCGCTGCAATGAAAGAAGTGCGTATGGAATTGAGTTTCATGGCGATCTGCAAAAAAATGGAAACACGCCGGAGCAGCTATGGCAGCTATCCGGCGTTGAACGCAAATGAAGACCAGACATTGCCAGGTCTTCAGACACGAAGATTACTTGTAGATGATGTCTGAACGACGGTTTTCAGCCCAGGAAGCTTCGTCGCTGCCAGTTGCTTTTGGCTTTTCTTTGCCCAAAGAAACAGCTTCGATTTGTGCTTCTGACACACCCAGCAGGCTCAGGGCTTTACGTACTGCTTCAGCACGTTTTTGGCCGAGTGCCAGATTGTATTCGCGGCCGCCGCGTTCATCAGTGTTACCTTGAATCAGGATGCCACGGTTTTTATTGGCAACCAGATACTTGGCATGCGCCTCGATAACAGGCTTGAATTCATCTTTGACGGTGTAACTGTCATAGTCAAAATACACGCTGCGTTTTGCCAGTGCACCTTGTGTCAACGGATCAACTGTTGTTGTCACTGTTTTGACGGAGTTAGGATCAGCCTGGGTAGTCTGGACAACAACCGGTGCTTTTTCTTCCACTTTTGCTTTATCTTCCAGAGGGACTTTGGAAGCGCAGGCACTCATCAGAACGACGCTGGAAATCAGCATGGCCAGAGTCTTGGATTGGGATGTGAAACGCATTTTCTCTCCTGATTAAATAAATGAATACCGAAATAAATACTGCTTACTTCATGAAAGGACCCCAGGTGGGCTCCCGAATATCTCCGGCCTGAACCGTCAATTTCTGCTTCACCTTGCCATCTACCGACACCACAGCGAGCGAGCCGCGACGGCCTGATTCTGTGGCGTACATGATGTAACGGCCATTGGGTGAAAAACTCGGTGACTCGTCTTTGGTGGTGTCGGACAATCGCTGCTCCTGACCACTGGCCAAATCCATGACGTAGAGCTGGAATTTTCCATCACGACGTGAAATATAAGCCAAAGTCTTGCCATCCGGGGATATTCTTGGTGTGATATTGTAAGTGCCGCTAAAGGTTACCCTTTTTGCTTCGCCACCTGCAGTACTGATGCGGTAAATCTGCGGACCGCCACTGCGGTCACTCAGGAAGTAAATCGATTGTCCGTCAGCAGAAAATTGCGGCTCAGTATCAATGCCGGAACTGCTGGTCAGCTTTTGCAGGTTACTGCCATTCGCACTGACGGTAAAAATCTGGGTCTGACCATCGCGCGAGAGCGCCACCGCCAGCTTGCTGCCATCAGCCGACCACGAAGGTGCAGAGTTGCTGCCCTTGAAGTTGGCAATGATGGTACGTTCGCCGGTAATCAGGTTTTGTACCCATATGACAGGCTTGCGTGATTCAAAAGATACATAGGCCACCTTGGTGCCGTCTGGCGACCATGAAGGTGAAATGATGGGTTCAGCAGAACGCAGGGCGATCTTGGTGCCTTCGCCATCGGCATCGGCGATTTCCAGGCGGTATTCAGAGCCAGCCTTGGTGACATAAGCAATGCGGGTAGAAAATACACCTCGCACACCGGTCAACTTTTCATAAATATCATCGGCAATACGATGGGCTGTCAGGCGGATATTGCCAGGTGGTGCGGATACTGAAAAGCCAGCCAGCGCAGCCGATTTCAGGGTATCAAACAATTTATAGCGCACATCGAAACGGCCATCGCTCAGGCTTTGTACGCTGCCAACGACCAGAGCGTCGGCCCCTTTGGATTTCCAGTCACCAAAATTGATGGCGGCGTTTTCATTCAGCACGACATTGGTATCAATCAGCCTGAAATAACCGCTGCGGTTCAGGTCATCCTTGATGATACTGGTCACTTGCTGGGGCGTCAGCGCTTCATCGGTAAAACCGGCAATGGCAATCGGAATCTGGTTGGAACCAACACCAGACACTTCAACCCGTATTTGTGCATGCACGGGTGCCAGAACGCTCAAACTGCTTACTGCGGCCAGCACGGCGGACACTGCAATTTTTTTCAACATGGACATCATTGGTATTTATTCTTCCTTCATACGATAAACCAGCTCAAGGCTGGGAGGCACTTCGCCCGACTTGTCACGAGGAAAAGGAGCAGACTTTTCTATGCCTTTTGCCACTGCTTCGTCAAAGCTGGGGATACCCGATGATTTAAGTTTGCGTATTGCACCACGGAGTGAACCATCTGGCAATAGGTCTATGTGATATTCGACTGTAGGATTACCGGCCGTGCTGTCAATTGCACTGAAATTGGTGTTGGAACGAACCTTGGCGGCAATTTTTGCAATATAACTGGGGTCGCCGCGATTATTTCCTGTCGATTTGGCAACAACACCTGAGCCACCGCTACCCGTATTGGCCGCCTGACTGGTCATGCGCTGCATTTGTTCTTTGAACAATTTATCGCTGGCAAGCTTATCCTTGGCCAGTTGTTTCTTTTTGTCGGCATCTTCCAGCGCCAGTTTCTCTGCCTTGCGCTTTTGCTCGGCCAGTTTTTCCTGTTGCTCTTCCTTGCGTTTTTTCTCAGCCAGTTCGCGTTGCAGTTCTTCTTCTTTTTTCTTTTCCAGCAACTTGCGCTTTTTTTCCTGGGCGATCGCGATTTCCGGGTCTTCCTGCCTGACTTCTTCTTTCACAGGGACCGGTTCTTTGGGTTTTTCTTCAACAACCGGCGGGGGATCCGGCAGGATAACAGGTTTGGGAGCCGCTTCACGGGTAGTCAGATCCCACACTTCGGCCTCAACCGCTGTGCTTTCCTTGTTTTGCCAGCGTATGCCTACCCACAGAAAGCCGATCAAAAGAATATGCACGAGTGCAGCCAATACGATGGACCGCAACTGACCTGACTGATGCCGGTGATAACCTGGATACGCTTGCTTGGAAACCTGATTCATAGTCGATGAGACTTCATTTGCCTGACTTGGTTCCGGGAATTGTTCGCCATATCAGTAACAAAGTGCCAATCAAATTGTTGTAACAGCTGAAATTATAAACTGCAAAGTGCATTTTCCCTCAAGACTTGACGAGTTCACTCATAACAAAAAGCCAATCCGTGTAAAATTTGATCGCCGCTTGCCCCATTTTGTGGTAACTCGCCCCATGCAGACACCTCATTTTAAATACATCATGTCCAGCTTACCCATACCCGGCGCAGTCATTTACGCAAAGAACCTGAGCAAACTCAGTCATTTTTATGAGCAAATCATGCAGTGTGGCATAAGCCATGCCGATGACACGTATTCTATCCTTGCATTGCCTCACTTCCAGCTGGTGATACACGCCATACCAGCGCATATTGCCGATACTTTTGACATCAAAAGCCCGCCTGAGCGCAGAGAAGATACTGCCATCAAACTGGTCTTGCCCGTCAACGATATCGGCCTTGCACGGGAGACAGCAGCCCGTCTGGGCGGACAACTTGATGCGCCTGAACATGAATGGGAATTTCAGCAGTGCCGCATCTGCGACGGTTACGACCCAGAAGGCAATGTATTCCAGATCAGGGCATTTTTACCCCGGCACGGGAAATAAACAATGCAGCCGCCCACCAAGCTAGCGGATAAATCACAGCAAACGCATTACCTGAGCCTGATTTGACATGGAATTCAAAAACGTAGCGGTAACAGAAGTCGATACCTTGCTGGATATGCTCATTGATTTGGGCCATAGCGACGGCGTGAGAGAAATACGCACCGACCGGGATGCATTGCTGGACGCACTGTTTGGCCCTGAACCGGCAGCCATAGCAAAGTTTGTTCTGCTACAGCAGAATATCGTCGGCTTTGTCATTTATTCGTGGAAATGGGGTACTTTCACTGGTGTCCGTGACATGTATATGCAAGCCATCTACATACATCCAGATTACCGACGCCAGGGGCTTGCGCTGGGCATAATGCAACATCTGGCCGGGATTGCCCAGGCATATGCTTGCAGCAGGATAGAATGGCTCACTGTCAAAGACAAAGCCATGAGCAGGCAATTTTACGATTCCATCGGCGCCACAGAGGCAAG
The DNA here is from genome assembly GCF_014284335.1 of Undibacterium hunanense. Lineage (GTDB taxonomy): Bacteria > Pseudomonadota > Gammaproteobacteria > Burkholderiales > Burkholderiaceae_D > Undibacterium > Undibacterium hunanense. The sequence continues at coordinate 116,602 of NZ_JACOGF010000011.1, read as the reverse complement.
CCATATGGTAGTGCGCCGTTTGCAGGGTGAGGCGCTGAACAGACTGGCAAGCAGCCCTGCGGGTTCTGCACTATCCACGCAATCCACGCCATAAAACGCCCCTGAAAATCAATGAACGCCCTGCTCTTGCTGGCACCAAAACATGCAGGCAAGAGCAGGATTGGCGGCATCGCTTCAGGTCAGCCGCTTCAGGCGTCGCAGGTACTGACCTGGCGTGCCTACATTCAGGTAATCATGGCCGTCGAACAGGAAAGTGCGCTTTTGCACGGTCGCTGTGTAGGCCCGCATGACATCAGAAAATACATTCATGACTATCGTGCCGCCAAGATGCGGATGATTGGTATCCATCTCCACGGTATAGGTCCCAAAGTAGGCATAGGGGCTGGCTGTGGCAAAGCTGTCTATCAGCAATGAATGCGGAACATCCCAGGGCTTGGCCGGCGTCAGCCATGACGACTGCGGTGCGCCGCTGAAGGGATCTGCCGGAATCGGCAGTGGCGGATTTTGCGAAATCATCAGGCTGAAATGTCCGCTTTTGTCATACACCCAGTAACCAGCGGATGGATTACCCCAGGGGTAGGTTTTCTTGGTCGGGTCATTCGGGTCATCGCCTATATCCCAGGCTTCTACCATTTCCCAGGTGCCGATAATGGAATGCGCATTCAGACTCATGTTGTCTCTCTTTCTTCCCGTATTGGAAATAAACTATTTAGGAAAACCCTGATTGATCCATGCCTGAAACATGGCAACCTGTGCCGTGGTCAGAGGGGGATATGGCGGTGGTGGCATGCCACCTTGAATCTGCGTCAGCACCATGTCGGCATTGGCTTTGACCTGTTCATAATCTGTCAGGTCCAGCCGCCACATCATGGACGCGCGAAATTGATTGAACAGCGGGGCAATATCTTTTCCAAAAGAAACCATGCTCATGATCTCAGCTCCATAAAATCAACAGGTATTTTCCAGACGCCACCGCTACCGGCGCGCGCCACAATGTCTTTTTTTGCGGTAAATTCAAAGTCACCAAAGTCCACCACATAGACAAAGGCAGCGTCAGCAGAAAACGCTACATCGATGGGGCGATACCATGGCAGTTGCGGTAAAGGATGCAGGCTCCAGTCACGGGTATTCACCCGTACCAGATTACGTCCGACACGCGGGCCGGGTGGCCCGGTCATGGGGCGTTCATCACCAAACTGCGCCACCAGTAAATCTCCGGCATGGGACAGTCTGTCTGGTATCAGTGCCATCTTGACGGCGCAGGCATTCACATCAAATGCCAGCAGCGGCGATTCTGGCGGCGGCAGTTGTGCATGGTTGGTCAACACAAATTCCTGCGCCACACCATCCGGGCTGCGATAAACGGGTGAGCTGACAGGTTTTCCGCCCAAATAGTCTGGCCATCCATACCATGCCCCCTGCTTGATCTCGAACAGGAAATCAGGGCAGTTCCAGACCGGGCGCACACCACGCACATCGGTCCCCTGTTCGGTCGCGATCAAACGGCCATCCGGCAAGAACAGCAAGCCATAGGCATTGCGTATGCCCCATGCTACCAGTTCCAGCTCACTGCCATCCAGATTGCAACGCATGACACTGGCCGTGCAGGGCAATTGTGCCGCCATGCGGGTATCCGCGGCATGCACCTGGCCATAGCGGGCAAAGGCGCTGGTGGACACCAGTCGCCCTTCCGGATCGGTAATGGTCGCCACCTGCCCACTCAGGCTGATGTCATAGCCGGGAATATCAGCCGCATGTTTGATTTCACGCAGCCATGCAAGATCATTCGAATCGGTACCTATGATGCCGCTATTGGTCATGGCTCCCTGGCCGAAATAGATTTTATGATCCGGCCCGATCGCCACCATATTGGTATGGTAGTTGCCAAAACCGGGCAAATCATCCAGCAAGGTATGGTGCTGACCAGTTGCCAGGTCCAAGCGGCTGATACGCCCCGGAAAACCGCCTTCAGAAATGATGAGGCTATTGTCATGCCAGACCAGGCCATTCACCGGTTGCCGCAAATCCTTGAGCAACTCGGCAACGCTGCCATCTTCATTGACACGTAATACGCGCCCGCCTTTGGGGGCATGGTCAAACGGCAAACCCGACTCTGCCACATAGACCTGGCCATCCGGTGCCAGCGCCAGGCTGGTGGGAAAATTAAGCTCGGTAACAAATGCGCGCATGGTCATCAGTCAGTCTGCGATCATCATGCGCACGGCCAGAAAGCACAGGTAAGCACCAGAGAGCATTTCTATGCGCCGTGGCATAAACCGGCGCAACCAGTTGGCCAGGTACAATCCTGAACAAGCCATGGCAGCACTGATCACCCCCACCACAATGGCAGAAGTGAGTACCGGTGCACTGGAAAAACTGATGCCGGCACCGGCAATCACGTTGTCAAGGCTCAGTGACAAGGGCAGCAGAAACAGCACGGCTTTGTGATTCACAAAATCCGGCAAGGCCTTTGCCTCATTGCGAAAAGCCAGCCACAAGATCACCACCCCGCAGGCCAGCATCACCAACGATGCCAGGCCATTGGCCAAGGGACCGATCTGCGCAAGAAAAGCCCGCCCCAGTAGCAGGCCGAGTATGGCACCACCCAGTTCGCAGATACAAAACCCCAGTGCCAGCAGATGCAGGCGCCGGCGCTGCATGGGCATCAGGCCGATGGAAGAACCTACCTGCAAATTGTCCAGGCCAGCGGCAACACCAAATAAAATAACTTCAAGCATCATAGCCTCACTTGTCTTTCAAACCGTAGATACGCAGCACGCCGCCCTGTTTGCCAAATACCAGTGCACCAGCCACCATGTAGTTACCGGCCACCGCAGGCCCCAGGCAATAGCCATAACCGCCATTCATGCCGCCGGTCTGGTCGCCCAGTTGATCTTGCCACAGCATTTTTCCGGTATAGGCATCAAAGGCATACACCGCCACTTTGGAGGTGGAAAAGAACACCAGGTCATTCACCACCACCGGTGAACTGAGGCCAGATTCGCCGGGTGTCCGGTACATGGGTGGCTGTGCTTCGATATACAAGCGCGGATCGCTGTCATCCATGGCCCAGGCATCTTCCAGGGTTTCCCAGTCCAGCGCCCGCAGGAAGGGTGTGGTGCGGTAATCAATACCGGCTTCGACATTATGATAATTATTGCCACCGACACCCATGAACAGACGCCCCAGTTTGGTATGCACGGCTGCCGTGCTATAGGTGCCGGAATAATTTTCCTGATCTTCTTCATCCGATGCCTGATTCGGCACATAAGGATCAAGACGCTGGTCATTCGGTGATACGTGTGGATCAACAGTAGGGATCTGGCTGCCGTCATTGTAGTAAGGCAGTAACTGGCGCCAGTTCAACAATTTCAATGTAGCTGCATCAAGCCTGAAGAAGCCGCCATTCTTGCAACCGGCAGTCACCACGCGCTGGCCATTGATGGTCATCAGGGTGGGCGATCCGCCAAAGTCAACATCAACGTCAGAGGAACGATAACTGCTTTCTGGTGGTGGCTGGAAAAAACCACGGAACGTGCCCGTCGCGGCATCCAGCGACAGGATGCCGTTGGAAAACCCTTTGCTGGGCAAGGCACTGTCCGGCACCGGATTGCCGGTGGCGCAGTACAGGCGATCCAGTCGTTCATCATAGGCAATGGATGACCACACAGAGGCCCCGCGTATGGCCGGATTGTTCGGCCCCATTGAATACATGGCAGGCAAGCTGCCAGACACCGATTCGGGCGGTAATACATTCGGCAAATTGGGTACGCCTTCTTCATACTGGCAGGTGCAGTATATCCATTGCACCTGCCCGCTCAGCGCATCCAGCGCATACACAAAGCCAAAGCAGCCAGGGTTTTCACCCTCGCCCATGCCAACAAACACCAGCCCGTTAGTGCCATCCTGCGAAGCAACCACAGGGGACGACCAGCCCGCAGCAGGGACCCCAGCACTGACATCACCGAGGTTGGAGGTGGGCTGATTATGATCGGGGTCAGCATGGCGCAGGTCAACCACCCAGTTGAGACTGAGATCAGTCGCATTCAGGCAATAAAACTTGCCGTTGAAAGCACTGAAATACACATTATTATTCCATATCGCCGGGGTACAGCCCATGCCCATGAAGCCGTGGGTGTCGCCCTCTTTTGGATCTATCGGCCATTCATAATGGGCCACCGTCTTGCCGCTGGCCAGTTCAATTTTCATGAACTTGCCACCGTTTGCACCAGGTAATTCATGGTTGTTAGCCAGACCGACATACAGATAGTCATCCACGATGGCCGGCACTGACAATACCGGGCCAGGAATCGGTACATCATGCAGCAGCGCAAAGCGCTCCAGACTGTCACGATTGATGTCGCTGCCCTGTACCTCGCCGGTATGGGCAGTGTCACCATGAAACATCCACCAGTTAGTTTGCGTCATCGATGTTCTCCAAAAAAATCAGGCGGGAATATAGTCAAAGGTCGGACCGGCAGTCTGGCCGGGTACCACTTCCTGGGTCATCAGCAGTTGCGCCTGCTCACGCAGTGCCTGCATAGACAGCAGGGCCAGCGCCAGCCGGTCTGGCTGACCATTGAATACGGCATGCAGCTTGCGCAGCATGTCTGAATAGGTGGCATTGAAAGTCAGGTTCAGGTCTGCAATGCGCGGCTGGTATGCATAGTTCAGTCTTTGCGGATTGCTGATAACGGGGTAGATACCACCGGCATCAAATTCTATGCGGTGGCCTTCGAATACCCATGCCGGTTTGCCGGGCTGTGGATCAGGGTTGGCAACGAGTTTCCTGCCATAATAAATTTCGGCATATTTGTAATAGTGGGCCAATTGATGTTCCGGATCGATAGGACTGACATCGCTGCCCTCGCCCTGCTCGACGATCATATCAATGGCTGCCAGCGCACTGGCTTCATCCGTGACACCCTTGTACTGCAATTCGGGAAAACCCGTGACCAGTTGTTTTTCCGGCTTGCCGGTAAAAATATTGCCAAGCTTGCCGAGTGCCGTGATTTCTTTCTGTATATGCTGATAGAACTGCCCTATCGTCATGCCATCAGGTGGCGGATCGACCCCATCTACCGTCTTTGCCGGCTCTTCTATCACCATAAACACATCATGTACTAATTGTTTCGACATGGCTGCCAGCGGCACGATCAGGCTGTCTTCCACAGCACCAGGCAAATGACCAGGGTAATGGGGAATAAAACGCGGATGGTCGATTTTCGGGTGGCCACCTATCGCATTGAGGACATTACAGTCCAGCGCCATATGCAGCATTTCCTGCTTCACGATGGACTTGATGAGATAGGCAATTTCCAGGTTCTGATCAGTCTTGATCGAATACAGGGCATACAGATACGGCGGTATGGTCGAATGCTCTAACTCTATGGCTGTTTGCAATGAATGTTTGAGCGCTTTCAGGCGACCTTCAAAGCTATTGTCATGACATTCAATCAGTGCATGTTTGAGGCGAATCATGAATTCTCCTTGCTGGGATCAGTGCTGACGGTTATTTCATTTACGTTATTTCATTTGCTGGGCATGCATCATAAGCCTGGTGCGCGCTTGCAATGCCTTGTAGTGACTTGTCATGGCGTGACTATCTGTGACTGACAGCAGCCACTGGATCTGCTGAAGCTGCTGTCTGGTATGCAGGTGATACATCGTCATCTCCCTATTGGTACTAATTGGTGCTATTGGTACTAAGATGATGTGGCAACGGTGATTAAAATACGGCTTGCATTTTATGGTCTTATTATCATCTCTTAAGATTGCAATATATGCAAGGCATTAACATATAAATAAGAGAAAAAATTAACATTTATGTGCCATTTATGTAATTGCATATTTGAAATACCGTGCGCTACCAGACAATCGTCTTCCTGGCAATAAACATGTGCACTACATAAACAGTGCACTAAAAAGTTCATCATCCAGTCACAGATCATTGAAATTTCGGCATGAAGTACCGAATTTCAGTACTTCATGTGCAGCAAGACTAAGCCTGTGATTTTCAAATGGCGCTGGCATTCATTCTTTGCGAGACTTCGCTTCGAACTCTCCGCCGGAGAGCTTTAGGCGGCAAACAGGCCGCTATGAATATAAGCACTTTGCGTATCTCGATTAAAGGAACACCATGAACACCATTTTCAAACTCAGTGCCATTGCTCTTTCCAGTTTTATGGCCATGTCATTTTCTGCCCATGCAGAAGACAAGACTGCACCTGAAGCAGAATCTCAGGCAGTCGTTGGTGCTGGCGTATTTTACGGACCTGAATATGTAGGCGCGAAGAAGAACCGCTTCGGCCCTGCACTTTTTGGCGAATACAAAAACAAGAATGGCTTTTTTGCGAGCACCACACGGGGCGTCGGTTTTGCCACGAAGGTCGATGACTTCAATTTAAGTGCCGCAGTCGGTTACCGTGCAGGCCGTGAAGATTCACGCAATTCAAATTCTCTGTTCAGTTCTGATGATCTGAAAGGCATGGGCGACATCAAGGGTTCTGCCACTGCCAACCTGCACGCAGGTACCAATATCGCTGGCCTGATCAATGCCACCTTCGACGCCAACCTGGCCTTGTCACATCGCGAAAACGGTAATATGTATCGCTTTGGATTGTCCGCACCGCTGATGCAAACCAATACCGACAAAGTGGAAATTGGCGCATCGCTTAATTATGGCGACGCCAAATACAACCAGACTTACTTTGGCGTGACACCTACGCAAAGTGCCAATTCCGGCTACAAGGCCTTTACCGCCAAAGCCGGCTTCTCACAAGCCACCAGCAGTGTCGCATGGACACATGTGATTGACAAAAACTGGTCAGTACGCACGGCCGCTGGTGTATCACAGGTATTGGGCGACGCAGGCGACAGCCCGCTGACCAAAAAGAAAACCAATCCACTCGTCATCACCACGGTGAATTACGCGTTCTGATTTTCCCTCAGTGTTTTACTTGTAAGTGTGTTTGACAGCGGAACTGTGTCCTCCCTCGCAGTTTCGCTTTTTTTTGGTGATTTCTGCGCCTTATTCCGGCTTGTTACGCAAGGCCGTCATGACGCCGGCAATTAACAGAGTGATGCCCAGCAAGGTCACAGGTTCAGGAAATTGTCGCTTCAGGATAAACGCATACGTCAGGGCTGCCAGGGTTTCAAAGACGATCAATTGTCCGGCCAGATTGGTGGGCAATAACTGGCTGGCCTTGTTCCAGCACAGGGTACCTATCCAGGATGCAAACAAGCCTATGATCAGCATCAGGCCTATGAAGTACTGCGGGCGCGGGCCAAACGGCATGGCAAAATCCACCTGCGTTGTATTCATTCCGCCCCACAATAGCAAATAACCCAGCACAGCCAGTGGCAAGGTTGCCACTCCCTGCGCGCTGGCCCATATACGTGGATGACGGTCTGGATGATGACGCAGCCAGTCTGCATTGCGCAAGGGATACCAGGTCCAGCAAGCCACGGCAATGATGGCCAGACCGGCACCGCTCAGATAGGTCAGCAAATCGGCACGATTGGCCGTTTTCAAGGCAGCGACTTCTGCCTGATTGACGCAGGCAACGCCTATTGCGATCATTAGCAAAGACGGCAACATGCGGCGCCATGCAATGCGGCCATCACGTTCAGCGTTACGGTAATTGGCGGTGATGGCGATCACTACCGGCAAGGTACCTATCAGCATGGTAGGCAAAGGTGCACCGGCACGCTGTATGGCGCTGGCCAGGCACAGGTAATACAAGAGATTGCCGATAGCTGCCAGCTTCAGTGCTTCCAGCCAGTCTGCCCTGGTCAGCAGGCGCAATTGCCGGCGGTCCAGCCAGGCCAAAGGCAGGGTGATCAGGCCAAAAGCCAGATACCGTCCCACCGATTGCAAGGCCGCCGGATATTCAGGCAATAACAGAGGCCCGATAAATACCAACCCCCACATCAAACCCGCTGCCAACGCATAAAAAATACCTGCCCACATTTCTGGCCTTTCTTAAATAAAGCCAGCTTATAAGCCTGCCCGCATTCTGTCTTGTACCAGATTGCGATTAAAAAGCAGTTTGAAGGATCAGGCAGCAGGTATCAACTAACTACGCACCTGCTGCTGATAACGTGCCGGCGTGACACCATAGCGACGCACAAATGCCTTGTTCAGGTGGGATTGGTCGCTTAAACCGGTCGCTGCTGCTACCTGAGCTGGTGGCAAGCCTTTGCCGAGCAGGCATTTGGCTTCGAACAGGCGCAAGGCCATCAGCATTTGCTGGGGCGTTGCATGATATTGCGTTTTGAAACTGCGCAAAAAATGGAAAGGACTCAAGCCCGCCACCAGGGCCAGCTTGTCCAGGCTAAGGGTTTCCGCCAGGTTGGCACGCATATACTCCAGCACGTCGGCAAAGCGCTGTCTGCCCTCCTCTACCTGGGGCTTGTCGACACAGGCATGCTGACGAAACCCGTTCAATAATTCAAACATCAGGCTGTCAAAACCCAGTTCATCTTCTGTCTGCCATAACTGCTCCAGCAGATAGCTGAGCTTACGCGCACTCAGCGCATCATGGGCCACGGCATCGCGAAACCACCAGCCTTGTTCACCACTTATTTCTTCGAGCGCTTGCGGGTCTATATACAACATGCGATAGCGCCAGCCTGTTGCCGTCTCTGCCCTGCCGGTATGCAGTTCATCCGGGTTCATCATCACCACGGTGTCCTTGGGAGCCAGGTGATCACTGCCAGCGTACCGGAATCTTTCCACACCAGATTCTATCGCCCCCAGGCCAAAGGCTTCATGCGTATGCGGTTCAAATGCATGGGCAACGATATGAGCCCGGTATAGCTCTACGCCTGGCCGGTGGGCGACACGCTTGAATTCGGCCCGGTCAGATACATGTTCAAACACTTGCGGCACACCAGGAAACACCAGGCCTGCATGGGCGACCTGGCGATCAGGTCGTTCCAACTGGGTATCGGTGTTGATTACTGGTGGCGGCATGATGGCTACGACTACAAGACGGTTTCAACGCCACGATTGGCAAGCTGGTCAGCGCGCTCATTGCCGGGGTGACCAGTATGGCCGCGCACCCAGCGCCAGTCTATTTCGTGGATGTTGCGCGCTTCATCCAGTTGCTGCCACAGGTCAACATTCTTGACCGGGGCCTTGGAAGCCGTTTTCCAGCCCTTGGCTTTCCAGCCAGTAATCCATTCGGTAATGCCTCTCAGGACATACTGGCTGTCGGTATGCAGAGTGATCTGGCAAGGGCGTTTTAAGGCGCCCAGGGCTTGTATCACAGCCATCAATTCCATACGGTTATTCGTGGTGTCTTTCTCGCCACCGAATAATTCTTTTTTCTTGTCGCCAGCCACCAGCAAGGCACCCCAGCCACCAATGCCCGGGTTTCCCTTGCAGGCACCATCTGTATAAATATCTATTTTATCCATGTTTATTTTTTGATTTGTTGGCGACCGGCAGTGCGTGCCCGGCAGCTATGCGTTTCTGTTTCCAGGCGGGGCCGATCAGGTGCATGCCCTTGACGCGCTTTACCGCCTGCAACATGTACACGGCCCCCAGATAAGGCCACCAGCGCTGACCTGCCTTTTCCATAAAGCGGCAGCGCTGCAACCATTTTTCCGATTTGAAGGGGGGCGCATAACAACCAAAGTCGCTGCTACCAATTTCCATATCCAATAATTTCAACCAGTCCTTAAGCCGTGGATGGCTGATGAATTCACCTTCCGTGGGCAAGAAATAATTCTTGCTCAAACGCCCGCTGGCCTGTCTTGCGCCCCACAGACTGTTGCGATTGAAGCCGCTGATGATGACCCGGCCTTCGGGTATCAATACCCTTTCCACTTCACGCAATATCTGATGTGGTTCAGCAGCAAATTCCAGCACATGCGGCAACACCACCAGATCAATGCTTTGCGATTCAAAAGGCAATTCGGCAAAATCATGCACCACGACCGTAGGCCGGTTTTGTTTGGGCGCAGCCGGGTCGGGCAAGCGCGAATCGGTCAGCCAGCGGTGCGGCATGCGGCTGGCTGCCAGCGCATCGATTTGCGGCAAACCGATTTGCAGCGCATTATAGCCAAAGATATCCACCGTCAGGGTATCGAGCAAATTTTGCTCCCACTCACGGATATACAGGCCGGCAGGCAACTCTAACCAGGCACCCAGGTCTATAATGTTTTTTTCCAAAGCTTCCATGCGCGTTTATGAAGAATTCCCTGAGTATATTGACTGTACCTGCCTTTGACGACAATTATCTGTGGATCATCCACAATGGCCAGCATGCTGCCGTCGTTGATCCGGGTGATGCCAAACCGATATTGCAGGCTTTGCAAGAGCACGGTCTGATATTGTCCGCTATTTTACTCACTCATCACCATGCCGATCATATCGGTGGTGTGGCCAGCCTGCTGGAACACTATCAGGTGCCCGTGTTTGGACCAAGCAAAGATAAAATTGCGCTGGTCACGCAGAAACTGAAGCAGGACGACATGCTCACCGTACCAGAGCTGGGGCTGGAACTACGCGTGCTTGATGTGCCTGGTCATACCCTGGGCCATATCGCTTTTTATGCACCCTTGCAGCACTGGCTGTTTTGCGGCGATACGCTGTTTGCCGGTGGCTGCGGGCGTCTGTTTGAAGGCACACCAGCTCAGATGCTGCAATCCCTGGATCAGTTGGCAGCCTTGCCAGACGACACTGCCGTGTATTGCGCGCATGAATACACGATGTCAAATTTGCGCTTTGCCAAAGAGGTGGAACCAGGCAATCAAAACCTGCTGGAACGCATACTCAAAGAAAAAGCCAGACGTGACCAGGGTATACCTACCGTTCCCAGCAATATTGCACTGGAAAAGCAAACCAATCCCTTTTTGCGCTGCCGCGAAAGCACAATCGTCGCCCGCTTGCTGGAGAATGGAAAAATCAGCGCAGGCGGGGATGACGTCAGTCACTTTGCCGCCTTGCGTGAATGGAAGAATCATTTCTGAACGAATAACAAAAGAAAATGCAATCAGAAGAACAACAGACTCCCAATCACAAAATTGGACAGCCAGTAAAAACCGCCACTACACTGGCCCTGTTCTGCAAAGTCGTGGACAATTTTGGTGATATCGGCATTTGCTGGCGGCTGGCGCAACAACTGAAGCGTGAACACGGTATTGCCGTCACACTGTGGGTCGATGATTTAATCAGCTTTCGCCGTATCTGCCCGGATGTTGCTATTGATCAGGGCCAGCAAGACATTGCCAACGTGCATGTACGCCACTGGCGCAACCAGGATGGTATGTTCAGCGCGTCTGATGTCGCAGACATTGTCATTGAATTTTTCGCCTGCGATATACCGCCAGGATATATCTGTGCCATGGCAGAATGCACACCCAGGCCAGTATGGCTGAACCTGGAAGGCCTGACTGCAGAGGAATGGGTGGAAGGCTGCCATACCCTGCCATCGCCCCACCCTTCGCTGTCTTTGACCAAACACTTTTTCTTTCCCGGCTTCAATCACAAAACTGGTGGCCTGTTGCGTGAATCAAGCCTGGATCAGGACAGACCAGCCTTTCAGGCAAGCCCGGTTGAGATGGAAAATTTCCTTTCGGGTTTAGGCGTGACACCAGCCGAAATGGCCGCTACCAGAATCTCCCTGTTTTGTTATCCGCATGCACCAGTGGGAGCATTATTTAAAGAATGGCAAAAAAATGCTCAGGCAATCACCTGCCTGGTGCCTGAAGGCGTTGCTACAGAGGCCGTTACCGCCTTCCTGGGGCAAGCTGCCACAGTCGGCAGCACAGCCACCCATGGCGCGCTGACAGTCAGGGTATTGCCTTTTATTCCGCAGGCAGATTACGACAGGCTGTTATGGGCTTGCGACCTCAATTTTGTACGTGGTGAAGATTCTTTTGTCCGGGCACAGTGGGCAAACAAGGCCTTTATCTGGCACATCTATCCGCAAGACAAGAGCCTGCATCATGTCAAACTGAATGCCTTTCTAAAAACCTGCAGTTCTTGCACTTCCAGCCTGGCAGCCTTTGCCCGGGCATGGAATGATGCCAGTATGGAAACGGTGGACTGGTCACAATTATGGCCAGCCTTGCAGGCGGATATGCACCAAATTGCTGATTTATCCACCGAATGGCAACAAAAAATGCGCGAAAATGGTGATCTGGCGTCAAATTTGCTGAAGTTTGTGACATCAGTTCAGCAGGCAAGGCAAAAAGATGCAGTATAATGTTGGGTTAATTTTTAACCTGTTTTAAATCTCAATCAAACGTGGGCTTGCGGTGCTTTTTGCCAGTGGGCGACAGATGATTTTTATGCAACCTACTTTTTACGTATACTCGCTATGAAATTTGCAAAAGAAATTCGTGTTGGCAACATTATTATGGTTGATAGCAAACCTATGATCGTGTTGCGTTCTGACGTCAACGGTTCCAGCCGTACAGGTTTCACTTACAAGTGGAAAATGAAAAACCTGTTGACTAACAGCCCACAAGAAAACGTCTTCCGTGGCGACGACAAGTTTGACGTAGTTGTATTGGACAAAAAGCCAGTTACTTATTCTTACTTCGCTGACCCGCTGTTCGTATTCATGGATCAAGAATACAACCAGTATGAAATCGAAGCCGAAAACATGGGCGACTCCATCAACTACCTGAAAGACGGTATGGAATGTGAAGCCGTGTTCTATGATGGCAAAGCAATCTCCGTTGAATTGCCAACGACTATCGTTCGTCAGGTTATCTATTCTGAGCCTGCAGTCAAAGGCAATACTTCCGGTAACGTACTGAAAGAAGCCAAGATCGAAAATGCAATTGAAGAAAATTGCCATATCGTTCAAGTGCCACTGTTCGTCAGCCAGGACGACATGATCGAGATCGATACACGCACTAACGAATACAAAAAAGTCGTACGTAACTAATACGTAAAGATGCATAAAAAAACGCTGCTTTTTCAAGCAGCGTTTTTTTTCACCCTGAATTCAGCTTGCAAGCGAAAACCCTGGATCAGAATGCAGGAACAACTGCGCCTTTATATTTCTCTTCGATAAATTTTTTGACTTCTGGCGAGTTCAGCGCAGCAATCAGCTTTTTGAATGCCGGACTGTTTTTATTGTCTTCACGTGCCACCAGCAAATTGGCGTAGGGTGAATTGGCATCTTCTATAAACAGCGAGTCTTTCACAGGATTCAGTTTGGCTTCGATCGCATAATTGGTATTGATCAATGCCAGATCAACCTGCCCCAGCACGCGTGGCAATGTCGCAGCTTCCAGTTCCTTGAATTTCAGTTTTTTAGGATTCTCAACAATATCTTTTTGAGTGGCTGAGATGTTTTTCGGATCCTTCAGTTTCAACAAACCTTGCTTGGCCAGCAACAACAGTGCGCGACCAGAATTCGATGGGTCATTCGGGATAGCGACCGTAGCGCCGTCAGGCAAATCGGCCAGCTTCTTGTATTTGCTGGAATATGCAGCGAATGGTTCTACATGTACTTTGGCGATAGGCACTTCGATATCGTTCTTGTGGCTTTTCTTGAATTCATTCAGATAAGGCTGATGCAAAAAGAAATTACCATCCAGGTGTTTTTCATTGACCTGCACTGCTGGCTGTATGTAGTCGGTGAAGACTTTTATTTTCAAATCCACGCCTTCTTTGGCAAGTTGCGGCTTGATGAATTCCAGTATCTCTGCATGCGGTACCGGGCTGGCTGCGATGTTCAAGGTTTCCAGCGCCAATACGGATGCGGGAGCCAACAAGACAGCAGTTGCCAGGCCACCGGCCAGGGTGAAGCTAAGACGGCGTTTCAAATTTAAAGACATATAAACTCCATTTAAAGAATAGAAAACTACTTACTTCCGGGTGAACTTCAACACCAGTTTGTCACCGACAAATTGCAGCAACTGCACCAGCACAATCAAAATAAATACCGTGACGACCATGACTTCTGTTTGAAAACGTTGATAGCCGTAACGCAATGCCAGATCGCCCAGACCACCGCCACCAATAACTCCTGACATGGCTGCGTATGACACCAGAGCAATCGTCGTCACCGTGGCGGCGGCCAACAAACCAGGCAAGGCTTCTGGCAACAAGGCATGCCAGATGATTTGCCAGGTTCTGGCCCCCATGGCCTGACAGGCTTCGATAATTCCCTTATCCACTTCACGCAAAACGTTTTCCACCAGACGTGCAAAAAATGGGGTTGTGCCAATAACCAGCGGTGGTATTGTGCCCGGCACACCCAGTGATGTCCCCATCAATAACAGCGTGAAAGGAATCAGCACTATCAGCAAAATGATGAAAGGAATGGAGCGCAAGACATTCACCACAACAGATAACACTGCGTAGAAAACACCCTGTTCCAGCAATTGTTTTTTACCAGTCAAAAACAGCAGCACCCCCAAAGGCAAGCCCAGCAACACTGTGAACAACAAAGAAGCACCTGTCATGGTCAGCGTATCCAGCGTCGCCACCGCCATATCGGCCCAGTCAATTTGAGAGAAATCCATCAATGCACCTCTACCGCAGCACTGATACTGATCCTTGCCACCCTGACGCCGGCATTCACCAGCAACTGTTCAACCCTGTCTGACTGTTCTTGCGTACTGCGCAACTCGACCAGCAGTTGCCCATACGGCGTATTTTTGATGCGTCCTATCACGCCTTGCAAGATGGCGATATCAATCCCGGTTTGTACGGCGATACGGGTGATGATGGGTTCATGTGTACTTGATCCGACATAACTCAGGCGCAGTAAATGACGGTCCAGATCTTGATCTTTACGCTCCAGCACCGATAAATCCAGCGCCTGGTTTTCTGCCACCAGGCTTTGCGTCACCGCATGCTGTGGATGCAAAAAGACATCAACCACTGCGCCAGTCTCTACAATTTCGCCTGCATCAATGACTGCCACCTCATCACAGATCGTGCGTATCACCTGCATCTCATGCGTGATCAATACGATGGTCAGCCCCAGCTTTTGATTGATATCCAGCAGCAGGCGCAAGATGGCTTGCGTGGTTTCCGGGTCCAGTGCCGAGGTCGCTTCATCACACAATAAAAGTTGTGGATAATTGGCGAGTGCACGGGCTATGCCCACACGCTGCTTTTGCCCGCCAGATAATTGCGCAGGATATTTGCGGCCCTGATCTTTCAAGCCCACCAGCTCCAGTAATTCTTCTACTCTTGCCTGTATGGTGTCGCTGGTATATTCCCCCGTGAGCTTGAGCGGGAAAGCAATATTTTCCGTGACAGTTTTTGCATGCAGCAAGTTGAAATGCTGGAACACCATGCCGATACGCTGACGCAAACCATGCAGGCGCTGACGATCAAACGCGGTGATATCCTCACCCTCTATCCATACTTTGCCGCTGCTTGGTCGTTCCAGAAGATTCAAAGTGCGCAACAAGCTGCTTTTACCTGCGCCTGAACGTCCTATGATGCCGAAAATTTGTCCTTTTTGAATGTCAAGATTGATATTGTGGAGAGCCCTGACTGCATGGCCATTTGCCTTGTAATATTTGCCTAATTGCTCGATACGTAACACTGAATTCCCAACCGAAAGATGTAGCCGATGGAGAACACTGTATCGAAAGGAAATGCGCTTTTCCAATCATATAAACAAACTTGTATATACAAGCCTGACGTATAAAGACAGAAGGAAAAATCATAAACTTGCCACGCATCAAGTTTATTTCAAGCAAGAAAAGTGGATTTGTGTTTAAATCGCTTGTATATTCCAGACATGACTACTATGTTGGAAAGAGATTCTTCAGACGCTCCATGCGAGCAAAGCGAGTTAATATTATGGTTACTTCAGTCACTTCTGCCAGTTCGGCGCAAAACCAGCAACTTATCCAGCAAGCTGCTGACGCACGTGCAAAACAAAATAGCGAAACCATAGGTGCTGCGGCTGATCGCGATTCCGGCACCGCCGATGCGATTGCAGATCAAAAAAGAGTTACGGATGCGCAAGCTGAACAACAGGCGCAGGCAGTCAACAAGCAAAATAGCGCGAAACAAGCCGAATCAAAGCCACCAGAACAGCCTAAGCCCGTCGTCAATACCAGCGGACAAGTGACCGGTACGACAATCAATACGACGGCCTGAACCCCACCTCAAGCATATCAATGCACATAAAAAAAGCCACGCTGAACAAATGTCAGCGTGGCTTTTTTATCTGGGATGTGCTGATCTAAAACAGCAGGCACTGGCAGATAACTATCTGCAAATCAATCACTCTCAGGCTTTATTCTGGAATAAATTGAAGTTGGATTTGTCATAGGTTTGTTCAGGAAATACCTTGATCAATTGATTATCCGACAAGCCCATGTGACGCTCGCATACCTGCGCCAGAACGGAACGAAAATCCGTGGTCACCGGCACATCACGCCCTTCATACAACTGGTCACTGCCCAGACCGCGCCAGTCGCCATAAACTTTGCCGCCCGCGACCTTGCCACCCATGACCCACATGACATTGCCATGTCCATGATCGGTACCGCCATTGCCATTCTGCTTGGCAGTACGGCCAAATTCTGACATGACAACTATCGTGGTGTCGTCAAACATGGGCCCCAGGCGTTTGGCAAGATTGGCCAGGCCCAACCCTAGTGGTGACAGACGGTTGGCCAACTGACCTTTACCAGCACCCTGGTTGGCATGGGTATCCCAGCCGCCCAATGCCATAAAGACCATCTGGATTTTGGGATCATTGCGCATCAGCGTGGCAATACGGGTGCTGTCATCAGGAAAGCCATTAGGCAAAGGTGCGCCACCGTTGGCTACCTGCTGTTCTTTTTCCATCGAAGCGCCCATCATTTCCTGGTGGGCTTCCTGGGCATCGCTAAAGGTTTTCGCGTACTTATCGTTTTCCTTGTACATCTGTTCGAAGGCAGCACCGACCTTGGGTCTGTCGAGCACGTTGGCCTTGGTACCAGCCGCACCGCTGGCAATATTACTGGCAGCGATACTGCCTGACAGAATACGCGGCATGACCGCGCCTACACTGACAGCGCGGGTAGGCGTTGTATTACCTGGCAGCACCCCCAGCAAGCGGTTCATCCAGCCATCTGCCGTGCCTTTACGACCGGGCGTACCGGATTCCAGGTAATCCTGGGCATCAAAATGTGAACGGGTAAAATCTGGTGAGCCACTCGCATGCACGAAGGCCAGTTTCTTTTGTTGCCATAGTTCCTGCATATCAGCCAGTGCGGGATGCAGGCCAAAATAACCGTCCAGATCAATCGCACCATCGGTTTGCCCGGGGCGGGCCAGCGCAATGTTTGGGCGCAGTCGCGCATAATTTGCATCGCCGTAAGGGGCCACCACATTCAAGCCATCGACCGCACCACGCAACATGATGACGATCAGCTTGTTTTTTGTTGCGGCTTCTGTGGCACCGCTACCTGCACTTGCGGCCCATACACCATGACCGACAGGAATCAGCAAGCCAGCTCCGGCTGCCATGGAATATAAAAAATTTCTGCGTTTCATTTTATTCTCTTCATTCTGGATGGTGCACATCGTTCAATCACAGCCGTCTGCTTGCCAGTCGCTTTTCAATGCTGCATAAAATCCGGGCTGCCCAGGATCAGGGCTGCGCGTAAAGCTTCCTGATTGCCATTCACTATTTCTATGGTGCGACCAGACAAGCCTGCGCCCATGGTTTGGATCAAGGCTGCGGCACTCACGGCAGGCATCACTACTGGCCGGTCTGATTTTTCTTCAGCCTGTTTGGCCAATTGTTTCTTACCCATTTTTTCGCCATCTTCAATGTCCTTGTCGAATGGCAGGCGTCCTGTCGCAAGAGCCGTGGCAAAGTTGATGCGACGTGTAATGGCATCCGGGTTCATCCAGGCATCCTGGGTATTTTTATAACCATCTGGCGTCTGGCTACCGTACAGGGGCATACCCAGTTGCGCCAGCACACCCAGTACAGGCCGGACGTTTTGCACTGGTACATCGCTGGCACGGATGGCAGATATGACGTATTGGTACGGGGTTTTATATTTCATTCCCATATTGTGCGGATCACGAAACTCGGCACTGGCAAACAGGCTTTGCAGCACCGCACGGATGTCACCATGGGTATCCAGATAACGTTTGGCCAGCATGTCCACCAATGCTGGTGCAGGTTTGTCGGCGACAAAATACTGTGCCAGCTTGAAACTCAGATGACGGGCAGTGGCTGGGTGCATGGCCAGAACATCCAGCGCAAATTCTGCTTCTGCCTGACCACGTGGTGCAATGGTTTTCCCCAGCCATTGTTTGCTGCCATTATCGTGCCTGTCGGCATCGAAATAAAAATTCTGATTATTCCTGAGCATGGCGCGCTGATCAAATGTCCAGCCTGTCAGCATGCGCGCCAGTTCAGTCACATCTTTCTGGGTATAACCACCATCCACGCCCAGAGTATGCAACTCCATAATTTCACGGGCATAATTTTCATTCAAACCATTCGACTTGCCCTTCTGCCCTGCTGCCTTGGCCTGACGGCCATTTGCATGAAAATCGGCCGAGGTGGACAGCCAGTTATCAAGATAAAACAACATCGCAGGGTGCTTGGCCGTTGCCCCCAGCAAATCACGGAAATTGCCAAAGACATAGGGCCGAATGGCATCACGCTCATAACTGGCAACCAGTGCACGGTCCAGGCCTTTGCCATTGAAGACATTGAAATGATTGAACCAGAAATCCAGCATCACCTCTTCCAACTGGTGTGAGCTTTCTATCGCCCGATACAACCTCGCTTGCGCGGTTTGTTCAATGATGCGACCTACCAGCTCACGACGCTTCTTTTGTGCTGCATCAGACCCATCGTTGGTATCTTTCAGGGCTTTTTGATAATCAAACAATATAGATCCTGCACTCTGTCCCATGACATCAAGGGATTTCAGTTTTGTTTGCAAACCTTCTGGCAAAGGCAGGGATTGTGGATTCAATTGTTGTTCGATATAACTGTCCACACCCATTTTCTTTACCCGTTCTATATCACCGGGGCGCGGGCCAAAAGCCAGACGGTTCAATACATGCACCACTTCTGCATCCGTTGAAACGGCAGCGGCAGCAGAGCCCGGCACTGAACAGATACTTGCAGTAATGACCAATAGCAGCGAGCCAGAAATTTTTGCCAGGTTTTTCATATATTTTTATACCCGTTATTGAAACTGTGGAAACTGTGAAAGTATTTACTCAGAAGAAAAATGTCTTTGCTTATCTGTTTTTCTTATGTCCTCAATATAGAGGCATGGGAAGTGCTTTCACAAGTAACGATATGTAAATCAAATGCGGCAAAACTGTGGATTGTTACAGACGTGCAACCGTCCGCCCTGCACGCTCATTTGCATCGTGTCGCTCTTGTAGAAAATGCTTCCATTTGTAAATTCGCCTTATCAAAAAAACTAGAATATGTTTCATATATACAAATGCAATCCCTGTTCTGATGAAATGTTCAGGCAATGGTAAGCTTGCGCTATTAAAGCTTGAAGGTTGCCCATGTTTTCCATTTCAAAAAAATTGTTTGTCCCTGCTCTGCTTGCCGTTTCAATCGGTGTTGCTTTACCAAGCTTCAGTCATGCTGCCAATCTCAAAATCGGTTTGGCGGCAGATGTAAACTCCCTGGACCCGCATTATTTCAACAGTGGCCCCAACAATGCCATGGCTTCGCATCTGTTTGAAGCATTGGTCAGCGTCGATTCTGACGGTCGTATCGCACCTGGACTGGCCTTGTCCTGGAAGGCCATCAAACCCACCACCTGGGAATTCAAATTACGCCACGGCGTAAAATTTCATGATGGCAGCGAGATGACGGCAGAGGATGTCGTGTTTTCTCTCGACCGGCCAGCGCAGATAAAGAATAGCCCCGGCCCCTATACCAGCTTCACCAAGCAGATTGTCGGCAAGCAAATTGTTGACCCGTACACGCTGCGCCTGAAGACAGCAACAGCTTATGGTCCGCTACCGCTGGACATGAGTTCCATCTTCATCGTTTCAAAGAAAGCCACGTTGCAGGCCAGCACTGACGATTTCAACAGCGGCAAGGCAGCCATCGGTACCGGCCCCTACAAGTTCGCCAGCTTCAAACGTGGCGATGCCGTAGAACTGACAAAAAATGATGCCTACTGGGGTGAAAAATCAGCCTGGGACAAAGTCACTTTCCGCATCATCAGCGCAGGCGCACCGCGCATGGCAGCCCTGTTGTCTGGCGATGTCGATGTCATAGAAAGCATACCTCCGGCAGATTTGAGCAAACTGAAGAGCAATCCAAAATTCAAACTGGAACAAAAGATTTCCTGGCGTACCGTGTTCTGGCAACTGGACCACCAATCCAGAGTATCGCCTTACATTACCGACAAGGCTGGCAAACCGCTGGCGACCAATCCGCTGAAGGATATACGCGTGCGCAAGGCGATCGCCAAGGCCATCAACCGCAACGCATTGACTGAACGCATACTCGAAGGATTGGCTGTACCAGCATCCAACCTGGTCGCCCCCGGTGTGTTTGGCTATAACGACAGTTTGAAGGTCGAAGCCTATGACCCGGAAGGTGCAAAGAAATTGCTGGCTGAGGCTGGCTATCCAAATGGCTTTGCCATCACCCTGCACGGGCCGAATAACCGCTATATCAATGATGAACAGATCGTGCAGACGGTAGCGCAATTTCTGAGCAAGGTCGGCATACAGGCCAAGGTAGAGACACAACCACTGGCAGTGTATTTCCCGAAAGCGGCCAAGGGTGATTACAGCATGGCCCTGCTGGGCTGGGGTTCGCTGGCCGGTGATTTCGCGCTGCGTACCATTTTGGGCACGACCAATGCCGAAAACGGCTGGGGTAGCTGGAACTGGGGCAAATACAGCAATCGTGCGCTGGATGAAGCGATAGAGTCATCGCTGGCAGCCGTTGAAGCCGACAAGCATGAAGCCTTTGCCAAAAAAGCGGCAGCCATCGCCTTGCAAGACTATGCCGTGATCCCGCTGCACCATCAATACGCCAGTTGGGCTTTGCGCAAGGGCCTGCATTACAAGGCCAGGGCGGATGAGTTTACTTTTGCGCACCAATTCAAACCTGACTAATCAAGCATGACTGATCGCGCTTTAATATCCAGTCACAAATAAGAAATCCCGCGATTGCTGTCGCGGGATTTTTTTATTCCAGTCCAATTCAAGTTCCGTTACCTGAACTGAATTAGTAAGCGATCAGGATTTCAGTAATACGCCCTGACACACTGCCTTTTGCGGATCAGTCGCGGGCAGCTTGCCGCAGATACCATCGAGTTGCGTGCGAGCTTTCTGGTAGGCGACCTGATGCTTGCCCTCTTTATTCCAGTCTATGAGTTTCTTACCCATCTTTTCCAGATAAGCACGATTGCGCTCATAGAAGGCATTGTCCACTTTCGCTGCTTCACCAAATACGCTTTGTACAGCCTTGGTTATACGCGCATCATCATTCGGTGCCAGATCCACCAGATTGCTGACGTAGTTGGAACCCCATTGCAAGCGGGTGGCCGGGCCTTTGGCAGCGTCATACGCCTGCTCATACCAGTTTGCTGCCGCCACCTTGTCGCCGCGTTTTTTTGCATTCGAACCCAGGGTGGACATGAAATAGTAAGGCGAATGGGAACGCTTGAGTTCGGCCTTCAGTAAGGCATCAGCATCGTCCAGCAAACCGGCATCCCCCAGTGCGTGAGCAGCTGCATTGACCACGGACTGACGCTCATAGGCATCGGTAGTCGCCTGTTCGATCAGGCCCACACGCTTTTGTACATCCTTTTGCAAAGCTGCCTCTGGCTTGGCATTGTCCAGACTGGCCAGGGCCACCTGGGCACCGACAGCGCCCAGCCGGTCGGTCTTGGACAGCGTCGCATCATCGGCCAGTTTGACCAGCGCTACATTCCAGGCGCGTACCAGCTTGTTGCGTGAATCTGATTTGACCGTGGTCAGAAATTCAGTTACTTCCCCTGCCCCATAGGACAACAAATCCATATTGTCGCGCGCTGTGTTGGCATCTGAAATGGCTTTCAGGATTTTCTCGCTAGCCTGTGCCTTGTCTATCGCTGGCAGAGCCTGACCAGGCTTGGCCGTGGCCGCCGCATAAATGCCACGCAGATACAAGCGTGTCGCATGCAGACCGGCAGGGCTCAATTCAGACAGTTTCAGCAAAGTAGCGGGCAGGTCTTTACCAGCGATCAGTTTCTGTTCAGGGTCATCCCATGAATAATCTGCGAGCAGGCTCCAGTCTTCATTTTTCAAAGTTTTGCCACCAGCCAGTGCCAGCTTCAAGGTGTCTTGC
This sequence comes from Undibacterium hunanense, assembly GCF_014284335.1. Taxonomy (GTDB): domain Bacteria; phylum Pseudomonadota; class Gammaproteobacteria; order Burkholderiales; family Burkholderiaceae_D; genus Undibacterium; species Undibacterium hunanense. The sequence continues at coordinate 94,325 of NZ_JACOGF010000011.1, read as the reverse complement.
ACCGACAGACTGGTGTTCAGGGCCAGCGTCAATACCTGCAAGTAACGTTCTGAATCCACCTCGCCTGGCAGGCGGGTGATTTCTGTTCCATCCGGCTTGAAAAGAATCATGGTCGGGTAACCACGCACCTTGAATTGCGCCGCAAATTTTTGTGCCCCCGGCGTATCCCCATCCAGATAGACGGGGATGAAATGACGCGATTTGTCGATAAATTCCTGACGGTTGAAGATGGTCGCCTTGACCTGGTTACAAGGCGGGCACCAGATCGCACCCCAGTACAGGAACAGGGGTTTGTTGCTTGCCTTGGCCTGGGCAAAGGCCGCATCAACATTATTGTCTTTGCGCCAATCAATACCATTTTGTGCAGCATGCGCAGATGCGGATGCCTTGGCGTCTGCCGCCAATACGGGCAGACTTGCAAAGCTGGTAGCCAGCAAAGCTGCCATCAGGGAGGGGATCATCTTCATAGGATTTGACCAGGAATAAATATATCAAGCAATCAGTGTAACAAAATTAAGCGCCGCTTTGCACCAACAACATGTTGCTCTGCCAGACTGATTTTGCGCAAGCTTATGCGGTTTATGCTTGCCAGAGGCCAACAAGGGCACTTGATATACATTTTTCAAATAAGCAAACAGAAATATCATCGTTCCCAAGGCCGTCATTTTTGCGCAAGATGGGACTACCCCAACACTGGCAAAAATACAGGAGTAATACATGACAAGAATCAAGCATATCCAGCAACTCATCGAAAAACGGCAGAGTCTGCGCCGCAAAAGCATCAGCGTTGCCCTGCTGATTGCAGGCATAGGTCTGTTTGCCACCTATACATCGGCACAGGCAGCCAATAGCATCCTGAACGCTTCGTATGACGTCACCAGGGAATTGTTCAAGGATATCAATCCGGCCTTTGTCGCCGACTGGAAAAAGAAAACCGGCGAAACCGTCAGTGTCAATCAGTCACATGGTGGCTCCAGCAAACAGGCACGCTCTGTGATCGACGGACTGGAAGCTTCGGTCGTTACCATGAATCAGGCAAATGATATTGATATCCTGGCAGACAAGGGTTTGCTGCCGCAAGACTGGGCCAAACAATTCCCGAACAATGCTGCGCCTTTTTATTCCACCATGGTGTTCCTGACACGCAAGGGTAACCCCAAACATATCGCCAACTGGGATGACCTTGGCAAGCCTGGCCTGAAAGTCATCATCCCCAACCCCAAGACATCCGGCAATGGCCGCTACAGCTATCTTGCCGCATGGGGATCCGTGATTAAAAATGGCGGCACCGAAGCACAAGCCCGACAACTGGTGGAAAATTTATTCAAGAATGTGCCGGTACTTGATGGCGGTGGACGCGGCGCCACCACCACCTTTACACAGCGTGAAATCGGCGATGTACTGGTAACCTTTGAAAATGAAGTGCAACTGGTACGTCAGGAATTTGGTGACAATTTTGAAGTGGTGTATCCCAAGATTTCCATCCTGGCAGAATCCCCGGTCGCCGTAGTAGACAAGGTGGCTGACAAACTGGGCACGCGCAAAATCGCTACCGGCTATTTGCAATTCCTGTACACCGAAGCCGGCCAGGACCTGATCGCCAAACATTATCTGCGTCCACGTTCAGAAATCGCAGCAAAAAAATATGCAGCGTCGTTCAAGCCTGTGAGTCTGTTCACCGTGGATGAGGTATTCGGTGGCTGGAAACAGGCACAGAAAAAACACTTTGATGATGGCGGTGAGTTCGACAAGATTTATCAAACCAAGAAATAAGCTGCGCTGTAACTAACTGCTTTCTGTTCTGGCATGGACTGAACGGAAAGTGGATTTTACGGACATAATCCGGCACAAATAAAATCTGCAGCAGAAAAGCAAAAAGCCTTGATTTCTCAAGGCTTTTTATTCTCTTCAAAAGAGCTTACTGGCGTCCCCAAGGGGATTCGAACCCCTGTACTCACCGTGAAAGGGTGATGTCCTAGGCCTCTAGACGATGGGGACAAAATCTGTCCGTATTACTGACCTTAACTTGTTGTCCACAATGAACTTGATGAAGTTGATTGGCGTCCCCAAGGGGATTCGAACCCCTGTACTCACCGTGAAAGGGTGATGTCCTAGGCCTCTAGACGATGGGGACAACAAGTTATGTTCTGCTGCTGCGCATCTTTTGGTGGAGGTAAGCGGGATCGAACCGCTGACCTCTTGCATGCCATGCAAGCGCTCTCCCAGCTGAGCTATACCCCCGACGCTGCAGAACAGAAACGAGATTATAGGGGAAGCTTCATAAGATGTAAAGCCCCCCACCCTCACTAAACTGCAATAAGGCTTAAACGCTGCAAAACAACTTCACGGCCAAACAGCTCTATCACCGCGTCAATGGATGGTGTTTGCAATTGACCTGTCAGCAGCAAGCGCAAAGGCATGGCCAGTTGCGGCATCTTCAACGAGAAATCAGCCAGGGTTTGTTTCATGGCGGCAGACAGGGCCGCCTTATTCCACTCTACGGTTTTGCACAGTTCAGCGTATTGACGCAAGGCGGGCAATACGGCTTCTGTCACGTGCTGTGTCATCAGTGCCGGGTCTGCGGCTGGCTGACGATAAAACAGCATGGCTGCCTGCCCCAGTTCTAATGTGGTATTGGCACGTTCTTTCAAGAGTGCGATCACCGCTGTCAATGGCGGCGCATTGTCGAACTGTGCACCGTCATTCAGCATTTGCGGCTTGATCAAATCAGCCAGACGCTGATTGTCGGCTGCCTTGATGTAATGATTATTGACCCAGGCAAGTTTTTCAGGATTGAACTGGGCAGCAGAACCAGACAAATGATTTAAATCGAACCAGCTGCACATCTGCTCCATGGAAAAGATTTCGTCATCACCATGACTCCAGCCCAGACGCGCCAGGTAGTTCAACATGGCTTCAGGCAGATAGCCTTGCAGTGGATAATCCATCACACTGACAGCGCCATGACGTTTGGACAGCTTTTGTCCATCCGCCCCCAGGATCATCGGCAGATGACCATAATGCGGCAGGGTCGCGCCCAGCGCATTGAGAATATTGATCTGGCGCGGTGTGTTATTGACATGATCGTCACCACGGATAACGTGAGTGATCTGCATGTCCCAGTCATCGACAGCGACGCAGAAGTTATAAGTTGGCGTGCCATCTGGACGGGCAATGACCAGGTCATCGAGCTCGCGATTGGCGATGGTGATTTGTCCTTTGACGACATCCAGCCAGCTGACTTCGCCATCCAGCGGGTTTTTAAAGCGGATGACGGGTTTGCGGTCAGCCGGTATTGCTGGCAGGGTTTTGCCAGCTTCTGGACGCCAGGTACCGTCATAGCGCGGTTTGTCGCCGGCAGCACGCTGACGTTCACGCATGGCTTCGACTTCTTCTGGCGACGAATAGCAGTGGTACGCCGTACCTTTGACCAGCATGTCGGCCAGGACTTCACTGTATCTGTCCATACGCTTCATCTGGTAGAACGGACCTTCATCATGCTGCAGGCCCAGCCAGTTCATGCCATCCAGAATTGCCTGCACGGCTTCCGGGGTGGAGCGTTCAAGATCCGTATCTTCAATACGCAACACAAAAGTGCCACCGAAATGACGGGCAAATGCCCAGCTGAACAAGGCAGTGCGGGCGCCGCCAACATGAAGATAGCCGGTAGGGCTGGGAGCAAAACGGGTGCGTACAGTCATGAGATCACTAGCATGCATCCCACCGCCAATTGAAGACAGGCAGGCAAGACGCTTTAATGGTTAAAACCAGCATTTTACCGTTTTAACATCGGGGACGGATAGCTTTCGACATTGCCTATTGCTGGAATCAAGCCCGCTGCCAGAGTGGCAGACTGCCTGCGTGGTAGTATGGCGCTGAAAATCAGTCCGTTTAAGAGTAGATCACCCTCATGCACGCCCCACTTCCCGTACGCGATGGCATCGCGCCCAGCTATATCTGGATACCTGAAGGCCATTGGGACAATGTCTTCCATTTTTTGCAAGCGTACTTTCCCGATATTACCGCCAGCACCTGGCAGGCACGCCTGGAAAAACACGAAGTCGCCGATCAGCACGGTACAGTCTTGCATGCAGGCAGCAGCGTCAAACGTGGCATGTGTATTTTTTACTACCGCGAACTGGAACATGAAACCCATATCCCGTTTTATGAAGACATCCTGTTCCAGGATGCGCATTTGCTGGTGGTGGACAAGCCACATTTTCTGCCTGTGATTCCGTCTGGACGGTTTCTACAGGAAACCCTGCTGGTCAGGCTGAAGAAAAGCACCGGACTGATGGATCTCAGCCCCATACACAGGCTGGACCGGGAAACAGCAGGAGTAATGCTGTTTTCACATAATCCGGTAACACGCGGCCAATACCAATCTTTGTTCCAGAGCAAAAGCATGGCAAAGACTTACCATGCCGTTGCTGCCCATTTACCTGAACTGACATTCCCGTTGCGTCATTACAGCCGCATGGAAGAAGCAGAAAAGTTTTTCGTCATGCGCGAAGCAGAAGGCAGTCCAAACTCAGAAACCCTGATCAATATCAAGGAAAGACGCGGCGAACATAGCCTTTATCAATTACAACCCATGACAGGTAGAAAACACCAATTGCGCCTGCATATGAGCAGCCTGGGTGCGCCCATACTGAATGATGCCTTCTATCCCGTTGCCCTGCCCTGCAAGGCGGATGATTTTTCTGCGCCTTTGCAACTTCTGGCTAAATCCATCTGTTTTGATGATCCATTGACGGGCCAGCAACGTTATTTTGAAAGTAAGAAATCATTATGAATGCCTGCCGAATGCCTGTCATAGAGGGCGACACTGGCAAACGAGTTGACAGCAAGCCTCTGAAGCGGTAATATTGCGGTCTTCGGAGTGTAGCGCAGCCCGGTAGCGCACCTGCTTTGGGAGCAGGGGGTCCAAGGTTCGAATCCTTGTACTCCGACCAGATTCTAGGGATCGTCACAGACGGTCCCTTTTATTTCAGTAGATTCAAATCTTGGCTATTTCAAGTTGAATAGCCTGAAATAAAAAATGACAGACCAGTTTTTCGGAGTGTAGCGCAGCCCGGTAGCGCACCTGCTTTGGGAGCAGGGGGTCCAAGGTTCGAATCCTTGTACTCCGACCAGTTAAAAAGGATCGTTGATTATTCAACGATCCTTTTTTCTTTTCTGTGCCGACCAGCTATTCAGATTTACCTGAAACGAGCCAGTACCCGCACATCATTGCCCACCAGGCTGACTTCATGAAACTGCAAAACCCTGGCCTGATCTACATGGGTCAATTCAGGTAAATGAAATAAACCAGCTCCACTACCCAGGAGCTTGGGTGCCAGATACAACAATAATTCATTGACGCAACTTTGCTGCATCAATGCGCCATTCAGTGTTGCCCCCGCCTCCACATGCAATTCATTGATTTGCCTGCGACCCAGTTCTTGCATCAGGACTGACAAATCAATTTGCTGATTCGAATCTGGCAAGCAGATTACCTCTACCCCCGCCTGTTCCAGTTGCGCCTGCTTTTTAGCATTTGGCACAGCACATACGATCAAGGCACCGCCTTGCAAAACTTTAGCTTGTGGCGAGATGCGTAACTGCGAATCGACGATAATTTTTTGCGGCTGACGTGGCGTGTTCACACCCCGCACATTCAGCATGGGATCATCTGCCAGCACCGTGCCTATGCCAGTCAAAATGGCATCTGCCCTCGCCCGCCATTGATGACCGTCCTGCCTTGCTGCTGGTCCGGTGATCCACTGGCTTTGGCCGTTTGGCAAAGCCGTGAAGCCATCCAGGCTACCAGCAACTTTCATCCTGACCCAGGGCTTGCCAGTTTCCATGCGCTGGAAAAAACCTATATTCAATTCACGCGCCTGCAAGGCAAGATCAGGAAACAAATCACATTCCACGACCACACCTGCTTCCCGCAAGATACTTAAACCGCGCCCTGCCACTTGCGGATTGGCATCCTGCATGGCAGCCACCACGCGTGCAATACCTGCATCGCGCAAACCATTCGCGCAAGGTGGCGTGCGGCCAAAATGGCTGCATGGTTCCAGCGTGACATAGGCAGTGGCACCTCGCACGTCCTGGCCATTTGCGGCGGCATCACGCAGGGCCTGCACTTCTGCATGCGCCTGCCCGACGGGCTGGGTCCAGCCCTGCCCCAACACCTGGGCATCGCGCACAATCACGCAACCCACTTTGGGATTGGGCGAAGTTTCTATGGTAGCGCGGCCAGCCAGCACCAGCGCCTGTTGCATATACCCATAATCGGCCTGCTGATCCGCGCTCAGGTGATCCATACTCAGATGCGCCTCAAGTATTTTGTATGGTGATGGTGGGGAATTTGCTTGTCATGTCCTTGGCTTTTTCAGCAACCTTGATGGCGACTTTGCGGGCGATGTCTTTATACAGACCGGCGATTTGCCCTTCAGGCTCAGCAATCACTGTTGGCGTACCTGAATCAGCTTGCTGGCGTATCGCCATCGTCAAAGGCAGTCCACCGAGAAAATCAACGCCAAAGTCTGCGCACATTTTCTGGCCGCCACCTTCACCAAAGATATGTTCGGCATGGCCGCAATTCGAGCAGATATGTATGCTCATGTTCTCGACGATGCCCAGGATAGGAATGCCGACTTTTTCAAACATCTTCAAGCCCTTGCGTGCATCCAGCAAGGCAATGTCTTGCGGCGTGGTGACGATCACAGCACCGGTGACCGGTACTTTTTGCGACAGGGTCAGTTGCACGTCACCCGTACCTGGCGGCATGTCGACGATCAGATAATCGAGATCGCGCCAGTTGGTCTGCTCCAGCAATTGTTGCAAGGCCTGGGTGACGATGGGGCCACGCCAGACCATGGGTTCATCCGGATCGATCATGAAACCGATGGACGATACCTGCAGGCCGTGATTTTCCAGCGGTTCCATGGTTTTGCCATCGACGGTTTCAGGGCGACCAGAAATACCCATCATCATCGGTTGTGAAGGGCCATAAATATCGGCATCCAGAATACCTACTGACGCGCCTTCGGCAGCCAGCGCCAGGGCAAGATTGACTGCGGTAGTCGATTTACCGACACCGCCCTTGCCGGATGCGACTGCAATAATATTCTTCACATTCGGCATCAGCTTGATGCCGCGCTGTACGGAGTGGGCAACGATTTTTGAAGTCACATTAACGGCAAGCTTGCCGACGCCAGGCAACGCCGCAAGGGCTGCCACAACGGCAGCATGTATCAATTCGAACTGACTTTTGGCGGGATAGCCAAGCTCAACATCGAGACTGATGTCGGCGCCTTCTATCTTGATATTTTTTGCAGATTTACTCGCAATCAGGTCTTTATTTGTGTTCGGGTCTATCACTTTTGCCAATACGGCTTTTATGTCATCAACTGTAATACTCATGCAATTCTCCATAGATATCCCGCAAGTCTAGCGCAATTTGCGCGCCAGGGCTGCCATAGCTGCATACAGGCTTGTTGTAAGTGGGCATATTGAAACGGCGCAAGCTTCCCCGCAGGATCAAGTTCAAGCATAATGAGTTCGCTACTATTTTGTTTTTTCACAAGAAAATCAGGAGATATTGATGCAAGCAAGAGCCGCACACCCATCCCGCAACAAGTTCTGTCTGTTGTTATCTGCGCTGGGATTGCTCAGTTGTTCCCTGACGGCCCACGCCGGCCTGCTGGTGGGACACTTGACTGACAAGAATACACAGTCCGTCGCCAACGCCGTCCTGTTTGCAACGCCACTGGATACCCCGGTGCCTGCCAAAAAAGCTGGTGACACCAGCATCGTTGCACAAGAAAATTATGCGTTCAGCCCTTTCCTGACGGTGGTACGCAGCGGTAGCCTGATACGCTTCCCCAACAAGGATAATCACGAACATCACCTGAAATCATTTTCGCCGGCAAAAACCTTTGAACTGCGCGTGAACAGCAAAAAAGAAGAGCCTGCCCCCATCCTTTTCGACAAAGCTGGCGAAGTGGCGCTGGTCTGTCATTTCCATGACTGGATGCGCGGTTTTATTTATGTCGTCGATACGCCGTATTTCGCCAAAACGGATGCATCAGGCAGTGCCGTCATCAACAATTTGCCGGCAGGCAAGTATGAAGTCAAGGCATGGGCACCCAATATGCTGGGCGAACCCCTGACGCAAACGGTGCAGGTGGCCAGCGATGGTCCCAGCAATATCAAGTTCCAGTTCAATTTCGTACCCAAGGCACCACCGGCACCCCGCAACCTGAGCAAGGGTACAGCGACCTTTGGTTACGATTAAAGCCATGCTGCATTGATCATCAGCCCGCAACAAACCGGGGCTGATGACCAAGCCACTAAGCCGGGACCAGCACTTGCTGCTCATACTCCAGAATGATAAATTCAGCTGGCATAGTCAAGGCTACCTTTATTGATACACGCATCATGCCCTGTAGTATGTCTTCAGCTGTCATGCTGCTGCCCATCCCCATAATGACACCAAATGCTTCAGCAGGTGAAGACCCCACGAGGCAGCCAGCCTTCCATTGCGCAGTCAGGAAACTGTTGATACTGGCAGTCACGGCAGACCAGGTCGAATTATCATTTGCAGAGAACGCATAGGATTTCAATGCCGTTCTGATGGATTTATCCAGCATGATGACGATGCGCTTGAAATTCACATAACGCCAGTCATCACTATTGCCAGCCATAGTGCGCGCACCCCAGATCAGCATACCAAAATTCGGGAAAACACGAATCGCATTTACAGCAAGGCCATTCAACGGCACGTTTATTTTCGCTTGCTGGCTATCATCAAGCATTACAGCAGGCGAAACCGCATCAATGATGGATGTATTCGCCGGCGCATGAAAAACCCCACTGGTGGCATCATTACGCGTATACACACCTGCCATGGCAGATGAAGGTGGCAGCAGATTGACGCTGGTTGCCAGATTTTGCATGGTTTGCCGGTACAGGGGTGACGCCGCCTGCAGGCCTAGATGGCGCTGCCTGACCGTAGCCGGATCGGCGGCCTGGGTCAAGGTGTCAACCAGGGTAGTCAGATATGTCTGCAATTTATCTGCCGGCTGCAACGCAAACAGCTCCAGCGCTTCGGTAGCCAGGTCAGCACTGAATTGCGGCAGGCTGGCTGCCGATATCCAGGTATAGTCAATGGCACTGACACTCACTACATTGGTGTTAAGCCATGGATAATAACTGACGCCGTACTGGTTAAAGTCTTCCCCCAGGCCTGCCACTTTATAAAATCCGCCATTACCGGTGCCACCCGTGATCGGGTCTTTGCTGCTGCCGTCAGAAGGTAAATAACCGTTCAGCACATCCAGGATATACACCAGGTTCTGCGTTTCACTACATAGTCTCAAGGCAGTCTGTGACACACTCGCCCAGTCATCCAGCGCCAGGTACACGGCGTCCGGCAAGACCAGGGTATCCGGTTCAGGCAAGCCTGCCAGCCCGGCAAGTGCTGCGGTATATGCATCTTTTGAAAAAACACTTCCATTACTGATCACACCGGCATAAGTACCCAGAGAAAGGACGTAGCAAGTGCCACCGCCATTGCTGAAAAACATCTGCAAACCCGGATACAGCAAAAAAGCTGGCGTAGCTGCGTTCACAGCATAAGGAGGATATGCCTGAGTCAGGCTGACATAGTCATATTCAACCTGTGCGGCTCCGCCAAATATGCGCGCATATTCTTCCAGCGAAGTGATGGAAATAGGCTGACCCACGACGCTTTTCCCATCCGCAGTGGCAGTCTGTGTGTAGCCAATAAACAGAGGTATGCCGGTAGCAGCCTGTACTACGTGGCCGGTAAAGCTGGCGACTTCAGCGCTATATTCAGCTGTATGTTCAGTGGTATGTTCAGTGGCAAACACGACGCCTGGCGTGGTTTCTTGTATCGACATGAATCCTTACTCCGGTAAGCATGCAGCACGCCATGATCAGCAATGTCGTATTTGCATAAGTAAAAAACAATCTTATTTAATCACAGAATCCCACAGGCATCTGAACTAATTGACAAGTATTGATGTAATAAATAAGCCCGGAACGAGTATTTGACAAGCTGCTTGCTGAGCCGACGACCGACAAACCTGCAATGACCGGCAGCTTTCCAAGGCAAGAATGGTACCGCTATCCATATTTATCTAGAAGTGAATCCGGGCAACGGCTAACCAAGCCATGGCTACCTCCTTGCAAAGACCGTCAAAGGCTAACAGGTGCTGTTTTTTGCAAAGTGACATTCCCGCTCATTTTTTAACAAAATAATGATTGATCTTTCCAAATGACAGCGCTACCATTGAGAATAACAAGCCTAACATTTGGCAATTTTTTCAGGTAACAGGAAACCACAATGTCAATTGAACATTCCCCCCTCGCTTATGGCGATACTCCCCGCGTCGTTAACATGCGTGTCGTGCCTGTCGCTGGCCGCGACAGCATGTTGCTTAATCTGAGCGGTGCACACGGCCCTTACTTCACCCGCAATATCGTGATCCTGACCGACAGCGCAGGCCGTACCGGCGTTGGCGAGGTACCGGGGGGTGAAAAGATACGGCAGACGCTGGAAGATGCACGCGATCTGCTGATCGGCAAACCCATAGGCCAGTACAACGCCATACTGAACCAGGCACGCACCGCCTTTGCTGACCGCGATGCTGGCGGACGTGGCCTGCAGACCTTTGACCTGCGCATTGCGGTGCATGCCATCACTGCGCTGGAAGCCGCACTGCTTGATCTGATGGGCCAGTTTCTCGGTGTGCCGGTCGCCGCCTTGCTGGGAGAAGGACAACAACGCACTGCCGTCGAGATGCTGGGCTACCTGTTCTATATCGGTGACAGCAAAGTCACTGATTTGCCTTATGCGACAGTACCCACCGACGCCGAAGATGACTGGGCACGCCTTCGCCACGAGGCTGCCCTGACACCAGAAGCCATCGTGCGTCTGGCTGAAGCGACCTATGAACGTTACGGCTTCAACGATTTCAAATTAAAGGGCGGCGTGTTCAGCGGTGAGGCAGAAATGGAAGCCGTGACAGCACTGGCCGAACGCTTTCCTGATGCACGTATCACACTGGACCCGAACGGCGGCTGGTTACTGAAAGATGCCATACGCCTGTGCCGCGATAAGCATGATGTGCTGGCCTATGCAGAAGACCCTTGCGGTGCCGAGAATGGTTATTCAGGGCGTGAGGTGATGGCAGAATTCCGTCGTGCCACCGGTTTACTGACGGCCACCAATATGATCGCCACCGACTGGCGCGAAATGCGCCATGCAATTGCCCTGCAGTCAGTCGACATCCCGCTGGCAGACCCACATTTCTGGACCATGCAAGGCTCAGTGCGTGTAGCGCAGATGTGCCATGAATGGGACCTGACCTGGGGCTCGCATTCGAATAATCACTTCGATATTTCGCTTGCCATGTTCACCCATGTGGCAGCCGCAGCACCGGGCAAAATCACGGCAATTGATACCCACTGGATCTGGCAGGATGGTCAGTTCCTGACCAAAGACCCATTAAAAATCAAAGGCGGCATGGTACAGGTGCCAGATAAACCCGGCCTGGGCATAGAGCTTGATCTGGACGCCGTCGAGGCGGCACATCAACTCTACCTGGGCATGGGCCTGGGGGCACGTGACGATGCGGTAGCCATGCAATATCTGATTCCAGGCTGGAAATTCAATAACAAAATGCCTTGCCTGGTCAGATAAAAAAATAATCGGAACTTATGCAAAATCGTCCCAGCAAGGAGCTGCAACGCAGCTGGGGCGGTTTTGCGTAGGTCCCAACAACATCTAGGAGACAGCAGTATGAATACCGTATCTACAACGGCCCCTATGGCCGTGCCCGCTTCCAGTGTACTTGACCAGGCAGTCAGCAAAGTCAAATGGCGCATCCTGCCACTATTCGTGGTGATGTTCATCGCCAATTACATAGACCGCGTCAACATCGGTTTTGTGCGCAGCCATCTGGAAAAAGATCTGGGTATCGGTGCCGCCGCTTTTGGTTTTGGAGCTGGCATCTTCTTCCTGGCTTATGCATTGTTTGAAGTACCTTCCAACATCCTGCAACAGCGCTTTGGTGCCAAAGCCTGGCTGACGCGCATCATGGCAAGCTGGGGCGTGGTTGCCACCGGCATGGCCTTTGTGCAGGGCGAAACCTCGTTCTACGTGATGCGCTTCCTGCTGGGTGTGGCTGAAGCGGGTTTCTTTCCGGGTGCGGTCTACTATTTCACGCAATGGCTGCCGAACCGTGAGCGCGGCAAGGCAATGGCGATTTTCCTCAGTGGTTCGGCACTGGCATCGGTATTGTCCGGCCCGCTGTCAGGCGCGCTGTTGCAGATTGAAGGCGGTGGTTTCCACGGCTGGCAATGGATGTTTATCATCGAGGGACTGGCTTCCATCGCACTCTGCTTTGTCGTCTGGTTTTGTCTGGATTCTCATCCACGTGACGCCAAATGGCTGACTGACGAAGAACGGAATGAGCTTACCGCCGTCATCGCTGCCGAGCAAAAAGAACGCGATGCCAACAAACCCGGACATGTCAGTGCGTTCAGTCTGTTGCGCGACAGCCGCATTGCTCTGTTTTGCTTTATCTATTTTGCGATCCAGCTGACCATCTACGGTGCTACGTTCTGGCTGCCCAGCATCATCAAGAAGATGGGCCACTTCACTGACTTCCAGGTTGGATTGTTCAACTCGATACCCTGGCTGATTTCAATTGCCGCCATGTATATGTTTGCTGCGCTGGCACTGCGCTTCAGGCATCAGCAGATGTGGGTGGCAATTGCATTGACCATCGCTGCCGGCGGCATGTTGGCATCCACCGTGGGTGGCCCGGTGTTTGCGTTTGTTGCGATCTGTTTCGCAGGCATAGGTTTCAAGGCAGCATCATCGCTTTTCTGGCCGATACCACAGGCTTATCTGGACAGCCGCATCGCCGCTGCCGTGATCGCGTTGATCAATTCATTAGGTAATCTGGGTGGATTCGTGGCACCTGCCACTTTCGGTTTCCTGGAACAAAGAACAGGTTCCATCCAGGGTGGCTTGTATGGCCTGGCAGCGGCTTCCATGGTGGCAGCAGCACTGGTTTTCCTGACACGCAAATCAAAAACTGCGGCTTAAGCATAATGTGCCACACACCTGCCCATGCAGGGGTGTGGCACATAAGTTTCAGAACGAAGACCCTGGCAAAGACAGGAACTGTACTTCTTCCGCCGTTGAAGTACGCCCCAGTATGGCATTACGATGCGGGAAGCGGCCAAACCGCTGTATGACTTCGCGATGCCGTATCGCGTACTGATAATAGCCTTCAAAAATCTCATGCTGCGTTTCTGGCACATCCTTACGCAGGGCATCATACAGAGCCACTGCCCTGTCCTGATCTGCCAGTGCTTCTGAATGTTCCAGCGGCAGATAAAAGAAAACCCTCTGTATCGGGCGCAACTGACGATCTGCCTGCACGGTCAGGCCTGCTTCGGTATATGCCCTGGCCCGGGCATCACATGCAAACGATTCCGGCGTGGCTCTATACATATTCCGGGGGAATTGATCACACAGAATGATCAGCGCCAGCCGCCCTTCGGCGGTATGTTGCCAGCCATCGAGTTCACCACGCATAGCCTGTGCATTCAGATCGGCAAATTGATCTCTTATTGAGGTATCAAGTGCTTCACTCTTCGACCACCACAGTTTTGCCTGGGATTTCGCCGTCCTGGCATCATCCACGACACCGCCCACATCCTGGCCAAACCAGAAATCCAGTACTACATTAATACCATCCATCAATATCTCCCTGAATAAATTGCTGTCAAACAGTAGCATGATCAGGCATTTTCAACATTCTTTTATTTCTGTCTTGACTGAAATAAAAGAATTACCTACACTATGTATATGGAACTTACACCTGTCAAACAAAAATTTATCCTGCACTGGGGCGAAATGGGCACCTTATGGGGCGTCAATCGCACGGTCAGCCAGATCCATGCCTTGCTGTATATCGTGGGTTGCCCCATGCAGGCAGAAGAAATTGCTGACACCCTGGGTGTGGCAAGGTCGAATGTATCGAATTCGCTGAAAGAGCTGCAAAACTGGAAGCTGGTGAAACTGGCCCATGTCATGGGTGACCGCCGGGCGCATTATGAAACTTCACTGGATGTCTGGGAATTGTTTCGCACGGTGGTACGTGAACGCAAGGAAAGGGAATTCAACCCTACTATCACTACCCTGCAACAATGTCTGGACAGCCCCGATCTGGATCAGGAAGACAAGGCAACACAACTACGTATCGCCGAAACCCTGGCCCTGATGAAGACCGTCACCACCTGGACCGATGAAATGTTGCGACTGGAACCAGCTACCCTGATGAAGCTGTTGAAGATGGGTGCTGCAGTACAAAAATTTGTGCGCGGGGATGAGAAGTAAGTGTCTCTGAAACGCAGGGATGGTTGCAGTGAATAAGAACAAAAAATAAGTACAAAGAAAAATGCCCTGGCATTTTTTTTAAAAATAAATTTCTTTTTAAACAGAAATGTCAGAAATAAAAATCAGTACAATATAGGCATAAAAGGAAATCAACGTGAGCGACTATCCACTGACACTGCTGTATGACGAATCCTGTCCCATCTGTAAACTGGAAATGGATAATTTGCGTGAACGGGATCATCTGAACAGATTGCTTTTTGTCGATGCATCTGCCCCTGGTTTTGATGCTGGAAAATATGGGGTGACACTCAGCGAAATCATGCGTGTCATCCATGGTGTCAGGCCCGATGGCAGTATCGTGACCGGGGTGGAAACGATCCATCTTGCCTACAAGGCAGCAGGTTTGGGATGGTTGACGGCAGCGATCAATTTCCCTTTGCTCAAACCCATATGCAATTGGGCTTATGTACATTTTGCAAGCAACCGCCATCATGTGTCTGAAATACTGGCGGATGTCATCATACGCATTGCCGCGAAGCGGGCTGAAAAACGCAGCAGAGCTTGCAAGGCCGGTAAATGCACACTTAAATAAGACGAGATCATGAAAATTCTTATCTGCGGTGCCCAAGGTTTTATCGGTCGCCACATCAGCCTGGCTCTGCAAAAGGCAGGACATGAAGTCTGCCACGGTGTGCGTCGCCCGCAAGCTGTAACTGGTACTGGCCCTGCTGAAATCGCCATCGACTATGCGCACGATACCGACCCGGCCATCTGGGAAACACGTCTGCGGCAGTTGGGGCAAGTCGACGTCGTCATCAATGCAGTAGGCATACTGAATGAAACATCCCGATTACGCTTTGATGCAATACATCGCGATGCGCCTGTAGCCCTGTTCAGGGCGGCAGAAAAATGCGGTGTGAAATCGGTCGTACAAATCTCGGCGCTGGGTGGCAGGCAAGAAGCAGAGCATCCTGACATCATGACTGGCTATATGCAAAGCAAACGCGCTGCCGACAACATGCTGATGGAAAGCGGGTTGACTTACCTGGTCTTGCGCCCTTCTTTGGTGGTTGGTGTGGATGGAGGCAGCAGCCAGTTATTCCGTATTCTGGCCAGTCTGCCGGTACTGGGCTTACCTGGCCGCGGTGAACAGCAAGTGCAACCTGTACATATGGATGACCTGTGTACTGCCATCAATATCTGGCTGGCGAATGCAACCCGCTCGAATCTGGTGTTGAATGCAGTCGGCCCGCAAGCCATGTCTTACCGGCGCATGCTGGAAATTTATCGACAGGCCATGGGTATGCCGGCGCAAACCATGTTCCCCATCCCCATGTCTGTCATGCGTGTAAGCGCGCGTCTTGCAACTCTCTTGCCGCAAACGACCTTGACACCAGACAGCCTGGATATGCTGGAACAAGACAATGTCGCTGATGCGCAGCCATTTGCCGCGCACCTGCATCGGCCAGCAATATCACATGAAGACTGGTTTGCCGGCATACCGGCAAACATGTTGGCAAGTACAGCCATTGCAGCATGGAGTTTGCCATTGTTTCGCTATGTCCTCGCGCTGGTCTGGTTTGTCACAGCAGCGCTGTCCTTCGGGATTTACCCCATCTCGGGTAGCCTGGCCTTATTGCAGCCTTTGGGTCTGAGTGGGGCGCCTGCCATGTTCATGCTGATGGCGGCATCCAGCCTGGATTTATGTCTGGGTCTGGCAACGCTGTTCTGGCCGAGGCGCATTTTATGGCTGATGCAAATTGCCCTGATCGTTGGCTACAGTTGCATCATCGCGATCTATTCGCCTGAATATTATTTACACCCGTTTGGACCGGTTTTGAAAAACCTGCCCATCCTGGCCTTGCTTGCTTTTTTATTTGCTCATCAAAGAGACGCACAATGAACACCTATCTCTTACTTAAAACATTGCATATTTTGTCTTCGGTTTTGCTGGTTGGTACCGGTTTTGGTTCGGCCTTTTATATGTTCTTTACCAATCGCAGCAGGCAGTTCAAGGCACAGGTGGTGGTTGCGCGCCTGGTGGTACTGGCTGACTGGTGCTTTACCACACCAGCCGTGATTATCCAGCCACTGACCGGCTTTGCCATGGTGCATATGGCAGGCTGGCCATTAAGCACACCGTGGATCGTGTGGTCTTTTGTCCTGTATCTGTTTGCCGGTGCCTGCTGGTTGCCCGTGGTATGGCTGCAAATACGCATGAAGGCCATGCTGGAAATTGCCGATGCAAATAACACTGACCTGCCCGATGTATTCTGGCGTTATTCCAGATATTGGGAATGGCTGGGCTACCCTGCCTTCATCGCCATGATAGGCGTGTATTTCCTGATGGTGAACAAGCCCGTTTTTTGAAGCAAAGCCAGCGCTCAGTGATAAAATCAGGCCATGAAAAAAACTACCACGCCCCTGTCAATTACTGAAGCGCCAGGCACCACTGCTGTACGCAGCCGCCGCAAAAGTGGCGGCCTGACCCTGAGTGATGTCGCCAGGATTGCCGACGTTGCGCCGATCACTGCATCACGCGCATTGAAATCACCCGACCTGGTTTCACCTGCCGTCCTGCAAAGGGTGAGGGATGCGGTGGAAAAAACCGGCTATGTACCCAATTTGCTGGCTGGTGGCCTGGCTTCCACCAAGAGCAAACTGGTAGCAGCCGTGGTTCCCACCATCACCGGTGCGGTTTTTCTGGAAATGGTGCAGTCGTTGACAGCCAGCCTGGCCGCGTCTGGATACCAACTCATGCTGGGACAATCCGGCTATGAAGATTCGCGTGAAGATGCCTTGCTGGAAGCGATTATCGGGCGCAGGCCGGATGGCGTTGTTCTGACCGGCATCATGCGGTCTGCACTGGCCAAACGGCGCCTGCAGGTCAGTGGCATACCTGTGGTAGAAACCTGGGATCTGACATCGACACCCATCGATATGCTGGTTGGCTTTTCTCATGAAAAAATCGGCATTGCAGTCGCCGAATTTCTCCATGCGCGTGGACGCCGCAGAGTCGCCACCATCAGTGCCAATGATGACAGGGCGGTGCGACGCAACAAGGCGTTTTCTGATACGGCACAAAACCTGGGCATGTTGGATGCCGATAGCACAGAAGTTCCTACCTGTATCGTCCCCGCCCCCACCACGCTGGGCAGTGGACGCAGCGGCTTGCGCAGCCTGTTGCAGGACCATCCCACCATTGATGCCATATTTTGCAGCTCTGACATGCTGGCGCTGGGTGTTCTGACTGAAGCACAGGCAATGGGTATTGCTGTGCCCGAAAAACTGGCTGTGATCGGGCTTGGTGACCTGAGTTTTTCATGTGACCTGAACCCGGCACTGACATCGGTAAGAATTGATGGCAGCGCCATCGGTGCCATCGCTGCGGATTTTATTATCCAGCGTGCGGACGGAAAAGTGATCAGCGACCCGATACGGGATATCGGGTTTTCCATCATGGAACGGGACAGCACCTGATCTGAACCTTGCTGCAACATCAGTACTTCATCAGATTCAGATCAGGTGCTTGGTGCCTAATCAGTCAGCGCAGCGCTTCATAGAATTCTGCCTCGATAATGGACAGCGCTGCCTTGGCAACCACCTTGGCACCAGTATCCGTATTATTCTGGTTTGCGACTTCCTGCATGGCGAATGCCCGGTCACTGTCTGAAGCCATGCCGGTCAACTCCACTTTGACGACCCGCCCCTGCACAGGTTTCAAAGGCAGACTGACATAACCCAGGCTCTTCGGTGTCAAGCCTTCATACACCAGCTTGCCATCAACACTGATGCGTATCGGGTAACTGCGTTCACGCCAGCCAGTAAATTTGAAAACCGCTTCGGTCAAGGTGGCAGGACGTGCCAGCTCATACGCGATCCATGCTTCACCCGGCACGCTGCTGCTATGCCATGCCGTGGTTTCATCGTCGTCATATGACCTGGCTGCAGTATCGACATTACTACCTGCTGTTACCTTTGCAATATCCATCGCCAGACGCGATGGTTTGAATGACGCCGTGGCCGGTGTTGGTCCACGTTCCAAATACGAAGGCAATTGCGCACTGGCCAGTTGCAAGCCCAGACCGGAATCCACTTTCACTGGTGTTGACGTGATGTCCAGGCTGGCTGATTTCAAACCGGCAGCGGTAGCTGTCAGATGTATTTTCCCAGCCTGTGTAGTGCTGCGCAACAGCACGCGATTGACACCGCCCTCGACCGGCAAACTGGGTGACAGGATGTAGTTATTCTCACCCTGGGCAATACCGCCACGCCATTCTGCCGGGCCATCCAGTTTGAAATCAACCAGGTTCAATGCCACAGGATTGCGCTGGCCATTTGCATCAACCACTTCGACTTCCACCAGCGCCAGATCAGCGCCATCTGCACGCCAGCCACCTGGTGCAGACTTGACACTCAGGCGCAAGGCTGCTGGTTCACCGGCTGTTTTCAATACTGTTTCACAAAGCTTCTTGCCGTCGGCTGCATAGCCCACAGCACGCAATTCACCAGCCTGCCAGTTGACATCCTTGAAGCTGAACAGGAAGCGCGCGCTTTGTTCGCCCTTGCCAAGTGATGTGCCATTCAGGAACAGTTCCACTACATCTGCACTGGATACCACCGTTATTGGCTTGGTGGTCGCTGGTGTGTAATTCCAGTGGCCAATAATATGTATGCGTGGCTGTTCTACATCCACCCAGCCATCCCAGATGACCTGATGCGCATAGAAACCGTCTTTGGGTATGCGCATGGCATCCACTTCGCCACTGCGGCGATAATTTTCTGCGCCGCGATGATGGGTATTGGTGTCAGAAAAAACGATATTCACACCGCCACTGCTGACCCGCTTGCCAGTGCCAGGACGTTCACGCCAATAGTCATACCAGCGCTGTACATCTTCTATGGCGTGGGAATCCTGGTTGCGGTTATAAATGCTGGCATCCTGCCCTTTGTGCAGGGGGCCGTCACCATCCTTGTGATAAGGCGCGGTGTAGTTGTCCCAGTATTTACGCAAGCCTTCATCACGCGAATATTCCATGGCCCAGAATGGCAGTCTGGCGCTCTTGTTGATGTAGAGCATTTCACCACCGTATTCGGCCACCTGGCTGTTCAGCATTTCCCGGCTGCCGGCCGCACGTCCGCCATATGGATCATACTGATCACGGATGGCTTTCATCTCGCGCATATGGGCTTCACTGACACCCTTGTTGCCGGATTCGTAAAACAGAATGCTGGGATTATTGCGGTTATAAATAAGGGCATCGCGCATCAGCAACACCCTTTGTTCCCAGCGGCGGCCTTCAACATCGGCTTCAGAATCACCGGCTGGCATGGCCTGTATCAGCCCTACCCTGTCGGCAGATTCTACGTCCTGCTTCCATGGTGTCACATGCATCCAGCGCACCAGGTTGCCATTGCTTTCCACCATCAGCCGGTTGCTGTAGTCGCTTAACCAGGGTGGCACCGACATGCCGACCGCAGGCCATTCATTCGAGGTACGTTGTGCATAGCCATGCATTTGCAATACACGGTCATTCAGTTTGATCATGCCATTCGCAAATTCGGTTTTGCGAAAGCCGGTGCGGGTATGTACGGTGTCCACTGCACGGCCATTCACTTTCAGCGTTGTGCTGACATCGTACAGATAACCGTAACCCCAGCTCCAGAAATTCAGTTTACTGACACGTGCATTGGCTTTCACTGTCGCCGTTTGGCCTGCGGCGATGGTTTGTGCCGGGCTGGCAAATGTGGCGATCTTTTTGCCATCGAGATCAGTGATAGCGACTTCATAGACCACGTTGCTGGCAGAAGTTGTTTCATTTCTGACCTGGGATTCGGCAGTAATCGTCGCTGCCTTGCCCGGCACATCAAAGTCTTGCGCATAGACATAGGTGCCGGTTGTGCCCAGGTTGGAATACAGCGGCAGGGTCTGGTACAGGCGACCACTCAGATGCAGGCGGATATTCTTGGGAATGCCGCCATAATTCGCATTGAAATTATTGCTGGACCATTGGTAGCGCTGGTTAGTGGCTTTTTCACGGTATTCCCAGGCATTGTCGGTGCGCACGGCGATCGTGTTTTCACCGGTAGTCACGACGTCACTGATATCGACGCCAAAAGCCATGACGCCATTTTCATGCAAGGCAACGGATTTGCCATTCACAAACACTTCTGCCGCCTGGCGAACTCCTTCGAATTCGAGAAACACCTTGCCAGATACGGCACCCGCCGGCAAGCTGAAGCGCTTGCGATACCAGGCAATACCGGTGGACAGGTCCACGATATCTTTTTTAAAGGCATCGTCTTCATTCCAGGCGCGTGGCAAAGTAACGGCTTTCCAACTGGCGTCATCAAATGCCGGGTTGGCCGCACCGGATGCGTCACCAATAAATAATTTCCAGCCAGGATTGAAGTCATAGGTACTGCGGGCAGGTGCAACGACTGGCTCTGTGGCCAGTGCTGCCTGCACTGGCTTTGTCATTCCAGCGCCCAGACCAAGCGCCAGCAACAACAAGCTTTGAAACAATAATGGGGAAGAGCGAAGTGCTGGCATGTTTTTACATTCACAGAAATTGTTGAAATCCGGAGTACCTGCCTTAAACCCACCGGCATCAGGCAACCCGCGCTGAAAATGAAGCTAGGCATTACAAAGTTGACATAAAAATGGTAGCGCTATCAGTTGCGAACGTCAAGCTGGCGTATTTTTACAGCCTGCCTTGAATATATGAGGTTTCTATCCAATTCCTGCTATGGCAAACCATCACCGGCAGGACCATTTCCCGATCAATCAATTTGGCGATTATTTATTGCTTCTGACAAAAAACCAGGCAGGATTGCCTTTTGGCAGACCTGCAAGCCCGGAATGCTAAATCAATAGCAACTAACACGGCTGAAAATCAAACGCCCGGCCTTATTCCATGAGAAAAGCTGCATATCAGGGCAGACAGCCTTAAAATAGGGGTTTTGGACAAAGTCCTCCGGCTGCAGTACCAGCCACCCTAGCAGAAAGAACCATGATTTCCCCCGTAAGCCCCAACGCCACAGCTGCAATGTCTGCCACGCCTGCAACCACAGTTCCAGACAGCTTTTGCGCCTTGCCCGAAGCCGTCATCAAAACCGCTGCGCAACACCTGAGCGATATCCTGTTGCTGGCATTTGAGCATACCGCGCAACAGCGGGCTGTGCTGGTGTTTGACAGTAACTGCGAGCTGGCGATGACGCTGACTGCTGCCTACAGGCTATGCCTGCCACATGCACAGTTCATTGATTTTGATAAAGAAACACCCGATTACATTTTGCAAACCCTGAATGCCCTGTCGGCCAATGACCTGGCGATTCTGGTTCAATCCACCAATTTCCGCCTTGAGGCATACCGGCTGCGGGTAGAGTTATTCAAGCGCAGCCTGAAAGTCATAGAACATCCCCACCTGGCACGCATGTCGGGGCAGGAAGCACTGTATTACATAGAATCGCTGGCTTATGATGCCAGTTATTATCGCGGTACAGGCAATGCACTCAAGCAAAAAATCGACAATGCCAGCAAGGGTATCGTCGATAGTGGTGGTGCCGAACTGATTTTCAGCGGCCGCTTTGAGCCTGCCAAACTGAATGTCGGCGATTATCGCGAGATGAAAAATATCGGCGGGCAATTTCCTATCGGTGAAGTATTCACAGAATCCGTCGTGCTCGAAGATGTATATGGACAGGTGCGGATATTTGCCTTTGGCGATACCAGTTTTACCGTCAACCGCCCGGCACAGCCGATTACCCTGGTCGTGGATAAAGGCCAGGTCGTTGACACCCACGATTCCACACCTGAATTTGATCTGGTACTGGCGAATATCCGTAAGGATGATGGTGTCATCTGGGTGCGTGAACTGGGTTTTGGCATGAACCGTGCCTTTTCCAAAGACCGCAGCGTACGCGATATCGGCACCTACGAACGCATGTGCGGCGTGCATTTGTCCTTGGGAACAAAGCATGGCAGTTATGCAAAACCACATATCAAGCGCGGCGAAGGCAGGCACCATGTTGACGTGTTTGCCGTTACCGAAGCCGTAAGACTGGACGAAGAAGTGGTGTACAGCAACGGTGCCTGGGTGGTCTGAACTGGCTGCGACAAGCAACAAAATTAGCAAAAACACATAAAAACCCTGCTCTCATGCCAGAGCCAGGGGCAAAGCATCTTCAATTTGGGCTTTCGCTGTTAGAATAATGCCCTTGTCCGTTCATAAAAAGTGCATCAACCATGACCCGTAAGCTGTTTGTTACCACTGCCCTGCCGTACGCGAATGCGCCTTTCCACCTTGGTCACATCATGGAGTATATCCAGGCTGACATCTGGGTAAGGCATCAGCGAATGTCAGGTAACGAGGTACATTTCGTCGGCGCGGATGATGCACATGGTGCACCTATCATGATTGCGGCTGAAAAAGCCGGTATCACACCACAGGCTTTCGTGGCGCAGATCGCGGCTGGGCGTAAACAATACCTCGACGGCTTTCATATCCAGTTTGACAACTGGCATTCAACCGATGGTGAAGAAAACCATCAGTTGTCACAGGATATTTACCGCAAGCTGAAATCGGCCGGCTTCATCACCAGCAAAACCATAGAACAGTTCTTTGACCCGGTCAAAAACATGTTCCTGCCTGATCGCTACATCAAGGGTGAATGCCCTAAATGTGGTGCCAAGGACCAATATGGCGATTCCTGTGAAGTCTGTAGCGCCGTGTATGCACCGACTGAATTGAAGAATCCTTACTCGGTCCTGACCGGTGCCACACCAATCATGAAATCGTCAGAGCATTTCTTCTTCAAACTGTCAGATGAAAAATGCGTGGAATTCTTGCGCGGCTGGGCCTTGAAAGACAACCGCCTGCAGTCTGAAGTAGCGAACAAATGCAAAGAATGGCTGGAAGGCGAAGGCGGTCTGGGCGACTGGGATATCAGTCGCGACGCACCTTATTTTGGTATCGAGATTCCTGATCAACCGGGCAAGTATTTCTATGTCTGGCTGGATGCGCCTGTCGGTTACCTGGCGTCGCTGAAGAATTACTTCGGCAAGACCGGTCGTGATTACGATGCTTTCATGGCAGACCCGACGACGGAACAAATTCATTTCATCGGCAAGGACATTACGTATTTCCATACCCTGTTCTGGCCAGCGATGCTGAAGTTTTCTGGTTATAAGACACCGGACAATGTGTATGCACACGGCTTTGTGACTGTCTCTGGCGAAAAAATGTCGAAGTCACGTGGCACAGGTATTTCACCGCTGCGCTATCTCGAAATCGGCATGAACCCGGAATGGCTGCGTTATTACTTCGCCGCCAAACTGAATGCCAAGGTCGAAGATCTGGACATGAATCCGGATGACTTTGTCGCGCGCGTCAATTCCGATCTGATCGGCAAGTACATCAACATCGCCAGCCGTGCAGCAGGCTTCATCACCAAGCGTTTCGATGGTGTGATCGCGACTGACTGGGCCACGGCGGATGATGCTTTCCTGAATAATTTGCGCAAGGTCGCGCCAG
Source organism: Undibacterium hunanense (assembly GCF_014284335.1). GTDB lineage: Bacteria > Pseudomonadota > Gammaproteobacteria > Burkholderiales > Burkholderiaceae_D > Undibacterium > Undibacterium hunanense. The sequence continues at coordinate 70,355 of NZ_JACOGF010000011.1, read as the reverse complement.
AAATCCAGGCGCTGTTTGAAGCACGTGAATATGGCAAAGCCCTGCGTGCCGCCATGGAACAGGCAGATCTGGTGAATGCCTATGTCGATTCCAACAAGCCCTGGGAACTGGCGAAAAAGCCAGAGAACGATGCCAAACTGCAGGAAGTATGCAGCCGCTTGCTGGAAGCTTTCCGCATCCTGACCATCTTCCTGAAACCTGTCTTGCCGCAACTGGCCGCCCAGGTAGAAGCGCAATTGAATATCGCCCCATTGCAATGGGCAGATGTTGCGATGCCATTGCCACATCATCACAAAATCAATCCGTATGCTCACCTGATGCAAAGGGTGGACATCAAGATTTTTGATGATCTGTTTGATATACCTGCTGCTCCTGCAAATTCTGCTACTGCAGAAGCAATCCCTGTGGACGACAGCGCAACAAGCGATATTGAAGCACTGGCCGAAGAAATCAAGATTGATGACTTTGCCAAAGTGGATTTGCGCATTGCCAGGATCGTCAATTGCGAACATGTTGAAGGTTCAGACAAGCTCTTGCGCCTGACCCTGGACGTGGGCGAAGACCGCACCCGCAATGTGTTTTCGGGTATCAAGTCAGCTTACCAACCGGAACAACTGATAGGAAAACTCACCGTCATGGTGGCCAACCTGGCACCACGCAAGATGAAATTTGGTTTATCCGAAGGCATGGTATTGGCTGCATCAGCCGCCGATGAAAAAGCCAATCCGGGTCTGTACATACTGGAAGCATGGCCCGGTGCCCAGCCAGGCATGCGCGTTCGTTAATACCTATCTTTGCTTTGTTCTGATATGCATATCGTCGTCCGTGAAGCCGCCTTTGAAGATGCGCAACTGATCGCGCATCTGACCCGCACTTGCTGGTCAGAAAAGGTCGCGACCAGCTCCACCGGTCATCATGAAAGCAGCGAACGGGTCAACCATGATTTGATGCAGGGCGGCGGTTTTGTTCTGCTGATCGATGACGAACCGGCAGGTTCGGTACGCTGGTTGCCAGTGGATGCAGAAAGCAATTGCTGGGAAATGCTGCGCATGGGTGTGCTGCCCGCGTTTCGTGGCGAAACCCTGTCGCAGCACTTGCTGGAAGCAGTCATCCATGCCGCCCAGATCGCCGGCATAGAAGAATTGCGCCTGGGTGTACGCAGTGACCAGCCGCGCCTGCTGGACCTGTATGCGGCATTTGAATTTGAACTGGCACCCGAACTTGAATATTCGCATGCCAACCCAAATGAGCCAGCCCCTTACGTCATGCGGCGTTTTCTGAGAAACTAACGAAATCGGCATAGATTCTCGTATCTAATATATTTTAGGTATACTCTTTCCTTGTATTCATAGTGCAGGTAATCGCTTGCTCTCCTGTGCTTGCTTTTTTATCCAGCAATGTGTATATGCCCGCCATTGCTTAGTATTGACTTGCTTACATTGGCCCATTCACTGTACCCGTCTATCCTGATTTGGAAATCCATCCATGAACAGCCCCATTAGCCCTTCTGCCGTCACTTCCCCTATCCCTGCACGTCTGGTGCAATTGCGCGCTGCCATGCAGGCACAGGGGCTGGATGCGTATATCGTTCCCTCATCAGACCCCCACCTGTCCGAATACCTGCCTGACCGCTGGCAGGGGCGCACCTATTTTTCCGGTTTTACCGGCTCGGTAGGTACGCTGGTCGTCACCGCTGATTTTGCCGGTTTGTGGGTCGATAGCCGCTACTGGAGTTCAGCAGAAACTGAACTGGCACCAACCGGCATCAAGATGATGAAGATCGCCTCTGCTGCTGCCACACTGTATATAGACTGGCTGGCAGAAAATCTGCAAGCCGGGCAAACTGCAGGCGTGGATGGCACGGTTCTGGGGTTGGCGACTGCCAGGGCTCTGGAACAGGCTTTGAAAGCCAAAAACATCAAACTGGATACCGCTACAGATCTTTTGCAGCAGGTCTGGGATCAACGCCCAGGCTTGCCGCAAGCGCAGATTTATGAACATGCAGCACCGTATGCCGTGGTGTCACGTGCCGACAAACTGGCCATGCTGCGTGAACAGATGCGCAGCAAGAACGCTGACTGGCATTTTGTGTCCACTGTCGATGACCTGGCCTGGATTTTCAATCTGCGCGGCTCTGACGTCAGCTATAACCCGGTGTTTGTTGGCCATGCACTGATCAGCCAAAATGAGGCAACACTGTTTGTATCCAGCGGCAAGGTACCGGCTGAGCTGGCAACAACACTGGCACATGACGGTATCAGCCTGTCTGACTACAGCAATGCAGCAACAGCTCTGGCCGCCCTGCCCGCTGGCAGCAGCATCATGATAGACCCGCGCCGTATTACCTATGGCTTTCGCCAGACCATACCGGCCACTGTGCATGTGATAGAAGCCATCAATCCCTCGGTCTTTGCCAAGTCGCGCAAGACCGCACAGGAAGCGCAGTACGTGCGTGAAGCGATGGAACAGGACGGTGCTGCCCTCTGTGAATTCTTTAGCTGGCTGGAAGGCGCACTCGGCAAGCAACGCATCACCGAACTGACCATTGATGCAGAAATCTGTGCTGCCCGTGCACGCCAGCCACACTTTGTCTCACCGAGCTTCAGTACTATTGCCGGTTTCAATGCCAACGGTGCCATGCCGCATTACCGCGCCACGGAGGAATCACATTCCGTAATTGAGGGCGATGGTTTGCTGCTTATCGATTCTGGTGGTCAATACCTGAACGGCACGACTGACATTACCCGTGTCATGCCCATAGGCCAGGTATCCGATGCACAAAAGCGTGATTTCACGCTGGTGCTGAAGGGCATGATCAATCTTTCGCAAATGCGCTATCCACGCGGCACCCTGTCACCCATGCTTGATACTGTCGCCCGCGCCCCTATCTGGGCCGACGGCATCAACTATGGTCATGGCACCGGTCATGGCGTTGGCTATTTCCTGAATGTGCATGAAGGTCCGCAAAACATTTCAGGCGCTATTGCAGAAGCTCACATGGCGATGGAGCCTGGCATGATCACATCCAATGAGCCTGGTATTTACCGTCCCGGCAAATGGGGCGTCAGGATAGAAAACCTGCTATTGAATGTGCCAGCCATGCACACCGAGTTTGGTGAATACCTGGAATTTGAAACCCTGACACTCTGCCCCATAGACACGCGCTGTATCATCATCAGCCTGTTGCGTGAAGATGAAATCAAGTGGCTCAATGATTACCATGCTACAGTCCTGCAACGCCTGTCAGCCCGCGTCAGTGGCGCTGCGCTGGAATGGCTGCAGGAAAGAACCAGAGCCCTGGTGCGCTAAACAACCAGGATTGTCCATTCACATAACAAGGCACGCCATGGAAGAAAACAAATTATTGCAGGGCCGGAATTTTCATAATATGGATTTGGCCGGTTCAAATTTTGGTCAGGTTCAATTGCGCACCAGTTCATTCCATAGTGTTGATATGGAAGCCTGCCGCTTCAGGGATGTTTCATTCATCAATGTGACGATGGAAGCCTGCGAGTTTACTGGCATGCGGATAGATGGCGTGCTGGTCTCTGATCTGCTGCGTGTCTATGCAGAGAGCAGTAAGAAATAAGCCTGCATCCGGCAGATCAACACAAAAACAGCTTCATGACAGGCGGCATATGCGTTACCGCCTGTCTTTTCTGTAGTCTTGTATACAAATTGCTTCTTATTTCTTGCCTGTTTCCGCCAGTACTTTCAGTCGATTGACGGCATTGGTATTTTGCGGATTAAGCTCCAGCGATTTCTGGTAATTGCTGACCGCCAGTTCATTCATGCTAACTGCTTCATAGGCTTCCGCCAGGCTGTCATAGGTATTGGCGCTCTTGGGATACAAGTGCACCGCCAGTTTGAATAATTCCACCGTACCCTGATCTTTTTTATCTTTCAGTCTGAAGTAAGCCCATTCATTCAAGACTTCTTCCCGCAGGTAAAAATCGGCATCTTTTGCTTTAAGCTCCTGATAAACGGCAATCGCCTTCTCATAACCGGCTTTATCCAGCGCCTGCAAAAATACGGGTGGTATTTTTAGTTGCGCCAGACGGTATTCGCTATTGATGATCTTGCTGCCGATATCGGCAACATCCGTTGTTGCATTGGACAAGACCACAACACCCTTGCCAGCTTTCCGGTCAAAACCGATATAGCTGCGATAACCACCGGTACCACCTGAATGCCCCGTGATTTCACTGCCATATCTTGTGCTGTACCCGCCCCATGCCAGCCTGACTGGTTTGCCCGGCTCTTGCGGTTCCAGCGGTTCCTGCATCTTGTTGATGACTGCCTTCAGTGTGCTGTCTTTCCCCATATTGGCAGCCAGAAATTTCAGCATGTCATTCGTGGAAGAACGGATACCCCCTGCGCTTTCCAACACACCAAGATCCCAATTGGATGTGGCATCCAGTTTTGTTTCGCCGCCAAAATTCCCTCCCACGACATACGGTGTAGCCAGATGTTTTTTCATGTCGTCGGTCAGGCGTATGCCGGTACTGCGCATATCCAGTGGAATAAGGATACGGTTTCTTATCAGGGTTTCGTAATCCGTACCAGCACGCAAACTGAGTGCATGTCCCAGCAGGCCTACACCTACATTTGAATATTCTGGATTGGCGCCGATATCACGTGTCAACTGATAGCCGGATAAAAACTGGTAGAGCAAATCCTGGGTGTAATCGACGTAAGGATTTTGAGGATTCTTTGGTGCAAAATTGGTTGGCATTCTGGGCAAACCGGACACATGCGTGGACAAATCACGCAGACTGATCTGCTTGCCACCTCGACCTGGCACGGTCACCGTTGCTGGCAAGTACTTCGCCACGGGATCATTCAGCCTGACTTCGCCTTTTTCTGCCATATCCATCAAAATCAGGCCGGTGAATACCTTGCTGATGGAACCTATTTCAAACACGGTATCTGCATCTGCCCGGGTACGATCCTGCACATTGGCATAGCCATGGCTGATCACGCGACTACCTTTATCGTCAATGATGCCAATAACAATACTGGCCCCCATTTGTTCACTGTCTATGCGCTGTTTGAGAATAGCCAGTATGTCTGCATCATTGAGTGCAACTGGGGCAGCAGCCTGGACATTGATGGCGCAAAGCGTCAATGTGACCAGGCTCAACTGACAAATGCGGCGCAGAATTGGTGTTTTCAATTTTTTCCTCCATGATATGCAAAGGTTTTATGTCACGCCCTCTCCTGCCCGCAAGATGGAAGGGATCAGAGTGAGCCTTGGCTTACTTGCACAGCATGAAATATGCCACGATGTAGATGTGGCAACTTAAGTGTTTGATTTTATTCAGATTATCTATCTACATCTGTGCCCGCTTTACAAATAACGGGCAACTGCGGACAACCGCGGACACATGCCGGACAGGATAGAGAGAGGATAGAGAGAGGATAGAGAGAGGATAGAGAGAGGATAGAGAGGGAATAGAGACAGGATACCCTGCCACTAGTCCCTCCCATCCCAGACAAGCAGGGTAATTTATGCGCTGACTATCGTACCGGGAAATTGCACGCAAAACTTGCTGCCGACATCCGGTGTGGATTCGATCAGCAGGTTTGCCTTGTGCCGTAGCAGTACATGCTTGACGATCGCCAGGCCCAGGCCCGTACCCTGGGTTTCGCGTGAACGGCTTTTATCAACGCGATAAAAACGCTCTGTCAGACGAGAGATGTGTTCAGTACTGATACCTATGCCGTCATCCTGTACTGCAAATTTTGGTCCCTGTTCGGTATCAATCCAGCTGATTTTGATATGGCCATTCTCTGGCGTATAACGGATTGCATTCGTCACCAGATTGGTCAGTGCACTGCGGATTTCATCATTGCTGCCACGAATGTCCGGCCCGGTGCATTCCAGGGTAATCGTGTGCTTGCCGGCAGATAGCGCATGCGCTTCCTGCAATATCTGCTCCAGCAAACCCAGCATGTTGATGCGTTCAGGGCGTGGCGGATAATCGACTGATTCCAGCCTGGTCAGGGTCAGCATGTCTTCAACCAGACGCTGCATGCGCTCGCCCTGCTCTGTCATCAGTTTCAAATGCATGTTGCGGGTCTGGTTATCCAGATCAGCCTGCATCGATGCGATTTCCAGAAAACCATTGATGACGGTTAAAGGTGTGCGCAATTCATGCGAGGCATTGGCGATAAAATCGCGCCGCATCATGTCTATGCGTTCAGACTCGGTGACATCGTGAGTCACCAGAATCTGGCGCCGATTTTCAAACGGGATGATATGCGCAATAAGCTTGCGGTCACGGAAAGACAGCGTCAAAGGTGTTTCGTAACGCCCCAGGATGATGTAATCCATAAATTCCGGGCTGCGTACCAGATTGGTGACGCGCATGCCCTTGTCTTGTGCCAGGCTCAGGCCCAGATGGCTTTCCGCAGCAGGATTGCACCATTCGAGGAACAATACATCGTCCATGATGACTACGCCATCCGGCAACAGAGTCATGGCCTGGCGAAAACGCGCTAGCCATTCCGCCAGCTCGGCCTGGTTTTTTTCATCACCGCGACGCAGTTTGTACAAGCGAGAAAAAATATCAGTCCAGGCGCCCCAGCCATCCGGCAAACGCGAACTGCTGGGATGGTCCAGCCAGTCCGCCAGGCGCTGCAGATAAAACAGCTGGATACAAAACAGGCCAATCAGCCCGGCCATGCCTATCAACAGACCGGTAACAGCGCCCCACAGATAGGCAGCACAGGCAGTTCCTATCAATACGACTAAAATACGCACAAACGCAGAAATCCAGAAAATGAGGCGTGGTGACATGAATGATCCTGAATATTGCTTGGAATGATAGATGGCTACTTGTACCAGGTCATGCCGACAGCCGGCTTGTTTTCAACTTGTTTCCGGCATCTGTCCAGCCTGCCCAAGCTTGTTGAACTTGATACCTTGTCAAGCTTACTCTATCTGAAAAAGAATGGTGTGTTTTCTCATGATCCTTGCCATGAACGATGGCAAGCAAAATCACGGATGCAAGAGATGATGCAGTCAGATGCAGGGAGGCAGCAAAATGGCTTGCTGCTAACCCTCCACGATGAAGTGATGTAATTCGCATAAATGATGCTCAGACTGACAGCATATGCCTGAGTAGCTGCACTTATTTTTCAGACAGCATATAGCCTACGCTACGTACTGTCTTGATCAGGGATTCGGCATTTTTCAAGACTTTGCGCAGACGCAAGACATGCACGTCAACAGTTCGTTCTTCAATGACGACATGATCGCCCCAGACCTTGTCCAGCAACTGGCTGCGCGAAAATACACGCTCCGGGTGGGCCATGAAGAATTTCAACAATTTGTATTCAGCGTGGCCGATATCGACCTTATTGTCTTCAATCTTGACCGTGCAACTGACGGGATCAAGCACTACCGGCCCGGCAGTCAGAGCAGTTTGTGCATGTTCAGGACTCTTGCGACGCAACAGCGCCTTGATCCGGGCAGTCAGTTCACGTGGTGAAAAAGGCTTGGTCACGTAATCGTCAGCACCATGATCGAGGCCGGCAATCTTGTCTTCTTCCATGCTTTTCGCAGTCAGCATGATGACCGGGATTTCATTGAATTGACGATCGGAACGTATCTTGGACAAAAGTCGCAAGCCACTTTGATCTGGCAACATCCAGTCCAGCAAAATCAGTTGCGGTGTGCGGCGCTGCAAGTAATCCCAGGCTTCTGCTGTAGAGTTGACCGCAAAAGTGTTCCAGCCGGCAGCACGCAGTGAAAAACTCACCAGTTCCACGATCGCCGGCTCATCTTCCACAATGAGTATTGTTGTGTCTGTAGCCATTATCAATAATTAATTCTGTTGTTCCTGCTTGCTGGTCACATAGTCGGAATGACGAATGTCTTTGCCTTCAACGATATAAATCGTATGCTCGGCAATATTCTTGGCATGATCACCGATACGTTCTATCGCCTTCGCTACCCACAGGGCGTTCAGTGAGGATGATATCGTAGATGGGTCTTCCATCATGAAAGTAATCAGATTACGCATGATGGAACGGAAATCATTGTCGATAATCGCATCCTGTGCAATCAACTGCACAGCCTTGGCACCGTCCTGGCGGGCAAAGGCATCCAGCGCCTGATGCAGCATGTCTGCCACGCTGCTGGCCAGTACACGAACGGTTTCATAGCCGCTGAACATCGGTGCACCACGTTTGCTGGTTGCCGCATCCCTGGAAATACGTGCAATTTTAGTCGACTCGTCACCAATGCGCTCGAGATCGGTAATCACTTTACCAGTCGCCATGACAGTACGCAGATCATTCGCTGCAGGCTGACGTTTGACAATCAGGTGGCTGCACATGTCGTCCAGACTGACTTCCAGCCGGTTGACTTCCAGATCAGACTGTATCACTGCTTCAGCTTGTTCAGCATTACCTGTACGGAAGCAGGACATCGCATCATGGAAATGGCTTTCTACCAAGCCGCCCATCAACAGGACCTTGGAACGTATAGTCTCCAGATCCATATCATATTGTTTTGAGGAATGTTCGCCTGTCACAGGTTTCTCCTGAATTCGCAATTGCAATAATTAAACACCGCCATGCCGCCTTGTGTCTGGCCCACACACATGCGGGCCGACAGACAAGGCAAGCTATCGTTTTCTTAGCCGAAACGGCCAGTTATATAGTCTTGAGTTTCTTTCTTCACCGGGTTCATGAAGATATGGTCTGTTTCACCGAATTCGACCAGTTCGCCCAGGTACATATAGGCGGTATAGTCAGAACAACGCGCCGCCTGTTGCATATTATGGGTAACGATGGCGATGGTGTATTCTTCTTTCAGCTCATTGATCAATTCTTCGATTTTCACCGTAGAAATCGGATCCAGTGCTGATGTCGGCTCATCCAGCAACAACACTTCCGGCCTGACGGATACACCACGGGCGATGCACAGACGCTGTTGCTGACCACCGGACAGGCTCAGACCACTCTTGTTGAGTTTGTCTTTGACTTCAGTCCAGATAGCGGCTTTTTTCAACGCCCATTCAACACGTTCATCCATCTCACCTTTGGACAGGTTTTCATACAGACGCACACCAAAGGCGATGTTGTCATAGACCGACATCGGGAAAGGCGTAGGCTTCTGGAACACCATGCCAACGCGTGCGCGCAGCAGGTTGATGTCCTGATCGGCATCCAGGATGTTTTTGCCGTTGTAAATGATATTACCTTCAGCACGCTGACCTGGATACAGATCATACATACGGTTCAGAGTACGCAACAAAGTCGATTTGCCACAACCGGATGGACCGATGAAAGCGGTGACTTTTTTATCGTAAATATTCAGATTGATATCGCGCAGGCTGCGTGTTGCACCGTAGAAGAAATTCAGCCCGCTGATTTCGATTGCTTTTTTCTGTTGATTGTCTTGTGGAGTAGTCATATCGGGGCCAGTATTAATGCTGTGTTTTTTGGTTAAACAAAGTACGCGATAAAATATTCAAACCGAGGACGCTGAAAGTAATCAGCAAGGCACCACCCCAGGCCAGCTCGCGCCAGTTGTCATAGGGACTCATTGCAAACTGATAAATTACCATAGGCAAGTTAGCCATAGGCTTGTTCATGTCGGCATTGAAGAACTGATTGCTCAAGGCTGTGTACAGCAAAGGCGCTGTTTCACCAGAAATACGGGCAACCGCCAACAAGATACCAGTCACCACACCGGCCTTTACGGCACGCAAACGTATCAGCAAAGCCACTTTCCAGCGTGGTGCGCCCAGTGCAAATGCAGCTTCACGCAAACTGGTCGGAACCAGGCCCAGCATATTATCGGTAGTACGGACAACGACAGGAATGGCAATCAGTGAGATGGCGATACTGCCGGCCCAACCAGAAAAATGCTTGACGTTAGCAACATAGATCGCATACACAAACAGGCCGATCACAATCGACGGTGCGGACAGCATGATGTCAGTCACAAAGCGCGTGACAAAACCAAACCAGCTTTTATCTCCGTACTCTGCCAGATAAATACCGGCCAGGATACCGATGGGTGTTGAGATCACGGCTGCACTGACAACCATCACAAAACTACCAAAGATCGCATTCATCAACCCGCCGCCATCACTACCGGGAGCAGGTGTCGACTCGGTGAACATGGCGATGTTGACTGCACTCAATCCTTTTGTCATCAAGGTAAACAATATCCACATCAGGAAGAATATACCCAGTGCCATGGCAAATGACGACAGGCCTATGCCCAGTTTATGCATGAGCAATCGACGGCGATAAACCGGATTGCTGGCAGATTGCATTGTTGAGTTTTCCATTATTTGGCTCCTTCTTTTCTGGACAAGCCCAGCAACATCAGTTTGGCAGCAGACAATACAATGAAAGTAATGACAAACAAAATCAGGCCAAGCAAGAACAATGAGGATGTGTGCAAGACTGTTTCTGCTTCTGCAAATTCATTCGCCAGAGTTGAAGCGATACTATTTCCAGCGGCGAACAATGACCAGGACAGATGATGTGAATTACCGATCATGAAGGTAATTGCCATGGTTTCACCCAGTGCACGACCCAGACCCAGCATGACACCACCGACTACACCAATCTTTGTGTATGGCAGCACGATCTTGCGTACCACTTCCCACTTGGTGCAGCCAAGACCGTAAGCAGATTCTTTCAGTACCGGTGGCACGACTTCAAACACGTCACGCATCACTGAAGAGATGAACGGAATAATCATGATTGCCAGAACTATCCCGGCAGAGAGCATGCCCATGCCTATCATCGCACCTGAAAATAAAACACCGATGACCGGCAGTTTGCCCAGCGTTGCCGCCAACACGGGCTGCACATACTGTGAAAACAATGGGGCAAATACAAACAAACCCCACATACCGTAAATAATACTGGGCACGCCTGCCAGCAATTCAATCGCTGTACCCAAAGGGCGCTTAAGCCAATTTGGACAAATTTCTGTCAGAAACAAGGCAATACCAAAACTGACAGGGAAAGCAATCACCAATGCAATGATTGATGTCACCAGAGTACCAACAATGGCGATCATGCCGCCAAACTTGTCATTAACAGGGTCCCATTCTATCGTCCAGATAAATGGCAACCCGAATTCCTTCATCGCCGGAATGGAGCGCAGAAACAGGGAAATAATAATACCGACCAGTACCACCATCACAAAAGCGGCGAAACCGAAGGTCAGTTTATGAAAAAAGAAATCTTGCCAGCGCTGACGGCGCATCACTGCAGCCATTTTTACCGAATCAACCTGATTCGACTGCTGCTGTGCCATATTGGCTGTGGGTGGGATTGCAGTTGGTGCAGTCATGTTGACGGAGGACATTTGGGTAGTCATGGGTGTCTTTTCCACCGGAAGGTAATCCGGGCAGTCCCGGATTACCTCATTCTGTTTAGTTCAATTTCTGAACAGGTTAAAGCTTTTTATTACCACAGCGCCTTGCCGGAACCGTCTTTGACTTTTGCTTTCCAGCTGTCTTCGATCAGCTTGACAACCGGTGCTGGCAGGGCCACATATTCCAGTTCAGCAGCCATGGCGCCACCGTTTTTGAATGCCCAGTCAAAGAATTTCAATACTTCTTTGCCTTTTTCAGAATCAGCCTGTGCTTTGTGCATCAGGATGAAAGAAGCACCAGTGATAGGCCAGGTGATTTTGCCAGGCTGGTTAGTCAGCACCAGGTACATGCCAGGAGCTTTGCTCCAGTCAGCACCGGCAGCAGCAGCCTTGAAGTTTTCATCATCAGGTTCTGCAAACTGGCCATCGGCATTTTTCAACAAGGTGTAAGTCATCTTGTTTTTCTTGACGTAGGCATATTCAACATAGCCGATAGAATTTCTGATTTGCTTGACGCTGGAAGCAACGCCTTCATTGCCCTTGCCACCTACACCAACTGGCCATTTAACGGCAGTAGAAGAACCTACGGCTGTTTTGAAGTCAGCATTGACTTTGCTCAGGTAATCAGTCCACAGGAAGGTCGTGCCGGAACCGTCAGAACGGTGTACGACAGTGATGTCTTCTGCTGGCAGTTTCAGGCCTGGGTTGATGGCTGCGATTTCAGGTGCATTCCATTTTGTGATTTTGCCCATGTAGATGGCGGCCAGTACATCACCTGTCATCTTCATTTTGCCTGCAGCGATACCGTCCAGATTTACAACAGGAACCACACCACCGATAATGGCTGGGAACTGTGTCAGGCCTTCAGCGTCGAGTTCTTCTGCTTTCAATGGCATGTCAGACGCGCCAAAATCTACAGTTTTCGCTTTGATCTGCTTGATACCGCCACCAGAACCGATAGACTGGTAATTCAAACCGTTACCGCTGGCTTTTTTATAAGCTTCAGCCCATTTGGCATAAATTGGGTAAGGGAAAGTCGCGCCAGCGCCGGTAATATCGGCAGCTTGAGCAGCGCCGAATGTGACAGCAACGCCGATTGCAGCGATGAGAGTTTTGACAACACGTTTGATTTGCATGTTCACCTCAGAGTTAAATAACAGGTATTCAGTACTACGAGGCGCACTGTACAAGCCAAATATGACAAGATTATGACGTGCTGCAATACCCATGAAATAATTGGATTTATTACCATTTTTATGTCATAAACTTGTCATGTAAGGCAACTAAAATGCTAGCGTGTATATATATGATGGCTTTTATGACATGCGAAACCCTATGCCCAACCAGCTAGCCCCCTCTTCAACGACCACGTCGGAAGAAATGAAACAGGAAGTCATTGCAGAAAACAAGCCGGTCGAGAAGCCAGCCAAAGCAGAAAAACTTGTCAAGGCGACAAAGCCTGTCAAGGAAGCGCCTGCTGAACTGTCACGCTCCGTCATCTTCCTTGACCGTGAAATGTCGCAAATCGCCTTTAACTGGCGCGTGCTGGCACAGGCAGAAGACCGTAGCATTCCATTACTGGAACGACTGAAATATCTGTGTATCGTCGGTAGTAACCTGGATGAATTTTTTGAAGTCAGGGTAGCCAGCCTGCTGGCCCAGAACACCGTCGATGGTGAACTGGTACAACATCCGACCTTTCAAGCCATGCTTGAGCGCATCAGCAAGGAATGTCATCAGTTAGCACATAGACAATATGAGCTGCTGAACCAGGAAATCCTGCCCCAGTTATCCAAAAAAGGCATACACCTGCTGCGTCATTCAGAACGCAATGAAGCGCAGCGTGCCTGGGTCAAAGCATATTTTGAACGTGAAGTGCGCCCGCTGCTGACGCCGATAGGCCTGGATCCGGCCCATCCCTTCCCGCAGGTAGTCAACAAAAGTCTGAACTTCATCGTCTCGCTGGCGGGCAAGGATGCATTTGGTCGCGGCACCGGCATTGCCATCGTCAAGGCACCGCGCGTCTTGCCTCGCATCATACGGCTGCCGGATGAGCTGTCAAACAATGGCATGGCCTTCTGCCTGCTGTCGTCGGTGATTCACTCGCATATTGAAGATTTATTCAACGGACGTGAAGTCTTATATTACTCACAATTCCGCGTCACCCGTGACAGCGATTTGTGGGTAGATGAAGAAGAAGTCAAAAACCTGCGCCAGGCACTGCAGGGCGAATTGCAAACGCGCCAGTTCGGCGCTGCCGTGCGCCTGGAAGTCGCCAAAAACTGCCCGGAAAACCTGTCGCGCTTCTTGCTGGAGCAGTTTTCACTCGACAGTGACCGTCTGTATCCGGTCGATGGTCCGGTGAATATGGTCAGGCTGGGCGAACTGGTTGACCATGTGAAGCAGGCAAATTTGCGCTTCCCACCGTTCTCTGCCAAAGCCATTGTGAAATATGCGCATGCAGACATATTCACATTATTACGTAAGCAAGACATCTTGTTGCATCACCCCTTCCAGCCTTTCCAGACCGTGATTGATTTCATCCGCTCTGCATCACTGGACCCCAGCGTGGTTGCCATCAAGCAGACGATTTATCGTACCGGCATGAATTCCGACCTGATGGAATCCCTGATCACGGCAGCCCGGCTGGGTAAGGAAGTCACCGTCATTGTCGAACTGATGGCGCGCTTCGATGAAGAAGCCAATATCAACTGGGCAGACAAGTTGCAACGTGCCGGTGCCCAGGTTGTATACGGTGTGGTCGGCCTGAAGACCCATGCCAAACTGGCGCTGGTGATACGCCGTGAAGAAGGTGGCCTGTTGCGTCACTATGCCCATCTGGGAACTGGAAATTACCACCCGTCCACTACCCGTTTCTATACCGACTTTGGTTTATTGACCGCCCACCCTGAAATGGCAGCAGAAGTGAATGAAGTCTTCATTCACCTGACTGGTCTGACCAAACCGAAGAAGCTCGATTACCTGTGGCTGGCCCCCTTTGCGCTGCAACCGCAGATCATCAAGGCCATCCGCAATGAAGCACGGATTGCCCGCGAGGGCCGCCCTGCCCGCATCATTGCAAAAATGAATGCCCTGCTGGATGAATCCGTGATTCGTGCCCTGTATGCGGCCTCGTCTGATGGCGTGAAGATAGATTTGATCGTACGCGGTGCCTGCGCCTTGCGCCCTGGCGTACCGGGTCTGTCAGAAAATATACGCGTACGTTCGATTATTGGGCGCTTCCTTGAGCATAGCCGCATTTATTACTTCCGTAATGACCTGGCACACGATGTACATCTGGCCAGTGCTGACTGGATGAACCGTAATCTGTTCCGCCGCATTGAAGTGGCTTTCCCGGTACTGGAAAAATCACTGAAAAAACGCGTGATATCAGAAGGTCTGGAACCCTACCTGAAAGACAATGTGAATGCCTGGGTACTGGATTCTGAAGGCCGCTATGAACGCAAGAAAGTGCGTGCAAAACAATTGCGTTTCTGCGCCCAGCAGCATTTGATGCACAGCCTGGGTTCGGTAGCGGATACGGATAGTTAGGAATAGTTAGCGATGGATTTAATTCTCTGGCGACATGCGGAAGCCGAACCTGCAACAGAAGAGCTCACTGATGAATTCAGGAAGCTGACTGGCAAGGGTTTAAAACAGGCAGGCAAGATTGCCTACTGGCTTGACAGCACGCTGCCGGAGACCTGCAAAATCCTGGTCAGTCCCACCATACGCACCAGGGACACGGCCGAAGCACTGATCGCCTGCGGCAGAAAATCCAAAGTCTTGCCCGAACTGGGGCCCAGCGCCAATGTCGCCGACATATTGACGGCAGCAAACTGGCCCAATAGCCGTGAACCTGTACTGATCGTCGGCCACCAGCCCTACCTGGGTCAGGTGGCGGCAGAATTGCTGGGCCATCCCTTGCAGGAATACAGCGTACGCAAAGGTAACGTCTGGTGGATCACGCAAAGACAACGTGAAAACAGCGTTACGCAAACTTACCTGAAAGCGATCATGTCACCTGACCTGGTCGTCAAATAATCGCTTTCCTCTGCGCGCCCGATCGCGTTGATACCGGGGCCGCAAGCAGCAATACAGGCTAACTGTTAGTATACCGGTCTGCCATCACTATTTTCCCGCCGATGAAACCCGTACACATTCTCGCCGCAATGATTGCTGTCATTACCTGGGGCGTGAATTTTGTGGTCATCAAGATCGGTCTGCAAGGTTTGCCACCGGTATTGTTTACGGCATCCCGCTTTGTCTTTGCCGCTTTTCCGCTGGTTTTTTTCATCCCCCGTCCGCAGACTGCCTGGAAATGGATTATTGCTTACGGCATGTTCCAGTTTGCCTTCCAGTTCACCTTGCTGTTTTGTGGCATGAAGCTGGGTTTCCCGGCTGGCCTGGCATCGCTGGTGATGCAATTACAGGCTTTTTTCACCATGGGTCTGGCGGTATTAATGCTGGGTGAAAAAAAGCCGCAACTGATGCAGGTGCTGGGTGCACTGATCGCCCTGTCGGGCATGGCTCTGGTTGGTATGCATATTGAAGCGCAAGCGACAATGCTGGGCTTTCTGCTGGTGGTGGCTGGCAGCATTTGCTGGAGCATCGCCAATATCGTCACCAAGAAAATTGGCGTCGTCAATCCGCTGGCTATGGTGGTGTGGGGGTCGGCCATTGCCAGCCCGCCGCTGATGATTGCATCACTGCTGCTGGAAGGCAGCGATGCCTGGCTCAACGCCTATGCGCAATTGAACTGGACATCGGTCGCAGCGATTGTGTATCAGTCTTACCCGAATACCTTGCTGGGATTTGGCATCTGGTCCTGGCTGATGCGCAAATATCCTGCCGCTACGGTGGCACCTTTCACCCTACTGGTACCAGTCGTAGGCATGCTGAGTGCATCCGTGATACTGGATGAACCGCTGTTCTGGTGGAAAATCTGTGCTGGCTTGCTGGTACTGGGCGGCCTGGTGTGCAACCAGTTTGGTCAGCGTCTGTGGGTATGGCTTAAACCAGCGCCGTCGAATTAACTGCCAACGGCTTCCAGTTCCGCTTCATGCTCTGCTTCTGCGAAGGTTTCAACTACGCTTGCCGGATGGATGATGTCATGCCAGGTCACCAGTTTCAGCACGCCCTGCGCATCTTCCACCAGGGCTGACAGGCTTTCTACCCAGTCACCATCATTGCAATACAGGATACCGCCGATATCGCGGATTTCTGGCTTGTGGATGTGGCCGCAGATAATGCCGTCCAGACCTTTACGACGCGCCTCATCTGCCAATGCATCTTCAAATTGCGTGATGTAGCTGACGGCGTTCTTGACCTTTTGCTTCAGGTATTGCGACAGCGACCAGTAAGGCATACCGGCACGTGCGCGCCAGTTATTGAAAATCTGATTGAATTTCAGGATGACCGTGTACAGGCTGTCGCCTACATAGGCCAGCCATTTGGCACAGGCAATCACACCATCAAAGCGATCACCATGCAACACCAGCATGCGCTTGCCGGCAGCGGTGGTATGCACAAGTTCATCACGGATCTTGATACCACCAAAATCGAGATCGATGAACTGACGTATGGATTCGTCGTGGTTGCCAGGCACGAAAATAACATTCGTGCCTTTCTTGGCTTTCTTCAATACGGTCTGCACCACATTATTGTGGGTTTGGTCCCAGTACCAGCGGCGCTTTAACTGCCAGCCATCAATGATGTCGCCCACCAGGTACAGGGTTTCAGAGTCGGTCGCGCGCAAGAATTCGAGCAGTTTGGCTGCCTGACAGCCGCTCGTTCCCAAATGTAAATCAGAAATCCAGATGGTGCGGAAACGCTGGGTTTCTTTTTTACCGGACTTGTACAATTTACTGTTGAGGAACTGATCGGCTGGTTTCATGCTTGCTACTCCCCTGTTCCGTAGTGACGTGCATAACGGTTGTCCAGATTCGCCAGTGGCAACATGACGAACAGATCGGCACTGTGAAAATCAGGATCCCAGGCCGGGTCACCGCACACCCAGGCACCGGCACGCAGATAGCCCTTCAACAAAGGCGGGATGCGGGCTTCAGTTGCACTGCTGTCGATTTCGTCCAGCGGGAAAGGCGTGTGTGGCGTGACGCGGTATTCAAGCGGTGAAAAATCAGCTGCAGACAAGCCGCGATAAATCGCTGCCGCATTCTGGCCGCCATCTGTCAGGCTGATGCTGGCACAACCGATAAGGTGCGAGCAACGTTCACGGCGCATATAGGCAGCCAGGCCAGCCCACAACAGCATGATGACAGCACCACTGCGGTAATCTGGATGGATGCAGGCACGTCCGGCTTCTGCCACGCTGTGACGGATATTGTGCAGGCGAGACAGATCAAATTCTGTTTCCGAATAATAACGGCCCATCTGGCGGGCTGCGTTTGGCCCCATGATGCGATAGGTGCCAACTACTTTCAGGCTCTTGGAGTCACGTACGATCAAATGATCACAGTAATCATCAAATTCATCTTTATCCAGCCCATCCGGGTTGGACAGGGCTGACAAGCCCATACTTTCGATAAATACCTTGTAACGCAGGCGTTGCACTTCCGTGACTTCTTCTGGCGTTGTAGCAAGGCTCAGATTGAGTTTGGAAAAACTTGGATTAGCATCCGCGGGTATCGTAAGTAATCGCATTCATCGTCCTTGTCATGTTGTTCGTTGATTCGACGAACGAAGGATAATCAAGGATTACTTCAGCAAGATGACAGCCAGATGTCGGTTTGATGACAGGTAAAAAAACAACAATCCCCGGTCAAACCAGGGTTTTCCGGGGATTTCTTAGCGACAAGACAGCAATACGATCTGTGTTGTATGCGATCTGTATTATTTTTCTTTCTTTGGACGCCCGGCCTTCAGGGGAGCCAGTCCGGCGATCAGTTTTTTCAGTGCCGGCACGTCTGTCTTGCTCAGCAGCGCCACGCCTATGCGCAACAACTGGCTTTTCTTTACTTCCACGCCAGCCTTCAGACAGGCTTTTTTGACAGCACCAAGTGCTGCGTATTCGCTTTCCGGCATCGTGAAGCTATCACGTACCAGCTTTGCTTTCTTCACTTTTTCTACCGGGACGGCAATCAGCTTGGCAGCAGGAACCACGACTTTGACTTCTGCCGCTTTCACTGCCTTGGGTGCTGGAGCCGGTTTGGTGACCGGTGCAGGCTTGGCCTTAGGTGCAGGCTTAGGTGCAAGTTTAGGTGCAGTTTTTTCAACGGACACAGACTTCGCTACAACTGCTTTTTTAACTGCAGCGACTGGACTTTTTCTCACAGCCACTTTTTTCGGCGTACTTGCTACTACGGAATTCACGGGATTCGGTTTTTTGCTTGTTGCAGTTGCCATCTCAACCTCCAAATTTAAAAACATGTAAACAATATAAACAATTTATTGTCGATATGCAAGGACGAAGCATAGCCAGCAGAAATGACAGCCGCATTACCAAATGCGGCTGTCACAGAAAAATCCCTCTGCCATATGAAAATTTTGACCCGTTTTTGACCCGCTTTTAGCCCGCTTACATTCATATTGCGCTTTAAAAAGCTGATCTCTAGCGCTCGTCTGATCAACCGAAAGCGTTCTACGCCGATGAAATAGCCTTATTGGGGCCTGGCTTCCGCTTCGGCCTTCGGAGGAATGACAGGTGCCTCAGGGACGGCAGTAATCACATAACGGGCGTCAGAAAGCTGATCAACCGCCAGGTTTTTTTTAACGCAGGCGCTGGCGAGTTTTTTGGTGTATCAACGCCGTTGGCTACGCTGACAAGGATGGAAACAAGGGGCAAGGAAAAAAGCAGGCCTACAGCACATACTGACGATAGTCGTTTCAGTCGCTTTACGTTTTGATCGCGGAATATAAAAATAATTTACAAAATTGCAATTTTAATCGAAATTATTCCTGCACACTCCATTACACGCCATTAGACGACTAGTCCGCGCTACCGATCATCCACAACAAGTCTCAATCCAGCGTCGCGGTACGATAACGATTGACCTCAGGTGCCGTCACCACAGATGCATGATTGCCCCAGGCGTTACGCACATAACTCAATACCAGCGCCACCTCATTGTCCGACAGGACCTGGCCAAATGGCGGCATGCCATATGGACGCGGGTTACCCTTGGTGACGGGTGGAAAGCCGCCAGCCAGAATCAGGCGCACAGGGTTAGCTACCAGTTGCGTCTGTATCGCCGGATTGCCTTTCAGGGCCGGGTAAATCGATGGCACACCTGCACCAGTGGCGCCATGGCAATCCATGCAATGTGTCTTGTACAGCGCAGCGCCAGATTTCATGACACCGTCCATGGTTTCCTTGCTGATGTTTTGCGCAGACAGCGCGCGATCAAACAGATCTTTTTCTTCGATCCTTACCGCCGGGGTGGCACGCAGATAAGTCACCATCGCACTCATATCCTGGTCTGACAAATGCTGCAGACTGGCGGACACGACTTCCGCCATGGGGCCGGATAGAGCGGTATCTGCATTGATGCCGTGTTTCAGCAAGGCCAGCAGTTGCGGTGCCTGCCATTGCGCCAGATTGATTTCCCCGCCGTTTGCCAGCGAAGGCGCGTACCAGCTGGTCAGCGCCAGTTCACCACCAGACAAATCTGCCGTGCCAGCATTCGCCCCCAGCATATTGCGGCTGCTATGACAGGCGCTGCAATGGCCAAGCCCGTTCACCAGATAGGCACCCCGGTTCCATTCCACGCTTTGCTGTGCATTTTGCCGGTACACCGCAGGACGGAAATAGGCAGCACGCCAAAACGCCAGCAAGGCCCGTTGATCATAAGGAAAACGTAATTCATGCGGCTGGTTGGCGCGCTCTATCTTGGGGATGGACTGAAAATAGGCATACATGGCATCAGAATCTGTGCGTGTTACCTGGCTGTAATTGGCATAGGGAAAAGCCGGATACAACATGCGTCCGTCGCGCCCTTTGCCGTTGTGCAAGGCTTGCCAGAAATCGTCAGCACTCCAGCTACCGATGCCGGTTTTCACATCCGGTGTAATATTCGGCGCGACAAAATCCCCAAATTCGGTCTGCAGTACCCTGCCGCCGGCGAAGGCAGCACCGCCGCGTGCAGTGTGGCAGGACATGCAGTTACCGGCACGTACCAGATATTCACCACGGACGATCAGATCAGCAGTCTCTGCACTATTTACGCCATTGGCACCATTAGCACCATTAGCAGGCTTGAGCTGCTCAGCCAGTGTCTGATGATCATCTACCAGATAATAACCATACGCAGCCACACCGGCAGCGCCCAACACACCGACCGCCACCAGCGCCAGTAAAATCAAATAAAATCTTTTCATGTGGTTCTGTCGTATCTGGATTTAGCGAGGAATACTGCCGCAAGACAGCGGAAACTGACGCCCACCGGCATCAGCAGATACCAATGCTGTTGCTTCCGTCGGTACATGCTGTGCTGCCAGCCAGGCAGCAATTGCTGAAATATCCTGAGGTTTCAGTTTGGCTGCCACTTGCTGCATGCAGTCTGGTGCATGGGCCTTGCGGCTGCCGGTTTGCCAGGCGCCTAGTTGCGCAACCAGGTAATCCCTGGGCAAGCCCAGCAAACCCGGGACATAGGGTGCCAGACCAGTCATCTTGTCGCCATGGCAGGCAACACAGGCAGGCAGATCACGTGATTTATCTCCATTCAACACCAATTGCCGACCTTGCTCCAGCACGGATGCCGGGGCATCCGGTGCCTGTGGTGCCGAATAAGGGGGATGCTGATTTGAAAAGTAATCTGCAATTTCTTTCAGGTAGGCGTCCGACATATGCGCCACCATATAACGCATGGCAGGGTATCCGCGTTTGGCATCACGAAAATTGAGCAACTGATTGTAAAGATAACCAGCTGGCTTACCTGCTATCCTGGGATAAAAACCATCCGTACCAGCCCGGCCTTCGGCACCATGACAGGCTGTACAGGCCTTCAGGCGCTGGGCCAGGGTATCAGGTATGCTTTGTGCCATGACAAAAACCGGCATGATCAACATGACCGAAGCAAGAATGTTCCTGCAGCAGGAAGAAAAAAACCGGGTAATCGCTACCATCATCGACACAGACAAAAAAGAGGGGCAAAGACGATAGCTTAACAGTTTGCCTCCGATATTTCCCGACATGCACCTGTTGTATGATGCAGATCAAACTTTATGCACATTTACTTATCAAGCCAACCAGACAATACCCATTTCATGGAAGAAATCCTGCCATTGCCGTGCACATACCCGGCTTTAAGAGGCAGGAAATGATCTATAAGTTATAGATAAATACTTTGCCTGGACACTTTCTGCGTAGAAAAGCAAAGTCTTGCTTGTCAAGAAGGCCCAAGCCGAGGATAATTCTGCCCTTTCGTCTCGATTTGAGACCCAGATTCAGCAAGATGAGATTAGCCCGCTTTAATTCATTTAATCAGCGGGCTTTTTCATCCGCGCCACGCCTGCCGTTGATCTGTTACTGACGATCGCCAGCAGCTTTTTCGCCCTTGCTATTGCCAAACACTTTTGACAAGCATTTGTTGTCGTATTCGAATTTGTTACATGAAAAACAGCTTAACTGACTCAAACACTTCTCCAGCAACAAAAACAGGATCCACGCTCACTTTAGGTAAAAAAGCACCACTGCAACTGAATCGCAATGCGCCGACCATTTCGCGCACAACGACAGTACAGATGGTGGTGCCCGTCGCCGATATCACGGAAGAAACGCCCACACTGGTTTCTGCACCGGTAACGGTCATCACCAAGCGCCGCTCGCGCCTGCAAATAGCCGGCGCCGATACTGGCATGACCGACACAACAGAAATAGTTGCGCATGCTGAGCCTGACGGATCTGCCTTGCTTGCTGGCGATAACAATGACCAGGCAGATGAGGTCATGTCCAACCACGCGCAGCCCGTTCAGGCCCGTGAAGAAGCCGTTGCCGCAGACAACAAGCAACAAGATACAAGCAATGCAGGTAATGCAGGAGATAGCGACACCGCCAAGCCACGTGTGGTCGTGATCCGCAAGACCGCGCCCAAACTGGCCAAGAAACTGCTGCTGGCAGACCAGCAAGCACCCGCGCCCGTGATCATTAAGCGCGAAGCACGCATAGGTTCGGGCAAACTGGCACCACCGGCACCGGTAGTGACACTGAAACCGATGTCCGTAACACCCGCATCCAGGCCAGTACCGGAATCGGCTGCGACACCTGTCATGACGCCCATAGCAGCTTCTGTGACGGCTTCCATAACAGTTGCCGTCGCGGCCCCTGTCACCAGTATGGCGGACATCGACACCTCGGCTTATATCTTGCCTGCAATGCGGGAACCGGCAAAACGTGGCCGGAAATCATCCGAATTCAATTTTGAAAACGATGAAATCCTGGCCTTGAATGCAGCAGAATCTGCAGAAATAAAACGTGCTGCACGTGCCAAGGCTAAAAAATCGAGCACGGGCAGTTCCGCCAGTATCGCCAGCAATGAAGAGCAACTTGACCAGTATCGCAAGCAACTGACCAAACTGATCAATCTGGGTAAAGACCGTAGTTATCTGACCCATGCAGAGATCAATGATCACTTGCCGGACGATGTGGCAGATGCCGAAATGATACAGGGCGTCATCAGCACCCTGAATGATATGGGTATCGCTGTCTATGACAGCGCGCCGGATGCCGCCATGATGCTGTTGACCGACAATGTCGCCACCAATGTCAGCGAAGATGAAGCCGAAGCGGCTGCCGCGGCAGCACTGGCGACCGTGGATTCTGACTTTGGCCGTACTACGGACCCGGTACGCATGTATATGCGCGAAATGGGTGGCGTTGAACTGTTGACGCGTACAGGCGAAATCGAGATAGCCAAACGCATAGAAGATGGCCTGAAAGACATGGTGCAGGCGATCTCTGCCTGCCCGGGCACGATACAGGAAATCCTGGATATCGCAGACAAGATTTCCAAAGATGAAATCCGTGTCGACGACATCATAGACGGCTTGCTGGACCCTGATGCCACAGACGCAGCAGCGATAGAACTCAGCGATGCCGATGACCTGGACGACCTGGATGATGACGATGATGCCGTAGCCGACAATGCCAGCGGCATCAGCGATGAGCAATTGCAACAGTTAAAAGCCACCGTACTGCAAAAATTTGCAGTCGTGGGCATGCGCTTTGAGCAAATGCAGGCAGCCCGTGCAGCAGACGGTTATCAGTCACCTGCCTATCAACAGGCACAGCAAGCAATTACCCGTGAATTGCAAGGCATGCGCTTCAGCGTGAAAACTGCCGAGAAATTGTGCGACACGCTGCGCAAACAAATGAAAACGCTGCGCCAGACAGAAAAGCAGATGCTGGAATTGATGGTCAACAAATGCGGCATGCCGCGTGCTTACTTTGTTGAGCATTTCCGTCAGAATGCCTGTAATACCCAATGGCTGAACCAGGAAATCAATGGCACCTCCAGTTACGCTGCCATCCTGGGCCGTAACATCCATGCCGCACGTGAATTACAGCAACGACTGATTGATTTGGAACAAAACGTGCGCCTGCCGTTGCATGATCTGCGCGAAATCAACAAGCAAATGGTAGCGGGCGAAAAACGCTCCAGCGAAGCCAAGGCAGCCATGACCGAGGCTAACTTGCGCCTGGTGATTTCCATCGCCAAGAAATATGTCAACCGTGGCCTGCAATTTCTGGATCTGATCCAGGAAGGCAATATCGGCCTGTTGAAAGCAGTTGATAAATTTGAATACCGTCGCGGTTATAAATTCTCTACCTATGCCACCTGGTGGATCAGACAGGCGATTGCACGTGCCATTGCTGATCAGGCGCGCACCATACGTGTGCCGGTGCACATGATAGAGACCATCAACAAAATGAACCGCGTCAAACGCCAGTTGCTGCAAGCCAGCGGACTGGAGCCAGAACCGGCAGCGATTGCTGAAAAGATGGGTCTGCCAGAAAACAAGGTACGTGAAATCCTGAAGATTGCCAAAGAGCCGGTGTCTCTCGATGTCCCTATCGGCGATGATGGTGATTCACAACTGGGTGACTTTATTGAAGACAGTATGACTCTGTCGCCCATGGCCGCAGCCATGCAGGCATCGGTACAGGAAAAACTGAAGGAAGCCCTGGATTCACTCAGTCCACGCGAAGCCAAGGTCTTGCGCATGCGCTTTGGCCTGGAAACCAGTACGGAATTTACACTGGAAGAAGTGGGCAAGCAATTTGAAGTCACGCGCGAGCGCATACGCCAGATTGAATCCAAGGCCATGAAAAAATTGCGCCACCCTGCCCGTGCCGATCATTTGAAGAGCCTGATGGAAAGCAGCTAAGCCTTATCGGTTTTTTAGCGCGCTAAAAACACTGTTCTGAAAGCACTGCCCTTTGAAAGGCAGTGCTTTTTTATTGGTGAAACTTAAAACCGTCTGACAAATTACATCATTAAAAACGACAGGGCAAACTGTACCTGCTCCAGTCTTTGCGCCTTACTGCCCTCAACCAGCAGGAATGGGATATCCCGGTCCTCCAGCACATTCAGCACCTCTTCATGAATCAACTGGCGTACTGCAGCCGATTCACGTTGCAGGCCATCCGGCATCCACGGAAAATCTGGCGCGGTCACGATGGTGAAGTCGTATTGATGTGCCTGATCCAGCGCATCCAGTTCAGCACCGGCATCACCAAAGTAATGGCGGCTATAAATGGCTGTCATGCAGGGGCCGGTATCGCAAAACAGCCAGTCTTGTGCTTTGGATGCCAGCTCGGCTTCACGCTGCAACTGTGTGCGGGCGATCAGTATCTGTTCTTCCTGCCTTGGTACGCGCTGCTGTTGCTCGACAAACTCACGCAGATACTCAGGCACCCAGATGGTCTGGTAATGTGCCGCCAGTGCCTCGGCAAGGATAGATTTACCTGATGATTCTGCTCCCAGAATCACGACCCGGTTTACTGTGGACATGCTTTACTCCAGGCGCGCAGGCCCATGATCGCCATCACAACGAAGATGCCATACAAAATAGCAGTCAGCATCAGGCCTTTATATACATATAAACCGACATACAGAACATCAACGATGATCCAGACATGCCAGTTCTCGATTTTTTTCCGGCTCAGCAAGACCTGTCCCAGTAAACTGCCTGCGGTCAGAAAACCATCGGCATAAGGGACATCGGTATCAGTGCAGTATTTGAGAAATACTGCCAGCACCGCAAATGCCAGCAGACAGGCGACAAGCGCCTGCCAACGGCCTTGTGCACCAAGTCTGGATACCGGCAAGGCCGCCGACTGATCATCGCCGCGCAGCCATAGCAACCAGCCCCAGACAGACACACCGATAAACACAAACTGCAAACCCATGTCGCCATACAGTCTGGCATCAAAAAATACCACCGCATATAAAGCGGATGACAGAATGGAAAACAGCCAGGCCCAGTGCAACTGCCGTATATTCAGGGCAACGGTGATGACAGAGAGAACAAAGGACAGTAGCTCCAGCAAATTGGTTTGGAGCCCGAACAGGATAATCGGATCATTCATCATGTAGAAATGCGGCAGATATTGAGTGCGGATATGAAGTGCTGGCGTGCCCGCATTATCGGCGAAAGTGCCCAGAATTCACAGGAAAATGTCATTAAATCCAGCCTGCAATAGCACAAGCCAGCTGACATTCAGATGGTAATTGACCCCGACAGCAATATTTCGATTGTGAGATAGCGCGCTTATCCGCTATATTTCTAAGCGGCTGTT
The DNA here is from genome assembly GCF_014284335.1 of Undibacterium hunanense. Lineage (GTDB taxonomy): Bacteria > Pseudomonadota > Gammaproteobacteria > Burkholderiales > Burkholderiaceae_D > Undibacterium > Undibacterium hunanense. The sequence goes on along the minus strand of NZ_JACOGF010000011.1, from coordinate 44,241 downwards.
GCAAAATTAACTTGTGCCTGGCGATTTGCCAACCATAGTCCTTTCATAGTCCTTTAACAACAGCCTCCAAACACATTATTGAAGCAGATTTCATGAAAAAACAACGCGGCTTTACTCTTTTGGAAATGATGCTGGTGATTGTGGTGATCGCCACGCTGGCAGCGCTGGCCATTCCATCTTATTTATACAAGATCGTCAGGGAACAGATAGAAGCTGCAATTCCACTGGCAGATATCGCTAAAAAACCGGTCGCAGCCACCTGGCTGGCAGAACAGAAATTCCCGGCAGACAATGCTGCCGCAGGCTTGCCCATGGCTGACAAGATCGTCAGTAATCTGGTCAGCTCTGTCGCCGTCAAGGATGGGGCTATCCATATCACCTTTGGCAACAATGCGCATTCTGCCATCAGAGGAAAAATTCTCAGCCTGCGCCCCGCCGTGGTGGAAGATGCGCCAGTGGTGCCGGTCGCCTGGGTCTGCGCAGCAGCATCGGTACCGGACAAGATGACGGTCAAGGGAGTAGACAGGACCACGATCCCAGCCGTTAACCTGCCGCTGAATTGTCGTGCAAAACTCAGTAAGTAAATTCAGCGAATAAAGTCAACAATAAGCTCAGCAGATTGCCACTACCGCCTGAATTATTCTTTTTTTATCAGCGCAAAAAAAACATGGGCACTTATCAGTGCCCATGTTTTTTGCTCAAGCAGAAAAGCGTAGCGCCATCACATTCAGAACTTGTGTTCAAACATCACTCGTGCAGCCACCGTGGTAGGTGTCGTGTTTGTCTGGTGAATAGTACCTTTGCTATCGCTGTAAGTGCTGGCATTGATATTGTCCTGATGCAGGGCATTCCCTATTGATACACGCAGGTTGGTTTTTGCATCAAACTTCCACAAGGCGTAAAAATCGAGTACACGCTTGGGCACAGAATAACTGCTTTGCGCTACAGAAATACGTACTGGCCCGCCATCCTGGAAGCTGGCATTGCCGCCCACTGTCAAAGGCAGTTTGTCGAACTTGTAATCAATGCCAAGGTTGGCGCTGATAGGTGTCTGTGAATCAAGACGATTATTCGGCCCCGGTACGGTACTCAGGTCAGACCAGTTAAACGACAGGTTAGCCCTGAAATCAATTGCTGGAGCATCCGCCATGATGGCCTTCAACGGCAGCTTGGCTTCCAGTTCTATGCCCTTGGTCGTGGCCTGGCCACTATTCACTGGCATAGCAACCCATTTTCCATTGGCGTCCTGAGACAAATCTGTACGGGTAATATCATCGATCCTGCGCATGAACACGCTGGCACTGAGCATACCGCCACCAGGCAGGTAATGTTCATACGCCATGTCCAGACCCCAGGCCAGTTCGGGTTTCAGGTTAGGGTTACCCGTGTAATCAGGGCTGGTGGCGCTGTTATTATTGGAAATAGAACGGCGTGGAATCAGACGACTGGTATCCGGTGCCTTGTAAGTACGGGTAATACCCAGTCTGATCTGGTCATTTTTACTGTCTGGCAGTTTATACAGTGTCTGCAATATCGGGCTCCAGACGCTGGATTTATTATGTACTTCGTTAAAAGTATTACCCTGGCTACGGGTATCCAGGCCTTCCCAGCGCAAACCACCGTAGACCGACCATTGCTTGGTCACATTCCATTCATCCTGGGCAAACAAAGCCAGGCGCGTCACGTCTGCAGTGAAATCTTCATTGAGAGGAATGGCAATCAGTTTGTTATCAGGGTCAGTAACTTTATCCGTCTGTTCACGTGTCTCGCTGCGCTTGCTGTAAGCACCATCCCAGCCAAATACGAAGGAATGATTTTCGACAAAGGGCGCACTGTACTTGCCGCTCATGGTGATGCCTTTGTCGGTACCGCCAGAAGTCGATTTGCGATCCAGTATCTGCGTTTTATTAACGTTATATCCCAACAAGCCTACATCCGATGTGCGCTTGTTGTAGTTGGCGCCCAGCTTGAAATCCAGTTTGGCACTGTCGGCCAGCTTGTGTATCCAGTTCAGGTTGGTACGCAACATGGTAGCGTCAGACTGAATTTGCTGGTTATCGCTTGCATAAGTCGACGGGGTACCAGTCGATGAATCGCGATTATTTCCAACAAAACGATTCGCATTGATAAAACTCTGCGTCGTCACGGTATCGCCGTTTTCCAGATTCCAGTTCACCCTTGGTGAAAATCCCACATTGGTGAAAGTTCCCCAACCCAGGCTGTCGGTATGACGCAGCAAATTGGGCTTGCCATTGGCGTCAGTACCGACTTCATCTGAATAGCTGGGGCGTTCATACTGACCGCGATTCAGGTTGCCGGACAAGGCATAAGACATACGTCCGGATTTATCCGAAACCTGATAACTCAGATTTTCACCAAATTTGCCTCCGTCTTCAAACAAACCTGCCTTCAATTCTTTCTGCGCGGTCTGTACACTTTTCTTCAGCACGATATTGATGGAGCCAGCAATGGACTGGGTGCTCAACTCAGCTGTCGCAGCACGAATGACTTCTATCCTTTCTATCATGTCTGGCGACAGAGAATCCAGAGAAAAACCTGGTGGGCTGGGTTCACCATTCAACATGATCTGGGTATATCCAGCACCCAGTCCGCGCATGCGGATATCACCGCCACGGCCCTGTACGCCACCCATGGTGACACCTGGCAGACGCTTCATGACTTCGCTGACGGTAGTATCACCATAGCGCACGATATCTTCCTGCGTCACCACGATTTTGGTGGCCGTGTCCTGGCGACGTTCGTCATAATTGCGCGCACCCTGCACTTCAACTTTTTGTATTTTTGGATCGGTTTTTTCTGTTTTTTCTGCCGATTCTGGTTTTACTGGAGTGGCTTGCTGCGCCATAGCTGGCTGGCTGAATGCCGCCATGATTGCCAGGGACAGGATAGTTGGACGTAAAGAAAGGTTCTTGCTTTGCATATAGATATTATTGTGGCAATAGTGGTAAATGGTGAGTCTTGGACCATACCACATCAAGTAAAGTTCCGCGCCGCAACAAGGCCTTGCGTCAACTTATTGAGCGATTATTTGCCACATCAAAAATTGCACCAATAGCAATCTTGCTCTGCTAACTGAACAAAGTCAGCTCACGTGATTTGGAAACAACGGAAACATAGACTTACATTCTGGCAGTCAACGCCAGACGTGGTCGCGCATTGTATGTGTATGCGATCAAAAAGGAGAACATCATGCGCATTCATCGTCTGGCCATATTGGCATTGCTGGCCGCCACATTGAATCTGTCAGGCTGCGTTGTATTGCCACCACATGGCTATGTGGCAGGCCCATCCGTGGTCGTCAGAGGACCACCGATCGTCATCGACAATGGTCCTTACTGGGGTGGTGGCAGGCACTGGCGCCGCTGGTAAGCTGGATGCAGTACCTGATCATGGCGAGCGCAGTTAAAGACCTCGCTTAAAGATCTTGCTGCAGCATCTTGCTGCGGCTTGATCAGGCGTGATCAGACTTGATCATTCAAACATCGGTGTAATGATGACAGGGGCATTCTGGGTCAGTACTTGCCCCTTGTCAGCCGCATCTGCAAAACGGATGTGGGCAATTTTATTTATCCTGGGTAATTCATTTGAAAATGGATTGCCGTCCTGTACCGGCAACGCCGTCAGTTGCTGCGTACCACTTCTGAAGCGTATCAGTGCCTGTTCAATATTGCGTCCATAGGCAAATTTGACACCCGTGCACTTTTTGTCAGCCACAGTGACATCGCCCTCGTTTTTCAGATAAGTCCATGCCTGCTCGCAAGCTGCGCGTAATTCTGTCATTTCATACACACCATCGGCGCGGGGAATGATGGAAATTCTGGACTGGAATATCAACTGTTCAGGCGCATGATTGACAAGCAGTTCTGCATTCTCATCATAAGCCGACTTCAACAAGGGAAAATTGGCACGACCTGCCGCATCAAGTGGCAAACCAAGGCGCATGCTCTTGCTGACCAGCGTCAACTCCAGATCGTCCGGCGCATAATTGCCCTGCCGGGTCAGTATCTGCAAATGATTTTGTATGAGATTTTTTTGTTTGCCGTATTTTTCAAAACGTATCATCAGCTTGTAGACATTGCGATAGCTGACCCATCCGGCATCCGTTTTTTTCGCCTGTTCCTGCGTCGCTGGCTTATGGCTTGCCTCTGCGGCCGGCAGCTGCGCAGACGCTATCCCGGATGCCAGTAACAGCATTGCAAAGAGTGAGGAATAAGGAATGATCATACGTTTTAAAACTGATTAATATCGATAAGCCAGACCGGAATACACGGTCACATAATTACGCTTACCCAGCCACAGGCTGTCTTTACCACTATCAAACTGGTGTGTTGCCGTGACATGGGAAGTAAGCATCCATGCCGGGCTGAATTCCCAGTTCCAGTTCAGCCCCAGATAAGCGTTCCTGACATTGGCATCCATCTGGTTTTGCATCCTGGTTGCAGGTGTACCGAAACCATTGCTACCAGAAGCCATTATGTCAGGATCAAAGCGGGTACCTGACTGATCATAAGAGCGCTTGCTCCAGGCCAGACCGGTTGACAGGGCAATCCCGTGATGTAGCGCCAACTGGTGGTAACTGCGGGCTTCCAGATTGATGTAACTGCTTTGTTTACCGGCGACTTTTCCCACCAGGAATTTGGAGCTCAGGCGCAATCCGGCCAGTGGGTAATAATTTAAAAATCCACCCGCCTGGAAACTGCCATCCACATCCCCATATCCCGCCAGCTTGCGTGCAGCAGATGCACTGCAACCGCGCTGATAGGCCAGCAAGGGACCAAACTCAACACGATCAAATGGGCTCAGATGCAGGCCCAGGTTGGTGTTGCGCAAGAACAGGCCATTACTCCATTGCATTTGCACATTGGGCATGATGCGTGTGGTTTGTTCACCACCCAACTCACAGCTAGGTTCGGAAATCACGCCCAGTCCCACGTACTTGTCAGAGCTACCGTCAGGCAGCATGGTCGCCGCTGGTGTCTGTGCCAAAGCAAATTGCGCGACACCTGAAAAAAATAAGAAAGAAAGAAATTTCATGCTGAATGATTTTTTTAGTTAGGATAGCCAGCCTATTGTAAACACAGTAGAAATCTCAGTCTGTCTTTTTATCGCGGCCAAGACGAAGGATGCCATGGAAAACACAGTCACCGGGAAAACCTGCACCTTGCCCCTAGGGCATGGTGGTATTACCCGAGATCACATCGACATACAGACGCACATAATTGCTCGCCATCAGGTCGGCAGTAAACACTGATTCGTATCTTTGTTGCGCCAGCCGCCCCATCTGCATGGCCTGGCGCGGGTTGTTCCACAATTGTGTCATGGCGGCACGCAAAGCCAGGGAATCATCGGGTGGTACAACCAGGCCGGTTTCATCGGCGATGTTGATATAACTTGTACCGGTACCTATTTCGCTGGAAATCATGGGCTTGGCAAACATCGCCCCTTCCAGCAATGAAATACCAAATGCTTCCGAACGTAAATGAGAAGGAAACACCAGGCCGTAACACAGGCTCAGCAAGGCAATTTTATCTTCTTCTGGCAGCGCGCCTAAAAAATGGACGTTCGTCAATTTCAATTCCTGCGCCTGCTGCTTCAATGCCTGTTCTTCGGGACCATTGCCAACGATAACAACGGGCATGTCCGAATCTGCCACCGCTTCCAGCAAGATATGCAAACCCTTGTAATAACGCAGCATGCCCACGAACAGGAAAAAACGTTCGCCAAAACGCTGACGCCAGTGCGCAACCACCGCAGGCGATGCTTCAGGATAAATGTTCTTGTCCAGACCATAGGTAATGACCTCGGTCTTGTCGCGATAGCGATGCAGAATCGGACTGGTAGACAAATAATTGGGCGAGGTAGCCACTATCCGGTCAACATCGTTCAAGAACCAGTTTTTCAAAGGCTCATACACCTTGTGCAAAAATTTCTGTCTGACGATGTCGGAATGATAGGTCACGATACTGGGTTTCCTGATTCTGCCGATAAGGTGCATCAAATCCATAAAAGGCCAGGGGAAGTGATAGTGAATGATGTCTGCACTATTCGCCAGTTCGATGAAACGCGAGAGTGCCTGCCATGAGAATCCGGTCGATGCAATTTCAAAATTCTGCCTGACCCTGTGCACCTGATGCCCTTCCAGTTCAAGCTCAAGCTGGCCCTTGCTGCGCGTCAGTGTCAGTACTTCATTGCTGACACCCAGGCGCGTGGTGCCCACAGCCAGTTGCCGTATGACCTGCTCTATCCCGCCAAAGGTATCGGGATGATAAGTGCGATAGAAATGTAAGACCTTCATTGCAAACCTCGTCTGTTACGGCATATTCCTTATCCCCGCCTGCATGGCGGGCATTTCTTCAGTACGAGCTGCGTGCCGTATTCCTGCGCAAATCGGCCTCTACCATCATCTGACACAACTCTTCCAGCGTAGTCCTGGTTTCCCAGCCTAAAACCGTTCTTGCTTTTTGCGGATCGCCTATCAACAACTCGACTTCGGCCGGGCGATAAAATGCAGGATTGACTTTCACCAGGGTCTTGCCGGTTTTGCGACAAACACCGACTTCATCTTCACCTTTTCCGCGCCAGTGCAACTGGCGGTCTGCCGCCCAGAAAGCCAGCTCGACAAAATCACGGACAGTCTCGGTGCGATTGGTTGCCAGTACGAAGGTGTCGGGCGCATCAGCCTGCAACATGCACCACATACCTTCGACATATTCTTTCGCATAACCCCAGTCACGTTTGGCGTCCATATTTCCCAGCTCCAGACAATCCAGCAGACCCAGGCGGATTTTCGCAACGGCATCGGTAATCTTGCGGGTGACAAATTCACGTCCGCGCAAAGGCGATTCATGGTTGAACAAAATGCCGCTGCTGGCGAAAATATCGTAGGATTCGCGATAATTGATCGTCATCCAGTGTGCATACAGTTTGGCGACACCGTAGGGACTACGCGGATAAAACGGTGTCGTTTCAAGCTGGGGAATGGCTTGCACCTTGCCAAACATTTCAGAAGTCGATGCCTGATAAAAACGGATCTTCTTGTTAACAATGCGTATGGCTTCCAGCAAATTCAAAACACCCATGCCGGTGATGGCCATGGTGGTGACAGGCTGTTCAAATGACACACCGACAAAGCTTTGTGCCGCCAGATTATAGACTTCCGTCACATTGGTATTTTGCAGCAGACGTATGCTGCTACTCAGATCAGTGAGGTCATATTCCACCAGATGTAAATTGGGGTGGGTGCTGATACCCAGTTCTTCCATACGCCAGAAATTAACCGAACTGGTACGGCGATAACTGCCAAATACGGTATACCCCTTACGCAATAACAGCTCTGCCAGATAGGCACCGTCTTGTCCTGTAATACCTGTAATTAATGCTCTGCTACTCATTCGCCCTTCTCACTTGTTTCTGAAGCTGCCAATAACAAAAAACTATCTCATGCAAGAATGATAGTGACAGTGAGAAAGCAAGTCTTCCCCGAGTTGTCGCGCAAATGTCATGAATTTGTAAGAGAGCTCAGGCAAGAAGACAGCGCCGCAGACAGCACTTTCAGGGCTGCCAAGATAAATAATGAATACTGTGGCGGGTATCAGGTAGCGATTACTGCGGCTTGCGGGGTGGCAGGAAGGCTTAACACGAATCTGGCGCCACCCAAGGGACTATCCTCTACGGTAATACGGCCGCCATGCGCCTGTATGGCTTTTTGGGTGATTGCCAGCCCAAGTCCAAAGCCGCCGGTTGCCCGGTCACGGCTGCGATCAAGCCGGTAGAATGCATTAAAAATCTGCTCACGTTCTTCCACAGGTATACCTGGGCCGTCATCATCAAGCATGATAATGATATCGCCAGCGGCTTTCTTGAGCGTCAGGCTGATATGCTGACTGGCGTATTTACCGGCATTTCTGAGTAAATTACTGACCGCCCTGGCCAATAAATGCTGATCAGCGATCATGCTTCCCACTGCATCTGAAAACAGGGTATCGACCTGAAAGCCAGACAATTCATGTTGCAAGCTATCCAGACAGGTCTCCAGGCAATCGGCGACGACAAACTCTGCCAGTTTCAATGCGGGTTGCTGGTCGAGTTTGCTCAGGCTCAATAGCTCGGTCACCAGCGAATTCAATTCAAGCAAGTCGGCTTCCATGGCGGCGGCGCGGGTTTCCAGTTTGGGGTCTTTGGCTGCATTGCGCAACAGTTCCAGACCAAATTCCAGACGGGCGATAGGGGTACGCAATTCATGCGAGACCGAATGCAACAGGCTTTTTTGCGCATCCAGCAAGCCTTCTATGCGTGCCGCCATCTGGTTCATGCGCTGTGCCAAGGGGTAGATGCTGTCGCTTTCACGCGTCTGCGCACGTATCTTCAAATGTCCTTCACCGAATTCATCAGCAACTTTTTCCAGCGCCTGCAAGCCGCGCCAATGGGAACTAGACCAGATGGCAATCGGTATCAACAGACAGAGTGCGACTATGATGTAACGCACGACTTCGGTCCTGATCACGGGTATCACATCAATAGGCAATTCTTGCGCATGCAAGACTTCTTCATCACTGCCTATATAACGCAACCCCTGCAAGTCAACCCGGCGATAAAAAGATTTTCCCGCAATATCGATCACCACTTCGCCGCGCATGAATTGTGGTTTTTTTTCTGTCGCGACCTGTTGAAGTGCGCTTTGCAGGGGAATCAATTCCAGCTTGCTGTGGGTAATTTCGCGGATTTTATTCAGACGCACCAGCCATTCATCAGGACCGGCCTGATCGACATACTGCGTGAGTAAAAAGACTTGTCCTGCGGCCTGCTGTTGCGCGACTTCTTCCAGCGGATCACCAAAGAAGCTACGAATCACGACGTAGACAGCAATAGTGGCGACACTGATGGACAGCATCACCAGGATGACAAAACGCAGGAACAGGCGATTCATAGACGATTCATGGAGGAGTCATAGTCTAGTCCCAGGCGGACGGGCTGAACAGATAGCCCTCTCCCCAGACGGTCTTGATCTTGTCTGCATGCGTATCATCAAATTTGCGACGCAGGCGGGAGATTTTATTGTCAATGCTGCGATCCAGTCCGTCAAACTCTATACCGCGCATCTGTATCAATATATCGTTGCGCGACAAGACCTTGCCAGCAGCCTCGGCCAGGACCAGCAACAGTTTGTATTCGGCACTGTTGAGCAGAACATCCTGTTCGCGCCACGACACGCTACGATCACGCCGGCACAACCGGAATGCGCCAAACACCAGGTCTTCGCTATCATCCACCGGCGCGTCCTTGATACGTCGCAACAAGGCACGCAGGCGGGCCAGCAGGATACGTGGCTGTACCGGCTTGTTGACGTAGTCATCCGCCCCCTGCTCCAGTCCGGAGACTTCATCAAAGGCATCTTCGCGGGCCGTCAGTATCAGGATGGGCACGGTACTGACCGCACGCAGCTGGCGACAGACGACCATGCCATCCAGCCCTGGCAACATCAGGTCCAGTACCACCAGGTCAGGCAAGGTTTGCTGAAAATGGGACAGCGCGGTATCCCCCCGGCTGACAACGTCAACGGTGAATTCATATTCGCCCAGATATTCGGCGACCAGATTGGCAAGCTTGGCATCATCTTCTACCAGCATTACACGAAACATAGCATCTCTCCTTTGCCCGCATTGTAGTAGAGCTCGCCCCCAAATTGCGAGAAATACCAGGTCATGTACGGTCAACTTACAATTTTCAGACAATTTCAGCCAGGGCGTCCACTTACAAATTTACGACAAATATCCGACATTTTGGCGACTGATTTACGGCGAACTGCTCGTTATGCTCTCGGTCATCTCGTGGACTGATGTGTGTACCGGATTGTGTACCCGAATATGTCCCTGAGCATGTATTCAATTTAAAAGGATAATGTATGAAATTTCGCCCTGGTCTGACCTTTTTCCTGTTCGCTACCGCCTTGCTAAGTGGCTGCGGGGGTAGCAGTAATTATGTGCCGGCCCCGTCGCCCGTACAGATCAGTATTGATTTCAATAGTGAACCGACGGGCTGGATATCCGGCACGTCCGATTTTTCGGTGGAAACAAAGCCTACGGATATGGTCACGGAATATCGTTCGCTGCCAGCCCCTCTGTCAGGCAAAGGCCTGTATGCATTTGGTACCAACCGCAGTGATGATCTGTTCATTTATATCAAGAAAAGATACAGCGGTTTTGCCCCGAACACTGAGTATGCGCTGCGTTTTCAAACCACCATTGTCAGCAATGTTGCCACCGGCTGTTTTGGTGTAGGCGGCTCACCTGGTGATAGCGTCTGGGTATTTGCCGGAGCCTCATCAATTGAACCGCTGACGATACTAAAAGGGAATGAATATGTGATGAATATCGACCGCGGTGGCCAAAGTGGCTCGGGCAAATCTGCCCTGGTCCTGGGTACCATAGGCAATGCCAGCACCGACTGCGGACGTGCTCCTTATATGGAGAAAAAGCTCGACAATCAGACCGCGCTGAATGCAAGAACCGATGCGGCCGGCAACCTGTGGTTATTGTTCGGTTTCGATTCGGGCTTTGAATCCACCAGTCATATTTACTACAAGAGCATCAACATACAGGCAACACCATTGGCCAATTAAGGACGGTATACAGGCACAGAAGGCAGCTTGCGCAAGCTGCCTTCTGTGCGCAAATCACGCAAACTTTCTGCTTACTCTTCCTGCTTGATTGCAATACCTGGCTTCATCACTCAGCCATCCTGATTGATTCTGCTGATCAGGCTTGCCAGTGTAGAAGCGGCCTTGTCGTTTTCCACCTGACAGGTACCGGCGTTTTCATGGCCACCACCGCCGAATTCCAGCATCAAGGGGCCGATATTGGTTTTGGATGTGCGATTTAAAATCGACTTGCCGGTTGCAAACACGGTGTTCTGATTTTTCAGACCCCACAATATGTGAATTGAAATATTGGTATCCGGGAACAGTGCATAAATCAAAAAACGGTTACCGGCGTATATCGTGGCTTCAGTACGCAAATCCAGCACCACCAGATTGTTGTGTACCGTGGCACAGCGCTGTATCTGTTCCTTGCACTTCTCTTCATGTTCAAAATACAGATCCACCCTTTCTTTCACATCAGGGTTTTGCATGATTTCGTCTATACCCTGGGTCTTGCACAGCGTAATCAGTTCCATCATCAGATGGTAATTCGATATCCTGAAATCACGAAAACGCCCAAGGCCGGTACGTGCATCCATCAAAAAATTCAACAAATCCCAGCGCTGGGGATGCAACACCTCATCCTTGTTGAATCGTGCTGAATCACCTTTATCGACCGCGGCCATCATGTCATCCCAGGATGCAGGAAAAGACTTCAGGCCGCCATAGTAGTTATAGACTACGCGAGCCGCAGAAGGTGCATCCGGCTCTATCACATGATTGTTTTTTTCCAGATTGGCATTGCGCAGCGTTTCTGACAGATGGTGGTCAAATGCCAGATGCACACCTTCGACATACGGTAAATTGGTGCTGATATCCTTTTCGGTGACAACAATCTTGCCGTCCTGCATGTCTTTGGGATGAACAAACAAGATGTCATCAATCAAATCCAGATGCTTGAGCAAGACTGCGCACACCAGTCCATCAAAGTCGCTGCGCGTAATCAATCGGAATTTTGGGGCTGTGGCGGACATGAATACTCCCTTATTGATAGGTGGTAATTCGCTGTGGGCAGGATGAATTTAAAAAAATCGGCATCTGAATCTTAAATGTAATCACTTTCTATGCTCTTGTCTATTCACAAATAGTTTGCGTTCATGCAACGGCCACCAAAAACAAAAACGCCGCTTGCAGGCGGCGTTTTTGCTGAGACTCCGATCAAGCCGGAAATACTTCAGGTATTACTTCCAGGTATTCTCGTCTGCCGAGAAGCTGCCATCATTATTCTTGTCCCAACGTCTGGCACCGGTTGAATCAATTTCTAAATTCCCGTTACCGGTTTGGGTGCCCGTAGGAGTAGCACGCAAGGTATAGAATTTACTTGTAGTACCTACCAAAGTGATGTTGTAGTAAGTCGTACCCGTTTGCGGGGATACCGTGAAAGGCAAAGTGGGTACTGCCGGTGTCGCACCTGGCATATAAGTCAGCGCTTCGGTGTGCGTCCTTTCCATAAACTGGGCCAGGGTCATCAAATCAGCCTGCGCGGTTGAGCGGCGGCTGTTTTGCATACTGGATTTGTAGTTGGTCACAGCAACACCAGTAATGATGGCAATGATAACAACGGCGATCATTACTTCAACCAGAGTAAAACCTGCATTTCTTTTCATCAGTGGCTCCATTATTTTCCGCTAGGCTGTTGCATTACCCAAATTTCAGTAATGACATTGTTAGCTTGCCCCACTTTTTTCTCGGACGCAACTTTAATACGTGTTCCCTTTTTAATGCTGGTCATCGTCGACGTCTTGTTGCCTTCATGCACAACCACCGATGGTGACACCGTATAGGTAGTCTGGTCCACCGTTACAGTACGTTTGGATGTATCAACGTTCTGCACATAGGATGGCACCGTACCGGTACTTTGCTTTTGCGCAGCCAGGTCTTGCGGTGTAATACTGGCATAAGCCTGACTTGTCAGTGCCGATGCCAGAAAACCACATATCAGATAGTGCTGTTTCATATTCATTACTCCTGTCATTACTGGACTTGACGCCACATGATACGTTTTTGCGTAATGGACGATTTTTCAGTCAGGTTATTAATTGTGCCGTCAGACTGACTGGTCAATTTTTTCTCCTTCGCATAAGCTGTACCTGTACCTGAAGTCGAACCTGAACCTGTAGTGCTTCCATAGGATACACCTTGTTTATTAATTACTCGTGGCGTCGATGGAATGGCAGAAGTCTTGACACCTGCTGTAGCAAAATCCGTCGATGCGAATGTATCTGAAGTTCCTGTTGGGAAAATCGGGTCAGAAATCATATTGCCAGTTACCGCGTCCAATTCCATAATCCAGCCGCTACCGCCTGAAGCACATGGATCCGTACTAGGAATCAGCGTAGAAAACACGATATTACTATCATTCAATAAAGGATCCGTCACCTGACGCTCCGTAGAAATTGGCAAGTCTACATACCAACCCTTTTTATTGAGTGGCGCAACATACATGGTTGTGGCGACGCCATTTTGAGAGCTGGTACGGAAAGTACTGCCAGCTCCTGTTGCGGTCGTCGTATTGATGGTTTGCGCCAACAACAGGCTACGCCCACTAACAGTTGCTCCATTGTCCCAGACTCCATAAAAGCTTTGAGGCGAAGTATCTGTTAAATCAGTAGTAGCCAAGTATTGACCAGTACCGAAATACACCATGTAACCTGAAACGGGATTACGACCTACTGTGACCTTGCCTGTAATCGGTTGATTTTTACCGGTAGAGTCTTTGGCAGTAAAAAGAGGTAATGGTGCAACGTTTGTACCAAAAGATGGTCCCCATGAACTTGTACTGGTCGCCCTTACATCAAATTTCCATACATTTCCTAGCAAATCACCGGCATAAATATAGTCAACAATATTGTCCCCGTTGACATCAACCGGAGTAACGCTACCAATACCGTTTGGCGTACTTGCACTACCAGTATTAGTGTACAGCTTCTTGATCAATGCACCAGTCTGGATATCTACAATGTAAATGGCAGCAGCACCAGTAGAACTTGCTTTGCCGTCAGCAGTAGTATTATTGTAGCCATTACCAAATACAGCCGCCCACTTACCATTCGCCATCTTGACAACCATGGGCTGGGTATAGGTATAGCCCAGGTCATACTCGGTACCATCGTCTGCATCATTGAATTCCCACAGGACGGTAGTGGCGGCATTGGTTTCAGCAAAAGTGGAAGGATTTGTTACATCCAAGGCAAAAATGCCCTGACCACCGCCACGCAAGCTGCCAACCAGCACAGAATGCCATGCACCAGCATAAAAGACGTCACCAACCGTAGGTGATCCATCTACAAAAAACCTGTGCGCATAAGCCGGATCAGTCAACTTGGACAAGTTGGAATATACCTGGGTTGGAATGTAGGCAATTTTTTCGGATCCATCGACTGCACTAAAGCCATGCAGCATACCGTCGTTGGCTCCCACATAGACCATCGGTGTGCGAGTGGCATTACTTTGGGAAAAGGTTACATATTTCGCAGACTCCAGACTGTCTGGGTAAGTGAAAGGCGGCTTAGCCACATACACAGAATTGGAATCGACGATGTCACCCAAAACACTTCTGGTACGTTTTCTGAACATAGGTGCTGCACCCTCGTTCGACTTGTCACCGCGCAAATATTGCACACGCAATTGACCTTGGCCATCGGCTGTACCGGATGAATTTTTATTCAATGCCAGAATCTGATTAACGTTGATTTCTGTCGTCGAACTTGGGCTGAGCGGGTTGCTTGGCCAGCGGAAAGCAACGCCACGTCCGGTTGCATTCGTCGTCAGCAGATTATTGGTCAGAATAACGCGGCCAGTATTCCAGTTCTGCCCATTCAGTACCTGTCCGGCATCCCATGACAATGCCCCCAAAGCACCGGTTGAGGTGATTGGGTAAGATAGCAATTGACCAGACCAGTCAATACTGCTGAACTTACCCTGGAACAGTGCAGAACCGCTGTTGATCTGGGTAGAGTTCAGGGATACCGCAGACGCTGAGCCAACCTGCGCCGTAATATTGCCAGCGATGGACTGTATCGCATTATTAAAAGCAGTAGCGTTCGAGGCAAGATAAGCGTTCCCGGTACCACCAGCATTTGCCATAGAATTCAACGCGGCAACAGCTGTTGGGTTTTGTACGGTATCGCCCAAACCAACGACATAAGTCTGAATATCTTGTGTGCCAAATGATGGTACGGCAGTAGTACGCAAGGCGGTAATAGCGGCAACAGTATCATTCAATGGCTTACCCGCAGCCCTGTCTGCGGCAGAATATTGATTACCTGACGTATCAGCAGTTGCCAAACCATCGGTTACCAGCATCGCAAAATTTTTCTGGCAGTTATATTTAACTGGTGTTGAAGCACCGGAAAAATATGTTTTCACTGATCCCAGTGCACCTGGCAGAGGTGTAAAAGTCGATGCGTTTTTAATCTCAGTCGTGCTGGTGGAGGCTGTTTCCGTCGCCAGATACGATATCAAATTATTATAATGTGCAGTCGTATCTGCCATTACCGCTTCGTTCAATTTACCTTTACCAGAATTCGTACCACCATAACCCCAGGCGCGCGGCAAATACAATTGCCGCATGATAGGTGGATTACGTGGTATGTAGCCGGCATCTGTCTCACTCAGGCTGATTGGGCTGCACGTACCAAGCGGGCAACCTGAAAAGGTACTCGCGGCCCAGGAGTTCGTGGCCGTATGGTTACCATAGAATGTGTAAGTTGTACCTGCACCACCGGTCAACGCCCACATTGCCTTGCAATATGTCAGGCTACCAATTGTTGTGGTTGCACACTGAGAAGCACTAGGCGAACTGGTATACAACACGTCATTAATACTGGCATCATCACCCGATGTATCGTAGGTTACATACGCACCACCTGTGAACGGGGTAGGATTAACCACGCAAGGCTGGCCACCCGATGTTTGCAAAGGGCTACCCGAACAACTATCGGTAAATACCATGCCTGTGGTACTACCCAAATAATAGGCATAGGTTACATAAAAACTCGTACTGGTAATGTCAAAAGACATCAAACCCCAGTTAAACGCATTACGATAATTAGTTATAGTATCGCGCATGACAGTACGTGCGACGTTAGACCGCGTCGTTGCGTCATCACCGGCAATCAACTTACCTGACATGGTGCCGTCCATGGATTCTGAGTTATCCAGAACAACCAGTACGTTTGGCAAAACTGAGTTAGTCACGAATAGCGGTGTCTGTGACAGCACAAGTGCTGCGGCGCTTGCAGTGCCAGAACTCAGCAGCGTCAATACGCCGGCAAAGATTGCCGTAACGGGTAATTTTACAATTTGGGTATTACGAGGAATTCTCATGATCACTCCATCACTTCAGATAAACAGATTGCAAAATCACCTGGGCAGAGTCAGACCCACCCCAGGCTTTCACAGTAATTCGAAAAGTTGCCTGCGTGGGGCCCGGTGCGCTACCCCCTACATCCAACGACCCACCGGCGATATTCGGAATGTTTTCAGCCATCATTTCAATAATATAACGCGGTTGCTTGGCAACATTTTGGACCGTCTGCGTATAAGGTAAAGTCAGATTGGTGTGATTCCAGACATCCAGCGTTGTATCCAGCCAAACCGGGGTAGATGTTGCGGAGGGCAAACACAAGCCGCCTGTACAGGTTGCTGAAAAACCGGATGTCGGCGTCAGGTTGGTGTCCACATACAGTTCAGCATCGCGCAATGCGGATTCTGCCGTTTGAAACGCCAGATCCTGATCACGGAAATTACCCGCCCCTTTTTCTTGCAGCACATTCATCTGCATGGCACTGATACCGATAATGGCCAACAAACCCACCATCACCAGTACAACGGCCAGAGAGACCCCTTTTTGACGCGCCAGCATCCGTGAATGTGTACGCTTCATGCTGGTTACAGCTTTGGAGTTATTATTTTTATCCATCACAAAACTCTGTTTCGCAAACTAATAGTTGTAGAGAAAACACTGCGCAAACGATAATCTGTCGCAGTAGTAGCTGAGCCATCAAAGGTGTAAGTTTGATATGCTTTCGTTACATTATCGCTGGGTGATCGAATCAACATGCTAAACCGGAGGCTGATCACTTTACTCATATCAATACCAGTAGCATTTGCAGGAATATAGGTGTTAGGAGAATAGTCACGCTTGGTGTTATCTGAACCAACGGATGGGTCCATACCATAATAAACTTTGAGTCTTTCTACATTTTCAACAAGCTCTTCTGCTGCGTTTGTACCTACGATACGCCACAACGACGGGTTGGTACTAAATTGGCTGGGTGCAATATAGAAAGTAGTCGAAGCCAATTTATAGACCTCAGAACCACTGGCATAAACTTTACCCAATGTATTATCAATATTTCCTGGACTACCGCCTGCAGCATGAGTCAAGGTTCCAGTAGTATCAGGCGTACCTGACACCTGAAAAATAGTTGACATAATACAATCAGAAATAACCAACACATCGTTGGCTGCAAAGCCATTTCCCGTAGTTACAGTCACGGCATCCGTCACGGCAGTCATGAACGGGGCAATGACGACTGCAGGATTGCCAGTCACACCGCGTATAGTAACGATATCGCTATTTTTGTCAGCATTGGTCGGTATAGGCAGATCACTTGGAATGGTTGGCGACCAGGCGGTCCCGGTTCCATCATATCCAACCACCTGCGTATCCAGGGGGTTAGTGCCATAATTGTAAGCATACGGGGGGCTGGTAGTGACTCGATTTACAAACCCTTGAAGAGAGACTAAGGTCCAGTCAGAACGGCAACCAAAATCACTCGCGGTACGCACCGTTCTGCCGAACACATCCACCGCAGTTCTGCCTGCCTCCTGGATTTGTGATTGCTCTTGTTGAACAAAATATCCCTTGGAACCAGATGCAAAAATGGAACCTGCAACCACGGTGATAATCATGCCCAGCGTCAGAGCAATCATCAGCTCAACAATAGACAAACCTTTTTGACGATATAAGAATGATGAATGGATTTTCATGGCTGGAAATTTGTCGTAAAAATTTGAGGAATTTTTTCACCGTGTGAATCATCCCACCAGACTTTGATGCTGTAAGTTGTCCCTGTGCCACTACAAGTAGGTGAAGCGTAGGTATCAGTCGCAGCATTCGCTGGCCCTGCTTGGGTATCGAGACAAATAGCTGCCTGAGCTTCGGGTATGGCTTTCGAAAGCGCAGTAGTCCACTCATAAAAATCATGCTGTGCCATCTCAGCTGCGTTACATGGCGTAGCAACAGCCGAACAACCAGACTTCGGATCAAGTGACGGGATACCTTTGACCAAATTAAAATAACTCAGCCCTGAACGATTGGCCCGCATACGATCGGCCATATCATTGATATGTGCTGCCGCAATTGATCGGTATTTGGCACTGGAATTGGCACGTATACCAGCGATTTGCAAACCCGCATTCGCCAGGGCAGCCAACGACAGGATCAAAATCGCTACCAACACTTCCAGCAAGGAGGCACCGACCATGCGCTTCAACACCATTTTCTTTTGTAATCTCATATCATCATCCTAAGGACAGGTAACGCTGGTCGTTTTATGCACCATGCCAGTGACAAGGACAGATTGAGAAATACCAAATGCCCCGGAGAGCTTACTGTCACATAACTTGACCACGCCCGAATAGCGGGCCTCTCCTGTGGATTTGAATTGAATATTAGCCCCTGTATTGAAACCAGTTACAGTAATGGCTGACGTTCCTCCAGAGGCCGCACGGATTTCCAATATTTCATCCTTGCCAGTAGTCACGATACCATCAGCATTTTCATCAAAAAAGATAATCCGCCCAGTACCCCAGGCTCCCCCCGTACAAGTCGCGCCATCTGAGCTGGGGCACATCGTAATCGTGCTGCCCGTCCTGGTTTTCGCCTTGCCTTTCATAAATGCCAGATCCTGCGAAAACAAGGTACTGTCTGCATTCAATTTTGTACGCATGATAATGCGTTGAAAGCTCGGATAGGCAATCGCTGTCAGAATGGACAGAATCACCATGGCAATTAATAGCTCTATCAGGGAAAAACCTCGGGTCTTGCCTGGTAATGTTTTGCGATTGATCATGAATTTGGGGTAATACCAAAGTTTATCGAATACAACATCATAAGCTTAAGAATGACTATAAGATAAAAATACTTCATTGGCGATGGGAAACAGTTGATCGGTAATATTCATCCGATAAGCGGTTAAAGCTAAACGACAGACACACAAACACATTTTGAAAATAAATTCAATTATTGCAACATTGAATTAAGAGCATTTAAATCTGCCTCATTCAATGCACCAGTGGCGGCCTTGAGTTTCAATCCTTGCAACAAAGTATCGTAACGCGCCTTTGATAAATCTTTCTGTGCATTGTAAAGTTGCTGTTGTGCATTCAGCACATCAACATTGACACGAATGCCCAGGCGATAGCCTGCCTGGTTACCTTTCACAGCGTTCAGCCCTGATTCAACAGCAATATTAAGAGAATCAATCAGTGCCAGGCCATTAATGACTCCCGCAAAAGCCTGTCTCGCATCGGTCGCCGCCTGTCTGCTGGCGGCTTCCAGATCAGCCTCCAATTTTTTCATGTTGGCAATTGCTTCGGCAACCCTGGAGTTCACCGCCCCACCAGCAAACAATGGAACAGTCAATTGCAAGCTAATCTGACGCTGGTTAACACGCGTACTATAGTCACTTGGCGTACTCAAGCTTCGCGAACTGTAATTACTGCCGTAATTCGCCACCAAATCCAGGCTGGGCAGATGTTCTGAACGCGTTTTCTTGATGGTTTCTCTGGCAGCGTCCAAGGCCGAGCGCTGAGCACGCACCAAAGGATAACTGCTACGTGCTTCATCCATCCATGCTCGACTATTCATGGGACTTGGCGGTGAAGGTAAGGCGGCCGGTTTCAAAAAAGCCAGATTGTCCATGGCTTTGCCAGTGACTTTCTCCAGATCGGCCTGCGCACTCTCCAATGTATTACTCGCGGCAATGCGTTGCGCGCGTGCACTGCCCAGCCGTGACTTCGTGTCATCCACATCAGTTACTGCATGCGTACCAAGTTGCAAGCCCCGGCTTACGATTGCCTGCTGTTGTACCAGAGCTGTGACCTGTCCCTCTGCAGCGGCAATGGCATCTTGTGCCACCAATACACCAAAGTAAGCCTGAGCAACACGCAAGAACAAATCTTGCTGCGCTTGTGCAAATTGGGCTTCCGCCTGCATTACCAGATAACCGGACTCACGATACGCGTACAAGCTTCCAACACGCAACAATGGTTGCGTGAGTTGCAAATTCCAACTCCATGCACGCATGTTACGGTCAACAGGCAATACATCAGAGAAAGTGGTTGTCGCACTGGTAGTACCTTCATTGCCAGTCATGGACACCACCGGCAGCAAACCTGCGCGCGCCTGGGGGATTTTTTGACGAGCGGTCTCCAGCGCATATGTTGCAGCCTGGAAGGCTGGGTCACCAAGCTGCGCCAGGCGATATGCCTCCATCAGATCACTGGCATCTACTGCTGGTGAAGCAAGCAAGCTTATAACAAACAAGCCTGCAATCTTCCAATGCATTTCTATCTTGGCCAGCATAAAAGTTCGGGCACTGCTCATCGCTCGCGCCCACTTTCTTTCACGGTTTTTTGTAACGGCGACAAAATATATTCCAGAACAGTACGTTTCCCTTGATTGATTTCTGCAATCACCTGCATGCCTGGTAACAATTTATATTGTTTATTATCGATATCCAGCTGTTGTGACTTCAAGCTGATAAGTGCCTTATAGATCGTGGCTGAGCCGGACTTCTCTCTCTCTTTCGCCGAGCTACCTTGTGATGCCTGCTGCATGTCACTGGCATCTGCACCAATGGTCAGCACTTCGCCATCCAGCATGCCATACTGCTGGAACGGGTAAGCAGCCAGTTTTACCTTGACATTCTGGTGTGGATAAACAAAACCCACATCATCGTTTTTTACCATGATCTCGGCTACGAGCGCTTCATTGTCAGGTACCAGCGACAAGAGCACTGTTCCTGGTGAAACTACCGTACCTGCGGTGTGCGTTGCCAAATCTTTGACAATACCGGCTTGTGGTGCCTTCAACTCCAGCAAACTGGTCTTGTGTTCATGTTTGACCATATCCTGCTGCAATTTTCGATACTGCCCTTCTGCATCGATACGCTCATTTTGTAGCTCGCTACGGTACTTGGAAGTCAACTCAGCCATTTGTTTGACTGTCCCGATCACCGCCGACTCCAAACTGGCCAAGGTAGATTCCTGTGCTTTCAGGTCACGTGATTTTTCTATATATTCACGCTGCTTCTCTTGCACTTGCAGCTGCGCCACATAACCATCCTTACCCATCTCGGCATAAGATTCCGCCTGTTGCTTCAGGAGGGGCACAACTTCACGTAATTTCCCCAACACTTCCCTACCGGAAGATGCATCATGAGTGGCTCGTTCATTCGTCTGGCGAATCTGTTCCATTGCATCGGTATACACGCGCCGGTGATCGGTGTACTGGGACAGAATACGGCTCAATAAATCATCCGGATCGCCTGCCATTTTGAGCATAGGCTTGTTATTCAATTCCGCATCGATTCTTCTCAATTGCAAAGAACGCAAAGCTAACTGTGTCTGCAACGTACTTCCATCGGCTGTTGCATCTTTGGTATCCATGCGCATCAAGACCTGACCAGCGACGACATGCTGACCATCCTGTATCAATATTTCCTGAACGATACCGGCATCTGCAGGCTGAACTATCTTGACATACGATTGCGGCACCAGACGCCCTTCTGCACTGGCAACGATATCAAGCCGCCCAAAAACAGCCCATACGATCAAGACAAGAAACAATGTTGCCACCATATACAGCGTCACCCTTGGCAGACGCGCCGGTGGGCTATCCTGAATGGCCAGCAATCCTGGAGCAAAATCCAGGGCATCTGGTGACAACACGTTTTCCTGACGCCCTGATTCTTTACTCATGGCGAACACTCTTTATTGTTACTGCATACCGCTTCACATTTATTCCCTTAAATTCAATTCAAGTCTATTCATTGCAGCCACCACAACGATTAGTGACGCATCAATTTAAATCAATCAATGCGTCACCTCGTTAAAGCTGCTACGGCATACGAGTCGCTATCTATTATTGAATGCGATTATTGCTGTTACTGATACCAGCCCAGGCATCAATCGTCTGCGCCGTCTTGCCATATGAAGCACTTTGCAATGTGCTCACTGCCGTCGCCAGATTGATACCTGTCAGGTTGCCACGCAAACCATCATAGTAGGCCAGATCACCGCCGATGGCTGTCGTACTGCTACCACTCAGATGTGCAGTCAACATACTGCTCATCAGGTTCCAGCTGGTCATGGTTGGCGTTGCGGCAAGGGCGGTATTGAACAAGGTAACCAGCTTCTTGAAGTCAAACTCTTCCACTGCCTGGTTGTACAAGACATTGGTTGAGCTGGCGTTGTAAGTGCTGGCGG
Source organism: Undibacterium hunanense (assembly GCF_014284335.1). GTDB lineage: Bacteria > Pseudomonadota > Gammaproteobacteria > Burkholderiales > Burkholderiaceae_D > Undibacterium > Undibacterium hunanense. The sequence continues at coordinate 22,025 of NZ_JACOGF010000011.1, read as the reverse complement.
CCTGTTCAATCACCTGCAGATTGACAAAATTTTGATTCGCAGTCGAGCTATACCAATTTTGGAAAGTGATTGTGTTGGCACCACCTGTACCGAGTATCAGATTATTGCCACTCTTACTGAAAGTCAGGTTGGCATAGTCTATTCCGCCACCCAGCGACAGTGTGTTTGACACACCGGCACCAGCAGTAATGGTAGATTTTCCATCACCGGCGTTAACGCCAACCACTGCTGTACCGGCCCCCAAAGTGATCGTATTTGTACCCGCACCCGCAGCAATATATTGGGCCCCGGTACCACCTATCATGGTGGTATTGCCTGCACCACCAACCATCACATTGGCACCTGCCGTATCTTTCAATGTACTGGCCCCATTTCCTGCTTCAAGTACATACACACCCGAACCACCGACCAGTGTATCAGCACCGCTATTCGCAACAATAATGCCGTTGCCGCTATTACCAGTAGCAGTCAGGGCTGCGCTTCCTGTCAAAAACAAATCCTGCACATTGGCTGGAGCTGTATAGCTTACCGACGAATACACCTTGTTGAGATTGGTACCGCTTTGTGCAACAACTACGTCAGCCGCATTGTTAACATAGAAGGTGACATTGCCTGCCCCACCGGTCATCGTTGCCAGACCTGATCCTGCGATCAAGGTATCGTCACCAGCACCCGCCACCAGTTTGTGGGCGCCAGCATTACCGGTAATCACATTGTTCAAAGAATTGCCTGTCAGGGTGATATTGCCGCTACCTGTGCCAGTCATATTTTGTACGTTTGCTGGCAAGGTATAGCTCACCGACGTCTGTACCAAATTGGTATTGGTATTGGCTGCCTGAGTAATCACGTCAGACGCATTATTGATAACAAAGACGTTATTGCCCGTTCCACCTATCAAGGTTGCCAGACCTGTACCTGCAATCAGTGTGTCATTCCCTGCATTTCCAGTAATCACATTCGATAACGTATTACCTGTCAGTGTGATATCTGCCGTGCCGGTGCCAGTAATGTTCTGCACGTTGGCAGGCACGACGTAGCTGACAGAGGTCTGCACCAGGTGCGTTTTCGAATTAGCAGCCTGGGTAACAACGTCTGCGGTATTGTTAACCACAAACACGTTGCTACCTGCCCCACCTACCAGCGTTGCCACACCACTGCCGGCAACCAGAGTATCGTTACCGGAGTTAGCAGTAATCACATTCGCCATGCTGTTACCGGTCAAAGTAATATTTGCTGTCCCGGTGCCAGTAATGTTCTGCACATTGGCTGGTAACACATAGTTGACGGAAGTCTGTACCAGATGTGTCTTGGAATTGGCGGCCTGGGTAACAACGTCTGCGGTATTGTTGACCACAAATACATTGCTACCAGCACCACCTACCAAAGTAGCCACGCCACTGCCTGCAACCAGGGTGTCATTGCCTGCATTGCCGGTAATCACATTCGACAGCGTATTACCGGTCAGGGTGATATTTGCCGTTCCAGTACCGGTAATGTTTTGCACATTCGCAGGCACAACGTAGCTGACAGAAGTCTGCACCAGATGTGTCTTCGAATTGGCGGCCTGAGTAACAACGTCTGCTGTATTGTTGACCACAAATACATTGCTGCCAGCACCACCTACCAAAGTAGCCACGCCAGTACCCGCCACAAGTGTGTCATTGCCAGCATTGCCGGTAATCACATTCGACAGCGTATTACCGGTCAGCGTGATATTTGCCGTTCCAGTACCAGTAATGTTTTGCACATTCGCAGGCACAGCGTAGCTGACAGAAGTCTGCACCAGATGTGTCTTCGAATTGGCGGCCTGAGTGACAACGTCTGCGGTATTGTTAACCACAAATACATTGCTGCCTGCACCACCTACCAGCGTTGCCACACCACTGCCGGCAACCAGGGTGTCATTACCTGAGTTGGCCGTGATGATATTCGTCAGGTTATTGCCTGTCAGGGTGATATTCGCGGTACCTGTACCGGTGATATTTTTCACATTGGCTGGTAAGGTGTAACTGACTGAGGTTTGAACCAGATTGGGATTGGTATCAACATCCTGCACAATTACGTCTGCAATATTATTGACCACAAATGTGTCGTTTCCGGTGCCGCCAATCAAGGTAGCTAAGCCACTGCCAGCTATCAACGTATCGTTCCCGCTGTTTGCCGTGATCGTGTGGGCCGTGGTATTGCCAGTGCCGGTAATATTGGCAGTACCCGTCAGCACCAATGACGTTATACCTGCTGGCATAACAGCACTAGTCGCCGAATATAGGGTCGTTGCAGCCCCAAGCAATTTAGTGATTGTGGATGTGCTGCCATCAGCAAAACTAACCTGTGCCAGCGTATTGCCATTCACAATCACTGACCCGCCACCAGTCACTGTCATGGTCACGACAGTAGAGCTGCCGCTGCCTGTTGAACTGGCGTGAATATCCGCCGCTGTAAGACCTGTTCCAAATTTCAACGTATCGCCACTGGCGCTTTGTGTAATTGTGGTTTGGCCATTTCCTTTGTTATAGACATAAGTGGTGTTGCCAGCGCCGCCTGTCAGCGTGTTTTTACCTATACCACTGACCAGTGTATCGTTTCCTGCCCCTGCAATCAGGGTGTCATTACCGGTATTGGCTGTAATCACATTGGCCAGGTTGTTTCCCGTCAGCGTGATATTGGCGCTACCCGTGCCAGTGATATTCTGTACATTGGCTGGCAATGTATAGCTGACCGACGTCTGAACAAGATTGGTATTGGTATTGGCTGCCTGAGTGATAACGTCAGCGGTATTATTTACAACAAACACGTTATTGCCTGTTCCACCAACCAAAGTCGCCAGGCCTGCACCCGCAACCAGTGTGTCATTACCTGCATTTCCAGTAATCACATTGGCTAGCCCGTTGCCTGTCAAGGTGATGCTGGCATTGCCCGTACCTGTGATATTGCGTACGCCATCCGGTACTGTATAGCTGAATGGCACCTGCACGGTATCAACACCGTTAGTCGCACCTTCGACAATGACATCTCCCGCCTTATTCAAGACAAAAGTATCATTGCCGACGCCACCGATCAGCGTTGCTGGCCCACTGCCTGCAATCAATGTGTCATTACCGCTATTTGCAGTGATGGTATGGCTAAGACTATTGCCTGTACCACTGATGTCAGCAGTGCCTGTCAATATCAGTGACGTGATACCGGCTGGCATGACAACACTGGTGGAAGAATACAAAGTACTCGCTGCGCCCAGCAATTTGCTAATGGTCGAAGTGCTGCCGTCAGCAAAACTAACCTGCGTCAGCGCATTGTTGTTGAGAACAATTACACCCCCACTGGCGATAGTCAAGGTCACGATTGTTGTAGTGCCACTACCGGTTGAACTGGCGACGATGTCAGCAGCAGTAATGCCTGTACCAAATTTCAGGGTATCGGTGTTGGCTGTTTGATTGATAGTCGTGTTGCCATTACCTTTATTAAACACATAAGTCGTGTTGCCAGTTCCGCCTGACAATGTGTCTTTACCAGTACCACCTATCAATGTGTCATTTGCCCCCACTGCAATCAAGGTGTCGTTACCGGCATTGGCGGTAATGACGTTAGCCTGACTGTTACCAGTCAGACTGATGTCCGCTGTACCAGTGCCTTTCAGGTTGATCGTCGTACCTGGCGCAACATAGCTGCCGGATGTGGAAAGTGTGACGCCATCGTTGGTATAGGTTGTTACCGTGCCATTGACGTTGTGGACAGTGCCGCTACTGCTTCCGTCTACGTTGTACACATTACTTCCATAGCTACCATCTGCCTTGGTCCAACTGTCGTTGGACAGGACGGTTGATACGATGGAAGACGTGTTTTCTGTAGCTGTGGCGATTGCAAAAGTCGTATAGGAGATACTGCTGCCTATGTTGGTATTGATCGATGAATTAACTAATGGTGACAGCACACCATCGGCCCCAATGGCATATTCAAGCATGACTGCGCCTGCATTGGCTGCTGCATAAATGAATTTGCCTGAGGGATCAATCGTCAAGGCACTCATGGCCGTGCCAGATGCCGTTATTTGTGTTGGCAACGCAGTGACAGAGCCATTGGCATTGAGGTTATAGCCATAGATACCCGTTCCGTTCGAACTGATCTGATAAACATATTTGCCAGACTTGTCGATAACAACCTGGCTAATCAATCCACCCGTTTCAAAGACATTACCCATGAAGGTCAACTGGCCATTTGCACCAATGCTATATTCAGCCGGTCCATAGAACAGGAATTTACCTGAAGGATCAATAACTGGTTTGGCACTTGCTGAGAATTGATAGCTGACGGTTCCAGTAACCCTAGCTGTAGCCATCGGGGTCAATGCCCCGTCAGCACCAATATTGAACTGGAGCACGCTCGGTGAATTGCCGTTTTCAGCGACGTAAGCATATTTCCCCGTTGGGTCAATAATGATACTTTTAGCAGTACTAGAGGTAATGTTTGGTGTCGAAAGCGGTGTCAAGGCCCCGTTTTGAGCAACTGTAAATTGGGAAATATAGTTACCAAAGTTAATCGTGTAAGCATAACGTCCGGTCGGATCAAAAGTGATACCTGATGCACGCACACTACCATTAGAATTGACTCCGTTGCCCATGGTTGCCGTAGCGCCGATCATTGTCAATGTGCCGTCTGCCGCTATGGCATATTCCCACACATTGCTATTGGTATTGACGTCAACAGTCCGGCTTGAGGCATACAGATATTTGCCTGAAACCGAAATAGCAATATCACTGATATTGGAGTTATTGCCTGCAATGATCTTGTTTACCGAAGTCAAGCCACCGGCATTTCCTTGCACAAACACACTTAAATTACCACCATCTATATTGGTATCGGTACTTCCCAGGTATATGTAATTGGTCGTCGGCTTACTGACAACAGCGTAATTGCTGATCGTCGTATTTCCCAAACCATCACTGACATACGTGTTATAGCTACCATCAGCAAAGCGTACTTTACCCAGATTGCCCTGTACGGCAATACTCGGCCCACCAGCTACGCTAAACGTCATGGTCTGCACATTAGCTACCAGTGCATTGCTATAGCTGACGTTGGCAGATGTGATGCCGGCACCAAATTGCAAAGTATCTCTGGTGCTGCTATTGGTCACAGTCACATTGCCGTTACCCTTGCTGACGAGGTAAGTCACAGAGCCAGCACCACCTGTCAAGGTATCGCTGCCACTGCCGGCAACCAGTGTGTCATTACCTGACCCCGCTATCAGCACGTCATTACCGCTATTGGCAATAATCGTGGATGCGCCAGAATTGCCTTTGAGAGTGAGATTATCACTGCCTGTGGCAACCAGGCTGGTAGTATGCCCTGCAATAGCATTCGGTAAGGTAAAACTGACCGATGTTTGGACGGTGAAAGAAGCATTGCCAGGGCCGGCCAGCAAAACATCAGATGAATTATTGACGATGAAAGTATCGTGGGTATTGTCTGCCCCGCCGACCATGGTAACCAAACCACTACCGGCAATCAGTGTGGCGTCACCAAAACCAGCATCCAGTTCACTATTGCCACTACCACCGATCAGGGTCGCATTGCCACCTATGCCTGAACCACGGAAAAAATCACTTGCATAGATGGTGTCATTACCATTATTGGCAACAATGACGTTGTCCAGTTCATTACCGTACACAACAAGATTTGAGCTGCCAGTAAGCGTTAAATGCTGTACACCAGCAGCCATCCTGATATTGTAGGCAGACGTTGCTGCAGTCGGGCCGGTAGTCGCTTGCGCCAACAGACGACCTAAACTATAGGTGCTTCCATCCGCAAAATTAATCTGGTTCAGGACATTGGCATTCCAGTTAGGAATGATGACTGATCCACTTGTGCTGCTGACCACCGTCAGGGTGTACGAGCCGTCAGCTTGCCTTGCTGTCGTTGCCGACAACGTATTCAATCCTATACCGGCACCAAATGTCAGTCGGTCCTGAGCGGACGTTTTGGTAATGGTCGTATTGCCAGTACCACTCCGTATCAGGAAAGTATCAGCACCGGTGCCACCTACCAGAGTGGAATTACCGGTTCCGGCAACCAACGTGTCATTGCCTGAATTGGCTGTGATGATATCGTTGAGATTATTGGCTGTCAGCACGATATTGTCTGAACCGATGCCGGTCAACTGCAACAATCCATCCGCAGCCGTTACGCTCACGCTTGATTGTTCAATATGGTTGGCCGCACCGGCCCCAGCAATAATGACATCTGCTGCATTGTTGATCACGAAAGTATCTTTCGTGCCAGCAGCGCCACCTATCAGTGTAGTCAGACCTGCACCTGCGATCAGGGTATCGTCACCCGTACCGCCAATCAACACGCTGTTGCCACTGCCGCCAACCAGCGTACTTGGCCCACTGCCAGCGGTGATGGTGTCGTTGCCACTATTAGCGGTAATCAGGTTTGGCAAATCATTGCCTGTTGCTGTCAGGTTACCTGAACCTGTTAAAGTCAGATTCAAAATACCGGCAGGCAGCACGGGGACACTGGTTGAAGACGTCATTGCTGTCGGCCCAGTCGGCGATTGCCCAAGCAATTGTGCAACAGTGACCGTACTGCCATCAGCAAAAACAAAATTGTTCAACGAACTCGCTGACCAATTTTTGATGACCACCGAACCACCAAGTTTATTCTGGATGGTGACATCTTTTGTGCCGTCGCTGCTGGTGACAGCAGTTGCTGTCAAACTGGAAGCAAGCACGCCTGTGCTATATGCAAGGCTATCACGCAATGCACTTTGCTGTATCGTGGTTTTACCAGTGCCAGCCTGGATAAGGTATTGCTCTTTGCCGGCACCACCGACCAGGGTCGCGTTACCCGCCCCCGCAACCAGGGTGTCATTGCCAGTTCCTGCAATCAAGGTGTCATTACCTGCATTGGCAATAATCACATCATCGAACATATTGCCGGTGACGCTGACATCTGCATTGCCTGTCAGCGTCAGTTTCACTGCCGTTAAAGGCATGACCATGCCAGTTGCAGAAGAAATGGAATTGGCAGGATTTAAAGCCAGTAACTGACTTAACGTCACCGTTGATTTGTCACCCAAAAGAATACTTGGTGATTGCGACGCAGTCACATTCTGTATCAGCACAGAACTGTTGGCGATCGGTATAGTCAACAACACATTGGCAGAACCATCAGCACCAGCTGTGGAGGTGGCGGTAACGTGATTACGGTCTGAGGCAATTTGCAAGACCTCTTTACCACTACCCGCGACCAGCGTATCGTTGCCGGTGCCAGCAATGATTGTGTCATTGCCGGTTTCACCGTAATAAAGGTTATTACCGTGACCACCAACCAGCGTGTTGTTACCACTTCCGGCATACAGGACGGTATTACCACTACCTGCAACCAGCGAATCGTCACCGCCACCACCTTTCAGTGTGTCCTGGCCTATTCCACCAATCAGCGTGTCATTCCCTGCTCCGCCAATGAGCATGTCATTGCCATCATTGGCAGTGATGACGTTACCAAAATTGTTTGCCGTCGCCGTCAGATTACCCGTACCAGTCAGGGTCATATTACGAATACCGGACGGCAGAATAACGTCCACACTCGATGTGGCAGAAGTCGGACCATTAGGGATTCCAGCAAGCAAGGTACTCAATGATGCAGAACTACCATTGGCAAAGCTGATTGTGTCCACCGATGTGCCATCAGCATTGGCATTGATAACAGTTGATCCGCCAGCACTGTTCGTCAGCGTATAAACAGATTTCCCATCGCTTGCAGTCGTCACAGAAACGCTGAGGTTGGCAACGGTAACACCTGTGCCATAACTTAAAATATCACCTCCACGGCTACTGTTAATAGTGGTGATTTGACTACCGGAGCCGATGACATAGCGGACTGAACTGCCACCCCCGACCATCGTGTCATTGCCACCGCCCGAAATCAGCGTATCGTTACCGTAGTTGGAAACTATGACATTGTCGAGTTCATTACCTGTCGCTACAACGTCATTTCCACCGGTCATAACAAGATCGGTCACCCCCGTATTTGCAGTTGCACTTACCTTCGAATATGTTTTTGAGCCAATTGTGACTTCATTACTCTGTAGTTCGGCCAGCGTAGTTGTTCCACCATCCGCAAATTTAATCAGACTTAACTCACCAGAATTGATAGTAACTGTTGCACCACTTTCAAGCTGCAAAGTCGTCACGGTACCATTAGAAAATCGTTCAACCCGCACAGTAATATCAGTAAAGTACACACCATTACCAAACAAGAGGGTATCGGCTGCTTTACTATCGTTAATTTTAGTTTGTCCGCTGTTGCCATCAATTTTATAAGTGCTCGCACCAATGCCACCAAAGAAGGTGTTGCTACCGGCCCCGGCAACCATTGTTGCCTTACCACTTCCCGCAGTCATCTGGACTACACCGGCGCCACCATAGATAGTTGCCTCACCACTGCTCAAAGAGACGGTTGTCGGATTGTCTTTGGTACCACCATCACCACTGTAAATCAGATTAGTGCCGGTACCAGCAAAAATGTTATCTATACCAAGGCCACCATATATCGTGGTATCACCAGCGCCCGCAGTCACCTGAGTAGCTTCGCTGGCATCACCGCCATCGCCAGCAGAAATGATATTTTTACCCGACCCGCCCCAGATATGAGCGACCCCGCTACCGCCTATAATTGTCGCGTCGCCAGAACCACCAGTGACATCCATCCTGCCGCTACCACCAATGATCGTATCGTTGCCCGCACCGCCTATCATAGTGGTATCGCCGGTACCGGCTTTCATATGATCGTTCCCTGACCCAGCGACCATCAAGGTTTTACCACTACCACCAATCAGGGTTTCTTTGCCGGACCCCGCATACAAAGAATCTTTGCCACTCCCACCAACAAGTGTGTCGCTACCACCCGCACCATAAAGTGCAGTATTACCTGTACCAGCGACAAGATAGGTATTGTTATTTTTTTGTGATGTCGCCCAGTTGGCACCTAAATCACCACTATAGATTGTATCGTTGCCAGACCCGCCATAGACCGTCGATTTACCGCCTTGCAACACGACCAAATCGTCGCCACTACCAGTTTCGATGTAGTTGTTGCCGCCACCACCAAAAATGGTGTCATTACCACCACCACCGAAGATGCTGTTATTACCGACCCCTGCGTGAATATAATCATTGCCATCACCTGCATCCAAATAATTATTACCGTTGGAAAGCATGTAATAGCTATTACCATTGCCACCAATGATCGTGTCGTTACCTACACCAAACGGTACTCCTGCCTGGTTGGACCCCGAGTCGTCAATTAAAACATTACCTTGATATCCAGCGGATGCGTTGTATGGAGAAAGTACTACGCCACCTACATGCGAGTATCTAACAGAGGCTCCTGCGATTGAAGTCGTCCAGTCTGGACCTAATAGCGTCGTTTCTGTTCCACCACTCAAAGTAACTGAACCGGGACCACAAATTACATAGTTGTTTCCCGTGCCAAGACTAATTGCGTCATTGCCATTACCACCGACAATCGTATTATTGCCGTCACCCACGGCGATAAAAGCACCCTTTGAATTTGTGGCAACAGCAGTATCTTGAAGAGCAATGATGGCACTAAAATTAAGATCAGTATTTTTAACCCCTGCAAAGATTTGATTGTCACCATTGCCGACCAAAAAGAGATCCTGTCCGCCACCACCGGATATCGTACTTTTACCATTTTGAGTGACGATAAGATCATTACCCGTTCCGCCGGTGATACTTGAGTTGCCATCGCCTATCCAGACATGGTTGGCATCATTGTCAGTAACGACCGAATAATTATCATTCTTTGCGACGCCAGTCAGATTTGCGTCATATACGGTATAAGATTTATGTACGCCGTCACTTCTGTACTCATAATGATCCAATGGTTTCAGTACAGTTCCAGTATTAGATAGCGCCAATACATTGTTCTGTAAATTAATACCAAAATCACCATCGTGGAAGTTTTTGATGTTAACAAAATCCCCACTACCGTAATTGATAACCAGGTCTTTCTTTCCACCAACCTGTTCTAATAAAGTAAGCTTGATATTGCTATTTTCGTTGCTGATCCATTCTTTGTTGCCATTGGCAACTGCAACACCACCGGTAATATTTTGTCCATTAATGGAAATAACACCCTGACCATCACTGTCAATGATTTGATCTAAGCCATCATTTGTTGAGAACCGATAAATATCGACACCATCTCCACCTACCAAAGTATCACTGCCAACGCCACCAATAAGAATGTCAGCACCGCCTTCACCTTCGATATAGTCATCCCCTTTTCCACCAGTCAGAACATCATCTACATTACCGCCATAGATATGACTATTTGAACTATCTGCAGTGATGGAATTCGCAGTCAGTCGCTTTCCAAAGTAAACTTTATTGAGTTGACCAATGGGATTACTGCTTCCTTGCGCATTACCAAGCGGATCCAATGGGTCACCAGAATAGGGGCTCAACGTCAAAGTACGGCTACTGTCCGAATCTGCAATGATCCAGGTATTGGGGTCAAACGACGTAGCATTGTTGCTTTTCGAATTATTTGCCTCAATGAATGCAGCAATAAAATTCGAACGATCCAGATACCACTGATCTGTAAAATTGGCTTTCCCTAAATCCCTGTCTGACTGACTCAATGATTTATCAGCCAGCCACTTTGATCCTATATCGCCCTGAGCTGTGATCAATTGCGTTTCGATTGACGAATCTGTCCGGAATGTAAATGGCGCTAAATAGTACAAACTGAGGAATGCACCAATATTCTTTTTTGCCTCATCTGAAGTTGGTGCGGCTTTATCTATAAAAACCTTGCCCATCAATTGATGAAACGGTCCGTCATCGCCGCCGCGAACTTGAAGATCCTCAAGATTAAAATGAAAAGACTGGCGTGTTAAACTACTACCAGAAGAATCGCCAATTAACGTTGGAACAGTTTGGGGGCCAAAAAGTATCTTTCTCACCGCATCCAGCACTCCCTCCAATGAGGCATCCATAGTGCCAGCACCGTCAGAAATAAGTGTATTCAAAGCATCAATATTTAAGGTCGGATCCAGCTTGTACAATGCATCGCCCAAAGCCAACAAATCGGAAATCTTATACATAAAATGATTTCCAATTTGGGTGAGGTCCCTCTCGTTAAATAATGGAATCCTTTGTCCAACCTGACTAAAATACGCGTTATTTGTGGTGATATTAAAACCATTCTGTGCAAAATAGTTTGACTGTTGTGATTCGTTTGAAAAACTTGCGTTGCCATAGCCTTGACCAATTACATTTTGTAACTGACTAAAAATTTTTTCGTAGCCGGGAGCAAAACCCGCGCTATTAAATGTGGAGGTATGTTCGACATGGGCTTGACTACCAAAGAGTCGCGTAAAAGCTGAAGCGAGATACCCTCCCAAACTGTGGCCATCAACCTGTACGCCATTCATCAGTGTAGACGCAGAGATAATACCTTCGCCCGGAACACCATCTTTCGAAACATATTTTGTCGAAACTGGAATAAGGTCAAGCGCCGTCAATATTTGATTAGGCAAAGCAAATGCCAAATCAAGTCCAACTTGGGCTGCAGTTTGCCCGACTGGGGTAGTTATTCTCAACCACCAATTAACCATATCGACTAATTGAAGTCGTGCCTGCGCAGATTTTGCAAGATCCATATCTGCCACAATTAAATCTTCAAGAAATTCTTGCGTTCCGCGAATGGACACAAATACTTTACCAGTACTAATTTCTTTCCATACCACCGCGTTAAAACTTGAAAAATTAGGTGGCGTTACATCCAGAACAATAAAATTTTCTCCAATATACGACGCGAGCGGCGAGGTCATTCGGGTCACTAGTTCTGATGCCAGATTTTCACCCGTTTCATTCTTACCTAAAGTCTTTACATATGATGCGTCTGCCAAAATGGCATTGATAAATGCGTTGTGAATATTTGCCATACTTGTACCTGTATTTGTTGAAGCCAATTTTTTCTCCTAAAATTTCATTTCTTTTTTTCGCGACTAATTAACCCCAACCTTTCAAGCTGATCTACTTGATTGTCTGGCCGACAAAAGGCAGTGAAAATAAACGGCTGAGGATCTTCCGTTAGTGACAAAAATCTACTCAAAAATCCACCGCTGGCTGTAACAATGTTGTAATGAAAAACTAATTCTCCAGTTTCTACATCAACATATCTTTTGGGCAAAATCGTAATAGGGATTGCGGTATCGCGAGGATATTTCAATGGGCTACGATCAAATTGTACAATTCGTCCTTTCGCCATTACCACATCAACAACAACTTTAGACTGCTCTTCACACATTTTTTCAAATTGTCTTTTACCAATTATTTCGTCAGCAATTGGTAAAAGTAGCAGAACAAAAAAGATAGGGGTTGCAACCACTAGCCGCCACCACTTATCAGCGAATTTACGGGTGATTAACTCTATAAAAAACATGAGTCCGGTAACCCAAATAAGAATTACAAAAATAATAATTAACCCGCCCATAATTTTTCCGCACAATAGACTTACATAATCGTGATCTAAAATCAGCTCCCCAACCTTGACCAAATTTGACCAAAATCAGAATTACCGTCACTAGATGCTCACCCAATCCTCAAATTCTTCAGCACCACATGCGTATAAACAGCATCGTGACCGGCTCTTTCAATTGATGGTTGGATGCAAAAGGTTCTGCTGTTCTCGCATCCATACGACCGGTTACTTCATTGTCTACTGAACACAACCTCTAACGTCTGACAGTTCACTTTATTCAGCAGCAGTAAAGGTATACGGCATTGATTAATCCTTAACAATATATGAATTTAGTTCTCGAATAACAGCGTTAGCGATTTGAGCGCCCTCTTCCAAAAAATGGGGAGAGTAAATATCAATACGGCCACCTGCACCGGGCGAGAAATTGAGTCCAGAATCACATTTCGTGCTGTTTGGATCTGTCACAAATCTAGGATCAAGGCTTACAGACAACCCATCACCCACTTCTTTAAAATCTATATGCCCGCAAGAAAACAAAACGGAGGAGCCGGTAGCATCTAAAACTTCAGTAAATAGCAATGATGATCTCCATAATGTTTTATCTTTTCGACTCTCTGGCCGTAGTTCAGCAGCATAATAATTAGCAAAAGGCAACACCCAAATCTTCTCGTATCCAACAATAGGGAAAGCCCCCTCAAGCATCCATTTATAACTCGGTGGCAGGAAAATATTCTGCCCATAATTTTCAATTTGAATTTTATTTGGCTGCGTAAACTTGACAAAATATTGAATCATCACGCCTTTAGGTACTCGTGCGCCCGTTTTCAAATCAAAATCGGGAACCAATTTTCCATCAACCCAAAAAAAATCAAATCGTCCTGTTTGCGCTTCACAACGCTCATTAGGTGTCCCCAAGCCGCCAACAAACGGCGGCAGACGCATTGTGAATCCCGATGCAGTTTTAATCTCTATCAAATCATTGATAAATCTCTTGCCTTCAGGTGCATTAGAGTCAGGGTAGCTAACTAGCTTACCGACTTCTTTTTTATATCCATTACAAAGACTTTTAGCGATGGCACTTGCTTTAGTTGCTTGTTCATTCTTGTCACACCCAGAAAACGCGAGTAACAACATTAATCCAGATAATATTTTCATGTGGCGGTTCAATTTAATCTCCTTAATAGCGCGTTGCTAAAATTGATTCCTACCCAATCCTCACCACCTCATCCACCATCAAATTCTTCGGCAATGCATGCGTAATAAACAGCATGGTGACTTGCCCTTTCAATTGATTTATGGTCGCTGCAAAATGTTCTGCCGTTTCCGTATCCAGGCTGCTGGTTGCTTCGTCAAAGACCAGGATTTTGGGTTGCTTCAATAACGCGCGGGCAATGGCCAGGCGTTGCTTTTGGCCGCCAGACAAACCAACCCCACGTTCACCAATTTCTGTCTGATAGCCTTGCGGCAGGCTTTCTATGGTGTCATGCATTTCTGCCATACGACTGGCGTTAACCGCCTGCTCGAAGGTGGCGAGCGGGTTGGCCATTAGCAGATTGTCGAGTATGGTGCCGGAAAACAGGACCGTCTCTTGCGGCACTACACCAAAGTAATTTCTTAATTCGTTGGCCGACAGATGGCGAATGTCATTGCCATCGATTTTGATTTGCCCATCAACCGGCACATAAAAGCCTTGCAGGAGCTTGGCCAGAGTGCTCTTGCCGGAACCAGACGGCCCCATGATGGCAATCACACGCCCCGGTTCTACCCGCATATTAAAGCCCTTGTACAGAAATGGCAGGTTGTCGCCATACCGGAAACTGAGATTGTCTATACTGATGCTGCCACGACTTTCGCGCAGGCGGTTTGGCAAAATGGAATACGGCTCTACCGGCGCGTTCATGATGTCGCCCAGGCGCTGCACCGACATATTGGCTTGCTGAAATTGCTGCCACAACCCGACTATGCGCAACATCGGTTGTGAGACACGACCAGCAAACATCTGGAAGGCAATCAGCATACCGATGGTAAAGGTGCTGTCATTCATGACGGTATAGGCGCCCACCATCAATACGAGCAGCGACATTAATTGTTCAAGGCCATTGGCTGCCACGTTATAGGTATTTGCGATCTGCTTCATGGCAAAGCCTGCCTGTAGATAATCCGCCAGGTAATTACCGTAACGCGTGCTTAGCTGTGGTTCCATTTGCAGGCTTTTTACCGTTTCCAGGCCAGACACATATTCCGTCACAAAAGCCTGATTGCGTGCGCTCAGCAAAAATTGCTGATTTAAACGGTCACGAAAAATCGGCGCCATCACCAGGCTAAGCAAGACGATCAAAGCGATCAGCGACAATGCCAGCAGCGTCAAGGTGACGTTGTAATAGAACATGATGCCAACAAAGATGAGCAAAAAAGGCAAATCCAAAATCAGGGTAACCGCTGCACTGGCGACAAACTCACGTATGGTTTCTACCCCATGCAGGCGTGCTGCAATGACACCGGTTGGCCTGTGTTCAAAATAACGGGGTGGCAGTTTAAACAGATGTTCAAAAACAGCGCTGCCCAAAACAGCATCGACCCGATTACCTGTATGCAAAACAAGATACTGGCGTACCCAGGACAATAATGCGGAGAACAGCATGAAGACGAACAGCCCGACACCAATCACTATCAAGGTGCTTTCTGTACGATGGACCACTACTTTGTCTATCACAACCTGGGTAAACAGAGGCGTGCCCAAAGCCAGCAATTGAATGATCAGTGAAGCGATGAGCACATCACGCCACACCCGGCGATGTTTCAGCAGCTCTGGAATAAACCATTTAAATCCGAATATCGCTTTGCCGTTTTTGGTGGCATCGGGATCAGATGGGCTTTGTGTTTCTGGTGTCAGCTGAAAAACCGTCCCGGCATAATCACGTTCAAATGCAGCATGATCAAGGTTTTTGGGGACATTGCTACCGGCCTCGAATAACACGACATGGTCAGTGTTGACCTGGACGACGATGGCAGGTCGTACCAGAGGCATTGTTGACGTGCCGGTATCAGCCACATCAAGGACGTTGGCACGCAGTATTGCCAGGCACGGCAGGCTCAAACTTGCAATCGCCTTGCTATCGCAGTCCTTGCGTTTAATACGAAAACCTAATGCCCGACCAGCATGGATAAAAGAATCACTGGTATACGGTGGCGGAAATTGACGTGTCAGCAAACCACTATCAAACGGCTTGCGATTCAAGGCGCAAAAGCTGCCCATTGCCCACACCACATCATCAAGGGCAAACACTTCGCGCCCCAACCGTTGCTCAGGTTGATTATTTTGGCGTGGGAATAAAGTACGTGTAATTCGTCCGAACATCAGGATGTAAGCTTTATGGAATGCATCAGCAAGCACAGATATGAAAAAGGGGTCTGATCATGCTTGAAGGCTGGTTACTGAGGAATAAAATAGAGAAATTGGCAGCATGGTGCCACCGTTGCAACACATCGCATGCGTGCGATCTTCCAGGTAAATATGCAATCCCATTGGTGCCCGAACACATCTGGATACCTACGTCGACAGATACAAAAATAAATCACCTTTGCTCGCGCACGCATATTATGTCACATTTTTTCACAATTTAAATAATTAAATTTTGCCATTGAATCGGGATGAGTAGATTTTCGAATTACCGTGAATCGTGTACAGTGCCAATCCCATGAAAGTCTTATTCGTCCACCAAAATTTCCCGGGTCAATACTTGCACCTGGCCCGCCATCTCGGAGCAACGCCTGGCAACGAGGTGCTTTTTATTACGCAAAGGACCGATGCCAGTTTGCCTGGTGTTCAAAATTTTGTGTATAAGCCACAGCGCCCTGTCACAGCAGGCATCCACCATTATTTGCAGGAAACGGAAGCTGCCGTGCTGAACGCGCAGAATGTGGCGCGGGTTGCCTTGTCATTAAAAGAACAGGGCTTTACCCCTGACGTCATGCTTGCGCACAATGGCTGGGGTGAGCCGTGGTATCTGAAAGATGTCTACCCGGATACGCCTCTGATCGGTTATTTCGAGTTTTTTTATAGGCTGCATGGAGCAGACGTTGGGTTTGAACCGGGCCCACCATTGATTTTCGATACAGGCCCCAGAATTCGCACCAAGAATCTTGGCAATTTGCTGGCGCTGGATGCCGCCGATTTTGGGCAATGCCCGACGAACTGGCAAAAATCGCTTTATCCTGAAGAATATCAATACAAACTACATATCACGCATGAAGGCATAGATACGCAGGTAGCAGCACCCAACCCGTCTGCACGCTTTGCGATACCTGACAGCGACGTTGAGCTAACGGCTGATGATGAGGTAGTGACGTACGTTGCGCGCAACCTGGAGCCGTATAGAGGCTTCCCCAGCTTCATGCGTAGCCTGCCATCCATATTAGCAAATCGCCCCAAGGCGCATATTCTGATCGTTGGTGGAGACGAGACCAGCTATGGCCCGCAATTAAGTTCGGGCATTACTTTCAGGGAGCAACTACTTCAAGAACTGGGAAGTAGTATTAATTCAAGCCGTGTACATTTTTTAGGCAAAGTTCCCTATTCGGCTTATATCCGCATTTTGCAAATATCGTCCGTACACGTTTATTTAACTTACCCCTTCGTCTTGTCCTGGTCAATGCTCGAAGCCATGTCGACAGGTTGCATTGTGGTGGGATCTGGCACTCAACCAGTAGAAGAGGTAATCACCGATGGAGAAAATGGCTTGCTGGTAGATATCTTTTCCCCTAAGAAAATTGCTCAGCGGGTGATTGATGTGTTGCAAGAACCTGAGGCATATGCATTTTTAAGACAGAATGCACGCAAGACTATTCTGGAACGATACGACCTTAAAACCATTTGCCTGCCGGCTCAATTAAACTTGCTGCAAATGGCACTAAATAAAAAGTAACTCATCATGCAGTGGCAGTAATGCCAATCAAGAAATGACACCACACTATTTTTAAGAAACGCTTTTTTTGCATTAATAAAAAGGCATCCTCATCAAATTTCCGCAACATTAAAAAGAAAAAGCCTCTGGAAACCAGGGGCTTTTTCAGTATTGCTGGCGGAGATGGTGAGATTCGAACTCACGATTCAGGTTACCCCAAATGCTTCCTTAGCAGGGAAGTGCCTTCGGCCACTCGGCCACATCTCCACACTATTACAACCGCTAACTACTCAGTCGCAATCGAGACCGAGATAATAGCTGTTTGAATGATTTTGGTCAACAGTCAACCCAAAAAAATCATCTTTTCTTTTATGCACTTTCCAGACCAAAAGCTTTGTGCAGGGAACGCACGGCCAGTTCCATGTATTTTTCGTCGATCAATACAGAGATTTTGATCTCTGATGTGGAAATCATCTGAATGTTGATGCTCTCTTCCGACAGGGTGCGGAACATCTGGGATGCAATACCCACATGGCTACGCATGCCTACGCCGACCACAGATACCTTCGATACCTTGGAGTCACCAACGATGCTGCCGGCACCGATATGCGCCTTGACGCTGCCTTCCAGCACTTCCATGGCCTTGGTGTATTCACCACGTGGTACCGTGAAGGTGAAATCAGTCTTGCCTTCTACCGACTGATTCTGGATGATCATGTCGACTTCGATATTGGCATCGGCAACAGGTCCCAGAATTTGGTAGGCGATGCCTGGTTTGTCCGGCACACCCAAAACGGTGATCTTTGCTTCATCACGGTTAAACGCGATGCCGGTGATGGTAGCTTGTTCCATGTGTGTATCTTCCTCAAACGAAATCAGGGTGCCGGATTTTGCTTCTTCTTCCAGCGGCATTAAAGGGTCAGTCAGTGATGACAAGACGCGGGTAGGCATGCGGTAATTACCGGCAAATTCGACCGAGCGAATTTGCAATACCTTGGAACCCAGCGATGCCATCTCCAGCATTTCTTCGAAAGTCACGGTATTCAGACGACGGGCATCAGAAACCACGCGTGGATCGGTCGTGTAGACACCATCTACGTCTGTGTAAATCAGGCATTCCTGCGCCTTCAGGGCAGCAGCCACAGCCACCGCAGACGTATCAGAACCGCCACGGCCAAGGGTCGTGATATTGCCCTTGTCATCCACACCCTGGAAGCCGGTAATAATGACAATTTTGCCTGCGTCAAGATCGGCTTTGACTTTGGCATCGTCAATCGAAGCGATACGTGCCTTGGTGTGGGCAGAATCAGTTTTGATGGCTACCTGCCAGCCTGCATACGACACAGCCTGCTTGCCTATGGCCTGCAAGGCCAGAGCCAGCAAGCCGACCGACACTTGCTCGCCGGTAGAGGCGATCATGTCGAGTTCACGTGGATCAGGTTGCGCAGAAATTTCTTTTGCGAGACCGATGATACGATTGGTTTCGCCGGACATTGCTGAAGGCACCACGACTATCTGGTGACCGGCATCATGCCATTTGGCGACGCGTTTGGCGACGTTCTTGATGCGTTCTGTCGAACCCATCGAAGTACCGCCGTATTTGTGGACGATTAAAGCCATAGATATAGAAGACTAAGGGTGAAAAATGCGAAAAATCAACCTCTTACTGTACATGTTGCCCCGCAAAATAACAAGGCACTCTCATGCAGAAATTCTGAAGAAACAGTGGCAATTGATGAAGTGAAAGCAAATTTTCTACAGAAAAATTACATTTAAATTAAGTTATTTGCGTGGGAATGACGAAAAACTGCAATACCGCATGAAGATGCGTATCCAGACACATCTGTGAATAAAGTGAATATTCAGGGAGTATATGCATTCAGTCGAGGCAGCTTCCATAGATATATATCTTGAACAGCTTTCATATACTCCCCGCAGTATAGGAAGGAATATTATTTTGTAAGAATGTAGTGACCAGACACAATTACAAATTACTTATTTGCATATCAATATAAGAATTCAATTGCTATACATATGGCCGCTGTCAGCATTTTATAAAAATCAGAGCAGTCGTTTATTTTTTGCCATACTTGGAAAACAAGCGGCGCCAGCCTTCGTGGCCCAGTTCACGCATGGTATCCATGTTTTTTTCATAAATCTGTTCCGCTTCTGGAAAAGCCAGAACAGCTTTGTCTATACTCTCTTCACGCAACAGATGTAAAGTCGGAAAAGGTGCACGATTGGTATAGTTTTCAATATCATCCGGCTCGGTGCCGGCGAACTGATAATCCGGGTGGAAGCTGGCGATCTGCAGTTGACCATCCAGTTCTACTTCTTCCAGCAGACCATCGGCGACATCCAGAAAATCATTGAAATCCAGAAAATCATTTAAAGTCATCGGGTGAATCAGTAGCGTCGTTTCGATTGTTTCCGGATTTGCTTCTGCCAGCAATTCCAATTCTCGCGCCAGATCATCCAGCAAGGCTTCCGGCGTACGGGCCTGGCTAACGATATAGCGAATTTGCTGCTTTACCTGTACAGCTTTGGCAAAGGGACATAAATTCAGTCCGATAACAGCCTTTTCCAGCCACAATTCAGTAGCTGCAATGACATCCGCAGAGTTAAGGAGATTGCTGGTCATGATCAACATCAAAACAAAGAAGGCCCGAGAATAACATGCCAATTTTCTGTCTGCATGACATCAGAAAATTTAATGTAATCGCGGGCCATTCCATCAGGCAAGCTCACCAGCAAGATACATAGCAGTCACCCAGATTTATTTGTCTTCACTGGCGATAGCTTTATAAGCAACTGCACCAAGCACCGCGCCAACAATAGGAGCAATCCAGAACAGCCACAACTGTTGTAACGCCCAGCCGCCAACGTAAAGCGCAACGCCGGTACTGCGCGCCGGATTGACCGACGTATTGGTCACCGGAATGCTGATCAGATGGATCAATGTCAGGCCCAGACCAATGGCAATCGGTGCAAAACCCTGTGGTGCACGTGCATCTGTCGCCCCCAGGATGATGATCAAAAACATGGCTGTCATCACGACTTCTGTTACCAGTCCAGCCAGCAAGGAATAGCCGCCTGGCGAGTGATCGGCATAACCATTCGATGCAAAACCGGCAGATACATCAAACCCGGCCTTGCCACTGGCGATCAGGTATAACACCCCACCCGCCACGATACCGCCTAATACCTGAGCCACAATGTAAGGTAACAACTTATTCGCGGGAAAACGGCCACCAGCCCACAAACCAATGGATACGGCTGGGTTCAGGTGACAACCAGAGATATGCCCTATCGCATAAGCCATGGTCAACACTGTCAGACCAAAGGCCAGCGATACACCGTGCAAGCCAATACCCACACCCGGAAAGGCTGCCGCCAGCACTGCACTACCGCAGCCTCCCAGCACCAGCCAGAACGTCCCAAAAAACTCCGCACCGTATTGTTTCATTTGCCCGCTCACTTTTCTATTGAGGAATATGGATGTTAAGCACCTTACTCTCATTCCATTCAAAACTGAAAGCAAAGTGGCATCAATATAGCAAATTTATCTTGCCTTATTGTTAAAATTTGTGATGAGAAGTGTGACAAATTGAATATTGCGAGCAATAAACATGTCTTTCAAAATCGAAAATTCGTGAATTAAAACTGGAGAGATTGAATTTCCATGCTGGTCAAATTCAGCGCTGCAAGACCTTTAAGCACAGAGACACAGAGTCACAGAGTCACAGAGAAATGCATGAGAATCTGTTGATGCTAAGCAGCGCCCTCTCCAAGGATCTGAATTCGTCGCTCCAGTGCAGGCTTATTGTTGTGCGGAATAATGTGCCTGACTCGTTCTGAACGTCAAGTACGCGCCGTGTTCTGGTAATTTTTCCAGGTCGGAGACTTAATTCTGCAATTGAATATCATTTGCCAATGGTCGTGCTTAAAGCTCCGTCCCCTTCACGGGGAGATTTGTGGGAATTCGCAAAGCGCAGCTTTGTGCCACAAATTTCTAAGCAGCCTGCAAGCTGCGCGGTGAAATGGTTGGGATGGGGTGGGCTTTCGACGTAAATTCATCCATCGTCAATCGACCGAAACCCATCCCCGCCCCAACCCTCCCCTTGAAAGGGAGGGAATGTACTCGTTATTGTTTGTCAAGGACATTATTCAGGAGAGCGGTGCGCGCAGCGCACCCTACGCATTGAAGAAGCGCTACGGGACAGAAATAAGATAAGAACATAAGATCAGAAGCCCAGAACACAGAGTCAAAACAGAGATTTCTCTGTGTTTTTTGCTGTTCTCGCCTTTCTCGGTGCCCTCTGTGGATTCTCTGTGCCTCTGTGTTGAGAGGTCTTGATGTTGATTTGAAAGGTCTTGAAGTTGTTTTGATTGTTTTGATGCTTGTTACTGCTTGCGATGCGGTCTCTATTCCGTCCGCGCAAAAGCAAAACCCCCACTCAAGTATATGAGCGGGGGTTTGCGGAATAAAAGCCTGACGATAACCTACTTTCACACTGGTTGCAGCACTATCATTGGCGCGTAATCGTTTCACGGTCCTGTTCGGGATGGGAAGGGGTGGTACCGATTAGCTATGGTCATCAGGCA
>NZ_JACOGF010000010.1 GCF_014284335.1 Undibacterium hunanense | reverse complement strand
TGGCGACGCAAAAGAAAGTATCTCGGCCGCCGGGCCGAGACCCGGCCTGTGTCCACGAAGTGCAATCTTTTAATCAAAGTACGGCACACAAGCAACGTCGCTGGGCTCCAGCCTGCGCTGGAGCGACGATATGATGATTGCCGTATATCGGAAGAACCCCATCCTCATCCCTGCCTTCTCCTTGAAGGAGAAGGGGTAAAACCCCCTGGCTTGCGTACCGTGGCGCTTGCAAGTCGAAACAAAAAGCATGCATTACAAAAGTCCGGCACAGGCCGGACTCAACAACCATCCTCAATGCTTACCCGTACTCCCAAACCCACCCTCACCACGCTCACTCTGACCAAATTCATCAACGATATTAAAACCCACCTGCAACACCGGTACGATGATCAGTTGGGCCAGTCTTTCCATGGGTTGCATTGTGAATTCTGACTGGCTGCGGTTCCAGGTGGATACCATCAACTGGCCCTGGTAGTCGGAATCGATCAGGCCGACCAGGTTGCCCAGTACGATGCCGTTTTTGTGGCCCATGCCGCTGCGTGGCAAGATCATGGCGGCGTAGCCGGGGTCGGCGATGTGGATGGCCAGGCCTGTCGGGATCAGGACTGTCTGGCCTGGCTGTATGGTGATGGCGGCGTCGATACAGGCGCGCAGGTCAAGACCGGCGCTGCCGGGGGTGCCGTAGGCGGGCAGCAGGTCTTTCATGCGGCTGTCGAGGATTTTCAGGTCTATGTTTTTCATGATATTGAGCAAAAATAATGCCCAAAGGGCCTGCGCCCTTCGGGCATGAATGGAAGAATTAAATCAGGCTGGTACGCAGTGCTATTTCAGCTATCAGATTCTGGGCCAGGGTTTGCTTGTCGGCGCGTGGCAGGGCAGTATGGCCCTGCTCATCAAACAGCACCAGCTCATTGTCGTCCTTGCCAAAGGTGTGATGGCCGATATTGCCAACCAGCAGAGGGATGTTTTTCTTGAGTCGTTTGGCTGCGCCGTATTGCAACAGGTTTTCTGATTCGGCGGCAAAGCCTACGCAGTAAGGTGCATCGGGCAGGGCGGCGACGGCTGCCAGAATGTCGGGGTTTTGGGCAAATTGCAGTTGTGGCACATCACTGTCGCTGGTTTTTTTCAGCTTCTGCTCGCTGGCATTGGCGATGCGCCAGTCGGCGACGGCAGCAACGGCGATGAAGATGTCTTGTCTGTGTTGCACTGACTGGTTGAGTTGCGCCATCACTGCATCATGCATTTGCTGTGCAGTCTGTACCTGTATGCGGCGCACACCATACGGGGTATCCAGTGCGGTAGGGCCAGAGACCAGGGTGACGATGGCACCGGCCTCCCAGGCCGCCTGGGCGATTGCATAGCCCATTTTGCCGGACGATAGATTGGTGATGCCCCGCACCGGGTCGATAGGTTCGAACGTGGGGCCGGCGGTGATCAGCACATGTTTGCCAGCCAGGGTCTTGGGCTGGAAGGCAGCGATGATTTCAGCCAGCAATTGTGCAGGTTCCAGCATACGGCCCATGCCGGTTTCACCGCAGGCCTGGTCGCCAGCAGCAGGGCCCATGAGCTGTATGCCATCGGCCTTGATCTGTTGCACATTGCGCTGGGTGGCGGGGTTTTGCCACATTTCCACGTTCATGGCGGGAGCAATCAGCAAGGGCAGGTGAGCAGGGCGGGCAACGCACAGGGTGGACAGTAAATCATTGCAGGCACCATGGGCCAGTTTGAAGATAAAGTCTGTGCTGCATGGCGCAATCACGATGGCATCAGCATCACGTGTCAGGTCTATATGCGGCATATTGTTACTGATGCGCGCATCCCACTGATCGGTATAAACGGTATTGCCAGACAGGGCCTGCATTGTCACCGGGGTGATGAAATGGGTGGCAGATTCTGTCATCACCACCTGCACGTCGGCACCGGCTTTACCCAGCGCCCGTGTCAGTTCTGCGATCTTGTAGCAGGCTACGCCACCGGTCAGGCCCAGAACCATCTTTTTACCAGCCAGTCGCAGACTCATGGTGCTACTCCTTATTTTTTCACGCGGCGCAATTCATCCAGTATGAATAATGCCGCACCTATGCAAATTGCGCTATCGGCGATATTGAAGGCCGGAAAATGATAAATTTCCAGATAATGGAAGTCCAGAAAATCGATCACATGGCCATACAGCAGCCTGTCGATGACATTGCCAAGTGCACCGCCCATGATCAGTGCCAGTGCCGTGCAAAACAGCTTTTGCCCGGCATGGCGTTTCATCAGATAGGTAATATAGGCGGCTGCTATCAAGCCGATGGCGGTGAAGAAATAGCGCTGCCAGCCAGTTTCGGTGGCCAGGAAGCTGAACGCTGCCCCCTTGTTGTAGACCAGGGTCAGGTTGAAGAATGAGGTGATGCTCAGCGTCTCGGCATAGGCAAAGGCCTTGCTGATGGTGATCTTGCTGACCTGATCCAGCAAGATGATGATGGCAGCCAGGCCCAGCCATGGCACGAGGCCAGCACCGGAAGAGCTTGAGCCTGAATAATTATTGCTGGTAGCAGGACGTTTTTTGGTCGCCATGGGCATTGAACTCTTGTGAAGTCTTGGTGAATACGGGCTGGATCAGCGTATTAATGATTGATTGCTGACCCATCCTACATTACTTACTTATTTGCTTACTTAGAAAACCTGTTTACGATCTGTAGCGAGCGTGCGTCAGCGGGAGTAAGGGTAACAAAAGTGCAGCGCAAAAAGCGGAATGTACTTTGGTACATGAGCATTTTGAGCAGCACATGAGCCCCGATCACGCGCGCGCAGTAAGATCGTAAGCAGGTTTTTATGCATAGCGACGTGTTTCGCCTGCACCAAACAGATTGCTGACGCAACGGCCACACAGGCCAGGGTGTTCTGCATGGCTGCCTACATCCGCACGATAATGCCAGCAACGCTCGCATTTTTCATATTTGGATGGGGTAACGACTACTGCTTCTTCCGCTTCGCTGGCAACCTGCTCCACACCTGCTGCAGAGGTGATCAGGGTGAATTTCAAGTCGTCGGCAAAGCTGTTCAATACATCAAACTTGCTGTCGCTGGCCTTGATCGTCACTTCTGCCTGCAGGGATGAACCTATGCCACCCGCCACACGTACTTCTTCGAGTTGCTTGGTCACATCAGTGCGCACTGCACGCAAGGCGGCATACTTGACCAGCAAGGCTTCCGCATCGGCAATTTCTGGCAGGCTGTAATAAGTTTGCGTGAAGATGGTTTCATCACTGTCTTTGTAAGCATCGGCAGCGGCAAAGAACTGCCATGCTTCTTCAGCGGTGAAAGACAGCATCGGTGCCATCAGGCGCAACAGCGATTGCGTGATATGCCAGATTGCAGTTTGTGCAGAGCGACGTGCATGCGAAGTCGTGCCGCTGGTGTACAGACGGTCTTTCAGGATGTCGAGATAGAAACCACCCAGGTCTTCCGAGCAGAATGATTGCAATTTGCTGACCACGGGGTGGAATTCAAACGCATCAAAATGTGTCAAGATATCTTTCTGCAATGCCGCCATATTGGCGATGGCATAACGATCTATCTCTAACAATTCATTGATCGCAACGGCATCTTTGGCCGCATCGAAATCAGACGTATTTGCCAGCAAAAAGCGCAAGGTATTACGGATGCGGCGATAGGCTTCCGTCACGCGTTTCAGGATTTCGTCAGAGATGGACAGTTCGCCTGAATAATCAGACGACGCCACCCACAGACGCAAGATGTCAGCACCCAGCGTGTCAGATATTTTTTGCGGTGCCAGTGTATTGCCCAAAGACTTGGACATCTTCTTGCCATCGCCATCAACAGTGAACCCATGGGTCAGCAAGGCTTTATAAGGCGCACGGCCATCCAGCATCGATGCTGTCAACAGCGAAGAATGGAACCAGCCACGATGCTGGTCAGAACCTTCCAGGTACAGATCTGCCGGGAAGGCTGATTGCGCTTTATGTGAACCGCGCAAGACGGTCTGATGCGTCACGCCAGAATCAAACCAGACGTCCAGGGTGTCGCGGTTTTTCACATACATGGGAGCTTCATCGCCGAGCAAATCAGCGACTTCGATTTTTTGCCAGGCTTCGATGCCTTCTTTTTCTATGCGCAGGGCGATTTGTTCCAGCAGCTCAGGCGTGCGTGGATGCAATTGGCCAGTTTCTTTGTGCAGGAAGAAGGCCATAGGCACACCCCATTGACGCTGGCGTGACAAGGTCCAGTCAGGACGGTTGGCGATCATGCCATGCAAACGTGCTTTGCCCCATGCCGGGAAGAAGGCAGTGTCATCGATGGCCTTCAATGCGGTCTGACGCAGGCTGTCACCGCCCGCTTTGGGCGTATTGTCCATGCTGGCAAACCACTGTGACGTAGCGCGGTAGATGATCGGTGTCTTATGACGCCAGCAATGCATATAGCTATGCTCAAACATCTTGAACGCGAACAGCGTTCCTGCTTCACGCAATTTGTCGCAGATAGGCTTGGACGCTTCCCAGATCGTCATGCCGGCAAAGAAAGGCAGGCTGGACGCAAACTTACCATCACCCATGACAGGGGCGATGATGTCATCATCTTTCATGCCATGCGCCTTGCATGACTGGAAATCTTCGATACCGTAAGCCGGGGCAGAGTGCACCACGCCGGTACCAGTTTCTGTGCTGACGTATTCACCCAGGTAGACTGGAGAAAAACGGTCATAGCCCGCATCCAATGCTGACAGCGGATGTTTGAATTTGATTTCAGCAAGGTCAGCACCGAGGCAGGTGGCGATAACTTCACCTGCCAGACCGTAGTTGGTCAGGCTGGCTTCGACCAGATCTTTTGCCAGGATCAGCAGGATGTCTTCACCTTCACGCTGGGTCTTGACCAGTGCGTAAGTGATTTCCGGGTGCATGTTCAGCGCTTGGTTGGACGGGATGGTCCATGGCGTTGTGGTCCAGATGACGCAATACCCTTTGTCCAGCGGCAGTTTGTCGAGCTTGAAGGCGGCAGCCAGCTTGTCATGTTCCGCAAACGGGAAACCGACATCGATGGATGGATCACGCTTGTTTTCGTATTCGACTTCAGCTTCGGCCAGGGCAGAACCGCAATCAAAACACCAGTTGACCGGTTTCAGGCCGCGATAGACATAACCTTTTTCCAGCAATTTGCCGAGTGCACGCAATTCATCTGCTTCATTGCCAAAGGCCATGGTTTTGTAGGGATTATCCCATTCACCCAAAACACCCAGACGGATAAAGCCGGCCTTTTGTTTTTCTATCTGTTCATTTGCATACACGCGTGCCTTGGCATGCACCTCGGCCACTGGCAGGTTTTTGCCAAACAGTTTTTCTACCTGGATTTCGATAGGCATGCCATGGCAATCCCAGCCTGGCACATATGGCGCATCAAAGCCAGCCATGGTGCGGGCTTTGACGATCATGTCTTTCAATATCTTGTTGACGGCATGGCCCAGGTGAATATCACCATTGGCATACGGTGGGCCATCATGCAGGATGAATTTCGGGCGACCGGCAGATGCCTTGCGCACACGCTCATAGATTTTCTTGTCTTGCCATTCCTTGACCCACTTGGGTTCGCGCTTGGCCAGATCGCCGCGCATGGGGAAAGCTGTTTCGGTCATGTTGACCGGGTATTTACTGGCAGTTTTTGCCGCTTTGTTTTCAGACATAATGAGTTTTCTATTTTTAAAATCGGGATGAAGTCACAAGCAAGTACAGTAAAAGTACAACAAGGTGAGCTTCAAATTCGGTCAGTGGCAGAGCGTGCAGGACGGTGGCTGTCGGCAAAATAGGCGCGCGCCTGATCTGCATCCTTGTTGATGGCCGCAGTCAGGGTTGGCAAGTCTATGTATTTTTCTTCGTCCCGCAGCTTTTTCAAAAATTCTATCTGCACGACTTTGCCATACGCATCACCACTGTAATCAAATACATGGGTTTCCAGCAGCACGCGGCCACTGTCATCAACAGTGGGGCGCACACCCAGGCTGGCAACGGCAGGCAATGGTTGCTCGGCCAAACCGTGAACCTGCACGATAAAGATGCCATGCAGGGCAGGGCGATGATGGGCAATGCGCAGGTTCAGCGTAGGGAAACCAATGGTGCGCCCCAGCTTTTGGCCATGCACCACATGACCAGAGATACGGTAAGGATGGCCCAGCAAGGCTTCAGCCTCGTCAAAATCACCATTGACCAATGCCAGGCGTACCGCCGATGAAGAAATGCGCACGCCCTTGTTTTGTACCGAAGGCAGTGTTTCAACCGTAAAGCCAAAGCGCTGCCCGGCTTCAGTCAGCGTGGCGATATCGCCAGCGCGTTTGGCACCAAAGCGAAAATCTTCACCAACCATGACCCATTTGACATGCAGGCCATCGACCAATACTTTTTCTATGAAATCTTGCGGCGACAATGCGGCGAAGTGGGCATTGAAATGTTCAACGATGACTCTATCTACGCCTGCTGCCTGCAACGACGCCATGTTGTCGCGCAAATTGGCGATACGGGTAGGTGCTTTCGAGATGTCACCCATCATCTGGGCAAAAAATGCACGCGGATGTGGTTCAAATGTCATTACGGCAGCTTCTATGCCCAGACGTGTGGCGGCATCCCGCAAACGGGCAAGCAAAGTCTGATGACCCAGATGCACGCCATCAAAATTGCCTATCGCCAGCGCACAGGGTGCACGGGAGGCTGCATTTGGAAGTCCGCGAAATACCTTCATTGTTTCCAGAAAACTGCTGCAAAGCCTTAGATTATAAATCGTTTCAGCAGGCTATTAATCAGAAAAGGCAATTTAATGAATATAATGCAATTAAATCACCCGGTATTGGCTCATATTGTTATGTGATAAGAGCAGGCAGGCGTGTTAGCCAGCCATCTCATATCTACCAAGCAAGTCGCCAGATGCATCTTGTTGTGAAATATGAAAAATCAAGACATGATCTAATTCAATTGTGGGATGTTGGGCTGAAAATTTGCAAAAATGAAAGACTTCTTCTATGGTTTCATCGTCGTGCCAGGTCGTCATCAAGAATTTGTCTTCAGGAATGCCTTGGTCAATAAATTTCATGACAGGCACCATATCGAATGCATCATCCCAACTGCTGCAATCAACGCCCCAGGCCATCATATACAAACAACCTGCATCGACGAGGTGATTGCTGACCTTATCCTGCCATTCTGGTGTTACCGCATGATCGGCAAGCACTATCACTTTAAACGGCGGTGACGGTGTCAGTTCTGGCAGATCAGCGTTCGGATTGATGCACAGATATTGGACGGTCATTTTCACATCAAATTAATGATGATGCGACCACAAGACATCATTGGAGCTGAGATAGGACTGAACAGCTTCCTTGTTGCCGGTCGCGTGTTTCATGATTTCACCGCAGTTACAAATGCCCTGGTAGGGTTGAATGTGCGAGCAGGCAGAGACTTTTTGCAGGAAGACCTGGACGGATTTGCTGCAGTTTTTGCACTTGAAGGTCAGGATGCGGGCGGGTTTGTTGATCATGATGCTAATTTTCTAAACAATTAATAAATTCAGTGAGCAGGCCAGGGACTGGCACTGCTCACAATACAACTGCTATTTTAATTTTAAACGCCACAACGAAGTAACTTCTTTGACGCGAGCAGCATGCAAGGGATCGTTTTCATCCGTAGATTTTGGATGGCGCGGCTTGATATCCATCTTGCCGACAACGGTCAGACCGCCAGCTTCTATCCAGCCCGGCAAATCTGTGGCGTTGCGCAGACCCAGGTGTTCGGCAAAGTCGGACATGATCAGCCAGGCTTCGCCCTGTGGTTCCAGATGTTCTGCCACGCCTGCAAGAAAGCCGCGCAACATGCGGCTGTCAGGGTCATACACGGCATATTCTATCGGCGAATTGGGGCGTGCCGGCAGCCATGGCGGGTTACAGACCACCAATGGTGCACGGCCAGGCGGGAACAGGTCTGCATGTATCAATTCTATCTGGCCGGACAAGCCCAGCCTGTCCACGTTTTCACGGGCGCAGGCGAGGGCACGCTGGTCCTGGTCGGTCGCCACTATTTTTTTGATGCCGCGTTTTGCCAGCAAGGCCGACAGTACACCGGTACCCACACCAATATCAAAAGCCAGGTTGGTCGATGGCAACGGAGCCTTGGCCAGCAAGTCTATGTATTCACCACGTACTGGCGAAAAGACACCGTAGTATGGGTGGATTTTAGCGCCCAGTGCAGCAATCTCCACACCATTCTTGCGCCATTCATGCGCGCCTATCAGGCCCAGCAATTCTCGCAGGGATGCGACAAAAGCGGTCGTCGGTTCACCATATACTTCCTGGCAGGCTTGGGTCACGTCTGGCGCACGGCGCAGGGTGATGCGGTAGTCGGCTTCAAAGGGAATCAACACCATCGCCAGTACGCGGGCACGTTGCGATTGCGCCTGGCGATGCAGGTTGAATGCTTCTTTGGCTGATTCTGGTGCCTTTGCTTTCTTGCTGGCTTTGGCCGGTTTTTTATCGATGCGGCGTGCCAGTGCCTGCAATAGCTTTTTGGCATTGTGATAATCGCCACGCCACAGCAGGGCCGTGCCTTCGCATGCCAGCTTGTAGGCGGTTTCTACATTGATGCGGTCATCGGCAATCTGCACGCGTCTGGGGGCCGGCGCGCCGCTTTCTGAATGCCAGCGGCATGAGCGTGCTTCGTCGTTTTCTGTCCAGTGCAATTGCAGGATGGGTGTGGGGGTGTTCATGTTTTTCTTTTTGTGATGCTGCGGGTTTGCCATGACTGAGCGTGGCCAAGGCTGGAGTGTAACAAAGAAAGGCCCTTGAATGAGAGTTCAATATGGGCATGTCACCTTATGCCAGTTTGTTGCAAGCGTACTTTCTTTATTAGGACTTACGCAAAATCGTCCCAGCAAGGCGCAGCGACGAAGACAGTACTTTAGTACGGCAAGGAGCTGCAACGCAACTGGGGCGGTTTTGCGTAAGTCCTATTTATCTGAGGGCAATAAAAAATACAGCTGATGGCTGCTATCTTGTGTTAACCTCGTATTTCTTAATATATTAAGCCTGCGAGATATTTACTATGCCCATGCCATTTCGTCCTGTTCTGATTGCCACTTTGCTGTCTTCACTGGTATTGGCTGCGCCTGCCAGCGCGTCTGCTACGGTTGCCACGGCTGTGCCGACAACTGTTACCAAAAAAGCGGATCAGGGATTTGCCCGGATCAAGACGGCTTTCCTGAGCGCCTTGTGGCAACAGGATCCGGATATGGCAATGGCGGCAGGTCGCTACCAGGATGCGAATAAACTGGTATTGCCCAATCAGTCTACCCGCGACGCCTATGTGGCTTTTGCCGATCACTGGCTGGCGCAAATCGGCAAGATTGATGCAGAAAGCCTGTCTGCCAAAGAACAGACTGATCTGGCGCTGATACGTAATTACCTTAACGGCACACGCTGGTACCTGACGCAATTCCGCGAATTTGAATGGAACCCGACCCAGCACAATATCGCTGGCAGTTTTGATGCCATCCTCAATACCGACTTTGCACCTAAAGCCAAACGCGTGCTGGTAGCAATGCAGCGCCTGCAAGCCGTGCCTACGTATTACGCGGCTGCCAAAGTCAGCATCAAGAACCCCACGCCGGAACATACACGCCTGGCAATCAAGCAAAGCGCCGGTGCCATCGCTGTGCTGGCTGAACTGGAAAAAACAGCCGCACAGGAGAAACTGACAGTCAAAGACAAAGCTGCCCTGGATGAAGGTTTGAAAAATGCCCGTGCTGCCGTCAATGATTATGTGCAGTTTCTGGAAGCATTGGAAAAAACGCTGGGCCCGGCCACCGCACGCTCTTTCCGCATAGGCAAGGATTTATACGAAGGCAAATTTGTTGCCGATATCCAGTCTTCGCTTACGGCAGAGCAGACTTACCAGCGAGCACTGAAGTTCAGGGATGAAGCGCATCTGAACATGGAAAAACTGGCGGATCAGCTATGGGATAAAACCATGGGTACGCAAGCCAGGCCAGCTGACCGCGTCCGCAAGATTGCCATGGTCATCGACAAACTGTCTGAAAAGCATGTTGCCGCCCAAGACCTGTTCACCGAAATCCGCAGCCAGTTGCCGCAATTGGAAAAATGGATACGTGAACATGATCTGGTCAGCCTGAACGCCAAAAAGCCTTTGATCGTGCGTGAAACGCCGGTCTACCAGCGCGGTGTCAGCCTTGCATCAATAGAAGCCCCCGGCATCTTCAGGCCCAATGACAAGACCTATTACAATGTCACGCCTTTTGATGGCCAAAGCCCGGAACAGATAGAAAGCACCTTGCGTGAATACAATCACTGGGTCTTGCAGATACTGAATATCCATGAAGCCATTCCTGGCCATTACACCCAGTTGCAACATGCGAATCAGTCACCATCGGTGATCAAGACCCTGTTCGGCAACGGTGCCATGGTCGAAGGCTGGGCTGTCTACAGCGAACGCATGATGCTGGAATCGGGCTATGGCGGCAATACGCCTGAAATGTGGCTCATGTATTACAAATGGAATCTGCGTGCCGTTTGCAATACCATTCTCGATTATCAGGTACATGTGCTGGGCATGACAGAGGCAGAAGCCAAAGATTTCCTGATGAACCAGGCTTTCCAGACCAAGGCAGAAGCCGACGGAAAATGGCTGCGCGTGCAGTACACCTCAGTGCAACTGACCAGTTATTTCAGCGGTTACAGCGAGATACTGGAGTTCCGTGAACAGCTCAAAAAACAGCAGGGCGACAAATTCAAACTCAAGCAATTCCATGAGCAGTTCCTTAGCTATGGCAGTGCGCCTGTGGGGATGATCAAGAAGCTGATGTTGAAGGACTAAACCAAATTGGCAAGTAGCAGGTGATTGTTTTAATAGTGTCCTGAGTTACTAATTCGTTGAAGAATAAAATAACTCTGGACACAGCCTCGCTGAAATCAATGCCGGATACCGAGAAATTTGACGTGTTTTTCTCAGTGACACCTCTGTGTCTCTGTGCCTCTGTGGTGAGTGGTTTTGTGGATGTAACGACCCGCAGGTTTAATAACAATCTGGTGGTCACGGTTTGTTTATTTCGCATCAGCCGTAACGACATGAGTACAGCGTTGGCATTTTGTGTCTGTTGGTAAAAATGAGTGCCTGTTGCAAAAATATAGCAGTTATTTGAATAAATTCTTCATGCCATGCTTGTTTTATTTAAAAACATGTGGCAAGATAGCTCCATCGAATACTGCAGCACCCACTAAATAAACCAGCATATAAAAGGACAGATTGTGAAAACTACGCGACTCCAACAACTGAATCAGAACTTGCGCACTCATGCGCAGGGGCTGGCACAGGCTGGCGATGCGGTTCTCAATCTGTTCCCGCTCTCGTCCCATGCCTCGCTCGCCAATCTGCCTTTGCAGTTAGCGCAGCCCAGCTCGCATCCAGCATTGCCCTTGCAGCATCTGGGCGCAGGTATGCAATTCAACATCCGGGGGGAAACCCCACAGGTATCCGGCATCAGTTAGTGTGCCTGATAACTGTTGCGACAAGCCCGGATGCGATCAACGCACCGGGCTTTTTGGTTTTTATACAGCATGATTTTTAGTACTCGACATAGTACGACAAGTCCCAGCAATGCAGTTGGGGCGGTTTTGCGTAAGTTTTGATACGGAGTGTGGCGCAGCCTGGTAGCGCAACTGCTTTGGGAGCAGAAGGTCCGAGGTTCGAATCCTCGCACTCCGACCAGCTTAATTAACACAACAGGGGATTAGCCAAGTGGTGACGGCATCTGGTTTTGAACCAGACATTCCAAGGTTCGATTCCTTGATCCCCTGCCAGTTTGGTGTACCTGTCATGTCGTCGCATGTGTCGCATGCACGTTTTACAGGTAGACAGTGAAACGGAAATAAAAGCTTCAGCCTGCTTTGGGGTGGCCATAACTTAACGGTGAAAGTCGTGGACTGTGAATCCGCTTATCTCGGTTCGATTCCGAGTGGTCACCCCAAAGCAGGTTGAAGTGAATGAGATAAATGTGCATGTGGTGGAATTGGCAGACACGCTAGCTTCAAAAGCCGGTATTGAAAAATGTGGGGGTTCAAGTCCCTCCATGCACACCAGATTTACCGTAGCAGGGTGCGTTGAGCGCACCAAGTTGAAGTAGGGTGCACCATGTGCACCGGGTGTTTTGTGCATATCACTATTTGCGTAATACAGTGAACGGTGCACGTGGTGCACCCTACATAAATAATGAAATTGACAGAGTTTAAATGCGCGTGTGGTGGAATTGGGATACACGCTGGTCTTAGAAACCAGTGCCGAAAGGATTGAGGGTTCAAGTCCCTCTGCGCGCACCAGGTTGAAGTAGGGTGCACCATGTGCACCGGATGTTTTGTGTATATCGCTGTTTGCGTAAGACAGCGAACGGTGCACATGGTGCACCCTACAGCAGGTCGTAATAAATGAGGAAACGTGGCAGAGCGGCCATTGCAGCTGTCTGGAAGGCAGTAGGGCCTTATAGGGTCCCGTGAGTTTGAGTCTCACCGTTTCCGCCAGATTTTTAGACGTATGCATGACCAAGAATGCATGTGAGTGTAGATGTTAAACGCGCGTGTGGTGGAATTGGGATACACGCTGGCCTCAGAAGCCAGTGCCGAAAGGATTGAGGGTTCAAGTCCCTCTGCGCGCACCAAGTTGAAGTAGGGTGCACCATGTGCACCGGGTGTTTTGTGCATATCACTATTTGCGTAAGACAGCGAACGGTGCACATGGTGCACCCTACAGCAGGAGTGAAATTGACAGAATTTAAATGCGCAGTTGTGGCAAACATAATTTATTCATCAATTACCCGTGCTGTTCAGTAAGTCTTTGTTTTGTATAGGTGGGTAGTGACAAGCATTTTTATTCATCCATAATAAGATGAACGTTCACAAAAAGGCGCAACTCGGCAATGCATTTCGTTGGAAGCTGGTGGAGGCTGGATACGGCATTGAGTTTGCAGATGGCTTGACCAAGAAATTGATGATAAAATTTTAATGGCGATTGATACTTTCAAGTTTCAACAACCTAGAGCGGCGGGCATGCTGAACCTGGTAAGAAGGACAGTCTTGGGCGATGTCATCCTGGGCAGGATCTACTTCAATGCGATGAATTCCAGTCTGGAAGTTTTGGCGATGGGAACGCACGTGGTAGTGACGCCAAACCTGCCGCAACGCGGCCGCTAAACCTATGGCATGCACTAATGTCATGATTTAATGATTTCCATTTTGGGGCATCCAAATTAAGCCTGCCTTTCTACTTGTCTAAAACTATGAACCTAATAAGTAAAATGCAAACGCTGTTCGGAAGGCGAGCACAAGCGAATGAGTCGACGGAGACAACCGCTCAGCTTCAGACTCAGGTACAGGATTTATTGGCAGCGGCCCAATATGATGCAGCCGAAAAATTGTGTCGACTTATCATTCAGAAGGATGAACGCTTCTTCAAAGCGTACAATTCCCTAGGTTTCGCTTTGCAACTAATGGGGCGTACAAGCGAAGCCATGCAGGCCTATCAATCAGCAAGAACTTTGAATCCTGATTATTGGCAAGCAGCCTACAACATCGGTAACTTATATAAGCTGACGGGACAACTCGACGCCGCTCTTTCTCCGTTCTACGATGCGATGGTAATGCGTCGCAAAGTACAGGCGAACAACCCACAAGCAGACCCTCAGGACAAAGGAATTTCGCAATCCAAGCTGCTGCATGATATTGAACAGCTTACGTATTTGATCAGTCAGGGCAAGAGTGATAGCAATATTCTTGATGCCAAGGCAGCCTTAGAAGAAATATTGCAATATATGAAGCAACATTCTGCCAAGGTCGTGATGGAATTACCGCCTTCTTTATCTGCCAAAAGTGCGAAATGGTTTAATCGCTTTGTAAATTATAGAGATGCACCTGCATTGCCTGGTGGAGCGCTCAATTCCGACATAGATTGGGCAGCAGTTGAAGACGCCTATTTCGCAAACGCGCCTGGAATGACATATATCGACAACTTTCTCAAACCGGAAGCCTTGACCAGCCTGCGACGATTCTGTTTGGAGTCGACGTTATGGTTCGATTACCAATATTTTGGAGAGTATGTCGGCTGCACCATTGAAGATGGATTCGTGTGTCCTTTGCTTCTACAGATTGCAGAAGAGCAAAAGGCGGCAATGCCAAGAATTTTTGGGGACCACCGGATTCATGGAATGTGGGGATACAAATACGACTCGGAACGAACTGGAATTTCAATACATGCGGATTTTGCTGCAATCAACGTGAACTTCTGGCTTGCTCCAGATGATGCCAATTTGGATCCGGACAGCGGCGGCCTTGTCATTTGGGACAAGGAAGCACCACTCAACTGGGAATTTGACGACTACAATAATAATACCGAAAAGATCACAGCGTTTTTGCAAGAAACTGGTGCAAAAACCTTCGTTGTGCCACACCGGCAAAATCGGGCGGCGTTATTCAATTCTGACTTGTTCCACAAAACGGATAATTTTAGGTTCAAGCCAGGATATGAAAATCGGCGTATCAATGTCACCATGTTGTTTGGCGATCGCAGGGCAACGTGAAGCCATTTCTAAGCGAACAGATTACAGCTTCAAACCAATCTTGATTCAGAGTTTATTTTTACGACAGTTGCAAGCCACTAGGTAAGCTGTTTTAAATGACCATTTTGTTGGAGTGCGAATGGCGGCGATGGGCACCGACCCGCTATGAGCCGATATCGCCGAGCGGCTGTAAACAGTCTAAATTTGTCTATCAGACGTTCTAACCATTTTGGATGAGAATTAGTGGCTACTCCGATGAAAACATGCAAATGCGCGTGTGGTGAAATTGGTTTGTACACTGGTCTCAGAAGCCAGTGCCGAAAGGGTTGAGGGTTCAAGTCCCTCTGCGCGCACCAAGTTGAAGTAGGGTGCACCATGTGCACCAGATGTCTTATGCATGTCACTATTTGCGTAAGACAGCGAACGGTGCACGCGGTGCACCCTACAGCAAGAGTGAAATTGACAGAGTTTAAATGCGCGTGTGGTGGAATTGGGATACACGCTGGTCTTAGAAACCAGTGCCGAAAGGATTGAGGGGTCAAGCCCCTCTGCGCGCACCAAGTTGAAGTAGGGTGCACCATGTGCACCGGGTGTTTTGTGCATATCGCTATTTGCATAAGACAGCGAACGGTGCACGCGGTGCACCCTACAGTGCACCAGGTTTTTCGTGCAATCGAATTGTATAAAACATCAAACTGTGCGTGCAGCGCACCCAGCAAATTGGACCGTGCGTCTATAAAACATCACATACAGAATTTTGGAAGCGTGGCAGAGTGGTTGAATGCACCTGTCTACATACAGCATTGCTGTCGGGGGCCGTGAGTTCGAATCTCACCGTTTTCAATTTTTACTGTCTCATGAAGGAACAAATGAAAGTCTGTTCCTTCATGAGAAGCCTATGCATCCACCTCATTCCTCCTTAGTACTGTAGATAGATAAGTCCCCGATTTTTGAGTAAATGCCCAAAGGATATTCAACTTCGCGCAATAAGAAAGAAGCGCAAATAATATAGATTCTGCGGCTAACGCTAAACCAATTTCTCTAGTTGCAATCAGATCCGAACGAATACTGAAATAGAGCGCGAAAGATATTTCTCGAACTATAAAAGCAGCATAAACAGTGCTGTAAGAAGTATCAAAGCCCATGCTTCAGACATAAATGGAGATGCTTGTGATTGGTTTTCGTTCATATTAATGGAATTTAAATTATTGC
Source organism: Undibacterium hunanense (assembly GCF_014284335.1). Taxonomy (GTDB): domain Bacteria; phylum Pseudomonadota; class Gammaproteobacteria; order Burkholderiales; family Burkholderiaceae_D; genus Undibacterium; species Undibacterium hunanense. Next base: position 229,419 of record NZ_JACOGF010000010.1, on the reverse strand, counting down.
ATTATTATTAATAATTAACGTTTATTTGATTAACTTTACGGCGTTCAACAATTAAGTCACACTGCCAAATGGTTTTGAAATAATAAATATCGAGAAAATTTAAGGCGCTAGACGTTACGGAATTACACTTCAATGATAAAAAATTTTCGTTTGATAAAGCTCACTACAGTTATATTTGTCGCGATACACCTTCTTGGATGCGTAAACATGTATCAGCAGCCAAATTCGGGAGCAGATACTGCGGAACTAACAGTGCAACTCGTCGGCAATGTTCGACCAGTAAAAACAGCGGTGATATTCAAGGATCCGCTTGAGTGCAGAGTGAACCAAAGAATCGACTTGCGCGAGTCTGATAATGCGGCAACCATCGTGATTCGATCTGGCACAACGACAGTAGGGCTTTCTACAATTGGAGCAGCTGGCGGAGGGTACGGAATTAACGTTCAGACTTGCAACGCCATATATTCCTTTGCTGCACGTCCAGGAGCGAAGTACCGATTGACTCATACAGATAGCCCTCAGACATGTGGGGTTCAGCTTCTTGAGGAAACTGATGGACAGACACAGAATATTACAAGTTCCACGGTAAAACGTGCGTTAGCCAGCCTACTTCTTCCAGGCGGACCAAATCGATCATTTTGCACTGATAAGATCAATGGATGAAGAGTCAGCAGATTTATTTCTTAAAGTATTGAAAGAACCAACTTCACTGTTGACTGAGCGGTTGGCGTATGCTGAAAAGGTAACATAATGCTTCTAATTATTTACCAATTTTAAAAAGAAAGGAATATAAACTTGGATAGCCCTTTAAATAGAATATGGAAGAGCAAGCCTGAGTTAATTCGTAGTTATTACGATATGCTTCCTATTCATCAACGTCTTTGTGATGAAGTTAAGTATATTCTCGAAAAGAAAATAAAATCTTCTGGTATTGAAATAGGGCACTTGACTTCTAGGGCGAAAGCGCTTGAGAGTTTTTGTGAAAAAATAGAGCGAAAAATATACAACAACCCATTGCAGGAGATCACCGATCTATCTGGAGTGAGAGTTGTTTTCCTATACGTATCCGATAAAATTAAATTGGAGAAGCTTGTTGAGGATGAATTCGAAATACACGAGAGGGTCGACAAACTGGGTGATCAAGGAGTGGAGAAATTTGGATACGGAGCCCTTCATTATATTGTGAGCTTAAAAGAGCAGCATGCTGGGGCTAGATACGACGACCTAAGGAGTGTACGTTGTGAGATACAAATTCGAACAATTCTCCAAGATGCATGGGCGATTGTGGCTCATCACTTGTCCTACAAACATGAGGACGATATTCCTAACGAGTTAAAACGAAAACTTCATGCACTTTCTGGATTATTTGAAACTGCCGACGACCAATTTGAAAGTATCAATCATGCAAGGATTGAATATCAAAATAGCGTAAAACATCAAATTAACGCCGATTCTAAATCATTCTTAGAGCATGATATAAACCTTGACAGCCTCCTTGGCTACATGGCTTGGAGGTTTCCTGACAGGGATACTTCCTCTATTGAAGGGGCAGCTAGTTTACTAGAGGAATTGAACGAGTTTGGGTATAAAAAGTTAAATAGCATTGACAATGCGATAAATAGAGCTTGGGATGCTGTTATTGCAGAGGAGAAAAAATATCCTCCTCGAGATCCTAATGGATACGGGCCTGGAGAATATATTGGAGTTGGATTGATAAGGAGTGCGTTAGAATTTGTAGACGAGGAGTATCGGGAATCCAGAAAACATCATATGTTTAAAGAGGAAAGATTAGCCGAGTTTTTAGAATTGGTTAAATAGGCCGTATTAAAAAAAATTAAATGGGCTGTTTATGAAAGTCGTGAACTGGCTATCATAATTCCATCTTCACGTGTCTGAAACAAACAGAAGTATTTTTCCTATGATATAAATCTTCGCATATTGCTATTTAATGCAGCTTAATTGACATGGAAGGAATCCATGAACGCCGCAATCTTGGGTGAGTTTGCTTCATTTTTTTCTGTGGCAACTTCGATGATATAGATCGTTTTGTCGATCACGTAGTAATGCGCTTGTCTGACCAAGCCTTTAGCTTCCAGGCGCAGGCTGCGGCCTGGGTTGCCATCCAGACGTATCATGTGGTCATCGCTGACAATGGTATTTTCGCCTTGTGCGGCACTATTGCGGATGTTGTCCAGCAAGCCAGATACATCGGCAGGGCGTGAGGGCAGTTCGAAATAAGTGATGCCATAGAAAAATTTGCCTGCGTGCAGTGCATAGCTATGATTATTCGTGACGCCTGGGGCAACTTTGGCTGCTTGCTCTACTGGCTTGCCTGGCAGACTCACGCTAAAGCTGTGATCTGGCGGTGAAAATGCTGTAATTGCTTCTTCTTTCGGGCCCTTGCTTATCTTTAGCAATACGCCATAGCCAATCAGGCTCAACACCACGCAACATACCAGGATGTTGCGCATGTCATGATTGTTGTCGGGTATAGCTGAAGGTGCACCGAGCAGGCCGACTTTATAGCCTTCTTCCTTCAATCGGGCACTGGCCTTGAAATTCATGAACAGGAAAGTAAACAGGCTTACGAGTGGTATGCAGGACAACACAAACATCACCAGACTGATCCGCCCTGACCAGGCAAAACCTTTGGCCATGCGGAAGAATCCAAACAGGCCGGTAGCGGCGACCAACAGGCAGAGAAACACACTGATCATCAACTCGGTGCGGTCGAAAATATTGACATTCTTCATCCAGCTCGCCAGAAACAGTGACAGCAGGATGCCAAAAATAAAAAGCCGCTGCCCACTGGCGATGCTGCCGATTTCTGCATCATGATCTGACGTGGCGTTTGCCGTGTTGCCTCTGGATGCAACAGCCTTATTTGATGCTGAATGGCGTGACCCGACGGCAGACGAACGACCGGTGTTGCTGGTGTTGCCAGCATTGCTGCTGCCATTGCTACCCATGACGGCCAGCGGATTGCTGATATCGCTGCGGCTGAAGATCCAGTGATATACGGCACGGTTGGCTTCAAACACGGAGGCCTTGGCCGTGATGGTGATTGACAGCAGCAATTCATCGGTGCACATGCAGCAAATGATCATGCAGGTATCTTCTTCATCACCATGCGCTCTGCCACGGTATTCGGCGGCGATACCCTGTATGCCATAACCCCAGTTTTCACCCTTGATCACAGCCGGGCGTGCCACTTGTTTCAGGTGCGGCATTTCTTTTTCAAGCATGGGTAGTCGCATGCCAACCCAGCGTTCTATCGATACCTCTGCGCGCGCGAAGCCATTGGCTTCCATGCGGGTATCGGTGGCAGCGTCATGCAGATGGATGGAACGCGTATTCTTCACTTCGCGCCAGGCGCCAGGCGCATAAAATTCCAGGCCCAGATTGGCGTTATGAAATTGCTTGGGGTTCAGGTTGGAAATGTCATGCCCGGTCAGTTCACGCTGACTCGATGGCGCAGGTGCAGGTTCTGGTTTTTTGGCTGCGGGCTTATCCCAGTCTTCCAGACTGAGGGAACTGCCGGCAGCGTTGGAAGGGCGGCCTTGTGGCTCGGGCGTGATGGTGTCAAATTCCATGATGCTTGTTTATTGTAGTTATAGGAAAAAGGAAACAGACGTCGTCAAAAATTAAAGCGAGGATTAAAACATTCTCAATAGATTTGTGTCAAATCGTTTCAGTGCTTTACAAAAAAGTGAATTTCCACGTGGAAAATATTGCGAAAAATATTGAAGCAAGGCAGATTTTTCAAGGGGTGAAAACAAGCGCAGGCAGCGGTGTAGGCTAGCGGTATTTTTGCAATACCCAGACATACACCTCGGTCTCGCAAGAAAACATTTCCCGATGGAAAATTATCTCTCGTCTATTTTGGTGCAGCCTCAGAATAGTCATCAAAAAATGCCACAAAGCAGTTCAAAAAATGTGGCAAGAGTAGTTTTTTTACAAATCTGTTAAAAAAAGTAAACACGGGTCACAAAATTGACATGTGTCGATGTTAATCTAGTAATCGTTTGCGCAAACGATTGCTTAGTTGAACTGTCGTTAAATCTCGTTTCTGGAAAGCTGCAAACAGCATCGTGGTAAGAAGAATAGGTAGAGCTTTACAAGAATGGCTGCTTACAGATATCTGAACAAGGCTGGAATAAAAGAAGCGAGAGAGCGAATGTGTTTCTACCCGGAACACGTGCGCAAGTTGGTAGTTTGCCCTCTTTTTTGACGATTTCATCTGAATGAAGATATGTGTTTGACAGCCACATCATCGAATGTCAAATATCAATTATTCAGGGGGAATCTTTTATGCAAGGCCAACAAAAAAACGGCAGGCTAAAACTGCTGGCGCTACAACTAAGTCTGATTTTTGCAGTCGGTTTTACCGGGATGGATGCGGCCTACGCATCTATTCCTGATCATCATGAATTTGATGCCAGTCTGCATGTGCCATATCGTTCTGACGCCAAAGCCGGTGCCGAATCCCGTTATTTCACGATGGAATTCGAATATCCGTATGTCACCAAAGAACAGTCCATCACCTGGCGGCTGGAATTGCTGGGTGCTGACGGACGTGTTATTGACCATTGGTATGGCGTAGAAAAACTGTTCAAAAAAACCGTGACAACGCAGTTTTTCTGGAGTGGTCGCGGCCCCAGGGGCGAAGCCCTTAAAGACGGTATCTATCAGGTCAGATTGACTGCCAAAGCTACGGACACTGTGGCGTTGCAGGCGGCTCCGGTGGCGGATGTTGCCACCCTGGTTGAACGCGCCCTGGCCAAACATGATACGGAAATCATTACGCAAAGCTGGCCACTGCAAGTTGGTAGCGTGGCTGCACCTAAAATGCCAGGCTTTGCGGGTTTGCCGACCAAAGCCAGCAAAGCGCTGTCGACTGCCAGCACCACAAGCACTGCAAGCACAGCGGCCAGCCGCCAGACAGTGGCCGGCGCAGCACCACCGCCAGTTGCGGCGACCGCTTCCTTGCCATACACCGTGTATTACGGCAACTTGCATAGCCAGACCAATCACAGCGATGGCGGTGGTGAACTGACATCCTGTGTTGGTGCGCAAAACCCGCAATCTGCTGCCTATGGCCCGACGGATGCCTATCAATACGCATTGAACAAGGGTCTGGATTTTTTGATGACGTCTGAACATAACCATATGTACGATGGTTCTGACAGCACCAATACCTCGGCCAATCCGGCCACAGCTAAAAACCTGTATCAATCCGGCCTTGCCGCTGCCACCAGTTTCAATTCCAGCCATGCCGGTTTCCTGGGTATTTACGGCATGGAATGGGGTGTCATCAACAATGGTGGGCACATGAATATTTTCAACTCGAATGAATTGCTGGGTTGGGAATACAATAGCAGCAACCAGCTGATCGCTGACACATTCACCACCAAGAATGATTATGCCGGCCTGTACACACTGATGCGTCAGCGCGGCTGGATAGGGCAGTTCAATCATCCTTCCACCAGCGGGCAATTCCTCGTCAACAGTACGCCATTCGGTTTTACCGCAGATGGTGATCAGGCCATGGTGGCTTGCGAAGTTCTGAATACTTCAGCATTTTCGACCAACACCACAGAAACCGAAACCAGTCGCAGCACTTATGAAGGTGCCTGTAACAAGGCGCTGGAAGCCGGTTTCCATGTTGCCTTTACCACAGACCAGGATAATCACTGCGCCAACTGGGGTGCGTCTTACACCAACCGTACCGGCGTATTGTTGCCAACGGGTGCTGCCTTTAATACAGCCAATTTTATCGATGCATTGAAAGCGCGCCGTATTTTTGCCAGTATGGACAAGACCTCGCAAATCGTCTTGACCGCCAACGGGCATGTCATGGGTGAACGCTTCACCAACAGTGGCACACTGACTCTGGTCAGCAATTTTGCCAGCACCAGTGGTCGTACTGCTTCAACGGTCGTTATTTATGAAGGTGTGCCAGGCCGCAATGGCACGGTAACGCAATTGTCCAGCACCGCCACGACCACAATCACCCCGACAGTGGGCGAGCATTTTTACTATGCAAAAATCACTCAGGACGATGGCAATATCCTGTGGTCGGCACCGATCTGGGTAACCCAGTCGAATAGCGTGGATACCACGCCACCAACGGTCAGCGCAGGTGAGTCCGGCAGCAGCGGTACGATTACGCTGTCCGCCAGTGCGACTGATAATGTGGGTGTCAGCAAGGTCGAGTTCTATGTGGACAGCGCACTCAAAGGTACGGTCACCAGTTCGCCTTATAGCATGACACTGAACTCCACCAGCCTGACCAATGCCAGCCACAGTCTGGTCGCCAAGGCCTATGACGCGGCTAACAATGTCGGTACGTCATCGGCTGTTAGCTTCACCATCAATAACCCGACCAGCGATACGACTCCACCTACGGTCTCTGTCAGTGAAAGCGGTAGCAGTGGCACCATAACCTTGTCTGCCACGGCGACGGACAATGTGGGTGTCAGCAAGGTAGAGTTTTATGTTGATGGCACGCTGAAGGCAACCAGCACCGCATCACCGTATTCAACCACGCTGAATTCAACAACATTGTCGAACGGTAGCCATAGCCTGACTGCCAAAGCCTATGACGCTGCCAATAACATCGGTACATCGTCGGCATTGAGTTTTACGGTCAACAATACGACCTCGACGCAGTTGATTACCAATGGTGGCTTCGAAAGTGGTACCAGCTCCTGGACGGCCAGTTCTGGCGTCATCAGCACGGGTGGTTCTGAAGCATCGCGCACTGGCAGCTATAAAGCCTGGCTCAATGGCTACGGCAGTACCCATACTGATACGCTGTATCAGCAGGTCACCATCCCCGCTGCTGCCACAGCAGCCAGCCTGAGTTTTTGGCTGAAGGTAACATCAGACGAAACCACGACCACCCAGGCTTACGATACCCTCAAACTGCAAATTCAAAACAGCAGTGGCACCGTATTGGCAACACTGGCGACGTATTCGAACCTGAATAAGGGAACGGCGTACGTCAACAAAACCTTTGATCTGACCAGCTATAAAGGCCAGACCATACGCGTGTATTTTGTGGGTGTGGAAGGTAGCGTGACGGCTACGTCTTTCCTGATTGATGATGTGTCGCTGATCGCGCAGTAAACTGATTCGTCGCAATATTGAAAAAGCCTGCCAGTTGATGAGCTGGCAGGCTTTTTCTTTATCTCGGGATGCTATTCACTACAACTGACTAGAACTCATTTCATAAATAGGAGTGAGTGCGAACAAGACGATTTGGGATGCAGTGCAAGGCGTGACGCGCAGCTAAGACTGGAGCCTTAGCAAGTGGCACAACGCTGCAATACGCCCAAATCGTCTTGTTCGCACTCACTCCTATTTATGAAATGAGTTCTCGCATTGTGAAAATCAGGAAGCGACCAGCAAAAAGTACCCGCTTTCCAGAACGCCTGTATCGACCACGGCGTTAATCGCCGCTTGAGGATTGCTGGTTTGTATGGCATCAGTGGTGACACCGTTAATGACGGCGTAGACGGTGTAGGTATCACTGATATTCAGCGTGCTTGCGATGAAGTCATCGGTAACAACGACATTCTGTGTTACCTGGTCATTTTGGCGTATGGAAAAAATGACGGGTCCCACGCAAGTCTTTTGAAGTTGCAATTGATTCGGATTGCTATACGGGACATGGATCATGTCAAATTCAAATGTACCTTGCTGCATAACTTGTTTCACCTGCGCCAGAAAACCTGCAGCCCCGACAAAGCTCTGGCTGGCGCTGGTATAGGTATTACCTTGTATGACGGTCGTCGCGAAGACGCTGGCGGGAGGTAAATCAGTCGCCAGTTCTGCCATGGATTCCGGCGGCACTGGCAAATGCTCTGCAATCAGCATATCCCCTTTCAACACCGTAAAATAGGCCTGGTAATTGGTTTTGTTCGTCAAGTTCATGGACATTACACTCTCCTGTAGGGTGGTTTGCCTTGCAGACATGAAGGCGGAAGCGGGATTGTTTATTTTACATTAACATGCCGATATTACACAATGCAGGTTTGCCGACTAATATCCTGTTTTGTTGTTGATCCTTTCACATCACCAATGCCACCAAAACCGCCAATCAGGAAAGAATTGTATGCATATCAGGTTTTATCATGCCCCGGATGCCAATTGCTGTGAGCGATTGTTATGGATACTGGATTACAAGCGCGTGCCCTATGAACGCATAGACGTGGGGCTGACACAGGTGGGTGAACATGTCACCCAACACAGTCCTTTTGCCCGCGTGCCACTGATGGAAATTGATGGCATACCCTTGAGTGAATCCATGGCCATGGCCGAATTCATCGAAGAACTGGTGCCCAATCCGCCTTTGCAATATGCCGAAACCTTTGCCCGGGCGCAGGTCCGCGAGATTTGCGAAGCAGTCAATTCGTCCATCCATCCACAGCAAAACGGTAGCACCGTCCGGTATTTTCATCCCGAATGGAGCCGGGAACAAATGAAGCCAGCGCGCGCCAACTGGCTCAATATCAACCTGCAAAAACTGCAAATCCGCCTGTGGCGCAGCAGCCAGTTTGCAGTGGGTACAGAATTCACCCAGGCCGATATTTTTGTCAGCATCATTTATCGCAAGGCCGTAGATTTGGGTGTGCCCATCACAGATCTGTCGCTGTATGAAAAACACTGGCAGTTTTTGATGTCGCATGAGGCGATACGTGCCAGCTGTCCGGTGGCATCATGAACCGATAGAGTAAGTGATGCAGGGAAAATAAAATCAAATAGCATTTACTTTTTTGAGAATGGTAAATGCACTTGCATTCTGATTTGTATGAATAGAACAGACATAATGAATTCACTAGAACGCGCGTTGACATCACTGGATGGTTTATCTATCGGTGATGCTTTTGGCCAGTGCTTTTTTCAAACAGAAAACAAACTTCTGCTTGACGAAGGCAATCAGTTACCTGAAGCACCCTGGTATTTTACTGACGATACAGAGATGACGCTGTCTGTCATCGCGATCTTGCGCAATTACGGTGAGATCGATCAGGACATCCTCGCCAAAAGTTTTGCAAAGCATTACAGCTATGACCGTGCCTATGGGCCATCCATGCATAGAGTTTTGGCGCGCATCAATGCAGGTGAAGCCTGGCAGGATGTAGTTGCCAGTGCTTTTGAAGGACAAGGCTCGTATGGAAACGGTGCTGCCATGCGTGTTGCCCCTCTGGGGGCATATTTTGCTGATGATCTGGGTTTGCTGGTGAAACAGGCAAGCTTGTCGGCTGAAGTGACGCACGGTCATCCTGAAGGAATAGCGGGAGCCGTCGCAGTGGCACTGGCCGCTGCACAGGCTTGTCTATGCAGGAATGCTGGAGTTCGCCCCAGACATGCAGAATTTTTGGGTGAAATTATAGCCTTGTTGCCGCAAAGTGAAGTGCGTTCCAAACTGGTTCGCGCACAGACCATGACCACGGTAGGGAACATGGATTTCCCGGTCTCTGTTTTAGGAAATGGTAATAACATGTCGGCGCAAGATACTGTGCCGCTAGCTTTATGGTGCTGCGGACAGTCACTGGAAGATTTTGAGAAAGCGATGTGGCTAACCGTCAGCGCAGGTGGTGACCGCGATACCCTATGTGCAATTGTCGGCGGTGTTGTCGCTTCGTTTGTTGGTAGCGAAGGTATTCCTGATAGCTGGCGAACGAAGCGTGAAACTTTGCCAGGCTGGTATCTTGACACGCACCGATAAGGTGATATGTAAGAGGACGTAAATTGACAAAAAAATTATTTTGGAACGACCCCTATCAAACCAGCCTGCTGACACAGATCAGTGCAGTGGATGGCAATGATATTCGTCTGGTATCGACGATCTTCTTTGCATTCTCTGGCGGGCAGGAAAGTGATCAGGGTACGATAGCCGGGCATGCGGTAGTCGCTGCGCGCAAGGAAGGGTTGGAGCTGGTGTATACGCTGGCGGATGGGCATGGCTTGTTGCTGGGGCAGGATGTGGAAGTCTGTATAGACTGGGAACGGCGTTATCGCCTGATGCGCCTGCATTTTGCTGCGGAGCTGGTGCTGGAATTGTTTTACAAGTCGCTATCTGGTGTCGGTAAAGCAGGTGCCCATATTGCCGAGGATAAGGCGCGCATCGACTTTGTCTGGTCTGAAAGCATTGCGCCCCTGCTGCCTGCATATACGCAAGAAGCGCAAGCCATCATTGATGCCAATCTCGATATCATATGTGCCTTTGATGATGAGTCGACACAGCGACGTTATTGGGAAATCAGCGGATTTTCGTGTGTGCCTTGCGGCGGTACCCATGTCAAAAAGACGGGTGAACTGGGGCAGATCAGGCTGAAACGCAACAATATAGGGCGGGGCAAGGAGAGGGTGGAGATATATCTTAGTAAATAAAACATGTTAACAGCTTGGGAAACATTATTCTGTTATTATTTTATTTGTTTTATTGATAATTATTTTTCCCTAATTGCATTGAGTGAGTAAATTTCTTGTTTGACTTCTAAATTTAAAAGTCTCGTTAACTTAATTTTTTTCTATTGACCAAAGGAAAATTATGAAAGATGAAATACTTAAAAGTTTTGTAAATGATTTTGCGGATCAAAACGCAATTAATGAATTAGATGAAAGTAAAGTATTTGAAAGATTTGCAAACTACTGTGTTATTTCAAAGCAATACCCACGAGAATTTAATTATGAATGTCTGTCAGTTGGTGGAGGCGCTGATACTGCACTTGATGGAGTGGCCATAATTGTAAACGGAAATATTGTTGAAGAGCATGAAGAGGTAGCTTTTTTTTTGAAAAATAATGGATCATTGTCTGTTTCATTTTCTTTTATTCAGTCGAAACTTTCTCCAAAATTTAATGGAGCGCAAATACTTAATTTTTTAGCGGGTATTAAAAATTTTTTTTCAGACGTATCTGCGATTCCTGAAAGTGACGACATAAAGGCTCTTAGAGAAATAAAAGATGCTATTTATAAGAATTCTATTAACTTAGAGAAAGCTCCAAGTCTGGATTTATTCTTTGTTTCAACAGGAAGTTGGGAGGAGCCAGAGCATATTAATGGACTCGTAAAATCGGAGCTTAAGATATTGACTGAGCGTGGGCTTTTCTCAAAAATTGATTTTCAATGCGTTGATGCAGAAAGACTCAAAGAGATATATAGGGAAACGCGAAATAAAATAGTAAAAGAAATTGAATTTCCCTCATTAGTTTCTTTGCCGGAAATTTCAGGTGTTCGGCAATCCTTTGTTGGAAATCTGTCGTCCAAAGAATACTTGAAGTTGATTACAGATTCCGACGGTAAATTGCAAAAGAATTTATTTTACGACAATGTCCGCGATTACCAAGGAAATACAAGTGTTAACCGTGAAATTGATAGAACTTTGAAGTCCGGTGGAGGGCAAGCTGCTATAGCAATATTTAATAATGGGATAACTGTTATAGCAAAGAAAGTTGAAAGGATAAGTAGCAAAATAAAGTTAACGGATTATCAAATTGTTAATGGATGTCAAACCAGCCACGTGTTGTTTGAAAATAGGCAGATATTGCAAGACGGGTCTCATATAGTGCTGAAAATTATAGAAACCACCGATCCAGACATTGCAGTTAGCGTGATTAAGGCTACAAATCGTCAAACTGAAGTTAAAGTGGAGGCTTTTGAATCTTTGTCACCGTCTCATAAAGATCTTGAAGAATATTATAAGGCCCAAGCTGCGAATAGAAAGTTTCCAATATACTATGAGAGACGGTCAAAGCAATATGATGGTATTCCTGGGGTTAAAAATTGCCAAGTGATCTCACTATCCGCACAAATAAAAGCATATGTTTCTGCTTGTTTAGCTCAACCACAAAGTACTCATAGATATTTTGGCGAGATTTTGGACAGTAATCGTGGAAAAATGTTTCTTGAAACTGATAGGCATGAGAAATATTATCTTGCCTCGGCGATCCTGAACCGAATAGAGATGCTTTCAAAGCGAGGTTTTATTGATCGAAAAATGAAACAATTTAAATACCACTTAGTATATTTGCTGTATATGTACTATGTTCAAGTTTTCGCCAAACATGGCAAGCCTGTATTTGACGAAATTTATCGAGCTATTGATCTCGAGCCTGATTTCAAAGGCGTGGTTTCGGCAGCAATTACAAGCGTTGAACAATCGTTGAAACGATTGAAAATTACAAAACCCGATGCTACCCGTAGCAAAGTTGTGACTGATTTGCTCAGTAAAGAACTTTCGCTTCAAGTACAAAATCAGAAAAAATAGAGATTTTGAAAAGAATTTATCTTTAAATGAAGGGAAAACAGTCACAGTAAAAATTTGCTATGGCTGTTCTTTTAAAGATAGTCATTATCTTGTTGTATTATTTGCCAAACAGCGATGAAAACTGTTGCAGTACATCTGCCGGGTTGATGCTCCCGGCTTCCGGTACCTGGCCATGCGGGGTCAGGTGGTCGATGATGCCGGGCAAAAATTCGGCCAGATGGCTGGCTGCGCCTTCGTGGGAAATACCTGCGGAATCAGCCAGTTGCTGCAATTGTCCGCCACCCAGGGCTTGCTGAATTTGCGCGGCAGAAATCGGCAGGTTTTGCCCTGTGCCTACCCAGGACTGTACGATGTCGGCCAGACCGGCCTGTTGGAAGGTATTGATCAATGACTGTAATCCGCCGCCAGACTGATTATTGCTCAACATGCCCATAGCGGCCTGAATTAGCATGGATTTGGAGTCGGTACTGCCGTTATTACCCTGGTTCATGCCACCCAGCATGCCTAATGCGCTATCAAGAAGTCCCATGATTATCCTTTCAGATGAAGTTGATGCGTCTGTAAATGTACAATGTGTACAACGCTTACAACGGCGAGTGTATGTCGCCTGGCGTACAGTAATTGTGAACTTTATATGAAATTTGACATTGTTTTACTGGCATGGCTTTTTTTGATAGAACTTATGCAAAATTGTCTCAGCAAGGTTATCGCTTTTAGGGAATCTCCCTTGCATGGGAGGTTCGTTTCGTCGGCAGGCAACGTGTTGCCTGAAACACCGACTACACCGTCAGCGACGAAGACAGTACTTTAGTACCGAATCTTGCTAAATGCGGGAGCTGCAACGCAGCTGGGGCGGTTTTGCGTAAGTCCTATTTGAATTACATTCCGCCCCAAGCGGCATTCAACATGGCAATGGCGGCCAGGCCTGCTGTCTCGGTACGCAAGATACGCGGGCCCATCGAAAGGGCCAGCACACCATGTTTGATGGCAAGATTTTCTTCTTCATCCGTATAACCACCTTCCGGCCCTATCATCAGGCTGACGGCTTGCGCCGGGTGGTGGCGTGACCAGTCGGCCAGTGACTGGTCAGCGCGTGGAGTCAGTAATATTCTCTGATGCATGTCCTGCTGGCCCAGCCACTGGGTGTAGTTCATCACCGGTGCCAGATGGGCGAGGCGGTTGCGACCACACTGTTCGGCAGCGGCAACGATAATGCCTTGCCAGTGTGCCTGTTTCTTCTCGGCACGTTCTGCCGACAGCTTGACGACGCAACGTTGCGCCGCCAATGGCTGTATGGCGCTGACGCCCAGTTCCATGGCCTTTTCTATGATCCAGTCCATTTTTGATGCTTCCGGCAGGGCCTGCACCAGGTTTAATGAATAGGGCAGCTCACATTCTTCCGGCAAAAATACTTTGACATCTGCGGTCACATTTTTCTTGCCGACTTCGGTCAGGGTAGCGACATGGCAGCCACCTTCGCCATTAAAAATATGAATGTTGTCACCGACACTCTGGCGCAGCACAAACACATGATGTGCAACTTCATCCGGCAGGGCAATGCTGGAACCTATACTCAAGGGCAGCGGACAATAAAAACGTGGCATTGCTTTCTCGATTAATTTAAAACTTTTTCTAGTGGACTGTAACAGTTGAAACAGAAGTGAAAGACGCTTGCCCGGCGATCAGGGCAAGGCAAGGTTAACACTTGTGCGTAGCGATAGTGAACTATCGCGAGCATTTGCAACGCAGCCATGATCGTCGTGCAAGTGGAAGGCACTCTGTTTTCAATTGTTACAGTCCACTAGTATGTCATACAGGCGGCATTGAGCATCCCCAATCCCAGACTCAGTGCCCCCAGGAAAACGCCTGAGGCAATTTTATTGTCCGGTATGTCAGACACAATGCCCGGTATCAGCAGGCGGGCAACACCAAATGCCAGCAACTGTATGACTAGTGCCACCACACCCCAGAAACACATGTCCACCAGGCTGACACTGTTGGCGATGGCTGATGCCAGTGCAGTACAGTAACCAAGCACAGCACCAGAAAGGCTGGCGGCTGCTGCCACATTGCCAGCACGTATCAGGGCGATTTCGCGATACGGGGTAATGCGGATATAGACCACCACGAAGACCGCCAGCAAGACAAAGGCGGCGGCGATATGGCTGAAGAAGGCGATTAGCCCGTGCGTCACTAATTGTTCACTCATGGGGCATCCTATTCTACAAAATAATGGGGAATGAAACGGCTGGTGTTCTTGGTGATCAGGGTTTCATCTTCGCGTATGCCTATGCCCGCCGGTTCGTCACCGACTATCCAGGCACCGATGGATGTATATGCCGGTGTGATGCCATCATCAAACCTGGGCTGGGGTGCATACGCCTGATAGATATAGCCTTCGGCACCATAGTCACCGTCAGTATGCAGCACCTGACCATCGGCATAGATGGAAATGTTTTCACCTTCGCGTGAATACAGCGGTTTTTTCACATGATTGCCACTGATGCGCCAGGCATCAAACGACGCGGGCAGCAGGTTGGGGTGATTCGGAAACAGTTCCCATAGTATTGGCAGTATGGCTTTGTTGGACAATACCATTTTCCATGCAGGCTCTATGATACGCATGGGCCGCTTCAGCAAATGGTTGGCGAAATCTTCGCGACACAGCCATTCCCAGGGATAGAGTTTGAACAGGTTGTCTATCTGGCTGTCGGCATCATCGACAAACATGCCTTCTGCTTCATCCCAGCCAAGGCTTTCTATGGCGCATTGTTTGGTGGCAAAGCCTGCCTGTATGGCGGTGTCGCGCAAGTAAGAAAGATTGCCTTCATCTTCTTCGTTACCACCTGCGCAGGCGAAATGCAGCATGCCCTTGTTGGGGAATTTCTTCCACTGTTCTATCAGTTTTTCATGCAGGGAATTGAACTGGTCTGCATCCGGATGCACGTCCTGTAGCCAGTACCATTGCGCCACGCTGGATTCCACCAGACCGGTCGGGGTATCGGCGTTGTATTCGAGCATCTTGGGTGCGCCGCTGCCATTCCAGCTGAGATCAAAGCGGCCATACAGCGAAAATTCTTTGCTGCGCCAGCTGTCTTCCACCTGCGACCAGAATGCGCTGGGGATGGCAAATTTTTCCTGCATGCCATTTTTGATGACGTGGTCCACCGCCTGCAGCGACATCTGATGCAGATCAAGGCTGGCCTGTTCCAGTACGTCGATCTGTTCTGCGGTAAAGCAGTAGGCATAACGTTCGTCCCAATACAGACCATCGATGGAATGGTAGCTAAAGCCAAGCGATTCAAATTGCTGTTGCCAGCCCGCGCGTGGCGTGAGTGAGGTACGTATCATTAACCGCCCCCGGAAGAACCGCGTGACGTACTGCCAAAACCACCACGGCTGACGCTGCCACGGCTGACACTGGTGCTGCGGCTGACCGCATGGTCGCTACTGCCACCCTGAAAGCCAAAACTTCTTTGCGCAGTTTCACGGTTGCCCGGACTGTAGTGCGGACCAAAGTAATGCATGTTGTAACCACTGTAATGTCCGCCGGTGCCCGTGTAGGATGAACCGGTGTAGCCATTGCCCGTACCTGTACCTGTGTTGTTCAGATTTGCATCCGTATTCAGGTTGCTGGTGGCGACTGATTCACAGGCGGGGCCATCGCCCCAGTCCTTGCGGCAGTCTTCCAGGCTCTTGTACTGATCGCGTATGGCGGTCAGTTCCTGGTTGCTGTCACTGTCACTGCTGCTACAGGCAGTCAGTGCAGCACTGGTCACTAGCATTAGCGGCAGGGTACGGCTTGCCCTGCGTTTGCCATGTTGTTTGTTTTTTCCGGCACTCACGGTTTCTCCTGGTTCAGGTGGCCGGCATCAGGTCTTTCACATAATTGGGTAAAGCAAATAATGCCTGATGCACATCCGCATTGTAATACTTTAGCAACGGCAAGCCACGGTGTTTGATGCGCTGATTTACCGTTGACGCGGCAATTGCCTGGGGATTGAGCTGTTTGCTGGCAATTGCCATACCCCACAGGGCACCGTACAGAGGGATGAATACCGTGTAAGGATGGATCTGTGCAAACGCTGTTTGCAGTTTGGTCAGTGTAGTCCTGAAGCGTTCGGGATGATAAAACGGGCTGCCCAGGTGCAGCACCAGCATGCCTTCTGCTGTCAGGCGTCGGGCGCAGATCTGGAAAAATTCTTCCGTCATGCAGGTGGCCGCCAGCGAATTGCCGGTGGGGCTGACGGGGTCGGTCAGATCCAGCAAAATCAGGTCGTAGACATCGCTGCATGAACCTACATAGGCAAAGCCGTCTTCATGGCGGTGTTGTATTTTTGAATCATCCAGGGCACCACGATGGATATTGCCGAGGTGCTGGCGCGCCATGGCGACTACATCGGCATCAATTTCACACAGGGTGATGCTGGTGATGCTGGGGTGCTTGAGCAATTCTTCGCAGGAACCGCCATCACCACCGCCTATGATCAGGGCGGTACGTGGTTCCGGGTGAGCAATCGCGGCGGGGTGGACCAGGCATTCATGATAAAAGAATTCGTCTTTTTCCGAGGTCATCATGGCACCATCTAGTCGCATGACTTTGCCAAAATCGCTGGTGTCGGCGATCTCTATGTCTTGCATGGCGCTGGTGTGTCTTGCTAATACCTGGTTGATGCGGGTAGCAGCAAAGCTGTGGTCGCTCAGGGCTTCAAATGTAAGGCTAGTGGCCAGGCCAGTGGTCAGATCAGTGATCAGGCCAGTGGTCGGGTCAGAGGCATTCTCACCGCGTTGCAGTTCCTGTCGTGATACCGTACCTGGCTTGAACACGGCAATCAGCGCATCAACAATCTGCCTGGCCTTGCTGCCATTGTCATGGTTGAAGTTGCAGACATACACATCCAGCGTCACCGCATGACGTTCTGGCCAGGTATGGATGGCGACATGCGATTCTGCCAGTAGCAGGGCACCGGTGACGCCAGCCGGGCTGCCATCTTCATGCGTGAAGGGGTGAAATTTTTCACCGACTATGGTCAGGCCGGCAGCGATGGTGATGTCACTCAGGCACAGACGCAGGCTTTCCGGGCTGACGAAATATTCTGGCGCTGCTTCACAATTGAAGCAGTCGGCGGTCAGGTGTAAGCCTTCCATAAGTCTTTCTTTAATTCAGTGGTTCAAAAATGCCCTGCAAGTCTTCTGCCGTCAGTTGCACGCTGGCGATTTCGCCCTGACCCAGTATGGCACGGGCCAGGTCGGATTTTTTTACCTGCATTTCCTGGATTTTTTCTTCCAGTGTGCCCTTGGCGATCAGGCGATAGACAAATACGGGCTTGTCTTGCCCTATGCGCCAGGCGCGGTCGGTAGCCTGGTTTTCTGCGGCCGGGTTCCACCATGGGTCATAGTGGATGACGGTGTCGGCTGCTGTCAGGTTCAGACCCACGCCACCAGCTTTCAGGCTGATCAAAAACAGGGGGATATCACCTTCCTGGAAACGGCGTACCACTTCGCCACGGTGTTCTGTATCGCCAGTCAGTATCGCAAAGCGCAACTGCTTTTCAGTCAGTGCTTCGGCGATCAGGCCGAGCATACTGGTGAACTGTGAAAATACCAGGATCTTGCGGCCTTCGGCCAGCAGTTCATCGATCATGGCCAGCAATTCTTCCAGCTTGGCTGAAGGCGGCATTTTATCCTTGCCATTTTTGGCCGACTTGGATGCATTGGTAGCATTAGTAGCCTTGGCACCAGTAATCTTGACCAGTCGTGGATCGCAGCATACCTGGCGCAGTTTCAGTAGTGCGTCAAGGATGACGATCTGGCTGCGTGCCACACCTTTCTTGGCGATTTCTTCACGGACTTTTTCATCCATCGCCAGGCGCACGGTTTCGTACAGGTCACGTTGCGCACCGCTGAGTTCTATGTGGCGCAAGACTTCGGTCTTGGCGGGCAATTCCGTCGCCACCTTGTCCTTGGTACGACGCAGTAAAAACGGTTTGATGCGACGTGTCAGCAGGGCGTGGCGCTGGCTGTCACCCAGCTTTTCTATGGGGTGCTGGAAGTCTTTGGTAAAGGACTTGATATCTCCCAGCAGGCCCGGCATAAGGAAATTGAATTGCGACCACAGTTCCCCCAGATGATTTTGCAAGGGCGTACCGGTCAGGCACAGGCGGTGATTCGCTTGCAGCAAGCTGGCAGTCTGGCTGGCCTTGGCCTGGGCATTTTTGATGTACTGCGCTTCGTCGAGTATCAGCAAATGATAGCGATGCGCACGCAATGCTTCTTCATCGCGCGGCAGCAGGGCATAGGTAGTCAGTACCAGGTCCACCTGGGGGATTTGTTCAAACAGTTTGCTGCGGTCTTTGCCCTGCAAGACCAGTACCCGCAAATCGGGGGCAAAGCGTTGTGCTTCGCTGGCCCAGTTATCCATCAGACTGGTCGGGGCAACTACCAGTGCTGGCTGGCTTAAACGACCGGCTTCTTTTTCTATCAGGATATGGGTCAGGGTTTGTATGGTCTTGCCCAGACCCATGTCGTCAGCCAGTATGCCGGCCAGCTGGTATTCGCGCAAAAACTGCATCCATGCCACGCCTTCTTTCTGGTAATCGCGCAGGCTGGCGCGCAAGCCTGCGGGCGGGGTGATGGTATTGATGCCACCAAATGTTGCCAGGCGTTGGCCAAAGCTTTGCTGGCGTTCGCCACCTATCCAGCGCAAATGGGTGGTGGCCGATAGTTCTGCCAGGCGTGCCGCGTCCAGCATGGGTAGCCGCAGTTTGTCGCCTTGATGTTCATTGAAATACAGCTCGCCCAGGATCAGCAGGATAGGCTTGATGCGCGCATAGGGTAGGGCGACGCGGGTATTGTCAGGCAGGGCCAGCAAAACCTGTTCGTCATCGGCACGCTGATTGACTTGTTGCAGGCTAAAGTCTTGCGGTGCCTGGCGTATCAGGCTCACCAGTAGCGGTAGCAATGAAATCTTGGTCTGGTTGACGACGATACCCAGTTCCAGCTCAAACCAAACCGATTGCTGGTTATCCTCATCCACTTCTGCGTACCAGTCTTCGACTTCCTGCAGGTTGTAGCGATAGTCGTCTTGCTGGCGTATATCCCAGCCCTGGCTGATCAGACCGGGCAAGTCTTTTGTCGCAAAATGTAGCCAGGCATTCTGGTCTGGCAGACATTGCAACAGGTCTTTTTCATGTCCGGGTACCACTTGCAGTTGAAACCCCAGATCTTTCAGGGTTTGCTTTGCGGCTTGTTCGGCAGGCTGATCCCTGAGTATGTTTTCCAGCCCGTGCTGGCCGCGACGCAGCAGGCTATCGCCTGCCTGATCGGCTTCTGCCATTACATTTTCATAGGCAAAGCGCAGGACGGCGTAATCAGTACACAGGTCGGCTGTGGTCAGGGCATTCAATTCAAGTACCGGGCGCATACGTACATCGGCACGCACCTGGGCATCCAGCTCGGCAGGCAGTGGAATTAGGTGTTGCAAGCCCATGTCCAGCAGACGATTTGCCATGGCCAGCCGGGTTTCCGTGCGGGTAACAGCCAGCAAGGGGGCTTCCTGCACCAGGTTGATTAACGTGGGCAGGGGAAACTTGCCGGTAGCGGCCACATGCAGCTCGCCGCAACTGTTCTGGCCGATCAGCCACGGTGGTTCGGTGGGTAATATGTAAGGGCCAGGTGTTGAATCGGCAGAGACCGATGTCTCTGCGTCGACGCCATCGACTTGCCAGCGCAGCCGCAGGTAGTCCTTGTCTTCCTGCCAGGTCAGATGGGCCTGTTGTAAAGGATGGTAAGTCAGTCTGGATAACTGGCTTTGTTTGTTTTCCGTATTCAGCCAATACAGTTTGCCAGCTTTGGCGACGCGTTCGAGCAAGACCGCACCCATCCTGCCTTTGGGCGAATAGTGCGAGTAATAAAACGAATTCATCGTGCACATATTGAATAGCGCCAGCAATTCGTAATCTGCTTCTTGCAGAAAATGGGCTGATTTCATCATATCGCGCACCGCCAGCGACAGCTTGGTGTATTTCAGATCGCCTTTGGCATTCTGTTTGGCCTTGCCGGGTATCAGCCTTACTTCCTTGCTGCCCGCCACGGTGGACAGGCTGAAAATCAGCATGCCGTCGTCTGATTCTTCGTTGCCGGATTCGCTCTCAGTGATCAGGGCAGGGCTGTCATGCCGGGCAAATTCCAGTTCGCGCAGCCACTTCTGTTCGGTGAAACCCAGTGCCGTGCCATTACCGTCTGCCTGGTCGGGTGGTGGGCTGGCCTTGTTCTGGTGATCAAGAATATTGAGTAAAACGGCTGCTACATGCTTACAATTGTATTCAACCGGGCAACTGCAGGCGCCATTGACGGCTTCCAGTGTTTCATTCTCAAACACCAGTTCTATCTCTTGCGTATAGATATTGCGGCCACTGCCCTGAACTTCGCTTTCTACGAAATCATTATCAAAACTCCAGCCCCTGACCTTGTTTTCTGTTGCATAACTGATACCACGGATGAACACCTCATGGGGAAATTGCCGGGCAAGTTCGTCGAGGGAGAAATGACGTTTTTTTGATGACATGCGTAAGCTTTATAGATAAACCCAGTGATTTTACAGTCTAAAACAGCCTGTTTGCGCTTCTGAAGCGTCGCAATTGTAGTATGGACCCCATGCTCTGGTAAAATATCGGGTTTCGCAGGGATGGAATTATTCCTCCTCAGCCGCTTGCTTCACTGACCAGTTTTCTCAAGACAAACTTCTGACACCATGATTTCATCTCTTCAGCCAGCAACACTTACCAAGATGGCCAATGCAATTCGTGCCTTGTCCATGGATGCGGTACAAAAAGCCAATTCCGGTCACCCGGGCGCGCCTATGGGCATGGCCGATATCGCCGTTGCTTTGTGGAAAGGCCATTATCGCCACAATCCGACCAATCCAAAATGGATTAACCGTGATCGCTTTGTGTTGTCAAATGGCCACGGTTCGATGTTGCATTATTCGCTGCTGCACCTGACAGGCTATGACCTGCCTATGGATGAGATCAAGAATTTCCGCCAATTGCATTCCAAAACTGCCGGTCACCCTGAAGTGCATGTGACACCAGGCGTGGAAACCACCACTGGCCCATTGGGTCAGGGCATTACCAATGCCGTTGGTATGGCACTGGCTGAAAAACTGCTGGCTGCCGAGTTCAATCAGGGTGACCTGAAAGTGGTTGATCATTACACCTATGCTTTCATGGGCGACGGTTGCCTGATGGAAGGCATTTCGCATGAAGCCTGTTCACTGGCGGGCACACTGCAATTGAATAAACTGATCGCCTTCTGGGATGACAATGGCATCTCCATCGACGGTCACGTCGAAGGCTGGTTCACAGACAATACCCCAAAACGCTTTGAAGCCTATGGCTGGAATGTGATCCCGGCGATTGATGGCCACAATGCTGAAGCCGTGTCCAATGCGATTGCTGCTGCCAAGACATCTGACAAGCCTACCCTGATCTGCTGCAAAACCGTCATTGGCAAAGGTTCGCCAAACATGGAAGGCACGCACAATGTTCACGGTGCTGCTCTGGGTGACAAGGAAATCGCAGCAGTACGTGCCAACATTGGCTGGGAATACCCGCCATTTGAAGTACCGGCTGACGTATATGAAGCCTGGGATGCCAAAGCGGATGGCGCCAAAGCCGAAGCAGAATGGAATGCACAATTTGCAGCCTACACGGCTCAGTTCCCGCAAAAAGCGGCTGAACTGACGCGCCGCATGAATGGCGACTTGCCAGCCAACTTCGATGAAGTGGTGGCGAATGCGATTGCATCCTGCGTAGAGAAAAAAGAAAATATTGCGACCCGCAAAGCCAGTCAAAATGCGATCCAGGCATTTGCGCCATCGCTGCCAGAATTCCTCGGCGGTTCTGCTGACTTGACAGGTTCCAACCTGACCAACTGGAAAGAATGCGTTGCCGTGCGTGGCAACCAGGCCGGTAACCATATCAATTATGGTGTGCGTGAATTCGGCATGAGCGCGATGATGAATGGTATCGCCCTGCATGGTGGTTATATCCCGTTTGGCGCGACCTTCCTGACTTTCTCTGATTACAGCCGTAATGCCATCCGCATGGCAGCGCTGATGAAAATCCGTACCCTGTTTGTGTTCACGCATGACTCTATCGGCCTGGGTGAAGATGGCCCTACGCATCAATCCGTCGAGCACGTGTCGAGCATGCGCCTGATCCCTAATCTGGATAACTGGCGTCCATGTGACACGGTGGAATCAGCAGCGGCATGGGCACATGCGGTAAAACGCAATGATGGCCCATCGACGCTGATTTTTTCACGCCAAAACCTGCCGTATCAAGAACGTACTTCCCAGCAAATTGCTGATATCCAGCGCGGTGGTTATGTCTTGCAAGACGTGGCTGATGCAAAAGCAGTATTGATTGCGACTGGTTCCGAAATTGAACTGGCTGTCAAATCTGCGGCTGAACTGGCACAGCAAGGTATTGCCGTGCGCGTGGTGTCCATACCTTGTACGGACGTATTTGATCGCCAGGATGCAGCATACAAAGCAGCGGTATTGGGCAAGGGCTTGCCACGTATCGCCATCGAAGCCGGTGTCACCGACTTCTGGTATAAATATGTCGGTTTGGAAGGCGCGGTTGTCGGTATCGATACTTTTGGTGAATCGGCACCAGCAGGCGTCCTGTTCAAATACTTTGGCTTCACTGTTGATAACGTCGTTGCCAAAGTAAAAGCGACTTTAGTTTAAGCTGGAAGACAGAATTGACAGACATTACTGTGAGCAGCATCAAAGAGGTCAGCCTGCGTCGTGCTACTGTAGACGATGCAGAGGCGATTGCTGCTGTGCGTGTGGAAAGCTGGCAGGCTACCTATCGTGGCATGGTACCGGACAGTTATCTGGATGACATGCGCGTAGAAGACAGCATGCTGAAGTGGCGTCAGATACTGCAAGCGATGTCGCAAGCGCAAGACCGCATTTGCGTGTATGTGGCTGAAAGCGAAGGTCATATCATCGGCTTCGCATCCGGTATGATGCTGCCTGAGCCCAAGCTGGGCATGCAGGCTGAACTGACCGCAGTGTATCTGCGGCCAGCCTGGCAGCGTTCTGGTATAGGCCGTCGCATGGTACAAAAGGTAGCACGTACCTTGCAGGCGCAAGGCGCAGAGAGTTTGCTGGTGTGGGCCATATCCGGCAATTCCATCGCCCGCAATTTCTACGAGGAACTGGGCGGTGTCCTGTTGATCGAACAGGCATTCAGCTGGGATGGCATGGATTTGATGGAAGTGAGTTACGGCTGGCGCGATTTGTCGGTGCTGATGGCATCCGTCAACGCCATGCGTACGCCTTTGTCTTTGCATTAGACGTATTTTGAAGACCAAAAAGCTCACCACAGAGACACGGAGACACAGAGGAAAAAACAAGAGAAAAGCTTAAGAATTTTGATCCGCAATTCCAATAGGTTTTGCCGTTCTCCTGCCTTTCTCTGTGTCTCTGTGCCTCTGTGTTGAGAGGTCTTAAAGTTTTACCTATTGTATTTATTGTTGTTTAGTCCTTTGGAGATAAAACCATGACGATTCGCGTCGCAATCAACGGCTATGGCCGTATCGGCCGCAACATCCTTCGCGCTCATTACGAAGGTGGCAAGTTCAAGAACGAGATCCAGATCGTTGCGATCAATGATCTTGGCAATGCAGAATCCAATGCCCACCTGACCCGTTACGACACAGCCCACGGCAAGTTCCCAGGCACAGTCACGGTCGAAGGCGACACCATGATCGTCAATGGCGACAAGATCAAGGTATTTGCAGAGCGCAATCCAGCCAATATCCCATGGGGTGAATTGAATGTTGACGTTGTGCTGGAATGCACAGGCTTCTTCACGACAAAAGAAAAAGCGTCTGCTCACTTGGCTGGCGGCGCGAAAAAAGTCATCATCTCTGCACCTGGCGGCAAAGATGTGGATGCAACCATCGTCTACGGCGTCAACCATGGCGTTTTGAAATCCACTGACACAGTCAT
This sequence comes from Undibacterium hunanense, assembly GCF_014284335.1. Classification (GTDB taxonomy): domain Bacteria; phylum Pseudomonadota; class Gammaproteobacteria; order Burkholderiales; family Burkholderiaceae_D; genus Undibacterium; species Undibacterium hunanense. The sequence goes on along the minus strand of NZ_JACOGF010000010.1, from coordinate 205,111 downwards.
TTCCAATGCATCCTGCACGACCAACTGCCTGGCGCCGCTGGCCAAGCCTTTGAATGATGCTATTGGTATCGTCAACGGTTTGATGACCACTATCCACGCCTACACCAATGACCAGGTACTGACAGATGTGATGCATGAAGACTTGCGCCGCGCCCGTTCAGCCACCATGAGCATGATCCCGACCAAAACCGGCGCAGCTGCTGCCGTTGGCCTGGTCTTGCCAGAACTGAATGGCAAGCTTGATGGTTACGCCATGCGCGTACCAACCATCAATGTATCCGTAGTTGATCTGACTTTCGTTGCTGCCCGTGATACAACAGTGGCAGAAATCAATCAGGTGCTGAAAGATGCATCCGAAGGTGCCCTGAAAGGCATCCTGGATTACAACACTGCGCCGCTGGTATCGGTTGACTTCAACCACAATCCTGCGTCCAGTACCTATGATGAAACACTGACAAAAGTATCTGGCCGTCTGGTCAAGGTATCGAGCTGGTATGACAATGAATGGGGTTTCTCCAACCGTATGCTGGATACCACTGTTGCACTGATGAATGCAAAATAATCTGCTTTAAATGTAAGTTCAAAAGTAAATTCAAAGCAAATTTTTTCTGCAGCTAAAAAATACCCCGAACTTTCGGGGTATTTTTTTGTCTATCTCTGGCATGCTTGATTTTTATAGAGGAGATAGCCGTGCAGCTTAAAAAATTGATTGCCGACAATAAAGGTTTCATCGTACTCATGCTGGGCATGGTCTTTGTGCGCAGCGCACTGGCCGATTATTACATGGTGCCGACCAGTTCCATGTACCCGACACTGCTGGAAGGGGATCGCGTCATCTGCGACCGTCTGGCCTATGACGTCAAGTTACCATTCACCGATGTCGTCCTCAAGCATGTGGCAGACCCGCAGCGTGGCGATGTTGTCACTTTCACTTCGCCGGTCGATGGTGTGCGCCTGATCAAGCGCCTGGTTGCTGTGCCTGGCGATGTGGTGGAAATGCGCGAAGAAAAACTGTTCATTAACGGTGTTGCCGCCAGCTATGAAGCTCAGGAACCACGCAGTGACGACCATCTGACACCAAAACGTGAATACAAAGGCCAGCAACTGGTCTACAAAGAACAGTTAGGCAGTCTGCAACATCAAATGATTGTGATGCCAGAGCGTGAAGCACTGCGCACTTTCGCTCCCGTCAAAGTGCCTGAGGGTGAGTATATGATGCTTGGGGATAATCGCGACAATAGCCATGATTCCCGCTACATCGGTCTGGTCAAACGTGAGCTGATTACCGGGCAAGTCAAACGCCTGATGTATTCGCTGAATGGCGACCAGTATTATTCGCCACGATTTGACCGTTTTGGCGCGAAAATCTGACGCCTGATTAGCGCCTGTTATTGAATTCAATCCCTTGAGGCATACAGGTCCCTGACCTGTATGCCTCATGTCTTTTGATAAAGTCAAAACCAGATGCAGCCATGATGTTGCACGATGCTGCATGATGTCAGATCTGCGATATCACCATCCACCAGCCACCAGCCACCAGCCGCAATTGATGTTAAGACAAAGTTTACATTTGTTGCAATTTTTGGGATGATGCTGGCTCTTTTGGCATACGCATGCCGCATTTACCCACACCGCAGCAAGGTTGATCTTATGGCTAACGAAGCCGATATCCAGAATCTCTACATCGCTTATTTCAATCGTCCGGCAGACAAAGATGGTTTGGCTTACTGGAAATCATCGACCATGAGCCTGGTCCAGATCGCGCAAAGCTTTTCTGAACAAAAAGAATATGCCAGTGCCTTTGCCGGTTTTACGGTAGAGCAAACCATCAATGTGCTGTATACCAATCTGTTCAACCACAAGGCTGATGCTGCTGGACTAAGCTACTGGAGCAGCCAGATCAGGTCCGGACAAGTTGGGGTAGGGGCTGCAGCCATCGCAATTTTGAATGGCGCGATGGGGCCAGACCTCGACGCTGTACGCGCAAAAAATGCGGCCAGTGCCAGTTTTACCTCCAATCTGGCAGCCAACCAGGCTGCCGCATCCTTGTATAGCCAGGCGGGCGTAGCCCAGGGCCTGGCCAAATCATGGCTGGCCACGGTGGTAGATGGCAACACCCAAAAAGCGGCACTCGATAGCCTTGGTTTTATCACCGCCAAAATGCTTGCCGGCTTACCGGATACATCCGTGAACGGCAGTATGCTGGTTGTCGCGGCGGGGCAAGTCAATCCCGGCAGGAGCGGCAACTTCATTTTCAGTACGGATGATGCCAGCCTGCTGGCAGCCAATACCAAAATCACAGGCAATGGCGGCGCAGTGGCCTTGAATGTGAATACGTATTTTTCGCCCGTGCCACATACGACGAGTACGGTCACGGGCGTACAAACCCTGAATTTGCAGGCCGGTGCCAATACCAGCAATGCAGGTGCCAATTTCATGAACAGTTTTACCACCATCAATACCAATAAGGCAGATGGTGGCGATACGATAGTCCTGGGCAATCTGACGCGACAAAACGTCAATCTCAACAATGTGACTGGCACATCGAGCGTGACCCTGGGTGCAACGGGTCAGAGCGTGACACAGATATCGGAGTTTGCCAGTGCCACCGTCAAAACCAGTCTGGCCAATCTGACTGATGCCAGGTTTAGTTTCAGCAATACCATTTATAACGAGCATGTGCTGGAGGTTCTTGATAGCGGCACTTTTGGCCTGAGCAGCACCCTTATGGCTAACTTCACTGGCCTCATTCTGCATCGAAATAACGAACTGTACTTCACGCCGTCAAAGCCGATTTCGATTACCACTGACAAGGGTGCATACAATAAAATTACTTTCGGCATTAACTCGGGCACTACGCAAGAGGTCAGATTCAAAAATCAATTATCTGGCACCCTGATACTGGAAGGCATGTCTAACACGATCATCGAAGATAGCGTCGCCTCCAATATCAATTTTTTTAGCAACTCTGGCTCATTGAGCGTCAAAGACAATAACGACAAAGAGCACTATATCAATAGCGGTGCCGCGACCAAGGTAGATGTCAGCAGCATGTCGGGAATGCTGTATTTATCCGGATCGGGTGCTTATTCTATCTCTGGCATGGGCATTTCCAGTGCTTATACTTACATCGTCAACGATAGTGCTACTGGCTCGCTGACCATGACGGTGACAGGCACGAACGATGCACGCTATCAGGAACTTCGGGGCGGTGCATCCGTCACCGTCAACCTGAATGGCACTGGCACTTTTTATGCCAATACCTTCAATCAAAATGCTGTCATGTGGGTGAATGTGAATTCGACAGATGCCAAAATGTCTTTATCAAGCTATTCAAAACAAATACAGATCGTAGAACCTGAAGGTAAAACGGGTTTATTTAATCTCGAGTTGTCTTTTAGCGCTGCCGCGACGGTCAAGCTGGCTTCGACAGGTGGTGGCAGCGATATACTGGATATCAAATATGCCTCCATGTACTATTTTCTGACTGGCGGTAATGTGATCAGTAATTTCAATGTCACTGGTGCAGATAAATTTAAAACCAGCGTACAGGCAACTTCCCTCGACAAGTTAAGCATTGCTTCTTCAGACGTGGCCGGTTTGGCAGCCAAGATCGCCAGCGGCGCTGCGGCAGCGGGCAATGCCCTGACCGCCACCCCGGGCCAGGCATTTCTGATTACAGTTGCCAGTGGACAGGCGGCGGGTACCTATTTCTACGAACACACGAGCAAGGTTGCCAACAGTGTGGAAACCAATGACGTTATCGTCAAGCTGATCGGTGCAGGGCAGATTGCAGTGACGGATATCATTGCCTGATTCATCGCATGATTTCAAAGATGCTTTTCGCCGGACGCTATTTTAAGGTGAACGCATAGATCAATTCATGCTCAGGCTGGGTTCATATTTAGGCGACACCGGCACAGGCTTGTTTTCAATCTGACAAAGTCTGTGTAAATTGGTTAATATGCGAAACGGATATTGATCTTGCGGGAGATCTTTGCATGTTTTTGCCTATGCGTAGAAGTATAAATATACTGCGGCTTGCCTTTGCTGCCTCCGTCTCGATGTCACTGCCCATTTGCGCGCTTGGTGATGAAGTCAGGACCAATTATTTCAATGATCCTTTTCTCAGGGTGACCCAGGGCATCAGCGAATGTCCTGTCCCTGAAGGCCCCATGCTGACCGAAGCGCAGGCGAGGGCAGAAGCGCATGGTCGCATCGAGCGTGGTACCAGCTGTTATCAGTCGGGTCAGTGCCGTCTGCCAAATTCCTATCTGTACGACAAGGAAATTATTCCCAGGGTCAAACGCGCCATAGAGGCGGATGGCCGTTTTGCTGAAACCAGTATCTGGGTGGAAGGCCAGCGCCGCTTTGTCTGGCTCAAAGGTTGTGTGCGTACTACCGGGCAAGCCAGTGAACTCGAAAAACTGGTGCGTAGCCTGGATGACGTGCAGGGCGTCATGAATCAACTGATAGTCAAATAGCCTTAGCCATGTGCAGGCAGCGCCAGATGGTCCATTCCGCCACAATTGTTGCGCTGCACAGTGACTAATGCTGGACTAAGTCGATTCAGGCATGAAATATTGGTCTTGCATTGAAAATTACATGCTGGGTATTCGAGCCGGTCCACACCTGAAGGAGATATGCCATGAAATGGATGAGCAAGCTGATTTTTATCGCTGTGATGGGTTTCGTCATGACTGCCCCTGCCTCGGCGCGGGAAGAACGTGGTTCGACTGCACAGGCACAGGCCCTGGTTAAAAAGGGTATAGCCTACATCAAGAAAAATGGCCGTGAAAAAGCCTTTGCTGATTTCAACGATACCTCCAACAAGGAATTTCATGACCGCGATCTGTACCTGTTTGTCTATGACATGAACGGCATGAGCCTGTCACACGGTGCCAATCCCAAAATGATAGGCAAGAATCTACTGGACCTGAAAGTCGAAGGCAAGCCCATCATCCGTGACATGATCGCCGCTCTTAAAACCAAAAATGATGGCTGGATTGACTATCAATGGCCAAACCCGGTCACCAAAGCCCTGGAAACCAAGTCCAGTTACTTTGAAAAAGTGGATGACTATTTTGTGGGCTGTGGTGCTTATAAATAATCTGCGGCTAACTATGGCAATCAGGGAGACAAGGCGCTGCTTGCAATGGGCTTCAACGTGGTTACGTCTGGAAATGCGTATGGCATTTCCAGACCGGCCACCTAGCGTGCTTGTGCTCCGCGCAAGAAAGCCTCAATCGCACGATCAACCATGGCGCGGACTTGTTCCGTTGCAACTGGTGGTGGGTCTCTCTGGAACAGGCGCATGTCATTTTCTGCCGTCACCAGGGCCATGAACTGCAATGCAGTGATCTTTGGATCTGCCTGGCGCAATTCACCCCTTTCCATTGCCGCTTTCAGTAATTCTGCAATGGCATTGATCGCTTCGGCAGGGCCTGATTGATAGAATACCTGCCCGACATCAGAGTGTCCGGATTCTGCAACTACCATCCTGCATACGGCAAGCGCGCTCTGATCGTTGGTTACTACCTGCATCATTCTTTCGCCAAACTGCCGTAACTGAGACTCCAGCGTGCTTTTGTTGCTGGCGTTGGCTGACAGTTCTGCTACCGCTTCCAGTAAATGTGCAGTAGAGACTGCCTGCACCACTGCCGCAAACAATTCTTCCTTTGACATGAAGTAACCATACAGGGTGGCTTTGGAGCCGCCCAGGCGTTTGGCGAGTTCATTCATTGATGCCCGTTCGTAACCCATTTCCTTGAACAGGTCAGTAGCAGCTACCAAGATGGCATTGCGTCGTGCTTCAGTACGTAGCTTCATACTTATTCTCTTCATAAACATACCGCATTGTACATTTTTCTTGACAGGCAGAAGTGCCTCTATATAATAAACCGTACAGTGTAGTTTGTTTATAATTGGATTCAGACATTAAATATTTCCTTGATGGCAAGACTGAGACTTCAAGGCGGACCCGCACTGTTTGATTTTTTTCCCTTCTCTTTTAGCAGTAGCAAACCAGGAACTTAAAATGAGTACACCATCAATTTCAATACGACTGGCAGGGCTGGCGTGTTGCCTTGCACTTGCAGCCTGTTCTTCGACGCAACCCATTCCTTATTCAGGGATCAATTCTTCGTCGCAGATGTTGTTGAATCAGCGTGATGCGACAGGCCGCAAGCCTTATGAATATAAAACTGACACCAACTGGAATAACTATGCAGCCGTGATCATTGATCCGGTGATTATTTATCGCGGTGGTGATGGTCAGTTTGAAGATGTCGCTGAAGAGGACAGAATCTATCTGGCGCGTTACATGCAGAGTGCATTTAAAGCCAAACTTGATACCCGTTTCAGAAGTGTAATGACGCCAGCGCAAAATGCCTTGCGCATCAAATTGACACTCGCGGGTGCCAGGGAAAACACCCCTTTCCTGAGCACGCTGTCGCGCTTTGATTTGCTGGGCGGACCTTACAATGCCACGCAGGCAATACGCGGTAAGGAAGGTGCGATGACTGGCTCAGTCAGCTTTGTAGTCGAAATATACGATTCCTGGACCAATGTGCTGCTGGGTGCCTACGTGTCCAAACAATATCCGAATGCCTGGAACCTCAAAGCCGGTATAGGCGCCATGAGTGCATCCGAAGCAGGCATAGACATAGGCGCAGAAGACTTGTTGTCCTTCCTGCGCTAGGTCATCCCAGCGCTCCATCAAACCTGTCAGTTCACCGGTTTGCTATCGGGCGTGATTACACGTCGATCCAATTTAATTTTAAGGAATCATCATGAATACTTCTACCACTTTTCAGTCTGCAGTTCAGCCTGTAGTTCGGTCTGTGCTTCACCCTGCCAAAACGGCATTGCTGCTGAAGCGCATGTTATTTGCTGCTCTTGCCCTGTCCGCTGGCATGACGGGTCTTGTGCATGCGGATGATACGGCTTCGCCGCTCAGCTTTTTGGTGGGGGCCGGTGCGATCTATGGTGGCGATTCCCTGGTCAGGGTGCCATTCGCTGATGGCTCGCGTGACAATTTCAAGGCGGGTGGTTTGGCACATCTGTATGTCGGTGCCGAGTTTCGCGTGAATGACAGGATATCGCTGCAAAATACGATAGGCTACCAGATCAACAATACCGATGTAAGCTCTGGCGGTAATTTGCGCTTTACCCGCATTCCAGTTGATTTGCTGTTCTTGTACCGTGTAGGTCAGAATTTTCGTGTCGGCAGTGGTCTGCAACTGGTGGCCCGGCCAGAATTGAAAGGAACGGGTGTCGCCAGAAACATCAGCCAGCAATACGATGCGACTGTTGGTTTGATTGCAGAAGCCGAGTATTTACTGATGCCGCAAATGGGCCTGAAGCTGCGCTACGTCGCAGAGCAATTCAAACCGCGCCAGGGCGGTGAGAAAATTAACGGCAGTCACGCCGGTGTGCTGCTGAGTTATTATTTCTGATCAGACTAAATAGGTGGTCAGACTGAAGAGGGGGTTTTGCATGCTGCAAAGCCACCTCTGCTGCGAGATATAAGACTGGCGCGCAAATATCGTTTCGCTAAAAGAAACTCAAAACTCAGAAACTCAAAAACGCTGCCGACGTGCAATACATCCTCTGCCGGAACAGGCCGGAGTACTGCTTATTCCGTATCACTCTTTAACCATTGTTTGCTGGTTTGTAGCGAATTCGCGACATGTCTGAATGTGCTGTAGCGTACACTATTTTATCTGACTCTTTTGCTCTCTTTGCTGTTTCAAGTTGTTGCTTCGCTTCAATTTTCCCAGTATTTTTCGAGCAGTATTTATTATAAGAAGGAGTTGGATCATGCCGGAAAAAACCATCATCGCCAAACCGTTCTCAGGTGATTACAGAATAGATGTGCTGCTTGATGACGTTAATTATCGCTGGAACGCAGGCAAGGCTTTAGGTACGCCGGTTGAAATCAGCTATAGCTTTATCAAGTCTCCGACCTCGACAGCTTCCGATTCAGACAAAAACGGTTTCAAAGCCTTTACCGTGGAACAGATGGCCGCTGCCAGGGCGATCTTTGCAGACATTGCCCAGGTCTTGAATGTGACCTTCAAGGAAGTGGCTGATACCGATATCCAGTCCGGCATACGGCTGGCAAATAATACCCAGGATAAAAGTGCCGGTTATGCCAAACTTCCGGTACCGACGGCGGATGGCACGGCATTTTCTGCGGGCAGTGGTGATCTGTTCATGTCAACGACTTACATGAATGTGAGCTATGAAAGAGGCAGCGAAGCCTACAAGATACTGATACACGAAATAGGGCACGCGATAGGCCTCAATCATCCCGGTAACTACAATGCGGGTGAGCCACCCAGTACCGAAGCGGGCAACTATCTGGCCACGTCTGAAGACAGTAGCTGGATTTCCATCATGTCCTACAATGCGATTGCGCAAAACCAGCAAGGCGAGTTTTTCGGGACCTACGATATGCTGGCGTTGAAGTATCTGTACGGAAGCCGGGCCTATCACACCGGCGATGATACCTATGCCTATAGCGATGTCGATGGCCGCACGCTCAAGATCATCAACGACACGGGCGGTATTGATACCATAGACGCGTCGAAGGCAACTGTGGCTGCGACGATTAATCTGACACCGGGATCTTTGAATTCAATAGGGCGCATTGCCAGTGGTGATGCCGCCATCAATAATATATCCATCGCCTTTGACGCAACCATAGAAAACATCATCGGTACCGCCTTCAGTGACAAGCTGACCGGCAATGCGGCCAATAATCTTATCAATGGTGGTGGCGGTGATGATGTAATCAATGGCGGGGCAGGGCTTGATACCGCTCAATATGCAGGCCTGAGATCAACCTACACGGTTGCCAGTAACAACAGTGGCTTTAATGTATCCAAGCCGAATTCACAAGGTGTGGATACACTCAGCAATATGGAACGACTGAAATTTTCAGATCTGTCGGTCGCGCTTGATATTGATGGTATAGCTGGTCAGGCCTATCGTATTTACCAGGCAGCGTTTGGCCGCACGCCAGATCTGGCAGGTCTGGGTTACTGGATCAAGGACATGGACAAGGGTTCCAGCCTGACCACGGTGGCAGCAGGCTTTATGCAATCGAAAGAATTCCAGGCACTGTATGGCAGCAGCCCCTTGGTCGATACCTTTCTGACGACCCTGTACAAGAATATCCTGGGGCGATTACCCGATCAGGCCGGTTACGACTACTGGAAAGGTGAATTGAGTACCAATAAAATCAGTTTTGCCGGTACGCTGGCCAGCTTTACCGAAGGGCAGGAGAACAAGCTCAAGGTCATTGGCGTGATACAGAACGGCTTTGATTTTATTGAATATACGGGTTAAAGATAAGACTAAGACGATGGCTAAGGCGATGGCCGAAGCCATCCAGTGTCGTCAAATAGCATTGAGGCCAGCATCGCAGGCAAAGCCTGAAGCTGGCCACTGGCGGTGTCAACTTACCTGCCCTCGGTATAACCCAGGGTCAATGAAATTTGCCTGGCGGTATCGGTCAGGTTGCTCAGCCATTCTTCCTGCAGACGATCGGCAGGGGCAGAAATGGACAGGCCGGCGATCATCTTGCCGCTGTCATCATGGATGCCGGCAGCCATGCAGCGCACACCCAGTTCCAGCTCTTCATTATCCCTGGCGTAGCCAGTTTCCCGGACGGCGGCCAGTTCTTTTTCCAGCTTGTTGAGGTCGGTAATCGAATTTTTATTGTGACCCGCCAGGCCGGTGCGTGTGGCATAGGCGCGGATGGCCTTGGGTTCATCCAGCGACAGGAATAACTTGCCGGTGGATGTCAGGTGCAGCGGCGCACGACCACCGATTGCACGTACCACCTGCATGCCTGAACGTTCAGAAAATGCCCGGTCTATATAGACGATTTCATCACCCTGGCGTACTGACAGGTTGATGGTCTGGTTGGTCTGACGGTGCAGGGCACGCATGAATTCCAGCGCTGCTTCGCGCACGTTAAGGCGGCTCTTGACGATATTGCCCAACTCCAGCAGCCGCATGCCAAGGCGGTAATAGCCCGTATCGGCGCGGTCAACAAAGCGGGTAATGACCATGTCATTGAGGATGCGGTGCGCAGTCGAAGGATGCAAGCCGGTTACTATAGCCAACTCCTTCAGACTGACCGGATCCTGGTAGCGCGACAGGGCATCCAGCAGGGATACCATGCGCTCTATGACCTGAATCGAGGTTTTATCTGAGCTGGTAGAGTCGTTTTTCATATTATGGTTGGTGCGCTGCAATATAGACGTTATACCATAATGTGAAATGAACGTCACTGCTTCGTCGGTAAAATGTCAACGTCTATAGAAATTTGCTGCCATCAATTTGTTTTGGGGCAAGTAAATCTGCTTATAAATCTGCTTGTTCCTCACACATAGTCCTGTAAAATTCGCCACCTGAGCGAAGCTTGGACGGTATGGCTTGGATGTGGCATACCGGGAACAAGGTTTAAGGAAGAGAAATGTCTGAAAAAGAACAAGCTGTCAGTGAATTCAAAAGCAAGAGTGGCCTGCGCCGGATTTTTTCGGCTTTCTTTTATTCCATAGACGGCTTTCGTTCCGCCTGGAAAAACGAACATGCTTTCCGTCAGGAACTGGTGCTGGTCGTCATCGGTGTCGTGATCGCCCTGATCTTGCCGGTGTCCGCTTTTGAAAAACTGATGATGATTGCCGTGCTGGTACTGATCCTGGTGGTGGAGCTGATCAATTCAGCGATTGAGGCAGTAGTTGACCGCGTCTCGCTGGAACGTCATACCCTGTCTAAAAATGCCAAAGACTTTGGCAGCGCTGCCGTGTTGCTGACCTTTTTGATTGCGGTGGCAACCTGGGCCGTGATCCTGATGGACCGCTTTTACTACTAATAGTCTGATGACAACGACCAACATCATTGCAACTGCCAATGCGGCGCTGGAAGCTGAACTGGCCGCCGCCATCAATAACAAGACCAAACCTCTTGGAAGTCTGGGCCGTCTGGAGCAGTTGGCCGCGCAGATAGGGTTGATACAGCAAACCACTCAGCCGCAATTACGTGACCCGGCCATCATCGTATTTGCCGGTGACCATGGCGTGGTGGCAGAAGGTATTTCTGCTTTCCCCCAGGATGTGACTTGGCAGATGGTAGAAAATTTTCTGGCCGATGGTGCCGCCATCAATGTCTTCGCACGTCAGAATGGTATTGCCCTGCATGTGGTGGACGCCGGTGTGAACCATGATTTTGGCCTACGTGACAAGCTGCTCAACAAGAAGGTGGCAGCAGGTACACGCAACTTTGCCAAAGAACCGGCAATGACCGCAGCCCAATGTCAGGCCGCCATGCGAAATGGCGCTGAACTGGTGGCGGGTTTGTCTGGCAGTGTGCTGGGTTTTGGCGAGATGGGCATAGGCAATACCACCGCAGCTGCGGCAATCATGCACAAGCTGACCGGCATCCCGGTAGTTGATTGTGTAGGTGCAGGCACGGGTTTATCCAGCGAAGGCATACGCCATAAGCAGGCTGTGATTGAAGCCGCTGTAGCCTTGCATGCTGATGTGACCCAGCCAGCAGATGTCTTGGCCACGTTTGGTGGTTTTGAAATTGCCACCATGGTTGGTGCCATGCTGGCGGCGGCAGAGCGTCGCATGGTTTTGCTGATCGATGGTTTTATCGTTACCAGCGCCTTGCTGGTCGCGGCCAGAATGCAGCCCGCCATACTTGATTATTGCGTGTTTTCCCATCAGTCAGATGAAAGTGGTCATGCACGCATGTTGCAGGCCTTGCATGTAAAGCCTGTACTGCAACTGGATTTGCGTCTGGGGGAGGGCACAGGTGCGGCACTGGTGTACCCCATGTTGCAGGCTGCGGTGAATTTTCTGAACCAGATGGCGACTTTTTCATCAGCCCAGGTGAGCGAAAAAAGCAGCGGCTAAACAAATCTATATTGCAGGAGCTGGCTTGCATCAACTACGCTTATTCTTCATTGCCCTGCAATTTTTTACCCGTATTCCCATTCCTGCGTGGGTGGGGTTTGAGGCTGACTGGCTGCGCCAGTCTTCACGTTATTTTCCGGCAACTGGCTGGGTGGTCGGTGCGGTATGTGCTGGCGTGTATGCTGGTGCCGCCGAGCTATGGCCACATGCGGTGGCGGTGCTGCTGTCCACCATTGCCGGTATCTTGTTGACCGGCGCTTTCCATGAAGATGGCTTTGCGGATGTCTGCGATGGTTTTGGCGGTGGCATGACGCCAGAACGGGTACTGGACATCATGAAGGATTCACGCGTTGGTGCCTACGGTGCCATCGGCATCCTGCTGATGCTGGTGCTGAAGCTGGCATTGCTGATCAGCCTGCCGCCAGCGCTGATTGTGCCCATCCTTTTTATCGCCCACCCCTTGTCACGTCTGGCATCATGCAGCCTGATCTGGCGCATGCACTATGCGCGGCATGAAGGTAAGGCCAAGCCATTGGCGCAAGAGATGCGCTCTGGTGAGTTTCTGATCGCCTGCCTGTCAGTATTGCTGCCAGCAGTCTTGCTGCTGTATTGCTTCTCTTTCCCTTTTTCGCCAGCTTCAATCCTGATGGCGCTGGCCTTGATGTGCTTGCTGACCTTGCGCATGGCACGCATGTTCCAGCGTCGTATCAATGGCTTTACCGGTGATTGCCTGGGCGCCACGCAGCAGGTGGCAGAAGTTGCCATCTATCTGGGTTTGCTGGCTTGTCAGGTGCAATGATCATGCGCCTGCATTTGCTGCGTCATACCAGGCCACAGATTGCCGATGGTCTGTGTTATGGGCAGGCGGATGTGCCTGTGCTGGCCGCAGATTATCAGATGCTGGCGGTAGAGGTGCGCCAGAAACTGTCTGCCGGTATCCCCGTGTTTTCCAGCCCCTTGCAGCGCTGTGCCTTGCTGGCACAGGCACTGCATGATCAACCGCAACTTGACCCGCGTTTGATGGAAATGCACTTTGGCGCGTGGGAGCTATGTGCCTGGGATGCTATTCCGCGGGCAGAGATTGATGCTTGGGCCGCAGCCCCTGCAACATATCGTCCTGGCGGTGGTGAATCAGCACTGGATGTGGCGCAACGCGTGATTGTCTGGCTGACTGATCTGCGCCAGATGCAATTGCCGGAAGCGCTGGTGGTTGCCCATGCCGGCATTATGCGTATGCTGCTGACCTGGCAGGATGGCATGGCGGCAGATGAACTGGCACAACTGGTTAGTGCGCAAAACCTCAGTCTTGCTTTTGGTGAATATACAGAAATACTGGTGTTTCATAAATAATGCAGATAGTATTTACGCAAGACTGACAGTAAAGCCAGCAGTGTATGGCCATCGCATGATAGAACTCAGAAAATCACCCCGTGTCACCGTTACCTGGCGTTCTGGTATCAAAATGCCGGATGGCAGATTGATATTCACCAAAGTGATTAATATATCGGCAGAAGGCGTGCTCTTGCAGTCGCCTGAAAACCTCGTTCCCCTGCGCAGTTATCCCATGATGATAGAAATCCCCGGTATCGCGCAAGCATCTGACATATACAAGGTCAGTTGCAAGGGCACGGTCAGGCACGTCATTCTTAGTGGCGATAGTTATAACGTTGGTATGCTGTTATCAGAAATGTCTGAATTGCATGCGCAACTTGTTGTCGCCTGGATATCCAAAACCGCCCATCTGGGCTAAATCGTCATGCTCCTGCTTGCTGCGCAGGCCAGCTCAACTTGCCGCCAGCACCATCTGTCTATAGAATGGCGGGGTTTTGGTGCTCGCGGATATGTTCATATCTGCGGTTAAACGGGAAACACGACGCTGAGGTCACTCAGACAAACGTGTGCTGCCCCCGCAACGGTGTACAAGTTGCTGTAACTGAATTGAATTTCTTGCTGTCTGAAATTGAATAGTCTACAGCCAGCCATTTTCCAATACCACTGTGCTAGGTGCATGGGAAGGTCAGATGGTAATGCTTGTCAGCCCGGATACCGGCCAGAATAAGTGAAGTAATACGGACGGGGATATTTCGTGAAAATCAGGCGCAGAAAGCTGCGTCGCCTTTTCAACTACGCCACAGGCGCTGACGATACCGATGGTCCCTATTGCTTTTTCCATTGCAGCCTGCGGGGACGTCGGCTGCATGTTTTATTTTTCTGAAAATCATGACATCTGTATTCAAACCACTCGCCCTCAGCCTGGCCTTGGCCGCTGCATTCCCGTCCTCTACCGTCTTTGCACAAACTGCTGCCGTTGGCGCGGCTTCCAGTGTGGTCATTACCGCTGGCCGTCAGGCGCAAGCCGCCAAGGACGTGCTGGCTGACAATGTCGTCATCACAGCAGAAGAGATCGCCAAATCTGGTGCTGCTTCCATTGTCGACCTGTTGCAACAACAACGCGGCATAGAAATTACCCGCAACGGTGGACCAGGCACTTCATCTTCCGTGTTTTTGCGCGGTGGTAATAATGCGCAAAACGTAGTGTTGATTGATGGCGTACGCATTGGTTCATCCACCACGGGTGGTGCAAGCTGGTCTTCCATCCCACTGTCACAGATCGACCGTATCGAAGTCGTGTATGGTCCTTTGTCCAGCTTGTATGGCGCAGATGCCATGGGCGGCGTGATACAGATATTCACCAAAAAAGGTACAGGCGTTCTCACACCTACCGTATCGGCAGGTCTGGGCAGCTACGGCACACGCAAATTGCAGGCAGGGATCTTCGGTTCTGTTGCCAGCAATCTCAGCCTCAGCCTGAACGCGGGACATGAAGAGAGTGATGGCTTCTCTGCCACCAAACCCGGCGTCGGTTCCAGTTATAACGCTGACAAAGATGGCTACAAGATGGATAGCTTTAATGGCCGTCTGGTGTGGGAAATCAGCAAGGGCTTCGAACTGGGTGCCAGTGTTTTGCGCAGCCGCAATGACGCACAGTATGATTCCGGTGCAGCAAAAGATGACCACAATATCGGTACACTGGAAACCATCGCCATCTTTGGTCGTGGCAAGTTCACTGATTACTGGTCTGCATCGCTGCAATATGCACAAACGGCAGACAAGGGCTTCAGTACAGGCTTTGGCTCCAGCCAGATTGATACGCGTCAGAACAGCGTCAGCTTCCAGAATGATATCCGTATCGGTAAAGACGTACTGCAATTGATCGCTGAAACCCGTGAAGAAAATGTTGATTCTGTTTCTGCCGGTTCGGCCACAGAGGGCATCAACGGCGCGAAACGCACGACGAATTCATTTGCCGCATCGTATGTATTCAAGCAGGATGCGCATCTGGCCAGCGCCAGCATCCGCAATGACCGCAGCTCGCAATATGGCTCCAACACCACAGGCAGCGTCGCTTACGGCTACCGTTTCACTGACGCCCTGCGCGTCAATGCCAGCTATGGCACCAGCTTCCGTGCACCAACTTTCAATGAACTGTATTACCCTGGTTACGGCGTTGCCAGCAACAAACCAGAAAAAGCAAAAAATGCAGAAATCGGTGTGTATTTTGAACAGGGCGATACGCAGTTGAGCGCTGTGTATTATCAAAACAAGGCAACAGACTTGCTGGTCTATGTTTCTGGTAACGATCCACAAGGTAAAGCTTATTGCCCAAACACACCTAATTATGCTTTTGGCTGCGCGCATAATGTTAACAAGGCGACTTTGTCCGGCTTGACTGTGGGTGGTACAACCCGTTTTGCTGACCTGACACTGCGTGCCTCTATTGACATCCAGGACCCAAGAGACGATACGGCAAACAAGCGCCTGGCACGCCGTTCCAAACAGCATGGTACTTTGGCTGCTGAATATGCGTTTGCGAATGCAAAAGTCGGTGTGGAATCCATCTACTCTGGTGATCGCTATGATGATGCTGCCAACTTGAGAAAATTGGGTTCGTATAATCTGCTGAACCTGTACGGAACATATGAAGTGGCAAAAAATACCACCGTGCTGGCACGCTGGAACAATGCTTTGAACAAAGACTATGAACTGGCAAGAAATTATGCAACAGCTGGTTCAAATGTATTTGTTGGCGTGAACTACGGCTTTAAATAAGCTTGACAGTGATGTGATGAGTGCCTGGTTCCGATGGGCCTCTTCCTCATTGCCCGGTTTGTCAGTTGATATCAGTTGATGTCAGTTGAATCATGGATGTGCAGGCCGCTTTATTTTCTGCGGTGCTGCACATCACAAGCTGTTTTACCTTTGGACCAGACCAATGATGGCGTCTTTATTTTCTGCACGACAGCGCAAGCAATCCCCCAGGATGGCGGTCGCTCAACGTGCCGGACTGGTTCTCCCGATTTTATTGGCCGCCGCCATAGCCAGCATACTGATTGCCTGCGTCTGTGGTTCGGTATCCCTGAGCTTTGCCGAGCTATGGCAAGCCATGCTGGAATTGTTGCGCGGCCCGCCAACGACCTTGCCAGGCAGTCTGCTGGATTTGCGTCTAGGTCGCGCGCTGACCGGTTTTGTGACCGGGGCCACACTGGCGCTGGCTGGCGTCATGATGCAGGCGCTGTTACGCAATCCACTGGCTGACCCCTATGTGCTGGGCATATCTGGCGGTGCATCTGTCGGTGCGCTGGCAACCATACTTTTTTTTGGCGCGTTCTGGCTGGTGGATGTGGCTGCCTTTGCCGGTGCGATTACCGTAGCGCTGCTGTTGTTTGGTTTGGCCTACCGTGATCTGCGCGGCGCTGGCAGCACCGATGGCAGTGCACCTGTACTGTTGCTGACTGGTGTTATCGTCGCCACCGGTTGTGGTGCCATCATCACCCTCATGCTGTCGATTGCGCCGGACAGCCGCCTGCGTGGCATGGTGTTCTGGATGATAGGCGATCTGTCGAATACCCAGTCGCGTTATCTGCCCTGGCTGATACTTGGCGTTATCCTGCTGTTTGCCATGCGTAATGCGCGGTCCATCAATGTCGCTGCCATGCATGCCGACAATGCCAGCACCCTGGGTGTCAATATTGGCCGTCTGCGCCAGTTGCTGTTTTTATGTTCTGCCTTATTGACAGCCAGCGCTGTCAGCAATGCAGGCAGCATAGGCTTTGTTGGCCTGATCATGCCGCATATCTGCCGCTTTGCCTGGGGGCCTGATCATCGCCTGCTGGTACCTGCTGCGACTTTGGCTGGTGGTTGTTTCCTGGTGCTGGCTGATACCGTTGCCCGCACGGTGGTGGCACCACAGCAGTTGCCGGTTGGCGTCATTACTGCACTGGTGGGTGTGCCGATGTTCCTGCTGCAACTGCATCAACTGCGGAGGCGCTGATGGACATTCGCGCCCTGAATTTATCCGTAGGCAAGCGTGTGCTGGTGCGTGATTTGAACTGGCACATACAGCCAGGCGAATGCTGGTGCATCATAGGTCGCAATGGTGCCGGTAAAAGCACCTTGCTGCGCACGCTTGCTGGCCTGCGCCCCATAGAAAGTGGCCAGGTTTATCTGCGCGACAAATTGCTGCAAGACTGGTCATTGACCGAGCTTGCACGTGAACGTTCTTTCTTGCCGCAGGGCAGGGTAGATGCTTTCGGTTATTCTGCACTGGATACGGTACTCAGCGCCCGTCATCCCTACCAGAATGCGCATTACTGGGAAAACAGCGACGACATGGATCTTGCCCTGTCATCGCTGCATGAATTGGATGTCGCCGACATGGCAGAGCGCGATGTACGCAGCCTGTCTGGCGGTGAAAGACAGCGCGTAGCCATCGCCGCCTTGCTGGCCCAGGATGCCAGGTGGATGCTGCTGGATGAACCGGCGAATGCGCTGGACCTAGGGCATCAGGTCAGCGTCATGCAACTGTTTGCCCGTTTGTGCCGTCAAGAGAATGCACAGCAAAACAAGGCTGTCGTCATGGTCAGCCACGACCTCAACATGGCTTACCGCATTGCCACCCATGCGCTGTTGCTGATGGGGGATGGCAGTTGGCAAGCCGGGCCTGCCGATGACATATTCAATGCATCCCAACTCAGTCTCTGCCTTGGGCACCCCATAGAACGCTTCACTCATGGTGGGCAAACCTTGTTTTTCCCGCAAAACTAAAAATCCAACAAACCATCAAATAAATCATCACTATCATCATGACAAGTGCAATGCCACCAAAGCCAGACACCGCGACAGACAACATCAATACCCGTCATGAACGCCGCATGCAGCGCAAGAAAGCGATGATGGATGAAAAGATAGAGCAGGCCCAACGCAAGACCGGTGTCTTGCTGGTGCATACCGGCAACGGCAAGGGTAAAAGTTCCAGCGCCTTTGGCATGGTCATGCGCGCCATGGGACATGGCATGAAGGTCGGTGTGGTGCAGTTCATCAAGGGTGCCATGTCGACCGGAGAAGAAATTTTCTTGCGCCGCTTTCCGGACGAAGTCGAATTCCATGCCATGGGCGAAGGCTATACCTGGGTTACGCAAAACCGTGAGCGTGATATGGAAAAAGCCGCCGTTGCATGGGAACAGGCAAAGCGTTTTCTGACTGACCCAACCATAGGCCTGGTGGTGCTGGATGAACTCAATATCGCCCTGAAATACCATTACCTGGATTTGCAGATGGTCATTGATGATCTGGATGGCAGGCCAGAAATGCAGCACGTCGCCGTCACCGGTCGCGGTGCCTTGCCGGAGCTTATTGCCATTGCCGATACCGTGACAGAAATGCAGGTCATCAAACATGCCTTCAAGGAAGGTATCGTTGCGCAGGCAGGTGTGGAATGGTAAGGCCCAGCGCCAAAGTCGTTCTGATATCGGCTATTGCGTCAGGCCAGGGCAAGACCACTACCACGGCAGCACTGGCACGCAAGCTGGTGACGCTTGGCAAGAGGGTGCGTGTATTTAAAACCGGGCCGGACTTTATCGACCCAATGATGTTGGAGCGCGCTTGTGGTTCAGCCGTGCATTCGCTGGATTTGTGGATGGTGGGTAAAGCCGAATCCGAAGGCATGCTGGCGCGTGCCGCGCTGGATGCAGATGTGATCCTCATCGAAGGTGTCATGGGCCTGTATGACGGCAACCCCTCATCTGCTGATCTGGCGCGTGCCTTTGGCGTGCCTGTTGTGGCGGTATTGGATGCCTCTGCCATGGCGCAGACCGTAGGCGCTTTGGCCATGGGTTTGCGTGATTTTGGGCCGGTGCATCTGGCGGGCGTTATTGCCAACCGCATCGCCTCTGAAGGCCATGCGAAGATGGTAGCGGCTGCCATGCGCGATATCCCCTTGTTGGGCAGCCTGCATCGTCAGGACGAAGCCTTGCCCGAGCGTCACCTGGGCCTGGTCTTGCCGCAAGAAGTGGATCGTATTGAAACCATACTCGATGCCATGGCAAACAGCCTGGAACTGGACATGCAAGCCTGGGATGCCCTGCCAGACAGCAGTTTTGAATTGCATGAACAGGCCTCACTACACGCCTCGCAGCATGTATCTCAACCCGCAATCAATCTGGCAGGCAAGACCATTGCCATTGCGCGTGATGCCGCGTTTGCGTTTATCTATCCGGCCAATCTTGAATGCCTGATCGGATTGGGTGCCGAACTGGTTTTCTTTTCGCCTTTGGCAGATGAGGCCATACCGGCCCAGGCTGATGCTCTGTACCTGCCAGGTGGTTACCCGGAACTACATGCAAAGACACTGACGCAAGCCAGCAAGTGGCTGGCATCCGTGCATGCTGCCCATGCGCAAGGTATGCCAATATGGGCCGAGTGTGGCGGCATGATGGCGATCACCGAAGGTCTGGTCGATCAGCAGGGCCAAAGCTGGCCCATGACGGGTTTGTTGCCAGGCAAAGTCATCATGCAAAAAAGGCTGGCCGCCCTGGGTGCGCAGGCGCTGGCGACACCGCAGGGTGAATTACGCGGGCACACCTTTCATTACTCGCGTTTTGAAACCACATTGATTGCCAGCAGCCATACCATCAAGCATTCCACCCAACAGCAGGGCGAAGCTGTTTTCCAGCTTGGGAATGTGCGTGCTTCTTATTTTCATGCCTACTTTGCCTCCAACCCGGCGGCTGCGGCTGCGCTGTTTTTAGCAGATTCATTAGTGGATGCAACAAGGGATACACTAAGGGATGCAACATGAACTCCGCACATCGTGCCAGCCTGATTTTTGGTGGTGCGCGTTCTGGCAAGAGTGCATTTGCCGAACAACTGGCGACCAGGCTCAGCAAGGATCAGAAAGAAATACTGTACCTGGCAACCGCTAAGGCAGGTGATGCCGAAATGCAGGAGCGTATTGCCCATCATCGCACACGTCGCCCCGCGCATTGGGGCACGCTGGAACAAGGCCTGGAACTGGGTGCGACCATCATGGCGCATAGCCGTGCAGACAATATCATCCTCGTCGATTGCCTGACGGTCTGGTTGTCCAATTTGCTGTTTTCAGAATCGACAGACTTTCCTGAAATCGGCCACATTACGCCCCCACCGCAGTTCGCCGTGCAACGCCAGGCCTTGCTGGATGCATTGGTGCAGGCACCCGGGCAAATTATCCTGGTATCGAATGAAGTCGGTATGGGCATTGTTCCTATGGGGGCGGTATCGCGCTGGTTTGTTGATGAAGCCGGGCGTTTGAACCAGGCCGTGGCAGCCATTGCAGACAATGTGGTCTGGGTTGCTGCCGGTTTACCACTGTATTTTAAAGGCCAGCCATGCTGATGCAGGATGGCCTGGTCATGGTGTTGTGCCTGTTACTGGGCATCCTGCTGGATGTGGGCCTGGGCGAAGTGAAGAAGTTCCACCCGCTGGTGGGTTTTGGTAACCTGGCTAATGCCATAGAACGCCGCTTGAATACACCAACAGCAAGTCGCTGGACCGGTGCCCTGGCCTGGTGTCTGGCGGTCTTGCCACTGGTCGCACTCAGCTTGCTAATGCTGGTGCTGGCGCAGCGTTTCAGTCTGTGGCTGGCTCCCGTATTGCACATCGTATTACTGTATTTTTGCCTGGGTTTGCGCAGCCTGCATGAGCATAATGCAGCTATCGCCACGGCTTTGCAGGCTGGTGATTTACCGGAAGCCAGAAAACGTACTTCTTACATCGTCAGCCGCGACACGCAAGATGCAGACGAAGCTTATCTGGCCAAAGCCAGTGTCGAATCGGTACTCGAAAATGGCTGCGATGCCGTCTTTGCCACCTTGTTCTGGTTCATCCTGCTGGGTGGTGCTGGTGCAGTGCTGTACCGGTTGGTGAATACCCTCGATGCCATGTGGGGTTATCGCTCGGCACGATTCCTGCGCTTTGGCTGTGTTGCTGCACGCATTGATGATTTCATGAACTGGATACCGGCCCGCCTGACTGCATGTACTTATGCTGTGCTGGGCAAGACCCGACTGGCATGGCAATGCTGGCAGCGCCAGGCACCTGGCTGGCCCAGCCCGAATGCAGGGCCAGTGATGGCCGCCGGTGCTGGTGCGCTGGGCCTGGCGCTGGGTGGCACAGCCAGTTATGACGGCATAACGGAAACACGGCCACCGCTGGGGGAAGGTGATACAGCAAAGGCGGCAGATATTCTGCGTGCCCTGCGTCTGGTCGAAGGGGGCGCAGCACTCTGGTGTGGTATCGCTTTACTGTCGGTTTTATTTCTGGGTGGAGTCATCCATGCTTGAACATGGCGGCAATTTACGCGATGCAGTGCGACATTTTGGCCGTCCGCTGGAAGACTGGCTGGATTTGTCCACTGGCATCAATCCGCATTTCTATCCTGCACCGCCACTGGCAGCTAATGCCTGGCATCGCCTGCCTGAATATTCTGATGCACTGGTACAGGCTGCGCAATCTTATTACCGAGCACCGCAGATGCTGGCCGTGGCAGGCTCGCAGGCTGTGATACAGGCTTTACCACGCTTGCGCCCGACTGCGCAGGTTGTCGTATCGGCCCCCAGCTATGCCGAACATGCTTACCAGTGGCGGCAAGCCGGGCATGCAGTGACAGAATGTGCGTATGCTGCGCTTGACAGCGCAGTGGCCGATGCAGATGTTGTTGTGCTGTGTAATCCCAATAATCCTACGGGTGAAATTATTCCGGCAGCCCAGCTTTTACGTTGGGCAGCACACCTGGCTGAACGTGGTGGCTGGCTGGTGGTGGATGAAGCTTTTGCTGATACCGTGCCTGATATCAGCGTGGCGGCCCACGCAGACCAGCCTGGTCTGATCGTCCTGCGTTCAGTCGGCAAGTTCTTTGGCCTGGCAGGAATACGTCTTGGCTTTGTCGCCGCTGAGAAAAATTTACTTTTGCAACTGACGAATTATCTTGGCCCCTGGAGCGTGAGTGGACCCGCGCAACAAATTGCTGTTGCTGCTTTGAATGACCAGGCCTGGCAAGCCCGTACGGCAGGGCTTTTGCAGCAGGAAGGGGAACGCCTGCGCCAGCTTTTGAAGATGCATGACATGCATGCGTCAGGTACGGATTTGTTCCAGTGGTGCAGTCATCAGGAACTGGATGGTCAATCGGAGCGGCTGTGGCAGTTCATGGCAGAGCGCGGCATATGGCTGCGCTGGTTTGCGCAAGGGCCAAACAGGCCGCATGGTCTGCGCTTTGGTTTGCCGGGGAGTGAGGCTGGGTGGTTGCGGTTGGAGATTGCTCTGGATGAATGGTGTGAGTTAAATCGTTAAGACCACTCACCACAGAGGCACAGAGACACAGAGGAAGCACAGAGGAAGTGCAAGAGAGAGCATTGCATTTCGCGTTGATATTTTGAATATGGAAAATTTATGTCCAAGCTTTTGAGTTTTGTGATTACTATGGGGTTTGCTGTATTGACTGGTCATGCGCAGGCGGCGATTACTGTGACGGATGACATGGGTAATCAGGTGACGCTGGCGAAGCCGGCGCAGCGGATTATCAGTCTGTCGCCGCATGTGACGGAAATGATTTACGTGGCAGGTGCAGGTGACAGGATTATTGGTACGGTCAAGTACAGCGATTATCCGGCAGCGGCAAAAAATATTCCGCATGTAGGTGACAATCGTCAACTGGATATTGAACGCATACTGGCGATGAAGCCGGATTTGCTCATCGTCTGGATGCATGGTGCCTATGAGCGCCAGCTGGAAATTCTGCACAAATCCGGCGTACCCTATTTTTTCAGTGAACCGCACAAGCTGGACAATGTAGCCGACACCCTGATCAAGTTCGGCAATCTGTTTGGTACAGAAAAACAGGCGCAGGCAGCGGCAGCAGAATTCAGGCAACAGGTGCAACAGTTGAGCAGCCAGTACCAGAACAAAAGCAAGGTGAAAACCTTCTATCAGGTATGGGGCAAGCCACTGTATACATTGAATGATAGCCACATCGTCAGCGATGCGATTCGTACTTGTGGTGGTGAAAATATATTTGGAAAATTACCCACTACCGCACCCGTTGTCGGGACAGAAGCCGTCTTGCAGGAAAATCCTGAAGTCATTATCTCTGGCGACAGCAAAACCCAGGCAGTAAGTGGCGTCGAGCAATGGAAAACTTTCCCTACCTTGCTTGCAACCAAAAACAATAATCTGGTGTCTATAGAAGGTGATCTGGTTAATCGTTCTGGTCCACGCATTATTGAAGGTGCAAAACTGATTTGCCAGGCACTGGAACTGGCCAGGCAAAAACGCGATAAAACCGTGGTGCTGCCACAAGGGAAAAAATGAATTCAGCCAGTATGTATCAACGCATTGCCTGTCTTTCCACCGAAGCGGTGGAAGTCTTGTATGCCCTGGGGGCAGAAGACTGTGTGGCCGGCATTTCTGGCTATACCACCCGTCCGGCCCGCGCCCGTGATGAAAAACCCAAGGTCAGTGGCTTTTCTTCTGCCCAGATAGAGCGCATTCTGGCTGTCAAACCTGATCTGGTCATTGCCTATTCGAATATGCAATCCGAGATTTCACGTGAATTGATTAGTGCAGGCATAGAAGTACATGCCTTCAATCAGCGTGATGTCGCCGGTATATTGCATATGATCAAGGTGTTGGCGAACCTGGTCGGTAAGCAGCAGCAGGGCACAGCATTGATTGCAGAACTGCAAGCCCAGATAGACATCGTCAAACAACAGACAGGTCTATGGACACGCCGCCCCAGGGTATATTTTGAAGAATGGAATGAACCCCTGATGTCCGGTATAGGCTGGGTGTCAGAGCTGATACAGATAGCCGGTGGTGAAGATGTTTTTGCTGACCTGGCGGTTTTTCACAGTGCCAAACAACGCATCATTGCCGACCCTGCTGAAGTTGTCAGGCGGGCGCCGGATATCATCATCGGTTCCTGGTGTGGCAAGAAATTCCGCCCCGACAGTGTCGTGGCACGTGAGGGCTGGGATCATATCCCGGCCGTGCGTTATGGCCGGGTGCTGGAAATAAAATCAGCGGATATCCTGTCGCCCGGACCGTCAGCGATACAGCACGGGCTGGTGCAATTGCATATACTGATTGCCGAATGGCAGGCAGCACAAAACTCTAATTAGGACTTACTCAAAACCGCCCCAGCTGCGTTGTAGCTCCTCTCCTAGGAGCCGCGTACTGTTCGTACTGTCTTCGTCGCTACGGCGTAGTCGGGGTTTCAGACAATACATTGTCTGCCGACGTAACGAACCTCCCCTGCAAGGGAGGTTTCCTAAAAGCGATAGCCTTGCTGGGCCAATTTTGAGTAAATCCTGTTAATAAGAATACGGTCATATGAATATTTCCACGCTGATGGTACAAGGCACCACGTCCGACGCAGGCAAAAGTACGGTCGTCGCCGCCCTGTGCCGTTTGCTATACCGACAAGGTGTGCGCGTCGTACCCATGAAGCCGCAAAACATGGCATTGAATAGTGCCGTGACCATCGATGGTGGCGAGATAGGTCGCGCCCAGGCCTTGCAGGCCGTGGCTGCGGGTTTGCCTGCGCATACCGACATGAATCCGGTCTTGCTGAAGCCGTCGTCGGATACCGGTGCCCAGGTCATCATCCATGGCAAGGTGCGGGCAGATATGGATGCGCGTGATTATCATCAATACAAAACCGTCGCCATGGGTGCCGTGCTGGAATCCTATGCCCGTCTGCAACAGCAATATGAGGCGATTATCGTCGAAGGTGCAGGCAGCCCGGCAGAGGTGAATTTGCGTGACCGCGATATCGCCAACATGGGCTTTGCCGAAGCCGTTGATTGCCCTGTTATCCTGGTGGCCGATATTGACCGTGGTGGAGTGTTTGCCCATTTTGTCGGCACCCTGGATTGCCTGTCTGAATCCGAACAAAAACGCATAGTCGGTTTTGTCATCAACCGCTTTCGTGGTGATATCCGCCTGCTGGAACCGGGGCTTGACTGGCTGGAACAAAAAACCGGCAAGCCTGTGCTGGCCGTACTGCCTTATCTGCACGGTCTGCAACTCGATGCTGAAGATGCGATACAGTCCAGCCAGGGCAATGCAGGCAAGTTTCGCATCATTGTGCCCGCCATACCGCGTATCTCGAATCACACGGATTTTGATGCGCTGCGCGCCCACCCTGATGTTGATCTGCAGTTCATCGGCCCCGACAGGGCAATACCGCCTGCCGATCTGATTATTTTGCCTGGCAGTAAAAACACCCGCGCCGACCTGGCATTTTTGCAGGCACAGGGCTGGCAGCCCGTGCTGGAAAAGCACCTGCGTTATGGCGGTAAAGTCATCGGTATTTGCGGTGGCTATCAAATGCTGGGCCAGGTTGTCAGCGACCCGCATGGTGTAGAGGGAAAGGCCGGTGATTCGGGTGGACTTGGCCTGCTCGACATCACCACTGAACTGACCCAGGAAAAGCGCCTGCAACAGGTGACAGGTGTTTGCGCATTTAATGCAAATGCTGCACAAGTCAGCGGCTACGAAATCCATATGGGTATCACCTATGCCAGCAATGACACGCAACCCGTCTTCACCATCAACGGCGAAGACGAAGGTGCACGTTCACCCGATGACCTTATCCTTGGCACTTACCTGCACGGTCTGTTCGATCACCCCGAAGCCTGTGCTGCCTTGCTGGCCTGGGCCGGGCTGGAAAGCGAGCACAAGGTCGACCTGGCTGCCTTGCGAGAACACAGCCTGAATCGGGTGGCAGATGCCTGCGTGCCATTGCTGGATGCCTTGCAGCGACTTTAATCTGTGATTGCCGGTGTTCGTACCGGCAACAACTGCGCAATGCCAAAAGCAATTTCAAACACGGTGAACACCAGTATGATCTGGCTTGCTCCATGAGCGACGGCATATAGTTGCCACATGCTGAACAGAATGCGCCCGACAGCATCATAGTGACCGTATTCAATACGCGTATCCCTCAGGCGCAGGATGGCCCAGATAGTGACAATCGACCCCAGCAAATTCGCCATCAATACATGGGCAGCAGCGAAAGCCGGAAATTCGCCTGCGATACCCAAACTGCTATTGAGTTGTGACAGGCTTTGGTGAACCAGGGCAAAACTCCAGGGAGTGACAAAGCCTATGGTGACAATCAGGTCATACCAGGCACTGGCGCGCACAATGCGCAGGTAATTGTTCAGTTGCATGCAGTCTCTCCAGAAAATGTGGTGAGATCATGTTAAACCCTGGTGTAGAGACCAGGGTCAAGCTGAAATGCATGACATGTTGAAAAAGTCCGGGAGACAAAGCAGGTCATCATTGACAGCAAACAACGTATGAAAAAGCAGTGCTGATATGATTGCAGCCACTGCAATATAATGGGGTCACTTCAGGGGTAGGCGCAGTTTTGCCTCTGCATCATTCACGAATCGGGAAAATACTTGATCTCCAGAACAGTTCTTGCTACCTGCCTGTCATTGCTTGTGATGAGCGTGTATTCCTATGCTTCTGCAATGGAAGATGCACCGGTCAGGGTAGAAATCTCAAGTACCAGAGATCCTGAACTGAAATCCTACAGGCAGATGTACAAGGGGCTGGAAGCATTTGATCAGCAACGGCAACTGGCACCTGCTGCTGCACTGAAATTCGTGCTGTTACCGGTTGACGCAAAAACCAGTTTGAGCGATCTGACCATGCGTATCGCCAGCGAAGAGAGTTCTGTCCCGATTGCGGTTGGCCCCGATGGCAGCTTTGTCTTGCCAAAAATCCCCAGCGCCCTGACCGAGAATGCAGATCTGCTGCTGAACCGGAGAAAAGGTCTGTTCCGCTGGCGTCCTGACATACGCAGTGAAGGTGTGCCAGCAGACAAGCGACGTTTGGGCGATTTACGTCTTGAATGCGGTATATGGTGGGCAGTGGAATACGACGATACGCCCTATGACACGCGCACTCTGTTTCGCCTTCTTGGTGGTGCCTGCCACTCATCCTTTGTCACTATTTCTTTCTGGTCACCCAGGAAATTGAGCGCGGCTTATCTGGTCAGCAAGGACCGCAGGGCAAAAATACAGATCAGCAAGAATGGCTTGCAATTCATCCCGCCTCTGTATGACAAGGGCTGGGCTGACGATGCCTTGATCGAATTTGAATTTGCAGCAGTGAGCGAAGAGCCCGCAGTGTCAAAGTAAGCCGGAATCTGTAAAAGATACATGCCAGAACCTGTACGAGCAGGTTTTTCGATAAAGCAGGCTTTTTCAAGCAAATTCAATCAAGATGACGCTAATTTCACAAACCTTGTCGTAGATTATTCATTTGTGATGTAATAATGTGCAACCCATTTGGAGTAAAGCTTCAATCTTGAGGAAGCATCTTGGACGAGTCGCTTTCTAATCCGGCAACATTATCATTTTTTGTGGACGAATCCGCAGGGGTATTGTGCGCCCACTATACACCACAGGAAGACACGGCTACCCCCGACCTGGCCGATCTGGAAGATGCGCTCAACGCCAGCGAGTATGCCACTTTTCATAGAGAACAGTCGGCTCTGCTGGCCTTTATAAAACTGTGCCGTGACGCTAAAGAACCAGTTAAACTCGACATCGGAGCGCGCAGGGATGCAGAATTTTCATTGCGTCTGTCCGATGATTTATTGTCTGCCTGGCTGACGCTGATTCCTGCGCAAGGCGGCAAGCCTGTCGGTAAAGCGGTCAACGATGCCTTGCGTGAACAAGGCATTATCCATGGCATTTTGCATGCAGAACTGGATGCGGCACTGGCCGCAGGCGTGTGTGACAATTTGCTGATTGCCCAGGGCGAGCCGGTACGCAACGGCACAGAGGGACGACTGGAACCCTTGTTTGGTGAACATAAAAATGCAAAAGCACAAAGGGATGAACTGGCTGTCATCAAGTTCCGCGAGCTGGGCCATATCCTCATTGTACATGCGGGTGATGAGCTGATGCGCCGCATACCACCGGTACAGGGTAAATTCGGCATGAACATCATGGGCCAGGTGGTACTGGCCAGGCCATTGCCAGAGATGCAGTTTGGGCCACACCTGCAAGGTGCTGCAACAGCAGCCACCGATCCGGATTTATTGCTGGCGACGAATAGTGGCCAGCCCATGATCGTGCCTGATGGGGTGATCGTCAACCCCGTGCTGCAGGTACCTGATGTTGATCTTGGTACCGGCAATATCCGTTTTGAAGGCACCATCCATGTCGAAGGTGATATCAAGGCCGGCATGAGTCTGAACGTGACCGGTGATGTGATCGTCAACGGCCTGGTTGAGGCGGCCGAGATAGTTGCTGGTGGTAATGTGGCAGTAAAAGGTGGCATTATCGGTCTGGCCGAAAAAAAACCGGGTACCCAAAGCATGAGCGGCATGACCTCGCGCATCAAATGCGGGGGCACCGTGCAGGCACTGTTTGCCGAGCATTCGCATATCGAAGCCGGGCTGGCCATACAACTGGAGCAGAGTGCCCGCCAGTGTGACCTGATCGCCAGAAAAGAAATCATCGTCGGCAAGCCCGGCTCAGGCGTAGGCAATATCCTGGGCGGCAGGGCACAGGCCGCATTGCTGGTCGCGGCTGCTTCGCTGGGTTCTTCCAATGGCGCAAAAACCCAGATACAGGTGGGCTTTGATCCTTACCTGGAAGAAGAAATCAAGAACAAGGAACATCAGGCCGGACGCAAGGAAGCAGAACTGGATCAGGTCTTGAAGCTGCTGGCTTTTTTCGTCAAAAATCCGCAAAAGGCTGCCGGTGGTGTCGGTGAAAAAGTCGACGCCAAACGCCTGCATCTGCTGGACGAGCTGAAGGCACTTGACGCAGAGATCGACACGGTGGAATCAGAACTGGAATTGATAGAACAGGCCGGCGTCAAGGTCATCAAAAAAATCCACGAAGGCGTGGAAATCCAGATAGGCAAACAAAAATGGCTGGTCAAGGAAGACGCCGGACCAGGTAACTATCAGGTGCGTGACGGCAGGATAGTGATAGTGTGAACTTTGCTTGTCTGGGGCGCAGCATCATTGATTTGGCAGTCATCATGCTACGGAGCAGGGTAAGTGGACAGACTTATTTAGCAGCCTTCTCCGGCTGCCAGTCCTGCGCCAGTGCCAGGGCTTCGCTGACTTGTTCCTTGCTCATTTTGGCTTCGACAAATTTCTTGTAGACGGCGGTGTCTTCATAGTCGCCTGCCAGGGTCAGCCATTTGTAGGCTTCTACCAGATTGACATTGACACCTCTGCCTTTCAGGTAGATCAGGGCCAACTGGTACTGGCCGCTGGCATTGTTTTGATTGGCGGCTTGCTGGAATAATTCTTTGGCTTTGGCAAAGTCGCGTGCTACGCCGGTGCCGGTGATATACAGTATGCCCAGACTGTATTGGGCGTCAGCATAGCCCTGATCAGCGGCTTTCCTGAACCAGGATGCAGCGATGCCGTGGTTGGAGACGACGCCTTTGCCTTTTGCATACATGCGCCCCAGATTCACCTGGGCACGTACATTGTCTTTGCTGGCAGATTGTTCAAACCAGGACATGGCTTGCTTGTAGTCTTGCTCTATGCCTTCGCCGTTCAGGTACATCAGACCAAGGTTGAACTGGGCATCGGCATTGCCCTTGTTGGCTGCAGCCCGGAATGATACTGCCGCAGAAGAAAAATCACCCTGTTCGTAATAGCTGACACCATCGCTGAAATCGTCAGCGCGGACTGTACCAATTGCCAGCACAGAGGCGAGCAGGAAGATTGCCTGATTAATTTTTTGCATGATATTTCCCTCTACAGTGCAGATAAGTCAGCAGCCTCAGTTTACTGGCTTTGGTGTCCAGTCAGCATGGTTTTGTTTGATAGACATCTTCGCTTTCTTAAAGGGAATCTGGATATCAATATTGCCCTGCATTTTTCCCCTGAAGCACAAGCCTTCTTTGCCTGGTTCAGTATAGCGTGTACTGAAATCGGCATCTGCATAAAAAGCCACATGCATGGAGGTATCCATTTTGACCATGCAGGCAGTATCAGGATTAACCCAAACCTTGATATCGATTTTCTTGCCTGCGCCATCATCACTGAGCTGGAATACCGCAAGATTTTTTCCGTCCAGGTTCTCACTATTGAGTCGTTTGACCTTGACTTCGCCTTCCAGCAGGCTAGATTTGAGTTCATCGAGGCCGGTCAGCATCTTGTTGATGCCATCAGAAGATTTTTTTTGCTCAGGCAGGATTTGCCAGTTGCTGTCTGTGGTGGCACTTGTATATTTGGGCTCCTGTTTTTCCCAACCATTCAATGTAGATTTGATATAAGCAGTTTTGTCTGGCTGGTCTTTGCGCTCGGCATTGATCTGGGTCCGTATTTCTTTTGGAACCCACTGATTTGTTAGTTTGTACTGTGACATGGTTTTATTCCAGAGCGGATCTGCTTCTGCCCTGGCATGCGCTGCTGGCAAAATCACCAGGCTAACGAGGAATATGGACGTTTTTATCTGCTTTATCATACTTATCATGCTATTTGCTTTGGCCAGACAAGGCTGCCTCCAGTGTCGTGACGAACTGATGTACGTGATAAGCATCCACCAGGCCATGGTGTACGAATATCGCTACAGGCAGCATGAGGCGCTGGTGCTGTTTGAAAAACTTGCCAACGGAAATTTTGGGCACGCTGTCCTTGCGGTCATATTGCCGTGCATGGGTCAGGCCGGTAAAGCTGATCCAGGGTATGGCAGAAAAATGGATGACGTCATCACGCGCGCATTCATCATTAAAACAAAGGCCGCTGCTATTCTTGATTTTATCCATGGCGATGTTGGCACCGGCGGCAAAGCTGGCAAAATCTTCTTCGTAATAGATAGGACAAAAACCGAAAGTATGGTCGGCGCGTTGCACGGTGGCATTCGCATGTATGACTTCGTAGTCAAATACCTTGCCATCTTTTATACGGTAACGCATCGCATCCGTGTGCATGATGGCGCGCAGTATCTGATGCAGATAAAACAGGAAAAAAGAATGTTGCTCATCTTTGCAATGCTGATAAGCCCAGGTGCAATCCACATTCAGGTTCAGGCCGTGGAAGGGTTCATCCATTTGCGAAAAAAAGGCGAAATGCTCGCGCCGGTTCCAGTTTGCGATGTCTAGCTGCTTTTTCATGTTAACGTCATTTAAAATAAGAGAGGGCAGAATAAATCTGCCCTCTCATCATAACCCGTCAGACGCAATCAGTTCAACGCATTGCGGCAATCATCTTTTCCAGCTTGACGGTATCGGCACAGAAGGCGCGTATGCCTTCGGACAGTTTTTCTGTCGCCATGGCGTCTTCGTTCAAGTCAAGGCGGAAGGTTTTTTCATCCATGCTGACTTTTTGCAGGTCAGAAGAAGCTGCCAGTTCCTTGCTCAGTTTTTGCGTGACATTGCTAGTGCTGTCGCTGAGTTTTTGCAAAAGATCAGGGCTGATGGTCAGCAAGTCGCAGCCAGCCAGTTCCAGGATTTGTGAGGTATTGCGGAAGCTGGCACCCATGACTTCGGTGTTGTAGCCAAACTTGCGGTAGTAGGTATAGATTTTCTTGACGGACAGGACACCAGGGTCATCGGCACCAAAGATTTCCTGGCCAGTCTTGTTTTTGTACCAGTCATAGATACGGCCAACGAAAGGGGAGATCAGTTGCGCGCCAGCTTCGGCACAGGCTATCGCCTGGGCAAGGCTGAACAGCAGGGTCATATTGCAGCGTATGCCTTCTTTTTCCAGTACTTCAGCCGCACGGATGCCTTCCCAGGTCGAGGCAATCTTGATCAGGATGCGGTCGCGCGGGATGCCGGCAGCTTCATACATGGCGATCAATTGGCGGCCCTTGGCAACGGTGCCGGCGGTATCAAAGGACAGACGGGCATCGGTTTCAGTAGAAACACGGCCAGGAATGACTTTGAGGATTTGCAGGCCAAAAGCGATCAGCAGGTGATCGATGGTTTCATCGATGGATTTGCCTGCGGTGTCCTTCACTGCTTTTTCCAGCAAAGGCAGGTATTCAGGCTTTTGCACTGCCTTCAGGATCAGGGATGGATTGGTGGTCGCATCGCGTGGTGCATAGGCCTGTATTGCCTGGAAATCACCGGTATCGGCAACAACGGTCGTGTATTGCTTGAGTTGTTCTAATTGGTTCATGGTATGTGCAAAAGTAGGGGCAAGGTCAAAAAAATCAGGGCAGGACGGTCACCAGCGGTTCGCCTGTAACAATATCACCAATTACGGCAGCTTCCAAGAAGCCGCCCTGGCGGAAAATTGCCAGCACATCTTCTACTGCGGCCGGGTCACAGGCAACCAGCAGTCCACCGGATGTTTGTGGGTCGGTCAATAAAGATTGCTGGGGTGGGTTGATTTGTGCATCCAGTATGACGGACTCGCCATAGGCGGCCCAGTTGCGGGCAGATGCACCGGTTATATAGCCATCTCTTGCCAGCCGTTCTACATTGGCCAGCAAGGGTATGGCAGACATGTTCAGGCGTGCGCCCAGTGCCGAACCACGGCAGACTTCCAGCAAATGGCCGAGCAGGCCAAAGCCGGTGACATCGGTCATTGCATGTACGCTGGCAAGGTCAGACAGGGCCTGGCCAGGTTTGTTGAGTTTGGTGGTGCTGGCGATCATGGTGTCAAAGCCAGTGCTGTCGAGTACCTGTTTTTTCAGGGCGGCAGACAAAATGCCTACTCCCAGCGGTTTGCCAAGGATGAGCTTGTCACCGGCTTTGGCACCGGCATTGCGTTTGACTTTGGATGGGTGTATCAGGCCCATGACTACCAGGCCATAAATCGGTTCGACAGAATCGATGGTGTGGCCACCGGCGATAGGGATGCCCGCTTCGGCACAGATGGCTTCACCACCCTGGATAATTTTGCCTATGACTTCCAGTGGCAATTGGTTGATGGGCATGCCGACCAGGGCCAGGGCCATGATGGGGGTGCCACCCATGGCATAGATATCGGAAATGGCATTGGTGGCAGCGATACGACCAAAATCAAAGGGGTCGTCCACGATGGGCATGAAAAAATCGGTGGTGGCTATCAGCGCCTGCTCGTCATTGAGTTTGTAAACCGCTGCGTCATCCGAGGTTTCTATGCCGACCATCAGCGCCGCTGGTACCGGAAAGCCAGATGATTTTTTTAATATTTCAGCAAGTACGCCCGGCGCAATCTTGCAACCGCAGCCACCACCATGCGAGAAGGAGGTAAGGCGGACTGGGGTGTCGGTAGCTGTACTCATGGGCTTTTATTGATCGTCTGTTTGTCAGAAGCTTGATTATACGCCGGACCAATAAGTATAAAAAAAGCGACCACCAAAGTGATCGCTTTTTTGTGATATTGCTTATGCAGCAATGTCTATGTTACTTCTGTTTGTATGAAAATACAAATCTTGGAATCGCTGTGTAAGTGTAGCGAGCGGTGTCAGTTTGAGTCGAGAAGCGCAACCGTACCAGGGTACGGTGAGCATCACAGGCTCAAAATGGCGTCGCGCAGTAACTTAAACAGTGGTTCCAATTAATAATCGCCGAAAGTACGACGTGTACCGCTGTCGTTGGAGCGATTGCCTTTGTAGCCGCCGCTGCCTTCTTTGCGTGGACCTGCGCCGGTACCGCTGGAAGAAGGCGCTGCTGGCTTGCTGAAGCTGCGCTGACCTGGTTTGCTGTTGCCGTAACCGCCACCACCGCCAGCTTTGCGGGTGTCGCCTGGTTTCCAGCCGTTAGGCTTGCGGGCAGCAGAGCGTGCCGGTGCGGCAGATTTCTTGGGTTCAAAACCTTCGATGACATCGACAGGTATCAATTGCTTGGTGAAGCGCTCGATACGTTTGACGTGCATGCCTTCAGCATGGTTCACCAGGGAAATTGCCAGGCCTTTACGACCAGCACGGCCAGTACGACCGATACGGTGGACATAATCTTCCGGGAACTTCGGCAGATCGTAGTTGAATACGTGCGTAATTGCAGGAACGTCGATACCACGAGCAGCAACGTCGGTTGCTACCAGTACACGTACCTGTCCACGGCGCAACGCGTCCAGTGTGCGGTTACGTGCACCCTGGTGCATGTCGCCATGCAGGGCGGCAGCAGCGAAACCGGCGATGTTCAGACGGTCAGCGATGGTGTCTGCATCACGTTTGGTGGCAGTGAAGACAACAGCCTGGTCAACAGTAACGTCGCGCAGAAGGTGATCAAGCATACGGTTTTTGTGGGACAGGTCATCCACAAAGTGAACGCGCTGCTGGATATTTTCATGCTTGCTGGCAGAGCCGGCGATCTGGATGACCAGAGGCTCAGTCGTGATGCGTTTAGCCATGTTACCGACGACACCATCCAGTGTTGCAGAGAACAGCATGGTTTGACGTGTAGGAGGTGTGGCAGCAACGATTTTTTCGATATCGTCGATGAAACCCATGTCCAGCATGCGGTCGGCTTCATCCAGAACCAGCATTTGCAGTTCAGAGAAATCGATCTTGCCGGATTCCATATGGTCGATCAGACGACCAGGTGTTGCCACCAGGATTTCTGGATTGCGGGACAGCAATTGCATCTGTTTAGGATAAGGCATGCCACCCAGGATGGACACGGCCTTGATACGGCGTGAATAAGCGCTGTATTTGTCGGTTGCTGTGGTTACTTGCAAAGCCAGTTCGCGGGTTGGTGTCAACACCAGCATTTTTGGTTTTGCAGCAACAAAACGTGGTTTGTCGCCACGTGAACGGGCAGCCTGACGTTCTTGATTAGGTGTTTTGCTGTTGGCAGCGTCATAGCTGACAACTTCAGCAGTGACCAGTTTATGCAAGGCAGGCAGCATGAAAGCGGCAGTTTTGCCGGAGCCGGTCTGGGATGAGACCATCAGGTCACGACCTTCAATCGCGGCAGGGATTGCCTGTTCTTGTACCGAAGTTGGCTTGGTATAGCCGGAATCAGTCAGAGCGCGGATGATATTGACGTGGAGACCTAGTGCTTCAAAACTCATGAATTTCTTTCGTAATTAGGGCATTTGCAAAATGCGGCAGCTATGCCTGGCAAACCGGCGATAAGGCCGGTTTCGCAGCATGTTTGCCGGAACGATTGCTTCTGTCCCAGTATAAATTAGCGCGTTGCTAACGAACGCGCGCAACAATGCAGCGCCAACCAAACGAAATGAACACAGAAAATCCGACGAGGGACGACAATGAAATTTCGGCACAAAAGCTTTGCGCCGGTATGATGTCTATGGATTACAACCAGACATGCGAGGCGGGAGGGCTTTTACATGCACTATCCCAACTACTTGGATATGCACAGGCTTGCGATGCTACTTGGTTTTACATTGATATCACTGCGGTACAGAAATATTGCAATGCAAAAAACGAGACTATACACGATTTACAGTGAAAATGCAGCCCATTTTGTTAAATATCTGCAAAAGGTACTAAAAATTGCTACCGATAACTTTAATAGGATTTACACAGAGCTTGCAAAAAGTTGCTACGTTTAAAGCTCCT
The DNA here is from genome assembly GCF_014284335.1 of Undibacterium hunanense. Taxonomy (GTDB): domain Bacteria; phylum Pseudomonadota; class Gammaproteobacteria; order Burkholderiales; family Burkholderiaceae_D; genus Undibacterium; species Undibacterium hunanense. The sequence goes on along the minus strand of NZ_JACOGF010000010.1, from coordinate 169,353 downwards.
TACCCTTCAAGGGGAAGCTTGGGATGCGGATGGGGTTCAGACGTAAAGTCATTGACTGCAAATTAACTGAAAAGAGGGGGTAATCGCAGATTTTTATCTATTACTCTGTTTTGTTCTGTGCAGCAGTGTGTTTAAAACAGGCGCCAGCAAAAATGTTGCCAGTAAAAATCAGCATCACCCTGGGCATCGAAACGGAAACGCTTGTCTTGCCAGCCCAGCGCGAACAGTGACAGTACCTGGTCATAATAGGCATCCGGCTTGATGGGTTGTGCCTGCAAACGCAGTTGTTGCTGCACCAGCGTTTTTTGCATGCCCAGCGCCTGCAGGAAAGGCAGGGTGGCAGCAGAAAATCCACTGGAACCCGGGCCATTGATTTCACCGGTCAGGATGTTGATGTATTCAGGCGGATAACCCTTGCTGTCCACCAGATTAGCCATGGGGCGCAGCTGTTTCAGCAGGTTCGCCTTTTCGCTGTCCTTATCAGCCATCATGCCAGCCCACAGATAGGTGCGGATAGCGTTATAACCTCCCTGGCCTTTTTCTGCACCCTGAGTATCTGGCTGGAAACCTTTCTGGCTGTCATAGATAATCCAGTCTGCTACATAGCCCTTGGGGGCGCTGCCTGCGATCAGGCGGGTGGCAGAGTTCAACATGCGCTTCCAGCGGTCGTCACTTTCCTTGCGTTCAAACCAGCGCAATAGTGGCAATGGCAGGTAGCTGGCATTCAGTTTCCACTGGTTGCCGGGCAAATTGAAACCGCTGGGGCCAGGTAACAGCGTCTGACCCAGACCGGGCAGGTCTGCGGTTTCTTCATTCATGATTCTTTGTGCCAGCAAGCTCGACAAGGCGCTGAAACGTGGCTCTTTCCATTGTTCTCCGGCCAGACCAAGGGCATAGGCTATCCACAGGTCAGCGTCAGATGCCGGGTTTTTGTCGATGATGCCCCAGCTATTGTCTTCACGCTGGCCCCATTGCCAGGCGGGCAGGCGGGCTGTCAGGTCACCGGCGGCAAGATTGTTTTCGGTCCAGGTCAAAATGCGCTGGAAGGCGGGCCGGTCGTTTGCCGTCAGCGCAAAGAACAGGGCATAGGCCTGGCCTTCGGATGTGGTGGGTTTGCGTGCGCCGCTGTGATCTATCACCCGGCCATCATCGGCGATAAAAGTCTTCTTGAAGTTGTTCCAGGCTGGCCAGGGATCATTGCATGAAGCAGCACGGGCTTGGCCGCACAGCAACAAGCAAAAGCCAAGGCTGATCAGCAGCAGCCGATACGGATAAACGGATTTGCTTTGCCAGGTCTTGAACATCATGATGGGGAAAGAATTCATGCCATAAGCATACTGCAATACGGGATACAGGATGCAACTGGCGCATCCCGTATTGTCAGGGAGGGGGGATGTAGCTAATTACTTGTCGTAAGAATCTGCATTCAAACCCATGACGTGCGAGAAGCCGCCGTCCACATAGGTGATTTCGCCGGTAATGCCGTTTGCCAATGGCGACAGCAGGAAGGCGGCAGTGTTACCTACATCTTCGATGGTCACATTGCGACGCAGCGGTGCATGTTCTGCAACGAAGCCCAACAGTTTGCCAAAATCCTTGATGCCGCTGGCGGCCAGGGTTTTGATCGGGCCAGCAGAGATACCATTGACGCGTATGCCTTTTTTACCCAGATGTTCTGCCAGATAACGGACAGACGCTTCCAGCGATGCCTTGGCCAGACCCATGGTGTTGTAATGCGGGATGGCACGGATGGCACCGAGGTAAGACAAGGTCAACAATGCCGAATCTTCGCGCAGCAGCGGCAGGGCGGCTTTTGCCATTGCCGGGAAGCTGTAGGCAGAAATATCGTGCGCAATGCGGAAGGCTTCGCGGGAGAGACCATCAAGAAACTCACCGGCAATGGCTTCGCGCGGCGCAAAGCCGATTGCGTGTACCAGGCCATCGAGTTGATCCCAGGATTTGCCCAGGTCAGCGAAGACTGCTTCGATTTGTTCGTCGCTGGCGACGTCACAGTCAAAGATCAGTTTGCTGTCAAATTCAGCCGCGAAATCGGTGATCCTGTCTTTGAAACGCTCTCCTACATAGGTAAATGCCAGTTCAGCGCCTTCGCGTTTGCATGCCTGGGCAATGCCGTAAGCGATAGAACGGTTGGACAGCAAACCGGTGATCAGAATTTTTTTGCCTTGCAGAAATGCCATGTTGACTCCAGATATGACCGCAATATGCTTAAGACTCTCCCGTATTGACGTAGTGGAAAGCCTTATTCTATTGCGCTGTGGGTTTTTGTTACTTGTTGTTTCTACATCAGGGGTGGTGGCCTCTGTGTGGAATGCGTAAATTGCAGCCTTTTCCGCAACAGGTCGGAATTGTAGTTGCTCTCATCGAAACGGGCAAATGCTAAGTTTGCCTCAAACTGGCCACCCATGGGGCGGGTGGCCTGCTTTGGATTGCTTTTGCCCCTTTATATCATAGTGTGCAGCCGGAAAAACGCCGGATTTTGATTGAATCAAGCCAAAAGTTATTATTTTGAATAGTAATTATGGGCTTCACTTATCAACGCATGAGTCAACTCATGAATCAACGCACAATTACAGCACAAACCGCATTTCCTTCACCAGTGCTCCTGGCAAGACTGCGCCGCCGGTATGTCTTTCGCCATATGAACGGTCATCCATGATGACTTCGGTTTCCTGTGTCAATGCCAGCAGATTGTCACCCAGTATCTTGAATAGCGAATCATCAAAGCGCATGACATTCAGCGGGGCCTTGATTTCCCCGTTTTCTACCCAGAAAGTGGCGAAACGCGTCATGCCTGTGATGCGGCAGGTGGCGCGGTCAGAAAAATTCAGGTACCACAGGTTGGCGACGTAAATCCCGGTTCCCAGTTCTTTCAATACATCAGCTCTGGCCAACTGTCCGGCACGCATTGCCAGCGACTGCGCTGATTCATCTTCGCCTGCGCCATTGCCAGTCAGGCCAAATTCTTTGGCGCTGCGTGGTGAAATCATGCTGCCGGTCAGTTTGCCTGCCTGTATCAGCGGGGTCACTTCAGGCTTGATGAAGCCCTGGGCCTGAAAGCCTGGCTCCAGCCCCGTGCGGCTATCTTCACTGATATCCACCATGACATGCAGGCTGGCTTCGCCGGATTGCAGTCTGCGCAGGGAACTATATTTGGTGCGCAAGGCTTTCTCTGACAGGCCACCCCAGTTCAGCATCATGACCAGTTCATTCAGAGCCGTCGGGCTCAGATAAACACGGTAGTTGCCCGCCGGGACGGTAACAGGCGGCCTGGCCAGCAGCGCCAGTTTTTTACGGGCATCTTCAAATGCCGCAAGAAAGGCTGCTTTGTCCCAGCTAAACCCGGCGTAATTCGACTTGACTGCCTTGTCCGCAGCATGGAACAAGCTCCAGTCAAAATTGACGTTATTGCTTTCATACCAGTTGCGCTGCCCCAGAGAGTTGGCAAAGCCGCGATACAGCGTGCCGGTGGTCAGCAAGCCCACCATATCAACATCGCCTGTGGCGGCCAGTATCTGTGCCACCATGTCTTCCACTGGCGGCAGGGCAGATGGCAGGATCTGCGTGCTGCTGTGGACAGTATTGGCAATCAGCAAATGCGGGTCGGCTGGCAGATCAGGCAATTGCGCGCGTAAATTCTGCACTGCATGGCTGATCGCCTGATGGTCGTCTTGCAGATCACCACTCAGGTTGAAGCTGCTTGCAGCATGGGTTTGTCCCTGTATCAACTGTATGCGCAAAGTCTGTTGCAAGACATGGCCAGGCTGGCGGATGGCACTATGATTGAAGCGTACAAAATCGCTGGACTCTGCCGAAAACCAGATAGTGCTGATTTCCGTGCCCTGCAATTGCTGCTGTACCAGATCGGCCAGGGAAAGAAAATGGCTATGCATCAGGCTTCCCCTCCAAACACTTCTACCTGGCTGAACAGACAGGCCGGTGATGCATGGCCCACACGTATGACTTGCGATGGTTCGCCCTTGCCGCAAAATGGCGTACCCATAACGGCTAGCGTAGCGTCATTACCCACCATTTTCAGCGAGCGCCAGAAGCTTTCTGATATGCCGCGATAATTCGCATTCTTTACCAGTTCCTGCAATTTGCCATTGCGTATCACCTGTCCGAATTCACAACCAAATTGAAACTTGTTGCGTGAATCATCGATGGACCAGGACACATTGGTATTCATCAGCACACCATATTCAATACTGGCAATCATTTCTTCCAGGCTGCTGTCACCAGCTTCTATATTCAGATTGGCCATGCGGTCTATTGGTGGCCGGTTCCAGTCACAGGCGCGCGAATTGGCAACACCAGCCATGCCGGCACGGGCTTGCGACAAGGCACTGCCCAGTGGCTTTTCGAGTATGCCGTTTTTGATGATCCAGGTTTTATCGGCAACACTGCCATCATCATCCCAGCCAAAACTGGCAAACTGTTCGCTGCGGGTCGGGTCGTAGGTGACATTCAGCAAATCCGAACCATAGCGGAAATGCCCGAACATGTCGGGCGTGACAAAACTGGTGCCGGCGAAATTACGTTCGTCGCCCAGTATGCGGTCAAGCTCCAGCGGATGACCGATAGATTCATGGATTTGCAACATCATCTGTTCTGGCATCAGCAACAGATCCATACTGCCACTGGGGCAGTTCGGTGCATGCAGCAAGGCCAGTGCTTCTGCGGCAACGCGCTTGCCCGCCCCATAAAAACCGGCTTGCTGCAAGACTTCCATGCCACCCTGACGGCAAAAGCCGTTGTACTGGCCACCCAGGCTGCGTGTCTGGGTTTCTACCCCTTCATTTGCAGTGACGCTGAGATTGGGGATCAGATAATTGAAATGCTGGCGGATATTCGCGCCAGCACTACTGACAAATAATTGCTTTGTCGTCACCATGCCGATAGACGCACTCCAGTCTACGATGAGCGGGCTGATCTGGCAGTCTGCTGATTCCTGCATCAGCAGGGCGATTAAATCCTTGCGCTTCCAGTGGCCACCAGCCGGACTTTCATAACTGCCCACTACGGACGATTGTTTGATCTGGCTGAAATCGGTCACTGCCTTGCCGGCACTGATGGCGGCCCATTCAGCGGCTCGTTGCAGTGCGGCATGCAAGCCATGACGCGACAGATCACTGGTGGCAGCATAACCGTAACCACCCTGATGGATGACCGTCAGCATGGCACCATAGCTGCGGCGGCTATGCAGGGGTTGCAAAATGTTTTGCCTGACCAGCAGTTCTTCGCTGCGTTCGTCAACAACCCGCATGGAACAAAAATCCACCGCAGGCATCAATTCCAGAAACAAACTTTTCAAAGCATCCAATAGGGACTCCGTCTTATGTGCAGGTGAGAAGCGCGAGAAGAGCAGGCGCAGGCCCACGTCAATACGGTCATCTTGCCAGTGTTTGTAATTTTGGTCAAAAAGATAAATGTTATGAGATGTGACCAGGATCAAAAAGGGTGTTTTTTTATTTGGTAAACGATATGTTTAATAATAGGAAAGGGAGGTGTTATTTCCGCATATTGGTATCGCGTAATGTGAAACGGTGCGCGCGGCGCATCCTACGCTGTGGCCGCTATTCAGGTGATTCGTAGGGTGCGCCACGCGCACCGATTTAGCGAGAAAGTGTGGAATTGCTTGAGTGATGCATGCTATCGCAGTTTTGTTTCAGCTGCTATTTTTAAGGGTTTTCTTCGCCATACGGCTGACCGATGCATTGTTATCGTCGCTTACCAGCGTTGACAGCGGTACCCATGCCAGATCATGCGACTCATCGCTGACGCAAAAATCAAGATGCAGTGCCTGAAACAGAAAGCGCAAGTCGTAATGATAATGGCCAGGTTCATTGTGTCTGGCCGGGATGGCATGTGCATCGACGTCAAACAATGTTGCGTGCAGCAATTGCAAATCCTGGATGCCGCTTTCTTCTCGTGCTTCGCGTGTGGCGGCAGCCTGTATGCTAATGTCGCCATCATCCACATGCCCGCCCAGTTGCAACCAGCGATTCAATTTCTTGTGATGTGTGAGCAAGGCTGCCTGTCCATCTGGTGACAGAATCCATGCTGATGCCGTCACATGGCCTGCCAGCGTCTGGCGACTGCTACATGCCTTGGTATGGGTGACAAAGTCCAGCGTCTTTTGCAGATGCCCGGTTTCGGTAGCATCCGCTGGCTGATGGGCAAGCAGTAGGACGATGAGCTGGTCTTGCATGGGAAATATGGAACGGAGGGAGATGGTTGTTGTAAATCAGGCTCTGCCCTGTTTGATCAGGGCAAAGCATTGTCAAAACTTAGTGTTGCAGACCCTTGGGTATGGCATTCAGCAACGTCCTGGTATATGCCTGGGTCGGGTTCAGATACAGGTCATCCGAATTGGCCAGTTCTACTACCTTGCCTTTGTTCATCACCATGACCTGGTCGGCAATGTATTTAACGACAGCCAGATCATGCGAGATGAAGATGTAGGACAGGCCAAATTCTTCCTGCAAATCCTGTAGCAGGTTCAGCACCTGTGCCTGTACCGATACATCCAGTGCAGATACCGATTCATCGCAGACCAGTACTTCTGGCTTCATCGTCAGGCAGCGCGCAATGGCGATACGCTGGCGCTGACCACCAGAAAATTCATGCGGATAGCGATGGAAGGCGATAGTGGGCAGGCCAACTTTTTCCAGCAACTGATACGCCATGGCGGAACGTTCGCTGTCGTTGGCGCCGATGTTATGGATATGCATGGGTTCCATCAGAATCTGTCCCACGGTGAAACGTGGATTCAGCGAGGCATACGGGTTCTGGAAGATGATTTGTATGCGGCGTTTATAGTGATGAAATTCCTTGTTCGACATGGACAGAATATCCTTGCCTTCAAACAGGGCCTGACCAGACGTAGCCTGATGCAGGCGCATCAGTGTCAGGCCAACCGTGGTCTTGCCAGAGCCTGATTCACCCACCACGCCCAGGGTCTTGCCACGCGCCAGTTTGAAAGATACACCTTCAACCGCCTTGAATTCTTTTTTGCCAAAGAAACCTTCGCGCGAGTAAAAACTTTTACCCAGGTCTTTGACTTCAAGCACGATCTCTTCGTCGCCTTTAAGGCCACGCGGGCGCTGTTTCTGATCAGCCAGAGCGCCATTGTTGTTCATGAAATCGGCAATGACCGGCAAGCGCCAGGGGCGGGTATCCAGGGTAGGGCGGCAGTGCAGCAGGGCCTGGGTGTAGGTGTCTTTGGGACTTTCAAAGATTTGCTCTACCGTGCCTGCCTCGCGGATTTCGCCATTACGCATGACGATGACGTGGTCAGCAATTTCACCGACCAGTGCCAGGTCATGGGTAATGAACAATACTGACATCTTGTGTTTTATACGCAAAGCATCAATCAGGTCGATGATCTGCTTTTGTATGGTGACGTCGAGAGCAGTGGTCGGTTCATCGGCGATCAGTAATTTGGGTTCGCAGGCGATCGCCATGGCGATCATCACCCTTTGTTGTTGCCCGCCAGACATCTGGCTAGGGTAGGCATCGATCTTGTTTTTTGGATCGGGAATGCCGACTTCTTCCAGTAATTCTATGGCGCGCTTGCGGGCTTGTTTGGCATCCATGCCCATGTGCAGGCGCAAGACTTCGGCGATCTGGAAACCAACGGTAAACACTGGGTTCAGCGAGGTCATCGGCTCCTGGAAAATCATGGAGATTTCCTTGCCGCACAGGTCACGCCTTTCAGCGATGCTGAGTTCCAGCAAGCTGCGGCCTTCAAAAATGATTTTGCTGTCAGCAGCAATGCTGGATGTATCTGGCGGCAGCAAGCCCATGACGGCGAGTGAGCTGACCGATTTACCGCTGCCGGATTCACCCACCAGGGCAACGGTGGAATTGCGTGGGATTTCAAAGGAAATACCCTTGACCGTTTCCACGCTATCTTTTTTATTGACGCGGAAAGACACGCGCAGATTTTCTACTTTCAGCAAAGCTTGATTTGTGTTGTCTTGACTCATGATCTGTCCTTATTTCAACTTGGGGTCAAGCGCATCGCGCAAGGCATCGGTGAACAATGAGAAGGCTGTTACCAACACGGCCATTGCTGCGGTTGCGGCAACCAGTTGCCACCATTTACCCAGAATCAATTCATTCTGCGCTTCATTGAGCATACTGCCCCAGGACACCACACCAACCGGTACGCCAAAGCCAAGGAAACTCAGAATGACTTCTGACTTGATGAAGCCGACAACAAGGATGGATACCTGTACCAGTGCCACATGGCTGACATTCGGGAAGATATGCACGAACATCTTGCGCCAGTGCGAAGCACCAATGGCATCTGCGGCCCATACATATTCACGCGCCTTGTGTTTCATGTATTCAGCACGGATCAGGCGGAAAGGCCCAGTCCAGCCAGTGAAAGCCAGGATCAGGATGATGGTGGTCACGCCCTTTTGCTGCAATACCGCAGCAACCGAAAGTATCAGCAGCAGGTAAGGGATGGAGGTGAAGATGCTATAGAACCAGTTGAAAAAGTCATCGACTTTGCCGCCAAAGTAACCAGCCAGTGCGCCAAAGATGGTGCCCAGCAGGGTTGCCAGGAAGGCAGCAACCAGGCCAACCACGATGGAAGTCTCTGCACCCTTGATGGTTTTCTTGATGATGTCATGTCCCCACTTGTCAGCGCCAAAGGGCAGGGTGGTCAGACGTTCACCCACGACGGCTTTGCCGGACTTGGCCAGCTCGGTGCGGATTTCTGCCATTTCCTTTGCCAGCGGATCAGGGATGCCATAATCATTGACGATGACGGCCTGATCAGCATCGGGTTGCTTGCGCAATTCGCGGATGATGTCGGCCAGCGGATCCAATGGATTTTCTGGCGGCGGTGCTTCAACTTCAGCCTTGGTGACCGTGCCTGTATCTGCACCGACAAAGCCTGGTGGCGCGTAACTGACACCGCTTTCCTGCTCCCAGTCAGAGGCGATAACGCCGGTGGCAGACAATACCAGCGCAATTAAAAAGGCAATCACTATCCCCATGGCAATCATGGCGACCTTGTCGGCGCGCAAGCGGCGCCATGCCAGCGCCCATAGCCCGGGTGATACAGTTTGAACAGATGGATTTGTTGTAGTCGTGCTCATGAATGATCCTTATTTCAACTGTACGCGTGGATCAACCGCCTGGTACAACAGATCGGTCAACAAATTAAAGAACATGGTGGCGGCAGCAACATAGACGGTGATGGCTTTAATCACGGGGAAGTCACTGCGTTCCACTGCCAGGATCACTTCGCGGCCTATGCCGGGAATCGAAAAGAAACGCTCAATCAGGAAGGCACCAATCAGCAAGGCTGGCAGGTTGGACATGACGTGGGTGATGATGGGTATCGATGCATTGCGCAAGACATGCACCCATTTCACGCGGCTTTCGGTCACGCCTTTGGCGCGGGCGGTACGCACATAATCCTGGTTCACTTCATCCAGCACAAAGGTGCGGAACAGGCGCAGATTTGGTGCCACGCCCACGGCCAGGGCAATCAGGATAGGCAGTGCGGAATACTTGAACAGGTTTTCGGCGAAATGATTACCCCAGCCCTGTACCGGGAACATGCCCAGTTTATAAGCAAAGAAATACTGACCAACGATGATGTAGACCAGGATACTGACCGACATACCAACGGTACAGGCGATCATCACGCCACGGTCTGTCAGCGAGCCACGCTTGAAGGCAATTGCCAGCGCCAGCGCAATCGCGATCAGGGTTTCGATGATGGTCAGCGGTATCAGCACTGTTAGCGAAGGCCCTAAGCGTGTGCCTATGATGGACGATACGGCTTCACCGGTACTCCAGCTATTGCCGAAGTTGAAGGTGACGATCTGTTTAATGAAAATCCACAACTGCACGTAATAGGGCTGGTCTATGCCCAGTTGGGTACGGATATTGGCAATCTGTTCGGCATTCGACATCTTGCCAGCAAGGATGTAGGCGGGGTCGCCACCCACCCAGTTAAACAGGAAAAACACCAGCAGGATGACACCCAGCATCGTTGGTGCCATCTGCCATAAGCGGCGCAGAATATAAGCGGTCATGTTTGTCTTTCGGTTTTCAAATTTCAGTTAGTCTGCGGCTCATTTTTTGTTTATTTATTTTGGTCGATGTCAATCTGCATCCACTCTATATGCATGATGGGGTGCTTTTTGTAACCTACTACGCGTGGTTGTGCCAGCATCATGCGGTGGCGGGCATACCCCAGACGTTGGGCAGCATACAGTTCCATGATGCGTGTCATCTTGTGGTACAGCAGATCACGCTCCGGCCCTGGTGCCAGTTTTTGTGATTGTTCATACAGTTTGTCATATTCAGGGATTGTGACGCAGCCATTATTATTCATGTGTATGTTTTTACCGTAAAACAATTGCATGAAGTTGTCACCGTCCGGGTAATCGGCTATCCAGGGTGAAATGCGCTGCATTAACTGACATTGCTTTTCTGCTTTCAGGATTTCAGCAAAAGGGCGGAATTCAGCGCGCATCCTGATGCCTATGCCGTCATAGGATTTTTTCCAGACCTCGGCCTGCAAATGGCCACGTGATTCGGTCTGGGCAGTGTGGACAATCTCTAGCGGACTGCCATCGGGCATGGTGCGGTAACCATCCTTGTCTTTTTTGTAGCCGAATTTGTCCAGCAAGGCATTGGCGGCGGCAGGGTTGTACTGGATGCTGCTCTTGTAATTCGGATCATGTCCCACCACGCCAGGCGGAATGGGATATTGCAGCGGTATCGCATGACCATTGTCGACGATGCGTATTTCTTCTTCCACATTATGTGCCATGGCCATTGCGCGACGCAGGGCGATCTTTTCCTTGCTCAAGCCACCAAAGACCGGGTCTTGCATATTCCAGTAGTAGACAGTCAGTTCGGGGTCAACGATGCGTGACATCTGTATGCCACGTTTGACAAGTTCAGGTTTCAAATCCGGGCCGTTCAGCACTTGAGGTGCCAGGCCGCCATAGAGCTGGAACAAATCAATTTCATCTTTCTGGAATGCCAGCAGGCGAGATTGGTCTTCCAGTATCACATTGACGATGACGCGCCCAATTTGCGGCATGCGCTTGCCTTTCATCGCCGCGATGATCTTTTGGTCATTCGGGTCGGAACTGGGCTGGAAATCCCATATATTGGTGTGATAATCCGGATTCGCATCCAGCACCATTTTTGATCCGCGCACCCATTCAATCAGTTTGAAAGCGCCGGTACCTACCGGGTTTGCCATGGCAGCACCCTGCACGTCCTGGTATTTTTCTATGACCTCACGTGCTACGGCGGACATGGCGGTGTAGGCCAATATCATGGGCAGGTTAAAGTCCGGGCGGGTCAGATGGATGCGCAGGGTATATTTGTCGATGACTTCCAGGCCGGGCACTTTGGCAGAGTAATCGAACTTGCCAGATTTTTTTGCCTGCGCAGCCAGTTGATCCAGACCTGTGATCTTGTCCTCTAACAGCCATACATGGCTGGAGGCGATTTTCGGATCCATGATGCGCTTGAAGGAATACACATAATCATCGACCGTCAGCTCACGTTTTTTTCCATTGAAAGCCGCGTCCGGTGTGAAGTAAATGCCTTTTTTTAACTTGATGGTGTAGGTTTTGCCGTCCGCAGAAATCTCAGGCATGCTTTCCGCTGCTTCAGGAATGATTTTTGCGGGGCTGGCCAGGTAATCATAGGTGAACAGACGTTCAAAAATCGCTTCATTGATGGCGTTTGAATATAAGTCACGGGTTGCCGCAGGGTCAAAACCGGTTTCTGCAACGGGGAAGATGGTCCTTAATACTTTATCCGGATCAGCAAACTCGGGCTTGGCGGCAAGTGCCTGCAAGGGCAGGGCAGATGAGATGAGGCCAGCCAGGGCAAGGCACAATGCCATGCCCGTTCTGCTTAGCGTGCGCGCTGATTTGTCGCGCTGAAACGGATGAGGTAACTTCATAGACAGATTCTCCTGCTTGGTAAAACGGTGTGATGGCTAATGGTGATGACGGACTTGAAAGACAGTAAACAGGTTCTTAATGTTTTTCGACATCAATGAAAGCCCAGTCGGAATGTAATATCGGGTGTTTTTTGTAACCCACAATCCACGGGCGATACAGCCAGCTGCGGATGCGTGATGTATGTACGATCCAGGGTGTATCGGCTTCCACCTGGCGATTCATCTGTGCGTATACTTTATTGCGCTCTTCACCCAGCGGCAGGGATACCGCTTTGCGGAACAGTGCATCATAGGCAGGTGATTCATAGCAGGCGTGGTTGCCAGCGCCGGCTTTGGGGCCGTACAGCAATTGCAGGAAGTTTTCGCCATCAGGGAAGTCGGCATTCCAGGCACCGCCCCACATGTTTAATTTGCAGGCAGATGCAGCTTTCAGATTGTCAGCGAAATTACTGACCGGGAATTCTATGCGAATACCAATACGGTCCAGCCCACGTTTATAGATTTCTGACTGTACCTTGTAGATGGCAGCCGGTTCCACGGTTTTTTTAAGAGTGAGTGAACTACCGTCGGGATTGTTTCTGTAACCATCAGGACCACGTTTGTAGCCGAAATGGTCGAGCAGTTTATTTGCCAGGCTGATGTCATAGGCCAGGCTACTGCGGTAAGCCGGGTCATAGCCGACTACATCTTTGGGGATGATCATCTCTGATCGCACAGCCTGTCCCAGACGCATCTGGGTAATCTCATCTTCATAACTGTAGGCCATGCCTACGGCGCGGCGCAGGGCAATTTTTTCCTTGGTATAGCCACCGACGACCGGGTCACGCATATTGAAAATCGTGAAAACGATACCGGCATCCGTCACCCTGTCCATCTTGATGCCCTGGGCCTTCAATTCTGGTTTCAGTGCTGCGCCATCCAGTGCAGCGGTCGCAGCACTTTGTGGCAGCTTGTCGATATCCAGTTGCTTGTCCTGAAATGCCAGCCAGCGTGATTGTTCTTCTTCTATGATGCTGATATCGACCTTGCCGACCTGAGGCATTTTCTTGCCCTTCATCTGCTTGACGATCTCTTCGTCACGGGCGCTGCCGGTTGATTTGAAATCCCAGATGTATCCACGAAATTCAGGATTGGCCGTCAGCAGAATTTTGCTGCGCGGCATATATTTTTCTACCATATAGGGGCCGGTACCCACGGGATGCAGGCCGGTCTGGTCGCCGTAGGCTTCGATGACTTCGCGGGCCACGGCACCAAAGCCACCATAGGCAACCACGTACAGGAAGTTGTAATCGGTTGCCTTCAGTTCAACCCGCAACGTATATTTGTCGATTGCCTTCAGGCCGGCGACGGGGGTGTCGTAATCAAACTTGCCTGTCTTCTTGGCTTTTGCGGCGACATCGTCGAGACCAACTATCTTGCCTTCGATAAAACTGGCGTTCGGTGAACGGTTGACCGGATCGAGCAAGCGTTTAAAGGTGTACACGTAATCTTGCGCGGTCAATTCATGTTTCTTGTCCTTGAAGGCGGGGTCGGGCGAAAAGAAAATGCCAGACTTGATCTTGAACACGAACACTTTGCCCTGGTCGCTGATTTCGGGCATGGCTTCGGCTGTCAATGGTATGAGGCGGGCAGGGCGTGACAGATAGTCATAACTGAGCAGCGGCTCGAAGATCGCTTCACTGACCCAGCCAGAGTAAAAATTTTGTGTTTTCGCCATGTCGAAGCCATCATCGGCTGCTTCAAAAGCTTGCCTGACTATCTTGCCTGCATCTGCTGGATTAGCTGCCTGCACAGATGGTGCGACAGTTGCAGCGAAAAACAAAGCAAGGGCAGAACACAAATTCTTGACTGGGTCTGGCATATCACATACCTCTTATTCGACATTCATTTCCAGGGAGGTAGCGATCACTTATCCGTTTTCCGGATATCGTTATGATCGTGAAACATATCGGTGTTTGCCTCTGCGCATGTGGATGTCTCAGTAGTGCCGACATCACAGGTTCAGGACAGCTTGCACTGCATTGTTTCTACTTATCCCTGGTAGGGTGGAAAGGTTTAAAAAGCCGTAACCATAACGTAAGTCTTCCTGCTCAGGCGCATGTCGCGAAAATTTTTATTTCAAGTGCGGCACCATAAATGGGCAATATCCTTTCAACGGGGCTTGATTACGCTCAAAGAGTTAAAAAAATGCACCATTTTGAGTAGAGTCATGTTGCTGTGCGTAATGAAAATGAAAACTGCTGACACAACTTTAGGTAGTTTTGATCGCAAAAAACATGCCAAAAAAAATTTAATTTTGGTGCGTAACGTCGCAGGCAAATTTATCGATGGAGAGCGCAGTCTGTAAACTGGCTCGCACCATTTTTATGCTGCATAGCACAAGAAATTAGGTTTCCTATATGAGGAATTTTTTGGCAAAATGCGCCATGTTGTTTTTTTGCCCGACGAATTGGTAAAGCGCTTGACAGTTTCTCGGCATAAGTGGTTTTATGCGCCTTCGGAAAATTTTTTGACGGGTAAATTTTCATTTTTCCCCGTTATTGCAAAATCGTTTTCATTTTAAAAAATGAAGCGAATTAGCAAGAAGAGCAGGCATAATTGCCGCGCAGTTTTGCTGGAAATTGTTTGAATAATAAAAAGAATAATCTTTCTTATTCACCGCATTCACCACGAATTTATTATTTAATGAGGTGATGTTGCGGGCTTATGTTGTGATGTTATAAGTCCATGCCGCATCGTAATAAGCTTATGCTGCATCGTTAAATAGTGTTGAATGGCGTGTTGAATAAGTAAATGGCTTAATAGATTGATTAAGATTTATTACTTGGTCAATAACTGGTCGGACCAGTTTGGCTTTAGAAGATGTCAAAAAATGGCTGCTGGCAAAATTAAATAAGTCAGTTTTAGGTTAAAACGCGATTTATATTTTGGTGAGCCTGCCGCTTATGAATTTATAAGCGGTTTTAAGTCAGTATGGCGTTTTATTGATACACAGCATTTATAATCACTTTTTTGTTTGAGTTGTTTTGACTCGCGTCAAACAGTAGACCTTGTGGTAGTGGAGGAGCAGGAATGGATTTTTCAAATCGCCAGCAAGAGCCGGGAAAGAAATTTATCGGATTAGGGCTGGTCATATTATTTCACGTGCTGGTGGTATATGCACTGGTATCGGGCCTGGCGCGCAAGGCCATGGAAGTGGTCATCAAGCCGCTGGAAACGAAGATCGTGGAAGAGGTGAAACCACCGCCACCACCACCGGATACGCCACCACCGCCGCCACCGAAACTGCTGGCACCGCCACCACCGTTCATTCCGCCACCGGAAGTTCAGGTGCAGCAGCCAGTACAGCAACAGCCGACCATCTCTGCCGTGTCCAACGTCAAGCCAGAGAATCCGGTCATGCCAAAGGGTCCGGCCCAGCCAGCCCCAGTTGCTGAAGCCAAGTCCACCGGTCCGGTAACAGTTCCTGGTGTGATCGACTTCAACGTCGGTGGTTGCAAACCGGAATACCCGCGTGCTTCGTTGCGTAATGAAGAAACCGGTACTGTCCAGTTGTCCGTTCTGATCGGTGCCGATGGCTCCGTTGCAGACGTCAAGATCGACAAGTCCAGTGGCTTCCGTGGTCTCGACAATGCAGTTCGTTCGCAATTGATGTCTGGTTCCTGCAAAAACAAGCCAGGTACCGTCGATGGCAAACCGCAACAGACCTGGACCAAAGTCCAGTACGTCTGGAAGCTGGAGTAAGATTTCAGGCAAGAGCAGACCCCCGTCGTTTGGTCAGTCTGCTCTACCCATGCAAGAGATAGCAAGAAAATAGTAGTCGTAACAAATAAACCAAGTTCCACATAAAAACAGCAGTAAGCAACACCAACCTTATTTTGTTAAAAGGAAGCACCTCAATGAAAACCCGTTTCTCCGCATTCCTGGCTGCCACCCTCCTGGCCCTGACAGCCGCTGTTGCCGTCGCACCTGTATCCGCACAGGAATCCGCCTCCGCTGCTGCTTCTGCACCAGCTGCCGCCCCTGCCGCTGACGCTGCTGCGCCAGCACCTGCCCCAGCGGATGCTGGCGCTCCTGCAGCTGCTGCTCCAGCCAAAGAAATGGTTGAAAACCCATACGGTCTCGACGCACTCTGGAAAACTGGTGACTTCGTCGCCAAAGGCACACTGATCATCATGGTCATCATGTCCATGGGCAGCTGGTACATCCTCATCACCAAAATCATCGACCAGGTCAAACTGTCTGGCCAGGCAACCGATGCCCGTGCCAAATTCTGGAAAGCAGCCTCTGTACAAGCAGGTGCTTCTTCCCTGAAAGAAGGCAGCCCATTCCGCTTCATCGCTGACTCTGGCATCAAAGCCACAGAACACCATGAAGGCGCACTGCTGGAACAAATCGACTTGAATACCTGGGTATCCATGTCCATCCAGCGCGCTGTTGATAAAGTTCAAAGCCGTCTGCAAGATGGTCTGGCCTTCCTGGCGACAGTGGGTTCTACAGCACCGTTCGTTGGTCTGTTCGGTACAGTATGGGGTATTTACCATGCGCTGACAGCCATCGGTATGTCCGGTCAGGCATCGATCGACAAAGTAGCGGGCCCAGTGGGTGAAGCGCTGATCATGACGGCGATCGGTCTGGCAGTAGCTGTTCCTGCGGTTCTGGGTTACAACTTCCTGGTACGTCGCAACAAGAGCGCCATGGAAGAAGTCCGTGCGTTCTCCGCTGACCTGCACTCTGTAGTATTGTCCGGTAACATGGGCAAAACAGCAGCAAAAAAATGAAGCACTGATGAAGCTACTGCGCGACGCGATTTTTAGTCTGCGATGCTCACCGTACCTGCGTACGGTTGCGCTTCTTAACTAAAACTAGCGCCGCTCGCTACGCTTCCTCAGCACTTCTGCAAAAGCATTTGGCCGGGCTATGAGAATAGTCCGGCGTGAAATCTGAAAGAGAACACATTATGGCAATGGCAATTGGCAATGATGGTGATGGCGAAGACGAAGTCAACAGCACCATCAACACCACCCCGCTGGTCGACGTCATGCTGGTTTTGCTGATCATCTTCCTGATCACCACCCCGGTGATTACAGATACGGTCAAGCTCAAACTGCCGGCAGAAACAAACGTCATTTACAAGACCAAACCGGAAAACATCACCTTGTCCGTGAACAAGGATGGTGACCTGTACTGGAACGGCAGCATGCGTCCACTGGGTGGCACGGATGATCTGTTTGAGAAATTGAAAGTGGAAGCGGTGAAGGTACCGCAACCTGAGTTGCACATCCGTGGTGATCAGAACACCCGCTATGAATTTATTGGCAAGAGCATCTTGACAGCACAGCGGGCAGGTATCGCCAAGGTAGGCTTCGTGATTGAACCGCCTGCACGTAATTAAGCGGAACCAAGCGGAACTACAAGCAATTCGATAAAGGCCTGAGACCTCTCAACACAGAGACACAGAGAAGGGCAAAGAGAAATTCTGGAGAAGATAGAGAAGAGAGAAGCGAATACTGTCAAGTAATCTGATTCTCATCTCTTGTTTTTCCTCTGTGACTCTGTGTCTCTGTGGTAAAGATTTCAGGTCTTGAAGTTTGATTTTTTATTCAGATTCCGAATCATTCGTGATGTGAATAAGTGATTCATAAAGGAAGCATTATGGGTATGCAAATAGGTTCCGGCGGTGCTTCGGCTGATCCGGAAGTAATGATAGAAATGAACATGACGCCATTGATTGACGTCATGCTGGTATTGATCATTATGTTGATTATTACCATTCCTATCCAGAACCATGCGATCAATCTGAACATGCCGACAGGCACGCCGCCACAGCAACTGAAAGAGCCTGTCGTCGTGAATATCGACGTGGACTTTGACGGTACGGTATTGTGGGATGGTGTGGCAGTCAACCAGAATGAACTGGAAGTCAAGCTGCAGGCAGTAGCAACATCGCCAGATCAGCCAGAGGTGCATTTGCGTCCGGTGGCTGTGGTACCGTATAAATCGGTAGCCGCAGTGATGGCAGCAGCGCAGCGTCTGGGTGTGACCAAGATCGGTATGGTCGGGAATGAACAATTCCTGAAATGACAAATATTCATTTCAAGACGATTTCGGCGCATCAATGCTGAGTTCTTAAGGTATGATAGAAAATTGGCAGGGGGCTTCCCTGCCATTTTTCATATTCACGGGTTGAGCCCAGGTTTTTCTGAGGCTGCAATCCCAAAGTTTATTAAATTTATTGATTGAGAGATCAACATATGAAGCAACTTCGCTTGTCTCGTATCGCTGTATTGATTGCAGCTATTGGCTTTGCCGCCGCTCCGGAATTAACTAATATTGCAGCAAACCAAGCCTTTGCTCAGGAATCCATGCGTCCTGAAATCGGTCGTATCGTCCAGGCGGCTGGTGAGTTGTACAGAGCGAAGAAATACAGGGATGCTTTGTCCAAGATTCATGAAGCGGACAGCGTTGGTGGCAAGTCAGTCAATGAAAATTTCACGATAGAGCGCATGCGCCTGTCGATTGCTTCTGCAGCTGGCGACAATGATTCGGTTATCCGTTCTGCCGAGACGATTATTTCTGCCAATAAATTGCCAGGCAAAGAGCAGTTGCAGATGATACAGGTGCTGGCAAATGCCTATTTCAAATCAGGCAATTACTCAAAAGCTGCCCAGTGGTATAACCGCTATTATGCAGATGGCGGTACTGACTCTTCCCTGCGTCCTTACCTGATCCAGGCGATGTCACAAAGTGGTGATAGCGCCAAGGCCATGAAAGAAATCAAGGCAGAACTGGCGGCGGATGAAAAAGCTGGCCGTACGCCAAGCCTGACCAATCTGGAATACCTGTCCAATGATGCATTGAAGAACAAGGACATGGCCACTTATTCCAGCGCGCTGGAAAAAATGGTGTCCTTCCATGGCAAGAAAGAATACTGGGTCAACCTGCTGAACAATATGCAGAAACAACCAGGCTATTCTGAGCGTCTGAAACTGGATCTGATGCGCCTGAAACTGGCTCTGGGTCAGATCACCAAAACTGCCGACTACATGGATATGTCTCTGTTTGCTATCCAGGCTGGTTTCCCGGCGGAAGCAACAAAGATTATTGATGCTGGCTACAAGGCTGGTGTATTGGGTGAAGGCAAGGATGCGGATCGTCACAAGCGTTTGCGTGACATGGCAACCAAGGCGCAGGACGATGCCAACAAGGCCAGTGCAGCCAATGAAGATGAAGCCAAGAAAGCCAAGGATGGCCTGGGTCTGATCAATATCGGCTACAACTACGTGGCAGCAGGCAAGTTTGACAAAGGCCTTGGTATGATGGAAGAGGGCATTGCCAAAGACAATCTGAAGCATGAAGACGACGCCAAATTGCATTTGGGCGTGGCCTACATTCAGGCGGGTAAAAAATCCGCTGCGGTCAAGATGTTGAAAACAGTACGTGGCACAGATGGCACGGCAGATCTGGCACGTTACTGGGTTATTTACGCCAATCAGTCTATGAAATAAGTCAAAGTGATTGGGGATGGTGCTGAAACATCAGTACCATCAGCGTAAAAAAAGGTGCCTGTGGCACCTTTTTTTATATCTGTGATTTCAGCTTGTAAGGTCAGGGTCAGTAGTAGCTGCCGCTTTCAAGGTGTTGACGTGCAGAAAGCGGTGCATTACTGGTTGGCCAAATCTCATTTCACTAGCAGAGATCTGTAGTAAGGAATTCTAGCTATGCTTCTTGCGGCTGTTCTTGAGATGTGCGATCAATGATTTGCCACTGCTGCGTGCCGGGGCAGCAGAGCGGTGTACGACCCTGGGTGCTGCCGCAGTATGGCGGGTGGCCAGCGGGGTATGCTGGCTTACCTGGGTCACAAATGGTACCTGCACACGCAAAGTCTGGCCGTGAGCAACATTCTCGCGCTTAAGGTTGTTCCATGACTTCAGGTCGGCAATGCTGACGCGATAGCGCTTGGCGATGGCAGCCAGGTTATCGTGCTTGCCTACTTTGTAGCTGACCTGACGGGTAGAAGTTTTTTCCATGATCAGCTGGGCTTTTTCAGCGATTTCCAGCGAGATATCATTGTCTGGCACCTTGCTTGATTTTGGTACCAGCAGGGTGGAACCTGCTTTCACCATCATTTTTGCCGGGATCAGGTTAACTTCCCTGAGCAGTTCTGGTTTCAGTCCCAGTTTGCCTGCCAGTGATTCAATGCGTTCGGTTTTTTGTACCGTATGGGCAGACCAGGTAGACAGAGGGCCTTGCCATTTGCTCAGATTGGCCCTGAACAGTGCTGCATTGTCAGTCGGCAGCAGGATCTTGGTATTGCTGTCGCCGGTAATCACAGGGCGGTTGAATTGCGGATTCAATGCCGTAAATTCATCCAGCGGCAATTCTGCCAGTTGCGCGGCTACGCGCACGTCAATGTCCCTGGTTTTTTCTATCGTGACAAAGTAAGGCTGGTTGTCCAGCTTGGGCAGGGCCAGACTGAATTGTTCCGGGTGGCCGATGATGTTTTTGACTGCTTGTAATTTTGGCAGGTAATTCCTGGTCTCGTTCGGCATGTGTACCGACAGGCTCTGGAAGTCGATAGGCAAGCCGGCAGCCTGCTGTTTCTTGATGGCGCGCTGTACCGAGCCTTCTCCCCAGTTGTAGGCCGCCAGCGCCAGTTGCCAGTCGCCAAACATGCCGTACAGTTTTTCCAGATAATTCAGGGCAGCATCGGTGGAATCCAGCACACCGCGCCTGTCATCCTTGAACATGGTTTGCTTCAGATTGAAATCACGTCCCGTTGCCGCCATAAACTGCCACATGCCCGTGGCCTTGGCAGTGGAGATGGCTTGCGGATTAAAAGCGGATTCAATGAAGGGCAGCAGCGCCAGTTCGGTGGGCATACCACGCTTTTCCAGTTCTTCGACCACATGAAAGAGGTAGCGTGAGCCGCGCTGCACGGTGCGCAATATATAGTCGGTGCGGGTGCTATACCAGGCCAGTTGATTGCTGACCAGTTGATTTTCCAGGTCAGGTATTGCATAGCCGGTACGTATTCTGTTCCACAAATCGCCAGTTTTTTCCGTATATTCTAGCGTGCCTGTATCCGTGGCTATTTGTGCAGCCATTGGTGTGGGCAAGCTTATTTCCGGGGCAGTGGCGGGTGGTGTAGTTATTGTCGGTACGGGAGCAATGGTTTCCGGTGCAGATGCCAGTGCGAATGCAGGGGGTGTTTCAGCCAGGCAGATTTGTGGCGCAACATAGCTTAGTAGCGCGGCAGCAAACAGGGATGAAGAGCGTAGGGGGAATCGTTTCATAGGCAATAGCGTGTCTGATCGACCATGGTCAACGTGGATTGCAGGATCGTGAGAGTGTACGCAAGTGCGCTTTGCAGCGTCAAGGAAAATGTCAATGAAATGACAACTGTTACATCTGCTGGTCGGTATGGCGCATGTTGAATATAAGTAAATGTGGTTATCAATGCGTAAAATTACTCTTACAGAGCGCAAGTACTGCTAATGATGCCTTATTGCATTGTTTTGAAGGCTTATTTCTTTATGCCCGATACTTGATGACAGATGTCATCAAGTATCTTTGCAATTCAGGAGAAGGCTGTTGGTGACTTCATGCTTTATCAGTGCTCTTTAACATTTATCACCATTCATCAGCCTCTCTTTTTGACTTATGCCGCCTGTAATTGTAGTTGTTTTTCCTTGATCGGCAGATGTATCAGGGCAGCACCGACAGCCAGGGTTACATCGATATACCAGACCAGGTTGAAGTTGCCGCTGGCTTCGAATATTTTGCCGCCCAGCCAGACTCCCAGGAAACCACCCAGTTGATGCGTCAGCATGATGATGCCAAACAGGCTGGCCATGTGCGTTGGGCCAAAGAACTTGGCAACCAGACCGGCTGTGGGGGGAACTGTGGACAGGAAAGTCAGACCCATGACGGCAGCAAAGACCAGTACGACGGGGCCAGTCTTGGGTGTCAGCAAAAACACGATGATGGCCAGGGCGCGTGTCGCATACAACAGCGACAGCAGGGATTTCATACGCCAGCGACTCACTGCCAGGCCCATGGAAATACTGCCAACAATATTGAACAGGCCCAATATACCCAGGGACCAGGCGCCATAGGTTGGCGGCAAGCCGCACAGGCTGATTACGCCCGGCAAGTGTGTAGCCAGAAAAGCGACATGAAAACCGCAAACAAAAAAGCCTCCTGCCAGCATCAGGTAGCTGGGGTTTTTCAGGGCGCTGTAGATGGCATCTTTGGTGCTGGTTGGTGCTTGCCCGGCAGTTGTATTTTGCACAGGTTTGCCACGCAGCAGAAAAGCAGCGGGTAGCGCCAGCAATACCACCAGACCCAGAATCTGCATGGCATTGTTCCAGCCGTACAGACTCATCAGCCATACTGCCAGCGGCGCCATCAGGAACTGGCCAAACGAGCCACCTGCATTGATGATGCCGGTGGCCAGGCCGCGCTTCTCTGCCGGGATCATGCGGGTAGCGACTGCCATCAGCACAGCTGGCCCGGCCATGCCGGCACCGCCTGCTGCCAATATGCCAATGGCAAAGATTAAACCGGCAGTGGTGGTCATTAATGGTGTGATAAAGGTACCCAGTGCCACCAGTATCAGGCCAATGAATAACACACGGCCAGCACCCAGTTTGTCGGCAATGGCCCCGGCAAACGGCTGCGTCAAACCCCACCACAACTGACCAAAGGCGAATGCCAGACTGATATTGCCTATGCCAAGGCCGGTAGACGTATTCATAGGGCTGAGAAACAAGCCCATGCTTTGCCGTGCGCCCATGCTCAGGGCAAAGGTGCCGGCCGTGCCTAGCAATACCAGCCAGACGGCCGGGTATTTGTTCACAAAATTGCTTTGAGTATCCATATGGGTTTCCGGTAATGGGTGGTGAGCAAATGCTGAAAAACCAATAAAAGGTTTATGCGTTTTTATTTATAGATGATGATCGTCATGATTGTATATATTACGGTCGTAATTTATAATGTCAAGACAATTTCTTGTGTGGGTGGGGGGCTGTAATGAAAGTCAGCAGAGAGCAGGCAAATGAAAATCGCGAGCGCATCCTGAATGTGGCTGCGCAATTATTTCGTGAGCACGGCTTTGACGGTGTCAGTGTGGTCGACCTGATGAAAGGTGCGGGCCTGACTCATGGTGGTTTTTATGGAAATTTTTCTTCCAAAGAAGATTTGATTGCAAAGACCTGCGCCCGCAGTCTGGGTCGTTCGGCAGACAGATGGAAGAGATGGAAATCAGAATCGCCAGAAACGACCTTGTCACGCATAGTCGCAGACTATTTGTCGCCAGCGCATCGCGATGCACCCGGCAGAGGCTGCGCACTTGCCGCACTCGGTTCTGACATGGGCAGGCAGGGCGATGCCGTGCGTAAAACCGCCAGCAAAGGAGCACATGATCTGATCGGTGTGCTGGCAGAGCTATTGCCGGGGGATACTGAAACGGAAAAAGAAGATCAGGCGATGGCTGCTTTTGCCAGCATGGTAGGGGCGGTCATGCTGGCGCGTGCAGTGGATGATGCAGGGTTTTCGCAGCGCATCCTGCAGGCAGTTGCTGTGACTTTGGAAAAACAGGCCGTTGCTGTAAAACTTCAGACGCCTGCAGTCTGACCTGGCAGGCGCCTGTCTTGCCAAGTTTACCGGACTTACCGGGCTTGCCAGGTTTACTCTTCGTTCTTGTGCAAATCAAATTGCAGCGCCGCCAGTTTGGCATACACGCCACCTTGTTCGACCAGTGAAGCGTGGGTGCCGGTTTCCACAATCTTCCCATGTTCCATGACGATGATGCGGTTTGCCCGCTGCACGGTAGCCAGGCGGTGGGCAATGATGAGGGTGGTGCGTCCCTGCATTGCCACTTCCAGCGCGCCCTGTACCAGACGCTCTGATTCTGCATCCAGTGCGCTGGTGGCTTCGTCCAGCAATAGCAAGGGCGGGTTTTTCAGCAGGGCACGGGCGATGGCTATTCTCTGTCTTTGTCCACCAGACAGGCGCACACCGCGTTCTCCCAGGAAGGATTGATAGCTTTCGGGCAGTCTTTCTATGAACTCATGCGCGGCGGCCATTTTGGCGGCGGCGATCACTTCGGCATCGGTGGCATCGGCGCGGCCATAACGGATATTTTCCATGGCGTTGGCAGAAAAAATAATGGTATCTTGCGGCACGATGCCGATGGCGGCACGCAGGTCGTGCAGGCTTAGCTGACGGATATTGACGCCATCAAGACGTATTTCACCTCGCTGTGGATCATAAAAGCGCAACAGCATCTGGAACAGCGTGGTCTTGCCGGCACCAGACGAGCCGACAATTGCCACCGTTTCGCCTGGCCGTATATCCAGATCAAGCGCAGACAGTGCAGCAGTGTTGGGACGTGAAGGGTAGTGAAATTCCAGTCCTTGCAATGACAGTGCAGCGCCGCTGGCATCATGTTCAGCCCTGACCGGCAGACGCAAAACCTGGTCAGGAGCCGGATTCTGTATCGGTGACTGTACTTCTATCAGTTCCAGCAAACGTTCTGTGGCCCCGGCAGCGCGCTGGGCATCGCCCATTACTTCTGACAGCGCACCGACTGCACCGGCAACAATGGATGCGTACAGGATGAACTGACCAAGTTCGCCACCACTCATGCGGCCCTGCATGACGGCATGTGCGCCCAGCCATAATACAAATACGATGGCACCAAATATCAGCAGAATAGCAATCAGCGTCAGCAGCGAGCGTGCGCGTATGCGGCGCATGGCGGTATTGAAGGCGCCTTCTACCGAGCCAGAGAAGCGCTGTGCTTCTATATGTTCATGGGTAAAGGCTTGCACGGTGGGCATGGCATTTAAAATTTCGCCAGCGATGGCTGATGCATCGGCTATCCGGTCTTGCGAATCCCGCGACAGCGTGCGCACGCGGCGGCCAAACAGGATGATGGGCAAGACCACCACCGCCAGCATGACGATGATGATGGAGGACAGCTTGGGGCTGGTCACGAACAGCATCACCAGCCCACCGAGGAAGAGCAGGAAATTGCGCAAGGCCATCGATATGCTGGTACCTACAACGGTCTGTATCAGCGTGGTATCAGTGGTCAGGCGCGACAGCACTTCACCGGTCTGGGTGGTTTCAAAAAATTCCGGGCTTTGCGTCACAACGTGGGAATACACGGCGTCGCGTATATCTGCCGTCACCCGTTCACCCAGCCAGGACACCATATAAAACCTGGCTGCAGTGGCAATGCCGAGCACACAGGCGACACCAAACAGGGCAATAAAGGTCAGGTCCACATGCTTGATACTGTGATCGCCACCGCCAAAACCCAGGTCTATCATCTGGCGGAAAGCATAGGGAATAGCCAGGGTCGCGCCGGCAGCCACCAGCAAGGCAATGCCCGCCAGCACAAACTGCATCTTGTAAGGGCTTAAGAAAGGCAGCAATCCTTTGAGCGTTTGCAGGCTGCTGCGCTGGGAAATGTCAGTGCCGGGAGGGGAGGTGGTCATGCGCAGTCCAGAATAGGGGGCGAGCGTGGGCTAAACAATAGCAAAGGCAATAGATGATGTTGGCTTGGTTAAAATCAATAGCGCTGGCTGTTCTTTTTATCCTTGTGCCAAAGACGTATGGCCTGTCTGGCAAGATGTCATGCCGTGTTTGTAATCGGCTTTGTCATAGCCTTTGTAATCGGCTTTGTCAACAAATGTGAAGCAAATGCGTTGATATAGCATCGTCACTTAAAACATCATCATTTAAAGTCATTATTGCTATGTACCTGATATCAAACCCCGGTCAGCGTGTCATCCTGGCAGCCGTTTTGGCTGTCGGTTTTTTATTGAGCGGCTGTCAGTCGACCGTTAACCGCGTCAATGACTGCAAGCTAGGCGACTGGGTCACTATCGGCAGTAAAGATGGGGCCGAAGGGCTGGACAAGCGTTTCGATGACAGGCGACGGTTTTGTTCGCTGATTGATGGCGACAAGATCAAGGCAGAATCTGCCAGCAATTATGAACAGGGCTGGGTCCAGGGTAACCAGATTTTCTGGTCACGGCTAGGGCGGGAAGATGGCCGCAATGCACGCGGCATCAGTTATTTTGATACCCAGATCAAGTCAGATGTTGTCGGACGTAACAGCACCCCACTGAACCGCCCCGCCTATGAACAAGGCTGGCAGCAGGGTAATGCTGATTACTGGTACCAGACCGGTTTACAAGATGGCAAGGCAGGCCGCAATGCGGGCGAAGAAGCAGCCCGTGCCAGGTCCGGCGCGGCAATTGGCTTCCAGGCTCCCAGTTACCAGCGCGGTTGGGCTGATGGTAATTACGCCTATTGGCAGCAAATGGGTTATCAGGATGCGCATGATGGCATACCCGACAGTGAACTGGCCAGCCGCGTCAGGACCGCCACTGCCAGCGGCCTGCAAATACGTGAAGATGCCTATCACATCGGCTGGAATCGCGAGATCGTCGAATACTGGAAGAATCTGGGCTGGAATGATGCGGTCAGCGGGCGCGATATTCACACCCGTCGCGATGATGCCAAACGACGTGGCCTGAAAATATTCGAGCTTGAATACCAGCAAAAATGGGAACAAAGATTATTGCAGTACTGGACCGATGCTGGCAATAGCGACGGTTATGGTCACCCCAACCAGCTGGAGCAACGCATGGCCAATGCGCGGCGTGACAATGTTTTCGTGATTGCCCAGACCCGCGATGTCTACGAACAGGCCTGGATCAGCCAGAACGCACGTTACTGCACGGTCGACAATGCCTTTAACTGGGGCCGTGAAAATAAAGGCATGGCAATCGAGGTATGCAATATCAGCCTGCAGGGTAGTTTGCGTCGTGCCATACTGGGTGGGCAGGATTATGAAGAACTGTCGCGAAAATATAATCAGACGCATGCCGATTTGCTGACACACGAAGATCGCCACACCGATGCCGAACGCAAGTTACGCAGGCTGGAACAAGATATCAAGCGCGATCAGGATGACAAAAATCGCCCTAAAACCGAAGACAATGCCAACATCGACCGCAAGCGTGAACGTGAGCGCCGCGAGCTGCAAGAATTTCTGAGTGCCAATCGCAGACGCATTGATGATTTGCGTGCATGGGAATTCCGTTATGACCAGCAAATGCGCCAGATCAAACGGGATTTATATCTGTAAAAAGTCGATCACGGCAGAGTCCGGGCAGATAAGTGTAAAATCAGCAAACATACCCGGAATGAGAGATGCTGATGAAACGTCTGTTGAAATGGAGTTTGCTGTTACTGGTTGGCCTGATCATCATCGCGCTGATCGCTGTTTCGGTGTACGTCTATGGCAAGCGGGTGCAGCGCTCAGGTGTTGGTGAACTGAGCGGCCTCAGTGCCGAAGTCACCGTGCAATATGATGAACGTGGTGTGCCGCATATCGAAGCAAAAAATGAAGCTGACCTGTATCGTGCCCTGGGTTATGTGCATGCGCAAGACCGTCTGTTCCAGATGGAAATGGCGCGTCGCCTGGCACGCGGCGAACTGGCAGAAATCCTCGGGCCCAAGCTGGTCGATACCGACCGTTTGTTCCGCACCCTGGGCATACGCAAGCATGCGGCAGACTATGCGGCAAAGCTGGATCAGAATTCCGCTCCGGTAAAAGCCCTGAATGCCTATCTGGATGGCATCAACCAATTTCAGTCCAGCCATGCCGCGCCGCTGGAATTTGATTTATTGGGTATCCCCAAACGCCCGTTTACTGCAGAAGACACCATCGCCGTTTCCGGTTACATGGCCTACAGCTTTGCCGCAGCGTTTCGTACTGAGCCTGTGTTGACGCAGGTGCGTGATCAACTGGGGCCTGATTACCTGCGCATATTTGATCTGTCATGGTATCCCCAGGGTGTCATCAAATCTGGCCCGCAATTAAGCCAGTCGGACTGGGCCAGCTTGCAGCGCATCGCCACCACCAGTCAGCAGGCGCTGGAGGAGTTCGGTTTGCCGCAACTGGAAGGCAGTAATGCCTGGGTGGTGGCAGGCAGCAAAACTGTCAGTGGAAAACCTTTGCTGGCTGGCGACCCGCATATTGCCTATTCGGTTCCCGCAGTCTGGTATGAAGCCCATCTGAAAATGCCGGGTTTTGAGCTGTACGGTCACCACCAGGTGTTGAACCCGTTTGCCCTGCTTGGCCATAACAGCCAGTTTGGCTGGACCCTGACCATGTTCCAGAATGACGACCTGGATTTGATTGCAGAAAAAGTGAACCCGAAAAACGCCAACCAGGTCTGGATCAAAGGGCAGTGGGTGGACATGCAAAACCGCGAAGAAATCATCAAGGTCAAGGGCAGTGATCCGGTCCGCCTGCAACTGCGGTCTTCGCCACACGGCCCTATCATCACCGACGCATTTCGCGATAACTTCCGCAATAATCCGGTGGCGATGTGGTGGGCATTTCTGGAAACAGAAAACCCAGTGCTGGACGCTTTTTATGAACTTAACCGTGCCAACACACAGCCCATGGCCAGCCAGGCTGCCAGCAAAATCCATGCGCCCGGCTTGAATGTATTGTGGGCTAATACCAGTGGCGATATTGCCTGGTGGGCTGCGGCCAAACTGGTCAGGCGCCCGGCAGAGGTGAATCCGGCTTTTATTCTGGATGGCAGTAGTGCCGAGGCTGATAAGCCAGGCTATTACGACTTTGCTGACAACCCGCATGAGATGAATCCAGAGCGCGGCTTTATCGTGTCAGCCAATCAGCAGCCTTTGCCTTCGGTTAATTTTTCCATACCTGGTTATTACAATCTGCCAGAGCGGGCGCGCAGGCTGGAATATCTGCTGGCCAAACCCGGCATCAAATGGGATGCCAAGAACAGCCAGACCCTGCAACTCGATACCCGCACCGAATATGGGCCACAGCTATTGCGCACACTGCTGCCGGTATTGCGCCGGCAGGTCACTGATGCCGAAGGCCGTCGCTTGCTGGATCAACTGGAAAAATGGGATGGCAGTTACCAGATCAACAGCGTGGCACCCGTGATCTTCAGCCAGCTTTTGTATCAAATAAGTTTTGCTGCCATGGCAGATGAGCTGGGCGAAGTGCAGTTCAAGAATCTGTTGCGTACCCGTGCGCTGGATATGGCCTTGCCACGTCTGCTGGCGGATGAGCATTCTCCCTGGTGGGATAACCGCAAAACGCCAGCGGTGGAAAGCCGCGACGATATCATCCGCCTGGCCTGGCGTGACAGTATCGCCCACCTGCAAAACACCCTGGGCGCTGACAGCAAGCAATGGACCTGGGGCAGGGCACATACACTGACCCACAAGCATCCGCTGTCGCAACAAAAGCCGCTGGATAAACTGTTTAACGTCGGCCCCTTCGCTGCACCCGGCGGGAGGGAAGTGCCAAACAACCTGTCCGGCCCTATCGGCCCCGCACCATGGGAAGTGACGTACGGCCCTTCAACCCGCCGCCTGATTGACTTTGCCAATGCCGGCAAGGCGCTCGGCATTAATCCTGTCGGCCAGAGCGGTGTCTGGTTTGATGCGCATTACAATGACCAGGCAGCCAGCTTCGTAGCAGGCAATTATGTGCAGCAGTATCTGGATGCGAAAGATGTAAGCGCACATGCCAGGAGTGTGCTTGTGTTGCGAGGGAAGTAGAGGTATGTCGTTTAAAGACATGAATTTGTTGTGGGAGCTGAGTGGCCTGGAATGACCACTCAGCTTCAGATTGCAAGGACAGTATGCTTTCTTGCTGTATTACTTTCTTGCGCTATTGCTTTCTTACTACATTACTTGCAACTCAGTTTAGCCAGTGACGTGCCCGCACCTGCGACTGCAGGCAGTTTTTGTTTCAGGCATGTCGGCTCATCTGGTGTGTAGCTGTAAGCGATACCAATCGGCAGGTGCGATGTCGTTATCCAGTCTGTAGCGTCGCGATTCGGCTTGGAATCGCTGGCTACCCATTTGATGCCGTAGGTATTGAAGTCAGCAGGGGTCTTGACGTTATTGTTGCGCAATTCCCAGTAGCCGATAACATCACTGTCGCGGGAAGTCACGGGGTTTTGTGAATTCTCGAAATAGTTACTTTCGATCAGGGAATAACCCAGCATGCGTACATTGATACCCGATGTCTGGATGTCGCTATACAGATTGTTGTAGATATGGGTATAGCCGCCGCGTTGCAGAGGCACACGGGAACCTATATTTTTATAGTAATTGTGATGGAAGGTGATGTAACGGTCACTCGCATCGCTGTCGTTGGAACCGATCAGGCCGACTTTGTGGTGATCATGGATGTAGTTGTAAGAGTAGGTGAGATGATGCGCACCTGCCTTGTTGTCCACCAGGCCATCAAATTCCAGATCGCCTGCACCCGGACATTCTGCCAGTGAGCTGAACAGGGTATTGTGATCGACCCATACGTAGCCAGGGAACTTGCCGCTCTGGCCTTCTATGCCGATGGCATCGATCGAGCCGGGTAACAGGCCTATGGTCATGTTGCGGATGATGATGTTGGTCGCGCCACCTTTGACTGCAATACCAAAATTGGCAGCGGAACCATTGCTGCCTTCAATGGTGACATTGCCTTTGTTCTTGATTTCAACAATCGCGCCTTTGGCTTTTTTCCATTGTGTGCAGGCATCAGGAATGGTGCGGAAGTCGACCGTGCCGGTGTAACGGATAACCAGTCCACCAGTGCCATTGTAGGCATCAATCGCCGCCTGCATCTGTGCCGCTGTGGTGACAGTGACTGCTGGCACGGTGCCGCCACCAGTGACCAGTCCGGCAAAGCCGCCGCTGTGTCCGGCTGGGACCGGTGTGGTGCCTGATCCATTACCCGTGCTGCCGCCATTGCCGCCACTGCTGCCGCCGGTATCTGGTGTGGCGGCTGAGCCGACTGCACATTTCTCTTTGATATCCGACGTGGTGGTGGCGCCAAAGGTAGTGGCGGTGCAACTGACATTGCCAGACAGGGATTTCACTACCCATTTGTCTTTCAATCCAAATGACACTTGCAGTGCCTTATCGCCTACTTTGCAGATGCCACCTTCGTCGGCGCATTTGGAAAAGCCGGACGGCCAGTCTGCTGCATATGCAGAACCCATGCCACATGTTGTGATGGCGGCAAAGGCGATCAATTTCAACTTATTGCTATTCATTTTTTCTCCGGTCACTTCTTGATTGCTTAGTCGTTAAAAATTAGTCGTTCGAGTTATTCATTCGAGGTAGTCATTTGCAGCAGGAAACGACAGGCAACGATGAATTCTCAGGGGCAGATATTTATACAATGGAAATAAAACCGTAGCGAAGAGTAGCAACTCATACATTGTTTTATGGCAATTGTTTCTACTTAATACAATAATTACAAATTAATACAGAAGTGAGTACTGAGATGGATAGTGGTCTGGTAAGGTTTGACCCTGTCCCTTGATTTTTTACTTTGGAAGCAGAGCAAATCTTGGCGAGTGGTTCTATTGCCTCAGAAGTTGGTGAAACTGCCTTGAAGTGCCTTTTTTGTGATTTTTTAACTATTCCCACAGCTTTTCTGTAAATATTTCCACACCCAACTATCCAATCCCTGGCAAGCCTTATATAATCGCGCTACTTGATCGGGAGAGCGTGACGAAAGTCGCCGCCGAAGGGGCTAATACCCAAAAAACTCTCAGGCAAAAGGACCGATCGACGGGGTAGTTAAAAGTTGCCCCAACTCTGGAGAGCGGTAGCGGCAGATATGTTTATTTTTATAAATATTCGCCGGGCTACCCACCGAAGGTGCGCGCGGGAAAGCAAACATACAATGCTCCCGTAATCTCTCAGGTACCAGGACAGAGGGGTATGCGATTTCAACGCATGCGACGTTTATTCGTCGGCATGCGTTTGTTCGTCCCTTCAATCTGGTAATGAGGCATTCATGACGCAAACAGCGACATCACTCAAGGCAACTCCCCTCAATGCAGCCCATCGTGCGGCTGGTGCAAAAATGGTTGATTTTGGCGGCTGGGACATGCCTGTCAACTATGGTTCCCAAATCGAAGAACATCATGCTGTGCGCAATGATTGCGGCATGTTTGATGTATCGCATATGTGTGTCGTCGATTTGCAGGGTGAAAATGTACGCAGCTTCCTGCGTGGCCTAGTAGCCAACAATGTCGATAAATTACAGGTAGCGGGCAAGGCCCTGTATTCCTGCATGCTCAAGCCTGAAGGCGGCGTCATTGATGACCTCATCATTTACTTCTTCAGCGAAAACTGGTTCCGCCTGGTGGTCAATGCCGGCACGGCAGAAAAAGATATCGCCTGGATGAACGCCCGCAATACAGAAACCAATAGCGGCCTGACCATTACCCAGCGCCGTGATGGCGCAAATGCTTTTGCCCTGGTGGCAGTGCAGGGACCAAATGCGCGCGCCAAAGCCTGGGAAGTCTTGCCAGAAACCAAATCTGCCAGTGCAGATATCAAACCCTTCAATGCCGTGATCGTTGCTGATACTTCCTTTGGTGAAGTGATGGTGGCACGCACCGGCTATACCGGTGAAGACGGTTTTGAAATTGCGGTTTCTGCCGATCGCGTGACAGATTTGTGGAATGCCCTGGCAGCAGCAGGCGTCAAACCGGCCGGCCTGGGTGCGCGTGACACCCTGCGTCTGGAAGCTGGCATGAACCTGTATGGCCAGGATATGGATGAAACCGTCAACCCGCTGGATGCGGGTCTGGCCTGGACGATTGATCTGGTCAGCGAACGTGATTTCGTCGGCAAGCAAGCCTTGCAGACGCAAGGGCAGAATGCTCAGTTCCTGGGCCTGATCCTGCGTGAAAAAGGCGGCATCCTGCGCGCCCATCAAAAAGTCGTCTGCGCGCAAGGCGAAGGCGAGATCACCAGTGGTACTTTCAGCCCGACCATGCAGCAAGCGATTGCTCTGGCGCGGTTGCCTATGGGTGTGTCTGTAGGCGATACTGTACAGGTTGTTATCCGTGACAAGCAATTGGCAGCATCTGTGGTCAAACTGCCTTTCGTCCGTAACGGCAAAATCCTGGCTGCGTGATTTGAACCGCCAGTCTTACTGATTATTATTTAATTTACTTATTTGGAGCCCATCATGAACGTACCAGCAGATCTGAAATACACCACATCCCACGAATGGGTACGCACAGAAGCAGACGGCACCATCACTGTCGGCATTACTGAATTTGCCCAGGACGCCTTGGGTGATATCGTTTTTGTTGACCTGCCTAAAGTCGGTACCGTACTCGACGCTGGCAAAGACTGCGCCGTGGTTGAATCTGTCAAGGCTGCCGGTGATATCTATGCACCAGTGACTGGCGAAGTTGTCGCCATCAATGAAGCGCTGGCGGATGCACCAGAATCCATCAATGCAGACGCGTTTGCAGCATGGCTGTTCAAACTGAAACCAGCAAATATTGCTGATGTGGATGGCTTGCTGAGTGCTGAAACTTACGCCAAGAACATCGCTTAATTATTTGTTTAAAAGAGGTGATCTTGTGATCACCTCTTTTAATCTGGATTTGCCTGAATGCGGCTTGCCCTGCATAGCTCCGCCTGATATTCCACGTTACTCTTCTGTACCCCACATACCATGACCCGTCCTTCACTGACACAACTGGAAGCACACGATGCTTTCATCGCACGCCATATCGGCCCTTCTGAAGCAGAACAAGCCGCCATGCTGAAAACCCTGGGCTATGCAGATCGCACTGCCCTGATTGATGCCATCGTTCCGGCCAATATCCGTCGTCACGACGTGCTGCCACTGGCGCAATTCACCGAAGCCAAATCTGAACAGGAAGCCCTGGCCACATTGAAGGCACTGGCGTCGAAAAACCGTGTACTGAAGTCTTTGATTGGTCAGGGTTATTACAACACGCATACCCCTGGCGTCATCCTGCGCAATATCTTTGAAAACCCGGCCTGGTACACTGCTTACACACCGTACCAGCCAGAGATTTCCCAGGGCCGCCTGGAAGCCATACTGAACTTCCAGCAAGTCATCACTGACCTGACTGGCATGGACATTGCCAATGCATCCATGCTGGATGAAGGCACGGCTGCGGCGGAAGCAATGACGCTGATACAGCGCGTAGGCAAATCCAAATCCAGTGTGTTTTATGTTGCTGCCGATGTCTTGCCACAGACACGTGAAATCATCGAAACCCGCGCCAAACCGCTGGGTATAGAAGTACGCACCTGCGCCGGTACTGAAGCGCTGGAGAACGAATGTTTTGGCGTCTTGCTGCAATACCCAGGTGTTGATGGTTCCATCAGCGATTACCGCGAATACGCGGCGGCCTTGCATGCCAAGGGTGCGATGGTCATCGCTGCTGCCGATCTGCTGGCACTGACACTGATCGCCTCACCAGGCGAATGGGGTGCTGACGTTGTCGTCGGTAACAGCCAGCGTTTTGGCGTACCGCTGGGTTTTGGTGGCCCGCACGCGGGTTACATGGGTACACGCGATGCATTCAAACGCAGCATGCCAGGCCGCCTGGTAGGCGTGACGATCGATGCGCAAGGCAACAAGGCATATCGCCTGGCCCTGCAAACGCGTGAACAGCATATCCGCCGCGAAAAAGCCACCTCGAATATCTGTACTGCCCAGGTTTTGCTGGCAGTCATCGCTTCCATGTATGCCGTCTATCACGGCCCGGCAGGCTTGCGCCAGATCGCGTTGCGCGTACATCGTTTGACTGGTGTACTGGCTGGCGGCCTGAAACAGCTGGGCCTGACCATCGCCAACACCACTTACTTTGACACGCTGACGGTCAATGTCGCCAATGCTGCTGCCTGCCATCAGGCTGCCCAAGCTGCGGGCTATAACCTGCGCCAGATCAGTGCAACGCAGGTTGGTGTCTCTGTTGATGAAACGGTTACCCGTGCTGACATAGAAGCCTTGTGGGCGATTTTTGCCAAGGCCAGCGGTGTCACCGCGACATTGGATTTTGCAGCGATTGAAGCAGGTGTCAATGATGCCTACCCGGCAGCGCTGACACGTGGCACGACTTACCTGACGCACCCAACTTTCAACCGCTATCACGCAGAACATGAAATGCTGCGTTACCTGCGCAGCCTGGCTGACAAGGATCTGGCGCTGGACCGCACCATGATACCGCTGGGTTCATGCACGATGAAGCTGAACGCCACCAGCGAAATGATCCCCGTAACCTGGCCAGAATTTTCCAGTATCCATCCATTCGCGCCAAATGACCAGACCATCGGTTACCGCGAAATGATCGACCAGCTCGAAGCCATGCTGTGCGCAGCAACTGGCTATGACGCCGTATCCCTGCAACCAAATGCCGGTTCCCAAGGGGAATACGCAGGCTTGCTGGTGATCCAGGCTTACCACGCATCCCGTGGTGAAGCACACCGCAATATCTGCCTGATTCCATCGTCTGCACACGGCACAAATCCAGCATCAGCCAGCATGGTGGGCATGGATGTGGTCGTGGTGGCTTGCGATGATAAAGGCAACGTTGATCTGGCTGACCTGCAAGCCAAGGCAGAAAAACACAGCGCCAACCTGGCCGCAGCGATGGTGACTTATCCATCCACCCATGGTGTGTTTGAAGAAGGTATACAGCAATTGTGCGACATCGTGCATAGCCACGGTGGTCAGGTCTATGTCGATGGTGCCAACATGAATGCGCTGGTCGGCGTAGCCGCACCTGGCAAATTTGGTGGCGACGTCAGCCATCTGAACCTGCACAAGACTTTCTGTATCCCTCATGGCGGTGGCGGCCCAGGCGTAGGCCCGGTGGCTGTCGGTGCACATCTGGCGAAGTTCTTGCCGAATCAGAAATCCACAGGTTATGTACGCGGTGAAGATGGTATCTCTGCCGTTAGTGCCGCACCATTCGGTTCTGCCAGCATCTTGCCTATCTCATGGATGTATATCGCCATGATGGGCTCTGAAGGTTTGAAGGCAGCAACAGAAACCGCGATCCTGGCCGCCAACTACATCGCCAAACGCCTGGCCCCGCATTACCCTGTACTGTACAGCGGTCATGACGGCCTGGTCGCGCATGAGTGCATCCTGGATCTGCGTCCATTGACCGATGCCACCGGCATCAGCAATGAAGATGTTGCAAAACGTCTCATCGACTTTGGCTTCCACGCACCGACCATGAGTTTCCCTGTGCCCGGCACGCTGATGATAGAACCGACAGAAAGCGAATCACAAGCCGAACTTGACCGCTTCATCGATGCCATGATCAGCATCCGCGAAGAAATCGCCAAGGTCGCCAGTGGTGAATTCGATGCCAAGGACAATCCGCTGAAACATGCACCACATACGGCAGAAGTGTTGATCGCCAATGAGTGGCCACATGCTTACAGCCGTGAAGTAGCGGCTTATCCGGTAGCTTCCCTGCGCAAGAATAAGTATTTTGCGCCGGTTGGCCGTGCTGATAACGTCTATGGTGACCGTAACCTGTTCTGCTCTTGCGTGCCGGTCAGCGATTACGAATAAGCTTGTGGTAGTTTTGGCTTGAAAAAAACGGACATGTGTTTGCATGTCCGTTTTTTTTTGCCAAGTTGGGATAGGTGAGATCTAAAGTGCTTTAGCTGCCTGTGTTTGGGTTATATATAACGAAATGTGGCGCTTCATTAAAGCGTTTGTCAAAGTCCGATAAATGCCTATGTTCCCATTTTGATCCCTTGCTTTCTATTTCATCAGCAGCAGAAAGCATGAAACTTGCGATCTTTCTTAGTTCTTCAACCGAGGCCAGCAGGGTAATTTCCGCTAATTCATCAGGTATTATTTCTTCCGGAAGAAGTTCTGTATTTTTATAGCCATAAATTTTCAAGTTATCACCTGAGTTCTAAAATTTTAGTACTTTACTCCATATCTTTTTACGTAAATATTTTTCATTTACGATGTGGATCGGTTCTTGTTATTTAATTTGGGAAAACGGCAACATCTGCTATCTGGGTCATTACCCTTTGGCG
This sequence comes from Undibacterium hunanense, assembly GCF_014284335.1. GTDB lineage: Bacteria > Pseudomonadota > Gammaproteobacteria > Burkholderiales > Burkholderiaceae_D > Undibacterium > Undibacterium hunanense. The sequence continues at coordinate 132,431 of NZ_JACOGF010000010.1, read as the reverse complement.
CAATAGTTTCTCGAATTGCTCGGCCCCCACGGGTCTGCTGAAAATATAGCCTTGTCCTTCTTCGCAATGCTGGTCCTTGAGAAAAGATAGTTGCTCTTGCTCTTCCACGCCTTCTGCGATGACTTTTTGTTTCAGGCTATTTCCCATCGCGATAACGGCACTGACGATGATGCCATCACTATCGGTTTTGTTATAGCCTATGTCCTGTACAAATGACTGGTCAATTTTGAGGACGTCGATGGGGAACTGGTTCAGGTAGCTGAGACTGGAATAGCCGGTACCGAAATCATCGATTGCCAATTGTATGCCCATGTTTTTTAATTGTTCAAGGATGGCGATACTGCCTTCTGCGTTGCGCATCAAGACACTTTCGGTAATTTCCAGTTGCAGGCAGGTAGGGGGCAGGCCGGTTTCCACCAGTATTGTATTTACCGCTGCCACAAAATCCTGACGGCGAAATTCAACGGCTGAAATATTCACCGAAATGGTGGCAATGTCCAGGCCACTATCCTGCCAATACCTGGTCTGTGCACAGGCTTCGCGCAGCACCCAGCGACCAATAGGCACAATGACGCCACAGTCCTCGGCAATGCCGATAAAGCGTATAGGCGGTACCATGCCCCATTGTGGATGCTGCCAGCGCAGCAAGGCTTCAGCCCCGGTGATTTCGCCGGTTTTCAGGTTGATCTTGGGTTGATAGTGCAAGAAAAATTCATGGCGTACCAGCGCAACACGCAGATTGGCTTCAATCACCTGGCGTTCTACGGCACGTACATTCATTTCGGGTTTGAAAAACTGATAGTTATTACGACCCTTGTCCTTGGCCTGGTACATGGCTGTATCGGCATTCTTGATCAGGGTTTCTGCATCGATACCATCAGACGGATAGACACTGATACCTATGCTGGAGGTGACATGCAGTTCATGTTTATTGATATGGTGGGGCGTTGCCAGGGACTTCAATAATTTCTCGGCAGTTTGGGCCACACTCTCTGCGGATTTGTCGTCGGTGACGAGGATCACGAATTCATCTCCACCCTGACGGCTGACGGTGTCAGAGCTGCGCACACATGCGCTCAGGCGTTCTGTCACTGATTGCAACAGTTTGTCGCCCGTGGCGTGCCCCAGTGAATCATTGATATGCTTGAAATTATCCAGGTCCATGAACAGAATGGCCAGAAAACTGCCGCGCCGTTTTGCCAGACCAATTGCCTGTGCGATGCGATCATTCAGCAGGGCGCGGTTAGGTAAATTGGTGAGAAAATCATGCTGTGCCAGGTGTGCCATTTTTACCGCCATGGCCTTGGCATCGGTAATGTCATGAAACACCATGACCGCACCGGCAATATTGCCTGCCGAATCGTGTATGGGGGCGGTGGAATCTTCAATGGCTACTTCGCTGCCATCACGCCGCACGAGTATGGTTCCGGGTGTCAGGGTTGTTGCCCTGTCCTGTTGCAATACCATCGCCACCGGATTGTCTTTTTCCAGCCTGCTTTCGCTATGTATGATGGGCATCACGGTGGTAATCGGCTGGCCGCGTGCTTCTTCTCTGCTCCACATGGTCATATGTTCTGCCGCGACATTCAAATAATCAACATTACCTGCCATATCAGTGCCGATGACGGCATCACTGATGGAGTTAAGGGTGATTTCTGCCCGCACCTTATCGATGTAGATGGACTCTTCTGCAGCTCTGCGCTGTATGACATTGCGCACAGACTGTGCCACCAGATAAGTGGCCAGGTGATTCTTGGTCAGATAAGCCTTGGCACCTGATTTGACTGCCTCGCTGGCCAGTGTTTCATCGTCACCGCACAGGATGAGAATAGGTGTTTGTGGCGCATTGGCGAACAAGGTATTGAAGGTGACCATGCCTTCGCTATCAGGCAGATACAGGTCTGCCAATATCGCATCCATCTTGTGTTTGCGCAATTGGTCAATGGCTTCAGACATGCTGACTGCCGTCAGCACCTCGTAAGGCCCGTCGCTGGTTTCGCGCAGTGCATTCTGTAGTGAAATACTGTCAGTCAGATCGTTGGTGATAATGAGAATTCGCTGCGCCATTGGTCTGTTCCTTTGCCATGCCATTCATTATTGAATACATGGCAAGTTACAAGACCTGTTTACCAGCGTCTGTACGATGACGCACAAAGCATCTGGAAAACTGTACGGGGTCGATACTCTTTTATTGATCAGTACCTAGTCTGTAGATATTAAAAAAGGTATCGCTAAAATTTTTAGCCAATACCTTTGAGTTTAAATTTTACAGAGCGTGCAGATTATTTGCCTTTATAAATCCCCGCTTCCAGTATCACGTCATTGCTGCGGAAAATATAGGTGGTCTTGTTTTCTATCTGTTTGGAGACCGGATTGTTATAGCGATAATCGACCCAGCCTTTGCCTTTGGTCTTGGCCAGTGTGAGTATGTCCTTGCGGTAGTATTTACCATCGGCATCCGGCAGGTCCAGCATGTTTTTGCCTATCAGCTTGGGATTGACGGGGTGGGCGATGATGGCGCCATCCATGCCACGCATATCAAGGTAGATGGAACCATTGATGAATTCAGGATTTTTATTGTTTATTTCTTGCGCCAGGGCGTCCTTGCCATTTTTTTGCATGTAGGCAAGGCCTTTTTCTACCATGGCAACGGCATCGGCGGGATTGTCTTCGGCATAAGCGGGTTGGAACTGAATGAAGAATAATGAAGTGGTTAAAGTGGCAAGTAATTTCAAGAATTTCATTTTATCTCTCCCTGAATTTGTGTCTTGTATAAACCAGTAGCCAGACTGTGTGGCATGAATTGAGGCTAGCGGAAATTATTCAAAAAGGCAAAATGTTTCATCAGGCGTTGATATTGTTCACATTCTTGTTATTGCAGCGCGGCAAATGCAGCTCATCAGGTCGGGTTAGCAGAAATCTGCCAAAGCGAAGTTTTCATGCGTTTGCTCAATATGCTGATCACGAAAAGATGATTTACAGAAATATGTTGCTATGCGGAAAAAATATGCAGTAAAATACGCTTCGTGTTTCTATGTGGCAATTTTCGGCATTTCCTCTTTTTTAAAAAATCCTTTATTTATCATCGACTTCCATGAAAAAAATCATTTTAGCTGTAGCGCTGCTCGCTTCCTTTGTGTCTGTTTCTGCCAACGAAATCGCCCCTTCAGTTGATAAACAAACATGCGAAAAACCAGTTTATCCAAAATCTGCTTTGATGAATGAAGAAAGCGGCACCGTGGTATTGTCGATTCTGGTTGGCCCTGATGGCGCCGTTGTGGATTCCAAAGTCGAAAAATCCAGCGGTTCCAAGGCGCTGGACAAGGCAACACAGAAAATTTACTCTTCCTGCAAATTCAAACCAGGTGCAAAAGACGGCAAGCCTCAGCAAGCCTGGACCAAGCTGGAATATGTCTGGAATCTGTCTTAATAGCTGATTTTTTGCTGATCGGCTTGATCAGCAAGACGAAAAAAGAGATGCCATGTGCATCTCTTTTTTTATGTGCCCGGCACATAGTGGTAGTGGACAGATCGAATCATTGCAGCGCCATGCGCTAAAGAAACAGGAAGTCTTGCCGTTACGTACTTAAAGATAAGGCAAGAATTAATTTGAGGGATGCTGGTAAACCATGTCGACTACTATTGCAGGTTTGAATGCGGCGGCAACGACATCATCGAATGTCAGCCGGACGCAGGATGTGAGCAGTCAGGCTGGTGCAGTGAATACTGCCACTGTGCCGGCTATTTCTACAGCAGCTTCTTATCAGGTCAATTTACGGACATCGCGTACTGAATCTGCAAGCCAGACTTATACGCAGTCCGGTGCGGCTTCCGCCAGTGCCACTGCCAGTACTGCACCATCGCAATGGTGGGAAAACAAGAGCGACGATCATTTCAGTTACCTGCTGGAACAAAATGCCATTGCAACGACAACCACAGCAGGGCGCTTCAATGGACTTGCTTCAGGCCTGATAGAGCGCTTGCAAACTACGGGCGCAGACGTCAAACAGGCATACATTGCGACATCTCTGGATGCAGGTGCGGACAGCAAAGCCGTGGCCCAGGCAGGCCAGGTCAGTTTGAATGACTTGCGTGACCGCCCTGATCAAAGCCTGGGGCTGACTGTGAAACTGGCTTCGGGCCGCAGCGTTACCTTGTCCATCAAAAGCAATGCCAGTGGATTGAGCGTTGAAGCCAGCAGTGATGCAGAATTGAGTGAGGCGGATGGCAAGGCGCTGGAAAAGTTGGCGACGGGCCTGGAGGCCGCAGCACAAAGTTATTTCACTGATAAAAAGATCAACCTTGACGCATTGTCGGGCTTTGACACATCTGTGGTCAACTCGCTGAAACTGAATATCAATGCAGGCGATCGTCAACTTGATTTCAGTATTGATCAGTCTCATCACCAGCTCAAGCTGACATCGGCTAGCGGTGTTGTTGATATTGATGTCAGTCACGACAACCCTGGACTGAAGGGGAATGCAGCGCAAAGAAACAAGGCTATCCAGCAATTCCTGACGCAAATCGACAGCGCAGCCAAGCGCGGCAATGCGGATGAAGGACTGGTATCGATGTATAAGGACGCGTTTTCTGCCATGCAGAAAATCAATACCACTGACGAAGACAGTAGCGTGGGAAATCTGGTGCCTGCGAAAGCGCCATCTTTTTGGGATGTGGGTGCCAGTTCCCTGTTAACCGGGTTGGCAGACTTTGACGCAAAAATCAAAGGCGTGACAACTTCGCCGAATCCGATGCGTTTACAGGAAAGTGATTATTTCAATTTCCAGACCAGCCAGAAGACCACGCAGGAAGGCCATCAGGCGAGCGGGAAAATCAGTCAGAACCTGGAATCAAGCCTGAGTGCAGCTTTTCATCTGGAATTGAAGTCAGGCAAAAAGCCGGTGCTGGACGAGAGCAAGAATTCGCAAAATTATCGCTATATCAAGGTGGACGATCATGAGAGCAGCAAACTGACGATCGGCTTTGAAAAAAATCAACTGAATAGTGCGCGCCTGGAAAAAAGCCATGACCGCAATCTATCCATATCCAGTTACGAATTGGGTAAGCTGGTGGATACCAAAAATTCACCGGACAAGCAATCGACAGTCATTGATTTTGCAGTCGGTTCAGGTCTCAACAATACGGCAAGTGAACAGGCTTTACAGCGCCAGCGCATCATTGCCGCATTAAGCGGGAAAATCTTCCCCGACAGTTGATCCTGATCACTGATTTAGCGTAGCCGGCGCGGCTGGTTTGATTGGCTTGGCTGACCTGGCTGCGCTGGGCGGATGTTGGCCCGGCTGACCTGTGGTGCAATGCTGGCCTGCTGCACCTTGAAAATATTCACTACCTGCGCCAGTGCAGCCGCCTGTTCATTCATGGCCTGGGCAGCAGCCGATGCCTGTTCGACCAGCGCGGCATTTTGCTGCGTCATATTGTCCATGTCAACGATGGCATGATTGACCTGTTCTATGCCCGAGCTTTGTTCCTGGCTGGCCGAGGCAATTTCTGCCACGATGTCGGTCACGCGCCTGACGCTGGCGACCACTTCATCCATGGTGGAACCGGCAATGGCGACCAGCTTGCCGCCTTCTTCCACTTTTTCGGCCGAACTGTCTATCAGGGTTTTGATTTCTTTGGCTGCCGAGGCCGAACGTTGCGCCAGGTTGCGCACTTCGCTGGCGACTACGGCAAAGCCGCGCCCCTGTTCACCGGCGCGTGCGGCTTCTACTGCTGCATTCAATGCCAGAATATTGGTCTGGAAGGCAATGCCGTCAATCACGCTGATGATGTCGACAATTTTTTTCGATGATTCATTGATGGAACCCATGGTGGCCACTACTTTACCCACCACGCTGCCACCCTGGGTTGCCACTTCAGACGCAGAAATCGCCAGTTGGTTGGCCTGGCGGGCATTGTCGGCATTCTGTTTGACGGTGGAAGTCAGTTCTTCCATGGTGGATGAAGTTTCTTCCAGTGCGCCAGCCTGTTGCTCGGTACGGTTAGACAAATCCAGATTGCCCGAGGCAATTTCCCCCGAGGCTGTCGCAATCGATTCAGAACCTGTGCGCACTTCACTGACGACTGCGGCCAGCTTGTCGCGCATGCTCTTGATTGCGAACAGCAGGCTGGATTCATCATTGTGCCTGAGGCTGATGTCGGTGGTCAGGTCGCCTTCGGCAATATGGCCGACGACTTCAGCTGCATAGGCTGGTTCGCCACCCAACTGACCCAGAATGGCCCGTGTGATGCGCCAGGCTATGACGCCTACCATGGCCATCATGATGCAGCCCACACCCAGCAGTATGCCGGCCTGCTGCCAGAACGACTCATTGATATCATCAATGTAGGTGCCGGTGCCCACCAGCCATTCCCAGGGGGTAAATCTTTTCACTGCATAGATTTTATCGACTGGTGCTTCAACACCTGGGCGTGTGCCGGGTGCCTGTACGATACCGATGGCGCTGTTTGCCAGTGAGGCCCGATAGCGGTCACCGGATTCTTTCATATCCTTTTGGGGGACACCAATACGTGAGGCTTTGGGGTGTACCAGCAGCAAATCGTCATTGTAGCCACGCACAAAGAAATACATTTCATCTTTGTGGAAGCTGGAAATTGCCAGCTTGGCCTGTTTTTGCGCATCATCACGCGTCAGTTTGCCCGCCTGTTCCAGCGCATGGGCTTTTTCCATGGCGGCGTAGGCCATTTCTACCATATTGGAAATCTGTTCCTTGCGTTCTTTCAGCATGCTTTGACGCAGGGAGTACAGTGAAATGACGGATATGATGGAGATACCGAAGAGGGTGATGGCGCACAGCAGAATGATGCGGGTACTGAGTTTCATGGTGTGGTCTCACTGGGTTATGCAGCGCAACAGCTGTGCATATGCTAGCCAGAAAGCTTGCCTGATCATCTCTGGCTTTTCGCTTACGCCGATACGCCGATGGCTGGATCTGTATTATCTGATGAATGATGCAGCCTGGGGCCTGCACACAATGTGCAAGGGACGTTCAGTGCTGCAGTTTTATTGTATGTGAAGCACGCCCCGCATAGGGTGAAGAACAGGCAAACAAGCGACAAAATGGTGTGAGGGTGTTGTTCTGATGCGGCAGTCCGGGAGGCTGGCTGTAACGAGGACGGTAAAAGAACTATGAACCTGCCGTAGCCAATCTAAAACCGAGCTGTAAAGAAATAGCTACAAAGGCACTATAAAAGGACGGCGCAGATGACCATCCTTTTACCTGCATTTCAGTTATTTAGTTATTTATACAGGGGTAACTGCATTTTGACTGGCCGTATATCCAGACGCAGCTTATGCACCGTGTAAGCCTCGGCGCCTGACGATGCTGAAAAGTAGCCCTGGCTTTCTGCTACCTTGCTGAAGCTGAATTCAAAACCCAGTTCGGGCTGGTCATCCATGCCAAAGGCCAGGCCAATGGCGCGTTGCTGTTTGCTGTCGATTAAATGAAACATCAGGTCAGTAACCACGGTATTGGCCAGGATATCAGCGTAAAAGCGCTGGTCGGTATTGTAAGTCTGGGCTGGATTGAGCTTGCCCTGCAGTTTATCCGCCGAAGGTGTCAGCGTCTTGCTGCGCAAATTGAAACGATCGCCGCGGTCCAGATAGCTGATACGGGCATTGCTGATGTTGAAATTTTTCTGGCTGCTGTCGGTGCTTGCTTCTGCCAGATCAAACAGAATGGCACCCTTGTAACCAATAACTTCGACTTCCCCCTGGTTGCTGACGACCATGGCGGTATTTTCATCCACACCCAGGCCCAGCTTGTAATTCTTCTTCAGCATGACCGGCAACATGCGGGCAAAGCGGCCACGAATGATCAGGTGCTGGTCGATGAATACATCAGGACCGATGAAGCCCAGGCCTGCCGCAATTTCCTTGCCGTCAGTGACGCCCAGCTTCAATGTGGGCAGCACCGGTTTGGCATCATAGAACATGGTGGTACTCATGATGGCAGCACCGGCACTGCTGCCTGCGATGACGCCACCACGCTGATAGATGGACCAGATGGCTTCCAGCATGGCTGTCTTGCTGCCATCAGGTTTGACCAGTGCCTGCACGATGCGACCCTGGTCACCACCGGTGAAATATACACCGCTGGCATCCTTCAGTTTTGCCAGCCATCCCGCATCGTTGACGATATCCTGTGGTTTGAATTGTGGATGCTTGACTGACAGGGGAATCACAAAGGCCTGGGCACCGTTCTGGTTCAGTGCCGCAGCCGTGGCAGCACCAGACCGTTCCGGATTGCCGGCTGCCGCCGGTATGACGGCAATTTTTGCACCTTTGCCACCGGCCTGTTGCACGATGCGCTGCCAGACCACGGCATTGTCTACCCGCAGGGCACCGCCTATGATGACCAGTGAGCCTTGTGGTGGAGAGTTGTCTTCAGCGTGAGCATGCATGGGGAATTGCCAGAGTAAGATAGCCAGGCAGCTTAACAAACTGCGCAACAGCCGGTCAGTATTTTTCAGAGAAATTGTCATTATTTTCATCCTGATTTTTTCATATTGTAAATCATTCAATTCATCACTATTGACATGAATTTAAAAAAAGGGACAACACCAAGTGCTGTCCCCGAACGCGCTGCTTTGGAAAAATTTAATTCATTGCTGATGCGGCTTTTTGTGCGTTATTTTTTTGGCTTATGGCGATTTATTTGAATGCATAGTTACCAGACACGTAGAAGAAGCGACCACGCGGATCGGTATAGCTGGGGTCATAACCGGCTATGAAGCTATACACCTGGTTGGAACGGGGTGGATTGGTGTCCAGCAGGTTTTTGATACCGGCACGCAGGCTGAATGCCTTGTTGAATTTATAGCTGCCGCTTGCATCCCACAAGACATAGGCAGGCACGTCACGGGTGCTGCCATCAGCCAGGGCGTTCTGGTCGTGATAACCCTGGTAGTAAGTCTGCTGCAGGGTTGCGCCCCATGGGCCACGGTCAAAGTCAAATGTCAGCGTATGTCTCCAGCGCTGTACCACCTGGGTGTCGGTATAAATACCGACGCCATTCACTTCCGGGCTGGCTGCCGTGTTGCGCGTCTTGTAGTCGATGACATAGGTACCGTTCAGACTGACATTGAATTTGCCCAGACTGTTTTCTGGCAGTTTCCAGTTGACGTTGACATCCACGCCTGAGGTTTTCAGTGAGCCAATATTTTTCACCCGGCCATCTACCGACAGAATGGGGCCAGGTATGCCAGGCAGGCTGGGGTCTGTGGCACCACGTATCGCATAGCCGGGATTGGACCTTGGGTCGCTGAAATAGGCACCTTCGTTGGCCAGCAGGGTGTCAGATTTTTCGATGCGCCAGTAATCCAGCGATGCAGTCAGGCTGCGGCTGGGTTCTATCACCATGCCGGCAGAAAATTGCTTCGATGTCTCTGGTTTCAGATTGGCAGTACCACCCTTGATCAGGTCAGGCTGTATGCCGCAGTAATCAGGGTTTTTGGTATTGTCAATATTGCCAACTTTGATGCAACCCAGCGGGTCATTGTAGATGCCACTGGTCTGGCCTGTGCGTGCGGGTTCATTGATGTCTGCCAGACTGGGCGCACGGAAACCGGCACTATACGAGCCACGTACCACGACTTCTTTCGCGGGCGTCCAGCGCAAGCCAAATTTTGGATTGGTGGTGCTGCCGACATCGTTGTAGCTGTCATGGCGCACGGCAGCCTGGGCTTCAAGGTTGCTGAGCAGGGGCAAGTTCAATTCGGCAAACAGGGCTTTGACGGTACGGCTGCCGCCGTAAGCTATTGCTGCACCATCACCGCGTATCTCACCGGCAGCCAGCAAGGCAGAGGGCGTGAATTCCAGTTTTTCACGACGGTATTCTGCACCTATCGCCAGACCGGCATTGCCGCCTGCCATGGCAAACAATTCGCGTGACGCCTTGATGTCAAAAGAATCGGTAGTAGCTCTGGACTGACGGGCTGCATCACTGATTTTTGCTGCATTCAGCAAGTTCGTGCCTTCCGTTCCCGATGGGCCGAAAGGATTGATTTTGCCAGTCAGGAAGGCGCTGTCAAAAGCCGATGTTCTGACATAACCATCGACATATTTATCATCGACCTTGCTGACGCTGTGATTCAGTGCCGTGTCATAGTCCCAGCCTGCCACCGTGCCTTTGGCACCGACCACCAGGCGTTGCGCAATGGCATTCACTTCATTGGTACGTGGGCCAGCTGCACTGAGGCGCAGGCCAACGCGCAAAGGTGTTTTGTTGCTAGTGATCAGGTCATTGGGATAGTAAATTCCAGTCACCGGATAATTCAGATTCGTCACCGTCAACGGGCTGATGCGGTAAGTGGTTTTGGTGTCACTGTGCAGCACTTCGGCAAACAGGGTGTTGTCGGCATCAATGGCAAACTGGGCACGGCCCAGCAGCGATGCACGCTGGGATTCAGGGAAGATTTCAGTGTCATGCATGTAGTCATACAGACAGGCTTTACTGCCAACAAAGCTGTCTGCCGCAAACACCGTGGCAGGTGGATTGCAAGTCGGGGCGCTAGGGTTCAGGCGCGAGCCGGTGGCGCCACCACTGGCCGTGGTACGGCGCACATTGGCTGGGAAGGTGTTGGAACTACCGACATCCAGATTGATGTCGGGCTGGTAGGCTGAACCTATCCATGAGCGCTGGGTCGCACGCAAGCTGCCAGTATTCTGAAAATTGGCTACGCCCATGAGGTTGTACCTGTCCTGGCTCAGATTGCCTATGCCACCAGACAGGCTGATGATCTTTTTGTCTGCACCACCATGCTGGGTATTGCCCGCATAGGCAGATATTTCTGCCCCCTGATAATCGGGACGGGTAATGAAGTTGATGACACCACCAATCGCATCGGCACCATAGATGGCTGACGCGCCATCTTTCAATACTTCCACACGCTGGATGGCGGCAGAAGGGATGGAATTCAAATCTACGCCAGATGAGGTGCCAGGCGAAGCAAAATTAGCCAGGCGGCGACCATTCAGCAAGATCAGGGTCGATGACACACCTATACCCCGCAGGTTGGCACCATTGAAACCACGTTGAGTACCACCGTTATCGCTGAAGCTGGCGCCGTCCGTCAGGCCCGCAGTGCTGGCAGATACTTTGCTCAATAATTCTGCCGCTGTAGTGACGCCGGATTTTTCTATCGATTCGCGACTGATGATTTGCACCGGCAAAGCTGTTTCTGCATCAATGCGTTTGATGGATGAGCCAGTGATTTCTATGCGTTGTGGTTTATTTTCTGGATTTTCAGCCTGTGCCCATGCGCCTTGCGGGGCCATGCTCAACATTGCCATGACGCTCAATGCAGACCAGGTTGCGACAGCCACTTTCTTGGGTATGGGCTGAAATGCTTGCTTTTTCGTTGCCATTGCCTTGCTCTCCTCGGGTTTTACAGAAATTTAAAAAAAGCATCCCCCTCAGGCACTCCGGGGAGTGACTGTGATGTGCTAATTTTTTGCTTGAGGAACCTCTGATTAAGTGTAGCGAGCGGCGTTAGTTTGACGCATTGACAAACACGGAAGCGCAGTCGTACGGCTGTACGGCGAGCATCGCAGGCTCAAAATAGCGTCGCGCAGTAGCTTGATCAGAGGTTCCTTATTTACTTCTTGGGTTTGGTGTTATCCGGCTGTGTATATTTGACGTTGTTGTCAGCGCTATGCAGATAGGCTGATATGGCTTCGGTCAGGCGCATGGCCTTTTCCACATTCTTTTTATTCGACACCATCATGCTGCTGACCAGGGCTTCGATCACCGCAATCGCTGCACTGGCACTGCTGGGCAAAACACCATGAGTGCTGGGTGCCAGCAGTAAATAATTACCCAGTTGTGCAATCGGCGAGGCAGGGGAATCGGTAATCGTAACGATGCAGGCACCGTGGTCACGCACAAACTGTGTAAGCTTGATGACATCCAGTGCATAGCGTGGAAATGAGATAACGATGAGCACATCTTTGTCAGAAATATTCGCCAGATGACCCGCCGCCACTTCAGTGCCACCGTAGCCAACCACTTCCACCACATGTGAACAGAATGGCTGCAAATGCAGGGCCAGCATGCCAGCCAGATGGGCACTCAGGCCAAAGCCCATGACATACACCGTGCTGGCCTTGGCGATGTGTCCCACAATCTGGTTCAGGCTCTGTTCAGACATGCCTTGGTTAGCCGCATCGATATTGGCCGCAGCAAACTGCATGCTGGTATGGGCGGGCGAGGGCGCATTCTTTTTTGCTTCTATGGTATTGCGCAGTTTTTCTACTGGCTGAAATACAGCCTGCACCACTTCTGCAATCTGGTTACGCAGGCCAGCGTAATTATTAAAACCCATGTCGCGCGCAAAACGGCTGATGGTGGCGGTTGATACCTCACATTGTTCGGCCATGTCTTCTATGCCCAGTGCCGTTACCTTGACCTGGTTGCGCAAGAGGAAATTGGCAATCCGTTTGTAGGAGACAGAACCTTCCTGCAACACCAGCATTAAAGATTCACCCAGCGTGGACTTGGCAAAGACCATTTCAGGTGAAGCAGATTCAACAGGGGTAGTTAATTTTTTCATGCGCATCAATCAATAAAACTGTCAGCAAAACTTTTTCGATGAATGAACTGTAGACCTGTTTAAAAATATTTTCAATACTATTTGTCGTTTTATTTTCATAAATGTAGAATATGTAAAAAATCGTTCATTTGTTTGCAGTGAGGAGCAGTTGTTACGGTGTTGTTTTTACGCTGCCTGTACAAACTGCGATTGAAGTAGCGGGAACATCCTTGGGATAAATCCTGCATGAGCCGGACCATATTCATGTAAATTCAGAATCAAATTGCGATTCTGTTTTTGGTTTTAGTATTACCAACAAAGAAAAGAGTTTTCTATGCAGATACAGCAACATGTCTTGCCCGATATCAGTAGCGGGACGGTGCGCGAATTGCGGAGTTTTCATTACGGCTCGTTTGGTCAATCGGGCCAGGGGCGCAAGGTGTATATACAGTCGTCTTTGCATGCAGATGAGATACCGGGCATGCTGGTGAACCATTACCTGCGTGAAATGTTGGAGCAGTATGAGAAAATTGCAGCCATTGCCGCAGAAATAGTGCTGGTACCCGTGGCTAACCCGATAGGGCTGGCGCAGGACATACAGGGTACAGCCTTCGGTCGTTTTGACCTGGCGACAGGCATCAACTTCAATCGTGGTTATCGCCACCTGACGCCACATCTGCTGCCTTTGCTGGAGGGCAAGCTGGGTGCAGATGCAAGTGAAAATGTAAAACTGATACGCCAGCAGGCACTTGCCGTATTACAGGAGTGGCAGCCGGACACCGCAACCGATCATCAAAAGAAAATCTTGCAGACCCTGGCTGTGGATGCCGACATCGTGCTGGACCTGCATTGTGATAACCAGGCTGTCATGCATTTATATACAGGGACACCTTTGGCAGATGATTGTATGCCGCTGGCAGCTTATCTGAGGGCGCAGGCGGTGCTGGTATCGGTATTGTCGGGGGATGATCCTTTCGACGAATCCTGTTCACGTCACTGGTGGGAACTGGCGCAACACTTTGGTACGGCGACGCCTGTTCCAAATGCCTGCCTGTCCATTACGGTGGAATTGCGTGGCGAAACCGAGGTCAGTCATGAACTGGCGCAGGCAGATGCCTTGGCTATCATTAATTTCCTCAGACATGCGGGTTATCTGCGTGGAAAAGCACCAGCCTTACCTCAGGCCTTATGCCAGCCTACGCCGCTGGAGGGTGTAGAGCCTTTGCGCGCCCCACATGCTGGCATCCTGGTATTTACCAGGGAAGCGGGTGATTACATCGAAGCAGGTGAAAAAGTGGCAGACATCGTTGATCCTGTCAGCGCACGGATGACGCCGGTATTGGCGACGGTATCGGGTATCTTGTTTGCACGTGTGGCCAGACGTTATGCCACGCATGGCATGCGCATCGCCAAGATTGCTGGCCCTGTTGCTTACCGTACCGGCAATTTACTGTCTTTGTGACCTGGAATCCATCATGCTGAAAAAACTCAGATTGCCGAATACCTTTGTTCTGTTATTTTCCTTGCTGGCCCTGATTGCGCTGGCTACCTGGCTGGTACCCGGTGGCAAATATGATACCCATGTGGTCAATGGCAAGACACTTATTGATCCTTCCACCTTTCACTACGTCACCAGCAATCCGCAAGGTGCAGTTGCCCTGATGATGGCACCGGTCAAGGGTTTTGTTGAGGCTGCACTGATCATAGGCTTTGTACTTATTGTCGGTGGTGCTTTTGCGGTTTTGCAAAAGACTGAAGCGATTGATGCCATGATCAAATCCGTGGCCAGGGCGCATACTCATTCCAGCCTGGTCAGGGCTGGTATCATTCCCCTGTTCGTGACGCTGTTTTCTTTGGGCGGCGCCACCTTTGGCATGGCAGAAGAAGCGATACCCTTCGTCATGATTTTCATCCCGCTGGCACTGGCGTTGGGCTATGACTCGGTCGTAGGCGTATCGATTCCCTTTATCGGTTCACAAGTGGGCTTTGCAGCGGCGTTTCTGAATCCCTTCAATGTGGGTATTGCGCAGGGAATTGCTGGCGTGCCCTTATTTTCCGGCATAGGTTTCCGGCTTGTTGCGTGGTTGCTGGCGACAGTGGTCACTATTGCTTTTCTCAGCTGGTATGCGGCACGCATCAAGAAAAATCCCATGCTCAGCCCAACTTTTGGAATTGATGAGGAAAAACGCAAAAATCTTAAAATCGATGAATTCACCAGTTTTACTGGCATGACCACGACTCACAAGGCTGTGCTATGTATGTTCCTTTTCACGCTGATCACCATGGTGGTCGGTGTAGTTAAATACAACTGGTATATAGAAGAGATTGCTGCCCTGTTCCTGGTCATGGCGATCCTGGTGGGTGTGGTCGGCAAGCTCAGTGCTGACAGTTTTGTAGAAGCTTTTATGCAGGGTGCCAAAGACCTGGTCACCACCGCACTGGTGATAGCCCTGGCACGCGGCACCATGATACTGGCACGTGATGCCAATATTATTGACACCATGTTGAATTTTCTCATGCCTTTCGTGCAGTCCTCGCATCCCATCTTTGCGGCACACAAGATGTTTGTGATTCAGTCTGTCATCAACTTTTTCATCCATTCCGGAAGCGGGCAGGCAGCATTGACCATGCCCATCATGGCACCGCTGGCTGACCTGGTCGGCGTGACCAGACAGACTGCCATACTGGCATTTCAGTTTGGTGAATTCACGACGCCGATGATACCGACATCCGGCATTACCGTCGGCGTGCTGGCGCTGGCGCGCATACCCTGGGCGACCTGGGCGAAGTGGATGATACCCTTGCAGTTATTGTACTTTGTCCTGGCACTGGCTTTGCTGGCTTTGTCTTGTGTAATCGATTGGTAAAGCAAGCCTTGAGAATCTGTTTATTCTTCATCGGCCAATAACTGTTCCAGCCGCTTGGGATAATTGTTGAGAAAGTCACGGGTCACTGCAAAGTGTTCTGTGTCCTCATAACTGGTTTCCGTGATGCCGCTGCCGTCAAACTGATAAATTTTTGCGTGGGGGTAAGACAGCAGTATCGGTGAATGAGTGGCGATGATGAATTGCGAACCATCCTGCACCAGTTGATGGATGGCGCTCAGGGCGGCCAGTTGACGGTTGGGTGACAGCGCAGCTTCGGGTTCATCCATCAGGTAAAGGCCATTTCCTTCGAGCTTGTTCAGCAACAGCGCCATGAAAGATTCGCCATGTGAACGCGCATGTAGCGAACCGCCATAACCACCTGCATAGCCGACTTCATCCATGTAGGTAGCAATGTTGAAAAAACTCTCCGCCCGCAAGAAATAGCCATCGCGTGGTTTCTTGAAGCTTTTGGATAGTCGCAGATTCTGATGGAGCGAAGATACCGACTCTGTCGTGCGATGCGCGACATTCTTCGTGCCGCCTTCCTGCCCATAACCCAGCGCCATGGCAATCGCTTCCAGGACCGTTGATTTGCCGGCACCGTTTTCGCCGACGAAAAAAGTCACATCAGCATGAAATTCCAGCGCGTCCAGTTCCCGTACTGCCGGGATGTGGTAAGGGTAACTGTCAAAATCAATGACAGCATCATCGCGCATGCTGATGCGTTGCAGATAGGGTTTGGCGGATAGGCTCATGAAGTCATTTTAATCTAATGCATGAGCCAGCGCCGCATTGCGAAGCTCAATGCATCCACCATGGCGACCAGTATCAGCATGGCGATGATGACCGTGGCGGCGGTTTGCATCTGGAACAGTGACAAATGATACTTCAACATCTGCCCCAGTCCACCGGCGCCGACCACGCCGAGTATGGCTGCGGCGCGGATGTTGTTTTCCCAGCGGTACAGGGTATAAGACAGCATTTGCGGCAGGCTTTGTGGCAACGTGGCATACATAAAGGCATTGATGGCAGACGCGCCGTTCAGGCGCAAGCTGGTCTCTGCCTGCGGCGCGGCGTTTTCCAGTACTTCAGCAAACAGGCGGCCAAGTACGCCTGTGGTATGGGCGGCCAGTGCGATAGTGCCAGCAAATGGACCCAGACCGGCGGCAATCAGCATGATGGATGCCCACACCAGTTCGGGTATGGCGCGCGCTACATTCAGAAATAATCGCGTACTGCTTTTTGCAGTCTGGCCAAAACGACCGCTGGCTGGCAATGCCAGAAACAGGCCAAGGATGGCAGCAATCAATGTACCCAGTGCCGACATGGCCAGGGTCTCAAAAGACGCCAGGACAGTTTTGTGGAGTAGGGCAGGACTGACGTCAGGCGGTGCGAAGCCTTGCAGGAATTCCCATGTTTTGCCAGCGGCATCGTCACTGAACAGGGCGCGCCATTCCATGTTCAGACTGACAAAGCTGGCCACGACCAGCAAGATGATACCTGTGCTTAATGCCAGCTTGAGCGGGGTGAATAGCGCCGGTGCGACTGGCATGTTGTTATCATGCGTATTCATGCCAGAGCCTTGCGGAACAATTTGCTGGCCAGGTCGGCGATGCCGACCAGCAGGACGAAGACCAGCAGCATGGTCGATACTTCAGCGCCGGATAACATTTTCATCGATTCATCCATACGCTGCCCCAGGCCGCCAGCACCGACAAAACCCATGACGACCGAGCCACGTATGGCACATTCCCAGCGATAGATGGTGTAGGAAATCAGTTCCGGTGCGGCATTTGGCAATGCCCCGTACAGAAATGCCGTCAGGCGGCTGCTGCCGTTCCTGAGCAGGCTGTCAGTGGCGTGGGCATCATTGGCTTCCAGTATTTCTGCATAGACCTTGCCCAACATGCCCGCATAAGTAAGGGCGATGGCAAATACACCAGCAGTTGGCCCCAGCCCCACCAGGCGCACAAACAGCAGGGCCCACACCAGTTCGGGCACACTGCGTAGCAAGACCAGCTTCCAGCGCACGATCTGGCGCAACAGCCTGGCCATGCCATGCATGCGTCCGCTGCCTATGCGTGAAATCGATAAATGCTCATTGACGATCAGGGTCATGGGTATCGCGCCCAGCAAGGCCAGTGTCAGGCCTGCCGTGGCAATGGCGATGGTTTGCCAGGTGGCTTCCAGCACGATCAGTAAAAACTCTGTGGAATGTGCAGGTGGAAAAAAGCCGGACAAAAAACGCCAGGTCGCCCCCAGGCTTTGCGCATCAATCAGTTGCCAGGGTTTGAATTCAGTGACCAGCAGCATGGGCCAGAGTAGCACCAGCATACACAGCGTGGCTGTCACCCGCATGCGCCAGGCAGGATCATGCGGTATATCAGCAGGGCTTGTCTGGTGTGTCATCGTGCTTAAAAGCAGCGAGGTGCATCAGCAAAACCGGGCGAGCCAGGCTGGCTCAGTACCGCTACATCCAATGACTGCTGAGGATTGCCCTCATTCCCAGTATTACGATAGAGGTCAGCGAGCATCTGATCATCCACCTTGTCGCTGTCGAACAGAACTTTGCCGGCACGCAGGCCGATGATGCGCGGGAAGTGCAGGCGTGCCAGCTCTACCTGATGCAGGCTACAGATCAGCGTCGCATTGCGTTGTTTTGCTTCCTGCTGCAGAGTGTTCAGAGTTTGCAGGGCCAGCGTGGGGTCTAGCGCAGACAGGGGTTCATCTACCAGCAAGAGGCTGGCATCGGACAATAACAGGCGTGCCAGGCCACAGCGCTGGCGCTCACCACCAGACAGTTTATCTACCCTTGCATAAAGCTTGTGTTGCAGGTCAAAGCGTTGCAAGGCTTGCCAGGCAGCCAGTGGGTCTGTGGGTTTGATCAGATTACGTAGTGCCTGCGTCAGCGTCCAGCGTGGCAGGCGACCAGCCAGCACCGCCGTGACAACGCGCTGGCGTGCCGGTAGTGGCGGTGTTTGTGGCGCCAGGAACAGATGACGGCGCAATACATGACGTGCCGTATGCGACAGTGCCCAGACATCCTTGTCCATGAACTGGAATTGACCACTTGCTGGCTGATGCGCCGCAGCCAGGGTATGCAGCAGGGTAGTTTTGCCCGCACCGGATGGGCCTATGATGGCAATCTGTTCACCCTGTGTCACTGCCAGATCAATATTCTCAAGAATATGTTGCTGCTGTCCTTGCCCTGCTCCTGTTGGTGCAGCCTGGGCTGCACCGGGAATAGCCACGCTTAACTGTTGTAAACGTAGCTGTGCTGCCCTCATTGTTACCGGCATTACTTCAGCAGGCCGGCATTATGCGCTGCCGCTTCGATGGCCTTGTAGTTGTCAGCCTTGGTAGGGATGAAGCGTGTTGCGCGTTGCAGATCCAGGATTTCCTTGTCTTGTGGATTGGCTGGATCAAGGTTCAGGAAGGCATCGGTGATCTTCTTGCGCAAGTCTGCAGGCATGTCGGCACGTACTGACCAGTTATAGTCAAAATAACCTGGGGTGGTGTAAAACACGTGCACCAGTTTGGTATCGACCTTGCCCTGCGCCAGCAGTTTTTCCCAGACTGAAATATTCAGGGCGCCTGCATCTACCTTGCCGCCCGATACCGCAGCCACAGTCGCATCATGCGCGCCAGAAAAGGCGATGCGTTTCATGTCCGTGTCAGGGTTGATCTTCGCGGCCAGCAGATAGGAACGTGGCATCAGATGGCCGGAAGTGGATGATTCGGATCCAAAGGTAAAGGTCTTGCCTTTCAGGTCTTCCAGTCTGGTGATGCTTTTGTCGGTGGTGATGAACACTGATTTGAATTTTTCATCTTCTTCACGCTGCACCAGTGGTATGACCTGGTCTTTGCTGCGGACTTTGGCCTGCACGAAAGTAAAGCCACCAAACCAGACCATGTCGAGTTTTTTACTGATCAGGCCTTCGACCGAAGCTGCATAATCGGTGACGGGGATGAACTCCACTTTCATGCCCAGTTTTTTCTCCAGCAGTGCGCCCAGAGGTTTGAATTTACGTTGCAATTCTGTTGGGGCTTCATCGGGTATGGCAGATACGCGCAATACTTGCTGTGCACTTGCCAGGCCAGAAAAAGCCAGCAGACCGGCAGCGATCAGGTGATGCATAGTGCGACGTGCAGGAGAAAATACTGAAAATGATTTACGCATTCTGGTGCCTTGTTGGTGGGTGCGGTTTAACCAGTCATCAGCAGGCAAAAACCTATGCCAGGAATTGACAAGCAAGAAAAACCTGATCGAAATTAAGCCGGACTTACAACATTAAACATCAAGCAATTAGTTCAGCAGGCCTTCGTCATGACTATCGCTGGGTTCCATGGTGCTGGCTGATGACACCTGAAAATCTTGTAATGGTAAATAGTAACTTTGATTACGGCCTGTTTTTTTCGCCTGATATAAAGCAGCATCCGCGCACTTCAGCAGCAAGTGCTGGTCTATATCCGGATGTTTGTGGTAATTGCTGAAACCTATGCTGATACTGACGCGATCGCCGACACGCGAGTTGATGTGCGGTATATTCAAGTCCCAGACAGCGCAACGCAGTTTTTCTGCAAATTGCATGGCCAGCTCGGGTACCATGTTCGGCAGTATCAGTATGAATTCTTCCCCACCGAAACGTGCCAGCACATCGGTGGCCCGCAGCAATTGCTTGCGCAATGCGGTTGCCACCTGTATCAGTGCCTTGTCACCGGCCACATGGCCGTAGCTGTCGTTGTATTCCTTGAAGAAATCGATATCCAGCATGAAAATGGATAACGGCACATTGTGACGTACGGCATGGCCCATCGCAATTTTGAAATGTTCATCAAAGAAGCGGCGGTTATAGATACCGGTCAGGCTGTCGGTGGTGGCTTCGCGCTTCAATGCTTCGGAATGGGTGCGCAGGATTTTCTCGCGCTTGATTGAGGTAGAGGAATCGCTGACCTGTATCAGGCATAGCCTGCTGCCATCGTCTGCATGGAGTGGCGTAATGGTGATGGACTGGTGTATGCGCTTTTTTTCCTCGTCGTGCTCAACCCGCTCAAACAGTGGCAGCGGAGAGCGATGCAGGGCATTCGACAGGACAACAGGCAGGCCGTAATTCAGGGTATTGCTGATGGCATTGAGGATGGCGCGACTGGGCAATTCTTCAAAAACTTCTGAAATATGGCGGCCCAGTGCCTGCTCTGCGACAACGCCGCTATGTCTTTCTATCCAGCCGTTCCACATGCAGACATGTTGTTCTGCATCGACCAGTATCAGACCAAGGCTGATGGAGTTCAAAATTTGCTCCACAGCGACCGGGCTGGTGGACAAGAACTGCACCATCAGGTTTCCCCCAGGAAACGTTCTATTTGAGTGATCAAATCAGCCAATGAGGTTGAGCTGAGCAGGAAAATCAGATGGCCTTCGGAATGCCTTCTTTCTATCGTCAGGTCTATATGCAGCAGCAAAACATAAGGTTGTTCAAGATCATCACTGACACGCCGGAAGATTTCTTCCGTGGTGGCGACCGAATAATCGGGGAGGGAACAACTGAGCGGTATATTCAGCATATCTGCCATCGCCGACAGGCAGGCATTGAGTATGATGTTGCCCAGCTCGCACATGGCTTCCTGTTCGAACTCTGCCAGGTCTTCGATACTGATCTGCGACCCCATCATGTCGCGCACGATTTCCAGTGCATGGGATTCGGTGAACAGGAGTATGGCGTCAGCTTCAAACGTGCCGCTAAAGGTTTGGTGGACGGCACCAAACTTGTCACTTTGCATGCCCATGATGGACACGTCAATCTCGGACGACTTGCGAATTTCTACCGAAGGAACCGACAGGCGAACTTCTTCGCCGACGATATCGCTAAGGCTGGCTGCTGCCCTGCCAGCGCCGACATTGAAAACTTCACTCAGTGCATCAAGATGAAGTTCAGTCAGAGTGTTCATTGACCGCTCGCGAAATAATTGAGGACGATGGTGATCGATTTTTCAGTAACGGGCTTGGCCACGAAAATACTGCCTATGGAATTGGCCCGTGTCTGCATGCTATCTTGCACGTTGGCAGAGAAGATGGCAATACGAATATGTGGGTGGTCTTTTAAAATTTTCTCTGCGGCATCAGTTCCCAGCATGCCAGGCATGTTGATGTCCATGGTGCAATAGTCTGGCTTGTTTTCGTTGACGGATTTCATCGCCTCTTCGCCAGTACTGGCTTCGATGATGTCCCAATCAGGCTGCGCTGCCTTGACATGGGCACGTATGACCATGCGTGACACTTTGCTATCATCAACAATTAGTAATTTTTTCATAATATTTTTTTATGCAAACAAATGCACCCATTGATAGTGAGTTGCAGCTCAATTTCATTTTACCTTACCGTAATGAAAATTGAGTGGTCAAGATGTTCAATAAATGTTTCCTCGGTGGTATTTGCACAGCTTATTTTGCACCGCTTATTTTCTACTGTTGCTGCCAACCTCAATTTTTCAGCCGTCGCCACAAAGTGGTCCTGCTGATACCCAAATAATCTGCCACCGCTTCACGGTTATTGCCAAATTTTTGCATGATCTGTTCCAGTGATTCTGTCTTGTCCGTCAAGTCTGCCGGATTTGCCAAATTTGCCAGCGCATACGTATCAGCAGACATACTGCCGGCTACCAGTTCCGGCAAGGTTCTGGCCACAAAGCCCGGCGTCAGGGCTTGCAAGGGTTCGGCGGCCAGGAACAGGGCCAGGCGTTCCATCAGATTGCGCAGTTCCCGTACATTGCCGGGCCAACTGTATTGCTGCAACAAGCTGCCGCAAGAGGTGATTTCTGCATGCAAATTGGCATGAGGTCGCGTGCCCATCCCGGCCAGGGCATGTTTGAGAAACCATTCAGCAAGCGGAAGCAGGTCATCCTGGCGTGTGCGCAGTGAGGGAAGATGCAGTCTTAGTACGGCAAGACGGAAATACAGGTCGGCGCGAAATTTTCCTTCCCTGATCCTCTCGTCGAGATTGCAATGCGTAGCGCTGATGATGCGCACGTCAACCGGAATGGGGCGCATGCTGCCGACGCGTATCACTTCACGTTCTTCCAGCACACGCAATAGCCGGGTTTGCAAACCCAGGGGCATTTCACCAATTTCATCCAGGAATACGGTGCCACGATGGGCGGTTTCAAACAGGCCGGCATGGCCGCCCCGTTTTGATCCGGTAAATGCGCCATCTTCATAGCCAAATAACTCGGATTCCAGCAGGCTTTCAGCAA
The DNA here is from genome assembly GCF_014284335.1 of Undibacterium hunanense. Taxonomy (GTDB): domain Bacteria; phylum Pseudomonadota; class Gammaproteobacteria; order Burkholderiales; family Burkholderiaceae_D; genus Undibacterium; species Undibacterium hunanense. Next base: position 109,762 of record NZ_JACOGF010000010.1, on the reverse strand, counting down.
TGGCCCCGCAATTGACGGCAACAAAAGGCTGGCGTGCCCTGGTGCTTTCGCGATGCAGGGCCTGGGCCGCCAGTTCCTTGCCGGTGCCGGTTTCGCCTTGCAGCAGCACGGTAGCGGGTGAACGGGCAAACAGGGCGATTGATTTGCGTGTTGCCTGCATGATGGCTGAGTCACCCCGCAAATCATTCAGGTTGTGGCGCGCGCGTAGAGCATCTGCCGCCGGATGCTGGCGGCCACGGGCAGATTCCAGCCGGGTCAGGCGGGCGATTTCCAATGCGTCATCAAAGGCCTGGCGTATCGACCCTGCCGAATACATGAAGATACCAGTCAGCCCGGCTTCTTCTGCCAGGTCAGTGATAAGGCCAGCACCGACGATGGCCTGGATGCCACCCGCTTTCAGTTCACTGATCTGGGCACGCGCATCTTCTTCCGTGACATAGGTGCGTTGTTCCAGCGGGAAGCCGAAGGTGGTTTTGAAATCCGCCAGTTCCGGCATGGTTTCCTGATAATTGATCAGACCGATGGCGGGGGATACCTTGCGTGCCCTGGCCAGGGCCTGCATGACATCGAAGCCGCTGGCCTTGGCGATGACGACCGGCACTGGCAGGCGGTTTTTCAGGTAGGCACCGTTTGAACCAGCGGCAATGACGGCATCGCATCTTTCCGTTTGCAGGCGTTCTTTCAGGTATTGCGCCGCTTCTTCAAAACCCATGTGTATGGGTTCGATATCGGCGCGGCCGTCGTATTCGACCATGATGTCGCGGAACATGTCGAACAGACGCGAAATGGACACCGTCCAGATTACGGGTTTATCGCTGTTGTCGCGTTGCGGTGCAGGGTGTTTCATGGTTGGTAGTGTATTCAGTGTATTCGGTGTCTTCAGTGTTTTGCTTGGATGTCGGGTGCCTGTGCCATGCTTTGGTCGCAGATTTGTCTGATTGCGTGTTTCAGAAGGCATTTTAATTGATGTTTCAAATTATGTTTCATTTTATGTTTCAATATTGTTTCAGTTTTTAATATGAAACATCATTCTGCGCCGTATTGCCCATTTGTCTCAAGCCCTGTTTCAGGGTTTTTAATGATAAGTAGTTGATTTGTATGCATTTCAGTTTTTCTGCCTCTCTACGTAGTCAAAGGTGGCACGCCGATTGCAATGTGCCTGCCAGAATCTGTTCATTAACCTGAAAGCATACACATGAGTACATACTCCGCAGGTGCCGCCTTCCGCAAGGCGATGCAGGAAGAATCCCCTCTGCAAGTCGTCGGCGCAATCAATGCCAACCATGCCTTGTTGGCAAAGCGTGCCGGTTTCAAGGCAATTTACCTGTCTGGTGGCGGTGTTGCTGCCGGATCCCTTGGGTTGCCAGACCTTGGTATTTCCAATCTTGACGATGTACTGACCGACGTGCGTCGCATCACCGATGTCTGCGACCTGCCTTTGCTGGTGGATGTTGATACCGGTTTTGGCTCTTCCGCTTTCAATGTGGCACGTACCGTCAAATCCATGATCAAGTTTGGTGCCGCTGCCATTCATATCGAAGACCAGGTGGGTGCCAAGCGTTGCGGCCATCGTCCGGGCAAGGAAATCGTCAGCAAGCAGGAAATGGTAGATCGCGTGAAAGCTGCCGTCGATGCCCGTACTGACGACAATTTCGTCATCATGGCACGTACCGATGCGCTGGCAGTTGAAGGCCTGGAAGCAGCGATTGATCGTGCGCAAGCTTGCGTAGAGGCGGGCGCTGACATGATCTTCCCGGAAGCGATCACTGAACTGGCGATGTACAAGCAATTCGCCAATGCCGTCAAAGTGCCTATTCTGGCAAATATCACTGAATTTGGTGCGACTCCTTTGTATTCCGTCGAGGAACTGGCCGCAGTGGATGTGGGCCTGGTCTTGTATCCATTGTCCGCTTTCCGCGCCATGAACAAGGCAGCAGAAAACGTTTATGGTGCGATACGTCGTGATGGTACGCAAAAAAATGTCGTCGACACCATGCAAACCCGCATGGAATTGTATGAACGCATCAATTATCACGATTTCGAACAAAAGCTGGATGCCCTTTTTGCACAGCAAAAGACCAAATAGTACGTAAATAATACGTATATAGGCTGTTCCCTTATTGTGCTGCATCAAGCCAGTCAATGGGAATAGCACTTCTAATGAAATAATGGAGAAAAAATCATGACTGAAGCAGTTCCTTTCAAACCCAAGAAATCCGTCGCCCTGTCTGGCGTCACTGCCGGCAACACTGCTCTGTGTACCGTAGGCAAAACCGGGAATGACCTGCATTACCGTGGTTACGATATTCTGGACGTGGCGGATGCCTGCGAGTTTGAAGAAATTGCCCATTTGCTGGTGCATGGAAAATTGCCGACCGCTGCCGAACTGCGCGCCTATAAAGCCAAGCTGAAAGCCCTGCGTGGCTTGCCAGCCAATTTGAAAGCAGCGCTGGAATGGCTGCCGGCGTCATCGCACCCTATGGATGTGATGCGTACTGGCGTATCTGTGCTGGGTTGCGTATTGCCAGAAAAAGATGACCACAATACTCCTGGCGCACGTGATATTGCCGACCGCCTGATGGCATCGCTGGGTTCCATGCTGCTGTACTGGTACCATTACAGCCACAATGGCAAACGCATAGAAACCGAAACCGATGATGATTCCATAGGCGGCCATTTCCTGCATCTGCTGCACGGTGAAAAGCCAAGTGCCTCGTGGGAAAAAGCCATGCATACTTCATTGATACTGTATGCAGAACATGAATTCAATGCATCTACCTTTACCGGTCGCGTGATTGCCGGTACAGGTTCTGACATGCATTCAGCCATCACCGGGGCGATTGGTGCCTTGCGTGGACCTAAACACGGTGGCGCGAATGAAGTCGCGTTTGAAATCCAGAAGCGTTACGACAATCCGGATGAAGCAGAAGCGGATATCAAGAAGCGCGTGGAAAACAAGGAAGTGGTGATCGGTTTCGGTCACCCTGTGTACACGATCTCTGATCCACGTAACAAGGTCATCAAGGAAGTGGCGCGCGGCCTGTCCAAAGAAGCAGGCGCAATGAAGATGTTTGATATTGCTGAACGACTGGAAACCGTGATGTGGGATATCAAAAAGATGTTCCCTAACCTGGACTGGTTCTCTGCCGTGTCCTATCACATGATGGGTGTGCCGACTGCCATGTTCACGCCTTTATTCGTGATTGCGCGTACATCAGGCTGGGCGGCACACATCATTGAGCAGCGTATCGATAACAAGATCATTCGTCCTAGTGCCAATTATGTAGGCCCTGAAGACCTGAAATTTGTTCCATTGAATAAACGTAAATAAGCAAACATAAACAAACCAGAGGTTGCAATATGAAAGAGCAGGCAGACCTGTCCCGGCTAAGTGTCAGACGCGCTGTGAGGCAGGATCTGCCGCGCCTGCTGGAGCTCATCGCCGATGATGACCTGGGCAAGAACCGTGAAGGCGTGGGCTCGGAGGACGCATGTTATGCCGAAGCTTTTGAACGCATAACAGCCGATAACAATCAGTTTCTTATGGTGGCCGAGCTGGATGGTCGCATCATCGCCATGCAGCAGGTCACTTTCATCCCAGGTCTGAGCAGAAAAGGTTCTACCCGCGCCATGATAGAAAGCGTGCGGGTTGATGGCTACTTGCGCGGGCAGGGCATAGGCCACTGGTTCATAGAGCAGGCCATAGCTCTGGCACGTGAGCGCGGTTGCCAACTGGTGCAACTGACCAGCGATAAAAAACGCATACAGGCACACAGGTTCTATGGAAGCATGGGTTTCACCGCGTCACATGAAGGTTTCAAGTTGCAGCTCTGAGTTGTTGCCTGATCTCTTCTGAACACCGAATACTAATATTTAAAAAATAGCGAAAAAAATAGCGAGCCATGAATACTCAATTCCGCAAGCCACTACCCGGCACTACTCTGGATTACTTTGATACACGTGAAGCAGTAGATGCCATCGTGAAAGGTGCCTATGACAAGCTGCCATACACTTCACGCGTACTGGCAGAAAACCTGGTGCGTCGTTGCGATCCGGCAACGCTGACTGATTCCCTGCGTCAGTTCATAGAACGCAAGCGTGACCTGGATTTTCCGTGGTTTCCGGCACGGGTGGTTTGTCATGACATCCTCGGCCAAACTGCGCTGGTCGATCTGGCTGGCTTGCGCGATGCGATAGCCTTGCAGGGTGGTGACCCGGCACTGGTCAATCCGGTCGTACCTACCCAACTGGTGGTCGATCATTCGCTGGCGGTTGAATGCGGTGGTTTTGATCCGGATGCTTTCGACAAAAACCGTGCCATTGAAGACAGACGCAATGAAGACAGGTTTGACTTCATCAACTGGACCAAGAAGGCATTCAAGAATGTCGATGTGATCCCGCCAGGTAATGGCATCCTGCACCAGATCAATCTGGAACGCATGTCGCCAGTCGTACAGGTCACAGACGGCGTGGCTTATCCGGATACTCTGGTCGGTACCGACAGCCATACGCCTATGGTGGATGCGCTGGGTGTGATCGCGATTGGTGTCGGTGGACTGGAAGCAGAAAGCGTCATGCTCGGTCGTGCATCCTGGATGCGTTTGCCAGACATCATCGGCGTAGAACTGACCGGCAAGCCGCAGGAAGGCATCACTGCAACAGACACGGTATTGGCATTGACAGAATTCTTGCGCAATCAAAAAGTGGTCTCGTCTTACCTGGAATTTTATGGCGAAGGTGCATCCCACCTGACCCTGGGTGACCGCGCTACCATTTCCAATATGGCACCAGAATTTGGTTCCACTGCCGCCATGTTCTACATCGATGAACAAACCATCAAATACCTGAAACTCACAGGCCGTGATGATGAATTGGTCAAGCTGGTAGAAACCTATGCCAAGGAAACTGGCCTGTGGGCAGATACCCTGAAGAATGCAGAATATGAACGCGTACTGAAGTTTGATCTGTCTTCTGTTGTGCGCAACATCGCTGGCCCGTCTAACCCGCATAAACGTGTACCAACGTCTGAGCTGGCTGCACGCGGCATCAGTGGTACGGTAGAAAATGAGCCTGGCCTCATGCCTGACGGCGCAGTCATCATTGCTGCCATCACCAGTTGCACCAATACCAATAACCCACGCAATATGGTGGCCGCAGGTTTGCTGGCACGCAATGCCAACAAGCTGGGCCTGACGCGCAAGCCCTGGGTCAAGAGTTCACTGGCCCCGGGTTCCAAGGCCGTGACCCTGTACCTGGAAGAAGCTAATTTGATGCCGGAACTGGAGCAACTGGGCTTTGGTGTGGTTGCCTATGCTTGCACATCCTGCAATGGCATGTCCGGTGCGCTTGACCCTGTCATCCAGAAAGAAATCATAGACCGTGATCTGTATGCGACGGCTGTGTTGTCGGGTAACCGCAATTTTGATGGCCGCATCCACCCGTATGCGCAACAAGCTTTCCTGGCTTCGCCACCGCTGGTCGTGGCATATGCGATTGCTGGCACGATACGTTTTGATATCGAGAAAGATGTGCTGGGCCTGGATGCATCTGGCAAGCCGGTGACCTTGAAAGATATCTGGCCTACGGATGAAGAAATTGATGCCGTGGTTGCTGCCAGCGTCAAGCCTGAGCAATTCCGCAAGGTCTATATCCCCATGTTTGCCAGGCAGGCAGATGATGGTGAAAAAGTCAGCCCTCTGTATGACTGGCGTCCACAGACTACCTATATCCGCCGTCCACCATATTGGGAAGGTGCACTGGCCGGCGCACGCAGCATGAAGGGCATGCGTGCGCTGGCAGTCTTGGGTGACAATATCACGACTGACCATCTGTCACCATCAAATGCCATCATGCTCGACAGTGCCGCTGGTGAATACCTGGCCAAAATGGGTTTGCCAGAAGAAGATTTCAATTCTTATGCAACCCATCGTGGTGATCATTTAACAGCACAACGCGCCACCTTTGCCAACCCGACACTGAAGAATGAAATGGTCGTCGTTGATGGCAAGGTCAAGGCAGGTTCACTGGCACGTATAGAGCCAGAAGGTCAGATCACGCGCATGTGGGAAGCGATCGAAACTTACATGGAACGCAAGCAGCCTTTGATCGTAATCGCTGGTGCCGATTATGGCCAGGGTTCTTCACGTGACTGGGCGGCCAAGGGTGTGCGTCTGGCCGGTGTAGAAGTGATTGTTGCTGAAGGTTTCGAGCGCATACACCGCACCAACCTGGTCGGCATGGGTGTCTTGCCACTGGAATTTTTGCCGGGCGTGAACCGTCTGACGCTGAACATAGACGGCACAGAAACCTTTGACGTCATCGGTGATCGCATGCCACGCGCAACCCTGACCCTGATCATCAACCGCAAGAATGGTGAATCAGTGGCCGTGCCTGTGCTGTGCCGCCTGGATACGGCAGAAGAAGTGTCGATTTATGAAGCCGGTGGTGTCTTGCAGCGTTTTGCGCAAGACTTTCTGGAGTCTGCCAAGGCTGCATAATTTCACTGATACTGTTTGCAAGCGCTAGTCTTGATAGAGTAGTGCTGCATATGATTCAAATTTTAAAGAGTAAATACATGGCCCATCTTCCACAGATCAAAATCCCGGCGACGTATATGCGCGGCGGCACCAGCAAGGGCGTGTTTTTCCGCCTGCAGGATTTGCCCGAAGCTGCCCAACAGCCGGGCGCCGCACGCGATGCCTTGTTGTTGCGTGTGATAGGCAGCCCCGATCCTTATGGTAAACAGATCGATGGCATGGGTGGTGCAACTTCCAGCACCAGCAAAACCGTCATCCTGTCCAAAAGCAGCAAGCCGGATCATGATGTTGATTACCTGTTTGGTCAGGTAGCTATAGACAAGGCTTTTGTAGACTGGAGCGGCAATTGCGGCAACCTGTCTGCCGCTGTCGGTGCCTTTGCCATCAGTGCCGGGCTGGTCGATGCTGAACGTGTGCCGCAAAACGGCATAGCCACCATCCGTGTCTGGCAGGCGAATATCAGCAAAACCATCATTGCCCATGTGCCGGTGACTGATGGGGCAGTGCAAGAGACGGGTGATTTTGAGCTGGATGGCGTGACCTTTCCGGCAGCAGAAGTCCAGCTTGAATTCATGGACCCGGCAGCAGATGAAGAGGGCGCTGGTGGCTCCATGTTCCCGACCGGTAATCTGGTTGATGATCTTGACGTGCCAGGTGTGGGTACGCTCAAAGCGACCATGATCAACGCCGGTATTCCCACGATCTTTGTGAATGCAGAGGCGATAGACTATACCGGTACCGAATTGCAGGACGCCATCAATAGTGATGCCAAGGCGTTGAACATGTTTGAAACCATACGTGCGTATGGCGCATTGCGCATGGGGCTGATCAAGGATATCAGCGAAGCCGCACAACGTCAGCACACACCCAAGGTGGCCTTTGTTGCCAAACCGGCTGACTATACTTCTTCAAGTGGCAAGCAAGTCCAGGCTGCTGATGTGGATTTGCTGGTACGCGCCCTGTCCATGGGCAAACTGCACCATGCGATGATGGGTACGGCAGCCGTGGCGATTGGTACTGCGGCAGCGATACCGGGCACCCTAGTGAACCTCGCTGCTGGCGGTGGTGCACGCACTGCTGTGCGTTTTGGTCACCCGTCCGGCACTTTGCGGGTAGGGGCTGAGGCTACACAGGTCAATGGCGAATGGAGTGTCACCAAGGCCATCATGAGCCGCAGCGCGCGGGTGCTCATGGAAGGCTGGGTGCGAATTCCACCAACATAGGACTTGCGCAAAACCGCCCCAACTGCGTTGCAGCTCCTAGCCGTACTAAAGTACTGTCTTCGTCGCTGCGCCTTGTTGGGACAATTTTGCACAAGCCCTATTAAAAAATTTTGAATTGTGAGCATTTATGCGCCGCAAGGTGCAGGCAGGGTCACGCACCAGCGCTGCTGTTCAAGAATAAAAAAATAAGCTGAAAGCGTTGTCGTGACAGGTAAAAACATTTTGCGAAAAACAGGAGACAGCATGACTTACGCAGCGTTTTATCAGGAATCGATACAAGACCCGCAAGGGTTCTGGAGCAAAGAAGCGCAGTTGATAGACTGGCACAAGCCTTATGAGCAGGTGCTCGATTACAGCAAGCCACCATTTGCAAAATGGTTTGTTGGAGGTGAAACCAATCTCTGCTACAACGCGGTGGACCGCTGGCTGGCGACGCAAGCAGATCAGCCGGCGCTGATCGCCATTTCTACCGAAACCGATACCGAAAAAACCTATAGTTTTGCCGAACTGCACACCGAGGTGCAGCGCATGGCGGCCATCATGCTGGACCTGGGGGTCAAGCAGGGTGACAGGGTATTGATCTATATGCCCATGATCGCCGAAGCAGCTTTTGCCATGCTGGCCTGTGCCCGCATAGGTGCCGTGCATTCGGTCGTGTTTGGTGGCTTTGCCTCAAAAAGCCTGGGCACGCGGATTGATGATGCCAGGCCAGTGCTGGTGGTATCAGCCGATGCCGGTATGCGCGGTGGCAAGGCTGTGCCTTATAAACCCTTGCTGGATGAAGCTATTGCACTGGCTGAACACAAACCCGCCCATGTCTTGCTGGTGAACCGCGGTCTGGATGCCATGCAACTGGTGGCAGGGAGTGATGTCGATTATGCGACAGCCAGGACACAACACATGGATGCGCAGGTAGCTGTTACCTGGCTGGATTCGAATGCCATGTCATATATCCTGTACACGTCCGGCACTACTGGCAAGCCCAAGGGTGTGCAACGCGATGTCGGTGGTTATGCGGTGGCACTGGCTTCATCGATGAAACAGATCTTCTGTGCCAATCCGGGAGAAACCTATTTTGCAACATCGGACATAGGCTGGGTGGTAGGGCATTCCTACATCGTCTATGGTCCCTTGATTGCCGGTATGGCCACCATCATGTATGAAGGCACGCCGATACGTCCGGATGCGGGCATCTGGTGGAGCATCGTTGAAAAGTACAAGGTAACACGCATGTTTTCAGCACCGACTGCCGTGCGGGTCTTGAAGAAACATCCGCCTGAGCTGATGCGTAAATATGACCTGTCTTCACTGAAAGCCCTGTACCTGGCTGGTGAACCACTGGATGAAACCACGTCCAGCTGGATCGCTGATGAACTGGGTGTATCCATCATCGATAATTACTGGCAGACCGAAACCGGCTGGCCAATTTTGACTGTGGCACGTGGCGTGGAACAGACTGCGACCCGACTGGGCAGCCCGGGTATTGCCATGTATGGTTATGACGTGCGCATCATCAATGAAAACACCGGTGCGGAATGTGGTGTCAATGAAAAAGGCGTGGTCGCCATCAAGGGACCTTTGCCACCAGGTTGCATGCAGACCGTGTATGGGGATGACCAGCGTTTTGTACAAACCTACTGGTCCAATTTTTCGCTCGAGCAGTTGTATTCCACCTTTGACTGGGGTATCCGGGATGCGGATGGTTATTACTTCATCCTCGGACGTACCGATGACGTCATCAATGTTGCGGGACACCGCCTGGGCACACGCGAGATAGAAGAAAGTATTTCCAGTCATCCGCAAATTTCTGAAGTGGCGGTGGTTGGGGTGGAAGACAAGCTCAAAGGTCAGGTAGCGGTGGCTTTTGCGATACTCAGGCATCCAGAATTGGCCGCGACGCCAGAACAAAAGCGTGTACTGGAAGGGGAAGTGATGGGTGTCGTTGACAAGCAACTCGGTGGCGTAGCCCGGCCTGCACGCGTGCATTTTGTCAGCATGCTGCCGAAAACCCGCTCCGGCAAATTATTGCGCCGTTCGATACAGGCGATCTGTGAAGGGCGTGATGCCGGTGATTTGACGACGATAGAAGATCCATCTTCATTGCAGCAAATTATGGCTGCATTGAAAGCCTGAACGGCTGATGAACCAGGACGCGCCCTAAAACAAAAAGGGAGGGAGCAATAGCTGCCTTCCCTTTTTTAATGTGGATTGGTTCAGACCAGCAAGGCGGCAGCCAGGGTTTTGACTTCTTCTTCCGATTCCTCAAGGATGCTGTTGAGCGTACCATCACCGACGACGAAATCAATTTCTGATGAATACTGTTCTGATTCTTCGGCGTAGGAATGAATGTCCATGGGGGAATGCGTGGTAGCCAGTTCGTTTGCCAGCAGCAGGGTATCACCCAGGGTCTCTGGTGGCATGGCACGCAAGCCAAACCACAGGGCTTGCACCGCTTCTACCACGGCCTGTGGCAACTTCAGGCTTTGTATGACGGCAGAACCGATTTGGGTTTCTGACGATTCACGGTCGATGATGGTATCCGAAAAAGACGGCAAATCATCAGGGCTGGAATCCGGGGCAGGCAGATCACGTTCTATCAGTGATGGATATTCATCCACCCGCGACAGCAGGTAAAAATTACCCACCTCATGCACGATACCGGCAAACATGGCGGTGTCAGGGTCAAGCTTGGTAATGCGACGTGCAATCACCTGAGACAGGGCAGCCACCTGGGCCGTATGTTCCCACAGCTTGTTGGTCATGATCTGCAATTGCTTGTTCTTGCTGGTGCCAGCTAGTTGTCGTACGACTAGTGACGCCACGACGGCACGCAAGGTACGAAACCCCAGCCGGTTGATGGCTGCCTTGACATTGGTGACGTCGCTACCCCGGCTATAGGCCGCAGAATTGGCAATCGCCACCATCCGGGCGGCAAGAAAGGGCTCGTTCAGTACCAGCTTGGTGGCCGTATCAATACTGCAATCCGGGTCATCCAGCGTTTGTTGAAGCTTGAGGGAAGCCGCCACATTCGTCGGGAACACCAGTTCTCCGCGTTGTGCTTGTTCGGCTATGCTGTTGAGTGCATCGATTTTATTCATCGCAGATGTCTTTTGCACAAATTAAACAAACATGAGTGTGGGCATATCTTCTGCCCGTCCGTCAGGGAGGCGTGGCCTTGCAACTGCTTGTGACCTGGTCCCCATGTATCTTAAACAGAATGAATTGATGAGGACTTACACAACATTGTCACATCAAAGTACAGCGGTGAAGGCAGTCCCAACAGTACGGCCAGCAGCTGTAACGCAGATGGAGTGGTTTTTGTAAGTCCCGTTTATTTCATTTCATTCTGCTTCAGATAATGTTGCAGGTCAATCAAGCAATGCAAAATAAGTCAAATCTGCATCAATTTGTCTTTTGGCTGGCTATCCATTTATCCACCTTGGCTTCCAACAAGGCCAGCGGCAAGGTGCCATCACTGAGAATGACGTCATGGAACTGTCGTAAATCGAAGCGCGGACCGAGTGCCGTGCTGGCTCTCTGGCGCAATTCCATGATTTTCAGCGAGCCTATCTTGTAGCCAAGTGCCTGACCCGGCCAGGCCATATAACGTTCTGTTGCCTGGCGTGATGCGGCTTCACTGTAACCCAGGGTAGCCTGTTGGTAGGCGATGGCTTGTTCACGTGTCCAGCCTTTGGAATGCAGGCCGGTATCTACCACCAGGCGGGTGGCACGCAGCAGCTCGTCGGTCAGGTGACCCAGGTAGGCATTGGGATCGTTCTCAAACAAGCCCATTTCCCTGCCCAGGGTTTCTGCATACAGGGCCCAGCCTTCGGTATATGCATTGTTGCCGCCAAACTTGCGGAATTTGGGTATATCCAGTTCTTGTGATCTTGCCAGGTGAAAATGGTGGCCGGGCTGGCCTTCATGCAGATACAGGGTCGTCATGCCTGTCGTGCTGTAATCGGCCGGATCATTGATGACCGCCCAGAATACGCCAGGACGGGAACCGTCAAACGCAGGCTGGGTGTAATGATCGGATGCCGTTTGGCGGCTGATTTCAGGTTCGGCACGAATATCCAGCGGGGCCTTGGGCATCTTGTCAAACAGGGCAGGCAGTTTGGCTTTGACCTTGCTTTCTATCTGGCGATAGCCTTCCAGTACCTCGGCCTCTGTCTTGTAAGGGCGATACTGGCGTTGCGTGTCTATCCATGCGGGCAAGCCAACCGGGTCACCCTGGTAGCCAAGTTTGGGTCCAAGGGCAACAAACTCACTTTGTATGCGTGCCACTTCTTTCTGGCCCAGAGCGTGGATTTGTTCTGGCGTCATATCGGTTGTGGTCTGGTCTTTGACCCAGGCGCGGTACCAGATATCGCCATTGGGCAGGGCGCTCCAGCCACTGCTGCTGCGACTACCGGCCAGGTAATCCGTAGACAGAAACTGATTGAACTGGCGCAACGCCGGCAAGATCTGGTTGTTTAGTGCCAGACGGTATTCTTTGCTCAAGGCTTGCTTTTCAGTCGCTGAAAAGCCGGCAGGGAAATTCTTGATCGGGGCGTAATAGGCATGATCGTCGACTTTGCCACTTGCCAATTGTGCAAATTGCGGCAAGGCAGAGACCACCAGTGCTTTGGGCAATACGACGCCACGCTGCATGCCTTCACGCATATTGCTGCTGGCCTGCGTCAGCCATAGCGGTAATTGCTGCAGGCGACGCAGGAATATCCGGTATTGTTTAACCGTTTTCAGAGGCTGGGCACTTTGACCGGAGGCAAATTGTGCCAATGTGACCGGCAGGCTGTCCATTTGATTCAGTGGCAATAACTGATTATCAAACTTGCTCATGTCGAGATTGGCATGGATTTCAAAATCCAGGCAATCATAGGTGACCGCATCGGCAACGGTCAGCGCATGGCGATTGATGCTGGCGAGCCTGGTAGCGATATCCTGCCACATGACGACCTGTTTCGCCTTGACTGCAGGTGCAATGGTCATGGGCAGCTTGTCGTCAAAGCGGGTATCGCCATTGTAGGATGCCCCTATGGGCTCGAAGGCAGCCTGTTTGTCGTAATACTGTTCAGCCAGGGCATTGAGTTGCCTGCTTGCTTTGGCGCTGACCTCAGCACTGACTTTTGCACTGACTTTGCTTGCGGGCATGGCTTGTTCTGTTGCGGCATTCGCCAGCAGACTGACTGAACTCAGTAAGCCTGCAGAAAGAAGGATGCTGCTTAAGGAGCGTAATCTGCTCATGTGAACTTTCTGGAAAAGTAGATTGAAAAATAATTGGCAAGCTTAGCAGAACTCATTTCCTTATTTGCATTTTCTTATTTCGCATTTTCTTGTTTGTATTAAGCGCAAATTTATTTTTGAAGTGAGTTCTGGTGCTCCACGGTGCGTTGATAGACCATGCAATATGTCAGAGGTTCCATTCAGTTCATCAACAAAGTCAGTCTTTCTTTGCATTTTTCTATAAAGCTTTTTCAACTTTGACCGTTAGAACATGTGATCACGCACATTTCGTCTGGACGCTCATCAGACCAGGGTTTGCGTGCCCTTAAAACTGGCATCAGGCATGCACGTCATGCGTGGTCGCGTCCCTGCATGGGCTGCGATGGCAAGGTATTGTGGTTTGAAAAGTAGCACAACAAACTGTCATTGCCAGTTCTCGATATTCAATATGTATTTTTAGTGCAAGGCGGGAGCGCATCGTGAAAATTGTTTCCTCTGACATATCCCTGTCATCCAGTCATGTCGCCAGCAGTACACTGGAGACCCAAGAAAAACTGCGTGCCTGGATAGGTGATACGCGTCCCGATTTTGAAGGGCGCAATACGGCTTTACCCGCAAATTTGCAGAATGCGTCCAGCAGTGTGCAGATTTCTGATGCTGCACGTGCCGCCCAGGCGGCACCGGCAAGTTCGACTGCTGAGGCTGATGCAGTACAAAAGGCGACTGACGAGGCCGACAATGACCCACGCATACGTTTGATCAGATACATCATCGAGCTGATGACCGGCAAGAAAATCAATACCTTAAGCAGTGCCGATGTGCAGTCAAGCGCCGCGGCAGGTACAGCCTCGCCAGCCGGCGATACAACGGCAGCAGCACCGGCGCAGCCATCAGCAGCCGCCAAGGCAGGCTGGGGTGTCGAGGTCGATACGCACGAGTCTTATACCGAAACCGAGCAGACTTCTTTCAAGGCCAGCGGAAAAATCGTCACAGCCGACAACAAGGAAATCAGTTTTGATCTGTCTTTCGAACTAAACCGCAGTTATCACGAAGAAAGCGATACCCACATCCGTCTTGGTGATGCCAAAAAAGTGGATCCCCTGGTCATCAATTTTGCCGGCAATTCTGCTCAGTTGACATCACAGAAATTTGCCTTTGATCTGAATGGTGACGGCACCAAAGAAAATATCTCCTTTGTCCAGGGCGCGGGTTTTCTGGCGCTGGATAAAAACAATGACGGCAAGATCAATAATGGATCTGAATTATTTGGGCCTGGCACCGGCAATGGTTTTGCTGAGCTGGCGGCTTACGACAGCGACGGCAATCACTGGATAGATGAAAATGATGCGATCTACCAGAAGCTGAAAGTATGGACCAAGGACAGTGCCGGTCATGACCAGTTGCAAACACTGAAACAGGCGAATGTCGGCGCCCTGTATCTGGGCAATGCCAGTACCCAGTTTTCTCTGAACAATGCGCAAAATAAATCGGATGGACAAATCCGTTCTTCCGGCGTGTGGTTGAGTGAAGATGGCAAGGCGCATAGTCTGCAGCAAGTGGATTTGTCGGTGTAGAGAATATCAGTGATGTGAATGGTTAAACTGAAGACAGCTCCGGATTAGGGAGCTGTTTTTCTATCTGCGATCTGGATATTGTTTAGAATTCTTCCCAGTCTGAATTTGCGCCCGTAGCCGGTTTTTCCATGGAAGATTGTTTTAGCGCAGGTTTGACTGAAGCGGTGGACCTGGCTATCGTTTGGCCCGATTTTGACTGTGCTTGGACAGGCCTGGCAGCGGTGTGCGAGTTGTTGATAGTGCTGATAGTGTTGGTAGTGCGGATAGTGTTGATACTAAGCGGCACCGTGGCTTTTTGGGTAACATCCAGTTTGAATACACTGACGGCCTGTGCCAGTGCGCCGGCCTGTTCCTGCATGCTTTCGGCCGCAGCCGATGCCTGTTCAACCAGTGCGGCGTTTTGTGTCGTCATTTCATCCATGTGGGAAATGGCGAGATTGACTTGCTCTATGCCTGCACTTTGTTCCTGGCTGGCAGCAGTGATTTCACTCATGATGTCGGCCACATGCTTGATGGAGGTCACAATCTCATCCATGGTCATGCCGGCCTCATCGACCAGCTTGTTACCGAGGTTGACCTTTTCTACCGAGTCATCGATCAGGGTCTTGATTTCTTTGGCAGCACTGGCGCTACGCTGCGCCAGGTTCCTGACTTCGGCGGCCACAACGGCAAAGCCGCGTCCCTGTTCACCGGCACGTGCTGCTTCGACAGCGGCATTCAGGGCCAGGATATTGGTCTGGAAGGCAATACTGTCGATCACACCGATAATATCGACAATCTTGCCCGAACTATCCTTGATCGAACCCATGGTGTTGACTACCTGGCCAACGATATGGCCGCCCTTGGTTGCCACTTCAGATGCCGATATCGCCAGTTGATTGGCCTGACGGGCATTGTCCGCATTTTGTTTGACGGTTGATGTCAGTTCTTCCATCGATGACGCGGTTTCTTCCAGCGAGCTGGCCTGCGATTCGGTGCGGCCAGACAGGTCGGCATTGCCGGAGGCGATTTCGCTGGAGGCGGTGGAAATCATTTCGGTGCTGTTGTGTACCTGGCTGATGGTCATCACCAGGCTATTGTTCATGTCGGCCAGGGCACTCAGCAATTGCCCGGTTTCATCGCGGGAACGGACTTCTATCTTGCCTGTCAGGTCTCCATTGGCGACCCGGGTTGCGACCTTGACGGCAGCATCCAGCGGTCCGGTAATTGAACGTGCAATCCAGGTGGCAACGGCAGCGCTGAGGATGAGGGCGATGATGCCCAGGATGACCATCAGGTTGCGCGAGAACATGATGATGTTCTTGATTTCTTCGCCATTCGCTGCCATGTCGGATTTTTTGATGTCGCTCAGGGCCTGGATGTCGGTCAGCGATTGTTTCAGGGCAGGAAAGGTGATCTTGCCCATCATTGCCACGGCTTCGTCTTTTTGATCAAGCTCTATCAGATCGCCGGTCTTGCTGAAGGCCGTGACAAACGCTGCATTGGAAGCCACCAGTTTGTCAACGGCATCTTTCTCTTTCGGGGTTTGTGCCAGCTTCTTGAGTATGTCCAGCAAGGCCGTGATTTTCTTTTTATTGGCGTCGATGCTGCCATATTGCTGGGTGCGTGCGTTTTGATCCGGTGTGATGAACAATTCCAGCGTGCGGCTACCGTTTTCCTGGATGATGGCAGAAATTTCCAGAGCACTGGTGACGCCAACGGCATCGTTTTCCAGTATCTGCTTATTGCGCGTAGCAATTTCATTAAGCCTGACGACGCTGATACTGACCATTAACAGCATGGTCAGCAGGGTGAGGCCAAAACCAAAACTGAGGCGTACCCTGATCTTGAGATTGCTGAAATTCATGATAGTGATTCCTATATAAAACAATGAGTTAGGAAACTACGGAGCAATTCTGGCTGCTGGCTTCAGTGGTTTATCCGGTTTTATGGATGGAACGGCACTGAAGATGGCGCATTCGAGCATACCAAAACTGGCCTGTAGCGCCAGCTAAATGTGTGATTAGTCGTATGGCATGTCGGTTTCCTGACAGTTTCCGGTTTTTGATCATGTAAAATCGGGAATATGTGGATAAAAACAGAGGATTTATGAAGCTTGCAACACTTAAGGATGGTTCGCGCGATGGTCAGTTGCTGGTGGTATCCCGCGATTTGAAGACAGCCTGCATTGCCGATGGCATGGCACCGACCTTGCAGCGGGCGCTGGATGACTGGAATTTCATGGCACCCCAGCTGGATGAACTGTATGCACGCCTGAACGGCGGGCGGGCTGCCAACAGCTTTGATTTTGATGCCAGCAAGTGCATGGCACCGCTGCCGCGTGCTTTTCAGTGGGCAGACGGCTCTTCCTACGTCAATCATGTCGAACTGGTGCGCAAGGCCAGAAGCGCCGACATGCCTGACAGTTTTTGGCATGACCCGCTGATGTACCAGGGTGGCAGCGATGATTTTATCGGGCCACAGGATGATATCGTCATGGCCTCGGAAGAATGGGGTATCGATTTCGAAAGTGAAATCGCGGTGATCACCGGTGATGTACCCATGGGTGTCAAGGTGCAGAACGCTGCCGAACATATACGCCTGCTGATGCTGGTGAATGATGTGTCGTTGCGCAATCTGATACCGGCAGAGCTGGCCAAGGGTTTTGGCTTTTTCCAGTCCAAGCCAGCCTCCAGTTTTTCCCCGGTAGCGGTGACGCCGGATGAACTGGGCGATGCCTGGAAAGAGGGTAAAGTGCATCTGCCCTTGCGTTCCAGCCTCAATAACATGCTGGTCGGGCAGCCGAATGCAGGCGTGGACATGGTGTTTTCTTTCCCGCAACTTATTACCCATTTGTGCAAGACCAGAAATGCCCGTGCCGGCACCATCGTCGGGTCCGGTACGGTATCCAACAAGGACGCCGCCAAGGGCTATAGCTGTATCGCAGAAAAACGTGCGCTGGAAATGATCGCCGTCGGCGAGCCGGTCACGCCTTACATGAAATTTGGTGACAGCATCAAGATAGAGATGCTGGATAAAAATGGCAAATCGATTTTCGGTGCGATAGAACAAAGCGTGGTTGAGCAACACGGCTGAGCTGCCATTTCAATTGCTGATATCAAGATACGGCCCGACCTTTTTTAGTGGAGTAGTGTATGTCGCCTGTTTTTTCCTGCAGTTTGCGTGCTGCCGTGCTGGCCGCCATGAGCATGGCCTGTCTGTCCGCCACGGCCCAGATCAAGGTGGGTATTAATCTGTCGACGACGGGCCCGGCTGCTGCCATCGGGTCGTCGTCCAAAAACGCCATTTTGCTGTGGCCAAAAGAAATCGCAGGCAAGAAGGTTGAATACATTTTGCTGGATGATGCCACTGACCCGGGCAATGCAGTCAAGAATGTCAGGAAACTGATCGCAGAAGAAAAAGTCGATATCATCATCGGCCCCAATACCACGCCGAATGCCCTGGCCTTGCTGGATGTGGTAGCTGAAAACGAAACACCGCTACTGGCCCTGGCAGCTTCTGCCAGCATTGTCGAACCCATGGATGCGAAGCGTGCCTGGGTATTCAAGATGCCGCAGAATGATACCCATATGACGACTATCCTGACCCAGCACATGGCGGATCACGGCATTAAAACCGTCGCCTTTATCGGGTTTGCCGATGCCTATGGGGAAGGCTGGTGGCGTGAGTTTTCCAAACTGGCGGAACTGCGCCATATCACTATCGTGGCGAATGAGCGCTTTGCCAGGACGGATACCAGCGTCACCGGCCAGGTATTGAAGATGATGTCTGCCAGGCCGGATGCAGTCCTGATCGCAGGATCAGGCACACCCGCCGTATTGCCGCAAAGGACACTGATAGAGCGTGGCTATAAATCACAAATCTATCAGACCCACGGTATCGCCAGTCTGGAATTTTTGAAGCTGGGCGGCAAGGATGTTGAAGGCACGCTTTTTCCTACAGGCCCAGCAGTGGTGGCCCGGCAATTGCCGGAAAAAAATCCGGTCAGGAAAGTCTCAGTTGATTTCGCCCAAAAATATGAAACTGCTTATGGGCCGGGCACTGTAACCCAGTTTGCCGGTGATGCCTGGGGTGCCTATATGCTGATGGCGAATGCGATTCCCCTCGCATTGAAGGTCGCGCAGCCTGGCACCAAAGCTTTCAGGCAGGCTTTACGCAATGCGCTCGAAAATACCAAAGAGCTGGTGGTGCCGCAGGGTGTCATCACGATGAGTCCGACTGACCACGTAGGCCTGGACCAGCGCTCACGCGTCATGGGCAAGATCCAGGCTGGCAAGTTTGTGTATGCCTATGGCGGTTAAACCGCCTGCATCCTGCGTCTATTGCCGTCCCATCTGGAAGAAGACATTCTTGGCACCTGCCGGACCCACTGCAAAGCCCAGATAAATCGGCCCGATGAAGCTGTTGAAACCGGCAAACAGGCTGGCGCTCTTGCGCAGTGAGGCTGTGGAGATTTCACTGCGTTTGTTCCAGACATTGCCGGCTTCCAGTGAAGTGCCAAGGAACAGGCTTTGCCCCGCCAGGTCAAATTTTACAGCGCGCAGCAAGTACGTCAGGCTGCCATACAGCATGTAGTTACCAGTGAACTGATCTGGCTGATAGGCTGACAATTGCTGGAAACCACCCAGGGTAGAACCGATGCCGCGTATTTCGGTATCACTCTGGAATAAACCTGCACCATTCAGTTTCAGGTTGATGCTGTGGTTGTTCCAGCTATTTGCCCAGGTCGTATTGATGCTCAGTTCCTGGTAATTATTGTGTGACCGGTCCGTACCCAAAAAGACATTGCTGTCGAACTTGTATCCATAGCGCGGGAAGCTGGCATCGCTGAGCTGGTCAATCACCAATGCCGCCTTCACGCCCAATTGATGCAGATCGGCGCTGGGCAGGGGCTCTGTTCCCAGGCTGCCATCCGGGTTCAGATACAGAAAACCGCCAATTTTCGGGCGCACACGATAACTGTTGAAGTTCAGGCCCAGTTTGGCCTCGCCCAGTATACCCTGGTCACCCAGTCGCATACCCAGATCCACACCTATCTTGTCACTACGGAAGTTATATTCGGCGACGCGGGTATTGCCGCTATACAGATTCCTGGTGTTTTGGCCGATTTCGGCAAATGGCGACAGATACATGCCCTCACGCTCAAAAAGGGGCTGGCGCAGTTCGGTATGCAGCTTGAGACTGTTACCAAATTCAAGGTCGTTACGCCATTCCAGCCCACCTTCAGTCAGCCAGGGGCGACGATGGCCCACCTGCAGCTTGAAGCCGCCAGTGCCTTCAAATCCACTCGAGAGCGCCAGACCAAAGCGCAGGAAATGTGGGCCCCAGTTACGCCCGTAGGCATTCACACGGATACCATATTCGCCGTCGCGTTCCACTAGTTCATGGTTGATGCTGTCAAAGTCGCGTCCACTGTTCAATATGGACAGCTTGCGGTTGACATCTTCAGCCTTGTACTCTGTGCCCAGGCGTATGTTCAACTGGCGCCGTATATCGCTTTCAGGCACGGCACCATTGGTGGCAACATCGACAAACTGGATATCGATCTTCGGCAATTGCGGGTTCAGGCGGATTTGATGACGTATGGCATACACCTGTGGCGACAGGCTGTAGGCTTGCAGCCTGGATTCCAGCTCGCGTGTGACCTGTTCACCGATGACCACGGCTTCTCTGGAACGGCCAAAATCCATGAAACTGATATTGCCCAGATTGGGTTCTATCAAAATATCATTCGCGTTCAGCAAGGCTTTCTGGGCCTCCACATTTTGTTCAGTGAGAATGTTGACCATTTGCTGGCTGACATTGAACAGGGTCAGCAACTGATCGCGTGGCAATAAGGGAGTGCCGATGTTGACGGCAATAACGATGTCGGCGCCCATCTTGCGGGCAATATCCACCGGCAGGTTCCTGACCAGGCCACCATCTGACAACAGGCGGCCATCAATTTCTATGGGCGCGAAAACGCCAGGTGCTGCCATACTGGCGCGTATGGCCTTGTGCAATGGCCCCTTGCTGAAAATCACCATTTTGCCGGTTTCCATATCTGTGGCAACCGTACGGAAGGGGATGGGCAGGCGGTCAAAATCGATGTCTGGCTGCAGATGCGCAGTCTAGTTCTGCAATAATTCCTGAAACTGGGATGCCTGTACCACACCGGCTGGCAGACGCACGCCATTGGCGCTCAGACCCAGGGTCGCTCCCAGCGGGTATTGTTCATCTTCCTCACGCACGGATTGTGGCAGGTAGCGTCGTTCCACACGGTCCAGGGCAATATCATTGAGCTTCAGGGCATCCAGGCGGCTTTCGATTTCAGTGGCTGACAGGCCGGCAGCATACAGGCCACCGACCACTGCACCCATGCTGGTGCCAGCGATACAGTCGATGGGTATACGCAACTCTTCCAGTACCTTCAATACACCGACATGTGCAAAGCCACGGGCACCGCCACCCGACAGGGCCAGGCATATGCGGGGATTTCTTGGCTGTGGCGGTTGTACAGTCAGGCTTTCTGCATGGACATAATTTGATGTCAACATGCAACTTGTGAAGCTCAAAATTAACAGTAAAAGTGGTTTATACATGTCAGACAGTGTGGAAACATGGAATTCTGGGCTCAGGGTCTATATACTAATGGATGCATATTAAATCATGTTAACCTATGTTTAATTGCATAAGAACCTATTTGTGATCTTAAGCGCGTACGTAATCGGAGTCCATGCGGGGCTCATGTGCTGCTCAAAATGCTCATGTACCAGAGTACATTCCGCTTTTTGTGCTGCGTTTTTGTTACCCTTAACCTCGCTGACGCACGCTCGCTACAGATCGCAAACAGGTTCTGCGAGATTTTTATCGTCCTTACCAAAAGACCTATGAACCTACATCAATTGCGTTTTGTACGTGAAGCTGTGAGACAGAATTTTAATCTGACTGAGGCGGCCAAGGCGCTGTTTACCTCGCAACCAGGTGTTTCCAAGGCAATTATTGAGCTGGAAGAGGAATTGGGGGTCGATATCTTTACCCGTCATGGCAAGCGCATACGCGGCCTGACCGAGCCGGGCAGGGCAGTGCTGAAGTCGGTTGAGCTGGTGATGCAGGAGATTGATGGGCTGAAACGCATAGGCAAGGAATTTGCTGCGCAAGACAGTGGCAGCTTCACCATTGCCACCACCCATACCCAGGCGCGATATGCCTTGCCCAAGGTGGTGCAGGCTTTCATGCAGAAATATCCCAAAGTACGTTTGTCGCTGTTGCAGGGCAATCCCAAGCAGATTGCCGAAATGGTCATGCGTGACCAGGCTGATCTGGCGATTGCCACCGAAGCAATTGCCGGTTTTGACGGCCTGATATCCCTGCCTTGCTATCAGTGGGAGCATGTGGTGGTGGTGCCGCTCGAGCATCCCTTGCTGAAACTGAAAAATGTCACGCTGGAAGAAATTGCCAATTACTCGCTGATCACCTATGATTCGGCCTTTGCCGGACGGACCAAGATCGACCACGCTTTCCATATCCGCAACCTGAAGCCCGATATTTTGCTGGAAGCGATTGATGCCGATGTCATCAAGACCTATGTGGAACTGGGCATGGGCGTGGGCATTATTGCCGGTATGGCATTTGACGCAGAACGTGACCGCAATCTGCGCGCCATTCCTGTCGGCCATCTGTTTGGCATGAATATTTCGCGTGTCGCCATCAAACAGGGCGCGTATCTGCGTAGCTATATCTACACCTTTATTGAATTGCTGAACCCCACCCTTAACCGTAAAATGATAGACAATGTCATGCAGGGTAACAAGGATACCTACGATTTATGAACATGCAGGCCCTGCATACCTGGCCAGCGGCAGAGCGCAGTCAGGTGCGCGGCGTTCTGACCGATATCGATGACACGCTGAGCACGCACGGCAAGCTGACCGTGGCCAGCCTGGATGCACTGGACCGTGCCAGAACTGCGGGTTTAAGACGTATCGCAGTCACCGGCAGGCCGACATACTGGACACTGCCATTATTGAAGTTATGTGATTTTGATGCCGTCATTGCCGAGAATGGTGCCAGCGCCTTCTGGCTGGACGGGCAGGGACGACAGCAGGCACTGTATTATGCCGACGCCGCGACACGTCAGCAGCATCGGCAGCAACTGGAAGCCTTTTCCCATGTCATGCGCCGCCATTTTCCCGCTATCTTGCCGGCAGCAGATGCGCCGCAGCGCATTGGCGACCTGGCTTTTGATATTGCCGAAAACATCCCGGCCATACCCATGACGCAATTGAATGAGGTTGTGGCCCTGATACATGAACATGGCCTGTATGCCACTACCAGCAGCATCCATGCGCATGCCTCTGTGCTGCCGTTTTCCAAGCAGAGCATGAGCCAGCGCTTATTACATGAAGTGTATGGCGTGGACGATGCAGAGGCCCGTCGTACCCATGTGTTTATTGGCGATTCTGCGAATGATGCCAGCATGTTTGCCCATTACCCCCTGTCGGTCGGGGTAGCGAA
The DNA here is from genome assembly GCF_014284335.1 of Undibacterium hunanense. Taxonomy (GTDB): domain Bacteria; phylum Pseudomonadota; class Gammaproteobacteria; order Burkholderiales; family Burkholderiaceae_D; genus Undibacterium; species Undibacterium hunanense. Next base: position 86,707 of record NZ_JACOGF010000010.1, on the reverse strand, counting down.
TGTGCGAAAATTCCTGGACCGGTTTGAAGCTCACCCGCGCTATGTCTGTAATGCTGAATATGGTGCCGGTTTTGTCGAGCTGATTGATTTTCTGTTGAAAGATAAAGATGAGTGAAAATACCATGCGCGATTACTATGCGCAAAGAGCGCAGACGCTGGAGAAGATGTATCAGAAGCCTGAACGCCAGCAAGATCTGCGCGAAATCGAAACCCGTGTGCAGGACGTGCTGCAAAACCAGCGCGTGCTGGAACTGGCTTGCGGAACCGGCTACTGGACTGAACGTTATGCTGCCCAGGCAACATCCGTCGCAGCAACTGATTACAACCAAAACATGCTCGACCTGGCGCAAGCGAAATCGTATCCTGATGGCAAGGTGACATTTGCACTGGCTGATCTGTATGAATTGCCCGCCGCCACAGCAGACCAGTATTCAGCCTGCTTCGCCGGATTTTTCTGGTCGCATGTCAAACGGGAAGCGCAGACTGGCTTGCTGGCCCATTTGAGCAAAGTAGCAGGCAAGGGCACAACACTGGTGCTGATCGACAATAATTATGTCGAAGGCAGCAGTACCGTCATCGCCCGTACCGATCTGGAAGGCAATACTTTCCAGCTGCGCAAGCAGGAAGATGGTAGTCGTGTGGAAATTCTCAAGAATTTCCCGACAGACAGTGCGCTGCGCAAAAAATTTGGCCCTGCCGTGCGGGATATCCGCATCTTCAGAAATACCTATTACTGGATGCTGACCTGTGTATTGAAGTGAGTTCTAGTATTGTTCCTCCAAGATTAGCTGTGCTACATTGCAAGTCGTTTAAATTTTTCAGGAGTAATTCATGGACTTGCAAGCATGCACAGAAGCGATACGCGCTAAAGTTGGTGATAACAGCGGTTTGAATGCGACGCTGAAATTTGATTGCGGTAGCGAAGGCGTGGTTTTTGTTGATGCCGTGGCGACACCTAATACCGTCAGCAACGACAATCAGGAAGCCGCCTGCACCATCAGTATTTCCCTGGAAAACCTGGCAGCCTTGCTGACCGGACAACTGAATCCTATGAATGGTTTCATGATGGGCAAACTGAAAGTGTCTGGCGACATGGGTGTGGCCATGCGTTTGCAAACTGTGGTGTAAGATTTATTGACGCAGACTGCGTAAGAACAGCAGTTTCAGCGATCTGTACCAGATCTGGACTATTAAAGCGGCATTTCACTATTGCGCAAGCGATGAGAAATGCCGTTTTCAATTTTCACCTCACGATAAATATGTGCAGAAAACATGTACAGCAAGCATGTAAAAGAAGTCTGCTCTGCCATCACACCAGAGACATAGCCCCCAGTGCCAGCGCCGATGTACCGTCGGGATACAGGGCGTCGTAGCAGCGGGTGCAACTGGTGCATAATAAATGGGATCGCTTGACAAATTTGTAACGCAATATCAATTGCAGTTGCACCCCGCTGCAATAGGGGCAATGTTCACGCATACTGCCTGCCGAAGGCGCATCTTCTGATTGATAGCCTTCCTGTATCATGATTCCTTCTATGACATCTCTGGGATCTAATTGCACCAGGGTAAAATCGGGTGCACGTAAATTACGCCTTTCTGAATAAATATCTTGTTGAACTGGGTTGCGGATAGCACTGGCTGTCGTCATGGTTTGCTCCTGATATGACTTTATGCACCAGCCTCTTCAATCATGATATTGCGTCATGCAAGGCCGGGCAGACTTTCAATCTAGTAAAATTCAGTCTTGAAAACAAGGTGGAAAACGACAAATATGACACTGCCCAAGAACGCATGGACGCTGAGCCTGCAGCCGCATGCATGGACATGTGAAGCTGACGAAGAAACCAGTTTGCTGGAAGCCGCACTGATGGCAGGCGTGCGCTTGCCAAATTCTTGCCGCAACGGGACCTGTCGCACCTGTCTGTGCAAAATGCTGTCTGGCAACATTGCCTATAGCGTGGAATGGCCGGGGCTGAGCCTGGAAGAAAAGCAGGAAGGCTGGATCCTGCCCTGCGTCGCCCAGGCCCGCAGTGATGTCAGCCTGGATGTGCCAGCGGCAGTCAATATCTTTGACGAGACGGCGGTCAGGCTTTAGTCAATGAGACTAGCTCCAGGAAGCTTAGTCAATGAAAACTTAGTCAATGGCATTGCTGCATGAGCCTATCTTGCCCGCATCGGCCCCTTCGCGTTTCCAGCAGGCGGTGCTGGCAGTCGGTACCGGGTGCGGTACACCGTTGTCATCAATTTTCGCCAGTCTGGTGTTCCAGGCCAGTACACCTTTTTTATCCAGTTGCAGGCGCAATACCCAGCCGCGTGTCTGCGGTTCGTTGTCCAGTTCATCCATCACAAAATTGCCCAGGCTATAGATGATGGGTTTGCCCTGATAATGCTCAACATCCTGTATCACATGCGGGTGTCCACCGATGACGGCATCGGCACCTGCATCGATCATTTTTCTGGCAAGCTGGCGCTGACGTGGTACTGACACCTTGTCGTTTTCCCAGCCCCAGTGCATGAAAGGAATGACCAGGTCGGCATGATAATGCTGACGTGCCTGTCTGATGTCGGCGATCACCTGTTCATCTTCGCTCCATGCAACGCCCGCTGCCTGGGCTTCTGCTTCAAAACTGCGTGGCATAAATTCGTTATAGCCGAGCAGGGCGATACGCAAGCCTTTCTTTTCTATGATCAGCGGTGTGTGTGCTTCGCGCAGATTGCTACCCCCACCAAAACGCAGCAGTTGCTGTTGATCCAGCAAGCCCAGCATTTCCTGAAAAGCGGCACGTCCAAAATCCCCGGAATGATTGTTCGCTATCGAGACTGCATCCACGTGTTGTTTCAATACGGCCAGCGTGCGCGGGTGGGCGCGGAAGGTAAAATTCTTGTCAGCGGCGTCGCCTGTTGTCGCCACTACACATTCCAGGTTCACGACACGGATATCCGTAGTTTTGAACAGGCTGGCAAAGGCATGAAAAGGGTCTTTGCCTTCGGCGATCATCTTGCCCGGTGTGCCATCGAGTACCACATCGCCAGCAAACAGGATACTGACACTGTCATTGTCTGCATGAACCACTGCGGCTGGCAACAGTGCACATGCCGATACGGCCACCAGTTTGAAAAACAGGGAATTGATCCACTTCATGGTGCCACCTCTTGCAGTGTGCAGCGATATTGCAATTCTCTTTCCACATCACCGGCGTACAGCGAGTTTTGCGGTGTCAGTGCTGTCTCTGTTGTGCTGACATGAAAGGGTGGGAGATAGGTGGCCTGATGAATGGGAATGTCGCTGCGCCGCGTCTGAAAGTAGGCATACAGCTTGATATATTCTATGGTCTTGCTGTCGTTGTTGTTGTTGTTGTTGTTGTTGTTGTTGTTGTTGTTGTTGTTGTTGTTGTTGTTGTTGTTGTTGTTGTTGTTGCTGTTGTTGCCGTCGGCTTTCATGACGGCTTTGAAGCGGAAGCGTTCGCCGATATTGGTACCAATGACGCCATATGGGTCCTGTACTGTCCCGCTTTCAATAACCTGCATGCTGCCGGCGTAGCTGACATAGCAGCGCAGCAGCGGCTTGGCGGCACATGGTAACTGGCTGGCTATCAGTAATAGACTGCTGAATACAAAAAGCCTGACACGGTTTTTCTTTCTTCCTGCATTTTCTTCAACTGACCACATAGCTTCTATGCCCATTATTAGTCGAGCGTCGATTATCACAGGATTTGCGTATGCAGGGAACCAGTTTTAACGGGGCTGAGGACCTGATATGGATCCGGTTTTCAATAGTGAGAACAGTGACGGCTTTCGTTGGCATGATGCAGGTAGCTGGGCGGCAACGTGTAGCCATCACCGTAACGGGCCTGTAATTCGATGGCCCTGGCTGCAAATTGCGCAGGCCCGACGTGGTTGATGAATTGTACGGCGCCTCCGGTCCAGGCCGGGAAGCCTATGCCAAATATGGACCCGATGTTGGCATCCCGGCTCGATTCCAGCACGCCTTCATCCAGACAGCGCAGGGTTTCCAGTGTTTGCCGGTACAGGAAGCGGTCTTGCAGATCGGCATAAGGCAGGCTGACGCCAGACTTGCCAAACAGTTTGCCCAGCAGCTTGTCCAATTCTGGCCACAGATATTTTTTGCTGCCATCGGCCGGATAGTCATAGAAGCCAGCACCGGCAGCCTTGCCGGCACGCTGGTACTGGTCCAGCATGATGTCGATGATGGTCGAAGACGCCGGTGCTTGCCAGGCAATGCCTTCGACTTCCAGGTCAGCCCTGGTCTGTTGTGCGACATGGCGCGACAGGTTCAATGAAACCTCATCCTGTACCGCCAGTGGCCCCACCGGCATGCCGACAGACAGGGCGGCATTTTCTATCAGCGCAGCAGGCAGGCCTTCTGCCAGCATGCTCAGACCTTCGTTGACAAAACTGGCAAACACGCGGCTGGTGAAAAAGCCACGGGCATCGTTTACAACGATGGGTGTCTTGCCGATCTGCAGCACGTAATCATAGGCCAGTGCCAGGGTAGCTGCACTGGTTTGCCTGCCCTTGATGATTTCTACCAGCTGCATTTTTTCTACCGGGGAAAAGAAATGCAAGCCGATAAAACGGTCCGGGTGGCGTACCGCTGTCGCCAGGCCAGAAATGGGCAGGGTAGAGGTATTGCTCGCCATGACCCCTGTATCGCCAAGCCAGGTTTCTGCTTCGCTGCTGACGCTGGCTTTCAGGGTGCGGTTTTCAAAGACGGCTTCGATGATCAGTTCACAGCCTGCGAAGTCGCTGGCCTGGGCGCCTGGCTGAATGCGCTCAAGTATTGCCTGTGCCTGCGCTGTGGACAAACCACCCTGGCTGATTTTCTTGTCCAGTTTGTCAGCGATGACGGCCTTGCCTTGCTGTGCCAGGTCTGTCGTCTGGTCTTTCAGCACTACCTGTATGCCGCGTGTGGCGCTGACAGACGCAATGCCCGTACCCATCATGCCAGCACCAATGATGCCCAGCCGGTTGATTTTTGTTTTGGGTATTTCTGGCGGGCGACTTTTGCCGCTGGCGATATCCTGCATTTGAAAGAACAGGGTGCCAGTCATGTTCCGGGCGACCTGGCCGGTCACCAGATGGGTAAAGTAGCGCGCTTCTATTTTCAGTGCATTCTCAAAATCAACCTGTGCACCTTCTACCATGGCGGCAAGTATGGCTTCCGGTGCCGGATAATTGCCACGGGTTTTTTCGCGCAGCATGGCTGGTGCTGCCATGATCAAGGGCAGCAATGCAGCGGAGTGCGGTGTGCCACCGGGCATTTTGTAAGCAGGGCTATCCCAGGCTTGTTGCGCCTGCGGGTTGGCTATGATCCATGCATGGGCTTGTTGCAGCATGTCGGCATGGCTGCTGGCAAGGGCATGCACAAATCCGGCCTTCACTGCGTTTGCGGGGGAAAGCTGCTTGCCTTCCAGCAGGTAGGGCATGGCTGCCTGCAAGCCCAGTATGCGTACACTACGTACCACACCACCTGCACCGGGCAACAAGCCCAGTGTCACTTCGGGAAAACCGATTTTTGCCCTGGGATTGTCAAGGGCTATGCGGTAGTGGCAGGCCAGTGCCAGTTCAAGGCCGCCACCCAGTGCGCTGCCATTGACGGCTGCCACCACGGGTTTGCCCAGTTTTTCGAGTCGGCGCAGTACGGCATGGTTTTGTTCAAGCATGGCAAAACAGGATGCGGCATTCTGTATGCCTATGAGTTCACGCAGATCACCACCGGCAAAGAAACTGTCCTTGCCGGAGCTGATGATGACGCCACTGATCTGTTCTTGCTCTTTTTCCAGCCTTGTCACTGCGGACGCGAGTGCAGCACGAAAGGCGGCATTCATGGTGTTGACTGACATGCCGGGCATATCGATACAGAGCGTGACTATCTGATGTGCATCTTTGCTGTAATGGATCATGATGTTTGCTTTCCTCAGGATAGTTCAGCTACGTTCTATGATGGTGGCAATACCCATGCCGCCACCCACACACAGCGTGATGAGCCCGCGCTTCAGGCGGCGTGCCTCCAGTTCATCGATCAGATTGCCCAGCAACATGCAGCCGGTCGCCCCCAGAGGATGCCCCAGAGCGATCGAACCTCCATTCACATTGACTTTTTCTTCGGGCACATGCAGGTCTTTCATGAACTTCATGACGACGGCGGCAAAGGCTTCATTGACTTCAAATAAATCGATGTCTTCGATGCGCAGGCCAGCTTTGCCCAGTGCTTTTAAGGTGGCGGGGCCAGGGCCGGTTAGCATGATGGTCGGGTCAGTACCTGTGACAGCTGTGGCGACTATGCGTGCACGTGGCTGCAAGCCCAGGCGCTTGCCCATGGCTTCACTGCCTATCAGTGCCAGTGCCGCACCATCAACGATGCCGGATGAATTGCCCGCCGTATGTACATGCTGTATGCGTTCAACTTGTGGATATTTGCGTATGGCCACGCTGTCAAATCCCATCTTGCCCGGTATCTCGAAAGAAGGTTTCAGCGCTGCCAGTGCGGCCATGCTGGATTGCGGCTTGATGAATTCATCTTCCGCCAGGATCATCAGGCCATTCAGGTCATGCACCGGCCGCAGCGATGTGAAGCGTCCTGCTGTTCTGGCGGCTGCGGCTTTTTGTTGTGAGCGCATGGCAAAGGCATCTACGTCGTCGCGGCTGAAGCCCTCCAGCGTGGCGATCAGGTCGGCGCCTATGCTTTGCGGCAAAAAGTCGGTCTGCAGGCTGGTCTGCGGGTCTGCTGCCCAGGCACCGCCGTCTGAGCCCATGGGGACGCGCGACATTGATTCGACACCACCTGCGACCACCAGGTCTTCCCAACCCGAGCGTACTTTTTGTGCCGCCAGGTTAACTGCTTCCAGGCCAGACGCGCAAAAACGGTTTAACTGCACGCCAGCCACCTGCCAATCCCAGCCCGCAGCCAGGGCGGCAGTTTTGGCAATATCGGCGCCCTGGTCGCCGATGGGCGTCACACAACCCAGCACCACATCATCGATCAATGCCGTGTCCAGCGCCAGGCGCTGCTGCATATCCTGCATCAGCCCGGATAACAGGGATACGGGTTTGACGCTGTGCAGTGAACCATCCTTTTTTCCTTTGCCGCGTGGGGTGCGCGGGGCATCAAAAAGATAGGCTTCTGTCATTTCATTCTCCGTTGTAGAGGGGGGGCGTATCCGGCTTTTCTTGACATGAAGTGTAGGATGATACAATTATTAAATCAAATGCTTGATTAAATTAATTTCAAGACTATGCAAATGATCATGTATTGCAATATGGCAATTTCGATCAGGTAGCAAGGCCGGGCGACGCATGGATTCGTTGCGCGCCGCTCAAGGAAATCTCACAGGACTGGATAATCATGACGCAAAACATTCTGACTAACCCTGAATTTCAAGACATGCTGAAAATTGTCATTGAAGAAAAAATCCCATTTTGTCATTTGCTGGGCATGAAGCTTGACAGTTTCGATCCCGATGCGCCGCAACTGGGCATAGACATGCGCGAGCAATTGCTGGGCAACTTTGCCCAGGGCATGTTGCATGGCGGTGTGATTGCCTCTGTGCTGGACAGCGTGGCAGGCTTTGCCATCCTGCTGAAAATGGCGCAATTAAGCCCGCAGGATGATGTGCCCGCGCAAATCAGGGAATTTGGCAAGATGAGTACCATAGACCTGCGCATCGATTATCTCCAACCGGGGCGCGGCAAACGCTTTGTTGCTACGGCAGAAGTCACCCGTCTGGGCAAGCGCGTCGCCAATGTATTGATGGATTTACGCAACGAAAAAGGCGAGCGCATCGCTACTGGTGCCGCCGCCTTCATGCTACATGGTCGCGCCTGATTGCCTTTCTGCGACATTCTTACTACGATGAAAGGAGCAGCCAGAATATAAAACACCAGTGGAGGTTGACATGAGCATACGTCTGGAAAAAGCCAATGGATTGGCAACCGTGATATTTGACAATCCCGATAGCATGAATGTGATGGGCATCAGCGAGATACGCAGTTTGAACAGACTGACGGAAGAACTGGCTGATGACCGCAGTCTGCGCGTCGTCATCATACGTGCTGAAGGCAAGGTGTTTGGGGCAGGGGGCGATATTTCCAGTTTTCGCCCCGGCGATCCGGCCTCGCCAGAAACCATACGCGAAATTGGTGCTGAATTGAATCAGGCCATTTTGCGACTGCACAATTTACCAGCCATCGTGATTGCTTCCGTCCATGGTGCCATTGCTGGTGGCAGCATGGGCACCATGAACGCGGCTGACCTGGTGGTGGCGGCCAAGGGTACGCGTTTCAATATGGCATATGCAAAAATCGGTGCCAGCCCCGATGTAGGTAATACCTGGTTTTTGCCGCGGCTGGTGGGCAACCGTAAAGCGCTTGAATGGCTCTTGTTTTCAGAAAATTTTGATGCCGATGAAGCGCTGGCATTTGGCCTCATCAATCTGGTGGTGCCGCCTGAACAGTTGAAAGACGTGACAGAAAAACTGGCCTTGCGCCTGTTGCGTGGCCCACATGAAACCTATGCCCGTATGAAGCGCCTGATTTACCAGTCAGAATCAACCTCTCTGGAACAGCAGGTCACGGATGAAATTGAAGCATTTGCCTCGGTGACCATGACGCCAGACTTTGCCGAAGGCGTTTCTGCATTTTTAGGGAAACGCGCGGCACATTTTGGCAGCAAGCTAAATTGAACAACAATTTGAGGCGGTTTTGGAAGTGCAGGCCGTGAAAGCCAAGGTCAAAGCAGCAAACTGCGCTTAAAACCACTGATTTTCTGTGGCGCAGCATAGAAAGTTGAAGTTTCCGTCATGACTACGTGTTTTATTTTACTTTTTCATGAAATTCTGCGTATAATCATTCGGTCGTTGAGATTCAAAGTGGTAGTGCAGTATCAGTCTGTCATTTCTTACTTGGTTGAAACGATCTATCGGGCATATGCCCACATTAACTGAAATAGGAAATTGTAATGGCAACAGGTATTGTTAAATGGTTCAATGATTCAAAAGGTTTCGGCTTCATCACTCCAGATGAAGGCGGTGAAGATCTGTTTGCTCATTTCTCCGCTATCCAATCTAACGGCTTCAAATCTTTGAAAGAAAACCAACGCGTTTCTTTCGAAGTAACGACAGGCCCTAAAGGCAAGCAAGCTTCCAACATCCAGGCAATCTAATTGCTGAGATGTTAGTCTAGTTTTGCGATAAAAATCCCCGATTCGTCGGGGATTTTTTTTCGCCAATTTTTGTATGAACTTGTATCCATGAACAAAAATTTTGTGCGCAACTTATAAAGTTATTTATACTCGAACGGTAATCATGCATTAAAGTTGTCCCTTATCAATATTCGAAGCAGGAATCTTTGTATTCTTGTGCCAAACTGAATCGGAAAATAAAAGGGGAAGTCACAATGTTCAATCTGACAATCAGATTAAGACTGATCGGTGCCATGTCTTTCATGGCAGTCATGCTGGCCATTGGCGGTTTGATGGGGGTTTATGGTGTCCGCAGCAGCAATGCTGTCATCAAGGAAATATTCACCAATCAATTGCCGTCCGTTGAAGTGTTAGGTCAGTCCCGGGTTCTTATCCTGCGTGCCCGCACTTCTCTTGACCGCGCCATCGCTCACCCTGAAGCTCCTGATAACGCTGAAACCATCAAAAAATCTGAAGACTTTCTGAACCAGTCAGATGTCTACTGGAAAAAATATCTGGCCTTGCCGCAAGACGCCGAAGAAAAGAAAATTTCCGACGAAGTCGCTGCCTTAAGAGATAAATACATCAAAGATGCGCACATGCCCATGCTCAATGCCATCAAGGCGGGCAACAAGGATGAGGCAGACAGCCTGAACATGAAAGTGGTGCCACCTGCCTATAGTGCCTATTCCGACAAGATAGAGAAATTGAGTGACTACCAGTTTACCGGTGCCGCCGAATCACTGAAGGAAAGCGAACAGGCATTCAATACTTTTGTCTGGGTCGATGCGATTGGTGTGATTGGTGGCCTGGTTGCTGTATTTGTGTCGGCTTATTTCTTGCTGGCGGCTATTTCCCGCCCGCTGAAGCTGGCGATTACCCAGTTTGAAGCCATCGGTAATGGTGACCTGACACAGCAATTGAAGCCTTCTTCTCGTGATGAGATGGGGCAGCTTGTATCTGCACTGGAAAATATGCGCCAAAGCCTGATGCAGACGGTGATGATGGTGCGTCAATCGAGTGGTTCCATCGCCGTGTCCTCGGAAGAAATCGCGACCGGCAATATGGATTTGTCCAGCCGTACTGAGCAACAGGCGGCCAGCCTTGAAGAAACCGCTTCTTCTATGGAAGAGCTGACTTCTACCGTCCAGCAAAATGCCGACAATGCACGTCAGGCCAATACCCTGGCATCAAACGCATCAGAAGTCGCCAGCAAGGGCGGGCAGGTAGTGGGAGATGTGGTCCACACCATGTCGTCGATCAAGGAAAGCTCGAAGAAAATCGTCGACATCATCGGCGTTATCGATGGCATCGCTTTCCAGACCAATATCCTGGCCCTGAATGCCGCTGTCGAAGCTGCCCGTGCAGGTGAACAGGGCCGTGGCTTTGCCGTAGTGGCGACCGAGGTGCGTAACCTGGCGCAACGCTCTGCCAATGCTGCGAAGGAAATCAAGGAACTGATCAGTAATTCTGTTGACAAGGTGGAAATCGGTTCCCGCCTGGTAGATGATGCGGGCAAGACCATGGACGAGATTGTCGTGTCCATTAAAAACGTGGCCGACATCATGGCTGAAATTACCTCTGCCAGTGCCGAACAAAGAGACGGTATCAACCAGGTTAGCCAGGCCATCACCAAGATGGATGAAGCCACGCAGCAAAATGCCGCCCTGGTGGAACAGGCCGCCGCCGCCGCCAGCAGCATGCGCGACCAGGCCAGCAACCTCAATCATGCCGTCAGTATTTTCAAACTGGATGCCAATGACAATGCCGCCGCTGCCAAACCAGCAGCGATCGCCCCAGCTCGGGCAGTTGTAAAAGAAAATCCACTGGCCAAGCGCCCGGCAGTCAAATCACTGCCTGCAAGTGCGCCAGAGAAAACCGTCAGGAAAGCCCCGACGGCAACACAGGATGATTGGGAAGAGTTTTAATTGAGCCTGTAAATCGAACCTGTAATTCTGCGCGTTCTTTTGCAAATATCTGGTGAGTGCTGTGCGCTTGCCAGATATTTTTGCTTATCGATTAGATATGCGTTGCAAAGGCGCTATGGTGTTCCTTGGTATTGCCTGGTATTGCCTGCTATTTCCTGGTATGTCAAACCAACTACGATGCCGGCTGCGCCACATTCACCATCCACGACACACCAAAGCGGTCTGTAAGCATGCCGGACAGCGAGGTCCAGAAGGTTTTGGTCAAGGGCATCTGCACGTTGCCGCCATTGCTGAGTGCAGCGAATAATTGCCGGGCTTCGCTGTCATCTCTGGCTTCCAGGTTCAGCGTGATACCTTTAATGTCAGGCTGGGCCAGGGTTTCAATGCCGTCCGTTGCCATCAGTATGGTGTCACCTATGCGGAACGAGGCATGCATGATTTTTTCTGGATCGGATGAGACGGTGCGCATGGCCGGGTCGGGGCTGTCTTTCCAGCGCAGCATGACTTGTACCTCTGCGCCAATGGCTGCCTGATAAAACTGTATCGCTGCTTCGCTATGGCCGCCAAAGGCCAGAATGGTCTGGATTTGCATGGGGTTTCCTCAAGGTGAGTTCTGCTTACAGTATCAATTCCATAAAACGCCAGCGTGGGTGCAGTACTGCTGGCACCTCCGCACCCTCGTAGGGCTGGCAATTCTTAAAGCCAGCAGCTTCATAAAGCCTGTGGGCTGCATGCATGAAGGGTGCGCTGTCCAGACGGACGCATTCATAGCCCTGGTTGTCTACATCGCTGAGCAGGCGTTGTAAAAGAGCATCGCCCAGATGCAGTCCACGAAAAGCTGGCAGCACAAACAGGCGCTTGATCTCGGCCACGCCTGCCTGTATCTCACGCATGCCGCCCATGGCAGCAATCTGGCCGTCTGCCTCCACCAGATAAAACATGCCATTCAGTGTATCTGCACCACAGATTTTGTCCAGCGCACCAGCGACATAATCTGCCAGCGGCATGCCAAGTAAATCTTCAGTGGCAATACCAAAATCCTGCTGGATGTGTGCCGCTACCCAGCTCATGTATTCAAGATTCATGGCGAGTAACACATCTTTGTGCTGGACAATATCTGCCCGGATGAAAGTAATTGTTGTCAAAACACTGACTCCATATTGGGTAAGCACATCTATTGTAAAGGCAGGTTCTACAGATACAGGACAGTTTTGCACTACAATGCGCATTGACGGGGTGACATCCCCGCATGATGATACTTATAGAACTCATTCTTTTTATGAAATGAGTTCGAGTGTAACGCGCTATACAGCATTTCTTTTTTTCCCTTCTCCAATGTACCCATGACTTTTGAATCCTTAGGCCTGATCCCGGAACTTTTGCAAGCTGTTGCCGCACGTCAGTATCAGACACCGACTGCGGTGCAGGCTGCGGCTATTCCGGCAGTATTGACTGGTGAGGATGTCATGGCACTGGCACAGACTGGCTCTGGCAAGACGGCTGCCTTTGCTCTGCCGTTATTACAGCGTATGCAACAACGCATGCAACAAGCGGTGGAAGAGGGTAATAAGGCACGTAAAGTCAGTGTCCTGGTGCTGGTACCTACCCGTGAATTATCCGGGCAGGTAGGCCAAACAATCGAGGCTTTGGCAGCACACTTGCCAACGAAGTTGAAGGTGGCCGTGATACATGGTGGTGCAGCTATCAACCCGCAGATGATGCATTTACGTGGTGGGGCTGATATCGTCATCAGCACGCCGGGGCGTTTACTGGATTTGCTGGATAACAATGCCCTGTCTTTAAAAGACGTGGCCACACTGGTACTGGACGAGGCAGACCGCCTGTTGGACCTGGGCTTTGCCGATGAAATCAAACGTATCCTTGAGCAGTTGCCTGCTAAACGGCAGAACCTGTTTTTCTCTGCCACGTTCTCACCCGCAGTCAAAAAACTGGCACTGGCATTGCTGCATGAACCCAGGCGCATTGCGATTGCCGACCTGGCTGAAAACCTGCCTGATATCGCACAAAGGACGATAGCAGTTGATGGTGACAAACGCACCCGCCTGCTGGTTCATCTGATCAAAGATCAGCAATGGGAACGCGTGCTGGTCTTTGTCGCCACCAAATATGCGAGTGACACAGTCAGCAATAAATTGAAAAAAGCAGGTATCAAGGCCGAGGCATTTAACGGCGATGCCAGTCAGGGCGCGCGCCAACACATGCTGACCGACTTCAAGGCAAACCGCATACAGGTACTGGTCGCCACTGATTTGGCAGCCCGTGGTATCGATATTGCCGGTTTGCCTGCGGTTATTAATTATGATTTGCCACGCTCGGCGGATGATTACCTCCACCGCATAGGCCGCACGGGTCGCGCTGGCGCGAGTGGCACGGCGATCAGTTTTATCGTGGCCGAGCATGAAATGCATTTCCGTCTGATAGAAAAACGCCAGGACAAACGCGTGCCCCGCGAGACCATCGCCGGTTTTGAACCTGCGGCAATTACAACAGACAAGGCAGAGCCTGAAGCTACTCTTGACGCACCAACGGGCGGCATCAAGGGCAAGCGTAAAAGCAAGAAAGACAAGCTGCGTGAGCAGGCTGCCAAAAACGGGCAGCCTGGCTAAAGTCTGGGTTTCAATTTAAAGGCTGCTGCGAAATTAAAGCAACTGAAAAAATGCTGTTAACTTTGAAATTAAAGTAGTCAGAAGTCATTTCATTAATAGCGGTGAGACGCGCTTGCCTCATAACCTGGATTGGCTCTAGAACGTTGGATGAATGTTCTGTTTTCTTGAAGGCTATGCCGTCAAAGAAATACCCGCTGCTTCAAGAATATTCATAAAGAACCGGGAATAGAAAAACTTGAGTGATTGGGATTGAATGAGATTAAACAGAAATCAGGTTGCGCGGGCTGATTTCTGTTCTGAATTTAATCAAGCATGGTTTGATTTTACTTCATTAAAATATGCATGTAAGAGACTAACACTTAACGTTTGTAAAACGTGGATTGAGGCCAAGTTGTATCACGAGCTTACCTTCTTTTTCTATGACAGTCGCAGGTGAATACACTCTTCCTGAATGACATAGATCATGTTCATTAAAAAGATAAACGATCATAATCTTTAATCGCTCACTTCCAATATCTTCTAATTGATGTTTAAAATCATCCGTACAAATATTGTTTAAGTCACATGCAGGAAAAATCTCAATTTTTTGTGCGACAAAACGAATATCACTTTGAGCGAAGGAAATAAAGCGATGAGGTTTTCCTTCTATTTGCTTATCAATCGATTTTTGATCATCATGTTGTTCAAGAATTTTGAACTCACCTGACATTTTAATCCCGCTAGTCCACAACTTGGTTTTTGGTTTAGACGCAATTTCCAAATCGGCAGTAAATAAAATTTCATTCTTCGCAGGCGCAGACACAGCAAGCATCGGATTTTTAACCACTACGTCGATGGATTCATTGTGTATATGCATCGGATAATTTTTATCCAGATTAAAATCAATCCAATTAATTTCAATTTCTGGATTGCGAGTTTGGACGGCACATGAACCCAGAAATATCAATGGCAAGCTGAAGACTAATACAGTATTTTTCAGTTTCAATAAGGTTTGACACATATACTTTGTCTTCAGAAAATTAGTTTTGAGCTTCATAATTCACAAAATGGTGCGTTTGACCTACGCCTCCCCCTGCATTGATCAATAATTTTCTGAGTCTTGAGCTGATTGAGCTCGGGCCCGGAAGGGTGCAAGAGCGCATCAGTTTAGCTGGAAAATGTAGAGTGCTTGTTCATTAAGAAAATAGCGTAACGACCAAACTTGTGAACAGAAATCCTAATCCAATAAAATACATTGCTGCGTATGAAATTGTATATTGCCGGGGACTATCCGTATAACTATCATTCCACCACGTGTAGGTACAGGAAGTTTTTTTCTATAGTTTTGATGAACTACAAGAAAATAAGAAATACCCCATAAAATTTCCACCAGAAAAAGCACATATTTCGTAGCGTCAGGAAACCAAAGTATCAAGGGCAATATACAAGTCCCGGCAACAAAAAAATATAGGGGCATGATATGACGCCTCATAAAAATACGTTTTTACAGGCTCATAAGATAACAACAAGAGCCATTAGATCAACTAACTAATCACTTACTTGGCTTAAGTCACAACCACAATTCTTACACTGCTTATTTGCGAACGCACTGTAGATAGAAATACCACCGAATTTCCCCTGATATACCAACGGCGTATCGCAGTTCGGACATCGGATTTTCAAAAGTAAAAAATTCCCGATCAGAATCCATCCGAAAAAAGCATAAAACAAAAAATCTGACTTATTATCAAACATAAAAACACCAATAATTAGTGCAATTACAAATTACAATAAATAAGAAATAGTGCATAAAAGAAATTTTTTCTTGGTGAAGTCTTCATTGGCAAACCTTATCTTAAGCTGCGGCACACTCATCAAATTCAATGTACTTGACCAGCAATACTTTTCAGTTTTAATGTCGATTTTAACGTTTCACCGATATGTCTCATGCCATCTAATGCATTGATCGCATCATCATAATTGGGTGTAATTTGTATTGCTTTTTCAAAGCAGATGCTTGCTAGCTCATAGCGTTCCAATGCTCGGTAAACTAAGCCTAAGTTAAAGTAAGCCTCATCCTTTTCTTCATGGTTGCCGTTGAGCGCCGTTTCAAAACATGTAATTGCAGCCTCGAATTCTCCTAATGAAACTAAATTTGAACCGCTGATTATCCAAGGCCACCCAAAATCATTTCCTAAATGTGTAGTGCCAATTTCAAACCATTTTTTAGCTTCCAGAGAAGATTGAAAGTCTTTGACTAACACTGCAATTTGCATAGCAACATGACCTTTGTGAGCATCGGATGCCAGTTCATAAGCTGTATTCAATGCGCTTATCCATGTTTTTCTCCTTTAAGAAATATTCAAGTCTCTGGTAAACAATATCGAATCTTTCTTTGATGTAATTTGTATTCTTTTTCAAAGCAAGTGATTGTTTGCAATCTCCATATCCAAACATGCTTGAATACTTCAAGGCTTTGTGCGGTAGGCACAAGGTTTTCTATTTTTTATTGCATGTAAATTTATTCTAAGTTTACATTTCTCTCAAAAATAGCACGCACGGCTTCGCGATCAACATCTTTTGGTACGATGCTATCCTGGCTTCTCGCTAATTGATGCAAGACAGTATAAATTGCCCAGTCAACTTGAATGAGCAAATCATTTTGATCAAGGGCAAATATCTTGAGTTCTATTTCTTCATGAGTTAATGTCAAAATAGGGATATTCGCCCCACCACTTTTGTGGTGCTTTTTCTCAGACGTGTCTAGAGTTTCTGGCCATAGCGAAATAATCTCGTCAAATAGTTCATTAAATTTTTTTATCATCTGCAATTCCCGAACGGAACGTCACTCCAGTTAAAACGATAGGGAGCAGTCGTGGCGGTGGCGATAAGACTGGTACCGTCGAAGAATTCTACTTTGGCGATCGTGCACTTACTGCTTCAACACGATACATACATCACCATGTCATCTACAATTGTAGATGCCGCATGTTACTTACTCAGATCATTACTTGGTTTCACAAAAAACCAAAATATGGCCCCTGTAAATCCTCCTGCCAAGGCAATTTCCATTTGATACAGAACCATCCTCAGAAGGCCGTACTCAGTGTAGCGTCCTTCGGAAATAATTTGATGATTATTGATTATCAAGGTCAAACTACCTGAGATCGGTAAATTGAGAATGCATGAGGGGACAAGAACAACAAGATATCCAAGTAAGACAACACGGAAAAAAGTTAATACGTAGAATCGTTTAATCAGAAAATAAATCGGAACCGCGAGTAAGAAGGTGAGTGCATAAGCGCTTGCCAAAGAAAATATCCACCAATTCTTAAAATTTGAAGCGCCGCGAACTGTACTCGAATAAATAAAAGCGACAGCCGTAGCTGATAAAAATGGAGTGAATATGAAACCAAACCATTCTTTCTTGAAAATATCAAGGATCATATAAATCTACACCTATATTTTTACTGGCGCTATGGCGAGTTTAAATCTCTTGAGATTCGACACTGACTCTCTGAAATGCGATGCCATATTTTTGTTCGTTTTTTATTACAATTTCACCGCCAAAATCCTGTGCGTTATCTATAAATAATAAATTATTCTCAAAATCAAAAACACTTGCTTTGTCAAAGAGTATGTCCACAAAAGAATCTTTATGATTGAAAAGGAAGCGAGAGTCGTTTAGGAAAAATTTGAATACTTGATGGCGATCAAAAACCGTTTCGTTGATCAGCCAATAGCGAACTCCTAAAACAACATTAGCTGAATTGCGAATATAGTCATAAAAGAAACCACCAAGGGATACATCCCGGACAGGTATCCATACATTTTTGTTTATTAGGAACGGATCTGTTGATTTGCATTGGAAGTTTCGCTCATTAATATCAGGTACAAGCAAATGAGTAATAGTTGTATGACTCATCTATTTTCCTCGCATATTTTCTTCAATATTTTGATTCGTTCTTCTTGTGTTTTTATACCCGGAAGATTGCTAATTTTTTTGTACTTATCAATTATTCGCTTCGCTAGCTTAAGATACGCGTCGGCTGCATCTTTCGTCAATTGGTTAGCTGTAGTTTTACTTGTGTCAATGATGACTCAAACGGTTTGAACTCTGTGGCTTAATTCAGTCCTTCCTTGCCCTCACAAATTGAAACCTCATCAGGATAATGAGTTCTGCACCACGAGACCCATTTGTCACGATTGGCCATCTTCTGTTGAAAGGTGGCGCCATCGTAGAAAACTGGAAACTTTTCATTTGTCATTTGATTTAACAACGCGGATAGTGCTTCGTGAACTTGTTCCGCCTCATAGTATCGAGAAGGTTCTCTCGCGGATGGAAAATTATTAGGCAACCGCACTGTTCTCTCAGCAAGTGGCCGCACATCCGATAAATGAGCCACGATATGTGGCACAGCGCTTGTCCCCATCGATTCAAGATGCAAAAAAGCTGCCTCTTGTCGTTTTGGACTTTGTGTAAGCTCATCAATAAGATGCGAAACTTCCTTCGAAATCGATTTTTTTGAAACATATTGGTACGCCGGCATCGCACCCAAAAAAACGATCAGGCACAGAAGTATTCCGACAAGAATTGATCGATATAATTTCGTGGTGGATGTTTTCACTGTGTGTCTAACCCATCAAGGAGCGTAATACGCTGTTTTTGTAGCACGCTTAAATTTATACCTATCAATAATTTTCGAATGCTGCGGCGACTACTACTTCAGTTTCAGTGTTACACGTAAGCGACTAGCGCTTAACGTTTGCAAAACGTGGATTCAAGCCAAGTTGTATAACTAGCTTAATCTCTTTTTATGTCGCAACCATAGGTGAATAGACTCTTCTTGCATGACATAAAACTTACACGTCCTGCTTCGAACTATTGGTAAATGCTACTAATCTTGAACGTCTAAACCAAAACACAATTGCCCCCAGCGGAAAGCTGGCAGTAATAATCCAGGGTGAATACTCGCTATTAGCAACCATTGCTGCACCAAATAACTGGAATCGAATTAGCTGAAATGCATATTCCCCTGTGGTCCAATTCACATCAATCGCACTAACACCCAAAACAATAAAAAGCGCCCACAACCATTTTCTCTTAAGCATGGTCGTTCTCATGCAGACAACAAGCGTAATAAGAATAAATAGAAAAACGCAGACAGCCGCAATAAGTGTTACATAGTGTATTGCTGACTTACCAGAAAATGTAAAACGATTGATTTCTTTTTGTGACGTTTTAGTTTTATTGATGCTAAATCCAACAACCGTAAGTTGATCATTTTTGCGCTTCAATGCAATATGCCCTACAGCCCATCCCGCCTCATAATGATACTCAAACTTGAAATTCCCGAACCAGTCGGAATCCACGACATCAATTTGTGCTCCTATCAATTCCGTAGACAATACTTTTCCATGAGGGAAAAAACTTGCGAGCTGAGACAAGGTTTCGTCAGTGACTTTTGCTTGTAACTCAGCATCCATCTTACTTTTTACAAAAGCAAAATCTTTGTTATGAATACGCTGCAAATATTCTTTGGCAAATTTCTGTTCCTCTTTAGACGCTAAAGAACTATCCGACAAATCGGCCGTTGCAATTGCTGAATAACTGAAAAGTCCTAAAACCAGGAAAATATTAATGAGCAGACGCATATTGGAGTTATGAGTACAGTATGTTTTTTGGATGTTAAAAAAGAAATTAAAAATTTAATTGCAAATGCAAATAGCTAATCACCTGATTGGCTTAAATCGATACCGTCAACTCGTCGAGAATGTGTTTGCACGGCTAAAACAGTTTTGGGTTTTGGCGACAAGATTCAACAAATTAAACGCAATTATGAAAGCCCTGTCGCCATGGCCTACGCTTTTTTATGGTTGCCTATGTGAAACGTCAACAGCCCCTAATACAATATTTTTCAGTTTCAATAAGGTTTGGCACATATACTTTATCTTCAGAAAATTAGTTTTGAGCTCCATAATTCACAGAATGGTGCAGTTGACCTGCGCCTCCACCTGCATCGATCAATAATTTTCTGAGCCTTGACCTGACTGAGCTCGGATCTGGATGGGCGCATGAACCCATCAGTTTAGCCGGAAAATGTATAGTGCTTGTTCATTAAGAAAATAGCGTAATGATCAAACTTGTGAACAGAAATCCTATCCCAATAAAATACATTACTGCGTATGAAATTTTATACTGTCTGGGGCTATCTGTATAACTGACCATCCCACCACGTGTATGTATAGGTAGCTTTTTTCTATAGTTTTGATTAACCACAAGAAAATAAGAAGTACCCCATAAAATTTCTACCAGAAGAAGTACATATTTTGTCGCATCAGGAAACCAAAATATCAAGGGCAATAAACAAGTTCCAGCAACAAAAATATATAGAGTCATGACACTTCCTTAAGTTTTTCTTGAAAATACACTAATTTTTCATTTACTTGCATTGTTTAGATTTGTTTTTCCCTAAATCACGTATTCTTTTCCATATTTCGCCAAAACTCGGTGACACCTGAGTTGAAGAATACGATACTCCGACTCCAACTGCTGCACCAAGTCCAACGCCAGGAATTGCTTTAACTGGTCCTGAGCCGTTCGCACCCCAATTTCCATCTTTATCTGCCGCAACTGCACCAGAAAATGCTGCCGGTCCAGTTCCTAAATCTGCCTCAGCATAACCTGACACGCTGCCAGAACTAGATGTCATAGGGCCATCGGTACGACCAGCATATGGAGCAGCCCCTACGCCTGCATATGCGCCTACACCAACCATTGCATTCACTTGCTCCGTAAGAAAAAGAGATGTTCCTGAAATTGTTCCATCCGTCGTAATGCCGAAAGTAGCACCGCCACCACCACCAATGAATCCTGCAAATATAGTGCCACTTGCGCTAACACCGATTTGTTTGTCAAGACCCAACGCATCGAAATAACGAACCGGATTTCCCTCCACATACCCATAAGTATTTAATCCCCCCGCCAACCCAATCGGATCAGACTGAATATACCTTCCTGTCTGTGGATCATAATCCCTGAAGTAGTTATAGTGCAGATTCGTCTCTGCATCAAAGTACTGCCCAGGGAAACGGATATTGTAAGTAAATTTTTTGGTAGAGGAAGCTGGTTGTTCATTGGCCAGCGTTTCCCCAAAGGGTGTACTGTCCCAACGCCAGACTTCACTGCCTGTGTCGTCGGTGATGACCCGTGGCGTCCCCAGATGATCGCTGTGAATGTCATAGAATTTTGCGACATGCGCAGTCACTGAAACAGTCACTGGTGCGGATGTGGTGCTGACACCCAGATTGTCTGTGGCTTTGGCTGTCAGGCTGTAATTACCGCCCGGTACTTCAGTCCAGTTAAAACTATAGGGCGCAGTAGTGACGGTTGCAATCAGATTGGTGCCGTTGAAAAATTCTACTTTGGCGATTGTGCCGTCACTGTCCGTTGCATTCGCATTCAAGATAATGGTGGCTGGTGCCACTGCATTGACAGGGCTGGCCGTAAGGCCAACTGCAGGCGCGTTGTTATTGACGACGCTGATATTGACCGGCGTGCTGGTGCCAATATTGTTTTTGGTATCAATCGCTTTGGCAGTGATGCTGTAGCTGTTCACCGCCACATTGTTCCAGGTAATGCTATAGCTGGTGCTGTCGGGTGCTATTGGAGCGTTAGCGGTGCCAATAAGTGTCGTGCCCTGATAGAACTGGACCTGGCCGATAGGGCCATTGTTACCGTCCAGTGTTTGAGGGACTGCTACGGCTGTCAACACGATATTCGCAGGAGCGCTGAAATTGGTGTTGTTTAGCGGAGCCGTCAGGCTGATGTTGGGTGCTGCGCCTGGTCCTGGATTGCTGCCACCACCCGTTGTTGTGGTGCTGAGCACCTGACGATAGGCAAAAGCGGTTACGCCACCGTTGGTGGTACGAATGTTTTTGGCGAAGACTTCACCGATGATGGCGAAGTTGTTGGCACTGGTGAGGCTGACATCGCCCTGGTCTACATAGATACCAGCCGCAATCTGTGCCCCTTGTACGGTGGTGAAGTTGCCGTTATATACGTAGAGCTTGAGCTTTTGCGGTTGCTGGGCCTGGATCTGGGTGCTGCCCATGGTGCTGCCACAGGTGCCGCTGATGTTCCAGCAGGTGGGGCCGGCATTGAGGGTGAAGGCGTTTTTAAAATACAGGTTGACGCTGGTGGCAGTATTACCACTGGCAGCAGGACTGACTGCGAGGTGGCAGCTTTGTTGCCAGCTGGCAGTTTCTATATAGTAATCACCCGGTTCAAACTCCATGGTACTGCCGTTGCAGTTGGCAACACTGAGTTGTTTGATGCGGGTGGCGACACTGCCGCCCTGGAAGTGCAGGACACCACCAGCCTGGCTAGCGACTTTGGCATATTCTCCGGCAGGCAGGCTGAGTACGCTGCTTTGTACTTTGAGGGTCAGGGTTTGTGATGCTGTGGTGCCGCCGCTGTTGCTGGTGACGGTCAGTTGCCCGGCACCATTAAGGGTGGTGCTGGTGCTGCCATTGTTGGCGATGACCTGGGCGCTGTTGGCGTAGTTCACATCCAGCAGGTTGGTGGTGCTGAGATAAGTTGGCAAACTGATGCGGGGCGACGTGGTACCCGTGGCTGCAATGAATGTAGCTGCGTCAGATGTGGTCGAACTGCTGTTTTTACATTGTGTGGTGCCCAGTAAATTTTCAGTGGCAACATTCAGTTTTGGAGAATCGTAAAAGCTGGGGTTGCAAAAAGCCTGGGTATTTTGCAGATCACCCAGCGTAATTTTACCGCCATCAAAAACATTAAATATGCTGCCGCCTGTTGCGACTGGTGTGGTGCCGCCACCGCCGGGCACAATGATAATGCCAACAGGCTTTGTGATAGCGGCGTGTGATGAGGGGGCAGCAGTTGCTGCAAGCAGGCTGCCGGCAACCAGTATGGCCAGTTGCCAGTTCCGTAATCCCGTACGGAGAAACTTTGATGAGTGCATCATGTTTTTGATTATCTTCAACTTTTAACGAAAGTGTTTTTACCAACTTTATCAACGCTTTTTATGGCAACAAGTTATTTTTACCACTGTGCGCGATCACCGTTTATTTGGCTACGACTACAGGCACACCTTCTAGATAAATGTAGTCAATGTCGCTTTGGCCGGTACGTTCGCTGATCAGCTTTCCATTTTTATCGTAAAAATACATGGTAGTGGTGGCCGCACTGGTACTGGTTGCAGGACGTATTTTTTGAATGCGCTGACCCAAAGCGTTAATCAGGTATTGCACCACACCAGCGCTGGTGTTCACAGAGATCATGCGTCCTCTGGCATCGTAATTAAATTGATTATTGCCATTGCTGGTGATGCTTCCGTTGGGGTCGGTGCCAATGGTATTGCTTTGACTATCGATTACCTGTGCCAGACGATCATTGTTATTGCCGTAGTTATATGTGGTGTTGGCAGTGCCCGTACTTTTCGTTTTACGGTTGCCAAAAGCGTCGAAACTGAAGCTTTGGCTGTTCTGTGGAGTTACATAACTAGTGAGTCTATCTTGCAAGTCATAACCATACGTGGCCTGGCGGACCGCGCTATTGATTTCGTTGATGGCAGTGATGCGGTTAGCTGCATCGTAAGTAATTTCCTGCACCTGGTTGTTCAAGGTATAGCTTGAAATTCTTCCGTCAAGGTCAAAGCCGCGAGTAGAGGTTTGTCCTGCGCTATTGCGATAGCTTTGTACACTGTCGAAGGGGCGATATGTGATTTGGCTTGCCACTGTCGCCAGCATGCCATCTTTGCTGCTATCAATCTGTGTGATGCGGCCAATTGAATCGCGTGTATACGTCACAACCCGTCCATTTGGATAGGTTAATGTTTTCAATCGTCCTGCGCTGTCGTAAGTGTAGCTTGTGGTACTGGGGCCTGCGGCAGCATTTGTTGGCATGCTACGTGTTTCACTGAGTATCCGGCCGCGGCTATCGTAGTTGTATTGAATTGTGCCACTGGCATCGCTGATCTGGGTAAGGCGTCCTTTGGCATTGACACCCTGGTCGTAGCTATATTCAGTGGACGTGTTATCGCTGTAGACGATGCGACTTAAGCGGTTTATTGCATCGTAACTATAGGTGGTAAGCTGGCCTTTCGCATCTTGTTTTCGTAGCACGTTGCCGGCTGCATCTACTGTAAACGTGGTGCTTCCCGTTTCTGCGCTATTGATTGCAAGTTGGTTACCCAGGCCATCGACTGTGTAAAGCGTTTCTCTCACGCCTAAGTTGGCAATCTTTGTGACATGATTTTGCCCGTCATAGCCATAGCTGATTAGCGGCATCGCATAGTTGCCGGTAGTAATTGCCACAGGTTCAGTCTGTATCTCAAGGCGTCCCAAAGCATCGTAACGGTATGTGGTTGCTGCCCCAGTTCCATTAATTATCTTGGTCACCTTATGCGCATAATCATACTGAAACTGATAAGTCATGCTTGGGCTGTCGGCATGGGCCGTGTTGCAGATGGCAACAATGGCCAGGGTCAGGCCTTTGATCATTCCAAATGCTTTGGATTGATTGCTTTGTTGATGGCGAGTAGTGCTCATGTTAAATGTCCGCAGTTGGTTCATTGCGCACCTCCTGAAATCGACGTCAGGTCACTTGTAAATGGGTCGAACACACGATTAATTTTGCGTGTCAGGTTCCCACCGGTATCTGTAACGGTTTCGGCGGTACGATTGCCCCTGATATCGAGAGTGTAGTTAATGCTATTGCCCAGGCTGTCGCTGATTTTAATCAGGCGTGAGGCAGCATCGTAGGTCAATGTAATGACGCTTTGGTCGGGCAAGGTAATCTGTGTAATCTTGCCGACGCCGTTGTATTGATAGCCTGTGGTTTCAGTGATGCCACCGCCAGTCGTCGCACGCTGGGTCAGCCAGCCGCGCGGTGAATAACTCAGATTGGTGACGACGCCGTTCGGGTCGGTGATGCTGCCTAAACGGCCATTTGCATCATAATTGGACAAGGTAGTGATATGACCAAGTGCATTGGTAATGCTGGCCAGATTGCCCTGGCTGTCATAGCTATACACAGTCTTGCTGGTAATGTCCGTGCGCGGGCCAGTAAGGCTGAGAACCTGACCAAGGGTATTGTAGGTATAGGTCCATGTACGAGGAACGCCAACGACTGCGGCATTGGCGCCTTGATTGCCATTGGTGTCACTGGTTGCCTGTTCGGTGCGAGTGAGTATATTTCCCTTTGCGTCATAGGTATAAGTGATGCGGCGCAAAGGTTGATTCACTTGTACCGGAAGGCGATAAGTGGGGTGCCAGGAGGTTGTTGTAGTTAACGCGAGTGCCGAACCAGCTCCCCTTGTGCGTTTTATTTCCAGGTTGCGATTCAGGTCAAATTCAAATGTAGTTGTATTCACGAAATCACTGAAACTGATCACATTGCCGTTGGCGTCATACGAGTAGCCCGTTGTTCCAGGACAACCAGAGCAGTTGGCGTAGGTACCAACAAAACGTGAAACGCCAAGCACGCTCTTGAACACCCAATTCGTTTCACTAGCGGTGGGCGCTGCAGTAGTTCCCCCAAAAAACTTAAGGCTATGCACGTCGTTGGAGCCGTCTTCACTGTAGGAATAGTTGATGGTGACTTTTTCTATACCGTCAGCATGCTGGGACATCACGGCCTTGCCACTGCAGTCATAGCCCCATGACAAAGAACGAACGCCGTCTTCATTGGTGATGCCTGTCAAGGAGTTCATCAAGCTGCCAAAACCATTGCCGACCAATTCGACCCGGCAAGGGGTGCCTGCATTAATCAATGCGGATTCGTTATAGTGATATGTTTTGGTTTTGCCGCCCGGGTAAGTCACACTGGTCAAATTGCTTGCAGCGCAAGCGGGGTTGATGTTGTTGACTGTCACACATCCACCCGATGGGCCGTCATACGCATATGTATAGACTTGATTGTCTGGCGCAATTGTTTTAACAATACGTCCTGTGATGTCATATTCAAACTGGATTTGCTTGCCCCAGCTATCTGTGACACATAACAGACGATCTGCGGGGGAAATGGGGCCTGTTGAGACATTGCTACAGGCAGGTGCATTTGCAGGGAAGCGTGACACAGTAGTGTCATTGCTGACACCCGTGCTGTATGTCAACGTCTGCGTGACACCTGAGCGTGAAGTAATAGAAAGCAATTTGCCATCAGCACTATATTTTTCAACCTGATCATTTGAAGTATTAACAAAAGTCCAGAGTATTTTATTATTGGCATCAAGGCTTGTACTTAGTCGGTTGTTTATGTCGGAGTCACTTACCCCCACGCCATTAACCATGGTGAATACATTGCGACTACCATTTGGCCTGGCTACGGATACTGTGTCGGGTATAGTCAAGCCGCTTAGTTTTTGCGATTGATCAGGGCAAAAAATACCACCGTCAGCGCCAGAAAAACAGTAAGAATTATCTGTGGTATTGGCGGCCCGCGCAGGCTCTTGCACAATGCGTGAATCGAAACGGCTTACCCAGTGACGTCCAAACAAGCGCACGGTAAAGTCATCAACGTCAGTCCGATTGCTGCTATATGAACGCATGAAGTTAAACCCGGACGTGTTCACGG
Organism: Undibacterium hunanense; assembly: GCF_014284335.1. GTDB lineage: Bacteria > Pseudomonadota > Gammaproteobacteria > Burkholderiales > Burkholderiaceae_D > Undibacterium > Undibacterium hunanense. The sequence goes on along the minus strand of NZ_JACOGF010000010.1, from coordinate 60,364 downwards.
TGAAGTCAACTTCATTTTCAGTAACGCTTCCGGTTGCTGGGTAGATGGGGTCGCCACAACCAGGATTGGGGTCCGCTTCAGGACCTGGATTGGGTTCTGGTTCAGGTGGCGGATTTGGGCAATCCGGTTTCTTTTTCGGTTCCGGTTGTTTGGGTTTGGGGACTACACAACCTGCTGGCGCCCAGGCATTGGCTTCGACCCACACTGCTGGTGTCGGGCAATTGCATGAGGTTTTGCTTTCACTTAACTGACTACCGCCTGGACAAATTCTAAGTTTAAGTACATAGAACAAATAATTCGCCAATCCAATTGGATTGCCCTGAGCATCTATTTCATGCTCTACACAAGTCTTCTGCTCGTCAGTATTCGGGTATGGACTTCCCACTGGCGCAATACCAAATACACGTAGCGGATTGGTATTGTCTTTAGTTTTAAAGGCGCAGTACGCCTCAGCCGTCCCGAAAAGAGGATCGTGACCATCTACATCCGCCCAGCCAACTTTGGGACCAGGTGCAGTCGAACCAAGTGCAAACGCGACAGACTGAAGCAACAGCAAAAACATGAAGAATATAAGTTTACGCATACCAGAATTTAAAAATTTGACACAAGAAGGGTTTCATACATCGAGGATGCATGATCATTAGAACTTGATCGATATGGCGATGTAGATCAACACCGCCAAGCAGGAGGGGATTGAAGACACGCACGCGCAAAACCATGATTACATTTGCGCCCGAATTGCTATAAAAAGTCGCAACAATTATATTATGAAAAAGTCTTCAATGTTAATATTTGTTACAAAAATTTTGCAGTGCGGTATTTATTCGGGATTGTTTGATGGTGTAAAGATAATATTGATGAATGTGTTGATGCAGGCTATTCGTAACTGCTCGTCGCAAGTCCGTCTGGCCTGATTCTCATGGCCTTGATCTGGCTTACTCAATTTACTCAATCCCTTGGTTTCGATATAAATATGTGAGCGCTGTTAGTGCCAGAAAAATAAAAGTGGCATCACGATTTCTTCCAGTAATTCGGCTGGCTGTAGGCATGCCGCAGGAAGTCGATGAAGGCGCGTATGCGCAGGGGCAGGTGGCGGCGCTGGGCGAATATGGCGTAGATATCGTTGCCTGGTGCATTGAATTCATCCAGTACGGTGACCAGTTTGCCGCTTTCAATTTCTGCCCCCACTTCCCACATCGAGCGCCAGGCCAGGCCCTTGCCTGACAGCGCCCAGTCATGCAGGACCTCGCCATCATTACAGACCATATTGCCTTCCACCTTCAGCGTGACATTTTTGCCGTTCTGGCGAAAGGTCCAGCCGCGCTGGCTGCCATCGGCGCTGAAAGCCAGGCAGTTATGCTTGCTGAGTTCATCCAGCGTATTTGGTGTGCCATGGCGCTTGATGTAGGCAGGTGAGGCGACTACCACGCGCTTGTTGTCCGCCAGCTTGACGCCGATGAGGTTGGAATCGGTCAGGGCGGCGATGCGTATCGCCACGTCTATGCCTTCACCGATCAAGTCCACCACACGGTCATTCAGGCTCAGCGTCAGTTTGACATCGCGATGCTCACTCAGAAAAGATGGCATCAGTGGCGCCACATGCTGGCGGCCAAAACCTGCCGGGGCTGAAATCGTCAACGTGCCGCTGGCGCGGGCACTACGTTCAGACACGGCGCCTTCTGCCGCTTCCAGATCAGCCAGTATGCGCTGGCAATCTTCCAGAAAGGCTTCGCCTTCATTCGTCAGTGCCAGCTTGCGGGTGGTACGCTGCAAGAGCTTGACGCCCAGGCGTTCTTCCAGCGCGTCCAGGCGGCGGCCTATCATGGCGGGGGCGACGCCTTCGGCCCTTGCTGCGGCTGACAGGCTGCCGCGTGTTGCCACTTCGGCAAAAGTCGAGATTTGTTTGAACTGATCCATGGCAACCTGGCTGGTTAATCTTCCATTTGCAACTAAAATGAAAAGATGTAGTGATGAAATTCGATGATTATGTGATTTTATATTGAATATACTGCTTTCATGTTAATGGCGATTAAATTTTTGAAACGCTACTTTTAATGCATTCTTGATACCTTAACTGAAAATCATGCCCATATCAGCCATCGCTTTTGACGCTTACGGTACCTTGTTCGATGTGTATTCCATCAGTGAACAGGCAGACAAGCTGTTTCCCGGCAAGGGGCAGCTGTTGGCAGAATTATGGCGTGACAAGCAGATTGAATACACACGTCTGCGTACCATGTGCAGCATGTACAAGCCATTTTGGGAAGTGACGCAGGATGCCTTGATTTTCTGTTGCCAGAAGCTGGGGCTGGAACTGAGTCTGGATGCACAAAATACCTTGATGGGCCAGTATGCGCGCCTGCAAGCCTTCCCTGAAAACCTGCCCGTACTGCAAGATTTGCACAAGCAGGGTTTGAAGATGTCGATTTTATCGAACGGTAATCTGCACATGCTACAGTCAGCGGTTGATGCGGCTGGCATGCAGGGTCTGTTCAGTCATTTGCTGTCGGTTGAAGTCGTCAAAAAATTCAAGACAGCGCCCGAAGCCTACCAGATGGCACCTGATGTATTTGGTGTGCCGGCCAAGAATATCCTGTTTGTATCCAGCAATTGCTGGGATGCCTGTTGCGCCACCTGGTTTGGTTACACCACATTCTGGGTTAACCGGCAAAATGCGCCGCTGGAACAGTTGGGCGTCACGCCGCATGGCGAAGGGCGCAGCCTGCAAGACCTGATCGCGTTTGTTGAAAAACATCGCCACTGATTTCGTTTTACATTATTTTTTCTGGAGACCATCATGACACAACTGACTTTACCTGAAGGCATGCAAATTACTGGCGAAATCAAACCAGGCTTTGCCGAGATTCTGACACCTGAAGCACTGGCCCTGGTTGCCAAACTGAGCCGCGCATTTGAACCGCGCCGCCAGGAATTGCTGGCCGCCCGCGTAGAACGCGCTAAACGCCTGGATGCTGGCGAGACACCAGACTTTTTGCCAGAAACCCTGCATATCCGCGAAGGCGACTGGAAAATTGCACCTATCCCCAAAGCACTGGAATGCCGCCGTGTAGAAATCACCGGCCCGGTAGAGCGCAAGATGGTCATCAACGCCTTCAACTCAGGCGCTGACAGTTACATGACAGATTTCGAAGATTCGAATACCCCGAACTGGGACAACCAGATCACCGGCCAGATCAATATGCGCGACGCCGTGCGTCGCACCATCAGCCTGGAACAAAACGGCAAGTCCTATAAGCTGAATGACAAGATCGCCACCCTGGTCGTGCGCCCACGCGGCTGGCACCTGGATGAAAAACATGTGCTGGTTGATGGCAAGCGCATCTCTGGCGGCATCTTTGATTTTGCCCTGTTCCTGTTCCATAACGCCAAAGAGCAACTGGCGCGCGGCGCTGGCCCTTATTTCTACCTGCCGAAGATGGAATCGCATCTGGAAGCACGTTTGTGGAATGATATTTTCGTCATGGCACAAAATGAAACTGGCCTGGCGCAAGGCACCATCAAAGCTACAGTACTGATCGAAACTATCGTCGCTGCTTTCGAGATGGATGAGATCCTGTATGAACTGCGTGAGCATAGCTCTGGCCTGAACGCCGGTCGCTGGGATTATATTTTCTCTTGCATCAAAAAATTCAAGAACGACAAAGATTTCTGTCTGGCAGACCGTGCCAAGGTCACCATGACGGCGCCTTTCATGCGCTCATACGCCTTGCTGTTGCTGAAAACCTGCCACAAGCGCAATGCACCGGCCATCGGCGGTATGGCAGCACTGATCCCTATCAAGAACGATCCTGAGAAAAACGAAATCGCCATGGGCGGTGTACGTAATGACAAAGCCCGCGATGCAACTGATGGCTACGATGGCGGCTGGGTAGCGCATCCAGGTCTGGTTGATCTGGCCATGACAGAATTCAAAAAAGTACTGGGCGACGCACCGAACCAGATTTCCAAACAGCGCCCGGATATTGAAGTCAGCGCCAAGGACTTGCTGAACTTCCAGCCAGAAACACCAATCACCGAAGCGGGCCTGCGTTACAACATCAACGTCGGCATTCATTACCTGGGGGCATGGCTGGCTGGCAATGGTTGCGTGCCTATCCATAACCTGATGGAAGATGCGGCAACGGCAGAAATCAGCCGTTCCCAGGTCTGGCAATGGATACGCTCGGCCAAGGGTAACCTGGAAGATGGCCGCAAGGTCACTGCAGGCATGGTGCGTGCCATGATTCCGGAAGAACTGGTCAAGGTCAAGGAAGTCGCTGGCACAGGTGCAACTTATGACCGCGCAGCGCAAATTTTTGAAGAGATGTCGACTTCAGAAAACTTTGCTGAATTTTTGACTCTGCCTTTGTATGAAGAGATCTGATCATCATAAATAGGATGCTGGCCTGATAGTGGCAGATGTAAAAGCGCGGACCAGTTTATAGCTGGTCCGCGTTTTTATTTTGCGGCTTGCGTCTGTCAGTTGGCAAAGCGTTGTTGCAGATCTGTAGCAGCGGGGCCGGTGCTGCTGGCGTTGCTGCTGCCGTCCAGGGCTACAGACAGCAATTGTTCTGCCTGTTGATAGCAGCATTGATATACAGCGCGACACAACTGATAGGCCTTGCTGCCAGCCCAGTCAGCCGGGCGTAATTCTGCTGGCAGGTGCGGGTCATGCAATTGCGTGCGACGGAAATTGTGGATCAGCAGACTGCGTATGACGAAGGCGGCAGGTGCCTGCAAATCCTGGTTGCTGATTAATTTCAACAGAGGGGAAAAGTTGTCGATGAATTTCTGGTAGCTGGCATTGACTTCATCCAGTTGCCAGTGAGACTTGATCAGTGAATGCAGGGGCAGGCCGTGTAACTGTTCATCATCCCTGGCGCTACAGATCAGTAATTGATTGCGGTAACCTGTGCGATCCAGAATGTCCTGCAAGGCCACCCTGTCTGCCTGCGGATGTGCAAAGACGCCGGTATTGATCTGGCGGAAGCCTTCCCAGCTTAATTCCTTCTTCAGCTGGTTTTTATTGCCGCTGCCTGCATCGCTATTACTGGCAATCAGCAGCGTCCAGTGTTTGTCCCAGACTGGTGATTGCTGTGTGTACACCCTTTTATACGCATGCTGGAAGCGGGCATAGGTGGCCGTTGCCAGTTGATAGCTGCTGCGACGGCCATCGCGTTGGGCTTCCAGCCAACCTTCGTCAGTCAGTCTGAAGACGCTGGTGCGTACCAGGCGGTCACTGATGCCGAAATGGCCCATCAGCGTGATCAACTCTCCCAGCCAGATACTGCCACCGTGCGGCGCGATGGCATCGCCAAACACCGTCATCACCAATGATTTGGCGCGTGGCGGATCCCTGGCGATGCTTAGTTCTATCCAGTCCTGGATTTTTGCTTCATTTCGCATACGATACTTTTAGGTTAGAGCCCAGATGATGTCAGACAGATTTTACCCAAGCCTGGCTCTGCACACGCAGATTTACATCCCGCTATTGTCATGCGGAAATACCTGTTTAAATTAAATGATACAAAAAAACACTAACATCAATAAAAACTGTATCATATAATTTGTTTGAGGCAGATCAAGTTTTTGTATCTTTACAAAGTACTCAGAAGGGGATGTTGTCATGTATGCACAATTAGTGGAAACAGGTCTCTCAAAAGTCCGCACGTCCGAAGAATTAAGTGATGCAGAGCGTGCCTTCCAGGACAGAATCGATGCCGGTATCCGCATTGAAGCCAAAGACTGGATGCCTGATGCCTATAGAAAAACCCTGATACGGCAAATTTCACAGCATGCGCATTCCGAAATCGTCGGTCAGTTGCCGGAAGGGAACTGGGTCACCCGTGCACCTACCCTGAAACGCAAAGCCATCCTGCTGGCCAAAATCCAGGATGAAGCAGGGCATGGCCTGTACCTGTACAGCGCTGCTGAAACCCTGGGGGTATCACGTGATGAGCTGCTGGCTGACCTGCATTCCGGCAAGGCCAAGTATTCCAGTATCTTCAATTACCCAACCCTGAGCTGGGCTGATATGGGTGCCATAGGCTGGCTGGTCGACGGGTCTGCGATCATCAATCAGATACCGCTGTGCCGCTGCTCTTACGGTCCTTATTCACGTGCCATGATACGCGTCTGCAAAGAAGAATCCTTCCATGCGCGCCAAGGGTACGACATCATGATGGCACTGTGCCGTGGCACAGCAGAACAAAAAGCCATGGCGCAGGATGCATTGAATCGTTACTGGTGGCCAGCGCTGATGATGTTTGGCCCCTCAGACGCGGCATCGGTGAACAGTGCGCAATCGGCGCAATGGCGTATCAAGCTTTTTTCAAATGACGAATTGCGTCAGCGCATGGTCGACCAGACCGTGCCACAGATTGAATATCTGGGTCTGCAACTGCCAGACCCTGCCATCAAGTGGAATGAAGAACGTGGCCATTATGATTTTGGTGACATTAACTGGGATGAGTTTTACCAGGTCTTGAAAGGCAATGGCCCCTGCAACCGTGAACGCCTGCGTACCCGTGTCAAGGCCTATGAAGATGGTGCCTGGTTCCGTGATGCCTTGCAGGCGCATGCAGACAAGCAGCACGATCAAAAAAAGAGCGCATAAAAATACTGGAGACCAATGATGAGCAAAGAATGGCCCCTGTGGGAAGTATTCATCCGCAGCCAGCACGGTCTGGCGCACAAGCATGTAGGCAGCCTGCATGCACCGGATGCAGAAATGGCGATCAACCATGCACGCGATGTGTACACGCGTCGCAATGAAGGCGTCAGCATCTGGGTGGCGCGGGCCGGCGATATTTTTGCCAGCAGCCCCGGCGACAAGGAAGCCCTGTTTGAACCATCGAACAGCAAGGTCTATCGTCATCCGACTTTCTTCCCCATGCCGGATGAAGTCAAGAATCTGTGATCGAACAAATCTATACATCATAGCTAAATAATTCTGGAGAATTGAGATGTCAGAGGATAAGTTCAATCACAAGCACAATGACAAGTTCAGCCATGTTTTACGCCTGGCTGATCATGCAATGATACTCAGCCAGCGCCTGTCGCAATGGTGTGGCAAGGGGCCTGCGCTGGAAGAAGACATGGCACTGACCAATGTTGCCCTTGACCTGATAGGCCAGGCCAGGCTCTGGTATAGCTACGCAGCAGAACTGGAAGGCAAGGGCCGTACAGAAGACGATCTGGCATTCTTGCGTGATGCGCACGACTTTCATAATTTTTTGTTGCTCGAACAGCCGAACGGTACTTATGCCGATACCCTGATGCGGCAATTTTTGTTTGATACCTGGCATTACCACTATCTACAGGCATTGCAGCAATCCAGCGATCAGCAGATCGCTGCCATCGCAGAAAAATCCCTGAAAGAAGTCACTTACCATTTGCGCCGCAGCAGCGATCTGGTGGTGCGGCTTGGTGATGGTACCGAATTGAGTCAGAAAATGATGCAGGCGGCGCTGGACGAATTGTGGCGCTTCACTGGTGAAATGTTCATGGATGATGAGGTTGATGTCGCGATGCATGAAGCAGGTATCGCTCCCTTGCCTTCACAATTGAAGTCAGCCTGGGATACCCATCTGGCGGATGTCATGCATGCCGCCACCTTGCACCTGCCGGATGCCAGTAGCTGGATGCACAAGGGCGGCAGACAAGGCGTACATACCGAACATATGGGTTACCTGCTGGCAGAAATGCAGTTCTTGCAGCGCGCCTATCCGGGGGCGCAATGGTAAGCATCGCTATAGCAGATGTGAATTATCCGCCCGCCAGCACAGGGCAGATCTGGCAATGGCTGGGTGAAGTCAGTGACCCCGAAATTCCGGTTATTTCAGTAACGGACCTGGGCATCATCCGTGCAGTGGAATGGCAGGGCACAGAATGTGTGATCACGATTACGCCCACCTATTCTGGTTGCCCGGCCATGGATGTGATTGCCGAGGAAATCGGCAAGACATTGCAGGCGCATGGCATCAACACACCCAGCATCGTGTATCAACTGTCACCTGCCTGGAATACAGACTGGATGACGGAAGCAGGCAAACAAAAGTTAAGCGGCTATGGTATCGCACCGCCACAGCAACAGGTAGTAGATATCTCCTCCATACAACGTTATCGAGAAGTGCAGCCAGCCATCGCTTGCCCACAATGCGGTTCTGTCGATACTCAGTTGGTCAGCCAGTTTGGATCAACTGCCTGCAAGGCGCTGTATAAATGTAAGGCTTGCCTGGAACCTTTTGATTACTTCAAACCGCATTGAGCGAATAAAAAAAATAAAGGGAGACGACAATACATGAGCAAATTTTACCCGCTGACAGTCAGTCAGATACGGCCAGAAACCCGTGATGCCGTGGTATTGAGTTTTGCCGTGCCTGCCGGCTTGCAACAACAGTTTATCTATCGTGAAGGCCAACACCTGACCCTGCGTGCGCAAATAGCTGGTGAAGATATACGGCGTTCGTACTCGATTTGTTCTGCCGTGCAGGATGGACAATTGCGGGTTGCCATCAAGCGCGTGCAGGGCGGCGTATTTTCCAATTGGGTGCACGACAGCCTGCGCACGGGGATGGCTATCGATGTCATGCCTGCCATGGGACATTTCAATCTTCCCCTGGCTGCTGAGCATGAAAAACATTATCTGGCATTTGCAGCGGGCAGTGGCATCACCCCCTTGTTGTCCATCATCAAGACTACGCTGCAGACAGAGCCACGCAGCAAATTTACCCTGGTATATGGCAATCGCGCATCATCGACTGTCATGTTCAAGGAAGAACTGGCAGCATTGAAAGACAGTTACCTGCAGCGCCTGAACCTGATCTACATCATGAGCCGCGAGCAACAGGATATAGACTTGTTCAATGGCCGCATCAGTGCAGAAAAATGTATGAACCTGTTTGATCAATGGATACGCATAGACGACATGGATGCCGCCTTCATCTGCGGGCCGGAAGACATGATGCACGCTGTCAGCACTGCGCTGCAGCAGCGTGGAATGGCCAAAGAGCAGATCAAGGTCGAGTTGTTTGCCGCCAGCATACCGACGCACCGGCATGTCGCCAGCGCCAAGCCTCTGCCTGGCAAATCGTCTTGCGTCGTGACGATTATCATGGATGGTCATCACACCCATTTCGATATGGAAAAAGATAAGGAATCTGTACTGGATGCAGCCTTGAAGCTGGGGCATGATATGCGTTATTCCTGCAAGGGTGGGGTATGTTCGACCTGCCGTTCCAAAGTGGTGGAGGGCAAGGTCGATATGGACAGGAATTATGCCCTTGAAGATTACGAAGTGGCACGCGGATTCGTGCTGACCTGCCAGAGCTTCCCGGTCAGCGATACCCTGACCCTGGATTTTGATAGCGAGAATTGAATGGACTATTCCCACATCCTGTTTCACATCAGTGACGGCATTGCCCACCTGACCCTGAACCGCCCGGAAAAGCTTAATAGTTTCAACGTTGCCATGCATTTGGAAATACAGGATGCGCTGACTGTGCTACGCGCTGATGCCTCGGTGCGCGTCATGGTATTGACTGGTGCCGGGCGCGGCTTTTGTGCAGGCCAGGATTTATCTGACCGTGCCGTGAAAGGAGACAATGCGGCCGACGCTGCGCCGCCTGACCTGGGTGCGTCAGTGGAAAAATATTATGCACCGCTGGTGCTGGCCTTACGTGCTTTACCCATCCCGGTTATTTGCGCCGTGAATGGTGTGGCAGCCGGTGCCGGTGCCAACCTGCCACTGGCTTGCGACATCGTATTGGCAGCACGCTCGGCCAGTTTTGTTGAAGTTTTTTGCAAGCTGGGTTTGATACCGGATACCGGCGGCACATACTTTTTGCCACGCGCCCTGGGCACAGCCAGAGCCATAGGCGCAGCCATGCTGGGCGGCAAAATCAGTGCTGAGCAGGCAGAGCAATGGGGGCTGATCTGGAAGTGTGTGGATGATGATCAGTTGCAAGCCGAAGCCATGGCTTTGGCCACGCATTTTGCATCTGCTCCGACAAAGGGCCTGGCCTTCACCAAGCAGGCAATCTACGCCAGCCCGCAGCACACCCTGGAACAGCAACTGATATTGGAAACCAATATGATGCGTGAACTGGGACAAAGTCAGGACTATCGTGAAGGTGTGGCGGCGTTTGTAGAGAAGCGTGCGCCAAAGTTTGTTGGCAAATAAGTTTGGACTTTCGCAAAATTGTCCCAACAAGGCGTAGCGACGAAGGCAGTACTTTAGTACGACTAGGCGCTACAACGCTTTGGGGCGGTTTTGCGTAAGTTCTATAAGTTTGATCTGCCCGAGGAAAAGCATAAATGAGTACAGAAACCACGCAATTTGCCAAAGACAGTCAGCATATGGCAGAACTGACTGCCGCCGCCATGTTCGCCAGCGATGCCGCAACGCGCGGGCTGAATATGCAGATAGCTCATGTGGCCGAAGGTACGGCGACACTCAGCATGTTGATCAGGCCTGACATGCTGAACGGGCATAAGACCTGCCACGGTGGTTATTTGTTTACCCTGGCTGACAGCGCTTTTGCCTTTGCCTGCAATAGCCGTAATCATGTCACTGTCGCTGCCGGTTGCAGCATAGAATTTCTGTCACCAGGGCGCGAAGGTGATGTCATCACCGCGACTGCGACAGAACAATCATTGACTGGCCGTACCGGCATTTACGATGCGCGCCTGACTAATCAACATGGCCAATTGATCGCGCTGTTCCGTGGCAAATCACATAAGCTGAACGCGGAAGTTGTACCGGGTCTGGTATTGCAAGAAAACGCAATTCCAAATTGACCTTGTGTTTAGCCATCAATCATAGAAACGAAATCAGGATAAGTGAGCGGGAGACAAAGCATGGCAGACAACACAGACAGAAAAAAAGCTACAGGCCTGGACGCAATAGAAACCGCCAGCAAGGATGAACTCCAGGCCCTGCAATTGCAGCGACTGAAATGGACCTTGCAGCATGTGTACAACAATGTCGCGCACTACCGCGCCAGTTTTGATGCGGCGGGCGTGCATCCCGATGATTTGAAAACCCTGGCTGATTTGGCGAAATTTCCATTCACCGGCAAGAAGGATTTGCGCGACAACTATCCCTTCGGCATGTTTGCCGTACCGCGTGAAAAAGTGGTGAGGGTGCATGCTTCCAGCGGTACCACGGGCAAACCGACCGTGGTCGGTTACACGCAAAAAGATATTGATACCTGGGCAAGCCTGGTAGCACGTTCGATACGCGCTGCTGGTGGCCGTGCAGGCGATATCGTGCAGATTTCATATGGCTATGGCCTGTTCACCGGTGGCCTGGGTGCGCATTATGGGGCAGAGCGACTGGGGTGCACTGTCATCCCCATGTCTGGCGGGCAGACAGAAAAACAGGTGCAACTGATACAGGATTTTCAGCCATCCATCATCATGGTCACGCCTTCTTATATGCTCAATATCATAGAAGAAATGACGCGCCAGGGCATAGACGCTGCCAACACCTCGCTGCGAATTGGCATCTTCGGTGCCGAACCATGGACCGATGCCATGCGCAGTGAGATCGAAATGCGCGCCGGTATCGACGCCGTTGATATCTATGGTTTGTCAGAAGTGATGGGCCCGGGTGTTGCCAGTGAATGTATAGAAAGCAAAGATGGTCCGGTGATCTGGGAAGACCATTTTTACCCGGAAATCATCAACCCGGATACCGGAGAAGTGGTGCCTGATGGCGAAGAGGGGGAACTGGTGTTTACCTCGCTGAGCAAGGAAGCTTTCCCCGTCATACGTTACCGCACCCGTGATCTGACGCGTTTACTGCCGCCGACTTCACGCTCCATGCGCCGCATGGGTAAAATCACCGGGCGTTCTGATGACATGCTCATCATCCGTGGTGTAAATTTATTTCCCACGCAAGTAGAAGAACTGATACTCAAACATCCGCAACTAGCACCGCAATACCAACTGGTGGTGGCGCGTGACGGGCATATGGACAAGCTCGACATCGTAGCTGAATTGCGCCCCGAAATATCTGCTACCTTGTCAGAACAGGATGTTCAGCAACTGCGCCAGCAGCTGGAACACCATATCAAAACCTTTATCGGTGTCAGCTGTAAGGTCAGCATATTACCCGCCAACAGCATAGAACGCACCCTGGTGGGCAAGGCCAGGCGTGTTGTGGACAATCGCCCTAAGGCATGAAGAAAAAATACTAACCTATAAGAGACCAGGACAAAGATTATGGAAGCATGGATATGTGATGCCGTCAGAACCCCATTCGCCCGTTACGGTGGTGCCATGGCCAGCCTGCGCACTGATGATCTGGCAGCCTTGCCGATCAAGGCATTGATCGCGCGTAATGCCGGTGTCGACTGGCAACTGGTGGACGATGTTTATTACGGCTGCGCCAACCAGGCGGGTGAAGATAATCGCAATGTAGGTCGTATGGCGGCACTGCTGGCAGGCTTGCCGGTAGACGTGCCGGCCAATACCATCAATCGCCTGTGCGGTTCCAGTCTGGATGCCATAGGTATAGGTGGGCGTGCCATCAAATCGGGTGAAGCCTCACTGATTATTGCCGGTGGTGTAGAAAGCATGACGCGTGCACCCTTTGTTATGGCCAAGGCCGACAGTGCTTTTTCACGTGCAGCAAAAATAGAAGATACGACCATAGGCTGGCGTTTTGTGAATGCCTTGATGAAGGCAAAATACGGCATCGATTCCATGCCGGAAACCGCAGAAAACGTCGCCGAACAATTTGGCATCAATCGCGCTGATCAGGATGCCTTTGCCCTGCGCAGCCAGCAACGCTGGGCGGCCGCCCATGCTGCCGGTTTTTTTGCAGGGGAAATCATCCCTGTCAGCATCCCGCAAAAAAAGGGCGAAGCCATTTTGTTCAATACCGATGAACATCCACGGCCCGACACCGATATTGCCATGCTGACTCGCCTTAAAGGCGTGGTCAAACCGGATGGCACAGTCACTGCCGGCAATGCATCCGGCGTGAATGACGGTGCCTGCGCTTTGTTGCTGGCTTCAGATGCTGCGGTAAAGCAGCATGGCCTGACAGCACGTGCCCGTATCGTCGGTATGGCGACGGCAGGTCTGGCACCACGCATCATGGGTTTTGGCCCTTCACCGGCAACCCGTAAACTGCTGGCGCAAACTGGCTTGAGTCTGGCGCAGATGGATGTTATCGAACTCAATGAAGCCTTTGCTGCACAGGGCCTGGCAGTCACGCGTGATCTTGGTCTGGCGGATGATGCGGCACACGTCAATCCAAATGGTGGCGCAATCGCGATAGGCCATCCGCTGGGTGCATCCGGCGCACGTCTGGTGACGACCGCACTGAACCAGCTGGAGCGCATCAATGGCCGTTACGCACTGTGCACCATGTGTATAGGTGTAGGGCAGGGCATTGCACTCATCATCGAACGTGCCTGAAGCCAAGGATATGGCATGACTATATACGCAATCGACGGCCTGATACCGGTGGTGCACCCTACAGCCTATGTACACCCCAGCGCGACACTGATAGGCGACGTGATCGTCGGGCCTGGCTGTTATATCGGCCCGTCTGCCAGCCTGCGTGGTGATTTTGGCCGCATTGTTCTGGAAGGCGGCGCGAATGTGCAGGACACCTGCGTCATCCACGGTTTTCCTGATAGCGACACGGTGGTGGAGCAGGATGGGCATATCGGTCATGGCGCCGTCTTGCATGGCTGTCATATAGGCAGAAATGCCATGGTGGGCATGAATGCCGTGGTCATGGACAAGGCTGTGATTGGTGAATCGTCGATCGTCGCTGCCATGTCCTTTGTCAAAGCCGGTATGGACGTACCGCCACGCAGCCTGGTCATGGGCGCACCAGCACGCATTGCGCGTGCCTTGCGTGATGAAGAAATCGCCTGGAAGACCGAAGGCACGGCGCAATACCATGCACTGACCAGGCGCTCACTCGCCAGTATGCAGGAAGTGGAAGCGCTGACTGCAGTCGAAGAAAATCGCCCACGCATTGCGCTGGCAGCAGGCTTGCCAGCATATAGTACCAAGACCTGATGGCACCAAGTCCTGATCTGAGTATCTGAATATCTGATTATTTAAGAGAGTAATCCATGAAAATTTTGCAAAGCTGGATAGCCGGTGTATGGACAGGTACAGAGCCACAACAAATCCTGCATAGCGCCATTGATGGCAGTGCGATGTACGCCAGTCATGCCGAAGCCCTGGACTTTGGCGCAGCGCTGACTTATGCAAGGCAGGTCGGCCTGAAAAATTTGCTGGCGCTGGACTTCCAGCAGCGTGCCGCCATCCTGCGCGCCCTGGCCAAATACCTGACTGAACACAAGGAAGCGCTATACGCCATTTCATCCCACACCGGTGCGACGCGCAGTGATAGCTGGATAGATATAGAAGGTGGTGCAGGTACCGTATTTGCCTACGCCAGCATAGGCACGAATGAATTCCCGTCCGGGAATGTGGTGCACGAAGGCCCGGCCATGCCCTTGGGCAAACAGGGGCATTTTTCTGGCACGCATATCCTGGTGCCGCGCCAGGGTGTGGCTGTGCATATCAATGCCTTCAATTTTCCGGTCTGGGGTTTGCTGGAAAAATTTGCTCCCAGCTTTTTGGCGGGCATGCCATGTATCGTCAAACCGGCGACTGCAACATCGTATCTGACCGAAGCACTGGTCAGGCAAATCCATGCCAGTGGTTTGCTGCCTGAAGGTAGTTTGCAACTGGTCATCGGTTCTACTGGCAACCTGCTTGATCTGCTGGAAGAAACCGATGTCGTCACCTTCACCGGTTCTGCGGCCACCGCAGCGCAATTGAAGGTACATCCAAATATCGTGTGCCGTTCCATTCCTTTCAATGCCGAAGCTGATTCACTGAATTGCGCAATACTCGGGCCGGATATAGTGGCTGGTGATGAAGAGCTGGATCTGTATGTCAAAGAAGTGGTGCGTGAAATGACGGCCAAGGCCGGGCAAAAATGCACGGCCATACGCAGGGCCATGGTGCCCGCTGCACAACTGGATGTCGTGGCAGAAAAGATACGCGCCAGGCTGGAGAAAACAATTGTCGGTGACCCCCGTCTTGAAGGTGTACGCATGGGGCCGCTGGCCAGCCGTGCACAGCAGCACGATGTACTCGCCAGCATTCAGCAACTGGCAGCAGGCAATCAAATCATCTGCGGTGGCACTGTACCCACGCAATTGCAGGGTGATGGGCTGGAGCAGGGCGCTTTCGTCTCGCCGACCCTGATCGTCTGTCGCCAACCGATGGAAAATTCAGCTGTACACGAGATTGAAGCCTTTGGCCCGGTGACTACCCTGATGCCTTATCAGAACATGCAGGAAGCGTTGACGCTGGCCGCAAAAGGCTGCGGCAGTCTTGTAGCAAGCCTGGTCACCAAAGACCCGCATGTCGCGGCCATGGCAATACCGCATATGGCAGCACGCCATGGTCGCCTGATGATCTTGAATGCAGAATCAGCACCAGAATCAACCGGCCATGGTTCCCCTTTGCCGCAATTGAAGCATGGCGGCCCTGGTCGTGCCGGTGGTGGTGAAGAACTGGGTGGCAGCCGCGCCGTCAAACATTATCTGCAAAGAGCTGCCGTGCAGGGTGCGCCCACCATGCTGGCGGCAGTGACGGCAGAACATGTGCGCGGTGCTACCGTGCTCGAATCTGATATTCATCCTTTCCGCCGCTATTTTGAAGATTTGCAGATCGGTATGTCCTTGCTGACGCACAGACGCACAGTCAGTGAAGCTGATATCGTTGGCTTTGGTGGTTTGTCCGGCGATTTTTTCTACATGCATTTTGATGAGATCGCTGCCAAAGAAAGCCCTTTCGGCAAGCGTATTGCGCATGGCTATTTTGTGTTGTCAGCGGCTGCCGGTTTATTTGTGTCACCCGCGCCGGGCCCCGTCCTGGCAAACTATGGCCTCGATACCCTGCGCTTCATCAAACCGGTAGGCATAGGCGACACCATCCGTGCCCGTCTGACCTGCAAGCGCAAGACAGACAGGCAAAAGAAAGATGCCAAAGGCGTGGGGCAGGGCGTAGTGGCCTGGGATGTGGAAGTGACCAATCAGGATAATGAACTGGTCGCGTCGTATGATATTTTGACATTGGTGGCTAAAAAATCGGATGTGATTGCATAGCCGGATGCCTGATACTTTGTCTCAAGACTAACATGGCTTGCTTACACCAGGCTTGCCATGCTTGCACCGGGCAGTTTTTTGTTAACATTATTCAAATGATGTTGAACTGATATGGGATAAAGTGAACTTTTTTCCATTGATCTGATACTATTTCTGAAACAGGACTTATTCCAGCCACCTTAGCCTTTTGATATTAGCGTTTATCCCATGGACATGTTCGTTACTGATGACGAAGTAAAACAATGGGAATGCGAGTTGCCGTGTTTGCAAGGACAGGAGTTACTGAACGTGACGGTCAGCCTGGCATGGCATTTGCGCCAGCGCGACACGGGCAGGGCGTTAAAACTGGCTGATGCTGCAGAGCAGTTGCTGCATGAGTTATTGCCGCTTGCTGCCACAACAAAAAAAGACCCTCAATCTGATCTTATTCATGCCCGGCTGATGCTGGTCAGGGCTGAAGTCGCGTGGCTGTTTGGTGAGTTTGATAATGCCCAGCAAATGACAGAAATGAGCCTGCAACTGTCTGAACATGAAAGAACGCGCTACACAGCCATGCTGGCAGCAGATGCGCACTATCTGCTGGCTTGCGTTGGTTTGTTGAAAGGCGAGATGCAGGTGATGGAGGTGGAAGTCGAACGGGCCATCCTGTTTGCCCGCCAGGCCCACGATAGCATGCGAGAGGTTGTGGCCGAATCGCTTCTGGTCAACCAGATGGTATTGCGCAACCTGCCACGTGCTATCGAGCGCTGGAGTGCAAGCCACAATCCTGCGACGGCGATTGACGACCCGTTCGTCAACAGTTATATCAATGAATTCCAGATTTATACATCTTCCGTAAGCAGCGATTTTGCGCAATCGGCCGCACGTGGCATACAGGTATTTGAATTTGCCAGGCAATACGGGCAAAAAAGACGTCTGATCAGCATCGCCAGCAATGTCGGTGATTCATTCAACAGCATGCGTGATCATCAGGCCGCCTTACGCTGGATACAGGAAGGCTTGAATCTCGCCCGCGAAACTGGCTGGCCTAACAGCATCGCCAGTTGCCTGATCCAGATGTCAGAAACCCTGCGTCGTCTTGGGCGACTTGATAGTGCCAAGGAATTGCTGGAGAGCGCTTTTCCCATTCTGAATAATGTTGTTGGTTCACGCTCACATTTACTGGCTTTGCGTTACCTGGGCGATTTGTCGCTGGACCGTGGTGATTTTGATGTCGCGCTGAAGAGTTTTTCTGAGCTGATGTTTTGGGCCGACAATAAAGACCACCTGGATTTCCGGATCGGTTCACGCCGTGGTTATGCGGCTGCATTGTCGCAGTTGGGGCAGGCACAAGAGGCCCAACTGGCCGCGCTGGATGCGCTGGAACTGGTGCGTCACAGCAAAGACAGTTATCGCCATGTTGAAGTCTTGCGGGTGCTGGCTGCCTTGCACGCACGGCATTTCTTGCCACCTCCGGTCGACATGCAGGCGGCCAGTGCTGCGCTATATTATCTTGGCATGGCCATGGATATCGCCAGTCATATTGGCGGCTTTGTCGTGCCGGGTGAGCTGTATCAGGAACTGGCAAATGCCTATGCCGCTGTCGGCAGTTTCAAAGAAGCATATGAATATAGTCGCGAAGCCATTGCTGCCCGAGAAAAAATTCATAACCAGGATGCAGCACATCGCGTCAATGCCATGCAGTTGAATCAGCAGACTGAACTCATGAAGGCAGAAAGCGAACACCTGCGCCAACTGGCGGCAGCCGAAGCAGAGCGCGCCGAAGTCTTGCAACAGACCAGTGCCGTGCTGGAAAAACTGGGTGCGATAGGCCAGGAAATTACCGGCAGCCTGGATGCCGAGGCAGTATTCGACGCACTCAACCGTCATGTACACGATTTGCTGCACGTTACCGCCTTTGTCATCTACCTCATGAATGATGACCAGCAAAGCATGACGTCTGCCTTTGGTGTGGAAAACGGCGTGCCAATAGAGCCGGATACCGTCTACATGCAAAGCGAAGTCTCTAATTCAGTGCGCTGTGTAAAAGAACGAAGCGAAATTTCCATTGAGCTGGCCGGCGAAGACGATCTGCCCGGCCTGATACCCGGCACAGAAAAAGTACACAGCATGCTGTTTGCGCCCTTGATTATCGGCGAGCGTGTACTGGGCGCCATGACCATACAATCGTCCCGCCAGCTTGTGTATGGCGCACGCGAGAAAATGATTTTCCGCTCGCTGTGTGCCTATGGCGCGATTGCGCTGGGCAATGCAGATGCCTATCTGCGCCTGAAACAAACCCAGGAGCATTTGCTGGCACAAGAAAAACTGGCCGCCCTGGGCTCTCTGGTGGCCGGTGTTGCACATGAGCTCAATACGCCGATAGGCAATTGCCTGCTGGTCGCCAGTACCTTGCAGGATGGCAGCAAAGTCTTGCACAGCAAGCTGCAAGGCCAGACCCTGCGTCGTTCTGATCTGAACAATTTTTGCGACGAAGTCAAAACTTCATCCGAGATACTGATGCGTGGTTTAAGCAGTGCCGCCACTCTGGTCAGCAGCTTCAAGCAGGTGGCGGTGGATCGCACTTCAGAGCAAAGACGCAGCTTTGATTTGCGCCAGGTCTTGCACGACATCATCGCCACACTGAACATACGCATTACCCAGACTGGCCATACGATAGAACTGAATGTACCTTATAACATCCACATGGACAGTTACCCCGGGTCGCTGGGACAGGTGATCAGCAACCTGGTAGAAAATTCCATCCTGCATGCCTTTGATCACGTCGAATCCGGTCACATGCGTATCGACGTATCCATGGTGGATGAGCAACGCGTACTGATCGGTTTTTCAGACGACGGGGCGGGCATACCCGAAGAAAATCAAAAACGTATTTTTGATCCCTTTTTTACGACTAAACTGGGGCAGGGAGGCAGCGGCCTGGGCTTGAATATTTGCTATAACATTGCAACTTCGATATTACATGGTCAGTTAAGCGTCAAAAGCAGCATAGGTGCGGGCACCAGTTTCTTCCTGGATTTGCCACTCACAGTTTGAGTGCGGTACCGCAGCCTGGCTATCCTGTAGAGATAAGTAGTAAATAGACATTGATTCGCGTAAATTTTTTGTAAAAAGAACTCCCGAATTTGATGCTTGTCAAGCAGCGTTTTTTTGTTGCACTTACTTGAAAATAGTTACGGAATCACCTATTGTGCAATGCACCAATAATAACAAGGTACACAATTGGCTAATCAACACACAAAAAGCAGCCTCACAGGGTTAACGCTGGCTGCTGTCGGCATCGTATATGGCGATATAGGAACAAGCCCTCTTTACACGATGAAAGAGGTGTTTTCAAAAGAACATGGCCTGCCCCTCACTGATGCAAATATTTTCGGCGTAGTTTCGCTGATACTGTGGGGGCTGCTGATTATTGTCGCAATCAAGTATGTCACCCTGATTTTGCGCGCAGATAACCGTGGCGAGGGCGGTATCATGGCCCTGACTGCGCTGGCGCTGGAATCGGTCGGCAAATCTTCCAAATGGCATTTCACATTACTGGTCCTGGGTTTGTTCGGGGCATCCCTGTTTTATGGCGATGGTGTTATTACGCCCGCCATTTCAGTCTTGTCGGCGATTGAAGGGCTGGAAGTGGCAACACCTGCCTTTACCCCCTACGTCGTACCGATTACCCTGGTGGTGCTGTTGTTATTGTATTCAGTGCAATACAAGGGTACAGCCGGTATAGGTAAATGGTTTGGCCCCATCATGGTCATCTGGTTTCTGGTGCTGGCTGGCATGGGCATCTATAACATCATCAAAGTGCCTGGCATTTTGTGGGCATTGAATCCTGGACACGCCATCGGTTTCCTGGTTGAACAAAAGTTGCTGGCCTTCCTGGCGCTGGGTGCTGTGGTGCTGGCATTCACCGGTGCCGAAGCACTGTATGCAGACATGGGCCACTTTGGCAGCAAGCCTATCCGTTCAGCCTGGTTCATGATCGTTTTCCCTTCGCTGGCACTGAATTATCTGGGGCAGGGCGCACTCCTGCTGGGTAATCCGGCAGCCGCAGGCAATCCTTTCTATCAGCAACTGGGTGCGTGGAGCGTGTATCCGCTGGTGATCTTGTCCACCGTGGCAACCGTGATCGCCTCGCAGGCGACCATCTCCGGTACCTTCTCCATGACCAAGCAGGCCATCGCCCTGGGCATCATGCCAAGAATGGAGATCGTACATACCTCAACCCATGAAATCGGGCAGATTTATATCCCTGCCGTGAACTGGTTGCAACTGGCTGTCGTGGTCGCAGCGGTGATTGGTTTTGGTTCTTCTTCCAGCCTGGCTTCTGCCTACGGTATTGCGGTTACCGGCACCATGCTGGTGACATCCTTGCTGACCTTCTTTGTGATTCGCTACGGCTGGAAATACAACCCCCTGTTGTGTTTTGCAGCGACTGGTTTCTTCCTGTTTATCGACGTCTCACTGTTCTCTGCCAACGTGCTGAAGTTTTTCCACGGTGGCTGGTTCCCGGTCGTGCTGGGTATCGTCATATTCACTTTGATGATGACCTGGAAGCGTGGGCGTGAACTGGTGTTTGACAACCTTAAAAAACACGCGATTCCACTGGAAGATTTTTTGGAATCCCTGTTCGTCTCGCCACCAGTCAGGGTTGCAGGCACGGCCATATTCCTGCGTGGTGAAGCGGACGGTGTACCACATGCGCTGCTGCACAATCTGTCGCATAACAAGATCTTGCATGAACGCGTCGTCTTCCTCACCTTGCACAACAGGGAAATCCCCTGGGTGCCTTACGCCGAACGTGTCAAGGTGACGGACCTGGGCAATGCCTGCTTTCAGATCGACGTGTTCTATGGTTTCAAGAACGAACCCGATATCCCGGCAGCGCTGGCATTGTGCGAACAATATGGCCTGACTTTTGAGGCGATGGAAACCTCGTACTTCATTTCTCGCCAGACCATTATTTCCAGTCCTGGCAGTGGCATGGCCATGTGGCGCGAGAGCGTTTTCGTCGCCATGTCCCGTATTGCCCGCGACGCCGCCGACTATTACCAGATCCCCAGCAATCGCGTCATTGAGGTGGGTTCACAGGTGGAAATCTAAAAAATGGCGGCAGGGGCTTATCAATTGAAAAAGCCTATGCTATAATCTTTGTCTTTCGCGGCTGTAGCTCAGCTGGATAGAGTACTTGGCTACGAACCAAGGGGTCGTGGGTTCGATTCCTGCCAGCCGCACCAGATTTAAAGGGACTAGATGAAAATCTAGTCCCTTTTGTCTTTGGAAAATCGCTTTTGTTGCGTGTGCATGTGTGGCATCCAAAAATATTTTACCTTGCTCCTTTTTTATCCGGCTTAAACTTGTAAACATCGGTTTTGTAAAAGATCGTAGCCAGTCTTTTTTTGTGGAAGTAAGTTTTACAATCAAAAATTTGCGTAACATTAGTTAACATTGAAGACTTTTTCATAATATAATTGGAGCGTTTATTTTGCTGTTAATTCGGGCGCAAATGTGGCAATAGTTTTGCGCGTGCGTGTTTTCAATCTCCTCCTGTTTTGGTGGTGTTGAGTTACATCGCCATACCTTCCCTGTTCAGATGTGGATGTTATCTGAATGCAGAAAATCACTATGCAATGCACGTACAGTGCTAAATGTCAGGTGAACCCATGTTTAGAAATAATTCATTGATTCAATCAATGTGTAGCTTCATGTTTAACTTGCGTTGAACAGTGGTCTTACCGGGTGTCCATGTTTGCTGGTCACCTGCACCCAGGCAGTATTGGTCGCCCTTTGCGTCACAATTTTCACGTCCCGCTCCGCTTTTAAAATTCGCCATGAAGTTGGTGTTTCGCAAGTTGGAATGACGTAACCAAGTACCTAGTTCATTTAAAGAATTTCCTTATGTCTATATCTCAGTGGCCGCTTGTTGCTTTAGAACGATTGGTTTGTTTTATCAAACGTCGCTTTAAAAATAATGTCAAAAAAGTCGTTTTGTTCGTTAGTGTTTTCTGTTGCTTGATGTTGGGTGTTTCGACGGCCAATGCGCAAGAGACATCCGTTAAACCAGAAAAATATTGGACCTTGAGCGGCTGGTCGTGGTGCGTAGGCACATGGGTGGATAACGCATATCCTGAAGTTAAAGACAAGAAATTTTCATCTCCAGAAAACGCCTGTAGTGCTGTTGGTACTTTTCCAGTTCTTAATCCACCAGATAACAATGGTCAGATGGGTAGTTGTTTTGATAGAACGCCACCGGAGAATACCTGTGGCACGGTTGCATTGATAGTAGTTTGCCCTGCTAATACAACGCTAAGTGCCGATCGGGAAGCTTGCAACTGTAGTCCTGGCGAGGTTGTCGAAGACAAGAAGTGCGTGAAGAAAGCTCCGGATGAACCCGATCCAAATAAACCGCCTCCGCCTATTCCATGTTGTGGCAACCCGATTGTGCCGGCGAACGCCAGTAAAATTCAAATTGAAACCGACTTCAAAGTGAATGGCGAGCTTGGTTTTGATCGTTATTACTATGGTGATATGCTCAATATTGACGAGGCAACGGTACGCTTGTTTGGCCGTCACTGGGTGACCCCTTTTGATTCTAAAATCTTACAGGAGCCCATACGCATCAATAGGGCACCGAATGCAGTCTGCTATACCAATAGCGTAGACGATCGTACATTTTGCCCGGATAAATCACAAAAGCTGACTGGCCTGGTTATTCCAGACATTGTTTCTGTCACACGTCCCAATAGTGGCCGTCACTTGTTCAGCATGGCCAATGGTGTCGGTACGCCCGATGCTGATATTAATAGCCGCCTTACAGCAACCACAGACAGCAATAATAAAATCGTCTGGACCTACACCGATGGCGATACCGAGAATATCGAGAGGTACAGTGCCGACGGCAAGCTTTTGTCCATCACGTCCCGTGCTGGCATGACACGTACAATGACCTACAGTACCGGTACCAGCAATGACACGGCAACAGCCAGATGGCCAGCCGATGCACCCGTTTGCGGTAACGTGCAATCTGGCGCAGTGTTGCCAGCGGATCGCTTGCTCTGTGTTACCGATAATTGGGGCAAGCAGATCCAGTTTGAATACGACATAGTTGGCCGTATCGTGAAGCTTATCGCGCCAGACAATGCAGTAACGACATACCAATATGACGGTGCATCTGGCGGTTGCGCTACCTCGGGTGCCACTAGTCTGGCTTGTAGTGCAAATAACCTCACGGGCGTCACCTATCCGGATGGCAAGCAGCGGACTTATCACTACAACGAAAGCGCATGGATCAATGGCGGCTCGAATTGTCGTGGTAATAATGTGGGTAACGGGTTCGGTGTTCTGCCAAATGTGCTGACTGGCATCACAGACGAAAACGGTGTGCGTTTTGCGACCTGGGGTTACGATTGCATGGGTAGGGCGACCATGTCACAGCATGCTGGCGGCGTAGAAAAGGTTACTATTGAATATGGTTTTAGTACCGTTCGAAGCACCCATGGCATCAGGTACTTTGGCGGAACAAATGCCAATCCTACCGTTAGTGCAACGTTGTATGTATATTACCCGTGGATCGTTGGTGTTCCTCAATACATGGGTACCTATGACCGCTGTGCTGGTTGCCCTACAACCAAAGGTCATGGCTATGATGCCAACGGTAACCTGACCAGTAAATACGACTGGAAAGATATCGGCACATCCTATGATTTTGATCTGAACCGCAATCTGGAAATTCGCCGCACAGACGCATTCAATACATCACAGCCCTTAACCACGACCACCTCCTGGCACGCGACTTACCGTCTGCCGATTCAGGTCAATGAACCCTTATTGCGCACGACCTACACCTATGACACCAAAGGCAACCTGCTGACTAAAACCACACAGGCGACCAGCGACACCAATGGCAGCCAGGGCGCCAGTGCCAGTGTGACCGGTATAGCCCGTACCTGGACCTACACCTACAACAATGTTGGTCAAGTCCTGACCGTAACCGGCCCGCGTACCGATGTGGTGGATAAAACCACCTACACCTACGATAGCAAAGGCAACCTCAGTACCGTCAGCAATGCGGCTGGTCATCTCACGACCCTTGCCAACTATGACGGCAATGGCCGTGTTGGTCAGATTACGGACCCCAATGGCCTGGTCACCACACTGAGCTACACCCCACGTGGCTGGTTAAGCCAACGTGTGAGTAATGGTGACGGCGTCTCAGAAACCACCAGCTACCAATACGATGGTGTCGGACAGATGACCAAAGTCACCCTGCCGGATGGCAGCAGCATCAGCTACACCTATGACGACGCCCATCGCCTGACTAAAATCAACGACAGTCTGGGCAACAGCATCAACTACACCCTCGACAACATGAGCAACCGCATCAATGAAACCGTTACTGACAGCAGTGGCAACTTAACGCGCCAGGTCAGCCGTGTGTATGACATCTTGAACCAATTGCAAAAAGTGACAGGAGCCGCACAATGAGCCGCCACTTTACAAACAGTTTGATGGCCATGGCGCTGGCTGGCCTCTATGGCAGCGGCTATGCACAATCCACCGTCTACCAGTACGAGTACGACAACGTTGGCAACGTCACTAAAATCACCAATGCCAACAACGTCGCCACCCTGCAAAATTACGACGTCCACAACCGCCTGCAAACACAGACCGATGGCAACAGCAAAGTCACCGGCTATGACTATGACGGCCAGCATCGCCTCATCAAAGTCACCGATGCCCGCAGCCTCAGCACCCTCTACAGCATCGACGGCCTGGGCAATCAGCTCAGTCAGATCAGTCCCGATACCGGCGTCACCACGACCACCGTCGATGTTGCCGGCAATATCCTGACCCGTACCGATGCTAAAAGCCAGACCACCAGCTATGCTTATGATGTGCTCAACCGCATCACCCGCATCACCTATCATGATGGCAGCATCATCAACTACAGCTACGACCAGGGCGTCAATGCCAAAGGTCGACTGACCCAGATCACGGACGCCAACAGCACCATCCAGTACAGCTATGACAGCCGTGGCCGCGCGCTGACCGACACCCGCACCATCAATACCGTCAGCTACGTCACCCGCTACCAGTATGACAATGCAGGCCGCATTAGCAGCCTGACCTATCCCAATGGCCGCAAAGTCAGCTACACCCGCGACAGCCTGGGACGCATTACCCAGATCGACAGCAGCAAAGATGGCCTTGCCCTGACCCTCGTCAGCCAGGTCATCTATCGCCCCTTTGGTGGCGTACAAAGCTATCACAACAGCGCCGGGCAAACAGCCACCCGCAGCTTTGACAACGAAGGCCGCATTGCCAGCTACACCCTCAACAACCAGGTGCAAGCCGTCACCTATGATGCCGCCAATCGCATCACCGCGATCAATGACGTCAACAACAGCAATCGCCAGGCCAGCTATGGCTATGACAATCTCGACCGTCTGACCAGTTACACCACACCGCAAACCAGCCAGAGCTTTACCTATGATGCCGTAGGTAACCGCAGCACTAAAACCACAGGTGCCGCCAATACCAACTACACCTACGCCAGCACTAGCAACCGCCTGACCCAGGTTGCTGACAGCCAGAGCAATGCGATCGTCAGCGACGCCAACGGCAGCATCACCAACAATGGCAATGCCCAGTTCACGTACGACACCCGGGGCCGCATGACCGCAGTCACCACCAGCATCGGCGTCGTCCAGTACACCATCAATGCTTTGGGGCAACGGGTGCAAAAGGCCGTGCCGGCAAATGGCAGCAATGCCGCGACCAGCACCCTGTATCACTACGATGGTGGCGGCAAACTGATCAGCGAACGCACCGGACAAAGCGATGTGGATTACATCTACCTCGGTGATATTCCTGTGGCAGTCATCAAATAAGGCAGCGCATTGCTGCCCCTGACTCATTAATTAAAAAAAGCAAAAGCATGAATTCAACTTTACAAACCGTGCGTAGGGCATGGGGCAGCTTGCAACTGTCAGCAATAGGTGTCGTCCTGTTGAGCTGCTTCGCAGTTCCGGGTGCCCAGGCCCAAACCACCCCGGTGGTCGCCAACAGCGTCTTCAACGTCTTCAGTGGCGGTAAAATCACCCTGGGTGACACCGTCAATACCCAGGCCTTCTGTAATCCGGGGTTCTATGACAGCCCCAAGGTCAACGTCATTGCCGCCAACCTGCTGGGTACCCAACTGTGTAAAAACAGCAGCAGTACCAGTACAGCCGCAGCCACCACCATTGCCACCAGCGGTGCCAATGTCAGCCGCCTGATCCTGCCAGCCTACCTCAGCACCGCCAACCTGCTGGATGTGAACTACGCCAACAGCGCCCAGGTCATCGCCAACAACGGCAGCACCAGCACCACCCTCAACGGTGCCGGGCAACTGACCGTCACCAGCAACAGCGGCGGCACCACCGCCTCCCAAACCCTGACCCTCAAAGTACAAAGCAGCGTACTCAGCCTGCCTGCCGGAGAATATGCCAAAGTCGCCAGCCAGGCTGGTGGTGTCCTGCACTTCCAGGGTGGTAGTGTCGCCACCCGCATCAAACAACTCAGCGTTGCCAACTGCAACGGCAGCACCATGGAGTTTGAACCGGGTGACTACTATATAGAAACTGCCAGCTGGCAACAAAGCTGCCACCTCACAGTCAGTCCTGCTGCCAGTGGCAATACCGCCACCAGCGTCAACCTGTATTTTAAAAACGCCTTCACCCTCAATGCCGGCCCCACCTGCTGGAACATCAGCGGCACCTGTGGCAGCACCATGGGCAGCACCCAGATCCAGGCCCAGCAACCACAAAAGCTCAAGCTCTACGTATATAACGGCAACTTCACCACCGTACAAGGGGCACAGATTGCGGCTGGTATCTATGTAGACCAGGGCGATGTCAGCCTCACCAGCGCCAACAACTTCGCCATCATCGGTGAAGTCTTCGCCAAAAACATCACCAGCACCAATGGTGGGCCGACCGTATTTGCCTACCGTCAGGTACTCAGCACCACGACCGCAAGCGTCGGCAGTGGTGGCACCACCGCCACACCACCGACCATCAGCCTGTCGCCTGCCGTATTGCAGACCAGCCAGGCCGCGCCTGCCAATGGCAACTTCATTGCGCCGGCCAGCATCAGCCTGACCGCTACGGCAAGCGCCGCCAGTGGCAGTACCATCAGCCAGGTCCAGTTCTACCAGGGCACCACCCTGATCGGCACAGCCACAGCACCGACCACCACCAATGGCAGCAGCTATAGCGTCAACTGGACCAATGTCGCTGCCAACAGCTACAGCGTCACCGCCAAAGCCACGGACAGTGCCAACACCACAGCGACCAGTGCACCGGTGACTGTGAACGTCATCAACAACAACCCGCCCACGGTCAGCCTGACGGCCAACCCGGCGAATGCAACCGCACCAGCGACCATCATCCTGAATGCGACAGCAGCCGACAGCGATGGCACGATTGCCAAGGTAGAGTTCTTCAATGGCGCAACGGCCATTGCGACCATAACCACAGCTCCATTCACCACCAACTGGACGAATGTGGCCCAGGGCACCTATAGCCTGACAGCCAAGGCAACCGATAATCTGGGGGCGGCAACGACCTCAGCAGCAGTACCTGTGAGTGTGACGGCGAATGTACCGAAGGCATATGACATTCACAGTGACCAGCTCAACACACCGCGTGTGATCACGGATGCGAGTGGCAATGAAGTCTGGCGTTGGGACAGTGCACCGTTTGGGGAAACAGCACCGAATGAGCAACCAACACAAAGCACGGCGAAGTTCACCTTTAATCTGCGCTTCCCGGGACAGTACTTTGATGCGGAGACGAATCTGCACTATAACTACTACAGGGATTATGATCCGCAGGCAGGGCGGTATGTGGAATCTGATCCGATTGGGTTGGATGGGGGGATAAATACGTTTGGGTATGTGGGCGGGAATCCGATTGGGTTTTCAGATTTTTGGGCGCTCTGCAGGGATATGTATGGCCCGACACAGGAAGACATACGGAAAAGTATTGAGGAAGATCCCGTCTTCGATCATCTTTTTATTGCTGTGAAAAGTGCTAAGGGTGGTTTCGGTCCAAATTTAGATCCTAACCCAAGATATCGTACACCAATAAAACCAGAGTTAACGCTGGAACTTTGGCAAGTTAGGCAATACTATTGGAATGAGAAAACGTATGAAACTTATGTCGCATGGGCAGAGGTTACAACTGTTTGTGAATGGAAAACGATTGATAAATGTGGGAAGGAAACAACTCACATTACTACAACAAAATCAATAAAAGAACTTGCTAGGAGAAAGACACTTATAGATACAAGGTTTATGACAAGAACTGAATGGCTATGGAAACTTCTTGACCAGGGAATTTAAGCAATAACTATGGATATAGATTCATAATTCGGACAGATATAGACGTGGTTGGAGTTTGTCAATAGACAATTGTGGGAGGTGAGAAGTCTGCTAATAAAATTGGGTTTGGTATTTTCTGAGTCCAATTATTTTGGTCGACTACTGCTTTTTATATTACAAAAATATATTTTTGCCAAATATTTGAATTTAATAAGGATGTTGCATGAAGTATTTTAATAAAGCGTTTTTGGCGATTTCTATTTTTTTGATCATGACATCAAATTGTTTGGCGCAAGCAGCACCGGAAAAAGCAATAAAATTATCTGAATTTAAAGAGGTGCTTAAAACAGATGAGCCAGATGAAATTGTTGTTGCATTCAATCGTGTGAAGCGAAATCAACGCTCATGGGAGTTAATAAGTTTTACTATGTCGTTATGGTTAAAGGACAAGAAAAAATATCCAGAGTTAAATTGGACGTTGATAGATTCACCGTTAATTCGCCTTGAAACTGCGGATACGCTTTTGCAGGCAAATTACAATGGTTTTATAAAAATTAACAAAGAAGAGTTTCATGCATACGCGAGAAAATTAATCTTGGAGCAGGACCAAGTTGTTAAAAGTAAAGCGATTTCAGCAATTGGTATTTTGAAAAATAAAAATGACATTGAGCTTCTTCGAACCGTAGCACTTGAGGAAAACCCTGTCACTTTTACTTCTACGATTATTGCATTAAGTAGTTATTGTGGCGGGGAAACTGAAGTTGCGATAAAAGATATTCATGCAAGAATTAAGCTGCTCGAAAATAAGAAAAGAATGCTAGAAATTATCTCTAGCATGAAAGACTTTAGGCCTTTCTGTAGAAAGAATTGAGTCTGTAGAAATATCAAATTGGCATATCGAGGCTCGCGCTATTTCTATGGCGCTGGGAGTCGAGCTTATACTCTGATTTTCTTTAATTGTGATTTCATTATTTTCAGACATTAGTACGTATGGAAAGTCAGGGTCAGGTCTTACATTCATACATTCCCTAAAAAGCCTGCTGTGCTTCTAGCATGGTAAGGCCACTAAGATTAGAGTTTGCGGGTGCTTTGTATCACGTCACTTCTCGTGGAGACAGGCGTGAGGATATCTATTTGGATGATGACGACCGGCAGGAGTGGTTGACGGTGTTGGCCGAGGTGTGTGATCGCTTCAACTGGGCGGTACATGCCTACTGCGAGATGAGCAATCATTATCATCTGCTGGTGGAAACCATTGATGGCAATTTATCGCGTGGCATGCGCCAGCTCAATGGCTTGTATACCCAGCGTTTTAATCGTCGTCACAAACAAGTCGGGCATTTATTCCAGGGCAGGTACAAAGCGATTCTGATACAAAAAGAAGCGCACCTGTTGGAGTTGGCGCGCTACATTGTTCTTAATCCAGTACGTGCCGGGATGGTGAGTTTGCCAGAGCAATGGCACTGGAGCAGCTATGATTTCTGCGTGCGTGACCGGCACGCGCCGCCGTGGCTGGATACCGACTGCTTATTGGGGCAGTTTGGCGTCAAATGTCAACAAGCCAGGTTGGCCTATGCCAGGTTTGTACTGGATGGAGTGGGCTTGGCTTCGCCTTTGCTTGCAACCCGGCACCAACTGTTGCTGGGGGATGATGAATTTGTCGAAAAATACCAGCATCAATTACGCCCTGAAGACCTCCAGGACGTGTCTATCGCACATCGACGTGCGATTTCTTTACCGTTGCATGCCTATCAGGAAAACTTCGCTGACCGCAATGAGGCCATGGCCTAGGCGTATCGGTCTGGCGCTTATTCCATGGCTGAAATTGCGGCCTTTTTTTCTGTTCACTACGTTACTGTCAGCAGGGTAGTGCGGGCATTTGAGGCAAAACGCGAACAGTAGACTTGTGTTGATTTGTGCCTTCTTTAAAGACTTTAATGAGACTGAGTGACGGCGACAGGTTTTATATTCACACATTTGCTTGTTGTAGAATTGTCGTAATGTAAGACCTAACCCCTATTTAGTAGTAGTTACGGAAATGGAAAAGCCATAGCTCAATCAAAAATTTTCGCCAATCAGAAATTTAAGACTGTAAGAAAAATGGATGAATTTATCGCGCATTTAGATAAGGCGTGCAATTGATCTACTGATGTTCTTGCTTGTATCAAAGGTAGGAAATGCATAAATACACAGTTTCGTTCCGGATTGAGGGGCGATTTTTGGTCCCGTCAGAGGTCACTGACATATTGGGATTGCAGCCATCTCATGTGCGCGTGCATCCTTCGGACGAAAATTATAATGGACGTAATTCACTCTGGTCTTACAGTGGCTCTGCATCACAGATCGAATGGGATTCTCTTGAAGATGGACTCCTGCATTTGCTTGGAGAGCTTTTCATAAAGAAAAATTTAATCGATTTAAAATTTACGGAATGTAAAAAATATTGGTGGTGTGGTCATTTTCAGCAAAGTTTTGATGGAGGGCCAACATTTTCACCTGAGTTGTTTAGAAAGCTTGCTGATTTTGGTGTGCCACTGTTTTTGGATAATTACTTTTCTAGTGATGATTAATCGCGTTGCTGTTGTGCTGAAGTCCATGCTTAAAGTGCAGACTGCTTGCTTCTGTTGGGGGCTTTTGATTCATTTTTCCAAAAGGACGGAAGTAGATTTCTGAATGGGTAGGTACGCCATGCATGATTAACATGCTCTCAGTGTGAGGGCGAACTACTTGGTGTCGGAGAGTGCAATCGAAATGAAAAATTATCTTTTTTACGTGATGGTTCTTTTGATCGTATTGATTGGGTTGGCGTTAATTTTATTTGCAATGAATAAATTAAAGCAAAAAGAGAGTGGTGTTGCTGGTTTATTCATATTTGGACCTGCATACCTCATTCTGCTAAAGCGTAACTACAAATTCACGACCCGGGAAAAGCTTGGTTGGGGAGCAGTTTTTGTCCTAATGCTCGTGGTTCCGCTCATTTCTCATTGGTTAGAGAGTTGAGTTTTCTGAGGTGTGCTGTGCATAAAATACATAGGCAACGTGATGAAAATGGAGGACTATCAACCTCCCTAAGGTTTAAACCTTGGCGAGAACGTACGATGTCAGGCTAAAAATATTCTTAAATGCGATATGGTTTTATTGGCAATAAAATTGTCGTGACTGGTATTTAACCTGTACAAAACTCCAAAATATTTCCCCCAAAGGGCTTTTTATTTCCAGATTACCCGTGCTATACTCTCGTTTTTCGCGGCTGTAGCTCAGCTGGATAGAGTACTTGGCTACGAACCAAGGGGTCGTGGGTTCGATTCCTGCCAGCCGCACCAGATTTAAAGGGACTAGATGAAAATCTAGTCCCTTTTGTCTTTTTGACGTTGAAATATGCTCCTGATGGGCTTATACCTATGGCGCAGCGCGGCGCCGGTCCCTGTCCATAGTTGTCTGCGTTGTGTCTGCGTTGTGTCTGCTTTGTCAGCTTGCCAGGATCAGTTGCCGTATATTCCAGCCTTCCGGGGCGTCCTGGTTGACGGCGCTGCGTTTGATTTTCGGACCTGGTGCGTGTTCTGTCATGGATGCAATCAGTCTTTGCAATTGCATCTGATCTGGCAGCACGGTGCCCAGGAAGATGACCTGGTCGCGGTGTTGAATCAGGATGGTAGGAAAATCCTGAATATCCACTTCATCCACCAGATGGGCCTGGTCTTCGATGTCTATCCAGGCGAAGCATTTGTCGGCATGCTGTTGTACCAGGCTATCAAACGCTGTGCGATAGGCATTGCAGGTGTCGCACCATGCGGCGCACAGGCAGGCGATAAGCCAGTCCTTGTCTGCTAGTTCTGCCTTGATGGAGGGGATGTGTTCGGTATTCGTGATTGCGTTCATATGGCAATTTTAACCGAACTGGGCGACCGGGTGCGACTGGCAAAAGCCAGCCTTGAATTGAATGGAACACGGTAAAATACGGGCATGACTATTCTATTAGCAATTGAAACTTCTACCGAACTGGCAACGGCAGCCGTGCTGGTGGACGGGCGCCTGTATCTGCGTGAGCTTTCTGGCGTGCAAACGCATTCCCAGGGTATTTTGCCTGCTATCCAGGCGCTGTTGAAAGAAGCAGGTGTAAGCCTGCAGGATTGTGCCGCCATTGCCTTTGGTTGTGGGCCGGGCGCATTCACCGGCATCCGTACGGCATGTGGCATTGTGCAGGGCCTGGCTTATGGCGCAGACCTGCCAGTTTTGCCGGTGGTCAGCCTGCAGGCAATGGCAGAGGCTGCCAGGGGTGAAAAAAGCCTGGCCGAATTTGTCTGCATACTGGATGCACGTATGAATGAAGTCTATTGGGCGCAGTATCGTTTTATCGGCAATGCCTGGGAAGTGGTGTCAGCACCGGCGCTGGCACGTCTTGACGATGTCTTTCCACAGGTGGGTTTTGTGACGCCCACTTATGTGCTGGGCCATGGTGTTGTCTTGCCGGAAGCGATTGCGGCCAGTGCAGACAGTTTGGTGCGCATGCCACATGCGGCGCAGGTGGCAACACTGGGCCTTGACGCATTGCAGGCAGGCTTGCAATTGCCGCCCGAGCAGGCACAACCCTTGTATTTGCGCAACAAAATTGCACTGACCACGGCTGAGCGGGAACAGGCCAAAGCACTGGTTTGAAAGATTGTTGAGATTGATGAATTTGACGCCCACCTTAACTGTCTTGCCTGCCACGGCTGCATCGCCAGCTTTGTGCAAGCTCGGCTATGCCGATATAGACCGAATACTGACGATAGAAGAACAGGTGTACACCCATCCGTGGACGCGGGGTAATTTTACCGATTCGCTGTTAAGCGGCTATGAAGCTTATGGCTTGCGTGATGCAGAGCAGGAACTGTTTGCCTATTTTGTGGTGATGCCGATTCTGGATGAATTGCATCTCTTGAATTTTGCTGTGGACTTGCCGCATCAGGGGCAGGGCAAGGGTAAGTTATTACTCGATAAATTGTTCGATTATGCGAATGAACGCCTTTATGTATCCATCTTGCTGGAAGTCCGGCGCAGCAATGCGCGTGCTATCGCCGTCTATGAAAGCGCGGGCTTTGCTGCCATTGGCGTGCGCAAGGGCTACTACCCCGCGCATGATGAGCAGCGCGAAGATGCCATTGTCATGCGGAGGGCCTGCTGATGCCTGCATTTGATCAACACGATCAACATCGTAATAGCATGTTGCACGAACTGGGCATAGGCCCCGTCTGGCAGTTGCGACATAATGCTGGCACATCCGCAGACGTACCGGCGCCTGTCGTGGCGCGCATGCCTGTTGGTGCAGGCGAAGTTCGTGCGCCGCAATCACCACAGGTGCCGCAGGTGTCAGTTGTCGAGAAAACTGTCAACACCGTAGCCATAGAGCAGCAAGGGCAGCCACTACAGCCACTAGCCGCTACTCCGGAACAGGTGGCGCAGTCGCCACGCCCGCAGGTGTCGTTTTCAGATGACGCATTGCCGCAGCAGCGCGTAGCGCAGGCAGAAGCAAGACCGGTAACGGAAACAGCACCGGTAAAAATAGCCTCAACAGAAGTAGCAGAAGCAGCAGATGCGGGTGCAGACACTTCATCCGTATCCACCATGTCGTGGGAAGTATTGCAGCCATTGGTCGAAAGCTGTCGTGCCTGTGGCTTGTGCAAGGGCAGGTCAAAATCAGTGTTCGGTACCGGCGATCAGCGTGCCAAATGGCTGTTTGTGGGGGAAGGCCCTGGCTACAATGAGAATTTGCAGGGCCTGCCTTTTGTCGGGGCTGCCGGACAATTGCTCGACAATATGCTGAAAGCCCTGGGTTTGGCGCGTGGCGATCAGACGTATATTGCCAACATCGTCAAATGCCGTCCTACCGATGAAAACGGCAAGGACAGGCCACCTACTGCCGATGAAATCGCTGCCTGCCTGCCGTATCTGCACAGACAGATTGCGCTGATACAGCCGCAGGTGATTGTTGCCCTGGGCAAGACTGCGGCAGTATCGCTGCTGGGCATGAATCTGGAAACGCCGGTAGGGCAGCTCAGGGGGCGACTGCATCACTTCAATGATATCCCGCTGGTGGTGACCTACCATCCAGCTTACTTGTTGCGCAAACCGGCAGATAAAAGCAAGGCATGGGTAGATTTGTGCATGGCCATGCAAGCCATGCCTGTTGCCTGATTACATGCCAGAGATATCACACGTGTCACGCAGGCAAAATGTAGATGCTTGTCAGACTGATTTCCATCAACAGTGGCAGCACCTGCATAATCCTCATGTGCGTGCACTGGCCTGGATGCTGACTGCACCGGGCTTGCTGGATGCACAATCACCCTTATGGCATGCGGCCATCGCCCAGCCACTGGTCAGCGATATGGCGACGTTGCAGCAATGGCTGCGAGAGCTGGATCATGATCCGGCTGCTTTGCTGACGTTGCTGGGGCGGCATGCGCATCGTCGTCTTGGCCTGTATGCCGAAACCCTGTTTGAATTTTATCTGCAAGCCCACGGCCTGCTGCAAGCCCATGGCTTGCAGGTACATAACAAGGGTGCCAATACCATAGGTGAATTTGATTTTTTGCTGCAGAAGGATGGCAGCTTGCAACATCTGGAGCTGGCAACCAAGTTTTATCTGTTTCACAGAACTGACCTTGCCGTGGCAGCGGGCAAACCGGCGGTTCTGCATGATTTTCTGGGCCCCAATCTGGCAGATAGCCTGGGCGCAAAAATCAGCAAGATTATTGAGCAGCAATTGCAGTTGTCACGCCATCCGCTGGCGCAACCCTTGTTGCCACAGGCAGTAAGTACCGCACAGGCGCTGGTGCTAGGCTGGCTGTTTTATCGCGAACAGGATTTGCCGCAGCAACTGTCTGACCTGCCTGGCCTGCCGGGATTGAACGCCAGCCATTGCCGTGGCTTGATCTGGACGCAGGAAGACCTGCTGTCGCTGGATATTAACCAGGCACTGATACTCGACAGGCTGGACTGGCTGGCACCGGCGCAGGTATCGTCAGGTCAGACGCAGGACAAAGCCCAGATAATGGCAGCCATCGATACCAGTTTTGGTGTAAACGAAACCCCGGTCATGCTGGCCTTGATGCAGGAAAATGAAGGCTTGATGCAGGAATACCGGCGTGGCATGGTCGTGCCTGCTGACTGGTTCATGCGTGCTGCAGAGATCAAGCGACCCTGAAGGCGACGCGCCTCAAGGGCGCGTCCTGGTATCCGGGGGGGAGTGCTTGCGATCAGTGTTTTTGTTCAGTGCTTGTGCTCACCAATCAGCGCCAGCGAATCAAATTCGCGCTGATTGGCCGCATGTTTGCGCATGACCAGATACATGGTGCTGGCAACGAACAGGCCAAACAGCACGATCACCACCAGGATATCCAGGTTCAGCGATACCATCAGCGCGTACAGCGCCAGCATGGTCAGCACGGACAGGTTTTCATTGAAGTTCTGTACGGCGATGGAGTGGCCTGCACTCATCAGCACGTGGCCGCGATGTTGCAACAATGCATTCATTGGCACCACAAAATAACCGGCCAGCGCGCCTACCAGAATCAGCAATGGGTAAGCAATCCACACATTATGTACAAACACCATGGTGGTTACTACCAGGCCCATGGCGATGCCCAGTGGCATGACGCTCAATGATTTTTTCAAAGGCACAAAACGGGCTGCGGCTACTGCGCCAAGGGCGATACCGACCGCTACCACACCTTGCAGTATGGCAGCCTTGTCAAGTGGCATGTTCAGGGATTTTTCTGCCCATTTCAGTACGATGAATTGCAGCGTCGCACCGGCACCCCAGAACAGTGTGGTGACTGATAGAGAAATCTGGCCCAGCTTGTCTTTCCACAAGACTGTAAAGCAGCCAGCAAAATCGACGATCAGCTTGATGGGATTGCGTTGCTGGTGTTCGTAGCGCGCACCGGTATCGGGAATCCGCATATTGAACAGGGCTGCCAGTCCATAACAGGCGGTGATAACGCACAATGCAGCTTCAGATGGTGTGGTGATATTGAAATCAAGTACGGGGAAATCAAAATTCAGCAAGGCACTGGATATCTGCGGGTTCACCAGTGCGCCACCTAATACCGTACCCAGGATGATGGACGAGACTGTCAGGCCTTCTATCCAGCCATTGGCAGCAACCAGTTTTTCTGGTGGCAGCAATTCAGTCAGGATGCCGTATTTTGCCGGCGAATAAGCAGCAGCGCCAAAGCCCACTACCGCATACGCAAGTAAAGGATGGACGTTGAAGAACATCAGCGCGCAGCCACCGACCTTGATCATGTTGGTCATCAGCATGACCTTGCCCTTGGGCAAAGAATCGGCAAAGGCACCAACGAAAGCGGCCAGCAAAACGTAAGACAAAACAAAGAATAACTTCAACAGCGGCGGCATCCAGCTCGGTGAGTGCATGGACGCCAGCAGTGCCATTGCGGCTATCAGTAAGGCATTGTCGGCCAGTGATGAAAAAAACTGTGCCGCCATGATGGTGTAAAAACCGCTCTTCATGCTTTATTCATGCTTGATATTTACCTGCTACAAAATGTCACTGGCTTGCTTTATACCATGAAAATTGCGGCGAATTTGTGAAATAGGGCAAGCTAAATCATGAATACTGGTTAAAATATCAGTGTTTGCGTTGGCATGGTTTACAGGCATCCAATGTCAACAGCAGGTTTCACCTGTCATGCTGGTATGGCATTCACACAACTTTTTGGCACTACAAATGGCAAAAGCAAAAACCAATTTCACTTGCACCGAATGTGGTGGCATCGTCAATAAATGGGCTGGTCAGTGTCCGGCCTGCGGGCAGTGGAATACCTTGGTTGAAACCATCGTGGAATCTGTCGGCAACCGTTTTTCTGTCAAGCCACAGGGCCTGGCGCAATCTGCGCCAGTATTGAACCTGGCTGAAATTGAAGCCATTGATGTGCCGCGCTTTGGCACCGGTA
Source organism: Undibacterium hunanense (assembly GCF_014284335.1). Taxonomy (GTDB): domain Bacteria; phylum Pseudomonadota; class Gammaproteobacteria; order Burkholderiales; family Burkholderiaceae_D; genus Undibacterium; species Undibacterium hunanense. Next base: position 22,889 of record NZ_JACOGF010000010.1, on the reverse strand, counting down.
TTGATGAGTTTGACCGTGTGCTGGGTGGTGGTCTGGTGCCGGGTGGCGTGGTGTTGATCGGTGGTGACCCCGGCATCGGTAAATCAACGCTGCTGTTGCAGGCGCTGGCAAATATGGCGCGCATAAAAAAGGTGCTGTATGTCAGCGGCGAAGAATCCGGTGCGCAAATTGCGCTGCGTGCCAAACGCCTGTCGCTGGATGCCAAAGACCTGCAATTGCAGGCCGAGATACAGCTGGAAAAAATCCTGAATACTCTGGCAGAACACAAGCCGCAGGTGGTGGTCATCGATTCCATACAAACCATGTATTCGGATGCGCTGAGTTCGGCACCGGGTTCCGTTGCCCAGGTGCGCGAATGTGCGGCCCAACTGACCCGCGTTGCCAAGACCATGGACATCACCATGATACTGGTCGGCCATGTCACCAAAGAAGGGGCCCTGGCCGGACCAAGGGTGCTGGAACATATTGTGGATACGGTCTTGTATTTTGAGGGCGATACGCATTCCAGCTTCCGCCTGGTGCGGGCCATCAAGAACCGTTTTGGTGCCGTCAATGAACTGGGCGTGTTTGCCATGACAGAAAAAGGCCTGAAGGGCGTATCCAATCCTTCGGCCCTGTTTTTATCGCAACATGATACCCAGGTCGCTGGCTCTTGCGTCATGGTCACGCAAGAAGGCACGCGGCCCTTGCTGGTTGAAATTCAGGCCCTGGTTGATAGCTCGCATGCGCCGAATGCGCGCCGCCTGTCCGTCGGACTGGAGCAAAATCGTCTGGCCATGTTGCTGGCGGTATTGCATCGCCATGCGGGTGTGGCAGCATTTGATCAGGATGTCTTCATCAATGCCGTTGGTGGTGTCAAGATTGCCGAGCCTGCTGCCGATCTGGCGGTACTGCTGGCGATTAATTCTTCCATGCGCAACAAACCCCTGCCGCGTGGGCTGGTGGTGTTTGGCGAGGTTGGTCTGGCAGGAGAGATACGGCCAGCACCACGCGGGCAGGAACGTTTGCGTGAGGCAGCCAAGCTGGGCTTTTCCATCGCCATGATCCCCAAGTCGAATGCGCCCAAACAGAAAATCGAAGGCTTGACGATTATTGGCGTGGACCGTATCGAAGAAGCGTTGACCAAGATACGCGAGGTGGATGATGCAAGTTAAGAAAAGCTATTTGGATTTTAAAAATGCCAGCGCCGCTTTGCTGGCAGCAACGCCGCTGCGCACTGCGCCTTCCAGCGTCGCCGGATAGTCACCTTTGGTGTAGTCACCTGCCAGAAACAGGCCGGGGCTGGACGTTTGATTGTCTGGCCTTTGCAGTTTTGGTGTGCAACTGAAGGTGGCACGTTTTTCTGAAATACATTTATGCCATAGGGGTTGCAGCAGGGTGGGCATGCCCAGGCTGTGGGCCAATTGTGCTGCTATGTCTTGCGCCAGTTGCTGTTGATCGAGTGCACATGCCTGTTCCGATGCGCTGACTGCCACCGCCAGCAAGCCCGCCTGGGTGTCATGCAGTTGACCGCGGTCAAATACATATTGCCCCCATTTGCTTTGTGCCGGGTCGTCCAGCAGCGCCAGCATTGGGCGCGGCAAGCGTACTGTCTGCTCATATTGCAGATAACAGGTGGTGATGGATTCGTAGGTGAAGGCAGGCATGCTGCCGGTATGACCTGGCAAGGGCTGCATCAGCCGTTCTGCATTGGCGAAATCGCTGGCCAGGATGACGCTGTCAAATGGTGTTATGCCGGCAGTGTTGGCTTCGCTGTGTTTGATGTCCAACTGCCATTTGCCATCTGCATTCTGATGCAGGGCCTGGACAGTATGTCCCATCAAGACCTGGCCGCCATGTTTGCTCACCAAAGCAGCGGCTTTGTCCGGGAACAGTGCAGACAGGTCCACGCGTGGCAACAGCATGTCAGAGGCAGCGCGGCTGGCACCCAGACTATCGCGCAGCACGTTCAGGAATACCTGGGCCGATGCGCGTTCTGGCGGGGTGTTCAGGGCAGCAATGCAGAGTGGATTCCACATCAGGCGACATAGCCGTTCTGTCTGGTCAAAACGTTCCAGCAATTCGGTGACACTGCAATCTTCATGCAGCCGCCAGCTCATCCAGCGTGCCGTGGTAGAAAAACGCGCCAAAGCCTGTTTGTCGGCAAAACTCAATCCTGTGGTTTTCCATAGCGCCACCAACATATGCAGGGGCGCTGGTAACCTGGGCGCAATGAAAGACATGCCATCTTCATGCTGCGGGTAGACCATTTGCAGCGGCAGTTTCAATAATGCCTGGTCGATGTCAACGCCAGCCTTGCGCATCAGGCGCAGGCTTTCGCTATAGGCGCCCAGCAAGATGTGCTGGCCATTATCAAGTTGATGACCATGCAGGCTGACGCCGCGGGCGCGGCCACCAAGGTGACGGCCTGCTTCTATCAGGGTGATGTGTGCACCGGCTTGCGCCAGTTCAAGCGCAGCGGCGCAACCGGCCCAGCCGGCACCGATGATGGCGACTGATTTGGCCGGGGAGCTGGTCAACTTAGCCACGGACGTAGGTTTTCCAGGCCAGCCACAGCTTGCGTATCGGTGTCAGTGAAATGCGCTGGTTCAGTACATGGAAGCCATCGCGCTGGATTTCTACCAGCAGGGCGCGATAAATGGCTGCCATGATCAGACCGGTTCTTTGCGCCTTGCGGTCTTCCGGCGGCAGCAGGGCAAAGGCTTCGTCATACAGACGTTGCGCCCGTTCATACTGGAATTGCATCAGGCTTTCAAACTGGGTGCTGTGGCGCGCGTTCAGGATGTCGGCTGCAGTGACGGCAAACTGCTGTAACTCATTCACAGGCAGATAGATGCGGCCTTTGCGTGCATCTTCGCCGACATCGCGAATGATATTGGTCATCTGAAAAGCCAGGCCGAGTTTTTCGGCAAATTCACGCGTTTGTGGATTTTTAATGCCAAAAATACTGGCAGACAAGATGCCGACCACGCCGGCCACATGCCAGCAGTATTTTTGCAAGGCTGCAAAATCCAGATAACGGGTCTGGTTCAAATCCATTTCCATGCCATCAATGATGGCTTGCAGGTGCGCGCCGTCCAACTGGTACTCTGCCATGTGCGGCAACAATGCCTTGGTCACCGGGTGGGTGGGTTGCTGCGCCAGCATGGCCTGGATTTCCTTGCGCCACCAGCCCAGCTTGCTGCGTGCCACCATGTCATCTGTGCTTTCGTCCACCACGTCATCGACCTCGCGGCAAAAGGCGTACAGCGCAGTAATGGCGCGGCGCCTTGCAACTGGCAAAAACAGGAAACTGTAATAAAAGCTGGAACCACTTTGTGCAGCTTTTTGCTGGCAATATTCGTCTGGAGACATGCTGGATAGTCTGAATTGTTCAGGGCAAATCTGGTTAAGGGAAGCTTGGGAGCCCGGGAGTTTGCTATAGCCAAAACATGGCAGCAAAGTTGTAATGCTAGCAAACTGTGGCAAAGCCCACAAATTCTGCTACATACAAAGATCGTCGTGACAAGCCTGTGCGCATTTACTCCGATTTACCTGCGCCAGGCAGAATGAACATTGGTTTAATGGTAATATGCGCCGTAACAGAATGTAATCACAATGAAGAATTGTCTCCTTTGGCAACGCTAGCTCGTATAATAGTGGGCGCATTATAGTGCGCTCTGCAATAGTGGGGCGCTGCTTTTGGAAAAATTCTATCAATCCGGACGAATATCTTGAATAAATCGAAACTTTTAGGAATTATAACTTGCCTGGTACTCATCCTCGCTGGTTGCGGTGGCTTTGTGTATACCACAGTGGGTGGTACTGTAACGGGACTCACTTCGGGTGATACCCTTGTATTGCGTAATGACGCCAATTACACCCAGACCCTGACTGCTGATGGCACGTTCTCTTTCAACGTTGCCAGTAATGGTAGCTATGCAATCAGTGTCCTGACACAGCCAAATACAGTGAACTGTACCGTGGTCAACGGTACCGGCAAAATGACTGGTGAAGCTGCGGTCAAGAATATTATCGTGACCTGCGTCCCGAATGTGCCTATCGGCGGTACCCTGGCCGGACTGGCAGATAGTACCTCGCTGGTGCTGGTGAATAATAATACCGGCCTGACAGCGACCGTATCGACAAATGGTACTTTCCTGTTCGGTAATTACGTCGTCAACGGTAATGCATATACGATTGCTGTAGGTATCCCGCCAGCAGCGCAATACTGTACGGTTGCCAATGGTACTGGTACGGCCAATATCCTCAATACGGCGGCGGCACTGACATCCGTTGTGACCTGTGTGCCTGCGGTACCCGTCAAATTTACGGTAACCGGCATGACTGCTGGCACCATACTGACCATGGTCAATACGGCCAACGCCTATGCCGATAAGTTCTCGGTCACGCTGGATGGTACGTACGGCTTTAACTGGAGTCTGCTCAATGGCGTGTCGTATGTCGCCGCAGTGGATACCCAGCCTAGCGGCCAGACCTGTAAGGTAGCCAATGGCACTGGTGTTATTGATTTCAATAATCCTACCGCTGCTGCCAATATCACGGTGACCTGCGCCAAGAGCTGATGCGGCATTTGCCTGCCACTGTGCAGGCGAATGGTGATTAGCAGGCAATGAGTAATATGATGAAACACAGCCATGGGTAACCATGGCTGTGTTTTTTTATGCTGCAATTTCAACGACGAGGGGTGAACGCGCTCTTGTGTGATGTAATGCATCAGCGCGCTAGATTGAGACGGGAAGGGGCTTACAGTTCTTCCAGGTGACCCTGAGCGTTGAAGTAAAAAATGCCTTCATGCTTGAAACCCCATTTGCCACCTTTCAGGCGTATGAAGGGTTCAAAGCTGAAAAACGGGACTTCGCCCAGTTCTATCTTGTTGTCTGACTGTATGTATTCGCGGTCGTCCTTGTTGGTGACGATGCTGTGGCCTACATTATTGCGGTAGTCCAGATTGACGAAACCGTTCTGGCGTATGCGCAGGTTGGCCCAGTCGAATAATTGGCCAAAGGTGGTTTTCGGAGTCACCATTGCGGGCATTTGCGCATGCAGGTGATTCAGGAAGCTCAGCCCGTTGCGAAATTCCAGCATCTGCGGTGCATGCGTGACCTTGCCACCCTCTACCGGGAAAGAGCGGGCGCAATCACCCCAGTATTGTTCATTGGTGGGACTAAGATCAACCGTGATCAGGTTGGCACTGCCTACAGGCTCGGTGCCGGGCTGATAATCGCGGCCAGAAATCGAAACGCAACTGCGTGACCCCAGTAACACCAGGGCTGGACACTGGTGGTACCAGGTGTCTGCATAGCCGCATTCACACAACATGGCATAGGCTTTGTCGGCGATGCTTTGCTCGGTATCTTTGGCGGTGATCATGCCTGCCAGACGTTCCAGTACCGCTTTGGCGGCAGCCTGGACTACACGGTGTTGCTCAATTTGTGTTTCTGTCGGCATGATGGGTTTGGTTTGGCTGGTGAACAATCTGCGTGCTTATGTGTGAGTATGTATGAATTATGCGTGCGTGCTGCGATGGCGGTTACCTGCATCATCTTTGTCGCTGCTGTCACTACTGTCATTGCTGTCCGTGGCTGCGTTATTGCCGTCATCATCGGCCTTGTCACGGGTGCCGGGTGTAATGGCCCTGACGCCAGCGCGCGTTACATCCACTGCAGTGCCGACCACTGCGCTGCCAACTTTCACCGTGGTGGATACTGCCGCATCGGCAATCGCGATGACAGTACAGCCATTCAAAGAAAGCAGGCAAAGCAGCAGCGTACTGCGATATAGATAAGTTAGCAAAACTGGCTCCGGTTTTCGGTTGGAGAGAAGAGGGTGATTCAGTGTCAAGGGCGGCAAGCTATGGAGATGCATGAAATGCATGAAAATGATCGTTACACCACTTTCACATCATTCCGCATCAAGCTTAGTGCATGCAGATGATTTTAAGTTCATTCCGCAATAACTACTATGTCTATCAGTATAAATTCGCATTGATTTGTTACTAATCGTTGCGTTTGTTTTCATCCGCAACAAAACAGTGTAGATGCACGCTTGGGTCAACTGATGTCCTACATGTGCTCTGCATGTGTGCTACATGTGTACTACATCTGATAGGCGCGCCAGGCCAGGCGAATCCAGTCTGTTTTGCCCAGTTTGGGGCGCTGATGAAATACATCGTATTGCACTGCCTCGATTTTTTCCAGGATGCGCAAGCCACCCTGCACAACCAGTCGCAGTTCCCAGCCCAGTCGACCTGGCAAACGTTTCGCCAGCCCACTGCCGGACAGCATCATGGTTCTGGCACGGGCAATCTGGAAGCGCATGAGATTGCGCCAGTCTTCATTCAATACCCCGTTGGCGATTTGTTGTTCGCCAATGCCAAAGCGGCTGAGATCATCCTGCGGCAGGTAAATGCGCTGTTTTTGCCAGTCGACGGCAACATCCTGCCAAAAATTGATGATTTGCAGGGCGCTGCAAATGGCATCTGAATCACGCAGATTGTCTGTGCTGGCTTCACCGTACAAATGCAGCATCAGCGTGCCTACCGGATTGGCCGAGCGCGCGCAATAATCCAGCAGACCGGGAAAATCAGCATACCGCGTCGTTACCACATCCTGTTTAAAGGCCGACAGCAAGTCCCGGAAACATTGCAGGGGCAGGTCATATTGATGTATCACCCCGGCGAGTGCCTTGAATAGTTGCGATTCGCTGCTACTATTTTTCTCTATGCTGTCGAGTTCTGCTTCATAGATCGCCAGTTGGCGCAGCCTTTCTTCGGGGCTGGCATCGCCTTCATCAGCAATGTCGTCGGCGCTGCGGGCAAACGCATAAATAACATTTACCGCTGGCCGCAGCCTGGCCGGCATCAGCAGGGATGCGACGGGAAAGTTTTCGTAATGTTTGGATGGCTGGGTTGGATGAGTGGCGGAGGCGGGCATATTTTGCTGAATCAGATCCATATTGGGTGCCATCGTCACCACCTCTTCAAGAGGGTAGCTATAGGCAAAAATTTAATAAAAAGCTTAATGACTGAAAAGTCATTGGCAAAAACAGGATGCTTAACTATAATTACTAACCGCAAAGTCAGTTATTTGATGGTAGCAGATAAATATTATTAGGACTTACGCAAAATTGTCCCAGCAAGGCGTAGCGACGAAGACAGTACGAATAGTACGGCCAGGAGCTGCAACGCAGCTGGGGCTGTTTTGCGTAAGTCCTAATTATAAAAAATCAAGAAATCTGGTCATGCCTGAAGTTGGGGCAAGATTCATCATCTTTAAATAGGGCTTACGCAAAATTGTCCCAAAATCTACTGCCAGGCGCTGTAGCGCAGCAGGGGCAGTCTTGCTTAAGTCCTGTTTGGATTTTTTTACTCGTTTCATCCCGGCTTGGAAAGCCTGCATAGTAAAGGAAAACTCCTGTGTTAACACCAGAAACTACCAATCATCCTCAGGCGCGGCAGTTGGCTGGCAGGCGCGTTGCCACGTATGCCTTCGCCCTCGCTTCTGCGGCCCTGTTGCTGGCCTGTTCCAAACCCGCTGAAAAAACCGAAGACATTCGTCCGGTAAGGACGATTACCCTGGTTTCGAGTAATGTCGATATCAATTCCGAATTGCCTGGCGAAGTCAGACCGCGTATCGAATCCCGTCTGGGCTTTCGTGTTGCCGGCAAAATCGTTGCTCGCAAGGTGGATGTGGGTACAGTAGTTAAACGTGGTCAGGTGCTGATGCAGCTTGATCCGCAAGATCTGGCATTGGCACAGATGCAGGCCAAAGCCGGATTGACAGCGGCAGAAAGCAATCGTGACCTGGCAGTGGCTGAACTGAAGCGTTATCAGGACCTGCGTTCCAAGAATTTTGTTGCTGCTTCCGTGCTGGATGGCAAAGAAGTGGCTGCCAAATCTGCCCAGTCCAGCTATGAACAGGCACAGGCTGCCTATAAAAATCAGGCCAATCAGTCTGGTTATACCAGCCTGGTGGCCGATGTGGATGGTGTCGTTACCGGTCTGGATGCAGAAGTTGGCCAGGTAGTTACTGCTGGCACGCCGGTAGTCCGGGTTGCCCAAACAGGTGATCTGGATGTCGTGGTCGGCATTCCGGAAGACAAGATCAACTCCATCCGTCAGATGACTGATGTGAATGTGCGTCTGTGGGCTAGTCCTGGTCAGACAATTCCGGCCAAATTGCGCGAATTGTCGCCGATTGCTGATCCGGTGACGCGCACCTTTACTGCCAAGGTCAGTCTGGGTGGCGATGTCAAGAATGTACAACTGGGTATGACAGCCTTTGTCAGCTTCAATGCCAAAAATCCCGCTAGCACCATCAGGGTGCCGTTGACCGCCATGTTCCAGGAAAAGAATGCCTCTTCGGTCTGGCTGGTGGAGTCTGGCGTGGTCAGGCTGGTGCCGGTACAGGTCGCCGGTTCATCTGGCGAAGAAGTATTGCTGGCTGGTGGTGTCAAGCCTGGCCAGGTGGTCGTGACTGCGGGCGTTAATCAACTGAAAAATGGTCAGAAAGTGACTATTCTTGGCGTTGAAGCACCGGCTGCTTCGGTTAATCCTGCTGCGCCAGCCAAAGTGGCTGATGCCGCTGCGGGAGCCGCGAAATGAGCGATTCTTCCCGTGGATTCAATCTATCCAGGTGGGCGCTTGAGCATATACCGCTGACGCGTTACCTGATCGTCGTGCTGTTGCTGGGTGGCATACTCAGTTACAGCAAACTGGGGCAGGATGAAGATCCGCCGTTTACTTTCCGTGCCATGGTGGTCAGGGCTATCTGGCCGGGCGCCACTGCCTTGCAGATGGCGGATCAGGTCACCGACAAGCTGGAGAAAAAACTTCAGGAAACACCGTATATCGACAAGATACGCAGCTATTCCAAACCCGGTGAAACACTGATTATTCTGCAACTCCGTGAATCAACGCCGCCCAAGGAAACTGCGCAATCCTGGTATCAGGTGCGCAAGAAAATAGGCGACATCAAGGCGACCTTGCCGCCGGGTGTGCAGGGGCCGTTCTTCAATGATGAATTCGGCGATACCTATGGGTCTATCTTTGCCTTGTCCGGTGATGGCTTCAAGTATGAAGAAGTCAAGGAATATGCTGACTATGTACGCCAGCAATTCTTGCGCATTCCTTCTGTATCCAAGGTTGAACTGTTTGGTGTGCAGGATGAGAAAATCAATATTGAATTTTCCCAGAAAAAATTCTCGCAACTTGGTGTTCCCTTTGATGCGATAGTCGGGCAGATCAGTTCCCAGAACGGTATCGAAGGTACTGGCGTGCTGACCACGTCCAGCGATAACCTGCAAGTGCGTGTATCTGGCGCCCTGATGACGGTGAAAGACCTGGAAAGCCTGCAATTGCGCGCCAACGGAACCACCTTCCGTCTTGGTGACTTTGCGACCGTCAAGCGTGAATACAAGAACCCGCCACAAGACAAGATGCGCTTCAATGGCAAGGAAGTCGTGGGTCTTGGTATTTCCATGGAAAAGGGTGGCAACATTATCGAGCTGGGTAAAAATCTCCAGCATGATGTCGCCATCATCAAGGCCAAGCTGCCGGTGGGTATCAAGCTTGAACAAGTGTCCAATCAACCGGATGCGGTGACGTCATCGGTCGGTGAATTCATTCATACCCTGATCGAGGCGGTTGTTATCGTGCTGGCAGTCAGCTTCCTGGCCCTGGGCTTGCATACCAAGCCATTCCGCCTGGATATCTGGCCGGGTCTGGTGGTGGGTTTGACGATACCACTGGTATTGGCGATTACCTTCCTGTTCATGCGTATTTTTGATATCGATCTGCACAAGATATCGCTGGGCGCGCTGATCATTGCACTGGGTTTGCTGGTGGACGATGCCATTATTGCGGTCGAGATGATGGTCAGGAAGATGGAAGAGGGCTTCTCGCGCTTTGATGCCGCAACCTTTGCCTATACCTCCACCGCGATGCCGATGTTGACCGGTACCCTGATCACGGCGGCAGGCTTCCTGCCGATTGGTCTGGCCAAGTCTGCGGCAGGTGAATATACCTTCTCCATGTTTTCCGTAAATGCGCTTGCCCTGATCATTTCCTGGCTGGCGGCGGTTATCTTCACGCCTTATCTTGGTTATTTGCTGTTGAAGGTGAAGCCACATGGTGGGTCCGGTGGTAGCGAGCATGAGATATTTGATTCGCCGTTTTACAGCCGCTTCCGTGCCATGGTGAACTGGTGTGTGGAATGGCGTAAAACCACCATCATCATTACCCTGGGCGTGTTTGGCCTGGGTGTATTCGGATTCAAGTTTATTGAACAGCAATTTTTCCCGGATTCCAGTCGCCTGGAATTGATGGTGGAACTGTGGCTGCCTGAAGGTTCATCCTTTGCTGCAACAGAAGCGCAAGCGAAGAAATTTGAAGCCTTTATCCAGAAGCAGGAAGGCGTAGATAGCGTCACCAGCTATGTCGGTACCGGTAGCCCGCGTTTCTATTTGCCGCTGGATCAGATTTTCCCGCAGACCAACGTGTCGCAGATCGTGGTCTTGCCCAAGGATTTGAAGGCCCGTGCCGCATTGCGCCTGAAAATCATCGATATCTTTAAAAAGGATTTCCCTGAAGTGCGCGGCCGCGTCAAGCTGTTGCCAAATGGACCACCGGTTCCTTACCCTGTGCAATTCCGTGTGTCTGGCCTGGAAGTGACCAAGGTCAGGGAAATTGCTGATCGCGTCAAAGAAGTCATGCGGGCCAATGCCAATACTGTTGGTGTGAATGACAACTGGAATGAATCTGTAAAGGTAGTCAGGATCGACCTTGATCAGGACAAGTTACGCATGTTGAACATTACCTCGCAAACGGTGATGCGCGCTGCCAATACCATCCTGACTGGCACTACGGTTGGTCAGTTCCGTGATGGCAACAAGTTGATCGATATTGCCGTACGCCAGCCTGTGGATGAACGTTCGACCGTGGAAGCGCTCAGTAACGCCAATATCCCGACCGGCAGCGGTAAATACGTGCCTTTATCACAAGTTGCCCACATTTCCCTGGTATGGGAACCTGGTGTGGTCTGGCGTGAAGGCCGCGAATGGGCTGTGACCGTACAGTCTGACGTGGTGGATGGTATACAGGGGCCGACGGTGTCCAGCCAGATTTCACCGAAGCTCGATGAAATCCGCGCCAGTCTCTTGCCGGGTTATAAGATAGAACTGGCCGGTGCCGCAGCCGATAGTGGCAAGGCGCAGGAATCGATTGCAGCCAACGTGCCATTGGTGGTGTTTATCATCTTTACCTTGCTGATGTTGCAACTGCATAGCTTCTCGCGTTCCTTGCTGGTGTTCCTGACCGGGCCTTTGGGTGTGGCCGGTGCGGCAATGGCTTTGCTGATTTTGCAACGACCATTCGGCTTTGTGGCCCAGCTTGGCGTGATTGCCCTGTTCGGCATGATCATCCGTAACTCGGTGATCCTGATCGACCAGATTGAGCATGACATCCGTGAGGGTGCTGCACCGTGGGATGCGATTGTGGAATCGGCTGTACGCCGTTTCCGCCCCATCATCCTGACGGCCGCCGCTGCGGTGCTGGCGATGATACCTTTGTCGCGCTCCGTATTCTGGGGCCCAATGGCGGTTGCCATCATGGGCGGCCTGATCATTGCGACCGCGCTGACCCTGCTGTTCTTGCCGGCATTGTATGCTGCATGGTTCCGCGTCAAAAAGCCCGCGTAATCTCGTATAAATAGTTTCAACGCAAAAGCCCTTGCCTGTGTTTATATGCTGGCAAGGGTTTTTTGCTTTATAGACCGGCAGGGCAGGGAGACGGGGTTTTGGGCCGTATTTAAAAAAATAAGGCACGTGCGAATAAAATCCAGTAGAATATCGGGCTGGAGTTGTAATGCCACATACATCAGTTTTGGGCGACGCTTGAATTTCGGGTCGCCCTTTGCTTTTGTACCGGCGGTGCAGAACATGCGAGCATGTGCTGATACTTTGCCGGTATGCAACATAAACATCCCGCGAGGATGGCGAAATTGGTAGACGCACCAGGTTTAGGTCCTGACGCCAGCAATGGTGTGGGGGTTCGAGTCCCCCTCCTCGCACCACAGAATTTTTACTATTTGGACGATTTTCATGGCAACTGCAGTCGAAACTTTAGATAAATTGGAACGCCGTTTAACGATTTCTTTCCCGATCGCTGACGTGCAATCGGAAGTTGAAAAGCGTTTGAAAGTGCGTGCACGTACAGCAAAAGCGCCTGGCTTCCGTCCTGGTAAAGTGCCGATGAAAATGGTCGCTGCCCAGTATGGCTATCAGGTCGAGACAGAAGTACTGAACGACAAAGTCGGTCAGGCTTTCTCCGTCGCCGCCAATGAAAACAAATTGCGCGTTGCAGGCTACCCAAGCATAGAACCAAAATCTGGTGCCGACGTTGCTGAAGGCAGCCTGGCATTTGATGCAACATTTGAAATTTATCCAGAAATCACCATTGGTGATCTGTCTGTTGCTGAAGTGGAACAAGTCAAGTCCGAAGTGACTGATGTTGAAATCGACAAGACCATCGACATCCTGCGCAAACAGCGCGTGCACTTCCACGTTAAAGGCGAGCAGGGCGCGCACGGTGACGGTGGTGCAGACCAGTCCGCACAAAACGGTGACCGCGCTACAGTTGATTTCGTTGGCAAGATCGACGGCGTTGAATTTGCTGGCGGCAAGGCAGATGACTTTAATTTCGTTCTGGGCGAAGGCCGCATGTTGCCTGAGTTTGAAACGGCAACTATCGGTTTGAAAGTTGGCGAATCCAAAACTTTCCCATTGGCTTTCCCTGAAGATTACCATGGCAAAGATGTTGCCGGTAAAACAGCAGAATTCACCATCACGCTGAAAAAGCTGGAATGGGCGCACATGCCTGAAGTGGATTCCGAATTCGCAAAAATGCTGGGCGTGGAAGATGGCGACCTGGTAAAAATGCGTACCGACATCAAAGACAACCTGGAACGCGAAGTGCGTGGCCGTGTTAAATCCAAGACCAAAGAAAGCGTCATGGACGCACTGGTCAAGGCAGTTGAATTTGACGTGCCGAAGAGCCTGGTTGCCCAGGATGGCGAACGTCTGGCAGAAATGACACGTCAGGACATGGCGCAACGCGGCATGAACGTTAAAGATGTACCATTCCCGACAGAATTGTTTGCTGCTCAGGCAGAACGTCGCGTACGTCTGGGTTTGATCCTGGCTGAACTGGTCAAGGCCAACAACCTGCAGGCAACTACCGAGCAAATCAAGGCGCAAGTTGAAGACTTCGCCCAAAGCTACGAAGACCCGCAGCAAGTCGTTAAATATTATTTTAGCGATCGCAACCGTCTGGCTGAAGTCGAAGCCCTTGTATTAGAAGAAAACGTCGTTAACTATGTCCTGGGTAAAGCGAAAGTATCAGACAAGGTTCTGCCTTTCGACGAATTGATGGGTAACAACGCACAAGCGTAAGCAAAAAGGAAATCACATGACAGGCATCATCCGTAATTCGGCACTGGACACAAATATGCTGGGCATGGTGCCTATGGTGATAGAGCAGAGTGGCAGAGGTGAGCGTGCTTACGACATCTATTCCCGCCTGCTCAAGGAACGTGTGATTTTTCTGGTTGGCCCGGTCAATGACCAGGCCGCCAATCTCATCGTTGCTCAATTGCTGTTCCTGGAAAGTGAAAATCCAGACAAGGATATTTCTCTTTACATCAACTCTCCTGGTGGTTCGGTATCGGCTGGTATGGCGATTTATGACACCATGCAGTTCATCAAGCCTGATGTATCAACGCTGTGTACTGGCCTGGCGGCATCCATGGGTGCCTTCCTGCTGGCGGCAGGTGCCAAGGGTAAGCGTTTCTCCCTGCCAAATTCCCGTATCATGATTCATCAACCTCTGGGCGGCGCCCAAGGTCAGGCTTCTGATATTGAAATCCAGGCACGCGAGATTCTGTATCTGCGTGAACGCCTGAACGGCATCCTGGCTGAAAACACAGGTCGCAGTCTGGAGCAGATATCCAAAGACACCGATCGTGACAATTTCATGTCTGCCGATGCGGCAGCGGAATATGGTCTGATTGATAAAGTCCTGGCCCATCGCGCGTAAAAAGTATAAAAAAATAAAACGCCCGCTCCGCTATGGTTCGGGCGTTTTTTTATTCTGCTCTATAATATTGGCGTGGGCTCAGCGGCAATTCAACTGCAATATGTGGTTGCCATGACGAAAGCCGGTTTTGCAGGTAATATGCGTACGGAAGAAGCTTGGTATAGGTCGCACGGATGTTTTGTCATCCTGCCGTGCTGTTGACCTCGGTTTCATAGATTAATTTTGTTTATTTTATATACGTATCATGCCCGATAAAAAATCCTCCAGCGGAGAAAAGTTGCTCTATTGCTCGTTTTGCGGCAAGAGTCAGCATGAGGTTAAGAAACTGATCGCAGGGCCATCCGTATTTATTTGCGATGAGTGCATCGATTTGTGCAACGACATCATTCGTGACGAAGTGTCCGAAATTGATAATATTGCCAGTGCAAAAACCGAACTGCCAACACCGCAAGAGATCACCGATCTGCTCGACCAGTACGTCATTGGCCAAATGGGTGCCAAGCGTATTCTGGCGGTGGCGGTGTACAACCATTACAAGCGCCTGAAGCACCTCGGCAAGAAAGACGATGTCGAACTGGCCAAGAGTAATATCTTGCTGGTGGGCCCGACAGGTTCCGGCAAGACCTTGCTGGCGCAAACACTGGCACGCATGTTGAATGTGCCTTTCGTGATCGCCGATGCAACTACCCTGACCGAAGCTGGGTATGTTGGTGAAGACGTAGAAAATATCATTCAAAAGTTGCTGCAAAACTGCAACTATGAAGTCGAACGTGCGCAAAAGGGTATCGTTTATATCGATGAAATTGACAAGATTTCTCGCAAATCTGACAACCCGTCGATTACCCGTGACGTGTCCGGCGAAGGCGTGCAGCAAGCCTTGCTGAAGCTGGTGGAAGGTACCATGGCATCGGTGCCACCACAGGGTGGCCGCAAGCATCCAAATCAGGATTTCATCCAGATCGATACCACCAACATCATGTTCATCTGCGGTGGTGCGTTTGATGGCCTCGCCAAGATCATTTCCGACCGTTCTGAGCGCAGCGGCATAGGTTTCTCTGCCAGCGTCAAGAGCCAGGCAGAAAAGAGCGCCAGCGACGTCATGCAGGACGCTGAACCGCAAGATCTGATCAAGTTTGGCCTGATTCCTGAACTGGTTGGCCGTCTGCCTGTCATTGCCACACTGAATGAACTGGATGAAGCCGCACTGATACAAATTCTGGTTGAGCCTAAAAACGCCCTGATCAAGCAATATGCAAAATTGCTGGAGATGGAAGGTACAGAACTGGAAATTCGTCCTGCCGCCCTGCAGGCGATTGCCAAAAAAGCGATTGCCCGCAAGACTGGCGCGCGTGGCCTGCGTTCGATACTGGAACACGCCCTGCTGGATGTCATGTATGACTTGCCTAGCCATCAGAATGTAGAGAAGGTCGTCATTGATGAAAACACCATCACCAATGGTGCAAAGCCCTTGTTGATTTACCATGAGCAACCCAAGGTTGCCGGTGCCTGAATTGGTGGCGTGATGTAACAGTAGAAACTTAATGGGGAGGCAACTCCCCATTTTTTATTGGTTTTCTCGCTTTATTTCTTCGTTTTAATTTGATTCGAAGTACAATGATTTAAGAAAACAATGACAGCTTCAATCGTAAAGCTACCGGGGAGACTCTCTGTGTGGCTTTTTTTATTGTTTTTTTCCAGAATGGGCTTGTGTTTCCGCCCAGTGCGCCAACATTGTTAACCAGTATTTATGAAAGGTGCGCCATGACGACTACTCTGATAACCGAACAAACCCAACTGCCGTTGTTGCCACTGCGTGATGTTGTTGTATTCCCGCACATGGTGATTCCTCTGTTTGTGGGGCGTCCAAAATCCATCAAGGCCCTGGAAGCTGCCATGGATCAAGGCAAGAGCATTATGCTTGCCGCTCAGAAAGCCGCTGCCAAGGATGAGCCTTCGGCAGATGATATTTATGAAATCGGCTGTATTGCCAACATTCTGCAAATGTTGAAGTTGCCAGACGGTACCGTCAAGGTACTGGTCGAAGGTGCTCAGCGTGCGCGCATACACAAGATCCATGATTCCGAATCGCACTTTTTCGCAGACCTGACACCGGTCGCTCTGGATGAAGGTGATGAATCTGAAGTGGAAGCGATGCGTCGCGCCATCGTTCAGCAGTTTGATCAATACGTCAAACTGAACAAAAAAATCCCGCCAGAAATCCTGGCATCCCTGTCCGGTATTGATGATGCCGGTCGCCTGGCTGACACCATTGCTGCCCATCTTCCATTGAAGCTGGAGCAGAAACAGGTCATCCTGGAAATCTTCAGTGTGTCCAAACGCCTTGAGCATTTGCTGGGTCAACTGGAAGGTGAACTCGATATTCTGCAGGTTGAAAAGCGTATCCGTGGTCGCGTCAAGCGCCAGATGGAGAAATCCCAGCGCGAGTACTACCTGAATGAACAGGTCAAGGCCATCCAGAAAGAACTGGGCGAAGGTGAAGAGGGTGCCGATATTGACGAGCTGGAGAAAAAAATCCTGGCCGCCAAGATGCCTAAAGAAGCCCGCGACAAGGCACAGAATGAGTTGAAAAAACTCAAGATGATGTCCCCGATGTCGGCAGAAGCCACCGTCGTGCGCAATTACATTGACACCATCGTCAATCTGCCATGGAAGAAAAAATCCAAGGTCAATAATGATTTGACGAATGCTGAAAAAGTATTGGAAGACGAACACTTTGGCCTCGATAAGGTCAAGGAACGCATCCTGGAATATCTTGCAGTACAACAGCGCGTCGACAAGCTGAAAGCACCTATCCTGTGTCTGGTAGGTCCTCCGGGCGTAGGTAAGACCTCGCTGGGGCAATCCATCGCCCGTGCCACGAACCGCAAGTTCGTGCGCATGGCCCTGGGTGGCGTGCGTGACGAGGCTGAAATCCGCGGTCACCGTCGTACCTACATCGGCTCCATGCCAGGCAAGATTCTGCAAAGCCTGTCCAAGGTCGGTGTGCGTAATCCGCTTTTCCTGCTGGATGAAGTGGACAAGATGGGTGCAGACTTCCGTGGCGACCCGTCGTCTGCCTTGCTGGAGGTACTGGACCCTGAGCAAAATCATACTTTCTCGGATCATTACATTGAAGTCGATTTCGATCTCTCCGATGTGATGTTTGTGGCGACGTCCAACTCCTACAATATTCCGCCAGCTTTGCTGGACCGGATGGAAGTGATACGCCTGTCGGGTTATACCGAAGATGAAAAAACCAGCATTGCCCAGCGCTATTTGTTGCCCAAGCAAATCAAGAACAATGGTTTGAAAGAAGGCGAAATCACCGTGGCCGAAAGTGCGATACGCGACATCATTCGCTATTACACCCGTGAAGCCGGCGTGCGTTCGCTGGAAAGGGAAATCTCCAAGATTTGCCGCAAGGTCGTGAAAATGCTCTTGCTGAAAAAGACCGAGAAAAAAGCCACGGTCAATTCCAAAAATCTGGATAAATACCTGGGTGTGCGTCGCTATGACTTTGGCGTCGCTGTCAAAGACAACCAGATCGGCCAGGTAGTTGGTCTGGCCTGGACTGAAGTGGGCGGCGATCTGCTGACCATAGAAGCCGTTGCCATGCCAGGTAAAGGTGGTGTCATTCGTACAGGTACCCTGGGCGATGTCATGAAAGAATCCATCGAGGCAGCCCGCACCGTGGTACGCAGCCGCGCCAAGCGTCTGGGTATCAAGGCTGATGTCTTCGAGAAGAGTGATATCCATATCCACGTGCCAGAAGGCGCAACACCGAAAGACGGTCCGTCTGCCGGTATCGCCATGACTACGGCGCTGGTGTCTGTGTTCACCGGCATCCCGGTCCGTGCCGATGTCGCCATGACAGGCGAGATCACGCTGCGCGGCGAAGTATTGCCTATCGGCGGCCTGAAAGAGAAATTGCTGGCTGCACATCGTGGTGGCATCAAAACCGTGCTGATACCAGAAGAAAACGCCAAGGATCTGGCAGAGATCCCGGACAACGTCAAAAACAAACTGGAAATCATCCCGGTTCGCTGGATAGACAAAGTCCTGGAAATCGCACTGGAAACCCAGCCGGTTCCTTTGGTCGATGAGCCAGTCCCTGTAGCTGCCGCAGCAACACCGGCAACGCCAGAAACACCGGCGGATACGACGGTGGTAAAGCACTAGGCTCAGGCTATGTCGAATAGGTGCTTATCAGCGTCAACTTGGTAAGCGCTGGCAACAGATAAAAACGCCCGATTAAAAAATCGGGCGTTTTTGTTTTTGCGGCTTTGATTTTCGCTGAATGTGTCGGTTACAAAGATATCAAAAGGGTAATTTTCTTGCAATAATATTTTACAATTGGTAACATGCGTGGTTTTAAAAATAGACAGGTTCCATGCTCCTTCTCTAATCGGGGGCGTTGACCATGCAAGCAGCTTTCAGATGTCAGCACTACCAAACTTGGCGGGTGTGGCCGCATCCAGACAGGCCTTGCGCCTACCTATGCCACATTACCAAGAGTAAATATTTATGTTCCGCCATCCCCGTCTTCAACGCAGTCTGGCCAGTCTGGTTCTTGTCGCATTCACAAGCAGCCTGATCTCCCCGTTAGCGTTGGCACAGGGCAGTGCGCCAGCCCAAGGCAGCACGCGGGCGCGGGTAGAGGACAGCAGCCTGGGCAACAACAACACCCTGCTGCCGGTGGGGCCGCGTAGTCTGCCACTGGGCAAAGGGCAGGGCAGTACCGCACAACAGACCATATCGGCTTCCGCGTTGGCCCCGGCGCCAACTCCAACACCAGCAGCAGCTCCCGTTGCGAACAATACCACCACCAACGCCAGTGCCGATTACGCCCGCAGCCTCGCCAAACTCATAGACCTGAGCGCCCAGGTCAGTGCCCAAACCCTGCAAAGCAATGCCAGCGCCTTAATTGCCATCAACAGCATCCGCAGCCAATACCAGACCCTCGTCCAGCAAGAACAACGCGTGACCCAAGGTTTTACGGCCACAGCCAGCCTCATCAAAGACCGCAAACTGCCCACCAGCATCAGCCAGCGGCACGACGCCATGGTCACCGAATTTACCAAACGCGCCAGCCTCCTCAAAGACGCCTACACCCCCCTCGACAATGCAGCCGCCGGCAAGACCGATGCCAGCAGCGCCCTCAAGCAATGGCAACAATACCTCAAACAATACGCCAGCCAAAGCACCCCCGTCCTCAACGGCAACAAACTCCCCTGGGGCACGACCACCCCCCAGAACAATAGCGGCAATAGCAAAGTCGGCCTGCTTCAGTTACCAACACAGCCAGCCCAGCCAGCACAGACAGCACGCCAGTTCGAACACCGCTTCCCGCGCAGCGTGATGCTCGCCAGCAATGGCAGCCTCTCTGGTCTGCCCCTGCCCGATGCCGTACTGAGCGACACCCCGACTGCCGCTGACCTCGCCGCCACCGACGACGTTCAACTCAGCAGCGACATCAGCACCCTTGCCAGCAGCCTGCAAAACAATCCCGTCGCCATCTACAACTACGTTCGCAACAGCATCAGCTACCGTCCCGGCTATGGCAGCCTGCAAGGTGCCGCCCAGACCCTGCAAGCCAAAAGCGGCAACGCCACCGACAGCGCCAGTTTGCTCATTGCACTGTATAGAGCCGCAGGCATACCCAGCCGCTATGTCTACGGCACCATTGAAGTACCTGCCAGCCGCCTGCTCAACTGGCTGCATGTCGACAACACCACTGCCGCACTGAGCCTGCTCACCCAGGCCGGCATTCCCAACAAAGCCATCCTCCAGAATGGCAACATCAGCGCCATCCAGCTCGAACACACCTGGGTAGAAGCCTTCATCGACGCCAGCCCCAGTCGTGGTGCTAAAAACCGCCAGGCCAGCGCCTGGTACCCGCTGGACCCCAGTTTTAAACAAAGCAACAGCATCGCCGCACTTGGCCTGCGCAGTAGCGTCGCCCTCAACGAATCCGGCGTCTTCGATGCCGCCCGTCAAGGTGCCACCTGCAGTGCCGATGCCGGTAAAAGCCTCAACCAGATCGCCATCCAGACCAGTTTTACCACTTACCAGACCCAGCTCAACCAGGTACTCGGTCAGCAGGGCAGCGACCTGACCGTAGGCGGCGTCCTCGGTAGCAGCCAGATCGCCCCAGAAAACTACAGCATCCTCATGGGCTCCTTGCCCTACAGCGTCATCGCCCAGGGAGCCAGCTTCACCGCCATCCCCAGCAACCTCAAAGGCACGTTACGCCTCCAGCTGTATGCCACCCCAGCAGCACAAGTCCAGAACAACCCCAGCGTCAGCTACACCAGCAGCTACCCCGGCCTCGCCAACAAACGCCTGACCCTGAGCTTTGCCCCCGTCAGCCAGGCCGATGCCGATGTCCTGGCCGCCTACCTGCCTGCCGCCCATAGCGACAACAGTCCTATTACTGCCAGCGAATTCCCCACCAGCATTCCTGGCTACCTGGTCCAGCTCAAAGCCGAAATCCGCCTCGATGGCCAAGTGGTTGCCACCGGTGGCAACTTCAGCCTTGGCAGCGAACTGCCCGCCAGCATCAGCAACTACGACCCGGCCGCCAACAACTGGAACGACAGCAACTTCATCGCCCATGCCGGTGACTACCACGCCATCGTTGCCGATACCCAGGGCATCAACCCCGCCCAGCTCGACACCGTACGCCAACGCCTGGCTGCCACCCAAACCAGACTCAATAGTCAAACAGCCGCCACTAGCGTCAGCCGCGACGACCTCACCGGCGACCTGTTGCACCAGACCATCCTGGCCTACTTCGCCACCACCGATGCCAACAGCGCCATCTTCCAGCGCGCCGCCGGTGTCATCGAACAACGCCTGCCGTCGCATGGACGTGCCGTGGCCCAGGTCAGCCCCGACTTCCTGCTCGGCATGGTCAACAACGTCAGCTTCCCTGGCGTCATTCTCGACATTGACCGCCTTAAAAGCGCCGTCGCCAGCCAAAGCACCGGTCTGAGCGCCCCCGTCTACAGCCGTCAGAGCAACCAGCGCAATGCCGCCTATGCCCATCTCGTCCTGGACAAACACTATGGCAGTGCTGCCAATGCAGCCACCAATACTGCCGCCGTCACCGCCGCCTCAGCCGTACGCATCCTTGCCAAAGCCGCCAGTCAGCCACAGACCCAGCCCGTGCATGCAGTGACCAGCAGTAACCTCAGCGCCGCCTTACTCAACATCAGCCTCACCGCCGACCAATCCAATGATCTGCAAAACGCCGTGGCCGCCGGTTATCGCGTCCTGCTGCCGCAAAACCCCGCCACCCTCAGTGGCTGGAGCGGACAAGCCATGCAGATTGAAGACCCCCAGACCGGTGCCGGTGCCTATCGCCTCTCCGGTGGCAGCAGCAATGGTAGCAATGGCAGCGGCAATCTCAGCGGCACCGCCACCGCCGCCATCTTCGCGCCTCAGGGCATGGCCTGGCTTGCCCTTGCCCAACCCGTTCAGGCACAAGCCAGCATCAGTCCCGCCATCACTGCCAGCCAAAGCATCAACACCATTCTCGCCAGCATGCTGCCCAGTGGCGGTACCGGCGGCAATGACAACAGCGACCAGATCCGCTGGTCCTACTTCAGTGGCCAGGCCGATGTTGCCAATGGCCTCTTCCTGGCCCGCCTGGCTGGTGCACAAAGCATCAGCAACACTAACACCGCCTGCGACAGCCTGAGTTCCATCATCGCCGCCAACCTTGGCACTGCCACCGGCTATGACGACAGCGGCACCGGCACCCCCACCGACATCACCAGCGTCCCCGTCATCACCAGTGCCCCCGTCACGGCTGCCGTCGCGGCACAAGCCTACAGCTACCCCGTCGCTGCCCAAGACCCCAAAGGGGCTGCACTTAGCTTCAGCCTCACTGACGCCCCCAGCGGCATGAGCATCAGCAAGACCGGCGTCATCAGCTGGACCAAACCCGTCATCGGCAACTTCAACGTCACCGTCCGTGCCGACAATGGCCGCGCCTATGCTGAACAACGCTATCAGCTCAGCGTCAGCGACCATGCCTTAGCCCTGTCCATCAGCCTCGCTGTTGCCCCCGCCCTGGTCAACCTCGGTGACAAAGTCACCCTCACCGTCCTCACCAACGGTGGCACCGGCGCCATCAGCACCAGCCTGACCGTCGATGGACAGCCCGTGCCCCTCAACACTGACGGCACCGCCATCCTCACCGCCAGCACAACAGGTGCCCACCAGATTACCGTCACTGCCAAAGACGATCTTGGCACCCTGACTAAAACCAGCCTCTACAGCGTCAAAGATCCCAGCGACACCACTACCCCCGTCGCCCAGATCACCGCCCCCATTGACGATGCCGACGTCACCGCCCCTGGCATCATCACCGGTACCGCCAGCGCTAAAAACCTCGCCTACTACCAGCTACTGCTGCGCGCCACTGACAGCAGTGACTGGCAAGAAATTGGCCGTGGCTACCAGTCCGTCACCAATGGCACACTTGGCAAGCTTGACCCTACCCAATTACAGAACGGCATCTACGACCTCAACCTCATCGTCGTCAACACCAATGGCGTACAGACCAACCACCTCATCACCGTTGATGTCAACCGCAACCTCAAGATAGGCCAGTTCAGCATCAGCTTTGAAGACATCAACATCCAGGCGTCCGGCATCCCGATTCGCGTCACCCGCACCTACGACACCCGTCGCAAGAGCCAGAATCTTGACTTTGGGTATGGCTGGAGTGTGGACTATCAGAACGTCCAGATCCGCAAGAACATGATCCTGGGTCTGCAATGGAACGTCA
>NZ_JACOGF010000108.1 GCF_014284335.1 Undibacterium hunanense | reverse complement strand
CCATCGTTGATGCTGATTCAGAAAACAACACCGTTGCCCTGGGTAGCGTAGCAGCCCACACAGGCACCGTCACCATCGGTACAGCAGCAGGTGCAGGCAAAGTTGGCGGCTTCATCAACTTTGATACCACAACAGTTGGTGCCAACGGTGGTTTGAACCGTATCGACGTCTCCGGCGCAGCCGCTGACGGCTCCGGCGTAC
>NZ_JACOGF010000107.1 GCF_014284335.1 Undibacterium hunanense | reverse complement strand
AGCCAGGTTGATCGCACCGTAAGTGACCAGTGTATCGTTACCGTTACCCAGGTTGATGGTGTCTGTCACTACACGGGCCACTGCTGTTGCTGTGGATTGTGCATTGAGGTTCACACCGTTTTCTGTCGTGTTGTAGGTACCGGCAACATAGTTACCCAGCAGTACGACACGGTCAGCACCTGCACCCAGGCTCAGGAAGTTGGCGC
>NZ_JACOGF010000106.1 GCF_014284335.1 Undibacterium hunanense | reverse complement strand
CTTTGAGGCCGGTGGCATCTTGCAGATCGAGACCGGTGACTGCCAGGTTGGCACCCGCAGAAGATGATCCTGTGAAGGAGGCATTCAGCGTTTGGATGTTGGTCAGTTTTGGGGTGATGAGGGTGCCACCGTTGTCGTTGGCATTGCCCAGTGTGGCTGTCAGTGTGTTGGAGACGCCTGTACCTGTCAGTTGGTCTTCATCTTGCA
>NZ_JACOGF010000105.1 GCF_014284335.1 Undibacterium hunanense | reverse complement strand
GCATCCGCATTCACAGGCAACCTGACCATCAACCTCGGCAATGGCTTCTTCACCACTGGTAAAGCAGACACCTCCGGTCAGACCCAAGACGTCTCCGTCATCGGCGGCAAAGGCAACGACACCTTCATCCTGGCTGACACACTCGAAACAGGCGACAGCATCACAGGCGGCGACGGTACAGATACCCTCATCATCGTCAATGGCGGTAACATCA
>NZ_JACOGF010000104.1 GCF_014284335.1 Undibacterium hunanense | reverse complement strand
AGCCGCCAACTTTGCCTGCACCTGCTGCTGTACCGATGGTGACGGTGCCTGTGTGGGCTGCTACGCTACCCAGGGCAACGGTGTTGTTTTCTGAATCAGCATCAACGATGGTGACGTTTTCTGCGGCGCCTGTGGTCAGGGTGACGTTGAAACGTGGATCCGTATTCAAACCTTCAGCGATGGTCAGGGCAACGGTGTCACTTGTACCTGTGTCAACAGCCA
>NZ_JACOGF010000103.1 GCF_014284335.1 Undibacterium hunanense | reverse complement strand
ACCATCAAACTTGGGAGGGGATGTACCCTGCTTTTTAAAAGCATCCCAAGCAACACCGGTAAGATACTTCATAGAAAAACTCGCAAGTCTTGATCTGCATAAGACATGATAATTCCTAGTTATCGATAGATCTCCAGCCGTTTTCGTATGTTTGCCCTTGATATTTCGGTTCTTAGGGCGTGGTCGGCGACGTGGGTGTATATTTCTGTTGTCGTTATGCTTCCATGGCCAAGTAC
>NZ_JACOGF010000102.1 GCF_014284335.1 Undibacterium hunanense | reverse complement strand
CAGATACAAGCCCTGCACAGAGTAAGAGAAGCCTGGGTCAAACACCGTACTGCGACCGCCAACCAGATACGAGGCCTGCTCGCTGAGTTTGGCCGGATACTCAGTCCCGGCCTGCGCCACCTGCGCCGCGAAGTCGCCCTCTGGCAAGAACAAAGCCGCGGCACGCTCGGCATACTCAACGGCCTGGTCGATGAGTTACTGCAGTATCTCAGTGAGTTAGAAGACAGAATCAGCAAG
>NZ_JACOGF010000101.1 GCF_014284335.1 Undibacterium hunanense | reverse complement strand
ACCAGATTGTTCCCAAGCTGGCAGATCAAGGCATCTACCTTGCCTCTGAATCGAGCTTTTACCGCGTCATGAAAGCCGCTGGGCAAGGTCAACGACGAGGCAGAAGCAAGGCCCCACAGAAACGCCCCCTGACTACCCATCAGGCAAGTAGCCCGAATCAAGTCTGGTGCTGGGACATTACCTGGTTACCAACTACAGTCAAAGGACAATTCTTTTACTGGTACATGATGAAAGACATC
>NZ_JACOGF010000100.1 GCF_014284335.1 Undibacterium hunanense | reverse complement strand
GTATAAGCGCAGTATAAGCGCAGTATAAGCGCAGTATAAGCGCAGTATAAGCGCAGTATAAGCGCAGTATAAGCGCAGTATAAGCGCAGTATAAGCGCAGTATAAGCGCAGTATAAGCGCAGTATAAGCGCAGTATAAGCGCAGTATAAACGCAGTATAAACGCAGTATAAACGCAGTATAAACGCAGTATAAACGCAGTATAAACGCAGTATAAACGCAGTATAAACGCAGTATAAACGCAGT
>NZ_JACOGF010000099.1 GCF_014284335.1 Undibacterium hunanense | reverse complement strand
CAGATACAAGCCCTGCACAGAGTAAGAGAAGCCTGGGTCAAACACCGTACTGCGACCGCCAACCAGATACGAGGCCTGCTCGCTGAGTTTGGCCGGATACTCAGTCCCGGCCTGCGCCACCTGCGCCACCTGCGCCGCGAAGTCGCCCTCTGGCAAGAACAAAGCCGCGGCACGCTCGGCATACTCAACGGCCTGGTCGATGAGTTACTGCAGTATCTCAGTGAGTTAGAAGACAGAATCAGCAAG